>SMDE01000031.1 GCA_004346725.1 Phytobacter diazotrophicus | reverse complement strand
GGGCTGAGGAATCCCCAGAAAAAGTGAAAGGCACGATGAAGTGTGATCTACTGGTTGCGCTAACAAATCAGAAGAGACCTCATCGTGCCTTTAAAGACAGTGTGCCAGAAATTCTTTTCCTCGTCTTTACGCGGGATTCATTCTTTCCGCATTAATGTCCTCATTTCCATGGCTGTTGCGCTCTGCAACGGTGCTGAACTCACCCTGACCAGTCTCGGACGCTCCCTTCCCGGTTCCGCTCACGTCAAAAATAAAATCAAACGGGTCGACCGTGCCCTCGGTAACTCCGCCCTTCACCGCGACCTTCCCCGTATCCAGATGCAGCTCACCCGCGCCATTACCTCCCTCATGCCGTTCTGCGTTATTGCTGTCGACTGGACCGGATGGCCTGATAAAAACTGGCATCTGCTGCGCGCAAGTCTGGTCTGTAACGGCCGCTCACTTCCGCTGATGAGCGAAGTCGTTCCGGCTGAACTCGCCCAGAACAGCAGGGTACAGTGCGCCTTCCTCGACCGCCTCCATGCGGCTGTTCCGCCGGAAAAAGCGGTCACGATTATTACCGATGCCGGCTTTCGCACCGACTGGTTCCGTCACATCAGTCTGCTGGGCTGGTCCTTCGTCGGTCGGGTCAGAGGACTCGTGTGCTTCCGGATGGACGGCGATACACGCTGGATGAAAATCAGCGACCTTCATGCCGTCGAATACCCGGTAAGAGTGGGTTATGGCGTCCTGGCCCGGAAACCCCGCACGCCCTGTTACGGTCACTTTTATCTGCAGAAACGCCCGGGAGCAGGCCGTCACGGTAAAAGGGGAATGCCAAAAACGCAGAGAGAGCATCGTCGCAGCGCACAGGAGCCGTGGCTGCTGTTCAGCAATGTGGCAGGTATGGAGCCAGCACAGATAATGACGCTGTACAGTCGCCGGATGCAGATAGAGCAGAACTTCCGGGATGAAAAAAGCCCGCGCTTCGGGTTCGGACTGAGACTGAGCCGCAGCCAGGGCAAGGGACGTCTGGCGGTACTGAGCGTCGTGGCGGCCATGGCGAGTCTGGTGATGTGGCTGGCAGGGTATCTGGCGGAGAAAAAGCAGCGCCACCTGCGCTATCAGGCAAACAGTATAAAAGACAAAAGGATCCTGTCTTATGTGAGGCTGGCGGTTGAGGTTCTGCGGCATGAGCCCGGAATACTAAGGCGGCTGAATATCGTTAATGCGCTGAAAACGTTAGGTAAAGAGTACAGTAATATGGTCATGGGGAACTGACCATATTACTGGGGATCTCTCAGCCC
>SMDE01000030.1 GCA_004346725.1 Phytobacter diazotrophicus | reverse complement strand
AAGCAGAGATATTCCGGCATGGGCATTCTTCAGGCTATAGCCTTACAGGATCAATCACCACCTCCCCAGGAGGTGGTTTAGGGGTGACAATAAAACAAGGGGAGCGAAATGCTCCCCATTTTATTATTCGGCACTGCGTAAGGAAATTTCACCACCCATCCAGGGTTTAATTACTCCGTCCTGTTCAAGTAACAATGCACCTTGTGCATCAATGCCACGCGAGATACCAAATATTTCTCTCTCGCCGATGATCAATTTCACCGGGCGATCGATAAAATTATCCAGTTTCTTCCAGCGAGAGAGCCAGGGACTTAACCCTTCTTGTTCAAAAGACTGTAGCGCAGCACGTAATTCATTAATCAGACGGACAGCGAGCATATTGCGATCAATGACTACACCCGCTTCTTGCAGGTTAACCCAGCCTTGATTGATCACGTCACTTTCCGCATGGCGCATGGCAAGGTTGATGCCAGTCCCTATCACGATCTGCGCAGCATCGCCGGTTTTACCGGTTAATTCAACGAGGATGCCGGCAAGTTTACGGTCACCCAGATACAGATCATTGGGCCATTTCACCCGAACATTTTCTGCGCCAAGTTCTTGCAGAACCTCTGCCATGATAATGCCAATGACCAGACTTAATCCGATGGCCGCAGCCGGACCTTGTTCAAGACGCCAGTACATGGAGAGATAGAGATTCGCACCAAAGGGAGAGAACCACTTACGCCCACGCCGACCACGCCCCGCCTGCTGGTATTCTGCGACACAGGCATCACCGGATCGCAGCTCGCCGATACGATCCAGCAGGTATTGGTTAGTGGAATCAATAACCGGCAATACGGCCACTTTACCTGTTTGAACCTGCGTTACGATCAGTTCTTCATTCAACAATTGGATGGGTTCAGGAAGACTGTAACCTTTACCGGGCACGGTGAATACATCCACCCCCCAGTCACGCAGGGTTTGAATGTGTTTATTGATAGCTGCACGACTCATGCCCAGCCGCTCACCGAGCTGTTCACCAGAATGGAATTCACCATCAGCAAGGATAGAGACCAGGGTTAATGGAATGGTGTTGTCTTTCATGCAATCACCTCCACGGCATTGACTTCGCCCCGATGGCCGATAAAACGCACCTCCGGTTCCAGCCAGACATTAAACTTCGCGCCAACCTGTTCACGCACATGGTGAGCCAGGCGGACAACATCTTTACTGGTCGCGTGATTTTGATTGATTAGCACCAGTGCCTGTAACGGATGAACGGCTGCCCCACCAATAGATACACCTTTTAATTGGCATTGATCGATAAGCCATCCGGCAGCGAGTTTTACTGTGCCGTCAGGTTGAGGGTAATGGGGAGCTTTCGGGGACTTTTCCAGTAGCGCGGCGGCCTGTTCGGCACTCACAACCGGATTTTTAAAGAAGCTACCGGCATTACCGTTTACTTTCGGATCGGGCAACTTACTGGTGCGCATGCGGCAAACTTCTTCAAAAACGTTCTGCGGCGTTACGGTTGCCGGGTCCAGACGCGTCAGATCGCCATAAGTCAGAACCGGCTGCCACTGCTTAGATAAGCGCAACCCAACCGCGACGATTGCGTAGCGATCCTGATACTCATGTTTGAAGATACTGTCACGGTAGCCAAAGCGGCAAGCTTCTGCCGTTAATCGGCGGGTATTTCCCGTACTCAACTCTACACAGTCGACATAGGCGCAAACGCGCTGCAATTCAACACCGTATGCGCCGATATTCTGGATAGGCGATGAACCAACACAACCGGGGATCAACGCAAGGTTTTCCAGACCGGGCATTCCATGCGAGAGTGTAAATTGTACGAGTTGATGCCAGTTTTCTCCCGCACCAACATGTACATGCCAGGCCTCGGCGCTTTCCTCAGTTTCAATACCCAGGATGCGGTTAATAATGACCGTACCTGTGAAATCTTCCAGGAAAAGAACATTACTGCCCTCACCCAGCATCAATACGGGCTGTTCATTACGTATGGATTCCTGCCACGCTTCAAGTAGTTGCTGCACGCTTTCAGCACGTATTATTTTATTTGCATTGTGATCAATGCCGAAGGTATTCCAGGGCTTAAGGGAGTGGTTCATAGACGCTGTCCTGATGCAAAAACCCGGCTAGTTTACCGCATATGCAAAGTGAGCGCTTGTGGTTATATGGGAGGTTTCTTGAGGGATAAAAACGCAAAAAGCCCATCCGTGAGGATGGGCTTCTTACTTGTCTGATGCCTGGCAGTTTATGAATCACGTTGTGATTCACCCTTCGGGCCGTTG
>SMDE01000029.1:1229-4015 GCA_004346725.1 Phytobacter diazotrophicus | reverse complement strand
AATCTGTATCTAAGCTGAAAATTCTCTCAATCCGCCAAAACATCTTCGGCGTTGTAAGGTTAAGCCTCACGGTTCATTAGTACCGGTTAGCTCAACGCATCGCTGCGCTTACACACCCGGCCTATCAACGTCGTCGTCTTCAACGTTCCTTTAGTGGACTTAAAGTCCAAGGGAGAACTCATCTCGGGGCAAGTTTCGTGCTTAGATGCTTTCAGCACTTATCTCTTCCGCATGTAGCTACCGGGCAGTGCCATTGGCATGACAACCCGAACACCAGTGATGCGTCCACTCCGGTCCTCTCGTACTAGGAGCAGCCCCCCTCAATTCTCCAGCGCCCACGGCAGATAGGGACCGAACTGTCTCACGACGTTCTAAACCCA
Organism: Phytobacter diazotrophicus; assembly: GCA_004346725.1. GTDB lineage: Bacteria > Pseudomonadota > Gammaproteobacteria > Enterobacterales > Enterobacteriaceae > Phytobacter > Phytobacter diazotrophicus. Next base: position 3,635 of record SMDE01000029.1, on the reverse strand, counting down.
GCTCGCGTACCACTTTAAATGGCGAACAGCCATACCCTTGGGACCTACTTCAGCCCCAGGATGTGATGAGCCGACATCGAGGTGCCAAACACCGCCGTCGATATGAACTCTTGGGCGGTATCAGCCTGTTATCCCCGGAGTACCTTTTATCCGTTGAGCGATGGCCCTTCCATTCAGAACCACCGGATCACTATGACCTGCTTTCGCACCTGCTCGCGCCGTCACGCTCGCAGTCAAGCTGGCTTATGCCATTGCACTAACCTCCTGATGTCCGACCAGGATTAGCCAACCTTCGTGCTCCTCCGTTACTCTTTGGGAGGAGACCGCCCCAGTCAAACTACCCACCAGACACTGTCCGCAACCCGGATCACGGGTCCACGTTAGAACATCAAACATTAAAGGGTGGTATTTCAAGGTTGGCTCCACGCAGACTGGCGTCCACGCTTCAAAGCCTCCCACCTATCCTACACATCAAGGCTCAATGTTCAGTGTCAAGCTATAGTAAAGGTTCACGGGGTCTTTCCGTCTTGCCGCGGGTACACTGCATCTTCACAGCGAGTTCAATTTCACTGAGTCTCGGGTGGAGACAGCCTGGCCATCATTACGCCATTCGTGCAGGTCGGAACTTACCCGACAAGGAATTTCGCTACCTTAGGACCGTTATAGTTACGGCCGCCGTTTACCGGGGCTTCGATCAAGAGCTTCTCCTTACGGATAACCCCATCAATTAACCTTCCGGCACCGGGCAGGCGTCACACCGTATACGTCCACTTTCGTGTTTGCACAGTGCTGTGTTTTTAATAAACAGTTGCAGCCAGCTGGTATCTTCGACTGATTTCAGCTCCACCCGCAGGGGCTTCACCTACATATCAGCGTGCCTTCTCCCGAAGTTACGGCACCATTTTGCCTAGTTCCTTCACCCGAGTTCTCTCAAGCGCCTTGGTATTCTCTACCTGACCACCTGTGTCGGTTTGGGGTACGATTTCGTGTTACCTGATGCTTAGAGGCTTTTCCTGGAAGCAGGGCATTTGTTACTTCATCACCGTAGTGACTCGTCATCACACCTCAGCCTTGATTATCCGGATTTGCCTGGATAACCAGCCTACATGCTTAAACCGGGACAACCGTCGCCCGGCTAACATAGCCTTCTCCGTCCCCCCTTCGCAGTAACACCAAGTACAGGAATATTAACCTGTTTCCCATCGACTACGCCTTTCGGCCTCGCCTTAGGGGTCGACTCACCCTGCCCCGATTAACGTTGGACAGGAACCCTTGGTCTTCCGGCGAGCGGGCTTTTCACCCGCTTTATCGTTACTTATGTCAGCATTCGCACTTCTGATACCTCCAGCATGCCTCACAGCACACCTTCGCAGGCTTACAGAACGCTCCCCTACCCAACAACACTTAGTGTCGCTGCCGCAGCTTCGGTGCATGGTTTAGCCCCGTTACATCTTCCGCGCAGGCCGACTCGACCAGTGAGCTATTACGCTTTCTTTAAATGATGGCTGCTTCTAAGCCAACATCCTGGCTGTCTGTGCCTTCCCACATCGTTTCCCACTTAACCATGACTTTGGGACCTTAGCTGGCGGTCTGGGTTGTTTCCCTCTTCACGACGGACGTTAGCACCCGCCGTGTGTCTCCCGTGATAACATTCTCCGGTATTCGTAGTTTGCATCGGGTTGGTAAGCCGGGATGGCCCCCTAGCCGAAACAGTGCTCTACCCCCGGAGATGAATTCACGAGGCGCTACCTAAATAGCTTTCGGGGAGAACCAGCTATCTCCCGGTTTGATTGGCCTTTCACCCCCAGCCACAAGTCATCCGCTAATTTTTCAACATTAGTCGGTTCGGTCCTCCAGTTAGTGTTACCCAACCTTCAACCTGCCCATGGCTAGATCACCGGGTTTCGGGTCTATACCCTGCAACTTAACGCCCAGTTAAGACTCGGTTTCCCTTCGGCTCCCCTATTCGGTTAACCTTGCTACAGAATATAAGTCGCTGACCCATTATACAAAAGGTACGCAGTCACCCCATTAAGAGGCTCCCACTGCTTGTACGTACACGGTTTCAGGTTCTTTTTCACTCCCCTCGCCGGGGTTCTTTTCGCCTTTCCCTCACGGTACTGGTTCACTATCGGTCAGTCAGGAGTATTTAGCCTTGGAGGATGGTCCCCCCATATTCAGACAGGATACCACGTGTCCCGCCCTACTCATCGAGCTCACAACCTGTGTGCTTTCGTGTACGGGGCTGTCACCCTGTATCGCGCGACTTTCCAGACGCTTCCACTAACACACAAGCTGATTCAGGCTCTGGGCTGCTCCCCGTTCGCTCGCCGCTACTGGGGGAATCTCGGTTGATTTCTTTTCCTCGGGGTACTTAGATGTTTCAGTTCCCCCGGTTCGCCTCAT
>SMDE01000028.1 GCA_004346725.1 Phytobacter diazotrophicus | reverse complement strand
ATGTCAGATCGTATGCGCCTGTTAGGGCGCGGCTGGTAACAGAGCCTTACAGGCGCATCTGAAAAACCTCCGGCTATGCCGGAGGATATTTATTAACTCAATGCTGTGAGGTTATTCTTCTTCAACGAAGTCCGCGTCTTTCACCGAGGTAGTGGCGCGACGCGCTTCACCCTTGTGCTGCACTTTATTGAGCTGCCGTTCCAGCTTGTTGATCAAATCGTTAATAGCGGTATACATATCTTCGTGTTTTGCGCTGGCGACCAGATGTCCGTTTGGCGTATTAATAGTGGCATCTGCAATGAAGCCCTGCGGTTCTTTCGACAGGATGATATGTGGATTAATAAGATGTGTTTGCCATTTTTCCAGTTTGGCGAGACGGTCTGCGACATGTTGGCGAATTGCTGGGGTGATTTCCATTTGTTTGCTGGTAATGTTCACTGTCATAAATTTTACCTCTTGTCTTTCCGTCTTGGTGATTCCAGCATACCTCGACCAATGTCAAAATGTGTGATTTAAATCACATTATTTTGTCACTTTTTGTCAAGGGAGATGTTTTGTGAGGCAGGACAGGAAGAGGGCAAATATTACTTGTCGAAGGCCGGAATACCCGTCATAGTTGATAGGATGACTTGAAGCTAAACCGCTTCAGCTCTGCCTTGCAGGCATAAAAAACGGCAGCTCGTGGCTGCCGTTTTGCGTTTTGGAATGACTCAACTACTGGAACCATTGCTGGCAATAATTTTTGCCACTTTATCGGCCTGAGCGGTCATCTGCATTTCACGATAAGCATTTTCCATCAGCGGCAGCGCATCGCGCGTTGCTTTGGTATCCGGGAAGTCACGCATCATACCTTCAACACGATTCACCACTGCGACCCATGCGCCGCGTTTGGTGTAGTACTCCGCCACAGAGTACTCATACTTCGCGAGGCGGTCTTTCAGGAAAACCAGACGTTTGGTTGCATCGGTAACGTATTGACTACGCGGGTAGCCACGAACCAATTTAGAGAAATCTTTAAATGCTTCACGCGCATGTTGCGGATCGCGATCGCTGCGATCAACGCCAAAGAAACCCTGCAGAGCGCTGTCATCTAACGCCATATTAGTCAGACCACGCATATACATGACATAATCAATGTTAGGATGGGTTGGGTTCAGACGTATGAAACGGTCGATTGCGGCCTGAGCCAGCGGAAGATCGGCATTTTTGTAATAAGCGTAGATCAGATCCAGCTGCACCTGCTGCGAGTAAGGTCCAAACGGATAACGGTTATCCAACGCTTCCAGTTGCGTTATGGCTGCCTTCCAGTTACCGTCTTGCAGTTTTTGCTGGGCAGTCGCGTAGATTTCATTTGGCGGATTATCAGGCACCACTTCCTTTGAACCGGAGCAACCCGCCAAAGCCAGGCTCAACGTGGCGGCTGCCACCAGATATTTCATGCGCGTCATGACGATTAGACTTTCCTCAGAATGTGTATGCGGGAGATTGTCTTTCCTGCTCCCGACTAAGACCAGCTACAATAGCACACTATATTAAACGGCAAAGCCGTAAAACCCAACGTTAACGAAGAAGCTGTATATGGCACAACGAGTACAACTCACCGCAACGGTTACCGAAAATCAACTCGGTCAACGCTTAGATCAGGCTTTGGCCGAATTGTTCCCGGATTATTCGCGTTCGCGTATAAAAGAATGGATTCTCGACCAGAAAGTACTGGTCAACGGTAAAATGTGTGACAAACCCAAAGAAAAAGTGTTGGGTGGAGAAAGCGTTGCTATCAACGCTGAGATAGAAGAAGAGGCGCGTTTCGAACCGCAGGATATCCCGCTTAATATTGTCTATGAAGATGACGACATTATTGTTATTAACAAACCGCGTGATTTAGTGGTTCACCCGGGCGCTGGCAACCCCGACGGGACAGTGCTCAATGCGTTATTGCATTATTATCCCCCTATCGCGGATGTTCCGCGCGCCGGGATTGTTCACCGTCTGGACAAAGACACGACCGGTCTGATGGTGGTGGCAAAAACAGTCCCGGCACAGACGCGCCTGGTGGAATCTTTGCAACTGCGTGAGATAACTCGTGAATATGAAGCAGTGGCGATTGGTCATATGACATCAGGCGGTACGGTTGAAGAGCCTATTAGTCGCCACCCGACCAAACGTACGCATATGTCTGTACACCCGATGGGTAAACCTGCGGTGACGCACTATCGCATCATGGAACATTTCCGTATTCACACGCGCCTGCGTTTGCGTCTGGAAACGGGGCGTACCCACCAGATCCGCGTTCATATGGCGCACATCACGCATCCGTTGGTCGGTGACCAGCTCTACGGTGGTCGCCCGCGTCCGCCAAAAGGTGCGTCGGATGAATTTATTGCCGCGCTGCGTAAGTTCGATAGACAAGCGCTGCATGCAACGATGCTGCGCCTGTACCATCCAATCACTGGCATTGAGATGGAATGGCATGCGCCAATCCCGCAGGACATGATTGACCTGATTGACGCCATGCGTGCCGACTTCGAAACCCATAAGGATGATGTGGCCTGGTTATGACCAAACTGATTGTCCCTGACTGGCCGCTCCCCTCAGGCGTAGCGGCATGTAGCTCTACACGTATCGGCGGCGTGAGCCTGCCACCTTACGATTCGCTCAACCTGGGGGCGCACTGCGGTGACGACCTGACACATGTTGAAGAGAACCGTAAGCGGGCGTTTATGGCGGGAAATCTTCCGTCAAAACCGGTATGGCTTGAACAGGTGCACGGTAAGGATGTCCTTAAACTTACCGGTGAACCATATGCCAGCAAGCGTGCCGATGCCTCGTACAGCAATTCACCAGGGACAGTTTGTGCCGTAATGACCGCGGACTGTCTGCCCGTACTTTTTTGCAATCGCGCGGGTACAGAAGTGGCAGCGGCTCACGCGGGATGGCGTGGGCTTTGTGCGGGTGTACTGGAAGAGACCGTGAACTGCTTCGCTGATAAACCCGAAAATATTCTTGCCTGGCTGGGACCGGCTATTGGGCCCGATGCTTTCGAGGTTGGCCCGGAAGTGCGCGATGCTTTTATGGCAGTGCAGTCTATTGCAGACAGTGCGTTTCGCCCGGCAGGGGAAAAATATTACGCGGATATCTACACCCTTGCGCGTCAGCGCCTGGCAAGCGTCGGCGTGACGCAAGTCTTCGGCGGCGATCGTTGCACTTTCAGCCAAAAGGATGATTTTTTCTCATATCGTCGGGACAAAAACACAGGCCGTATGGCAAGTTTCATTTGGCTGATATAACCTATCGAATCAAGACGATCCGGCACGTGTAACTTTCTTTTCGCATAATTCAGGTCATTCACCTTGAATAATTGAGGGATGACCTCATTTAATCTCCAGTAGCAATTTTGACCTGTTATGGGGGGAGTTATGCGTCTGGATCGTCTTACCAATAAATTCCAGCTTGCTCTTGCCGATGCCCAGTCGCTTGCACTGGGGCACGACAACCAATTCATCGAACCTCTTCATTTAATGAGCGCCTTGCTGAATCAGGAAGGGGGATCGGTACGTCCTTTATTAACCTCTGCTGGCGTGAACGCCGGGCAATTGCGTACGGCTATTGAGCAGGCGTTAAGCCGTTTGCCGCAGGTGGAGGGCACCGGCGGCGATGTGCAGCCTTCGCAAGACCTCATGCGAGTACTGAATCTCTGCGACAAGCTGGCGCAGAAACGAGGGGACAACTTTATTTCGTCAGAGCTTTTTATTCTGGCGGCGCTTGAATCACGCGGCTCGCTTGCCGACCTGCTGAAATCAGCCGGTGCGACGACGGCAAATGTGACTCAGGCAATTGATCAAATGCGTGGAGGTGACAACGTGAACGATCAAGGGGCCGAAGACCAACGTCAGGCCTTGAAAAAATACACGGTCGATCTGACTGAGCGGGCTGAACAAGGCAAGCTCGATCCGGTTATCGGGCGTGATGAAGAAATTCGCCGTACCATCCAGGTACTGCAGCGTCGTACCAAAAACAACCCTGTTCTTATTGGTGAACCTGGTGTTGGTAAAACCGCCATTGTTGAAGGGCTGGCACAGCGTATTGTTAACGGTGAAGTCCCGGAAGGTTTAAAAGGCCGTCGGGTACTGGCACTGGACATGGGGTCGCTGGTGGCCGGGGCGAAATACCGTGGTGAATTTGAAGAGCGCTTAAAAGGTGTGCTTAACGACCTCTCCAAACAGGAAGGTAACGTTATTCTCTTTATCGACGAGTTGCACACTATGGTGGGAGCGGGGAAAGCAGACGGTGCCATGGACGCCGGGAACATGCTGAAACCGGCGCTGGCACGTGGTGAGCTTCACTGCGTGGGGGCCACGACGCTTGATGAGTATCGCCAGTACATCGAAAAAGACGCGGCACTGGAACGTCGCTTCCAGAAAGTGTTTGTTGCTGAGCCTTCTGTTGAAGACACGATCGCGATCCTGCGTGGCCTGAAAGAACGCTACGAGCTGCATCATCACGTGCAGATCACTGACCCGGCTATCGTAGCGGCTGCAACTTTGTCGCACCGCTATATTGCTGATCGCCAGTTGCCGGATAAAGCGATTGACCTGATCGACGAAGCAGCGTCCAGCATTCGTATGCAGATCGACTCTAAGCCTGAAGAACTGGACAGACTCGATCGCCGTATTATCCAGCTCAAACTTGAACAGCAGGCGTTGCTGAAAGAATCGGATGATGCCAGTAAAAAACGTCTGGAGATGCTCAACGACGAGCTTTCAGATAAAGAACGGCAGTATTCCACATTAGAAGAAGAGTGGAAGGCTGAGAAAGCCTCGCTTTCCGGTACTCAGTCGATAAAGGCCGAACTTGAGCAGGCAAAAATTGCTATTGAGCAAGCGCGTCGTGTTGGTGACCTGGCGCGGATGTCTGAACTGCAATACGGCAAGATCCCGGAACTGGAAAAACAACTGGAAGCGGCCACTCAGTCTGAAGGTAAAACGATGCGTCTGTTACGTAATAAAGTGACGGATGCAGAAATTGCCGAAGTGTTGGCGCGCTGGACCGGTATTCCGGTTTCCAGAATGATGGAAGGTGAACGCGACAAACTGCTGCGTATGGAGCAAGAGCTGCATCAGCGTGTGATTGGCCAGGATGAAGCTGTTGAAGCTGTATCGAATGCCATCCGCCGTAGCCGCGCCGGGCTGTCCGATCCGAATCGGCCGATTGGTTCCTTCTTATTCCTTGGGCCGACCGGGGTAGGGAAAACCGAACTGTGCAAATCGCTGGCTAACTTTATGTTTGATAGTGATGACGCCATGGTGCGTATCGATATGTCTGAGTTTATGGAGAAACACTCGGTATCGCGTCTCGTCGGTGCTCCTCCGGGATATGTCGGATATGAAGAGGGGGGATATCTGACCGAGGCGGTCCGCCGCCGTCCTTATTCCGTCATCTTGCTTGATGAGATCGAGAAAGCGCATCCGGATGTATTTAACATCCTATTGCAGGTATTGGATGATGGCCGCCTGACCGACGGGCAGGGGAGAACGGTAGACTTCCGTAACACGGTGGTCATCATGACCTCTAACCTTGGGTCGGATTTAATTCAGGAGCGGTTTGGCGAACTGGATTACGGCCATATGAAAGAGCTGGTGTTAGGTGTGGTCAGCCATAGCTTCCGTCCGGAATTCATCAACCGTATAGATGAAGTGGTTGTGTTTCATCCGCTTGGTGAAAAACACATTGCTTCTATTGCTCAAATCCAGTTGCAGCGTTTGTACAAACGCCTGGAAGAGCGTGGGTATGAAGTCAACCTTTCCGATGAAGCGTTGAAACTGCTGAGCGAGAATGGTTTTGATCCGGTGTATGGTGCACGGCCTTTGAAACGTGCAATTCAGCAGCAGATTGAAAACCCGCTGGCGCAGCAAATTTTGTCTGGCGAACTTTTACCGGGCAAAACAATTCAATTAGTTGTGAAAGATGATCGGATTGTGGCAGTGCAGTAAGTCACAAAACAGCAAAAACGAGCCTCCAGGGGCTCGTTTTTGTTTAAAAACCAGGCAAGAATTGCCTCTCAATATCTGTTTTGCCTGGAAAGTGAGCAAACGATATTTTTTTTGAATTTTATACTTGTCACTTCCTAAGAACTCCCTATAATGCGCCTCCACTGACACGGAACAACGGCAAACAAGCCGCCGGGTCAACGGGGTTCTCCTGAGAGTCCCGACAGAGAAAAGCGAAAATAAACGCTTGACTCTGAAAGAGGAAAGCGTAATATACGCCACCTCGCAACGGTGAGCGAAAGCCGCGTTGCACTGCTCT
>SMDE01000027.1 GCA_004346725.1 Phytobacter diazotrophicus | reverse complement strand
TCAGCGGGGACTCAACCCCCTCGCTGCACGCTCTGCGCCAGGGAGGCACAAAGATGTCGCTGTGGTTGTCATGCGGGAAAACGAGTCAGCCATGGTTAACAAGGTTGAAGACGTTCACAGTATCTACACCCGGTTTTCTCCCTCTCCCCCGGGGAGAGGGTTGGGGTGAGGGGAATATGCGGCTCAGGTGGAGGGTTCCGTTCCCTTTATGTTCATAGCGAAATGGACCTCCTGAACACGTGAACGGGTAAAGGGGAACACCGCGTTCCCCTTTACAATCCCCGTAGCCCCGGTAAGCGCAGCACCCGGGGTTCAGGCTATTTCGTAAACAGCGCTTTATCGCGCAGCACGTGGTCATTACCGCGACGGCGGGTAAAACCGATGCGGTCGAAGTATTCCAGGATCTGAATCGCCAGCTTACGCCCGACATTAAGGGTGTCGCGGAAATCCGCTGCGCTGGTCGAACCGTGAATCGGATCGCGGTCGCGGATCATACTGGCGAAAGCGACAATCCGATCGTTGCGGTAATAACGATCTTTGACGATCGCCGTTATCAGCCCTTGTTGTGCCGCCTGGCGCAACACGCTGCGCATCGCCTGCTCATCCGCGCCCGTCTCACGCGCTAAATCACGCACCCACCAGGGTTCGTCGCCGAACAACGGCTCGGCACGCTGCCAGATGGCGGCCTGCTCGTCGGTAAAGCCTGCTTTATGATCCGGCAGATGCAGCCAGCCGTGGTGGCTGTGGATCTCGCCGCTGTCGCGCATTTGCTCAATCAGCGTCAGCACCAGCGCTTCATCTTCCATCGGCAGCGCCATACGCCGTAAACGCTCGCGTCCAGGACCGGGTTCATCCGCATGCTGATCGTGATATTGGGCAAGCGTCGCGAGCAATTTACGCTGCCAGCCTGCGGCCACGGGCGCACTGAGCAGGTTGTCTCCCGCACGAATAAACCCAGGTTCGCTCACCAACGCCTCAAGCCCGGCATCGTTCAACTGCCGCGCCCAGGCAAAGGCCGGAAGGTTCACCGCCCCGCGTTGCAGATGCACGGCCAGCGCCTGCGCATCGCTTTCTGTTGCCGCCAGTGCGCCAAGCCACTGCTGATATTCCGGTTTGCGCTTGCCGCGACGCGGTGGGTGCAACGCCACCACGCGAGCGCCTGCCAGCGTTTCACGCGCGGAAATGTCCCGCAGCACCAGTCTGTCGTTGTCTGCCAGCCATAACGGCGTATCGAGCACCAGCTCCGCCAGGTTGTTATCCAGCAATGATACGCGCCCGGTGATATGACTCGCAGCGTGGTGAATATGCAGCGGTTGCCACTGGGTCAACGGCGTATGGGTTTGCAGCGCCACAATGACACGCTCCGAAGGTTCGGGCGGCGTGACGGAAAGCAGCCAGTCCCCACGGGTCAGGGCCTCTTTTTCCGCATCACCGGCGATATTCAGGGCGATGCGTTGCCCGGCATACGCCCGCTCGGTCGGCTGATTTTGGGCATGCAATCCGCGCACGCGCATCGGCTTATTCACCCCGGTGAGCCACAGCGTATCGCCCACGCGCACTTCACCCGACAGCGCGGTTCCGGTCACCACCAGCCCCGCCCCTTTCACCGTAAACGCCCGGTCGAGCGCCAGGCGAAAACGTTGATGCTGCGGATGCGCACGCGCAGGCAGTTGCAGCAGGTGCGCGCGCAGTTCGTCAATGCCACGCGCTTCGGTTGCCGCCGTCACAAACAGCGCCGCCTCTTTCCAGCCAAAGTCGTTTAACGTCGCCAGTACCTCGTGGCGGACGGCATCAATACGCGCCTCATCCACGCGATCGGCTTTGGTCAGCGCAACAGTCAGCGCCGGGTTACCGGTGAGTTGCAAAATAGCCAGATGCTCGCGGGTTTGCGCCATCACGCCATCGTCGCAGGCCACCACCAGCAGCGCATGGTCGATACCGCCCACACCTGCGAGCATATTGGACAGAAACTTCTCGTGGCCCGGTACATCAATAAAGCCTGGCACGCTGCCATCCGGCTGCGGCCAGTAGGCATAGCCAAGATCGATGGTCATACCGCGCGCTTTCTCTTCCGGCAAACGGTCAGCATTCACGCCGGTAATGGCCTGTAGTAATGTCGTTTTGCCGTGGTCGACGTGCCCGGCGGTGGCAATAATCATTTCAACAACATCTCCAGAAATCGGGGTTCATTCTCAAGACAGCGTAAATCCAGCCATAAGCGGCCATCAGAGATCCGCCCCAGCACCGGCTCTGGCAGGTTACGCCAGGATGCCGCGAGCGCTTCCAGGCGACGCCCGCTGCCGTCACGCGGGGTAAAAGTCAGCGCGGCGCTGGGCAGCCTGTCCACCGGCAGGGAACCGCTGCCGATTTGCGATAAACACGCTTCCACACGCAGGTCAAACGCATCGTAATGGTCGGCAAGCACCCCGGCAAGGCGCAACGCTTGCTGGCGAATCTCGTCTGGTTTTCGCGTCAGCAAACGCAGGGTGGGTAAATTGTCCCGCAGCTTTTCCGGGTGCAGATACAGACGCAGCGTCGCTTCCAGTGCAGCCAGCGTCATTTTATCTGCCCGCAGCGCACGCTTGAGCGGGTGGCGCTGCAACTGCGCGATCAGCGCTTTTTTCCCCACAATGATGCCCGCCTGCGGGCCGCCAAGCAGTTTATCGCCGGAAAAACTCACCAGACTCACGCCTGCGGCAATCAGTTCCTGCGGCATCGGCTCTTTTGGCAAACCATAGAGACTTAAATCCACCAGCGAGCCGCTGCCTAAATCCGCAATCACCGGCACATTTAACTCATCACCGAGCGTCACCAGCTCCGCTTCGTCTACCGTTTTGGTAAAGCCTTCAATGTGATAGTTGCTGGTATGAACCTTCATCAGCAGCGCGGTATTGTCGTTGACCGCCTCACGATAATCTTTCGCATGGGTGCGATTGGTGGTGCCGACTTCATGCAGAAAGCAGCCCGCCTGGCGCATGACATCCGGAATACGAAACGCGCCGCCGATCTCCACCAGCTCGCCACGAGAGACCACCACCTCTTTACCACTGGCCGTTGCCGCCAGCATTAGAAGAACCGCCGCTGCATTGTTATTGACGATGCAGGCATCCTCCGCGCCCGTCAGACGGCAGAGGATATCGGCGAGCGCCTGGTCGCGGTGGCCGCGCCCGGCGTCATCCAGCGAATACTCCAGCGTCACGGATGAACGCATCACCTGCGCGACGGCGTCGATCGCCGCTTGCGCCTGTAACGCGCGCCCAAGATTGGTGTGTAACACGGTGCCCGTCAGGTTGATAACCGGGCGCAGCGCGCTGGCATTTTCATCCAACAAGCGCTGGTACGTTGCTTCTGCCCAGTCATTACACCAGACGGGCAGTGCCTGGCGCAGGCGGATGTCATCACGGGCTTCGTCCTGCAACTGACGCAGCGTCTGCGCCACACGGTTGTGCCCAAATTCGGTCAGTAACAGAGTGAACGCCTCATCACGTAACAGGCGATCGATTGAGGGGATCTGGCTGTAAAGCGAGTGATTTTCCGTTGTCATGAAATGGCCTGGCTGAGGGTTGCCCCCTCCCGATGGGAGAGGGATTCGACATGAGGGGGATTGTACAGCGACTTGGTTCAGCCTGACATAACGGGCGTCAATCCTTTGGCGGTTCTGTGCGCGCAAAGCTTTCACGCTGAAAGAGATTTTCCACCATTTTTACCAATTGCGGACGATCCACACACCAGCCAGGGGAGACACGGCGGAAATTGAGATAGCTAATGGCGCAGGCAATGGCGATAGTGGCGAGGTTCATCTCATCAACGCGTAATGCCCCTTCGTTGATATAGCTCTCCAGGGTGTCGAGGCCGCGATTGATTTTTTCGCGCTGGCGTAAGAGCTCCGTTTCCGATTGCTGGGCCACCGGACGCGCCTGCTCACGCACGGAAACCAGCGCCGCATCCATGATACCGTCCGCCAGCGCTTCAATCTGACGAATTTTCAGCGCGGCTTTGGGATCGGCAGGCAGCATGGCCGGAGCGATACCCAACAGGTCGATATATTCGGCAATGATCGGCGAGTCGTACCACACTTCACCGTCATCGGTTACCAGGGCCGGTACTTTTCCCAACGGGTTGTAATGCGCCACGCCGTTAATAGCGTTGTAGGGTTGTTCATTCACAAATTCGAAGGTGATGCCCTTCTCGAGCAGGATGACCGATATTTTTCGTACAAAAGGGCTGGTATAGCTGCCGATAAGTTTCATTGCCTTCTCCTCTTCGCCAACAAAACAGTAAGTATGTACTACCCGACCAAAGCGCGCGCTGACCATTTCATAAATGTGAAAACTGCTCTGACTATAGTGCGTTACGTCTTGCCTTCGCAGCCACGCGAAAAGTGAAAGGGAATTACAGTGGCTCAGGCCAGGAAAAACCACAATTTGCGAGCGATCACACTCGGAAAACTCCTGGCAAAAATATCTTGTGATTTAGATCACAAACAAACAACAAACTCACCTCTAACAATTGTGATTAACATCACATTAACAGGCGCATGGCGGTGAAATTTTAGCCTTTGTTCTTTTTTTACACATAATTTTTGTGACGAAGATCACTTCATTGGATGGTGCACCCCCTGCATTAACGTGATCTTTATCACACAAATTAGCACCATCTGGACAGTTCATCGATTCGGTGCGAGATTTCGCAGCACAGATCATGGGTCCGGCTACCTCTGCCGCCACGTTAACAACAAAACCTCGGGCTTCCGGCCTGTGAGATAGCAAACATAAGAAGGGGTGTTTTATGTCATCCGATATCAAGATCAGAGTGCAAAGCTTTGGTCGCTTCCTCAGCAACATGGTAATGCCCAATATCGGCGCGTTTATCGCGTGGGGTATTATTACCGCATTGTTTATTCCTACAGGATGGTTACCAAACGAAACGCTGGCGAAACTCGTCGGCCCAATGATTACTTTCCTGCTGCCGCTGCTGATCGGTTTTACCGGTGGTCGTCTGGTGGGTGGCGATCGTGGTGGTGTGGTAGGTGCAATCACCACCATGGGTGTTATCGTCGGTGCTGATATGCCGATGTTCCTTGGTGCAATGGTTGCCGGTCCTCTGGGCGGTCTGTGCATCAAGAAATTCGACGCCGCTGTAGACGGTAAGATCAAATCCGGTTTCGAAATGCTGGTGAATAACTTCTCCGCTGGCATCATCGGTATGATTCTGGCACTGCTGGCGTTTAAAGGCATCGGCCCTGCGGTTGAAGTTCTGTCCAAAGGCCTGGCTGCTGGCGTTAACTTCATGGTGGCGCACGACATGCTGCCGCTGGCGTCTATCTTTGTTGAACCGGCGAAAATCCTGTTCCTCAACAACGCCATCAACCACGGTATCTTCTCGCCGCTGGGTATTCAGCAGTCTCATGACCTCGGCAAGTCTATCTTCTTCCTGATCGAAGCCAACCCGGGTCCGGGGATGGGCGTTCTGCTGGCGTACATGTTCTTTGGTCGTGGTAGTGCTCGTCAGTCTGCTGGCGGCGCGGCTATCATCCACTTCCTGGGCGGTATCCACGAAATTTACTTCCCGTACGTGCTGATGAACCCACGTCTGCTGCTGGCGGTAATCCTCGGCGGTATGACTGGCGTGTTCACGCTGAGCGTGCTGAACGGCGGCCTGGTTTCTCCGGCTTCTCCGGGTTCCATCCTGGCCGTACTGGCAATGACGCCGAAAGGCACTTACTTCGCGAACCTCGTGGCTATCTTTGCTGCGCTGATCGTCTCCTTCGTTATCTCCGCGATTCTGCTGAAAACCAGCAAAGTGAAAGAAGAAGATGACGATATCGAAGCGGCTACCCGTCGTGTACAGGACATGAAAGCACAGTCTAAAGGCGCTACCCCGCTGGCCGCTGGCGACGTGACCAACGACCTGAGCCACGTTCGTAAAATCATCGTTGCGTGTGATGCCGGTATGGGCTCCAGCGCAATGGGTGCCGGTGTGTTGCGTAAGAAAGTTCAGGATGCCGGTCTGACCAACATCTCTGTGACCAACAGCGCTATCAACAGCCTGCCGTCTGACGTTGACCTGGTGATTACGCACCGTGACCTGACCGAGCGCGCTATGCGTCAGGCTCCTCAGGCACAGCACATTTCGCTGACCAACTTCCTGGACAGCGGCCTGTACACCAACCTGACTGAACGCCTGGTTGCCGCACAGCGCCACGTGGACAACAGCGTAAAGGTTCAGACCAGCTTGCAGGATAGCTTTGACGCTGGCGACAGCAACCTGTTCAAGCTGGGCGCAGACAATGTGTTCCTGGGTCGTACAGCCAGTAACAAAGAAGAAGCTATCCGTTTTGCCGGCGAACAACTGGTGAAAGGCGGTTATGTTCAGCCGGAATACGTTGAAGCGATGCTGGAACGCGAAAAACTGACCCCGACTTACCTGGGTGAGTCCATCGCGGTACCGCACGGCACCGTTGAAGCGAAAGATCGCGTGCTGAAAACCGGCGTAGTATTCTGCCAGTACCCGCAAGGCGTGCGCTTCGGTGAAGAAGAGGATGACATCGCCCGTCTGGTTATCGGTATCGCTGCGCGCAATAACGAGCACATTCAGGTGATTACCAGCCTGACCAACGCACTGGATGATGAAACCGTTATCGAGCGTCTGGCAAATACCAACAGCGTTGAAGAAGTGTTGGCGCTGCTGAAAGCGTAACCCTGGTCCCGGATAAGCGAAGCGCATCCGGGAGACACCTCCCCTCTCCCTCAGGGAGAGGGTTAGGGTGAGGATAATTTCATGTGGTTCCTCACCCCAGCCCTCTCGGGTAAAAACATTGATTAAGGTTAATTCTATGAAAGCATTACATTTTGGCGCAGGTAATATCGGACGTGGCTTCATCGGCAAACTGCTGGCTGACGCGGGGATTACGCTGACATTCGCCGATGTTAATCAGGTGGTTCTCGACGCCCTTAATGCCCGTCATAGCTATCAGGTTCACGTTGTTGGTGAAAAAGAGCAGGTAGACACCGTTTCCGGCGTCAATGCGGTGAGCAGCATCGGCGACGATGTGGTTGATCTGATTGCCTCTGTTGATCTGGTGACAACCGCCGTTGGTCCGGTGGTTCTGGAGCGTATCGCCCCGGCCATCGCCAAAGGCCTGGCAAAACGTAAGGCGCAGGGCGTAGAAGCCCCGCTGAATATCATCGCCTGTGAGAACATGGTGCGCGGCACCTCTCAGTTAAAGGGCCATGTGTTCAATGCGCTGGCAGCAGAAGATAAAGCGTGGGTTGAAGCCCATGTCGGCTTCGTTGATTCCGCAGTGGACCGCATTGTTCCGCCTTCTGAATCTGCAACTAACGATCCGCTGGAAGTGACCGTAGAAACCTTTAGCGAGTGGATTGTTGATAAAACCCAATTTGTTGGCGACCTGCCAAACATTCCAGGCATGGAATTAACCGACAATCTGATGGCGTTTGTTGAGCGCAAGCTCTTCACGTTGAACACCGGGCATGCTATAACCGCGTACCTTGGACAACAGACCGGTCATCAGACCATTCGCGACGCCATTCTGGATGACAGCATCCGTGCAGTGGTGAAAGGCGCAATGGAAGAGAGTGGCGCGGTTCTGATCAAGCGCTACGGCTTCGATGCTGCCAAACACGCCGCGTATATCGAAAAAATCCTTGGTCGTTTTGAGAACCCATACCTGAAAGATGATGTTGAGCGCGTAGGCCGTCAGCCGCTGCGTAAACTGAGCGCAGGCGATCGTCTGATCAAACCGCTGCTCGGCACGCTGGAATATGGTTTACCGCACGCGAACCTGGTAAAAGGTATCGCCGCTGCCATGCATTACCGCAGTGAACAGGATCCGCAGGCGCAGGAATTAGCGACCTTAATTGAAGAAAAAGGCCCACAGGCCGCGCTGGTGCAGATCTCCGGTCTGGACGCAGCAAGCGACGTGGTAGCCGAAGCTGTTAACGCATACAACGCAAAGGCATGATGCCGAGTTTGGCGCGGGACATCCCGCGCCTGTTAACAAGATTGTCAGATATGCAGGCAATAATGGAACTAACACAGGCTTTCGAAAACCGTGTGCTCGAGCGTCTGAATGCTGGCAAAACCGTACGAAGCTTTCTGATTGCCGCCGTCGAGTTATTGACCGAGGCGGTGAATATCCTGGTGCTTCAGGTCTTCCGCAAAGACGACTATGCAGTGAAATATGCTGTAGAGCCGTTGCTTGACGGAGATGGACCGCTGGGCAATTTGTCCGTGCGCTTAAAACTGATTTATGGGCTTGGCGTAATCAGTCGGCATGAGTATGAAGATGCGGAATTGTTGATGGCGTTACGTGAAGAACTGAATCACGACGGCACTGAATACGCCTTCACGGATGATGAAATCCTGGGGCCGTTTGGCGAACTGCACTGCGTGGCGGCGCTGCCTGCAACACCGCCCTTTGATACCAGCGACCCCGACCTGTTTGCTATGCAAAAACAGCGTTACCAGCAGGTCGTTCGTTCAACCATGGTGCTTTCCCTGACGGAGTTGATTTCCCGAATCAGCCTGAAAAAAGCATTCCAGAAATAAGCTTACTCTGTCTCTTCTTCATGAACACATGCAGGCCGATAAAGCTGGCGATAATATTCCAGCCTTTCACGGTACATATCGACCTTATCTGTGGGAATATCATCAGGAACACGGTCTTTCTTATGCTGATGCGCCAGGTACTCACGGAACGCCTGGCTTGAAGCCATAAAATCGATCGCTTTATCGATGATTTGTGGGGTGTAGTCACCTAATTTAGCCATTTTCTCCTCTCCTTTTTGCCCAACCGTAAAACAAAGATGGACCTGCATGCGGGATACTTTTAGTGTTTCCGTGCTTTTCTGGGGTTGTTCGCCGCAATGCGGTATCCTTATATTTTAATCTGCAGAAATACATTCCTATGAAAGAAGTTGAAAAGAACGAAATTAAACGCCTGAGTGACCGTCTGGACGCTATCCGTCACCAGCAGGCCGGTTTATCGCTGGTGGAATCCGCCGAAAAATATGCGGAGCTGGAGAAAGAAAAAGCGACTATCGAAACTGAAATTGAACGTCTGCGTGGCCAGTACAGCCAGAAACTCAGTAAAGAAGCACAAAAGCTGGTAAGCATGCCGTTCAAGCGCGCCATCACCAAAAAAGAGCAGGCCGACCTGGGCAAGCTGAAAAAAAGCGTGCGGGGTATTATTGTTGTGCACCCGATGACCGCGCTGGGCCGCGAAATGGGCCTCAAAGAGATGACAGGCTTCTCGAAAACCGATTTCTGATCCCGCTTCCCCTTCTTCACCGAAGGGGAGCCCTTTTTCTGCGTAAAAATCCATCCCACCAGGCGTAATCGGCGCAGGAAGTTTAAGCCTGGACTGCGCGGAAAAACCGGAGCGTACACGGAGCACGTGAGGATTCTGCGCTTCGCTTATCCCTACGAGGCCGCCTGAGGGCGTTCAAAACGCTCTGCGTTTTGTTTGAGCACTACCCAAGTTCAAACGGGCAAGCAAGAAAGCCTGATGGAATGGATTTCAATTGGTCCTACCACTTCACGCATTTATGCGCGTCACTTCACACCCCGCAAAATCACATAAAATTAACATTGC
The DNA here is from genome assembly GCA_004346725.1 of Phytobacter diazotrophicus. GTDB lineage: Bacteria > Pseudomonadota > Gammaproteobacteria > Enterobacterales > Enterobacteriaceae > Phytobacter > Phytobacter diazotrophicus. Next base: position 2,196 of record SMDE01000027.1, on the reverse strand, counting down.
CATTACAAACCAGCCAATTAACCTTGTGCTAATGGCATTGTGCTGCCGCTAACTGGCAGTACCACTTTCCCACCGAATTTGACTGACACGGAGCAGACCATGACCGCGATAGCTGAACGGCTTTCTGAGGATGTTGCCCGGCGAATCAGAACGCTTATTCGTGAAAAAGGGCTTGAGGCGGGCATGCGTTTGCCCTCTGAGCGCCAGCTCGCCCTGCAACTTGGCGTGTCGCGCAACTCTCTGCGCGAAGCCATCGCAAAACTCATCAGCGAAGGCGTTTTGCTGAGTCGCCACGGCGGCGGCACGTTCGTGCGCTGGCAGCATGAGGCATGGTCGGAACAGAACATTGTGCAGCCGTTAAAAACGCTGCTTGAAGATGACCCGGATTACAGCTTCGATATCCTTGAAGCGCGCCATGCCATTGAAGGCAGCACCGCCTGGCATGCGGCCTTACGCGCCACACCCATCGAGAAAGAAAAAATTCGTCTGTGCTTTGAGGCCACCCTGGCCGAGGACCCGGATCTTGCGTCACAAGCGGACGTCCGCTTTCACCTGGCAATTGCCGAAGCGTCGCACAATATCGTACTGCTGCAAACCATGCGCGGCTTTTTCGACCTGCTGCAAAGCTCGGTGAAACAGAGCCGCCAGCGCATGTACCAGGTTCCCCCGGTCTTTACGCAGCTCACCGTGCAGCACCGTGAAATTATGGACGCCATTTTTGCCGGAGATGCCGATGGCGCCCGCGAAGCGATGATGGCGCACCTTGGTTTTGTTCACACCACGATTCGTCAGTTTGATGAAGACCAGGCGCGCAGCGCGCGCATCACTCGCCTGCCCAATGAACGGCATCCGCATTCTTTTGGAGACCCAGCATGATCATTTCCGCCGCCAGCGACTACCGCGCTGCCGCCCAACGCATCCTGCCCCCCTTCCTGTTCCACTACATTGACGGTGGTGCCTATGCAGAATACACGCTGCGTCGGAACGTGGAGGATTTGGGTCAGGTTGCTCTACGCCAGCGGGTGCTGAAAAACATGTCAGCGCTGAGCACGGAGACCACCCTCTTTGGCGAGAAACTGTCTATGCCAGTTGCGCTCGCCCCGGTGGGATTATGCGGCATGTACGCGCGGCGGGGGGAAGTCCAGGCGGCAGGCGCGGCGGATGCGAAAGGCATACCGTTTACCTTATCGACCGTATCTGTTTGTCCGATTGAAGAGGTAGCACCGACCATTAAGCGCCCGATGTGGTTTCAGTTGTATGTTCTGCGCGACCGTGGATTTATGCGCAACGCCCTGGAGCGCGCCAAAGCGGCGGGGTGTTCCACGCTGGTCTTTACTGTCGATATGCCCACACCCGGGGCGCGATACCGCGATGCCCATTCCGGCATGAGTGGACAAAACGCCGCATTGCGCCGCTACTGGCAGGCAGTGACGCATCCACAATGGGCGTGGGATGTGGGTCTGCATGGCAGACCGCACGATTTAGGCAATATCTCGACCTACCTGGGTAAACCCACCGGGCTTGAAGATTATATCGGCTGGCTGGCCAACAATTTCGATCCCTCTATATCCTGGAAAGACCTTGAATGGATCCGCGAGTTTTGGGATGGCCCGATGGTGATCAAAGGGATCCTCGATCCCGAAGATGCGCGGGACGCGGTGCGCTTTGGCGCAGACGGGATTGTGGTGTCGAACCACGGCGGGCGTCAGCTTGATGGCGTGCTCTCTTCCGCGCGAGCATTGCCCGCCATTGCCGATGCGGTGAAAGGCGATATCGCAATTCTGGCGGACAGCGGTATTCGCAACGGGCTGGACGTGGTGCGGATGATTGCGCTGGGCGCAGATACGGTGCTGCTGGGCCGCGCTTATCTATACGCGCTGGCGACACATGGCCGCGCCGGGGTGACAAACCTGCTGAATCTGATCGAAAAAGAGATGCGGGTGGCGATGACCCTGACCGGCGCGAAATCCATCAGCGAAATCAGCAAAGACTCGCTGGTGCAGGAGCTGAATAAGATCCCGGCGGCGCTGGCACCGTTGTCGCAGGGGGATGCGGCTTAAATAAGAGCTGCCTGATGCCCTCACCCCGGCCCTCTCCCACAGGGCTGAGGAATCCCCAGAAAAAGTGAAAGGCACGATGAAGTGTGATCTACTGGTTGCGCTAACAAATCAGAAGAGACCTCATCGTGCCTTTAAA
>SMDE01000026.1 GCA_004346725.1 Phytobacter diazotrophicus | reverse complement strand
GGCATCCCCTGAACCGGCGGGGCGCAGAGGCTGAGCGCGCCGTCCTGCATCAGCACCGCTTCCGGCTCCAGGGTTTTATCACGGCTGGTGAACTGGATGTCGTAGCAGAATGGCTGGCTCAGGTGCTCGCGGCCTTCAAAGGAGAGCACATCAGGCGGGCTGCTCAGGCCTCGAATTTTTAATTTGTGGTGGGAGTGGTCAAAACTGAGCGCGTTCATGCGGTGTCTCCTGTGTCCAGGTCAAACTCAAGGGAAATACCCTCATCGTCATTCCAGCCCAGTCTCAAATGTAAAGGTCTCTGCTGCGCGGCCTGATGTGCCAGCAACTGCTGGCTCAGTACTGGTAAAATTTGTTGATTGAGCAGGCTATCGATATTGCGCGCGCCGCTCTCAGGCAGCAAACATACACTGGTGAGCTGGTCATAGAGGTCTTCACTCACCTCGGTTTCCATGCCGTAGTGTTCACGCAGGCGACGAATAACCTGTTCCAGCTTCATCATCACAATGACACGCATCGCGGCAGGGCCGAGCGGGCGATAAATGATCGTCTGGAAACGCGCCTGCAATGCGGGCTGGAAATGGTCGCGCAGGAGAGGATGGAGCAATGCCTGCATCTCGCTTTCCGTGGCATCAGGCTGCTCTTCCAGCAACTGCATCACATGCTCGCTGCCGAGATTGGCGGTCATCAGAATGACCGTATTGCGAAAATCAATTTCACGCCCTTCACCGTCGCGCATAAATCCCCGGTCAAAAACCTGATAGAACAGGTTCATTACGTCGCGGTGCGCTTTTTCTACTTCGTCCAACAACACCACACTGTAGGGACGCTTTCTGACAGCCTCGGTCAGTACACCACCCTGCCCATACCCCACATAACCGGGGGGAGAACCTTTAAGTTGAGAGACAGTATGGGGTTCCTGATATTCGGAAAGGTTGATAGTTATGAGCGATTTCTCGCCGCCGAAGAGGGTGTCCGCAAGGGCAAGCGCGGTTTCCGTTTTACCTGTACCACTTGGCCCCGTCAGCAGGAATACCCCCTGCGGACCGTTTTCTGGCGTAAGACCGGTTTTCGCGGCACGTAATCGCCGGGCAATAGCACCCAGCGCGGCATCCTGGCCCACGACCCGTGTTGCGAGATTCTCTTCCAGGCTTAACAGCGCCGTCTGCTCATCTTTCAGCAATGACGAGAGCGGAACCCCTGTCCAGTCAGCAATCACTGTGGCAACGGTTCGGGCATCAACGTCCAGCCCCAGCAGCGGGCTGGCATGTTGCGCAAGGTGAAGCTGTGACTGTAAAGCGACAATATCCGCCTGACGCGAGAGGTCGCTGCGACAGGCCAGCAATTGTCGGGTAAGTTCTTGCTCTTGTTGATACTGGGTTTCAAGGGTATCGAGTTGCACGATCAATGCGTTCTCTTCCCGCTCGATAGCCGCAAGCCGTTCACCACAAGAATAGTCTCCCACCATGCTATCGTCCTGTAACGCCTGTTTTTCCAAGGCCAGCGCGGTGAGTGAAGCACGAATATGCGTTAAGGGTTCCGGTAATGTATCAAGGCTCATACGCACGCGGGCGGAAGCCGTATCCAGCAGATCGACAGCTTTGTCCGGCAACTGGCGTCCGGTGAGATAACGTCGGGAAAGTGTTACCGCCGCACGAACCGCGTCGTCCGTGATGTGCACACCATGATGTTGCGCGTAGCGCGCTTTCAGGCCACGGAGCATGAGACTGGCGGTAGCGTCGTCCGGTTCGTCCACTTTCACCATCTGGAAACGACGCTCCAGTGCGGCGTCGCGTTCAAAGTACTGCTTGTATTCACTCCAGGTGGTAGCCGCAATGGTACGCAGCTCGCCCCGGGCCAATGCAGGTTTCAACAGGTTCGCCGCATCTGCGCCGCCCGCCTGATTCCCCGCGCCAATGAGGGTATGCGCTTCGTCGATAAACAGCAGCACGGGTTCCGGTGATTTTTGTACCGCATCAATAACGTTTTTTAGCCGCTGTTCAAATTCACCTTTGACGCCAGCTCCTGCCTGCAACAGACCCAGATCCAAAGTATGGATGTGGACCTTTCTCAGACTCTCCGGCACATTGCCTTCTGCAATACGCAGCGCAAGTCCCTCCACCAGCGCCGTTTTGCCCACGCCGGGTTCGCCAACCAGGATGGGGTTGTTCTTGCGGCGTCGGGAGAGAATATCGACCATCTGGCGGATCTCCGTGTCGCGGCCAAATACCGGGTCGATGCGACCATCACGCGCTTTCTGCGTGAGATTCTCCGTGAAGCGATCCAGAACGACGCGGTGTTGATCGTCGTGTTTAACACTGCTTCCGTTTTCGGTTAAACCTGGCTCATTCGCAGCAATGCCGGGTAAATCAGCCATAAGCGGTTCATTGACCTGACGTTGCCGCCCCGGGTTTTCTTCCGATTGCGCATCAAGCAAGGGACGTAGCCGTTCCAGTTGCATACGCCCGAGGCTGAGCAGGATCCACAGATCATTGGTCGCCAGTAACGCAGGTTTTTCTGTCAGCGCCATCAGCAGGTGCTGGCTGCGGATTTGCGGAGCATCAACCTCAAGAGAGGCAATTAGCCATGCCTGAGTCAGCAGTGTGATGAGTTGATCAGATAATCGTGGGCGAGTATGAACAGAGCGCGGAAGGGTTGCCAGATGCGCCAGTAGAGACTGCCAGGCACTGTCCAGGTCCCATTCATAACGCCGGGAGATAACGGTGAGATCACCTTCCCCTTGCTCCAGGAGTTTCAGCAGTAAGTGCTCAATGGTGATCTCTGCGTGCGCACGGGTCTGGCAGAGTGATGCGGCCGCTTCCAGCGCATGTGCGCAAAAAGGGTTAAGACGGCGCAGCAGCGCCGCGGGGTGGTTTACGGTCATAGATGTCCCTTCTTGACGTATTCATGTTCAGTTCCTGCAACCGCCGTTTCCCCATGCTACCGCCCGTAGCCATCACCACAGGCCCATCTGGTTTCATCAGCGGATTGACAGGGTTTGCTCAGTGCCGACTCCATCCGGCATTCAGCAAACGTAGTAAGAAGGCAGACAGTTTCCTGTCTGCCGCAGTTATCAGGCGGAGGGGCGCTCATTCCAGGAATCGGAATGAATGATGTTGCCGTCTTTGTAGGTCCAGGTGATTTTTTCGTAGCGCAATTCAATGCGTTCCAGGTGGTTGTGCTTCTCTTTCGCCGGATCTTTGATGTCATGCATCAGCGGAGCGACTTTCACCAGTTTGACGTTCTCAAGCGTGGTGTTGAAATACTCCACTTCCTGGCCCGCATCATTGATGCGATACCATTTGAACTCAGCGGTTTTCAAGGTCTGACCGGTGGTAACGGCCTTGTACAGATAGGGGCTGGACGAATCGATCTCTTTGGTGAAAAGAAACGGGGTATGAATACGGGTGCCCGTCAGTTTGCCTGTGTTGTTATCGGTTGGGATGTAGAGCGTATGTTCCTGCGCAACGACTTCGATGCTGCCTTCACGCCCCTGAACATCGACGGACCCTTTGATATCCGCGCCACCGTCATCTTTCAGCCAGAGATAAACTGGAATAGCCATGAGAATTACTCTCCTTGTTGATTGAATTGAGACACCGCCAACTCCGGCGGTATTTGCTGTTTCGCGTCCTGACAGGCGTCTGAACGCGGAACCAGACTGATTTCGGCACGCCGGTTGGTTGCCCTGCCTTCTGGCGTATCGTTCGTCGCCGCAGGCTGGCTTTCGCCCAGTCCCTGCACGGCAAAACAGGTGAACGGGATATCGCTGGTTTGCAACATCCAGTCACGCACCGCTTCGGCACGCCGCAACGACAACTGTTGGTTGGATTTTTCATCGCCGGTGGAATCGGTATAACCAGCCACCAGGATCAACCATCCAGGCTTCGCTTTGATATTGACCAGCGCCTCAACCAGTACTTTTGTCGAGCCGATTTTTAACCTCGACTGCCCCACATCAAACAGCGCCATACTGTCCAGGCGCACAGTCTGAACCGCTCCGCCAGATACAATTTCTCCCTTTGGTTCCGGCGGGCGGTAGCCACGTATCGCCTGCAGCACTGGCTGGCGTAGACGTTCGCCAGGGTAAAGCCCAAAGCCAAGACGCAGCGGTTCTCCTTCGCGGTAATAGTCATCCAGCCGCTGTGCGTCTTCTTTTAGCACCAACAAATAACGGCTTTTGGCCACCGAGTCGGACATCGGGGTAATGGTGTATTTGTGCAGATCATCGCTGACCTGACGCAGTAAATTGCGGTTTGACATTGCCGACAGGCAAAGCGCGATAAGCCCGGCGACGGTAGTCATTGCCAGCCAGGCCGTCCATACTCGCCGCACGGACCCTGGCCCCGACTGACGCGGCAGTAACGGTAAGATCGCGTCCGGAAAGCGCAACGCGTCTCTGGCACCGGTTTGTTGCGATATGTCTGGCGTCAGGCACGTTTTGTCAGTTATCCATTGCTGCCATAGATTGCCGTCCTTTTCCGGTAGAGAAGACGCAAAGCCTGCCCCCACAGCCAGCGGTAAACTTGCGCTCTCCTGCCTGTTTAGCGCTGGCATCACAATTTGTTTCATCCAGAGCAGCAGATTCTCAGCCCGAAGTACCTGGCCCAGCCGTTGACTGCCTGTCGCCATACCGCCCTGAGCAATCCACTCAGACGGCGCGTTCTCATGGTCCGATGTCATGACCAGGGCATCACGTCCGGTACAGATCAACCATGGCGAAGATTCCTCTATTGCAGGTTCGATCTGATAACTCCAGAGGATCAGTGGCACCTTCGCGCCCACCCTGCGCCGTAATTGCACCAGAGTTCGGGAAAAACGCTGCAGTTGCCCGGCAAGGACGGCGATGTCCTGATGCTGAACTGGTATCACCGTGCGGGCCACGCAGATCTGTGAACTCCATGCCGGGCGACGGGACAACAGGTATTCCGTTAATGAAACAAGCTGTTCTTCATCAGCGATATGCAGATAGAGCCCGACAGGAACCTGCCGCAGCGGGCTGTCAGCGAAAAGTTGCCTCGCCCCGTCACCACAGACCAGCACGACGGGCTGTTGGTAACCCTCCGCTGGCAGACAGGCCAACCACTTATCATCGCCCCCTTTTTGTGGCGTTTTCTGCCGCCAGAAGAACCAGACGATAGCAGCACCGATGACAACCACGGCCACCAGGCTGTATTTCACTGCCGTTGAAACGGGAGAAAAAACGGTCCACAGCGCGAGAAGCAACAACAATCCCCATAGCAGAGCAGCCTGTTTGTGCGTGTTTTTCACTCGGCACTCCCTCAACGCTGCCTGGGCGGCAAAAGTTCATCCACGAGCATGTCGAGCCAGCTATCAAGCCCCCACCACACACCAACAAGAACAATCACAGCCGAGCTTAACCAGAACAGAGGCGAGTACCACACGCGTGATTTTCGCGTGGGTCGTGCCGCATTGAGTAACGCGGTCTCCGGCGAAACTCGAAACGGGGTGACGCGCTCACTCAGCATCGCAATCAGTTTTTCACGATCCGTCGATACCGGATCCTGATAACGTCCACGAAACCCCAGCAGCAATACCCGATGAAAACAGGTCAACACGGCAGGAACAGGAGCAGGCTCATGCAGAACCTGCCGTATGCGCTCATACAGCAACTCGCCCGCCTGAAGGGTATTGAAGAAATGCGCCTGGAGAGGGGTTTCCAGCCAGACCTTTTGCCCGTCGTCCGGCGTCTCCCGGCTTAGTACTGTTTCATCCAACAGCGCACACTGGGCATAGGTAATATGTTCTGCGTCCTGCTGGCTGAACCCTGCATTGAGCAACGTCTGACGAACCCACTCAACCTGTTGCTGACAGTGGTGATATAACGCCACGCCCCGTCGGGCATGTGTCCCCTGTCGTAGCTCAACAACCGTTAGCCAGGTATCACGGAGCAGTACGTCTATGTTGATTTCCGTATCGTTTTTCATGCGCGCAATACCGCAAAAAGTTCGGGTTTTAAATCACCCATGGTGCCAGGCACGTAAATCATGCAGCACCCGGACTCCAGCATGGCTTTGGCAGGTGCACAGTGCATATCCAGAGCGAAATAGTGATTTTCCAGCCGCAACGGGAGTGCAGCAGGCACCTGGGTCAGAGGCACGATCGGGATGCCGTTCAGCGCCACATTGATAAGATGGGTGACATCATCCGGCGCGCCAATTTTGCACACCCGTGGTAGCTGATTTATCACCAGATGCGCGGCGAGCGAAGAACGTACCGACAGGTAGAAATCAGCCTCTTCACGCAAGCGCGGATCATGTAGATCGGCCTTCCAACGGTTGCCGGGTAGCGCGTCCAGTTCCAGTGCGATCACGCGCGACGGAAGACTGGCTTCAAGTAAGGTGTTAAGCAAGGTAAACAAAGGTGGAAACGTCTGCGATGGTGAATCATGGATGTAAGCAGGTATCGCGCTGACTGAGTGATCCAGTGAAAAGGTTAATAACGATCCGGCAAGGCGAGCCAGTTCACGCCATACAAGCTCAGGATGAACGGCGGGGTAGAGCAGGAAATCAGCCAGGATAGGTTCGACGGAGTTCAGCGCATTTAATAACCAGAACAGGGACACATCCGCTACGGCAAAATCCGCCATGCGCTGGTTGCTCTCCCGGCGCATCGCCATCAGGCGACGGCTTTTGGCCTGTAATTGCAGTTGCAGCATTTCCAGACATTGCATCCCGGCCTGGTGCGCGTTAAACGCCAGTAACGGCGGGACATAGCTGTCATCAAGCGCCCAGTTGCCCTGACTATCCCGAATCAGGCGCGCCAGCGGACAGGTGACATAATCGGCATTGTTGTCATGTGCAAAACGCAATGACAACGCATAGCGTTCAACGGCGATGTCTTCGCTGTCGCTGCCATAGATATCCTGTACAGTTTGCCATTCCTGACGATAGCGAAGCGGCCTGTCCGTTAACGCATCCTGCCCCAGATTGCCGCCATTGCTATGCTCCAGCGGTAATGCCAGCAATACCGTAAGCGCATTTATTCCGGCAACGTTGGTCAAATCGCAGGCAGGTGGCAGCACATCCGATACGGCGGTATCCACCAGCACGCCATCAGGAAAACGGACACGCAATGATTGCGCTTTGAGTTTTCCCAGGGCTAAGGCACTTTCGTCAAATTCAACGCAAGCAACGCCCCATGGATGGCGAGCACCAATATGCGCAATGCTGTAATTACTGAATGTTTCCCAGCGGGCCTGCTGTTGAAACTGCTGAGAGGACAGAAATGTCCCCTCAGCCCATAGTGGACGATAAATCTTCATAAATCATACCACCGGTAGATCAGGCTTTTGCTTTCGGCATCTGGGAAACCAGCGACAGGTTGATGTCCATCCCTTCAATCTGAAAGTGCGGCACCGCATAAAGTCTGATACGGAAGAAACCAGGGTTATCTTCGATATCCTCTACCACCACTTTTCCATCACGCAGCGGATGGGAAGCCTGCAACTCGTCGCCAGGATCGGTCATTTCCGTTACCAGATTGCGGATCCAGGTGTTTAATTCCAGTTCCAGTAAACGACGATCTTTGGTTGTACCGATGTTTTCTCTCTGAATAATTTTGAGGTAGTGGGCAATGCGCGACAGCAAGAAAACATAAGGCAGACGGGCGTTGATACGACTATTGGCTGTGGCATCCGCAGTATCGTAAAGCGCAGGTTTTTGGGTGGAGTTTGCGGAGAAGAAACAGGCATAATCGCGATTCTTATAGTAAGAAAGCGGGATAAAGCCCAGGTTCGCAAATTCAAACTCGCGTGTTTCTGGAATCATCACTTCGGTCGGGATTTTGACCTGATTACCCGTGCCTAAATCATACAGATGGATTGGTAAATCGGTGACGGCACCACCAGCCTGTGGCCCGCGAATTTGCACACACCAGCCGTTGTTAATGAAGCTTTTTGCCATGTTAGTGGCAAACGCAAATGCAGCGCTGGTCCACAGATATTTATCGTGATCCGGCCCTTTGACTGCCTCAACATAGTTAAAGCTACGAACAGGTACGGTATCTGGCCCATAAGGCAGACGACCCAGCACGTTCGGCATGGTCAGGCCGATATAACGCGCGTCATCAGTGTCGCGGAATGCCTTCCATTTGATATATTCGGCACGATCAAAATAGTTGCCGATGTCCTTAATCGCGGCAACCTCTTCCATTGAGTTTTTGAGGAAAAATGCCGGCCCGACGGCCCCGATAAACGGCATGTGAGATGCCGCGGCTACACGGGAAATATTGCGCAGTAAGGCAATATCTTGTGGGCTATTGTCAAACTCGTAGCTCGAAATGACAGACGCGATGGGTTCGCCGCCTGGCGTGTCATATTCTTCAATGTAGGTGTGCCGATAAAACCCGCTCTGAATGGTTTCTGGCGCATCGTCAAAATCTTCGCGCAGATGCTGTTTACTGACATCCAGCAATTCAACTTTGACGTTTTTACGAAAATCGATACCGCTAACCATCGACCATGTCCCGCGCCACAGGGATTCAACCTTTTTAAATTCAGGATGATGCATGACAGCATCGAGCTGCGCGCTAATTTTTCGGTCAAGCTCACTGATATGAAAATCCAGCAGTGATTTATCCAACTTCTCTATATTTTTACCGGATGAGGCAACGCAAGAAAGTAGAACCTGAATAGCAGCTGAGACACGTTCATCGGTGCTGGCTTCAGCCATCGCTTCATTACTTTGCCATTCCCCAATTTCTTTTAACGATGTGACGGGCGTTAAGTGAATTTTTTCAAACAACGACTGGTAGATATTCTCTTTTGTGACGGTTTGCGTTGATGCGCCCGGTGAAGCGGTTTCCTGTACAGACATTAACATTCCCTTCTTAAAGTCCTTATTTATTGTCCTTTCTGAATACGACTGAATAGATGTATTACTCAGGCACCAGTGCCGTCAGCTCTGCCCGAAGCTCATTACTCAGCTCAGTATCTTTGAGGATTTTCTCCAGCTCGCGGCGGAATTCCGTGTTATCCAGAAGGTTGGATTTGAGATCGCGTAATAAATTGCGCATGGCAATCAACGCGCGAAGTTGAGGGATATTGCGGGCGACCTGCTCAGGCTCGAAATCTTTGATATCAGAGAAACTAAGCCTGATTCGTTCCTCGCTTCCCTCTGCGGCTATCGTATTTTCAACGGTAAAATTTACTTCTGGTGCCAGTTCAGCCATGACGCCATTGAAGTTGTTTTTATCAATGTTGATCCGGCTTCTTTCTGAGAGCGGTCGTTGCTCTTTGCCATTACTGTAATCACCAACGGCGAGCAACTTGAGCGGTAGTTCAACTTTCTTTTTTGTATTTCCGGTATGAAGATCAAGCTTAATATTGACGCGAGCGGGTGGAACTTCATTTTGAAAACTGTCTGCCATTTTCTCTCTCCCTGGGTTAATACTTCCCTTAAATTAATCACATGATGTAGCGTAGTAATCATTTTTAAAGCTATCACTCTCAACCGTTAAAACGCAAGATACGGAAAAATACAAAAAACAGCCGGATAACAACAATAACAATCATAGAGACACGCCCCTGTAAGGCTTAATCGCTATTACGGGTTGACGTTAACGCTGCCATTAAAAAATCCAAAAATTTAACGAGACTCACAGAATAAAGACTTTAGGATAAAGACGTCACAACTTTCAAAGTCACTCATATAAATAAGTTATATTTAAGTTATAGTTAAAAAACAACGATAATAATTTTATATCTACACGAAATATTCTTATTGACTGCTGCTAAACGTCAGTATTTAACGTATCAGGCATATTTCATAGATCGATAAAACAGAATAGATTGAGCTAATCGTCGCGGGTTTTTATGACACAAAGCAATATGAATATTATTCAAAAAGATTATATAAAATTCTCAGTCTGGTTCAGGAGGGAGGATATCAAAGGACGAAAAAAAACCGCATCCGTTTTGCAACGTTGCGGTTTTCTTACTTATCAGATGTCATAAACACCTGAACTGAATGTTGGCGGAACGGACGGGACTCGAACCCGCGACCCCCTGCGTGACAGGCAGGTATTCTAACCGACTGAACTACCGCTCCGCGATGTTCCCGTTGGGGAACGAGGCGCATATTACGGATTGTGCTTAGAGCCGTCAACGCTTTTTCTGATGATTTGTATCGTTTGCTGCAAAAATCACCCAAAGAGCCATTTTATCATCAAAAGTTAAGGGGTTACGCGCGCCAGAGGCAGCTTCCGCCCTTCTTTTGCACCAGATCCAGCCGTGACTCATGCTCCGCCAGCTCTGCATCACTGGCTAAAACAACCCGTAACTTACTTGCCTGACGGACAACCCGCTGAATACCGGCCTCGCCTTGTTGCTGTTGCCCCTCGCCTTCCATCGAAAAAGCCATGGACGTCTGGCCACCGGTCATCAGCAGATACACATCGGCCAGAATCTGGGAATCGAGTAATGCTCCGTGCAGCGTACGTTTGCTGTTATCTATCTCGTAACGTGAACAAAGCGCATCAAGACTATTACGCTTACCGGGGAACATCCGTCGTGCCAGCGCCAGACTATCTGTGATCTTGCAGAACGTCTCGGTCTTCGGAATGCCGCGATTTAGTTTGCTGAATTCGTAATCAAGAAAGCCGATATCGAACGATGCGTTATGGATGACAAGCTCAGCGCCGCGCACATATTCAATAAACTCATCGGCGATATCGCCAAACGTGGGCTTATCGAGCAAAAATTCATCAGCAATACCGTGGACGCCAAAGGCTTCCGGGTCCACCAGACGATCGGGCTTAAGATAGATGTGGAAGTTATTCCCCGTCAGACGACGATTAATCACTTCCACGGCACCGATCTCAATGATTTTGTGCCCTTCATAGTGTGCGCCGATCTGGTTCATACCGGTGGTTTCGGTATCGAGGACGATCTGTCGAGTAATTGCAGTGCTCATAGCGGTCATTTATGTCAGACTTGTCGTTTTACAGTTCGATTTCAATTACAGGAAGTCTACCAGAGATGCTCAAGCAGGTAGAAATTTTCACCGATGGCTCTTGCCTGGGTAACCCAGGGCCCGGGGGCTATGGCGCGATTTTACGCTTTCGCGGCCACGAAAAAACATTCAGCGAAGGCTATCGCCTGACCACCAACAACCGGATGGAGCTGATGGCCGCGATTGTCGCACTGGAAGCCCTCAAAGAACATTGCGAAGTGATTCTTAGCACCGACAGCCAGTATGTTCGCCAGGGGATCACCCAGTGGATCCACAACTGGAAAAAACGTGGCTGGAAAACGGCAGAAAAAAAACCGGTGAAAAATGTCGATCTCTGGCAACGCCTGGATGCTGCCCTCGGCGAGCATAAAATCCGCTGGGAATGGGTAAAAGGCCACGCCGGGCATCCGGAAAACGAACGCTGCGATGAACTCGCACGCGCTGCGGCATCGAAGCCAACGCAGGAGGATATCGGCTATCTGGCCGATCAGGGCTGACGTGTCTGGCGGGTTGCGCTGACGGTTTGCCGTACGCTGGGTTTTGCCCGGCGCATCTTCATCGGATTGAGCGTTAACGGGATCGTACGTTTACGCGCCACAATCAATTGCATGCAACCCAGTGCGGGCAGGTGGGTGTTTAACAGTTTCCCCCCCTGCTTCGTCCAGGGAATGACCCGAAAACGACTATAATGAAGCACCTCAAAATTCAGCAGCGATAGCCAGTCAAGCTGGCGCATCAGGGTAAACATACGGCTGCTGATTGCAGGCGAACGGCGTAAAAACGGAATAGCTTTGCCTATTCCCAGCAGACTGACTGGATTAAAACCGCTGATCACCAGCCAGCCATCATCGATCAGCACGCGATCGACTTCCTGCAACAGACGATGCGGATCCGGGCACCAGGGTAGCGTGTGGCCCAGCAGACAGGCATCGACAGATTTTGCCGCAAAGGGAAGATGCAACGGATCTGCGCGAACGTGAACAGGGTCGCCGGTGAGTGAAACATTAACCTGATGTGAAATAGCGCAACTTTCGGCATTGATTTCTGCGCTGAGATTGCCAATCTTAAGCAGATGAAATCCATACATTTTTGCAAACCACGGTTTGAGCTCCTGCTCCAGTGCTTCGCGGTAATACTCGCCCTTAGGCAACTCAGCCCAATGCGTCGGAGCTATGTACTTACGGGGAGTCCTTGCCGGTTTCATCACAACCTTCCATTACGCTTTGAGAGGTAACTATGAATCTTACCAGTATTCCCGCATTTCAGGACAATTACATCTGGGTGTTAAGTGAAGATGACGGCCGCTGTCTGATCGTCGATCCCGGCGAGGCTGCCCCCGTTTTAAACGCTATTGAAGAGAATAACTGGCAGCCGACTGCGATCCTGCTTACTCATCACCATAATGATCACGTTGGCGGCGTGCAGGAACTGAGCCAGAAATATCCGAATGCTGTGGTTTACGGACCGGCAGAGACACAACATAAGGGAGCGACAAAAATCGTCGGTGAAGGGGATCGGTTGCAGATTCTGGGTCATGAATTCAGTGTATTTCACACGCCAGGTCACACTTTAGGACATATCTGTTACTTTAGCGCGCCTTATCTTTTTTGTGGCGATACGATGTTTTCTGGCGGCTGCGGAAGACTCTTCGAAGGCACGGCAGATCAGATGTTTGACTCTTTTTGTAAGATTGATGCGCTTCCCGAAGATACGCTGATTTGTTGCGCACATGAGTATACTTTAGGAAATATTAAGTTTGCTCTTAGCCTTTTACCCCAGGATCCTGACCTTAACGAATATTATCGTAAAGTTAATGAGTTACGTGCAAAAAACCAAAAAACACTCCCCACAACTCTGAAAAATGAGCGTCGCATTAATGTTTTTTTACGCACGCAAGATGCTGATTTAATTGAAGTAATAAATAAAGAAACAACGTTGCAACAAGCTAGTGCGCGTTTTGCCTGGTTAAGGTCAAAGAAAGATAACTTCTGACAATTGCGGGTTGCCTTTTTAAAACTTCGCCGTTATGATCGCTCGTCTTTTAAGCAACTATTGACACACACATGAAGGCAAAAGCGATATTATTCGCCTCTGTCCTGCTTGTGGGGTGCCAGGCGTCTAAGCACGACGGCACCGTACAACAGCACGCACAGAGCCTTTCTGCAGCTGGTCAAGGGGAAGCAGGGAAGTTTACAAGTCAGGCGCGGTGGATGGACGATGGAACATTCTCCGGGCAGGAACAAGACTTGTGGGCTTCCATAAGCGACGAGCTAAAGATGGGAATTCCGGAAAATACCCGGATTCGCGAACAGAAACTAAAGTATTTAAGCAATAAGAGCTATCTCCACGATGTAACTTTACGGGCAGAGCCGTATATGTACTGGATAGCAGGGCAAGTTAAAAAACGTAACATGCCCATGGAACTGGTACTACTACCCATAGTGGAGAGCGCTTTTGACCCACATGCAACGTCTGGTCGCAATGCCGCAGGCATTTGGCAGATCATTCCAAGCACGGGTCGTAACTATGGTTTAAAACAGACTCGCAGCTACGATGCGCGTCGTGACGTGGTTGCATCCACAACGGCTGCCCTCGACATGATGCAGCGTCTGAACCGTATGTTTGACGGGGACTGGTTATTAACCGTTGCCGCCTATAACAGCGGTGAAGGGCGAGTACTGAAGGCAATGAAAGTGAATAAGGCGCGGGGTAAACCCACGGACTTCTGGTCACTTTCACTGCCACAGGAAACCAAAATTTACGTGCCAAAAATGCTGGCATTGAGTGACATACTCAAGAACAGCAAACGGTACGGCGTTAGTCTGCCAACGTCAGACGAGAGCCGTGCGCTGGCGCGTGTCAGGTTGAGCAATCCGGTAGAACTGGATCAACTGGCGGACATGGCGGGTATTTCGGTTAGCAAACTTAAGACCTTCAACGCAGGCGTTAAAGGTTCAACCTTAGGTGAAAGCGGGCCGCAATATGTCATGGTGCCTCAGAAACACGCCGACCAACTGCGTGAGTCTCTGGCATCAGGTGAAATCGCCGCCGTTCAGCCAACGCTAGTTGCGGACACAACGCCGCTTGCCAGTCGCAGTTACAAAGTGCGCTCAGGTGATACTATTTCAGGCATTGCGTCGCGTCTTGGCGTGACGACAAAAGATCTCCAGCAGTGGAATAACCTGCGCGGAGCTAACCTGAAAGTGGGCCAGAACTTGACGGTTGGAGCAGGTAGCAGTGCATCGCGCCTTGCGAATAATAGCGATAGCATTACCTATCGCGTACGCAAAGGCGATTCACTCTCCAGCATCGCTAAACGCCACGGCGTTAATATCCGTGACGTCATGCGCTGGAACAGTGATACCGACAATCTGAAGCCTGGCGATCAGCTAACGTTGTTTGTCAAAAACAGCGCGTCGCCAGACTCCTGACAGCAAGAAATATAAAAAGGCACCGTTTCCCCCGGTGCCTTTTTTGTTATGCGCTTTTCTGCGCTTCTGCCATGATAGTGTCGCTGGTAAAAGAGCCATCCTCTGTCAATTCGAAGTAGCGCTTCACCTCCTGCGATGCACTTTGCTGATACAGCCTGATGGCTTCGCTCAGCGTCTGCGGCGTACGCATACGGGCAATCCACGAACTGTATTCTAATGGCAAGCGATCGGTGATGAGATTACGCGTCGTCAGGCCAGCGTCATTAAACAGAGAGAGCCACTCACCGCTGGAATAATTACGTACGTGTGACGTATCGCGTAACGCTTCAACCGTCTGCAGCCAGATATCCCGCACCGGATGACCCGGAGACATTACGTCCATAATGATGACCGTTCCACCGGGCTTAAGCACACGCTTTACTTCGCGCAGCGCCTGCCCAACATCATGCCAGTGGTGAGCAGAGTAACGGCTGATCACTACATCAAACGCGCTGTCATCAAAAGGCAGAATCTCAGCATACCCCTGACGTGTCGTCACATTGTTCAGGCCGCGTTCTTTTGCTGCTTTGGCCACTACATCCAACATCTGGCTGGAAAGGTCATATGCCGTGACCTGTGCCACCTGCCCTGCGGCCACAAAACTGGCATGCCCTGCTCCACAGCCTAAATCCAGCACATGGGCTTCTGGAAATGCGCTAAGCCGTTCCGCCAGCCGTTGTAAATCACGGCCAGAAGCATGTACTGCGCTGGTTAAATAGGCACTGGCTTGTGCGCCAAACTGCTTTTCGACGTTGTCATGATGGGAACCTGTGGTCATTGTGTTGTCCTTAATTGAGTTGAAATAAAGGGCAGCACCTCGGATCAGGCCTGCCCCACGGCAGACCTGACACAACCATTATTGTTCAGGTTTGCCGGGACTGAATTCTACTAGTAGCGGGTTGTGGTCGGACGCGCGCGTAACCAGCACGGAGGCTTCCTGCACGTTCAGACCACGATAGAAGACGAAATCAAGAGGACGACCAAACGCCCGGCGGCGATTGTCATCGGTAAAGCGTACCTGGCGCAGCGACATCTCACGCGAGAAGCGATAAAGCGCATTCATACGTGGACGACTCCAGGCGTTGAAATCGCCGGCCATGATAACAGGGCCATTGTGGCGCATGATCTGATCACCAATGGGCAGAAGCTGTTTACTGTAAACATCGACACCAAGGCTGAAATTCACCGCATGCACATTCACTACCATCAGGTTTCGCATATCCGGCAGCGGATAGACCGTCACCAGCGCTGATTTGGCAAGGCGCAGGATCGGTTCCCGTTCTCGCAACGGGCAGCAATAGACCGGATGAGCAGAAGAGAGCGTCATCACACCAGATGGATGCTGAGGCAAAACAAACGCGGGAACCTGATCGGCAGCGAGATAGTTAGTGGTCGCAAACCTGACCAGCTCTGGCGTGGTTTGCGCTTCCTGCAATAAGACCAAATGCGCGTCTTTGCCAAAACTCTGCAAAACGGAGAGCCACTCAGCGCGTTGCTGTTTGAAGATATTCCATACCAGAACCCGAATTTTGTCATCACTACTCAGGGGGACACCGGCTGGTAATGCCTTACCAATACTCGCGAAGGACCCCGGCGGCATAATGCGCTCCGCAGGCTGTCCGGCAACATATCGCATGGCATAGGTATTTTTGGGCACTTTCGGTTTTAAACCTCTTCGTTTTAAGCCCCGGAACAACAAAAGGGGTCATTCAGTTATAGGGATTTTAGCGCAGAGTTTCAACGGCAATGGGCAGAAAAGCCTCAAGTAAAAGTTAGTAAGCACTCAATAACCATAATGAGTGAAGAGAGTATGGCAGGTAAGCTGGCGGGATGATTAAATAGCCAAACGATCATAATCGATATCAACTATTGCTACAGGCGCAAGAATGAAAGCCACCTCAGAAGAAATGATGATATTTGTCGCCGTCGTGGAAAGCGGCAGCTTTAGCCGTGCCGCAGAGCGCCTGGGTCAGGCTAATTCAGCCATCAGCCGGGCGATAAAAAAACTGGAGAGTAAACTGGGGGTTAACCTGCTTAATCGCACAACTCGTCAGTTGAGTCTTACGGAAGAAGGTGAGCGCTATTTTCGTCGCATTCAGGGTGTGCTGCAGGAGATGGCCGCTGCAGAGACCGAGGTAATGGAGGCCAAACTGACACCTCGCGGCGTTTTACGTATCGATGCCGCAACGCCTGTGATGCTACATTTTGTGATGCCGATGATTAAGCCTTTTCGCGAACGCTACCCGGAAATTACATTGTCGCTGGTTTCCAGTGAAACCTTTATCAATTTAATTGAGCGTAAAGTAGATGTCGCGATCCGCGTGGGTAAGCTGACCGACTCCAGCCTACGGGCCAGGCCAATTTTTACCAGCTACCGCAAACTGATTGCATCACCAGATTATCTCGCCCGCTACGGTGTACCCGAAACCGCAGAAGATCTCAAAAATCATACCTGTCTCGGTTTTACCGAGCCGGTCTCGCTCAATACCTGGCCCGTCGCCGCCCAGGATGGCCAGCTCTATGAAATCGACTGCGATATTTCTTCTAACAGCGGTGAGACGCTTAAACATCTCTGCCTGAACGGCAACGGTATCGCCAGCCTGTCTGATTTTATGATCGCAAAAGAGCTGGAAAGCGGTGAACTGGTGGAAGTTCTGGCAAGCAAGCGTCTACCGGTTGAAACGCCATTCAGCGCGGTTTATTACAGCGACAGAGCCGTTAGTACGCGTATACGTGCGTTTATTGATTTCATTAGCGAATATCTCTCCTGATCTCCTCCGGTACGCCTTGTGCGTGCTTTCAAACGCTCTACCTCGTTCCTCTTTGTCAGAATAAATCGGCTCAATCATAGTGACTTGCATTTTGATAGTTACTATGCGAATGTGCTTTCCAGATAAGTTCTGGAGAGAAAAAAGTGAAAAACGAACCGCTGTGCGAAGCTCCTTGCCCCATCGCCAGAAGCCTTGGCCGCATTGGTGATAGCTGGAGCATAATAATTCTGCGTGATGCTTTCGCAGGGTTTACCCGTTTCGATGAATTTCAAAAAAGCGCAAACGTGGCGCCCAATATTCTTTCACGACGCCTGAAAGAGTTGGTGGATGACGGTTTACTGGAAAAAGTCTGTTACAGCAGTACGCCCCCCCGCTATGAGTACCATTTAACTGAGCGTGGACGTGATTTCCGCCCGGTGATCATCGCGCTTGCCGAATGGGGTAATCGTCATTTTGCAACTGAAGGCCGTCAGATTCAGTTGGTCGAGAAAGAGACCCAGCGTCTGGTGCACGCCATGATGGTTGATGCCGAAACCGGCCATCCCCTGACGCCCGAGAAATACGCTTTGGTTCCCGGACCTGCCGCCTCCCCCATGATTCGTTATCGCCACGACTATCTGCAACGCAAGCGTGCGGGTGACAACACGCAAAAATTTGCGCCGCAATTACATCTGGATCAGCATCATGAATCTCAAGAGTAAAAAACGCACCCTTACCTTATTGTTATCCGGTATCGCTGTATTAGGTGCCGTAGGTTATGGTGCCTGGTGGTATACAAATGCGCGTTTTTTGCAATCGACGGACGATGCCTACGTCGGCGGGGATATCAGCGCCATTTCAGCGAAAGTCTCTGGTTATATTCAGGAGATCGCCATAAAAGACAATATGCCCGTGAAAAAAGGCGAGCTACTTGTTCGCCTTGATGCAAGGGACTATCAGGCGGCGCTGGCAAAAGCGGAAGGTGAAGTTGCCGCTCAACAAGCGGCGATGGCTGACCTTATTGCTACCCGACAATTACAACTGGCGACCATCGAAGGCTCGGCGGCCAGCCTCGGGGCCGCGCAGGCTACTACGCTAAAAACAGCGGGCGACAGTCGCCGCTATAATGCGCTGGCGCAGACGGTCGCTATTTCGGCACAGGTGCGAGAAAACGCTGAGGCAGACTACCATCGAGCCAGGGCAGAAGAAGGCAAAGCCCGGGCAGATAAAGCGGTTGCCGAACGCCAGTTACTGGTGCTTGATGCGCGGGAAAAACAAATCCGCGCGGCCCTCGCTCAGGCGCAGGCAGGGCTGGATATGGCCCGTCTCAATCTTAGTTATACAGAGATCCGCGCCCCTTTTGATGGCGTTGTTGGCAACCGGCGCGCATGGTCTGGCTCATTCGTTAGTAGCGGTACGCAATTGCTTTCTCTGGTCCCCAGTCACGATTTGTGGGTAGACGCCAACTTCAAAGAAAACCAGCTGGCGAATATGCGCCCCGGTCAAGCAGCAACAGTGGTTGCGGATGTTATGCCAGGACGCACTTTTACCGGCCATGTCATGAGCCTCTCACCGGCAACCGGTTCACGCTTCAGTCTTCTCCCTGCTGAAAACGCGACCGGTAATTTCACCAAAATTGTTCAACGCATCCCGGTTCGCATCGCTCTGGATGGCGAAGCGTCAACATTAGGACTTTTGCGCCCCGGTTTGTCTGTCGCTGTCACAGTGGATGAAAAGAGTCGCCAATGAGTAGCGCAACAGCCCCAGCGCAGCTACAGGGTACGGCGCTGCCGATGAACCAAAAGCTCTTTGCTTTCGCCACAATGTGCCTGGGAATGTTCATTGCACTGCTGGATATTCAGATCGTATCGGCATCGCTACGTGATATCGGCGGGGGCCTTTCTGCTGGCGATGATGAAACGGTCTGGGTGCAAACCAGCTATCTGATCGCGGAGATCATTATCATTCCCCTGTCGGGATGGCTTGCCAGGGTGATGTCGACCCGCTGGCTTTTCGCCGCGTCGGCTGCCGGTTTTACGCTGATGAGTCTGCTGTGTGGATGGGCGTGGAATATTCAGAGCATGATTGCTTTTCGCGCATTGCAAGGGCTGGCCGGGGGCTCAATGATCCCGCTGGTGTTCACGACTGCATTTGCCTTTTTTCAGGGTAAACAGCGCGTTATCGCCGCAGCTACGATTGGTGGTCTTGCTTCGCTGGCACCGACGCTGGGTCCTACGGTAGGGGGCTGGATCACGGAAAATTTTAGCTGGCACTGGCTGTTTTTTATCAATATCTTGCCAGGCATTTATATTGCGGTAACGGTACCTTTGCTGGTCAATATTGATGCGCCCAGCCCAGGGTTATTGCGCGGCGCGGACTACCTTAGCATCGTGCTTTTGGCTATATCGCTCGGTTGCCTGGAATATACACTTGAGGAAGGACCGCGTTGGGGCTGGTTTGATGACGGCACGCTGACCATCACGGGGTGGCTGGCTTTACTGTGTGGGATAGCGTTTGTCATACGGACATTGCGCCATTCTCAGCCGGTCATGGATCTACGCGCACTTTCCGATCGTACATTTACTCTGGGCTGTTACTTTTCATTTATGGCCGGGGTCGGGATCTTCTCAACTATCTATCTGACGCCCCTTTTTCTGGGTACGGTCCGCGGTTTTAGCGCGCTGGATATCGGCCTTGCTATCTTCTCAACTGGCTTGTTTCAGGTGCTTTCGATCCCTTTTTACTCCTGGCTTGCCAACAAAGTGGACTTGCGTTGGTTGCTCATGGTCGGGCTGCTGGGATTCGCCTTCTCGATGTATAGTTTTATTCCGCTCACCCACGACTGGGGATCGAAAGAACTCCTTTTACCGCAGGCGTTTCGCGGTCTCGCACAGCAATTCGCCGTTGCCCCGACTGTCACGCTTACGCTTGGCAGTTTGCCGCCCGCACGTCTAAAACTAGCATCAGGACTGTTTAATTTGATGCGTAATTTGGGGGGTGCCATCGGTATCGCGCTTTGCGGCACCGTTATCAATGATCGTACAAATCTTCATTACAGCCGCCTTGCCGATCATCTTAATGGTACAAACCTCAATTTAAGCGATTTTGTTCAGACCCGCGCCGCGGCATTAATGGCTCAGGGGATGGACGCCAGTTCGGCACAGACAGCCGGCCTGAAAAATCTGGCCGCATTAGCACTAAGAGAAGCAAGGACGCAGGCATTCGCCGACGCGTTCTATTTGATCATGATCGGATTCTTAATTGCCGCTGCGCTGGTTCCTTTTATGAAGAAACCGCAGGCCTAGCATGACAACATCAGGAGAGTTTTATGAGCAGTCTACAAAGACGCATTGTCGTAACAGGGATGGGCATTGTCAGCCCGCTGGGTTGCGGCGTCCAACATGTCTGGCAATCGTTACTGGCAGGAAAGTCGGGTATCCGGTCGCTGCCTGAATCGATTGTCGAAGATATCGCCTGCAAAGTGGCGGGGCAGGTTCAAGGAATTGAAGATGATCCCCAACACGGTTTTGATCCACTATCCGTCATTCCGGCAAAAGAGCGCAAGAAGATGGATCGTTTCATTGAATTTGCGCTGGTAGCGGCACAGGAAGCGCTTCATCAGGCAAAATGGTTTCCGCAAGAGCAGGCGTTAAAAGATCGTACTGCGACCATCATTGCGACAGGCATTGGTGGCTTTAATCAAATCGCCGAGGCAGTCCAGACAACCGAGCATCGCGGTCCACGTAAGTTATCCCCCTTCACGATCCCTTCTTTTCTGGCAAACCTGGCGGCAGGCCATGTTTCTATCGCGCATGGTTTTCGCGGCCCCATTGGCGCGCCGGTGACCGCCTGTGCAGCCGGAGCGCAGGCTATCGGGGATGCGGCAAGGTTAATCCGGGCCGGTGAAGCAGACATTGCACTGTGTGGAGGCAGTGAAGCCGCAATCCATCGCGTCAGTCTGGCTGGTTTTGCGGCGGCCAGGGCACTTTCGAGTGGATTTAACGATAATCCAACGGAGGCATCACGACCATTTGACCAGGACAGAGATGGTTTCGTAATGGGAGAAGGGGCTGGTCTTTTGGTGATTGAATCGCTCGAACATGCGCTGGCCCGTGGAGCAACACCGCTGGCAGAACTGGTGGGCTATGGCACCAGTGCAGATGCTTACCACCTTACGGCAGGACCGGAAGATGGCAATGGCGCACGACGCGCAATGGAAGCCGCATTACAACAGGCCGGGATTTCACCAGAGCAAGTGCAGCATATCAACGCACACGCCACTTCAACTCAGGTTGGAGATAAAGGCGAGCTGGCGGCAATACGCGCACTGTTTACTGAACATCCGGTTGCCATCACATCAACAAAATCTGCCACCGGACATTTGCTGGGTGCGGCAGGCGGTATTGAAGCGATCTTCACCATTCAGGCATTACGTGATCAAATAGCCCCACCTACCCTGAACCTGCATAATCCGGATATTGCTGCAGTGGGTATGCGCCTTGTAGCGCTCACTGCGCAGCCGCTAACGATGGAATACGCGCTTTCAAACGGGTTTGGTTTTGGCGGCGTGAATGCCAGCCTGCTGTTAAAACGATGGGAAGACTTACAGTAATGATGAAATAAAGGGCTGTGTGCCCTTTGTTTTGCCTGCTTTAGTGATAAATAGCAGACGAAAAAAAACCGCATCTCGTTTGAGATGCGGCTCTTAATGAGTGGCGGAACGGACGGGACTCGAACCCGCGACCCCCTGCGTGACAGGCAGGTATTCTAACCGACTGAACTACCGCTCCACCGAATACTTCTGTAA
>SMDE01000025.1 GCA_004346725.1 Phytobacter diazotrophicus | reverse complement strand
CCCCATGCCGAACTCAGAAGTGAAACGCCGTAGCGCCGATGGTAGTGTGGGGTCTCCCCATGTGAGAGTAGGGAACTGCCAGGCATCAAATTAAGAAGTAAGCCGGTGCATTAATCCGGTGGTTACAGAAGTATTCGGTGGAGCGGTAGTTCAGTCGGTTAGAATACCTGCCTGTCACGCAGGGGGTCGCGGGTTCGAGTCCCGTCCGTTCCGCCACCCTATTTAGGGGCGTAGTTCAATTGGTAGAGCACCGGTCTCCAAAACCGGGTGTTGGGAGTTCGAGTCTCTCCGCCCCTGCCAGAAAAAGAAAAATCCTTTGCTTAGGCAAAGGATTTTTTTTGCTTTTTTTCTGACAAAGCAATTCAAACGCATCCATAGCGGATGCGTTGACTTTACTCAATTACCTGTATTTTCAATAGCTCGCGGATCTGGTTTTGCTTATCGCTATTCTGTAACCAGATAGCGTAAAGCGGTCGGGATAACGTCGTGCTATCAGCCACAACATGCAGGCCATCCCTTTGCTGCGCCCAGGATACGGGTAACCACGCGCATCCATTTAATAGTGTCAGTTGCTGATGAGCGACCTCAGCAGAACTGGTGGTTAGCGTTGGTACATCGTCGCTGCCAATCAATTCCGACTCATGTTGCTGAAAATCCGGCCCCCATTCCAGGCGTAAATAATTTAGTTGTGACTTCGTTTTTTCGGGCGTCGAGCAATAGAGGCCAAGCGTAAAGTGACCTAACAACTGGCTGCTAAATTCGTCCATTTTGGGTGTTTCTGTTGTGATCAAGAGATCAAGCTGACGCTCATGTAACTGTTTGACCAGCGATTGTCGCTGTGCAATTCGTGCTTCAAATTGCAGGCTTTCCTCGAGCTGATACAACCTCCCAAGCCAGTTGCTAAGCATGCATTCCCATAGCGATGCACTTGCGCCGATAGAAAATTGATTGTGTCGCGATGTATGAGCTACTTCTTTGCGTGCCGCCTGCCAGGTATTCATCAGCGTTTCGGCATAGGGGAGGAGTTTTTCTCCGGCCGCTGTCAGGCGGATATTGTTGCGATGGCGAGTGAAAAGGTTCACGCCAAGCTGGTTTTCTAACTGACGAATACGAAAGCTCACCGCTGACTGGGTTAAATAGAGTGCTTCAGCTGCGCGCCCAAAGTGGCGAGTTCGGCTGACTTCCAGGAAAGTTTTTAGCAATTCCGTATCCACAGGTTTCTCCGCAAAATTATTTGTCGTAATGATTTAAATGTTTTGTTTTACACTCTGTCAAGCGTAACTAATACTCCGCGCCATAAATAGCTCGGCCAAAGAATTAGGAGCGTGCAGGATGGCGGAAAGCTTTACGACGACTAATCGTTTTTTTGATAACAAACATTATCCGCGCGGGTTTTCCCGTCATGGTGATTTCACCATCAAAGAAGCTCAGCTGCTTGAGCGTCACGGTTATGCTTTCAACGAGCTGGATCTCGGGAAGCGTGAACCGACCACAGAAGAAGAAATCCGTTTCGTCGCTGTATGTCGCGGCGAGCGCGAGCCAGATACCGAAGCAGAACGCGTCTGGTCTAAGTATATGTCACGCATTAAGCGTCCAAAGCGTTTTCATACCCTGTCCGGTGGCAAACCGCAGATGGAAGGGAATGAGGACTACACGGAATCTGACGATTAAAAACAGGGGCTACGGCCCCTTTTTTTATCCCAACATTTTCTGCAAATGGATGAGTAGCCTGTCGATGGCACGATAGCTGAGCGCTTCCTGTAGATGCTCGCGCTGTATACTTTCTGCGCCTTCCAGATCGGCGATGGTTCTTCCTACTTTCAATAAACGTTGCCAGGCCCGTACTGAAAGGCCAAGCCGAACCAGTGTTTCTTCCAGCCACTGTCCATCCGTTTGCGTGAGCACGCAAAAATCCCTCATCTCGCTATTTTCCAGTAACGCATTGAGCTTCCCTTGCCGTTGGTACTGTCGCTCATGTGCTGCGATAACCCGTGCACGAACAACGCTACTTTTTTCGCTGTCATGTTGGCTATGACTCAGCATGCCGGGCGGCAGAAGCGGGATCTCAAGCGATAGGTCGAAGCGGTCAAGAAATGGCCCGGATAAGCGCCCAAGGTAGCGCAGTGTCTGCTCCGGTGTGCTGCGGTTGTGGTTCCCTTGGTAGTGCCCTGTCGGGCTGGGATTCATGGCGGCAATAAGTTGAAAACGGGCAGGATAAGTTACTTTTGCCCGCGTACGGGAAATATGAATCTGCCCTGACTCGATGGGTTCACGCAACGCGTCCAGCACCCGACGCTCAAATTCGGGAAGTTCATCAAGAAACAACACGCCGTTATGGGCCAGCGAGATCTCTCCTGGCCCCGGTATTGCGCCACCGCCAACCATGGCCGTAAGTGAGGCACTATGATGCGGTGCGCGAAAAGGTCTCTGTCGCCATTGACGTATCAATCCGGAGGTATTTACCAGACTCAGAATTGCCGCGCTTTCCAATGCCTCCTGGTTGCTCAGGGGCGGCAACAATGCACCAAGCCTGCTGGCGAGCATGGTTTTACCTGTCCCCGGTGGACCGATCAACAATAAGTTATGTCCGCCAGCAGCGGTAATCTCCAGCGCGCGTTTGCCTTGATCCTGGCCGATGATATCGCTTAGGTCGTGTTGCGCTGTATCCTGGTTATCGCTGATAAAATGGGCAGAGGGGGGAGATAGCTCATGTTTGCCTTCAAGAAAGGCGCATACAGCCTGCAGATGCTCGGCAATATAACAATCTTGCGTTCCCGTAAGGCTCACCTCGGCCTCGTTCTCTGCCGCGACAATAATGGATCTGCCTGCCTTGATTGCCTCCATGGCACTTGATATTGCCCCGGGAACGCCACGTAACGCCCCTGTAAGGGCCAATTCACCCACGAACTCAAACCGATGAAGTTGGATATTCTGCAATTGCTCAGAAGCCGCGAGAAGCGCAATCGCGATAGGTAAATCATATCGCCCTCCCTCTTTGGGAAGATCCGCCGGCGCCAGGTTGATAGTGATCTTTTTCGCGGGAAATTCGTAGCCACTATTGATGATTGCGCTACGTACACGGTCCCGCGCTTCCTTCACCGTTGTTTCCGGTAAACCGACCATTGTCAGGCCGGGAAGACCGTTGCTGATATGCACCTCAACGGTGATTAACGGTGCACAAACCCCCAGCGCTGCGCGTGTGTAAATAACCGACAACGTCATAACACCTCCTTGTGAAAGGTAAGTATGCGGCGTAAATGGACGTTGGCTTCCTGAAAAAAGGAAGGTTTGCGTGCAGGCTTCCACACTTTTTGGACGATTGCGGACGATCTATTTTTTTCTGGAACGCTCCTCGCATGTTACAAGCTGATGTCCCAAAGCCCTTTTGCCGTTGAAAAAAATGAAATTATTTCATTTAAGTTTTTCTTTATAAAAAACAAAGATTTTCATTGAGATTGTTTTGCTAAAGAAAAAACGCGTCATAAAAATTTCTTGTGTCATGTCTTATATCTGTGATAACTCTTTAGGCATTCCTTCGAACATGAAGCCAGAAAGTACAGAAAATGACAGCCCTTCTACGAGTGATTAGCCTGATTGTGATTAGCGTGGTGGTGATTATTATCCCACCGTGCGGGGCTGCACTTGGACGAGGAAAGGCTTAAAAATCAAGCCTTAACGAACTAAGACCCCCGCACCGAAAGGTCCGGGGGTTTTTTTATGACCTAAAAATATAAACGAGGAGCAGAGAATGAGTAGTAGCACAAAATTCTGTTTCTCCCGATTTACGGCGGGGAACTAACTATGAATGGCGCACAATGGGTAGTACATGCGTTGCGGGCACAGCAGGTTGATACGGTCTTTGGGTATCCGGGTGGCGCAATTATGCCGGTTTACGATGCATTGTATGACGGCGGCGTGGAACATCTGTTGTGTCGGCACGAGCAGGGTGCGGCAATGGCGGCGATCGGTTATGCGCGCTCCACGGGGAAAACCGGTGTTTGTATCGCCACGTCTGGTCCGGGTGCAACCAACCTGATCACGGGGCTGGCCGATGCGCTGCTGGATTCCGTTCCTGTGGTTGCCATCACCGGCCAGGTTGCGGCACCGTTCATTGGTACCGATGCCTTCCAGGAAGTGGATGTTCTCGGTTTGTCGCTGGCCTGCACTAAACATAGTTTTCTGGTGCAGTCCCTGGAGGAGCTGCCGCGCGTTATTGCCGAAGCTTTCCAGGTGGCAAACTCAGGCCGTCCTGGCCCGGTTCTTGTTGATATCCCTAAAGATATCCAGTTAGCCTCCGGTGATCTGGAACCGCATTTCTCCACCGTCGAAGACGAGTTCTCCTTCCCGCATGAAGAAATGGCACAGGCGTACCAGATGCTGGCTCAGTCCAAAAAACCGATGCTGTATGTTGGCGGCGGTGTAGGCATGGCGCAGGCGGTTCCGGCGCTGCGTGCGTTCCTCTCCGCCACCCGGATGCCAGTAACCTGCACACTGAAAGGCCTTGGCGCGGTTGAAGATAGTTATCCATGGTATCTCGGCATGCTGGGGATGCACGGCACCAAAGCCGCAAATCTGGCGGTGCAGGAGTGCGATCTGCTCATCGCCGTGGGCGCACGCTTTGACGATCGTGTAACCGGCAAACTGAACACCTTTGCCCCGCATGCAAAAGTGATTCATATGGATATCGACCCGGCTGAAATGAACAAATTGCGTCAGGCCCATGTCAGCCTGCAAGGCGATTTGAATGCGCTGCTGCCCGCACTGCAACAGAATTTAGAGATTAACGAATGGCGTCAATTTAATGCCGATATGCGTACAGAGTTCGCCTGGCGTTATGATCATCCGGGTGACGCGATTTACGCACCGTTATTGTTAAAACAACTGTCAGATCGCAAACCTGCCAACAGCGTGGTCACCACCGATGTGGGTCAGCACCAGATGTGGTCCGCTCAGCACATGACTTACACTCGTCCGGAGAACTTCATCACCTCCAGCGGCTTGGGCACAATGGGTTTTGGCCTGCCAGCCGCCGTTGGGGCGCAGGTGGCTCGCCCGAATGATACGGTAATCTGTATCTCCGGTGACGGCTCCTTCATGATGAATGTTCAGGAGCTCGGCACCGTAAAACGCAAGCAGTTACCGCTGAAAATCGTGTTACTGGACAATCAGCGTTTAGGGATGGTTCGCCAGTGGCAGCAGTTATTCTTCAACGAACGTTATAGCGAAACAACGCTTACCGATAACCCCGATTTCCTCGTTCTGGCCAGCGCCTTCGGCATTCCCGGCCAGCACATCACCCGTAAAGACCAGGTTGAAGCGGCACTCGACACCATGCTGTCCTGCGAGGGGCCTTACCTGCTTCATGTCTCAATCGACGAGCTTGAGAATGTCTGGCCGTTGGTACCACCAGGTGCCAGTAATGCAGAAATGCTGGAGAAATTATCATGATGCAACATCAGGTCGCCGTGCAGGCCCGCTTCAACCCGGAAACGTTAGAACGTGTATTACGTGTGGTGCGCCACCGTGGCTTTCAGGTTTGCTCAATGAACATGGAAGCGGCCACCGACGCGCAGAATATAAATATTGAATTGACCGTTGCCAGTCCGCGCCCCGTCGAATTACTGTTTAGCCAGCTAAGCAAACTGGTCGATGTCGCCCGGGTTGATATCCAGCAATGTACAACATCATCACAACAGATCCGCGCCTGAGCGCAAAGGAATTAAAATGACGACGAAAAAAGCTGATTACATTTGGTTCAATGGCGAGATGGTTCCGTGGGGAGAAGCGAAGGTTCATGTAATGTCCCACGCCCTGCATTACGGTACTTCCGTGTTTGAAGGTATCCGTTGCTATGACTCGCACAAAGGGCCGGTGGTGTTCCGTCATCGTGAGCACATGCAGCGTCTGCGTGATTCAGCCAAAATTTACCGCTTCCCGGTTTCTCAAAGCGTTGATGAACTGATGGAAGCCTGCCGTCAGGTGATTCGCAAAAATAACCTGACCAGCGCCTATATTCGTCCGTTGGTGTTTGTCGGTGACGTAGGTATGGGCGTTAACCCGCCGGAAGGTTATACCACTGATGTGATCATCGCAGCTTTCCCCTGGGGGGCATACCTCGGCGCAGAAGCGCTGGAGCAGGGGATCGACGCGATGGTTTCCTCCTGGAACCGCGTTGCACCGAACACCATCCCGACTGCGGCAAAAGCCGGTGGTAACTATCTTTCTTCTCTGCTGGTTGGCAGCGAAGCACGTCGTCACGGTTATCAGGAAGGTATTGCGCTCGACGTGAACGGCTATATTTCAGAAGGCGCGGGTGAAAACCTGTTCGAAGTGAAAGATGGTGTGCTGTTCACTCCGCCGTTTACCTCTTCCGCTCTGCCGGGCATCACCCGCGATGCGATCATCAAACTGGCGAAAGAGCTCGGCATTGAAGTTCGCGAGCAGACCCTGTCCCGCGAATCTCTGTACCTGGCCGATGAAGTGTTCATGTCTGGCACCGCGGCAGAAATCACGCCGGTTCGTAGCGTGGATGGCATCCAGGTGGGCGAAGGTCGCTGTGGCCCGGTCACCAAACGTATTCAGCAAGCATTCTTTGGCCTCTTCACCGGTGAAACCGAAGATAAATGGGGCTGGTTGGATCAAGTTAATCAATAAACAAAACGACAGGGCGGCACGCACCGCCCTGTTTTGTAGACAGACTGGGAGTAAATAAAGCATGCCTAAATACCGTTCCGCCACCACCACTCATGGCCGCAATATGGCGGGCGCCCGCGCGCTGTGGCGCGCAACCGGGATGACAGACGCCGATTTCGGTAAGCCGATCATTGCTGTCGTGAACTCGTTTACCCAGTTCGTGCCGGGGCACGTGCACCTGCGCGATCTCGGTAAGCTGGTTGCTGAGCAGATTGAAGCCTCCGGCGGTGTGGCAAAAGAGTTCAACACCATTGCCGTGGATGACGGTATCGCCATGGGTCACGGCGGCATGCTTTATTCACTGCCCTCACGCGAACTGATCGCGGATTCCGTTGAGTACATGGTGAATGCCCACTGTGCGGATGCCATGGTGTGCATCTCCAACTGTGACAAAATCACCCCAGGGATGCTGATGGCGTCACTGCGCCTCAATATTCCGGTGATCTTCGTCTCCGGTGGCCCAATGGAGGCTGGTAAAACCAAGCTTTCCGACAAAATCATCAAGCTCGATCTGGTTGATGCGATGATTCAGGGCGCGGATCCGAAAGTCTCCGACTCGCAAAGCGAGCAGGTTGAACGCTCTGCCTGTCCGACCTGCGGCTCCTGTTCCGGTATGTTTACCGCTAACTCAATGAACTGCCTGACCGAAGCGCTGGGTCTTTCTCAGCCGGGCAATGGCTCGCTGCTGGCGACCCATGCCGATCGTAAAGAGCTGTTCCTTACCGCAGGCCAGCGCATCGTTGAACTGACCAAACGCTACTACGAGCAGGATGATGCTTCCGCGCTGCCACGCAATATCGCCAGCAAAGCGGCGTTTGAGAACGCCATGACACTGGATATCGCGATGGGTGGCTCTACCAATACCGTTCTGCACCTGCTGGCGGCAGCGCAAGAAGCCGAAATCGATTTCACCATGAGTGATATCGACAAGCTGTCCCGCAAAGTGCCGCAGTTGTGTAAGGTGGCGCCGAGCACGCAGAAATACCATATGGAAGATGTGCATCGTGCCGGTGGCGTACTGGGGATCCTCGGTGAGCTGGATCGCGCAGGTCTGTTGAACCGCGACGTGAAAAACGTACTCGGTTTGACCCTGCCGCAGACGCTGGAGCAGTACGACATCACGGTAACGCAGGACGAGGCGGTGAAAAAAATGTTCCGTGCCGGCCCTGCTGGTATCCGTACGACTCAGGCTTTCTCGCAGGATTGCCGCTGGGATTCGCTGGATGATGATCGCGCTGAGGGTTGTATCCGTTCTCTGGAACATGCCTACAGCAAAGACGGTGGTCTGGCCGTACTGTACGGTAACTTCGCTGAAAACGGCTGCATCGTAAAAACCGCAGGCGTGGATGACAGCATCCTGAAATTCACCGGCCCGGCAAAAGTCTATGAAAGCCAGGATGATGCGGTAGAAGCGATCCTCGGTGGTAAGGTTGTGGCGGGTGATGTTGTTGTTATCCGTTACGAGGGGCCAAAAGGTGGGCCGGGCATGCAGGAGATGCTGTACCCGACGACGTTCCTTAAGTCGATGGGCCTGGGTAAAGCCTGTGCGCTGGTCACTGACGGCCGTTTCTCCGGCGGTACATCTGGCCTCTCCATTGGCCACGTCTCTCCGGAAGCGGCGAGCGGTGGCAATATTGCCATTATTGAAGATGGCGACATGATCGCCATCGACATCCCGAACCGGGGTATTCAACTGCAACTGAGCGATGCCGAAATTGCGGCACGTCGTGAAGCGCAGGAAGCCCGTGGCGCTCAGGCCTGGACGCCGAAATCTCGCGAACGTCAGGTTTCCTTCGCGTTGCGTGCATATGCCAGCCTCGCCACCAGCGCAGATAAAGGCGCGGTGCGCGATAAATCAAAACTGGGTGGCTAATTATGGCTGATTCACAACCCCTATCCGGCTCCCCTGAGGGGGCCGAGTATCTCAGGGCGGTGCTGCGTGCACCGGTCTATGAAGCGGTGCAGGTTACCCCCCTGCAGAAAATGGAAAAACTCTCTTCGCGCCTCGACAACATTGTGCTGGTGAAGCGTGAAGACCGTCAGCCGGTGCACAGCTTTAAGCTCCGTGGCGCTTACGCCATGATGGCGGGTTTAACCGCCGAGCAGAAAGCCCGTGGCGTGATTACCGCATCGGCAGGCAACCATGCGCAGGGCGTGGCCTACTCTTCTGCCCGACTTGGTGTCAAAGCGTTGATCGTGATGCCGACTGCAACTGCGGAAATCAAAGTGGATGCGGTGCGCGGTTTTGGCGGAGAAGTGCTGTTGCATGGTTCGAACTTCGATGAGGCAAAAGCCAAAGCACTTGAACTCTCTCAGCAACAGGGTTTTACCTGGGTGCCGCCATTTGATCATCCGATGGTGATTGCCGGTCAGGGCACGCTGGCGCTGGAACTGCTGCAACAGGATGCCCACATTGACCGCGTTTTCGTACCCGTCGGCGGCGGCGGTCTGGCATCTGGGGTTGCCGTACTGATTAAGCAACTGATGCCGCAAATCAAAGTTATCGCTGTGGAAGCTGAAGATTCCGCCTGCCTGAAAGCGGCGCTGGATGCCGGGCATCCGGTCGACCTGCCACGAGTAGGTCTCTTTGCCGAAGGGGTTGCCGTTAAACGTATTGGCGATGAGACGTTCCGTCTGTGCCGTGAATATCTTGACGACATCATTACCGTCGACAGCGACGCCATCTGCGCGGCCATGAAAGACCTGTTCGAGGACGTGCGTGCGGTGGCTGAACCCTCTGGCGCCCTGGCGCTGGCAGGGATGAAGAAATATGTCGCTCAGCACAAGATCCGTGGCGAGCGTCTGGCGCATGTCCTGTCGGGTGCCAACGTGAATTTCCACGGTCTGCGTTACGTTTCTGAACGCTGTGAGCTGGGTGAACAGCGCGAAGCGCTGCTGGCCGTCACCATTCCGGAAGAGAAAGGTAGCTTCCTGAAATTCTGTCAGCTATTGGGCGGCCGTTCCGTCACGGAATTTAACTACCGTTTTGCCGATGCGAAAGATGCCTGTATTTTCGTGGGCGTGCGCTTAAGCCGCGGGCTGGAAGAGCGCAAAGAGATCCTGCAACTGTTGAACGAAGGCGGTTACAGCGTGGTGGACCTTTCTGATGACGAAATGGCGAAGCTGCATGTTCGCTATATGGTCGGAGGTCGCCCCTCGAAACCGCTTACCGAACGACTTTTCAGCTTCGAGTTCCCGGAATCACCCGGCGCGCTGCTGAAATTCCTGCACACGCTTGGTACTCACTGGAATATCTCGCTGTTCCACTACCGTAGCCACGGTACTGACTACGGTCGCGTGCTGGCGGCGTTCGAACTGGGCGACCATGAGCCGGATTTTGAAACCCGCCTCAATGAGCTTGGCTACGATTGCCATGATGAGACCAACAACCCGGCATTTCGCTTCTTCCTTGCGGGCTAGCGTCAGGTTCTTACAAAACAAGGCACGATATTTCGTGCCTTGTTTGTCTGGCGAGCGCGGCGGCATAATGCAGCAGAACATTTCCGCTAAAACAGGTGAAGCACATGGCAGGACGCTTTCAGGGCTTTGCTCAGGAAGGGCTCGACTTCCTCCAGCAAGTTCGCATCGAAAATGACAAGACCTGGTTTGAAGAGCATCGTTTTATCTATGACCGCAGTATCCTTACCCCTTTTCGTGCGCTGGTGGACGACCTGGCTCCCACGATGCTGGAAATTGATCCGCTGCTGGAAACACGCTCCGCGATTGGTAAGACCTTGTCGCGCATTCATCGCGATACCCGTTTCTCTCACGACAAATCCCTTTATCGCAGCCGGATGTGGCTGACCTTCAAACGCCCGGCAAAGAACTGGACGGACGCGCCGGTTTACTTTTTTGAGATCAGCCCGGACACCCTGCGCTATGGCCTGGGGTATTACAGCGCCAGCAAATCAACGATGGACCTTTTTCGCCATACATTGAAGCAGCGTCCGGCACAATTTCTGGAGATAGCCGATGAATGCTGCCAGCCGCCGTTTGCGCTGGAAGCTGAGCGTTACAAGCGGCCGCTTGTGAAAGACCTCGATCCGGCGATTGCCAACTGGTATCAGTGCAAAACATTCGCGGTGATGGCGACCGATAACGACGTGGAAAAGCTGTTCCACGCCGGGTTGGTGAATCTGCTGGCCGAAGGGTTTCGTCAACTGGAACCGCTGTATCAGTGGCTGATGACTGTGGAAACGATGAAACAGATCGATCCCGATGATTTATAACTACAAGGATAAGTGAGAAGGGGCACCCCTTGTGTCACTTCATCACTGTCCCTCGTACATACTTATCCAGCTTGTCCGATTCATAAAATTTCATGCATTGCGCCAGCACGTTATTGGCGGTCTGAGCATGGTCGGGGTGTAACGACATCGTTAGCTGATCAAAATTTTTCGTCTCTTTAGCGACGAATTTCTGAAATTCGTCCCAGACACCAGCATTGCTTAATGCGTAGCTCTCGACAAGGAATGATGCCTCCTTCGAGGAGGCTGATTGCGTGCCTTCTGGCGTTCGGGCCTGGTAATTCGTCACCAGGCACTGTTTCAGCGCCAGATGTTTTACATCCTGTACGGTAACGCCCTTTGGTTTAGCCTGGGCAGTGCAACATGCCGCAATGGCTACGGTTAACAACAGGACCTGGATACGCATCATTTTCTCCTTATTTAGCCTGAACAATTTCCCAGAATGCATTAATCAGAGGCTCATGTAGCCGCTTTTTCGGTGCGCAAACGCCCAGTTCGAAGGGGGTTTTTTCATCGCTGCGCTCAAGAATCATGACACGGTTGCGTACGGGTTCGGGGCTATTTTCCAGCACCACCTCAGGGATGAGCGCCACGCCACAGCCGAGTGCCACCATGGAGACCATCGCTTCATGGCCGCCTACTGTCGCATAAATCGACGGGTTACTGATTTTATGGCGACGAAACCAGAGTTCAATGCGGCGGCGAACAGGACCTTGATCCGCCATGATAAACGGCACCGTAGCCCAGTCAGGGTTATCCACAGAGACCTGGCTGCGAACAGGGCAAGGCAGCGCCGGGGCAATCAACACCACCGCCAGATTCTCCAGCATCGAAAATGCCACTGCGCCAGGCAGTGTTTCCGGTTTACCGGCAATCGCCAGATCGGCTTCCCCTGTCACCACTTTTTCCATCGCATCGGCAGCGTCACCGGTGGTGAGCTTAATTTCTACCGAAGGATGCGCGGCGCGGAAGCGATCGAGAATCGGTGGCAGATGGCTGTAGGCTGCCGTGACCGAGCAGAAGATATGTAACTCGCCTGACAGTGACGGTCCTTTCTGATCGATGGCGTGGCGCAGTTGCTGATACTGCAATAAAGTTTGATGAGCAAATGCCCGCAACTCTTCACCCGCTTCGGTGAGCGTAACGGTGCGGTTATCGCGAACAAATAGCGCCTGGCCAAGATCTTCTTCCAGACGCTGGATCTGCCTTGAAAGCGTGGAGGGACTGACGTGCATGGCGCGCGCACTGCGGCCGAAATGGCGGCTCTCCGCCAGATGCAGGAAGGTTTTCAGGTCACGTAAATCCATGAGACAGACTCCACATTTTTACGTTGCATAAATTGCAATGTCACATTGTTAATATATCAATTTAAGCAACACATTTCCTGTTGTAATGTGGGTACATTCTCGCAATACAGCGAACCGAATAACAAAAGCACGACACACGACGAGGAATCACCATGGCTAACTACTTCAATACACTGAATCTGCGCCAGCAGCTGGCGCAACTGGGTAAATGTCGCTTTATGGCGCGCGACGAATTCGCCGATGGCGCAAGCTACCTGCAGGGTAAAAAAGTGGTCATCGTCGGGTGTGGCGCGCAGGGCCTCAACCAGGGGCTGAATATGCGTGACTCCGGTCTGGACATCTCCTATGCACTGCGTGCAGAAGCGATTGCCGAAAAACGCGCTTCCTGGCGTAAAGCGACCGAGAACGGTTTCAAAGTTGGGACTTACGAAGAGCTGATCCCGCAGGCTGACCTGGTGGTTAACCTGACGCCGGACAAACAGCACTCTGATGTTGTGCGTTCTGTTCAGCCACTGATGAAAGACGGCGCGGCGCTGGGCTACTCCCATGGTTTCAACATCGTGGAAGTGGGCGAGCAGATCCGTAAAGACATTACCGTTGTGATGGTAGCCCCGAAATGTCCGGGTACCGAAGTCCGTGAAGAGTACAAACGTGGTTTTGGTGTTCCGACCCTGATCGCGGTTCACCCGGAGAACGATCCGAAAGGCGAAGGTATGGCCATCGCCAAAGCCTGGGCTGCGGCGACCGGTGGTCACCGTGCCGGCGTGCTGGAGTCTTCCTTCGTTGCGGAAGTGAAATCTGACCTGATGGGCGAGCAGACGATTCTGTGCGGTATGCTGCAGGCAGGTTCTCTGCTGTGCTTCGACAAGCTGGTGGAAGAAGGTACTGACCCGGCATATGCCGAGAAACTGATTCAGTTCGGCTGGGAAACCATCACCGAAGCGCTGAAACAGGGCGGCATCACGCTGATGATGGATCGTCTGTCCAACCCGGCAAAATTGCGTGCTTACGCGCTGTCCGAACAACTGAAAGAGATTATGGTGCCGCTGTTCCAGAAACATATGGACGACATTATCTCTGGCGAATTCTCTTCCGGCATGATGGCGGACTGGGCGAACGACGATAAGAAACTGCTGACCTGGCGTGAAGAGACCGGTAAAACCGCGTTCGAAACCGCTGCCCAGTTCGACGGTAAAATTGGCGAGCAGGAGTACTTCGATAAAGGCGTTCTGATGATTGCGATGGTGAAAGCGGGCGTTGAGCTGGCCTTCGAAACCATGGTGGCATCGGGCATCATCGAAGAGTCAGCATACTACGAATCACTGCACGAGCTGCCGCTGATCGCGAACACCATCGCCCGTAAGCGTCTGTACGAAATGAACGTGGTTATCTCTGATACCGCAGAATACGGTAACTACCTGTTCTCTTATGCTTGCGTACCGCTGCTGAAAGAGTTCATGACCACCCTGCAGACCGGTGACCTGGGCCAGGCTATTGCCGAAGGTTCCGTAGACAATGCGCAACTGCGCGATGTTAACGAAGCTATTCAGGCTCACCCGATTGAAGCAGTTGGTAAGAAACTGCGTGGCTATATGACCGATATGAAACGTATCGCTGTCGCGGGCTAACCAGGCGTCGGGTCGCTTTTTGCTGACCTGACCTGTCACTTCCTGTTTAAAAACCTGATGAGCGGAAACGCCGTCAGGTTTTTTTACATCTAAAAAATATTCCATATCAATAAGATATGCGTCTCCCGCCATGAGTTTTCACTGGCATGATTGTTATTTAAATTATTATGTAATATCGTAAGTTACATGAAAATAAATAACTCATTCTCAGCAACGCTACACATCCTGCTTCACATGGAGCAGGCAGATAAACCGATGACATCGGAACAGATGGCTGCTTTTATCGACGGAAACCCGGCGTTTATACGTAAGCTTCTTGCCGGGCTGCGGGAAAGTCAGATTGTGTGTGCGACAAAAGGGCATCACGGTGGCTGGCGGCTTTGTCGCCCCGCCAGCGAAGTTACTCTCCACGATATCTATATCGCTTTAGGTTCCCCGGCGCTGTTTGCTTTGGGAAATCGTAGCGAGAATCCCCAGTGCCTGGTTGAACAAGGAGTTAACCGGGTGATGTCATCCACGCTTGCGGATGCGCAGTCGCTGATCCTGGAGCGCTTTAAAAACCTGACGTTGCAGGATGTGGGGGAAGAATTTATCAGTTACTTCAATGAAAAGGGCCATAACCATGTTTTCCACAATAATGACTGAGTTGACGACCTGCCTGATGATCGCCCTTGCTGCCAGCAGCATCTCTATGACGGTCACGCAAACAGAATTGTTTGCCGCATTTCGTGAGTGGACCACTAAAAAGAACACAATGATGGGGCACCTTTTCCAGTGCTTTTATTGCCTGAGTCATTGGGTGGTATTTGGCGGGATGCTGGTTTATCGCCCGGCGTTACTGCAAAGTGGTTTTGCGCTGATTGATTGGGTGATGACGGCGTTTATCACCATTACCCTGACGACCTTGATTAATGGCCTGATGTTTAAAGTTTTTCAGGCGGCTGTCAGCACACACGTTATGAAATTCGAAGCTCAGAAGGTGCTGCAATCGCAGAAATAAAAAAACCGGCGTCGCTGGCTAATTACGGAGCACGCTGGTGCCCTCACCCCGGCCCTCTCCCACTGGGAGAGGGTGCAAACACTAAACGCCTTCTCCAGGAGAAGGCGTTGTTGTTTATTTCCGGTACAGCACTTTGATGATGTGGTAACCGAACTGGGTGTGCAGCGGACCGGTGGGCTCCAGCTCAGGGCAGGAGAAGACCACTTTATCAAAAGCCGGCACCATCTGACCCTGCTTAAACTCGCCTAAGTGGCCGCCTTTCTTGCCAGAAGGGCAAGTTGAGTGTTTTTTTGCCAGCTTCTCGAAATCGCCGCCATTTTTAAGCTGTTCAAGAAGATCGAGTGCCAGTTTCTCTTCTTTCACCAGAATATGCATTGCTGCCGCTGTTTTTGCCATGATTGCGCCTTGATGAGGTTGGGATAAATCCGGGCGCAATAGTAGCACGCGTTAGCGGCGATACAGCACCTTAATGATGTGATAACCAAACCTGGTTTTAACCGGACCGAAAGGTTGTAACAAGGGGCAACTGAATACGGCCTTATCGAAAGGCCCAACCATTACACCTTGTTTGAATTCACCCAGATCGCCGCCGTTACGTGCCGAAGGGCAGGAGGAATAACGCTTTGCCAGATGGTCGAAACTTGAGCCTTTCTCCAGCTTAGCCATAATTTCCTGCGCCAGTTTTTCGGTTTTCACCAGAATATGCAGCGCTGCCGCTGTCTTCGCCATGTTCGCGTTCCGTAGTTGAGAG
The DNA here is from genome assembly GCA_004346725.1 of Phytobacter diazotrophicus. GTDB lineage: Bacteria > Pseudomonadota > Gammaproteobacteria > Enterobacterales > Enterobacteriaceae > Phytobacter > Phytobacter diazotrophicus. The sequence goes on along the minus strand of SMDE01000025.1, from coordinate 20,421 downwards.
AAGTCTCCACACTTTACCATTGGCGGGTAAATCTCTGGCAGGCTTTCTGCTACAATCCTCCCCCCGTTCGAAGATTGAGCAATACCCCCATGCGTTTAAATCCTGGCCAACAACAAGCTGTCGAATTTGTTACCGGTCCCTGCCTGGTGCTGGCGGGTGCTGGCTCGGGTAAAACCCGTGTGATCACCAATAAAATTGCCCACTTAATTCGGGAGTGCGGCTATCAGGCGCGGCATATCGCGGCGGTCACCTTTACTAACAAAGCTGCGCGCGAAATGAAAGAACGTGTGGCGCAGACGCTTGGACGTAAAGAAGCACGTGGTCTGATGATTTCAACATTCCACACGTTGGGCCTGGATATTATTAAGCGGGAGTTTGCCGCACTGGGGATGAAATCCAATTTTTCCCTCTTTGACGATACCGATCAAGTGGCGCTGCTCAAAGAGCTGACTGAAGGGTTGATCGAGGATGACAAAGTGGTGCTGCAGCAGCTGATCTCGACGATCTCCAACTGGAAAAACGATCTGCTGACGCCTTCCCAGGCAGCGGCAAAAGCGATGGGCGAACGGGATCGTATTTTTGCCCACTGCTACGGTCTTTACGATGCACATCTGAAAGCGTGCAACGTCCTCGACTTCGATGATCTGATCCTATTACCGACACTGTTGCTACAGCGTAATGAAGAGGTGCGCGAGCGCTGGCAGAACAAAATCCGCTATCTGCTGGTGGATGAGTATCAGGACACCAACACCAGCCAATATGAGCTGGTCAGGCTGCTGGTCGGGCAGCGAGCGCGCTTTACCGTTGTGGGCGATGATGACCAGTCCATTTATTCCTGGCGTGGCGCGCGTCCCCAAAACCTTGTGCTGTTGAACGAAGATTTTCCGGCATTGCAGGTGATAAAGCTTGAGCAAAACTACCGCTCATCGGGACGCATTCTGAAAGCCGCAAACATCCTGATTGCGAACAATCCTCATGTGTTTGAAAAACGCCTTTTCTCTGAGCTGGGCTATGGCGCTGAGCTTAAGGTTCTGACAGCGAATAATGAGGAACATGAAGCGGAGCGTGTGACCGGGGAATTGATAGCTCATCACTTTATCAACAAGACGGAATACAAGGATTACGCCATCCTCTATCGCGGCAATCACCAGTCGCGTGTGTTCGAAAAATTCCTGATGCAAAACCGCATCCCGTATCGTATTTCTGGGGGGACATCATTTTTCTCGCGCCCCGAGATCAAGGATCTGTTGGCTTACTTACGCATACTCACTAATCAGGATGATGACAGCGCGTTCCTGCGGGTAGTGAATACGCCGAAGCGTGAAATTGGCCCTGCAACGCTGCAAAAGCTGGGGGAGTGGGCCACAACACGCAATAAGAGCTTATTTGCCGCCAGCTTTGATATGGGGCTCACGCAGACCCTGACCGGGCGTGGCTATGAATCGCTGACCCGCTTTACCCACTGGCTTGGCGAGATCCAGCGTCTGGCCGAGCGGGAGCCGATCGCCGCCGTGCGCGATCTGATTCATGGTATTGATTATGAATCCTGGCTGTTTGAGACCTCACCCAGCCCGAAAGCCGCTGAAATGCGGATGAAAAACGTCAACACGCTCTTTTCCTGGATGACAGAGATGCTCGAAGGCGATGAGCTAAACGAGCCGATGACGCTTGACCAGGTTGTTACCCGCTTTACTCTGCGTGACATGATGGAGCGCGGTGAAAGCGATGAAGAGTCGGATCAAGTGCAACTGATGACGTTACACGCCTCAAAAGGGTTGGAGTTTCCGTATGTATTTATGGTGGGGATGGAGGAAGGTTTCCTGCCGCACCAAAGCAGTATTGATGAAGATAATATTGATGAAGAGCGCCGCCTTGCCTACGTGGGCATTACTCGCGCGCAGAAAGAACTGATCTTCACCTTATGCAAAGAGCGCCGTCAGTATGGTGAACTGGTGCGCCCTGAACCGAGTCGCTTCTTGTTGGAATTGCCGCAAGATGATGTGATTTGGGAGCAAGAGCGTAAGGTTATTACGGCAGAAGAAAGGATGCAAAAGGGGCAGGCCAGTATCGCCAATATACGGGCGATGATGGCGAAAGCGAAAGAGAAATGATTTTCCCGCCTCTCCCGGTTTGGAGAGGCAGAAAAGGTTTATTTCAACTCAAGCGGCCAGTGAACGTAACTTTGCCACTGACTTTCCTGTTCAATGACTTCTGCCCCTAACGGATGACTTTCCAGCCAGCCGTGCGGTAATACCAGGGTCAGTGCTTCCCCTTTGGCGGAAATATCAATGTCAGGTAGAAGATCGTCGCGGCGACGGCTGGCAAAAATAATCGCCAGACGCAGTAAGCGGCAAAGGTGTTCCGCCACCCTCGGTGGGACGGCATTTTGCTGATGCAAAGAAGAGAGATCAACCGGGTTAGTCTGGTTTAATAACAGTGTTGCGAGCAGCTTTTTCTGTGCCGGTGTAAACCCAGGTAAATCCAGATTGCGTACCAGCCAGGCGGCGTGCAGCGGCGCCTGTTTGAATTCAATGCTCAGGCCAATTTCATGCAATTCGCTGGCAACTTGCAGAATTTCGATGCTATACGCATCTAAATCCCACTCATGAGCGACCGCGCTGGCAAATTGTGTCGCCAGGGTGGATACGCGTTTCGCCTGGTCGGTGTCGATGATAAAACGGCGCTGGATATTACGCAGCGTGCGACGGCGGATATCTTGATCAACGGTCAGATGCAGCATGCCATAGACCAGCCCTTCGCGTAGCGCGCCGCCAGCCAGCGTCATACTCTGGATATTCATTTCGGTGAAAATCGCGATGAGAATAGCCAGCCCGCTCGGAAAAACCAGCGCACGCTCCAGCGTGAGGCCTTCAATTTCCAGCTCTTCCAGACGCCCGCACTGGATGGCCCGCTGTTTTAACTGCTGGAGTTTGGGCAGGGTGATACGTTCATCCATCCCCTGTGCCATCATGATTTCCTGCAATGCCTGTACGGTACCGGAAGCACCAACACAGACCTGCCAGCCGTGATGGCGAAGCTCATCAGCAACCGGGCGTAAAACATCGCGCGCGGCTTTTTCCGCAGCGTCGAAATTTTCCTGCCCAAGATTACGGTCGGTGAAAAAACGCTCAAGCCAGGTTACGCAGCCCATGGACAGGCTGAACAGTGATGTCGCCTGGGCACCAGTTCCGGTAACAAGCTCTGTACTGGCGCCACCAATATCGACAACGAGCCGCTGATCGGAACCGCCTGTTGTATGCGCAACGCCCTGATAAATAAGACGGGCTTCTTCCTCGCCGCTGATGACCTGCACCGGACAGCCGAGGATCTCCTGCGCTCTGCTGATGAACTCACCGGCATTGACTGCCAGACGAAGCGTCGCCGTGGCGACGACACGAATTTGTGCCGGAGGGATATCCTGAAGCCTTTCCGAAAAAAGGCGCAGACACTGCCAGCCGCGCTCCATCGCTTCCTGTGAAAGCACGTTTTCCTGGCTCAAACCCGCTGCCAGGCGAACTTTACGTTTGATGCGGGTAAGCGTCTGGATGCTTCCAGCCACCTCGCGCACAACCAGCATATGAAAACTGTTTGAGCCTAAATCAATAGCCGCATAGAGCGAGGCGGAAGCGAGCATATTTTTTAACCTGAACGACGACGATTACGTGGTGCACCGCTGCGGCGCGGACCATTGCCAGAACGCGTACGCGTCAGGCGTTTCGCGGGTGGCAGATCAGTTAACAGGGCATCCGGATTGTACTTGCTGACCGGAATAGAGTGCCCAATGTATGTTTCAATCGCCGGTAGGTTCAGTGCGTATTCTTCACACGCCAGGCTGATAGAGTGACCACTGGCGCCAGCACGACCGGTACGGCCAATACGGTGGACGTAGTCTTCACAGTCATCCGGCAGATCGTAGTTGAATACGTGTGTCACAGCAGGAATATGCAGACCGCGTGCGGCAACGTCAGTTGCGACCAGAATATCCAGATCGCCGCGAGTGAATTCATCGAGAATACGCAGGCGTTTTTTCTGTGCGACATCGCCAGTCAGCAAACCAACACGATGACCGTCTGCGGCAAGGCTGCCCCAGATATCTTCACAACGATGTTTGGTGTTGGCAAAGACGATAGCGCGATCCGGCCATTCTTCTTCGATTAAGGTTTGTAGCAGACGCATCTTCTCTTCATTAGAAGGATAGAAGAGCTCTTCTTTAATACGGTGGCCTGTTTTCTGCTCCGGTTCGACTTCCACGTACTCAGCGTTGTTCATCTGCTCGAAAGCCAGTTCGCGAACACGGTAAGAGAGTGTGGCGGAGAAAAGCATGTTCAGACGCGCAGTTGCCGGAGGCATGCGGCGGAACAACCAGCGGATATCTTTGATAAAGCCCAGATCGTACATACGATCGGCTTCGTCGAGAACCACGACCTGAATCGCGCCCAGGTTAATATGGTTCTGTTTTGCGTAATCGATAAGGCGACCGGTGGTGCCGATAAGAATATCGACGCCGCTCTCAAGCACTTTTAACTGCTTGTCATAACCGTCGCCGCCATAAGCCAGGCCCAGCTTCATGCCGGTAGACTGCGCCAGCGGTTCAGCATCAGCGTGGATTTGCACAGCCAATTCACGGGTTGGCGCCATAATAAGCGCGCGCGGCTGATTCACCTTGCGATCATCGGTCGCCGGATGAGAAAGAAGATAATGAAACGTTGACGTTAAAAACGCCATCGTTTTGCCAGTACCGGTTTGCGCCTGCCCTGCAACATCACGACCTTCCAGCGTCAGCGGAAGAGCCAGTGCCTGTATGGGCGTACAATTATGAAACCCTTTAGTTTCAAGGGCTTCGATCACCTTAGGGTGCAGGGCGAAGTCGGAAAACTTCTGTTCAGTTAAATGTGTTTTGCTCATAGTGTGGTAGAATATCAGCTTACTATTGCTTTACGAAAGCGTATCCGGTGAAATAAAGTCAACCTTTAGTTGGTTAATGTGGCATCAACACGATGCTGTTTTATGCTACACCAACACCAACACACCAGGCTTATTCCTGTGGAGTTATATATGAGCGATAAAATTATTCACCTGACTGACGATAGTTTTGACACGGATGTACTCAAAGCGGACGGGCTGGTTCTCGTCGATTTCTGGGCAGAGTGGTGCGGTCCGTGTAAAATGATCGCCCCGATCCTGGATGAAGTCGCTAGCGAATACGAAGGTAAACTGACCGTCGCGAAGCTGAATATCGACCAGAATCCAGGTACTGCGCCGAAGTACGGTATCCGTGGTATCCCGACCCTGCTGCTGTTTAAAAACGGCGAAGTGGCTGCGACCAAAGTGGGCGCGCTGTCCAAAGGTCAACTGAAAGAGTTCCTGGACGCTAATCTGGCGTAACTCCTCGAATCTCAGCCGGTGCGCCAGCCTTCTAAATTATGTGGATCGCTGGACGCCCGGCTTCAGTCGTGCTAATTTAGTTTTGACTTCGTTGTAAACATACCTTGTAGTTTGAACCTTGTGTTACCCGACGCTTCCCGCTGAGCTTTGCCTCGCGAGAGAAGTGGATAGATTCCGGGCTTATCATTTTTCCGTCTTGTCGTTTCAGTTCTGCGTATTTACCTTTGACCAGGCAGCGATTGGACATAAGTGATGGCCGTTAACAGGCATGGATGACCCTGCCATACCATTCACAACATTAAGTTCGAGTTTTACCCCGAGTTTAAGAACCCACACCACTATGAATCTTACCGAATTAAAGAATACGCCGGTTTCTGAGCTGATCACTCTCGGCGAAAATATGGGGCTGGAAAACCTGGCCCGTATGCGCAAGCAGGACATAATTTTTGCCATCCTGAAGCAGCACGCAAAGAGTGGCGAAGATATCTTTGGCGACGGTGTGCTGGAGATTCTGCAGGATGGATTTGGTTTCCTCCGCTCCGCAGACAGCTCCTACCTCGCCGGTCCTGATGACATCTACGTATCCCCCAGCCAAATCCGCCGTTTCAACCTCCGCACTGGTGACACCATTTCTGGTAAGATTCGTCCTCCAAAAGAGGGTGAACGTTACTTTGCGTTGTTGAAAGTTAACGAGGTTAACTACGACAAGCCGGAGAACGCGCGTAACAAGATTCTGTTCGAGAACTTAACGCCGCTGCACGCGAACTCTCGCCTGCGCATGGAACGGGGTAACGGTTCTACCGAAGATTTGACGGCACGTGTCCTGGACCTGGCTTCGCCAATTGGCCGCGGTCAGCGTGGTTTGATTGTTGCACCGCCGAAAGCCGGTAAAACGATGCTGCTGCAGAATATTGCGCAGAGCATTGCCTACAACCACCCGGATTGCGTACTGATGGTTCTGCTCATCGACGAACGTCCGGAAGAGGTGACCGAGATGCAGCGTCTGGTTAAAGGTGAAGTTGTCGCTTCCACCTTCGACGAACCGGCATCTCGTCACGTTCAGGTTGCGGAAATGGTGATTGAGAAGGCGAAACGCCTGGTTGAGCACAAGAAAGACGTTATCATTCTGCTCGACTCCATCACCCGTCTGGCGCGTGCGTATAACACCGTCGTTCCTGCTTCCGGTAAAGTCTTGACCGGTGGTGTGGATGCCAACGCCCTGCACCGTCCGAAGCGTTTCTTCGGTGCTGCACGTAACGTGGAAGAGGGTGGTAGCCTGACCATTATCGCTACTGCGCTTATCGACACCGGCTCCAAAATGGATGAAGTTATCTACGAAGAGTTTAAAGGCACCGGTAACATGGAGCTGCATCTCTCCCGTAAGATCGCTGAAAAACGCGTCTTCCCGGCTATCGACTACAACCGTTCCGGTACCCGTAAAGAAGAGCTGCTCACCACGCAAGAAGAGCTGCAGAAAATGTGGATCCTGCGCAAGATCATTCATCCGATGGGTGAAATCGACGCGATGGAGTTCCTCATTAATAAACTGGCGATGACGAAGACGAACGATGAATTCTTCGACATGATGAAACGCTCTTAATAGAAATAAAGCCAGGAAACGCCACGTTTTTACGTGGCGTTTTTCATTTGTGGACTATACGCTATATGCATTGGGACAGGCACCGTCCGCTACAGGCCAGCTCAACACAAATACCTAAGCAATCACACTATTCTGCTTGCTTAAGAAACATACTAAAACGCCTGTGAATGACCTGCTTTCTTCTTTTTGGAGCGAGGCATCGTCGTTATACTGCCAGGATTAACATTCGCTGAGAGCATGCATTGTGAATTTACTCACTGCGTTTACTGAATTATTCAGTATTTTCTTATTCACGACCGCGTTTTTATTTTTCGCCCGAAAAATGGCGAAGCGCGTCGGTCTGGTGGATAAGCCCAACTTTCGTAAACGGCATCAGGGTTTGATTCCGCTGGTTGGGGGCATCTCAGTGTTCGCCGGTATCTGCTTCACCTTCGGCATTGCTGATTACTACATTCCCCATGCGGTGTTGTATCTGTGCTGCGCCGGGATTCTGGTGTTTGTGGGGGCGCTCGATGACCGCTACGACATCAGTGTCAAAATTCGCGCAATGATTCAGGCAATTATTGCGATCGTAATGATGTCGGTTGGTAAACTTTACCTCAGCAGTCTGGGCTACATCTTTGGTACCTGGGAAATGGTGCTGGGGCCCTTTGGTTATCTGCTGACGCTCTTTGCCGTTTGGGCTGCCATTAACGCTTTCAACATGGTTGATGGTATTGACGGTTTGCTGGGGGGATTGTCCTGCGTCTCCTTTGCCGCCATCGGCATCATCTTGTGGTTTGATGGTCAAATCAGCCTCGCGATGTGGTGCTTTGCCATGATTGCCGCGATCCTGCCGTACATCATGTTGAACCTCGGCGTACTGGGGCGGCGCTATAAAGTCTTTATGGGCGATGCCGGCAGTACCTTTATAGGTTTCACACTTATCTGGATTTTGCTTGAGACTACGCAGGGTAAGACCCACCCTATAAGCCCGGTTACCGCGTTGTGGATTATCGCGATCCCATTAATGGATATGGTGGCGATCATGTATCGTCGCTTGCGTAAAGGGATGAGTCCGTTCTCAGCGGACCGCCAGCATATTCATCATCTTATTATGCGCGCCGGGTTTACCTCACGGCAGGCCTTTGTGTTGATTACACTTGCCGCGGCGCTGCTGGCGTCGGTTGGTGTATTAACCGAATACCTTCACTTCATTCCTGAATGGGTGATGTTGGCATTATTTTTGCTATCCTTTTTCTTATATGGCTACTGCATCAAACGCGCATGGAAAGTGGCGCGGTTGATAAAGCGTGTGAAGCGCAGAATGCGCCGTAATAGCGGTCACAAACCAACCTTAACCAAGTAAATCTGGGAAAGCGATGACTCAACCATTGTCGGGAACAGCTTCAGCGGGTACGGAAAACGAGCTGGATATTCGTGGTCTTTTTCGTACTTTATGGGCCGGAAAATTATGGATTTGCGGGATTGCGCTACTGTTTGCGTTAATCGCCTTAACGTGGACATTCTTTGCTCGTCAGGAGTGGGGGGCAACAGCCATCACCGATCGTCCGACGGTAAACATGCTGGGTGGCTATTATTCACAGCAGCAATTCCTGCGTAACCTGGACGTTAAAGCGAGTCTCGCACCTGTAGACCAGATTTCTGTCATGGATGAAGCGTATAAAGAGTTTGTGATGCAACTGGCGTCATGGGATACACGGCGTGACTTCTGGATGCAGACGGATTATTTCAAGCAGCGGAAAGTCGGTAACAGCAAAGCGGACGCCGCAATGCTGGATGATTTAATCAATTACATCCAGTACACGCCGGGCGATGTGACGCGTAACCTTAATGACAATGTCAAACTGACGGCTGAAACTGCGCCTGATGCTAACAATTTGTTGCGTCAGTATGTGGCTTTTGCCAGCCAGCGCGCTGCACGCCATCTGAACGATGAGCTTAAAGGAGCATGGGCGGCTCGTACTATCCAGATGAAAGCGCAGGTGAAGCGTCAGGAAGAGGTTGCCAATACCCTTTTTAATCGCCGCGTGAGTAGCGTCGAGCAGGCGCTGAAAGTGGCAGAAGAACACAATATCTCCCGCAGCGAAACAGAAGTCCCGGTGGATGAACTGCCGGATTCTGAGATGTTTTTGTTAGGCCGCCCAATGTTGCAGGCGCGCCTGGAAAATTTGCGTGCGGTAGGGCCTGAGTACGATTTGGACTACTTCCAAAACCGAGCCATGCTTAATACGCTGAATGTGGGCCCTACGCTTGATCCCCGCTTTCAGACTTATCGATATTTGCGCACACCTGAAGAACCGGTAAAACGCGACAGCCCGCGTCGTGCCTTCCTGATGATCATGTGGGGTGTGGTAGGGGCACTCATCGGAGCTGGTGTTGCATTAACGCGTCGTCGATCATTTTGACACGCAATCTAAGATGAAGGCTTCGTGCCTTCATTACCTAATCGAAGAGAATCGTTGTGAAAGTACTGACCGTATTTGGCACACGACCGGAAGCCATTAAGATGGCGCCTCTGGTACACGCGCTGGCAAGGGACCCTGATTTCGACGCGAAGGTATGCGTCACTGCGCAGCATCGGGAAATGCTCGATCAGGTATTGAAACTTTTTTCTATCGTTCCGGATTACGACCTGAATATTATGCAGCCCGGGCAGGGACTGACAGAGATTACTTGTCGTATTCTGGAAGGGCTTAAACCTATCCTGGAATCTTTCCGTCCTGATGTCGTATTGGTTCACGGCGACACGACAACCACTATCGCTGCAAGTCTGGCTGCGTTTTATCAGCGCATTCCGGTCGGGCATGTGGAAGCAGGGTTGCGTACAGGGGATCTGTCATCACCGTGGCCGGAGGAGGCCAATCGCACGTTAACTGGCCATCTGGCGCTGTATCATTTTGCGCCGACGGAAAACTCCCGCCATAACTTGCTGCGGGAAAACGTTGCGGACAAACATATTTTTGTTACCGGCAATACCGTTATTGATGCGCTGTTTTGGGTGCGGGATAGCGTCCTGAACAACCCTTCGCTTGAGGAAGAACTGGCATCACGTTATCCCTTCCTCGACAGCAATAAAAAACTGATTCTGGTTACCGGGCACCGTCGTGAGAGTTTTGGTCTCGGCTTTGAGCATATTTGTCATGCGCTGGCGGAAATTGCTTCACAGCATGATGATGTGCAGATTGTTTATCCGGTACACCTTAATCCCAATGTCAGCGAACCCGTGAACCGCATCCTCGGTCATGTGGAAAATGTCACGCTGATAGAGCCGCAAGACTATTTACCCTTCCTGTGGTTAATGAATCGCGCCTGGCTGATTCTCACCGATTCTGGTGGTATTCAGGAAGAAGCCCCTTCGCTGGGTAAACCCGTTCTGGTGATGCGTGATACCACCGAACGCCCGGAAGCCATTGAAGCCGGGACCGTCAGGTTAATTGGCACCGACAGCCAGCGTATCGTTGAGGAAGTCTCACGCCTGCTTTATGACAATGATGCCTGGCAGGCCATGAGCCATGCGCACAATCCGTATGGAGACGGGCAGGCTTGTGGTCGAATTTTGCATGCACTAAAAAACAATCGGGTAACACTATGAGTTTGAAAACGATTTCCGTCATTGGCCTTGGCTATATTGGACTGCCAACTGCGGCGGCTTTCGCCTCACGGCAAAAAGAGGTAGTAGGGATTGATGTTAATCCCCATGCCGTGGAGACCATTAATCGCGGGAAGATTCATATTGTTGAGCCTGAACTGGACATGGTCGTCAAAACCGCCGTTGAAGGCGGCTGGCTGCGCGCCAGCACGACGCCGGTGGCAGCGGATGCCTATTTAATTGCCGTTCCCACCCCTTTTAAAGGCCAACACGAGCCGGATATGACTTTTGTCGAAGCGGCGGCAAAATCCATTGCGCCTGTGCTGAAAAAAGGCTCACTGGTTATTCTTGAATCGACATCGCCGGTGGGTGCGACGGAGCAAATGGCAGAGTGGTTGGCCGCTGCTCGTCCGGACTTAACTTTCCCACAGCAGGTGGGAGAGCAGGCAGATATCAACATTGCCTATTGCCCGGAGCGCGTTCTGCCCGGCCAGGTCATGGTTGAGCTTATCAAGAATGACCGGGTCATTGGCGGTATGACGCCCGTATGCTCGGCACGCGCCAGCGAGCTGTATAACATTTTCCTCGAAGGCGAGTGTGTGGTGACAAACTCCCGCACCGCTGAAATGTGCAAATTGACGGAAAACAGCTTCCGCGACGTGAACATCGCGTTTGCCAATGAATTGTCGCTCATTTGCGCCGACCAGGGCATCAATGTCTGGGAACTGATTCGCCTGGCTAATCGCCATCCACGCGTGAATATTCTGCAGCCTGGCCCCGGCGTAGGCGGCCACTGTATTGCCGTCGATCCGTGGTTTATTGTGGCGCAGAACCCACAGCAGGCCCGCTTGATTCGTACCGCGCGTGAAGTGAACGATAGCAAACCACACTGGGTATTGAACCAGGTTAAAGCAACCGTTGCCGATTGCCTGGCCGCAAGCGATAAGCGTGCCAGCGACATCAAAATTGCCTGTTTCGGTCTGGCATTTAAACCCAATATTGACGACCTGCGTGAAAGCCCGGCGATGGAAATTGCCCACAGTATTGCCGGGTGGCATAGCGGTGAAACGCTGGTGGTAGAGCCGAACATTCATCAGTTGCCGCCGCGTCTGGCAGGCCAAAGTACGCTGGTTAGTCTTGAGGACGCAATGGCGCAGGCTGATGTGCTGGTCATGCTGGTCGATCACAAAGAGTTCAAAGCCATCGCGGGTGACAATGTGCGCCAGCAATACATTGTGGATACCAAAGGCGTATGGCGCTGAGGTCACCTCCCATGACACTACATGGCAACATTGACGAACTGGCATGGGAGAGTGAATTCTTTGGCCTGCGCAGCGCCATCGTGCGTTTGCAGGAGGATGCGCCAGCGCTTGATGCTTCTGCGTTCGACGGCTGGCCGCGCCTACAGGCGAAAATTTCCGCATCCAATACACAACAGCTTGATGCTCTGCAACATTTTGGCTTTCGGCTGGTCGAAGGCGAAGCGGATTTCGCATTATCGGTTCCGCTACAGGCTGTTAATCCGCAGGCGCAGACGGCGGGAGCCAGTGATATCGCACCGTTACGCCAGATGGCGGAAAATATGTTCAGTCAGAGCCGCTTTCGCGCGCCCTGGTACCCTGAGGAGGCCAGTGGGCGTTTTTACGCGCAGTGGATTGAAAACGCGGTGAAAGGCGTATTTGACCATGAATGTCTGCTGTTTCGCGGAGCAAATGGCGATATCGAGGCTTTTGTCTCCCTGCGTCAACTCAATGAACAGGAAGCCAGGATCGGTTTACTGGGCGGGCGTGGCGCGGGGGAAAAATTGATGCAGGCGGCCTGTTATTGGGCGCAACAGCGGCAACTTAAGACAATCCGTGTGGCGACGCAGATGGGCAATCTTGCGGCTATCAGACGCTACACTCGCAGCGGTGCGATAATGGAAAGCACCGCCTACTGGTTATACAGGTGACTCTATGATCCCTTTTAATGCACCTCCTGTGGTGGGAACGGAACTCGACTACATGCAGTCGGCGATGGGCAGCGGCAAACTTTGCGGTGACGGTGGTTTTACCCGTCGCTGCCAGCAGTGGATGGAACAGCGTTTCCATAGCCCGAAAGTGCTACTGACCCCCTCCTGTACGGCATCGCTGGAGATGGCGGCGCTGCTGCTGGATATTCAGCCTGGCGATGAAGTGATCATGCCAAGCTACACCTTTGTTTCTACCGCTAACGCTTTTGTACTGCGTGGCGCGAAAATCGTCTTTGTGGATATCCGCCCGGATACGCTGAATATCGACGAAACTCGTATTGAAGAGGCCATCACGGAAAATACCCGCGCCATTGTGCCGGTTCACTATGCCGGTGTGGCCTGTGAAATGGACACCATTATGGCGATTGCCAAACGGCATGATCTGTTTGTGGTGGAAGATGCCGCGCAGGGTGTGATGTCCACCTATAAAGGTCGGGCGTTGGGCACTATCGGGCACATTGGCTGCTTTAGTTTCCATGAAACCAAAAACTACACCGCGGGCGGTGAAGGCGGCGCGACGCTGATTAACGATCGCGCGCTGGTTGAACGCGCGGAAGTCATCCGCGAAAAAGGGACCAACCGCAGTCAGTTCTTCCGTGGGCAGGTGGATAAATACACCTGGCGCGATATTGGCTCGAGCTATCTGATGGCGGATTTGCAGGCGGCCTATCTATGGGCGCAGCTCGAAGCAGCAGATCGTATCAATCAGCAGCGTTTGTCCCTGTGGCAAACCTATTTCGATGCTTTGTCGCCGCTGGCACGCGCCGGGCGTATTACGCTGCCGTCGATTCCCGAAGAGTGCGGGCATAACGCCCATATGTTTTATATCAAACTGCGTGACGAAGAAGATCGCAGCAAGCTCATCGCCTTCCTCAAAGAGGCCGAGATTCTCTCTGTGTTCCATTATATTCCGCTGCACGCATCACCTGCCGGGGCGAAATTTGGTGAGTTCCACGGTGAGGATCGCTATACGACGCAGGAAAGTGAGCGTTTGCTTCGTCTGCCTCTGTTCTACAATCTCGCCCCTGTTAACCAGCGTACCGTGATTAACACGTTACTGAGCTATTTCCGCTAACATGTCGCTGGCAAAAGCTTCTGTCTGGACGGCGGCAAGTACTCTCGTCAAGATTGGCGCCGGGCTACTGGTGGTTAAGCTGCTGGCGCTGGCCTATGGCCCCTCCGGGGTTGGGCAGGCGGGTAATTTTCGCCAGTTGATCATTGTGCTCGGCGTGCTTGCAGGCGCAGGTATCTTTAATGGCGTGACGAAATTTGTCTCTCAACACCATGATGACCCCACGCGACTACGTGAGGTCGTCGGCACGTCTTCTGCCATGGTGCTGGGCTTCTCAATGCTGCTGGCGCTGATATTTTTACTGGCGGCGGCGCCGATCAGTCGCGGCTTGTTTGGTCATGCTGATTACCAGGGGCTGGTGCGGCTGGTGGCGCTGGTGCAAATGGGAATTGCCTGGGCGAACCTGCTGCTGGCGGTGATGAAAGGCTTTCGCGATGCGGCGGGTAACGCGCTGTCACTGATTATTGGTAGCGTGGTGGGGGTGGCCGCCTGGTATCTTTGCTACAAGCTGGGTGAGTATCAGGGAGCATTACTTGGTATGGCGTTGGTGCCTGCGCTGGTGGTTTTCCCGGCGATGCTGTTGCTGGTGCGCCGCAGCCACGTTCCATTAAGCTATTTTCGCCCACGCTGGGATAACGGGCTGGCCGGGCAACTCAGCAAATTCACTCTGATGGCGCTTATCACGTCTGTCACGATCCCGCTGGCCTATGTGATGATGCGAAATTTGCTGGCTGCCCATTATAGCTGGGACGACGTGGGGATCTGGCAAGGGGTAAGCAGTATCTCCGATGCTTATCTACAATTTATTACCGCCTCGTTTAGCGTGTATCTGCTTCCTACTCTCTCGAGGCTCGCCACAAAACAGGACATCACCCGCGAGATCGTGAAATCGCTGCGCTTTGTGTTGCCCGCAGTGGCGGCCGTGAGTTTCTGTGTCTGGTTGCTGCGCGACGTGGCTATCTGGCTGCTGTTTTCTGACAAATTTACGGCGATGCGTGACCTGTTTGCCTGGCAACTGGTTGGGGACGTATTGAAAGTGGGCGCTTACGTTTTTGGTTATCTGGTTATCGCGAAAGCCTCGCTGCGCTTTTATATTCTGGCGGAAGTGAGCCAGTTTGCATTGCTGACGCTTTTTTCCCGTCTCCTGATCCCGACCCACGGTGCAGCAGGAGCGGCGCAGGCCTATATGGCAACCTACATAATTTATTTCGCCCTCTGTTGTGGCGTGTTTTTACTCTGGCGTAGACGGGCATGACGGCACTCATACACGTACTGGGATCGGATATCCCTCATCATAATCACACCGTGCTGCGTTTCTTTAATGAACATCTCGCGGCAACGGGCATCCATGCCCGTGAATTTATGCTCGCCGGAAAGGACGACGGCATGAGTGACGCTTACCCGAACCTGCATTTGCATTTTTATGGCAGTAAGCAGGCGCTGGCGAAGGCCGTTATTGCCAAAGCGCAGGCCGACAGGCAGCAACGTTTCTTTTTTCACGGTCAATTCAATACCGGTATCTGGCTGGCACTGCTACGCGGGGCGATTAAGCGCTCGCAATTTCACTGGCATGCCTGGGGGGCCGATCTGTATGAGGTCTCCCGTAGCCTGAAATTCCGCCTGTTTTACCCGTTGCGGCGTCTGGCGCAGGCAAGGGTCGGCACTATCTTCGCGACTCGTGGCGATCTGGCCTGGTTTGCAGACCGGCACCCGGATGTACGCGGTGAGTTGCTGTACTTCCCAACGCGTATGGACCCGGCACTCAACACGCTGGGCTATGAAATGCAGCGCGAGGGCAAGCTGACGCTATTGGTGGGGAATTCCGGCGATCCCAGCAATGAACATATCGCCGCCTTAAAAGCGATTCATCGGCAGTTTGGTGATACGGTAAATATCATTGTGCCCATGGGCTACCCGGCAAATAACGAAGCCTACATTGAGCAGGTTCGTCAGGCCGGGCTGGCACTGTTTAGCCCGGACAATTTGCGTATCCTGAACGAGAAGATGGCGTTTGATGATTACCTGACACTATTAAGCCAGTGCGACCTGGGTTATTTCATCTTCGCGCGCCAGCAAGGTATCGGCACGCTATGTCTGTTAATTCAGGCGGGTGTGCCTTGTGTGCTCAACCGCAAGAACCCGTTCTGGCGGGATATGGTGGAAGAGGGCGTTCCAGTGCTGTTTACCGATGATCTGCTCAATGAAGCGATCATTCGTGAAGCGCAACGTCAGTTGCTGGCGGTCGACAAAGATACCATCACCTTCTTTAGTCCGAACTTTATTGCACCCTGGCATCAGGCACTGTGCATTGCCGCAGGGGAGGCGTGATGAGTCCGCTTGAATTCAGTGGGTTGCTGATCATCTGGCTGCTGGCGACGCTGTTTATCGCCACATTGACGTGGTTTGAGTTCCGCCGCGTGCGCTTTAATTTCAATGTCTTTTTTTCATTGCTGTTTTTGCTAACGTTTTTCTTCGGTTTTCCATTGACCAGCATCCTGGTGTTTCGCTTCGATGTTGGCGTGGCACCGCCTGGCGTTATGCTACAGTCGTTGCTGGCTGCGGCCTGTTTTTACGGTGTGTACTATGTGACGTATAAAACACGGTTACGTGCGTCATCCCGTGTGGATGAACGCCGTCCTCTGTTTACCGTCAATCGGGTGGAGACGCATTTAACCTGCGCGATGTTGATGATTCTTGCGCTGGTGAGTGTGGGAATCTTTTTCATGCATAACGGCTTTTTGCTGTTCCGTCTGCATTCCTACAGCCAGATTTTTTCCAGTGAAGTTTCTGGTGTCGCGCTCAAGCGGTTCTTCTATTTCTTTATCCCCGCTATGCTGGTGGTCTATTTTCTGCGTCAGGATGGGCGGGCGTGGCTGTTCTTCCTGGTCAGTACCGTGGCATTTGGCCTGCTGACCTACATGATTGTCGGCGGGACGCGCGCTAACATCATCATCGCTTTCGCTATCTTCTTGTTTATCGGGATCATCCGTGGCTGGATTTCGCTGTGGATGCTGGCAGCGGCGGGGGTAATGGGCATTGTCGGCATGTTCTGGCTGGCGCTTAAACGCTACGGGCTCAATGTCAGCGGTGATGAGGCGTTTTACACTTTCTTATATCTCACCCGCGATACCTTCTCGCCCTGGGAAAATCTGTCGTTGCTGCTGCAAAATTACGACAAGATCGATTTCCAGGGGCTAGCTCCGATCGTCCGTGATTTCTATGTCTTTATTCCCACCTGGCTGTGGCCTTCACGTCCTGGCATTGTGTTGAATTCGGCGAACTATTTTACGTGGGAAGTGTTGAATAACCACTCGGGCCTGGCGATTTCCCCCACCCTGATTGGCTCACTGGTGGTAATGGGCGGTGTCTGGTTTATTCCGCTGGGTGCGGTAGTGGTTGGGCTGATTATCAAGTGGTTTGACTGGTTGTATACCCTTGGCAATCGGGAGACCAACCGCTACAAGGCCGCCATTTTGCACAGTTTCTGTTTTGGTGCCATCTTCAACATGATCGTGCTGGCGCGTGAAGGGCTGGACGCATTTGCTTCTCGAGTGGTCTTTTTCCTCGTCATCTTTGGCGCCTGCCTGCTGACGGCGAAACTGTTGTACTGGCTGTTTGATAGTGCCGGGTTGATTAACAAGCGCGGCACCTCTTTGTCGCGGGTCTGACTAAGGATACGAATGACTGACAACACAGTGGCTCCGGTGTATGAGCTACGTGGGCTGAAATTGATTGGCTGGCGTGATATGCAACATGCACTGGACTATTTATATGCCGGTGGCGCACTTAAGGAAGGAACCCTGGTCGCCATCAACGCTGAGAAAATGCTCACTATTGAGGACAACCCGCAGGTGAGGTCGCTAATTGAGGCGGCTGAATTCAAATATGCCGATGGTATTAGCGTGGTGCGATCGATCCGGAAGAAATTTCCGCAGGCACGCGTTGAGCGTGTTGCGGGGGCCGATCTCTGGGAAGCGCTGATGGAAAGAGCGGGGCGCGAAGGGACGCCGGTATTTTTGTTGGGCGGAAAGCCAGAAGTGCTGGAGCAAACGGAAGATAAGCTGCGTAAACAGTGGCAGGTCAATATCGTTGGCAGCCAGGACGGTTATTTCCGTGCCGAAGATAGGCAGGCGCTGTTTGAGCGGATTCGTGCGAGCGGGGCGAAAATCGTGACCGTCGCGATGGGCTCACCGCGCCAGGAGATACTGATGCGTGACTGCCGCGAAGTCTACGCTCACGCCCTCTATATGGGCGTCGGCGGCACCTACGACGTCTTTACCGGTTATGTAAAACGAGCGCCGGGCATCTGGCAACGACTGGGGCTTGAGTGGCTGTATCGCCTGCTTTCGCAGCCGAGCCGCGTCACCCGACAGCTACGTCTGCTGCGTTACTTGTCCTGGCATTACCGCGGCAATCTATAATTTTCTCCTGCCATGCCCCGTTGATATGGGGCATTCGCTTTTTTATTGTGCGATACCCAGATTTTTTTTACACATCATTTGCCATTTTCATCATTTTAAGAAACCATTCGCTCACTCAATGCATCATCCCAGTATATTTTGCGCGGTTATCGCCTCCGGGATGGCTTTGACGCACGTTATTCTCATAAAAACAACCCGCACAGCGGGAAAGTTGCAAACACGACAGAGGTTATATGGCTGAAAACAAACCCGAGCTCCAGCGCGGCCTGGAGTCTCGTCACATTGAATTGATTGCCCTGGGCGGCACGATAGGGGTGGGGCTCTTTATGGGGGCCGCAAGCACCCTGAAATGGGCCGGTCCTTCCGTGCTACTGGCGTACATTATCGCCGGGCTTTTTGTCTTCTTCATCATGCGCTCAATGGGCGAAATGCTCTTCCTGGAACCCGTTACCGGTTCATTCGCCGTTTATGCGCACCGCTATATGAGTCCCTTCTTTGGATATCTTACCGCCTGGTCCTACTGGTTTATGTGGATGGCGGTTGGTATCTCGGAAATTACGGCCATTGGCGTCTATGTGCAGTTTTGGTTCCCGGACCTGGCGCAGTGGATACCCGCGCTGATTGCCGTTGGGCTGGTTGCAGTCGCGAACCTGGCGGCGGTGCGTCTGTACGGTGAAATCGAATTCTGGTTCGCAATGATCAAAGTCACCACCATCATCGTGATGATTATCGTGGGACTGGGCGTTATCTTCTTTGGTTTTGGTAATGGCGGTCACGCGATTGGTTTTAGCAATCTGACTGAGCACGGCGGCTTCTTTGCGGGCGGCTGGAAGGGGTTCCTGACGGCGCTGTGTATCGTTGTGGCGTCTTACCAGGGCGTAGAGCTTATCGGTATCACCGCCGGTGAAGCGAAAAACCCGCAAGTGACGCTGCGAAGCGCGGTAAGCAAAGTGCTGTGGCGTATCCTGATTTTTTATGTGGGCGCGATTTTCGTTATCGTGACTATCTTCCCGTGGAATGAGATCGGCACTAACGGTAGCCCGTTTGTTCTGACTTTCGCCAAAATCGGCATTACCGCAGCGGCAGGTATCATCAACTTTGTTGTGCTGACGGCTGCACTGTCTGGCTGTAACAGCGGTATGTACAGCTGTGGGCGCATGCTCTATGCACTGGCGAAAAACCGTCAGCTACCGGCGGGTGTGGCGAAAGTGTCGAAAAACGGCGTTCCTGTTGCCGGCGTGACCATTTCTATCATCATCCTGCTGATTGGCTCCTGCCTGAACTACATCATTCCTAACCCGCAGCGCGTGTTTGTCTATGTTTATAGCGCCAGCGTACTACCGGGTATGGTGCCGTGGTTTGTGATTTTGATTAGCCAACTGCGCTTCCGCCATGCGCATCGTCAGGCGATTGCCAGCCATCCATTCCGCTCCGTGCTGTTCCCGTGGGCGAACTACGCGACCATGGCTTTCCTGGTGTGCGTGCTGATTGGTATGGCCTTCAATGACGACACCCGTATGTCACTGTTTGTGGGTATCATCTTCATGGCAGCAGTGAGCGTTATTTATAAGGTGCTGGGTTTAAACCGCCACGCTGTGACGCAGCGAGTGGGGGAATAATCAGCAAAATGCGCAAAGCATAACCAAACGCGCATTTTATTTAAAAAGGCACTAGACAGAGGGGGGGGAAGTCCGTATTATCCACCCCCGCAACGGCGCTAAGCGCCCGTAGCTCAGCTGGATAGAGCGCTGCCCTCCGGAGGCAGAGGTCTCAGGTTCGAATCCTGTCGGGCGCACCATTTAACCCGGTGCTTGATGAGCTGCGGTGGACTGTGAAATCACAGGGCCGCGTGAAAAGATTTGTAGTGGTGGCTATAGCTCAGTTGGTAGAGCCCTGGATTGTGATTCCAGTTGTCGTGGGTTCGAGTCCCATTAGCCACCCCATTATTTAGTAGTAAAAGTTTCGTGGAATGCGAAGGTGGCGGAATTGGTAGACGCGCTAGCTTCAGGTGTTAGTGTCCTTAGGATGTGGGGGTTCGAGTCCCCCCCCTCGCACCACAACTTAGATTGAACAAAAATTCAAAAAGCAGTACATCGGCGAGTAGCGCAGCTTGGTAGCGCAACTGGTTTGGGACCAGTGGGTCGGAGGTTCGAATCCTCTCTCGCCGACCACTTTTGAACCCCGCTTGAATAAAGCGGGGTTTTTTGTCTATAGAAAACCCCCAGCTAGGCTGGGGGTTCCGGAAAGCTTTAAGCCAGTTATTAAAACCCCTTTTGATTTGTTAAAACAGCTTGCGGTCTGGCAACTGCAAAAGTTCAACAAGAAATCAAAAGGGGGTCC
>SMDE01000024.1 GCA_004346725.1 Phytobacter diazotrophicus | reverse complement strand
GATGGAATTGCTAGAGTAGTAACAGGAATGAGACAGTAGCCCCCCTTATAGGGGGCATTCTAAAAAGCCACCTTCTAAGAAGGTGGTCTTTTACTTTCGCAGGCGTACTTGCTCGACCGCGTGGTCAGCACTCTTGGTCATAACGAGGCTTGCACGCTCACGGGTTGGAAGGATATTTTCTTTCAAATTTAGCCAGTTAATTTCCTTCCAAAGGGATGTGGCTATATTGATGGCTTCTTCTTCGGTTAATTTCGCATAGTTATGGAAATAAGAGTCCGGATCGGCGAAAGCCCCTTCACGGAATTTCAGGAAGCGATTGATATACCATTTCTGTAGTAACTCTTCCGGCGCATCGACATAAATGGAGAAGTCGACAAAGTCAGAAACAAATACATGATGAGGGTCATGAGGATAATCCATACCGCTTTGTAATACGTTGAGTCCTTCCAGGATCAGAATATCCGGTTGAGTTACCGTTTTATCTCCGTCCGGGATCACATCGTAAATTAAATGTGAATATACTGGTGCAGTAACGTTTGGCACGCCGGATTTAATATCGGAAACGAATTTCACCAGACGGTGCATATCATAAGATTGCGGAAACCCTTTCTTCTTCATCAGGCCACGATCTTTTAAAACCTGATTAGGATGCAAAAAGCCATCGGTGGTGATTAATTCAACGCGGCGATGCTCCGGCCAGCGACTTAATAAAGCCTGCAATACACGTGCAGTGGTGCTTTTGCCCACGGCAACGCTACCTGCAATGCTGATGATATAAGGTATTCTTTGTCCATTCGTGCCTAAGAATTGTTCAAGCACAGCCTGGCGACGTAAATTCGAACTGATATAAAAATTGAGCAAACGCGATAGCGGCAGATAAATCTCTGCAACCTCTTCCAAAGAGAGATCTTCATTAATGCCTTTTAACCGCGCGATTTCACCCTCAGTGAGCGTCATCGGCACTGAATCACGAAGCGCAGCCCACTGGCTACGATTGAACTGCAAGTACGGGGTCATTAACGTTTGCTCTTTTTTACTCATAAGCTTTTTCTGCCTGCCATGGTGGCTCGCCACGTATGCTTCCGACACGGAGCGAGAAGCCTTCTTTTAAGGTAATGTGATGGCGCGACGTTATTGATATAAGTTAGGACAATGGGCAGGAGGTTAACACCAGATGGCAGGGAATAATATGAAAAATCGCGTCTGCATGATGCTTTCCGGGGAAAGCATCACGTTTCAGAGACTGCCAGGCAATAGCGCGGGATAACGGAATTACCGCGAATAAGCGTTGGTATTAAATCGCGGTTGAATGTGTGTTTCCATCTGCTGAGTTCAGGAAAACGGCTATTTCGGCAGGCAGTGTCGTCCCTGCTACTGCAGAAACCTTCTATATGCAAACCGGCCTGTGCTTAGTGATAAAGAAGGCTGTGTTGCCATGCATAACCCGCTTTCTCAAATGTATTAATAAGGCATTAACCAGAACCGCTTCGCTGGAGCTGAAGGTGTACCTTATTTATCTTGATGGATGATGTTACGAAGATGACCGTTCGTTTCGTCCCTCTGAACGACCTGCACAACAAATTGGCAAGTTCCTCGCAATAAACGGAAAGACCATTTTTACAGTGCTACTCCCGCGTACAGGTGATACGTATCACGCTCTCCTCAATAAGGGATTTCTTCTTGATTGGTTAAAAAACGGCATCAGGGTGAAGCAAAAGCACTTTATACAGACAGATGGGAGGTGCGCTCGCCTTAAACGGCGAAGAGGTATGGCCTCCAATAGCTGCCACGATGCTGGTTTTTTCCACTGATTTGCTTGAAATAGCAGCATTTAACGGCCTTGTCGTGCAAAATGTGAGCGATAGAACAATTTGTGCAATTTTTTAGTTGCATCAAGCGCTCTGTCTCCCTAGAATGCGCGCTACTTGATGCCGACTTAGCTCAGTAGGTAGAGCAACTGACTTGTAATCAGTAGGTCACCAGTTCGATTCCGGTAGTCGGCACCATCAAGTCCGGTGGGGTTCCCGAGCGGCCAAAGGGAGCAGACTGTAAATCTGCCGTCACAGACTTCGAAGGTTCGAATCCTTCCCCCACCACCATTTTCGGTCACCTCGTGTGACCAGAGTTGGTGTCAAAACTGAATCAACTCAAAGGGAGAGTTTTCTTCTCCTGAAACACAGAAAGAATAGGGTAGCCGAGTTTTAGGATGCGGGCATCGTATAATGGCTATTACCTCAGCCTTCCAAGCTGATGATGCGGGTTCGATTCCCGCTGCCCGCTCCAGACGTGCTGATATGGCTCAGTTGGTAGAGCGCACCCTTGGTAAGGGTGAGGTCCCCAGTTCGACTCTGGGTATCAGCACCACTTCTTTATCTCTCCTCCCCTGTTTCTCTCTGTTTATTGCATTCAACAAGTCGGGCATGTTGCCTGGTTGATGTGGTGATATCACCGATTTATCCGTGTCTTAGAGGGACAATCGATGTCTAAAGAAAAGTTTGAACGTACAAAACCGCACGTTAACGTCGGTACTATCGGCCACGTTGACCATGGTAAAACAACGCTGACCGCTGCAATCACTACCGTTCTGTCCAAAACTTACGGTGGCCAGGCTCGCGCATTCGACCAGATCGATAACGCGCCGGAAGAAAAAGCACGTGGTATCACCATCAACACCTCTCACGTTGAGTACGATACTGCGATCCGTCACTACGCACACGTAGACTGCCCGGGCCACGCCGACTATGTTAAAAACATGATCACCGGTGCTGCGCAGATGGACGGCGCGATCCTGGTTGTTGCTGCGACTGACGGCCCGATGCCGCAGACTCGTGAGCACATCCTGCTGGGTCGTCAGGTAGGCGTTCCGTACATCATCGTGTTCCTGAACAAGTGCGACATGGTTGATGACGAAGAGCTGCTGGAACTGGTAGAAATGGAAGTTCGTGAACTTCTGTCTCAGTACGATTTCCCGGGCGACGATACCCCGATCGTTCGTGGTTCTGCTCTGAAAGCGCTGGAAGGCGACGCAGAGTGGGAAGCGAAAATCATCGAACTGGCTGGCCACCTGGATACCTATATCCCGGAACCAGAGCGTGCGATTGACAAGCCGTTCCTGCTGCCGATCGAAGACGTATTCTCCATCTCCGGTCGTGGTACCGTTGTTACCGGTCGTGTAGAGCGCGGTATCATCAAAGTTGGTGAAGAAGTTGAAATCGTTGGTATCAAAGATACTGCGAAATCTACCTGTACCGGCGTTGAAATGTTCCGCAAACTGCTGGACGAAGGCCGTGCTGGCGAGAACGTTGGTGTTCTGCTGCGTGGTATCAAACGTGAAGAAATCGAACGTGGTCAGGTACTGGCTAAGCCGGGCACCATCAAGCCGCACACCAAGTTCGAATCCGAAGTGTACATTCTGTCCAAAGACGAAGGCGGCCGTCATACTCCGTTCTTCAAAGGCTACCGTCCGCAGTTCTACTTCCGTACAACTGACGTGACTGGCACCATCGAACTGCCGGAAGGCGTAGAGATGGTAATGCCGGGCGACAACATCAAAATGGTTGTTACCCTGATCCACCCGATCGCGATGGACGACGGTCTGCGTTTCGCAATCCGTGAAGGCGGCCGTACTGTAGGCGCGGGCGTTGTAGCAAAAGTTCTCGGCTAATCGCTGATAACATTTGACGCTAAGCGTAAGAAAAGGGCATCATTTGATGCCCTTTTTGCACGCTCTCGAATCAGAACCTGGCTCATCAGTGATTTTTTTTGTCATAATCATTGCTGAGACAGGCTCTGTAGATGGCGTTAAATCCGAAACGCGCCAGAGCATTTCGGTTTGGTTGCCTCGCCTATGCGGGGCAAAAATGTTTGTCTGATTCTTGTAACAGGTTGGTTTATGAGTGCGAATACCGAAGCTCAAGGGAGCGGGCGCGGCCTGGAAGCGATGAAGTGGGTTGTTGTTGCTGTTCTGTTGCTCGTAGCGATCGTTGGCAACTACCTTTATCGTGACATGATGCTGCCGCTGCGTGCGCTGGCCGTTGTGATTCTGATTGCTGCAGCAGGTGGTGTCGCGCTGTTGACGACGAAGGGTAAAGCGACCGTTGCGTTTGCCCGCGAAGCGAGAACTGAAGTCCGTAAGGTAATTTGGCCTACTCGCCAGGAAACATTGCACACCACATTGATCGTAGCTGCGGTAACTGCGGTTATGTCACTTATTCTGTGGGGACTGGATGGTATTCTGGTTCGCCTCGTTTCCTTTATCACTGGCCTGAGGTTCTGAGATGTCTGAAGCTCCTAAAAAGCGCTGGTACGTCGTTCAGGCGTTTTCCGGTTTTGAAGGCCGCGTAGCGACTTCGCTGCGTGAGCACATCAAATTACACAATATGGAAGAGTTGTTTGGCGAAGTTATGGTGCCGACCGAAGAAGTGGTCGAAATCCGTGGCGGCCAGCGTCGTAAAAGCGAGCGTAAATTCTTCCCGGGTTACGTACTGGTCCAGATGGTCATGAACGACGCAAGCTGGCACCTGGTGCGCAGCGTTCCGCGCGTAATGGGCTTCATCGGTGGTACTTCCGATCGTCCGGCGCCGATCAGCGATAAAGAAGTTGATGCGATTATGAACCGCCTGCAGCAGGTGGGTGATAAGCCGCGTCCGAAAACGCTGTTCGAACCAGGTGAAATGGTCCGCGTTAACGATGGTCCGTTTGCTGACTTCAATGGTGTGGTCGAAGAAGTTGACTACGAGAAGTCCCGCCTGAAAGTTTCTGTTTCCATTTTCGGTCGTGCGACCCCGGTGGAGCTGGACTTTAGCCAGGTAGAGAAAGCCTAAAAAAAGGCGATCAAATGTTGCACAAGGCGCGAAGTTGGCATACAATTTCGCGCCTTTTGATTTTATGGGTCCCGTACCCGTAAAACGAATTTAAACACGGGGAGCCCTTCCGGGCGCTATAACCCAAACGAGGAATTTAGAATGGCTAAGAAAGTCCAGGCCTACGTCAAGCTGCAGGTTGCAGCTGGCATGGCAAACCCGAGCCCACCGGTTGGTCCGGCTCTGGGTCAGCAGGGTGTTAACATCATGGAATTCTGTAAAGCGTTCAACGCGAAAACTGATTCCATGGAAAAAGGTCTGCCGATTCCGGTTGTTATTACCGTTTACGCTGACCGTTCTTTCACTTTCGTTACCAAAACGCCTCCGGCAGCAGTTCTGCTGAAGAAAGCGGCTGGTATCAAGTCTGGTTCCGGCAAGCCGAACAAAGACAAAGTGGGTAAAATTTCCCGCGCTCAGCTGCAGGAAATCGCGCAGACCAAAGCTGCCGACATGACTGGTGCCGACATTGAAGCGATGACTCGCTCCATTGAAGGTACTGCACGTTCCATGGGCCTGGTAGTGGAGGACTAAGAAATGGCTAAACTGACCAAGCGCATGCGCGTGATCCGTGACAAAGTTGATGCGACCAAACAGTACGACATCAACGAAGCTATCTCTCTGCTGAAAGAGCTGGCCACTGCTAAATTCGTAGAAAGCGTTGACGTTGCTGTTAACCTCGGCATCGATGCGCGTAAATCTGATCAGAACGTACGTGGTGCTACTGTACTGCCGCACGGTACTGGCCGTTCCGTTCGCGTAGCCGTATTTACTCAGGGCGCAAACGCTGAAGCTGCTAAAGCTGCAGGCGCTGAGCTGGTAGGTATGGAAGATCTGGCAGACCAGATCAAAAAAGGCGAAATGAACTTTGACGTTGTTATTGCTTCCCCGGATGCAATGCGCGTTGTTGGCCAGTTGGGCCAGGTTCTGGGTCCGCGTGGCCTGATGCCAAACCCGAAAGTGGGTACTGTAACGCCGAACGTTGCTGAAGCGGTTAAAAACGCGAAAGCAGGTCAGGTTCGTTACCGTAACGACAAAAACGGCATCATTCACACCACCATCGGTAAAGTGGATTTTGACGCTGACAAATTGAAAGAAAACCTGGAAGCTCTGCTGGTTGCGCTGAAAAAAGCAAAACCGACTCAGGCGAAAGGCGTGTACATCAAGAAAATCAGCATCTCCACCACCATGGGTGCCGGTGTTGCAGTTGATCAGGCTGGCCTGAGCGCTTCTGCAAACTAATACCTTTACGTGGGCGGTGAATTTGTCTACAATTTTACCCCCACGATTCTGTTGAAAGATACAGACGCTATGCGAGTCATTTGAATTGCGGCAAGGCGGCAAGCGAGTGAATCGCCAGGAGCATAGTTAACTATGTGACTGGTGTGAGCGAGAGCAGGCAACGCAGCAGCAGTTCGAAGGACGAAGTCATAGACAAGATTTGTTCGTTGGAGCCTGGCCTATCCAGGCCTCCGTCGAAGACCGCAGGTGTTTCGTAAGAGACTTAATCCCCTGCGTAGACGGTGACAGAACGCTAAGATTATTTTTTATACTCTGGCTTGTTTCTGCTCACCGTATTAAGACGCTCTTCTCGTTGGGAAGAGTGAAGTGAGTTCCAGAACATTTTGTTCTGGCAAACATCCAGGAGCAAAGCTAATGGCTTTAAATCTTCAAGACAAACAAGCGATTGTTGCTGAAGTCAGCGAAGTAGCCAAAGGCGCGCTGTCTGCGGTTGTTGCGGATTCCCGTGGCGTTACCGTAGATAAAATGACCGAACTGCGTAAAGCAGGTCGCGAAGCCGGCGTATACATGCGTGTTGTTCGTAACACCCTGCTGCGCCGTGTTGTTGAAGGTACTCAGTTCGAGTGCCTGAAAGACGCGTTCGTTGGTCCGACCCTGATTGCATACTCTATGGAACACCCGGGCGCTGCTGCTCGTCTGTTCAAAGATTTCGCGAAAGCGAATGCAAAATTTGAGGTCAAAGCCGCTGCCTTTGAAGGTGAGTTAATCCCGGCATCCCAGATCGATCGCCTGGCAACTCTGCCGACCTACGAAGAAGCAATTGCACGCCTGATGGCAACCATGAAAGAAGCTTCGGCTGGCAAACTGGTTCGTACTCTGGCTGCTGTACGCGATGCGAAAGAAGCTGCTTAATCGCAGTTGTCTTTGTAACGCATTCGCTTACGTATAAACTTATTCTGATATTCAGGAACAATTTAAATGTCTATCACTAAAGATCAAATCATTGAAGCAGTATCCGCTATGTCCGTAATGGACGTTGTTGAGCTGATCTCTGCAATGGAAGAAAAATTCGGTGTTTCCGCTGCTGCTGCTGTAGCTGTAGCTGCTGGCCCGGTTGAAGCTGCTGAAGAAAAAACTGAATTCGACGTAATTCTGAAAGCTGCTGGCGCTAACAAAGTTGCTGTTATCAAAGCAGTACGTGGCGCAACTGGCCTGGGTCTGAAAGAAGCTAAAGACCTGGTTGAATCTGCACCTGCTGCCCTGAAAGAAGGCATCAGCAAAGACGACGCCGAAGCACTGAAAAAATCTCTGGAAGAAGCTGGCGCTGAAGTTGAAGTTAAATAAGCCGACTTTTCTGGTTGAAGCCTGAGAAATCAGGCCGATGGCTGGTGACTTTTTAGTCACCAGCCATTTTGCGCTGTAAGGCGCCAGCAGCATTTCACACTGTTTGACTGCTGGTAGTCCTGACAATGTTTGTTTCTATCGACGACTTAATATACTGCGACAGGCGCCTCGCTCTGTGTAAATCGCAATGAAATGATTTAAGCGTGATAGCAACAGATATTGCGGAAAGTATTCGATTTTCCGGTCAACAAAATGGTGTTGCATAAACTGTCCCTCCGATGGACAGAGTGGGTCGACTTGTCAGCGAGCTGAGGAACCCTATGGTTTACTCCTATACCGAGAAAAAACGTATTCGTAAGGATTTTGGTAAACGTCCACAAGTTCTGGACATTCCATATCTCCTTTCTATCCAGCTTGACTCGTTCCAGAAGTTTATCGAGCAAGATCCTGAAGGGCAGTACGGCCTGGAAGCGGCTTTCCGCTCCGTGTTCCCAATTGCCAGCTATAGCGGCAATTCTGAACTGCAGTACGTCAGCTACCGTCTTGGCGAACCTGTATTTGACGTTAAAGAATGTCAAATTCGTGGCGTAACCTATTCCGCACCGCTGCGCGTAAAACTGCGTCTGGTGATCTACGAGCGCGAAGCGCCGGAAGGCACCGTTAAAGACATTAAAGAACAAGAAGTGTACATGGGCGAAATTCCGCTCATGACCGACAACGGTACTTTTGTCATCAACGGTACTGAGCGCGTTATCGTTTCTCAGTTGCACCGTAGTCCTGGCGTTTTCTTCGACAGCGACAAAGGCAAAACCCACTCTTCTGGTAAGGTGCTTTATAACGCGCGCATCATCCCTTACCGTGGTTCCTGGCTGGACTTCGAGTTCGATCCGAAAGACAACCTGTTTGTTCGTATTGACCGTCGTCGTAAATTGCCTGCGACCATTATTCTGCGCGCACTGGATTACACCACTGAGCAGATTCTTGATCTGTTCTTTGAAAAAGTTGTCTTCGAAATTCGCGACAACAAGCTGCAGATGGAACTGGTGCCGGAACGCCTGCGTGGTGAGACTGCATCTTTCGACATCGAAGCTAACGGTAAAGTCTATGTAGAAAAAGGCCGCCGCATCACTGCGCGCCATATTCGCCAGCTGGAAAAAGACGAGATTCAGCACATCGAAGTACCGGTTGAGTACATCGCTGGTAAAGTCGCGTCCAAAGATTACGTGGATGAGTCTACCGGTGAGCTGATCTGCCCGGCGAACATGGAGCTGAGCCTGGATCTGCTGGCTAAACTGAGCCAGTCTGGTCACAAGCGTATCGAAACGCTGTTCACCAACGATCTGGACCACGGTCCGTACATCTCTGAGACTGTACGCGTCGACCCAACCAACGATCGCCTGAGCGCGCTGGTAGAAATCTACCGCATGATGCGTCCTGGTGAGCCGCCGACTCGTGAAGCTGCTGAAAGCCTGTTCGAGAACCTGTTCTTCTCCGAAGACCGCTACGATCTGTCCGCGGTTGGTCGTATGAAGTTCAACCGTTCTCTGCTGCGCGACGAGATCGAAGGTTCCGGTATCCTGAGCAAAGAAGACATCATCGAAGTGATGAAGAAGCTCATCGATATCCGTAACGGTAAAGGCGAAGTCGATGATATCGACCACCTCGGCAACCGTCGTATCCGTTCCGTTGGCGAAATGGCGGAAAACCAGTTCCGCGTTGGCCTGGTCCGCGTTGAGCGTGCGGTGAAAGAGCGTCTGTCTCTGGGCGATCTGGATACCCTGATGCCTCAGGACATGATCAATGCCAAGCCGATTTCTGCGGCAGTGAAAGAGTTCTTCGGTTCCAGTCAGCTGTCTCAGTTTATGGACCAGAACAACCCGCTGTCTGAGATCACGCACAAACGTCGTATCTCCGCACTCGGCCCAGGCGGTCTGACCCGTGAACGTGCAGGCTTTGAAGTTCGAGACGTACACCCGACTCACTACGGTCGCGTATGTCCTATCGAAACGCCTGAAGGTCCGAACATCGGTCTGATCAACTCCCTGTCCGTGTACGCACAGACTAACGAATATGGCTTCCTTGAGACGCCGTATCGTAAAGTGACTGACGGCGTTGTGACCGACGAAATTCACTACCTGTCTGCTATCGAAGAAGGCAACTACGTTATCGCTCAGGCGAACTCCAACCTGGATGACGAAGGCCACTTTGTAGAAGATCTGGTTACCTGCCGTAGTAAAGGCGAATCCAGCTTGTTCAGCCGCGACCAGGTTGACTACATGGACGTATCCACCCAGCAGGTGGTTTCCGTCGGTGCGTCCCTGATCCCGTTCCTGGAACACGATGACGCCAACCGTGCATTGATGGGTGCGAACATGCAACGTCAGGCGGTTCCGACTCTGCGCGCTGATAAGCCGCTGGTTGGTACCGGTATGGAACGTGCTGTTGCCGTTGACTCCGGTGTTACTGCGGTTGCTAAACGTGGTGGTATGGTTCAGTACGTTGATGCGTCCCGTATCGTTATCAAAGTTAACGAAGACGAGATGTACCCAGGCGAAGCCGGTATCGACATCTACAACCTGACCAAATACACCCGTTCTAACCAGAACACCTGTATCAACCAGATGCCGTGTGTCTCTCTGGGTGAGCCAATCGAGCGCGGCGACGTGCTGGCAGATGGCCCGTCCACTGACCTTGGTGAACTGGCGCTCGGTCAGAACATGCGCGTAGCGTTCATGCCGTGGAACGGTTACAACTTCGAAGACTCCATCCTCGTATCTGAGCGTGTTGTCCAGGAAGACCGTTTCACCACCATCCACATTCAGGAACTGGCGTGTGTGTCCCGTGACACCAAGCTGGGGCCGGAAGAGATCACCGCTGACATCCCGAACGTGGGTGAAGCTGCGCTCTCCAAACTGGATGAATCCGGTATCGTTTACATCGGTGCGGAAGTGACCGGCGGTGACATTCTGGTTGGTAAGGTAACGCCGAAAGGTGAAACCCAACTGACCCCAGAAGAAAAACTGCTGCGTGCGATCTTCGGTGAGAAAGCGTCTGACGTTAAAGACTCTTCTCTGCGCGTGCCAAACGGTGTCTCTGGTACCGTTATCGACGTTCAGGTCTTTACCCGCGATGGCGTAGAAAAAGACAAACGTGCACTGGAAATCGAAGAGATGCAGCTCAAACAGGCCAAGAAAGACCTGTCTGAAGAACTGCAGATCCTCGAAGCCGGTCTGTTCAGTCGTATCTACGCGGTGCTGGTTTCCGGTGGCATCGAAGCTGAGAAGCTCGACAAACTGCCGCGTGACCGCTGGCTGGAACTCGGTCTGACCGACGAAGAGAAACAAAATCAGCTGGAACAACTGGCTGAGCAGTATGACGAACTGAAACACGAGTTCGAGAAAAAACTCGAAGCGAAACGCCGCAAAATCACCCAGGGCGATGATCTGGCACCAGGTGTGCTGAAAATCGTTAAGGTTTATCTGGCCGTTAAACGTCAGATCCAACCGGGTGACAAAATGGCAGGTCGTCACGGTAACAAGGGTGTTATCTCGAAGATCAACCCGATCGAAGATATGCCGCACGATGCTAACGGTACGCCGGTAGATATCGTACTGAACCCGCTGGGCGTACCGTCTCGTATGAACATCGGTCAGATTCTGGAAACCCACCTGGGTATGGCTGCGAAAGGTATCGGCGATAAGATCAATGCCATGCTGAAACAGCAGCAAGAAGTCGCGAAACTGCGCGAATTCATCCAGAAAGCGTATGACCTCGGTGCCGATGTTCGTCAGAAAGTTGACCTGAACACCTTCAGCGATGAAGAAGTACTGCGTCTGGCTGAGAACCTGAAAAAAGGTATGCCAATCGCAACGCCGGTATTCGACGGTGCGAAAGAAGCTGAGATTAAAGAGCTGCTGCAACTGGGTGACCTGCCGACTTCCGGTCAGATCACACTGTATGACGGCCGCACCGGTGAACAGTTCGAGCGTCCGGTAACCGTAGGTTACATGTACATGCTGAAACTGAACCACCTGGTCGACGACAAAATGCACGCTCGTTCTACCGGTTCTTACAGCCTGGTGACTCAGCAGCCGCTGGGTGGTAAGGCGCAGTTCGGTGGTCAGCGCTTCGGGGAGATGGAAGTGTGGGCGCTGGAAGCTTACGGCGCCGCCTACACCCTGCAGGAAATGCTCACCGTTAAGTCTGATGACGTGAACGGTCGTACCAAGATGTATAAAAACATCGTGGACGGCAACCATCAGATGGAACCGGGCATGCCGGAATCCTTCAACGTACTGTTGAAAGAGATTCGTTCGCTGGGTATCAACATCGAACTGGAAGACGAGTAATTCTCGCTCAAACAGGTCACTGCTGTCGGGGTAAAACCCGACAGCAGAGTGTGCTAACTCCGACGGGAGCAAATCCGTGAAAGACTTATTAAAGTTTCTGAAAGCGCAAACTAAAACCGAAGAGTTTGATGCGATCAAAATTGCTCTGGCTTCGCCAGACATGATCCGTTCATGGTCTTTCGGTGAAGTTAAAAAGCCGGAAACCATTAACTACCGTACGTTCAAACCTGAGCGTGACGGCCTTTTCTGCGCCCGTATTTTCGGACCAGTAAAAGACTACGAGTGCCTGTGCGGTAAGTACAAGCGCCTGAAACACCGTGGTGTGATCTGTGAGAAGTGCGGCGTTGAAGTGACCCAGACTAAAGTGCGCCGTGAGCGTATGGGCCACATCGAGCTGGCGTCTCCGACTGCTCACATCTGGTTCCTGAAATCTCTGCCGTCCCGTATCGGTTTGCTGCTGGATATGCCGCTGCGTGATATCGAACGTGTTCTGTACTTCGAATCCTATGTGGTTATCGAAGGCGGTATGACGAACCTGGAACGTAACCAGATTCTGACCGAAGAACAGTATCTGGACGCGCTGGAAGAGTTCGGTGACGAATTCGACGCGAAGATGGGTGCGGAAGCTATTCAGGCCCTGCTCAAGAGCATGGATCTGGAGCAAGAGTGCGAGCAGCTTCGTGAAGAGCTGAACGAAACTAACTCCGAGACCAAGCGTAAGAAGCTGACCAAGCGTATCAAACTGCTGGAAGCGTTCGTACAGTCTGGCAACAAGCCGGAGTGGATGATCCTGACCGTTCTGCCGGTTCTGCCGCCAGATCTGCGTCCGCTGGTTCCGCTGGATGGCGGTCGTTTCGCAACGTCCGATCTGAACGATCTGTATCGTCGCGTTATTAACCGTAACAACCGTCTGAAACGTCTGCTGGATCTGGCTGCGCCGGATATCATCGTACGCAACGAAAAACGTATGCTGCAGGAAGCGGTTGACGCCCTGCTGGATAACGGTCGTCGCGGTCGTGCGATCACCGGTTCTAACAAACGTCCTCTGAAATCTTTGGCCGACATGATCAAAGGTAAACAGGGTCGTTTCCGTCAGAACCTGCTCGGTAAACGTGTTGACTACTCCGGTCGTTCTGTAATCACCGTAGGTCCATACCTGCGTCTGCATCAGTGCGGTCTGCCGAAGAAAATGGCGCTGGAGCTGTTCAAACCGTTCATTTACGGCAAGCTGGAACTGCGTGGCCTGGCCACCACCATCAAAGCCGCGAAGAAAATGGTTGAGCGCGAAGAAGCTGTAGTCTGGGATATCCTGGACGAAGTGATCCGCGAACACCCGGTACTGTTGAACCGTGCGCCAACACTGCACCGTCTGGGTATCCAGGCCTTTGAACCGGTACTGATCGAAGGTAAAGCTATCCAGCTGCACCCGCTGGTTTGTGCGGCATACAACGCCGACTTCGATGGTGACCAGATGGCTGTTCACGTACCGCTGACGCTGGAAGCCCAGCTTGAAGCGCGTGCGCTGATGATGTCTACCAACAACATTCTGTCTCCGGCGAACGGCGAACCAATCATCGTTCCGTCTCAGGACGTTGTACTGGGTCTGTACTACATGACCCGTGACTGTGTTAACGCCAAAGGCGAAGGCATGGTGCTGACTGGCCCGAAAGAAGCTGAGCGTATTTATCGCGCTGGCCTGGCCTCTCTGCATGCGCGCGTTAAAGTGCGTATCACTGAGTATGAAAAAAATGCACAGGGCGAATTTACGTCTAAAACCAGCCTGATCGATACGACCGTTGGTCGTGCGATCCTGTGGATGATCGTGCCGAAAGGTCTGCCGTTCTCTATCGTGAACCAGCCTCTGGGTAAAAAAGCGATCTCCAAAATGCTGAACACCTGTTACCGCATTTTGGGTCTGAAACCGACCGTTATCTTTGCTGACCAGACGATGTACACCGGCTTTGCTTATGCAGCGCGTTCAGGTGCATCTGTTGGTATCGATGACATGGTTATCCCGGAGAAGAAACACGAGATCATCTCCGAGGCGGAAGCCGAAGTGGCTGAGATCCAGGAGCAGTTCCAGTCTGGTCTGGTTACCGCAGGCGAACGCTATAACAAAGTTATCGATATCTGGGCTGCGGCGAACGATCGTGTATCCAAGGCGATGATGGACAACCTGCAGACCGAAACGGTTATCAACCGTGAAGGTAAAGAAGAGCAGCAGGTTTCCTTCAACAGCATCTACATGATGGCCGACTCCGGTGCGCGTGGTTCTGCGGCACAGATTCGTCAGCTTGCTGGTATGCGTGGTCTGATGGCGAAGCCGGATGGCTCCATCATCGAAACGCCAATCACCGCGAACTTCCGTGAAGGTCTGAACGTACTCCAGTACTTCATCTCCACGCACGGTGCGCGTAAAGGTCTGGCGGATACCGCACTGAAAACAGCGAACTCCGGTTATCTGACGCGTCGTCTGGTTGACGTTGCGCAGGATCTGGTTGTGACCGAAGACGATTGTGGCACTCTCGAAGGTATCACCATGACCCCGGTTATCGAGGGTGGTGATGTTAAAGAGCCACTGCGCGATCGCGTACTGGGTCGTGTAACGGCAGAAGATATTCTGAAGCCGGGTACAGCAGACATTCTGGTTCCACGCAACACGCTGCTGCACGAGCACTGGTGTGACCTGCTGGAAGCGAACTCTGTTGACTCCGTCAAAGTGCGTTCCGTTGTATCCTGTGACACCGACTTTGGTGTATGTGCGCACTGCTACGGTCGTGACCTGGCGCGTGGCCACATCATCAACAAAGGTGAGGCCATCGGCGTTATCGCGGCGCAGTCCATCGGTGAGCCGGGTACACAGCTGACGATGCGTACGTTCCACATCGGTGGTGCGGCATCTCGTGCGGCTGCTGAATCCAGCATCCAGGTGAAAAACAAAGGTAGCATCAAGCTCAGCAATGCGAAGTCTGTTGTTAACTCATCAGGCAAGCTGGTTGTGACCTCTCGTAACACCGAGCTGAAACTGATCGACGAATTCGGTCGTACCAAAGAGAGCTATAAAGTGCCTTACGGTGCTGTTATGGCGAAAGGTGATGGTGAGCAGGTTGCTGGCGGTGAAACCGTCGCAAACTGGGATCCGCACACCATGCCGGTAATCACCGAAGTAAGTGGTTTCATCCGCTTTACTGACATGATCGACGGCCAGACCATTACTCGTCAGACTGACGAGCTGACCGGTCTGTCTTCTCTGGTGGTTCTGGATTCTGCTGAACGTACTACCGGTGGTAAAGATCTGCGTCCGGCACTGAAAATCGTTGATGGTCAGGGTAACGACGTTCTGATCCCTGGCACCGATATGCCTGCGCAGTACTTCCTGCCAGGTAAAGCGATTGTTCAGCTGGAAGATGGCGTACAGATCAGTTCTGGTGACACCCTGGCGCGTATTCCGCAGGAATCCGGCGGTACCAAG
This sequence comes from Phytobacter diazotrophicus, assembly GCA_004346725.1. Taxonomy (GTDB): domain Bacteria; phylum Pseudomonadota; class Gammaproteobacteria; order Enterobacterales; family Enterobacteriaceae; genus Phytobacter; species Phytobacter diazotrophicus. The sequence continues at coordinate 25,223 of SMDE01000024.1, read as the reverse complement.
GACATCACCGGTGGTCTGCCGCGCGTTGCGGACCTGTTCGAAGCACGTCGTCCGAAAGAGCCGGCAATCCTGGCTGAAATCAGCGGTATCATTTCCTTCGGTAAAGAAACCAAAGGGAAACGTCGTCTGGTTATCACCCCGGTAGACGGTAGCGATCCGTACGAAGAGATGATTCCGAAATGGCGTCAGCTCAACGTGTTTGAAGGTGAACGTGTAGAACGTGGTGACGTGGTTTCCGACGGTCCGGAAGCGCCGCACGACATTCTGCGTCTTCGTGGTGTTCACGCGGTTACGCGTTACATCACCAACGAAGTACAGGACGTTTACCGTCTGCAAGGCGTTAAGATTAACGATAAACACATCGAAGTTATCGTTCGTCAGATGCTGCGTAAAGCGACCATCGAAAATGCAGGTAGCTCCGACTTCCTGGAAGGCGAGCAGGTTGAATACTCCCGCGTCAAGATTGCGAACCGCGATCTGGAAGCGAACGGCAAAATCGGTGCGACCTTCTCGCGCGATCTGCTGGGTATCACCAAAGCGTCTCTGGCAACCGAGTCCTTCATCTCTGCGGCATCGTTCCAGGAGACCACGCGTGTCCTGACCGAAGCAGCCGTTGCGGGCAAACGCGACGAACTGCGTGGCCTGAAAGAGAACGTTATCGTGGGTCGTCTGATCCCGGCAGGTACCGGTTACGCGTACCACCAGGATCGTATGCGCCGTCGCGCAGCGGGTGAACTCCCGGCTGCACCGCAGGTGACTGCTGAAGATGCATCTGCCAGCCTGGCAGAACTGCTGAACGCAGGTCTGGGCGGTTCTGACAACGAGTAATCGTTGCTGACACGTTAATATAAGTTAAGCTGCACCCCAAAGGTTGGATCCCAACTGACTAAGGTGCAGTTTTTTTTGCCTTTTTTGTGCCCGCTTTTTATTGCCCCTCTCTGAATCACTCCTCTGGCGTTCTGCCAGTACCAATAAGTAAAATCCTGGATTAATTAAAATGAAATGGTGTTTTAGTTGTGTTCGTCACAATTTCTTTTCCCCTGTTTGTTAAAATACGCACCGTTAGCAGATGTTTTATCCAGGCCATTTTCATGACCAGAAATAAGGGGCTCTATTTTCATATCCTGATAGTAAGTCTTAAGCTCAAATTTATAACGACTGGTTAATTTTAATCAGCGCGTCTCTATATCATTGAATAATGCAATCTTTCTATGGATTGCCAAATTATAAAAATAATTCTGGGATTTATTTCTCAGGAACCGGCTCGTTTCAATATTACTGAAATGCTAAATAAAAGATACAAATCATTATCAGTTAATAATCAATGCTTACGGTGAAAGGGTTTATTATGGATTACGTAATTAAAATATTAGGTACCCCTGCAATAATAATTGCTTTTATTGCTTTTCTGGGTCTGGCGTTACAAAAAAGTAGCATTACGAATATTATCAAAGGCACACTCCTTGCTTTTATCGGCTTTGTATTAATTAAAACGGGTGGGAGCATACTTGGTGGTGTTCTGACCATGTTCAGCGACCTGTTCACTAATGCGTTTGGCTTGCGGGGCGTGGTCCCAAGCAATGAAGCTATCATGGCGTTGACTATTGACAAGCTTGGTCGGCCTGCCGCATTTATTCTGTTTTTCGCGATGATTATTAACGTCCTGCTGGCACGCTATACCCGTTTTAAAGCGATATATCTGTCACTGCACCTGATTGTCTTTATGTCCTTTTCCGTGACAGCCGCCCTCGTTGGCCTTGGCTACGGTGAGCAATTTGCTATTATTTTTGGTTCTGTGGTTATTGGTACCTACATGGCCGTTTTTCCTACTATATTGTCACGTTTTAGCCGAAAAATTATCGGCCACAATGAGTATTGTATAGCCCATGCTGCATCCAGTTCCTATATTATTGGTTCTTACTTAGGTAAATGGTTTGGCAATACCGCGACGAACGTTGAAGAAGTTAAAGTTAGCGATAAATTTAGTTTCCTCAAGAATGCTGATGTTGCCACTTTTCTGACCATGTTCTGTTTGCTGGGCATTTCTTCTATATTCGCTGAACATGCTTTTCTCGATAAAATGTTAGCGGGCAAACCTTATCTGGTTTGGTTATTAGAAAAATCAGCGACGTTTGCGGGCGGTTTGTACATTGCCAAGAAAGGCGTGGTCATGTTCACTGAGGAAATCGTACCTGCTTTTAAAGGCTTTTCTCAAATTGTTGCGCCCGGCTCCATTCCGGCAGTGGATCCGATGGTGCTGTTTGATAAATCTCCGAATGCGGTTCTCATCGGTTTTCTGGTGAGTTTTATGGCGGAACTGTGTTGCGTTGCGCTGTTCCCGTTCATTGGCCTGCCGGTGATTATCCCTGGCATCATGGCGAGTTTTATTACTGGTGGCAGTGCTGCTATTTTTGGTAATGCGACCGGTGGCTTGCGAGGCGCATTGATCGCAAGCTTCGTAAACGGTCTGCTGCTGTGTGTTCTTCCAGCGTTGGTACTACCGTTGTTCAGCCATCTGGGTGTTGACAGTGTGACCTTTGCTGACCCTGATTTCACATTCCTGTCAGCCATCATTAAGTACACGTTTGGTTTGGCGCATTAATCGTGCTGCAGGCCTGAATACCAGGCCTGCAAATTCTGTTTTAGCGAGGTGTAAAAATGTTTATTTATAAAAAAGAGACGGTGCTGGAAGATCTGGGTAATGGCGTCAATCGCAGAATCCTGGCCCATGGCGGCACGATGATGGCGGTGGAGGTTAATTTTACCGAGGGGGCTGTAGGGCCGATGCATAGCCATCCGCATGAACAGCTCACTTATGTTTTGTCAGGACGCTTTAGCTTTACGATTGATGGCGTAACGAAAGAGGTTAGTGCCGGCGATACCCTCTACAAAAAGCCAAATGTTGTGCACGGTTGTGTTTGCCTGGAAGCCGGAACGCTGCTCGATACATTCACGCCGCAACGTGAAGACTTTTTGTCTTAAGCGCTTCTGCTCAGAATATAAGCAAAAACCCACTTCGGTGGGTTTTTTCATGTACAAAAACCATTAAAAAAGACCTCGATCGTGTTTCAGGACGCAAGCACAGGCTGCGGATGCTAGAAAAGCCGGGTGTTAACTCATCAGGAAAATCATTATGTATCGTCGTCTTACTTTGCTACTGCTTACTCTTCTTATCAGCTATTCCGCGTATGCGAATGTTGGTTTCAGACAACTGCAGATAAATGAAAATAGCAACCGTCCTCTTGATATCGCCCTGTGGTACCCAACGACAGACACCGGGAAAATCGAACGCATAGGAGAGAATGCCGTGTTTCACGGTACTCCTGCACTTCGCAATGCGAAACCAACAGCACGGCAGCACCCCCTTTTGTTGCTTTCGCACGGTTACGGTGGCAACTGGCGCAATTTAAACTGGCTGGCTCAGGGAATGGCCTCTCAGGGTTATATTGTGGCGGCAGTTGACCATCCTGGCACCACCACTCGCAATAAAGAAGAAGTGGCAGCGCAGCAGTTGTGGGAACGTCCACGGGATTTGATTGCGATGCTGGACTACCTGTCTGATACACCTGCCATTGCCGGTGCTGTTGACCCCGAACGCATTGCGGCGGTAGGTCACTCTTTGGGAGGCTGGACAGTCATGGAGCTGGCTGGCGCGCAGTTTTCTGCGCCTCGCTTTTTGAAAGATTGTGAAACTCATCCGGCGCTGGGAGCCTGTAAACTCAAACACGTTCTGGGTATTGATAAGCCTGAATCACTGGCACCGTTGGCGGCAAGCCAACGTGACGTACGCATCAAAGCCGTTATTTCTCTGGATTTGGGACTGGCAAGGGGCTTTACCCCCGAGAGCCTTGCACAGGTTTCCGTGCCAGTGCTGGTTATGGGCGCGCAGGCCGACAGCGATGATGTTCCTGCACGTCTGGAATCAGGCTACCTCTTTACTGCACTTGCGCAGGAGGATCGGCATCTGATCAGCGTGACGGGAGCGACGCACTTTAGTTTTATGCAAGAATGTAAGCCAGGCGCCGTGGCAATGATTGAAGCCGCAGACCCCGGTGAGGGTATTGTTTGCCGGGATGGCGGACAGCTAAGCCGGCAGGCTATCCACCAGCAATTGTTTACACAGATGAGTCAGTTTTTAAATCACTCCATGAACGACTCGCCTCAGCACGGCGAAAATCGCCAGGACTCATCCCGCTGACGCGCATAAATTCACGGTTAAAATTGGATTTTGTGGAGAAACCTGCCTCCAGCATGATCTGCGTGACAGGGGCATCTGACTGCACTAACAAGCGCTGTGCATACTGAATGCGAAAGCCATTAATCCACTGGGAGACATTACAGCCCCGAGTGCGGTTGATGGCACGGGATATTTGTCGTGCAGGTGTCCCGGTTTTTCGTGCCAGCCCCTGTAATGAAAGATCCGGGTCAAGGAAAAGCTCGCGTGCCGTAAGCGCGTTTTCCAGATGCAGGCAGAGATCATTGTCTTCTGGATCCACCACCTCTGGCCCGGTAACCTTCGCTGTCACGCAGAGGGGAGGTGGCGTGACTTTTCGTCCGGTGAACAAAATCGCCAGGCAAATAAATGGCAACAAGATACCTTGTGAAATAGCAACCAGCAGAGGCGCATGCTGCCCATGGTACTGGTTAAAATCATAGGCTATCGCTGCATCCGTCAGGCTCGAAAAACACAGGAAACATCCGGCGGCAAATGCCATCACCGAGGTTGTTGGCGAATCGCTAAGCCGCGTTAAGACAAAGGCATCGGCGCCCAACAGAGCAGTTCTGAGCAGCGCAATGCCGTACCCCAGATAAAGCAGCACCAGCACGGCATCCGTTGCCTCAGGCCAGGCAAGATTCGCCAGCAGGGCGAGGGTGGGCGGTATGATGGATGTTGAAATATGCCAGACGCGCTTTCGCCCGGTGAGATCGGTAAAGCAACGCCACACCAACGGCGGGAAAAGTATCGCCAGCAATGACTGAGCCTGGCGAAACACCATGGCGTCAAACGCCCAACGCAGGGCCGACATAATAACCAGTAGTGTGCAACCTGCGATGAAGTACATTACCCCTCGCGATTTCTCACCCGGCTGCAGGCAAACTTTGGCCAGTAAGATAAGCAGGAGAAAAAGAGTAAAGACGGGAAAAGGGAGCGAAGGCATCCTGGATCCTGATGTCGTTCAGCAGAAGAATGCTCATGTTGTGCCATAAATGGCAGAAAAAAACACGCCACCAGATAGCGCGTTGACAGGGGCTAAACAGCAAAATGCCCGACTCATCGGGCATCATGCATAACTGAGCAAGAGTTAATTATTGATTAACGGGCGGCAGGCGGCGGTACAGTTCAATCATGTCTTCCGCCAAATCCTGGATGACCATTGCATTCATCAAGTGATCCTGAGAATGCACGGTAATCAGGTTAACCGGCAATTTCCCGGCACCTTCATCAAGGCCAATAAGTTGTGTCTGGATTTTATGCGCGTGTTTGACGAATTCGCGGGACTCTTCCATCGCCTGTTCCGCACCGGCAAAATCGCCTTTACGCGCCAGTTGCAATGCCGTCAGCGCCTGGCTGCGCGCTGCACCTGCATTCACCAGCAGCTCCATAATGATGGTTTCTAAATCTTCCACGCGCTTACTCCATCAGCTTGAGGGCTTTTTCCAGAACGACATCGCCTTTCATCATGCCGTAATCCATCATGTCGATAACCGCGACTTTTTTGCCCAGCGGTTCGGCCTGCGCCTGCAACTTGGCCTGTTCATACTTCACCTGCGGCCCGAGCAGGACAATATCTGCGGTAGCGATGTTGTCTTTAAACTCAGCGACGGGAACGGCCTTAATGGAAACTTCTACCCCTTTTTTCTGCGCTGCGTCTTTCATGCGTTGAACCAGCATGCTGGTGGACATCCCCGCAGCACAGCATAAAACGATGTTTTTCATAGTCAGCCTCGATGTGGATGGGATAACTGATAATTATCCCGTGCTGGCCCCTTCAACAACCGCCTTTCCATGAATGTGTGTATAGCATCACAAACATTCACTGCGCTGTCTGAAACCGGTTACAAGGAGGTTGACGAATCGGCGGGAAGCGACTTATTACGCAATACGATTTGGTTTTTGCCTTGCTGTTTCGCCTGGTAGAGCGCCTCATCAACGCTATTCACCAGTTGCTCCAGCGGCTCCATTTGCCACTCACCCAGTCCGGCGCTGAATGTCACGGTCATTCCCTCTTCACGCCACTCACGGCTTGCCACGTTAATACGCCACTGCTCCAGTATCTGATGCGCGTTGGCGATGTGCTCTTCGGGGAAAATAACCGCAAACTCTTCGCCGCCGTAACGGTAGAGCGAGATATGTTGTGACTGCAGCACTTGCAACCCTTCCCGGGCAACATTACGCAGCACAATGTCGCCGCTCAGGTGTCCCCACGTATCGTTTATCGATTTGAAGTTATCAATATCGACCATCGCCAGCGCGAAGGGTTGATGATCGTTCATCAGGGCGGCGATGTCGCTATCGAATGCCCGGCGATTCTTGCAGTTTGTCAGGGCATCCATCGTGGCCTGCCTGACCCAGACCTGCTCCCGTTCTTTGCTACTGACTATCGCTTTGCTCAGCATCGCCTCCAGTTTCGGTGTCTGCTGTACATCCCCGGTTTTAATCGCATTAATAATATTGAGCAGGACTGTGCGGGAAGCGTAGCGCAGATACAGACCGAACAGGATAATCGTCATGGCCGCAACGCCAAACCCCCAACCGACCACCAGTGTTTCATCGCGCAGGAGATTTTCCAGCGTATCGCCCGGTACGATATAGATGGCAAACCAGTCCGGATTGGTCAGCGAGCTGTAATAAAGCCAGGTGTTACGTCGTTCGTCATGAAACATGCCCTCGCCGCTGTTCATCTCTTTCATTCGCGACTGCTGGGAAAACGCCTCGAAAAGGACGCCCGTATCCGGGTGCAGCATGACATGACCGCTACGGTCCACCACAAAAAACTCCCCTTGCATGGGGGATTGCATGGTTCGTAATCCATGGCTGATAGAGGCCAGATCCAGGTGAAAAGCCAGCGTGCCTTTGAGATTGCCCTCCGGGGAGACGACGGGCTTATATACCGTCACTGTCGGATGATGGGTAAAGTAATCTTCGTAAATATCCGTGTATTTGCTGTACGACGTCGCCTCGGCCTGACGAACGAACCAGGGGCGGGTTTTGGCGTCATAACGCTGACCCTCCTCGCTATCAAACACCACCGGGGCACGCAGGTAACGGCCCTGAGGATCGGCCAGTGAAATAGAGGAGACAGAGGGCATTAGCCGCAGTAACTGCATCAGGGATTGTAATCCCTCAGGCGAGGTGAAATTTACCGCGCTATCGAGGCGGTTATAACGGGAAAAGTAGGCTGCGGCCTGGTTGAGAATATAGTCATTCTCCTGAAAAACGGCTTCGGCATAGTTGACCGCGATGTTATGCGTAAACGTCTGATTAACCTTGTGATAGTTATCAGTAATGTCTTTCCTTTGGCTTAAAATGACCAGCGTGGCAATGACGGCCAGGCAAAGAAAGATGCCGGTAAAACTCACCAGAATGGGTGTAGTGAACGAAAGTTTTCGGCTATACATGTTCGTTATCTTCGAGAGCGTTAGACAGTGACCTGGAAAGTATAGGCAAGCGTGGCGCGGTAAATAAAAAAGACGTTCAGTGCTGTTAATCTATTCAATCGGTTAATGTTACATCATGAGGTATAAATGAAGTGAAGTTTGCGCCGGGAAACGCGGGGTTGACTGATTTATATCAAGCGACGGGAAAACAAGGTTAACCAAAGAGAGGCGGGGCGTAATCGACAACGCCCCGATGAGTGTGATGCGCAGTGTCCCGAAAGATATCAGCGCGTAACGGCAACGTTGCCATTTTCTTGCGGCGTTCTTCCCAGCCAACTGTCCCAGTCTTTCCATACGGGCTGTAAACCACGCGCTGCCAGCGTGCTGGCCACCTCTTCTGGCCGCCGTTCATCATGCGGTGAAAACTGTTCCAGTTCCGGATGATTATCGGCATAACCGCCGGGCTGCGTTTTGGAAAACGCGCTGACGTTATTAATGGCCAGCGGTACCACATGATCACGAAACCAGGGTGATTCACGTGTTGAGAGTGACAGTTCGATTTCCGGCGAAAAGAGGCGGAAAGCGCAAATGGTCTGCACCAGTTGACGTTCGTCCATAAGAGAAGCCGGCTCGATCCCGCCAGCGCAGGGGCGTAAACGGGGGAAGGAAACAGAAAAACGGCTTTGCCAGTAGTGCTGCTGTAACCACAACAAATGCTCGGCCATCATGTAGCAGTCCACCCGCCAGCTATCGGAAAGGCCAATCAGCGCGCCAAGACCGATTTTATCGATACCCGCCTGGCCGAGCCTGTCCGGCGTCTCCAGTCGCCAGAAAAAATCCTGTTTCTTGCCGCGCAGATGATGCCGGGCATACTGTGCTTCATGCCAGGTTTCCTGATACACCATGACGCCATCCAGCCCCAGCGTTTTCAGTTCAGCGTATTCCTCCATGGAGAGTGGTTGTACTTCCATTTGCAAAGAGGCGAACTGGCGACGAATGGTTGGCAGGTGACGGCGGAAATAGTCCATTCCCACTTTTCCCTGATGCTCGCCGGTGACCAGCAGCAAATGTTCAAAGCCCATTTCGCGGATGGCTGCACATTCGCGTGCGATCTCTGATTCATCGAGCGTCTTGCGCTTGATATGGTTACTCATCGAAAAACCGCAGTAGGTACAGTCGTTGGCGCATAAATTAGAAAGGTACAACGGGACGTAAAAGCTCACCGTGTTGCCAAAGCGCTGGCGCGTGAGGCGCTGCGCTTTTTGTGCCAGAGGTTCCAGATATGCGCTGGCAGCAGGAGAGAGCAGGGCCATGAGGTCATCGCGGGTCAGGCGCGTGGCATTCAGGGCTCGCTCCACATCGGCTGCCGTCTTACTGTTAATGCGTAGCCGAAGATCATCCCAGTTCAGCGTGCGCCAGTAATCGGTAAATGTCTTCATGCGCTGGCCTCCAGAAAACCGGTCAGCGGGCTGGTGGCCACGGCATGGGAGTGGCGCGCGCCGGGGACCGCCTGGCGTGCCAGCATGCCGGCCTCAACTGCCAGACGGAACGCATGCGCCATTGTTACCGGATCGTCGGCCACGGCAATCGCCGTATTCACCAGTACGGCATCAGCACCCATTTCCAGTGCCTGTGTCGCATGGCTGGGTACGCCGATACCGGCATCAACCACCACCGGCACGGTTGCCTGCTCGATGATGATCTCCAGCATCGCCCGCGTTTCCAGTCCCTGGTTGGAGCCAATGGGAGCACCCAGCGGCATGACGGCGGCACAACCGACCTCTTCAAGACGCTTGCATAACACCGGGTCTGCGCCACAGTAAGGCAGCACGACAAACCCCTGTTTCACCAGTGCTTCCGCCGCCTTTAGCGTCTCGATAGGATCCGGTAAAAGCCAGCGTGCATCGGGGTGGATCTCCAGTTTCAGCCAGTGGGTACCCAGCGCTTCACGCGCCAGTTGGGCGGCAAAAATAGCTTCTTGCGCCGTTTTCGCCCCTGATGTGTTAGGCAGTAGCGTGACGCCTGCTGCCAGCAGTGGCGCGAGGATGGCATCGTTATGTTGACGCAAATCGACACGCTTCATCGCCAGTGTGACAAGCTGGCTGCCGGACGCGCGGATGGCATCGACCATCAGCGCTGCGTTGGCAAATTTCCCGGTACCGGTAAACAGGTGTGAATCAAATTGTTTATCTGCAATGCGTAACATCTCAGCCCCCTGCGATAACCTGAAAAAGCAGGATCTGGTCGCCGTCCTGCACGATATGCGCTTCCCACCGCTCGCGCGGAAGAATTTGCTGATTAAGCGCCAGCGCGGCGCCGGGTTTTAGCTGATCGAGTTGCTGCAACAGTGCCGAGACGGTCAGCGTGCCGTCGAGCTGCATGGGCGTGTCATTGAACTGAATGTGCATGCAGCCCTCCGCAAACCGGGCAGCCGCTGGCCCGGCGTAACGCCAGACTGCGCCAGTTGTTGGCGCGGGCATCAAACAGACGTAACTCGCTGGTGTTGGTATTCATACCGCTCAGAAGCTTGATCGCTTCGAGTGCCTGAAGGGTGCCCATCACGCCAACCACCGGGCCAATCACACCGGCGGTACGGCAGTTGCGTTCGGGCTCCTGTTCATCTGGCCACAAACAGCGATAGCAACCATGGGTCCACGGCGGTGTGAGCACCATCAACTGCCCCCCGAAACCCACGGCGCTGGCGGTAATCAACGGTGTACCGGTGCTGACGCAGGCGGCATTAATCGCCTGACGAGTCGCCATATTATCGGTGCAATCGAGTACCAGATCGGCATTGTCCACCGCGTGGCGCAACGCCTCGCCGGAAAGGCGCTTCTCAAGGGCGATCAGCGAAATTTCCGGGTTCAGCCGCCCCAGGCGCTGTTTGGTGACCTGCGATTTCGACCGGGCGATGTCGTCAGTGGTAAACACGATTTGCCGCTGCAGGTTACTCAGATGCACATCGTCGTCGTCGGCCAACACCAGCGTACCCACGCCAGCGCCCGCCAGGTAGAGCGCGGCGGGGGAGCCTAACCCGCCCAACCCGATAATCAGCACCCGGCTGGCGAGCAGCTTTTGTTGCCCGTCGATGGCAATATCTTCCAGCAACATCTGCCGGCTATAGCGCATAAAGTCACGATCATTCATCGCCAACCCCCGCCAGAGCCAGTAATTGCGCCGTTGCCTCACGCCAGTCAGCCGCCTGGGTAATCGCGCTGACGACCGCAATGCTGCCAACGCCAGTTCCCAGCACTTCGGGCGCACGGGCAAGGCTTATCCCGCCGATAGCGACGGTCGGATAATCGGCAAGCCTTTCGATATGCCGCGCCAGTTGCTCCAGCCCCTGCGGCGCGGAGGGCATCTGTTTCGTCTGCGTCGGGAAGACATGCCCCAGGGCGATATAGGACGGGCGTGCGGCGAGCGCCACGTCAATTTCCATATCGTCGTGAGTCGATACGCCGAGGCGTAATTCCGCAGCCTGGATCGCCTTCAAATCGGTGGTTTCCAGGTCTTCCTGACCCAGATGTACACCGTAAGCGTTATGTTTTATCGCCAGCCGCCAGTAGTCGTTGATAAACAGGCGGGCATCGTAACGACGCCCCAGTGCAATGGCCGCTACAATGTCGGCTTCAACCTCTTCATCACGCTTATCTTTGATGCGTAGCTGAATGGTGCGCACGCCGGCGTCGAGCAGGTGTTCAATCCACGCCACGCTGTCCACCACCGGGTAAAGGCCTAAGCGAAGGGGCACTCTCGGGAAATCGGGTTGATACATCAGACCTCCTCCTTTTTGAGATAGATCTCACCGCCTTTGGCGCGGAAGTTTTCTGACATATCCGCCATCCCCACTTCGATGGTCTGGGCTGCGGCGTAATCGCGTACTTCCTGGCTGATTTTCATTGAGCAGAATTTCGGCCCACACATGGAGCAGAAGTGAGCGACTTTGCCCGACTCCTGCGGCAGGGTTTCATCGTGATACGCACGGGCGGTGAACGGGTCGAGCGCCAGGTTGAACTGGTCTTCCCAGCGGAATTCGAAACGTGCTTTGGACATGGCGTTATCGCGGATCTGCGCGCCGGGATGACCTTTGGCGAGATCCGCAGCATGCGCGGCGATCTTGTAGGTAATCAGCCCTTGCTTCACATCCTCTTTGTTTGGCAAACCGAGGTGCTCTTTTGGCGTGACATAGCAGAGCATGGCGCAGCCAAACCAGCCGATCATCGCCGCGCCAATCCCGGAGGTAAAGTGGTCGTAACCCGGCGCGATATCGGTGGTCAGCGGCCCCAGCGTGTAGAACGGCGCCTCATGGCAGTGCTCCAGCTCTTCGGTCATATTGCGGCGGATCATCTGCATCGGTACGTGGCCAGGGCCTTCAATCATCACCTGCACATCGTATTCCCAGGCAATTTTGGTCAGCTCGCCCAGCGTGTGCAGCTCGGCGAATTGCGCTTCGTCGTTGGCGTCCTGAATGGAGCCGGGTCGCAGGCCGTCGCCCAGCGACAGTGAGACATCATAGGCGGCGCAGATTTCGCAGATTTCGCGGAAGTGCTCGTAGAGGAAATTCTCTTTGTGATGGGATAAGCACCATTTCGCCATAATCGAACCGCCGCGTGACACGATGCCGGTCAGGCGTTTGGCGGTCATCGGCACGTAGCGCAGCAACACGCCCGCGTGGATGGTGAAGTAGTCCACGCCTTGCTCAGCCTGCTCCAGCAGGGTGTCGCGGAACGCTTCCCATGTCAGGTTTTCGGCGATGCCGTTCACCTTCTCCAGCGCCTGGTAGATCGGTACAGTACCAATTGGCACCGGGCTGTTACGCAGGATCCACTCGCGGGTTTCATGAATATAGCGGCCCGTCGACAGGTCCATCACCGTATCGGCACCCCAGCGGGTTGACCACACCAGTTTTTCCACCTCTTCCTCAATGGAGGAAGTGACCGCGGAGTTGCCGATGTTGGCATTAACCTTCACCAGGAAATTGCGGCCGATGATCATCGGTTCCGACTCCGGGTGGTTGATGTTGGCGGGGATGATGGCGCGTCCGGCAGCCACTTCGTCGCGCACAAATTCCGGGGTGATATTTTCTGGCAGGTTAGCGCCAAAGCCGTGGCCAGGATGCTGCTGGCGCAACACCTCACCGCGGATACGCTCGCGGCCCATATTTTCACGGATGGCGATAAACTCCATCTCCGGGGTCACCATCCCCTGACGCGCATAATGCAACTGGGTGACACGCTGGCCCGCTTTGGCCCGTTTCGGTGTCAGTAAGCCGCTAAAACGCAGGTCGTTCAGGCCGTCATCCGCAAGCCGCTCTTTGGTGTATACCGAACTGCGATCGCGCAGTTTTTCGGTATCGTCGCGGGCATCGATCCACGGCTGACGCAGTTTCGCCAGCCCCTGCTGTACATCGATAGCCACATTCGGGTCGCCATAGGGACCGGACGTGTCATAGACCGGAATCGCCTCGTTTTCTTCGTATTGAGGGTTGTCCTTCGAGCCGCCGATAAGCGTCGGGCTAAGCTGGATTTCGCGCATCGGAACACGAATATCAGGCTGTGAGCCGGTGATGTAGATACGTTTTGAGTTCGGGAAAGCGGTGCCTTCCAGCGTGTCGATAAAATGCTGCGCCTGGGCGCGTTGCTCACGGCGTGTAAGTTGATTTGCAGACATAGCTCATTCCAAATGTTAAGGACATGGCTTGTCAGACGACGGATGGAGTAATAACAACAGATCACCGCAAGGGTGATTGATGTGAATGGATTACTCTTGTTCCCTTCGCAGGTTCTAACCTGATCAGGTTCCGCGGATCCCGAATTAACGGTCTCAGCCTTTTCCACTTCATCCTTCGCGCCGCCTCTTAGGGCATCGCGAATGCTTTTGTGGAAATATAGGCACTCCGACAAGAAAAACCCCGTCCGAAGACGGGGACTGTTTTTTAAACTACGCGTTAATCAGAAAGAACTCAAGCAGGACGCGCCATTCCACTTTCGTCGTTGGCGCCGTCTTTAAGATTGTTGTCGTATGCCAGTATGATCAACTTGTCTTCAAGCGAAAAGCGGGCTGCAAGCGCTTCGCCGATATCAGACAGCGCCTGCTGAAATTCAGCGTAATTGTCATCATCGATAGCATTTTCCAGGCTGGAGTCGTAGTACTCCATAATTTCCAGGGTATTGGCTTCGAGGAGAGGGTAAATCTGCGTGGAGGCTAAAAGTGGGCTGGTCCCTTCCATTTCACCGATAATCCGTTCATAAATATTAAAATGACCGGCGGAAAGGTATTCAACCAGGTTATGACAGAATTCGTCCAGCGCTTTTTCATTCAGCTGCATGTACGAGCCTTTTCCAGGTGTTATGCCAACCAGGTTGTAGTAATGAACCAGTAGCTGTTTTCGGTTATACAGCCAGTTGTCGACCAGTTCGTTACTTCCTCCAATTCGTTCCGCCAGGGTTGCTAACTGGTTTAGCATAATTGACTCCGCAATATTAAGATTAAAAAACGCTCGAATGTAATAATAATGTTAACAACATGCCAGTAAAGCTAAGGTAGTGCAAACAAATGCATCGTATTATCGAGTCATCAGATCATGGCTGGTGGATCGTAAGCCATGAACAAAAATTATGGTTGCCCGGGGGAGAATTACCACTCGGTAATGCAGGAAATTTCGATCTTGTGGGGCAAAGCGCACTCCAGATAGGCGAATGGGAAGGCGAACCTGTGTGGATGATCCGCCAGAATCGTCGGCAGGAGATGGGAACTGTCCGCCAGGTGATTGAACAGGATGCTGGATTGTTTCAACTGGCCGGGCGCGGTGTTCAACTGGCTGAGTTTTACCGCTCACATAAGTTTTGTGGGTATTGCGGACATACTATGCACCCCAGCAAGTCAGAGTGGGCCATGTTATGTGACCACTGCCGCGAACGTTATTACCCGCAGATTGCGCCCTGCATTATCGTTGCCATTCGCCGCGATGATAAAATCCTGTTGGCTCAGCACACCCGTCATCGCAATGGTATTTACACCGTTCTGGCCGGTTTCGTCGAAGTGGGCGAAACGCTGGAACAGGCCGTCGCACGTGAAGTGATGGAAGAGAGCGGCATCAAAGTGAAAAACCTGCGTTATATCACCTCGCAGCCCTGGCCTTTCCCGCAATCACTAATGACGGCTTTTATGGCGGAATATGACAGCGGGGAGATTGTTATCGATCCTAAAGAGCTGCTCGATGCGGGCTGGTACCGCTACGACGACCTGCCGCTGCTGCCTCCGCCTGGTACTGTTGCCCGCCGTTTGATTGAAGATACGGTGGCGCAGTGCCGGGCAGAATACGAGTAAAGAACGAGTAGTGTTACACTGGCGGGCTGACGCAATAAGGAACTGTAAACATGACCGAATTAAAAAACGATCGCTACCTTCGCGCACTTCTGCGCCAGCCCGTGGATGTGACGCCAGTATGGATGATGCGTCAGGCTGGTCGCTATCTCCCGGAGTACAAAGCGACGCGCGCGCAGGCGGGTGATTTTATGTCGCTGTGCAAAAATGCCGAACTGGCGTGCGAAGTCACCCTTCAGCCTTTGCGTCGCTACAAGCTGGATGCGGCCATTCTTTTTTCCGACATCCTGACCATCCCGGACGCGATGGGATTAGGGCTCTATTTCGAGGCGGGCGAAGGCCCACGTTTTACCTCTCCCATTACCTGTCGTGCGGATGTTGAAAAACTGCCCGTGCCGGACCCGGAGCAGGAACTGGGTTACGTCATGAACGCCGTGCGTACCATTCGCCGTGAACTGAAAGGTGAAGTGCCGCTGATTGGCTTCTCTGGCAGCCCGTGGACGCTGGCGACCTATATGGTGGAAGGCGGCAGCAGTAAAGCCTTTACCGTCATTAAAAAGATGATGTACGCCGAACCGCAAACGCTGCATTTGTTGCTTGATAAGCTGGCCAGCAGCGTCACCCTGTACCTCAACGCGCAGATCAAAGCCGGTGCCCAATCGGTGATGATTTTCGACACCTGGGGCGGTGTGCTGACCGGGCGCGATTACAAGCAGTTCTCGCTCTATTACATGCATAAAATTGTCGACGGCCTGCTGCGTGAAAACGAGGGCAAACGCGTACCGGTGACGCTGTTTACCAAAGGTGGTGGGCAGTGGCTGGAAGCGATGGCGGAGACGGGCTGTGACGCTCTGGGTCTCGACTGGACGACAGATATCAGCGATGCACGCCGCCGTGTCGGCTACAAAGTGGCACTGCAGGGCAACATGGATCCTTCGATGCTTTATGCCGCACCTGCCCGCATCGAAGACGAAGTGGCGTCTATACTTGCTGGTTTCGGTCAGGGTGAAGGGCATGTGTTCAACCTCGGTCACGGCATCCATCAGGATGTGCCGCCAGAACATGCTGGCGTATTTGTGGAGGCGGTGCACAGACTCTCAGCCCAGTATCACAAGTAAGGAGTCGTTATGGATCTCGCGTCGCTACGCGCTCAACAAATTGAACTGGCCTCTTCTGTTTCCCGTGAGGATCGTCTGGAAAAAGATCCTCCCGCTTTGATCGGCGGTGCGGATGTAGGGTTTGAGCAAGGCGGCGAAGTGACGCGTGCCGCGATGGTGCTGTTGACCTGGCCTGAACTGGAACTGGTTGAGTATAAAGTGGCGCGTATTGCGACCACGATGCCTTATATCCCCGGCTTTCTTTCTTTTCGTGAATATCCCGCGCTGCTTGCGGCGTGGGAGCAACTCTCACAAAAACCGGATCTGCTATTTGTCGATGGCCATGGAATATCGCATCCCCGTCGTCTGGGGGTTGCCAGCCACTTTGGTCTGCTGGTGGATGTGCCAACCATTGGCGTGGCGAAAAAACGGCTGTGCGGTAAGTTTGAGCCACTCTCTGACGAACCGGGCACCCTGGCGCCGCTGATGGACAAAGGCGAGCAACTGGCATGGGTCTGGCGCAGTAAGGCGCGCTGTAACCCTCTTTTCGTGGCGACAGGGCATCGGGTGAGCACGGATACCGCGCTGGCCTGGGTGCAGCGTTGCATGAAAGGCTATCGCTTGCCTGAACCGACCCGTTGGGCCGACGCTGTCGCATCGGGCCGCCCTGCATTCGCGCGTTGGCAGGAAATTCAGCGTTGATTCAGGTACACTGCCGCTAATTTCTGCATCAGAGAACCTATCATGTTACAAAACCCGATTCACCTGCGTCTGGAGAAGCTGGCAACGTGGCAGCACGTCACTTTTATGGCCTCTCTTTGCGAGCGCATGTATCCCAATTACGCCATGTTCTGCCAGGAAACGGAGTTTGGCGACCCGCAGCTTTATCGCCGCATTCTCGATTTGGTGTGGGAAACGCTGACGGTAAAAGATGCAAAGGTGAATTTCGATAACCAGCTTGAGAAGCTGGAAGAGGCAATTCCTTCGGCTGACGACTACGATATGTACGGTGTCTACCCGGCGATTGATGCTTGTGTGGCGCTAAGCGATCTTATTCATGCTCTCCTGAGCGGTGAATCGACAGAGTACGCGATTGAGGTTAGCAAGACGTCTATTACCACCGTTGCGATGCTGGAAATGACTCACGCAGGTCGCGAAATGACCGACGAAGAGCTCAAAGAAAACCCAGCGGTGGAGCAGGAATGGGACATTCAGTGGGAGATTTTCCGCCTTTTGGCTGCTTGTGAAGAACGCGATATTGAACTGATCAAAGGCCTGCGCGCAGACCTGCGTGAGGCCGGGGACAGTAATATCGGTATAAATTTGCAGCAATGAGACAACAAAACGTGATTTAACGCCTGTTTTGTCGTCCTGGGAGGCTTCCCTTCGCACCCCCGTCTGGTCTACATTTGGGGGGCGAAAAAAAGTGGCTATCGGTGCGTGTATGCAGGAGAGTGCTTTTCTGGCATTTCCGTCGCACTCGATGCTTAGCAAGCGATAAACACATTGAAAGGATAACTTATGAACAAGACTCAACTGATTGATGTAATTGCAGACAAGGCTGATCTGTCTAAAGCGCAAGCGAAAGCTGCTCTGGAATCCACCCTGGCTGCGATTACTGAGTCTCTGAAAGAAGGCGATGCTGTACAACTGGTTGGTTTCGGTACCTTCAAAGTGAACCACCGCGCTGAGCGTACTGGCCGCAACCCGCAGACCGGTAAAGAAATCAAAATCGCCGCAGCTAACGTACCGGCGTTTGTTTCTGGTAAAGCACTGAAAGACTCTGTTAAGTAAGACAGGCGTGGCAGTGAACAGTTTTATCGAAGGGGCTTTGCGGCCCCTTTTGTCTTTCTGGCGCCGATCACGGGTGCTGGCGGGCGTGCTGTTATTAACTGCCTGTAGCCACAATTCCTCACTTCCCCCCTTCACCGCCAGCGGCTATGCCGGGGACCAGGGAGCAGAGCGCCTTTGGCGCAAAGATTCAGACAGCGAGACCCATCTTCTCGCCGCTTTTAGCCCGTGGCACAACGGGAATACCTCTTTAAGTGAATACCGCTGGCAGGGCGATGAGCTTCGGCTGATTGAACTCAATATCTACGGTAAAACGCCGGAACACATCCGTGTCCGCTTTGATGACCACGGCGAGCTGAGTTTCATGCAGCGTGAAGTCAATGGTCAGAAAGAGCAGCTTTCCAGCGATCAGGTCGCGCTCTACCGTTATCGTGCGAACCAGCTCCGGCAGACCAGCGACGCATTGCGTCTGGGGCGTGTAGTGCTGCGCCAGGGCCGTTGGCATGCCAATGGTTCCGTTACAACATGCGAAGGTCAAACCATCAAACCCGACCTCGATTCTCTGGCTATCAGCCATATAGAGCGTCGGCAGAATCATTCATCGGCGGAAGTGAGCGTAGCGTGGCTGGAAGGTCCCGAAGGATCTCAGTTGCTGCTGGTGGCCAATGAGGATTTTTGTACCTGGCAGCCAACTGAGAAAAGTTTCTAAGTTTTACCCGTGATTCATTCCCATATGGTCGCGGCCCCCGCCACAACTTCCGTGTCCCATGCCTTCACCGCGAGGAATCCCTGCATGTGCTAAGGCGATATCAAACTTGACTCGCTGTTGGTCCAGTTTTTGGCTTAGCGTCTCTATCTGCTGAGCTGTGGATTCTATTTTTGCGCTGTCCGGCTTATCTGCGGTTAATAACGCATTGTATTCATAACGTTTTGAGGTGAGTTGCTGACGTAACGCACGGGTTTGCTCATAAAAATCGTTATGCAGCTTCCGGGCAGTAGCCTGTTGTTCGGTGGTCAGTTGGCTATAGCCCTGCGGGCCCATCCCGTTGCCGCTGTTCCAGTGGTGCCTTGCCCATGCTGAGCTGCTACCTAAAGTCAGCGCGGCGAGGGTGATGAGTGTCAGCGTCAGTTTTTGGTTCCGTTTCATGGTTCATTCTCCTGGTTGTCGTTATTTAGTGATTTGCATCTTCCATGCCAGGATGAGAGAGCAGCAGAATATAGGGGTATTGTCGTGCTACAGGCCGGTGGGGCGAGTAAAAATGACTCACGATGTGGGCGAGGCGGGTCATTTTTACTCGTTTTCCTTAAGGGTTTATGGCAGGAGGCAGGTTTGCCGTGGCAGAAAAATGGCATGATTTCTGCTGCGTGAACGGGAGCAGCAAATAAAGGGAGTAGTAATGAATATGATGCGGTTGTCGAAGGATTCTGTCGCCGTGGGTCTGAGCTGGCTATTGACCGGCTTTATTCTGCTACTGGTGTGCCTGTTCTCCGCGCTTATCGTGCGTGATTATGGCCGGGAAAATGAGGCTGCGCGGCAGACTATCCAGGAGAAAGGCAGCGTGTTGATTCGTGCCCTGGAGTCCGGAACCCGCGTGGGCTTGGGTATGCGTATGCATCATACGCAACTCCAGGCTCTGCTGGAGGAGATGGCCTGGCAGCCTGGCGTGCTGTGGTTTGCGGTGACGGATGAGAACGGCAAAATTCTTGCCCATAGTGATCCGAACCAGGTTGGCGGGACACTGTACTCCGCCGATACGATGCACGAACTGAAGATTGACCAGGAGGAACGCTGGCGGCGGCTCGAACAGCCGGAACCGGCTCTGGAGATTTATCGTCAATTTCGCCCGCTAAACAGCGGTGGTGGGCATCATATGCGTATGGTGCCCCGCGAATCTGCCGAACAGCGTGCCGGGCTACCGCAGGTGATTTTCATTGCCTTTGATACGCGCGAACTGGACACGGCTAATGCCCGTGGCCTGCGCAATATGGTCATTATGCTTTGCGCGGCAGGGGTGGTAATGATTGCAACGGTGTTGAGCCAGTTCTGGTTTCGCCGCTATCAGCATTCGCGTAAACAATTGCAGGAGGCGATGGCGCGTAAAGAAAAGCTGGTGGCGCTTGGGCATCTGGCCGCAGGGGTCGCGCATGAGATCCGCAATCCGCTGTCTTCCATCAAAGGGCTGGCAAAGTATTTTGCCGAACGCACTCCGCCTGATGGAGAAGCGCATCAACTGGCCCAGGTGATGGCGAAGGAGGCCGATCGTCTGAACCGGGTCGTTAGCGAGCTGCTGGAACTGGTGCGTCCGGCCCATTTAACCTACCAGTCCGTTGATCTGAATGAAGTGATTAGACATTCGCTTCGGTTGGTTAGCCAGGATGCCGCCAGTCGGGCAATTATGCTCAATTTCACCCCGCAGCCAGAGCTATGCCGCATCCAGGCCGATCCGGATCGTTTGAAGCAGGTGCTGCTGAACCTCTACCTTAATGCTATCCACGCCATTGATCACGATGGCGTAATTACGGTCGCAGCGAGCGAATGTGGCGACGGGCGAGTTAAGGTAAGCGTTGCGGACAGTGGTAAGGGGATGACGGCGGAACAGTTACAGGCCATCTTCACGCCGTATTACACCACCAGAGCCGACGGCACCGGGCTTGGTCTGGCCGTCGTGCAGAACATTATTGAGCAGCACGGCGGAATAATTCATGCCGGGAGCGCTCCCGGCAAGGGCGCGGTATTTACTCTCTTTTTGCCGGTCAACGGGCAACAGAAGGATGAACAAGGATGAGTGGCGGGCAGGTCGATATTCTCGTGGTGGACGATGACATCAGCCACTGCACTATTTTACAGGCGCTGTTGCGGGGCTGGGGATACCGGGTTGCGCTGGCTCATAACGGCGTACAGGCGCTGGAACAGGTACGTCAGCAGGTGTTTGATCTGGTGCTTTGCGATATCCGTATGGCGGAGATGGACGGTATCGAAACGCTGAAAGAGATCAAAACCTTGAATCCGTCGATTCCCGTTCTGATCATGACCGCGTACTCCAGCGTCGATACCGCAGTGGAGGCGCTGAAATCCGGTGCGCTGGACTATCTCATCAAGCCGCTGGACTTTGACAAGTTGCAGCAGACGCTATCCGGGGCGTTGGCGCACACGCGGCTGAGCGAGTCCCCCGTAGCAGGCACCCCCGCTGCTCAGTTTGGCATGGTGGGGGATAGCCCGGCGATGCGGGCGCTGCTGAATAATATCGCCCTGGTGGCCCCCTCCGATGCGACGGTATTGATTCACGGCGAGTCGGGAACCGGGAAAGAGCTGGTTGCGCGGGCACTGCACGCCAGCAGTGGTCGCAGCCACGGGCCGTTGGTTACCCTCAACTGTGCGGCGCTCAACGAGTCGTTGCTGGAGTCGGAGCTGTTTGGCCATGAGAAAGGCGCGTTCACCGGCGCGGACAAACGTCGGGACGGGCGCTTTGTTGAAGCAGACGGCGGCACGCTCTTCCTCGATGAGATCGGCGATATCTCCCCGTTAATGCAGGTGCGTCTGTTGCGGGCGATTCAGGAGCGCGAAGTGCAGCGCGTGGGCAGCAACCAGACCCTTTCGGTTGACGTACGGCTGATTGCCGCCACCCACCGGGATTTAGCCGGGGAGGTTAGCGCCGGGCGTTTTCGTCAGGATCTCTACTACCGCCTGAACGTCGTGACTATCGATATGCCGCCGCTGCGTCAACGCAGGGAAGATATCCCTCCGCTGGCGCGTTATTTCCTGCAACGTTACGCCGAGCGTAACCGTAAAGCGGTACAGGGATTTACGCCGCAGGCGATGGACTTGCTGATTCACTACACATGGCCGGGCAATATTCGTGAGCTGGAGAATGCGATTGAACGGGCGGTGGTCTTGCTGACCGGAGAGTTTATTTCTGAGCGCGAGCTGCCGTTGGCGATTGTCGGTACGCCGATTGCGAATGCGCCACACGGCGATGATGTTATTCAGCCGCTGGTCGATGTAGAGAAAGAAGCGATCCTCGCTGCGCTCGAAAAAACGGGCGGCAACAAAACAGAAGCCGCCCGTCAGTTGGGCATTACGCGCAAAACGCTGCTGGCAAAGCTCAGCCGTTAGCTGTTTTGCTCGCGGGCAATTGCGCGATAACCGATATCTTTACGGCTAAAGCTACCTTCCCACTGGATATTTTCCATTAAGGCGTATGCACGCTTCTGTGCTTCGGCAACGGTGTGGCCCAGCGCAGTCGCGCACAGCACGCGACCGCCGTTGGTAAGAACGCGGTCATCGTCGGAAAGCTTTGTGCCGGCGTGGAAGACTTTGCCATCCGCCACTTCTTCCAGCGGCAGTCCGTGGATCTCGTCACCGGTGTTGTAATTACCCGGATAACCACCCGCAGCAACAACGACACCAAGAGACGCGCGCTCATCCCAATCGGAGGTTTTCTCATCCAGCTTGCCATCGCAGGCTGCGAGACACAGATCCACCAGATCGGATTTCATGCGCAGCATGATCGGCTGAGTTTCCGGATCGCCGAAGCGGCAGTTGAACTCGATAACCTTCGGGTTGCCCTGCTTGTCGATCATCAGACCGGCATACAGGAAGCCGGTATAGGTATTCCCTTCGGCGGCCATACCTTTAACGGTTGGCCAAATGATACGCTCCATGGTGCGCTGGTGGACTTCATCCGTCACCACCGGAGCGGGGGAATAAGCGCCCATACCGCCCGTATTCGGACCGGTATCGCCATCACCGACGCGTTTATGATCCTGGCTGGTCGCCATAGGCAGCACATGCTCACCGTCAACCATCACGATAAAGCTGGCTTCTTCACCGTCGAGGAACTCTTCGATAACGATACGGTGGCCTGCGTCGCCAAAGGCGTTGCCAGCCAGCATGTCGTTGACGGCCGCTTCGGCTTCCTCGAGCGTCATTGCCACGATCACGCCTTTACCGGCAGCCAGACCGTCTGCTTTGATAACGATCGGAGCGCCTTTTTCGCGCAGCCAGGCCAGTGCAGGTTCCACTTCGGTGAAGTTCTGGTATTCCGCTGTCGGAATGTTATGACGCGCGAGGAAATCTTTGGTGAAGGCTTTAGAGCCTTCCAGTTGAGCAGCGCCTTCGGTTGGGCCGAAGATTTTCAGCCCTGCGGCACGGAACGCATCCACAACGCCAATCACCAGCGGCGCTTCCGGGCCAACGATGGTCAGATCAATCTTCTCGCTCTGAGCAAAGCTCAGCAGCGCCGGAATATCGGTTACGCCAATGGCGACGTTTTGCAGCGTGGGTTCCAGCGCTGTGCCTGCGTTGCCCGGTGCGACGAAAACGGTGTCGACCAGCGGTGACTGTGCCGCTTTCCATGCCAGCGCGTGCTCGCGCCCGCCGTTACCAATCACTAATACTTTCATTGTCTGCTCCGAAAATTAATGGCGGAAGTGACGCATGTCGGTGAAGATCATCGCAATACCGTGTTCGTCGGCGGCGGCAATCACTTCGTCATCACGGATAGAACCGCCAGGCTGAATCACACAGCTCACGCCAACGGCGGCAGCGGCATCAATACCATCACGGAACGGGAAGAACGCATCAGAGGCCATCGCGGAACCTTTCACTTCCAGACCTTCATCGCCTGCTTTGATCCCGGCGATTTTCGCGGAGTAGACGCGGCTCATCTGACCTGCACCTATGCCAATGGTCATGTTCTCTTTGGCATACACGATAGCGTTGGATTTCACGAACTTCGCCACTTTCCAGCAGAACAGCGCATCACGCAGTTCCTGTTCGGTCGGCTGGCGTTTGGAAACAACACGCAGTTCGCCTTCGGTCACCATACCCAGATCGCGGTCCTGAACCAGCAGTCCGCCGTTAACGCGTTTGAAATCAAGACCCGGGACGCGTGCGGTCCACTCACCACAGGTCAGCACGCGGACGTTCTGTTTCGCGGCAGTGATCTTCAGGGCTTCTTCAGTCGCAGACGGTGCAATGATCACTTCTACAAACTGGCGGGAGATAATAGCCTGCGCGGTCTGCGCATCCAGTTCGCGGTTAAAGGCGATGATACCGCCGAACGCGGAGGTCGGGTCGGTTTTGTACGCGCGATCGTAAGCATCCAGAATAGAGGAACTGACCGCTACGCCGCATGGGTTAGCGTGTTTAACGATAACGCAGGCCGGCTCGCTGAACTCTTTCACACATTCCAGTGCAGCATCGGTATCGGCGATATTGTTATAGGAAAGCGCTTTGCCCTGAACTTGCTGCGCGGTCGCAACAGAGGCTTCTTTGATCTCTTCTTCTATATAGAAGGCTGCCTGCTGGTGGCTGTTTTCGCCGTAGCGCATATCCTGCTTCTTAATGAAGTTCAGGTTCAGGGTGCGCGGGAAGCGGCCGGCGGCTTCTTTTGTCTCGCCGTGATAGGCCGGTACCATGCTGCCAAAGTAGTTGGCGATCATGCTGTCGTAGGCGGCGGTGTGTTCAAAGGCTTTAATGGCGAGGTCGAAGCGGGTGTCGAGGGTCAGGGAGCCTTCGTTGGCATCCATCTCTTCAATAATAGCGTTGTAGTCGCTGCTCTTTACAACGATGGCGACATCTTTATGGTTCTTCGCCGCCGAGCGCACCATGGTCGGGCCGCCGATATCGATATTCTCTACCGCATCTTCCAGAGAACAGCCTTCGCGGGCAACGGTCTGGGCAAACGGATAAAGGTTAACAACGACCATATCAATAGGAGAGATGCTGTGCTCAGCCATGATGGCATCATCCTGGCCGCGACGGCCAAGGATCCCACCATGCACTTTCGGATGCAGGGTCTTAACGCGTCCATCCATCATTTCCGGGAAACCGGTGTAATCGGAAACTTCGGTCACCGGCAGGCCTTTATCAGCTAACAGACGGGCAGTGCCCCCTGTAGATAGCAGTTCCACACCGCGTGCAGAAAGTGCCTGGGCGAATTCGACGATACCGGCTTTGTCAGAAACACTGAGCAGCGCGCGGCGGATTGGACGACGTTGTTGCATGGTAAATCCCCTGGATTTGACGATTACAGAGAGCGTTAGCTGAATTTTCATCTAAAAACTCAGCTAACGCCCCTTACGGGGCATCCTTGTTTTAGCGGGGGCATTTTAACGAAAACGTTTGCGCAACGCTCGCGAATTTTCACTTTTTCGCAGCATTGTGGATAAGTCTGTGTGCAAAAGGGTATAAGGCGGGCTTTTGCTGTGGAATGCAGCAGTCAGTCATTTTTCTGCAATTTTTCTATTGCGGCCTGCGGAGAACTCCCTATAATGCGCCTCCATCGACACGGCGGATGTGAATCACTTCACACAAACAGCCGGGTCGGTTGAAGAGAAAAATCCTGAAATAACGGGTTGACTCTGAAAGAGGAAAGCGTAATATACGCCACCTCGCAACGGTGAGCG
>SMDE01000023.1 GCA_004346725.1 Phytobacter diazotrophicus | reverse complement strand
CGGAATAAAAGATTGTGAGGTTCTGGAGTTAAATGTTCAGCCAGATCATGTACATCTGGTTGTAATAGTCCCGCCGAAAATCTCGATATCAACCCTGATGGGGCATCTGAAAGGCCGCAGTGCAATCAGGCTCTACAATCGTTTTCCACATATAAGAAAGAAACTATGGGGTAACCATTTTTGGTCCCGTGGCTACTTTGTCGATACGGTGGAAGTGAATGAAGAAATTATCAGGAGATATGTGAGGCATCAGGAGAAAAAGGAACAAATGCATGAACAGCAGATGGAATTGCTAGAGTAGTAACAGGAATGAGACAGTAGCCCCCCTTATAGGGGGCATTCTAAAAAGCCACCTTCTAAGAAGGTGGTCTTTTACTGCTTTTTATTTATGTGAAAATAAATGTAGAAGTCACTTGCAACATTGCGCGCTGACTGCTTGAATTCATATATGCTTGTTAAGTTATATACGTAAGTAATTAAAAAAGCCGCCTTGCGCGGCTTTTTTAATTGTCGTTTATGCGTCTGAGAATAAATATAAAAATTACTTGCAAGGTTGCGCGCGGACTGCTTGGATTCATATAAGCTTGTGAAACAACACACTGCGAATTAATAGCCTATTTGATGCATTTTGTTTTTGGTATTACTCGATTTTCTTCATCAAAAAGTCAACTAACAATCGAATAAAAACGGCCGAAAGTACGGTTGTTCATTTTTCTGGTCTCGGGAATCATTGGGCTGTCAATATTTAACAGAAGCGCCCGAGGGCCGGAATATTATTTCTATAAATCAAGAATCACCCATGTAAGGTGTTTTGAAAGCACTAATACTTCGGAAGTAATGTCATGAAAATACGTGCAATGTTTCGCGGCAATATAGCCCTGAACGAAAAAATAAAACAAATCAAGAACCGGTTGACTACGCGGTACCCGGTCTTTGTCGGATTGCCTGCAGGTTCGGGCAACGATGAACAGGGGACGTCTCTGGTTGCCATCGGGGCCATGCTGGAATTTGGGTCGACAGAAAATAATATTCCACAGTACTCCTTTCTGCGCCTTCCGCTACGCCAAAACATCGGCAACATACAGGCACACTTCCGGTCTCTTTCACCCAAGGTCAGCCGTGGCGAAATAACGGCCTCCGCGATGTTCAGACAAATCGGGCAGGAGGTGGCGGGTTACTGCAAGGCGGTGGTGCCGTCTGACATTGTGCCAACCAATACATCGCCGTTTACTGTCTCCCGGATTGGCATTGGCGTTTTAAAACAGGCCATCACTTACGTTCTGGAGGATTGAACATGGCATTGAGTAAAAGGCTTAACGTGCATGATAAGGGGGGCGGTTGATGGAAAATATGGCCGATCTCAACGCGACATTTCGGCAACTGATCATGCTGGCATCGGGACTGGAAAATGTCATCCTGGCCGGGCAGACGGGGGAAATCCCAAGCGATTGTTATGCCACATACAAGCCAATTCCGGTGCGGGTATATGGACATTCCGAGCATAGCATGACGGAGATTGTCCCCCAAGAAGCCTTCGCGGACTCACTCGGTACAGAATGGACTGATTTGCAGGACACCGTTTTTAGCAGCATGGAGTTTACCTTGTCCGTAAATATTTTCAATGAGGGGGCGGACAACGCCACTGTGCGTCTGCATAACGCAAATCTTCGCAACCCGGTTAGCGCGTTTCTTTTTCGAAACGGTATTGCATGGCGCAGCACCAGCGCGTCTCGCGATCTCACCGCGTTGTCGACATCCAGCCAGAAAGCGAACTGGCAGACGGATATCCACCTCTTTATCAAAAAGACCCTTTCCTACCCGGTGCTCCGTGCAGCGGGATTCACGATCGACGTTCAAAAACAATGAGGGCAATAATGACCTACTCCGTTGATAACATTATCCCGGTCAATCTCTATCTGACCGCCGCCGGCCTGGGATACGGCGACTTTTCCTCTGCGCTGATTTTTGCAGGTTCCACCGATCTCAAAAGCGGAGTGACTTTCGCCGTTGACACCTGGCGGGATTACAGCTCGTTGAATGAAATTGCTGAGGATTTCTCAGCCTCCAGCGATATTTATCTGATCGCCACACGTTATTTCACTCAGATCCCCAAGCCGAAGTCGGTCACCATCTGGATGAAAAATGCGGCGGATGCATCGTTACTGGATACCGTTAATAAAGCGGAAGATGAGGTATGGCGTTACCACTTTTTCTTCAAAAACAGCGATCTGACCAAAGCGAATCTGTTGCAATTAGCTGACTGGTCTGATGCGGAAAGCCACCCTATCTGGGTGACCACCAGCGAAGCCGGGGCGACCTCTGCGTCCTCAACCACGGACATTGCGGCGGTAATGGCGGCAAAAGGCAATCGCCATATTTTCATGGGCTATCGCTTACCTGCTGCTATTGTTGCGGATTCGTCACAGGCCTACACCATGGTTCAGCTGGCGGCGACGTTCAACAAGTTTAAGCCGAATGCGAAAAACTCCGCAATCACCGCCGAATACCAGGTACTGACCGGTATTGCTGGCGATGATCTGAAAACAAGCAGCTACAGCGCATTGAAATCCAAAAATTGCGCGTTCTTTACCGAGATCGAACTATCGGGCGAGACGGATAGTTTACGGGCGATTAACACCAGATCCATGTCGTCTTATAACGAATTTATTGACGATGTGATCAACCTGGACGTGCTGAAAAACCATCTGCAGGTGGATGGTTACAACTACATCACCGGTACTAGCACCAAACGTGCCCTGACGCCGGCTGGATATGCGGGCTTGCTTACTGCGCTGACTACAACCTGTAAACGTTTTTACGACAATGGCGTACTCGGTAAAGGCACTTATGTCGATCCGAAAACAGGTGAAGTGGCGACGGCGGAAAATGGTTTCGTCATTCTGGGCAAACCGGAAGACGTATTCAATTTAACAGACGCGCAGCGCAAAGCCCGTGAATACCCGGCAACCACTATTTACGCCATTTTGGCACGCGCAGGCCATGTGGCTGAGATCAACGTTTATATTGAGTAACATCTGGAGCAACTCTAATGGCAATGAACACCTATGGCACTGATGGTGCCAAACTGACAGTTTTCGGTATTCCGCTGGATGAGTTTGGCGAAACCGATCCACCAATTACGATTGAAGGCCTTGAGGATCGTTCGACCCTGAAACGGGGTCTTGGCGGCACGTCTGTGCGTCTGGACAATAAAACGCGTCCAGTAAAACTAACGGTTAACCTGATGCCGGGTTCGGAGCAGGCTCGTCAGATTATTGCGGCAGCGAAAAGTGGTATCGATGCCACCTTTACCTTCTACCAGTCCGGCACGGCGGAATATTTTGCCGGGTTTGATGGTGTGCTGACAAAACGCGGTAACGTAGAACGTGGTGGCAAAACCAAAGTGTCGGATGAGCAGTTTGTTTTTGAGTTTTCTGACAGTGAGGAGACCTAATCGATGGGGCGCAAAATTACGCTGATTATGGGTGAGAACGAGTACAGCGGTATGACAGCATCGGCCAAAGAACAGGTCGAAATGCTGCAGATTGCCGCGCAGAATAGTTTGCTGCCCGCGCTGAGTGAGGGGGGCACTGATATGGGTGTCGTGGCGGTCATGGCATCGTTAGATGGCATGCAGCTTACTCGCCTTAAGAACCTCTGTATCGGAGGAGGGAATATCATTCGCGTCAGTGATGGTGTGCCGGTAGCTGAAAACTTGTTTCAGGACAAAATCCATTACTGGCTGTTGCTCCTGGGGCGGGTATTGCAAGAGAACATCGGCCCTTTCTGGCAGCTCAGCGTACAGAGCGAAAACGGCGCAAACGCGGTGAAAATGGAGACCGCAGCGCTATAGACTGGCTCCTGTGGCGGCCCTGTGTTGGGGCTGGCCAACTTTGCCCACCTTTAGCGCGTTGGTCTGAGATGCTTGATGGCACCTACTGCCTGGAAGATGTCCATGCCATGCATCAGGTACTGGATGACATTACCGAGCAAGCTGAAAAAGCAAGAAGCGCCAAAACCTGAAAGCCCGCCAAAGGCGGGCTTTTTGCCGCCTGGAGAAATTAGAATGGCAGAAACCATAGACTCGCTGCTGGTCTCTATTGGTCTTGAAACAGACGCAAACTCCTTTAAGAAGGCGAGTAATGCGATAAAAGATGTCACTGACGGCATGATACAGCTTGCTGCGGTGGCGGGTGTTAAAGTCGATTTTAATGCGCTAACTGCAGGCGTAGCAAAATCCTGGTCTGAATTAAAACGTCTCGCCGATATCACTGGCTTTACGGTTAATCAAATCCGTGGACTTGAATTTGCTATGCGTAGAATAGGCGCTGCTAATCCGATTGCCTCCGGGCAGCAATTTGCACAAATGGTTCCTGAGTTGGCTCGCAAAGTGCGAAACGGCGAGTTTGACGCACGAGCCTATAAGGGAACAGCATTCAATCCTGAGCAGTTCGCCCAAATAGAATCTGTGGATCGCGTGGCGGCAACGGGATATCTATTAAATGCCTATCAATCCATGAGTCAGCAGCAGCGGCAACAGTTCCGCCCGATTATGGGTTGGCAGGAAAATGACGATGTGACGCGGTTGGCCGAACGTGGCAGTGGTTTTTTTCAGCAAAGCATGAGCATGTCTTCTGATTACGATCGGTCTTTTGATCCAGAGTTAAATCAAAATGTTCAGGTATTCAACGATGAAATGGCGAAGTTGTCGCGCAATTTCGAGAACCTTGCCTATGCGCTTGGTGAAGATCTTCTGCCCATTGTGAATAGTGTGCTGGAAGCGATAAACAGCTTTATTAGGGCCAATCCAGTTGTTTCGGAGATCATACTGGGTGCCGGTAGTGCGCTTGCCAGCGGCAGTATGCTCAACAAACTCATGGGACCATTGTCTGTAGCAGGAGAGGGCGGCTGGCTTTCGGGACTGTTATTTAATCCTATGACGGTTGGTGCGGCGGCGGCATTGACACCGGGTAACATGTCCTATTCCCGTGATGATATTCAAGAGATGAGTGATCCACAGTTTTACTGGAAGCGTCGCCATCCAGGAGAATCTCCCCAGCAGGAAGGGGAAGGAATCACACCTTATGAGGCGTTCCTTCGTCAGCGCTCATCGACAGTAAAAAGTGCATTATATAATCAAAATGCGCGCCAGTATCTTGATTCGCTTGCCTACGGGGTGGCGGCGATGGATAACACGCAAAACAGTTCCGCCTTCGGTCGGTATCGATTTGCGTCCAATGCCTGGGGAGATGCAGCGGCGGCTATGGGGCTGAAAGATTTTTCGCACCAAAGCCAGGATTTGGCCGCGTTGTGGTTGATCCAGCGTGCCGGGCAACTGGATAACGTCATGAAGGGAAATTTCCTGCAAGCGACAAACGGTCTTGGCGATGTTTGGGCTGCTTTACCCTCGTCACCTTATGCTCAGCCGACGCGTAGCGTTGATGAGATGAATATGCTGTACGGCTATCAGAACACCCCTCCGTACTCTGCTTCTTACAGTTTCCTTCCTCCCGCCTCGCCCGTTAGTTTTAACCAGTATGTTGATCTGAGCATTTCTGGTGTGGGGATGAACGAACAGCAGATTCAGGACTCGGTGCAACGGGCGCTTACAGAAACAGGAAACAACCTCGAGCGCTCATATGACAACGGAGGGTGGTAAGAATGTCACTTGTCGGAGTATTTACAAAATTTCGTCCTGAGATTGGTGGCATTTTTTTTGATGCGACCCTGGACGAAACCAGTACGTTAATGACCATAGTGAGCAGTTATCCGTTAGAAGATGCCAGCACGGCTAATGACAATGCCGTCACGAAGCCGCTGGAACTGACGATGACCGTGGCGATTTCTGATAACCCGATTAAGGCTATGACGGCCGGAGAAGACAACCTCTCTGGTCTCACCAGTATGGGGGGCAGTCTCGTGGGCGGAACAGCTTTATCGATGCTGTCAGGTGGCGCGGCGGCCTTGGGTGGTCTTGCTGCGACGGCAGGCATGACGTATGCCAATTCCGGGCAATCACGTTCGGAGTCGGCATTGCTCTCGTTACGCAATTTGCAACGTAATAAAACGTTGCTGAAAATCGTGGGTGTAGGGTCGTCTTACGACAATATGCTCATTACAAAAACGCAAGTGAAGAAAGTAAAGGGGGGTGAAGGCGCGCAGGAGATCATTGTGGAAATGCAACAAATAACTATCGTCACACGTGATGACAGTGCCATCACCACTAACAGCAATCTTCCCAAAAATGATCCTGTCGCAACGCAGGGGCAAAAATCGGTAAATCTGGGACAGGTGCCTGTGAAATGAAAACAATACCTCTTAGCGCGGGATTGGCAAATTTCTCATTTACCACCCGGCTTAATGACACGCAGTTGAAATTCACTTTCCGATGGCTTACTCGCTACGGTTATTTCAGCGTCGATATTTTTAATAGCGATGGCAGTGCGCTGACCCTTGGGCGGGCTTTACACGTTGGTGTTAATTTGCTGGACGGATTAAATACCCAAATCGGAAATATTGTGCTGGAGGGGGGCAAAGCTACAATCGCCAACCTCGGTATAGACAATAAACTGAACTGGTATCCCCATGACTAAATTATTTGGCCGAAAATATAGCCTGACGGTGACATCCGTCGATGGGGAGGAACTGGTAATCGTACCGCCTATGCAGGTCCAGTTTCAGGTGACGAATATGCCCCAGGATCAGGTATCGACAGCAACTATTACCGTCTTCGGTGTTTCCGCAAAATATCGCCAGCTGATTCAGCACTATGATACTTCGGAGAAGCATTATGGTTCGGTGAGACTGGAGGCTGGTTATGATGAATCCGTCGGCGAAGTGTTTTCCGGGCAGATACAAAGCGTTGAAGTGGGCCGCGAAGGGGTCAATGTTTATCTCCGCCTGAAATGCTTATTGGCTATCTGGTCGGACGCGACCATCGGTAAAACATGGGGAAATAAAACGCAGGCGAGTGAAATATTACACGATGTCGCCCGCTCTTTTTATTACCCCGTGGAAATGGTCGGTGATTTTTCTGATTTACCTACCTTTAATTATGGCCATACGCTTGCACATAGCTCTAGCCGTGACTTTCTCAACAAAATGAAAGCGGCATGGGGCTATGAGTGGCTGCTCGATCATAATCGTGTTGTGATCATTCGCAACGGTGCCTCCCGTCCCATCACGCACCAACTCAGTGCCAGTAACGGTATGGAAGGGGTGCCGAAGTGGAATCAGCAGGATATGGAAGTCGATGTTCGCTTGAACACTATTATCCAGCCAGGCGATCGGGTGCATATTACCTCCGATTTCTGGACCATTAATTACACTGGGACACAACAAAAGGAATTTCAGGCCCTGGCGATGGCGCATACCACGTCGGGCAGTTTCCGCGTGTTATCGACCTCGCATCAAGGGGATTATTGGAATAACGACTGGAAAACGACAATTCGCTGCCAATGGAGGAGTACATGATGAACAGTTCTAATCCTCTGTTTGCAGCATTACAGGCGGCAGGTCGAGACGCCATTGGCGGATTAATGGTGGGGATGCCGGGTCACATTGTGGTCTTTGACAACCAGACGCAGCGCGCACAGGTTCAATGCGGTATCCAGCGGCGGTTGAGTGATGGCACGCATCAGACGATCCCCGTTTTAATTAATGTCCCAGTGAAATTTTCCGGTTCATCGGAATGGGCTGTTTTCCATGAATTGCCCGCTGGCACTGAAGGATATATCCATTTTAGCCAGCGCTCCGTGGATGCCTGGCTTGATATGGGGGGACCCGCGCCTCCTGTCAGCCCCTCGATGTTTAATGCGAGTGATGCCTTTTTTTCGCCCGGTTATCGTTCGGCAAAAACGGCAATACCCAATCTACCAGCCAGTGGGGTAGGAATGAGCAATCTCGACGGTTCTGTGCGCATTCATTTGACCCATGACGGTATTGTGTTATCTGTCGGCAATTCGACCCTGTCATTGACCGAATCGGGTATGACTTACAGTGGCCCCCGTTTTACCAATACTGGCGAAACAACGCTGAATGCACGTACGCACATCACGCAAGGGGGGCTCGCAGTAGGCAATATTGAGTTCGCCTCCCACACGCATGGTGGTGTTGAACGCGGCAACGCCAAAAGCGATGGCCCTCAGTAATGAGGAAGATAAAAGACTCAGCCCTGGCATTAGCCGGGGCTTTTTTATGGGAGTGTCTTCGTGATCCGACATTTTACAGAGGGTGACATTGTGACCAGCGGCGACCATTTCCTGACCGGAAAAGAGGCTACCGCTCAGGCGATTACCCGCAGACTGAAATTATTCCTTGGTGAGTATTTTCTGAATATTTCCGAAGGTACACCCTGGTTTCAGGAGATCCTTGGAAAAAGTTCCCGCGACATGGCGGCAGCCAATATTAAGAGCCGTATTCTCGATACGGATGGTGTCGTGGCTCTGGGGGCATTTTCATTCGATTTTGATGCTAAAACACGCATGATTACCGTTAATGCATCAGTCATCGATAAGAACAATGAGGCGCTGGAATACGCTTTCAACGAAGAGGTGATTTAATGGCCGATATTAACAGAGACGGGGCGACCGGCACCACGCTGGCAGAATATAAAGAACGCGTTGAGGCGGCCTACCTTGATATAGACGCGGGCTGGAATATCGACCCTTCGACGCCGGATGGGCTGGCGATTGCTATCTGGGCTGAAATGCTGGCTAACCTCGACGAAGAAGTGATCAATAGCTACCAGTCTGTTGATCCCGATTCCGCGATTGGTGTGCAGCTTAATCGTATTGCGGCCATTTCTGGCAATGTGCGTAAAGTCGCAACCTTCTCAACAGCCCGCGTCACCTTTACGGGTGTTCCGCTGACAGTCATCCCGGCCGGGACCCTGGTTCGTCATCGATTGACCAGTACGCTATGGAAAACGGATGCCGATGTCGTCACCAATACCGACGGTCTGGCAACGGTTGGCGTGACCTGCATGCTGACCGGTGAACAAAATGCCAATGCGGGTACGCTAACTATCATTGCCACGCCAATTGGAGGCATTACCGCAGTAGACAACGCCGCGGCGGCTTCTCTGGGTACCGATGAAGAGAGTGATGATGCCTTTCGCGTACGGCGCAATG
Source organism: Phytobacter diazotrophicus (assembly GCA_004346725.1). GTDB lineage: Bacteria > Pseudomonadota > Gammaproteobacteria > Enterobacterales > Enterobacteriaceae > Phytobacter > Phytobacter diazotrophicus. The sequence goes on along the minus strand of SMDE01000023.1, from coordinate 37,927 downwards.
AGTCGGTGGCACTGCCCGGTAATAACCAGCGCGACAATATTTATGCGGCTTTGATCAATGTGCCCGGCGTTAAGCAAGTCAAAATCTATGAAAATCCTGACTCCGTGTCCGATAGCAATGGCATCCTGGCGCACTCGATGGCCATTTTTATTGATGGCGGCGAGCAACTGGACATTGTTGCCGCGATGGCGGCTAACAAGAATCCAGGATGTGGCCTGAATCGTTATAACACGTTTATTCCCAATAAAATCAGTGTAGATACCACCACGCCGCTGACGGCTCAGCCATTTAACGCCACGTTTTTCCGCCCGGAAAATGTCACTGTCTACGTCAAGGTAACGATTGTGTCCGACACGCTATCGGCCACGGATAATGCCCGTATCAAAGCGGCGATCGTAAACGATTCCGTCTATGGCTTTCTTGAAACCAACGGCTTTGCCAAAACCGGGTTCAGGATCGGTGAAGCGATCGCCTCCGGGCGTTTGTATACGCCTGTTAATAAAATTGTGGGCAACGACGATTATGTCGCCAGCATACTGATTGGCACGCGTGCTGATGATGTGACGCACTCGCTGTTAAATTTGGCTTTCTATCAATTGGGGGTCTTTGATGTCGGCAATATTGAGGTGACATATGCAGCACCGTGATAAAGCCCGCACACGCATATACTGGCAATATAAAAATTCGCCGAAGCTGATTGCCTGGTTACTGGCATTACCGGACATCGCACAGGCGCAGCTTGAAGATCAACTGGCGAAAATCAAAGCCATTCTGGATATTGATAACGCCGAAGGTGAGCAGCTCGACATCTGCGGACGTATTGTCGGTTATCACAAACGCCCTGTCGGGACATTCTATCCCGCCTGTGCTCCGGCGAAGGTCAGCGACATGTTATTTCGTCGCATGATCAAAGCCAAAATCCATAAAAACAACAGTGCGGCGACCATCGATGAGATCACAGCCGCAACCAACTATATTCTGGACACCGAAGCGCGACTGCTTGATGGCCAGGATATGACCATGCGCCCGATCTTTTACGACTATCTCGATCCCGGGTCGCAGCAACTGGTCAGAGATTATGATCTGATTCCTCGCCCACAGGGGGTTGGGATCAGATCCCCGCGCATACTGACCTACACCCCTTTTGGTTTTGGCAAGTATTACAGCAATTTTCGTGTGCCTTTCTGGCATGGTGATGGGATTCACTTCTACTCTAACTTGCAACTAGCCCTGGTATATGACAGTGCAAACCGCAAAATATCGGGCGCGCTCACTGCGAATCGTGGTGTCACCGTCTCCAGTGTGGATGTGACACTTTTCTACACCTCTAATGGTACGACGGTCACGCAAACTGCCGTGACCGATACGGCGGGGCGGTTTTTTGTCACGGTTCCCGTCGCCGCTCCTTTCTATGCCGTCGCTCGTGCTCAGGTCTGGACACCACTGTGTCAGTGGGAAAACGTCGAGGGCAAGATGGATGCGAACATTTTCTATAACGGATCCGTGAAATACGACGGAACACATACTTATCGAGGTTAAAAAATGGCGAATTTGACCGAAACATCCGAGTTTACGGCGGATGTGCTACGTCTTGATACTGACACCCCGGTAAAAGGCTTTGATGGCACCGATCTCGGCCCTGCGAATGCGCAGGCCCAGGCACTGGCCAACCGTACGCAGTGGCTGAAAGATCAAATCGACGGTGAAGGGGTCGCGAATGCGGCGAAAGAGGCGGCGGAACTGGCAGCATCCGATGTGATCTCTCAACTGAGCGCCTACGTCAATGCCGCGCAAACGTCCTATACGTCAGCGGCGAAAGCGGCATCGACAGCCTCATCTGCCCGTAACGATGCACAGACCTACGCATCCAACGCCGAAACGGCAGTCAAAAATGCGGTGGCGGATGTGGTTAACCTGGTGGCAGATTATTCGACCACCGCCAGTACCTATGCAGCGGCATCGTCGGCGAGCGCAGCAGCGGCACAGAAGGCAGCAGGCACGGCAGCCGCAGAGGCGGTTTCGACTGTCTCCACGCAGCTGACACAGTATGTCTCTGACGCCCAAATAGCACAGACGAATGCCCAGTCCGCCGCGAATACAGCGCAGACAGCAGCGAGCACGGCGGCCAATAACGCGGCGGCTAATGTGCAGTCACAGCTTAATTCACTGGTGACTCAGGCAAGCAGTTCGGCCAGCAATGCTGCAGTTTATGCACAGGGGGCGAAAGATTCTGAGACGGCGGCTCAGGCCGCCGTGGTACAAGCACAATCTGTCGTACAGGGTGCCGCAGATGCCGCGGCGACTTCGGCCGCACAGAGCGCTGCTAAGGAAGTTGAGACTCATCTGGCGGGCTACGTTAACGATGCCCGTACCGCTGCCAGCGATGCCCTGTCATCTGCGGCAACGGCTCAGGATGCGGAAAATAGAGCGACCACGGCTGCGGATTCGGCAAAAACAGATGCGGATACTGCTCATACCGCCGCCGAGACGGCGACAGTTGCGGCACAAACGGCGGCTGCAGATGCCGCTCAGGCTGCGGCGGCAGAGGCAGTATCTGGCGTAGTCAGTCAGATGTCTGACTACACCCAAACGGCGAGCACGGCGGCTGTGAATGCCGCTGCCAGTGCGACGGAGGCGAAAAATGCCGCGAAAACGGCGGCGACCGACGCGGCAAATGCCGCCGCCGCGCAGGTGGCTCAGACCGCTGCCACTCAGGCGGCCGCCAGCGTAACCTCGCAACTTGCGGGATATGTGTCTGATGCCAGAACCGCGGAGACCAATGCGAAAAACAGTGCCGATGCCGCTCAGGCTGCCGCGGATACTGCCGCATCAGCGGCGGCGACCGGTGCGGCACAGCAGGCGGCAGAGAATGTTGTAAGCCAGTTATCCGCCTATGTCGCCAGTGCACAGGGAGAGGCCGAGGCAGCGGCGGCTTCTGCTTCGGCAGCAGCCACTTCTGCAACAGCAGCAGAAGCATCGGCTCAGAGCGCCAATGCTTCTGCACAGGCAGCAGAAAGCGCGGCAGCCGTTGCCGAGTCGGCGGCGCAAACGGCGGCCGGTTCGGCGTCTCAGCAGGCCGCAGCCGATACCATCGCCAGTGTTCAGTCTCAAATGGCGAGCTCACTCAGTGATGCTCAGCATGCCGCTGATGTAGCAACCGCGCAGGCATCTACGGCTAAAAATAGTGCAATTGAGGCCGATGGCTCAGCTTCTGCTGCTGCGTCTTCCGCTCGGGATGCTGCCTCCGCATTGAATAACGTTAACGCTGCTATCGGCGATGCTGCAGCGACAGCGGCGACCCAGGCGGCCGCCACCGTCAGTGACGCCGTCAAAGGCTATGTTACGCAGGCGCAGACTGCACAATCGAATGCGGAACAAAGCGCAACCTCGGCACAGTCTGCACTAAGCGGCGTGAATCAGGCGATTGGTAATGCCGCTCACACGGCGGCTACGGAAGCCGCGCAGAAAACGGCGGATAACCTGGCGACGCTGATTAATACCGCGGTTGATACCGCCACGGCTGACCGTGCTAACGAACTGGGCACATATGCGACAAAGGCTAGTAACAGCGCGACGGCGGCGGCAAACAGTGCGACCGCTGCGGCAATCTCTGCGCAGAATGCCGCCAACAGCGCACTCACCGTGCAAACGCAGGCAACTGCGGCTGCGGATGCGGCCACCCGAGCGACGGCAGCAGCAACAACGGCAACCAACGCTGCCGCAAGTGCTGCGACTGATGCTGCCAGCCAGGCGCTGGTGGGCGTACAAAGCCAGCTTGATGCCTATACCTCTTCCGCCAGCACTTCGGAAAAAAACGCGAAAGACAGTGCCAGTTCGGCGGCAACGTCCGCTACGACGGCGTCTGCCATGCTTAAGTCAATCAATGACCTTCTCGGGGACTACCTCTATCCCGGTGGTAGTGAATCTGCACCACTGAAGACTACCGGTGCGTTTGAACTCGCCTATGCCATTAGTTATGACATCAGTGAAGACGCAAGCTATATGCCACAGGTACAGGTATTACGTAACGATGGATCGTCGGCATGGGTGGACTATCCTGCCACTGTTGTTACGGACAATAGCGGTGCGCTTAAAGCAGCCGGTATTGATGTGCGGACGGCTAGCAACGGTTATCTTTATCTCCGGGCTAAAGGGGGCGGGATTATTCCTGCTAACGTGGCACTTTCAGAATTATTTAACGGACTGGATGTGAGCAGTTCGGTGAGTGCAGCAGGCTATGCCTTCCCGTTCCGGTTGCGTGTGATCAAGCAGAAAGTGTCGGTCTATGATAACTGGAAAGACTGGACCTCTGCTCCGTTTTTACCTTCGGCATTTACCAATTTTGATTTCGCGCACGGGCTGAGCCTCGACGTCAAATCTGCCTACGCGAGCATTCTGACTGAATTTACGGCAAATTACTCGGTGTATTCCGCCGGCGATATTGTGACGGGTTTGGATAACTGTAACTCCAGTGGTACATCTATTGGGCCAATAGCGATTAAGGTCACTCCAACCAACGTCAAAATGGTTATTGGTAATTACATGAACCTGTATTACTCAAACAATATATCATCTTCTTTTTACAAGATTTTTACTGATGCCGCGACATGGGCTAAATACACCCGATTATATATCCGCATTCTGTATAAAAAGATTTAACCCTATTAACGCATAATTTCATCAACAGGATGGAAAATGATATACGCATATTACATCAGAGATAACGACTATTTTTACTATGGTTCTCCATATCCCGATGCGCGGGAAGCCACTCAAGAGGAGATTGCCGCGCATTACGCAGAAATTGAAGAGCAGGTAGAAGTAGAGAAACAAAACGAGGTTAATTAACCCTCCAGATTTCTACCTGACCTTATATTTTCCTCCATCCACCTTAAGGTGGCTTTTTCAGTTCTGGAGTTCCCAACGATGGATCAGAAATTTTTCCGCGTGCCTTTCGCACAAAGCGGCGATACCCAGTCTATTCCCGATTCAGCCGACAGCAACGGGTTCGTAAGTTATGCAAAGGGCTGGGGTGTTGATTACGCAAAAGACCCAAACGCAGACATCAATGCCAAACCGGTGGAACGTGAAGCGATGAACTCGGTACTCAATGCGATCACCACCGCAGTGCGTCAATATCAAACAAACGGCTATCCGGAGTGGATCTCCACTGCCAACAACAATGGCGCGGCATACGGCTATGATGCTGGCGTCGTGGTTGAATACAACGGTGCGTTATATTTGTCGCTGTCAGGCAATAACACCGCTACGCCAGGCGCTAATGTGGCGAAGTGGCAATCCTACATTCAGCGCGAAGCAACTGCCGAAGAGGCGCTGGCCGGTGATGGCGCCACGCAAGTTATGACGCCGCGCAGAACAAAAGCGCTGGCATCCTATCTTGACGAACAGTTAAAAACGACCATCACCACTGCCCTGAGCCCCTTTATTTTACCGGTGGGTGCTATTGTGCTGTGGGGCAATGCGATGCCGCCAAGCGGCTGGCTGGAGCTTAACGGTCAGGCATTTAATACGGGGGAAAACCCGGAACTGGCCGCACTATATCCATCGGGGCGTGTGCCTGACTGGCGAGGTCGCTTCGTGCGTGCATGGGCGCATGGTTCTACAATTGATCCGGATTCTGGCCGAGGAATCGGCAGCGTACAGGACTATGCCCTTGTTGATCATGCGCATTATGCAGGGATAGAGAGCTATTACAGATACGATATTCCATCGCAACCAACAAGAAACTCCCCTGGCGGAGAATCGATCCGGCAATACAGTGCAAGGACCGGGGCCATTTCACCTGCACCAGCGGTAAATGTGGCATCTGAGGTTCGCCCGACAAACATCGCAGCAATGTACATTATTAAGACCGATAAAGCTGAGTCGGATGCGGGCGCGCAAACACCATCTGCGATCATTATCAGCCCGGCTACGGTAACGATGAACGCGGGAACCTCACGGCAATTCACGGGTACCGTTTTACCGTCGATACTGGCACCTGGATATGCCGTGTCATGGGCGGTGTCCGATGCAACATTGGGCAGCATCAGCAAGAGCGGTGCGTATACCGCGATCGCAGGAAAAAGCGGTACACAGACAATTATTGCCAGCATTTCTACCGGGCTGACAGCAACGGCTACCGTTACCCAGCAGGTTTATCTTACTAACATTACTATCGGTACAGCACCGTCGGCATTGCTGGCGGGAAACAGCTATTCACTGCCAGTGACCTATTCTCCAGCCACGTATACCGAAATGGTCAATGCGGCATCGTCAGACGCATCTGTTGCAGCTCTGGCGGCGGATGGTTCGCTCACCATCACAGGGGCTGGGACGACTACCCTGACCCTGACGGGGGCCAGTAGCGGTGTTACAGCATCGATTACGATCACTGCAACCGAGGTTGCGGCGAAAGAAATCTATTTGCAAATTGCCGATAATCTCTCAGAAATCAGCAGTGCAGGGGCATCTGCTATGCAGGCGGCACGAGGTAACCTGGGGCTCAAAACGCTGGCGACCAAAGACGCTTTAAGCGCCGGTGATGTGGGGGCAGTGCCACAGGCCAGTACGACGCTGGGGACAGAGGATCTGAACACTATTACGTCACCGGGGCGTAAGTTCCAGTCTCTTACCAGCAATGCCACAACCGCCAGACATTATCCGGTGGTGCTGCCGGGGATGCTGGATGTGATCAAAACGGCGGATAATAGTCTCCGTCAAATCTACTATCCGTATAACTCCACCGATGTTTACCACCGATTCTGCGTCAATGTGGTGGCGACCACGCTGGTATTTAGCGAATGGGCCAGCAGCGGTAATTTCCTCTCGGCGGCCAGCAATCTGGCCGACGTCGCCGATAAAGCCACAGCACGTAGCAATTTGGGGGTGGGGTATACGGTTTCCACGCAAGCCGCACCCATCAATGCCAGTGGTTATGCTGATGGCTACATGTGGTACCAGGTGGAGGAATAATTATGCCGATGTTTCGCAAGATTCCAGGGGGTAATTTCGCCCCCGTGATTGCGCTGAATATTAAAAGTGCTGACGAGCTGAAATCGGTGGACGCGGCGTGGGTGTGTAATGGCGGGGTGTTTATAAAGGTTTTTCCGGACAAGGAATATCAGGATCCCTCGGCCTATTACAATATGCAATACGCCACCAACCCAACGCTGACATTATCAAACACATCAGAAAGTGCGGTACGGGATTCGTTTGTTATCTCCCCTGTAATTATCCCTTTGTTGCAACCTTTGCCGCAACAGGGCATGGATATTGACTGGTCAACGATAGATATTATTACGCTCGATACTGAGGAGCAGTTGCCTTTTGCCCCGTGGTGGAACTACGGAACAGATACCATGACTGTACAAACGGAGTTTGATGGCACAAAGCAAACTGCAACGTTTATTACGGGTAAGAAGGTCATATTCACTGAAAGTTATTTCCCACCACCTCAAGATCAGTTACGTCTGCTGGGGGCTGGAAAATCGGCTGGTGAAGGTGCAACTATTTTTCTGAAATATCACTGGTTTGACTATTCCCCTTTTTATGGCAGACAGTTTGGCGTTCGTTGGCGTTGGCACAGTCGACTTAATAAACAATACTTTGAGCACATTTTCACCAACCAGAACATGGTGCTAAATTCGCTGAACTAACCCATCGGAATAGGAGTGATAGCCGAGAGGTTATTTTAAACAAATCGCTTGCAGGGTTGCGCGCGGGTTGCTTGAATCCATATAAGCTCGAGAAACTACAGACGCAGCAAGAAATAAACATAACCCGCCCAGCGTGGGTTTTTGTTTTTATACGGTTGAAATGATTTTGTTCCAGCCGTTGTGAATGATTGCATTGAAATACAGACCTCTTAATAGAGGCCTTTCCTTTTTCTGGCCTCGGGAATCATTTATCTGACTTTTTTAATAAAAGAACCCGAAGGCCAGATTTTCCTTTCTATTCCACCTCGAAAATTCGCAGGTGAGAGACCATGAAAATGAACGATCAACCCGGAAATATTGTTACGCAATTCTTTGCGTGGCTTGGCGTTATTGCATCGGGTCTTGGACTGAGTACGCAGGATGTCGTGTACATGCTATTCGGCCTGATTGGGGTCGTTATCTCTGTCGCGTCTTTTTGTTATGGGCGTCTTGATGCGCGACGTAAACGCAAAGAAGACGAAAAGCGTACCGAAATGATCAGTCATTACCTGAGTGATATTCAGGATAAACCCCATGTTGAACGCCCGGCGGCTATGCAGGTCGCGGTCGACGCGCTTGAAAGGGTAGGTGAATAATGGCGATGTCTACAGGCCTTAGAAACAAATTGTTAGCGATGGCAGGGGCCGGTTCTCTGGCTATTGCTGGCACGATGATCCCTCAACTTGAAGGGGTTCGCTATGCACCTTATCAGGATGTCGGTGGGGTTTGGACGGTCTGTTACGGCCATACGGGAAGTGACATTCACCCCGGGAAAAAATACACAGAAAATGAATGTCAGTCGCTATTACAGAAAGATTTAGCTCCCTTTGCCCGTACGGTGGAACTCGCTGTGAAAGTCCCGGCATCTGAATACCAGAAAGCCGCACTTATCACCTTTAGTTACAACGTGGGCGCTAATGCCTTTGAGCGCTCCGCGCTGCTACGACAGTTGAATGCCGGGCATTATCAGGCCGCCTGCGATAGTCTGCGTCAGTGGATTTATGCGGGCGGACGGCAATGGAAAGGCCTGGTGAACCGACGTGAAGTAGAGCGTGAAGTATGCCAATGGGGGCAGAAATGAACCGCTTACTGCTTGCGGCAATGGGCGCGCTGATTGTCATACTCGCAGCCCTTAGCTGGACCGTGAACCATTATCGCGACAACGCGCAGTTATACAAAGCACAGCGCGACCAGGCGACCAGCTCGCTGAACACCCTTACAGATATGCAGGCACGCCAGCATGATGTGTCCGCTCTTGATGCGCAATACACTGGAGAATTAGCCAATGCTAAAGCTGAACTGGAAAAACTACATGCTGATGTCGCTATTGGTCGTAAGCGGTTGCAGCTCAACGCCACCTGTCAGGCGCCTCGTTCCGCCAGCTCCCCCCGCGTGGATGATGGCTCCAGTGCCCGACTTACTGACACCGCTGAACGGGATTATTTCACCCTCAGAGAGCGTATCGATACGGTTACGCATCAGCTGGCAGGGTTGCAGCAGTATGTTCGCAAGCAGTGTATCTACTAACGTACTGCATATCGCCGTGTAAGCGTATTTCCTTTCACATCATCTGGTACAGCGTAAAACCTATATCAGCGAGACCGCCTGCTGATATCCCTTTCACGCTGCACATCAGACATTCACAAAGGGTAAAAAATGGTTATCGAAAACTGGAAACAATCCTGGAAGCTGTTCTCTGTTCAGGCGCTAGCTGTCGCAGGCGTTATTCCTGCTATATGGGCTGGGCTGCCTGACGATATCAAAGCCATCATTCCTGCTAGCTGGATGGGAAGTATCACCGCACTAGTGGCAGTATGCGGGATTATTGGTCGCCTGGTGAAACAGCCAGCAGCGACGAATTCCAAGACACAATGATGATTTACCTTTCGTTTTAATGATCAGCAAATCATACCTGCCATACCTCTCTTTTCAAAATGCGACTGGATCCACGCAAACTGAGGTGTCTTACTCGTTACCTCATAAAAGGGAATATCATGAAAAAATTCATTATTGCGCTTGTACGCCTTATGTCGGCCTGCGCGTATGTCGAATAATTTATGGACTGTGCTAACTCACCGGGTACGGCAACCGGTATCTGCAATACAGGTTATTGCAAACAACCCGGCGCCGAACGGTATTTAACACCACCATGATACATATATTTCCCAAGGGATTTAAAAGCTGAAGTATGTGCGGAAAAGTTTATTTTTTCTTTTGGGAGATATTTCTCGCGACCCGGTTTGTTGAAGTAATATTTAAGACATCCCCTGTTCAATACGCTAAAAGGGAATGCCCGAAATGCTCACGGACGCCGGAATGAATATGGAGTGGTTGAACAGCCTGCTTGCCCATTTTGCATCGCACCCGGTGCAGATGTTCGCGCTGCTGTTTATGGTGGTGTTTAGCAAATCCACGGTGCTCATCTCCACCGTGCTTCCCCCGGCGTCGGTGATGCTGGTCGCGGCGCTCTCCGCAAGCCACTTAAGCCTGCCGCCGATCATGGCGTGGCTGGCGGTCACCGCAGGGGCAACGCTCGGTTCGTTGGTGAGTTACCATCTGGGCTTACTGATGACCCATAGCGACCGTTTTCATCGCGTGATGTCCCGGCATGAGGAGACATTGCTGCGCGTTCGCAGCAAGTTACAGCGCAATGGCGCCGTGGTGCTGTTTACGTCCCGTTTTATCGCCTTGCTGCGCTATCTCGTTCCGCTTGCGGCAGGAATGCTGCGCCTGAATCCGGGCAAAGTTTATGGCATCTGTCTACTTTCGTCTGCCATATGGGCCGCGCTGTTTGTTGGGATAAGTGCAGGCGTTAGTCTGTTTCTGCCGCTACTGTTTTGATGCGACGCGAAAGAGGTTCTGCTCCGCTCAGATTTATAAAATCCCGGTGCCGCCATTCCCACCGTTCTGTGCTGAGGGTATCGCTGTATTCATCGGCTGACAGATACAATGCGGCTTTCGCCAGTTCCGTTACCGTTCCCATTCTCCCCCGCGGGACCAGACTGGCAACGTCACTTTTCAGCGCTCGTTGTGCTTCATGGCTGAGGCCCCGTTTCTTAAATGCGGACATTAGCTAAAACGCTGATTCGTGAACGCAGGACTGTCCATAAGCGCCATCAATCATTTTTATCTTTATGCATCGTTCGATCAATACGTTACGCTTTGCTTCGATTAGACTGCTGTCAGCATTCATAAGGATACGATGATGAAAAAAATAACGTTGATGATCATGGCAGTCGCTCTTGCAGCATGCACTACACAAACCTCTCCCGAACGTCATGCGCGACATTTTGCTTACAATGCATCGGAAACGATGAATGGCAATATGGTAACCGATAGGGGGGGCATGGTTGCTCTCAACTTACCGAAGTTTCAGGATATTTATGCCCGGGGTGTGGCAGACAGGCAAAAAGGGGTAACCCCGGCGCAGGCTAATGCGGTTGCCGAGGCAACGCGTAAGCTTGGTCAGCAGCAAAATAAAGTGGAAAACCATTACACTCCGAATAAGCAGGATAAATGGACTGAAGATGCCGAGAGCAAAGAAGCTGTGCTTTGGTATAACGAACTGGCTGGCGCCTACCTTGATGGATACAACGGCGTGAAGTAGCGTGAAGCGTTCGCCAGTGGCGGTTGCAACTGGCGATCCGGTTATCAAACTATCGGGTAGCGAGAGGCGGGCGTACCGTTACGTGATGCGCTGAACAGCGCCAGACGCGCCTCTTCCCAACGCTGCCACAACTCAAGGTCTTCTACGGGTGGAATGGTCACCAGTTCCCCCTGATCCAGGCCTGCCAGCGCCGCGTCCACCAGATTTTCGGTGGTCATTACCGACCCCGCGGGCAATGAGTCCAGCGTCACGCCGGAGTGTCCCCAAATTTCTGTCGCCGTCGCGGCAGGCAAAACTGCCTGAATACGCACTGCGCTTTCGGCAAACTCCTCCTGCAAGCCACGGGTGAAATTCAGCACCCAGGCTTTGGTGGCGCTGTATACGGCGCTACCTGCCCGGGCGTGAAAGGCCAGTACAGACGCGATGTTGATGATGGTCCCGCGGTTTTGTTCAACAAAGCGTGGCAGGGCCGCCAGCGTCAGGCGCATCAGCGCCGTGGTGTTGAGTGTATTGAGCGCTTCATGTGAATCGGCATCTGAGGAGAGAAACGGCGCGAGATTGGCGGCCCCGGCATTGTTCACCAGCAGCTCGATGGCACTGTTTTGCCGTAACGTCTCTTCAACACGCTCAATGCCCTCTGTTTTACTGAGGTCGGCAACCAGTGTCGTCACGCTGACGCCGTAGCGTTTTTCCAGCGCACTGGACAGCGCCTCCAGGCGGTCAGCGCGTCGTGCCACCAGCACCAAATCGTAATTGCGGGCCGCCAGTCTGTCGGCATAAACCGCACCAATACCTGATGATGCGCCAGTGATAAGCGCGCTAATGCGTTGCGTAGCCATTCTCATACCTCGTTAAAACGAAAGGGGGATAAAAGGTTTTATAATGAAACCAAATTCAGCATGAGATATTTGGTTTTATAATGCAACCATTTGGCATGGCAAAATGTGCGATCCGGCGACGTGGGTTATTAACGCGTTGATTTATCGATATCAGGATAGCGGGGCGCGATCTCGTCGGGTTGCAGGACGCGGCCATCTTCTGCCAGCAGTTGTAATTTTTGTAACGGCTGGCGGTGCCGGGCATCAACGAGCACCGTACCCTGCTCATCCCCGGCAAAAAGATGCTCATTGCCCCATTGCGACAGGGCAACCAGCACGGTTTGCAGAGCGCGGCCTTTTGCGGTCAACACATATTCCTGCCACGCGCTGCCATCGGAGGCGGGCTGCAATTGCAGGATATCTTCATCGACCAGCAACTTAAGACGCGTGGTGAGCATATTTTTGGCGATACCCAGACTTTTTTGAAATTCACCGAAGCGTGTCATGCCACGCAGCGCATCACGCACGATCAATAACGACCACCAGTCCCCAACCACATCCAGGGAACGGGCGACGGGGCAGGTGCTGGCTTCAAGACGGGTACGTTTCATATTCACTCTCCGGTTAATGGTTTTATTATAAAACTACTGAGCCCCGTGGGAAAGCGATGTTGTGGCAGGCCACTTCTGTGCCCTAATTCACTGCAAAGCGTTACAAATGTGTCACACTTTCTGTTCACCACTATCAGGATGAGGAAGTCAGGATGAAACAGTCTCTATGGACACTCGCGCTTGCCGCGCTGTTACCGTTCACCACAACCGCGCAGGCAGACACTGTTCCGCAGGGTTATCAGCTTGAACAAGTGCTGATTATGAGCCGCCATAACTTACGTGCGCCGTTGGCGAACAACGGTAGCGTGTTGGAACAATCCACCCCCAATAAGTGGCCGGAATGGGAAGTTCCGGGCGGGCAATTGACTACCAAAGGTGGCGTGCTTGAGGTCTATATGGGCCACTACATGCGTGAGTGGCTGGCCGGGCAAAAACTGGTGACCTCTGGCGAATGCCCGGCGCCGGGAACCGTTTATGCCTATGCAAACAGCCTGCAACGTACGGTCGCGACCGCGCAATTCTTTATCACCGGCGCGTTTCCAGGGTGCGATATTCCTGTCCACCATCAGGAAAAAATGGGGGCGATGGACCCGACATTTAACCCGGTGATAACGGATGGATCCGCCGAGTTTGGCGAGCAGGCGATTAAAGCGATGGAGGCGCAACATCAGCACGATGCGCTGGGTGAAAGCTATAAATTGCTGGAAAAAATTGTCCGCTATGACCAGTCACCTTCTTGTAAAGAGAAGCAGAACTGTTCACTGGCGACGGCCACCGATACCTTTAGCGCGTCGGTACAACAGGAGCCTGGGGTTTCCGGGCCGCTGAAAATCGGCAATTCACTGGTAGATGCTTTCACGTTGCAGTATTACGAAGGCTTTCCGTTGGATCAGGTCGCGTGGGGCGAGATCAAAACCGAGCAGCAATGGCGTTTGCTCTCAAAGATTAAAAATAGCTATCAGGATGCCCTGTTTACGTCATCTGATGTGGCGCGCAATGTGGCGAAACCACTGGTGAAATACATCGATAAAGCGCTAGTGACCGATGCGGCAAACACGCCGAAAGTGACCGTGCTGGTAGGCCATGATTCCAACATCGCATCGCTGCTGACCGCGCTTGATTTTTCGCCATATCAGCTTCATGACCAGTATGAACGCACACCGATTGGCGGCAAGATCGTCTTCCAGCGCTGGTATGACAGCGAGCGCAAACGCGAGTTGATGAAAATCGAGTATGTCTACCAGAGCAGCATCCAGTTGCGTAATGCGGAGGTGCTGACCCTGAAAGCCCCGGCGCAACGCGTGACGCTATCGCTGAAAGGCTGTCCGATTGACCGTGAGGGATTTTGTCCGCTGGAGAAATTCAATGCGGTTGTGAGCGCGGCGGCGAAATAAAAGAATCCCCCGCGCAGGCGGGGGAGAGTCTTATCAAACGTTTTGACGCTCAATCGTTTGTTCACCCCAGAAGAGCGAATCTTTGTCGGTTTTTTCGAAGGCGCGAATCAGAACCTCATCGCTGCCTTCTTCCCAAATTTTTTCGGCCAGCGCCTCGTCGTAACCTGCAACCTCGAAGATCGCTTCGGCAATTTCCGGTGAGGTGTTGCGTAAGCTGGCCCATTCCCCAACGTGATGGGCTTTTGTATCTTGATTAGGCATTCATCTCCTCCTGTGGAAGTTTAGCCGTTCAGTTTGACTGCCAGACCGGCAACATATTCACCCTGGTAACGGGCAATCGCCAGTTCTTCGGGGCTTGGCTGACGCGAACCGTCGCCCCCGGCGATGGTCGTTGCACCATAGGGAGTGCCACCGTGTACCTGAGAAACATCAAACAGCTCTTGCGCAGCGTAACCGATGGGCACAATGACCATGCCATGATGTGCAAGCGTAGTCCATGTGGAGGAAATGGTGTGCTCCTGGCCGCCCCCGGTTCCCGTAGAGCTAAAGACGCTGGCCAGTTTGCCGTAAAGTGCGCCGGAGGCCCACAGCCCGCCCGTCTGGTCAAGGAAAGTGCGCATCTGGCCGGACATATTGCCAAAGCGGGTCGGGGTACCAAAGATAATGGCGTCGTACTCGGCCAGCTCCTGCGGTGTGGCGACTGGCGCATTCTGTGTTTTCCCGCCGGCTTTCAAAAACAGTTCTGCGGGCATGGTTTCGGGTACACGCTTGATAACCACCTCTGCGCCTGACACTTTCTCTGCACCTTCTGCTATTGCATGGGCCATGGTTTCGATGTGTCCATACATGGAATAATAAAGCACCAGCACTTTAGCCATTTTCATCACTCCTCGTTTCGATGTTACCAGACGGCATTTTGCCGCGTTCACTTAAGCGTATGCCCTGGTGGGCAGAGTGCAAATTTGAACGTCATTTCCTTGATTGATAACAATTTGCCCATGGGCGGGTAGCGGTTGCGGTTAATGGCATTTAAAACGCCGCACTCTTTCGTTGCCGATGCTGCCCCCGGAAATAAAAAAGCCCCAACACCGGGGGATGAAGGGGCGAACACAATGTCAAGTTAGTTTACTTACCGCCACCGCGCAGGTTTCCCACCTTTGCGGTTTCGATGTGTTAATTCTACTTAAAGTGTTTATCAAGTCAATTAACTATCATTGATTTGTCATTGCGAAGTCATTAATAAAGTCTTTTTTGTGCTTTTTTACTGCTTAGGCATCTGAAATTCGAACTTGTCTAAGGTGAGATCGCCTGCTTTCTGAATCGCTTGTGAAAGCTCGGCATAGAATTTTTCGAGACCGTACTCTTTGATTTGCAATAAAGTGGTTTGAATGGGTGCGCAAAAAACGTCAGCGTGACCAGCCGCAACTTTTTTATTGTTCGGCGGTAACTCACCCGTAATCGCTTTAAACCAGGTTCTTGTTGCCCCTTTAAGCGGCGTCGGTGCTTTACTGATGTCATCCTGGCCGATTAACACCTGCATGGTCGGGAATTGATTAGCGAGGACGGCATCCGAGAGATGTGAAAAGAACTGGCTGAACATTTCAAAAGAATTAAGGTCATGCACTTTTGGCTGAGTCGATAACCTGTTTTTATTGCCGATTCTACTTGCGGGGGGTTGAGTGTTAACGGCCGGCGTTGTGGTGTTAATGGTATCCAGTTGGAGATTAAACAGCAGGTCACAGTGAACTCTTCGCTCGTTGACATCGGTAAATCTTTCGAGGAACTCTTTAATAAACTGCACAATCGTCTGGTCGTGCATTTCTTTGTTTTTAAGCCATGTTTCACGCATAAACTCACCTGGCTCCGGGTACCAGTCAGGTGTCTTCGTGAGAGGGGGCTTAATCTTGCCTTTGCCATCAAATTCGATGAACTCTTTACCATCACCAAACGCAAAACAGCAGTTTTTGAAATCGGGCATTAACTGACCATCGCGAAAAGCAATGGCGCCTTTAATCCAGTGAACCAACTCAGGGGTGATTGAGTAGGTTGTCTCTTTTGAATCACGCAAAACATGACTAAGATCGGCTGGCGTTTTTAAGCCTGGGTCAATACCCGAAATTTCAAGAAAGATGTGTGCCATTTTATAAGTTCCTTGTAGGTTTACCAGGCCACTATAACAAAGATGTTACTTTTCGACCAGTGAAGGGTAAGCCTGGAAATTGTGAAAAAAGATTACGTCTCGTTTTCCACAAAAAAGTGATGAGCCAAGATTAAAGAAAGTCACCACAATGGAACTCAAACAAACGTCTTTTCATTACACATTTTTACTGCCACTTTTGGCTGGCAGCTTCGTTGTAAGCGCTGGCTGCTTCCTCAATGGTGTCAAAGGTGCCCAGCGCTTTTAATTTGCCATTAACCTGAATATGCGCCCGAAAACGAGAACCTCGCTGAGTTACCCCTTTCACACCTAATTTGTTTCTTTTTCGATGCTGGCGGTAAGCCTGACTGGCTGCGCCAGTAGACTCGCGCAGATTGGCTATCCGGTTATCTCTTTCGCCACGCTCATTTAATATTGCACAACAGTGGTCAATCAAATCAGGTAATACGCCTTTCTCCAGCCACCATATCAGGCGATGCGTGCGATATAGGTTCTTCTGGAATCGAAAGCGTCGATAGCCGTTATGTACCAATACGCCTATTTCATCGCCGATTTTTACGCGTTTACCCGGGCTGACGGCCCAAAATACGCGGCCTTGTTCAGCATCGTATCGGATTAGCGGTTTGAGTTTAATGAAGGCTGCAATCTCATTCGCGATTTTCTGTTTCACACATTCATCCCTGTTAGCAGACATCTATAAAGTCAGGATAACCAGCTCAGAACAACCAATATGGCGATGATGACGCAAAAGTCTTTAAATGTCTTACGTGACTCGGCGTAAGCGGGATTCGTCACTGTAGTTCTGGTTTTGCCGCGCATTCTTCAATACTCTGAATGGATAAATGCCGGTTATTTTTTTGCGCATTCCGACAAATAAAAAGGCTGCAAAAAAGCAGCCTCCTGGTACAGGGAACGATTTAATGCAAATATCCCTGAACCACACGATTTTTCAGAAGGGCAACCTTACCCGATTTGTACAACACCACCTGATAAAACCCCTGAGAATAAACATCACTTGTTTCGCCATGTTCATCCCGCGCTGCGGGTTTATCATCAATATAAACTTGCTGACCATCGATCCTGACGGTGACGCCATATCCTTTAACGGTCCGAGTCGCAGGTGCGGTATTGATATGGCAGTTGGGGATCTGTTTTTGCTGACCGGGGGTGAGGGCTATGCCTGCGTCGATAAAACGCCGCAGATCGTCGCAGGAAATAGTGTCCCGGTTTTTATGTGCCGCCTGGGCGAATTGCGTTGAATCATGATGATGTTTATATCCCGCCGCCGGTTCGACAGGGTAGAGCGCCTGAGCATTACGCATCGCCTGCGCTTGCGCCTGAGCGTTGATGCCGTTTTGACGGTTCTGTTCAGCGACATAGCATGCATCGCGTGAAATGCCCTGGGCCTCGCAATCATTCATACGTTGCGCAGCGCTTGTGCATCCTGCCAGAAAGGCCACCGGAACAAGTAAAAACAACTTTTTATTCATTATAATCAATAACCTTGCTAATCATATTAAAGGGTGGCGGTGTTCATTTTTGTGTTGCGATATCCGCCAGGGCTTTGTCGCAGCACTATTACGGAGTGCCTGCGTCTGTAATCGTTCAGCATGCGCAACGTTCAGTACTGGCGCCGCGAAGAAAGTCAGCGAAATGGCGCTTATCGGCAGTTGAATGTTTGCTCATGAGAAAGCAGTTTTACGTTTTTAAAGTCATTAATATGTCTTTTTATGTCGTGCATTTTAGACTTGTCTTTTGTTTGGTCAAGTCTTTTTGGTGATTATTTTATTTCTATCGGAAGTCTTGATTAAGTCATTGAGTTTAAAGGGTGTGCTTAGTCAGCGGTATCACCTGAACGTTTGTTGTCTGTACCACGCTCTGGATGGCTGAACAGTATCGGTTGGCGTGGAATTGCGCTTATATCTGCGGGAGACAGCGGATGGGAGGTATGTCGTTGATTATTTACACATTAATTATATGTACTTTGCTTGTTGCAATTTGACACATTTTAAACGCAGCCGTTTTTTTAAAGCATAAGAGCGGCTTATCATTATGCTGCTTAAAAAATCAACGATTTGCCCGATTTCCTGTTGCAGGATATTACGATTCACTGGCTGATTAACCTTGCTCTACTAAGCTTAATTTCACGTGGCGAAGACATCGGTACATTGGTGTCGCCGCGCGGTGAAAGAATCCTCTTTTACTGAATGCAGTATGATGTCTAATGTTTCACACAACCGGAGGTCAGAAATGGCAAACCATCGTGGTGGTTCAGGTAATTTCGCTGAAGACCGTGAAAGAGCATCAGAAGCAGGTCGTAAAGGTGGCCAGCATAGTGGGGGTAATTTTAAAAATGACCCACAACGTGCCTCGGAAGCTGGTAAGAAAGGGGGCAAAAGCAGTCACGGTAGCCGCAGCAGCTAGTACTCAGGTGTTGTGGTAACGGTTAATCCTTTTGACTGTTGCCGTCTGCTCGCCGCCGGGTTTTGCCCGGCGGTTTTTTTTGAGTTGAAGAAACAGGCCGCAGGTCGCAAACTAGGCGGTTTCCGTTAACCGGTTTGTAACATGCGTACCTCGCGATTCCAGTTCTCCGTTAAACCTCAGGAAGCGCTCCTGATCCTCATCACCATGTTCTGGGGTGGGACATTCCTTGCTGTGCAATATGCGGTCACAATGAGCGGCCCGTTCTTTTTTGTCGGCCTGCGTTTCGCGACGGCCGCGCTGGCGGTGGCGTTACTCTCCTTTAATGTCCTCAAAGGTATCACCTGGCTTGAAGTTAAGGCCGGTGTCGCCATCGGTGTGGCGATTGCGCTGGGCTACAGCCTGCAAACCTGGGGGCTACAGTCTATTCCCAGCAGTAAATCGGCGTTTATTACCGCCATGTACGTCCCGCTTGTGCCGCTGTTGCAGTGGTTATGTCTGGGACGTATACCGGGGCTGATGTCCTGCATTGGCATTCTGCTCGCTTTTATTGGTCTGATTTTGTTGGCCGGGCCGGACGGCAACATGCTGGCGTTGGGGAAAGGCGAAATCATTACGCTGGTGGGCGCGGTGGCGATTGCCGCTGAGATCATTTTGATTAGCGCCTGGGCCGGAAAGGTGGATGTGCGTCGCGTCACCGTTGTGCAACTGCTGACAGCTTCGCTGGTGGCGTTCGCGGCCATGGCACCGGCCGGAGAATCCCTTCCGGATATCTCGCCTGCGCTACTGGGGCTGGCAGCGGGGCTGGGCATTTTCAGCGCGATTATTCAGGTCACCATGAACTGGGCACAGCGCAGCGTCTCGCCAACCCGCGCTACGGTTATTTATACCGGGGAACCGGTGTGGGCGGGTATATTTGGCCGTATGGCGGGAGAACGCTTGCCGCTGCTGGCTATTCTGGGGGGCGTGTTTATTGTCGTCGGCGTGTTAGTCAGCGAACTGAAATTAAAAAAGAAAACGGCGCCGATGAAAGCGCCGGAAACGACGGCTGAACCGGAGTCCTGATCAGCAGGCCGGGCGCATCAGCGTATGGTAATGACGATTAAACCACACCAGGCCCTCCGGGGCAGGGTGGTGGATGATAGCTTTAATCTCGCAAAAAAGAATATCATGCGTCCCCACACTCACCACCTGATTGATATGGCAGTCAAATGAGGCCAGCGCCCCCTCCAGCCGTGGGCAGCCGATTTCACCGGTTTGCCATTGCGCTGCGGCAAAGCGCTCCGCCATCGCCGTCTTCCCGCCAAATAAGTTCGACAGTCCCTCCTGACCTGCTGCCAGCGTATTTACGCACAGCGCCCGGTTATGATTAAACACCGGCCAGACCGATGCCGCGCGATTCAGGCAGACCAGAAGCGTAGGCGGTGAATCGGTGACGCTGCACACGGCACTGGCGGTAAACCCCGCCTGGCCGGCTTCGCCATCGGTGGTGATAATATTGACCGCTGCCCCTACACAGGCCATGGCGTCGCGGAATGTCTGTTGATTAATCGCCATCATCACCTCTCAAATAAGCTGGCAAGCGTCGTTGAACGCCAGTCGCGGCAGGCGGCCATACAGCTTGCTGGCATCGCCATAACCAATATTGACCAGCAGATTACTGCGCCAGGGGGTATCGCTGAAAAATGTCTTATCCACCAGCGCGCGGTCGAAGCCGGACATCGGTCCGGTATCCAGCCCTAAGGCCCGACAGGCAGCGATAAGATAAGCGGCCTGCATGCTGCTGTTACGAAACGCGGTCTCTTCTGCCAGTTGCGGGCTTGACGTAAACCAGCTTCGCGCGTCGCCATGAGGAAAGAGTTCCGGCAGTCGCTCATAGAATTCGGCGTCCCAGGCGACAATTGCGGTCACGGGCGCGCTGAGCGTTTTGGCCAGATTTCCACTCGATAATGCCGGACGCAGCCGCTCTTTGCCTTCCTCGCTGCGGATAAACACAAAACGTGCCGGGCTACAATTGGCTGACGTCGGTCCCATTTTGACCAGTTCATAAATTTCGGCGAGTGTCGCATCGCTTACCGGTCTGTCCTGCCAGCCGTTGTGGGTGCGGGCGTCATAAAACAGGGTATTCAGCGCGCTTTGGCTCACGGCTTCACTCATAACAACTCCTTTTCGGCAATGGGCAGTAAGGTTTCCAGCCCGCTGAGTAACAGGGTATTAAAGGCGTCACTGTCGGTGACATTACAGGCGTGCCCACCGCGTTCCATCAGCCGGATTTCACTATGGGGTAACGCGTCGTGCAGCGTTTGCGAACAGGTCCAGGGCACCAGCAGATCGTCCCGTGAACAGATAATCAATACAGGGCAGCGGATCTGCGCTGCCGTGGCGCTAAAATCGGCGCGTTTCAGGGCGTTCAGGCGCCGCAGCAGGTTATGCTCGCCCTGAAAATGGGCGAGGGCGAGGGCTTCCTCCGCCTCCATGCGCGGCGCGTGCTCCTCCAGCCAGTCAGCGGGGTAGAGAAACAGCGGCTGCGCCTCAATCCATGCCTGTGCGCCGCCGGCCTGCAATAAGCGCTCGCGGACGTGAAAACAGCGGCGGGTGTGATCGCTCAGTTGTAGCCAGCCATTGACCAGGACCAGCGCGCTAATGCTATGCGGGTAATCCTGCGCCATTTGTAACCCGATCAGTGCTCCCAGCGCGTGGCCAACCACGCAAAAGCGGTCAATGCCCGCCTGTTGCAGGGCGCTCAGCAGTTCTGCGGCCATATCGGCGATACGGTAGCCATCCGGCAGTGTCGCCGGGTTATTGCCGGTGCCGCATTGATCGTAGCTGACCACCTGATACCGGGTTTGCAGGGCCGCCGTTTGCGCCAGCCAGTAGCTGGCATTGCCGCCAAGTCCGGCAATCAACACCACCACGGGTGCGCCAGCAAAGGGCGGTTCACTGAGGATCAGTTTCATGCAAACCTCACTTTGCGATATGCGCGACGGTGGCGATTTCGACCAGTGCCTCCGGCTTAACCAACCCGCACTGGATACAAAAACGGGCGGGTTTATCGCCGGGGAAGAACTCCGCATAAACTTCATTAATCGCGGCGTAATTTTTCCAGTCGGTGATAAAAATACTGTTGAACGTCACGTCCTCCATCGAGCCGCCCGCCGTTTCGATAACGGTGCGGATCGTCTCCAGCACGTGACGGGTTTGCGCCTTTGGGTCGCCGGGGTAGACCACATTATTTTGCTTATCAAAGGGTAGCGTCCCGGAGACATAGACCACGCCATCTGCCAGCGTACCTGGCACAAACGGTGCAATCGGGGTGGTGGTTCCGGGGGGAATAATGACCTGTTTTGGCATGGTGTTCTCCTTAAGCAATTTTGACCCGAGGCTGAGGGGAAAGGGCGTTGCAGAATGTCCCGACATCGCTGACCCAGCCAAAGAACGTTTCGATGTTAAAAAGCGCGGCCTGTTGTGCGAAAGCGGGGCCAGCCTGGTGGGTGGCGTCTTCCAGAACCACGCCGAAATATTCGAGGAAAAAGCCGTCGCGCAGTGTCGACTCCACGCAAACATTGGTGGCTATACCGGTAAACACCAGATGGCGGATGCCACGGCTGCGCAAAATGCTGTCCAGCGGGGTGTTGAAAAAGCCGCTGTAGCGGGGCTTCGGCAGCACAATATCGCCGTCCTGCGGCACCAGCTCATCCACTAACTGGTAATCCCAACCGCCTTTCGCCAGCAGCTTGCCCTGTAACTCAGGACGTTTGCGCATGGTCTTAAGCGCGTTGGACTTGTGCCAGTTCGGCGAGCCCGGACCGCCGGCTTCCACATACTGCTCATCCCAGCCATTCTGAAACCAGATAATGAGCATGCCCGCTTCGCGCGCGGCGGCAACGGCGGTCTGAATCTTTTCTATCACCGGCGCGGTGGCGGAGACATCAAACCCCGCCAGGTCGAGGTATCCCCCTTTTGTGGCGTAGGCGTTTTGCATATCTACCACAATCAGCGCGCTCTGCGCCGGGTCGAAGCGCAGCGAATCGGGACGGGCGTCAAGCGTTATCATCAGGCGACCTCACGGGTAGGGGCAGGGATCTGGCTGCGGCAGTTCATCAGTGGCTGGATACGCTCACCGAAGGCCTCAATGCCAGTCAGAAAATCATCAAATGTCAGCAGCACGCCATCGGTACCGGGAACAGTAGCCACCTCATCAAGCAGACGCGCGACGGTGGCATACGAGCCGACCAGCGTTCCCATATTGATATTGACGGCGGAGGTGGGGTCAGCCATCTGGCGCACGTTGGTATCGCTGCCGGAGCGGGTATCTTTCTGGCTTTGCTCGGTCAGCCACGCCAGCGCTTCGTCATCCGCGCCTGCCTTGTAGTGTTCCCATTTAGCGCGTGCGGCTTCATCGGTTTCATCGGCGATAACCATAAACAGTACGTACGAGCCCACGTCGCGCCCGGTTTTTTGTGCCGCCTCGCGCATCCTTTCAGCGGTAGGCGCAAATGCCGTTGGGGTGTTGACCCCTTTGCCAAAGCAGAAGTTGTAATCAGCGTATTGCGCTGAAAACGCCATCCCGGCATCGCTTTGCCCGGCGCAAATCACTTTCATGGGCTGCGACGGCTGCGGGCTGACGCGACAGTCATTCATGGTGAAAAACTCACCTTTGAAATCGCTTTTCCCGGTGCCCCATAAATCGCGCAGTACCTGGACATATTCGGTCAGGTAGTCATAACGGCGTGAAAAGTACTCATCGCCGGGCCAGATGCCCATCTGGTCGTATTCCGGCTTTTGCCAGCCGGTGACCAGGTTGACGCCGAAACGACCGCCGGAAATGGAGTCGATGGTGGAGGCCATGCGCGCCACGATGGCGGGCGGCAGCGTTAAGGTAGCGGCGGTGGCGTAGATCTGAATCCGCGATGTCACCGCAGCCAGTCCGGCCATCAGGGTGAAGGATTCCAGATTGTGATCCCAGAATTCTGTTTTGCCGCCAAAACCCCGCAGCTTGATCATCGACAGAGCAAAGTCGAAGTGATAATGCTCGGCCTTTTGCACAATTGCCTTATTGAGTTCAAAGGTCGGTTTGTATTGCGGCGCATGGGTGGAAATCAGCCAGCCGTTGTTGCCAATCGGAACGAAAACACCAATTTTCATCTCGTACCTCGCGTTGTCGGTTGAACGTCGGGCGTGGCGTTGCATCCTGCACTCTCCTGTGAGCCTCGCATCAACGATTTAGCAAAGGAGATGCCAGTTTTGAAAACTGCATTGTTATTAGTGTGTTAAACAAAAGTTGACGAAATGCAGATTAAAAAAGTGGACTAAATGGTCAAAAACAGTGCACAAAAAACAGGCGCTCTTGCGCCATGGCTGTGCAGGGGTCGAGTCGGCTCGCGCCATTTGATATGCTGAGAAAAATCAATAAGGAGAAAAAGATGGCGCAGGATACGGCGAAAAAAGCGGGCAAGCGGACGCAGGCGGTGAACGAGAAAAAAGAGGCCATTCTGGCTGCGGCGCTTGAGACCTTTTCCCTGTATGGCATTCACGGTACGCGCATTGAAAAGGTGGCGGAGCGAGCGGGGGTGTCAAAAACCAATCTTCTCTACTATTACCCTTCCAAAGAAGCGCTCTACCTTGCCGTGTTGCGCCACATCCTTGCTATCTGGCTGGCGCCGTTAAAAGCGTTTCGTGAGGACCTGACCCCGCTGGTGGCGATTGGGGAGTACATTCGCTTAAAGCTTGAAGTTTCGCGTGATAATCCGCAGGCGTCACGGTTGTTCTGCATGGAGATGCTGCAAGGCGCGCCGGTGCTGAAAGAAGAGCTGGAAGGATCGCTGAAAGCGCTGGTGGAAGAGAAATCGGCCATTATTGCCGGTTGGGTAGCCAGCGGCAAACTGGCACCGGTCGACCCGCATCATCTTATTTTTATGATTTGGGCCTCAACCCAGCATTATGCCGATTTCGCCACTCAGGTAGAGGCGGTGACCGGCAGAACATTACAGGATGAGGCCTTTTTTCAGCGCACGGTAGAAAACGTGCAGCGGATGGTGACCGAAGGCATCCGCGTGCGTTAGTTGGCGGTCGGGAAAGGGCAGCTCAGATCACCCTCACCGCACTGCAGGAGAGACGAAAGCCAGGCTTCGCGCTCGTTCGTTTTATCGGTCATGCACTGGTTGATGACCATAGGCTGCGCGCTGCCTTGTTCGGAGCCGGAGCCGATAAACGCACAGTCGGCATCGCGCAGGGCAATCCAGTTTTTCTGCGCTTTTTTCAGTAAGTCACGCTGTTGTGGCGTGGCGCGCTTGAGTGCCGTCTGCCAGGTCTGGTTGAGTTTTTTGTCCGCCTTGTCGTATTGATCGGCGCTACACATGTTCATTTCTGTCTGCGAGATAGCGTTGTCGCAGTCCTCCGCCAGTGCGCTGGCGCTGACCAGCAAAACCACCCCTGCAATCAATAAACGTTTCATATTTTCTCCGTATAAAAAAATGCCGGATAGCATTGTGCATATCCGGCATACGGTACTACGGCTTCGCGCTGAATTGTAGCCCCGACATTCAGTACATTATCGGCGAGTTTTGCGCCCTTAGCCGATGGTCATCAGGCTGGCATTGCCGCCTGCGGCCGCGGTGTTGATACTCAGCGAACGCTCCAGCCATAAACGCTCCAGCAAAATGTTGCTCTCACCACGGGCAAAACCCTGTACCGAGATGATGGCGCCATCGCGCGTCGCGATATGTCCGCACAGCTCGCGTAGCTGATCGGAGTCACCGTGATAGATAACCGCATCAAATGGCTGTGAAAGCAGGTTATCGAGCGCGGCCAGCGTGATCCTGGCGCTGACACTCTCTGGTAACGCGTTATGCAGGGTGCGGTGAAGCTCATCATCTGGCCACAATACCCGACAGCCGCTGGCGAGGGCTGCCGCAAGCTGTGTCAGGCTATCTTCTGCGTTGTCGGCCATGCAAAGAACCGACTCGCGGGGCAGCAGCGTCCAGGTATTGCGTTCACCGGTAGGGCCGGGGAGTACGCGCTGGATCCCGGTCTGGGCCAGTTCGCCAAACCGCTGGCAAATGGCCTGCAATGCCGGTTTATCCTCTGCCCATTGTGTCAGCGCATCCAGCGGCTGGATCAGGCTCGGTTTAAGCTGTGCATCAAGCGGGAAGCGGGCATCGTGACGCGACAGCGTCTGCTTGATGGCCGTTTCCGGGCGGCTGGCGAGCAGGCGATAAAGGTACAGTGGTCCGCCAGCTTTAGGCCCGGTGCCAGATAGCCCCTCGCCGCCGAAGGGCTGTACGCCCACGACCGCGCCGACCATGTTGCGGTTCACGTACAGGTTGCCGACATGCGCGCTGCCGGTCACCTGAGCGATAGTCTCATCAATGCGGGTGTGAACACCCAGCGTCAGGCCATAACCTGCGGCATTAATCTGACTTACCAGTTTGTCGAGATCGTTGCGGCGGTAGCGCACCACGTGCAGCACCGGACCAAAGACCTCTTTTTTCAGCTCGTCCACATTCTCCAGCTCAATCAGCGTTGGCATTACAAAGGTGCCGGTTCGCCATTCACGGGCATCAAGGGTGTTTTCATGGGCCGTCTGGAACACCGGGCGACCTTTCTCGCGCATTGCCTGAATATGTTTCTCAATATTCTCTTTGGCTTCGCGGTCAATCACCGGACCGATATCCGTTGTCAGGCGTCCTGGATTCCCCATGCGACATTCCGCCATCGCGCCGCGCAGCATGGTGAGGGTATGTTCGGCAATCTCTTCCTGCAGGCAGAGTACGCGCAGTGCCGAACAGCGCTGTCCGGCGCTATCAAAGGCCGAGGCGAGCACATCGACCACCACCTGCTCGGTCAACGCAGAAGAGTCGACAATCATTGCATTCAGCCCGCCTGTTTCGGCGATAAGCGGCGTCGGACGCCCTTGTGCATCCAGTCTTGTGGCAATATTGCGTTGCAACAGGCTTGCCACTTCCGTAGAACCGGTGAACATCACGCCGCGTACGCGGTTATCTGACGTCAACTGCGCGCCTACGGTTTCGCCCCGGCCTGGTAGCAGTTGCAGCACGCCCGACGGGACGCCCGCTTCTCGCAGAATAGCGACGCCCTGTGCGGCAATCAGCGGTGTCTGCTCTGCCGGTTTTGCCAGCACGGTGTTACCGGCCGCCAGCGCCGCCGCGATTTGCCCGGTGAAAATCGCCAGTGGGAAGTTCCACGGGCTGATACAGACCACCGGACCCAGCGGGCGGTGGGTTTCGTTAGCAAAATCTTCCCGTACCTGGCCTGCGTAATAGCGCAGGAAATCGACCGCTTCACGGACTTCGGCAATCGCATTGCTGAATGTTTTGCCTGCTTCGCGTACCAGGATGCCGAGCAGTGTCTGCATCTGATCTTCCATCAGTACCGCCGCACGTTCGAGGATCGCCGCGCGCTCCTGGGGCGGGGTGGCAAACCAGATAGGCGCGTTATTCACCGCACTTTCCAGCGCGCGCGCCACTTCACTGCCGGAGGCTTCCCGAACATAGCCAACAACATCTTTCGGCTCTGCCGGGTTGAGCACGGGCTCCATTTCACCTTCCGCTACCGGGGTTTCCAGTAACGGTTTGGCCTGCCATTTCTGCGTCGTGCTGTTGAGCAGGGAAGAGGAGAGGGAGGCCAGTCGATGTTCATTGGCCAGATCCAGCCCTGCTGAGTTGATACGCCCCTGTCCGTACAGCCAGCGTGGCAGCGGGATTTTCGGATGCGGCAGGCCAACATGGCCTTCTTGTGTCGCCAGTTTCTCTACCGCCAGCACCGGGTCGGCCACCAGTTCATCGAGCGGCAGCGATGTATCGGCAATACGGTTCACAAAGGAGGTATTGGCGCCGTTTTCCAGCAGGCGACGCACCAGATAAGCCAGCAAGGTTTCGTGGGTGCCCACCGGAGCGTAGATGCGGCAAGGGCGGTTCAGCTTGCCGTCAGAGATTTTACCGACCACCTGCTCGTAGAGCGGCTCGCCCATGCCGTGCAGACACTGGAACTCGTATTGACCCGGATAGTAGTTTTGCCCCGCCAGTTGATAGATAGCGGCCAGAGTATGGGCGTTGTGGGTGGCGAACTGCGGGTAAATCAAATTCGGCACTGCGAGCAATTTTTTCGCGCAGGCCAGGTAGGAGACGTCGGTATAGACTTTGCGCGTATAGACCGGATACCCCTCCAGCCCTTCCATCTGCGCGCGTTTGATCTCGCTATCCCAGTACGCGCCTTTCACCAGACGGATCATCAGACGACGGCGACTACGTGAGGCCAGATCCGTCAGGTAATCAATGACGAACGGACAGCGTTTCTGGTAGGCCTGAATCACAAAACCGATGCCGTTCCAGCCCGCCAGTTCTGGTTCGAAACAGAGCTTTTCCAGCAGATCGAGAGAGATTTCCAGTCGGTCGGCCTCTTCGGCGTCGATATTGATGCCGATGTCATACTGGCAGGCCAGCAGCGCCAGTGATTTCAGGCGCGGGTAGAGCTCGTCCATCATTCTGTCGTACTGGGCGCGGTTGTAGCGCGGGTGCAGCGCAGAGAGCTTAATGGAGATCCCCGGCCCTTCATAAATGCCGCGGCCATTAGAGGCTTTCCCAATCGCGTGGATCGCCTGCTGGTAAGAGACCATGTAGGCCTCTGCATCGGCAGCGGTCAGCGCGGCCTCACCCAGCATATCGTAGGAGTAGCGGAACCCTTTTTCTTCCAGTTTGCGTGCGTTAGCCAGCGCTTCGGCAATGGTTTCCCCGGTGACGAACTGCTCGCCCATCAGGCGCATCGCCATGTCCACCCCTTTGCGGATCAGCGGTTCGCCGCTCTTGCCGATAATGCGGTTAAGCGAGTGCGACAGGCTGGCTTCGTTGTGGGTAGAGACCAGTTTGCCGGTAAAGAGCAGGCCCCAGGTGGCGGCATTGACGAACAGCGAGGCGCTACGGCCAATATGCGATTGCCAGTTACCATTGCTGATTTTGTCGCGGATCAGCGCATCGCGGGTGGCCTTATCAGGAATGCGCAACAGCGCCTCTGCCAGGCACATCAGGGCCACCCCTTCTTGCGAAGAAAGTGAAAATTCTTGCAACAAACTCTGTACCATACCCGCCCGGCCGGACGCGGTCTTTTGGTTACGCAGCTTCGCCGCCAGTTGGCTGGCTAACTGCTGGGTATTTTCGGCAATAGGCGGCGCAAGACGCGCCTGCTCAAGCAGCATGGGAACCGCATCCGTTTCCGGGCGACGCCAGGCGGCGGTGATAGCGGCACGTGAAACCGACTGCGGCAAAATGTTTTCGGCGAATTCGAGGAAAGGCTGGGTACTTTCATCAGCGCTGCTATCGGCTTCATCGCTTTCGGTGTACTGACCCGCATGGGTCGCAGGTAATTCTGGAATTATTTCGTTATTTTCGAGTTTTTCCAGGTAGCTAAAGATGGCCTGCTTAATCAGCCAGTGTGGTGTGCGGTCAATCGATGCAGCAGCGGCTTTCAGTCGCTCACGCGTCGCATCATCAAGTTTAACGCCCATGGTGGTGGTACCCATGTTTTTCTCCTGCAATTTTTGTTGTGTGCAGACTATCCGTCATGTTGCAACTTTGTGCAACCTTGTTAAATGTGACTGGGTTAACAAGGTCAATATTGAACGATAAGTTAATTGTATGTAACTGGAATTGGCATACTGAATTACGGTTAAAAGCGAGTGAATTTGCGGTAGATAACACTTTTTTAAGGTGCAACCTTTGAAAGTGTGACATGGTGCAACCTGGTGGAAAATAATGACGGTTTCGGGATGAAATTAATGTAAATGCTGTGTTAAATCATTTGTGAATAACCGGGGCTTCCGGCAGGATACGGTCGCTTCATAACAACAATCACATCGCTACCCCGTTCCGGTGGTGAAGATAACGGGTAAATCCTGGAGACTTTTATTGATGGCAATTAGCACACCGCTGCTGGTGACCTTTTTCATTTATATCTTTGGCATGATTCTCATCGGGTTCTTTGCCTGGCGTTCAACGAAAAACTTTGATGACTATATCTTAGGTGGTCGTAGTCTGGGCCCGTTAGTGACTGCGTTATCCGCAGGGGCATCGGATATGAGCGGCTGGTTGCTGATGGGGCTGCCCGGCGCCATTTTTATCTCGGGTATTTCAGAAAGCTGGATCGCCATTGGCCTGACGCTTGGCGCGTGGGTCAACTGGAAGCTGGTCGCAGGCCGTCTGCGCGTGCATACCGAGGTCAACAATAATGCCCTGACGCTGCCGGACTATTTTACCGGCCGTTTTGAAGATAAAAGCCGCCTGCTGCGTATTATCTCGGCGGTCGTCATTCTGGTGTTCTTCACTATTTACTGTGCCTCCGGCATCGTGGCGGGCGCGCGTCTGTTTGAAAGTACCTTCGGCATGACATACGAGCACGCGCTATGGGCGGGTGCGGCGGCAACCATCATCTATACCTTTATCGGCGGTTTCCTGGCGGTAAGCTGGACCGATACCGTACAGGCGAGCCTGATGATTTTCGCCCTGATCCTGACCCCGGTGATTGTGATCCTCTCCGTGGGCGGCCTTGCGGACTCGCTGGAAGTTATCAAGCAGAAAAGCATCGAAAATATCGACATGCTGAAAGGGCTGAACTTCGTTGCCATTATTTCGTTGATGGGCTGGGGGCTGGGATATTTCGGTCAGCCGCATATCCTGGCGCGCTTTATGGCGGCGGATTCCCACCACAGCATCGTCCACGCCCGCCGTATCAGCATGACCTGGATGGTCCTGTGCCTTGCCGGGGCCGTTGCCGTGGGCTTCTTCGGGATTGCCTATTTTAATAACCACCCTGAACAGGCTGGCGCGGTCAATCAGAACGCAGAACGCGTGTTCATTGAACTGGCACAGATTCTGTTTAATCCGTGGATTGCCGGGGTGCTGCTGTCAGCGATTCTGGCGGCGGTAATGTCCACCCTGAGCTGCCAGTTGCTGGTGTGCTCCAGCGCACTGACAGAAGATTTCTACAAAGCGTTCCTGCGTAAAAACGCCGGGCAGACCGAGCTGGTCTGGGTTGGCCGCGTGATGGTGCTGCTGGTGGCGCTGGTATCCATTGCGCTGGCGGCGAACCCGGAAAACCGCGTGCTGGGCCTGGTCAGCTACGCATGGGCAGGCTTTGGCGCGGCGTTTGGCCCGGTGGTGCTGTTCTCGGTCATGTGGTCAAAAATGACGCGCAACGGCGCACTGGCCGGGATGGTTATCGGTGCGGTCACCGTTATCGTCTGGAAGCAATTCGCCTGGCTGGGGCTGTATGAAATCATTCCGGGCTTTGTGTTCGGTAGTCTTGGCATTGTGGTGTTCAGCCTGCTGGGTAAAGCACCGTCTCGCGCGATGCAAGACCGCTTCGCCGAAGCAGACGCACATTATCACTCTGCGCCACCGACACGCTTGCAGGCCGACTGATCCCTCTTGCTAAACCCGCTTCGGCGGGTTTTTTCTTGATATAACAGTGCATTTACGCTCTTATCACATTGCTTATAACAATGAGGATAGCAAGATGAAGATAAAGACAGGGGTTACTGCACTGGCGTTCGCGGGTTTACTGGCAGGCTGCGTCGCACAGCCGGCAAAACAGGCGCAGCAGCCCGCCCAGAGCTGCAAAGCCGACAATCAGATGCAACAAACCACGCTCTATTTCGGCTTAAGCCGCCCGGCAGGCAAAGATGTCACCGCACAGGAGTGGCAGCAGTTTGTCGATACGGACGTGACGCCGCGCTTTCGTGATGGCCTGACGGTGTTTGACGCGCGTGGACAATGGCTGGGTAACGATGGCAAAGTGGCGAAGGAAGCGAGCAAAGCGTTAATGCTGATCCACGGGAAAGATGCCGGAAGTGAAAGCAATATCGAAACGCTGCGCACGCTCTACAAAACCCGTTTCGGGCAGGAGTCTGTGATGCGGGTTGATCAGCCGGTTTGCGTACAGTTCTGATAAAAAAAACGGCGGGTGTGAAGCCCGCCGTGAGAATTAAAGCACAACGCCTGCAAAAGCGGCGGAAAGCAGACTCACCAGCGTTGCACCATAGACCAGGCGCAAACCAAAGCGTGAGACGACATTCCCCTGCTGCTCGTTAAGTCCTTTAATGGCGCCCGCCACGATGCCGATAGAGGCGAAGTTGGCGAACGACACCAGGAAGACGGAGAGGATCCCAAGCCCGCGCGGCGTCATTTCAGCGGCAACTTTCTGCAGTTCGATCATCGCCACAAACTCGTTAGCCACCAGTTTGGTCGCCATAATGCTGCCCGCATGCAGGGCATCGGAAAGCGGAATGCCGACCAGCCACGCCAGCGGGTAGAACACATAGCCAAGAATTTGCTGGAAGCTGATGCCAAACAGGGCAGAGAAGAGGGCATTGACCGCGCTAATCAGGGCAATAAAGCCAATCAGCATGGCCAGGATAATCATCGCCACTTTGAAACCGGCCAGAATATATTCCCCCAGCATCTCAAAGAAACTTTGTGATTCGTGGAGTTTTTCCAGCTTAATTTCCGGTTCGGCTTCCGGGCGCGTCGGGTTAATGACTGACAGGATAATAAAGGTGCTGAACATATTAAGGATTAACGCCGCCACCACATATTTGGCATCCAGCATCGTCATATAGGCGCCGACAATCGACAGCGATACCGTCGACATCGCGGTTGCGGCCATGGTGAACAGACGACGTGAGGACAGGTCGGCCAGAATCCCTTTGTAGGCAATGAAGTTTTCCGACTGGCCAAGGATCAGCGAGCTGACCGCGTTAAACGACTCCAGCTTGCCCATGCCGTTGAGTTTTGACAGCAGCGTGCCGATAAGACGAATAAAAATCGGCAGAATACGCCAGTGCTGCAAAATACCGATCAGCGCGGAAATAAAGACGATAGGGCACAGAACGCCGAGGAAAATAAACGCCAGCCCTTTTTCACTCATCCCACCAAAGACAAAGTTGGTGCCTTCACCTGCAAATTTGAGCAGTGTTTCAAAAAAGCCAGAGACATATTTAATTAGCGTCAGTCCGCTTTGCGCATGCAAAAAGAACCATGCCAGCGCCAGTTCAATAACCACTAATTGCAGAATAAAGCGCACGCGAACTTTGCGGCGGTCAAAGCTGGTGAGCCATGCCAGAGCCAGAATGACGACCAGCGCCAGCAGAAAATGTAGGAAGTTGATCATGTCGAAAATTGTGCAGGTAATTGGGGCGCTCATTTAGCCACAGCCCGTATACTCAGTAAACAAAAAGTTAATGATTTGTAAGCTAACTTTTTGCCATATACCTTCTGATTCTGCATAACAGCCGTTTCGATCAGTCTTAGTTTGCGACCCGGTTACATCCTTTCATTATTCAGATTAATTTTCGCTTGAGTTTCTTTTTTCCGTAATGATAATCACTATCAAAGAAATTTACTTTTCTTTTCAGCAATTGACCATTGATGACAGCAGAGGCGTCCGCATGTTTGTTCCATTTCTCATTATGTTACGTGAAGGCCTCGAAGCGGCACTGATCGTAAGTTTGATTGCCAGTTACCTCAAGCGCACTCAGCGCGGACGCTGGATTGGCGTGATGTGGATTGGTGTATTCCTCGCCGCGGCGCTATGTCTGGCGCTCGGCATCATCATTAACGAAACCACCGGTGAGTTCCCGCAGAAAGAGCAGGAGCTGTTTGAAGGTATTGTCGCGGTGATTGCCGTGGTGATCCTGACATGGATGGTCTTCTGGATGCGCAAAGTCTCCCGCAACGTCAAAGTGCAACTGGAGCAGGCGGTAGATAACGCCCTCGCCAGCCGAAACAACCATGGCTGGGCGCTGATCATGATGGTCTTCTTCGCGGTGGCGCGCGAAGGGCTGGAATCGGTCTTCTTTCTGCTGGCGGCATTCCAGCAAGATGTGGGGATCTGGCCGCCTGTGGGCGCGGTGCTTGGGCTGGTTGCGGCCGTGGTACTCGGCTTCCTGCTCTACTGGGGCGGCATTCGTCTGAACCTCGGTGCGTTCTTCAAATGGACCAGCCTGTTTATTTTGCTGGTTGCGGCAGGTCTGGCGGCAGGGGCGATTCGCGCCTTTCATGAGGCCGGACTGTGGAACCACTTCCAGGATGTGGCGTTCGATCTGAGCAACGTGCTGACTACGCACTCTCTGACGGGCACGCTGTTGGAAGGTATTTTCGGCTATCAGGAGACACCGAGCGTCAGCGAAGTTGGCGTCTGGTTCCTCTACTTAATTCCTGCGCTGGTGCTGTATGTCATGCCATCGCGCTCAGGCTCGCAGCCTTCCAGAGCTGCACAATAATCGCTGTACCGGGTGAATTATAGTTACAACATACTTTAAGAAGGGAAGGGGTCATGGCAATTCATTTTCGTCGTAGTGCGTTACAGGCAGGGATCGCAACGCTGCTTTCTTGCGCGTTTGCTGCCCATGCAGCGGATGTCCCTCAGGTAAAAGTGACCGTCACGGACAAGCAGTGTGAGCCGATGAATCTGACGGTAAACGCGGGTAAAACGCAGTTCCTCATCGTCAACCAGAGTCAGAAGGCGCTGGAGTGGGAAATCCTCAAAGGGGTGCTGGTGGTTGAAGAGCGCGAAAACATTGCGCCGGGCTTTAGCCAGAAGCTGACCGCTAACCTGCAGCCGGGTGAATATGACATGACCTGCGGCCTGCTTACCAACCCGAAAGGCAAACTCATCGTTAAAGGCCAGGCGACGGCGGATGCGGCAAAAAGCGAAGCGCTGCTGAGCCTTGGCACTGCTATCACCGACTATAAAGCCTACGTGACAGCCGAGACAGCCGAACTGGTAAAAGGGACAAAAGCCTTTACCGATGCGGTGAAAGCGGGCGATATCGAAAAAGCGAAATCGCTGTATGCGCCGACGCGCCAGCACTATGAGCGTATTGAACCGATCGCTGAGCTGTTCTCCGACCTGGACGGCAGTATTGATGCCCGCGAAGATGACTACGAGAAGAAGGCAGACGATCCGAAATTCACCGGTTTCCACCGTCTGGAAAAAGCCCTGTTTGGCGACAACTCGGTGAAAGGCATGGACACTTATGCTGACCAGCTTTACACCGACGTGCAGGAGCTGCAAAAACGCATCAGCGAGCTGGCATTCCCGCCGTCAAAAGTGGTGGGGGGCGCTGCGGGTCTGATTGAAGAGGTCGCGGCGACCAAAATCAGCGGTGAAGAAGACCGCTACAGCCATACCGATCTGTGGGATTTCCAGGCTAACGTCGATGGCGCGCAGAAAATTGTCAACCTGCTGCGTCCGCAGTTGCAGAAAAACAACGCCGAACTGCTCGGTAAAGTGGATGCGAACTTTAAGAAAGTCGACGCTATTCTGGCGAAATACCGTACCAAAGACGGCTATGAGACCTATGACAAGCTGACGGATGCCGACCGTAACGCGCTTAAAGGGCCGATCACGACGCTGGCGGAAGATCTCGCTCAACTGCGCGGTGTGCTCGGTCTGGACTAACTATCATGAATGACAAAGAAGAGTACGGTGTTAGCGAGCCTTCGCGTCGCCGTTTATTAAAAGGTATGGGCGCGCTGGGAGGCGCCCTTGCCCTGGCCGGAGGATGTCCGGTGGCGCATGCGGCCAAAGCGCAAAGTGCGCCAGGCACACTCTCCCCGAATGCGCGCATGGAAAAGCAGCCCTTTTATGGTGAGCATCAGGCCGGGATTTTGACGCCGCAACAGGCGTCGATGATGCTGGTGGCGTTTGATGTGCTGGCGTCCGACAAAGCCGATTTGCAGCGTCTGTTTCGTCTGTTAACGCAACGTATCGCTTTTCTGAGCGAAGGGGGGCCGGCGCCGGAAACCCCTAATCCGCGCCTGCCGCCGATGGATTCCGGTATTCTCGGGCCGTTTATCGCACCGGATAATCTGACCATCACGGTTTCGTTGGGTGATTCTCTGTTCGATGACCGCTTTGGCCTGCGTGCGCAAAAGCCGAAAAAATTGCAAAAGATGGAGCGCTTTCCCAACGATGCGCTGGTCTCTTCATTAAGCCATGGTGACCTGCTGGTGCAAATCTGCGCCAATACCCAGGACACGGTGATTCATGCTCTGCGCGATTTGATTAAACACACGCCTGATTTACTGAGCGTTCGCTGGAAGCGAGAAGGGTTTATCTCCGACCACGCCGCGCGCAGTAAAGGAAAGGAGACGCCGGTAAACCTGCTGGGCTTTAAGGATGGTACGGCAAACCCGGACAGCAGTGATAACGCGCTGATGGACAAGGTTGTGTGGGTAACAAACGATCAGGCGGAGCCTGCGTGGGCCGTGGGCGGTAGCTATCAGGCCGTGCGTATCATTCAGTTTCACGTGGAGTTCTGGGATCGTACGCCACTCAAAGAGCAGCAGACTATCTTTGGTCGCGATAAGCAAACCGGCGCGCCGCTGGGGATGCACAACGAGCATGATGTCCCCGATTATGCCAGCGACCCCGGTGGCGATGTGATTGCCCTGGACAGCCATATTCGTCTGGCAAATCCACGTACGCCAGAGACGCAGTCGAGCCTGATGATGCGCCGGGGTTATAGCTATTCCCTGGGTGTCACCAATGCCGGGCAGCTTGATATGGGACTCCTGTTTGTCTGCTATCAGCACGACCTGGAGAAGGGGTTTCTGACCGTGCAAAAACGTCTCAATGGCGAAGCGCTGGAGGAGTATATTAAGCCCATCGGTGGCGGCTACTTCTTCGTGTTGCCAGGGGTTAAAGACCAAAACCAGTATCTCGGGCAAGCACTGCTCGAAGCCTGAAAAAGAATCCTGCCTGAAGCCAGGCAGGATAATCTCTTATCTGTAGCATCCGTTCACACTTTTTCTGCCATCAAACTATCGATTTTTCGTATGAGAAAGTATCTGTTATTTTTCTGTAATATTCTTCGTAGACACTCTTTTCCATAGCGCAGGGTAAACGCTCGTTACCTTTCGGTGAAAATAATGTTGCGTTTATGCTAATTCCTGATGTACTTATTACATAGAATTACTGCCCTGCGGTGATGTCGTCACCTGGAGATCGCGGATGGTAAAGTCCACAACTGGACGTAACACCAACAAACAGCGCAACACCCGGCTCGGGGATGCACACTCCGGCAGTAAACGCTTCACCTCTGAATTTCTCTCCTTTATTCCTGTTTCTGATTTAACCGACATGGCAAGCGCTGATGACGGCTGCTTTGTTATGTCAATTTCAAAGGCAAGACATGGCTTAAAAGGAAGCCAAACCTCAGACGTTCGTGCGCATAATCGTGCCGATTTTGGTGCGTGTGATGTAAACCAACAACTCAAGGTGCTATCCATGGGAAGACAGAAAGCAGTGATCAAAGCTCGTCGTGAAGCTAAACGTGTGCTGAGACGCGATTCGCGCAGTCACAAACAGCGTGAAGAAGAGTCGGTCACCTCGCTTGTGCAGATGAGTGGCGTTGAAGCAATTGGAATGGCAAGGGATAGCCGTGATAATTCACCGATTGTTGCGCGTAATGAAGCTCAGGCGCAGTACCTGAATGCTATCGAGAGTAAACAACTGATATTCGCGACCGGGGAAGCCGGCTGCGGTAAAACATGGATCAGCGCGGCGAAAGCGGCGGAAGCCCTGATTCATAAGGATGTGGACAGGATTATTGTAACCCGACCGGTTCTGCAGGCCGACGAAGATCTCGGCTTCTTACCTGGTGATATTTCGGAGAAGTTCGCCCCTTATTTCCGGCCCGTCTATGATGTGCTGGTGAAAAGGCTGGGTGCGTCCTTCATGCAATACTGCCTGCGACCAGAGATTGGTAAGGTAGAGATCGCGCCGTTCGCCTATATGCGCGGACGTACCTTTGAAAATGCGGTTGTCATTCTTGACGAGGCTCAGAATGTGACCGCTGCGCAAATGAAAATGTTCTTAACGCGCCTCGGGGAAAATGTGACGGTAATCGTCAACGGTGATGTGACTCAGTGTGATTTGCCCCGCGGGGTGCAGTCCGGTCTGAGCGATGCGCTGTCGCGTTTTGAGGAAGATGAGATGGTAGGGGTGGTGCGTTTCACCACAGACGATTGCGTCCGCTCCGCACTCTGCCAGAGAACGCTGAAAGCCTACTACTAAGCTTTTTAGCGCATGATAAGAGCCCGGGAAACCGGGCTTTTTTTGTCTATAGAAAACCCCCAGCTAGGCTGGGGGTTCCGGAAAGCTTTCAGCTTTAAGCCAGTTATTAAAACCCCTTTTGATTTGTTAAAA
>SMDE01000022.1 GCA_004346725.1 Phytobacter diazotrophicus | reverse complement strand
TGTCAGATCGTATGCGCCTGTTAGGGCGCGGCTGGTAACAGAGCCTTACAGGCGCATCTGAAAAACCTCCGGCTATGCCGGAGGATATTTATTGTTTTTTGCATTCTAAAAACCTCTCATTTTACGGTGTTGCGTATCAGCGACAACCCAACCTACCTTTGTCGTCAATTGGTGACATCTAATTTATTGATTTATAAGGAGTAGGCTGTCTGGCATTGTGGCTGTCTCCTGTAGGCGACAATAAAGCGTCTGGCACCGTAGCTAAATTGGGGTGATTGCCGCCGCAGAGCGCGATTTTCCTGTTATCTGAAAAGAACTTAAGCGTGCTGTTTTGCTAATGCGAACCTGGCACACTATGTGCAATAATATACGTGTAGATGCTCATTCCACCTCTTATGTTCGCCTTCTGGCCTCATAAACTCCGGAATGATGCAGAGCCGTTTACGGTGCTTATCGTCCACTGACAGATGTCGCTTCGGCCTCATCAAACACCATGGACACTACGTTGAGTGAAGCACCCATTTATGTTGTCAAACAGACCTGTTTTAACGCCTGCTTTCGAGCAGGCGTTTTTTTATGCCTTATTCCCGGTAGCGTGCCATCACCACACTCATCAAAAGCAATGCGCTCAGTGATACGCTGTAGAGCGCCTGCGCGGCGCCCCATTCGCTGGCAAGCCAGGCTGCAATGGTGGTCATCAGCGTGGCGGTTAATGTTTGCCAGCGCCACGCTTTTGCGCTGGCTGCCGGGATCTCATCTCCGCTAAACCCGGCAAGCAGACTAAACGTACCGACAGCAAACACCACATTCGAGGCCAGATGGGCGATAAAAATAAGCCCCAGTGCCGCGCTCTTCTCTTCTGAGAGCAGCGGCAGCAGGCCGTATGCCCCAAGGAAAATGGCCAGACACAGCACTAACAGGCGATTGCGGCGGGCATAGTGCGGCAACTTTTCACCATTCAGCAGCAGCGGACCACAAAGCTGCCCCAGGCTACGGGCGAACAGTAGCGGTAATGCCAGCCCGCTAGCGTCGTCCGGATGTATCTGTTGCGCCAGTGCGGGCAAGAGCGCCATGGCTGGTGAACCAACCGCGGCAAGGGCAGGCAGGATCAGCAGGCTGCGCTTTTGTGCGGCGGTCAGTGAAGGCCATGCAATAGTCGATAACGGTTTGCCGTTATTGCGATTGCTCATGTCATGGGCACGATAATGTGCCCGTGTCAGCATGAGCAGAGCCATCGACGCCAGAAAACTCAGTGCATCAATGCTCAGCAATATTAGCGGGGCAACATGGTCGAACAACAGCACGCCCACCCCCGTTCCCAGCAATACCTGAGAGGCAAAAATAACGCTCTCCATCCCTGTGGCCGCAGGCAATTCATCATGCGTAAGGCCGCGCTTGAATACCAACGCCAGCGCAGGCCAGGACATCCCGCCCAGCAACGCCTCTGCCGACTGAACCATCAGCAAAGCGGGGATACTGTGATACATGAGCCCGAACAGAGGAAGGGCGAGGGCGACCATACCCAACAGCTCTGTGATGATTAAAAGAGACAGGGGCGACAAGCGTCGACAGAGCTTTTCTCCCGCCAGGCTGCCCATAAAGCCCGGTAGCGTTGCCAACAGGTAGGCGAGGGTGAGCGTTGAAGGTGAGGCATGCCAGCGTAAGAGCTGACCGAAGACCAGTACCTGGGCCAGGCCATTACCCAGTGAAGATAAGACAAATGCGCAGAGCAGCAGCCGCAGCCAGCGGTGCGTGCGTAGCGCGCGCACGAGCGCGAACAATAGGGTGTTCATGGTAACGATTTCCCAAAACGAGTTATTTCCTGCAGCAAGCGCTGCATCGATTGAAAGGGGTTAACTCGGGAAGATCGTTACATTGGCAGAGACGTTCCGTTAATTGAGACGGGAAAACTGTAGCACAGGATATTCAGAAATGTCAGGCAGGCAAAAAATCGGGGCCTTGCGGCCCCGACAGAGGATCAGGAAGGGGGGTTATTCTGCAACGTGAGCAGCAGACCATCACGACGCATCTCTGCGGCTTCTTCCGGCTGGTGCAGCCGGTCGAGGCAGTCAGCAAGCCAGGCGTAATCGAATGCATCCGGGCGTTGTTTCAGCGCGGCACGAAACGCCAGGCAGGCCTCTTTCCACTCGCCGTGTTTCATCAGTGATTGCCCCAGTGTACTCCAGAGCATCGGGCGGTCGCCCTGCGTTTTGATTTGCTGGCGCAGGACTTTTTCTACCTGCTCAGGATTATTGGTTTTCAGGCGCGGGATCACCAGAACCAGGCGGTCGTCATACTGTCGTTTCAGCCCATCCAGGAGGATCGCCTGGGCAGTATCGTGATCGTCACATTCGATAAGGTGTTCTGCCATTGCCACCTGCAAGGGGATTTGATGACGGGTTTTGCGACTCTGGTTTTTCCACCAGCTTCGTAGACCCTCGCTTCCCAGATCGGCACGCGCCTGATCCATTAGCCCAATCCAGGCTTGTTGCTGGAGTGCTTCGCGATGCGCCTCATCTCCGACGTTCGCTTTTGCCATCGACGGAATGATGTCCAGCAGTGAACTCCATGCGCCGGTGCGGATGTAAGCCTGTTCTGCCAGGCGCAATACTTCCGGATGACGCGGGGTAATTTCCAGCAGTCGGTCAACGCCATGGCGCGCGGCATGATTTTCATTGCGTGCCAGTTGCAGACGTACACGGGTAATTTCGACCGGGATCGGATCGTTTTCCGACAGCTCTGCGGCACGCTCAAGGTGCTGATTCGCACGCACTTCATCGCCACGTTGCTGTGCCGCTTCGGCCGCCAGTAAGTAGTTCACCACGGGTTGTTGCGCATGATCGGCGTTTTTCGCCATCAACTTCTCAACCTGCTGATAATCGCCTTCTGCCAGCTTGATGAGCGCCAGTTCCGTCTGTTTACGGGCGCGGCGACGTTTACGGCCAACGAACCAGCCACGCGTATGCGCGCCGGTGCGGAAAATACGGCGTAACAGCCATTCGAGGGCAAAAAGCACTACCAGCGCCAGTACCAGAATGATGACCAGGCCAGTGACGCTGGTTTCAATGTTGTAAGTGTCAGTCTGGATCAGCACATAGCCCTGATGGCCGGCGATCATCGGACCTAACACGATCCCGGCGATCAGCAGCGCAAAGAGTAATAATACTTTCAGCATGATTATTCTCCCTGCGGCGCTTGAGCAGGCGCATTCGGATCCGGGGCAACGCCAGGCTGCGCCAGAAGATTACGCACACGGGTCTGCATCAGTTTCTCCAGAATCGGCTGGCTTTTCAGCGACTCAGGGACCGCCATGGCGATGGACTGCTGCTCGAGCTTGTCAATTTCCTCAAGAAACGCTTTGGTGGCGGAATCATCCGTATCGTAGTAGGCGCGAATCCAGGTAGAGACATTATCCAGCGCCTGCTTGTAGGTCTCTTCCTGATGGCGAGGCACGGCCTGTGCCGCAACTAACAGCCTTGAGCGGATATTTTCGCGCAAATAGATGTCCTGGTTCGGGGCCAGCAATGGCACTGCGGTTTCATCGCGACGGCGAATCGTGATGAAACTGTCCATAAAGTTCTGCCAGCTTTTTTGCAGATTCACGCGCCATTCGCTAAGGGAACTCGACAACTCACTGCTGTCTGAATCCATCGGGGCATCGTCGTCGTTGTTATCCGCCAGACGCAGATTATCAATCTGGTTCGAGAGTTGGTTCACTTTCAGGATGATGCCGTCATAATCCACCTGAGAAATCGCAGAGAGGCTGGCGACATCATCAGTAATGGCGCGGCGCGCAGTGATAAGGCTGGGATCGTTCATGTCCGCCAGGCTGGCATCTGCGCTTTTCAGCAGCGCCGCGGCGGTGGTGACATCCTGATCGCTCCACAGCTTACGCCCGGCCAGTTTGACCAGGAAATCAGCCTGCGCCAGCAGCCAGGTTTTCGCATCGGTGCCGGAAATGGTGGCGACTTTTTGCTGAACCTCATTTAACTGCCTGGCGAGCGCGTCTTGCTGACGTTTGGCCTCTTCAAGCTGCGTGGCCTGCTGTTTAATAACGCCTTCCAGCCCGGCTTTTTGTTTGTCCTGCGCTTGCTGCATCGCAATGACCTGGTTGGCCAGCTCATCATTCGTTGCGCGCAGTACGGTAGTTTGCTGCTTTACCCAGCCATAAAGACCGACGCCTGCTGCCAGCGCAATTGCAATTGCAATCACGCTAAGTGCAAGACTTGTCTTGCCCGCGCGGTTGTTCTTCTCGGCGTTTTTCGGCGGCGGCGTGTAGCCATCAGCCTGCTTGGTTTCTTCAACCACGGCAGAGGAGTGTTGTTGTTCCGTCATTATGGCTTCCCATTATGAGTGTTATTGTAATGCGCGAAGCAGCGCATCGTTGTCTGCGTTTTCAGCGACCTGAATATCTTGCCAGCCCAGTTCCCGGGCGAGGTTCGCCAGACGCTCGCTGACGACCAACAGCCGACAGCGTAGTAACCAATTTTCGCGATACCAGAGCGGAATAAGCGTAAAAAGCTGTTGCAGCATCTCACCGCTGGTGACCACTATCGTATCGACGCCGCGCGTATGCCAGCGCATGGCCTCTTGTGCCCCGTCATACAACTTTCCACAGCGTTGATAACATTCGCAAAACTCAACCTGAGCGCCACGAGCCACCAGCGTTTCACCTAATAACTCACGTCCGCCGTTTCCCCGTAAGATTAGCGCACGTTTGCCCTGAATGTTTTGTAATTCAGGCAATTGTAGTAGGACTTCGCTGATTTCCTGGTCCAGTGGATAGCGAACCTCAATACCGCTGGCAGTATGTAACGCCAGCGCGGTCGTGCGACCAATGGCAAAGTAGCGTGGCTGTAAAGGCCAGTGAGCGTGGGTTTGCTGTAAATGCGCGTGGGCAAATGTCACGGCATGCTGTGATAAGGCAAAAACCATATCGTCTTCGCCCAGCGCCGACAGACGCTCGGGCAGCGTGTTGAGTTCCCTGCCTGGGGTGAACTCAATCAACGGAAAGCTCCATGCCACCTGTCCCAGTGCGCGCAGTCGGCTCACTAACATTTCCCCTGCCGGGGAGGGGCGGGTGACAAGGATATTCATGCGGGCGCATCTCCGTTGTAGACGTCAGCCAGAATTTCACGTGCGCCGTTATCCAGCAGTTCCTCGGCAAGTGAGATACCTAACTGGACGGCTTCGTCCGGATGACCCCGGCGCTCACCCTGGACCATTTTCGAACCGTCCGGCGCGCCAACCAGCGCACGCAGCCACAGTTCACCATCATGTAATTCAGCATAGCTGCCAATTGGTACCTGGCAGCCGCCTTCGAGACGGGTATTCATGGCACGCTCTGCGGAAACCCGCACAGCGGTTTCGTGATGGTTAAGCGGGGCGAGCAACAAACGAGTGCGTTCGTCTGCAAGACGGCACTCAATGCCCACCGCACCCTGACCCACTGCCGGGAGCGAAAGCTCTGCTGGCAGCGCGACGCGAATGCGCGATTCGAGCCCCAGACGTTTCAGGCCTGCCACCGCCAGGATGATGGCGTCATAATCGCCGTTATCGAGTTTCGACAGACGGGTACCGACATTGCCACGCAAAGAGCGGATCACCAGATCGGGGCGGCGTGCCGCCAACTGACACTGCCGGCGTAAACTTGATGTGCCAACTACGCTCCCCGCAGGCAGCGCGTCGATGTCGCTGTAGTGATTAGAGACAAAGGCATCGCGCGGATCTTCACGCTCACAAATCGTCACCAGACCCAACCCTTCCGGGAACTCGACGGGGACATCTTTCATAGAGTGCACGGCGATATCGGCGCGGTTTTCAAGCAATGCCAGCTCAAGTTCCTTCACAAACAGACCCTTACCGCCGACTTTCGCCAGAGGGGTGTCCAGAATGACATCGCCACGCGTAACCATAGGCACCAATTCGACCGTCAGGGCCGGGTGGAGTGCCTCAAGACGCTGCTTAACATATTGTGCCTGCCAAAGTGCAAGGGGACTTTGCCGTGTGGCAATTCTCAGAACATTGTCTAACATGCTTGTTACCGTCATTATCATCCATCGACCATCCTAACATTCTTGTCTTAGGGTGTCAGTGTTCGTGGTGATTGCATAGGTGAGGCGAGCACGGTCTCGTCAAAACGAGACACACCCTCAGCCGTAATTGGGAATTTACACATTGTAAATGGTGCTAAACTGGTATGTAGCGCATCTTTCTTTACGGTCAATCAGCAAGGTGTTAAATTGATCACGTTTTAGACCATTTTTTCGTCTGTACCACCACAAAGACAAGGGCGAAAAAAGGTGACGGCGATTTTGGACTTTCTGTAAACATCAGGCGATACGTCTTGTACCTCTATATTGAGACTCTGAAGCAGAGGCTGGATGCCATCAATCAACTGCGTGTGGATCGCGCGC
This sequence comes from Phytobacter diazotrophicus, assembly GCA_004346725.1. Classification (GTDB taxonomy): domain Bacteria; phylum Pseudomonadota; class Gammaproteobacteria; order Enterobacterales; family Enterobacteriaceae; genus Phytobacter; species Phytobacter diazotrophicus. Next base: position 51,979 of record SMDE01000022.1, on the reverse strand, counting down.
TAGCGGCCATGGGCCCTGCTTTCCAGCAGGTCTACAGTCTGCTGCCCACGCTTTTGCACTACCATCATCCGTTGATGCCGGGCTACCTCGAAGGTAGCGTTCCAAAAGGCATTTGCCTCTACACGCCTGATGAAACCCAACGCCACTACCTCAACGAGCTTGAGCTCTACCGTGGAATGCCCCCGCAGGAATCGCCAAAAGGCGAGTTGCCGATAACCGGCGTCTACTCCATGGGCAGTACTTCATCGGTAGGACAAAGCTGCTCTTCTGACCTGGATATCTGGGTTTGCCACCAGTCGTGGCTCGATAACGAAGAGCGCCAATTGTTGCAGCGTAAATGCAGCCTGCTTGAGAGCTGGGCCGCATCGCTGGGTGTGGAAGTCAGCTTCTTCTTAATTGATGAAAACCGCTTCCGCCATAATGAAAGCGGCAGTCTGGGTGGTGAAGACTGTGGCTCGACGCAGCATATTTTGTTGCTCGATGAATTCTATCGTACCGCTGTGCGTCTGGCCGGTAAGCGTATTCTGTGGAATATGGTGCCGGGCGATGAAGAAGAGCACTATGACGATTACGTCATGACGCTCTATGCACAGGGCGTACTGACGCCAAATGAATGGCTGGACCTCGGCGGGCTGAGCTCCCTTTCCGCCGAAGAGTACTTCGGCGCCAGCCTGTGGCAGCTCTATAAAAGTATCGACTCCCCCTATAAAGCAGTGCTGAAAACTCTGCTACTGGAAGCCTATTCCTGGGAGTATCCGAACACCCGCCTGTTGGCGAAAGACATTAAACAGCGTCTGCACGACGGTGAAATCGTTTCGTTCGGTCTGGATCATTACTGCATGATGCTGGAGCGCGTCACCCATTATCTGACCGCGATTGAAGATTTCACGCGTCTTGATCTTGTGCGTCGATGTTTCTATTTAAAAGTGTGCGAGAAACTGAGCCGTGAGCGTGCCTGTGTGGGCTGGCGGCGTGAAGTGGTCAGTCAGTTAGTGAAAGAGTGGGGTTGGGACGAAGCGCGTCTCACCATGCTCGATAATCGGGCAAACTGGAAAATCGACCAGGTACGTGAAGCGCATAACGAGCTGCTCGATGCCATGATGCAGAGCTACCGTAACCTGATTCGCTTTGCGCGCCGCAACAATCTGAGCGTCTCCGCCAGTCCGCAGGACATCGGCGTGCTGACCCGTAAGTTATATGCCGCTTTCGAAGCGTTGCCGGGTAAAGTCACCCTGGTGAATCCGCAGATTTCTCCGGATCTCTCCGAGCCTAATTTAACCTTTATCCATGTGCCGCCGGGCCGTGCGAACCGCACAGGTTGGTATCTGTACAACCGTGCCCCAAACATGGACTCTATCGTTAGCCACCAGCCGCTGGAATATAACCGTTACCTGAACAAACTGGTGGCGTGGGCGTGGTTCAATGGTTTGCTGACGTCGCGTACTCGCCTGTTTATTAAAGGTAATGGCATTGTCGATTTGGCAAAACTGCAGGAGATGGTGGCGAATGTGTCCCATCACTTCCCGCTGCGTCTGCCTGCGCCAACGCCAAAAGCGCTGTACAGCCCCTGCGAAATCCGCCATCTGGCGATTATCGTGAACCTGGAATATGACCCGACTGCGGCATTCCGTAACCAGGTCGTGCATTTCGATTTCCGTAAGCTTGATGTGTTCAGCTTCGGTGAGCAGCAAAACTGCCTGGTTGGCAGCGTAGACCTGCTTTATCGCAACTCCTGGAATGAAGTGCGTACACTGCATTTCAACGGCGAGCAGGCGATGATTGAAGCGCTGAAAACCATTCTGGGCAAAATGCATCAGGATGCCGCGCCGCCCGATAGCGTTGAAGTGTTCTGTTATAGCCAGCATCTGCGCGGCTTGATCCGTACCCGCGTGCAGCAACTGGTTTCTGAATGCATTGAGCTGCGTCTGTCCAGTACCCGCCAGGAAACGGGGCGCTTCAAAGCGTTACGCGTGGCCGGACAGACCTGGGGGCTTTTCTTCGAGCGCCTGAATGTATCGGTGCAGAAACTTGAAAACGCGATTGAGTTTTATGGCGCTATTTCTCATAACAAACTGCACGGGCTGTCGGTTCAGGTCGAAACGAACCACGTCAAACTGCCGCAGGTGGTGGATGGGTTTGCCAGCGAAGGGATTATTCAGTTCTTCTTCGAAGAGACCGGCGATGACGGTTTCAATATCTATATTCTGGATGAAAGCAACCGCGCGGAAGTGTATCACCACTGCGAAGGCAGCAAAGAGGAGCTGGTGCGCGACGTTAGTCGCTTCTATTCGTCGTCGCACGACCGCTTTACCTACGGCTCAAGCTTTATCAACTTCAACCTGCCGCAGTTCTACCAAATCGTGAATGTGGATGGCCGGGCGCAGGTGATTCCGTTCCGCAATCAGGCTATCACGCCCGTTGCGTCTGCCAATCAGGATAACGACGCGCCGCTGTTGCAGCAGTACTTCTCCTGATGTTTTAGCGGGTAGCCCGGGGAAGCGCAGCGTACCCGGGACTCCCGGATGCGGCGCAATGCCTTATCCGGGGTTAGATGTTAGCCGCGAAAACTTACCTCTTCGCCCGCCTGTTGCGTCGCCGCCTGTTCCAGCAGATCCCAGAAGGTTTCGCCTGAACGGTCGCAAACCCACTCGTCACCTTTCAGATCGAAATGGTAACCGCCTTGTTTGGCCGCCAGCCACACCTGATGCAGGGGTTCCTGGCGGTTGATGATGATTTTGCTGCCGTTTTCAAAGGTGATGGTCAATATGCCGCCGTTAATTTCGCAGTCGATATCGCTGTCGCCGTCCCAGTCGTCCAGACGCTCTTCAATGGTCATCCACAGGGTGTCAGCAAGGCGATGAAATTCACTGTCGTTCATTGTCGTTTCCCGTTTTACGTGATGGCGGCAGTATAGCCGCAGGAGCGAATCGCATCAAAGCCGCGCCTGTGCTTTCATTTCTCGTCCTCTGTTCCGTTATGCGTCCACTTACTGACAAAGGGCGCGGATGAACTCACTTCAAATATTGCTAAGCTGTCTTCGCCTAAAGGGGATAACGTAGCGATATACAGGCGATTTTGATAATGCGCGATACGCCTGGTGATGAGGTGAAATTGCCGTGGATCGAGGCCTGGTAGTCTTTCCCATTTGCCCCAATGCCCTTGAGAAGAGAGCACTTTGCGCCAGTGCACCCCGGTATCGTCTATTTTAAAAGAGGGGTCGTCACGCCAATCAGCAGACGCGCCTGCAGGCTGCGCGCTAGTGGAATATTTCACCCCCGTCGGAACAAACACACTGTCATCCATCAGCTTGCCATCCAGATATCCCGTACGGTAGTGGACGCCATAGCCATAGCCGGAATGCTGCTCGAACCATGTCACCCGTACCGCTTTGCTATCAGGCGTCGGGTACCGCCAGAGTTGCGTACCATCGAAAACATAAACGTAGCGGTCGTCACGGGCGAACCAATTTCGGAGATAGGGGTTATCGTTCAGGTGTGCTTCCTTTTCATCAGGAACGCGGTAATCCATCAGAATCAACGTTCCTGTTGATTCGAATACCTGCAATCCGCCTGGTTGATAGCCGTGTCGGGTAAGCAGATAGCCATGATTCCTTCCGGCGTTAAAACGTTTATCAATGGTCAGATTCGGGTTGTCGAGGGTGACGATTTCCAGCTTCTTTTCATCAGAGTCCGTTTTGGTAATGACATACAGTTTGTCCTGATACTGCGCCACGGTCTCGCTGAGCGGATGGAACTGCTCCGGGTCAAGGCCTGGGATCTCTGCTTGCTGGCAATCGGGGCCTTTACGCCACAGGACGCGCTTTTCCAGGAGGTTGAAGGCGTTACAATGTTTGTGCGTATCTTCGTCCCATTCCAGGTTGCCTTGGTTGAGGACGTAGCGATGCAGGCCGTTTTTATCGCGAAAGGTCAGCAGCGATCCTGGCATCCAGCGCACAATCGAAAAGGTATCGGGATCGGCTTTAAGCGGTTCGCCGTTAATGATAAGCCGCGTACGTGTTCGCGCCAGAGTATCCCAGGGACCGAAAGGCACCGCGACGCAGGGGTTAAATGCCGCAGAAAATTTGCCGCGCTGATCCCAGGATTTTTGCGCCAACACGGTAAAACTATCCGGCTCATCAAGGCGATGCCCATTGACGTAGAGATACCGATCGTCGCGAAAAATTAGCCCCAACCAGTCAGGACGCCATCTGCTGTCGAAGTCAATTTTGCGCAGCGTAGCCACATTCACTGGCCTTTCAGTGCTGTTATCGCCGGTACGTTTGCCTTCGTAATAAAGGCTGTTTTTATCAGCGGCAAAGCTTTCGAAGGCTTGAAAAGAGGGAATGTCCACAGGCGGCGTGCCGGGCGGGTTATACATGACTTTGCCTGCGTACACGATGTAGCGGCCATCACTGTGATACGCATACTGGGAATAAGTCGACTGCGCGCCTTGATAGACATAATCGGTAGTCAGATCCGTTAACGGTGGTTCTTCTTTCCACCCTTTAGGATGCGCATAATCAATCGCCAGGTTCGGCAGGCGACGCAGGCGTTTGAAGTTAAGTTCTGGTAACGCAATGACATTTTCTTCGCCCGCTTGCATATAGACCGTGCCTTTGCCCCACGGCTGATAAGCATTATGCTCAGGCGGATCTAACCGGCATGCCAGGGCGGGCTGTAACAACAGTGAAAGTGAAAGAAGATAAAAGAGCTTGTTAATTTTCATCACGCCATCCTGGCCTTGAGAAGAGAAGGCTTAGCAAAGCATATTTGGCGTTGAGGATGTGTCGTGAACAGGTAAACGGGCGGCTTTTCCGATTTTATAAAGACGTGCTAAACGCTTGCTTTTGTGTCTTCTCCTGCGATGATAGAAAGCAGAAAGAATGAACCAACAGGCAACCTACAATGAAAGACGTGTGTCGAACCCTGGCTGTATTATTAACCTTATTTAGCCTGACGGGCTGTGGTCTGAAAGGGCCGCTCTATTTCCCGCCTGCTGACAAAAATGCGCCGCCGCCAACCAAAAAAACCGAAAGCGCCATTCAGACAACGACCCCGGATCGTAACGATCGTGGTGATAATGGTGGCCCAACGCAGGTGAATTACTAACGTTCCCGTGCTGTATCCGCGTATATGGAGTAGATGATGCAGTTCTCTAAAATGCATGGCCTTGGCAACGATTTTATGGTCGTCGACGCGGTAACGCAGAATGTCTTTTTTTCCCCTGATCTGATCCGTCGTATGGCTGACAGGCATCTCGGAGTGGGGTTCGATCAACTGCTGGTGGTCGAACCCCCCTACGATCCCGAACTCGATTTCCACTATCGCATCTTTAATGCTGACGGCAGCGAAGTCTCCCAGTGCGGAAACGGCGCACGTTGTTTTGCCCGTTTTGTGCGCTTAAAAGGGTTGACCAATAAACGTGACATTCGCGTCAGCACCGCGAACGGCCGCATGGTATTAACCGTAACGGATGACGAGCTGGTGCGCGTGAACATGGGCGAACCCAACTTCGAGCCATCGCAGGTTCCGTTCCGGGCGAACAAAGCGGAAAAGACCTATATTATGCGTGCGGCGGAACAAACAATATTGTGCGGCGTTGTCTCAATGGGCAATCCGCACTGTGTTATCCAGGTCGATGATGTCGATACCGCTCCGGTTGAAACGCTGGGGCCGGTAATGGAGAGCCACGAACGCTTCCCTGAGCGCGCCAATATTGGTTTCATGCAAGTGGTCAAACGCGATCACATCCGACTGCGCGTGTATGAACGCGGCGCGGGGGAAACGCAGGCCTGCGGAAGCGGCGCTTGCGCGGCGGTCGCGGTCGGCATCCAGCAAGGTTTGCTGGCAGAAGAAGTACGTGTGGAACTCCCAGGCGGTCGGCTGGATATCGCATGGAAAGGACCGGGCCAACCGTTGTTTATGACTGGCCCGGCGGCACATGTCTACGACGGATTTATTCATCTATGAAGCAACCAGGGGAAGAACTGCAGGAAACGTTTATGGAACTGGATGACCACGCTGTCGTCGATTATCTGTTGCGTAATCCTGAGTTTTTTATCCGTAATGCACACGCTGTTGAAGCTATTCGTGTTCCTCATCCCGTACGCGGTTCGATTTCGTTAGTCGAGTGGCACATGGTGCGGGCACGTAACCATATCAACGTGCTGGAAGAGAACATGACGTTGCTGATGGAGCAGGCCAGCGCCAATGAAGGTCTGTTCTACCGCCTGCTGCGTCTGCAGGGCAAACTGGCATCGGCCAAAAGCCTTGAGGAAATGTTGAATCGCTTCCAGCGGTGGGCCAGAGATTTGGGGCTGGCAGGCGCTACCGTCCGCCTGTTCCCGGACCGCTGGCGTCTTGGCGCGCCGTCCGGTTTTACCCATCTTGCGCTCTCTCGCCAGGCTTTTGAGCCACTGCGTATTCAGCGTCTGGGTCAACAGCAGCACTATCTCGGTTCACTGAACGGACCGGAGTTACTCTTACTTTTGCCGGAAGCGAAAGCGATCGGTTCTGTGGCGGTAACAATGATGGGGCCAGACGCCGATCTGGGCGTTGTGCTGTTCAGTAGTCGCGACCCGCATCACTATCAGCATGGCCAGGGCACGCAACTGCTGGAAGAGATCGCCATAATGTTACCGGACTTGCTGGAGCGCTGGATCGAGCGCGTATGACCGATTCACCTCTGCATCTGGCCGTCACGCGTTTTCTGCGCTATCTGGGCGTGGAGCGTCAGTTAAGCCCCATCACGCTTCTCAATTATCAGCGTCAGCTTGATGCCATCATTGCGCTTGCCGGGGAAATCGGCCTGCAGCGCTGGCAACAATGTGACGCCGCCGCGGTACGGGCTTTTGCCGTACGCAGTCGCCGCAAAGGACTGGGAGCCGCCAGTCTGGCGCTACGCCTTTCGGCTTTACGCAGCTTCTTTGACTGGCTGGTGAGTCAGGGCGAGCTTCCGGCCAATCCCGCGAAGGGTGTTTCCGCTCCGAAAACGCCGCGTCACTTGCCAAAAAATATCGACGTGGACGACGTAAACCGTCTGCTGGATATCGATCTTAACGATCCGCTGGCGGTACGCGACAGGGCGATGCTGGAGGTAATGTACGGTGCCGGGCTGCGTTTATCCGAACTGGTGGGGCTGGATATCAAACACCTTGATTTGGAAAGTGGTGAAGTCTGGGTGATGGGGAAAGGCAGCAAAGAGCGCCGTTTACCTGTCGGGCGTAACGCGGTCATCTGGATTGAACACTGGCTGGATTTACGCGGGTTATTTGGCAGCGAAGAAGAGGCACTGTTTCTCTCGAAATTGGGGAAACGTATTTCCGCGCGCAATGTGCAAAAACGCTTTGCTGAGTGGGGAATCAAACAGGGGCTGAACAGTCACGTGCACCCGCATAAACTGCGTCACTCCTTTGCTACTCATATGCTGGAGTCCAGCGGCGATCTGCGCGGCGTGCAGGAACTGTTGGGGCATGCTAACCTTTCCACCACACAAATCTATACCCATCTTGATTTTCAACACCTTGCCTCGGTGTATGACGCAGCGCATCCACGCGCCAAACGGGGGAAATAATGCGATTTTACCGGCCTGTGGGCCTCATCTCGGCCATCACTTTTGATCTCGACGATACCCTTTACGATAACCGCCCGGTTATTCTGCGCACTGAACAGGAATCCCTGCTGTTTGTGCAACAATATCACCCCTCTCTGAATGCGCTGGAAAATACGGATTTGAAACGCATTCGCCAGTCGTTGTTGCTCGCGGAACCGGAGATCTACCACGATGTGACCGAATGGCGTCGTCGTGCGGTCGAACGCGCCATGCTGGATGCCGGGTTAACCGTTGATGAAGCGGCAGAAGGGGCGCAAGCGGCAATGCAGCATTTCGCGAAATGGCGCAGCCGTGTTGATGTGCCGCAAGAGACCCACGAAACCCTGGCAAAGCTCGCTGAAAAATGGCCGCTGGTGGCGATCACCAACGGCAATGCGCAGCCAGCGTTATTCGGCCTGGCCGATTACTTTGAATTTGTGCTGCGCGCTGGCCCTGACGGGCGTGCGAAGCCGTTTAATGATATGTACCACCTTGCGGCTGAACGCCTGAACATTCCGTTAGGTGAAATTCTGCACGTCGGGGATGACCTGACGACAGATGTCGCCGGTGCCATTCGCTGTGGTATGCAGGCCTGCTGGATCAAACCGGAAGGGGCAGACCTGCTGACGGCTTCTGATAGCCGATTGCTGCCACATCTGGAGATTTCGCGGTTGGCATCCCTCACCACGCTGATATAATCACCACAAGTTCTGTATAAATTCCCAGGGGTTGTTGCGCTTTATCCTTCGGTCTACAGGTGCGTTGACAGCACTTACTCAGCCCAGTCACATAGTTAATCTATGCTCCTGGGGATTCATGAGCTTGTCGCCTTCCTGTAAACCAAATGATATAGCGCAACGGCTTCATACTAACCCGGCGGTGCCAATGGACGTTTCTTACCTGCTCGACAGCCTTAATGACAAACAGCGTGATGCGGTCGCCGCGTCGCGTAGCAATATGCTGGTGCTGGCCGGGGCAGGCAGTGGCAAGACGCGCGTGCTGGTGCATCGCATCGCCTGGCTGATGACCGTGGAAAACTGCTCGCCGTACTCCATTATGGCGGTGACCTTCACCAACAAAGCGGCGGCGGAGATGCGCCACCGTATCGGCCAGCTTATGGGGACCAGCCAGGGCGGTATGTGGGTGGGTACTTTTCACGGGCTGGCGCATCGCCTGTTGCGTGCGCACCATATGGACGCCAACCTGCCGCAGGATTTCCAGATCCTCGACAGCGAAGACCAGTTACGTTTGCTTAAGCGTCTGATCAAGGCGATGAACCTTGATGAGAAGCAGTGGCCGCCGCGCCAGGCCATGTGGTACATCAACGGCCAAAAAGATGAAGGCATTCGCCCGCACCATATTCAAAGCTACGGTAACCCGGTCGAGCAGACCTGGCAGAAGGTTTATCAGGCCTATCAGGAAGCCTGCGATCGCGCCGGGCTGGTGGATTTCGCCGAGCTGCTGCTGCGTGCCCACGAACTGTGGCTCAATAAGCCGCATATCCTGCAGCACTACCGCGAACGTTTTACCAATATCCTGGTGGATGAGTTCCAGGATACCAACAACATTCAGTATGCCTGGATCCGCCTGCTGGCAGGCGACACCGGCAAAGTAATGATTGTCGGCGACGATGATCAGTCGATTTACGGCTGGCGTGGGGCGCAGGTGGAAAATATCCAGCGCTTCCTCAACGACTTCCCCGGCGCGCAGACGATCCGCCTGGAGCAGAACTACCGCTCAACCAGCAATATTCTCAGCGCGGCGAACGCCCTTATCGAAAACAACAACGGGCGTCTGGGGAAAAACCTGTGGACCGACGGTGCCGATGGCGAGCCGATTTCACTCTATTGCGCTTTCAACGAGCTGGATGAGGCTCGTTTTGTTGTTAACCGTATTAAAACCTGGCAGGAGAGCGGCGGTGCGCTGGAGCATTGCGCCATTCTCTATCGCAGTAACGCCCAGTCCCGTGTGCTGGAAGAGGCGTTATTACAGGCAAGCATGCCGTATCGTATTTACGGTGGGATGCGCTTCTTTGAACGTCAGGAAATCAAAGACGCGCTCTCTTATTTGCGTCTGATTGCAAACCGAAATGACGATGCCGCCTTTGAACGTGTGGTGAATACGCCGACGCGTGGGATCGGTGACAGAACGCTGGACGTGGTCCGCCAGACTTCGCGCGATCGTCAACTGACGCTGTGGCAGGCGACACGCGAATTGTTGCAGGAAAAAGTGCTGGCCGGTCGCGCGGCAAGTGCATTACAGCGCTTTATGGAGCTGATTGACGCGCTGGCTCAGGAGACGGCTGACATGCCATTGCACGTACAAACGGACCGCGTGGTGAAAGATTCCGGCCTGTGGATGATGTACGAGCAGGAGAAAGGCGAGAAAGGCCAGACGCGTATCGAGAACTTAGAGGAACTGGTCACGGCAACGCGCCAGTTCAGCTACAACGAAGAAGATGAAGATCTGATGCCGTTACAGGCTTTCCTCTCCCATGCCGCGCTGGAAGCGGGCGAAGGGCAGGCGGATACCTGGCAGGACGCAGTACAACTGATGACACTGCACTCCGCCAAGGGGCTTGAGTTCCCGCAGGTGTTTATTGTCGGGATGGAAGAGGGGATGTTCCCGAGCCAGATGTCGCTGGATGAAGGCGGCCGTCTGGAAGAGGAACGTCGCCTGGCCTATGTCGGCGTGACCCGTGCGATGCAGAAGCTGACGCTGACTTATGCCGAAACCCGCCGTCTGTATGGCAAAGAGGCCTATCACCGTCCATCGCGCTTTATCGGCGAGTTGCCAGAAAACTGTGTCGAAGAGGTGCGCTTGCGCGCTACCGTCAGCCGTCCGGTCAGCCATCAACGCCTTGGCGCGCCGATTTCAGAGAACGACACGGGCTATAAACTGGGACAGCGTGTGCGTCATCCGAAGTTCGGTGAAGGGACAATTGTTAATCTGGAAGGCAGCGGCGAGCACAGCCGTTTGCAGGTGGCATTCCAGGGGCAGGGCATTAAATGGCTGGTGGCTGCTTATGCACGTCTTGAAACAGTGTAACTTTCAGAAAAATATCATTATTTTGTAATATTCTGCTAGCCTTATACGCTAAGGGGGAAATATTACCCTTTAGCGTTTCGTTGCGTGTTGACGCCTCATTTTTGCTGGCGTAACATGCGCGCACGATCACGCTAAGAGGACATTCGCCTTGGACACACCCAGTAGATACTGGCTCAATTCCCTGTCATCCAGGAACAACTCCTAAGGCTATCTCCTTATGCTGATGGCCTTAGTGGTTGTCAGCGACCTGCTGTATTCCCGTCGCGCTGAGTCAGGCTGTTTAATGGTCTGAAACGCCAAATGTTTCTTGTGTGCCCAACCGAACTGTCCAGTCATTTTTGCATTGGGAGTCCCGGCTATGCTGAGCGCATTTCAACTGGAAAATAATCGTTTAACCCGTCTCGAAGCTGACGAAATAAAGCACCTCGCCAGTTCCGTCTGGGTTGACCTGGTCGAGCCGGACGATGACGAGCGAACCCGCGTGCAGTCTGAATTGGGTCAGAACCTGGCGACACGCCCGGAACTGGAAGACATCGAAGCATCTGCGCGTTTTTTTGAAGATGAAGACGGCTTGCACATCCACTCCTTCTTCTTCTTTGAAGATGCGGAAGACCATGCTGGCAACTCCACCGTGGCATTTACTATCCGCGAAGGCCGCCTCTTCACCCTGCGTGAGCGCGAATTACCCGCTTTTCGTCTCTACCGTATGCGCGCCCGTAGCCAGGCTATGGTCGATGGCAACGCCTATGAGTTACTGCTCGATCTCTTCGAGACCAAAATCGAACAGCTCGCAGACGAAATCGAAAACATCTATAGCGATCTGGAAAAACTCAGCCGTGTGATCATGGAAGGTCATCAGGGTGATGAATATGACGAAGCGCTTTCCACGCTGGCGGAACTGGAAGATATCGGCTGGAAGGTACGTCTGTGTCTGATGGATACTCAGCGCGCGCTGAACTTCCTGGTGCGTAAAGCGCGTTTGCCGGGCGGTCAGTTGGAGCAGGCCCGCGAAATCCTGCGAGATATCGAATCTCTGCTGCCGCACAACGAATCCCTGTTCCAGAAAGTGAACTTCCTGATGCAGGCGGCAATGGGCTTTATCAATATTGAGCAGAACCGGATCATCAAGATCTTCTCGGTCGTTTCCGTTGTCTTCCTGCCGCCGACGCTGGTGGCATCCAGTTACGGGATGAACTTCGAGTTTATGCCTGAGCTGCACTGGAGCTTTGGCTACCCTGGCGCGATTGTCTTTATGATCCTCGCCGGGTTGGCGCCGTATCTCTACTTCAAACGTCGTAACTGGCTGTAAATCTAAAATAAAAGGTTCAGCAATTCTGCTGAACCTTCCTTTATGGATCTTATCGCGCGTGGCTTCCTTCACCTGCTCCGGCTGATTAAAGACGCGGCGATATCAGCGGTACGGAATCCTGACGCTGGCAATTACCGACCCCTGCGTTGGGTGTACAGTGCATCCATCACGAATATGGCGAGCGCTACCCAAATAAACCCGAATGTCACCATTTTGTCCGCCCCCGGATGCTCGTCATAAAACGTCACCGCCAGCAGGAACATCAGCGTTGGGCCAATGTACTGGAAGAAACCCAGTGTCGACAGGCGCAGACGTGTCGCCGCGCCGGTAAAGCACAGCAGGGGAACGGTAGTGACCACCCCGGCAGCCATCAACAGCAGATTAAGCGACCAGCTATTCTGTGTCATATGGCTGGTCGCGCTATCGGCAATCCCAAACAGCCAGATAGCCGCCACGGGCAGCAGCCACAGTGTTTCCACCAGCATGCCGGTTTGCGCGTCGACGGCGATTTTTTTACGCAGCAGGCCGTAGAAGGCGAAACTAAAGGCCAGGCCCAGCGAGATAATCGGCAAGGAGCCGAAGGCCCATAACTGTACCAGTACGCCACTGGCGGCCAATATTACTGCCAGCCACTGCATGCGGCGGAAACGTTCACCAAGGAAAACCATCCCCAGCAGGATATTAACCAGTGGGTTAATAAAATACCCCAGGCTTGCTTCCAGCAGATGGTGGTTATTTACTGACCAGATAAAGAGCAGCCAGTTACCTCCAACGAGAACGGCAGATACCGCTAACAGCAAGATTTTCTTTGGCGTACGTAAAAGCTGTTTCACCTGCGACCACTGACGGCTGACGCTTATCAGGGCGATCATGAAGAAGAAGGACCAGATAATTCGGTGAGTCAGGATTTCATCGGCAGGAACGAACCAGATAACTTTGAAATAGGCCGGTGCGACGCCCCAAATAAAATAAGCGGCCAGAGCAAATATCACTCCCAACCGCGTCTGTTTTGCATCCATCAGGAAAACTCTTTGCTGAAAAGTAACGACATTTTACCCGATTTTCGCGGCTTAACCCACCATATAGGTTGCTGTGGCGCTGGCGATATAGAGCTGCTCTTCGTTATGTAACTCGACACGCGCGACCGCAACCTTGTTCCCGGCACGCAGTAGCGTACTGGTGGCGGTGAAGCGATTACCCCGGCCCGGACGTAAATAATCGACGCGCAAATCAATGGTGCCCATTCGCGACAGACGAGCACGTAATTCATCTTCGGTGAGGGTGTCATGGCGCGTCAGCGTGCTGCCAACGCACACCAGACCTGCGGCGACATCCAGCGCGGAGGCAATAACCCCGCCGTGTAAAATGCTCTGCGCCCAGTTTCCCACCATCATGGGCTGATTGTTGAAGCTGAGCTGGGCAAAATCCTTCTCGTAGCGAGTAAGTTCCAGACCCAGCGCACGATTGAAGGGCATGTGGTAGACGAAAATCTCACCCACGAGTTTTAATGCGGCTTCTGCTGTGAGGACGGCAGACATAGTGGCTCTTCCGTTAGGTTAATGAAATGTTGATTTTATGCCTCTAAATTGTTGAATTCCAGTTTAAGAGAGGATACCTGCGCAGCGTCTCAATAAATATGTAGAATAGATGTTGTAAAAATATTCAGTTCATCAACATTGTTCAGGGGAAGAAAACCGATGCGGACGTTTCTGGGTTGGTTTGTGGCATTGTGTGCGCTGCCTTTTGCGGCTTTTGCGCAGGAAGCGACAGTAAAAGAAGTTCATGATGCGCCTGCTGTGCGCGGTAGTATTATCGCGAATATGCTGCAGGAGCATGATAATCCGTTCACGCTCTATCCGTATGAGTCGAACTACCTGCTTTATACCTACACCAGCGACATGAACAAAGAAGCCATTCGTTCATATAGCTGGTCTGATGAAGCGCGTAAAGATGAAGTAAAATTCCAGCTCAGCTTGGCGTTCCCGCTGTGGCGCGGGATTGTCGGTCCGAATTCCGTGCTGGGCGCTTCCTATACGCAAAAATCGTGGTGGCAGCTTTCTAACACGAAGGAGCCTGCTTCTTCGCCGTTCCGTGAAACCAACTATGAACCGCAGTTGTTCCTCGGTTTCGCTACTGATTACAGCTTTGCGGGCTGGACGTTGCGCGATATGGAGTTTGGCTTCAACCATGACTCCAATGGCCGTTCTGATCCCACATCGCGTAGCTGGAACCGCCTTTATACGCGTTTAATGGCGCAAAATGGCAACTGGCTGGTGGAAGTAAAACCCTGGTATGTGGTGGGTAACACCGACGATAACCCGGATATCACCAAATATCTTGGCCACTATCAACTGCGGGTCGGCTACCAGTATGGCGAGGCTATTTTCAGCCTCAAAGGGCAGTACAACTGGAACACGGGCTACGGTGGCGCAGAAGTCGGCGTCAGCTATCCGATCACCAAACATGTCCGTTTCTACACCCAGGTGTACAGCGGTTATGGCGAGTCGTTAATTGACTACAATTTCAATCAGACGCGTGTTGGTGTCGGCGTAATGCTCAACGATCTGTTTTAAGCATTGCAGTTTCATGAGCAGGCGCTGAAAATAGCGCCTGTTTTCTTTTGTCGAGTGGAGTAAATGTGGCGCAGGCGGAAGTATTGAATCTGGAATCGACAGCCCTGGAAGTTTTACGGGAAACCTTCGGCTACCAGCAGTTCCGTCCGGGTCAGCAACATATCATCGATACCGTGCTCGGCGGCCGCGACTGTCTGGTTGTCATGCCGACCGGTGGCGGCAAATCTCTCTGTTATCAAATTCCGGCGCTGATTCTGCCTGGCCTGACGGTGGTGGTATCGCCGCTGATCTCCCTGATGAAAGATCAGGTTGATCAGTTACTGGCGAACGGCGTTGCTGCGGCCTGTCTGAACTCAACACAAAGTCGTGAACAACAGCTTGAGGTGATGGCTGGCTGCCGCACCGGACAAATCCGTCTGCTGTATATCGCTCCTGAGCGGCTGATGCTTGATAACTTTCTTGAGCAACTGACGCACTGGAACCCGGTACTTCTGGCGGTGGATGAAGCGCACTGTATCTCCCAGTGGGGTCATGATTTCCGCCCGGAATATGCCGCACTGGGCCAGCTTCGTCAGTATCTGCCGTCTGTGCCTTTTATGGCATTGACCGCCACGGCGGATGACACCACCCGTCGCGATATTGAACGTCTTCTGGGGCTGAACGACCCGCTGATTCAGATCAGCAGTTTTGACCGGCCCAATATCCGCTACATGCTGATGGAGAAATTCAAACCGCTCGATCAGCTTTTACGCTATGTACATGACCAGCGCGGTAAGTCCGGAATTATTTACTGCAATAGCCGGGCGAAGGTGGAAGACACCGCCGCTCGCCTGCAAAGCCGGGGTTTTAGCGCCGCGGCATATCATGCCGGGCTGGAAAACGCGGTGCGCGCCAGCGTGCAGGAGAAATTCCAGCGCGATGATCTGCAAATCGTGGTCGCGACCGTCGCATTTGGCATGGGGATTAACAAACCCAACGTGCGATTTGTGGTTCACTTCGATATTCCGCGTAATATCGAGTCTTACTATCAGGAAACCGGCCGTGCCGGGCGTGATGGCCTGCCCGCCGAGGCGATGCTGTTCTACGCGCCGGAAGACATGGCCTGGCTGCGCCGTTGCCTTGAAGAAAAACCGGCCGGGCAATTGCAGGATATTGAGCGTCATAAGCTCAATGCGATGGGGGCGTTTGCGGAAGCGCAAACCTGCCGCCGTCTGGTCTTGCTCAATTACTTTGGCGAAGGGCGTCAGGAAGCCTGCGGTAACTGCGATATCTGCCTTGATCCGCCGAAACAGTATGATGGCCTGAAGGATGCGCAAATTGCGCTCTCGACCATTGGTCGCGTCAATCAGCGTTTCGGGATGGGCTATGTGGTTGAGGTGATCCGTGGGGCGAATAACCAACGTATCCGTGAACTCGGCCACGATAAGCTTAAGGTCTACGGCATGGGCCGGGAAAAAAGCCATGAGCATTGGGTAAGCGTGATTCGCCAGCTTATTCATTTGGGGCTGGTCACGCAGAACATTGCCCAGCATTCATCGTTACAGATGACGGATGCCGCGCGTCCGGTGCTGCGTGGCGAGGTTCCGTTGCAACTCGCCGTGCCGCGTGTGGTCGCGCTGAAATCCCGGGTGATGCAGAAGGCGGCAGTCGGCAACTATGATCGCAAACTCTTCGCTAAGCTGCGCAAATTACGTAAAGCGATTGCCGATGAAAACAACGTGCCGCCGTATGTGGTCTTCAACGACGCAACGCTGATTGAAATGGCCGAACAGATGCCCATTACGCCAGGTGAAATGCTCGGGGTTAACGGCGTAGGCGTACGTAAACTTGAGCGCTTTGGTCAGGAGTTTATGGCGCTGATTCGTGCCCATGTGGATGGCGATGATGACGAGTAGCCAGCACAGAGAAAAAGTGTCAGGATAGTAACCCACTTTATTATTTTTCCGCGAGTTAACCATGTTAATGCTGTTTCTCACCGTTGCCCTGGTGCACATTGTGGCGTTAATGAGCCCCGGCCCGGACTTCTTCTTTGTGTCGCAAACCGCCGTCAGCCGCTCCCGCAAAGAGGCGATGATGGGCGTGCTCGGCATTACCACAGGCGTGATGGTGTGGGCAGGCGTTGCACTGCTCGGTCTTAACCTGATCCTTGAAAAAATGGCCTGGCTGCACAGTATCATTATGGTCGGCGGCGGCCTGTACCTGTGCTGGATGGGTTACCAGATGCTGCGTGGTGCGCTGAAAAAAGAAGAGAACAAAGCCGGTGCGCCGCAGATTGAACTGGCAACCAGCAGTGGTCGAAGCTTTATGAAGGGGCTATTAACGAACCTCGCCAATCCGAAAGCGATCATCTACTTCGGTTCGGTGTTCTCACTGTTTGTCGGCGACAGCGTGGGGGCAGGGGCGCGCTGGGGGATCTTTATGCTGATCACGCTGGAAACTTTCGCCTGGTTCACCGTCGTGGCAAGTTTGTTTGCCTTACCAGCGATGCGCCGTGGTTATCAGCGTCTGGCGAAGTGGATTGACGGTTTTGCCGGTGCGCTGTTCGCCGGTTTCGGTATCCATTTGATCATTTCGCGTTAATGTTTATCCCGGAGGCGCTGCCGCTGACCGGGGCTACGTGTTAGCCCGGATAAGGCGTTCACGCCGCATCCGGGGCGACACCGAACTCAGGCATGCCTTGCCGATGCCAGCAGCGCTCCCACCAACATAAACAACGAACCAAACACCCTGTTTAGCGCCTTCAACTGACGCGGGCCCTTAATCCAGGCGGCAATACGTTGCGCCAGCGTCGCATAGCCAATCATCACGATAATATCCACGACGATAGTGGTCACGCCGAGCACCACGTACTGCATCACCTGTGGCTCATTGGGCGCAATAAATTGCGGGAACAGCGCGGCGAGAAAGACGATGCTTTTGGGGTTCGTCAGGTTGACGAAAACCGCGCGTTTAAACAGCCGTGTACGCGATTGCGTATGCGCCAGAGTATTGAGGTCGATCGCGCCCGCGGCGCGCCACTGCTGAATACCAAGCCAAATCAGATAGGCGGCCCCGGCCCATTTCAGCACTTCAAACGCCAGTACCGAGCGCGAGAAGAGGGTACCCAGACCCACGCCGACCAGCACAATATGGATGCCTAAGCCGGTTTGTAGCCCGGCAATGGACGCCGCAGCGCCGCGATAACCGTGGCTTATCGAGGTGGTCATGGTATTAATCGCGCCGGAGCCGGGCGACAGGCTGAGAATGATCGATGTCAGCAGATAAGCGAACCACCACTCGAAGGTCATGAGAAACTCCCTGATTGTCTGTTTTTATGCCACAATACGCTATTGTTAGCGGAATTAGCTACAGGTCACAAAAACGTTTTTGTCGCGCAAGTGAGGGCGTAGCCAATGTACCGGCAAAACAAGGAGTGGGAAACCAGAGAAAGCGCGTTTGCCGCCTTTGCCACAGGCCCGTTAACCGACTTCTGGCGTCAACGAGAAGAGGCAGAATTTACCGGTGTAGACAATGTCCCGGTGCGTTTTGTCCGTTTCCATGCCGCCAGGCATGACAGGGTTATCGTGGTTTGCCCTGGTCGAATTGAAAGCTATGTGAAGTATGCTGAACTGGCATATGACCTCTTCCATCTCGGCTTTGATGTGCTCATCATCGACCACCGCGGTCAGGGGCGTTCCGGTCGTTTGCTGGAAGATTCTCATCGCGGCCATGTGGTCAATTTCAGTGATTATGTCGATGATCTTACGGCGTTCTGGGAGCAAGAAGTCGCTCCGGGTCCGTGGCGCAAGCGTTACATTCTGGCGCACTCAATGGGGGGCGCGATTGCCACGCTCTTCGTGCAACGTTACCCACAAGCCAACTGTGATGCTATTGCGCTGTGCGCGCCGATGTTCGGCATTATTATCCACCTGCCGGACTGGATGGTGCGCCCGCTGCTGGACTGGGCGGAAGGCTACCCGCGTATTCGCGAGAATTACGCCATTGGCACCGGTCGCTGGCATGCGCTGCCCTTTGCCATTAACACGCTGACCCACAGCCGCGAGCGTTACCGGCGCAATCTGCGTTTCTACGCCGACGATCCTGAACTGCGCGTGGGAGGCCCAACCTGGCACTGGGTGCGGGAAGGCATCCTGGCCGGTGAGCAGGTGCTGGCCGGGGCCGCATCAGACACATCGCCCATGTTAATTATTCAGGCAGAAGAAGAGCGTGTTGTAGATAACCGCATGCACGATCGCTTTTGTGAAATGCGCGCCGCGGCGGGCCACCCCTGTGAAGGGGGGAAGCCGCTTGTCATCAAGGGCGCGTACCATGAGATCCTCTTTGAAGAGGACGCTATGCGCTCAGTCGCGCTCAACGCCATCGTCGATTTTTTCGATCGGTATAACTAATGAATTATTGAGGTTAACGTTTCCTATGTATCAGGTTGTTGCGTCTGATTTAGACGGCACATTGCTCTCCCCCGACCATACACTCTCCCCTTACGCGAAAGAAACGTTGAAGCTGCTCACCGAGCGCGGAGTGAACTTCGTTTTTGCGACGGGCCGCCACCACGTGGATGTCGGGCAAATCCGCGATAACCTGGGGATCAAGGCGTACATGATCACCTCGAACGGTGCGCGGGTTCACGATACCGATGGCAATCTGGTGTTCACACATAACCTGGATCGGGATATTGCCAGCGATCTGTTTGGCGTGGTGCATAACAACCCGGACATCGTCACCAATGTGTATCGCGATGATGAATGGTTTATGAACCGCCACCGCCCGGATGAAATGCGTTTCTTCAAAGAGGCGATTTTCCAGTATTCCCTGTATGAGCCAGGCTTGCTGGAGCCTGAAGGCATCAGCAAAGTTTTCTTCACCTGCGAAAAGCATGAGCAGTTGCTGCCGCTTGAGCAGGCGATTAATGCCCGTTGGGGCGATCGCGTGAACGTCAGTTTCTCGACGCTGACCTGTCTGGAGGTTATGGCTGGCGGTGTGTCGAAAGGACACGCGCTGGAAGCCGTTTCGAAGGCACTTGGTTACAGTCTCAAAGAGTGCATCGCGTTTGGTGATGGCATGAACGATGCGGAAATGCTCTCCATGGCCGGTAAAGGGTGCATTATGGGCAACGCGCATCAGCGTCTGAAGGATTTGCATCCGGAGCTGGAAGTCATTGGCACCAACGCCGACAACGCCGTGCCGAATTACCTGCGTAAATTGTATTTGAGCTGATGAATAGGTCATTTATTGACCAGTTGTCAACCTGATACTCCGCTACAATGAGTGTTCCTTATTTTGAGAGACATTCATTGTGGCGTTACTCATCATCACCACGATCCTGTGGGCTTTTTCCTTTAGTCTGATTGGCGAGTACCTTGCCGGGCACGTCGACAGCTATTTTTCAGTGCTGATGCGCGTGGGGCTGGCGGCTCTGGTCTTCCTACCGTTCCTGCGCACCCGTGGACAAACGCTTAAAACGATCCTGCTCTACATGCTGGTGGGTGCGATGCAGCTTGGCATCATGTACCTGTTCAGCTTCCGTGCGTATGTCTATTTGAGCGTATCGGAATTCCTGTTATTCACTGTTTTGACGCCGCTTTACATCACGCTGATTTATGATCTTCTCAGCAAGCGTCGTTTACGGTGGGGCTACGCCCTGAGCGCGCTACTGGCGGTGGTTGGCGCAGCGATTATCCGTTACGACAAAGTCAGCGATCACTTCTGGACGGGCCTGATGTTTGTGCAACTCGCCAATATCAGTTTTGCGATTGGTATGGTGGGTTATAAACGCCTGATGGAAACGCGCCCGATGCCACAGCACAACGCGTTTGCCTGGTTCTATCTTGGCGCCGCTATCGTTGCTGTTATCGCCTGGTTCCTGTTGGGTAACCCGCAAAAACTGCCGACCACCAACCTGCAATGGGGCATCCTGGTGTGGCTGGGTATCGTGGCGTCCGGGCTGGGTTACTTTATGTGGAACTACGGGGCGACGCAGGTGGACGCCGGTACGCTTGGCATCATGAACAATGTGCATGTCCCGGCCGGGCTGCTGGTGAACCTTGCCATCTGGCAGGAGCAGCCGCACTGGCCGAGTTTTATCATTGGTGGGACGGTGATACTGGCCTCACTATGGGTGCATCGGCGCTGGGTCGCTCCGCGCTCCGCACAAACGGCAGATGGTCGCAGGCGTGGTTCCGCGCTGAGCGAATAAATGCCTCGGTGACCGGCTGGCGCTGCTCGCCATCGCGCACGGCAGCGTACAACCGGCTCCATAATCCCTCACCCAGGGTTTTGGTCACCACCAGACCCTGGCGTTCAAAACTTTCCACCACCCAGTGCGGCAGGGCGGCAATGCCCATCCGCGCCGCGACCATCTGAATCAACAGCAACGTATTGTCCACGCTTTTAAGCTGCGGGCTGATGCCTGCCGGTTGCAGGAAATGGCGCCAGATATCCAGGCGGCTACGCTGCACAGGATAAATAAGCAGTGTCTCGGTGGCGATATCTTCCGGGGTGATCCGTGTGCGTGAGGCCAGCGGGCTCTCCGGTGAAAGCACCAGCCGTACTTCAAAATCGAACATCGGCGAATAGTGCAAGCCACTGCGCGGCAGAATGTCCGAGGTCATCACCAGATCCAGCTCGCCCTGCTGGAGTGCGGGCTGTGGGTCGAAGGTAACGCCCGATTTGAAATCCATCTCGACATGCGGCCATTGGGTGCGAAAACTTTCCAGCGCCGGCGTCAGCCACTGAATACAGCTATGGCATTCAATCGCGATACGCAGGTGGGTCTGCTGTGGTTCATTGCAGGCCTGCAGTGCGCTACTGATTTGCGGCAGCACCTGATTGGCCAGTTGCAGCAGGATTTCCCCCTGCGGCGTAAAGCGTAAAGGCTGGCTTTTGCGCACAAAGAGTCGAAAGCCAAGGCGCTGTTCCAGATCGCTGAACTGGTGGGAAAGTGCGGATTGCGTCTGATGCAATGCCGCCGCTGCCGCAGCCAGCGACCCGCAGTTCCGTAACGCTTGTAGCGTTTTCAGATGTTTAATTTCGATCATGAAAGTCCTTCACTTCGGCATGACAAATTTGCGCTTGAGGAATATACAGTAACCGCCAAATATGGATGTGTAAACATCTGGATGGCTAAATCCTTTATCTTTCGAATTTATGGTGCGTTGGCCGCACTTCCTCAACCCAGTCACTTACCTCAGTAAGCTCCTGGGGATGAGCAAGCTTGCCGCCTTCCCGAAATCTTTCGGATTGAAATTATGAGGCTCAAAAAATGACAATTATTAACCACACCCTCGGTTTCCCTCGCGTTGGCCTGCGTCGCGAACTGAAAAAAGCGCAAGAAAGTTACTGGGCGGGTAACTCATCCCGTGACGCATTGCTGGCGACAGGGCGCGAACTGCGTGCGCGTCACTGGGAGCAGCAAAAAGCGGCGGGCATCGACCTGCTGCCGGTGGGGGATTTCGCCTGGTACGACCATGTTCTGACCACCAGCCTGATGCTTGGCAACGTCCCGGCTCGTCATCAGAACAGCGACGGCTCCGTTGATATCGACACCCTGTTCCGTATTGGCCGTGGCCGCGCACCGACCGGCGAACCCGCGGCAGCGGCAGAAATGACCAAATGGTTTAACACCAATTATCACTATATGGTGCCGGAGTTCACCAAAGGCCTGCCGTTCAAACTGACCTGGACGCAGTTGCTGGATGAAGTGGACGAAGCACTGGCGCTGGGCCACAAGGTGAAACCTGTCCTGCTGGGGCCGGTGACGTACCTGTGGCTGGGCAAAGTGAAAGGTGAGCAGTTTGACCGCCTGAGCCTGCTTAATGACATTCTGCCGGTCTACAAACAGGTGCTGGCTGAACTGGCGAAACGCGGCGTCGAGTGGGTACAAATCGACGAACCTGCGTTGGTACTGGATCTGCCCCAGGTTTGGCTGGATGCCTTCAAGCCGGCTTACGAGGCACTCGCGGGCCAGGTGAAACTGCTGCTGACCACCTATTTTGAAGGTGTAACACCGAACCTCGACACCCTCACCGCGCTACCGGTACAGGGGCTGCACGTTGACCTGGTCCACGGTAAAGATGACGTTGCCGAATTGCACAAGCGCCTGCCCGCTGACTGGCTGCTCTCGGCAGGGCTGGTGAATGGCCGTAACGTCTGGCGTGCCGATCTGAGCGCAAAATATGCACAGATTAAAGGAGTGGCAGGGAAGCGCCCGCTGTGGGTGGCCTCTTCATGTTCCCTGCTGCACAGCCCGATCGATTTGAACGTGGAGACGCGTCTGGATGCGGAAGTGAAGAGCTGGTTTGCCTTCGCCCTGCAAAAATGTGAAGAACTGGCGCTGCTGCGCGATGCGCTGAACAGCGGTGATACCGCTGCAATTGAGGCCTGGAGCGCCCCGATTCAGGCGCGCCGCCACTCCACCCGTGTGCACAATACCGCCGTTTCGCAGCGTCTGGCGGCCATCACCGCAGAAGACAGCCAGCGCACCAGCACTTATGAAGTCCGCGCCAAAGCACAGCGTGCCCGCTTTAACCTGCCCGCATGGCCGACGACGACCATCGGTTCATTCCCGCAGACCACCGAGATCCGTGGTCTACGACTGGACTTCAAAAAAGGCAATCTGGATGCCAACAACTACCGTACCGGTATCGCTGAACACATCAGGCAGGCGATTGTGGAGCAGGAGCGTTTAGGGCTGGACGTGCTGGTCCACGGTGAAGCCGAGCGTAATGACATGGTGGAATACTTTGGCGAGCATCTCGACGGCTTTGTCTTTACCCAGAACGGCTGGGTGCAGAGTTACGGCTCCCGCTGCGTGAAGCCACCGGTGGTCATTGGCGATGTCAGCCGCCCGGAAGCGATTACCGTGGAGTGGGCGAAGTATGCCCAGTCCCTGACCAGTAAGCCGGTAAAAGGGATGCTGACGGGGCCAGTGACTATCCTGTGCTGGTCCTTCCCGCGTGAAGATGTGAGCCGTGAAACTATCGCCAAACAAATTGCGCTGGCGCTGCGTGACGAAGTCGCAGATCTGGAAGCCGCCGGTATCGGCATCATCCAGATTGACGAGCCGGCCCTGCGTGAAGGTCTGCCGCTGCGTCGCCGCGACTGGGATGCGTATCTGGAGTGGGGCGTGGAAGCTTTTCGCATCAGTGCGGCCGTGGCGAGGGATGAAACCCAGATTCACACCCACATGTGTTATTGCGAGTTTAACGACATCATGGACTCCATTGCTGCCCTGGACGCAGACGTGATCACCATTGAGACCTCGCGCTCGGATATGGAATTGCTGGAGTCGTTCGAAGAGTTTGAATACCCGAACGAAATCGGACCGGGCGTGTATGACATTCACTCGCCGAACGTACCGAGCGTGGAGTGGATTGAAGCGCTGCTGGCTAAAGCCGCCCGGCGTATCCCGGCTGAGCGCCTGTGGGTGAACCCGGACTGTGGCCTGAAAACCCGCGGCTGGCCGGAAACCCGAAGCGCCCTGGCAAATATGGTGAAAGCCGCGCAGAACCTGCGTCAGGCGTAAGAAGTGGGTGGTTCATAATGAAAAGCGATCGCCCTTGCGATCGCTTTTTACTTGTTTTTCGGATCGACGATGTTAATGGTGTAGGTTTTCTTAAATCTCGTTGAGCTTTCAAACATATGCGCGTAGCCACCTCCCGCAACCAGGAAGGTGACAACCCCTGTTTTGACGGGTGTGCCTTGCACCTGAATGCAATTTAGATCACGGGTGTCTGTTGTTTTGTCTGACATTCGCCACTCTGGGATCTGGCAATATTTGATGGTAAGACCCGTATTTACTGGGTTAAGACGTAATGAATTGCCGGAGCCAGCAACACTGGCACCGAAAATAGTGATTTTTGCCGAGTAAGGCTGATGTACTACGGCATCATGTAACCTGGGGTTTTCTGGTAAGAAAGAAAAATGTTGGCTGCATGATGTCAAAAATATCGTCATCATCAATATAAAGATTTTATCCATGTGTTAATTCATCCTTGAGTTATGCCTATAGCGAATAGTTATTCTATTCATCTTCTGAATATATATGTTGATGATCCAGAACATTAATGGTGTAGGTTTTTTCAAATTCCTTTGAACTTTCGAACATATGTGCGTAGCCACCTCCCGCAACCAGGAAGGTGACAACCCCTGTTTTGACGGGTGTGCCTTGCACCTGAATGCAATTCAGATCGCGAGTGTCTGATGTTTTGTCTGACATTCGCCACTCTGGGATCTGGCAATATTTTATAGTAAGTCCCGTATCCTCTGGATTAAGACGTAATACTATGCCGGGGCTAACAACAGGGGCGCCGAAAATAGTGATTTTCGCCGAGTAAGGCTGATGTACTACGGCATCATGTAACCTGGGGTTTTCTGGTAAGAAAGAAAAATGTTGGCCGCATGATGTCAAACATACCGTCATCATCAATATGAAGACTTTATCCATGTGTTAATTCATCCTTGAGTTATGTTTATAACGAATGTTTCTGCTATTCATCTTTTGAATGTGTATTTTAATGGTCCAGAACGTTAATAGTGTAAGTTTTGTAGAATCTATTCGCACTCTCGAACATAGTGCCATAAACGCCCCCTGCCACCGTAACTCGGATGGTGCCTGTTTTTTCGGGTATACCTGTTATCTGAATACAGTTATTTTTTGTAACGGATAACGGTTCACATGATTTAAGGTAAAGTCCATTATCTTTCGGCGTTATTTCACCAGGAAGACCATTTTCAGTGACCCGTCCTCCGGTTATTTCTATCCGGGAGAAATATTGTTTGCCTACTTGGGCATCGCTCAATTGCGAATTTTTAGGTGACACCTTAACACTCATGCTGCAAGCAGTTAGAGTTAATGTTAAAACAGAAAATAAAATCCTTCGCATTTTATTTTAATGGTTTAAAAACCATGCCTCCGAAGAAACGATTGAGAAAGCGGTGGATAGTCATGTCTGTTTTAATATGATTTTTTACATTTCCCCATGAGAAAAGTGCCAAGGAAATTTCGTCTCTGTCATTTTGCGTTAGCTGACTGTCCCATACGATCCAATGATTTGGCATAGTTAAAATTGAATCGTTGCCTTCTAACAATCCGCCAGCGACCAGCGTGACGACTTTGTACCCTCTGTTGACGTAATCATTAAAAAGACGAATATCTTCCACACTGCCCCGGGTGATACCTGCATTGCAGAATACAAGTTCATAACCCGCTTTTTGGAACCACTCTGCCAGAGTCTGCCACATGGTGACCCCGGCGGCAGGGCAATCGACGGCATCGTAGTTAATTATCGCGTTTTCCGAATCTCTGAGGCTGGCGAGGGTTATCCAGTCGACACCTGAAATTAGCGGGGTAGGAGGATTCCGTTTGTGGTTATAAAAATTTCCGGAAGGTCGACAACACCCCTCTCCCGGCGTAATTTCTAATTCGCCAATTTTGGTTTTGCCCCAGCACCACAGTTCACGTGCTGCCTGCGCGTAGACATCGGGTCTGTCCATTTGCATACAATAGAAAAATGCGGCTGGACCGCACAAACTTCCCCACCCTTGGTTAGGATAATCCAGCTGATTAAATCGCGTGGTTATCTGCTCTCTAATAATACTGCGCTCGAAGGGATCAAGGTCATGGCCAATAGGGTACTCTTTAGCAATAAAGGGGCGTTCGGGGCTCGAAATCTGAACGGCCTGTATGTTTTCCTCACCGGGTTTTACCAGGCGCGTTTGTTCCCTCGTCTCAAAATAACACGGATTTTCACGTTTAATAGGGGACCATGCGCGACCAGAACTCAATTCCGCTAAGGTATACATTTTATTAAAGGGCGTGGGGGTTATGCGCCGAGTTTCTAGCATGTTTTGCCGATACAGAGTGACTTCCATTATATAAATAGTGGCGCCCGGATCTGATGTTTCCTGAGTAATGTGCTGTTGTGTTTCATAATTACTCTGTATATTTTGTTGCGTTACATCGACAAGAATACGCTTATTGCGTTGCGCATCCATTCGATAAATCAATAAATCATACAGAATATAATCGGGGGGACATTAGAACGAATCCTTGTGCTTACTATGTGGGTGGGCATGAGTCATCCTTTAATCGTATTGATGTGAAGAAAGCAAACGTCATCCTGACGTAATTTAATGGTTTGGTTGAAATGTTTTTTATATATGTAATAATTTTTATTTACGACCCGCAGAGATCACGAATTGCGCGATCTCTTTATTTTCAATATATAAAAGGATACAGCCTGAATAGGCTATTTTATTCTTCCCGACACAGCCACTGCGTGCGGCGCTGTGCCAGCAGGTCGCGCTGGGGGCCGGTGGGGGCTCTGTCGCTCACCACATAATGGAAATCGCCGATATCACCGTTGCGGCACATCGCCCGGCGGCCAAACTTGGTGCTATCGACCACCAGAACATTGACTTCCGCACTGGCGACCAGCGCCTGACGTGCCACCACCTCTTCATCGTTGAAATCGTATAGCTCGCCCTCTTCGCCAATTCCGCCAACGGACACCACCCCAATATCGACACGATAGCGGCGAAAGAAGGTCAGGGCGTCACTGCCGATCACATCCAGATCGCGCTTACGCACGCGACCACCCGCGACGGTCAGTTCGCAGCCAGGAAGCAGACTTAGCGGTGTGGCGGCGTGCAGATTATTGGTACACACCGCCAGACGGATATCGTCCGGCAGGGCGCGCGCTACCATTTCCACGGTGGTGCCAGTGCCGAGAAAGCAGCTTTGCGCTTGGCTGAGCAACTGTGCGACCCGTTCACCAATCCAGCGCTTACCGATGACGTTGACGATCTCGCGCTGTTGATAACCAATATTTTCGCGCGCGAAAGGGGCAACCATGCCATGACGGCGCAATAACAGCCCTTGCGCGGTGAGTTCGCGCAAATCGCTGCGTACTGTTTGCAGCGAGACGCCGAAATAGTGCGCCAGTTGTTCAATGCTACTCTCACCGTGCTCTGTCACGATGGCGACAATTGCGCTGCGACGTGCTTCTGGAGTCATATTTGCCTCCGGCAGAGGGGATTTGCGCTCATGCTAGCCCGCGAATATGAAATTATTACTACGAAAAAAACGGGTCATATTTCTGTCAGATTCCCCTGTTTTAATCGTCACAACGAAAACCAGGGGGACGAAACCATGAGTAAGAAAATTGCGCTGGCAGCGGCATTGCTGGCTTTCCTGAGTGGCACCGCTTTCGCGAAATCCACTCTGACGCTCTACACCAGCCAGCCAACCGAAGATGCGCAAATGACGGTGAGTGCGTTTGAGCAGGCGCACCCGGATGTCGAAGTAAAATGGATTCGCGATGGAACCGCAAAGCTGATTGCCCGCCTGCAGGCTGAAATTTCAGCCGGTGGCGCCAGCCCGGATGTCTTACTCATCGCCGACAGCGTGTCGATGGAATCCCTGAAACAGCAAAATCTGCTGGCGGCCTACAAATCACCGCAGGCCAGCCGCTACGATGCTCAACTCTATGATAAAGACGGCTACTACTACGGCACGAAACTTATCACTACCGGCATTGCGTACCACAGCAAAGCCCCGGTAAAGCCGGAGTCCTGGCAGGATCTGCTCAAGCCTGAACTGAAAAATATGACCACCTTGCCAAGCCCGCTCTATTCCGGCGCCGCGCAGATTCATATGGCGACGTTAATGAATGACCCGCAGCTCGGCTGGCAGTATTACGAGAAACTGAAAGAGAACGGCGCGATGCCGCAGAGTGGTAATGGCGGCGTGATGAGCGCCATCACCTCTGGCAGTAAAGCCTACGGCGTACTGGTGGATTACATGGCGATCCGTGAAAAAGCCAAAGGCGCGCCGATTGAGTTCGTTTTCCCGAAAGAGGGCGTCAGCATCGTGACCGAACCGGTCGCCATGATGAAAGGGGCGAAAAACCCTGAGGATGCGAAAGCTTTCATCGATTTTGTCCTCTCCGCAGACGGGCAGAAGCTGGTTCTCAAACAGGGCTACCTGACGGCAGACGCCAGCTTACCAGTACCTCAGGGCTTCCCGGCGCGTGACACCATTAAACTGATGCCATACGACCCGGCAAAAGCGCTGGCTGATACCGAAGCAAACAAAAAGCGTTTTGCCGATCTGTTCGGAAACCGCTAAGTCATGACGGACATGACACTGCACCAATCTACCGCCAGCAGCCCGCCGAAAGGGCTGCTGTGGCTTTTACTCGCGCTGATCGCCTTGCTGAGTCTGCTGCCCAGCCTGCGACTGCTTATTTCCGCCCTCTTTGACTGGCAGCAAGGTAGCAACAGTAGCCTGTGGCGCGTGTTGAGCAATGAATCCACCTGGGTTGCGCTCTACAATAGCCTGTATACCAGCGGGTTAGGTACGGTGCTGTCGCTGCTGTTGGGCAGTTTTTTCGCCTTTTGCCTGGCCCTGACCAATATTCGTGGCAAGCAGATTTGGGTCTTCCTGTTTATGCTGCCAATGATGATCCCCCCGCAGGTCACCGCCCTGAGTTGGTTACAATTGTTTGGCCCCAGCAGCATTTTGCTCAACAGTATTGGGCTCGCGCCGGGGTTTGGCAGTACCAATCCCCTTTACTCGCCGAAAGGCATCGCGCTATTGCTGGGGATCCAGCATGCGCCGCTGGTCTTTCTGGCTCTGCGCACGCAGCTACAGTGTCTGCCAAAAGAGCAAATTGAAGCCGCGCGGCTGAATGGCGCCTCGTTGTGGCGGGTGTTTATCGATATCGTATTGCCGCTGTGCCGCACCGCGCTGTGGGCCGGTGCGGCGATTGCATTTGTCTCCGCGCTGGGTAACTTCGGTATTCCCGCCATGCTCGGGATACCCATTTCCTATTTTGTACTGCCGATTCAGATTTACCAGACGCTCTCCAGCTTTGGTCCGTCGATGTTAAACGACGTCGCGGCGCTGTCTGTGCTGATGGGCGTGCTCGCCATTGGTATCGTGACCTTGCAGGGATATATGCAGCGTCGTCACGCGCTGCCGCTTATCGGGATGGCCGGGCGGGCGCTCAGTTTTGAGTTAGGTAAATGGCGACTGGCAACTGAGGTGCTGCTGGGAATGGTGTTGTGCGCCATCCTGCTGGCACCGCTGCTGGCGCTGATTGCAACGTCGCTGGTACCCACGCTGGGCGTGCCGCTGAATGCCGATACCCTGACCTTTGCCGCCTGGCGAGCGATGTTTGATAACCAGAGCGCTACCTGGCGAGCACTCACTAACAGTATCTCGCTCTCCGTGAGCGCCTCGCTGGTGCTGATGTTGCTGTGTCTGCCACTGGCGTGGCTACTGGTGCGCTATCCCAGCCGTCCGCTGCGGTGGTTATATAGCGTCATCGATATTCCCTACACCCTGCCGGGCGTGGTGCTGGCGATTGCCTTTATTTTGCTGTTTGCCCGTCCGCTGCCGCTGGTGGGTATCAGCCTGAGTGGGACGCTGACCATCATTTTCCTCGCTTATCTTGCCCGTTTTCTGACGGTCTGCCTAAAGCCGGTGCATAACAGCATGTTGCAGCTTGACCCGGCGATGGAAGAGGCGGCCAGTCTGGCCGGGGCGAATTTTTCGCAGCGTCTGCGCAATATTGTGTTGCCGCTGCTGGCCCCTGCCGCATTTGCCGGGGCGCTGCTGGTCTTTCTGACTGCCGTCAACGAGCTGACCGTTTCCGCGCTGTTGTGGAGTGCCGGTAAAGAGACGCTCGGGGTGGTGATTTTTAATCTCGACGAAAGCGGCAACAAGGTGCTGGCCTCGGCGATCTCCGTGTTAGTCGTGGGGCTGGTGGCCTGCGTCATGTTATTGCTGAGTAGTCTCGGCAAGTATTTACCCAAAGGAGTTATCCCGTGGCAGAGCTAATACTGGAACGGCTAAACAAGGTGTTTGGAGAGCAGGCCGTGGTACGGGATCTGAGTCTGACCATTCCCGAAGGGGCCTTCACCGCACTGCTGGGGCCGAGCGGCTGTGGCAAAACCACCACGCTGCGTATTCTTGCCGGACTTGAGCACCTCTCTTCCGGGCGCTTGTTGCTGGGGGATCGCCTGCTGGCGGACTCGCGGGTGCATATGCCGCCGGAAACCCGCGATATGGGGATGGTATTTCAGTCTTATGCCCTCTGGCCGCATATGACAGTGGCGGAAAACGTGGGTTATCCGCTGAAATTGCGCAAAGTGAATGGCGCTGCGCGCCAGAAGCGGGTGATGGAAGCGCTGGATGTGGTGGAGCTGGGCGCTTATGCCGGGCGCTCGCCGCAGGAGCTTAGCGGCGGTCAACGCCAACGCGTAGCGCTGGCCCGTTGCCTGGTGTCGGAGCCGGAAGTGGTGTTGCTCGATGAACCGCTGGCGAACCTCGACCGTCATCTGCGCGCCACCATGGAGCAGACGTTTCGCGAGTTTCACCGCCGTACCGGGGCGACTTTTGTCTATGTTACCCACGATCAGGCCGAGGCGATGGCGCTGGCCAGCCACATTGCGGTGATGCATCAGGGAGAATTAATGCAGTGGGGGGCGCCGCAGACGCTCTATCAGCATCCACAAAATGCCTGGGTGGCGGGGTTTATCGGTAAAGGCAGCATTCTGTCGCTGGCAACCCAGTATCCGCAAGCACAACTGGATAGCGTGCAACTGCATGACGGTCTTGCCCCCGACAATACACAGCCGCGCCAGCAGGTGTTAGTTCGCCCGGAGCATGTCATGGTGAGTGATAGCGGGTTGCAAGCAACGGTGGAAAGCTGCATTTTCCAGGGAGAACGCTACCTGCTGGAACTGCGTCTGCCGGATGGGCAGCGGTTAAGCGCCTTCCACCATTTGCCATTGCGTGAACAGCAGAGCGCAGGTGTGCGCCTGTTACAAGGATGGTGCCTGGAGGCGGCGTGACGGTACAAATTGAGATTATCAGTGGGGCGGGACATAAAGCCCCCGCAGCGATTCTGGTTTCCACGCCCCGGCAACGTATTTTGCTGGATGCAGGCGGTGCGCTGGATCCGCATACGGAACTCTGGCCAGTGCCGGAAAAGATCGATGCGATCCTGCTTAGCCATGATCATGTCGATCATATTGGCGGTTTGTATCGTCTTGCGCCGCACATCCCGGTCTATTGTACGCAGACCACCGCACAATCATTACCCGCAGGGCACAACGTTCACCCCATTGCGGTACGCGGACAATTCCAGTTGGGCGACATTACGGTGACGACGGGCAGTTGCGGACACGCCTGGGGCGGGGTGTGGTTTCATCTTAATGTGGCCGGCGGCCTGTTTTATAGCGGCGATATCAGCATGGAATCGGCGCTGTTTCGCTTTGATGCACCGCCGCCTGCGCAGATTGCGCTGGTGGATGCGTCGTACGGGCTCTATAACGTTTCACAACGCCAGCAGTGGGATAAATTGCGCGCTCGTCTGACGCATCCGGTGCTGTGTCCGGTGCCGCCGTCGGGCAGGGCGGTGGAACTGGCGCTGCTACTGGCGCGTGAGGGGCGTACCGACATCGCGCTTGATGCGCCCTGTCAGGAGGTACTCAGGCAAATGGCCGCGCATAATGACGGCAGTTTGCGCGAGGATGTAGAGGCAGATTTACAGCAGCTTTTGCGCACTCTTCCGGCGTTTTCCGCCCAGTCATCGCTGATTCTGGCCGCAGATCCTGATGGGCAAAGTGGGGTGGCGGGCGAACTGCGTCGACGCAAAGATTTCCACCATCGTACCCTGTTTACGGGTCATATGAATCGCCTTAACCATCAACAGTGGCTGGCCGGGGAAGTGGATTTTTGCCGCTGGAATGTGCATCCAACTCTCAATACCTTAATGTTGTTGGTGTCGATGCTAAAGTGCAGCAAGCTGGTGCCGATGTTTACTCATGTAGAGGACA
This sequence comes from Phytobacter diazotrophicus, assembly GCA_004346725.1. GTDB lineage: Bacteria > Pseudomonadota > Gammaproteobacteria > Enterobacterales > Enterobacteriaceae > Phytobacter > Phytobacter diazotrophicus. The sequence goes on along the minus strand of SMDE01000022.1, from coordinate 19,615 downwards.
TCCAGGACTGGCAACTCGCACCTGAATGCCACATCGTTACACAGAATATGTTGGGGGTGGATCTATGCCACTGATATGCAAACCCTTTGTTTTTGTTCGTCACGGCGAGACGCCGCTTAACCGCGATAAAGTGATTGGCGGGAGTACGGATGTGCCGCTGACCGACGAAGGGGAGCAGCAGGCACGTTCCGCTGCCCCCATTCTGGGCCGTTATGACTGGAATGGTGTGGCGGTGAGTTCGCTCAAGCGGGCCCAACGCACCCTCGAACTGGCGCTGCCTGGTGCGGCCCATGTGGTTATGCCGGATTTATGTGAGCGCGACTGGGGCGAGCTGGAAAACCGTCCGCTGGCAGAGTTAACGCCGTATGAAAGTACGCCGCCTGGCGGTGAAAGTTGGGAGACGTTTTGCACCCGCGTCACGGATGCGCTTAACAGCCTGCTGGAACAATACGATACGCCGTTAATTGTGGCGCATTCTGGCGTTTACCGTGTGATCCGCTATCACGCCTTCGGCACGCCTTATGGCGATCGCGTGGGGAACGCGGTGCCGATGTGGATCTCGCCTGGCGAAACGCCACAAGAGTGGCAGATAGTCCCACTGGCGGAACGTGATTAAGCGGCACGAGAGCCATGCACGTGTCGCGAGCGACACAGATCATACCGTCCTGCGTCGCTCTGCATAGGCAGTATTAGCGTGCTACGCCACCGTACTGGGCGAACCAGTCCAGCATTCGGCGCCAGCCATCTTTGGCTGATTCTTCATGATAGCTGGGACGATAATCGGCGTTGAAGGCGTGCCCGGCGTCAGGATAAACCACGATCTCGGCGTGTGCGTTGGCGGCGCGTAACGCCTGACGCATGGTCTCGACCGTCTCCAGCGGGATCCCCGTATCCTGCGCGCCATACAGACCGAGGACCGGCGCATTGAGGTCGGTGGCGATATCCACCGGATGCTTTGGTGAATTCAGTGATTTTTGTCCCACCAGTTTCCCATACCAGGCGACCGCGGCTTTCAATTGCGGGTTATGGGCCGCGTACAGCCAGGTAATCCTTCCTCCCCAGCAAAAACCGGCCGCCAACAGTCGATGAGCATCACCGCCATTACGTGCCGCCCAGTTGGCAACATGATCGAGGTCGGCCAGCACCTGCGCATCGGGCACCTTCATGACCAGCCCATCAAAAAGGGTCTGAATATCCGCGAAATCATTCGGGTCACCCTGACGAAAATAGAGTTCAGGGGCGACGGCCAGATACCCTTCGAGCGCAAGGCGGCGGCACAGGTCGCGAATATGCTCATGTACGCCGAAGATTTCCTGAATCACCAGCACCACGGGCAGGGGATCGGAGGCATTTTTAGGCCGCGCATGGTACGCAGGCATGCTATCGCCCTGGCTTGGGATGGTGGTTTCGCCAGCGATGATGGCGTCTTCCGGGGTGTGCAGTGTGGTTGAAGCGTGAGGTGATGCCGCCGGTGCGAAGCCCGGTAATGTTTTGGTTGTCATGGCGTTCTCCATACCCTTTATTTAGCGCTCCACTAACTATAGTCCGACAGAGCGCAAATCATCCTGCGCGAAAAAGGCTATCTTTGGAGCAGGGCGAGACGGCTGAATGTGTTAATGTGATTGATATCACTATTTTATGGAAATGTTATGCAAACAAATTACATCATGGAGATCTCAATCACGAAATTGCGTGCATACCTTCTGTAAAGTACCGTTTTGCTTCTTCTGACTAACCCTGATCACAGAGGAGTTTTTATGTCCAAGTCTGATGTTTTTCATCTCGGCCTCACCAAGAACGATTTACAAGGGGCTACGCTTGCCATCGTCCCTGGCGATCCTGAGCGTGTGGAAAAGATCGCCGCGCTGATGGATAAGCCGGTTAAGCTGGCATCTCACCGCGAGTTCACCTCCTGGCGCGCTGAACTGGATGGCAAAGCTGTCATCGTCTGCTCCACCGGTATCGGCGGCCCGTCAACCTCTATCGCTGTAGAAGAGCTGGCCCAACTGGGTATCCGCACTTTCCTGCGCGTCGGTACGACAGGCGCTATTCAGCCTAATATTAATGTTGGTGATGTACTGGTCACCACCGCGTCCGTCCGTCTGGACGGTGCAAGCCTGCATTTTGCGCCGATGGAATATCCGGCTGTGGCTGACTTCGAGTGCACCACCGCGCTGGTGGCTGCGGCGAAAGAAGTGGGGGCAACCACCCATATCGGTGTGACCGCCTCTTCCGACACCTTCTACCCAGGCCAGGAGCGTTATGACACCTTCTCCGGTCGCGTGGTGAGCCGTTTCAAAGGTTCTATGGAAGAGTGGCAGTCCATGGGCGTAATGAACTACGAAATGGAATCCGCAACCTTGCTGACCATGTGCTCAAGCCAGGGGCTGCGTGCCGGGATGGTGGCGGGTGTTATCGTCAACCGTACCCAGCAGGAAATTCCAAACGCTGAGACCATGAAGCAAACGGAAAGCCATGCGGTGAAAATCGTGGTAGAAGCCGCGCGCCGTCTGCTGTAATTATTTCCTTCCGTATGAAGGCCGGCATGTCCGGCCTTTTGCTTATCTGCTGTTTCCCTGGGCGGGATTAATCCGTATTTTGCCCACCAGCCACGCTTGCGGTTCACAATAAAAACAACCGATTCGTATCCGCTGCTTATAGAACACACGCTTAATGAACTGTTCAGCGGAGGGTTGAAACGTAGGGCAATCTCGCCCAATCTGTTACACTTCACGAACATTTTCTTCAATAGCAGGCACTAAGATGGCGGAAGATTCAAAAGAGACGACGCACTTTGGTTTTCAGACCGTCGCCAAAGATCAGAAAGCCGAGATGGTGGCACACGTGTTCCACTCGGTTGCCGCAAAATACGATGTCATGAACGACTTAATGTCGATGGGCATCCACCGTTTGTGGAAACGTTTTACGATCGACTGTAGCGGCGTGCGTCGCGGGCAAAAAGTTCTCGATTTGGCCGGGGGAACCGGCGACCTGACGGCTAAATTCTCTCGTCTGGTCGGCGAAACAGGTCAGGTAGTGTTGGCAGACATTAACGAGTCCATGCTTAAAATGGGCCGCGAAAAACTGCGCAATATCGGTATTATCGGCAACGTTGAATATGTCCAGGCGAATGCCGAAGCGCTGCCGTTCCCGGATAACACGTTTGACTGTATCACCATCTCTTTTGGTCTACGTAATGTCACCGAAAAAGAGAGCGCCCTGCGTTCTATGTACCGCGTGCTTAAACCCGGTGGACGCCTGCTGGTGCTGGAATTTTCCAAACCGATTATTGAACCGCTGAGCAAGGTGTATGACGCCTACTCTTTCCACGTGCTGCCGCGCATTGGGCAACTGGTAGCCAGCGATGCGGAAAGTTACCGCTATCTGGCGGAATCCATCCGTATGCATCCGGATCAGGAAACCCTGAAAGCGATGATGCAGAGCGCAGGATTTGAAAACGTCGATTACTACAACATGACCGCAGGCATTGTTGCGCTGCATCGTGGCTACAAGTTCTGACAGGAGTTCACATGCCTTTTAAGCCACTGGTGACTGCGGGTGTTGAGCGTGTGCTGAATACCTTTTTCTATCGCGAGCGGGCGCTTAAACCTGCCCGGCAGCGGTTGCAGGGAAAAGTGTTGCGCATTGCGCTAAAAGAGTTTGCTTCGCCACTGGTGCTGGCCTTTAGTGAACGCCAGGTCGATGTGCTGGGCGAGTGGGAAGGCGAGGCTGATTGTACGGTGATTACCCAGCTTCGCGTTTTGCCTAAGCTGCGTGACAGACAGCAGTTGACTGCGCTAATTCGCTCGGGCGAACTGGAAGTTCAGGGCGATATTCAGGTGGTGCAAAATCTTGTTGCGCTGATGGATCTGGCCGAATTCGATGTTGCGGAACTGCTGGCCCCTTATACCGGCGATGTGGCTGCTGAGGGGATTGGCAAAGCACTGCGTAACGGTGCGTTTCTGGTACGCCACGGCTTTGAGCGCCAGCAGAACTATGTGGCAGAAGTGCTTACCGAAGAGTGGCGTCTGGCGCCTGGGGCACTGGAAGTGGCTTGGTTTGCGGAAGAAACCGCCGCAGTAGAACGCGCAGTGGACGCATTCAGCAAACGCCTGGATAAACTGGAGGGCAAATGACGCCAGGAGAAATTCGGCGCCTCTATTTCATCATCCAGACCTTTTTGAGTTACGGCCTTGATGAGCTTATCCCCGTCATGCGTATTACGTTGCCGCTGCGACTCTGGCGACGCACGCTATTCTGGATGCCCAATCGGCATAAAGAGAAAGCACTTGGGGTACGCTTACGCCTGGCGTTACAGGAGTTAGGTCCGGTATGGATTAAATTCGGGCAAATGCTCTCTACCCGACGCGATCTCTTCCCGCCGCATATCGCCGATCAACTGGCTATGTTGCAGGACAGAGTGGCCCCTTTCGATGGCGTACTGGCCAAACAGCAGATTGAAAAAGCGATGGGCGGTCTGCCCGTTGAGGCGTGGTTTGATGATTTCGAGATTGAGCCGCTGGCCTCCGCTTCCATTGCCCAGGTTCATACCGCGCGGTTGAAAGAGAACGGCAAAGAGGTGGTCATTAAAGTTATCCGCCCGGACATTCTGCCGATCATCAAAGCAGACTTAAAACTCATTTACCGTCTGGCTGGCTGGGTGCCGCGCTTGCTGCCGGACGGGCGTCGTCTGCGTCCGCAAGAAGTGGTGCGCGAGTACGAAAAAACGTTGATCGACGAACTCGATTTACTCCGTGAGTCGGCGAACGCTATCCAACTGCGACGTAACTTTGAAAACAGCCCGATGCTCTATATTCCCGAAGTGTATCCGGACTACTGTAGCCAGAACATGATGGTGATGGAGCGCATCTACGGCATTCCGGTCTCCGATGTGGCGACACTGGAGAAAAACGGAACCAACATGAAATTGTTGGCTGAGCGCGGTGTTCAGGTGTTCTTCACCCAGGTTTTCCGCGATAGTTTCTTCCATGCCGATATGCATCCTGGCAATATTTTCGTCAGCTTTGAACACCCGGAAAACCCCCAGTATATCGGTATCGACTGCGGTATCGTCGGGTCGCTGAACAAAGAAGATAAGCGTTATCTTGCGGAAAACTTTATCGCCTTCTTCAACCGCGATTACCGCAAGGTGGCTGAGCTGCATGTCGATTCCGGCTGGGTGCCGCCGGATACGAACGTTGAAGATTTCGAATTTGCCATTCGTACCGTGTGCGAACCGATTTTTGAAAAGCCGCTGGCGGAAATATCGTTTGGCCATGTGCTGCTGAACCTGTTTAACACCGCACGCCGTTTCAATATGGAAGTCCAGCCGCAACTGGTGCTGCTGCAGAAAACCCTGCTTTATATTGAGGGTGTGGGTCGTCAGCTTTATCCACAACTGGATCTATGGAAAACGGCGAAGCCATTCCTGGAGTCGTGGATTAAAGATCAGGTGGGTATACCGGCGCTGTTGAAAGCGGTGAAAGAGAAAGGGCCCTTCTGGATCGAGAAAATGCCAGAGCTTCCTGAACTGGTGTACAACAGCTTGCGGCAGGGTAAGCAATTGCAGCATAGCGTTGATAGGATCGCCAGCGAGTTGCAGACCAACCATGTGCGTCAGGGGCAATCCCGTTATCTGTTTGGCATCGGCGCGACGCTGATGTTGAGTGGAACCCTGTTGCTGATTAATCGCCCGGAATGGGGTTTCGCCCCCGGATGGTTAATGGCTATCGGTTTATTAACCTGGATTGTCGGTTGGCGCAAAACTCGCTGATTTTAACATCGCCCCTGGGAGGCACGGTAACGTATACTGTGGCTTGTTTTCATCATCTCCTACAGAGGACTATGTATGGGTGGTATCAGTATTTGGCAGTTGTTGATTGTTGCGGTTATCGTCGTGCTGCTGTTTGGAACGAAAAAACTCGGTTCTATCGGTTCCGATTTGGGTGCATCGATCAAAGGCTTTAAAAAGGCCATGAGCGATGATGACAAGCAAGACAAAGACAAATCTGCAGAGGATGCGGATTTCACTGCTAAATCTCTTGCTGATAAGCAAGAGGACGTGAAGAAAGACGAAAAGCGTCACGACAAAGAACAGGTGTAATTCGTGTTTGATATTGGTTTTAGCGAACTGCTATTAGTCTTCGTCATCGGCCTTGTTGTACTGGGGCCGCAGCGTTTACCCGTTGCGGTGCGTACGATTGTGGGCTGGATCCGCGCGCTGCGCTCGCTGGCGACAACGGTGCAAAATGAACTGACTCAGGAGCTTAAGCTGCAGGAGTTTCAGGACAGCCTCAAGAAAGTTGAGAAAGCCAGCCTGGACAACCTGACGCCGGAATTAAAGGCATCAATGGATGAGTTGCGCCAGGCAGCCGAGTCGATGAAACGTTCCTATACCGCAAACGATCCGGAAAAGGCCAGCGATGAAGCGCACACTATCCATAACCCGGTGGTGAAAGGTAACGAAGCGCAGCACGAAGGCGTCACTCCGGCAACGGCAGAAGCGCAGGCCAGCGCACCGGAGCAGGCTCCTGACATTCAGGATGCGCCGGAGGCGAAAAAAACCGTAACTCAGGCCGCAGAAGCGAAAACGGCTTCTGAGGCGACCCCTTCTTCAAGTGATAAATCCTGAACATGGCTGTCGATGATACTCAACCGCTCATCACGCATTTGATTGAGCTACGTAAGCGCCTGTTAAACTGCATTATTGCCGTTATCGTGATCTTTCTGGCGCTGGTTTATTTTGCCAATGACATCTATCAGATAGTTTCAGCGCCCTTGATTAAACAGATGCCGCTGGGCGCGACGATGATCGCAACCGATGTGGCGTCGCCCTTTTTCACGCCGATCAAATTGACTTTCATGGTGTCGCTGATTCTCTCGGCACCGGTCATTCTTTATCAGGTGTGGGCGTTTGTGGCCCCGGCGCTCTACAAACATGAGCGCCGTCTGATTATCCCGCTGCTGGTTTCCAGTTCGCTGCTGTTCTATATCGGTATGGCATTCGCCTACTTTGTGGTGTTCCCGCTGGCGTTTGGCTTCCTGACGCATACGGCACCGGAAGGCGTGCTTGTCTCAACCGATATTGCCAGTTATTTGAATTTTGTCATGGGGCTGTTTATGGCCTTTGGCGTCGCGTTTGAAGTGCCTGTCGCCATCGTGCTGCTGTGCTGGATGGGTATAACAACGCCGCAATCGTTGCGCCAGAAGCGCCCCTATGTGCTGGTAGGGGCATTTGTGGTGGGCATGTTGCTGACGCCGCCGGATGTTTTCTCCCAGACGTTGCTGGCCATCCCTATGTACTGTCTGTTTGAGGTGGGCGTCTTTTTCGCGCGCTTCTACACTGGGAAACGCCGTCAGGTTGGCGAAGGCGAAGAAGAAACCACGACAGAAGAGTAAATCCAGCCGCCCGTCAGGGCGGTTGTTGTCTGGAGCGCTGTATGTTTGATATCGGTGTGAATCTCACCAGTTCCCAGTTTGCCAAAGATCGTGATGATGTGGTGGCGCGCGCGCAGGCGGCGGGTGTCAGCGGCATGCTGCTGACTGGCACCAATCTGCATGAAAGCCTGCAGGCACAGCAACTGGCAAAACACTATCCACGCTGCTGGTCCACCGCCGGCGTACACCCGCACGATAGCAGTAGCTGGACGCAGGACACGGCAGATGCCCTCCGCCAGCTTGCCGCCCAGCCAGAAGTGGTGGCAATTGGCGAGTGTGGGCTCGATTTCAACCGTAATTTCTCGACCCCCGAAGAGCAGGAGCGGGCTTTTTCCGCGCAACTGGCGCTGGCGGCAGAATGTGGTATGCCCGTTTTTTTACACTGTCGCGATGCCCATGACCGTTTTCTGGCGCTCCTGGATCCCTGGCTTCCCCGGTTGCCCGGTGCGGTGCTGCACTGTTTCACCGGCACATTAGACGAAGCGCAGGCGTGTCTGGCGCGGGGTATCTATCTGGGTATTACCGGCTGGGTGTGTGATGAACGGCGTGGACTGGAGCTGCGCGACGTGTTGCCGCATATTCCCGCAGACCGTCTGTTTGTAGAAACCGATGCGCCGTATTTGCTGCCGCGTGATTTGTCGCCAAAACCGGCATCAAGACGTAACGAACCCGCGCATCTGGGGCATATTCTGGCCTGTGTCGCTCAGTTGCGCGGTGAAGATGCCCAATGGCTTAGCGACGTGACGAATCAAAACGTGCAGACGCTATTTGGCATCAGGCTTTAACGCAGGATCAGACTTTACGGAAGTCGGTGTTTTTGATGCTCTGTAGCACCTGTTTATTCAGCAGGTTAAGCAGCAGCATGGAGCGGGCTTCGCCGTCCGGCTCTTTAAAGATAGCCTGTAACCCTTCCAGCGCCCCTTCGGTAATGATCACGCTATCGCCGGGGTACGGCGTTTCAGGGTCGGTAACGCCCTCGGGTTTATACAGGGAAAGCTGATGGATAACCGTTGAAGGAACCTGTGCCGGGCTCGCGCCAAAACGGACAAAGTGGCTAACGCCGCGAGTCGCATTAATCGTGGTGGTGTGAATCACCTCGGGATCGAACTCAACAAACAGATAATTTGGGAAGAGCGGTTCGCTCACCGTGGTACGTTTACCACGGACCATTTTTTCCAGTGAGATCATTGGCGTCAGGCAGTTGACCGCCTGGCGTTGAAGATGTTCCTGGGCGCGCTGGAGCTGGCCTCGTTTGCAGTAAAGTAAATACCAGGATTGCATAATGTTCTTTTCCGAAAGTTCGGTGAGCAAGCATACCAAAAGCCTAAGGCGATGGCGAAGTTGATTATAACTGGCGACAATACTTACCGTCCTCTTTCACCTTGATTTAACAAAATTACAGCAACGTGAAGATGAACACCGTATAATAGAGCGCTTAGCAAGAGGCCATTATAAACCCCATGAAATACCATGACCTACGTGATTTTCTGACGCTGCTTGAACAGCAGGGTGAATTAAAACGCATTACATTACCGGTTGATCCCCATCTGGAGATGACTGAAATTGCCGACCGCACCCTGCGCGCGGGAGGACCGGCGTTACTGTTCGAAAACCCGAAAGGGTACACGATGCCGGTGCTGTGCAATTTGTTCGGTACGCCACGTCGGGTTGCATTAGGTATGGGGCAGGAAGAGGTGAGCACCCTGCGAGAAGTGGGGAAATTACTGGCCTTTCTGAAAGAGCCGGAGCCGCCGAAAGGCTTTCGTGACCTTTTCGATAAGCTCCCCCAGTTTAAACAAGTGTTGAACATGCCGACCAAACGGCTGCGCGGTGCGCCTTGCCAGCAAAAAGTGGTGCAGGGCGACGATGTTGATCTCACCAAAATCCCTATCATGCAGTGCTGGCCCGATGATGTCGCGCCGCTGATTACCTGGGGGTTGACGGTAACGCGCGGACCACAAAAAGAGCGCCAGAATTTAGGCATTTATCGCCAGCAACTGATTGGTAAAAATAAGCTGATCATGCGTTGGTTGTCCCATCGTGGCGGCGCACTCGATTTTCAGGAGTGGTGTGCGGCGCATCCAGGCGAACGTTTCCCGGTCTCTGTAGCTCTCGGTGCGGACCCGGCGACGATTCTGGGAGCGGTGACGCCCGTTCCGGACACCCTGTCGGAATATGCCTTTGCCGGGTTACTGCGCGGCACCAAAACCGAAGTCGTCAAATGTCTCTCCAATGATTTAGAAGTCCCGGCCAGTGCGGAAATGGTGCTGGAAGGCTATATTGAGGCTGGAGAGATGGCACCCGAAGGGCCGTATGGCGACCATACCGGCTACTATAACGAGGTTGATAACTTCCCGGTCTTTACCGTCACGCACATTACGCAGCGTGAAGACGCGATTTACCATTCGACCTACACCGGCCGTCCGCCGGATGAACCTGCCGTGCTCGGTGTGGCGCTCAATGAAGTGTTCGTCCCGATTTTGCAAAAGCAGTTCCCGGAAATCGTCGATTTTTATCTGCCGCCGGAGGGCTGTTCTTATCGCCTTGCCGTCGTCACCATGAAGAAACAGTACGCAGGTCATGCAAAACGCGTCATGATGGGCGTCTGGTCGTTCTTGCGCCAGTTTATGTACACCAAGTTCGTGATTGTGTGTGACGACGATGTCAATGCGCGTGACTGGAACGATGTGATTTGGGCGATCACCACCCGTATGGACCCTGCGCGGGACACGGTACTGGTGGAGAATACGCCAATTGATTACCTGGACTTTGCCTCGCCGGTTTCCGGTCTTGGCTCAAAAATGGGCCTGGATGCCACCAATAAATGGCCTGGCGAAACCGAACGAGAGTGGGGTCGCCCCATCAGGAAAGATCCTGACGTGACGGCGCGTATCGACGCCATCTGGGATGAACTGGCCATTTTTAGTGACGGTAAAGGTGCCTGACGCGCCGCCGTTTTTCGCCAGACATTACGACAACGAGTATGAACCCGACAGAGGGAGCGCATGACAACCTTAAGCTGTAAAGTGACCTCGGTAGACGCCATCACCGATACCGTATATCGCGTCCGTTTAGTGCCGGAAGCGGCTTTTTCTTTTCGCGCTGGCCAGTACTTAATGGTAGTGATGGATGAACGAGACAAACGCCCCTTCTCTCTGGCTTCCACGCCGAGCCAGCACGACTTTATCGAGCTGCACATTGGCGCATCAGAATTAAATCTCTACGCCATGGCGGTGATGGACCGTATCCTGAAAGACCGGGAAATTGTGGTGGATCTTCCGCACGGTGACGCCTGGCTACGTGACGATGAAGAGCGTCCGTTAGTGCTGATTGCCGGGGGAACCGGTTTCTCCTACGCGCGTTCCATTTTGCTGACGGCGCTTGAGCAAAACCCGAACCGTGATATCACCATTTACTGGGGTGGGCGCGAAGAGAAGCACCTGTACGATCTGTCCGAGCTGGAAGCATTGTCCGTTGATCATCCGAACCTGCGCGTGGTGCCGGTGGTTGAGCAGCCGGAAGAGAACTGGCGTGGTCGCAGCGGAACCGTTTTGACCGCCGTATTACAGGATTTCGGTACGCTGGCGGAGCATGATATCTATATCGCCGGACGTTTTGAGATGGCAAAAATCGCCCGTGACCTGTTCTGCAATGAGCGTGGTGCACGTGAAGACCGCCTGTTTGGCGACGCATTCGCGTTTATTTAAGCCTTCCCGAAAACCACCCCTTCGTGAAGGTGGTGGTTTTCAGCAATCACTCATCCAGGTTGTAGAAGTAAACAAACAGCGGCTCATCGTTTTCTAACAGACACATCATCTCGCCTGTCGCGCCTTGCTTCGTTTCGAGGTTTGCCGTCACCTGGGTCGCAATATGCTGGCTACCGATATTTTCATCGAAGCGCTCAATAACCGCGGTGCTGGCGTTCGGCCTGGCGGTTTGCAGTTTCGCATGTAATCCCGGATTGTCGGCTCTGAGCTTATTGAGCCCAAATGTCAGGCAGCGTTGTGCCATGATCTGTTCCTGGCGGGTCTCTTCATTTGCCAGCGCTGTCCGTGCTGCCAGTGCGAATGTGGGTAACAGAATAAACAAACAGGATAAAGCCAGAGTAGCGTTCTTCATTTCATTCCCTTGTCGATGTGGTGTCGCTCCCATAAGGAGTGTAAGGGATGGAGAGAAGAATAAGAAATAAAAAGCCCGCCCCTGACAGGCGGGAAAACGGCAACTAAATCTTTCTTTGCCATTGACATCATAACTGCGTTGGCTGCACTCATTTGCCCGAATCACTTACTTCTGTAAGCGTATCGGGATGTAGTCGCTTGCCGTCTTGTTCTGGCGCCAATGTCTTTGAGATCAATTTTTGTAAGCCGGGCACGCGAAGCGCCCCGGCATCGTGTTATACCCGCTCGAACACCGTTGCGATGCCCTGACCCAGCCCGATACACATGGTCGCCAGACCAAACTGGGCATCTTTGCGCTCCATCAGGTTGAGCAGGGTAGTGCTGATACGCGTGCCTGAACAACCCAGCGGATGGCCGAGCGCGATCGCACCGCCGTTGAGGTTGATCTTCTCGTCAATCTGCTCCATCAACCCGAGATCTTTTATGCACGGTAGGATCTGTGCGGCAAAGGCCTCGTTCATTTCAAACAGGTCAATGTCGCTGGTGGTCAGGCCCGCTTTTTTCAGCGCCAGCTTTGATGCCGGAACCGGGCCATAACCCATAATGGATGGGTCGCACCCGACGACAGCCATCGAGCGTACGCGCGCCCGTGGTTTCAGGCCTAACTCGCGGGCACGGCTCTCACTCATGACCAGCATTGCCGATGCGCCGTCGGACAAGGCGGAAGAGGTCCCCGCAGTGACCGTGCCGCTCACCGGATCGAACGCCGGTCTTAAGGCCGAGAGCGCTTCAACGGTGGTTTCCGGGCGAATGACTTCGTCATAATTAAATTGCTTTAACACGCCATCGGCATCGTGGCCGCCGGTGGGGATGATTTCATTTTTAAATGCCCCGGACTGTGTGGCGGCCCAGGCGCGGGCATGAGAACGCGCGCCAAACGCGTCCTGCATTTCGCGGCTGATGCCGTGCATCCGGGAAAGCATCTCTGCGGTAAGCCCCATCATTCCTGCGGCTTTCGCCACATTGCGGCTCATACCCGGATGGAAATCCACGCCGTGGCTCATCGGAACATGACCCATATGCTCCACGCCGCCAACCAGACAGACCTGCGCATCGCCGGTCATGATCATCCGGGCGGCATCGTGCAGCGCCTGCATTGATGAACCGCACAGACGGTTAACGGTTACTGCAGGTACGGAATGGGGGATTTCCGCCAGCAATGACGCGTTGCGGGCAATATTGAAACCCTGCTCCAGAGTCTGCTGAACACAGCCCCAGTAAATATCGTCAATCGCAGAAGCGTCCAGCGCCGGGTTACGCGCCAGCAGGCTGCGCATCAGGTGCGCGGAGAGATCTTCCGCGCGCACGTTGCGAAATGCGCCGCCTTTTGAACGGCCCATCGGGGTGCGAATTGCATCGACAATGACAACCTGTTCCATTGTGACTCCTTAAGCCGTTTTCAGTTCGCCTGCCGGACGAGCAGGTTCAACCGGGGGATAATACGCTTCGTTGTGGCGCGCTTTCTCGCGCAGCCCGGCCGGGGCTTCATAGAGCGGGCCAAGGTGCTGGAACTGATGCGCCATATCGAGATATTTTGCGCTGCCAAGCGTGTCGAGCCAGCGGAATGCCCCGCCGTGGAACGGAGGGAAACCGAGACCGTAGACCAGCGCCATATCGGCTTCTGCCGGGCTGGCGATAATGCCTTCTTCCAGGCAGCGCACCACTTCGTTGACCATCGGGATCATCATACGGGCGATAATCTCATCGTCGCTAAAGTCGCGCTTGGGCTGGCTAACTTCTGCCAGCAGGGCATTTACCTCGGCATCTTCTTCTTTCTTCGGTTTGCCTTTGCTGTCTTCTTTATAGCGCCAGAAGCCAAGGCCATTTTTCTGCCCGAAACGGTTAGCGTCGAACAGCGCGTCGATAGCATCGCGATAATCTTTCTGCATCCGCTGCGGGAAGCCCGCCGCCATGACGGCTTGCGCGTGATGCGCCGTGTCGATGCCGACCACATCCAGCAAATATGCCGGGCCCATTGGCCAGCCAAAGACTTTCTCCATGACTTTATCGACTTTGCGGAAATCCGCACCGTCACGCAGCAACTGGCTAAAGCCGGCAAAATAAGGGAACAACACGCGATTGACGAAGAATCCCGGGCAGTCATTCACCACGATCGGTGTTTTGCCCATTTTGCTCGCCCATGCGACGACTTTAGCGATGGTTTTATCAGACGTTTTTTCACCGCGAATGACTTCAACCAGCGGCATACGGTGTACCGGGTTAAAGAAGTGCATCCCGCAGAAGTTTTCCGGGCGTTTAAGCACGCTTGCCAGTTCGGATATCGGGATCGTGGAGGTGTTTGACGCCAGGACGGTATCCGGGCTTACCTTTTCTTCGGTTTCTGCGAGAACGGCTTTTTTCACTTTCGGGTTTTCAACAACCGCTTCGACTACGACATCCACGCGCTCAAAGCCGGCATAGTCGAGGGTCGGGTGAATAGTGGAAATGACCCCGGCCAGTTTTAGTCCATCGATTTTGCCGCGTTCAAGCTGTTTATTAAGCAGCTTACCCGCTTCACTCATACCCAGCGTCAGCGATTTGTCATTGATGTCTTTCATAATGACCGGCACGCCTTTCCAGGCAGACTGGTAAGCAATACCGCCGCCCATAATACCCGCACCCAGCACGGCGGCCTGTTTTGGTGTCTCGACATCTTTGGTCAGTTTTTTCGCTTTGCCTTTCACGTATTGATCGTTGAGGAAAATACCGACCAGTGCGCGGGCTTCTTTACTGTGCGCCAGAGGAACAAAACTTTGATTTTCAAGTTTCAGGGCTTCTTCACGGCCAAAGCGAGCGGCTGCTTCAATGGTTTTAACCGCTGTTATGGGGGCGGGGTAATGTTTACCTGCTGTCTGCGCGACCATACCTTTGGCAATCGTAAAGCTCATGGTGGCTTCGATTTTACTTAAGTGCAGCGGCTCCAGCTTCGGCTGGCGTTTGGCTCTCCAGTCGAGATCGCCGTTAATCGCCTGACGTAAAATCGCCACCGCGCCTGCTTTTAATTTTTCCGGCTGAACTACGCCATCGACCAGGCCAATTTTCAGCGCCTCTTCGGCGCCAACATCTTTCCCGGCGGCAATGATTTCCAGCGCACTGTCGGCGCCCAGCAGACGTGGCATACGGACGGAACCGCCAAAACCAGGCATGATGCCCAGTTTCGTTTCCCGCAGACCGATGCGCAGATCCGGCGTCGCCAGACGGTAGTCGGTGGCGAGCACGCACTCGCAGCCGCCGCCCAGCGCATAGCCGTTTACGGCAGAAATGGTCGGTACCGACAAATCTTCCAGGCGATTGAACACGCTATTGGCAAAGTGCAGCCAGGTACTCAGTTGTTCTGCCGGAACCAGGAACAGAGAGAGGAATTCGGTAATATCGGCACCGACAATAAACGCCGCTTTTTCTGAGCGCAGCAGCAGGCCTTTTAAATCCGCCTGTTTTTCCAGCACGTCCAGCGCCTGGCCGAGGCTGGCTACGGTTGCCGTGTCTAACTTATTCACCGACCCGGGGGCATCGAACACCAGTTCGGCAATGCCATCTTCCAGCCAGTTGATATATAGGGTATCGCCTTTGTAGAGCATGTCAGTCTCCTGAATCCAGCAAGGGATCTGGTCATACCAGATGAAGCGGAGTGTGGTTTTTATGTTAATAAATTGCAAATTTATCTTTAAAGAATTGCTAGTTTGATCACGCTCAGCCGAAATCACCCTACCGGGATCAGGTATGCTAAGATGCAAAAACTTGAGCTCAAAAAACAGAAGGAAGAATGATGGACTCACTGGCTGCGCTGTATAAAAATCATATCGTTACGCTCCAGGAACGTACCCGGGACGTGCTGGCCCGCTTTAAACTGGACGCGCTGTTGATTCACTCCGGTGAACTGTTCAATGTCTTTCTCGACGACCATCCGTACCCTTTCAAAGTCAATCCGCAGTTTAAAGCCTGGGTTCCGGTCACACAGGTTCCAAATTGCTGGTTGCTGGTCGATGGCGTTAACAAACCGAAACTGTGGTTCTACCTGCCGGTCGATTACTGGCACAACGTTGAGCCGTTACCGACCTCCTTCTGGACCGACGAAGTTGAGGTGATTGCCCTGCCGAAAGCCGACGGTATTGGCAGCCTGTTACCTGCTGCTCGCGGAAATATTGGGTATATCGGCCCGGTTCCCGAGCGCGCGCTTTCGCTGGATATCGCTGCCAGTAACATCAACCCGAAAGGGGTGATCGATTACTTGCACTATTACCGCGCCTATAAAACTGATTACGAACTGGCATGTATGCGTGAAGCGCAGAAAACGGCGGTAATGGGGCATCGTGCGGCGGAAGAGGCGTTCCGTTCCGGGATGAGTGAATTTGATATCAACCTGGCTTATTTGACCGCAACCGGGCATCGCGATACCGATGTGCCTTACAGCAATATTGTGGCGCTCAATGAGCACGCCGCCGTCCTTCATTACACCAAACTGGATCATCGCGCACCGGCAGAACTGCGTAGTTTCTTGCTGGATGCGGGGGCGGAATATAACGGTTATGCCGCAGACCTGACCCGCACCTGGTCGGCCAACAGCGATAACGATTATGCCCATCTGGTCAAAGATGTTAATGATGAACAACTGGCGTTGATCGCTACGATGAAGTCGGGTGTTAACTACACCGAGTACCACCTCCAGTTCCATCAACGTATTGCGAAGCTGCTGCGTAAACATCAGATAATCTCTGATATGAGCGAAGAGGCAATGGTCGAAAATGACCTGACCGGCCCATTCATGCCACACGGCATTGGTCACCCGCTTGGCCTGCAGGTGCACGATGTTGCAGGCTTTATGCAGGATGATACCGGTACGCACCTGGCGGCGCCGTCCAAATACCCTTACCTGCGTTGTACCCGTGTATTGCAACCACGTATGGTGCTGACGATTGAGCCGGGTATCTACTTTATTGAATCACTGCTGGCGCCATGGCGTGACGGCCCGTTCAGCAAGCACTTCAACTGGCAGAAAATTGAGGCGCTGAAACCATTTGGCGGCATTCGTATCGAAGACAACGTGGTGATTCACGAAAACAGTATCGAAAATATGACGCGTGATTTGAAACTGGCGTAATGGATAGCTGGCTGATACCGGCAGCGCCGGTCACCTTTGTCGAAGAGATCAAGAAAAGCCGTTTTATCACACACCTGGCCCATACTGATGGTGTGGAAGCGGCTAAGGCGTTTGTCGAGTCAGTACGTGCTGAACACCCGGATGCGCGACACCATTGTGTGGCCTGGGTAGCCGGGCCGCCGAATGATTCGCAGCAACTGGGCTTTTCTGATGATGGTGAACCTGCGGGTACAGCCGGAAAACCGATGCTTGCCCAGCTAATGGGAAGTGGGGTCGGGGAAATGACCGCCGTAGTGGTGCGCTACTACGGTGGCGTGTTGTTGGGGACCGGTGGACTGGTTAAAGCTTACGGCGGCGGTGTGAGCCAGGCGCTTACGCAGTTGACGACGCTGCGCAAGACGCCATTAACCGAATATACTTTGCAATGTGAATATGGGCAGTTGACCGGGGTTGAAACCCTGCTGGGGCAGTTTTCCGGCAAGATTGTTGCGAGTGAATACGAGGCGTTTGTTCGGCTTCGGGTGGCACTCCCGCAATCTGAACTGGCTGCTTTTTCAACAAAACTTGCTGATTTCAGTCGTGGTGCGTTGCAATTACACAAGATTGAAGAATAATCCCCACCTAATTTTTGCGTACCTAAGGAAGCGGCAGAGATGCATTTTCGTGCCATAACCCGAATTGTTGGACTTCTGATCATTCTCTTTTCCGGGACGATGATTCTGCCAGGGCTGGTTGCACTTATCTATCGTGATGGCGCAGGAAGGGCATTCACGCAAACATTTTTTGTCGCGCTGGCGATTGGCTCTCTGCTGTGGTGGCCTAACCGCCGTGAAAAGAGTGAGCTGAAATCGCGCGAGGGTTTTCTGATCGTTGTGCTGTTCTGGACCGTGCTGGGTAGTGTGGGGGCATTGCCCTTTATCTTCTCTGAAAGTCCAAACCTGACGGTGACGGATGCTTTTTTCGAATCGTTCTCTGGGTTAACGACGACGGGGGCCACCACGCTGGTGGGGCTGGACTCGTTGCCTCATGCCATTCTCTTTTATCGTCAGATGCTGCAGTGGTTTGGTGGTATGGGGATCATCGTGCTGGCGGTGGCGATTCTGCCTATTCTGGGCGTCGGGGGCATGCAGCTCTATCGCGCTGAAATGCCAGGGCCGCTGAAAGACAATAAAATGCGTCCTCGTATTGCCGAAACAGCGAAGACGCTGTGGCTTATTTATGTATTGCTGACTATTGCCTGTGCGCTGGCATTGTGGTTTGCCGGTATGCCCGCTTTCGATGCAATCGGGCACAGCTTCTCAACCATCGCAATTGGCGGCTTTTCGACGCATGATGCCAGCGTGGGCTACTTCGACAGCCCTACGATTAACACCATTATCGCCATCTTCCTGCTGATTTCCGGCTGTAACTATGGTTTGCACTTCTCTTTACTCAGTGGTCGCAGCCTGAAAGTGTACTGGCGCGATCCTGAATTTCGCATGTTCATCGGCGTACAGTTGACGCTGGTGGTGATCTGCACCGTGATGCTGTGGTTCCATAATGTCTACAGTTCGGCGATGACGACGCTCAACCAGGCTTTCTTCCAGGTGGTGTCGATGGCGACAACCGCAGGCTTCACGACCGACAGTATCTCTCGCTGGCCGTTATTCCTGCCGGTGCTGTTGCTCTGCTCAGCCTTTATCGGCGGCTGCGCGGGTTCGACGGGGGGCGGCCTGAAAGTCATTCGTATCCTGCTGCTGTTCAAACAGGGTAACCGTGAACTGAAACGTCTGGTGCACCCGAATGCGGTATACAGCATCAAACTGGGGAACCGTGCTCTGCCGGAGCGTATTCTTGAAGCGGTATGGGGGTTCTTCTCCGCCTATGCATTGGTGTTTATCGTCAGCATGCTGGCTATCATCGCAACCGGCGTGGATGACTTCTCCGCATTCGCTTCTGTCGTGGCGACACTCAATAACCTGGGGCCGGGGCTTGGTGTAGTGGCGGATAACTTCGCCAGCATGAACCCGATTGCGAAATGGATCCTGATTGCCAATATGCTGTTTGGTCGTCTTGAGGTCTTTACCTTATTGGTACTGTTCACGCCGACCTTCTGGCGCGAATAAGGGAGCTATACGTGAAAACGTTAATTTTGTTTTCTACCCGTGATGGACAAACGCGTGAGATTGCCGCTTATCTGGCCTCGCAATTAAGCGAGCTGGGGGTGAGTACCGATGTGCTCAATCTCAATCGTATCGGGACGATTGACTGGTCAGCCTATGAGCGCGTCGTCATCGGCGCTTCTATTCGCTATGGTCATTTCAACCCGGCGCTGGACAATTTCGTAAAGCAGCACCAGAAAAACCTGAATGCGCTGCCCGGCGCGTTCTTCTCTGTAAACCTTGTCGCGCGCAAGCCCGAGAAGCGCACCCCGCAGACTAACAACTACACCCGTAAGTTTTTGCTGCGTTCGCCATGGCGTCCTGATGAGTGCGTCGTGTTTGCAGGTGCGCTGCGTTACCCACGTTATCGCTGGTTTGATCGTCTGATGATTCAACTCATTATGAAGATGACGGGTGGCGAAACAGATACCCGTAAAGAAGTGGTCTACACCGACTGGCAGCAGGTGACCGAATTTGCGCGCAAAATCGCTCAGTTAAACAGCAAAGCGCCGCTTTAACCGCCGCTATGAATGAAATGTGAGCGAACGATAATTTTTTTGAATTTTATGCTTGTCACTTCACAAGAACTCCCTATAATGCGCCTCCACTGACACGGAACAACGGCAAGCAAGCCGCCGGGTCAGCGGGGTTCTCCTGAGAGTCCCGGCAGAGAAAAGTGAAAATAAACACTTGACTCTGCAGCGGGAAAGCGTAATATGCACACCCCGCGCCGCAGCGAAAAACGAAGCGGCACTGCTCTT
>SMDE01000021.1 GCA_004346725.1 Phytobacter diazotrophicus | reverse complement strand
AAGCAGAGATATTCCGGCATGGGCATTCTTCAGGCTATAGCCTTACAGGATCAATCACCACCTCCCCAGGAGGTGGTTTAGGGGTGACAATAAAAAAGCCGCGCAAGGCGGCCTTTATTCACTATTTCCTTATACTACTTATCAAGCTTATATGAATTCAAGCAGTCCGCGCGCAACCTTGCAAGCGAAATCGCTGCGGATTTCGATCAAACTTTTCACACATGGGAATATACAACATAGATTCAGCCACTTGCAAATAAACGCTGATGCGACTTTCGCAGGTGCGCAGGCTCCATTCCGGATGTTTTTCATTTAATTTTCGCGCCATGGATTTCTTACTCATCCGATGTCGATAACGGTCGCTGATAATATTGAACAGTGCGACATTGTCTTTTTGAATCAGTACAGTCGCGATAACTTCATCCATCATCAATCCTTCACTGTCCGTACAGAAGACAAGATTAGTTTGCTGTTTTTCACTCATCAAGTCGACAAAGTACTGGTGTAATTCTTCATCGTTCATTCCGGATTCTTTGAGGTGCGATAATATCTGCTGAATGGCAGATTTAGAGATAGTTTGCGACGCCAGCAACGCAGTAAACATACTGCCCATACGTCCGTTCCCGATAAAGGACCAGCGGCCCCACATACGTAATTTCCCTTGGATCCATACCGACTCGAGCGTTAAAAGACGTCCCGATTCGTCCAGTTTTCCCGTTGCTGTTGGATAAATCATATCGCCACCTCGGTTGAATTACATTGGTTGGGGCATACGTATGCCGCAGGTTCATCATTAAAAACCCAGAACAAAGACAGATTAAAAAAAGTTTCAGACTGCCACAACTGATGGTGCTGAAATCCTGCTACAGCAGAATGGGTATATCCACTCGCCAAATGACTTGTATTGAACTGCGTCATGGGTCCTCCCGTTAACGCAGCAATTGTTCAGAAATAACGCGGACAGGTTGTTCAGGCCTGCTGCGCTTTTACCTCTCGGCACCGTCATTCTTCGTAACGGTATAGCCAGCCAACCTGGCCAGCTCAAGCAACGCTTTAAGTGAAGCCATATGCTCATTATCCTGGACAACGCGAACACTTGAGATAGCGCCATCTTTACACGTGATCAGGACACGCCCATCGTCGGGGAGATTTAGCACCGCCGTCTCTTTGTGAATCACGTGCCCCCCTCAATTGTACTGTATATAATACCAGTATTTATACTCTCCAATTATAAGTTGTGCAAACTTTTAAACGCACAGTTCGGGCAAGATCAAAAACGAGGATTTAACATAAGCAATTGTTAATAAAAAATAAACACGGTTATACCTCTCCGATTACACATCGGTAACGGGGTTGATATAACTCATGCTCTGCCTGGAAACTTTGCCCTGGAAAAAGGGTCTATCCCTTTAGATTTTTACTCGATAGAGCATAAAAACCGGGATCTACATGGCCAAGAGTGAAATGCGTCACTGGCAAATCATCATGTCGGGTCAAAGCCACCAGTTTTGACTGCATCATGCCTTTAATCCGGTTTTGCAATTGCGACATCGACATCCTGACCTCAGGGTGGCTGAGTTTGATGGTGGTAAGAATGGCCTGATACGACAATGTTTTGTCTTGCATGATGGTCACCAGCGCCTGTGCTGACAGTTCGCTACCCGCCGTTGATTCTTGCGTGACCACCTTGCTTTCGGCAGGTTTGATGGTTTCCAGCATCAGGCAGCTCGCACCCGATGCGCCGATGCGCGTACCGTTTCTTTTGTCATAGTTTTCCTGGCCGCTCACTGACCAGGCCGTCGCCGTTTCATGCAGACGTACGATTTTTTCGCCTCGCGAATGAATGACGATGCCAATATGTGTTTTCGTGACCTTTTCCTGGTTTTTATCACCTGGTGTCGCTGCCACTGGCGTACGCCTGATCATGGGCGCACTCGGTTTAGCGACCTGCACCGGGCGGGGAGCGGGAATATAGACAGCACGACTTCTGGCTCGCGCACTAGCATTCATTTGCCACAGGATAGCCGGAGTCCAATCGCAACCATCATCGGCATATTTTGTGCGATCCACATAAATCCATTCGGTCATTTGGTCTTTCCTCTAAGGTTAACCTGCGTAGGTCAAGCGCAGTATTTCTGGTCTGCTTCACGAAGCCAGTTTTACAAACACAGCTCCATCGTCTGGTTAATATTTGTTATAAACCTATAACTTAACAAAAGGTAAGTCAAATTAATTTACAGTAACCCTATGAAGAACGCAGAGCTCTGTGACCGCATTCGGCGGAGAAGAAATGAACTTGATATGTCACAGCAACGCCTGGCCGATGCTGTGAAGGTTTCTCACGTCACGATTTTTAAATGGGAAACCGGCGAGACTGAACCGCGAGGTCAGAATCTCTTTAAATTGAGCAAAGTCCTCAAATGCTCTCCAACCTGGCTGCTCTACGGCGATGAAGACATGTCGCCTGTTCCCGCAGAAGAGCTGCCAACCGAACTGGACGATAGACAGTTAAAACTTTTAGAACTGTTCGATTCCCTGCCCGAGTCGGAAAAAGAGCGCCATCTCGCCGATCTTGCAGAAAAAGTACGTGGATTCGAGAATCTTTTCGCCGAGTTACTGGCAGCAAGAAAAAATAAGCAAAAAAAATAGAAAAGAAATTCAATTAGTTAGTTTTTAGCGAAACTTAACTTAACTTTTGAAAAGGAAATTATTGCCTTTAAACTTACTATTAGTTAAGATTTTTTTCCTCAACGATGCACAACCTTGCGGCAGTTGCTCAGAAAACGTTCTGACAGTCCGGAAAGACGGACAGTGGTTTTACACCAGTTAAGACCCGCAGGCTATGCCAGGTAGCAGACGTAAAAAAATCACCAAAGTGGGTTCTGTTATCAGGAAGTGACCAAACCGCACCTAAGACCAATCCCGTGCGGAGGAAAGACCAACTGTGATACCGCTGAACGGCCAAAGGTATACCGTAGCAACGTCTGTTTACCTGTAAATATCATTACCTCATCCTGTTAGCGCGGCCCGCGCGTGACGGCAACGGTGGAGTATTTACATTTACTGGCGGCATTCAGGCAGAATCCTTCTCTGCATTTTCCGCTGAAACGGCTGGATAATTTTCAATGGCGGGCAGTAGACAAATAAAAACGAGATGACATATGCGTCCTCCCGTTTATCATAAGTCGAATCGCGTGATTTATACCTGCTGGCTGCGTAACATGGTGCAAAATGGGCAATTACAGCCGCTCACCGGTGTGGCAGCGCAACTCCCCAGGCTTAAGCCAGGCATTCCCTGCGTAGTGATGGCCTGATCATAGATAGCAAATTCTGCCCCACGGATCTGCTGGCGGGAAAATTCAGCGGGATCTTTATCTTTCGCCTGAAACGCCATCGCACTGCCAGAAACAACCGACAACGAAATCGCTAAAATCTGACTGATTTTCATAGGGTATTGCCCTCAAAAGGAAGACGTCATTTTGATAAGTCGCTACATACGGGCAGCCCGCAACCGCCATTAACTGTTATAAAATAACATTCCATAGCGCAATGCAACGTCAACAATGTGTCGAAATTTGCGCAGCAATCGGTTATGCGTCAAAGCCCGTGTTTATCGCCATACCGATAAACACCGGCGCTTTCTCCCACGAGTCGCAGTGCTCACATACACGACTCTCATCCTTTTGCGTAATCTGCCTGCGGTTAAAAACCGTAGCGGAACCAGGCGAAGAGGACATTGCCATTATTATAAGTGCCTGGAATATAGGTAAATTGTACGCTGGCCTGTTTATAACTTGCAGAAAGCAGCGGCAGCACGACAGGCAAAGGAACATAATTGGCGAAATCTTGTCGCGCGGTCACCGCTGCCGTCAAACCAAGCCCCAGACGAAAATCACGGTTTTGGTCCAGATACCAGCCCTTTTCCCAGCCGTAGCCGATAATGGGTTCCCATTTGTTGTGGGAGTCCTTAAACGCCATGGCATACAATGAGTTCCAGTTTCCATCGGCGTTATAGCGGGATACACCGAAACCGCCGCCCCACGGCCTCTCGTTATAGCGGTCCGTTTTTTCTTTGTCGTAGGTGAAGCGGTTATGCCAGGTGAGAAAAGGTAAATAGAGATCATAACTCTGTGGATGGTCCCAGGTTTCGGTCACATCTTGTTTAAACCCGTCCCACCATTGCGCTATCCGCTGTTCGCCGTAAATGGCCGCCTCTGCATCAGTCGGGACGAAAGCTGCCCACCCAATAGCCCAGCACACAATGAATAGCCTTAACATCTACCACCTCATAATACATTTGCCATACTGAAATAAACGTCACTGTCTACTGTCAGGTCTTTATTTAATGGTGGTAAACACTACTGTCCCCACATTAAACAAAACATAAATTTTTGAAGCTTTCCTGAGAAGCAGATCACTCTTAATAAGCGTAGTAATCTCTAAACAAACGTGACGGCAATCGTCTGCAGAAACGGCATTTCCCGGATAAGGGGTCAACGGATGGCGAGGTAACCCGAAACGATAGTATGTTGTAACTATTTTTAAACGGCGTGTAAGCGGCAATGCAATATTGAGAGCGGGAATTACGGTCGACTCCCGCAGACGGCAAGCGTCTCCCCCATCGCACCGGTTACGGGCGATAGCGCAAGGTTTCAATTAACCGGGCAAAGGCTGGGGTATGCTGCCTGCGGCTGGGATAGTAAAGGTAATATCCCGGAAAGGGTTCGCACCATTCGTCCAGGGCAGTGAGTAACTTCCCATCAGCGATATCTTGTTTGACGCAATCTTCCGGGACAAAGGCTAACCCCATACCAGACAAAGCGGCATCAAGACGGGAGGACAGGTTAGTAAACGTAAGCTGCCCTTCGACTTTGACGCGGAGTTGCTGACCGTTTTTTGAAAACTCCCAGACATATAAGCCTCCCAGAGTCGGCAGGCGCAGATTGATGCAGTTGTGGTTCTGCAAATCATGAGGCGTTTGCGGCTTACCGTAGCGAGAAAAATAGTCGGGCGCCCCCACCACCACCATCCGCCAGTCCGGCCCGATACGCACCGCGACCATATCTCTGGCCACCTGCTCGCCCAGACGTACCCCCGCATCGAAACGCCCGCTGACGATGTCGGTCAGCGTGTTATCAATTACCAGTTCCACATGCACATCCGGATAGGTCTGCAGAAAGGGTTTCAGCGCGGGCCAGACGGTAGATTGCAGCGCATGCTCACCGAGCGTAATGCGAATATTCCCGGCAATGTTCTCACTCATGTTGCTCAACATGATCAATTCGTTTTCTATATCCGCAAAGCGTGGCGCAATACTATTAATTAAAAACTCACCGGCTTGCGTAGGCGCGACGCTGCGGGTAGTACGGGTTAACAGACGTATTTTCAGACGCTCTTCAAGCCCACGAATTGAATGGCTCAATGCCGATTGAGATAATCCCAATTTTGCTGCTGCTCGAGTAAAACTGCGTTCACGGGCAACGACGATAAAGTAGAACAGATCGTTAAAATTATCTCTTAGCATCACAGCCCCATTGCCAAATACTTTTATTTAATCGTATTCAATACTACTACGCATCACAGAGGAAACATATGTATAAATCTCATTGATAAGATAAAAAATAACGCATAAGACGAAGCCCCTGTCTAACAATTGTGTTAATCAACAGGAAGCGCCCTCTAAAATGAGGATATATCATGAGTGTTTGAGATATAGAAAGGAAAACGAAGCACTATTATTAAGAACAATGCAGAATATTAATCACCATATTACTCGACTGTTCATATCGATAACAAATAATTCATTTAACTCCTGTTTAAACGGTGCCATCACTCTCATAAGTGAAAAAGCGTGGCATCCGTCTAACGCTTCGGCAAGTTCAAGCACGAAATGAAAAATCCGTCGGACTAAGCTCAACATAGCAAGATCGAGTTTTTTCATTGCCTGCATACTCGCACATTTCGGTTTCTCTATTATTTATTCTCTTTCTTCTCTTGTTTCTCTTTTAGAATTTTTTCCAGCAGTTTTTTCTGCTGAGATTTCTCATCCAGAATATTAAAGCCGTTATAGAAATCCGTACGAGCTGCATAACCGATTGCCAGGCATTCGGACAGAGCATCGTTAAATGCCGGGCTATCTTTGTCATTAAGCAAACCTTTTGCCTGACAGTCATGCGGTAATGCCGATTCCCAAGCCTGTTTGCCTTCGGTCAATTCTTTAAGCAATAGCTGTTTATTCTCGACATTGGTTAAGCTGTCCGTGAGACTCTGCCATGCCGAGTTATATTTTATTTTTTCTTTATCCACCAGAGATTGCAGGCAGATACCTGCTCCCTGCGTACCGTAGCAGGCCGCAATATCTTTAGCGATGACAGGCGCATCCTGTCTGGTTGCAGTTGTATTGGCTAAGACCGGAAAACTGAACGCAATACCCACGAACAAAAACAACATCTTCATGCTACATTCCTTTACGTAAATAATCTGCGCGATGACGACCATTCTCATACTTACGGATCCGTGGCGTCAACTCAATAAGCTGGATAACAACATCAATATCATTTTGACCAAAAAAGGCGATATCATCGTCTCGCAATGCCCCCTGAAAACGCATATCAATGATGATTTCTTTTAAAATGTCTTTCATATCGTTCCACGAGACACAGGTATCATCTTTATACTTATTATAATAACTCTGTGCACTGCTGACGTATTGTGGGTAAATATTATTAAATAAATTAACTTGCATATTTCGGGTTATCGCCCCACAGATTGTCTTATTTTCATGGACAAATTTTCGTGCATTGTTTCCCGACAGGGTACTACCTTTTGACATCAATGTTGCCATCTGTCTATCCACACCTGCCTGAATGAGATCGGAATAAACAATCCCTTCACTGCGGGTTTTCATATCATAGCCTCTACCAATTGTAACGCCTGACAATCCACCAGGCCAGTGTAGCACACGACTATAAGAGATACTTGCCGGGTTATCATTACCTTCGGCATCAAAAGTGACTTACCCTTGACTAACAATCAGCCCACCTGACATATCTACAGGAAGAAGATTCGCAGAATCATCTGTACCAGAAAATAGATGCTGCGCAGTAGTTCCGCCAACCGAGATGATTCCATCCGGCTGGCGCAAAAATTTGCGTTGAAACGTTCTGATAGCCGAGATTGTTTGCGGGCCTATGATTCCATCAACAGCCAACTCCGGAAATGCTTTTTTCTTTAATGCATTCTGTACTGCCAAAACATCATTTCTATTATTCACACAACCCATGCCTACAGAACCGGTGATCTCCATACACCCTCCGCGATATAATAAAACCATGATCCGTGGCCAGGAATTATAATGCCTATAAAAGCTAAAAAAGAACTAAAAAACCACTGAATCAAAAAAGAAAAAACACCACTTTAAGAAAGGTCTTATTTTAATGTATTTAAAATAAATAACTTAAGCGCTCTTACAGCATGCCTTAAATAAATATTAGCCAAACTGTATATTATAGTTTTAACTTTGATTCACCTTAACTTAAATGTCACACAATACTCAATATGTTACGCTATGATATAGTTTTATGCGTAATTATCCCAAATAGAAACATGCTATATTGCACCCCCAATAAATATTTAAAAAACCGAGTGGATTTACTATATGCCAAGTTGTTCCGTGCATTGTCTGGTGCTTGTAATGACTTTCGGTATGAAGAACCTCTCGATATTTTGATACTAGCAAGCAGGAAAACGATTGGTGTGAGGACCTCAGTTTTTATGAGTCCTTGAAAAAATCATTTATCAGAGTCCATCAATTCTACCAGACCCGCATTAAGGTTCTTTTCCCTGCTTTCCACTGTGAAATCCATAACGCTTATTACTCTAAGGCTTAGTCCACGCCTGCTTTCCAGGTCCAATTCCATTTCCATGTAATTGATGGCGCCGCGCTGTTGCGAGTCGTTCAAACAGGGAAGGCATGCCATTAACAGTACTTACGGAAAACATGACGACATGATGCCGATGTAGATACTTTCTCTGGTTTTTACTTAATGATTAAACAACGGAGCAGCCTCTGCCATTGATTGTTGTTTGAGGCTTGTATCATTGCCGCGTTCGGAAACATCAATACTGTAAAATCCCAAATGGTTATCGGGAGGAAGCACTTTGAAAATGACTCTAAAGTCGATCTGTAAAAATTGGCGATAGGCTGGAGACAGGCAACGTTTGTTGGCGTCCCTGGCGCTTCACGGCTCACTGTTTTGCAGATTATCGCGCCCCACCCCGCCAATAAACGGCAGCCGCAACCGCAACGGCGTGAAATCCAGCCCCATGCTCAGGCCAAGGACGTTAAGCTCAAATCCCTCTTCGGCACCAAGGGTGATGCCCGCGACACCCAGCAGCGACACCTGTATACCGCGCCCGGACGGGGGTAAACCGATGAGGTTACGCAGCGAGCGAAAATCTTTGCCCACCGCATTAGCAGGCATATCCAGTTTCAGAGCAGGCACGGCACGGCCGATATGAGCAACAAACGTATTGCTGTTTGGTCCGGGCCAGGCGTGATAGGTATCCGGCCACGGGTATGAGGCGATGGCCGCCTCAATCTGCGGGATCATCGCCTCGGCTTGCGCGCCACGGTGTTCAACAAGCAGGCGGGGTTTCGCCCCGTACCAGTAGCCATCCGGCGCATTGCGGTTACGTCGCACTTTTTCGCCGCCACCCCAACTGACAACCTCGTAGCGGTTGTATTCCGTGTCACCCGCACGCTTAAACACAATCCATGGATGCACGGCCACCACGCCTTTCCAGCCCCATGTCGGCGCGGCATAAACCTGAACAATCGCCAGTTGGGCATTTTGCCGGGCATCGGGTGCCATGCCAGAAGAATCACGCCTGGCGGCCCACCACCCTTCCTGCACCCGCGATTCACGTTGGTGCATCGCCTGAACGAGACTGGCAATAAGAGAGAGCAGAATGATGCAAAGAATACACAAACAAAGCGTTTTTATCGGGGTCATGGCGCCCTGCTATCAGAAGGGAATATCGACGCGTCCGGTGAGTATACCGTCGTTTTTGTACCGCAGTACGCCCTTAGCACATAACGCAAAAGCCCGTCTCTTCCCCGGACAGGCCTGAAAGTGTTCGCGCTTTCAGACCCCGATGACAACATCGCAAAACTAGCGCAACGTTCCTCTTGAACCTGAGCACACCAGTTGTCGACGTTTGATGTGGTACATCTCAACGTCCGATTGCAGGAAGAAGCCCATTTCCCAGGGATTTTTGCGGATAAATGCTTCCCGAATGGTCTCATAAAGTGGGCTATCTGGTGGCACCAGAGAGGCCTCGCCTTCCACAATGGTGTAGTTCCATTCAATCGCCCGCTCAAACGTATAGTGAGCACGTTCATCCATGGCAAAAAAACAATGTGGATTACGTTTTAGCAGCCTGGATTTGAACATCTGCGGGAAGGTAATGAGGAAAATATCATCATCGACGGACGATAAAAACGCCAGCACCGTGGTGTGCGGCTGCTCGTTGGCCATGGTAATCAATACGCCAACTTTATTCACCGCATCTTTTGATTCAGGTTCAGGCATATTGCGCAGCGTGGTGAATGGCACAGGCAGTTCGGGCCTGTTGTCAGCCGGGAATTGATATCCCTCTTCCCGGATCTCAAGCACGACGCTCATTCCGTGAATCAACTGACATTCCCGTGGCGCGACAACCACCCAGTCTTCTTCCTGACTAATAACGCGGCCTTTATACGAGGCGCGATATACACTGATTTCCGCATCGAACTCATCAACGCCCGAACGGTTATCCAGATGCAGGGTAACGAAATCCCCTGCCGAAAACGTATGTCCTTTTGGGAAGTAAACCCGCAGGCTGTTATCCGACTGAATAAAAACACCACAAACATGAATAACCACGTTGTCCTGCTGGTAACCCGCCAATATGCCGAGCACCTGTTTACCAAGAAAGGTTGCCAGATTCATTTATACCTTTTCCCTGTTGATAGAGTTTCAGTGAAACTGTTATCGGCAACGGTTTGTTAAACCATAGTTTTTTGTTCAGTGGGCTCAACAGGCCTCAGTGGAAGGTCATACTCAGAAGGAAAAAAATAAGGCCGGTTACCCGGCCTGAATATCACTTGTAATCGATAAAGTTCAGGATGGCCTCGTTGAACTCCTTCGGTGCCTGAATAAAGGCGAAGTGGCTGGTGTTCGGCAATATCAGCAATCCGGCTTTCGGGATCGTATTGGCGATATATTCCAGGTGCTCACGCACAATGGCTTCGTCATGATCGCCGTCGACAATCAGTACCCGGTTGGAGATTTTCTTAAGATCCTCATCGCTCCAGTTGGGCTGCGTTGCCCACATATGGCTTATCTGATCGACAAAGGCATCATACTGGTCCGGGGTTTTGGAAAGCTTGCGATATTCATTGCCCGCCCGCTCGATATAGCTCGCAAAGACCGGGTTCTTCTCGGTATCCGGTTTCACACCGCTGGTTTTGGTGTTAGGGGCAAAGGAAAAAATACGGTTCACTCGTGTGGGGTGGCGAATTGCCAGATCGATACCAATAATCCCCCCATCGCTCCAGCCGACAATATCCGCTTTCTGAATATTCAGATGATCGAGCAACGCCACCACATCATCACTCATTAAATCGTAGCTGTAAGGCCGTTCGTCGCGCGTACTGCGCCCATGTCCCCGACTGTCGACCACGATAACCTTATGATCTTTTGCCAGCGCGGCGACTTGCAGGCCCCAGTAATCGGAATTAGCCAGACCGCCGTGCAGTAATACCACCGGCTTCCCCTCTCCGGTCGTTGCGTAATAGAGTTGTATACCGTTGACGCTGGCATACGCCGGTTTCAGCGCGGCAACAGGAGCAGGCGTTCGCGGTAATTTTTTCCAGCGCTCCTCCCAGGCAATCGGGGACTTAGGCGTAACAGCCCAGGTCGCAGATGTGCTCAATGCCCCCATCACGCAGAGCAGCCCGGCGAGGATTAATGTTTTGTTTTTCTTCATAGCGATCGCTCCTGATTACGTTTAATGTGCCTCACCCAGCTCTCGGGTACGTTTCACCGCCGCCAGCACGCTGCGTTGCAGGCCTGCGGCAAAATCGCTGTTGTTAAGCTCATACAACCCATGGATCCCGACGCCTGCCGGCGAATTGTTAATATCCAGAAGCTGTCTTGGATGTTTCTGGCTTCGGCGCAGCATCTCTACCGCGCCCTGCAGATTTTCGAGCACCACTTCGCTTGCCTGCGCACGCGACAGACCGGCCAGAACGCCCGCGTCGGTAAACGACTCGATAAAGTAATAAATGTAGTTCGGCCCGGCAACACCGAAGCCGGTAAAGATGTCGATAAGCCGTTCCGGCAGATAGAGCACTTTGCCAAAGCCGTTGAGAAAAGGTTCCACCTGTTCGGCGCTCGCCAGCGCATTCAGAACCACCCCGCTGTAGCCAAACCCGGTGTCGGTAAGCGTATTGGGGATAACGCGGGCAATAGGTTTTCCCGTCCCCAACGCCGCTTCCAGTTGGCGCAATGTCACCCCGGCAATCAGAGAGACCACCGTCGTTGTGGCAGAAAGATGAGGCTGAATACGCGCAGCGACACTTGCTAAATCATCCTGCGGGCGGATCCCCAGAACCACCAGCGCAGCCTCGTGTAGCCGTTGCCCGTTCTGCCGCTCCGGCGCCAGACCATAACGTTCAGTGAGCAGTGCAATACGGTTTGGGTCGATATCCTCCAGCGAAATATCCTGCGAACGGAGTGTTCCCGCCGCCAGAGAGGCACGAATAATCGCCTCCGCCATTTGCCCGGCACCAATAAAATGGACTTTTGCCATGAGCCGCCTCTCCTTATTGAAAGCGATATTCGCCGTTACCTACATGAAAACGGTGGCCTTTCAGCGCCGGGTCAGAGACGTTAAAGACCAGTTCAACTAACCGATTAGCCGCACTCTGGCGAAAGATAAAGCACTGTTCGCCCACCGCCAGCCCCTCCGGCGATTCGTTGAAACCAAACAACTTATGCCAGTGTGCTCGCACAGCCTGCGGATCCTGCACGTCAAAAATGGCACTCTGTAATGTCACTTCGCCTGCGGGATGTGGCCTGTCGAGCCCCTGAGCACGTAGTCGCGCCAGCCGGGCATTATCGTCCTCACCCCATTGCAAAATAAAAGGATAAGGCAGGCCGTTAAAATCCCCATCGATGGTGAAGATGCGCCAGCTAATCACATTGCCCTGCGGGTCGTTACGCTGGCCATCGACTATCGGCGAGACCTGTAATCCTTTGCTGCGCAATTGCGCATGCGTCTGGTCAATATCATCCGAGCGCAGCGCCACCCGATGCAGCGCCTGGTTTTCCGGCAACAGGTGCGCCGCATCGCGGGAGAGCAAAAAATCGGTCTGTGCCGACGCCAGTTCAGCCTGATCAGCGATGGCGAGAAATTCAATATAGGTCAGCCCAAAATAGCTGAGTGCATTCCATGTTCCCCAGCCAGGGTGACGCCCACCGGCAAGCGCGTTGAGCCTCTGCCCCGTAAAGATGGCAATGGCCTCTTGCGGCTGGTTAACAAACTGCACGGCATGGTCCCATTTTAATGTGGTCATGAAGCCCCCTTGAATGATTATTCCCAGTCGGTGTTCACTTTGACGTTCTCTGCACCCGGCAGGCCGTAAACGTCTTCGTCATACCACTTGCGAGACAACGCGGCGAGCGTGCCATCTTTTTTGAGGGCTTCAAGCTCGGTGTCGATGGCTTTGATCAGTTTCGGGTCAGCACTCTTTTTGTAGAGATAGACGTTAGGGAACAGGCCGACAGACTCGGAGGCTTTCAGGTTCAGATTCAGCGCTTTGTTTAACGCCAGTAAGGCGCCAATCGGATAGATAGCCGCATCATATTCACCAGAAGCAACGGCTTTGAAAATGTCCGCCGCAGACTGCTCACCGTTCGGCTGCAGATTGATTTGCTGGCCTGGGTGCTTTTTGTTGTAGTTATCAATCACGGTATAACGCGCATCGGATGTATGAATCGGCACCAGTTTCTTCTTGCCGCTCGCCAGATCGGCCAGCGTATGAATGTCGTTTTCATTGTTACGCACAATTAAACGCAGGTCGCTGATGCCCGAAGGCTGGCCGGAGTAAGCGTATTGCGCCGCACGCTCTTTTGTCAGATAAAAATGGTCAGCCGCAAGGGTGTATGCGCCGGTGGACAGACCGACAATCATCGCATCGCGGGAGACCGCATTAAAATGGAACTTATAGTTGGTGAGCTTCTGATCAATAATTTTTAATAACTCACCGTCGTAACCGGTAATATTATTGTTATCGTCTACAAAGCTAAACGGGAACCCGTTTGCATTCACTACCACTTCAACAGTTTGCGCATCAGGGCTTTTTTCGACCGCTTGCGCCACCGTTATATTCATTGCCAGGAGCAGTGAACTTACCAACAACAGCTTATTTTTGAACATATTTCTTTCCCCAAAATGAGTGAGATGGAACCACTTTACGTGCATGGCTTTTCCACCGGTTACTGAGATACACCTCGATATGTCGCAATATCCAGGTAAGGACCAGACAGAGCGCAATATAAATAAGCAGAACGATGCAATAGGCCTCCACATAATGAAAACCGCGCGCTGCGGCGATATTCGCCTTAGCCATCACATCCACCACCGTAATGGTGTAAACCAGTGACGTATCCTTGATCAGATCAATCAGGACGCTGGTGTAGTTGGGTAGCGCGGATACCGCCGCTTGCGGAAATATGATGCGTCGAAACTGGGTAAAGCCGCTCAGCCCTATCGACCATGCGGCCTCGCGTTGCCCTTTTTCCACGGCATTCCACGCGGAGCGAAAAGTCTCGGCAAAGTAGGCGCTAAACACCACGGAAAAAGCAGTTACGGCGGCCACCAGCGGTGAGAGTTTGTAACTAAACGGCGTATCCTGCGGCCCGCCCCAAAGCCCGCTGGCAATCCACGGCCAGACATAAAAGACAAAATAGAGCATTACCAGCATGGGAATAGAGCGCCCGAAAGAGATAAACACCTGCACCAGATATTTCACGTACGGCACATTGCCAATCATCACCCAGGCAAAAACACCGCCTAATAACGTTGAAAATATTAACGATAAAAAAGTGATCAGTAACGTGACCGGTAGCGCGCTTAATATAAACGTGAAATTATCCCGCATAAAATCGAGGCTAAACATAGTCGTCTTTTACTCCAGTAAATATTGATATTTTTTCTCAATACGATTTGTGAGATAAAAGATAATCATGTTAAGCAACCAGTAGATGAGAATGACGCTAATAAACGCCGCAACCTGCTTTGCACCATAACTGTTTTGCGAGATTTTTTGTGCTCGACCAAAAATATCGACAATACCGATGATATTTACCAGTGATGTCATCTTCACCAGATTGATTAGAAGGTTGCCGAAATTGGGAATAGCGATAATGAGCCCCTGCGGAAAAATAACGCGCGCAATACCCATGTGCCAGGGAATATTCAAACTGCGTATCGCCTCTTTTTGTCCGATATCCACGGCATTCCATGCCGAGCGCATCATTTCGGCAAAATAAGGGCTGATGCCGACGGAAATAGACAAGATGGCAAAAGTCGTATCGCTGATCAGTAACGCAGGAAGTTCCAGCGCTGAGAGAATCAGTTTCCCGCCGAAGAAAAAGAGCAGGATTAACAGCGCCAGCGGCGCACCGCGCAGCACATCGGTGTATGCTTTTGCCAGCCATCTCAATAACGATGAGCGACTAAACTGCAAGACAGTAGCGACCAGACCAAGTGCCAGACCGAGCAACAAAGAGGCCAGCGTGATCCCCAGGGTGATCGGCAGGTTTTCCAGTAATTTCGGCACAATCAATAGCAGATCGTCGGAACGCAACAACGGTTGTGGATTCATTACATTAGCCTCAGGCGTGGAAACGGAGTCGGGCAAGAAACGCCTGTGTGCGCGTGTGTAACGCCGCGCCAAAAATCTGCTCCGGCGGCCCCTGCTCCACGATTTCGCCGTTTTCCATAAACACCACTCTGGAAGCGACCTGGCGGGCGAATTCCATTTCATGAGTCACGATAATCATCGTTTGCCCGTTCGCGGCAATCTCCTGAATGAGTGTCAGAACCTCGCCGACTTTCTCCGGATCCAGCGCCGATGTGGGTTCATCCAGCAACAGCACCGCCGGGTTAATCGCCAGCGCACGGGCAATGCCAATACGCTGTTTTTGCCCGCCAGAAAGGCTGTTCGGATAGTGATCTTTTTTATGCAACAATCCGACCTGTTTTAGCAGGCGTTCAGCCACTGCTACCGCCTCCTGACGCGGGCGCTTTTGCGCATAGATCAAGCCTTCGGTAATATTTTGCAAGGCGGTGAGATTATGAAACAGATTCCAGGATTGAAAGACCATCGCAGTTTTCGCGCGTATTTTTTCAATCTCTTTTTTTCCTGCTTTGGCGCAATCAACAATGGCGTCGTCAATTTTTATTTGTCCGCTGTCGGCGGGTTCCAGAAAATTCAGCGTGCGCAACAGTGTCGTTTTACCCGAGCCGCTTGGGCCAATAATGCAGATAATTTCCCCTGCGTTAATGGAAAGCGAAACCTCTTTTAGTATTTTTTCGCCAGTAAAACTTTTACTGATTTTCTCAATGGCAATCATCATTATATTTTCGCAGCGGGCTATCCCTGATAAATGCACAACGGCGGCATCTATTTCTTTACAAAAACTATATTGCCGGTGGGTCTATAAAGACAAACAAGAAAAATACATATGCAAAGTTGAAAAACACATTTCCGAAATGGGAGTATTTGCGGAAATTGACCTATTTAAACTATTAACGGGAAATAAAGGTGGGGGAAAGGATGATCCGCTCTTTATCGTCGCGGATCATCCTTTATATTCTCGTTAACGGCTCACGCCTGCGGCCAGTAAGGTTCGCCAAGCGTCAGCATCAGGCGATTGGCCCATGCGAAAAACGCGGCTGATTGCACAAGATCCACAATCTCCAGGGTACTCAGCCCCTGTTCACGCAGTTGCGCCACATCCTGCGCGCTGGCCTGTGCGGGCGTGCTGGAGAGACGTGCAACGAAATTGATCTGCGCCTGCCAGCGTGGAGACTGCCCTTGTGCCAAATCGCCACCGGGGGCGATATCCAACAGACGTTGCACCGCTTCCTGCTGTTTAGAAAGCTGGCTTGCTTTACGGGCATGTACCGAGGCGCAATAAATGCAGCCGTTGACCTTACTGGCGACAGTTGCCGCCAGTTCACGCTCGGCGCGCGGCAATCCCGACGCGGTATAGAAAATCCCTTTATCCGTCAGCGTGCGCTGCTCAAGCGCGGGAAGATTACGCCCTAGCAGACGGAAATAGTCCGACTCGCTATGGCCGAAACGGGCCAGGGTCGCCTGCTCGTCGGCGTTAAAATCAGGCAGCGCTTTTGCCGCAATCCACGGCTCCCAGCCGAGCTCCGCCTGGGTAAAGGCAACCGGCGCCCGTTTGCCCGTAAGCGTCTGTGCCTGCGTATGCCACTCCCCTGCCGTTACGGCTTGTGGCTGTGGAATGTCTACCTCATGGCCTGCCAGTAGACGATAGCCGCGCAATAAGCGGCTCTGGAAACTGATAAAGGCGGTTAATTGCGACAGGGTCACAATATCGTCCTCTGACCATCCGGCGTTCAGCAAGGTCTGTAAGTCAGCCGCCTGCGCGCTTACGGGATGTAGCGTGAGTGTCCTGGCATGGGCCAGCGCCGCGTTCAGCGCCGGAGTCACGTTCGGGACAGTAACGTCTTTGCCGCGTTGCTCGTAATAGCGGCGCAGTACGCTGTCCCGCAGCCAGTTGCTAATCTGCGCCGCCAGCCAGAATCGCACGGCGAGCGACAGCTTTCCCTGTACAGCCCGGGCGGAAAAAAGCGCCTCATAGCTACCCTGGGTATGGCGCGTTGCCGCTTCCCGCGTCTGGCGAGCGGCGGCCAGTTCACTGTCCGGCGCAATCCCGGCCAGGCTGTCGAGCAGGTCGTGAGCGTGTAACGCCGTCTCTTTTTCCGGAATCAAAGGGTCATGCAACGTCATAAAATCTCCTGTTGTTGAGTACAGTGCGTCATGCCGGGAATGGCGTCGATCAGCTCCCGCGTGTAAGGATCACGGGAGTGGCTAAAAATGTGTTCTACCGGGCCGGACTCCACCTGCTTTCCGTGGTGGAGCACGCTCACGGTGTCGGCAATTTGCCGCACCACGGAGAGATCGTGGGAGATAAACAGATAGGTCAGGCCGAGCTCGCGCTGGAGCGTGTCGAGCAGGCGCAGGATTTGCGCCTGTACCGTCACATCAAGGGCGGAAACCGCTTCGTCGAGTACCAGCACCTGGGGTTCCAGAATGAGCGCTCGCGCAATGGCCACGCGCTGGCGCTGGCCACCGGAGAGTTCATGCGGTTTACGGGTCAGTAGCTCGTGCGGTAGCGCCACGCGTTCAAACATCTCATGGACTTTCTGCGCGCGCGTTGCCCGATCGA
Source organism: Phytobacter diazotrophicus (assembly GCA_004346725.1). Classification (GTDB taxonomy): domain Bacteria; phylum Pseudomonadota; class Gammaproteobacteria; order Enterobacterales; family Enterobacteriaceae; genus Phytobacter; species Phytobacter diazotrophicus. The sequence continues at coordinate 49,556 of SMDE01000021.1, read as the reverse complement.
AGCGGCCAAAGTTGCGCAGAGGCTCCTCCACAATGTCGAACAGACGCTGCGCTGGATCGAGTGAACTGAACGGATTCTGATAGACCAGTTGAATTTTTTGCCGGAACTGACGCAGCGGCTCTCCTTTCAGGCGGGTGATGTCTGTCCCCTCGATCAGAATCTGTCCGCTGGTGGGGCGATGAAAGCCAAGCAGGCTGCGCGCCGTTGTGGTTTTCCCCGACCCCGACTCCCCCACGATGGCATGTGTGGTGCCGCGTTCAACGCTAAACGACAAATTATCCAACGCACGGAACAGCGTTTTGTTGTCGGTGGAGAGCGGATAGGTCTGGACCAGATTATCCACCCGAATCACTGTGTCACCGCCGCTTGTCCGTGGCGCGCGCGGCGTGGGATTGAGCGACGGCACATCCGCCAGCAGCGCTCTCGCGTACTGGCTGCGGGGTGCCTGCAACACCGCCTGAATGGGGCCTTGCTCCTGCACATGTCCGCGCTGGAAGACCACCAGCCTGTCGGCGCGTTCTGCCGCCACGCCTAAATCATGGGTCACAAACAGCACAGCCGTGCCACTTTCACGCCGCAGTTCATCCAGTAAATCGAGCACGCGCTTTTGTACCGTCACGTCCAGTGCGCTGGTCGGCTCATCGGCAACAATCAGCGCAGGTTTCAATGCAATGGCAATCGCAATCAAGACCCGCTGCTTCATACCGCCCGAAAGCTGATACGGATATTGCTGCGCACGTAGCTCGGGTTGCGTCAGCCCAACGCGGGCCAGTAGCGCCAGAGTTTGCTGGCGAATCACCTGACGGGGCGCGCGCTGGTGCAAACGCAGGATCTCATCAACCTGCGCGCCGATGGTTTTGACCGGATTGAGCGAGCTGGTGGGGTCCTGGGGAATCAGACTGATACGCGCACCGCGAATGCCGTCCAGTTGCTTTTGCGACCAGCGGCTGATATCGGTGCCGTTCAGGCGAATCGCCCCCCGGGTCAGGCGACCGTTTTCACTGAGCAAGCCAATGACCGCCTGTGCCGTGGTGGTCTTGCCGGAACCGGACTCCCCGACCAGCGCCACCACTTCACCGGGGTTGATCTGAAATGACACCCCTTCAACCACCGTGCGATCGCCTTCGGCGGTGCGGTAACGGATGGTGACATCCTCCAGCTCCAGTACCGGTACGGTGGCGCTGCTCTGTTGCAGGCTCAGGTTCAGGCTCATGATTGCCCCCTGCGTAATGACTGGCTGACACGGTTGGCCGCCAGCACCACCAGCACGACGACAATCCCCGGGAAGGCAGTCAGCCACCAGGCCGTTGAAAGGTAATTCCGGCCTTCGGCGATCAGCAATCCCCACTCTGGCGTGGGCGGCGGTGCGCCATACCCCAGGAAACTGAGGGTGGAAATAGCCAGAATCGCACTGCCGAATTGCAGGGCGGCAAAGGCAAAGACGGTACTCAGGGCGTTAGGCACGATATGGCGTAATAGAACACTGAAAAAAGTGCCGCCGCTGCCCCATGCCGCTTCGACGAAATCGCTGTGGCGCACGCGCAGGGTTTCACCCCGCACCAGCCGCGTAAAACTGGCAATCGAGGTGATCCCCACCGCGATGGCGGCGTTCACCGTGCCGAAGCCCAGCAGAATGATGACGCTCAGCGCCAGCAGCAGCCCGGGAATAGCGAGCAGAATATCGATAACGCGCATGATCAGGCTATCGAACCAGCCGCCCATCGCCCCGGCCAATAACCCCAGCAGGCTACCGAGCGCCAGCCCAAGACCAACCGCAATAAGCGCGCCGGAAAGTGAATGCACGGCACCGTAGACAATGCGGGTATACAGGTCGCGGCCCAACTGGTCGGTGCCAAGCAGATAGCCGTTGCCGGGGGCAAGACGTTGTGCGCCCGCCACGCCGTCTGTCGGGTTGAAATGGGTAAACCAGGCGGGAAACAGCGCCCAGAGCACAACCGTCAGCAAAACCAACCAGGCGGCAAGCAAGCCCGGACGCAGCTTAATACGGGGCACGCGAGCGCGTTTGTATAATGACGGGAAGCTGAGCTTCCCCTGAGGAACGACCGTCATGAGGTGACTCCTGTACTGTTTTTCAGGCGGGGATCGAGCAAGGGATACAGCAGATCGATGGCGAGGTTAATCACCACAAAAGCGCTGGCGGAAATCACCACGATGGCCTGTAACACGCTACTGTCCTGGGTGTTGACCGCTTCCTGGGTGAGTTGCCCCAGGCCACTGCGACCAAATACGGTTTCGGTTATCAACGCGCCGGCGATAAGTTCGCCCAATAACAGCCCCGCCACGGTCAGCGTGGGCAACAGCGCATTGCCCAACACATGGCGCCACAATACCCCCGCCCGGCTGGCCCCTTTCGCGCGTGCCACGGCGACAAACGGCTGGGTTTGTACCTGGTCAATACTGCGCATCAAAATTTGCGCCAGCGGCGCGGAAATCGGTAACGCCAGCGTCAATGTGGGCAGGATCAGGCCCTGCCATGGGCCTGGGTTAATAACCGGGATCCACCCCAACTGGAAAGAAAAAATCTGGATTAACACGATACCGAGCCAGAAAGTCGGCACCGAAATAAACAGTGATGGCAGCGATTGCAGCGCCGCACGCAGCCCGCTAAACGGCGACAGAAATGAGAGTGCCGCCAGCACAAAGGCCAGGATCGTGGCGACGATCAGCCCTAACAGCGCCAGCAGGAGCGTGGAAGGAAGATTCTCACTTAGTAAATCACTGACCGGTACGCCGGTCTGGACGGAAAGGCCGAAATCCCCATGTAACAGGCTGACCACGGCGTGGACATATTGCGTCAGCACCGGTGTGTCAGCACCATAGCTCAGGCGCAACTGGGCAATTTGATCGGCGCTCAGCCCGAGATCCGGATTCTGGAACTTGATCAATATTGCGTCGCCCGGGAGTGCCTGTAACAGCACAAATGAGAGCGTAAAGGCGGCCCATAACACTATCAGCGCCTGACCAAAACGTACCGTCAGATATCTGCCCATGGCTTGTCCTCTTTCACGGTGCCCCTCGCCCGCTGACGAGGGGAAACCCGTGCGTTATTTATCTAACCAGGTGTTGTAAAAACTCGGGCGCCCTACGGCTTCGAAGCTCAGCCCTTTGGTGGACGGCGCACCGGCATAGACCTGCGGCTCTTCAAAGATGGGGATGACGTAGGCTTTATCGATGAGGTATTGCTGCACCTCATTGACCAGCGCAATACGCTTATCCTGTGAGGTGGCGGAGGCGATACCACTGAGCAACGCGTTCAGATGGCCGTCCTCAAACTGCTTCACTTTGTCGCTGGCGCCCCCTTTTTGCAGCAGCACATTGCGCAGCGTCGGGAAGTACTGGCTTTTCAGGACATCCGGATCCGCGCGGCCCACCATGCTCGGATATACGCCCGTTTTAGCCGGGTCAAGGTTATCGAGGGTTTTACTGCCCGCATCCCCCGCCAGGACGTTGAGTTTGACGCCCACTTTGGCCCACTGCTGCGCCACCAGTTGCAGTGTCTCTTTGTTCTGCGGCTGTGGCGGCGATTCGTACGCCGTCAGTGTCAGGGATTGTCCGTCTTTCTGTCGCACGCCGTCCGGGCCATTTTTCCAGCCCGCTTCATCGAGCAGACGCGCCGCCTGGGCCGGGTCAAATTTCAGCTTGTCGGAAAGATCCACATAGCCCACCGCCGTTTTGGCTAACACTGATGTGGCCTGCGGGTAATTTGCGGAGAAGAGCGTCTGGACAATCTCTTTGGTATTGGTGGCATGCAGCAGCGCCTCACGCACCTTTTGATCCGCCACCAGCGGGTTATCAGGGCGGAAGTTAACACTGTTGTTCACCCCACGCGTCGGGGAGGCATAAACGGCAAAACCTTTGTCGGAGACGCGCTTCTCGTCGTAGGCCTGAATCTGGCGAATCGCATCGGCCTGGCCGGAGAGTAACGCGCCAATACGGACGCTATCTTCCGGCGTCACCAGCACGTTAATGCCGTCCAGATAAGGACGCCCCTGATGGGCAAAACTCGGCGGCGCCCAGTTATAGTCCTTACGCGCCACCAGTTTCACTTCGCGGCCCGGACGGTCGCTCTCCACCACAAACGGACCGGATCCAATAATGCTGCGCGCGCTGCCGAGCTGGTTAAAGTTTTTCTCCAGGGTCGAGAGCGAGACCAGCCCGGAGCCAATGGCGGAGGTGCCCTGCAGGAAACCCGGCGACGGAGATTTGAAAAAGAACTTCACCGTTAGCGGATCGATCACTTCGCTTTTCAGGTAGTTGTTGATGACCTCGGACACCGGCTGGTTGAGGACTTTATTGCCCAGACCATAGGTATCGAAATTTTTCGCTACGGCGTTGGCATCAAGCGGAGTGCCGTCCGAAAAGGTGACGCCAGGACGAAGTTTAAAGGTGTACTCGGTGTAATCCGCGTTGGTGGTCCAGGATTGCGCAATCCACGGTTCAATTTGCAGGGTTTTCGGGTTTTGCCAGGTCAGCTTGTCGGTTATCTGGTTGAGGATTCCGCCGTTAGGGTAAAACCCGCCCGCAGGCGGATAGAGGTTAGTGTGCGCCTGTTGTTCCAGATAGATTAGCGTGCCGCCGTTTTTGGGCGCGTTTTCTGCGGCCACTGAAGCGGCGCTGAACCCTGCCAGGGCCATCGTGGCAAAAAGGCGAAATCGGTATGTGGAGAGCAAAATCGACATTGTTATTTTTCCTGTAGTTATCGTTTAAGCGTCGTGCTGAGCGCGGCCGGATGCCCCCATACAGGCGGCTAGCCGTCCGAAACCTGATTTGATATTTTCACAGCGATGGGTAAACCGCAAAGAACAATACTGATAATGAATATGCGTAAATTTGTTAGCGAGATGTGACACCAAATCGGCAGCAGCGCAGAGTCCAGGCCAGACTGGATTCAGCAAATAAAGGGCAATCGCTATCAGGCGGCAAGGCGCAGGTTGGGGCAATCTGGTGGCGGGGAAATGCCAACAGTGCCCCAACCTGCGCCTCAAGGAAATTAGCGTTCTCGCCAGGCATAGGGCACGGCAGGCTGCCACTCATCACCCAGCAGTTCGGGATCATCGTAATGGATAATGGCCTGATAATGGTGTTCACGATCTTCAAAATAAAGCTGCCCGGAAATATGTTGTGCCAGGGTACGTGCGCCCTGGCTGATTCCAGGAATAAGGCCGACGACATGACCGTTGCTTAACAGCGCCGGGTGGCTAAAACAGTGCACCCTCGCCAGCGAAGAGGGGCTGTCACTGTGTTTTGCCTGAAACGCGAAATCAGCCCCCAGATAGGGATAACTCGCCAGTTGCGCGTTCTGCTTATCAGCAGGAGGCTGCCAGGCATCGCCCCAGGTTTTGACCTGATCCACCAGCGCATGAAATTCCGGACGGGCATGCCAGTCCAGAGCATACCCGGTGGCAAGGATCAGGAAATCTACCGGCACTTCGCCCTGCGGGGTATGAACAACGATGCCCTCCTGGCGGGTTTCGACCCGCTCAACCGGGGCGTTAAAATTGAACCAGGCGTTGGGATGACGCGACACGCGCAGCGTGCTGCCGTGCGGCGGCGGCGTCTGGACGGTCGCGATATGCTGGGCCAGCCGCCATTTCCACTCATCCGGCAGGTTAAAATAGCCTGATTCAAAACCCGGGTTGCCTGCCCCTTTTGACAGGTTCACGCGGGGAAAATCAGGACGACGGATCAGCAGTTCAACCCCCGCAGCACCCGCTTCCAGCGCCGTGGCCGAAACATCCATCGCGGTGGCGCTACCGCCAACCACCGCAACCCGACGACCTGCAAGAGCGGCAAAATCAATCGCCTCTTCTGAGTGTGCCCAATACTGCTTTGGTACATCACTGACAAAATCAGGAATAGCAGGTCCGCCAAACGCATCCATTCCGATGGCCAGGATCACTTTGCGCGCGCTCACCCGCCGGATCTCACCCTGGTGCGAAAAGGTCAGTTCTACACGCTGTGGGTCGTGCAGATTCAGACCTGTCAGGGCGTGATCGTTACGCACATCCAGCGCCAGCACCTGGCGGTACCAGCGCAGATACGCGGCCCATTGTAGACGGGGGATCTTGTCCAGCGTATTCCAGGCCTCAAGGCCAAATTGTGCTTCATACCAGGCGCGAAAGGTCAGAGAGGGAATATCAAGCGCCGGCCCGGTAAGGTGTTTAGGCGAGCGCAGCGTTTCCATGCGCGCGGTTGTTGCCCAGGGACCTTCAAAATCTTTGGGCGCTTTGTCATACAGCACGGCGTCAATACCCTGCAGGCGCAGTGCGAACGCCGCCGCCAGGCCCGCCATGCCTGCGCCAATGATCACCACGTTCTGCGCCTGTGCGTCAGATTGTTGTGGCAACCAGCGTTTTGCAGGCAACGCCAGCCATTCCAAATCCTGTTTGATTCGGGCTTCCAGCGCGGCAAGCCCCTGCTCTGCCCTTTCGGATGGTGTAATGGGCGAAATCGAAGAAAGTGACATCATCGTTATCCTTTTGTGTCAATGCATTCAGTCATTTGCTGAGTGATAGCACTTCGATACCAGGGGAACTACGATTTAATATTGCTAGCCTAATGCAGACTTTTTCTATAGGAGACCGGGATTGGGTTTGACTGGCGAAAGCACATGAGGCAGATGATTTGGATTACGCGGGGGGCTGTAAACAGAAGCGGAGGTTCAGGGGAAAGGAGACGAGGAGGAAGTGGGGTATATGAGCAGGCGTTTTCCGGCGAAAGCGCAGAAACTCAAACGCTGATCCCTTGCGGATCGACGGCAGGTGATACGCCCGTAACGAGCAGCATGTTTAATTTTCGAAAAGTGTAAAACCACTCAGTAAGCCCTGACATGAGGGCAATATCATCATAGTGAAACTGAAATTTCTGCACTCCAGGGTATTCCCGCCCCCGCAATTCGGCAATTAACTCTCTTCTGCTTGCGCACAGTTTCGTCCTGCTAACTTCGCTTCATACAGTGCTTTGTCGGCACTTTTTTTAAGCATTTCGGCTTCCCACTTCTGACCATCAGAGACGATGGTTGCACAACCTGCGCTGATGGTGACGACCTTTTCCGGGAGGTCTGTCGAGATGTGCGCAATTGCCGCCGCTCTGATACTCACAACCACATGATCAGCAAATTGTTTTACTTGCGAGGCATCAGCCTCAGACAAAATGATGGCAAATTCCTCACCGCCGTAGCGGGCAACCAGATCACCCTGCCGATGAACGAGAGAACCCAGTATGTTGCCGACTTTTTTCAGGCAAATATCACCTGCCACATGACCATAGGTGTCGTTATAACGTTTAAAAAAATCGATATCTATCATGATAAGAGAAACAGGCAGCCTGCTTTTTTGCGAGTGAATCAGGCTTCTTTCCAGAAACTCATCAAATTGTCTGCGATTGGCAAGGCCAGTCAGCCCATCAAGCAGTGCCAGCAACTGGAGGGTATGATTAATGGTCGTCAGTTCGTCCCGCACTAAGGCCAGCTCAGCCTGATTTCGCGCATTTGTGTTAATCTGACGCAGCACAAACAAGCCAAGAATAAGCATCATGAAGAGCATGGCGATATTAAGCAGTGCATCGGCTATGTTTTCTTGCAGCCAGTTCGTACGAATTCGGTCCTTGTCATAACCGGCGGTCACAATTAATGGATACCGTTCCAGGCGAGCATATCCAAAAATCCGCTCCACGCCGTCGAGTAATGAAACCCAGGTGGCACTTCCACTTTCAGACGCTTTAAGTGCGAAAGTAAAAAGAGGACTGTTAGACAAATTCTTATTGATAGCCGAGTCCGGTAAAGGGCGAACATAGAGAGTAGAACTATCAGCCAGAATAAGCCCGAGGGCATCTTTTGGACCGATAATAAAATAACTATAGAAGTGTCTGAAATAATCAACTTTGATTGTAGCCAGCGCTACCCCCGCAAAATCACCATTCGTATCATTCAGTCGCATTGACACCGGAATCACCAGATCGCCAGTGGAACGACTTCGTATCACGTGACCAATATGAATGCCTTGCTCAGTATGCTGCTGATGCCATATAAAATATTCACGATCGGCATTGTTAGCTTTTGCGGGTATATAATTCCCTGTGGTGACGACCCAATTCCCCCTGGCGTCGTATATAAACAGGCCATGCAGTTGTGTAAGTTTATCGTGTAGTTCTTTCAGGTGCCGGGCAAAGGGGGGCGTATTAGCGTAGTCTATACCATAAAAATTTAATTGCCGCACCACCTCAGAAAGCGTGATATCCACCTGTAAAAAGGTATCTTCTGCCTGGCGAGCCAGCGACACAGAAAGGTTTCGTGCATCGTTTTCACTTTCCGCGAGTTCATTTTGCCAGGACTGCCACATAGTCCAACTGTTTATCGCTGCGACGGCTACGCTGATGATAAAAAGAAACAAAGCCATACTTCTTCCCAATGAAGTATGTAAGACTGTAGAAAAAAAAGAGCGCTGTTTACCTGACATTCCCCTTGCCTCCGTGCCAATTTTTAGAAAATTAAGCCGTACTACATAGACGTTAAAAAATACAGAACTATCAAAGCGGCATAGTGTTTAATAAGTGGAAATTCTGTATGGGTATTGATTATATCACTTAGCTGGAATGACGGTGACGAAATAGCCTTCAGTAGCGTTGACGATATAATATATATCCTCAAATATTTCGTTTATTCATCATGACACCCGTTATCGTCAGCCCTACCATTTTTAGTGGGTGTTATTTGCTAACGCCAGCTCGCTCGTTACCTGGAATAGCAACTCACCTAACCTGCTCATAGATGTACCCTTTATCCAGTAGCCGGGGCATCCGGCGTTCTCATTTTGCTCCTGCAAAACCTGAGCTTATTACCGTAGATTTGCGAAAGACCTGTGTCAGCCGGCAAAACCAGACGCTGCTCCCTGACTTCAGAAAGAAAATCCCACTTGCACTGGAAGAGAGAGAAGAATAAATTTAAGACTTTTCTGAAACTGCCGTTGTTAAATGTTTAATTCAAACAGGGAGAAGTCATGGCAATTACCGAGTCCGAAAGATTGATTCAGATCAGCGATGAAATCGTCAGGAGAGCAGAAATAATCTGCAAAATCACCAACCCATCGAAGTCTACCGGGGATAGGGATAAAAAAATGGTAGCGGATATGAAAAGACATGCCGCGCTGGTGGAACAAGCGATTAAATCCCTCCGTAAATAACCTTGATTTGAGCATTTACTGAGATCTTTTGTTTATCGCTCTCGCAGGGCTTTAACCCTGCGGCAAAGACCACTTATGTGTCCGTCGCGCAGGAAAGCCTGCTTATATTCCAGGCGATGTATCGATGGCATTGAGAATCATGGTAGCCGACACATGCCTGAGCAGATTCACAAATTTGCTCAGGTGTGATTTACCGTGTAACTCATTTCCCAAACTGAGCCTGCAAAACGGGCAGATCTGAGAGAGGAAAGCGCAACGCCAAAACGCTAACCCATTGCTGGAACAGAACAAAGCGGGAAGCCGGAAAGGAACTATCCAGCGGATTTAAAACGGAGAGGCATGTGGGGTGTATGACCGAAAAATTCAGGTCGCGCCGACGAGCGAACTGCCAACGTTGAAGTGTTCAAATTTGATGAGATTTCTAAGAGCCAAAAACAAAGGGCTTACCAAATGGTAAGCCCTTGTTTAATCTGGCGGAAGCGCAGAGATTCGAACTCTGGAACCCTTTCGGGTCGCCGGTTTTCAAGACCGGTGCCTTCAACCGCTCGGCCACACTTCCGGAATGAGGCGCACTATAAACATCCCCGATGCATCTGTAAAGCCCTGAAATGTTCATATGCCTGAAAAACAGCCAAATGTGTGTTAATCGCCTGAAATAACAACACACTGACCATTTTACAGCCGTTTTTTTATGGCAACAGCACCTCAATGTTTTTTGATGTACATATCCTTCGTTAAATAATACCCGAGCCTGTCCGGGTCAAACCCGCCGACCCACGGCTTCACAAGATGCACGCGGACATAATGGTAAACAGGGATCGCCGGGACATCTTGCCCCAGTAAATCTTCCGCCTGCTGGTAATATTTGCTTCGCTCGGCGAGATTGCTTGCTTTGGCAGCATTTCGTAATGCGTCATCGTAAGCCGGATTACTGTACTGCGAGGTATTCTCGCTATCGCCCGTACGGAAGTTGTTCAAAAAGGTTGCGGCATCATCATAGTCGGCATTCCAGGCATAGCGAACCAGATCGAAGTGACCGGTGTGCATGGCATCAAGCATCGTTTTCCACTCCTGGTTTTGCAGCTTTGCCTCTACTCCCAGGTTTTTCTTCCACATAGAACTAACGGCAATCGCGATGCGCTGATGGGTCTCCATGGTGTTATAAAGCAGATTAAACGACAGTGGATGCGCCTCATTAAACCCGGCTTCATTAAGCAATCGTTTCGCTTCTGCAATCCGTTTTTCCTGTGGCCAGGCGGCGTAATCCGGTGCGGACAAGGTTACTCCGCCGATTTCTGGCTGGCTGATTAACCAGGCCGGACGCTGCCCCTGCCCCATCACCTTATCGGCAATAATATCTTTATCCAGCGCCATATTGAGCGCCCGACGTACGCGCGGATCGTTGAACGGTGCTTTAGTGGTATTGAATTCGTAGTAATAGGTCGCCAGCAGCGGCGAAACGTTGACCTGATCGCCGAGCGTCTTTTTCAACTGGGCAAACTGATTTACCGGCACGGTATAGGTGATATCTATCTCACCGGCTTTATAGCGGTTTACATCGGCGGTTTCAGAAGAGATGGGCAGGTACGTCACTTTATTGACGACCGTCGCGCTATTATCCCAGTAGCGCGTATTGCGTACCGCGACGATACGCTCATTGACTACCCAGTCGCTAAGTTTGTAGGCGCCGCTGGTAACAATATGTTCAGGCTTGGTCCATTTTTCGCCAAAGCGGTTGATGAGAATCTTATCGACCGGCACCATTGCCGGATGCCCCAGCATAGCGAGGAAAGCCGCCGTCGGCTGCGTCAGGCGAACCTCCAGGGTATTATCATCCAGCGCCTTAACACCCAATGTCTCGGGCGCTTTTTTTCCAAGAGCAATGTCGGCGGCATTTTCTATATGCATGTTGCCGGGGTAGCTGGCATAGGGTGACACGGTTTTCGAATCGACGAGTCGCTGCCAGCTCCAGACGAAATCTTTTGCCGTAATGGCCGTGCCATCAGACCACGTCACGTTAGGGCGCAAATGAAACACCCATACCGTGTTGTCTTTGTTTTCCCATGATTGCGCGAGACGAGGCTCAACAGTGCCATCTTTTTTTACCGCAACAAGCCCATCGAATAAATCTCTGATAATCCCGAATTCGACATCGCTTTCTACTTTATGCGGATCGAGAGACGCAGGTTCGCTGCCATTGTTACGCACCAGCTCCTGCTGGGCCGCCAGCTCAGTTCCTGTGGGAACTGTCGCCGCGTTTAACGACGCGGAGGCGCTCATAATGCCTAACGCTAAGGCGCTTAGGGTAATACGGGTAAAATATCGTGATTTCATCTTTTTCGCCCTGATTATATTCCTGATGACGACGCGACTTCTTTCTTAGCGCGCTCAAGTCATCAGGGCAATATTTTTCAGTGACATATAAGACACTGGTATGGTTATTTTCTTCAAATGCGCACTTATGCTTAATTTTTGAGCATTTGAAGCATATTTAACCAAATGGATTTGCTTGCTTTTTGAGTAAAGATGGGTAAAACAACTTTGTAAGGAAACGGGGATTTCCTATCCTCGACATTTAATGACATCTGTTATGTTAAAAGAGAGTGCCTCATGGATCGTATTATTACCTCCTCGCGCGACCGTTCATCGTTGCTTAGCACCCATAAGGTGCTGCGCAATACCTATTTCTTACTGAGCCTGACGCTGGCCTTTTCCGCCATCACGGCAACCGCAAGCACCGTGCTGATGCTGCCCTCTCCGGGGTTGATTCTGACGCTGGTTGCGATGTACGGCCTGATGTTCCTGACCTATAAAACGGCGAACTCACCGGCGGGTATTTTTTCGGCCTTCGCTTTTACCGGCTTCCTGGGTTACATCCTGGGCCCAATCCTGAACGCTTACCTGTCTGCGGGCATGGGCGATATCATCGGCCTGGCGCTCGGGGGTACCGCACTGGTGTTCTTCTGCTGCTCAGCATATGTGCTGACAACGCGCAAAGACATGTCCTTCCTCGGCGGTATGCTGATGGCAGGTATTGTGATTGTGCTGGTCGGGATGGTTGCCAATATCTTCCTGCAACTTCCGGCGCTGCATTTAGCTATTAGCGCAGTGTTCATCCTGATTTCCTCAGGCGCAATCCTGTTTGAAACCAGCAACATCATTCACGGCGGCGAAACCAACTATATTCGCGCAACCGTGAGCCTGTATGTGTCGCTGTACAACATCTTTGTAAGCCTGCTGAGCATTCTGGGCTTCGCCAGCCGCGACTAATCGCGTCATCGTGCATTACCAGGGCCCCGCTTATGCGGGGCTTTGTTTTTTGCTACACTCCCCGCGTTATTGACTCACCTTGCGAACGACCATGATCTTTGACGGTAAAGAAATTGAAACCGATAGCGAAGGCTATCTGAAAGACACGACTCTGTGGAATGAAGCACTGGCGTCGGCGATTGCCGAAAATGAAGGTATCACCCTCGCAGAAGAACACTGGGAAGTGGTGCGCTTTGTGCGCGAGTTTTATCTGGAATTCAATACGTCGCCCGCCATCCGCATGCTGGTAAAAGCGATGGCTAACAAATTTGGTGAAGAAAAAGGCAACAGTCGTTATCTGTATCGCCTCTTCCCGAAAGGACCGGCAAAGCAGGCAACAAAAATTGCCGGCCTGCCAAAACCGGTAAAGTGCATTTAATAGCGAATCCCAAAATTCGTCCATTCTCTGCCGGGTTGATGAGGCTCTGTTAAGACCTTTTCAACCCTGGCGCTGCGCGGTCCACCGGCTTTCAGCCAGGTAATGAGTTGCTCCACTTTCTCGTTATCGCCACAAGCGACAACCTCTACACTGCCGTCGTCCATATTGCGCGCGTAACCGGTTAACCCCAGACGCTGCGCCTCACGTTGCGTGCTATAACGAAACCCGACGCCCTGGACCATGCCATGAACCCAGCATATTACGCAATTCGATGTTGTCTCGTTCGCCATAACCACCTCCCCTCACGCAAAATCAGTCTCTCTGTTAATAGTAGAAACGTTAATCATCAGCGTACAGTTTTAGGTAAACATCCATAATGCTCACGGAACCTGGCAGTGAAACGCGAACCCGAAAGATACCCACAGCGAGAGGCTATTTCGCCAATAGGCAAGGTAGTGGATTGTAGCTGTGACAATGCAAGCGACATGCGAACCTCCTCGACAATTAGTCGGTAACTTTGAGACTCATATTTAAGCCGTCTGCGTAAAGTGGATTCGCCAATAGCAAGTTGCCCTGCTATCTCTTGCACACTCCAGTTTTTTGCGGGAGACAACATGACAATTTGTCGCACCTGCTCGGTCAGACTATAACGACGCTCAATCAGAAGCGGACCCGCAACCCCCTCTTCAAGCAGTGCTAACAAAAGCCCCATCGCCTGATGTTTTTGCAATTTTTCCGGTAAATCATGGCGAACCGCATGTAATAAATTGTCCCACATAAAGGCCAGATCGTGACTTAGAGGGGCGCATACGGACGCAGGCCTGGCGGCTGGAAAATCCCGTACATATTGTGACTTAAACTCTGTGAGCAGATCGGGCGATAATACTAATAAATCGGAGCGAAACTGGCCATGTACTGGCTGATTAATGATTTCGAGAGAGGTATTTGCCGGAACGATAATAAGCTCATCAGGTGTCGCGACAACCCGATTCTCTTCCTGAATAATAACCTTGCTTCCCTGCGTAATATGGCAAATGGCAGCACTGAAAAGCTTTACACGATGCAGACGATGCAGATGGTTCGAACGGACTTCTGCCGCCGTTAACGTTTTATGCTGAAACTGGACTTTCTGCACCGTGTCACCTTTATCTTCCGTAGGTTGCTGTGAAACTCGCTTTTGCAATGACATTACTGTTGAGCATATAGCCAACCAGAGCACCACTTGCGTTGCTATCAATGGGCAGTTTATCAGTACTCAGCGCCCATACGGTGAATTGATACGGATGCGGTTTATCGCCGACGGGAGGACACGCCCCCCCAAAGCCCGCATAGCCATAATCGTTTCGCCCCTGAACTGCCCCGTCAGGCAACGTAGGGCTCTTTTCATCTCCCGCGCCCGTTGGGAGTGTTTGTGTTTTCACCGGTATATTCACCACCGTCCAGTGCCACCAGCCGCTTCCCGTCGGGGCTGAGGGATCATAAACGGTTATCGCAAAACTTTTGGTTCCTGCGGGTGGATTATGCCAGCCCAGTTGCGGAGATGTATTGCCGCCATGACAACCAAATCCCGCAAAAACCTGTTGTTCTGTTAAACGATGGTTCTGAATATCCGCACTGCTGAGGCTAAACGTCTCAGCCGCGAAGGCATTAACGCTCCCGGCGGCCAAAAAAATTAAGACGGTGAAGGTGATTTTTTTCATTGTATTTCCTCGTTGATGTTGAGAAATACAATTTAAGATTTAGCGTGCGCAGACGTTGTGCCTGAACGTTTTGTTTTTGTGCCGAAACGCTCACCCCATCAGGCGGGTGCCTGGCCCGGACATGTGTGCTACCCTACGCGCCGTTTAATTATCAAGAGCCGGGCCGATATCCCCCGGTTAATATTGACGTTCGTCAGAGGTTCCCCGGTATGACCGAATCTACAAGTGCAAGGTTTCCCCGTTTAGTGTTAGCCAAAGGGCGCGAGAAGTCCTTGCTGCGCCGCCATCCCTGGGTGTTCTCCGGCGCTGTAAGCCGTATGGAAGGAAAAGCCCGTCTCGGTGAGACTATCGACATCGTCGATGCGCAGGGTAAATGGCTGGCGCGCGGCGCCTTTTCGCCGGAATCGCAAATTCGCGCTCGCGTCTGGACTTTCGACAAAGACGAGCTCATCGACATCGCGTTTTTTACCCGCCGCCTGCAGCAGGCACAGCAATGGCGTGACTGGCTGGCAGAGCGCGACGGGCTGGACAGTTACCGTCTGATTGCAGGTGAATCCGATGGTTTACCGGGCGTTACCATTGACCGCTTCGGTAATTTCCTGGTACTGCAATTGCTTAGCGCTGGTGCTGAATATCAGCGCGCTGCCATTATCTCTGCGCTGCAGACACTCTACCCGCAATGCTCCATCTACGATCGCAGCGATGTTGCGGTACGTAAAAAAGAGGGGCTGGCGCTCGCGCAGGGTCCGGTTGTGGGAGAGTTGCCGCCTGATCTGCTGCCAATCCAGGAAAATGGCATGAAGCTGTATGTCGACATTAAGGCCGGCCACAAAACCGGCTATTACCTCGATCAACGCGACAGCCGCCTGGCAACCCGCCGTTACGTTGCCGACAAGCGCGTCCTTAACTGTTTCTCTTATACGGGTGGTTTCGCCGTGTCCGCTCTGATGGGCAATTGCCGTCAGGTGGTGAGTGTGGATACCTCCCAGGAAGCGCTGGACGTTGCCAAAAAGAACGTTGAGTTAAACAAGCTTGACCTCAGCAAGGCTGAGTTCATTCGTGATGACGTCTTCAAACTGTTACGCAAATATCGCGATCAGGGCGAGACATTTGATGTCATCGTCATGGATCCGCCAAAATTCGTAGAAAATAAGAGTCAGCTTCTGGGCGCATGTCGTGGCTATAAGGATATCAACATGCTCGCTATCCAACTGTTGAACCCCGGCGGCGTGTTACTGACTTTCTCCTGCTCCGGCCTGATGACCACAGATTTATTTCAGAAAATCATCGCCGACGCCGCAATAGATGCTGGCCGTGATGTACAATTTATAGAGCAGTTCCGTCAGGCCGCCGATCACCCGGTGATCGCTCCCTACCCGGAAGGACTGTACCTTAAAGGGTTTGCCTGTCGCGTCATGTAACTTGATTTTTGGAGCCTTGCCCGCATATCTGGGTCATGTACAGGTTCCCGGGAGGTGACAATGATTGCCAGCAAATACGGTATTGGTCAGCAGGTTCGCCACTCGCTGCTGGGCTATCTTGGCGTAGTGGTGGATATTGACCCTGAGTATTCACTCGACGAACCGTCAGTCGACGAGCTGGCGGTTAACGATGAACTCCGGGCTGCGCCCTGGTACCACGTGGTGATGGAAGATGATGACGGTCAGCCAGTGCATACCTATCTGGCCGAAGCACAACTGACCAGTGAGATTCAGCAAGAACATCCTGAACAACCTTCGATGGATGAGCTGGCGCGGACGATCCGCAGGCAACTGCAGGCACCCCGCCTGCGTAACTGACAACACCCCGCAATGCGGGGTGTTTTTATTTTGCGAGTCCTAACCGCGGGATTTCAATAGCCGGACATCTGTCCATCACGACCTTCAATCCCGCCTCACTGGCCAGCACGGCGGCCTGTTCGTTGATTACGCCAAGCTGCATCCATAATGTTTTCGCGCCGATGGCAATAGCTTCCTGGGCAACGCCCCATGCCGCTTCGGAATTACGAAATACGTCAACCATATCCACTTTTTCCGGCACATCAGCCAGCGTGGCATATCCTTGCTGCCCCAGAAGCGTTGCACCGGCAACTTTCGGTGATACCGGAATAACGTGGTAACCCTGGTCAAGCAAATACTTCATGACCCGGTAACTCGGCCGGTCAGGTTTGTCACTCGCCCCCACCAACGCGATGGTACGTGTCGATTTCAGGATCTCGGCGATATCGGTCTCTTTCATGGTTTCCTCCAGCGGTTTTCCAAAGTGTATGTCAAACATTGCGCTACAACCATGTATCCCATACAGAAGTATGAGTGCGAGAACAGGTTATATGTCTATAAGTTAATAAATAAATTGAAATGTGAATTGGCAATGAGCCCCCAGGAGCGCGCAATGAAGTGCGGGTGGACAGTATTCATTATCACGTGTTTGATACCGGTTAATGTACTGGCTACGTCGCTTCGCCTGTCCGGCGATATCGACCTGTTGATTCTTGATGGCAAAAAGGTGTCCAGCTCACTGCTTCGCGGCGCGGAAAGTATAGAACTGGAAAACGGCGTTCATCAGGTGGTTTTCCGGGTTGAAAAAAATATGGAGCCTGGCAATCACGAATCCCGGCTGTTTATTTCCGTACCGCTGATTGCCACCTTCGATACGCAGCGCATCAGCCAGGTCAACTTCAACCTTCCCCCTATCGACACGCAAAAGGCAGCCGAGGCATTTAACACCACGCCTCATCTGGCTTTGCTGGATGGCAACGCCACACCGATTCCGGTAAAACTCGATATCCTTGAGATCAGTGCAAACGGGAAAATCATTGACTATGAACGTGAGACAGAGCATTACAACAAAGCGGGGAAATATGCTTCGCTACCCAAATTTGCAACGATGATGGCCGATGACAGCACCTTACTCTCTGGCGTTTCAGAACTGGATACCCCACAGACACAATCGCAAACCCTCACAGAACAGCGCCTGAGGTTCTGGTACCAACAGGCCGACCCGCAAACCCGTGACCGTTTTATGCAATGGATTAAGCAACAACCCCCGTCATGATCCGCGCGAGTTAACATTACGCGCATTCGCGCATAATTTTTTACGCCATTCTCTTGCAGCATCAGGCGCTTCCAGTAATCTGTAGCGAAAATACTTTGACGGAATCGGATTATGGAACTCACAACACGCTCCTTACCCGTGCGTAAGCACATCGCACTGGTTGCGCATGACCATTGCAAGCAGATGCTGATGACATGGGTTGAACGCCATCAGCCAAAACTGGCTAACCACGTTCTCTATGCCACCGGGACAACCGGGAACCTGATTCAGCGGGCTACCGGTCTTGAAGTGAATGCCATGCTGAGCGGCCCGATGGGGGGTGATCAGCAGGTTGGGGCGCTCATTTCGGAAGGCAAAATTGATGTGCTGATTTTCTTTTGGGATCCGCTGAACGCAGTGCCGCACGACCCGGATGTTAAGGCGTTGCTGCGTCTGGCGACCGTGTGGAATATTCCGGTCGCCACCAACCTTTCCACCGCTGATTTCATCATCCAGTCTCCCGGTTTCGCAGAAAGTGTCGAAATCCTGATCCCGGATTACCAGCGCTACCTCGCTGAACGTCTGAAATAGTCTGTGCGGGCGGCTGATGCCGCCTGCTCTCAGGGTTTCCTCGCCACCGGCACATTAAGCTGCCTGAGCGCATCAACGAATCGCGACGGGTTGTCTTTATCAAACAGCAGCCAGACGCGTTTACGTGCTCGAGTGATAGCGACATACAACAAGCGGCGCTCTTCGGCGTCAGGAAAATCTTCCGGTACCGGCAACAGCGCCTCCTCCATAATGGACTCACGGGCGGGGGCCGGGAAACCGTCCTGCCCTTCGTGTAACCCCAGCACAATGACATATTCCGCCTGCTGACCTTTACTGGCATGAATGGTCATAAAATCGAGCTGCAGTTTTGGCCAGCGCGTGGCGGCTTTATCAAGACTGGCGGGCTTCCCATGATGATAACGCGCCAGCACCAGAATACGATCCTCCTGGGTGGCATAACCGCTGAGCTTATCGAGAAGCGCATCCAGTTGGTCCGCCGCCAATAATGTCACCGCGTTTTTATCGCCGGCGCTCAGGCTGTTAAGAGGTTTATTGAGCTGGTGCGGATTCTGCTGGATAAATCCATTGGCGACTTCACCAATGCGCGTGTTGAAACGATAGGTCGTATCCAGCGCGCACAGATCGCCTTCGCCAAAATAGTCATGAAACGCCGTGGTCAGCGAGAGTTGCGCGCCGCTGAAACGGTAAATGGCCTGCCAGTCATCCCCCACCGCAAACAAAGTGATTTGTGAATTCTGCCGCCGTAATGCAGCCAGCAGCGCGGCGCGTTGCGGCGAGATGTCCTGAAACTCATCCACCAGAATATGCTTCCAGGGGCTAACAAAACGTCCTTTATCCAGCACGTTAATCGCCTGATGAATCAATCCGGAAAAATCGACGGCGTTTTCCGCTTTGAGCGCGGTTTTCCAGGTTTTCAGCAGGGGTGCCATCAGTTTGACCCGCTTGCTGAACAGCGTGCGTACCTCTTCCGGCGCCGCATCAATCATTTCAGTCTGACTGCCACCATGCATACGCATCAGGCTGACCCAGCGATCCAACCGGGGTCCCATCCGACGCCACAGTTTCTCATCATCCCAGAAGTTGCCTTCCGGAACCTGCCACTGCAGCTCCTCTTCCAGCCACTGTCGCCAGCCTTTGGCCTGCGCCTTTTTCTCTGCGCACTGAGTTTGCCAGGCTTTAAGCAATAACGTTTGTCGTGCGCTGGTGTCGCTCTCAAGTTTGCTAATTTCCGGCGCTTTTTTTCCACCCTGCTGGATGATGTATAACGCCAGCGCATGAAACGTACGTGCAGTGATGTCATCCGTATGCAACCGCTCACGAATGCGCTCATCCATCTCTTGCGCGGCTTTTCGACCAAAGGCCAACAGTAGGATCTGATCCGCTGATGCTTCGCCGCGCAGCAGCAGCCAGCCTGCGCGAGCCACCAAAACTGAGGTTTTTCCACTGCCTGCCCCGGCGAGCACCAGCAGCGCGTTTTCACCATTGACCACCGCCCTTGCCTGCGCCGGGTTGAGCGGAGAACTTTCGATGTTTTTAAAAAAGGCCTCGTACTGGACCAGCATTTTGTCGGTCCAGTCCTGATTGTGTTTGGCGCGTCCAGCCTCTGTATCTTTTAACCAGGCCTGACATTGCCGCCACAGGTCCCGACAGTTAGCAAACGATTCAAGGCGGCTGGTGGGAACAGGCAACGCATCGAACGCCTTGTGAAGCTGTTGCTGAACACCTTTAAGCTGAGCGCGAGTGAGCCATTTTTCCTGATCCATACGTCCGGAAATGTCCGCGAGTTGTTCGGAGAGTACCCCCGCTGCCACCTCGCTCATCTCGGTGCTCCACGCCACCCAGCGTTCATTCAGATGCTGATAAAAGCGCTGTGTTTCATTCCATTCAGTCCCGTGCAAACGAACGACTTTATTATCTGCCAGAACAAATTCCAGTTCGCCCCATACCAGGCCACGTTTGCACTCGATTGCCAGCAACTGATTAAAAGGAATAAGGTATTCATGTCGATCACCTGAAACCTTCACGCCCGCATTGAGGATGACTACTCGATCATATGGATGCTGCGCCAGCCGCTTTCCCAATGAAGTCGCTTTTAGTTCCATCACACATCCTTTTTCAGCTTATGACTGTGATTGCCAGTTTAACCGCCAGAGAATACGTGCTCCAGCCAAAAAAATCGTTACAATTGTCAGGTCAATTCCCTGACAGAATAGCATTGAGGTAATATGCGTACCGTTCTGAATATATTGAACTTTGTCCTTGGCGGTTTTGCCACCACACTCGGCTGGCTATTAACAACGGTTTTGAGTGTTGCATTGGTTATTACCCTGCCGCTTACGCGCTCCTGTTGGGAAATCACTAAATTGTCGCTGATCCCCTGGGGCAACGAAGCTGTGCATGTCGATGAGCTGAACCCTGGCAGTAAAAATACCCTCATGAATGCTGGTGGGACCGTGCTCAACGTTCTCTGGTTCGTGCTGTTTGGCTGGTGGCTCTGCGTGATGCACATTATGGCCGGTATTGCCCAGTGCATGACCATCATCGGCATCCCGGTCGGTATCGCCAATTTTAAAATTGCGGCAATCGCCTTATGGCCGGTTGGCCGCCGTGTTGTGTCGGTTGAAGTGGCCCGTGCCGCGCGCGAAGCCAATGCTCGCCGTCGTTTCCCGTAAACGAGTCACGAATACTATGCTAAGCCCCCTCCTTCGTCGGTACACCTGGAATAGTGCCTGGCTTTATAACATCCGTATCTTTCTTGCGCTAAGCGGAACGGCGGCATTGCCGTGGCTGCTTGGCGACGCGAAACTAATGATCCCTTTAACACTGGGCGTTGTTGCCGCAGCGCTGGCAGATCTCGATGATCGTCTGACCGGCCGTCTACGTAATTTAATCATTACCCTGATTTCTTTTTTTATCGCCTCGGCATCGGTCGAGCTTCTGTTTCCCTGGCCCTGGTTATTTGCCATTGGGCTTATCACGTCG
Organism: Phytobacter diazotrophicus; assembly: GCA_004346725.1. Taxonomy (GTDB): domain Bacteria; phylum Pseudomonadota; class Gammaproteobacteria; order Enterobacterales; family Enterobacteriaceae; genus Phytobacter; species Phytobacter diazotrophicus. The sequence continues at coordinate 28,380 of SMDE01000021.1, read as the reverse complement.
ACCATTGGGTTTATTTTGTTGGGAGGGCTGGGGCAACGCTACGCCACCATTGCGTTCGGCGCATTGCTTATCGCCATCTACACCATGCTTGGCACCACGTTATATACCGCATGGTATCAGCAGCCACTTTTACTGCTGGCAGGCGCCATCTGGTTTAACGTGCTGACGCTGGTCGGGCACCTCGTTTTTCCCATCCGTCCGCTGCAGGATAATCTGGCGCGCTGCTACGAGCAGTTATCCCAATATCTGGAACTCAAAGCGCGACTGTTCGATCCGGATATAGAGGAGGAAAGCCAGGCTCCACTTTATGAGCTGGCGCTGGCTAACGGGCAGTTGGTGTCAACACTAAACCAGACCAAGGCGTCATTATTGACCCGCCTGCGGGGCGATCGCGGACAGCGAGGAACGCGGCGTACGCTGCACTACTATTTTGCCGCACAGGATATTCATGAACGTGCCAGCTCTTCGCATATACAGTACCAGACACTGCGGGAACATTTTCGCTACAGCGACGTGATGTTCCGTTTTCAGCGGTTGATTACTTTGCAATCCCAGGCCTGTTCCAGGCTCGCTAACGCCATCCTGCTTCGCACACCTTATCAGCATGATCACCGCTTCGAACGCGCATTTATACATCTTGATGCTGCGCTAGATCGCATTCGAGCCAGCGGTACAACGTCGTCTGATCAACTGAAAGCGTTGGGTTTCTTACTCGATAATCTCCGCGCCATCGACGCACAACTGGCGAGTATCGAGTCCGGACAACCGCAAACTGCGCAGAAAAACGAAACGGAAAACTTACTGGCAGATGACAGCCTGCATGGATTGAGCGATATCTGGCTGCGTTTACGCAACAACCTTACACCGGAATCGGCACTGTTTCGCCATGCCGTGCGGATGTCTGTTGTGCTGTGTGCGGGCTACGCCATCATCCAAATTACCGGTCTGCACCACGGATACTGGATACTGCTCACCAGCCTGTTTGTCTGCCAGCCTAACTACAACGCTACGCGCCACCGTCTCACGCTGCGTATCGTTGGAACTATTGCAGGTATCGCCCTCGGCCTCCCCGTCCTTTATTTTGTTCCCTCCCAGGAGGGGCAACTGATACTGATTGTTGTTACCGGTGTGCTTTTTTTCGCCTTTCGTCTTGTACAATACGCGCAGGCCACCATGTTCATCACCTTACTGGTACTGCTCTGCTTTAATTTGCTCGGCGAAGGTTTTGAAGTCGCCATGCCACGAGTTATTGACACAATCATCGGATGCGCCATCGCCTGGGCTGCGGTAAGTTTTATCTGGCCAGACTGGCGTTTTCGCAATTTGGCACGCGTGACCGAGCAGGCATTTAATGCCAACTGCCGTTATCTGGACGCAATTCTCGAACAATATCATCAGGGTCGTGATAACCGTCTGGCCTACCGTATTGCCCGCAGAAACGCCTATAACAGAGATGCCGAACTGGCGTCGGTGGTCTCGAATATGGCATCGGAACCCGGTGCGACACCTGAGCTGCGTGAGGTGGCATTTCGATTACTTTGCCTGAATCATACCTGTACCAGCTATATCTCTGCTCTTGGCGCGCATCGCGAACAGCTTACTCATCCGGCCATCCTTCGCTTATTGGATGATGCAGTCTGCTATGTTGATGACGCCCTTCATCACCAGCCTGCTGATGAAGAGCGCGTACAGTTAACACTGGCAGATTTGTCGCGACGAATTAAGCATCTTGAGCCGCGACCTGACAGCAAAGAACCCCTTGTATTGCAACAAATAGGTCTACTTATCGCCCTTTTGCCAGAAATGTGCCGTTTACAGCGGCAGATCATGACTTAATGATCCTAGTTTTTTTTCTGACCCACCTCGTGGTACCAGTCGATTAACTCCTGGCGTCTCAACGCCGGGAGCGCGGCTTCATGCAGACCAATGATCGCACCTTCCAGACCCAGCAGCACCTTGATGCCCATGTGTTTGTTCAACGCCTTCAAACGCAACCAACACGCTTTGGCGCCCAAACGCCGCAGCATACATTCGTCTGGTATCCCTGCATCAAAAAGCATCATCTCAAGTTGAAAGCTTATGTTTGGAAGGTCCTTAAGGCGATGAGGCGTATCTCGCGCCGCTTTTTCCTCCCGGGCCGCCGCGAGCGATTGTGATGAAAGCCGCAACAATGTTGGCAAGTCACGCCAGAGATGCTCATCAACAAAGTAGTAGTTAAGTGAAACAGCGCGGCCACGCTTCTGGATTGTCAGAAGAGGTGAACTTCGCGTTACCCGATATTGCGCGCTCTCCTCACAGGCACGCAGGTATAACTCTCCTTCTGAAATCATCGCAAACACGGTGTTGTCTATCGATAAGCTGTAGCCACCAAAATGCGCGCGAAAGCGAATTTTCCCCAAAGGTGCGAGGTATTCCCGTGACTGATAGATCCTTTGATAGGATATGTTTTTCATGATTATTCCCTTGTAAATCATGGATTAAAAACATTAATTCTGTTAACCGATCCACTACTGAGGAACATAGGCAAGTGCGCGCAACTCAGCAAGAAAATTTTACGGCTTCATCGCAATACAAGACAAAATTGCGAGATGCTTTCAGAAAATGAGGTTGATCTTTGAACGTTCAGGGGTTACTGTATGTTTATACAGTAACTAACAGGGCTGGGTTGATCATGTACCATTCATTAAGCCGTGCAAATCGTTCAACACAATTTCTTTCCGCACACAACGCGGAGGCCATTGAGGCTTCTACGGGTCTGATCAGTGAGGTTGTTTATCGCGAAGATCAGCCCGGAATGACACAATTGCTGCTGTTGCCGTTATTACAGCAGCTGGGTCAACAATCGCGCTGGCAGCTCTGGTTAACGCCGCGACAAAAATTAAGCCGTGAATGGGTATTGTCGGCAGGCCTGCCGCTGACTAAAGTTATGCAGATCAGTCAGCTCTCCCCCAGCATTACGCTGGAATCGATGATTCGTGCGTTACGTACCGGCAACTATAGCGTTGTGATTGGCTGGCATGCCGAAGAATTGACCGAAGAAGAACACCAGCGTCTGGCGATTGCAGCCGAAGAAGGGAATGCAATAGGCTTCGTTATGCGTCCAGTACAATGTAATCCTCTCGCTGCGAGACAGCATTCCGGGATAAAAATTCACTCAAATTTGTATCATTGAGTAAAATTAAGATAAATCCTGGCATTATTTTTCTGTCTGACAAGGTTTGCCGTGTAATCAGCGAAATACGCCGCCAGCGCCCGGTTCAGGCGACTTGCAAGGCAACTGAACTGGCGAATAGTTCCGCAAAAGTGTTAAATATTGTGTATACAAAGCCTTTTTTTTCATATGCCTGACGGACTTCACACTTGTAAGTTTTCAACTACGTTGTAGACTTTACATCGCCAGGGGTGCTCGGCATAAGCCAAAGATATCGTGAAGATATCTCTATAGGGACTGATGAGCAACGCCCCCGGTGAAGGATTTAACCGTGACTTCTCATCGAGATTTTCATGGCGATTTTTGGATGATAACGAGGCGCAAAAAATGAAAAAGACAGCTATCGCGATTGCAGTGGCACTGGCTGGTTTCGCTACCGTAGCGCAGGCCGCTCCGAAAGATAATACCTGGTATGCAGGTGGCAAACTGGGCTGGTCTCAGTTCCACGACACCGGCTTCATTCCGAACGACGGCCCGACCCATTCAAGCCAGCTTGGTGCAGGTGCGTTCGGTGGCTATCAGGTTAACCCGTACGTTGGTTTTGAGATGGGTTACGACTGGTTAGGTCGTATGCCATACAAAGGCGACAACGTAAACGGTGCGTTCAAAGCTCAAGGCGTACAGCTGACCGCTAAACTGGGTTACCCGATCACTGACGATCTGGATATCTACACCCGTCTGGGCGGTATGGTATGGCGTGCAGATTCTAAAGCCAACATCAACAACTTCAAAGACCACGACACCGGTGTTTCCCCGGTATTCGCTGGTGGTGTTGAGTGGGCAGTTACCCGTGATATCGCTACCCGTCTGGAATACCAGTGGGTTAACAACATCGGTGATGCAAACACCGTTGGTACCCGTCCGGACAACGGCATGCTGAGCGTAGGTGTTTCCTACCGTTTCGGCCAGCAGGAAGAAGCAGCGCCAGTAGTAGCGCCAGCTCCGGCTCCGGCTCCGGAAGTGCAGACCAAACACTTCACTCTGAAGTCTGACGTCCTGTTCAACTTCAACAAAGCGACTCTGAAACCGGAAGGTCAGCAGGCGCTGGATCAGCTGTATGGTCAGCTGAGCAACTTGGATCCGAAAGACGGTTCCGTAGTGGTTCTGGGCTTCACCGACCGTATCGGTTCTGACGCTTACAACCAGGGTCTGTCTGAGAAACGTGCTCAGTCCGTTGTTGATTACCTGGTTTCTAAAGGTATCCCGGCGAACAAAATCTCTGCACGTGGCATGGGCAAATCCCAGCCGGTTACTGGCAGCACCTGTGACAACGTGAAAGCGCGCCCTGCGCTGATCGATTGCCTGGCGCCGGACCGTCGTGTAGAAATCGAAGTTCGTGGCAGCAAAGACGTTGTAACTCAGCCTCAGGCTTAAGTTCACGTGCTGTAAAAAAACCCCGCGATGCGGGGTTTTTTATTGCCTGAACAAAACCTATTGTACAAAAAATCACTCTTTGCCTAATAGCGCCTGCAAATCTTGTTTAAGTGACGACATGGTGGTGGCGTATTTTTCTTTATGCTCGGCATCTTCAATTAACTGCACAATGGTCTCCGAAAGGGTTTTGCCCCGACGCTGTGCCAGAGCGGCCAAACGTTGCCAGACAACGAACTCCAGGTCGATTGATTTCTTGCGCGTATGCTGATGCTCGGCATTAAAATGGCGTTTGCGCCGCGCCCGAATAGTCTGTTTCATGCGGTTCATGAGAGACGGATTAATATGCTGCTCAATCCAGGCATTCACCTGCACGGGTTCATTTTCGAGGGTTAGCAATAAATCGACGGCGTCTTTGGCCGCGCTGGCTTCAATATATCTTGTAATAAGCTCACCTTCCCGGTGCTTTTTCACCAGATACTTCCATTTCCAGCCGCTTTCAAGATTTTCCAGTTGTTGATATTTCATTGCGATCTCAACGTTACCGTGTAACTCTGTTCAGAATATCAGTTTTTTTCTGCTCTGCTGAAAAGAAATCACATTCTGTCTATCCCAACAACATATCTGCAACGGGAAAACGTGTATTCCCTGTGTGCTGCCCATGCGTTTACGGTATAATCCCGCCTTTTACATCAGACTAAAAAAACGACTTTGACCATTACAAAACTTGAATGGAATGAACTGACTCCGGATACCGAGAGCTATCAGGATGTGTTTAAGCAGTCCGCACTCACTGACGAGACGGTCTTCTTCCTGGGCGATACCCAACCTCGATTACACTATGCGCTGGAACAGTTGCTTCATCCTGCGGCGACGTCACGCTTTATGCTGGCCAAAGCGCCAGAAGAAGAAGAGTACCTGACGATCCTCGCCGGGGCTGTGTCAGCGCTGCAGTCCGAGGAGATCGACGTTGTAGGTGGCGACTATCAGGTTAATGGTGCGACAGTTACGCTTACCCCCGCACAAAACGCAGAAGCCAATTTTGCCGGTAAAAACCAGGTAGTTATTGCCGATTGGGTTGAAGCTGAGCAGTTGTTTGGTTGCCTGCGCCAGTTCAATAACGAGATTACCCTGCAGCCCGGGCTGGTACATCAGGCCAACGGTGGCACGCTGGTTATCTCTCTGCGCACCCTTCTGGCGCAACCTTTACTGTGGATGCGTTTAAAAACCATGGTGACGCGCCGTCGTTTTGACTGGGTTGCATTTGATGAGTCTCGTCCCCTGCCCGTGTCAGTTCCGTCATTGCCGCTCGATCTTCGGGTTATTCTCGTGGGTGAACGCGATTCTCTGGCTGATTTCCAGGAGATGGAACCAGAGCTTGCCGAACAAGCTATCTATAGCGAATACGAAGACAACCTGCAGATTAGCGATGCGGAAACACTGGCGCAATGGTGTCAGTGGGTTCAACTGGTCGCCCGGGAGGCAGAATTGCCTTCACCGTCTGCAGATGCGTGGCCGGTACTGATTCGGGAAGCCGTTCGTTATACCGGCGATCAAGAGACGCTCCCGCTCTGCCCGCTATGGTTAACCCGCCAGTTAGGCGAAGTGTCCGCTATGACCGACGCCCGGACATTTGATGCTGAGCAGCTTACCACCATGCTTACTCAGCGTGAATGGCGAGAAGGCTATCTGGCGGAGCGCATGCAAGATGAAATTCTGTTAGAGCAGATCCTCATTGAGACTGAAGGTGAACAGGTCGGTCAAATCAATGCCCTGTCAGTGGTTGAGTTTCCGGGACATCCACGTGCATTTGGCGAACCTTCACGTATAAGCTGCGTCGTGCACATCGGCGATGGCGAATTTAACGACATTGAACGTAAAGCGGAACTCGGCGGCAACATTCATGCGAAAGGCATGATGATAATGCAGTCTTTCCTGATGGCTGAACTGGAACTTGAGCAACAGATCCCGTTCTCCGCATCGCTGACCTTTGAGCAATCTTACAGTGAAGTGGACGGTGACAGCGCCTCGATGGCTGAACTGTGCGCCTTGATCAGCGCCCTGGCGGATGTCCCTGTCAGCCAGAGTATCGCTATCACCGGTTCGGTGGATCAGTTTGGTCGCGCCCAGCCTGTGGGTGGGCTTAATGAAAAGATCGAAGGATTCTTTGCTATCTGTCAGACTCGTGGTCTGGACGGCAACCAGGGGGTGATTATACCCGTTGCCAATGTGCGCCATCTTTGTCTGCGCCAGGAGTTGCTGGATGCCGTCAAGGCAGGTCAATTCTCTATCTGGGCCATAGAAGATGTCATGGATGCACTCCCCTTATTGACCAGACTGGTCTGGGATGCAGAAGGACAAACTACACTGAAGCAGACCATCCTGGAGCGTATCGCCCAGGCGACGCAACAAGACGCTCGTCACCGTTATCCGTGGCCGCTTCGTTGGCTTAGCTGGTTCAGTCCCAACTGATCGGACTTGTTCAGCGTACACGTGTTAGCTATCCTGCGTCCGAAACTCACAATAAGGCTTACATAGAACATGGTAGATAAACGCGAATCCTATACAAAAGAAGATCTTCTTGCCTCTGGTCGCGGAGAGCTGTTTGGCGAAAAAGGCCCACAATTACCAGCTCCAAGCATGCTGATGATGGACCGTGTGGTGTTAATGACCGAAAACGGTGGGAATTTCGACAAAGGATATGTTGAAGCTGAATTAGATATTAATCCGGATCTGTGGTTCTTTGGTTGCCACTTTATCGGCGACCCGGTAATGCCAGGGTGTCTCGGTCTGGACGCTATGTGGCAGCTCGTTGGTTTCTACCTGGGCTGGCTCGGTGGCGAAGGCAAAGGCCGTGCGCTGGGCGTAGGCGAAGTGAAATTCACCGGTCAGATTCTGCCGACCGCGAAAAAAGTCACCTACCGTATCCACTTCAAACGCGTCATCAACCGTCGTCTGGTGATGGGCCTGGCCGATGGTGAAGTGCTGGTTGATGGCCGTGTTATCTACACTGCGACCGACCTGAAAGTGGGCCTGTTCCAGGACACTTCTGCATTCTGATGCAAATTGCCATGTAACGCGCCACAAAATGGCGTAGGGCAAAAAAGGCGAAACCTCCGCAATGCGGAGGTTTCTTGTTAAAGAGACAGAATCAGGCAATGACGGCCCTGTCCTCCATGGCTTCTCGCCAGCCTCCCATCCATTCGGATCTCTGATTCAGCGTCTGATAAGGACACATTTCTTTTGGCCGTCCGGTGATTCCGGCCTGATACCCACGTTGATGTGCCCGTTCCAGGCGATCTCGCTTTTGTCTCTTCATGCCTCGTTTCCCTCATTTTTTGGTCTGGTGGAAAAGAAAACAGTGGTTACTAAGTATGCAACCACAGGCTACGAATACCCTGGATACGGTTTGTCGTCAATGCGCAAAATTCACGCCAGTGTCATAAATGTGACCTAAACAGAAGTTCATTTGTACAAAAACTGTGAACCAGCACAGGTAATGAATTGAGCACAAAATAAAAAAAGCCGTCAGACAAAAATGACCTGACGGCGTAGATAATGCAGTCAATTTTACTATGGCAGACGTTTAAGCTCGCTGGCGATACTTGCCGATTCCTGTTGCCAGGCCTGGGCCAACATTTTCACCATCTCGTCATAGCCGTCTTGCTGCTGCTTAAGCTCAATGTGGAAAGGACGCTTAATCAGTTGCCCACGATGATTAACCAGCCATTCGCCGCTCACGATAACCCGCCCGTCATAACGACCATGAAAGCCGGTCACGGTGACGTTGAGCGTGTCCTGCTCACTGCCAAGCGGTTGCGAAGCCACAACCCAGCCGGGAAGAGCGTTACTTAAATTCGCCACCAGCGTCGTGCGAAGCTGTTGGTCCAGCGGGCTCGCCCACAGGTTATTGGTGGCAATAACGTATTGCACATCGGTTGTCTGATAGACCACGCCATTTCCTGCGAGATAATCCGGCACCGTCACCTGCTCAACCCACAGCAGGTGTTGCCCACGCGCATCACTTTGCGTCACCGTTGATTGCGGCGGTGATGGTAGCTGATAATAGCTCTTCTTATCACCGCTCGCGCTGCACGCCGTCAGAAGCATGGCCAGAAGCGCTATCATTCCTTTTTTCATTCTTTCGCCCTCTTCGGCTGCGGATCGTCTTTACCCTTCGCTTCAAATACGAGCGCATTACTCTTATCGTTCAGCGTTTTGAGCACCGGCTGTAGCTCGCGCAACACCTGATCAAGACGCTGCATATCCGCCACCATCTTGTTGTACGCGGCCGACCCCGGCTGGAAGCCCTGCATACTGCGATTGAGCTCACGCAGCGTATTTTGCATATCTGCTGGCAACTGCTGCATAGACTGACTGGCTGTCAGCTTATTCAGATTATCGAGTGTCGTCTGCAGACGGCGCATCGTCTGCTGGCTCGCCGTTAATGTATTTGTCGCCTGCTCGATCATTGGGTTAAGTGGCAGATTGTTAATTTTATCCAGCGTATCCATCAGTTTTTGCTGAATCTGCGCCAGACCGCCGCTGACCGTCGGGATGATGCGATAACCACCAAATTCCGGCATATCGGTGACAGGTGGTGCCTTAGGATAAAAATCGAGGTCGACATACAGGGCGCCCGTCACAATATTGCCGGTTTTCAGCGCCGCACGCAGGCCACGTTTCATTAACTCGGTAATATGCTCATCCACGTTAGGATCGCCGCCAAACTGGCTAATCAGACGCTGAGGCTCAATACGAATCAGAATAGGTATCCGGTAATCATCATTCAATTTCTGACGCATTTCTGGCGTGAAGAACGGGACTTTTGCCACGGTCCCCAGGCGAATACCGCGAAACTCGACCGGCGCGCCGGGTTGCAGACCGCGAATCGAATCTTTGAAGAACATCAGATAATCGATATGTTCGGTATACAGGGACTCCTGAATACTGCGCTGGTCGTCATACAACATAAACGCCGTTTTTTCAGCAACAGGCTCGCCCAGTTCATTCCCTTCCGGCACGTCAAAGCTCACGCCACCACCAAACAGGGTACTGAGCGATCCCATTTCAACCCGCATTCCGGCAGAGGTTAAATCGACGGCGATACCGCTGTCTTTCCAGAAACGCACGTTGCTGGTGACCAGGCGATCGTTTGGCGCATTAATAAAAAGCTGATAGGTGATCGTACGTTTCTGCGTGTCGAAAGTACTTGTCTCGACAGAGCCGACGCGGTAGCCACGGAAAAGTACCGGATCGCCCGGAGAGAGTTGCCCCGCTTTTTTGCTGTCCAGGATAATCCGAATCCCTTTTGCATCCGGCGGTGCCAGCGGCGGCGAATCAAGCAGGTTATATCTCTCCGGCTGATTGCCCTTTTTCCCTGGCTGGAGCTCGATGTAGGCGCCAGAAAGTAATGTCCCGAGCCCGCTGATCCCCTCACGGCCAACCTGCGGTTTAACCACCCAAAAAACGGAGTCGTTGTAGAGCAACTTTTCCATCCCGGTATTCAGGCGCGCTTTAATCTCAACGTGGGTGAGATCGTCCGTCAGCGTCGTGCTCTCTACCACGCCGACATCCACGCTGCGGCTTTTGATGGTCGTTTTACCCCCGATGATGCCTTCGGCATTGGTGGTAATGAGGGTGACTTCCGGCCCCTGGTGGCTGTAATGGTAAAAGAGGATCCACGCACCGATGAGGGCCGTGACGATCGGGAATATCCATACCGGCGACCAGTTTTTAACTTTCTGCACTTTCGCCTCCCCACTGGTTTTCTCCATGTTCTTACGACTCCTCATGGCTCGATTCAGGCTCGCGATCCCAACTCAGGCGGGGATCGAACGTCATTGCCGCAAACATTGTGATGATGACGACCAGCGCAAACATCAGCGCCCCCATGGCCGGATAAATATTCATTAATCCTCCCATGCGCACCAACGCGGAGAGCACGGCGATGACAAACACATCAATCATCGACCAGCGCCCAACAAACTCAACGATTTCATAAATAAAGTGCATACGTTCACTGTCTCGTCGGCCGTGGCCTTTCGCATCCCAGCATAACCAGGCGATGGCGATCATTTTCAAGGTGGGCACCATGATACTGGCGATGAAAATTACCAGCGCAACCGGATACGACCCCTCGCTCCAGAGTAAAATCACCCCGGCAAGGATCGTCGATGGCATCTGATCGCCCAATAGATCGGTAATCATGATCGGCAAAATATTGGCGGGCAGATACAGCAGGATCGACGTCACCAGTAGCGCCATCGTCCACTGCAGACTGTTTCTGCGCCTGACATAGCCTTTGGTATGACAACGCGGGCAGACGGGTTCATCCGCCGCCACAATGGCGGTGCAACATGGGCAACTGCGTAATCCCTGATGAATGCCCGGCACACCAACGCGCAACGGCGCGACCGGCACTGGCGCAGGGGCGATATCATCCCACAGCCAGTGACGATCCACACACTGCATGGTACGCAGTTGTAGCAGGCAAAACAGACACCATGGAATAAAGCTGCTGCCGATGCCCACATCACCATAGGCCATCAGTTTGACAAAGCTCACCAGCACGCCGGCCAGAAAAATCTCTGCCATACCCCAGGTTTTAAGCTGGAAAAGGATACGCGCCAGAAACGTTTTGGTCTGCTGCGACATCGGCACGCGATTGACCAGCAGCAGTATGGTCACCAGGCAAAATGCCGGGACCATCTGAACGAAAAGTAAAAAGAGCGTCCCAAGACTGGCGTAATCTTCCGAGAACATTACGCCCGGGATCTCCAGTAGCGTCACCTCACTGGTGACGCCTGCTACTTTCATATTCACAAAGGGGAACAGATTGGAAAGCAGTAGCATGAACAGCGCCACCAGCGCATACGCGGTGGGCCGTTGTCTGGGCTCATCCCATTGCGTGGTTAATGTGGCGCCACAGCGAGGGCAAGCCGCTTTATGACCATGCTGTAATGGGGGCAAAGCCACCAGTAAATCGCACTGGGTACATAAAATATGCCGTGTGGCGTGGTGATGTTCACACATACTGACTTCCTGAGTTATGCGCCGTTTTTTAGAGCCTCCAGATACTCCCAGCGTTCAAACGCTTCTTCCAGCGCCTGTTCCGCCGAAGCCAGTTCGGCTAATACTTTCTGCGTGTGGTCGTGAGGCTGGCTGAAAAAGCTGGCATCTGCCACCTGCGCCTGCAATGTTTCCAGTTCCGCCTCCAGTTTTTCCAGCTTTTGCGGCAGTTGTTCCAACTCACGTTGCAGGTTATAGCTTAGTTTGTTACTGGTTCGTTTAACACTTTCTGTTTTGTTAACCGAAACTTCGGCAACTTTCTTCTCGGATGCGGCTTTGTATGCCTGCGATGCCGCTTGCTGACCACGCGCATCATGATAACCGCCAACGTATTGACCAATCCGTCCCGCGCCTTCGAAGATCCAGCACTCCGTAACGGTGTTATCGACAAACTGACGATCGTGGCTGACCAGCATAACAGTGCCCTGGTAGCTGTCGATAAGCTCTTCAAGCAGTTCCAGCGTTTCGACATCCAAATCGTTGGTAGGTTCGTCGAGAATCAATAAGTTACTGGGTTTCAGGAACAAACGTGCCAGCAAAAGTCGGTTACGTTCACCGCCAGAGAGCGCGCGAACCGGTGTCATCGCCCGTTTCGGATGGAAGAGAAAGTCCTGCAGGTAGCCCAGCACATGGCGTGGCTTACCGTTCACCAACACTTCCTGTTTACCTTCCGCCAGGTTATCCATCACCGTTCTGTCCGGATCGAGCTCCGCGCGGTGCTGGTCAAAGTAAGCCACTTCCAGCTTGGTACCGCAATGGATGCGCCCACTGTCGGCCTGCAACTGACCCAGCATCAATTTGAGCAGCGTGGTTTTACCACAGCCATTCGGTCCGATCAGGGCAATCTTATCGCCGCGCTGAACCTGAGCAGAGAAATCTTTGACCAGCACTTTGCCGTCCACCTGATAGTCGACATTTTCCATCTCAAAGACGATTTTGCCCGAGCGGCTTGCCTCTTCCACCTGCATCTTCGCGCTGCCCATCACCTCGCGGCGTTCGCTGCGTTCGCGACGCATGGCTTTCAATGCGCGCACGCGGCCTTCATTACGGGTACGGCGAGCCTTGATGCCCTGGCGGATCCAGACTTCTTCCTGCGCCAGCTTGCGGTCAAACTCCGCATTTTGCAGTTCTTCAACGCGCAGGTTTTCTTCTTTTTCAAGCAAATAAGTGTCGTAATCGCCGGGATAGGTCACCAGTTTGCCACGATCCAGATCGACAATACGGGTCGCCATATTGCGGATAAAGGAACGGTCATGCGAGATAAAAATAATGGTACCGCTGAAGGTTTTCAGGAACCCTTCCAGCCAGTCGATGGTTTCGATATCAAGGTGGTTTGTTGGTTCATCGAGCAGCAGTACTTTCGGTCCGCTGACCAGCGCTCGGCCCAGCGCCGCCTTACGCAACCAGCCGCCCGAGAGCGACGCCAGCGGCATGTCGGCTTCCAGACCCAATTGTGCCAGCACTTCATTGATACGATTTTCGAGCTGCCAGAGACCGTGGTGGTCCAGCAGTTCCTGTAAGCGCGCCATCTCGTTCAGGTTTTTATCGCTTGGATCGGTCATCACCAGATGCGAAATTTCGTGATAACGCTTGAGGTACTCCGCCTGCTCTTCAATCCCTTCGGCCACAAAGTCGTAGACGCTGCCCGCGACATTACGCGGCGGATCCTGTTGCAAACGTGCCACGATCAAATCCTGTTCGTACACGATGCGGCCATCATCCAGCCCCTGTTCGCGGTTGAGGATTTTCATCAGCGTCGATTTGCCCGCGCCGTTACGTCCTACCAGACAGACACGTTCGTTATCCTCGATATGCAGTTCGGCATTATCGAGGAGGGGCGCATCGCTAAACGACAGCCAGGCGCCATGCATACTAATTAATGACATCTATTTATCCTTTCAGGCTGCGGTAATCAGCCAGCAGTTGTGGATCTGACGGTTACGGGCGAAATCTTGCGACTGCGTTTTTTGGGTAATTTCTTGTGCTTTGAGCCCAAGCGTAGCCAGCCCTTCAGTATCCATACGGAAACCGCGTTTGTTGTTTGAGAATATTATCGTGCCGCCTTTACGCAGCAAACGTTTAAGATCTTTCATCAGTGCCAGGTGATCGCGCTGGACGTCGAAAGAGTCCTCCATACGTTTTGAGTTCGAGAATGTAGGGGGATCGATAAAAATCAGATCGAACTGCTCGTCACTTTCACGTAACCATGCCAGTACATCGGCCTGTAGCAGGCGGTGCGGACGACCTGTCAGACCGTTGAGACGCAAATTGCGCTCCGCCCACTCCAGATAGGTACGCGACATATCCACGGTCGTGGTGCTGCGCGCGCCGCCAAGCCCCGCGTGTACACTCGCGCTGCCGGTGTAAGAGAAGAGATTCAGGAAATCTTTGCCCTTACTCATCTGGCCAAGCATACGGCGTGCGATACGGTGGTCGAGGAACAGGCCCGTATCAAGATAGTCCGTCAGGTTCACCCACAGTTTGGCGTTGTATTCGCTAACCTGGATAAATTCACCTTTTTCATTCATCTTCTGATACTGGTTATTGCCTTTCTGCCGCTCACGGGTTTTCAGCACCAGTTTATTCGGCGCAATACCCAGCACGGCGATGGTAGCGGCAATGATGTCAAACAGACGCTGACGCGCTTTTTGCGCATCGATGGTTTTGGGCGGCGCGTACTCCTGCACTACCACCCAGTCACCGTAGCGATCGACAGCCACGTTATAATCCGGCAGATCGGCATCGTACAGGCGGTAGCATTCGATGCCTTCCTGACGCGCCCATTTTTCCAGTTTCTTAAGATTCTTACGCAGACGGTTGGCGTAATCCTCAGCCATTACCGGCGCTTTTGCTTCGCCGGTGTTTTCCGCCAGGTGGTAGTTTTTCTGCACGCAATCCAGCGGGCCATTTTTAGCCTTGAACTGACGGTCAGCACGCAATTGCAGGCAGTTAAGCAAATCGACAGAGGCGCTGAACAACGACAGATTCCAGCCGCCAAACTGCGATTTTAACGTCCGACCAAGCAGGCTATGCAGGGCAATCAGCGCCGGTTCGCTCTCCAGACGCTCACCGTACGGGGGGTTGCTGATAACCGTGCCATACGGCCCTTTTGGCAGCGGGTTGCTTAACTGCGCCACGTCTTTTACGTCGAAAGTGACCAGCTCGCCAACGCCGGCACGGCGGGCGTTACGCTGCGCGCGCTCAATGACGCGAGGATCGTTATCGGAGCCATAAAAATGCGATGTGTAATTAGCCAGCCCAGCCCGCGCGCGGGTCTGCGCCTCGGCTTTCACTTCCTGCCAGATTGCCTCATCATGTTGAGCCCAGCCGCCAAAGCCCCAGCGGCCGCGGTGTAAACCTGGTGCACGGTCGGTAGCCCACATCGCCGCTTCGATCAACAAAGTGCCGGAACCACACATCGGATCAAGCAGCGGCGTGCCCGGCTGCCAGCCAGAGCGCATCACAATCGCCGAGGCGAGGTTTTCTTTGATTGGCGCCATACCGGTGCCATCACGGTAGCCACGCAAATGCAGCCCTTCACCACTCAGGTCGAGCGCAATGCTGGCTGTCTCTTTGTTCAGCCAAACGTTGATGCGTAAATCCGGCGATTCACGATCAACATTCGGACGCGGCAGATTTTTGCGCGTAAAGCTATCGACAATGGCGTCTTTTACTTTCAGCGCACCATACTGACTGTTACGAATTTCTTCATTCAGGCCGCTAAAATGCACCGCAAAGGTGGCGTTCGGGCTGAAAATCTCCGTCCACGGAATCGCCTGCACGCCGAGATAAAGGTCCAGATCGCTGTAAACCTTACACTCACTGAGCGGCATCATGATGCGCGAGGCCAGACGACTCCACATCAGGCTTTGGTAAATCAGCCGTGTGTCACCATGGAAATGGACGCCCCCCTGAACCACCCGGCACTCTTGCCCGCCCAGGTTTTCCAGTTCAGTTTTTAATAGCTCTTCCAGCCCACGGGCCGTACTGGCAAACAGAGAAATCATAAAATCACTTATCGATGAAGAAAATTGTTGCGCATTATAGCCAATCTGGCGTTCATGTCATAAAGTTGAGGGCTTATTTTCGTTCACAGAGGAAATGACGTGGCTACCCTTTCGCGTCTTTTTATCCATCCAGTGAAATCCATGCGCGGTATTGGCCTGACGCATGCCCTGGCAGACACCAGCGGGTTATCCTTTGATCGCATTTTTATGGTGACCGAAGCGGATGGTACCTTTATTACTGCACGACAGTTCCCGCAGATGGTCCGTTTTATTCCCTCTCCCCTGACGGATGGCCTGCATTTAACCGCACCTGATGGCAGCAGCGCCGTGGTGCGTTTTAATGATTTTGCGCCTCAGAGTGAGCCAACGGAAGTATGGGGGAATCATTTTACTGCCCGGGTTGCGCCGGAACACATCAACCAGTGGCTCAGCGGTTTTTTTGCTCGAGATGTTCAGCTTCGCTGGGTGGGGCCGCAAACCACGCGCCGGGTAAAACGTTACGAGGATGTTCCGCTCTCATTTGCTGATGGCTTTCCGTTTTTATTGACCAACGAAGCCTCATTACGTGATTTACAAAACCGCTGCCCGGCAAGTGTACAAATGGAGCAGTTCCGCCCTAACCTGGTGGTCACAGGTGCCAGTGCATGGGAAGAGGACACCTGGAAAGTAATACGCATCGGTGATGTCGTCTTTGACGTGGTGAAACCGTGCAGCCGTTGCGTTTTTACCACCGTCAGTCCCGAACGCGGGCAAAAACATCCCGCTGGCGAACCCCTGGCAACCCTCACCCGTTTTCGCACTGCGCAAGATAATGGCAATGTTGATTTCGGTCAGAACTTAATTGCCCGCAATAGTGGGGTCGTCCGGGTAGGTGATGAGGTCGTGGTCCTTTCCAGTGCACCCGCTAAACCCTATGGCGCAGGACAGGCTGTTGAGTCTGTAGAACAAGAACAGAAAACAGAGGACGTGGTAGATATTGTCTGGCAGGGGAAAAGCTTTCGCGGTAACAATCAGCAAATCTTGCTTGAGCAACTGGAAAATCAGGGGATACGCGTGCCCTATTCCTGTCGGGCGGGCATTTGCGGCTGCTGTCGCATTCGCCTGATTGAGGGTGAGGTCAGCCCGTTGAAAAAATCAGCTATTGCGCAAGATGGTTCTATCCTGAGTTGTAGCTGTGTACCAAAAACCTCCGTTCGCCTGGAAAGTTAAACGGCCTGTTCAAAGCTGAAACTGGCAGCACTGAGCTGCGGTTTCAGCCTGTCATTCATGATCTTAATGGGATCGCCTAATTGCATCGTGCGCCCGGCGATAACCACACCCGGCTGGGCCAGCAGACAAAGTGCGGCATTTTCACCCGGTTCAACGACCAGTAAACTCACCTCTTCGCCGCTGTCGCTCATCACGACGCTCGCAGCTTCTCCCGCACAGGGAGACCACGGCTGATTGTAGCTGGTAAAGTGCCAGCTTTTTGGCATTTGCGGCTTCAAAAAACGAATGGCCACCAGTGCGTTAAGCACCAGCTCGGCACGTTGTTCGTTAGAGAGCATCAGATCGCGGCATTTTTCATCAAAGGAGAAGTATAAGGCGGCATCGTCTACGCAAAATCCGCAGGGGGAAAACGCATCCGGGGTAAGCATTTTACGGGCAAAACGTGAGCGAAATAACATGCCATTGGCCAGATCGAGCATCATACGATCGTGCTCGTCATCAAAATACCAGCGCCAATTATCGTCAGGTTTAATTCGCATTTCGTTCCCCTCTCTCCGTAAACATCCCTTTGCCTTTTTCATCCTTTGCCGTTTCGCTTATTACGCTAAATAAGCAAAGACTAAAATGTACAAATTAGCAACAATCACGGAATATAAAACAACCAGGGCCGGAAATAAAGCCCTGGTTGTCCGATAGTGAGCAAAAGATTAGATATGGGTAACGATTTCTTTAATCAGTTGCGGTCCTTTAAATATAAAGCCGGAATAAATTTGTACCAGTGATGCTCCCGCGTCCATCTTCTCGCGCGCGGCAATCACGGAGTCGATGCCACCCACGCCGATAATCGGTAAGCGGCCATTTAATTCCAGGGACAGGCGACGAATAATTTCGGTGCTTTTTAATTGCAGCGGACGGCCACTTAACCCACCCGCTTCATCACAATTTTTCATTCCGCGAACCAGTTTTCTGTCCAGCGTTGTATTGGTGGCAATGACGCCATCAATATTATGGCGAACTAAACTGTCGGCCACCTGGATCAATTCTTCCTCGGAAAGATCCGGGGCGATCTTCACAGCAACAGGAACATATTTATGGTGGGTCTGATGAAGCTCATTCTGCTTATTTTTAATGGCACCCAGAAGGTCATCCAGCGCTTCGCCATATTGTAATGTTCGCAGGCCCGGCGTGTTTGGCGAGGAAATATTAATCGCAATATAACCGGCATAGGCATAGATTTTTTCCATACAAATCAGATAGTCATCTTTGCCGTTTTCAACAGGCGTATCTTTATTTTTGCCAATATTAATACCCAGCACGCCGTCAAAATGCGCTTTTTTCACATTCTCAACCAGGTTATCAACGCCCAGATTGTTGAAGCCCATACGGTTGATCAACCCTTCTGCGTCGACCAGGCGGAAGAGGCGCGGCTTGTCATTGCCCGGCTGCGGGCGCGGCGTCACGGTACCGATCTCGATCGCGCCAAACCCCATAGCACCCAGCGCATCGATACATTCACCATTCTTATCAAGGCCAGCGGCAAGTCCCAGTGGGTTTTTAAACGTTAGCCCCATGCACTGTACCGGTTTTTCCGGCACACGCTGACGCACCAGTGCCTCTAGCGGCGTACCCGTAATGCGGCGTAATTGTTGAAAAGTAAATTCATGAGCGCGCTCGGGGTCGAGCTGGAAAAGGGCTTTACGAACGAAGGGGTAGTACATGAACTCTCCTGGATTCCCGGTGTGCAAACCGGGGGCGTATTATCTTTGATTAGCCGAAGAAATGGAATTGACCTTGGGCAAAAAAAGGTGAACTGAACGCAATCGTTTCCTTATCCTTTTCTGCATATTCGTTTTTTAACGTGTTTTCACTAAAAAAATCATTTAGCGGAATATAAAACCTCTGCGACACTGAGAAATAGTTATCGATGTTTGATAAAACGAAGCAAAAGGTTATAAGGAGTGAATATGCGAGTTGTTACCCTGGCGGGAAGCCCGCGTTACCCTTCCCGCTCAAGCGCCCTGCTGGAATACGCGCGCGAACGCCTGACGGCCCTTGATGTTGAAGTGTGTCACTGGCATTTGCATAACTTTGTCCCGGAAGATTTGCTCTACGCCCGCTTCGACAGCCCGGCGCTGCAAACACTGCTCGAACAATTACATGAGGCCGATGGGCTGATCATCGCTACCCCGGTGTATAAGGCCTCCTTTTCCGGCGCGCTAAAAACCCTGCTTGATCTGTTCCCCGAACGAGCGCTGGAAGGCAAAGTGGTCCTTCCGGTCGCCACTGGCGGTACCATTGCACATATGCTGGCCGTGGATTATGCGCTCAAGCCAGTTCTGAGCGCATTGAAAGCCCAGGAAGTGTTGCATGGCGTCTTCGCCGATGACAGCCAGGTGGAGGATTATCAGCATAAGCCACGCTTCACCGCGAATTTGCAGACGCGTCTGGACAGTGCCCTGGAAACATTCTGGCAGGCCTTACACCGCCGTGACACGCAAGTCCCCACCTTCGGTGCTCATATACCGGGTGTTGCCAGAGCCTCGTAATAAAAAACCGGGTCGCGCTGTAGACGCTAACCCGGCTTGTTATCACCCAGGGCCTGCCCGCTGAATGTTATGCCAGCGCTTTGCTGATTTTCTCAAACAGATCGCCTGACAGATTCGGCAATGCTTTGAGTTGCTCAAGCGCCGCACGCATTTTTTCCTGACGTTTCGCATCGTAACGTTTTAAACGAATCAGCGGTTCAATCAGGCGGGAAGCCACCTGCGGGTTACGGCTGTTCAGTTCTGTCAGCATTTCGACCATGAACTGATAGCCGCTACCGTCTTGCGCATGGAATGCTGCCGGGTTGCTGCTGGCAAACGCGCCAATCAGTGAACGCACACGGTTCGGGTTGCTCATCGTAAACGAACGGTGTTTAAGCAGACCGCGCACGGTTTCCAGCACATTTTGTGCCGGGCTGGTGGCCTGCAGAATTAGCCACTTGTCCATCACCAGACCATCCTGGTGCCATTTGTCATCGTATTCCTGCATCAGCGCATCACGACACGGCAGTTGGGCGGCAACCGCGGCAGACAGCGCCGCAAGCGCATCCGTCATGTTATCAGCATTGTGATACTGCTCGCTTACCAGCTTATCGGCCAGTTGCGCGTCGCCGAAAGCCAGATAACGCAGACAGGTATTACGTAAGGCACGTTTACCGATATCCGCATGTTCTACGCGGTAGGTATCAAGCTTATTGGCGTTATAAACGGCCAGCACTTCATCTGCCAGTTCGGTGGCCAGGGTGCGGGTCAGCGCTTCACGTACCGCCACGATGGCTACCGGATCGATAACGTCAAACAATTCGGCAATCTCATTTGCTGACGGCAGCGTCAGAATTTCCGCAGCCAGCGCCGGATCGATGTGTTCGTCCAGCAGGATCGCGCGGAACGCATCGGCAACGTGCAGTGGCAAAGACAGCGCCTGCCCCTGCTGATGGCGGGCAACGTTGAGCTTAATGTGCGTCGCCAGCAGACTCTGTGCGGCATCCCAGCGAGAGAAATCATTGCTGGCGTGGCGCATCAGGAACGTCAGTTGCTGATCGCTCCATTTATATTCCAGTTTCACCGGCGCGGAAAACTCACGCAGCAGCGACGGCACGGGCTGGAAGTAGACATTATCAAAGACAAAAGTCTGTTCTGGCTGGGTGACATTCAGCACATGGTGCACCGGGTGGCCGTCTTTCTGCAGCGGGATGACCTTGCCTTCATTATCATAAAGTTCAATATCAAACGGGATGTGTAGCGGGTGTTTCTCCTGCTGTTCCGCTGTAGGCGGCGTACGCTGGCTGATGGTGAGCGTGTACTGCTCGGTCGCCGGGTTGTAATCGTCGTGTACCGTGACAATCGGCGTCCCCGCCTGGCTATACCAGCGACGGAAATGCGACAAATCGATATTTGAGGCATCTTCCATTGCCTGGACGAAATCATCACAGGTTGCGGCGCTGCCATCGTGACGCTCAAAATAGAGCTGCATCCCTTTCTGGAAATTCTCTTCACCCAGCAGGGTGTGGATCATGCGGATGATTTCTGAACCTTTCTCATACACCGTCAGGGTGTAGAAGTTGTTCATTTCAATCACTTTATCCGGGCGAATAGGATGCGCCATCGGGCTGGCGTCTTCGGCGAATTGCAGCCCGCGCATGGTACGGACATTATTGATACGGTTTACCGCACGGGAACCCAGGTCCGAGCTAAACTCCTGGTCGCGAAACACAGTCAGCCCTTCTTTCAGGCTGAGCTGGAACCAGTCGCGACAGGTCACGCGGTTACCGGTCCAGTTGTGGAAATATTCATGACCAATCACCCGTTCGATATCAAGATAGTCTTTGTCGGTCGCGGTATCGGTACGGGCGAGCACATATTTGGAGTTAAAGACGTTGAGGCCTTTATTCTCCATCGCGCCCATATTAAAGAAGTCCACGGCGACAATCATATAGATGTCGAGGTCATATTCGAGGCCAAAACGGGTCTCGTCCCATTTCATGGAGTTCTTGAGCGAGGTCATTGCCCACGGCGCGCGGTCAAGGTTGCCACGGTCAACGAAGAGTTCCAGTGCAACTTCACGCCCGGAGCGGGTTGTAAAGGTATCGCGCAGCACATCAAAATCACCCGCCACCAGCGCAAACAGGTAACACGGTTTCGGGAACGGATCCTGCCACTGCACCCAGTGACGGCCATTATCCAGCTCGCCCTGGTCCACGCGGTTACCGTTAGAGAGCAGGTAAGGATAGGCAGCTTTGTCGGCGATGATTTTAGTGGTAAACCGCGCCAGAACATCGGGGCGATCCAGGTACCAGGTAATATGGCGGAAACCTTCTGCCTCGCATTGGGTACAGAGTGCTTCGCCAGACTGATAGAGGCCTTCAAGCGCAGTGTTCGCAGCCGGGCTGATTTCATTCACGATACGCAATGTGAATCGTTCAGGCAGGCCGTCAATGACCAGGTGATTGTCTTCTTCTTTATATTGTGTCCATGGCTGGTCGTTAACATGGATTGACACTAACGTCAGGTCTTCGCCATTCAGGCGCAATGGCACTGGAGAGGCGCTATGACGCGAAATAGTGCTCAGCGCAGTGACAACGGTTTTTGCGGCATCCAGGTCAAAGGTCAAGTCAATATCGCTAATCAGGTAATCCGGCGCACGGTAGTCGTGGCGGTATTTGGCTTGTGGCTGTTGTGTCATAAAAAACCTTTAGCATCTTCTGTTTGGTTACGTCTCCAGTCTATTCCTGTTGCGTAAATCCCGCCACGCAGAATGTTCATCTTTTCAGGGAGAAAAGCTCACTATGCTACATTTTAGTAACACGCGGCACGAAATGCCCTCGACCCGTTTTGCGCCTTATGGTGTGATCGGGGTTCAATAAATCAATAAACAAGGTATACTCCAGCGGTTTCCACCTGCTTTGTTTATTGTACTAAACGCTCCTGTGAGAGGATGCTACGGCGCACCATGACACGACTCGCTCCCCCTGCTCTGCAGACGCTGCTGGATACTGATGCCTACAAATTGCATATGCAACAGGCGGTGTTCCATCACTATTACGATGTGCATGTCACAGCGGAGTTTCGCTGCCGCGGCGACGACCTTCTGGGCATTTATGCCAGCGCAATTCGCGAAGAAATTGACGCGATGCAACATCTGCGCCTGCAGGAAGACGAATACCAGTGGCTGTCCGGCCTCCCCTTCTTCAAAGCGGATTACCTGCAGTGGTTACGTAATTTCCGTTATGACCCGTCGCAAGTGACTGTCATTAATGATAATGGCAAGTTGAACATTCGTATGTCCGGGCCATGGCGTGAAGTCATCATGTGGGAAGTGCCGCTACTGGCGGTAATTAGTGAACTGGTGCATCGCTGCCGCTCTCCACAAGTGGGTGTTCAGCAGGCCCTGCTACATCTTGAAACGAAACTGGCAGATTTTGCTACCCGCACCGCAGAGCTGGATATGTCAGGCTTCCGTCTGATGGATTTCGGTACGCGCCGCCGTTTCTCGCGCGATGTACAGTACGCTATCGTGGAACGTCTCAAACAAGAACCGTGGTTTATTGGCACCAGTAATTACGATCTGGCGCGCCGTCTGTCGCTTACGCCAATGGGAACTCAGGCGCACGAATGGTTCCAGGCGCATCAGCAAATCAGCCCGGATCTGGCTACCAGTCAGCGTGCTGCACTGGCCGCGTGGCTGGAAGAGTACCCGGAGCAACTTGGTATTGCCCTGACAGACTGCATCACCATGGATGCCTTCCTGCGTGATTTCGGACCGGTGTTTGCACAACGTTACCAGGGGCTACGCCATGACTCGGGCGACCCGGTGGAATGGGGTGAAAAAGCCATCGCGCATTATGAGAAGCTCGGCATCGATCCGTTATCGAAAACACTGATTTTCTCAGACAATCTTGATCTGAATAAAGCGCTGGATCTCTACCGCCACTTCGCCTCCCGCATCAAACTGGGCTTCGGTATTGGCACGCGGCTGACCTGCGACATTCCACATGTGAAGCCGTTGAATATCGTCATCAAGCTGGTTGAGTGTAACGGCAAACCGGTGGCGAAGTTGTCTGACAGCCCTGGAAAAACGATTTGTCACGACAAAGCGTTTGTGCGTGCGTTACGCAAAGCGTTTGACCTGCCGCAGGTGAAGAAAGCCAGCTAACCCCTATTAATAAGCGTCCTTATCGGGACGCTTTTTTTCGTGGCGAACATTCGCGATATGGCCAATATAAAAAGCAATACCGCGCGCTATTTTCACTTCTCCGCTCAGTATCTCAGCGTTAGCAAAAGATTAATTTCCGAAATCCCCCTTTTCGCTGCGAATTCTACTTGTCTGATGGCGCTCGCCAGGTAACATAGGTATCCCCCCTTTGTGGGCGGACAAACGATGATCTTTTCCAGACAATTAACAGAGAGAATATTATGAGCGTTGTGCCTGTAGCCGACGTACTCCAGGGCCGCGTTACCGTTGACCAAGAAGTCACCGTGCGTGGATGGGTACGTACCCGCCGAGATTCAAAAGCTGGCATCTCCTTCCTCGCCGTTTATGACGGCTCCTGCTTTGATCCTGTACAGGCTGTCATTAATAATTCTCTGCCCAATTACAATGAAGAAGTTCTTCATCTGACCACCGGCTGCTCCGTTGTTGTCACTGGCAAAGTGGTGGAGTCCCCTGGTGAAGGCCAGAGCTTCGAGCTGCAGGCGACTCAGGTAGAAGTCACCGGCTGGGTTGAAGACCCGGACACTTACCCGATGGCGGCGAAACGCCACAGCATCGAGTATTTGCGTGAAGTGGCGCACCTGCGTCCGCGTACCAACCTGATTGGCGCTGTCGCCCGTGTTCGTCATACGCTGGCGCAGGCGCTACACCGCTTCTTTGATGAGCAGGGTTTCTTCTGGGTTTCCACACCGCTGATTACCGCATCTGACACCGAAGGTGCGGGTGAAATGTTCCGCGTTTCCACGCTGGATCTGGAAAACCTACCGCGTAACGATCAGGGTAAAGTCGATTTCGACAAAGATTTCTTTGGTAAAGAGTCTTTCCTGACCGTATCTGGCCAGTTGAACGGCGAAACCTATGCCTGCGCGCTGTCCAAAATCTACACTTTTGGGCCAACGTTCCGCGCGGAAAACTCCAACACCAGCCGTCACCTGGCGGAATTCTGGATGCTGGAGCCGGAAGTGGCATTTGCCGATCTGGAAGATAACGCCCGTCTGGCGGAAGCGATGCTGAAATATGCCTTCAACGCAGTTCTGACTGAGCGTATGGATGACATGAAGTTCTTCGCTGAACGCGTTGATAAAGATGCAATTGCCCGTCTGGAGCGTTTTGTTGCGGCTGATTTCGCACAAGTGGACTACACCGACGCCGTGACCATTCTTGAAAACTGCGGTGAGAAGTTTGAAAACCCGGTTTATTGGGGCGTTGACCTCTCTTCCGAGCATGAACGCTACCTGGCCGAGAAACACTTTAAAGCACCGGTCGTTGTGAAAAACTACCCGAAAGACATTAAGGCTTTCTATATGCGCCTTAACGATGACGGTAAAACCGTAGCAGCAATGGATGTTCTGGCGCCGGGCATTGGTGAAATCATCGGCGGCTCGCAGCGTGAAGAGCGTCTGGATGTGCTGGATGCGCGTATGGCTGAAATGGGTCTTAATAAAGAAGACTACTGGTGGTATCGCGATCTGCGCCGTTATGGCACCGTACCGCATTCAGGTTTCGGCCTGGGCTTTGAGCGTCTGATCGCTTATGTCACCGGCGTGCAAAACGTACGTGATGTTATCCCGTTCCCCCGCACACCTCGTAGCGCCACGTTTTAATGATAAAAGCCAGCGTATGCTGGCTTTTTTTGCTCTTCATTATTCCTTCACCCTAACCGGGACATCCCGGACCGGTTAACGCTTCCCTATCTTTATCGGCGTTATATCTGTGAAATACTTCTGAACAAAAAATAAAGCACACTTATATTGTGGGTTAGTTTTATCTCACCTGATAGCACGTCTGGATAAAAATCGCACAGCTTTCCAGACGACTAAAAGGTCAGCGAGAAAAAGCAAGATGAGAATGGTTCCTGTACAAGATTCACCCTTATCTCAATTAAACATAAGCAATTCATATATATAGTTATGAGGTCGTTGTTTTTGACAACGATCGCTCCCGAACTTTGAGGTGGTTCACAAAGTTCCTTAAAATACATAAATTCTTACACATAATTGCTTTTTGTAACCTCTTTAAGACATTTGTAGCACTTTCAGGCTAGCGAAACGATTATATGAATGGAAAGATGCCTCTCAGACACAGAAAGACACCAAACTCTCATCAATAGTTCCGTAAATTTTTATTGACGGAATTTATTGGCGGCAGTGGCAGGTGTACAAAAAAACCAATGAGGGTAATAAATAATGATGAAGCGCAATATCCTGGCAGTGGTTATCCCTGCCCTGCTGGTAGCTGGTGCAGCTAACGCTGCAGAAGTTTACAACAAAAACGGCAACAAACTGGACCTGTACGGTAAAGTTGTTGGTGAGCACGGCTTCACCACTTCTGGCGATAACACCTCTAACAAAGATTCTTCCTACGGCCAGATCGGCTTCAAAGGCGAGACTCAGGTAAACAGCGATGTTACTGGTTACGGCCAGTGGGAATACCGTGCTAAAGCGGGCAATGCAGAAGGCAACCAGACTAACGTAACTCGTCTGGCTTTCGCAGGTATCAAAGTTGCTAACGCTGGTTCTCTGGACTACGGCCGTAACTACGGTGTGGTTTACGATGTAGAATCCTATACAGATATGGCTCCGTCCTTCTCTGGCGAAACCTGGGGCGGCGCTTATACCGACAACTACATGACCAGCCGTTCTACTGGCCTGCTGACCTACCGTAACAGCAACTTCTTTGGTCTGGTTGATGGTCTGAGCTTCGCTGTTCAGTACCAGGGTAAAAACGAGCGTAACAAAGAACTGTATCAGAGCAACGGCGACGGCGTTGGTTACTCCCTTGCTTACGACTTCGGCTCAGGCTTCGGTGCAACTGCTGCATACAGCAACGCAAACCGTACTGTTGCACAGAAAACTGACGGCAAAGGTGACAAAGCCGAAGCATGGGCAGTTGGCGCTAAATACGACGCGAACAACGTCTACCTGGCAACTGTTTACGCTGAAACCCGTAACATGAGCAACCTGGTTGATGGCTCTGATACTAATGCCTACAACGTTGCTAACAAAACTCAGAACTTCGAAGTTATCGCTCAGTACCAGTTCGACTTCGGTCTGCGTCCGTCCGTTTCTTACGTTCAGTCCAAAGGCAAAGAGCTGGGCGCTGGCGTGAAAAACGACCTGGCTAAATACGTTACTGTTGGTGCGTACTACTACTTCAACAAAAACTTCAACGTATACGGCGACTACCGTATCAACCTGCTGGATAAAGAAGACACGACTTACTCCTGGGTTGGCACTGCAGACCAGGCTACTGTTGGTGTAACTTACCAGTTCTAATCAGCACACCTCGTTATTATATGCGTGAAAAACAGGGCTTCGGCCCTGTTTTTTTATTGTCTCGCCGCCAAAAAGACTAACTTCTAAAAAGACGCACGCTTTTTATCGCAAACGGTTGGCAATTGTCACATCAACCGTTAACCTGATAGCGGATCTCCCTTCTGTCATCATAATGGAACCTCGTCATGTTTGAGAATATTACCGCTGCCCCTGCTGACCCTATTCTGGGTTTGGCCGATCTGTTTCGCGCCGATGAACGTCCTGGCAAAATCAACCTTGGTATTGGTGTCTATAAAGACGAAACCGGGAAAACACCGGTACTGACCAGCGTTAAAAAAGCGGAGCAGTATCTGCTGGAAAACGAAAACACAAAAAATTACCTCGGCATCGACGGTATTCCTGAGTTTGGTCGTTGCACGCAGGAACTGCTATTCGGCAAAGGCAGCGCGATTATTAATGACAAACGTGCGCGCACCGCGCAGACCCCGGGCGGTACGGGTGGCCTGCGTGTTGCCGCTGATTTCCTGGCGAAAAACACCTCAGCAAAACGTATTTGGGTAAGTAATCCAAGCTGGCCGAACCATAAAGGCGTGTTTAACTCCGCCGGCCTTGAAGTGTGTGATTACGCCTATTATGACGCGCAAAACCACGCGCTGGATTTCGACGGCATGGTTGCAAGTCTCGAAGCCGCACAAGCGGGTGATATCGTACTGTTCCACGGTTGCTGTCATAACCCGACCGGTATCGATCCGACGCTTGAGCAGTGGGAGACACTGGCCAAATTGTCCATTGAAAAAGGCTGGCTGCCGCTGTTCGATTTTGCCTATCAGGGTTTCGCCCGCGGTCTGGAAGAAGACGCAGAAGGTCTGCGCGCCTTTGCCGCGCTGCATAAAGAATTGATCATCGCCAGCTCCTTCTCGAAAAACTTCGGTCTGTACAATGAACGTGTCGGCGCCTGTACGCTGGTGGCCGCGGACCAGGAGACAGCGGACCGTGCATTCAGCCAGATGAAGTCAACCATCCGCGCTAACTACTCTAACCCGCCGGCTCACGGCGCCTCCGTTGTGGCAACGATCCTGAGCAATGATGCGCTGCGTGCCATCTGGGAACAAGAATTGACAGACATGCGCCAGCGCATTCAGCGTATGCGTCTGCTGTTTGTAAATACCCTGCAGGAAAAAGGGGCGGATCGCGATTTCAGCTTTATCACCCGTCAGAACGGCATGTTCTCTTTTAGCGGCCTGACCAAAGAGCAAGTGCTCCGCCTGCGTGAAGAGTTCGCTATCTATGCGGTTGCATCAGGACGTATTAACGTTGCGGGCATGACACCGGATAACATGTCGCCGCTGTGTGAAGCTATCGTCGCGGTGTTATAAACGACAATAGACAATAAATATCCTCCGGCATAGCCGGAGGTTTTTCAGATGCGCCTGTAAGGCTCTGTTACCAGCCGCGCCCTAACAGGCGCATACGATCTGACATT
>SMDE01000020.1 GCA_004346725.1 Phytobacter diazotrophicus | reverse complement strand
CTGAGTGAATACATCGAACAGTCAGGTTAAGGGATTACAGCACTCGGCACGCGCGGGGCTTCGCTCACTGCACCGACCGGAACCGCAGACAGCTGTAGAATGGGCTGATAATAACTATTACCTTCCCAAAGAGTCCGCATACCAGGAAGGGCGCTGGGAGACCCTGCCTTTTCAGCGGGCGATCATGAATGCTATGGGCAATGACTATATTCGCGAGGTCAATGTCGTTAAATCTGCCCGCGTTGGCTATTCCAAAATGCTCCTGGGTGTGTACGCCTATTTCATCGAACATAAGCAGCGCAATTCCCTGATCTGGTTGCCTACCGACGGCGATGCAGAGAACTTCATGAAGTCGCATGTTGAGCCGACGATTCGTGATATTCCAAAACTACTCTCGCTGGCACCGTGGTACGGCAAAAAGCACCGGGATAACACACTCAGCATGAAGCGCTTTTCGAATGGTCGCGGATTCTGGTGCCTCGGGGGGAAAGCGGCGAAAAACTACCGTGAAAAATCGGTGGATGTTGCCGGGTATGATGAATTGGCCGCGTTTGATGAAGATATTGAGAAAGAAGGTTCTCCCACCTTCCTCGGGGACAAGCGTATTGAAGGCTCTGTCTGGCCCAAATCTATTCGCGGTTCAACACCAAAGGTCAGGGGAACCTGCCAGATAGAGCGTGCCGCCAGCGAGTCAGAACACTTCATGCGATTTCACGTTGCCTGTCCGCATTGTGGGGAAGAGCAGTATTTAAAGTTTGGCGATAAGGAAACACCCTTCGGATTTAAGTGGACGCCTGGCGAGCCTTCCAGTGTGTTTTATCTCTGTGAACATAACGCCTGCGTTATCCGGCAGCAGGAACTGGTTTTTACTGATGCCCGGTACATTTGTGATTCCACGGGCATCTGGACACGTGACGGGCTGAGCTGGTTCTCTTCATCAGGTTCGGAGATCGATCCGCCGGATAGCGTGACGTTTCATATCTGGACCGCGTACAGCCCCTTCACTACGTGGGTACAAATCGTTAAGGACTGGATCAAAACAAAAGGGGACACAGGGAAGCGAAAAACCTTCGTCAATACGACGCTGGGTGAAACCTGGGAAGCAAAAATTGGTGAAAGGCCTGATGCCGATTTACTGGCTGAACGTAAGGAGCATTTCACCGCTGCGGTACCTGAGCGTGTCGCTTACCTTACTGCCGGTATTGACTCCCAACTGGACCGTTATGAGATGCGTGTCTGGGGATGGGGGCCGGGTGAAGAAAGCTGGCTTATCGACAGGCAGATCATTATGGGACGCCATGACGATGAAGCCACCCTTCTCAGGGTAGATGAGGCGATCGATAAGCGTTACTCACGCCAGAATGGCGTTGAAATGTCGATATCCCGCGTCTGCTGGGATATCGGGGGTATTGATCCCACGATTGTGTATAACCGTTCCAAAAAACATGGGCTTTTTCGGGTGATCCCGATTAAAGGGGCATCGGTTTATGGTAAGCCAGTCGCGAATATGCCACGTAAACGCAACAAAAACGGCGTTTATCTTACAGAAGTGGGTACTGATACCGCGAAAGAGCAGATTTATAACCGGTTCTCTCTCATACCGGAAGATAACGTTCCCCTTCCCGGGGCAGTTCACTTTCCTAACAATCCTGAGGTCTATGATCTTGCTGAGGCGCAGCAGCTAACCGCTGAAGAACTCGTGGAAAAATGGGTTGCGGGTGAACGAAAAATCCTTTGGGACAGTAAAAAGCGGCGAAACGAGGCGCTCGACTGCTTTGTTTATGCCCTTGCAGCGCTGCGTATTAGTATTTCCCGCTGGCAACTCAACCTGGATTCACTGCTTGCGAGCCTGCTTGAAGAGCAGGGGTGCAAGAAACCTGACAAAACCCTGGCGGACTAT
Source organism: Phytobacter diazotrophicus (assembly GCA_004346725.1). Taxonomy (GTDB): domain Bacteria; phylum Pseudomonadota; class Gammaproteobacteria; order Enterobacterales; family Enterobacteriaceae; genus Phytobacter; species Phytobacter diazotrophicus. Next base: position 72,214 of record SMDE01000020.1, on the reverse strand, counting down.
GGCCGGGCATTATCTGGAGAAGAATAATGGCGACACAGGCTGATCTGGATGCCGCCCGCGCTGCACTGCATGACCTGATGACCGGGAAGCGGGTGGCAACCGTGCAGAAAGATGGCCGCCGGGTGGAGTTCACTGCCACGTCGGTTGCAGACCTTAAAAAATACATTGCCGACCTGGAATCTCAGGTCGGCGCCACTTCACGGCGCCGGGGACCGGCAGGGTTTTATGTATGAAAATGCCAGCGTTAGTAGGGCCGGATGGTACAACGTCGCTTCGCGAATATGCCGGGTATCACGGTGGTGCGGGCGGTTTTGGCGGGCAGCTTCGCGCCTGGAACCCACCCACAGAAAGTGCCGATGCTGCGTTGCTGCCCAATTTTGCCAGGGGAAACGCTCGCGCCGATGACCTGGTGCGTAACAATGGATACGCCGCAAATGCCGTTCAGCTCCATCAGGATCACATCGTCGGGTCTTTTTTCCGTCTCAGCCACCGCCCGAGCTGGCGTTTTTTAGGCATCGCGGAAGAGGATTCGAGGGCATTCTCCCGCGAAGTGGAGGCGGCCTGGAAAGAGTTTGCGGAGGACGATAACTGTTACGTCGATGTGGAGCGAAAGCGCACCTTCACCATGATGATCCGTGAAGGGGTTGCCATGCATGCCTTTAACGGTGAATTGTGCACGCAACCGACATGGGACACTGGCGCCTCCCGCCTGTTCCGCACCCAGTTCAAGATGGTCAGCCCGAAGCGCATCAGCAATCCGGGTAACACGGGAGACACCCGCAACTGCCGCGCCGGGGTCTCGGTCGACAATAACGGTGCGGCGGTGGGGTACTACGTCAGTGAGGATGGCTATCCCGGCTGGATGCCACAAAAGTGGACATATATCCCCCGCGAACTGCCGGGTGGCCGGGCATCGTTTATTCATGTATTTGAACCCATGGAAGATGGTCAGACACGCGGTGCCAATGTGTTCTACAGCGTCATGGAACAGATGAAAATGCTCGATACGCTGCAGAATACCCAGTTGCAAAGCGCCATCGTCAAAGCCATGTACGCCGCAACCATCGAGAGTGAACTGGACACCCAACAGGCGATGGATTTTATCCTCGGTGCCGATGGTTCGCAGCAGAATAAGCTGACCGGGTGGATTGGCGAGATAGCCTCCTACTATTCCGCTGCGCCGGTTCGTCTCGGCGGGGCAAAGGTTCCGCATCTGATGCCCGGCGATTCGCTGAATCTCCAGGCTGCCCAGGACACAGATAACGGCTATTCAACATTTGAGCAGTCATTGCTGCGTTACATCGCCGCCGGGCTCGGGGTGTCGTATGAGCAGCTTTCACGCAACTACTCGCAGATGAGCTATTCGACGGCGCGCGCCAGTGCTAATGAGTCCTGGGCCTATTTTATGGGGCGCCGTAAGTTTGTTGCCTCGCGTCAGGCCTGTCAGATGTTCCTGTGCTGGCTTGAAGAAGCGGTCGCACGGCGTGTGGTGACGCTGCCGTCAAAAGCCCGGTTCAGTTTTCAGGAAGCAAGGAGCTCATGGGGAAACTGTGAGTGGATCGGCTCCGGCCGTATGGCCATTGATGGTCTTAAGGAGGTTCAGGAAGCGGTGATGCTGATTGAAGCCGGGTTAAGCACTTACGAAAAAGAGTGCGCGAAACGCGGTGAAGATTATCAGGAGATATTCGCCCAGCAGGTGCGTGAATCTCTTGAACGGCGGGCTGCAGGCCTTAAGCCTCCCGCATGGGCTGCCGCTGCATTTGAATCAGGGCTGAAAAACAACACGAAGGAGGAGAGCAATGACGCCAGAGCTGCGTAATCTCCCGCATATCGCCAGCATGGCTTTCAATGAGCCGCTTTTACTGGAACCCGCCTACGCGCGGGTTTTCTTTTGCGCGCTCGCGGGCCAGATGGGGATCAACCGCCTGACGGACGCTGTCTCCGGGATAAGCCTGGATGCCGGGCAAATAGCTGGGCCTCTGGCTCTTTTCGGTGATGACGAGGATGCGGAGCCTCGCCCCGTGCGGTCCTACCAGGTCACAAACGGTATTGCCGTGCTCCCTGTATCGGGCACGCTCGTCAGTAAAACCCGTTCGCTGCAGCCTTACTCAGGCATGACGGGGTACAACGGCATTGTTGCCCGTCTTCAGCAGGCCATGAGCGATCCGGGCGTCGACGGTATTTTGCTGGATCTTGATACACCCGGCGGCACGGTGGCAGGCGCGTTTGATTGTGCCGACATCATCGCCCGCGTCCGGGACATTAAACCTGTCTGGGCGCTGGCTAATGACATGAACTGCAGTGCAGGGCAACTGATTGCCAGTGCTGCATCGCGACGGCTGGTCACCCAGACTGCCAGAACGGGGTCAGTTGGCGTGATGATGGCGCACAGTAATTACGGCGAAGCGCTTAAGACTAATGGCGTTGAGGTCACGCTGATTTACAGCGGTGTCCATAAAGTCGACGGCAACCCTTACGGCAAAATCCCGAAGGCCGTCCGGGACGATTTCCAGTCGAAAATCGATGCCACACGTCAGTTATTTGCTGAAAAGGTCGCCGGGTATATGGGGGTGTCAGTTCAGGCCATTCTGGATACAGAAGCTGCGGTATTTACCGGGCAGGAATCCGTTGAACAGGGTCTGGCTGACGAACTCGTCAACAATATCGATGCGCTGAGCGTCATGCGCGAGGCACTCGATAAACGAAAAGTCACTTTCTCAGGAGTCAACATGTCTTCAACCACTGCATCTGCAGCAGCACTTCCGGCACAGGCGGCCAGCACCTCAGATACTGCAACGGTGAGTAGTGCCACAACGGTGGCCACGCCTGAAATGATCAGCACTACAGCCACCACGGCGTCTGTCGATATTAGCGCAGAGATTGCCGCCGCGGTTTTGGACGAAAATGCCCGGATTATGGGCATTCTCAACTGCGAAGAAGCGAAAGGCCGTGATTCCACTGCCCGCGCACTGGCCGAAACGCCGGGCATGACCGTTGACGCCGCACGGCGCATTCTCGCGACAGCCCCACAAAACGCCCAGATGCGCTCTGACACCGCGCTCGATCAACTTATGGCTACCTCACCAGGTGCGCTTTCCGCTGGCTACGCGTCAGATGACGCTGGTGATGATTTGTTAAACACCCCCGTATAAGAGGCTCTCATGGCTATTACTGAAAACTTTGAACACGTTCAGCCGCTCGGCAACAGTGATCCGGCGCATACCGGTTATGCCCCTGGCGAACTGGCCGCTGCAACCCCTGCGATGACACCGCTGATGCTGGATGCGACTTCCGGAAAGCTGGCGGTGTGGGATGGCGCACATGCGGGCGCGGCAACCGGCGTCCTGGCGATTGCCGCGGATCAGAACAGTACTGAGCTTTGCTATTACAAGTCAGGCTCCTTCCGCTATGAGGATGTGCTCTGGCCGACCGCTGTCACGGATGAAAACATCAAACGTAATGCTTTTGCGGGTACGGCGATCAGTATCGTTTAACCCTCACCTGAACAGCACTCACCAACCATAAGGGCCGCAGACGCGGCTTTTTTTTCGGGAAAAATCTATGTCCATCTACACTACTGCTCAACTGCTGGCGGTCAATGAGAAGAAATTCAAGTTTGATCCGCTGTTCCTGCGGATCTTTTTCCGCGAAAGCTTTCCGTTCACCACCGAAAAAGTGTATCTCTCCCAAATCCCGGGCCTGGTGAATATGGCGCTTTACGTGTCGCCGATTGTCTCCGGCAAGGTCATCCGTTCACGCGGTGGCGCAACATCCGAATTTACCCCCGGGTATGTCAAGCCAAAACATGAAGTTAACCCACAGATGACCCTGCGCCGTCTGCCTGATGAAGACCCGCAGAACCTCGCTGACCCTGCCTACCGTCGCCGTCGTATCATTCTGCAGAATATGAAAGATGAAGAGCTGGCGATTGCGCAGGTGGAAGAAAAACAGGCCGTTGCGGCGGTGCTGAGCGGCAAATACACCATGACGGGCGAAGCTTTCGAACCGGTTGAGGTGGATATGGGCCGCAGCGCCGCAAATAACATCACCCAGGCGGGCGCGGCGGCGTGGTCCACCCGGGACAAGGAGACGTACGACCCGACTGATGATATTGAAGCCTACGCGCTGAATGCCAGTGGTGTGGTCAACATCATTGTCTTTGACCCGAAAGCCTGGTCACTCTTCCGGTCATTTAAACTCGTCCGTGAACGGCTGGATACCCGTCGCGGGTCAAACTCCGAGCTGGAAACAGCGCTGAAAGACCTTGGCGAAGCGGTGTCTTACAAGGGCATGTATGGTGATGTTGCCATTGTGGTCTACGCAGGGCAATACGTTGAGGACAATATCAAAAAGAGCTACCTGCCTGATTTGACCATGGTCCTGGGCAACACCCAGGCCCGCGGCCTGCGAACCTACGGCTGTATTCAGGATGTGGATGCCCAGCGGGAAGGCATTAATGCTTCCACCCGTTATCCGAAAAACTGGGTACAAACGGGTGATCCGGCGCGCGAGTTCACCATGATCCAGTCAGCGCCGCTGATGCTGCTGGCAGACCCGGATGCGTTTGTTTCTGTGAAACTTGCCTGATACCGGCCCTTCGGGGCCGTTTCTTTTATGGAGTCATCCCGATGTCAAAAAAAGAAGACCTGATTGCACGCCTGAAAGCGCTTGGCGCTGAACTGGGGCGGGAAGTGAATCTGTCAGGCTCAAACGAAGAAATGGCACTTCGAATCGCCGAGCTTGAAGAGGAACTTAATGATGACGATGGGCTGCCGGGGCCAGATGTGGTTACTGGTGGAACAGTGGATGCCATCAGTATTAATACCGCCTCTGTCACGAAAGAGCCCGGCCTTGCTGTGCAGGATATTGCAGATCTGGTGACTGTTAAAGCGCTGGTGACCCTGCATATCAATGCCTTGCATGAGACATCAAATGAGCCGGTGGCGATCGCCGAAGCAGGTGTAACGGTCCGTGTGACAAAGGATATCGCCGCCGACCTGGACCGGAGCGGACTCGCCACTATTGAGTGAACAGGGGGCGGTGTGGCTGATTTCGATAATATCTTTGATACCGCAATGGCGCGTGCTGATGACACTGTGCGCAGCACGATGGGAAGCGACGCCGTCGTCACATCGGGCGCTCAGCAGGGTGATATTTTAAAGGGTGTCTTCGACGATCCTGAAAATATTGGCTATGCAGGCGCGGGTATCCGTGTGGAGGGCTCCAGTCCCTCCTTTTTTGTGAAAACGTCAGCGCTGCACGGGCTCATGCGTCTTGATACGTTGAGTATCAACAATCAGCAGTACTGGGTTGATCGCATCGGTACTGATGATTGCGGTTCATGTCATATCTGGCTCGGTAGCGGTGAGCCGCCTGCAACATCCCGCCGTGCTGGCAGGGAGGGAGCAAATGTCCGTCAAAGGCCTTGAACAGGCAATAGCCAACCTTAACGCCATCAGTAAAACCGCGGTGCCCCGCGCATCTTCCCAGGCCATCAACCGAATCGCCACACGTGGCGTCTCCAGGAGCGTGAAAGTTGTCGCTGCTGATACCCGGGTGCCGCGCAAACTGGTTAATCAGCGTGCCCGGGTTAAAAAAGCCAGCGTATCAAAACCGGTGGCAACTATCCGTGTGAATCGCGGGAATTTGCCCGCCATCAAACTGGGTGTTGCCAGCGTCAGGCTGTCGCGGCGCAAACGAGACAGACAGGGGGCAAACAGCGTGCTGCGCATTGGTGCATTCCGGTTTCCCAATGCCTTTATCCAGCAGCTTAAGAACGGACGCTGGCACGTGTTACGCAGAACGGCAAAACCGCGTTACCCCATAGAGGTTGTAAGCATCCCGCTGGCGGCCCCCCTGACTACTGCATTCAGGAAAGAACTGCCGAAGCTTATGGAGTCCGATTTACCGAAAGAGTTACAGGCAACCCTCAAAAATCAACTCAGGTTAATTTTGACACGATGAAAAACAGTGACATCCGGCTGGCTGTTATCGATGCCCTTGAGGCAGAAATCGGTGACGCAGCCCTGTATTTCGACGGACGGCCTGCCGTTTTCGAGGAAACTGATTTTCCTGCAATTGCGGTGTATCTGACTGATGCAGCGCCAACAGGCGAGGAAGTGGACGTCGAACTGTGGCAGGCCGTACTGCATATCGAAGTGTTTCTTCCGGCCCAGGCCCCTGACTCTGAACTTGATGAATGGGTCGGGACGCGTATTTTCCCTGCGCTGAATGATGTCCCGGCGCTACGAGAGCTACTGACGCTGATGAATATTCAGGGATATGACTACCAGCGGGATGACGTTCTCGCGCTGTGGGGCTCTGCAGACCTTAAATACACCATTACTTACGAAATGTGAGGCAACTATGGCAACACCTAATCCACTGGCACCCGTTAAAGGTGCAGGGACAACTCTCTGGTTGTATACCGGCTCAGGCACAGCGAATCCGCTGGTCGATACCGACTGGACGCGGCTGGCTCAGGTCAAGGAACTGACGCCGGGTGAACTGACGGCAGATTCATTTGACGACACATATATTGATGATGCCAATGCCGACTGGACTGCTACCGGGCAGGGGCAGAAATCTGCAGGTGACACGTCTTTCACTCTGGCCTGGAAACCCGGCGAGCAGGGACAAATTGCGCTGGTGCAGTGGTTTGATGACGGCTCGAACCGCACTTACCGCATTAAATATCCTAACGGCACGGTGGATGTTTTTTCTGGCTGGGTCAGCAGCCTGGGTAAAGCCGTGACGAACAAGGAAAACATCACCCGCACGGTCAAAGTCACTAACAGCGGCAAACCGTTGCTGGCCGAAGACACCACCACCCCGGTCATTGCTGTTTCGGGCGCGTCTTTTGATAAATCGACAGCGGCTGTGGCTGTAGGAGCAACCACGACACTAAACCTGTCCGTTCTGCCTGCCAGTGCGACCGATAATTCATTCCGCCTGGCGTCATCCGACCCGTCGAAAGCGACAGTCAGCGTGGCCGGTAGTGTTGTCACCGTCACGGGTGTTGCAGCCGGTATTGCCGAAATTCTCGCGATTACGAATGACGGCTCGTTCGCGGCTGTCAGCAAAATCACCGTATCCTGATCGGAGTCATGCATGTTTCTGAAAACTCAGCCGCTGGAATACAACGGCGAAACCGTCACGCTTTATGAACTCTCAGCACTGCAGCGTATTGAGTTCATCGGCTATATCGCCGACGTGAATAAAGACGTCCCTGCGGACGACACAGAAGTCAGCCCGGAAGCGCTCAACGGTATCGTGACAACCATCAATGTGAAGATTGGCGCGCGGATCGTCGCTATGTCTCTGTGGCAGAAGGAAGGACAAAAAGGGCCATCCGTTGATCAACTGCAGGAGGAGGTGCTTTCCGGCTGGCCGTTGCCTGCCATTGGTCAGGCGGATTTTATCGTGCGGGAGCTCTCAGGAATGTTGCCCGTTGCACCTGGCGCAGAACCGAATGCCGACACGGAACCCCACTCCCCGGAAAAGCCCACGCCGCAGCCCTGAACTTCGCCCTTAAACTTGCCCGTGAGTTCCGCAGACCTGACTGGCGTGTGATGCTGGCGCAGATGTCCTGCACCGAACTGAGTGAATGGGAGCAATTTTACACCGTTGAGTATTTCCAGACGGACCTGATTGATACCCATTTCTCACGACTGAGCCACCACATCACCGATATGGTCTGCAAAGACCACGGGCTTACCACCGCAGATTTCAGCCTGCTCAATCCCCAGACACGTCCGGCAGCGGACACCGAAACGTCCGACGAGGCCATGATGCTGGCCGCCGAAGGCATTACAGGAGGAGTTCGTTATGGCCCAGGCGGTGGGTGATCTCATTGTCAATCTGGATTTAAACGACGCGAAATTTACCGAGCGGTATAACTACGTCAAACGGGGACTGGAAGGGATCGGGTCTGCGGCAAACGATGCGGCACTGGAAGTGCAAAGCGCCTTTGCCCGGCAGGAGCTGTATGCGAGAAAAGCCGGCATTTCGATTGGTCAGTACAATGCCGCCATGCGCAGCCTGCCCGCGCAGTTTACTGATATTGCGACGCAGCTTGCTGGCGGCCAGTCTCCGTTTCTGATTCTGCTCCAGCAGGGCGGGCAGATCAAAGACCAGTTCGGTGGCGTAAAAGGTGCGCTGCTGGGTGTTGCTGATTATGCAAAAACGCTGGCCGGGTTTATCACCCCGACCACCCTTGGGATTACTGCGCTGGTATCCGGCGTGGGGCTCCTCGCCTATAACTGGAATCAGGGGCGCTTACAGGCCAGTGCGTATAACCAGGCTATCGCGTCCACCGGGAATATCAGCGGCCAGACCGCCGACAGCCTGGCGCGCATCACCGCCCAGATAGTAAAAAACGCTGATGCGGGAAAATCAGCGGTTGCGGCAGCGGTCGCGCAGGCCACCGGGCTGGGCCTGACAGTTGATCAGATCCGACAGGTGAGCGAGACGGCTATCCTGCTGTCAAAAAATACGGGAGCCAGCGTTAAAGACCTGGTAGCCGAGCTGGGGAAAATCCCCCAGGACCCGCTGAAAGCATTTGTCGATATCAACCAGCAGTATAATTTTGCGAACCTGGCACTGTATGAACAGGTCAGGCATATGGTTGATCTGGGTGATAAAGCCGGTGCCACGAAACTGATCATCGACTCACTTGGTGACAGCCAGAAAAGTTTCAAAGACGCCTCTAAGTCAGACCTGGACGAGCTCGCAGGCTACTGGCAGGGGCTTATCGATAAACTTAAAAATTACAAATTCTGGTCTGATACGGTTGCGGATAACGCCACGACAGTGAAGCTTCCGCAATTCAACCCGGGTACCGGCTCTGCGGTTTTCGATAATATTAACCAGCAAATGCGTGACCAGTCCGCAGGTATTGCAACGAACTGGGAAAATATTAATACCAGTGCCGCAGGACTGCTGGGTTTTGTCAGGCAGGTAAGCACGGAAAGCCGTGAATTAAACCGGCAACAGGTCTCGGCAAATATTGAAGCTGATAAATTTCTGGAATCAGCCAGGACAAACGCTCAGATCCGTAACGACCTGCAGACGAAATATCAGCGACAACTCGAACAGGGGCTTATCACACAGGACAAATTCAATAAGCTAACAGCCGCGATCAATGAAAAATATAAGGATCCCAAAACCCCAAAAACAACGGTTCCGGCAGGTGACAAAGCAAGCGACCGGGAAGCGGCTGAACTTATCGCCCTGCAGGCACAGCTTAAAGTGCTGCAGCAGCACACCGGATTAAATGACGTCATCAGTCAGCAGCGTAAAGACCTTTGGAAAACCGAGGCTCAGTTCTCTGTGCTGGAAGAGGCGGCAGGCCAGCGCAAGCTGTCAAAAGAGGAAGAATCGCTGCTGGCAAACAAAGCGCGCATTCTTGCCCTTGCACAGCAAAAAGCCCTTTTAGGCGACCAGATCACCGCGCAGGAACAGCTTAACAAGCGGATGGACACCGCGACGAAATACACCAACCAGATGTCGGCGAAGCAGTCGGCATTAACGGATTCTGCAGCATTAAGCGACCGCGCCGCCGGGCGTAACCTTGCGTATGCACAACTCAGGAGCGGATGGGAAAATGCCGGGGGCAAGACGACTGACGTCGATTATCAGCGTGAACTCGCCGCATTGAATCAGTATTACGCCGCTGAGGACAGTCTTCGCGGTGACTGGCTCAGCGGGGCTAAAAAGGGGTTCGCCGAGTATCTGGATTCAGCAACAAACGTGTATTCTGCCATGCAGAATGCCGCATCCAGTGCACTTGGCGGCATGAGCGACATGCTGACTGAACTGGTGACCACCGGGAAGACTTCCTTCAAAAGCTTCACCGTTTCCATCCTCAAATCGATAGTTCAAATCACCAATCAGTTGCTGGTGGCCTGGGCCGTTCAGAAAGCCATGGGATGGGTTGCCGGTTCTTTCGATGGCCCGCAGGGCGGTGGAATAGGTAGTCCCAGCTTTGTTGGCCCGGTACAGGCCTGGAAAGGCGGCTATATCCCTGAATACGACGGCGGCGGTTATACCGGACCCGGCGGTAAATTCGAGCCAAAAGGGATTGTTCATGGCGGCGAATTTGTCTTCACCAAAGAATCTACTGCTCGCCTCGGCGTGGGAAACCTTTATCGCCTGATGCGAGGTTATGCCTCTGGCGGGTTCGTCGGGAATGCCACATCGGGCAGTCTGCAGACTGGCGTCAGCGTCTATGCGCCCGTATCTGTCACGACGCCACAATCCTCTCAGGGTCAGCAGGGTTCGGCAAATGCTGGTGCGCTTGGTCGGGCTTACCAGCAGGTTGTCGACAAATCTATTCGGGAAGGCATTGAAAGAGAATCCCGACCGGGTGGAATGATTTGGGCTCTGACCAAAACGAGGTAAATATGGCTATTGATGCGTTTGCCTGGAAAATTCAGGCATCGGGACAGCCTGCTGTAACCGTCAAAGATAATATCCGTAAGGTTCAGTTTGGTGACGGTTATACGCAGGTAAGTGGAAATGGGCTTAATTCGGAGACCCTGAATTACGCATTTTCCTATACAGGGAATAAAGATACTGCACTTGAAATTTATGCGTTTCTCCGGAGCCATAAAACAAAGTCATTTTCTTTTCAGCCCCCCTATGGGGAACTCGCGTTATGGCGTGTTCAGGCTGACAGCCTGCAACTCATCGTTAAAAGTAAAAAACTAATTACCATCACTGCAACCTTTGAACAGGCGTTTGCACCATGAGTCTGAATAATGATTATCAAAAACTGGAGCCGGGAAATGAAATCCGGCTTTTTGAAGTTGATGGTACCTCTTTTGGCGTGGGGGCAGTGCTACGATTCCATAGTCACAATATTGCGCATACCCCGTCAGAAATAACTGCAGCAGGTGGTGATGAATCAACGCTTCCGGCTAAATCCATCTGGTGGCAGGGTAACGAATATAAAGCCTGGCCCTGTCAGATTAACGGACTGGAAAAATCGACTACCGGCAGTGGCGCCACGCCAAAACTGACCGTGGCGAACCTTGACGGCGCCATCACTGCGTTGTGCCTTGCATATGACGACCTGTTGAAAGCGACCGTCACGATACATGACACGCTGGCGCAGTATCTGGATGCGCGTAATTTCCCTTCCGGCAATGCCACGGCAGATCCCACTCAGGAAAAGTTGCAGGTCTGGTATATCGACGGGAAAAATACCGAAACATCAGAGGCTATCGAGTTTCGGCTAACCAGTCCGATGGATTTGCAAGGGTTGATGATCCCGACCCGTCAGCTTCATTCTCTCTGCTCCTGGTGTATTCGTGGTAAGTTCCGCAGCGGTGATGGCTGTGATTATGCAGGCACGAACTACTTCGACAAAAACAACAACCCGGTAACTGATCCTTCATTAGACCAGTGCAACGGCACGCTAACGGCCTGCAAGTTACGGTTCGGTGAAAATAACGAACTTTCCTTTGGTGGATTCCCCGGCACGTCACTCATCAGGAGCTGATATGCGTCAGAAAACCATAAATGCCATCATGGCGCATGCCGCTAGTGAATATCCCCGTGAGTGTTGTGGTGTCGTGTCGCAAAAAAGTCGAGTGGAGAGATATTTTCCTTGCCGTAATCAGGCTAACGAACCAACTGAACATTTTGTTCTGTCGCCGGAAGACTACGCCACCGCCGAAGACTGGGGAACGGTTACGGCTATCGTGCATAGCCATCCTGACGCAACGACTCAGCCCAGCGAACTGGATAAGGCGCAATGCGATTTGATGGCGGTGTCCTGGCACATCGTCAGTTGGCCGGAAGGCGACCTGTGTACAATCAACCCACGCGGCGAATTGCCGTTGCTGGAGCGGCCTTTTGTGCTGGGGGTTTACGACTGCTGGGGGCTGGTAATGTCCTATTATCGGCAAATGTACGGCATTGAGCTGCCGGATTACCGCGTCGATTATCCGTGGTGGGAGGACCAGTACCCCGACAATTTGTATCAGGATAACTGGCATAAATGCGGGTTCAGGGAAGTGACTGGTGCCACACAGCCGGGTGATGTTGTGATCATGCAGGTGCAGGCCAACAAATGGAATCATGCCGCTATCCTGTTGGAAGGCAGCATGATATTGCATCATATGTACGGAATGCTTAGCAATCGTGTTCCCTATGGGGGCTATTGGAAAGACAGAACTGTTATGATCTTGAGGCATATAAATCTGCTATCATGATGCATGATTATTTATAAGGAATGCATCCATGAAAATATTAATAGGATTGATTGCCATATTCACCCTTTCCGGTTGTGTAAATATGCAAGACTTACGAAATAAAAAACCGGATATTACATATGCCACGAACAAATCAGTGAATGAAGTATCCAATTGCATATTGGCCGACTGGCAAGTAAAAGTATTTCGTTATGGTAATGTATTTATTCAAGATAACATTAATCTTAATGATGGAAAAACTGTTTACTCTGAAACGCAAAGTGAGATGGCAGATGTATTCACAGATAACGATATGACAAGGATTAACTTTTATCATCAAAGTGCTTTGTTTTTTTATAGAGTAAATGATCGAATAGACAGCATTAAAAGGTGCTTGTGATTTCACTAAACCTGCTATGGCAGGTTTTTTATTGGTGGCTTATGAAAGAAATAATGACTCGTATAGAACTGTTTGGCGTTCTTGGTAAAACCTTCGGCAAGGTTCATTATCGGTTAATAAGAAATACACATGAAGCCACCAGAGCGTTAGCAGCAACTATTTCCGGCTTTGAAAAATTCATGATAACTAGCCAACGGCGTGGGCTTACCTACGCGGTTTTCAAAGGCAAAAAAAATATTGGAATCGATGATTTAGGATTTCCGGTTACCGGAGAAGTCATCCGGGTCGTACCGGTTGTCATGGGCAGTAAGCGTGGTGGTATCCTTCAAACAATTCTTGGCGCTGTTTTGGTTGTCGTTGGTGTAATTACATATGCATACGGCGGTGCAGCTCTTGTTGCTGGTGGTGTGGGAATGATGGCCGGAGGGATCGTCCAGATGTTATCTCCGCAGCCTGCAGGACTGGCCAGCAAACAGGACGCCGATAATAAGCCGTCTTATGCATTCGGGAGCGTAACGAATACAGCCGCTCAGGGGTATCCTGTGCCGCTTCTTTATGGAAAACGGCGTATCGGTGGGGCTATTATTTCCGCAGGAATTTACGTTGAAGACCAGCAATAAAAATACCTCAATTTAATGACCGCCTCCGGGCGGTTTTTTTATGGGCGCACTATGGCAAATAAGAAAATTCAGGGTCGCAAGGGCGGTAGCTCCAGTTCACGCACGCCAACTGAACAACCCGATGACCTCCAGTCGGTTGCAAAGGCAAAAATCCTTCTGGCGCTTGGCGAAGGTGAATTTTCCGGTGGCCTCACCGGGCAGTCTATTTTTCTGGATGGTACGCCACTGTTGAATGCTGATGGCTCGTCAAATTTCAGCGGCGTAACCTGGGAGTTTCGTTCGGGCACACAGGCGCAAACATACATTCAGGGGATGCCGGGCAGTGAAAATGAGATCGGCGCAGGCGGTATTACTGTTTCCAGTGCAACTCCCTGGACCCGCACATTTACGAATACACAACTTTCAGCCATTCGCCTGCGCATCAAATGGCCGTCTATTTTCCGTCAGGAAGATGACGGCGACCTTGTAGGATACACCATCAATTATGCGATAGACCTGCAGACGAACGGCGGTTCGTTTCAGACGGTAATCGACACATCTGTAACGGGTAAGACGACCAGCGGTTACGAGCGTAGCCACCGCATCAATTTGCCAGCCGGTGCCACAACGTGGACGGTTCGCCTGCGTAAAATCAGTGCGGACGCGAACAGCGCAAAAATCGGCGATAACATGATGCTACAGAGCTACACGGAAGTGATCGACGCCAAGTTGCGTTATCCGAATACCGCGTTGCTGTATATCGAATTCGATTCCAGCCAGTTTAATGGTTCGGTACCGCAGATTTCATGCGAGCCGCGCGGTCGCGTTATTCGTGTCCCTGATACCTACGATCCTGAAACACGCACCTACAGCGGTACATGGACAGGCGCGTTTCGGTGGGCGTGGACCGACAACCCGGCATGGATTTTTTATGATCTGGTGGTGAGTGATCGCTTTGGGCTGGGCGACAGGCTGACGGCAGCTAACATCGATAAATGGATGCTGTACCAGGTTGCACAGTACTGCGATCAGCTTGTCCCTGACGGGAAAGGCGGTGAGGGTCTGGAGCCCCGCTACACCTGCAATGTTTATGTGCAGGACCGTAACGACGCATACACAGTCATGAGGGATATTGCGGCTATTTTCCGGGGGATGACGTACTGGGGCGGCAATCAGATTGTTGCTCTGGCTGATATGCCACGTGATGTCGATTACAGCTATACCAATGCCAGCATAATTGATGATACTAAATTTGTTTATAGTAGCAGCACCTCCAAAACCCGTTATACCACTGCGCTGGTTTCATATTCAGACCCTGCGAATGCGTATTCCGATGCTATGGAACCTGTATTTGAACAGGATCTGGTGCGTCGCTTTGGCTTTAACCAGCTTGAACTGACGGCTATCGGCTGCACCCGGCAATCGGAGGCAAACCGTAAGGGGCGCTGGGGCATTCTGACCAATAACAAAGACCGTGTGGTGACCTTCTCTGTCGGGCTCGACGGGAATATCCCGCAGCCGGGATACATCATTGCAGTCAGTGACAGGGACCTGGCCGGAAAAGTAACGGGTGGCCGCATCAGCGCGGTAAGCGGTCGGGTACTGACGCTCGACCGTGTGCCGGATGCCGTAGCGGGTGATCGCATCATGGTGAACCTCCCGACAGGCGCATCACAGAGCCGCACCATTCAGGCTGTCAGCGGTAATAAAGTCACCGTTTCGACGGTGTTCACTACAACGCCAGAAGCTCAGGCGGTGTGGGTGGTTGAGTCAGATTCGCTTTATGCCCAGCAATACCGCGTCGTCAGTGTTACGGAAAATGACGACGGCACATTCACCATCGTGGGTGCCGCACACGACCCGGATAAATATGCCCGCATCGATACAGGTGCGATTATCGATCAGCGCCCGGTAAGTGTCATTCCACCAGGTAATCAGTCTGCACCTTCGAATATCCTCATTTCCAGCTATGCCGTTGTGAATCAGGGGATCAGCCTGGAGACGATGCGCGTCAGTTGGGACCAGGCATCAAACGCTATTTCGTACGAGGCCCAGTGGCGGCGTAACGATGGCGACTGGGTGAACGTACCCCGCAGCTCTACCGCGTCATTTGAGGTGCCAGCCATCTATACCGGACGTTATCTCGCGCGGGTGCGGGCTATTAACGCGGCTGAAATTTCCTCAGGCTGGGGATATTCAACCGAGACAACACTGACCGGGAAAACGGGAAATCCGCCTAAACCTGTCGGTTTCACCGCGTCGGACAATGTGGTTTTCGGTATTGAACTGAACTGGGGATTCCCTGCGAACACGGACGACACGCTGAAAACGGAAATTCAGTACAGCGCCACGGGTACGACTGATGATGCGGTTTTGCTGGCGGATGTGCCGTATCCGCTGCGCAAATATCAGCAGATGGGCCTCAAAGCGGGGCAGGTTTTCTGGTACCGCGCACAACTGGTGGACAGGACCGGGAACGAGTCGGGTTACACCGGATGGGTGAGGGGGCAGGCCAGTGTTGATGTGTCTGACATCACTGATGCCGTGCTTGAGCAGATCAAGGATACCGAGCTATTCAAAGATATCATCGAAAACGCGGTTGAAACCAGTAAAACCGTTGCTGACCTCGCCACAGCAATTACCCAAAACGCCGACCAACTGGCGGCGGCAGTGGGCGCGAACCGGCAGACGGCAGAAAGTATTATCAGTAACGCACTGGCTATCGCTGACGTAGTTGTCAGGCAGTCTGCACAGAACGGCGTAAACTCAGCAACGTTCACCCAGCTACGGGAGGTGATTGCCACCGAAACACAGGCCCGCGTTACGGACGTGACGCGCCTGGAGGCAAAAACCGACCAGAACGCGGCACAGGTAACGCAACTGACTCAGGCGCTCGCCGACGAGACTCAGGCGCGCGCGACGGCGGTTGATACGCTGACGGCTCAGACGGAGGACAATACCGCTAACGTAACCCAGCTCACACAGGCTGTGTCCACGCTCGACAGCGCTACCGCATCCCGTTTCGACGAACTGTCAGGGAAAACGGCTAACGCGGCTGGTGGGGTGCAAAACACGGCGGTGGCGCTGATTCAGGAGACGCTGGCGCAGGCCAATACCCGGATGACGCTCAGTGTTCAGTACGGCGCAAACAGTGCCGGTATCCAGCGTGTTGATAACGTGATGGTGGACGCGAGCAAAGCCGTTGCTGAGTCGCTGAAAACCCTGGATGCCACGGCTGGTGGCAATGCCAATATCACGGACTTCGCAAAAACGATGTCTGATTTTACGCAGACCTCCGCAACGAAAATCAACTCACTGAGCGTCACGGTAAACGGCCAGGCTGCGGCAATTACCACGAACGCCCAGGCGGTAGCGGATATCAACGGCAACCTGAACGCGATGTACTCGATAAAGGTTGGCGTGGATGTCAACGGCGTGTACTTCGGCGCGGGCATGGGAATTGGAGTGCAAAATACCCCCAGTGGAATGCAAAGCCAGGTTGTCTTCCTCGCCGACCGTTTCGCTGTTATGAGCCAGGCTGGTGCGGCAGTATCGCTGCCGTTTGTTATTCAGAACGGACAGACGTTTATTCGTGACACGTTTATCCAGGACGGGACTATCACCAATGCGAAAATTGGGGCGTATATCCAGTCGAATAACTTTGTGGCAGGTTCTGTTGGGTGGCGGCTGGGTAAAGACGGCACGTTTGAAAATAACGGTAGTGTTGCTGGTCAGGGAGGCATGCGACAGACCAACCAGAAAATTAGCGTCAGGGACGCCAATAATGTATTGCGAGTACAGTTTGGGCTTCTGGATGGGGTGTTCTGATGGCTTATGGTATTCAGACATGGGACGCTAACGGCGTCCCGAATAACTATGGAATTAAGCCAGTTTCTGTTATTGGGCGCATTCCTTTGTCAGCGGGGCAGACATCAGGGACCTGGAGTTTTACGGTACCTACGGGTTTTAAAGTTGGTTTCGTCGTGTCGCTTGATGTTGGAGCTGTGAGCGTAGGTCGTCGCATTGTTGCCGCCGGGAATACCATTACTCTGTCGCCAGCCAGTGATGTCGGGACTGGTAATTACCCGGCGTCAACCTGTGAATTAGTCGTATTTATGGAGAAGGCGTAATGGCTGATTATGGGGCAATGATTCTGATGGATAATGGCAATCCGTTTGTTACGCCACAATCAACGCCGTTTTGTCTGTACTCCAGAGTCAGCATTAATTCAGCCCAGAATGGATCGGCACATGCTGCATCGACTACGATAGCAATTGACGCATCTTACCCGGCACTGGTTTTTTGCAAAACCACGAATACGGCGCAACCTACCGGCGTCGGGGCGAGCAGGTCAGGGAATAGCATTTTTGTAAACTCAAACAATGCTTACGGACAATCGCACATGCTGACCGCCTATGTTTTCGCAATATTTCCTCAACCCCTTCCGTCATGGGGCTTCGCTATATGGGATGCTGCCGGAAAACTGGTGCTGACAAATGAAAGTAAGGTACTGAGTGACCTGGTGACAGTTGGCACACCAGGTGTAAATGGTGGAATAAATATTGACCAGACGCTGAGCGGTTCATGGGCTGTTGCCCCCGGCATGTTGGGGTCTACAAACATTCAGAACAACTCAACACAACCACCGACCATTATCAATATTACTGCATATTCTGCCGCGCGGTTTGATGGAGCAAACACCCGAATAAATGCCGCGCCCGGCACAACAGCAACGGGTGTCCCGGTCGGGAGCACAAATACAGGAATAGCACTGACGGCGATTAATACAGCCGCCTATGATTAATTGATCGTTTTAATCGATCGTTTAGGGATAATTGATCTATTAAATCTATTTTAAAGCGGATTAGTTATTTTGTAATGTGTGTATTTACTCTCTTTACGAGAAGTTAAAATGCATAAAATAATTATTTCCTTATCTCTGGTGTTATCTCTGTCTGCATGTTCAGGCATTCTCGAAAAGCAAAATCCTGTCTGCGAAGCAACTGCCAATATAGGTGGGTTGCCACATACCGTACAGATTTACGGCGTGCGCACAGTCGCTAATCAAATTGAATACAGGGCTGGGTATCCATTTAACTGGCAATGGGTGAATAAAAATAATTTCACCGTGTCTACCTGCAAATAAATTTAAATCACATAAAAAAACCGCTCCGGCGGTTTTTTTATGCCCGGAGAAAATATGATTTACACAACTGGTTCGATTGCTGTCAGCGGCAATACGCTGACGGGTACTGGCACGAATTTTACAGCGGCAGGCTCACTGATCCGCGTTGGATGCACCCTGGTCACTCTGGCAAACCCGGTACAGGTATTCCAGATAACGGCCATCAACAGCGCAACCCAGCTCACCGTAACGCCAGCGGCAAACCCGGCAATTGCAGCCGGTACCGCTTACGCCATCCTCCTGAGTGATTCGCTGAGCGTGGACGGACTGGCGCAGAATATCGCTGAGACGCTGACGCTGTATCAGCGGAATATGAGCGGCTTCGCCGATGTGATGAACGGGGCGGGTGACGTCACTATCACAACAAACGGTGTGGCCGTCACGGTTCCCGGTCAGAAGTCGCTGGCAAAAAAAGGGGCTAACTCAGATATCACTTCACTGAACGGGCTAACAACACCGCTCAGCCAGGGGCAGGGCGGGACGGGATTAGCAAACCCATTCGGCACCACCCCCGGATCGTTTTGCCCTGGAAATGATAACCGTCTGAATACAGTTGAAGGCAAAACCGGTGGAACCATCAGCGGTAGCGTTTATTTGAGAGCTGCATCTCCTGCTGTAGCCCCCGCTAATGGCACAGAAACAGTTACACCGTTAACCAGCTCAGGATGGAATAGTGGTGTGTATAACGGGGCACAGTTTCTGTTCCACGGTCTGGCTGTCCAGGGCGCGGGGTCTAAGGCGGTCATTGCTATCCAGCCGACGTCGAGTTCAGGTTATACCAGGTATCTGTTTGATCAGTTCGGTTCGGCAACAGCCCCCGGAACGTGGATTTCAAACTCTGATGAGCGCCTGAAATACGACGTGGCAAGGATAGAGAATCCCTTGGATAAAATGCAGGCCATTCGCGGTGTTTCGTGGAAACGCCTGGACGGTATCGCACCGGGTATAGGATTTATTGCTCAGGAAGTCCAGTCTGTATTCCCGGATAATGTGTTCGTGACTGGTGACAGAGAGCTGGAAGACGGCACTGTAATTAAAGATGTGCTCAGCCCTGATACTGCTGGGGTTGCAGCAGCGCTGCACCATGAGGCGATTCTGGCTCTGATGGCGCAGATTGACGCATTGACCGCACGCGTTGCAGCACTTGAGTCCAAAAAATCTGACGAACCGGTTGCAGAGTAACCAGAGGCCTGAAAATTTACACTCCATCTAAGCATTTCATTCAAAGGGTGCTTTAACGCAAACTGCTTAATCTTCGCTCACCCTCAAACGAAGCGCTATCTTGATCATTTGTGCTCAAAAAACTACTGTATATAAAAACAGTAATAGTGGGTGCGTCGTATGCAATTCATCAAACCAGCAGATTTTCCGCGCGCAGTTGTCGCGCTACCGTTGTTCAGTGATCTGGTTCAGTGCGGTTTTCCTTCACCGGCTGCCGATTATGTTGAGCAGCGTATCGACCTGAACGAACTCCTTATTCATCATCCCAGCGCAACATATTTTGTGAAAGCCGCAGGGGATTCAATGATTGAAGGGGGGATAAGTGACGGAGATTTGCTGGTGGTGGATAGCTCCCGTACCGCGCAGCATGGCGATATCGTCATCGCTGCGGTGGACGGCGAATTTACAGTGAAACGACTGCAATTGCGCCCGAACATACAACTTAATCCTATGAACAGCGCCTATTCGCCGATACGGATTCAAAGCGAAGACGTGTTGGACATATTCGGGGTGGTGACGTTTATCGTAAAAGCGGCGAGCTGACTATGTTTGCGCTCTGTGACGTCAATTCGTTTTACGCGTCCTGCGAAACCGTGTTTCGGCCTGATTTGAAAGGGAGACCAGTCGTTGTTTTATCAAATAACGACGGCTGCGTAATAGCCAGGAGCGCTGAGGCAAAACCTTTTGTCACAATGGGAGAACCGTACTTCAAGCAAAAGGAACAGTTTCGGCGTCATGGTATCGTCGCATTCTCCAGCAATTACGAGCTCTACGCTGATATGAGCAACCGGGTGATGACGACGCTGGAAGAAATGAGTCCTCGCGTGGAAATTTATAGCATCGACGAGGCCTTTTGCGACCTGACTGGTGTCCGTAACTGCCGGGTGCTGGAGGAATTCGGGCGGGAGATTCGCGCCACCGTTCTGCAGCGTACTCACCTGACAGTTGGTGTCGGAATCGCACCCACAAAAACGCTAGCAAAGCTGGCGAACCATGCCGCCAAAAAATGGCAAAAGCAAACTGGCGGGGTAGTAGACCTGTCAAATGTTGATCGCCAGCGGCGGCTGATGGCCCTGATTCCGGTTGAGGACGTCTGGGGAGTGGGGCGGCGCATCAGCAAAAAGCTGAATGCGATGGGTGTTAAAACAGCCCTCGATTTATCCGAGCAAAGCACCTGGGTAATCCGCAAACACTTTAACGTGGTGCTGGAGCGAACCATCCGGGAGCTACGCGGAGAGCCCTGCCTCGAACTGGAGGAGTTTGCCCCGGCCAAGCAGGAGATAGTTTGCTCTCGTTCATTCGGTGGCCGTATTACTGATTATGAAGAGATGCGCCAGGCCATCTGCAGCTACGCGGCGCGCGCATCAGAAAAACTCCGTAGCGAACATCAGTATTGCCGGTTTATTTCCGCCTTCGTGAAAACCAGCCCGTTCGCGCTTAACGAACCCTATTACGGGAACAGCGCCTCAGTGAAGCTGCTGACGCCAACACAGGACAGCAGGGACATAATCGGCGCGGCAACGCGCTGTCTGGACAAAATTTGGCGTGATGGTCACCGCTATCAAAAGGCGGGCGTAATGCTCGGAGATTTTTTCAGTCAGGGCGTAGCACAGTTGAATCTGTTCGACGACAACGCGCCGCGTCGTGACAGCGAACAACTGATGACACTGTTAGATCAGCTAAATACCAAAGAAGGAAAAGGCACGCTGTATTTCGCAGGACAAGGAATACAGCAGCAATGGCAGATGAAGAGGGAGATGCTCTCGCCGCGTTATACGACGAGATTTTCTGATTTGCCTGTCGTCAGGTGAAACAATAGGCGATATGCTTCTGTTGGTTGAATATTTCAAGCCAAAACAAAAAAGGAAACACGTCCGCTTTGTGCCAGGTATAGTCATTCGAACCCTGAGGGTTACACTTTTAAGTGATTCAGGGTATGCGCTTACTGGTTACGAATATTGTGCCAGAATCATGTGATTTGATGATTGCCGCTTTGCTTTCGAGCCAGTAAGTGCTCCACGTTCGCTAACGAATACTCAGGGCATGCAGATAAACTGCTGGCTATATTTCTTTCGAAGAGCGTGGAATGCATACCAATCCCCGGTTAAAAGGAGTTGGTGATGACTGCTATAGATCAGTTTGCTGCTCATGTTGGTCTGGACTGGGCGGATAGAAAGCACGATGTCTGCGTTCAGTTTAAAAACGGTGAGCGCACATTCCATGTGATTAAACATACCCCGGAAGCGCTTGATACCTGGCTCAATGAGTTGCACCAGAAGGTCAGAGGCAGGATCGCTATCGCTCTTGAACTCAAGAAAGGCCCGGTAGTGTATGCTCTCCAGAAGTACCCCTTTGTTACTGTCTTTCCTGTACACGCGTTATCATTGGCCCGCTATCGGCAGACCTTCTGGCCAAGTGGTGCGAAGGATGATCCGCAGGATGCCGAGTTAGCGTTAGATCTGATGCTTCGCTATCCCCAAAAGATAAAAGCCATCGAACCCGACAATGCTGATATCCGTTTACTTCTACAACTAGTGGAGCAGCGTAGACTGCTGGTAGAAGACAAACGCCGCTTTGTTAATCGGCTCATTAACACGCTTAAGCAGTATTATCCTCAACCCCTTGAATGGTTCTCACATCGGGGTAGTTTGCTGTTGTGTGAACTGATTATACGGTGGCCCAGTCTGCAAAAACTGAAACGAGCCAGACGCGACACCGTTCGCCACTTTCTGAATGCCAAAGGTGGCCGCGCAACAGCCCTCACCGAGCAACGTGTTGCAAGTATTAATAACGCGATCCCATTGACTGCAGACCCGAGTGTTATAGAAGCTAATGCTTTGATGGCAACAGCACTGGCGACACAAATTAAAGTCGTGAGTGAAATCATCAAAACCTATGACGAACGCATTGAAACGCTATTTGACCCATTGCCAGATGCTGAACTGTTCAAATCACTTCCAGGCATGGGGCCGTGTATGGGACCGCGTATGCTTGCCGCACTCGGTGATAACCGCGACCGCTTTAACAGCGCCGAAGAAATTCAAAACTATGTTGGCATCGCGCCAGTAACCGAGCGAAGCGGTCAAAAATCCTGGGTTCACTGGAGATGGCAGTGTGCCAAGTTCGTCAGGCAAACCTTTATCGAATGGGCTGCCAAGACGGTTAACTCATCATACTGGGCCAAGTTGTATTATCAGGGGATGCGAGAAAAAGGAAAATCTCACCAGTCTGCAATCCGGGCTCTGGCATTCA
The DNA here is from genome assembly GCA_004346725.1 of Phytobacter diazotrophicus. Classification (GTDB taxonomy): domain Bacteria; phylum Pseudomonadota; class Gammaproteobacteria; order Enterobacterales; family Enterobacteriaceae; genus Phytobacter; species Phytobacter diazotrophicus. Next base: position 49,360 of record SMDE01000020.1, on the reverse strand, counting down.
AATGGATAAGGATTATTTACCGCTGCTGGAAGACCAGAACCCGTTATGACGAAGCGAAATATTTGCTGGCACTGGAAGCGCGAAAATCGCCCTTACTAATGCCGTAGAAAGCTTGTCGAATGTCTCAGGGCGTGAAGCGGACCTTGTTGAATTAGTCAGACTTAATGAACGGGAAGCGGTTCTTGAGGGCAAGCAAGAAGTGTCATAGGGAGCAGAACATTTGACCCGAGTTCAAGCTTCTGTTCGTACAAAAATTCGCAATAGACCAACACGTGAATGCACAATTAACGATAACGCAACACTCAAGGCAGTTCATCAGATGAGGGTGTATCTAGTATAATTAAGCTGCAGATGGTAAAACAACAGAACTTGCCCAAATCTAAGGATTAGTTAAGGAATGTACATACAGCGCGTACAAATTGAAGAGGGTTTTCTGGACGGTCTTGATGTCAGATTTACATCAGGTCTAAATGCCATAATTGGAGCAAGGGGAACCGGAAAAACTTCACTAATTGAGATTATAAGATTCTGTTTAGATGTAACCAGCACAACAGTCGAGACCACTAGACGCAGTAGAGATCACGCACTTTCAGTCTTGGGTTCTGGGCAAGTCACAGTTACTCTTGCCGATGGTGATAATACTATTCTCGTAAGTCGGACTGCTAGCGATCCCATCCCTAGAGCTACAGCTCAATTTAGAAAGCCTGTTATTTTTTCTCAAACAGAAATTGAGACTGTTGGACTAGAAGCCTCAGGGCGTTTGAAATTAATTGACGGTTTCGTTAGATTTACTCCTGATACAGAATCGGAAGAAAGAGAATTAGTCACTAAATGCAGAAATCTAACATTACAGATTGAAAAAAGTAGACGAGAAATTGATGAGCTCGAACAAACTCAAAATTCCCTTCCCACATTGAAAGATGAGTTAAGAAATATTATCCAAGCTGAAGAGAATGTTTCTAAAACCTCAGATTTGCTAAAACAAAAAACATATTCTCTTTCAATGCAAACTATAAATATATCTAACGCAAGTGGAATTATTGAGCAAATTTCTAGGATTAAAAATAGTGTTGGGCTCTGGAGTCAAGAAGTTAAAAAAGGAATTGATAGTGCTCCTCTAGACTCATCTAACTTTGACGAGAGTACACAATTATTATTAAATCCAATGATGGACAGGATTAACAATGTAAAAATAAATTTAGTAAATGAACTTGGTGAGATTTTGAAAATATACTCGGAGTTAGATTCAAACCTTAATAGTTTTACTTCAAGTAAAATATCAATGGAAGATCAAGCACGTCAATTAAGACAGGAGATAGAGAGTATTCAATCAGGTTCAGGAAACATCCTTAGAAGAGGCCAAGAACTAAGGGAAAATATTGCTAAGCTAGAATCAGCTAATTTATTCCTGGCCAGCATGAAAAACTCTCTCTCCCAGTTAATCACTACAAGAGCTGAGTCGCTTGATGAAATTGATAGAATACGTGCTGAAAGGTTCTCCGCCCGTGTAGCTGCTGCAGAACAGTTAAATAAGATCGTATATCCTAACATCAAAGTTTCAGTATATCGTAACGGACAATACAAGGCTTTTGCTTCTGCTATTTCCGAAGTTTTGAGAGGAAGTGGAATGCGTTATGCTGATGCGGCAGAATCAATAGCTAAAAACATTAGTCCCCGTGCATTGCTAGAAGCTGTAGATAATTTTGATGTAGATTTGATCAAATATGCTGCTAATATCAATACTGATAGAGCATCCCGCATTCTTTCTCACTTAAAAAACTGTGAACTTGGTGATATATGTACCATTAATATAGATGATGATACATCTTTACAGTTGCTTGATGGGACGGACTACAAAGATATAACAGAACTTTCAACCGGTCAACGATGTACGGTTGTATTACCGCTCATACTTTCGCACATGAACAGGATGTTGATTGTCGATCAGCCTGAAGACCATATCGACAATGCATTCATCGCAGAAACGCTTATTAAAGTAATTCTATCAAGGGGCGACCAAGGCCAAATTATATTTTCAACCCACAACCCAAACATTCCAGTACTCGGAGATGCAGATCTAGTACTTCACTTAGGTTCCGATGGGCGTAGAGGGTTCCGCTTATCCTCTGGACCACTGGATGAGATTAGTGTTGTAAACGCAATAAGCACTGTTATGGAAGGAGGGGCTAAAGCCTTTAGTCAGCGAGCTAAGTTTTATGGGGAGCGAATTAAATAATGACTCGCGAGGAAGCCTTGGTTGCCTTAACAAGTGAAAACTCACATACAAAATTTAAGGCTGTTCGCGAGCTTGAGAGTTTAGCTCTTGAAACTGACATTCAAGAATTATTACAAATCAAAGCATCAGAATCTGATACTTATCTAATTAGAGGAATTGAACGTTTGATTCAAAACCTACACTCTGATAATTATGTTGAAGATACTGAACCCGATGTTATACCTCAAGAAGTTAAAAAAAAATTGCGAGCAGAAGCAATCGAGTGGGTTGCTGGGCTGCTATTGCATGAGATAGGCTCTAAAATAGGGCTTTTGGCTAGCACAATCTCCAATGAACTACCTAACTATGCCATTTCCCGTACAAAAACACGTATTGAACATCTTCAGGACGTATTTGATGGAATTGGAGAACTGAAGAAAGCAACATCTCTTCCCCACCCCATTGATATGGATCTACCTACTTTTTTAAAAGATATTGTAGAGCTGGAGATGACGGATAAGGACATTGACGTATCATTTGTTGGTCGTTCCCCATTAGTCATATTCTGCGATCGAGGATTATTAAGACTAGCCCTTTGTAACGGAATAAAAAATGCATTGGAGGCTGCAATATCTCTTTCAAATGAAGAAAGAAGAGCTTCTATTGTCATTAGCTGGGGCCAGACGGACCGAGATACTTGGATCAGTGTTATTGACAACGGACCCGGATTGCCAGGTAATTCAGCGAGTTCATTTAATTTAGGCGAAACAAGCAAGTCTGGACATTTAGGTTTTGGTTTAGGAATAGCAAGTCAGGCAATTGAAACCTTGCATGGTAAAGTCGAGCTCCGAAACTCTGAATCAGAAGGAGCTGTATTTGAATTGAGGTGGAGCTTAAAACCGTGAATATACTTATTGTAGAAGATGACGTCAGTTTTGCAGAAGAAATAAAGTCACGAGTTAACGCAATATGCCGTGAGCCATCATATATCGTTGCAGAGAGTTTCAAAGATGCCTCATTATTAATTGAGTCTGATTTTTTTGATATGATATTTTTAGACTTAAAACTTCCGACCGCTAAAGGCAAGATGGATAGTGATCCTCAACATGGTCGAAATTTATTAGATATCGCTATTTCCAATGCTCCCGGCACGCCAGTTTTTATTCTTACTGGTTCATCCGCCGAACCATTTCTTCCAGACATGATGGAACTTAGCCATCAAGTCGATGTGTGGGGACACGGAAAAACGCTTCCTTTAATAGGGTTCCATCCAAAACATAGGCTAAATTCTCTTGACGAAAAAATAAGGCCTTATTTAGAAGCTTTCGACTCAGTTTGCGAGGTTGAGCTTAACCCAGCTTGCGACTTAAATATTTCCATCACAAGGCTAATTAAAATATTTACAGCATCAGTAGGTGGTGTATATTGCAATGTAGATAGAATTGGTAGTGGTCTATCAGACGCATCTGTATATAAACTTGAAGTAAACGATGGCACTGGGTTGAGAATTCATAATTCAATTGCTAAAATAGGTACCCCATCTACTATTAATGATGAAGTCGAGAGGCACGATAGGTTTATATCAAGGCTTGAATCCTTTGCAACACCAAGAAAGGTTGCTGTTTTGGCTTATGGGGCAAAAAAAACATCCGGTGTTTTCTATAGTTTAGCGACAGCATCCGAATTAAATGGATTTTCCTTCATAAATCAGGACTCCTCAGTCATCATAGATAGGTTGAAAAAAATACTGGAACGCTGGACTAACTCTGCACCACAACGCCGAACTACTGTTAAAGAAATTAGAGAAACATTCATAAAAGAAGATGATTTTCAGTCCATATTAGGTTTAATTGAACATGATTGGATCGAGCGATTCGAAACTAACTTTGTTCAAGTAAAGTGGGGGTGTGTACATGGGGATTTACATGGACTGAATGTATTAGTTTCGCCGGACAAAACGCCAGTTTTAATTGACTATGGAGATGTGGGGGAACGAGCATTAAGCACAGACCCAATAACATTCGAACTCAGTACTTTTTTCCACCCCGAAGGTCCTTTAAAAGATATTGATTGGCCTAACGCTGGCACTGCCCTCTATTGGGGGCAGCCTGATTTCGTAGATGCACAATGCCCGTCACCCAATTTCTTTAATAATTGTAGAATATGGGCTGAGACTGTAGCTGTCGGAAAACGCGAGCGCGCAGCTGTAGCCTATGGCTACTTGGTCAGACAACTTAAATACCCTGACTGCAATATCACAAGAGTAAACAATCTTCTTGCTGGGGTAAAAAAACTTTTTGATACCGTATAATACTTTAAAAAATAACATACTGTAAGCATCCCACTTAACCGATCTATTCGCTTTTAGAGAATTCTCAGAGAACGGTTCAGGTATCCTATAAGGCCAATGTCCGTTCCTCGCTCATAGCAGACTACTTAGTATGTCTTGTAAGTATTAACGAATCGGTTCGATTAACTCCCATCCTTGATTTTTAACATTACCTACGGCACGCGTAACAGCGTGCCAGATAAAGTTATCAGCCGGTACTGCACCGTCGGCTGCAATTTCTCCCGCTTCCTTCCCTCCAATGCCCTGTCGCATCCATTCCCGGGCTGCTTCCGGCGTCAATACCAACGGTCTCCTGTCGTGAATATCGACCATGCCTTTATCTGCAGCGGAAGTCACAATGAGAAACCCCTCAGCCTCGTCGCCACGTTCGAACGGGGTGCTGCCGATCGCTGCCATGAAAATCGGTTGACCGTCGGCGCGGTGAATGAAGTAGGGCTGTTTCTTGTCACCTTCCTTTTTCCATTCGAACCAGCCGTCAGCGAAACAGATAGCCCTGCCATGCAACCATAGTGGTTTAAACATTCTGCTGGTGGCTGCTGTCTCGACGCGAGCATTAATCAATGGTGCTTTATCCCACCAACCGGGAGCGTAACCCCAGACCACAGGATCAAGATGCAGTTGCTCATCACGTTCGCTAAGCAAAAGAACTTTTGTGCCAGGAGCGACGTTATACCGGCCAATCGGCTCGGGGTCATAAGCTATGTCGCGTTCTGCCTCGTCCGCAAGGTAGGCAAGGTATTCTTCGCGCGTTTGCGCCTGGGCAAATCGTCCGCACATGTGCACCTCCAGCCAGTTAAACTGAAAGTATAGAGGAAGAGAGAAAAGCGGCGCGCACCAGTAAGCGGATCAAGATTTACAAGGTAATCTGATAATGAAGTGTTTTTATATCTACGTAAAGACTGAGTGTTCAGCTTTAAGAATTTGACGGGGGTATTACTATCATATTGCCATTGCTTGACCATGCGCATATTTTTGGCATAAAAAACAACGGTAAGAGGTTAGTTTAGTCGGGGAAATTTGGTCAGCACGAGAGGGTTTGACCCTCCAACCCTTGACACCTAATGACGGCGCTGCTCAATGTGCTTACCCAGTAACGGCTGGACAGATAAGGCTCCTGATGCAACTACACCCACAATTCCGGCCCACATGGTTTCGCACAAGCATGACGCATTCATTAGGGTAAAACGGAACAATTTATTCATAGGCTTCTCCTTATTCGCAAGATTCATCAACACAACACCCAGATAACGCAGAATTGTAATGAACAGGATTAAAGTCACCGCCGGAACAAAAGGTGCAGCCATGAGAATCGAACTCATGCTACTGGTTAAGCACACTTTCCATACAGCATATCTTCTATTTTATAAAGTTTCAACATTCCCCAAAATGATGTGCAACTTACTGAATATTATGAGATTACATTTTTGGTTTTAACAGGCGAAATTGCAGCGCAAATAGGGTGTTAACTATCTGTTTATACTCAATAAACATGGTAAATGAATTATATGCTTCGCCCATATCTTCGGCGGTGGTTACGCAGCGGGTTATTACGCCTATTTGTGGACGCAAATGCTGGCGGATGACGGCTTCCAGTGGTTTGTGGAGCAGGGCGGTTTATCCCGCGAAAACGGGCAAAGATTCCGCGAAGCGATTTTGTCGCGTGGCAATGGTACTGATTTAGCTGAACTTTATCGCCAGTGGCGCGGTCATGATCCGCAGATTGAACCGATGCTGAAAAACCGAGGCCTGAGCGAGTAGGGCCAGAAATAGCATAAAAAACCGGGCTGATGCCCGGTTTTTTATGCGTGATAATTAAATGCTACGCAAATGTTAAATTAACGTGCTAACCGAAGCGGCGCAATGTGATTCAAGCGACATAGTTGATAATGAAATAATTTATCGATGTAATAATTCATTAAGTATGTCTACCTTTAATCGATGGTCTCGTGACGTTAGACTATTTTTTAATGTCGCCTGATCTCCATAGTATGTTTTGTTTTTTTCGGCTGTAAGGGAGGGATAAAATAAATCCGGAAAGCACGACGTTTTGATGAGTGTTATGTGCTCTCAGATTATTCCTGAAATTAAGATGCCAGCCAGGGTGATGTAATAATTACATTCCACTCAGGTATCTGTTGATTAATGTGAATGAAAAATGAGGAAAGTCCTTTTATTTATCAAAGATAAGCCTGCTGAATTAATCGATGTCAGACCGTATGAACGTAAGATTAATTGTATCTATCCCGGCGCGGTTGTAAAAAGCCTGGCGATAGAGATTAGCTTTGTGACGTTTAGCAATGGTAAATGTGGCGCCATCTCTTTTGTGGCCGACCGTTATGTTTCTCAGACGCAACTATTAGAGGCCTATAATAAGCTGGTACTCAACGGCGAGTAATTATGTTCCGTGGGCCTGCATGACTACAGCAGGCCGCATAATTTGCCAAAAGGGTGTGCCAGAGTGCCGCAGAATCTGCCTAAGCGCCTCGTACATGTGGCGACATTTTGCGCCATGAGGAAAAAAGATTCAGTGTCCCACCCCAGAATAACCCATCAACAAGTCCGGTAATAACGCCGAACAGGGCGCTGAATTGTACGGCATAGTGTGCTTCCGGATGCAACGACAACCAAACCAGCAAACAATATTTCGAGCCAAAGCCCATGATAATAAAAATCAGTGTCAGAGGCGTGCCCGCGCGAATAATTCTGTCGCTATGCGGTTTGTTTTTTAAACGAGGCTGGTTTTTCCATAACCGCCACCCGGCCACAATACCCAACGCAAGTCCGCTAAACATGCCCACTAATGAGGCAACATTAAAATTAAACTCTTCCTTTAAACCCCATACTCCCCAAATCAGAAAGAGTAGCGGTAAAATAAACAACTGACTGATATTCATTTCGCGCTCTGAGAGAGCGGCATAACCCCGCATTATAAGAAAAGCAAAAAGTATCCATACCCACAGCGGGGTATGACTGAGGATGGTGAAAATAGTCATGGTTATTCTCCTGGCTGAATGTTTACCCGGCAGAAGTATGTCTGGGGCCAGATAAGAGCAACACGACACCCACACGACAGCGGGCTGACAGCAACACGACAGGGCGTTATTCCGCGCGAAAGGACCTGTTGCAAGGGAAGTGATACGTCCTGTAACGACATCGTTTTTGTTTAGTCGGCATAAGGTGCGTTAAACTCTCCTCCCTTGTTGGTAGATGACATTGCAAAAAATGATTGTTCCTGGTTCATCAGATGTGCAAGTTCCAGAAACGGAACTGGCACGCAAAAGCATGTTCAAAGCGTTGCTGTACCGTGACCGGACGCCCGTCGCCGTATTAATTTGTGCTGCTATTGTTGGCACGCTCGTAGGGTTTGCTGGCGTCGCATTCTTTCGCGCCGTCAATGCCGTGCAGCACTGGCGAATAAGTTTTCTGCAGCAGGCTGACTTAAGCGGGTGGGCGCTATGGATTATGGCTTTTATTATCTCCGGGCTGCTGGCGGTGATGGGCTATTTTCTCGTCAGGCGTTTTGCGCCTGAGGCATCGGGCTCCGGTATTCCTGAAATCGAAGGCGCGCTGGAAGAGTTACGCCCTGTACGCTGGTGGCGTGTCATACCGGTGAAGTTTTTTGGCGGTATGGGAACGCTCGGCGCAGGCATGGTGCTCGGGAGAGAAGGGCCAACCGTTCAGCTCGGTGGTAATATTGGCCGAATGGTCTCTGACCTGTTGCGGATAAAACATGGTGAGGCGCGCCATTCATTGCTGGCAACGGGGGCGGCTGCCGGTCTGGCGGCAGCGTTTAACGCACCGCTGGCGGGTATTCTCTTTATTCTCGAAGAGATGAGGCCGCAATTTCGCTATAACCTTATCTCCATCAAAGCCGTTTTTATTGGCGTGATCATGGCAAGTATTGTATTTCGCACATTTAATGGCGAAAGCCCGGTCATCGCCGTAGGGCAGTTATCTAATGCGCCAGTCAATACGCTGTGGCTCTATCTCGTGTTGGGGATGTTATTTGGCCTCGTCGGCGTATTATTTAATCGCCTCGTCTTTCTTTTTCAGGATGGTTTTCAGCATATCTATGGCGGGCGAACATGGCGAACCCTGGTGGTAGGGGGATGTATAGGCGGCGGATGTGGCATCCTTGCGCTGCTTTATGCGCCAGGGGCCGGAGGTGGCTTTGAATTGATCCCCGATGCGGCCAGCGGCGGCTTTACGTTTTATGCATTAATCGTGATGTTTCTGGTCCGTCTGCTTACAACGCTGCTCTGTTTTTGCTCCGGGGCGCCTGGCGGAATTTTCGCGCCAATGTTGGCGTTAGGTACCGTGCTCGGCACCGCCTATGGTGTGGGTGTCGCGGAGTTGTTCCCGGCCTATGGGCTTCAAGCCGGTACGTTTGCCATTGCCGGGATGGGGGCGTTATTTGCTGCGTCCGTTCGTGCTCCGCTAACGGGGATCGTCCTGGTACTGGAAATGACAGATAATTATCAGCTCATACTGCCGATGATTATTACCTGCCTCGGTGCGACGTTACTCGCACAATTTCTTGGTGGTAAACCGTTATATTCTTCGATTCTGGCGCGTACTTTGGCAAAACAGACGGCGCCAGAAGGCTCGGTGCCCTCATAACCTGCTCTCCGCACTGGTTCGACGGCCATTCGCGGGTGCCGTCGAACCAGGTTGCTGTTTGTCTCTGACATCAAAACGGGCAGTACACTGTGATTTTCTGAATCTGGATCTTCTTCCCGATAATTAATTCTTGTTAATCAGCGTCATACTGTGCTGATAATAGCAATGCAACGTTATTGCCAGGCTATATATTAAAAGTAATTTAATAGAAGTAATCCGTACTAAAACCCGTTCAAGAGAGGGAGTGCGCGATGGACTATTTTTTCTTGATTATAAACAGCGTAATGGCCGGTGCGCCTGGGTACTTCCCAGATGCTATCAGGGTGATATCTGAACGGTCAGGCGAAAAATTAATAACGCTCTCCGCTATCCTCCTCCAGCCTGTTGCCGCGCAAAAACTGACGGATGTACACCGACAGCAAATAAATAATATTCGCGGAAATATCATATTACTTGCGGAGCAAGACGACCTGGAAACATTCAAAATGAAAGTTAAGGCGTTTTCCAGACAAAATGGTTTAGTCAGTTAAATATTCAACAGGAATGATGATATATTCAATTGTCCATTCATAAGAATCAGGATTTTCTATGTATGGCAAAAAATTAATTAATCAGGCAGCGAAAGAGGAAATGCATAAATCATCGTTAAAAGCGTCGCCGCAGGACCTGAAAGCGACGCTTTTATTACCCGTACTCAGACGTTTATTTGACGCTTTCATCCATGGTCACATTCATTGTGATGCCGCCTTTGTTATTCGGATCGTCAGTATAGGTAATCAGCACATCTTTGCTGGCGACACATAATCCCTCCTCGTTTGGTGTAGAAGAGACGTATCCCCCGTTATTAAACTCGACGGTGGTTGTCGTTACGCCGCCGTTTTCGGTCTCAGTAATGAAGAGGGAACCGCCATGCGTGACATTGACGGTTGTGATCACACCAATGACCTTATGTTCACCGGACTCAGGATCAAAAGAAATTTTCGGCATTTTTCTCTCCTCGCGCAGACAGGCTATCTGCATTCACTTTTTATCCCATATTTATATTAACGGCCTGGTGGGAAAGAAGTTGAGTTTTTTCGCTATCTATTTTCGATGTGGTAGTTAAGAATGTGTTTACTTTGCATTAATTCGTTATGGCGCACATACGCGGCGGGCCAGGCTGGTGAAACGTACCTTTTGCGGCTAAACTTAAACGGTTCGGTATGGCAAGCCGACAAACAATCGTTCTGACGTGATGAATCCCCCTCAGCGGTGGGGCTGGTCTTCATACCATGCAAGTCGCGAATAGCGAATGCGTTTCTGACTGACCGTCAGGAACACCGGGAGGCACCCGGCATCACGGTTTCCACATCCTGAATGACTCAATTCTCCTGTTGGGTCTTTATCTTTTGCCGCGTATTTTGAGTGACCTTGCATAGCACTCATTCCGGCGAGTAACTCGCAGAGTGTACCCATGAAAGAGGGTTATTACTGGATCCAGCACCAGGGTATTGTGCAGGTGGCTTACTATACCCATGATAAAGTTGAGAATATGGATACAGGAAAAATAATGACCGGTGTCTGGCGCCTTACGGAAGGGTTTGAGATCTGTCATGACGTTGAAATAGAGATCGTTGGTGGACCGCTTGCGTCCCCAATGAAAGGGTAAATTTATTTGACCACGGCCTGCCTGGATAAGCGGGCCTGTCAATTTGGGCTGTGTCTACGTTTGGCAGAAATGTATTATCACCAGGAAGACGTAAATACGAATCTAAGAAATGTGAACGCTACTATTTCACTCCTCATTTAAGCGGATATAATTCTGATAAGTCGCGTATAAAAGGAGTAAGCCAATGATTTACTCATCCATAAAAACGCACTACCTGTCAGCCGAATCCGGCGATCGTCTTGTTCGTTATGATGTTATTGCGATAGATGCTGATACGTATTTAGTGAAGGTCATCGACGAGCAAAAAAGCACGCTGTCTGATCCTAAACCGCTAATCCTCATCGACCAGTTTCGCGTAACGCGTAGTGATTATTTTGAACACTACGGTATTCACGTGGTGCAACAGGCGATAACGTTCAATTTACCCCCCTCATTTGAAGATTATCTTCTGCTTTACTGCCAGCGACACCGAAACAAGTACGAATAGCACCAGGCCGACAAAAGGCGGCTGCTTCGTTAAAAGGAGCCACTGCCGTTATACTTACCTTTAGTCTTTTGACGCAAAGCTGGCTTGTTTAACCCAAAGGAGAGTGATGATGAGACCGAAAATCACGCCGGAAGAGATCGCGTTACTGGTAGAGGATTTAGATATGCTGGGTGAACAAAACCTTGTGGGTATTGAAGCCTATGAAGCGCTCTATCTGCTGGAGATGCGCCGCCAGACAGCAAAACTTAATGATATCAAGCGGGCACTGGAAGCCGAAGAGGAGTGAATTTCCGGACTCATGGACGCCCCCGGTTATTGGTGGGGAGGACGCACTGTTTATCAACATCATCTGGCCTCTCTGACGCCAGATGATGTTTTTACTTTTTACTCACCGGACAGATCAACTCACGGATAATCGCTATCTTCTGCTGCGGTGACAGCCAGAGGCATTGTGGCATCCATGCAGGTTTTTGTTGTTCGGTGAACGCGTTAAGCAGTTGATTGAGCCAGCTATCGATATTCATACGTACCTCCTTAATGGTTAACGTGAGTGTACGCAACAATTACGGAACAAAAACTGAGCTTATTAAATTTACTGTTCCGCATTTAATTCCCTGAATGTGCCGACCGATATTGTCCAGCCCACAGGCGCAATAAGCTGACACAAAGATATGGTAAATTACCGCCTCCACTAACAACGGAGTGTTGTAATGAAAGCGATTGGTATCTTTTGTGGTTCATCTTCCGGGGAAAATCCGCTGTATATCGAAACGGCGCGGTATGTGGGCAAAACCCTCGCGGCGGCCGACATTTCTCTTGTCTACGGTGGCGGTAAGGTTGGTCTGATGGGCGCCGTTGCCGATGCCTGCCTGGCGCACGGCGGCCACGTGGTGGGGGTTATGCCGCGAGGTCTGTTTGAAAAGGAGATCGCGCACCAGGGGCTGAGTGAACTTCACGTCGTGGAAAATATGCACGAGCGAAAAACCAAAATGGCGGCGCTATCGGATGGCTTTATCGCACTGCCTGGTGGTGCGGGTACGCTGGAAGAGATTTTCGAGCAGTGGACCTGGGCACAACTCGGTATTCACCACAAACCCTGCGCATTCCTGAATATCAACGGTTATTACGATCCGCTACAGGCGATGGTGGAGAAAATGGTTACCGAGGGATTCATGCATGCCCGTTACGCCGATATGCTGCCGTTTTCCACGGATGTCGAAAGTGTCGTGGCGTATTTTCGCAACTATCAGGCGCCTGCGAGTAAGTGGGTGAAAAATTAATCGTATTTAAGGGCGCTGCGCCGGGCGCTCCCGGCCAGTGCGCGCAGGAAAGCGTATCATGCCACACACCATACATCCCGTTGCCGCCGTACTGGGGGTGATCGTCCATGAATCTCGTGTACTGCTTGTACGTCGCTCTAACCCACCTGACGCAGGTTTTTGGGGCTTTCCGGGTGGAAAAATCGAGGCAGGCGAAACCATAGAACAGGCCGTGTTGCGTGAAGTAAACGAAGAGACCGGGCTGAGGGTTATTTACCAGTCGACGGATGTGCCCCTGGAAGCATTCGATTACAACGCCGCCGGCGAGCTTCTTTACCATTATCTGCTGATCCCGGTCATTTGTGCCTGGCAGGGGGGAGAACCGACTGCCGCGTCGGATGTCTTTGAAGCGCGCTGGTTTGACGCTGCGGCGTTACTGAGCGGTGATTTTTCTTTCAGTAAAGATGTCGTGGAACTGGCGATAAAACAGATAAACCCTGCTCACGCGTGAATGGGGATGTTGTCGCAGTGACGATTATCACCGCTGGCGGGCTGCAACGTTCAGGGCTGCGGCCCGTCAATCCGGTGCCCCTTCATGTAAGGGCGTTATGTTTTGCTTGCGTCTTTCTTCTTTTTGAAAAGAGACGTTGCCGCCGCCGTCATAACGCCTATCAGCGGCATAGCAATAGCGCCTGCCAGGAAGTTATGCTGATCGATTTCCTTTTCCCGGCGAATATCAGCAAAACGGGCAAGCGCCTGTTTTTCATTCGCGGCGATGACCTCTTCAAACTGCTTTTCATAACCCTGCTCAGTCAACTGAAATGCACGTTGTTCATCTGATTTTTTCAGAGCAACGGTATGCTTACCCTTTTTAAAAAAACAGTACTCTGGCATGGGTGCTCCTTAAGGAGAGAGGTGATTAAGCACAACCAGAATAACAATTTTAAATACGCCTGGCACCTGCGGGTGAGAATAATTTTTAAATCTATTTAACTCATCGTGTGCCGACAAATTCGCGCGCAGAATTTAAAAACGCTTAAGAAAGAGCGTAAAAGGACGCTGAATTTTTCCTCCGGAATATATCTTATTTTCCACGCGCACCGAATGTTATTGTGACGGGACGCGAGAAACGTCATTCCGACCGCCACAAGAGACAACCGGCGCGGTGCTATCCACGCCGTAAGGGGAATGATTTGGATAACTGCCACAACCAGTGTGGCCTAAGGTGCGATGGAGATACTTGCCGACAATCCTGCTACTAACTCGACCCCTTGCGGCAAGTTATCGATGTGAATACGCACCGGGATGCGCTGGGCAAGACGTACCCAGTTAAAAGTCGGCTCAACCTGCGGCAGGCCCAGACCGCCCGTGTCGTCATTATTATCACCAATCCCATGCCCGATACTCTCAACGTGGCCGGTCAGGACGGGCTCGAACCCCATCAGCGCAATGTGCGCGGTATTTCCCACGCGAATGTGGCGCAGTTTGGTTTCCTCAAAATAACCCACCACCCAGAAACTTTGCGCGTCGACGATGGCGACCTTTGTTTCCCCGGCAGTTGCGTAGTCGCCGGGGCGAAGCCGCAGATGTGTGACATAACCGGCAACCGGCGCTCGCACGGTGGCATGGGATAAATTGAGTTCAGCCAGTTCCAGCGCAGCCAGCGCACCATGATAATTGGCCGTTGCGATATTCGCCGCGCTGCTTGTTTGCTGCAAATCTTCACCGGAAATCATGCCTTTTATCTGCACACGTCGTCTGGCGGCATCCTGGCGCATCAGCATTTCATGACGTTTAGCATCGACATCAGCCTGCGCGCTGAGCAACGCCAGCGTTAACCAGTGCGGATCGATGGAATAGAGAACATCGCCACGATTCACCCACTGATTGTCTCTGACAGCCACGCTGATAACCGGCCCTGAGACATCCGGCGCAATTTGCACTACATCCGCACGAACCCGGCCATCGCGGGTCCAGGGCGTCTGTGCATAATGCTTCCACATCATGAAGGCCAGAATAGCTGATACGGCGGCTGCGCTTAGCGTCAGCGCATAGCGGGTCAATAAAGAGAGAAACGATTTCATGCAAATAACCCCAGCGCGTTAGCGTCATGCAGGAACAGGAAAAAAGTGACGATATACTGTGAGAAACCAATCAGCGGGCGGCACGGCAAACGGCAATAAAACCTGCTGAAAGAGAACAGCGGCACGAGTAACAGCGTGCAGGCCAGGCTAATAAGCGCAATGACCAGCAGACCGGGGAGAAATACCCCCCCAATATTGATGTCATTCAGCATTTTCTTGCTCCTTCTTGCTACTTCGCAGTGCGCAGTGCAGGTCAACAAGCCTGTCGACAACCTGGCGCGATTGTTCATCTGGCGCAGGCAGAGAGAGGCAAATCATTGACGCAATGCGCTCGCGTACGGCGGGTATGTCTTTCGTGTGAATAAGCTGGTAAAGCAGGTCATTGATCTCCCGGGCTGTTTTTCTTTCCGCCCGCGAATAACAGTGGCGTAAATGCATGACAGAGAGGCCAATACGCAGATAGTGCAACATATGCTCAAGCACCTGTTCTGAGGCGTGCTCACTGCGTTGCAAACGCGGCAGTAAAAGGGCTGTTCTGTCTATCATCAGATTGGTCCAGTGCGTCTCATCGGGTTTAAAAACACCTTTCACGCTGCGCCGGATATCGCGTCGACAGAGTTTCAGCAGACGGTTAATGGCCGCGTCTGCCTGCACCGTTTGCAACAAACTCATGCTGACCACGGCATAGCCGATGGCGGCAAACAAGGCAATAGAGGTATTGATGGCTACAGCGAAGTCCCCGCTGTAATGCGCGCCTAATTCGCAAAGGATTGGCAGGGTGAGGGTGATCCCCATGGCCATAAATGTGGTGGGCGGGCGCGCCTGGAGCGATCCGGCCAGCAAATAGGCGGGGGCAAGCGCCGCAACCAATACCGCGAAATCGGTCACTTGCGGAAGAAGGACAAAGCTATAGAACAGGCTTATCAGTACCCCCCAGACGGAACCCATAATATATTTCACAAGGTGGGGGGCTGGCGTGTCGAAACTGGCAAACAGCGTACAGCAGACCCCAAGAACAGAGACCGCCGTGGCGCCATCAGGCCAGGCTGAGTAAATCCAAATCAGGCAGCCGCTTAAGATTATCGAGAAAGCCCCCAGCGCTGTGCGTGCAGCGCTAAGGTGATCCCGGTGGAATACGTAGCCTTTTGCAGCCTTGACCTCCATCAGCGCAGGGGGGTTTTTCGCGTGGCGGACCGCATCAGAAAGGCGTTCGCATTGCTGTAAAAGCACGATGGCCTCTGTCAGGTGGCGCGTAAAACTGGCCCGTATCGCATCTGTCATTGTCGGTGACTGCGAAGCGTATAACGCTGTTAACTGTTCACTGCGTTTTTTTAGCGCCTCTGCGCTGATCGTCTGCTCGCTTTCCACCTCATGAGTCAGCCAGGTCTGGACATCCTTTAGCAACAACCGCAGCTCGACGGGTATTTCCTCTGGCGTCGGTAAGCGATCGCGTAATTCACAATTCACAATTAACAGACGAGCCAGCCTGTCATGGATGGCTTTTCGTGCCTGGCGGACCGGCGCAGAAAGGGCAAAGTCATAAGGGATATGGTGGCTGATACCCTGCAAAAACTGCAGTGCCAGCGCCAGATGAAGGCTATCGGAATGCTCATCGGGTTTGCCTGCTAAGGTGTCGGCAATTTTCAGCCGGGCCGAGCGTAATGTCTGCGCTAATTTGTTGTTGAACACCCCTGAAATACGCGCGGGCAATACGTATCTGTGAATAAGCGCGGCGCAGAAAATACCAATCATGATCTCCTGCACGCGGAGAATGGCGATATTAAAAATAGTGCCGGGATCAAACACCGCAGGAAAACCAATCAGGCTCGCGGTGTAACCGGCTAATACAAAAGCATACGCACGTGAAGTGCGTACAAGGAGGGATAAATAGAGACAGAAGGTTATCCAGCCTGTGAGCATCACGCTGCAAAGCACCGGCATGTTCACGAAAGTGGGCACAATCAAAACGGTCGCTCCGGCGCCGATGACTGTGCCTGCCAGGCGATAGAGGCTTCTGCTCAGTGACGCGCTCACCGAGGTTTGCGAGACAATATATACGGTAATGATGGCCCACGACGGGCGCTCAAGACCTATCGACAACGCAATAAAATAGGCGAGCATCGCGGCGGTAAAAGTCTTTGCAGAATAGAGCAACGCGTTAGCATCGTTCAGCAGTGCGGGAGAAGCCACACGGCGTAATAGCTTGCTGGCAGCGCGTAAAAAATGACTGTGAAAGAGAGCGAATGTGTTCATGCCGGGGATTATTACCGGCTTGCGTATGCTATTAAATACTCTATTCTGTCAAAAAATACCTAAATGTTGCCAATCACATGAAGCCCCAATTCGTTACAACATTATTTGACCCTGATGCCACCTCGTGCCCGGCAGTGGCGCGGCATCTTGATTTTATTGATTACGAGGCCGAAGTGCCGGTACATATACATCGCAAAGGGCAATTGATCATTGCGCTGTATGGCGCGGTAATCTGTCGCGCCGAAAATGACATATGGATAGTGCCGCCAAATTGCGCAGTCTGGATACCGGGCGGTGTTCCTCACAGCGCTAAAGCGACCTGGAACGCCCATCTCAATTATCTGTTTATTGAACCCGGCGCCACTGCGCTTCCGGAAAAATGTTGCACGCTGGCGATTTCACCCCTGATTAAAGAGTTGGTGGACCGCTTAACGCGTGAGGGCATCGATTACCCGCCCGATAGCCATGTCGCAAGACTGACCAGAGTGACGCTTGACGAGTTAGCCACCATGCCGCAACAGAAATTGAGTCTACCCGTTTCGGCCCATCCCAAAATACGCGCCATGGCAGATGCGCTGGTCAGTAACCCGGAGGATCGCAGCACCTTTAAAGCGTGGGCTAAACGGCTGGCGCTCAGCGAGCGCTCGCTGGCACGCTTGATGCTACGCGAGACAGGGCTAACCTTCGGACGATGGCGTCAGCAGCTCCATCTGATCCTTGCGCTCCAGGCGCTGGCAAGTGGCGTCTCGGTACAAAATGTGGCGGCAAACCTGGGGTATGAATCGGTGAATGCCTTCATCACCATGTTCAAAAAAACGATGGGCAGCACCCCTGCGCACTATTTTGCCGAACGAAAAACAGACGTACGTTAATTAGCCGGGTTTTGGATGAAAGGGTAACAAAAGTGATCCAGACGGCGGCCTGAAAAGAAAGTTCACGTGCGTCTTTGAAGAGAAATGCCATGCATGTATAACTAATTAAGACAGGCATTCATAAGTGGCCTGGTGGCAGCTTTTATGACTCCCCAACTGTTGAATCCAGACGAGCATCTTTTTGAGCATGTACTGTTTAAAATAAACACTATCGCTTTTCTCAGCCGGAGAATATGCCGTGAATGTCAAACTAAAATATGCAAGTAGTGAATTACGCGATCCTGTCCAGGCTGTAGCTGAATTTGCCAATAAGATTGGTCATGAGGATATTGAAACCATCTTATTTTTTTGCTCTCCGGATTATGATCTTGAAATATTAGGCAGCGAATTAAAAAAAACCTTTTCATGCACGCTTATAGGATGCACCTCCTCCGGGCAAATTGGTCTGGATGGTTTTCAGCACTCCGGGATGCTCGGCCTGGGCTTAGGGAGCGAATTTCGGGCCTCCGCTTTTATGATTCATCCTTTAGTTGAATACTCTGCCGTTATTGCAGACATGGCTGAAAAAATCCGTCTCGACAGCGAGGCAAGGCCGAATATTAATCGCTTCGGTCTGTTGCTTGTCGATGGGCTTTCGATGGCAGAAGAGCGACTTGTGGCTAATCTCTATCAGCAGATAGGGAATGTGCCTATCATCGGGGGATCGGCGGGGGATGACCTGCGCTTTGAACAAAGCTTCATTTACGACGGTAATGGTAAATTTGTATCAGACGCAGCGGTTTTTGCGGTCATTGAGACCCACTCTCCTCTTGCGACGTTTAAAATTCAACACTTTGTTCCCAGCGACGTGGAACTGGTGATTACCGAAGCCGATCCGGAGAAACGGATCATTTTTGAAATTAACGGCGAACCTGCTGCACAAGTCTACGCCGAATCTCTCGGCCTGAGCGTGGACGAGTTAACGCCCACGATATTTTCTCGCAATCCGCTGGTGCTCTCGCTTGGCGATGAACCTTATGTACGCTCCATTCAGAAATGGAACGCCGATTTTTCGTTAACCTGCTATTGCGCGATTGAAGAGGGGTTGATTATTTCGATTGGCAGAGCAGAAGACCCCATCGAGACCTTCAGGCAATCGTTTGAAAAAGTTCATGAAATAATTCCTGACCCGCGTGTCATCATCGGTTGCGATTGTATTCTTCGCCGCCTCCAGTTTGAAGAAGAAGGGCTTGAAGAACCGATTAGCGACATTATGCGCCAGAATAATGTGATCGGTTTTTCTACCTACGGCGAGCAGTACAATGGGCTGCACGTAAACCAGACATTCACAGGCGTTGCTATCGGAGGATAAGTTATGTCTTCTTTTACCCACGAACCCAATGCGGGCCTGTCACTTGCCGATTATGAGCGCAAACTTCTCGCCCGCGATAAAACAATCGATGTTCTGAAACGCCGTATTGCACAAGAGGCCAGGCATAGCCATACAACGCCTTTTGCGATTCTGGAACAGAATATTGGTCTGGAGAAAGTCGTTGCTCGTAAGACGATGGAACTCGAGAACGAGCGGCGCGAGCTTGAAAAAGCATTATCGGAATTACGGTTAGCGCAGGCCCAACTGTTGCAAGCGCAGAAAATGGAGTCTATTGGTCAGCTTGCCGCAGGTATTGCGCATGAGATTAATACCCCGACTCAGTATGTTTCGGACAATGTTGGTTTTGTGAAAACCGCCCATGCAACGCTGACAAAGGTACTAGATGCTGCGCTTGCGGTGGTCGACGTTGCGCGTGAGAAACTGGACAATGAGCCGACGATAGAGGCATTCGACACGGTTTTAAAACGTGCCCGGATTGATTTTTTGCGCAGCCAAATTCCCTCAGCGTTAGATGAGTCCCTGGAAGGCCTTGAGCACATTGCGAAAATTGTCGCTGCCATGAAGGAGTTTTCTCACCCATCGCAAAATGAGAAAGAATCTGTCGATATCCGTGAGGTCATCCGTACAACCGTGACGGTCGCGCGCAACGAGTGGAAATATGTCGCTGATCTGGAAACCCATTTTGGCGATGATTTGCCCTTGCTGCCATGCCTGCGCGATATGGTCGGTCAGGCCATACTTAATTTAGTGGTCAACGCCGCCCATGCGATTGCCGATACCCTGCAGAAAGGCGTTAAGGAAAAAGGCCGTATTGTCATTTCCGCTGAGCAAAACGGTGACTTTATGGAAATACGGGTGCAGGACGATGGTAGCGGCATACCCGCTGGTATCCTGGATCGTATTTTCGATCCCTTCTTCACGACCAAAGCCGTCGGTAAGGGGACGGGGCAGGGGCTTGCCATTGTCTACTCGACAGTCATCGACAAACACATGGGACATATCCGCTGCGAGTCTGAGGAAGGGGTGGGGTCAACGTTCATATTGCAATTTCCGCTTCATAGTCGCAAAGAGGGATGAACGGCATGCAGGTGATGTTTGTTGACGATGAAAACCGCATACTCTCGGGCATTGAGAGAGCGGTCATGATGTATAACCCTGATTGGGAATGCCGCTTTGCAAGTAGTGGTCCTGATGCGCTGGCGATGCTTGAACAGACTCCGGCAGATGTTGTGGTATCGGACATGCGCATGCCTTTTATGGATGGGGCTGAGTTGCTCACCCAGGTTCGCGCCCGCTGGCCGGGTACGGTACGGATCATCCTTTCTGGCTATTCAGAGCCCACATCAACCCAACGAATGCTCGAGGTCGCGCACCGGTTTGTGTCTAAGCCGTGTGACAGTACGGCTCTGATCGAGATGATCGAAAGTACGCTCGCGCTACGCCAGACCATTGACGATCCGGGGCTCATTGATTTAACGGGGCATATTAGCCACCTGCCTGCCACACCTGAGATATTCGCCGAACTGAGACAATGCCTTTCCGGGACTGCCTGTGATATCCCGC
The DNA here is from genome assembly GCA_004346725.1 of Phytobacter diazotrophicus. Taxonomy (GTDB): domain Bacteria; phylum Pseudomonadota; class Gammaproteobacteria; order Enterobacterales; family Enterobacteriaceae; genus Phytobacter; species Phytobacter diazotrophicus. The sequence continues at coordinate 28,637 of SMDE01000020.1, read as the reverse complement.
GCATTACTGATCTCATCAGGCGCGATCCCGCGCTGACGGCCAGGTTTATGCAGATTGCGAATTCGGCCTGGTTCACACGAGGGGCGCGAATCCACGATATCGGCAGTGCCATCACCCACCTGGGTCTGGAGCAGATAACGTCATTGATCCAGACACCTGAGTTTTTTACCGAAGCGAACAGTGATCCTGCTGTCAGTGAGTTACAACGTAAGGCCTTTCTCGCCTCGCAACTCGCCGCCCGCATGTGTGGCCACGAGGGGCTGGAGTCGACCGCCGCATTGCTCGCCAATATTGCTCTGCTGCTTCCCGATATTAAAGGCCATTCCCCCAGGAGCCACGCCGCGCTGGGTGCCTGGATGCTGGCGTTGTGGGGATTGCCCGGCGATCTTGTCGAGATCGTTGCCCGACAAGCCCAGCCTTCACGCCTTACGAATAATAGCTTCGGTGCGATCGGTACCGTACATGTTGCGGTCGCGCTGGCGAACAATAACGTACCCGATAACGATTATCTCGAACAAACAGGCATGCTGAACCAGCTCCCTCTGTGGCAGCAAATGCTTGCTCATATAAAGGAGACCCATCATGACTGATACTGCCCTCGCTCGGGTACTGTGCGTGGATGATGAACCCAATGTGCTCGCCGCCATTGAACGCAATCTTTTTGGGGAATTTGATGTAGTGGTCGCAAAGAGCGGCGAGGCCGGGCTTGACGCCGTTCGCTGGGGCGAAAAGTTTGCCGTCATCGTGTCCGATATGCGTATGCCTGGCATGGACGGGGCGACTTTCCTGGCGAAAGCGCGGGAAATCTCTCCTGACAGTGTTCGCATTCTGCTGACCGGTCAGGCCGATGTGCAATCTTCAATTGCGGCTATCAATAAAGGGGCCATTTTTCGCTATCTGTGTAAGCCTTGTCCAAAAGACGAACTGATTGCCACGCTGAATGAGGCGGTGCGCCAGTATCGCCTTATTTGTGCCGAAAAAGAGTTGCTTGCCACCACGCTTACCGCTTCGGTGAAAACGCTGACCGAAGTGCTCGCGATGGTCGCGCCATGGGCTTTTCAGCGCTCCGCGTTCGCGCAGTCATGTGTGAATCATGCGTTGCCAAAACTGGAGTGGCCCGATGAATGGATTTACACCATCGCGGCGTCACTAAGCCAGATAGGCTGTGTCGGTATTCCTGCGGATATCGTCCAGGCTGATGCGGCCCAGCGTAAACTGACGGATGAAGAGAAAAAACTGCTGCTTGGTCATCCGGAGGTAGCCGGGCGGTTGGTTGAGAACATTCCTCGCCTCGAACTGGTCGCGGGAATTATACGTCATCAGGCGAAAGAGCCGGCGCCGAATGTCCCTCTGGAGGTTCTGCGAGGCGCGCATTTGCTGCGTGCCGCGCTCGAACTGGAAAAACATGCCGTCCGTGGCTGGAGCCTGGAGCGGCCATGGGAAATTCTGCGTGCGGCCACGCCACCACTGCCCGACTACATCATTAAGGCGTTGTCAGATTTCCGCGCAAACGTGAGTGGCGTTCGTTCTGCCCATATTCGCGAACTGCTGCCCGGATGGGTGGTTGAGGAAGATATCCTGACATCGAATGGACTGATGGTCTTGACCAAAGGGCATGAACTTACTGACACCGCTATTAATGCGCTCCAGCGGTTGTTGTCCGTGAATGCCATCAAAGAGCCTATCCGGGTACGGGGAACGTCCATCTGAGAAAATACAGATAACCCTCTGTCGATAAAAGGGCTGCAAGGGCAGAGGGTGAATTACCCTGGGGTAAGTCAGGCGCTGGCTGTTTAATAACCGGTCCGCTAACCGGAAATAATAAAAGCGAGCCGCTGGCTGAATGTAAGGCAATAAAAAACCCGCACTCGGCGGGTTTATTTTTATCAGTAGATTTTATCTGCTCAGACTATTGTCTTCATCGCTGTTGTAAACACCACTGATAATGAGCGCGACTTACAGCGCGGTAACGTTACCGGCCGCAGGGCCTTTAGCGCCACTTTCGATAGTGAAGGATACTTTCTGGCCTTCATCAAGCGTTTTGTAGCTGTCGCTCTGGATTGCAGAGAAATGTACGAATACATCTTTGCTGCCATCGTCAGGAGTGATAAAGCCAAAACCTTTATCGGAGTTAAACCATTTTACTAAACCAGTCATTTTATTAGACATAGATACTTCCTTAATTTTATGGGCCACGCAGAGTGGCAATAATGGCCTGTAATGTTAGAGTGACTTATTTGGCACTTAGGAGGAGGCTCTCGAAGAAGGATATCTATGGATAACACTTGAACTGAGGACTGCTTTACTAAAACTGCTTTCATAAGGTCTGTATTCCAAACCGATGGCGCTATTAAGACATAGCGAAATTAATTAAGCAACGTTTATATTTTTTTATTTTAACCGCTTACACGCCCGGACGGCTATCTGGCGCGTCAGTACCAGATAGCCTGCCGTCGCGTTTTTGGGATGACCTGGCCACCCCTTGCGTGGCGTGTTATCACGCGGCGCTGTTATATCCTGGTTCCGGCAGCAGCGTTTTACCGCCTTTCAGGGTAAACAGCGACATAACGGTAAAAGTCAGGGTAATACAGCCCAGAATGAGGTACGCCTGATGGAAGCCAACGGTGTCGTACATCCGTCCCACCCACGCCGACAGCACCACCCCCGAAAGCTGTTTCGATAAGTTAAAGCCAATCAGGAACAGCGTGGCCGACAATTTTGGATTAAAGGCCGAGGAGATATATTTAAAGGTGCCGACCAGCAGGAACGGCAACTCAAACATATGCAGCATTTTTAAGATAACCACTTCAAGCGCAGACGACGCGAAAGAGGACCCCAAAATACGTGCTGACATAATAACTCCGGCGGCCAGCAGTGCGTTTTTTGCCCCGATGCGGTTCACGATGGCGGGTGCGAAGAACATAATCGTGGCGTTGAGAAGTTCCCCGCCGGTGGTGACGAAGCCAAAGACTTCGGTCCCGCGCTGCGGACTGGAGAAAAAGCCTTTAAAGAAGTTGGCAAATTGTTGGTCGAAGACGTCATAGACGCTGGCGACGCCAACCACGTAAACAATAAAGCCCCAGAAACGCGGCATACGCAGCAGTTCGGCGGCGGTTCGCATTGAGAATGCCTGACGATTGGCGCCCAGCGCGTCGATGACCAACTCGCTGTTACTGCCTTCGGGTTTGGACATCCACAACAGTACGCCGAGCACCAGAGCAAAACCGGAGGCGATCCAGAACGTAATGTTAGGGTCGATACCAAACAAAATACCGGTTATCGATGCGCACAATGCCCAGCCAATACAACCGGAAACGCGAACTTTACCGTATTCAAAACGGTTCGCGCGACTGACGCGTTCAATATAGGCTTCGACAGCACCAGAACCGCTGGAGAAGACGATCCCTAAATAGATCCCTCCTGCCAGCGCACCGGCGAAAATATTCATTTGTAGCAGAGGTGAGAGCACAAAAATAAAGAACGGGGCAAACAGGATCAGCAAGACCGTAATGGTCCACAGCAGGTGTTTGCGTAACCCCAGCTTATCGGAAATCAGGCCAAACACCGGCTGGAAAATAATCGCAAACAGCGAGATAGACGAGAAGACAATCCCCGTTTCGGTTTTGGTTAAATGGTTAACTTCCGCCAGCCAGACCGGGAAAAAAGGGAAATAAGCCGACATAATGAAATAGTAAAAGAAAAAGAACAGCATAAAGTAGATAAAATTATGTCGTTCTCTTGGTGCGAGTTGAGAGAGTTTCATTGTGACTGTTCCATCTTGTTATGCCTGTATGCCTGGGGGCTTAACGCCCCCCGATTATTATTGGAAGTGGATCGTTAACTGATATTGCCATCGTGTCTCAAGCAGCAACCATTGCCGCAGTACGCTGGGTGTCCAGGAGTCATCACCGCCGATACCCATATGCTGGCCATCGAGGGTTATCCAGACGCCATTTTCCGGCTGCATCCTGTGCCAGTGGTCGGTCTCCATTAATTGCGCGGTACTGTAGGGCTGCACAGAGAAATGAAAATCTCCCGCGACGTGCCAGTGCCCCCAGTCCAGTGCTTTGTTATCGCAACGCAGGCCGTTTTCACCGGGGAAAATATAGGGCGTTGTCATCTCATTGAGCGGTAACGCCCAGCGTGAAAAGCAGGCACTGGCGCGCCGATCCGGGTAGTTTTCATGCGGGCCGAAGCCCAGCCAGGAGACCGGCTGGTACTGATCCGGCACCTGGAAATTCAGCCCGACACGCGGCAGCGGCGGTAAAGTGCCTGCGCGTTCGCCATCGACCGCCAGATGCAGCTTGCCTTCGGCATCAAAGGTCATTCGCCAGTGGCTGACAATTACCACGTCATCGCCGCTCTGGTAGTGCCAGCGGCTGTCTATCACCACCTCATGGGCCAGACGTTGCGCCTCACACTGCACACAGCGCGCGGCGAGGTTATACAACCCCGCGCTCTTCCAGCGCTCGACCCAGGCGTTGGGATCGATTCGTTCTACCTCGCTGACACCAATGTCATTGTCCAGCGGGGCACGCACGAACTGATCGCGCAGCGGTGTCAGTAACTGTTCCACGCCGTCGACCTGCCAGTGGGTAAGCAGCCCGCTTTGCCTGTCAATAACCCACTGTTGGCTATCGCAGCGTATCGTCCAGGCACTGTCGCTGCCCTCAAGCTCCGGTGCATTCGCCGGGCGTACAGGCGTTCGCAGCACCAGCGGGGCGGCGAGAGCGAACTGCTGCCAGGCGACACGATGCCCGGCTTCTGACCAGGCCGTGGCCTGCGGCTGGATAACCTCCAGCGTCAGCCACACCTCTTCGGCACCGGTGGGCAGCGTCAATGTCTCCGCGAGCGTCAATGCGTTGTGCCCCTCCGGCGAGATATCCAGAGCTACACTGCCATGGGCAACGGTTTCACCTGCGGCCTTAACCTGCCAGTGCAGTGTTTCGTTGTCCGTCGCGCGGAACAGATATTCGCTGGTAATACTGATGCGCAGCGGGTTTTGCGCCAGCAGCGTAAACTGGAAAAATTGCTGGGCATGTTTGGCCTCAATAAGTGAAGGGTGAGGGCGGCGGTCGGGGAACACCAGACCGTTCATACAGAACTGCCTGTCATTGGGTTTATCGCCGAAATCGCCGCCGTAGGCCCAGCCGACGCTGCCATCGTCAAAGGTTTTGGTGATTGCCTGATCGGCCCAGTCCCAAATAAAGCCACCCTGCAGGCGCGGATAATCACGAAATGCCCGCCAGTAATCCGCAAAGTTTCCCAGGCTATTGCCCATCGCGTGCGCGTATTCGCACAGGATGAGCGGGCGCTGCTCGCCCGGCAGGCTGATCCACTTTTTGATCCCCCATTTCGGTACCGCCGGTATCAGCAGATCGCTCTCCACGCGGGCATACATCGGGCACAGAATGTCGGTTGTCGTGCTGTTTGCTCCGCCGCCTTCGTACTGCACCGGACGTGACGGGTCGTTACGCTTAAGCCAGTGGTACATGGCTTCGTGATTGCCGCCACCGCCGGATTCGTTGCCCAGCGACCAGATAATAATCGACGGGTGGTTGCGGTTGTTTTGCACCATCCGTGTGACGCGAGCGCTGTATGCCGGGAGCCATGACGGATCGTCAGAGAGACGACTCATGGGCACCAGACCGTGGGTTTCAATATTGGCCTCGTCGACGACGTACAGACCATAGCGGTTGCAGAGTTCATACCAGCGCGGGGCGTTGGGGTAGTGGGAGCAGCGCACGGCGTTAAAATTATTCTGCTTCATCAGCCGAATGTCCTGCACCATATCCTCTTCGCTGACAACCTGGCCGCGCTGGTGGTGATGTTCATGGCGGTTGACGCCGCGGATCAGCAGCGGTTTGCCGTTGAGCTTCAACAGGCCATTGTCAATTTCAACCTTACGAAAACCGATGTCCCAGGCTTCGGCTTCGATCAGCTCATCGCCGCGCCACAGGGAGACCACAGCGCGGTAGCAGTTCGGTGTCTCCGCACTCCACAGCGCCGGGCGTTCGATCGGCAGGCGCATCACCGCGCGTTCGGCATAGTTGCCGCGCTCATCAATCACCGGCGAGCCGGGCGGTTGCTGATGATTGACGATGCGCTGTGTGTCGTTCCACAACTCGACATTGACCGTCAGGTGCTCCAGCATCTGCGTCGGGGCGGCGACGGTGACGTTAACCACCAGTTCAGCGTCGCGATACAGCGCATCGAGCTGTGGGGTGAGCTGGACATCGCTCAGGTGCAGCGCAGGTTTATGCAGTAGCCAGACCGAACGGAAGATCCCGCTCATCCGCCACATATCCTGATCTTCAAGCCAGGTCCCTGCGCTCCAGCGCATCACCATCACGCAAAGGCGATTCTCGCCGGTATGAAGATAAAGGCTCAGATCGAAGGCCGCAGGCAGGCGGCTGTCCTGCGAGTAACCCACCCATTCACCGTTACACCACAGATGAAAGGCAGAATTAACGCCATCAAAGATAACCTGCGTTTGCCCTTCATCCAGCCAGTGCGCGTCGACGTTAAACAGCAGCGAGTAGCAGCCGGTTGGGTTCTCTTCCGGCACGCGCGGCGGGGTGGTTGCAATGGGGTAACGCACGTTGCTGTAAATAGGTATGTCATAGCCTTCCATTTGCCAGTTCGAAGGAACTGGCGTGCTGCGGCTACCGGGCAGATCGCTTTCCAGCCAGGAGGCATCCACCTCAAACGGGCTGTGCGCCAGGGCAAACTGCCACTGTCCGTCCAGCAGACGACGGTGCGTTGAGGGCTGATTTTCCTTTGCGGCGTGAACGTCTCGCCAACTGGCAAACGTCGGGTGAGCCGCTAAGCGGTTAAGGTGCGTAATGGTCTGATTTTGCCAGTCTTCACGGGCAAGTACATCGTGGAACCGGGGGCCACGACGCGCGTGGGAATCGTAATGTTGCATCGCTATACCTGATAATAAAATGAAATGTCATTCGCTCGACAAGATGGATGAGTTATCAGATATTTTGTTTGGTGCCACAATATTTGGGAAAGTGAAACCCATTAACGATCACGAAACCGTGCGAAAGACGCCGTTTTTTGTCGTCTTTTCGACATAGAATGTTAGCGAACGACATTGTTATCACAAGGTTAAGGAGAAGGCGATGCAACGCCGTACGGCAACCCTGGAAGATGTGGCGCGTGAGGCGGGTGTCTCAGAGCAAACCGTGTCACGCGTGCTGAATAAACCCGAGGTGGTGGCTGAACGTACCCGCGATAAAGTCATCCGTGCGATGCAGGCGTTGCACTATGTGCCGAACCGCTCGGCACAATTACTGGCCGGGAAATCGGCGCCGTCGATTGGCCTGATTACCGCGTCGTTAACGCTGCATGCCCCTTCGCAAATAGCCGCCGCGATCAAAAGTCACGCCAGCGCCCACGAGCTGGAGGTGGCGATCGCGATGCCCGCGACAGCCGATTACCCCTCGTTACAGGCGCGGCTAAATGAGTTTCGCGCACAGAACATCCGCGGCGCGATTATTAATCTGCCGTTGGAAGGGAGCATTGCCGAAAAACTGGTGAGTGAGAACCCGGATATCTGCTGTCTGTTTCTGGATATCTCGCCGGAGACCGATGTCTGCTGTGTGCGCTTTGATCACATGGAGGGCTGCGGTGCCTGCGTCACGCATCTGTGGGAATTAGGGCATCGGGAGTTTGGCTTACTGGCGGGGCCGGAAAGTTCAGTCTCCGCGCGGATGCGGCTCAGTAGCTGGCGTGAAGCATTGCATCGTCACGGTGTGCGTAATGCGGTGACGGTCTTCGGCGACTGGAGCGCGGCCAGCGGCTGGCACAAAGCTTTTGAACTGTTACATCAGTATCCGAAGATCAGCGCCATTGTCGTGGCAAACGATCAGATGGCGCTGGGGGTGTTGAGCGCGCTGGCACAGCTCAATCGCACTGGCTGCAGGGCGGTATCTGTCACCGGCTATGACGACACGGCGGACAGCCTCTATTTCCAGCCGCCTCTGACTACCGTCGCGCAGGATTTCAACAAGCTCGGGAAGCGCGCCGTGGAGTTGTTGATTCAGCAGATGGCCGCTCCGCAGATGCGGATCCGTGAGCTGTTGCCGACGCGTCTGGTTATTCGCCAGTCTACCTGGCCGTACGGAGGCAGCGATGAAGATGAAAAAGACGATTTACTCAGGCAATTAAAAACGCTGGTGGAAAAATTGTAGCGCGTCAGGCCGTGCCTGCCCGTGAGAAAGGCGGGGCGGGTAATGATGTGCAAAGGAACCCGTCACCGCCATGATAGAAATCTTAATGTCCGAGTGTGTTTAGTTTACGGGTGGAAAATCCACCACGGTATTGTTGACGCGGTTGACCATGTTGGTAAACAGAATCGCGCTGATCGCACTGATGATTTCTATAACCTGGCGGTCGTTAAAGCCTGCCGCCAGGAAGCGGGTTACCGTCTCTTCCGCCAGCGTACCGCGGGTTGAGACCACGGTTGCGACGAATTTCACCAGCGCATCAATACGGGCATCATCCGGATATTCGCCCCGGCGCAGTGCCTGTGTTTGCGCGAGGCTGTAACCGGCCATTTTGCCCGTTAAGGTATGCGCGGCCAGGCAGTAATCGCAGCCGGAGAGTTCACTGACGACCAGGTTAATGGCTTCCAGCTCCTGTTTACTCAGCGTACTTTTTGCCAGCGTGGCATTGTGTTGCAGCGCCTGGCCCAGGATCTCGGGCGCGATACCTATCGTCTGATACGCGTTTGGCACTTTACCCATTGCGCGTTTGATCATTGTGAAAAGATCGGCAGTTTTGCCTGTAGCATTTTCGACCTGAATTGCGTTTAAACGGCTCATAGTGTTCTCCTGTCAGTTAATGTGCGCCACCGTATTGGCGATGGACACATCATAGGGCGCAGGCCATGCTATTATTGCCCCCAAATCCGCTATTTTTTGTCTTATCGTCTCAGGAGTGCGCGTGGATAACCTCAGTTCATTACTGGCTGTGCTGGCACCGCAATGCGTGGTGAATCTTCATTGTCGGTTTAACGGGCGATGGGCTGCTGACCATCAGCAACTGCCAGCCGGGATTGTGCCATGGCATGTCATTATGCGGGGGGAGGCGCGCCTGCACATTGCAGGTAAAACCCTTAACGTGCGTGCCGGAGATATTCTGCTGCTTCCTCAGGGTTCGCCCCATATCCTTGAAAGCCTGGTGGACTGGGGACAAGTGGTACCCGCGCAGGGGCATCATAATGGCATTTTAACGCAGGTACGCACGGAAGGTTCGGGACCGTCCGTTGAGGTATTGTGCGGGGAGTTTTATTTTGGGGCGGACTGCACCTGGCTGTTCGCCGAAGAGAGCGAGCTTATCCATCTTCAGCCTGCGGAGCGCAAAAGCTTTCCGGAGCTGGAAATGTTGCTGACGATGTTAGTCCGTGAAAGCCAGAACAGTTTACCAGGCAGTATGGCGATGGTTAAAGGGCTGGCAAATACGCTGCTGGCGATGATGCTGCGGATTTTACTTTCGCTGCGAGAACCGCCTCCGGGTATGCTGCGGCTGATGAGTGATAAGCGTCTGACGCCTGCGTTATTAGCAGTGTTCGCGGATCCGGCGTACCCGTGGACCCTTGAGTTAATGGCTGAGCGTTGTTTTTTATCGCGCGCAACCTTTGCCCGATATTTTGCGCACAGTTATCACCAGACGCCACAATCGTGGCTGACACATTTGCGTATGGCGCTGGCCTCGCGGTTACTGATTGATGAAAGGGTTCTGGCGGTGGATATCATTGCCGAAAGGTGTGGTTTTTTGTCGCTGTCATCATTCACCAAAGCCTTTAAAAAACGCTATGGCATCACCCCGTCCGTCTACCGAAAAGCGAGTCTGCAAAAACCGGGGAGGCGGGCAGACTCGCACCTTACTGCTTAATACTACCTGCCCGTACGGAGTGACTGCGGCGGAATACCATAGCCGCGAATAAAAACCTCCCGCATATGACGCCGGTCGCGAAAACCGGCTTCACGGGCAATGGTATCCAGGGAGAGGCGGCTTTGTTCAATCATCAATCTTGCCGCTTCCAGCCGTAATCCTTCGATAGCTTTCGCCGGAGATTTCCCCGTTTCCTGACGAAACAGGCGGCTGAGCTGGCGGGCGCTGACATGCACGGCATCGGCCAGCAGTTCCACCGTCAGCGTTTTATGCAGGTTGTTGCGGGCATATTCGAGCGCGCTTTGCAGGCGATCTGAGCGAGGCGCCAGCGCCAGCATTTCGGAATGCTGTGTCTGGCCGCCTGAACGACGCTGATTCATGACCAGGCGATGCGCCACAATACGGGCAATCTCTGCGCCAAGATCTTTTTCCACCATACCGAGCGCCATATCCAGCCCGGCGGTCATCCCTGCCGAAGTCCAGATGGTGTCATCGATAATAAAGATACGGTCATCTTCAAGCTGAACGCCGGGATGCAGCGTGGTGAAACTGCGGGAGTGCGCCCAGTGCGTGGTGGCCCGTTTTCGCGCCAGAAGCCCGGCCTGTGCCAGCACAAAGGCGCCGGTGCAGATGCCCGCGATACGGCGTGCTTTTCGGGCAGAGGTTTGCAGAAAATGGATCACCGCCGGGCTTGCGGGCTCCTCTACCGGGGAAAGCACCCCCGCCACCAGCCAGGAATCAACCAGGGTTTCGTCGCTCAACTGTTCGGAATCCACGCCAATACCAGAGGAGGAACGCACCTTGCCACCGGATTCGGAATAGACCGTCAACTGGTAAAAAGGATTTTCAGCCACGAAGTTGGCAAACTCAAATACCGTCAGCGTCGACAATGCCAGCATCTGAAAGTGGTCAGAAATAATCAATCCTATCCGGTGCATCGCAACCTCTTTATGGCAATTCAACATTTACCCATTGCGCAGAACGGGCGCGTAGCCGCTCCGATATACCCAGGCTGGCCAATGCCAGCAACAAAAACAGCATCGAGCTTATCATCACACCGTAAAAACCGCTCAGAGGATAAAGCCAGGACGCGACCGCTGAGCCAAAACCAATACCGCAGAACATAAAGGCGCTGGTTAAAGCCAGCGAAATCCCCCGCGTTTCTGCTGAGGAGATTTCCACGATGCGCCGCTGCTGCGTTGGCCATAGCAGGTCCGTTGAAAAGGCCCACACCACCAGCAGGATAAACAACCACGCCAGTTGAGCGGGTAGCAGCGTTATCAGCAGCATATCTGCGACCAGCAAGGTCATACCGATGATCAGTAAACGCTCCGCACTGTAAACGCGTGCAGCACGACTGACAAAAAGGTTGCCCAGTATGCCCGCCACGCCAATAACCGTTAACGCGATAGAGACATCGGTGGCCGCACCGTGCCAGCGGTCGCGGATCATCGGCGAGATAAACGCATACATATCGTATACCCCGGAGGTGATAAAAAAGACCACCAAAAACGCGGACAGCGATTTACCGTCGGTCAGCACCTGGCCGACATGGCGCAAACGGATATCGACGCCTTTAACCTCATTCGGCACCAGCAGCCACACACCTGTAGCGGTTATCAGACTTACCAGCGCGACAAGGGTAAACAAGCACCGCGCCCCCCAGGCATCGGCTATCCACGCGGCCAGCGGAATACCCACCATACTTGCCATCGACACGCCCAGCAAAATCATGGCAATGGCGCTGCCACGCTCCCTGGGGGACACTAACTCAGCGCCCAACGCCACCAGCACCGGACCTATCAGCGACGCCCCCAGCCCCATCACAATACGCGATATGACCAGCAATGCGTAATTCGGCGCAATGGCAAAAATAGCGGCCCCCAGCGCGAACACCAGCATGCCTGCCAGGACCTGGGTTCTGCGCATCATCGTGCCAAACATCACTTGCGCCAGCGGCGCACCCAGGGCAAACGTCAGGCCGAAAATAGAGAGCAAACGGGCGCTTTGCGCATCGCTGAGTCCCCATTCATGGGATATGGGCGCCAGGCTACCGGCAACGGAAAGGGAACCTGTTGCCTGAATAAAATAAGCAATACTCAGCGCCCAGAGCGCGCGGCGTTGCGGCGTGGAAATGTGGTTTTGCATCATAAACTCCAGCAAAGGGCAGTTGCCTGCCCGACATCCGATCACGCAACCGGGATTGGGTTTTCAACCATCGCCTGATTAAACGCGTTCACCATTGCGTGTTCATTCGCACCGGGGTTGGCGCGGGCAGGGAGCACGCTATCGACAATGGCTTCGGGGTTATCCGTAGCCAGTTTCTCGAAGGTCTGTTCGATAAAGTCTGCTAAGGGCATCGCCCGTGCATCGCCACTTTTGTAGATCAGATCGGTGTCCACCCACGGCGGCGCAATCTCTATCACGCTCACTCCCGCGTCGCGGAGCAAAAAGCGCTGGGAAAGGGTATAAGAGTGGATCGCGGCTTTGGTTGCGGAATAGAGCGCGTTAGTGACCAGGGGCAAAAAGGCCAGTATGGAACTGTTATTGATCAGTACCGCATCATCTTGCTGTTTCAGATGCTCAACAAACGCGGCGCTCACCCGAACGGTGCCCAGCAGATTGGTATCCAGCAGCGTGGTGGCCATCTCGTCATCCAGTTCCGCGGCGGGATTATCAAACGGCATAATCCCTGCGTTATTTATCACTACGTTCAGCGCCGGATAGCGAGACAGTACTTCCTGTGCCGCGTTTTTAATATCTGAAGCACTGGTGACATCGAGGACCACGTAATCCATACCCGGATTGGCGGCAGTCACGCTCTCCAGTAGCGCCTTACGACGACCAGAGATGATCACCTGATTGCCAAGCTGGTGAAATTTTTCGGCGATGGCGCGACCAATGCCTGAGGTGCCGCCCGTAATAAAAAGAGTGTTTCCGGTGAGTTTCATCATGTCATTCCTGTTGGATAAAGGGTTAGCGGCCAGCGCTGTCGCGGTAGCGTTCAGCCGGGGTATTGCTCGAAAGATGTTGGATCATGGCCTTGCGGCTGTTTTCCATCGCCAGCCATTCTGCTTCGTTGTGCAAAGAAGGGATGGTGACAAGTTCACCGCGCAAAAAGCCTGTCAGCGCGGCATCCACCAGGTCATAAGGGCTCATAACTATCGCTTTATCGAGCTGCTCCAGCGGGAGTCCGCCGTTATCCCAGAACGGCGTTGCCGTTGCGCCTGGTAATACGGCCTGAATCTGTATCCCTTTGTCGGCCAGCTCGTGGTGCAAGGAGTGACTAAAGGCCAGCACAAACGCTTTTGTTCCGCCGTAAACACCGTTTAACAATTCCGGTGCGATGCTGACGATGGAAGAGATGTTGATGATGGCGCCGTTGCCACGCGCGACGAATCCGGGAACAACGGCATATGTCAGGCGAGTCAGCGCAACCACGTTCAGGTTAATCATCGCTTGCATCTGGTCGACATCGCTGGATAACAGCGGCGTGTGTGTGCCCGTGCCCGCATTGTTGACCAGTAAAGTGATGCTGGCATCGTCGCGTAGTTTTTTCTCGAGGGCGTTAAGTTGTTCGGCATCGCCAAGATCGGCCGCCACCACCTCAACATTGCTGGCCGTATCGGCGGTGATATGGCTTGCCATCTGATTCAGGCGGTTGTGATTGCGGGCAACAATAACCAGGTCGTAACCCATGCGTGCCAGGCGATTGGCGTAAATAGCACCGATGCCGGTTGATGCACCGGTGATCACGGCTGTGCCTTTACTGGGGTGTGTAGCGATGTTCATAGCAGGTTCCTTTCAGTCACCATTGATTCGATGGAAGAATCATAAGGAAGAAAGGAATGTCTTAAATGACGATAATGGTCGTTATTCAGGACGTTCTGGATGCACCAGTGCGGTGACAGGTGATGTCGCAGCTTCACTGTTCGGACTTGCGGGGATGACCTGCTTAAACGAAACGACACACAGTAATGCAATAAAATGCTGAAAAAATAATGGATAAGGCGTTTACTGGCACCGTCACAGTAGCGTTAATCCGACACCAAAACAGGAAGGAAAAAGGGAATGAGGGGTTTTCTTAAAGCATTAAGTGCAGTTTTTATGATTTCAGCCAGTTCTGCAGCGCTGGCGTCGTCTGTCCCCGCCACTGATACCACGCCGCAGATGGCCTATGAAGATATCTCACACTCTTTACCTGCGCTTGAACCTATTACCTTTCAGGCCAGTCCGGAAAAACACAAGTTGTTAGTCTTTGTAGATAATCAGTGCGTCTATTGCAGCTTCGTCGTCAAAAATATAAAGAAATATACGGATGCAGGTTTGACCATGTCATTTCTGACAGTGGTTCCGTCATCAATAAAAGATTCGGTTATCGAAGATATGGCCAGAGTATGGTGTGCGTCAGATCGTCCGAAAAGCCTGCAAAATGCGATGGCGGGATTTTTACCGGCAAATGACAGCACGGAAAAATGTAAAAATCTGATCATTCAACAATCTGCACTTGCAGACCGGCTGGGCGTAGAGGTAACGCCCGCGATGGTTGTGCTCGATAGCTCCGCCCATACTTTCCTGGGCAGCGTATCGCCGGACAGAATTCTCTCTGAATTACACTAATATATTGCACAGGCGGCCAGTCGCGACGTGTTTCATCGCCAGAACGGGCCGCTGCTTTGGCGATGTGGATACTAGATGATCGTGACACTGGGCTGTGGAAATTGCACCGCAGCGACATGAACAAGCTCGCCAATAAAGGCAATTTTTACCCCTTTATTTTCCAGAACATAAAAGGGTTTGATTAAAGGCCGCATAGCGGCCTCTTTACAGCACGGTCTTTATTACACCTGGGTCAGCCCGCCATCGACGCAAATTTCCGCACCGGCGATATAGCGACTGTCATCACTGGCAAGGAACAGCGCGGCGCTGGCAATTTCCTCCGGCGTGCCCATTCTGCCTAACGGAATGGCGCTAATGATCCCCTGACGGAACGCCTCCGATGCGGCGGCCATCATCTCCGTATCCACCGGACCGGGTGCGACGACATTCACCCGAATACCGCGAGGGGCGAGTTCACGTGTCCAGGTACGTGCAAAAGAGCGCAGTGCGGCTTTGCTGGCGCTGTAGACCCCATAACCTTCCGAGCCAATAACGTCGGCTATCGAACCAATTAACACCACGCTGGCGCCGGGTTTCAGCAGGGGCAGGGCCGCCTGCAACGCAAACACCGGAGAGCGGACATTCAGCCCAAAAATCTGCTCAAAATGATCGGCGGAAATCTGTTCCAGCGTCGCATGTTCCGACATACCGGCGTTAATCACCAGCACGTCAATATGACCGGATTCGGCCTGCACTTTTTCCATAATTCGGATGAGCTCGCTTTGCTGGCTGACATCGGCGCGCAATGGCAGGGCATTGTTTCCGATGGTGGCAGCGGCGGCCTGCAACTCTTCATCCCGACGAGACGTAAACCAGGTGGCGGCACCTTCGTGGGCGAAACGTTGGCTAATCGCCAGACCGATGCCTTTGGCTCCGCCCAGTACGACGGACACTTTATTATTGAGTCTGTTCATCATTGCTCTCCTCAGTGAGTGGAAAACAGATGATATAAGTTTTATATTTAGTATCAATTACGCACTTTGTTTATACCAGATATCAATGGATATACCGACATGACAAAAATTGATTGCAACAGCCTGAGAGAAGTAGGAAAAACGCGTCCGGTGCTTGAGCACATCACCAACAAATGGTCGATTCTGATCCTGACCGTACTGTGCACGGAACCTTCGCGCTTCAATGAGATCCGCCGCCGCCTGGATGGCATTACCCACAAGGCGCTTGCTGATGCTCTCAAGCGCCTTGAACGCAACGGTTTGATATACCGAAAAGTGCTGCCCACCATGCCGGTTGGGGTGGAATACAGTATTACCCCTTTAGGACATTCGCTGCGTGAACCTTTCGAGGCGCTTTACCACTGGGCGCTGGAACATGGTCCGACTCTGGAGGCTGCGCAAAAAGAGTATGACAAACAGCGACATGAAGAAGAGTCCGTCGTCTGACAGAACGTTTTGCTGCTAAAAGAGATATCCCGTGGGTTATTTTTAAGCGGGATACTGCGCGTCGGAGCGTATTTCTTAAACAGGCTGGTAAAATAGCCGCGTGTTTGCGCAAAAATGTTATTTATTTTAAATGCAACTTTCATATGAAGGGCGGCTGAATATCTTTTGTACGTTTGCTTGTATATCAGATACGCAAATCCAGACGTATTGTGTTAACATTTGTGCCACTACAATCTGTATCCCGTTAGTTTTTTTCATAAAACAAAATAAATAGATGATCTTTATCATTACGCTCAAGGTTTACCCTGACTACAATAAAATAAAGCAAGAATGAATTGCGCTGTAGAGGTAGGGGATGAATATGAAATGGATCCGTTATAAAAAAAGATTGCATCGGCTAACTACCATTATCCCCGGCTGCGAATATCGGCTGGCCATTCCTGAAGAACGGGCGGCAGTAACCGTTGATCGCGTCGCACTGGAAAAGGTCGTCCGCGAACATTATGGGCTGAAGTGGCACTGAATAATAATGCAAGATTAGCTGCATAATAAACGCCCTGGCGAAGGCCGGGGTGTAAATTTTATCCTCTCTTATACCCCTCTCTGTTTATCGTCTTCTTGCCTGCGTATTTTTACTCTTATGTTCCGTTAAAAATGACACCAGCCTCGCTTATCAAAAATTGCACTTTTACCTGTCATGATCTGCAACCAGACGATGCTTGTTTTATTGCGCACGGAGGTTGAGCAATTGCGGCCCGTTGGGGGACAGAACGGCGTCACAAGAAAACAATGGGTACGTTGCATAACGCGCTTACCACTCACCTTTTAGTCGCAGAATGTCAGGTTTCGTTACATTTTTTTTGGCCTGCGGGTCAGAGAGAGTCACGAAGCGCCATCCTGCCGACATGGCATTTTTGCGTACTGAAAAATCAGTTGATTAGCCCGAATTAATGTCTCTCGGCTCTATTATCAGGATACGCAATACCGTTTCGTCTCATCTAAAAACCCTGCATTCAGTAAGATTTTTATCGCTTTTTAGCCTCGATGAATGGCGGCCTGTAAACCCTATGCTAAATTTTTCCTGACCCAACAAAGAGGTCGTACAGAGAGGAAACGGTATGAAATTCAATGACGAGCGTACGGGACTCATTGGATTAGCCATTGGGGCCGCCGTTATTGGGCTGATTTCGGGCGGTAAGGTTATTAATCGGGACAATATCATTGAAGAGATAGAGCGTCAGGGCAGAAACAGGGGCGACGGGGTGGAGGATGCCATTTTTACGCAGGCGGCGAGTCTGGTAATGAAAGGGAAATAAAGGCCCACTATTTTGCGTGGCGTCACATTAAGGCCATGACAAATGTGATTCCGGGGCTTAGTTTGCCATTGTTTAGTCTTTATTTAGGAAACGGTGGGTAGATTAAACGTGATCCGTTAATCCTGTGGCTACAGGGTAGCGTATAGACCAAAACACAAATCTATCCATGCAAGCATTTTACCGTCAGTGTGAACTGGCGGTTTTTTTTGCCTGCATTACGGCAAAAAAGAAGGCCCCTCGCGGCGTATCGGCGCGAGGGGCCTGTTTAGTGGGGGATTATCTCCGTTCATTAGTCGTCCCATTTATGGCTAAAATAAGCAGCAAGAAAACCAGAAAATAAAATGATTCCCAGCACTGCAATAAAAACATGCATATTTCCTAACATGGTTACTCTCCTTTTATCGAATAATACTAACCTCACTTACCTTTCGTTATTTGCCGCGTTGAATGGAATACTACCTCATTGAATCTAAACAATAGCTTAATTATGTGAACTATTTATTCACCAGCGTAAATTTTTTGCGAAATTGTCCTGGGGTGAGTGCGTAATGTTGCTGAAAATGATGGCGCAGGGCGGCACCATTGCTAAAACCGATTTGTTCGGCAATCACGTCGATATTCATTCGTGACTGGGTTAGCAACTCTTCGGCCCGCCGCAGACGGGCCTGCAAAATCCAGCGGGCGGGTGTAGTGCCAGTGGATTCCGCAAACCGGCGTAAAAACGTGCGCGGGCTCATGCCGACATGACGGGCCAGCGACTCAACGGTATGGCTTGCGGCGAGTTGCTGGTGCACAAAATCAAACAGTTTACCCAGCGACTGGCTCTCCCGCGAACGGGCCACCGGTGCCGTCACTTTTTGCGTCTGTGTCCCGTCGCGGTGGGGCTGAACCACCAGACGCTGGGCAACATTATTGGCGATGTCGCGACCGAAATCGGTGCGGACAACATGCAGACACAGATCGATGCCTGCCGCGCTACCCGCAGAGGTCATCACGCGGCCCTCATCATAGTAGAGCGCATCTTCCAGCACCTCGATTGCCGGATAGCGCTGACGCAGCAGATCAGTGTAGCGCCAGTGGGTTGTCGCTTTTCGTCCGTTGAGGAGCCCGGCCGCGGCAAGCACGAAGACCCCGGAGCAAATAGACATTATCCGGCATCCGCGCTGATGGGCCTGGCGAAGTGCCTGGCAAAGCGTCTCCGGTACCGGCATTTGCGCGCCGCGCCAGCCTGGAACAATGATTGTATCGGCCTGTTCGAGCAGTTCCACGCCGCCTTCGGTCACAATGCGGATACCGCCGGTCGCACGCAGTTCCCCTTCATCCACCGCCGCAACGGCGAAGCGATACCAGTTCTTGCCCAGTTCGGGGCGTGGCAGACCAAAAATTTCCACGGCGACGCCAAACTCAAAAGTACATAAACCGTCATAAGCGAGAGCGACGACCAGGTGTTGATGTTCGTGGGGCAGTGAAATTGTCATGTTTTTGCGGTTATCTGGCATAAAGCTATACAGTCGCTGTGTCCTGTTTTCGTTACATTAGTGTTAACACAAACCTGGAGAAAGCACTATGAGCTATGTATCGGAAGTTCCTGCCGCCTCGCCTGAGATTACCGCCAGCCACTTTTTGCGCCGCCTGAGCGTCGAGACAGATTGCGCCGACGTTCACCATGCGTTAAACCACGAGGAGCAAGATTTTGTGTTGTTACATGTGGTGGGCAGCCCGGAGACCTTCGCCAGGCGCCATATTCCCGGCGCGATCCATCTGCCGCATTCGCAAATGACACCAGAACGCATGGCGCAATGGCCCCAGGATACCCTCTTTGTTGTCTATTGCGCAGGCCCCCATTGTAATGGGGCAGACCGTGCGGCGCTCAAACTGGCGCGGTTGGGGCTGGCGGTGAAAATTATGATCGGCGGGATAACCGGCTGGGAAGATGAAGGGTACAGTTTCGCGGCAAGATGAATTTTTTTCATGTGTGATGAGAAAATCTCGTTTGCCACACAGATGCTGCGTATGACATTTTATTTGGACGTTTAGCCATCCAGAAGGCTAAAAATTCAAATAATGAACTATCACGCCGGGAAACTATCTGGCCCGGCGTGCAAGGAGATCACCATGCAGCAGCGTCATCAGGCCCCGTTCCGCGCAGACGTAGTAGGTAGCTTCCTGCGTCCGGATGCCATTAAACAGGCTCGTCAACAATTTGCGCAGGGCACAATCAGCGCGCAGCAACTGCGTACCGTGGAAAACGAGGCTATCCGTCAGGTGGTTCAGCAGCAGTGTGACTGCGGCTTGCATGTGGTGACCGACGGGGAGTTCCGCCGCGCCTGGTGGCATTTCGATTTCTTTGATGGTCTGCAGGGCGTTGAGCGTTACGACGCGGATAAAGGCATCCAGTTCAATGGTGTGCAGACCAAAGCACACGGCGTGCGGGTGACCGGGAAACTCGGTTTTGGCGATCACCCAATGCTGGAAGACTTTGTTTACCTGAAAAGCATCAGCGGTAATGCCCAGCCGAAGATGACCATTCCAAGCCCGAGCGTGCTGCATTTCCGTGGTGGCCGTAAAGATATCGACGCCACCGTCTACCCGGACCTGGCAGACTATTTTGACGATCTTGCGACCACCTGGCGTGACGCGATCCATGCGTTCTACGCCGCAGGTTGTCGATATCTGCAACTGGACGATACCGTCTGGGCCTACCTGTGCTCTGACGATCAGCGCCGCCAGATAGTCGAGCGTGGTGAAGACCCGGATGAGCTGGCGCGAATCTATGCCCGTGTACTGAACAAAGCGCTGGAAGGTAAACCGGCGGACTTAACGATTGGTCTGCACGTCTGTCGCGGCAATTTCCGCTCTACCTGGATTTCCGAAGGCGGCTATGAGCCGGTGGCGGAAGTATTGTTTGGCAGCGTGAATGTCGATGCGTTCTACCTTGAGTATGACAATGACCGCTCCGGTGATTTTGCGCCGCTGCGTTTTATTCGCCCAGGCAAACAGCAGGTGGTGCTGGGGCTGATTACCACCAAAAATGGGGAACTGGAGAACCCGGAAGGCATCAAAGCACGCTTACAGGAGGCGGCGAAATATGTCAGCCTGAACCAGCTTTGCCTGAGCCCGCAGTGTGGTTTTGCCTCAACGGAGGAGGGGAACACGCTGACAGCAGAGCAACAATGGGATAAAGTGCGCCTGGTTACGCAGATAGCGGAAGAGGTGTGGTAATCCGCCAGTCATAACGACAAACAGAATATTTTGGGCATGCGGGTCACCCTGCATGTCCTTTCTTTATTTATTCGGCCAGGTCAGAACCAGACACAAGGGAGCCATTAATGGCGACAAAAAGGGATAAATCGGAGCAGATTTGTGGACACTGAGGTGATGGCGTCGCGCGGCCAACGGGCCTTTCACTCTTCTTCTTTTCGCTACCTGTTCTTTGGCCGCCTGCTGACCGTGCTGGGAAACGGCATTGCCCCGATTGCGCTGGCGTTTGCGGTGCTGGATATCGGCGGCTCCGCGACGGACTTAGGGCTGGTTGTGGCGGCACGTTCACTCTTCAACGTTATCTTCTTGCTGCTCGGCGGTGTGCTGGCGGACCGCTATTCACGAAGCCTGGTGCTAGTCTCCTCTTCGCTGGTGGCGGCAGTGGCCCAGGGGATGGTGGCCTGGCTGGTGCTCGACGGCAGCGCAACCATTATGCTGCTGGCTGTGCTCGGCGCGCTTAACGGCGCGGCGGCAGGCATCGCGTTGCCTGCCTCCTCGGCGATGGTGCCGCAGACGGTGCCCCTGCGTACCCTGCGGGAAGCGAATGCTCTTATCCAGCTTGGTGTGTATGGCGGTACGGTGATTGGTGCGTCGCTTGGCGGTATGCTCACCAGCACTATCGGTCCTGGATGGGGGCTGGCGATTGATGCGCTTGGCTTTGCGGCCTCGGCTCCGCTCTACTTACTGATTCGTGTTGGGGCAATCGCATCACATGAAACGCAATCAAATATCCTGCAGGATTTGCGCGATGGCTGGAAAGAGTTTATCGCCCGTACCTGGGTCTGGGCGATTGTGGTGCAGTTTACTATTGTCAATGCAGCCTTTAGTGGGATGGCGATGGTACTCGGCCCCATCGTGGCGGATGAAACCTTTGGCCGTACCGGCTGGGGGCTCGGCGTGGCGGCGCAGAGCATTGGCCTGATTGCAGGTTCGCTGATTGCGCTGCGCTGGCGTCCCCGACGCGATCTGTTTATTGGGGTGATACTGGTTAACTTTTGCGCGTTGCCGTTGCTGGCTTTGGGAATCTATCCCACGACGACCGCATTGATGGCTGGTTTCTTCCTGGCCGGCGTGAGCTTTGGTCTGTTTGGCGTGGTCTGGGCGCAGTCACTGCAAACCCATATCCCGCCTGAAAAACTGGCGCGGGTGTATGCCTATGATGCCCTGGGCTCGTTTGTTGCGATCCCGGTTGGTGAAATTGCCGCCGGTCCGCTGGCGCAGCACTATGGCAGCACGCCTGTCCTGTTGGCCTGCGCGCTGGCGGTGGTGCTGGCGACGGTGGCGGCCTGCTTTGTTCCCGCCATTCGTTTGCTCGACAACTCGCCGCAGATCCGCCCGAACCGGTAAAACACAGGCAGGCGTTAGCTTGTCTGCAACGCACCCAGTGGTTTTGCCTGCATCCCCCGCAGCATCATCAGCCAGGCCAGCACGATGGTGACCATCATAATGACAAAGAGCGTCCATGCCGGCAGGGTGGTCAGGATAATCCCGGTTAACAGCGGGTTCATTGCCGCGCCCAGCCAGCCCAGCGCCTGGGCTGAGAAGTAGCTCGCTTTCATCCCCGGCGGGGCAATGTTATCGATCAGCATGTACTCGCCGGGGGCATAAATCACTTCGCCAAGGGTAAAGACGGCGGCCGACACGCCCCAGAACCAGAGATTGTCCCCTGAGAACATAAACCCGCCCAGCCCCAGCACAAAGCAGACGGTGCCGAAGGCCATTAACGGGCGCAGGTTGTTTGCCGTCAGCTTACTGCCCAGCCCATATTGCAACGTCACTACCACTGCGGCATTCACCGGCAGTACCACGGCAACGACCTTCTCGGCAAAGTCGCCGTCGGCGATCGACATGACATACTGCGCGATACAAGACGCAAACGACCCGGCGACAAAAGAGGCCAGCAGGCCGGATAAGGTAAACCAGCGTAGCGCGCGGTCACGCAATAACACCGATGGCGACCAGGCCACGCTGTTTTCGCTGCTCTGCGCCACGCGCACGCGGCGAACAAATAGCTGAATAAACACCAGGGGTATCGCGGAACAGAAGGCCGCGAGCCAGAAAGGCAGATTGATGCTGTACATGACCAGCATCGTGCCGATCGGCGGCCCGACGGTCCAGCCGATATTAATAAACGTATAGTTGAGCGAAAAAATCCGCGCTTTCGCCGCCGCGCCCAGCGTATCGGAAAAATAGGCTTTCAGAACGGTTGAAAATACCGAATAGGCGCAGTTAATGAGCGAGAAAAATAACACCACCAGACCGGCATGGCTGACCAGTGGAATAGCGCTAAAACCAAGCAGGAAGACGGCGATGGCCAGCAACATATAGCGCTTTTTATCGAATTTATCCGCCAGAATACCGAAGCCAAGACTAAAGACCACGCCAATGGTCAACGCCGTCGTCATTGCGTAACCCACCTGGTCAACGGACATGGCGTACTGGCGATTGAGATAGATAGTCATGAATGGCAGCGTTGCGCCGCGGCCAATGGTTAACAGCAACGACGACGCCAGTAGCGCGGCGGTAGAGCGCTTTTGTGTTGAGATCATTTTCCTGCCCGACAATGCCTGTTGTTATAGTTTTTTGTGATGTCTAACAGCAATAACATGCATAAAGCGTGATGTACATCGGTTGATTTATCCGTGGATGCCAAAACTGACCTGCCAAAAATAATGATCTGTCTCTGGACTGTTTTTTGCGTTAACGTAAATTTTTACAAAAGTTTAAAAATCAGAGGCGAAGAATGACGCGTAAAGATGGACTGCTGGCGCTGTTGGTTGTGGTGGTATGGGGCCTGAATTTTGTAGTGATCAAAGTCGGGCTGCACAACATGCCTCCACTTATGCTGGCGGGTTTACGCTTCGTTCTGGTGGCCTTTCCGGCACTGCTGTTTATTGCGCGCCCTAAAGTGCCACTACGCTTACTGTTGGGCTACGGTCTGACCATCAGTTTCGGGCAGTTTGCATTCTTATTTTGTGCCATCAAGTTCGGCATGCCTGCGGGCCTTGCGTCACTGGTTCTGCAGGCGCAGGCGTTTTTCACCATCATCCTTGGCGCAGGCGTGTTCGGCGAACGTCTGCAGGGGAAACAACTGGCGGGCATTGCGCTGGCGGTCTTCGGCGTGATGGTGCTGATTGAGGCCAGCCTGAGCGGGCAACACATCCCGATGATCGGTTTTGCCCTTACCCTCGCGGCGGCGTTCAGTTGGGCCTGCGGCAATATCTTCAATAAAAAAATCATGAGCCACAGCTCACGCCCGCCGGTCATGTCGCTGGTGGTCTGGAGCGCCTTGATTCCGATTATTCCCTTTATGGTGGCATCGCTGGTCTTTGAAGGCCCGGCGTCGATGCGACAAAGCCTGGTCAGTATTGACCTGACGACTATTCTGTCGCTGGTTTATCTGGCGTTTGTGGCGACGATTGTCGGCTATGGCATCTGGGGTTCGCTGCTTGGGCGTTATGAAACCTGGCGCGTGGCGCCGCTGTCGCTGCTGGTGCCGGTGGTCGGGATGGCCAGTGCCGCGCTACTGCTGGGTGAGTCGTTGTCCCTGTTGCAACTGGGCGGGGCGGTGCTGATTATGGCGGGGCTGTACATCAATGTGTTTGGTTTTCGCTTACGTCGGGCAGTTCAGGCGTAAGAGATAAAAAAAGCCCCGCCGAAGGCGGGGCAAAACGATTAGGTGCGCTCGTTGTAATAAGGCACGCCCAATTCGTCGGATTTATCACTCCCGGCTCCCATGTGGTTAAAGTCGAAAGGCGACTGTTCATGGGAAGTGGGCATTACCATTGTGTCACGTGGGTTCTGTTTCGCAGGGTGTGCGAATTGTTCCGCATAACTCTGGCCGGTCAGTAACACCATCACGGTGAGGGCGGCACAGGCAATACGTTTCATGATTTCCTCGATACGTCTTTAAAACAGGCGATTAGCAATTACAGTGGTTTAACGGAAATAGATAGCGAGACTCTCCGGGTATTTCTGTCACACGATATTTGTGTGGCGGCACGTCAAAGTAGTTTTTGAACGTGCGCGTCAGGGTTTGTTGCGATTCAAACCCATAGCGCTCCGCGAGATACAGGATCGGTTCATTACTGCCTTTCAGCTTCTGTGCGATTTCAGTCAGCTTACGGCTGCGAATGTACTGTCCCAGGGAGTGCCCCGTCTCTTTTTTAAACATCCGTTGCAGGTGCCATTTGGAGTAACCCGAACGCTCTGACACTTTTTCCAGTGAGAGCGGCGATTCCAGGTTATCTTCAATCCAGTCCAAAATGCTATGAATAGTGATGGCGTCAGTATTGCGTCTGGACATCGTCATACCTCTTTTTCGTTACGGCAAGATCTTCTTGAGCAAGTGCTCCAGAGTTGCCACTTCTTCTGCCGTTAAGTTTTTTGTTAATTCCTGATGCAGGTTTTGCCCTACTAATTGATGACATTGCTCACACAACGCGGCGCCGTCGGTGGTTAATTGCACCAGCACGCCGCGTTTGTCATGCGGATTAGGATTTCTTTCGATCCAGCCTTTGCAGACCAGTCGGTCAAGCATGCGCGTCAGCGCACCAAGGTCGACAGAGAGGATCTTTTTTAATTCAACCGGGGTGATACATCCCTGGCAGCGGATAGAACAGAGCACCTTAAACTGCGTGGCGGTGACATCCAGCGGCGCGAGATAGTCGTTAAGTAAGCGATCTTTTTTTTGGTTAACCATATGGATCAAGCGACCAAGTGGAATGATTTCGTTAAACAGATCACTTGTGCTTTTCACAGTGGTTGCCCCGGCAAGTATATTAGTCACGGCAGATATTATTGCTCAGGCAAGTATAAGTCAACTGAATGAATTAGCTTATGCCACGATTTGCTAAAGCCGCGTTATGTCTGCTTTTTTTGTCAGCTATGTCTTTGTTTTTTCTTAATTAATAAAGAGATAAGCAAAACCACTGCCGGGCAGGCCGCGATGAAGATATACTCTCCGGTACGTTTGTTGGCCCTGGAGAGCCTTATTAGATGATGGATTTATTGAAAGTAATTGGCCTTGGACTGGTAGTGATACTGCCGTTGGCAAACCCGCTCACCACCGTTGCGCTCTTTTTAGGGCTCGCCGGCAATATGAACAGCGCCCAGCGCAATCAACAGTCGCTGATGGCCTCTGTCTATGTCTTTGCCATCATGATGGTGGCCTATTATGCCGGGCAAGTGGTGATGAACACCTTCGGGATTTCAATTCCGGGGTTGCGTATCGCCGGTGGGCTTATTGTGGCCTTTATCGGCTTTCGTATGCTTTTCCCGCCGCAGAAAATGCATGAAGCGCCGGAGATCAAAACCAAATCGGAAGAGCTGGAAGACGAACCGACGGCCAATATCGCTTTCGTGCCGTTAGCGATGCCGAGTACTGCCGGGCCGGGGACGATTGCGATGATCATCAGTTCCGCGTCGACCGTGCGCGAAAGCAGCGCCTTCCCTGAATGGGTGTTGTGGATTGCGCCACCGCTGATTTTCGCCACCGTAGCGGTGATCCTCTGGGGTTGTCTGCGCAGCTCCGGGGCGATAATGCGGCTGGTAGGTAAGGGTGGAATTGAGGCTATTTCTCGTCTGATGGGCTTTTTGCTGGTCTGTATGGGGGTGCAATTTATCATTAATGGCGTGCTGGAAATCATTACGACCTACCACGCCGCTGCCTGATGTGACAGCCGTTACGCTGATGGCCGCCAGAGCCAGATGCGGGGAGATAAATACCGTCAGCGGTAGCGCAACTGCGACCCGCTGACGGTGAGGCATTACATATGGTGCGGTTGCTGTCTTTCTTCAAGCGATACCGGCCAGCGACGGAAAATCACGACCGACCAGACCAGCGCGGCCAGCGCCGGAATGGCGCCCGCATAGCCAATGGCTGACATCGACCATTGCAGGCTGACTTGGTTACCGACCAGCGCGCCCGCGCCAATCCCGATATTGAAAATGCCGGAAAACAGTGACATGGCGACATCGGTCGCGTCCGGTGCCAGCGCCAGGACTTTCACCTGCATACCGAGGCCGATAATCATAATCGCGATACCCCAGAAGACGCTCAACACGGCAAGGTTCATCTCACTGCCTGCCGCAGGGCGCAGCAGCAACAGCGAAATGAGCAGCAGGCCAATTGCGCCGCTAATAAGACCGGAGGCATGTTTATTGCCCAGCTTGCCAAACAGTACGCTGCCAAAGATCCCCGCACCGCCGAGAATCAGCAGCAGTAAGGTAGCGAAATTACCGCTAAAGCCCGCCACATTCTGCACGAACGGCTCAATATAGCTGTAGGCGGTGTAATGGGCGGTAACCACCACGACCGTCAGCAAATAAATCGATAACAGCGCCGGGCGACGGAACAGTTCCGGCAGACTACGCAGCGAACCGGAGTGCTCGCTGGGCAGTTTCGGCAACAGTTTGATCAGACACAGCAGGGTGACCAGCGCACCAAAACCGATGGCGAAGAAGGTGGTACGCCAGCCAAAATATTGCCCGACGACGCGACCAATCGGAATACCCAGCACCATAGCCAGCGCCGTACCGGTAGCAATAAGACTCAGCGCCTGCGCGCGTTTGCCTGCCGGGGCGAGGCGAATGGCCAGGGAGGCGGTAATAGACCAGAAAATGGCATGAGCGAAAGCGATACCGATACGGCTTATCACCAGCACATGGAAATTCCACGCCAGGAAGGAGAGAACATGGCTCCCAATAAACAGGACGAACAAGCCAATCAGCAGCTTACGGCGCTCCACCTGACTGGTCAGTAGCATAAACGGCAGCGACATCAGCGCCACAACCCAGGCGTAGATCGTCAGCATAATACCGACCTGCGGTGTTTCCATGTCAAAGCTTTGCGCGATGTCCGACAGCAGCCCCACGGGCACGAACTCAGTGGTATTAAAAATGAACGCAGCAACGGCAAGCGTCACCACCCGGAGCCACGCGACTTTTCGTGAAACCATTTGTGTTGTCATATATTTTGGGATCGGTAGCAGGAGAAGAAGATGTGCAGATCTTAGATCTAATTCTGCTCAAAATACAAACTTTTTGTGATCAATGTCTCATTTTTCGGTGGGGCACAACGATGCCAGTTGAAACAAAAAGCAATACAAGGGAAAAACGAACTAAAACAAAAAGGAAAACAAGAGGAAAGGCTATGCATACAATCGACTTCTACATGGTGGACGCGTTCAGCGACCGTACGTTTGGCGGCAACGCCGCCGCCGTTTGTCCACTAACAGAATGGTTACCTGATGACGTGCTGTTGAAAATGGCGCAACAACATAATCAGTCGGAAACCGCCTTCTTTGTTCGTAACGACGACGGTTTCGAGCTGCGCTGGTTTACCACGCAGTATGAAATCAACCTTTGTGGTCACGCCACGCTTGCCGCAGCCCATGTGATTTTCGAATATCTGGACTACCCCGAGACGCAGATTAACTTTACTACCCGCTTTGTTGGCCCGCTTACCGTAAGTCGCAAAGGCGACTGGCTGACGCTGGACTTCCCGGCCTGGCAAACAGAAAAGGTGGAAACGCCGCCTGCGCTGCTGTTTGAAACGCTCGGTATCACCCAGGCCAAAGAGGTGCGTGTGGCACGCGATTACATGGTGGTGCTGGATAATCAACAGCAGGTTGAAGCCGTTACCCCGGATATTGCCGCGATGATCCCCTTAAACAAAATGGTCTGTATTACCGCACCGGGCGACGAGCACGATTTTGTCAGTCGCTTTTTCTGTCCGGGTGAATCAGTGCCGGAAGATCCGGTAACCGGTTCGACTCATAGCATGTTGATTCCGTACTGGGCGGATAAGCTCGGTAAGACCGTTTTGCAGGCCCGCCAGCTCTCAGCCCGTGGCGGAGAACTGCGCTGCGAAGCGCGTGGTGAAAGGGTATTGATTGGCGGCCAGGCCACCATTTATCTGATTGGCAAAGTCTATTTGCGTGGTTAAAAATAAGCACCGTTGAGAAAGTTAAAGGGGTGACAGTGTCACCCCTTTTTCGTTGTCTATAGAAAACCCCCAGCTAGGCTGGGGGTTCCGGAAAGCTTTCAGCTTTAAGCCAGTTATTAAAACCCCTTTTGATTTGTTAAAACAGCT
>SMDE01000019.1 GCA_004346725.1 Phytobacter diazotrophicus | reverse complement strand
AGGTTTTGAGCTGCGCACGGACATGTGGGGTGCCATCCGGGCGAAAAAGGGGATATTCATCAGCGCCGACGGTCAGGAGCGGGCGCAGGGGCAGGCGCGGGAGATGGCGGCGGCGCTGAGCGAACTGCAGTGCGCACAGTCGCTGGTGGAGGCCCTGCGCAGTGCGGCAGAGGTGGCGAAAGCAGAACTGGCGGATGTACAGACGCAGCAGGTGCTGCTGGCAGAAAGCCTGACGGAGCTGAAACAGGCTGCACTGCTGCTGAGTGCCCCTGAGGGGATAGCGCAGGTCACCCCCAAAAGTATCCAGCTGTCGGCCGGGGAAAACCTTGTCAGCACCGGTGGGCAGCATGCGGATTTCAGCGTCCTGAAAAAGTTTACCGTGGCTGCCGGGGAAGCGATCAGCCTGTTTGCACAGAAGCTGGGGATAAAAATCTTTGCCGGAAAGGGCAAAGTGGAAATCCAGGCGCAGAGTGACGAAATGACACTGGATGCACTGAAAGATATCCGCATAAGCAGCAGTGAAGGAAAGATCCTTATTTGTGCAGAGAAAGAGATCATTCTGACCTGCGGCGGAGGTTATATCCGTATTGCGGACGGCACAGTGGAATGTGCGGCACCGGACAAAATTATAGAACGTGGCGCGGTCTGGCAGAAATTCGGCGGGCAGAGTATGGATCCGGAGAAATTGAAAGCGAAATTGATGACATTTCCTGTGATAAATACTGAGGAGTTTAATGTGCAGTTCCACTTTGTAGATGAAAATAATGAACCCTATGCAAATACTAAATATATTGCATATTTTCCTGGTGGGATAAATAAGGAAGGTAAAACAAATAATGCAGGGTATACAGAAACGTTTCTCAGTGAAAAAGAAAATGATGAAATTCGAATTCATTTGTTCTTATGATTTCTAAAGGATTGGTTTCATTTTTTTGAATATTGTGGTTGTTTTTTTGTAGTCAAGCGCCCCCTATTTTGTGGTGGTTGGAAATAATATGGAGTATGTTATGAAAGATATTGTCAAAACAACGAGTGGGTATACTTCTAAGAATGAAAAAAACATAAAAGAGCAAAAAATTACAAGGGTGAAGTCTAGTGTTGAATATCATATATATCACAATGGGGTTATAGGTTATAAATTAATTGATGATACTGGGAATGGAACTAAGAAAACTGAGAGAGTGCTAAAAAACTCACGAAATAAAGCTAAGTATATTTATCACGATTCATTAGGGACTCAGCATGAAATTGGTACCTATACTATTGTAGTAACTGAGAATACATTTTCTGATTATAAAGATAAACTTGGTGGCGATAAAATTTATCTTATTAACATAAGTGATAATGTAAGCAGTTATTCAAGTGGTGACGTAGGGTTTACATTAACAAGTAATACTACACGGCCTTATGCAAATGATCTTACTACTGCTTCGTTATTAGGTGCCATGTTAAATACTGGTTATACAGATTTTACTTTTAATGGAGGTAGTAACAATAAAGGTGAGTCACCGTCTCCTAGCAAAACTCATAAAAATGGGACAAACTTGGATTTACGTTATTTAAGGAAAGATGAATCAGGAGGCTCAGTTTATCTTGACAAGAATGATGAGACTGGTGAACCTTGTGGTTGGAAAGGTTTAGATGTTGAAAGACAGAATAAATTCAATGAGGCATTGGTTTTATTTGGTTGGAAAAGTATTAAAGCGTGGGAATATTGGGACGGTATTAATAGCCCTACAACAGGAAAAGTATGGAATGAGTGGTATAGTGAATGGCAGAAAGCACACCCATCTGTTATTGATAAACCAGTATTAAAAAATGTTGAACACCTAGTGAACCATAATCACCATATACATCTTCAGAAATATAACCCGACTTTAGAGTTATTAAAAATATAAACCTGAAAAACTATGCGTAGATATTTTTTTATTAAAATGAAATGTTTTTTTTGTATTGTTTTAATCGTTGGTTGTAATGCGATGGAAAATGAAGGGGTGGTATTGCCTTTAGATATTACTCAATTGAAGTACAGACAACAGGGATTAGATATGAAAACATTGTTTGATGATTGTTCATCTGTTGCCGCCCCCCCCCAAAAATACATGCGAAGACTTAATAATTTTAATCAACAAGAAGTCAGCATTCCAGTTAAAGGCGATAATTTTGGTTCGCCAAATATGGAAGTAGGTGTGCCTTATTATGCTATTGGTAGTTTTGGTTATGATCATAATACTTTTAAATTGATCATTTATAATAAAATAGGGGAAGCAGATACCCCATTGCTTAATGTGCAACTCAATAGTTATGGCCAGGATGGTAATTTAGTCGATGCTTTATTGTTGGATAGTATTTTTTGCTATGAAGATATCGTCCGATTTTCTGATTTTGTTATCAATGCTGATTATACGGTAAATATTGATAGCAATGTCCTTTATAGGTATGAGGATGATATGATGGTGAAAAACAAAAAATCATTTAACAAAGTTTATCTAAAAGAAAAATATATAATAAAAAATGGTCGATTTAAATTAATAAGTAGACTGAAAAGAAAGGTGGAGTAGTGCTATATACCTTTGATTAATATCCTGTGTATTTAATAAGGTTGCAGGAAAACGATAATTATTGTTATTCTGGATTGGATACTTTAGTCGATATCAAATATTTTATGAGGTAATATGATTTAAATGGAAGGATGGAGAGGGGGTTAATATAAGAACAAAACTAGTTACTGAGAATAACTATTGTAAGGTATTTTTAAGTGTATTCAATTTAACTTCGTTTCATAAATTTATTGGGAAGGCTTGCGAGTACTTTTTTTGCAGTAATGATTATTCTCATTGATTTTTTAATTTTCTCGTTGGATTGCCGGTATTATCGTGGGGATCTAGACTATTATGATGCTGCTAGTAATGGGGATGTTGAATATTACTTGAGCTCACTGTTGTGGTTCGATTTTTTGATTGTTATTTTTAATACAGCACTGCTGTTTTCTAGTTCTCGGTTTTTAATGAATGGTGGTTATCTTGATAGGAAAATTAAGTTTTATCTTTTGTATGTGATTTATTTATTCAATATTGTAAATGGTTTATTGTTTTCTGTTAAAAATTACATAAGAAATTATACTGAAGTTTTTGAATTAAATGTGTTCTCGTTCTTGATCATGAAATATGGTGTAGTTGTTAATTTTATTTATATCTTACTCTTTAGTAATGTCTATGGCGGCTTTTGTTATATTAATTTACCTTACAAAAATAGTTGTGCCTTTTACTAAAGTAGGCTTAAGGGAGGGGCGTGTTGTTTATCCCGATGCAGTTGCTGGCATCTTTTTCAGCCTGTTTACCCTTAATATGAAAAGTTATTAAATGGGGGAGACGCCACCAGAGCCAAAAATGAATGATGGTCGCCTTTATTTAAGTGAAGTCAGTGCCAATAGAACGGTGAAAGATGAGCTTTCTCCAGAAGAGCAGGCATGGGAATTAAAGGGCGATAACAATGTGATATACGGCTGGGTAGGACAACGTTTTACATTACGTGATGCCTGTGAAAATGGCGACGGTACGGTACCTCTGCGTGCCGGGAAAATCATTCATAAGAATATTCAGGAACGTCTGGCGGTGCAGGTTCTTCACGAAGCGGCTTATCGCAATGACGTTAGTCAGGCTTTTACCTTACGCTCTATTATAAAAATCGCCCAGCAGGTCAATAACGATGAAAAAATGGCATTTACTTAATGGCCCGTGCCGCCTGAGAAACAGCATATTGCTGGCGGCGTTGATATTAATAGCGGGATGGCTGGCACTTAAACCCGGCGCATATCATTATTCATTAAGTGACAGGGAGAAAGAGATGGTCACTTCATTATTGCAACACCCCGAAACGCGGTATTTTGGTTTTTATTCTGTTGAGCTTCCGGCTGAATTTGTGCCAACAGGAATGGTGATGTTTATACAGGGTTCAGATATGACCACAGTGGAAACGAAACTGCAATATTATCCTCCGTTTCAGCAATTTTTGCTGCGGCATGAAGAAGAACTCAGAAATATGCCTGTAACAGATCCTCGTGATGCACCTTATCTTAAGAAGGTTTATCGACTGGAACAGCCACTAAAAGGAACTATTTTTGAATGTAATGAAGAGTCTTTTACTCCGGACTTTGCAAGAGTGCTGGATGCCCGTAAGTGGGAGGATGGCGTTACGTTTTCAATAAAAATGAAGGTTACAGATAGGCGAGCGAGTCGTTATGATGGGGATCGAGAGGGTTCTCCGGGCATCTATGGATATGATGTCCCGCAGAAAAAAGCACAATTACTGGCTATTTTGTCAGGATTACAACCCCGTAAAGACAATCAGCGCCCGTCAGAAAATCAGTTAGCTATTCAGTATGGACAGGTTGATGCCTCACTACTCGGGCAATATGAAGCCTCTGTAAGTTATCAAAACAGCAAAAAAGTCACTATAACATTAAAGACGGATAACGACAGTTATACTGGCACATTGCTGCTGGATAACGACGCCCGTGTGATGGAAACAGAATATGGTGAAACGTTATATAAAGGAAAACGTAAGGTCAACGGCCTTGAGGTTTCAGAGTGGTGGACTAAACAGAATGATAATTATAGTTCAGAACCAGCCATAAACTATGATTTTGAACTGGTTATACATGAAGACAAGAAAGGAGGAAATAAGCTACTTAAGTTGTCGATGGATTACAGTATTGACCTCTTACACGCTGATAACGCATTAACTGAACATGAACTGGTGGCACTGTGGGAAAGTATAACCGGGACAATTGAATATCATCCCACGCAGTGGTGAAGGTCGATAATCAGAAACAGCCTGGTTAACGGGGCCTCTTCAGCAAATCCCTTGCATTGTACGCTATTATAAAAATTGCCCGGCAGGTCAATAACGATGAAAAAATGGCATTTACTTAATGGCCCGCGTCGCCTGAGAAACAGCATATTGCTGGCGGCGTTGATATTAATAGCAGGATGGCTGGTACTTAAACCCGGCGCATATCATTATTCATTAAGTGATAGAGAGAAAGATATGGTCACCTCATTATTACAACACCCCGAAACGCGGTATTTTGGTTTTTATTCTGTAGCACTTCCGGCTGAATTTACGCCAACGGGAATGGTGATGTTTATACAGGGTTCAGATATGACCCCAGTGGAAACAAAACTGCAATATCACCCTCCGTTTCAGCAATTTTTGTTGCGGTATGAGGAAGAACTCAGAAATATGCCCGTCGTCGATCCGCAGGATGCCCCCTATCTGAAGGGGATTTATCCACTAACCTCACCAATGAACGGGGTCATTTTTGAGCGGATGGAGGCTGAATATACTCCAGATATGGCAAGGATATTAGATGCGTGGAAATGGGCAGATGGCATCACGTTTTCAGTTAAAATGAAAGTACGGGACGAACGGGCTGCCCGTTACGATGGTTACTGGTATGGTAAAAGTAAAGAAATTTCTGATACCTTTCGATATAATGTCCCGAAGAAGAAAGCACAATTACTGGCTATTTTGTCAGGATTACAACCCCGTAAAGACAATCAGCGCCCGTCAGAAAATCAGTTAGCTATTCAGTATGGACAGGTTGATGCCTCACTACTCGGGCAATATGAAGCCTCTGTAAGTTATCAAAACAGCAAAAAAGTCACTATAACATTAAAGACGGATAACGACAGTTATACTGGCACATTGCTGCTGGATAACGACGCCCGTGTGATGGAAACAGAATATGGTGAAACGTTATATAAAGGAAAACGTAAGGTCAACGGCCTTGAGGTTTCAGAGTGGTGGACTAAACAGAATGATAATTATAGTTCAGAACCAGCCATAAACTATGATTTTGAACTGGTTATACATGAAGACAAGAAAGGAGGAAATAAGCTACTTAAGTTGTCAATGGATTACAGTATTGACCTCTTACACGCTGACAATGCATTAACTGAACATGAACTGGTGGCGCTGTGGGAAAGTATAACCGGGACAATTAAATATCATCCCTCGCAGTGGTAAAGGCAGATAATCAGAAACAGCCTGATTAAGGGCTTGGCCCAGCAGGTCAACAGCGTTGATCTGCTAAATTTGGAGCAATCATTAACTAAAAATACATTGGTTGCTCTATAGCAGCATATTACTGAAACTACAAATATTACAAACCTCGGTAATAAAAGACCAAAAATAATCATTTGGTTAATGCCACCATAGTTAGTCTCCAACATTATATTTCACAGTTAGATATTTTTACCAATAATTAAACAGGATAGAAAATATGCCGGGACTTGTTTGTTTAGGAGATGTTACTACTCATGGGGGTAAGGTCATAACTGCATCTTCAACCATGTTTATTAATGGCGTTCAGGTTGCATTGGTAGGCGATTTGGTTTCTTGCCCTAAACATGGTGTTAATCCTATACAGGAAGGTGACCCAACAGCGATGGAACAAGGTAAAAATATTGTTGTGAACAATTGCCAGTGCGCGTGTGGGTGTTGTGTTATAAGCTCTCAACCTGAAAATAGCATAGAGTCATAATATGGGATGGATGATACCCGTTATACCGGAAAAAAGCCCCATTCCCAAACCAAATTATCGGCGCTGGATTATATTATTACTTTCCATGTTAACACTGAACGGCATTTTGGGGCTTTTTGCTCTTAATGTTGCCACATATGGTGACATGTTGATATATGGCATATTGCCAGCGCTATTTCTCTGGTTATGCCTTATGGGTGTCATGATAAATAGATATGAACAATCTATTGCCTCCTGCCTGGCCTGTAATATCGAAAAGGAACAAGTAAAAAAACACTGGCAGCAATGGAGTCAAAAGCAATTGGCAATAGTTGGCAATATTATTTACACGCCAGATGGAGAAGGGGTCGATTCATTGCTGGGGCCGCTTGAGGATATCCCTGCATATCCACGAAAGGCCAGACCGCTCTCTTTTACATCCCGTAACTCTCTCTCTGCAATAACCAGTGATATCCACCAGAATCTGGAGCGTCAATATCCAAATTATCGTAACCACTTGCATACGATTTATATATTGCTGCCTGAAAGTAAAGAATGCGAAACAGCAAAGCAATTTATTCTCTTGCAGTGGGATCTAGTCCCAGAAATATCCCGCTCTATTGAGTGTATTGAGTCGCTCTATGATAATGAAAATTTCGACGGTTTGGTTTTAGTTATTTGCTTGCAAAACTGGCAGGGAAATATAACTGAAAAATACAGCGAATTAGTGTCTGCGCAGTTAATATCTTCATATTCATTTGCAAAACGACATTCAATACCAGTTATTGCTGGCATGGGACGAATCATGGTATTAGAACCAGAGGGGCTGGAATATAGTTTAAATTCACTGTTTGAATATAACAGGTTAAATAAAAAAAATTTACAACATGTCTGGGTTTCTAATGTTAACAATGAAATAGTAGAAAATATTATTCAGTATGCCACCCAGTATGAGTGGGAACTACCAAGGAGGCAACCGCTGCACTCAATTGACTATTCCTTTGGCCCCGGAGGGGAGTTGGCTTTTCCATTATCATTGGCAATATTATCTGAAGCCACCAGAAAAACCGGAAAAGAACAATTGGTTATTTGTCAGGCATCACAACAAATTCAATCAAAGCGACTTTGTCTAATTACACAGGGTCATTATTTTGAGCGTGAGGGAACATGATGCATACTGCGCGTTATGGCTTCTGGGGCTATTTTCTTCTGGTTATAGGGATGGCAGGGATCTGTGCCTTATTAATTTTCATTAATCAGGATGTGCTGGTAAAAAAAGGAATATCCGTCCAACAGGCGTGGTCAATCTGGGGGGGAATATTTGCAGCCCTGTTATTCGGGATGGTGTGTTCACCATTCTGGTGGCGTTGGAAACAGAGAAAAATACATCTGCAATACAGGCCAGAGGCTACAACGGTGCAACATAAACCGGAGTTACATAACCCTCTTACCAATCTCCGATCCTATTTACGCACCCGCTACGGCTTCTTCTGGCGCTATAAAATCCGTCTGCTCCTGATTATCGGTGAGCCCGCCGAAGTGGAATCCATCGCACCGGGTTTAACAGAACAGCACTGGCTTGAAGGCGACGGTATCGTACTGATCCATGGCGGCAGAGCGTTAGCCGAACCGGAGGCCGAACTGTTGGCGTCATTGCGAAAGCTGCGCCGCCACCGCCCACTGGATGGGGTTGTCTGGCCGCTGACGGCGAAACAGAGCCAGCAGAGTGCGCAAATGGATAAGGCCTGGCGCGGGCTGACCGACAGCGGAAAACGACTCGGGTTTCAGGCCCCGCTCTATTTATGGCAGGTATGCGACGATGGCGGTTATCAGACCGAACGCACCACACAGGCGGTGGGATGCCTGCTGCCTGAACATTGCACGGCAGAACATCTGGCTTCCATGCTGGAAGCGCAAACCCCACAACTAACAGAGCAGGGGATGCAGCAGTTACTGCGCGATAATCGCCACGATTTCCTGTTGCGCCTGGCGCATTCCCTGCAAAAAGAGGGCGTTGCTCACTGGCAAAACACATTGAAACCACTGTTGTCGGGTGGAGCTTATTCCCTCTCATTGCGTGGCCTGATGTTCAGTCCGAAGCATGTGGCCGGAGCAGATACCGCGCCTCATGCCTGGCTCCCCTCTCCGGTATGGGCGGGGATTACGGATGATAAGGTCCGGGGTCGTAAGGTGGGATTCCCGTGGGCACATGCAATGATGGCAATGCTGGGCATAATGGTGATGGTGTGGGGAACCGGGCTTCTGACGTCTTTTTTGACCAACCGCATGCTGATTCAGGATACCGCCGCGCAGACAGCGCACGCACTGAACACTCGCCTGCCACTTTCAGAACAACTGATAGCACTGCATACATTACAGAGCGAACTGGAGCGCCTGCAATACCGCGTTCGTCACGGTGCGCCGTGGTATCAGCGTTTCGGACTGGAGCGTAACACGCAATTGCTTGATGCGGCATTTCCCGGTTATGCGCAGGCTGCCAACCGTCTGGTGCGCGATGTGGCGCTCTCACATCTGCAACAGCAGCTAAACGCCTTTGTCGCCCTGCCTCCTGATAGCCCTCAGCGGACGGCAACAAGTGAGCAGCGATATAAACAGCTTAAAGCGCTGCTGATGATGTCCCGTCCGGAAAAAGCGGATGCGGCCTTTTTCAGCGCCACGCTGATGGCCGATGGTCTGCGCTATCCAGGGGTGGCGGAAGGTCTCTCGCAGAGTATCGTCCCTTCGCTACTTGCCTTCTGGGGCACGAATCTGGCTGAACATCCGCAATGGAAGGTGGCGTAGCAACCTGAACTGACCGCCACCGTGCGAAAAATCCTGCTGCGCCAGATTGGCGTACGCAATGCGGAAAACACGCTCTACCAGAATGTGCTGAAACAGGTTTCCCGAAACTATGCAGATATGACTCTGACGGATATGACCAGCGACACCCAGGCCGATGCGCTTTTTAGTACTGAGCAGATCGTACCGGGGATGTTCACCCGCCAGGCGTGGGAAGGGCAGGTAAAAGAGGCGATAGAGCAAGTTGTGGCGGCCCGACGCGAAGAAATTGACTGGGTGCTCAGTGATCGCGATAAGGGCGCGTCATCCGATGTATCGCCGGAGACGCTACGCGCCCGACTCACAGAGCGTTACTTCACCGACTTTGCCGGAAGCTGGCTCTCTTTTCTTAACAGCCTTCGCTGGAAAAAGGAAGGCACGCTGTCCGGTGTACTCGATCAACTGACACTCATGGCTGATGCTCACCAGTCGCCGCTCATTGCCCTGATGGATACGCTGGCGTGGCAGGCGGCAACGGGGCGACCGAACCGTGGATTGTCGGATTCATTGACGACATCGGCAAAGGCACTCTTTAACGGCGAAGAACAAGGCCGTCAGGACGAAACGCCTCCCGGCCCGCTGGATAAAACCTTTGCCCCGCTGCTGCGACTGACGGGGGAACGCGCTGCCGGTAGCGGAGACGCGACGCTCAGTCTGCAGACTTATCTGACGCGCGTTAGCCGTGTGCGGCTCAAGCTGCAACAGGTCATCAACGCCCCGGATCCGCAGGAAATGACGCAACAACTGGCGCAGACGGTGTTTCAGGGTAAAACTGTCGATCTTACTGATACCCGCGACTATGGTCGTCTGGTTGCCGCCAGCCTCGGAGAGGCATGGAGCGGCTTTGGTCAGGCGCTGTTTGTTCGCCCGGTTGAGCAGGCATGGCGACAGGTGCTGACACCCGCG
The DNA here is from genome assembly GCA_004346725.1 of Phytobacter diazotrophicus. GTDB lineage: Bacteria > Pseudomonadota > Gammaproteobacteria > Enterobacterales > Enterobacteriaceae > Phytobacter > Phytobacter diazotrophicus. The sequence goes on along the minus strand of SMDE01000019.1, from coordinate 82,942 downwards.
GCGGAGAGTCTCAATCGGCAGTGGCAGCGTGCCATTGTCAGCCAGTGGGAACAGGATTTCGCGGGGCGCTACCCCTTTAGTGCCACGCAGAACGATGCCTCGTTGCCTTTGCTGGCGCAGTACCTGCGCGACGGTGGCCGCATCCATCAATATCTCGCCATGCACCTTGGTGGCGTGCTGAGACGCGAAGGACGAGACTGGGTGACCGATGCCACGAACACACAGGGTTTGGTAGTAAATCCGGCGTTTTTGCGTTCCCTGAATCAGCTTGGCGACGTCACGGATGCCGCCTTTGCCAGCGGAGATGCCGGAATACATTTTGATCTGCGCGCCAAACCCGCGCGCGATGTGATGAAAACGCAGCTGACGGTTGACGGGCAAACACTGGAATATTTCAACCAGAAGGAGCGCTGGCAGCGCTTTACCTGGCCTGGTGAGCAGTGGCACCCCGGTGCGTCGCTGAGCTGGACCAGCACGCAGAACAGCGAGCGTATTCTGGCAGATTACCGGGGAAGCTGGAGCCTCATCCGCTTACTGGAACAGGCGGAAGTGACACAACTGGACAGCAGCAGCTATAAGGTGCTGTGGCGCGCCCCGGACGGCCTCCCGTTGCATTACCTGATGCGCGTTGAGCAGGGAAAAGGGCCGATGGCACTGCTGGCACTGAGAAATTTTCGCCTGCCACAGCAGATCTTCCTGACCGGGAACGTCATGGCAGAGTCGCAAGAACAGGGAGAGCGCGAGGATGAGTGAGTTGCTACAGCAGTTAACCCGTAGCTGTTTTAGCGATGGCGATGTCCTGCAGGCCGCGCGCGAGCAGACCGCGTTATGGCAGAAATGGTTATTGCCGGTAAAAGAAGACGCACCCGTTGGCGAAGACCCGGGCTATCACGACGATTTTCTGCTTATGCGCGATGAGATGAACAAGCTGTCGGGCGCAGACACCGCATTGATTTGTACGCTGGCGGAATCCCTCATTCTGACTCAGGCAAAAGATCTGCGTATCGTGACCTATTACATCTGGGCACGGCTACATCGCGACGGCGAGCGTGGCTTAGCGGAGGGGCTGGCGTTGCTGGCCGGGCTGGTTGAACGCTTTGGTACCGCGCTACTACCCTCCCGCCCGCCGAGCCGAAAACTGGTGCTTGAGTGGCTGGCCGGAGACAAAATTCTTGATAGCCTGGCGCGATTTCCGGAAGTGGCAAAGGCGGATTTTTCCCGGATCGTCGCCGCGCTGAATTTGCTATCAGTATCATTTGCGGCATGGACAGAAGACCAACAGCCGCCTTCGCTGATGCCGCTTATTCACGCGCTGGAGTCACGTCTGGCGCAATCGGGCGGGATGAATGCCGTTGTACCTCAAAATAGCGCGGCCCTCTCGCCGCCTGTCGCTTCTTCCCTTATTGACTCGCCGTCGTTGCAGGTTATTCATTCCGGACGCGATTTGCTGGAACAGGCCAAAACGCTGTCACGTTACCTCAATGAACAGCCCCGCGGCTGGCTGGCGGCACATCGCCTGATGAAAACCCTGCGTTGGGACACCGTTCATGAGCTTCCGCCCGATGTCGACGGCAAAACGCGGCTGTCTCCACCGCGCACGGAATCGCGTAATCAACTTAAGCGATTGTATACACAGCAGAACTGGACAGAACTCCTGGAACAAGCCGACCGGATGTTCGGCGAAGGTGTATGTCACTTCTGGCTGGATATTCAGTGGTATCTGCACCAGGCGCTAGGCAAGGCAGGGCCGCCGTGGGACAGGTGGACATCTGTTGTCCGTCAGGATCTGGCGTTGTTGCTGGAACGGTTGGCTGGGCTGGAGCAGCTTGCATGGAGTGACGGTAGCCCGTTTGCGGATGACGTAACGCGAAACTGGATTGCACAGCAGGTTATACCGCGGGATGAAGGGGCATGGCTGGCAGGCGGGGCGGTTCTCTCTGGCGAATCCTCCCACGATGATCTTTTGGCGCTGGAACCCGAAGCGCAGGAGCGTGCCGACAGTGAAGGGGTCGATGCCGCGCTGGGCTGGCTCCAGTCACGTCCGGGGATTGTTACCGCGCGACAGCATCTGCAATTGCGTTTACTCATGGCCCGGATCGCGGAGCAATACGGCAAAACAGAGATGGCGCTGTTGCTGTTAGATGAACTGGACGGGAGTTCGCAGGGGCTGACGCTGGCCCAATGGGAACCCGAGCTGATCTTCGAGATCAAAGCCCGGCAGTTGAAGCTGCTGCGTTTAAGGGCATATCGCTATGCGGATAAAGCGCTGCTGGCGCGAAAAATGGAAACTCTGCTCGGCACGCTGGTGGCGATAGATCCCGCACGTGCTGCCGTATTGTGCGATTCGCAACATAAGGATTGAAGACGATGGGACGAGGCTATTTTCTGGTCAGAGGTGATATAACCACCTGTGGCGGCAGGATCATTGAAGGCGCGGATGACCATACCATTATGGGTATACCTCAGGCACGCGATATGGATAGAGTGACCTGTGGCAGATATCCAGGAATGTTTATTATCGTAGGAGGTGTTCCGCAGACAGATATTCACGGCCGGCTGATGGCAGGAACTCTGGACAGTAAAAGCTCCTGCCCATGTCAGTCGCGATTTATCGCGTCGATGATGAATGATGTTTATGAGACGGATGTGAAGGACGGAATAATAGAAGTAAAACAGCCCAAACCATTAACCGAAGAGGACTTTTCTCAGGGTAAAGTTTATGGGAGAAAAATTATAGTGCTGGATTATGAAAACGAAAAACCTGTGCAAGGATTGAAAGTGAAAGTTAAAACAAATAGTGGTGAGTATAATTATTTTCCTGATGGTAATGGGCGAGTAAATACTGTTATCACAGAAAATAAGGATGAAGATTTTATGGTTGATATATATTGTTTGTTTCATTAATAGAAGGTGTTTTCAGTGAGTAATTATAAAGAGCCTGATAGTGCATATGATAATTTAATGCAGAAAGGATATTTATATAAAATCAATTCTGTAGCAGAAATAGATAAACAGCCAGTTTTTTTGCTGGTTGGATGTTTTTGCAAGGAGCCAGTAGATAACTATCCTTTTCAAGAGCCTGTGTTTACTTGGTTAAGTAATATCTCTCATTTAATCATGAAGTACTCGAATAAATTCTCAGTTCCGCCCATTGCTGTAGCTGGTGCATTGGCTGATGAATATAACACGAGATTTATGCCTGATTATTCATATGCAAAAAAAAGGTTAGATTACCTACAGGATAACGTTATACCAAAAGGGAAATACACCGAGTTCGAAGAGACCGTGAATAATAAGAAAAGTAGTGATGATCTTGAGAAACAATATCAGACTATTAAAAAAAATGATCCGGATGATATAAAAAGAACTACATGGGACAGGGTTAGCAACACCGTGGCAGGTGATTATGGGAAGGGTAACATATCATTACGCACAGCCTATGATATGTATGATGACAAGCTGGATTCATTTCCAAACATGTCAAGGTTAGATATATTAAGATATTTGGTTACAGATGAAGGAACGGTTCACTTTGCTGCCTTGATGATCAAAAAAGCGAAAGATATTATGAGTGGTTATATAATTGATTTACCTCAAAGAAAGCAGGAAGCCATTTTAGTGACATATTTTAAACAAGGGGACAAATATCGCAGGAAATTTATATCAATATCACTGAAAAATAACCCGGAAGCCAGGATAAAATCTGGGGAAGGCTGCAGGACTTGTTTTCAGAGGAAAAAAATATCCGATGCTATTGGTGTGAAAATTAAAGATTTTAACGTAACGCAGAAAACATCATAATTTTATTCTATTAGCAATAATATGATTAATGATATTTTGCTATTTTTTAAGGTTTTTTCTTTTTAATGATAATGAATGTCAATTAAAGAGTAATATTATGTTGGTCCTTCGAATTGTATCTGGTGTGGTTTCTTGGATTGTAGTTAGCATAGTATTCAATGTATTATTCATGTTTCATGGTTATAATATGGCATATATTTCATTGGTTATGGCGCCCGGAATCCTCCCTTTTATACCATTTTTTTTATCTAAGCCACATTATGGATATCGATGGGTTTATATATTATTAGGTATTGTGATTCAAGTCTTATTTAATTTCTGTGATTTGTTATGGGGTAATATTGAAGTGTTACTTATTGGTGTTGTAGGTATATCACTTTTTTATTATTCATTCTTTGTGAGTGTTTCCAGGTCTGCCTCAGTAATCTACTGCGTTGTGATTTTTAATTTTCTATTTATTTTTCTTTTGGCCCAGCAGTTTTACATTTATAATGAATTTCGCTCAAAAAATATATGCTTTATATCTGAGTGGTATTGTGGGTCTGAATGTTATAAAGATTACATTCAGATTTCATGTAAAACTAAGGAGTGGCAATCGGAAGTTTTTCATGGATTGCCGGGTAGTACTTATCATTTCGGAATCAAAGATAATAATATTTTTGTAAAATTCGAAGATTACCATAAGAAGCGTGTTTTTATTTTAAAGGATGGGCGATTCGAAGAACATTAAGATCTAAGTTTTTTATTATTAGATCTCTCCGGTTGATTGTACAAGATTATTACTCAAGCATATATTTTAAAATGGACTACCTGCAATATTATCAATAATCCCCAAGCCTGCTCTTAACAACTCACTCCACTTTAATCATTACCTATTTACCACAGGATTTTCATGGACGATTTAACCCAACGCTACTACGAAGCCGAAATGCGCTACCTGCGCGAAGCCGGTAAAGAATTCGCGCAGGCATATCCCGACCGCGCGGCAATGCTGAACCTCGACAAACCTGGTGCTCGCGATCCGTATGTGGAGCGTCTGTTTGAGGGTTTCGCATTCTTAATGGGGCGGCTGCGTGAAAAACTGGATGACGATTTGCCGGAGCTCACCGAAGGACTGGTCAGTCTGCTCTGGCCGCACTATCTGCGCACCATTCCCTCACTGTCTATTATTGAGCTGGCAACCGATTTTCGGCTGATGAAGCAGAGCGAAACGCTCAGCCAGTTTCAGGTGTTGTCACGCCCGATTGGTGAGCGAAAAACCCGCTGTCGCTACACCGCCACGCGCGATGTCACGCTCTATCCGCTGGCTTTGCCTGACGTGTCACTGCAGTACGAGCCGGACGGACGTTCTGTCATTCGCCTGCGTTTCGAATGCAGCCCGCTGGTCTGCGACTGGTCGCAAATTGATTTATCACGACTACCGTTGTATCTGAATGCCGACAGCCCGATAGCCTGTGCCTTACACCGGGCGCTAACGCTGGGAACGCAACAGATCTGGCTGCGTTTGCCGGGGCATGAGCGGCGTGTGCTGGAGGGCCATTTTTCTGCGCAGGGATTGGGCGATGATGACAGACTGTGGCCTAAAGGAGAATCCGCATTTAGCGGCTATCAGCTCTTACTTGAATATTTCACTTTCCGTGAAAAATTTATGTTTGTAGCGCTTCATGGGCTGGAAAACATCGCCTGGCCGGAAGGAATAAAGGGTTTTGAGCTGGATGTTGTGCTGGTGGAAAGTTGGTCCCACGATTTGCCGTTCAATGCCGACACTATCCGCCTGCATTGTGTTCCGGTTATCAACCTGTTCCCACTAGAGGCTGACCCGCTGCATCTCTCTCCGCTGGAAAACGAATATCTCCTGCGCCCCATGCGTATCCAGGATGGGCATACTGAAATCTATTCTGTTGATCGAATCGTCTCCTCACGCCACACCGGCAATCAGGCGTATGTCCCGTTTTCCAGTTTTCGCCATCGGGGCGGCATGTTGCGTCACGATGCCCCCGAACGCTATTACCACACGCGGGTGAAGCGTGGCCCCTCTGGGCTGCATGATAGCTGGTTGATTTTGGGGGGCGATGGGTTTGACGCGGACAGGCTTCTGGAAGATGAAACCTTGTCACTGAGCCTGACGGGCACCAACGGCCAGCTTCCGCGCAAGGCGTTGCAAAGCACGCTTCTGGACACCCCCCTCCATGCGGCGCAAAACAATCTGCGGGTCCGTAATCTCTGCGCGCCGACGCAGCCTTGTTATCCCCCTTCGCGTGACCGTTTCCACTGGCGGGTACTCAGTCATCTTGGCTCAAACTTTCTGTCGATGATGGATAACGCGGAGATCCTGCGCGGCACGCTGGCGCTCTATGACTGGACGGAGAGCGAGATGAATCGCCGTCGTCTTGAGGCGATTGTTGATGTTCAACACCATCTCATTCAGCGTTTCGAAAAAGGCTTTCTGCTGCGCGGAGTGGACATTCAGGTCACCCTCGACAGCAAAGGTTTCGCCGGGGAGGGGGACATCACCCTGTTTGGTGAACTCCTTCATCGCTTCTTCGCGCTCTATGCCGATATCCATCTTTTCACACAACTCACCGTAATATTGCAACCCACAGGGAAGTGCCTGCAATGGACCGAACACCACAGCCAGCGCGTACCGGGCTGATACATCGACTGACGCCGCACATTTCGCGGATTAATTTTTACCGTTTTTGCCAGTATCTGGAACAAGCTGCGCCACACGCCCCGCCGTTAGGCAGTAGCGCGAACCCTGCAGATGATCCCGTGCGTTTTCGCCCTCATCCGGGGATGGGATTCCCTGCAAGCGAACTTAAAGCGGTCAAGTACGATGCGCAGCAGCCTGAGGCGCCGCCGACGATCCGCACTACTTTTCTGGGGCTTTACGGCGTCGATTCCCCTCTGCCGACGGCTTACCTGGACGACATCGCACAGGGAAAGGACGGGCATGAAGCGATAATGGCGTTTCTGGATATCTTCAACCACCGTTTTACCACGCAGTACTACCGCATCTGGCGCAAATACAACTACCCGGCGTCGTTTGAACCGGGGGCCAGGGATGCGATTTCACGTTGCCTGCTGGGGCTCATTGGTTTGGGCATTCCCGGTAGCGAAAACCATATCGCCACGCCCGTTTCTCGTTTTCTGGCACTGTTGAGCGTGATGCGCCTGCCAACGCGTACAGCGGAAGGCGTGACAGCGTTAGTGGCACTGCTTGCGCCAAAGACCCAGGCAACGGTGACACCACACGAACCGCAGTCTGTTGTACTGCAAACGCGGGTCTGCTTGTCCCGAACGTCCCGCGTTGACCTGACAACGCGCGCTCTGTTGGGGCGAACCGGCACGGACGTTAACAGTCAACTGTTACTGCAACTCTATACCGAAGAGGCTGACGAAGTGCGCGGATGGCTGCCGGGAGGGCAGTTGCATACCGATCTTCTGGTGCTGCTGCGTGTATATCTTGGCTGGCGTTGCCAGGCTCGGTTACAGCTCACGCTGCCGCTCAGCCTGCTGCCGGCGGCACAGCTAGGGAAACAGCGCGTTCAGATTGGCCTAACCGGCATTTTACGAGCCTCAGGTTCCGCGCCAGACACCGGGACTGTAACGGTGAAACTTGGTCGCTATCAGGGACTCATGCCTGGTTCAACACGATGGGAGAGGGAGAGAATCACGCATGTTCATTATCCACTGTAAGCGCCGGGCGTTGGCCTGCGCGATGGCGTTGTCGGTTTTCCTGACAGGCTGCGGGCTGGGGCAAAAGGTGGTTGAGGGCTCGAAAAGTATGGCGAGCGCCATCTTCTATAAACAGATCCATACCTTGCATCTGGATTTCATCTCGCGTGGCGCGCTCAACACGGACGCGCAAGACACGCCGCTTTCCACCATGGTGCATGTCTGGCAACTCACATCGCGCGCCCGCTTTGATAAAGCAGATTACGACACCTTGCTCATGCAGGAAGAGTCGGCACTCAACGGCGATGTTCTGGCGGAACATTCAGTCTGGATGAAACCCGGGGGTGCGGTTTCGCTGGATGTGCCGCTCGATAAAGAGACGCAGTTTATTGCCATTGCCGGGCAGTTTTATCAGCCTGATGAAACGCGTAATAGCTGGCGGTTGATCCTGAAACGGGACGAGTTGGATGCGGATAAACCCCGCACTATCGAGCTTTTGCGCAGCCAGTTAACGCTGCTTCCTGTGCAGGACAATTAATCCATGCCGACTCCTTCTTTATACGAAATGTTGATGTCTGGCTTCAGTGGCGAATTACCGCTGGAACAGGTCGGCGAGCGGGACCAACTTATCCTTTCCGTGATGGACAACATGCAGCGCATTATCAATTGCCGGGCGGGTACGCTGGCGCACCTGCCGGATTACGGGTTACCGGATCTTAGCGTGATACATCAGGGAATGACGGCGGGTATTCACGGGTTAATACACCAGATTGAGGAGACGCTGCGCCGTTATGAACCTCGCCTGAGTCAGCTCCGCGTGGAGCTACTGCCGCAACCGCGTCCCGGACATCTGAATTACCTGATTCATGCCGAACTTCCCGCCAGGGGATGGATCCGTTTTGACGGGGTCTTCTCGCCGGAAGGGCGGATAGTCCTGCGTCATCTTAAGCAACAGGAGCGTGCATAACCTATGACGGACCATTCGTTATTTATCAGCCAGTTTCGTGTGGGTGGCGATCCCTGTACCTTTCGCGAAGCGGGCGAATTACAGGCCGAAATGGGTAAACTCACCCATCCGGCGCGCCCGGACGTGGACTGGCGTCGGGTCGAATCGTTGTGTCTGGCGTTGTTCAGACAAAATGGCGTGGAGCTGCAAACACTGGTCTGTTACATCCTGGCCAGAACAAAGCAGCAGGGGCTGGTGGGTATGACCGAAGGGCTGGAGGCGTTACAGACACTGATGACGTGCCACTGGGGCGATTTCTGGCCCGTGCAGGTGCATTCAAGAGTCACTCTGCTCAGTTGGCTGGCGGAAAAGATACAGCAGTCGCTACGGACAATGGAGGTTCAGTATCAAGCGTTGGCGCGGGTCTATCGCTGTGAGCAATACCTGGCTGAACTTGAAAAAGTACTGCGTCAGTGCGAACTCTGGCATCTGACCCGAATGGATATCGTTGCCGGTCAGTTGCGTAATGTCGCGCTGCGACTGGAGCGGCTCACGCCGCAGGAGACAGAAGCAGGCGTAACGCCGATAACCGCAAGCGCCATAGCGCCCTCCGAACCTGAAGAGATTGCGCCACGTGTCGCACCGCCAGCGCGGCAGACAACGGTCACACCATCCCGACGTTCATGGCCGATGTTTTTTGCCGGAATGATGACCGCAGTGTGTTTGAGCGGTGTCGGGGTTGGGGTATGGACATTTCTGAATCAACCTGATTTACGGGAACGAGAGCGCAATGCGCTGCCGGTTTCTGAGCTGTCTCATTACGCGCAGGCACAGAAGCAGTTGCAGCGTCTTTCTCAGCAACTGGATACCCTTGATGAACGTAAAGGGAAATATTTAACCGCATCGGAACTGAAATCAGCCGTTTTCGCGATTCGCCAATCCCTGCAAACGCCACCGCTGGAAGAACTGCTTCGGCAACTGGATGAACAGACGCGATCGGGGGAGGTGGCGCCTGCGCTGATCGTACAAATCGAGACCCGATTTCAACAGTTGCTCAACCGCTATGCCCTGTTAAGCAACCCTCGTGCGAACAACTCAGGGGAGGATAAGACGCCGTAGACGTTGCCTGTTTTCTTCTTAATCTTCTGTCAGCAACAGGCCCGGACCACCCCAGTCCGGGCCTGATGCGTTTACTCTTTCGCCGTTGCGCGACGCGGAGCAAACCCTTCGCTAACCCCTTCACGATCGTGGCGTGCAATCCAGCGGTAGCTGCCTGCGCCCAGGAACACACCGATAAACCAGCTAAAGTTCGCCACTTCGTGCAGTGACGGAATAAAGCTGATTACCAGGCACACGGCGACCGATGGCACCAGTGCGGCAACCGCTTTCGGGTTGATGCCGTTTTTGTACCAGTAGCGCCCATTCGGGGAGAGGGTAAACAGATCATCGACAAACACTTTCCCGCGTTTAATCAGGTAGAAGTCCGCCAGGAGAATACCGAACAGTGGCCCGATAAAGGAGCCCAGCACATCCAGCGTGTAGTGGATCAGTTCCGGTGACTGGAACAGGTTCCACGGCGTCAGCAGCACGGAGCCAACGGCGGCGATCATCCCGCCGGTGCGGAAGCTGATCTTCTGCGGCGAGCAGTTTGAGAAATCGAACGCCGGGGAGACGAAGTTAGCCACAATGTTGATCCCAATGGTGGCGATAATCATGGTCAGCAAACCAATTGCCATGGCCAGGCTATTGCCCACGTGGCTGACGGTCTCGATAGGATCAGTGATCATTTTGCCGAACAGCGACTGTGTACCTGACACGATCACCACGGTCACGATGGAGAACAGCAGGAAGTTAAATGGCAGGCCCCAGCGGTTGCCGCGACGAATTTCCTGCATGCTTTTGCCGTAGCGAGAGAAGTCGCCAAAGTTCAGCAGTGGGCCGGAGAAGTAAGAAACCACCAGCGCCGTTGCGGTAATCATCTGCCAGGTTTGCTCGCCCGCGGTCAGCTCTTTGCTGGCAAGGGTAAACGAGATACCGCTAAAGCCGGTTTGCGACAGGATCCACACCGCCAGCGCCAGCATCACCACGTAGACAGCCGGGCCTGCGATATCGATAAAGCGTTTAATCGCGCTCATCCCGTGCCAGAACACCAGTGCCTGCAATACCCACATAATGCCGAAGCAGACCCAGCCCAAATGCGACAGACCAAGGAAATGCCCTTCGGTCATCGGGGCCAGAGAAGGCCAGAATTTCAACATCACCAGCATTAACGCGTTAGCGGCCAGATAGGTTTGTATACCGTACCAGGCAAAGGCGATAAGACCACGGATGACGGCCGGAATATTGGCACCGAACACGCCAAATGCCTGGCGACAGATAACCGCATAGGGCACGCCAGCCATTTGGCTTGGTTTGGCAACAAGGTTTGCGCACAACTGCACAATACAGATGCCCAGCAACAGGCACAGTAATACCTGCCAACTGGCAAGGCCGAGCGCAAAGAAGCTGGCCGCGACCACGTATCCACCCATGCTATGAACGTCGGACATCCAGAAAGAGAAGATGTTGTACCACGTCCAGTTCTGGTCGCGCGTCGGGGCCAAATCGTTGTTAGTGAGTCGTGGGCTGTAACTGTCTTTGTAATTTGGTTCAAGGTTTGGCATGGAATCTGCTCCTCTGAATACAGATTGTGACGTTATGTCTGCCATCCTGTATTGCATGAACCAGGCCAGGTTTTAATTTTATGTATACAAAATATTTTAATGATGTATACAAAAAGATAAGAACCAGGTAACAAAGGAATTTCCCAATGAAGCAGCCAACGGGGCTACAGACCCCAGCAGATCTGGAAGATAAAGAAAATTTCATCTGGCAGTCGCTGATGACCGCCATTGTCGAACATCAATTACCGCCCGGCAGCAAATTACCCGAAGAAGCCCTGGCCGAAGTGTTTGGCGTTAGCCGCACGGGGATCCGCAAGGTCCTGACGCGCCTTGCGACGGTGCAAATGGTCACGATGACGCCCAGACGTGGTGCATTCGTTGCCAAACCGGATATCGATGAATCGAAAGCGATCTTCTCTACCCGCAAAATGATCGAGTGTGCCAACCTGCCGCAGGTTCTTGAGCATCTACAGCCGCCACATATTGCTGGGCTCGAGAAAATCATCGCGCAGGAAGAAGAGGCGCATCAGAACCACGATGGCGCGGCGGCGATTCGTTATTCCGCGGCATTTCATATCCAGTTGCAGGCTATCTCTGGCAATGCCGTAGTGACCGATATTGTGACCACGCTGGCGCAACGTTCGTCGCTGGTGATTGCCGCCTGGGGCGCCCCCTGGCAGCGCGGGTGCCGCTGCGACGACCACGACAGGCTCATCGAACTGCTGCGTAAGAAAGATGGCGCGGCGCTGAGCCATGCTATGGCCCACCACTTCGATCATATTGTCTCAAGCCTCAGCTTTGAGCGCGGCGGCGACATCCTCCCCGATTTTGCCCGCCTGTTTGGCGCGCCAGGAGAACAGGCATGACACAATTCTGTATACAGGTGATCAACCCCAATACCAGCCCGGAAATGACGCACACCATTGCCAGTGCTGCCCGCAGTGTCGCCGCACCGGGTACGACGATCCTCGACAGTTGTCCGACCCAGGGCGTGGCATCAATTGAAGGGCATTTTGATGAGGCGATTGCCGCCATTGGCGTGCTGGAACAGATAAAAAAAGGCATGGCGCAGGGGGCGCAAGGCCATGTGATTGCCTGCTTTGGCGATCCGGGGCTGCTGGCCGCCCGCGAGCTGGCAAGCGGGCCGGTCGTGGGAATTGCCGAAGCGGCGATGCATGTCGCCACGCTGGTCGCGACGCGTTTTTCCATCGTCACCACGTTGCCGCGCACGCTGATCATCGCCCGTCATTTACTGCAGCAATATGGCTTTGGGCATCACTGCGCCGCACTGCATGCGATCGATTTACCGGTACTGGCGTTAGAAGATGGCACGGGTCTTGCTCAGCAGAAAGTACGCGAGCGTTGTATACAAGCCAAACGGGAAGATAATAGCGGCGCTATTGTTCTCGGCTGTGGCGGGATGGCGAACCTTGCCAGCGAGCTGACGCAGGAGCTGGGTATTCCGGTGATCGATGGCGTCACGGCAGCGGTGAAAATGGTGGAATCCCTCCTGGCACTGGGGCTTGGTACCAGCAAGTACGGCGATCTGGCGTATCCCAATAAAAAGCCGCTTTCAGGATGCTTTGAAATGCTGAGCTGAAAGCGGCCCCAAAATGAGGTCGAATCAGCATGCATTCAGATACGGACAAGCCTGTCTGGCACTTTACCGATAACTACCCGCGCGATATGGCAGGGTATGCCGGAAAACCCCCTCATGCGCAATGGCCAGGAGGGGCGCGCATTGCCGTGCAGTTTGTCCTCAATTTCGAAGAAGGCGGCGAGAACCACGTCCTGCATGGCGACGCCGGTTCTGAACAGTTTTTGTCAGACATTATTGGTGCGGCGAGTTACCCGGCAATACATATGTCGATGGACTCACTGTATGAATACGGTTCCCGCGCAGGTTTCTGGCGCATCCACAATGAATTCCAGAAGCGCGGCCTGCCTTTAACGGTGTTTGGTATCGCAATGGCGCTGGCGCGTAACCCGGAGATCGTCGCTGCGATCAACGCCGCGGAGTATGACGTGGTGAGCCACGGCTGGCGTTGGATCCACTATCAAAATATGGATATCCAGACCGAGCGTCAGCATATGCAGCAGGCGCTGGAGATCCTCACGACGCTGTTTGGCAAAGCGCCGCTCGGTTGGTATACCGGGCGCGATAGCCCGAACACCCGCAAGCTGGTGGTGGAGCAGGGCGGTCTGTTGTATGACAGCGATTACTACGGCGACGACCTGCCGTTCTGGACAACGGTTGACGAGAAGCCTCACCTGATTGTGCCTTATACGCTGGATGCGAACGATATGCGCTTTGCCACCGCGCAGGGTTTTAATACCGCCGAGCAGTTCTATACCTACCTGAAAGACAGTTTTGATGTGCTGTATGAAGAGGGTGAAACGGCACCGAAGATGATGTCGATTGGCATGCACTGTCGGCTATTGGGTCGCCCCGGCCGTTTCCGCGCATTGCAGCGTTTCCTGGATTATGTGCAGAGTCACGAAGGTGTGTGGATTTGCCGCCGTCAGGATATCGCCGAGCACTGGGTAAAGACGCATCCGTATACTCCGGTGTGAGTTTATCCCCGCACCCCGGCCCTCTCCCTCAAAGGTGAGGAATCCCCACAAAATGCGAGCACGAACGGTCCCCTCTCCTCTTTGGGGAGAGGGTTAGGGTGAGGGGGAAAATGCGGCTCTGATGGTCATTCCGTTCACCTTATGTTCCTTGCTTTTCTGTCGCGACAGAACCCGTGAACGTGCCAGGGTGGCTCACCGCCACCACCCTGGCGACCCGGGCTCCCGGCCAGGAAAATCGCCGCTGGCGCGGTCCATGATGCTTATGTCGTCTGACTTTCGGGTCGGGGACCAGCCTGCGTCTTTGCAGGCTATCCCCTCCGCCCGCTTCCCTGCGGGCGGCCCCGGTCAGCCGCAACGCCTCATCGATTTTCAGCCGGACCCTGTCATCGCTGTCATTGTTTTATTCTTATTAAGCGGCGTTATCGCTGTAAGACGTAAGATTACTGGGGATTCCTCAGCCCCCGGGGAGAGGGGGCACCCTGTATCCCCGGTAAGCGCAGCGCCACCGGGGACAATTCCCGGATGGCGGCGCAGGTACTTTATCCGGGCAATGTTTTCCATGCGAGCAGAGAGGGGTTTTCTCCCTCTCCCTGTGGAAGAGGACAGGGGGGAGGGCATCCAGCCGCACCCATCTTTCCTTTTTACCCCATCAAACTGACATGCGCCGCCACAATCCGCCAGCCATAGGGGAACTTCACCCAGGTCTGCATCTGGCGGCCCACCCGTTCACTGTTCTCGCGCGTAAACTCCGTGCTCGCGACTGCCATATTCTCACCGTAGGTGGTGATCGTGGTATTACGCAGCAATCTGTCCAGCCCCGCTGAGGGGCGTGCATTACGAAACTCGCGGATCGCCTCAATGCCGTACAAATTCTCTGTTGCGCCGTAGCGCACCGTGCGCGGGTCCGCCCAGAAAAGCTCATCCAGCACTGCCACATCATTACTGATAAGCGCCTGCTCATAACGATAAAACGCAGCGGTGACCTCATTTAATACTGTCGGACGGTCGATATTGTCTCTGTTCATCATGCTTCCTGTGGGTAAAGAATGCCCGCCTGCTCCAGTCTCCACGCCGCCTGCAGACAGCGTGACTCCTGCCAGGGGGCGGCAATAATCTGTACGCCAATCGGTAAGCCCGAGGCGGTTTTTACGGGCACGGTCACCACCGGCAGGCCTAAAAACGAGATGGGCTGCGTCAGCATCCCCATACTGGCTTTGATCGGTAAATCGGTATGGTTAATGCGCATGGTGTTCTCGCCAATTGGCGTTGCGCTGCACGGCGTCGCCGGGGCCAGAAGCAGATCGACATCGTTAAACAGCGGTAGCGTTTTATCGCGAAACCAGGCACGAAAACGCTGTGCCTGGGTATACCAGGCCGAGGGAGTCATTGCGCCTGCCAGCAAGCGCTCGCGGGAGTTAAGCTCAAACGTATCGGCATCCGTTCGTAGCGCAGGAAGATAATGGTTACCCCCCTCTGCCGCAGAAAGCAAAAACGCGGCTGAACGCGCCAGCTCCGCTTCCGGCAATACCCGCGTCTGGTTTGCGCCCAGAGCTTGTGCCACTACGTTGACGGCGGCGCGGGCATCAGCATTACACCAGGTGGTGAAATAGCCCTCCAGCACGGCACAGCGTAGCGCCCCCGTACTGGATAACGTGGGCAGCGTGGCGGCAGGTTCGTGTGGTGATTGCCAGTTGTCTTCCACGTCATGTCCCTGGAGCGCGTCATAGACACAGGCCAAATCCTCCACGTTACGTGCCAGCGGGCCGATGTGATCCAGACTGGCGACAAACGGATGGCTACCGCTGCGCGATAAGCGTCCAAAGGTGGGCTTTAGCCCCGGCACGCCGCACAGCGAGGCGGGAACGCGAATAGAACCGTTGGTGTCGGTGCCCAGCGCAAAATTGACCATCCCGGCAGCAACGGCCGCCGCTGAGCCGCCCGATGAACCACCCGCCACCCGGGTGAGGTCTCGCGGGTTACGCGTCGCACCATAGTGGCTGTTTTCGGTAGTGAAGCCATAGGCATAGGCATCCATGTTGAGCGTGCCGGCCAGCGTTGCACCCGCATTCGTAAGCTGGCGAATGGCGAATGCATCTTTTGTTGCGGGGGGCTGAGTGCTGAACAGCTTTGCCCCCGCCAGCGTGGTAACCCCCTCCACATCGAACAGGTTTTTCACCGCATAGGGTACGCCTGCCAGCGCAGGCAAGGTTTCGCCCGCAGCACGCCGGGCGTCGATGTGCGCGGCTTCGGTGAGCATGCGCGTCGCCGTTACGCCGGTGAAGGCGTTGATGCCGGGGTTAGCCTGTTCAATCAGCGCCAGTGATTGCTGTGCCAGTTCGCGCGCGCTAAAGGTTTTGCTACGCAGTCCTTGCTGAATGTCCCGAATGGATAAGCTCATAGCCGATATTCTCCTGCGCCTTCCTGACGGTGCGGCAGTGGGAAAGCCATCAGCGGCTGCGCCATGGCCGCGATGCGGGTGAGCTGAACTTCGAGTTCGGCCCGGCGTTCATCGTCCAGCGGTACCGCCAGGAGTTGTTCCATCAACCGGATGTATGTCGGCCAGTCGAATTTGTTATCGCTCATAATGACTCCTTAAAAACCGGCCGCGCTGCCGTTACTGCGTGGATCAAATGCCCCTTCGAGCATCCCGTTGGGATGACGCACAATCGCCCCGGCGTGCCCGGTGGCTTCGCTCAGCCCCGGCAACCATTCAACGTCATGGCCCAGGTCACGCAACGCCTGATACGTGGCCTCGCTGAATCGCCCCTCCAGCTTCAGGCTATCGGACGTTTGCCCCCAGGTG
This sequence comes from Phytobacter diazotrophicus, assembly GCA_004346725.1. GTDB lineage: Bacteria > Pseudomonadota > Gammaproteobacteria > Enterobacterales > Enterobacteriaceae > Phytobacter > Phytobacter diazotrophicus. The sequence continues at coordinate 66,477 of SMDE01000019.1, read as the reverse complement.
CGGCCCAGCAACCAGCGGGGGGCGCATACTGCTTCCTGCAAAGGCATGTTTTGCATCACGTGGCGGGTAAATATGGCGGCCTGCGTTTGCGGTTGCCCGTCGCCCCCCATCGTGCCGTAGACCATGGTGCGGCCATCTTTCAGCCGTGCCGCCGCCGGGTTGAGGGTGTGGAACGGTTGTTTACCGGGCACCAGCGCCAGCAAATGATCCGGGTCGAGACTGAATGCCGCGCCCCGGTTTTGTAACAGCACGCCGCTCTCTGGCAGCACCACGCCGCTACCGAACTCGTGATAAATGCTCTGAATAAACGACACCGCCAGCCCGTTTTTATCCATCACACCCATCCAGACGGTATCCCCCGGTCCTTTGCCTTTGCCCCAGGGGGCGGCCCGCTTGTCATCGATGCTGGCGGCCAGCCGTTGCAGTGGTGCCTGCTCCAGCAGACTTTGGACCGGCAGCGTGACGTGGCGTGGATCGGTGATGTAGCGATCACGCAGGCCAAAGGCCTGTTTGGTTGCTTCGACGATGCGGTGAATGGTCTGTACTTCACTGGCCTGCGCCATATCCAGATGGTCGGTAATGCCGAGGATGGCCAGCGACACCAGCCCTTGCGTTGGCGGCGTCATATTGAAGATGTCGCCCTTGCTGTGGCTCAGGCGAAGCGGTACCCGGCGGTGGGCACGATGAGCCGCCAGATCCTGAGCGGTCAGTGGCAGGCCGAGCGCGCTCATTTCCGCCGCCATCTGATCGGCGAGCGCTCCGCGATAAAAACTGTCCAGTCCGTCGGTGGCGAGACGGGTTAATGTGCGGGCGAGGCGCGGCTGGCAGAAACGGCTGCCCGCCTGTGGGACTTCGCCCTGAATTAGAAAGGTCTCGCTAAAGCCCGGCACATCCACCAGTTCCGGGTATTTACTTTGCGTGGCGCTGGCCTGCGACTGTGTTACCGGGATCCCTTCGCTGGCGTAACGGATGGCATCGGCCAGCAGGCGGGAGAGCGGTAATTGCCCGCCGCCCAATGACGCTGATACGTTCAGCGCCTCGTCCCAGCCGCTCAGCGTGCCGGGAACCGTGAGCGCCGCCAGCGGGCCACGATGGGGAATATGGCTATGCCCGCTATAGAAATCACGTGTCGCCAGTTGCCCGGCGGCGCCGCTGGCGTCAATGGCGAGGGGCGCGCCTTCGGGCGGCACAATCAGCCAGAAACCATCGCCGCCGATGCCATTCATATGGGGATAGACCACCGCAATGGTGGCGGCTGCGGCGATCATCGCCTCAATCGCATCGCCGCCGTGGCGCAATACCGATAGTGCCGATTCGCTGGCAAGGTGGTGGGGCGTTACCGCCATACCGGAAGGGGCAACATTACTTTGCATCGTCATGCTCTCTTTGTTCGGGTAAGTCAGAGAGCTAAGCAAGAGCTGTTCCAGATTGACGACAAGCGTTTCACTGTGTCAGCTTAATGTGAAACGAAAGTTGCAGGAGGGTCTATGCAGCAGTTAGATACGCGCTTACGCGAGTGCTATAACGAATTATCCCCGCAAGAACAGCGAGTTGCCTCATTTATCATGGATCATTTTGATGACCTGATGAGCTACAACAGCGCCGAACTGGCCCGTCTGAGCGGCGTGTCAAAAGCCACTGTCAGCCGCCTGTTTAAACGGCTTGGCTATGATCGTTTCAAAGAGATGCGCGACGAGGTGCGTACACTGCGCCAAAGCGGCATGCCGCTGACGGAAAACCGCGATGCCGTACAGGGCAACACCTTGCTGGCGCGACACTACAAGCAGGAGATGGCGAACCTGACCCAGTGGGTGAATGCGCTGGATGCCGTGCAGTTTGCCGATGTGGTACAGGCATTGGGCGCAGCGCAGCGCGTCTTTATTCTTGGTCTGCGTAACAGCGCGCCGGTGGCCTTGCATCTGCGCCAACAACTGATGCAAATCCGTGGTCAGGTCAGTCTGATGCCTCAGCCGGGGCAGACACTGGCAGAAGAGTTAGTGGATATCACCCCGCAGGATGTGGTGGTGGTGGTCGCTTTTCGCCGTCGTCCACGGGTTATCCGCCCGGTACTGGAAGCGCTGCACAAACAGGGCGTGCCGACTGTTGCCATCAGCGAACCGCAGGCGGCGGGCATTACCACGCTTGCCCGCTGGCACTTCGGCCTGCCGCTCGACAGCGTATCGGCGTTCGATAGCTACAGCAGTGCCATGAGTCTGGTGAATTTACTGGCGAATGCGTTACTACACAGCGCCCTGACGGAGGGACGTCAACGTATCCATAACATCGCATCGCTGTATACAGAACTCGACGAACTGGAGCAACGATGATGCACTGCATTGGTGCTTTTGCACCCGTTCAGGGGATCGTTATGGTGCGGGCAGATAACGTTAATCCGCGCTGAAAAAGGACGAAATCAGCGCAATAGCAGGCTGGTGTCTTCATTTCCTCTGTGGCACATTAGTTGCAGAAAGCATAACCAAGAATCTTTTGTTTCATGACGATCACTTTTGTATACCAAAGGATGTGTCCATGTTCGACTCTCAGCACTCTGCGCAAATTAACCCACCCCACCGTTTACTGATGGGGCCGGGACCTATCAACGCCGACCCGCGCGTTTTACGTGCCATGGCGAGCCAACTGGTGGGGCAGTATGACCCGGTTATGACCGGCTATATGAATGAGGTAATGGCCCTCTACCGCGAGGTATTCCGCACGCAAAACCGCTGGACCATGCTGGTAGATGGCACCTCGCGCGCCGGGATCGAAGCGATCCTCGTCTCTGCGATCCGCCCTGCCGACAAGGTGCTGGTACCGGTCTTTGGCCGTTTCGGGCATCTGTTATGTGAAATCGCCCGTCGCTGCCGTGCGGAAGTACACACCATCGAGGTGCCCTGGGGTGACGTTTTTACGCCCGATCAGATTGAAGACGCCATCAAGCGTGTTAAGCCTCGCCTGTTACTGACGGTGCAGGGTGATACCTCTACCACAATGCTGCAGCCGCTGGAAAATCTGGGTGAGATTTGCCGCCGTCATGGCGTGTTGTTTTATACCGATGCCACCGCATCGCTCGGCGGTAACGCACTGGAGACCGATGCCTGGGGGCTGGATGCGGTCTCCGCGGGTTTGCAGAAATGCCTGGGCGGTCCGTCGGGCAGTTCGCCCATCACCCTGAGCCCACAAATGGAAGAGGCCATTCGCGCACGCAAATGCGTGGAGCAGGGGATCCGTACCGATACGCACCAGGACGGCGATGACGAGATGATCTACTCCAACTATTTCGATCTCGGCATGGTGATGGACTACTGGGGACCTGAACGCCTGAACCACCATACCGAAGCCACCAGCATGCTGTTCGCCGCCCGTGAGTGCGCACGCATCATGCTGGAAGAGGGGATGGACGCGCTGATTGCCCGCCACGAATTACATGGTCGCGCCATGCTGGCGGGGATCCAGGGAATGGGGCTGGAGGTGTTTGGCGATATTCATCACAAGATGAATAACGTACTAGGGGTGATGATCCCATCGGTTGTGCATGGTGAAGAGGTGCGTAAGCGCCTGCTGGATGACTTCCACATTGAAATCGGCACCTCGTTTGGCCCGCTACAGGGCAAAATCTGGCGTATTGGCACTATGGGGTATAACGCGCGCAAAGATTGTGTGCTGCAAACCCTCACAGCTCTGGAAGCGGTGCTTAACCGTCTGGGCCTGCGCACTGTACAGGGCGCGGGAATGCAGGCCGCCTGGGATGTCTACGAAGGGGTGGCATGATGATGACTGCCGATGAGGCTGACCGCGCTGCGCACCGGGTAATGACGCGTTGCGATGCGCTGGCAGAGATCAGTGAAACGCCGGGTCAACTCACCCGGGTTTACCTCTCTTGCGAACATCTGCGGGCAAACGCGCAGGTGGCGCAGTGGATGCAGGATGCGGGAATGCTCACCTGGCAGGATGCGGTAGGCAATATTTGCGGACGCTACGAAGCGGCAAGCGACGGTGCACAGGCGGTGTTGCTCGGATCGCACCTGGACACCGTTCGTGACGCCGGACGCTACGACGGCATGCTCGGCGTGCTGACTGCCATCGAAGTGGTGGACTGGCTGCACCGTCAGGGTTTGCGTGGTTCACAGGCCATTGAGATCGTCGGGTTTGCTGATGAAGAGGGCACGCGCTTTAACATCACGCTGTTAGGAAGCCGGGGGCTGACCGGCACCTGGCCGCAGAGCTGGCTGGATTGTGAAGATGCGCAGGGGATAAGCGTGGCGCAGGCGATGGTCAATGCCGGTCTGGATCCCACGCGTATCGCCACGGCGGAACGTGCCCGTGAGGATTTTTCCGCGTATCTGGAGCTGCACATCGAGCAGGGGCCGGTACTTGAGCAAGAAGATCTGCCGCTCGGCGTGGTCACCGCGATCAACGGTGCGCGCAGGTTGACCTGTCGGTTTAGCGGGGAAGCGGGGCATGCGGGCACCGTGCCGATGAGCCATCGTCACGATGCATTGACCGCCGCCGCCCAGTGGATCGGGTTTGTTGAACAAAAAACGCGGGAGTCTGGCCCGGAGCTGGTGGCAACGGTCGGTACGCTGCAGTGTGAGCCCGGTGCGGTGAACGTGATCCCGGGAGCGGTGACGTTGACGCTGGATATCCGCAGCCCGAACGATGATCTGCGGGAGACGCTGTTAAACGCCCTGCTGGATGAGGCCGTGCGCATTGGGCAGGAACGTGGCGTTGGTTTTAGCTACGATATTTTTTACTCCATTGCGGCAACACCTTGTGATACGCATCTGCGTAATGTGCTGGCTGGTGCCGTTGAGGCGGTGCAGGGGCGCGTGCTGTTGCTGCCAAGCGGTGCCGGGCATGATGCCATCGCGATTGCGGAACGCTGGCCATCGGCCATGTTATTTGTGCGTTGTGACAGAGGGATCAGCCATCATCCGGCCGAGAGCGTGCAGCAGCAGGATGTGGCGCACGCGTTGCGGGCATACAGTGAAGCGGTGAGAGCGTTAATGTAATTCAGTGTTTCCCTGAAAAAAGAGGGGGAATTATCTTGAAGCCCCGGTAAGCGCCACCGGGGACAATTCCCGGATGGCGGCGCAAGCGCCTGATCCGGGCTACGACCGGTTTTCTCCCTCTCCCCTGGGGCAGAGGAATCCCCACATAAATGCGAGCACGAACGGTCCCCTCTCCTCTTTGGGGAGAGGATTAGGGTGAGGGGGAAATGCGGCTCTGATGGTCATTCCGTTCACCTTATGTTCATGGCGACATGTCAACTTCGGACACGTGAACGGGTAAAGGGGAACGTCATATCACCCAAGCGTAAACGGATCTGCGTCCTGCCAGGCGGGAAACTTCTCGCGGTACTCTTTTAATGCGGCCATCGACAACTCGGCATCAATGCGGATAGCCTGGTGCGGCTCGGCGGTGGCAATAACCTCGCCCTGCGGGTTAATGACCCGGCTGTCGCCACGATAATGATGCCCGTTGCCATCGGTACCCACACGGTTGCAGCCCGCGACATACGCCAGGTTTTCAATAGCGCGAGCCACCAATAGCGATTGCCAGTGCAGCGAACGCGGCGCAGGCCAGTTGGCGACATACAGCGCCAGATCGTAATCATCGCGATTGCGCGACCAGACCGGGAAGCGCAGGTCGTAACAGACCAGCGGTAAAATACGCCAGCCGCGCCACTCAAAGACCACGCGCTCGTTACCGGCTTCGTAATGGTGATGTTCATCGGCCATACGGAACAGATGGCGCTTATCATAGAAATGAACAGCCCCTTCCGGCTCGACCAGCAGGAAACGGTTAACCGGGCCGCGCTCTGTTTGCAGCGCGGCACTGCCTGCGACCAGCGCGTTCGTCTGGAGCGCTTTGGCCTGCATCCACGCCACAACGTCTTCTTGCGGCATCGACTGCTTCGCCGCTTCCATCGCAAAACCGGTGGTGAACATTTCCGGCAGGACTATCACATCACGCCCGGTGATATCTTCAAGCTGGCGGTCGAAATGGCGCAAATTGGCCGGACCGTCCATCCAGACTAAAGGTTGTTGCAACAGCGTAATTTTTAAACCAGGCACGATTTAAGCTCCCCTTAAACAGCATTTTTACACTTTAGCACGAGAAAAAGGGAATTTGTGGTAATAAAAAACCCCGCACGAAGCGGGGTCAGGGTCTCTCGAAGGGGGCGTTATGCAGCCTGAGGCTTACGCACCTTTTCCGGTGTTTTTACCGGCTGCGTTGCCAGCTCTTCCGGTTCGAAATCGTCGACATTGATACTGCGCAGACGGCTGGTTTCGGCTTTTGTCAGGATCTCAGCTTCGTCCTGATTGATAAGCCCGCCGGCCAGCGCCTCTCTTGCCAGCACGTCCAGACGTGTGAACGGCAGGTTTTTACCGAGCTCTTTACAAATGCGCTGATGAATCGGGTCGGCGGCGATCACGTCAAGCAGCGCCTCTTCCAGCAGACCGACCGGGTTATGTTCGCTCGGCGTCAGGTACTGACCACGACCAATACGTGAACGGGTGGCGCACGGCGTTTGCAGAATCTTAGCGACCTGATGATCCAGCTTATCGGACGGTGCCAGATAGTGACGACCGGTCGGGAAAATCACCACCCGCAGCAGACCCGCGACCACACGGTTCGGGAAGTTGGCCAGCAGATCGTCCATCGCCTGTTCAGCCTGATACAGCGCGTCCTGTACGCCCCAGTGCACCAGCGGCAGATCCATCTCATGGCGGCCTTCATCGTCATAGCGTTTCAGCACCGCAGAGGCGAGGAACACCTGACTTAAGATATCCCCGAGACGTGCCGAGATACGTTCACGACGTTTCAGGCTACCGCCCAGTACCGCCATCGACACATCCGACAGCAGCGCAAGGTTGGCGCTTAAGCGGTTGATATGCTGATAGTAGCGTTTGGTTGAATCGCTGGTCGGGGCCGAACTGGTCAGCCCGCGCGTCAGCCCCAGCCAGAAGCTACGCATCTTATTGCTACCCACATGCCCGATATGTTTAAACAGCAATTTGTCGAACGCATCCACGTCATTGTTTTGCGCGGCGGCCATTTCATCCAGCACGTACGGATGGCAGCGAATCGCGCCCTGACCGAAGATCATCATGCTGCGGGTCAGAATATTGGCCCCCTCAACGGTGATGGCAATCGGTGCGCCCTGATAGGCGCGAGCCAGGAAGTTGCCTTCGCCGAGCATAATGCCTTTACCGCCAGCGATATCCATTGCGTCAATGATTGACTGCTGGCCACGGTGAGTACAGTGATACTTCACAATGGCGGAGAGCACCGCCGGTTTCTCACCGAGCATAATGCCATACGTAATCAACGCGGCAGCGGCATCCATCACATAGGCGTTACCCGCGATACGTGCCAGTGGTTCTTCGATCCCTTCCATCTTACCGATAGCGACTTTGAACTGACGACGGATATGAGCATAGGCGCCAATACCCAGCGCCACCGATTTCAGGCCGCCCGTGGAGTTGGATGGCAGGGTGATACCACGGCCCACGGACAGACATTCCACCAGCATACGCCAGCCCTGTCCGGCCATTTTCGGACCGCCGATGATGTAATCAATCGGTACGAAGATATCCTGACCACGCGTCGGACCGTTCTGGAACGGGACGTTCAGCGGGAAGTGACGACGACCAATTTCAACGCCCGGGGTGTTGGTGGGGATCAGCGCACAGGTAATACCGAGATCTTCTTCGCCACCCAGCAGTTTTTCCGGGTCAGAGAGTTTAAACGCCAGGCCCAGTACGGTCGCGATAGGCGCCAGCGTGATATAGCGTTTGTTCCAGGTCAGGCGCATACCGAGCACCTGTTCACCCTGCCAGTCGCCCATGCAGACGACGCCGGTGTCCGGGATGGCGCCCGCATCGGAACCGGCTTCCGGGCTGGTCAGTGCGAAGCACGGAATTTCCTGTCCACGCGCCAGACGGGGTAAGTAATGATTTTTCTGCTCTTCGGTGCCGTAATGTTGCAGCAGTTCGCCCGGCCCTAAAGAGTTAGGTACGCCGACGGTGATCGCCAGGATACCGGAAACCCCGGAGAGTTTTTGCAATACGCGGGACTGGGCGTAAGCGGAGAATTCCAGGCCGCCGTACTCTTTTTTAATGATCATCGCGAAGAAGCGATGTTCTTTCAGATATGCCCACAGTTCTGGCGGTAAATCGGCCATTTCATGGGTAATCTGAAAGTCGTTAGCCATACGGCAGGCTTCTTCCACCGGGCCATCAATAAAGGCCTGTTCTTCGGCGGTCAGGCGCGGCTGCGGGTAATTGTGCAGTTTTTTCCAGTCAGGATTACCGCGGAACAGATCGCCTTCCCACCAGGTTGTGCCGGCATCGATAGCTTCTTTTTCCGTACGGGACATCGGCGGCATCACTTTACGAAAGCCGCGGAAGACCGGCGCAGAGATCAGCGATTTACGCATCGGCACAAAGTTGAAGGGCACAAGGATAATGGCCAACGGCACCAATACCCAGATGGACCACAGACCTGAAGCGCCAAGCGCGGCAGTCCATGCCAGGAGGATTACGCTGCTGAGCAGCAGACTCACCCGGTGATAGAACAACACGCCGAGTAGGACAACAGTTGCGAGAAGACTCAAAATCATCATAGAGAAAAGCTCCCTTGCTTGTAGGAGGTCTGACCACTTGTGATGATATGGTTGTAGTGGATGTTATTTCTTTTAGCAATGTGTTTACAAAATAATTACAACCTGGTTCACATTGTTGGGGAGGAATGTGGCACGAAAAACGAAAACCCCCGACGATCACCATGGCTTTAGCTTCTCGCTTGCCATGCTATCCGGTAAACTGCGCGCGAGAATTTATATTCATACTGCTTTCATACTGAAGGATATCCTCATGTACCAGGATCTGATTCGTAACGAACTGAACGAAGCAGCGGAAACGCTGGCAAACTTTTTAAAAGACGATGCCAATATTCACGCCATTCAGCGTGCAGCGGTTCTGCTGGCTGACAGCTTCAAAGCCGGCGGTAAGGTATTGTCCTGCGGCAATGGTGGTTCCCACTGTGATGCGATGCACTTTGCCGAAGAGTTAACGGGACGCTATCGTGAAAACCGTCCGGGTTATCCGGGGATTGCGATTTCTGATGTGAGCCATCTCTCCTGCGTCAGTAATGACTTTGGTTACGACCATGTTTTCTCTCGCTATGTTGAAGCCGTTGGCCGTGCAGGGGATGTACTGTTAGGTATTTCTACTTCCGGTAATTCTGGTAATGTCATTAAAGCGATTGACGCGGCGCGCGCGCAGGGCATGAAAGTCATCACCCTGACCGGTAAAGACGGCGGCAAAATGGCAGGTACTGCCGACGTTGAAATCCGTGTACCGCACTTTGGTTACGCCGACCGCATTCAGGAAATCCACATTAAAGTGATCCATATCCTGATTATGCTGATCGAAAAAGAGATGGTAAAAGCGTAAGAAGGCTATTTTATTCGCCAGTTTGAACCAGGGCTGTGTTCAGAATCCTCTCGTACCCGGTGTACGCTCCGGTTCTTACGCGCTGTCCGTGTTCAAACTGGCTGCGACAATTACGCCTTCTCCATATTTGGGCGTTTGGGGGTGTTGAATGTGCGAACTGCTCGGGATGAGCGCCAATGTGCCAACCGATATTTGCTTTAGTTTCACCGGGCTTGTTCAGCGCGGTGGGGGAACCGGGCCGCATAAAGATGGCTGGGGTATCACCTTTTACGAAGGCAAAGGCTGTCGTACGTTTAAAGACCCGCAACCCAGCTTTAACTCTCCGATTGCCCGTCTGGTGCAGGAGTACCCGATAAAGTCCTGCTCGGTGGTGGCCCATATTCGCCAGGCGAACCGTGGTGAAGTGGCGCTGGAAAACACGCACCCCTTTACCCGTGAACTCTGGGGACGCAACTGGACCTACGCCCATAACGGGCAATTAACCGGGTATAAATCGCTGGAGACCGGCAACTTTCGTCCTGTCGGGGAAACCGACAGCGAAAAAGCTTTCTGCTGGCTGCTGCACAAACTCACCACGCGCTATCCGCGTACTCCGGGCAATATGGAAGCGGTATTTAAATACATCGCGACGCTGGCGACTGAACTGCGTGGGAAGGGTGTTTTTAATATGCTGCTGTCGGATGGGCGTTATGTCATGGCGTTCTGCTCGACCAATCTGTTCTGCATTACCCGTCGGGCACCGTTTGGCGTGGCGAAACTGCTGGATCAGGATGTGGAAATTGATTTTCAGCGGGAAACCACACCTAACGATGTGGTTACCGTGATTGCTACCCAGCCGCTAACGGGCAATGAAACCTGGCAAAAGATTATGCCAGGCGAATGGGCATTATTTTGTCTCGGGGAGCGTATAGTTTGACGCCAACTGCGGGTGAATAACTTCGTGGCTCAGCGGTTTGCTGACCACGTAGTTCCCGTCAACAACAGAGACCACAGGCGGTTTCTGCGTCTGCTGGAAGAAGTCATAACCCGGTTTTAACTGTTCCCAGAATTTCGCATAGGTCGAATATTTGTGACGCTGCATATTCGCGTCCGTCATACGGAACGGGTAGATGCTCAGTTGCACGCTTTCCTGACCAAACACCAGCGCGGCGGTGACGAACTGGAAAATCTCGTCGATTTGCGAATCGGTCATGGCGTAACAGCCAATCGACACGCACGCGCCGTGGATCATCAGGTATTTCCCTTCATAACCGTGGGCACGGTCATAGGCGTTAGGAAAACCAATGTTGATGGCTTTATAAAAACGGCTATCCGGTTTTAGCTGGCTGCGCTGAATGGAATAGAACCCTTCCGGGCTTTTGAAATCGCCCTGACGCTGTTTCGGACCCAGGCCGCCGGAGTAGTTACAAATTTTGTAACTATTGAGGAGCTGATATTGCTCACCCATTTTGACGTAGAGATCAAGGGTACGCTCTTCTTTGAAGATCTGGATGTATACCGGCGACCCCATCAACTGCTGCTTATATTCTTTGCTGATCGGCGTTGTTGAACCATTGCTGCTTAATAAGCTGGCAAACGAGACGCACGGCATCAGAAGCATCGCAAGAAAAAATGCGATTTTGCGCATACTGCTTGTTTCCTTGATAAAACGGTTACCACATTGCCAGGACGGCAAAAGAATCCCATAAATTCAGATTAATCTGGATTGGGTGCGCCCACAGTAGCATCACGGTAGTTTTTCGCAAGCCCGGATCGCTGAGTTTACAAATTAGTTTTTTGCAGCGGTCCCCCTGTTAAATATTGTCTGATGAAAACCCCAGAAATAACAGCGCTATTGGGCGTTTTTTTCACTGCGAACCCACTTTTTTCCTCACTCTTCTCATTATGGGTAATGATGCTGTATACTTATCCAGTATCTGATAAGGTGAGCGTATGCGCAAAATCATACATGTCGATATGGACTGCTTTTTTGCGGCGGTGGAGATGCGTGATAACCCGGCTCTGCGGGATATCCCTATCGCTATCGGCGGCAGCCGGGTTCAGCGCGGCGTTATCAGCACGGCTAACTATCCGGCACGTAAATATGGCGTGCGCAGCGCCATGCCCACGGCAATGGCGTTAAAGCTCTGCCCGCACCTCACCTTATTACCGGGGCGCTTTGAAGCCTACCGGGAAGCCTCTCACCAGATCCGCGAAATCTTTTCCCGTTATACAAGCCTGATTGAGCCCCTGTCGCTGGATGAAGCGTATCTGGATGTGACCGACAGCCCCCATTGCCACGGTTCGGCAACGTTAATGGCAGAAGAGATTCGCCGGACCATATTCCGCGAAACCCAACTCACCGCATCGGCCGGGATTGCACCGGTGAAGTTCCTGGCGAAAATCGCCTCCGATCTGAATAAACCTGACGGGCAATATGTCATTGCCCCTGCGGATGTACCGGCGTTTTTACGTACGCTGCCACTCAGTAAAATTCCGGGCGTTGGCAAGGTGTCGGCGGCAAAACTGGAAACGCTTGGGTTGCGTACCTGCGAAGATGTGCAGAACAGTGACCTGGCGATGTTGCTAAAACGATTCGGTAAATTTGGCCGCGTGTTGTGGGAGCGCAGTCAGGGGATTGATGAGCGACATATCAGTAGCGACAGGCTGCGCAAATCGGTTGGCGTGGAGCGTACGCTGATAGAAGACATTCATGAATGGGAAGAGTGTGAAGCCATTATCAACCAACACCTTTATCCGGAACTGGAACGGCGGCTGGCAAAGATAAAACCCGATCTGTTGATTGCCCGGCAGGGAGTCAAACTCAAGTTTGCCGATTTCCAGCTCACCACCCAGGAACACGTCTGGCCACGCTTAAATAAAGACGATTTGCTGGCGACGGCGCGGAAAACCTGGAATGAGCGGCGCAGCGGGCGCGGCGTGCGTTTAGTGGGTTTGCATGTGACGCTGCTCGATCCGCAATTAGAACGTCAGTTGGTGCTGGGGCTGTGATAAGCGTGAAAATAAGAGCGTAACGGGAAGAGAAAAGGAAAAGCGTCCGCACCAGTAAAAGGTGCGGACGCTACGACTTATTTCGCCGGAATAGCTTTCAGCAGCTCGGTCAGCAGCGTCCAGTAATGGCCCACGCTTTCGATATGTACCTGCTCATCCGGGGAGTGCGGACCGGTGATGGTGGGCCCAATAGAAACCATATCCATATCCGGGTACGGTTTTTTGAACAGACCACATTCCAGACCGGCGTGAATGATCTGAATGTTCGGCGTCTTGTTGAACAGACGCTGATAGGTCTCACGCACCAGATGCATCACCGGCGAGTTCGCATCCGGCTGCCAGCCAGGGTAGCCGCCTTTCGGTGCGGTTTTTGCACCAGCCAGTTTGCCCAGCGATTCCAGCATGCTCACCACATAATCTTTGCCGCTATCGATCAAGGAGCGGATAAGACAGATGATTTCCACGCTGTCGTCCTGCATGGTGACCACGCCAACGTTCAGGGAGGTCTCGACCACGCCTTTGGCAACGTCGGAGTTACGGATCACACCGTTTGGCGTGGCGTTCAGCAATTGAATGAAGCTATCGCGGGAAGCAGAGGTCAGCGCCTGCTTGTCGCTGGAAACGCTATCCAGCAGTACCACCAGGTTTTTCTCTTTCATCGCCAGCTCGTTTTTCAGGATGTCCTGATAAGTTGCTGCCAGCGTTTTCAACTGTTCAGCTTTATCGGCCGGAACGGCAAAGGTGGCGAAGGCTTCACGCGGGATAGCGTTACGCAGGGTACCGCCGTTGAAATCGGCCAGACGCAGGTCCAGCTCAGCCGCGTGGCCTGCCAGGAGGCGCGCCAGCAATTTGTTGGCGTTACCAAGACCCAGATGAATATCGCCGCCGGAGTGGCCGCCTTTCAGCCCTTTCAGGGTCAGTTTGAACGTCTGGTAGCCCGCAGGTACCGCTTCGCGGGAGAGCGGCAGGGTGGTGATGAAATCAATACCGCCGGCGCAACCCATGTAGATTTCGCCTTCTTCTTCTGAGTCAGTGTTGATCAGAATATCAGCCTGCAACCAGCCGGGCTGCAGACCAAACGCGCCATCCATGCCGGACTCTTCGGTCATGGTCAGCAGCACTTCCAGCGGACCGTGCTCAACGCGGTCATCCGCCAGCACCGCCAGCGCGGATGCCATACCGATACCGTTATCAGCGCCAAGCGTAGTGCCGCGCGCTTTTACCCATTCGCCATCGATGTAGGGCTGAATCGGGTCTTTGGTGAAGTCATGTACGGTGTCGTTGTTTTTCTGCGGCACCATATCCAGGTGCGCCTGCAGCACAACCGGTTTGCGGTTTTCCATACCTGCTGTTGCCGGTTTGCGCAGCAGAATATTGCCAACCTGATCGCGTTCCGCATGTAAGCCTTTTTCTTTCGCCCAGCCCATAATGTGCGCGGCGAGTTCTTCTTCATGGTAAGACGGATGAGGAATAGAACAGATTTTGGCAAAAATATCCCACAGCGGTTGTGGCGATAGTTGAGACAATTCAGACACGATGAGTCTCCTTTAAAAGGCCTGCCAGCATATTTTGCAGGTCCGAGGGTTAAACTACAGAACAATCACAAGGCCGGATTGCGAGATGGTCTTGAGAATACCACTTTATTGTCTCTCTGTTAGTACGCGTCGCGTAAAAAGCGCCAGCCCGGCCCGGTAACACTGGTTTTTAGCGCGACAGATCTCTATAATCTCGCGCAACCTATTTCCCCGTAGAACACTTTTTAAGCCGTATATACACAGGCTGGGACACTTCACATGAGCGAAAAATACGTCGTCACCTGGGACATGTTGCAGATTCATGCACGCAAACTGGCAAACCGCCTGATGCCTTCTGAACAGTGGAAAGGCATTATTGCCGTTAGCCGTGGTGGTCTGGTTCCGGGCGCATTACTGGCACGTGAACTGGGTATTCGCCATGTCGATACCGTTTGCATTTCCAGTTATGACCACGACAACCAGCGCGAAATGAAAATTATCAAACGCGCAGAGGGTGATGGTGAAGGTTTCATCGTTATTGATGATCTGGTCGATACCGGCGGCACCGCGGTGGCTATCCGCGAAATGTACCCAAAAGCGCACTTCGTCACTATTTTCGCTAAACCGGCCGGGCGTCCGCTGGTTGACGATTACGTGATTGACATCCCGCAGGATACCTGGATTGAACAGCCGTGGGATATGGGCGTGGTCTTCGTTCCGCCTATCTCTGGTCGTTAATCCTCTCTTTATGATTATTTACAACGCCTGGCATCGCCGGGCGTTGTTTTTTTTCGCATCCACCAGGTTACAATACCGTCATCGACGTATTCATGGAGGCTGCGCGTAATGCCACAAGCTAACCTCAGCGAAACCCTGTTCAAACCCCGCTTCAAGCACCCGGAAACCTCAACGCTGGTGCGTCGCCTTACCCATAGCAAACAGTCGCCTGTAGAATCCACCCTTGACGGTAACAATGCGCCCCACTGGTATCGGATGATCAACCGACTGATGTGGATCTGGCGTGGTGTTGATCCGAAAGAGATCCTGGACGTACAGGCGCGGATCGCCATGAGCACGGCGGAACATACCGACCCTGAGCTTTACGATACGGTGGTCGGTTATCGCGGCGGCAACTGGATCTACGAATGGTCCACTCAGGCTATGCAGTGGCAGCAAAAAGCCAGCCAGGAGCAGGATACCACCCTCAGCGGCCAGCACTGGCTGCATGCGTCAAACCTCTATAGCATCGCCGCTTATCCGCATATTAAAGGGGATGTGCTGGCGGAGCAGGCGCAGGCGCTGGCGAATCGCGCCTATGAAGAAGCAGCGCAGCGTCTGCCGGGCACCATGAAAGAGATGGAATTTGCTATTCCCGGCGGTTCGCCGGTGATTGGCTTCTTGCATATGCCCAAAGGGGAGGGGCCTTTTCCCACTGTCCTGATGTGCGGCGGGCTGGATGGCCTGCAAAGCGATTACTACAACCTGTATGAACGCTATTTTGCGCCGAAAGGCATCGCCATGCTGACGCTGGATATGCCTTCTGTGGGGTTCTCCTCAAAATGGAAACTCACCCAGGATTCGAGCCTGCTGCATCAACACGTGCTGAAAGCGCTGCCGAACATTCCGTGGGTTGACCATACACGCGTGGCAGCGTTTGGTTTCCGCTTTGGTGCCAACGTGGCGGTCCGCCTTGGTTATCTGGAGTCTCCGCGCCTGAAAGCCGTGGCCTGTCTGGGGCCAGTTGTGCATGCGCTGCTCACTAACCCCCAGCAACTGGGGCGTGTGCCGGAGATGTATATGGACGTGCTCGCCAGTCGGCTTGGCATGCACAATGCGTCGGATGAGTCACTGTATGTTGAGCTGAATCGCTATTCGCTAAAAACGCAGGGGTTACTGGGGCGGCGCTGCCCGACGCCGATGCTGTCTGGCTTCTGGAAAAACGATCCGTTCAGCCCGGAGGAGGAGTCGCGTTTAATCACGTCGTCATCTGCGGATGGTAAATTACTCGAAATCCCGTTTAATCCGGTTTATCGCAATTTTGATAAGGCGCTGCGGGACATTACCGACTGGATCAATGATAGATTGCGTTAATGGATTGCTAATTTCGATTGATTTGGTAAAACAGTTGCATCACATAAGGAGATCGCAATGACGTTACCGAGTGGACATCCCAAGAGCAAACTCATTAAAAGGTTTACCGCGCTAGGCCCGTATATTCGGGAAGAACAGTGTGCCGATAATCGCTTCTTTTTTGATTGCCTGGCCGTATGCGTCAATGTAAAGCCCGCGCCGGAGAAGCGTGAATTTTGGGGCTGGTGGATGGAAATGGAAGCGCACCAAGACCGTTTTACCTATAGCTACCATTTTGGGCTGTACGATAAAGACGGGAACTGGAAAGCAACCGAGATAAAAGATTCAGAAGTGACTGACCGGCTGGAGCATACGCTTCGTGAGTTTCATGGTCGCGCCCGCGAGGTCCTTGCGGCGCTGGAGCTGAAACTGGAGCCTGCGGAAAATTTCTCTGACGAGATTAACCTGACGGTGTAAGCGCAGTAAAAAGATTCCCCGACAAGAGACAATCCGGATTCAGCTCGCTGATTCCGGATTTTTTACGTCTCAACGCAACTGGCGATGTTGTTGTTGATGGCTGCGCTTCCGCCTGCCGGAGCAGGGAAAACATGCCGGACTCAGGTGAAATCCGACAGTTTTTGGCCGGAAACGATCAACTCTTTGAGCAACATTTGACGGCGCTCCTCCGGTGTATCGCGACTCACCATAAAACAGATCGCCGCGACCGCCTGCCCGCTACGAGAACGAATCGGCGCCGCCATACAGCAGGTAAAACTCTCCGACAACCCCTCAGTCAGACAATAGCCCTGCTGTCCGGCACGATGAATATCTTCCAGGAAGGCTTGTTTATCGAGCACTTGCCCGTTCGCCAGACGGTAATCTTCTTCGGGGATAAGGTTGAGAATAGCGCTGTCCGACCAATTACTGAGTAACAGACGGCCAGTCGCCGTCCAGGTGATTGGTACCCGCACGCCGATATCCGACGTGATTTTGAACGGGTGGGCATTACTTTCCGACAGCACGACGGTGTACTTATTCCCCTCCAGCATACAGAGCTGCACCGTCTCGCCATGGCGGGCGACCAGTTCAACCATTAACTGATGTGAGCGGCGGATAAGATCGTTATGTGCCATATAATCTGCACCGTAATAGTGCATTTCACGGCCAAAGAACACCGCGCCGTCGGCATCCACTTCCAGCAGCCCGGCCTCGCTGAGCAGGCTGACAAGTTCATATACACTGGAGCGCGGCGCGCCGGTGGCCTCGATCAAATCGCGCATCGCCATCGGCTGACGAGCGATATGCAACTGGTGAAAAATGTCGATAACCCGGTCAACACCGCGCGCGCGCGATGGCTTCTCGTCCGGCATAAGCAAATTCTCCTGATGCAGTCGGGCGGTCGCGCCAGACAGTAAAGACAATAAAAAAGAAAAGCATGATACACCCAGCGTCGTCGTTAACCCATCCCCGGTAATTAAAATTTTACTGCCGGTGTTTATATTTCTTTGTTCTATTTTGGGGCCTCATTTTAGCGCATGGCGCACAAATTATTTTTTTAAAATTACGACCCCGGTAACATTTTCATTCTGCCATTCCCCCCATTCATTTTTTATTTTGCGATCGCCACAACACCACAAAAAATTAAATTGATCGGGATATATTGCAAAAATAAAAAACCTGTGCAAATCTTGCTCTATCCGATATTGCAGATAACAGTCCGATATACCAGACAGTTGTGACGCGGTATTCATGGCGATTCTCAGAACAAAAAGGAGCAGCATTGCATGACGATTAAGCGTTATGGCATTGAAGGCGGCACTGGTACGGGCGGGCAAAAACTGCCGTTCGCACGCGCCGTTGAGGCTGATGGCTGGCTGTATATCTCAGGCCAGACGCCGATGCGCGAAGGCGAAGTGGTGGAAGGCGGGATCATTGAGCAGACCCGCCTGGCGTTTGATAACTGCCTGTCCATTATGCGCGAGGCGGGGTACAGGGTAGAGGATGTGGTGCACGTCACGGCAGTATTAACGGACGCACGTTATTTCAGTTCCTTTAATAAAGTTTTCAGCGAGATATTTACCGGAAACCCACCGGCACGTATTTGTAGCGTGCAGGATTTAGTCGTCGACTGCAAAGTGGAAGTGGATATGAAATGCTTTCGCGCCGACCGAAAATAATATTATTTATCTGATAACACACTGAGATTTTTATTTATTCGCCCACACCAGGGCTGCCCGTTAATAACTGATGCTTTTTATGTCGTCTCTATTTAATAAGCGAGCAAAACAATGAATGCAACTTCGTTAAAAATCATCGCCGGAACGCTGGCCCTGCTGGCCGTTGCCGGTTGTACCCCCACGGAAGAGAAGCAAGTGGCGGGTGCGGCTCCCCAATCGACGCTGCAAACCGTATTGCAACGCGGCACGTTACGCGTGGGTGATTGCCTGAGTTTCGCTCCCTTCGGTTTTTACGATAAAGACGGCAAACCGGATGGTTACGACGTCGATTTGGCGAAAGCGCTGGCAAAAGAGATGGGCGTGAAACTGGAAATGGTGAACACCACCAGCGCCAACCGCATCCCTAACCTGCAAACCAACAAAGTGGACGTGGTGTTCTGTAACTTCACGCGCAACCTGGAACGCGCCAAAGAGATCGGTTTCACTCACCCGTATGTCGTGGCGAGCGAAGCGATGTTGGTCCGTAAAGAGAGCGGCATCAAATCGGCGCATGACATGGCCGGTAAGACCATCGCTACGGTGAAAGGGTCAACCAACGGAGACGAAGTGCGCAGTATGGGCATTGAGGTCAAAATTCAGGAATACGACTCTTCCCAGGCGGCCATTCTGGCGGTGAAGCAGGGGCAGGCTGATGCAATGATTGAGGATAACAACTTCCTCGCTTATCAGGCCAAGCTTGATCCGACCCTGACGGTCACCAACGAAGCGCTGGTGCCGCTGGAATATAACGCCTTTGGTGTGAAGCAGGGCGACCAGGTATGGCTGAACTACCTCAATGAATTCCTGTTTGAGATCAACGCGTCCGGTGAGAACGCCACGCTCTATCAAAAATGGTTTGGTGATAAGCCGCGTTACCCACTGAATCCGCAATTCTGATTGCCTGCGGTGTAGCGCCCTTTGGTCTGCTACACCGCAGAAAGGAGTCCATGCATGAGTTATCAATGGCTAACCCTGTGGAGTTACGGCGAGACCTTCCTGGCCGCCGCCTGGCTGACATTACAGGTTACTCTTCTCGCGTTTGTGCTGGCCGTCGCGCTCGGCTTGCTGGCAGCGCTGGCGAAAGCCTCGGCGGTAGCGCCGCTACGCTGGCTGAGCCACTGCTATGTGGAATTTATCCGTAACACGCCGGTGTTGCTGCAAATTTTCATCATCTTTTTTGGTCTGCCTTCCCTCGGCATCACCATGAGCGCCTTTACCGCGGGGGTGCTGGCTTTGGGCATTAACGTCGGTGCTTACCTGTCGGAGACCTTTCGCGCCGGAATACAGTCGGTGCCGAAAGGGCAACTGGAAGCCGCGTGGATTTTAGGTATTTCACGCCGCCAGGTCTTTCTGAGTGTGGTGTTGCCCCAGGCCGCGCGCGCCGTGTGGCCGGCCATTATTAACAACCTGATCCAGCTATTGCTCGGCACGTCGCTTTTGTCGGCCATTGCACTGCCGGAATTGACCGGCACCGCCACCGTGATAAACGCCCGCACCTTGCTTTATATCCAGACGTTCAGCGTGGTGGCGCTGGTCTATCTGCTGCTGAGTAATCTCTTTTCCTGGCTCGGTAACCTGGTGGGAAGCCGCTTATTTCATCCGCAACTGGTCACGCCGGTAAAAAAGTCCGCCCGGTGGTGGGCAAAAAAATGGCTGACTAACCCACTGAAACGGGAGAATGCGCTATGAGCGATATGGTAATGACCTCGTTGCCGTTGCTACTGGAGGGGCTGTGGATCACCCTGCTGCTTTCGGTCGCGGCCATCATTGGCAGCACGCTGCTTGGCCTGCTCGCCGCCGTGTTGCGTACCAGCCGTGTCCCGGTCGCCAGCCATATTGCCGTGCTTTACACCGAGTTGTTTCGCGGCACGCCGGTATTGATCACCCTGATGTTTATCTACTTTGGCGTGGCCTATTTTGGCTATGAAATCAATTTGTTTGCCGCCGGTATCCTCGGTTTGAGTATTTACCAGGGGGCCTATATCGCCGAAGTCTTTCGCGCCGGGATCGAAGCGGTACCCAAAGGACAATGGGAAGTGTCGTGGATCCTCGGGTTGTCAAAACGCCAGACCTTTCTTAGCGTCATCTTGCCACAGACGCGCGGCATCGTACTGCCACCACTGGTGGGGCAGTATCTTTCCCTGATTAAGGATACCTCTATTGTCAGCATGATTGGCATGTCGGAGCTGATGCACCAGGGCCAGGCGATCGTTGATCGTATCGGTCAGCCGGTAGTGATTTATGCGCTGGTGGCCGTGCTGTACTTCGTTGTCTGCTTTCCGCTTTCCCGTTGGGTTCAACATCATCAAACCAGGAGCCAGTTCTCATGAGCAATTCCGCCATTACGCTGAGCCGTATTACCAAATCTTTTGGTAGCACCCAGGTGCTAAAAGAGATCAGCCTTGCTGTTTCGCCCGGCGAAGTGCTGGTGCTGATTGGCGCATCAGGTTCCGGCAAAAGTACCGTGTTACGCATCATGAGCGGGCTGGAAACGGCCGATGGGGGCGAAATCTGGGTTAACAATGTGCCGCTGCACGACCATAAACGCAGCCGGGAAATTTGTGGTCATGTCGGAATGGTGTTCCAGCAGTTCAACCTGTTTCCCCACAAAACCGCGCTCGGCAACGTGACGCTGGCGCTGATAAAAGCGCAAAAGCTGTCTGAGGCTGAGGCCAATAAACGCGGCATGGCGGCCCTGACGCGCGTCGGGCTGGCTGAGCGCGCGCATTATTATCCGGCGCAACTCTCCGGCGGTCAGCAGCAACGCGTGGCGATCGCCAGGGCGCTGGCAGTAGAGCCGAAAATTATGTTTTTTGATGAAGCCACCTCCGCGCTCGATCCCGAACTGGTGGGCGAAGTCATGGAGGTGATGCGCAGCCTGGCGCGTGAAGGGATGACCATGGTGGTGGTCACCCATGAGATGGGCTTTGCGCGCAAAACCGCAGACCGCGTGGTGTTTATGGATCAGGGGGTGATTGCTGAACAAGGATCGCCAGAGCAGATATTCGTTAATCCACAAAATCCGCGCACCCAGCAGTTTTTATCGCGTGTTCTTGAGCATTGATCGGAGGCGTTATGTCGATTCATTTTCCGTTGGTGGCAGACGGTCTGCTGGATGCGCTGCAACCTGCGCCACGCTTTAAATCTGTTGCAGGCCGTGGCGATGCGCCGTTACCTGTGGGGACACCGGTACTGGCCAGCGATAGCGTGTTTTCTCCATTGATGCTAATGAAGCAATCGGCGCTGGAGAATAATCTGCGTCAGTTGGCTGATTTTTGTCGCGAACAGGGTGTGCTGCTGGCAGCACACGGCAAGACGTCAATGTCGCCCGCCATCCTGCGTCGAGCCGTCACCGAAGGCGGTGCCTGGGGATTGAGCGCGGCAACGCCTGCGCAGGTTCGCGCGCTGCGCCAGTTTGGTATCCGTAATGTTTTTCTCGCCAATCAACTGGTCGACCCTGCCGGTATTCGCTGGATAGGTGAGTGGCAAAAGCAGCATCCTGACCATGGCTTCCTTTGCTATGTTGATTCGCTGGAGGGAGTGCGTTTGCTGGAACAGCATCTCGGCGACAGTCGCATTGCGGTTCTGCTGGAGATGTCGGTCAGTGGCGGGCGCACGGGGTGTCGCTCATCCGCGCAAGCACTGGAGATTGCCGCCGCGATTGCGGCAAGCCCGGTCCTGCAACTGGTGGGTGTGGCGGGCTACGAAGGCGCGCTGGGGGCGGGGCGTGATGCCGCGGGTATCGCCAGAGTGCGCGATTATTGCCAGATGCTGATCGCGACGGCTGCGCTGTTGGCCGGGGAGCAACTGTTCAGCAGCGACACTATTATTCTCAGCGCCGGAGGCGGCGCCTGGTTTGATGTGGTCAGCGCCTGTTTTAGCGGGGCGAGGCTATCACTACCGATCACACCGCTGATTCGTTCGGGTGCCTATATGGCCCACGATAACGGGTTATATGCCCGCATTGCGCCGTTTGCCCAACCGGGCGCCCGTCATCATTTTGAGCCTGCGCTGGAGATCTGGGGGAGGGTATTATCGCGCCCTGAACCAGGCCTGGCGTTTGTTGATTTCGGACGCCGCGATGTGCCCTTTGACCAGGACTTGCCGAATCCGCTGTGGGTGCGAAATGTGGATGGTAGTGCTCCTCGCGTCGCTTCTGGCATGCGCATCAGCGAGGTGAACGATCAACATGCCTATTTGTTGTTGCCGCAAGAGGATGCCTTAAAGCCCGGCGACTGGGTAGGTTGTGGCATTTCACATCCCTGTACCGCGTTTGATAAGTGGCGCTATTTGCCACTGGTGGATGATGACTATTGCGTCACCGATTCACTGGAAACGGCATTCTGAGTCAGGCATGTGTGCATAACGGCGCGCTGTAATGCACTGTTTCACGACGGTTTTTCGATAGCTCTTTCTTGCTTTTTGTTGCATATACTGGCGGAAAAAAGAAAGCACCGACGAGGTTATCGTTCGGTGCTTTATGTTCCGTACTTCAGTGAAGTGCGTTTATGCGAGACTTAGAACTGGTAAGTCACGCCAACAGCAACGATGTCGTCGGTAACGTAGCTTGAACCGACGTAAGTTGCGAAATCACCTTTGTCCAGTTGGTTGATTTTGTAATCAACCATTGCAGAGAAGTTTTTGTTGAAGTAGTAGGTAGCGCCTACGTCAACATATTTAACCAGGTCCTGATCGCCCCAACCGTTTTCCAGGTCTTTACCTTTGGTCTGTACGTAACCAATGGACGGACGCAGACCGAAGTCGAACTGGTACTGAGCAACGGCTTCGAAGTTTTCGGATTTGTTAGCAAAACCACGGCTGCCGATTGGCGTCATGTTCTGCGCGATGCTGTACATAGCCGCCAGGTAGATGTTGTTAGCGTCGTATTTCACGCCAGAAATCCACGCTTCCGCGTTAGCGCCTTTACCCAGTGCCTGAGAGTTCTGCAGATCGGTACGGTCTGATTTGGCATACGCAGCAATCAGAGTAACCGGGCTGCCGCCAAAGTTGTAGGACAGGGAGGTACCGAAGCCGTCGCCATTCTGTTTAGAAGCAGTACGGCCGGTTTCGTTTTTACCCTGGTACTGCAGGCCCAGGTTCAGACCGTCAACCGCACCGAAGAAGTCGGTGTTACGGTAGGTAGCCACGCCAGTGGTACGTTTGGTCATGAAGTTATCGGTACGGGTCAGAGAGTCACCGCCGAATTCCGGGAACATATCGGTTACAGACGCTGCATCGTACAGGATACCCAGGTTACGACCGTAGTCGATAGAACCGTAGGTTTTTGCTTTCAGGCCAGCGAACGCCAGACGCGTTTTCTGAGTAGAGCTGCTTTCGTCGGTGTTGCCAGCGAATTCAGATTCCCAACGACCGAAACCGGTCAGTTGATCGTTGATCTGCGTTTCGCCTTTGAAGCCCAGACGTACGTAAGTTTTGTCGCCATCCTGAGTGGTATCATCGCTGAAGTAGTGCATGGCTTTGATTTTGCCGTACAGATCCAGTTTGTTACCATTTTTGTTGTAGATTTCCGCAGCGTTGGAAGAAGCAGAAACAACACCAAGGCCGATCATCATTAATGCCAAAGTAGTTTTTTTCATTATGTTTCCTGATTAATTGTAATTAACGCGCTTTAGATCGCTGAACGTCGCCGCTCGAGTGAAAAATTCACGTAGGTTTTAACGTCTGCGAATTAAAGTTTTATGACAATTCTTATTTATTTTTTTACAAAGCAGGTTTTACAGGTAGTGTCATAAAAGCGTCAAGTTTTGTAAGTAGGTTTTCTGATTGCCTTCAAGGATTTTCTTAAGTTGTTAAAACTGCCAGTTGGAAGTTGGCTCTGATCCTGTTACAAAGACTGTTTACTTTTTTTCTTCTACGTTGAACGGCAGAAATCATGAGCGACAGCCAGACGCTGGTAGTGAAACTCGGCACCAGTGTTTTAACGGGCGGATCCCGCCGCCTGAACCGCGCCCACATTGTTGAACTCGTGCGCCAGTGCGCACAGCTACATGCAGCAGGGCATCGTATTGTTATTGTGACTTCTGGCGCTATCGCCGCCGGGCGTGAGCACCTGGGTTATCCGGAGTTGCCTGCCACCATCGCCTCGAAACAACTTCTTGCCGCTGTCGGGCAAAGCCGCCTGATTCAACTGTGGGAACAGTTGTTCTCGATTTACGGCATCCACGTTGGGCAAATGCTGTTAACCCGCGCCGATATGGAAGACCGTGAGCGTTTCCTTAATGCGCGTGACACTCTGCGTGCGCTCCTCGACAACAACATTGTGCCGGTCATCAACGAGAATGACGCTGTTGCGACGGCGGAAATCAAAGTCGGCGACAATGACAATTTATCGGCGCTGGCCGCGATTCTGGCGGGCGCAGACAAACTCCTGCTTCTGACCGATCAGCAAGGTCTCTTTACCGCTGACCCGCGTAATAACCCGGACGCTGAATTGATCAAGGATGTGTACGGTATTGATGACGCGTTGCGCGCGATTGCGGGTGACAGCGTATCGGGCCTGGGTACTGGCGGGATGGGTACCAAATTGCAGGCGGCGGATGTCGCCTGTCGTGCAGGTATCGATACTATTATTGCCGCAGGCAGCAGGCCGGGTGTGATTGGCGATGTGATGGAAGGGGTTCAGGTCGGGACGCTTTTCCATGCGCAGGCTTCACCGCTGGAAAACCGTAAGCGCTGGATTTTTGGCGCGCCTCCGGCAGGTGAAATCACCGTTGATGAAGGCGCGACAGCCGCTATCCTGGAACGCGGCAGCTCCTTGTTGCCAAAAGGGATTAAAAGCGTGACAGGCAACTTTTCCCGTGGTGAAGTGATCCGCATCCGTAACCTCGAAGGTCGCGATATTGCACATGGCGTTACCCGCTATAACAGTGACGCGCTGCGTCGCGTTGCCGGTCATCATTCGCAGCAAATTGATTCCATTCTCGGCTATGAATATGGCCCGGTCGCCGTGCATCGCGACGATATGATTATCCGTTAAGGAGCAGAGGTATGCTGGAACAGATGGGCATCGCTGCTAAAGCAGCGTCGTACAAGCTGGCATTGCTCTCCAGCCGTGAAAAAAATCGCGTACTGGAAAAAATCGCCGATTACCTTGAAGCACAGTCTGACGAGATTATTCTCGCTAACGAGCAGGACGTTCTGGAGGCTCGCCGTAATGGGCTGAGCGAAGCGCTGCTTGATCGCCTTGCGTTGACGACAGCGCGTTTGAAAGCGATTGCTGACGATGTTCGCCATGTGTGCAAGCTGGCTGACCCGGTAGGGCAGGTGATCGACGGTGGTATTCTGGACAGCGGCCTGCGCATTGAGCGTCGCCGTGTGCCGCTCGGCGTAATTGGCGTGATTTATGAAGCGCGTCCGAATGTCACCGTGGATGTGGCTTCCCTGTGCCTGAAAACCGGCAACGCGGCGATTCTGCGCGGCGGTAAAGAGACCTGGCGCACCAATGCGGCAACGGTAAAAGTGATTCAGCAGGCGCTGGAAGAGTGCGGTTTACCCGCCGGCGCGGTACAGGCGATTGAAAGCCCGGACCGCGTGCTGGTCAATGAAATGCTTAAGATGGATAAATACATCGACATGCTGATCCCGCGCGGTGGGGCTGGCCTGCATAAGCTGTGTCGTGAACAGTCCACCATTCCGGTGATTACCGGAGGCATCGGCGTTTGCCATATTTTTGTTGATAATACGGCAGAGATTGCCCCGGCGCTGAACATTATCGTGAATGCGAAAACCCAGCGTCCGAGTACCTGTAACACCGTCGAAACGCTGCTGGTTCATCAGGATATTGCGGGCACTTTCCTGCCTGCGTTGAGCAAGCAGATGGCGGAAAGCGGCGTTACCTTGCATGCGGATGCGCAATCGCTGGCGGCGCTGCAATCGGGTCCGGCAGCGGTTGTACCGGTTAAAGCAGAAGAGTATGACAATGAGTTTTTGTCGCTGGATCTGAACGTGAAAATCGTTGCTGACCTGGACGATGCTATCGCCCATATCCGCGAGCATGGCACGCAGCACTCCGATGCTATCCTGACGCGTACTCTCAGTAATGCGAACCGTTTCGTCAATGAGGTCGACTCTTCTGCTGTTTATGTGAATGCCTCCACGCGTTTCACCGACGGCGGTCAGTTTGGCCTGGGCGCGGAAGTGGCTGTGAGCACGCAAAAATTGCATGCGCGTGGACCGATGGGCCTTGAAGCTCTTACCACCTACAAGTGGATCGGTTTCGGTGACGATACGATTCGTGCGTAAATAACAGCGGGGTGATGCAAAAGTAGCCGTTTGATTCCAAAGGGCATTGACGCATCACCTCGTTAGATCTAACCTTTTGCCCCGTGGTTCACCGACGTGAATCCCGTCCTTTCAGGGCCGATATAGCTCAGTTGGTAGAGCAGCGCATTCGTAATGCGAAGGTCGTAGGTTCGACTCCTATTATCGGCACCATCCCCTAGTATTTTCAAGTCAACTCACCTCAATAAAACCCTTTAAAAACATAGAAGTTACGCTGTTCTCAGTCGCTTGAAGTCAACCCCTATCTATTGAAATCAACATGCTGTTGGGGGCACAATCGGGGGCATCTACTGTTCGGTCTAGGAAATGTGCCCCCAATGATGCTTAATGCCCGCAAGGTTGAAGCTGCTAAAGGACAAGAGAAAAGCTATAAGCTCGCAGATGGAGGCGGCCTTTATCTGCAGGTCGAACCTAATGGCTCACGCTACTGGCGTATGAAGTACCGTTTTGGCGGTAAAGAAAAACGCCTGTCCTTTGGTGTCTACCCCACAGTCTCTCTTGCTGATGCCAGGCAAAAACGTGAAGAGGCAAAGAAACTACTCGCATTGGGTGACGATCCCGGTGAAGTTAAGAAAGCAAAGAAGCTGGCTTTAACCGCCGCCACTGAGATACTCAACCCGTTCAGAGAGGTTGCGTTAGAGTGGCATAGGATGAAGTCGCCCAAATGGTCTGAGGGATATGCTTCCGACATTCTTGAGGCATTTGATAAAGACGTTTTCCCGCATATTGGCTACCGCCCTATAGCTGACATTAAGCCTTTAGAGCTACTGGAAGTTCTGAGACTGATAGAAGCAAGAGGGGCGATGGAAAAAGCGAAGAAAGTTCGCCAGCGTTGTGGAGAGGTTTTCCGCTATGCCATCGTAACGGGTCGAGCTGTCTATAATCCTGCTCCTGATCTCGCTAGTGCAATGCAAGGGCATGAGGCCATTCATTATCCTTTCCTTAAACCCAGCGAACTGCCCGAATTTTTCAAGGCTCTGAATGCCTACACTGGTAGCCCTATTGTTTTATTGGGTGCGCATTTGCTTATTCTGACAGGATTGAGAACTGGAGAACTACGTGCCGCTGAATGGCGTGAAGTGGATTTCGGCAACGCTGTATGGGAAATTCCTAAAGAACGCATGAAAATGCGTCGTGCTCATATTGTCCCGCTATCAAAACAAACTTTGGCTTATCTTGAAGTGTTGAAAGAACTGACCGGGAATTATTCGCTGATGTTCCCTGGACGTAACGACCCCAGTAAGTGCATGAGTGAAGCTAGCATTAATCAGGTTTTTAAGCGTATAGGCTATGGTGGGCGGGTTACTGGTCATGGCTTTAGACATACGATGAGCACAATTTTGCACGAGAAAGGTTTTAATAGTGCGTGGATTGAAACTCAACTAGCTCATCTTGATAAAAATTCAATCCGTGGTATTTACAACCATGCTCAATATCTTGAAGGACGTAGAGAAATGATGCAATGGTATGCCGATTTTATTAATGGATTAGGGACTTAATTTAGAATGATAAAAAATAGCTCTCTCAAACTACATCGTATTCACTATAGTATCAGTGAAGCAGCGAAATTATTGGGTTGTGATGAACAAGATATTTTTTACATCGCTAATAAAAGGAATATTCCATTTGTGTTAAGAATGGCTGGGCCATTTACGTTTTCAAAACACAAAGTAAGAGATGTTGATGCCTTTATTAAACATATTGACTCTTTGGATAAGGATTACGAAGGGTTTAGCTATATCTCTGAGCATAGTTTGATAAAAATAAATTCGGTAAAGAAAGAAAAAAGACTTGTTTTAGCCAGTACAAAAGGTTTCTTTTCAATGCCATCTAAAATTCAGAATGATTTTATTTATTATGAGGGGCAGTTTCCCGAGTATCCTTCACTTTTTTTACCTTCTGGTGATTTATATTCTGACGTTGTCAAATATATACAAGTTGATTGGAAAAATGATGATGGTATCGGCTATGATAGTGAGGGTTATTTAGAGCGGAATGATGTAAAAAGAATCCATCTTGATTTAATTGGAAGTGATGATTCTAACGATAAATATGAAGCGTTATCTGTTGCGCAGCAAGAAAGACATGCAGTCAAAAGGAATCAAGTTTTGAGTGCAGTGATATATTTATATAAAGAAAACTCTTCCTTTAGGAAAGAAAATGCTACCGCACTGGCTGATTTATTATTTGCGAGGGCTGAGGAATTTTGGCCGATTGAAAAACAGCCCCCATTATCACATGCCGTCATTATTAAGTTAATAGCATCAATTTTCAATAAACCAGTTTTTACAAAAAATTAACAACCCAGGCAGGTAAGATTTTTTTCTTACTTGCCTTTTTTACGATTGAGTAGAGTGTTGTAATCCTCTCCGTTGACACAGGATGATGAATAGAGAGGAATTATAAATGGCATATGTTGATGGCCGTCCAGCAGTCGATTCACTTGTTGATATGAAATTTATAACTTCTGATTGTTTGTTTACAGACAAATGGATTTATAGATTGATCTCTTTAGGTAAGTTTCCAAAGCCAATAAAGTTGGGCCGAATGTCACGTTGGCGTGCTGGGGATTATTATGCCTGGAGAGATAGTCATTCTACAGCTGAATGACTTAATTGAATTTCACCTCAAGGAATTAAATGATGGATTTATATGCATGCAAAAGCAATGGTAGCTCTTTTGGTTTTTCAAAAGATAGCTATTCAACCTGTATTATGAACTATGAAGTTATAACTTTTATCGAGTCACATTCTGATGCGGCTTGTGTATCCCGTATTGTTGAGATTTTTACGCTCAATAAACTTCGAGCCGAAGGTGAAAAACTCACTTCTATTACAGGGCTAAGAATTCCGGATACCGCAGCAACGGCAGAAGAAATTAACTTATTACTTTCTCGTTGCTCTAAGTTATGCAAAGTTGAAGAGAAAGAATTAGGCGTTCGTAATCGCGCCGTTGATGAAGCAAACGCTGCCATTCACCGAGCTACTGGAGCAAGTCGAAGTATTTCAGAAGTGAAATCACGTAACGCGGGGCGTACAGAACTTGCTGATGCAGAACACCAATATCAAATGGCGAAGAGTCGTTTTTCTGAACAAAGCGAGCGTGTCACTCAGTTCAGGTCAATTGCAGGTTTACTGGTTGCTGAGGCTGTCTGTATCGGTAAGGGGGTGGATTTACCATTGCTCCATTCGTTTCATAAAGCAACCCGTGTTTCAGCAGAATTAATAAGAGCTTTACAGAAAAGTGGTGTTGCAAACGCTGTAAGCTTTACTCTTGAGGCTCTTGATGAACTAACAACAGCCATTAGAGAGATTATTAAAAAATGTATCCCTCCTACAGATCGTTATGAACTGGATAATGGTGGCCTTTTAAAATCTCAGGCATATCAACATTATTATCATGCGGATAATTCCTTGTTGCGTGCACTGGTGAGTGCAGATGAATATGTATTGCATGTCAGTGAAAGAAATAAACGTGACAATTATAAAAAAAGAATCTTCTCAATTTAATTAAAAAGGTGTTGATATGTTTGCTTTTAAAAATGAAAAGCCGGACGCTGCACGTCTGTATCATGAGAAATTAACAGCTGCTGCCAGTAGTTCTTATCAGGAAGGGCGTCGTTTCTTTCTGACTCCCAAAAAAGAAAATATTCTGCGATCTTCAATACTGGAGTCTGGCTGGATGATGGGCCAGATTACGTTACGTGATGTAAGCGAAATCTCTGGCAATGCTATAAATATAGGTGCCAGCGAATTACATACCGGACGTGTGGCTAATGGTCGTTTTCGTAAAAGAGTGGCGATTAATGGCACAGAATTCTGGCTTTCTGAAACAGATACCAGTGCGACGATCACTTACGCGGAAATGTCAGATATTTATAATCTGGGCAACGCAGGTAACTTTGATGATGTGATGGACGAATTTTTTAGCCAGGCATACTCGCTTGATATGTTGCGTACAGGCTTCAATGGGGTAGCTATTGCCGATACTACCGATCCCGAGAAAAATAAAAAAGGGGAAGATATCAATATTGGCTGGCATGCACTGGTAAAAGAATACGCTGAGGGTAAACAAATCATTAGCGAACCAGTATCGCTGGGTGAAAGTGGTAACTGGAAAAATATCGATTTGCTGGCAAACCATCTTATTACTAATGTGATTGCCGAACCGTACAGGGAAGACCCCCGTCTTGTCGTGCTGGTTGGTGCTGAACTGGCTGCACAACAACGCCTGCGCTTGTTCAATGCGGCGGATCGTCCCGCAAATGTGAGTGCTGCGCAGATGGCCACCAGTTCCATTGCAGGACGCTTTGCCTTTATTCCGCCCTTTATGCCCGGTAAGCGCCTTGCTGTGACCACACTCAGCAATCTGCATATTTATACTCAGGTGAACACGCGGTTACTTCGCGCTGAGTTTGATGAAGAGAAATGTGAGTATGGGCATTCATATCTTCGCAATGAAGGTTATGCCCTGGGCAATCCGGAACTCTATGCCGCTGTTGATGAGAGCGCTATTTCTCTCGTTGAGTAATATTCCTGCAAATAAAAAGCCCGCTGATTATTAAGCGGGCTTTGAGAACTTACACAGGTAGAAAATGAAACCTACAGAGTGGCAGACCCTGTAAGAATATTCAGGATGCCAGGATTTTCAAAAATGAACAATACAGTAAATTCGGATATAAATTTCTTGCGCAGCCTTAATCCGGCAGGCTATAGTTTCGACGTTGCCGCAAAATCGGCAACCGGGCGTGGAAACCCGTGTAATCTGAAGGCGACACCAGACGCGCCATGCGTCTTTTTTTGTGTCTTTGTCTTTGCACACCTGCTACTTGCGCAGCGGTTTCTTGGCCGTTGTAGCTATCTCGTAATGGTGGCTCAGGCGGGGCTGACTTCGGTCAGGCCGGTATCCTTCAGAGCCGGTATTTCCACCCCCGTCTGGGCTACCACCAGTGAGCGTGGAAACTCCGGTGGTGGCGTTAACCGCTATCTGAAGGAGGTTGCCGCTATGGCTACGATCCCTGTTTTTTTTCAACCAGAATTTACCTTTCTTTTTCTTGCTGTTCGCCGTGCTGACTCCACCTCGCGTCCTTTTCCTGTTCGCATCACTGCATGCAATGAACATGATGCGCGGCTGCGTCTTGTCGCTGACTTCATCCTGTGTTTTGCCGGACGTCTGCCACTGGAGGTGAACGCATGAAATACCTTAATCAGCAATGTTTGCCTTGCACCCTGTCCGACGAAGGGGAAAACCGTCTGCTGAGAGTTGCGCTGGCCAGTGAGTTTCTGGCTGATGCGTTATCAGGCAAAGACAGTTCCGGCGTAAATACGGTGTCCTCTGAGGGCGTGGCCGCTATGTTTGCCTGTTTTGCTGAACTGCTCGATGGCGTTGTGAAAGAAACCAGCACCCTACAGGGAGGCTGTCATGACCAGTGAAACAATCATGTCTCCGGCATTTCGCACCGCGCTATTACGCCGTTATGTGGCTGATGCATTTATTTCCCTCATGACCCGTGTGAATGGCAGGCCTGTCTATGTTGAAGACGGGGAAACGGTGATTCTGACGGCTGAAAAAGTTGCCCTGAATATTCTGTTTCACATTGAAGCCCCCTGGATGGACGAATTCGGGGCAGAAGATGGCAGCAGACTTGCGGCTGAAATGCTTGAAAGAATGCTGGTGCCTGGCTTTATGGGTGAAGCATTACGCCTGTCCGTGGAAGGTGTCACCGAAATGCGGGAAGTGTACCGCGACATTATTTTTGGTGCCCCGGATGGTGAACTGCCTGCTGGCTATGAATTTGTGCGTTGTGAAGAAGGGGAGAAACGCCAGTGAGACAGCAAACTGTTACTGAGGTTTCCACTGCTGCCCGTGGCCGCTGGCCGCATATCCTTTCAGCGCTCGGTATTACCGTTCCGGCAGGGCACCGACACGGAGCCTGCCCGAAATGCGGCGGAACTGACCGTTTTCGTCTGGATGATAAGGAAGGACGGGGAACCTGGTTCTGTAACCAGTGCGGTAATGGTGACGGACTGGATCTTATTCGTCTTGTTACAGGCAAGAGTGTACTGGAAGTCTCTGGCATGGTCGCCGGAACATTGTCCATGCCGGAAGCTGGCAACAAACCTGCTGTGCCAGCCAGAAATGAAGCGTTACGGAAAGCGAACGGCAAAGCACGTTTTCACCAGTTAGAGAAAACCGCTGTCCAAGGGGAGACCCCTTATCTTACCGCGCGCGGACTGTTTGGCCATGTGACTGCCCTGCTGGGGCATCCCGTGACGGTAGCCGGAACCGTATTCCCGGCAGGCTCTCTTCTACTTGGCCTGACTGATATTGACGGGGTAATCACAGGTGGCCAGCTCATCAGTCCTGAGGGGGAGAAAAACCTGCTGCCGGGGAGCCAGCTTACCGGGGCATTTATTGCACTGACTGACATACCCGCAAATCCTCCTGAGCAGGTCATTATCACCGAAGGTTTTGCCACGGCACTGACAGCATCGCTGCTGTCCTCCGGCTGGGTGGTTGCCGCTGTGGCGGCCACCAATCTGGTCAGGGTGGCAGAGAGGATCCGGCAGAAATGGCCTGATACGCGGATCGTTATGGCTGCTGATAACGATTTACTCGACGGTAAGGAGAATACCGGGCGCATCTGGGCAGAGAAGGCCGCAAAGGCTGTGAGCGGATGGGTGACACTGCCGCCAACCCGGCATAAAGCGGACTGGGATGATTTCCGCCAGGAGGCCGGGCTGGAACGCGCCCGCGAGGCATTCAGGGAAGAAATGACCCTCCACGGCAAAGGGCTGACCCGTCTGCCGGAAGGTTTCCGTCTGACAAAGGAGTATCTGTGGTACGACAAACTCGTTAATAAATCAGACGGTGATACCGAAATCCGCAACATAAAAATTTGCAGCCCTATCCGGGTGACTGCCATTACCAGCGATGCTGATGGCAGTAATTACGGGCGACTTCTTGAGTGGGATGACACGAACGGGAACAGCCGCAAATGGGCGATGCCGATGGAAATGCTGGGCGGTAGCGGTGAAGAGCTGCGTCGCGTACTTCTGGTTAACGGCCTTTCGTATATCAACGTTAATGGGGCTGCGCGGGCGCACCTGATGGAGTACATCTCCCTGTGCAAACCGGAAAACAAAGTCACCTGTGTGAATAAAACCGGGTGGCATGGCGGGGTGTATGTTCTCCAGGATGAAGTTATCGGACGGGATGCGCGTTCTGTGATTCTCCAGACATC
This sequence comes from Phytobacter diazotrophicus, assembly GCA_004346725.1. GTDB lineage: Bacteria > Pseudomonadota > Gammaproteobacteria > Enterobacterales > Enterobacteriaceae > Phytobacter > Phytobacter diazotrophicus. The sequence continues at coordinate 32,681 of SMDE01000019.1, read as the reverse complement.
GAGCGTACAGGGGCGGGATTTCCGCGTGAACGGGACGTCAGACGACTGGCGGCAACATATCGGGCGTTATTGTGTGGGGAATGCCCGCCTGGCATTCAGCGTAAGCCTGTCTTTTGCCGCCCCTTTGCTGCAACTGGTGGGGATGGGGGGCGGTGGATACCACCTGAAAGGGGAATCCACTGACGGGAAAACCACGACCATGAAAGTGGCGGCATCCGTCTGTGGCGGAACTGACTTCTGGCATACATGGCGCGCAACGGGTAACGCGCTCGAAGGTACGGCAAGTCGCCGGAATGATGCCACGCTGATGCTGGATGAGATCCGTGAAGTTGACGGGCGGGAAGCCGGGAATATCGCCTACATGCTGGCAAACGGGCAGGGGAAAGCCAGAGCACGAACGGATGGTTCTGTCCGTGAAACAAACCGCTGGAATCTGCTTTTCCTTTCCACGGGTGAACTGTCACTGGTGGAACATGCGGCGAGCGCCGGAGAACGAACTTATGCCGGAGTTGAGGTGAGGATGATTCAGATCCCCAGTGATTCCGGTAAATATGGTGTATTTGAGGATTTGCACGGCTTTACAGGCGGAAAAGCACTGTCTGAGCATCTTGAGCAGGGGGTGGCGCAGTTTCATGGCGCGCCTTTCCGTGACTGGCTGCGTTATATCACCGACGCATTGCCGGAGGTCACCAGCCAGGCAAAGGCGTTACTGAAAGAGTACACGCGAAAATTAACCCCGGAAGATGCCGGGAATCAGGTTGGCCGCGCTGTAACCCGCTTTGCTCTTGTCGCTATGGCCGGAGAACTGGCGACACGGGCAGGCATCACGGGCTGGCCGGAAGGAGAATCCTTTGCAGCGGCTGAACGTTGTCTGGCGGCATGGATGGCAGATCGCGGGCACTCGGCAAACCAGGAAGACAGGGCAGCACTGGAGCAGGTACGTGATTTCTTCACGCGCAACCAGTACAGCCGTTTTGCTGACTGGCATGACGACAAAAACCGCCCGGTTGCCATGATGGGGTTCCGCAAGGTGGACAAAGGAAACACGAATACCGAAACGGTAACCACTTTTTATGTTCTGCCATCGGGATGGAAGGAAATCTGTAAAGGATTTGATGCCCGTAAGGTTGCGCGACTTTGTGTTAATGCGGGGTGGCTTGAAGCAGGTAAGGACGGGCGTACCCAGATAAACATGCGCCTGCCAGAAATAGGCCTCAAGCGGGTGTATCAGTTCAGCACGAATGTGCTTGGCGAACCGGAAGAAGACTAATCCCGCGCGAGTCTTATTTTTATGAGGTAACACTGGTAACAGAGGTAACAACCAGACACGGCAGGGCGTTCAGGTGTTACCAGTTAAAAAGAGTGACTGGTAACACTGGTAACAATCTGAGAGGTGTTACCTCGTGTTACCACTAATAAAAAAGCACTGGTAACGTTTTTTTCTCTTTTAAAACAATCATGTTGCCAGTGTTACCACTGTTACACGTTTAATCAGACAGTAATCACTTCTGCCAGCTTTATTCCTGGCAGGCAATAAATGAAGGAAACAGCATGCGCATCATGAAAATGACCTGCCCTGAATGTCTTGCCAGTGCAACAATCCGTAAGACGAACCGTAAGCATCCACAACTGGCAGATGTTTACTGTAGCTGTACAAATGTCGAATGTGGTCACACCTTTGTGATGAACGTGTCCTTTTCACATACCATCAGCCCCAGCGCCCTCAAGGGACAGGGAAGGGTAAAAGAACTGATTGATGCCATGCCAGAAGAGGATCGCGCGAAAGCCCTGGCATTTCTGCTACAGGCAAAAAAGCAGGCTTAATGTTGACTGGCCGGGACCCGGAAGTGTGCCCGGCACTGATTATTTGGTCAGAAACTTTTTCAGTCTCTTTTTGTGGTAACTCATTAAATTTACTGTGTTTATTATTTTCGCGTTAAGTGCTGCCTCTTCCTGAATCGTGGCATAAAATAAAAAATCCCTTCTGAAACAATTATCTGGAAAAACTGGCGTAAGCACTGAATTGCTACAACTGAAAAAAACTGAAATCCGTTTCAATTTTTTCAGTCTGAGATTTATGTCAGAGAGCCAGTACTGGCGCGGGCTGGCTTACCCGTTTGTAGAAAAACAAAACTGAAAAATTTTACAGATATGAAAGTGGCAGGCGGGTGCGGTGTAGTGCCGTTTTTGTCTGTGATATGTTTATTTAGACTGCGTGTGGTCGCTCCAGTCAAGTATGACGGGCGAATTTTTGTATTGGGTGAGAAGATGACGGCTCGACTCCTTAAATGCTCAAAATGCTTTATAACGCGTTTAGTCATGAGAATAAACGCTCTTTAGGTGAGAGCTTCGGTAAAATGTCCGGGCGCTTACTATGGTCTTTATCTTTTTGTCAATTAGCAGTATAAAGATATTAGCATTGATCAGAAGCGCTCTCATCAGCGCAAGAGTTAATTGTGCCGATGTTGTATATTGGATAAATATATTCATATAAAAATGTGATAATACATTAATGACTGGAAATTGGCGGTGACTATGAAAATCTACTTCCCTCTACAAATTAAAACTAGGAAAAACTATAGCGGCAAAGTTACGGCGATTAAAAAAAAGTTGATGTCTTTTACCGATGAGTCATTTTTTAACAATATGTATCATCACTTTCAGGTAATTAGAAATCCTGGTGATGGTATCATGTCAAATTTCCCATGGTGTTGTTTTTTGGCTCTGAAATGGAAATTTTCGGAATCCACAAAACCAAAAGCTTTTGAAATGAAGCAGAAGGATTTTATAGATATAGTTAATAGAATTTATAGCCTGCAGAGTGAAGTTGAAGGAATTTATGATAATAATAAAATATTGTTGAGTGTACGCAGGATGGTTGTTAACCAAAAATTATATCAAGTTCCTATGAAAATAGAGTTAAATACTCTTGCACGGCAATATTATTGGTATTCTAATTTTGGTGGTGGGTATTTTGATAGGAATTTTAGAGAGTTATATGGAATTACACTTGATGAATATTACAAAATAAGTGCCTACTTTGCATTGTTGTCATGTGTTGAGGATGATAAAGAATCGACTCTAATTCCATTGAATGTATTCTTAATTCATCTTGTTCCTTACTTTAGCGCTAAAACATTAAAGAATTATCTTAATTTGGTTTCAGTCAAGGGCGGTGATTTTAGGGGCTTCATGAGCCAATTTAGAGATCCGCAGCAAAAGGATATTGAGTATTTCCTCGACACGCCTATGTTAACTAAGCCATTCATCCAAACTAATAATGGATTGGTGGTTCTAAGTAAGCATATACTTAGAGCCTCACTTTCTGCACTTGTTCCTTCCTTGCTAAAGAAAGAACTTGCCTCAGCTTATAAAGATAAGTTTGGGAAAACTATGGAAAGTTATATTGAAACACTTTTAAATGAGGTTTTTTCAGTTGTAATCAAAGAAAGTGAGATTCTTGAACTTTACCGTAAAAATAAAATACCAGAAAAGACTAAAGTTGTAGATTTTATTGTTCAGGAAGTTGATGGGAGCGTATATATCGACTCGAAAGCAATTGAACCTGATAAAACTGTGAAGTACTCTAATACTGCTCTTGTTATTAAACAGCGATTGGGTAATAGCTTTATAAAAGGGGTGATTCAGGGACAGGATTGTGCTCGGGCTATAAATAAAATAAATGGCAATGAAATATCGATGAAGGATTCGTTGATAATTATCACACATATGGATCATTACTTTTCATCTGGAAGAACAATCGAGGGTATGTTAGATGGGAAATTTTTCGATATTATTGAGAGTAAATATGGTGAGTTGTCTATTAATAAGGATAGGATATATTACATGACGATAGATGAATTTGAGTTATTGGTGGAGGTTTGTAAGATGAAGGACATGACAATAACATCGCTCATAGATTCATGTAGCAAAGAGGATTCATCTGAGACTACACAGAAATTTAATATCATGATGCACCTCCATAGTATATCTCCTGATGGCATTCCTGATAGAGATATTATAAAAAAAACCAGAGGGTATTTGTTCGATGAACTTATAGAATCTATGAAGGACTCAAAGTCTCACTGGGATGGAAAAGTTGCTGAGTATTTAGCTATTAAAAAATATATTTTAAGTTAGTTTATTATGTAAGTTAAGACTTTTCGAACTGTAGTGACTTTGTGATGGGCATTCTAGTCAACGGTTGATTCGTATTTAGTTATAAATTCTTGGTGGTAGGGATAGCGGCTGGAGTCAATCGTGAGTTGATGAATCGGGGGCACTTTAGGGGGCATTTTATGAATTTTTATTTTTTATTTGTTTATTTTTCATTGAGTTATAGGCTAATTCTGTTCCTATTATCGCACCATTTCGAGTTCCTCATACGTTCGTAGTCACCCATAAAGTTATTGTTTTATAAAGGCTTTTGTTTCTCTTTAGTCCGTTTTAACCCATAGCCATCCCGTCGAATCCGGTACTAAATGTGTATATGTTCCTGTTCGGTCCTGGATTCCTATACACATGCCTTTAAACGATATGCAGATTCGCCGCGCTAAGCCTGAAGCTAAAGCCTATACACCTGGAGATGGGATAGGGCTGTCATTGCTTATAGAACCTAATGGAAGCAAGAGTTGGCGGTTCCGTTATCGTTTTGCCGGTAAACCAAAAATGATCTCGCTTGGTGTGTATCCTACGATCACACTTGCAGATGCCCGTTCTTGTCGTGATGAAGCTCGGAAACTGGTTGAATCGCCTCGAATTCAACAGACACCTCAGAGCCGTTTTACGATGGCTTAAAGAGAGATGCCCATGAGCGGGCCTCTAATTACCCGGCCATTATCGATATGAGCGAGGGCCGCAATCTCAGCCCGGAAAGCTCAGCAGCAACTCTCTTAATAATGATTCAAGCTGCTCCCGTTTAGCCTGGGAGAGGTTGGCCAGTATCGCGTTTTGCGTTTCAGTGTGGACGAGAAGCGCTTGTTCAATACGCTCTCGCCCATAAGCTGTCAGGCTGACCAGTGTGCTGCGTTTGTCATCGGGATCTTGAATTCGCTCAATCAGTCCTTGCTCTTCAAGATGGTTAAGGCGATTCGTCATCGCTCCGGACGTGACCAGTAGCGATTTATATAGCTGTGTTGGAGAAAGACAATAAGGCGCGCCGGCTCGGCGCAAAGTGGCAAGGACGTCAAATTCTCCATCGCGAAAGCCGAACGGTTCCAGTGCCTGGGCGCGCATCTTCCCCAAATGCTTCATCACCCTCAACATTCGGCCAAAAACTTTCATTGAAGAGGCGTCAAGCTCAGGCATTGCGCTGTCCCATTGGCTGACAACGAAATCGATATGGTCATGCATTTTCGTACCTTAAATAGGGTTATTTATCGAGTTGTGCGGTCCATCTTACACAAGGAACACATTTATCTTAATGTTAAGATAAATGCTTACGCATTTTTTGCTGGAGCAATCACATGCCTAAAAGGATTACGTTTTGAAACGTATAGCATCTTCGCCCTTTATGTTCGCATTTATCGCTTTTTTGATCGGGTTGAATCTTCGCCCCATCCTGGCTTCCATCGGACCGTTATTTCCGGTTTTACAGCGTGAAGCAGGGCTATCCGCCACGGAATTCAGTCTGCTCACCACTTTGCCTGTCGCCATGATGGGGTTGGTTGCGCTGAGTGGACCATGGCTTTTAGCCAGAACCGGTGCAGTCCGGGGTATTACAGTAGGGCTTTCCATACTGTTTTTCGCTTGTTTATTCCGGGGCTTTAGCACATCACTCACGGGGCTTATGTGTACAGCTTTAGCGGGTGGCGCGAGTATCGGCATGATCCAGGCGTTAATGCCAGCGCTGATAAAAAAGGAATACGCGCAATCGGCCAGCACGTTTATGTCTCTGTTCAGCACCGGAATTATGGCCGGTGCGGCGCTGGCTGCCGCCACGGCCGAGCCGTTGTTTACCCGGCTTGATCTGAAGCCTACGCTGGCAATAGCCGGTTTGTTAGCGCTTCTTGCCCTGATATTTTGGCTGTCATGGGCCAGGCACCGCCAGGTAGAAAAAACGGTGTTCGCAGAGGTGACATTATCGTCATCCAGGACATGGCTGTTATTGCTATTTTTTGGCATCGGGACAGGCGCCTATACCCTGGTACTGGCGTGGCTTCCCCCTCTCTATATCCAGGCGGGCTGGAGCGCACGGAGCAGCGGCTATATGCTGGCCTGGCTTACGTTGACCGAAGTTGTAGCGGGCTTTGCCGTTTCAGCGCTGATAACGCGCTTTCCTGACCGCCGTGTTCCGCTGCTCATTGTGCTGTTGATGTTGCTGGCAGGGTTGATGTGTCTTGTCTTTTCTCCCGGAACCACGCCAGTTGTGTCAACATTGCTGCTTGGTTGCGGTATTGGCGCGCTGTTCCCGCTATCGCTTATTGTGACATTTGATCATGCCCGAACGCCGGCCGAGGCAGGGAAACTGTTGTCACGCGTGCAGGGTGGCGGATACCTGATTGCCGCGCTGATGCCGTTAATCGCCGGTATGGTGCGCGACAGCGGTGCGTCACTGACAAACGCGTGGCTCATCATGAGTGCAGGCGTCATCCTGTTGATGGTGATAGCGTTACGCTTTAAGCCTGTTGTGCACAGGTAGAAATAACGGCCTTATTCCCACTCTGCCAGTTACCTTCGGTATTGACCTCATCTTCACTGTCAAACCAGAAGGTATCTGGCAATCAGATGGGCTTATTGGCAAACAATATGTGTCTGTTCTGCGCTACCTTCGAACCATGCTGAGCATTTTTTTGCGCTGGCCGGGATTTTTAACGTAACCGTCTTATTTGTGCCTTTAAACTGACAAACGAGAAACATAGAAGTGTTGCGAGCTTTAACCGCAGCCTGGGAATCACTCAATGTCCATACAGCAGAATCATCGGAATCAGGCATCAAAGATCCCATTTCTTTAGGCGGCCCCTCAAACACATCAAGATTATAAAGTGAGTACTTCTTGTTATTTTCTGTCAAAGACTGAGGGCATTCAATTTTTTCAGCACAAGTAACCCCGGAATAAAACAAAAACATAGAACTTAACATTAGAGCTCTGTTACTCCACAACATCTAATACCCTCCTGTATTTTTCAGGACGTGGCTTTAATGCAATCTGCATATATTTTCCACGTATTGGCTTATCCGCACCACCATTATCACGCACATCAGCGCATTTTCCGAATACAATGCTGCGAGCAAGTCACGCGTTTTGCTTGTGCTATGATCCCGCGACGCATAATCCCCTTTCCCCCTTTCGGTGGTGTGAGATGAAAATTATCCTGTTTATAGTTGTGCTGATCGCTGCGCTCTTTCTGATCCCTGATCGTTGGGTTAACGATATTTTTATGCGTCATATTTCTGTTACGGGTGACGGCGAAGAGGCAATGAACAATTACGTCTTCACGCTGTTGCTTATCAAGACTGGTCTGGCTGCTGTAATTGCTGCTCTGGCGCTATGGAGCTACCGTTTATTTAAACGCTGATTAAATATTGAGTGGTAAACGTTCTGTTTGCGATGAAACACTGCGGAGTATGAACAATTTACTGTTCATCTCTTATGGATGGTTTATGGCGTATCGCCAGTTCCGCTAAGCGGGCGATATCTTGCAATGCGCAGGTTTATTCACAAGAGGCGTAAAACCCATCTTTGCTGTATCCATACCATTTCTTCGTCTGTATCCGGTAATAATGACGCCCTTTCTTCTGGCGGCCCGACGAAAACATCAACGACATTCATTCGGTATGTTTTATTGCCATCCTGTAAAACAGGCGGGCAGTTGATTTTTTCGGCAAAAACAGCGCTGGAAAAAAGAAAAACCGCGCAACCTAAAATTATTTCCTTACTCCACGACATAGTCATTCCCTTCGGTGTTTTTGGGGCGGGAGAATTTTCCTGCTGATCATATCAGTTAGAGGGTCTTAAGGGAGTCCTCAAATAACTTGCCACGTTCATGGCGAAATTTTAGCCCCGTGAAAGCATGGCGTTTGGTTCAGTATGCTACGCGCTTGCCGATGACATCACCCGCGCCAGAGATTTTGTGGTGCGAATCATCGGATTACTGCATCAATTACATCGACTTCTTGCGTTATTCATCGGTTAATTCGAATGATATCCTGCGTCAGGATCGGGAAAAATCCCCCTACACAAGAAGGACATTATGAAATCAACATCCCTTATTCTGGCGGGCTGTATGTTGTTATCGTCCGCTATTTCACAGGCGGTTGCCGCTGCCGATACCTTACCCGGATCAACCGAGGGCGCAAAGATAATGAAATTCACGCCGTCACAGGATCAGACCGATTTATTCAGCAACGTGATTTACTCGCAGGTCAAAGATGGCGTGGCGCTCAGGCAGCTCAGGATGTCGCTGTTGGTCCCGCGCAATAATGACCTGAAACCGGCCATTGTCTACTTCCCAGGCGGCGGTTTTATGACGGCCAATCACGATAAATACATCGCGATGCGTATGGCGCTGGCGAACGCAGGTTATGTGGTTGCCGCCGCGGAATACCGCGTAATTCCGGATAAATTCCCCGCGCCATTGGTCGACGGGAAAACGGCGGTACGTTACCTCAGAGCACACGCCAAAGAGTACAACATCGATCCTGCCCGCATTGCCGTGTTGGGTGATTCCGCCGGGGGATGGCTGGCGCAAATGCTGGGAACGACCAACGGCGAAAAAGAGTATGACAAGGGGGATTACCCCGAGCAGTCATCTGACGTTCAGGGTGTGGCCACGATTTATGGCATCTCGAATTTGCTCAATATAGGCGAAGGTTTCCCGGAACAGATACAGCAGGTGCATCGCTCAGCGGCGGTGACCGAAGCGTTACTGGTCCACGGCGCGGCATTTCGCACCTTTGCCGGGGCAACCATCGACAGCGACCCGAAAAAAGCGCTTGCCGCAAGTCCGATGGGCCATATTACCGGCCATGAACCGCCGTTTTTGATTATGCACGGCAGTGCGGATACGCTGGTTTCTCCTCAGCAAAGCGCGCAGTTATATCAGGCGTTGAAAGCGAAAAAAGACACCGTCGAGTATGTCCTGGTTGAGGGGGCGGAGCATGGCGATATTCACTGGTATCAGCCGCAGGTGATTGACCATGTTGTCGGCTGGTTTAAGCACACGTTAGGCGCGCCGACAAAACAGAACGCGCCCGCGAAAGCGGATAAAAAATCTAATCTGTAATCCCGTCATGGGGTGCTGAGCTTGCCATTAATAGCTCTTTATCAGGGGAGGGCAGGCTCAGAGTCCTCATTTCCAGCGGCCAATAATCACGGCGCGCTTTTTATATAACCGTTTGATAAATATATAATACACACCCCAGCCAGCCAGGAATTTTCTTAATTTAAAATCCGCCCTTGTCCTCTATTTGCATATCTTTACATTAGATGCAGAATGTCATCATTCAACTTCTATGGGTGTTACTCCATGGCATATATCGCAAAAACACCGTTAGCGTATGTCGGTCAGTCTGTAGGTAATGGTCAGTGTGTGGCGTACACACAAAAAGCGGCCAATATGCCGCGCACGGCAGCATGGAAACGGGGCGAATTAGTTAAAGGTAATATGACCATTGCGCCCGGTACGGCGATTGCCACGTTTGATGCGGATGGTCGCTATGGCAACCATACTGACGGACGTTCCCACGCCGCTATTTATCTTGGGCAGGATGCGTCGGGCATACAGGTGCTGGATCAGTGGATGAATCACCGGACACTTCCTTCTGGTGAACGTGAGGCCACACCACATTATGTCAGCAAACGCACCATCCGCTTTCATAAGGCACCACGCGCGGAAAACAATGGAGATAATTACTATGTTGTGGAGTAAGACGCTTTTGCTCGGTGCGGGGCTGTTTTTATCTGTTGGCGTGGCTCAGGCAATAACGGTTTGTCCGCAATATCCAACGCAGCAAGATAAAACACACGCCTTAAACGATGCCAGTTTGTTCGTGGGGCCGCCTAAAGATTTAGTCGAACTGATGCCGGATAACGATCGGGAGACGGTATGGACGCTGCCTGATTATCAGGATGAGGCGAAAGAGCATAAAACGTCGCTCTATTTTATATGCCACTATAAGAACACGAAGCAGAGCGTCGAGTTGATTGTATCGGCCACGGCCAAAAAATGTTCCGTTGCCTATGATAAGAACCGTAAGCTTATAGCTGCTTGCGAATAACGTCTCTCTGCACAGGTATGGATTCGCGGTTTTTGTTCAGAAACCCGCTATCAATGTGCATTTCTGCTGAAAAATGGAAGTCGTTATTATGTCCAGACGTAAAGGGATAGTGTTAAACGTAGCGCTACTGTTTTCAGGTTTGGCAAGCGCTGAAAAAATGCAATGTCCTGATTTGCTGACAGTGAAGAATACCTCTTACAGGATGGATGACGTCAGCCTTTTTCAGGGGCCACCGGACAAGTTGGGAGAGTTAATGCCTGACACGCTGAATGATATGGTGTGGACGCTGCAAAATTATCAGGATTATGGCCGGGAAATGAACTTACCGCTCTATCTTGTTTGCCGTTATAAGGGGACGAAAAAAATACTGGAATTAAAAGTACCGGATACGGCAAAGAAATGTTCGGCATGGTTTGGGAATAATCAAAATGAATTTTATGCTTCTTGCGAATAGTCTTTCTGCATTGCAATTGTGCTTTCGCACAGCGTTATTCCCAATATGGAAATAACGCTGCCGGGTTTTCATTTGATGTTGAATACGCCATAACCCTAAATCTGAAAATGACCAGATGCGCTTTCTTCTTCGCCGGACCAGCAAACCACTTTGTTGCGGCCAGTCTGTTTGGCGATATACAGCGCGTGGTCGGCCTGCTTAATTAACGCGTTGCTGTCACTGGCAGAGGACGACTCCGCCAGGCCGAAGCTCGCCGTCACCTGCAGCCCTTCGGCGATATGCCGATAATCCGTCTGCGATAAGGTAACCCGCAGTGATTCGCAAATCGCCGTAGCCTGCGCTATCGGCATATGCGGAAACAACAGAGTGAACTCTTCACCGCCCCAACGGGCGCTCAGCCTGGCGTCCTGCTGTGTATTACGCAGCAGGTCCCCGATACTTTGCAGCACCTTATCGCCCACCACATGTGACCAACGGTCATTTATCTGCTTAAAGTGATCAATATCGAAGATTGCCAGCGTCAGCGGATAATCATGCGCACGGGCATCGTCGAAGCCGAGCATCAGTTGTTTATCAAAGACCCGGCGGTTTGCCAGCCCGGTCAACTGATCCTCTTTGGCCTGTCGTTCAAACTCCTCAGCCTGCTCCTGTAAGGCCAGCGTCTTGGCGGCAATCAGCGTGCGCAGGCGCTCTTCGTTACGGCGCGCCTGCCTCAGACGCCAGCGAAAGACCATGAACAGCGCCAACAGAAACAGCAGCACTAACAGCACCTGAAAGAGGGGCCGCTGCCAGAAAAACGGGTTAATGCGCAGGTTGATAACCGTGTCCGTGCCATTCCACTCGCCGTTGGGGTAACTGGCGGAAACGTTGAAGCGGTAGTTCCCCGGCGGCAGGTTGGTGTATTCCGCTGTCGTATTGTTTTCGCGATCGATCCACTGCGGGTCAAAACCCTCCAGACGGGTACGATAACGAATACGCTCCGGCAGAACATAGCCCAGCCCGGAATAGTTTATCCGGATGCGTGTTGTTCCGGCAGGAAAGGTATAGTCATTGTCGAGCGGCGTGGTGTTACTCTCAACCGACTCCACCACCGCAGCTAACCGTGTCTTGCTAAATTCCCCTAATCGTTCAGGATGAACCATCACCGCACCGCGCGCGGTCGCCACCCAGATACCGCCATCACCGGCGCGCGTGGCGGCAGGCATTGAGCCGCCATTGGCCTGCGCGCTGATCATGCCGTCACTTTCACCGAACGTGGTTACGGCAATCTGCCGCTTACGCCCCTCAATAACATCCACGGCTTCGGCTTTGCTTATCCTAATCATACCGCGGTTCGAGCTAAGCCACAGATACCCCATATTGTCGGGTATCACCTGGAACAGTTTGTCGATGGGCAGACCGTTTTTACGCCCCACCATACCGATTGCGCCATCGCTGCTCCGATAACGGAGCAAGCCCCGGTCGGTTGTCATCCACATATAGCCAGGTTCGCTGTAAAAGCCGAAGGCATATTCGGCATTCTCCATGGCGGAAATATCGATGTGCTCAAATTTTCCGTTATGAAAAACGGAGACCCCCACGCCAGTACCCACCCAAATGCGCTGCTGTTCATCTTCCTGCAGCGCCATAATAAAGCTGGCAGGAAGACCGTCATCTGCCGAGTAGGTATGGAGCGTGCCATCGGCGCGTAAGACGCTCAAACCGGAGGCGGTGCCGATCCACAGGTTCTGCTGGTGATCGGTGAGGATGGCGCGAACCTCGTTACCGGGCAGGCCATTAGATTGCTGTAATACCGGGGTTAATTGGCCATTTTTCCAGTGCAGCAGACCATCGGTATAAGTACCGACCCATACGCTGCCATCCGTGGCCTCGCCGAGGCTCAGTACCGATGGCTGCGTGTGTTGATTCCAGTTAATTTGTTCGACGCGCCCATTCCGAATGCGGTTTAGCCCGGTACTGGTGCCCACAAGGATACTGCCGTCCGAGTGCGTCATCACGGTACGAACATAGTCGCCGTTCAGGCCCTGGCGGGTGCTCACGGTGATAAACGGCGCGCGACGCAGGCGAATCAATCCCGAGTTAGTACCAATCCAGATACTTTGTTCCCGATCTTCCAGGATGCTTTGTACGCGGTTATGAACGATACCATTATCAATATTCAGGTGTTCCAGCCCTTGTGGACTGAGGCGGAATATGCCGTGGTTAATGGTGCCGAACCAGATATCTCCACGCTTATCCTGCATCATGGTGGAGACCACTTCGTTGGTAAGTTCCGGGTGCAGCGGCTGAAAATCTTCACCGACGCGCTTCCAGACGCCGGCTTCGGTACCCACCAGTAAAGTGTTATCGTCTGTTACCAGCAAACTAAAGGCGCGGACTTGCGGCAAACCGCTGGCTGGCGGCACCGGGGTCGCTTTATTGTCGATCACCTGATACAGGCCGTTGTCTGTTGCGGCCCAGATAGTGCCGTCCGCGTCTTCCACGCTTTTGTTGGCGGTGACGTTATCGAGAATATGCACATCCCGCGTTGCGCCGGTTTCATTGGCGGGGCGCATTAACAGACCTTTTCCGGGCATGGTCACCCACAGATTACCTTTACTGTCGCGCATGGCGGAACCAATCATGGTCGGTGCCGCAGCATAGGGCGTCCAGATGCCATCTTTCCAGGAAGATAGACCGCCGCGCGCGCCTGCAACCAGCAGGCTGCCGTCTGGCCCGGCGACAAACGCCAGCGTTCCGGAGTCGGGCATGGCGCTTTCGCCGCCGCGTTCGAAGACCTGGAAGGTTTTGCCGTTGTAGCGGGCGAACCCTTCCCAGGTGCCGAACCATAAATAACCTTCCCGGGTCTGTGCGATGGCGTTGATGCTATTGTGTGGCAGGCCGTCTTTTGTCGACCAGGTTTCAATAAAATATTCGCTTAATGCAATGTGTGGCTCATCTGCCAGTACCGGGCGGCAGAAAAAAAAGAGAAACCCAAAAAAGAAAAGGCGCAGGGTATCAGTGAAAGTATCGATATATTTATGCATTGCTCTGTGCATTAATTAACCACCCTGTCTTTACTGGTTACATTATGAATACAGATAAGACTCAACGCTAAAGTCGCAAAAGGGATTTTCTTTTTTTGCTTTATTTTTCGATATATTCCGGGTGTATATTTCGGTCGCTATTTTTCCTCGCGAAATTTTCGCTACCTTAAGCTAAATCAAACTTATAAACGTTTTGTTATTCGGCTCGGGAGACGGGCCATTTTTATGCGCTGATTTAAAGATAATGCGCTGTTGTATCCCGAATTGTCTTCTTGTTTTTGAATAGAATTATTAATAGCACTACTCTTCTGCTTTCGCGCATTTTTATCGCACTTTATTGTTCCTATAAAAGAAACGTTAGCATTTTAAAAGGAATAACGAGGTTATCCTTCCCCTCGCTATTTCCTTTCACACCGATTATTGCGCCGGGGCAGAACACTGGCTGGAGACGCCATCCAGCCCTTCGGTATCCCTGGTAAAAGATTTAAAATGCTGCTGTGCGTCAAGCTGAACCACATAAATCGAATCAAAGTCCGCCGACGGCCATGAAGGCACCTGCGACGCATCGCCACCCGTCTGGGTAATCAGCGTTTTTGCGGCGGTGACCAGATTTTTATGCTCCCAGGAAATAAACGTCAGCGGCTGATTTTGCTGCGCCAGCAGTGCGGAAACCAGTTCGCTGGTGTCATCAGCATGGAAACGCAGCACCACCGGTTTGGATACCTGAATCGCCAGCGGCGTGATGGTGGTCAGCGGGCGCAACGAGCTGCCGGTTTTTTTCTCTTTCGGCGCTGAGGCATACAGCGCGTCCGGGTTACCGTAGCGCTTGAGCAGCACCGAGGGGAGACTCAGTGCCCGGTTTAACCCTTTGCAGGTGAGCTGCCCGCTGTTGTTGTCCGGTTTCTCACCGTGACGAAAGAAGACGTAAGTGCTGTCAGCCGATGCCGCCAGGGGAGAGAGCAGTGCCGCGCTAAGTAACGCTACAAGCCAGCTTTTCATTGTGTTTTTCCCACGTGTCAGAGAGAGATTTTATCAGGGATAAAGACATGACATCCTTCCATTCCCTGCGCTGTAACATCGAATCACGTTGTCGAAGAATAGGGCGAGCCTGCGTGCTTCCCTGCCACCGGCACGGGTCACAGGGAAGGCCATCATGCTACGCGCAGTCGCGCTCCGGCGAAACCCGCAATATTTCATTACCCATTGCCATTTTGTCACTAACGGTAAATATGCCTGATGCTCTCTCAGGCCGACAGACGGAGCCTCAGGGAAGTGTGGTGGCGTCTATCACCACCATGCCCAACGCGTTGGTCCGCTTAATTACCCGCAGGGTGCGACCAGAATAGAGATTGCCGGAGGGCTCGCAGATGCGGATCTCTTCATCAAGATCGCGGTCATAGACGCTGGCCCCGGAGCAGCTTCGTGAGCCGCCAGAGCTGTAGCGATAAGGTGCGGTATAGGTCGATTCAACGCCGGGCAGCAGCCAGGTGAGCGTGGTGAAGAGCGCGGAAAAAACAAACACCATCCCCAGGGCCATACCGCACCAGGCTTTGAGATATTCCGTTCGTGTGCTGATATTGGCGGCAAAGCGTTTTCGTAGGGCAAAACAGACGACAACCGTCATCGCAAGCGCGGTCATCACCATATATCGAAACGCCGCATGAGACAGGAAGGTGGGGCGATAAATCATGTTGCGCCAGGCGAAAAAGCCAAAAATCGCCGCCACAACGGCAATGGCGAGGATCAACAAATACGGGTAAGAATACTTTTTCATCTGCGGCTTTCCCTGCGCGGCTGCCTTTATATTTTGTCATTGTCAGATAACAGCGGGCGGGTAACAATCCCTGTTTTCAGGAAGGCGCGTTTCGACCAGTTCTGGGGGGATGACGAACCCGGTCAGAAAGGGCAAAATGCCAGGCTGACAGCCCATCTTGTAGCGGTGACATTGGGGTCCAGATAAATACATGGATAAGTCAGATTGTTCAGAACGGGATTTATCCTCGTTAAGCGCTATCGCTTTATTGTCTCTGCATTCAAAAATACGCTCCCTTTTACATGCGCGTGGTGTTCTGCGTACCCAAAATCGCCCGCTGGGTGATGATGCGCGGTGGCGGGTGGCCAATATGGATCGGGTTTGGGCATCTCCACGCTGGAGAAAATTCTGGCATCCGAACGGGTCAATGATTCGGTGAAACGTCAGGCCCAGGACCTTATTCGTTGTTACGGATAAATATGTTACCGACCAACCACATGGAACAGCGCTCATGCCAACGTCAGCCAGTCAGCCTCGCCAGATTCGCCTGTTTTTGTCTTCCACCTTTCGGGATATGGAAAACGAGCGTCATGAATTACTGACCCGCGTTTTTCCCCTGTTTCGACAGCAGTGCCTTGAACGCCAGGTGGTATTTAGCGAGATTGACCTGCGCTGGGGGATTACCGAAGAGGATGCGCACAACGGCCAGACGGTGCAAATCTGCCTCGAAGAGATCGCCCGCTGCCGCGCGCTGGGCATTTCGCCGTTCTTTATTGGCTTTATCGGCGAACGTTACGGTTGGGTACCACAGCGTCACGATCTGGAAAATTACTGGCACCAGGCGGCGCAGGATGAAAACCCCTATGCCCGACGTATCGAAGCGGCGCTGGCGGAAGGTATCAGCGTTACCGAGCTGGAGATGCGCTTTGGGTTTATGGACGATGCGCAGGGGGTCAGCAGGCAGCGGGTCCAGCTCTATTTTCGCCATCCGGATTTAACGGCTTCTCTTGCCGGGAAAGAGTCGGCCACTTTCTATGAAAGCACAGACGCTGCCCGCGACAAGCTTGCGGCCCTGAAAAGGGCAATCAGAGAGACGCACGCGGAGTGTATCGGTGTTGATGGCTACCAGGCGATCAGCGAGTTTGGTCAGCAGATCCTCGATTTCTTAACTGCCGAACTGGATACCCACTTCCCCCTTGATGAGGTGCCGAATGAGCGGCAACTCAGGTTACATGCGCAACAATGCTATGCGCTTTCCCGGCGCGAGAATTATGTGCCGTTGCCCGCTTTTAAACAGCAGGTCGAGACATGGGCACAGGACATGCTTGCTGCCATGCTCCCGAATGGAGATCAGGCGCGCGAACCCCTGAACCGTCTGGCGCTGGTCGGCGATTCCGGGCGGGGGAAAAGTGCGTTTATGGCCGACCTGGTGGCCTCTGAAACCTTCAACACGGCGTTGGTGATCGCCCATTTCGTTGGCGCGGACGGCGATAACACGCCGGAAAGCTGGCGTGAGCGGGTGCTCCAGGTGCTTACGCCTTATTTGCCCGCCACGCTTGATGTTCCCACCGAAGATGACGCGCGCTGGGCGGCGTTTGCGGAACTCGTGAGCGCCGCCCAGGTGCAGATGGGCAAGCCCATCATTCTGCTGCTGGATGCCATTAACCAGTTCTCGCCTCAGGAGGCGGGGATGCGCCGCCTCAATAGCCTGCGCTTCTTACCGGGCACATTGCTGGTGGTGACCTCAACGGAACCGCTACCGGACATGTGGCAGACGCTGGCTTTCCCGGAACTGACCGAAGCGCATCGCCGCGAGGCCATAACGTTATTTTTGCGCCAGTACAGTAAAAAGCTGCCGGAGACGTTAGTCGGGCAACTGGTTGCCGCGCCCGCCTGCGGTAACGCGCTGTTTTTGCGTCTGGTGATGGAAGAGTTACGCCTGCATGCGGATCACGACTCCCTGGCGGCACGGGTGAGCGCATTACTCACTTATGATGATGCGGGGCAACTGTTCCTGGCGCTGTTAAATGAAACCGACCGGGATTTTCGCGCTGAGGGATACTCCCTTGCCAGCCATGCGACGACGCTGATTGCCGCTTCCCGCGCGGGGGTATCCCACAGTGATTTAGCCGTCCTGCTGGCACCGCATCTGCACCAGTCAGGCCTGAAAATGGCCGACCAGACCTTGCTGCGCTTGCTGGCGCGTATTGCGCCGTTTTGCCTGAACGAAGACGGCAGGTTGCGTATCACCCATACCATCTTTACCCAAACGCTGACCGCGCTGTCGCCGTTGATGTCCCCGTCCCGGCGGGCGCTGGTGGCCCGGTTTAATCAACGGGATGCGTTTTCGGTGGCCGAACGCACATACCAGTGGATGGCGCTGGAAAATTATGAGCAACTGGTGGAGACCCTCGGGCATGTCGACGCCTTTTGCGCGTTACAGCAAAGCTACCCGGAGCTGGCCTCGCAGGCAATGCTCACACTTGGCGCCGGGCGAAGCTCCCTTTCGCTGTTATTACATGCGCTGGTGGAAAACTGGAATGTCTGGCGCCCTGAGGTGGTGTTTACGCCCACAATGAACGCGGTAAGCGCCTGGTTTTTGCAACGCGGATTCTGGCAGATTGGTGTGCGCTGGAGTGAATTGGCGGCTGTTCTGGTACGTAAAGCCACGCCCGTTAACGTGATCAACACCATGGGGACGATCAATAGCCTGGCGCTTTTCTACCGCCTGCTTGGGCAGTATGACAAAGCGGAACCGCTGCTGCATGATGCGCTGGCAATGATGCGCAAGATGTTGCCCGCAGGGCACCCGGATATTGGCGTCGTGCTGAATAACCTGGCCGGAATTTACGGCGCACTGGGCCAGCCGGAAAAAGCAGAGCCGCTGTTGCGCGAAGCACTGCAAGCGGTGAGCAACGAAAACAGTATCGATTTTGCCAACCTCGCCCAGAGTCTGGGGGAGTGTTATCAGCAACTGGAAGAATATGAGCAGGCGGAGTCTTTACTGCGTAAATCGCTGGCGGTGAGAACGCGTCTGCAGGCCCGCGACAATCCCCATCTCATTGGCTTAAAGCGCAGCCTTGGCGGGCTCTATATGGAGCTTATGCGTTACGACGAAGCCGAACCTGTTTTGCTTGAAGTGCTGGCCTTGCGTAAGGCGGTTTTGCCGCCGGAACATCCCGATATCGCCACAAGTCTGAACGATTTGGGAGAACTCTATTATCGTCAGGGCGACGCCGATAAAGCCGAACCGCTGTTTACGCAGATGATGGACATCCGGCGTAAATCGTTATCACCGGGCCATCCTGACTTCATTGCCGGGCTGTTCTATATGGCGGAGTTATACCATTCCATGGGGCGCCTTGAAGACGCCGCATCGCAACTGCGCGAAGCCATCCCTTTGCTTGAGCATCTGCCGGATAATCAGGCGGAGCTGCTATTTGCCCGACAATCGCTGGCAAACCTCTATATGGAAGACGATCGCCATGAAAAGGCGATCCCGCTGTATGAAGCGATGCTGACCACGCAGTCTGAACTGAGTCGGCCTGAAAGCCCGGTGATGTTACGGTTACTTGATGACCTCGGCATGCTCTACCTGGGCCAGGATCGTCTGGATGAGGCGGCCGCCTGCTGGGCGAAATGGCTCGCTGTACAGGAGGGTAAGCTCGCGCCGGAGAATGCAGGCAGGCTCAAGGTTATGCGTAATCTGGCCTGTACTTACAAAGCACAGCAGAAATATCAGGAAGCGAAAGCATTGCTGCTGCAAATTATGTCGCTTCGTGTTGAGCATGACCATGGTGACGTTGAGCTTAAGGTGCAGTCCGTGGCGGAGGCAGCAGAAATGCATTATTTTCTGGCCGAGTATGCGGCTGCGGAAACCTTGTACCGCACGCTCTTTACCATGGTGGAGCCGCAGTGGCTTGAAGCATCCCCGGAAAAAAATGCGCTGTTTCAATGGCTGGTGGCAAGAGGCGTGCTGGACAAAACGGGGCGCAAGGAACAATGGGGGCAGATGCCTGTCAGTATGGCGACCCCGTCATGGCAGACATCCTTAAAAGTCGACGTCTCAACATGGTCAACAGCGGCACAACCTGGAACGCCTGCGGAGCCGGTCTCCATGACAGATGAATCTCCGGCGGAACCTGCGAGCGCGCAAACAGAGGCAAAGCGTAGCGTGGGCGAAAAGCTACGCAGTGCCTGGAATAAGCTCGTTCACTAAGCGGGCTTACTCTGTCTGGCCGTGCTCGCCGGCCAGGCGGTAAAACAGATCGCGGCTTTCCTCGAGTTTGCGTATCTCGGTTGCGTCGCTGCTGTAAATCGTTTCTACCGCGGCAATAGCGCGGTCATAGAGCCCGACGGCGCGGGCAAAGTTTTTTTCCACCAGATAAACGGTGGCAAGTTCCTGATAAAACGATGACAGCATAATTTTCCGCTGCGGTGTTGGCGGCATCTGTTCGATGAGTGCAACCGCTTCCTGCAGATGCTGTTCCGTTTCGGCGGTGTTGCCGCTTTGGGCCTTAATCTGCGCGATTTGCATGATAATGTTGGCCAGAACGGCAGGGTCCCGCGGGGGTTGCAGGGCCGCGACTTTTGCCTTCTGGTAAAGTTCCAGCGCCTGTTCACTCTTACCCGCCGCATTGAGTTGCTGCGCCATGTTAGACATGGTTACCGCCAGCATTTTCATACCGGCTTCTCCGGGGTTAAACAGATTTTCCAGCACCTGATCCATGGCCTCTTTTGCCAGTGCCGGGTTAGCGGTTTTTTGCGCCAGTACCGTGAGCGTATTGTAAAAGTGCGCTTTCAGCCCCGGCGGCGTTTTATCGTCCTCTACGGCAGGTTTAATCATCTCTGCCCACTGTGTCGCCGCCTTTTCCGCCCGGCTCTGACGTAGCCAGGTGAAGATGGAGAGCGCGGCAGGCAGGTGGTTTTGCAGCACCGCCGGGTCCGGGGCGGTCCACGCAAATGTCTGTTCAAACCGGGGGTCAAGACGCCGTCCATCGTAAATACCACTAAACTGCCAGACGGTGTGTAACAGGGCCGGATCCACCTCGTGCAAACGGATCACCGCCATCACCTCAGAGAGTTCGCGTATGACCGGATCGATCTCACCGAGCGACAGCCACTGCCAGGTGCGTTCCGCCAGCGCAAAGCCGCTGCTGTCCTGGATCTCCCCGAGAATACGTTCCCGGCAGCTTTCCATTTCATCATTGTCCTGTAGCGCCTGATAGAGCGTGTTATGCAATAACCGCAGGCGACCATCGCTGTTCTGGCAATACGGGGCAAGCCGTGCCAGCAGCGGCACTAACTCGCTATCCGGGACTTTCAGCGAGGGGTAAATCGCCAGAATGCGGGACAGTTCGCCATGGGTCAGCCCGCGACGAGAGGCCGCAATGGCGCAGGCGGCGCGGGTCGCCAGTTTCGATGAGAAATCACGGTCAGACGCCGCTAATACGGAGGTAAACAACGCGCCAGGCCCGGCACAGGCCAGCAGCGTGGTCAGTCTCTCCGGCAGCGCTTCGTGTCGGGCATGCAGGCAAAGCTCTTCTAATACCAGGCGCATAAACAGCGGATTGTCGCAGGCGGGCGCGCTGATAAGCTGCCCGGTCAGCTCCCCGGACAAGGACTTGCTGACCAGGCTCAGGCTTGCCTGGCAAAGCGCTTCGCGCTCTTCCTGCGTCAGCGCCGGGAGCGAGCGGCATTTCCAGGTGATTTTTTGCTGCTCAAGGAATGACTGCACCTCTGGCGTGGCGGACAAGACCAGCAGCACGCGTGAAGGCCATTCAAGCTGTTGCAGGCGGTGAATCGCAAGCTCAGGTTTATCAAACTGGTTGATGGCATCCAGAATCAGGACCAGCGTCGCATTCTCGCGCTGACGGAAGCGTTGAACTCTTTCCATCACCTGCTGCCAGGCGTGATGGTCATCGGAGGCGGGCTCTGTGCTATCTCCCTCTTCGGCCAAAAACCAGAACAGCCGGTTACGCCAGTTGTCGAGCGTCGTGTCGCCATCCGCGCCAATATAATGGCTGAATACACGATAGTTATCGTCCTGGCTCAGGAGCTCGCTAATTTCAAGCGGCACATAATCGTCGTCCCACGGCATCGGCGCCTGCCGGTTTTTCTCCCGCAGCGTGCTTTCTAAGTCGGCTAAAAAGGCGCTTTTACCCATCCCCGACGGGGCGGTAATCAGCCAGGGCTCCGGGGAAATGGCCATCCAGCCCTGGTTAAGCTCGCTGACTATCTGCTGGCGAAATGCTGTAAGCGGCACATAGGCCCGGCGACGCACGGCGGCGAACTGCGCGTGTTCATGGGTGCGCTGTTGCCAGCGATTGGGCATCTTTTCCGCCGGATACAGCGTATCGATGGCGCTGAGCAGGTAAGCCCTTACCGCCTCGCCGAATTGTTCCACGCTGTCATAGCCGTCGATAGCGATAGTCTGCGGAAAATGCTGACGCAGCCGTTGTTTCAGGGAAGCCAGTTGTGCTGTGCGCGTGCTATCCGGCGTGCCATCAGGCAGGCGATCAAACCAGACATCCTGCGGAGCGTTAGCGCTTGCCATGGTGGCAGTGAGGGCCGGATCGCGTAAAAACATCTGCACACGCGGCGTGCTGGCAGAAGAGAGGGGGGCGACATCCGGCGGGGGCGCCAGAAACGCAAAGCGAATTTCCAGCTCCGTGACGCTGATATTTTCTTTCAGTGCGTCACGGATCAGCCCGGCGTAGCGCTGGTCCGGTGATTGCTGCCAGTAGGCGGCCAGATCGTCAGCCTGCGGCACCCAGCCGTAGCGCTCGCCAAGGAAACCGATAAAGAAAGGAGGAATGCCAAGCGACCGGCAGCGTTCAATCTCTTCAAGACAGATTTGCACCGTGCGGCCATTGTGGGCCGCCTCTTCGGTGATTCCCCAGCGCAGATCGATTTCACTGAAATTGATCATCCGCTGATAGCAGATCTGGCGGATCTCCGGGAAGACGCGGGTCACCAAATAGTGGCGTTCGGCGTCCATATCCCGAAACGTGGAGGAGAGAAATACCCGGATTTCGCGCTGCGTGGTTGCCTGAGTCATCATGCCATTCCTTCGCCTAATATGTGTTAGCCGCCAATAATTTCCACATCACGTCCGGTGGTGCGCGCCACCCAGCGTGCATTTTCCTGTAGGGTTTCGATACCGAGCGCATACAAGATTTCCTGCAAGTCTTCGGTATCCGGCGTCGGCGAATGGGCTTCCATTTTCGCCAGCGCAGTAGAGAACAACACCGCGGACCGTTCGTAGTCGGCGATATCCTCTTCATAGCCAAGAAATTTCGCGTAAGCGGCGCAGAGTGCGGCGCAGGCGATCAAAAACTCCGCCAGGTGTTCGCCCACCATATTCCAGAAATGGAGTGTATGCGCCAGGTGCTCATCGGTAAGCCCCCACAGGCTGGAGGCCAGCACCACAGATGTGATGGCGATACCGCAGATAAACAGCCCGAAAGCCATGCGTTTTGCGAGGCGGTGCTTGCGCTCTTTTTTATGGACGTTTTTTTCGAAGTAATTTTTCTGATCGCGCACCCAGCTCTCTTTCACTGCGTTAATCGCCGTTTTCAGCGTGCTGGCCTCGCTTTGCGGGTAAATACTCGCAGCCAGCATTGCCCGGCGCACCCAGGCGATATTGTCGTGGCTGCGGCGCAGATAATGTAGCGAAACGGCGCGCGCAATCCCGGCCTGACGCCAGACGTTCTGCACACGCAGCCCCTCCGCCAGCGCACGCAGTTCGGTGGCATTGCGGTTGGCGCGAGAACTGTGGACGCGGCTGAGCGCGACGGAAAGCAGTACCAACAGGAGCAGCGACAGGCTCAGCGAGGTGATAACCCAGTGCTCGCCATCACCCGGCACCCGGTTGCCCACCAGGGCCATGATGGCCGCCAACCCAAAGATAACGTTGTACACCTTACGCATATCTTTCATCTGTTTATTCGCCAGTCTGTCGATATGGGCGAAAGCGGCATGACAGAGATGCGATGCGCCGAGGCTGGCGTTCGCCTCATCTTCTTTGGTAATACGCGCATTCAGCGTATCGAGGCGCTCAAGGCTGCGATACCAGGACTCTTCGCCGTGGATCGATGGCGTCTCCGGCTGGCCTTTGACCGGCAGCGGCGGATACCAGGAGACAGAAGGGGCGGTGGCGCCGTTAGCATAGGTTCCCGCTTTACGGCGCACGTGAATATGGCACACCAGGCCGGTGTCCGGTACATCCAGCAGGTTGGATTGGCCCAGATAGCGCTTGATGCCGGGCAGTCTGGCATTCAACGCGGCCAGGTCGTGCTCCTGAATGCGCCCTTCGCGCCGGAAGTTAACCACCTGCGCGGTACCTCCTAAGCCCCTGGCTTTTTCGCCATCCCACAGCGCGAAAAGAATATGACAACGCTGCGCCAGGTATATACCCGCTCTGGCATATTGCAGGTCGCGGTAGAGAGAGCCCTGCGGGTTTTGATCCAGGGAAATCATCGCTTCAGAACCGGGGATCACCGTGTCGATGCAGTAGATACCGCCGGTCTTTTGCGCGTAATCGTAGAGTTCGCGAAATTCCGTCACCGTGTCGGCGAAGTCACGCTCGTACTCTTCTTTGGCAAAAGGCAACACCACATGCAGCGGTAATCTTTTTTCCATGATCACGCGGGCAAACAGGCGGTCCGCTCCTTCGGCCAGCGAAGAGAGCGCCATGACCGGTGAATGAGGATAGCGCGCCTGAATCGCGCTGATTTCACTCTCCAGCAGGGCGAGAAGCTGCTCTGTATCCTGCACATCGCGGTGTCCGGTGACGCCTAAGGTCACGGGTAAAGATGAAAATTGAACGGGCATAGTATCGACAACAAGATGAATGAATTTGCGTCAATATACGTTCTATTTCCCGGAGGGAAAACTACTAATATTTCGACTCATCATGCGGAAAACTGAGGGTTTTTTGCGCGGGATGGCCGCAGCAATCACCGCTGAAAGGTAAGGTTATGTTGACCCGTGATCGTGGCGAGGTAGCCCGGACAAGGCGTTGCGCCGTCATCCGGGAACCTGGTTTATCCCCCCAGATACATCTTCTTCACTTCCGGGTTTGCGAGCACATCCTTTGCCTCGCCGGAAAGCACAATCTTGCCGTTTTCCAGCACATAGGCCCGGTCGGCAATCCGCAGGGCCGCCGTGGCATTTTGCTCCACCAACAAGATGGTGATGTTCTCCTCACGCAACTGGCGAATGGTGGCAAATAACTCACCCACCACTTTTGGCGCAAGGCCCAGACTCGGCTCATCAAGCATCAATAACACCGGCTCGCTCATCAAGGCGCGGGCGATGGCGAGCATCTGCTGCTCACCGCCGCTCATCGTGCCTGCCATCTGTTTACGGCGCTCTTTCAGACGCGGAAAGAGGCTGTACATCCTGTCGCGCAGACGGGTGAAATTCGCCAGATTGTTATACGCCCCCATGCGAAGGTTCTCTTCGATGGTCAGGTTGGTGAAAATTTTTCGCCCTTCCGGTACCAGCGCCAGTCCCTTGCGGACAATGTGGTGCGTCTGACTGCGGGAGATATCCTCATTGAGAAAATTGACCGTTCCGCTGGAGCGCACCATATTGACGATACCGTTCAGCGTCGAGGTTTTCCCCGCGCCGTTGCTGCCAATCAGCGTCACAATTTCCCGGTCGTTAATCTCAATATCGATGCCTTTCAGCCCCTGAATAACGCCATAAAACACTTTCAGCTCACGGGCGCTAAGCATAATTTACGTCCCCCAGGTAGGCGGAGATCACCTCCGGATGTTGAATCGCGTCGGACATCAGTCCGCTGAATAACGGTTTGCCATATTCCAGCACCATGACGCGTTCACACAGGGCGTTCACGAACGGCATATCATGCTCAATTAACAACACGCTGAGCTGGTAATCCTTACGCATGCGGAAAATCAGGCTTGCCAGATCTTCTGTCTCTTTGGGGTTCATCCCGGCGGCGGGCTCATCCAGTAACAGCAGTTTTGGCCCGGTCGCCAGCGCGCGGGCAATCTCCACTTTGCGCTGGTTGCCATAGCTCAAATTGGTGGCCTGCATGTTGGCGTATTCGGCGATACCGATATAGTCCAGTAGCGCCATCGCCTTTGCCCGGGCGGCACGTTCGGCAGGGAAATAGCGGCCAATATGCAGCGCGGCTTCCAGCAGTGAATAGTGGCTGCTGTGATCCAGCCCGACCATCACGTTTTCCAGCACGGTCATCGAGTTAAACAGACGGATGTTCTGGAAGGTGCGGGCAATCCCTGCGTTCACCACCTTGTTCGGTTTTAAGCCCTTGACCGATTTGCCCGCCAGCAGCACGTTGCCACTGGTCGGCTTGTAGTTGGCCGTGATGACGTTAAACAGGGTGGTTTTTCCGGCGCCGTTGGGGCCAATCAGGCCAAAGATTTCGGCTTCATCAACGTGAAAACTGACGTTATCAATCGCCCGCAGGCCGCCGAATTGCATGACGACCTCCTGGACTTCGAGAATCGCGTTATTTGACATCATGACGGCGTCTCCCGAAGCGGACTTGCCACACTTCTTTTTTGCCCAACAGACCTTCACGGGCGAATAACATAATGATCAGCAGCAGCAGTGAGAACACCACCATACGCAGCCCCGGATAAGAGCCCAGGTCGTGGCCGAATAGCGACAGCGGCTGGTCGAGGAAACGCAACCATTCGCCGCTGCCCACAACCACGATGGTGCCGAGCAGTGCGCCCGTGGTGCTGCCCAGACCGCCGAGCACGATAATGATCAACAACTGGAAGGTCAGCATAAAGTCAAACAAACCCGGCGCGATGGTGGTCAGCAGCGAGGCCAGCAACCCACCGCCAATGCCTTCGAAAAAGGCGCTGGTGGCAAAGGCACAGGTTTTGATACGAAAGGTATTCACCCCCATGGCGATGGCGGCGTCTTCGTCATCGCGGATCGCCTTCATCATGCGGCCATACTTCGACCACACCAGTTGCAGGATCATCCCCGATGCCGCCAGGGCGAACAGCCCGCACCAGAACAGCAGATGGGGCTGCTGAGGAATATCATTAAGTCCAATGGCGCCGTTGGTGATCTGCGGGTTATTGATGGCGAGGATCTTGATAATAAAGCCAAAACCCAGGGTCACAATCGCCAGATAGTCGCCGCGTACGCGAAACACAGGGAACGCGAGGCAGACCGCCAGGAAAGCGGCACATAGTCCGCTTATCAACAGCGCCGGTAAGAAACTGGTGTGTAACATCAGGATAAACGGGCTTGGCGCGGTCATCTCGAACATATCGATTTTGCTGTCGCTGGAGAGAATAAACAGCGCGGTAACATAGGCACCCACGGCGACAAATCCATTGGGTTCCAGTGACAACTGCCCGGTGACGCCGTTAATCAGGTTGTAGCTCACCGCCAGGATCATAAAGACAAATACAGTGCTGATTACCCGAATAATGTAATCGTTGAAAACCAGATTCATCCCGGCCAGCAGCGCAATGGCGAGCACAATAATGACCAGGTTACGCCCCTGAGCGCCGAGAGTGGTTGAAGCGTTAAACATTAGAAGCGGCTCCTTTCCAGACGTTCGTCACCCATAATGCCCACCGGGCGGAACAACAAGACCAGAATCAAAAACATAAAGGCGAAGGCGTCTTTGTAACCCCCCAGTTCGGGGTACAGCGCGACAGCGACCACTTCGGTGAAGCCAAGAATAAACCCGCCGAGCACCGCGCCGGTGACGCTGCCAATGCCACCGAGCACGGCGGCGGCAAACGCTTTCAGGCCAATCAGTACGCCCATCAACGGATCGATAGTCGGGTAGCTGATGGAGTAAAAGACACCGCCCAGCGCGGCAAGACTGCTGCCCAGGGCGAACACCAGCGAGATAATGCGGTTCGCATCAATACCCATCAGGCGCACGGTATTGACGTCAAACGCCACCGCGCGGATCGCCATCCCGTAGCGGGTGCGGTAGAGCAGCCAGAGGATCGCCAGCAGCAGAAGCACGGTGATCAGCGGCACGACCCACGCCACGTTAGTGATGATGATGTGACCAAAAGTCAGGGTGTTGTTGAACCAGTCCGGCGCAGAAAAGAAACGCGAGCTGCCGCCGAAGAGGACGTTAAACAAGTTTTCCAGGAAGAAGCTGACGCCAATGGCGGTGATCAGCATGGAGATTTTTGATGCCTGACGCAGCGGGCGATAAGCCACCCGGTCGATAAACATTCCCAACAGGCCGCAAAGCCCGAGGGTCAGTAAAATGGCTACCCAGAAGGGCAGCCCAATGGAAGAAAAAAGAAACAGGGTCGCAAATGCGCCGACCATCATGACATCCGCATGCGCGAAGTTGATCAGGCGCAGGACCCCATACACCATGGTATAGCCAATGGCGATCAGGGCGTACATGCCGCCCAGACTCATGCCATTGACGACCTGCTGGAGAAAAATGGTGCCATCCATCTCGTTTAATAACCTCTTATTACTGCTTACGGATTCACCACAGTTTTGAATGCCAGTTGACCATCTTTCACTTCGTTAATCACCGCGCTACGAATGGCGTCGCCGTCTTTCAGGGTTAACGTACCGGTTACACCCTGGAAGTCTTTGGTCGCGCGGATTTTCTCGTTAACGCAGACGCGATCGTGCGGATCGCTACACTGGTTCATCGCATTGACGATCACGTTGTAGGCATCGGCTGCCATTGCGCCCCAGGTATGGGTTGGCGATTTGAATTTCTCTTCCCAGCCTTTAATAAAGGTTTCGCCTGCCGGAGTCTGCTCTTTGGCGTTCGGTGAGTAGTAGTCGGTGGTCATGTACCCGTTCACCGCATCTTTGCCCACATCAAAGAACACCGGATCCGCCGCCAGACCATCGCCGCCAACAACCGGTTTGTTTAAGCCCAACTGTTTTGCCTGCACGGCAATCAGTGCGCCTTCGGTGTAGTAGATCGGCATGTAGATCATGTCGACGTTTTTGGCTTTCACGCTGGAAAGCTGCGCTTTAAAGTCTTTGCTGCCCGCAGGTGCCTGGACTTCAATAGGAATGGTGCCGCCATTTTTCAGGAACTGGGCGCGGAAGGCTTTGGCCAGGCCAACGGAGTAGTCGTTGCTGCTGTCAAAGACGATAGCCGCCGTTTTCGCATTCAGATCGCGTGAGGCCAGGTTGGCACCCACCACGCCCTGGAAGCTGTCGGAGAAACAGACGCGGCTGACATACGGGTGGTTACGGGTGACGCGGTCGTTGGTTGCGGTAGAGGAGACCAGCGGAGTTTTGCTGTCATCGGCAATTTTGACCATCGCCAGCGTGTTACCGGAGGTGACTTCACCGATCACCGCGTCGACTTTGTCGCTGGAGACCAGGCGCTGCATGGCGTTCGCGGCTTCAACTTTGTCACTTTTATCGTCAATCACGATAAGCTTGACGGTGTCGCCGTTTTTCAGGGTCGGGGTGATGCTCTGAATCAGTTCCAGGCCTTTCTGTGAAGGTTGACCATATCCGCTGAGCGGCCCGCTCAGGGGCAATACCACACCGATTTTAATCTCTGCCGCCAGTGCGCTGTGCGCCCCAGCCAGGCCGGAAATCAGTACTGCCATTAAAGAGACTTTCCCACAAAAACTCTTCATTGTTACCTCACCGTCCGTCAGTTAATTGTGAATGTTGAAGCATCAAATACCGCGTAACACTGAATACTGATGCGCCTGGCACCACGCGGTCGCTTCGTCTGGAATGCGCTGCATGTCGTACTGACTTCTTCCGTAAGCGCGAGCCTGATATTTCCGTTAGAAACGAAAGCCGGAAGAAAGGAATATTAATTAAGGGCCAGGCCTTTTGATTTTCCAGAGATATTTCTGGCGACAATTTCCATCAATAACGGATTCACCTTACATCCATTAATTGGATTTTTCTCATCCATTCTTCTTATAGATTTATCGTGCGTAATAGCACTGTTTTGGATCGCTAAAATAGTGCATTGCGCTTTATTGGTGCGTGAATAGTGATGAGATCACATTATGATAAATATTTTTATTGCCTGGCTGAGGGGAGGGGGTGGATTTAAAGATTAATATTTTCACAAGCGTTTTCTTGATTTCTTTTATCAGAATAAAACACTGCCTATTTGCAATAAACATGGTAAATAAAGCCTGCAATAGCGACAGTTGACAATAATAAAACCCTTGTTATTCTGCATTAACAGTCAGCCTTTATTTAATTTTTTTTCAGAAATGTTATTTCTGCGTTAATTTATTTTCAGTCTTATCCTGAGGGGGATAAATAATGAATATCCAAAAGCCCTATCTGCTTTTTCTTGGTGATGCGCATGACCAACTGGCAGCAAAAGTTGCCGATGGGATTAAACAATGGCACCCGGAATATTGCGTGGGTCAGTACCGTATGGCGAATTGCCATGCCGATTGCCAATTAACGGATATGGATATTGATGCTGCGGTTAAGGCGGGGGCAAAAACACTGGTGGTGGGTGTGGCTAACCGTGGCGGTATTATTTCAAAAGAGTGGATTTCAGTACTGAGTGCGGCGCTGGAAAAGGGAATGGATTTAGCGGCGGGCCTGCATAATAAACTGGCCGATGTTCCTGAGTTAAAAGCGCTGGCCGACCGGCTGGGTCGCAATTTGTTTGATGTTCGCCATCCGACGCAGCAATACCCGGTTGCCAGCGGGCGCAAACGCAGCGGTAAACGCGTACTGCCAGTGGGCACTGACTGCTCTTGCGGCAAAATGTACACCGCGCTGGCTATTGAAAAAGAGATCCTGGCGCGCGGCGGGAAAGCCACATTTCGCGCCACCGGGCAAACCGGCATTCTGATTAGCGGGGCGGGCGTGAGTGTTGACGCGGTGGTCTCCGATTTTGTCTCCGGCGCGGTGGAAACGCTCGCCCCGGCGAACGAGGCCGATCACTGGGATATTATTGAAGGGCAGGGGTCACTGTTTCATCCCTCTTTCGCGGGCGTGACGACTGGCCTGATTCATGGCGCGCAGCCGGATGCGCTGGTGTTGTGTCACGAGCCGACCCGCACCCATATGCGCGGCGTGGATTATCCGATTCCGGACATCGCTGACTGTATGGCGCTGAACCTCAAAATGGCGCAACTGACCAACCCGGATGCCCGTTTCGTGGGGATCTCTTTGAATACTTCCGCCCTGAGCGATGCCGATGCGCGGGCGCTGATGGCTGAACTGGAAGCACGTCACGGACTGCCGGTTGTGGATCCGTTCCGTCAGGGCGTTGGCGCGATTGTTGATACGCTGGCGGCACTGTAATGGAACTGACCATCGCCCATGAACGCTGGCCATTGCGCCATGCGTTCACCATCGCCAGGGGGAGTCGAACCGTGGCCGATGTGGTGAGTGTCACCCTTCAGTTGCAGGGATTTACCGGACGCGGCGAATGTCTGCCTTATGCGCGTTATGGCGAATCGGTTGAGAGCGTCATGGCACAAATCGAGCGTCTGTGCCCGGCGCTGGCGGCGGGTATGACGCGTATGCAATTGCAAAGCGCACTGCCTGCGGGGGCGGCGCGTAATGCGCTGGACTGCGCGTTCTGGGATCTGGAGTGTAAGTCGTCCGGGCAGAGTGTCTGGCAGCGGGCCGCATTGCCCGCACCACACAGTTTGCATACCGCGTACACCTTATCCCTTGATACCCCGGCGCGCATGCAGCAGATGGCGCAGGAAAACGCCTGGCGTCCGCTGCTTAAACTCAAGCTCGCCGATGATGAGGACATTGCCCGGGTCAGCGCCGTGCGGGAAGGGGCGCCGCAGGCCAGACTGATTGTGGATGCCAACGAAGGCTGGGATGAGACGATCTATCTGCGTCAGGCTCCCGAACTGGCGCGCCTTGGCGTCACGCTTATTGAGCAGCCGCTCCCGGCAGGCAAAGACGCGGTGCTGGCTCAGTTGCCGCATCCGGTGCCGCTGTGCGCCGATGAATCCTGCCACGATCTTGGCTCGCTTGGCGCTATTGCCGGGTGCTACGAGATGGTGAATATCAAACTGGATAAAACCGGCGGATTAACCGAGGCGCTGCGCGTGCGGGAAGAGGCCACGCGTCTTGGCCTGCAGATTATGGTGGGCTGCATGGTCAGCACATCGTTATCGATGGCACCCGCCGTGGTAGTGGCGCAGCAGGCGAGCGTGGTTGATCTCGACGGGCCGCTATTGCTCGCCGAAGATCGTGAAGACGGGTTGCGTTACGACGGCAGCGAACTTTTTCCCCCGACCCCGGCGTTATGGGGTTAGTGGCGTAATGATGTAAGGAGATGGACATGTCACGCACGGTTTACCTCAACGGGGAGTATGTGCCGGAAGAAAAGGCCAAAATTTCCGTTTTTGATCGTGGTTTTTTATTTGCCGACGCAGTGTATGAAGTTACGGCGGTGGTGAACGGCAAGCTGGTGGACTTTGCCGGCCATGTTGCGCGGCTCGCGCGATCTTGCCGTGAGCTGGGCTTACCTCTGACGCTTTCGCAAGACGATCTGCGCGAGATCCATCAGCGCCTGATCGCGGAGAATGGGCTCACGGAAGGGGGGATCTATCTGCAACTGACGCGCGGTAACAGTGGCGATCGCGATTTTCACTTTCCATCGGCGCAGACGCCGACCACGCTGGTGTTGTTTACCCAGGCGCGTGCGGTTGTGGACCATCCTGCTGCCAGTAAGGGCATCCGTGTGGTGACCTGCCCGGATATTCGCTGGCAGCGGCGGGATATTAAAACCGTGCAGTTGCTGGCGCCGTGTCTGGCAAAAGCCTGGGCCGAGGCCAACGGCGCGGATGATGCGTTTTTGGTGGAAGATGGCTTTATTACCGAGGGCAGCTCTTGCAACTGTTATATCGTGACGGCGGATAAAACCATCGTTACGCGGCCGTTGAGCAATAATATTTTGCACGGCATTACCCGTAAGGCGTTGTTCCGTCTGGGTGAGGAGCACGGCATCACCTTTGAAGAGCGGTTATTTACGCCGCAAGAGGCACGCCAGGCGAGCGAAGTGTTTATCAGTTCCGCCACCACCTTTGTCTGGCCGGTGGTGAGTGTGGACGGTCAGCAAATCGGCGACGGTAAGCCTGGCGAGATAACGAAGCTGTTGCGCCGGATTTACCTTGAGATGGTGGGGTAACGCATTCCCGGATGCGGCGCAAACGCCTTATCCGGGCTACCACCGGTTTTCTCCCTCTCCCCCTGGGAGAGGGTTGGGGTGAGGGGAATATGCGGCTCGGAAGGTGGG
>SMDE01000018.1 GCA_004346725.1 Phytobacter diazotrophicus | reverse complement strand
TTAACAAATCAAAAGGGGTTTTAATAACTGGCTTAAAGCTGAAAGCTTTCCGGAACCCCCAGCCTAGCTGGGGGTTTTCTATAGACAAAAAAAAGACGCTTATTAGCGTCTTTCTTTCGGAATATTGGTACCGAGGATGGGACTCGAACCCACAAGCCCGTTAGGGCACTACCACCTCAAGGTAGCGTGTCTACCAATTCCACCACCTCGGTACGACGACTTCTTATTTCGGGATATCGCTGCTCGGCTGCGCCGGAGCTGCTGGCTGAGTCTGCTCAGTTTGAGCCGGAGCACTCAGTCTTTCCCATTCACTTCCTTTATTGGTTTTGTTGGTATTAATGTTACCCAGCACCAGACTGATGATGAAGAACAGTGTCGCCAACACAGCGGTCATACGGGTCATGAAGTTACCAGAACCACTTGAACCGAACAACGTTGCAGAAGCGCCTGCGCCAAATGAGGCTCCCATATCAGCGCCTTTACCTTGCTGCAGCATGATTAAACCAACAAGGCCAATTGCCACAATAAGGAAAACAACTAAAAGAGCTTCGTACATAATCAACCTGTTCCTTGCGGGGTTGCCGCATGCCAATGCTTCAAACCAATAAAAGTGGGGTTGTTAATGTTTCCCACTGAAGCGGGTGTGAATACTAACCAAAGCGAATCACCTTCGCAAGGCCATTTTAATCGCATTTTATCAAGTGAGGAAAAAAACAGCAAAAACGGGGATGTCGCGCATTAAAAAGGCAGCAAACGCCGCCTTTTTAGACACTTAATGACCGTTAAACCGCTTTAACCGCATCGGCGATACGGTTGGCAAATGCGACAACGTGCTCTTCAACCTCGCCTTCCACCATGACGCGAATCAGTGGTTCAGTGCCGGATTTACGCAACAGCACACGGCCACGATTCCCCAGTGCCGCTTCAACCTCAGCGGTCACGCTTTTAACCTGCTCATCTTCAAGCGGATCAATATCACTGGAGGTGTAACGCACATTCACCAGTACCTGAGGGAACATTGTCATCCCGCTGCACAAATCATGCAGGCTCATATGATTACGCACCATCGCCGCCACAACCTGCAAGCCCGCGACAATGCCATCGCCTGTCGTGGTTTTGTCCAGCAGAATGACGTGGCCCGAGTTCTCCGCGCCAAGGCGCCAGCCTTTTTCCTGCAATTTCTCCAGCACATAGCGGTCGCCCACTTTCGCACGTGCAAACGGAATGCCGAGCTGTTTGAGCGCCAGCTCCAGCCCCATATTGCTCATCAGTGTACCGACAGCACCGCCGCGCAGTTGGCCCTGACGCAGGGCTTCGCGAGCGATGATATAGAGAATTTGGTCACCATCGACTTTGTTGCCTTCGTGGTCAACCATGATCACACGGTCACCGTCGCCATCAAAAGCGATACCTAAATCTGCTTTTTCACTCAGAACGCGTTGCTGCAATGCCCGGACATCCGTTGCGCCGCAGTTTTCATTGATGTTGACGCCATCAGGCTCGCAACCCATTGCGATCACTTTCGCACCCAGCTCACGGAAGACACTCGGGGCAATGTGGTAAGTAGCGCCATTCGCGCAGTCCACAACGATTTTAAGCGTGTTCAGGCTGAGCTCATTCGGGAATGTGGCTTTGCAAAATTCGATATAGCGGCCAGCGGCATCCACGATACGGCTGGCTTTCCCCAGCTCTGCTGAATCCACGCAGGTCAGCTCTTTTTCCATCTCAGCTTCAATGGCTTCCTCTACCGCGTCCGGCAGCTTGGTACCGTCGATAGAAAAGAACTTAATGCCGTTGTCATAAAAAGGGTTATGTGATGCGGAGATGACAATACCCGCTTCCGCACGAAACGTACGGGTCAGGTATGCCACTGCGGGAGTGGGCATCGGCCCGGTAAAAGAGGCAGATAACCCCGCAGCAGCGAGACCCGCTTCGAGTGCGGATTCCAGCATATAGCCGGAAATTCGGGTGTCTTTGCCAATAATAATTTTGCGTGAGCCATGACGGGCCAGCACCTTACCAGCCGCCCAGCCCAGCTTAAGCACAAAGTCAGGGGTAATTGGCGCATCACCAACGCGACCACGGATGCCATCGGTGCCAAAATATTTACGATTACTCATAGCGTTTGTTTTCCTTCGCTGACGCTGACAGTGTGGCTTCCACCACCCGCATGGCTTCAACCGTTTCTTTTACATCGTGGACACGAATAATGTGCGCACCTTGCATGGCGGCAATCACCGCACATGCCAGGCTACCACTCAACCTTTCGTTCGGGCCAACATTCAGTAACTGGCCAACCATCGATTTACGCGACATTCCTACCAACAGGGGCAGGTTAAAATGATGAAACTCCGCCAGGCGGGCGAGGAGCGCGTAGTTGTGTGAGAGATTTTTACCGAAACCAAATCCAGGGTCGAGTAACAATTTCTCTTTTGAGATACCTGCCCGCTCGCACCGGGCAATATGAGTTATAAAGAAGCTATTCACATCCGTAAATACGTCATCATACTTAGGCGCTTCCTGCATCGTTTTTGGCTGGCCCTGCATATGCATCAGGCAAACAGGCAAACCTGTTTCTGCAGCGGCTTCCAGCGCGCCAGGTTCAGTCAGCGAACGGATATCATTGATGATATGCGCCCCTACTCTTGCCGACTCACGGATAACGTCGGGTTTAGAGGTATCGACAGAAATCCACACTTCAAAGCGCTGCGCTATCGCTTCGACGACCGGAATAACGCGCTCCAGCTCTTCCTCTACACTGACCTCCGCCGCCCCCGGACGCGTAGATTCGCCACCGACATCCACAATCGTTGCGCCAGCATTAATCATCAGATTGGCATGCCTGACCGCCTCGACCAACGTGTTATGCGTTCCGCCATCGGAAAAAGAATCCGGCGTTACATTGAGAATTCCCATCACATGCGGATGAGAAAGATCGAGGGTGGTGCCCTGGGCATGCAATTTCATGACGTAAAACCTTTTTGAATATTTGGTTGCGCAAAAAAGAAAAACCCCGGAGCAAGCCCCAGGGTTTCAGCAAAAGAACACATTATCGACAATAAAAAACTTACTTGTCGCCCAACTGTTCAGACATCGTGTTACCCGGGTTCGGCGTACGCGGTTCATCTACCGGACGCGGTGCACGCGGAGTGCCATTGCTGTCAGAATTGTTGGTGCCTGGTTCTTCCCAGCCAGCAGGCGGGCGAACATCACGGCGAGCCATCAGATCATCAATCTGCGGCGCGTCGATGGTCTCATATTTCATGAGCGCATCTTTCATCGCGTGCAGGATATCCATGTTTTCATTCAGGAGCTGACGCGCACGATTGTAATTACGTTCAATCAGCGATTTCACTTCCTGGTCGATGATACGCGCGGTCTCATCGGACATATGTTTGGCTTTCGCGACGCTACGGCCGAGGAATACTTCACCCTCTTCTTCGGCGTACAGCAATGGACCGAGTTTGTCAGAGAAGCCCCACTGCGTCACCATGTTGCGCGCCAGGTTGGTCGCGACTTTGATGTCGTTCGACGCGCCGGTAGAAACATGTTCAACGCCGTAGATGATCTCTTCCGCCAGACGACCACCGTACAGCGTGGAGATCTGGCTTTCCAGCTTCTGACGGCTGGCGCTGATTGCGTCACCTTCAGGCAGGAAGAAGGTTACACCCAGCGCACGGCCGCGCGGAATAATCGTCACTTTATGCACCGGATCGTGTTCCGGCACCAGACGACCAATAATCGCATGACCCGCCTCGTGGTAAGCGGTAGATTCTTTCTGCGCTTCCGTCATCACCATGGAGCGGCGTTCCGCACCCATCATGATTTTGTCTTTCGCTTTTTCGAACTCAACCATTGAAACGACGC
Source organism: Phytobacter diazotrophicus (assembly GCA_004346725.1). Classification (GTDB taxonomy): domain Bacteria; phylum Pseudomonadota; class Gammaproteobacteria; order Enterobacterales; family Enterobacteriaceae; genus Phytobacter; species Phytobacter diazotrophicus. The sequence goes on along the minus strand of SMDE01000018.1, from coordinate 91,389 downwards.
GCTTGTTGCCACGAGCAGCAAACAGCGCTGCTTCGTTCACCAGGTTCGCCAGATCCGCACCGGAGAAACCAGGCGTACCACGCGCGATAATTGCCGCATCAATATCCGGAGAGAGCGGTACGCGACGCATATGCACTTTCAGGATTTGCTCACGACCGCGAACATCCGGCAGACCCACAACGACCTGTCGGTCAAAGCGGCCCGGACGCAACAGCGCAGGGTCAAGAACGTCCGGACGGTTAGTCGCAGCAATAACGATGATACCTTCGTTACCTTCGAAACCATCCATCTCAACCAGCATCTGGTTAAGCGTCTGCTCGCGTTCATCGTGACCACCGCCTAAGCCAGCGCCACGCTGGCGACCGACGGCGTCGATTTCATCGATGAAGATAATGCATGGTGCTGCTTTTTTGGCTTGTTCGAACATGTCACGCACACGGGATGCACCGACACCAACGAACATTTCCACAAAGTCAGAACCAGAAATGGTAAAGAATGGAACCTTCGCTTCACCCGCGATAGCTTTTGCGAGCAGCGTTTTACCGGTACCCGGAGGGCCGACCATCAGAACGCCTTTCGGGATTTTACCGCCCAGTTTCTGGAAGCGGCTCGGCTCACGCAGGTACTCAACCAGTTCACCCACTTCTTCTTTCGCTTCGTCACAGCCTGCGACATCGGCAAAAGTGGTTTTGATCTGGTCTTCCGTCAACATTCGCGCTTTGCTTTTACCGAACGACATGGCGCCTTTGCCACCGCCGCCCTGCATTTGGCGCATAAAGAATATCCAGACCCCAATCAGCAACAGCATCGGGAACCAGGAAATAAAGATCGAAGCCAGCAGGCTCGGTTCTTCCGGCGGCTCGCCAACCACTTTGACATTTTTAGTCAGCAGGTTATCAAGCAGTTTCGGATCGTTCACCGGGATGTAAGTCGTGTAACGGTTACTATCTTTCTTGGTAACGTTGATCTCACGTCCGTTGATACGCGCTTCGCGAACCTGGTCCTGGTTGACCTCCTGCAGGAAGGTAGAATAATCCACCTTACGGCCATTAGACTCGCTGGGCCCAAAGCTCTGGAATACTGACATCAGCACAACGGCAATGACCAGCCAGAGTATTAGGTTTTTCGCCATGTCACTCAAGGGATTAACCTCATATTACAACTGTGTTAAAAACAGCGTCAGGTTACTATAGTTTTCGCCCGGTCGCTACAATGTACACTTCTCGTGAACGGGCACGGGAAGAGTCCGGCTTACGAACTTTCACTTTCGTAAACAGAGAGCGAATTTCCCTAAGGTACTCATCGAAACCTTCGCCCTGAAAGACTTTCACAACAAAACCACCACCAGGCGCTAACACATCCCGGCACATCTGCAGCGCCAGTTCCACCAGGTACATAGAGCGGGGAATATCAACTGCTGGGGTTCCGCTCATGTTTGGTGCCATATCTGACATGACAACTTGTACTTTACTGTCCCCGACTCGATCCAGTAATGCTTTCAGGACTAATTCATCACGAAAGTCACCCTGAAGAAAGTCCACACCAACGATTGGATCCATAGGTAAAAGATCACACGCGATGATACGGCCTGTGCCCCCGATTTGCGTGACCGCATATTGCGACCAGCCACCAGGAGCAGCACCGAGATCGACAACCGTCATTCCCGGCTTAAAAAGTTTGTCACTTTGCTGTATTTCATCAAGTTTAAACCAGGCACGGGAACGCAACCCTTTTTTCTGCGCCTGTTGAACATATTTATCGCTAAAGTGTTCCTGAAGCCAGCGACTCGAGCTGGCAGAACGCTTCTTACCTGTCATTTCACATTCCGTCTGGGTTCATCGTATACAGCAACGTAAAATTACACGCGGCGATTTGGTGATATATGGGAGATGGCGGTAGAATGACCCGTTTTCAATCCCAACGTAAGCAAAATATACGATGAATCTGAGTACTAAACAAAAACAGCACCTGAAAGGTCTGGCACATCCGCTCAAGCCTGTAGTTATGCTTGGCAATAATGGTTTGACCGAAGGGGTACTGGCCGAGATCGAACAAGCGTTAGAGCACCATGAACTTATCAAGGTCAAAATCGCTACCGAAGACCGCGAGACTAAAACCTTGATCGTGGACGCTATTGTACGCGAAACCGGCGCCTGTAACGTACAGGTCATCGGTAAAACGCTGGTGCTTTATCGTCCTGCTAAAGAGCGCAAAATCTCGCTGCCGCGCTAAGAATATCCTTAATTGAACACAAAATCTGTGTAAAACGAGGGGTTTTCGCTAACAGACGAGCAAAATGCCATGCTCACTGAGTTGTTAAAAGGCCGCAATGCGGCCTTTTTCTTTTCTTTACAATACGTCAACAACTGCGGTTAACGAAATTATTCAGAGGTATTCCACTTTGATAATTTCGAATTCGACATCACCGCCCGGGGTACGAATGACAACGACATCGTCTTGTTCTTTACCGATCAGGCCACGCGCGATCGGTGAATTTACGGAGATCAGATTCTGCTTAAAGTCAGCTTCGTCGTCACCCACGATGCGATAAGTCTGCTCTTCCTCGGTATCCAGATTAAGCACACTTACCGTACTGCCAAAAATCACACGTCCGTTGTTCGGCATTTTAGTGATATCGATAACCTGTGCGTTGGACAGTTTCGCTTCGATATCTTTGATACGCCCTTCACAAAAGCCTTGCTGTTCGCGGGCCGCATGGTATTCCGCATTTTCTTTCAGGTCACCATGCTCACGCGCTTCCGCGATCGCGGCAATAATTTCAGGACGGCGCACAGATTTCAAAAAATCCAGTTCTTCGCGCAGTTTTTCGGCACCACGTAAGGTCATCGGAATAGCTTGCATTTGTTATACCTCTTAAACATTCCTGTAAGGAGCAGTCTCCCGCCCCGGCTGCTATGTCTGCCCGGATTCAGGCGCATAACCCCCGACCAGAAGCAAAAGAAAACTGACCCGGAGACAAAGCCCCAGGTCAGCAGTAATTTTTCAATTTGATACGCATTTTACCCGGAAGTTCACTATGGGTCATCGTTTACTTTCCGGGTCGATGCGCCGTAGTATGACGGCTTGTTTCCAGGTTGTTAGCGCGAGATTATGCGATTTTCCAGATATTTCATCGGATTGACCACAAGTATAGCCCTGAATGCCCAGGCCGCGAATGTCGACGAGTACATTAACCAATTACCGGACGGCGCGAACCTTGCCCTCATGGTGCAAAAGGTAGGTGCACAAGAACCGGACATCGATTATCACGGCAAGCAAATGGCTTTACCGGCGAGTACGCAAAAAGTCATTACCGCGCTGGCTGCTTTATTACAGCTTGGCCCTGATTTCCGTTTCACCACCACGCTGGAGAGTAAAGGTACGGTTACCGATGGTGTATTGAAAGGGGACTTGATAGCGAGATTTGGCGGCGATCCGACGTTAAAACGTCAGAATATCCGCAATATGGTCGCTATCCTGAAAAAATCCGGTGTGCAAAAAATCGAGGGTAATGTTCTCATCGATACATCGATTTTTGCCAGCCATGACAAAGCCCCCGGCTGGCCCTGGAACGACATGACCCAGTGTTTCAGCGCCCCGCCCGCCGCCGCTATTGTCGACCGCAATTGTTTCTCTGTTTCGTTATACAGCGCGCAGAAACCCGGAGACCTCGCCTATATCCGCGTCGCATCGTACTACCCCGTGAACATGTTCAGCCAGGTTCGTACACTGGCACGCGGCTCATCCGAAGGGCAATACTGCGAACTGGATGTTGTACCAGGCGATTTAAACCGCTTCACGCTCACCGGCTGCCTGCCACAACGTACTGACCCGCTTCCGCTGGCTTTTGCCATTCAGGACGGCGCCAGTTATGCGGGGGCCATAATCAAGGCAGAACTCAAAGATGCAGGCATTACCTATACGGGGACCCTGCTGCGCCAGACCCAAGTCAACGAACCTGGTACAGTTATCGCCAGCACGCAATCAGCCCCTTTGCACGATTTGCTGAAAATCATGCTGAAAAAATCGGACAACATGATTGCCGATACCGTTTTCCGCATGATTGGTCATGCCCACTTTGGCGTACCGGGAACCTGGCGCGCTGGTTCTGATGCAGTTCGTCAAATTCTGCGTCAGCAAGCCGGTGTGGATATCGGAAACACGATCATTGCGGATGGCTCCGGTCTGTCGCGCCATAATCTGATTGCCCCTGCCACTATGATGCAGGTACTCCAGTATATTGCCCAGCATGACAGCGAGCTTAACTACATCTCTATGCTACCGCTTGCGGGCTATGATGGCTCATTGCAGTATCGCGCGGGCCTGCATGAGGCTGGTGTGGACGGCAAGGTTTCCGCTAAAACAGGTTCACTGCAAGGTGTTTACAATCTGGCAGGCTTTATTACTACCGCCAGTGGGCAGCGAATGGCCTTCGTGCAATATCTGTCAGGTTATGCGGTAGAACCCGCCGATCAGCGTAACCGCCGTATTCCACTGGTTCGCTTTGAAAGCCGTCTGTACAAAGATATCTACCAGAACAATTAATAAAAAAGCCGGGTAGCGTTAACGCTTTCCCGGCTCAGAGTGCCTGTAACCCCGTCAGGCTTGCGCCTGCGGGGAAGTAGCAGAATCAATGCTTATAGATGAACTCAACGCCTTCTTCGTCATCTTCGTCCCAGTCATCATCGTCCAGGTCGTCTTCTTCATTTTCTTCAAGCTGCTGACGGTGGTAATCGTCCCACATAAACTCGACTTTCTCTGGCTGCTTCTCTTCCTGCGCCTGAGTGATCGGATTTTCGATGATAAAGGTCATCACATCCCAGCAGAGATCCTTAACACCTTGCTGGCTGGCCGCAGAGATAAGGTAATATTTATCTTCCCAGCCCAATGCTTCGGCGATCTCTTTGGCTTTGGCTTCTGCTGTGGCTTTGTCCATCAGGTCAATTTTATTGAAGACCAGCCAACGCGGTTTAGCCGCCAGTTTTTCGCTGTATTTTTCCAGCTCGCCAATGATGATCCGCGCGTTATCAACCGGATCAGAGCCATCAATCGGATCGATATCGATCAGATGCAGCAATACGCGGCAGCGCTCAAGATGCTTGAGGAAGCGAATGCCCAGACCGGCACCTTCGGATGCCCCTTCAATCAGCCCCGGGATGTCCGCGACAACAAAGCTTTTTTCGTTATCCATACGCACGACGCCAAGGCTTGGCACCAGCGTGGTAAACGGATAGTCAGCCACTTTAGGTTTTGCCGCAGAGACCGCACGGATGAAGGTCGATTTGCCCGCATTCGGCATCCCCAGCATCCCCACATCCGCCAGCAGCATCAGCTCCAGCATGAGGTCGCGTTTATCACCCGGCGTACCCATCGTCTTCTGACGCGGCGTACGGTTAACGGATGATTTGAAACGGGTATTACCCAGACCGTGCCAGCCGCCTTTCGCCACCATCAGACGCTGACCGTGTTTGGTCATATCACCCATGGTTTCGCCAGTGCCCTGGTCAATCACACGCGTACCCACGGGTACTTTCACCGTCACATCTTTACCGCGTTTACCCGTGCAGTCACGGCTTTGACCGTTCTGCCCACGTTCAGCGCGAAAAGATTTTTCAAAGCGGTAGTCAATCAGGGTGTTCAGGTTCTCGTCTGCTTCCAGCCACACGTCGCCACCATCACCACCGTCACCGCCATCCGGGCCACCGTTAGGAATGTATTTTTCGCGACGGAAGCTCACACAACCGTTACCACCGTCACCCGCCACGACCAGGATGACCGCTTCATCAACAAACTTCATTTTACTCTCCGTAACTCATTCGCCTGAGCGGGGCAAAGTGACAATCACTTCGCGCTTGCGCCAGCGTCCCCAAAGACGATGGCCAATGGCGGAATACATTGCTCCCGCAACCACGACAAACGCACCGAGATAACCGATAAGGTTTAACATCGGTCTGGCGAAAACATCGGGCCAGGCCATTGATAATAAATCTGAAAAAAACAGCGTAAACAGCGGCGTCAGGGTGATGAGCGCGCTTACCTGCGCGGCCTGCCAGCGCGCCATTGCTTCCGCCAGTGCACCATAGCCAACCAGTGTATTCAGGCCACAAAAAAACAGACACGCAAGTTGCCAGTTGCTGAGCTGGGAAATCACTCCGGGCCTGGCTAACGGCAGTAACGCTATCGTACATAAAGTGTACAGCAAAAAGAGTATCTGTTGTGAAGCCAGACGCCTCAATAATACTTTTTGCGCGACACCATAACTGACCCAAACCGTTGCCGCCCCGACACCGAAAATAACACCCCAGGTGTAGTCGGTCAGTTTGGTAAAAATCTCTATCAGGCTGGTATTGAAAAACATGACCAGACCGCAAAGCAACATAATTGCGCCTATCACCTGCGTCCCGCGCATCTTCTCTTTCAGGATAAAGACGCTGGCTACCATCATGCCGACCGGTGAAAGCTGACCAATCACCTGGGACGCCGTGGGGCTAAGATATTGCAGGGAAGAACTAAACAGGATGAAGTTACCGAACAAACCACCCGTCGCAATAGCCAGCATTACCAGCCAGCGCGGCTTACGAAAGATACGCAGCGGTGGAAGCTTGCCTTTAACGGCCAGAATGGCCCCCAGACCAATACTCGCCATTAGAAAGCGATAAAACACCACCGTCGGGGGTTCCATCACTGTCAGCACCTGTTTCATTGCAATTGGCAGTGCACCCCAACACATTGCGGTGGTGAGCGCCAAAAGAATACCAATGCCAGCCTGCTGCTTCATGCCCGTTTTCCCTACAGAAACTTTTCCGGACTTCTAATGTAAAAAGCCCCGCAACGTGTTGCGGGGCTTTCATCCGTTACCGGACCACGAAAAACTTACTCAGCAACGATGCTGATGTATTTACGGTTGTTCGGGCCTTTAACTTCAAATTTCACTTTACCGTCTGCTTTAGCAAACAGAGTGTGGTCACGACCGCAACCTACGTTAGTACCAGCGTGGAATTTGGTGCCACGTTGACGAACGATGATGCTACCCGCCAGAACGGATTCGCCACCGAAACGCTTAACGCCGAGGCGTTTAGCTTCTGAATCGCGACCGTTACGAGTTGAGCCGCCAGCCTTTTTATGTGCCATTTAAATCTACTCCTCAGGTCTTAGGCGCTGATGCCAGTGATTTTCACATCAGTGAACCACTGACGATGGCCCTGTTGCTTACGATAGTGTTTACGACGACGAAACTTAACGATTTTAACTTTCTCGCCACGACCGTGAGCAACAACTTCAGCTTTGATTACGCCGCCATCAACGAAAGGAACGCCGATTTTGACTTCTTCACCGTTTGCGATCATCAGAACTTCAGCGAATTCAACAGATTCGCCAGTTGCGATGTCCAGCTTTTCCAGGCGAACGGTCTGACCTTCGCTTACTCGGTGTTGTTTACCACCACTTTGGAAAACCGCGTACATAAAAAACTCCGCTTCCGCGCACATCATCGTGTGATTCAGAGTGCGCTATAAATATTCACAATAGGGCGCGAATATTACGCAAAACGCGAGCCTTTGACAAGAGCGATCGTCAATCCATGCAGAAAAAAAACACAATGCGTAGGGTAACGTTTATCTGGCGCGTTTTTTCAGTACAATCAACAATACTATTCTAACCCGTAACCCTTCGTTATCCCATTTTGATATGTGGTAAACAGGACTGAAAGCCCGGCTTTTGCGATGAATTTAGAAAAAATCAATGAGTTAACCGCGCAAGATATGGCGGGTGTTAATGCGACAATCCTGCAACAGCTCAACTCTGATGTTCAGCTAATCAACCAGTTGGGTTATTACATTGTTAGCGGCGGCGGTAAACGTATCCGTCCAATGATTGCCGTACTGGCAGCGCGTGCCGTTGGCTACGAAGGCAACGCGCATGTGACCATCGCCGCGTTAATCGAATTTATCCACACGGCGACGCTGCTTCACGACGATGTTGTGGATGAATCAGATATGCGCCGCGGCAAAGCTACCGCTAATGCTGCGTTTGGTAACGCGGCCAGCGTACTGGTCGGTGATTTTATTTACACCCGCGCCTTTCAGATGATGACCAGCCTTGGCTCGCTAAAAGTACTGGAAGTCATGTCCGAAGCGGTGAATGTAATAGCCGAAGGTGAAGTTCTGCAGTTGATGAATGTCAATGACCCGAACATCACCGAAGAGAACTACATGCGCGTAATTTACAGCAAGACCGCGCGTCTGTTTGAAGCGGCAGCCCAGTGTTCTGGTTTACTGGCGGGTTGCAGTGACGCACAAGAAAAAGCGTTGCAGGATTATGGCCGCTATCTGGGTACTGCCTTCCAGCTCATCGATGATTTGCTGGACTACAGTGCAGATGGTGAAACGCTGGGTAAAAACACCGGCGATGACCTCAACGAAGGTAAACCGACTCTCCCCTTGCTGCATGCGATGCATAATGGCACTGCAGAGCAGGCACAAATGATTCGTGAAGCCATTGAGCAGGGCAACGGACGACATCTTCTGGAACCTGTTCTGGAAGCTATGGCAGCCTGTGGTTCGCTGGAATGGACGCGTCGTCGCGCGGAGGAAGAGGCGGATAAAGCTATCGCTGCTCTACAGATTCTTCCGGACTCCCCATGGCGTGAAGCCCTCATTGGCCTGGCCCATATCGCGGTCCAACGCGATCACTGATCACCTCGCTTTCCCGCTGGAAACGGGAAAGCGCCAATAAGTTCCTATAAAAATCAACTTAGATTCAAAAACCCATGTTTTCAGCCTTGATGGATTCTTAAAGCTATCACTCTTACTTGAACTTTTTAGAGCAAAAGCTCTTATATAGGCATGTTAAGCAATAGAATATTGCCATAGCGTTTTAATGGCTTTCACCAGGGAGAGAAAATGGAAAGTAAATTCATTGACTGGCACCCGGCGGATATCATTGCCGGACTGCATAAAAAAGGGACATCACTGGCCGCAGAATCACGCAAGTGTGGTTTGAGTTCATCGACATTGGCGAACGCGCTAACACGCTCCTGGCCAAAAGGAGAGCTCATCATTGCCCGCGCGCTGGATACCGATCCCTGGGTGATATGGCCATCGCGCTATCACGATCCCGTAACCCATGAATTTATCGACAGAACCAGCATGATGCGGCAAAGGAAGCCAAAATAAACAGGATAACCCCCTTCCCGAAACGGGTTGGGGGTTTAGTGCAAAGAGAGATTATTCGCCTTTTACGCGCTCAATATGGGCGCCCAGCGCACTCAGCTTGTCTTCAATGCGTTCGTAACCGCGATCGATATGGTAAATACGATCCACGATTGTCGTCCCTTCCGCGATACAACCCGCCAGCACGAGGCTTGCAGACGCGCGCAGGTCGGTCGCCATCACTTGCGCGCCGGAGAGTTTTTCAACGCCGTGACAAATCGCGGTGTTGCTTTCGATTTCCGCATGCGCGCCCATACGAATCAGTTCCGGGATGTGCATAAAACGGTTTTCGAAGATCGTCTCGGTGATCACACCCGTGCCTTCCGCAACCAGGTTCAGCAATGTGAACTGTGCCTGCATGTCTGTCGGGAACGCCGGGTGCGGCGCAGTGCGCACGTTGACGGCCTTCGGACGCTTACCATGCATATCCAGGCTTACCCAGTCGTCGCCCACTTCGATTTCCGCACCGGCTTCGCGCAGCTTAGCCAGCACGGCGTCAAGGGTATCGGGTTTCGCGTTACGGCAGATGATTTTGCCACCAGAGATTGCGGCAGCTACCAGGAAGGTGCCTGTTTCAATGCGGTCCGGCAGCACACGATAGACACCGCCGCCCAGACGCTCAACGCCTTCAATGGTGACACGGTCGGTACCCTGACCGCTGATTTTCGCCCCCAGCGCATTGAGGAAGTTCGCAGTATCAACGATTTCCGGCTCACGCGCGGCGTTTTCGATGATAGTTGTCCCCTCAGCCAGGGTTGCCGCCGTCATGATGGTGACGGTCGCGCCAACGCTGACCTTATCCATGACGATATGCGCGCCTTTCAGGCGACCATTAACGCTCGCTTTGACATAACCTTCTTCCAGCTTAATTTCTGCACCAAGCTGTTCCAGACCCGTGATATGCAGATCTACCGGACGCGCGCCAATGGCACAGCCCCCCGGTAAGGAAACCTGTCCCTGACCAAAACGCGCGACCAGTGGTCCCAGCGCCCAGATAGAGGCACGCATGGTTTTGACCAGATCGTAAGGTGCGCAGAATACGTTAACCTTGCTTGCATCGATCCAGACTGAACCGTTGCGTTCAACTTTGGTACCCAGCTGGCTCAGCAGCTTCATGGTGGTATCAATGTCTTTCAGTTTCGGAACGTTGCGGATCTCTACCGGTTCTTCTGCCAGCAGTGCGGCAAAAAGGATCGGTAACGCGGCGTTTTTAGCACCTGAAATTGTGACTTCGCCCTGGAGCCGGGTTGGCCCCTGTACACGAAACTTATCCATTCATCTGATCTCTGTTAAGAATTCACACGCGCTGCGGGCGTAATACCCGTAGCTCAAAAACCGTTTAGTTTGCGATCGCGTGCCCACTCTTGCGGGGTATACGCTTTGATCGAGAGTGCGTGAATGCGGTTGTCCGCTATATATTCCGCTAATGGGCCATACACGGCCTGCTGTTTTTTGACCCGGCTCATGCCGTCAAAAATCTCACCCACAGCAATAACCTGAAAGTGACTGCCGTCGCCAGTGACGTGGGCTTCCTGGAGAGAGAGTGCGTTCATCAGCACTGTCTGAATTTCATGATTTTCCATGGGCGTTAATTTCATCTGATAGTGAAAACAGCCCCACATCTTAGAGGAAAGTGAGGCGGTCTTAAATAAGCAAAAAGCCCCGTTGGTATACCAAACGAGGCTTTAAAGAGTAACGTACTGAAAAAATTAGCGAGGCAATACGTCCGCAGGCAAATTATATAATGCTGCAAGCGTCTGCAAATTCTCGCTGATCCCTTCGAGTGAAACCTGGTGACCCTGAATTTTCCCCTGAGCAATCAGGTGAATTAATAGCGCCACACCAGCAGTATCAACGCGCGATACGGCGTGAAGATCGATGCAGGTTGTCCCTTTCATTGCCTCCTGACGAGCATTCCACAGAGGATTCAGCACATCCTGATCGAGCTCGCCCTGCAACACCAGCCGTTCACCTTCACGCACCCAGCTTAATTGCGGCGTCATTATTTCTTCTGGTCCAGAGTAATTTTCTGGTGAGAAATGGACTGCAACTGCGCGGTCAGACCATCGATACCTTTGGTGCGCAACAGGTCGCTCCATTCATTTTGCTTAGTGGTGATCATGCTCACCCCTTCGGCAATCATGTCATACGCCTGCCAGTTACCGGACTGCGTGTTTTTGCGCCACTGAAAGTCCAGACGCACTGGCGGACGACCGTTAGGATCGATAATGGTCACACGGATCGGCACGATTGTGGCATCACCCAGCGGTTGCTCCGGGGCAATCTCGTATGTCTGACCGTGGTACATTGCCAGCGCCTGACCATAGGCCTGTTTCAGATATTCACGGAAAGCAGCGAAGTAGGCTTCGCGCTGCGCAGGGGTTGCGTCTTTATAGTAACGCCCCAGTACCAGAGCACCGGCATATTTAATCTGGACGTATGGCAGTAATTCCTGGTCAACCACATCACGTAAATAATCAGGATTCGCGCGAATCTTCGGCTGCTCATTTTTGAGGCGATCAAATGTTTTCTTTGCCGCTTCCTGCATTGCTTTGTACGGATTAGCTTGCTCCGCCGCGTTGGCGAGCCCAAGTGGCGCGATAACCAGCATGGCAACCATTAATAGACGTTTAAACATGCGTCAACTCTCCTCGTTAATTCGTCTTACCAGCAGACGGTGCGCTGGAAGTATCATCCTGCGGTTTTGACTGCGCATCGCCAGAATTCTTATTGTCACTGCCTTTACTGTTGTAAAGGAATTGTCCGATCAGGTCCTCAAGCACCATGGCGGATTTCGTATCCTGGATTGTGCTGCCTTCTTTAAGCATAGAAGTTCCCAGCTCAGGATCCTCAAAACCTATGTTCAAAGCCAAATATTGCTCACCCAGCAAACCTGACGTGCGAATAGCCAGCGAACTTGTATCCGGAATCTGGTTATAACGTTCTTCGATATCCATCGCGACGCGCGGCAGATAGGTTTTCGGATCAAGTTCAATATCCGCAACACGGCCAACCACTACACCACCAATACGGACCGGCGAGCGTGCTTTCAGACCGCCAATGTTGTCGAAGGTTGCGTACACGCGATACGTCGGTTCGGTGCGCATAGAGGCGACATCGGCCGCTTTCAGGCAGATAAACAGCCCCGCCAGCAGCGCCAGTAACAGAAAAATGCCTACCCAAATTTCACTTTTTTTCGTTTGCATGAACTCAATTCCCAAACATCAATGCGGTGAGCACAAAATCCAGACCAAGAACGGCCAGTGAAGAGTGCACAACGGTACGCGTCGTTGCCCGACTGATCCCAGCAGAAGTCGGGATCGCGTCGTAACCATTAAATAAAGCAATCCAGGTTACAGTGATAGCAAAGACGACGCTCTTAATCAGACAGTTCACCAGATCCAGTCGCCAGTCGACGGCATTTTGCATCGCCGACCAGAAGAACCCTGAGTCGATTCCTTTCCAGTTCACACCCACCAGCGAGCCGCCCCAGATACCAACTGCAACGAAGATAATCGTCAGCAATGGCAAGGAGATAACACCCGCCCAAAAGCGAGGGGAAATCACGCGCCGCAGTGGGTCAACAGCCATCATTTCAAGGCTTGAAAGTTGCTCAGTCGCGCGCATCAGGCCAATTTCCGCAGTCAGTGCAGACCCCGCACGCCCTGCATAAAGCAGCGCAGCGACAACGGGCCCCAGCTCACGCAACAAGGAGAGTGCCACCAGCATTCCCAGACTGGTTTCCGCGCTGTAGGTCGTCAGCACCAGATAACCCTGCAAGCCAAGCACCATGCCGATAAAGACGCCGGACACGATAATAATGAGCATCGAAAGGACACCCACATTATAGAGTTGGCGCACCAGCAACGGCGCGTGTTTGCCAAATTCCGGCTTACCGACCAGCGCGTTGAAGAGCATTAAACCAGCGCGGCCAAACGTCGCGATCGTCTTAATCCCGCGATGTCCAAGCGACGCCAGTGCATGTAACAACATGAGTGGCTTAACTCCCTGTCTCAAATAAATCGGATTGATATTGAACTGCGGGATAGCGGAACGGCACGGGGCCGTCAGCAATGCCGTCGAGGAACTGACGGACACGAGGGTCGGCGTTTTCTTGCAAGCCTTGCGCGCTGCCCTGCGCCACAATTTTCCGGTCTGCAACTATATACGCATAGTCGGCGATGCTCAGCACTTCCGGCACGTCATGGGAGACGACAACACAGGTTACGCCCAGCGCGCTATTCAGTTCAGAAATAAGCTTCACCAGCACACCCATGGTAATAGGATCCTGGCCGACAAAAGGTTCGTCGAACATGATTAAATCAGGTTCCAGCGCGATAGCCCTTGCCAGCGCCGCACGACGCGCCATCCCGCCAGAAAGTTCAGAAGGCATGAGTTTTGCCGCACCGCGCAGCCCTACCGCCTCCAGTTTCATCATGACCGTACTTTTCAGCAACGCAGCCGGTAAGTTCGTATGTTCGCGCAGCGGATAGGCAACATTATCGAACACGGTCATATCGGTAAATAATGCGCCGGACTGGAACAACATGCTCATCCGTTTACGCACGGTAAACAGCCGGGAGCGACTCATCTCGGGGATATTCTCGCCGTCAAAGAGGATCTCACCCGCGTCTGGCGGTATCTGTCCACCAATAAGACGAAGCAACGTTGTTTTACCAATCCCGGACGGCCCCATGATGGCGGTAATTTTACCGCGCGGCACCGTCAGCGAGATATTGTCGAAAATACGCCGACTTCCACGGGAGAAACTCACGCCACGGATATCGACCAGATTCGCCACAGTCTGGCTCATTCTTTCTTCCTTATAAGCCTTGATTGGGTCTAAGCATGATGCCGGATAACAGCAAGAACCCACCATTTTTACAGAATATTACCCGTATGAGTTAGCGAAAGCTGGCATTTGTTTTACTTTTGAGCCGCATAAAGTCAAAATTAAGAATTCTCTACGCCGCTTAAAATTCCCGGTTTTCCCCGGCAATCGCAGCCTGCGGACCGGCAGATTATACCTCAAGAAAGGACTTTAGATGCTTTTAGCGACGGCGCTGTTAATTATTGGTTTACTGTTAGTGGTATACAGCGCTGACCGATTGGTATTCGCCGCCTCGATTTTATGCCGCAGTCTGGGCGTTCCACCGTTACTCATTGGGATGACAGTGGTGAGCATCGGCACCTCTCTTCCGGAGATGATTGTCTCCGTTGCTGCCGCCATGCATGGTCAGCTTGATCTGGCGCTGGGTACGGCCCTCGGCTCTAATATCACCAATATTCTGTTGATTCTTGGACTCGCTGCGCTTCTGCATCCATTTACCGTCCATTCCGATATCCTGCGCCGTGAATTGCCGCTAATGTTAATAACCAGCATGCTGGCAGGGTTCGTCCTGTTTGACGGGCAACTTACCCGGCTGGACGGCCTGTTTTTACTTCTGCTGGCCGTGCTATGGCTGGTATACATTGTTAAAATCGCCCGTCTGGCTGAACTGCAAGGTAGCGATACGCTAACACGTGAACAAGTTGCAGAGTTGCCGCGTGGCGGCAGCCTGTCAGTGGCATTCTTGTGGCTTGGCGTTGCACTCATCATTATGCCGATGTCAACGCGTATGGTCGTAGACAATGCCACGGTGGTCGCAAACTATTTCGCGATGAGCGAATTAACCATCGGGCTGACGGTAATTGCCATTGTGACCGGACTGCCGGAACTGGCGACAGCTATTGCCGGGGCACGTAAAGGAGAAGACGATATTGCGATCGGTAATATCATCGGCTCGAATATTTTCAACATCACGCTGGTGCTGGGTTTACCCGCACTGATAGCGCCGGGTTATTTTAACAGCCTGGCTTTTACGCGAGATTACGGCGTGATGTTACTGGTGAGCGTCATTTTTGCCCTCACCTGCTGGCGGCGTAAGCAGCAGACAGGCAAAGGAACTGGCGCATTATTATTAGGCGGTTTTATCACCTGGTTGGCACTACTGTACTGGGTTACGCCGCGTTTGACAGGATAACTGGACACACATTTATGTCGCATATCGATCTGCAACCGGGCTTCGACTTTCAGCAGGCTGGCCGGGACGTTTTGCAAATTGAACGTGAAGGCCTGGCTCAGCTTGATCAATACATCAATCAGGATTTTGCACAGGCCTGCGAGAAAATTTTCTATTGCAGCGGCAAAGTCGTCGTAATGGGAATGGGAAAATCCGGTCACATCGGCCGCAAAATGGCCGCAACATTCGCCAGTACCGGGACCTCTTCTTTCTTTGTTCATCCGGGAGAAGCGGCGCATGGCGATCTGGGTATGGTCGGTTCGCAGGATGTGGTGATCGCGCTGTCGAACTCCGGTGAGTCGAATGAGATCCTGGCGTTGATCCCGGTGCTCAAACGACTCAAAGTCTTTCTGATCTGTATGACAAGCCGTCCGGACAGCAGTATGGGCCGCGCGGCTGACATTCATCTGTGCGTGAAGGTGCCGCAAGAAGCCTGTCCATTAGGGCTGGCACCGACATCCAGTACTACCGCCGCACTGGTCATGGGAGATGCCCTGGCCGTCGCGCTGTTGAAAGCCCGGGGTTTTACAGCAGAGGATTTTGCGCTTTCCCACCCTGGCGGTGCGCTTGGGCGTAAGCTCCTGCTGCGGGTCAATGACATCATGCATACCGGGGATGAAATTCCGCATGTGAGTAAAGAGGCCACGCTGCGTGACGCCCTGCTCGAAATCACGCGCAAGAATTTAGGTCTGACGGTTATTTGCGACGATCTGATGAAAATCGAAGGCATTTTTACTGATGGCGATTTGCGCCGTGTATTTGATATGGGCGTGGATGTGCGAAATTTAGGCATTGCTGAGGTCATGACGCCAGGCGGTATTCGCGTACGTCCTGGCACACTGGCGGTGGACGCGCTCAATCTGATGCAGTCCCGCCATATCACCTCTGTTTTGGTTGCCGATGGCGACCAATTGCTGGGTGTGTTACATATGCATGATTTGCTGCGCGCGGGCGTGGTGTGAAAAAGGATCGAAGAATGAGTAAGGTTGGAGCGTCGCTTGCGACATGCTACGGACCCGTCAGTACGCAGGTAATGGCGAAGGCAGAAAAAATTAAGCTGTTAATTCTTGATGTAGATGGTGTTTTATCTGATGGATCTATCTACATGGGTAATAATGGAGAAGAGTTGAAAGCGTTCAACGTCCGCGATGGTTACGGTATCCGTTGTGCATTAACGTCCGACATTGAGGTTGCCATTATTACTGGCCGAAAAGCTAAACTGATGGAAGACCGCTGCGAAACGCTGGGCATTACGCACCTCTATCAAGGGCAATCAGATAAGTTGTTGGCTTATCGCGAGTTATTGAGCAAACTTTCGCTGATGCCGGAACACGTTGCGTATGTGGGAGACGACCTCATCGACTGGCCTGTGATGGCTGAAATCGGTTTAAGCGTGGCGGTGGCGGATGCGCATCCGTTGCTCATTCCTCGGGCGAATTATGTCACCCGTACAGCAGGCGGGCGTGGTGCGGTTCGTGAAGTGTGTGATTTGTTATTGCTGGCGCAAGGCAAGCTTGATGAGGCCAAAGGGCAATCAATATGAGTAAAACCAGACGTTGGGTCATCATTGTGCTGTCACTGGTCGCACTGATACTGATTGGGGTGAATCTGGCCGATCGCGAACAGCCAGAACAAGTGACCGTTAACAATACTGACCCAACGTATAAAAGCGAGCATACCGATACGGTAGTCTACAGTCCGGAAGGTGCCTTGAACTATCGGCTGATAGCACAGCATGTTGAATATTATTCCGCTGATGCAATCACCTGGTTTACCCAGCCGGTGCTAACAACTTTCGACAAAGATAAAATTCCCGAGTGGTCCATTAAGGCGGATAAAGCGAAGCTGACCAATGACCGGATGCTTTACCTTTACGGACATGTTGAGGTCAACGCCCTGACCGCGGATGCTCAACTGCGAAAAATTACGACGGATAATGCACAGATAAACCTGATCACGCAGGATGTCGCCTCTGATGATCAAGTTACGTTATACGGAACAACATTTAATTCCACCGGCCTGAAAATGCGCGGCAATTTACGCAGCAAAAACGCCGAGCTTATTGAAAAGGTTAGAAGCTCCTATGAAATTCAGAACAAACAAACTCAGCCTTAATTTTGCCCTGGCCAGTGTCCTTTTTGCCGCCAGTCTTCCGGCGCTTGCGGTGACCGGCGATACCGAGCAACCGATCCATATCGACTCCGATCAGCAGGCGCTGGATATGCAGGGGAATGTGGTGACCTTCACCGGTAATGTTGTCGTGACCCAGGGCACCATCAAAATCAATGCCGACAAGGTTGTGGTAACACGCCCTGGCGGTCAGCAAGGTAAAGAAATCATTGATGGTTACGGTAATCCTGCCACCTTTTATCAGATGCAGGATAACGGCAAACCTGTGAAAGGCCACGCCTCCCAGATGCACTATGAGCTGGAAAAAGATTTCGTGGTCCTGACAGGCAATGCCTACCTTGAACAGCTTGATAGCAACATCACGGGCGACAAAATTACCTATATGGTGAAAGAGCAGAAAATGCAGGCTTTCAGCGATAAAGGCAAACGCGTGACGACGGTTCTGGTGCCGTCGCAGTTGCAGGATAAGAGCAACAATAAAACCCCGGCTCCGGCTCCGGCTCCGGCTCCGGCGCAAAAAAAGAGTAACTAATTCGTTATGGCAACATTAACTGCAAAGAATCTCGCCAAGGCCTACAAAGGTCGTCGTGTGGTGGAAGATGTCAGTCTGACAGTCAATTCAGGCGAAATTGTCGGGCTGCTCGGTCCTAACGGTGCAGGTAAAACCACGACGTTCTACATGGTCGTTGGCATCGTGTCGCGTGATGCGGGCAATATCATCATCGATGATGAAGATATCAGTCTGCTGCCGCTACATGCCCGGGCACGTCGCGGTATCGGCTATTTGCCGCAGGAAGCCTCTATTTTCCGGCGCCTGAGCGTATTTGACAATCTCATGGCGGTACTGCAAATTCGCGACGATCTCACATCCGAACAGCGTGTGGATCGGGCGAACGAGCTGATGGAAGAGTTTCATATTGAACATCTGCGCGACAATATGGGGCAGGCGCTTTCTGGTGGTGAACGTCGTCGTGTCGAAATAGCTCGCGCGCTGGCCGCAAACCCGAAATTTATCCTGCTGGATGAACCGTTTGCTGGCGTTGACCCGATATCGGTTATTGATATCAAGCGCATTATTGAGCACCTGCGTGATAGCGGACTTGGCGTGTTGATTACCGACCACAATGTTCGCGAAACGTTGGCGGTGTGTGAGCGGGCTTATATTGTCAGCCAGGGGCATTTGATCGCGCACGGTACGCCTCAGCAAATCCTTGAAGACGAACATGTTAAGCGCGTATATCTTGGGGAAGACTTCAGACTCTGATAGGGTAGGGTTTATTGACGTGTTTAGTCGGAGAGTACTGCTCTGAATATGAAGCAAGGTTTGCAATTAAGGCTCAGCCAACAGCTAGCCATGACGCCACAGTTGCAACAGGCTATTCGCCTGCTGCAACTGTCCACGTTGGAACTTCAGCAAGAACTCCAGCAAGCTCTGGAAAGTAATCCATTGCTTGAGCAAACCGATCTTCACGAAGAAGTGGATGCACAACAATCCCAGGACAACGAAGGGCTGGACACGGTTGACGCTCTCGAGCAAAAAGAGATGCCCGAAGAGTTGCCCC
This sequence comes from Phytobacter diazotrophicus, assembly GCA_004346725.1. Lineage (GTDB taxonomy): Bacteria > Pseudomonadota > Gammaproteobacteria > Enterobacterales > Enterobacteriaceae > Phytobacter > Phytobacter diazotrophicus. The sequence continues at coordinate 72,426 of SMDE01000018.1, read as the reverse complement.
TGGATGCCAGTTGGGACGAAATCTATACCGCTGGCACCCCTTCCGGTAGCAGCACCGATTACCTTGACGATGAACTGCCTATTTACCAGGGAGAGACCACCCAGTCGCTACAGGATTACCTGATGTGGCAGGTGGAACTCACCCCCTTCTCGGATACCGATCGCGCCATTGCGACCTCCATTGTCGACGCTGTTGATGACACGGGTTATCTCACCGTTCCCCTGGAAGACATCCTGGAAAGCATGGGTGATGAAGAGATCGGTCTGGATGAAGTCGAAGCGGTACTGAAACGTATTCAGCGTTTCGATCCGGTCGGTGTTGCGGCCAGGGATCTGCGCGATTGCCTGTTGATCCAACTCTCTCAATTTGCCAAAGAGACCCCCTGGTGCGATGAAGCGCGTTTAATCATCAGCGATCACCTGGATCTGCTCGCTAACCATGACTTCCGAACGCTGATGCGCGTCACACGTCTGAAAGAAGATGTGCTAAAAGAGGCGGTCAATTTAATCCAGTCTCTTGATCCACGCCCTGGCCAGTCAATCCAGACCGGCGAGCCCGAATATGTCATTCCTGACGTGCTGGTGCGCAAGCACAATGGGCGCTGGACGGTCGAGCTGAACTCCGACAGCATTCCACGTTTGCAAATCAACCAGCACTACGCCGCTATGTGCGGTGGGGCGCGTAACGATGCCGACAGCCAGTTTATCCGCAGCAATCTGCAGGAAGCGAAATGGCTGATCAAAAGCCTTGAGAGCCGGAACGATACCCTGTTAAGGGTAAGCCGCTGCATTGTTGAACAGCAGCAGGCGTTTTTCGAGCAAGGCGAAGAATTTATGAAACCGATGGTTCTGGCCGATATCGCTCAGGCCGTCGAGATGCATGAATCAACGATTTCCCGTGTCACGACCCAAAAATATCTGCACAGTCCGCGTGGCATCTTTGAGCTTAAATATTTCTTCTCCAGTCATGTGAATACCGAAGGCGGCGGCGAAGCCTCGTCAACGGCTATCCGTGCACTGGTGAAGAAATTAATTGCCGCAGAGAATCCTGCGAAGCCGTTGAGTGACAGTAAGCTGACTACCATGCTCTCAGATCAGGGTATTATGGTAGCGCGGCGAACCGTTGCGAAGTATCGAGAGTCTTTATCCATTCCGCCGTCTAATCAGCGCAAACAGCTGGTGTGACCTAACCGATAAGGAAGACACTATGCAGCTTAATATCACTGGACATAACGTCGAGATAACCGAGGCCCTGCGCGAATTCGTCACCGCGAAATTTGCCAAACTCGAACAATATTTCGAAAGGATCAATCAGGTCTATGTTGTGTTGAAAGTGGAGAAAGTGACTCATATCTCGGACGCGACCCTGCACGTAAACGGGGGGGAGATTCATGCAAGTGCGGAAGGACAAGACATGTATGCTGCTATCGACGGTTTAATTGATAAACTGGCGCGGCAGCTCACGAAACATAAAGATAAACTGAAACAACACTAATTGTCCGGGCACTCGTCTGGCGCGTATCACCCTGCCGCAACCCGGCAGGGTGTCTGCACTGGCGACGCTTAGGTGAAATTATGATGAACAACGATTCCGCTCTTCAATTGAGCAATGTCCTTAACCAGGAATGTACCCGTAGTGGCGTTCACTGCCAGAGCAAGAAACGTGCCCTGGAAATTATCAGTGAACTGGCTGCAAAGCAGTTGAGCCTGCCACCACAAGTGGTCTTCGAAGCGATCCTGACGCGTGAGAAAATGGGCAGTACCGGCATTGGTAACGGTATCGCCATCCCTCACGGAAAACTCGAAGAAGATACTCTTCGTGCCGTTGGTGTTTTTGTACAACTGGAAACACCTATCGCCTTCGATGCCATTGATAACCAGCCAGTCGATCTGCTCTTCGCGCTTCTGGTTCCCGCCGATCAGACCAAAACCCACCTGCATACGCTTTCGTTGGTGGCCAAGCGTCTGGCGGACAAAACCATCTGCCGCCGCCTGCGCTCAGCGCAAAGCGATGAGGAGTTGTATCAGATCATCACGCTGACAGAAGGCGAAAATGACGATGCGTAACGCAACAGCCGCCTTTCTGTCATTGGTTCTGAGGAGAATTGGCTCATGGTCCTGATGATCGTTAGTGGTCGTTCGGGCTCTGGTAAGTCAGTGGCCCTGCGCGCCCTGGAAGACATGGGATTTTACTGCGTCGATAACCTGCCGGTCGTCCTGTTGCCAGAGCTGGCAAGAACGCTGGCTGACCGCCAGACGTCAGCCGCCGTCAGCATCGATGTGCGTAATATGCCGGAATCCCCGGAAATTTTTGAGCAGGCGATGAGCAGCCTGCCGGACTATTTCTCACCGCAACTGCTGTTCCTGGATGCCGATCGTAACACCTTGATCCGCCGCTACAGCGACACGCGTCGTCTGCACCCTCTTTCCAGCAAAAACCTGTCTCTGGAAAGCGCCATCGATGAAGAGAGCAATCTGCTGGAGCCACTGCGCTCACGCGCCGATCTCATCGTCGATACATCGGAAATGTCTGTTCATGAGCTCGCCGAGATGCTCCGCACCCGCCTGTTGGGTAAACGCGAGCGCGAGCTGACGATGGTGTTCGAGTCCTTTGGCTTTAAGCACGGTATCCCTATCGATGCCGACTATGTGTTTGACGTACGCTTCTTGCCTAACCCGCACTGGGACCCGAAATTACGCCCAATGACCGGGCTGGATAAACCGGTTGCCGCCTTCCTTGACAGACATACGGAAGTGCACAATTTTATCTACCAGACCCGCAGTTATCTCGAACTGTGGTTACCGATGCTGGAAACCAATAATCGCAGCTATTTAACGGTGGCGATTGGGTGTACCGGCGGTAAACACCGTTCCGTCTATGTGGCTGAACAACTTGCGGACTATTTCCGCTCGCGCGGTAAAAACGTTCAGTCTCGTCATCGTACGCTGGAAAAACGGAAAACATGACCGTAAAACAAACTGTGGAAATCACCAATAAGCTGGGTATGCACGCCCGCCCGGCGATGAAACTGTTTGAACTGGTTCAGGGCTTTGATGCTGAGGTGCTGCTGCGTAACGACGAAGGAACCGAAGCCGAGGCCAATAGCGTGATTGCGCTACTCATGCTGGACTCCGCCAAGGGCCGGCAGATAGAGATAGAAGCGACAGGCCCCCAGGAAGAAGAAGCGCTGGCGGCCGTCATTGCGCTTTTTATTGCCGGGTTTGATGAAGACTGACTGCACGCGTTTTCCCTCTCCCAATGGAGAGGGTATCGTCAATGCAGTTTATTGCGTTCCAGGAACTCTTCTCCGCCAAGCTGACGCATCTGGCGCATAATCCACGCCTGACGGCTGCGCACATACCCTGAGGGCGCATCCGCGCGAAAACGTACCGGGTTTGGCAATACCGCCGCCAGCAATGCCGCCTCAGCCATCGTCAACTTGCTGGCGGGTTTATGAAAGTAACGCTGCGAAGCGGCTTCCACACCAAAGATGCCATCGCCAAATTCAGCAATATTCAAATAGACCGTCAGAATACGCCGCTTGGTCCAGACAGCCTCCGTGATCAGCGTTAATCCCGCTTCAAAGCCTTTACGCACCCAGCTTTTACCGTCCCAGAGCAGCAGGTTTTTAATGGTCTGCTGGGAAATGGTTGACGCACCGCGAATACGATTTTCATGCTGTTCATTGTGCGATAAGGCTTTTTCAATCGCGCCAAAATCCAGCCCCCAATGGTCCGGGAAACGCTGATCTTCGGCGGCAATCACCGCCAGCGCCGCCCAGGGTGAGATCTCATCCATACCGACCCAGTCCGAGTGAGCGACATAGCCGAAATCCCCGGTAAGCCACGCCCCAAACTGCCGTTCGACCATCACGGCTGAAAACGGCACCGGCAAAAAACTGAACAGAAGAATACCGCCGCCCCAGAAAATGCCCAGCACCAGCACCACCCGGAGTAATAGCTTTTTGATTTTCGCCATTAGCGGGCCACGCGCCCCTCTCATTCAGTGAGCACCAGAACGCGAGAGACCAGTTTTTCGATCCCGGCGGCCGCCTCCGCAATATTCTGCGCCAGCATATACGCCGGCGTGGTCACCACTTTGTTGTCCTCATCGACCACAATGTCGTCGACAGGGCAAGGCACGTGTTCAGCCCCCATATCTTCCAGTACTTCAGCGGTATCGATATCCGTGCCAATCGTCAGACGCAGCGGGAAAGCAAAGATTTTTGGCAGCATCGCAGGCGCAATGCACATAAAGCCGAGCGGTTTCCCCGCCTGGTGCATCTCCAGAGCCAGTCGTTTCAGATCCGGATCGACCACGCTTTCACTACCGAGACTGGCAAAGCTGCTCAGGTTTTTCGCTGCGCCAAATCCGCCAGGAACGATCAGCGCATCCAGATCGTTTATTGATGCCTGCGCGATAGGAAGGATCGCACCGCGAGCAATTCGGGCCGCTTCGATCAGCACGTTCCTGCTTTCCCCCATCGGTTCACCCGTAAGATGATTAATGACATCGGTCTGGGGCTTGTCCGGTGCAAAACATACAGCCTCAGCGCCTTCGCGAGCGATCGCCAGTAGGGTGATGACCGCTTCATGGATCTCCGATCCGTCATAAACGCCTGATCCGCTGAGAACAACACCGATTTTTTTCATTTTGCTCATCCTTTATGCAACGTACTTGGATAATTAAAAATTTTGATAAGGGCGCTACGCTTCACACATTTCGCTGATTCATGTAACAAATACTTTAAGATTTGCTATCTTATGTGCGTGCAGTTCAAATTTTCCCGACTGCGCCCTTGATAAAAAATAGATAACTTTACGGCGCAGCCACGATTTCCCTGGTGTTGGCGCAGTATTCGCGCACCCCGGTTAATCCGGGGTCATTTTTTTCCAGCGTTTGCCACCCACGCTTTCAAGACGTCAACATCGTGCTGCCATTCCTGCTTCATCTCTTCAACCCATTCACCGACGTTATCCCACCAGGCAGGCAGGTCGGGTGACTGAATTTGTTGACCCAGTTGTTGCAGGTGGCGAAGACCGACCGATCCCGCGGCACCTTTGATCTTATGCCCCTCTTCGACGATCCCTTTTTGATCCCGCGCGGTAAGGTTAGACTCCAGTACACTCAGATAGCCCGGCATCATTTTCTCGAATACCGCCAGCCCATCGGTGATCAGCTTCGGACCGACCAGCTCGATATACTGTTCAAGCATCGGGATATCCAGCAGGTTTTGTGATTTTTGACCCTCGGTAACAGACATTGCGTCTTTCTCCTCTTCTTCGCCCGCATCCCAGAATTTCTTAATCATGGCAGTTAATGCCGGGACCGCCAGCGGCTTGCTTAAGACGTCGTCCATCCCTGCATCCAGATACTCTTTTTTATCTTTCAGTACGTTGGCGGTAAGCGCCACCAGCGGCGGTAAATCGTCGCGGGCAAACTGGCTGGTGAGGATGCGCGAAATGTCCAGCCCGGTCATATCCGGCAACTGGATATCCAGCAGTACCAGGTCATATTCTCCAGGTTTGAACATCTCCAGTGCGGCCTTACCGGTCATCGCCACATCCACACTGTTGCCCAGCTTTTCCAGTACGGAACGGGCAACGATCACGTTAAGCTCAATGTCTTCCACCAACAGCACATGCAGCGCTGGCAGCGGCATATCATCGTCTTCAAACGCATCTTCCACTTCCTCTGCCACCGCAGGCGCGTGAACGGTCAGGGTGAAGATCGAACCTTTGCCCGGCTGGCTGGTAACAACAATGTCACCGCCCATGTTTTTCGCCAGGCGACGCGATACCGCAAGACCAATCCCGGTACCGGTAGCAGGCTTGCCGCCATGGCTATCTTTCACCTGATAATACATGGCGAAAATTTTATCCAACTCTTCGCGAGGAATACCAATCCCGGAATCTTCGACCTCGAAGTGCAGCATATCGCCTTCGTCATAGCGCACACGGACGGTGACTTGCCCCTCACGGGTAAATTTGACGGCGTTGCTGATAAGGTTCCACAGGATCTGCCGCAAACGCGTGCCGTCAGTGACCACCTTATGCGGTAACGGCAGGGCAGGCTCCATGACAAAGCGCAGACCTTTTTGGTGCGCCTGCAGGCCGGAAAGGTTTTCCAGGTCGGCGAGGAAGCTGGTGAAATCCACCGGCTGGTTATCGAGCTGGACTTTACGACGCTCCATTTTATCCATATCAATAATATCGTTGAAGATATTGCCCAGAGTGACGGCAGAGACATGGATGGTTTTCAGGTATTTTTCCTGCTCGGCCGTTAAATCGGTATCCAGCAGAATACGGCTCAGCCCGACGATGCCATTAAGCGGCGTGCGCAGTTCGTGGCTGATAGTAGAGATAAAGGTGGTTTTATCGCGGCTGGCACGCTCCAGGGCGTCCTGATAGCGCTTACGCTCGGTGATATCACGCCCGAAGCCCATCAAGCCGTGGCGCTTACCTACGCGGTCATAATAGGGCACCTTGCGAATTTCAAAACAGGCTTTGCGTCCATCCGGATAATCCAACCACTGCTCATAGGTCAGCGAAACATTGTGGCGAAACACCTTCTCATCGGTCTCAATGACCTTCTCCGCCGCTTCCGGCGCGTAGACATCCTGTGGTTTAAGGTTAATCAGTTGCTTCTCGCTTTTGCCCGTCAGCAGTTCCATTGCCCGGTTACAGCCGGAAAATTCTTTGTCTTCGTTGCGATAGAAAACCAGGTCCGGGGAGGCATCAAGGAAAGAGCGTAAAAAGGTGGATTGCTGTTCAAGCTGAATCTGCGTCTGCTCGCGCTCCTGCATCTCCACTTTAAGCTGCTCAAATGTCGCCTGACGTTCAGCTTCGGCTTTCTCGCGATCCGCCATCTCCTGGTTGAGCCGGGTGATGTTGTCTTTAAGCTGGATATTCAGTTTGAGGTCGCGGTCGCGCATCTCTTCCAGCTTGTCCACCAGCCGCGACAGGCGCTGACGTGACTCTTCAAGCTGCTCAACGACAACCGATAAGAAATAGACCGCCCAGGGGGTAATTAACAAGCCAAAAAAGATAGAGCGAATGACGTCGATGCTCGCCACCTGCCCCTGTAAGACCATCGTCACCGCCATTTGTACGACGATAGCCAGTACCACCAGCGCCAGGGCAAGTAACAGGGAGAAACGAACCAACCCGAGCTTCATCATCAGGTCGACGTAATATTGCGCCAGTAAACGGATTTGCTTCATAGCGATTTCCTTAAACAATTCCGTTCAATAATACCCAATTCTGAGCAACACGTTGAAGGTTGTGCGAAAAATGCGGAGCCAGGCAACCGTCACGGTTGGATCCAGGGGCGACCCACTGCGGAACCTTGCACGCCATGTTCAGTAAGATAGCGATCCAGCTCAACCATTCCCGTCCAGCGATTTTCGCACCACAACGGCGCCAGAAGCGTCGGGCGACGGGCGCTGGCAGAGACGCGATGGTAAATCACCTCCGCTGGCGTGGCGCGAATCATCTCCCCGGCGGTGACAGTGTAGTCTTCCAGTTCAATACCCTGCAGACGGCCCGCCTCCCAGGCTTTCGCCATAATGCTGCCCTTCACAATATGCAGGGGATGCAGCTTGATACCGTCTACGCCAGTCTCTACCACGCGATGGAGCGTTTGCAGGCATTCCGACTGCCCTTCCCCCGGCAAACCAACAATAAGGTGGCTACAGACTTTCAGCCCGCGCTCGCGGGCCAGGCGGGTGGTTCGCTGGTAACAGGCGAAATCATGCCCACGGTTAATACGGTGCAGCGTTTTATCGTGCGCGGTTTGCAGACCCAGCTCCAGCCAGACTTCATACCCCTGATCTTTGTATTCGCTTAGTAAATCCAGCACCGCCTCGGGTACGCAGTCCGGGCGTGTACCGACACACAGGCCAACAATGCTGGCCTGGCTTATTGCCTGTTGATACATGGAACGCAGCACCTGTACTTCGGCCCAGGTACTGGTGTAAGCCTGGAAATAGGCGAGGTAGCGTTTAGCGCGATTCACCAGGTTCGCCTGATGCGCCAGTTGTTCGGCAATCGAACGATGCTGCTGCTCTTCATCGGCAAAAGAAGCGACATTGCAGAACGTACAGCCGCCCCGGCCGATGGTGCCATCCCGATTCGGGCAGCTAAAACCGCCGTGAAGCGTCAATTTATGAACCTTTTGTCCATGACGACGGGCAAGATCCCCACCAAACATATTGACTAATTTTTGTAACTGCATAATCTGACAGGCCGTGCCTTTGAAAAGAGGCCAAGCCTGCCATTTTTAGCTTTCGACGGCGATGATGTGGATCAATCGCCCGGCAAGGCTTTTATTCATTGCATAACCAGTCAAGATTACCGCAATTTCATGCACTCCTCGGGCAATTACTTTTCCTTATGTTCAGACGATATTTTGCAGAAATAGTGTCACAAGTGAAAAACAGTGCGTTCATGTGCTCATAAGAACATTCTCAGAATAATGTTCTGAAATCCACATTTCCCTTAGTAGGGTAACGCATTAACAACGCTTCCCGATAGTGAGTCAGATCACATTACTCTGCCGCTCCGCGCTGGGCTTATTGATTGTAAATAAGGTTAAATTCATTTACATATCAATTAATTAAACATCCTTTAGCACATTATTAGATAAATAAGCCTGGCATTTGACCTGTGTACGGATTCCCGATAAGTTGGGAATCCGCTGGAAGCTTTCTGGATGAGTGGTCTGCTCATCATATTTATGCAGTTATTGAGATTCCCTCTTAAGCAAGTCCTCAACACTTGTGTACCGATGCGAAAAGGAAATTAAAGAGGGCGACATGCGAGGCTTTATTTAGCCCCGTCGCCATGCTCTTGCTGTGCCCGCGCGCAATCGGTATCGGATGGGAGTCCCGCAGAGCCTGGGGAGGTTCACTGATATGTTGTACGATAAATCCCTTGAGAGGGATAACTGTGGTTTCGGCCTGATCGCCCACATAGAAGGCGAACCTAGCCACAAGGTAGTGCGTACCGCTATTCACGCACTGGCCCGCATGCAGCACCGTGGCGCAATCCTCGCTGATGGTAAAACCGGCGACGGTTGCGGTCTGCTGCTGCAAAAACCCGATCGTTTCTTCCGTATCGTTGCGGAAGAGCGCGGCTGGCGTTTAGCCAAAAACTATGCTGTTGGTATGCTGTTCCTGAATAAGGATCCAGAAAAAGCCAGCACATCTCGCCGTATTGTAGAAGAAGAACTTCAACGTGAGACCCTGTCTATTGTCGGCTGGCGCGATGTGCCAACCAACGAAGGGGTACTCGGTGAAATCGCCCTCTCCTCGCTGCCTCGTATTGAGCAAATTTTTGTTAACGCCCCGGCTGGCTGGCGCCCGCGTGATATGGAGCGCCGTCTGTTTATTGCCCGCCGTCGCATTGAAAAGCGTCTGCAGGAAGATAAAGAGTTCTACGTTTGTAGCCTCTCTAATCTGGTGAACATCTATAAAGGTCTGTGTATGCCGGCTGACCTGCCGCGCTTCTATCTGGACCTGGCGGATCTGCGTCTGGAATCGGCCATTTGCCTGTTCCACCAGCGCTTCTCCACCAACACCGTACCGCGCTGGCCGCTGGCACAGCCGTTCCGCTATCTGGCGCATAACGGTGAAATCAACACCATCACCGGTAACCGTCAGTGGGCACGCGCGCGTACCTACAAATTCCAGACCCCGCTGATCCCGGATCTGCATGATGCCGCGCCGTTCGTCAACGAAACCGGCTCTGACTCCAGCTCCATGGATAACATGCTCGAACTGCTGCTGGCCGGCGGGATGGATATCGTGCGCGCCATGCGCCTGCTGGTACCACCAGCCTGGCAGAACAACCCGGATATGGACCCGGACCTGCGCGCCTTCTTCGATTTTAACTCCATGCATATGGAACCCTGGGATGGCCCGGCGGGCATCGTCATGTCCGATGGCCGTTTCGCGGCCTGTAACCTGGACCGTAACGGCCTGCGTCCGGCACGCTATGTCATCACCAAAGATAAGCTGATCACCTGTGCCTCCGAAGTGGGCATCTGGGATTATCAGCCTGACGAAGTGGTCGAAAAAGGCCGCGTCGGTCCGGGCGAGCTGATGGTTATCGATACCCGTGGCGGTCGCATTCTGCACTCCGCAGAGACCGATGACGATCTGAAAAGCCGTCATCCTTATAAAGAATGGATGGAGAAAAACGTTCGCCGTCTGGTGCCGTTTGAAGATCTGGCCGATGACCAGGTTGGCATCCGCGAAATGGATGACGACCTGCTGACAAGCTATCAGAAGCAGTTTAACTACAGCTTCGAAGAGCTGGATTCTGTTATCCGCGTACTCGGTGAAAACGGCCAGGAAGCGGTCGGCTCCATGGGTGACGATACCCCGTTTGCTGTGCTCTCCAGCCAGCCGCGTATCATTTACGACTACTTCCGCCAGCAGTTCGCACAGGTGACGAACCCACCGATTGACCCGCTGCGTGAAGCCCATGTGATGTCGCTGGCCACCAGTATCGGTCGTGAGATGAATGTCTTCTGTGAAGCAGAAGGCCAGGCACACCGTCTGAGCTTCAAATCGCCGATCCTGCTGTACTCCGATTTCACGCAGCTCACCACCATGAAAGAGGAGCACTACCGCGCAGATGTGCTGGACATCACTTTCGATGTGACCGAAACCTCGCTGGAAGAGACAGTGAGAGCGCTGTGCGATAAAGCAGAACAGATGGTGCGTAACGGCACCGTGCTGCTGGTGCTGTCTGACCGTAACATCGCTAAAAACCGTCTGCCGGTACCGGCCCCGATGGCGGTTGGCGCGGTGCAGACCCGTCTGGTTGAGAAAAGCCTGCGCTGCGATGCCAACATCATCGTAGAAACCGCCAGTGCCCGTGACCCGCACCATTTTGCAGTGCTGCTGGGCTTCGGCGCCACCGCGATTTATCCGTACCTGGCATACGAAACGCTGGCAAAACTGGTCGATACCAAAGCCATTGAGAAGAATTACCGCACGGTGATGCTGAACTACCGCAACGGCATCAACAAAGGGCTGTACAAGATCATGTCCAAAATGGGCATCTCGACGATTGCCTCTTACCGTTGCTCAAAACTGTTCGAAGCCGTCGGTCTGCACGAAGAGGTTTCCGAGCTCTGCTTCCAGGGCGTGGTCAGCCGTATCAGCGGCGCAGGTTTTGCTGACTTCCAGCAGGATCTGCTGAACCTCTCCAAACGCGCCTGGCTGGCACGTAAACCGCTCGAAGCGGGCGGTCTGCTGAAATACGTTCACGGCGGTGAATACCACGCCTATAACCCGGATGTGGTGCGCACTTTGCAACAAGCCGTCCAGAGCGGTGAATACAGCGACTATCAGCAGTACGCCAAACTGGTGAATGAGCGTCCGGCAGCGACCCTTCGCGACCTGCTGGCTATCACGCCGAACGGCGAAACCGTCAGCATCAACGACGTTGAACCGGCAAGCGAACTGTTCAAACGCTTTGATACCGCTGCAATGTCCATCGGCGCATTGAGCCCGGAAGCGCATGAAGCGCTGGCAGAAGCCATGAACAGCCTCGGCGGCTTCTCCAACTCCGGTGAAGGCGGCGAAGACCCGGCGCGCTATGGCACCAACAAAGTTTCACGCATTAAACAGGTCGCTTCCGGTCGCTTCGGCGTCACCCCGGCGTATCTGGTCAATGCTGACGTGATTCAGATTAAAGTCGCTCAGGGTGCGAAACCGGGTGAAGGCGGTCAGTTACCGGGCGATAAAGTGACCCCGTACATCGCTAAACTGCGCTATTCCGTACCGGGCGTGACGCTGATTTCTCCGCCGCCGCACCATGATATCTACTCTATCGAGGATCTGGCGCAACTGATTTTCGACCTGAAACAGGTCAACCCGAAAGCGATGATCTCCGTGAAACTGGTTTCCGAACCGGGCGTCGGCACCATCGCGACCGGCGTGGCGAAAGCCTATGCGGATCTCATTACCATCGCCGGTTACGATGGCGGTACCGGTGCGAGCCCGCTGTCATCGGTGAAATATGCGGGCTGTCCGTGGGAACTGGGCCTGGTGGAAACCCAACAGGCACTGGTGGCCAACGGTCTGCGCCACAAAATTCGTTTACAGACAGATGGCGGTCTGAAAACCGGCCAGGACATCATCAAAGCGGCAATCCTGGGTGCGGAAAGCTTCGGCTTTGGTACCGGCCCGATGGTGGCGCTGGGCTGTAAATACCTGCGTATTTGCCACCTGAACAACTGCGCAACCGGCGTAGCAACTCAGGATGAAAAACTGCGTAAAAACCACTACCACGGTCTGCCGTTCAAAGTGACCAATTACTTTGAATTTATCGCCCGTGAAGTGCGTGAGTTAATGGCGCAGCTCGGCGTGAAACGCCTGGTGGATTTGATTGGTCGCACCGATCTGCTCAAAGAGCTGGACGGTTTCACCGCCAAACAACAGAAGCTGGATTTGTCGAAGCTGCTGGAAACCGCCGAGCCGCATCCTGGCAAAGCGCTCTACTGCACCGAAAACAACCCGCCGTTCGACAACGGCGTGTTGAACGCGCAGTTGCTGCAGCAGGCCAAACCGTTTGTCGACGAACGTCAGAGCAAAACGTTCTGGTTTGATATCCGCAACACGGACCGTTCTGTCGGTGCGTCTTTGTCTGGCTACATCGCGCAAACGCATGGCGATCAGGGGCTGGCGGCGGATCCGATTACCGTGCACTTTAGCGGTACCGCAGGCCAGAGCTTTGGCGTCTGGAACGCTGGTGGCGTTGAGCTGTATCTGACTGGCGATGCCAACGACTACGTAGGCAAGGGCATGGCAGGCGGTTTAGTCGCGGTACGTCCGCCGGTAGGCTCTGCTTATCGTAGCCACGAGGCCAGCATTATCGGTAACACCTGCCTGTATGGCGCAACCGGTGGTCGTCTGTATGCCGCAGGCCGCGCGGGTGAACGTTTCGGCGTGCGTAACTCCGGCGCGATTACTGTCGTGGAAGGCATCGGCGATAATGGTTGTGAATACATGACCGGCGGTATCGTCTGTATCCTCGGTAAAACAGGCGTGAACTTTGGCGCAGGGATGACCGGCGGCTTCGCCTATGTCCTGGATGAAGACGGCGAGTTCCGCAAACGTGTGAACCCGGAACTGGTGGAAGTGTTGAGCGTCGATGACCTCGCCATCCACGAAGAGCATCTGCGCGGTCTGATTACCGAGCATGTGCACCATACCGGTTCATCTCGCGGCGAAGAGATTCTGGCTAACTGGCCAGCCTTCGCGGAGAAATTCGCACTGGTTAAACCGAAGTCCAGTGATGTGAAAGCACTGTTGGGTCATCGTAGTCGTAGCGCAGCAGAGCTGCGTGTGCAGGCGCAGTAAGGGGCAGCAATGAGTCAGAACGTATACCAGTTTATCGACTTACAGCGCGTGGATCCGCCAAAGAAACCGCTGAAGATCCGTAAGATTGAATTTATTGAAATCTACGAGCCATTTTCGGAAGGCCAGGCCAAGGCGCAGGCAGATCGCTGCCTCTCCTGTGGTAACCCGTACTGCGAATGGAAATGTCCGGTCCATAACTACATCCCGAACTGGCTGAAACTGGCCAACGAAGGGCGTATTTTTGAGGCCGCTGAACTGTCTCACCAGACTAACACCTTGCCGGAAGTCTGCGGGCGCGTTTGCCCGCAGGACCGCCTGTGTGAAGGTTCCTGTACGCTGAATGATGAGTTCGGCGCGGTCACCATCGGTAACATCGAACGCTACATCAATGATAAAGCGTTCGAGATGGGCTGGCGCCCGGATATGACCGGCGTGAAGCAGACGGACAAACGCGTGGCGATTATCGGTGCAGGTCCGGCAGGTCTGGCATGCGCCGATGTGCTGACCCGTAATGGCGTCAAAGCAGTGGTGTTTGACCGCCATCCGGAAATCGGTGGTCTGCTCACCTTCGGTATCCCGGCATTCAAGTTGGAAAAAGAGGTGATGACCCGCCGTCGCGAAATCTTCACTGGCATGGGGATTGAATTCAAGCTGAATACCGAAGTTGGTCGTGACGTACAGCTTGATGACTTGCTGAAAGATTATGACGCGGTATTCCTTGGCGTCGGCACCTATCAGTCGATGCGTGGCGGTCTGGAAAACGAAGATGCCGATGGCGTATTCGACGCGCTGCCATTCCTCATCGCGAATACCAAACAACTGATGGGCTTTGGTGAATCGACTGACGAACCCTTCATCAGCATGGAAGGCAAACGCGTTGTTGTTCTGGGTGGTGGCGACACCGCAATGGACTGCGTGCGTACTTCTGTTCGTCAGGGTGCCACCAATGTGATTTGTGCTTACCGCCGTGATGAAGAAAATATGCCGGGTTCAAAACGCGAAGTGAAAAACGCGCGCGAAGAGGGTGTGGAATTCCAGTTCAACGTGCAGCCGCTGGGTGTCGAAGTGAATGCCAACGGTAAAGTCTGCGGCGTGAAAATGGCGCGTACCGAAATGGGTGCGCCAGATGCCAAAGGCCGTCGTCGTGCGGAGATCGTTGCGGGTTCCGAACATGTGGTACCGGCTGATGCGGTCGTGATGGCGTTTGGTTTCCGCCCACACAGCATGGAATGGCTGGCGAAACACAGCGTCGAGCTGGACTCTCAGGGCCGCATCATCGCCCCGGAAGGCAGCGAGAACGCGTTCCAGACCAGCAACCCGAAAATCTTTGCCGGTGGCGATATCGTTCGCGGCTCCGATCTGGTGGTCACCGCCATCGCCGAAGGCCGTAAAGCGGCAGACGGCATCCTCAACTGGCTTGAAGTATAAGAGTTTTCCCGGAAATCCAGGGCAGGCAAGAAAAAGCCGGATGGTACACCATCCGGCTTTTTTTATGCCGTAAGCAGGCTGGCACAGACCTTAATTACCACCTTTTTAATCTCTTGCGCAGTACCCACCATACACCCCGGCTTATGTGGCTCACCCGGCATAAAAATCGCGAACATGCCAGGCGTTAGCGTGACAACCTGCCCGGCACAAATCGCGGCGCAAAGCTGATAATCGTCCTCAACATGCCAGTCATCGCACTGTCGTGCAGACCCTGGAATGCCATACAAAATGCGCTCTTCACCCGCCAGCAATAGCTGGATATCAATGTAATGCGCATGCAGCTCGGCCTTCTTCTGTTCCGCGGGTTGTGTGGAAAATTGCATGATGTTCATAAAGATAGCGTCACCCTGTAGCGGGTAACTGCCCGGCGGCTTTTCCTGCACGCGCGCATCCAGTGCCAGCGTCAGGGCATTCAGCAGCACCGGATGCAACCCCGAGTGAGTGAGCGACGACACTTCACCTGTCATCATTTTTTCACTCCTTGCGCCAGCAGCGCGGCACCCAGTAATCCTGCGTCATGGCGATAGTGCGCCTCACTTAACACCACCCGATAGACTGATGGCTCCAGGGCCAGACACGCACGCACTAGCGCCAGATACCCCGGTGCAAGGCCAATACTGCCGCCCACCACCACACGTTGGCAGTCCGTGGTCGCCTTCACATCGGCAACGAGGCGCGCCAGCGTCTGCGCCGAGCGCTGAACCAGTTCGCGCGCCTGCGCATGCCCATTCGCCGCATGGGCAAAAATGGCTTTCGCATCGCAGCCTGCCAGATCACCCTGCGCCGCTGCCGCGATACCGCGTCCGGAAGCGATCGCTTCAACGCATCCCACTCGCCCACAGCCGCAGCGCGGACCGCCAGGATCGGCAAGCGTATGGCCCAAATGGCCTGCCAGCCCCTCATGGCCCATACGCAGCACACCATCGCTCACCACACCGCCGCCTACGCCAGTGGAAACCGTGATAAACACCATATCGTCGATGCTCTCGCCCAATGCGTGGTACTCCGCCCAGGCAGCGGCCTGCGCATCATTCACCGCCAGCGCAGGCAAGCCCGTTATCTCCGTCAGGGTCGAAACCAACGGGAAATGCAGCAGACCACCCAGATTTTGTGGATTGATCGCCTGCAAGGTACCTTCACGAATAATTCCGGTTGAGGCAACCGCCACCTGCCGGGCCTGAGAGGCAAGTGGGGCGACCAACGCCAGGAGTGCCGCCCGCAGGGCATCCGGGGTTTTACTGGCGGGCGTGGGCAACTCACGGCGTTGGTGAATCTGCAGGTCACCGTCCACCAGCGCGGCAGCAAGCTTGGTGCCACCGATATCAATCGCCAGCGTGGTCATGTCGCTGCCTCCTGGAGTGCATCGCAATACCACTGGCAAATGTACTCCAGCCGCGTAATGGCTGAGCCGACGGTCACCGCCCATGCTCCATGGCGCTTCGCCTGCGCCGCCAGTTCGGGCGAGTTATAGCGCCCTTCCGCCATCACCCGGCATCCGGCCTGACTGAGCGTGGTGACCAGCGCCAGGTCCGGTTCTGCGGGGGTGTGTTCGCTGGTGTAGCCAGACAGCGTGGTGCCAATCAACTCCGCTCCTGCTTGCTGGCAATACAAACCATCCTGCTCGCAGGAACAATCGGCCATCGCGATAAGCCCGTGGTGATGAATACGCGCCAGCAGGTCACGCACCGCAACCGGGCGAATACGATCGGTACCATCAATGGCGATAATATCTGCCCCCGCCTGTGCCAGCGCATCGACATCCTCAGCGTAAGGGGTAATGCGCACCGGGGAGTCCGTTAAGTCGCGTTTAATGATGCCGATGATGGGTAGTGTTACAGCCTGACGGACGGCACGCAGGTTGTTAATGCCTTCAATACGTACCGCCACCGCCCCGGCCTGCTGGGCGGCCAGTGCCATCGCCGCCACGATGTCCGACTTATCCAGCGGGCTATCCGGAACAGGCTGGCAGGAGACCACCAGCCCACCCTGGCGGCCAATTTGTGCATCCATTTTCGCTATCAGAGACATGTCTGGTTATCCTTTCGTTTTTAATAACCCGTTCTTACCATCGCTGTGGCTGACCGCGCCGCTGAATGGCTTACCATCGATCGCATCATGGGTTCGCAGCGCTTCGGGGCGTAGCCAACGCTGTACGCGCGACGGCATATCCAGCCCAATCAACAGGATCACCACAAATGTCAGGCTAAAGGAGAGCGATCCCAGTGCGGTACCCAGATCCAGACGCTGAGCGATCAGCGCCCCCAGGATTGGTGCCAGTGCGCCGCCCAGGGCCCCAACGTTGTAGGTAAATCCCAAACCTGCCGCACGCTGGTCGGTATCGAAGTAGCCGCCGATCAGTTTAGGCAGAATGCCTGAGATCCCCTGCCCCAGCATTTGCTGGAAGAAGAGCAGAAAACCGAGAACCCATACGCTGGTGCCACCAATGGCAAACACCGGGATGATCAGAATTTGGGAGGCGAGAAGACTGTAGACGTAGGCTTTACGCGTCCCCAACCAGTCGCCCAGAAAACCGCCAACACAACAGCCCACCGCAGCGCCAAAGCCGCTAAAAAACAGCACCTTAGCTACCGTTGCAGGCGAATAGGCAAGTTCGGTTTTGAGGTAAGTCGGCAACAGCGACTGGATGGGCCACGAGTAGAGAAACGCAAAGAGCACTACCACCATCAGCATTACGCCGGTTGGCCAGCGTTTTCCGCTGCTTTGCACCATAAAGCTGATAAAGATAAACGCGCACACCAGACCAAGAATCGCCACCAGCGCGGCATTCTTCATTTCACCGGCAAAGCAGTACCACAATGAGGTCGCGGCAATGAGTGTCATCGCCACGTTAATCACGCGATATTTGCCGCGATACAGAATATCCACCATCGTGCGTACCGGCGCTTTACCCGCATGTCTCTCTTTCCAGTCTTCCGCTTCCGGAATGTTTTTCCTCAGCCACAGGGCAAAGACGATGGGCAAAATGCCGATGAAAAACAGCGCGCGCCAGCCCCAGACGGGTACCACCAGGCTGTAGACCTGCGCCGCGATAACGGCCCCGACGGAGAAGCCGGAAATCAAAAAGCCGCTCGCTTTGTTTCGCAACTGTCGGGGCCAGCTTTCAATCACATACGTCGCGCTGGAGCCATACTCTCCGGCCATCCCCATACCGATCACCAGCCGGGCGATAAACATGGTGGTGAAGCCGGGGGCCAACCCGCAGGCCAGCGTACCGCATGAGAACAGAAGGATACTGGTGACCATCGCCAACCGTCGGCCGTAGCGGTCACCCATTGCGCCTAACATCAGCCCTCCAAACCAACGGGAGATAAAGGCTGCGGAGATGAGGCTTGCCGCCTGTACCGTCGTCAGACCAAATTCGCTCTGAATTTCCGTTAACACCAACGCGATAAGGACAAAATCAAAACCGTCGAGCAGATAGCCCAGCCAGGCGGCGCAGAAAGCCCGCCATTGCGCCCGATCAAGATGGCGATACCACGGGATATTTTGCATAGCAGTACTCATGTGATACTCCCGCGATGGGCATTGCCCATCGCTTATGTAGACCGACAGAGTTAAGAGCGGCTCCGTCTGTCCGGCCAGCGCAGCGCCTCCGGACAGACAGCTCCGGATCACTGTTGTTGTTCTTTCTCTTGTTGCAGTGCTGCCGCCAGCGCTTTAAGTTCTGGCAAATATTTTTCCGCCACCGGCGCGAACGGCTTACGACACAGCGGTACCGCCAGGACATCCATGTAGTGCAGCACCGTTTTCAGGCCGCGGAAAACACCGACTTTGATCAGTAGCTCGATAACCTCATTGCATTTCGCCTGCAGGCGCTGCGCGGTGGCAATGTCGCCCGTTTGCAGCGCGCGAACGATACCCAGATAGCGCCAACCCATGATGTTGTAAGTACTGCCGATACCACCATCCGCGCCCGCCATCAGCCCGGATGCAAAGATCTCGTCATAACCGTTATAGAGCACCAGATCCGGATTCGCCCGGCGGATCTGCTCCATCTGGAAGAGATCGCCCGATGTTTGTTTCAGCGCGCCCACGCCCGGCAGGGTAACCAGCGTGTCGATTTGATCCAGCGTGAGTTTCACCCCACTCAGCGCCGGAATGTTGTAAACCACCATCGGCAGACCATTAGCGGCGTCGATCACTGCACGATAGTGGTCGCAGTGCTCTTCAAAGCTGAACGGATAGTAGAACGGAGTAACGGCAGAGACGGCGTCAAAACCATAGCGGCTGGCCGCCTGCGCAAGCTGCCGGGTTTCGTGGGTGCTGACGGTGCCGACATGGGCAATCAGCGTCAGTTTGCCTTTCGCCTCTTCGGCGACGACCTCCAGTACCTGTTCACGCTCAGCAATGCTTTGCACGAACGCTTCCCCGGTGGATCCCCCCACGTACAGCCCATCGATCCCCTGATTGATGTTAAAACGCACCAGACGGCGCAGGCTCTCGGTATCCAGCTTTTCGCTGGCATCAAACGGGGTCAACAGCGCGGCCATCACCCCTCTTAACTGAGCAGTCATCATCTTCTCCTGTTGCATGAGTGCGCTTTGACTATATACCTTTATACCTATTATACCAGTGCAAATGATCGCCATCGGGGTGAGAAAACGCTAAATGGGATCTAACGCACTAAACGATCGCTAGCGCGCAAAAGGGATCGGTCAATCAGTTGCTGGATTTTTGCTGTTTATCGAACGCGTGCCAGGTGGCGAAAACGCTGTTGAGGTGAACATGCAACGCGCGATCGGCGGCATCGGGATCGCGCTGGCGAATGGCATTGACGATCTCAATATGCTGCTGATAACTGAGGTTATTGTGCTGATGCAGCTCTTTTTCCGGCACCGTGGGGCGAGCGGCAATCAGCCAGTCCAGCAGGGCAACATGGATCGTCAGAAAGATAGGATTACCGGGGATTTCAGCCAGTACGCGATGGAATTCAACATCGGAGCGAATAAATAGCGCGTTGTCGTCCAGCGACTGACTGTTCAGCTCCAGCGCCTTACCGAGACGTTCAATTTGCTCATCCGTGGCATGTTCCGCCGCATGGCGCACCAGGCTGGATTCGAAAAACAGGCGTAGCTGCTCAAAATGGGCAATACCACCGGGACGGGAGAGAAAATCTTTCGCCATGCCGGAAAGCTCGCCAATGATGGTATCGGCAGATGGGCGGGAAACGCGGGCGCGTTCACCGTTGCTGATTTGCACTAATCCTTTACGCTTGAGCGCCGCCAGCGCTTCGCGTACCGAGGGGCGGCCCACATTGAAAAACGCCATCAGCTCACGTTCGGAGGGCAGCACATCGCCTTCGGCAAACTCCCGGCGGCGGATCATCTGTTCGAGCTCTTCTTCCACCATCTCGGATAATTTTTTGCGCGCCAACGGACGGCGACGCAGCGTGCGCCCGATATTTTCAGCAGTGTTTTCAGCGTGCGAATCTGATGATTTCATAGCGCTCATGACAGTGGAGTGTGACAAATGTGATAGCAACTTTATCATATCACAGGAATATCTGACTGGCGAAGTTAGCACCAGAGGGGGAAGCCGGCGAGTGATGAGTGGGAATATTCCCGGGTGGCGCTTCGCTTACCCAGGCTACTCGCGCTAGTGTAGCCTGGGTAAGGTACTAACGTCGGTAGATCTCCTCCGTCAGATAATCTGGCCAGTTCTTTTCAAAGAAGATCGTCGAGAGGTCATCAAGCGTACGTAATGGCCGCTGCTCGACAACAAACTCGCCGTTGCGCCATGTCACCTGTATTTGCTCCTGCCGGTGCTCCGCCTTTTCAGAGATGAAACGAAACTCAGACAATACCCCTTCACGTGTTTGCGGTACGACGTCTCCCTGCGCAGAGCACAGCATCCGTGCGCCACGGCTACCGCCGCCACGGGCAATATAGCTTTCCAGCGCCACCAGTAACGCTTCCGATGCCAGCGCCATCTGGCGCCACTGGAGACTAAACGCCGTCTGGTTCGGATGGGTTATAGCCACCCCGTTTTGCGCAATACGCTGATTGAGTCGACGGGCCGCCTGAACAGCGCCAGGTACCTGCCCGGCATCACAGACAAACCCGGCACGCTCACTCATGCGCTGCTGGATTTCGTCGCGAATATCGTCAATCCGCAACGCCTGAGGATGGCTGCTGTCACGCTGGATCTGCTGCAAAAGCTCAGCCGTTTCACGGGCAAAAAGAGATTCCGATGCGGACCGTGGCGTCGCCGCGATATGCTTCGCGCAGCGCAGCCCAAAGACCTGTCCGGCATTGAGCGCCGCACCGCCGGGGCGCGTTACTCCGTGCGTGCCCGCCGCTTCGCCAATCGCATAGCAGCCACTTAACGACGAATGGCCCCATGTATCTACCGCAATCCCGCCATTCATATGCTGGTGATTGACGTTAAACGGCAGCGGCTGTGTTGTCAGGTCATGACCATGATGTTTATAAAGCTCAATGGCCAGCGGGTTCATCCGCTGCAGGCGCGCAATCGGTAGCTCCAGACAGGCATCGTTATTGCGCAGATAGTGGTAAACATCCTCGTCCAGATTGCCAAGGGCAAAGGGTTCATCGCCCGGTACTGGCAGCGGATTGCGGTTAAAATCCATATAGATCGTGCGCCCGGCCTGCGACTCATTATAGATAGCCAAATCCACCAGGCTGGAGCCAAAATCCAGCATTCGCGTGGCGTGAA
Organism: Phytobacter diazotrophicus; assembly: GCA_004346725.1. GTDB lineage: Bacteria > Pseudomonadota > Gammaproteobacteria > Enterobacterales > Enterobacteriaceae > Phytobacter > Phytobacter diazotrophicus. The sequence continues at coordinate 50,867 of SMDE01000018.1, read as the reverse complement.
TCGGCCACTGATATCCCTTACGGAAGATATTCGAGGCCAGCTCCCGCGTGGTGCGATAGTAGCGGGCAAGAAAGTTATGCTCCTGGCCCTGCGCATCTATCGAGTAGATATAAGGCATGCTCTGCACGTAGGTGCCGGAGAGGTTCCAGGGGAAATCATCGCGCCGCGTACCGATACCAAACTGATGTTCCGTCAGGTTGACCGTCGCAATCCCCGCCTCCAGTGCCAGCCCCAGCGAACCAAAACAGCGCTTCGGGTAGACGCTGTCGCGGAACAGTTCACCCGGTCCACCGGCCGCCAGGACTACAGTCGCGCTACGCATCAGACATAGCCCCCACGGGTTATCCTCTTGCCGTGCGCCTTTCACAATGGCCAGCACTCCGGCGACCCGGCGCTGCTCTCCTTCCCCTTCGGTGAGCAGACGTACGGCAGTCGCGTGATCGACAAACGGCACACCTAACAAAACCGCCTCTTCCGCCAGCACTTTGACCATCAGGCGGGAAGTACGTGGCCCACAACTGGTTGCGCGGCCCACTTCATCGTGATCGGTCTGGTAGCGCAATACGGCGCCGTAGCGGTCCTCTGGCAAGGGAAGCCCCATGCTTTTCAGGCCGATAAAAGCCTCTACCGAACCGACCGCTTCAACATATGCCGTGTCGGCATCCATCGCCCCACCCGCGCCGATAGCACTGGCGAGGGCTGTAAAATTATCGCCACGAAAACTGGTCGAGGCGGTATGCAGGGTCTGTTTATCCGATCCGGAGCAGGCCGATGTTCCCCAAAACAAGGTTTGGGTCGCCACCAGAACATCCACTTTGCGGCGACGCAACTCCACCGCCGCGCGCAGCCCGGCGGCGCCGCTGCCAATCACTAACGCCTCGCTGTGGTAGAGCGGAATGCGGTATCCCGCCACGTCCAGCGTCTGTTGCGGCTGCGCCATCGTGACATGGCGCGGCATGGAGACATTCGTAAGCGCTTCCAGGATCGATTGCGGGATCGCTGTGGTCATGTTTTACCTCGTTAAACGCGTGATGACAGCCCGGATATTTCCATCTCTTTCACTGGCCTGGGCGCTTTACGCACCCCCAGCAGTAGTACCGAACTGACGACCATCACGCAGGCCGCGACAAACCAGACGGCAGACATGGAATATTTATCCGCGAAATAGCCCGCCAGGACGGGTGAAATCCCACCGGCCGTCATGCCGACATTCATCACAAAGCCAATGGCGGAGCCGCGAAGCTGTGGCGGTACCAGTTCGGCGGTAAAGGAGAGGACCAGCGGTGTGATGGGGTAACCAAGCAGCCCGAGGAACAACACCAGAATCACCACGGCGAAGACCGGCAGTTGCAGTACCATCGCGGCCATCAGCAGACTGCTGGCGAGCGTGATGCCTATCAACACCGCACGCTTACGCGAGAAGTCGCCACGGTCACATAAACGCCCAAGCAGGAAGCCCCCCAGCGCGCCGGTCAGCCCCAGCAGGCTGGCAATGGTTCCTGCGGTACTGATTGGCAGTTGTTTTACATTCATCAGGAAGGTCGGCGCCCACAGCAACACAATCCACCAGCCGCTCAGCAGCAGGAAGTAATAGAACGCCATCAGCATGACGGACTGGTTACGAAACAGTTGTTTTAACGGCACTTTTTCTTTTGTCGTGGCGACAACCACTTTTTTCGGCTCGTTTTTCACCATGAAGGCGTACGCCAGCGCTACCAGCAGACCCAGCGCCCCGGCGACATAGAACACGACGCGCCAGCCGTACACCGGGCCGAGCATTGCGCCGAGCCAGGTACCGAAGAAGCCGCCAATCGGATAACCCATCCAGTAAAGGGACATCACCGTGGTGCGCTGTTTCTCGGTGGTAACGTTGGCCACTTCCAGCGATGCGGCGGGCCAGAAGACCCCCTCGCCGATACCGGTCATCACGCGATAAAAGATAAGCGATGTCAGACTACCGGCCACCCCCGTCAGGATCGTCGCGAGCGAGAACATCACTAAACCAAGAATAAGCACCGGTTTGCCGCTGAGTTTGTCGGCGATAATCCCGGAGATAAATAAGAAACCAATAAAGCCATAGAAGAATGAACTCATCAGGATCCCGGACTGGGCTCTACCGAGCCCAAAATCCGTCGCGATAAGTCCAATGGCGGAGGAGACAGTCATACGGTCGACGGAGTACATCATGTAGCCAAGGCCACACAGCACCGACACCAGTATCATCTTTTTTGTATCTGTATTCATAATTCCCTCGACTAACCTGGTAAGACTGACGAGACATCAGATACAGCCAAAATCTGATTAACAATGCGTTAAATGACGCGCTTTGCAGGTAGCGAGCACCGTATCCGGGTCACGTTGCCACCAGTCATGTTCGGAGAAAATCTCCACTTCATGCGCCCCCTGATACCCCAGCGCCTCCACCGCCTGACGGGCCGCGCGAATGTCGATCACCCCATCGCCCATCATGCCGCGATCGAGCAGCAGATGCTGTGTCGGCACCAGCCAGTCGCAGATGTGAAAGCCCAGGATACGTTTCCGTCCGGCGCGTTCGATCTGCTGGAAAAACTTTGGATCCCACCAGGTGTGATAGAGATCGACGGCCATTCCTAACCCATCATCACCGAGCTCATCACACAGATCGTTGGCCTGCTCAAGGGTGTTTATGCAGGCGCGGTCCGCTGCATACATCGGGTGTAGCGGCTCAATCGCCAGCGGCATTCCCACCTTGCGCGAATACTCCAGCAGGCGGCCCAGACCATCCCGTACCTGGCTACGCGCGCCGGCAATATCTTTCGAATCACCCGGCAGGCCGCCCACCACCAGCACCAGACAGGCGGCATTCACTGCCAGTGCTTCATCTACCGCCCGGCGGTTATCGTCATCCGCCGCACGGCGTGCCGCCTCATCGATGCCGGGAAACATCCCGCCGCGGCAATAACCGCTGACGGTCAGTTCGTTACTGCGGATCATCTGCGCGGTACGTTCTAACCCCAGCGCCTGAACCTGATCGCGCCACGGCGAGATGCCGCGAATTTCATGACGGGCGCAGCCGTCGATGATCTTATCCAGCGTCCACTGCTTACGGACGGTGGCGGTATTCATCGATAAACGACGTGGATCGGGCTGTTGCATATGGCCTCCTTAGCGCACCAGTGACGGAACATCGACCCAGCGGCGTTCTTTCCAGCTTTGCAGCGCCAGTTCAACCAGTTGCACCCCTTTTGCTCCTTCCAGCAGGTTCCAACGGAAGTCGATTTCACCGTGAACATGGCGCAGAAAGAGTTCCCATTGCACTTTGAAGGCGTTGTCATAGGTGGTGGTATCAGGTACTGGCGCCCAGTCTTCGAAGAAGTCATGTGTCTGGCGAACATCCGGGTTCCAGACAGGTTTCGGGGTGTTCACACGTGATTGCGTCAGACAATCAGTCAGGCCCGCGACCGCAGAACCATTCACGCCATCCACCTGGAAAGTCACCAGGTCATCGCGGCGCACCCGGACACACCAGGAGCTGTTGATCTGCACGATAGTGCCATTGTGCAGTTCAAATGTGGCGTAGGCGGCGTCATCAGCGGTGGCTTTGTAGGCATTCCCCTGCTCATCAAAACGTTCCGGAATATGGGTCGCGCCCAGGCAACTGATGCTTTTGATTTCGCCAAACAGGTTGTCGACGACATAACGCCAGTGGCAGATCATATCGAGGATGATGCCGCCGCCATCTTCCTGACGGTAGTTCCATGACGGGCGCTGGGTCGGCTGCAAATCACCTTCAAACACCCAGTAACCAAACTCGCCGCGAACCGACAGCACTTTACCGAAGAAGCCCGCCTGATTGAGCATTTGCAGTTTACGCAGCCCCGGCAGCCACAGTTTGTCCTGTACCACGCCGTGGCAAACGCCCTGCTGCTCTGCATAGTGATATAACTCGACGGCTTCTGACAGGCTGACCGCTACCGGTTTTTCGCAGTAAATATGCTTACCGGCGGCAATGGCTTTTTTCAATAAACCGGGGCGCGCCTGCGTCGTGGCGGCATCAAAGAAGATCGTATCGTTTGGGTTGGCCAGCGCCGCATCCAAATCCGTGCCCCAACGACTGATACCGGTTTGTTTCGCCAGTGCGGCAATTTTTTCTTCATTACGACCAATCAGGATCGGGTCCGGCATGAGCCTGTCGCCGTTTGCCAGCTCAACGCCGCCCTGTTCACGAATTGCCACGATGGAGCGGATCAGATGCTGATTTTTGCCCATCCGCCCGGTTACGCCATGCATGATGATGCCAACGGAAATTGTCGCCATTGCTGTGCCTCGCAATTAAAAGTGGGATTTGTTCAGGCCGCCGTCGACATCAATAATTTGACCGACAGTGAAAGGTAAGTTGCCGTTTGCCAGCGCATCGACGACCACGGCAATGTCCGTCGGCTGGCCCCAGCGTTTCATCGGCACCAGACCGCCGCCGATCAACTGGTCATACTTCGGTTTTACACCGCTGGTCATGTCAGTTTCGATGATACCAGGGCGAATTTCATAAACACCGATGCCTTCTTCCGCCAGGCGCAGCGCAAAAAGTTGCGTCACCATGCTGGCGGCTGCTTTCGATACGCAATATTCCCCGCGAGAAATCGATAAGCTGTGGGCGCTACAGGAAGTGATGTTGATAATAGAGCGGTGCTGATTATTAAGCTCACCCTGCGAAAGCATGGCGCGCGCCGCTTTTTGGCAAAAGAAGAACATTGCCCTGGTGTTGACGTCCTGACAGTACTGGTAATTATCCGGCGTGACCTCAAGCAGATCGCCACGCTGCTTTGCCGCCGTCCCGGCGTTGTTGACAAGGCAGTCCAGTCGCCCCCAGCGTTGCAAAACGGTGTCCAGCATCCCTTGCTGGAGAATTAAATCTGAAACATCACCCGGTAACGCCAGAGCTTCGATGCCAAACTGTTCTAATTCCGCTACCATGGCTTGTTGTCGGGCGCGACCTTCTTCGTTATCGCGTCCGTTGATTGCGACGTGAAACCCGGCTCTGGCAAGCGCCAACGCGCACGCTTTACCAATTCCCCGTGTCGAGCCTGTCACTAATGCTACCGGACGTTGCGAATGGATCATGAGCATACTCCCTGATGAGTGCCAAACATTTCAACTAAACAGTTGAAACTGTAAAAGCAGTATAGAAAGAGAGAAAAATTAAATTCATGATCGACTTCTCAAAATCAACCAACTGGTTGATTTATTTAAAACTACAATTAAAACAATAAATTGAATGGAGGATCTATGAAAGGGGAAGCCAGAACAAAGCGCAGGCATGATCCAGATCTCACAAAAAGCCTGATCCTTGATGCAGCCAAAAAGGAGTTCGCTGAAAAGGGTTTTGACGGGGCGAGGATTGATCAGATCGCCGCGACGGCGAACGTGAACAAGCAGCTGATTTACTATTATTTCGACAACAAAGATACGCTGTTTACCCATGTCTTGCAGGCCGCGTACCAGGATATCCGTACCAAAGAGGCCGCACTGGAACTCGATCATCTGCCTGCCCGCGACGCGGTACTTGAACTGATGGATTTTACCTGGCACTACTACCTTGAGAACCCGGAATTTATCCAGTTGCTCAACAGTGAAAACCAGCTTAAGGCGCGCCATCTTAAGGAAGTGGATACGATTGTCCCCATCAACAGTAGCTGGCTTTCGATAACCCAGCGCATTCTTGAACGCGGTCAGCAGGATGGGACGATCCGCCCAGGTATTGATGCGATGCAGCTAAACATCACAATGTCGGCTTTGGGATTTTTCTATCTGATTAACCAGTCGACGCTGTCGATCATCTATCAGCAGGATCTTAAGCGTCCGGAAGCGCTGGTAACAAGGCGGAAGGTAATGCGCGAAACGATCGCGTGTTGGCTGGCGCCGGGGTTGCTGCCGTAAAAAAAAAGCAGGGTCGATTGACCCTGCCTTTGTGTTACTTCACAACACGCAGCGATGGACGCCCGCCGCGTGGTGGGGGATCATCATCCGGATCGTTATCGTCCGCATGATCGGGTTTGTCGCCATCGATCACCGACATCACCGTCTCGCCATCCGGCAGAGAGGTTTCGTCGTCGTCGTTCACCGTGACCACGTCTTCATCGTATGCCGTTTCAGGTTCAAACATCGTACCCGCGCCGTTTTCACGTGCGTAGATAGCAAGAACAGCGGCCAGCGGCACAGCAACCTGACGCGGGACGCCACCAAAGCGCGCATTAAAACGCACTTCATCATTCGCCAGTTCAAGATTACCCACGGCTCGCGGCGCAATGTTCAACACGATCTGCCCGTCGCGCGCATACTCCATGGGCACGCGCACACCCGGCAACGTTACGTCGACGACCAGGTGCGGGGTGAGCTGGTTATCAAGCAACCACTCATAAAAAGCCCGCAACAGGTAAGGACGGCGCGGTGTCAGTTGCGACAAGTCCATTCGATTAACCCCGGCCCAGGCGCATTTCGCGCTCGGCTTCTGTCAGAGACGCGAGGAATGAATCGCGTTCGAAAACACGTGTCATGTAGCCTTTCAGCTCTTTAGAGCCTGCGCCGCTGAGTTCAATACCCAGAATCGGCAAACGCCACAACAACGGCGCCAGGTAGCAATCCACCAGGCTGAATTCATCACTCAGGAAATACGGCTTCTGGCCGAACACCGGAGCAATCTGCATCAGTTCTTCACGCAATTGACGGCGGGCGTTATCGGCCTGCGCGCCACTGCTGGACATGATCACTTCCATCAGCGAGTACCAGTCTTTCTCAATGCGATGCATGTAAAGACGGCTTTCACCACGCGCAACCGGATAAACCGGCATCAGCGGCGGATGAGGGAAACGCTCATCCAGGTATTCCATGATAATGCGTGATTCCCACAGAGTGAGTTCACGATCGACAAGAGTCGGTACGCTTTGATTCGGGTTGAGGTCAATCAGATCCTGAGGAGGATTATCCTTTTCCACGTGCTCAATTTCGAAGCTGACACCTTTTTCTGCCAGCACGATACGGACCTGATGGCTATAGATGTCAACAGGACCAGAAAACAGCGTCATTACCGAACGTTTGTTGGCAGCGACAGCCATGAAAACCTCCAGGTATATTCAGTATTTTTACTGCTACCAGTCTTACTTTGACCGGCGAGATGTTGGTAACCCACCCACGCGCACAGTCACTCTCGTTTAAACATCAAACAAAAAATGAACAATCCCAGGCATTTGGGCAGAAAATTGGATGATAGTTTACCAGATTTTGCGGGCTTTGTGGTGAGGGGATTCTGGAAATGCTGAAAAAGAAGAGAGAATCAACTCATTACTGTGGATAACGTGATTTTTATCCATAAAAAAACCCGGTAGAAACCGGGTTTTTTCGCCAATCGTTCTGCTTTCGCAGAAAGCAATTAACGTTTGGAGTACTGCGGACGGCGACGTGCTTTACGCAGGCCGACTTTCTTACGTTCAACCTGACGAGCGTCACGAGTGACGAAGCCAGCTTTACGCAGTTCAGAACGCAGGGACTCGTCGTACTCCATCAGAGCGCGGGTGATACCGTGACGGATCGCACCAGCCTGACCAGAGATACCACCACCTTTAACAGTGATGTACAGATCGAGTTTCTCAACCATGTCGACCAGTTCCAGCGGCTGACGAACTACCATGCGGGCAGTTTCACGACCGAAGTACTGTTCCAGAGAACGCTGGTTGATTACGATTTTACCGTTGCCCGGTTTGATGAACACGCGAGCAGCAGAGCTTTTGCGGCGACCAGTGCCGTAGTATTGATTTTCAGCCATTGCCTATAATCCCGATTAGATGTCAAGAACTTGCGGTTGCTGTGCCGCGTGGTTGTGCTCGTTGCCAGCGTAAACTTTCAGTTTACGGTACATAGCACGACCCAGCGGGCCTTTTGGCAGCATGCCTTTAACCGCGATTTCAATCACACGCTCAGGACGGCGGGCAATCATCTCTTCAAAGGTCGCTTCTTTGATACCACCGATGTGGCCAGTGTGGTGGTAGTACATTTTGTCTTCACGCTTGTTGCCGGTTACAGCAACTTTTTCTGCGTTCAGAACGATGATGTAGTCACCAGTATCAACGTGCGGAGTGTATTCCGCTTTATGCTTACCGCGCAGGCGACGTGCCAGTTCAGTAGCCAGACGGCCCAGAGTTTTACCTGTCGCGTCAACAACATACCAGTCGCGTTGTACGGTTTCTGGTTTAGCTGTAAAAGTTTTCATTAAAAGCTTACCCAAATAATAAGTTACACGTTGGTGAACACCCAAACGTTTAGTCAGTTGAGGTTCACACGACATTGTCCAGCAAACCTACCCCTTCGAATAGCCTATGCCGGCGCAGAGAAAGTTTTGGGAAAAAAACCTTCTTGTAACGTGGGGTCGCAGGATTATAGAGAAGTCGGGGTCAAAGATCGACCCCTATTTGTGATTTGAAGAGGCTTTTTCGGTGTTGGGGCTGTGCGGTCTGATGCCCTCCCCCCAGCCCCTCTCCCACAGAGAACCGGGCAGTTATGGCATATGTTGCCGCTTGAGGTACTCCTCGCTCTGCATCTCCTGCAGACGAGACAGACAGCGCTGGAACTCGAACTTCAGTCGCTCGCCCTGATAAATCTCGTACAGCGGAACCGCCGCGCTCACCACCAGCTTCACATGCCGTTCGTAGAATTCATCCACCAGTGCGATAAAACGCCGCGCCTCACTCTCCATTAACGGTGTCATGACGGGGACATCAAATAGCATGACGGTGTGATACAGACGAGAGAGGGCAATATAGTCGTGCTGACTGCGGGCATCCACACACAGCGTGGCGAACGATACCGCCAGCGTCTGATTTTCCACCCCCAGCGTCGCCAGCGGACGGTGATTGACCTCTAATACTGGAGAATGAGCCCGTTTTGCCCCTGCCAGCGCTTGCCAGAGGTGATCCATCTGCTGCTGCGTCTCTTCATTTAATGGCGAAAGCCACAGATGGGCCTGGGTCAATGTACGCAGACGATAATCCACACCCGCATCGACATTCATCACATCGCAGTACTGTTTGATGGCATCAATGGCCGGTAAAAAACGCGCCCGTTGCAACCCGTTACGATAAAGTTCGTCCGGCGGAATATTCGAAGTGGCGACCAGCGTAATCCCTCTGGCGAAGAGTGGCTTCATTAGCCCGCCGAGCAACATGGCGTCGGTGATATCCGATACGAAAAACTCATCAAAACAGAGCACATCGGTTTCGGCTTTGAAATGGTCGGCGACAATCTCCAGCGGATCGCTATGCCCCTGTAGTTGCGTTAATTCCTCATGCACACGCAGCATAAAACGGTGGAAATGCAGACGCTGTTTCCGTTCCCCAGGCAGGCTTTGATAAAAGAGGTCCATTAACCAGGTTTTACCGCGCCCGACGCCCCCCCACATATAAAGGCCGCGTACGGGGGTAAGCGTCGTGGGCTCACGCTTACCTAACAATTTGCCAAATTTCGCCATCAAGCCACCGCTTTGCGGGGCGGATTGTTCTTTGGTCACAATTTGCTGGTAAATGAGATCAAGACGGCTAACAGCTTCTTTTTGCACATCATCCGGCTGATGGCTACCCTCGTTGAGGGCATTGAGGTAACGCGATGTCGGGGTAAGGCTCTGCATGGTGTTATCGTTATTCCTTGAAAATCGATCCTGCCCACAGGGTTGGCGAAAAAAAGGTCGTTCTACCCTACGCGATGCCGCGTCGGGATTCCACTTCTGCGCGAATAGCGGTTATAGTGGCATAATCAGGCGCAGGCAAGGAGCTTGCAGCTATTACCCTACGGAACCATAAGACAATGGGAGAAGTACATGACCTGGGAATACGCGCTAATTGGGTTAGTCGTCGGCGTCATCATTGGTGCTGTGGCCATGCGTTTTGGAAACCGGAAATTACGCCAGCAACAGGCAATGCAGTACGAGCTGGAAAAAAATAAAGCAGAACTTGAAGAGTACCGTGAAGAGCTGGTCAATCACTTCGCTCGCAGCGCAGAACTCCTCGACAATATGGCGCATGATTACCGCCAGCTTTATCAGCACATGGCAAAAAGTTCCAGCAGCTTACTGCCGGAAATGTCTGCTGAGGAAAACCCATTCCGTAACCGTCTGGCGGAGTCCGAAGCGGGCAACGATCAGGCACCGGTACAGATTCCTCGCGACTATTCCGAAGGAGCCTCCGGCTTGCTGCGCGGCAACGCAAACCGCAAATAATCACTTTATTACCGCATTTTTAACGGGCGCACAGGTTGCGCCCGTCTTGTCTTTATAATCACAGCTATCATTTAGTCATTAACCTCATTGTTACCCGATTGAAATTTCAATAACATCAAACTGTTTTGCATCGTTTTCCCTTTCACTTCAGGTTACGAGAGCCAGCATCAATGAAGAAACAAACCCAGCTGTTGAGTGCGTTAGCGTTAAGTGTCGGGTTATCTCTCTCGGCACCCATCCAGACTATGGCAGCGATGCCATCGCAGGTTCCAGGCCAGGGAGCGCTTCCCAGCCTCGCGCCAGTGCTGGAGAAAGTTTTACCTGCCGTGGTGAGCGTGCAGGTGGAAGGAACGGCGGTACAAGGACAGAAAGTCCCTGATGAACTGAAAAAATATTTTGGCGACGAGTTGCCCGAACAGCAGCAGGCTCAGCCTTTTGAAGGGTTGGGTTCCGGGGTCATCATTGATGCAGCAAAAGGCTACGTGTTGACGAACAACCACGTCATTAACCAGGCGCAAAAAATCAATGTCCAGCTCAACGATGGTCGCGAGTTCGAGGCCAAATTGATTGGCGGCGACGATCAAAGCGACATTGCGCTGTTGCAGCTACAAAACCCCAGCAACCTCACGCAAATCGCGATCGCCGATTCCGATAAGTTAAGAGTGGGTGACTTTGTCGTTGCCGTGGGGAACCCGTTCGGGCTGGGGCAAACAGCGACATCCGGGATTGTTTCTGCTCTGGGCCGAAGCGGACTTAATCTCGAAGGACTGGAAAACTTTATCCAGACCGATGCCTCGATTAACCGCGGTAACTCCGGCGGCGCATTGCTGAACCTGAACGGTGAGCTTATTGGCATCAACACAGCAATCCTTGCGCCGAGCGGCGGCAGCGTCGGTATCGGTTTTGCGATTCCCAGTAATATGGCACAGACACTGTCTCGCCAGTTGATTCAGTTCGGCGAAATCAAACGCGGCCTGCTGGGTATTAAAGGGACCGAGATGAGTGCTGATATCGCCAAAGCCTTTAACCTGAATGTGCAGCGTGGCGCCTTTGTCAGCGAAGTGTTGCCGAACTCCGGCTCAGCGAAAGCGGGCATTAAATCTGGCGACGTGATTGTCAGCCTTAATGACAAGCCGCTGAATAGCTTTGCCGAACTGCGTTCACGCATTGCAACGACGGAACCAGGCGCAAAAGTGAAGTTAGGCATCCTGCGTGATGGCAAACCGCAGGATATTGAAGTCACACTGGATAAGAGCACTTCGTCTTCCGCCAGCGCTGAACTGATCTCCCCGGCGCTGCAGGGCGCCTCGTTGAGTGATGGTCAACTCAAAGACGGTACGAAAGGTATCAATATTGAGAACGTAGAAAAAGGCAGTGCGGCTGCTCAGGCAGGCCTGCATAAAGACGATGTCATTATTGGCATTAACCGTACGCAGGTGCAGTCCATTGCCGAGCTGCGTAAGGTTCTTGAAACCAAACCGTCTGTAATTGCTCTGCAAATCATCCGCGGCAATGAAACACTCTATTTATTGCTACGTTAAGCAAATACGATCCCGGACATCACCGCTGCATGTGATGTCCGGAAAACTCGTGCTATGCTGCTGCGACTCCCTAATGACGACGCCTGCATCATGTTTTTGAAGCTCTTACGCTCGGTTGCAATTGGTTTAATGGTTGGTGGCATTATCCTCGCCGCCCTGCCTTCGCTACGCCAGCATAACCCGCTAACCGCAACGCAATTTGACAGTACCGATGAAACGCCCGCCAGCTACAACCCGGCGGTTCGCCGCGCCGCGCCCGCGGTAGTCTATGTCTATAACCGTAGTATGAATACGTCATCCCATAATCGTCTGGAAATTCGTACTCTGGGTTCCGGTGTGATTATGGATCAGCGTGGCTATATCGTTACGAATAAACATGTTATCAACGATGCAGACCAGATAATCGTTGCCTTGCAGGATGGCCGCGTTTTTGAGGCGCTTCTGGTGGGGTCGGACTCCCTTACCGACCTGGCGGTACTGAAAATTAACGCCACTGGCGGCCTGCCGGTGATTCCGATCAATCCGCGTCGTGTACCGCACATTGGTGATGTGGTATTGGCGATTGGTAACCCCTATAACCTGGGGCAAACCATTACTCAGGGGATCATCAGTGCCACCGGGCGTATCGGCCTGAACCCAACCGGTCGCCAGAATTTCCTGCAAACGGATGCCTCCATCAACCACGGCAACTCCGGCGGCGCGCTGGTGAACTCGCTGGGTGAGTTAATGGGTATCAATACTCTCTCTTTCGACAAAAGCAACGATGGCGAGACACCGGAAGGTATTGGTTTCGCTATCCCCTTCCAGCTCGCAACGAAAATCATGGATAAGTTGATTCGCGATGGTCGGGTGATCCGTGGCTATATCGGTATCGGCGGAAGAGAAATCGCCCCTATGCATACCCAGAACGGCGGTATCGATCAAATTCAGGGGATCGTGGTCAATGAAGTCTCGCCAGATGGTCCGGCAGCCCGGGCAGGCATCCAGGTGAATGATGTTATTGTCAGCGTGAATGGTAAGCCTGCGGTCTCGGCACTGGAAACCATGGACCAGGTCGCGGAAATTCGTCCCGGGTCAGAAATACCGGTTGAAGTGATGCGTGATGACAAGAAACTGAAACTACAGGTCACGATCCAGGAATATCCAGCGACCAACTAAAAGCCATAAAAAAACCGGAGCCCAATGAACTCCGGTTTTTTTGCGCGTCTCTGGAGGCAAACGGCGTACCAGACGGCGGCAGCTATTTATTTGTTAACAAAATCTTCGCCGAGCTGAATATCTTTTTTCAGGGTTTCCAACATCCCTTCCAGCGCCTGCTGTTCAAAGGCGCTTAATTTGCCAATCGACTGGCGTTCTTCAATACCATTTTTACCTAACAGCAGCGGCTGAGAGAAGAAGCGGGCATACTGGCCATCGCCTTCAACATAGGCACATTCAACAACACCTTTTTCGCCCTGCAACGCACGCACCAGCGACAGGCCAAAGCGCGCGGCTGCCTGGCCCATAGAGAGTGTTGCAGACCCGCCACCCGCTTTTGCTTCGACCACCTCAGTGCCCGCGTTCTGAATACGTTTTGTCAGATCGGCAATTTCCTGCTCAGAGAAGCTGACACCCGGAATTTGCGACAGCAGCGGCAGAATGGTGACGCCTGAATGTCCGCCCACGACCGGCACTTCAACCTCGCCTGGCTGCTTACCTTTCAGCTCAGCCACAAAGGTATTGGAGCGAATGATATCCAGCGTTGTCACGCCGAACAGTTTGTTTTTGTCATACACACCGGCTTTTTTCAGCACCTCTGCGGCAATCGCCACTGTAGTGTTAACCGGGTTAGTGATCACGCCAATACAGGCTTTGGGGCAGGTTTTGGCAATTTGCGCGACCAGGTTTTTCACAATACCGGCATTCACATTAAAGAGATCGGAACGATCCATACCCGGTTTACGCGCGACGCCCGCGGAAATCAGCACCACATCCGCACCGTGCAGGGCAGGCGTTGCGTCTTCTCCAGAAAAACCTTTAATTTTCACTGCGGTAGGAATATGGCTGAGGTCAACAGCAACCCCAGGGGTTACAGGAGCAATATCATAGAGCGAGAGTTCTGAACCTGAAGGCAGTTGTGTTTTAAGTAGTAGAGCTAACGCCTGGCCGATGCCACCAGCTGCGCCGAGGACTGCAACTTTCATCATAAACTCCTTATTATGGTTAGCTAAATATTTTGTTACTCCATTGCGGCGACCTTAATTCACCCTGATAATTATGGCAACGAACCAGCCAAAATTCTGCGGCATGGCACGCTTTTAAAATATTATAATGGGCTTTCACGACCGTCGGACCGGCAAACCAAGCAACTAAGATTGAGAGTTTACAATATAGCGCTGATATCCATCTAAACAATATCATTTCAGTAACATTTATTTTACTTTTGCTTGAATTTGCGACACATGACACAGTAGGTTCCATAACGTAATTTGATAAAATTTACGTGAACTATAAGAAAATTTGAGTTATTTCCACAGTAGATTATTTGCATAAAAATTCATCCATGTGCATAATAATGTAGTTTTCACGGCCTTAATACGGGTGACTTATGCGAAGCTCGGCAAAACAAGAAGAATTAGTTAAAGCGTTTAAAGCGCTACTTAAAGAAGAGAAATTTAGTTCTCAGGGAGAGATTGTTCTGGCGTTACAAGAACAGGGCTTTGACAATATCAATCAGTCTAAAGTGTCCCGCATGTTGACTAAATTCGGTGCGGTGCGTACGCGCAACGCCAAAATGGAGATGGTGTACTGTTTGCCTGTCGAAATGGGTGTTCCAACCACCTCCAGCCCGCTCAAAAATCTGGTACTTGATATTGATTACAACGACGCCGTTGTTGTTATTCACACCAGCCCAGGCGCTGCACAACTGATTGCGCGCTTACTGGACTCGCTGGGCAAAGCGGAAGGTATTCTGGGTACTATTGCCGGTGACGATACCATTTTCACTACCCCGGCAAGCGGCTTTACGGTCAAAGAACTTTACGAAGCCATCCTCGTACTCTTCGAACAAGAGCTTTAATTCCTTCCCCCGGTTTCGTGCCGGGGAAGTGCCTCTGTTAGGGTCACACCTCTTTCTGATCCCCTTTGCTTTAACACAATGTGCGAATTTCTGTCGCATTTCATTCACGCAATGAATGTTTTCGCACAAAAAATCAAAATCACACATCCCCTTGATTTTAAATATTAAAAAATAAAACCCCGCTCAAAATCACCCGTTTTTTATGCCTTTTTGACTATAAAAAAAGGTTTCTTTACCACTTACTTACAATAGCAATAATTAGCTCAGTATTAATTTTACACGTTATTAGTGTATACTTGATTTTGTGATGAGGGTCACGAAACAAAGCCCTCAGGAATTAAGATTCGACGAGGTAAGCATTATGAAAATCAAATCAACTGTAGCAACACTCAGCATCCTTTCTGTTCTGTCATTTGGCGCATTTGCAGCAAGCTCTATCGATGCTGGCCAGGCGCAAAATCGCCAATCATTAGGCACCGTCTCCGTCGGTGGCATTGCATCATCCCCGATGGATATGCGTGCGGAACTGAACAAAAAAGCTGAAGAACAGGGTGCGTCTTCTTATCGCATCATCGAAGCACGTACCGGCGATAGCTGGCATGCCACTGCTGAACTGTATAAATAATTAACCGACAACCCTATGTCATCATCACTCAGCGGCACCAGGCATAAAAATAGCGGTATAAACCTTCTCGCCGTTGAGTATTGAGGAGAAAGACAATGAAACGTAACGCAATCATCGCAGCCCTTGGTTTAGCTTCACTGATCTCTTTTGGTGCCAGCGCAGCCACCCAACTGTCCGATAACCAAACACAAAACATGCAGGCCATTGGGACCATTTCTGTTTCCCAGACCGCAAGTTCTCCAATGAGCATCCGTGACGAATTATCTGCTAAAGCGGACGCGGCAGGCGCGAAAGCCTACCACGTGACCGAACTCCAGGAAGGTGATACCTGGCACGCAACGGCGGAACTCTACAAATAAACCCTCGTCGTCTACTCCGACGACTTGCCCCCGCCTGTCGGGGGCTTTTTTTTGTGCTGCATTAGCGCACGTTAAAACGCAACTGCCCTTCCAGCTCTTCCTCCGCTTCATCAAACAGCAGAATGAGCGCGCCGAAACGCCGCCGCAGTGTTTCGCTAAGATGAATGAACTCAATTTCAACCGGCAACGGCAACTTTTCCGTCACCACTATCCATAATGAATCCAGATCGGTAATGCTTGCCCCATTGAGAGCAAACCGGCGGGAAAATTCGCGATAGAACTTACTTTGCGTGTCGATCTCAGCAAAATCGAAGGTATAGGTATTCATTGTCCGCCATCCAGCCCTGTCGGGCGGCTTACGCCACCCGTTTCACTATAATCCCCCGAGATGCAGGGTTTTGACTTCCATAAACTCTTCCAGCCCCAGAACGGAGCCTTCCCGCCCCAGGCCGGACTCTTTTACACCGCCAAATGGGCCCAGCTCGGTAGATACTGCGCATTCATTGATACCAATCATCCCACTTTCAATCGCCTGGGAGACGCGAAATACGCGGGATAAGTTTTGAGTGTAGAAATAGGCTGCAAGACCAAACGGCGTTGCGTTAGCGCGCTGGATAACTTCATCCTCGGTCGTAAAGCGAAAACAGGCGGCGACCGGGCCAAACGTCTCTTCGTTCGCCAGCTTCATGCCATCGCTACAATCCCCCAGGACGGTGGGCTGCCAGAAATTCCCCCCTAACGCGTGCGCTTTACCCCCAGCCAGAACTTTCGCCCCTTTTGCGACGGCGTCTTCCACGTGTTCACGCACTTTATCCACCGCTGAAGATTCAATAAGCGGGCCAACCACCACACCGTCGTCAAGACCATTCCCGACTTTAAGGGCATTGACTGCCTCTGCCAGTTTCTGCGTGAAGGTGTCATACACCGACTCATGAATATAAAAACGGTTAACACTCACGCATACTTGCCCGGCATTACGGAATTTATTGGCAACCGCCCCTTTTACCGCCGCATCAATATCTGCGTCTTCAAAGACGATGTAAGGCGCGTTGCCCCCGAGTTCCATGGAGACTTTCTTCATGGTTTCAGCCGCGTTACGCACCAACGTTTTACCGACGGCGGTAGATCCGGTAAAGGAAATTTTGCGGACATCATGGCTCGCCATGATCGCATCGCTAATTTCCGATGTATTCCCGGCCACCGCATTTAGCACACCGTCCGGTACACCCGCTTTTTTCGCCAGCGCCAGCAGCGCAAAGGCACTGAGCGGCGTGTTATTGGCGGGTTTAATCACGCCCGTACACCCTGCGGCTAACGCGGGTCCCAGCTTACGGGTCAGCATCGCCATCGGGAAATTCCAGGGGGTTATCGCTGCCACAACGCCAATGGGTTCGCGGGTAGCAAAAATACGCGATCCGGGTTTTATCGGCGGGATAATTTCGCCATTAGCACGCTTCGCTTGCTCGGCGAACCATTGAATAAAGCTTGCAGCATAGTCCACCTCACCTTCGGCTTCTTTTAAGGGCTTGCCCTGTTCGGTGGTCATCAACCTTCCCAGCCAGCTTTTGTTTTCAATGATCAATTCGTACCAGCGATAAAGGATAGCGGAACGCTCTTTTGCCGTTTTCGCACGCCAGGCGGGAAAAGCCCTGGTGGCTGCGGCGATAGCGGCTTCCGTCTCTTTTTTCCCGGCTTTTGCTACCTTTGCGACAACCGCGCCGGTCGCCGGGTTCAGTACGTCAAATGTCGTGTCCAACGATTTCCAGACGCCATCGACAAGATAGCCCGTCTGGAAAAGTTCGCTGTCCTGCAATGCCTGCGTTGTCATTTGTCCTCCTGATCTGTGATTTACAAAAGCTCCCGTAAAGTATAGCCATAAAAAAACCGACGCTTCTGGCGTCGGTTTTGGGTCTAGCTGCTGGTTAGGGCGTGCTGATATTTATGTAACATTCCGGTAAGTCGTTTTACCGGCTCGGTCACCTGCGGCGGCGCATCCCAGTGCTGCAATTTCGCCTGATAGACTTCCAGCTCCTCCAGCAACTGCGAGAAATAGTGCCGTCGTCTGCTGTCAGATCGGGCGGAGATGACGCTGTCAGCCGTACGGCGAAGCTGTCGATGGAACGCCGAAAGCTCATCATTCACCGGTACAGGCGCATCACGTAAACGCTGATGAGCAATGATCAATGTCAGCGCCAGGCGGAATTTCGCCACATCGCCAGGGAATTTATTCAACAGTAAAAAAAGCTGCTGATAGAGCGCAGGAAGATGGTTCTCTTTACGTCGCGCGCTGTTGGTTGTCATCGCCGAAACGGCCGCCGAGACAAACTGATTGAGCAACATCCGTCCGGTACGTGCCTGCGAATTATCCCGCACAAGCAAAATGACGATCAGCGCCAGCCCGCAGCCGATAATTTGCCCGAGCGCGCTATCAAGAAATTGGCTGAACTTAAACGTCATCGGGTTATCAAGCACGATAATGTTGATGGTACTTGCCAGCGCCCCCAGCGAACCCAGCCGCCGTTTCTGCACCTCGACACCGGCAAAAAAAGCCAGTACAGCCAGGCTGATGCAGAGCAATAGCATGCTCTGCTGCGTCGAAGGGATGATAAACAGAAAATAGAGCGCACCGACCGGCAGGGCGACCAACGTCCCTATCAGAAAATCAATGGCTACCATTTTCGGATTTGGCAGACGCATTGCCAGCGACGTCACCACCGCGATCATCACCATGGTTCCACTGCCGGAAGTCCAGCCGCTCCACAACCAGAATAAGGTTCCTAATCCGCAGGATAGAGTGGTACGCCAGAAGTTGACCATCGCATGATGGCGTTCCGCCGATGCCGGTTTGATAACCACTTCGCCGCGCAGGACTTCTTCTTCCGTCGCACTGATTTTGGTGTTGCTCACCACGCCGCGTTTGAGCAGCAAATACCGTGTTGCCGCCCCCACCCAGCTATAGATGGTGACTGGTGTTTCACGTTCACCGGTCCAGGCAATCACCCGGCGCATCCGCTTCATTTGTCTATGCACATCCTGAACGGTTTCTACGGGCTCATCGAACAGTTCGCGGAACGTGTCGGTAATCAATTCGGGTCGCGTATTTTGGATCAGATACGTTTCACAGGCCTGGGTAATCAGCGTAAGCGACAACGTATTGATCGCTGTCAGACGGCGGTTGGCGCGCCCCCAGCGGGAAGATTCAATTTTCAGGTTGCTGCGCATCCCTTCCAGGGCAGTCGTGCGCCGCACCAGCGCTCCCCAGGCTTTATCCACGTCTTCAGGGTCGCCATGTTTAATGCACAACTGCATTAGCTGGTATTGGGCCACCAGCAAACTGTCCAGCTCGCGGTCAATCTCGCGTTTAATCGAACGGGGAGAAAACAGCAAATCTGCCGCAATGGCGCAGACAATACCGATAACGATTTCACTGCAACGCTCAACGGCAAACTGAGGGGCCAGCAGCGGTTCGCTCTGGATCGTCACAACAATAATCAGCGCCGTATAGCCTGCCAGTCCCCAGGCATAAGAGTTCTCCACCCGGACGAGCGAAGAAACCCAGGTACAAAACCCCGCCCAGATACAGCAGACCGTCAGCATCAGGAATGGAGCGCGGATCATGGCGATGATGATGGTCAGACCGGCGATAGAGCCAATAAAAGTACCGACAATACGCAGCATACCGCGGTAACGAATCGCGCCCGACCAGGGTTCTCCCCCGGCAGCAAAAGCCGGACCTGCCGCCACAATCGCCGCCGTCAATACTGCCCAGCGCGGTGTTTCCAGTTGGAAATGAAAACCGACAAACAGCGCCAGTACGATAGCGCATGCGAGTTTGAGGGCGAAGCGAACGTGGTAGCTGGCGATGGAAAACATAGCCATAGGGATTAACCAAATTCACGCAGGCGATGAGCCAGTTTACGGAAAAAGGAGTCGTGGCTCTCATCGCGATCGGTTTGCCCCGTTACCACAACCGTTGCCGTCGTGCCTGCAGGCCAGAGATTCCCCTGCTGCTCATCCAGGCGAATACGTACCGGCACGCGTTGCGCCAGACGTACCCACTCAAGATTCGAATCAATGGTCGCCATCCCTTTGCTGTCATTGCTGCTGCTGGCATTGGTCACCCCGGCGGCCACGCTCTCTACCGTGCCTTTCAGAACCCGGTTACTGCCCAGCGGGGTGATTTCGGCCCGGAAGCCAGGATGAACGCCCTCCAGTTTGGTCTCTTCCATATAAGCCTGAACATAGAAGGAGTTCTGTTTGACCAGCGCGACGGCCGTTGAACCACGGGTAATAAACTCCCCGGCGTAGACATTGAGGTTGGTAACCCAGCCGTCTGCCGGTGCGCGAATCACCGTGCGTTCCAGATCCAGTTTTGCCAGGTCGCGTGTGGCCTGCGCTTTCGCCAGTTGATGTAATACTGTCTGCAGGACGTTGTTGGCCTGATCGATTTCTTCGCGGGACATCGCCTGAACGCCAAGCTGGTTACGGCGGCCTGCTTCACGGCGCTTTTCACTTTCCAGCGCCTGGTAGTAAGCGACATCCGCTTCGGCCTCTTCCAGCGCTTTCTGATAACGCGGCTGATCGATGGTGAACAGCACCTGGTCTTTTTTAACCAGTTGGTTATCGTGAACGCTGACGTCGGTAATTAATCCGGCGACGTCAGGCGCGATAGCGACCACGTCGGCGCTAAAGCGCGCATCGCGGGTCCAGGGGGATTCTGTGTAGTACACCCATGCGCGGAAAATAGCGATGAAAGCGAGGATAACCAGCGCCAGGGTGATGGCGGTACGAAAGAAATTTCTTGTTAGTGTTTTCACTTCTACCTCAAACAAACAGACGCGACAGCAGGTAAAACAAGCAGCAGTAGAGCGCAGTATTGAACAACGCCGGATGCCAGACAAAATCATAGATCCCGGTTGGGATCAGCATGCGGCGCACCAGCCAGAAGATCGCCAGTGACAAAAGCAATTCAAAAAAAATCGGTGGGAACGACAGACCGAACACCACGATAACGGGAAACAGACTCATGTTGACCTTGATTAGAGAGAATGCAGGCGACAATATTTCTTATACGCACCGCAGCGGAGCAGGAAGCAAGGCGAGATCGGCACGTTAATTATTCAGCGAATAGTATATTAACGTAACTGTTATGCTGTTATCTATATTATGTGATCTAAATCACTTTTAAGCCAGAGTGAATAATGGAACGACTTAAACGCATGTCGGTATTCGCCAAAGTGGTGGAACAAGGCTCGTTTACTGCCGCGGCCCGGCAGTTGCAAATGAGCGTATCTTCCATCAGTCAAACGGTGGCGAAGCTGGAAGATGAGCTACAGGTTAAGCTGTTAAACCGCAGTACACGCAGCCTTGGGCTCACCGAAGCCGGGAAAATTTATTATCAGGGTTGCCGACGCATGCTGCATGAAGTGCAGTATGTCCATGAACAGCTTTACGCCTTCAATAACACGCCCATCGGTACGCTGCGCATTGGTTGTTCTTCAACCATGGCGCACAATGTTCTGGCGCAGATGACCGCCGCGATGCTGAAAGAGTACCCCGGTTTATCGGTGAATCTGGTGACGGGCATTCCCGCACCGGATCTGATTGCCGACGGGTTGGATGTCGTCATCCGGGTGGGCGCGTTGCAGGATTCCAGCCTGTTTTCACGTCGTCTGGGCGCGATGCCGATGGTCGTCTGCGCGGCTAAAAGTTATCTGGCCCAGTACGGTGTTCCGGAAAAACCCACGGATCTTGTTAATCATTCATGGCTGGAATACAGCGTCAGACCAGATAATGAATTTGAGCTGATCGCACCAGAGGGCATTTCCACTCGCCTCATCCCCCAGGGCCGCTTTGTCACCAACGATCCGATGACCATGACACGCTGGCTTACCGCCGGGGCCGGGATCGCCTATGTACCGTTGATGTGGGCGATCAACGAGATCAATAACGGGACGCTGGAGATCTTGTTCAGCCGCTATCAGTCCGATCCGCGTCCGGTATGGGCTCTGTATACGGAAAAAGACAAACTGCCGCTAAAGGTGCAGGTGTGTATTAACTATTTGACGGATTATTTTAACGAGGTCGCGAAGCTGTATCAGGGCGTACAGGGGCGGAGATTGTAGGATGCTATCCCGGATGACGGCACTGCGCCATCCGGGAATAAACCGAACTTACGCCGTCCCACCGACGGTCAGGTTGTCCACTTTCAGCGTCGGCTGACCGACACCCACCGGCAGGCTCTGGCCTTCTTTGCCGCAGACACCGACGCCGTTATCGAGTTTCAGGTCATTACCCACCATGGAAATCTGCTGCATGGCTTCAATGCCCGAGCCAATCAGGGTTGCCCCTTTCACCGGCTTCGTCACCTTGCCTTTTTCAATCAGGTAGGCCTCTGAGGTAGAGAACACGAACTTACCGGAGGTGATATCCACCTGACCACCGCCAAAGTTCGGCGCATAAATACCAAACTCGACCGACTCGATGATCTCCTGCGGCGTTGATTTCCCTGCCAGCATGTAGGTGTTGGTCATACGCGGCATCGGCAGATGCGCATAGGATTCGCGACGACCGTTACCGGTTGGCGCAACGCCCATCAGACGGGCATTCAACTTATCCTGCATGTAGCCTTTCAACACACCGTTTTCAATCAGCACATTGTACTGGCCCGGCGTACCTTCGTCGTCGATAGAGACGGAACCTCGGCGATCGGCAATGGTGCCATCATCAACAACAGTACAAAGCTCAGAGGCTACCAGCTCGCCCATGTGACCACTGAATACTGACGTGCCACGGCGGTTAAAGTCGCCTTCCAGACCGTGCCCGACCGCCTCGTGCAGCAATACGCCCGGCCAGCCAGCGCCCAGCACCACAGGCAGTGTTCCGGCAGGCGCCGCCACAGCAGAGAGATTCACCAGTGCCATCCGCACGGCTTCTTTTGCCCAGGCATCGGCACGGACATCGCCATCGACATCTTTCAGGAACCAGTCATAGCCAAAACGACCGCCGCCACCGCTGGAGCCGCGTTCGCGTTTGCCGTCATCTTCCACCTGCACACTCACGGAGAGGCGTACCAGCGGGCGAACATCCGCCGCCAGCGTACCGTCCGTCGCGGCAACCAGAATTAATTCATACACACCGGTCAGGCTGGCGGACACTTCCTGTACACGCTTATCCGCTGCTCGGGCCACTTTGTCGACGCGGCGCAGAATATCCAGCTTCTCTTCCCGGCTCATGCTTTGCAGCGGGTCAATGCTGGCATAGAGTCCCTGATGCTCAACGGCGCCGAGCGTTTGCACGCGCCCATCGCCCGACTCACGCACGATGGTACGTGCCGCCTGCGCGCTCTGCTCCAGCGCCAGCAGACTAATTTGGTCAGCGTAGGCAAAACCGGTTTTCTCGCCGCTTACCGCACGCACACCAACGCCCTGGTCGATGTTGTATGACCCGTCTTTGATGATACTGTCTTCCAGCACCCAGGATTCGTGATAGCTCGACTGAAAATAGAGGTCACCGTAGTCGAGTCGGCGCTCGGTCAATTGACCAAGGATGGAAAATAGATCCTGATGATTCAGGCCATTCGCTGCGAGCAATTGTTCACTTACCAGGTTCAGACTCATCGTTTGCTACTCGTCGTTGCCGCCACATCGGGCAATAAAAAAAGTGTGATATAAGGAGCTTGAGGCAATTCGCCGACGCCGTCAAATCATTGCTTTTTATCTGTACGCGGCTGGCGTAAGACTTCATTGATTTGTGGTTTGTCTACCGGACCGGTGATGCGATAACGCAAAATGGAGACTTTATTCCATAGCGGCCCCAAAACTTTACTGGCGGCGAACACCGCAGCACCGATAATCGGGTTAACGGCAAAGGCAGCCGCAACGCCTACCGTTGCTGAGATTTCCGGTGCGACAACTGCCTCGACATCTAACTGGCGCTGTACCAGATCCACCGTCCCTTTCATCGCAATATCAGCTTCCAGGCCGTCCACTAGCGTATCGTCAGTATGCAGAACACCATCTTTGATCCAGGCGGCGCTGCGGATAGAGTCAAAATAGAACCCTTCACTGCTGAACGTGTCGCTGAAATCGAAACGAAGCTTGCGCAGCAACGCATCGACGCTAAACAGGCGCAACAGTTGCCCGGCGTGCCCGGTACTGATATCGGTAATATCCCCTTTGCCGAGGCGGGTGCGCAGAATACCGTTAAGCGACTCTTCCTGCGGCTGCCATGGCGCGCTACGCCAGTGTAAATCATAGTTCACATCAAACGGCGCATTGCGCACAGGCGTTGAAATCCCGAAGAAATTCATCGCCGAATCGATTTTGTCACCGTGCAGTGTACCTTTCAGTGAGGTACGTTCCCCGCCGATTTTGTTGACCCACTCGCCATCGGCAGTGAGGCGGGCAAAGCCGCTGTCGATGAGACCGTTTGCCAGCGACAGGGTATCTCCGTTGATCGCGAAATCGCCCTCAATACGGCCATATTTTTGTCCCCACAGCCAGCACTCAGCACAACGCAGTTGCAGATCCGGCCAGCCGGTGAAGTCCACCTGCGTCTTGCCGCGCAGCAACGTCGACGGCGAAGAGATATCGTTGTCATCCGACGCTGTCGCTGACGGGTTGTAGTAAAGGTAGCGAATCGCAGCCTGCCACGGTGCGTTATCGCGCAGCGTAAACGTCCCGTTAATTTCACGCCCTTGAGCTTCGACAACCGACCCTGACGCCTGTGGCTGCGAGACAATGCTCAGGTTGTTCCACTGCTGACCTGCCAGGGTGAGCGCCGGAGTGCGCAGCGTGACACTGGCCGGGAAAGACGTCGCGTTGCTGACGTTACTGGCAACGCCCTGGCGCAGCAGACCCAGCCACTGCGCACCATTCATTGGCGGCAGATTCAATTCAAGACCGGCCTGCTCAGGCAGTGGCGGCAGCGTGCGGCTATCAGATGTCCAGATTGCCCTGTCGAGGGTGAGTTTCT
This sequence comes from Phytobacter diazotrophicus, assembly GCA_004346725.1. Lineage (GTDB taxonomy): Bacteria > Pseudomonadota > Gammaproteobacteria > Enterobacterales > Enterobacteriaceae > Phytobacter > Phytobacter diazotrophicus. The sequence continues at coordinate 26,068 of SMDE01000018.1, read as the reverse complement.
GGTTGAGTAACCAGCGACTGTTAAAATGGTTGCTATTGCCTGCGCTGCCGGTCAGATCGAAACTGCGCAGATTGCCTTCAACATTCACCTTCACCGGTAATGCTTTGCCCGCAGGTTTATCAAGCGGCGGCGGCAGGCGACTGGCGATATCCGTCAAGTCACCGTCGATACTGACGTTATATTTCGCCCCGGCGCTGTGCGGCAGTTCGATGTCCACTTTACCTTTCCAGCCCACACTGCCGCTCACCGCATCACTGAGCTGCTGCGGCATGACGCCCGTTTTCGCCGGTTGCCAGTTGCCATTCAGATTGACCGCCACCTGATAGGCTTTCGCCCCTTCGGTGGTCGTGAAATCAATGTTCACAGGCTGGTTAAACCACATCGCCTGCAGTGGCTCGCTTTTCAGATTACCGTTAACAAAGCTGAACGAGCCCCGCAAATCTTTCACCGTGCTGTTAAGCGGTTTAATGAACAGATTATTGTGGTTGAGGACGACATCGCCTTTCGCGGTCGTTATCTCGCCGTCCAGCGGAATATCAAGATGTAAGCGAGCACTCACATCACCATCCAACTGGAGCTCATCAAGGGCTGTTGAAAGCGTATCTTTTAGCGGCGTATCTTTAAAATAGGGCCCAACCGCTTTCCCTGGCCCGTTGATATCGGCATCAATGAGCAGTTTCTCTTTAATATAATCCGGAATGACAGCCGTCAGGTTTGTGGCTTTAACACCGCCTAATGCCACTTCATCCGTCTTCATCCACAGGCCGTCATTGATGAAATCGAGTTGAATATCGAAATTTTTCAGCGCAGGCCAGTCTGGCTGAAAGGCAAAGGTGGCGTTACGTAACGGCACCAGCACCTCAAACTGCCCTTCATTATGCTTATAAGGAAATAGCCGTGGGTTGCCGCCATAGACCAGCGTCGCGTTATCAGCCTGCCCGCCCTGAATCGCCGCGCTCAGGTAATCCACCAGCGCTTTGCCCATCAGGTTTTCCGGGAAGTAGCGCCATGCCTGGCCGCCATCGGTAACATTAATGCCTGCCAGAATACCCAGCCACGGCTCGTCGTCTTTAGGCTGCAAGTAGCGGAAATCGCCCCTGGCGTGAATCGCATTCGCCTGCACGTCGATATCATGTCCATCAATCTGCAGACCACGCTCATCGTTTTGCCATGCGAGGGTCGCTACCCCTTTTTCAATCTCCAGCGGCGCACGGAAAACCGTGGCATAAGGCATTTTTGCCTTTGCCATGTCGACAGTCACGCGCCCATTCTCAACGCTACCGGACAACGTACCGGAAAGGTTCTCAACGCCGGGCAGCAGCTCCCACTGCTTCCAGGAGATGTCTTTCCAGTTTGCCTGGAAGCGCGTTTTTTCCGTCGCCTGTAGTGGAATATCCAGCGCCAGGTTTTCCAGCAGCCCTTCCGGGGCCATTGTTCGCCAGACTTTTCCCAGTTGTGGTGAAATTTTTTCGGCAATCGGCAACATACCCTCAAGCGCACCCAGATCGAGGCGACTGGCGCGGACGCGTAATTCATCACTATGCTGATCTTTTTCCCCACCCGCTTCCTGGGTCGGCACCCACGCAAAGGCCAGCGAGCCTTGCGGCCACGGGTGTCCATCCATTGTGATGCGCGTAGTGGGAATATCAAACTGCCAGCCCTGCTGCTGACGCGAGACGTGTGCCGTCAGGTTATCAACCAACAGTTGGTGATTATCTTTGTCCCCAGGCCAGCTTGCGCCGCCTTTTTTAAGCCAGACATCACCACTTTCCACCACACCTTTATTGAGGGTCATCCAGCCTTCGAGACTGAATTGGGCGCTCTCCAGGGCAACGTTGTCCTGCATCCATTTATTAAGCCAGGGCTTAACGTCGATGTCGTCCGCCTGTAGCCACAGCCGACCGTTATTGAGGATGCCCCTGTCATCGCGAAGATCCATTCTCACTTGCATAATGCCATGCTGTCCGGTCAGGCTGGACAGGCTCACCTGGCCTTCTGCGCGGTGTCGGTCATCGCTATTAAGCCAGGTCAATTGAGGGATCGCGAGTTCGGCACGCTGGCCGGAGAGGGTCAGAAAGCTAAGGCGACTGTCGCGCAGAACGAAGTGATCGAACTGGCGAAGGAAAAGATCGCGGATACGGTCAGTTTCTATCGCTTTACCATCATCATTGCGCTGTAACGGGGTATTCGTGCGCACAGCCAACTGATAAAACGTGAGATCGCGGAACTGCCAGCGCATTTGTAGCAGGCTTTGCCAGACGTCCAGCGCCAGGGTGACGCGTTTAACGGACAGATCGCCGCCGTCATTGAGGGTGGCTTTAACGTCACGAACGTCGAGGATGGGGCCGAAATTTTCCCAACTGGCGTTCAACTGACTGGCATTGACCACAATACCGGTGTGTGCCTGAATTTTCGCCAGGATTTCAGGGCGCCAGTTATCCAGATGGGGCAGAGTAAGGCGCAAGCCACTTACCAGCAGCGCCACTATCACTACCAGCGTCGCACCTGTAAGCAGCAATATCCCCGGCAATCGCCTCACGCACCTCTCCTTGTTAACAAACGTCTGGACGTAATCGTCTTTTACATCATCACCACATCAAACTGCTCCTGATTATAGAGCGGCTCAATTTGCACTTTAACTTGCTTACCGACAAAGATTTCGACCTCAGCCAGCGCATGAGACTCTTCCCCTTTCAGGGTTTCCGCCACAGCAGGAGAAGCATAGACCAGGAAACGATCCGAGTCGTAAGCATGGTGTACGCGAACGATCTCGCGCATGATTTCGTAGCAGACGGTTTCCACCGTTTTTACTGTGCCTCGTCCATGGCAGGTTGGGCATTCATTACAGAGAACATGTTCCACGCTTTCACGCGTACGTTTACGGGTCATCTCAACCAGGCCGAGCTGAGAGAAACCGTTTATGCTGGTCTTCACACGGTCCTTGCTCAAGGCTTGTTCCAGTGAATGCAGGACACGGCGGCGATGGTCATCGTTATTCATATCAATGAAATCAATGATGATAATGCCGCCAAGGTTACGTAAACGCAGTTGGCGAGCGATAGCCTGCGTGGCTTCGATATTGGTATTGAAAATGGTGTCATCGAGATTACGGTGACCAACGAACGCCCCGGTGTTGATATCCACCGTCGTCATCGCTTCGGTCTGGTCAATAACCAAATAGCCACCGGATTTCAACTCCACTTTTCTTTCCAGCGCGCGCTGGATTTCATTCTCAACGTCATAGAGATCGAATATCGGCTGGCGACCGCTGTAATGTTCAATCATGCTGGTCATTTCCGGCATGTATTCAGCGGTGAACTCCAGCAGCATCTCATAGGTCAGACGTGAGTCAACGCGGATCCGGTCAAGTTGAGCATCGGCAAAATCACGCAGCACACGCTGCGCCAGCGCCAGTTCGCCGTAGAGCTTGCACCGGGTCTGCTGACGCTTTTTGCGCTCCATGACTTTCGTCCATACCCGCTTGAGGTAGGCTGCATCGGAGGCGAGATCCTCATTGCACACCCCTTCTGCCGCCGTGCGAATGATGAATCCGCCCTGCTCATCGCAATACTCAGAGACGACCTGCTTGAGTCGCTCTCGTTCAGCCTCGCTTTCAATACGCTGAGAAACCCCAACGTGTGATGCACCAGGCATGAAGACCAGATAGCGAGAAGGTAGAGTGATGTCTGTGGTCAGGCGAGCACCTTTGGTACCCAGCGGATCTTTCACCACCTGCACCATCAGGTCCTGCCCCTGACGCACCAGCTCAGAGATATCGCGAACGGTGAAGTTCTTCTGCTCTTCCCCCGCCACACATTCGGTGTGAGGCATAATGTCCGAGGCGTGAAGAAACGCGGCCTTATCCAGACCAATATCTACAAAAGCCGCCTGCATACCAGGCAGTACGCGACTGACCCGACCCTTGTAGATATTGCCTACTATCCCGCGCCGCGCTTCACGTTCAATGTGAATCTCTTGCAGGATACCGCCATCGATATAGGCCACGCGTGTTTCCGATGGCGTAATGTTGACTAACAATTCAGCCGTCATGATTGTCTCTTCCCTCGCGCAATGCGTTAAAGTTGCTCAACAGTTCCCAGGTCTCTACCAGCGGTAAACCCACCACAGCGTGATAACTCCCGTTTATTTTTCTGACAAAACAGCCGCCCAGCCCCTGAATTCCGTACGCACCGGCTTTGTCCATCGGCTCACCGCTGGCAACATAGGTAGCAATATCATCATCAGAAAGGGTTCGGAACGTCACCTCGGTTGTCACCAGACAATCCAGCAGGTGTTGGTTGTCCGCCAGCGCGACGGCCGTCATCACCTGATGGGTCTGACCAGAGAGCTGTCGCAGCATTTTAGCAGCATGCGAGGAGTCTTTCGGTTTTTCAAGCACTTCACCATTAAATATGACAATCGTGTCAGCCCCCAGCACGGGCAAATCGCGAGAAACCATCGCCACACCTGCGAGCGCCTTTTCCCTTGCCAGCCGCACAACATAATGTTGGGCGCTTTCTTGCGCCCGACGTTGCTCTTCAATACCGGGAATAATTCGCTCGAAGGTCACGCCCAGTTGAGTGAGCAGTTCCTGACGACGCGGGGAACCAGAGGCAAGCCAAATCGATGTCATAAAAACCTTTATTGCACGGCAAACTGCTGGCGAATTTTACGCATAAGCAGGAAAAGCCAAGGCCAAAGCACGCCATTAACGAAGCTACTCCAGAAAATTTCTGGTTTGAAGGAGACATTAATGACCAAAAACTCTGCCCAGAAGACGATGACTTCGGTTGCCAGCGACAAGACCATCACCACCAGCGCCTGTTGCCATAGCGCCAGGTTACGGAACAGTTGAAATTTAAGCGCGACCAGATAGGCGATGATGCTCAGAGACAACGCACGTACACCAAGCGTGGATCCGCTAATGAGATCCAGTATGGCACCCATAACGAAACCTGTGCCGACATTTACGCGGTGCGGTAGCGCCAGAATCCAGTAAAGCAGGATAAGTAACACCCAGTTTGGCCGGTAGACAAGAATGTCATCCGGCCAGGGCATAATTTGAAGCAACAATGCGATAAGAAACGAGAGCCAGATAACCCATCGCCCCTGGCTACGGTAACTTGCCACTATTGGCCTCCCCGGGAGCCTTGAGACGGTGACGGCGGCCCGGCAATACCGGTTGCAGGTGCAGGGATCGGCGCAGGCGGCCCCATCGCATCCGGGGCAGGCAACACTTGCGGCATCATCTGCATCAAACGTTCGTTAGCCACGCGGTGTACTTCTTCCGGCGTCATCGGATTCGTGCCGTTACGATCGGCACCCCACAGCAAAAGCAAGTAGCGCAAACGCTGCAAGCCTGCGGTAGGACGCGCCTGGATAACGGTATACGCCCGCTGCGTGTCGAGTTTTACGGAAGAGACCACCCCAACAGGATAACCTTCCGGGAAGCGCCCACCGAGACCGGACGTCACCAGCACATCCCCTACCCGAATATCGGTATTGGCTGGCAGATGTTCCAGTTGCAGATCGTCAGTACAGCCATTGCCTGCGGCAATAACGCGAATATCGTTACGCAGCACCTGAATCGGCAGTGCATGGGTCGCATCACAAATCAACAGGACCCGGCTGGTCAGTTTGGCTACTGCGACAACCTGGCCTACCACGCCTTTATCGCTGATCACCGGCTGGCCTTCATAGACACCGTTAGCGCTGCCCTTGTCGATAACAACCTGGTCGCTATACGGATCGTTGACCGTTGAAATAACCTGGGTGACCATTTTCTGTTCGTCCTGACGCAGCGGCGAACCCAGCAGCTCGCGCAGTCGCGCGTTCTCCTGTTTATATTGCCCTAACATCAGCAGCTCGCTGTTTTTCAACAACAGTTCCTGACGCAATGCCCGATTTTCAAGCTCAAGTTGATCGCGCGACGAGATCGTTTGTGAAACGCTATCTAATAATTCGCGAGGACCATTGGAAATAAAGTAGAAAGGACTGACGGCAGTATCCATGTACGTTCGAATTTGACTGAACGTACCGAGGCGGCTGTCGGCAATAATAACTCCGAGCGCCACTACCACCGCCAGGAAAAGGCGAATCTGTAGCGACGGGCCACGGCTAAAAATTGGCTTCATAGGCTTTGCGTATTCTCAGGCCAGACAAATCCGGGGCGATATCTTCGCCCCGAATCTGAATCAGACTATTCTTCGCTGAACAAATCGCCGCCGTGCATATCGATCATTTCCAGCGCCTTGCCGCCGCCACGCGCTACGCAAGTCAGTGGATCTTCTGCAACTACGACAGGAATACCTGTCTCTTCCATTAACAGGCGGTCAAGGTTGCGCAGCAGCGCGCCACCACCGGTCAGAACCATACCGCGCTCAGAAATATCGGACGCCAGTTCTGGTGGGCACTGTTCCAGTGCGACCATCACCGCGCTAACAATACCGGTCAGAGGTTCCTGCAGTGCTTCCAGAATTTCGTTAGAGTTCAGTGTGAAGCCACGCGGAACACCTTCTGCCAGGTTACGGCCACGAACTTCGATTTCGCGGACTTCGTCACCCGGGTAAGCAGAACCGATCTCGTGCTTAATACGCTCAGCGGTTGCTTCACCGATCAGAGAGCCGTAGTTACGGCGAACGTAATTAATGATCGCTTCATCGAAACGGTCACCACCGATACGTACAGAGGAGGAGTAGACCACGCCGTTCAGAGAGATAACGGCCACTTCTGTGGTACCACCACCGATATCGACAACCATAGAACCGGTTGCCTCAGAAACCGGCAGGCCTGCACCGATTGCGGCAGCCATAGGTTCTTCAATCAGGAAAACTTCACGCGCACCAGCACCCTGAGCGGATTCACGGATCGCACGACGCTCTACCTGGGTCGCGCCAACCGGCACACAAACCAACACGCGCGGGCTCGGACGCATAAAACTGTTGCTGTGCACCTGCTTGATGAAGTGCTGGAGCATCTTTTCTGTCACGAAGAAATCGGCGATCACGCCATCTTTCATCGGGCGGATAGCAGCAATGTTGCCCGGCGTACGGCCCAGCATCTGCTTAGCTTCATGACCTACCGCGGCTACACTTTTCGGTGAACCGGCACGATCCTGGCGAATGGCTACCACGGAAGGCTCATTCAATACGATGCCTTGTCCTTTTACATAAATCAGGGTATTCGCGGTACCCAGGTCAATGGACAGGTCATTGGAAAACATGCCACGAAATTTTTTCAACATACTAAGGGATAATCCTGAAAGCTGGGGCGGAAAACAAAATCCGCTTACTTTACCAACCACACGCAGCAGCGACAAGGCGCAAAAATCATCTGCTACGGTGAAAATTAGTGCAGTTTGTTTCCTTTGTTACAAACAACCTGACTCCTTCAGGAATGAACCATGGCGGGAGCAATCCTTGCCCTGCGTTTGTAACCTGTCAAAGGTTAAAACTAGCGTTCGCGCTGTGGCAATCTGGCGGGCAGGCAAGCACACCCCCATACGTACGATACAGCGCGCGTTATTCTACGTGAAAACGGCTTAAACGGCAGTTCAAACCGAGTATCTTTGCGAATATTTTTTCACATTGGTGTCAAGCGGCTGGGAGGAAGCAAAAAAATCCCCCTGACCACCCGAAACGCCACGTTCAATCAGCGTCTGCCATTCGCCACGGGAACGAACGCCAGTGGCGAAAACGCGCGTATGCGTACCTTTGCAGGCTTCCACGAGACTTTGCACCAGTAGCTGATTTTCCGTGCGTTTCTCAATGTTCCTGACAATCCCAGGATGAAGTTTTAGCAATTCGACATCCAGCGCTTTAATCCAGCTGGTACTGACCAGGGTGAGACCCGCCTGCGTGACAGCAACTCGCGAGCCTAACGCATTAATCAACCGCACCACCGGTTGTAACCGGCTGATATGTTGACAAACATCAGCCTCGGCAAGTTCAAAAATAATCCGTCGACGCTGTGATTTTTCACATTGCATCAAGGTATCGCGCAGCCAGCGCTGAAAACGTGGCCGAATAAGCGACTCCACGGTCACCTGCATGGCGAGGGTTTCTTCCGGCCAGTACCCCAGATAAGGAATGAGGCGTCCAATTTGCAGTCGGTCATACTCCTCAGACAGACCAAACTGCAGCACCATGGGCATATATTCCGCAGAAATAACTTCCTGGTCGCCATCATAGATGCGGCACATCAGTTCGCGATGGTGAACAATCCCTTCGCGATTAACTGCAGGCTTCTGGTAGACCCGCGGGCCGCCACGGCTAAGCATTTGCTCAATAAGCGTGCGCCAGCGAACGTTGCCGCGCCCCTGCTCCGGCAGCGTATCGTCGTAAACCGACCAGCTATTTCCCCCTTGCAATACCGCATTGCGGGTCGCCGCTTCGGCATGCTCCATGACCTGTTCTGTTGACTGTCCACTGCGCCAGGCGCAAATGCCAATGTGCATCATATCTTCACGATCGAGCATTTTGCTGGGCTGCAGGCCATCCACGGCCTTTAAAATCTGCCCGGCGATACTTTCCGCTTCTTTTAATGTGCGGTGCGGTAACAGCACGGTAAAGTCGCTGCGGTGGTAGCGCGCCAGCAGCGCGCCGGGATAACGCATAATAAATGTTGATAACAGGTTGATGAGCATAAACAGATGCTCTTCGACGGCCGGGCGCCCCCAGCTATCGCGTAGTAATTCAAAATCGGGTAACCGGATCATCATGACAACGCCGTGCGCGCCGACTTTCTCCTGATCCTCAAGCAATGTGGCCAGTTGATTATCAAAGAACAGACGGTTATTGAGCCCGGTTTTGGTATCCTGGGCGGCGTAGGAGCGGATCAGCGTATCGATATGGCTGCGCTGATCGCTGGCAAACTGGATCTCTGAGAGCAGAACATCCAGCGCGCTACTGGCGCGGGATGGCCATTCATAAATAGAACCGCGCGCCTGGGCCCCGCGCTCCCCATTAAGAATGCGGGTGGAGCGAAGTTCGAGTAATTCCTGCCCCGAGAGCTGTCGGCGCAGCCAGCGTACAGAGAGGAAAATAATCAGGACCATAAAACCGATCGCCAGCGTCAGCGGTACGGTGGTTAAGAGAGAACGGAAATAGTTAGCCATCGGGTCCTGATAGACCAGCGTGATGGTCATGCCCGGATTTTTAAGGGAGTTAATCTCTAATTCACGATACTGGTAATTACTCCCGGCGGGGCGATAACTGCTTTTGCGGGTGTGCTGCAGAACGGTTTGCTTTCCCTGACGTACCTCAATCCCCACAATGTCCACTGGCACCATAAGTTCATCCAGATGGGATGAGATGGCCGAAGGAGACATAAAAATCAAACGGGTATCGACCACCGCCGCAACCGATTCAACGCGGTTGATCACCTTCGACTGAATGGCGTTGTAAAAGCTCAGTGAGCAGCCAAACAGGGTAACAAATATTGCCAGGCCCGTTAGTAGCGTCACAAAAGCCGAGAACTTCGTCGTTAATCGCATCCTTGTGTTAACTCCGTAGTGTAAAAGAACGAGACGCGGCAAACCCTGAAAACAAAGTAAGCGCTAACTTGAAAAACGAGCCCGGCATACTAGCAGGCCTGACGCTTCTGGCAATCAGTATTGCATACAACTATGCGAGTATAGCCCTCAGAATTTATTTGCCAATCATCCAGGGGAGCAAAGGCCACCTGCAGGCAGTAAACGGCCAGATTTCAATTTTTCGTGATAATCCCCCGCCCCCATATTCGCCGTGCTACAAGTAATAAAAAGGGGGAAATTTATGCACAAGAAAAAACTTACTGAATCCGATGTCACCGCCGAATCCGTTTTTATGCTGCGACGTCGCCAGATCCTGAAAACGCTGGGCATTAGCGCCGCTGCCCTGAGCCTGTCTCCCACTGCGCGCGCCGATCTGCTTGACTGGTTTAAAGGAAATGATCGGCCTAAAGCCCAGCCCGGCAAACCACTCCAGTTCAGTAAACCGGCTCAGTGGCAAAACACGCTGACATTAACGCCCGAAGATAAAGTGACGGGCTATAACAATTTTTATGAGTTTGGGCTGGATAAAGCCGATCCCGCGGCTAACGCGGGAAGCATGAAAACCAATCCATGGACGCTGAAAATTGACGGTGAAGTAGCCAAACCTCTTACGCTTGATTATGACGCGCTTACCACGCGTTTCCCGCTGGAAGAGCGCATCTACCGCATGCGTTGTGTTGAGGCCTGGTCGATGGTGATTCCATGGACCGGCTTTCCGCTGCATAAGCTGCTGTCGCTGGTCGAGCCCACCAGCAACGCTAAATATGTGGCTTTTCAAACCCTCTATGCCCCCGATGAGATGCCCGGTCAGAAGGATCGCTTCATTGGCGGCGGTCTGGAATATCCTTACGTAGAAGGGTTACGTATAGATGAAGCGATGCATCCCCTCACATTATTGTCGGTTGGCGTTTATGGTAAAGCGCTGCCGCCACAAAATGGCGCGCCGATCCGCCTGACCGTCCCGTGGAAATACGGTTTTAAAGGCATTAAGTCGATAGTCAGTATTAAGCTAACGAAAGAACGCCCACCCACCACCTGGAACCTTGCGGCGCCAAATGAGTACGGTTTTTTTGCCAATGTAAATCCGCATGTCGACCATCCTCGCTGGTCACAGGCAACCGAGCGCTTTATCGGATCCGGCGGCGTACTGGATGTAAAACGCCAGCCTACGCTTCTCTTTAACGGCTATGCGGATGAAGTGGCGTCCCTTTATCGTGGTTTGGATCTGCGGGAGAATTTTTGAGTGCGTTTAACAGCAAAACAGATTGTCTGGCTTAAAGTATTGCTGCACCTGGCAGGTTTTCTGCCGTTTGTCTGGTTGTTCTGGGCATCGTCGCAGGGGTATTTTAGTGCCGACCCGGCAAAAGACATTCAGCATTTTACCGGCAGAATGGCGCTGAAATTTTTACTGGCAGGCTTGCTGGTTGCGCCACTGGCGCGTTACGCTAAACAACCGTTGCTTATTCGCACCCGTCGTTTACTGGGATTATGGTGTTTTGCATGGGCAACATTGCATCTGACCAGTTACGCGCTGCTGGAACTGGGGATCAACAATCTGGTTCTGCTTGGCCGGGAGCTGACAACGCGCCCCTATTTAATGTTAGGAATTGTGAGCTGGTTTATTCTGCTGGCCCTGGCAGCGACATCTACCCAGTGGGCACAGCGAAAAATGGGTAAACGATGGCAACAATTGCATAACTTCGTCTATCTCGTCGCGATCCTGGCCCCTATCCATTACCTGTGGTCAGTGAAGATATTATCGCCGTTGCCGCTCCTTTATGCAGCCGCTGCATTCGGGCTATTAGCGTGGCGATACAAGAAGTTCCGCCAGTGGTGGCGCTAAAGTTTCGATATGTGCACTCCTCCGCAGTTCCATTATCAATCGCAGGGATAAAACCAAATGCGGTTGATAATCTTCCCTGATAAGACCAGTATTTAGCTGCGAAATGCTACGAAATAGTTATAATGTGCGACTTTGGTTTTGCCTGGCGGGCTTTTTAAGGTCCAAAAAGGTGACAACCACGCAATGAAGGTATATTTTGTTTTTTACCGGAAAATTGCAGGAGATAGCAGCACGATGGCTGGCAAGTTGCGCATTTTGCTTTTAAACGGCCCCAATCTTAACATGCCGGGAGCACGCAAGTCGGAAACCTATGGCACCCTTCGACTTTACTGAGTTCACTCTGAGCAATATGCATGCGCACGAACCATCTCGCCATCATTCCTGGCTCTCCGAAATCGCTACTGGCGTGGTCTTCGGACCTTATGCTGGCAGTTGTACATACGCTTTACAGACGGCGGTAACACGCCTGTCACAATCAAACTAAACAAGAGTACGGAACCCACTCATGGATATTCGTAAGATTAAAAAACTGATCGAACTGGTTGAAGAATCAGGCATCGCTGAACTGGAAATTTCTGAAGGCGAAGAGTCTGTACGCATCAGCCGCGCACCGGTGAACACGGGCTTCCCGGTGATGCAGCAAGCTTATGCGGCTCCGGTTATGCAGCAGCCAGCCCCTGCGCTTTCTGGCGCAGTCGCTCCCGCAGCTCCGGCTACGGCAGCAGAACCTGCGGCTGCGCAAATCAGTGGTCACATCGTACGTTCCCCGATGGTCGGGACCTTCTACCGCACGCCGAGCCCGGACGCTAAAGCGTTCTGTGAAGTCGGCCAGAAAGTCAATGTCGGCGATACCCTGTGCATCGTTGAAGCCATGAAAATGATGAACCAGATCGAAGCCGACAAAGCGGGCGTAGTGAAAGCCATTCTGGTTGAAAGTGGCCAGCCGGTAGAGTTTGACGAGCCGCTGGTCGTCATCGAATAACGAGGCGCACATGCTGGATAAAATTGTCATCGCCAACCGCGGCGAGATTGCACTGCGTATTCTTCGTGCCTGTAAAGAACTGGGTATCAAGACTGTCGCCGTGCATTCGACTGCGGACCGCGATTTAAAACACGTACTCCTGGCGGATGAGACGGTCTGTATTGGCCCGGCTCCGTCCGTAAAAAGCTACCTGAACATCCCGGCTATCATCAGCGCGGCGGAAATCACTGGCGCGGTGGCGATTCACCCCGGTTATGGTTTCCTTTCAGAGAACGCCAACTTTGCCGAGCAGGTTGAGCAGTCCGGCTTTATCTTCATCGGCCCGAAAGCCGATACTATTCGCCTGATGGGCGACAAAGTGTCTGCCATTACCGCGATGAAGAAAGCGGGCGTACCGACTGTACCGGGCTCCGACGGCCCGCTGGGCGACGATATGGATGTCAACCGCGCGCATGCCAAACGCATTGGCTACCCGGTTATCATCAAGGCGTCCGGCGGCGGCGGCGGTCGCGGTATGCGTGTCGTTCGCGGTGACGCTGAACTGGCACAGTCCATTGCCATGACCAAAGCTGAGGCCAAAGCGGCGTTCAACAATGACATGGTGTACATGGAAAAATACCTGGAAAATCCTCGTCATATCGAGATCCAGGTACTGGCTGACGGCCAGGGTAACGCCATTTATCTGGCTGAACGTGACTGCTCCATGCAGCGTCGTCACCAGAAAGTTGTCGAAGAAGCACCGGCTCCGGGCATCACCCCGGAACTGCGCCGCTATATCGGTGAGCGTTGCTCCAAAGCCTGTGTGGATATCGGTTACCGTGGAGCAGGTACGTTTGAGTTCCTGTTCGAAAATGGCGAGTTCTATTTCATCGAAATGAACACCCGTATCCAGGTGGAACATCCGGTGACCGAAATGATCACTGGCGTGGACCTGATCAAAGAGCAGTTGCGTATCGCTGCCGGTCAGCCACTGTCCATCAAACAGGAAGAAGTTGTGGTGAAAGGCCATGCGGTAGAGTGCCGTATCAACGCCGAAGATCCGAACACCTTCCTGCCGAGCCCGGGTAAAATTACCCGTTTCCATGCGCCAGGCGGTTTTGGCGTGCGCTGGGAATCACATATCTACGCCGGTTACACCGTGCCGCCGTACTATGACTCAATGATCGGCAAGCTGATTTGCTTTGGTGAGAACCGTGATGTGGCAATTGCGCGTATGAAAAATGCGTTGCAGGAGCTGATCATTGACGGTATCAAAACCAACGTGGATCTGCAGATGCGCATCATGAGCGATGAAAAATTCCAGCAGGGTGGTACCAACATCCACTATCTGGAGAAGAAACTCGGTCTGAACGAAAAGTAAGACTGGGTGACTTGTCATGTAAAAGGCCGGATTTTCCGGCCTTTTTTATTTCAGGGGATCGCTGACTATCCATAAGGTACAATCCCCGCTTTCTTTATCCACATGGGACACAAAATGGACAAACGTTTTGTTCAGGCCCACAAAGAAGCGCGCTGGGCGCTGTGGCTGACCCTCCTCTACCTCGCCGCATGGTTGGTGACTGCTTACTTACCAGATTCAACGGTCGGGTTTACCGGATTACCTCACTGGTTTGAAATGGCCTGCCTGTTAACGCCGCTGGTTTTTATTCTGCTGTGCTGGGCGATGGTGAAGTTTATTTATCGCGATATTCCCCTGGAGGACGATGATGCAGCCTGAAGTCATTCTTCCCCTTGTCGCTTATCTGTTAGTGGTGTTTGGCCTGTCTGTGTACGCCATGCGCAAAAGGACTAACGGCACCTTTCTGAACGAGTATTTCCTTGGTAGCCGTTCGATGGGCGGCATAGTACTGGCAATGACGTTAACCGCGACCTACATCAGCGCCAGTTCCTTTATCGGCGGCCCAGGCGCTGCCTATAAATACGGACTGGGTTGGGTGTTGCTGGCGATGATCCAGTTGCCCGCTGTCTGGCTTTCGCTGGGTATTCTTGGCAAGAAATTCGCCATTCTGGCGCGGCGCTACAATGCAGTGACGCTCAACGATATGCTGTTCGCCCGCTACCAGAGTCGTCTGCTGGTCTGGCTGGCAAGCCTGAGCCTGCTGGTGGCGTTCATCGGCGCAATGACCGTGCAGTTTATTGGCGGCGCACGTTTGCTGGAAACCGCAGCGGGCATCCCTTACGAAACCGGTCTGCTGATTTTTGGCATCAGCATTGCGCTGTATACCGCGTTTGGCGGTTTTCGCGCAAGCGTACTGAACGACACAATGCAGGGCATGGTGATGCTGATTGGCACCATCGTTCTATTGGTGGGCGTGGTGCATGCGGCGGGTGGTTTAGGTCATGCGGTGGAGACATTGCAGACTATCGATCCGAAACTGGTCACGCCGCAAGGGGCCAACGATATTCTGTCGCCAACCTTTATGACCTCATTCTGGGTGCTGGTCTGTTTTGGCGTGATCGGTTTACCGCACACGGCGGTACGCTGCATCTCCTATAAAGACAGCAAAGCGGTACATCGGGGAATTATCATCGGCACCATCGTGGTGGCGATCCTGATGTTCGGAATGCATCTGGCCGGCGCGCTGGGCCGGGCGGTGATCCCTGATCTGACCGTACCGGATCTGGTGATCCCAACCCTAATGGTTAAAGTACTGCCGCCGTTTGCCGCCGGGATCTTCCTGGCAGCACCGATGGCGGCGATCATGTCGACGATCAACGCTCAATTATTACAAAGTTCCGCTACGATCATTAAAGATCTCTATCTCAACCTCCGCCCGGAACAGCTAAAAAACGAGACGCGCCTGAAACGGATGTCGGCAGTCATCACGCTGATGTTAGGCGCTCTGCTGCTGCTTGCCGCCTGGCGACCGCCGGAGATGATCATCTGGCTGAACCTGCTGGCGTTTGGTGGGCTGGAGGCCGTATTCCTGTGGCCGCTGGTGCTGGGACTTTACTGGGAACGTGCAAACGCGGCAGGCGCGCTGAGCGCCATGATCGTCGGCGGCGTGCTGTATGCCGTGCTTGCTACGTTTAAGATCCAGTACCTGGGCTTCCATCCGATTGTGCCTTCGTTACTGTTAAGTTTACTGGCTTTCCTGGTCGGAAACCGTTTCGGCGCTTCCGCCTCACAAGCCATATTGTCTACTGATAAATAAAGAGTTTTGCTATGCCTTGGATCCAATTGAAACTGAATACAACCGGCGCTAACGCCGAAGACCTGAGCGACGCGCTGATGGAGGCTGGCTCGGTCTCCATTACCTTTCAGGACACGCATGACACGCCGGTCTTTGAGCCGCTGCCGGGCGAGACGCGCCTGTGGGGTGATACCGACGTTATTGGCCTGTTCGATGCCGAAACCGACATGAAAGAGGTTGTGGCGATGCTTGAGCAACATCCGCTGCTTGGTGCGGGTTTCGCACATAAAATTGAACAGCTCGAAGATAAAGACTGGGAGCGCGAGTGGATGGACAACTTCCATCCGATGCGCTTTGGTGAACGTCTGTGGATCTGCCCGAGCTGGCGCGATGTGCCGGACAAAAACGCGGTAAATGTGATGCTCGATCCGGGCCTGGCGTTCGGTACCGGCACGCACCCAACCACCTCATTATGTCTACAGTGGCTTGATGGTCTGGATTTAGCGGGTAAAACAGTGATCGACTTTGGCTGCGGCTCCGGCATTCTGGCGATTGCCGCGCTGAAACTGGGGGCGGCAAAGGCGATCGGTATCGATATCGACCCGCAGGCGATTCAGGCCAGCCGCGACAATGCCGAGCGTAACGGCGTTTCTGAGCGCCTGGAACTGTATCTGCCGCAAGACCAGCCTGACGCGATGCAGGCGGACGTGGTGGTCGCCAACATTCTGGCAGGCCCTTTGCGTGAGCTTGCCCCGCTTATCAGTGTACTGCCGATCTCAGGCGGCCTGCTCGGCCTTTCCGGCATTCTCGCCAGCCAGGCTGAAAGTGTCAGTGAAGCCTATCGCGATACCTTCGCACTCGACGCTGTGGTGGAAAAAGAAGAATGGTGCCGCATCACCGGCCAGAAAAAGTAAGTCGTCGACCTGGCAATAAGGCCACGAAGCATTCAGCAACATAATGCTCCATAGGGTGAAAATGGGAGTCTGATCTCATTTTCACCCTCTTTTTTGACGATTAAAACAGCAAGATATGCCGCTGAATCAGGGTTATGGTGAAGAAAAACAGAGAAGTTTGACGAATTTATATTTGTTCACAAATTCGCCATTTTAATATAACTCAATGATTTTAAATCATTAATATTTTCACCTATCGCCTTTCGCTGTGATTCATTGATCTGCGACAGTGGATTGGTCAAAGTTTGGCCTTTCATCTCGTGCGAAAAATGCGTAATATACGCCGCCTTGCAGTCACAGTATGGTCATTTCTTAACTCATGCGCATCGGACACCACCAGCTCAGAAATCGACTGATCGCAGCGCCAATGGCTGGCATTACTGACAGACCGTTTCGGACGTTGTGCTACGAGATGGGAGCCGGATTAACGGTATCCGAGATGATGTCCTCCAACCCTCAGGTTTGGGAGAGTGACAAATCAAGGCTGCGGATGGTGCATATCGATGAGCCCGGTATTCGTACCGTGCAAATTGCCGGTAGTGACCCGGAAGAAATGGCGGAAGCCGCACGTATCAACGTGGAAAGCGGCGCCCAGATTATTGATATCAATATGGGCTGCCCGGCAAAGAAAGTGAATCGCAAGCTTGCGGGCTCTGCCCTGCTGCAATACCCGGATCTGGTGAAGTCTATCCTGAACGCGGTAGTGAAAGCAGTGGATGTGCCCGTCACGCTTAAGACTCGCACTGGCTGGGCTCCGGAACACCGTAACTGCGTAGAAATTGCCCAACTGGCTGAAGACTGTGGCATTCAGGCTCTGACCATTCATGGACGCACCCGCGCCTGTTTGTTCAATGGAGACGCTGAGTACGACAGTATTCGGGCAGTTAAGCAGAAGGTTTCCATTCCGATTATCGCGAATGGTGACATCACTGACCCG
This sequence comes from Phytobacter diazotrophicus, assembly GCA_004346725.1. Taxonomy (GTDB): domain Bacteria; phylum Pseudomonadota; class Gammaproteobacteria; order Enterobacterales; family Enterobacteriaceae; genus Phytobacter; species Phytobacter diazotrophicus. The sequence goes on along the minus strand of SMDE01000018.1, from coordinate 8,687 downwards.
CTTAAAGCCAGAGCTGTACTCGACTATACGGGGGCTGATGCCCTGATGATAGGACGTGCAGCTCAGGGAAGACCCTGGATCTTTCGGGAAATCCAGCATTATCTGGACACTGGGGAGCTGCTCGCCCCACTGCCTTTGGCAGAGGTAAAGCGCTTGCTTTGCGCGCATGTTCGGGAATTGCATGACTTTTATGGTCAGGCAAAAGGGTACCGAATTGCACGTAAACACGTCTCCTGGTATCTCCAGGAGCACGCTCCAAATGACCAGTTTCGGCGCACATTCAACGCCATAGAGGACGCCAGCGAACAGCTGGAGGCGTTGGAGGCATACTTCGAAAATCTTGCGTAATGAAATAAAGAGCTGACAGAACTATGTTCGAACAACGCGTAAATTCTGACGTACTGACCGTTTCTACCGTTAACTCTCAGGATCAGGTAACTCAAAAGCCCCTGCGTGACTCGGTTAAACAGGCACTGAAGAACTATTTTGCTCAACTGAATGGTCAGGATGTTAATGATCTGTATGAGCTGGTACTGGCTGAAGTTGAACAGCCACTGTTGGACATGGTGATGCAATACACCCGCGGCAATCAAACCCGCGCTGCCCTGATGATGGGTATCAACCGTGGTACGCTGCGTAAGAAACTGAAAAAATACGGCATGAACTGATAGTTATCAGAGACTGCTTGTTAAAAGGCGCGGACCGGCATGGGGACGCGCTTTTTTTTCGCTGGAATTCCGCCAAAAAACTTATCTTTCCTCAACGCCTGCCGATAACATTTTCGTGTATATTCCCAACGAATGGTTGCACGAAAAGGATATGCGGGATGATTCGAAAGTATTTTTGGCTGGTTATTTTTGCCCTTTCTGTCCTGTTGCTGGATGCATTGATCATGCAGTGGATCGAATTCCTGACAACAGAGGTAGATAAATGCCGAAACATGGATTCCGTCAATCCTCTCAAGCTGGTGAACTGTGCTGATTTAAATTAGCTGTTTTCCCGCCCGGCCTCTTGCTTCGTGCAAGCAGAGAAACCGTTTTGAGTCATCCACTTGCAATGATAATGTCACCACCTTTTTTGTCTTCTCAAGTGTAGTTACGCATAATACTTTTGTGAATGAGTTGATGACATCATGCTGGTTAGCCAATACGACCAAATCCTGGTTGTTGTTTCTTTTATTGTTGCCATTCTGGCTTCCTATACTGCGCTAAATATGGCAGGTCGTGTGTCCACCAGCTCAGGGTCTTCATCATGGGTGTGGTTGACCGGCGGCGGTGTAGCAATGGGCATTGGTATCTGGGCTATGCATTTTATCGGCATGCTGGCGATGGATATCTCAATGCACCTGAGCTATGACCCGTTATTGACGGCGATCTCCATGCTCATTGCCATCGGCGCCTCATTGTTCGCACTCTGGTTAGTCAGCGGTAATGAACTGACCATGCTGCATCTTCTCCCCGGTTCCTTTGTGATGGGGATGGGGATCGTTGCCATGCACTATACCGGCATGGCAGCGCTGAAAGTGGAGCCCGCCATTGTCTGGGATATGTTCTGGGTCGCCATCTCGGTCATCATTGCATTAACCGCTTCTTTTGCCGCGCTATGGCTGACGTTCCGTCTTCGTCATGAAGCCGCTCAGGTGGCCTTAATGCGCTTTGGCGCGGCCATCCTGATGGGGATCGCTATTGCCGGTATGCACTACAGCGGCATGATGGCCGCGCGATTCCCAAACCAGGAGCCAATGAGTCACCATGGCGTTAACGGCAACTGGCTGGCAGTGCTGGTAAGCGTCGTGGCATTTTCCATCCTCGGCATCACTCTACTCGTTTCCATGCTGGATGCACGCCTGCAGGCGCGGACATCTCAGTTGGCCTCGTCACTGGCAGAAGCGAACCGCGAGCTGGCCCAACTGGCGCTACACGATACCCTAACGCGCCTGCCTAACCGCGTGCTGCTGGAAGACCGTCTGGATCAGGCGATAAATAAAGCCAGACGTGAAGGTTCTTTCTTCGCGCTGATGTTTATGGACCTGGACGGCTTTAAAACCGTTAACGACGCCTATGGGCACGACGTGGGCGATAAATTGCTGGTTGCAGTGGCTGATCGTCTCAAGCAGCAACTCAAAGGGCAATTTACGCTGGCTCGTATGGGGGGTGACGAATTCGTCCTGCTGACAGAGGTAAGTGCCCCGGATGAAGCAGCGACGCTTGCAGGCTCGCTGGTGCGCGTTATCGACAAGCCGTTTAATATCGACCCGTATGACATGATGGTCACCCTGAGCGTGGGCATCGCACTCTATCCGCACGATGGTAAAAATGAGCGCGAGCTGATGTTTAACGCCGACGCGGCGATGTATCACACCAAGCATATGGGGCGAAACGGCTATCACTTCTTCCAGCCGTCCATGAATACCCTGGCGCAGACGCAGTTACAACTGATGAACGACCTGTGGCTGGCAATGGAACGTAAAGAGTTCCGCCTGGTTTATCAACCGAAATTCCAGGCGCCAGCCGGACCAATCATTGGCTTTGAAGCCCTGCTCCGCTGGCAGCATCCAAAACGAGGGATGCTCTCTCCGGATGTCTTTTTACCGTTAGCGGAGAAGACGGGCCTGATTGTCCCGCTCGGAAACTGGGTCATTGATGAAGCATGCCGCCAGTTAAGCGAATGGCGTGCGCAGGGTAATATTGGCTGGTCGGTAGCAGTCAACTTATCAACACTGCAATTTGAACAACCGTCGCTGGTTCAGACCATCATGGATAGCCTGCAAAAGCATGAGGTGCCACCTGACACGCTAATACTTGAGGTCACCGAGACCACAGCGATGACTAACCCTGACGAGAGCGTTCGCGTCTTGACGGAACTTACCGATGCAGGCGTTCAGGCATCCATTGATGACTTTGGTACGGGCTATTCCAGCTTGCTTTATCTTAAGCGACTTCCCGCGTGTGAACTGAAAATTGATCGCGCTTTTGTCAGAGAACTCAACAGTGATGGCGACGATGCAACCATCGTCTCGGCTATCATCGCGCTGGCGAAAACGTTAAATCTGAAAGTGGTGGCGGAAGGGGTTGAAACCACAGAACAGCAGGCCTTTTTGACTGAGCTGGGGTGCAATACGCTACAAGGTTATCTGTTAGGTCGCCCGGTCACGCCTGAGGTTATCAGCGCTCAGGGAAATACATTGTGCCAACAGGAACCTGTTTGTTAAATATCAATAGAGTAGATAAAAGGGGGTTTAATTTTGCACCCTTTTATCTATTAGTCTGTCGGCGTTTTTAACCTACCTTGTTATTGCCATTTCCATTATTTTTATTAAAATCATTGGCTCACAATAGATAACGAACTTTAAATTTTTATATTTCCTTATTCCCCTGCATACTCTCTTCATCCCCTCCATTTTTTCTGCATTATTCGATGAAATATCGTTATTCTCTTCACGATGTTTACACTGCTCATACTTTGAGATTATTGAACGGGGCATTCTTAATCTTCGCGATGTTAAAATAGCGTATCGATTCTGCGCTGGTGTCGTTATTTGATACCGGGGATCGGGACTATTTAGAGGTAACATCATGAAAAGATTAATTTCCGTTGTTCTGCTTACCGCTACCCTGGCAGGTTGTGCGCACGACTCACCTTGCGTCCCCACGTATGATGATCAAGGGCGTCTGGTCCATACCAATACCTGTGTAAAAGGAACGACTCAGGACAACTGGGAAACCGCAGGTGCGATTGCGGGAGGGGCTGCGGCTCTGGCAGGCTTAACGCTGGGTATCGTCGCGTTAACTAAGTAATTTATCCAAAGCGCGGTTATGCCGCGCTTTGCTTTATTACAGTGCATTTCTTTTTATCGGCGTAAATTTTTAGCATCAAAAATGAGCAACTCATTTAAATAATTCTGCACTCCTGCCTGATTTCCCACCACATTTTAAATTATTTCATCTCTGCTCGTGACGCGTTTCACAAAGTAATGCGTTTAGCTTTCTTGCTTATATTACCCCCTGAAACTTATTTGTTAGCAGAATCGGCTAAGTGAAAGTTTTTTGCTCTGTTTTGTGGCGCAGGTTGGAATTTTGCACCATAGCAGGGCGTTGAGGTTATTTTTTCCTGTCTACACTCTCCATATTGTGCTCGCGGCTCGCATTTTTCCGCGTTCGCAAAAACTGGCACTACCTTTGCTTTAAAGAGTATGGCCAAAGCCACAGACAGGTTTAAGGCGTTTCCCGGACGCCTTCATATAACGATAATTTTTCGCCACACAGGATGCATTATGAAAAAGATGATGATTGCCAGCCTGGCAGCTGCCGGCGTGCTGTTTGCCGTTGCAAATCAAGCTCATGCTGGCACAACTCTGGATGCCGTTAAGAAGAAAGGCTTCGTACAGTGCGGTATCAGTGACGGTCTTCCTGGCTTCTCTTACGCGGATGCTAACGGTAAATTCACCGGTATTGATGTAGATGTATGCCGTGGCGTTGCCGCTGCCGTATTTGGCGATGACACGAAAGTAAAATACACCCCGCTGACCGCAAAAGAGCGTTTCACCGCACTGCAATCCGGCGAGGTAGACATCCTTTCCCGTAACACAACCTGGACCTCTTCACGCGACGCCGGTATGGGGATGTCCTTTACTGGCGTAACCTATTACGACGGTATCGGCTTCCTGACCCATAACAAAGCTGGCCTGAAAAGCGCCAAAGAGCTGGACGGCGCAACCGTATGTATTCAGGCGGGTACCGATACCGAGCTCAACGTGGCGGATTACTTTAAATCCAACAATATGAAATACACGCCGGTGACCTTTGACCGCTCTGATGAATCCGCAAAAGCGCTGGAGTCAGGCCGTTGCGATACGCTGGCATCTGACCAGTCTCAGTTGTACGCACTGCGTATCAAGCTGAGCAATCCGGCTGAATGGATCGTCCTGCCGGAAGTGATCTCCAAAGAGCCGCTGGGCCCGGTCGTTCGTCGCGGTGATGAAGATTGGTTCTCCATCGTTCGCTGGACCCTGTTTGCCATGCTGAACGCAGAAGAAATGGGCATCAACTCGAAAAACGTTGACGAGAAAGCGGCTAAACCAGCAACGCCAGACATGGCGCACCTGCTGGGTACCGAAGGTGATTTTGGTAAAGACCTGAAACTCGACAACAAATGGGCCTACAACATCATTAAGAAAGTGGGCAACTACTCTGAAATCTTCGAGCGTAACGTTGGTGCTGACAGTGCGCTGAAAATCAAACGCGGCCAGAATAATCTCTGGAACAACGGCGGTATTCAATACGCTCCGCCAGTACGTTAAGACGTAAGTGCTGTAACGGGCGCCGCCTATGCGGTGCCCACTCCAGAGTCATGGTTACTGAGGTTTTCTTATGTCCCAACGCCGCCCAACCGTTAAAGGATCACTCTCCTTTTCAAACCCTGCGGTTCGTGCCTGGCTGTTTCAAATTATCGCTATTCTTGCTGTTATCGGCATCGCGATCTATTTGATACACAATACCGTTACTAACCTGAACAGCCGCGGTATTACTTCTGGTTTTGCATTTCTTGATCGTGCTGCCGGATTTGGCATTGTTCAGCACCTTATCGACTACGAACAGGGTGACACTTATGGCCGCGTCTTCTTCGTTGGCCTGCTCAATACCTTGCTGGTATCAGCGCTGTGTATTGTTTTTGCGTCATTTATCGGCTTTTTTCTGGGGCTTTGCCGTCTTTCAGAAAACTGGCTGTTACGTAAGCTCTCTACGATTTATATCGAGACGTTCCGTAATATTCCCCCGCTGCTGCAAATCTTCTTCTGGTATTTCGCCGTATTGCGTAATTTACCTGGCCCACGTCAGGCTATTGGCGCTATGGATTTGCTGTTCCTCAGTAACAGGGGGCTCTATATCCCATCGCCCCAACTGGGGGAAGGGCTATGGGCGTTTATTGGCACGATTGTTATCGCACTGGCCATCAGCATCGGTCTGTACCGCTTTAACAAAGCGCACCAGATTAAAACCGGCCAATTGCGCCGCACATGGCCAACGGCTCTGGGGCTGATTATTGTGCTCCCGTTGCTGGCTCATTGGGTATTTGGCGCGGCGCTTCACTGGGACATCCCGCACTTGCGCGGTTTCAACTTCCAGGGCGGTATGGTGTTGATTCCGGAACTGGCGGCACTCACGATTGCACTGTCGGTTTACACCTCGGCATTCATTGCTGAGATTATCCGCTCAGGCATTCAATCTGTTCCCTACGGTCAACATGAAGCGGCACGTTCGCTTGGCTTGCCCAACCCGGTGACGTTGCGTCAGGTCATCATTCCGCAGGCACTGCGTGTCATTATTCCACCGCTGACCAGCCAGTATTTAAATATTGCAAAAAACTCGTCTCTGGCGGCCGCGATTGGTTATCCGGATATGGTGTCGTTGTTCGCCGGTACGGTGTTGAACCAGACAGGCCAGGCCATCGAAACGATCGCGATTACCATGTCGGTTTACCTGATTATCAGTCTGTCGATTTCGTTGCTTATGAATATCTATAACCGCCGCATCGCATTAATTGAGCGCTAAGGACATCTGATGACAAAAGCTATTCTGTCTCAATCTACGCGCCAGACCCGTGCAGGAAGCAGCGGTATTGTGCTGTGGATAAAGAAAAATTTATTTTCAAGCTGGTTGAACGCACTGCTGACGCTCTTCTGCCTGTGGCTGATGTGGGAACTGATTCCACCGCTGCTGAACTGGGCTCTTTTTCAGGCGAACTGGATAGGATCGACGCGCGCAGACTGTACCAAAGCGGGTGCGTGCTGGGTGTTTATTCATGAGCGTTTTGGTCAGTTCATGTATGGCCTCTATCCGCATGAGCAACGCTGGCGCATTAACCTCGCCCTGATTGTCGGACTCCTTTCTATTGCACCGATGTTCTGGAAAAAGCTACCGAGCCGTGGTCGCTATATCGCTTGCTGGGCTGTGGCTTATCCGCTCGTGGTGTGGTGGCTGATGTACGGTGGTTTTTTGGGACTCGATCGCGTGGAAACGCGCCAGTGGGGTGGGTTAACGCTGACGTTGATCATCGCCTCTGTGGGTATCGCTGGCGCTTTGCCTCTGGGCATATTGCTGGCGCTCGGGCGTCGCTCAAAAATGCCGGTCGTACGGGTATTGTCAGTGATTTTTATCGAGTTCTGGCGTGGCGTACCGCTGATCACTGTACTGTTCATGTCCTCGGTCATGCTGCCGCTGTTTATGGCGGAAGGCACAAGTATCGATAAGCTGATCCGTGCGCTGGTCGGGGTGATTCTGTTTCAGTCCGCCTACGTCGCCGAAGTCGTGCGTGGCGGCTTGCAGGCTCTGCCAAAAGGGCAATACGAAGCTGCCGAGTCACTGGCGCTGGGATACTGGAAAACACAAGGGCTGGTGATTTTACCGCAGGCACTGAAACTGGTTATTCCGGGTCTGGTGAATACCATTATCGCGCTGTTTAAAGATACCAGCCTCGTTATCATCATCGGCCTGTTCGATCTTTTCAGTAGCGTCCAGCAGGCAACGGTTGACCCCGCCTGGCTCGGTATGTCGACCGAAGGTTATGTATTTGCCGCGTTAGTTTACTGGATTTTCTGTTTTAGCATGTCGCGCTATAGCCAACATCTGGAGAAGCGCTTCCATACCGGGCGTTCAGCGCATTGAGGAAATTATGAGTCAAATTACTATGCAACCTGCCGATGCGATGATTACGCTCGAAGATGTGAATAAATGGTACGGGCAATTTCACGTACTTAAAGATATTAACCTTAAGGTAAAGCAAGGGGAACGCATCGTTCTGTGCGGCCCTTCCGGCTCAGGGAAATCCACGACTATTCGTTGCATTAATCATCTGGAAGAGCATCAGCAGGGTCGTATCGTAGTGGATGGCATCGAATTAAACGAAGATATTCGTAATATCGAGAAGGTTCGCCAGGAAGTGGGGATGGTATTTCAGCACTTCAACCTTTTCCCGCATCTGACGGTATTACAGAACTGTACGCTGGCACCGATCTGGGTGCGGAAGATGCCGAAGAAGGAAGCCGAAGCGCTGGCCATGCATTATTTAGAGCGCGTCCGTATTGCTGAGCACGCCCATAAATTCCCGGGGCAAATTTCTGGTGGACAGCAGCAGCGTGTGGCTATCGCCCGCTCACTCTGTATGAAACCGAAAATTATGCTCTTTGATGAACCAACCTCTGCGCTTGACCCTGAGATGGTGAAAGAAGTGCTGGATACTATGATTGGTCTGGCTGAATCGGGAATGACAATGCTGTGTGTGACTCACGAAATGGGCTTTGCACGTACCGTTGCTGACCGGGTGATCTTTATGGATCGTGGTGAAATCGTTGAGCAGGCGCCGCCGCAGGAATTTTTCGCTAATCCTAAGTCCGAACGCACCCGAGCTTTTCTGTCTCAGGTTATCCACTGATAGTTGTTATAGAAATGCAACAGGCCATCCCTACGGATGGCCTTTTTTATTGATTCAGTTCCCGTAGGTTGTACTGGAAAAGAAGCTGCAAACTCGCTGATAAACCTATATCAAAAACAAAAGGCCCAGTCTTTCGACTGAGCCTTTTGTTTTAATTGATGTCTGGCAGTTCCCTACTCTCACATGGGGAGACCCCACACTACCATCGGCGCTACGGCGTTTCACTTCTGAGTTCGGCATGGGGTCAGGTGGGACCA
>SMDE01000017.1 GCA_004346725.1 Phytobacter diazotrophicus | reverse complement strand
TAGGACAAAAGCGAGCGCTTTTGAACGTTGCGCAGCAACGGCCCGAAGGGTGAATCACAACGTGATTCATAAACTGCCAGGCATCAGACAAGTAAGAAGCCCATCCTCACGGATGGGCTTTTTGCGTTTTCTTCGCATGATAAAAGGAATTTTTCATGTCTGTTCTTTATATCCAGGTTCGCAAAAATCATATCACCGTTCGCAACATTGAGCGTAAGCAGGATGTATCAGGAAGCGGTGCCTTTAGTAATCAACGCCTGCTTATCGCTGATTTTTTCAAAGCCGAAAAAGTTCTGTGGGACCTTATCGAACAGATCCGACCCCGTTCATGGCTCAGGAAACTGCTGCGCACAGACCGCTTTGACATTGTTATCAGCGCGCTGGAAATGAACGAGGGCGGATTATCGCAGGTCGAAGATCGTATCCTGCAGGAAGTTGTCGCAGGTGCGACGCGAATGCGTTATCGCCGCTTGATAACGCACGCGCAATCAACACCCCTGAGCGATGACGCTGTGATGGCGCTGATCGCGAAGCGGTAAAAAAGAGTTAAGCGGTGAACATTACTGTTGATAGCGTAAATGCAGCAATGGATATGGCCTGCCGGAATCATCCTTTTCGCTTCGTCCGGTTACCATAAATCCCAGCTTAAGGTAGAACCCAATGGCCTGCTCGTTTTGCTCATTAACGTTGGTCGTTAAGTTGGGGGCCAACAGCAAGGCGTGTTCAACCAGTCGTTTCCCTACGCCGCTGCCGCGAACGTCAGGATCAATGAACAGTGCATCCATATGCTTATCGGTGAGTAGCATAAACCCAACGGGTTCATCCTGTTTATTGACGGCAACCCAAAGCGGCGCTGTCGGTAAAAATGCACTCACCTGCTCCTCCAGCTCTGCCCGATAATCTCTGGACAAAAAATCATGTGTCGCATCGACCGAGCGGCACCAGATAGCGATCAGCCTCTCTCCTTCCTCAGGTCGCGAACGACGAATACTAATAACCATATTGTCTCCTGTTATGCGCGCTTATATTCTAACGCAAACACTTTCGTGAAACTTTCTCACCTTCTACATGCAGACTCGACAACGCGCCTATTCCTGGGTATTGTCAGCTATCTGGATGTCTAAACGTTTAAACGTATGCAGTGAGGATATAAGTTATGCCGATTCGGGTGCAGGACGAGCTACCAGCCGTCAATTTCTTGCGTGATGAAAACGTCTTTGTGATGACGACATCGCGTGCTACAGGTCAGGAAATTCGTCCGCTCAAGGTACTTATCCTCAACCTGATGCCAAAGAAGATCGAGACAGAGAACCAATTTCTGCGGTTACTCTCCAACTCGCCACTGCAGGTGGATATCAAGCTGCTGCGCATTGACGCGCGTGAATCACGCAACACGCCAGTGGAACACCTCAACAACTTCTACTGTAACTTTGATGAAATCAGCGAAGAGAACTTCGATGGCTTGATTGTAACCGGTGCGCCATTGGGTCTGGTTGAATTTAACGATGTTGCCTACTGGCCGCAGATCAAACAGGTACTGGAGTGGGCAAAAGACCATGTCACCTCCACGTTATTTGTCTGTTGGGCGGTACAAGCCGCACTGAACATCCTTTACGGTATTCCTAAGCAAACCCGCAGTGAAAAGCTGTCCGGCGTCTATGAGCACCACATTTTGCATCCACACGCTCTGCTGACTCGTGGTTTTGATGATACGTTCCTCGCGCCGCACTCACGCTATGCCGATTTCCCGGCGGCACTGATTCGTGACTATACCGACCTGGAAATCCTGGCTGAAAGCGATCAGGGCGATGCCTATCTGTTCGCCAGCAAAGATAAGCGTATCGCCTTTGTTACCGGCCATCCTGAGTACGACGCTAATACTCTGGCAGGTGAGTATTTCCGTGATGTTGAGGCCGGGCTGTCACCGGAAATCCCGTATAACTATTTCCCGAACGACGATCCCCGGAACAAGCCACATGCGACATGGCGTAGCCATGGAAATCTATTGTTTACCAACTGGCTGAACTACTACGTGTACCAGATTACGCCGTTCGACCTGAGCCATATGAACCCAACGCTTGATTAACGTTTCAGCACGATCCTAAAGCGTTTCAGCTCCCCATTTCAGGCACCTTCGGGTGCCTTTTTCATGCCTGAAATTCTCTCCAGCAAGTAATTAAATTTTAAATTCATTGTTATCAAATAGTTAATCTGTTTTTTAAATTAAAATGGAAATTGTTTTTGATTTTGAAAATTAAATGAGTAGTCTTAATTGTGCTGAACGAAAACCATACAACGATCTTTCGTTCGCGTTGGGGAGTGTACGCGGATCAACGATGATGAGGAGCAGCGCAATGACACAACAGGCAACGACGACAGGTGAGTTGGCTTTTAACAAGCCTTATGGCGAAATGGAAAAGCAAATTCTGACCCCGGAAGCGGTCGAATTCCTTACGGAGCTGGTGACACGCTTTACGCCACAACGCAATAAGCTACTGGCTGCGCGTATGCAACAGCAGCAGGATATCGACAACGGCAAGCTGCCTGATTTTATTTCGGAAACCAATTCCATTCGCGATGGTGACTGGACTATTCGCGGTATCCCGGAAGATTTGCAGGATCGTCGTGTTGAGATCACCGGGCCGGTTGAACGCAAAATGGTGATCAATGCGCTCAATGCCAACGTGAAAGTCTTCATGGCGGATTTTGAAGACTCCCTTTCACCGGACTGGGATAAAGTAATCGATGGGCAAATTAACCTGCGTGATGCGGTGAATGGCACCATCAGCTACACCAATGAGGCCGGGAAAATCTACCAGCTCAAGCCCGATCCGGCGGTACTGATTTGTCGCGTCCGTGGCTTGCATCTGCCAGAAAAACACGTGACCTGGCGCGGCGAAGCTATCCCTGGCAGCCTCTTCGACTTTGCGCTCTATTTCTTCCACAACCATAAAGCGTTGCTGGCAAAAGGCAGCGGTCCTTACTTTTATCTGCCGAAGACCCAGGCATGGCAGGAAGCGGCATGGTGGAGTGAAGTCTTCTGTTATGCCGAAGATCGCTTCGACCTGCCGCGCGGCACCATCAAGGCCACCTTGCTGATCGAGACGCTGCCTGCCGTCTTCCAGATGGATGAAATCCTGTATGCGCTGCGTGACCATATTGTTGGTCTGAACTGTGGCCGTTGGGATTACATCTTTAGCTATATCAAGACATTGAAAAACCACCCGGACCGTGTGCTACCCGATCGTCAGGTGGTAACGATGGATAAACCATTCCTGAGCGCCTATTCGCGGCTGCTGATTAAAACCTGCCATCGCCGTGGTGCGTTCGCCATGGGTGGCATGGCGGCCTTTATTCCCAGTAAAGATGCTGAACGCAACAACCAGGTACTCAATAAAGTAAAAGCGGACAAGTTGCTGGAAGCCAACAACGGCCATGACGGTACGTGGATTGCGCATCCGGGCCTGGCGGATACGGCCATGGCTGTCTTTAACGAGGTACTGGGTGAAAACAAAAACCAACTGGCGGTTACGCGTGAGAGCGACGCCCCCACCACGGCAGATCAGCTACTGGCGGCCTGCGATGGCGAACGCACAGAAGAGGGGATGCGCGCCAATATCCGCGTGGCCGTTCAGTACATCGAAGCGTGGATCTCCGGCAACGGCTGTGTACCGATTTACGGTCTGATGGAAGATGCGGCAACGGCTGAAATCTCGCGTACCTCAATCTGGCAGTGGATCCATCACGAGAAAACGCTCAGCAACGGCAAACCGGTCACGAAGGCCCTGTTCCGTCAAATGCTGGCCGAAGAGATGCTGGTGATTCAGGAAGAGTTGGGCGAACACCGCTTTAGTAGCGGACGTTTCGATGATGCTGCCCGCCTGATGGAGCAGATCACCACCTCTGATGAGTTAATCGACTTCCTGACGTTGCCAGGCTATCGCCTGCTGGCTTAGCGCCCAGGCTATTTTGTTCGCCATTTTGGCCCCGGACAGCGCTCAAAACCCTCACGTACGCTAAGTACGCTCCGGTTTTTGCGCGGCTTCTCGTGACCAAACTGCCTTCACCAATAACGCCTGGAAAGCCAGGACGAGAATATGGAGCATCTGCACATGAAAACCCGTACTCAACAAATAGAAGAACTGAAAAAAGAATGGACTAACCCTCGCTGGGAAGGCATCACGCGTCCTTATAGCGCGGAAGAGGTGGTGAAATTACGTGGCTCGGTGAACCCGGAATGCACGCTGGCGCAGATGGGCGCAGCGAAAATGTGGCGTCTGCTGCATGGTGAGGCGAAAAAAGGCTATATCAACAGCCTTGGCGCACTGACTGGCGGGCAGGCATTGCAACAGGCAAAAGCAGGCATCGAAGCGATTTATCTGTCGGGCTGGCAGGTGGCGGCAGATGCGAACCTGGCCTCCAGTATGTATCCGGATCAATCGCTCTACCCGGCCAACTCCGTTCCGGCTGTGGTCGATCGGATCAACAACACCTTCCGCCGCGCGGATCAGATCCAATGGTCGGCGGGTATTGAACCGAACGATCCGCGTTATACCGATTATTTCCTGCCGATCGTGGCGGATGCCGAAGCCGGTTTTGGTGGCGTACTGAATGCCTTTGAACTGATGAAATCGATGATTGAAGCCGGTGCAGCGGCCGTTCACTTCGAAGATCAGCTGGCTTCGGTGAAAAAATGCGGCCATATGGGCGGAAAAGTGCTGGTACCGACGCAAGAGGCGATTCAGAAACTGGTGGCTGCGCGTCTGGCGGCAGATGTCATGGGCGTACCGACGCTGGTGATTGCCCGTACCGATGCGGATGCTGCGGACCTGATTACCTCGGATTGCGACCCTTATGACAGCGAGTTCATCACCGGCGAGCGCACCAGCGAAGGGTTCTATCGTACCCGCGCCGGGATCGAACAGGCTATTAGCCGTGGCCTGGCGTATGCGCCGTATGCCGACCTGGTGTGGTGTGAAACCTCAACACCCGATCTGGCGCTGGCGAAACGCTTTGCGGATGCCATTCATGCGAAATTCCCTGGCAAACTGCTGGCGTATAACTGCTCGCCGTCATTCAACTGGCAGAAAAATCTGGACGACAAAACCATTGCCAGCTTCCAGCAGCAACTGTCGGAGATGGGCTACAAATACCAGTTTATTACCCTGGCGGGCATTCACAGCATGTGGTTCAACATGTTCGACCTGGCACACGCCTATGCGCAGGGTGAGGGGATGCGTCACTACGTGGAAAAAGTGCAGCAGCCAGAGTTTGCCGCCGCCAAAGAGGGCTACACCTTCGTGTCTCACCAACAAGAGGTGGGCACGGGCTACTTCGATAAAGTGACCACCATCATCCAGGGCGGGGCGTCCTCTGTTACCGCGTTAACGGGCTCGACGGAAGAAGCTCAGTTCTGACACCTCTCACCGTAACTCTCTCCCCTCAGGGGAGAGAGGATCGATCCGTGCAGTTTTCGGGGTTGGCTGGATAATGTTTTCTCCCCTCTCCCTGGAGGGAGAGGCCGGGGTGAGGGGAAAGATGCGATGTCACGTGGCCTGGAATTACTGATTGCACAAACCATTCTGCAAGGTTTCGATGCGCAATACGGGCGCTTTCTGGAAGTGACTGCCGGCGCGCAGCAGCGTTTCGAACTGGCGGACTGGCACGCCGTTCAGCAGGCGATGAAGCAGCGCATCCATCTTTACGATCACCACGTTGGGCTGGTTGTGGAGCAGCTACGCTGCATCACCGACAGTCAGCAGCCTGATGCCGAATTTCTGCTACGGGTGAAAGAGCATTACACCCACCTGTTACCGGACTACCCGCGCTTCGAAATTGCTGAGAGTTTTTTTAACTCCGTCTACTGCCGCCTGTTCGATCACCGCTCGCTTAGCCCCGAGCGCCTGTTTATTTTCAGTTCTCAGCCGGAACGGCGCTTTCGCACCATTCCGCGCCCGCTGGCGAAGGACTTTTGGCCTGAGCGTGGCTGGGAATCCCTGTTAACCAAGGTATTAACCGATCTGCCGCTGCGTCTGCCCTGGCAGGATAAAGCGCGCGATGTCGGTTATATCATTACTCACCTGACAGAGACGTTTGGCGCCGATACATTGCGTCAGTCCCATTTGCAGGTCGCAAACGAGCTGTTTTACCGTAATAAAGCGGCGTGGTTAGTGGGCAAATTGATCACCCCTGCGGGTACGCTTCCCTTCCTGCTGCCGATTCATCGTACGGACGAAGGCGAGCTGTTTGTCGATACCTGTCTGACCTCGCATTCGGAGGCCAGTATCGTGTTCGGCTTCGCCCGCTCCTATTTTATGGTGTATGCCCCGTTACCCGCAGCCACCATCGAGTGGTTAAGGGAGATTCTGCCGGGTAAAACCACCGCTGAACTCTACATGGCTATTGGCTGCCAGAAGCACGGTAAAACGGAAAGCTATCGCGAATACCTGAATTATATTTATGCCTCGGACGAGCAGTTTGTTGAGGCGCCGGGCATTCGCGGCATGGTGATGCTGGTCTTCACGCTGCCGGGCTTCGACAGGGTCTTTAAGGTCATCAAAGATAAATTCCCGCCGCAAAAAGAGATGAGCGCGGCGCATGTGCGCGCCTGCTATCAACTGGTGAAGGAACATGATCGCGTCGGACGTATGGCGGATACACAAGAGTTTGAACACTTCGTTCTGGAAAAGCGCAAGATTGACCCGGCGTTAATGGCGCTATTGCTCCAGGAGGCGCCGCAGAAAATCACCGACCTTGGGGATCGCATCTCCATCAGTCATCTCTATATTGAGCGCCGCATGGTGCCGCTTAATCTCTGGTTCGAGCGGGTACATGGTTCGCAGTTGCGCGATGCGGTGGAAGAGTACGGGAACGCCATCCGCCAGCTTGCTGCGGCGAATATTTTTCCCGGCGATATGCTGTTTAAAAACTTTGGCGTCACCCGTCACGGGCGCGTAGTGTTCTACGATTATGACGAGATCTGTTATATGACGGAGGTCAACTTCCGTGATATTCCGCCGCCGCGTTACCCGGAAGATGAACTGAGTGCCGAGCCCTGGTATAGCGTCTCGCCGGGCGATGTTTTCCCGGAGGAGTTTCGCCACTGGTTGTGCGCCGACCCGCGCATTGGACCGCTATTTGAAGAGATGCACGCCGATCTGCTGCGCGCCGACTACTGGCGAGGCCTGCAGGCACGCATCAAAAACGGTCATGTGGAAGACGTTTACGCCTACCGTCGCCGCCAGCGCTTTTGCGTGCGCTACGGTAATCTACAGCAGGCGGGGTAACCTGGTTTAGCCTACTTCAACGACGGCAAACTCCTCAAAAATTAGCTCCATATCAGGTGTCCAGGTGCCTTCACGTTCAAAGAACGCCTGATGCGCCGATTGCCAGTAAGCCAGGCTCAAATCACCTTCGCCTTCCAGCGCAGCGAGTTCAGGACTCATTTCATTAAACCGGATCAGCCTGAGCGTCAGAGTGCGTATCACGCATACGGCTTTGCCCCGGCCGTCCAGCACAATGTGATAGGCCCCTGGCGTGACGGGGGGTTGTTCTTGCCTGTAGCTGGCAAGCGAGCCGCAGGTACCGCGCTTTTTCCCCGCGATGACCAGGGCTGCCAGCTCGTCGGCCAGTTCCGGTGAATCGCCGAACGACCAGCAGAAAGCCGAAGGGTATTTATCCTGCCAATATGATTTGAGGTCAGCCATTTTGACGCATCCCACCCCAGGCGACCGTCACCTCTTTGGCCCCTTTGATCGCCAGCGCGCCCAGCTCAGTCACCCGGTCATCGGTGATACGGGAAATGGGGCCGGAAATAGAGATCGCGGCAAACGGCACACCGTGTTCATCATAAATGCAGGCAGCGACGCAGCGCAGGCCAAGCGCATGTTCTTCGTCATCAAAGGAGTAACCGCGCTTACGCGTCTGGGCCAGATCCTCTTTCAGGTGCACCGGTGATACCAGCGTGGCATGGGTATAGGCATGCAGCCCTTTGCGATGGAGCAGGCCGGAGACCTGGTCATCATTCAAATAGGCGAGGAACGCCTTACCCGCGCCGGAAGCGTGCATCGGCAGCTTCCCGCCAATCGGCGCGGACATGCGCATCAGTTGGGTACACTGTACCTGGTCTATAATTATGGCCTGATGGTCGCTCTGGTCGAGTACCGCAAGGTTGACCGTCTCGCCGGAATCTTCCATCAGCTTGCGCAGGATCGGATGGACAATCGCCATCAGGTTGCGGCTTTGCAAAAAACTGCTGCCGACGATAAACGCGTGGGCGCCAACGGACCAGTGGCCTAATTCACCGACCTGGCGCACAAAGCCAAGCTGTTGCATGGTGGTGAGCAGACGGTGGGTTGTGGAATTGGGCAGGCCGGCCTGTTGCGCCAGCTCGGTGAGCGCAACGCTACCATGGGATTCGGCAATTGACTCAAGCAGTTTGAGTCCACGCGTCAGAGACTGGACTTGCCCGGTAGCCTGAGCGGCGGGGGCGGCGGGTTTTCTGCCGCGTTTAGCGGGAACAGTGGCGACCATGGCTGACTCCTTTTCTGTATCGTGGAAATCATTTTCGTTTTATTTAATTATAATGCAACTCTGACGCGGACTGATCGGATGAGTTCAAATGAACATCTCTCATGTTCCCCCTGTGCGCCTTTTCCGCTCTGTCAGTTTGTGCCAGTATGTCCTGCTGGCCTTTTGGCCTGGTTGAGCGTTGTCGGGAGCACGTGTGAGCAGCAAAGTTGAGCAACTGCAGCAGCAGTTAAAAGAACGAATTTTGGTTCTGGACGGGGGCATGGGCACCATGATCCAGAATCAGCGTCTCAGTGAGCAGGATTTCCGCGGCGAGCGATTCGCCGACTGGCCCTGCGACCTCAAGGGTAACAATGATCTGCTGGTGATTACAAAGCCAGAGGTGATTGCCGCTATCCATTCCGCCTATTTTGAAGCGGGTGCGGATATCATTGAGACCAACACCTTTAACTCCACCACTATCGCGATGGCGGATTACCAGATGGAATCCCTGTCGGCGGAGATCAACTTTGCGGCGGCCAAACTCGCCCGCGCGTGTGCCGATGAATGGACTGCCCGCACGCCGGACAAACCGCGTTATGTTGCCGGTGTTCTTGGCCCAACCAACCGCACCGCCTCTATCTCGCCGGACGTTAACGACCCCGCGTTTCGTAATATCACTTTCGACCAACTGGTGACCGCCTATCGCGAGTCGACCAAAGCGCTGGTGGAAGGGGGTAGCGACCTGATCCTGATCGAAACGGTGTTCGACACCCTGAACGCCAAAGCCGCCATTTTCGCGGTGAAAGAAGAGCTGGAGGCGCTGGGCGTCGATCTGCCGATCATGATTTCTGGCACCATTACCGATGCTTCCGGGCGTACGCTTTCCGGGCAAACTACAGAAGCCTTCTATAACTCATTGCGCCACGCCGATGCGCTCACCTTCGGCCTGAACTGCGCACTGGGGCCGGACGAACTGCGCCAGTATGTGCAGGAACTCTCGCGCATTGCCGAATGCTACGTGACCGCGCACCCGAACGCCGGGTTGCCAAACGCCTTTGGCGAATACGATCTCGACGCCGACACCATGGCGGCACAAATTCGCGAATGGGCAGAATCCGGCTTCCTGAACGTGGTCGGCGGGTGTTGCGGCACCACGCCGGAACACATTAAAGCGATGAGCGATGCCGTCGCCGGTCTGCCACCGCGCAAACTGCCGGACATCCCCGTCGCCTGCCGTCTGGCGGGCCTGGAGCCGCTGAATATTGGCGATGACAGCCTGTTTGTGAACGTGGGTGAACGCACCAACGTCACCGGTTCGGCGAAATTCAAACGCCTGATCAAAGAAGAGAAGTACAACGAAGCGCTGGACGTGGCGCGTCAGCAGGTGGAAAGCGGCGCGCAAATCATCGATATCAATATGGATGAGGGGATGCTCGACGCCGAAGCGGC
This sequence comes from Phytobacter diazotrophicus, assembly GCA_004346725.1. Taxonomy (GTDB): domain Bacteria; phylum Pseudomonadota; class Gammaproteobacteria; order Enterobacterales; family Enterobacteriaceae; genus Phytobacter; species Phytobacter diazotrophicus. The sequence continues at coordinate 90,019 of SMDE01000017.1, read as the reverse complement.
GATGGTGCGTTTCCTCAACCTGATTGCCGGTGAACCGGACATCGCCCGCGTACCGATTATGATCGACTCCTCAAAATGGGAGGTGATCGAGAAAGGGCTGAAATGCATTCAGGGTAAAGGCATCGTTAACTCCATCTCAATGAAAGAGGGCGTTGACGCGTTTATCCATCATGCGAAAAAGGTACGCCGTTACGGTGCCGCCGTAGTGGTGATGGCCTTTGATGAAGTAGGGCAGGCGGATACCCGCGAGCGCAAAATCGAAATTTGCCGCCGGGCGTACAACATCCTGACCAACGAAGTGGGCTTCCCGCCGGAAGACATTATTTTCGACCCGAATATCTTTGCGGTCGCCACCGGGATCGAAGAGCACAACAACTATGCGCAGGACTTTATCGGCGCTTGCGAAGACATCAAACGCGAACTACCCCATGCGCTGATCTCCGGCGGCGTTTCCAACGTCTCGTTCTCGTTTCGCGGTAATGACCCGGTACGTGAGGCGATCCACGCGGTCTTCCTCTATTACGCTATCCGTAATGGCATGGATATGGGGATCGTCAACGCCGGACAACTGGCGATTTACGACGACCTGCCGGCAGAATTGCGTGATGCGGTGGAAGATGTGATTCTGAACCGCCGCGATGACAGCACAGAACGCTTGCTGGATCTGGCAGAAAAATACCGTGGCAGCAAAACCGACGATACCGCCAACGCCCAGCAGGCGGAATGGCGGAGCTGGGACGTGAAAAAGCGTCTGGAATATTCGCTGGTTAAAGGTATTACCGAGTTTATCGAACAGGACACCGAAGAGGCCCGCCAGCAGGCCGCTCGCCCGATTGAGGTGATTGAAGGGCCGCTGATGGACGGTATGAACGTGGTCGGCGATCTGTTCGGCGAAGGCAAAATGTTCCTGCCGCAGGTGGTGAAATCCGCCCGTGTTATGAAACAGGCGGTGGCCTACCTTGAGCCGTTTATCGAAGCCAGCAAAGAGAAAGGCTCCAGCAACGGCAAAATGGTCATCGCCACCGTGAAAGGCGACGTCCACGACATCGGCAAAAATATTGTCGGCGTGGTATTGCAGTGTAACAACTACGAAATCGTCGATCTCGGCGTGATGGTGCCGACGGACAAAATTCTCAAAACTGCCCGTGAAGTGAACGCCGACCTGATTGGCCTGTCTGGCCTTATCACCCCGTCGCTGGATGAAATGGTGAACGTGGCGAAGGAGATGGAGCGCCAGGGCTTCACGATCCCGTTGCTGATTGGCGGCGCAACCACCTCAAAAGCGCATACGGCGGTGAAAATCGAGCAGAACTACAGCGGCCCGACGGTCTATGTGCAAAACGCCTCGCGCACCGTAGGTGTGGTGGCCTCGCTGCTGTCTGATAGCCAGCGCGATGAGTTTGTGGCCCGCACCCGTAAAGAGTACGAAACCGTGCGTATTCAGCATGGCCGTAAGAAGCCACGTACGCCACCCGTGACGCTGGAGGCCGCCCGTGAAAACGATCTGGCCTTCGACTGGGAGAGCTACACCCCGCCGGTGGCCCATCGCCTGGGCGTACAGGAAGTGGAAGCCAGCATCGAAACCCTGCGTAACTACATCGACTGGACGCCGTTCTTTATGACCTGGTCGCTGGCCGGCAAGTATCCGCGTATTCTCGAAGATGAAATCGTCGGGGAAGAGGCTAAGCGCCTGTTCCAGGACGCCAACGATATGCTGGATATGTTAAGCCGTGAGAAGAGCCTGAACCCACGTGGTGTGGTGGGCTTGTTCCCGGCGAACCGCGTAGGCGACGATGTTGAGATCTATCGCGATGAAACCCGCACTCAGGTGCTCGCGGTAAGCCGTCATCTGCGTCAGCAGACCGAGAAAGTAGGTTTCGCTAACTACTGTCTGGCCGATTTTGTCGCGCCGAAGTTGAGCGGCAAAGAAGATTACATCGGCGCGTTTGCCGTTACCGGTGGTCTTGAGGAAGACGCGCTGGCAGAGGCGTACGACGCGCAGCATGATGATTACAACAAAATCATGATAAAAGCCGTGGCAGACCGTCTGGCGGAAGCCTTCGCCGAATATCTGCATGAGCGCGTACGTAAGGTCTATTGGGGCTATGCGGCCAACGAGAACCTCAGTAACGAAGAGCTGATCCGCGAAAATTATCAGGGGATCCGCCCGGCGCCGGGATACCCGGCCTGCCCGGAGCATACGGAAAAAGGCACGATTTGGCAGTTACTGGATGTGGAAACCCACACCGGTATGAAACTGACGGAATCCTTCGCCATGTGGCCGGGCGCCTCGGTCTCCGGCTGGTACTTTAGCCACCCTGACAGCAAGTATTTCGCCGTGGCGCAGATTCAGCGCGACCAGGTGGCGGACTACGCATTGCGTAAGGGAATGAGCGTGGCGGAAGTGGAACGCTGGCTGGCGCCGAATCTGGGCTATGACGCGGACTAAACATCAGGCGAATTAGGCTATCTTGCTTGCCTGTTTGAACCTGGGCAGTGCTCAAAACCTTCACGTACTCCGTGTACGTTCCGGTTTTTGCGCGCTGTCCGCGTTCAACGCTCTGCGCCGATGACGCCAACCAGGCCTGGTTCTGAACGTTCTTTCATTCCCGGAACTATCCTGCAGGCCCGTTTTTCATTACTCAGTATCTTTAGATAACAGCAGGGTAAATATTTTTATTAATCGTATGACAATTATAATTGTCATTAGCAGCCTTAGTATATATAACTATATAAAGTGTTAATCCGCGCCGTAATTAATAACGTATTAAAAATGATACCTTAAAAATATATTAAAACCCCGGTGTTATTTTTGATACTTTAAAAGTCCCTCAATAAATCAGGTTATGTGATCGCTGTTAGTAACTCAGCATAGTTGCATTTAATAAAATAGCCAAATAAACACAGCGCTTTTATTACCTGAATCAGAGCCAAATAAAAATGGCTCTAATCTATATTACTGAGGCCATATTATGGAAACCGTTCAAAATACCCTCGTCGCTCGCGAAAGCAGCGGCTGGAGAAAAAGTGATACCGTCTGGATGCTGGGCCTGTACGGTACTGCGATTGGCGCAGGGGTCCTTTTCCTGCCGATTAACGCCGGGGTTGGTGGTTTAATTCCGTTAATCATCATGGCAATTCTCGCATTCCCGATGACCTTTTTCGCCCACCGTGGTTTAACCCGTTTCGTTCTGTCGGGTAAAAATCCGGGTGAAGATATTACCGAAGTGGTTGAAGAACATTTTGGTATCGGCGCCGGTAAACTCATTACGCTGCTTTATTTCTTCGCTATTTATCCAATTCTGCTGGTTTATAGTGTTGCAATTACTAACACGGTCGACAGCTTTATTACTCACCAGCTTGGTCTGGTGTCTCCGCCGCGCGCCATTTTGTCGCTGATTCTGATTATCGGCATGATGGGGATTGTCCGTTTTGGCGAAAAAATGATTGTTAAAGCGATGAGCGTGCTGGTGTTCCCGTTCGTTGCCGCGCTGATGATGCTGGCGCTGTATTTGATCCCGCAATGGAACGGTGCGGTCCTCGATACACTTTCCCTGAGCAACGCTGCGCCAGGTGGTCACGGTCTGTGGATGACGCTGTGGCTGGCTATTCCGGTAATGGTTTTCTCATTCAACCACTCGCCGATTATCTCCTCTTTCGCGGTCGCTAAACGTGAAGAGTACGGCCAGGATGCCGAGCGCAAATGTTCCCGTATTCTGGGCTTTGCACATATCATGATGGTGCTGACCGTGATGTTCTTTGTGTTCAGTTGTGTACTGAGCCTCTCCCCGGAAAACCTGGCGGAAGCGAAAGCACAAAACATCTCTATTCTCTCCTATCTGGCGAACCACTTTAACGCGCCGGTGATTGCCTGGATGGCGCCGATTATCGCCATGATCGCCATTACCAAATCTTTCCTCGGCCACTACCTCGGTGCGCGTGAAGGTTTCAACGGCATGGTGATTAAGTCTCTGCGCGGCAAAGGTAAATCCATCGAAATCAACAAACTGAACAAAATCACCGCGCTGTTTATGCTGGTGACGACCTGGATTGTTGCGACCCTGAACCCGAGCATTCTGGGCATGATTGAAACGCTGGGTGGCCCGGTTATCGCGATGATTCTGTTCCTGATGCCGATGTATGCCATCAACAAAGTACCGGCTATGCGCAAGTACAGCGGTCACATCAGCAATGCGTTTGTGGTGCTGATGGGTCTGATTGCCATCTCCGCCATCTTCTTCTCTCTGTTCAGCTAAGTTTTCAGCGCCGCCTGTTACAGGCGGCGCATCCGTTTTGCTTTGTAACCGCATGGGTGCCACATGATTAGCGTTTTCGATATTTTCAAAATCAGCATCGGGCCGTCCAGCTCACACACTGTTGGGCCGATGAAAGCAGGAAAACATTTTGTTGATACCCTGCAGGAAAAAGGCCTGCTGCATAAAGTGACTCGTCTGGTGGTGGATGTGTACGGTTCCCTGTCATTAACAGGTAAAGGCCACCACACCGATATCGCGATCATTCTTGGGTTGTCCGGCTATTTACCGGATACCGTCGATATCGATGCCATTCCCGGAATTATTCGCGATGTAAACACCATGCATCGTCTGTTCATTGAAGAAGGTCAGCGGGAAATTGAGTTCCCGGTGGCGGAATGCATGCGTTTTCACAATGAGTTTCTGCCGCTGCATGAAAACGGCATGAGCATTACGGCGTTTTGCGATGGCAAAATTGTCCACTTCCAGACCTATTATTCGATCGGTGGCGGTTTTATCGTCACGGAAGAAAACTTTGGTAAGAATCAGGACGCGGATGTCGATATTCCGTTCCCGTTCTATTCTGCCCGCAACCTGCTGGCACATTGCCACGACAACTGCCTGTCGATTTCTGCGGTGATGATGAAAAATGAGATCGCCCGCCACGGCAGGGAGAACGTTGAGCAAAATATGGCGAAAATCTGGGAGACCATGAGAAACGCCATCAACCGTGGTATGAACACGGAAGGCATTTTGCCTGGCCCGCTGAAAGTACCGCGTCGGGCCTCTGCGCTGCATCGCGTACTGGCGCCGCAAAGCCAGTCCATTACGCCGTTAAGCGCAATGGACTGGGTCAATATGTTCGCCATGGCCGTCGGCGAAGAGAACGCGGCGGGCGGGCGAGTGGTTACCGCGCCGACCAACGGTGCCTGCGGTATCATCCCGGCAGTACTGGCCTATTACGATCGCTTTATCAAAGCGGTGACGCCGGAAATCTATATGCGCTACTACCTGACGGCGGGCGCGATTGGCATTCTGTATAAGATGAATGCGTCGATTTCCGGAGCGGAAGTCGGCTGCCAGGGTGAAGTGGGGGTCGCCTGCTCTATGGCTTCTGCCGGGCTGGCGGAACTGCTGGGCGGTAGCCCGGAGAAAGTGTGCATCGCGGCGGAAATCGGCATGGAGCATAACCTTGGGCTGACCTGCGATCCGGTGGCCGGTCAGGTCCAGGTGCCGTGTATTGAGCGTAACGCGATTGCGGCCGTGAAGGCGATTAACTCGGCCAGCATGGCGATGTACCGCACCAGCGATCCGAAGGTCTCACTGGATAAAGTCATCGAAACGATGTTTGAGACGGGCAAAGACATGAACGCCAAATACCGTGAAACCGCACGAGGCGGTCTGGCGATTAAAGTCGCGGTATGTGAATCCTGAGTCCTTTCTCTCCCCGGTGGCGCTGTGCTAACCGGGGCTATAGTTGATAGCCCGGATAAGCGTTAGCGCTATCCGGGCTAACCTTTTTTCTCTGTGTCAGGCGGCAGGAAAGACCACACCACACTGTGAGATGCCGATGAGGTATACCATTCGTTAATGGTGGCGTTCGCTTCATTGGTCTGCGCTGCGGCGGCAAATTTTTCTTTTGGCTGATGCGCTTTTTTCCGGATACGGATACGGGAAGGGGTCGCGGCATTGATTTGCGCGTTAAAGGTGCGAATGTGCGAATCGAATAACACCGACTCCAGTTGATGCAGACGATCCAGACCGCGCAGAATACCAATCAGCGTACTCAGGGTAACGGACTCGCCTAATTCAACGCGTTTGATGGTTGCAGCGCCGACTTGTGCACGCTCGGCCAGCTCAATCTGCGATAGCCCGAGCTGCATACGCGTTTCTTTAATTCTGCGGCACAGTTCAGAAATAATTTCACTGTCGGACATAGTACTGAAACGCATCTTAATTCCCCTACTGCGTAATAAATCATGGCAGATTATTTAGCATATTAAATTATAAATAAAGCGGATAATTTCTCTTTTGCGAGAGTAACAACATTGTTTTTTCTTTAACAAAGTTTCTACAGAAGAAACGATAATTAAAGACAAGCCGCTGAATAAGAAAGTTACCGCAGTTGTCCATTTAATTATTCCATCCTGGATGGATAATGCAGTTTACTCCGTTTTCTTTATCTCTTTATTACGCCTTTGCCTTTATACTGATAAAAAGCGTTATGCATAACAGGGAAGCGGTAATGGCATGAGTTACAAAGATAAAATATTTACATTCTGGGGCGCGATGGATCTGCTGGCTATCGGGAGCTACCTTTTCTATTCCCTAAAGATGGGTCACGTACCGATATGGTCCGATATCCAGCTTTTTTACGCTCAGCTAGCGTTAATGGAAGTCCGGGGTGCTGACCGTATTTTTCTGCAATCCCTCTTTTTTATCCATTCAGGGTTATTGTTATCGTTCTGTTTTTCGGCATACGCCTTTCTCGTGAAAAAGAAAATACGTTTCCTGCTCATTGGGTTGCAGGAAGTGATGCGTATTTTATCGCTCACCTGCTCGGTCGCACTTTTTCCGTTGCTCCTCCAGGTTATGCGAATCGATAACGTCTTCGTTGGTCTTTTTTTATTTGTCCTTTCCGAAACGTTCAAGGTCGGTTCGCTGCTGTGGCTGAGAAGACGGGGATTGTTAACGTAATGTTGAGTTCGTCTGTCTCTTTATGGCGCGTAAGACTTTATACTTAGATTCAATGAGCCTTGCTCTGACCTGTTTGACAGCGTTTTCCCCGACATACAGGGTAAAACCGGGTCGAGGAGAAACCGAAAGGAATCGACAACGATAAGGAGAACCAGAATACGTGTTAATTTTGCTTCACTTACTCTCTTCTGTTGCCCTGTTAGTGTGGGGCACGCATATCGTACGTACCGGTGTGATGCGCGTTTTCGGCGCGCGACTGCGCACGGTACTGAGTCGCAGTATTGAAAAGAAGTCTCTCGCTTTTAGCGCAGGGATTGGCGTGACCGCACTGGTGCAAAGCAGTAACGCCACCACCATGCTGGTGACGTCGTTTGTTGCCCAGGACCTCGTGGCGCTCGCGCCAGCGCTGGTGATCGTGCTGGGGGCCGACGTGGGGACCGCGCTGATGGCGCGTGTTCTCACCTTCGATCTTTCGTGGTTATCACCGTTGCTGATCTTCATCGGCGTGATTTTCTTCCTGGGGCGTAAGCAAACGCGCGAAGGCCAATTGGGGCGTGTCAGTATTGGCCTTGGACTGATTTTACTGGCGCTTGAGCTGATTGTTCAGGCGGTAACCCCTATTACCCAGGCCGATGGCGTGCAGGTGATCTTCGCGTCGCTGACGGGCGATATCATGCTGGATGCGCTGATTGGCGCGGTGTTCGCTATCATCAGCTATTCCAGTCTGGCGGCTGTGTTACTGACCGCCACGCTGACCACGGCGGGGATCATCTCCTTTCCGGTGGCGCTCTGCCTGGTGATTGGCGCCAACCTCGGTTCCGGCCTGTTGGCGATGCTTAACAACAGTGCCGCCAACGCCGCAGCACGCCGCGTGGCGCTGGGCAGCTTGCTGTTTAAGCTGGTGGGGAGCCTGGTGATCCTGCCCTTTGTGCACTTACTGGCCGATGTGATGGGCAAGCTGCCGCTGCCGAAAGCGGAGCTGGTCATCTACTTCCATGTCTTCTACAACCTGATTCGCTGCCTGGCAATGGTGCCTTTTGTGGGCGTGATGGCGGCCTTCTGTGAACGTTTGATTCGCGATGAGCCAGAGCTGGATGCGCGTCTCAAACCAAAACATCTCGACAGTTCAGCGCTGGATACGCCAACGCTTGCTCTGGCGAACGCGGCCCGCGAAACATTACGGATGGGCGACGCGATGGAGCTGATGCTCGAAGGGTTGCATAAAGTGATGCACGGTGCGCCGAGGGAAGAAAAAGACCTGCGTAAGCTCGCCGATGACATTAATGTGCTGTATACCGCCATCAAACTCTACCTCGCACGTATGCCAAAAGAAGAACTGGCGGAAGAGGAGTCACGGCGCTGGGCTGAGATTATCGAGATGTCTCTTAACCTTGAGCAGGCCTCTGACATTGTGGAGCGCATGGGCAGTGAAATCGCCGATAAATCACTGGCGGCGCGGCGGGCTTTTTCCGGTGAAGGGCTGAAAGAGCTTGATACGTTACACGAACAGTTGGTCAGCAATTTGAAACTGGCGATGTCGGTCTTTTTCTCTGCCGATGTCACCAGTGCGCGCCGCCTGCGTCGCAGCAAACATCGCTTTCGTATCCTCAACCGTCGCTACTCCCATGCCCATGTTGACAGGTTGCATCAGCAGAACGTGCAGAGTATAGAGACCAGTTCGCTACATCTGGGGCTGTTGGGCGATATGAAACGCCTTAACTCGTTGTTCTGTTCGGTGGCTTACAGCGTGCTGGAGCAGCCGGATGAAGATGATGAAAGGGATGAGTATTAACGTGGAAAACGCTTCGCACAATGGATGTGTGGAGCGTGACTCTGTCCTGGAAAATACTTTATGTTAGGCACTCGATAACCACGGATGGAGAAATAGAAAATGCTCGTTCACTACGCTAATCTTAGACAATTCATGCGCATTACTATGGGGGTTCTCATGCGCAGTGCATCGAACGTAAAAAAATCAGTGAATGTTTCGCTGTCGCCTGACATTCTTACCCAGGCGCGCGAGCTCAACCTCAATCTGTCAGTGGTGTTAACCGAGGCGCTAATTGAAAAATTTCGTGAAAATAAACGTGATGAATGGCTGCGTGAGAATCAGAAATCCATTGATGCCATTAATCAGTGGGTAGATGAAAATGGTTCATTCAGCGATTTTCAACGGTCATTCTGATGGAGCAGTTCCACGTTTTTGAAAACAAGGGCAGCGGGAAAAGCGTCTATCCTTTTTTGATTAACCTCCAGCATCCCGTTGCAAATGTGCTTAAGCACGCTCTTGTTGCACCAGCAATCGAGCTTACTCTCCTTGCCGGTATGTCGCCACCAGCGAAAATATGCCCCGTCGTGGAAATCAATGACAAACCTTATGTCGTCATGATGCATATGATGGCTGGCATATCGGTCAAAGACCTGGGTGAACGTGTTGCGGATTTGACAAGCGCGAGAACGGTATTGCGTGATGCCATTGATTTTCTTGTCAATGGATATTGAGCTCCTTCCCTGGTGCTTTTTCAGTGCCATCAACCCGCTTCGGCGATAAGCGCCGCGTCCGTGCGCACGCCGGAGTACATCGCGAACTGTTCACGGCCTGCTGCGCAGTCACTTCTGCGCCGCTGATGTTTTGCCACGCTGCTGTGCCAGGCGAATCACCGGGGTTTCTGGCGGCAGGGCGACCACCTCAAAGACCACGCTGGCGTGATTTACCATCGCTTCGCTAAAGGGCAGGGCCTCACTCTCTTTGGACCCTTGCATATTTGTGCAAACCACGATTGATGTTCCTTGATTTGATATAACCGCATGCAGGGGCATATTCAAAGGAATTTTGTTCTATTTCAAAGGGATGGAACGAGGGAATATCTTGCACAAATGATTATGCGCGTGGCTGACGTCTGCAAGATATGCTGTAGTGTCTAAGTGGTTGATTCTGCTATTTTTCGCCACAGAAAGTTGCACGCGTGGTAAGACGTCACTTTTGTGTAGAAAGACGCTGTGGATCACATTTAGCACCGGGATGCGAGAAAGCGCAGATTTCCTTAACCTTCTGATAAGATATATTGCGCTTTTACAGGAGAATTTATGCTGCCAGACTCATCAACCCGATTAAATAAATACATCAGCGAAAGCGGAATTTGCTCGCGCCGCGAAGCCGATCGCTATATAGAACAAGGCAATGTTTTCCTCAACGGTAAACGTGCCACCATTGGCGATCAGGTTAAGCCTGGCGACGTCGTAAAGGTAAACGGTCAGTTGATTGAGCCGCGAGAGGCCGAAGATCTGGTCTTTATCGCGTTAAACAAACCCGTGGGCATTGTCAGTACCACGGAAGACAGTGAAAAAGACAACATTGTTGATTTTGTTAACCACAGCAAACGCGTTTTCCCCATTGGTCGTCTCGACAAAGATTCCCAGGGGCTGATTTTCCTCACCAACCACGGCGACCTGGTGAACAAGATTTTGCGTGCCGGCAATGACCACGAAAAAGAGTATCTGGTGACGGTGGACAAACCCGTGACCGATGAGTTTATTCGTGGCATGGGAGCAGGCGTACCGATTCTGGGAACCGTGACGAAAAAATGTAAAGTCAAAAAAGAGGCGCCGTTTGTTTTTCGTATCACCCTGATTCAGGGGCTGAATCGCCAGATTCGCCGCATGTGTGAACATTTTGGCTATGAAGTCACGAAGCTTGAACGTACCCGGATTATGAATGTGGGGCTGGCTGGCCTGCCGCTCGGGGAGTGGCGCGATCTGACCGATGATGAACTGATTGCCCTGTTTAAGCTTATCGAGAATTCATCGTCCGAAGCGAAGCCAAAGGCAAAGAGCAAACCGAAAACGGCGACGACTGCCGCGAAGAAACCCGCCGCCAGTGGGGCGAAAAATATGGCGAAAACCCCGGCGGAACTGGCTTCGCGTAAACGCTTTACCCAGCCGGGGCGCAAGAAGAAGGGGCGTTAACGCCTGCCGCGCGTCGGCGTACTGGCCGACCAGGAAAAGGTGGCCGCTTCATCTGGTTTGTAAGCCTGCTTTTTCTTTATCTGGCGGGCTTTTTTTGCCTCTGCTTCACGCTCAACCATCAATTTATCGATGTACTCTTTTTTGATGCTGTTGGTTTCGGCGTTGGTCAATACACGCCCGTGCGCAATGCGCGCGCGGTCGAGCAAGGTTTTCAGTTCACGCTGCTCGCGCTCGGTCATCTCTTTTTGGGTAATGCGGGGGAGTGCCATGTGGGTGCCCTCGGTCAGGAAGTTGAACCAGTGTACGGCATAGGCGTGGGGTGCTCACAGTAAATTGTCATTTGTTACAACATCTATCGCACTGACGCGTAGCCCCGGCAGGCGAAGCGCCGCCGGGGAAACCCGGATCTGACGCATGCCGACCGGGCTACGGCTTATCAGCTCTCTTTTGCTGTTTCGCGTGGTTTATCTGAAATAGGCTTACCGGACCAGTAACCTGCCAGCAGCGAACCGGAGAGGTTGTGCCAGACCGAGAACAGCGCGCCTGGCAGGGCGGCCAGTGGCGAGAAGTAGATTTTACCGAGTGCAGCAGCCAGGCCAGAGTTCTGCATTCCCACTTCGATGGCCAGTGTGCGACAGGTGGATTCGTCAAAACCGAACAGACGCCCACCCCAGTAGCCACCCAGCAGACCGATACTGTTGTGCAAAATCACCGCGACGATAACCACCATGCCCACGGAAGCAATATACGAGGCGGAACCCGCCACCACGGCGCTGATGATCGCCAGAATACAGACCATCGAAAACGCGGGAAGATACGGCTCCACAGCTTTCACCACGCGTGGGAAGAGATGGTGCACCACTAAACCGAGGCCAATGGGAATCACCACAATCTGCAGAATGCTCAGCAGCATGCCCATCACATCTACCTGAATATGGGCATCAACATACAGACGCGTCAGCAGCGGTGTCGCCACCACGCCAACCAGCGTTGAGACGGACGATATTGTCACCGAGAGCGCTACGTCGCCCTTCGCCAGATAGATCATGACGTTGGATGCCGTACCGCTGGCTACGCTACCCACCAGTACCATCCCGGCAGAGAGATCCGGCGGCATCTTGAATAGCATCGCCAGCAGCCAGGCGGCCAGCGGCATCACCAGATAGTGCAGAAAAATCCCTGCCGCCACCGGCGCCGGGCGGGAAAGCACGCGTTTGAAATCGTCAATTTTCAGGTGTACGCCCATGCCGAACATAATCAGCATCAGCAGTGTAGTGACCCATGGGCCTACAGGGGTAAAGGTTGAGGGGGTGTACCAGGCAATAACAGAGAGCAGCAGCGCCCATAACGGGAACAGCCGGGTGAGTACAGCGAGCATAGTGTTTTCCTTTAACGCGTTGTGTTGTGTTTCGTTATAAAAAGGCCGGGTTCGAGCCCGGCCATAGGTATTGTTTATCGCGTGAGGAAATTTTATTCGAATAAATTAAGGTGAAGAGGATTCATGTCGCCGGGCGGACGTTTTCCCAGTTCAGACCGAAGCGAGCGAGGTATTTACGCAGACGGTCAGCATCATTCGGCCTGGCTTTTTTCAGGCGCGAAACGGCAAACAACTCGCGCCCGGCATCGGAAAGAGAGTGGTGACGACGACAAACCTCCAGTACGGTTTCTAACTGGCGTTGGTCAAACAGATCGACCTCCTCTGCTAAAGGGGGAAGCGCGGAAGGCGTCTGCCAGGCCTGCTGCAAACGGCTGATTTCTTCGTCGGCGATAGAAAGGGTAATGCGCCCCTGTTCGGCCAGCGTCGCCATACGGGCAATCGAGGAACTCAGCTCACGAAAGTTGCCGCGCCACTGCGCCTGCCCGGAACAGGCAAATGCCAGATAACGTTCCCGTGCGTCTTTGTCGAAACGGATGTGCGTCTGGGCTTCGCTGCTAAAGCGCTGGAGTTCGAATTCAATATTCGGCGCGATATCTTCCCGCCGTTCTGCAAGCCCCGGCAGAGCAAAAGTCCACATATTGATACGCGCGTAAAGATCTTCACGGAATTTTCCTTCCATCACCCACTGGCGCATATCGCGGTGCGTTCCGGCGATAAGCTGGAAATCACTGTGCACCTCTTTATCTGAGCCAAAGGGGAAGAACGTTTTTTCTTCAATGGCTTTCAGCAGCATGGCCTGCTCATCCAGACCCAGTTCAGCGATTTCATCCAGAAACAGCACACCGCCATCGGCTTCGCGCAGCAGCCCCATTCGCGGCGTTAGCGCGCCGGTAAAGGCCCCTTTGACATGCCCAAACAAGGTCGACATAGCGTTATCGCCGCGCAGTGTGGCGCAGTTAACGGCGACAAGTTTACCTGCGACGCGGTGGCGCGACTGGCGCAACTGATAAATACGTTTTGCCAGAAAGGATTTACCGGCGCCGGTAGGCCCGGTGAGAAGAATGGGGGCCGTTGAGCGCAAGGCTACCCGTTCAATTTGATCGATGAGCTTATTAAACGTTGTATTGCGTGTATCGATACCGGCTTTCAGCAGCGAGACCGACTGTTGTTGTTCGCGTTGAAAGCGGCTGGTTAAGGTCGCATAGCGGCTTAAATCGAGATCGATAACCGAGTAAACGCCGGCGGCAACATCCTCCTCAGAAGCCCCTTTCGGTGCCGGGCTGGTTTGCAGCAGGCTGGCGGGCAGGTAGCGGGCCTCCGTCAGCAAAAACCAGCAGATCTGCGCCACGTGCGTGCCGGTGGTGATATGCACCAGATACTCTTCATTTTCCGTATCGAAATCGTAGTGGCTGGCGAAATCCAGAAACGCGGCGTACACCTCTTCAAAATCCCAGGGATCGCGAATATTCACCGTATGAGGGCGCACAGTGGTTTGCGGTGAAAGGAGCGCGATATCTTCCGCCAGTTGTTGAGCCATGCCTTCGTCGCGCGGCTGGTGGAGCAGCTCCAGTCGATCAACCGGAAAATCCGGCTGTTGGCATAACCCAACGGTTGGTCGCCATTTGCGAAAACGATGTGATCGCTTGCCGCGTTTATCCAACACCGTTCCCAGTACGCCAATTACCACTCTGCGCTTTTGCATTTTTATCCTTAAAGATAAACAACGATAACTAAATATAAAAAACGCGTGGTGTTACCAGCAAGCGATCAAAGTGCGTAAAATTTAAAATGATTAAATATCAATGAATTAAATTTTTTATTTTTCATTTATTAGCACCTGGCACACTTCTGGCAATACCTGATACGTCACGACGCTGAACACGCAGGGGATTATGCCCCGCCAGCGCACCCGGAACGGTAAGACGTTATCCGCGGGGCGTTCTGTCAGCAGAGAGACACCATGAGGGTTCGATTCCCAACTCACCTTTCCGGTGAACACTGGTTGTGTTCGTAAACGCGCCATCGGGTGGTAAACGATGGCAATGAACCGGCGCCGATAAGGGCTCCGGGTCGCAGGCAAAACAGGCTGGCAGTGAGGATCTGTTTCCCTCCGGCTCCGATCCTGCATTCGCGCCGGTACGTGAAAATGTAAGGATGACAAATGAATAAGAAAATCACGATCCGTAAGGGACAATTGGGCCTGCTGGTGAAAGCGGGCGATTACACACATATCCTTGAGGCAGGCGAGCACCGTCTTTCCTGGTTTGGTAAGCAAGAGGTCACGATCGTTGAGCTCAATGGCGGCGATGTAGCGGAAGATCTGGCGAATTATTTGCGCCGCTTCAGACCTGAATGGGTCGACGCGCACTGCCTGGCCGTCGATACCGCCGGGCATGATGTAGCCGCGCTCTACCGTAACGGTATCCTGGTGGAAATTATCCCTCCAGCGTCACGCCGCCTGTTCTGGCAGGACGGCAGCCTGAGCGTGGAATTGCTGGATACCCGGGATGTGCGCGTACCTGAGAGCATCATGAATGCCGTGTTGCAGCCGCGAAGCGGCGCAGCAGTAAAAGGCCGGGATGCCATACTGACGGTGAATGTCGCGGCATGGCACGTCGGTGTCTTAAAAATCGATGGCGTAACACAACCTCTGTTGCCGCCGGGATTAAGCGCTTACTGGAAAGTGAACCATCTGGTTGATGCCGACGTTGTCGATACGCGCTTGCAACTGATGGAAGTGTCCGGCCAGGAAATTCTGACCAAAGACAAAGTGAACCTGCGCATCAACCTGGGCGCGAACTGGCAATACAGCGATGTATTACAGGCGTTCAGCCAGTTAACCAAACCGCTGGACCACCTGTATCGCGAATTGCAGTTTGCCCTGCGCGAAGCGGTAGGGACCCGTACGCTGGACGAACTGCTGGAAGATAAGCAGATCATCGATGAGGTGGTCAGTGCCCAGGTGAAAACCCGCATGGCTTCCTTTGGTATGGATGTCGCCTCGCTGGGCGTGCGTGACATCGTGCTACCGGGCGATATGAAAACGATTCTGTCGAAACTGATAGAAGCAGAAAAATCGGCGCAGGCGAATGTGATTCGTCGGCGTGAGGAGACGGCGGCGACCCGTTCACTGCTGAACACCGCGAAGGTGATGGAGAACAACCCGGTAGCCCTGCGCTTAAAAGAGCTGGAAACGCTGGAAAGAGTGGCTGAACGTATCGATAAAATCTCGGTATTCGGTGGCCTCGATAACGTCCTGAATGGACTGGTGAGTATTAAAGGATAATCAAATGCAGCATAACGAATTTCAACTGCTGACGGCGCAGAATAGTGCGCCGATAAAAATGTGGACGCACGGGGTCCCGGTCGAGCCAGAGGCGCGTGAACAGTTGCAGAACACCGCGAAGATGCCGTTTATTTTTCAGCATCTGGCGGTGATGCCGGATGTTCATCTCGGTAAAGGTTCTACCATCGGCAGTGTGATCCCAACCAAAGGGGCCATTATTCCGGCGGCGGTCGGCGTGGATATTGGTTGTGGGATGATCGCCGTACGCACCTCGCTGGTGGCAAGCGATCTGCCCGATAACCTGAGCGGGCTTCGCAGCGCAATCGAACAGGCGGTACCGCACGGACGCACCAGTACCCGTTCCGGGCGTGATAAAGGCGCATGGGAAACGCCGCCGCAAGAAGTGGATAACCACTGGTCAATGCTGGCGGCGCGGTTTAAACGTCTGACGGATAACTATCCGCAGTTGTTGAAAACCAATAATTATCAGCACCTGGGAACACTGGGGACGGGTAACCATTTTATTGAAATCTGCCTGGATGAGCAGCAGCGCGTGTGGGTGATGTTACATAGCGGTTCGCGCGGCGTGGGTAACGCCATTGGTACGCTGTTTATCACGCTGGCCCAACAGGATATGCAGCAGCATATTGCGAACCTGCCGGATAAAAACCTGGCCTATTTCAAAGAGGGAAGTAAACACTATGACGACTATATGGAAGCCGTGTCGTGGGCGCAGGATTTTGCCCGTCATAACCGGGAAGTGATGATGTCGCGCGTACTGGCGGCGCTGTCGCGCATCGTGACAAAACCGTTTATGACCCAGCAGGAAGCGGTGAATTGCCACCATAACTACGTGCAAAAAGAGACCCATTTTGGCGAAGAGGTGCTGGTGACGCGCAAAGGCGCGGTCTCGGCGCAAAAGGGCCAGATGGGGATTATTCCCGGTTCGATGGGGGCGAAAAGCTTTATCGTGCGTGGGTTGGGAAATGAAGAGAGTTTCTGCTCCTGTAGCCACGGCGCAGGGCGCACGATGAGCCGTACGGCTGCGAAAAAGCGCTTTACCGTTGATGACCAGATTCGGGCGACTGCGCACGTTGAGTGTCGTAAAGATAGCGACGTGATTGATGAAATCCCGATGGCTTATAAAGATATCGACGCGGTAATGGCGGCGCAGGCGTCGCTGGTGGAGATTGTCCACACTTTACGTCAGGTGGTCTGTGTAAAAGGATAAATGAGATGTCTTATAGCGGAGTGGATGCCGCAATGCGTGAACGCGTGCGGCAGCAATTAAAAGAGGTGGAGCAGCGTTACGGTGTCAGAGTGCTGTACGCCTGCGAATCCGGCAGCCGTGGCTGGGGCTTTGCCTCGCCGGACAGCGACTACGATGTGCGTTTTTTATATGTGCATCCGCCGGAGTGGTATCTGCGCGTAGAGGCGCCGCGTGACGTGATCGAACTGCCCATCGATGATGAGCTGGACGTGAGCGGTTGGGAGTGGCGTAAAGCCTTAGGCTTACTGAAAAGCGCAAACCCAACCCTGATCGAGTGGCTGGATTCACCGGTGGTCTATCAGCAAGACGATGCTACCGTCTGTGCGCTTAAGGCGGAGATGCCGAAATGGTTTTCCGCCGTGCGGGCCCGCTGGCATTACTACTCGATGGCCCGCCGAAACTTTCACAGCTATTTGCAGGGCGATGAGGTGCGGTTAAAGAAATACTTTTATGTGCTGCGCCCATTGCTGGCGGTGCGTTGGGTAGAGGCGGGAAAAGGTGTGCCGCCAATGCGCTTTGCCGAACTGCTGGCCGGAAGCGAGCTGGATGCGCCATTGCGTCAGGAGATCGCTGAATTGCTGGCACGTAAGCAGCGTGCAGGAGAAGCGGAATACGGCCAGCGTCTGCCACGTTTACATGCGTTTATCGCAGCCGAGATCGAAAGGGGAACCATTCCCCCCGCGTTACCGGAGAGCCGGGAAGGCGACGTCAGGACGTTGGACGCAATGTTGTACCGGACGGTCATGGGGCAGATGTAGGCCCGGTAAATTACGGTTGCCCCGGATGGCGGCGTAGACGCAGTCCGTAGCCCCGGTAAGCGCAGCGCCACCGGGGAAACAACGTCTGCGATTACTCGAACAAATTATGATGCAGCTTCTGCACCACCTGCTCAGCTTCGGCGCCCGGCACCAGGAAACAGAGGTTGTGGCTGGACGCGCCGTAGCAAATCATGCGGATATTGAACGGGTCCAGCACGCCGAAGACCTCTTTGCCAACACCGCAGGCTTTCGACAGGTCATTACCAATTATCGCTATCAGCGCGAGGTTCTCTTCCACTTCCACACGACAGAGTGACGAAAGCTCGGTCAGCAGACCCTGCGTGAGCAACGTATCGCCGGTTGATGTGGACCCGGTGGTATCCAGCGTCAGCGCCACGCTCACCTCCGAGGTGGTGATCAGGTCAACCGAAATGCTGTGGCGCGCCAGAATGCCGAACACCTCCGCCAGGAAGCCACGGGAGTGCAGCATATTCAGGCTATGTAGCGTCAACAATGTCTGCCTGCGACGTAACGCCAGCGCGCGGAACAGCGGCGGGTTACTGGTTTTGTTGCACACCAGTGTACCGCCGGCTTTGGGATCTTTGCTGGAGCCGACAAACACCGGGATATCGCTACGAACGGCAGGCAGCAAGGTTGCCGGGTGCAGAACTTTCGCGCCGAATGTCGCCATCTCAGCCGCTTCTTCAAAGGCAATTTCGTCAATGCGTTTGGCGGCAGGCACTACGCGCGGGTCGGTGGTGTAAATGCCGGGGACATCGGTCCAGATATCAACGCGGGTCGCATGCAGCGCTTCGCCGAGCAGCGCGGCGGTGTAGTCACTACCGCCACGTCCCAGCGTGGTCGTACGGCCTTTCGCTTCACTGCCAATAAAGCCCTGCGTAATAACGATGGTATCGGCCAGGCGCGGCGCAAGCTGCTGGGTCGCCAGTTCTGACAGGGCTGCCACATCGGGCTCGGCGCGGCCAAAGCGATCGTTCGTACGCATCACTTTACGCACGTCAAACCACTGCGCCTGCACATTGCGTTCACGCAGAATTTCAACAAACAACAGGGTGGACATCAGTTCGCCGTGGCTGACCAGCTCATCGGTCAATGCATTAGAGGTCGCCAGCGAAGCGGCTTCTGCCAGAGTGGTGATATTTTCCAGCAGACGTTCGATCTCTTCGCGAATAACGTTTGGATTCGCCAGACGCTCCAGAATATCGAACTGAATTTTGCGAATCGCATCGAGCTTAACGAAACGCTCACTAGCCTCAAGCCCTTCGGCAAGCGCGACCAGCAAATTGGTAATACCGGCAGAGGCGGAAAGCACGACCAGACGTACGCTCGCATCGGAAAGGACCACGTCCGCACTGTGGTTCATTGCATCAAAATTTGCCACGCTGGTACCGCCGAATTTGGCGACGACGAGCGGGGAAACGGAGTGACTCATTGTTATAACCTCGTGTCAGGGAAGCCTGGCGTGTGACGTCAGACAAAATTATTCAGCCATGGCACAAGGGAAGAGCGAAAAGGGGTAGGCGCAGAGCAAAAGACAACTACGATTACACCCAGAAGTGCTCCACCACTTGTGAAACGCCCGACTGCGAACGTTTCTGGTGACAACTCAAGGGATTCAGCCCCTGTAGCCGATGATGAATGCCGCCATGCACTTCACCACCTCGGCGTTACTCCCCCTCAGGTGTTTTCTTTAGATTGGCTCTTCCAACACCGTACCTGGGTAACGCGCCTCTTCTGGCCCGCGCACGCGCGGGTAGCGCCCTAATAAATAAAGGCTAGCGGCACCGCTGTCAATGCTACGATTATGCGGATTTTTCATGCAGACGAATCGATTAGAAAAACGTCTTATGTTAGACATATTTATCGCGTAAAAAAGGCTGTTTTAGCAGCGCTGCTGGACAGCGACACAAAAACCATCACAATTTTCATTCGCAGGCGCTACAATCGACCGCAGTCACAATTCTCAAATCAGAAGAGTATTGCTAATGAAAAACATCAACCCAAAGCAGACCGCTGCCTGGCAGGCATTACAGAAACACTTCGATGAAATGAAAGACGTTACTATCGCGGATCTGTTCGCGAAAGATGCCGATCGTTTCTCTAAATTCTCCGCGACCTTCGATGACTTAATGCTGGTGGATTTCTCCAAAAACCGCATCACCGAAGAGACCCTGAGCAAACTGCAGGATCTGGCCAAAGAGACCGCTCTGGCAGATGCTATCAAGTCCATGTTCTCCGGTGAGAAAATCAACCGTACCGAAGATCGCGCCGTGCTGCACGTGGCGTTGCGTAACCGTAGCAATACCCCAATTATTGTTGACGGCAAAGATGTGATGCCGGAAGTCAACGCGGTGCTGGAAAAAATGAAAGCGTTCTCTGAAGCGATCATTTCAGGTAGCTGGAAAGGCTACACCGGCAAAGCGATTACTGACGTGGTGAACATCGGTATCGGCGGTTCCGACCTCGGCCCGTTCATGGTGACCGAAGCGCTGCGCCCGTACAAAAACCATCTGAACATGCACTTCGTTTCTAACGTCGATGGTACCCACATCGCCGAAGTGCTCAAGAAAGTAAACCCGGAAACCACACTGTTCCTGGTAGCGTCTAAAACCTTCACCACTCAGGAAACCATGACCAACGCCCACAGCGCGCGCGACTGGTTCCTGAAAACCGCGGGCGATAACAAACACGTGGCAAAACACTTTGCCGCGCTCTCCACCAACGGCAAAGCGGTTGGCGAGTTTGGTATCGACACGGCGAACATGTTCGAGTTCTGGGACTGGGTTGGCGGCCGTTACTCTCTGTGGTCGGCGATTGGCCTGTCCATCATTCTGTCCGTTGGTTTCGACAACTTTGTTGAGCTGCTCTCCGGCGCGCACGCGATGGACAAACACTTCTCCACCACGCCGGCTGAGAAAAACCTGCCGGTGCTGCTGGCGCTGATCGGTATCTGGTACAACAACTTCTTTGGTGCGGAAACCGAAGCGATTCTGCCGTACGACCAGTACATGCACCGCTTTGCCGCTTACTTCCAGCAGGGCAACATGGAATCCAACGGTAAATACGTTGACCGTAACGGCAACGCGGTGGATTACCAGACGGGCCCGATCATCTGGGGCGAGCCGGGTACTAACGGCCAGCACGCGTTCTATCAACTGATTCACCAGGGCACCAAAATGGTTCCTTGCGACTTTATCGCTCCGGCGATTACCCACAACCCGCTGTCGGATCACCATCCGAAACTGCTGTCTAACTTCTTCGCCCAGACCGAAGCACTGGCGTTCGGGAAATCCCGTGACGTGGTTGAGCAGGAATATGCGGACCAGGGTAAAGATCCGAAGTCGCTGGAACACGTGGTGCCGTTCAAAGTGTTCGAAGGCAACCGTCCGACCAACTCCATCCTGCTGCGCGAAATTACCCCGTTCAGCCTGGGCGCGTTGATCGCACTGTACGAGCACAAAATCTTTACTCAGGGCGCGATCCTCAACATCTTCACCTTTGACCAATGGGGCGTTGAGCTTGGCAAACAGCTTGCTAACCGTATCCTGCCTGAACTCGGTGATGATAAAGAAGTCAGCAGCCATGACAGTTCCACAAATGGCCTGATTAATCTTTATAAAGCCTGGCGTTAATATCGTTCATCGGTAAGGATGAGCGAAATACGCAAATTAAAATGCCGACATAACGTCGGCATTTTATTATCGGATAATTCTTGTTGTTCCGGCGTCGACATAATTCTTCATTATGAGGTTATTCTGAAAAAACAGAATATCCGGTTAATTCCTCAGTGTTATTTTCAGATGTTACGTATACTTCCAGGTTGTTTCTGTAATTGTAAATAAATGAAATATAATGATTTTATATTAAATTAGTATCGGCAGTTTATCGTTTTTATCCAATTTTCTTAAAACTTCCCGCTGCGTTTCCCATTCGACAAATAGCCTGCTTTAGTTGTGTATACTCGTTCTCGCCTGTTTATTTTCAGGCAAATCTCCATTCATTCAATGAAGGGAAATTGATATGAAAAAAGCACTGTATGGCATTTTTGCCATTACCGCGCTTGCGGCGAGTTCTGCTTTTGCGGCACCGATTGAAGTCGGTGACGCGGCAGGGTCGGCAGCGACGACAGTTTCTGCGGGTAGCTCCTCAGCAACCAGCGTCAGCACCGTAAGTTCCGCGGTAGGTGTTGCCCTTGCGGCAACCGGTGGCGGTGATGGTTCCAATACCGGAACCACGACCACCACGACCACCAGTACTCAATAACGGCGAGTACTTTAATCATAACCACACTTCGGTGTGGTTATTTCGTCCCCCTCTGGAGAAGAGTCGTGAAGCGACCCGCGATCATCCTGATTTGCCTGCTGATTCAGGCCTGTTCATCCACCACGAAAGGGCTGGGCTATTCGCTCTGGAATAGCGTGTTCGGCACGCCGGGCGTCCAGTTAACCGATGACGAAATCCAAAATATGCCCTACGCCAGCCAGTATGTGCGGCTCAATGGCGGGCCGCAGCTCTTCGTTGTGCTCGCCTTCTCAGAAGACGGGCTGCAGAAATGGGCAACGCAGGATCAGGCCATTTTCGTTACACAGCATTATCGCATTGTGAAAACTCTGACCAACGGCGACAACCTGCTGGAGGTGAATAACCTGGCGGCAGACCCGTTAGCCAACCCGAATCAAATTATCGACGGCGCGAGCTGGACCCGCACGATGGGCTGGACGGAGCACAAACAGGTGCGTTACGCGACGGCGCGCTCGGTCTTCCACTGGAATGGCTCTGACTCGGTCACGCTGGGCAGCGAATCCACGCATGTGCGCATTCTTGATGAAGAGATTACGACGGACCAGACCCACTGGCGCAACCGTTACTGGGTGGATGAAGACGGATTAATTCGTCAGTCGGAACAGTACCTGGGGGCGAACTGGTTCCCGGTCAGAACCATGCTTATCAAGGCGGCGAAATCATGAGGCTCTTATCCGCGACCGCGCTGTTACTCTGTTTCGCCTCTTCACTGGCGCAGGCCGCTGGCAACGTCAATGTCTACATGGCAGGCGACAGTAAACCCAAGGTACTCACCAACGCGGCACGTCTGATTGATGTCGTGGGGCAGCCTCGTCTGGCACAAAGCTGGTGGCCGGGGGCGGTCATCAGCGAGCGGCAGGCCACGGCTCTTGAAGAGCAGCGCCAGCAGGCATTACTTGGCCGCCTTAGCGCGTTGGCCGCCGAGGAAGAGGGCGACGATGCGGCAGCGATAAACAGTATGCGTCGCCAGGTTCAGGCGCTGCGTGTGACAGGGCGGCAATTGATCAATCTCGACCCGGATTATGTGCGAATTAAAACACGTGCTAACCCTCCGCTGGAGGGCGAATACAGCTTATGGGTCGGACCTCAGCCTGCGACTGTCACCGTGCTGGGGCTGGTAAGCCAGCCGGGTAAAAAGCCCTTTACGCCAGGACGTGACGTGGTGAGTTACCTCGATGAGATGAGTTTGCTGAGCGGGGCGGAAAAAAGCGACGCCTGGTTGATTTATCCCAATGGCCGCACAGAGAAAGTGCCGGTGGCGTACTGGAACCGACGCCATGTTGAACCTATGCCGGGCAGCGTGATTTTTGTCGGCTTCGCTCCGGCGTTATGGGGCGATCGCTACGAAGTGCTGAACGCTGACATTCTTCGCTTACTGACGCATCGGATACCGGAAGAATAATGAAAAAATCGTTTGTCATCAGCGTCCTGGCGCTAAGTGTGAGTGCCGCCTGCCAGGCTGAAACGTATCCGGCACCTGTTGGGCCCTCGCAATCGGATTTTGGTGGCGTAGGTCTGCTGCAAACTCCCACGGCCCGTATGGCACCTGCGGGGGAGATCAGCCTTAACTATCGCGACAACGACCAGTACCGCTACTATTCTGGTTCGATGCAGCTTTTCCCGTGGCTGGAAACCACACTGCGTTATACCGATGTGCGTACCCGGAAATACAGCAGCGTGGAGGCCTTCTCCGGTGAGCAGACGTATAAAGATAAAGCCTTCGACCTGAAAGTGCGTTTATGGGAAGAGGGATACTGGCTGCCGCAGGTGGCGGTTGGCGCGCGCGATATCGGTGGTACTGGCCTGTTTGACGGCGAGTATGTTGTGGCGAACAAAGCCTGGGGACCCTTTGATTTCTCGCTTGGGCTTGGCTGGGGATATCTGGGTACCTCTGGCAATATCAAGAACCCGCTGTGTACCTATAAGCAAACATTCTGCTATCGCGATAACAGCTATAACCAGGCGGGCTCTGTGGATGCCAGCCAGATGTTTCACGGCCCGACCGCGCTTTTCGGCGGGGTGGAATACCAGACGCCGTGGCAACCGCTACGTCTGAAACTGGAATATGAAGGCAACAACTATCAGCAGGACTTTGCCGGTAAGCTACCGCAAAAGAGCAAGTTTAACGTTGGCGCGATTTATCGGGTGACGGACTGGGCCGACGTGAACCTGAGCTATGAGCGTGGGAATACCGTGATGTTCGGTTTTACCCTGCGTAATAACTTCAATGAGTTGCGTCCGAATTACAACGATAACTCACGTCCGAAGTATCAGCCACAGCCCCAGGATGCCATTCTGCAACACTCTGTCGTGGCCAATCAATTGACCTTGTTGAAGTACAACGCCGGGTTTGCTAATCCACAAATTCAGGTGAAGGGCGACACGCTCTACGTGACCGGGGAACAGGTGAAATACCGTGACTCCCAGGAAGGCGTGGTGCGCGCAAATCGTATCATCATGAACGATTTACCGGAGGGTATCCGCACAATCCGCGTGACGGAAAACCGTCTGAATATGCCGCAGGTGACCACCGAAACCGACGTTGCCAGTCTGCAACGTCATCTTGAAGGTGAGCCACTGGGCCAGGAAACGCAGCTCGTGCAACAGCGTGTTGAACCGATTGTGCCGGATAAGCCGGAGCAGGGCTGGTATATCGAGAAATCGAGCTTTGATTTCCACATCGACCCGGTATTAAACCAGTCTGTTGGGGGGCCGGAAAGTTTCTATATGTACCAGCTTGGGGCGATGGCGACCGCCGATTGGTGGCTGAGCGATCACCTACTGACAACCGGCAGCCTGTTCGCCAACATTGCCAACAACTACGACAAATTTAACTACACCGATCCGCCGCGAGACTCGAAACTGCCGCGTGTGCGTACCCGCGTGCGTGAGTATGTGCAAAACGATATCTACGTGAACAACCTGCAGGCCAACTACTTCCAGTATATGGGTAACAATTTCTATGGCCAGGTGTACGCCGGTTATCTGGAGACGATGTACGGTGGTGCGGGGGCAGAGGTGCTGTGGCGTCCGGTTGACAGCAACTGGGCCTTCGGTATTGACGCCAACTACGTGAAACAGCGTGACTGGCGTAGCGCGCAGGACATGATGAAGTTTACGGATTACAGCGTTAAAACCGGGCACTTAACGGCCTACTGGACACCCCCGTTCGCCCAGGATGTGCTGATCAAAGCGAGCGTCGGGCAATATCTGGCAGGTGATAAAGGCGGCACTCTGGAAGTGGCTAAACATTTCGACAGCGGGGTGGTTGTTGGGACCTATGCCACCATCACCAACGTGTCGCCGAAAGAGTACGGGGAGGGGGATTTCACCAAAGGGGTGTATGTGTCTATTCCAATGGATCTCTTCACCTCCGGTGCTACTCGCAGCCGTGCGGCCGTGGGCTGGACGCCACTGACGCGTGATGGCGGACAGATGCTGGGACGTAAGTTTGATCTTTACAGTATGACCAGCGATAAGAGTTTGAATTTCCGTTAATTCCCGGATGCGGCGCAAACGCCTTATGCGGGCTACGACCGGTTTTCTCCCTCTTCCCCGGGGACAGAGAGGGGGGGAGGGGAATATGCGGCTCAGGAGGAGGGTTCCGTTCCCCTTATGTTCATGGCGAAATGTCACCACCGGACACGTGAACGGGTAAAGGGGAACACCGCGTTCCCCTTTACAATCCCCGCGGCCCCGCAAAGAAATCGGTGCTTCGCACTGCGTTCGCCTCCCGCCCCGCTGCCTGCGGTCGGTTTGACTCGAGTTACTCGCCCCATCCCTGGGGCTCGCCCTTCGGGCCAACGCGTTGCGTTGTTCAAAATCGTTCCGGACGATTTTGTCCTGTCTCGACAAACCTCAGTCCGCCATCCCTGGCGGCCTGACCTTGCCATCGGGTCTTCGTCTCACCGATTTCAGCGGGGACTCACCCCCCTCGCTGCACGCTCTGCGCCAGGGGGGCACAAAGATGTCGCTGTGGTTGTCATGCGGGAAAATGAGTCAGCCGTGACTAACAAGGTTGAAGACGCTCACTATCTACGACTGAGTGTGTAGCCCCGGCAAGCGCAGCGCCGCCAGGGGTCTACAAGCGCCGCAACAGCTTCGCCGGATTACCCGCGTAAACCCCTTTCTCAGTAATCGATTTGGTGACTACGCTGCCCGCACCAATCACCACGCCATCGCAAATGGTCACTGCCAGAATGGTGGCGCCGCTGCCAATCGACACATCATTACCCACCACGATCTTTCCCCAGCTATCCCTGTCCGGGTTGGGTTTGCCTTCACGAAACATATCGTTAGCGAACATCACGCCATGACCAATAAAACAGCGCTCGCCAATAGTCACATATTCGCAGATAAAACTGTGAGACTGGACTTTGCTGCCCGCACCGATTTTCGTATGCCCCTGAATTTCGACAAAAGGCCCGATGAAAACGTCTTCTGCCAGTTCGCAGTCATACAGATTCACCGGGTCATAGATCACCACATTTTCACCGCACACCACGTTACGGATAGCGGCCTGCCGCATCTTCGCACCCATCCCATCTCCTTAAATGACTTTGCCCAGAATATGCAGCGTGCTCTGCTGCGAGGCGGTACTGAACACGGTATCCCGCACATGTTCAAAGCCCTGGCGTTCATAGAATCGACGGGCCTGCGGGTTGGCATCCAACACTTCCAGCCACAGGAAGCGTTCGCCATGTTCCCGCGCGCGACGCGTTACCTCCTGGATAACACCTTCCCCATAACCTTTACCGGTCGCCTGCGGCAGAAAATAGAGTTTATGCAGTAGCGTTCCTGACGGGCCCTGGGGGCTGGCGGCAGCATGCCAACTGAATTTGGCAAAGCCGACCGGGATACCATCACTGGCAGCAATCAGCCAGCAGCACCCCTCGTCCTGCAGACTCTGCTGTAAAACGGGCAGTGCGTATTCTTGCGCGAGAAAATTCGCCAGTTCATCTTTGTTCTGCCACAAATGGGCGAAATGATGGGTGTAGCTGGCATATGCGATATCGTGGAGCAGTTCAGCATTGTTAACCTGTGCCTGACAGATTGTAAGCATTATGTTTTTTACTCCCTGTTGCTGTGCTTGCAGGGCGATATGTCACCACGATACAGCACAAAATATAAGCAAAAAATCTAGATCTGGATCACATTTTTGCGTTATACAGAAAGCTCGCCACTGAGAATGAGGTGCCGGTATGACAATGCCATCGCTAACTGTTCGTCCACGCGTTGAGTTTATCTCCACCGTTCTCCAGACCGTGTTGAATCTGGGTTTGCTGAGTCTTGGCCTGATTCTGGTTGTCTTTCTGGGTAAGGAGACGCTGCATCTGGCGGATGTCCTTTTCGCGCCTGAACAAACCAGCAAGTATGCGCTGGTGGAAGGACTGGTGGTCTACTTTCTTTACTTTGAATTTATCGCGCTGATTGTGAAGTACTTTCAGTCAGGTTTTCACTTCCCGCTTCGTTATTTTATCTACATTGGGATCACCGCGATTGTGCGGCTGATCATCGTCGATCATAAATCGCCAATGGACGTGCTGATCTACTCTGGCGCGATCCTGCTTCTCGTGATCACCTTGTGGTTGTGTAACTCTAAACGTCTGAAACGCGAATAAAAAAATGGCGCTCCGGGGAGCGCCTAACAACAGTCACAAGTTAACTCGCCATATATCGGTTTGCAGGGGGGGTGGCGGCCTCGTTTACCCCCGTCACCTACGTTTGGTAAGTTTCCGGGGATGCTCTCTCTTGCCGCCTTCCTGCAACCCGAATTATTTAGAGTTCGGGTCAATATTCCAATGAGGACTACAGTGGCATATATACTCGTCATACTTCACGTTGCAGATGCGTTGGCTACACTCGTTCACCCCGGTCACTTACTCCAGTAAGCTACCGGTGACTCTCTCATTTGCCGCCTTCCTGCCACGCGAATTATTTAGAGTATGACGATGAAAATTAACCTTTTACACCGCCTGCGGTGAGGCCGTTAACCAGCCAACGCTGCGCAAGCAGGAAGACAACCGTAATCGGGATTGCTGACAGCACCGCAGCGGCTGCAAAGTCGCCCCACAGATAGTTTTGCGGGTTGAGGTATTGCTGCATGCCAACGGCCAGGGTGTAGCTGTTGACATCGCGCAGTAGCAACGAGGCTACTGGCACTTCGGTGATCGCGGCGATAAACGACAGAATGAACACGACCGCCAGAATCGGTACTGACAACGGCAACAGCACAAGACGGAATGCCTGCCACGGCGTTGCGCCATCCAGCGCTGCCGCTTCCTCCAGCGAGTTGTCGATCGTTTCGAAATAACCTTTAATCGTCCAGACGTGCAGGGCGATGCCGCCCATATAGGCGAAAATAACCCCGCCGTGCGTGTTCAGGCCGATAAACGGAATGTACTGGCCCAGACGGTCAAACAAGGCATACAGAGCCACCAGCGACAGCACCGCCGGGAACATCTGGAAAATCAGCATCCCTTTCAACAGCGTCGCTTTGCCAGGAAAGCGCATACGGGCAAAGGCATACGCACAGGTAGTTGAGAGCGCCACTACACCGATGGCGGTAATCGCTGCGATCTTGATGGAGTTCCACAACCACAGCAGCACCGGGAAGGGGGGCGGCGTCACACGGCCATCGGCGTGCTCCACGCTAAAGCCCAGCGCCAGTTTCCAGTGTTCCCACGAGATGCTTTCCGGAATCAGGCTCCCGGTGGCGAAGTTGCCTTCACGCAGAGAGATGGTGATCACCATCAGCAGCGGGAACATAATTGCGGCGATAAATACCAGCAATAACAAATGGGTAACGAATAACCTTAATTTTTGCGATTTCGCCTGGACCATTGCCATAATCATCGCCCTCCTTAATCAAATTTCATGCGTGTGGCTTTCAGGTTGATGATGGCAAGCGCGCCAACCAGCAAGAAAATCAGCGTGGCGATAGCGGCCGCGAGGCCAAAATCTTGCCCACCGCCACCCTCAAAGGCAATGCGGTAGGTGTAGCTGACCAGCAGGTCGGTATAGCCCGCAGGCGTGGTGGTGCCGATACGGTCCGGACCACCGTTGGTCAACAACTGAATCAACACGAAGTTATTAAAGTTAAAGGCGAAACTGGCGATCATCAGCGGCGTGAGCGGCTTGATCAGCAGCGGGAAGGTGATGCGGAAGAAATTCTGGAACGGCCCGGCGCCATCCATTGCCGAGGCTTCATACAAATCGTCCGGAATCGCTTTCAGCAGCCCCATGCACAGAATCATCATGTACGGATAACCGAGCCAGGTATTGACGATGATGATCATCGAACGTGCTGTGGTCGGGTCGCTAAACCACGCCGGTTTGATACCAAACAGCGCACTCAGCATCATGTTGATCTCACCGAAGCTCTGGTTAAACAGCCCCTTGAAGATCAGAATGGAAATAAAGGACGGCACGGCGTAAGGCAGAATCAGCAGGACGCGGTAGATGGCCTTGCCTTTCAGCGATTCCCACTGCACCAGACAGGCCAGTACCATGCCGACGGCGACGGTCAACACGACGGTTAACAGCGAGAAGACCACCGTCCAGACGAAAATCTCAATAAACGGTTTCTGGATACCTTCATCGGTAAAGACGCGCATGAAGTTATCCCAGCCAATGGTCACGGTGTAGCCTGGGCTGAGCTTTTCATCGCCCCAACTGTTATCAGCGTTAATAGCCTGATAGAAACCGAGAGTGTTATTAGGACGGTATTTCACACCGCTCTGCTTGTTGGTGAGCGTGCCATCTTCCGCCATGCTATACAGCGGCGTGGTACCAGAGAACTGACGCAGTGAGCTCATCACAACATTGCTGTTATCTGGCAATACGGCGGTAAGCTGGTTAAGCGCGGTGCGGTTTTGCGTGACGTCACGCAGGGTGCCACGTTCGCCCGCAGGCAGGGTATCCGTCTCTTTTAAGACGATTTTTTGCTCGCCACCGAGTTTAAAGGCGTCCGAAAGATAGTTTTTGCCGCTTTCACCGTCGGTCAGCGCCAGTCGCCAGCTTCCCTCAGCCGGGAAAAGCGCAAAGTTATAGGTTTTGCCCGCCTGATAAGAGCGGTCCATCAGCACCTGCTGCGCGCGTTCTTGCGTGAGCTGGTGGGTGCTGCTGTAGTTCGTGAACGCAATGGCGATGGTACAAATCAAGGGAAACAGGACAAACAGCCCCATCCCGGCAAGGCCTGGATAGACATAGCGCCAGGCGTAGGTTTTACGGTTCGCAAAAATGTACAGGCCAGCCGAGCTTAAAATCAGCGTCGTGATGGCGAAAAGATATTCCCCTTGTGCATACATTAAAACTACAAGGTACCCCACCAGTAAGCCCAGCAGACCTATCACTGACCATTTCAGCGCGTCACTTTGCCACCAGTGCTTCTTTTTAATGACATCCATGGGGGAGTTTCCTCTTTACACTTCATCCTTCGCGTTGCCTCTTTGTTGGCTGCGGATGCGCACCCCAGTCACTTACTTTTGTAAGCTCCTGGGGATTTGCATCCTTGCCGCCTCGATGCAACACGAATGATTTCGTGTAAACAACGTATTTAACAATCCTTACTTCCTGAGAAATAAGGGACTACAGTCTTACTTAGTAATACGACCCTGTGCGTCTTTCAGCGCGGCATCGACGGTCTGACGACCACTAACTGCGTTGATCACGGCGGTGCGGGTGGCGTACCAGAAGGCGGCCATCTGCGGAATGTTCGGCATGATTTCGCCTTTCTGGGCGTTATCCATTGTTGCCGCGATACGTGGATCTTTCGCTAACTGGTCCTGGAAGGATTTCAGTGCTACCGCGCCGAGTGGTTTGTCTTTATTCACTTCATCCAGACCCTGATCGGTCAGCAGGTAGTTTTCCAGAAACTCTTTTGCCAGTTCTTTATTCGGGCTGGCGGCGTTAATACCGGCACTCAGCACACCAACGAACGGTTTGGACGCTTTGCCTTTAAAGGTGGGCAAAGAGGTCACGCCGTAGTTGATTTTGCTCTTATCAATGTTGCCCCACGCCCACGGACCGTTAATGGTCAGCGCAGTTTCGCCTTTGTTAAACGCGGCTTCGGCGATGGAGTAATCCGTATCCGCATTCATATGTTTGTCTTTGATGAGCTTAACCAGGAAGCTCAGACCCGCTTTCGCGCCAGCGCTGTCCACGCCAACGTCTTTCACGTCATATTTGCCGTTTTCAAACTTGAAGGCGTAACCGCCGTCAGCGGCAATCAGCGGCCAGGTGAAGTACGGCTCTTGCAGGTTGAACATCAGCGCGCTCTTACCTTTCGCTTTCAGCTCTTTATCCAGCGCCGGGATCTCTTCCCAGGTTTTTGGCGGGTTCGGCACGAGATCTTTGTTGTAAATCAGTGAGAGGGACTCCACGGCGACCGGGTAGGCGATCAGCTTGCCGTTATAACGCACTGCATCCCAGGTGAACGGGAATAACTTGTCCTGGAAGGCTTTATCCGGGGTCACTTCCGCCAGCAGGCCAGACTGTGCGTAGCCGCCAAAACGGTCATGAGCCCAGAAAATAATGTCCGGGCCATCGCCGGTCGCTGCAACTTGCGGGAATTTCTCTTCCAGCTTGTCCGGGTGCTCAACGGTGACCTTAATACCGGTATCTTTCTCGAATTTTTTACCCACTTCGGCCAGGCCGTTATAGCCTTTGTCGCCGTTGATCCAGATAACCAGCTTACCTTCTTCAATCTTTGCGAGGGCAGAAGCGGAGAACATCATCGTCGTCAGTGCGGACAATGCGAGGATGCGTGCGCCTGTTTTGAATTTCATATATCCCGTCCTTTAGGTGATGTGCTCGTGGATATGTTTGGTGGTCTAACGGGGTGTAGTCTCCTTTGTTGGCAAGCGCTTCTCATCCTCCTTACCCCTACGCCCCTGGGTGGATTTGTGTGATCTCTGTTACATAAAGTTTCTTTATGTGTGTCAGCGCACATAAAAACACACCGATTTTTGCCGTCTGCGTCACGAAAATCGCCTCAGCCCCCGGCAACGCGGGGCAGACTCGTCCCTCTCATCCTCCCGTCTCCTCCCCCATAAAAAAGCGAGGGGGTGGAGGATTCGCCAGCGTTATCAATAGCCCATAGTCAGCCCATCTTGAATGTTTCTGTAAGTGACAGGTTGTAACGAAGGGAGAGGGGCATGGCGAGCGTACAGCTGCGGAATGTAACGAAAGCCTGGGGCGATGTGGTGGTGTCAAAAGACATCAATCTCGACATCCACGAAGGAGAATTCGTGGTGTTTGTCGGTCCGTCAGGCTGTGGGAAGTCGACGCTGCTGCGCATGATTGCGGGTCTGGAAACCATTACCAGCGGCGATTTGTTTATTGGCGATGCTCGTATGAACGATATCCCACCCGCCGAGCGCGGCGTGGGCATGGTGTTTCAGTCTTATGCACTTTATCCGCACCTTTCTGTGGCGGAGAACATGTCATTCGGCTTAAAGCTGGCCGGGGCGAAAAAAGAGGTCATCAACCAGCGGGTCACCCAGGTCGCAGAAGTCCTGCAACTGGCGCATTTGCTGGAGCGTAAACCGAAAGCCTTGTCTGGCGGTCAGCGTCAGCGCGTGGCAATTGGTCGTACGCTGGTGGCAGAACCGCGCGTTTTCCTGCTGGATGAACCGCTTTCCAACCTCGATGCCGCGCTGCGTGTGCAGATGCGTATTGAGATTTCGCGTCTGCATAAGCGCCTCGGCCGCACGATGATTTACGTCACCCACGATCAGGTAGAAGCGATGACGCTCGCTGACAAAATCGTGGTGCTGGACGCCGGTCGCGTCGCGCAGGTGGGTAAACCGCTTGAGCTTTACCACTATCCGTCAGACCGCTTTGTCGCCGGGTTTATTGGTTCGCCAAAAATGAATTTCCTGCCGGTGAAGGTAACGGCCACCGCCATTGAACAAGTCCAGGTCGAGCTGCCTAACCGCCAGCGGGTCTGGCTGCCTGTCGACAGCGCCAATGTGCAGGTCGGCAGCAATATGTCACTCGGTATTCGCCCTGAACACCTGCTGCCAAGCGACATCGCTGATGTCACCCTGGAAGGCGAAGTTCAGGTCGTCGAACAGCTAGGCCACGAAACGCAAATTCACATCCAGATCCCCGCCATCCGTCAAAACCTGGTCTACCGCCAGAATGACGTGGTGTTGGTAGAAGAGGGGGCCACATTCGCTATCGGCTTGCCGCCAGAGCGCTGCCATCTGTTCCGCGAGGATGGTACGGCCTGTCGTCGGTTGCATAAAGAGCCGGGCGTTTAAGGTCTCCCATTAAAAAAGCAAAACGCCAAACCGTTCGCGGTTGCAGCCAACGAAGAGGCAGCCCGAGAGGTGAGGTGTTTAAAGAAAAGCAATGATCTCAGGAGATAGAATGATGACTACTCTGCGCAAAGTTCCACTGGCAATCGCCATTGCCGCGGGCATTTTGTCTGCCCAGGCGGGCGCTGTCGATTTTAAAGGCTATGCCCGTTCGGGTATTGGCTGGACCGGCAGCGGCGGCGAGCAGCAGTGCTTCCAGGCCACCGGTGCTCAAAGTAAGTATCGTCTTGGTAACGAATGCGAAACCTACGCCGAACTGAAACTGGGCCAAGAAGTATGGAAAGAAGGCGACAAGAGCTTCTACTTCGATACCAACGTAGCCTACTCCGTTGCCCAACGTAATGACTGGGAAGCGACCAGCCCTGCGTTCCGTGAAGCCAACGTTCAGGGTAAAAACCTGATCGACGCGCTGCCGGGCTCCACCATCTGGGCAGGTAAACGTTTCTATCAACGTCATGACGTTCACATGATCGACTTCTACTACTGGGATATCTCTGGTCCTGGTGCCGGTCTTGAAAACGTTGATGTTGGTTTCGGTAAACTCTCTTTAGCGGCAACCCGTTCGTCTGAAGCGGGTGGTTCCGGTACTTTCGCTGACCGTGATTCACTTGGTAATCGCGTATATGACAACCTGGTGCCGAACGACGTCTTCGACGTGCGTTTAGCGCAAATGGCTGTCAACCCTGGCGGTACGCTGGAGTTCGGTGTGGATTACGGTCACACCAACCTGCCGGACAAATATAACCTGGCGCCGGGCGCATCAAAAGATGGCTGGATGTTCACCGCTGAACATACCCAGAGCATGATGAAGGGTTACAACAAGTTTGTGCTGCAGTACGCAACAGACTCCATGACCTCTAACGGTAAAGGTATTCCGCAGGGCGGCAGCATCAACAACAACGGTTCACTGTGGCGCGTGCTGGATCACGGGGCAATCAACCTCGCTGACAACTGGGACCTGATGTATGTCGGTATGTACCAGGACATCAACCGCGACGACAACAACGGTACCAAGTGGTGGACCGTGGGTGTACGTCCTATGTACAAATGGACACCGATCATGAGCACCCTGCTGGAACTGGGTTATGACAACGTCAAATCCCAGCGCACCAGCGACACCAACAACCAGTACAAAATCACCCTGGCCCAACAGTGGCAGGCTGGCGACAGCATCTGGTCTCGTCCGGCAATTCGTCTTTTCGCAACCTACGCGAAGTGGGATGAGAAATGGGGCTATGCCAACAGCGATTCCGGTACTGGTTACACCTCTGGCGTAGCGTATCGCGATACTTCCGCGAAAACCTTCAGCCGTGGTGATAACGACGAGTGGAGCTTCGGCGCCCAGATGGAAATCTGGTGGTAATCCTCGCCACCTGACGTACCGAAACAAGAGGGGCGCAAGCCCCTCAATTCTTCGAGACAGTGCGCTATTGCCGGGCGTTAGTTGTCTCTCGTAAAGAAGGTGATAACAATGAAAATGAAAAAAAGTTTCGTCGCCCTGTGCCTGACTGCGGGTTTACTCGCCGCAGCGCCTGGGGTTAGCTTCGCAGATGTTAACATCGTCCCGCAAAATACCACGGCGGCGCCGGCCATTCCGGCTTCCGCACTCCAGCAACTGAGCTGGACGCCTGTCGATCAAAGCAAAACACAAACGACCGAACTGGCCACCATGGGCCAGCGCCTGAATGTGGCGGGTATCAGTGGCCCGGTGGCCGCATACAGTGTCCCGGCGAACATCGGTGAACTGACGCTCACGCTCAGTAGTGAAGTGAATAAACAAACCAGCGTTTTTGCGCCCAATGTGTTGGTTCTTGACCAGAACATGTCACCTGCCGCGTACTTCCCCAGCAGCTTCTTTACCTATCAGGAGCCGGGAGTGATGAGTGCCGACAGGCTGGAAGGGGTGATGCGCCTGACGCCTGCGCTGGGCCAGCAAAAAATCTATCTGCTGGTCTTCACAACCGAAAACGATCTGCGCCAGACCACCAAACTGATGGACCCGGCCAAATCCTACGCCAAAGGAACGGGTAACGCGGTACCGGATATCCCCGATCCGATAGCCCGTCACGTTACTGAGGGCGTGGTGAAACTGAAAGTGAAAACCAACAGCGGTTCCAGCGTGCTGGTTGGCCCATTGTTTGGTTCATCCGGACCAGGGCCGGTGACGGTGGGCAACACCGCCGCGCCTGCCACCGCTTATAGCGCACCAGCGGCCGCACCTGCTGCGGTGGCTACCGCGCCGACCTCTGCGCCTGCGCCTACCGCGAAAAGTGAGCCGATGCTGAATGACACTGAAAGCTATTTCAACCAGGCCATTAAACAGGCCGCCGCAAAAGGTGATATCGATAAGGCCCTGAAATTACTGAATGAAGCTGAGCGTCTCGGGTCTACATCCGCCCGGAAAACCTTTATCAGCAGTGTAAAAGGCAAGGGGTAACCGTCTCCCCGCAATGCTGATGTTTGCAACAACTGGTGCGTCGCCTGACGCACCCTTTTTTCTGGCGCAACGACGCTGTTGCATATCTGTTGCGCTTATGAAAACTGAATGAAGTTCCCCGCACGAGGCAGCCTGTTCTGCGATACAATAATGTTACGTTATGTATTGGAGAGTAAGGCATGTCACACCCCGCGCTTACGCAACTGCGTGCGCTACGCTATTTTGACGCACTTCCCGCGCTCGACCCGCAGCAACTGGACTGGCTGTTGCTGGAAGATTCCATGACGAAACGTTTTGAGCAACAGGGTAAACAGGTGTCTGTGACGCTTATCCAGGAAGGGTTTGTGACGTCCGATATGCTTGATGGCGAGCGCCATTTGCTGCCTGACGATACGCGGTACTGGCTGCGGGAGATCCTGCTGTGCGCTGACGGCGAACCCTGGCTTGCCGGGCGAACCGTGGTGCCGGAGTCTACGCTGACCGGGCCGGAACTTGCGCTGCAGAAGCTGGGTACTACGCCGCTTGGGCGTTATCTCTTTACATCATCTACGCTGACACGAGATTTTATTGAGGTTGGTCGCTATGACACGCTGTGGGGAAGACGCTCCCGCTTGCGCCTGGGTGGAAAACCTCTCCTGCTGACTGAACTGTTTTTGCCTGCGTCACCGCTGTACTAAGAGGAAAAAAAATGGAGTGGAGTCTCTCGCAGAATAAGCTGCTGGCCTTTCATCGACTCATGCGCACGGACAAGCCCATTGGTGCGTTGCTGCTGCTCTGGCCAACGCTGTGGGCACTGTGGGTTGCAACGCCGGGCGTTCCTCCCCTGTGGATCCTGCTGGTGTTTGTGGCGGGGGTCTGGTTGATGCGTGCGGCAGGCTGTGTGGTAAATGACTATGCAGATCGTAAATTTGACGGGCATGTGAAACGTACGGCTAATCGTCCGCTGCCCAGCGGGGCGGTCACGGAAAACGAAGCGCGCGTACTGTTTGTGGTATTGGTGGTGCTGGCGTTTGCACTGGTGTTGACGCTTAACACGATGACCATTCTGCTCTCCGTTGCGGCGCTTCTGCTTGCCTGGGTTTATCCGTTTATGAAGCGTTATACCCATTTGCCGCAGGTGGTGCTGGGGGCGGCGTTTGGCTGGTCGATTCCGATGGCGTTTGCCGCGGTGAGTGAGTCGGTGCCGCTGAGTTGCTGGGTTATGTTTCTTGCCAATATCTTGTGGGCAGTGGCCTACGATACGCAGTACGCCATGGTGGATCGCGACGATGATCTGAAAATCGGTATCAAGTCGACCGCTATTCTCTTTGGACGCCACGATAAGTTAATCATCGGCATATTGCAGGTGGCGGTGCTGGCGCTGATGGTGGCGATCGGTGCGCTCAATGGCTTAGGCTGGCAATTCTACGGGGCGGTTATTATTGCGGGTGCGCTGTTTGTTTATCAGCAGAAGCTGATTGTGAATCGCGATCGCGACGCCTGTTTTAAGGCGTTTATGAATAATAACTATGTGGGGCTGGTACTGTTTATCGGTCTCGCGGCAAGTTATCTGGCGTAATTCACCTCTTCCCGGATGCGGCGTTGCCTTATCCGGGCCACCTCAAGCGCCAGGCTCAGAGTAGCCCCGATAAGCGAAGCGCATCGGGGACATTACTCCCCGATGCGGCCCTTTATTCACTCAGCCTGGGTTGCGCTCTCAATCGTCAAGCGCACATCAGAGGTAATCAGCTCGGCTAATAGCTGATACACCGCCAGCGTCTGCTCAGGCTCGGCATCTCCGGTATCGCTGATATACCCTTCGTCACGCAGCGTCAGCACCAGGGTACTGAATACCGCCTTATCGAAGAATTCCGGCGCATTGATGCCGTGCAGAACAGACAGACGCTGTGCCAGCGTGCGGCTCTCTTTCTCCAGCGTACTGCGGTTCATTGCCGGATTGGCGCTCAGCAGCCAGAAGGTGATGGCATAGCGTTGCAGCGTTTCGCGCGCACCCGCCGCCAGCAGTTGCAGAGTTCGGGAATGTGCCGGGTTGATATAAAGCTGGCCATCTTTCATGGTGATCAGCCCCTGGCGCAGCAATTCCTGAGCAAGACTTTCCAGCACGCCTGCCAGCTCTTCTTTTTCCCAACGTAAGAAAAGCTCGGCTTTCAGCATCGGGTAAAGCAGCTCAACATGGCGCAGCATCTCGTCCTGAGAGATATGACGATGCTGGGTAATAATGGCCGCCATCAGCGAGGGCAACATCAGCATATGCGCAATGTTGTTGCGGTAGTACGTCATCAGAACCGCCTGCTCGCGCGGCAGAATGATGATATCGCCAATCGTGTCTTTCTCTACTTCGAACTTATTCATCTGCAACGCATGCTCAATAAGCGCGTCCGCACTTACGGTGGGTACCGTTGTGTCGGCGGCATAGGGCACATTACGCATCAGGTTGAGGTAGCAATTCAACTGTTCGGTGAGCTGTTCACGGGTCAGAGAACGCTGGCGAGAGGCCAGAAGCGCGGTACAGCAGAGGTTCATGGCGTTTGCCGCGCCGGCATTGTTAATGCGTACCATCAAATCGGCAGCAATAGCGTTCACCGTCGGCGTCAGCCAGGCAGGACGCACCGCTTCGATAGGATCGATAGACTCGCGCCATTCCGGCACCCGGTGGTTCAGGTAGTTCATCAGCGGGATAGGCTCGCCGAAGTTCACATAACCCTGACCGAGATTACGCAGCTTACTTAAACCGCGTATCATCTGGGCAAAACCTTCTTTCTCTTTCGTCGCGCCACGCAGCTCTTTGGCGTAAGTCCCCACTTCCATGACATGCTCATAACCAATGTAGATTGGCACCAGCGTGATCGGACGGGTACCTCCACGCAGCATGGCCTGAATCGTCATAGAAAGCGTGCCGGTCTTCGGATCCAACAGACGGCCCGTACGGGAGCGCCCGCCTTCAACAAAGTATTCCACTGAGTAGCCACGGTTAAACAGTTCACCCAGATACTCGCGGAAAACGGTGGAATAGAGCTTATTACCCTTAAAGGTACGGCGAATAAAGAATGCGCCCAGACGACGGAAAATGGGGCCCGCCGGCCAGAAGTTCAGGTTGATCCCGGCTGCAATATGCGGCGGTACCAGCCCCTGGTGATAGAGCACGTAGGAGAGCAGCAAATAGTCCATATGGCTGCGATGGCAGGGCACATAGACAATTTCATGGCCATCATGGGCGAGCTGACGAACACGCTCCGCGTTATGCACATTAATGCCCTGATACAGACGGTTCCAGGTAAAGCCGAGGATACGGTCTGACAGACGGATCATCTCGTAGGAGAAGTTCGCCGCAATCTCTTCCATCAGCGCAATTGCGTTTTGCTGCGCTTTATCATGGGAGATTTTTTTGCTGCGCGCTTCGTCTTCTACGGCGCGAGCGATGGCTTTGGAGGAGAGCAGCTTATTAAACAGGTCCTGACGGGCAGGTAAACGCGGCCCCACGGCGGCCAGGCGCTGACGGGCAAAGTGCATACGCGCTACGCGCGCCAGTTTTTGCGCAATGGTTTTGTCCGTGCCGTGCTCGGTTGCCATACGACGCAGCGAAACCGGCGGGGAGAAACGCACAAAGCTGTCGCGGCCAAGCCACGAGATCGCGAAAAATTTCTGGATACCGTTTAGCATACGCAGCGGCGGGTTGACCTCGCCCTTTTCGCGACCTGGAGAACGACCAAACATCATCGACACAGGCACCATCTGAACATCCAAATCGGGATGGCTGCGGTGCAGATCGAGATAGTCATGGAATAGCTTGATCGACTCTTCTTTCGGCGTGTACCAGGTAAAGACACGCGGCCCGCCGTGAATAAAGATATAACGCGGCAGCTCTGCTCCGTCGATTTCAAGCGGTTCGAGGGGGTCGGGCAAATCGTGTGCCAGACACTGAGCGCGCAAGGTCAGCAAATCTGCCTTCGAGTTATAAGGCAAAACGTACATAATAGGGCGCGACGTATCGAGCCCTAATTCCTGGGCGGGTTCCGCCGGGATAGACTTGCTTTTTACCAGCACGCTTAATGGTAAATTAAGTAATTTGTAGTAAATTCGTGGCCAGCCGGACATAAACGATGTAAAGCCTCTGGTTAATAATGCCATTGCGCGGCAAGAATATCAGAAAGTCCGCAGAATTTCTTTTCTACCTCTATAAGCTTACATAGACATTGACGTTCATTACATAAAAAGGTTGTTTTTGATGGCCAACAATACCACTGGAATTACCCGCATCATTAAAGCGGCAGGCTATTCATGGAAAGGGGTGCGCGCAGCGTGGATTAACGAAGCTGCTTTTCGTCAGGAAGGTGTTGCGGTCGT
Organism: Phytobacter diazotrophicus; assembly: GCA_004346725.1. Taxonomy (GTDB): domain Bacteria; phylum Pseudomonadota; class Gammaproteobacteria; order Enterobacterales; family Enterobacteriaceae; genus Phytobacter; species Phytobacter diazotrophicus. The sequence continues at coordinate 49,983 of SMDE01000017.1, read as the reverse complement.
TATTGCCATCATCATTGCGGCTTTTCTGGATGTAGATGCGATTACGCGCGTTCTGCTGATTGGCTCTGTCGTACTGGTGATGATTGTGGAAATCCTTAATAGTGCGATTGAAGCCGTGGTTGACCGTATTGGGTCTGAATTTCACGAACTCTCGGGGCGTGCGAAAGACATGGGGTCTGCTGCGGTATTGATGGCCATTCTCCTGGCACTGTTTACCTGGGTTTCTCTGCTGTGGGGCTATTTTCGATAGCGCTTCCAGAAATGCGTTAAGTCCGCGTTTTTTGCTTAATTTTGGTTTCAAAATCGCCTTTAACTGTATATACTCACAGCATAACTGTATATACACCCAGGGGGCGGAATGAAAGCTTTAACGGCCAGGCAGCAAGAGGTGTTCGATCTTATTCGCGATCGAATCAACCAGACAGGTATGCCGCCGACGCGTGCGGAGATCGCGCAACAGTTGGGGTTCCGTTCCCCAAACGCGGCAGAGGAACACTTGAAAGCGCTTGCGCGTAAGGGTGTTATCGAGATTGTATCCGGCGCGTCTCGCGGTATTCGTCTGTTGCTTGAAGAAGAAGAGGATATTGGGCTGCCACTTATCGGGCGCGTCGCTGCTGGCGAACCTTTGCTGGCGCAACAGCATATTGAAGGGCACTATCAGGTCGATCCTTCTCTCTTCAAGCCTAACGCTGATTTTCTGCTGCGCGTAAGCGGTATGTCGATGAAAGATATCGGCATCATGGATGGCGATCTGCTGGCGGTGCATAAAACCCAGGATGTTCGCAACGGACAGGTTGTTGTAGCGCGCATTGACGATGAAGTGACGGTCAAGCGGCTGAAAAAGCAGGGCAATACCGTGCAGCTATTGCCTGAAAACAGTGAGTTTTCCCCTATTGTGGTCGACCTGCGCGATCACAACTTCACTATTGAAGGTCTGGCGGTTGGCGTTATCCGCAATGGTGAATGGCTGTAATACCCTTCTGAGCCGTGGCGGCATGCCTGCTGTCACGGTTGCTTGCTTTTACTGACAAAGCTTTAACCTCTTTTTTATCCCTCTGATCTCGCTCGGTTTTGCTCCGCATATCTATTCCGGTAATTTGCTTTCCGATGGTTAAAAATTCCGAATAAAGAATCATGGCCGCTATCCTTAACTACAATAATTATCACGTTCAGGATATTAAGAGCGTAACGAAAGGAATAACGCTGTTCATGACCAATGATGAGGAGACGACGATGAATAAAGACGAAGTCAGCGGCAACTGGAAACAGTTCAAAGGTAAAGCGAAAGAACAGTGGGGTAAATTGACCGACGATGATATGACCATCATCGAAGGTAAACGCGACCAGTTGGTCGGTAAAATTCAGGAACGCTACGGCTACGCCAAAGATCAGGCAGAAAAAGAAGTCGTGGATTGGGAAACGCGGAACGATTACCGCTGGTAGCCTTCACATCCCCCCAATGTGTAAACCCTCAATGGCTACCCTGCCCGAACGGTACATGGATGTACCACCCTCGGTTGCCTCACCTGCTTAAAAGAGAAAAATCGCGACTAGCGCGATTTTTTTTTCAACTGAATCGTGTGGTCATGATGACATTTGCCGGGGTGTCGGCACGCTTCAACTTCCGCGCAATCAGCGCATAATCCATGTGCTTCTATGACATTATGGCGCAGCGCAAAACCGCGTTTTGCCGCCAGCGCATGCATGATGTCTTCCACGCCCTCCGCTTGCTCCTCTTTTACCACACCACAACGGTCACAGATAAACATTGCGGACGTGTGCGTTGGCTGATCGAAAAGATGACAAAGTACGTAGCTGTTAGTGGACTCCACTTTATGCACAAACCCTTGCTCTAAAAGGAAATCCAGCGCGCGATAGACAGTGGGAGGTTTGGCCTGCGGCTCTACCTCACGCAGAAGATCGAGCAGGTCATAAGCGCTGATTGCCCCCTGCTGCAGACTCATCAGGCGTAACACTTCGAGGCGCTGAGGAGTCAGGCGCACATTGCGTTGCACACACAGTTTTTCGGCCTGCGCGAGCATCTCTTGCGAAGTGGACTTATCCATAGGCGTTCTCTCATGAAATGGCAATATTAACCCCCACTTTACCATGTTCTGTACTAAACGCCGAGATCACGACCGCGCCTTCACCTTTCGCAATCGCTATGCGTCTTCTATAAATATTGTTGGTCACTTCATATAACAACATCTTCTGTAACGCTTTATTACATTCAGTAGAAATAGGATATTTTTTGGATGTTATTCGCAGCAATAGAGCCTCCCTGTCCATGTCACAACTAACAGGGTCATAAAACTCATTTGATTACGAGACGCATACTGTGAAAAACAATCTTAAACTTTCGGTGGTCGCTATCGCTGTCTCCTTTTTCGTGGCAAAGCAAGCCGGAGCGGCAAATACCTGGGCAGAGGCACGTAATGATGCGATGGGGGGAACAGGTGTTGCCTCCGCAAATTACGGCAGTGGTGCATTCATTAACCCGGCGTTGCTGGCAAAAGCAAAACCGGAAGACAATGTTACGGTCATCTTACCGACCGTGGGTGCGCGGATAACTGATGAGGACAACCTGCGTGATGAAATTGATGATATCAGTAATAAGATCGATTATTACAAGGACATAGTTAATAACCTCACTCTGCGGGAAGTGCTGCTTAACCCTGTTAGTACTGTTGATCAGTTCCAGTCAGCGGCAAAAGATCTGGCGGATTCGCTTGATTATCTGGATGGTAAAACCGCGAGTGCGAATGCCGGGGCCGGTATCGCCGTCACGATTCCTAACGATGTGTTATCTGTTGCCTTTGTGACCAAAGGTTACGCGCACGCCCGCGTTAATTCGAATATTGATCAGGACGATATCACCTATCTTCGCAATATCCAGAACAGTGATACGGTAGCCACGGGCGTTGCCCTGGGGGCCGTACTCTCACCTAATGGCTCAGGCGAAATCACAAAAAATCTTAACTCCACGGCATCAGGCCGTGCGGCCATCATTACGGATTTTGGTATCGCCATGGCGCACCAGTTTGACGTGGGCGGTGTTCCGCTTTCTGTGGGCGTTACGCCAAAACTGCAAAAGTCGTGGATCTATAACTACACCACCTCGATTTATGATTACGACAAAAACCAATGGAACAACAGTAAGTACCGCAAGGACGACACGGGCTTTAACATTGATGTTGGCCTGGCGGCAGATTTAACAGATAACGTCACCGTCGGTCTGAGTGGACAAAACCTGGTCTCGCGTAACATCGACACCAAAGATGTATTTATCACCAATGGCAGAACCGGTGAGGTTAAAAACTACAAAGATACCTACCAAATCAGCCCATTAGTCACCGCGGGTGCGGCGTGGCATAACGATCTGCTGACGCTAAGCGCTGATGGTGATCTGACGGAAACCAAAGGCTTTAAGAGCGAGAAAAACTCGCAGTTTGTTGGCGTCGGTGCGGAGGTTCGCCCTCTGAGTTGGCTGGCGGTTCGTGCCGGTTATCGCGCTGATGTCAAAGGCGATGAAAGCAACGTCTTCACCGGCGGTGTCGGTTTTGCGCCATTTAACCGCGTGCACGTTGATTTAATGGGGTTAGTGGGTGAGAACAAAACCTGGGGTGCCGGTGCGCAGTTGAGCATGACATTCTGATGCACAATCGGAGGCCTTGCGCCTCCGGTTTTTCTTTGTGCTCAGGCAAAAACCACCTTCATACGTCCCGGGGTACGGCGCGGGCGCCCAACCACAATTTGAACATCGCGCCCTAAGCGTGTCAGACATTCAAGCATTTTTACTTCACTTATGCCGCGAAATTGGCCGCGCAGCATATTTGATAGCCTGGGCTGTGTCATCCCCAATAACTTTGCCGCCTCCACCTGAGTAAGACGACGACTTTTAATGATATTGCCAATGGTGGTAGCAAGCTGCGCTTTAACCTGCATTTCATCCGCATTGTCCAGTCCAATGTCGGCATAAACATTGCCGCTGCTGATATCGATATTCTGGCTCATATTATGCTCCTCTGGCATGGGCTTCTGCTGCCTTAAGACGTTCTCGAATTTTTTCTATATCAGATTTGGGGGTTTGCATACCGGATGACGACTTCTTCTGAAATGCATGTAGCACATAGACCGCCTGTCTGAATTTCAGGGTATAAACCGCGCGATAAGTATCGGTGCAATAGTCTTCGACCACCTCCAGCACACCTACGCCCCCAAATCCTTTTAACGGTTTTGTCTGGGGATGCTTACCTCCGTCTTGTGCGAGATGCAACGCATAACCAAAAACATCCTGAACATCCTCCGGCAGAGACTGAAGATCTTTTTTGCTGCTCCCCACCCAATACAGTGGCTTCATTCGCGTTATCCTTGCGATTTTTTATATCCATATGGGTATATTTTAGCTAAAGGGATGAGCAAATAACAGTCAGAAAACAGAATGTGTGCCATTATGTGCAGTACAATAATTACACTAATGTCCTCGCTGCCCGACGGCGATTCTCTGTGCTATAGTAGCGCCCCTTTTTTACCTAAAGCCTATTTATTCGCCATGTCGCCAGAAAATCAGCCTGCTGCTTATCCTGCTCACCGTTTCTCCATTGCGCCGATGCTCGACTGGACGGACCGCCATTGCCGCTATTTCCTGCGCCTGCTTTCACGCCATACGCTGCTCTATACAGAAATGGTGACGACGGGAGCTATTATTCATGGCAAGGGCGACTATCTGGCATACAGCGAAGAAGAACACCCGGTAGCATTGCAGTTGGGGGGGAGTGATCCGGCGCAGCTTGCGCATTGCGCGAAACTGGCAGAACAGCGCGGTTATGATGAGATCAACCTGAACGTAGGTTGCCCGTCCGATCGCGTGCAGAACGGCATGTTCGGCGCGTGCCTGATGGGCAATGCGCAACTGGTAGCCGATTGCGTCAAAGCGATGCGCGACGTGGTATCCATTCCGGTGACGGTGAAAACCCGCATCGGCATTGACGATCAGGACAGCTACGAATTTCTCTGCGATTTTATCAGCACGGTTTCCGGCAGGGGCGAATGTGAGATGTTTATCATCCATGCGCGTAAAGCCTGGCTTTCTGGCTTAAGCCCGAAAGAAAACCGTGAAATCCCCCCGCTGGACTACCCACGTGTCTACCAGCTTAAACGCGATTTCCCGCATCTCACCATGTCGATTAATGGCGGTATCACTTCGCTGGAGGCGGCCAAAACCCACCTGGAGCATATGGATGGTGTGATGGTTGGACGCGAGGCGTATCAGAATCCGGGCATTCTGGCGCGTGTTGATCGGGAAATATACGGCGCGGATGCGGTGGATGCGGATCCTGTAGCGGTGGTTCGGGCAATGTATCCCTATATTGAGCGTGAACTGCAGCAGGGGACCTACCTCGGGCATATTACCCGCCATATGCTGGGCCTGTTCCAGGGGATCCCAGGGGCGCGCCAGTGGCGTCGCTATCTGAGCGAAAACGCACATAAAGCCGGGGCCGACGTCGCAGTGCTGGAACACGCGCTGAGTCTTGTGGCAAACCGCGAATAATTTCGCTAAAAAATGGTCAAATTCACCAGGCTCTGCATCACCATGCGGAGCCTTTTCTTTTAGAAATCAATAAACTAAATGTGGCACGCTTCTTGTAATGAATTTGGTAAGTCATCGTCCCGATGCCATTATCTGTTTACCAGGAGCGCGCCATGTTGGAATTACTGTTTGTTATCGGCTTTTTTGTTGTGCTACTCGCCACCGGTGTTTCATTGCTGGGTATTCTGGCGGCACTGCTGGTGGCAACCGCAGTGATGTTTTTGGGCGGCCTTTTTGCGTTGATGATCAAACTGTTGCCCTGGTTGTTACTGGCGGTTGCGGTGGTGTGGATTATCCGGACAGTCAAAACGCCAAAAATTCCTCAATATCAGCGCAATAACCGTTGGCGTTACTAAAGTATTGAGTACTTGATCACAACCTCGACACTTTTCCGGGCGCTTTGCTAAGAACCGAATAGGATTTACTTATCAAATCTGTCACTATCGCCGCGTTAACGAATTCATCGAGCTGTACCCTACATACAGCCGAACTAAAAAAAGAATGGGCTTCCTTCGGGAAGCCCTAATTCTTTCTATCGATGCCATCCTTCAGGCCGCAGATGCATTACCTGCGCTCATTCATCCCGGTCACTGCCTTGAATAAGCGCGCGGGCATTCACGCTCTCGCCGCCTGCCTGCAATGTGAATTTACGGAATCAACAGGCTCGACCCTTGCGTTGCGCGGTTTTCCAGAACCTCGTGTGCGCGTCGTGCGTCGGTGAGGGCAAATTTCTGCGATTGCGCCACTTCCACTTTGATCACGCCGCTGGCAATCAGCGAGAACAGCTCATTGCTGGCCTCTTCAAGCTCCTCGCGATTTGTTACGTAGCCGTTGAGGGAAGGGCGGGTCGCATACAGCGAACCTTTCTGGTTGAGAATACCCAGGTTGACGCCTGATACCGGCCCGGAGGCGTTACCAAAGCTCACCATCAGGCCACGGCGCTGCAGGCAATCGAGGGAGTCTTCCCAGGTGTCTTTACCCACCGAGTCATACACGACACGGACTTTTTTCCCGTTGGTTATCTCTTTTACGCGCTCAACAATGTTTTCTTCGCGATAGTTAATCACCTGCCATGCGCCAGCCTGTAAGGCCCGCTGTGCTTTCTGCGCGGAGCCGACAGTACCGATCAATTTTGCCCCCAGCGCCTTCGCCCACTGGCAGGCAATCAGCCCTACGCCACCCGCCGCCGCATGGAACAGGAATGCTTCATCAGGTTTAATTTCGTACGTTTTGCGCAGCAGATAAAAGACAGTGAGCCCTTTCAGGAAGGAGGCCGCCGCCTGCTCGAACGAGATGGCATTGGGCAGAATAGCGACTTTGTCTGCCAGAACATTGTGCACGGAGCTGTAGGCACCAAGCCCGGATTGGGCGTACACCACGCGATCGCCCGCTTTGACATGTTTGACGCCAGAACCCACTTTGCTGACCACGCCCGCCGCCTCGGTCCCCAGGCCACTCGGCAATGACGGGGGTGGATACAGCCCACTGCGAATGTAGGTGTCGATATAATTAATCCCTATGGCTTTGTTTTCGACCTGGACTTCATTTTCCGCCGGATCGGTGGGATTAAACTCGACAGCTTGCAATACCTCAGGGCCACCATGCTTGTGAAATTCAATTCTTGTCGCCATGCTTCCTCCCGAATGATAATCTTTCGAACCATTCATTACGTTGGTAACTCCATTCACTATGGCAGGAAATAAACCCTTCAACAAACAGACTGAACCCCGCGATTTTCAGGTCGAGGGGATGAAAGTGCCGCCCCATTCCATTGAAGCGGAACAGTCGGTGTTGGGCGGTTTAATGCTGGATAACGAGCGCTGGGACGATGTTGCCGAGCGCGTTGTGGCGGATGACTTCTACACCCGCCCGCATCGCCATATCTTTACTGAGATGCACCGTCTACAGGAGATGGGTAAACCCATTGACCTGATTACGCTGGCAGAATCGCTGGAACTGCAAGGGCAGTTGGATATTGTCGGCGGCTTTGCTTATCTGGCTGAACTGTCCAAAAACACGCCAAGTGCGGCGAACATCAGCGCTTACGCAGACATCGTGCGTGAACGTGCAGTTGTGCGCGAGATGATCTCCGTTGCCAATGAGATCGCCAATGCGGGTTTCGACCCTCAGGGGCGCACCAGTGAAGACCTGCTCGATCTTGCTGAGTCACGGGTTTTCAAAATTGCGGAAAGCCGCGCCAATAAAGACGAAGGCCCGAAAAACATCGCGGATGTGCTTGAGGCGACCGTTGCGCGTATTGAGCTGCTGTTCCAGCAGCCTCACGACGGCGTTACTGGCGTGAATACGGGCTACGATGACCTCAACAAGAAAACGGCGGGTCTACAGCCATCGGACCTGATCATTGTCGCCGCGCGTCCATCCATGGGGAAAACCACCTTTGCGATGAACCTCGTTGAAAACGCGGCGATGTTGCAGGATAAACCGGTTCTCGTCTTCAGTCTTGAGATGCCCTCAGAGCAGATTATGATGCGTTCTCTGGCCTCTCTGTCACGTGTGGACCAGACGCGCATTCGTACCGGTCAGCTTGATGACGAGGACTGGGCCCGTATTTCCGGCACCATGGGCATCCTGCTGGAAAAACGCAATATCTATATTGATGACTCGTCCGGCCTGACGCCGACCGAGGTGCGTTCCCGTGCCCGACGTGTTGCCCGTGAGCATGGCGGCATTGGGCTTATCATGATCGACTACCTGCAACTGATGCGCGTGCCGTCGCTGTCCGACAACCGTACCCTGGAGATCGCGGAGATATCCCGCTCTCTGAAAGCACTGGCGAAAGAGCTGCAGGTGCCGGTTGTTGCGCTGTCGCAGCTTAACCGCTCACTGGAACAGCGTGCGGATAAACGCCCGGTCAACTCCGACCTGCGTGAATCCGGCTCCATCGAGCAGGACGCCGACTTGATCATGTTTATTTATCGTGATGAGGTTTATCACGAAAACAGCGACTTAAAAGGGATCGCTGAAATCATTATTGGTAAGCAACGTAACGGCCCGATCGGTACGGTACGTTTGACCTTTAACGGACAGTGGTCGCGTTTTGATAATTATGCGGGTCCACAATACGACGACGAATAATCCTCGTCATCCTTTGAGCTACAGCGGTGTTGGCTACGTCCCCGGAGATGCATGGCCTTGCCGCCTTGCTGCAACTCAAATGATTTAGAGGATGGTTTATTTTTCTTAAAGGCAAGGAATTCAAATGCAAGCGGCAACTGTTGTAGTCAACCGCCGCGCTCTGCGACACAACCTTCAACGTCTGCGCGAACTGGCTCCCGCCAGCCGCCTGGTTGCGATTGTGAAAGCGAACGCCTACGGACACGGTCTTCTTGAGACCGCGCGAACGCTCCCCGATGCCGACGCTTTCGGCGTCGCCCGTCTCGAAGAGGCCCTTCGCCTGCGTGAGGGGGGCATTACCCATCGCATCCTCTTGCTCGAAGGGTTTTTTACCGGTGACGAGCTCCCTCTGGTTTCTGCTAACCATCTTGATACGGTGGTACATAGCGTGGAACAACTCACGGCGCTGGAAGCGGCGCATCTGGATGAGCCTGTTACCGTGTGGATGAAGCTTGATACCGGTATGCACCGCCTGGGCTTTCACCCGTCTGAGGCCGAGGCGTTTTACCAGCGTCTGAGCCAGTGCAAAAATGTGCGCCAGCCGGTGAATATTGTCAGCCACTTTGCCCGTGCCGATGAGCCGGACTGTGGTGTGACAGAACGTCAGCTCGATATCTTCACCACCTTTAGCGACGGCAAGCCGGGGCAACGTTCTCTTGCTGCATCCGGTGGCACGCTGCTGTGGCCGCAGGCCCATTTTGACTGGGTGCGCCCCGGCATCATTCTGTATGGTGTTTCGCCGCTTGATCGCCATCCATGGGGGGAAGATTTTGGCTTCCAGCCCGCGATGACGTTGACCTCCAGCCTGATTGCCGTGCGCGAGCATAAAGCGGGTGATGCGGTCGGTTATGGCGGAACTTGGGTGAGTGAGCGCGACACGCGCCTTGGGGTGGTGGCGATGGGCTATGGCGATGGTTATCCGCGTTCGGTGCCGTCTGGTACGCCTGTGCTGGTTAACGGTCGCGAAGTCCCGATTGTTGGTCGGGTGGCGATGGATATGATTTGCGTCGATTTGGGCCCGGATGCGCAAGATACCGCCGGAGACCCGGTAGTGTTTTGGGGGGAAGGTTTACCCGTCGAGCGCATTGCGGAAGCCACCGGGATCAGTGCCTATGAATTAATTACGCGCCTGACATCGCGCGCTGCCCTGAAATACGTCGATTAACGCAGCGTCGACTCTCCCCGGATGCGGCGCAAGCGCCCTGTCCGGGATATGATTTTGCCCGCGCAGGCGTTTGGTTTTCTCCCTCTCCCTGTGGGAGAGGGCCGGGGTGAGGGCATCAGACGACACTGCCCAAACGCAGTACACACATCCCGCTCGACCTTCTCTCGCTTCCGGTTTATTGTGTCTTATCCTTCCTACTGTAAACCTGGAGAACCACCTCGTGTTTCAAAAAGTTGACGCCTACGCTGGCGACCCCATCCTTAGCCTGATGGAGCGTTTTAAAGAAGACCCGCGCAGCGACAAAGTTAACCTCAGCATCGGGTTGTATTACAACGAAGATGGCATCATCCCGCAGCTACAGGCTGTTGCCGAAGCGGAAGCCCGCCTCAATGCCCAGCCGCAGGGTGCGTCTCTCTATCTGCCGATGGAAGGTCTGACTACTTATCGCCACACCATCGTGCCGCTATTGTTTGGTGCTGAACATCCGGTGGTGGCGCAAAAACGCGTTGCAACGATCCAGACACTAGGCGGCTCCGGTGCGCTCAAAGTGGGTGCTGATTTCCTGAAACGCTACTTCCCGGATTCCGGTGTGTGGGTCAGCGATCCCACCTGGGAAAACCATGTCGCCATTTTTGAAGGCGCGGGCTTTAAGGTCAGCACCTATCCCTGGTTCGACAGTGAAACCAATGGCGTGCGCGTTACCGCGCTGCTGGAAAAACTCGCTACCCTGCCGGAGAAGAGCATCGTTTTGCTGCATCCGTGCTGCCACAACCCAACCGGTTCAGATTTAACGAATGCGCAGTGGGATGAAGTGGTAAACGTGCTGAAAGCCCGCAACCTGATTCCTTTCCTCGACATTGCCTACCAGGGCTTTGGCGGCGGTATGGAAGAAGACGCCTATGCGATCCGGGCGATTGCTGATGCGGGTTTACCGGCGCTGGTTAGCAACTCGTTCTCCAAAATTTTCTCACTCTATGGCGAGCGCGTAGGCGGTCTCTCCATTGTCTGCGAAGATGCGGAAACGGCCTCTCGCGTCCTGGGGCAGTTGAAAGCGACGGTGCGTCGTAACTACTCCAGTCCGCCGAATTTCGGTGCGCAGGTTGTTGCGACGGTGCTCGGCGATACGGCGCTGAAAGCCTCATGGCTGGCAGAGGTCGAGACAATGCGTACACGCATTCTGGCTATGCGTCAGGAGCTGGTGAACGTGCTGAAAGAGGCCGTTCCGGGGCGAAACTTTGACTATCTGCTTAAACAGCGCGGCATGTTCAGCTACACCGGTCTGAGTGCTGCACAAGTTGATCGTCTGCGTGAAGAGTTTGGTGTCTACCTCATTGCCAGTGGGCGTATGTGCGTTGCCGGGCTTAATAGCCGCAATGTGCATCGCGTTGCTCAGGCATTTGCTGCTGTAATGTAAACGACGCATATTTTCCTCCCGTCAGGGAGGAAAATGGCGCGATCCTGCTACAAATATTCCGGTTTATGATGATGAAACCGCAGAAACGCCTTCCTTTCACCCGTCCCTGAGGGTATGGTCAGAGAGCTTTTTGATGCTTAGCACGCTATCTGACAATAACGGACTGAAAATTTAGGGATAAACATGCGAAAGTTCACATTAGCCCTCTGCTTATCGTTTTCGCTCACCGGTGCTTTCTTTGCTCAGGCTTCTACGCCGACTCCGGATAGCACAGGCACCAACGTTGCCAAACTGGCCGAACAAGCGCCCATTCACTGGGTCTCCGTCGCACAGATCGAACACAGCCTGGTGGACCGCCCACCGATGGCCGTCGGGTTTGATATCGACGATACGGTCCTGTTTTCCAGCCCCGGCTTCTGGCGCGGTAAAAAAATGTACTCCCCGGATAGTGAAGCCTATCTCCAGAACCCGGAGTTCTGGGAGAAAATGAACAACGGCTGGGATGAGTTCAGTATTCCAAAAGAGATCGCGCGGGCGCTGATCGCGCTACATGTGAAACGCGGCGACAGCATTTACTTCATTACCGGACGCACGCAGACGGCGACGGAAAGCGTGACCAAAACCTTGCAGGATGATTTTTTGATTCCGGCGGCGAATATGAATCCGGTGATTTTTGCCGGGGTGAAAGACGGGCAAAACAGCAAGACGCAGTGGCTGGCCGACAAGCAAATCAAAATCTTTTACGGCGATTCGGATGAAGACATTACGGCGGCGAAAGGGAGTGAAGCCCGCCCGATACGTATCCTGCGCGCTTCGAATTCAACCTACCGCCCGCTGCCACAAGCCGGGGCGTTTGGTGAAGAGGTGATCGTAAATTCCGAATATTAAGATTGAATTGTTGTTTTTTTAAGCAAATCTGTTCTGTCGGGTTTTACCTTTCGCCGACTTGCTGCACACTTAAAAAGATTCGTCTTTTAAAAGGAAGCAGCAGATGCGGTATCAACAGACTCTTGTTCTCGGGGCAAAACCCCGGGGGTTTCATCTGATCACTGATGAGGTGCTGGGGCAGATCCGCGATCTGTCCCGCATCAGAACAGGCTTGTTGCATCTGCTCCTCCAGCATACTTCCGCTTCTCTCACCCTCAATGAAAACTGTGACCCCACCGTACGTCACGATATGGAGCAGCATTTTCTGCGAGCGGTGCCGGATAACGCCCACTACGAGCATGACTACGAAGGCGCGGACGATATGCCTTCGCATATCAAGTCTTCCATGCTGGGTGTGTCGTTATTACTTCCTGTCGCCAGGGGGCGCGTTCAGCTTGGGACGTGGCAGGGGATTTGGCTGGGAGAGCATCGTATCCACGGCGGTTCGCGAAAAATCATCGCGACGCTACAAGGGGAATAAAGATGACAATTTCGGAGTTATTGCAGTATTGCATGGCGAAGCCGGGTGCAGAGCAGAGCGTACACAGCGACTGGAAGGCCACGCAGATAAAAGTGTCTGACGTGCTGTTTGCGATGGTGAAAGAGGTGGAAGGCCGCCCGGCAGCGTCCTTGAAAACCAGCCCGGAACTGGCTGAATTACTGCGTCAGCAGCATAGCGACGTGCGCCCAAGCAAACACCTGAACAAAGCGCACTGGAGCACCGTCTATCTCGACGGCTCGCTCCCGGATTCACAGATTTACTACCTTGTGGACGCCTCATACAAACAGGCGATAGAACTGTTGCCTGAACAGATCAGGCAACAGCTTTACTCCGCATCATCCAGGGCGTAATCAGCCCGGAAGATTATTTCAGCATCGGTTTCAGGAATCGCGCCGTGTGTGAGGCTTCACACTCGGCGACGGTTTCTGGTGTGCCGGACACGAGAATTTCCCCGCCTCCGCTGCCGCCTTCCGGACCGAGATCGACAATCCAGTCTGCGGTTTTGATGACGTCCAGGTTATGCTCAATGACCACGATGGTATTGCCCTGGTCACGCAACTGGTGCAGAACGTCCAGCAGTTGCTGAATATCGGCAAAGTGCAGGCCGGTGGTCGGTTCATCCAGAATATAGAGCGTTTGGCCGGTGCCACGTTTCGACAGCTCGCGCGCCAGCTTCACGCGCTGCGCCTCACCGCCGGAAAGCGTGGTGGCTGACTGACCCAGACGGATGTACGTCAGGCCCACGTCCATCAATGTTTGCAGCTTGCGCGCCAGCGCCGGGACGGCATCAAAGAATTCACGGGCTTCTTCGATGGTCATATCCAGCACTTCATGGATGGTTTTGCCTTTGTATTTAATCTCCAGCGTTTCGCGGTTATAGCGCTTGCCTTTGCACTGGTCGCACGGCACGTAGATATCCGGCAGGAAGTGCATCTCAACTTTGATTACGCCATCACCCTGACAGGCTTCGCAGCGTCCACCACGGACGTTAAAACTGAAACGCCCTGGGGTGTAGCCGCGCGAACGGGATTCCGGCACGCCGGCAAACAGTTCACGAACTGGGGTGAAAACGCCGGTATAGGTCGCCGGATTGGAACGTGGCGTACGGCCAATCGGGCTCTGGTCGATATCGATCACTTTGTCGAAATGTTCCAGCCCCTGAATATCACGATAAGGCGCGGGTTCGGCGATGGTGGCACCGTTTAACTGGCGCTGAGCGATCGGGAACAGCGTGTCGTTAATCAGGGTAGATTTACCCGAACCGGAAACACCGGTAATACAGGTGAACAGCCCTACCGGTAGCGTCAGCGTCACGTCTTTCAGGTTATTGCCGCGCGCGCCCGTCAGTTTAAGCACTTTTTCCGGATCGGCTTTAACGCGATTTTTCGGGACGGCGATCTGGCGTTTGCCGCTCATATACTGCCCGGTGAGGGATTCAGGCACTGCCATAATCGCCTCCAGCGGGCCTTCGGCGACGACCTGACCACCATGCACCCCTGCGCCGGGGCCAATATCGATCACATGATCTGCGGCGCGAATGGCATCTTCATCATGTTCGACCACGATGACCGTGTTGCCGAGATTACGCAGGTGGATCAGCGTACCGAGCAGACGTTCGTTATCACGCTGATGCAGGCCGATTGACGGCTCATCCAGCACATACATGACGCCCACCAGACCTGCGCCAATCTGGCTTGCCAGACGGATACGTTGAGCCTCACCGCCGGAAAGGGTTTCCGCGGAACGGGAAAGCGTCAGGTAATTCAGACCGACGTTCACCAGGAATTTCAGGCGATCGCCAATCTCTTTGAGTACTTTTTCAGCGATTTTCGCGCGCTGGCCGGACAGCTTCAGGTTATTGAAGAAGTCCATAGCGTGACCGATGCTCATGTCCGAGATGGTCGGCAGCGGCGTATTTTCAACGAAAACATGGCGGGCCTCGCGGCGCAGGCGCGTACCGTCGCAAGTGGCGCAGGGACGGTTGCTGATAAATTTCGCCAGCTCTTCGCGTACCGCGCTGGATTCCGTCTCTTTATAGCGACGTTCCATATTGTGCAGCACGCCTTCGAACGGATGGCGGCGCACGGAGGTATCGCCACGATCGTTCATGTACTTGAATTCAATACTCTCTTTGCCGGACCCGAACAGCACCACTTTATGCACGGTTGGGCTGAGGCTGTCCCACGGCGCTTCCACATCAAATTTGTAGTGGTCCGCCAGCGATTTCAGCATCTGGAAATAGTAGAAGTTACGGCGATCCCAGCCGCGAATTGCGCCACCCGCCAGCGACAGCTCGGGGTTCTGAATCACGCGGTCAGGGTCGAAATACTGCTGCACGCCGAGCCCGTCACAGGTCGGGCAGGCGCCTGCCGGGTTGTTGAACGAGAACAGGCGCGGTTCCAGCTCGCGCATGCTGTAGCCGCAAATCGGGCAGGCGAAGTTGGCCGAGAAAAGCAGCTCTTCGGCTTTGGGATCGTCCATGTCGGCGACCACTGCCGTGCCACCGGAAAGCTCCAGCGCCGTTTCGAAGGACTCTGCCAGACGCTGCGCCAGATCCTCGCGCACTTTAAAGCGGTCAATCACGACTTCAATGGTGTGTTTCTTTTGCAGCTCCAGCTTCGGCGGATCGGAAAGGTCGCAGACTTCACCGTCAATACGCGCGCGGATATAACCCTGGCTTGCCAGGTTTTCCAGCGTTTTGGTGTGTTCACCTTTACGTTCTTTGATTACCGGCGCCAGCAGCATCAGACGTTTGCCTTCCGGCTGCGCCAGCACATTGTCGACCATCTGGCTCACGGTCTGTGCCGCCAGCGGAACGTCATGGTCCGGGCAGCGCGGTTCACCTACGCGAGCAAACAACAGACGCAGATAGTCGTGAATTTCGGTAATGGTCCCGACGGTGGAACGCGGGTTATGCGAGGTCGACTTCTGCTCGATAGAAATAGCAGGAGAGAGCCCTTCAATGTGGTCAACGTCAGGCTTTTCCATCAGCGAAAGAAACTGACGGGCATAAGCGGAAAGAGACTCAACGTAGCGACGCTGCCCTTCGGCATACAGAGTGTCGAAAGCCAGTGACGATTTACCCGAACCCGACAGACCGGTAACGACAATCAATTTGTCGCGTGGAATGACGAGGTTGATGTTTTTGAGATTATGGGTGCGCGCGCCCCGTACTTCGATCTTATCCATTCACCTTTCCCGGTAATAACTCGGCATGCCTGGTCGATTGGAAGGACAACCAGCGGTCAGAAACGGCTAATTATGACACAATTTAAACTGGCTGGATATACAGTATTGGAATGCAAATTCAGAGGGGATGTGCAACAATGTTGAGTCCGCGCGACAACTCTGGAAGATCCTTCGCAGCTATGAACATGTCGCATGGAAATGGTACACTCCCGCGCTTACACTATTTAGAAATGTTTTCAGGAGACACGATCATGGCCAGCAGAGGCGTAAACAAGGTGATTCTCGTCGGTAATCTGGGCCAGGACCCGGAAGTACGCTATATGCCGAGTGGTGGTGCAGTGGCCAACATTACGCTGGCGACTTCCGAATCCTGGCGTGATAAAGCGACCGGTGAAATGAAAGAGCAGACTGAATGGCACCGCGTTGTGCTGTTCGGCAAACTGGCAGAAGTGGCCGGTGAGTACCTGCGTAAAGGTTCTCAGGTCTACATTGAGGGTCAACTGCGTACCCGCAAATGGACCGATCAGTCCGGTGCCGAGAAATACACCACCGAAGTCGTGGTTAACGTGGGCGGCACCATGCAGATGCTCGGTGGCCGTCAGGGTGGCGGTGCTCCGGCTGGCGGCAATATGGGCGGCGGCCAGGGCCAGCAGGGCGGTTGGGGCCAACCTCAGCAGCCGCAGGGCGGTAACCAGTTCAGCGGCGGCGCGCAGTCTCGCCCACAGCAGTCTGCGCCGGCACCGTCTAACGAACCGCCGATGGACTTCGACGACGATATTCCGTTCTGAGTGCAGGCCATCGGCCTTATCAGCGCGACCCGTATGGGAAACGTATCGACAAAAACCCCGCACTGCGGGGTTTTTTGTTACCCGCCGACGTTATTTGTCTCTTTTCGTGTCAGCGGATTTTTGACAATAAAAAAGCTCCACGCGGGAGCTTTTTTACTAAAGAAGGGTTTACTGTCAGGTAATCACCATCGGCCATTCGGGGGAAGATTTCTCTGACATCTCCGTCATGATATTGATGACGTTGTGCCAGACGGCATGGACATCGACCATCGTAATGCCCAGCAGGCCCGTTGCAAACCAGCAGGCTGCTACCAGACCAAGGCCGCTGCTTATCACAGCCAGACCAATATAATCTGCTTTACGAAAGCGAATGTTCAATGTGCTGGCCATAAACATCAGCACTGCACTCAGTATCTGCCAACGAAGAAGAACGACACTGGTGGTTAATGTAGCCATGAAAACGATCCTCGAAAGAAAACTTTCAGGCACAGGTGGGTGACGCCATGAGCCTGAGCGATGTGTGCAGGCGCAGAAAATCTGCAGAAGTAACGTTCTACATTGAAACAGTGTTCCCTGTCTCAAGAATGTGTGAACTATATCACATTTGTTCTTTTATTCGCCAGTGTGCAAATGAGCAAAATTTTCTGTGCAAAGGGGCATTTTGTTAGAGGGCGTAGGGGTTAACCGGGCGTGATGATAGCGTTTTGCTATGAAGAATAAGAATGCTAATAAATTCAAAAAGATAGTCACTTTATGATTTTTTGCCTATTTTGCCTGGGTTGGCACTTTTCGGAACATCGATTATTCTTGATCGAATAGCTATATATATCTGAATGTCACTTTTCAGATTTCTGATCTGCATGGATATATCCTCAGCTGGCGTCTTTTAAACGCATTTCGCTGCATTTTTTGTAAATCAGCGTTGGTCATCGGAATTTAGCTTTTCGTTTTTCCTGTACAGCTCATTGTGGGTATGGTCCGGTGTTTAATCATCTGTGACTGAAAAAAAATGAAAAAAGAAAATACCGCCATTCCTGTGGATGATGGCGCGGTGGCGCTTACTATCCTGGCGAAGTTGATGCCATGCTTCAGTGCACAACGCACGCTAAAAGAAATTTTACAGGCAATTAATAGTGCCGTAGGTTCAACGCTCTCCTGGGTTGTGGTAGAGCAGGATGGAGATTTCCAGCATGAGAGCGCGGGGCAGATTCCATGCACCCTGGGCGATGCGCAAACCTTTCTGGAACAGTCGCAATTGCGGCGCAATCAACATGCGTGGCGTGTTATCTGTTGGCGACGGCAGGTTGGTACAATATTATTTTCTCCTACTCACCATGCTGCTGATAAATTCCATGGCGGTATTCTCTGTAAATTAATTTCAAGCGCTCATGGGGTAGAGGGATATTTCTTCCTGGCGTTTCCGCAGCCGTTATTTTCAATGAGTATCATTAAAAGTGTGGTGATCATTCTTGTCGAGAAATTAAAAGATTATCTCGCCGGTATTATTGCTAAAGAGCGCATGACCAGAGAAATGCATCGCATTGTTGCGCAATATAAAGTCTTATTTGATCGTGCCCCTGTATTAATGAATTCATTTGATAAAAACAACCGCTGTATATTATGGAATGGGGAGTGCGAACGGCTGTTTGGTTGGTCAATTGAGGAGTTAAACTGTCAACCTGATCCATTAGCATTATTTTTCCCTGATGATGAGGTCCGTCATAAGGTCCGGGCTTCTGTCAGCGCTTCGCCTGCTGTCGATATGTATGAATGGCATCCGGTAAGGCGCACGGGCGAAGTATTAACCGTATTGTGGTCAAATATTTTGCTCCCGGATAAATCCATTCTCAGTATCGGGCTGGACATTACCGAACGTAAGAAGGCCGAGCAGCAACTGGCGGTGAAAGCGACGACTGATGACCTGACGGGGTGCTTTAATAGGTTCTCTATATTACGGCAGTTCAGAGAGGCGCTTGCCGCCTGTGAACCGGGAGATCCCGATAGTCATTTCAGTATCCTCATGTTGGACCTGGACCATTTTAAAAACATCAACGATCGCTGGGGCCACCTAACAGGCGATGCGGCACTGCGCCATTTCTGCGAGAAAATCCGTGAGCTCAGCACGCCGGACTGCGCGTTAGGTCGTCTGGGAGGAGAGGAATTTCTGATTTTATTACCGCAAACTGACAGTCAGACTGCGCTGCGTTTTAGCCAAAAAATTCGCGCTGCGCTGGTCGATAAACCGCTTTTTAACGGGGATGAAAAGATAACCTTATCCTTTAGCGCAGGTGTTGTGTTTGTCACCGGAGGGGTGTCCGATACTTCAGTTTTGCTTACGCTTGCGGACGATGCGCTGTACGATGCGAAGCGTACCGGGCGTAGCCGAACTGTGATTGCAGAAGCAATTTTATAAATATTCCCGGCTTCCTTCCGGATGGCTATGCAATAGATGAAAAAATACCCGATCGGCCTGTCTTTTTTTTATCCTGCGGAGAGTTTGACTTAATCAACTATTGTCTGTTGCGTAAACTAAAAACCCTGACTGGCGACTGGATAAATATTTTCCTTAATATAAACACAACGCATACTTTTAGTTTGCCTTACGGGCAAATATTATCGTCATAACCAAATATTAGGTTTTTAATGAAAAAAGTAAGTTGCTAATGTCGTATGATTCATGCAACGTAATCACCTGTTTATCAAAGCATCCTGCCTTCATTACAGGCACACTAAATGCAGGGATATAGGCGGAAATGAATCATAGCGCGCAGCGTAAGATGCTGAGAGTCGTCGGGATCATCATGGTAGTGCTCCTACCGGTGATGCTGTCGCTATGGTTTGCGCACATCCGTGCAGTAAAAGAAACAGGTATCCATCTTCGTTCTTTTGCGCAACTTGCTTTAGATAAAACTGAACGGGTTATCGGACAAGTCGACCTGGCCCGAAGCGCCGCTGAGAAATATCACGGTCAAGTTTGTTCCCCTGAGCATCGTAGCTACATGCTCAATATCATTCGCGGTAGCCTGTATGTTGCCGATTTAATATACGCGCGCGGCGAACAGTTTTTATGCTCGACAGCTTTTTACCCTACGCAATCGTATGCTATTTCGCCTCCCGAGTATAAAAAAAAGCCAGCCATCTCTATTTATTACTATCGTGATACGCCATTTTATCCCGGATATAAAATGGTCTATATGCAGAAAGGAAATTATGTCGCGGTAGTCAATCCGCTTTCCTACAGCGAGGTGATGTCAGACGACAGCACGCTGGCTTATGGTATTTACGATACGGTAACGGGTCTCTTTTTTTCCGTCAGTGATCAGGCCGATCTACAAACGCTGGATAAGCTCGTCCGTAAAAATGACCTTACTTTTCAAGAGAATGGTCGTTTTTACACAATAGACCATTCTGATAAACGTCCCATTGCAATCATTGTTTCGACCTCCAGCGACACTTATTTTCAGTATCTTTATCATCAGGCGACATTAACACTGCCGTTAGGCATGATTTGTAGCATTATTATTTTATTGATGTGGTCGCGAACACGGCAGGAGTTTAACTCTCCACGACGAATGCTGCACAGAGCATTAACCAAACACCAGCTTGAACTTCATTACCAGCCCATTATTGATATCAAAAACGGCCAATGCGTAGGCGCTGAAGCATTATTGCGCTGGCCGGGTTTTAATGGTCCGGTAATGAGCCCGGCGGAATTTATTCCGCTGGCAGAGAAAGAAGGAATGATTGAGCGGGTTACCGATTATGTCGTTGATGAAGTCTTTAATGATCTAGGAGAATTCTTAGCAGCATGGCCGCATCTTTATATTTCGATTAATCTGTCAGCCGTCGATTTCCATTCTTCCCGCCTGATTGCACTTATTACCAATAAAACCAGGGAACATTCTGTACGCGCAGAACAAATTAAAATTGAAGTAACCGAGCGTGGGTTTATTGATGTTCCTAAAACCACGCCGGTCATTCAGGCGTTTCGCCATGCGGGTTACGAGGTGGCGATAGATGACTTCGGCACCGGTTACTCGAACTTGCACAACCTGTACTCCCTCAACGTCGATATTTTAAAAATTGATAAATCCTTTATCGATACGTTGACGACCAATAGTACCAGCCACCTGATCGCTGAACACATCATTGAGATGGCACACAGTTTGCGCCTGAAAATTATCGCGGAAGGGGTGGAAACAGCAGAACAGGTAACCTGGTTACTTAAGCGTGGCGTGCAGTACTGTCAGGGTTGGCATTTTGCGAAGGCTCTGCCGCCGCAGGAGTTTAAAGCCTGGGTTGCGCAGCCACCTTCGCTAAAGTAATCATCCCGGCGACACTTACGCCTGGTGGCGATAGTCGCTGGGAGTCCGATCAAATTCCCGACGAAACACGCGTGAAAACGTTTGTTGCGAAACGTAGCCCAGATCCATCGCAATATCAAAAATGGGACGCCGCGTAGTACGCAGTGCTTCCGCAGCCAGTAACAGACGGCGCTGACGAATGTAATCTCCCAGCGTCTGATGCATCACGGTACGAAACATTCTCTGCAAATACCATTTTGAATAACCTGACTTTCTGGCGACTACATCAATGTTTAACGGTTGGTCGATATGTTCATCAATCCATTCCGTAAGGGTCTGAATAATTTGCTGATGGGACATAGAGCTGCCTCTTTCTCGATTCGTCGTTTTGTCTGCGGTGGAGTATAATTCCTCAAGTTAACTTGAGGTAAAGAGGTTTTATGGAAAAGAGAACACCGCGTCTCAAGGCGCTGCTCACACCGGGTGAAGTGGCGAAACGCAGCGGGGTGGCCGTTTCCGCGCTGCATTTTTATGAAAGCAAAGGGCTTATAAAAAGTACCCGTAATGCCGGTAACCAGCGGCGCTATACACGCGATGTGCTGCGCTATGTGGCGATCATTAAAATCGCCCAGCGTATTGGTATTCCTCTGTCGACCATCGGCGATGCGTTTGGCGTATTGCCGGAAGGACATACGCTGAGCGCGAAAGAGTGGAAGCACCTTTCGTCGCAGTGGCGCGAGGAACTGGACAGGCGTATTCACACGTTGGTTGCGTTACGTGATGATTTGGATGGGTGTATTGGCTGTGGTTGTCTGTCGCATAGTGATTGCCCGCTGCGAAACCCAGGAGACCAGTTAGGCGCTCAGGGGACGGGGGCAAGGCTGCTGGAAGGCGATTAGCTAAAGAAACATATTCCCCCGGTGGCGCTGTCGCTTACCGGGGCTACAGCAATACAAAAAACTAAAGCGCCCAACTGGGGCGCTTTAGTCGGTCCGGTCTTTGTCTTTCTCTCTATCCCATTCTGTTATGGGAGGGTTTCCCCCGACATCAGCACCCCTCATCATGTTGGAGGTTCCGGATTGTGCTGACACTTTTAGTCTAGGCAATGGCGAAAAATTCGCCACATCATGACGCTTTTTTTTAGGAAATTTTTCATCCAAAGAGCAAGCTTTTCTATAGTTAATTCGAATAACTCAGCGGGAGCCTGTCATGCTTAAAGTTCACCACCTGAACCAGTCTCGTTCTCAGCGCATTCTGTGGGCGCTGGAAGAACTGGGTTTACCGTATCAACTCATTCATTATCAACGTGAAAAAACCATGCTGGCTCCTGCGTCACTTAAGAAAGTGCACCCGCTGGGCAAATCACCGGTACTGGAAGACGACGGTCTGATCCTCGCTGAATCCGGCGCAATTCTGGAATACCTGCAGGAAACCTACGATACAAACAGCCTGCTTAAGCCTCAGGATAGAGAGATGCGTCAGCAGTATCGCTTTTGGCTGCATTACGCCGAAGGATCGCTGATGCCTTTATTATTGATGAAGCTGGTTTTTGCCAGCCTCGGTAAACCACCCGTACCGTTTGGTGTGCGAACGATAGGAAAAATGCTTGGTCAGGGCATCCAGAAAGCCTGGCTAAACAAGCAAATTGAAACCCACGCGCGTTATATCGAGTCGCAACTGGCCGTGAAGCCCTGGTTTGCCGGAGAGCAGTTAAGCATGGCCGACATTCAGATGAGTTTTCCGATTTTCGCATTGCTGTCACGCGGCGGCATTGCCGATCTTCCGCATACCCAGTCATGGAAAAAGAGAGTTGAAATGCGCCCGGCCTGGCAACGGGCGATTGAGCAGGGCGGCCCTTTGGATCTCCCCGGTACGTAATATTGATCGCGAAATGTTGCAAAGTTGCGCAGGGACGATAACGTTTGCGCATCGGTCGGTTAATTCTTCGTCGTCATAAGCGAAAATTAGCAAAAAGCGGCAAAGTTCAGTTGAAAAGCGGTATCTAAACGCTGGATAATCGTTTGCCTTTTTTGACCAACCGTTTTGTATGCGCGGAGTTAATCGTTTGCTTTTTGTGACACCCCTTCGTCACATCGCAGCTCAGGGAGACGACGTTTAACAGGCAGTGGACACTGTCCGCCTCGCATATCAACGAAAGATAAAAACTCTCAGGGGATGTTTCCTATGTCTACGCCTTCTGCGCGTACCGGCGGTTCGCTTGACGCCTTATTTAAAATTTCTGCTCGCGGCAGTACTGTTCGTCAGGAAATCGTTGCTGGGTTAACCACGTTTCTGGCGATGGTCTATTCCGTTATCGTTGTGCCTGGCATGCTCGGTAAAGCGGGCTTCCCGCCAGCGGCGGTGTTTGTCGCTACCTGTCTGGTTGCCGGTGTCGGTTCGATCGTCATGGGCCTGTGGGCAAACCTGCCACTGGCTATCGGTTGCGCTATCTCTCTGACCGCGTTCACCGCGTTTAGCCTGGTGCTGGGCCAACATATCAGCGTTCCGGTCGCTCTGGGTGCCGTGTTCCTGATGGGTGTGCTGTTTACCGTTATTTCCGCAACGGGTATTCGTAGCTGGATCCTGCGCAACCTGCCGCAAGGTGTTGCGCATGGCACCGGTATCGGTATCGGTCTGTTCCTGCTGCTGATCGCGGCGAACGGCGTGGGTCTGGTTATCAAGAATCCGCTGGACGGCCTGCCCGTCACGCTGGGTCATTTCGCCAGCTTCCCGGTGATCATGTCGCTGATTGGTCTTGCGGTCATCATCGGTCTGGAAAAACTGAAAGTACCGGGCGGCATCCTGCTGACCATCATCGGTGTTTCTATTGTCGGACTCATCTTCGACCCGAGCGTGCACTTCTCCGGTATTTTCGCTATGCCATCGCTGAGCGATGACAAAGGCAACTCCCTGATCGGCAGCCTGGATATCGTTGGCGCGCTGAACCCTGTCGTGCTGCCAAGCGTACTGGCGCTGGTGATGACGGCGGTGTTTGATGCGACCGGTACTATCCGTGCGGTAGCCGGTCAGGCGAACCTGCTGGATAAAGACGGCCAGATTATCGATGGCGGCAAAGCGCTGACCACCGACTCTCTGAGCAGCGTGTTCTCCGGTCTGGTGGGCGCGGCGCCTGCGGCGGTATACATCGAGTCTGCGGCAGGTACGGCGGCAGGCGGTAAAACCGGCCTGACAGCGATCACCGTTGGCGTGCTGTTCCTGCTGATTCTGTTCCTCTCTCCGCTCTCCTACCTGGTTCCGGCGTATGCGACTGCGCCAGCGCTGATGTACGTAGGTCTGCTGATGTTGAGCAACGTGGCGAAAATCGACTTTGCCGACTTTGTTGATGCGATGTCCGGTCTTATCACCGCAGTATTCATCGTGCTGACCTGTAACATCGTTACCGGCATCATGATCGGCTTTGCCTCTCTGGTCATTGGCCGCGTGGTCTCAGGTGATTTCCGTAAACTGAATATCGGTACCGTGGTTATCGCCGTGGCGCTGGTTATCTTCTACGCAGGCGGCTGGGCAATCTAATTCCCTTGTCTCATGTGTAAAACGGGTGGCTCAGGCCGCCCGTTTTCTTTTTTTGCGCACATCCTGTTTCCTTTGCGTTAAGCTGAATGTTCTATCATCAAGGCATGACGCCTTAATAAAAACATCGCAAACAGGGAACGCATGGAAATCTTTTTTACCATCCTCATCATGACTTTAGTGGTTTCGCTCTCGGGCGTGGTCACGCGAGTAATACCATTTCAGATCCCACTTCCTCTTATGCAAATCGCCATTGGCGCGCTACTGGCTTTCCCCACGTTCGGGTTGCATGTGGAGTTCGATCCGGAGCTGTTCCTCGTCCTGTTTATTCCGCCATTGCTGTTTGCCGATGGCTGGAAAACGCCCACGCGTGAATTTCTTGAACATGGCCGGGAGATCTTTGGCCTGGCGCTGGCGCTGGTGGTAGTCACCGTCGTCGGGATCGGTTTTCTGATTTACTGGCTGGTTCCGGGCATTCCTCTGGTGCCGGCTTTTGCCCTGGCGGCAGTGCTGTCGCCCACCGATGCGGTGGCGCTGTCTGGCATTGTGGGGGAAGGGCGTATTCCGAAGAAAATCATGGGGATTTTACAGGGCGAAGCGTTGATGAACGACGCATCCGGTCTGGTCTCGCTCAAATTCGCCGTGTCGGTAGCAATGGGTACAATGGTGTTTACCATTGGCGGCGCGACGGTTGAATTTTTGAAGGTGGCGATTGGCGGCATTTTCGCCGGGTTCGTGGTGAGCTGGCTGTACGGTCGTTCACTGCGTTTTCTGAGTCGCTGGGGGGGTGATGAGCCCGCTACACAAATCGTGCTGCTGTTCCTGTTGCCGTTCGCTTCTTATCTGATTGCGGAACACATTGGCTTTTCCGGTATCCTCGCCGCGGTGGCCGCCGGTATGACGATTACCCGCTCCGGCGTGATGCGCACCGCGCCGCTCGCTATGCGTCTGCGTGCCAACAGTACCTGGGCGATGCTGGAGTTTGTCTTTAACGGCATGGTGTTCCTGTTGTTAGGCCTGCAACTGCCGGGCATTCTCGAATCGTCGCTGGCAGCAGCAGCAGCCGATCCGAATGTGGAAACCTGGATGCTGTTTACCGATATCGTGCTGATTTACTGCGCGCTGATGCTGGTACGTTTTGGCTGGCTGTGGACGATGAAAAGATTCAGCGTGCGCTTTTTGCACAAAAAACCGATGGAGTTCGGCTCCTGGAGTACGCGTGAGCTGCTGATTGCCACCTTCGCAGGCGTGCGCGGTGCGATTACGCTGGCCGGTGTGCTGTCTATTCCGCTGTTTTTACCTGATGGCATCGGTTTCCCGGCACGTTATGAGCTGGTGTTCCTTGCCGCCGGGGTGATTCTGTTCTCGCTGTTTGTTGGCGTTGTGGCGCTGCCGTCTCTGTTGCAGCATATTGAAGTGCGTGACCATTCCCAGCAGTACAATGAAGAACGACAGGCGCGGGCGATCATTGCCGAGGTAGCGATTGTCGCGATTCAGAAAATGGAAGAGCGTATGGCGGCCGATGCGGAAGAGAATATCGACAACCAACTGCTCACCGAAGTGAGTTCCAGGGTGATTGGTAATCTGCGTCGTCGTGCGGATGGGCGTAATAACGCAGAAAGCTCGCTGCTGGAAGAGAACCTTGAACGCCGTTTCCGCCTGGCAGCCCTGCGTGCGGAACGCGCCGAGCTTTACCATCTGCGCGCGACACGGCAAATCAGCAATGAGACGTTACAGAAGATGCTGCACGATCTTGATTTGATGGAAGCGCTGTTAATCGAGAAAAAGTAAGTTTCCTCTCCCTTATCCCCACAAAAATGCGAGCACCAACGGTCCCCTCTCCTCTTTGGGGAAGAGGGCCAGTGTGAGGGGGAAAATGCGGCTCTGATGGTCATTCCGTTCACCTCCTGAGCCGCATATTCTCCTTGCCCCAAAGGGGAGAAGACAATGGACTGTGCTCGCTGTGGCTATAGCATTCACTTATCGGGGCATTCCCGGTCTGATTACTTCTTTCCTTCGCCCAGCGGCACATCCGCAATATCCATATTCGCCCAGAACCCTTCACAGCATTGCAGCCAGGCTTGTGCACTGCGGGAAAGATAGCTTCCTTCACGCCAAATCATCCCCAGATGCCAGCGTAAATCACTCTCCAGCGGAACCCAGCGCAGCGTCTGTTTATCCAGGCGCTGGCAAATGGGCTCCGGTAAAATCGCGATCCCTACGCCGGCCTGTACCATCGCAGCCAGGAAATCCCACTGCCCGCTACGCACGGCAATCCGCGGCTTCACGCCATGGTCGTTAAAGAGCTGCATAAGCTGGCGGCTGAGGGCGAAATCTTCGTTATAGATGAGCAGCGGGTGCCCGGCCAACTGTTCAGGTGTTATGGACTGAATATTGAGCCAGTCGCCGGAGCGCGGCACCAGCACACAGAGCGGATGGCTGAATAGCGGCAGGGTAGAAAGGCCGCTATCCTCCTCGGCAGGCAGGGCGGTCATCGCCAGATCCAGTTCGCCATTGGTGACCGCCTGCTGGACCGTCAGGCCACCAAACTCGGAAATTTTCAGCTCAACGCCGGGATAGCGCTGGCGAAACAGGCCTATCGGCCCGGCCATCAGCATTCCGACCATGGGGGGGATGCCGAGGCGCAGCAGCCCTTTATTTAAATGGTTGATATCACCAAGTTCTGCCTCAAGCTGGCGAAACTCTGCAAGGATAGCCAGCCCGCGCTCGAACACCACGCGCCCGGTATCGGTGAGGAGTAATTTGCGTCCATCGCGAATGAGTAGCGTGCAGTTCAGCTCATCTTCAAGATTTTTCAACATCTTACTGATTGTTGGCTGAGTGACGAACAACCGTTCCGCTGCGCGAGTGAAACTTTGCTGACGCACCACTTCCACAAAATAGCGCAGCGTTCTGATGTCCATAATTATTCCTTTAAACTATGCCTGCGATGAGTTTAATTCATTTCAGTATGGAGTAGCGGCTCCCTATACTGTGCTCTCTGTCTCATTTCCGCGAGAATTATGTATGGATATGGCGTTAGGTCGTATTACGCCTGCCATTGTGCGTCGACTGCAGGTGCCGGTTCAGGTTGTTATCTATGCCGGGCTGTTTATCGTGGCGCAATATCTGGTGCAGTGGCTGCATCTTCCCCTTCCCGCTAACCTGGTTGGCATGATCCTGATGCTGGCGCTGATTGTCTGTCGCGTGGTTCCCCTGAGTTGGGTGAGGGCCGGCGCGCGCTGGCTACTGGCCGAAATGTTACTGTTCTTTGTGCCTGCCGTTGTCGCCGTGGTGAATTACACTCAGCTTTTGATGGTGGACGGCTGGCGTATTTTTGCCGTGATTGCCCTGAGTACCCTGATGGTGCTGGGGGCCACAGCCTGGGTGGTTGATAAGGTTTATCGCTTCGAAATCAGCAGGCTGAATCATGAATGATTTTGCCCTGAGCGTGCTCTGCCTGGTCATGACGCTGGTTATCTATTTTCTCAATAAGCGCCTGTACCGCCGGTTCCATAAACTCCCGTTAATGCCGTTAGTCTTCACCCCGATATTACTGGTGCTGATCCTGGTATTTGGGCATATCTCCTGGCAGCGTTATATCGGTGAATCTCACTGGCTGCTTTGGCTGTTAGGGCCAGCGACCATCGCCTTTGCCGTACCGGTGTATGACAACCTCGCGGTGATTCGTCGCCACTGGATGTCGCTTTCCGCGGGCGTTATCACCGCAACGGTGGTCGCCGTAACCAGCTCGGTCTGGCTGGCGCGTCTCTTTACCCTGCCGGATGACATTCAGCGCAGCCTGGCGGTGCGTTCGGTGACGACGCCGTTTGCGCTGGCGGCGGCAGGGCCATTGGGGGGACAGCCGGATCTGGTCGCTTTGTTTGTGGTGATTACCGGGGTATTCGGCATGGCGGTGGGGGATGTGCTCTTTTTGCGCCTCTCCATTCGCGAAGGAATGGCAAAAGGCGCGGGGTTTGGTGCGGCGTCTCACGGCGCGGGAACCGCCCGCTCTTACGAGCTGGGCCAGCAGGAAGGCGTCGTCGCCAGCCTGGTGATGATGCTCTCCGGCGTGGTGACGGTATTGGCCGCGCCGCTGGTGGCGCGGCTACTGTTTTAGCCCTGTTTTTTCAAACGCGATACCAGTTCGAACTCACGGAAATTGACCGGGCGCTGTTGCTGCATGGAAATATTGCCCGCGATGCCCGTCAGGATCGACATTGCCCCGGCGCGGTGATCGGCGGCACGCCTGAGCGGATCGTTACCCGGCGTGCCGAACAGATCGGCAAGCATCGCGTTATCACCGCCGCCGTGACCGCCCTCGCCGAGGGTAAAACTAGCCTCCCAGGGGGCGGCAAACATCGGGAAGACAGTAATATTGCAGGACTCCAGACTTCCCTCGTTTGCGCGCTCGCCCCCGGCGTTCACATACGATTTTTCGACGATTTTCATCTCCAGTCGGCCTTCGCTGCCGTTAAATACCACATTCAGCCCTTCCCAGGGCAAATACGTATTCAGCGAATAGCTGAGCTGGCACTGGTTCTGGTATTTCACCAGCACCGAAAGGGTATCTTCGATGGTGATACCATCGCTGAATACGCTCTGATCGCGCCAGTAGTTATCTTCATGCTCCGCGTCCAGATAGAGCGCCTTAAGCTGCGGATTGTCCGCCATGTGCAGCGCAAACGGGTCTTCTGTGGCCGTCGCATAGCCGTGGGCGCGTGGATAGAACCCGGTCACACCTCGTTTTTCCGCGTTCTCTTTGCCGTAAAAACGCAGGCTGCCTTCGGCGTAGACGCGCTCCGGGTAGCTATCGAGCCAGAAGTTCATTAAGTCGAAGTGGTGGGTGGATTTGTGGACCAGCAAACCGCCGCTGTTGCGTTTTTCCCGGTGCCAGCGGCGAAAATAATCGGCGCCGTGCTCGGTGTTGAGCAGCCATTCGAAGTGGACGGAGTAAACCTCGCCAATGGTGCCGTTCATCAGCAGTTCGCGCACTTTGCTGTGGTGCGGCGCATAGCGGTAATTAAACGCCACGCGAACGGTGTGCCCGGTCTCTTCAATGGCATCGAGAATACGGAGCGCCCGTTTTTCATCAATGGTCATCGGCTTTTCAGTGATCACATCGCAGCCCGCTTTCAGCGCCCGTACGATATAGTCGTCATGGGTGCGGTCCATGGTGGTGACGATAATAATGTCCGGACGCGTCTCGCGGATCATCGCCTCGAATTGCGCGGCTTTCCAGGTGGATACCGGAGCAGCGCCTTCGTTTTTTAATAATGTATTGGCGTAATTCATTCGCGTTTGGTTGGTATCGCAAAACGCCACCAGTTGCGCATTGTCTTTCCACTGACCGCCGATCGCAGAAATATATAATCCGGCGCGCCCACCTGTGCCGACCAGGGCATATTTTTTCATACTATCCTCAATTATTATCTGTGAGAGTAAATGACCTGGATGAAGTCATGAAACGTATTGCCCATCAATTAATGGAACTCAACAGCACCTTTATCTGGCACTGGCCATGGTTGATGCAAGGTGTTGAAAGCGCTAAGCAACACGGCTTTACAGGCATCATTCTTCATCAGCAGTAGTTATTTTCACTGCTGGCAACGCCCTCGCCATTGAGTCAGAAATTGAATGTGGAAAATCTCATTCATCAACAGCACTACGCGTTGCACTATTTAAAACGGGTGAACCAGTATCTGGCGGCGAATAATTTGTCTTTTTGGTTGCAGGGGGAGGCCGCGCCCGCTGACGATATTATTAAGCGTAAATTCCCGGAGTTTGCTTTCGACGATAAAAGCACGCCGGATTTCTGGAACCACTTTTATTCCACAACGCTGGCGCCGTTATTAAACGAATTACCCCATCTGAGCGGTATCATTCTTAGCCTGACGACCCCGTCTTTTCAGACGGTAGAGTGGCAAAAAAGTCTGCGTCAGGTCTGGCGGCAATTGCGTGGCGCCGGAAAAAAATTGATCCTGCGCGACTTTATTGATGACTCCTGGCCGCGCCAGCAGTTGTCGGGCGTACTGGCAACGCTGCCTCATGACGTTCGCGCCTCGATCAAAGCCACGGAGCTCGATTACCACCCCGGTTTTGCCAATCACCCGCATATCGTCACCCTGCCGGATCATAAAAAATGGATCGAATACGATCTCTTTGGCATCGGTTACGGCTGGACAGCGCTGCCGTGCTGGCTTGCCGATGAAATCAGCGGACGGCTGAGCTGGGCCATCGGCGCGACGGACAACAGCGTGGAAGCCATTACCTGCCGGGTAAGCTGGCAGTGGCTACCGGACAGCCGCGTCATGGATTCGGTCAACGCCATCAATCTGCTGGGCCTGGCGGCGGCCAATCAGACGCAGGGCCACATTTTTGACGACTGGGTCGAACACCATGGGCTGCGCTTTCGTCAGCCGCAGGATAAAACCCGCCTTGCCGCGTTATTCCATTCCAGCTACGACTGGCTGTGTAAAACCCCTAATCTGCTGGGGCGACGCCTGCATTACCAAAGCCAGATCCCGGAAAGCCTGGCGCAGGCGCAACAATTGCTGCATATGGACACGCGCAGCGCCAACTGGCTGCAGGCATATCAGCCGCTGATGCCACCGGACGATCGTGACCTGGGCGGCGAACAGCGCCAGCTTATTGCGCTGGAAAAGCAAAATGCCTGTTTCCTGGCGGCCAATGCCGTACAAACCCTGCGCGAGCTGCTGCCGCGAATCACCTGCCCGGATGATTCGATGGAGACGTTACTGGCCGCCTGGCGCAATGCGGATATCTATAGCCAGATGTTCAGCCGGGTCACAGAGGTCGTTACCGATGTGCTGTGGCGCGATCATTATGGCGACGATGCCCTGCCTGCCAGAGCACTCGAAAAGCATCAGCAATCTCTGCTGCGCTACGCCGATACGCTCGCCGCCTGGGTGAACAACCCGCCACCCGGTAGCCCGCTCTTTCTGCCGTTGCTGCTGAGCCCCCAGCGTCTGGCGGCCTTTGCCGAAAGTCTGGAGACGT
This sequence comes from Phytobacter diazotrophicus, assembly GCA_004346725.1. Taxonomy (GTDB): domain Bacteria; phylum Pseudomonadota; class Gammaproteobacteria; order Enterobacterales; family Enterobacteriaceae; genus Phytobacter; species Phytobacter diazotrophicus. The sequence goes on along the minus strand of SMDE01000017.1, from coordinate 18,418 downwards.
CGCTGTGAAATAAGCATAAAGGGGCGCCGTCGGGCTGTCGTGTACCCGTCGACGACCTGCGTGTCAGGAAGGGGCAGGAGATGCAAAAGCGTGATGTTGCTTACAAAGCAGGGGAAATGTTTGTGACAGGGATCGGCTTTTTGGCGGCAAAAAAGGTGATGTCTGTCACCTGTGGCGGGAAAAACTGTGATGTTGCCCCGGTCATGGCTGACCGGGGCAGAGGGGCTTAGTGGGCGCGGCCCTGTGCGATACCGACACCCGTTTGTGAACGGATGAACTGCGCACGGAACTGCTCACGCTCGCGAATACCTTCTTGCGTATTGTCGGTAATAGAGAAAATCCAGATACCGATAAAGGCTACGGCGATAGAGAACAGCGCCGGGTATTCATACGGGAAAATCGCCTGCGCGTGGCCGAGGATTTGTACCCAAATGGTCGGGCCGAGGACCATCAGAATCACCGCCGTCAGCAGGCCCAGCCAGCCGCCAATCATTGCGCCACGGGTGGTCAGTTTTGACCAGTACATGGAGAGCAGAATGATGGGGAAGTTGCAGCTCGCCGCGATGGAGAACGCCAGCCCCACCATAAAGGCAATATTCTGCTTCTCAAACAGAATACCCAGCAGAATAGCGACCACACCGAGCACCAGTACGGTGATTTTCGAGACTTTCAGCTCCTGACGTTCGGTGGCGTCTTTACGAATGACGTTAGCGTACAGGTCATGAGAGACCGCCGATGCGCCGGCAAGCGTCAGCCCGGCAACCACCGCCAGGATGGTGGCGAAAGCCACAGCGGAGATAAAGCCGAGGAACAGGTTGCCGCCGACCGCATCCGCCAGATGCACCGCCGCCATGTTATTGCCGCCAATCAGCGCGCCCGCCGCATCTTTAAAGGCCGGGTTTGCCCCAACCAGCATGATGGCGCCGAAGCCAATGATAAAGGTCAGAATGTAGAAATAACCCATAAAACCCGTGGCGTAGAACACGCTCTTACGGGCTTCACGCGCATCTGACACCGTGAAGAAACGCATCAGAATATGCGGCAAACCTGCCGTACCAAACATCAGCCCCAGGCCCAAAGACAGTGCGGAGATCGGATCTTTAACCAGACCGCCCGGACGCATAATGGCTTCTCCTTTCGGATGAACCGCCATCGCTTCGCTAAACAGGCTATTGAAGCTAAAGCCGACATGCTTCATCACCATAAAGGCCATAAAGCTTGCGCCGAACAGCAGCAACACGGCTTTGATGATCTGCACCCAGGTGGTGGCAAGCATACCGCCGAAGAGAACATAGAGCACCATCAGCACGCCGACCAGCACGACCGCAACGTGGTAGTTGAGGCCGAACAGTAACTGAATAAGCTTACCTGCACCGACCATCTGGGCTATCAGATAGAGCGCCACCACCACCAGCGAACCGCAGGCGGAGAGGGTGCGAATCGGCCCCTGTTTGAGGCGATACGAGGCGACGTCGGCAAAGGTGTAACGCCCCAGATTGCGCAGACGTTCGGCAATCAGGAACAGAATAATTGGCCAGCCGACGAGGAAGCCCAGCGAGTAAATCAGCCCGTCGTAGCCGGAGGTGTAAACCAGCGCAGAGATCCCGAGGAACGACGCGGCTGACATAAAGTCACCGGCAATCGCCAGGCCATTCTGGAAGCCCGTAATATTACCGCCTGCCGTGTAGTAATCGTTACGCGAACGCACCCGTTTTGACGCCCAATAAGTGATATAGAGCGTCAGCGCCACGAAGATCAGGAACATGATGATCGCCTGCCAGTTGGTTGGTTGGCGTTGGACCGCGCCGGTAATGGCATCGGCGGCGTTGGCCGTAAAAGGCAGTGTGGCGGCGAGCGCCGTCAGAACACGCTTCATGATGCTTTTACCTCTTGCAGAACGGTTTTTGTCAGACGATCAAACTCGCCATTTGCCCGCCAGACGTACACGCCGGTCAGCAAAAACGAAATCACAATCACACCAATGCCAATCGGAATACCCCGCGTGACGCTGCTGCCCGCCGAGATCGGCGTACCGAGCCAGCCTGGCGCAAAGGCGATCAGCAGAATAAAACCGACATAGATAATCAGCATGATGATGGAAAGAATGAAGGCAAACCGTTGCCGCTTTTCGACGAGCTCCCTGTAATGCGCATTGTTTTCTATCCGTTGATAAATGGTGTCATTCATCACAGAACTCTCCAGAGGTATCCCCTTCGTCTTTCACGCCACAGGTTCGTTGGCTGCACTTGTTACTCGGCCCATCCCTGGGCCTCGCCCCTGACGGGGCCGTTACAAGTAACGTTCAAATCTGTTCCAGACAGATTTGTCACCCCAGTCACATAGTTATCTATGCTGCTGGGGATGTGTGCGTTTGCCGCCTTCCTGTAACGCGAAATCCTTTGGGTAGGGTTTTTATTATTCCCTCTCCCTTTTAGGGAGAGGGGCAGGGTGAGGGTCGTTGTTACGATGGCATGGTGATGGCCTGCTTCTCTTCGAGCAGTTTCTCCACGACACCCGGATCCGCGAGGGTTGAGGTATCGCCGAAATTGCTGGTATCCCCGGCGGCAATTTTGCGCAGAATACGGCGCATGATTTTGCCGGAACGGGTTTTGGGCAGAGAGTCGGTCCAGTGCAGGACATCCGGCGTTGCCAGCGGGCCAATCTCTTTACGTACCCAGTTGCGCACCTCGGTATAGAGCGCGGGGGTCGGCTCTTCACCGTGGTTCAGGGTGACGTAAGCGTAGATGGCCTGGCCTTTAATATTGTGTGGAATGCCCACCACCGCGGCTTCGGCGATTTTTGGGTGGGAGACCAGCGCCGATTCAATCTCCGCGGTCCCCAGTCGGTGGCCGGAAACGTTCAGCACGTCGTCCACGCGGCCGGTTATCCAGTAATAGCCATCTTCATCGCGGCGCGCGCCATCGCCACTAAAGTACATGTTCTTGAAGGTTGAGAAGTAGGTCTGCTCAAAACGCTCGTGGTCGCCAAACAGGGTACGCGCCTGGCCCGGCCAGGAGTCGGTAATCACCAGGTTGCCCTCGGTGGCTCCTTCCAGTGGATGACCTTCGTTATCCACCAGCGCAGGCTGTACGCCAAAGAACGGACGGGTCGCGGAACCCGCTTTGAGCTGTATTGCACCCGGTAGCGGGGTGATCATAAAGCCCCCGGTTTCGGTCTGCCACCAGGTGTCCATGACCGGGCATTTTTCGTTGCCGATTTTCTTCCAGTACCACTCCCAGGCTTCCGGGTTGATGGGCTCGCCGACGGAACCGAGAATGCGCAGCGAAGAGCGGTCCGTACCGTCAATCGCTTTGTCACCTTCCGCCATCAGCGCACGGATAGCCGTGGGCGCGGTATAGAGAATATTGACCTTGTGTTTGTCCACAACCTGGCTCATACGCGCTGGCGTCGGCCAGTTCGGCACCCCTTCGAACATCAGGGTAATCGCGCCGCAGGCCAGTGGTCCGTACAGCAGGTAGCTGTGGCCGGTGACCCAGCCGACATCGGCGGTGCACCAGTAGACGTCGCCGTCGTGATAATCGAAGACATACTTAAAGGTGGTGGCTGCATAAACCAGATAGCCGCCGGTGGTGTGCAGTACGCCTTTAGGCTTGCCTGTAGAACCGGAGGTATAGAGGATAAACAGCGGGTCTTCGGCATTGACTTCAACCGGCTGGTGTTGCGGGCTGGCATTGGCGGTGAGGGCGTCCCACCATAGGTCGCGGCCTTCGTGCCAGTCGATGTTGCCGCCGGTACGTTTAAGTACCACGACATGCTCAACGGTTTTTACATTCGGGTTTTTCAGCGCGTCATCAACGTTCTTTTTCAACGGGATATTACGCCCGGCACGTACGCCTTCATCGGCGGTGATCACCAGACGGGAGCTGGAGTCCACAATGCGTCCGGCAACGGCTTCCGGCGAGAAGCCACCGAAAATGACCGAGTGGACGGCACCGATACGCGCACAGGCCAGCATTGCGACTGCGGCTTCCGGAACCATGGGCATATAGATAGCCACCACGTCGCCTTTTTTAATGCCCAGGTCTGTCAGTACATTGGCAAAACGGCAGACATCTGTATGCAACTGGCGATAGGTAATATGTTTACTTTGGCTGGCGTCGTCGCCTTCCCAAATGATGGCGGTTTGGTCGCCACGTTCGGCAAGATGGCGGTCAAGACAGTTGGCCGCAAGGTTCAGCGTGCCGTCTTCGTACCATTTAATGGAGACATTACCCGGGGCGAAGGAGGTATTTTTCACTTTCTGATAGGGTTTAATCCAGTCAAGGATTTTGCCTTGCTCGCCCCAGAAGGTGTCAGGGTCGGTAATGGATTGCTGGTATTTAGCCTCGTACTGCTCCGGATTGATCAGGCAACGTTCCGCAATATTTGCGGGAATATCGTGTTTATGGATTTGGCTCATGGCTTTTGCTCTCCTTGTAGGATGTTAATAATATGTCAAATAAACGTTAATTATAGGGGCTTTGCCTGGTTTGTTTATTATTTGCGCTATAGATCACGCATTGACTGAACAGTATGAAAACTGAACAAATGAATCTTTGAAGGAAAATAATTGCCGGAATTAATTATCTAAAAATGGCTGAAAAAAAGTTTTTTCATAACAAACAGTTATGTATGATAAATGGCATAAAAAAGCGTTTTTATGCATAAATTCAGTCAATACCCCTTCTGGTAAAGGGTTGCGCCCTACACCCTGCAAATGGTACTGATAATGCGCGTTAAAAAACCCCGCAAGAGCGTGTGACGCTAACCATACCCTTTCCGTATGAGTCGTTCCCCACCGGGAAGGTCGCTTCATTGAGGATGTCTCGAGTTATGAAAAATTTGAAAGTCAGCCTGGCCTGGCAGATTCTGCTGGCCCTGGTGCTGGGTATTCTTCTGGGCAGTTACTTGCATTATCACAGCGACAGCCGCGAATGGCTGATTGCGAATCTCCTGTCTCCGGCAGGCGATATCTTTATTCATTTGATCAAAATGATTGTTGTGCCAATTGTTATCTCCACGCTGGTGGTGGGTATTGCCGGTGTGGGTGATGCGAAACAATTGGGGCGTATTGGCGCCAAGACCATTATTTATTTCGAAGTGATCACCACGGTGGCCATTGTGCTGGGTATTACGCTGGCGAATGTCTTCCAGCCGGGGTCGGGCATTGATATGTCACAACTCGCGGCGGTGGATATTTCGAAATATCAGAGCACCACGGCAGAAGTGCAAAGCCACGCGCATGGCTTGATGAACACGATTTTGTCTCTGGTGCCGACCAACATCGTGTCTTCGATGGCGAAGGGCGAAATGCTGCCGATTATTTTCTTCTCGGTACTGTTTGGCCTGGGGCTCTCTTCACTGCCTGCCACGCACCGCGAACCGCTGGTTACGGTGTTCCGTTCTATCTCTGAAACCATGTTCAAAGTGACCCATATGGTGATGCGTTACGCGCCGGTCGGCGTATTTGCGCTGATCTCCGTAACGGTCGCGAACTTCGGTTTTGCGTCCCTGTGGCCGCTGGCGAAACTGGTGGTGCTGGTTTACTTTGCGGTGCTGTTCTTTGCGCTGGTGGTGCTGGGACTGGTGGCGCGGATGTGCAAACTCAGTATCTGGACGCTCATCCGCATTCTGAAAGATGAGCTGATCCTGGCCTACTCCACTGCAAGCTCTGAAAGTGTGCTGCCGCGTATCATTGAGAAGATGGAAGCCTATGGCGCGCCAGCATCCATCACCAGCTTCGTGGTACCGACCGGTTACTCCTTTAACCTCGACGGTTCTACGCTGTACCAGAGTATTGCTGCCATCTTTATTGCACAGCTTTACGGTATCGACCTGTCGCTGGGCCAGGAGATCATTCTGGTGCTGACGCTGATGGTTACCTCTAAAGGTATTGCCGGTGTGCCGGGCGTTTCGTTCGTGGTGTTGCTGGCAACGCTGGGCAGTGTGGGCATTCCGCTGGAAGGTCTGGCCTTTATTGCCGGTGTTGACCGTATCCTTGATATGGCGCGTACCGCCCTGAACGTTGTGGGTAATGCGCTGGCGGTATTGGTTATCGCCAAGTGGGAACATAAGTTTGACCGTAAAAAAGCCGCGGCTTACGAGCGTGAAATGCTCGGCAAGTTCGACAAGACGGCCGATCTGTAATCGTCACGCCGCCTTCCGTCCGGGAGGCGGCGCTTCTTGTTTCAGGCCGTGATAACGGTAATCTGTTGTTCCTTTAATACGGTACGCAGTGCATCGCTGATACGTGCTTCAATGATTATCACATCAAGCGCCTGAGGCCGTGCCACAACATAGCGTGCCACGCCGGGCAGTTTATCTGCCGTCAGGGCAACAACCGTCTGGTTACTCTGTTTCAGCACCGCTTTTTTAAATTCGCAGTCGGCAAAATCAAACCCTGTTAGCCCAACATCCGGGTCCATAGCGCAACCGCCAATAAACACCTGATCGAATAACATCTCCTGAATCTGCGCAACGGCACCACTGCCAACGCAGCCTCCCGTGGCCTGATGAATCTGCCCGCCCAGAAGGATCACTTCGCTGTGCGAGCGTTTCATGAGTTCGACGGCGATTTCGGGTGAGTTCGTCACCGCTGTGATGCGGATATCCGCAGGCAGGGCTCTGGCGATGGCCAGATTCGTCGTACCGGCATCAATGAAAATACAGGTGTCTGGCTTCACCAGTGCTGCGCATTGCTGCGCGATCTTGTCCTTTTCTGCACTGTTTTTCACTTTGCGACTGTGAAAATTCCCGGCTTCCGGCAACTGCAGTACCGCGCCACCATAGACCTTTTTGCACACGCCTGAATGACTAAGCTCTTGTAAATCCCTGCGAATAGTATGTTCAGATACCTGCATCTGGCTGGCCAGTTCTGCACAGACAACGCGTCCGTTTTCCTGCAAAAGGTGGCGAATACGTGCTTGTCGCTGTTGCGGAAAAGCTGCATAATCGAGCATAAAGCCTCTTTATTGAAATGTCATCGAGCAATAATGAGCATGATCCAGCATTATGAACCGCCTTGTCAATGCGGCTACCGGGTATAACCACTGTGGAGATAAAAGATGAAAATTGCACACGTCGCGCTCTGGACGCGCAACCTGGATGCGCAGGTCGCTTTCTGGCAGGAAGTGTTCGGCGGGCAGAGCAACGAACGCTATCTCAGTAAAAACCGTCCTGGCTTCGCCTCGCACTTCATTTCCCTGAGCGAGGGGCCGACCATTGAACTGATGGCCTTGCCTGAGCTTGATGATGCGCCGGTTAACCCGGAATTTGTCGGCTGGGCGCATATCGCGATTACCGTTGGCGGTAGCAATGAGGTGGACGCGATGGCGCAAAAAGCACAGGCAAACGGGTGTTTGCTAAGCCCGGCGAGATGGACCGGCGATGGGTTTTATGAAGCGGTGATTGCCGACCCGGACGGTAATCGCATTGAGCTGGTCGCGGCGTAATCTCCCTTACCGGGCCATATAATATATGTACGTCGACTGTCGCCTCCTAAATTGCGGGGCGATTTTTTTATAGCAGATTAAGTAATTGTAGCCATAATACGTCTGTCGCGGATATTAGTACGCGTTTAACGTTACCCTGATGATACGGAGAGTTCAGGAATGTCAGACTTTTATCTACATGAAGGCAATCGCTATATTGTTAAAAATCAAAAGGGATTGAAAATAGCCCTGGCGATCGCGTTTGCTGCGATGGGCGTTTATGCCTATTTCAAACATGAATCATCACTGCGCGGTATTATTGTCGCGCTCGTTTTATTTGCCATTGCCGGCGTGATGCTGGCGACGCTGCGCATCAAGATGGTATTTGATTTAGATAAACGCATTTTTTATATCCAGAACGGCGGCGGCAAAACGACATACAACCAGTCGTTGGATAATTTCGCCGGGCTTGAGTTGATTCGCCAGTACCGCTTTTTTGGCCTTATTCGTAACAGTATTGTCAATGTGGTCTTTAACGTTGACGGTAAAACCTCGAAAATGCCGATAAGGCAGTTTGGCCCCGGCCAGAAAGCGCCGCAGGCTATGATGGAAGAGACGGAAGCCTTTCTGGGTATCAGCCCGCGAGGAGATGCCTGATGCCAGCCCCTTTGCTGGTAGAGTTGACCGACCGGCGCCTGGTCTATCGTCCGTGGAAGGTCGGTAGCGCACTGGTATTTGTCGCGGCCGGTATTGCCCTGCTGGTCGGCACGTTTATTTGGACGCAAATGAACGACAGGACACTGCAATCCGTCATCGTGTTTCTGCTTTTCGGCGCCGTTCTGACGGGGTACGGGCTTATCTACACCTTAAAGAATGCGGAAGTGCTTATTTTTGATGTCGCCACCGGGCGGATAACGAAGAAAGTTCCCTTTCTGCCGGAAAAAGATCTCAGCCGTTTTAATGAGATCTACTCCATTTCGCGCGTCGGCGAAATGCGGACATTTCATTATGCCCTGAGCCGTAAGAGCGAGCACGGCGGCGGTAATATTGCCATTTCTGACGATTTTTTAAGTGAAAAACGCGAGCCTGAACGCGCTGCGTTTGAAGAGAATATTTTGCCTGTTATTTCAAGGCTGCTTAATTTAAAGCCATAATCATTTAATGGTTATGTTATAAATAACAAAATAAAACGGGGTGCGATAATCACACCCCGTTTTTTTTACGCCGCTATTAGCCCAGTGCGCTTTCGCGCAGACGCGATTTCAGTTTGTTGTACTCGTCGATCACATACTGCTCGGCAGCACGCTGGTCGGGAATACGTTCCACATTCACCGCGCAGTACTTGTACTCTGGCGTTTTGGTAATCGGACTCAGGTTCTCCGTCACCAGCTCGTTACAGGCACCAATCCACCACTGGTAGGTCATGTACACCGCGCCTTTATTCGGGCGTTCACTGACCTGCGCACGAGTGATAATCCGGCCTTTACGCGAGTTCACCCACACCAGCGCTTCATCTTCAATACCGAGGCGCGCGGCATCGGCGGTGTTGATTTGCGCGTAGCCGGGTTCATCTGCCAGTGCCGACAGCGCCGCACAGTTGCCGGTCATCGAACGGCAAGAGTAGTGGCCCACTTCACGCACGGTAGAGAGCACCATCGGGAACTCGTCGTTGAGTTTGTCGATTGGCGCGACCCAGTCGCAGGTGAAGAACTTCGCCAGCCCGGTATCGGTGTCGAACTTCTCTTTGAAGAGATACGACGTCCCCTGATCGGCATCCGATGTATCGCGACACGGCCACTGAATGTAGCCCAGCTCACCCATTTTCTCGTAGGTGGCGCCGTAGAAATCCGGGCAGAGATGACGCAATTCGTCCCAGATTTCCTGCGTGTTGTTGTAATGCATCGGGTAGCCCATACGGGTGGCAATCTCACTGATAATCTGCCAGTCCGTTTTCAGATCCCACTTCGGTTCTACCGCTTTAAAGAAGCGCTGGAAGCCACGGTCAGCCGCCGTGAACACACCTTCATGCTCACCCCAGGAGGTGGATGGCAATATGACGTCCGCCGCCGACGCGGTTTTGGTCATAAAGATATCCTGCACGATGACCAGTTCCAGATCCTCAAACGCTTTACGCACGGCGGAGAGTTCTGCATCGGTCTGCAGCGGATCTTCCCCCATGATGTACGCGGCGCGCACTTCGCCATGTGCCGCGCGGTGCGGCAGTTCGCTGATGCGATAACCGGTATGCGCGGGCAGCTCGGCCACACCCCAGGCTTTCGCGAATTTATCGCGGTGAGCCTGTTCTTTGACGAACTGGTAGCCCGGGAAGGTATCCGGCAGCGCACCCATATCGCAGGCGCCCTGGACGTTGTTCTGCCCACGTACCGGGTTCACCCCAACATGCGGTTTACCCAGGTTGCCCGTCAGCATGGCGAGACTGGTCAGTGAACGTACCGTCTCTACGCCCTGATAGAACTGGGTTACGCCCATGCCCCACAGGATGGTGGCGTTTTTCGCACCGGCATACATGCGGGCGGCTTTACGGATATCCGCAGCGCACACGCCTGTGATTTCTTCCACCGACTCCGGCGTATAGCCTTCGACGATTTTTTTGTACTCTTCAAAACCCTGGGTACGCGAGGCCACGAACGCCTGGTCGTACAGGTTTTCTTCAATAATCACATGCCCGAGTGCGTTTAACAGCGCGATGTTCGAGCCGTTTTTCAACGCAACGTGCATATCAGCAATGCGCGCGGTTTCGATTTTGCGCGGATCGCAGACGATGATTTTTGCCCCGTTCTGTTTCGCCCGAATCACGTGGTTAGCGACGATAGGGTGCGAATCCGCCGGGTTATAGCCAAAGATAAACACGAGATCCGTGTTATCGATTTCGTTAATGGCATTACTCATTGCGCCATTGCCGACCGACTGGTGCAGACCTGCAACCGATGGGCCGTGTCAGACGCGTGCGCAGCAGTCCACGTTATTGGTACCAATAACGGCGCGCGCAAATTTTTGCATTATGTAGTTGGTTTCGTTCCCCGTACCGCGGGACGAGCCGGTTGTCTGAATCGCATCCGGGCCATACTTCTCTTTAATGGCGCTCAGGCGAGTGGCAACGTAATCCAGGGCTTCATCCCAGGAGACGGCTTCCAGTTTGCCGCCACGCTGGCGACGGATCATTGGGGTTTTCAGACGAGGCGTAAGGATCTGTGTATCATTAATAAAATCCCAGCCATAGTAGCCTTTCAGACACAGGGTACCCTGGTTGGTCTTTCCTTGCGCAGCCTCCGCCCGAACGATTTTTCCGTTATCCACCACCAGGTTAATCTTGCAACCTGAGGCGCAATACGGACAAACCGTGACGACTTTTTTCATCGCTATCGCTCCAGTTAAGAAAGATCGCGCTTTGCGCGCTCACTCGACCCATTATGCATCTTCTATGCCATGCTTCTTTTGTGGGTATTGCCTGATTTTACGTCCGAATTTTGGTCAAAATACTGACGAAGGGCAGGCCATCGTCAAATTTGACGTGACGAAGGCGAGGGGATGTGACCGCGATTATAAAAACAGCATTAATTCACCGCCTTTATGGTTCCGCCAAATAAAATAAAGCAACGAATCACTTTTCCTGACGGATGCGGACAATGAAACCTGCGATTCTGGTAGTGGATGACGATGTGGCGGTCTGCGAACTGCTCAGGGATGTGTTGAGCGAACACGTCTTTACGGTACACGTGTGTCATAACGGGCTGGATGCGATTGCTGCGGCAGCACGGCATCCTGAGATTGCGCTGGTGTTGCTTGATATGGTCCTGCCGGACATCAACGGCCTGATGGTGCTTACCCAACTGCAGAAACAACGCCCTGAGCTGCCGGTGATTATGCTCACGGGGCTGGGCAGTGAATCGGATGTGGTAGTGGGGCTGGAAATGGGGGCTGATGACTATATTGGCAAACCCTTTACCCCACGGGTGCTGGTGGCGCGGGTGAAGGCAGTGATGCGCCGCACGGGCGCGCTGGCGGCGGATGTGCAGACGATGAAAATGGCCGGGTATGCCTTTAATGGCTGGCATCTTGATCCCGCACGCTGCCAGCTTAGCGACCCCCGTCGGCAAACCGTTGATTTAACCCAGGGGGAGTACAGCCTGCTGCTGGCGCTGGTTCAAAACGCGCGTCGTGTACTCAGCCGTGAGCAACTGCTGGAATTGACCCACAGTGAAAGCATTGAGGTGTTTGACCGCACTATCGATGTATTGATCATGCGCCTGCGCCGCAAAATTGAGATCAACCCGCATCAACCCGCGTTAATCAAAACAATACGCGGGCTGGGCTATGTTTTTGCGGCGGATGTCGTACACAGCGAACAGGCGGCGTAGCGGCGCTATGGCGCGCCGTCGATCTCTTGTTTTAATTCTTCCAGCGATTTCGCCCCGTCGATGGCGTTCGCGCAAAGCAGGCTTGCCCGGGCGCAGGCGTGGGCCAGTTGAATGCTTTGCGCCAGCGGCCAGTGTTCGTGGCAGCCGTAGAGCAGCCCGGCGCAAAACGCATCTCCCGCACCGACGCTACCGATGATCTCCTCTTGCGTGAGCATCTGGGTGGCTATCCACTGGCCATCGCGGCCTGGTTCCTCGCCCCATGCCCCCTCCGGGCAGTGGATCACCACGCGCTGACGTACCCCGGCGGCGAGCAACTGCGAGGCGGCCGTGGCGATGTTGGCGATATGCGGCGAATCGTCAGGCAGGCGCATCTCCAGCCCGCTAAATTCTCCCGCTTCCATCTCGTTGATGACCAGATAATCCAGATACGGCAGGCAGGGCATCACCAGCGGCTGATAACGCGGATCGCCCTTGCGGGAGACCAGATCGAGCGACGTTTCGTAACCCTGCTCGCACATCTGTGCCAGCAGGCGGGCGCTGCGGGTACCAAACTCCTCATCCGGCAGGTCAAGGCTGTCGAGCAGCAACAAATAGCCGAGATGGAAGATTTTCATGGTCTGGTCCAGGCTATTGAATGCCGGGAGATCCAGAAGACGGTTGGCGCCGGGGGAGTGGAAGAAGGTGCGTTGGCCGGTTGGATCGGTCATGACCTGCGACATGGAAGTCGGGGCAGAATTGGTGCGCTGCACATGCTGGCGATTGACATGATACTGGTCGAGCATCGCCATAATGTAATCCCCGTCGCTGTCTTCACCGACCAGCCCCACCGCCTGAAGCGGCATGCCCGTGCGCATTTTGGCCAGCGTCAGCAGGACATTGAGCGGCGCTCCACCGGTAGAACGCTCGCTTTGCGTGATCTCCGCTAACCAGCCACGCTCCGGCCATTGCACAATCTGGTGCACATGATCGACCAGCATGTTTCCGGCGGCGATAACTCCTTTTCTTTCCATCAGAGTTGCCCCGCGCTGCCAAAGACGCGCATCTGCCCGGCAACGGTGTCGGTGATGGCCTCTTCCACGCTCAGCAAGAGCTGGGCGAATTCGTCGTAGAGAGGCTGGCGGTTGGCCATGCGTGCTTCAATGGTGTCCAGCGCCGCTTGCGACATCCCGGTATAGAAATTGATTTTATGGATGCCAAGCCCGATAGCGCGCCGGAAATCCGCGTCACTGATGCCGGAACCACCGTGGAGCACCAGCGGCAGGCCGGTTTGCTGGCGAATCGCCTCCAGGCGAGCAAAGTCGAGCTTCGGTTCCCCTTTGTATTTACCATGGGCGTTACCAATGGCGACGGCGAGGGTGTCGATACCGGTACGGTCGACAAAATCACGCGCTTTGGCGGGGTCGGTAAACCAGGCTTCATCCGCATGACCATACAATGCGCCACCTTCATCGCCGCCAACGGCCCCGAGTTCAGCCTCCACCGAGACGCCCACCGCATGGCACATCTTCACCACTTCCCGCGTCTGGCGAATATTCTCTTCATATTCCAGCGTAGAGCCATCAAACATCACCGAAGTAAAGCCCAGCCTTAAGGCGCGCACCACGGATTCAAAATGCAGGCCGTGATCGAGGTTAAGCACCACCGGAATGTCATGGTGGGCGGCTTCGTATTTTACCGCTTCCACCAGAGATTCGAGGGAGACATATTTGAAGTGCACCTCGGCGATATTGATGATGAAAGGCGAACGCTCCTGTCTCGCCGCAGCATACAGCGCGCGTAAGAAGTGGGAGTCGAGCACGTTGAACGCGCCCAGCGCGTAGTGATGTTCACGGGCATGCGCCAAACCCTGGGCAAGCGAAATCAAAGCCATCGTATTCTCCTTAGCTCAGAAACAGACCATATTCGTTACACAGCACTAGCTGCGCGGGTTCGTCTTCCAGAATGTCGTTAAAGCGATCTACCGGGTGCAGGAAGTGGTTGTCATGTTCGTCATCGTTGACCGACGACACTTCGCCGACCAGCACATCGCCGAAACCGGATTCGCCCCAAAAGCTGTGGTACAGACCGGGCGGCAGGCAAATGCTTTCCCCTGGTGAGAGGCGTAACTGGCTGCCCGCTGAATGTGTCTGGAGACAACCGTCGATAACCACGCTCACGTCGGTATACGTCGTCTCTTCATGCGCGCCGGCGTTCCACAGCTCGATAATCAGATTGCCGCCGCCACGGTTAATAATGTCTTCGCGTTTGCGCCAGTGAAAATGCATGGGTGTGACCTGCCCGTCGCGTACGTGCATGATTTTTTCCGCATAGCATTTGGCGTAAGGGGTGCCATTTGGCGAACCATTGCGCAGGGTGAAAAGAGTGAGCCCCTGGGTGTAAAAATTATCACCGCCGAAAGCGGTGACATCCCAACCCAGCTTTAAGTCGAAGACTTCGCGCCAGCTATCGTGATCAAGTTGATGCCATTTGGTTGGGGGAAAACTGGCGAAGGGCGGCAAGTGGACGTCGTGCATGGAAAAGAATTGCCGGGTATGGCCGAGGATTTCATTGATTTCGGAGCGTTTCATGACTATCTCCTGATGGCATTTGAGCGCGTTGTGCCCCTCACCCTAACCCTCTCCCCACAGGGGCGAGGGGATGGTTTACTCCCTCTCCCCACAGGGGTGAGGGGATGGTTTGCTCCCTCTCCCCACAGGGGCGAGGGGATGGTTTGCTCCCTCTCCCCACAGGGGTGAGGGGATGGTTTACTCCCTCTCCCCTATGGGGAGAGGGCAGGGGTGAGGGGAAAAAACCGCACTTACTTAACCGTCCAGCCCTTATAGGTACTGACGTTTTTCTTGTCGATCATCGTCACCGGGATCAGCACAGGCTCTTTCGGCGCGGGTTTCCCCTGCAGAATGTCATAGCCGATTTCCACCGCTTTGGCCGCCATTACCTGGGGATCTTGCGCCGGGGTCGCGACAAACAGCGAGTTCTCGCGTTTCAGCGCCTCTTCACCGTCCGGGCTGCCGTCCACGCCAACGATAAAGAACTCGTTACGTTGTGCCTGTTTAGCAGCCAGATCGGCGCCGATCGCCGTTGGATCGTTAATCGCAAACACACCGTCGATCTTCGGATTCGCGGCCAGCAGCGAGGTCATCACTTCCAGACCCCCTTCGCGGCTGCCTTTGGCGTTCTGGTTAGACGACAGCACTTTGATATCCGGGTGGCGCTTGAATTCGGTCTGGCAGCCTTCCACACGGTTCTGTACCGCAGAGACCGGCGGTCCGTTGATGATGACCACATTGCCTTTGCCTTTCAGACGGTCGGTAATGTACTTACAGGCCATCTCTCCGGCCTGGGTGTTATCCGAGGTAATGGTGGCATCTGCCCCTTCCGCCGCAACGTCAACGGCGACCACGACGATACCGGCATCTTTCGCGCGTTTAACCGCAGGCCCAATACCTTTCGAATCCGCGGCGTTGAGGATAATCATGTCCACTTTGGCGGCGATAAAGTTATCGATTTGCGCCACCTGTTGGCCAAGGTCGTAGCCGCTGGAAACCAGCGTCACTTTCACCTTATCGCCCGCCAGCTTACGTGCTTCCAGCTCCGCCCCTTTGGTGATTTGCACGAAGAACGGGTTGGCAAGATCACCTACCGTTACCCCGATCGATTTCAGTTCTTTGGCCTGCGCAAATGGCGCTGCGGCAAGCAGTGCGCCAGCACAGAGCGCGGTGACTAACGGCTTCAAACGCATATTCTTTCCTCACGTAGGGTTTTCAGGGAAATCTTGTTGTTATGCACTTTGATGATGTCGGGTACGGTATTTGTCTATCAGCACTGCAATGATGATCACCGCCCCTTTGATCACCAGTTGCCAGAAGTAAGAAACGCCCATCAATGTCATGCCATTGTTCAGGGTGGCGATAATCAGCGCCCCGACCAGCGTACCGGTGATGGTGCCGATGCCGCCGACGAAACTGGTGCCGCCGAGGATGACCGCCGCGATGGCGTCAAGCTCGTAGCCCATACCAAGGTTACCGTTGGCGCTGTACAGACGAGACGCGCTCATCACCCCGCCAAGGCCAGACAGCAGGCCGCTCATGCCGTAGACAAACAGCAGCACCAGCCACACTTTGATACCGGTAAGACGCGCCGCCTGCATGTTGCCGCCGACGGCATAAATGTGCACGCCCAGGGTGGTACGACGCAGGATGAACCAGCAGACCACAATCACCGCCAGCGCAATCACCACCAGCCAGGGGATCGGCCCGAGATAGTTATTGCCGATCCACTCAAACCCGATACTGGAGTTGATGACCGTGGTGCCGTCCGCCAGCAGGTAAGCCGCGCCGCGCAGCGCCGTATAGGTGCCAAGCGTAACGATAAAGGGGGGAAGCCCGGCGAACGCGACCAGTACGCCGTTAAACAACCCCAGCACCAGACCGAGCATCAGCGCGGCGGGTACGGAAAGGAAAGCCAGTTCCGGGATCAGCGACACCACCATCGCCGCCACCGCCGTGGTGCCGAGGATGGATCCTACTGACAGGTCAATACCGCCGGTCAAAATGATAAAGGTCATCCCCGCCGCCAGCACGATGTTGATCGATGCCTGGCGAGTGATATTCAGCAGGTTGCTTTCCGTAAAAAAGTTCGGTGCGATAAAGCCAAATACTGCGACGATCAGGATCAAGATTGGCAAGATGCCGACCGTTTGCATCAGATCGCCCATCAGCATTTTTTTCGCCGAGGCCGATTTCGCCACCTGTTGTGGCGTGGTGGCAGAGGTCTCTTTCGATTCAGTCATGGTGCACCGCCTGATGATGGGATTCGTTCACGCCGGTCGCCAGCGTCATAATGTTTTCCTGGGTAATACGTTCGCCTTCCAGTTCACCGGCGATACTGCCTTCATGCATCACATATACGCGGTCGCTCATACCGACCACCTCCGGTAACTCGCTGGAAATCATCAGAATGGCCACCCCTTTGCGCGCCATCTGGCTCATGATGCGATAGATTTCGCTCTTGGCCCCGACATCGACGCCGCGTGTGGGCTCATCGAGAATCAGGATGCGCGGCCCGATGGCGACCCAGCGGGAGATCAGCAGTTTTTGCTGATTGCCGCCGGAAAGACCACCCGCCCGCACCTGAGAGTGGGGCACGCGGATATTGAGTAACTTGATGGCGTCATCGGAGATGGATTGCGCTTTCTTGCGGTCGAGCAGGCCGTAACTGGCATCGCGCTCAATGGTCGCCATCGTGATGTTTTCCTGCGCGGCCAGCTCCAGAAACAACCCTTGTTCTTTGCGGTTTTCGGTGAGGAAGCCGATGCCTAAATCAATGGCGGCTCGCGGGGAGTGGATAACCACCGGTTCGCCATCGATTTCAATCACCCCGCCGGTAGCTTTACGCACGCCAAAAATCAGTTGTGCGAGCTCTGAACGACCTGCGCCCACCAGGCCGGCAAGGCCGACGATCTCTCCGGCGCGTACCTGCAGGCTGACCGGCTGGATTTTTTTGCCGTC
This sequence comes from Phytobacter diazotrophicus, assembly GCA_004346725.1. GTDB lineage: Bacteria > Pseudomonadota > Gammaproteobacteria > Enterobacterales > Enterobacteriaceae > Phytobacter > Phytobacter diazotrophicus. The sequence continues at coordinate 1,102 of SMDE01000017.1, read as the reverse complement.
GGTGAGGTGATGAATGTTCAGACGAACATCGCCCCGTGGAATATCGCGTTCTTTATTGAAGAGATCGCTGAGCGGGCGGCCCACCATCATACGTACCAGTTCTGAGGCGTTGAGTTTGTCGCGGGTCAGGCTGCCCACATACTGACCATCACGCAGGACGCTAACCCGGTCGGAAAGCTCATACACTTCTGCCATGCGGTGGCTGATATAGATGATTGCCATCCCTTCGTCGCGCAGACGCATGATCAGTTCAAACAGGCGGTGTGTTTCACGAGAGGAGAGGGCGGCGGTGGGTTCATCCATCACCAGAATACGGCTGTTACGATGCAGGGCGCGGGCGATTTCGACCTGTTGTTGTTCGGCGATGGTCAGCTTCATCACCAGGTCACTGGCTTTGAACTGAGCGCCGAGGCGGTCAATCACGCTTTGCGCCTGAGCGACCATGTCCCGGCGCTGAATTAGCCCACCGCGGGAAATCTCACTGCCCAGAAAGATATTTTCGGCGACGGTCAGATTGGGGGCTAACTGCATCTCCTGATAGATCAGCGTGATGCCAGCCGCCAACGCGTCTTTTGGCCCTTTGATATTAAATGACTGCCCGTCAATTAATATCTCGCCGCTGGTGGCGGTGTATGCCCCCGCGAGGATCTTCATCAGGGTGCTTTTACCCGCGCCGTTTTCCCCCATCAGTGCGTGGATTTCGCCAGGATATACCGTCAGATCCACGCCTTTGAGCGCGTAAAACTTGCCAAACACTTTGGCAATATTGCGCATCTCCAGAACTGGCGTCTTGCTCATGGCTTACTCCTGCAAGGGTTATCAATACTTGCAGTCCACCACGATGAAATAAATGCAGAATGACATTGGGCGTTCATATTTGTCATATTGCTGAATAGTTAACGAAGATCACAGTTACGCAACATAACTTCCTTCACCCTCACCCCAGCCCTCTCCCTGGAAGGGAGAGGGAGAAAACCCAGACCGCACCGAGCAGTCCCCTCGCCCCTCCGGGGCTGAGAGATCCCCAGTAATATGGTCAGTTCCCCATGACCATATTACTGTACTCTTTACCTAACGTTTTCAGCGCATTAACGATATTCAG
>SMDE01000016.1 GCA_004346725.1 Phytobacter diazotrophicus | reverse complement strand
ACTCAGCAACCCCGGTATCATTTCATCGAGCGCAGCTGCTTTGTTCATGGCTTTGATTATGTCCTTCTTGAGGAAATCAATGTGGCGGTTCTCCAGTTCCGGGAAACGCCGCTGAACCGACAGAGGGATCCCGTCCAGGATACTGGCAATTTCACCGGCTATCCGCGACAGCACGAACGTGCAGAATGCGGTCTCAACCACCTCAGCGGTATCTTTTGCATTTTTAAGTTCCTGAGCATCAGCCTGTGCGCGTGTCAGGCGATAACGCTCATATTCGGTTGTGCCGGGTTTGAGATCGGCTTCTTCCGCTCTGCGAAGATCCTCAACTTCCCTGCGAAGTTTCTCGTTTTCAATCCCGGCATCACGAGCAGAAAACCAGGCGATTGCAACGGCAGAATCATATTTCACTTCATTGCCTTTGCCGCCACCGCTGGCAACAGGCATGCCCTGCTCTTGCCAGTTCTGGATTGTTCTGACACTGACCGCAAATATGTCGGCGAGCTGTTTTTTCGTCACCTCCATATGCCACTCCGGGATAAAAGGGGTAAGGAAGCGTTAGCGTGATATTTGCGGAAAAATCGCCACTCCCATTTCCGTTCTAAAAAGATGAATTTGCTGATACCAAAAGGCCTGGAGGCAGAAGAAGAACGGAAACGACAAAAACCGGGAAAATCTCATAAATAGCGAAATCCTGCGAGTCCGCCGCCCCGTGGCAAAGCCCCCCTCCGGGAGGACCCGCTCAAATGATAAAGATTATCACTTGCATTGATAGGTGTTTTGACGTTCAAACGGAGGTGTTCAGGTTCTGGTGCGGAAGGCGTACAGCACACCACCCGGCCTGAGCGCATTAGCAATGGCATCATTCACTGCCTGGTTAATGCGTTCCGTAATAGCAGTTTCCATCAGGCATAGGTCGCAGGCGGTAGTGAAGTGACACGCACCTTTCAGGCTCACTCCATTAATGCTGGCATTATTGACGACAGCCCCTTCAGGAAGGGTGTCGTTAATGAATGTCTGGCCGCTGAGGATCTTAAATACATCACTCTTACGGATTGAGTCCAGCACCTCATCAATGGTCGACTGTAGCTCGGAAGCAACACCTTCAATCCAGTCGCTGACTTTCCACCTCGGGCCGTTGCCTTCTTTATCAAGCCCACGCATGCGCACGTGAATTTTTTCACCGACCTTAAGTCCAGAGATAAACAAGCCAGTAACAGGCCATTCGATAACTTTAACGACTGGGATCGACTTCTCACGAACATATTGCAGTTCTACTCGGCTGAACCAATGGGAGCCATCAGGCCATGTCCATTCAACCTGTACACCATAGGGTTTAGGCTCCGTTTTCAAGCAGAGAACGTTTGAAGAATCGGACATATTATTTTCCTTTTACATGTGAGCCTGTCGCACGGGAAGACCGCCCGATAAAGCGGAATGCCCCAGGCTCACTACTGAAAGATATCGTTAGGCTGCGCGTGCGAGGCACATAAAAAAAGCCCCGCTTTAGCGAGGCTTTCTATATTTTCAATGAATTATTCTTTTTTCTTAGGTATTGCATAACTTTCAAAATGTGCGCTAGTCATTCCATAACCTGCAACCTCACCACATTTTGGACAGCAGATTGGTTCTTTCTCTTTTCCACCAGGATATATAGTTCCTACTTCCCTATAGTCGAACTCTTGCTTGCAGTTTTCATTTGGACATTGCACTTGCATCTCCCCTCTTTAAAAGTGGGTAGTAATTATTACCGGAATAGACACAACATGCTATGTAAGCAAAGCAAAAGCTAGGCATTCTGATTGCATTATCAAATGCATCAAGCGAATGGCTTTTATCATTCCTTCGCCTCGAATTAACTCCTAAGCCATCGGTTTTAACATTTTGTGCTATTGACGAATTCGTCAATATTTTCAATGGATTAACAAAGGTGTATTACTGTGTTAGGTACTAACACTCATACGATGATCTGGAGGATTTATGTCACCATCCGAATTTCAACTCTTTTCAGCTATGGCTGGGCTTATCGGATCGTTACTTTCGGCATTTTCAACGTTTGGTTACGAATCATCACCGCTAGCCGAATGTTGCGATACTGCTCAAATGGATATCGTTAATAAAAAAAATAAACTCAGGAAATTTGGACAAGTAGTAGGTTTGTTTTTGATAGCTTTAAGCTTCCTGATGCAAATAATTTCCTTGTATTAACTCAGCTTGCAGGCAAGGACGCCTTCTTATTTGTTGCATATAATTAGCACTATTTTAGCTATTACTTTAGACACTGCTCACGCACATACGCCTGCAGGCCAGTCAGTTGTTTGGTGATGGTTTCGATTCGCTCTCTGAGGGTGAAATAATCCCGTTCAGCGGCGTCAGTAAGTCGGGGGCCGGTTGCATCATCCACGCCGGGGGCGCTGGCCGTTCCGTTCGCTGGACATTTTGCGTTGACGCGCAACCCACACTTACCAGTGCTAACGCAACGCTGCAGATCTTCAAGCTGCTTTTTAGCATCTGCCAGTTCTCCGGTGTATTTAGCGTCGAGCGTGGCGACATCACGCTGACGCACCTGCATATCAGAAATGGTTTCATTAGCCAGCGTCAGCGCACTGGTTGCCCTGTCGCGCTGCTCTTTGTAGTTCAGAGCATTGTCGCGATAATGATTAACACCCCATCCCAGCGAGATAACCAGCAGGATGATGGCAGTTGCAATAATGGCGGTTGCGCGGCTCATTTCTGGCCCCACGTACAAACCTCTCGCTCAACTTCACGGCGATTGATTAACCCCTGCCATTTACGACCACCAGCATAAATCCATTGTCGCAGACCATCGCATGCTGCCTGGTAGTTCCCGGCGTTGAGGTGGCGAAGAACAGCGGAATGCTCAAACGCCGTTACGCCAACGTTATAGCTGAACGTGATTAGGGCTGCTTTCTGATATTCACTGGTCGGAACCTTGACGGAACGGTCAACAGAACGGGCAAAAGGCACCAGGTCTTTTTGCAACAGCACACGGCATTCTGTATCACTGTACTTTTTACCCGGCTTGATATCGGGACCAGTGTGCCCGTAGCAAACGGTGAGGACGCCAGCCACATCGTAATAAGGCGCGTATTTCACCCCCTCAAGATCGGGGATCATCGTTCCGGCAATTGCCAGAGAACCAGCTCCAGCCATCGCCAGTAATTTATTTCGTAACGCCGGAGACATCGCCATTATTCACCCACCTTTTCCAGAGCGGAGACAGCAACCTGAACCGCTGCAGGGCGTTCGCTGTGAGGCTTGTCTTTCACCTCATCGAGATAACTACTGAGCATCTGAGTACGCTTTTCGTCCTCTTTACGTCGGCGGCGCGCATCCACGCGTCCATTCACATATGACGCAAGAGAAATAACGACACCAATCAGGCCAAAGGCCATGTACACGACATCCTGTGTCGCCAGCCCTAAGCCAGCGGCAATCGTTGCCAGCCACGCGAAAAATTGCGTGACAATGTTTCCGGGTTGGTCATTCATTTTCATAGTCTCTCACCTCGCTGGTTAGCGGGTGCTGTGCGCTTAAGAAATTCAGGTCTGCGGGTTGCAATTAACAATTAGCCGATTGAGAGTGATTGCCCGAGACCTGAAATAGAAAACTCGCCAGAGCGAGTACGGGATGGATAGATTTGTTTCACCAGTGGCGTTAAAATGAGCGGTTATCTTCACAAAAGGAAACGTTATGATTTTTCTTCGTACTGAATCTGGCGGTAAAGAAGTTGAATCCTGGGAGTTGATTACCAGCCGCCCAAATTACGTTGATAAAATAATTAAAGGTGACCACAAGCTAGAAGAAATTATTGGCTACTACCATTTTAAAGAAAATCTACACTGCGGATTAAAAGGTTGTAATCAGCCTCATCAAAAGGGTTATATCGTACGTACAGATATCGGTACCGAAACTCACATTGGTAATGTATGTGGTAGTAATGAGTTCGGAATTGCATTTGATGAGCTCGCATCAGAGTTCACCAAATTTATGGGATTGGAAAAAAACAAAATTGCAGTTCTGAATGCCAAAAGTAAATGTACAGAGTGGCAATCTCAACTTGACGCATTGAGAAGGACAAAACCATCAATCGACTTCTGTGCTCAAAACATCGAACGGATCCAAAACGCTCACTATGCCGGAAGACTTGCGGCCACCGAGGTAAGATTGTTAGCAAAGAGCCAGACCGGTGAAGTGACTCTGAGCGAAGTTGAAACAAACGAGATAGCTCGTTCTTTTTTGTTCCAGACTAATAAAAGTATGCGTGAATCAGGAGAAGCCACTACAGAGTATTTAATGGGAAAGGTTTCATTCACCAGCGTGCTTCTACCAGAAAATGAATTAAAAACATTATTCGTAACGTTATCAGAGGATATCAAACGGATCGTCTTAATCAATCTAAGTTCTGCACCTAGTCCAGAAATTGCGGCAACGTCTCAGATTGCTAACGGAATTGACGAAAGAATTAAAAAGTTAAAAATTATTTACCATGATACATGTAAATTTCTTACCAAAAAGAATCTTTCAGCTATTAATAAGAAACTAAAACATTCGTCTACTGCACCGGAAGGCGAGTTGATTCACTTTGAGTCTTTTGTCCGTTCGCTTGGCAGATAAAAACAAAACCCGCTCAGAAGCGGGTTTCTTTTATTTGAGGTCGCTTTCGATACAGCTTTGCGAAGCATACACGAAGTTAAACACTTACTGGCTCACTTTGCAAGTAAAATCGGCTGCTATTTGTATCGAACGCGTCGCACATTGGCGCGTAAAGCATCGATTCCGCTAAACTTAGCCAGGTGTCAATACGACGGCGGCAGGTCATGAACGTTAGTTCCGGGTGTTTCATCTGGAGTTCTTCTGCCAGACTGCGTTTGCTTTTGCGGTATCGGTAGCGCTGAACAAGTACGCTGAGCAGGCCGTCATATTCTCCAGCCAATACAGTGCTGATGATACGGTCAATGACCAGTGCTTCTTCATCCGAGCAGAACGCAAGGCTGCTTTTGTTTTTGCCGTTGAGGATTTCCATAAAGAACGCCTCAAGCTCTGGCTTAGTGATGCCAGATTTTTTCATGCGGCGTAACGCTTCCTGTATCGCTGTCTTCGTCACGTGATGAGAGGTCAGCAACTGGTTAAACATATTCCCTGCTTTACCCTCGCCAATGTATGACCAGCGGCCCCACATGTTTAATTTGCCCTGAATCCAGATGCTTTCCAGTGTGCGCAGGCGCGCATGTTCGCCAGCTTTACCAACCTCAGACGGGTTTAACATGTTCTTTTCTCCACTCAGGCGATTACGCCTATTGCTAATGCATGGTCAATAAATCGAAATAGCAGCGTAAGCTGACTGCCATATTTGGCTTCGAAAGCCACAGGGTCCCGATGCAACTCATCGTGGTGCGCTCTGCACAGCGGCAACACAAATAAATCATGGGCTTTGGTTCCCATCCCTCCTTGTCCATGTCCAATAATGTGGTGTGGGTCGTCTGCCGGGTTGTTACAGCAGGCGCATCGTTGCGCTTTAACCCAGCGGGTGTATGTGGGGTTTTCCCAGCGGCGGCGCTTCGGGCGCAGCATGAATGATTCCGGCGTCTCAGGGTCCACCTTTAGCGCCAGCACACGCTTTGCTGTTTCCTGCACAATCTCAGAGGGTCCGCGCGTTGGCACAATGTCGGCCTCTCTGGTTACTGACTGAATAACGGGTTTAGGCAGTCGCAGGATCTGACGCGCTGCCGTCTCTGGTATCGCATCAGCCAGGCCATTGCGTGCCAGCCACCAGCATAGCTCGGGCAGCGTCAGTGAATGGGTGTCATCGAACCCCAGTTCACGGCGAACCGCTGTGAGGATGTATGCGGCACAGTTCGCCAGGGCGATAGACTCCAGTGCGCTGGAATACTGGTCACGTAGCAGGTTGTCGCAGTGCCAGCACAACCGAATCACACCGGGTGCATGGCGCATGGTCGTAATATTTTCAGCGTGCCAGGATTCATGCGGCAACTGACAGCTATTGTCACGTAATAACCAGTCCTCCAGACCTGAAAGGCCACCAGCACGACGTAACACTGCCTCGTTAGTGAATACTGAACTTAACGCAGGGTCTTCTGCCAGCGGCTGCTCTGCTGGTGGGATTTCTCCGCTGGGCACATCAGCAAGACGCTCTGGCTCATTCTCGATCAACATGCGGCCCCGGTGAAAATGAGGCAGTAGCTGAGAGCCAGGTCGAAACGCCACCAGCCCCAGTTCTGGAATGACTACCGGCTTGAGTAATGCCCTCACGCAGTTACCCCCGAATAGACCGATATCGTTATTTCTACCTTGCCACCACTGATTACCGGCCCCCACTCCACCAGCATACGCTTTACCTGACTGTCGTCTTCCCACACTCCGGCATGGGTCAGTGCGTCAAACAGCCCTTTGGTATAGTTGTCGATGTCCCGGCGGCGGTTGTCTGGCGGGTACAGCAGAATTTCCACAGCACACAATGAGCTGGACGGTTTAGGCAGTCGGCGAAGTTGCTCAATGATTGCGGCGCAAGCGTCACTCTGGAAACGCCTACCTGCTTCACTGATCATGTGCCTGCCTTTCAGTGGCCCTTTGTTCGGAGCGCGCCAGTAGGTGTTTACGCTCGGTGGGAATGGCAGGGTTAGCTTCATGCATGTACCTCGCCAGCCTGAGTTAGAGTGGACGCATACTCACGTATATGGGTGCGGATCAGGCGAATGTTTTCGCGGCTAGTCTCAGGCAATGACCCCAGGGCGCTGATGAATGCCGGGGTTGTCATCCCGTGTTCCGTTACGGCTTCAACGCCTGCTCTCACTAACCGTTCCTGCAGATCATCGCGAGCTGATGAGTCTGTCATTGACAACTTGTTCAGCCAGTCACTTACCGCAATCTCAAGACTTTTCGCCTCTATCAATGATTCTGCGACTAAAATTGTATCTGCCGTTACCGTCACAACTGTCGGCTTTGATACCGTGTCAGCGGCCCAGGTGTGCGCGAACTTTGATTCATTGAATGAATACTCATCCTTGTTCCCGAACGCAGCGCGTACACATGCCCATGTCTCTACACCGCTTCTGCTTAGGATGTCTTCTTGTGCCAGTGGTAACTCACTCTCAACGCGAGCTACAGGCAAAGGAGCGTTTTCAGCTACGGCTTCTTTGACGATTGGTTTCGGAATAATTTCAGGAATATTTTGCTGTTGGATTTGGGGTAGCATTCGTAATGCTTCACGGCGAATTTGTGCCATGAATGCATCACCACGCGCTTCCAGATCCTTACGGCTGATATAGCTGATCGAGGGGCCATTCCAGTTTTTATCGAACACAGCGACAGCACCAGCAAAGAACGCGCCGCTTGGTACCTGTTTCTCATCCTTTGGAATAAACCATTTCGGCACATCAAAACCAATGCGACCGCGTATGAATGCTATGTGATCAGCGTTTTCAGGCCACCAGACCTCACTTGTCGCGGCTTTGATCAGGATGACATAACGTCCGCCCTTTTCTCGCATCGCCATTGTGTGATCGACAATGTGGCGCATCCCGGTGATATACACATCATCATGCTGCATTGCGCGGCTGTATGGTGGGTTAGCGAATGCCGCTCCGTTCAGTTCGGCCAGGCGCTCTGACCAGTCATGCGTCAGCGCATTGTCTTCTGCTGTATAGAAATCAGGGCATTTTGAATTCTCGCCATCCGTGAACAGATCAAGCACCAACGGGCCAAACATGGCATTAATTCCCCAAAAAATGTTATCCGGGGTACACCACTGATCGCCAATCTCTTTAAGCTCATGAGAGGCTTTTCCACGAAGTTCATTCAGCGCCTGAGTATATTTATTAGTCATAAATCACCCCACAAATCGGCCAGAGGTTTCATAAATCCGCTCGGAGCTTTTCGCTCTGCCGCTCCAGGTCAGGCACTTCCGTTTACGGCGTAGACACTGCTCCCGCTCGGTGATGCTCTGTGACGCATCAAAAGCTTCTGCCCATACCGTTGCGGCACGGAGGTAAAGCCCTTTTTGCTCCAGTTCCCCGGCCTGCTGGATTAGCGCTTTAGCGTGGCGTGTCTCCTGCAACGGCTTAACGTCTGATTCGCTACGGGATTCATTGAACGTGTATAAAAACCTGTTCTTCTCTCCGCTGCGTGTTGTGTACCCGGCGTCGTACAGGCGATATGCAGCACGCTGAACGGCTGGGCGCGGATGCTGGGGAAACGCGTCACAGATATCGGCGGCGCTGGAGCCAGGGGCCGTTTTGATATATTCCAGAATTTCAGCAACCAGGCTCATGAGCGGAACCCCGCATTTTCAGGCAGTGAATAATCCACGCTCTGGAAACTTGCGCTCGGGCCTGTGGCGGCAACCCATCGACCGTTTACCCGTTCTGGACGGCCAGCCTGTGCCCACTTCGTTGCGCCCTGCAGGTAGCCGGGAAACTTCGTCGGCAAAAACAGTGTCGTCGGTCGCAGGTATTCGGCCATCTGCAGATCCTGAGACCATTTCGCCGTCGCGTAATCCACGACCAGTTTCAGGTCATCAGCGCTGAACCCTTCTCCGAGACGTGCGCGGATATGCTCCATCGAAGTTTTACTGACCTGATACCGTGATCCTGTCTGCTGGTTCAGGTGAGAAAGAACCTGCTTAGCCAGGTCGGTGATCACCACAGCAGAGTCGGGTTGCGCAGCAACCTGACAAAGAGGTTTTTTATCTGATGGATCAGTAGTTGTATTTACTGACGGATCCCCGCCAGATTCTGACGGGTCAAAACCGCCTTTTTTGCTGAATTCCGACACCTCAAATTTTGACGGGTCAGATTCTGATGCATCAGATTTCGACGCGTCAGATTTTGATGCGTCAGGATTTGATGTGTCAGATTCTGGCAGGTGAGCAAACGCCGCAGCGCGCAACTTCTGAACGTTGAGGGTGTAGACGTTGGAGGCGTTGCGATTACCCTGACGGCGCGCTTTGCGGGTCAACCAGCCCTCTTTCTCCAGTGCTGATATGGCTGTTCTGACAGTGCTTTCCCCTGCCCCAATCTGGCGCGCGATTGTGGCAATGGACGGCCAGCAAACGCCCTCGTCACTGCTGAAATCAGCCAGGCGCGCCATAATCGCCACACTGGAGAGTTTCATGCCAGACGATGCGCAACCGTCCCAAACGTAACTGGTTAATTTAGTGCTCATCCTTAGCCTCTATCTCAGTGAAATCGCGCCGAAACTCTTTGATCGGGCTAAAGCATTCGCCGTGCTCATAGTTTTCGCGAAGATAGATAACTCGCCGGGTCTCTGGCTCCCAGCGGATGACGTGGACGGGTATACCCCTTCTGTCTCTGAACCATCGGTTAAGGACGCGCATAAACGTTTTGCCCTCCGGTAGTAGACACCCACGACGCCAGCCGCTCGGCTGTGGTTACATGCAACCCAGCGGTTTGATACTCTGCGCTCATACCGAAACAGCGGAACACCCGGAATCGGGATCATCCTCAGTTGCGGTAAACGGTTTTTTACCGTTACACTGTTCATGCGTTAGTTCTCCACTGATTACGACACGCCACGACGCCCGGAGCTGCACACTCGCGGGCGTCACCCTTCTCTGGCTCGCAAAAAACTCGATACACCAACGTTGAATGCTCCTGGAGTTTTGAAATCGCCAGGTACAGTTCATCGTCAATCGCTGCACGTTCGTGCGGCTCTATCACACCATCTTCAATCGCCGTTCTGATCTGTTGCGAGTAGCTGGTAATCTGCTCTATAGCCTCCAGTAGCCGCTGATTGATATCGGCATTGTCGACCTGCTCAACGTCAGTTAGCGGCACGAAGACGCCACCTGATGCGCGGGCTACTGCATGCGCCACATGGTGATGACCACCAGCTTTTTGCAGCACCATCGCCCAGCCGAGCGGGAAGAATTGATCGCCGCCAGTACGGAGACGGTTGTACATGGCATCTTCTGTCACGCCGAGCCATTCAGAAGCTTCGGCATAACCGCCAGGAAGATCGGTGATTGCCTTTTTGATTGCGGCCACCAGCCATACTGGCTGCTTTTCGACCTTCCAGTGTTGTTCATTCATTGTTCTGTGCCTCTATTGGAGCCGAACCTTCCTTCGGATATTCTTGGTTTTCCACAACTAATAACCGAAGGAGATTCGACATGAAGGTTCAGGCGGTAGGAATTTTCTGGTTCCGTGATGCACTGCAATATCATGAGTACAAAAAGATTTTTACTGATGCTGACGTTTTGGCCGACAGCTACACTGACTGGAAGCGGGATGCCGAGAAGCTGATTAAGCGCGTTGAGCGGAATGGACAGAGAGTCATCAAGGCTGAGGCAGAGACAGCCGAATTCATCACTTGGTGTGTTGATCATGGTGTTGATATCAACGCCGAGGGTCGCATGCAATTCGCATCCTTCAAGGCGCATCAACAACTGGTCAGCGAAAGATAATGCGATTGGGGCAATCGTTATGGTTGCTCCATCGCTCACTATTTCAATTTCTTTACCCACGGTTAACCCCTTGATTCTGTGGTTTGTATTAAGCAGCGGTTTCGCTAGGCTTTAGGTACAGGGTCGGATCAACTTTTAAAGCGTCGTTAGTAATTGTTTGGATTTCATAAGCTCTACCTTTAGGAATGACACTCCCCCAGCCGGAAACGGATGCATGAGAAATTCCTAAAATCCTCGCTAAATTACTTACGCCACCAAAGTAGGAAATGACGTCATCTTTGTTCATATAGCCCTCTGATGTAGTAAAACTCAACACGCAGATAGTAGGATATCTTACATATTAAGGTCAAGGACTCCTACCTTAAAAGATGGTAGGATTGCCTACATGAAAATGAATGAACGCATCCGCACACGCCGCAAGGAACTGAAACTGACTCAGGCAGTTTTGGGTAAACTTGTTGGTGTAAATCGAGTAACAGTTACTGGATGGGAGTCAGGTGATTACGCGCCTGGTGGAACCAATCTCCAGGCCCTTTCTGTTGCCTTGAAATGCTCGCCTCAATGGATCATCGATGGTATTGGTGAGCCAGACACAGATGCGCCAGCAATTCAGCCAACTGAAAAATTTGGCGTGAAACAAATCCCTATATTGTCATGGGTACAGGCTGGAGAATGGACAGAATCAGGATCGCCGGTTACTGAAGCTGATGCTTCTGAATGGATTTACACCACAGCCAATATTTCTAACGAAGGATTTGCTCTTCGAGTTCGTGGCGATTCAATGACTAACCCGAACGGTGCACCAAGTATTCCAGAAGGTTCATTAGTTATTGTTGATCCTGATTACGGTAGCCCTTACGAAGTTAATGGGCGCATCGTCGTTGCTCAAATTGACGGTTCTGCCGAGGCTACATTAAAAAAGTTTGTTATCGATGGGCCAGTGAAGTATCTGGTTCCTTTGAATCCAAACTATAGAGTCCTCGAAGTTAATGGTAATTGCCGTATTGTCGGTGTAGTTAAACAAGTTGTAACCGACCTCTAATTTACCACCCCCACTCCATTAAGCCGCACTTGCGGCTTAATTTTCGCCCCGCAATGTAAGAAATCCTACTTTTAGCATTGACACGTAAAGGTAAGTTATCCTACATTATTCACATCAACAGCGAACAGGCAGGACGCCCACGAAGTAGCCGCCGATGGCGTACGAATAATCGGATGATTCGCTGACAGGTATCTTCGGGAGGGGTTAAGCGCTGGCTGACTACCAGGCACTAAGGATCACTTGGTGAATACGTCCCCCGACCAACCCTCGGGGCATCAGGAAGAAATGACGTAGGGGCCGCTGACCAGTCATCAGCACCCCGCCCGAAGATACCTAAAGAACATGGCGAAAGCCGACAGTCTTGAAGGCGTTTCTCTCAGGTTTCGCGCTAAAGAATAGCGGGGAGAACCTGGGGCGGTGAGCAAACCCCGCGCGGCTGCACCTGATGCTACAGCCCAGACCAATAAGCCGACTGGCAACGTAACTGCCCTTTGCATCTGCCCCGGCAAGGTAGCGCTGCCGAACCGGGGTGGGTGAATCGTACAACACAACTGGAAAGAGCATTGTGTAAGCGATAAGCGAGATGCTGATGCACATGCAAATGACTCCGTAAGGCGTCTTGTTCCCTCAGTGCTCTATCCGTTGTGACGTGTACGAGCGTACTGCAGCGCCGGTCGACGCAAAGACCCGTAAATCGACTGGGCCGTAATACTGGCGGCCAATACCAAAACAGAGCGGCGGGAAGTAAGCGGGTTAGCGCCCCGGTGTCACAACCAAATCGCTGGAACGCGATAGCTGTGTGAAGTCTTAGGGCGGTATCAGCATCTTCCACTTATGAGGCAGATGATAATGTTCTGGTTGGTACCGCCCTCTTTTTACACAACACACAAGAGCATCACCAGGCGACGGGCTCATAACCCAATCCACCTGGGCGGTTGCAGCCGCAGGTGCTCTTTTGTGTTGTGTGGAGAACTAACGGCGGTTGCAGCCGCCCTTCTGAGGGTTAACCGATGGAAAATGAACGTTTGACCAATATCCCCGATTTCTTCGGGGAACTGGACGGCGGTGTGTTTGAAAACAAACTTGCCGCAGCACTGAATGAAGTCGCCCTGGGTGTTTTGAATAACGGGCAAAAAGGCAAAGTGCAGGTCACCTTCGACCTGTCTCGCCTGAGCAATTCACTGGAAGAGAAGCGCGTGACCATCCAGCACCGCCTTTCTTTCACCAAACCTACCCCGCGCGGTAAGTCTTCTGAGGAAGACACAACCGAAACCCCGATGTACGTCAATCGCGGCGGCAAACTCACTGTGCTGCAGGAAGATCAGGGCCAGTTGTTCACGCTGGGCGGTGATCCTGCTGCAAAGCTCGCTAAATAAATCCATCAAATTCGACTTTATCTCTTAGCAAAGGAAACCAGTTTATGTCGCAGCAAGTAGACAACACCGCCATCAGCCAGATCCGCGATATGGTGCTGAGCCAGTTCATTGAAGAAAAATTAGCAGGCGCTGATTGCCCTGCGGTCGTACTCCCTAAAGATGTGTCGATTGAAACGATCGAGCGCCTGCATACTGAGCGCTTCCGTTTCCGTGGCAAGCTGGATACCTCCAGCATTGAAGACTTCGTTCGCTACTCTACCGGCTATGCGGCAGAGGGTACTCGTTGCTTTATCAGCACCGATAAAATGAGCGCGTCTTCGGTCTTTAACCTGGGCACCATTACCAACCCCGGCCATGCGGATAATAAAGCGGTTCTGACCCTAAAGCGCACAGCTCCATTCACTGCGCTTCTTGCTATCAACGGTGATCGTAACGACCAGAAAACCCTGGCCGAATGGCTGGAAGACTGGTCTGATTTTTTGACTGGCTTTGATGGTGACGGCGCGGTGATTGACGCTAAAAAATCAGCGGCGGCAATTCGCAAGATCACCATCGAAGCGATTAAGAGCGCTGAATATGAGGATCAGGATTTCAGCGGTCGCCGTTCGGTCATGGAAAGCGTGGAAGCCAAAACCAAAGACATCATGCCTGTGGCCTTTGAGTTCAAGTGCGTGCCGTATGAAGGTCTGGCTGAGCGCCGCTTTAAAGTGCGTATGAGCATCCTCGCGAGCAATCAGCCGCTGCTGGTTCTCCGTATTACTCAGCTCGAAGCCTATGAAGAAGAAATGGCGGTGGAGTTCCGTGATCTGCTCGTTGAGAAATTCACCGACAGCAAGGTTGAAACTTATATCGGTGTCTTTAACGCCTAATTACGCTGCTGCAAATGCCCCTGCGGGGGCATTTATGGAAGCGAAATTCATTTAATTAATCGCCACTGGCGAGGGTTTCTTACAACCAAAAAGCGGCGCGGTGCAGCGCGTAATGGAGAACCAACAATGTCATTTATTCAGACTCTCAGCGGTAAGCGTTTCGACTACATCAATTCAACCGCAGACGATGTTGATATCGAAGATATCGCAAACGCCCTCTCTAACATCTGCCGATTTGCAGGCCATGTTCCTGAGTTTTATTCAGTGGCTCAGCACTCAGTGCTGTGTAGCCAAATCGTACCGCCGGAATTTGCATTTGAAGCGTTGATGCATGACGCAGCCGAGGCGTATTGCCAGGATATTCCGCAGCCGCTGAAACGTCTTCTGCCTGACTATAAACGCATCGAACAAATGGTAGATGACCTCATTCGCGCCAAATACGGTTTGCCGACTGATATGTCGACAGTCGTGAAATATGCGGACCTCACCATGCTGGCGACAGAACGTCGCGATTTGGATATCGACGACGGCACACGCTGGGCCATTCTCGACGGTATCCCCTGTTCCGACCTTATCCAGATCATCCCGCTTCGTCCTGGTCAGGCTTATGGCCTGTTCATGAACCGGTTCAACGAACTGATGGAGATCCGCAAATGCGCCTGACTAAAGAACAGTTGATCGCTGCCGCTCACGCAGCGGCTAAATACCTCCCTGCGGCTTCTGCAGACATTATGAAAGAACTGGCTAACCGTCTGGATGTTACCAGCGTGGCGTTAAGTGAAGCGCTGGAACACCGTAATAATCTGGCGGCTGAAAACATGATGCTGAAAACACCTGAAACTTGGATGGCGGAAAGTGATTACGGTTATGAAGCCTGCGAGCTGGCGCTAAACGAAGGGGCCACAGAGCAAGAAGCATTACTGGCCGGGGTTCAGGGGATTATTGATGCAATCAAAACTCCAGCAACCAAAAAATGGATAAATGATTTCCTTAATCAGGCACGCAAAGAGGGGGCAATCTTTGCGGCAAACAGAATGCTGGCCGCATGGGATGCTGGTTTTGTTGAAGACGCGCCGGAAAATGCCGCCGATATAGCCCGAGCAATCCTTACATCCACAGAGTTTATGGACGATGCACCGGAGGGAGATTTCAGCCGCGCTTTTGCTGATGAGATGCTCAAAGCTATCGCCCACCAGCTTCGCGAGGGCAAATAACATGGCTATTGGAATAACCAGACTGATGTCTGCTATTGGTGATGACCGCATTCAATTTCAGATGCTGGACAACGCGATGACCAGTATCCGTTCTGCCAAACAACACACCACTATTTCATTTCAAACTCAGGCGCTGAATGCAACTGATGCTGCTCTTGGTGACGGTAAAGTCGGCTTTATCGTGTGGGTAGACCGTGACGTTCTTAATACCGAAATGGCTACTCTTCGTGCTCAAGATAATGGGGAGGCCACCAGCAATGGCCGCTAACTCATTTAAACTCATGTCCCGTTCTGGCGTTATCAAGCGTGCTGATACCGGGATGTTCATCAGCCTCAATGATATTCACGTCAAAGAAGGATTTAACAAACGCGACGACGACGAACGTACCCGTCTGGCTGATGATGCTCTGTTTGAGTACCTCATGAACGGTGGCACAGTGCCACCTCTGGAAGTCACGGCCCGTGATGAAGGTGGTGTGTGGGTTGTTGAAGGGCACCGCCGCCGTCGCTGCTATGAACGCTGTAAAGCCGCTGGCAAACCCGTTGATCGCATTCATATCGTTCCGTTTGTGGGAAATGACGTTGAGCGCCTGGCTCGTGTCATGACCAGTAATAACCAGTTGCCCCTCACCCCGCTGGAACAGGCGCAGGTAATTAAGGAACTGGCTACAACTTTCAACCTGACCACTCAGGAAATAGCGAAGCTTGTTCACAAGTCGGTCCCTACGGTTGAGAAGTTACTGACCCTTGCCACTGCTAACCATGATGTGCAGCAGATTGTTAAAAATGGCGAAGTTTCCGTAGGCGTTGCAGTTGAGCGTGTTCGTGAGCATGGCGAGAACGCCGGGAAGGTTCTGGAGCAGGATCGGGCCGTGGCCGCTGCCGCTGGCAAAAAGAAAATCACCAAAAAGATTATCGCCCCGGAGGTCAGCGTAAAAAGCGCTCGCCGTCTCGTCGAACTGATCAGCCTGGCTGGTATAGATGATAACGGTGTGGTCACTCTGGAAGGTCTCGCGCTGGCAGAGGTGATAGCGATTGTTGATGAACATAAGGCTATTTCAGCACAGCGTGAAAGCAAAGGAGCACACTCATGAGCAGAGATGAAGCAAGGAAGGCATTCAAAGATGCAGGCCTAACCTACGCCGCAATCACGCCTGAAACACTCCGGCGGCTGCGTGCGCTTATCAACCAGAGTATGAAGGATACCGCTCTGTTTGATGGCACTTTACGTTGCAAACAGCGGGGCATTATCACCCAGTCTAAAACTGGGCGCTTTTTTGCTGGTATTAGGTGTCAGGCGTTCTATTTCGATGACCGCGAGGCGGTTAGCTTCAACGACGATGGCTTTATCGGATTTGCAGGATGGGCCGACAACATAAATGTGCAGCCTATTCTGGATGGTTTTTGTGCGTGGGTTGATGAACTGAAAAAAAGCCAGGAGCGTGCAGCATGAATATCACCATTACCAAACTGCCAGTAGAACGCGACCAGTACGGCTACTGGACACACCCGGAGTACGACAAGTTTTGCGATGGCCGAGAGCACATTTCCACGGATGAATTTAACGCATGGATGAGCGCTAATGGTCTCGAATGGAAGGTGTTTTATCGCGATGAAGATGAAATTGACCCGCAAGTCGATGGTTACGATATCTCCTCATGGCAACCTGAACATCCTGAGGGTGAGGGTTGGTTTGTTGGCTCCATTCACGATAGCAAGGATGGTGCTGTGTGCATATGGCTTCGGAATCTACCTATGAAGGCGAGGCGCGGAGAACACGCACTTTGCCTCAAATGTAACGAAGGTGCTCGCGGGGGCTGCTCCGCATGTGCCTACAATGAGCGATAACCGGGTGCAGCCGGTGATGTGGAGAGCTAGTAATGGGACAGCTTGTAACTATCAATGATTGGGCGTCAGGTCCGAACGGTTTTAAAGAGCCAATCAGCCGAGCGGCTTTACATAAAATCGCCAAGACCAAACAGACCTACCCACCAGCAATTAAACAAGGTCGCCGTTGGGTAGTGGATGAAGATGCTCGTTTTATCGGTATGGTCGGAAAAGTCGATATTTCGTCTGGAATATCTGATACAGCCCGCCTGTTAGTGGAGAAAGCATTAAATGGCTGCTCGCCCAAGAAAGCATAATATCAACGTCCCTAACCTATATTCGAAATTAGACAAAAGAACTGAGAAAGTTTATTGGCAATACCGCCACCCATTAACAGGGCAATTTATCGGTTTTGGTACCGATCAGGAAGCAGCAAAATTAGCTGCTACTGAATTAAATCGTCTGCTTGCACAGCAGGAAGCCGCTCAGTCGTTTGCTCTCATTGATATGGTCAACCATAAAACGGTTAATTCCAAGAAATCCATACGCATGAATGCATGGATCGGACGGTATCTGCAATTACAGGAGGAACGGCTTAAGAATAAGGAAATAAAAGTAAATACACTTAAATCGAGAAAGACCTGCACCAACGTGCTGGTTGAAAGAATGCCTGACATCGGCATACAGGAGGTCACCACAAAAATGCTGGCAGCCATTACCGATGAATATAAAGCCAATGGAAAGGCACGGATGGCCCAAACGCTTCGCAGTGTCTGGATTGATTTGTTTAAGGAAGCCCAACATGCGGGGGAAGTTGAACCTGGTTATAACCCGGCCCTGGCAACAAGAAAAATTTTTGTCCGAGTGAGCCGCTCTAGACTGAACCTCGAAATGTGGGAAGCGATCTTTGAAGCGGCCTCCCATATGGCACCCTACGTTCAAAACTCCATGTTATTGGCCGTAGTCACCGGGCAACGACGCGGTGATATCGCAAAAATGAAGTTCTCTGACGTCTGGGACGGACATCTGCATGTTGAACAGCAAAAGACAGGGGCAAAATTAGCTATACCACTATCTTTGCGCTGCGAAATGTTAGATATCACACTTGCGCAGGTGATTAAGCGATGCAGAGACAGAGTTGTGAGTCCCTGGCTCCTTCATCACGTGGTATCAAGCGGTACTGTGAAAGCAGGTGATCAGATCGGAGAAAACAGCCTTAGCGTCTCCTTCAAACTCGCGGTTGATAGTACAGGCATTTCAGTCGAGAGCGGGAAAACAATGCCGACCTTTCACGAACAACGCTCGCTATCCGAACGCTTGTATGAGGGGCAAGGCATCAATACCCAGCAACTCCTGGGTCATTCGTCAGACAGAATGACCGCACAGTATCACAGCGATCGCGGTCTGGACTGGGTGACAGTTAAGGTGTAGCTACGTGAAAAATTGGACCGTATCCCCCTGCAATTTTTACAGAATTTAAGGATTCATTTTGGGGAGGAATTTTGGAGGAGTTTTGGGGAAGAAAAAATCGGACAAAAAAACCGGGTATCACACCCGGTTCTTCTTTCTTGCTAAATGCGCGTTACTCGCTCAGTCCTCGGTTTTTCAGCATCGGTTCAATCTGCGGATCATGACCGCGCCACTGGCGATAAAGTTCAGCTAAATCAGTACTATTGCCACGCGACAAAATCGCTTCGCGGAATCTTTGCCCGTTTTCACGGGATAAGCCGCCCTGCTCCTCAAACCACTGGAAGCCGTCATCCGCCAGCATTTGCGTCCACAGATAGGCGTAATAACCCGCTGCGTAACCACCGCCGAAGATATGGGCGAAGTAGCTGCTGCGATAACGGGGCGGTACCGCAGCGATATCAAGCCCTTCGCGGCGAATCGCCTGTGCTTCAAAGGCATCGACATCGCTGACCTGAGTCGCGCCATCCAGACTGTGCCAGTTCATGTCCAACAAAGCCGCACTCAATAACTCCGTCATGTCATAGACTTTATTGAACTGGGTACTGCGCAACATTTTATTGCGTAGCGCTTCCGGCATTGGCTCACCGGTTTGATAATGGCGCGCATAACGCGTGAACACCTCAGGATGGCTGGCCCAGTGCTCGTTAATCTGTGACGGGAACTCAACGAAATCACGCGGCGTATTGGTCCCCGACAGGCTGGCATAGCGCTGGCGGGCGAACAAACCATGCAGCGTATGACCAAACTCGTGAAACAGGGTGATGACATCATCCCACGATAAGAGCGCCGTCTGCCCGGCGGCCGGTTTCTGGTAGTTGCAGACATTGTAAATAACCGGTTTGGTGGAAAGCAGCGTCGATTGCTCGATGAAATTCCCCATCCATGCGCCGCCGCTCTTTGAATCGCGGGCAAAGAAATCGCCATAAAACAGCGCCAGCCCTTCATCATTCTGGTCGAATATTTCCCAGACTCGCACATCCGGGTGGTAAACAGGAATATCGGTACGTTCTGCGAAACGAATGCCAAAGAGTTGGCTCGCTGCATAGAACACCCCTTCGCTCAGCACCGTGTTGAGCGCAAAATAAGGGGTGACCTGTGATTCGTCAAGGTCGTATTTCGCGCGTCGGACCTGTTCGGCATACCACGGCCAGTCCCAGGCCTGGGCGGTGAAGCCCCCCTGCTGTTCATCAATGACCTGCTGAATATCCGCCAGTTCACGTTCAGCGCGGGCACGTGCCGCCGGGGCAATACCGCGCATAAAATCAAACGCGGCCTGTGGATTGCCTGCCATCTGGTCGGCCATTTTCCAACTGGCGTAATCCGGGAAGCCGAGCAATGACGCCTGTTGCGCCCGTAATTGCGCCAGACGCAATACGATAGCGCGCGTGTCATTGGCATCCCCGCGCGAAGTACGTGACCAACTGGCAGTAAACAGGTTTTCGCGCGTCTGACGGTCCCGCAGCGCGGCCAGCGCCGGTTGCTGTGTGGTGTTTAATAGTGAAAGTAGCCAGCGATCGGTCAGCCCTTTTTCTCGCGCCGCATCGGCTGCGGCGGCGATAGCGTCATCGCTCAGTCCGTCGAGTTGATGGAGATAATCCACCACCAGACCACCGGCTTTGTCTGCCGCCAGCAGGCGCTGATTAAACTGGCTGGTGAGCGTAGCCGCCTCGGTATTTAATGCTCTCAGTACCGCTTTATCGTCAGCGGAAAGCGTCGCGCCAGCCAGTATAAAGCGCTGATACATCACCTCGACCAGCCGTAAAGACTCATCATCCAGACCGGCTGATTCCCGATTGCGCCAGACGGATTCAACGCGCGCAAACAGGGCGTCATTGAGATAAATATCATTCGCCAGTTGCGCAAGTTCAGCGGAGAACGCTTCGTCGAGTTGCTGTAAAAAATCGTTGGTATGCGCGGAGGTCATCGCGAAAAAGACACTGGTCACTCGCGTCAACAACTCACCGCTGCACTCCAGCGGCAACAGGGTATTATCAAACGTGGCGGGAGCCGGGTTTTGCGCAATGGCGGACACCTCGGCGCGTTTTTCCTCAACCCCACGGTCGAATGCGGGGCGATAGTGATCCTGATGGATAAGATCGAAGCGCGGTGCCTGATACGGCAGCGTGCTGACATCGAAGAAAGGATTCGTTACCGACATAATTTACTCCTGAATGCGGTTAGTTACCCCAGACCAGACATCCATGGTATTGGCTGTGATGATCTATCAGTAGCACAAAGTGAAGATTTTTTGCCAGGCTTAACTTAGGTTACCGCCACCGAGCGGTGCGTGCTATGGTAATACACCACAAAAAGCGTTGAGGAACAGCAAGATGATAATTTTGGTTACCGGGGCAACAGCGGGTTTTGGTGAAAGTATCACACGTCGTTTTATTGAAAATGGACACAAAGTCATTGCAACAGGCCGCCGTCAGGAGCGCCTGCAAGAGCTGAAAGACGAACTGGGCGACAATCTGTTTACCGCGCAAGTTGATGTGCGTAACCGCGCAGCGATTGAAGAGATGCTGGCAAATCTGCCTGCTGAATGGAAAGAGATTGACGTGCTGGTGAATAACGCCGGGTTAGCCTTGGGACTCGAGCCTGCGCATAAAGCCAATGTGGATGACTGGGAAACCATGATCGACACCAACAACAAAGGCCTGGTCTATATGACCCGGGCGGTGCTGCCGGGCATGGTGGAACGCAATCGCGGTCATATCATCAACATCGGTTCGACCGCGGGGAACTGGCCGTATGCCGGTGGTAACGTCTATGGCGCCACCAAAGCGTTTGTGCGTCAGTTCAGTCTGAACCTGCGCACCGACCTTAACGGCACCGCCGTTCGCGTAACCAATATCGAGCCGGGCCTGGTGGGCGGTACGGAGTTTTCGAATGTGCGTTTTAAAGGCGATGACGCGAAAGCCGAAAGAACCTATGAAAATACCAACGCCCTGACACCGGAAGATGTGACCGAGGCGGTCTGGTGGGTGGCGACGCTGCCAAAACACGTCAATATCAATACCCTGGAGATGATGCCAGTAAGCCAGACCTATGCGGGTCTGAGCGTACATCGCGCAGGCTAATTTTCCCGCCCCGGCCTGCGGGCCGGGTATGGGAACGGCGTCTATTTAATGGTATGGTAGCTGGGTTAACCTCTTAAAAAGTAAGTGCGAATGATCGTTGAAACCCAGCTCAACCCGACGCAACCCGTCAACCAGCAAATTTACCGTATTCTCCGTCGGGATATTGTTCATTGCCTGATTCCGCCGGGAACCCCGCTTTCTGAAAAAGAAGTGTCGATCCGTTTTGACGTTTCACGTCAGCCCGTGCGTGAAGCCTTTATCAAGCTGGCGGAAAACGGTCTGATTCAAATCCGCCCCCAGCGCGGCAGCTATGTGAATAAAATCTCCCTGGCTCAGGTCCGTAACGGCTGCTTCGTGCGTCAGGCCATTGAGTGTGCGGTCGCCCGTCGTGCCGCCGGGATGATGACGGACAGCTATTGTTATCAGCTTGAGCAGAATCTCAATCAGCAACGCACTGCCATTGAGCGCAAGCAGTTGAATGATTTTTTCCAGTTGGATGATGAGTTTCACCAGAAACTCGCGCAAATTGCCGACTGTCAACTTGCCTGGGATACCATTGAAAACCTCAAAGCGACCATGGACCGTGTGCGCTATATGAGCCTTGACCATGTATCACCTCCGGAAATGCTGCTGCGCCAGCATCAGGATATTTTTGATGCGCTGGAAAAAAGAGACGCCGATGCGGTGGATCAAGCGATGACCCACCATCTGCAGGAAATCAGCGGTTCTGTGAAACTCATCAGCCAGGAAAATCGCGACTGGTTTAGCGAAGAGTAACTCCCCTCCTCCTGTTTTGTTTTTGAAACGTTGTGCTGTTTTTGCGCGCTAAAAAGTGTGACGTTGATCAAAAACAAAAAATCATCTTAGCAAAAGCGTTTTCATAAGGCGTCCGTGACGGGGACGCCTTATGCCCCGGCATGTTTTGCGGATGATAAAAGGAGAAACCACCATGATGACTTATGATCGTAACCGTAATGCAATCACCACCGGCAGCCGCGTCATGATTAATGGCACAGGTCGTACCGGGAAAATTATCGCTATCCATGCCAATGGAATGACGCCTGCTCAGTTGCGTCGTAGCAAAACGGTAGAAGTGGAAGGTTGTGAAGGCCAGTTTGAACCTGTTGAACTGATTCGCCTTGGCCTGCACTAATGGTGTGATGCCGCCTGAGGGCGGCATTTAGATCAGAATTTCGCCGCGTACTGTGCAACCGTGGCTTTCGCACCGTTCGCCAGCAATGCCTGATAGGCACGCGTTACCTGTTCAACAAAGGTCGCATCTTTCGGCAGCTCAGTGCCAAAAATCGCCTCAATACCCAGCAATGCGTTAACGCGTGCTTCCCCTTCTGCACTGCCTGCTACAGCCTGCTGAATCACAGCCAGCAGCGGATCGCTCACTTCGATCGCATTGCCCTGCTCATCAACACCGCCCACATAGCGCATCCAGCCTGCAACCCCCAGCGCCAGCAGATCAAAGGCATGCTGATGGACACGGTGCCAGCGCACGGAATCCAGCATACGTTGAGGCAGTTTCTGGCTGCCATCCATCGCAATCTGCCAGGTACGGTGACGCAGCGCCGGGTTGCTGTAACGCGCAATCAGCAAGTCCGCGTAATGCGCCAGATCGACCCCTTTCACTTTCAGCGTTGGTGCCTGCTCCTGCAACATCAGGGCATGGGCAGCGCGACGATAGTTGTCGTCTTCCATGCACTCATTGATGTGCTGGTAACCGGCCAGATAGCCCAGATAGGCGAGGAAAGAGTGACTGCCGTTGAGCATGCGCAGTTTCATCTCTTCAAATGGCACCACGTCAGCGACGAGTTCAGCCCCGGCTTTTTCCCATTCCGGGCGACCTGCCACAAAGTTATCTTCGATAACCCACTGACGGAACGGTTCACAGGCCACGCCCGCCGGGTCGCGCACACCGGTCAGTTGTTCAATTTTATCCAGCGTATCCGCCGTCACGGCGGGAACAATACGGTCAACCATTGTTGACGGGAAAGTCACGTTCGCGTCAATCCAGTCGGCCAGTTCTGCATTAACCGCACGGGCATAAGCGCAAATAACGTTACGTGTGACATGGCCATTTTCCGGCATGTTGTCGCAGGACATCACCGTGAAGGCCGCCAGCCCTTTAGCCTTACGACGCGCCAGCGCTTCAACAATCACCCCGGCGGCAGATTTCGGCTGCTGCGGATTTTGTAAATCGGCGGCAATAAACGGGTGATCGAGCATCAATTGCCCGGTAGCCGGAGAGTGGCAATAACCTTTTTCCGTAATCGTCAGTGACACAATCGCCACCTGCGGTTCACACATCGCCGCAAGAACCGCTTCCAGACCATCAACCCCGGCATGCAGTGCGCGTTTGGCGACACCGACAACACGCGCAGTCCACGCATCAGCAGACATTTCCGCCACGGTATAGAGATTATCCTGCGCTTTCAGATCAGCAATTTGCTGTTCGCCGCCAATCAGATTGACCTCACAGTAGCCCCAGTCGCTGCCATGCTCTGTTGCCAGAATGTCAGCATAAACAGATTGATGTGCGCGATGGAACGCACCGAATCCCAGATGCACAATGCGCGGGACAAGACGTTGACGGTCGTATGCCGGAACAACGGCATTCGCCTTTAACAGCTGATTTTCCATGGTTTTACTCATTTGATAGTTAAAAATCGCTTCATTGCGGTGAGTGACATCATCATGCTGTAAACCATCTCATTTGATTGGTATGACATCTTTGATTCAAGTCAACTACCATACAAGAAGGATGAAGTTTTGCAGTTTGTTTTTACTGAATTCATTCCCCCTCCCAGAGAGGGGGCAACAAAAGAGCCGTAAGTCTGGTTTTTATTATCAGTGTTGTCCCCACTGTTGGTATTCGCCCTGGCGTCGGCGCGGCGCGGTTTCAGGCATTAGCGCCAGGCCAATCACCGAAATCACACCTAATACGATGACATACGCCGCCATACCGTAATAATGCCCACCGGTCATCTGCAGGATTTTCACCGCCACCAGCCCCAGAACACCGCTACCAATCAGCGAACCGACCTGCCAGATCAGGGCGATACCGCTGCAGCGGATATGTGTCGGGAATAATTCCGGGAAGAACGATGCCTGGGGTGCGTAACACATGCTGTGGCCAAAGGTAATAACCATGACCATCGCAATCTGCGTCAGCCAGTAACTGTCCTGATTGATGGCGAGGAAGAACGGAATAATGGCAAGCACCTGCAATAATGCCCCAGCGATATAAACCGGTTTACGGCCAATTTTGTCGCTTAATGCCCCCATCGCCGGGATGGCAATAATTTCCAACAGTACGGCGACGATCATGGCATCCATCAGGATATTGGCGCTTAAGTTATTTGCTTTACCGTAGGCCAGCACAATCACGGTAAACATGGCGAAGGTACAGGCTTCGATTAATTTCGCGCACACCCCTTTCACCACAATCCCCGGATAATGACGGATAACCTCGACAACCGGGCGGGATTCAACCGCTTTGGTTTCGCGGATTTTGGCAAACACCGGCGACTCATCAATACGTAAGCGAATAAACAGGCCAACGATGACCAACAGTGCGCTCAGCAGAAAGGGAATACGCCAGCCGTAATCCATCATCGCCTCTGGTGAGAGAACGCCGTTGAGTAAGGCAAAGAGGGCCATTGGCAACAGGAAGCCAGCCGGTGCACCAATTTGTACCCAGCTCGCAAAGAAGCCCCTGCGCGCCGGCACAGAGTATTCGGCGGTCATTAATACCGCCCCCGCCTGCTCACCTCCGACGCCAAAACCTTGTAAAACGCGGATCAGAATGAGTAATACCGGCGCCCAGATACCGATTTTTTCATAGGTTGGTAATAAGCCGATGCAGAACGTTCCCAGCCCGACGATTAAGATTGTGATAACCAGTGCTTTTTTACGCCCGACTTTATCGCCGATATGACCAAAGACAATGCCGCCTAACGGACGGGCTAAAAAGCCCACCGCATAGGTGGCAAATGCGGCCAGGGTACTGATAAGAGGATCGGTACTGGGGAAAAAAAGGTGACCAAAAAACAGAACAGCGGCCGTACCGTAAGCGAAGAAATCATAATATTCCGCCGCGGTACCGATGGCCGACGCGGTGGCGACACGTTTGATAACAAGTGTGTTATCTGTTGCGTTTTTGATATCCACTGAACTTACCATAATCGTATTCCCGAGTAAGAAGCTTGTTATTTGGGCAACATCCTTATCAACGTGTTAACTACCAATTCCACAACGTGCCATCCTCCAGCCGGGCGACCGGCAGACACGCTGGATCGTAGGGGTATTTTGCCGCCAGTTTTTCATCAAACTCGATGCCAAGGCCTGGTTTGTCGCCTGGATGCATATAGCCATTATCAAAGCGCCAGCTATGTGGGAAAACTTCGAGCATTTGCTCTGAATATCCCATGTACTCCTGGACACCGAAATTCGGTACCCACAGGTCAAAATGCAGCGCCGCGGCATGGCAGATCGGCGAGAGGTCGGACGGACCGTGCGAACCGGTACGGACCTGGTAGAGTGAAGCGAAGTCAGCGATACGGCGCATACCCGTTATCCCACCCGCATGGGTAATCGTGGTACGGATATAGTCGATAAGCTGCTCTTCAATAAGTTGCTTGCAGTCCCAGATACTGTTAAACACCTCACCCACTGCAATCGGCGTGACGGTATGCTGGCGAATCAGACGGAAGCACGCCTGGTTTTCAGCCGGCGTCGGGTCTTCCATCCAGAACATGCGGAACGCTTCAATGCTTTTACCAAAGCGCGCGGCCTCAATTGGCGTCAGACGGTGATGCATGTCATGCAGCAGGTGTTCGTGGAAACCGAATTTGCTGCGCACGGCGTCGAACAGTTTGGGGGTAAAATCGAGGTATTTCTCGGTGGACCACAGTTGCTCTTCCGGCCACACCCCTTTGGTTGCAGGTTCGTAGGCGAGCCCTTTACCTTTCGCCATGCCGTAGGTGGTTTTCATTCCCGGTACGCCGCACTGCACCCGAATCGCTTTAAAGCCCATCTCTTTATGCCGCGCGTAATCTTCCAGCACATCATCAATGGTGTGACCCGTTGTGTGGCAATAGACCATCACCCCATCGCGGGAAGCGCCGCCCAACAACTGATACAACGGCATGTTGGCGGCTTTAGCCTTGATGTCCCACAGCGCCATATCTATAGCGGATATCGCCGACATCGTGACCGGGCCACGGCGCCAGTACGCGCCTTTATAGAAAAACTGCCAGATATCTTCAATGCGGTGTGCATCGCGCCCGATTAACTGTGGGCAAAGATGGTCTTTCAGGTATGAGGCCACGGAGAGTTCGCGACCATTGAGGGTGGCATCGCCGAGTCCAACAATGCCTTCATCGGTGGTGATTTTTAATGTAACGAAGTTACGCCCCGGACAGGTGACAAAAACCTCGGCCCCAACAATCTTCATTTTTCGTTCCTTACACCTTCACTGTGATGCAAGAAATTTATCTTTACGCATACTACCATACAAGTATAAAAGGCAAGAAACCGATCCGTGATCACAAAAAAAGCGCCTGGATTTTACGCGCACCAAACGACACAGGGCCGCACCAGCTCTCACTGGTGCGGCCCTGGTAACCCTTAAACCCGGTACCTGTCTCTTAACGACATGACTTTTTGCCTGTCGCTGCCTGAGCGGCAACCATGACTACCGGGCAGGCACATTAATTCGCCTGATGAATAGAACTAACCGCCCGATTCCGCCCCTGCGCTTCGGCAGCATCTTCCAGAATGCTAAGATCGCGGTCTTTGACTTCTGGCATCAGAATCGCCGACACCAGGCCAATCAGTGAATAGACAATGACCATCGCCAGAATCGGCAGCCAGGAACCGGTCATGTTGCAGAAGATCCCCGCCAGAACCGGGCCAAAGCCTACGGCCACCAGACCACCCGCCTCTTTGGATATCGCCATCCGGGTAAAGCGGTTACGCGAACCGAAGATTTCAGCCATGGTGATATTTTCCAGTGCGAACAGCCCCAGTACGGCAAAGTTATGGATAACAATCAACGCCGTCATGATAACGCCCGGACTGTAGCTCTTATCCACGACAATCGACAGCATCGGGTACGCCAGAATGATCGCCGAGATATTCAACAGAATGTAAGGCAAACGGCGACCAAATTTGTCCGACAGCCAGCCCAGCAACGGAATGGTGACAAAACCAATGATGGAGCTGATCATCAACGCATCCGTAGGGATAGATTTATTGAACATCAGCGTCTGCACCAGATACCCGGCAAGGAAAGTTTGAATCAGACCCGAGTTACCAGCCTGGCCGAAACGTAAGCCGGTCGCCAGCCAAAACGATTTGCTCGTAAACATCGCCCCCAGCGAACTTTCTGATGACTTACTCTGTGCAGGTGCGTGTTCGCCTTCGTTAACTTTCTCAAATACCGGGCTTTCTTTGAGGTTCATTCGCAGCCAGATAGCAAAGATCATGACCACTACACTCGCCAGGAACGGAATACGCCATCCCCATGCCAGCAGTTCTTCTCTGTCGAGAGCAAAGAACATCACCGCCCAGATAGCCGTTGCGCTCAGCGTACCGCAGTTAGTGCCCATCGCCACCAGCGAAGAGATAATCCCTCGCTTCCCTTTTGGCGCATATTCCGCCAGCATGGTCCCCGCCCCGGAAATTTCCGCACCGGCACCCAGCCCCTGAATAATACGTAACGTCACCAGCAACACAGGGGCAAATATGCCAATTTGCGCATAGGTTGGCAGTACGCCAATTAATGTCGTGCAGATCCCCATCATGGTGATGGTAATAAACAGCACTTTTTTGCGACCAATACTGTCGCCCATTTTGCCGAAAATAAACGCACCGACAATACGGGCGATATAGCCTGCACCGTATGTCCCCATCGCAAGAATAAGCGCCATCGCTGCGGATTGTTCAGGGAAGAATATTTCATGAAAAACCAGTGCTGCGCCTAATGAATAGAGCTGGAAATCCATAAATTCCAACGCGGTGCCCAGCCAGCCGGATACTGCCGCTCTTACCAGGTCTTTTGTGCTTCGCTCATGTGTTGTTTCTGTCATAATGGCTATCTCTAAGAGGTAGATGCGTATACGCCTAATCCTTCAGGCTGCCTCTTTATTGGCTGCACTCATTTATCCCAGTTATGTACAACGCTTATGCGTCTGAGATGTCATTTATTTGCCGCCTCGATGCAACATGAATAATTCTGCGTAGATAAAAATGTCTTTATTGTTCATCGGAAAAAGTCAGTAATACCTTGCAGCACTTACGCTGGTCCTTCTCAAATACTTCTATTGCGTCGATAACGTGCTGATAATCAAAAGCATGAGTAATCAGTTTATCCGGGTCGATTAATCCTTTTTGCAACCACTCGATAACCGTGGGGAATTTATTCGCGTTCAGGCGAGAAGAAAAAATAGAGAGCTCTTTACCCGTAATACCTTGCTGAATAATCTGGCAAGGATCGCTGGAGAAGCCCATCAGAACAATGCGCGCCGCCGGTGAAGCCAGGCCAATGGCCTCCTGCAGAATTGACGGGTGGCAGGCAGCATCAACAATCAGTGTGGGTTTAAGCCCCTTCTCCGCTAAAAAGTCTTGCAGGGATTGCTGCCCGTTATTAATGACCCAGTCGGCACCACAGTTTTTTGCCATGGCAAGACGTTCATCGATACGGTCGGCCACAATAATTTGCTTCACGTTATAAACGCCTTTCAGCGCCTGAACGGTTGTTAACCCCATTGGACCAGCACCGTAAATTAGCGCAACGTCATTTTCTCTGGGGGCGGCCTGACCGGTGACATTCGCAGCGATGGTGAAGGGCTCAATCATCACGGCATGTTTATCGGAGATGGCATCTGGAATAGTGAACGCATTTTTAGCCGGTACTGTCGCATATTGGCTAAACCCACCGTCGCGATGCACCCCTAATACGACCAGTGAAGTACAAACATTCGGTTTACCAATTGAACAGGGATAGCACTCACCGCAACTAATAACCGGATCAACCGAAACACGCTCACCAATACGTTTTTTATCAACCCCATCACCTACCGCGTCGATAATGCCGAAGAACTCATGACCAATAACGCGCGGGTATTTTGCAAAGGGATTATGGCCACGATAAATATGGCTGTCTGAACCACAAATCCCGGCAAGTTTCACCTTTACCCTGACTTCGCCTGCTGCAGGTACAGGCAATGGACGCTGTTCAATGACCAGGTTATTTGGCTCTCTGATAACCACACTTTTCATACGTAAATTCCTTACATCTTTTATTGCGATGAAGGGAATTTACGCAACTGAACTACTACCATACAAGTATAACGATCAAAAAAGCTGCGAGCGATCACAAAAAACGGGCGCTTACGCGCGCCCCCACCCGGCAACGATAATCAGCATGCCGCAAAGTGCGATGGCGGCCCCCGTCCAGTCATACAGGCTGAGTTTCACACCATCCACCACCCTTAGCCATAATAAAGCCGTGCAGACGTACACCCCGCCATAAGCGGCATAGACTCTCCCGCTGGCGGCAGGATGCAGGGTCAACAGCCAGACAAAAAGCGCCAGCGCCAGCGCAGCCGGAAGCAGCAACAGCGGCGTAGCCCCCCGTTTCAGCCACAGCCACGGTAAAAAGCAGCCGACGATTTCACATATGGCGGTCAGGAAAAATAGCAGGGTTGTTTTGATCATCTCTCGCGTTTTCATTGTGTCGTGGTTGAACTATCTTAACGGATAACCCACTAATATGTGGACACCCGGCAGGGTATCCGCCCAGGGATGAATCGAGTAGAATTGCTCTGTAGCTTTTAGATCCCCTCAAGAAGGAAATTGCAATGAACATTTCACTTAGCAAACGCCTGTGCCTGACGGCAATGCTGACGCTGGGTGCCATCGTGTACACCGCCAGTGCCCCAGCGCAGACCAACAAGTTAGTGATTGAATCCGGCGACAGCGCGCAAAGCCGCCAGCAAGCAGCCATGGAAAAAGAACAGTGGGATGACACCCGTTCGCTGCGCCACAAAGTTAACAAACGTGTGGAAAAAGAGTGGGATAAAACTGACGTAGCCTTTGACGCACAGGATAATTGCCACAAAAGCGCTAACGTCAACGCATACTGGGAACCCAACACCCTGCGTTGCCTTGACCGCCGTACCGGTCGTCAGATTACGCCATAGCCCCTTTCCTACTTCGGGCGTTTCCCCACGCCCGTCTTTGCTGTTGTCAAAAAGGATGTCCTATGACCGACGTTGCCCATGTCAAACTTCGTCCGCTCGAACGTGAAGATCTGCGTTTTGTGCATCAACTGGATAACAACGCCAGCGTCATGCGTTACTGGTTCGAAGAACCGTATGAAGCCTTTGTCGAGCTGTCAGATTTATATGACAAGCATATTCACGATCAAAGCGAACGCCGTTTTGTGGTGGAATGTGATGGGGACAAAGCCGGACTGGTCGAGCTGGTTGAGATTAACCACGTCCACCGTCGGGCCGAGTTCCAGATAATCATCTCGCCAGAGCATCAGGGAAAAGGTCTCGCCGCCCGCGCGGCAAAGCTGGCGATGGATTACGGCTTTACGGTGCTAAATCTCTATAAGCTCTATCTGATCGTGGATAAAGAGAATGAGAAAGCCATCCATATCTACCGTAAACTCGGGTTTATGGTGGAAGGCGAATTGATTCACGAATTTTTTATTAACGGCGAGTACCGTAATACTATTCGCATGTGTATTTTCCAGCAGCAATACCTGGAAAACCATAAAAGCAGCGGCGGAACATTGCTGAAACCCACCGCACAGTAAGCGCGGTGGTGAATGCCATCAATAGTATTCGATGGTGTTCTTAATGCTGTATTTCTTCGCGACAGAAGGCGTCACGCTCGTATCGACAATCTCCAGTTGGCAGGCCACCGGGTTATCATGCTTGTCGTACTCGCAGGTCTGTTTGACATTACCCAGTGGTTTATCATTCAGCGTGCTGACTGACGTATAATCGAGCTTCTTACCTTTTACATTCGATGGGGTCGAGACAACAGACAGATGCATATCTTTCGAGGTTGTTGATTTGCCCAGTGGATAGCCTTCGTCATCGTAACGGTAGTTGACTTCAACATCTTTACCACGCGCGGAAGAGATAAAGCCGCGCTCATCCGTATCCCACGTCAGCCCCGCGCTGGGAAATTCCGCCAACTGACATTTCCCTTGTAGACGAAGACGTTTTTCCTGGGTATCAGCATCAAGGTAATAGTTGGCATTCAGTACCAGTGAAACCCCGGTATTGTTTTCCAGATCATGCAGTTCCAGTGAATCGAAACACCCTTCTTTGGACATCGTGCCGCTGACGCGCTTCGATACCTCACCTTTTTCATTCAGTAATGTCTGGCTGAAATCTTTTACTGGACCGCGCAGTGGGTCAAAGTCGAATTCATTCGAAAAACTCGCCATCTCCGGCGTAAAAGATACAGGTCCTTTGTTGTCATCACACCCTGCCAGAATGGCCATCAGTGCGATGAGTATCATTTGTTTTTTCAATAGGTTCACCCAAATATCACAATGCGTTGCGCTTATCTTAGCAAATCTTGTAATTATTCGGGCAGAGACAATATCATTTCATCACATAAAGAGCGATTTCGCGCCCGTAAGGTTCCAGGCAACACCACAGACGGCCAATAGCAATAAAAAGAACGCCGCACAGGCGGCAAAACGTCGACTTTGCGTGACAGGGAGAAAACGTTTGATAGCAACGATATAGCCCGCCATGACGGCAAAATCGAACACGATCCACACCAGGCAAAGCGTGGTAATGCTGGTGGTAAAATCGCGGCTAATGGCAATAAACTGCGGGAAAAATGAGACAAAAAAGAGAATATCTTTTGGATTGGAAATACCGGTGAAAAATCCGCGCATAAACCCACCGGCCAGCACAGCCTTACCCCCCTCCTGTACCGGCCTTTGCGCCCAAATCTCACGCAATGACTGCACCGCTCCCCAGCCAATAAACACAGAACCGCCGATGCCCAGCAGCGCCAGATACCCTTTGTCCAGCGATACCGCCCCGGCGATAGCGAGAACGGCCAGGGTTATCAATACCAGCGAGGCGAGATTTGTTCCCAGAAGGGTTAGAAACGCCCTCGTATACCCCACGCGTGCCGCCGTCCCGGTCACTAACAGCACAACGGGACCGGGTGTTAAGAGTAAAAAAAGCACTGCGATAACATACGCGCTCAGGAGCGCAAGATTGAGTTCAGCCATAACGCGTTTCCCCCTGTTTTATCGTTCAGGGTAAAGGCGTACGCACCGGATGAAAAACGAGTTAAACTGGCCTCAATCGTGAGTAAAACTCAATATAAATAAATCGCTATGAAACAAAACATCCCGCATCTCTATGCCTTACGCGCCTTTACCGTAGCGGCACAATCCAGCTCATTCAGCCAGGCCGCCGAATTACTCAATGTGACCCCAGGCGCAGTCAGTCGCCATATCCGCACGCTGGAAGATCACTTCGCTTGCCAGCTTTTTGAGCGTAATGGGCCGAAGGTGATGCTTACTGATGCCGGGCGCATGCTGGCGGTACAGTTACAACAAGGGTTTTCACAACTGGAGAATGCCTGTCGGCAACTGCGCAGCACCCATGTGCAGTTGCGGCTCAAGGCCCCTTCCACGCTGACGATGCGCTGGCTACTGGATGTGATGGCAGATTTCCGGGCGCAACACGAGACGCCGGAAGTCGAGGTATCCAGTATCTGGATGGATATCGACAATGTCGATTTCACCAAAGAGCCTTTCGATTGCGCCATCCTGCTCGGCAATGGACATTTCGGTGCGGGAACGCGCTGTTTGCGACTGTTTGATGAATGGCTGCTCCCCCTTTGCGCTCCTGATTTGCTTGATAAGGCGCGTGATAATCTGGCGGCCTGTGAGCTTATCCACCCCTCACGCGACCGCCGGGACTGGCGACGCTGGCTGAACAGTAGCGGCTTGTTTAGCGGGGTGAGTCTGGCGGGCGGCAAAGTATTTGATACCCTCGAACAGGGCATGCTGGCAGCGATGGGGGGACATGGTGTAACGATTGGCGATCTTCTGCTCAGCCAGAGCGCGATGGATCAGCATCTGCTGGTCGCGCCGTTCCCGCTGGCGATCGGTACCGGCGATGGCTATTACCTGGTCTGGCCTGGCGATTCGGCACGGCAGAATAATATCGACAAACTTGCCCTTTTTTTGCAGAAAAATATACCTCGCTATGTACATAACGATATAACGATACAAAACTAAGATAATGCGCATTCCTGTTTTGCGCAGATTTCGCTTAGCCTTACTTCTCAATACTACGCATTGAGCATTATTAATTAAGAAGGAGTCGCAAATGAAACATTCACTCTGGTTAGGTGCACTTTTGTTCATCGGCTCGGCATCTGCTTATGCCGCACCGGATTCCTGTGAAAGAGTAAAAAACGATATACAACAACGCATTATAAATAACGGCGTCCCCGAGACAGACTTTACGCTTACCATCGAACCCAACGATCAAAATAGCGCGTCGGGCGCCCAGGTTGTGGGCCATTGTAGTAACGATAACTGGAAAATTCTTTATACCCGCACCCGGGGTAGCGCGAATGCACAATCGGGGGAAATAACGCCGCAAGAGAGTGGCAAACCCGCCGCACAATAACTTCATTACCTTACAAAAATAATGGGGATTGGCCCTCTTCTTGATCCCCATTAAGATCCCCCTAACTCTTATTAAGTAGCATCACTCTCATCGTTAGCATGCTCGTAATTTCGACGGGTAATATTTTTCTATTATAAGCTATAACGGAGTGAGCTATGTCCATTGTTGAGAGTGGTGGCGGGATCAGCCGCCGAACACTCGTTAAATCCACTGCGCTGGGTTCGCTGGCGCTGGCGGCAGGCAGTTTTTCGCTGCCTTTTGGCATGCGAACCGCTGCTGCTGCGGTTCAAAGCGCCCTGCAACCGGCAGAAGATAAAGTCGTATGGGGCGCCTGCTCCGTCAACTGTGGCAGTCGCTGTGCGTTGCGTTCACACGTACGCGATAACGAGGTCTACTGGGTCGAAACAGACAATACCGGGGAGGATGTTTACGGTAATCATCAGGTTCGAGCCTGCCTGCGCGGACGTTCAATCCGTCGTCGTATCAACCATCCGGATCGTCTGAACTACCCCATGAAACGCGTGGGTAAACGTGGCGAAGGTAAATTCGAACGTATATCGTGGGATGAAGCACTTGATACCATCGCAGGTAGCCTGAAAGGGATTGTGGAAAAATACGGTAACGAGGCGGTGTACATTAACTACTCCTCCGGTATCGTCGGCGGCAACATCACCCGTTCTTCCCCTTCTGCCTCTATTATTGCCCGCCTGATGGCCATTTACGGCGGCTTCCTCGGCCAGTACGGCACTTACAGTACGGCGCAGATCGCCTATGCGATGCCTTACACCTACGGCTCCAACGAAGGCAACAGTACGTCAGACATCGAAAACACCAAACTGGTGGTGATGTTTGGCAACAATCCGGCTGAAACCCGTATGAGCGGTGGCGGGATTACTTATTTTCTGGAACAGGCGCGCGAACGTTCCAATGCGCGCATGATCGTTATCGACCCGCGTTATACCGATACCGCTGCCGGGCGCGAAGATGAGTGGATCCCGATACGTCCGGGCACCGATGCCGCACTGGTTGCCGGTATCGCCTGGGTATTGATTAACGAAAACATGGTCGATCAGCCATTCCTGGACACGTACTGCGTCGGGTATGACGAAAAAACCCTGCCAGAAGGCGCGCCAGCCAATGGTCATTACAAAGCCTATATTCTGGGCCAGGGCGACGACGGCATTGCCAAAACGCCGCAATGGGCTTCTGCCGTGACCGGTATTCCGGTCGACCGCATTGTGAAACTGGCGCGTGAGATTGGTCAAACCAAACCCGCCTGTATTTGCCAGGGCTGGGGTCCGCAGCGTCAGGCAAATGGCGAATTAACCGCCCGCGCTATCGCGATGCTGCCCATTCTGACCGGTAACGTCGGTATCAGCGGCGGGAACAGCGGCGCGCGTGAGTCCACCTATACCATTACCATTGAACGCATGCCGATGCCGGAAAACCCGGTAAAAACCAAAATTTCCTGCTTTAGCTGGACCGATGCCATCGAGCGCGGCGCAGAGATGACCGCCCTGCGTGACGGTGTTCAGGGTAAAGACAAACTCGACGTCCCGATCAAATTTATCTGGAACTATGCCGGTAACACCATCACCAACCAGCATGGCGACATCAACCATACCCATGACGTTTTACAGGACGACAAGAAATGCGAAATGATTGTCGTCATTGAGAATTTCATGACCTCATCGGCGATGTATGCGGATATCCTGCTGCCCGATTTAATGACCGTTGAGCAGGAAGATATCATCCCGAATGATTACGCCGGCAACATGGGTTATCTGATCTTTATCCAGCCGGTTACCGCACCGAAATTTGAGCGTAAGCCGATTTACTGGATAACCAGCGAAATCGCCAGACGCCTGGGGCCGGATATTTACCAGAAATTCACCGAAGGGCGTACACAGGAAGAGTGGCTTAAATATCTTTACGCCAAAATGCTGGCAAAAGATCCCCAACTGCCCTCCTATGACGATTTGAAAAAAATGGGGATTTACAAACGTAAAGACCCCGCCGGGCACTATGTGGCCTATAAAAAATTCCGCGACGATCCGCAGGCTAATCCGCTGAAAACGCCCTCTGGCAAAATTGAAATCTACTCCAGCAGACTGGCCAGAATTGCCAATACCTGGGAGATTCCTGAAGGGGAAGTGATCAGTCCGTTACCGGTTTATGCCTCGACGCCCGAAGGCTGGGACGACCCGGCACGTAGTAAATATCCGCTACAGATGTTCGGTTTCCATTACAAATCCCGTACCCACTCCAGCTACGGCAATATCGATATCCTTGAGGCCGCCTGCCGCCAGGAGGTGTGGATCAACCCGATTGATGCGCAAAAACGCGGCATCGTCAGTGGGGATATGGTCAGAGTGTTCAACGGACGCGGCGAAGTACGCATTGCCGCTAAAGTCACTCCGCGCATCATGCCGGGAGTGAGCGCCATGGGCCAGGGGGCCTGGCACAACGCCGATATGCAAGGCGATCGCGTTGACCATGGCGGCTGCGTGAACACGCTGACTACCCATCGTCCGTCACCGCTGGCGAAAGGTAACCCGCAGCACACCAATCTGGTCGAAATCGAAAAGGTTTAAGGAGTAGCCGATGACCACACAATATGGATTTTATATCGACTCCGCGCGCTGCACCGGCTGCAAAACCTGTGAGCTGGCGTGTAAGGATTACAAGAACTTAACGCCGGATGTCAGCTTCCGCCGCATTTACGAATACGCGGGGGGAGACTGGCAGGAGGATAACGGCGTCTGGCACCAGAACGTTTTCGCCTATTACCTCTCCATCGCCTGTAACCACTGCGAGGATCCGGCCTGTACCAAAGTCTGCCCCAGCGGGGCGATGCACAAACGCGAAGATGGCTTTGTGGTGGTGGACGAAGATATCTGCATCGGCTGTCGTTATTGCCATATGGCCTGCCCGTACGGCGCGCCGCAGTTCAACGCCGAAAAAGGCCACATGACCAAGTGCGACGGCTGCTACAGTCGTGTTGCCGAGGGGCATAAGCCGATTTGTGTGGAATCCTGCCCGCTGCGTGCGCTGGACTTCGGTCCCATTGAAGAGCTGCGTAAAAAATACGGTGAGCTGGCGGCTGTCGCCCCGCTCCCGGCGTCGCACTTCACCAAACCGTGCATTGTGATTAAACCTAACGCCAACAGCCGCCCGACAGGGGATACCACCGGCTATCTGGCAAACCCGCGGGAGGTGTGAGATGGGTAACGGATGGCATGAATGGCCGCTGGTGCTGTTCACGGTATTAGGGCAATGCGTGGCAGGTGGCCTTATCGTCACCGGGATGGGCTGGATGGTGGCGAAAAACGATGCGCCCGGACAGCAGCGAATTACGCGGAGCATGTTCTTTCTTTGGGTGTTAATGGGTATCGGCTTTATCGCCTCTATGATGCACCTCGGTTCACCGATGCGCGCGCTGAACTCACTCAACCGGGTGGGCGTCTCTGCGTTAAGTAACGAAATCGCCGCTGGCTCGATTTTCTTCGCCGTAGGCGGCTTCTGGTGGCTGGTGACAGTGCTGGGTAAAATGCCGGCTGCGCTGGGCAAAATCTGGCTGGTGGTCAGCATGGTGCTGGGCGTAGTATTTGTCTGGGCTATGAGTCGTGTCTATCAGATTGATACGGTACCCACCTGGCATAACGGATACACCACCGCCGGGTTCTTCCTCACGATGCTACTCGGCGGCCCACTACTGGCGGCACTGCTGCTGCGTCTGGCGCACGCCACTTTCAATGGCGCGACCTTCGCCTCGCTGAGCGTGGTGGCGCTGCTGGCAAGCCTCGGTCTGGTGATTCTGCAAGGGATGAGCCTTGCCGGGATCCACAGTTCCGTGCAGCAGGCCAGCATGCTGGTGCCAGCCTGGAGTGAAATGCAGGTCTGGCGCATGGTCCTGCTGGCCGCGGGTCTCGGCTGTTGGCTCTGTCCGTTGATCATGCGAAAACAGCCACGTGCTGTCAGCCTGCTTGCCGGTGTCATACTGGTGGTTGCAGGCGAACTGGTGGGGCGCGGTCTGTTCTATGGGTTACATATGACTGTCGGTATGGCGGTTGCAGGTTAAGCAGAGATTCAGGGAACGTAATGACTGACACTTTTTACACAGCCGATTTCGCCTTTTCGGCACGCATTCTGGGGGCGCTGTTTTACTACCCGCCGGAAAGTGAACAGACGCAGGCGCTGATCGCCGCATTCCGCCAGGGGGAATGGCAAACCCAATGGCCGCTGGCGCCGGAGGCGTTGACCCCGCTCGTGCCGTTATTTTGCGCAGAAAGCAATGAAACAATTCCCGAGGCCTGGCAACGGCTGTTCATCGGCCCGTGGGCGCTGCCTGCGCCGCCCTGGGGATCCGTCTGGCTGGATAAAGAAAGCGTACTCTTTGGCGACTCCACGCTGGAACTTCGCCAGTGGATGCGTGACAACCACATCGTCTGGGAGGCCAGTCAGAATGAGCCGGAAGATCATTTTGGCACCCTGCTAATGCTGGCAGCCTGGCTTGTTGAGAATCAACGCTACGCCGCCTGTGATGAGCTGCTTGCCTGGCATCTTCTGCCCTGGGCCGGACGCTTTCTTGAGATTTTTGTAGCGGAAGCCCGTCACCCGTTCTGGCAGGCGGCGGGAAGGCTTGCCCGGTTAACGCTTAACGACTGGCAGAGCCGTTTATTAATGCCGGTTGCCCAAAAAGCGTTATCGCGTTAATCCCTGCCAATGCGCCCTTAAGGTGACAACGTCACTTTAAGGGCGCATTTTTAAGACAATTCTTTAGTTCCCCTCTTAGCCGTTATCCCATCAGTGATAGCGTAAATCCTCCGCAAAATCCGCAGGTTAAAAGATTCGCGCCAAACTGGAATCCTTCCCAGGTGCTTGCTATAGCTCAAATACCCTGCCGAACATGGCATAACAACACGCAACTCTCCGTTGCCATAACGCATGCACACAGGGAGACACACTGCAATGCACACTTCCGCACTCTCACGCGCCCTGCTGTTTACCGCGGCTATCGCCGTCGTACTGGCGCTCCTGGTTTGGGGTATTGGTCTGGATACAATCAGAGCCCGCCAGGTGGATTTGGTCTATCTCGGGCAACAACATTTGATTCTGGTGTTCAGCTCTATGTTCTTTGCTCTGCTGGTGGGTATTCCCAGCGGGATTGCGCTTAGCCGCCCGGCTGCGCGCGGTGTCGCTGAATACGTGATGCAGATTTTTAACGTCGGTAACACGCTGCCACCGCTGGCCGTACTCGCACTGGCGATGGTCATCATCGGGATTGGTGATAAACCCGCCATTATCGCCCTTTTTCTGGCCTCACTGCTGCCCATTGTGCGTAACACCTATGCGGGGCTCTGCTCGGTTCCGGCATCGCTGCTGGAAGCCGCGAACGGTATCGGTATGACCAAATGGCAACGGCTGTATCAGGTGGAGTTGCCCAATGCACTGCCGGTTATCCTCTCCGGGGTGCGTATCGCCACGGCCATCAACGTGGGCACCGCGCCGCTGGCCTTTTTAATCGGCGCCAGCAGTTATGGCGAGCTGATCTTCCCGGGTATCTATCTGAACGATTTCCCGACCTTGATTCTGGGTGCGGCGG
The DNA here is from genome assembly GCA_004346725.1 of Phytobacter diazotrophicus. GTDB lineage: Bacteria > Pseudomonadota > Gammaproteobacteria > Enterobacterales > Enterobacteriaceae > Phytobacter > Phytobacter diazotrophicus. Next base: position 83,457 of record SMDE01000016.1, on the reverse strand, counting down.
CAACCGCGCTGTTTGCCCTGATTCTGGACACGCTGCTGGCGGCGCTGGGGCGTTTTCTGAGCCCTCACTCAGCCTGATAACCAAATAATAAGAAAAGGAATCCCTATGAGACTGACTTCACGCCTGTTGGGGCTATTGAGTGCCACGCTGCTTTTTACGGCAAGCGTGCACGCCGCCCCACTGATTCTGGCGACCAAAAGCTTCACTGAGCAGCATATTCTCTCGGCCCTGACGGTGCAGTATCTGCAAAAGAAAGGGTTTCAGGTGCAGCCACAAACCAACATTGCCACGGTGATTTCCCGTAATGCGATGATCAATAAACAGGTTGATATGACGTGGGAATATACCGGCACCTCGCTGATTATCTTCAATCATATTAAAGAGCGTATGACGCCGGAACAGTCTTACGAAACGGTAAAACGACTGGATGCAAAACATGGCCTGGTGTGGTTAAAACCTGCCGATATGAACAATACCTACGCCTTTGCGATGCAGCGTAAACGCGCCGAGGACGAGCATATCAATACCATGTCTGACATGGTGGCGAAGATTGAGCAGATTCGAAAAACCGATCCTAAACATAACTGGATGTTGGGGCTGGATCTCGAATTCTCCGGGCGTAGCGACGGTATGAAACCCTTCCAGCAGGCCTATGACCTTGAGCTGGACAGGCCGCAAATCCGTCAGATGGACCCCGGGCTGGTCTATAACGCCGTCCGTGATGGCTTCGTCGATGCCGGTCTGGTCTACACGACGGATGGTCGGGTAAAAGGCTTCGATTTGAAAGTGCTGAAAGACGATAAAGGCTTCTTCCCCAGCTATGCCGTGACGCCGGTGGTGCGTAAAGACACGCTGGAGGCTAATCCGGGGCTGGAAGAGTCGCTTAATACGCTTTCTGGTCTGCTCAACAACGACGTCATCATGACGCTCAACGCAAAAGTCGATATTGACCATCAGACGCCACAGCAGGTGGCGCACGACTTCCTGCGTGAGAAAGGTCTGCTGTAAGGAGCGCCTATGGATACGATTCACTACATGATGGATAACTGGAGCTATCTGGCAATGCTCACCTTCCAGCACCTCTGGCTGGTGCTGCTTGCGGTCGGTCTGGCAATTGTGACGGGTGTGCCGCTGGGGATCCTTATCGTAAGGCATAAATGGTTGGCAACGCCCGTGCTGGGGCTGGCAACGATTGTGCTGACCATCCCGTCGATTGCCTTATTCGGCCTGATGATCCCGCTTTTCTCGCTGATCGGTCAGGGGATTGGCGCCCTGCCCGCTATCACCGCCGTCTTCCTCTACTCTTTGCTGCCGATTGTGCGTAATACCCATACCGCGCTGGACAGTCTGCCTCCCGGCCTGCGTGAAGCCGGGCGCGGCATTGGCATGACCTTCTGGCAACGTCTTCGCTGGGTAGAGATTCCCATGGCGCTGCCGGTGATTTTCGGCGGTATCCGTACTGCGGTGGTGATGAATATTGGCGTTATGGCCATCGCGGCGGTCATTGGCGCAGGCGGCCTGGGGCTACTGTTGCTCAATGGTATCGGCGGCAGCGATATCCGCATGTTGATTGCCGGGGCGCTGATGATCTGTTTACTGGCCATTGTGCTCGACTGGTTACTGCATCGCTTGCAGGTGGTTCTGACACCGAAGGGGATTCGATAATGATAAAACTGGAAAATTTAACTAAACAATTCACCCAGAAAAACGGCCAGACCGTGAAGGCCGTCGACAATATCAACCTGCACGTGCCGCAAGGTGAAATGTGCGTACTGTTGGGCCCGTCCGGCTGCGGCAAAACGACCACGCTTAAGATGATTAACCGCCTGATTATGCCCAGCAGCGGTAAGATCCTGGTCAATGACAAAGATACCAGCGACATGGATACTGTCAGCCTGCGTCGTAATCTGGGCTATGTTATCCAGCAGATCGGTCTGTTTCCCAATATGACCATTGAAGAGAACATTACCGTGGTGCCGCGCATGCTGGGCTGGGATAAAGACCGCTGTAAGCGTCGTGCCGAAGAGTTAATGGATATGGTGGCGCTGGATGCGAAAAAATTTCTTCACCGCTATCCGCGTGAGATGTCCGGCGGTCAGCAGCAGCGTATCGGGGTGATTCGCGCACTGGCGGCGGATCCGCCGGTCCTGCTGATGGATGAACCGTTCGGCGCGGTCGATCCCATTAACCGCGAGGTTATCCAGAATCAGTTTCTGGAGATGCAGCGCACGCTGAAAAAGACCGTCATGCTGGTCAGCCACGATATAGATGAAGCGTTAAAGCTGGGGGACCGGATTGCGGTGTTCCGCCAGGGGCGTATTGTGCAGTGCGCCAGCCCGGATGAGCTGCTGGCCAAACCGGCGAACGAGTTTGTCGGCTCTTTTGTCGGCCAGGACCGTACATTGAAACGTCTGCTGTTGGTTTCCGCAGGCGATGTCACCGACCAACAGCCAACGCTGACGGTACGTGAGTCGACGGCGGCTCAGGAGGCGTTCGCGATGATGGACGATAACGATATTCGCGCGATTACCGTGGTGGATGGCGACGGTAAACCGCTGGGTTTTGTGAAGCGTCGCGAAGCGCGATGCGCGCAGGGCGATTGCGCCGGGCTGCTGCATCCATTCCGAATCACCGGGAAAGCTGAGGATAATCTGCGCGTGGTATTGTCGAAATTGTATGAGAGTAATACCAGTTGGATGCCGATTGTTGATGAAGCCGGGCGCTACAACGGGGAGATTTCACAGGATTATATTGCAGATTATTTAAGCTCCGGCAAAACACGCCGGGTGCTGAATATTCACAGCGATGCCTGATCCCGGCTGGCGCGACGCTTAGCCGGGCTACGTATGAGGTATGCGCAGCACCAAACGCGTAGCCCGGATCAGGCGCTTGCGCCGCCATCCGGGTCTGGCTGTCGGTTTACGCCAATACACGCTCGGCGGCCAGCATCCCTTTCGCCATCTGCAAATTGATATACTGCGCCAGGTCGCGCTGTTCGGCACGCGGTAGATAAGGTAACTCACCCACCAGCGGCGCAGGCAACTTGCGGCTGAGAACATTAATGATTTCAGCGTAATGCGCAAGCCCTGGGTTAATGCGGTTAGCCACCCAGCCAATCAGCGGCAGACCATCGCTGGCAATCGCCTGAGCGGTCAACAGCGCATGGTTGATACACCCTTCCTGTATCCCGACTACCATCAACACGCCCATTTGCTCTTGCACAACCCATTCGGAAAGCGGACGCAGATCGTTCATCAGGCTACGCCAGCCGCCCGTCCCTTCCACCACCACATGATCAACCTGCTCGCACAGGCTGGCCAGGCCATTGGACAACAGGGTGTAATTAATCGCAGAACTGTGCGCCACGCTACTTTCATCTTCGCTAAACGCAATGGGATTGACAGCAGAATACGGTAAATCAATGGAAGACACGCTTTGCAGCACCAGCGCGTCTTTATTGCGCAGACCTTCCGGCGTCTCTTTACTCCCTTTAGCGACTGGCTTGTAACCCGCGACGGTACTGCCGCAAGCGGCCAGCGCCTGTAGCAGCGCGCGGGACACCACTGTCTTGCCGACAGACGTATCAGTACCCGTTACAAAGAAACGCTTAAGCATCGCTAACTCCACCGTTATGCTACGAAAATATAAATCAGGAAAATAATTCAGTAGCGAAAGTCTACGTTAGGGATGCGATGTTCAGCTTGAGATAGCGCAATTTTTAGTAGAACAGTGTAAAAATGTTACCCCTGCAACAAACGAATCAACAAGGATCCGTTATACATCGCGTCTTTCACCAGTGCCGCACCCGCCATAGTGCCCTGATTGGTGAATTGTGTGCTTTCGACGGCGATATGTTTGCTGTAGGCAGGCAGCGCCTGCTGGCGAATGCAATCGGCAATCGCCGGGAAGAGGATATCCGCCGCCTTACTGAGCGGCGAACCAATGAGAATTTTTTGCGGATTGAATAAATTCACCATGATGGCGAGAATGCGACCAACATTCGCCCCCACGCCACTGATAATGTCTTTCGCCAGCAAATCGCCCTGTTGAGCCGCTTCACATAACGACTCTACCGTCAGCGGCTGTTGATGCAACATCGAGCTCATGGACTGGCTCATGCGTAGCTGCGCCAGTTCCAGCACACTCTCCACGCTGGCAATGGTTTCCAGACACCCATGATTACCGCAGTAGCAGCGCTTACCGTATGGGTCGACCTGCGTATGGCCGATCTCCACCAGGCTACTGCTACCTGCGTGAAGCAGGCGACCGTCGGTAATAACCCCGGCCCCAACGTTATGGTCGATGACCACCTGGATAACATCACGCGCCCCGCGCGACGCGCCAAACAGCGCCTCTGCCATGGTCCAGGCGCTGATATCATGCTGCACATAGACCGGCACACCGGTGTGCTGTTCCAGCATTTCCCCCAGCGGCATATCTTTGACGTCTTCATAAAACGGCATGCGGTGCACAATGCCATGTTCCGTGTCGATAATCCCCGGCAAGGTGATAGCAATGGCGGTTAACCGCTCCAGCTTCTGCTGATGGCGGATAAAGAACTGATCGATATGAACAATGATGCGCTGCAGCAGCGGCTTTTCGTCGGTCAGCGGAAGCTCCTGACGCTCTTCCACCACCAGTTTGCTGCTTAAATCGCGTAAAGAGAGGAAGATCTCCCCGCGGCTGATGCGCAGCGAGAGATAATGCCAGGCTTCGGTCTCCACCACCAGCCCAACGGCAGGCCGCCCGCGGCTGCCCGGCTCCTGAATTTCGGTCTCCTGCACCAGGTGCGCTTCAAGCATTTCCCGCACAATCTTGGTAATACTGGCCGGCGCAAGCTGCGCCAGACGTGACAGATCGATGCGCGACACCGGGCCAAGCTGATCAATAAGGCGGTAGACAGCCCCTGCATTGGTCTGCTTAATCTGATCAATATGCCCAGGCTGACTATCAGCAACCACCTCTTACTCCCTTTATTTTTGAGCTCGAAATAAACTTTGGGATATGGTGAAGCACTTCAATAGTCGCCGTCAAATATTTACGTAGGCTTGTGATTTACCGCACGTTTTGCGGGTGTATACTGGCCACTTTTTATGCATTCGCCGCAGAAATGAGTTGCTGCCTGAAACGCTGTGCCGCTGTTCCCTGTTCATGATGCTTTGCCCATACGAGCCACATTTCCGATACCGCATCCGTTTCCAGGATCGGTACCCAACGCATTTCTGTCAGTTGTACGCGCCGAAATGAGGCGGGCAGAATCGACACCCCAAGTCCTGCCGCCACCAGCCCAATAATGGTCATCGCCTCCCCCACTTCCTGGGTAATCGACGGCGTCAGGTTATAACGGCGCAACAACCCAAGAATATCGTCATACAACCCGGTTCCCACATGTGGGTCGAAAAAGACAAACGGCTCCCGCGCCAGCTCGGCCAGCGATACGCCGCTTTTCGCGGCTAAAGGGTGATCGCGATGAATCATCGCCAGCAGCGGTTCGCGCAAAATCACCTGCCAGGCCAGCGTGTCAGGCAGCAAGGTATTGCGCATCAATCCAAGGTCAAGCTTGCCCTCATTGAGCGGGGCTATTTGCTCACGAGTATTGATTTCCCGGGTCTGGATATGCACATCCGGGTAAGACTGGCGAAACGACGACAGGGTGTCAGACACTGCGCTAATAAACGGTGCCGATGAGGTAAAGCCAATGCGCAAATCGCCGGTTTCCCCCTGATGCAGGCGGGACGCCCGGCTAACGGCATCATCTACCTGGCTTAATATCTGCCGACTGTCTGCCAGAAACTGTCGGCCTGCGGGCGTCAGCGATACGCTGCGGTTGGTACGCGCCAGTAGCTTCGCGCCGATTTGCTGCTCAAGGATTTGGATTTGTTGGCTCAGCGGCGGCTGGGAAATATTTAACCGCGCCGCCGCATGACCAAAATGCAGCTCTTCGGCGACAGCAATAAAATAACGGAGATGGCGAAGCTCGATATTCATATTTTAAACATATCATTTGAGATTATTAATATATTAGACAGAACAATGACCGTTTCATACCCTTAAATACATCCCCGCCTGACCGGGATGTAAACTTAAGGATTTCAAGTGAGCCGTACAACTACCGTTGACACTCTTCCGGCAAGTGGTGTTGATGAAAATAATCGTTCTTTGCCGACACAATTTATTAAACGTGGTACCCCCCAATTTATGCGCGTCACCCTGGCGCTCTTCTCCGCCGGACTGGCTACCTTCGCCCTGCTTTATTGTGTACAGCCTATTTTGCCGGTGCTGTCGCAGGAGTTCGGCGTCTCCCCGGCAAACAGCAGTATTTCACTCTCTATCTCTACCGCCATGCTGGCTATCGGTCTGTTATTTACCGGACCGTTATCAGATGCGGTTGGCCGTAAGAAAGTGATGGTGACGGCATTGTTGCTGGCCTCATGCTGTACGCTGCTTTCAACGCTGATGACCAGTTGGCACGGCATTCTGATCATGCGTGCCCTGATTGGGCTGTCACTGAGCGGAGTTGCCGCCGTGGGCATGACCTACCTTAGTGAAGAGATCCACCCCAGCTTTGTCGCCTTTTCCATGGGGCTGTACATTAGCGGTAACTCGATTGGCGGCATGAGCGGACGCCTTATTAGCGGCGTGTTCACTGATTTTTTTAACTGGCGTATCGCGCTGGCGGCAATTGGCTGTTTTGCACTGGCTTCCGCGTTAATGTTCTGGCGTATTTTGCCGGAATCTCGTCATTTCCGTCCGAGTTCGCTACGCCCGCGCACCCTGTTCATTAATTTTCGCCTGCACTGGCGCGATAAAGGATTGCCCTTATTATTCCTTGAGGGTTTCCTGTTAATGGGCTCGTTCGTTACCCTGTTTAATTACATTGGTTATCGGTTAATGCAGTCGCCGTGGTTTTTAAGCCAGGCGGTGGTGGGGTTACTTTCCGTCGCCTATTTAACCGGCACCTGGAGTTCGCCACGCGCCGGAGCAATGACCGCCAAATATGGTCGTGGGCCGGTGATGGTCGCCTCGATTGCAATTATGCTTTCCGGTCTTTTATTAACGTTACTTCCTTCACTGTGGGCGATCTTTATCGGTATGCTGCTTTTTACTGCCGGTTTCTTTGCTTCCCACTCCGTCGCCAGTAGCTGGATTGGCCCACGCGCGCGCCGCGCCAAAGGGCAGGCTTCATCGCTGTATTTATTCAGCTATTATCTGGGCTCAAGTATTGCGGGTACGCTCGGTGGTGTGTTCTGGCATAACTATGGCTGGAACGGTGTGGGCGGCTTTATTGCGCTGATGCTGTTACTGGCGTTATTTGTCGGCAGCAGACTGCATCGCCGCTTACGCTAAAGCGGTACGAGTTAACATAGAGCCCCGGTCTATTTTCGGGGCTTTTGCTCTGTGCCCTGGCAGATCAGAACATCCCCAGTATCGACGATGCCCCTAAAAGTTCACGTACCGCGTCAAGCACCATAAGAGCAAATATGATCCACACAAAGGGATTCATCATTTAGGCTTTAGGGTTGATTCAACGTATATCACCTGCGACTTTTTCATTATGGTTCAGTTGGTAATGTCCCACCATAAACCGGCGAATAATCTTGTTTGTCCATTGATAAGCGCCTGAATCTCTGTACTCTCATTCATATCGTTCCGAACCCGCTTGCAGAGGCAATATGGATAACAATCAAAACTATCAATCCCTTACCCGCACCTTCACGCGCCTGAGCCGTTTTCAGCACCTCTCCGCCATCGCCGGATGGGACATGTTCGCCATGATGCCGCCGGGGGGCAGCACCGCCCGTGGTGAGGCGCTGGCTGAACTGGGGGTGCTACAGCACCAAATCCTGACCGACAAAAAGGTGGGTGACTGGCTGCGCAATGCCCTACAAGAAGAACTTAATGATGTGGAGCAGGCCAACCTGCGCGAGATGACGCGCCAGTACCAGCAGGCCGCGCTGCTGCCGGAATCACTGGTGGAGGCCAAAGCACTGGCGGGCAGCAAGTGCGAACATGCCTGGCGCACTCAGCGTCCGGCAAATGACTGGGCCGGGTTCAGCGCGAATCTGAAAGAGGTGGTAAAACTCAGCCGCGAAGAGGCGAAGATCCGCGCCCAGGCAAAAGGCTGCTCGCCGTATGACGCGCTGCTGGATATTTTCGAACCGGACATGACCAGCGCCCGTCTGGACGTCCTGTTCGCCGATCTAAAATCCTGGCTCCCGGACCTGCTGCAGCGCGTGGTTGACAAGCAATCGCGTGAAACGTTGATTGCCCCCGTCGGCCCGTTCCCGGTCGCCACCCAGCGCGAACTGGGGCTGGAAGCCATGACGCTACTCGGTTTCGATTTTAACGCCGGGCGTCTCGACGTCAGCGCGCATCCGTTCTGCGGCGGCGTGCCGGAAGATGTCCGCATCACCACCCGTTATGATGAAAATGAACTGCTGAGTGCGCTGTTTGGCGTGGTGCATGAAACCGGGCACGCCCGCTATGAGCAAAACCTGCCGCGTCAGTGGCTGGGGCAGCCGGTCGCGCTGGCGCGTTCTACCGCCATCCATGAGTCGCAAAGTCTGTTTTTTGAAATGCAACTTGGCCGCAGCGAAGCCTTCCTGAAACGTCTGCTGCCCGCGATTATTCAACATTTTGGCGCACAACCCGCGTTTGAAGAAAGTAACTTCATCGCCTGGAACCAGCGCGTTAAACCCGGCTTTATCCGCGTCGATGCCGATGAAGTTAGCTATCCGGCCCATGTGATCCTGCGTTATGAAATTGAGCGAGCATTGATTAACGGCGAGATAGAGGTGGACGATATCCCCGCCCTGTGGAATGAAAAAATGCAGGCATGGCTGGGCTTGTCAACCGAAGGTAACTACCGTAACGGCTGTATGCAGGATATCCACTGGACGGATGGCGGGTTTGGCTACTTCCCGTCGTATACGCTTGGTGCGATGTATGCCGCTCAGCTTTTCCAGGCCGCGCGAAATGCCCTGCCAGGGCTGGACGAAGCTATTGCGCAAGGTGATTTTTCCGCACTGTTTGACTGGCTGCGGCAGAATATCTGGCAGCACGGCAGCCGTTTCTCCACCTCGCAGTTGATCGAACAGGCCACTGGCGAGGCGCTGAACAGCCGCTATTTCCGCCAGCATTTAACGGCGCGTTATTTGTAATCATCCCCGGCACAGTTCACGCACCGCGCGCTGAACTGTGCCAGCCCATCACTTTGAAAGGCAAAAATATGGTTGTGCTTCACCCCATGTCTGAAACGGAATTCGCAGGCTTTCTGGCCTATTTTATTCCCGACTATGCTGCGGAGATTGCCGCTAATTATCACCTCTCCCAGGATGCGGCGTTGGCGCAGGCAAAACGGGAAATTGCCACCAGCCTGCCCGACGGTGTGCAAACGCAAGGTCAAAGCCTGAAAAGCATCGTGCATACAGATAACGGCAGCGAAGTGCTGATTGGCTATTTATGGTACCGGGCGAATGGGGAGGATCAATCGGCATTTATTTATGACTTTTACCTCCTGCCCGCGTTTCGCGGTAAAGGGCTCGGTAGCCGCGCGATGCAAAGTCTGGAGGCTCTGCTGGCAGGCGAAGGTATCCGGCAAATCAAATTACGCGTCGCCGCCGAAAATGCGCATGCCAAAAAAGTCTATGAAGCCAATGGCTACCAGGTCACCGGCTTTAACATGAATAAATTGCTTTGAATCATGCCGGGGGGCTCTGTACTGGCTTTCAGCCCCCTTTCTGGCTTTATTCGTACAATAACGATGACGTCCACCTTGCGGGTGTACCTCGATCAACTGATAACAATAAAACTAACCCTCTGAAAATAAACACTTTCATCATCTAACAAAGACTACGTTCTGCGCCCCCCGCCTCGTTTGTACATCCCGTTACACGCCGAAACCAATCACTCACGGAAAGAGATCATCGCTGTCGGTATAGTCTCTTCAACGGCCCCGCAGTGGGGTTGAACAATGAAACCAAATTCGAGGATATCAGAATGAAAAAAGTATTAGCTCTGGTTGTTGCCGCTGCTATGGGTCTGTCTTCTGTTGCGTTCGCTGCTGATACCGCAGCCACAACTGCAGCTCCGGCTACCACCACCACTACTGCTGCTCCGGCCGCTGCACCTGCTGCTGCCCCGGCTAAAACCACGCATGCGAAAAAAGTTCACAAGAAAAAAACCGTTGCACAGAAAGCTCAGGCCGCTAAGAAAAAACACCACAAAAAAGCAGCAGCTAAACCAGCTGTAGAGCAGAAAGCTCAGGCTGCTAAGAAAAAACACCACAAAAAAGCAGCGGCTAAACCGGCTGTAGAGCAGAAAGCTCAGGCTGCTAAAAAACACCATAAAAAACACGTAAAACACACTGCAACTAAACCAGCTGCTCAACCGGCTGCATAAGTTACCGTGTAATACCCCGCCTGCTGTACAGGCTGAGTAAATCGTCGGCGCTGAACCCTGAGGTGAAGCGCCGTTTTTCTCTGGAGGGCCTATGCTGCGACGTTATCGTTTCGAGTTCATCCTGTTAATGCTGATTGTCTGCGCGCTCATTGCCCTTCGGCTTTTTCTTTCCTGATGTAGCACGCTGATTTTACTCCCACTTTTTTCTCGCCCCGTCTATAGTTTATAAACCTGGGTTCACATTTAATAATCATAATTACCCCACCAGAGTGTGATATGCGAAAAACCGTTGTGCTATTGCTGGGATCGTTTTTTCTCTTTTCTGCTTACGGACATGCCGACGATGGTGATGATGACACCATTGATGCGGCTCAGATCAAGACGCTGTTCTTTGGTCATGATGATCGCGTTCGCGTGACCACTCCGACCCGCTCCCCCTGGGATGCGATTGGGCAACTGGAAACAGCAAGCGGCAATTTATGTACCGCGACGCTTATTTCGCCTCACCTGGCCTTAACCGCCGGGCATTGTCTGTTGACGCCGCCGAACGGCAAACCGGATAAAGCGGTAGCGCTGCGGTTTGTTTCGCAGAAAGGAACCTGGCGTTATGAAATCCACGGCATCGAAGGGCGCGTCGATCCGTCGCTGGGTAAAAGGTTGAAACCCGATGGCGATGGCTGGATCGTGCCGTCATCCGCGGCACCCTGGGATTTTGGGCTGGTTGTGCTGCGCAACCCGCCATCCGGCATTACGCCGTTACCGCTGTTTGTGGGTGATAAAGCGGCGCTGACGGATGCGCTAAAAGTGGCAGAGCGCAAAGTGACGCAGTCGGGTTATCCGGCCGATCATCTGGACACGCTGTACAGCCACGAAAACTGCATTGTTACCGGCTGGGCGCAAAACAGCGTTCTGTCTCATCAATGTGATACGTTGCCCGGCGACAGCGGCTCGCCGTTGATGCTGAAAACCGCCGAAGGCTGGCAGCTTATTGCGGTCCAGAGTTCAGCCCCGGCCGCCAAAGATCGCTGGCGTGCCGACAACCGGGCCATTTCGGTGACCGGTTTTCGTGACAAACTCGAAGCGCTGGCAAAAGAGTAAAATCAGCCCTGCCGCAGATGACGAAAATGCAAAATGTCGTCCAGCGGCATGGGTTCGCTAAACCAGTAGCCTTGTAACTGGTCGCAACCGGCCAATCGTAGCATCTTCATCTGCTTTTCATTTTCCACGCCTTCGGCCACCACCATCATTCCCAGCGCACTGGCGATACGAATTGTGCCGCTCACCAGCGCCGAGGCTTGTTCATCATCATCTACCAGCCCGGCCAGGGATTTATCAATTTTGATCGTTTCAAAATTAAAGCGTCTCAGGTAGCCGATACTGGAGTATCCGGTACCAAAATCGTCCAGTGCGACCGACATGCCCAGCGCTTTCAGGGTGGTAATAGCGATATGTGCGCGCTCCGGATTTTCCACTACATAGGTTTCGGTCACTTCCAGTTGCAGACGTGCTGGCGGGAAGCGCGTACTTTTCAGCACCTTCGCCACCTTATCTTCAAAATCCGGGTCGCGAAATTGCGCCGGGGAGATATTTACCGACAATTTTAAATCGCTATACGCCTGCAGATCGTTACAGGCACGACGCAGAACAAATTGCCCCAGTTCGTAAATCAGGCCACTGGTTTCCGCAATCACAATAAAATCATCGGGTTTAAGTTCGCCACCCGGGCGGCGCGGCCAGCGGACAAGTGCTTCGACGCCAACCATCGCCAGGCTACGCGCATCCACAATGGGCTGATACCAGACATCGAATTCATCGCGTTCCATACCGTTACGGATATCATTTTCAATCAGCAACTGCCGCTCGCGAGCACTGTTCAGCGCCGCATCGTAATGCGTGATGCGCCCTTTGCCGATACTTTTTGAATGGTACATGGCGATATCGGCACGGCGGAAAAGCTCAGTACTGGTGCACTCCACCAGCGTGCCGCTGGCGATGCCAATACTGGCTCCAATATGGATCGTCCGCTCTCCCACCTGGATGGGGTTATTCAGATACGCCAGCACGTGCCCGGCAAATCTCGCGGTCTGCTCCTCTGCCCAGGGGCCGCCAATGGTCATGGCAAACTCATCGCCCCCCATCCGCGCCAGCATCCCCTGCGTCGGCACTTTCTCCCGTAACGTCTGGGCGATGGTTCTGATCAGGCGGTCCCCCACGTCATGCCCGTAAATGTCGTTCACATCCTTGAACCCATCAAGATCGACAAAGGCGACGCTCATCATACTGGTGTCGCCCCGCGCGGCGAGTTTATCGAGATGTTCAATCAGGGCGCGGCGATTAGGCAGGTGGCTCAGCCAGTCGGTTAAGGCAATCCGACGGGCAATATTTTCCCCTTTCGCCAGCTTATACAACCCGGCGCTGCTCAGGAGAATAAACAGGAGGATCAATCCCGATGCCAGCAGGGCGATTTGACGAATATTAGCAGAGGCCGCCTCGGCAGCTTCCGCGCCCGGCAGGCGCCGTGACCAGTCTAACCAGCCCAGCACCTCCCCCGCCGAACTTTCCAGCGGCACGGCGAATTCATCCGGCTTCTGCTCCGTGAACGCTAAATCGGCTATCTGGAAGGTATCGCCCAGCTCTTTAAGGATTTGTGTATTCAGGTGGCGGGTAATCACCAGATAACGCCGGGTATTATCATTAACCGCTAAATTACCCACCATCGGGCGGATAAGGCCTATCCCTATAAATGCGGTGCCGCTGCGGGTACGGGTAATCCCGGCATAAATGTCGTTACTGGAAATCAGTGAAGCCGAATTATTACGGATGAGCGCCTGTAAACCCTTGCCAAAAAAATCGAGCGAATGTTCCGTAAATGTGGCGCTGTGAAACGCTCCCCATAAGACGTTGAAGTTTTCATCAAGAATAAAGGTGCCATCATAGAGATTATTGACTTTAAATCCCTCACCCCAGGTTTTGTAGAGCCATTGGGTATCAAGCTGTGGGCGATACGCTTCCCGCACCGCGTCATCCCAGACGGCGTTATCAATGACCAGCGAGCGCACGCGATTTACCGAGGTCTGAATCGCCCCCTGCACGGACAGTACGGTGCGGTGCTCATCAATTTCGTTGGCTTTACTACTGATCAGATGCAACGAAAGGTAGAGCAGCGCAACGATAGAAAAAATAAGCCCAATCCCTGCCAGGAAGATCATGACGAACAGGGTTTTGGCATTCGGGATATTCCGCCAGCTAAATGGGTTCAACATGCACTGCCCCCTCTATCCTTAACAGGAAAAACAGCCAGTTGAGGACTTCCGTTAACTAAGCGTAATACAGTCGGTGGATTTCGCTGCCTCTGATTCGGGCAGCGATCACATCAGGCGAGTTTTATTAGTATCATACCCACAATCAGTAAGATAACCCCCATCCAGCCTTTATTATTCAGGCGCTGGCCGAAGAGGATCCAGCCCGCCGCAAGGGTCGCGGCAATGCCGAACCCACCCCAGAGCGCGTAAGCTACTGACAAATCTATCCCTTTTACTGCCTGAGACAGCGCAGCAAAAGCACCAAGCACCGCCACCAGCGAGCCAATTCCATATAATTTATGGCGAAAACCGGCTGAAAATTTAAGGAAAATATTGCCGACGATCTCCAGCACAATGGCCACCGCCAGCCAGGCGCCGTGAACCCACTCAAACTGTTGCATTGCGGTGCTCCTGCGGCGTCTTAGCCGCTTTCTGGGTGCCCGATTTGATAAGCACAATCCCGACCACCAGCGTCATCAGCCCGGCAATTTTCATCGGGGAGAGTGCTTCATCAAACAACACAACGCTAAACAGGGTGATCAATAAAATACCGATCCCCTCCCACAGGGCGTAGGCCACCCCGAGGGCAATCTTTTTAACCGCGAATGATAATAAAATATATGACAGTGCAATCATCACCAGCATCAGAATAAAACCGGCGTGTCCGTTGGTCACACTTGCCCACTTCATTGATAATGTGCCGGTTATTTCAGCCACAATAGCCAGCGCTAATAATATCCAGTAAATCATCATGCTTCTCCTGCTTGAGAATATAATCCTGCAGGGTTCTTCCCTAACGGAAAACCCGGTGCGTAAAAAATGAAAGTCGCGTGATTTACGCGAACCTAAGCAGAGAGAAAAGGACTATAGCGCCGAGCGCCAGTGTTGTTCGCCGGAAAGCAGAAAGACAGAAGAAGTAAGACGGGAAAAGCCAGAGATGAACGTCCTGAACAAATTATCCATAAAATTACAATATCCGCACATTGCTTCTCATCGCGGCGGAACGATTGTCCTCAGTAGTAAAACACGCCCTATTTCTACCACAGCCCCTGTTTTTCCTCAAATTCTTTTCACTTCTTTACCTGTGCTCACCAGAATTGTGGAAATGGCATCACAGCCGCCGGTGAAAAATATCGGCGGCGGCAATACAGATTATTGTTCCGATTTCATCGCCAGCGCACGGTCTTCGGCGAGTAAATTCCACGATGCAATAAACAGCCCGGCAATCATTGGCCCCAGCACAAAACCGTTAATGCCAAAGAATTGCAACCCGCCAAGCGTAGTCAGCAAAATTAAATAATCGGGCATTCGGGTATCTTTGCCGACTAATAATGGTCGCAGGATATTATCAGCCAGCCCGACCACCACGACAAAATAGAGCGTCATCATTGTACCGGTGATAATTTCCCCGGTGGAGAAGAGAAAAATAGCCGCCGGAACCCAGATAAGCGCCGTACCGACCGCCGGGATCAGCGACATGAATGCCATCAGCGAACCCCACAACAGGCTGCCGTTAATGCCGGAAAACCAGAAGCCGAAGCCTCCCAGCGCCCCTTGCACAATTGCTACCACCAGTGTCCCTTTCACCGTGGCGCGGGAGACGCTGGCAAATTTATGGAACAGGCGGCGTTTGATTTTGTCCGTCAGCGGAATAGCCGTAAATATTCTGCGAACCAGCCGGGAGCCGTCTTTCAGTAAAAAGAACAGCAGATAGACCATCAGACAGAAACTGACGGTAATACTCAGGGTATTTTTACCAATAATCACTGCGCTGCCCGCCAGATATCGCCCGGAGCTCAGCGCCACACCGGATAATGTTTCGCGAATGGCACCAACAGAGTCAAAGTCATTTTCACGTAAATATCCCTGCGCCCAGCCGGGCAGATAACTAATACTGTCAGTAAAGAGTTGTGGTAAATCCGTGGCGTTATTTTGCAACCGTTGATAAAGCGCATTAATTTCCGCAATCAGTGACGTAACAATAATCATTAATGGAATAAAAACCAACACGCAGATAAGCAGTACGGTCAGCAACGAAGCAATACCGTCACGCCCCCGTAACCAGGCGGATAATTTCACCCGCAGCGGATAAAAAATAAGCGCCAGAATAACAGCCCAGATAATGGCTGCATAGTACGGCTGGATCAGGCTAAAAAACGCCACACTGACCAGCAACAACAGAACGATAAAAAAGAAATTATGGGTTTTCAATGCCGTCATTTTCGCCATCCAATGGTTAAACTGCTGCTAAGTGTAGTGGCTGGCCCAGTGAATGTAAAAAACGTCCACCGCCGCGAAATAATAAAATAGCGTTTTTTCCCTTATTATTCTCATGGTTGCCTGCGGCCAGACGAGGGCCAGAAATACCCGAATCGCGCATTTTTTCATCACCTGACAAAAATCCTTGTGCCATCAATCCCTTCACAAAAATCGCAGCGAGGCGGCTTGATCGATACTCCTTTTTGGCGATACTGTATATAAACACAGTAATACATAAAAACAGTCATCATGGATGTATCAGCGGCGCAAGCCTCACCTTTATCAGGACGTCTACAGGTTTGTCAGGCAGTCTTATGCCTGCCATTACGTGGGAGCGACATGCAATGACAACCAGCGCTTTTCCCAGCCCGGCGGCCGATTACATCGAAGGCGCGATCGACCTGGTGGCACACTTGATTAGCCACCCGTCAGCAACCTATGTGCTGCGCACCGCCAGCGATGCCATGTGCGGCGCGGCGATCCTGCCCGGCTCCTTACTGTTGGTGGACAGCAGCCTGCAACCGGCGGATGGCGATATCGTCGTCGCCCGCCTGCTGAGCGGTTTTACCGTCCGGCGTTTACGCCTCTTACCGCCGCGCCTGGTGGCAGAGAACGAAAACTATCGCACGGTATACATTGATGAGGAGGAAGGCGCGCATATTGTGGGCGTCGTCACCACTATCATCACGACGCCCCGGCGCACCCTGCACGTGCGCGCGGCCAGCGTGCGGGGGTGAAGATGCGGTCACACCAGGCGGATACCGGCGTCGATAAAAAAGAGCCCTCCGGTACAGCCACGGGCGTCATCGGAGGCGACAAACAGCGCCATGGCGGCAACGTCCCGGCCTTCAAGGGTGATATCCAGCGACTGCATGGCCTGGATCTCCTTTTCGGATTCCGGCGTGCGCCACAGCGCCTGCTGACGCGGGGTGGAAATCGCCCCCGGTACGATGCAGTTAACGCGAATGCCCGATGGCCCCAGTTCGCGCGCCAGCGTCTGGCTTAGCCCAACAATCGCCGCCTTTGACGTGGTGTAACCGGACATGCCCGGTCTGCCCTTCATAAAGCTGGTGGAGCTGGTCAGAATGATGTTGCCGCCCTCGCCTTTTTGCATCAGCGCGGCAACGGCCTGGCTGGCAAAGAATTGGTGATCAAGGTTCACCGCCAGGCTCTCGCGCCAGGCCTCCGGTTCCACCGTGAAGGTATCGGTCCGGTCGTCACGGGCGGCGTTATTGATCAGCACATCAATGCGGCCTTCCTGGGCGGCAATGTTGTTGATGGCCTCGCGCAACGCGGCAATATTTCGCACATCGACCGGATGAAAACAGGCGCCACGAGCCTGCGCCAGCGCACTCCCCGCCGTCATATCGATATCCAGAAAATGTACCCGGCTCTCCTGCTGGCGAAACGCCGTCACCAGATCCGCGCCAATCCCGCTGGCCCCGCCGGTGATCACCACCACTTTGTTTTGCAAACTCCCGTAACGGGTATAACGATGTTCGGTCATCTTTCTGTCCCATCTGGCGCCAGTAACGCCTGCATTATAGAACCGTCGAGGGTAGCGCGTTTGACGCCAGGCCGATAAGCAATGGTTGCGCCCGCCTGTCACGCTCCTCCCCCTGGGATAAGGTGACATGCCCATGGGCTTTGACATTAAGTGACAACGTCACGCGACACATCTACAGGCGCGGTTGCGGCAGTGACTTTTTGACAGGCGGCATCATTAATCCATCGACGCCAAAGACAATCGCTTTCCTGTTCATTACCTCCCTCAGCGTTAATTGAGTCGCACGCCGCTTGCGGCATCAAACAGATGAGCATGACGGGCATCCGGCAGGATTTTCAGCGTTTCACCCGGCAGTGCCGCCACGCGTTGATGAAACAGCGTGGTCACTTTTTGCTGGCCGATATTGAGCAGAATCTGCGTCTCCGAACCGGTGGGTTCCACCACGTTGACATGGGCATCGATCGACGCCCCCGGCGTCAGCACAAAGTGCTGTGGTCGCACCCCGTAGAGCACTCGCTGCCCGATATCCAGCCCCGGCGTCTGGGCTACCGGCAGGGCAATGCCGTCATCGGTCATCACGATACCAGGCCGCTCCACGTGTCCGGTGAACAGGTTCATCGACGGCGAACCGATAAAGCTCGCCACAAAGGCGTTGGCCGGGCGGTCGTACAACTCCAGCGGCGTGCCCACCTGCTCAATATGCCCGTCGCGCAGCACCACGATACGGTCGGCCATGGTCATGGCCTCAATCTGATCGTGGGTGACGTAAATCATGGTGGTGTTAAGCCGCTGATGCAGCGCCTTGATTTCAGTGCGCAGCTCCACGCGCAGTTTGGCGTCGAGGTTAGAGAGCGGCTCATCAAACAGGAACAGACGCGGATGGCGCAGGATCGCGCGGCCCATTGCCACGCGCTGGCGCTGCCCGCCGGAAAGCTGCGACGGTTTACGCGCCAGCAGCGGCGTCAGCCCTAACGTGTCGGCGGCCTGGCGCACCTGGCTGTCAATTTTCGCCTTCGCCACGCCCTGCATTTTGAGCGAGAAACCGAGGTTATCCGCCACCGTCATGTGCGGATAGAGCGCGTAGTTCTGAAAGACCATCGCCATGTTACGCTCCTGTGGCGAGAGATCGTTAATCACCTCGCCGTCCAGAATCAGCTCGCCGCCGTCGATACCCTCCAGCCCGGCAATCATACGCAGCAGCGTTGACTTTCCACAGCCGGACGGCCCCACCAGGGCAATAAATTCGCCGTGGTGAATGGTCAAATCCAGACCAGGGATAATGGTCTGCCCGTTAAAACGTTTTGCGATGTTGTTGAGTGTCAGGGTTGCCATTATTAATCCTTAAGTCCACCAGCGGTTAAGCCCTGTACCAGATAGCGCCGCACCAGCAGGGTGAAGGCAACCACCGGCAACATCACCAGCGTGCCGCTGGCGGCGATTTTGCTCCACTCCCACCCTTCGTATTGCAGGAAATTCACAATGGCGACCGGGGCGGTAATAGCGTTAGTACGGGTTAAAATCAGGGCGTAGAAAAAGTCGTTCCACGAGAAGATGAAACAGAGAATGGCAGTCGCCGCGAGGCCCGGTTTGACCAGCGGCAGCGACACCCGCCAGAAACTGCCCCACAGGGAGCAGCCATCCATCCACGCCGCCTCTTCCAGCGTGACCGGAATGGCGGCAAAGAAGGTCTGCATCAGCCAGATAACGACCGCTAGGTTAAAGGTGAGATAGACAATCGCCAGTCCGATAATGGTGTCCTGCAGGCCAAGCCAGCGAAAGGCGAGAAAGAACGGAATGGTAAAGGCGATGGGTGGCGCCATGCGCGTCACCAGGATCCACAGCGCCACATAACGACGAGCGCGAAAACGCCAGCGCGTCAGCACCCAGGCGGCAGGTACGCCGAGCAGGAGCGAAAATACCGTGGAAATCACGCTGACTATCAGGCTGTTGCCAAACGGCTGCAGGAAATTCCCGGCAATCAACTGGCGATACGCCTCCAGCGTGGGCGTGAAAAACAGCGTCAGGTCGAACGCATCCATCGACGGGCGCAACGACATGATGACCATCCACAGGAAAGGTGCGAGAAACAACACCAGCAGCAGTAACGCCGCCAGCGTGCGTTTGCCTTTGAAACGCCACTTCTTGCGCCGCGTAACGGTGAACGCGAGCGGACGGCGTTCATCAGTGTGCTGTACTGTCATCATTCCACCCCGCACGGCCAATCAGCCAGCTTAAAATAAACACCCCGACCAGGATCACCACCGCGATGGCGCTGCCGTATCCCCACCAGGAAAAGTTAAAAGCCTGAATAAAACCGTAGTAGTTAGTGACTTCTGTCACCGAGCCCGGTCCGCCGTCCGTGAGGATGTAAATCAGCGGAAAGGCTTTGAAGCTGTCGATCAGACGAAACAGAATGCACACCGCCAGTACCGGTTTGAGGTGCGGCAATACGATGTAGCGGAAGATGTTGAACGACGAGGCACCGTCGAGGCTTGCCGCTTCGCGCGGTTCACCGGGCACCATTTGCAGGGCCGCCAGCACCATCAGCATGGTGAACGGAAACCACTGCCAGACATCGGCCACCACTATCGCCCACAGCGCGGTGTCCGGGTTGGCGATAAGCGAGTTCAGCGGCAGGTTGATGCGCTCCAGAATCTGGTGCAGCGGGCTGATGTCCGGGGTGTAGATAATTTTCCAGATCAGCGCCACGATAATCGGCGGCAGTACCATAGGGATGAGCAACAAAGTACGCACCCCGTTGAGCAGCCGCGATGAGCCATTCAGCAGCAGCGCCAGCAGCAGTCCGATCAGCACCTGGAAGAAGACGCTCACCACCGATAGCTTAAGCTGCGTCACCAGCGAGTTGAGAAAGCGGTCGTCATGCAGTAACTGCTGATAGTTCACCAGTGGGTTACTAAAGGTGAATGTCGCTTCCGGGTTAGTCAGGCTGAACGGCGTGAGGCTGGTGACCAGCAGCGCCGCCGCCGGGACCAGGGTTAACAGCGTCAGCACCACAAGCGACGGCGATAACCCCAGCAGCCAGGCGTAATGCTGGCGCTGACGCCAGCTTTTGAGTTGTGCCATCGTTTCAATTCCATAGAGCCTGAACTACAGGCGTAATTGTTGCAGGCAGTTTGGACCCGGACAGCGCGGAACAACCGGAGCGTACTTGAAGTGCGTGAGGATTATTAGCTTCGCACACCCTCCGGGCCGCCCTAACGGGCGTTCAAAACGCTATGCGTTTTGTGTGAGCCCTGCCCAGGGCCAAAATGGCAAATAAAATAGCCTGTATTCAGGCTCTAAATCTTCGCCCCGGCGCGTTTTAAATCCGCAATCGTCCCGGCCTGCGCCTGGGCCATCGCCTCTTTTGCCGAAAGCTGGCCGGAGGCAATCAGCGCAATAGCTTTGTTCAATTGCTGATCAACCTGCGGATAAAACTCCACGGTGCGGTATTTCATGTAACCGCCCTTGCCCGCCTGGTCGATGGCATCAATGGAAAGCTGCGCCAGATCGACGCCGTTGATCACCTGCTTAGAACGGAACACCGGCGAGTCGATATCGCTGCGCCGGGTCGGTGAGCCGTATCCGGCGGCCAGCGTGCGTGCCGTGTTCTGTTTCGAAAGCGCCCACTGGATAAACGCCCACGCCGCCTCTTTATTTTTCGAACCTGCCGGGATACCCAGCGCATGGGTCGCCATGCCGGGGAACCACCCTTTTGGCCCGTTGACCATTGGGCCAAAATGAGCCGTGTTCAGGGTGCGCGAGCTTTCCGCATTGCCCAGTTGTGCAAGGTAGGTCTGGCTGGCGTCAGAGAGGTTCACCCTTCCCTGTTTTAGCGCCTGCAAGGACTGGTCGGCGGTATAGGTGATGCCGCCGTTCGGGCCAAACTCGCGAATAAGGCGGGCAAAATAGTCAGCCGCCTGCACCGCTTCCGGGGTATCCAGCGTCGGGAACAGGTCATCCGGCGGCGCGCGGAACACGTTGCCGCCAAAGGCCTGCAGATAGGGAATAAAGGTCCAGCCATAGTGGTTGTCGGTGACATACCCGGCGACGCGTTCTTTCTTGTTCACCGCCTGTAGAACCTTCACCAGATCATCGGTGGTTTTCGGGAATGCCAGCCCGGCCTGTTGAATCAGGTCATAGCGTGAGGCCCCGGTCAGCATGGCTTCCACCACATAAGGGATGCCGTACAATTTGCCATCGCGTCCGGTTTCCGCCGCCAGGGTAGCAGGCAGAAAATCCTGTAACCCCCAGTCAGCCGGCGTGAGATTGGGATTGGCGACAAACTCATCCAGCGGGGTCAGCCAACCCGCATTGATCCAGCGGCTGGTGTAGATAAAGGTGACGTTGACCACGTCATAGGCCGATCCGCGTGTCGACAGCTCCAGGTCGGCACGCTGGTTATAAACCGGGAAGGCAGGCGTATCGAGCTGCACTTTTGCCCCGGTCAGGGCTTCAAATTCCGGCAGCCACTGGCGAATCAGTTGCGGCCAGGCGGTACTGAAGGTAGAGACATTGAGCGTCACGCCATCATATTTGCGGGCCAGATTTGCCCCCCGCGCGATAGCCGGGATCATGCTGTAGACCCCGAACGCCGCCATGGCTTTGAGTAAATCACGACGCTGCATAGTTCACTTCCCTGTCTGGGGTATCGTTTACGGCATCCTGCGGACGGGTTACGGTGCGGCTACGGCTGCCGTCAATGGCGACGGCCGGTTCGCCTTCAATGGTGACGCGACGGACCAGACGTGGCTGGTTGCCATAATCATTGACGGCGTAATGCTGAGTGCTGCGGTTATCCCAGATAACCACATCGTCCTGCTGCCACTGCCAGCGTACGGTATTTTCCAGGCGGGTAATACGGTTTTGCAGTAATTCAAAAAGCTGTGCCGATTCACGGCTGTTAAAGCCGACCAGTTTTTTCACAAAGTGACCAAGTAATAAGGCGCGCTCGCCGGTTACCGGATGAACATGTACTACCGGATGTTCCGCTTCCCATACAGAAGAGACAAAAACATTTTTATGGTGATTAAGGCGATGTTCTTCGGTGACAATACGTTCTGCGCCGTAGTCGTAATTATTACTGTGAATAGCGCGCAGTGTACCGACAAATTGTTTTAACGATTCCGGCAATAATTCATAGGCTAATGCGGTATTCGCCCAGACGGTATCACCACCATATTCCGGGATGGTGACACCGCGCAGAATGGATATTTTCGGGAAAGCATCCACAAAGGTGACATCGGTGTGCCAGGAGTCTGCCCGACCACCACCTTTGGAGGCATCCAGCTCGAACAATTTAGTGCCCGCAGGCGACGGCACCGTAGGATGCGCCACGATCTTACCCAGACGCGTACCGAAGGCCTGATGGGCTTCATCGGTCAAATGATGCTGTTTACGGAAGAATAAAACCTTATATTTTACGAGTGCATTTTCAATTTGCTGAATATGGTTATCATCAAGATCAGCCGAAAGCGAAATATTGCGTATCTCCGCGCCAATATTTCCGGCAACGGGGTGAATTTCCAGTAAATCAGTATCGTGACGGGCAATGCGCTGGGTTGAGGTCATGGTTGTTTTCCTTCAAAATTGTCCGGAAACCAACTCTAGTAATAAATGAAGTGTGACTAAAAAGATTTTTTGGTAATAAATATATTAACTGCTTACGCATAAGCTAAGCTGAAAAATGCAATTAGAGGCATTGCTGGTGAAATACACTGTCTTTTTATATTAATCCTGCGAAATGGTTTTTGATCCTGGTCAGATTAAGGGTTCATACCTCTTCGTTTTCGTATATGCGAAATAGGGAAATGGAGACGCTATAAGGTGGAAATATATATGTCAGGTGAAAATGGTAAGTTTCTGATGCGCGACTCGTGCCTTAGGGAGGCGGGCAACGGCCAGGACCGTGTAGATACCGTTAAAAACGGCTAATGGCACATTGCCAGTCGCGATACTTTCTCTGTTATAGAAACATAATTTCCGTAACGCCAACGCGAATGACTTTCATTATTAACCCATTCTCAGGATGACATTCTGGAAATATTTTCGGGCCAGATATAACCGCATTGTGAAAATAATGTAAATTTTCACACGAAAGTTGTATTTTGCATGTATCATAACAGCAGCGGGTTTTCCTGGTGAACACCTCTCTCTTCCGTTTCTTAATCCGGCGTATAAATGACCACACAAGTTCCTGTCCTTAAAGAAATTCACAATCTAAATTTGTCATATCTTTTACTGGCACAACGCGTAGCAACTGAAGATGCCAAACAAGCCGAAAGCTTTTTAAACATGGACATTGAATTAATTCAGACGGTTAAGCAACTAACCGCCACGCAAATACTCGCGCTGGCGCAGACAAATCAGTGCATCATTAAAGTTAAACCAAACCTGATCACCCCCCTTGCTGAACCGACCGGTGCTCAGGCCATTCACGGTCAATCTCAGCATCGGCGTTAAGATATTTCTCTTTTAAATATTTACGGGTGTCGAATATTGTATTGCTTTGAGAATCTTTACGGGAATCACTCTTTTTAACATTCATCTTTGAAAGGGTACTTTTTTGCAATTCATGGCGCCATTCCACTGGTGTTGACGACGGTCGCAGGAATGAACAGCGATAACAGATAAAGTCCCGGGCAGTATGGCCGATAATCACGATAAGTGCGGTTTACCTCTCAGGTCTGAGAGCATGACTGGGATAGGGTTAATACTGTACCGAGCGTGCACGTTGGATAACCATAAAGACAGGGGAATGTTGTCAACAATGCCACTGCAAATACTGAGAACTCTCCACCACAGGATCGGCATTTACGCATTATCCATAGTGTTAACCTTCGGTGCCCTGTATGGCGCAGGCCTGGGGGTGTATTATATCTATGCCCATGAAAAACTAGAAGATTATGCTGAATCCATTCTGGCACGCAGCAATAGCCTTATTTCGCAAGTTAAACTGATTGATGGGCTGCGACAAGAGTTTGCGGTCTATGAACCATGCAGTGCTCAATACCAGCAGGCGCTGCGTAAACGGCTCTGGCCTTACCCGCTTATTAAAGATATCGCCTATGTTGAGGATGAGAAAATTGTCTGTTCGGCCCTCTGGGGAAAACTGAACGCGCCCCTTTCGTTGAACATGTTCAGAAATAAGGTCAACCGGGGGAGCTATACGTGGGTCTTTGATGCGCAGATTGAAGAAAACATTACGGCAGACGTCTTTTATACCAGTAATTTCGCCATAACGGTGTCACCTTTTGCCTTCCAGCGTTTTTGGGAGGAAGCCAATAAGATGGATTTTGATGCCATCATAGGTGATTTCAAACATGAAAATCATTTTTTTATGATTGGAAAAAACACACACTTACTGGAGTCTGTAGAACATAACAAAGCACACTCCTGGTTGTATTTTACGGAGCATGCCTGTAATAGTACGAATGACATTTGCGTTATTTCCGGGACATCACTCCCTTTATTTTTCAAAAACAATCTGTATATCCTTATTTCTCTGTTTAGCGCATCGCTTATCATCGGTCTGTTGATTGGCGCGCTGTACGTTAATAACGTGTCACATAAAGAGTCTTTACTTTCCCGACTGAAACACGCAATCGAAAACCGCGAGTTGCATTTCGTCTATCAACCCATCTACAGGCTTAAAGACCGCCAAATAACCGGCGTCGAGGTACTGTTACGCTGGACGGACCCTCAAATCGGACGTATCGGCCCGGATATATTTATTCCTCTTGCGGAAAAAAATGGCTTAATAAATAAGATTAGCCTGTATGTGGTTGAGCATTCCATTAGAGAGTGCGCACCGATACTGCTGAACAGCGATATCACCCTTAGCATCAACGTCAGTTGCGCGGACATCTGCTCGGAGGAGTTTCGTGAAAAACTACTCAGCACGTTAAAAGATGAAAACGTTGCAGGCGAGTCGATTATTCTTGAAATTACAGAAAGGCAAAGTTCCGGTACAGAAGATATTAAACGCTCGATGGACCTTTTTAAGGGGACCGGTATTATGTTTGCCCTCGACGATTTCGGAACCGGTTATTCAAACCTGAACTGGCTTTCCTTACTTGACGTGGGCGAAATTAAGATTGATAAGTCGATAACGGATTCAATAGGAACAGAATCCACCAATAAAGATATTCTTCCTGGTCTGATAGAGATGTTTAAAAACATACCTAAAATAGTGGTCTTTGAAGGGGTGGAGACAGACATACAGTATCAGTTTCTGAAAGATAACGTACCGGGAGGCTGCGCGCAGGGGTGGTACTTTGCAAAAGCGGTTCCTTTAAGCGAACTCCGTAGCGTCCTTGCCGGTCCCTGCGGCTCATTGCCTGCCTGAGCTTTTCGCCCTGGCAGGCCCGCGCTGTATGATACCACTAAGCTCCCGCCCTCAACCGCTGTGCGCACAATCAGAACGATGTTGCCTTGCACAGCGGGCAATTGTGACAATACTCCACAGGTTGCACCGTTTTGTAATAAAAACAGCAGGTGCGGCGAAAGCGCACCCTGTTTCCCGCCACGTCTTTTTGCAGGGGCCGACGAAAACGTCTTAGCGGGTTCCATGGCAGGCCAAACAGTGACGGGTCAGCCTCTTCCAGCAGCCAGGCAAAATCCGCCTGTTGGCGCTTCTCCTGATCGGCGCTAAGCCCCTCCATCCGTCCCTGATATAAGGAGTAGACCCGCACAGCGGTATTTTCCCAGAGAATGTGCTCCGGCAAACCGCTCACCTGTGACAGGCTTTGCCACAGCGGCGCGAAAAACGTTCTGAATAAGGTACTGACAATGGTTTCACGCCACGCATCACGCGCACCCGGGGCATACCCCGTCGCCGTAATATCGGCTGGCAACGACGATGTCCACAAACCGTTATCGTGCGCATATTCCAGTCGACACGCCGTGAGTGATAACGGCAGGCCTTTATCAAACACACTCATCGCGTAAAGCACACTTCCGGATGCGAGAAATGCCACTCTTTTGGCGAAAAGCGACGCGGCAATCGCCTGGTCCGGCGCACCGATAAGCGGCATCACGCGCGCAAGTACCTCCCGACAGGTTTGCGCATCCCGCAGTGCCTCGCCCGGCACGCTTCGCCAGTCTGCCTGTACGAGTGAGCGCAGGCGAAACACGGTTTGCAGGTACGTATGTTCCTCACTCGTCAGCATGCGATTCTCCCGGAAAAGGAATGCACAACGGCGTATGGAAGAAAGGATCGTCAATAATCCGGCAGCGCAAATTAAACACCTTGTTCACCAGAGCTTCCGTCATGATCTGCTTTGGCGCCCCTTGCGCATACACCCGGCCTTGATGTACGGCCACCAGGTGATCGGCATAACGACAGGCCAGGTTCAGATCGTGCAGTACCATCACAATGGTTTTGCCCTGCTGCTGATTGAGGCCGCGCAACAGTTCCAGAATCTCAATCTGATGCGCCAGGTCAAGGTAGGTTGTGGGCTCGTCCAGTAACACAGTGTTTGTCGCCTGTGCCAGCGTCATGGCAATCCACACCCGTTGACGCTGCCCGCCGGATAACGCATCCACCGGGCGATGTTGCAGAGCGGTGGTTCCCGTCAGGCGTAACGCCTCCTCCACCTGCTGTTCATCTTCCGCTGACCACTGTCGCAGCCAGTTCTGGTAAGGAAAACGCCCGAGGCTGACCAGTTGACGCACGGTGATTCCCTCCGGTGCGACGGGGGTTTGCGGCAAGATAGCCAGTTGGCGGGCAATATGCGCCGTATTGCTGGTGTGAATGTCCGCGCCATCAAGAATGACCGTCCCTGACTGTGGCGTCAGCAGTCGCGCCATGGCTTTGAGCAGCGTGCTTTTGCCGCAGCCGTTGCTGCCAATCAGCACCGACACTTTTGCCGCTGGCAGGGCTAAATCCAGCGAATCGATCACCTGTTGCTGGTGGTAGCTGATGCTCAGCTTTTGCGTTGTGAGAGACACGATTTCCTCATCGGTTACGTTCGCTGCCGGATAAGCAGCCATAAAAAGAACGGCGCACCGGCCAGCGCCACAAAAACCCCGGCCGGAATATCAGCGGGCCGAAACAGGGTTCGGGCCAGCAGATCGGCGGTGGTCACCATGCAGCCTCCACAGCAAACGGTAACAAAGGCCTGACCAAAAAAGCCCTGACGCACCACCCGCCTGGCAATGTGCGGCGCTATCAGACC
The DNA here is from genome assembly GCA_004346725.1 of Phytobacter diazotrophicus. Lineage (GTDB taxonomy): Bacteria > Pseudomonadota > Gammaproteobacteria > Enterobacterales > Enterobacteriaceae > Phytobacter > Phytobacter diazotrophicus. The sequence continues at coordinate 55,810 of SMDE01000016.1, read as the reverse complement.
GACAAAAGCCATTGCCCCCACCAGCGCAATCGCCCCGCCGGAGAGCACCACGCAGCCGAGCAACAGCAGCACCCGCAGGGGATGTACTCGCACGCCGAGTCCGGTCGCCAGCTCATCATGCAATTGCAACGTTTTCAGGTAGCGCAGCAAAAAAACCACTACCGGAAGTGCCCAGAGATAAATCGTCAGCAGCCTTAGCACCTTCTCCCAGGTCGCGGCATAGACGCTACCGCTTAGCCACACCCAGGCGGAAAAGGTGGTGGTAAGCGGGCTAAAGACCAGAACTAACGTGACGACCGCCCCTGCCAGCGCCGAGACACCGACACCGGTCAGGATCAGGCACAGCGGCGTGAGCCCTTTACGCCAGGAGAGCAGGAAAATCAGCCCAACAGCGCAGGCCGCGCCTGCCATCGCCGCCCAGGGCATCCCTGCGCTGCCGTATTGCAGGCTGAAAAAGGAGAGCCATATCAGCGCACCGGCGCTTGCTCCGGTCGTTACGCCCAGGGTATCCGGCGAGGCCAGCGGGTTACGTACCAGCGTTTGCATGATGAGCCCGGCCATTCCTAACCCGCCGCCGGCCAGTAGCGCCAGCGCCACGCGCGGTAAACGTAACTCATGCAGAATAAAACTCTGCGGACGGGCGTCAGGCTGGAACAGGAGCCAAAAGGTTTGCAGCAGCGAAATCGCTACATCGCCGATACTCAGCGCCACAAGGGTAACGAGCATGGTGATGAGTAAACAAGCCAGTAATACTGGCAGCAAACGCGGCGAGAACTGGCGTGAAAAGGGCCCCACACGGAAAAGTTGGCTATTCGGCATGGTTCCCCCTGCGCTGCGCCAGCAAAATAAAGAACGGCGCGCCCATGAGTGCCGTCATCACCCCAACCGGGACTTCCTGCGGCAAAATCACAACCCGGGCGGCAATGTCTGCAACCAGTAGCAGCAAAGCACCGAGCACGGCACTGGCCGGGAGCGACTGGCGCAGATCGCTGCCAAACAACTGGCGGGCGATATGCGGCACAATAAGCCCGACAAAGCCGATATTGCCTGCCAGCGCTACCGCGCAGCCCGCCAGCCCAACCACCAGAACGCTGGCCAGCAATCGTACCAGTGCGATGTTGAGCCCGAGCCCACGGGCGATCTCTTCGCCAGCGTTCAGCACGTTCATTTGCCCGGCGAACAGACAGGCAGCGACCACCAACAGCACGCCAGGGAGCAGTACCGGGTACAGATGCACAAGATCATTTCCAGCAAGACTGCCCGCCAGCCAGAACAGCATGGTATCGAGCGTCTCCTGGTCAATAACGAGTATCGCCTGAGTAAAGGCGTTACACAGCGCGGTGATGGCAACACCTGCCAGCACCAGGCGCAGTGGGTTGAGCTGGCCTTTGCTAATACGGCTGGTGAACCAGACCAGCGTGCCGGTGGCACACGCGCCGGTAAACGCCAGACACAATGTGACCCAGGGGGAGCTAATGGCGAAAAAACTGCCCACCAGCACAATCATCAACGCCGCACCGGCATTAACGCCAAACAGTCCCGGTGCGGCTAACGGATTGCGGGTCAATGCCTGCATCAAGCCGCCCGCCACCGCCAGAAAGGCCCCTACCCCCATCGCCAGCAGGGTACGCGGCAAACGTGAGGTGCGAATAATGGTATCCACCGCGCTGGTCGGGTCCGCATGTAACAGCGCATTTGTTAACTGCGCGAAGGTATAAAAGCGGGTGCCTGTCATCATACTGACCACTGCCATCACCACCAGCAGCAGGCCACAGAGCAGAAATCGCCCTCTCATGCTCGCCCCCTGAGTAGCGCGTATTCCACATCGTTGAGAATTTGATTCGCCCCCAGAATGCCGCCGGACAAACTCCAGGGCACGCTGTCCACGACCCATAATTGTCCCGTTTTCACCGCCCGCAGTTGCTGCCAGAGAGGATGTGCCGTGAGTGTTTGATACTGCCGGGCGATCGCCGGACTGTTAGCGCGCAGTAAAATGAAAAAGATATCGGCATCCAGCAAAGGAATATTCTCCATGCCGGAGAAACGTAACGAAGCGCTTTGCGCCTGCATCGCCTGTTCACTCCAGGCAAAACCCAGTTCGGACATCACCGAGCCCGGAAAGCTTTGCGCAACATAGCTACGAATATGATCAGGGCGCACCTCAATCACCGAAACCTGCGGGCCGTTCGCCGTATCAAATCGCGTCCGGATAAGATTACGCAGTGTGGCAACGCGCGCATCCCAGCGCTCAAGCAGTTGTGCCGCGGCGCTTTTCATCGCCAGCTTTTCTGCCACGACCCTCAGTGTTTTTTTGAACTCAAAGACATCATCAAGCAGCGCAACAGGGGCAATTTTTTGCAACAGCGGCGCGATATCCTGGTGACGGAAGCGGGAGGCAAAAATAATGTCCGGGTTGAGCAATACGATTTTTTCCAGCGCAGGCTGCGTCTCAAGCCCGAGCAGTGGTACACCGGAGAGCTGCGGGCGCAAATAACGATAAACCGGTTTCTCCGTCCAGGACTCAACAATGCCAGCGGGTGTGGCACCCAGCGCAGCCATGCTGTCGGTCGCTCCCTGGAAAAGTGACACGGCGCGCAGCGCGGTCGGTTGACGGGCAAACAGCGTCGGTGAGACAACACCCAGCAACAGCGACTGGAGCGCGCGGCGGCGCGTCAGAGAAAATGAGAATGTGTTTTTCATCATCATGGATACCGCCCCGGAAAGGGGCGGTCTGAGTCAAAAATCAATACTGTAGCCGAGCGTGGCTGTGCGCCCGCGTCCGGCGAAATAGCGGTCCGGGTCAACAGAAGCGCTCTGGGAATAGTAGGTAACGTACTGCTTATTCAGCAGGTTAGAGATACCGAGATTCAGCTTACCGTAAGGTAGTTTGTAACCCACGGCAGCATCCACCAGCGCATAGCCCGAAAAGTCTTTTTCCGCGTCGTCGAACGCTTTACTTAACGCCCAGTTAGCCTGCAGGAACGTGCTCAATTCGGCATTCCAGTTGGCCGACCAACTGGCGATGATACGATCCGGGGAGATATTCAGGCCATCGAGTTTCGCATCCAGGCTGCCGTTGTCATCGCTGTCATAACGACCGCGCATGTGCGACCAGGCTAACGTCAGCTTGTGGTCCGCATTAGGGCTGTAGCCCGCGCTAATTTCGACGCCATCAATTTCTGTTTTTTCGCGACGGGCAACAAACGCATCATTGACCAGTTCCACGCGACTCCCCAGTTTCGAGGTAGATTTGTAATAACTGGCTTCGAGGTCAAACGGGGCTTGCTGCACCCGGAACCCGACCTCACTGTTTTTCGTGACGATGGGCTGCAGGCCGCTGTAGTCATTCAGTTTTACCCCCGGCGTATCGATGCCGCGCAGTACGCGCCCGACATCCGGCACGGTAAAGCCTTCGCTGTAGCTGGCAAACAGGCTGAGCGGCTCAATGGGGGTCCACACCACACCCGCGTTATAGAGCGTCTTATCAAAGGACGGTGTTCCGCCCTCCACTTTCACACGGTCATTCGCCCACACCGTCTGATAGCTGTCGATGTTCAGACGCGCGTACTCATAACGCACACCGCCGCTTAATTTCACCGATTCAACAGGCGAAAACTCCATTTGCAGGAAAGGAGACAGGTCGGTGTAATTAATTTCCGGCACATAGGTGCGCCCGGTAGACCACAAATCCTGTTTCGAGTTATCAAACAGGGTATCGAAACCCAGCGTCGCTTTGATGCGATCATCCCAGATATCGTCCCTGGTCAGCGCAATTTTACTGCCGTATTTTTCGGTATAGGCCCGGCTCTGATCGTAGAGGGTGCCAATGGGCGCAATGGCAGGATCCTGGAAAGAAGAGGAGTTGGTTGCGCCAAACAACGCTTCATAGCGCTGATAATATGCGAGCGCCGTCAGCTTCATGCCCGCAAGGTTATGGTTATCGTAGGTTGTGCCCACGGTCCAGACGTCGTTGTGGGGGGCGCTGCCTTCCGGGTTACCCTTCACCGAGGTGGTGAGCACGCCAGCGTCGCGATCGCCCCTCACACTGACGTAGTTATCTTTGTTTTTCAGGCGGTAACGGTTGAGGCTCAACTGTATGCGCTGATCGTTATCCAGCCAGTACCCCACCTTGGCCAGCATGTCCCATGCGCGGGAATCCATCAGGTCACCCTGCGTATTATCAACGCCGATGGCGTGATTATTCGCATCCTTAAACAGGCCCTGGTCTTCATAGCTCAGCGAGAAAAGATAGTCGATATACTCTTCGCTGCCATTGATGCTGTAGTTGGTTTTATATGCCTGGGTATCACGGTCAAATTCCGCCGTCGGGGTGGTGGTTTCCACGCTGAAATGTTGGTTTACGGTGCCCGGCTGCGCGCGTTTCGTGATGATATTTATCACCCCGCCCGTGGCGCCGACGCCGTTGCTGGCGTTCGCCCCTTTGATCACCTCAATGCGCTCAATCATCGACGAGTCAATGGTGTGCATTTCTCGCCCGGTCGGGCGCAGCGGGTTTGACTGTGGAATACCGTCAATCATCACCAGCGGCATACGCCCGCGAAGCGTTTCGCCACTGCCGGACATTTTCTGCCGCGGAGGCGAAAATGACGGCAGTAAATTGCTGAGGATCTGCGAGGTGTCCGAGGTGATTTGCCGTTGCTGGGCAATTTCTTTTTCGCTTATTACCTTAATGACCTGGGGGGAGTCATTACGTGACCCCTCCGTACGTGTCGCGCTAACAATCAATTCATCATCACTACTTGTCGCATCCTGCGCATAAAGCGGCGACGTAAAGACCAGAGCCATCGCGCCGTATAAAGGGGAAAATCGCATGCAAACAACCCTCAATCATTATTCCCCATCTTTTTTGGGGATCATTCCGTAAAAGAAACAAATAACAACAATAAGAAATATTTTGATAATGATTATCAATATCATGAATGAAATGTAAAGAAGAGATGCGAATTTTTGCGCAATGCACGGTTGACCCATTACGCAGGCGCATATGAAGCCTCACTGGCGGCTAGCACCGCTGCATTTCCTGCGCTGCGCTAAAAGGTTTTTCTACAGATTGAGGATCGGGCGACGCTCAATGGCGGACAACAGCGTGACCCGCAATAGCGGGTCGCGACATCCGGCGTGAATGAGATATTGAGAATAGCGTCCCTGCTGAGGCGCTCATCCAGAAAGCGGTGATCGTGATTGTTAAGCCCCAGTAAGCTTGAGATGACGATGCTGACTGATCATACGCAACGGCTTGCCCGTAACGTTTTAGAATTTCTTATCCTTAAACACAGTTTGCAGCATCATGTAACGCTTAACGTTGCGTAAGCACAGTAAGCTTCTAAAAACCCGAAAAGACATCGGTTTTTTGCGAATATAGTAAAGTGTGAAAAGTTGGTACTTCTTGCTTGTCTTGTCGAACTTATCGCTATGTTTTTTATAAAAAGAGAAATAGCCCGAAAATTTCTTCCTGGAAGCGGTTATTCTTACTTCACCGTGGTTTACATAAAGAATTTGCGTGGCAAGATTCAGTTTAAACGGTCCGCCATATTGCTCTGCCAGTCGGTAAAATGCATCATAATCCTGCGCTGCGGCAAGCTGCGTATCAAAAAGGACAGTTTGCAAACGCGATGTTAAGGTGAAAACCTGATTTCCGACGATATTCTTTTTGTTAAATAATTGCTGGTTATAATCGGGTTTTGGATAAAGCCTTAAACTCTCCAGCGAGAGATAACCTGATGCATCACAAATATAATCATCGGCATATAAAAATGCATGCTGATTCAGTTTGTGTTGTTCCTTAAGAAAGGATGTGAGACGGTTTGGCAACCACTCGTCATCATCGTCAATGCCAGTGATAAAATAACCATTCGCAAGCGTAATCGCCTGATTTCTCACAGCACAAGCGCCGGAGTTATAATCATTTCTGATATATTTTATGCGAGGGTCCGCCAGACCCTCAATAAACCCTTGAAGGTTAAGGAAATTGGGAGAGAAATCATCAACAATGATCAACTCCCAGTTCTCGTATTCCTGTTTCAGGATCGATTCAACAGCGCGCTTTGCTAATTCCTCTCTGTTCCACGTGGGCATATAGATGGAAACCAGCAGATTGGGTTTTACTACGGAATCAGATAACGCGTCTGACTCGGAAACCGTTTTGTAAAAGCTCGCATTTTCAGGATCGCTTTCCGTAAAGTTCACACCATAACAATTGGCATAATCAAAGATTGCCCCTTTCAAAGAACAATAGCTAAGATTTGCTCCGCGTAAACATGCATATGAAAAATCGGCATTTCTCAGATCACTAAATGACAGATCTTCACCAGCAAAATCAGCGTTTCTAAAATTTAGACCCATATAATTCGTAAAACGGCGATCACTTTTAAGAAATATATTTTTAATGCTCTTATTGCCATGCCGCTTAACCCTATATTCTTTTTCATAAGGGGCAGCTTTTTCATTTAAAAGCATGATTTTTTTCCTGTCTTGTTCTCTCCCAGAGAGCAACAGCATATCAAGCCCTTTTTAAGCAATGTATAAATTTTACAATTTATAATTCCTTTTAAGAATTTCCTTATTAACACATGGCGTGGATATTGATTTTATTGTTTTTTATCAATAAATTAAGCGAGCTTAATATCATGTAATTTCGTTGCAGAGTATTAATATGCCAGAAACAGTTTGCGCGGTAATAGTGCCTGTACACTGACGCGATGAGCCGTACCGGAAAGAGCGGCAGGAAGGAATGGCGAAGTCATCATAAGGGGACCTCTGCCCCCTTTCAGATTTATTTCAGGCGTTTACCTGCCCCATCAATCACCTTCTCGCCATCTTCTTTAGCAAACGGTCCTTTCTGCGCATCCGGGAGAATATCCAGCACCACTTCTGAAGGACGGCACAGTTTCGTCCCCAGCGGCGTCACCACAATGGGGCGATTAATCAGGATCGGATGCTGCAACATAAGGTCGATTAACTGCTCGTCCGTGAATTTATCTTCCGCAAGCCCCAGTTCTTCATACGTCTCAACATTTTTACGCAGCAGTTCCCGTACCCTGATCCCCATATCCGCAATGAGTTTGACAAGTTCATCGCGTGACGGTGGAGTCTCAAGATAATGGATAACGGTCGGTTCAGTACCGCTATTGCGGATCATCTCCAGCGTATTACGCGACGTGCCGCAGGCCGGATTGTGATAAATGGTGATGTTGCTCATATCAGTATCTCATTACAAAGTGAAAGAGAGACGTAGCGCCAGCGCTGCCAGCGTTACAAAAAGCACAGGCAGAGTCATGATGATCCCGGTGCGGAAATAATATCCCCAAGTGATGGTCATGTTCTTCTGTGAAAGTACATGCAGCCACAGCAGTGTGGCCAGGCTACCAATAGGGGTAATTTTCGGCCCGAGATCGCAGCCAATGACATTGGCATAGATCATCGCCTCTTTGATAACGCCGGTTGCGGTGCTGCCATCAATAGAGAGAGCCCCAACCAGCACGGTCGGCATGTTGTTCATGATGGAAGAGAAGAAAGCCGTCAGGAATCCGGTGCCCATGGTCGCAGCCCAAAGCCCGTTATCCGCCAGTACGTTCAGTACGCCGGAGAGAGATTCCGTTAATCCGGCGTTACGCAGACCATAGACCACCAGATACATCCCCAGCGAGAAAATTACAATCTGCCAGGGCGCGCCACGTAACACTTTGCCGGTATTGATGGCATGACCACGCTTAGCGACCGCAAACAGGATGACCGCCCCTACTGCCGCAATTGCACTGACCGGAATACCAAGCGGTTCAAGGACGAAAAAACCCACCAGCAGGAGGAGTAAAACAACCCAGCCGGTTTTAAACGTGGCCGGATCTTTAATCGCGTTTGCCGGTCTTTTAAGGCGGGCCAGATCGTAGGCCGGCGGGATATCGTTGCGAAAAAACAGATGCAACATCACCAGGGTGGCAACAATAGCGGCGATATCGACCGGGACCATTACCGATGCATATTCGGTGAACCCCAACCCAAAGAAATCTGCCGATACGATGTTTACCAGATTTGAGACGATAAGCGGCAGGCTGGCAGTATCGGCAATAAACCCGGCAGCCATCACGAAGGCCAGCGTCGTGCCTTTGCTGAACCCTAATGCCAGCAGCATGGCAATGACGATGGGTGTCAGAATTAATGCCGCACCATCGTTGGCAAACAGTGCCGCTACCGCTGCGCCAAGCAGAACGATATACGTAAAGAGCAAACGGCCACGGCCATTACCCCAGCGTGAAACATGCAATGCCGCCCATTCAAAAAAGCCGGACTCATCAAGCAAGAGACTGATGATAATCACGGCAATAAAGGTCGCCGTCGCGTTCCAGACGATATGCCACACCGCCGGGATATCACCTGAATGTACAACGCCAGAAATCAAAGCCAGTGCCGCGCCGAGCGTGGCGCTCCAGCCGATGCCTAATCCCTTCGGGTGCCAGATAACCAAAACAATGGTCAGGACAAAAATAGCACCTGCCAGTAACATACCCCCCCCTAAAATCACATTCGAAAAAACATATATGTTAAAACAAATTTTTTAGATGCAAATGGCCTTGCCGCTACCAGAGCAATTTGCTTTAGCCAGCTTACTGGCGATGACCTGTACCTCGTCCTGTTGGCTTAACCAGGCTTGCTCAATCACCTGAGCAGCCCACGAAGGAATATGCGGAGACAAGCGATAGTGAACCCATTTCCCTTGCTTTCGGTCCAGCAGCAGGCCGCTTTCCCGCAGCATTGCCAGATGACGGGAGATCTTGGGCTGTGACTGATCCAGCGCCGTGCAAAGATCGCACACACACAACTCCCCCATCGCCCTGAGTAGCAACACGATACCCAGGCGAGTTTCATCGGACAGGTTTTTGAAAAGCTGCAGGGCCGTCAGCGCCATTATTCCTCCTTCTTATTTTGATTCAGGGTACTCTTCGGCGTAAGAAAAGCAATAATACATACGATAATTCGAATGTATATAGCCTGTTATGCCTGCTTAAGATCACACCTGGCAGGTTACCTTTGCTATACAGGAGGACATGTCCGGTTAGCTGCGATAGCAGCCCATGTCCACCCGTAGACGAAAATTTACGGCTACGGCTTGTGAAGCTCACGCTGTGCAAGCTGCAAGGCGAGTGCTTCGATACGCTCGGCCATTTCCCGGGTCAACTCGGTCAATTGGGTATTTTGTTTGAGCAATTCCAGCAGTTGCGCCGACTGCTCCTCGGCAAGTATCTGGCGCTTCGTCATTGCCTCGTCCAGATCTTCGCGGTGTTGAGCATCGGCCAGCGCATGCGCCTGATCGCGCTCCGCCTGGCGGGTTTGAGCCAGCAGGATCAACGGGGCGGCATAAGCAGCCTGAATACTGAACGCCAGGTTAAGCAAAATAAAGGGATAGGGATCAAACTTCACGACGCCTGCCACGTTCAGAACAATCCACACGATCACCGCGAATGTCTGCCCAATCAGAAATGTCGGCGTGCCGAAAAAACGTGCGAAGGCCTCTGCTTTCAATGCAAACCACTCGTCGCCAAACGTATGCGTAATACCCTTGAGGGGACGATATAACCGAAATTTTTTATCTGTATGCATATCAAAAACTTCCTGTGGGAGAGGTTGCCAGGATCGCCGAAAATGTTTGCCGTGGGCTCTGATGCCCTGGCATACGAAAATATACGCCAGGTATGTTATACGTTAGCTAAAGCGACTTCATAAAGCATACCTGGCCATGAACGCCGTCCACATTATCCCTTTCAGGTCATCACGTCTGATGTTTTTCTTATGTTGGCGTAGGTTCTGGTTTTGCGCATGGCTTCAATCCCTGGCGACTCATGAGTCGGGTTTTATATGAAACCGCGTGACAGAGGAAAATGGCATAGCGAATAGCAATATTTCATTATCTGAATGGCTATAAATTTCAACAAATAATAAGTTGTTGAACATCCCATACATCTTTGCCGATACATTATCTTTCATACTCTCATTAATGATGCTTATAAAATAAACTCACACCTCCATAGCCCATTCATTAGCAAAAATCCTGTAATGAAACTCGGTGCTTGTAGATCCTTTGAAAAAAATCCGCATCTTTTAAAACATTAATTTTTTTAAGTTTCAAAGATTCCACTAAACCAATTGAGGCCAGGTTACGAGAGTCAATCAGGGCATCAACATGAGATAATGTGTAATTATTAAAGAGAAAATCTATCAACATCCGTACACATTGTTTTGCGATTCCTTTTTTTTGATATCTCCCAAACACATGATAAGCAATATATGCCCACCCTTTATCAACCATAATGGTTGACTGGACATACCCCAGGTACGCACCAGATTTACGATGTATAATGACCCAATTTAGCCATATTTCGCTTTTATCTGGGGAGTGACGCTGCGATATTCTCTCATAACGTGCCGTCAACTCATCCAGACTTGCAGGTGGGTTGGACGGTATATACTTATAATCATCAATAATACATAAGCCTGCATACATTTTATGTGCATGGGACTTATCCAAAGGCTCCAGAAAATATAAATCTGACATCAGAGGCTCAATTAATTTAGAACTCATAGCGCAAACTCCATAAGACCTGACATCAAGAATGAGAGATAACACCAGCACCTTTACCTACCAGTGAAGATTAACATACCTGCCCATCATTTTATTGAAACAAAAACTGCCGGGTTCACACGTACAGAGAGACTGCCTTTGAGGAAAAACGCATACCTCAGCCAGGGTTAATCATTGAAAGAGCAGATCGCGTTAACGCTGCTCACACTCAATGTGAAGCAAAAATCGAATAAAAAACACGGCTCGCGCGTTTACACGTTAAACACATCAAGGATCATCAACATGACGCGTATCGTGCCTTTTTTCGCCCTCGTATTATTCATCAGTTCCTTTTCAGTATGTGCCAGCCCGGCTAACTACAGTATCAACACGCAGAAAACGACGATCACCCTCTCCTGGCATGCCTTTGGGGATACTTCTGAGGCCAGCCTGGGAGATGTGAGCGGGAATATTGCACTCAATGGCGGAAACGAAGAAGGCGATAATATCAATGTTTCTATTCCGGTGGCGACGCTAAGGGCGTCTAACAGGCTGTTAACCTGGCAGATGAAAAGCAGCCTTTTTTTTGACGCCGGACGTTATCCGAACATCACATTTATAAGCAGCCGCGTGGTGGCTCTGGGACAGGGTCATTTTCGCATTTTTGGCACGCTGGCGGTGAAGAACATCTCGCGCCCGGTCATTCTGGATGCCTCAATACCAGGCAAGAACAACGGGCTCACCGGGGCGGATAACCTTTTCCTGCACGCCTCAACGACGATTTCCCGCTCAGCATTCAATATGGACAGTTTCGCCACGCTGGTAGATGACAACGTGACAATCAATATTGAGATTCAGGCCCGCCCACATCAGGCGGTATAAGCATACCCGGCAGCCCTTTACTGGCATGCCGGCGTCTCTCTTTTGCTATGAAAGCGCAGCCTGCAACGTCAGTGCGTTTTGCTTCAACTGGGATACAGGGTTACGGCCAATCAACACAAACTGGTATCTTCCGGAGTGCCACCAGACGAGATTCATCTTATGGCGTTGCTCGTGATTCAATTCCGGGCTGGCGGGCTTACTATCCGGTGAAATACACAGCGCCATCGGGCCGTAATCGGCATGCATCCAGGCGATTTGTGCAATCGAGGTGCTGTCATAGCGCAGCATTCGCACCATTTTCAGCTCTGCCCCGCTCAACACAAGTTGCTGCTCATTCGCCTGCAAACCTATGTCTTGCGCAGTACGCGTTAATCCACGCTGCAAGGCTGATGGAGAACTGTCCGCATCCAGCAACGTTTCCGCACTGTACAAAGACATATACTGTGCTTCGAGGTCACGAATTTTTTCGCTCTCCCCCTGCGCCCGCGTTGCCGGGCGTGCCAGATAGCCCAGCCCTGAGCCGATTACCAGAAAACTGAGTGAGGCGGCGATCAGCGCACGTCGGCTGACGCCCGTTGCTCTGACTGCGGTTTCTGGAGGTTGGGCGAGCACATTGGCCAGTTGCGCCTCCAGGCGAGAGTGCGGAGCCTCATTCAGAAGTGGCGCGAAGGCACTGGCAATGTCTGTCTGGTTAAGCCTTAACATTTCGGTTCGTGCAGCCAGTTGTTCATCCTGACCAAGCGCGACCTCAAAGCGCTCTGCATCAGTTGCCTGCATTTCGCCATCCAGCCAGGCCACTATCGCCTCATCGCTGTACGGTGCTGTAAATCTTATTGATTTCAATATCGCTTCTCCTGAACAGGGTGCGGCGTGTGAATAAGCTGGACGATTTTCGCTCTTGCCGTAGCCAGCCGGCTCATGATAGTGCCAATCGGGACAGACAAGGTATCCGCCGCTTCCTGATAGGTAAAACCTTCGACATACACCAGAAATACCGCATTGCGCTGTGCTTCCGGCAAGACGCTCACGTACTGCATAATTTTCCCATAGTGCAGGCGAGCCTCATCCTGTTCATTCGTCTCCGGTGCCAGTAATTCATCGCTTTCGACAAACCCCTGCCCCAGGCGCACCCGGCGGGCGCGCACCTCTGAAATCCAGATGGAATGCAGGATAGTGAATAACCAACTGTCGATGCGTGTGCCGGGGGTAAACTGCGCGCTTTTTTCAAGCGCGCGGACACAGGTAGACTGAACCAGTTCTTCGGCAACCTCGCGGTTACGCGACAGAACCAGCCCATAACGCCACAGGCGTGTCAGATGTTCAGCAAGATGCTGACGGACGTCACTGGTAGTGATTTTTTTATCCTCGTACCATTACTCAGGATTCAGGATGACCGTCGATAGCGGCCTGGAGATCCCTGTACTCCTCGCAACGCTGGCCGCAAAGTGTGGCAATGGTTTTCAATTGCGCTTTTGCCAGATCAGGACGCCCTTTCACCAGCCATGCTTCACCCAGGTATTCACGTACTTTGGCATAGGTCGGATCGAGGGCGATGGAGCGCTGATAATAGCCGATACCTTCATCAGTACGCCCCAGCTTACGCGTGGCATACCCCCGGTAATTCCAGGCCTCTGCAGTATCGCCGTTTTTCAGCGTGTTGAGCAGATCCAGGGCCGCCTGATACTCCCCTTTTTTTGCCAGATGGTACGCATAACGCGTTTTATCTTCATCGCTGATCTGGCTTGTTTTCTCGGGTACGCATTGTTTTCTTGCGCTGTCATAGACCTGCCCTGTGGGGCAATCGGGCGTTTTGCTGTTGGTATTATCGTCACCTGCGGCAAAAACCGGCGAACTTAGCAGAACAAACACCGCAGGCACCAGACGTTGAATAAATGCGGAATGTAATAACGAAGACAGGTTCATAGTGAGCTCCGGATTAACAAAAAGCGCGGCCAGGCAGCATACGACGCAGTATGCTGTCCCGTAACAGATAGTGATGAAAAAGCGCGGCCAGCAAGCCTTTTCTTAGTAGTGTCCCCCGCTCCAGTTGCTCCCAGATATGTGCCCTTGCAAACAGGAAAATGACACTGGCTGCAGTGACCCAGTGCAGTGCCAGAGTAAAGCTATCGTAGCGCTGTCTTAGTGGCGGCGGCGTTGTTGCAGTCATAAATGTGATTCCATCAGTGTGTTGATGATGGATAAACGCCACACCCTCTGAATCTATTCGATAAAAAAAGCGTTTTTTTCGTTTTTATCCCGACGCGCAGTTCAGGGCCGGAAAATAGAAATGCCGATGGTGCGGTACATCAAAGAAGCGAAACCCACGGTTTCATGAGCGTAATATGTAGTATTCTCTGAGCCATAACAGAATGTTAAATCGCGGATGTGAACCTTATGCCAAACGTTATTGAAGTCCTTCAGTACACCTTAAAACCCGGAACCGGCGATGCATTTCACTCGATAATGAAGCACCAGAGCGTCCCCCTCCATACATCTTGCGGCATCAACGTTCTGAGATTTGGTAACTCACTCCATGACAACGATAACTATTATCTCGTCCGCGAGTTTGAAAATTTAGCAAAAATGGAGGCCGTTCTTGCGCAATTTTATGCTGATTCCCGCTGGCGCAAGGGGCCGCGAAGCGAAATCATAAGCATGATTCAGGAAAGCCACCGTGTTGTCATGTCGGGCGACTTGCTCATCGCGTGAGGTTCGATTTCAACCGCATGAAATCAAAGCATATTAGCCATAATTGTCCTACCTCACGGGACTGATAAAGGTAGCCAGAAACGGATTTCTTCAAACCTTAGCAGACGCGATAAGGGTTCCTACGACTGAGCAATGGGCAGAAGCGAATCTCATCGCGCCGCGTATATCGGTTCGTTCTAACGTCAAAACGGAGATCGGAGGGCCGCTTTGGGCCAGGTGCGGAAGTTGTTAACGAAAAGAGCTTGAGGAGGCCGAAGTCAGTATAGGTGCAACTGATGTGGTAAATTAGGGTTGAAACTATGAGAAGCAAAAGCTATTTTTGTCTACGTAAGATATATCTCCAAAGGAGCTTAAATTTCCTCGAGGGAAGCATGGTTTTGATAATTAGAACAGTGTGTACACTAGGCACTCTATTCTAATGATTTTATTAGGGAACAATGACAATGCTTAAAACTTGGAATGATTTAGAAAGTTATACCCAATATGTCTACTCGACCTTGCTTAACCCACGAGATAATGGAGTGGAAGTAAGTCGTAACGTTGTCCTTAAGGGATTAAAAGGTGAATATCAAATTGATGTATTTTACCAATTTGAAAATGCAGGCTTTATACACCGTGTAGCGATAGAGTGTAAATATCACAGTCGGCCGCTTGATCGCGATACTATTATGCCATTTTGCAACAAAATCACAGACATTGGGAATATTATAGGGGTTATAGTCAGTAAGTCTGGTTACCAAAGTGGCGCAAAAGAATATGCAGAAAAACATGGCATTACTTTACTGACAACTGAAGATTTACCAAAATTCAACATATTGGTTGCCGATTACTTGATAAATTCAATTTTACCTACAAAAGACTGGATCGGTGAGCCTTTTTGGATTCTGATGGAAAGAGATGAAGATAATGTTTCAGGTTCATACTACAAGTTTGCACAAAAGCATAACGGAAGAGATGTAATACCCTTATTCTTTTCAAAGCGTGAAGCAATTGACTTTCTAAATGAATCTGAGCAGACACTTCATTTTGCAATAAGAGGTATTCCGCAACATTATTTGAAACGTTTAATCGCAATAACAGAGCGGTTAAAACCTTTATTCTTCTTAATGCTTCCTGCTTTGAATGAAGAACAAGCCAAAGGTTTATTAATTGAACCAACTGAATTAATGAAAAGATATCTACTATCAGAAATATCACCTGAGGAATATCAAGAGTTTTACGTTAAAAGGAAGTCACGTTACAAGAATGAGCTTACTCTTTTAAAAATATTAAAAGCAATGAAAGGTAAAATTGGTGCAGAATTGGCCGACAAAATTTTAAAAAAGAAAAAAACGTAATTGCAGAGTCGAGATTACGGGAACTGTTCAACCTGATGTGCTGGCGTGCAAGGTGAAGTAGAGGGCCATTTGCTGAAAAAAAGATTAAGAGTTCGATGCAAAGCAAACGGTCCGCTGTGTGTCAGGAGCAGGCATTGGCTGAATAAGAAAGTAACCGCGATGTGTTTTCATTAACCCTGGTTACGTTAGAATGCCTCGTTGAAGCGAGAGAACTGGAGTGAAAATGTTTGCTGATTTTGGTGTTGTGAATTTCTGGACATATCTCCTTGGTGCGACGCTGATAGTGCTTGTGCCAGGCCCTGAAACCATGTTCGTGATTAGAACGGGTATTACTAGCGGCATCAAACGGGGTTTTGCTGCAATTTTTTCCATTCTCCTGAGCGACGTTATTCTGGTTCTGTTGGCCTGGTGTGGACTGGCTGCGGTCATAAGCTCAACGCCTGCCCTGTTTAATGCCATCAAATACGCAGGCGCGGCTTATCTTTTCTATCTCGGTGTTCAGACGATACGCGCTGTGTTTAAGCCAGCCGTCGAAACGAGTGAGGAAAAGAAATCTTCTGCTGATGCCAGGGGGATCATCGGACGCGGAATGCTGGTTACACTACTCAATCCAAAGACGTTGCTGTTCTATATCTCTTTCTTCGCCCAGTTCATCAATGTGCAGGCTGAGCACTCCTGGATGGCGTTTATCATTCTTGCAGCAGTAATGTTCGCAATTACTCTCGTTTATTTCGGCTTTCTCGTTTGCTGCGGCTCTTATCTGCTCAGCCGTCTGAAAGGCAACCGTAGGTTATCTGCCATTGGAAACGCGCTGGTAGGCATGTTCTTCATTGGATTTGCAGCACGACTC
The DNA here is from genome assembly GCA_004346725.1 of Phytobacter diazotrophicus. Taxonomy (GTDB): domain Bacteria; phylum Pseudomonadota; class Gammaproteobacteria; order Enterobacterales; family Enterobacteriaceae; genus Phytobacter; species Phytobacter diazotrophicus. The sequence goes on along the minus strand of SMDE01000016.1, from coordinate 39,459 downwards.
GCAAACGCAACCTCCTGACTTGATAGCCAAACCGCCATCAGCGTTTTTTTACGTTATTTCGCTGTATGAGACGACCGCTCCTCGCTCTAAGCAACCATTCCGTTGCCTCAAAATGAAGGCCATCCTACAGGGGCTATCGGCTGGATCCGAACGTCCCCTGTCTGCCAGTAGCGAACGTTAACTGTTCGTTGACGGATCGTACTCCCACTGTGATTCATCACTGTAAATCGTACCGTCATCATCCATTACCTGTGCATTGAGGTGCTTTGCAATCTCCAACATCTTTCTGTACAGATATGTGTCTGGCCATTGGGTATAAATATTACCTGCGCTCCAGTCGAGCCAGGGTTCTGCGTATAATGAAGGACCTGACCACAAGGCGTGGTAATCGCCGTTTATAATATGTTTGCTTAATTCCTTATCGCTATTAATGTAGTCAAGCCATTCATCAGCAGTTATCTGCGCATCATCATTATCTGCCCAGAATTCAGCTCTTGTTATGTGAAATTCAACACCCATAGCATCCCCTAAACAGTGAAATAATTATCACAAACTAATGAAGTGCCCTATTCTATACGAATGTAAACCCACACAAAGCACAAAAGTCGCCTGTTTGTTGTTCTTTTTGTTCAACTTTGCAAAGATGTATCACACACGTTCCCACACCTGCCACACTCGCAGGAGCTGGCTCTTCCCTTCACGCCCTGCCCCGGCAATACGCGCTCGTGGCAATGTCGACATCGAACTGGTTCTGCTTTGAGGATTTCGCTATGACTACCTTTTACCAACTGTCAGCCACCAGCCTGGGCGGCCAGCTTATCTCTATGGCCGACTACGCGGGTAAGGTGGTCCTGGTCGTTAATACCGCCAGCCATTGCGGCTTTACGCCACAATACGGCGGCCTTGAAGCGCTCTACAAAAAATACGCGGCCCAGGGTCTGGTGGTATTGGGTTTCCCCTGCAACCAGTTCGGCAAACAGGAACCCGGTGGCGCCGAGGAAATCGCGCAGACCTGTCAGATTAACTACGGTGTGAGCTTTCCAATGTTCGAGAAAATAGAGGTCAACGGAAGCGCAGCGCACCCGGTGTTTCGTTATTTGAAACAGGAATTACCCGGCGTGCTGGGTGGGCGAATCAAGTGGAACTTCACGAAGTTTCTGATCGGACGCGACGGTAAACCGCTCAAACGTTTTGCGCCCTTCACTACTCCACAGAAAATGGAAACCGCAATCCTTGCGGCACTTAAAAACTGAATTTTTCGCACATTCATTTTTAGCGCTTTATGCAAAAAGAGGATCAACATACCGTCAAACTTTTGCTTAAACAGCAAGTAGCGTTCTGATGATTCTTTTAGTGGCAGATTCGTGCCAGCAACGAACGTTATGCTAATCAATGATGGGGGGCTCAGGCTGGATAGTCCGCTTAGCCAGTTTCTTTTGAAACAGTATGACCATTACAGGAAATCCTGATGCCGCTATTGCACTGACAACCAACAGTCTGTTCAGATTTTGCGTGGTTAATCCCTGGTCAGGTAATAATAAAGAGGACAGAAAGAATGCGAGAGTGGTTATCAGGAACATAATGGCTGTCTGTAATGAAGAAAAACCGGCTCGTTGTTCATCCTCAGGATACTGGACAGCCACCACCGAAGCGCAAACAAGTCGGCTATATGAGGCGCCAAGAAATAAGGTGATAAAGAGACCTGCATTATGATAACCCACCGCAGGAATCAGCAAACTTGCCACAAAGAACAGCGTCGATAGTGTTGCCAGCATTAGCGTAGATAAACGCGCCGTTAGAATGCCTGTTATTTTTGTAGACAGATAACCTGCAATCCCGCCACTTAAGAACAATACGGGCAACAGGTTTTGTTGTGCTCCCATATATTGCGTCATTAATGGCGTTATTATGGGAATAATCAGCATTGGACTAAATTGTGCCAGTGCCGTACAAGAGGCAAAAAATAAGGTTTGCGTATCAATAGGCAATCTGGTCTTCCCGCCTGATGAGACCGTATCTCTGGGGATGATAAAGCCTGTCAAGGGTAAAGAGACCAGGCAAAAAGAACTGATTAACCACAGCGCCGTATGCCAGGCATAGTGTGAACACAAAAATAATATAGTGGGCATTCCTACAATGCTTACCATCGAAAATGACGCAATTACCGTCGCCAACATTTTTCCGCGCAAATGTGCCGGGGCATTATTTATTAACAGACTTGTACCCACCCCCATTGTCGTACCGCCGACCAGCCCTGCGCAGAATCGTAGTATAAGCAGAAGACTAAAACTGGAGGTAAATGTCGTCAAAAGTGTCAGCAGGCCTAATAGTGCCATATTGGCGATTAAAAAACGCTTCTTATTGAAACGACCAATCCAGTAAAAAGCGATAACGCCCGAAATGACTGCCCCCAATGTATATATACCGGACACATAACCTGAGAAGGATACGGGAACGGCAAAGTCTGCTGCCATAAAGGCAAAAATAGGATTGAACATCATATATTCCAGCGCATTCGTGAACTGGATAAAAGCCATTACAATGGCAATACGCATGAGTGCTTTATGATTAAACGTCTGTATGGCCTGTGACATAGCAAGCAACCTGTGGATGAAAGATATCCGAGTGTAACTGCTATCAATGCTGCGCATTAGGTGGTAAAAATGGCACTTATTGTTATCAATAATGGGATAATTGATGCGTGCGGCCCTGGATTTTACCAGCCTGAAAGTGTTCATTGCTGTGGTTGAAAGAGAGAGTTTTGTGGGAGCAGCGAAAGCCCTTGAAATGCCGACATCCAACGTGAGTCGTTGTATTTCTCAGTTAGAAGAAAAACTGAATCTTCAGCTCATTGAGCGCAGCACCCGCCATATGAAACTCACCCAGGCGGGGCATCTACTCTACATTCGGGCGAAGCCACTGCTGGAGGCGCTTGAGCAAACTGAGACAGAATTAACGTTGCGGCAGATGCAACTCAAAGGCCCATTACGCATCTGTATTCCCAATGAAATAGGTCCTGCATTGCTGGGTTCTGTTATTGCCGATTTCGCCTGTCAGTACCCGGAACTGGAGATCAGCTGCGTCACAAATTTGTCAGGGTTAGAATCCCTTCGCGATGATCTGGATTTAGCTGTCATTGTTACCCGTGGTCAGATGGATGACAGTGACTACATAGCCCGTCATCTGATGACCATCCCTTGTACCGTTGTTGCCGCCCCCGCCGTCATTCAGCGTTATGGCACCCCTTCGCATATACAACAATTTGAAGAGTTACCCTGTATTACAACGGCCAGTGCACTGAAAGGCGCGCCCTGGCAGTTTGTCGATAAAAAAGGGGGATTCGAGACAATTAAGGTTAACGGGCATTATCGGGTCAACAGCGGAGAGATGGCAGGACGAGCCGCTATAGCAGGTGTCGGTTTTGCAATTCTGGCGAAACAAGCCTGCCAACCCTATATTAGCGATGGTCGGTTAATCGAGGTTGAGTTTGAGCAATCGGCAGCGCCATTGCAATTATTCGCGCTTTATTCAGATCGACGTTTTTTGCCTGCCAAAACAAGAGCGCTGATTGATTTCATGCATCAGAAATTAAGCAATATATCCACAGTAAAATAAGGCGGTAGTGAATAGCCGCGAAGCATCGCATTGGCACAAGGAAGAGGATGAACATACCGTCAAATTCTCCCCCGTGCGGCGACAGGTCAGCCGATTAACTCACCATGACAGGTAAAAATTCGTATCTGAGAATGCATGTTCGCCCCGCTTTTTCGGCTGTTTTTATAGACGGCAAATTTTCTGGAACGATAGTACCTGCCATCAGGCAGATATCCTGGCTGGAATGGGCAAGATAGTGACGAAGCCAACACTGAGCCCGGGAAGCCAGCGAGCGTCCGCGAAAGGCGGGTAGAATAACCTCATCAGAAACTCGGTAACCCCGTAAAAAAGCGACCTCTGCCTTCTCGCAAATTATCAGTCCGGCACGGTTCCTCTCTTCGTAAATAATATACGCGTCGCCTTCTGAAATATGATGATAGAGTTCTTCGTCATCAACGAACAACAGGCTGGCTGGTAAGGCAGGCATAACAGACAAGGAATGCTGCCAGCCATCAATCAGAGCCTGCCGACACCATTTAAAATCGGCATATTCAGCCGCTCTTAGGGTTACGGTGTCATTATATTCCGGAGCACCCGTCAGGCAGGATGCATAGATTAGCTGGTCTGTTATGCCTTGAACTTTATCGTGGCCTGGCGTGAGTATACGGATGTACTGTGGCTTTAGTTGCGCCCATTCCTGGCTGATAAATTTGAGTACCGAACAATCAATATTCGAGTCTGACGCGACGACATCAATAAAAGGACTATTAATATCACCTCCCCGATAACGCGGGCCAGTAAGAAACTGTCGGCCATTAATATTGAGTTTTCGCTGTAGGAAGTAATCCTGCGGTAAGCCCGTCTCTTTCCATGGAAATTGTGCTGAAAATGTCTTATCCACACACCGTTTTTCCTGCTCAGAAAGCCATTTATCAAGCCAGCAAAAGAGCGTTTCCTGTGGTACGGGGAGTTCAGCATACTGAGAAAGCATGAATGTTAGCATCGTATCCATCTGACATTACTCCAGGTATCGGGTCTGGCGTCACAGAACGCCCTACCTTTGACGCTAATAACAAGCAGCTTTCTGAGGCGTAAAGCCCGCCAGACTTATAACGCCTTGCGACCAGGTATCGCCAAAAGCGGGCGTTTGAAAGAAAAAGCCAGCAAGATGGCTGGCTTGTTTTGCCGCTTTCACCAGGGCCAGGTGTTATTTTCATAGTCAAGGAACAGATGTTTCCTATCATTACGGTGTAGCTCAATGACCTCAACCATTCCGTTGACGCTGGTGTTCACGTCAATCTCTGCTTCTACGGCGCCGTCCAGGGTGCCCATCGCTGTCGCTACCCAGCCCGGATGAATAGACAGGACAGTATGCTCCCCCTGCATCAGATCCATATAAATACAACGCGCCAGCATATTCAACGCCACTTTACTGGCCCGGTAGAGCTCAAGACCTATTCCGGGTTCGGTATTGCTGGCAATGCTACCCCGGTGCGACGACATAAAAACCAGTGTGCCGGCAGGCTTAAGGAAAGGCAGAAGGTGCCGGGCCAGGCGGGCAGGACCAAAAGCATTGGTCATCATAATCTGCTGGAATTCCGCATCTGATGCCTGCAACACTGATTGATGTAACGGACCGTAGATTCCGGCAACCAGAAAAATAATATCAAACTGCCATGCACCGAGCCTGGCGATAAGGGGCCCGATATGGCACACATCAGTGACATCAATCTCGCCGGTCGCGAGGCTGCCCGGATATCCCTTTTCCAGGGCGATCAGGGAAGCGATATCTGCATCCGGTAAGTGTGTAGCAAAAACGTCCCAGCCCTTTTTCAGATAGGCTTGCGTCAGACCCAGCCCGAGCCCTTTCTCAGCCCCGACAATCAAAATACGCTGTTTATTCATTCTTCCGGTGCTCCTGGTTACTGTGCGGTATAACCGCCGTCTGCCACTAATATCGTTCCCGTCACGAAGCTGGCTTTGGGCGATGCAAGCCAGATAATTGCCTCCGCAATTTCTTCCGGCTGCGCCACTCGTCCAAGTGGATGAGCGTGACCATAGCTCGATAACGTGGCGCGGCTATCTTCCACGATGCCGGAAAGGATATTCGTTTCGACCACGCCAGGTGCGACAGCATTAACCCGGATACCATACTCAGCCGCTTCCAGAGCCAGCACTTTTGTCAACTGGGCGATTGCGCCTTTAGAAGCCGAGTAGGCGGACGTTGCTTTCATGCCCACCATACTCACGACTGAGGCCACATTGACAATCGCCCCCTGCCTGCGGGGTTGCATAACCTTCAGGCTTTCCCTGGCCAGGAGAAAATACCCTCTGGCATTAATAGCCATAATGTTGTCCCATTCCTCAGCCGACGTCTCGATAGCACGTTTATTCAGGGTCTTGCCTGCATTGTTGATGAGAACATCCACCGTACCGAACGCTGACTGTGCGAGTTTCACGGCGCCGATAACCTCATGTTCCAGACTGACGTCGCAAATATGTGTCACCACCTGATCGTTGTGTATCAGTGAATGAACCTGCGGATTAATATCCAGAGCCAGCACCTTCACTTTATGACTCACCAGTAGTTTTACTGTCGCCCTGCCAATATCGCCCGCAGCCCCCGTGACAATCGCCACTCTGTTTTGGAGTCCCCAAAAATCTGCCATTTTTACTCCTTAATTGCTGAATTACATTGCCAGAGCGCCATCTCGTTTATCAGCCGGTACTAAAAAACCCTGCTGCGGATAAATGCCTCTCCACCTTTCTTTTGCCGCAAAAAGGATATGAGAAGCAGATAAACGCAACAATGTTGATTACTGTACAAACATTATCTATTCCTCTCATAATGTCTTTTGGTAAGCTGCTATAAACCGCAAAAATTATCCTTTCGTATTTTCAGGGGGCCTGGTGTCTGGATTTACCTCAATACTGACGCGGAAAATGATCCCGGCTTTTCTGGCGCTTGCACCGGATGAAGGCTACTCACGAACCTGTATGAAGGAGGTCAAACTGCTGCGGGTAAATGAGCCTATGCCCCATACGCCCGTTCTTTATGAGCCCTGCATAGTTATTGTTCTGCAGGGAAAGAAAACGGCGTTGATGGGCGGACAGGCGTTTATCTACGATGCAGGACATTATCTGGTTGTCTCAGTCCCTCTTCCTTTTACCAGCCAGACGACAGCCAGCCAGGAGGAACCTCTTCTGGCTATGTCTGTATCGCTTGATATCAGCCTTATAGCCGAATTGATTATTGAAATGGGGGAACAGGCCCCAACCGATAATGAGAATGCGGGAATACTGTTTTCCACCCCGCTCAGAGAAGAACTGGCAGATACGGTTTATCGGCTTCTGACGGCGCTTGGAAATAAAGAGCAGGCCAGAATTCTGGGGCCGGGAATTCTGAAAGAACTTTATTATCGTATGCTGATTGATACTCAGGGTGCTTCAATAAGGGCGGCGCTTTCCGGAAAAGGGCATTTCAGGCAAATTGCAGCGGCTATCCGTACGATGCATACCCGGTTTATGGATAATATCGATATTGATCTGCTGGCGAAAGTTGCAGGAATGAGCGCGCCTTCTTTTCACCGCCATTTCAGAGCATTCACAGGCACAACACCGAAACAGTATCTTATTTCCATCAGGTTGCACCAGGCACGTTTTTTAATGGTCAAAAGTAATGTCACTGCCAGCGAAGCCGCTTTACGGGTTGGTTATATCAGCCCGACACAATTCAGTAGGGAATTTAGCCGGTTCTTTGGTTGCCCCCCTCAGAAGGAAGCGCATCGTTTACGTCATTTATTAAAGGTTAAAGCTGAGTCGTACTGGCCTGAATAATATTATTCCGATCATGAAATTGAGATAATTTAACTTGATGAAATTTCAGCGAGTTACCAGTGAGGCTCACCATAACAGATTTTACAAGGGTATATTCTGCAAGGTTACCTGTTGTCTAACAAAATTCCCAAGACCACGTCGAGAGTGTCTGCACTTAATTGATTCCCCTGCCCCTCTCATCGCTTCCGGGTTCTTCCCCAGATGCGATGAGGCGGAAAAATCACACTACTTTAGACTATGCTTCTTTTTTCTATCAATTATATTGATAACATGATTGATGATAAAACCGGGGTCATCCATTAATGAACAACGAGAGTAAAATGGAAGCAGAATACATTTTAATTGACGCTGTCCCTGCGGCAGAAGATTTTTGCCGCTTACGTATTATTTCAGGCCTAACCCCCCGCCCTCTGGATGCGGTAAGAAAAGCGCTCCCAGGAAGCTGTCATGGCGTGCATATTCAATTTTTGGGTAAGGTGGTTGGAATGGGAAGAATTGTCGGTGATGGCGTTCTTAATTTCGACATTGTAGATGTGGCGATTGATCCACAACATCAGGGTAAAGGCCTCGGGCGAAAAATTATGGAAGCGTTAATGTTATGGCTGAGAGAAAAGGCAACAACGGGTGCTTACGTTACCTTGATTGCTGATGTTCCCGAACTTTATGAAAAATTTGGCTTCAAATGCGTACGACCTGAGAGTGAGAGTATGTCGTTAATGTTATAAGTTCTCCTCTCCTTTGTACGACTGAGAACAATGCATAGAGGAAGAAGGAAGAAAAAGGGGCTGCCCTACTACATTTTTATACACAATATGCTTCCAGGCAGCCGCTTGTTCTAAAAAGTAAGGTTGGAAAGAGTTCGACCATATTGCGTACAAACCCGAATAGTTATTAAGAAAATTTTATGAAGATCTGCTCACGAAGGCCTCAATCGGGTGTCATTAAGACAGCCCTGGCCAAGTAAAGTGGTATGCACAGCGTCAATAAGCGGGGTATGCGGCTCGTAGCCTAAAAAATCGATCAGTTTTGCATTAACCATCTGTATCGCCTGTTCCCACAAATAGCGCATCTCCTGCATTTCATGCAGCGTGGTGTTGAAAGGTGCCATCGCCGTGATGAGCCACCAGGGAAATGCTTTTACCTTCGCGTTAACACCCGCAAGCTGTGCGACACGCTGTATGGCTCCGGCCATTGCCGTACCATCGGCATCCCAGTGTCCTCGCATATGAAAACAGGCAAAAGAGTCGAGTTGATCGCGACGCGCTAACAGCGCAACCAGCGTTTCGGCGACATCCGGCAGATAGGCCCACTGATGGCCTGTCCCGGCTCTGCCTGGGTTTTTAATTATTCGCGGGCGTTGACCCGGTTTGATCAATCCCTGCGAAAACCAGTTATTGCCTGCGTCAGGGCCAAAGAAGTCACCGGCCCGCAGAATCAGCACCTTTCCGCCGCGCTGCGCGTAAGCGAATAAGGCCTTCTCCATTTGCACCCGTATTGCCCCTTTTCGGGTGACTGGATTTTGGGGAGAGTCTTCCCGCAAGAGTGGAAAGGCGTCCGGACCGTAGTTATAAACGGTGCCGGGAAGAACAATTAATGCACCATTTCTCTCTGCGGCATTGATGGTGTTCTGCAACATTGGCAAAACCAGTTGTTCCCAGTGTCGATAACCGGGCGGATTAACAGCATGGACTATCACACTGCATTCTGACGCGGCAGCCGCGACCTGCTCAGCATTCAGCGCATCACCCTTTATCCACGTCATGCTCCCGTGCTCTTCATTCTGCGGGGCGCTGCGACGCAACGCGTGGACGTCCCATTTTTCGCGGATGAGTTTACGGGCGATTTCGCCACCGATTCCGCCTGTTGCGCCCAGGATGAGTACCTTGTTTGGGTTTTTCATTGTCTTACCTCTGCCGGATGTCTGCTTGACATCGTAGTGTCTGTGCGAGCTAAATGTAATTGCATGACATCAGACAGCAGGCATGCATTTTTGTATGAAGCTAAATATTCCATGGGAATGGTATCGAACCTTCCTGGCGGTGATGAAAGAAGGTTCCCTCTCGGGGGCAGCACGCATGCTTGCCATCACCCAGCCTACAGCGGGGCGTCACATAGCAGCGCTGGAATCCGCCCTTGGCCTGGTTTTGTTTACACGTTCGCAAACGGGCCTGCAGCCTACGGATGCGGCAGCCGCGCTGCAAGGTCATGCGCAAGCGATGGAAAACACGGCCAGTATGATTGAGCGTTCGGCTGCCAGCTTCAGTGCCCACTCCGCCGGCTTACATGGCGTGGTTCGCGTTTCGGCGAGCGAAATCATCGGCACTGAGGTGCTGCCACCTCTGTTTGCACGAATTAAAGAAGATTATCCGCAGCTTACCCTGGAACTGGTGATCTCTAACCGAATGCAGGATTTATTGAACCGGGAAGCGGATATTGCGGTACGCATGAGCACACCGGTGCAGGAACAACTGATTGCGCGTCGGTTGGGCAGTATTGAAATTGGTTTGCATGCCTCGCCGTCTTATCTGGCACGCTACGGTACGCCGGAGAGTATTGACGCGTTGTTCACCCATACGCTTGTGGGCTTTGATAAAACGACGCCCTTTATTTTACAGGCACTGAAACACTTTCCTCAGTTAAATCGTGAACGCTTTACCGTGCGCACTGACAGCGATGTGGCGCAATTGAACCTTATCCGCGCAGGTGCGGGTATAGGAATGTGTCAGGTTCAACTGGCCGATTTTCCTGTTCCGTTAGAGCGAGTGATGCCTGGTTTCTTTGCCTATCATCTCGACACCTGGCTGGTTATGCATGAGGACTTGCGCCACAGTAAAGCCTGTAAAACGGTGTTCGATATTCTCGCCGCGGGCTTACAGACATATATCAATAATGCAGGTATGTAACAATCCCGTCAGAGGAACTGACGCAACACCAAAAAACAAAGTGTCGTGGTTCTCGAATTCGTTCGAGAATGGAATTCTTTCATGCTCACAAAGGCGTCGAACTATGCAACATCTCCCCGAAATTTTTGGAATTGCAACGGCGCTCGCCGCTGGCGCGGTGAGCCCAGGTCCGAGCTTCGTGATGGTAGCCCGTACATCGGCAAGTATGGGCCGGATCAACGGCTTGTTAGCCGCGTTGGGAATGGGGTTTGGAGGATTGATTTTTGCAACAGCATCTTTGCTGGGACTTCATGGTGTTTTGCTTGCCGTCCCGTCGTTATATTTACTCTTGAAAGTCGGCGGTGGTCTTTATCTGGCTTACTTAGGCTTCCGTATCTGGAGGGGGGCGCGTCACCCTCTTGTTGCTGAAATTCAACGCCATGATCGGTCAATTTCACCATCCCCACGATTTCTGTTATTGGGCCTGACAACTCAACTTAGTAATCCGAAAACGGCGATTGTCTATGCCAGCGTTTTTGCCGCATTTCTTCCCCCAGACAGCTCACTGTCCTTTAAGGTTGTCGTCGCATTGCTCGTCTTTTTAATAGAAGCCACCTGGTATGCGCTTGTCGCGATTGTCCTTTCTGCGTCTAAACCCCGAAATGTATATCTTCGCGGAAAAGCGTGGTTTGACCGGGCCGCAGGTGGCGTAATGATGGCCCTTGGGGTCAAGCTGGTGACATCATATGAAGGAACATGAAGCCGGACATCTCAGTGCGCGCAGGGTTTACAGCACCTCACGACTGGCGCTTTATCCAGCAGGTCGTAACCCGCGAAGGAGCAAATTCAGCGCGGCAATGCCCTGTGCAAGTCGCTTATCGCTCTCATCACCGTCGGCAATCCAGAACGCTGCTTCTGCCAGGCTTCCGTAAATCAATGATGCCATCCCCTGCGGGTCGGCCTCTTCAATAATGCCCTGTTCGATCAGATCGCGAATCAGGGACTGCATTGATTGCACGCAATGACGCTGTGATTCAGGTGAGAAACCGCCCAGTACCGCTTTTGCATCGCGCAACATAATGCGTTGATATTCAGGCTCCAGCGCCATCTCAAGGCAAGCCCTGCAACGATTGCAAAAACCTTCCCACGGATCTGTTGCAGTACTGGAAATCGCCTGCAGGCGTTGATCCATTTCGTTATCGATCTGTTCCACCACCGCGGCCAGCAATCCTTTTTTATCGCCGAAGTGATAATAGAGCGCGCCACGCGTCAGCCCTGCCTGCAACGTCAGATCATCCATCGAGGTTTCAGCGTAACCATATTCTTTAAAAAATTGACGGCCAGTCGCCAGCAATGTCGCTCTTGTCTCTTCCATCTCAGCACGGGTACGACGAACCATGATTTTTCCTTTACATACGCAGTGAATGATTATTTACATACGCGACGTATGAATATAGGATTGCATTCATACGCCCTGTATGAATTGTCGCTGCGCCACCGCGCTGTGGCAAGCAAATGTGACTGGAGAATGAGATGGCAACGCTCTATCGAGACCTTTTTTCTGCCCCCGGCACTGGCCGGTTTACCGCTGCCGGCCTGCTGGCACGACTCCCATTGCCCATGGCCGGAATCGGAATGATCACGCTGTTTTCGCAAAAACAGGGAGCCTATGGCCTGGCGGGGGCGATTTCAGCCACCTTTGTGCTGGCCTACGCCCTGCTGTCGCCGCAGATCTCTCGCTATGTGGATCGCTATGGACAGTCCCGCGTTTTGCCTGCGGCGACCGCGGTCAGTATCTTCGGTTTTCTCATCCTGATAGTCGGTTCTCACTGGGGTGTGGCCCGTTGGATCCTGTTTCCGGGCGCATTCCTGGCCGGGTTTATGCCCAGCATGTCAGCCATGGTACGAGCGCGCTGGACAGCGCTCTATCGAGGAGATCCCCGTCTGCAAACCGCCTATTCCCTCGAAACGGTGCTTGATGAACTGACGTTTATCATGGGGGCACCGCTCTCTATTGGCCTCTCCATTACGCTGTTTCCGCAAGCGGGCCTGCTGCTGGCTGTCCTTTTGCTCATCTCGGGGGTTTTTACCCTGGTGATACAGCGGGGTACGGAACCGCCAACGGTGACAACCACACGCGCCACGGCGAACCGGGGATCGGTGATGGGGATGAAAAATGTACGGCTTCTGGCGCTGCTTATGGTCGGGATGGGCATGATTGTCGGCACGGTAGATATCGTGAGCGTCGCTTACGCCAGAGAGTGGGGATATCCGGCGGCGGCCAGCCTGATTTTAGCCGCCTACGCCATCGGTTCGTGCCTGGCGGGGTTGCTGTTTGGTTCATTCAGGTTAAAAACCCCCCTCAGTCGACTGTTGTTGCTGGGGGGGCTGGCAACCGCAGCCACCACGGTCCCTCTGATCCTTGTCACCCACCTCGCCACATTGACCCTCGCCGTGCTGGTGGCAGGCCTCTTTTTTGCCCCAACGATGATCGTCGCCATGTCGCTCGTTGAACGCCAGGTGGGTGAACATCAGTTAACTGAGGGCATGACCTGGCTACTGGCCGGGCTGAATGTGGGGGTTGCGCTGGGCGCGGCGATAGCCGGTCAGGTCGTTGATAACAGCGGAGCGCGGTTCGGGTTCTCCGTTGCGCTCTGCGCTGGCGTCACTGTGCTGCTCATCGCATTTCTGAGCCATTTAACACTTCGTCGTCAGGATAATTGTGCCTGATACGCTGTTCACATAAGGAACTGATTAATGAATATATTATCTGGCGCGACAACGGCTCGCGGTTTATGGACACCGGTCCTTGCTGTCGGTCTGGCGACATTTTCTGTGGTGACGACGGAAATGCTGCCAGTAGGGTTGCTGACAGCCATCGCCGGGACGCTCTCTGTCACGACAGGAAACGCGGGGCTGATGATTTCTTTACCAGCACTCCTTGCAGCGTTATTCGCGCCGTTTGTGGTTATTGCATCGGGGGGTATAGATCGCCGCGTGATACTGTGTGGCCTTCTGGTGCTTTTAGTGATGGCCAATCTTATCTCGGCGCTGGCGCCCAACCTGACCATTATGCTGATAGCGCGGGCACTTGTTGGTTTCTGCATGGGCGGAATATGGGCGATTGCGGGCGGTCTGGCGGCGCGTCTGGTAGCGGAAAGCGCGGTGGGTCTGGCGACATCCATTATATTCGGCGGCGTTGCGGCCGCATCGGTACTGGGTGTGCCGCTGGGGGCGTTTATTGGCGATGCGATTGGATGGCGCTGGGCATTTGGCTGCATGGCACTTTTCAGCGCACTCGTACTGGTGCTCCATCTTGCCGTTATCCCGACGCTGCCTGTGGCTGTCTGTGCCAATATCGGCCAGTTCTTTGCACAACTGGCTAACCGCAAATTACTGGCAGGATTGCTCCTGACGCTGTTGCTTGTCACCAGCCACTTTGCGGCCTTTACCTTCGTACGCCCGCTGTTGATCTCCGTGTCAGGATTCAATACCCAATGGATTGGGGCGATCCTCTTCGCTTACGGTATCGCCGGTATTATGGGTAACTTTCTTGTGGGCATCTACGCTGCCCATCATACGCGGCTCACCCTAATGGTTGTCACTACCGGGCTGGTAGTGACAACGATGCTGTTTCTGAGTAAAGGGCAAACCGTCACGGGTGGCGGCGCTATTTTGATTTTCTGGGGGCTGGCATACGGTGGGCTGTCAGTGGGGCTGATGACCTGGATGATGAAAGCGGCGCCTCGGGCCGTGGAAATTGCCGCAGCGTTTTATGTCGGGATTTTTAACACAGGAATTGCCACAGGCGCCTGGGCCGGAGGAAAGCTCGTCGATGCGTTAACACTGACTGCCCCCCTCTGGCTGGCCAGCGGCTTAGCGATTGCCGCGCTGCTGTTGACCGTAATGGCGGGTTTCAGTTCGCCCCGAACAGGATAATGACGGCGCCGCCTTTTAACCGTTCTGTCCCGTTGATTAAGACACCTCAATTTACGTATTGCTTTGATCATTAGTATGAACAGCTTCAAACCGTGAACGTGATACTCACCACAGCCTGAATCACAGCCCGGAGATGCAAATGTCCCCGTTTCCGGGCGCCCCCCTATCTCTCTACCATGTGGATATACAGCGAAACAGGTATCTGCGCCGCTGCTCTGTTATGGTGCGAAAAATTGCACCATGCACACTCTCCTGACAATGACCTGCCGATTACTCAAGGTTTATGTGCAATCTGCACACTTCATTGTGTTACCTCTGCCCGGCTATTTTTGGCATACCTCTTGCTATTTCTTGCATAGCCATTCAGATAGCCACTCAGAGGTTTCACAATGTCAAACAGCAATGATTTTCCGCTCGTCGAAGCGCCCGCCTCCGGACGTAAAGGCGTATTTTCGATCTCCATGGTTTTGTTCAGCTTTACTTTTTTTACCGGCACGATGTTCGCAGGCGGCAAACTTGGCGTCTCCTTTTCTATCGTCAATCTTTTATGGATTGCGGTTATCGGTAACTTTTTGCTGGCCCTCTACGCCGCTTCGCTCGGCTGGATTGCCGCCCGTAGCGGGCTGAATACCGTACTGATGGGCCGCTTTTGCTTCGGAGAGATCGGCAGCAAACTCGCCGATTTTATTCTCGGCTTTGCCGAACTGGGCTGGTACGCCTGGGGGACCGCAACGGTCGCCATCTCACTGGTCAAAATCCTCGCCCTGCCCGCCGCCATGACCATCCCGCTGATGATCCTGTTCGGCATCCTGTTCTGCGTCACTGCGTTGGTGGGTTACAAAGGGCTGGACGCGCTGTCTCGCGTGTCGGTGCCGCTGATGTTTATTCTGCTGGTGGTGTCGATGTACCTGGCCGCCCATCACGCCGGTGGCTGGCAGGCGATGACCAAAATTGAACCGGGCGAAACCATGACCTGGTCTGCGGCTATCACCATGGTCTTTGGCACCTTCGCCAGCGGCGCGACCCAGGCAACAAACTGGACCCGGTTGGCCAATTCCAGCCGCACCGCTATCGTTGCCAGTATGAGTAGCTTTCTCATCGGTAACGGGCTGATGATTGTTGCCGGAGCGTGGTGCGCTATCGTCTATCAGCAGGCCGATATTG
This sequence comes from Phytobacter diazotrophicus, assembly GCA_004346725.1. Lineage (GTDB taxonomy): Bacteria > Pseudomonadota > Gammaproteobacteria > Enterobacterales > Enterobacteriaceae > Phytobacter > Phytobacter diazotrophicus. Next base: position 24,043 of record SMDE01000016.1, on the reverse strand, counting down.
TGGAAGTGCTGATTTTGCAGGGGTTGTCGGTTGCCGCGGTGGTAATGCTGTGCCTTAACCTGCTGACTATTCAGGGGCCGACGATTTACAACGTCTCGGCCGCCGCCTGCCATTTGCTGCGCAGCGAGCGCCGCCGTACCCTGACCGTGGTCGCCGCTGGCGTCGGCATTGTGCTGGCGATTGGCGGTATGTATGAAATGCTGATCTCTTTCCTCGTTCTCCTGGGCAGTATCATTCCGCCTATCGGCGGCGTGATCCTTGCCGACTACTGGTTTTATCGCGGCGGTCGTTATCCTCTGCTGCAAACGGCCCGTTTGCCGCGCTTCAACTGGTTGGGACTGGGCGCCTATGCCGTGGGCGCAGTGGTGGCGTATCTGTCGCCGTGGATCGCCCCATTGGTCGGCATTACCGTCTCCGCGCTGCTCTACATCGCCCTGACGCGTCTGAGCAAACGTCAGCCCGCCGCTGATTCGGTCGCGGAGCAGTAGTTATGAGCCTGACGGTCAGCGAAATCCTCGCCCTGGAGGAACTCTCCCCCATGCGCCTGCGTGCCGGTAAACAGGGGCTGCAACTGGCGGTTCGCTGGTACTACGTGGCGGAAAATGAAAATATCGCCGAATGGATCATGGGCGGGGAGCTGGTCTTTATCACCGGCATCAACCATCCCCGCGATGAAGACAACCTGATCCATTTACTGATGGAAGGCAAACAGCGCGGGATAGCCGGGATGGTGATCCTCACCGGCGATGCGTATATCCAGGCGATCCCCCCTCGCCTGATCGCACTGGCCGACGAGCTGGGCATTCCGCTGATCGAACAGCCCTATCTGTTAAAGATGGTGATTGTCACCGAACGCATCGGCACTGCGCTGGTGCGCAGTGAAAATGCCCTGCAATCGCAGCGCGATATTCTGTTGCAACTGTTAACAGGCGATTTTCCCGATCTGCATATCCTGCAGCAACGCGCTATCCACCAACAACTGGATTTTAGCCGCCCCCTGAGGGTGGTGGCATTGCGTCTTGAGGGGATACAAAACCTGTTTCGCCAGTTTCCACCCGGGCAGGCCGAGGCCTGGTTACAGCAGGCGCGACGTACCATCCGTCAGCGATTGCAGCAGCAGCTCAATCAGCAGGACAATCCCTTTCCGCTGGTCGAGCGCAGCAATATGTTTATCTTCCTGCTGCCGGATGAGGACGGTGAGTTTTATCAGCAGAAAAAGTGGTTAGCACAGTGGCTGCTCGCGCTGGCGGAAGGTGACGACAGGCTGTCGCTACTGTGTGGCCTTTCCGCTCGGGTGCAGCAATTACAGGACTATCAGCGCGCGCTGTCGCAGGCGCGTCAGGCCCTGGATCTTAGCGATACTCTGCGCCCGGCCCAGCGCATTACCGACTATCAACAACTGGGATTTATCAAGCTCCTCTCTGCCATCGGCGACCCTGCGCTGCTGAGCGATTTTATGCACGACACCCTTGGCTGCCTGATAGAACGCGATCGCAAAAGTCCGTGGCTATTGATGGAGACGCTGGAAACACTGCTCCAGGAGAACGGGAACGTGGTCAGAGCCGCCGAGCGGCTTGGCATTCACCGCAACACGTTACATCAACGCATCCAACGTATTGAAAAGCTGACCAGCTACCCGATTAGCCATCCGCAATTCCACCTCAACGCCTCGGTCGCGTTAACGATCTGGCGTATGTCACAAAACCATTTACGGGAATACTCATGAAAATTATCAACGCACGCCTGCGCCATAAAGAATCGCTTTATACCCTCGACTTAGATGACGGCGTGATCAAGAGCATCACTCCGCAGACCGCCGTGCAGACGGCTGACGCCAGCGATATCGACGCGCAACAAAAGCTGGTTATCCCGCCGTTCGTCGAACCGCATATCCATCTTGATGCCACCCTGACCGCGGGCGAGCCGGAGTGGAATATGAGCGGCACACTGTTTGAGGGTATCGCCCGCTGGAGCCAGCGCAAAGCGAGCGTAACGGTTGAAGATACGCGCCAGCGGGCGCTGAAAACCATCGGTATGTTACGCGATAACGGCGTGCAGCACGTGCGCACCCATATTGATGTGACCGATCCTTCCCTGACGGCGCTTGAGGCGATGCTGGAAGTGAAAAAGGAGGCGGCCCACCTTATCGACCTGCAAATCGTCGCCTTTCCGCAAGAAGGCATTGAATCCTTCCCCGGAGGCCGAGAGCTGATGACGCGCGCTATCGAGATGGGCGCCGACGTGGTGGGCGGCATTCCGCACTACGAAAATACCCGCGATAAAGGCGTCAGCTCGCTGGGCTTTTTGATGGATCTGGCCCAGCGCCATGGCTGTCTGGTCGATGTGCACTGTGATGAAATCGACGATCCGCAATCACGCTTCCTGGAAGTGCTGGCGGAAGAAGCCCGGGTGCGTGGGATGGGCGCACAGGTCACCGCCAGCCATACCTGCGCTATGGGCTCTTACGACAACGCCTACTGCTCAAAGCTGTTCCGCCTGCTTAAAGCGTCGGGCATCAACTTTATCTCTTGTCCAACCGAAAGCATCCACCTGCAAGGACGCTTCGACACCTGGCCGAAACGTCGCGGCGTAACACGGGTGGCAGAGCTGGACCGCGCCGGGATCAACGTCTGTTTTGCGCAGGATTCCATTCAGGATCCGTGGTATCCGGTGGGCAATGGCAACATCATGCGTATTCTCGATGCCGGTCTGCATATTTGCCATATGCTGGGATACGAGGATTTGCAGCGCTGCCTCGATCTGATTACCGATAACAGTGCCCGTGCGCTGTGCTTAGGTGATAACTACGGCATTGCCGAAGGGCGCCCGGCGAACCTGCTTATCCTGGATGCGAAAAATGACTACGATGCAGTGTGCCGCCAGGCCAAAGTGCTGACCTCTATTCGTCACGGTAAAGTCATTATGCAGCGCCAGCCGGAAGAGATTTGCTACCCGGTCTGACACGTTCCCCTCGCCCGGCCGGTTAATCTGTCGGGCCAGATAACCATCACCACAGCCGCTGGTTTTCATCATCGCGCAGAGAAGGATCACGCGGCTCGCCTGCCACATAGTCACTCATCGGCTTTTGCGTCTGACATCATAACAATACGGGTAGCCCTTTTCGCCATGGCCCGTAAAGGGTGAATTTTTACGCCCGATTTCTGTTTCCGGTAGTGATGGGTATTGGTGACAACGTTAAACGGCACGACCTGATCTTTCATATGTCTGTTATCACGCAGCAAAGAAGCGTAGTCCTTGTTAAGCGCGAGTAGGATTGCCGCAAGAAGCGTCAGATTCACCAGAATATGGCTCAGCCACCAAAAAAGGGTATCTGCGGGATTCCCTGTTTTTTTCGTCGGTATAAACATCATCACCACCGCAGGTAAGAGACCAAGAAAAAGCAGGCAGAGCGCCAGAGGCAGAGAGAAAGATGCGATGAGTTCAGCCGTCGGCGCGCCTTCAAAAAAATCCTGCACCCGGCTGTAGTCGATAAGTATGTTGTAGCGAAGCATGACGTAAGTACAACCCGCGCTGATAACCACCAGCCCGGCTAACAAAGGCTTACGCAAATACGGCAACATCATTACCGGTGTAAGGAAAAGGTTTATGCAACAGAAAAGGGAAACCGGCAGGCTGATAAAGAAGAGCACCTGCTGAAAACAGGTGAACTCAACATGCGACCACAATGTTTGCCACAGCGAAATATTACCCAGGGTCGTAAAAAACAGGGCTGCGACCCAGGTCAGTTGTACCGGGTTGAGCCGAAACGACGAAAGACGAAGAAACATGCTCTGTTCTCAGCGTGTTAGAAATGTGCTGAGTATCAATAAGTCCATGTCAGGAAGTTGTTAAGGTATTCGGCCCATTTATGGATACGTCAATTTTCTTATGACTCGCCTGCTTATTATCGAAGATAACCCCGAACTGATTGCCAATCTCTATGACTTTTTCGAGCCGCTGGGTTATGTGCTGGATGAGGCGCGTGACGGTGTCACAGGCCTGCGTATGGCAACGCAGAATAACTACGACGCTATTCTTCTGGATCTGATGCTGCCGCGTATGGATGGCATGACACTCTGTAGCAAACTTCGCTGCGACTATCAAAACCCGGTGCCAGTGCTGATGTTGACCGCACGCGATCCCGTCGATGACCGTGTGCAGGGGTTTGCGCTTGGGGCTGACGATTACCTCATTAAACCCTTTTCTCTCAGGGAACTGGATGCCCGTATCCAGGCGCTGGTCCGCCGGGCTCAGGGTCGGCAAGTTCAGGGGACGCTAAAATGGGAAGATCTGCTCGTGGATGCCAGCGCACCGCAGGCATGGCGCCAGGGGCAAATCATCAATTTGACACCCAGCACACATAAATTGCTGTTGTGTCTGATGCGTGCGGCACCGGGTGTGGTTAAAAAGCATGAGATGGAGTACCTGCTCTGGGGCGATGAGCCACCGGAAAGCGGTGCGTTGCGCACACATATTCATGATTTACGCCAGCGTATTGACAAAAACTTCACACCTGCACTGATAGAAACCGTTCATGGCATCGGTTTTCGCCTGCACAAGCCTTTCGAGGTTTCTCAAGAATAACGACCAGGGCAGCCCAGTAATCATGAAATCCCTTTACCGTCAGATGACGCTCAAAACGCGTATTACTGTTTCGTTTGTCCTGCTGATGGTTGCCGTGATGGCGGTTCTTGTCGTAGCCGAACAGCTTGACTACGATGAGCTCAGAGCCTGGGCAATGACAGAAAACCTCGACAAGGCGGCACCGCATCTGGAAGAAGAGGTTGCCAGTGGCGTAGTGCCTACCCTGCCCGCCGGTAGCCTGCTGTATGACGCCCAAACCGCCCCCGATGCTTTGCTCCGGTACGCACCGGGCTACCATCTGTTGGAATCGTCTGCATACCGCCACCTGCTGGTCTTTGAACGCAATGCACAGCGCTTCTATTTTCTACAGGATGGCGAACCCTACGCCGGGCTTGAGTTGCTGATTGATGGTTTCGCACCGCTTGTCATTGCGGTGTGCATCCTGGGCGCATTCTGGATGGGACGCCTCACCTCAGCGCGCGTTACCGTCCCGATAACCCGGCTGGCGAACGCAGTACAACGCAACCAGAAGCCCTTACCTTTCATGGATTCTAATGATGAAATCGGCGTGCTGGCGCGCGCATTTGCCCAACACAGTGATGAACTTGAGCGGTTCTTGCACCGTGAGCGATGTTTTGCGGGCGATGCCAGCCATGAATTACGCACACCGCTGGCTATCATTGGCGGTGCCGCAGAAACGCTGGTGCATCAGTTGCCTGCTGACAGCCATTTAGTGCCCGTCGCCGAGCGCGCCGTGCGCACCACGCAGGAAATGGAGCGTCAACTGACATGCCTGCTTTTACTCTCGCGGGATCCGCATACGCTTCCCATCGCCAATGTCTCGTTACGCCCCTTAATCGAAGAGTGCATGGCGCGTTGCCAACCCTGGCTGGCACGAAAAAAAGTCGAACTCAGGCTGGACGCGCCGCAGGAAACCCATCTGGCGACTAACGCTGAACTGGCACGCAGCGTCATATGGAACCTGCTGCGCAATGCGTGCCAGTACACCGTTGAGGGCGAAGTTCTTGTGACGTTACGCGACACCACCTTAACGGTCACGGATACCGGTCCTGGGCTGCCGTCCAGCATTGCGCCTCATCATTTTCAGCGCTTTCAGTCTGGCTCTCCTCAACATGGCGAAGGGCTTGGATTATCGATTGTTCAGCGCATTGTCGACCATCTGTGCTGGCACATGACAGTCGACAGTTCGCAACAAGGCTGCTCTTTTACGCTGGTCATGCATCGCCGTGTCTCGCCAGACGATACCCTGGGATAAGCCTGCGTATCACTGAGTATCCTCTTTCGAGAAACAATTTGCGCAGGCGGCCTGAATAGGGAGCATTCGATGATCACCACACGTGTGCTTATCACCGGGCTTCATTCTGTGGTTAAACCGATTTGTAACGTGCTTCCAGCTTATCCAGGAAGACAAATAACACCAGGTTCATTTCGCTGTAATCGTGCGCACGAAGTTCCTCTGGTGTATTAACGAAGCGATATTCTGCGGCGCGGTCCAGATCTTTCGCAGACTGTTCGATGAGCAGTTCCACAATATCCGGCGTCAGTTCCATGTGGCACTGGAAACCAATGACACGATCCGAGTATGAAACGATCTGACGTGGGCATCCCTCACTGTAAGCGATGATTTTCGCATCCGGCGTCAGACCCGGCATATCGTTATGCCAGTGGCCGACTTCGAGCGTCCTGGCAAAGTGAGAGAACATCTCATCGTTGCTACCGGCTTCTGTCAGCGTGATCGGGAATTTACCTATCTCTTTTTCAGGGCTGTGTGCGAACGATGCACCGAGAGCTTCACCGATCAACTGTGAGCCGAGGCAGATGCCGATAACGACTTTACCGGTATTAACAGCAGAATAAATGAGCGCCTGTTCGGCTTTAGAATCGAAGTGCGGACACTCTTCGACTGTTGTGGCTGGATCTTGCGGGCCGCCCATAACGATGAGGAAATCAATGCCTTCAGCGTCAGATGGCAACACATCCCCTGCGTATACGCGTGAAAAAGTCACATCATGTCCGTGGCTTCTGGCCCATGTTTCATATGCGCCTGGTGCTTCAAAACTTTCATGTACGATAAAGTGTACTCGCATTAGGATAGGCTCCTGTAATACCTATGATAATCTGAAAATTAAATCACTCCCCCATCCAGTAAGGCTTTACTTCGGATGGTTCAAGGGTCGCTATCATAAGTGCAGGAGCTAAATCTGAAATGCCAGGTAGTATAGATAAAGCGCCAAGACATGATGAAGCCACAGGGTGGTCAAGCACCGCGATAAGTTATCAACGTGGAGAGACAGATCCTCCTCATCATCATATTGAGGGGCAACTGCTGTTTGCCACCAGGGGAGTTATGCTGGTTGAAACAGAAAATGACCGGTGGGTAATACCGCCTCAGCGTGCATTATGGCTACCGCCTCTTCAGATCCATAGTTACAACCTGCTTTCACATACAGACCTACGGGCCGTCTATTTCAGCCGCAGCCTTATCGCAGAGTGCGCGAATTTTACGAAGAGTCACCAGGTGCATGTGATTACGGCTACAGCAATGGTGAAAGAGCTGATAGCCGGACTCTTTTGTGATGACTACAGCAAACCGAGCCAACGGAAAATGGCTCTGTTGCTTCTGGAGATTCTCAGCGAGGCTCCCCCTTTAGCCGCGGAACTTCCAATGCCGCATGATGAGCGATTAGCCTGTGCGGCCAGAGAATTATTGGTTAATCATCGTTGGGAAGCATCGCTAAGCGATCTGGCTTATATCGCTACCATGTCCGAACGTACATTTTCGCGATTGTTTATTAAAGACACTGGATTTAGTTTTAGAACATGGAAGCAGAGAGCCAGAATTTGTGCTTCGTTAGATCTTCTCGCCAACGGCATCTCAATCAAACAGGTCGCCTACCAGCTTGGCTTCTCATGCCCGGCTGCATTTACCGCTGCTTTTCACGCCATCCTGGATTCAACACCACGCGATTTTTTGCCTTAATCGGGCTCAATAGCTGCCCCTCGCGCATAACAGCCCCTCCCTCTGACAGGCTTGTCTGTACAGTCCCGAAGGTGTATGCGAAATGGGGCTTTTAATGAGCCCTGAAAACCAGTGAGACAAGGTTACCAGGCAAATTAACGTTTCAAAGCCACTATCTGTAAATTTTTAGCCTCAACGACATCACCTTTTGTTGACACGAATGCGCTGTGTACGACATCCCCCGTACGTTTATCCACTAAGGAAATATGTGGCTCATCATGCAATATATTTTTATGCCCCCATTCCATCAGGGAAATAAGCAGCGGTGCCAGCGATCGGCTTTTTGGTGTGAGAACATATTCATAGCGTTCACGTGTCCCCTCTTCCTGATAAGGGATTTTGCAAAGCAGACCGAGTTCAGTCATTTTTTTTAATCGGTTTGCCAGTGTCTGTTTTGCAATTTTTGTATGTGCGCGCATCGTTTCAAAGCGCGTCACCCCGTAAAAAGCCTCTCTTAGAATCAGCAAAACCCATTGATCGCCAAGGAGTTCCGCTGCCGCCGCAAGCCCGCAAAGTTCAGGTAACAGGTACGGTAATGAATTATCTTTTGACATGTGTAGATTTGCCTCCTAATCTGAGTATGATTTTAAGACCTAGATAATTAAGGAGAATACAATGCCCTTCGTAAATGTGCAAACCATCAAAGGGATTTTGAGCCCGGAGCAAAAAAATGAACTTCTACGTCGTATGACTGACCTTATTGTTGAAATTGAGGGAAAAGGCGATCCTGAGTTTCGGCGTTCGGTATGGGTCCGAATTGACGAGCATGAACCGGAACAGTGGAGTCTGGGGGGAATACAACCCACATCTGAAATGATTGCTGCGAAATTTGGCTCACCGCAACGATCATAATTTAGCAGAGATAGTGTATCAGTGAGGGTTGTGGATTAAAGCAGGCTAATTAATTAACCTGCTTTCCTGCTCACCAATGCGGGATAAATTACGCGGGATAAATTACATCCCAATATTACGCAGTTTTTCACCCGTCATAAGACGACGTTCAATATGTTCCAGCGTCACATTTTTGGTTTCCGGGATAAGCCAGAACGTTAATGCAATGAAAACCAGATTGAGTGCGGTGTAGAGCCAGAACGTACCCGCCGCGCCAATCGCGTCAAGCAGAGTCAGGAAGGTCGCGCCGATAATCATGTTCGATACCCAGTTTGTGGTGGTTGAACAGGTAATACCGAAATCACGGCATTTTAAGGGCTGGATCTCAGAGCACAGGATCCATACGACCGGTGCCGCGCTCATCGCATACCCTGCAATACACATCATCGTCATACCGACTGAAAGCCACGAAAGACTGCTTGATGGCGAACCGTTATCGAACTGCATGAGACAGTATCCGAGGATCAGCGTGCCGATAGCCATCACGCTAAAACCGATTTTCAGCGCAGGCTTACGCCCGGCTTTATCGACGGTGAATACCGCAATAAAAGTGGCGAACATAAAAGTTAGCCCAACCACAAGGGTGGCGATCATCTGCTGCTCAGTGGTTGTAAATCCAGCCATTTTAAAAATGCGTGGCGCGTAATACATAATAATATTCATGCCCGTGAATTGCTGCATCGCCTGCAACAGCATGCCAAGATACACGGCTCTACGCACATTACGATTAGCTTTGAACAACTGGAAACCACCCTGCGTCAGCTTCAAACTTTCGCGGATCTCGTTCAGTTCATCGCGCGCCTTTTCAGAGGTATCGCGCAACATACGCAGCACCTCTTCCGCCTCAATGTGTCGCCCTTTTTGGGCCAGCCAGCGTGGGCTATTGGGAAGAAACACGACCAGAATAATCAGGACAACCGCAGGCAACGCCAGCACGCCGAGCATGGCTCGCCAATTGCCACTGTAGCTGAAAGCAGTATCGGAAAGGAACGCCAGCACAATGCCTAAGGTGACCATCAACTGGTACATGCTGATCATCTTTCCACGCACATTTTCGCTCGCCATTTCAGAGAGATAAAGTGGTGCAGTGTAAGAGGCAATGCCGACCGCAACGCCCAGCAGCACGCGGGAGAGCAACAACACCTCGACATTGTGGGCAAAAGCAGAGCCAAGTGAACCTGCGACAAAAAGTATTGCGCCCGCCATCAGGCTGTATTTACGCCCAAGACGAAATGATAACCACCCGTTGAAAAGCGCACCTAGCGCTGCGCCCAGCATCATGCTGCTGACGACCCACTCCTGTAAACGGCTGGAAAGCGCAAAATGCTCGGAAATAAAGGGCAATGCACCGGCAATCACCCCGATATCCAGACCAAACAACAGCCCCGCAACAGCAGCCGAGATAGAAACAAACAAATTCATGCGTCGGGTATCACGTAGTGCGCGCGGTAACACTACAGAATCACTACTCATAGAAGCCATTTTTCCTGCCTGCAAAAAAGTAAGGTATCGAATGAAAGTAAATCAGCACCGGGGCAGAGTGTCAGTGAGTGACATGCGAAAATATGGACAAATTTGCTGTAACCTGTGTTTCTGTGATGGACTTTACAATTACACAAAAAAACATAAAAGTGACGATATTAATTAAGTTATTAATTTAAAAAAATAACTTAAACACCATCTCTAAAAAATATGGATTTTTGAATTTACAGAATATGGATTAACCAGGTGAGGTTTTAAATGTTGACCCACCTGTCGCGTTCTACCTTTTCAGCGCTGTTCTCCGCTATTGCAGTTCCTGCTGCCGCCACCGCCTGACATGGTCGACAAGGGCACGGAGTTTGGGCGCCATATTGCGGCGATGAGGAAAGTAGAGATAGAAACCCGGGAAATAAGGCAGATAGTCATCCAGCAGTGAGACAAGTTGCCCGGTCTCAACAAAAGGTCTGAATGTATCCTCCGTGGCAAACGTAATCCCGCCACCGGCCAGCGCGAGCCGCAACATCAGGCGCAGATCGTTCGTCGTAATCTGCGGTTCAATCGCCAGATTGAAAGGTTCCCCCGCCTCCTCAAATTCCCAGCGATAAGGGGCGACATCTTTGGCAGGACGCCAGCCGATACAACGATGGTGAATCAACTCACGCGGGTGCACAGGGGCGTTATGCGCTGCAAGATACGCAGGCGAGGCAACCGCCATTTCACGTTGCTTTCCGGTAAGCGGGACGGCAATCATATCCTTTTCGATCACCTCTCCAAGCCTTACGCCAGCGTCATAACCCGCAGCCACAATATCAAACTCTTCATCGGTCACGACAATATCAACCGTTACGGCAGGGTTGTCCGCCGCAAACGAGGCAATCAGCGGGCCAGAAAGAAACGCTTCGGCTATCGAGGTCACCGCAATCCGCAGACATCCTCGCGGCACATTGTCAGACGCTATCTCTTCGAACGCCGCGTCAATACTGGATAACGGTGATGACAGAGATTCTCGTAGCCGTTCCCCTGCTTCCGTCAGGGTTACTGAGCGAGTCGTACGCATGACCAGCATTGTGCCGAACGCATCCTCAAGCCGCCTAATTCCCTGGCTGATCGCCGATCTGGTGACACCCAGGCGTGCAGCAGCGGCGCTGAAATTACGCTCTTCTGCCACGGCGAGAAATACGGGTAAGAGATTGAGATCAATTTTCATTGTTTAACATTGCTAACCAGTGAGTCCAGTCAAAGCAGGGTACTGGAAACAATCGTGAAGTTCTATGATCGTTTCGAACTCAACTAAAGGAGCATGCTATGCAGAAAGTGATATTAATTACCGGCGCATCAAGCGGGATTGGCGAAGGGATTGCCAGAGAGCTTGGAAACGCAGGCGCGAAGGTGTTATTAGGGGCTCGCAGGCTGGAGCGTATCGAAGCCATTGCCGCAGAAATACGCGGCGCGGGCGGTGTTGCTCAAGCACGAGAGCTGGATGTCACCAGTCGCCTGTCGATGGCAAGCTTTGTGCAGGACGCGCTGGATAAATGGGGCCGCGTCGATGTGCTGATCAACAATGCGGGTATCATGCCGCTTTCTCCGCTTGCCGCAGGTAAACAGGATGAATGGGAGCGTATGATAGACGTCAATATCAAGGGTGTGCTCTGGGGCATTGGCGCTGTGCTTCCCGTGATGGAAGCGCAGGGTTCCGGCCAGATTATCAATATTGGCTCGATCGGCGCCCTTGCTGTCGTACCAACCGCCGCCGTCTATTGTGCCTCGAAATTCGCGGTCCGCGCGATTTCGGATGGATTACGTCAGGAAAGCCCCACTATTCGCGTGACCTGTGTCAATCCAGGTGTTGTGGAAAGTGACCTTGCCTCAACCATTACGCATCCGCAAACCAGGGCGGCGATGGATGTCTACCGTTCTGTGGCACTAAAACCTGCGGATATTGCCCGTGCCGTGCGGCAGGTCATTGAAGCCCCTGAGAGCGTCGATACAACAGAGATCACCATCAGACCAACCGCATCCGCCAACTGACACGCCTGACTGATAGCGGATAGCTGTCTGTTATCATTTCCCACCCCTATGACTGATCAGGCATGAGCACGCGTGGATGAGCCCCAATCCACGTAAGGCTCATCCTGACAGTCCTGTTTTTTATAAACAGAGCGTTTTGCGAATCCATAGCGTATGAGCACTGTTCATATGGATTGAGCAAAACGCGGCGGGCTTTTGCTATGGGGCGCCCCAGCGTCAGTAGACGCCTGAACGTTACTTCCACAACTTATGCGCAATTTCCTGCAATTGCTGGGCGATATCCTGCAGGTTAATCCCCTGCTCCTGCACTGCCCCGGTTGAATGACGGACAATAAGCTTTGCTGGCAACACAGACGAACTGCGCGCTGAATCACCGTGGCCGCTATCAAGCAGGCGACGCACCGCTTCCTTGCCCTGCAAATCGAGATCCAGCGAAACGGTGGTCAACGCCGGATGGAAGAACGAACTTTCATAGGTCCCGTCATACCCCACGACTGATTTCTCCCCCGGAATGGCGACCTGATGTTGATGGAACGCGCTCAGTACGCCGAGCGCCATCTGGTCGTTCCCCACCAGTACGGCGGTGAAATTCGGTGTTTCACGTAACATCTGTAACGCGCCCGCGTAACCGCTTTGCGCATCCCAGGTGCCATGAAAAACAGTCACCGGTTTCAGTCCATAACTGTTAAGCGTGTCGATCCAGCTTTTCAACCGCAGCCTGGCCGACACGGAGGTTTCCGGCCCGGCCAGTAGCGCAATCTCCCGATGGCCCAGTTCATAAAGGTGTTTGACGCTGGCACGGGTGCCGTCAGCCGGGTTAAACGAAACGTTAAACACGGAACTGTAGGGATCGACATCGAGGAACAGGCAAACGATGTCATCGTTGTCAGCCGCGATGCGCTGGGCCTCTTCGGTTTCCAACGGCACGTTGATGATCACTTTGTCTACCAGTTGAGATTTCAGTTCGTTGATGGCGGATTGAATGTCTTGATTGACGTTCTCATCGATCATTGAAATCAACACCTGGTAGCCATCGAGGTTGGCGTAGCGTTTCACCGCCGCCGCCACTTGCGAAGGGGCATGGAGTGCCAGCGAGGTGGTCACCAGACCGACGGTCTGGCTTTGCTTACCCACTAACTGCTGCGCCAGCCGGTTCGGTACATAACGCAATAACTCTATGGATTTCTCCACTTTTAAACGCGTGGTTTCGGATACATTGGCAGATTTGTTGAGTACCCTGGACACGGTCTGGTAGGAGACACCCGCATGACGGGCTACGTCTTCCAGCGTTGCACTTTTAGACTTCATGGTCCGGTTCCTTATGTTGTTATACGCCAAGTGTAACAGGGGCGACCTGAAAAAACGCTCACCACACATCCCCTTGCCTCATTTTAACAAAATAAGTATGACGCTCACAACCTCCAACATTGTGAACAGATTCGCTAATGGTAACAAAAAACGCTGATTTATTTGCAGTTAATCACATATTCACAATCGTTAGTTTGCCTGTTTTTACATTTAGGCATTTTATGACACTGCTTATGTGAACGTAATACAAAACAATAAGAGGAATGATATGAACACTACGCTACGCACTCTCTCTCTTGCGTTAGCCACTGCGCTGACTTCAACTTCTTTGCTGGCTGCGACATCTGTCCCTATCGACTTTCACGGTTACCTGCGCGGCGGTGTAGGCGTGTCCGGCGATGGCGGACAGGTTGAGTGGCAAAAGAACAAACTGGGTCGTCTGGGTAACGAAACCGATACCTACGGTGAGCTGGAACTGGGTTCAGAAGTCTATAAAAAAGATGATGTAAGTTTTTACCTCGACAGTATGGTCAGCATGGTTTCCGACGGTTCTAACGACAACGAAACCACCATTGGTGACGACGCGCAATTCGGCTTGCGCCAGTTGAACCTGCAAATTAAAGGGCTTATCCCCAACGATCCTAATGCGGTCATCTGGGGCGGTAAGCGTTACTACCAGCGTCACGACCTGCACATCATCGATACCAAGTACTGGAATATCTCCGGTTCCGGCGCGGGGATTGAAAACTACAGCGTCGGGCCGGGTGCCGTCTCGGTAGCCTGGATCCGGGGTGACGCCAATGACGTTGATTACCGCGTCGATAATGACAATGACGTCAATATCAACTATATCGACGTTCGCTATGCGGGCTGGAAACCGTGGTCAGGCGCCTGGACCGAGTTCGGCATTGACTACGCGATGCCAAATCCGACGAAAAAGCAGAAAGAGTACGGCGGCTTATACGAAGCGGATGACGGTGTGATGGTGACCGGCGAAATCAGTCAGGATATGTTTGGCGGCTACAACAAACTGGTGCTGCAATATGCCAACAAAGGGCTGGCGCAGAACATGGTATCACAGGGCGGCGGCTGGTATGACATGTGGCATTATGTGAACGATGCCAGCGGTTACCGTGTGATCAACACCGGGCTCATTCCGATTACCAGTAAGTTCTCGCTGAACCACGTGCTGACCTACGGCTCTGCTAACGATATTACGGAATATACCGACAAAACCCGTCTGGTTTCACTGGTGGGCCGCGCGCAGTATCAGATGACCAACTACGTGCGCCTGATCGGTGAAGTTGGCGGCTTCTACCAGAAAGATGACTACAAAAACGGTACCCATTACAAACAGAGCGGCGAAAAATATACCTTCGCGGTGGGTCTGGCAGATGGCCCGGAATTTATGTCACGCCCTGAGCTACGTGTCTTTGCTTCCTATTTAAATGATTCAGAAAATGGCAAATCATTTGAAGATGGCACCAAAAATAACACCTGGAACTTTGGCGTACAGGTTGAAGCCTGGTGGTAAATAAACAGTATCTTTCCCGTTATCGCTTAATTGGCCACATCTGTTAATACCGGTTGCTTATATAAATAAGCCCCTGGTTATGTCCAGTGCTGCCGTCGCGATATAACGCGAGATGATTTTGTTTATTAATGCATTACCCTCGTTATTTATCTCCGAGAACTGGCGGGTTATTACCTGACAGTATTTATATTGCCTTTGCTTTTCTTTTTTGTATTTCGGGATACCCTCACGGGTATCCCTTTTTATTTATGTGCGGGAAAAGAAATGTTCATCCAGTAATTTGCGCAGCACATCTGACTGTTTGCCAAATATCGCATGCACCTGCTGACCGAGAATAATCACCCCCAGCGCCCCTTCATGTTGCAGCGCTTGCGGATCCACAACGGACAGATCTTTCACCGTCACCCGTAAACGGGTCAGACAGGCATCTACGGTCTCAATGTTCTCCGCACCGCCAAATGCCTTTGCCAGCCGCTGGATCAATTGCAGCTCAGCTTCGCTGATGGGCACTGCCGCGGTATTTTTCGGTTCAGAGAAGTAGTGCAGGAAAGATTTAAGACTCACCATCATCGACTCCTGATTTTCAACAGATAAAAAAAAGCCTGCCCGAATGGGCAGGCGTATAAGTCAGACATTACGCCTGACGGCGAACAACACGGCAATCCCACGGCGTCAGCACCAGCGAACCACTGACGGACGCGGCGGACAGACAATCCTGATAGCCCTGTGGCAGGGTGATCGTCTGCTGCTGGGCGCTAAAGTTCTGAATAAAAACAAACGTGGTTTCCCCGTCGGTACGCGCTGTTGCCACCACCCCTGGCGGGAAATCCTGCTCAACGGCACGCGGCAAGGCCAGTTCATCAATAAGGCTGGCAAAGAAATCGCGCTGGAACGCCAGGTCGTTGCGTGAAGCAACGTGCCATGCTTTACCCTTGCCAAATTGATTGACCGTCACCGCCGGGCGGCCGGCATAGAAGTCATCCCGATAAGTAGCCAGCGGTTTGGCGCTCTCGGCATGAATCAGTTCACACAGATGGCGCACCTGATACGGCCCCTGTAATCCGGCATCGTTCCCTGCCAGCCCCTGCACCAGATTGCGCTCATTGTCGTCCAGGCAGTCGATCTCCTCGGCCCAGACGCCAATCAATTTGCGCAGCGGGCCTGGGAAACCACCGAGATAACAGAGGTCGCTCTCGTTCACCACGCCGGTCCAGTAAGAGGTAACCAGATGCCCGCCCGCCGCGACAAATGCTTCGGCGCGCGGGGCAAATCCCTCACGAACCATGTAAAGCATGGGCGCGATCACCAGTTGATAACGGCTGAGATCCGCATCGGCGTTAATGACATCTACCGCAATGCCTTTTTCCCAGAACGGGCGGTAGTGTTCATTTACTGTTTTTTCATACTCCATGCCTTTATTGCGCGGCCCCTCAGCATCGTCCAGCGCCCAGCGGTTTTGCTGGTCAAAGATGACCGCCACACGCGCATCGGTGCGACATCCCATCACCGGGGTGAGTTTTTCAAGCATGTCGCCCAGCGCGCACACTTCACGCCCGACACGGGTATCAAGATGACCAACATGATCGATAATCGCACCGTGGAACTTCTCTACCGAACCGCGGCTTTTACGCCACTGGAAGTACTGCACCGAATCCGCGCCGTGGGCCACCGCCTGCAACGAGGACAAGATATGCATCCCCGGCTTTTTCACTTTGCTGGTTGGCTGCCAGTTGGTGACGCTCGGCGTTGACTCCATCAACACAAACGGTTTGCCCCCTTTTAGCGAGCGCATCATGTCGTGGTACATCGCGGTGTAGCAGGCGAGCTGCGTCTCATCTTTGTCCCGGTGCCACATGGGGTAGCTGTCCCAGGAGATAAAATCGATCGCTGGCGCAAGCTGCCAGTAGTCGTAATCGTAGAAATACTCCATAAAGTTGGTGGTCACCGGAAGTTGCGCATTCGCCGCTTTCAACGGGGCAATTTCATGGCGGCAGAAATCAGTGACCTGCGCGGTGTTAAAACGTCGCCAGTCCAGATTCAGCCCATGGATCGACACTTCGCCCTGCGGCGACGGCGACTGAATTTGCGACCAGTCCGAATAGGTGTGGCTCCAGAAATCGCTCCACCAGGCGTGGTTAAGGTTTTCCAGCGTCTGGTAACGGGCTTTCAGCCAGTCACGGAACTTTTGCTGGCATAAATCGCAGTGACATTCACCGCCGTATTCGTTGGAAATATGCCAGCCGAGTACCGCCGGATGCTGCGCATAGCGCTCTGCTAGCAGCGTATTGATTTTCAGCGTTTTTTCCCGGTAGACCGGCGAAGTCATGCAGTGATTATGCCGCCCGCCGTGCAGTGCCGGGACGCGATCGCGCCCGACACGCAGCACTTCCGAGTATTTCTGCGACATCCAGGCAGGCCGGGCACCGCTCGGTGTGGCGAGGAAAATATGAATTCCCGCCGCATATAACTTCTCAATAACCGAATCCAGCCAGCCGAAATTAAATTCCCCTTCCCGAGGTTCCAGTTTTGACCAGCTAAATATCCCGACCGACATGACATTGCATTTTGCTTGTTTCATCATAGCTATATCGTCATCGATAATACCGGGGTAATTCTCCCATTGCTCCGGGTTATAGTCCGCGCCATGCAATAGCGAGACAACCTTCGGGCTTAAAGGCGCAAATTTATTCATATTAAAGATCCTGAAATTTACAACACCAGCGTTAATTAAATACTTTTACCGAAGGCAGCACTTTTCCCTGACAATCAAACAATGCCTGGTTTTCCCGCGCATTCCCTTCTTTCCATTTGTCGTTGATATAGTTCATTCCCGCCTGCGTTGCCCAGGTATTTCCGGGGACCGCAATCCAGGTCGGCTCCCAATAAAAAATACCCTTGCCGCGATGGCCCTGAACATTGATAACCGACTGCATTAAATCGTGGATATAGTCATACTGCCCCTGCACGGTGCCGGGGTAGCCGCCCGCTTTCTCTTCTTTTTCCTGGAAGCTATTTTCGGCGTTATCGCAGTTGGCCAGCGTATAGGCGTAAGCCGCTTCCACCACAATCACATCTTTGTTGTAGCGTTTGCTGATGTCGTCCATATTGGCCTGCAACGCGCTGATCGGCCCGTTCCAGTAGGTGTACATCGACAGGCCAATCACATCGAACGGCACATTGCGTTTCGTGATTTCATCAAACCACCAGCGGAAGGTATCGTTTTTGGTGCCTTCGGCCAGGTGCAGCATAATCTTCACCTGTTCGCCGTTTTTCAGATTCTCCTTGAGCCCGTCAATGGCGGAATTGAGCAGCCCCGCCAGCCGGTCAAACTCACCGCCGCCCTGCCCCCAGCTTTTGCCTTCCGGCCAGAGGATACCGGAGTTAATTTCATTGCCGATTTGCACCATATCCGGCAGTACGCCCTCCTGTTTAAAGCGGGCAATGGTGTCACGGGTATAGTCATGGATCGCGGTTTTTAGCTGCGGATAATCCATTTTTTCCCAGGCTTTTGGTTTGAATTGTTTGCCCGGATCGGTCCAGAAATCACTGTAGTGGAAATCGAGCAGCAACTTCATGCCCTGCGCTTTCGCGCGTTTTGCCAGCGCGAGCGTGGTCGCCAAATCGTTATCGCCCCCGCCGTATGCCTGGCCTTTAGCGTCCTTCGGATCGACCCATAAACGCAGGCGCACATAGTTCACGCCATTGGCTTTCAGGATAGCGAGCGCATCCTGCGGCTGATTCTTGTCGTTATAAAACTTCGCCCCGTGCTTTTCGGCATCCAGCAGCGTTGAGATATCCGCCCCTTTAATAAAGTCGGCTGGCATGCCGCTGAACGGGCGCGTCTTTAACGCGTCGGCGGCAAACGAACTGGCGGACAAACTACAGAGACAAACAGCAAGCAGAGCGGGTGTAAATCTTTTCATGTGGTTATCCTTTAGTGCTGCCGGAGGTCAGGCCGGAGACGAAGTATTTTTGTAAGGCAAGGTAGAGAATGGCCACCGGCACGGCGATCAACACCGCGCCCGCCGCGTAGGTGGTGTAACTGGCACCCATTTTTTGTGCCACCAGGTTGTACAGACCAATCGGCAGCGTGTATTTGTCCGGGGTGCGTAAAATGGTGCTGGAGAGAATGAAATCCCCCAGCGGCCCGGTGAAGGAGAACAGCGCCACGACCGCCACAATCGGCTTTGACAGCGGCATGATTATCTCGATAAAGATGCGGAAGTTGCTGGCACCGTCCATGCGGGCCGATTCATCCAGATCGCGCGGAATGGCATCGAGATACCCCTTCATCAGATAAGTATTCATCGGGATCATCCCGGCAACGTAGATCAGCACCAACGCCATATGACTGTTAATCAGCCCCAGCAGTTGCGACAGCACGAAGATGGCGATGAGCGCAGAGAACTGCGGGATCATCTGCAACAGCAAAAACAGCATCAGGCCATTCTGGCGCCCTTTAAAACGGAAGCGCGAAAAGGCGTACGCGGTAAAGCTGACGCTGATTAAGGTCAATATCATGGTCAGCAGGCTGATCTTCATTGAATTCCAGTACCAGGTCAGGTAGTTCACCTGGCCGTTAAACAGATCGGCATAGTGCTGGAACGAGAGGTTCTCCGGGATTATCGATGTGCTGAGCAGGCTGTTACCGGCGTTCAGCGAGGCACCGACCGTCCACACCAGCGGATAGATAATGACAAGCGATACCAGCACGATAACCAGCCAGGAGAGCGACAGGCGGATCCACTTTTCGCGGCGGATACTTTGTGATTTAGCCATTTTTCTTCCCTTATGCCATGTCGTCGTTTTTAAAGGATTTGGTGGCACGGAACTGCCACAACGCCAGGCCGACAACAAAAATCGACAGCAAAATGGTGATGGTCGCGGCAATCGCATACTGCGATGAGGACATCGTCAGCTTGTAGATCCACGACACCAGGATATCGGTGCCCCCGGCGTTCGCCCCTGCCACCGCCGGGCCGCCGTTGTTAAACAGGTAGATAATGTTGAAATTATTAAAGTTAAAGGTGTACTGGGTGATGATGATTGGCGCGATCGAATAGAGCACCAGCGGCAGCGTAATCGTGCGTAACCGGGTCCAGGTGCTGGCACCGTCCATCTTCGCCGCCTCGTACAGATCGTCAGGAATGGCCTGCAATACCCCGGTGGTCATGGCAAAGACAAACGGAAAACCGAGCCAGGTTTGCATCATGATCAGCGCTGTTTTCGTCCAGAAGGGATCGGTAAGCCACGCTTTCGGCGCAATACCAAAGAAAGCCAGAATAGCGTTGTTAATCACGCCAAAGGAGTCGTTAAACATCCCGGCAAAGACCAGAATGGTGACGAAGCCCGGCACCGCCCACGGCAGAATAAAAATGGTGCGTACCAGGGGCTTAAACCGCAGATCTTTCTGATTGACCAGAATCGCCAGCAGTACGCCAACGGTGCATTGCAGAGTGGTTGCCAGCAGCGTCCAGACCACCGTCCACTGCAGCACATCAAGAAACGTCGAGCGCCAGATCGAGAGGGTAAAGATATTGACGAAATTCTTTAATCCCACCCAGTCCACCAGTTTGGCGGGCGGCGTGTGGTAGAGGTTGTAATTGGTAAAGGCAATGGAGAAGCCGAACAGGATCGGGAAAATCACCACAAACACCAGCAGAATAAAGCCGGGGGTGATCATCAGGTAGGGAAACCCATCGCTGAGCAGCATTTGATACTGCTTGCGCACGCTGTTAAGCGGCTTACCTTCATTACGCTTTTTACCGTTAATCCATGCATCGCGCAGCGACAGATACCAGACCATCACGCCAAAGGCGATGATCAACAGGCTGATGATCCCTTCCGCCAGTAAAAAGATGGAGTTATCACGCGGCACCTCTTCGCCAAGGGTATATAACCCCCAGAGTCCTTCGCGCAGAAAATCATAGAAAATGCCGATAAAACTGCTCAACAGTACAAGGAAGATAAGGCCTTTTAGCCACTGACGGTGATAGAACTGACCAAAGCCCGGCACGATGGCCAGCAGCAGCCCGCACCATGCATGACGGCCTGCACCTTGCGTTTTGGCAAAATTCTCGCTGGGACTGATAATCACGTACGACTCCTTTTCGACAACGGGAGGTTGCCCTCCCGTTCTGCTACAACAAGCGGTTACTGGTTACTGGCCTGCATGGCTTCAACTTGCATATGGATCTGTTTGGTGGCGGCATCGAGGGCGGCCTGCGGCTCCTGCTTGCCGGTCAGGCTCAGCTCCAGCGCCGCGTTTGCCGGCCCCCAGACTTCGCCCATTTCCGGAATGCCCGGCATGGCCGTTGCACGCGCGGCCTGCACCGCGACCGCACTGGCTTTCTCGTCGTTTTTGATCATCGGATCGTCAATCATCGCTTTCTGCGCCGGGATCTCGCGGGTAGCGATATAGCGCGTTTTCACGTACTGCGGCTGGTTGATAAATTCGAGAAATTGCTGCGCCAGTTGCTTATCTTTGCTCCAGGTGGAGACCACATAGCCTTTCACGCCCAGGAAGGAGCTCATGGGTTTGCCATCCGGCAGATTTGGCAGCGGCACCACGCCATAGTTAACGCCAGCGGCCTCATACGGCTGGAAAGCCCACGGGCCGTTAATCACCGCCGCGGCTTTTTTCTCGGTAAACAGTGAATCAATGGCGTTCAGCCCGTTATCACCGAGGATCCCCGACGGGAAGACCCCCTCGCTGTAGAATTTTTTCAGGAAGGTGACCGCTTCCACCGCGCCGGGTTTATTCAGACCGATATCTTTCGGGTTGAAGCCGCCCTTGTCGTTTTTCCCGAACAGGTAGCCGCCCATCGGACCGATAGCGCCCCAGCTGTAATAGATTTGGTCAAACTTGGCCAACAGACCGTATTTGTTCTGCTCACGCTGTTTCTTCGAGTAGTCGAGCCACTCCGGCAGGCTTTGCAGCGGTTTGTCGATCAGGTCTTTGTTGTAAATCAGCACCAGCGTTTCGACCGCTTTCGGCACGCCGTACAGGGTGTTGTCCAGACGGAAGGCGTTGATGGAAGCCGGGGTAAAGGCGTCAACCTTTTCTTTGTCCAGATTCAGGGGGGCCAGCAGCCCTTGCACAACCGCGCCACCCAATTGATCATTGGGGATGACCAGCACATCCGGCCCGATGCCTGCCGGGCCATCCAGACGTAATTTTTCCAGTTGCTGCGCGTAGGGCATCTCCTGAACATTCACTTTAACGTCGTACTTTTGCTCAAAGTCTTTGACGGCGTCCTGGATACCAACGGACTTTTTAATGTCTTCCCAGACGTTAAGCTGCTTTGTTGCCGCATGCGCCGACAGGCTAATAAGCTGGCCGGCAGCCAGTGCAGAGAGGATCAGTGCGGTAAGTGTTCTCTTTTTCATTATCACCCTCATGTCAAGGTATAACATTTTAGTGGTTTTCATGGTGCGACATCCGATGAGACAACGTTAAAATCACCTGATATCACTGGGGTTAAAACGTATTCATGCGCTCAATTCGATTTGTTATACGTTACGCTTGAGTGACTAACAAAACGAGAATTAACTGTCAGTTGTGTGACAGACACAACAGAAATGGAAATTCGATATAGGGCGCTAAAACACTGGAAGTTATAGTCTGAGTATGAATTTTCGCGGTTGAGCAAGCCTGTCGCCTGATTGTTATACGTAAAACAAAAGCATCCGACAACGCGCTTATCGCTGCACATAACGGCTACTAATTTCGGGGAACGTTGATGTCCAATATACGACTGAGGAATGTCACCAAGCGCTTTGGCGACACGGTGACGCTGAACAATGTGAATCTGTCGATTGAAGACGGTGAGTTTGCCGTGTTTGTCGGCCCTTCCGGCTGCGGGAAATCGACCATGCTGCGCATGATTGCTGGCCTGGAAGAGGTCAGCGAAGGGGAAGTCCTGATTGGCGATGAGGTGATGAACGATGTCGCCCCCGCCCATCGCGGCGTGTCGATGGTGTTCCAGTCTTACGCGCTCTATCCACATATGACCGTGGCGGAAAACATGGGTTATGGCCTGAAGGTCAATAAAGTCCCGAAGGAGGAAATTCGCCGTCAGGTGGAGATGGTCGCCACAACCTTACAGCTCAGCCATCTGCTGGACAGAAAACCGAAACAGCTCTCCGGCGGTCAACGCCAGCGTGTGGCTATTGGTCGCGCGATTGTGCGCAACCCGCGCGTGTTTATGTTTGATGAACCGCTCTCTAACCTCGATGCCGAACTGCGCGTCGAGATGCGTCTGCATATCGCCCGCCTGCACCAGGAGCTGAAAACCACCATGGTGTATGTCACCCACGATCAGGTAGAAGCGATGACGCTGGCCGATAAAATCGTGGTGATGAATTACGGCAATATCGAGCAGATGGGCTCGCCAATGGCGCTCTATTACAACCCGAAAAACCGCTTTGTCGCCGGGTTTATCGGCTCGCCGAAAATGAATTTCCTGCCTTCGACAGTACAAGCGTGGCAACCGGGTGAGTTGACGGTAACGCTCGCTCAGGGGCACACATTAACGCTGGCAATCACTACGTCGCCTCTTGAACCTGGCGCGGAAGTCACGCTGGGGATCCGCCCGGAACATCTCTCTACGGATGTCACGCGTGGCACGCAACTGGAGTTCCAATGCGAAGTGGTGGAGCGACTTGGCAACAATACCTATCTCTTCGGCCAGTGCTATGGTCACGACAACATTAAAATCCTCCTCCCCGGCGATGTGCACTTCCGCCCATGGCAAAAAATCACACTCGCGTTTGACAGCCAGCACTGCATGATTTTTGACAATGACGGACTGCGTGTCAGCAAAGATATTGCCCTGCCAACCCATGAATAAACACACGGCAACAACCGCAGAGCCGATTACCCCTCTTCGGAGGGGCTTTTAAACAAGGTAAATCATGATGCAATTTAATCCGGTCGATCACCCGCATCGCCGTTACAACCCGCTGACCGATCAATGGGTTCTGGTTTCGCCGCACCGCGCCAAACGCCCCTGGCAGGGGGCTCAGGAAACCCCGGCGAAACAGACCCTGCCGGCCCACGATCCCGACTGCTTTTTGTGTCCGGGGAACACGCGCGTCACCGGCGATAAAAACCCCGATTACCCCGGCACCTATGTCTTCACCAATGACTTTGCGGCACTGATGACCGACACGCC
>SMDE01000015.1 GCA_004346725.1 Phytobacter diazotrophicus | reverse complement strand
AAGGCGGCGTGCGCATGACCGGCGGCGGATTTGGCGGCTGCGTGGTCGCGCTGGTGCCGGAAGCGCTGGTGCCTGCGGTGAAAGAGGCCGTTGCGGCACAGTACGAAGCTAAAACCGGCATTAAAGAAACCTTTTATGTGTGCAAACCTTCACAGGGAGCGGGACAATGCTAAATGAATCTTCCGGGGCAGCGCCAGATGGACTGCCCTTCCGTCTGATTACCCTGCGCAACAGCGCAGGGATGGTGGTCACCGTCATGGACTGGGGCGCAACGTTGCTGTCGGCACGGGTCCCGCTTTCCGATGGTTCAGTGCGTGAAGCGCTGCTCGGTTGTGCCACCCCCGAACACTATATCCACCAGAACGCCTTTCTGGGCGCCTCGGTGGGGCGATACGCGAACCGTATCGCCAAAAGCCAGTTTATCCTCGACGGGGAAACTTATACGCTCGTGCCAAGCCAGGGTGAAAACCAGTTGCACGGCGGCCCGGAAGGGTTTGATAAGCGCCGCTGGCGGATTGAGCGACAAAATGACAGTGAAGCGCTGCTTTCATTAACCTCGCCTGATGGCGACCAGGGTTTTCCTGGTAAAGTGAACGCCAGCGTGCTTTATCGTCTTGGCGAAGATAACCGCCTCGCTATTGAGTATCGCGCGACCACGGATAAGCCTTGCCCGGTGAATCTGACCAACCACGCCTACTTCAACCTTAACGGCGATCAGAGCGACGTGCGCAGCCACAGGCTGCAATTGCTGGCGGATGCTTATCTACCGGTCGACAGCATGGGCATCCCGGTGGGCGATCTGAAAAACGTGGCGCAGACCAGCTTTGATTTCCGGCAGCCGAAAACGCTGGCACAGGATTTCTTAAGCGATGACGATCAGCGCGTGGTAAAAGGTTACGATCATGCGTTTTTGCTGCAGGCCAAAGGCGATGCCAGCCTGCCTGCCGCACACGTCTGGTCGGCGGACAATAAGCTGCAAATGTCTGTTTATACCTCAGCCCCGGCGCTACAGTTTTACTCCGGGAATTTCCTTGAAGGGACACCCGCACGCGGCAATACGGCCTACAGTGCGTGGCAGGGTCTGGCGCTGGAAAGCGAGTTTTTACCCGACAGCCCGAACCGTCCGGACTACCCTCACGATAGCTGCATTCTGCAACCCGGTGATGAATATGTCAGCCTGACGGAATATCACTTTATTCCCGCCTGATAACCAACCCTCCACGCGGAGGGTTTTTTTGCCCATTTCGCTGAAATATCGGCCAATCATCGACAAAATGGTAACCACTAATTCACAAGCACCTTACACTGGGCCACTATTTTCGCTATGGTTAAGGGTAATCGTTGCTGCTGGTCATTACAGGGCAATATAATGAGAATTGTTATCATTCAATCAGGCTTATGAAGGAGTAAGTGTATGGCTGTTACTAAACTGGTTCTGGTTCGTCACGGCGAAAGCCAGTGGAACAATGAAAACCGCTTCACCGGTTGGTACGACGTTGATCTGTCCGAGAAAGGCGTTAGCGAAGCCAAAGCAGCAGGTAAACTGCTAAAGGATGAAGGCTTCAGCTTCGACTTTGCGTATACCTCTGTGCTGAAACGTGCCATCCACACCCTGTGGAATGTGCTGGACGAACTGGATCAGGCCTGGCTGCCGGTAGAGAAATCCTGGAAACTGAATGAGCGTCACTACGGTGCGCTGCAGGGTCTGAACAAAGCAGAAACCGCTGAGAAATACGGTGACGAGCAGGTTAAACAGTGGCGTCGCGGCTTTGCTGTTACGCCACCGGAGCTGACGAAAGATGATGAGCGTTTCCCGGGCCACGATCCGCGTTATGCAAAACTGACCGAAAAAGAGCTGCCGACTACCGAGAGCCTGGCGCTGACTATCGAACGCGTTGTGCCTTACTGGAACGAAACCATTCTGCCGCGCCTGAAAAGCGGTGAGCGCGTCATCATCGCCGCACACGGCAACTCCCTGCGTGCGCTGGTCAAATACCTGGATAACATGGGTGAAGACGAAATCCTCGAACTGAATATCCCGACTGGTGTGCCGCTGGTGTACGAGTTCGACGAAAACTTCAAGCCTATCAAACACTATTACCTGGGGAACGCCGACGAGATCGCTGCAAAAGCGGCTGCCGTTGCCAACCAGGGTAAAGCGAAGTAATTTTCGCAAAGCATAAAAAAAAGCGTGGAGCAATCCACGCTTTTTTTCTTTGTGACGCCAATACACAACATCATTTGAGGCTGTGCCGGGGCGGCAAAAAAAGAAATCCCCGAGAGCATAGATAACTCTGTGACAGGGGTTTCTGAGTGCAGCCAACAATGCAGCCAACAAAGAGACAGGCCAAAAGATGAAATGTAGTTACTGGCGACGCGCTTTTACTGCTGCCGCTAGTTGACGGAGGACCGTGTCGGTATCTTCCCAGCCAATGCAGGCATCGGTCACGCTCTTGCCATAGACCAGCGGTTCGCCACTTTCGAGACTCTGATTGCCTTCCACCAGGTGGCTTTCAATCATCACGCCGATAATTGCTTTCTCGCCGCCAGCAATCTGCTGACAGACATCTGCCCCCACTTCCATCTGCTTTTTGAACTGCTTGCTGGAGTTCGCATGGCTGAAATCAATCATCACCTGTGCAGGCAGACCGGCTTTTTCCAGCCCCACTTTTACTTCTGCTACATGTTTTGCACTGTAGTTCGGCTCTTTACCACCGCGCAGAATGATATGGCAGTCGCCATTCCCGCTGGTGTTAACAATCGCGGAGTGACCCCATTTGGTCACGGAGAGGAAGCAGTGTGGCGCTCCCGCCGCATTGATCGCGTCAATGGCGACTTTGATGGTGCCGTCAGTGCCGTTTTTGAATCCCACCGGGCAAGAAAGGCCAGAGGCCAGCTCACGGTGAACCTGGGATTCAGTGGTACGCGCGCCAATAGCGCCCCAGCTCATCAGGTCGGCAACGTACTGCGGGGTGATCATGTCAAGGAATTCACCGGCAGCCGGTAATCCGCTGTCATTGATATCCAGCAATAACTTACGCGCAATGCGCAGGCCATCGTTGATTTGGAAGCTGTTATCCATGTGCGGATCGTTGATGAGCCCTTTCCAGCCGACGGTGGTGCGCGGTTTTTCAAAGTAAACGCGCATCACGATTTCCAGCTCACCCTGGAGCTCTTCACGCAGCGTCAGCAGACGCGCTGCGTACTCCTTGGCCGCAGCCGGATCGTGAATAGAGCACGGGCCAATCACCACCAGCAGGCGATCGTCATTGCCTTTCAAAATTTTGTGAATCGCTTTGCGGGCATGAGAGACCGTTTTGGCCGCAGTTTCGGTAGCAGGAAACTTCTCAAGAAGCGCGACAGGAGGTAATAACTCGTTGATCTCTTTAATGCGTAAATCGTCGTTCTGATAATTCATGATCGTTCCAGCGTTGCCATACTTATTTTAATGAATGCAATCTCTCCAATCTAACTTGTCAGTCAGGTAGTGTAAACGCGAATTTACAGTTCGGGCAGAAAATTCCTGGAATTCCCCTAAAAACCGCCAGAAAGTAGCGAATAGCGATAACGACGCTACACTTTTTAAGTGTTAATACTTAGTTTAATTTATTTTTCAAGATTATATTCTGCCTTATTCGGCAGTATATAACATGTTTCACTACTGAGCGTGATAGTTCGTTCGCGCATGTCAGGCCGATGATTCGTATCGGTAAACAATGACCAGAACAGGAGCATCATGATGAAAATGAATAAATTAGCGACACTTTTCTTGACGACAACTCTGACCCTGGCAAGCGGTGCGGCATTCGCTGCGGATTCTACCTCTCAAAACAATAATGGTCAGGCAAACGCCGCCGCCAGCGCGGGACAGACAGCGCCGGATGCGAAAGAGAACCTTGCGCCAAATACCTCAACAAATGGTTCTGATTCTTCAGGCATGAAACTGAACACGGAGAAACACACCAACTCTCATGTCGGTACTAAGCACATGACAAAAGATGAGATCCATAAAAACTCTCAGTGTAAAGACGGTAAGTGTCCGGATATCAATAAGAAAGTTCAGACCGGTAACGGTATTAACAATGACACAGATACCAAAACCGACGGCACAACGCAGTAAAAATAGTCTGCGGCCAAAATGGGGAGAGCTTCGGCTCTCCTCAATTTTTTCTGCTGATTAGCAAAAGATCTGCAATGATGTAAGACGCTG
This sequence comes from Phytobacter diazotrophicus, assembly GCA_004346725.1. GTDB lineage: Bacteria > Pseudomonadota > Gammaproteobacteria > Enterobacterales > Enterobacteriaceae > Phytobacter > Phytobacter diazotrophicus. Next base: position 124,094 of record SMDE01000015.1, on the reverse strand, counting down.
CTAACGCCAATTACACGGGACGGCTCATTATGGCGCATTCACACTCTCACTCTCATCTCCCTGCTGACGCCAATGCGCGGCGATTACTTCTGGCCTTTAGCGTCACAGCATTGTTCATGTTGGTCGAGGTGGTGGGGGGACTGGTTTCAGGCTCACTGGTGTTACTGGCCGATGCCGGGCATATGCTGACGGATGCTGCTGCACTCTTTTTTGCTCTGCTGGCAGTGCATTTTGCCCACCGCACCGCAGGACCCCAACGCACTTTTGGCTGGCTTCGTCTGACCACACTGGCTGCCTTTATTAATGCCATTGCGCTTGTATTGATTACTTTTTTTATCGTCTGGGAAGCCATTCAGCGCTTCTACCATCCTCAACCCGTGGCAGGTATGACAATGATGGTGATTGCCGTCATGGGATTGCTGGCGAATATCCTGGCATTCTGGCTGCTGCATCGTGGTAATGAAGAACGGAATTTGAATGTCCGGGCGGCAGCCCTGCATGTTCTTGGCGATCTGCTGGGCTCCGTGGGCGCCATTGCCGCTGCGCTGATCATTATGTTTACCGGCTGGACACCCGCCGACCCGATACTTTCGATACTGGTCTCGGTGCTGGTATTACGCAGCGCGTGGGCACTCTTGCGTGAAAGCGTCAATGAATTGCTGGAGGGAGCGCCCACTTCACTGGATATCAACGCCCTGAAACGGCATCTGCGGCGGGCCATTAGCGAAGTGCGCGATGTACATCATGTACATGTCTGGCTGGTGGGAGAAAAAGCGCTGATGACGTTACATGTCCAGGTTATTCCACCACACGATCACGACGGACTACTGCGGCAAATTGAACATTTTCTGGTGCATCACTATCAGATTGAGCATGTCACCATTCAGATGGAGTACCAGCCCTGTAGCGGGCCTGACTGCCATCTCAGCGAGACGCAGCCAGACCACAGCCATTCACACCATCATTAGTTCGAGAACGCGTGAGAGCCGCGCTCACGGGCGCTATTTATCCACATCCGGCTACCGTTGAGTGCGATAAAGGTCAGAATCATATATTCCAGCGACATGGCCCAGACGCCTTGCAGGGCAAAAATCACCACGCTGATGACATTGATAATGACCCACAGCAGCCAGTTCTCGACATATTTCCGCGTCATCAAAACCATGGCGACGATGGAAAGTACCATCATGCAGGAATCCCAGAACGGGAAGGCGTCTGGCTGCAGTTCGGGCATCGCCACATTCAGCCCCACCGTCTGCATCATCGAGACCGCCACGCGCGTGAGCACTGCAAAGACCGGATCGATAAAGAAGGTCATAAAACCGATAGCAAGCGCGCAGACAACCAGCCAGGCTAAAGCCTTGGGTAAAGGCAACCAGCGGATTTGCAGAACTGCCTCGTTGGCGGTTGTTTGCCGCGACCAGGCGTACCAGCCGTAGATATTGGCGGCAAAGAAAAACAGCTGGAGCAACAGGCTGGCGTAGAGCTGGATCTGGAAGAAGATAATGGCAAACAGCGTTACGTTGATTAAGCCAAATGCGTAATTACTGATTTTTTCCAGGCTGGCGAGCCAGATGCATAACAGTCCCGCCACCGTCCCTACTGCTTCAATCCATGAAAGATCGTAGCCTCCGGCGCCGATCGGGATATGTACCAAAATATTCTGTGTGCTAAAAAAATCCATCTTTTCCCCAGAGCGTATTCCTACGCATTTTTCCTCATTAAGAACGTAGTGTAGCCGCAAAATCCAACATACGGTTCAGTGGCAACAAAGCGCCTTCACGCAGCGCGGCATCGACATGGATCTCGTGCGCCGCGCCGCCGTTCTCCAGCCCTTCGGCAATGGCTTTCAGACCATTCATTGCCATCCACGGGCAGTGAGCACAGCTACGGCAGGTTGCTCCCTCCCCGGCGGTCGGCGCCTCAAGTAACTCTTTCTCTGGCACCGCCTGCTGCATTTTATAAAAGATACCGCGGTCAGTGGCGACAATCAGTTGCTTATGTGGAAGTGTTTTTGCGGCATTGATCAACTGGCTGGTGGAACCGACCGCATCGGCCAGTTTGACCACAGAGTCCGGAGATTCGGGGTGCACCAGGATGGCGGCATCCGGATAAAGCGCCTTCATGCGAATCAGCGCCTGTGTTTTAAATTCGTCATGTACGATGCAGGCCCCTTGCCAGCACAGTACATCCGCACCCGTTTGTTTCTGTACGTAGCTGCCGAGATGGCGGTCAGGCGCCCAGATGATTTTCTCGCCGAGGCTATCCAGATGTTCAATCAACTCAACGGCAATACTCGATGTCACGACCCAGTCAGCACGGGCTTTCACTGCCGCTGAGGTGTTGGCGTACACCACAACGGTCCGGTCCGGATGCGCATCGCAAAAAGCGCTGAACTCCTCAATCGGACAGCCCAAATCCAGCGAACACTCGGCGTTGAGTGTCGGCATAAGGATGGTTTTTTCGGGACTGAGGATTTTGGCGGTTTCACCCATAAAGCGCACGCCCGCGACCAGCAGCGTTGAGGCCAGATGTTTGGCTCCAAAGCGCGCCATCTCAAGTGAGTCAGAAATACAGCCACCCGTCTCTTCCGCCAGTTGCTGAATTTCCGGGTCCGTGTAGTAGTGCGCAACCATCACGGCATCACGCTCTTTTAACAGGCGTTTGATTTTTTTCCGATAAAATTCTTTTTCATCACGGCTCAGCGGGAGAGGCTTAGGGGGAAAAGGATAGATTGCGGCTTGCGGATCGAACATTACGCTCATCATGCTTACTCGTTTTACTGGCTTAACAAAATGCCTTTCTTTTACGACAGCGCGGCAAAGGTAAGGCGAATGTGTTTTATATACTAAACAAGATAGCGGATTAAGGGGTAAAAGTCACAAGAAATGAACGGATGGGTGATGGAGTGCAAGGGAAAGCGATGAATGGGCGCATTGCAGATAGCAAAAAAGCGCCGCCAGCGCCATTTTTACATTGGTGGGTCGTGCAGGATGACTCGGCTTCGCCTCGCCCTTCGGGCCGTCGCCGCAGGCGGCTCCGTTGTTTCACTGCGTTCGACCCGAACCTGCAGCAGGTGTACTCGTCTCATCCTGAGACTCACCCTTCGGGCCAACGTTATCGCGTTGTTCAAAATTGTTCCCGACAATTTTGTCGAATCTTGTATATTGCAGATAGCAAAAAAGCGCCTTTAGGGCGCTTTTTTACATTGGTGGGTCGTGCAGGATTCGAACCTGCGACCAATTGATTAAAAGTCAACTGCTCTACCAACTGAGCTAACGACCCCTTGCGGGATTTTACTGCTTTAATCATTCAGAGTGGTGGGTCGTGCAGGATGGCTCGGCTTCGTCTCGCCCTACGGGCCGCTGCTGACGCAACTTTATCCTTCACGTTCTCTACCAGTGACCACCTTGGAATTGGTGGGTCGTGCAGGATTCGAACCTGCGACCAATTGATTAAAAGTCAACTGCTCTACCAACTGAGCTAACGACCCATACGGGTGTCATCTGAAAGATTTTTACTCGGAACCACATAAAGCTGTGGATCGTGCAGGATGACTCGGCTTTGCATCGCCATTCGGCCGTTGCTAACGCAACGAGATCCTTCACGTTTAACACTGGAGTAAAGCGTTAAATTGGTGGGTCGTGCAGGATTCGAACCTGCGACCAATTGATTAAAAGTCAACTGCTCTACCAACTGAGCTAACGACCCGAGTGGTGGGTGATGACGGGATCGAACCGCCGACCCCCTCCTTGTAAGGGAGGTGCTCTCCCAGCTGAGCTAATCACCCGATACTACGCTGGATACTGACTTAGTGGTGGGTCGTGCAGGATGACTCGGCTTTGCCTCGCCCTACGGGCCGTTGCTGACGCAACGTTATCCTTTACGTTTAACTACTGCTTTCCACCAGAAAGATTGGTGGGTCGTGCAGGATTCGAACCTGCGACCAATTGATTAAAAGTCAACTGCTCTACCAACTGAGCTAACGACCCACTTTTGCGTTGCTTTTGGTTTGTTTGATATCCCGTGGCAACGGCGGCATATATTACTGATTTAAGAACGCAGCGCAACAAGAATTTCGAGGAAGATCACCTAACTGCTTATGATTCACGCGACAAGACCAGAAAAAAAGCGATTTCTGGTCATGTGCTATTCATCACATAGAACCGAGACGTTTCTGTGCCTGTTTTGCACCTTCAGTACCCGGATACTTCGCGACCACCTGCTGGTAAACGGCTTTCGCCTTCGCCGTGTCACCTTTGTCTTGCATGATCACGCCGACTTTAAACATCGCATCTGGCGCTTTCGGTGATTTTGGGTAATTTTTCACCACGGAGGCAAAATAGAACGCCGCATCATCCTTTTTACCCTTGTTGTAATTCAACTGCCCAAGCCAATAGTTGGCATTCGGAACATAGGTTGAATCAGGGTATTTTTTAACAAAGTTCTGGAATGCGGCAATCGCGTCATCCTGGCGAGATTTATCCTGTACCAGGGCAATCGCAGCATTGTAATCGGTATTGGCATCACCGCTTTGTACCGGTGCGCCAGAGGTTGCCGCTTCGTCAGGCGCTGCCTGTGCCGCTGCCCCACCCTGATCGCCCGAAGCCTGCTGCGTTTGACCTGCCGCACCGCCGTTACTCAGACTACCGATCTGCTGCTGAATTTGCTGCTGACGTTCAACAACCTGATTAAGCTGGTACTGACTTTCCTGAATTTGGCCACGCAGGGTGTCAATATCCGCCTGGTTATCAGCGAGTTGTTGCTGGAGTTGAGTTAAAAGCTGGCTGTGAGCATTAGAAATACGCTCGAGTTGAGTGACACGGTCTTCGACCGAGCCTGAGCCGACACTACTGATTGGCGCTTGAGCATTAGCGGCCCAGGGGGCCGCTATGCCAACCAGTAACGACAGACTCAATAAATGATGTCTGAGGTTACTGCTCATGCAATTCTCTTAGTAAACCAGTACGGCACGACGGTTTTTAGCGTAAGCCGCTTCGTCATGACCCAGTACTGCAGGTTTTTCTTTACCGTAAGAAACGATGGAGATCTGGTCAGCGGTAACACCTTTACCCTGCAGGTACATTTTAACGGCGTTAGCACGACGTTCGCCCAGGGAGATGTTGTATTCCGGAGTACCACGTTCGTCCGCGTGACCTTCTACGGTGACTTTGTAAGACGGGTTGCTACGCAGGAAGTTAGCGTGCGCGTCCAGCATCGCAGCGAAATCAGAACGGATGTCATACTTGTCCAGATCGAAGTAGACGATGTTGTTCTGCTGCAGCTGCTGCATCTGCAGACGAGCTTGCTCTTCAGAAGACATGTTACCGTTGCCGTTCATACCAGTGCCCGCACCCAGCATACCTTCGCCATTCTGGTCGTTGGTTGCTTTTTTAGAAGAACAGGCCGCGATTGCCATGATCGGCAGAACCAGCATCAGGCCTTTCAGCACTTTGTTCAGTTGCATTTCGTTAATTCCTTTAATTACCAATTATTATTTAGACAGATACGGCGACCAGGCAGGGGATTTCACCTGTCCATCAGACGCCGGAATACGCGCTTTGAAACGCCCATCTGTAGAAACCAGATTCAGCACGGATCCCATCCCCTGAGAAGAGCTGTAGATTACCATCGTGCCGTTAGGTGCCAGACTCGGCGATTCATCCAGGAACGTTGACGATAAAACCTGCACGCCACCCGCTACCAGATCCTGCTTGGCAATGTGCTGCTGACCGCCATCGGAGCTCACCATTACCATAAACTTACCGTCAGAACTTACGTCAGCATCCTGGTTTTGTGAACCCTGCCAGGTGATACGCTGCGCAGCGCCGCCGTTAACGTTAATTTTATAAACCTGTGGACGACCTGCCTGGTCGGAAGTAAACGCCAGATTCTGGCTATCCGGGAACCAGGTGGGTTCAGTGTTGTTGCTGCGACCGTCGGTGACCTGACGGATTTGACCAGACCCCAGATCCATCACATAGATGTTCAGGCTACCGGTTTTTGACAGCGCAAAGGCAATTTTAGAACCATCCGGAGAGAACGCCGGCGCACCGTTGTGACGCGGGAAAGACGCAACCTGACGAATCGCGGTGCTGGACAGATCCTGAATCACCAGCGCAGAACGACCACTTTCGAAGGTCACATACGCCAGTTTAGAGGCATCTGGCGACCACGCCGGAGACATCAGCGGCTGCGAAGAGCGGTGAACAACGGCAGTGTTGAAACCATCGTAGTCAGAAACGCGCAGTTCGTACGGGAACTGGCCGCCACTGCTCTGCACGACATACGCGATACGGGTGCGGAATGCACCTTTAATGCCGGTCAGTTTCTGGAACACATCGTCACTGGCAGTGTGCGCGCCATAGCGCAGCCACTGTTTGCTGACGTTGAAGGAGTTCTGTGCCAGTACGGTACCCGGCGCACCGCCGGTGTCGACCAACTGGTAAGCCACTTTATAGGTGCCATCCGGGTTCGGGCTGACCTGGCCCACAACGACGGCATCAATACCCAGCGCAGACCATGCTGCGGGCTGAACTTCCTGGGCCGTCGCCGGCTGCTGAGGCAGACGAGAACGATCCAGAGGATTGAATTTACCGCTGTTACGCAGATCCGACGCCACGATATTGCCGATATCCTCAGGCGCGCCGCCAGGGCCTGCCCACTGGAAGGGCACAACACCGATTGGGCGTGCCGAGTCCACCCCCTGGGTGATCTCGATACGTACTTCTGCGTGCAGCACCGCTGCCCACAGCATCAGAAAACCAAACGCTACACGTAATGCCTGCTTCATCTCATCTCCCTTATCCGGGCGGAAAACCCGCGATAATTTAGCAGAATGTTAACAAACTCAATTATACAAAACTACCGAAACACAGGGACTAACTTAGTCTGTTTTCCCTGCCCGTGCAGAAGAATTCGTAACTAAGGTTTAAAGTCCAGAGGTACATTTCTAAAGACCTTATAGACCTCAGCCGTTGGCGGTTTAGGGAACTTCGACATACGATTTGTCGCGGCTAACATCGCCTGACAAAACGCTGGGTCGCCCCCCTCCTGCGCCACTGAGAGCAAAGTGCCGTCTTCTGCAATTTTCACACGCAACGTACAGGTTTTGCCCGCATAAGTGTCCCAGTCATACAGATGGCCTTTAATCGCCGCCTGTACTTGAGACATATAAGCACTGATATCAGCCTGAGACGCTCCGCCTTGACCTGCCTTACTTCCTTTAGCAGGTGAATCGCCACCTGTGGTACCACTGGAATGACCTTTCGGCGCATTCTTACCGGAACTCAGGTCGCCCAGCAGATCGTCAACGCCTGACGCGGCAGCCGCTTTCTCTGCAGCCGCTTTCTTGGCTGCAGCAGCTTTCTCGGCAGCGGCTTTCTTGTCGGCAGCAGCCTTCTCAGCAGCGGCTTTCTTATCTGCAGCGGCCTTCTCAGCAGCAGCGGCTTTTTCAGCGGCGGCTTTCTCTGCCGCTGCCTTCTCGGCAGCCGCGGCTTTTTCAGCGGCGGCCTTCTCTGCTGCGGCTTTTTTCGCAGCGTCCGCAGCCGCTTTCTTCTCAGCATCCTGCTGAGCTTTCTTCGCGGCTTCGGCTTCGGCTTTCTTCTGAGCATCGGCTGCAGCTTTGGCCGCTTCAGCTTCGGCTTTTTTCTTCGCATCAGCCGCCGCTTTAGCTGCATCGGCTTCTGCTTTTTTCTGTGCATCTGCCGCCGCTTTTTTCGCGGCTTCCGCGGCTTCTTTTGCCTGTGCATCCGCTTTCGCTTTTGCATCAGCAGCGGCTTTTGCTGCAGCTTCTTCCGCCTGTTTTTGCGCTTCCTGCGCTTTCTTCGCGGCGTCTTCTGCTTTTTTCTGTTCTGCGGCCTGCTCACGGGCAGCTTCTTGCGCCTGCAAACGTTCCTGCTCAAGCTGTTTTAAGCGCTCCTGCTCGGCAGCCTGTTTTTCACGCAGTTCTTCTGCCTGCTGCTGGGCCTGCTTGTCACGTTGCTCTTGCGCACGCTTTGCGCTGGCCTGTTGCTGCTGCTGACGGTTGTAATTCTGGACAACGGCACCGGGATCGACCATTACCGCATCAATAGAAGAACCGCCGCCGCCACCCGCAGAAGCATCAATATTTTCATCAAACGAACTCCAGATCAGCAGTGCAACCAGAATCACATGCAACACCGCCGAAATGATTATCGCTCGTTTAAGTTTGTCGTTTTGTTCGGTTGCCTTTGACACTCTCGGTTCCCAAAAACTGCCGCCTGTTAAGCCGGTGATCAGATAGGCTGCGTCATCAAGCCAACCGATTTAACACCCGCGCTGTGTAACAGGTTTAGCGCTTTAATGATTTCATCGTAAGGCACTTCTTTTGCGCCACCGATCAAGAAAACGGTTTTCGGATTTGATTGCAGGCGACGCTGCGCTTCTGCAATCACTTGCTCTGGCGGTAGCTGATCCATGCGATCTTTTTCCACCACCACGCTGTATTGTCCGACACCGGAAACCTCAATAATGACCGGAGGATCGTCATTGGTGCTGACGGTTTTCGACTCTGTCGCATCCGGCAGGTCAACCTCCACGCTCTGGGTGATGATCGGTGCGGTTGCCATAAAGATCAGCAACAGCACCAGCAGCACGTCCAGCAGCGGAACAATATTGATTTCGGATTTGAGGCCACGACTGTTACGGCTGCCCCGTCCACGCGTTCTGGCCATGGTTTACCCCTTGTTGCTCTCGGTGCTGGTAAACGCCTGACGATGCAGAATAGCCGTGAACTCTTCCATAAAGTTGTCGTAGTTCAGCTCCAGTTTGTTCACGCGCTGGTTCAGGCGGTTGTAGGCCATTACCGCCGGAATCGCTGCGAACAGGCCGATTGCGGTGGCGATCAACGCTTCGGCGATACCCGGCGCAACCATCTGTAAGGTTGCCTGCTTCACCGCACCCAGTGCGATAAAGGCGTGCATGATCCCCCACACCGTACCAAACAGACCAATATACGGGCTGATGGAGCCGACGGTACCGAGGAAAGGAATATGCGTTTCCAGGTTTTCCAGCTCGCGGTTCATCGAAATGCGCATCGCCCTGGATGCGCCTTCGACAATCGCTTCCGGCGCATGGCTGTTGGCACGGTGTAAACGCGCAAACTCTTTGAACCCGCTGTAGAAGATTTGTTCCGAACCCGTCAGGTTATCACGACGCCCCTGGCTTTCCTGGTACAGACGCGACAGTTCAATGCCCGACCAGAACTTGTCTTCAAAGGCTTCCGCTTCACGACCGGCTGCGTTGAGAATGCGCGTTCGCTGGATGATGATGGCCCAGGATGCGATTGAAAAACCAATCAAAATCAACATGATAAGTTTGACCAGAAGGCTAGCCTTCAGGAACAAATCAAGGATGTTCATGTCAGTCACTGCTTAAACTCCGCGACAATAGACTTGGGAAGCGCACGAGGCTTCATTAAGAGTGGATCAACACAGACAATCAGTACCTCAGCTTCGTTCAGAACTGTATTCTCTGCGTTGACGATCCGCTGCGTGAAGACCAGAGAGGTCCCGCGCATTGATGTAATTTCCGTTTGGACTTCGAGCATATCGTCGAGTCTGGCGGGCGCAAAATACTCCAGCGTGAGCTTGCGTACCACGAATGCGACGCGCTCGGCCAGCAAGACTTGCTGGCTAAAGTGATGGTGGCGCAGCATCTCAGTGCGTGCTCGTTCATAAAAAGCCACGTAGCTGGCGTGGTAAACCACACCACCGGCGTCGGTATCTTCGTAATAGACACGAACCGGCCATCGAAACAGCGTTGTATTCACTTTACATCCCGGTAATGCAATTAAATTGTGTCCTGTCATGGTTCGCGGATGGCGCTGATGAACAATGGCAGGACTCAACCTCAAGTTAGAGCTTTTAAACTTCGCTACTATACGCGCGGGGAAGATGGTTTGGAATGGGTAGAAGTAAACGGAGAGTAAAAATATATGGGCTTTTGCAAGCCCATATCATAAGCGGAGATTTCTTATTCAAAAGAAGAAGAAAATCAAACCTGCCAGCATTACCAGGTCTGCGATCAGCGGGCAAAAAATGCCTTGCCAGTGTATCGCGCGGGGACGGAATCCTACCCCATGAATCACACCAGCGCAGACGGCCCACATCAGCAGAAAGCCATGCCAGATTTCCAGGTCGCTGGTCTTTGCCGCGAAGCGCGAGGGATCCCAAAAGATACAGCCTGCCAGCACTAATGCCATAATTAAGGAAAGCGCCCTTAACGGGCGCTTATCCATTACCGCATAAAGTTTCGCGATAATCTCGTTCATCAATGCTCTTCTTGCTTACCGGCTTTCAGCGCTTCCACGTGTTCAAATGCCAGCGCCGTAATCACTCCAAAAGCACAGGCAAGAAGCGTTCCTAAAATCCATGCGAAATACCACATTATCAGCTCCTTACTTAGTACAGAGAGTGGGTGTTGCTTTCGATGTCTTCTTTCGTAATACGACCGAACATTTTCCAGTAACACCAGGCGGTGTAAATCAGGATGATCGGTACGAAGACCAGCGCCACAAAGGTCATCAGGTTCAGGGTCATCTGACTGGAGGTAGCATCCCACATGGTCAGACTGGCGTTCATCATAATGCTTGACGGCATGATGAACGGGAACATCGCGATACCCGCAGTCAGGATAATGCAGGCCAGCGTCAGTGAAGAGAACACGAACGCCAGTGCGCCTTTTTCAGCACGCGAAGTCAGCACCGTCAGCAGCGGCAACACCACACCAAGTGCAGGAATCGCCCACAATGACGGGATGTTATTGAAGTTTGCCAGCCAGGCACCGGCCTGACGCGCCACTTCTTTATTCAGCGGGTTGGAAGCAGCATGGTGATCCATGGCGGAAGTCACAACATAACCATCAATACCGTAGACCACCCACACCCCGGCCAGCACGAAGCAGATCGTAGTAACCAGTGCAGCAACCTGCGAAGTAGTACGTGCACGCAGATGCAGTTCACCCACCGTACGCATTTGCAGATAGGTTGCGCCCTGGGTGATGATCATCGCCACGCTTACCACACCGGCCAGCAGACCAAACGGGTTAAGCAACTGGAAGAAGTTCCCGGTGTAGGTCAGACGCAGATATTCATCGACGCTGAACGGTACGCCCTGCAGCAGGTTACCAAAGGCAACACCAATGACCAGCGGCGGCACAAAGCTACCGATGAAAATGCCCCAGTCCCACATGTTGCGCCAGCGGCTCTCTTCAATCTTAGAGCGATAGTCAAAACCTACCGGACGGAAGAACAGAGAGGCCAGCACCAGGATCATCGCTACATAGAAACCGGAGAACGCGGCGGCATAGACCATTGGCCAGGCAGCGAACAATGCACCACCCGCGGTGATCAGCCATACCTGGTTACCGTCCCAGTGTGGTGCGATGGAGTTAATCATCACACGGCGTTCGGTATCGCTACGACCCAGGAAACGGGTGAGCATGCCCACCCCCATGTCGAAGCCGTCGGTGACGGCGAAACCGATCAGCAGAATGCCAACCAGCAGCCACCAGATAAAACGTAATACTTCATAATCGATCATTTGACGACTCCTGTCTTAGCGTGCCGGCTGAGAAGCCACAGTGGACTGCTCGTAATGATAGCGGCCAGTTTTCAGGCTGCTTGGGCCCAGGCGTGCGAACTTGAACATCAAGAACATTTCAGCCACCAGGAACAGGGTATACAGACCGCAAATCAGGATCATCGAGAACAGCAGGTCGCCTGCGGTCAGGGTCGAGTTCGCCACAGCGGTCGGCAGCATTTCACCGATAGCCCACGGTTGACGACCGTACTCCGCCACAAACCAGCCGGATTCGATAGCAATCCACGGCAGCGGGATGCCATACAGCGCAGCACGCAGCAGCCATTTTTTCTCGCCGATGCGGTTACGGCAAACGGTCCAGAACGACACGGCGATGATGAACAGCATCAGCACGCCACACGCCACCATAATACGGAAGGCGAAGTACAGCGGCGCCACACGTGGAATGGAGTCCTGCGTTGCCTGTTTAATCTGCGCTTCGGTCGCATCCGCCACATTCGGCGTATAGCGTTTGAGCAGCAAGCCGTAACCCAGGTCTTTCTTCACGTTGTTGAACTCATCGCGTACGGACGGGTCTTTCGAACCGGAACGCAGTTGCTCAAGCAGGTGATATGCCTTCATACCGTTACGGATACGCTCTTCATGCTGCACCATCAGGTCTTTCAGGCCGATAACCGGCGTGTCGACAGAACGGGTAGCGATGATGCCCAGCGCGTAAGGGATCTGGATGGACATATGGTTTTTCTGCGCATCCTGGTCCGGAATACCAAACAGGGTAAACGCTGCCGGTGCAGGTTGGGTTTCCCACTCTGCTTCGATGGCCGCCAGTTTGGTTTTCTGCACGTCACCCATTTCGTAACCAGATTCATCACCCAGTACGATAACGGACAGTACAGCAGCCATACCGAAGCTCGCTGCGATAGCAAAGGAGCGTTTCGCGAACGCGATGTCACGACCGCGCAGCAGATAGTAAGAGCTGATACCGAGGATGAAAATAGCACCACAGGTATAGCCAGAGGCCACGGTATGGACAAATTTCACCTGAGCAACCGGGTTGAGTACCAGTTCGGCGAAGCTGACCATTTCCATACGCATGGTTTCGAAGTTGAAATCTGCAGCAACCGGGTTTTGCATCCAGCCGTTTGCCACAAGGATCCACAACGCGGACAAGTTGGAGCCCAGCGCGACCAGCCAGGTCACTGCCATATGCTGTACTTTGCCCAGACGATCCCAACCGAAGAAAAACAGACCTACAAAAGTGGACTCGAGGAAGAAGGCCATCAAACCTTCAATGGCCAGTGGCGCACCGAAGATGTCCCCAACGTAGTGAGAATAGTAAGACCAGTTAGTCCCGAACTGGAACTCCATGGTCAAACCAGTGGCCACGCCCAGTGCAAAGTTGATACCAAACAACTTGCCCCAGAACTTGGTCATATCTTTATAAATCTGTTTGCCGGAGAGGACGTAGACCGTTTCCATAATGGCCAGTAAGAACGCCATACCGAGCGTCAGTGGCACAAAAAGGAAGTGGTACATCGCGGTCAAGGCAAACTGCAAACGTGACAGTTCGACTATATCTAACATCATGACTCCTTGCTCATCGCATGAAGACTCCGAGAGTAAACCTCGTCAGCGAAGGTTTACGCGCATGCCCCAATACAAAAGTTGTTGCACTTTTAAATCATCATCAGCAATAACGTTGATGCTGATTCAAAAAAGTTACAACTACGTTAATAAAAAACCCAAATTGATCTCTCGAATATATTACTCCGCAAACCCCTTACAATAAAAAGGTTTTTATTGTGTTTGTTTTACGTTTTTCGACAGTGATCAATTTATACTGAATTTAGCAGTTTTAAGCCAATTTGATCGGCGACAATTTAACTATTTTTGATGCCTTTTCCAAGCTTTTAAATATTGATTTAAATCAATTTCATCACTTTCTGTTAATTTTGTAGACACGACATCCTTTTAGTAAAAAAGGTGTTAACAATATGTATATCTTAACGCAGACAACCGTTATCAAACGGTCGCGAAAGAGAAATAATTACCCGCTTATTTAACGTTTAATCCTGGGTGTGCATTGCGGCTTGCAAAAAAGGTCCGATCGCTCAGGTAAAAAGAGGTGATGTTATTCCCCTCATTTATTTCACAATAATTTCACTTTCAGAAAAAAATATTTAACACCACAAGGTTACTATTCAATAAAAAAGGCCGCGCAGTGTTACGCAGCCTTAAGTAAAAATCTAACAGGAATGGCTTATTAACATTCCTCAAGGTTATGATTGTTGGCTTTCCGCATTAATTTGTCCCAACAATTCCAGAAGCGCATCCACATCCTGCCGCTGTGTGCGCCAGGATGAAACACTAATACGTAGCGCTGGCCTTCCCTGCCAGCGGGTAGTGCCAAACCAGGTTTTACCCGAGGCTTGTGCCGCAGCCAGTACGGCCTCCGTTTGCGCGTCACTTCCGCAACGAAACAGTACCTGATTAATCACCACACGGTTCAGCACCTCAAACCCAAGCTGTTTCAGCCCCTCGCTGATGACACGAGCCAGCATGCAGTGTCTGTCGACCATCTCGCGTACTCCTTCACGCCCCAGCACGCGCAGCGCGGCCCAGACCGGGATTCCTCGTGGGCGACGAGAAAACTCCAGCGTCAGATTCTTCTGCGCATCGGCACTGGCGCTCATGTAGACCGCATCGCTGTTCATCGCCCCGGCCAGAACCTGAGGATCGCGACAAATGACCATCGCGCAATCATAAGGCGTGTTGAGCCACTTATGGGCATCGGTGGTCCAACTGTCAGCCAGTTCAATGCCCTGTGTCAGCGCCGCCTGTGATGACGCGCGAGCCCAGAGACCAAAGGCGCCGTCAACATGGACCCATGCCCCTGCCGCGTGGGCCAGTGGGATAATCTGCACGAAAGGATCAAACTCACCTGTATTCACCTCCCCTGCCTGCAGGCAAAGTATGGTACGGGCATCAAGCGGCGGCAGTTGCTGCACGTCAACACGCCCGAACGCGTCTACTGGCGCAATAATCAGTCGCGACATGCCGAACCCCAGAATACGCAGCGCCTTTTTCACCGTGATGTGAACCAGTTCGGAGACCACCACTTTGATTTCTGGCGCGCCGGGCAACCCGTCGTTGTCGATATCCCAGCCTTCACGTGCCAGCAGCTCACGGCGCGCTGCCGCCAGAGCGGCTAAGGTACATGCCGTTGCGCTGGTGCCAAAACCAACGGCGCTTTCACGCGGCAAGTCCAGCGCTTCCAGCACCCAGCGGCCCGCAACACGTTCCACCGTGTCGGCTACCGGTGAGTTCAGAAACGACGACGCGCACTGATCCCAGGCGACCATTAACCGCTCAGCCGCTGAGGCGGAAGGCAATGTCGCCCCCACCACGAAACCAAAATAACCCGGCCCGTTCGATGCTGTAGTCGCAGGTGAACCGATATCATCCAGCAGGGCCAGCGTCTGCTCAGCCGATTCCCCTGCCTGCGGTAGCGGTTCATCAAACGCGCTTAGCGCGGCGATAGCATCAGCATCAGGAAAAACGCGTCGCGTGCTGTTCCCCTCCAGATAACGTAAGCCGCGCGCATCAGCCTCAGCCAGCAGTTCCCGTTCGTTCATCTCATTACCCCTGTTGTCTTAATTCTCATCTGGCATCAGATGCCGCGTTAACGCCCATATCATCAGCGCCAGTAGACTTACCGTCGCCCCTAATAAACAGACCCCCTTCCAGCCATGGTGAGCAAATACCGCAGTGGTCGCGATAGCCCCCACCCCACTTCCTGTGGCGTAGAACAGCATATAGAGGGCAATCAGCCGCCCGTGTGCCGCTGACGTGCGCAAAATCATGCTCTGATTGGTAACATGCAGCGCCTGCCCACCCAAATCCAGCAGCACAATCCCTACCAATAACAGTGCCAGGGAATGCTCAAGCTGTGACAGGGGCCACCATGCCAGCAATAGCAGCACCAGCGCATAAAAACTGGTGCGCTGCCCATGACCGTGGTCGGCATCGCGCCCGGCTCGGGTCGCGGCAAGGGCTCCCGCCACACCGGCAAGCGCAAACAGCCCAATCACTGTATGTGAAAAACCATAGGGAGGCGCACTTAGCGGGAGCACCATTGCACTCCAGAAAATCGTAAAGGCGGCAAACATTAACAACGCCAGCACGCCGCGAATTTGCAATACGCGATCGGTACAGAGTAATGTCAGCATCGAGAACAGCAGTTGTCTCGCACTGACGGATTCGGGATGCACACCAAAGCGCGGCAGTTGTCTCCAGAGCAGCGGCAGCAGTACCAGCATCATTAACGCAGAAGCGCCATATACTGCGCGCCATCCCGCCAGATCGCTCACCACACCGGCAAAGACACGTGCCAGCAGCAAACCAATAAAAACACCGCCTTGTGCCGCGCCGACCACCCCCCCACGCTCCTGAACTTCGGCAGCACTGGCCGCACAGGCGATAAGCCCCTGCGCCATCGCCGTGCCGAGCAACCCCGTCGCCAGCATGCCCACCAGCAAAACCCAGGCAGATTGCGCCATCACAACGATACAGAGTGCAGCAATCAGCGCCAGCAGTTGCAACAACATCAGGTGCCGTCGCTCCACAATATCCCCCAATGGCACCAGCAGCAGTAATGCCAGCGCACAGCCCACCTGCGTGGCGGTGACCACACCGCCCACCGCAGCCTGACTGATGGCGAAGTCCCGTGCCAGCATGTCGAGCAGTGGTTGCGCGTAATAAACATTCGCCACACTCAGCCCACTGGCGATGGCAAACAGCAACACCAGGCTACGCGGCATCGCTGTCGGTTTCATGGTTTCACTGCATAGGGGTGCAGCAGGCATACTGCACATCTCTTCTTTCATCGCCCCACCTGGTTGCAAAAGAAAACTAGTTGAAGCGTAAATAAACCAGTTTTAAAATGCAACTTGAAAGTTTTTCACGAGGCCCGGCTATGACATCTGAACGCTCCCCCGCTTACCAGCCCTGCCCGGTCGCCCGGTCAGTCGATATCATCGGCGATCGCTGGGCGCTGCTTATCGTGCGCGACGCGTTCGACGGCGTGCGGCGTTTTGGCGATTTTCAGCGTGGCCTGGGGATGGCGCGCAATATTCTCACCGACCGTCTGCGTAAGCTGGTCGAGGCGGGTATTTTCGCCACCCAGCCTGCGTCTGACGGCACGGCGTATCAGGAGTATGTGCTGACGCAAAAAGGGCAATCACTCTTTCCGGTTATCGTCGCACTACGTCAGTGGGGCGAAGGCAATCTGTTTGCCCCGGGCGAACCGCATTCGTTGCTGGTTGATGCACGTACCGGTGAGGCCATCCCTCCGATGGCCCCGGTCGCGCCTGACGGCCAAACATTGACTGGTGAAAACACCCGCGTGCGTAAAATCGGCGCATAAAAAAGGCCGCTCTTTTCGGAGCGGCCAACCATGTCGAACATATTACAGCCCCTTTCAACGAGGGGCATTGAGTCTTATTTGATAATCGCTTTCAGCGCTTCGCCGATATCGGCCAGGCTGCGAACTGTTTTCACGCCAGCGGCTTCCAGAGCGGCGAATTTCTCATCCGCTGTCCCTTTACCCCCTGCGATGATTGCACCCGCGTGACCCATACGTTTGCCTTTCGGCGCGGTCACACCGGCGATATAACCGACAACCGGTTTGGTCACGTGATCTTTGATATAAGCCGCCGCTTCTTCTTCCGCGCTACCGCCGATTTCACCGATCATGACGATCGCTTCGGTCTGCGGATCTTCCTGGAACAGTTTCAGGATATCGATGAAGTTAGAGCCCGGGATCGGGTCACCGCCGATACCCACACAGGTGGACTGGCCGAAGCCGTAGTCGGTGGTCTGCTTAACCGCTTCATAGGTCAGCGTACCAGAACGGGAGACGATGCCCACTTTGCCTGGCTGGTGAATGTGGCCCGGCATGATGCCGATTTTGCATTCGCCTGGGGTGATGACGCCAGGGCAGTTCGGCCCAATCATGCGCACGCCCGCTTCGTCGAGTTTCACTTTCACAGTCAGCATATCCAGCGTCGGGATACCTTCGGTGATGGTGATAATCAGCTTAATGCCTGCGTCAATCGCTTCCAGAATGGAGTCTTTGCAAAACGGCGCCGGAACATAGATAACAGACGCGGTTGCGCCCGTTGCTTCTACCGCTTCACGCACGGTGTTAAACACCGGCAGGCCCAAATGGGTGGTGCCGCCTTTGCCTGGCGTAACGCCGCCGACCATTTGCGTACCGTAAGCAATCGCTTGTTCGGAGTGGAAAGTACCCTGGCTTCCGGTGAAACCCTGGCAGATAACTTTGGTGTTTTTATCAATTAAAACGGACATTATTTCCCCTCCACTGCGGCAACGACCTGCTGCGCTGCATCCGTCAGACTTTTCGCTGCAATAATATTCAGGCCGCTGTCAGCCAGACGCTTCGCGCCCAGCTCCGCGTTGTTACCTTCCAGACGAACGACAACCGGTACGTTAACACCCACTTCTTCTACCGCGCCGATGATGCCGTCGGCAATCAGGTCACAGCGAACGATACCGCCGAAGATGTTAACCAGAACGGCTTTCACGTTTTCGTCAGACAGAATGATTTTGAACGCTTCGGTTACGCGCTCTTTGGTCGCGCCACCGCCCACGTCGAGGAAGTTTGCCGGTTCGCCGCCGTGCAGCTTAACGATGTCCATCGTCCCCATCGCCAGGCCTGCACCGTTAACCATGCAACCAATATTGCCTTCCAGCGCAACGTAGTTCAGTTCCCAGTGTGCTGCCTGCGCTTCGCGCGGGTCTTCCTGAGACTGGTCACGCATTTCGCGCAGTTCGGATTGACGGAACAGTGCGTTGCCGTCAGCGCCCAGTTTGCCATCGAGGCAGATCAGGTCGCCCTGTTTAGTGATGACCAGCGGGTTAATTTCGATAAGCGCCAGGTCGCGCTCCAGGAAAATGGTCGCCAGGCCCATAAAGATTTTGGTGAACTGCTGAACCTGCTTGCCTTCCAGGCCCAGTTTGAACGCCAGCTCGCGCCCCTGGTACGGCATGGGGCCGGCCAGCGGGTCAAGGGCGACTTTGTGGATAAGGTGCGGGGTTTCTTCCGCCACTTTCTCGATTTCTACGCCGCCTTCGGTAGACGCCATGAACACAACGCGACGGGAGCTACGATCAACGACAGCGCCCAGATACAGCTCTTTGCCGATGTCAGTCGCTGCTTCAACCAGGATCTGGTTGACCGGCTGACCATTGGCGTCTGTTTGATAGGTCACCAGACGTTTGCCAAGCCAGTTTTCCGCGAACGCGCGAATATCTTCTTTGCTGTTAACAACTTTTACACCGCCCGCTTTACCACGGCCACCTGCGTGTACCTGGCACTTCACTACCCACGGACCCGCGCCGATTTTGGACGCAGCCTCTTCCGCTTCACGCGGCGTCGTGCACGCATAGCCTACAGGAGCAGGCAAACCGTAACGGGCAAAAAGCTGTTTTGCCTGATATTCATGTAAGTTCATGTGTTCTATCCATCCTTCATTAGACTTGTTACGCCGGTCGGCGCTGCGCGCATCCGGCTTACAATGCAGGTGTTCGTTTTTGTAACCCGGCAGCATTACGCCGCCGGGCAAAGGACACTACACGTCCAGCAGCAGACGTGTCGGATCTTCCAGAAGCTCTTTAATCGCCACCAGGAAGCCAACGGATTCGCGGCCATCAATCAGGCGGTGATCATAAGAGAGCGCCAGATACATCATGGGCAGAATTTCAACTTTGCCATCTACAGCCATCGGGCGGTCTTTAATGGCATGCATACCCAGAATGGCGCTCTGCGGTGGGTTGATGATTGGCGTAGACATCAGCGAACCAAACACACCGCCGTTGGTAATGGTGAAGTTACCACCGGTCAGGTCCTCAACGGTCAGTTTGCCGTCACGCCCTTTCACCGCCAGATCTTTAATGCGTTTTTCGATATCGGCCATGCCCAGGGTATCCACATCGCGCAGAACCGGGGTTACCAGGCCACGCGGCGTAGAGACCGCCATGCTGACATCGAAATAGTTGTGGTACACCACATCGTCACCATCGATAGAGGCGTTCACTTCCGGGTAGCGTTTCAGCGCTTCCACCACCGCTTTTACGTAGAAGGACATAAAGCCCAGGCGGATGCCATGACGTTTTTCAAAGGCATCGCCGTACTGCTTACGCAGATCCATAATCGGCTTCATGTTCACTTCGTTAAAAGTCGTGAGCATGGCGGTGGAGTTCTTCGCTTCCAGCAGACGCTCCGCTACACGTTTACGCAGACGGGTCATCGGCACGCGTTTTTCAGAGCGGCCCGCCAGTTGCGGTGCAGCAGGTGCTGCAGCCGGCGCGGCAGGTTTACTTTCTTCTTTTTTCGCCGGTGCTTTCGCCAGATGTTTTTCAATATCTTCGCGAGTCAGACGGCCACCGACGCCGGTGCCTTTAATGGCGCTGGCTTCAAGATTATGCTCGGCCAGCAGGCGACGGATAGCCGGGCTGAGCGCGTCGTTGTTTTGCTCTTCGAGAGACGCCTGCTGGCGCTGAGCCGGGGTAGACTCTTTGGCGTCAGATTTTGCGCTGCTCTCTTTACCTGCGCTGTTACCTTCGCGCAGGCGGCCCAGAATCTGGCGTGACGTTACGGTAGTGCCTTCATCTTCCAGCACTGCGTCCAGAATGCCGTCTGCCGATGCCGGTACTTCCAGTACCACTTTGTCAGTTTCGATTTCTACCAACACTTCATCGCGTTGGACGGTATCGCCCGGTTTTTTGTGCCAGGTCGCAACGGTCGCGTCAGCAACGGACTCAGGCAGGTCGGGTACAAGAATATCTACGCTACTCATTATTTATCCTTTAATTAATCGACGTTCAGCGCGTCATTGACCAGAGCTTGTTGCTGTTTCTGGTGAACGGACAGATATCCTACCGCTGGCGAAGCGGAGGCCGGGCGACCTGCATATTGCAGGGCTGCCCCAAACGGAATCACTTCTCGCAGATGATGCTGGCTGCAGTACCATGCGCCCTGGTTGAGCGGCTCTTCCTGGCACCAGACAAAATCCTGTACATGCGCATATGGTTTCAGCGCTTCCTGCACCGACTGGTGCGGGAACGGATACAACTGCTCAATCCTGACAATGGCGACGTCTTTCTGATCGTTCTTACGACGCTGTTCAAGCAGGTCATAATAAACCTTACCAGAACACAGAACGACGCGCTTAACCCCTTTCGGATCAAGGGCGTCTATCTCACCGATCGCGGGCATAAAGGTGCCATTCGCCAGTTCATCGAGACTGGAGACCGCCAGCGGGTGGCGCAGCAGCGATTTCGGCGACATGACAACCAGCGGACGGCGCATACCGCGCAGCGCCTGACGACGCAGCATGTGGTAAACCTGTGCCGGGGTTGACGGTACACAGACCTGCATGTTTTGTTCAGCGCACAACTGCAGATAACGCTCCAGACGCGCGGAGGAGTGCTCCGGACCCTGGCCTTCGTAACCGTGCGGCAGCAGCATCACCAGACCACACATACGGCCCCATTTCTGCTCACCGGAACTGATGAACTGGTCGATAACCACCTGAGCGCCGTTGGCAAAGTCACCGAACTGCGCTTCCCAAATGGTCAGGGTACGCGGCTCTGCGGTGGCGTAACCGTACTCAAACGCCAGAACCGCTTCCTCAGACAGAACGGAGTCCCAGACTTTGAACGGCCCCTGGCTATTGTGGACGTGATGCAGCGGCGTATAGGTTGAACCGTTGGCCTGGTTATGGATAACCGCGTGACGATGGAAGAACGTGCCGCGACCAGAATCTTCACCGGACAGACGGACGGAGATGCCTTCGTCAACCAGAGTCGCATAGGCAAGGTTTTCCGCGCCGCCCCAGTCGAACAGTTTCTCGCCCGACGCCATCGCCTGGCGGTCGTTGTAAATTTTTGCAACGCGGGCCTGCATTTCGATGGATTCCGGCACCGTACTGATGCGTTTGGCCAGTTCCTGCAGGCGCTTCATTTCGACCTTGTTCGGGTAGCTCTCATCCCATTCATGGTTGAGGTACGGCGACCAGGTAAAAGAGTGCATGTTCATCGGACGCCACTCTTTCACGACACACTCACCGGCATCCAGTGCGTCACGGTAGAGGTTCACCAGTTCGGTCGCGTCTTCCAGCGTCGCAACACCGTCATGCTCCAGCTTGTCAGCATAGATTTTGCGCGGGGTCGGATGCTTTTTGATTTTCTGGTACATCAGCGGCTGAGTTGCGCTCGGCTCGTCGGCTTCGTTATGGCCATGACGGCG
Source organism: Phytobacter diazotrophicus (assembly GCA_004346725.1). Taxonomy (GTDB): domain Bacteria; phylum Pseudomonadota; class Gammaproteobacteria; order Enterobacterales; family Enterobacteriaceae; genus Phytobacter; species Phytobacter diazotrophicus. The sequence goes on along the minus strand of SMDE01000015.1, from coordinate 102,200 downwards.
ATAGCAGACCAGGTCGATGAACACATCGCGTTTGAAGGTATTGCGGAAGTCCAGCGCCACACGGGTAACGAAAGCGACGGCTTCCGGGTCATCCGCGTTAACGTGGAAAATCGGCGCCTGCACCATTTTACCGATATCGGTACAGTATGGTGTGGAGCGCGCATCAAGCGGGTTAGAGGTGGTGAAGCCCACCTGGTTATTAATGACGATACGCACGGTACCGCCCACTTCATAACCGCGCGCTTTGGACATGTTCAGGGTTTCCTGAACCACGCCCTGACCTGTAACGGCCGCGTCACCGTGAATCGTGATTGGCAGAACTTTGTTGCTGCTCGGCTCATCCAGGCGGTCAAGACGTGCACGCACGGACCCCATTACTACCGGGCTGACGATTTCAAGGTGCGACGGGTTAAACGCCAGCGCCAGGTGCACAAGCCCCCCCTCGGTTTCGATATCGGACGAGAAACCCATATGGTATTTCACGTCACCCGTACCGAGGTGCTCTTTATGTTTACCCGCAAATTCGTCAAACAGATCCTGCGGTTTTTTACCCAGCACGTTAATGAGCACGTTCAGACGACCGCGGTGCGCCATACCCAGCACCACTTCGCGCGTGCCGCTTTTACCGGCATGGCGAATCATCTCTTTGAGCATCGGCACCAGTGCATCACCGCCTTCCAGCGAAAAGCGTTTCGCGCCGGGGAATTTCGCGCCCAGATAACGCTCCATCCCTTCTGCCGCCGTCAGTTCGCTGAGGAAACGTTTTTTCTCATCAGCGGTAAAGGAGGCTTTGCCAGCAACGGATTCAATACGCTGTTGGATCCAGCGTTTTTCTTCGGTGCTGGTAATGTGCATATATTCAGCACCGATAGAGCCGCAGTAGGTTTGTTTCAGGGCTGCGATCAAATCGCCAAGCTGCATCGTGTCTTTGCCGATGGCAAAAGAACCTACGTTGAACGTCTCCTGGAAGTCTGCCTCGGTCAGGTCATGGAATGACGGGTCGAGGTCTGCAACGCGCTCTTGTTGCCACAGTCCCAGCGGATCGAGATTGGCCTGCTGGTGACCGCGGAAACGATAGGCGTTAATGAGCTGCAGGACTTTTACCTGCTTCGCATTGGTGTCAGGGTCAGAAATGGAGGAAGAGTAACGTGAGGCATCCTTCGCCAGACGACGGAAATAATCACGTGTTTTGGAATGGAATTGATCCGGTTTCACTCCGGTGCCTGGTAACTCTTCAAACATGGAACGCCATGTCGCATCTACCGAGTCAGGATCGGTTAAGAAGTCTTCATAGAGCTGTTCTATCCAGCTCTGGTTCGAACCAGAGAGGTAAGAAGAGTCCAGCCAGGCTTTCAAAGCGCTGTTCTGCATCGTGATCCCTTAAGCATTGTTATGCTTACTTCGCCGTGGATAACTACAACGCGCGCGGCAGGGCGCACACGTCCCGGGGTTCACTTGCGAGCTCTTCTCTTTGTTGGCCCGCGAAGGAACCTTTAAAAACTGTCTGAATATTTTCCCTCACCCCTGCCCTCTCCCGGAGGGAGAGGGGGAAGAACGTGCGGCAGTTTTTAAAGGTCTCCTGCAATCTATTCCCTCTCCCCTTAGGGGAGAGGGTTAGGGTGAGGGGAAAAGCGCCCCTCTGAATTACGCACTACGTTGCAACAACATCGACTTAATATGACCGATGGCACGCGTCGGGTTCAGTCCCTTCGGACAGACACTGACGCAGTTCATAATGCTATGGCAGCGGAATACGCTGAAAGCATCACTCAGCCCTTCCAGGCGGTTATCGGTCTCGGTATCACGACTGTCAATCAGGAAGCGATACGCGGCCAGCAGACCGGCTGGGCCGATAAACTTATCCGGATTCCACCAGAACGACGGACAGGACGTGGAGCAGCATGCACAAAGGATACATTCGTACAGCCCATCGAGTTTTTCACGCTGTTCGGGCATTTGCAGATGCTCACGCGCAGGTGGATTTTGCCCATTATTCAATAAGTAAGGCTTAATCTTCTCATATTGGGCATAGAATTGCCCCATGTCCACAACCAAATCACGGATTACCGGCAGCCCCGGCAGTGGGCGAATCACAATCTTCTGCTTACCGTTGCCCAGCGCCGACAGCGGCGTAATACACGCCAGACCGTTTTTCCCGTTCATGTTGAGGCCGTCTGAACCGCATACCCCTTCGCGACAGGAGCGACGGAAAGAGAGACTCGGGTCTTTTTCTTTTAGCTGCATCAACGCATCGAGCAGCATCATGTCACGACCTTCTTCCCCTTCCAGGGTGTAATCCTGCATGCGCGGAGCGTCGTCAACATCCGGGTTATAGCGATAAATTGAAAACTCGAATTTCATTTTCCTGTCTCCGCATTAGTAAGTACGAATCTTCGGCGGGAAAGCCGGACGCAGTTTCGGTTCCATGTTGACGCTACGGCGCGTCATGGATTCCGTCTCTGGCAGATACAGGGAATGGCACAGCCAGTTTTCATCATCACGCTCCGGGAAGTCGAAGCGGCTATGCGCGCCACGGCTCTCGGTACGGAAGTTGGCAGATACCGCCGTCGCGTACGCGGTTTCCATCAGGTTATCCAGCTCCAGGCACTCAACACGCTGGGTGTTAAATTCACTGGAGGTGTCATCCAGACGGGCATTTTTCAGGCGTTCGCGAATGACTTTCAGTTGCTCAAGACCTTTCGCCATCGCGTCGCCTTCACGGAAGACCGAGAAGTTATGTTGCATACATTCCTGCAACGCTTTACGAATGGTCACCGGATCTTCACCTGAACGGTTGTTGTTCCAACGGTTGAGACGCTCCAGCGAACCTTCAATGTCAGATTCACTCGCATCGCGCAGTACGCCCTGCTCAGCGATAGACTCTTGCAGATGCAGACCTGCCGCACGACCAAAGACCACAAGGTCAAGCAGGGAGTTGCCGCCCAGACGGTTGGCACCGTGCACCGATACGCAGGCAATTTCGCCCACTGCGAACAGGCCTGGGATCACCACATCTTCGCCCTGCGCGTTCACCGTCAGCGCCTGACCGGTCACTTTGGTCGGGATCCCGCCCATCATATAGTGGCAGGTCGGGATCACCGGGATCGGCTCTTTTACAGGATCGACGTGCGCAAAAGTACGGGACAGCTCCAGAATTCCAGGCAAACGCGACTCCAGCACCTCTTTACCAAGGTGGTCGAGTTTCAGTTTGGCGTGTGGCCCCCACGGACCGTCACAGCCACGACCTTCACGGATTTCGATCATGATGGAACGTGCCACCACATCACGACCCGCCAGGTCTTTTGCGTTCGGCGCATAGCGCTCCATGAAACGCTCACCATGTTTGTTTAAGAGATAGCCGCCTTCACCGCGGCAACCTTCGGTGACCAGCACCCCCGCCCCGGCGATACCGGTCGGGTGGAACTGCCACATTTCCATATCCTGCACCGGCACACCGGCACGTAGCGCCATCCCGACACCGTCGCCGGTATTGATGTGCGCATTGGTGGTGGACTGGTAAATACGACCCGCGCCGCCCGTTGCCAGTACGGTCGCACGGGCTTTGAAGTAAACCACTTCACCGGTTTCAATGCACAGCGCGGTACAACCGACGACTGCACCATCCTGGTTTTTCACCAGATCCAGCGCGTACCACTCGGAAAAAATAGTAGTGTGGTTTTTAAGGTTTTGCTGATAAAGCGTATGCAATAACGCGTGACCGGTACGGTCAGCCGCCGCTGCGGTACGTGCAGCCTGCTCGCCACCGAAATTTTTTGACTGGCCGCCGAACGGACGCTGGTAGATGCGGCCATCATCGAGACGCGAAAACGGCAGGCCCATATGTTCCAGTTCCAGAATGGCTTCCGGACCGGTTTTACACATATATTCAATGGCATCCTGGTCGCCGATGTAATCGGAACCTTTTACCGTATCGTACATGTGCCATTCCCAGTTATCTTCGTGGGTATTGCCCAGCGCTACCGTAATGCCGCCTTGAGCGGATACAGTGTGAGAACGGGTTGGAAAAACTTTAGAAAGCAGCGCACAGGTCTGGCCGCTTTGGGAAATTTGTAACGCCGCGCGCATACCTGCGCCGCCTGCGCCAATAACGACAGCATCAAATTCTCTGACTGGCAGTTTCATCACACACCCCACACCACAACGAATCCATAAATAACGTAAGCCGCGAGTGCAACGACAATAGCCAGTTGCAGAATCAGGCGCACAGCCAGCGGTTTAACGTAGTCGGTCAACACCTGCCACATGCCAATCCAGGCATGAATCAAAATGGAGAACAGTGCCAGCAGGGTGAAGACTTTCGTGAAGGCGGATGAGAAGAAGCCTGTCCAGACTTGCCAGGTAATATCCCCAGTGATAGCGAAAAAACCGACCATATAGATGATATAGAGCGTCAGGACGATTGCGGTAGCACGGACCAGAATGAAGTCATGTACGCCGTTGCGTCCTAATGCGGAGGCGTTGCTTACCATACGAGGACTCCTGCGAGAAGTGAAAGCACGACAGTAATTGCAAATGACACGTTGGCGGAACGTTTTCCTGCCTCAAAAGTTTCTTCCAGCCAGCCAAAATCCATCAGCATGTGGCGAATACCGCCAACCGCGTGGTAAGCCAGTGCAGTCAGAATGCCCCACAAAATGAATTTAACAAAAAAACCACTCATAATAGCGGAGGCAGACTGGAAGCCTTCTTCGGATGACAGCGACAGGCCCAGTAACCACAGCAGGATACCGACCGCCACAAAGGTGATGACGCCGGAAACGCGGTGAAGAATGGACGCTATTGCCGTAACAGGAAACCGGATCGTTGCGAGATCCAGATTAACAGGTCTTTGTTTTTTCACATTTTTTATCATGAATAACGCCCACATGCTGTTCTTATAGTTTCCTTCCTCCGGTCTGCTTGCGGGTCAGACAGCGTCCTTTTCTATAACTGCGCGTAATGCAAAATTTCAGCTTCCAGATGCGAAACGACAGGTTACAACGCTGGGTGGCTCGGGATTGCAGGGTATTCCGGAGACCTGGCGGCAGTATAGGTCGTTCACAAAATCATTACAATTATCCTACATATAGTTTGTCGGGTTTTATGCTGAACAGTGATCATGGTCACGATAACAACATTATTTTAAAATTTAATCATCTGATTTGACAAAAGTTAAACATTCTTGTTACAAACTTCATCAGAAGAGAGATATAATTCGCAAAAGTTATGGGGTCTATCTTTCACCTGCAAATAAGTTATGCAACAGTGTGATGAAGTTGACCGAATTAATCAGGACAGTTATTAGTGATAGCAGGTTTGACAAAATCCGACTGCTAAGAACCTGATTTGTTGCTGTTTTGACTGTACTTTCAATGTGTACCTGCTAGCGCCCATCGCTCTGTACCCTGGTTTTTCCTCTCATCAGAGCAGCGAGCCAAATAATAATCTGGTAGCGTTAAAAGGCAGTTTGAATGCAAATCCGGTAACAGGTAGTCTTAAGCAATAAGGCGCTAAGGAGACCGTAAATGGCTGATAAAAAAGCAAACATCACCTATAATGGTGACGCTGCTATTGAACTGGATGTGCTAAAGGGCACGCTCGGTCAGGATGTTATTGATATCCGTAGTCTCGGTTCAAAAGGTGTATTCACTTTTGACCCAGGTTTCACCTCTACCGCATCATGCGAATCCAAAATCACCTTCATTGATGGCGACGAAGGTATCCTGTTGCATCGTGGTTTCCCGATCGACCAACTGGCCACCGATTCCAACTATCTCGAAGTCTGCTATATCCTGCTGTACGGCGAAAAACCGACGCAGGAGCAATACGATGAGTTCAAACTCACCGTCACTCGCCACACAATGATTCACGAGCAGATTACCCGTTTGTTCCATGGCTTCCGTCGTGACTCTCATCCGATGGCGGTTCTGTGCGGCGTCACCGGCGCGCTGGCGGCGTTCTACCATGACTCTCTGGATGTGAACAATCCGCGTCACCGTGAGATTGCAGCCTTCCGCCTGCTGTCCAAAATGCCAACTGTGGCAGCGATGTGTTACAAATATTCTATCGGTCAGCCTTTCGTTTATCCGCGTAACGACCTCTCCTACGCTGGTAACTTCCTGCATATGATGTTCGCCACTCCGTGCGAAAGCTATGAAGTGAACCCGGTGCTGGAACGTGCAATGGACCGCATCCTGATCCTGCACGCTGACCATGAGCAGAACGCCTCAACTTCCACCGTCCGTACCGCAGGCTCCTCGGGTGCGAACCCGTTTGCCTGTATCGCCGCGGGTATTGCTTCCCTGTGGGGGCCGGCGCACGGCGGCGCGAACGAAGCCGCGCTGAAAATGCTCGAAGAGATCAGCACCGTTAAACACATTCCGGAATTCCTGCGTCGCGCCAAAGATAAGAACGATTCGTTCCGTCTGATGGGCTTCGGTCACCGTGTCTACAAGAACTATGACCCGCGCGCGACCGTTATGCGTGAAACCTGCCATGAAGTATTGCGTGAGCTGGGTACCAAAGACGATCTGCTGGAAGTGGCAATGGAACTTGAGCATATCGCGCTCAACGACCCGTACTTCATCGAGCGTAAGCTGTACCCGAACGTGGACTTCTACTCCGGTATCATCCTTAAAGCGATGGGCATTCCGTCTTCCATGTTTACCGTTATCTTCGCGATGGCGCGTACCGTGGGCTGGATTGCACACTGGAACGAAATGCACGACGACGGCATTAAAATTGCCCGTCCGCGTCAGTTGTACACCGGTTATGAAAAACGCGATTTCAAAACCGATCTCGAAAAGCACTAAACTGCTGATAGTAAAAAACCCGCTGCGGCGGGTTTTTTATTGGCTGCCGTCTGGCGGCAAAGAATTAACGCCAAAACCAGTGGCCCGGCTAAGCAGAATTACTTCTGACACCCCGGACACCCATAAAACGGACGCGAAGAGAGGGTCGATTTTTCGATTATCCCCCCGCAGCGCTCGCAGACCTGCCCGGCCCGGTGAAAAACGTTAAAGCGAAATAGCGCCCCGTGATGGTGGTTTTCATCCACCCTGCCGCGCGTCTGGTAGGAAAGGCGCGGAATGTCGAGAAGCGCCTGGGCCAGCGTGTCGAGTTGGTCCTCATTGAGATCAATCGCTTTATGCTGCGGCGCAAGGGCGGCATGCCACAGGATTTCCACGCGCAAGTAGTTCCCCAGTCCGGCAAGAAACGCCTGATCAAGCAGCAAACCGGAAAACTGGCGACGACAAAATCGGGGAGATAATAACCGCGATTTGACCTGTTCGACGGTCAGTGACATATCCAGCACATCCGGTCCTACGCGCTGTAAGAAAGGATGAACGGCCAGTTCGTCGGCGGTCAGTATCTCGATGTCAGAGGCACTATAGAGCAAAATGGCTTTGTCTTTTGCCGCCAGCCGGACACGCAGCACGCGGTTGGTTTCTGTCACCTCTCCCGCTTCAACCACCCGCCAGACGCCGTACAACTGATTGTGGCTGTACATCGTCATGCCATTGGAAAAGTGGGTCAGCAACGCTTTACCCCGGGTTTCAATGCGTTCAACGCATTCGCCAACCAGCGTCGGCGCGAAAGAGTGAAGATGGGGAAAGGCAAACCAAACATCCGTGAGCGGTTTATCTTTGATGGCCGCTTCAAGACTGTCTGCTGCACGGCGAATTTCAGGACCTTCTGGCATCACAACATCCTTTTAATTTTCTGCACTCACGACAATACCAGACCGATCGAATGCTTCACGCAGGCGACGGGCAAATGCCAGCGCATGTTCACCGTCGCCATGCAGGCAGACGGTTTGCGCACGCAGCGCAACATCACGCCCGTTGATGCTTTTAACATTACCGGATAAGACCATCCCCAGCGTTTGCGTCAGCGCGGCCTCGTCATCGGTAATCAGTGCCCCCGGCTGTGAACGTGGCACCAGCGTGCCATCGTCCTGATAACCGCGATCGGCAAACACTTCCTCACGCGTGGTAAGTTGAAGGTGTTTTGCGGCGCGAATAAGCTCACTGCCCGCAAGACCGACCAGAATCAACGCCGGGTCACAGTCGCACACCGCGCGGGCGATAGCTTCCGCCAGCATGGGATCGACGGCGGCCTGGTTATACAGCATGCCGTGCGGTTTGACATGAACCATACGCCCCCCTTCGGCACGCACAATCGCCGCCAGCGCGCCGCACTGGTAAAGCGTCTGCGCGTAGACGGTCTGTGGGGGTAATTGCATCGCCGTGCGGCCAAAATTCTCCCGGTCAGGAAAGCTCGGGTGTGCCCCCACCGCCACGCCATTTTTCAAAGCCTCCTGTACACATTCGCGCATGGTTTGCGCATCGCCCGCATGAAAGCCACAGGCGATATTGGCTGAGGAGACCAGTTTCAGGAGCGCGGCATCATTGCCGCACCCTTCCCCCAGATCGGCGTTTAAATCAATTTTCATTACGCAGCCGCCACGACAGTTGTTCCAGGTAACGTTGCTGATCCTGGCGCGCCGCCAGCGCCTCTTCCAGCGTACAGGGGACAAAATGGATAGGATGCCCAAGAGGGATCTGCGCCAGATGGTACATGTCGGCCTCGATAATGCAGGCGATCCGTGGGTAACCGCCCGTTGTCTGAGCATCATTCATTAACACGATGGGTTGCCCATTCGGCGGCACCTGTACCACGCCGGGTAACAGCCCGTGCGACATCAGCTCGCGATCGGTGGCACGTATTAACTTATGGCCCTGCAAACGGTATCCCATACGGTTACTTTGCGGGTCGAGATGCCATGGCACGCGCCAGAAGGCCTCCTGCGAGTGCTGATCAAACTCCCGATACTCCGGCCCTGGCAGTGCGCGAATGCGGTTGCCCCAAAGCAACTGCTTCACCCCTTGTGGCCCTTTAAAGTTCTGCGTAACAGCCCGCAACGGGATTTCGTCGCCATCACGCAGTAAGCGGCCTTCCAGCCCACCTAGCCCGGTTTTTAAATCCGTACTGCAGGAGCCCAGGACTTCCGGCACGTTCAAGCCACCGGCCACGGCCAGATAACTGCGCATGCCGTGCTGCGGTCGTTTCAGTACCAGTTTTTGCCCAGCCTGGACCGGGTAGCGCCAGCCCGTCCAGACAGCTTTGCCGTCAAGTTTGGCTTCACACCCCGCGCCCGTCAGCGCAAACCACGTCGCTTCGTTAAACTGCACTTCACACTGACCGAGCGTTATCTCAAGGCCTGGGGCATCGCCGTCGTTACCGACCAGCGCGTTGGCGATGTGCAGCGCCGGGCCATCCAGCGCGCCACAATAGCTGACGCCGGATTGCCGCAGCCCCACACGTTTACCTGCCTGGATTGTGGTGTAGATACCCGCACGAAGAATTTTCAGCATATGCCCTCCTTACGCGGGATAAACCGCAGTGTGTCACCGGGGCGAAGCAATACAGGTTCTGAAAGCGACGGGTTAAACAGCGGCAGTTCGGTGCGGCCAATCAGGTTCCAGCCGCCCGGTGTTTCGAGCGGATAGATCCCCGTTTGCGCCCCGCCAATGGCAACAGATCCGACAGGCACGCGCACGCGAGGTTCGGCGCGACGCGGCGTGGCGAGGTTTTCGGGCAGACCGCCCAGATATGGGAAGCCCGGCTGGAATCCTAAAAACCACACCACATAATCAATGGAAGAGTGCAACTCAACGACCTGTTTCTGCGTCAGCCCGGTATGGCGCGCCACATCAGGCAGATCCGGCCCGGCTTCGCCGCCATAAATGACCGGGATATCGATTATGCGCGATTCAGGCTCCAGCGCTTCGCTCTCTTCCCACCAGCGCTGTAAACGCTCAATGGCATCCAGCGCCAGGGTTTGCGGATCGCGCAATACCACGGTGATGTTATTCATTCCAGGAATAGCTTCAACCACATCGGGCACATCCGCCAGACGCTGCGTTAAGCGCCAGATACGTTTTTGCGTCGCCAATGTGACGGGAGGCTCCAGCTCTAGCACCACCGCCGTTTCACCTAACAGATAACAACGTGCTCTCTGCACTGTCCCGCTCCTTATGCCGGATTCGGAATATCAATAAATGTCACGTCCAGATCGGTATTCTCCGTCAGCCATTCGCTCAATGCACGAATACCGCCGCGCTCGGTGGCATGATGACCTGCCGCGTAAAAATGCAGGTTCTGCTCACGCGCCGAGTGAATGGTTTGCTCAGAGACTTCTCCGGTAATAAACGCGTCAACGCCAAAACGGGCAGCGTTATCGATAAAGCCTTGACCACCGCCGGTGCACCAGGCGACGCGCTTAATCAGCTCGGGCCCGGTATCACCGCTCCACAGCGGCCTGCGCCCAAGACGCGCTTCAATCCAGGATGCCAGTTCCAGCCCCGGTACCGGCATTGCCAGTTCACCCCACGGCAGCAGCGCGTCACCGTCAACGGTGCCCATCACCGTGATCCCCAGCAGCGAGGCCAACTGGACGTTATTGCCCAGCTCCGGGTGCGCATCCAGCGGCAGATGCCAGCCGTAGAGGTTGATATCATTCGCCAGCAGCGTTTTCAGGCGATTGCGCTTCATGCCACGAATGATCGCCGGTTCGTTTTTCCAGAAATAACCATGGTGCACAATCACCGCGTCGGCTTCCTGGCATACCGCTTCATCAAGCAATGCCTGGCTTGCCGTTACACCGGTGATGATTTTTTTGACGGTTTCGCGTCCCTCAACCTGTAGGCCATTCGGACCGTAATCGCTGAACGCCGCACTGTTGAGTTTTTCGTTGATCAGTTTTTCCAGTTCGGTATTTTTCATCGTCACTCTCTTTACGGTTTACGGGCGGCTTCATAGGCCGCAAGCGTCGCAGCCCGTGCCTGTTTGTGTTCCACTATCGGGCGCGGATAATTGAGAGAAATGCCTCTTTTATCCGCCCATGTCCAGGGGTCGTGAATCGCCTTACCCGGCACAGCAGCAAGTTCAGGGATCCACCGCCGAATAAATTCGCCATCGCTATCAAACCGTTCCCCCTGAGTCGTAGGGTTAAAAATACGGAAATAAGGTGCGGCATCTGTCCCTGTCGACGCCGCCCACTGCCAGCCGCCGTTATTCGCAGCCAGGTCACCATCGACAAGTTGCGTCATAAAATAACGCTCGCCCAAACGCCAGTCGAGCAAGAGATCTTTGACCAGAAAGCTGGCAACGATCATCCGCAAGCGGTTATGCATCCAGCCAGTGCTCTTCAACTGGCGCATGGCCGCATCCACAATCGGATAACCCGTTCTCCCCTCCTCCCAGGCGCGAAGCTGCTCCGGATGGTCTTTCCATTGCACCTTATCCGTCCACGAAATGAAAGGACGATGCTTACATAGATCAGGATGATAAGTCATCAAATGGCGATAAAACTCCCGCCAGATCAGCTCGTTTAACCATACGGATCCAGCGCCGCCGTTCAAGGCATCGGGCTGCTCGGCCAGCAGACGATGCAAACATTGTCGCGGCGAAAGAACCCCTAACGCCAGGCAGGCAGAAAGGCGGCTGGTACCTTCAATTGCAGGAAAATCCCGCTGTTGCTCGTAAGCGGCGGCGTGCTGCTGGCAAAAAGCGCGCAGGCGTTGAATTGCCGTTTTTTCATCCACCGCAAACAGGGTTGAATCAAATTCTTCTTGCGGATAATCAAACGTCAATGTCGCAAGCGCCCCGTCTAATGCGCCCCCCGTCCGAACATCTGGTGCGCCAATGCATGCGGGTAGCTCATCTTTCAGCCGCCGCAAAAAGGCGTTTTTATAGGGTGTAAAGACTTTGTACATTTCATGATTGCCGGTCACAACGCTGCCTGGCGCCAGCATTACGCTGTCATCAAATCCCTGGCAGGCGACATCGACAAGCGCCTTTTCCACCGCCGCGTCACGCTGGCGTTCGTTCACTTCGTACTGGTAGTTATAGAAAAGATGGCTGACCTTTTCTTCAGCGCACACCGTCGCCACGGTATCAACACTGGCGGCAAAATCGTCTACTTCCCGGTAAATTAACGGAATACCTCTCTCCGCCAGTGCCTGCTGGAGCGCGTTGAGGTGAGTGGCGAGAAATGCAGCCTGCCGTGGGGCCATCGCATGTTTTTTCCACTGTCCCGGCGTGGCAATAAAGAGGGCTTTGACACTGGCGTCGCGATTATTGCAGGCGGCAGCGAGGGCATAATTATCATGTACGCGCAAATCCGCGCGAAACCAGACCAGATGGGTGGTCATAACTCTCCAGGTAACAGATATCCGTCAGAAAATGTCGATAGTGTGTTAAAGGAAGGTTGCGAGTGCAAGCAGAGCTTACGCCTCAAAACAACAGCGTGGGTTAAGTGTAGCGGGTGAGCGTAACGCGCCAGCAGGATGACGCACATAATCTGACGAATGAACATGCATCGCCCTGCACAGGATTCACGACTTTCACCGATGGGTTGCGGCTCCTGTAAACGTAAAAAAAAAACCGCTACGTCAAAAACGTAGCGGTTTTTTTATTGCTGAGTGTAATCAATTGATCAATAAAAATCGCAGGTCACTTTTTCGGCCTGAGCCATCCAAACCGGTTTATCGCTGGTTTTAGCCCAGACGCGATGCAGATAGCTGTAAAAACGTGCGCGGTCTTTCCAGAACATCATTACCGGCAATGCCAGTACGCCAGCCAGCACGGCGAAAATGCGACGCATCAGGACGATATGAACTGGAAATGTTTTATATACGGTCATAATTCTCTCCCCTTTGTTGGCCGGTAACATTCACCGGAAAAATGTTCCCCCATGACAGAGATCCTTGACGGATCCTGTGGGGCGCATCTGAATCTGGTTAAAATAGTACCGTTTTGTTTGTAATTTTACTACTCATCCGACCACTTTTTTTTGCCATTTCTGGCGTTATTTACATTCACGCCGTAATTAAGTTACATAAAAGTTAAATTAATACTAACCATTAGTTAAAATATGGTTTTATTCATTTTTATATTTTTTTTACACCCGCCCGGCTGATTTTTGCGAAATCTTTGCACGCAAAATCCTACCCTCACTGCAATCCCTAAAACACCTGGAGGTGGATTGTGAGTGCAGGCGTCGTAACCGGCATCGTGCTGGTTTTCCTGTTGTTGGGCTATCTGGTCTATGCCCTGATTAACGCGGAGGCTTTCTGATGGCAGCCCAGGCGTTTTTACTGATTGCCAGCTTTTTACTGGTCCTGTTTATTCTTGCTCGCCCGCTCGGGACGTTACTGGCGAAGATGATCGTCGGCGCTTCCCTTCCTGGCGTATCCACTCTGGAAACCGGTCTATGGCGGATGATGGGGATTGATTCCCGCGAAATGGGCTGGTTCCAGTATCTGATGGCGATATTGTGGCTCAACATTTTCGGGCTGGTACTGTTGTTCCTCATGCTGATGTTGCAGGGCATCCTGCCTTTTAACCCGCAACAGTTCCCTGGCTTGTCATGGCATCTGGCGCTGAACACCGCCGTGAGTTTCGTGACCAACACCAACTGGCAATCCTATTCGGGTGAAACCACTCTGAGTTATTTCAGCCAGATGGTGGGGCTCACGGTACAAAACTTCCTCTCCGCCGCTACCGGTATTGCGGTCATTTTCGCCCTGATCCGCGCATTTTCTCGCCATAGCGTGACGACGCTCGGAAATGCCTGGGTCGATTTAACCCGCATTACCCTGTGGGTGCTGCTGCCACTGTCGCTGATCCTTGCGCTGATCTTTATTCAACAAGGCGCTCTGCAAAACGTCCTGCCCTATCAGCCTTTTACCTCCCTTGAAGGGGCAAAACAGCTATTACCGATGGGGCCTGTTGCCTCGCAGGAAGCCATTAAAATGCTGGGAACCAACGGCGGCGGCTTCTTTAATGCCAACTCCTCGCACCCGTTTGAAAACCCTACGGCGTTAACCAACTTCCTGCAGATGCTGGCGATCTTCTTAATCCCGGCGGCGCTGTGCTTCGCCTTTGGTGATGCTGTCAGCGATCGCCGCCAGGGACACGCCATTTTGTGGGCGATGTCGATAATCTTCGTCATTTGCGTTGCCGTGGTCATGTGGGCCGAATCGCAGGGTAATCCGCACTTCCTGACATTAGGCGGTGATAGCGCCATCAATATGGAAGGGAAAGAGAGCCGCTTCGGCATTCTTGCCAGTAGCCTTTTTGCGGTCATCACCACATCCGCCTCCTGCGGTGCCGTTAACGCCATGCATGACTCCTTTACCGCGCTGGGCGGGATGGTGCCCATGTGGCTGATGCAAATCGGCGAGGTGGTGTTTGGCGGCGTGGGCTCCGGCTTGTACGGCATGTTGCTGTTTGTATTGCTGGCGGTGTTTATTGCCGGGCTGATGATTGGCCGTACCCCGGAATACCTCGGCAAAAAGATCGATGTGCGCGAAATGAAAATGACCGCGCTGGCGATCCTCGTCACCCCTGCCCTTGTGTTGATTGGCACCGCGCTGGCAATGATGACCGAGGCGGGACGCAGCGGCATGCTCAACCCGGGTATCCACGGTTTTAGCGAAGTGCTGTATGCCGTCTCCTCTGCTGCGAATAACAACGGCAGCGCCTTTGCTGGCCTGAGCGCGAATACGCCGTTCTGGAACTGCCTGCTGGCGTTCTGCATGTTCATTGGTCGCTTCGGCATCATTGTGCCGGTCATGGCAATTGCCGGGTCACTGGTCAACAAGAAAATCCAGCCCGCCAGTACCGGGACGCTTCCGACGCACGGCGCGCTGTTTATCGGCCTGCTGATCGGTACCGTACTGCTGGTTGGTGCCCTGACCTTTATTCCTGCACTGGCCCTGGGTCCGGTGGCGGAATACCTCTCTTTACGCTGATTTGCGGAGTATTTGTCATGAGTCGCAAACAAATGGCCCTGCTCGAACCGACGCTGGTGCGTCAGGCGCTGATTGATTCCATTACCAAACTGAGCCCGCATATCCAGTGGCGCAATCCGGTTATGTTTATCGTCTGGATTGGCAGCGTGCTGACCACGCTGCTGGCGATTGCGATGGCGAGCGGGTATCTCGACGGCAGCGCCTGGTTTACCGGCGCGGTCAGTCTGTGGCTGTGGTTTACCGTACTGTTCGCCAACTTCGCAGAAGCGCTGGCGGAAGGTCGCAGTAAAGCGCAGGCCAACAGCCTGAAAGGAGTGAAGAAAACGGCCTTCGCCCGCAAATTACGCGCACCGCAGCATGATGCACAAATCGACCACATTCCCGCCGCTGATTTGCGTAAAGGTGACGTGGTACTGGTGGAAGCGGGCGATATTATTCCCTGCGACGGGGAAGTCATTGAGGGCGGCGCGTCGGTGGATGAAAGCGCCATTACCGGGGAGTCCGCGCCGGTTATCCGCGAGTCCGGCGGCGATTTCGCCTCGGTGACGGGCGGTACGCGCATTCTCTCCGACTGGCTGGTGATTCAGTGTAGCGTTAACCCTGGCGAAACCTTCCTTGACCGGATGATTGCCATGGTGGAAGGTGCCCAGCGCCGTAAGACGCCCAATGAGATCGCGCTGACCATTCTGCTGGTGGCACTGACCATTGTCTTCCTGCTGGCGACCGCCACCCTGTGGCCATTCTCGGTCTACGGCGGCACGCCGGTCAGCGTCACCGTTCTTGTGGCCCTGCTGGTCTGCCTGATCCCGACCACCATCGGCGGTTTGCTGTCGGCCATCGGCGTCGCCGGGATGAGCCGTATGCTCGGCGCCAATGTGATTGCCACCAGCGGGCGCGCCGTAGAAGCCGCAGGTGATGTCGACGTACTGCTGCTGGATAAAACCGGCACCATCACACTCGGTAACCGCCAGGCCTCCGAGTTCCTGCCTGCAAACGGTGTGGATGAAAAAACCCTGGCCGATGCTGCGCAACTCTCTTCGCTGGCGGATGAAACGCCGGAAGGCCGCAGCATTGTGATACTGGCAAAGCAGCGCTTTAACCTGCGTGAACGGGATGTACAAAGTCTGCAGGCGACGTTTGTCCCCTTTACCGCGCAGACCCGTATGAGTGGCATTAACGTGCAAGGGCGCATGATCCGCAAAGGCTCAGTGGATGCCATTCGTCGTCACATTGAGGCTAACAACGGTCAGTTCCCGGCCGATGTCGAGCAGCGTGTGGAACAGGTGGCGCGTCTCGGGGCCACACCGCTGGTGGTGGCGGAAGGGGCACGTGTCCTGGGTGTGATTTCACTCAAGGATATCGTCAAAGGCGGCATCAAAGAGCGTTTCGCCCAACTGCGAAAAATGGGCATCAAGACGGTCATGATCACCGGGGATAACCGTCTTACTGCCGCCGCTATCGCCGCCGAAGCCGGGGTGGATGATTTCCTGGCCGAAGCAACCCCGGAAGCAAAACTGGCGCTGATTCGCCAGTATCAGTCAGAAGGCCGTCTGGTGGCGATGACCGGGGATGGCACTAACGACGCCCCGGCACTGGCGCAGGCGGATGTTGCGGTTGCTATGAACTCTGGGACCCAGGCCGCGAAAGAGGCCGGCAACATGGTGGATCTGGACTCTAACCCCACCAAGCTGATTGAGGTGGTGCATATCGGCAAGCAGATGCTGATGACCCGTGGTTCGTTGACCACATTCAGCATCGCCAACGACGTGGCGAAATATTTTGCCATCATCCCCGCGGCTTTTGCCGCCACCTACCCGCAGCTCAATGCGCTGAATGTGATGCACCTTCACTCCCCGGCATCGGCCATTCTGAGTGCGGTTATTTTCAATGCCCTGATCATTGTCTTTTTGATCCCGCTGGCGTTGAAAGGGGTGAGCTACAAACCGTTGACCGCCTCCGCCATGCTGCGCCGCAATCTGTGGGTTTATGGGTTGGGCGGACTGGTGGTGCCGTTTATCGGCATCAAGATTATTGACCTGCTGCTGACCCTGTTCGGCCTGGTGTAAGAGGGATAAAAAAATGGCTTTGATTCGTCCGGCATTTGTACTCTTAATTGTACTGACGTTGATTACCGGCGGGCTTTACCCGCTGGTTACTACGGCGCTGGGGCAGTGGTTATTTCAGACACAGGCCAACGGTTCGCTTATTCGTGAGGGAGACAATGGGGTTCGCGGCTCGCGCCTGATTGGGCAGAATTTCACCGCAGCGGGATATTTTCATGGCCGCCCTTCCGCCACCGCCGATGCGCCTTATAATCCGATGGCGTCCGGTGGGAGTAATCTGGCGGCCAGTAACCCGGAGCTGGATAAAGAAGTGGCTGCGCGCGTTGCCCAGTTGCGTCAGGAAAACCCACAGGCTGACGCCCGTGTGCCGGTGGAACTGATAACAACATCGGCCAGCGGTCTGGACAACAATCTGACGCCGCAGGCTGTGGAATGGCAAATCCCGCGTGTTGCCCAGGCACGCAATCTGCCCGCACAGACCGTTGCCCGGTTAGTAGAACAAAACACCACTCACCCGCTTTTCGATTTTATTGGCCAGCCGGTGGTGAATATCGTTGAACTGAATCTGGCGCTGGATGCGCTCAAGGATAAATAAGTCATGACAGACGAGCCTTTGCGCCCGGACCCCGACAGACTGCTGGAACATGCGGCGACGGATCATCGTGGCAAACTGAAAATCTTCTTCGGTGCCTGTGCTGGCGTAGGGAAGACGTTTGCCATGTTGCAGGAAGCACAGCGGCTACGGGCACAGGGGCTGGATATTCTGGTGGGCGTGGTGGAAACCCACGGGCGCAAAGAGACCGCCGCCCTGCTCAATGGGCTGGCGGTGCTGCCGCCAAGGCGTATTGCCCATCGCGCTCGCCTGATTCAGGAGTTTGACCTTGACGCCGCCCTTGCGCGGCGTCCGGCATTGATACTGATGGACGAGCTGGCGCACAGCAACGCGCCTGGCTCCCGTCATCCGAAACGCTGGCAGGATGTGGAAGAGCTGCTGGAAGCGGGCATCGATGTGCTGACCACCGTGAATGTGCAACATCTGGAAAGTCTGAATGATGTGGTCAGTGGCGTCACCGGTGTACAGGTGCGCGAAACAGTACCCGACCCCTTCTTTGACGCTGCGGACGAAATTGTGCTGGTCGACCTTCCGCCAGACGATTTACGCCAGCGCCTGCACGAAGGCAAAGTCTATATTGGCGGTCAGGCCGAACGCGCTATCGAGCATTTCTTTCGCAAAGGCAACCTCATCGCCTTGCGTGAACTGGCCCTGCGCCGTACAGCCGACCGCGTTGACGACCAGATGCGCGCCTGGCGCGACCGTCTTGGGGATGAAAAAGTCTGGCATACGCGCGACGCGATCCTGCTTTGTGTCGGTCACGGTTCTGGTAACGAAAAACTTATCCGCACCGCTGCCCGTCTTGCGGCAAAACTGGGCAGTGTCTGGCACGCGGTGTATGTGGAAACCCCTGCCCTGCACCGTTTGCCCGAACAACAGCGTCGGGCGATCCTCGCCTCATTACACCTGGCGCAGGAGCTGGGCGCGGAAACCGCAACCCTCTCCGACCCGGCAGAAGATAAAGCCATATTGCGCTACGCGCGTGAGCATAACCTCGGCAAAATCCTTATTGGCAGACGCAATAAACGACGCTGGTTTGGCGCTGAATCCTTTGCGGACCGGCTGGCGCGCCGCGCGCCGGATCTCGATCTGGTGATCATTGCGCCGGATGACGCCCCCGTCACACTGCCATCCCGCCCCGGCGACAGCCGTCCGTTTATGGAAAAATGGCGCGTCCAGTTAAAAGGTTGTCTGGTGGCCGTGGCTCTGTGCGCTGCCATTACACTGATTGCGATGCAGTGGCTGATAGCCTTTGATGCCGCCAACCTCGTGATGGTCTATCTGCTTGGCGTGGTGGTGGTCGCGCTGCTGTATGGCCGCTGGCCGTCAGCATTTGCCACAGTGATCAATGTCGTCAGCTTTGATCTCTTTTTTATTGCGCCGCGCGGTACGCTGGCCGTTTCCGATGTGCAATATCTGCTGACGTTTGGCGTGATGCTGACGGTTGGCCTGGTGATCGGCAACCTCACCGCCGGTGTGCGCTATCAGGCGCGCGTCGCCCGCTACCGTGAACAGCGTACGCGCCATCTGTATGAGATGTCGAAAGCGCTGGCTACCGGGCGCAGTGAAGCCGATATTGCCACAACCAGTGAGGCGTTTATTCGCTCAACATTTGATGCCCGCAGCCAGGTCTTGCTGCCCGATCATTCGGGAAAACTGGTCGCCGTTACCCAGACACAGGGCATCAGCCCGTGGGATGATGCTATCGCTCGCTGGAGTTTTGATAAGGGGCAGCCGGCGGGTGCCGGTACCGATACTCTCCCCGGCGTGCCCTATCAGATTTTGCCATTAAAAAGCGCACAGAAAACACACGGTTTACTGATTGTGGAACCGGCAAACTTGCGCCTGCTGATGATCCCCGAACAGCAGCGCCTGCTGGAAACCTTTACCTTGCTGGTGGCCAGCGCGCTGGAGCGCCAGGCGCTCGCCACCAGCGAAGAGCAGGCACGCCTTGCCAGTGAACGGGAAAGCATTCGCAACTCCCTGCTGGCGGCACTCTCTCACGATCTGCGCACGCCGCTTACCGTGCTGTTTGGCCAGGCTGAAATCCTGACCCTGGACCTCGCCAGCGAAGGGTCAAAACACGCGCCTCAGGCCAGCGAAATTCGTCAGCATGTGCTCAATACCACCCGGCTTGTGAACAATCTGCTGGATATGGCGCGCATTCAGTCCGGCGGTTTTAATCTTAAAAAAGAGTGGCTGACGCTGGAAGAAGTGGTGGGAAGCGCGCTGAAAACCCTCGAACCCGGTCTCGGCGAGCGCCATATTGCGCTGAACCTCCCCGACCCGCTGATGCTGGTACACGTCGATGGGCCGTTGTTTGAACGCGTACTGATTAATTTGCTGGAAAATGCCGTTAAATACGCCGGGCATAATGCGAATATCGGTATCGATGCCCGACATGATGATTCGCGGCTGACACTTGAAGTGTGGGATAACGGGCCGGGTATTCCCGCCGGGCAGGAAGAGGCGATTTTTGCTAAATTTGCACGCGGCAGCAAAGAGTCGGCAATTCCCGGCGTGGGCTTAGGGCTGGCCATCTGCGAGGCGATTGTCGAGGTGCATGGCGGGACGATTTCTGCCGCCAACCGCCCGGAAGGCGGCGCCAGTTTTTATGTTACACTGCCGCTGGAACCGCCACCGCAACTGGATGAATTAGCCGAGGATTTGTGATTAACGTTCTCATCGTTGAAGATGAACAGGCCATACGTCGTTTTCTGCGTGCTGCGCTGGAAGCCGAGGGGTTGCGCGCCTGGGAAGCCGAAACACTGCAACGCGGCCTTATCGAAGCCGCAACGCGCAAACCGGACCTTGTGATCCTCGATTTAGGCCTGCCGGACGGTGATGGCATTGATTTCATCCGCGATCTGCGTCAGTGGAGCCAGATTCCGGTTATCGTGCTATCCGCGCGAACCGAAGAGAGCGACAAGATTGCCGCGCTGGATGCCGGGGCTGACGATTATCTGAGTAAACCCTTTGGTATCGGGGAATTGCAGGCGCGCCTGCGCGTAGCGCTGCGCCGCAATGCGGGTATGCAACAAAGCGACCCCCTGGTGAGCTTTTCAGATATTCAGGTTGATCTTGCCAACCGCCGTATTATGCGGGCGGGTGAAGAGCTGCATCTTACCCCTATCGAGTTTCGTCTGCTGGCTGTGTTACTCAATAACCACGGTAAGGTGTTGACCCAACGCCAGTTGTTAAGCCAGGTCTGGGGACCAAACGCCGTTGAGCATAGTCACTATTTACGCATCTATATGGGCCATCTTCGTCAGAAGCTGGAAGCCGATCCTGCACGTCCCCGCCATTTATTGACAGAAACCGGCATTGGCTATCGATTTATGCTGTAGAAAAGAATCAGGCCCTGAACAGGGCCTGATGAGGATTACGCGTTTTTCAGCACTTCACTGACAATTTCTACCGCTTCTTTCTCAATCAGCTTACGGTGTTCTTCACCGAGGAAGCTTTCGCAGTAAATTTTGTAGGCGTCTTCTGTACCTGACGGACGGGCAGCGAACCAGCCGTTGTCAGTCATCACTTTCAGACCACCGATAGACGCGCCGTTACCCGGTGCTGCCGTCAGACGTGCGGTGATGGGATCCCCCGCCAGCGTGCTGGCACTGACCATTTCCGGAGAGAGTTTGGACAATGCCGCTTTCTGTGCGGAGGTTGCGCTGGCACCCAGACGGTTATAGCTCGGCGCGCCGAAACGTGCGGCCAGCTCATCGTAATGTTGCTGCGGGTTTTTACCCGTAACCGCGGTGATTTCCGCCGCCAGCAGGCACATGATGATACCGTCTTTATCGGTAGACCACGGCGTGCCGTCGAAACGCAGGAAGGAGGCCCCTGCGCTCTCTTCGCCGCCGAAGCCGAAACTGCCGTCAAACAGACCGTCAACAAACCATTTAAAGCCGACCGGCACTTCCACCAGCTTACGCCCCAGGTCATTCACCACGCGGTCAATCATGGCAGAAGAGACCAGGGTTTTACCCACGGCGACATCTTTGCCCCACTGCGGACGATGCTGGAACAGGTAGTTAATCGCGACCGCCAGGTAGTGGTTCGGATTCATCAGCCCGGCTGGCGTCACGATACCGTGACGGTCATAGTCAGGGTCGTTGGCAAAGGCCAGGTCGAACTTGTCACGCAGCGCCAGCAAACCGGCCATAGCACACTCAGAGGAGCAGTCCATGCGGATCACGCCGTCTTTATCGAGGTGCATAAAGCGGAAGGTTTGATCAACCTGATCGTTAACGATAGTCAGGTCAAGCTTGTAGAACGCCGCAATACGTTTCCAGTATTCGATACCGGAACCGCCCAGCGGATCGACGCCCAGTTTCAGGCCCGCTTTTTGGATAGCCGCCATATCGACGATATCGGCCAGCCCTTCGATAAACGGCTGCACCAGATCCTGCTCTTTCACGTGGCCGGACGCCAGTGCGGCATCCAGCGTAATGCGTTTCACACCTTTCAGGCCATCAGCCAGCAGCGCGTTCGCGCGATCTTCAACCACTTTGGTCACGTTGGTATCAGCCGGGCCACCGTTTGGCGGATTGTATTTGATACCGCCATCTTCCGGTGGGTTATGTGACGGGGTAATGACGATACCGTCAGCCTGCGCGCCACCTTTTTTATTGTGCACCAGAATAGCGTTGGACACCGCAGGGGTAGGCGTGAAGCCATTGTTTTCCTGCACAATCACATCAACGCCGTTCGCCGCCAGCACTTCCAGTACAGAGATAAAGGCAGGTTCAGACAGGGCGTGCGTGTCTTTACCGACATAGCACGGACCGGTGATACCGTTTTTGGCGCGCTCTTCGGCGATAGCCTGAGCAATTGCCAGAATATGTTGTTCGTTAAAACTGTGACGCCCCGCGCTGCCGCGGTGACCTGACGTACCAAATTTTACCGCGTGCTCAGCATTGCCGATTTCTGGTTTCAGCACATAGTACTGCGCAGTAAGCTGGGCGACGTTAATCAAATCGCTCTGTTGCGCAGGTTGCCCCGCACGTTCGTGGTTAGCCATTGCCTGGTCCTTTTTATGCAAGGATTAAATTGTGCCGCAAACCTTTTCAATCAATTCCGCCGGGAATTGCATTGATTGCATGATGTGCTCCACCATGCTGCATTTACGACCCGTATTCGTGTTAGTGATAACCCAGTACGGGGTATCAGGCACCTGTTTTGGCTTCGTCTGATTGCCGTTTTGCAACAGGGTATGTTCATCCGCCGCGAAGTATACGCGGGTGCGCCCATGCAGAGACTCAGTGGATTCTGCAAAAGCTTTTTTATCTAATGAGTAAAGTGTAGACAGCACCAGCATAAAGCGATTAACGGCCTTTTTCTGCTCTGCATACTCGTCAGAGAGCAGCAGTTCACGCACCGCGCGGACTTTATCTTTTGCCGTATTAGCCGGTTTCACTTCTTCAACCGTAACAGGTGCAGGGGTTTCTTTCGCGAGTTGAACAGCGGCAGCTGGCTGCGAAGCGGCGGAAAACTTCAACATGCGCCGTAAAATGTCGGATGCGCTCTCGCCAATGTGCTTTGTATGGCTGGCAATATAACTGTAGAGCTCATCATCAACTTCGATCGTTTTCATCTTAATCCAGTGCAGTGTCTATTCTGAATACAAGTTATTGAGATTATAAAGTCAAATCCCAACAGCGGATAGCGTCAAACCAGGATGGCGGCAAAGTCAGAGTGTGTCAAAACCTTGCAGCCGGACGGCAGAATGTTCAACATAATACCTTAATCCGAAAGAGCGAAAAAAAGAACTTTGCCATGAAATTGAATACCCGAGCGCAATCTGCACAACAATCGCACAACAATTCCCCCATCGTGCTGGTTCACGGTTTATTTGGTAGCCTGGACAACCTTGGCGTGCTTGCCCGCGACCTCGTCAATGACCATGATATTATTCAGGTTGATATGCGCAATCATGGCCTTTCCGAACGCTCACCGGAGATGAATTATCCGGCGATGGCACAGGACTTACTGGATACCCTTGATGCTCACGGTATTGAGCGCGCGACTTTCGTTGGTCACTCCATGGGGGGGAAAGCGGTGATGGCCTTTACCGCACTGGCACCGGAACGCATCGACAAGCTCGTCGCTATCGATATTGCCCCGGTCAATTACCATGTACGCCGTCACGATGAGATCTTTGCCGCCATCAATGCGGTGACCGACGCTGGCGTCACGACGCGCCAGCAGGCCGCCGCCGTTATGCGTGAGCATATAAATGAAGAAGGGGTGATACAGTTTCTGCTCAAGTCGTTTGTCGATGGCAAGTGGCGCTTCAATGTGCCCGCGTTGTGGGATCAGTACCCCCATATAGTGGGCTGGGAAACTGTGCCTGCCTGGAACCACCCTGCTCTCTTTATCCCTGGCGGCAACTCGCCCTATGTTACCGAACAGTATCGTGACGAACTGCTGCAACAGTTCCCGCAGGCACGTGCGCATGTCATTGCCGGTGCCGGGCACTGGGTACATGCAGAAAAGCCAGAAGCGGTTCTGCGCGCCATCCGCCGTTATCTCGCTGAAAAGACAAACTGATTAAAAACCCGGCGACCGGTTGCCTGAAAGCGCCCGGTCGTTGGCGTGTCCGCATCGCTGATGTATGATGGCGCGCTAATCAGCCCGGGCTATGACCCGATTGCTTGTACTTCCCGTAGTATTCTTAAATCATGGCTAAAGAACAAACGGACCGCACGACATTAGATCTGTTCGCGAATGAACGTCGCCCGGGACGTCCTAAAACCAATCCGCTCTCTCGCGACGAGCAATTGCGCATCAATAAGCGCAATCAGCTTAAACGCGACAAGGTTCGTGGGCTTAAACGCGTCGAATTAAAACTCAACGCCGAGGCTGTCGACGCGCTAAACGCGCTGGCGGATGCCCGGGAAATGAGCCGGAGCGAATTGATTGAAGAGATGTTGCTGGCTCAGCTTAACGCGCTGAACGACCAGGAAATCCTCTGAATTATCGCAAAAATTCACTTTCATGTTGCACAGAGTGCAGTCTTGCGTGATTGCAGTTTCCGCGTGCTTCTCTGATCTGCTATGATTGCCCTTATCCGTGGGCCAATCGCCACCACCATATCATTAAGTTTCAAGAGGTTATTTTACTCATGGCAATCACAGGCATTTTTTTCGGCAGCGATACCGGTAATACCGAAAACATCGCAAAGATGATCCAGGCTCAACTTGGTAAAGATGTTGCCGATGTGCATGACATTGCTAAAAGCAGCAAAGAGGATCTGGAAGGTTACGACATCCTGCTGCTTGGCATTCCGACCTGGTATTATGGTGAAGCACAGTGTGACTGGGATGACTTTTTCCCGACGCTGGAAGATATCGATTTTAACGGCAAACTGGTTGCTCTGTTTGGCTGTGGCGATCAGGAAGACTATGCAGAGTACTTCTGTGACGCGCTGGGCACCATTCGCGACATTATTGAACCGCGCGGCGCAACTATCGTAGGCCACTGGCCGACCGAAGGTTACCATTTTGAAGCGTCAAAAGGTCTGGCAGACGACAACCATTTCGTTGGCCTTGCCATTGACGAAGACCGTCAGCCTGAACTGACCGCTGGCCGCGTCGACAAATGGGTAAAACAGATTTCTGAAGAACTTCATCTGAACGACATCCTCAATGCCTGATGATGTTTGGCGCAACCTGCTGGTTGCGCCGGATTAATAGATAAAAGCGATGGAAATAATTGCTACAATTTTTTAACTTTTTTCTCCAGCGCTGTACAATGGCCCCTGATTAAAACGGGTAGCCCAAAGGACTTTGTAGACGCTACCACGTTTTATAAGCTTACTTTACTTGAGGACTTGCAGTTTTCATTCAGGCATGGCAGTTCTATAATGAGACGCATTATCCCAGGTGCATTCCTTGTAGCTTCCCGACGGGAAGTGAATCGTTTAGCAACAGGACAGATTCCGCATGACTGACAACAATACCGCATTAAAGAAGGCCGGCCTGAAAGTCACGCTTCCTCGGTTAAAAATCCTGGAAGTGCTTCAGGAGCCGGAGAACCATCATGTCAGTGCGGAAGATCTATATAAGCGCCTGATCGACATGGGCGAAGAGATTGGGCTGGCCACGGTGTACCGTGTACTTAACCAGTTCGACGATGCCGGGATTGTGACCCGCCATAATTTTGAAGGCGGTAAATCCGTCTTTGAACTGACGCAGCAGCATCACCACGACCACTTAATTTGCCTGGATTGCGGCAAAGTGATCGAGTTCAGCGATGACTCTATTGAAGCGCGTCAGCGTGAAATCGCATCTAAGCATGGTATTCGTCTGACGAACCACAGTCTCTACCTGTATGGCCACTGCGCTGAAGGTGACTGCCGTACTGACGAAAACGCGCACGAAGCGGCTGATAAATAATTACCCGCATCGTTATAAAGCCAACCTCCGGGTTGGCTTTTTTATTTTCTGCTTTCACCACACGAAAAAGCCCGCCGAAGCGGGCCTTTTCAGACGGTTAATTCACCGTGTTATGGTGGCGTATCTCCTGCCAGATCTGGTCACAGCGTGATTGTACCGCCTGCCCGTTTCCGGTATGCGTCGCTTCAAGACACTGCTGATAATCCAGGGTGCGCACGCTCTCCTCCTGCGCAAATTGCTGGTGCGCTTTCTCTTTGCGCAGGACATCCAGCACACTTCTGCACGCCGCCGTTTTCTCCGGAGAACCTTCTGCCGTAGTAATACAGGCGCTATAAGCCTCTTTTAATCGCGCATCTTCCTTTGGTGCCTGCGGCTGTTGCACACAGGCGGCAAGCCCCAGCGTCATCAGGGCAAGCAATATCGGTTTCGTCATCATGGCATTCCCTCGCATTAGAAAATATTCAGGGGCGCAATGACGATAAACTTCACGTCACGTTCGTCCTGGAAGATGTTGTTATATCCACCGCCCCAACTCGGGATATTGGAATGGTTATCATATTGGGTGAAATGCAGCTTGAATAAGGTGCCTTTTGCCATCCCTTCCTGCACCGTATAAAGCAGGTCAAGGCTGTACGCCGACTCTTTAATGGAATTCCCCGCATCGTAATATTTGTCGCCAGAGGAGACATTGGACGGTTTGGCATCCCAGCCATAGACATACGATGCACCGACCGCCCAACCCGGCAGATTCCAGCCTTTCAGATCATACATAGCGCCAGCAAAGACGGATTTCTCATTATGGGCATTAAAGTCGGAGCGGTTATCCCACCAGATATCCAGGCGACCGTTGGAAGATCCATACCGCGGCGTCATACGTGAGTTGAAATAGCCCTGGCGGCCATCCGCTTTGACCCAGGTCCCTTCCAGGCGTAAATCTACCGGGCCGATCGTATAGCCAAAAGTGAGTGCCTGTAGCCACGCGGTGCCGTCATAAATATCATTAATGGTGTTGTTATCGGCCTTGTCGCGCGAGCCATAGAACTGATAACTGGTGGAAAGCGGATTACCCGCGACGTCAAACTTATAGCTGGCTTTGGCAAAATATTGATCAACATAGCCCTGTGCCTGGCCAAACGCGGCTTCGAGGATCAGATCGTTTTTAAAGTCGTACGATGCGCCCACAGAGTGGACATAATCAATTTTGCTCACGCCATCGTTCTGGTAGAAATTATCCGTTTCGTTATACCACGGCGCTTTGTATTCATTGGCCCACATGTATGAGAAGCTCAGCGCGCCGCGATCATCGAAATCCAGTTTTGCACCGGCTTCCGCCCCCTGATAGGTGCCCGGCATAAAGCTCCAGTTTGAGGCCAGCAGCGTTTGCCCCGTCGGCTGGATGTACCCTGCCCTCGCCCACACCGGGCCATATTTAAATTTCGCGGCGGCTTTATAGAGACTTGCGCCGCTGCGATCGCCGGACCAGTCTTCGTCATACACCTTGTGGCTATTGGAAAATGCGATTTCATTCGGGTGCGCGCTTTCTGAGGATTCAGCCATCTCAATCGCCGCAAAGACCGCGACATCAATACCGAACATATCGGCAGCATAACCTGACTGGAAATCGAGATTAGTATTCCAGGTGGAGTGCGACAAGTTAGTTTTGTATTTATCGCCATCGGTGACATCTTTACGGTCGCGCTGGCGCTGCCAGTAGTAAATCCCGCCGGTGAGCGTGGCATCATCAACAAAACCAGTGGCGCTGGCGGAAGGAGCGAAAGTTAAACCGGGTAATGCGGTGGCGCAGGCAATAGCCAACGCTAACGCCTTACGTTTAGCGTTAAACGCGTTCATGAGTGTTCCTCTTTGACGAAAAAATAAAAAGTGCTGCGCAAAGGCAAACAGCAATAAAGTAAAAAAATGAAATATTACTGACAGTTATAGAAAATGTTTCTATCTCTGTCGTTTGTAAGCATATTTTTCGCGACGCGAATTATCAAGTATTTGCAGGAAGGGAATACGGGGATTATGACGCACCACACAGATTTGTTGATTATCAGCTGACAGCTTGCACAACAAGGCTTTCAGAGCGACAGAGTCTGCGTTATCGATAAATAACTGAAAAGAAGATTGGATAAAATTAAAACAATATTTTAGAAAAAAAGAAGGTGTGCAGTAACTTAATTTCAGTCGAGAAATAAAAAACGCTGCACGAGGCAGCGTTTTTAGCATCCTGGCAAGACGGGATTACTCGCCGATTTTCGCCCAGGTATCGCGAAGACCTACAGTGCGATTGAAGACCAGTTTGTCCGCCGTAGCATGGCGGCTGTCGAGGCAGAAGTAACCTTCACGCTCAAACTGATACGCTTTCGCTACCTCAGCGGCCTTAAGGCTCGGCTCAGCAAAGCCCTGCTTAATGACCAGCGATTCCGGGTTCATGACTGTCAGGAAGTCTTCCGCTGCACCCGGATTTGGCACGCTGAACAGGCGGTCATACAGACGAATTTCAACCGGCAGTGCGTGTGCCGCGCTAACCCAGTGAATAACGCCCTTCACTTTACGGCCATCTGCCGGGTCTTTGCTCAGCGTATCGGCATCAAAGGTACAGAAAATCGTGGTGATATTACCTTCCGCGTCTTTCTCAACACGTTCCGCTTTAATCACATACGCGTTACGCAGGCGGACTTCTTTGCCCAGCACCAGTCGTTTGTACTGCTTGTTGGCTTCCTCACGGAAATCGGCACGATCGATCCAGATTTCACCGCTGAATGGGACATCACGGCTGCCCATTTCCGGTTTGTTTGGATGGTTCGGCATCGAAACCATTTCACTGGCGCCCTGCGGATAGTTCTCGATAACCAGCTTAACCGGATCGATAACAGCCATCGCGCGCGGTGCGTTTTCATTGAGATCTTCACGGATGCAGGACTCCAGTGACGCCATCTCAATGGTGTTGTCCTGTTTGGTGATACCAATACGTTTACAGAACTCACGGATGGAGGCGGATGTGTAACCACGACGACGCAGACCAGAGATGGTCGGCATACGCGGGTCGTCCCAGCCTTCAACATGCTTGTCAGTCACCAGCAGGTTCAGCTTACGCTTGGACATGACGGTGTATTCCAGGTTCAGTCGGGAGAACTCGTACTGACGCGGGTGAACCGGAATGGTGATGTTGTCCAGCACCCAGTCATACAGACGACGGTTATCCTGGAACTCCAGCGTACACAGAGAGTGAGTGATCCCCTCCAGCGCATCACTGATGCAGTGGGTAAAGTCATACATCGGGTAGATGCACCACTTGTTGCCCGTCTGATGGTGTTCAGCAAATTTAATACGGTACAGCACCGGATCGCGCATCACAATGAACGGCGACGCCATATCAATCTTCGCACGCAGGCACGCCTTACCTTCTTCAAAACCACCCGCGCGCATTTTTTCAAACAGAGCGAGGTTCTCTTCAACCGTACGATCGCGATACGGGCTATTTTTACCCGGCGCTGTCAGCGTGCCGCGATATTCACGGATTTCATCAGCGGACAGCTCGTCAACATAGGCCAGACCTTTGCTGATTAACTCTACGGCATAGTTGTGCAGTTGATCGAAATAATCAGAGGAATAGCGCACATCGCCTGACCAGTGGAAACCTAACCACTGCACGTCATTCTTGATGGACTCAACGTACTCGATATCTTCTTTTACCGGGTTGGTGTCATCAAAACGCAGGTTGCATTGCCCTTGGTAATCTTGCGCGATACCAAAGTTCAGGCAGATGGATTTCGCATGACCGATATGCAGATAGCCATTCGGCTCAGGCGGAAAACGGGTGCAAATAGTAGAGTGCTTTCCAGTAGCCAGATCTTCATCAATGATCTGACGAATAAAGTTAGTCGGGCGGGCTTCAGCCTCACTCATCGTAGATTCCTCAAGGCGTAAACAACATATAACGGCACATGATCTTATAAGCCGCCCTCAGAGACAACCTTTAGTTACGGAAAATAGATACAAAACGGAATACTTTAATTCATGCAAAAAAAAGCGGCAGAGGAAGATCCCCTGCCGCTTATGGCTATTTCTGGTTCAGATTACATCATTAGCCTTTGATGTCGTACAGCGGCGTTTGCCCTGCCACAACAGAACCTTGTGCTTTGATAACCAGACCAGAGAAATCATCAATATTGCTACATACCACCGGGCTAATCATAGAACGGGCATTGGCGTTCAGATATTCCAGATCCATTTCCAGGATTGGCTGACCTGCCGTAACGGTTGCCCCCTCTTCGACCAGACGCGTGAAGCCCTGGCCACCCAGCGCAACGGTGTCGATGCCCATATGAACAACGATTTCCGCGCCTTTTTCAGTTTCCAGGCAGAACGCGTGGTTGGTATTGAAGATTTTCACGATGGTACCCGCTGCCGGTGCAACAACCGTTTTCTCTGTCGGTTTTACCGCTACGCCATCGCCAACGGCTTTGCTGGCAAACGCTTCATCCGGCACTTCATCCAGAGAAACGACCTGCCCGGTCACCGGAGAGACCAGTTCCGCAATCACCGCCGCGCTAACGTTCGGCACTGCCTGCGGTTTAGGCGCGCTGGCGGCTGCCGGAGCCGCTGCGCCTGCCGCCGGAACGTCGCCCGCCGTTTTCATCGCATTAGCAATTTTTTCGGCCGCAAAACCCACAATCACCTGTACGCCGGTTTTATTCAAACGAATAACCCCGCTCGCACCCAGACGTTTAGCCAGCGCTTCGTTGACCAGGGAAGAGTCTTTCACGCTCAGACGCAGACGTGTGATGCAGGCATCAATACCGGTCAGGTTCGCGGAACCCCCGACAGCGGCAATATACTGACGCGCCAGACCGGTCACATCCTGCTCGGAAGCCGTGCTGACATTCACATCCTGGCCATCCGCTTCGTCACCGGCAACCGCCAGTTCACGACCCGGGGTCAACAGGTTGAATTTGAGGATAGTGAAACGGAACACTACGTAGTAGATAACAAAGAACACCAGGCCTTGCAGAATCAGCATGTACCAGTGTACGGCCAGCGGGTTACGGGACGAGAGCACCATATCCACCAGACCGGCACTAAAGCCGAAGCCGGCAATCCACTGCATAGTCGCGGCGATAAAGACAGAAACCCCGGTCAGCACAGCGTGAATGAAGTACAGGACCGGTGCCACGAACATGAAGGAGAATTCCAGCGGTTCAGTGATACCAGTAAAGAAGGCAGCAAAGGCGCCTGCCATCATAATACCAAGGACTTTGGCTTTATTTTCCGGACGCGCGCAATGGTAAATCGCCAGCGCGGCACCTGGCAGACCAAACATCATGATCGGGAAGAAGCCCGCCTGGTAACGACCCGTAACCCCAACAACTGCTTTGCCCGCTTCAATAGACTGCGCGCCGCCCAGGAAGTTAGGAATATCGTTAATACCGGCAACATCAAACCAGAATACGGAGTTCAGCGCATGGTGCAGCCCTACCGGAATCAACAGACGGTTGAAGAAGGCGTAGACGCCCGCACCGACAGAGCCCAGTTTCTGAATATGCTCACCGAAGCCAACCAGACCACTGAAGACTACCGGCCAGATAAACATCATGATGAACGCGACAGCGATCATGACAAAAGAGGTCAGGATCGGCACCAGACGACGGCCGCTAAAGAAGGAGAGCGCCTTCGGTAGCTCGACGCTGCTAAAGCGGTTATACAGTTCCGCAGCAATAATACCGACCATGATCCCAACGAACTGGTTTTTGATCTTGCCAAACGCGGCAGGAACTTGATCGGCTGGGATTTTCTGGATCATAGCGACAGCGGCTGGCGAGCACAGCGTCGTCAATACAAGGAAACCCACAAAGCCGGCCAGTGCAGCAGCACCGTCTTTGTCTTTGGACATACCATAAGCAACACCCACGGCGAACAGCACGCCCATGTTATCGATAATGGCAGAACCAGATTGAATGAAGAACGCCGCCAGCGCGTTAGATCCACCCCAGCCTACCGGGTCGATCCAGTAACCGACCCCCATCAGAATCGCTGCGGCAGGCAGCGTGGCGACCGGCACCATGAGCGCGCGGCCAACCTTTTGCAAGTAACCTAAAAGATTCACGTTATTCCCCCTTTGAACCCCACCGGAGCCCTTAGAAACAGTCTTTTTATTGTCTGACTAACCCTGAAAACACAGCCATTTTTCATTACATTGAGAGTGTGTTGAAAATTAATTCGTCTCGCAAATTAAAAGCACCTTTTTTGTGATTTTAATCACCAAATATCGTTATTTGACCTCCTCTTTGCTGGCTAACCAGTAAAACTTATTTTATCATTCAAAAAATCAAGACGGATTGCCCCCATAGGGAGCGAAACTGAGTTACGCTTTACACTGCATTGGAACGCAATCCGCTAACTTTAATCAACTTAGAGGTGAACAATGAGACTGATTCCTCTGGCAACAGCTGAACAAGTCGGTAAATGGGCGGCCCGCCATATCGTCAATCGCATCAATGCATTTAAACCTACAGCGGATCGTCCGTTCCTGCTTGGCCTGCCAACCGGTGGCACGCCTCTTACCGCCTACAAAGCATTAGTTGAAATGCACAAAGCGGGCCAGGTTAGTTTTAAACATGTTGTCACGTTCAATATGGACGAATATGTCGGCCTGCCGAAGGAGCACCCGGAAAGCTATCACAGCTTTATGCACCGTAACTTTTTCGATCACGTTGATATTCCGGCGGAAAATATTAACCTCCTGGATGGCAATGCGCCGGATATTGACGCAGAATGCCGCCAATACGAAGAAAAAATCCGTTCCTATGGCAAAATTCACCTGTTTATGGGCGGCGTTGGCAACGATGGTCACATCGCCTTCAACGAGCCCGCATCTTCGCTGGCTTCTCGTACCCGTATTAAAACGCTGACCCATGACACCCGCGTGGCCAATTCCCGTTTCTTCGACGGCGACGTTAATCAGGTGCCGAAATACGCACTGACCGTGGGCGTGGGTACGCTGCTCGATGCAGAAGAAGTGATGATTCTGGTGCTGGGAAGCCAGAAAGCGCAGGCTCTGCAGGCGGCCGTAGAAGGTAACGTGAACCATATGTGGACCATTAGTTGCCTGCAACTGCACCCGAAAGCAGTGATGGTGTGTGACGAGCCGTCTACGATGGAACTGAAAGTTAAAACATTGAAATATTTCAATGAATTAGAAGCGGAAAATATTAAAGGTCTGTAATTGTGTCTCGTTCCGCAAACCCAGCGGGACGACACCCATTTGTTAACCGGGGGTCGTTATGTATGCTTTAACCCATTGCCGGATTTTCACCGGCCATGAAATTTTGGATGACCACGCGCTGATTGTCGCCGATGGCCTGATTGATCGTCTCTGCCCTTTGGCTGAGCTGCCGCCCACTATCGAGCAGCGTGATCTCAATGGCGCAACGCTGGCCCCCGGTTTTATTGATGTACAACTGAATGGTTGCGGTGGTGTGCAGTTCAACGACACCCCCGAAGCCGTGAGCATTGAAACGCTGGAAATCATGCAGCGCGCCAATGAAAAATCAGGCTGCACAAGTTTTCTGCCGACGCTTATCACCACCAGCGATGACCTGATGAAACAAGGCATTCAGGTGATGCGTGATTATCTGGCGAAACATGCACATCAGGCGCTTGGCTTGCACCTCGAAGGGCCGTGGCTCAATATCGTAAAAAAAGGCACCCATAACCCGAAATTTGTCCGCAAACCGGATGCCGAACTGGTGGATTATCTCTGCGCCAATGCTGACGTCATCACCAAAGTGACGCTGGCGCCGGAAATGGCCGGTAATGAGGTTATCAGCAAGCTGGCTGCGGCGGGTATTGTGGTGTCAGCAGGCCACTCGAACGCGACATTAAAAGAAGCGAAAGCGGGTTTCCGCGCAGGCATCACGTTTGCGACGCATCTATACAATGCGATGCCGTATATCACCGGACGTGAACCGGGTCTGGCGGGCGCGGTACTGGATGATGCCGATGTTTATTGCGGGATCATTGCAGATGGGCTGCATGTCGATTACGTTAATGTCCGTAATGCGAAACGCCTGAAAGGCGACAAACTCTGTTTAGTTACAGATGCAACGGCGCCTGCAGGGGCAGATATTGACCAGTTCATTTTTGCTGGTAAAACAATATACTACCGTAATGGACTGTGTGTGGATGAAAACGGTACGCTGAGCGGCTCCTCCCTGACAATGATTGAAGGGGTTCGGAACCTGGTCGAGCATGTGGGTATTGCGCTGGATGAAGTACTGCGCATGGCAACCTTGTACCCGGCTCGCGCGATAGGCGTCGACGGGCAGCTCGGCAGCATTGCCCCGGGTAAGGTCGCGAACCTGACCGCCTTCACGCACGATTATAAAATAATCAAGACTATCGTTAATGGTAACGAGGTCGTCATCGAGTAAATAAAAGGTATGACAGCAGGCGGACAAGCTCAGATTGGTAACGTTGATCTCGTTAAACAACTTAACAGTGCGGCGGTTTACCGCCTGATTGATCAACTAGGCCCTATTTCGCGTATTCAAATTGCCGAGCAGAGCCAGCTTGCGCCCGCCAGCGTGACAAAAATCACGCGTCAGCTTATTGAACGCGGCCTGATCAAAGAGGTTGATCAGCAGGCCTCCACCGGGGGCCGCCGCGCTATCTCTATCATTACCGAAACCCGCAATTTTCAGGCTATCGGTGTGCGTCTTGGACGGTCCGATACCACCCTCACCCTTTATGATCTGAGCAGCAAAGTGCTGGCGGAAGAGCATTATCCTCTGCCGGAGCGGACGCAGGAAACGCTGGAACACGCGTTGCTGAACACCATCAGCGCCTTTATCGAAAGCAATCAGCGTAAGATCCGCGAATTGATCGCCATCTCGGTCATTTTACCAGGCCTTGTCGACCCGGAAAGCGGCGTCATTCGCTATATGCCGCATATTCAGGTTGAGAACTGGGGGCTGGTGGACGCCCTGGAAAAACGTTTCAAATTAACCTGTTTCGTCGGTCACGATATCCGCAGTCTGGCCCTTGCAGAGCACTATTTTGGGGCAAGTCAGGACTGTGAGGATTCCATTCTGGTGCGTGTTCATCGCGGAACCGGGGCAGGAATCATCTCTAACGGGCGCATTTTTATCGGTCGCAACGGTAATGTAGGTGAAATTGGTCACATCCAGGTAGAACCCCTCGGCGAGCGATGTCATTGCGGTAACTTTGGCTGTCTGGAAACCATCGCCGCCAATGCCGCCATTGAACAACGCGTAAGGCATCTGCTGGAACAGGGCTACCAAAGCCGTGTAACGCTGGATGACTGCACGATAAAAAATATCTGTAAAGCCGCAAATAAAGGCGACGCGCTGGCGTGTGAAGTGATTGAGTACGTCGGTCGCCATCTGGGTAAAACCATCGCCATTGCCATTAACCTCTTCAATCCGCAAAAAGTGGTCATCGCCGGGGAGATTGTTGAAGCGGAGAAAGTGTTGCTGCCTGCTATTGAAGGTTGCATTAACACCCAGTCGCTCAAAGCATTCCGTAAAAATCTTCCGGTGGTGCGATCCACCCTTGACCATCGCTCGGCGATAGGCGCTTTTGCCCTGGTGAAACGCGCCATGCTGAACGGCATGCTGCTGCAACGCCTGCTGGAAAGCTGACAGAGTTTAGATACCCTAAATAATTCGAACTGCATAAAGGCGGCAAGCGCATAAGTGCTCAGGAACTTACTGAGATAAGTGACCGGGCCGCGCAAACGTCACCAACGCATAGGCAAGTTGAAGTATGACGGTTATAGTTATTGCTTCTCTTTTTTTACCGGGTAGTCCATGACCATTCAGAACGTAATCTGTGATATTGACGGCGTGTTGATGCACGATAATGTCGCCGTGCCGGGCGCAGCGGAGTTTATTCATCGAATCCTGGAAAAAGGGATGCCGCTGGTGCTGCTCACCAACTACCCTTCCCAGACGGGGCAGGATTTGGCTAACCGCTTTGCCTCTGCCGGTATAGATGCGCCAGCCAGTGTCTTTTATACCTCTGCGATGGCGACGGCTGACTTCCTTAAACGTCAGGAAGGGAAAAAAGCTTACGTAGTCGGTGAAGGCGCATTGATTCACGAACTCTATAAAGCCGGGTTTACCATTACGGATATCAACCCGGACTTCGTTATCGTGGGCGAAACGCGTTCCTACAACTGGGAAATGATGCATAAGGCGGCCTTTTTCGTCGCCAACGGTGCGCGCTTTATTGCCACCAACCCGGACACCCACGGACGCGGTTACTACCCTGGCTGCGGCGCGCTGTGCGCCGGTATTGAAAAAATCTCCGGCCGCGAGCCTTTCTACGTCGGCAAGCCGAGTCCGTGGATTATCCGCGCCGCGCTCAATACTATGCAGGCGCATTCAGAGCAGACGGTGATTGTCGGCGACAATTTGCGTACCGACATTCTTGCGGGCTTCCAGGCGGGTCTGGAGACTATCCTGGTACTCTCTGGCGTATCAACGCTGGATGATATCGACAGCATGCCGTTCCGTCCTTCATGGATTTACCCTTCGGTTGCTGAAATCGACATTTTTTAAACGAAACCACGTCCCCGGACGTGGTTTTTCATTTTCCGCACCAATAAAAAACAGACCGTTTAATAAAATGCGCTAAAAACTGAGAATTCATCAATAGCTCAGCTCAATTCATGTTCTTTTTTCAGCATTCGGCAATCGCCATTGCGCTTTTTACTTTCCAGGCTGTAAAACGCTTGCGCGCGTCACACCTTTGCGGCATTTTCTTAAACAAGCAATAAGACAACGCGATGACGCGGCGTCTGCACTCACACAACACTGCATTGCCTTAAAGTAACGGAGAAGTCTATGTGTTCTATTTTTGGCGTACTGGATATTAAAACCGACGCGGTTGAGCTGCGTAAAAAAGCGCTCGAATTATCCCGCCTGATGCGCCACCGCGGCCCGGACTGGTCTGGCGTTTATGCCAGCGATAAAGCGATTCTTGCCCATGAGCGTCTGTCAATTGTTGACGTCAATGCAGGTGCCCAGCCGCTGTACAACGAGAAAAAAACACATGCGCTGGCCGTTAACGGCGAAATCTACAACCACCAGGCTCTGCGTGCGGAATATGGCGATCGCTACCAGTTCCAGACCGGTTCTGACTGTGAAGTTATCCTCGCGCTGTATCAGGAAAAAGGCCCAGAATTCCTCGACGATCTGCAAGGTATGTTCGCTTTCGCCCTGTATGACAGCGAAAAAGACGCTTATCTGATTGGTCGTGACCACATCGGCATTATCCCGCTGTATATGGGCCATGATGAGCACGGTAACTTTTATGTTGCTTCCGAAATGAAAGCGCTGGTCCCTGTGTGCCGTACCATCAAAGAGTTCCCGGCGGGTAGCTACCTGTGGAGCAAAGACGGTGAAATCCGTTCTTACTATCAGCGTGACTGGTTCGACTATGACGCAGTGAAAGATAACGTCACTGACAAAAACGAACTGCGTCAGGCGCTTGAAGAATCTGTGAAAAGTCACCTGATGTCAGATGTGCCGTATGGCGTTCTGCTCTCGGGCGGTCTGGACTCTTCTGTCATTTCCGCTATTACCAAAAAATTCGCCGCACGCCGTGTGGAAGATCAGGAACGCTCTGAGGCCTGGTGGCCGCAGTTGCACTCCTTTGCTGTGGGCCTGAAAGGGGCTCCGGACCTGAAAGCTGCGCAGGAAGTGGCAAACCATCTGGGTACGGTTCACCACGAAATCCACTTTACCGTGCAGGAAGGTCTGGACGCGATTCGCGACGTGATTTATCACATCGAAACCTACGATGTGACCACCATTCGCGCCTCTACGCCGATGTATCTGATGTCCCGTAAAATCAAAGCGATGGGCATCAAGATGGTACTGTCTGGCGAAGGTTCTGACGAAGTGTTCGGCGGCTACCTCTATTTCCATAAAGCGCCGAATGCCAAAGAGTTGCATGAAGAGACCGTACGTAAGCTGCAGGCGCTGCATATGTTCGACTGCGCGCGTGCTAACAAAGCGATGTCCGCCTGGGGCGTAGAAGCGCGTGTGCCGTTCCTGGATAAGAAATTCCTCGATGTAGCGATGCGCATCAACCCGCAGGATAAAATGTGCGGCAACGGCAAAATGGAAAAACACGTCCTGCGCGAATGTTTCGAATCCTATCTGCCGGCGAGCGTTGCATGGCGTCAGAAAGAGCAGTTCTCTGACGGCGTAGGTTACAGTTGGATCGATACACTCAAAGAAGTAGCGGCACAGCAGGTTAGCGATCAGCAACTGGCGACAGCCAGCTACCGTTTCCCGTACAACACCCCGAGCTCGAAAGAAGCGTATCTGTACCGTGAAATCTTTGAAGAGCTGTTCCCGGTACCCAGCGCCGCTGAATGTGTTCCTGGCGGCCCGTCTGTGGCTTGCTCCTCTGCAAAAGCAATCGAGTGGGATGAATCATTCAAATCCATGAACGATCCATCAGGTCGTGCGGTTGGCGTACACCAGTCCGCTTACAAATAAGCGATTGTTATCGTTAAAGGCCCCGCGGGGCCTTTTTTTATTTCTGCATATGTTTTGCTATACAAAAACGATAAATAACCAATAATTGCCGAATTATGCGTCACGCTGTTCGCAACCTAACCAAACAGTCACATTCCGGCAATTTTCGATGAAAAAGGTATTGACGCTGTCAGGCCCAATACGCATAATGCGCCCCGCAACGCCGATAAGGTAACGCGAAAAAAAGATGGCTACTTAGCTCAGCTGGTTAGAGCACAGCACTCATAATGCTGGGGTCACAGGTTCGATTCCCGTAGTAGCCACCATCTTTTTTTGCGGGAGTGGCGAAATTGGTAGACGCACCAGATTTAGGTTCTGGCGCCGCAAGGTGTGCGAGTTCAAGTCTCGCCTCCCGCACCATTCACCAATAAGCGTTGCACGGATGGGGTATCGCCAAGCGGTAAGGCACCGGTTTTTGATACCGGCATTCCCTGGTTCGAATCCAGGTACCCCAGCCATATTTTTGATGTTTGCGGTTCACCGCGACGGTATTGGGGTATCGCCAAGCGGTAAGGCACCGGTTTTTGATACCGGCATTCCCTGGTTCGAATCCAGGTACCCCAGCCAGTCGGTGACTGGTTTGCAGTAAAATTTGGCTACTTAGCTCAGCTGGTTAGAGCACAGCACTCATAATGCTGGGGTCACAGGTTCGATTCCCGTAGTAGCCACCATATTCAAAGGCTGATGTTCATAAAAACATTAACCTGAGTAAAAAATTGTTGGGGTATCGCCAAGCGGTAAGGCAGTGGATTCTGATTCCACCATTCCGAGGTTCGAATCCTCGTACCCCAGCCAATTTCAAAAAGTCGTTTGCTTTCGGGTAGACGCAAAGGTTGAAGTTTTATCGTTAACGCGTAAAATTTCACGCCTATTGGGGTATCGCCAAGCGGTAAGGCAGCGGATTCTGATTCCGCCATCCGAGGTTCGAATCCTTGTACCCCAGCCACATAAAAAAGCAAAAAGCTCGCTTCGGCGGGCTTTTTGCTTTTCTCCCCCACGGCTTTTATCAATTCCGAAAAATTGCCTGCGGCCTTCATTCATGGCCCAAAACAGATAAGCTATTGTCAAATAAAGACTTATCAAGGCGCAGTTCTATGAACTACCAATTTTGTTGGTATGCATTCCTCAAACCTTTGACATTTTTTACGGCACTGCTTATCTCCTCATCCGTCTTTGTGGGTGTGAGTGCCGGGGCAGTCTATCTTCTCCTTTTTGGCATAGGCTACCCGGTTGCGCTATGTATGAGGATACACATCCTGAGCGGCAACAACAGGCTTAGGCTAAGAGAGCGCGTTTCTGAGTGGATTGTTTATCTTCCTGGCATTCCGGTACAGGAGACACGCCACGACCTGGAAGAAATCGCCTTTAAGAGCCCTGAGGCTTTGCACCGATTCTATTTACGCTCACTGATCTGTAAGCTCATTCTGCATGTGCTGATTTTTTACGTTCTGTATCTCGACATTGCCTACAACGATTACACCGGGGGGACATTGCTGGTCATCTTCCTGATATTCGCCATCCTGGTTAAAACCGCTTATTCCACGATAGCCTCTTTGGTTACTGTTTTTACCCGCCGGTATGAGGTGCGATTGCAATCAGCAGACTCACCCTGGTATGAAGCCGCTTTTAAGGGCAAACCAGGGCTTAGTATTCTGATAACGGTCAAATGATAGCTTTACAGTCCTAACGCATATTTCAACGCCTGGCGTTTGAGTACCCCAGCCCGTTCCGCCGCCATCAAACCGATATTACGCAGCACGCGTACCGGGCCCAGATCGTTACTGAACCCGGCATGGAACAAGTCCATGCCACTTTGCATAATAAAATTATCCGCCATACGGCGTGTCTGATAGCGTTTGAGCACCGAAAGGCTTGCCCAGTCTTCACCGTGGCTGCGCGCCCTTGTCAGCACGTCTAAAAGGCAGTCTACATCGCGATAGCCGAGGTTTACCCCCTGCCCCGCCAGCGGATGGATAGTATGCGCTGCATCCCCCACCAGCGCGAGCCCTGGACGTACATATTGCAGTGCGTGGCGGCGCGCGAGCGGGAACGCTCCAGCAGCGACGGGCATAACATGCCCCAGGCGGGATGGAAAATGTGCCGCGATCTCTTTTTGTAACTGCACCATATTTAACGATTGCAACTGCCGAATACGGGCAGGTGTGTCGTACCAGACCAGCGATGCCCAGTAGTCAAATAACGGCAGGAAAGCATGCGGACCGTTGGGGGTAAAGTGCTGCCAGGTACTCTCCCCGGGCGCGCGCTCACACTCTACGGTGATCAGCATGCAGGATTGCTGATATTGCCAGGCGTGAATGCCAATACCGGCACACTGGCGCACCCGGGAGTTCCCCCCATCAGCACCAATCACCAGCTTCGCCGAAAGCGTTTCGCCATCTTCAAATGTCAGCTCGTGATACTCATCGTTCTGTCGCATCGTACTGAGCGCCGCAGGTACGCGCAGCGTTACCAGTGGATGGCGTTCCAACGCTTCCCACAGCGCGCGCTGCAAGACATTGTTTTCGACCATATAGCCAAGCAACGGTAGTTTTAACTCACGCGCGTCGAAGACGACATGCGCGTTTTCCCACTCCCAGGTCTCCAGCCGCTCCCATGGGTGACAACGCATCGCCTGAACCGCATCCCAGACGCCCAGCGTCTGGAGCAGCGTTACGGAGGAGGCGCTAATCGCCGAAATACGCACATCCGGTTGTGCCGTCGCGTCAAAGGCAGGCGGCGCATGTTGTTCAATGACCGTGACACTAAAACCCTGCTGCGCTAAACCCAACGCCAGCGCCCCGCCGACCATTCCGCCACCGACAACCGCGACCTCAGTAGATTGATTTATCATGGCCTATTATCCTTAAACGAGAATCTCCTAAGTTTACCGGATTTTTTACATCTTGAGTCTGACAAGCGTCATACTGGTCAGCACGCGACCAAAGCATTACAATACGCGCCCTGCATTGGGCCATTAAACAAAGCATGAGCAAGTCGATGACAAAAAAACTCCACATCAAAACCTGGGGCTGTCAGATGAACGAGTACGATTCATCGAAGATGGCCGATCTGCTGGATGCCACTCACGGGTATCAACTCACCGAAGTGGCCGAAGAAGCAGATGTGCTGCTGCTTAATACCTGCTCAATCCGCGAGAAGGCGCAAGAGAAAGTCTTCCACCAGTTGGGGCGCTGGAAATTATTAAAGGAAAAAAATCCAGACCTGATCATTGGTGTCGGCGGTTGCGTCGCATCTCAGGAAGGCGACCACATTCGCCAGCGTGCCCACTATGTTGACATTATTTTTGGACCGCAAACACTGCACCGTCTGCCGGAAATGATCAACTCCGTGCGCGGCAATCGCAGCCCGGTGGTAGATATCAGCTTCCCGGAAATCGAAAAATTCGACCGCCTGCCGGAACCGAAAGCCGAAGGTCCGACCGCCTTTGTCTCCATCATGGAAGGCTGCAATAAATACTGCACTTACTGTGTCGTGCCCTACACCCGTGGCGAAGAGGTGAGCCGTCCGTGTGACGATATCCTGTTTGAAATCGCGCAACTGGCGGCACAAGGCGTACGTGAAGTTAACCTGCTGGGCCAAAACGTCAACGCCTGGCGCGGTGAGAATTACGACGGAAGCACCGGTTCCTTCGCCGATCTGCTGCGTCTGGTGGCGGCGATTGACGGTATTGACCGTATTCGTTTTACCACCAGCCACCCGATCGAATTCACCGACGATATTATTGATGTCTACCGCGATACGCCGGAGCTGGTGAGTTTCCTGCATCTGCCGGTACAAAGTGGTTCTGACCGCGTACTGAACCTGATGGGCCGTACCCATACCGCGCTGGAATACAAAGCGATCATCCGCAAACTGCGTGCCGCACGTCCGGACATTCAAATCAGCTCTGACTTTATTGTTGGCTTCCCTGGCGAAACGACCCAGGACTTCGAGCAGACCATGAAGCTGATTGCCGATGTGAATTTCGATATGAGTTACAGCTTTATTTTCTCCGCCCGTCCGGGAACGCCTGCGGCCGATATGGTAGATGACGTACCGGAAGAGGATAAAAAGCAGCGCCTGTATATTCTGCAGGAACGTATCAACCAGCAGGCAATGGCCTGGAGCCGCCGGATGATCGGCACGACTCAGCGTATCCTGGTGGAAGGAACGTCCCGTAAGAGCATCATGGAGCTGTCAGGCCGTACCGAAAATAACCGCGTGGTGAACTTCGAAGGCAGACCGGAGATGATCGGGAAATTCGTTGACGTGGAAATCACCGACGTCTGGACAAACTCCCTGCGCGGTAAAGTGGTACGTACCGAAGACGAAATGGGACTGCGCATAGCGCAGTCGCCAGAATCGGTCATCGCCCGTACCCGTAAAGAGAATGATATCGGCGTTGGTCTCTACCAGCCTTAATCTTCACGGTTCTGGCTGCTCAACGTTGCAGAGAGACAGCAGGCAAGTGCCCGGTCGCAGAGATGATGATGCGACCGGAGCGCGTGCAAAACCACGAATCTGCGGCTGAGTATGACTGAGCAGCCCTTGCATTTCCCCTTCCCGCCCTTATATCCATCGCAATGCTTGCGCCTTTATTCCATGGCGTGAATAATTCTCTATAAGGCTGACGGCCTCAGGCTGTGTTAGCCAGGCTCCATTCGGCACTATCTGAATAAGAGGAACAGTTTGAACATAGATACCCGTGAAATTACCCTGACACCCGCTGACAATGCTCGCCTGCTGAGCCTGTGCGGACCGTTTGATGACAATATCAAACAGTTGGAACGGCGACTGGGCATCGAGATTAACCGTCGCGATAATCACTTCAAACTCACCGGACGTACCCTTTGCGTGAACGCTGCTGCAGATATTTTGCTCAGCCTCTATGTCGATACGGCCCCCATGCGTGGGCAAACTCAGGATATCGAACCGGAACAGATCCATCTGGCTATCAAAGAAGCCCGCGTGCTTGAACAGAGCGCGGAGAGCGTGCCGGAGTATGGAAAAGCGGTCAATATCAAAACTAAACGCGGCGTGATTAAACCCCGTACGCCAAATCAGGCGCAGTACATCGCCAATATTCTTGATCATGACATCACTTTTGGCGTGGGGCCGGCAGGTACAGGTAAAACGTATCTGGCGGTTGCCGCGGCGGTGGATGCGCTGGAACGTCAGGACGTTCGCCGTATTCTGCTGACCCGTCCAGCCGTGGAAGCCGGGGAAAAACTGGGCTTCCTGCCGGGTGATTTAAGCCAGAAAGTGGACCCCTACCTGCGACCGCTCTACGACGCGCTGTTCGAGATGCTCGGCTTTGAGAAAGTTGAGAAGCTGATTGAGCGTAATGTCATTGAAGTTGCGCCGCTGGCCTATATGCGTGGTCGCACGCTGAATGACGCTTTTATCATTCTTGATGAAAGCCAGAACACCACCATCGAACAGATGAAGATGTTCCTGACCCGTATTGGCTTTAACTCCAAAGCGGTCATCACCGGTGACGTGACGCAGATTGACCTGCCACGCAATGTTAAATCCGGCTTGCGCCACGCCATTGAAGTACTGGCGGAAGTCGAAGAAATCAGTTTTAACTTTTTCCATAGCGAAGACGTTGTCCGTCATCCTGTTGTCGCACGCATCGTGAATGCTTACGAAGCCTGGGAAGAGGCGGATCAAAAACGCCGGGCGGAACAGGCAGCCGAGCGCAAACGCGAAGCCCAGGAGCAGGAGCAAAAATGAGTCAGGTGATCCTCGATTTACAGTTGGCATGTGAAGAGACCGGCGGTTTGCCGGAAGAAGCACAGTTTCAGCGCTGGCTGGACGCGGTCATTCCGCAATTCCAGGAAGAAGCGGAAGTCACTATCCGTCTGGTGGATGAGGCGGAAAGTCATGAGTTAAACCTGACTTACCGTGGGAAAGACAAGCCGACAAATGTGCTCTCTTTCCCGTTTGAAGCGCCGCCGGGCATCGAAATGCCGCTGCTGGGCGATCTGATCATTTGCCGCCAGGTGGTTGAGCAGGAAGCCAAAGAACAGGATAAACCGCTTGATGCGCACTGGGCGCATATGGTGATTCACGGTAGCCTGCATCTGCTGGGCTACGACCATATTGAAGATGACGAAGCCGAAGAGATGGAAGGACTCGAAACAGAGATAATGCTTGCTCTGGGGTATGAGGATCCGTACATTTCCGAGAAGGAGTAGTCTGTGCGGCAACCCATTGCCGTGCTGACAGAAAATGCTGCCAGGCGCTGAGTTTGCGCGTCCTGGCGACAGAACCACTAACATGAGAACCCAAACGACGCCATGAGCGACGACAATTCACAC
Source organism: Phytobacter diazotrophicus (assembly GCA_004346725.1). Classification (GTDB taxonomy): domain Bacteria; phylum Pseudomonadota; class Gammaproteobacteria; order Enterobacterales; family Enterobacteriaceae; genus Phytobacter; species Phytobacter diazotrophicus. The sequence continues at coordinate 57,405 of SMDE01000015.1, read as the reverse complement.
AGTAGCGACATTAACAACAAGAAGGGATTCTTCTCCCTTTTACTCAGCCAACTTTTTCACGGCGAACCCAAAAACCGTGATGAGTTACTGGAGCTGATCCGTGATTCCGGGCAGAACGAGCTTATCGATCAGGATACGCGCGAAATGCTCGAAGGGGTAATGGACATCGCCGACCAGCGCGTTCGCGACATCATGATCCCCCGCTCGCAAATGATTACCCTGAAACGCAACCAAAGCCTTGATGAATGTCTCGACGTTATCATTGAGTCTGCACACTCGCGTTTTCCGGTGATCAGCGAAGATAAGGATCACATTGAAGGGATTTTGATGGCCAAAGACTTGCTGCCGTTTATGCGCAGCGATGCCGAAGCCTTCAGCATGGAAAAAGTGTTACGTCAGGCCGTGGTGGTGCCGGAAAGCAAACGGGTTGACCGAATGCTCAAAGAGTTTCGCTCCCAGCGTTACCACATGGCTATTGTGATTGACGAGTTCGGCGGCGTCTCGGGCCTTGTCACTATCGAAGATATTCTCGAACTTATCGTCGGCGAAATCGAAGACGAATATGACGACGAAGAAGATATCGATTTCCGCCAGCTCAGCCGCCATACCTGGACCGTGCGCGCCCTTGCGTCTATCGAAGATTTCAACGAAACCTTCGGCACCCACTTTAGCGATGACGAAGTCGATACTATTGGTGGTCTGGTTATGCAGGCCTTCGGGCATCTGCCTGCGCGTGGGGAATCCATTGATATTGATGGTTACCAATTTAAAGTCGCCATGGCGGACAGTCGACGTATTATTCAGGTTCATGTAAGAATGCCGGACGATTCCCCCGTTCCGAAATTGGATGAGTAATGTAAATGGCATTTGCCCCACTGTTTGAACGCCAGCGCGTACGTTTGCTGCTGGCGCTATTCTTCGGAGCCAGCGGAACGCTGGCTTTTTCTCCTTATGATATCTGGCCTGCCGCAATTGTTTCCCTTATGGGATTGCAAGCGCTCACGCTTAACCGACGTCCGGCGCAAGCCGCCTGGGTAGGTTATTTCTGGGGACTCGGTCTGTTTGGCTCCGGTATTCACTGGGTTTATGTCAGCATCGCACAATTCGGTGGGATGCCCGGACCGGTAAACGTCTTTCTGGTCGTTCTGCTTGCCGCCTACCTTTCGCTCTATACCGGGCTGTTCGCAGGCGTGCTTTCCCGGTTGTGGCCCAAAACAACCTGGCTGCGCGTCGCGGTAGCGGCGCCGGTCATCTGGCAACTGAGTGAGTTTTTGCGCGGCTGGGTGCTGACGGGCTTTCCCTGGCTGCAGTTTGGCTACAGCCAGATTGACGGGCCACTGAAAGGGCTGGCGCCGATATTAGGCGTTGATGCCATTACCTTCCTGTTGATGTCGGTAAGCGGTTTACTGGTCCTCGCGGCGGCGACACGCTGCTGGCGTCCCTTCATCGTGGCGCTGGTGCTCTTTGTTCTGCCCTTCCCGCTGCGCTATATCCAGTGGTATCAGTTGCTGCCGGAAAGAACGACGCAGGTATCGCTGGTACAAGGCAATATCCCGCAGGCGCTCAAGTGGGATGAAGGTCAGTTGCTGGATACGCTGAAAATCTACCTCAATGCCAGCCAGCCGGAATTGGGCAAATCACAGCTCATCATCTGGCCGGAATCTGCTATTTCTGATCTCGAAATCAACCAACAGCGCTTCCTGGGCATGATGGATGATTTGATGCGCAAGAATGACAGTTCGCTTATCACCGGGATTGTGGACGCGCGTCTTAATCAGCAGAACCGTTACGACACCTACAACACCGTCATCACCCTTGGAAAAGACAGCGCCTATAGCTACAGCTCTACCGACCGCTATAACAAAAATCACCTGGTACCTTTTGGTGAGTTTGTCCCGCTGGAATCTATCCTGCGCCCGTTGGCTCCGTTTTTTGATCTACCCATGTCATCATTCAGTCGCGGGCCATACATTCAGCCTCCGCTGTCTGCCCACGGTTATAAGCTGACGCCGGCCATCTGTTACGAAATTATCCTCGGTGAGCAGGTGCGAGATAATTTCCGCCCGGATACTGATTTCCTGCTGACCATCTCGAATGATGCCTGGTTTGGTAAATCGATCGGCCCGTGGCAACACTTCCAGATGGCGCGGATGCGCTCGCTGGAACTGGCGCGTCCGTTGCTGCGCAGCACGAATAACGGCATTACGGCAGTGATTGGGCCAACCGGTGAGATTCAGGCGATGCTCCCGCAGTTCACCCGGCAGGTCCTGACCACCAAAGTCACTCCGACCTCCGGCCTGACCCCTTATGCCCGCATGGGTAACTGGCCTCTGTGGGTTCTGACCGCGCTCCTCGGTTTTGGCGCGCTGATCATGAGCCTGCGGCAACGCCGCAAGTAATTACCCCTTCCGCGCCCTCTTTCTGACCAGAGAGGGCGCTTTCACCCTCTTTTCCTCAAATGCCATTTCTGGCACATCAATTGCAAAATAAATCCATGTAACGGCGATTTTCCCCGATGTGCGGATAGCACGCACTATGACGGATCGCATACAGCACTAAAGTGGTGCAATGGGAGATTTTTGCCTTCAAACGGTGCGGTACACTTCGCAAAAACAAACAATACCGCAGCAAAATCTTTACATTAAGCCAAACTAAATGCTAACAAACGCATACAACACTGCACGCATTTGCAGCAGGATATAACAAACACAACACTCACAATGGGTATCAATGCGTCTCTGGCGCGACGATAAAGGAGTTGGATATGCAATTACGTAAACTGGCCACAGCAATGCTGGTTATGGGAATGTCTGCGGGTCTGGCGCATGCCGCCGATGAGGCGAAACCTGCCGACGCGGCAGCCGCCCCGGCTGAGGCGCAACAGCCTACGCTGGAAAAAATTGCCAAAAACGGCGTGATCGTGGTCGGGCACCGTGAATCTTCCGTACCGTTCTCCTATTACGACAACGAGCAAAAAGTTGTGGGTTACTCTCAGGACTACTCCAACGCTATCGTTGAAGCTGTGAAGAAAAAGCTCAACAAGCCTGACCTGCAAGTTAAATTGATTCCAATCACCTCGCAAAACCGTATTCCGCTGCTGCAAAACGGCACCTTCGATTTCGAATGCGGTTCGACCACCAACAACCTGGAACGTCAGAAGCAGGCCGCATTCTCTGACACTATTTTTGTGGTCGGTACTCGTCTTCTGGTCAAAAAAGGCGGCGACATTAAAGACTTCCCGGATCTGAAAGGCAAAGCGGTGGTTGTGACCTCCGGTACAACGTCTGAGATCCTGCTGCACAAGCTGAATGACGAACAGAAAATGGACATGCGCATTATCAGCGCCAAAGACCATGGCGACTCTTTCCGTACTCTGGAAAGCGGTCGTGCAGTGGCCTTTATGATGGATGACGCCCTGCTGGCGGGTGAACGTGCGAAAGCGAAGAAAGCGGATAACTGGGATATCGTGGGCAAACCGCAATCACAGGAAGCTTACGGCTGCATGCTGCGTAAAGGCGATACTGAGTTCAAAAAGCTGATGGATGACACCATCGCTAAGGCGCAGACCTCCGGTGAAGCGGAAAAATGGTTTGATAAATGGTTCAAAAACCCTATTCCGCCAAAAAACCTGAACCTCAATTTCGCACTCTCTGACGAGATGAAAGCGCTGTTCAAAGAACCGAATGATAAGGCTCTGAACTAATTAACAAAAAGAATACACACATTTACTGATGCTGTATCCGGGCTGCGATTGAACGGATCCCCAAAGGCCCCCAAATATCATGGTCGGGGTAGGTCAAAGCAGCCCGTACAAAGCGGCATCGTGGATGAAGTGTAGTCAGGGGCGGGATAACCAGCCCTCTCGATTGTTGAAGTAGCACGGACAGACTATACGTTGAATGGTCGTTCCCCATTCGACGCGAACACAAGCTCTTCGCACAATCTTCGAGGGTAGCGCTGCTACCCTTTTTTTTCCGGAGTAGATTTATGTCCATAGACTGGAACTGGGGAATTTTCCTGCAACAAGCCCCGTTCGGCAACACAACCTATCTCGGCTGGCTGTGGAGCGGTTTTCAGGTCACGATCGCGCTGTCGATCACTGCCTGGATCATCGCGTTCCTGGTAGGCTCTCTGTTTGGTATTCTGCGAACCGTTCCCAATCGTATCCTGTCCGGTATCGGTACTTGCTACGTGGAGCTGTTCCGTAACGTCCCGCTGATCGTGCAATTCTTTACCTGGTATCTGGTGGTACCGGAACTGCTGCCGGAAAACATTGGCATGTGGTTCAAATCCGAACTGGATCCCAACATTCAGTTCTTTGTCTCTTCGATGGTCTGCCTTGGCTTGTTCACCGCGGCACGCGTCTGCGAGCAGGTCCGTGCGGCGATTCAGTCGTTACCACGCGGGCAGAAAAACGCGGGTCTCGCCATGGGGCTGACGCTGCCGCAAACGTACCGCTATGTCCTGCTGCCGAATGCCTATCGCGTCATCGTCCCACCGATGACCTCGGAGATGATGAACCTCGTAAAAAACTCGGCCATCGCATCCACTATCGGGCTGGTGGATATGGCGGCACAGGCCGGTAAGCTGCTGGATTATTCCGCACACGCCTGGGAGTCTTTCACCGCGATTACCGTCGCGTATGTATTAATTAACGCCTTCATTATGTTGGTGATGAATCTGGTAGAACGCAAAATTCGCCTGCCGGGCAATATGGGAGGCAAATAATGTACGAATTTGACTGGAGTTCAATCATCCCGTCCATCCCTTATCTGCTGGCGGGACTGGTGATTACCTTAAAGATTACCGTGACGGCCATTATCGTCGGGATTGTCTGGGGGACGTTGCTGGCGGTAATGCGCCTGTCCAGCTTTGCCCCCATCGCCTGGTTTGCGAAGGCCTATGTGAATGTCTTCCGCTCCATTCCACTGGTTATGGTGCTGCTGTGGTTCTATCTGATTGTGCCGGGACTGCTGCAAAACGTGCTGGGCCTGTCGCCAAAATCGGATATCCGCCTGATATCAGCAATGGTGGCATTCTCCATGTTCGAGGCCGCCTACTATTCTGAGATCATCCGTGCCGGTATACAGAGTATCTCTCGCGGGCAGTCAAGTGCAGCGCTGGCGCTGGGCATGACCCACTGGCAGTCGATGAAATTGATCATCCTGCCGCAGGCATTCCGGGCGATGGTCCCACTGCTTCTGACCCAGGGGATTGTCCTGTTCCAGGATACCTCGCTGGTCTACGTATTGAGCCTCGCGGATTTCTTCCGTACCGCCTCCACCATTGGCGAACGCGACGGGACACAAGTTGAAATGATCCTGTTCGCCGGTGCCGTCTATTTTGCTATTAGCTTGAGTGCATCGTTGTTGGTCAGCTATTTGAAGAAAAGGACAGTTTAATGATTACCCTGAAAAATGTTTCTAAATGGTATGGTCACTTTCAGGTGCTGACCGACTGCTCCACGGAAGTGAAAAAAGGCGAAGTGGTGGTCGTTTGCGGTCCATCCGGTTCAGGCAAATCGACCCTGATCAAAACGGTGAACGGCCTTGAGCCCGTGCAGAAAGGGGAAATTATCGTCAACGGCACCACCGTGAACGATAAAAAAACCAACCTGGCTAAGCTACGTTCTCATGTCGGGATGGTGTTCCAGCATTTCGAGCTGTTCCCGCATCTGTCGATCATTGAGAACCTGACGCTGGCACAGGTCAAAGTGCTTAAACGCGATAAAACCGCTGCGCGCGAGAAAGGACTGAAACTGCTAGAGCGCGTTGGCTTGTCTGCCCATGCCAACAAATTTCCGGCGCAGCTTTCCGGTGGTCAGCAGCAGCGCGTGGCGATTGCCCGCGCGCTGTGTATGGATCCGGTCGCGATGCTGTTTGATGAACCGACATCTGCCCTTGACCCGGAAATGATCAACGAGGTGCTGGACGTTATGGTTGAACTGGCCAATGAGGGGATGACCATGATGGTGGTCACTCACGAAATGGGTTTTGCCCGCAAGGTGGCGCACCGGGTTATCTTTATGGATGAAGGGAAAATCGTTGAAGATTCAGCGAAAGAAGAGTTCTTCGCCAATCCGAAATCTGAACGCGCGAAAGACTTCCTCGCCAAAATCCTGCATTAATCGTTCCGACGCGCATTCACCAGAATGCGCGTCTCATCACGCTTTACTGTTTCACTTCTCGTCTGATTTACAGCAACGTTTTAACCTTGTCGCACAGTAATGCTAACAAGGAGTTGCTATGGTTCAGCCCATCATTCTTGATTGCGATCCTGGTCATGATGACGCAATCGCAATTGTTCTTGCTCTCGCCTCACCCGAACTCGACGTAAAAGCCATCACCTCCTCTGCGGGAAATCAGACACCGGAGAAGACTCTGCGTAATGTGCTGCGCATGCTCACCCTGCTCAATCGTAGCGATATCCCGGTGGCGGGTGGCGCCATTAAGCCCCTGATGCGTGAGCTTATTATCGCGGACAACGTGCATGGCGAAAGCGGTCTGGACGGCCCGGCCCTGCCGGAGCCCTCTTTTGCACCCCAGTCGTGTACCGCCGTAGAACTGATGGCGACCGTGCTACGTGACAGCCCTGTTCCGGTCACTATTGTCTCCACCGGCCCCCAAACCAACGTAGCCCTGCTGCTAAACAGTCATCCGGAGCTGCACAGCAAAATCAATCGCATCGTGATCATGGGCGGCGCGATGTCGCTTGGGAACTGGACCCCTGCGGCGGAATTTAATATATATGTCGACCCGGAAGCCGCCGAAATTGTCTTCCAGTCGGGCATTCCGGTGGTGATGGCAGGTCTGGATGTGACGCATCGGGCGCAAATCCATGCGGATGACATTGCGCGTTTTCGTGCCATCGGCAACCCTATTTCTACCATTGTGGCCGAACTGCTCGACTTTTTTATGGAGTACCACAAACAGGAAAAATGGGGATTTGTTGGCGCGCCATTGCATGACCCCTGTACTATCGCCTGGCTGCTGAAACCGGACCTCTTCACCACCGTAGAACGCTGGGTGGGGGTAGAAACGCAGGGCAAATATACCCAGGGGATGACGGTGGTGGATTACTACTTCCTGACAGGAAATAAACCGAATGCCACCGTGATGGTCGATGTCGACCGTGAAGGGTTTGTGGATTTACTGGCAGAACGTCTGACATTCTACAGTGCGGCCTGATGCGCTCACCCCAACCCTCTCCGATCTGGAGAGGGTGCAAACATTAAAACGTTGTGCATTTACTTAGGGCTCAAAGGGCCTTCTCTGGAACTGGTCATGTCCGCATTTCGGACACAGCGGCAGCACATCCGGCGTATAAATAGCCAGATGGAAGTGACATTTCTCGCACACCAGGTTGCCAAGCCCCACGACTTCACCGCTGTGGTAAACCCCGTGATGATTAAGGTCCTGGAAAACTTCGCGCCACTCCAGTTGCGTTTTATCGGTGATATCCGCCAGTTCCTGCCACAGGCTCTCTTTGATAACCCGCATAAACACGCTATCGGTGACATCGTCCTGGCTTTCCTCATAACTGCGAGCGAACTCTTCCAGATCGCGGCGCACCGCGCGCGTTAACTCTTCGATTTCAGTACGCGTTAGCTCCCCGGTCTGGCTTACTCGTTGACGCGCCTGGGCTACCAGCGCATCAACATCCCTTTCGCCATTGCGTAGCCGCTCGGTCAATGATGCAACCAGTTCGCGATAATATTGAGCAACCTTGTTCATTGTTTTCCTCTCCCGGGCAGTTAACCTGTTCTAATAATAGACGTTATTTACCGTTGGCTTTGTCAATTACCCCACAGAGTGCGTAAATTCTCGTCGGGGGCTTTTCGCAGGCTAAATGTGCGAAAGGCTGTTGTGACGAAGTCGTTTGGGCTATGCTATGCGGATCTGAAAAACCACGTAAAACGCTACATTTGTAGCTGTATCGCAAATACAGGACCACTGGCTGCCATGCAAGAGCAATACCGCCCGGAAGAGATAGAATCCAAAGTCCAGCTTCACTGGGAAGAGAAGCGTACCTTCGAAGTAACAGAAGACGAGAGCAAAGAAAAATATTACTGCCTGTCGATGCTTCCCTATCCTTCTGGCCGACTACACATGGGCCACGTGCGTAACTACACCATCGGTGATGTGATTTCCCGTTACCAGCGCATGCTGGGCAAGAACGTGCTGCAGCCGATTGGCTGGGATGCGTTCGGTCTGCCAGCCGAAGGTGCGGCGGTGAAAAACAACACGGCCCCGGCACCGTGGACGTACGACAATATCGCGTACATGAAAAACCAGCTCAAAATGCTGGGCTTCGGCTATGACTGGAGCCGCGAGCTGGCCACTTGTACCCCGGAATACTATCGCTGGGAACAGAAGTTCTTCACTGAACTGTATAAAAAAGGCCTGGTGTATAAGAAAACGTCCGCAGTGAACTGGTGCCCGAATGACCAGACCGTGCTGGCGAACGAACAGGTTATCGACGGCTGCTGCTGGCGCTGCGACACCAAAGTTGAGCGTAAAGAGATCCCGCAGTGGTTTATCAAAATCACCGCCTATGCCGAAGAACTGCTCAACGACCTGGATCATATGGATCAGTGGCCTGACACGGTGAAAACCATGCAGCGCAACTGGATTGGTCGTTCCGAAGGCGTGGAAATCACCTTTAACGTTAACGGCTATGACAAAACGCTGACCGTTTACACAACCCGCCCGGACACCTTTATGGGTGCCACTTATCTGGCGGTGGCGGCTGGTCACCCGTTGGCGCAGAAAGCGGCGGCAACCAATGCTGAGCTGGCAGCCTTTATCGACGAATGCCGTACTACCAAAGTGGCCGAAGCAGATATGGCGACCATGGAGAAAAAAGGCGTCGATACCGGCTTTAAAGCCGTTCATCCATTAACCGGCGAAGAGATTCCGGTTTGGGCGGCAAACTTCGTGCTGATGGAGTACGGTACCGGTGCCGTGATGGCCGTTCCGGGTCATGACCAGCGCGACTATGAATTTGCCAGCAAATACAATCTGCCGATCAAAGCGGTCATTCTGGCAGCAGACGGTTCTGAACCCGATCTGTCAGAACAAGCGCTGACCGAAAAAGGCACCCTCTTCAACTCCGGCGAATTTAGCGGCCTGAGCTTTGAAGAAGGTTTCAATGCTATTGCCGACAAACTGGCGGCCAAAGGCGTTGGCGAGCGCAAAATCAACTATCGTCTGCGCGACTGGGGCGTTTCCCGTCAGCGTTACTGGGGCGCGCCAATTCCGATGGTGACGCTGGAAGACGGTACGGTGATCCCAACGCCAGAAGATCAGATCCCGGTGATTCTGCCAGAAGATGTGGTCATGGACGGCATCACCAGCCCGATCAAAGCCGATCCTGAGTGGGCGAAAACCACCGTCAACGGCCAGCCCGCGCTGCGTGAAACCGATACTTTCGACACCTTTATGGAGTCCTCCTGGTACTACGCGCGTTACACCTGCCCGCAGTACAAAGAAGGTATGCTGGATCCGAAAGCGGCTAACTACTGGCTGCCGGTTGATATCTACATTGGTGGTATCGAACACGCCATCATGCACCTGCTCTACTTCCGCTTCTTCCATAAGCTGATGCGCGACGCAGGCATGGTGAACTCTGACGAACCGGCAAAACAGTTGCTGTGTCAGGGCATGGTGCTGGCAGACGCGTTCTACTACGTTGGCGAAAACGGCGAGCGTAACTGGGTTTCACCGAAAGAAGCCATCGTTGAGCGCGACGAGAAAGGCCGTATCGTGAAGGCGAAAGACGCCGCAGGCCATGAGCTGGTGTACACCGGCATGAGCAAAATGTCCAAGTCGAAAAACAACGGTATCGACCCGCAGGAAATGGTTGAGCGCTATGGCGCGGACACCGTGCGTCTGTTTATGATGTTCGCTTCGCCGGCTGACATGACGCTGGAATGGCAGGAGTCCGGCGTGGAAGGGGCAAACCGCTTCCTGAAACGCGTCTGGAAACTGGCTTATGAACATAAAGCGCTCGGCCCGGTTGTAGCACTGGATATCAGCGCACTGAACGAAGACCAGCAGGCGCTGCGCCGCGACGTTCACAAAACTATCGCTAAAGTCACGGATGATATTGGTCGTCGTCAGACCTTCAACACCGCGATTGCGGCGATTATGGAGCTGATGAACAAACTGGCGAAAGCACCGACCGAAGGCGAGCAAGATCGTGCTCTGCTGCAGGAAGCGCTGCTGGCGGTTGTCCGTATGCTTAACCCGTTCACGCCACATGCGAGCTTTACCCTGTGGAAAGAACTGGGCGGCGAAGGCGATATCGACAACGCGCCGTGGCCGGTTGCAGACGACGCGGCGATGGTTGAAAACACCACGCTGGTTGTCGTGCAGGTTAACGGTAAAGTGCGCGGTAAAATCACCGTTGCCGTTGACGCGACCGAAGAACAGGTCCGTGAACGTGCAGGTCAGGAACCGCTGGTCGCAAAATATCTTGATGGCGTTACCTTGCGTAAAGTGATTTACGTACCGGGTAAACTGCTTAATCTGGTCGTTGGCTAAGCGCGGGAGGAAGCGTGCGATATCTGGCAACATGGTTGTTATCTCTGGCGGTGCTTCTCACCGCCGGATGCGGCTGGCACTTGCGTAATACGACGCAGGTGCCGGGCAATATGAACACAATAATCTTTGATTCCGCAGATCCGAACGGTCCTCTTAGCCGTGCTGTACGTAATCAGTTGCGGCTGAATGGCGTGGAACTGGTAGAGAAAGGCTCATTGCGTAAGGATGTGCCTTCCCTTCGCCTTGGGGCTGTCACTTTCACACGTGATACCGCGTCTATTTTCCAGGACGGAAGTACTGCTGAGTATCAGTTAGTGCTGACAGTTCAAGCCAGCGTGCTGATCCCGGGCCATGACATCTACCCGATACACACCAGGGTGTATCGTTCGTTCTTTGATAACCCGCAGACGGCGCTGGCGAAAGATGCCGAACAGGACATAATCATACAGGAAATGTACGACAAAGCGGCAGAACAACTGATTCGCAAACTGTCTAGCGTACAAGCGGCAGATAACGAAAAAAACCCGCCGTCCGCGCGTCCTGCGGCAAAATCGGGTAGCTAATGCTTAAGTTGTATCCGGAACAACTCCGCGCGCAGCTCAATGAAGGGCTGCGCGCGGCGTATTTACTGCTCGGTAATGACCCTCTTTTATTGCAGGAAAGCCATGACGCCGTACGTCAGGCGGCCTTCGCACAAGACTTCACCGAACATCACGCTTTCACCATTGATGCCAGCACGGACTGGGATGCTATCTATGCGATCTGCCAGGCACTCAGCCTGTTTGCCAGCCGCCAGATACTGTCCTTACAGTTGCCGGAAAATGGCCCTAACGCCGCGCTTAATGAACGCCTCGCCATGCTGGTGGGCCTGCTTCATGATGATCTGCTATTGATTGTGCGTGGCAATAAGCTGACGAAGGCCCAGGAAAATGCCGCCTGGTATACTGCTCTGGCCAATCGCAGCGTTTCGGTCAGTTGTCAGACCCCGGAGCAGGCCAATCTACCCCGTTGGGTTGCCGCACGTGCGAAGCAGAACAACCTGCAACTGGACGATGCTGCCAATCAGTTGCTTTGCTATTGCTACGAAGGGAATCTATTGGCCGCCGCGCAGGCGCTGGAAAGGCTGGCGCTGCTCTTCCCGGACGGTAAGCTGACGCTGCCGCGCGTGGAACAGGCCGTTAACGATGCCGCTCACTTTACGCCATTTCACTGGGTAGACGCCCTGCTGGCAGGGAAAAGTAAACGTGCGCTTCATATACTGCATCAGCTTAAACTCGAAGCCAGCGAACCGATTATCCTGCTGCGTACTATCCAGCGTGAGCTGACGTTACTGGTGGCGCTAAAACGGCAGTCTGCCCATACGCCGCTGCGTTCGCTGTTTGATAAACACCGGGTCTGGCAAAATCGGCGCGGCCTCATCGGTGAAGCGCTACAACGTCTGAGCAATGAGCAACTGCGCCAGGCTGTTCATCTGCTTACGCGTATTGAATTGATTGTGAAACAGGATTTTGGTCAGTCGGTATGGGCAGAGCTGGAAGGACTTTCTCTGCTACTCTGTCATAAGGCACTGGCAGACGTTTTTATTGATGGTTGATATGAATCAGTTGCAGGCACTTTTTGGCGGTACATTTGATCCTATTCACTACGGGCACCTGAAACCGGTCGAAGCACTGGCAAACCAGATTGGGCTGTCACGCGTCATTATCATGCCCAATAACGTCCCCCCCCATCGCCCACAGCCTGAGGCGACAAGCGTACAGCGTAAAGCAATGGTGGAACTGGCTATCAGCGACAAACCGCTTTTTGCCCTTGATGAGCGCGAACTGCGGCGAGAGAGCCCCTCGTACACGGCGCAAACTTTGCAGGCGTGGCGAGAAGAACAAGGGCCGAAGCGCTCACTGGCCTTCATTATTGGTCAGGACTCGCTGCTAACGTTTCCGACATGGCATCACTATGAAACTATTCTGAACAACAGCCATTTGATTGTCTGCCGCCGCCCCGGTTACCCGTTAGCCATGGAGAATGAGGCCGATCAGCAGTGGCTGGAAGACCATCTGACACATAACGCGGATGATTTGCATACCCTGCCTGCCGGCAAAATCTATTTAGCGGAAACACCGTGGTTCAACATTTCCGCCACGCTCATCCGTGAAAGGCTGGAAAGAGGCGAGAATTGCGATGATCTGCTTCCCGCCACGGTACTCGATTATATCAATCAGCACGGCCTCTATCGCTGAGGACGCTATCCAGCGCCTCAATCAGCCGATCGTTTTCTGACGCGCTGCGTACCGCAACACGGTAGTAACGCGCGTCGAGCCCCGGATAGTTGGCACAACTGCGAATCAAAATGTGCTGGCGGAGCAACGCCTGCTGTAGGTCAATGCCTGCATCACAGCGCAAGAAGAGATAATTCGCCACGCCCGGCCAGACGAATAACCCAGGCAAATTTTCCAGCGCCTGACGCAAGCGCGGTCGTTCCGTGTTGAGCCATTGCCATGTTTCTTTTTGGTACGCGCTATCGTTTAAAACCACCTCTCCCGCCAGCGCCGCAAAGGCGTTAATAGACCAGGGCATCTGCTGCTGGCGCATACGGGTGACAAGATGTGTGTTACTGCTGAGCAAATACCCCAGACGTAGCCCCGGAATAGCGTAAAACTTGGTCAGGGAACGCAGCACCCAAATATGCGAATTGTCCGCTAGATGGGGGATAAATCCGTCGCGATCGCTAAGGAAATCCATAAAGGCTTCATCCAGCACCAGTGTGATGCCGAGCTGCTTACAGCGTGCGGCAATATCATGCATCAGTGAAGCATCTGGCAACAGGCCGGTGGGATTGTTGGGAGTACAGAGGAACAGACAGTCAACGCCACCGGTGAGTGCGTCAAGAATCGCCCCGGTAATCTGCCAGCCATCCTCTTCACGCAGCGCATAATCGACGATATCACACCCGGAAAGCTGCAAGGCGCGGCGATATTCGGCAAACCCCGGCGTGACGAGCATCACCCGGCGCGGCAGAAGGCCTTTCACCAACGTAAATATTGATTCAGTTTCACCGTTGCCCGCGAGGATCCAGTCGGCAGGAACCTGATGATGTGCGGCAAGCGCCTGATGTAATTGCTGATACTCGGGATCCGGGTAGCGCTCAGCCACGGCAAAATTATTCAGTAAAGCGTGTTTCAATGACGCGGGCATACCTGCCGGGTTGATATTCGCACTGAAATCCAATAAATCCTCGGCTGAAACACCCACCATAGCAGCGGCCTCACGGATATTTCCGCCGTGTGCGCTGTGAAATAAAGCCATCTTCTGCTCCGGGCAAAAGCGTTATTTTAAACGAAAAGCCACCAGGAGTAAGGGTGTAATGATAAACTTCGTGCAGAAAACCGCACGGGAGAAAACAATGCGACTCTGGTTGATTCGACATGGCGAAACCGAAGCAAATGTTGCAGGACTCTACAGTGGGCACTCACCTACCCCGCTAACCGCAAAGGGGATTTCACAGGCGCAAACGCTACATCACCTGCTTCGTGAAGTACCTTTTGACCGGGTGATCTGCAGCGAACTCGAACGTGCGCAACACACGGCACGGCTGGTCCTGAACGATCGCAATATCGTTCAACACGCAACGCCGTTGCTCAATGAGATGTTTTTTGGCGACTGGGAGATGCGCCACCACCGGGACCTTACCCGGGAAGATCCGCAGAGCTATGCCGCGTGGTGCGCCGACTGGCAGAACGCCATTCCTACCAACGGAGAGGGTTTTCAGGCGTTCTCCGCACGTGTACAAGATTTTATCAGCCAGCTCCCCAACTGGGGCCCGGCGGAAAATCTGCTGATCGTCAGCCATCAGGGCGTATTGAGTCTGCTCATCGCCAGTTTACTTAAGATGCCAGCGGCGTCGTTATGGCATTTTCGCGTAGACCAGGGCACCTGGAGCGCAATGGATATCCATGATGATTTTTCCATGTTACGCGTTCTCAACAGCCGCGCGGTGTGGCAAGCGGAGGATTAACGGCCGTTTTTTCACCCGGCACGCCTCTCCCGCGGGTCAGGTCATTGACACACACGGACAGGCTGCTATCCTCCGCACCGCTATCTGCGGCCTTATAGAAATTGTTTTACAAAAATGGCGATGCAATCTCACTCATGGGGTGGGATGATAGCCCACTTTTTAAAAGCCAGGGTCGGACATTTGTCCCGACAATGGTCGCAGTTCAGGTATAATGTCAGGCCATTTATTTACACCGTTTTCATGTACACCCCAGGGGGAACACTTGCAGGGTAAAGCACTCCAGGATTTTGTAATCGACAAAATTGATGACCTGAAAGGTCAGGACATCGTCGCACTCGACGTTCACGGCAAATCCAGTATCACCGACTGTATGATTATCTGCACCGGCACATCCACACGCCACGTCATGTCCATCGCGGATCATGTGGTTCAGGAATCTCGTGCTGCGGGTATGCTTCCTCTGGGAGTGGAAGGTGAAAATGTCGCTGACTGGATCGTCGTAGACCTGGGTGATGTCATCGTCCATGTGATGCAGGAAGAGAGTCGTCGCCTGTATGAGCTGGAAAAACTCTGGGGTTAATGCGTGAAGCTGCAACTGGTAGCCGTCGGCACAAAAATGCCGGACTGGGTACAAACCGGGTTTACTGAATATCTGCGTCGTTTCCCGAAAGATATGCCTTTTGAGCTGGTGGAAATCCCGGCGGGCAAGCGCGGCAAAAACGCAGATATCAAGCGTATTCTCGACAAAGAGGGTGAACTGATGCTTGCTGCGGCAGGTAAAAATCGGATCGTCACCCTCGATATCCCCGGTAAACCCTGGGATACGCCGCAACTGGCAAATGAACTGGAACGCTGGAAACAGGATGGACGTGACGTCAGCCTGCTTATCGGCGGGCCGGAAGGGTTATCCCCCGCCTGTAAAGCTGCGGCAGAACAAAGCTGGTCACTCTCTGCGCTGACGCTTCCTCACCCGCTGGTGCGTGTGCTGGTGGCGGAAAGTTTGTATCGCGCATGGAGCATCACGACCAACCATCCTTATCATCGTGAGTAATGACCACCAGGTAAACTAAGCAGCGGATGAAATTACAGAATTCTTTTCGCGACTATTCGGCTGAGTCTGCGCTGTTTGTGCGCCGGGCCCTTGTCGCTTTTGCAGGGATTTTGCTGCTCACCGGCGTGCTTATCGCCAACCTTTATAATCTGCAAATTGTCCGTCATGCTGACTACCAGACGCGTTCTAACGAGAACCGCATCAAACTGGTACCTATTCCGCCAAGCCGCGGCATTATCTACGATCGCAACGGCACGCCGCTGGCGCTGAACCGCACGATCTATCAGATTGAGATGATGCCGGAAAAGGTCGACAACGTTGAGCAAACACTCAATGCGTTGCGTGACGTGGTGGACCTGACCGATGAGGACATTGCTAACTTCAAAAAGGAGCGCTCCCGCTCCCATCGCTTTACCTCGATTCCGGTCAAAGCCAACCTCAACGAAGTTCAGGTGGCGCGCTTCGCGGTCAATCAATATCGCTTCCCTGGCGTGGAAGTAAAAGGCTATAAACGCCGTTACTATCCGTTCGGCTCAGCGCTGACGCACGTGATTGGCTACGTATCCAAAATAAACGATAAAGACGTCGAACGGCTGGATAAAGAAGGCAAGCTGGCGAACTACGCCGCCACGCATGACATAGGCAAGCTCGGCATCGAACGCTATTACGAAGATGTGCTGCACGGACAGACCGGTTACGAAGAGGTCGAAGTTAACAACCGCGGGCGCGTGATTCGCCAGTTAAAAGAAGTGCCACCGCAAGCCGGGCATGACATCTACCTGACGCTGGATTTAAAACTGCAGCAATATATCGAAACCCTGTTGCAGGGTAGCCGTGCGGCGGTCGTGGTGACCGACCCGCGCAATGGTGCCATTCTCGCGCTGGTCTCTACACCGAGCTATGATCCGAACCTGTTTGTCGACGGCATCTCCAGCAAGGATTACACCGCGCTGCTCAACGATCCGAACACACCGTTGGTGAACCGCGCCACGCAAGGGGTTTACCCGCCTGCATCGACGGTGAAACCCTATGTTGCCGTCTCTGCCCTGAGCGCCGGGGTGATTACTCGCAACACCACCCTTTTCGATCCGGGCTGGTGGCAACTGCCAGGCTCTGAAAAACGCTATCGTGACTGGAAAAAGTGGGGGCATGGCCGCCTGAATGTCACCAAATCACTGGAAGAGTCAGCGGACACCTTTTTCTATCAGGTCGCCTACGACATGGGCATCGACCGCCTTGCCGAGTGGCTGACCAAGTTTGGTTACGGTCAATATACCGGTATCGATCTGGCCGAAGAGCGCTCGGGTAATATGCCAACGCGCGAATGGAAGCTTAAACGCTTTAAGAAACCCTGGTACCAGGGGGACACGATTCCCGTCGGGATTGGCCAGGGTTACTGGACCGCAACGCCAGTACAAATGAACAAAGCGATGATGACGCTGATTAACGACGGCATTGTCAAAGTGCCGCACTTGTTAATGAGTACGACGGAAGACGGTAAACAGGTTCCATGGCAACAGCCGCCGCAAAAACAGGTTGGCGATGTGCACTCCGGCTTCTGGGAAATCGCCAAAGATGGGATGTACGGCGTGGCGAACCGCCCGAACGGTACCGGGCATAAATATTTTGCCGGTTCACCGTACAAAGTCGCGGCGAAATCCGGTACAGCCCAGGTCTTCGGGCTGAAAGCTAACGAAACCTATAACGCACATCGCATCGCCGAACGTCTGCGTGACCATAAGCTGATGACGGCGTTCGCGCCTTATGATAATCCCCAGGTTGCGGTTGCAATGATCCTGGAAAACGGCGGCGCCGGCCCTGCGGTCGGTACGATTATGCGCCAAATCCTTGACCATATAATGCTTGGCGACAACAACACTGAATTGCCGTCGGAAAACCCGGCATCAACAGCGGCAGAGGACCAATAATCATGACGGATAATCCGAACAAAAAATCGTTCTGGGATAAAATCCATATCGATCCCGCCTTCTTGCTGATTGTGCTGGCTCTGCTGTTCTATAGCGCGATGGTTATCTGGAGCGCCAGCGGGCAGGATATCGGCATGACGGAGCGTAAAGTCGGCCAGATAGCCATGGGCCTTATCGCGATGGTTGTACTGGCGCAGGTCCCACCACGCGTCTATGAAGGTTGGGCACCCTATCTGTATGTTTTTTGCGTCATTCTGCTGGTCGCCGTTGATGCTTTCGGGGCGATCTCCAAAGGTGCTCAGCGCTGGCTTGATTTAGGCATCGTGCGTTTCCAGCCCTCGGAAATTGCGAAAATTGCCGTACCGCTCATGGTGGCGCGTTTTATTAACCGCGATGTCTGTCCGCCATCGTTGAAAAACACCGCGATTGCGCTGGTGCTGATATTTATGCCAACGCTGCTGGTGGCCGCCCAGCCCGACCTCGGTACCGCCATTCTTATCGCTATGTCCGGTCTTTTCGTGCTGTTTTTATCCGGCCTGAGCTGGCGCCTCATCTTAGTGGCCGTTCTGCTGATAGCGGCATTTATACCCATATTGTGGTTCTTCCTGATGCACGATTATCAACGCCAGCGCGTGATGATGTTGCTCGATCCGGAAACCGATCCGCTCGGCGCAGGCTATCATATTATTCAGTCGAAAATCGCCATCGGCTCCGGTGGGTTGCAGGGGAAAGGCTGGCTGCACGGTACGCAGTCACAGCTGGAGTTTTTACCTGAACGCCACACCGACTTTATCTTTGCCGTCCTTGCCGAAGAGTTGGGGCTGATTGGTATTTTGATCCTGCTCGGGCTTTATGTACTGCTGATCATGCGTGGTTTATGGATTGCCGCGCGCGCGCAAACCACCTTTGGCCGGGTCATGGCGGGCGGTTTGATGTTGATTTTATTCGTTTATGTATTCGTAAATATTGGTATGGTGAGTGGTATCTTGCCGGTGGTGGGCGTACCGTTGCCGCTGGTAAGTTACGGGGGCTCGGCCCTGATTGTACTGATGGCGGGGTTTGGTATCGTGATGTCGATTCATACCCACAGGAAGATGTTATCAAAAAGCGTATAAGGGGTGCGCAATGCGTAAGCAATGGCCAGGTGTCTGTATAGCAGCAGTATTGCTGGCGTCATGTTCAAGTGATGATGGTCAGCAAAAGACGATGGTCGCGCCGCCTACTCCGGTGTGCAGCGGTCCGGTCGTTGAAATCAGCGGCGCGGAGCCTCGTTTTGAGACGCCGAATCCTTCGGCAAACCAGGATTACGAGCGCGACGGCAAAAGCTACAAAATTGTGCAGAACCCTTCGCAGTTCAGCCAGGCTGGGTT
Organism: Phytobacter diazotrophicus; assembly: GCA_004346725.1. Taxonomy (GTDB): domain Bacteria; phylum Pseudomonadota; class Gammaproteobacteria; order Enterobacterales; family Enterobacteriaceae; genus Phytobacter; species Phytobacter diazotrophicus. The sequence continues at coordinate 38,500 of SMDE01000015.1, read as the reverse complement.
CGCCGCTATCTACGATGCGGAGCCAGGCAGCAATTTAACCGCGACGGGAGAAGCGTTCGATCCACTACAACTTACCGCCGCGCATCCGACGCTGCCCGTTCCGAGTTATGCCCGTATTACCAACCTGGCCAATGGCCGCATGGTGGTGGTACGCATCAACGATCGCGGCCCTTATGGTAACGATCGCGTGATCTCATTGTCACGTGCGGCAGCGGATCGCCTGAATACGTCGAACAATACCAAAGTGCGCATCGACCCGATCATTGTGGCGCAGGACGGTTCCATGTCCGGTCCGGGTACGGTTTGTACCACTATCGCGAAGCAGACCTATGCCCTGCCGGCACTACCGGATTTAAGCGGTAATGGCGCGTCACAACCGCAGCCTGCTCCTGACAATGTGCGTATGATCAGCAATTCAACGCTGAAAGGGGATGAAAACACAAAGCCAGTAAGTAGCGGCGGTTTCCTGGGTGCGCCGACGCCGCTGCATGCTGGCGTACTTGAGGGCAGCGAACCCGCAGCGCCCGCGGTGACGACGCAGACCACGCCCCCCGTTGCCGCTGCGCCAGTGGTAGCGGCACCGGTAACACGCACCGCTCCCGTGACGGCGCCGATCACCGCGCCAGGTTCAGTACAGGGCCACGTTGCGACATCAGCCGCGCCGGTTGCGGCCAGCGGAAGTTATATGGTGCAGGTTGGCGCAGTCAGCGATCAAACTCGCGCGCAGCAGTACCAGCAGCGCCTGGCCCAGCAATTTTCTGTGCCGGGGCGGGTGGTACAAAACGGTGCTGTGTGGCGTATTCAGCTTGGTCCATTTACCAATAAGTCGGACGCCAGTGCATTACAACAGCGTCTGCAAAATGAAGCGCAGTTACAGTCTTTCGTGACCAACGCGCAATAACAGATTTGGCATCTGACTTTGTCAACCAGTGTAAACAGCATTAACAAAGTCATGCGGAAAGTCGGATGCCTGTCAGAATAGCTTTTGCTATAGTAGGGCACTTTTTTTAACTCCATCACGGATGTCGTTGTTCAGACCATGAAGACCACTCTCTCCGTTCGTTTCGTACAGCGCCTGGCGCTCACCACGGCACTCACTGCCGCAACCCTCGGCGCAGCCCATGCCGATGATCTCAACATCAAGACCATGATTCCTGGCGCCCCACAGATTGATGCCGAATCCTGGATCCTCATCGATTACAACTCCGGCAAGGTGTTGACCGAACAGAACGCCGATTCACGCCGCGATCCGGCCAGCCTGACGAAAATGATGACCAGCTACGTCATCGGCCAGGCAATGAAAGCGGGTAAATTCAAAGACAGCGATCTGGTCACTATCGGCAATGACGCATGGGCGACCGGCAACCCGGTGTTCCGTGGCTCTTCTCTGATGTTCCTGAAACCGGGTATGCAAGTTCCGGTTTCCCAGCTCATCCGTGGTATCAACCTGCAGTCTGGTAACGACGCCTGTGTGGCGATGGCCGATTATGTTGCCGGTAGCCAGGACGCCTTTGTCGGTCTGATGAATAACTACGTTAAAGCGCTTGGCCTGCAGAACTCCCACTTCCAGACGGTTCATGGTCTGGATGCAGAGGGTCAATACAGCTCAGCGCGTGACATGGCTCTGATTGGCCAGGCATTGATTCGTGATGTGCCAAACGAATACTCCATCTACAAAGAGAAAGAGTTCACCTTTAACGGTATCCGCCAGACCAACCGTAACGGCCTGCTGTGGGATAACAGCCTGAATGTCGACGGTATTAAAACGGGTCACACAGACAAAGCGGGTTACAACCTGGTGGCTTCTGCAACCGAAGGCCAGATGCGTCTGATCTCCGCAGTCATGGGTGGCAGAACATTCAAAGGGCGTGAGGCCGAAAGTAAAAAACTGCTGACATGGGGTTTCCGTTTCTTCGAAACCGTAAGCCCGCTGAAAGCAGGCAAAGAGTTCGCCTCTGAGCCAGCCTGGTTCGGTGATAACGATCGCGCTTCGTTGGGTGTTGATAAAGACGTATACCTGACAATCCCACGTGGTCGCATGAAAGACCTGAAAGCAAGTTATGTTTTAAGCACCAGCGAACTGCACGCACCGTTGCAGAAAAATCAGGTGGTTGGCACGATTAACTTCCAGTTGGACGGCAAAACCATCGAACAACGCCCTCTGGTCGTGCTGCAGGAAATTCAGGAAGGGAATTTCTTCGGCAAAATCATCGACTATATCAAGCTGATGTTCCACCACTGGTTCGGCTAAAAAACGAACACTTGAAAGTGTGATTTCCGTCCCCATATACTAAGCATCTCAATAAACTCCTGCCCTTTCGGCAGGAGTTATTATTTTTACGCCGGAGCTGACATGAAAACCAATCTCAAAGAACTGCTTGAATTCCCGACTCCCTTTACATACAAAGTGATGGGACTGGCGAAACCAGAGCTGGTTGATCTGGTGGTTGAAGTGGTACAGCGCCATGCGCCCGGTGATTACTCTCCGCAGGTAAAACCGAGCAGCAAAGGCAATTACCACTCGGTATCCATCACCATCACCGCCACGCATATTGAGCAAGTTGAGACACTGTACGAAGAACTGGGCAATATTGAAATTGTTCGTATGGTGCTGTAATGAAGCCAGGTGTTACCGGGCCGCTGGTCGGGTAACACCCTCTCTGTGATATACTCCCCTCACCTTTTCTTCTCCCGGAGATGCTGTTTTGTCTCAGGATACAATCCTAATCCGTAACCTTGGCCTGCAACCCTACGACCCTGTGTCGGAGGCAATGCATGAATTCACGGAAACCCGCACCGAGAGCACGCCTGACGAAATCTGGCTGGTTGAACACAGCCCGGTCTTCACCCAGGGCCAGGCAGGTAAAGCTGAGCATGTACTCTCGCCGGGTGATATTCCAGTAATACAAAGCGATCGCGGCGGCCAGGTCACTTATCATGGCCCCGGTCAGCAGGTTATGTACATATTAATAAACCTCAAGCGTCGCAAACTTGGCGTCCGCGAACTCGTCACCGTGATGGAACAAACTGTCATCGATACGCTGGCGGAATTGGGTATTGAGGCGCGTGCGCGCGCCGATGCTCCGGGTGTTTATGTGCAGGATAAAAAGATCTGTTCGCTGGGGTTGCGCATCCGTAAAGGTTGCTCATTTCATGGCCTGGCGTTAAATATAGCGATGGATCTAACCCCTTTTTTACGCATCAATCCTTGTGGGTATGCGGGGATGGAAATGACACAGGTAAAACATTTCACGCCTGATGCCAATATGGACAAAATAAGACCTATGCTTATTAGCCATCTTTTAGCACAGCTAAACAATCCGCCGCATATATATACCGCTACTTAATATATGATGTATAGCGGCTTGCTTTTTAAGCAAGTCGTTATATATTTCCCCCAGTTATACTTTACAACCGCAGCGCTCTTCTCTATTTTCAAAATACCTGCCTGATCAGGTTAATTCGCAACGCGTGGCACATTTGCTGCTACGTCGAATTGCGCATAGCCGGATTAAATTTAAGCTTAATGTCCTGCATCATGCTGAAAACCATCCATAATGATGATATGTGAAGAAAAAATCGGCTTAAATTACACATCACCATAAATAATAAATTCAACTATCATTCATATTGTGAATGATTACGGAGCACAAGCGTGGATTATAATAACTTGCCGGAACAGAGAATAGCCGAGCGACCCGAAGATGATAAACCGCAAATCTTCCGAACGTTACGCAATATAGACCTCAATTTATTGACTATCTTTGAGGCAGTATATGTACACAAAGGGATTGTGAATGCCGCGCGAGTGCTTAACCTGACGCCGTCCGCAATTAGTCAATCCATTCAAAAATTACGAACAATATTTCCCGATCCGCTTTTTATTCGTAAAGGCCAGGGCGTGACGCCAACAGCCTATGCGTCGCATTTACATGAGTATATCAGCCAGGGTCTGGAGTCGATTCTCGGTGCGCTGGATCTCACCGGAAGTTATGATAAACAGCGAACCATTACCATAGGCACACCGCCTTCGCTGGGCGCGATTGTCATTCCCGTCATCTGGCAGGCGATCAAAGAGAGCGCACCACATCTGGTAATGCGCAACATCCCTATTCATGATGCCGAAAATCAGCTCAGTCAGTTCCAGACCGATCTCATCATCGATACTAATATCCCGTCGGCACGCACTCTCAGCCATCATGCGCTCTATACAGACAGGCTGATGCTGGTGTGTCGCGAAGGGCACCCCTGCCTGCGCTCGACGATCAACGAAGATGTCCTGCAACACTATGAACACACCTTATTGATGCTAGAGGGACAAAACCTGAGTGCGTTGCGTCAGCGTGTTCAGGATCTGTTCCCTGAACGTCACGTCAGCTTTAGCAGTTACAATATGTTCACTATCGCAGCACTGATTGGCAACAGCGATATGTTAGGGCTGATGCCGACTCGTCTGTTCAAGCTTTTTAGCGCGTGCTGGCCTCTGGTGGAAATTGATTTTCCGCCAGTCAGTAACGAAAGACTGGATGTTTCTCTGTATTACAACAAGTTAAGCCTTCGCGACCCCGTGCTTGAAAACGTTATCAACGTTATTCGCCGCGCATTCTGAAGTTCATATCAGCCTGGCAAAACGGCTAATTACCATTGGGCAAAGGGTACAAAACAACAACTATTTTACATTTTGCCCAGTTGCCAGGCTGCTTTCTGCCCTCTATCAGTGCTATACTGCACGTCATTAATTCAAAAATAGTTGATAAATACAACATTCCCTTGAATTGAAACACTTACTTCGTTATCCGCAACTGGAACACGCACGCTATGAGTAAACCCATTGTGATGGAACGCGGTGTTAAGTACCGCGATGCCGATAAAATGGCCCTTATCCCGGTTAAAAACGTGGCAACAGAGCGCGAAGCCCTGTTAAGAAAACCGGAATGGATGAAAATCAAACTTCCGGCTGACTCCTCCCGTATTCAGGGTATCAAGGCGGCCATGCGTAAGAACGGGCTGCACTCGGTTTGCGAAGAAGCGTCCTGCCCGAACCTGGCAGAGTGTTTCAATCACGGCACGGCAACCTTTATGATCCTCGGCGCTATCTGTACGCGTCGTTGTCCGTTCTGCGATGTGGCGCACGGCCGCCCTGTTGCGCCCGATGCCAATGAGCCGAAAAAACTGGCACAAACTATCTCTGATATGGCGTTGCGTTACGTCGTGATTACCTCCGTAGACCGTGACGATCTGCGCGATGGTGGTGCTCAGCATTTCGCTGACTGTATCAGTGCGATTCGCGAGAAAAACCCCGCAATCAAGATTGAGACGCTGGTACCAGACTTCCGTGGTCGTATGGACCGCGCGCTGGATATTTTGACAGCTACCCCGCCGGATGTGTTTAACCACAACCTGGAGAACGTACCGCGCGTTTACCGCCAGGTCCGTCCGGGTGCAGACTATAACTGGTCTCTGAAACTGCTGGAACGCTTTAAAGAAGCGCATCCGGAGATCCCAACCAAGTCTGGTCTGATGGTGGGACTTGGCGAAACTAATGCGGAAATCGTCGAGGTTATGCGTGATCTGCGCCGTCACGGCGTCACCATGCTGACGCTGGGCCAGTATCTGCAGCCAAGCCGTCACCACCTGCCTGTACAGCGTTATGTCAGCCCGGAAGAGTTTGACGAAATGAAAGCAGAAGCGCTGGCGATGGGCTTCACCCATGCCGCATGCGGTCCATTCGTGCGTTCGTCCTACCACGCTGACCTGCAAGCTAAAGGTATTGAAGTCAAATAATGCGGTAATATCTGATTACACTTGCCATAAAAAAACCGGCCATTGCGCCGGTTTTTTTATGCTGCACGAACAGGCTTACTCTTTATGAGAAAGCTTTTCGGCTGGAACGTCGTCTTCCGCAGTTTTCTTCGCCGTGGTGTCATCGTCGTTCATGGCTTTTTTAAAGCCCTTGATCGCTGTGCCCAGATCACCGCCCAGCGTACGAAGTTTTTTGGTACCAAACAGCAGAATGACCAGTGCGGCCACGACCAGCAATTTGGTAATACTAATCTCACCCATAGATACCTTCTTTCATAAATCGGACTGCGTAAAGCACCATTATAACCTGATGTCATTAACGGTCATTCGACGCGCGCACACAATAGCAATCTGTAACGAGATGAATCAAGCGTTGTTTAAAAAAACATCACATCAGTTGCGGTGGAACGAAACGGCGGTTGCGCAGTACCGGTAGTTTTTCCCGCGTCTGCGATAAGCGCTGCTGCGTAATCTCCGCCATGATGAGCTGCGGGGCTTCTCCCGCTGCGGCAATAACCACCCCCTGAGGGTCGACCACCTGACTCAGGCCAATATTCTTATTGCCACATTCCCCTGACGCAACGATATAACAGGTCGTGTCCAGTGCTCGTGCAGCCAGCAACGTCGCCCAGTGCCGCTCTTTGAGCGGGCCCCGAACCCAGGCAGCAGGAAGCGCCAGAATGTCTGCCCCCTGTAGCGCCAACGACAATGCCAGCTCGGGGAAACGCAGATCATAGCAGGTCATTAACCCAACCTTCATCCCGTCTACGTCAATTAATGGTGCGATTTCATGCCCCGCATCCACGCGAGCCGACTCTTGCATGTTAAATGCATCGTACAGATGAAGTTTTCCGTAATGGGCAATGATGCGCCCTTCGCGCAGCGCCACCAGCGTATTGACCGCCCTGCCTGGCGCAGAAGGCACATGGAGGGTCAATATGGTTGTCAGCTTGTTGTGGCGGCTCTCTTCCAGCAACAGGCTTAAAAAGCCGCCATCCAGCGTCTGAGCCGATTTCACAGACATATGAGGGTCGTTGTCATCTCGCGCCAGTAACGCCTCTGGAAGTACCAATAGCGACGCCTGCTGGCGTGCCGCTTGCGACATCAATGTTACACACGTCCGGGCATTCGTTTGCCAGTCCGGGGTAACCACAAATTGCCCTGCTGCAACAATCATCGTTTTCTCCTGATTCTGTCGCCATAGCCAGCCTTGCGCTTCGGCGCTACACTCACCACTCTAACAAATCAAATAGCAGGATTTCCCCGTGTTACAACTTCTTTTAGCTGTATTTATTGGTGGTGGTACTGGCAGCGTGGCGCGTTGGGCGCTCAGCATGAAATTTAACCCCGCCCATCACGCTATTCCGCTGGGGACACTGACCGCGAATTTAGCCGGCGCGTTTATTATTGGCATGGGGCTGGCCTGGTTTAACCGCATGACCCATATCGACCCGATGTGGAAGGTGTTACTGACCACTGGTTTTTGCGGCGGTCTGACGACCTTTTCAACATTTTCGGCCGAAGTGGTGTTTTTACTGCAGGAAGGACGCTTTAGCTGGGCTTTGCTCAACGTGGCCGTTAATCTGCTCGGATCATTTGCGATGACGGCGCTCGCGTTCTGGTTGTTTTCCAGCGTGAATGCAAATTAAGGGCAAAAAAAACCCGCCTTAGAGGCGGGTTTTGAAATTCTGTCTTATTGCTAACTTAGATAGCCATTACGTTAGCAGCAGAAGGACCTTTGGCACCGTTAGTGATTTCGAACTCTACACGCTGACCTTCAGCCAGAGTTTTGAAACCATTGCTCTGGATTGCAGAGAAGTGTACGAACACGTCTTTGCTGCCATCTTCCGGAGTAATGAAACCGAATCCTTTGGATTCATTAAACCACTTAACGTTACCTTTAATCTTAGACATCAATATTACCTTTACATGAAAAACGACACAAATGCTGTGTCGAGTTACAGTACAACAATTGTGAAGACTTTTGTCCAGTCGTTATTCATCAAAAAGTGATAAATGTCGCTAAGTTTTTTCAAAGCTACCGTTTATTTGGGATCCGCATCAATGGTTAAGAATTAACCACCCCAAAAATGCTACGTCCCGGAAACGAGACGCGGCATTTTAACGCTGGATTAGCGACGACGATGAAGCAATTGATACACCGCCGGGATCACAAACATCGACAATAACGGCGCGGTGACCATGCCGCCGATCATGGGCGCGGCAATACGACTCATCACCTCTGAACCGCTTCCCCCGCCCCACATTATCGGCAACAGGCCTGCCATAATGGTGGCAACAGTCATGACTTTGGGCCGCACGCGCAGCACCGCCCCTTCATGAATGGCCCGCCTTAACATCGCCTGGCCGCCATCCGGATCGCGTTGGCGATATTTCTCCAGCGCATGATTGAGGTACAGCACCATTATCACGCCGAACTCTGCCGCCACTCCCGCCAGCGCAATAAAGCCGACGGCGCCCGCCACGGACAAATTGTATCCCAATAGCCACAACAACCAGACGCCGCCAATCAGCGAGAACGGCAACGTTCCCATGATCAATAACGCGTCGGAAATGCGCTTAAAGGTGATAAACAGCAGGACAAAAATAATCATCAGCGTGACGGGTAAGACGACTTTCAATTTCGCCGTCGCCCGCTCCAGATACTCAAACTGACCGGACCAGGAGAGCGTAACCCCCTGCGGCAATTTCACCTGTTCAGCAACCCGTTGCTGCATATCGTCCACGGCTGATTTAAGGTCGCGACCACGCAAATCGACATAGATCCAGTTCGACAGGCGCGCATTCTCACTTTTCAGCATCGGTGGGCCCTCTTTCACCACAATATCCGCCAGTTCGCCCAGCGCGATCTGACTGCCGTTTTCAGTGATCACCGGCAACGCACGAAGATCGTCGACGTTATCGCGGATTTCACGCGGATAGCGAATATTGATCGGGAAACGCTCACGCCCCTGCAAAACCTCGCCGACGTTTTCCCCGCCCACCAGAGTTGAGACCAGCGATTGCAACTCTTTGACCGAAACGCCGTAGCGTGCGGCCTGTTGGCGGTTGATATTGATATCCACATAGCGCCCGCCCGCCAGTCGTTCTGCCAGCGCCGACGTCACGCCAGGCACGGTTTTCACGACCTGCTCAATGTGCTGGGCCACTCGCTCGATATCGGTAATGTTATTACCGTTCACCTTTATCCCCACGGGGCTTTTGATCCCGGTCGCCAGCATATCCAGTCGGTTACGAATCGGCGGCACCCAGACATTGGCAATCCCCGGCAGGCTAACCGTTTTATCGAGCTCCTCGACCAGTTTTTCCGCCGTCATGCCTGGACGCCATTGTTCGCGAGGTTTAAAGCGAATGGTACTCTCAATCATGGTTAAGGGTGCCGGATCTGTTGCGCTCTCTGCCCTGCCCGCTTTACCGAAGACGCTTTCCACTTCCGGAACAGTTTTGATCAGTCGGTCCGTCTGCTGTAACAGTCTCGCCGCTTCCCGGGCCGAAATCCCCGGCAGGGTCGACGGCATATAGAGCAGGTCCCCCTCATTCAACGGTGGCATAAATTCGCTGCCCAGGCGACTGAGCGGCCAGAGCGTGGCAAGCAGTAACAACAAAGCAACACCAATGGTCGCTTTCGGCCAGTTCAGTACCCGGTCCAGCAGCGGCTCATAGAGACGAATAAGAAAACGGTTAATGGGGTTGGCTTTTTCATCCGGGATCTTTCCACGGATAAATAGTGCCATCAGCACCGGCACCAGAGTGATACCCAGGCCAGCCGCCACGGCCATTGACCAGGTTTTTGTAAACGCCAGCGGCGAGAACATTCGCCCTTCCTGCGCCTCCAGCGAAAACACCGGAATAAACGACAGGGTGATGATAAGCAGGCTGCAAAATAGCGCGGGACCAACTTCCACCGCAGACTGCTCCGACAAACGCCAGTAATCCGCCGCCACCAGTTTGCGTCCGGGGTTATCGTGCCGCCACTGCTCCATCACTTTGTGCATGTTTTCAATCATGACTATCGCGGCATCCACCATCGCGCCAATGGCGATGGCAATCCCGCCCAGTGACATGATATTGGCGTTAATGCCTTGATAATGCATAACAATAAACGCGCCAAGGACGCCAAGCGGCAAGGATACAATCGCCACCAGCGCCGAGCGGAAATGAAACAGGAAGAGCGTACAAACCAGCGCCACCACAATAAACTCTTCAATAAGTTTATGGGTCAGGGTCTCTACCGCATGCTCAATCAGGGTAGAGCGATCATATACAGGAACGATTTCCACCCCGGCAGGCAGGGTCTTCTGCACCGCCTGTAACTTTGCTTTTACCGCATGAATGGTTTCCAGCGCATTTTTGCCATAGCGCATCACAATGATGCCGCCCGCCACCTCCCCTTCACCGTTATACTCCGCAACCCCACGGCGCAGCTCCGGTCCAAGCCGCACGCTGGCCACATCTGAGAGCATAACCGGCACGCCCTCGCGGCTGGTAATGACGATATGGCGGAAGTCCGCCAGCGTCTGCAGATAACCGGTGGTGCGCACCATAAATTCGGCCTCGCCCATCTCCAGCAGCGCACCACTACTCTCCTGGTTCGCCGACTGAACGGCGGTGATTAACTGCGCATGGGTGATATTCAACGCCCGCATACGAGCCGGATCCGGTACGATTTGGTACTGGCGAACCATCCCGCCGACGCTGGCCACCTCCGCCACGTTGGGTACGGTTTTCAGCTCAAATTTTAGCGTCCAGTCCTGCAATGCGCGCAGATCGGCAAGGTTATGTTTCCCTGTGCGATCAACCAGCGCGTACTCGTAGATCCACCCCACCCCGGTGGCATCCGGTCCCAGCGCCACGTTAACCCCGGCAGGCAGTGACGTCTGGATCTGGCTTAAATTCTCCAGCACCCGCGAACGCGCCCAGTACAGATCGGTATCATCATCAAACAGTACGTAAACGTAGGCGTCGCCAAACATCGAGTAACCGCGTACCGTTTTGGCACCCGGCACGGATAGCATTGCCGTTGTGAGTGGCCAGGTAACCTGGTTTTCGATGATCTGTGGTGCTTTGCCCGGATAGCTGGCACGAATAATCACCTGCACATCCGATAAATCCGGTAAGGCATCAAGCGGCGCACGCTGCACCGACCATATGCCCCACCCCGTCAATACCAGCGCGGCAAGCAGGATCAGCAGTCGGTTACGCAAAGAGGCGCGAATAATGGCGGCTATCATTTCATCGCCTCCGTCGCAGGCATCAGGTGGGTGATCACCGCGCCGTTTTCATCATCAAGGGTAAAACTGAACATCACGCGGTCGCCGGGTTTGAGGGTGGCAACCGGCGTTTTGAGTGTGAAATCCATCGTCATCGCCCCCCAATTCAGCGCTGGAATGGGTTGATGCGCCAGCGTGATGCTGCCCGCATCAATGGCTTTGATCACCCCGGTGGTTTCGTACTCTTGCGCCTGTTTCTGGTCGGGAACCGCACTCTGCGCCGTGTCTCCCGGTAAGGCGCTGCGTAAGCTGGCTTCGGAGTCAATCAGGAACTGCCCGGAAGTGACCACGCTGTCCCCCTCTTTAAGACCGGAGAGTACCTCCGTCCAGCCTTGCGATGTTCTGCCTGTCGTCACCTTCACCGCCTGGAAGTGCCCCTCGCCAGAGGCGAGCAAGACCCTGGTTGCCACCCCGGTTTCAATCAACGCCTCTTCCGGGATCGCCAGTACCGCAGGCTGCTGCGACGTTTCCGGCTGCGTCACCGTCAGGAACATGCCGGGTTTCAGTTTTTGCTGTGGGTTATCCAGCACGATGCGCGCTTTTAATGTGCGCGTGGTGGTTTCCAGTTGTGGCAGTAGCTCGCTCACCCGGCCATGAAATTGCTCGCCCGGCCAGCTTGAGGAGTGTGCGATGATCTCGCTGCCCGCGCTCAGGGTTTGTGCCTGACTTTGCGGGTAATCTACCACCAGCCAGACGGGATCGAGGCTGGCAAGTTCAAATAGCGTTTGTGCCTGAGCAACCTGCGCCCCTTCCCGTGAATCCAGTTTCACGACATAACCCGCGCGATCGGCGCGCAGCGTCAGGCGAGTTTGCGGTTTGCCGCTGCGCTCTACCGCCAGAATTGTAGCTTCTGGCATAAACTGCAAGGCCAGTCGGTCACGCGCCGCACGTGTCAACGCACCGTCACCTAGCTGACGTACTGCCAGATACTCCTGCTGCGCCGTCGTCCATTGCGGGATCCATAATTGCGCCAGCGGCTCGCCTTTTTTCACCCACTGCTGAGGCGCACGAACAAACAGTTTTTCTACTACGCCATTGGCGGGAGCAGAGATTGTCTGGATGCTGCGCTCATCGGTTGTCACCGTCGCAAAAGCAGAAAAAGCGGGAGCCAGTACGCGCTTCTCAACACTCGCCGTGGTCATCCCCAGATTTTGCTGCTGACGCGCACTCACGCTGACACCATTGTCGGTTGGCCCTTCATCCGCATAACGCGGCACCAGCGGCATATCCATAAAAGGCGATTTCCCCGGTTTATCGAAGCGCTGCCCCGGCACCATGGGATCGTACCAGTAGAGGACTTTTCGTTCCGCGTTAGCACTGGCGTGGTCGTGGGTGTCTGCTGTCGACACGACCTGTTGTCGGCCTGCGACATAGCCCGCCGCCGCCGCCACGCAGGCGGCAATCAGAATCGCTAAGACTGTTTTTTTCATTGCGCCAGCTCCTGAGGAATCAACCAATGGATGGCGGCCCATGTCCGTGCCATCTCTTTTTCTGCCTGATAAACCGCCAGTTCGCTGTCAAGAACCGTGCGGCGCGCATCCAGCAATTCCGGCAACTGTGTCTGCCCGGCGCGATACTGCGCCGCCATCAGCGAGGCGCGTTTGCGTACCAGCGGTAAGACGTCGTCGCGCTGGCGCATCCACAGCGCCTGGGCGGCGTTGTACTCAGCAATCAAGGTGCGAACCTGCGCCACATGTTCGCGTTCGGTCTGTGCCAGTTGATCGTTGGCCTGCATTGAGCGGGAGATATCCGCCGCATGGTCTTTGTCCTGACGCTGTGATTTGAAAAGGGGAAGGTCGACGGTAAACATCACCCCGGCCATGTCTTCATACCCTTCGGCGCGACGGCCATACCAGACTTCCACTTCCACATCCGGGATGGCGGCAACAGCGGACTCGGCAGAGCGGGCCTTCGCACTGTTAGCTTCGCTGGCGGCGGCAATCATTTCCGGATGCAGTGCGACGCCGTGTTCCAGTGTTTGCTCGTCGGCAGGCAGGCGTTCATAGCGAGGTAAGTCACCAGCGATAGTGGTAACGGGCTGTCCGGTTAGTTGGGTCAGGCGAGTCCGGGCCACCTGCACATCACGTTCCGCAAGGGTGACTTTGTCGCGCATCGCACTCAGGCCAATCTGGAAAGCAAGCACGCTATCAGGTGCCGCGTTACCCGCACTGACGCTGGCTTTTTGCGCCCCCTGCTGTGCGGTCGTTTCCGCCAGCAATTTGCGCGCGGTTTGCAGGGCGCGTGTGGAGAGTGCGAGATCCAGCCACGCCTGCGCCGCATCGCGTTGCAAATTCGCACGCGCCACCGAGGATTTCGCGTTCACGCTTTGCGCCTGTGCCAGCAGCGTGTCAGCTTTGCGATCGCGTTTTTCAGCACTGACGTATTGCTGCATCACGCCGATGCGCTGCATGGTCATGCCTTCACGGGTAAAACGGCGTGCGTTACTGCCCTGTACAGGCAGGTTATCAATACCGAATTTCAGCTTCGGGTCGGGAAGTTGACGGGCCGAATCTGCCATTGCATCCAGCGCCCGCGCTTCATTGCGGTTAGCGGATAATTCGGCAGAGTAGCGTTCTGCAGCGGCGAGGGTCTGCGTGAGCGTCAGTGGCTCCGCCGAAGCGGCGGAGCACACCAGGCCCAGCAACACCCCGCCGAGCACCAGGCTCAGGGAGTATCGTTTCATCCTGCCCCCGTTATTCTTGCGGCGTCAGAGAAACGATCTGGTAACCGTTCGCGTTCTGCACAAACGCGAAGTCAACCTTTTCGCCCACAGCCAACTGCGATGGCGCAGCTTCCGACAGATCAAACTGCATGGTCATCGGCGGCCAGTTGAGATCAGGGATGGCTTTATGAGCGATAGAAACGGACTGCGGCGTGATTTTTTTGATAACGCCCTGGGCGTGGTAAACATGCGCCTGCATGGCGGTGTGCTGCGCCATGTCGTGATTCATGTCGTGGTTCATGGCGTGCGCTTGCACGGCGGAAAAAGAGAGTACAGCCAGCACGCCTGTCAGCGCGCGAAAAATAGAAGAACGCATAGTAAAACTCCTGTTAATCGAAAATTAATTAAAATTCAACGAATTAACAGTTTTCTACTCGCGAAACCGGCAAAAACGGATGGTTGCCGGCGGCCCTGCTGCGGGAGGTGTGAGCGACCAGCCCTCACGGACGGTATCAACACAAAGGGGTTTGGCGATGACCAGTGTCATGTTGACAGGTAGCGCGACTGGCGTCTGATGACCGCTATCTTTTTGCGCCACATCCGGTACGCAATGCTTGTCGCACAGAGGCGCTTTCATTTGATGGGCAGGCGGCTGCATCGCATTATCGGTCATCATATGATCGTAATGCTGTGTCATTACCGTTTCGCCCTGCACATCCAGGTCGCAATCATGCGAGGCTATGGCCACCTGACTCTGGATCAATAGCCAGCCGAACGCGATCAGCAACATCGTCAGATGCCGCCTCATTACGCGTAAACGACTAATCCAGCCAGTGTGCATAATAACCTGTCAATCAATACGGGAACCGGGAGCGAGTATAGGCGCCGATATTTTTCTTTTTAAAGCTTTTTTTGATTAATTTACGTGGCTTATTCATTCGCAACCAAAGAAACTAATTTTATTAACTTTTTATTTTCTTTTTAGATCCCATTACGCCCATTGTTTTTTGCGAACTTCCGCAACGGTATTTTTGTCATTTTGCGGAAAATAAGCAAAAATGCGCGATAATATACGCAAAACGAATCTTCCTTGATTTTAATCATCTACTCATTAGCGGTTATTCGGCACATTGCGTTTCTTCCTTTTCCGGTAGTCATTTTTCATGTTCTTTACGCTGGGATCCAGAACATTATGTTAACGTTTATTGAACTTCTGATTGGCGTCGTGGTAATCGTGGGTGTCGCACGCTATATCATCAAAGGTTACTCTGCCACCGGCGTGCTGTTTGTCGGCGGGCTGGCGCTATTAATCGTCAGTGCGCTGATGGGGCATAAAGTCCTGCCGGGCAGTGCTACCAGCACGGGTTACACCGCAACAGACATCGTTGAATACATTAAAATCTTGCTGATGAGCCGCGGTGGCGACCTGGGCATGATGATCATGATGCTGTGTGGGTTTGCCGCCTATATGACCCATATCGGTGCCAACGATATGGTCGTGAAGCTCGCCTCCCGCCCACTGCGTTTTATTAACTCGCCCTATTTATTAATGATTGCCGCCTATTTCGTCGCTTGCCTGATGTCCCTGGCGGTCTCCTCGGCCACTGGCCTTGGCGTGTTATTAATGGCAACGCTTTTCCCCGTGATGGTGAACGTGGGGATAAGCCGCGGGGCTGCCGCTGCTATTTGTGCCTCTCCGGCCGCGATTATTTTATCTCCTACCTCCGGGGATGTCGTTTTAGCCGCGAAAGCCGCTGAAATGCCGCTCATCGACTTCGCGTTTAAAACGACGCTGCCGATCTCCATCGCTGCCATTATCTTTATGGCCATCGCCCACTATTTCTGGCAGCGCTATCTGGATAAAAAAGAGAACATCACCGCAGAGATGCTGGATGTGAAAGACATCACCACCACCGCCCCATCTTTTTATGCCATTCTGCCGTTTACGCCGATCATCGGCGTGCTGATTTTCGACGGTAAATGGGGTCCGGAACTGCATATCATCACAATTCTGGTGATCTGCATGCTGCTCGCCGCAGTGCTGGAGTTTTTCCGCGGTTTCAATACACAGAACGTCTTTTCCGGCCTGGAAGTAGCCTATCGCGGCATGGCAGATGCGTTTGCTGGCGTGGTAATGCTGTTAGTTGCCGCCGGTGTCTTCGCGCAGGGTCTCAGCACGATTGGCTTTATCCAGAGTCTTATCTCCATTGCCACCTCGTTTGGTTCCGCAAGTATCATTCTGATGCTGGTACTGGTCATTCTCACCATGCTGGCGGCGATGACGACGGGCTCTGGTAACGCGCCGTTCTACGCGTTTGTCGAGATGATCCCGAAACTGGCACATGAGTCAGGCATCAACCCGGCGTACCTTTCTATTCCGATGCTGCAGGCCTCTAACCTTGGCCGTACCATTTCACCGGTATCCGGCGTGGTGGTTGCTGTAGCAGGTATGGCCAATATCTCTCCGTTTGAAGTGGTTAAACGGACATCCGTACCGGTCATTGTGGGTCTGATTGTGGTGATCGTGGCAACAGAGATCCTGGTTCCCGGCGCTGCCGTGCACTAACGGTCTGTCCTGCCATAACGCAAAAAGCGCCCCTCCGGCGCTTTTTGTGCTTTAATAACCTACGGAAATTATTTAAACACAATCATCAGGATCAGAAATGTTCAGAAAGGGACTCGTCGCCAGTCTGGGTGTCGCCATGGCGATGCTGTCGCTCACCCCCGTCCACGCTGCCCCACTCGAGCCCAAACAGTACGGTGACTTTGATCGCTACGTGCTGGCACTTTCGTGGCAAACCGGCTTTTGCCAGAGTCAGCATGACCGGGGAGGGCGCGAGCCGGAGGAATGCCGACTGCAAAAAGAGCTACCGCAAAAAATCGATTTTCTGACCGTTCACGGCCTGTGGCCAGGCCTGCCGAAATCTATTGCCGCCCGCGGCGTGGATGAAAAGCGCTGGATGCGATATGGCTGCGCCACGAGACCTGTTCCCAATATGCCGGAGGCGAAAATCAGCCAGAAATGTTCTGCTGCCGAAACCGGAATGTCACTGGAGGTGGCGAATAAACTCAACACGGTTATGCCCGGCGCAGGTGGCACATCTTGTCTCGAACGTTACGAATACGCCAAACACGGCGTTTGCTTCGGCTTCGACCCGGATGCTTTATTCGGGACGATGGTGCGTCTGAATCAGGAAGTGAAACGCAGCGCTTTGGGGCTTTTTCTGGCGAACAATTACGGTAAACACGTCAGCCGTAGCGATTTTGACGCCGCCGTTGCTAAGGCCTGGGGCGATAACAGTGTTAAAGCGGTAAAACTGACCTGTAACGGTAATCCGGCGTATCTTACCGAAATGCAAGTCGCCATTGATGCGCGGGCAATCAACGAGCCACTTTCCGCGAAATCCCTGCTGGCGCAACCGCATCCGGGTAACTGCGGGAACGACTTTATTATCGACAGCGTCGGTTATTAATCTTCCCCTCTTTCCGCTTAAACACATAAACCCGGCAAATGTGAGCTAAGTCACTTCAAAGTTGCGTGCAGTCTCAGTATCATCCGAAGAGTTAAACCCTCGCTGCCAGACGGCGAGGGTTTTTCTTTGGATCAATCTGGCGGGATTTCGCCTCATGACATGGAGTAATAGATGTCCAGACCTGCAATTATCATCAATGAACTTGACGCTGAGCGCATTGACCGTCTGCTGGAGCAACCCGCTCATGCCAGTCTGCCGGTCGCGAAGGTGCTGAATGACGAACTGGATCGCGCGCAGATGTGCGCCCCCGAAGCGATGCCAGCCAACGTGGTTACCATGAACAGCACGGTAAAATTCCGTGAGCTTAAAAGTGGCGATATCCGCACACGTACCCTTGTATACCCGGCGCAAATGACCGATAGCGCGACGCAACTGTCCGTGATGGCTCCGGTCGGTGCGGCATTACTGGGCTTGCGCGTCGGCGATAGCATCCACTGGGAACTACCCGGCGGTGCGACGACCGATCTCGAAGTGCTGGAGTTAATCTACCAGCCGGAAGCCGCTGGCGAATATCTGCGCTAAGCACGCCATACGCTGTTAAGAGGATGCATACCGCATCCTCTTTCCCTTCCCCGCTCACCCGAATGTCGCATTTCGTTGTCCCGCTCAGGCTTCTATTGTGGTAAGAGGTTTTTGCCCTGGGTTCGCATATGAGCGAAACATGGATTATCGCCCTTATCTTTTTGATCGTGGCGGCGATTATCGTCGCGGCCGTGCTTTATCTCGAACGACACTGGTAACGCCCGGTTTACCGGAAGATCCTCATTTCTACGAAAACTCCAGCTCAAATAAATAATTGCCAGCGACGTAGCAGAATCATTCTGTCATTCCTGCTGAAATACCAGTGACATAATCTACAGGGAGACACGTTTATGTATCAGACAATCATTATGCCGGTAGATGTTTTCGAAATGGAGTTAAGCGACAAAGCCGTGCGTCACGCCGAGTTCCTTGCTCAGGACACGGGCGTCATCCATTTACTGCACGTTCTGCCTGCTTCTTCCAGCCTCAGCCTGCACCGATTCGCTGCCGATATTCGTCGTTTTGAAGAACACTTGCAGCATGAAGCGCAAACCCGGCTGACCACGATGATAAGCCACTTTTCAATCAGCCCCGAACGTATCCACACCCATGTCCGTCTGGGAAGCGTACGCGATGTGGTCAATGAAATGGCCGAAGAGTTACATGCGGATATGGTGGTGATTGGTTCACGCAACCCTTCTATCACTACCCATTTGCTGGGGTCGAACGCTTCGAGCGTAGTTCGCCATGCACATATTCCGGTGCTGGTAGTACGGTAAAAAAAAGAGGCTGCCTCAGGCAGCCTCTTGATTATTGCAGGTATTGTCCCTTCGTTCTTCGGGTTGCCTGCGCGTTAGCGTTATGCAACTCGAATGCGTTGGGATGTCTTACTTTCTTCTTATGCACGCTTAGTGCGGATCAGGTAGTCGAATGCGCTCAGAGAGGCTTTCGCACCTTCGCCTGTGGCGATAATAATTTGCTTGTACGGCACCGTGGTGCAGTCACCCGCCGCGAACACACCTTTGACGCTGGTTTCACATTTCGCATCAATGATAATTTCGCCCATACGGTTGCGCTCAATGGCACCTTCCAGCCAGGTAGTATTCGGCAGTAAACCAATCTGCACGAAGATACCGGCCAGCGCGATATGATGCACATCGCCGCTCACGCGATCGCGGTACTCCAGCCCCGTCAGTTTGCTGCCATCGCCTTTCACTTCGGTAGTTTGCGCATTCAAGATGATGTCGACATTACCGAGGCTACGCACTTTATCCTGCAGCACCTGGTCAGCTTTCATTTCGGGCGCAAACTCCAGCAGGGTGACATGTTCTACAATGCCCGCCAGATCGATGGCGGCTTCCACACCTGAGTTACCGCCGCCAATGACCGCAACACGTTTACCTTTAAACAGCGGACCATCGCAGTGCGGGCAGTAGGTCACACCTTTAGTACGATACTGTTCTTCGCCCGGCACGTTCATGTTGCGCCATTTTGCCCCGGTCGCAATGATGATACTGCGTGCTTTCAGTACGGCACCGGATGCGGTTTCAATCTGGTGCAAACCACCTTCCACGGCAGCCGGGGTCAGTTTGGTCGCACTTTGCGAATCAATCACATCAACGTCGTATTCCGACACGTGGGCTTTCAGCGCACCCGCCAGTTTTTGACCTTCGGTCTTCGGCACGGAGATGTAGTTTTCGATGTCCACGGTGTCCAGCACCTGACCACCAAAACGCTCACCCATCAGCCCGGTACGGATACCCTTACGTGCGGAGTAAACCGCTGCCGCCGCACCAGACGGGCCGGAACCAACAATAAGCACATCATACGCGTCACGCTTGTTCAGCTCTTCTGCGGCACGTTTTTCCGCGCCGGTATCAATATTGGCCACGATTTCAGCAAGCGTCATACGCCCCTGACCAAACTCTTTACCATTGACGAAGACAGCCGGAACGCCCATCACATTACGGTCAGTGATTTCATTCTGGTAGGTGCCGCCATCAATTGCCGTATGTTTAATGCGTGGGTTCAGTACGGCCATCAGGTTAAGCGCCTGTACGACATCCGGGCAGTTATGGCAGGTCAGTGAATAATAGGTTTCAAATTCAAAATCACCGTCGATATCGCGAATCTGTTCGAGCAGAGACTGCGCTTCTTTCGACGGGTGACCACCGGTCCACAACAGTGCCAGAACCAGTGAGGTAAATTCGTGACCCAGCGGCGAGCCTGCAAAGCGCGGCCCCTGGTTTGAACCTGGGTTGGTAATAAGGAACGAAGGTTTGCGCACTGCCAGCGTGTTGTCTTCTTTAAAAGAAACTTTATCTGACAGTTCAGCAATTTCAGCCAACAGTTCCTTGATCTCTGCCGATCTGGCGCTGTCATCCAGCGTGGCAATCAGCTCAACAGGTTTAGTCAGTTTCTCAAGGTAAGCCTTGAGCTGCGTTTTCATGTTTGTGTCGAGCATTTTTAATCTCCTGGGCTTAAAACATCATCATGCAAGCTGCCTTATTACGACGGCTCCAATGCAACTTGAATCATGGTGCGCGGGATAAAAATCGGGTGCAGAACTGCACCCGATTTCAGACGTAATTTCCGAGTATTTCACGTCAGAGCAAGGCGGCTAGCCTGAGAGTCCCCAGGAGCTTACAGCAGTAAGTGACCGGGGCGAGCAGGTGACGCCAACGCCGCTATGGCGCGAAAGACGACGGAAATTTCAATTCACAAGGCTTTCGTGTTACAGAAAGGCGGCAAGCTTATGAATCCCCGGGAGCTTACAAAAGTAAGTGACCGGGGTGATTAAGCGCAGCCAACGCATCTGTAGCGCGAAAGACGCCGTGAATTTTAGATTTTACCAACCAGATCCAGGGACGGAGCCAGCGTCGCGTCGCCTTCTTTCCACTTAGCCGGGCATACTTCGCCTGGGTGGGAAGCAACATACTGTGCTGCTTTGATTTTACGCAGCAGGTCAGATGCGTCGCGGCCGATACCTTCAGCGGTAACTTCGATAGCCTGGATGATACCCTGCGGGTCAACGATGAAGGTACCACGGTCAGCCAGACCTTCGTCTTCACGCATGATTTCAAAGTTACGGGTCAGGGCGCCAGTCGGGTCGCCGATCATCGCATATTTGATTTTAGCGATGGTGTCAGAGCTGCTGTGCCATGCTTTGTGCGTGAAGTGGGTGTCGGTAGAAACAGAGTAAACGTCTACGCCCAGTTTCTGCAGTTCTTCATAATGGTCAGCAACGTCACCCAGTTCCGTCGGGCATACGAAAGTGAAGTCAGCCGGGTAGAAGAAGAAGACGCTCCAGCGGCCTTCGGTATCTTTCTCAGTAACTTCTACGAACTCACCGTTTTTGAACGCCTGGTTTTTAAAAGGTTTGATTTTGGTGTTAATTAAAGACATCTATACTTCCTCCGTGTTTTCGTTGAGGTGTAAGTTAACGATTTTTTTCCGATTCGGCTAATGCGTTTGCATTATCAAATCAATAAGCGTTAGCTAACAACCCGCACAAAACTGCTTAATGTACCGAACATGAACGAGCATAAGGTCGACGGGGATCCCATCGGTAAAAACAAAAAAGCCACCTCACGGGTGGCTTTAGACCTGAAATACCCGTGGGTGCTTCAGCGCCAGTCATACTGGCATCGTGTTGCGCGACAAGATAAAAGTTATCGCACAGACAGTGGGGATTACAACACTCTCGCTGTCACATAACAATGCACGGGCTCCAGATACTGCCTATGGTTGTAATAGGTTTTACCGTCGTTAAATTCATCTCATTGTTACTTAAGGTTTTTTATGCTTAAACGTCTACTCGCCCTTTCTCTTTTGCCTTTCTATGTTCAGGCAGAAGAGCTGCCTGCGCCCGTACAAGCCATTGAAAAACAAGGTATCACTATCATTAAATCCTTCGATGCGCCGGGCGGTATGAAAGGCTATCTGGGGAAATATCAGGATATGGGCGTCACCATTTATGTTACGCCAGACGGCAAACAGGCGATTTCTGGCTATATGTATGACGCCGCTGGCACCAATCTGAGTGAGAAAATGATTCAGGATGAGATCTACTCGCCGGCAGGTCGGGCGCTTTGGCAGCAGATGGAAAAATCAACCTGGATCCTTGATGGCAAAAAGGACGCACCGCGTGTGATCTACGTTTTTGCCGATCCTTTCTGCCCGTACTGCAGCCGGTTCTGGCAACAGTCACGTCCCTGGGTTGAGGCCGGTAAAGTACAAATCCGCACATTATTGGTTGGGGTCATCAAACCCGAAAGCCCGGCGGCGGCGGCGGCCATTTTGGGCGATAGCGACCCGGCCAAAAAATGGCATGACTATGAGCAATCTCTCGGGAAAATGACGCTGGATTTACCCAAAACCATTCCCCCGACAATCATGAATGTACTAAAAAGTAATCAAACATTAATGGACGAATTGGGGGCAAATGCCACTCCGGCCATTTACTACATGAATAAAGACAATGTGCTGCAGCAGGAAGTTGGACTCCCTGATGAAGAAAAATTGAAGCTGATTTTAGGCGAGTAAGAGCAAAAAAACAAAATAATGGCAAAATGTGAGCCGGAAAAAAACATCAGCGAAAGTTATGATTATTTCTCCGGAACTCTTTTTTTGTTACCAATAATAAACACCTGTAGCAAAACAGCGAACAAATAAACAAAATCACAAACGTAATGAATATAAATACCCCAAAACATTTAAAATAATTATATCATTGAAATCTATAGAAAATTAAAGATTAACTCTTTGTTTAATTTCATTATCATTCCCAGCCTAAGTAGGTAATCGCCTGGGATTAATTGACGGTGAAAATTGACAAAAAATTCTGGAACAGGATGTTCTGGACGCCAGCATGGAAAGAATTAAATGGACACTGGAAAACTTTCAGAGAGTATGTGTCTCTTTTTCGGGTGGAAAAGATTCCAGCATCATGCTCAATCTGACGGCGCAACTGGCACGTCAGCTAAAAAAGAAAATCAACATCTTATTTATCGACTGGGAGGCTCAGTTTAGCTATACCATCGAGTATGTTGAACGTATGCGTGCTGAATACAGCGATATTACAGAGCGCTTCTTCTGGATTGCCTTGCCACTGACTACACAAAATGGCTTATCGCAATTTTCCCCCACCTGGCAATGCTGGCAACCCGGCGTTGAATGGGTACGGCAACCTCCTGAACATGCGATAACGGATCCTGCCGAGCTGCCTTTTTATCAACACAGCATGACCTTTGAATCGTTTGTCAGTGAGTTTGCCGACTGGTTTGCCAATCATCGCCCGGCAGCCATGATGATTGGTATTCGCGCTGACGAATCTTACAACCGCTTTATGGCTATCGCGTCGGCACGCAAAATGCGTTTCGCCGACGATAAACCCTGGACTACCGCTGCCCCGCGCGGGCATGCCTGGTACATTTACCCGATTTATGACTGGAAAACAGCCGATATCTGGACCTGGTTTGGCAAAACCCAAACCCCCTACAACCCCTTATACGACTTGATGTATCAGGCAGGCGTGCCTACGCGCTATATGCGCATTTGCGAACCTTTCGGCCCGGAGCAACGCCAGGGGCTGTGGCTCTATCATGTTTTAGAGCCTGAGCGCTGGGCCCTGATGTGCGAACGGGTCAGCGGCGTCAGCAGCGGCGGTATTTATGCCGGTCAGGACAACCTTTTCTACGGTCACAGAAAGCTCACTAAACCGGCGCATTTGAGTTGGCGGGAATATGTCCTTTTCTTACTCGACAGCATGCCGGAGCAATCTGCGGAGCATTATCGCAACAAAATCGCCGTCTATTTGCGTTGGTTTGAAAAACAGGGGCTGACACTCATTCCCGATAGTCAGCCCGGGGATGTTGGCGCAAAGGATATACCTTCCTGGCGCCGCATCTGCAAGGTGCTGCTTAATAACGATTACTGGTGCAGGGCCCTCTCTTTTAGCCCGACAAAAACAAGCAATTACAAGCGCTATCACGAACGAATCAAAAACAAACGTAAGGAGTGGGGAATTCTATGCAACAGCGATTAATCAGCGAAATTGAAGTATTTCTCGGCGCATTACCTGAGGAAGAACGGATTGAAGCTATCAATGATTTTCGTCGTACTCTCCACGCATTAAGCCCGTTTCGCGATCAGCCTGTCGATTGCGTTTTATGGGTGAAGAACGACCACATTTCCCCAAATGACTACAACCCTAACAATGTTGCACCGCCGGAGAAACGGTTGTTACTGAAATCGCTGGAGGCCGACGGTTTCACCCAACCCATCGTGGTGCAGGAAGACAAACCTCATCACTTCGAAATTGTCGATGGTTTTCACCGCCACGAACTGGGCAAAAGTCGGGCGGCGCTAAAAAGTAAACTTAAAGGCTATCTCCCGATTACTTGCCTGAACAGCGACAGAGCCAGCAAGTCCGATCGTATGGCGGCCACCATCCGGCATAACCGGGCACGTGGTCGCCATCAAATCAATGAGATGTCGGAAATTGTTCGTGAGCTCTCACGGATAGGCTGGACAGAAGAGCAGATTGGCCTGGAGCTGGGAATGGACAGCGATGAAGTGCTACGCCTGAAACAGATTAACGGCCTGACAGAACTCTTTGCAGGCCGTCGATTCTCGCGCGCGTGGACGGTTAAATAGCGTCGGTTATAGCTTGCATAACCGTTCAGCGGCTGCCAGCAGCGTCGATTCCTGCTTTGCAAAACACAGGCGAATCAGCTTATGCGGGAAGGGGTCGGCGCAGAAAACCGACAGCGGAATAGCCGCCACCCCAACTTCTTTTGTCAGCCACTGGCAAAAATTCACATCATCAAGATCGGAAATGGCGCTGTAATCGGCAAGCAAAAAGTAAGTGCCTTCGCACGGCAGGATCTCCAGCCGACTGCTGCTGAGCGCATTGACCAGCACATCGCGACGAGCCTGATAAAACGCAGGCAACTGGCGATAATGTTCCGGCTCGCTTCGCAGCATATCCGCCAGTGCCAGTTGCGCAGGCGTATTGACCGAGAAGGTCAGGTATTGATGCACCTTACGCAGCTCGGCACTAATGGCAGCCGGTGCCACACAGTACCCCACCTTCCAGCCGGTCATATGGAAGGTTTTACCAAACGAAGAAACGGCAATCGCCCGCTGGCGCAGTTGCGGGTGCGCCAGCACGCTGGCATGGCCCGCTTCGGCAAAGCAAATATGTTCGTAGACTTCATCGCTCAGCACATAGATTTCTTTCTCGCCAATCGCCTGCCATAACGCCGCGAAATCCTCTTTGCGCCACACCGTAGCGGACGGATTATGCGGCGTATTAAGGATAACCAAACGGGTTTTATCGCTCAGCAGTGCAGCGAATGCCTGCCAGTCCACGCGAAAATGCGGCGGTTGCAGGGCAATACGTTTTAGCACACCACCAGACAACTCCACCGCCGGGGCGTAGCTGTCATAACTTGGATCAAAGCAGATGACTTCATCGCCTTTACGCACCAGCGCGGTGATCGCTGCATACAGGGCCTCGGTCGCCCCTGCCGTCACTGTGATATCGCTGCCCGCGTCCGGTTTGTAGCCATACAGTTCTTCGGTTTTATCAGCAATGGCCTCGCGCAATGCCTGCACCCCGGTCATTGGCGCGTACTGATTCGCCCCTTGTGCCACGTGGTAAGCCAGCCGCTCTTGCAAGTAGCGTGGACCATCAAAATCCGGGAATCCCTGAGACAGGTTGATGGCCTTATACTGCTGCGCCAGCGCACTCATTTGCGTGAAAATAGTGGTGCCTAAAGCGGGAAGTTTACTTTGGGGAATCAGTGCGTTATCGCTCATGGTTGCGTGCCTGCTTGTAATACTGATGTTGCTGCCACTATAACACGATGTTAGTATTTGGCAATCAAGACGCTTAGACGTCTAAACCATAAGAATATTCCTGCCGACGCGCAACCAGGAAGACTATGACAAACAACCTGCAACTCCATGAGCTCGTTAACGCCTGTCACTGGATAGGCCAGAAAGGCTGGTCCCCTGCCACCGGTGGCAATATGTCGGTGCGTGAAGATGCACAATGGTGCTGGCTGAGCGAATCCGGCAAAGACAAAGGCAGCCTGACGACAGCGGACTTCCTGCAAGTGTCGATCGCCGATAACCATGCGCCGTCGGGGCGTAAGCCGTCAGCGGAAACGGGCCTGCACACGCTGATTTACCGCCTGTTCCCGGATGCGAATGCGGTGCTACATGTCCATACGGTGAATGCCACCGTACTGTCACGCGTTGAGCGTGCCCCTGAATTGCTCATCAGCGGCTTCGAAATGCAAAAATCCCTGCGCGGGCAAACCACGCATCTTGATACCGTGCCGATTGCAATTTTCGATAACGCCCAGGATATTGATGCCCTCGCCCGCCATATTGAACATTACGCGCAAGAACGCCCCTTGAACTATGGCTTTTTGCTGCGTGGTCACGGTCTGACCTGCTGGGGGCGCGATGTGGCTGAAGCGCGTCGCCATCTGGAAGGGCTGGAATTTTTATTTGAATGCGAAATGCAGCGCCGTCTGCTGGAGAAATAATGATCCGCGCGATAGTTACCGACATAGAAGGTACCACCAGCGATATTCGCTTTGTGCACAACGTATTATTTCCCTATGCCCGCGAACGTCTGCCGGCTTTTCTGAACGCGCAGCAGTATATCGAGCCGGTAAAAACCATCCTCGATAACCTGCGTGAAGAGATAGCCCAGCCGGAGGCAACCACCGCCGATCTGCTTGATACGCTTGTGCAGTTTATGGATGAGGACCGCAAATCCACGCCACTGAAAGCGCTACAGGGCATTATCTGGCGTGATGGCTACGTCAATGGCGACTTCACCGGTCATCTTTACCCGGACGTATTACCCGCGCTGGAAAAATGGAAAGCCAAAGGTATTGATCTTTATGTTTATTCCTCTGGCTCAGTGGCAGCGCAAAAACTGTTATTTGGCTACAGCGACGAAGGTGATATTACTCATCTGTTCAGCGGCTACTTCGACACCCTGGTAGGGGCGAAGCGCGAGGTTCAGTCCTATCGCAATATCGCTGAACAACTGGGCGTGCCGCCGGGGCAGATCCTGTTCCTCTCTGATATCCATCAGGAGCTGGACGCCGCAGCGCAGGCCGGTTTACGAACCATGCAACTGATTCGCGGCGACCATGACGCGGCGAGCCATCATCACCAGGTTCCCTCTTTCGACCACATTAAGCCGGAGCAGATCCCCTCATGAGCGCACTGACGATTTATTCTGACAAAGACGCCAGCAAGCCTGTCTGGCAAAGCACCGACGCCGCCGGGATTCAGCAAAAGCTGAACGCCAAAGGCGTCCGCTTTGAACGTTG
This sequence comes from Phytobacter diazotrophicus, assembly GCA_004346725.1. Taxonomy (GTDB): domain Bacteria; phylum Pseudomonadota; class Gammaproteobacteria; order Enterobacterales; family Enterobacteriaceae; genus Phytobacter; species Phytobacter diazotrophicus. The sequence goes on along the minus strand of SMDE01000015.1, from coordinate 11,328 downwards.
GGAAGCCGACCGTGACCTGGGCGCAGATCCATCACCGGAGACGGTGATCGTCGCCTACCAGCACGCGATCGACAAACTCGTTGCCGAGAAGGGCTACCAGAGCTGGGATGTGATCAGCCTGCGTGCCGATAATCCGCAAAAAGAGGCGCTACGCGCAAAATTCCTCAACGAACATACCCACGGCGAAGACGAAGTACGTTTCTTCGTGGAAGGCGCCGGGCTGTTCTGCCTGCATATTGGTGACGAGGTGTACCAGGTATTGTGCGAGAAGAACGACCTGATCTCCGTGCCCGCCGGTACCCCGCACTGGTTTGATATGGGTTCCGAGCCGAACTTTACCGCCATTCGCATTTTCGACAACCCGGAAGGCTGGATCGCACAGTTCACCGGCGATGCGATTGCGGAAAACTATCCGCGGCTGGCGTGAGTTCCCGCCCCCTTGTTGTGGCCCTGCATTCACGCGGGGCTTTTTTTAGCCCCTACCCATTCCTGTAGCCTGTCTTTTCTCCTGCTAAACCCGGCCTATACTTGCTCTTTTTGCGAATGCGATTCACAGGGAAGGAAGAATGAAGAAAATCATATTGATGCTCCTGGCGATGGTGCTGAGCGGTTGCGCCACCACGGTGCCAATGCCGAAAGAGGACACTCTCGACTACCTGCGGGTGACGGAAAATAATATTACGGTCATGTCAGACAAGTACGGCTATGTCTTTAAACGTGATAAGACCCGTGATGTTTATAACGACTACAAAGCCTTTTATGACGAGTTCGGGGATAAAAGCCCCGGTGTGGCGGTGTACTTTGTGGTGAAAGATAAAGATGTCACGGCGGAATATCGCGCGATTGTCGATGCGACACAGTTAACATCCGCCCAGAAGGACAGGCTCAAATATCATTATAACGCGCATGTGATGGAGTCCGGAAAAACGATGGTCGCCGTGTTTAAAGCCAAAGGCACTTATGATGGGAGCCTGCATTACTCTACCGCTGATGCGACCAGACTGGATCCTCCTGTGACGGTGACGATCACCGACAAAACCGAACAGAATGTGAGCTATATGGCGCCGTTGATGATCCCCATTTTCCCGCTGGTGATGATGTACGGTTGCGCGAAGGGACCCTGTGTTTAAGGGATGCAACGATACCTGCCCCCGGATGGCGGCGTAACCGCCCTACCCGGGCCACCGCTCGCTGAATCGAGCTTGCTCGTAGCCCGGCTAAGCGCAGCGCCAGCCGGGAAACGCCAGGCGCATCATTTCCGCGCCAGGATCCTCGCTCTCGCCTGGGTAAAGAACACAGGCACCAGCACTTCAAGCATAAACAATACCAGGCTTATCTTTTGGTTATCCTCACCCGGACGCCAGTTCCCGAGAATGGCCGAGAGCACAAAAAATACCACGCCCGCTGTCAGCATCGCGATGCCATACAGACGATTGGCCCGATACCACAGCTCGTCATCATTGCGCGTTCGCGCGGTTCTTATCCCATACCAGCGGTTCGGTTTCACCTTCTGCAAAAGCAGCGGAATGGCAATAGCCATTAATATCAGACTGGTGATACTCAGCCAGATAAAATTCATATCCATCAGCGACTCTCCCTTTAAACGCCTATATCCCCGAAAACGGATATTCACTGTCATGACGGATGGTAGAGGAAAATTAACGGACGAATAAGAGTAACGTCATATTTTGATTAACTTTAGAGGGAGATGTAACAGCTTGCTGCTGGTCATGCCACGGCTCAACACCGTAGGATTCCTCTCCTGACCTTACGGCCTCGAGAATGGATGCGTGAAATATCCCCTGTATTTATTATTACTGACCTTACCGGCACTGGCGGCACGTGCGGACGACGCCGTCAAACTTAACTGCCCGCCCCGTGGGGCCATCACCGTCTCCTTTTTTGATTACTATCTCATCACCATGAAATGGGGCGATCACTTCCAGGTCGCCTCGGGCAAATTGCAAAGCCACACCAAAGCCGGAGTACCCTTCTGGACCACCACCTTTGGCAATGGCGACGATCTGGCCTATTTTCCCAACTCCCATCAGTACTATCTGTTTTATGCGGGTTCGCGCGATCCTGTGCAATGTTCGGAACAGGAAAGCTACGTCTATCCGGTCATTACTCCGCCGCGTTATGAAAACAATATCGTCAGCAGCAAAAAAAGTGCGCCGCAGACGCCAAACAGTGAAATTGATAATTCTCAGGTGATTTTGCCGGGTTCCGGCGCACAGGGATAACCCCTCTCCGAACAGAGAGGGGCAGCTTGCTGATTAACGAAGTTGTTTTTGCGTATGCCACAGCGCGGCAACGCTCAGGAACACGGTAACCATCAGGTAGAAGCCCGGTGCGAAGTGGCTGCCGGTTGCGCTGATAAGCAGCGTACAGATGAATGGCGCAAACCCGCCGAATACCGTGACGGCGATGTTGTAACTGATGGACATCCCACTGGCCCGGGTCGATACCGGGAAAATATCCGCCATCACCGACGGAATGGTCGAAAAGTAGATGGATTTCAACAACGCCATCCATCCCACCAGCAGTGAAAGCGACAGGGGCGTGACGTTCAGGCTGGTCAGCCAGAACGCGGGCAGTAGCGTAAACGCCAGCAGGCCCAACGCGGTCCACAACAAACGCTCACGCCCGACCCGCTCCGCCAACAGGCCACCAATTGGCGTCACCACGGTAAGAATCACCCCGGCCAGCAATGTCGCGCTGTAGGCGGATGACGCGGGCAGGCCAAGGCTTTTGGTCGCCCAGGTCGGCACATAATTGAGCATGTAGTTAATTGCCGTGGAGACCACCATCAGACCAATCGCCAGCGCCAACAGGCGTTTTTGCGAACCCAACAGTTGCTTCACCGGATGACGCGGCTTCTCGATCTCAACATACGCTTCAGGCTCGTGCACATGGCGACGGATCCACAGCCCAACCGGGCCAATCAGCAAACCAAAGGCGAACGGCACGCGCCATCCCCAGTCCAACAACTGCTCCGGCGTCAGCCAGTGTGCCAGCCCCAGACCAAAGGCGGATGCCATCAGTGTACTGGCTCCCTGAGTGGCAAACTGCCAACTGGCGATAAAGGTCTTACGCTCCGGGAAGTGCTCCACCAGAAACGCCGTCGAACTACCAAACTCACCGCCTGCGGAGAAGCCCTGAATCAGGCGCGCCAGCAAAATCAGCAGCGGCGCGGCCAAACCGAGGGTGGCATAACCGGGCATAAAGGTAATCATCGCCCCGCCCAGCATCATCAGGTTGATAGAGAGCAGCAGCGAGGCCTTACGACCGTGTTTATCGGCATAAGCGCCAAGCACCACCGCCCCCAGTGGGCGAATCAAAAAGGCGATACCAAAGCTACCGAAAGCGAGCAGCAGAGAGACCGTTGGATTAGTCGTCGGGAAAAAGACTTGGGCAATATAGCTGGCAAAGAAGCCGTACACTGCAATATCAAACCACTCCAGGGCATTACCAATACAGGTGGCAAAAAGCGTTTTCGCCAGGTTCGGGCGCACGCTGCCCTGCTCTGTCTCACGGGCGAGAGTTGTCATTTTGCACCTCCATTCTGATGCGCCTGATGGCTGGCAAGCAGTGCCGCTCCCCGCTCGCCCAAATCCCAGAACAGGCGGGTCATGATCGCCAGCCCCTCGCGGGCAATGGCAATCGGCAGGTGCTCGTCCGGCGCATGCTGGCCGCAGGCCGGGTACGAATGCGGCACCCACAGCGTTGGCAGGCCCAAAATCCCGGCAAACACATCATTAGGCAGCGAGCCGCCGAGGTTCGGCAACAGGGCCGGTTTCTTGCCGGTCGTCTCCGCCATCGCCTCAAGCGTCCAGTTCACCAGCGGATCGGTCGGGTCAAAGCGCGTTGCAGGGGTGCCGCGCACTTCGCTGATGGTCACCATAGAAAAGCCGTGCGCGTCCAGATGCGCACGAACCGCCTGCTCCAGATGTTCCCAGTCGGTCCCCACCACAAAGCGCAACTGGCAGACCGCTGTCGCCTGCCCCGGGATCGCGTTCATGGGCTGTGCCGGATTCCCTGTCAGGAAAGAGAGCACTTCCAGGGTATTCCAGCCAAACAGTTTTTCTGCCGCCGACAATCCGGGCTCGCCCCAGTTCGGGTCGGTGATGGGATCGTTTTCGCCACGTGCCGGGGTGATATCCGCCAGAATGGCTTTCAGTTCCGGCGTTAAGGCGGGCGGTTTCAGCGCCGCAATCTGGATTTCGCCTTTACCATCCACCAGGCTCGCGATGGCGTTTGCCAGTTGCGTACCGGGGTTGCTCAGCAGCCCGCCCCAGTTGCCAGAGTGATAATCTTTGGCGCGCGCATTAATGGTCAGACGGAAGTTGGCGCAGCCACGTGAACCGAGGAATAGCGTCGGGCGCTCTGCACTCAGGCGCGGTCCATCAGAGGCGATAAACAGGTCTGCATTGATGCGTGCTTTAAGTTGTTCGCAGACGGCGGCCAGCCCCGGCGAACTCACCTCTTCGCCCATTTCGCACAGCCAGACGCAGTTAAACCCCAGCCGACCGTTACGCGCGTGGTAAACCTGCTCCAGTGCGGCGAGGTTAACCGAATGTTGACCTTTGTTGTCAGCCGTACCGCGTCCGTACCAGTTGCCATCACGCTCGACCAGCGTCCACGGCGAAAGCCCTTCGGCCCAGCGCGCATCGTCACCGAAGACCACATCGCCATGTCCGTAGCACATCACGGTGGGCAGCGTCGGGTCTTCTTCGCGGCTGGCGAGTAAAAATGGTCGGGCGGCATTGGCCGGGTTAGCAATCACCTCGGTCGTAAAGCCCAATTCCTGAAACGCGGGAATGAATACGTCATTGTAATAGCGTATGAGCGCGTCATCCCTGTCATTACGCTGGCTTTCGCTGGGGATTGCCACCCGGCTGGAAAGGATGCTTTTAAAATGGCCGCTGTCGAACCACGTCAGCGCCTGGTCGACGATCTGTTGTGTTGTCATGTTGTTTGCCCTGTCTGTCCCCGTCAAATGTCGAGCCGCAGTTGCGTGGCTGCAACGCGAATTTTTCAGGGTTCATTTGCTGCCGATGGCGCAATGAGATGTTGTTGTCTTTTTGTTCTAAACCAGAACAGAGCCTTGCCACAATAATAATAATTGTAATTTGGCGTTGCTTTTTTGATAAGGGTACACTGCACAATCTCAGGGCATCGCAGAGGATTCATCTATGTTGAGCAATGAACTACGCTACTTTTTTGCGGTGGCCACCACCGGCTCTCTCAGCACCGCCAGCGAGCAGCTTTACGTGGCGGGTTCCGCCATCAGCCGACAAATCCACAAGCTGGAGACCCGGCTGGGCGTCACGCTCTTTGAACGGCATTCGCGCGGTATGGTTTTAACCGATGCCGGGCAGATTCTGGCTAACCATGTGCGCAAAAACATGCGCGATATGGAATTTGCGATGGCCGAAATTCAGGGGCTGAAAGCGGTGCGCAAAGCCCTGGTACGTATTGCCTGTACCGAGGGCATGGCGTTTGACCTGTTGCCAGGGGTACTGGCGCGTTTTCGTCAGCAACATCCTGCGGTGAGTTTTGATTTGCAGGTCGGCACGGCGATGCAGGTGGCGGAGTGGGTCCGGCGCAATGATTGTGATGTCGCGTTTCAGTTCAGCCTCGCGCCTGAACGGGACGTGGAAATTATTGCCGCCTGGCCCGCGCCGGTACTGTTGCTGTTGGCGGATGAGCATCCATTGGTGTCGCAGCCGGGTGTGGCGATGGAAGATTTGCACCACTATCCGCTGGTTCTCCCGGAGGCTGGCACCACGCTGCGCCAGCTTTTTGATCTCTCCTGTCGCATGGCGGGCACCTTTCTGGAACCGGCGTTCAGCAGCAATAATTTTGCCGCCCTGTACGGTTTTACCCGTCATACACCGGATGCTCTGACAGTATGCAGCCATTTCAGCGTATTGTGGCGCGCAAAGCAGGATGGCATGACGCTTAAAACGATCAATAACTCGTCGCTAAGCCAGCGCACTTTGCAGATTCAGGTGCCGGGAAGCAAACACCGACCGACTGCGGTCAATGCTTTCCTCGAACTCACCGCCCTGGAGCTGGACAGAGAACATAAGCAGTGGATGGCGGAACTGAGCCAGGCTTAAGCGGCGAGATGCTGCTTAATCGCATCGAGAAACAGGCCGAGCGCCGCATGCTGATGATCGCGGGATTGATATAACCCATAAATGCCCAGCGGCTGCGGCTCCAGTTGCGGCAGTACGCTGACCAGTTGTCCGCTGTGAAGCCCCATGCGCGCCTCAATTTCCGGCACCAGCGCCAGCCCTACATCCGCCATCGCCATATCGCACAGCAAAGACGATATCCCGGCGCTGAAATTACCATTAACCGCAACGGCGACAGTGCCCTTTTCCGGATCGCGAAATGTCCATGATTGTCCTGAAAAGCGGCTGTAATGCAGACAATTGTGCTGAGCGAGATCGTCAAGAGTTTCAGGCTGCCCGGCTCTCGCAAGGTAGCCCGGTGAGGCACACAATACCGAACGGCATTCCCCCAGCGCGCGGGCAATCACCCCAGGTTCGGGGGAATTGGTTATCCGTATCGCAAGGTCGATGCGCTCACCCACCAGGCTGACCGGCTGATTATTAATATCCACTTCAATGCGCAGCGCCGGGTAGCGCGCCAGAAACGCCGGGATCACCGGCCCCAGCAGGTGGGTCGCCGTAAAGTGGGCGCAGGCAATACGCAGCGTGCCCGAAGGCGTCAGGCGCGTGGCGTCACCTTCAATGTCTTGCGACAGAGAAGCCAGTTGCCGCGTTTTCTCAAGGATTTTCTCACCGGCGGGGGTTAACGTTAGCCGCCGCGTCGAGCGATGAATCAAGCGCGCCCCGGCCCATTTTTCCATTTCATCCAGATAGCGGCTGACCATCGGGCGTGAAATACCCAGCGAACGTGCCGCCGCGCTCAGGCTGCCCAGTTCGCAAATCCGGTTGTAGGTCATTGCCGCCATGATCCTGTCCATTGCCACTCCATTTGATCGTTTTACGAAACACAGCATGAATTGTTTCAGGAATAGTAGCAGAAGCTGCAATCCGTAGAATGGTGATCACTGACTCTCTGGAGAACTGCATGATGGGATTTCAACCCGGCCTTTACTGGATAATCGATCCGCTTTGCGGCTGGAGCTATGGCGCATTGCCCTTGCTCAACCGTGTGGCTCAGGATTTTACGCAACAGCATATTTTACCGGGGGGATTATTCATCGGCACCCGGCGCAGAAAGCTCGACGCCGGGTGGCTCTCGCATGTTCATGAACATGATGCGCGTATCGCTGCTTTAACCGGCATGACTTTCGGCAGCGATTACCGCACGCAGTTGCTGGCGAACAGCGAGATTGTGCTGGATTCCCTCCCCGCCAGCCGTGGGCTTCTGGCTGCACAACGCTTTGCGACTCCCGGTAGCGATATCCAGTTTCTGAATACTGTACAGCGCGCCTGGTACGAACAGGGGCAGGACATTACCCGCGCCGATGTGGTCAATGAAGTACTTCGTCGATCCGTTGGGCCAGACATCATGCTGGGGCAAATTCCGGAAAATGAAGCGCTGGATGCCATTCAATATGGACGAATGCTGATGGCACAAACGGGCGGCCAGGGCTTCCCCACCGCGGTATTCATCAACAAAGACGGGCAGTACACGCTCTTACCTGTCTCGCGTTATTACGGGCAACCAGAGGCATTTTTCACACTGGTTAATCCCCTTCTCTCTTCACTTAGCCGTTAAGGAATGTCATGAACGCAAAATCCGCCACCCTGTTACTGTCGCTGGCCGCCGCACCGGTGTTTGCCGCACCACTGCAACTGGATGTGTATAACCCGCAGGAAAAAGGCATTTTCCCGGTCTCTTCAACGCTGGTCTCCGGGCCGAAAGAAGCCGTGCTGTTTGATGCGCAGTTCAGCGTTAAAGATGGCGAGGAACTGGTGAAGCTCATCAAAGCGCGTGGCAAAACGCTAAAAGAGATTGTGATCACCTCTGGCGACCCGGATTTTTATTTTGGTCTCGAACCGCTGGTAAAAGCCTTCCCACAGGCAAAAGTGGTGGCGTCCAAAGCGGTGGTTGACCATATCAAGGCAACGAAAGAGGCCAAACTGGCCTTCTGGGGGCCACAGATGAAAGATGGCGCGCCAACGACACTTATCGTTCCGCAGGCAACCACCACCACACGTTTTACCGTCGACGGGGAAACGCTGGAACTGAAACACGCAGGTGATTATGCCGCCTATGTCTGGATCCCGGCGAACAAGGCCATTTTAGGCGGCACCGGTATTGCGTCAGGAATTCATGTCTGGACGGCAGATACCCAGACCCCGGCCATTCGCCAGGGATGGATGAACGTATTACGCGAAATGCAGGCACTGAAACCCCGACAGGTTATTCCGGGTCACTACCTGGGTGAACGCCCGGCAGGCGATGGGGCGATTACTTTCACCCATGATTATTTGAAAACATTCGAACAGACACTGAACCATCAGAAGGGCTCAGCGGCCGTGATCGAGGCGATGAAAGCCGCGTATCCTGGGCTTGCGGATGAGAGCTCGCTGGAGTTGAGCGCAAAGGTGAACACCGGCGAGATGAAGTGGTAACGGCAAACATCCCGGCTGGCGCTGCGCTTAGCCGGGCTACGTTTTCAGACGGTAGCCCGAATCACGCGTTTACGCCGCCATCCTGGAGAAAACGGATGAGGGCCAAAGACCGCCTCAGCGGGCAAAAAACCCGCCACTCACCTGCTCAGGTGTGACCACGCCGCTGTCGAGCACCCAGCCACTGATAAGTGCGGCGGGCGTGACGTCAAAAGCCGGGTTATAGACCTGTGCATTTTCCGGCGCCCACTGCACGGCGCCAAAGCTCCCGGCAACACCCGTCACTTCACTCGCGGCGCGCTGCTCGATAGGAATCGCCTCCCCGTTCGGACAGTTCGGATCCAGCGTGGTTTGCGGTGCGGCAACATAAAACGGAATGCCGTGGAATTTCGCTAATACCGCCAAGGAGTAGGTGCCGATTTTGTTGGCGACATCGCCGTTAGCGGCAATCCTGTCTGCCCCCACCCAAATCGCATCCACCTGCCCTTTGCCCATCAGGCTGGCGGCCATCGAGTCGGTAATTAACTGATAGGGCACCCCAAGTTCGCCTAACTCCCAGGCCGTTAAACGCCCGCCCTGCAACAACGGACGCGTCTCATCCACCCAGACATTCGCCACCTTGCCCTGCTGATGGGCCAGCGCAATAACACCCAGCGCCGTACCGACGCCAGCGGTCGCCAGCCCCCCGGTGTTGCAATGCGTTAACAAGCGGCTGCCCGGTTTCACAAGCTCGCTGCCCGCCTGCGCGATGCTGTCGCACAAGGCTTTATCTTCTGCAATCAAGCGCAGCGCCTCTGCCACCAGCGCCGGAACGAAATCTTCGTGTGCCAGCGCCTGTTTCATTCGGTCGAGATTGTTCATCAGGTTGACCGCCGTCGGGCGCGAAGCACGCAGGGTCTCCAGCGACTGGGCCAGCACGTCACGGTTCGCCCCGTTTTCCGCCAATAGCGCCAACAGCAGACTGGCGGAGAGGCCAATTAACGGCGCGCCGCGCACGCGTAACGCATGAATATGTTCCACCAGCAAAGCCACCGAATCCGCTGGCAGCCAGCGTTTTTCCTGCGGCAGCGCCTGCTGGTCAAGAATAAAGAGTTGGTTATCAACAACCCGCAGGCTGGTGGTCTGTAATGTCTGCATAGCGTTAAATCCCTGTTGCGTTGTTGTATCGTATTGTGTCAGGATGAAATCCAGATGTATAGACGTCTGAATGGCTTTATTAGCATAAGAACATGAGGAACTGGCAATGTCGCAATACCGTACCTTCAACGCCCAGGATGCTTTGGCGTATGCACAACAATTTGGTGGTCTGGACACGCCGTCCGAACTGGTTGAAGCGCAGGAGGTCGGCGACGGTAACCTGAACCTGGTATTTAAGATTTTTGATAGTCAGGGCGTAAGCCGCATTATCGTTAAACAGGCGCTGCCCTATGTGCGCTGCGTTGGGGAGTCCTGGCCGCTAACCCTTGATCGCGCACGCCTCGAAGCGCAAACGCTGGTCGAGCACTATAAACACGCCCCGCAGCACACGGTCAATATTCTGCATTACGACCCGGAGCTGGCGGTGATGGTTATGGAAGATCTCTCTGACCATCGCATCTGGCGCAGCGAGCTGATTAAAAACGTTTACTACCCGCAGGCCGCACGCCAGTTAGGTGAATATCTGGCGCAAACGCTGTTCCATACCAGCGATTTTTACCTGCATCCGCATGTGAAAAAAGCCCAGGTCGCGCAGTTTATTAACCCGGAAATGTGCGAGATCACCGAAGACCTGTTCTTTAACGATCCCTATCAGGTCCATGAACGTAATAACTACCCGGCAGCCCTGGAGGCCGACGTTGACGCCCTGCGTCAGGATACGCAGCTAAAGCTGGCGGTCGCCTCCCTCAAGCACAGCTTCTTCTCGCATGCCGAAGCGCTGTTGCACGGCGATATTCACAGCGGCTCCATTTTCGTTGCCGAAGGCAGCCTGAAAGCCATTGACGCCGAGTTCGGCTATTTTGGTCCAATCGGCTTTGATATCGGTACGGCAATCGGGAATTTGCTGCTTAACTACTGCGGCCTGCCGGGCCACCTGGGCATTCGGGATGCGGCAGCGGCGCGTGAGCAGCGTCTGAAAGATATTCAGGAACTCTGGTCAACATTCGCCGAGCGTTTCCAGGCGCTGGCACGCGAGAAAACGCAAGATGCCGCCCTGAGCGTACCGGGCTATGCGTCTGAGTTTCTCAAAAAAGTGTGGACGGATGCGGTCGGCTTCTGCGGCACCGAGCTGATTCGCCGCAGCGTGGGCCTCTCGCATGTTGCGGATATCGACACCATCGCCGATGAAGAGATGCGCCACGAATGCCTGCGCCATGCTATTGCGCTCGGCAAGGTGCTGATTGTGATCGCCCCGCGCATTGACAGCGTGGATGAACTGATTGCCCGGGTGCGTCAGTATAGCTAAGTGCGCGCTGGTGCCCTCACCCCGGCCCTCTCCCATGTACGGTCCGGAGACATGGTAGACAGGTGTTCGGAGACATGGTGAACACTTTTTAACATCCTTTACCCATGATGATCGACCTCTTTTTCAGGTCGATCATCCCCACTTTCGTGCTGTACCACCACACCTCATAACTCCCGTCCTCTGCCGTTTCCCGCAGGCCCACATACTCGCCCCTGAATGCTTTCCCCGCGCTCAGACTCACCCCTTTTATGCTCAGCTTCCCGCTCA
>SMDE01000014.1 GCA_004346725.1 Phytobacter diazotrophicus | reverse complement strand
AGACTTGGTATTCATTTAGTGTCCGAAGACATTAAGAATCCATGTCACTTTGAGTGCCCACACAGATTGTCTGATAAATTGTTAAAGAGCAGTGCCGCTTCGTTTTTCGCTGCGGCGCGGGGTGTGCATATTACGCTTTCCCGCTGCAGAGTCAAGTGTTTATTTTCACTTTTCTCTGCGGAATTCTCACCGGCATTCGCCTGAGAACCCTGCTGACCCGGCGGCTTGCTTGCCGTTGTTCCGTGTCAGTGGAGGCGCATTATAGGGAGTTCTCAGGAAGTGACAAGCCCTAATTTTAAAAAACTTTTCAACCGTCTCTTTTTTGCTCAAAAGGCCACTAAAGCGCGAGTTTTTCGAGCGTCCCGAAGCCATAGCGCTGTAAAACGGGCAATAAAAGAACAGTTTCTGGTGTGACGGCCATGCAATACGCCAGATTTGCATCTGCTGATTTAGCCTCAGGCGCCTCATGCTCAAGCAACCAGGCCGTACGACGCGCTATAGCCGCCCCCGAATCCACCAGCCGCGTTCCCTCCGGAAGCACCTGCAACAGCTCATGCTGCAATAAAGGGAAATGCGTACATCCAAGCACCACGGTATCCGGCGGCTCAGGCATCCGCAGCCACGGGCGTAAAATGCGTTTGAGTTCGTCCAACGGAACGGGCTTACCGTGCAGCTTCGCTTCCGCAAGCTCAACCATCTCCGCTGAACCCAGCAATTCAATTTTGCATTCGTTAGCGAAGCGCTTAATGAGTTCGTGGGTATAAGGACGCTTTACGGTTGCACGTGTGGCCAGTAACCCCACCACACCATTCGCCGTTAAGCGTGCAGCGGGTTTGATCGCGGGGACCACCCCAACAACCGGGAAAGCGAATTTCTCACGTAGCGCAGGTAAAGAAACGGTGCTGGCGGTATTACAGGCAATGACGGCAAGTGCCAGGGGATATTGAGCCTGAACGGCAGTGACGATTTCGACAACACGTTCGACAATGAACTCTTCGCTCTTTTCACCATAAGGAAAGGCGACATTATCGAACGCGTAAATGTAATGCAGGTCCGGCAGGAGATGCCGGACCTCATCATAAACAGATAACCCACCTACGCCAGAATCAAACACCAGCACGGTGGGCCGCAGTTTAGAAGGTGTAGCTGCCAGACAAGGTGTATTCTCGTCCTGCAGTTTGGTAGCCATAAGCTGTCTCGTAATCTTTATCGAACAGGTTAGCTATTTTACCACGAACTGTCAGATGTGAGGTCATCGGATATGACAATCCAATGTCCCACAGGCTCACGCCGCCAAGTTTTACATCACGGTTGTTGTCGTAATCATTATCGTAGCGTTGTCCGATATAGTGATACATCACGTTCCAGCCGAGATCGAAGACCTGTCCTGTCAGTTCGTATTTCACCTGCTGCTTAGCACGGCGATACAGAACTTTATCCGTTTGGTCATCACGTGGGTCAACATACTGAAGCGTCAGATGATGGTCCACCGGGCCGGTACTGAGGTTGCCGGTCCACTCCAGCCCTTTAATGGTGGCGGACTTGACGTTGATATACTGATTATTGCTGTAGTCGATGAGGTTTTGAATTTCATAATGGTACGCCGACAGACGCCAGTCCAGCGGCCCCGTCAAACCCTCAATACCCGCTTCCCACTGTTTAGACTCTTCTGGTTGCAGATCCGGGTTAGCAGCAATACCTGGCCCGTAAGAGGAGGCAAAACGCGTCGCGCCATATTGCTGGCCGAGCGATGGCGCAAGGAATCCGGTGCCGTAGGAAAGCGTTGCCCGATAGCCTTCAACAAACTCCCAGCCCGCCGCCGTCTGCCAGGTACCGTGCCAGCCGAACTGCTCATCGTGATCTTCACGGCCAGATGCTTCCAGGGTCACGCTATCGAGCTGCTGTTGTCCCGTCAGATAAAGTCCGGTGGTGTCACGCTTGTAGGAATCCGACAACGTGGTACTGCTTGAGGTCAGCTTTTCCTGTTTCCAGTCAACCCCGCCGTTTACCGCACCATGCCCCACCTCAACGTTGTTACCCCATTGAATGTAACGCTGTTCCATATTATCCAGCGTCGCATCACCGGCATAACGTCCCAGCTCATTGCTGTAGTTGTAGCTTTTAAGATGCTGATAGTTTGCGATCAGTTGAGAAGAGTAAATACCCGAGTTATAGCGCAGCCCGGTATCCCACGATTGATTGTAGTTCTGGGCTTCGTCGTTACCGCCGGCATAACCATACCCGCCCTGATCGTAATCGCTGTTCGCAGTGTAGCCATAGCCGCGGAAGAAACCTGAGACGCTATCGTTAAACTTATGCTGAACACCGCCCCAGAACAGTTTATTGCGATAGCCGTCGCGATCGCTGTCATCCGCGTAGGTTGAGTCCGGCTGAACGTTGAAACCTTTGGTCGTCTGATACGCACCAGCAGCAGTGACCATCGTATCGCCAAAGCGTTGATTTATCGCGCCGTCATAGTTCTGGTAACCGTTGGTTCCCATCCCTGCGTTAATCTGCGCGCGCTCATCGTCACTCATCGTAATGATGTTAACCACGCCACCGATGGCACCGGATCCATAAACCGCAGAGCGTGGCCCACGGATGTATTCAATACGTTGTACCAGCGAGACCGGGATCTGACCAATATCGATTGCATTGCCAATACCGGCACGCGCCATCGGTACACCGTCAATCAGCACCAGTACATGACGCGCTTCGGTACCGCGAACAAAAAGAGAGGAGCTCTGCCCTATTCCACCGTACTGGGCAATGTCTACCCCCGGCAGGCGACGCATCACGTCGTTAAGGTCTTTTGACTGCCAGCGTTGAATATCTTCACGCGTCACCACATCGGTGGGCGCCAGTACGGTATTCACCGGTTGTTGAAAACGGTTTGCTGTTACCACCAGAGTGTCCGGGTTGCCATCCTGCGCCCAGCCGGAAAAAGCTGTGACGGAGAGCGCCGTCAGCAGCGAAGCTTTTTTAATCATTGTGAGAGCATCCACAAAATAATAAGGATGCCGCAGGTGTCATCAATAGCTCGCGATGATGGCACCAAATGCGACGTAATTCCGGCAGGTCTTCGGGCTAGGAGGTACAACAAGATGATGACTTCCCACATATATATGCAGTGTCTGCTTTCGCTATCATCCCACACATCCTTACCGCTGCGCGTCAGCTCCAGATTTACACTGGATTCCCTTTTAACTCACAGGACCGGAACAGGGATGCTACATTCAGAAACATATAGATGTCCAGACTGCTATGCTGGGAAGTGAAAAAACATCCGGGACTGGACATCCCCTGAGCAATCCCTACAATCCCCGCGTTATTCTTAATCATTCAGGAAACACAATGACACCCGAACACCTGCCAACAGAACAGTACGAAGCCCAGTTGGCTGAGAAAGTCGTACGTCTGCAAGCCATGATGACGCCTTTTTCCGCGCCCGTTCCGGAGGTGTTCCGCTCACCGGTCAGCCATTACCGCATGCGCGCCGAATTCCGTATCTGGCACGACGGTGACGATCTCTACCACATTATCTTTGATCAACAGACGAAAAGCCGAATCCGTGTCGATAGCTTCCCGGCGGCAAGCGAGCTGATTAATCAGTTAATGAAAGAGCTGATGGAAGGCCTGCGCGGCAATAAGGTGCTGCGCAACAAGCTATTCCAGATTGATTACCTGACCACCATGAGCAATCAGGCCGTTGTCTCCCTGCTGTATCACAAAAAGCTGGATGACGAATGGCGTGAAGAGGCTACGCGTCTGCGTGATGCTTTACGTGCTAAAAACCTGAATGTGCATCTGATCGGGCGCGCCACCAAAACTAAAATCGAGCTGGATCAGGATTATATCGACGAACGTCTGCCGGTCGCCGGGAAAGAGATGATTTATCGCCAGGTTGAAAACAGCTTCACACAACCTAACGCGGCGATGAATATTCAGATGCTGGAGTGGGCGCTGGGCGCGACGAAAGATTCAACGGGCGATCTGCTGGAGCTCTACTGCGGCAACGGCAATTTCTCCCTGGCACTTGCACGTAATTTTGACCGCGTTCTGGCCACAGAAATCGCCAAGCCTTCGGTTGCGGCCGCGCAATACAATATCGCAGCGAATCATATCGATAACGTGCAAATCATTCGTATGTCGGCAGAAGAGTTTACCCAGGCAATGAACGGTGTACGCGACTTCAACCGCTTGCAGGGTATCGATTTGAAAGGCTATCAGTGCGAGACGATTTTTGTCGATCCGCCGCGCAGCGGACTGGATGCCGAGACAGAAAAGATGGTGCAGGCCTATCCGCGCATTCTTTATATCTCCTGTAACCCGCAGACGCTGTGTAAGAACCTGGAAACCCTGAGCCAGACGCACCGCGTTGAACGCCTTGCGCTGTTCGATCAGTTCCCTTACACGCACCATATGGAGTGCGGCGTATTGCTCACGGCGAAGTAAAAAAAAGCGCATCAGCTCAAGGGCCGGATGCGCTTTATTTATTTGGATTACAGTTCCGACTTACGGTTACGCATACGATAACCAATCCAGAAAACCAGGATCACGGACAATACCGCAGGCAGGAAATTAGAGCCGATAGCCGGATATTCCGCTCGTACCACGGTGCTGTAAAGTAACACGCCCAGAATAAAGCAAGCCGCTGCCAGCCCCGGTAACCCGACCGGCATGGTTCGGTTTTGATAACGCTGATGCAGGCAATACACCGTGAGCACCAGTGAGATAATCGGGAAAACGGAGAAAGGCACGATCGAGCTAAAAATCGCTGCAAATGCGCCGTTAATCGATAAGCCAGCGATCAGTGCCAGCAACAACGTACCTTTATCCTGGACAGATTGTTTCATTACTTATCCTTCACTCGTCGGTTTGATGCGCCATTTTTTCTTGTTCACGGCGATACCAGTAATACGCACCTTTGGAGATCATCCTCAGTTGCAATACCAGTCGCTCTTCTAATTGCCTGCGTTGCTCAACGCCGATATCCAGTGCTTCGGCACCCGCGCTGAAAACAATAGTGACCATTGCCTCGGCCTGCGCTTCGGTGAACGCACGCGGCATATGGTTTTCGAGTTCAAGATAATCGGCAAGTTCCGCAATAAAGTGCTGGATTTCACGTGCTACCGCAGCGCGGAATGCCGCTGAGGTGCCGGAACGTTCACGTAGCAGCAGACGAAATGCGTTCGGATTATTGCCGATAAATTCCATAAAGGTCGAAACGGACGTTCGAATAACGCTGCCGCCTTTTGCGATACGCTGGCGCGCCTGACGCATCAACTGGCGCAGCATTAAGCCGCTCTCATCGACCATAGTCAGGCCAAGCTCATCCACATCGCGGAAATGGCGATAAAAGGACGTCGGGGCGATGCCCGCTTCACGCGCAACTTCGCGCAAACTCAGGCTGGCAAAACTACGCTCAGCGCTAAGCTGGCTAAATGCCGCCTCCACCAGCGAACGCCGGGTTTTTTCTTTTTGTTGCGCTCTAACGCCCATCACGATGCTTGAATCCCTCCGCAGACCTGCTGGCACTATACCAGAGAATAAAACTAATCGGATTGTACTGGATTGTGAATGATTGTTTACGAGCTCTTTCTGCTTTGCTGCATGAAAAAAGCACAACGATAATTGGGTTATGCCGCTAACGATGTTACTATTATGTTGTTTTTATGTATAAGAACAGGTAAGCCCTCCCATGCCACATTCCTACGATTACGACGCAATAGTTATAGGCTCCGGTCCCGGCGGCGAAGGCGCTGCTATGGGGCTGGTTAAACAAGGTGCCCGGATAGCGGTGATTGAGCGCTATCACAACGTGGGCGGAGGATGTACCCACTGGGGAACCATCCCCTCGAAAGCCCTTCGCCACGCGGTCAGCCGTATTATCGAATTTAACCAAAACCCTTTATATAGCGACCACACCCGCCTTCTTCGTTCCTCTTTCGCCGACATTCTCAACCATGCGGATAGCGTGATTAACCAACAAACGCAGATGCGGCAAGGCTTTTATGAGCGTAATCGCTGCGAGATCTTGCAGGGTAACGCCCATTTTATTGACCCACACACAGTTTCGCTGGAATGTCCGGACGGCTCAGTAGAAACCCTCACCGCCGAGAAGTTCGTGATAGCCTGTGGCTCCCGCCCCTATCGCCCGGCCGATGTGGACTTCTCTCATCCACGCATTTACGACAGCGACTCGATTCTGAATATGCACCATGAACCTCGCCACGTAATTATCTACGGTGCGGGGGTGATCGGCTGCGAATATGCTTCGATCTTCCGGGGAATGAATGTCAAAGTCGATCTGATCAACACCCGCGATCGCCTGCTGGCTTTCCTCGATCAGGAAATGTCGGACTCCCTTTCCTACCACTTCTGGAACAGTGGCGTCGTTATCCGCCATAACGAAGAGTACGAGCAGATCGAGGGAATGGATGACGGTGTGATTATGCACCTGAAATCGGGCAAGAAAGTGAAAGCAGACTGCCTGCTCTATGCGAACGGACGCACCGGTAACACCGACAGTTTACAACTGGAAAATATTGGTCTGGATGCTGATGGTCGTGGTCAGTTGAAAGTCAACAGTATGTACCAGACAGCGTTGCCGCATATTTATGCGGTGGGTGATGTGATCGGTTATCCAAGCCTTGCCTCAGCAGCGTATGATCAGGGGCGTATTGCCGCACAGGCGATGGTGAAAGGCGAAGCGACAGCGCACCTGGTTGAAGACATTCCAACCGGCATTTACACCATTCCGGAAATTAGCTCTGTGGGCAAAACCGAGCAGCAGCTAACGGCAATGAAAGTACCTTATGAAGTGGGCCGGGCACAGTTTAAGCATCTGGCGCGCGCGCAGATTGTGGGTATGAACGTTGGCACGCTGAAAATCCTGTTCCATCGCGAAACCAAAGAGATTTTAGGGATTCACTGCTTTGGGGAACGCGCGGCCGAAATCATTCATATCGGCCAGGCGATTATGGAGCAGAAAGGTGGCGGTAACACGATCGAGTACTTTGTTAATACCACCTTTAACTACCCGACCATGGCGGAAGCCTATCGGGTAGCTGCGCTAAATGGCTTAAACCGCCTGTTTTAACGCACTGTCGAAATGGCCATCCATCGCACCACGGATGGCCTCTGCCAGCTGCTCATAGCGGCTACGCAGCGGTGAACCCGGACGATAGACCAGACCAATAGTACGACGCGGCTCCGGTTTAATACAGGGCAGATACACCACACCATCCCGCACACGCTCACGCGGTACCGCCAGCGCCGGTAGCAACGTAATACCGCTGCCCGCAGCCACCATATTACGCAGTGTCTCCAGACTGGTCGCCCGGAAGTGAGTGTCTTCATCTGCACCCGCTTCAAAGCAGAAGCCCATCGCCTGATCGCGCAGGCAGTGTCCATCTTCCAGCATCAGCAGCTTTTCACCCGCCAGATCGGACATCGGGACACGGTCGCGATTCGCCCAGGGGTGGTCCTGATAAATCGCCAGCATCATGGGTTCGTCGAAAAGCGGCACCTCAATAAAGGCTTCACTCTCTTTCACCAACGCCAGGATTGCACAATCGAGCTTGCCGCTGTCCAGTTGCGCCAGAAGCTGATGCGTCTGCGCCTCATGCAGATACATTTCCAGTTTCGGGAATGTCTGGTGCAGCATAGGGATAATATGCGGAAGCAGATAGGGTCCAACGGTAGGGATTAAGCCAATATGCAGCGGGCCGGACATCGTCTCCCCCTGCTGGCTTGCCATCTCCTTGAGCACTTTGACCTCACGCAGCACGGTACGTGCCTGATCCACCAGCAGCAAACCGGCCTGAGTGAACAAGACTTTGCGGCTGGTACGCTCCAGCAGCATAACGCCAAGCTCGTCTTCCAGTTTACGAATTTGCCCGCTCAGTGTTGGCTGACTGACGTGGCAGGAATCCGCTGCGCGGCGAAAATGGCGGTGTTCGGCTAACGCCACCAGATATTCAAGATCACGAATATTCATTATTCATCCTCCGTCGCCACGATAGTTCATGGCGATAGATAGAATAGCAACGAACGATTATCCCTATCAAGCATTCTGTTCAATAATTAGCTCAAGAAACGCAGCGGGAGACATTACCCTTGATGCCACTGCAACGTTCTCTCTGAACAACTAAAGCCAACGTGAACATTTGCGGACCCCGTGGTCCGCTTTTTTTTGCGTAAAAAAGCCCGGGATAAAAGCAAAATGGCAACCGAAGTTGCCATTTTTAGTATTTACTCCCTCTCCCTGTGGGAGAGGGCCGGGGTGAGGGCTCCAGCCCGCACAAATCAAACTAAACGATTTTTCGCATCCGCAATGGCCTGAGCAACCTGTTTCGGTGACACACCGCCTTTTGCGGCGCGTTTGTCCAGGCAAGATTGCAGCGACAAAATCGGATAGACATCATCGGCAATCACCGCGCTAAACTTCTGCAAATCCGCCAGCGCCAGCTCTTCCAGCGGTTTGCCCTGACCGATTGCTTCCACTACTGCTTCACCAACAATATGGTGCGCCTCACGGAATGGCACGCCTTTGGCAACAAGATAATCTGCCAGCTCAGTCGCGTTCGCATAACCCTGCTGTGCCGCCTCCTGGCAACGCGGACGTTTCACCTGAATGCCATCCAGCACCAGCGCCGCCATGTGCAGACAGTCAAGCCAGGTATCGAGCGCATCGAACAGCCCTTCTTTATCTTCCTGCATATCTTTGTTGTAGGCCAGCGGCAGACCTTTCAGGGTCATCATCATGCCGGTCAAGGCGCCTTGCACACGGCCACATTTACCGCGGATCAGCTCCAGCGCATCCGGGTTTTTCTTCTGCGGCATCAGGGAGGAGCCGGAAGTAACGCGATCGGACAGTTCAACAAACCCGGCTTCACCGGTGTTGAAGAAAATCAGGTCTTCGGCGAAACGGGAGAGATGGACCATACCAATAGAGGCGTCGGAGAGCAGTTCCAGCACGTGGTCACGGTCAGAAACGGTGTCCAGGCTGTTGCGGGTCGCGGACGCAAAGCCCAGCCAGCCTGCCAACTGCTCACGATCGATTTCATAAGCAGTGCCTGCAAGCGCGCCGCAGCCCAGCGGACTCACATCGAGGCGCTTAAGCGTATCCTGCAGGCGGCTTTCATCACGCGCCAGCATTTCTACATAAGCCAGGCACCAGTGGGCAAAAGTGACCGGCTGCGCACGTTGCAGGTGGGTATAACCCGGCATGACTGCATCCTGGTTATTTTCCGCGGTTTCCACCAGCGCGCTTTGCAACTGACGATTTGCGGTCAGCAGCTCAGCCACCGTGTCTTTACACCACAGTTTGAGGTCGGTCGCGACCTGATCGTTACGGCTACGCCCGGTGTGCAGCTTTTTACCCAACTGGCCGACTTTATCGATCAGTTTACCTTCCACCCAGCTATGGATATCTTCGGCATCACTTTCGAGGATCTGCTGCGGATTCGCGCGCACCTCTTCGAGCAGGATATTCAGCGCCTCTTCCAGCTGTCGCTGCTCATCGTTGGTTAATACACCCACGGTGACCAACGCTTTGGACCAGGCCACAGAGCCAACGATATCCTGCTCCGCCAGGCGATAGTCAAAGCGCAAAGAGTCGTTGAACTGTTTGAACCGTTGATCTGCTGCCTGAGTAAAACGCCCACCCCAAAGTGCCATAACATGCTTCCTTAAATTCGTTTAGTGTTGCCTGTCTCTCACCCTCTCCTCTCAGGAGAGGGTTCAGGGAAAATTTTAAGCCAGAATACGTGTGCCGATCGGTGTACCGTTAAACAGCGCCGGTAGCTGATCCGCATGCCGCCAGGAGGCGATATCCACCGGGCGATTCAGCGTACGCGCAGCATCCAGCGCCGCATTCACTTTCACAATCATGCCATCGGTGATGATGCCCTGGGCGATTAACTGCTCCGCTTTCGCCGCCGTCATCTCGGCAATACGCTGGCCTTTACCATCCAGAATACCGCTCACATCAGAGAGCAGAATCAGGTCTGCGCCCAGCGTTGACGCCAGTGCCGTCGCCGCCTGATCTGCGTTGACGTTCATCAGTTCGCCTTCATCCGTCACGCCGATAGAGCTGATCACCGGCAGGAAACCACCCTCCAGCAACGTGTTAATCAGTTTCGGTGAACCCGGTTGCGCC
This sequence comes from Phytobacter diazotrophicus, assembly GCA_004346725.1. Taxonomy (GTDB): domain Bacteria; phylum Pseudomonadota; class Gammaproteobacteria; order Enterobacterales; family Enterobacteriaceae; genus Phytobacter; species Phytobacter diazotrophicus. Next base: position 120,344 of record SMDE01000014.1, on the reverse strand, counting down.
AGGCCGACATGGCCCAGTTCTTCATCCAGTTTCGTCACTTTCACGCTGTCACCGTCGCCAAGATACAGGCCGACAGAGGCAATCTGATGTTTCTTCGCCCAGGCCAGCAAGGTTTTGTTCGCCGTCCCCGCCAGTGCGCCGGTGATAATGTCGATTTGATCGGCCGGGGTCACGCGCAGACCATTTTTCTTTTTCACCGGCAGGTTGAGCTGTTTCATCAGCTCATCCACCACGCAACCGCCGCCGTGGACAATCACCAGCGGGCGCTGGTGCGACTCGCGGTAATTCACCAGCGCGGTAAACAGACGCTCCAGCGCTTCTTCACTATCCAGCAGTACGCCGCCGAGTTTAATAATTAATGGATTCATCATCAGGCCTGCACTCAATTAGATAAGAGACTGGGTTTCAGCGTAGCCGAAACGAATATTGGCACACTGCACTGCTTGCGCAGCCGCACCTTTTAATAAGTTATCTTCGCTGGCCACGACAATCAGGTGTTGGTCCTTCACGGCAAAACCAATATCACAGAACGGCAGGCCAACCACATTTTTCAGCGCCGGAACGCCTTTGTCGTACAGGCGCACCAGCGGTTTATCGCCATAAGCCTGTTGGAAAATCTCCGCGATCTGCGCCTGTGTTACGCCAGGGTTCAGACGGCAGGTAATGGTTTCCAGAATGCCGCGCGGGAAATTACCCAGATGCGGGGTAAAAATAACCTCAGCTCCCAGATGGGTAGTGATTTCCGGGTGATGACGATGATTGAACACGCCATACGGCTGCAGGCTAACTTCACAGAAACTGTTCGAGATAGCAGCTTTACGCCCTGCGCCACTCACGCCGCTGGTCGCATTAATGACCGGCCACTGGTTGAGATCCAGCACGCCCGCATCAATCAGCGGTTTAAGGGAGAGTTGCGCTGCCGTTGGGTAGCAGCCCGGCACGGCTATCAGATTCGCCTCTTTCAGCGCATCCGCACTCCACTCCGCCAGGCCATACACTGCCTGCGCGAGCAGGTCCGGATACTGATGAGCGAAGCCATAGAATTTTTCATAAAACGCGGGATCGTTAACACGAAACGCACCAGACAGGTCAAAAACCACGCAGCCCGCTGCGAGGAATTGCGGGGCCAGGTCGTGGCTCACTTCATGCGCCGTCGCCAGAAACACGACATCCACACCTTGAGTGAACTCACTGATATCCGACATCGGCTGCAACGGCAGGTCGACAATGCCTTTCAACTGCGGATGTAAATCAGAGACCAATTTTCCTGCATCATTACTTTGCGCTGAAACCGTCAAAGCGGTTATGTTCATATGAGGATGGCGATTTACATAGGTCACTAGCTCTGCGCCGGCGTAACCGCTGGCACCCACAATTAATGTGTTCAACATCGGGGCAGTCTACCTTCTTAGTACGTCATGTTTGCCAGGGAGTGATTCGGCATCAATCCCACGTCGCGCTGTAAAGGCGCCGGATGGGTTCCTTTACGCTCAGCATTAATGTATTTTTATTCACTATTAATGCATGAATATTGATACTATCACGAACTCAGGTATGTCAACAATGAAAATGAATTTGCCACCATTTATCGAGATTTACCGCGCCCTGATTGGCACTCCGTCTATCAGCGCAACGGAAGAAGCCCTTGATCAAAGCAATGCTTCTTTAATCAATCTGCTTGCTGGATGGTTTGGCGACCTCGGGTTCAAGGTTGAAGTGCAACCCGTCCCCGGCACACGCAACAAGTTTAATCTATTAGCCAGCATCGGTGAGGGTGCTGGCGGCCTTCTGTTGACCGGCCATACCGATACCGTTCCCTTTGATGATGGTCGCTGGACGCGCGATCCGTTCACCCTGACCGAGCATGATAATAAGCTCTACGGCCTGGGTACTGCCGACATGAAAGGCTTCTTCGCCTTCATTCTTGATGCGCTGCGTGATGTTGATGTGACGAAACTGAAAAAGCCGCTCTACATTCTGGCGACTGCCGATGAAGAGACCAGCATGGCAGGCGCGCGTTACTTTGCCGAAAATACACAGTTGCGACCGGATTGCGCCATCATCGGCGAGCCGACCTCACTGCAACCGGTCCGCGCGCATAAAGGCCATATCTCCAGCGCCATTCGCATACTGGGGCAATCGGGCCACTCAAGCGATCCCGCACGCGGGGTGAACGCCATTGAACTGATGCATGATGCCATCGGCCATATTCTGCAACTGCGCGACAATCTGAAAGAGCGTTTCCACTACGATGCGTTCACCGTGCCCTATCCGACACTGAACCTCGGCAGCATCCACGGCGGTGACGCCTCCAACCGTATTTGCGCCTGCTGTGAGTTACATATGGACATCCGCCCGCTTCCGGGTATGACTCTCGACGATCTGAACGGCCTGCTCAATGACGCGCTCGAACCAGTAAGCAGCCGCTGGCCAGGTCGCCTGACGGTTTCTGAACTTCATCCGCCGATCCCGGGTTACGAATGCCCGCAGGACCATCAACTGGTCGATGTGGTCGAAAAACTGTTGGGTGTAGAAACAGAAGTGGTGAACTACTGCACCGAAGCGCCGTTTATCCAGACGCTGTGCCCGACGTTGGTGTTGGGGCCAGGATCAATCAATCAGGCTCATCAGCCCGATGAATATCTTGAGACCCGCTTTATTAAACCCACCCGTGAGTTAATTACACAGGTGGTTCATCACTTCTGCTGGCATTGATTTGGCACCACCTCACTCCGATTAACCACATTCGGAGTGAGGATAAAATAGAGTGACGTTGTTCACAATTCCATAAGCAACGCTTATTAGCCGGGAAGCGAATTAAATTTCGTAAATTCACGCCATTTATTCGTTTGCTGAACCGATTTCGCCGCAATTGACGTCGTGGGTTTTACGTGGCTTTATAAAAGGCGGTGTCTGATATCTATCCGTTTCACGTTGCAGGACGGTGGATATAACAAAATAAAATGAGATGGGGTGTCTGGGTTAACATGAACGAACAATATTCCGCTTTGCGTAGTAATGTCAGTATGCTCGGCAAGCTGCTGGGGGATACCATCAAGGATGCGTTGGGAGAGAACATTCTTGATAAGGTCGAAACAATCCGTAAGCTGTCCAAATCTTCACGTGCTGGTAATGAAGCGAGTCGTCAGGAGCTGCTCAATACGCTGCAAAACCTGTCCAATGATGAACTGTTGCCGGTTGCCCGCGCATTCAGCCAGTTTCTGAACCTTGCCAACACCGCTGAGCAATACCACAGCATTTCGCCAAAAGGCGAAGCTGCAAGCAACCCGGAAGTGATTGCTCGTACTCTGCGTAAACTGAAAGACCAACCCGATCTCAACGAAGCGACCATCAAGCAAGCCGTCGAATCGCTGTCGCTGGAACTGGTGCTGACCGCCCACCCGACAGAGATCACCCGCCGTACGCTGATCCATAAAATGGTGGAAGTGAACAACTGCTTAAAGCAGTTAGATAATACCGATATCGCCGATTATGAGCGCCATCAACTGATGCGCCGCCTGCGCCAGCTTATTGCGCAGTCCTGGCATACCGATGAAATCCGTAAACACCGTCCCAGCCCGGTCGACGAAGCCAAATGGGGCTTTGCGGTGGTGGAAAACAGCCTGTGGGAAGGTGTGCCTAACTATCTTCGCGAGCTCAACGAACAGCTTGAAGAGAACCTGAATTACAAGTTACCGGTCGATTTCGTACCGGTACGCTTTACTTCCTGGATGGGCGGCGACCGCGACGGCAACCCGAACGTCACCGCAGACATTACCCGTCACGTCCTGTTGCTGAGCCGCTGGAAGGCGACCGACCTGTTCCTGAAAGATATTCAGTTGCTGATCTCTGAGCTCTCGATGGTCGAATGTACCGACGAGCTTCGCGAGCTGGCCGGTGCTGAAGGCGCGCAGGAACCGTATCGTTACCTGATGAAAAAACTGCGCGGCCAGTTGATGGCAACGCAAGCCTGGCTGGAAGCGCGCCTGAAAGGCCAACGACTGCCGAAACCAGAAGGTCTGCTGAGCCAGAACGAACAGCTATGGGAACCGCTATATGCCTGTTACAAATCGCTGCAGGCTTGCGGCATGGGCATTATCGCTAATGGTGAACTGCTCGATACCCTGCGCCGCGTGAAATGTTTTGGCGTGCCGCTGGTGCGTATTGATGTACGTCAGGAGAGCACCCGCCACACCGAAGCGCTGGGCGAGCTGACCCGTTACCTGGGTATCGGCGATTATGAAAGCTGGTCCGAAGCCGATAAACAGGCTTTCCTGATCCGCGAACTGAACTCCAAGCGTCCTCTGCTACCGCGTAACTGGGAGCCGAGCAATGAAACCCTTGAGGTTCTCCGGACCTGCAAAGCGATCGTTGATGCCCCGAAAGGATCGGTAGCCGCCTACGTGATCTCCATGGCGAAGACCCCATCCGACGTGCTGGGTGTTCACCTGCTGCTGAAAGAAGCCGGTATCGACTATGCCCTGCCGGTTGCACCGCTGTTTGAAACCCTCGACGACCTGAATAATGCCAACGATGTGATGACCCAGTTGCTGAACATCGACTGGTATCGCGGCTTTATTCAGGGCAAACAGATGGTCATGATTGGCTATTCCGACTCCGCAAAAGACGCGGGCGTGATGGCCGCCTCCTGGGCGCAATATCAGGCACAGGATGCGCTTATCAAAACCTGCGAGAAAGCGGGCATTGAACTGACGCTGTTCCACGGCCGTGGCGGCTCGATTGGTCGTGGCGGTGCCCCGGCCCATGCGGCGCTACTTTCACAACCGCCGGGAAGCCTGAAAGGCGGCCTGCGTGTGACCGAACAGGGCGAGATGATCCGCTTCAAATACGGTCTGCCGGAAGTGACCATCAGCAGCCTGTCGCTGTACACCAGCGCCATTCTGGAAGCCAACCTGCTGCCTCCGCCGGAGCCGAAAGAGTCCTGGTGTCACATCATGGACGAGCTGTCAGATATCTCCTGCGATCTGTATCGTGGCTACGTGCGTGAAAACAAAGACTTCGTACCGTACTTCCGTTCTGCGACGCCAGAGCAGGAACTGGGCAAACTGCCGCTCGGTTCACGCCCGGCCAAGCGCCGTCCGACCGGCGGCGTAGAATCTCTGCGCGCCATTCCGTGGATTTTCGCCTGGACGCAAAACCGCCTGATGTTACCAGCCTGGCTGGGCGCGGGCGCGGCGCTGCAAAAAGTGGTAGAAGACGGCAAACAGAGCGAGCTGGAAGCCATGTGTCGCGACTGGCCGTTCTTCTCAACCCGTCTTGGTATGCTGGAAATGGTTTTCTCCAAAGCGGATCTGTGGCTGGCGGAATACTACGACCAGCGTCTGGTGAAACCAGAACTGTGGGCACTGGGCAGCGAGCTGCGTAAACTGCTCGAAGCCGATATCAACGTGGTTCTGGCGATCGCCAACGACTCCCATTTGATGGCCGACCTGCCGTGGATTGCCGAGTCTATTCAGCTTCGTAATATTTACACCGACCCGCTGAACGTGCTGCAGGCTGAGTTGCTGCATCGTTCCCGTAAAGCGGAAGAGGAAGGTAAAGAGCCGGATCGCCGTGTAGAGCAGGCGCTGATGGTCACCATCGCAGGCGTAGCGGCAGGTATGCGTAATACCGGTTAACCCTCACAGCCTGGCGTAAAAGGTCACACATTGTGTGGCCTTTTTTTATGCCGCCAGTTAAGGTTGAGCGGTTCGCGCGCACGGAAAAGGAAACCATGAATTACGATGTCAGCCATCTGCTTACCCGCCTGATTAGCGGCCAGACACCTCTGCGGCACATCTGTTTTGCTACCGCCACAGGTCCTGCACCCGCCTCAGCGTTACAGGTGGATTTCCCGCGTCTGGAAATTGTGCTGGAAGGAACGCTGACAGATATGGGCATCAATGGAGAGACGTCATTGATGAGCGAACAGGATGTGCTTTACATCCCCGCTGGCGGCTGGAACGCCCCGCAATGGCAGAAGCCTGTCACTATGCTGAGCGTACTGTTCGGTAAGCAACAACTCGGTTTCAGCGTCACTCACTGGGATGGCGCTGAGTTACATAACCTGGCCAAACAACACGTCGCGCGCCGGGGTCCTCGTATTGGTTCATTCCTTCTGCAAACCTTGCACGAGATGCAAATGCAGCCGAAAGAACAGCAAACCGCTCGCCTTATCGTCGCCAGCCTGCTGAGCCACTGCGCCGACCTGCTGGGCAGTCAAATTCAAACGGCCTCGCGTAGCCAGGCACTTTTCGAAGCCATTCGCGACTATATCGACGAAAATTACGCTATGCCGTTAACCCGTGAGTCGGTGGCGCAGGCGTTTTATATCTCGCCGAATTACCTCTCACACCTGTTTCAGAAAACGGGAGCCATCGGCTTTAACGAATACCTGAACCATACGCGGCTGGAACATGCCAAAACGCTGCTGAAGGGTTACGATCTGAAGGTCAAAGAGGTGGCTCACACCTGTGGGTTTGTCGACAGCAACTACTTCTGCCGTCTGTTTCGGAAAAATACGGAACGTTCGCCATCAGAGTATCGTCGGCAGTATCACAGCCAGTTGACGGAAAAGAAGACTACTCCAGAATAAGATGGGTATGCTGCGGCGCTGAAAGAAGTTTACGCACCGCGCTCATCACCCGCTGAGGTTCCCGCAGAAAAGCGCTAATGCCCGACTGGACGTAGCGGCTTTGGGTAAATCGTTCCACGCCCGCCAGTTCAATATCGGTGATCAGCAATACTGCATCGGCGCGGCTGATATCCTCTTCCGTCAGGCGATTTTCAGTCCCCAGCGCCCCCTGGGTTTCAATCTTAATATTCCACTTCTCCTGCTGGCAGAGTTTTTCCAGCCGTTCAGCAGCCATATAGGTATGCGCCACGCCGCTCACGCAAGCGGTCACTGCCACCAGATGTCGTACAGGTGCGACTGCCATGTTAACCCCCTGTGGTTACCTGAAATCCGGCGCATTCCGCTATTTCACACAATGCCGCCACCTCTTGCGCCGACGGGGCAGGAACATCTTTCATCGACCACTGCTGCCCCAGCAGGCGATATTTCGGTTCGCCATACTGATGAAACGGTAGCAGGTGTACCTGCTTTATGCCTAATGATGTCAACAACGTCAGCGCGCGCTGTAAGTTCTCTGCACTGAACGTAAAGCCCGGAATCAGCGGCAGACGGGGGATCACATGGCTCCCCTCACTGACTAATAGCCGTAAATTCTCCAGCACGCGCGGCAGGTTCATATTGACCACCTCACGCGCCTGAACGACATCCATTATTTTGAGATCGAACAATACCTCATCGCACGCCTTTGCCAGCGGCAACAAGCGACTGGCCGGGGCATCACCTGCGGTTTCAATGGCGCACTGAATCCCCAACCGCCTCAGACGCTGTAAAAAACGAGTGGCGAAAGGCGCCTGCATCAGCACTTCACCGCCGGAGAGCGTCACCCCGCCGCCGGAGGTGCGAAAGAAAATATCATCCTTCAGCACTTCGCGTTCCAGCTCATCCAGCGTGATATCGCGGCCAATACGCTCAAACGCGCCGGAAGGACATTCGTCGGCATCGCGCAGACAGGGCGCACAGTGCAGACATTTACTCTCCCGCCGCACCGTTTCAATGCGTGGAGAAAGAGATTCAGGATTGGCGCACCACGGACAGGTATGCGGACAGCCTTTAAAAAAGACCACTGTGCGAATCCCCTGCCCGTCATTGAGCGAATAGCGCTGAATGTTGAAGATGCGCGCAACCTCATCGCTGCGCGGCTCCACGACCTCACAGCTGATGCGCGGTGCGGCGAATGATGTCATCCTGAATCTCCTTCGACAACTCGACAAAGAAGGCGCTGTAGCCCGCCACGCGCACCACCAATCCGGCGAAATCCTGCGGACGTTGCTGCGCTTCCCGCAACGTTTCGGCATTCACCACGTTAAACTGGATGTGTTGCAGCTTGAGTTGGGTAAACGCGCGCAGGAAATCCGCCAGCTTGCGTAAGCCCGCCTCCCCTTCAAGGGTCGCAGGAGTAAACTTCACGTTCAGCAAGGTGCCGTTCGACAGCAACGTGTTATCCAGTTTACTCACCGATTTCAGTACCGCCGTCGGCCCCTGCATATCCTGGCCCAGCATCGGCGACAGACCGCCATCCGCCAGCTGTTCCCCGGCGAAACGACCGTCCGGCGTCGCCCCCACTACCGAACCCAGCGGCACATGCGCGGAGACGGTGTAAGAACCCGGCGTAAACCGCCCGCCACGCGGGTTCTGGTATTTCTCCACCTCTTTGCAGTAATGACGCAGCAGTTCAGCGCTGATGTTATCCACATCATCAATATCGTTGCCGTATTTTTCGAAGCGGTTGATCAGCCTGGCGCGAACCTTCTCGCCTTCCGGGGTGGCGAAGTTGCCTTTTAATACCGACAGCAACGCGTCAAAACTTAAGCGCTGCTGCTCAAACACTAACCCATTCAGCGCATGCAGGGAGTCGCTCAGGTTGGCGATGCCAATGCCCTGCACGCCGGAGAAATTATAGCGCGCGCCGCCATCGGTAATATCACGTCCCTTGTCCAGACAGTCGCTGATAAACGAAGAGAGCAGCGGCACTGGCGCCCAGTCGCGATGGCCGATATCGCAGATATTACTGCCCTCCACCATCAGCGTGATGTAGTGGCTGATTTTGGCGCGAATATGCGCCAGCAGTTCTTCATACGTCAGCGCGCTGTTGCCTTCGTTTTCGTAGAGGCTGATTTCCATCACTTTCAACAGGTTGAACATGGCGATGTCGTGCAGGCCGTAGGTTCTGCCGGGAATCGACAGCTCCACGCAGCCCACCACCGCGTAATCACGCGCATCTTCCAGCGAAACGCCACGGTTCAGAAACGCAGGCACCACCACTTCATCATTAAAGATCTGCGGGATACCGGTGCCAAGGCGAATTGTCTCCGCCGTCTTCATCAGGAAGGGCGTATCAATCAGCGCGTTGGTGCGCACGCCAAGGTTCGGCTGCGGCAACTGCACGCTCTGATAAGCATCAAGGCAGAGGAACGAAAGCACGTTCACCGCGCTGCGTCCATTCTCCGTCAGCCCGCCGAGCAGCGCGGTATACCCTGTCGGGAATCCGGCGAAATAGCGTGCGCTGCTGGTGGAACGCAGCAACACGATGTCGTTGCATTTCACCCACAGCGATTCAAGGATCTCTTTTAAGAATGTCGGGTCTTCGCCCTGGGTCAGCGAGGCCTGATAAAACGGCAGCATATACTGGTCAAAACGTCCCAGCGAGAGCGAGCTGGCGTTGGATTCATACTGCAAAATGATATTCATGTACCAGAACAGTTGGCACGCCTGCCAGAAGGTCTGCGGCCTGTGCTGCATGTTATGGCGGGAGTTAGCGGCAATGGTCAGCAGTTCCTGACGGCGCTGCGCATCCGGGCAACTTTCCGCCATTTTCTCCGCCAGCAGAGCGTAACGCAGAATGTGCCGTTGCGATGCTTCAAGCAGTAACAGCGCGGCCTGATAAAAATGGTTATCCGGCTGCTGTTGGCAGTGCTGGCGCATCTGCGCCGCCAGTTCGCCCAGCCCGTGGTTCAGCAGGCGCGGGTAATCAATAATGATATGCCCCTGCCCTTTATCCGTCTGGTTAACGCTAAAAATCTGGGTGCTGACGGCGGCCTTCACCTCATCGGTCATCTGCCCGTTGATGAAATCTTTCATCGACCGTTTTTCCCAGTACGGGAACAGCACGTCGCGATAGAGGCGTTTATCCTGTTCACTGATATCAAAGCGATCCTGCGGACGCGTCGGGAACTGATCCAGTTCTTTAAGCAGCCAGTAAGGGTCCATTTCCGGCGACATAATCCCCGCACGCGGCTTAACGGTACGGTTTCCGGCAATCAGCTCCTCATCACGAATCGAAATTTCAACATGTTCAAGGATATACGCGGTCGCTTTCGCCCGACGCAAAATAACCGGCTCTCCCTCCGTCTGCTGGTGGCTGGCGGTGTAGAGCAGCGCGCGCTCAAGCGAAATTTCACGGTTGTTTTGAAACAGAGCAGTTTTGAGGCGTTGAATACGGTTGGTCATGAGGAACTCCTGTGGACAAGCTTGTTGCCGGATGGCGGCGTGAACGCCTTATCCGGCCTACGGGTAGGCCGATCGCCATCCGACAAAATAACGTTAAGCGGTTTGCGCCAGATGCGCGCCAATCTTGTTCATGATGGCGTCGGCGCGTTTCACCGCATCGCTGATGTTGACGCGGACAATAGTTTTACCCGCAAAACGCTCCTCAAACTTGATGCCGATATCTTTGGTCAGAATCACCATATCGGCGTCCGCCACGTCCGCTGCGGTCAGTTCGTTCTCCAGACCAATCGAACCCTGAGTCTCAACCTTTACTTCCCAGCCTTTGGCTTTGGCTGCGCTTTCCAGCGCTTCGGCTGCCATATAGGTGTGCGCAACGCCAGAAGGACATGCGGTTACTGCAACAATCTTAGTCATGGCTCATTCCTCACTTAATTCATTTCAAAATCCAAATCCAGGTCGTCTTCTTTCTCGTCAACCTGAGACACTTTCTTCCGCGCCAGACTTTTCAGCACGTTCACGCAGACCGCTGTCACCACCGCGCCAACAGCAACGGCCGCAACATAACCCAGCTTGCCTTCCACAACCGGCAGAACAATTAAGCCGCCCCAACCGGCATAACACTGTGCGCCAGACAGCGCAGCCGTTACCGCACCACAGGCAGAGCCAATCATAATGGAGGGGATCACGCGCAGCGGATCGGAGGCCGCAAAAGGAATCGCCCCTTCGGTTACCCCAACGCAGCCCATCACCAGCGCGGCTTTACCGGCTTCACGCTCTTCTGAAGAGAAATTTTTACGGCCAATCAGCGTCGCCAGCCCTAAGCCCAGCGGTGGAACGCAGATACCCACAGCAGCGATTGCCACCACGGTGTAAACCCCTTGCGACACGCAAATCAGCATGAATGCATAAGCGACTTTGTTAACGGGACCACCCATATCAAAAGCCAGCATGAGTCCTAAAATAACGGCCAGTACCACGATGCTGCCCTGCTGCATCCCTTGCAGCCATGCGGTCAGGCTGGTGGTCAGCGCGCCGACCGGCTCACCCAGCCCCCACATCATGATGCCTGCGGTAATAAAGGTGCCGATGATAGGAATAACAAAGATGGGCATCACCGAGCGCAGCACCTTATGCACGGGGATCTTTTTCAGATAGTGCACCACAATGCCGCCGATAATCCCGGCGATCAGCGCACCAAAGAACCCGGCGCCGAAGCTGTTGCCTACCCATGCGCCAATCGCACAAGGCGCCAGCGCAGAGCGCTCGGCAATGGAATAGCCGATATACGCGGCAAGGAAAGGCACCATTAGCGTCAGCCCTGCGACGCCAATATCAAAAAGTTTCTTGAGATTAGGGTCCGTCGCGGCATCGGGTACAGCGCCTTTGCCATACAGCATCACGGAGACCGCCAGTAAAATACCGCCTGCCACTACAAAGGGGATCATATGCGAAACCCCGGTCATCAGGTGCTGACGGGTGTTTTTCAGGATCTGCACCAACTCTTTCATAAGTCGCTCCCGGGCCAGTGAAGGCCCATATCCATAACGTTGATGCGGGAAACAATAGGCAATCCGATAAGGTGCAGACAGTGGATAAAAAGGCCATTTACTAGATTTTTGTAATATCAGTACAAAAATGCGATCCGCCTCATAACTTAGTTAATCTCGGAATTTATATGACAGGCATTGACATGTGAGTTATCTCTCACTTTGAGGCTTACATTACATTTGTCCAGTTTTTGGCAGATTTGTCGCGTGGCACCTTCAGCGGTTGGCCTTTTATCCTGTAGCAAGTAATTGTTATGGGAGAGAGGCTATGGCCCTGGTTGTGGAATTTACCTGTGAGCTGCCCAATGGCGTCCATGCACGTCCGGCAAGCCACGTTGAGACGCTTTGTAACACCTTTACCTCACAGATTGAGTGGCATAATTTGCGCACTGACCGGAAGGGTAATGCGAAGAGCGCGCTGGCACTCATCGGCACCGACACGCTGGCAGGCGACAGTTGTCAGTTACTGATTTCTGGGGCCGACGAACAGGCGGCCCACCAGCGCCTCAGCCAGTGGCTACGTGATGAATTTCCGCACTGTGATGCGCCGCTGGCAGAGGTTAAAAGCAGTGAACTGGATCCCCTTCCGGCCTCACTAACAAACCTGAATCCGCAGATTTTCCGCGCCCGCAGCGTATGCACCGGCAGCGCCGGGGGCGTTCTGACGCGGCTCTCCTCACTGGATCTCGACGCGCTGGGTTCCCTGCCGCCCGCTAAAGATGCGGAAACAGAACAATCCGCGCTGGACAATGGTCTGACGCTATTAATCAAGAATATTGAGTTCCGCCTGCTCGACAGCGACGGTGCCACCAGCGCGATTCTGGAAGCTCACCGCTCGCTGGCGGGTGACGCTTCACTGCGTCAGCATCTGCTGGCAGGTGTTTCCCGCGGGTTAAGCTGCGCTCAGGCGATTATCGAAAGCGCCAGCCACTTCTGCGAGGAATTCGCCCGTTCCAGCAGCAGCTATTTACAGGAGCGCGCGCTGGATGTTCGTGACGTCTGCTTTCAGCTCTTACAGCAAATCTATGGTGAACAGCGCTTTCCGGCGCCGGGAAAACTCACCCAGCCCGCGGTCTGTATGGCCGATGAACTCACGCCAAGCCAGTTCCTCGAACTGGACAAAACCTTTCTCAAAGGTCTGCTCTTAAAAAGCGGCGGCACCACCTCACACACGGTTATTCTCGCCCGTTCATTCAACATTCCAACGCTGGTTGGCGTGGAAATTGAGGCGTTGTCACCATGGCTACAACAGACGGTTTATATCGACGGCAACGCAGGCGCCATCGTCGTTGCCCCTGATGAACCCGTTGCTCGTTACTATCAGCAGGAGGCCCGCGTACAAGAAGCCCTGCGCGAGCAGCAGCGCATCTGGCTGACTCAGGAAGCGCGCACGGCTGACGGTATTCGCATGGAAGTTGCCGCCAATATCGCCCACTCTGTGGAAGCGCAGGCGGCCTTTGGCAACGGCGCGGAAGCCGTTGGCCTGTTCCGAACCGAAATGCTGTATATGGACCGTGCCTGCGCGCCGGATGAGAACGAGCTGTACAACATTTTTTGCCAGGCGCTGGAGTCCGCTCAGGGACGCAGCATTATCGTGCGCACCATGGATATCGGCGGCGACAAACCCGTTGATTATCTGAATATTCCTGCCGAAGCCAACCCGTTCCTTGGTTATCGTGCTGTCCGTATTTATGAAGAGTACGCCACGCTGTTTACGACACAACTGCGCTCGATCCTCCGCGCATCCGCGCACGGCAAGCTGAAAATTATGATCCCGATGATCTCCTCAATGGAAGAGATCCTGTGGGTTAAAGAGAAGCTGGCGGAGGCCAAACAGCAGCTACGTAATGAACACATTCCGTTTGATGAAAAGATCCCGCTCGGCATCATGCTGGAAGTGCCATCAGTCATGTTTATTATCGATCAGTGCTGCGAAGAGATTGATTTCTTTAGTATTGGCAGTAACGACCTGACGCAGTATCTGCTGGCGGTCGATCGCGACAACGCCAAAGTCACTCGTCATTACAACAGCCTGAACCCTGCTTTCCTGCGCGCGCTGGATTATGCGGTGCAAGCGGTACACCGTCAGGGCAAATGGATTGGCCTGTGCGGCGAACTTGGCGCGAAAGGGTCTGTGCTCCCTCTGCTGGTCGGTTTGGGACTGGACGAGATAAGCATGAGCGCGCCGTCAATTCCCGCCGCTAAAGCACGGATGGCGCAACTCGACAGCCGCGCCTGCCGCCAGTTACTGAACCAGGCAATGGCTTGCCGCACCTCGCTGGAGGTAGAGCATCTTCTGGCGCAGTTCCGCATGGCCCGGCAGGATGCGCCGCTGGTTACCGCCCAATGCATCACCCTGAACAGCGACTGGCGCAGCAAAGAAGAGGTGATCAAAGGAATGACAGACAACCTGCTGCTGGCAAGCCGCTGCCGCTACCCGCGCAAGCTGGAAGCCGATCTGTGGGCGCGCGAGGCGGTCTTCTCCACCGGATTAGGTTTTAGCTTCGCTATTCCGCACAGCAAATCTGAACATATTGAGCAGTCCACCATCAGCGTGGCGCGCCTGAAGGCGCCGGTACGCTGGGGCGATGACGATGCGCAATTCATCATCATGCTGACGCTCAACAAACACGCCGCAGGCGACCAGCATATGCGTATTTTCTCACGCCTGGCCCGCCGCATTATGCACGAAGAATTCCGCAACGCGCTGGTTAACGCCGCTTCTGCCGACGCTATCGCCAGCCTGCTGCAACACGAACTTGAACTTTAAGAGGATGTATCATGGAACTGTATCTGGACACCGCCAATGTGAAAGAAGTCGAACGTCTGGCGCGCATCTTCCCCATCGCGGGCGTGACCACTAACCCAAGCATTGTTGCTGCGGGTAAAGAACCCATCTGGGATGTGTTACCACGCCTGCAAAAGGCTATCGGCCCGGAAGGTATTCTGTTCGCCCAGACCATGAGCCGCGACGCGCAGGGGATGGTGGAAGAAGCCAGACGCCTGAGCAATGCCGTACCCGGCATTGTTGTCAAAATCCCGGTAACCTCCGAAGGTCTTGCCGCCATTAAGCTTCTGAAAAAAGAAGGCATTCCGACACTCGGCACTGCTGTTTACAGCGCGGCACAAGGGCTGCTTGCCGCCCTGGCTGGCGCGAAATATGTGGCGCCTTACGTCAACCGTGTCGACGCTCAGGGCGGAGACGGTATTCGCACCGTGCAAGAACTGCAAAGCCTGCTGGAACAACATGCCCCGGAAAGCAAAGTGCTGGCAGCCAGCTTCAAAACCCCTCGCCAGGCGCTCGATTGCCTGCTGGCAGGTTGCGAAGCGATCACGCTTCCCCTGGATGTAGCGCAACAAATGCTCGATACCCCTGCGGTAGAGTCAGCAATAGAGAAGTTTGAGCAGGACTGGAATAACGCATTTGGCAATCTCAACCTGTAACCGGGCGTCAGGGTCACGGTACGTGGCCCGCATCGCCAATGGAGGAAATATATGGACCGCATTATTCAATCCCCAGGTAAGTATATTCAGGGTGCAGACGTTATCACCCGTCTCGGTGAGTATCTCAAACCACTGGCAGCAAGCTGGCTGGTGGTGGGAGACAAATTTGTTTTAGGTTTTGCCCAGGAGGCGTTGCAAAAAAGCCTGGCCGATGCCGGACTGGCCTGCGAAGTGGTGCCTTTCGGCGGCGAATGTTCACAAAATGAGATAGACCGTCTGCGTGCTATCGCGGAAAGCGCACATTGCGGCGCCGTGCTCGGTATTGGCGGCGGTAAGACGCTGGATACCGCGAAAGCGCTGGCGCACTTTATGGGCGTACCTGTCGCCATCGCGCCGACCATCGCCTCCACCGACGCGCCGTGCAGCGCGCTTTCCGTCATCTATACCGACGCCGGTGAATTTGACCGTTATCTCCTGCTGCCCAATAACCCGGACCGCGTCATTGTCGACACCAAAATCGTGGCTGGTGCACCGGCTCGTTTACTGGCTGCGGGTATCGGTGATGCGCTGGCAACCTGGTTCGAAGCCCGCGCCTGTTCACGCAGCGGCGCCACGACCATGGCAGGTGGTCAGTGCACTCAGGCTGCATTAGCGCTGGCGGAGCTTTGCTACAACACGCTGCTTGAAGAGGGCGAAAAAGCGATGCTGGCCGCAGAACAGCACGTGGTCACCCCGGCGCTGGAGCGCGTTATTGAAGCCAATACCTATCTGAGCGGCGTGGGTTTTGAAAGCGGCGGTCTGGCAGCGGCGCACGCGGTGCATAACGGCCTGACGGCCATTCCCGATGCGCACCACTACTACCACGGCGAGAAAGTCGCTTTTGGTACGCTGACACAACTGGTTCTGGAAAACGCGCCAGCGGAAGAAATTGAAACCGTCGCCGCGCTTACTCACGCCGTTGGGTTGCCCATTACGCTGGCACAGCTGGATATTACCGAAGACATTCCTGCAAAAATGCGCATCGTGGCAGAAGCGGCTTGTGCCGAAGGCGAAACCATCCACAACATGCCGGGTGGGGCAACAGCAGATCAGGTGTACGCCGCGCTCCTGGTCGCCGACCAGTACGGTCAGCGCTTCCTTCAAGAGTGGGAATAACCCATTCACACTCCCGGCAATGTCCGGGAGTGTTTCTTTATGTTCCTTTCTAGTGATATTGTCACTGCAGTTTATGTGCTTTATAGTGCGTTTTTCCTCTTAGCGAACCCGCACCATGCAATCATCAGACAGAAGAATGCGCATCTATGCCATTCTGCAGCAGGACAAAAAGGTCGTGGTCAATGACCTGGCGGAGAAGTTTGGCGTCACCAAAATGACCATTCGCCGCGACCTCTCCTTCTTCGAAAAGCAGGGCATTGTGAAAACCAGCTACGGCGGCGCGTATCTGACAAGCGGTGCCAGCGTGGAACCCAGTTTTCAGCTCAAATCCGTACAGATGGTTGATGATAAGCACCTGATTGGACAAAAAGCGGCTGAACGGGTGGAAGATGGTGACACGATCATTATCGACTGCGGCACCACGGCGCTGGCGTTTGCTCAATGTCTCTTTGATAAAAAAATCATGGTGATCACCAACTCCGTGCCGGTGGTTAACCTGCTCAAGGGCCGCAGCAACATCAAATTGATTGTCGCACCCGGCGAGTATGAAGATGACACCCAGGGAATGGTCTCTTTTAGCACGGCTGAGTTCTTCAGTACGCTGCATGCCGACAAAGTGTTTCTTAGCACTCAGGGCATCAACGAACAAGGGGAACTGACGGTCCCCAAAATCACTGATGCCCATGTGAAGCGTGCGCTGGCGCGTGCCGGACGGCAAAAATTCCTACTGGCCGATAAAAGTAAATTCGGCCAGACCTTCCTTGCCGGGCATGGCCAACTGGGCGATTTTGATGTCGTCATCAGCCAAAGTGGTATTTCTGCCGACGTCCTGACCCTTCTTAACGGCCACTGTGCTGAACTCATCCTCGCCGATAGCGTCGAATAACCCTCCGCGCCCTTCACGGGCGCTTGTGTTTTTTTGTGCCTTTAAATGTTCCATTTGGATTCTTTTGTGACAAAAGGAACACAATAGATCATTTTATGGTTGACAAAAGCACACCTCAGGCATGAAATGCAATAAAACCATTTCACCAGTGAGGGAATTTATGAACGGATTGCTCAGCTTCAAACCCACCAACAATGATTGCGACTTTGCGCGCATCGCCAAAAAACAGGATCAGATGTTCCATCGCGTGGCGACCCTCTGCCCGGAACGTGCCGAAATCATTACCGATTCCTTCAAACGCTCAGAAGGGAAATCGATCGTTATTCGCCGCGCCCTCGCGCTGGCCGACATTCTGGAAAAAATGACGATCTACATTGAGCCGGACATGCTGATCGTCGGTAACCAGGCCAGTGCAAACTTCGCCGCACCCGTCTTCTCGGAATTTTCCTTCAACTGGGTTATCGACGAGCTGGACGAATTCGACAAACGCTCCGGTGACAGCTTCCAGGTTTCAGAAGAGACCAAAGCGCGCCTGCGCGTGTTGCAAGATTACTGGCAGGGTAAAACTCACCAGGATGAGGTGCTGGCAAACCTGCCGCAAATTAACCGCCTGGCGGAGAAACAGGGCGTTCTGCACCGTGGCGGCATCAGCATGTCTGGTGACGGTCACATCATCCCCAATCATGATTTCGTGCTGGAAGTCGGCTACGGCGGCATGCGCGATATCGCCAGACAGCATCTGGCCGAAGATAAAGACCTGACCGAAGAACAGACCGACTTCTACCAGGCCGTTATCATCACCATGGAAGCGGCGCTGAACTACTGCAAGCGCTTCTCTGTACTGGCAAAAGAAGAAGCCGGGAAGACCACCGACGCCAAACGCCGTGAAGAGCTGCTGGCAATGAGCGACATGTTCGCCCATCTGATGGAAGGCAAAGCGCAGAGCTTCTACGAAGCCGTGGAAGCGGTCTATCTGACCCACCTGCTGATGATGATCGAAAGTAACGGTCACTCCTTCTCCTTCGGCCGTTTTGACCAGTACGTCTGGCCGTACTACGAAGCAGACATTAACGCCGGCAAAATCAGCAAAGAGAAGGCGCTGGAGATCCTGACCCACTTCTTCATCATGACCAACAGCCTGAACAAAGTACGTCCGTGGGGCCACACCCAGTACAGCGGCGGCTACCCGCTCTACTCCAACCTGATGGTGGGGGGCATGAAGCCGGACGGTACTGACGGCACCAACGATCTCTCTTATCTGTCGCTGGAAGCCATGGCGCTGACCGGTCTGCCAGAGCCAAACCTGAGTGTGCGTTTTTCCAAAGACACCCCGCATTCACTGATGCAGGACGCTGCAAAATTGATCCGTAAAGGCTTTGGCATGCCCTCTATCTTCTGCGACGAAGTGGTGATCCCGGCGATGATGACCCTTGGTCTGACGGAAGAAGTGGCGCGCGAATATGCCTCAATGGGCTGTGTGGAAACCGCAATTCCGGGCCGCTGGGGGCATCGCGCCACCGGCATGACCTATGTGAACTTCGGCAAAATCCTTGAGCTGGTCATGAACAACGGCTGCGATCCGGCGACCGGCGTCCAATTGGTCAAAATAAACGGCAAAGAGGGGCGCGAGATCAATTATGAGTCTTATGACGAAGTCTGGGCCGCATGGAACCAGTTGCTGGAGTTCTACTCCGATCTGGCGGTGGACTGCGATCTGGTATGCGATCGCGCACTGAAATATCACGATACCGATGCCTTTGCCTCTGCGACCATTAACTGCTCGCTGGAGCGCGGTAAGACCCTGAAAAACGGCGGCGCGGAATATGACTTTGTCAGCTCTTCCAACATCGGCCCTTCCGTGGTGGGCGACAGCCTCGCCGCAGTGAAAAAACTGGTCTTTGATGACAAGGTACTGACGCTCAAACAACTGCGCGACGCGATGGACAGCAACTTCGATGGCATTGAAGGCGCCCGCGTGCGTAAGCTGTGCCGCAACGCACCGAAGTTCGGTAACGATATCGACTATGTCGACCATATTGTCGCCGACGTATTCGAGTCTTACCTGAAACTGTTGCCGAAATACAAAACCGATCGCTACGGTAAAGGACCGAAGGGCTGCGGCTATACCATGTCCACGTCCAACATTACCTCTTACGTACCGAACGGTTTTGATGTAGGGGCAACGCCGGATGGTCGTCTGGCAACTCTGCCGCTAAACGAAGGCGCGTCTCCGTGCCTCGGTGCGGATAAAGAAGGCCCGACCGCAGTGATTAACTCCGTTTCGAAACTGCCAAACCAGAAAATCGCTGGCGGTCAGTTGCTGAATATGAAATTTACCCCGAGCGCGCTGGAAGGCGACGAAAACCTGGAGAAATTTACCGCCTTCATGGAGGCCAGCCGCGAGAAAAATATCTTCCATAACCAGTTCAATATTATCGATTCAAATATTCTGCGGGCGGCGAAAGCACACCCGGAAGATTATCCGAACCTGATGGTCCGCGTGGCCGGTTATTGTGCGCTGTTCTCAACGCTGATGCCGGAAGCGCAGGATGCGATTATCGCCCGTACAGAACTGGCCTGGTAAGGCGGAGAGCACCATGAAAACAGGTTTGATATCCCGCATTCAACGCTACTCGACCAAAGATGGTCCGGGGATACGCAGTACCGTATTCATGCAGCAGTGTAATTTGCGCTGCCAGTGGTGTGCGAATCCGGAAACCATCAAGCCTGGCTTTAACGTGTTCTGGTTTAAAGAACGTTGCCGTCAGTGCGGTTCCTGTGTGCAGGCGGCAGCGAATAACGCCATTACCTTTGCTGCACCTGGCGAGGGGGTGAATATTGACCGTAAGCAGTGTAGCAACCTGCTTGAGATGGTCGATATTTGCCCTTACGACGCCTACGAAAAAGTCGGTAAAGAGATGACCTCCCGCGAACTGGCAGATCTGCTGTTACGCGATAAAGCGTTTTACGACGAAAGCCACGGCGGCGTGACCTTCTCCGGTGGTGAACCCGCACTGCAGGCGGAATTTATCACGCAGACCGCACAGCATCTAAAAGCAGCAGGTGTTCATCTTTGTCTCGACACTGCCGGTAACATACGCCGTGACAAGCTGCTGCCCCTGGTGGACAGGGTGGATATGGTTTCTTACGACTTTAAAGCGTTCGACCCGGAAATCCACCTTGCCTGTACGGGGGTGGATAACCGGTTGATCCTGGAAAACGCAAAAGCGATCGCCGCCACAGGAAAGCCCATTCTGGCGCGCATGGTGATCGTCCCGACGCGTAACGATCAGCCGGAAGATATCCGCAAGCGGCTTGATTTTATCCACAGCCTCGGCAGCGCCGTACAGCAGGTGGATATTCTGGAGTATCACATTTATGGCATCGGCAAATATGAAAAGCTCGGTATGCCTTACCTTCTTCATGATCTCCCGCCCGTTCAGCGGGACATGATCGCACAGATAAAACAGTACGCCGAAGATATTGGCCTCAAGGCTACCATCGGCGGTTAAGGAAAACAGATGCTGAACTTTACCCTGACTGATAACTACGCTGAAATGAGCACGCTGGCGGCAAAACGTGTCGCGCAGGCGCTGGAGCGTAAACCGGATTTAGTGATGGCGCTGCCCACCGGCGGCACGCCAATCGGCTTATTACAAGAGATGAGCCGCATGGCTCGCGACAACGAAGCGAATTTTTCGCGGGCGTATTCGTTCAATATTGATGAATACATCCCGCTGACCAAAGACGATCCACAGAGCTATTACTGGTTCCTTGAAAATTATTTTTACCAGCATGCCAACCTGCCTGTTGAAAACCGCTTTGTGCCCGATGTGCTGGCTGCCGATCTGGCGGTTGAATGCGCCCGTTATGAACGCATGATTCAGGATCACGGCAATTTCGATCTCGCGGTCCTCGGTATCGGCCATGACGGACATATCGGTTTTAACGAACCCCACAGTACACACAGCCCGGTGTGCCACGTTATCGATCTGAATGACGAGACCATCGAAGCCAACGCCCGTTTCTTCGAACGCCGTGAAGATGTGCCACGCCAGGCCATTACCCTTGGCATGGGGACTATCCTCAAAAGCAAAGAGATTGTGTTGATTGCCAACGGCGAGTCAAAAGCGCACGTCATGAAACAGCTCTATGAATGCACGGCAATTGACCCGCTTTTCCCGGCATCTTTTTTGTTATTGCATCCCGATGTCACGATTATCTGTGACCGGGAAGCCGCTTCACTTATTCCTTCTCTGAGGTGACACCATGATCATCCAAAGCGAGCGTGTCTGGCTTTCCGGCGGCTTTTATCCGGCAACGATTCACATAGAGAATGGCCGTATCAGCAATGTCGCCATGGGCCTGTCTGACAACGCCAACTTCGATTTTGCTAAGCGCCGTATTATCCCCGGCCTTATCGACAGCCACGCTCACGGCGGATGGGATTACGATACCAACGAGAATAATCCCGAAGGCTTGCGCCGCTGGGCGGCTAACCTCCCGGCAGAAGGGGTAACGGCTTTTTGCCCCACCACGGTGACAGACGAAGATGCCACACTGATCTCTGCGCTGGAGAATATTTCCCGCGTGATGGATGAAGGTTATGCGGGCGCGGAGATCCTCGGAATTCATTTCGAGGGTCCCTTTCTGTGCCAGAAATACCGCGGCGCACAGCCAGAAAAACAGATTCGCCCGGCCAGCGTGGTAGAGTTCCAGGCTTTCGAAAAGGCGGCGCGTAATCGCATTGTCGCCATTACCCTGGCGCCAGAAAACGATAAAGGCCTCGCCCTGACCCGTTACTGCGCGCAACGGGGGATCGCCGTCAACATGGGTCACTCCGATGCCTCGTTTGAGCAGGTGCTGGAAGCAGTCGCCAACGGTGCGAAAAACGTTACCCACGTCTATAACGGCATGGCGAAATATGTGAATCGTGAACCGGGGCTTCTCGGTGCTGCTTTTCGCCTGGACGGCCTGTACGGGGAAGTGATCGCCGATGGTATCTTCGTGAGCCTTGTGTCTGCCTCCCATCTGTACCGGGTGAAGAATGACGACGACATCATTATGATCAGCGACTCCATGAAATCGAAGGGATGCCCGCCAGGACGTTATATGTTTGGCGGCGAACCGATGATTTTAGGTGAAGATGGCGCCACGCGACGTGAGAATGGCGTGCTGGTCGGCAGCACGCTGCATCTGAATCGCGGTTTATACAATATGGTCGAAGGCGCGATGGTGCCGTTTGGCGCAGCGCTGAAATCCTGCACGATCAACCCGGCGCGGCTGCTGGGGCTTGACGGACACAAAGGAAAACTGCAGCGCGGCTATGACGCCGATATTGTGGTGCTGGAGGATAACTATGATGTGCACACCACATTCTGTTGTGGCGAGGTGGCATATAGCATCGCCGGATGATGCGCTCACCCGGCATTTGCGCTGGCTTATACCGCCGGGCGAACGCCCAGTGTGTGGCAGATGGCGTAGCTCATTTCCGCGCGGTTCAGGGTATAAAAGTGGAAGTCTTTAACCCCTTCGCGACTGAGGATTTTTACCATGTCCATGGCGATGCTGGCGCCAACCAGTTTACGCGTTTCGGCATCGTCATCCAGTCCTTCAAACATTTGTGACATCCACGCCGGAATACGCACATTGGTCATATCGGCAAATTTTTTCGCCTGTTTAAAGTTAGTGACCGGCAGGATCCCCGGAATAATTTCAACGTCAATGCCCGTCGACGCACAGCGGTCGCGGAAACGCAGATAGCTTTCTACGTCAAAGAAGAACTGGGTGATGGCACGGTTAGCGCCCGCCTCAACCTTGCGTCTCAGATTAAGTAAATCTGCCTGTGCGCTTTTTGCTTCCGGATGCACTTCCGGGTAAGCAGCAACGGAGATATCAAAATCCGCCACCTCTTTAAGCAAGGTCACCAGGTCGGCAGCATACATATCCGGCTTGCCGCTACCCGGTGGCAGATCGCCACGCAGCGCCACGATATGACGAATACCGTTGTCCCAATAATCTTTTGCGATAGCACGCAGTTCATCACGGGTTGCATCAATACAGGTCAGGTGCGGTACTGCTTCCAGGCCGGTACGATCTTTAATGCCTTTGATGATGCTATGGGTGCGGTCGCGCTCGCCGGAGTTGGCACCGTAGGTGACAGAGACAAATTTCGGCTTGAGGCTGCTCAGACGATCAATGGAGTTCCACAAGGTCTGTTCCATTTCACTGGTGCGCGGCGGAAAAAATTCAAATGAAACATTAATCTGACCGTGCACTTCAGCCAGGCTCTGATTCAGGGCTTCCCGCTGGTTGGCGTGAAAAAAGCTCATACCTTACCTCATCAATCGCGTGTTGTTATTTATTGCGCTACGAACATCTATCCGTTTAGACGTCCAGATGTAAAAATGACGGAAAAGCGGACGGGCGTCAACAGGAAAATCATCATAATGCGTGAGGAATGTTCAGCGAAGATGAAAAAAGTTCATGGCGTCAGTAAATGACGAGCCAGACTCGGTTTCCCCCATACCTTGTAAAGCCGGAGGAATCCCGGATTCGCTGACGTTTCTCCGGGATTCATATTGACTCAAAAGAT
Organism: Phytobacter diazotrophicus; assembly: GCA_004346725.1. Classification (GTDB taxonomy): domain Bacteria; phylum Pseudomonadota; class Gammaproteobacteria; order Enterobacterales; family Enterobacteriaceae; genus Phytobacter; species Phytobacter diazotrophicus. The sequence goes on along the minus strand of SMDE01000014.1, from coordinate 96,636 downwards.
TACTGTTTTACATCTGACACCCGCATGCCTTTTAGCTGTTCATCTGTCAACGCATGCCCCGCTTTAAAATAATCCACGACGGCATTTGAAACATCGTAACTACCCGATGTATTACGCGCTTTTCCTTCAGTAAATGCGGTAAAACCGTCGCCACCATCGGCGAGGAAACTATTAGTGGCAATGTGATAAACCGTTGCATCGTCAATCGGATTGCCGTTAAGCGTTAGCGCGGTAACCCGCTGGCCAACTGGTTTGCTGCTGTCATACTTCATCTCCAGACCTTTGGAAACCTGTAACACGCCGTTGCTCAAACCCGCACCATGTTCCATCAGGCTGCGCAATTGTTCACCGGTTAAGTCCATGGTGACCAGCTCATTTGAGAAAGGAAACGCGCTGATAATCGCACCCATGCTGATTGCGCCTGCCGGAATTTCGCTACGAATGCCTCCCGAGTTGGTGAGTGCTAATTGCGTGTTTTTACCCGCCGCGAGGAGCAAAGCATCTGCTGCCAGATTACCTAATGATGAAGACTCACCATAAGCACGGGTTAACTCAACAGGCGACTGGGCAACCGTTTGTTCGACAAGCGCGTTAAGTTTTTTATTCCAACCGTCTATAACCTGTTTGGTCTGCGGATCCGGCTTCCATTCATCAGCAAAAATAGTTTTCAGTTCAAAACTCTTCACTGCGAAGTGATGCGGCTTCTCTTTGTAATCCAACACCAGTTTACCTACATCAATACCGCCACTGTCAGTAGACAAAATCAGTGTGTTCCCCACCTTGATTGGTTCTGGCGTACCAACATGCGCATGACCGGTAATAAGGACATCCAGCCCGGTGACCCGGCTTGCGGTCTGAATATCCTTATCCAGTGCACGGCGAACGTCAGTACTCCCTTGACTGGACTGACGCGCGGGTACACCCTCATGAATCAGCGCCACCGTCAGATCGGCTTTGTCTTTCAGTTCATCGATATAATGTTGCAGCCACTTAATTTCATCGCGCGCTTCAATACCCACGCGCATAGCGGCGGAAACCGTATCGTCAAACGCAAACACGCCGTGAAGCCCGATAACGCCAATCTTCACCCCGTCTTTTTCAATGATGGTATACGGCTTATCCCATAACGCCTTATTACTGTTCTGATAAAAAATGTTGCCCTGCACAATCGGGAAATTCGCCTGGCTGAGCTGTAACAGCGTATTGTCCCAGCCGTGATCAAATTCATGATTGCCCATCGTGACGGCATCGAACGGCATGGTATTCATAATATCGATAATGGCTTTGCCCTTTGTCATGCTGCTGATATAAGGGCCGGTAAAATAGTCACCCGCATCAAAAAACCAGGTCGCTTTATTTTTCTCTTTTTCCTGTTTTACAAGAGTAGTGATATTCGCCCAGCCGCCAATATCACGCTTACCGTCAGCAATCCATGGCACTTTGTACGGTTCAACATGGGCATGTAGATCGTTGGTATAAATAAGGGTGACATCTTTCGCACAAGCCCAAAACGGCATGGTCAATAAAACGCCAGTGGCAACCATTTTTAACTTCATAATCAATCCCTTTCAGTCATATAGAGAATCGCTACCTTACGTTCTGAAAGGGTTTTTTATGTGAGAGTGTTCACATCCATTCGCAATAATTGCAGGGCAAAATCAACGATCATCAAAAATCGTTGGTCCCACGATGTCTGCTTTGTTCACGATTAACACCTGCAAATCCTACGGTTGCCGAAATCTGGGTCTGGCGGAATCGCCCGATTATGTCTGGCCAGATTATCGTCTGGGCTTTGCCGCACTTCATTGCCGCGCCTGTGGGAGCTATCCTCCCCTCTTCAACGAGCGACAATTTCGCGACTGGTTATCAGCACGGTTGACAGAATATGCCATCGAAAGCGGTTTATTTTGCCCGGCGTGTTATCAAAAAACGAGTATTCGTTATGGTCATAATCCTTTAGGTACACAGCGTTTGCAGTGCCGACGCTGTAAAAAAGTCTGGACGCCAGGCAACGTTTTACACGAGCAAAATACATCATTAACACAGCTAGTCACGACCCCGCTTATCGTTCCTTTTCAGGGGGCAAGTGCTGACCAAAAACTCTATGCACTTTTTAGCTTTGATGCGCTTTGCGGCCATGTTGTCCATGTCTCAACCAATTTCACGTCTCATCCGGCAGGAGATTCTCTGCTTTATCAATGGAAAGGCGTCGCAGAACCCCTCAGCAGGCATGAAGATATTATTGAGCGCGTAAATTTTCGCTCGGAGCAATTTCTTAGTCGCAGTCAATTTGATGAGATTCAATATGCAAGCGCGGTGCAAAAAAGGAATGCCAGGGGTGCAATTCTCCGTCCCGTTATTGCCGCACATGGTCATTTCCGGGTATTAAAAATCCTTTTTCCCGATGTTATGACACATATCGTCGCCCATGAATGTTTTTTGCGCGGCGCGGTGATCACCGCATGGTCAGAGCTATTTCGTCGTCAGCGAGGCAGTTTATGGTTTATAGAAGAGGAGATTGTTGATGCTGGCTGCGCGGCCCCCTGGCGTGCACGCGGGAAAACGCATCATGGCTGGTGGCAAAACCGCTGGCAGCTCTGGCAGCAGGGAGACAATCTAAAGATGACCTGTTCATTAACAGGAGGAGATGAAAGTCTGGCTGAAACGCTGTCGCTTACCGCCAGCAGACATTTCGTCCACTGGCTTCATCAGCAGCCGGCCTTTCTGAGTGTCGGCCAGTATTCCGCTCGCCGTGTGACCCAATCACTGAAAGCCCTGGCTCAGCAATATAACGCAGCAATTACAGCAACTGCGCCAGACGGTTGATATCCGACTGAATTGCGCCGGCAGTGACATCACGACCGGCTCCCGGCCCACGGATCACCAGCGGGTTATCGCGATACCAGCGGCTTTCGATGGCAAACACATTGTCGCAAGGCAGCAGTGCCGCCAGCGGATGTTCCGGACGCACCGCTTCCACACCCACACGTGCTTTGCCGTTGGCATCAAAACGCGCCACATAACGCAGCACCAGTCCCATCTCGCGAGCGGCTTCCAGACGCTGTGTCATTTGCTCATTCAGCTCATCGCCATTCTCAAAGAAGTGGTCGATAGACTCTTCTTCACAGCTCGTCGGCACCAGGGACTCCACGCGCACGTGGTCTGGCTCGATGTCATAGCCTGCCTCACGCGCCAGAATGACCAGCTTACGCATCACATCTTTACCGGAGAGATCGACGCGCGGATCGGGCTCGGTCAATCCCTGCTGCCAGGCCTGATCGACCAGGTCGGTAAACGGCACGGTGCCATCAAATTGCAGGAACAACCAGGAGAGCGTACCGGAGAAGATACCACTGATGGCCAGAATACTGTCGCCGCTGTCGATAAGATCGCGCACCGTATGGTTTACTGGCAACCCGGCCCCGACGGTGGCGTTATACAACCAGCGACGTCCGGTTTTTTCAAATGCGTCGTGGATCTGGCGGTATTTATTACTGCTGCTGGCACCTGCCAGTTTATTGGCACTGATCACATGAAAACCGTGGCTGGCGAAATCCAGATACTGGTCGGCAAGCTGTGGGCTCGCGGTGACATCCAGCACCACCAGATCATCGTACGGGTGCGCGCGCATCCACAGAAATAGCGCCTCTTCCTCCTGCTCGACCGCCTCATCATTGAAGAAGGCCAGCGCCCGGCTGGCGTCGAGACCATCGTAATTCAACAAGCTGCGGCGGCTATCCACCACCCCTGCGAGAACAAATTCGAACCCGGTACGGGCAGACAGCGCGCTCTGTTCGCGGGCAAACAGTTCCAGCCAGCGAGAACCAATATTGCCTTTACCAAACAACATCAGGCCAATGCGTTTTTCCGCGCGGAACAGTGACTGGTGCAGCCCCTGAATCAGACTTTCCGTTGGCCCCACGCGCAGCACGGCAACAAGGCTGATCCCCTCATCTGACTGCCAGACGAATTCCACGGCCTGACCTTTCAATTGTTGCCAGAAACGGTGGCTGTGCAGCGGATTACGGCAAACGCCCGCCCCGACCAGCGCCACCAGCGCCAGCCCCTGACGTAAACGCAACTCGCCCGGCAGACCGGCTTCGTCGAGCAGTTTAAAGACGCTATCCACCACTTCCGAGGTGTAGCAGAGTTGCAGCAAATTACGGTCAGCGTGCGCGCCTGTCGCCAGCGGACGAACCTGAGCGCGCTTGAGGATCACCTCAATATCACGTTGCGCCAGTTTGAAATCTTGCCCGGCAGGGACCTGAAACTCGATCAGACAGACATCATCATGACTGGTGACGATGCGGGCACCCGTGCCAGATGCCAGTACGCGCTCAATACGCGTGGAACCCTGTTCCGGGTTATAGCTACAACGCAACTGCAAATCGATATTACTGCCGGATACCGGCTGTAAGGTTCGGGCGTGGAGTACAGGTGCTGCCAGACGGGCCAGCTCGCTGGCTTCATCCAGACGCAGCAGAGGCAGCAGGCAGGCATCTTTCACTTTACGCGGGTCGGCGCTGTACACCCCGGCCACGTCGCTCCAGATCGTCACGCGGGTAACACCGGCTAATGCGCCAATTTGCGTTGCCGAATAGTCAGAACCATTACGCCCCAACAGTACCGTTTCGCCCGCCTCGTTACGGCTAATAAAGCCCGTCACAACGATACGTTTATCCGGATGCTGCGCCAGCAGTTGCTGGAACAGCGGCCAGGAGGCGCCTTCGTTGACCTGCGGCTGTGCCGCGCGTTCCGCGCGCAGAAACTCGCGCGCATCAAGCCATGCCGACGCTTGCCCTTGCTGATTCAGTACGGCAGACATCAGACGCGCAGACCACACTTCCCCATGCCCCACCACTTCGGCGTAGACCGCATCGGTAATGCCACCGTCCAGCAACCCGGCCAGGCGCTCGAGGTCACGAATAAACTCGCTAATCAGGCCATCAGCCACCTCCGGTGACAACAACCCGGCAATCAGCTCGCTCTGGTAACGACGTAACGACTGTTGAACCTGATGCGCAGAGAGACGATCGGTCTGGCTCAATTTAAGCCAGCTAATCAACTGGTTAGTGGTACTGCCTGCTGCCGAAACGACCATCAAATCGCCCGGTTGCGAATATTCCGCCATGATCCCCGCAACGCGCAGGTAACATTTCACATCAGCCAGACTGCTCCCACCAAACTTATGCAGTTGACGAACCTTCGCCCCTGCCTGCGCATTCACACTCATGTTTATCCCTCAGCCGCAACCCGGAAGCCATTTTCCAGGTCGGCAATCAAATCTTCACCATCTTCAATGCCGGTTGAGATACGCAGTAACGTCTCTGAAATCCCGGCGGCAGCACGTGCTTCCGGCGCCATGCCCGCGTGTGTCATGGTGGCAGCGTGGGAAATTAAGCTTTCAACCCCACCTAAAGATTCCGCCAGCGTAAATAATGACAAACCGCTTAAGAAGCGACGCAGTGTTTGCTCATCGCCATCCAGTTCGAAACTCAACATTGCGCCAAAGCCTTTCTGCTGGCGCGCAGCAATCTCGTGCCCCTGATTTTCCGGTAGCGACGGGTGATAAAGTTTTTTCACCAGCGGCTGCTTTTTCAGAAACTCAACGATCGCCTGGGCGTTACGCTGCGCCACTTCCATACGTGGAGACAGTGTTCGCAGGCCACGCAACAGCAGGTAGCTGTCGAAGGCGCTACCGGTGACGCCGATATTATTCGCCCACCATGCCAGTTCTGTGACAGTTTCCGGGTCTTTGGCAATCACCACGCCCGCGACAACATCTGAGTGGCCATTCAAGTATTTAGTACATGAATGCAATACCACATCAGCACCCAACGCCAGCGGGTTTTGCAACGCCGGACTCAGGAAAGTGTTATCCACCACGCTGACCGCACCAGCCTCACGCGCGAGCTGACAGATTTTCGCAATATCCACGACGCGCAACAATGGGTTGCTCGGACTTTCCACCAGTACCAGCTTTGGTTTTTGCGCCAGCGCCGATTTTAATGCCTGCTCATCATTCTGATCGACAAACAAAACCTTATAGCAGCCGCGTTTTGCCAGACTGTCGAAGAGGCGATAGCTACCACCATAGCAGTCATGAGGCGCAACCAGCAGGTCGCCCGGTTTCAGGAAAACCGTGGTCACCAGATGAATCGCCGACATACCGGTGTTGGTCATCACGGCACCTGCACCGCCCTCCAGCTCTGCCAGGGCACGCTGCACGACATCGCGCGTCGGGTTACCGCGGCGTGAATAGTCATGGGCTCGAGGCTCATTAAATCCGGTGAAATTATAGGTGCTGGAGAGGTGGATGGGCGGAACAACGCAGCCGTACTGCTCGTCATCGTTCAATCCGCTACGCACTGCGATGGTGGCCTGTTTACGCGTCATGGTGAAGGCTTCCTGGCTTAATGGATGAAAAGTCAGGCACCAGAGTAAACATAAGAATAATAGACGTCAATACATCTGGACATCTAAACTTCTTTGCGTATAGATTGAGCAAAATCGCAATAGCCGTTAAAATTATATGCTTTAGTGAAGTGACGCAGAGCGATACACCGTGTCACGGTACTGACTCTACGGTAAACTACGCGAGATTATGGTCCGGGCGCTGCGTTGATCAGGTTCTGACCTTTTATTAATGACTGAGAGGATTAAAGGTATCTCATGGCTGAATGGAGCGGCGAATATATCAGCCCGTACGCTGAGCACGGTAAGAAGAGTGAACAGGTAAAAAAAATTACGGTTTCCATTCCTCTGAAGGTGTTAAAAATCCTCACCGATGAGCGCACCCGTCGTCAGGTTAACAACCTGCGTCATGCCACCAACAGCGAACTGCTGTGTGAGGCATTCCTGCATGCGTTTACCGGCCAACCTTTGCCCAACGATGAAGACCTGCGTAAAGAGCGCAGCGATGAAATCCCGGAGGAGGCAAAAGTAATTATGCGCGAATTGGGTATCGACCCCGATACGTGGGAGTACTGATTTAAAAAGGCGGCTCATGGATTGAATCGCCTTTTTTGTCTCGAACAAGGATGTAAATCATGACAAAGAAGTTTGTCCTCTTGCTGCTCGCGGTGATGGTTTTCCCGGTTCTGGCTTATGAACCGCAGACGGGCGATATCATCTTTCAGATGTCTCGCTCGTCGCAAAGTAAAGCTATCCAGCAAGCCACTCATTCGCGCTTTAGCCACACTGGCATGATCGTGCTGCGTAACAATGTCCCCTATGTTTTTGAAGCCATCGGCCCGGTGGTCTATACGCCACTGCCAACATTCATCAACCGTGGGGAAAAAGGGCACTACATCATCCGTCGCGTGAAAGGTGGGCTTTCCATTGCACAGCAGCAAAAAATGGCGCAGACGGCAACGCGCTACCTCGGTAAACCCTATGACCTGGCATTTTCATGGACCGATGAGCGCCAGTATTGCTCCGAAGTGGTGTGGAAGGTGTATAACCGTGCGCTGGGGATACAGCCGGGTAAGCTGCAGAAACTTAAAGAGTTCGATCTGAACTCCCCGGTCGTGCGTGCCAAACTCAACGAGCGTTACGGGCGTAACATCCCGCTGAACGAAACAGTGCTCTCACCACAAGCGTTATTTGACGCCCCGCAACTGGAAACCGTCGCAAAAAAATGGCCACTGTTTTCCGGGTAACAAATCATGAAAAACCTGTTCATCGCATGGATGTGCTTTTTGCTCTACGGTTGCACCACTTTTCCACAGGCCGTCAGGCCTGAGGCGAACGCATCGCCCTCCGGCACGGAAATCTATATCGTCAGCCACGGTTGGCATACAGGGATTATCACCCCAGCCCATGAGGTCAATGTCGTTCTGCCACAGCTTAAAACGCGGTTTGCACAGGCGAAGTGGTATGAAATCGGCTGGGGTGATAAAGGTTTTTACCAGTCAGAGGAGATAACCACGAAGCTTACGCTGCAGGCGATGTTCTGGTCATCTGGCGCGGTTATGCACGTCGTAGCCCTTTCTGATACGCCAGAACGCTATTTTTCCGGGAGCGTGATAAAAGCATTAAGCCTCACCGCAGGTCAACGTGACAGCCTGATGCGTTACCTTGGCCGCAGCTTTGCCCGTGATGAAACCGGTAAACTCATTCCATTAAAAAAAGGCATATACGGCGATAGCCAGTTTTATGCCGCAAATGGGCGCTACGGCATACTGAATACCTGCAATAAATGGACAGCCAGGGGGCTGGAAAGCGCAGGAATGACGTTGGATACGTCGCTTACGTTAACGGCGGGAAGCGTTATACGTGCAGTGGAGAACCACAGAGCATGCCTGAATTTGCACTGCTATCCCCAGTAATGGAGCAGAGATAAACAAAAAGGCAGAAGAAGTCTTCTGCCTTTTTGTTTATCTGTCCGTTGCGCTGGCTGAATCAGAAGCGGGTCACTTCCGGGTGAACCTCTGCCAGAGAAGTGAAGTAAGACACAACGACATTTTTGAGTGCATTCAGCATATTCATTTTCCTTTCACGCGTTGTTGATAACCTCTTTCGCAGTGAAAAGCATATGCCTGTTTACCCTTATCGGCAATGTTTTTGTGACGCGCATCACAAAAACATTGCTCAAATGATCACCTATATGACTGAGGCGTGAGATTGCGCTTCACGCGCCTTCTGGCGATTGATATAGCCGATATCGTTGTTGCCCCATAGCTGGTCATAAGGCATACCCGCCAGCATTTCCACAGTCTTACGCGCTTGTGGGGTGATGGATTCCGGCGTCAGGCGGCCCGCACTACGCATTTTTGCCGTCTCTTCGCGCAGAACGCTGTGCGTGGACAAGTTCAGGCGGAAGCGCAACGACACCAGGAAACCGATCGACAGCACCAGCACGGTACCGATACTCAGAATCATCAGGATGGTATGGCTCACTCCCGGCACCTGCGTACTCTGCCCGGAAACAAAACCGGACATCTGCATCACTATACCCACCAGCATCACGGCGCCAGCCTGAGAGGCTTTACGCGTTAACGTCATGATCCCGGCAAAGATGCCCTCGCGACGCTGACCTGTCACCACCTCGTCCACATCGGCGATATAGGTATAGATATTCCACGGAATATAGTTGATGCCGCCACGCCCTAACCCGGCAATACCAGAAATAAACAACAGCAGCGACATGTTATCGCTCTGTCCGGCCAACGACAGCAGGGCAAACGAAACCGCAGCCAGACCAAACAGCACCACAACAATACGGTAAGACGGCGCAGCGCCGAAACGAATACAGAGCGGGATCATCCCCATGACCGCGATAAATTGCAGAATCGCCATGGTTCCCATCAGGCTGGAGGCCAGTGTCGGGCTCTGCATCAACACAAACACCACATAGTAGGTGAAGACCGCGTTGAAGACGTCTTGGGCAATATACCCGCCAAGATACATGCCCAGATGCTGACGAAAAATACGGATACGGAAGGTGGAACTCAGCTCAATGATCAGACGACTCAGGCTTTGCCCAAGCGTCAGTTTCGGTTTCGCCGCTTCCGCTTCTTCATCACGCGGGCGCTCCCAGGTGAAGGTCCACACCAGCGTCAGGACGATCGCGCAAATCACCGCGAACACGATACTGGCATAGAAGAAGGAGACGGCATTATCTTTGCCGAAATGGCTTAACAGAATGCCCGGCAGGAATGCGGCCAGAATGGCGGAAAGCTGCGCCAGCGCGATACGCGCCCCGGAAAACTTGGTTTTCTGTTTAAAGTCATCGGTCATCTCCGGTACCAGCGTTTCGTAAGGCACCAGAATCATGGTGTACACCACATCAAACAGCAGGTACGTGAATAAATAGTACCAGTAGTTCATGTGGCCAACCCACATCAGCGTATAGGAAAATACGCAGGGAATACCGAGCAGAATAAAGAACTTACGGCGGCCGAAGCGTTTACCGAACCAGGTATTGCCAAAGTTATCGGTCAGATAACCCATCAGCGGGCTGACAACGGCATCCAGCACCCTGGCCATGGCGAAAATGAAGGTCGCCTCAATCGGCGTTAAGCCGCAAAACGTTGTATAAAAATAAAGTAACCATGCGGCGGTCAGTGCTGTTGTACCCGCGCCCAGAAAATCTCCGGAGCCGTACGCCAGATAATTCACTAAACCAATTTTGCGTGTAGACATTGTTTAACCCAATCCTTAGCGAAATATAAAATTTCGACTTAAAAATTGCGAGCGGATACGGCGGCAATATATATTGCCGCCGCATTATTCAGACACAGAAAGAAAGGTAATTAGAAGTTATAACCGATACCGACGCGATAACGCGTCTGGCGATCATCTGTCGTTGCCGTTTTATAACCAGAAGACACATTACCTACTTCAACAAATGGCACCCAGGAACCAAATTTATAGGCAATACGGCCGTTATATTCATAATCACGCTTGGTATTATTATAAAGATTTTCAGATTCAGCAAATTTATAAATACCATTTAGCTCAAACATCCAGTTCCCGGTATTATAGCCAATCCATACTTCCGGGCGGTTAACGCGACGATCATCACGACCTTCTGCGTTACGACGAGTGTACTCGAAACGGTAACGGAAGGCGGTCCACCAGTTGTCGTTGATATTGTACTGAACACGCACGAACGGCTTATAAATGGTTTGGTTCTCGTCCGTTTCGATGGCAACACCAGGCAACCAGACCAGGTTGCTCCAGGTAAACTGGTAGTTGGCTGTATACTCAATCCCGTTCGTTTCCATATTATTTAGCGGCTTTTTCGCATCCGCATCATCAGAACGGGAAATACCTTCTAAGGCCACCCCAAAGCCGCTGGCAAAACGCTGTGACATATATACACGATCATAGTTACGCCCGTCATCGTAATATTCATGACGATAGTCTACGTAACCCGCATGGGCTGTTCCTGCCAGTACCGGCAGTAATAACAACGCATATTTCAACTTCATGGAAATTCCTCTTTGACGTAAATTTCAATAAAAGAAAAGCGTGTAGCTATGGATTCGCAGGCCAGCGTAACGAGTGAAAGACAGCTACAAATTAAAAATGTCCTAATAACGTGAGGAATTGTATTTTAGTGTAAATGTACAAACCTTTGAGTTTTTGCCAGCATTCCGTTTAAGTGGCAAAAAAGCAAAGATATGTCGGCTTAATGTCACCAACTGAAACATTGGATTTTTTAAAAAGAAACAGTGTGCCAAATCAAAAGAACTGGCGTTGCAAAAAACCGCGGTAGGGGATGAAGAACAAGGGGGCGTTACACAGAAGGGCGCGGAATTCAGGGACAAAAAAAGCGCCTTGCGGCGCTTTTTTCATCTGGCAACTTATTTGCTGCCCGGGATGCTGAAGCGTTTGTTGAAACGCTCAACACGACCACCGGTATCAACAACACGTTGTTTACCAGTAAAGAACGGGTGGCAGTTGCCGCACACGTCCAGGTTCAGGTCGTGACCCACGGTAGAGTGGGTTTTGATCACATTACCGCAAGAACAGGTTGCAGTAATAGCTACATAATTCGGGTGAATACCTTTTTTCATGGGAAACCTCAGTTTAAGGCCGCGTCGCTCTTCCAGCCCTAACGCCAGACACCACGCGAGTTAATGTATTAGTGGATCTCTGGCACGTGAATACGCACCAAAGGCGGCGAATCATACAGAAATTAACCAACGTATGCAAACTGATCCGCGCCCCACCTTTAACAATGTGTATACTATCCCGCCAGTTTTCAAGCCAGGATCCTGAGATGCCCGTCGCCCATGTAGCGCTACCCGTACCGTTGCCCCGCACCTTTGACTACCTGCTTCCCGATAGCATGGTCGCCAGCGCGGGCTGCCGGGTACGTGTGCCCTTTGGCACCCAGCAACGGGTGGGGATTGTGGTCTCCATCGGTGAGACCAGCGAATTGCCCCTCAATGAGCTCAAAAGCGTGCTTGAAGTGCTGGACAGTGCTCCTGTCTTTTCCGTCCCGGTTTGGCGGCTTCTGCTCTGGGCGGCGGATTATTATCACCACGCCATTGGCGATGTGCTTTTCAACGCAATTCCTGTACCGCTACGCCAGGGTAAACCCGCCAGTGCCGCAGTACAGTGGTTCTGGTTTGCCACCGAGCAAGGGCAGGCGGTCGACCTTAATAGCCTTAAACGTTCGCCAAAGCAGCAACAGGCGCTGGCAGCCCTGCGCCAGGGGCGCATCTGGCGGCATCAGGTTGCTGAGCTTGAGTTCAATGACGCCGCGCTACAAGCACTGCGTACCAAGGGGCTGGCAGAGCTCAACAGTGAGGAGCCCGCGCATCATGACTGGCGGCATGGCTTTTCCGTCTGCGGCGAGCGTCTGCGCCTTAACACTGAACAGGCAACCGCGGTGGGGGCCATTCACAGCGCGGCGGACCAGTTCTCGGCCTGGCTGCTGGCGGGTGTAACCGGTTCTGGCAAAACAGAAGTCTATCTTAGCGTGCTGGAAAATGTGCTGGCACAGGGGAAACAGGCGCTGGTGATGGTGCCGGAAATTGGCCTGACGCCGCAGACCATCGCCCGTTTTCGCGAACGCTTTTCTGCCCCGGTCGAGGTACTGCATTCCGGACTCAATGACAGTGAACGCCTGTCAGCCTGGTTAAAAGCCAAAAACGGCGAAGCGGCGATTGTCATTGGCACACGTTCGTCACTGTTCACCCCGTTTAAAAATTTGGGCGTTATCGTGATCGATGAAGAACACGACAGCTCTTATAAACAACAGGAAGGCTGGCGCTACCATGCGCGCGACCTGGCCGTCTATCGCGCCCACAGCGAGCAGATTCCAATCATACTCGGCTCGGCGACGCCCGCCCTGGAGACGCTCCACAACGTGCGGGCGCGGAAATATAAGATGCTGCGCCTGACGCGCCGCGCCGGCAACGCCCGCCCCGCCATGCAGCATGTTCTGGACCTGAAAGGCCAGGCGCTACAGGCAGGACTCTCCCCTGCTCTTGTCAATCGCATGCGCCAGCACTTGCAGGCAGGCAATCAGGTCATCTTGTTCCTGAACCGTCGAGGCTTCGCGCCGGCACTGCTGTGCCATGATTGTGGCTGGATTGCCGAGTGTCCGCGCTGCGATCATTACTACACGTTACACCAGGCCCAGCAGCATCTACGCTGCCACCATTGCGACAGCCAGCGCCAGGTGCCACGGCAATGCCCTTCCTGCGGCTCAACCCATCTGATGCCGGTTGGACTGGGTACAGAACAACTGGAGCAGGCGCTTGCCCCGCTTTTTCCGGGGGTGCCGCTGTCGCGTATCGACCGGGACACCACCAGCCGTAAAGGCGCGCTCGAGCAACACCTGGCGGAAGTACATCGCGGCGGCGCGCGTATTCTTATCGGCACGCAGATGCTGGCGAAAGGGCACCATTTCCCGGATGTCACGCTGGTTGCCCTGTTGGATGTCGACGGTGCGCTCTTCTCCGCTGACTTCCGCGCCGCTGAACGCTTTGCGCAGCTTTATACCCAGGTCTCCGGGCGTGCCGGGCGCGCGGGGAAACAGGGTGAAGTGGTACTGCAAACCCACCATCCGGAACACCCTTTATTGCAAACACTTCTGCATAAAGGCTACGACACCTTCGCGGAGCAGGCACTGGCGGAACGTCAGACGCTCCAGCTTCCCCCCTGGACCAGCCATGTGCTTATCCGTGCGGAAGATCATAACAACCAACAGGCGCCGCTGTTCCTGCAACAGCTAAAAAATCTGCTGCAATCCAGCCCGCTGGCAGACCAGCACCTCTGGGTGCTTGGTCCGGTTCCGGCACTGGCTCCCAAACGCGCCGGGCGCTGGCGCTGGCAGCTCCTGCTACAACATCCTTCCCGCGTGCGCCTGCAACAAATTGTCAGCGGCACGCTTACGCTTATCAACACCTTACCAGAAGCCCGCAAAGTGAAGTGGATGCTGGATGTGGACCCTATTGAGGGCTAAGGTTGCGAGGCACCTCGAAAAATTCAACTTTCATCACATTTTTAATGAAAATTCTGTAACCGATTAGATTAACTATCTGATAAAAATGTGTCTGCGCCTGCGCCGCGCATGCGAGGAGAAGAAGGTGAAGACCAGGAATCAGGTTGCAGCCGCGACCATGAAAGATGTTGCCGTTAAAGCGAAGGTATCCACGGCAACGGTGTCCCGTGCGTTAATGAACCCGGATAAAGTGTCGCAGGCTACCCGCAATCGGGTTGAGCAGGCGGCAATGGAAGTGGGTTATTTGCCGCAGTCGATGGGACGTAACGTTAAACGTAACGAATCCCGGACGATCCTGGTGATTGTGCCGGATATTTGCGATCCGTTTTTTAGTGAAATTATCCGTGGCATCGAAGTCACTGCCGCAGAAAATGGCTATCTGGTATTGATCGGCGATTGTGCTCATCAGAATCAGCAAGAAAAAACCTTTATCGATTTAATCATCACTAAGCAGATAGATGGCATGTTGCTGCTCGGTTCACGCTTGCCTTTTGATGCCAGCATCGAAGAACAACGTAACCTGCCGCCAATGGTGATGGCGAATGAATTTGCCCCGGAACTGGAACTGCCCACAGTACATATCGACAACCTGACCGCCGCCTTCAATGCCGTGAATTACCTGCGCGAACAGGGGCATCAATACATTGGTTGCATCGCCGGTCCGGAAGAGATGCCGCTGTGCCACTATCGCCTGCAGGGCTATGTACAGGCGCTGCGTCGCTCCGGCATTACCGTTGACCCGCACTATATTGCCCGTGGCGACTTTACCTTTGCCGCTGGTAGCGAGGCGCTGGAACGGTTACTCTCGCTGCCGAAGCCGCCCACTGCGGTATTCTGTCATAGCGACGTCATGGCGCTCGGCGCATTGTCTTATGCGAAGCGCCGTGGTCTGAAAGTGCCGAATGATTTGTCTATTATTGGTTTCGATAACATCTCGCTGGCGGAATTCTGCGATCCTCCGCTCACCACCGTCGCCCAGCCGCGTTTCGATATCGGTCGCGAAGCAATGCTGTTATTACTTGAACAGTTACAAGGGCATACGGTAAGCAGCGGATCCCGATTACTGGATTGCGAATTGGTCATTCGTGGGTCAACTAAGGCGTTGACTTAACGTAAATGCGTTATCGGAATCCCTCTTCTGGTCAAAAGCCCGTCGCTTAAGTAACATGACGGGCTGACAAACGAAATAAATACAGCGAAACGATAGTGGCACAACGAGATTATGTACGCCGCAGCCAGTCGGCTCCTTCGCGGCAAAAAAAGAGTAGCTCAAGGAAGAAGCAACGTAGCGTATCCGCTGTCTCGCCCGCAATGGTCGCGATTGCCGCCGCAGTACTGGTAGCTTTTATCGGTGGCCTGTACTTTATTACCCACCACAAGAAAGAAGAATCTGAAACGCTGCAAAACCAGAAGGTTGCAGGCAATGGTCTGCCGCCAAAACCGGAAGAGCGCTGGCGTTACATTAAAGAGCTGGAAAGTCGCCAGCCAGGCGTACGTGCGCCTACCGAGCCATCTGCGGGTGGCGAGGTGGAAAAACCGGAGCAACTGACCAATGAGCAACGTCAGTTACTGGCGCAAATGCAGGCGGATATGCGCCAGCAGCCTACGCAGTTAAACGAAGTGCCGTGGAACGAGCAGACGCAGGAGCAGCGCCAACAAACGCTGCAACGCCAGCGTCAAGCGCAGCAACAGGTACAGCAGCAGATGCAACAACAGCAGTGGAGCAACGTGCAGGTTGAGCAACCGACACGGACGCCGCCACGGGTGACGGAGCAACCACGCACGGCGCAAACCGCGCCGGTGCAGGCAGCGAAGCAAACGCCTCAGCAAAAGCCATCTGCCGCCAGCCAGCAGCCATACCAGGATCTGCTGCAAACGCCAGCACATACCACGGCGGCTGCGCCGAAAACGCAGCAGGCCGCTCCGGTGACGCATGAAGAAGCACCGAAGCAAACGGCCGAGAAAAAAGACGAACGCCGTTGGATGGTACAGTGTGGTTCGTTCAAAGGTGCGGACCAGGCAGAGACCGTTCGTGCCCAGCTCGCCTTTGAAGGGTTTGATTCTCGCATCACCAGCAATAACGGCTGGAATCGCGTGGTTATCGGTCCGGTTAAAGGCAAAGATAACGCAGATAGCACCATTAGCCGTCTGAAACTGGCCGGCCACACAAACTGCATCCGTCTCGCCGCCGGGGGTTGAAACCCCCAAAATCTCCCCCATCTATACTTGCATTCTGCCCCGTATCACTACGGGGCTTGTATTCTGCATTCGTAACCAGGGGGTCTGCTCGTGACAACAATAGTAAGCGTACGCCGTAACGGCCATGTCGTTATCGCTGGTGATGGCCAGGCGACACTGGGCAACACCGTTATGAAAGGCAACGTGAAGAAAGTTCGCCGTCTGTACAACGACAAAGTCATCGCAGGCTTTGCCGGAGGCACGGCTGACGCCTTCACCTTGTTTGAACTCTTTGAACGTAAGCTGGAGATGCACCAGGGCCATCTGGTGAAAGCGGCGGTGGAACTGGCCAAAGACTGGCGTACCGATCGCATGCTGCGCAAGCTGGAAGCGTTACTGGCGGTGGCCGATGAAACGGCCTCACTGATCATCACCGGTAACGGTGACGTTGTGCAGCCAGAAAATGACCTGATTGCCATTGGCTCTGGCGGCCCATATGCCCAGGCGGCTGCCCGTGCATTGCTGGAAAACACCGACCTCAGCGCGCGCGATATCGCCGAGAAAGCGCTGAACATCGCCGGTGATATCTGCATCTACACTAACCACTTCCACACCATCGAAGAATTGACCACCAAGGCGTAAGGATTCCTCATGTCTGAAATGACCCCACGCGAAATTGTCAGCGAACTGGACAAACACATTATCGGTCAGGATGCGGCGAAGCGTTCCGTGGCGATTGCCCTGCGTAACCGCTGGCGTCGTATGCAGCTTGATGAAGAGCTGCGCCATGAAGTGACCCCGAAAAACATTCTGATGATCGGGCCGACCGGTGTCGGTAAAACCGAAATTGCCCGCCGTCTGGCGAAACTGGCAAACGCGCCATTTATCAAAGTTGAAGCAACCAAATTCACCGAAGTGGGTTATGTCGGTAAAGAAGTGGATTCCATTATCCGCGATCTTACCGATGCCGCCGTGAAAATGGTCCGCATGCAGTCCATCGAGAAAAACCGCTATCGCGCCGAAGAGATGGCGGAAGAGCGTATTCTGGACGTACTGATCCCCCCGGCAAAAAACAACTGGGGCCAGCCGGAAACCGTTGCTGAGCCGTCTGCTGCACGTCAGTCTTTCCGCAAAAAACTGCGTGAAGGCCAGCTCGACGACAAAGAAATTGAAATTAATCTGGCCGCGTCACCGATGGGCGTAGAGATCATGGCGCCTCCGGGAATGGAAGAGATGACCAGCCAGCTCCAGTCCATGTTTCAGAATCTGGGCGGGCAAAAACAGAAGCCGCGTAAGCTGAAAATCAAAGATGCAATGAAACTGCTGATTGAAGAAGAAGCGGCGAAGCTGGTGAACCCGGAAGAGCTGAAACAAGATGCAATCGACGCGGTTGAGCAGCACGGTATCGTCTTCATCGACGAAATCGACAAAATCTGTAAGCGCGGCGGTAACACATCCGGCCCGGATGTTTCCCGCGAAGGTGTTCAGCGCGACCTGCTGCCGCTGGTAGAGGGTTGTACCGTTTCTACCAAGCACGGCATGGTGAAAACTGACCACATCCTGTTTATCGCCTCCGGCGCATTCCAGGTGGCCAGCCCGTCTGACCTGATCCCGGAACTGCAGGGTCGTCTGCCTATTCGCGTTGAACTGAAAGCGCTGACCACGCAAGACTTTGAACGCATTCTGACCGAGCCAAACGCATCGGTTACCGTGCAGTACAAAGCATTGATGGCAACAGAAGGCGTCAATATCGATTTCACTGACGACGGGATTAAACGCATCGCGCAAGCGGCCTGGCAGGTGAACGAGACCACCGAAAACATCGGTGCGCGTCGTCTGCACACCGTTCTGGAACGTCTCATGGAAGATATTTCCTATGACGCCAGCGACCTGAATGGCGAAACTATCATCATCGACGCCGACTATGTGAGTAAGCACCTTGATGCTTTAGTGGCAGATGAAGATCTGAGCCGTTTTATCTTATAATCGCAGCCACAACGTTTTCATCATTTCCGATGGGGGCTTATGCCCCCATTTTTTATTACTGGCTGGTGACTATGACTGACGCACAACCTTTGAGCCGCACCCAGGCCTGGCTGGAAAGCCTGCGCCCAAAAACACTGCCGCTGGCGTTTGCCGCTATCGTGGTAGGGACGACGCTGGCCTGGTGGCAGGGTTTCTTCGATCCGCTGGTTGCCATACTGGCATTAAGCACCGCCGGATTGCTGCAAATCCTCTCCAATCTCGCCAACGACTATGGCGATGCGGTCAAAGGCAGCGATAAACCCGACCGTATTGGGCCGTTGCGCGGCATGCAAAAAGGGGCGATTTCGCTTGAGCAGATGAAGCGTGCGCTGATCATTGTCATTGGCCTGAGCTGCATTTCCGGCCTGCTGTTGCTGCTGGCCGCCTCACAAACCCTGACGGATTTCATCGGCTTTGTGGTGCTTGGCGCGCTGTCTATCATCGCCGCTATCACCTACACCATCGGCAAACGACCTTACGGCTATATCGGCCTTGGCGATGTTTCGGTACTGATTTTCTTTGGCTGGCTGAGCGTAATGGGAAGCTGGTATCTGCAAACGCATATGCTGATCCCTGCGATTATCTTACCCGCTACGGCGTGCGGTCTGCTGGCGACTGCAGTGCTGAATATCAACAATCTGCGTGATATCGACAGCGATCGCGCCAATGGCAAAATCACGCTCGTGGTACGCTTAGGGCCGCTGAACGCGCGCCGCTACCATGCGGGTCTGCTGGCCGGCGCCCTTCTCTGTCTGGCACTGTTTAACCTGCTGTCACTGCATAGCGTATGGGGTTGGCTGTTCGTCCTTGCCGCGCCGTTGTTGTTAAAACAGGCGCGTTTTGTGATGCGTGAGCGGGATCCGAAAGCCATGCCGCCGATGCTCGAACGTACAGTAAAAGGGGCTTTACTGACTAACCTGTTGTTTGTGATTGGGATTATGCTGAGTCAGACGCATTTTTAACTGACAAAAGTCAATTAACAATTGATGATTTTGCCAACAATGCGTGATGCGCGATATACTGACAACTCTCGCAGCAACTGAACGTTAAGCCTATGAAATACGATACGTCTGAGCTCTGTGACATCTACCAGGAAGATGTCAACGTCGTGGAACCGCTGTTCTCCAATTTTGGTGGACGGTCGTCGTTCGGCGGTCAAATCATCACGGTGAAATGTTTCGAGGATAACGGGTTGCTGTACGATCTGCTCGAAGAAAATGGCCGTGGTCGTGTACTGCTGGTTGATGGCGGTGGTTCTGTGCGTCGTGCGTTAATTGATGCGGACCTGGCGCGCATCGCTCTGCAAAACGAGTGGGAAGGGATTGTGGTCTACGGCGCGGTGCGCCAGGTGGATGATCTGGAAGAACTGGACATTGGCATTCAGGCCATTGCCGCCATTCCGGTGGGTGCCGCTGGAGAAGGCATCGGCGAAAGCGACATTCGCGTCAATTTCGGCGGCGTGACCTTCTTTTCCGGCGACCATCTCTATGCCGATAATACCGGGATAATCCTTTCCGAAGATCCACTGGATATCGAGTGATCAAAAAAGGCACCGCAAGGTGCCTTTTTTATGCGCTGTACCGTTCTGGAAAAGAAAGCCAGAGCAGCTACGCGAAAGATTTCATGTTGTAGCAAGCCGGCAACTGAGCGAATCCCCGGGAACACAGACAACGACGTGCCAGGGGAAAGTGAGCACAGCCAACGCCGCTACGGCACGAAAGATGACGCGTAATCAGACTTCTTCCATACGGCCCAGCAGCGCCTGCAGACGTTCCTGCCAGCCATGCTGCTGTTCTTTCAACTGGTTGTTTTCACGGGCCAGTTCTTCGCGATCATGCTGCGCGGACTGTACTTCCTGGGACAGACTGTTGTTCTTCTCTTTCAGCTCTTCGATTTCCATCTGCAGCAGCGTGATGGTATCAATCGCCTGCTGTACTTTCGCTTCCAGCTTCTCGAATACTTCTAATGACATCGTCATACCTCTCCTGAATTGCAAGGCGTTGATGGGCATATACCACTCGGGTAAATCCGCGTTCCGTGAACGGCGACGCCTTAATGTATTTAGCGCACGGTCTTAGTACCCGATTGTATGAAGCCCTTTAGCCCCTGTCCAGCGACAACCCGCGCAGATCGCGCTTTGCAACACTTTTCAGCCTAAACCTGGTGCATTTGCGGTCCGCTTCAATAAATTGTTAAATTGAGGGTTACAAAAATGATTCAGCTCACACTTCTCCCTCCTTCGCAAACGCGCCTCATCGCGCGAAAACGCTCATTTTATTGACGCAGTACACACATTTTGATTTCGATATTTCTCGTTTTTGCTCGTTAACGATAAATTAACAGTATGTCTACACGGCATCTTGGAGTCTTCTCCCTCCATGCAAACTATAACCATTAAACTCTTTGCAGGATCCGATTATGAGTCAAACCTCAACCTTAAAAGGTCAGTGCATCGCCGAGTTTCTCGGTACCGGGTTGTTGATTTTCTTCGGTGTGGGCTGCGTTGCGGCACTTAAAGTAGCAGGTGCCAGCTTCGGACAGTGGGAAATCAGTATCATTTGGGGTCTGGGCGTGGCGATGGCCATCTACCTGACCGCAGGGGTTTCCGGCGCACACCTTAACCCGGCTGTGACCATTGCATTGTGGCTGTTTGCCTGCTTCGACGGGCGCAAAGTTGTACCCTTTATTGCTTCTCAATTTGCCGGCGCATTCTGCGCGGCCGCACTTGTTTACGGGCTTTATTACAATCTTTTCTTCGATTTCGAACAAACTCACCATATGGTGCGTGGCAGCGTCGAAAGCCTCGATCTGGCAGGCATCTTTTCAACCTACCCTAACCCGCACATCAATTTCTTCCAGGCCTTTGCTGTTGAGATGGTGATTACCGCGGTTCTGATGGGCGTCATTATGGCGCTGGGTGACGATGGCAACGGGATCCCGCGTGGCCCGCTGGCTCCGCTGCTGATTGGCCTGCTGATTGCTGTTATTGGTGCCTCTATGGGTCCGCTGACCGGGTTTGCGATGAACCCTGCTCGTGATATCGGACCGAAAGCGTTCGCCTGGCTGGCAGGCTGGGGCAATGTCGCCTTTACCGGTGGGAAAGATATTCCTTACTTCCTCGTACCGCTGTTTGGGCCTATTGTCGGCGCATCACTGGGTGCCTTCGGTTATCGTAAACTGATTGGCCGTAATTTACCGTGTGACGTTTGTGCTGTGGAAGATGACAAAGACGCCACCACAACTTCACAACAAAAAGCTCCGCTGTAATGTGACTACGGGACATAAATCATGACTGAAAAGAAATATATCGTTGCGCTGGACCAGGGTACCACCAGCTCCCGCGCCGTCGTAATGGATCATGACGCCAACATCATCAGCGTTTCGCAGCGCGAATTCGAACAAATTTATCCTAAGCCAGGCTGGGTTGAGCATGACCCAATGGAAATCTGGGCAACGCAAAGCTCCACGCTGGTAGAAGTGCTGGCTAAAGCGGATATCAACTCAGATGAAATCGCCGCGATTGGTATCACCAACCAACGTGAAACGACCATCGTCTGGGAGCGCGAAACCGGTAAACCTATTTATAACGCCATTGTCTGGCAGTGCCGTCGTACATCAGAAATCTGTGAGCAGCTCAAACGTGATGGCATGGAAGAGTACGTGCGTAACGCAACAGGTCTGGTGGTTGACCCGTATTTCTCCGGCACCAAAGTGAAGTGGATTCTCGATCATGTTGAAGGCTCTCGCGAACGTGCGAAGCGTGGCGAGCTGCTGTTCGGTACCGTCGATACCTGGCTTATCTGGAAAATGACCCAGGGCCGCGTACACGTTACTGACTACACCAACGCCTCCCGTACCATGCTGTTCAACATCAATACCCTGGAGTGGGACGACAAGATGCTGGATGCGCTGGATATTCCGCGCGCCATGCTGCCGGAAGTGCGTAAATCGTCCGAAGTCTATGGCCAGACCAACATCGGTGGTAAAGGCGGTACACGTATTCCTATCGCCGGGATCGCCGGTGACCAGCAGGCAGCGCTGTTCGGTCAGTTGTGCGTCAAAGAAGGGATGGCGAAGAACACCTACGGTACTGGCTGCTTTATGCTGATGAACACTGGCGAAAAAGCGGTGAAATCAGAAAATGGTCTGCTGACGACCATCGCATGCGGACCGAGTGGCGAAGTGAATTACGCCCTGGAAGGTGCAGTATTCATGGCAGGTGCGTCAATTCAGTGGCTGCGCGACGAGATGAAACTGATCAGCGATGCGTTTGACTCGGAATATTTCGCGACCAAAGTGAAAGACACCAACGGCGTCTATGTAGTGCCTGCCTTTACCGGCCTGGGCGCACCGTACTGGGACCCGTATGCACGTGGCGCGATTTTCGGTCTGACCCGTGGCGTAAACTCAAACCACATCATTC
Organism: Phytobacter diazotrophicus; assembly: GCA_004346725.1. Taxonomy (GTDB): domain Bacteria; phylum Pseudomonadota; class Gammaproteobacteria; order Enterobacterales; family Enterobacteriaceae; genus Phytobacter; species Phytobacter diazotrophicus. The sequence continues at coordinate 74,044 of SMDE01000014.1, read as the reverse complement.
GCGCAACGCTGGAATCTATTGCCTACCAGACGCGTGATGTACTGGAAGCCATGCAGGCTGACTCCGGCATTCGTCTGCACGCCCTGCGCGTGGATGGCGGTGCGGTAGCCAACAACTTCCTGATGCAGTTCCAGTCGGACATTCTGGGCACCCGCGTGGAGCGTCCGGAAGTGCGTGAAGTTACGGCGCTGGGCGCAGCTTACCTGGCGGGTCTGGCAGTTGGCTTCTGGCAAAACCTGGACGAACTGCAGGAAAAAGCGGTCATTGAGCGCGAATTCCGTCCGGGCATCGAAACCACCGAACGTAACTACCGTTACGAGGGCTGGAAAAAAGCGGTGAAACGCGCGCTGGCATGGGAAGAGCGCGACGAGTAATCTCCCCCAACCCTCTCCCTTTAGGGGGAGAGGGTGAAAACCTGCCCCGCACGCTCGCTCACCTTCCGCTCCAAAAATCACGCTGGTTCGCCCCTCTTTCCTTTGGAGAGAGTGCCAGGGCGAGGGGACCAGACCGCGCCCGGACCTGCTCTGTGTGTTAAACTTCGCGCAATTTCTTTCACTTCACGAGTTTGCTATGAGACGAGAACTTGCCATTGAATTTTCCCGCGTGACCGAAGCAGCGGCGCTGGCTGGCTATAAGTGGCTGGGTCGCGGCGACAAAAATACCGCCGACGGTGCTGCCGTTCACGCCATGCGCATCATGCTTAATCAGGTCAATATCGCCGGGACCATTGTGATTGGCGAAGGGGAAATCGACGAAGCCCCAATGCTCTATATCGGTGAAAAAGTCGGTACCGGTAAAGGCGACGCGGTGGATATCGCCGTTGACCCGATTGAAGGCACCCGTATGACCGCCATGGGCCAGGCCAACGCTCTGGCAGTACTGGCTGTGGGTGATCAAGGCTGCTTCCTCAATGCGCCGGATATGTACATGGAAAAACTGATTGTCGGCCCTGGCGCGAAAGGTACTATCGACCTGAACCTGCCACTTGCCGATAACCTGCGTAATGTTGCTCATGCGCTCGGTAAACCGCTCAGTGAGCTGACGGTGACGATTCTGGCCAAACCTCGCCACGACGCCACCATCGCTGAAATGCAGAAGCTTGGTGTCCGCGTTTTCGCTATTCCGGACGGCGACGTTGCGGCCTCCATTCTGACCTGTATGCCGGACAGTGAAGTCGATGTCCTCTACGGTATTGGCGGTGCGCCGGAAGGTGTCGTCTCAGCCGCCGTCATCCGCGCGCTCGATGGTGATATGAATGGCCGCTTGCTGGCACGTCATCACGTGAAAGGCGACAACGAAGAGAATCGTCGTATCGGGGAAATTGAGCTGGCACGCTGCCAGGCGATGGGCATTGAGGCCGATAAAGTACTGCGCCTTGATGAAATGGCACGCAGCGATAACGTGATTTTCTCAGCAACCGGAATTACCAAAGGCGACCTGCTGGACGGCATTAGCCGTAAAGGCAACATCGCCACCACCGAAACCCTGCTGATTCGCGGGAAATCGCGCACTATTCGCCGTATCCAGTCCATTCACTATCTGGATCGCAAAGACCCGGACGTGCAGACGCACATTCTGTAAGATTATTTATCAGGGAGAGCTTTCCGGCGCATCCGGGCTGGAAATCCTCCCCATTCACGACGAAGATAAGGCAATGATTCTGAACAGGAGAAAATCATGGCCGACTGGGTTACAGGAAAAGTCGTAAAAGTCGAGTTCTGGACCGACGCGTTGTTCAGCCTGACTGTTCATGCCCCCGTTCATCCCTTCACTGCCGGACAATTTGCCAAACTGGGCCTCGAAATCGATGGCGAACGGGTACAGCGTGCCTACTCCTACGTCAACGCCCCAGGCAGCCCCGACCTGGAATTTTATCTGGTCACCGTCCCTGAGGGCAAACTCAGCCCGCGCCTGGCTGCCTTACAGCCCGACGATGAGGTATTGATTGTCAGCGAGGCGGCAGGCTTCTTTGTTCTTGAAGAGGTGCCGGACTGTGACACGCTGTGGATGCTGGCGACCGGGACCGCGATTGGGCCTTATTTGTCTATCCTGCAGGAAGGGAAGGACCTGGATCGCTTCAATAATCTGGTGCTGGTGCATGCGGTACGTTATGCCGCGGATTTAAGCTATCTGCCGCTGATGCTCGAACTGCAGAAACGCTATGAAGGCAAATTGCGGATTCAAACGGTGGTCAGCCGGGAAACCGTGCCCGGATCGCTCACAGGGCGTGTCCCTGCGCTGATTGAGAACGGCGCACTGGAAGCGGCGGTGGGATTGCCGATGAACAGCGACACCAGCCACGTCATGCTCTGCGGCAACCCGCAGATGGTGCGCGACACCCAGCAGTTACTGAAAGAGACCCGGCAGATGGCGAAACACCTGCGCCGCCGCCCGGGCCACATTACCGCCGAACACTACTGGTGATCAGCGGAACTGTACTTCAAGCGTATCTTTGCCGAACTTGTTCTCGCCCTGGGTGCCAATAAACGCGCCCAGGTCGATGAGCATTGTCACCATAATCAGCACCGGCACGAAGCGGCCAACAACCCATTGCCATGTACCGCCAAGTATCTCCCAGTGCCCTGCCAGCAGCATCCAGGCAAGAATAAATAACAACGACCAACTGCCAGACTTATTGCGGTCATGCAGTCGTTTCACAATCACACACGCGGTTGGCCAGAGCAGGCAAACCAGCATAAACGCGGCATTTTGGCTGGCCAGAAGTTCAAAACTGACCGCGTAAAACAACGCCGCCATCGCCAGCACCCAGATAACGGTCCAGATCCAGAAATCACGACGACCAATGCGGCCTTTAAATGAGAACAACCACTGCTGAATACCCATGTAAGGTTCCTTTAATTGTAGTGCTGCGTAGTTTACCCTGGTCGCGTGAGTTTTTGACAAGCCAGACTGTTATCGTTTTAATCGTGAGCAAAGAGAAGTGAGGACGATGTTAATGAAAACCTGGTGGCTCCTGTTTACGGCGCTCTTCATCAATCACTATGCCATCGCAGAGGATACGCCACCTGCGGCGGCGGCCCCGTATCTGCTGCCGGGTGCTCCCACCTTCGAACAATCCATCAGCCAGTTCAGGGAAAAATTCAACGAAGATAATCCCGACCTGCAGCTCAATGAATTTCGCGCTGTCGATTCGCGTGGTGATACTGAACGCCTGACCCGCGCCGCGACCAAAATTAACGACAACTTGTATGCCTCCACGGCGCTGGAACGCGGCACGTTGAAAATTAAATCCATGCAGATGACCTGGCTACCGGTCCGGGGGCCAGAGCAAAAGGCGGCCAAAGCGAAAGCCCAGGAGTATATGGCGGCGCTGATTCGCGCGTTCTCACCGACGCTGACCAAAGCGCAAAGTCTGCAAAAGCTGCAAAAATTACTGAACAACGGCAAAAACAAGCTCTGGTATGCCGAAACGGAAGGGGCTATCCGTTATGTTGTAGCAGATGACGGCGAAAAGGGGCTGACCTTCGCTGTTGAACCGATTAAGCTGGCGCTATCTGAAAGCCTGGAAGGCGACAATAAATGACAAAAAGCAAAGCCTTTCCCATGACGACTCTCTATACTGTTTCACAGACCAAACTGCCCTGACGGGCAGACATCTTACTTAAATTCGCTCTTATAGCGTGGAGAATTCAAATGCGACATCCTTTAGTGATGGGTAACTGGAAACTGAACGGCAGCCGCCACATGGTAAACGAACTGGTAGCTAACCTGCGTAAAGAGCTGGCTGGCGTGACAGGTTGTGGCGTTGCTATCGCTCCGCCGGCTATGTACCTGGATCTGGCTAAGCAAGCCGCTGCAGGCAGCCACATCATTCTGGGCGCTCAGAACGTCGACGTTAACCTGACTGGCGCATTCACCGGCGAAACCTCCGCTGAAATGCTCAAAGATATCGGCGCGCAGTACATCATTATCGGCCACTCCGAGCGTCGTACTTACCACGCAGAATCTGACGAACTCATTGCTAAAAAATTCGCCGTTCTGAAAGAACAAGGTCTGATTCCGGTTCTGTGCATCGGTGAAACCGAAGCAGAAAACGAAGCGGGCAAAACCGAAGAAGTGTGTGCACGTCAGATCGACGCAGTTCTGAAAACTCAGGGCGCAGCGGCATTTGAAGGCGCGGTCATCGCTTACGAACCCGTATGGGCAATCGGCACCGGCAAATCCGCGACGCCGGCTCAGGCTCAGGCGGTTCATAAATTCATCCGTGACCACATTGCTAAAGCAGACGCGAAAGTGGCTGAGCAGGTTATCATTCAGTACGGCGGTTCCGTTAACGCAGCTAACGCTGCTGAGCTGTTCACCCAGCCGGATATCGACGGCGCGCTGGTTGGCGGTGCATCCCTGAAAGCTGACGCTTTCGCGGTGATCGTTAAAGCAGCAGAAGCAGCTAAAGCGTAATTCGCTTGCCCCTGTGGGCACTCACTTCCTTTTAAGGCGGAGAGTGTTCACGTTATCTCTCCCCTCAAGGGGAGAGATACGCTCTTAACCTGGTTACCGCCCCGGCTTTATCGATGCGGGCATCCAGAATCTATGCAGGTTATTGTCCTAACTGGGTCGTATAGTTACTTTCCACCCAGCGATACCCGTCTCCCTCACGCTTTACATGGCCAAACCCCGGAAAAGAAATATGTGCGGCGGCGACCCAATACCCCTGCTCCGCAGCCTGTTTGAGCACACGCTCCCGCGTTTTAATGGCCTGCTGGCGGTTGACGTCAAAGTGTATTGCCACGTGCGGATCGGGCATTTGTACCGCTTTGGCGTGGATAATATCGCCCCATAAAACCAGTGTCTGACCTTCACTTTCCACACGATACAGTACGCTGCCCGGCGTATGACCCGCGGTAGATTCCGCACGGATCCCCTCCATAAGAGCTGCAGGCGCCTGGAATGTTTTTAGCCGCCCGGCATTGATGACCGGACGAAGCGTCTTTTCACTTTCAGCAAAAGTGTGTGCTTCACCTGGCTCCACCTTATTGACGTTTGACGGGTTAAGCCAGAAGTCGACATCGCGTTTGTCTACATACACGTCAGCATTCGCAAAGGCGGGTTTGCCGGCACGTGACACACCGCCAGAGTGATCGGCATGAATATGGGTCAGCAATACATCATCAATGGATTCAGCCGGATACCCTGCTGCGGCAAGGTTTTCCAGCAGATGCCCGCCCTGACTACCGAATAGCTCACCGGCGCCGGTATCCACTAAAATACGTTTTTTGCCATCGTCGATGACATAGGCGTTAATCGAGGTTTCTGCCTGCGGCGTCATTGCTTCGCCAGCCATCGCCTGGCGTAATTTTTCCGGTGAGATGTTCGTCAGCAGTTTATTCAGGGGGACCGTCACCGTGCCGTCGGATACGGCTGTAACCCTCAGCTTGCCCAGTTTCATGCGATAGTAACCGGGAGCCTGTTCATCCAGCGCACTCGTCTGCCCGGCGGCCAGAAGCTGGCTGGAAAAGAGAAGTGTCGCCACCAGCGCCAGTATCATTTTCATAAAATTGCCTCATCACAGTGTCATTTAACCGTGCTCAGCAGTATCCTCAGCAACCCAGTATCACTCAAATTGATTAATATAATGTTCACTATCAGAGAAAATGATTTTCATCGTATCGATCTGAATTTGTTGACGGTACTGTTAGTCCTGCAGCGGGAAGGCAGCGTGTCACGTACCGCTGAAAAACTGCATCTGGGGCAACCGGCGGTCAGTAATGCGCTGGCCAGGTTGCGTGACATGTTCGACGATCCCCTGTTTGTGCGTACCGCAGGAGGCATGGTACCGACGCCGCGTGCCGAAGCGCTTATTGCCTCAATCGGCCCCCTGATGGAACAGATGCAGTATGTTCTTTTTCAACCACCGTCATTTACCCCGGCGAAGGCAAGCCATGTGTTTCGTCTGGGGATGAGCGACTGGGTGGAGCGCTGGCTGATGCCGGAATTACAGGCATACATGACACGCGAAGCGCCGGGAATCACCTTGCAGGTGGCAGCCAGCGATCCGTTCCGGGATGGTGAGCAAGTGATCCAAAGGGAGATAGACCTGGCGATTTCGGTTGGTCAGAGCACCGCCGCCACGTTGAGGCGTGAACATCTCCGTTCACTCAACTTTTGTACGTTCTGGCACCCCGATCAGCTTTCGCTGGAAGCACCGCTGACGGTAAATGATTACGTGGAGCATGACCACGTACTGGTTTCCTATCGCGGTGCGGCATGGAGCGCCGTCGACGAACAGTTAGCATTGCAGGGGAGATCACGAAGGGTGCGTTACGTTACGCCGCATTTTTCTTCTCTGCCGCCGCTGCTGAAACGCATACCCGCTTTAGCGACTGTCCCCTCCGGGCTGGCTGCCGACTGGATTTCCCATTACGGTTTACGCTGTAGCCCCGTTCCGGTTGAGACGCCGGAAATTGCCCTCTCGCTGCTGTGGCATAAATGCTGTGATAACGATATGCCGCTGAACTGGCTAAGAACGGTATTACACAAAATCATAAACGCACTGCCGTAATTCACCTCGTCTTTGTACAGACTTGGTAGCCCCCCACAAAGGCCAGTGTGAGGGGCAGATCGCGCCAGAACTACAATTTCCCCAGCACACTAAACCACGCATAATCCAGCGGCAGCAGCACCAGATACGTTGCCACCGCCAGGGCAATACACAACAACATCCCCGCCCGTGCCGGTACTTTGCCTAATGCCATGGCCACTACGATCGGTGACGCCTGATACGGCAGCAGTGGAGTGGAATATCCCAGCACCTGAATCATAATCACCGACAGTAGCGGGAAGCCCGTTGCATCGGAAAAACTCTGCGCCAGCGTGGTAAAAAGCGCAGGTACACCATTCGCCGTCATAATGAAGTTGAGCGCGGTCGTGGTGCCGGTGAGCGCCAGGAAGCTGGTAAAAGGATGCGCCGGATCCAGCGGCATGATGTGCAGCAGCGCATTCCCTACCGCCGCCCCAATCCCCGTTTGCGTGACCGTAATGGCCAGCCCAAGGATCCCGGCGACATAAATACAGGTGCGGATATTTACCCCACTGGAAAACTCATCACCATTAATAAACCCAACGCGCGGCAGCAGAGTAATACAGGCGGCAGCCAGCCCCGTCCAGGCCGGGCCAATGCCGTGCCAGCTCTCCGTGACCCACATCGTTAAGACCACCGCCAGCAGCCAGGCAAGGCGCTTCTCCTCCCGGCTCATGGGTTCCGGCGGCGTAAGGTCTTTTGGCGCATGCGGCTGCCCGGGGAAAAGCCAGCAGATAAGACCAATCAGGATGAGGCCTTTCAGAATGCCCAGCACCGGCGTATGCAACAGCAGATACGGCAGATAGTTGAGATGAATACCGTAGGATCCTTCCGCCGCCCCGCTCATCACCAGATTGGGCACATTGGCGGGTAAAATCGTCGCCGACAACTGGAAGGTGCCAAACCCCACCGCCAGCGCAAGGCCATACCAGGAGCGCGTTCCTTCGTTGATGCCCGCACGCGCCGCCATCGCCGCCACAATCGGCATCAGTAGAGCAATACGTCCCATGTTCGACGGCATAACAAACGCCAGCGCATAGCTCAGCAATACAACGCTTGCGACCATTTGCAACCACGAATCGGTTAGCCGGGCCGACAGCGCCCGCGCGGCCCGGTCGGCCAGCCCCGTTTTCCGAATGGCGACCCCCAGGACAAAACCGCTAAATACCAGCCAGAAAGCGGAGGAGGCAAAACCGCCGAAAATGACGTCCGGCGGCGCAATCTTCGCCACCATCGCAGCGGCAAAAAACAGCAGCGCCGTGATGAATTCCGGCAGCAACGAGGTAGCCCACAGCACAATAGTGAGGCCAATAATGACGGAAGGCAGAAACAGAGGGTGAGTAAACCAGAGCGACATACCTGTCTCCTGTAGAATTTATCGGCAAGTCTACGGCGACAGGCTTGCCTGGTAAACGCCAAAACTGGTGGGGCTATTTCAGGATATTACATTGATGATCCTGAATTTCCTCGGCGGAACCACGGTTAAAGGCGAGCAGATTACGCTCCGTCGCCAGCAGCACAAAGGAGCCATCAGCCTGCTGTATCATCGCCATGCCGTAGCGCCCCATATGTTCACGCGCTGTCGGCACCTCTTCCGCCAGCATTAAAAACGGGCTTCGCTGTACCAGTTCAGCTTCCGTTACGCGGCGCGCCAGATAAGGATGCCCAAGAATGCCGCCCGGAAAGGCCAGCCACTGACTGCTGATACGCGAGGCTTGCTGATCAAGCTTCACACGCACGTCTTCGCGCAGGCAAGAAATATGGATATGGAAATGGTTCTGGGTACGGCCGACGCGAGAGTTAATTGTCAGCGATAGGGCATTATCCGGGAGTGGGGTTCCCCGCGTTTTACCCAGCACGCCGCGCGATTGCCAGGCCTGCCAGAGAAAATTGGGTGTGTGGGATTTTAATAACAGCGGGCTTTCAATACCGTTGATACGGTACGTTGGCATCAGCAGATACTGTAATGGTCCGTTGCGGTCTTTAAGCAACACGTAACCACTGTCGAGATTAACCTGCGCACAGGGCGCGGGTAGATGGTTGTTCCGCTGATTCGGCACACACTGCTCAAGCACGATATGACGCAATACGTCACGTTTACTGCTGTTCCACAAGTATTCACCACCCACCACGGCCGCAGCCACCGCAATCAACAACGCTATGCCAAACAGGCGCACTGTTTTCATCGATCTCTCCTTACAGGGAGGAACAGGAAGCATAGCGCAGAGATCGGTTGGGATAAAACGAAAACGGCCCTGTTAAGGGCCGCTGGAGGATTAAGGTTAGCGTTTGCTGATTTCGTCGAACTTGCCGCCGTTGGAGAAGTGCTCTTTCTGCGCTTTCGTCCAGCCGCCAAAGACATCGTCAATGGTGAACAATTTCAGTTTCGGGAATTCATTTGCGTATTTTGCCGCCACGTCTTTGTCACGCGGACGGTAGAAGTTCTTCGCCGCTATCTCTTGCCCTTCCGGGGAGTAGAGATATTTCAGGTAAGCTTCTGCCACTTTCTGCGTGCCTTTCTTCTCGACAACTTTATCGACAACAGACACGGTTGGCTCCGCAAGAATGGATTCACTTGGCGTCACGATTTCAAACTTATCTTTGCCCAGCTCGTTCGTTGCCAGCAGCGCTTCGTTTTCCCAGGCAATCAGCACATCGCCGATACCACGTTCTACGAAGGTATTGGTCGCGCCGCGCGCACCGGAGTCCAGCACCTCGACGTTTTTATACAGCGCTTTCACGAACTCCTGCGCTTTAGCCTGATCGCCACCGTTCTGATGCAGGGCATAACCCCACGCAGCCAGGTAGTTCCAGCGTGCGCCGCCAGAGCTTTTCGGGTTCGGGGTAATGACCGACACGCCCGGTTTGATTAAATCATTCCAGTCATGAATCTGTTTTGGGTTGCCTTTACGTACCAGGAAAACGATGGTGGAGGTGTAAGGTGCGGAGTTATCCGGCAGGCGTTTGATCCAGTTTTTGTCGATGCTGCCACGCTCGGCAATCGCATCAACATCATACGCCAGCGCCAGGGTCACGACATCGGCATCAAGACCGTTGATAACCGAGGTTGCCTGTTTGCCTGAGCCGCCGTGTGACTGACGAATCGTGACGTTATCGCCCGTTTCCTGTTTCCAGTGGGCGCTGAACGCTTTGTTGTATTGCTCGTACAATTCACGCGTTGGATCGTACGAAACGTTTAATAACTGAATATCCTTTGCCAGAACGCTGCCGGATGCCAGCAGCAAAGTTAACCCCACGCCCCATTTATTCATCGCCCACTCTCTCAGGTTATCTATTTTGATGTGCTCAGCCTGCCAGAAAGCAGACCAATGATTAAAGAATAAAAAAAGATTGGCTATAACTTTAGGAAATAACAGAAGGCAAAGAAACGCCCTCCCAGGGGAGGGCGTTTAAGGTAATCAGTACAGTTTCTTAGCGCAGTCCAGCCAGTCGCCTTTGAACGGACGCTTCATGTTCTCGATAGCGTCGATGATGTCATGATGAACCATCTTCTCGTTCTGGATACCGACACAACGGCCACCGTGGCCCTGCAGCAGCAGTTCAATTGCGTATGCGCCCATGCGGGAAGCGAGAATACGGTCGTAAGGAACCGGGGAACCGCCGCGTTGAATATGACCCAGAACGGTCGCACGGGTTTCGCGCTGCGTTTCGGCTTCGATATATTTTGCCAGTTCATCGATATCACAGATGTGCTCGGTGATAGCCACGATCGCGTGTTTTTTACCTTTCGCGATGCCCGCTTTGATTTCAGCGACCAGATCTTCACGGCTGAATTCAACTTCCGGCAGAACGATAAATTCGCAACCACCAGCAATAGCCGCCGCCAGCGTCAGGTCGCCACAGTAGCGGCCCATCACTTCAACGATGGAAATACGCTGGTGAGAAGAAGAGGTGTCACGCAGACGGTCGATAGCTTCTACCACGGTATGCAGCGCGGTGAAGTAACCAATGGTGTAGTCAGTACCGGCAACATCGTTGTCGATAGTGCCTGGCAGGCCGATGCATGGAAAGCCCATTTCTGTCAGACGTTTCGCACCCATATAGGAACCGTCACCGCCGATAACGACCAGCGCATCAATGCCGCGCTTTTTCATGTTCTCAATAGCCACGGCGCGGACATGTTCTTCACGGAATTCCGGGAAACGGGCAGAACCAAGAAATGTACCGCCACGGTTAATCATGTCAGACACGCTATAGCGGTCGAGTTGAATCATGCGGTCTTCGTACAGGCCGAGATAACCATCGTAAATACCCGCTACTTCCAGACCTTCAGTCAATGCTGCACGGACCACGCCACGAATTGCTGCGTTCATGCCCGGCGCATCACCGCCACTTGTCAACACACCGATTTTCTTAATCATGACTACCTCTGAACTTAGGAATGCAAAAATAATGTTCTGTTGGCCAAAAAACTCCGCGAGGGAGTAAACATCTATGCTGCAATATTATATCAACTGCCGCTTGCTGAATTGATTCAGGTCAGACCATATGGCGGTAATTTATACACAAAAATCGGGTCTGACTCACTTCTTTTACAACGAAATACGACAGCCTGAATCCGCTTATCGTCCTTGAGGTACTACTGAGCAGGGATCCTGATGAATAATCACATCCGATCCCGGAAAACGCTGGAGAATGGCCTGCTCTACATGTTCAGCCACAATATGCGCCTGAACCAGTGGAAGGTTATCGTCCATTTCCAAATGTATTTGAATAAAGCGGGTCGGCCCTGACTGCCGCGTGCGAAGATCGTGCGCGCCGCTTACGCCTGGCCAGGAAGTGACAATATCGAAAATTTCCTGCCGTTCGGCATCGGGTAATGCCCGATCCAGTAAAGACTGAACCGCGTCATAACCCATATGCAGCGCGCTGTACAAAATATATCCGCCAATCCCCAGTGCGAAGAGGGCATCCGCCCGATGCCAGCCGTACCATGACAGCCCCAGGGCGATGAGAATTGCACCGTTCATCATAACATCAGACTGATAATGAAGCATATCTGCCCGCACCGCCTGGCTTTGAGTTTTTCGCACAACCCAACGCTGAAAAGTGACGAGTATCACAGTACAGACCAACGCGATCACCGTCACCACAACCCCAATACCGGGCGCACGCATCGGTTCAGGGTTCGCCAGATGCTGAATACCGGTTAAAAACAGGAATAATGCTGAACCTGAAATAAACATGCTTTGTGCCAGCGCCGCCAGCGATTCCGCTTTCCCGTGTCCAAAAGTATGCTCGTCGTCCGCAGGTTGCAGTGAGTAGCGCACCACCAGCAAATTAGTCAGCGATGCGGCAATATCCACCAGCGAGTCCACCAGTGCGGCCAGGATACTAACCGACCCGGTGTACCACCATGCAAAAATTTTAATGACCAATAATGACGACGCCATGATCGTCGCAGCGATAGCTGCGCGACTGACCAGGCGCCCATAAGATTCAATCATAAATGCTCCCACGCTGTTCTGTGCGTAGTATAACGAAAGGCAACTTAATCGGAGGAAAATCAGGTGGCTGAATTCGGAGCAAAAAAAACCCCCTCATCATGAGGGGGAAGACAGGGATGGTGTCTATGGCAAGGAAAACAGGGTTCATTACTACTGACTACTGGGAACGCTGGGTGCTACTACTCAATACTCTCAACGGTGAACTTTGCTGCATCTGCGTCATTTCACGCAGTTGAATCATCCGTTGCTGATGTTTCTGGTTCAAAACCGCTTGCTGATCAGGAGTAAGCAGGTGATACATCTGGTTGCGGACTTTCGCCATTTCAACCTGACGACTTATCTGTTCCTGCGCCATTTTCTCGGCCTGAACGCGCACAGCGTTTTCATCAAAATTTTCTGCGGTGACAAGGCGATGCATTGTCTCCATTTCGCTAACATTAACAGGGGGCTTGTCGTGCCTTGCCTGCTGCATCAGATCTCGCATCTGTTGACGCTGATGTTCGGTTAAATGTATGCCGTCGAACATATGGCTCTGACTGGAACGCTGCGCGAATCCCTCAGTCGGGTGCCAGTTATCGCCTGTTACGACTTCAGCAGCCTGGCTAAAAACACTTAGCGCCAGTGTTGAGGCCATGACGGCAGCGGTAACTTTGCGCATCATTTGCTCCCAAGAACTTTCTATGTCGCGAATCAACGATAATGAGTCTACGATTCAGGCTGCAAACATGCGTCAGGGGGTGTAAAACAACGTAAAGTCATGGATTAGCGAGCCTTGATGACGTAATTTCTGCCTCGGAGGTATTTAAACAATGAATAAAATTCTTTTAGTAGATGATGACCGAGAGCTTACATCCCTGTTAAAAGAGCTGCTCGACATGGAAGGTTTTAACGTGCTGGTTGCCCACGACGGGGAACAGGCGCTCAACCTCCTTGATGACAGCATCGATTTGCTTTTGCTCGACGTCATGATGCCGAAGAAAAACGGTATTGATACCCTTAAAGAGCTACGCCAGACACACCAGACTCCCGTCATTATGTTGACTGCACGCGGCAGCGAACTGGATCGCGTACTCGGCCTTGAGCTGGGCGCGGACGACTATCTGCCAAAACCGTTTAACGACCGCGAACTGGTCGCGCGTATCCGTGCGATTTTGCGCCGTTCCCACTGGAGCGAACAGCAGCAAAATACGGACAACGGTTCGCCGACGCTTGAAGTCGACGGCCTGAGCCTCAACCCAGGTCGTCAGGAAGCCAGTTTCGACGGTCAATCGCTGGAGCTGACAGGTACCGAATTCACCCTGCTCTATCTGCTGGCACAGCATTTGGGCCAGGTGGTTTCCCGTGAACATTTAAGCCAGGAAGTGCTGGGTAAACGCTTAACGCCGTTTGACCGCGCGATTGATATGCACATCTCTAACCTGCGCCGTAAGTTACCGGACCGCAAAGATGGTCATCCGTGGTTTAAAACCTTACGAGGCCGGGGCTACTTGATGGTATCCGCTTCATGATAGGAAGTTTGACCGCCCGCATCTTCGCCATTTTCTGGTTAACGCTGGCACTGGTGCTGATGCTGGTCCTGATGGTTCCAAAGCTTGATTCCCGCCAGATGACGGAGTTGCTTGATAGCGAACAACGTCAGGGCGTGATGATTGAACAGCACGTTGAAGCGGAACTGGCCAATGATCCACCCAACGATTTGATGTGGTGGCGCAGGCTGTTTCGCGCAATCGACAAATGGGCCCCTCCGGGGCAACGTTTGTTGCTGGTGACCAGCGAAGGGCGCGTGATTGGCGCCGAACGCAATGAAATGCAAATTATCCGCAACTTTATTGGTCAGGCGGATAACTCAGATCACCCGCAAAAGAAAAAATATGGTCGGGTAGAGCTGGTAGGGCCTTTTTCCGTTCGCGACGGTGAGGACAATTACCAGCTCTATCTTATTCGACCTGCAAGTAGTTCTCAGTCTGACTTTATCAACCTGCTGTTTGACCGCCCCCTCCTGTTGCTGATTGTCACAATGCTTATCAGCTCGCCGCTGCTGCTGTGGCTGGCGTGGAGCCTGGCAAAACCCGCGCGTAAGCTGAAAAACGCGGCAGATGAAGTGGCACAGGGCAACTTGCGACAGCATCCTGAGCTGGAAGCCGGGCCGCAAGAATTCCTCGCTGCGGGCACCAGTTTTAACCAGATGGTCATGGCGCTGGAGCGCATGATGACCGCCCAGCAACGGCTCCTGTCCGATATTTCCCACGAACTACGGACACCGTTAACGCGGCTACAGCTCGGCACCGCGCTGTTGCGTCGTCGCAGCGGCGAGAGCAAAGAGCTGGAACGTATCGAAACGGAAGCACAGCGGCTGGACAGTATGATCAACGACCTGTTAGTCATGTCGCGTAATCAGCAGAAAAACGCGCTGGTCAGTGAAACGGTCAAAGCCAATCAGTTGTGGAATGAGGTGCTCGATAACGCCGCGTTCGAAGCGGAACAGATGGGTAAATCCTTGACGGTGAATTTCCCGCCTGGCCCGTGGCCGCTGTACGGCAACCCGAATGCACTGGAAAGCGCGCTGGAAAATATCGTCCGTAACGCCCTGCGTTATTCGCACACCAAAATTGAAGTGAGTTTCTCGGTCGATAAAGACGGCATCACCATTAACGTGGACGATGACGGCCCGGGCGTCAGCCCGGAAGACCGCGAGCAAATCTTCCGCCCGTTCTACCGTACCGATGAAGCGCGCGATCGCGCATCCGGCGGGACAGGTTTAGGGCTGGCAATTGTTGAAACCGCTATGCAGCAGCATCGCGGTTGGGTGAAAGCCGACGACAGCCCGCTCGGCGGTTTACGCTTGACGTTATGGATCCCGCTGTATAAACGTGCCTGAGCATTTCCCCTCGCCTTGCCGGGCGGGGGGAACTGCTATTTACCCCGCAAACGCCGGGCGTTGTCTTCGATTTTCCCGCTACTTCGCCGATTTTGCATCGTTCTTGTCCAACTGGCCGAAAGCCCGGCGGCGGACATCAACCGCCGATATTGCTCATCATCAAACGGCATATGCCAGGCGATTGCAGCGGCATCCAGGACACTCACATCGCTGTTACGTGATACCAGTTCCAGCGGCGCATCGGCGCTCACTTTACCGCCGGTAATAACCCGATAAAGCCAGCCAACACGCCCACTCGCCTGCATCTGCGAAGACATGTCGCTGATGGAGAAGTGAAAGTTAAGTTTGAAACAGGGCGAGCGCGGCTGCGTCACCTGAATGAGCGCATTTCCCCAACGAAAAATATCACCAATAAAAACATTTCTTTCGGTCAGCCCTTCGGTCGAGAGGTTCTCGCCAAATGCCGGGGCGAAGAAAAGCGCCGCCTGTTCGGGAAACGTCGTCTTCCAGTGATCGTAGTGTTCGCGGGGATAATGACAAAGCGCCCGGTCCGGGCCGCCGTGGTAGGACGTCTCCGCCTGCTCATCACCGACTAACCCCAGCTCCGTTAACATCAACTCTCCTTCCACCTGCAACTTGGCAATTGCGCTGGGTCTGCTGTCCTTATAATCCTTTATTTTTCCTGTAAAAACATTCACCGGATGCTGCATTTCCTCTCTCCCGGGCTCACCCATCATCGGCGTATTAGACCACACTTTTTAGCAATAAATCGTGCAGAAATGCGACACCGATACGCCTGTGTTTTATATGAACGTGCTATGAATTAACAGAAGTGAAACGCAATTTCATATTCAAGGAGACAGTGACGTGAAGAAGAAAAATGAATTTTATGGCGTCTGGTGCCCGTCCATTACGCCCATGACACCTGCCGGTAAAATCGACCTGAACGGATTGGAACAGCATATTTCACGCCTGACCGACGCCAGAATTGACGTGGTGTTGCTGATGGGCAGTATCGGCGAATTTGCCTCTTTCACCCTTGATGAACGGCTCATGCTTATCCGCGAAGTGCGCGGTATGACCCCCGGCACCCTGGTCGCGAACGTTTCCTCGACATGCCTGAATGATGTGGAGTGGATGGCCGATGAAGCCTTCCGCACGGGCTACGATGCCGTTATGGTGCTGCCCCCTTATTACTATGGGCAAACGTCTGCGCAACTGCTGAGCTACTTCCGCCACCTGGGGCAACGTCTGAACGGCAAATGGTTTGCCTATAATTTCCCGGCCAGGACCGGCTGCGATCTGACGCCGGAAATCGTCGCCACCCTGGCAGCGGAGTTCCCACACTTCGCTGGCATAAAAGACACAGTCGATTGCCAGTCGCATACGCGCAACATCATTCTGGCAACCGAGAAAATCCGTGATGATTTCGCCGTGCTGTCGGGGTATGACGAATACTTCATCCCCAATCTTCTCGCAGGCGGCGCGGGGGTTATCTCTGGCCTCAATAACGTAATGCCGGAACTGTTTGTCAGGGCTCGGGATGCGTGGAAGCAAAACGATTTGGCTACGCTACATGAAGCCCAGCGCGAGACAGGCAAATTCATGTCGATTTACACGATTGGCGAGGATTTCGTTACCACTATCAAAACCGTAGTGGCACGGAAATTTGGCTATTGCGGCGCAACGTCCCGCAATTTTGGCGGCGAACTCACGCCAGCGCAATGTGCGAAGGTTGATGAGGTTTTCGGTATCGGCCATTAAAAAACCGGCCTGAAAAGGCCGGTTTCTCTTTTAAACCGCAGCGCTATTTTACCGCACCGCGCAAATCCGCTACCGCGGCATGCCCTTTTACTTTTCGTGACCAGAGAGAAGTCAGAATCGGCACCAGAATAGAGGTCACAATCACCGATGTCGCCACCAGCGCGGTCGCGGCAGGCGCCATTGCTTTAAACTCTGGCACCATCTCGGCAATCAATACCGGTGTGGCCACCGCCGCACCGGCGGAGCTGGAGGCAGCAAGCCCAGCGGTACCGTCCCCGCCACCCAGGACTTTATCGGCAATAATCAATGGGATGCCGGTAATCACAATCACCGCCAGCCCAAGCAGGATACCGAGCAGGCCGGTCTGGGCGATAACGCTGAGATCGATAGTGTTCCCAAGCGCAAAGGCAAAGAAGGGGATCAGCGTCTGCACCGCGCGGGTAAAAAATTCCCGTAATTCGGGGTCGAGGTTACCCAACCCGAAGCCAATCAGGAAGGGCAGCACCGCGCCGACAAATACGTGCGGTTCAAAAGAAGCGATACCCGCCGTTCCCAGAATCACCATCGTCATCAGCGGGCCAGACTCAAGGGACATCAACACAAACGCCCCGGCCTCTTCCTTAGTGCCGTACTGTTGCATGATGGAGGCGTACAGACCGCCATTGGTCATGTCCATCGAGGCCACCAGCGCCAGCGTCGACAGCCCGGCAAAGAAGCCCGCCTCTACACCGTGAGCAGGAATCAAATGCGAGGTTACCGCCGCAACCACCCAGGCCACCGCGATTTTGGTCACCACCAGCGTGCCCGACTTACGCAGCACCGTCCCGGTCGCGCTGAGCTTAATCGACGCGCCCATGCAGAAAAACCACACCGCCAGAATCGGTACGGTGCCGGTGATCATGCCGTTCGTGAAGGAGCCAAAGTACTTCCCGGCCCCCGGTGAAAACGTATGGCACAGCGCCCCAAGAAACAGAGGTACCAGCATCATCCCACCCGGGATTTTTTCAATTGCACGTTTGATTTGCATATCGCCACCTGTAAAAACAGTGAGTTTTGTGCGCCATCACGCCCCTCTGAGCGGGCGTTTCCAGCGCTGATGGCAAAATGTTAGAGCGTCGTCACACTCAGAAAAGTGATCCTCCATACAAAAATCAAAACAATATTTCATTTTTATTGGATATATGTTTCTTTTGATTTCAGGGACTGACCAACAGACATAAAAAAGCCCCCGCTGACGATGCCAGCAGGGGCCTGGTTTGCCCGTAAGAACGGGCTAAATGAAATTATTTCTTCGCAGCAAAACGTGCCGCCGCTTCATCCCAGTTCACCACGTTCCAGAACTCTTTGATGTAGTCCGGGCGGCGGTTCTGGAATTTCAGGTAGTAAGCGTGTTCCCACACGTCCAGGCCCACGATCGGGAAGCCGGATGCGCCGGAAATCGCTTCACCCATCAGCGGGGAGTCCTGGTTAGCAGTAGACACCACAGCCAGTTTGTCGCCTTTCAGCACCAGCCACGCCCAGCCAGAACCAAAGCGGGTAGCCGCTGCTTTTTCGAATTCAGCTTTGAAGTTGTCAACGGAACCGAAGTCACGTTCGATAGCCGCTTTCAGGTCGCCCTGCAGGGTGGTGCCTTTTTTCAGGCCTTTCCAGAAGAAGCTGTGGTTAGCATGGCCGCCCGCGTTGTTACGCAGTACGGTTTTTTTGTCAGCCGGCAGTTGGTCCAGTTTGGTGATCAGCTCTTCAGCAGACAGACTGGCGAATTCTGGCAGGCTTTCCAGCGCTGCGTTCGCATTGTTTACATAAGTCTGGTGGTGTTTAGTGTGATGGATTTCCATCGTCTGCTTGTCGAAATGAGGTTCAAGTGCATCGTACGCGTAAGGCAGGGATGGCAGTGTATAGCTCATACTAATCTCCATTATTGTCGGGCGGCAGGTATGTTAACGCCGCGTAATCAGTTGGTTCATTATAGTTAGTTAAATGATATTGAAAATGTTTATCAATGCCGTAGTTTTAATATGGTTATAACATTCTGTTATGAACCCGTGCCGACAAGAGGCATAGCGCAGCGACTGACGAAAAAAATCGCCCAACGCTACACACAAATGAAGTGACTGGTTAACTGGCCATCATAAAAACGGTGGAGCATCAAAGCGGGGGATCAGTGGCTGGCAATGGGCCGGTGTACGTGTCCTGTGTTATCGCAGAACAAGCCCTTCCTAAGCCGCTTCATTACGACGCTGTCGCCACTGGCTGGGCGTCATGCCGGTTTCGCGGGTAAAAACGACCGAGAAATAGTTACTGTCTTCAAAGCCGCAGCGCGTAGACACTTCACCAATCAGCAATTCCGTGTGCTGCAACAGATACTGTGCATGGCAAATACGCAACTGACGCAGGTAATTATTGATGGTCATTCCGGTTTGCGCGCGAAATTGTTGGCGCAGCGCACGCTCACTGCACTGCTCCTGATCGCAGAAGCGCTCCAGCATGAAAGTGCGATTAAGGCTGCCCGTAAGCGCGGTAATCAACTTATCGAGCAGGGCTTCGCTATGGGTGGCGGCCAGGTTGTCGACCGCAAAACGATGGCGTGTGAGCGTCATCACCAGTTGGGCGAAGAGCACCTCGGCCATATTGTTTGCCAGCGCATCGGCTTTGGTGCTCTCTTGCTCCAGTTGGGTGATGACCTGTCTTGCCTGGGCCATGCCGGTGCTCCCCAGACGCCAGTGCGGCGTCCACTCTTCGCCGCTCAGCCCTGGAATATGCCCCGCCCAGTCGAGATTAAGGGTCAGACGGTCCGGACAGTAGATGATATTTTGCAGCACCAAATCGTTGACGGAGGCGTAGGAGTGTTTGTCTTCCGCGCGGATATAAAACAGATCGCCACGGGTAATGCGGTAGGGACGGTCATTGAGGATATGCAAACCGTTGCCGCGCCAGACCAGCACCAGTTCGCAAAACTCGTGAGTATGTTCGGCAAATACATTTTGCGGATAGCGGTCCGCCACCGCCACCGCCTGCCCCGCCCGGGGGAAAAAATCCGCTTTACGAAGAATTAACTGGCTTCCCACAACATCACCTCGGCCGAAGACAACCGATAACTATTAGCTGATTTTCGGCGAAAAATCGGTGATAGCCTTCTCGTTACCGCTATTGCAGTTGCACATCGCGCCCCTGGCGAATATCGCGCGGGGACCAGTCGAATTCCCGGCGAAACAGGGTAGAAAAGTGGTTACTGTCGCCGAAACCGCAGCGAAAAGCGATATCTGTAACACTATCATCGCTGTGGCGCAGCATATGGCGCGCCTTAATCAGACGCAACCGGTTGAGATAACGCTGCGGCGTCAGGCCGGTATATTGTTTTAGTTGACGGTGCAATGTGCGCAGCGACAGGGTGAACTGATCCGCCAGCGACTCCCAGCAGACCTCTTCGGCAAAGTGATCTTCAAGCCAGGAGATCAGCTGATTGAGGCGCGCATCATTACTCATCGCTCCTTCCGCCAGGCTGCTTTTACGCAGCAGAACCAGCAACTGCATAAACAGGATTTCACGATTGGCTGCGGTCGCCATGTCCATCTCCTCACCCACTGCTTCCATCTGGCCGATGATCTCACGTACCTGTTGCAGTACGCACTGGTTGACGCGCCAGTGCGACGGATAGTGCCCGTCTTGCTCCTGCGGCAGCAGCGCGTTCAACCCCGCCAGAAACGTAAACGCATCCGGCGAACGATAGAGCACATTGGTCAGGCACAGATTATCAGTATGTTCATATAGGTGTCTGTCGTGGTCGCGGACAAAGCAGACGGTTCCCCCACTGATGGTATAGGACTGCCCATTAAAAACATGGATGCCGGTACCGTGTTCAACAATCACAATTTCGTGAAAATCATGATGATGTTCCGGAAACGCAGCCTGTGGCAGACGCGGCTCAATAGCGACAGGCGTTGTGCCAGAAGGGAAGAAATCCACGCTGTGTAATACGGTCATGATTGCCTCACATACCAATGAGAAGTGTTCTCAAAATAGTAATTAAGCACGGCAATTCGCACCTTGAATTTTTGACCGCAAAACAGGTAAAGCCTGTCAGATTTTCAAGAAAGGGTCGGAAAGTTCAGGAATTGTCGCCCTGGTCACACCCCGCAAACCACACGGGTTTATCAGAAACTGTGAACTTCCTCACTTTCATCTTTGCTTTCTTGCCAGCCACCTCCAGGGGATGTCATTAACAAGAAGGTTACCGCGAGGTCCTTTTTTTAGACTGGGGGCAATAACTCTCACAAGGACCCCATCATGACATTTCGCCATTGTGTCGCCGTTGATTTAGGCGCCTCCAGCGGGCGTGTAATGCTGGCCTGCTACGCGACAGAACAGCGAACGCTCACGCTGCGTGAAGTTCATCGCTTCGCCAACTACCTGGAAAAAAACAACGGTTTCGACTGCTGGGATATCGATACCCTGGAAGATGAAATTCGCCTGGGTCTGGAAAAAGCCTGTGCGCAGGGTGTCACCATCGACAGTATCGGTATCGACACCTGGGGTGTGGATTATGTTTTGATCGACAAACAGGGTAAGCGTGTTGGCTTACCGGTCTCTTACCGCGACCATCGCACGGATGGCATCATGGCCACTGCCTTTGAGCAGCCAGGCAAAGCCGATATTTACCGTCGCAGCGGCATTCAGTTTTTACCCTTTAATACGCTCTATCAGTTGCGCGCGTTGGCCCAGCAACAGCCGGAAATCGTGGCCGCTGCCGACCATGCGCTGCTGATACCCGACTATTTCAGTTTTCGTCTGACTGGCAATCTGAACTGGGAATACACCAACGCCACCACCACGCAACTGGTGAACATCGACAGCGATAACTGGGATACCACGCTGCTCAACTGGGCGGGCGTGCCCGCCTCCTGGTTCGGTACACCGACCCATCCGGGCAATGTGATTGGCCACTGGCAAAGCCCGCAGGGCACCGATATTCCGGTGGTTGCTGTCGCCAGCCACGATACCGCCAGCGCGGTCATCGCTTCACCGCTGAAAAATGCCAGTGCCGCCTATCTCTCTTCCGGCACCTGGTCGCTGATGGGCTTTGAAAGTACCACGCCCTACACCAGCGACGAGGCGCTGGCCGCCAATATCACCAACGAGGGCGGTGCGGAAGGGCGCTATCGCGTGTTGAAAAACATCATGGGGCTGTGGCTGCTGCAACGCGTTCTGAAAGAGCGCGACATCACCGATTTGCCCGCCCTGATCGCCGAAGCCCGCGCGCTGCCCTCCTGTCGTTTCGTGATTAACCCAAACGACGAGCGTTTTATCAATCCGCAGAACATGTGCGAAGAGATCCAGACCGCCTGCCGGGAAAGCAACCAGCCGGTACCGCAGAGCGACGCCGAACTGGCACGCTGCATTTTCGACAGCCTGGCGCTGCTGTATGCAGACATTCTCGGTGAACTGGCGGACCTGCGTGGTCAACCCTTTACCCAGTTGCATATCGTTGGCGGCGGCTGCCAGAACCAGCTCTTAAACCAGCTCTGTGCCGATGCCTGCGGCCTGCCCGTCATCGCGGGCCCGATTGAAGCCTCCACGCTGGGCAATATCGGCGTACAACTCATGACGCTGAACGAACTGAGCAGTGTCGACACTTTCCGTGACGTGGTTGCCGCGAGTTACGCGCTGACCACCTTTACACCCAATCCTGACAATGAAATTGCCCGCAACGTCGTGCGGTTTCAGCAGAAACGACAGACAAAGGAGCTTTGCGCATGACCACTCAACTTGAACACGCCTGGGAACTCGCTAAACAACGCTTTGCCGCTGTAGGCATTGATGTCGAAGAGGCCCTGCGCCAGCTCGACAGGCTGCCGGTTTCCATGCACTGCTGGCAGGGCGATGATGTCGCCGGTTTTGAAAACCCGGAAGGCGCCCTCACCGGCGGTATCCAGGCGACCGGCAACTATCCGGGCAAGGCACGTAACCCTCAGGAGTTGCGCGCCGATCTGGAGCAGGCCCTGAGCCTCATCCCCGGTCCGAAGCGCCTTAACTTGCACGCGATGTACCACGAAGCGGGTCCATCGGTCAGTCGTGACGCGATCAAGCCTGAGCACTTCAAAAACTGGGTTGAGTGGGCAAAAGCCAACAAACTGGGTCTGGATTTCAATCCGTCCTGTTTTTCACACCCGATGAGCGCAGACGGTTTCACCCTCTCTCACGCGAACGATGACATTCGCCAGTTCTGGATTGACCACGTGAAAGCCAGCCGCCGCATCTCGGCGTACTTTGGCGAGCAACTGGGCACGCCATCGGTAATGAATATCTGGGTACCGGACGGCATGAAAGATGTCACCGTTGATCGCCTGGCGCCGCGCAAACGTCTGATGGATGCGCTGGACGAAGCGCTGAGTGAGAAGTTCGATCTGGCGCATCACATCGACGCCGTTGAAAGCAAACTGTTCGGCATCGGCGCTGAAAGCTACACCGTGGGCTCAAACGAGTTCTATATGGGTTACGCCACCAGCCGCCAGACCGCTCTGTGTCTGGATGCGGGGCACTTCCACCCGACCGAAGTCATTTCCGACAAGATTTCCGCCGCCATGCTGTATGTGCCGCGCCTGCTGCTGCACGTCAGCCGCCCGGTGCGCTGGGACAGCGACCATGTGGTGCTGCTGGATGATGAAACGCAGGCCATCGCCAGCGAGATTATTCGCCACAACCTGTTTGACCGCGTGCACATCGGCCTGGATTTCTTCGACGCCTCTATCAACCGTATCGCCGCATGGGTTATCGGCACCCGCAACATGAAAAAAGCCCTGCTGCGCGCCCTGCTGGAGCCGACCGAACAGTTGCGTCAACTGGAAGCCGATGGCGATTACACCGCCCGTCTGGCGCTGCTGGAAGAGCAGAAATGCTTACCGTGGCAGGCCGTGTGGGAAATGTATTGTCAGCGTCATGACACCCCGGCCGGTAGCCAGTGGCTGGAGAGCGTGCGGGCGTATGAGAAAGATGTATTGAGTCTACGCGGGTAAACCCTCACCCCGACCCTCTCCCTAAAAGGGAGAGGGAGAAAACCGAACAGTTCCCTCGCCCCTTTGGGGAGAGGGTTAGGGTGAGGGGAGAACCCCGCACCGAATTAAAGGAACCAAAACACTATGCAGAACATTATTAACGCCTGGTTCACTCAGGGCATGATCAAAGCCACCAGCGATGCCTGGCTGAAAGGCTGGGACGAACGCAACGGCGGCAACCTGACGCTGCGTCTGGACGCGGCTGATATTGCCCCGTACGAAGCCGATTTCCACGCCGAACCGCGCTATATCGCGCTCAGTCAGCCAATGCCGTTACTGGCGAACACCGCGTTTATCGTCACCGGTTCCGGTAAATTCTTCCGTAACGTCCAGCTCGACCCGGCCGCTAACCTCGGCGTGGTCAAAGTGGACAGCGACGGTGCGGGCTACCACATCCTGTGGGGGCTGACGAACGACGCGGTGCCAACCTCTGAGCTGCCGGCGCACTTCCTGTCACACTGTGAACGCATCAAAGCTACCAACGGCAAAGATCGTGTCATCATGCATTGCCATGCCACGAACCTGATCGCGCTGACCTATGTACTGGAAAACACAACCGATCTTATTACCCGCAAGCTGTGGGAAGGCAGTACCGAGTGTCTGGTGGTCTTCCCGGATGGCGTCGGCATTCTGCCATGGATGGTGCCGGGTACCGATGAAATCGGCCAGGCCACCGCAAAAGAGATGAGCAAGCATTCGCTGGTGCTGTGGCCATTCCACGGCGTCTTTGGCAGTGGCCCGACACTGGACGAAGCGTTTGGTCTGATCGACACCGCCGAGAAGTCGGCAGAAGTACTGGTGAAAGTCTATTCGATGGGCGGTATGAAGCAGACCATCACCCGTGAAGAACTGATTGCCCTGGGTAAACGCTTTGGCGTCACTCCACTGGCAAGTGCATTAGAGCTGTACCAATAAGAACGTCCTATAACCCCTTCGGGCAACGATCCGAAGGGGAAACTCTGTTACCTGCAAACAATCTATTCCCTATGGATTTCGCAGTGCAGGAAGGCGGCGTCGCAGCGAATCCCCAGGAGCTTACAAGAGTAAGTGACTGGGGTTCGTGAGAACGCCAACGCACCTGCAATGTGAAAGACGACGGGAATCTAACTCAGTGGAGTAAAAGCAATGAAAATTAAAGCAAGCTTGATCCTCACCGTTGCCGCCCTGGCGTTGTCCGGTTCCGCATTAGCAGAAGTCAAAATCGCTCTCGTGGCGAAATCATTGGGAAATGGTTTTTTTGAAGCAGCAAACACAGGCGCGCAGGAAGCCGCCAAAGAGTTAGGCGATGTAAAAGTCATCTATACCGGCCCAACCACCACCACCGCAGAAGCACAGATCGAAGTGCTTAACGGCCTGATCGCTCAGGGCGTGGACGCGATCGCGATTTCCGCCAACGATCCCGATGCCGTGGTGCCGGTACTGAAAAAAGCCATGCAGCGTGGCATCAAAGTGGTCTCCTGGGATTCCGGCGTGGCGAAAGCGGGTCGTCAGATCCACCTGAACCCGTCCAATAACGCCCTGATTGGTGAAACCAACGTCAAGCTGGCCGTTGATGCGTTAAAAGCGCTGAATGTGGAGAAAGGGGATGTGGCAATTCTGAGCGCCACCCCAACCTCTACCAACCAGAATATCTGGATTGAAGAGATGAAAAAGGTGCTGCCGAAGTACCCGTCCGTCAATCTGGTGACCGTTGCCTATGGCGACGATCTGTCTGATAAGAGCTACCGCGAAGCGGTGGGTCTGCTGAAATCGTACCCGGATCTGAAAGTGATTGTCTCCCCGTCATCGGTGGGCATCGTGGCCGCCGCGCAGGCGGTGAAAGACCAGGGCAAAATCGGCAAAGTGTACGTAACGGGTCTGGGCCTGCCGTCTGAAATGGCGGGTGCAGTCAAATCCGGGGCAACGAAAAGCTTCGCTATCTGGAACCCGATCGATCTGGGCTATGCCGCTACTTATCTGGCAGACGATCTGGTGAAAGGGACAGCGACGAAAACCGAGGCCAATATGGGCAAGCTCGGCAAAGTGAAGCTGGATGCTGACGGCAACGGCGCAATGGCAGAGCCGTTCGTCTACGACGCCAGCAACATTGATAAGTTCTCGAAAATTTTCTAATCCCAATACCCTCACCCCGGCCCTCTCCCTGAAAGGGAGAGGGGGTGTTTGTCCCCTCGCCCCTTTGGGGAGAGGGTTAGGGTGAGGGGGAATTTTATGGAGAACATCATGACGGCATCCAC
The DNA here is from genome assembly GCA_004346725.1 of Phytobacter diazotrophicus. Classification (GTDB taxonomy): domain Bacteria; phylum Pseudomonadota; class Gammaproteobacteria; order Enterobacterales; family Enterobacteriaceae; genus Phytobacter; species Phytobacter diazotrophicus. The sequence goes on along the minus strand of SMDE01000014.1, from coordinate 48,113 downwards.
ACCCCTGCTGTCGCTCAAAGGCATCACCAAGGTTTTCCCTGGTGTGCGTGCCCTTGAGAACGTACAGCTCGACCTCTGGCCCGGCAAAGTCACCGCGCTTATCGGTGAAAATGGCGCGGGCAAGTCCACGCTGGTCAAAGTCATGACCGGTATTTACCAGCCTGAAGAGGGCGAAATTCTCTACAAAGCTATTCCCATCCAGCTTCCGACCCCGGAATCAGCGCACAAGGTGGGGATTACCGCCATACACCAGGAAACCGTGCTGTTCGACGAACTGTCCGTCACGGAGAATATTTTCGTTGGTCAGTACATCTATAAAGGTCTGCTGAAAAAGCTCGACTGGCCTGCCATGCACCAGAAAGCGCGGGATATTCTGACCCGCCTGGAAGTGCAGATTGATCCGCGCGCCACGCTCAAGACGCTGAGTATCGCCCAGCGCCATATGGTGGCGATTGCCCGTGCGCTGTCGTTTGAAGCGCAGGTGGTCATCCTCGACGAACCGACCGCCGCCCTCTCACAGCACGAGATTCTGGAGTTTTATCAAATCGTTGAGCGTTTAAAACAAGAGGGTAAATCCATTCTGTTTATCTCGCACAAGTTTGATGAAATCTTCGAACTGGCGGATCACTACACCATTCTGCGCGACGGCGTATGGATCGGCTCCGGCGCCATGCAGGAGATCACCGAAGAACGGATGGTGGCGATGATGGTAGGGCGTTCCATTACCCAGACCTACCCGAAAGTGGCCTGCGAGATGGGCGAAACGGTGCTGGAAGTCAAAGACCTCTGCCACCCGACCGAATTTGCCCATATTGATTTCTCTTTGCGTAAAGGGGAGATCCTCGGCTTCTACGGTCTGGTGGGCGCCGGTCGTACCGAACTGATGCAGGCGCTTTCCGGCGTCTCGCGCCCGTCTTCGGGCGAGATAGTCCTGAACGGCAAAGCGGTCCATTTCAAGCAGCCCGCCGATGCCATTCAGGCCGGGATTGTCTGTGTGCCGGAAGAGCGGCAAAAGCAGGGGGCGATTATTGAATTGCCTATCGCCCAGAACATCAGCCTGCCGCAGCTTAGCAAACTCAACCCCAATGGCGTGCTCAACGACGCCAAAGAGTGGGCGCTGGCGGACGAATACGCCAAACGACTGCAGGTGAAAGCCTTTAGCTGGAAACAGGCGGTCGAAACCCTCTCTGGCGGTAACCAACAGAAGGTGGTGATCGGCAAATGGCTCGCCACCCACCCGGACGTGATTATCCTCGACGAACCGACCAAAGGCATCGACATCGGCTCGAAAGCGGCGGTACACCAGTTTATGTCCGAACTGGTCTCCCACGGGCTGGCGGTGATTATGGTCTCCTCGGAACTGCCGGAAGTGATGGGCATGGCCGACCGGATCATCGTGATGCACGAAGGGCTCATGGTCGCTGAATATCAGGCCGGCGAAGCCACGGCGGAAATCATCGTCAGCGCTGCCAGCGGCGCCGGTAAGGAGGCAGCATAATGTGGCAACAACTCCTGAAACACCGCGAGGCCCTGCTGGGCGGGGTTATCGTGCTGATGGTGCTCGCCATCGGCAGCCGCGTGCCGTCATTTATCGGCCCCGGCAACCTGGTGGAGATGTTTAACGACACCTCTATTCTTATCATCCTCGCGCTTGGGCAGATGATGGTTCTGCTGACCAAAGGCATTGATTTGTCGATGGCAGCCAACCTCGCGCTGACCGGGATGATCGTCGCGCTGCTCAACTTCCACCATCCGGATATTCCGGTCTGGGCGCTGCTAATTCTGGCCACCGCGCTCGGTCTCGTGATGGGCATCATCAACGGCCTGCTGGTCTGGAAGATGGGGATTCCGGCGATTGTGGTGACGCTCGGCACGATGAGCATCTATCGCGGCATCATATTTTTGCTCTCTGACGGCGGCTGGATTAACTCCCACCAGATGAGCGCCGATTTCCTCGGTCTGCCGCGCTCGTCGCTGCTCGGGTTGCCGTTGCTGAGCTGGTGCGCCATCGCCGCGCTGTTTGTGGTGGGTTACTTCCTGCGCTACAGCCGGACAGGGCGCGCACTCTACACCGCAGGCGGCAACGCCACGGCGGCGTATTACACCGGGATCAACGCCGGGAAAATGCAGTTCGTCAGTTTCTGTCTGTCCGGCGCGCTGGCGGGGTTCTGTGGTTATTTGTGGATTTCCCGCTTCGCCGTGGCGTATGTCGATGTGGCTAACGGTTTTGAACTGCAGGTCGTGGCAGCCTGTGTGATTGGCGGCATCAGCACCATGGGCGGCACAGGCCGCGTGCTGGGATGTTTGTTGGGCGCGCTGTTCCTTGGCGTTATCAACAATGCGCTACCGGTCATCGGTATTTCCCCCTTCTGGCAGATGGCGATTTCCGGTTCGGTGATTGTCATTGCGGTTCTGCTCAATGAACGTGGCAACAAGCGTAAAGGGCGTTTAATCCTGCGCGATGCGGCCCTGGCCCGACAAAAACTGGCGGTGAAATCATGACAAAAATGCTGACTTCCGACGCCATGAAAAGCGTTCCCGCCGCCACCCCGTTCTGGCAGCGTCTGATGTGCTGGGAAGGCTTTTTGCTGGCGGTGACCCTCGCGGTGTTTATCGCTAACGCCCTGGCGTCACCCTATTTCCTTAATATCTGGAACTTGTCCGACGCGACCTTCAACTTCACGGAAAAAGCGATCATCGTGTTGCCAATGGCGATGCTGATTATCGCCCGTGAGATTGATCTGTCGGTGGCCTCCACCATGGCGCTCAGCTCAACGGTAATGGGCTTTTGCGCCGCCGCAGGTATGGATACCGCACTGCTGGTCTGCGTGGGGCTGGGCGTGGGGTTGCTGTGCGGCTTGTTCAATGGCTTCCTGGTGACGCGTTTTAACCTCTCCTCCATCGTTATCACCATCGGGACCATGAGTCTGTACCGCGGCATCACTTACATCCTGCTCGGCGATCAGGCGCTCAATGCGTATCCGGAGAGCTTCGCCTGGTTCGGCCAGGGCTATGTCTTCGGCGCGCTGTCCTTCGAGTTTGCGCTGTTTATTGTGCTTGCCGCAGTCTTCGCCTTTGTCTTGCACCGCACCAACTTTGGTCGCCGCACTTACGCCATCGGCAATAACCCAACCGGCGCGTGGTATTCCGGTATCAATGTGAAACGCCACAACCTGATTCTGTTCGCGCTGGTGGGCCTGATGGCAGGTCTGGCGTCTGTGCTGCTCACTTCGCGTTTGGGCAGTACCCGCCCGACGATTGCCATGGGCTGGGAACTGGCGGTAGTAACGATGGCGGTGCTGGGCGGCGTCAATATTCTTGGTGGTTCCGGCAGCATGGTGGGCGTGGTGATTGCCGCCTTCCTGATGGGGCTGGTGACCTTTGGTCTGAGCCTGCTCAATGTACCGGGGATTGTGATGTCGATTATCGTCGGCGCGATGCTGATCGTGGTGATTTCACTGCCGATTATTTACCGCCGGATTATGCAGCGCAGGCGCATTTAATTTGCCCCTCCCCCCTGCCCTCTCCCCAAAGGGGAGAGGGTGAAAACCGCGCTGAGCCGTTGTTTGGCTCCCGTGCACTGGGCCGTACCGGACAGTCCCCTCGCCCCTTTTGGGAGAGGGTGAAAACCGCGCTGAGCCGTTGTTTGGCTCCCGTGTACTGGACCGCACCGGGCAGTCCCCTCGCCCCTTTGGGGAGAGGGTTAGGGTGAGGGGAACAGGATTTACCAAAATCAATGTTAAGGAGAATATGATGAGCTTTATGTTAGCCCTTCCCAAAATCAGCCTGCATGGCGCGGGCGCAATCGGCGATATGGTCAACCTGGTCGCAGGCAAACAGTGGGGTAAAGCGCTGATTGTCACTGATGGTCAACTGGTCAAACTCGGCCTGCTCGATAGCCTGTTTGCGGCGCTGAAAGCGCACCAGATGGCGTATCACCTGTTCGATGAGGTTTTCCCGAACCCGACCGAAGAGCTGGTGCAAAAAGGCTATGCGGCGTACAAAGCCGCGGGCTGCGATTACGTTATCGCCTTCGGCGGCGGTAGCCCGATCGACACCGCGAAAGCCGTGAAAATCCTCACCGCCAACCCAGGCCCGTCCACCGCCTATTCCGGCGTGGGCAAAGTGAAAAACGCGGGCGTCCCCCTGGTTGCCATCAACACCACCGCCGGAACCGCCGCTGAGATGACCAGCAACGCGGTTATCATCGACTCCGCCCGCCAGGTGAAAGAGGTCATCATCGACCCGAATATCATCCCGGATATTGCCGTGGACGATGCCAGCGTGATGCTGGAAATCCCGGCCTCTGTCACTGCCGCAACCGGTATGGACGCCCTGACCCACGCGGTTGAAGCCTTTGTCTCCATTGGCGCACATCCACTGACCGACGCCAATGCGCTGGAAGCCATTCGCCTGATCAACCTGTGGCTACCGAAAGCCGTCGATGATGGCCACAACCTGGAAGCACGCGAACAAATGGCCTTTGGCCAGTACCTGGCGGGGATGGCATTTAACAGTGCCGGTCTTGGCCTGGTGCATGCCCTCGCCCACCAGCCGGGTGCAACTCACAACCTGCCGCACGGCGTCTGTAACGCTATCCTGCTGCCAATCATCGAAAACTTTAACCGCCCGAATGCCGTGGCACGTTTCGCGCGCGTCGCGCAGGCGATGGGGGTTGATACCCGTGGCATGAGCGACGAAGCGGCGAGCATGGCGGCGATTCAGGCGATTCGCGATCTCAGCGCGCGCGTTGGTATTCCGTCTGGTTTCAGTAAACTGGGCGTCACCAAAGAGGATATCGAAGGCTGGCTGGACAAAGCGCTGGCAGACCCCTGCGCGCCGTGCAACCCACGCACCGCAAGCCGCGACGAAGTCCGCGAGCTCTACCTGGAGGCATTATGATCCGCAAGGCCTTTGTGATGCAGGTTAACCCCGATGCACACGAAGAGTATGAACGTCGCCATAGCCCTATCTGGCCCGAGCTGGAGGCGGTGCTGAAAGCGCATGGCGCGCACCATTACGCGATTTATCTCGATAAAGAACGTAACTTGTTGTTCGCGACGGTAGAAATTGAGTCCGAAGAGCGCTGGAACGCGGTGGCCAACACCGAGGTGTGCCAGCGCTGGTGGAAGCACATGCGCGATGTGATGCCCTCCAACCCGGACAACAGCCCGGTAAGCGCAGAGCTGAAAGAGGTGTTTTACCTGGCGTAAAACGTGATAGCTCCCCGCAGGGGGAGCTATTATGCGAAACCGTCGTTTTGTAGGCCGCCGGCAAACGCGTTCAGGAAGGGTCAAGCGAATAAAAAAAGCCCGGCGGCTGTCCGTCGGGCTTCTTATTTTTACGGTATCAACTGTGATTAACGAATCGGTTTACGCACAAAGAAGCCGTAGAAACAGGCGCCCATAAACAACAGACAACCGCCAAGAATAAAGACATTGGTGAACTGACCGGTCACATCCAGAATGATACCGGTGACGATCGGTGCCAGCGCGGCTCCGAGGAAACCACCAAAGTTCTGGATAGCCCCTAACGAAGCCACCTGCCCCTTCGGCGCCATATCCGTCGCCAGCGTCCAGATAACACCGGAAGGCATCTGTGAACAGAAATAGCCCAGCGTCAGCAATGTAATCGCGGTTGTGGTATCGCTCACGAACGGAATCGGCATCACGAAGCAGGCCGCCATCCCGGCCCCTAACACGATCGGAACCTTACGCGCCGTCACCGCAGAAACGCCTCTGCGCACCAGACGGTCAGACAGCGTACCGCCACATAACACCCCAAGAATCCCGGCGAAGAAAGGTACCGAGGCGATCAGGCCAGTTTGTTTCAGGCTAAAGCCAAGGGATTTTTCCAGGTATCCCGGCAACCAGGTCAGGTAGACCCAAATGGTGAACATAATGCAGAAGTTACCGGCAATCATGCACCAGGTCGTCTTGTTGCGAAATAACGTACCCCAGTTCCCTTTTGGTTCGTCCGATGCGGCGTTAGTCACCTGCCCGGTGTGGATCTGCATCGCTTCACGCGCATCAGGATCGCGATAAAATTTCAGCCAGGCCAGAATCAACGGCAGACCTAACAGCCCTACGGCAATAAACATGCCTCGCCAGCCCACCCACAGCAGCAGTATGGTCAGCAGCGGCGGTGCAATCGCATTCGCAATTTGCGAACCGGTGTTGATGATAGAGGTAGGCAGACCACGCTCTTTTTCCGAGAACCAGCTCTGGGTAATTTTAATGCCGGAGGTGAAGAACGGTGATTCCGCAATTCCCAGCAGCATACGCAGGCCATAGAAGAAGCTGTAAGTATTAACAAACCCCATCAGGAAGGTCACTGCCGACCACATCCCCAGCGCGCCGGTAAACATCTTTTTCGGACCAAAGCGGTCAACCAGCCAACCGGCAGGCAGGTTCGCCAGCGCGTATGGCCACAAAAACGCAGAGAGCAGCAGCCCCATTTGGGTCGCAGAAAAACCAAACTCTTGTGAAATCGTCGTGTTGGCGATACTGAGGTTGGCGCGATCCAGATAGTTCACCACCGCCGCCAGCAATAGAATAAAGATGATGCCCCAGCGGCGACGCGAAAGTTCAGGTGCCTTAACAACGGATTCAGCGGGAGATTGCACAGTACTCATACCGTTTCCTCCAGAAGTTCACGGTGAATTTTGATAACCGCTTTACGCAGATGGCATGGCGCATCGCCAGGCTGGTGGGCGCACGGGCGGTGGATGTCATCAGGGAAAAAAATGGCAAACATACCCGGGGTCAGCGTCACCGGGTTTTCATCCTCATTAACCTGCCAGAACAGAATGTCCTGTTCAGGCGTACGGTCTTCCACGACGCTATGTTTACCGCTACTCACCGAGCTCACTCCCATCACTTCATGGCCGGAAATGAGGTACTGAATATCGATAAACTGGCGGTGTGATTCCGGACGCGCATCGCTGAATGGCACGCTGTCCATCTCCTGCAACAGGCAGAAAAGTTTTCCCGGAATAATGTCGATTTTCCCCGGCTTCTCATGCCGAAAATCGTGCTGCGCGATAAATTCCAGCGCCCGGCGAAAGACCGGATGATACGCACTGGCCTGGGCAGGCCAGGTCTGAAGGCTGGTCACAATCATGACAGTCTCTCCGCATTAGCGCGCAAGGCGCGTCTGCCAAAGCTCAGTGCCTGCACGGATTTGATCGAGGATCACCGTCAGCCCCCAGAATTTCGCCAGCACATCATCTTTGTTTACCCGGCAGGTCACATCGTCAAACGTCCCCAGACGCTGGTGATAGATTTTGGCGTTTTTGGGGTAGCCAAGGGTCTCGGTTACGGCACCCAGCGAGAGGAAAATCGCCAGTTCGTCGGCAAGTGCGCGCTGCGTTTTGCCGTTATGCCACAACCAGCTATACAGCTCTGGATGGAAATTAGTGAACACACCGCTGAACCCCTGCGAACCCGCCAGAATGGCAGGCCAGGCGATGGCGGCATTGGCATTGATAACATTCAGCGGGGTGCCCTGCGCCAGTTTGACGCGGCGTTCGACAGTCGGCAGATCGCAGCTCACATCTTTCAGCACCACAAAACGACCACTGTTGGCGCACCAGCTAAATTCATCATCCGTCAGCAGACGACGATACGGCGCCGGGCATTCATAAAGCCCCAGCAGCAGTTCTTTTGGCAGGGCGTCGAGAAGCGTATTCAGGGTGGCAAAAAAGGTCTCGCTCCCCTCGTTGCGCGGATCAAGATGGTTAGTGACCAGTACCAGCGCATCAATGTTGGTCTGCGCCATCGCCAGCAACTCTTCTTTTTGCGCGGCGATATCATCGCTGATATGGCCGGAGGCGATCACCGGAATACGTCCATCAACGTGCTGCACCACAAAGCGGGCGAGCTCTACACGCTCTTGCAAGGAAAGGAACTGCATTTCGCTGGACTGGCAAACGGCAAACAGCGCGTCGACGCCTTTCTCCAGATACCAGTCGATCAGTTTCGCCAGCGCCGGGTAGTCAATCTGCTCATCGGCCGTGAAAGGGGTCAACATGACCGGAACAATACCGTTAATGGTTTTCATTTTCTCGTCCTGAATTAGTTGTGAGTACGGAGTCGTGTTGTTGCCTGTTCGAAGTCAGGCATATTGGATGCGCCCTCCAGCTCAACGGCGAGAGAGGCAAATGCAGAGGCCCAGGTCGCGGCCTGAACCAGACTGTTTCCGGCGGCAAGTGACGCTGCCAGCGCGCCATTAAACGCATCGCCGGCACCGGTGGTATCGACGGTAACGGCAGGGAAAGCGCGAATATGGCTAAATTGTTTGTTATCCAGTAACAATGCGCCGCGTGATCCCATCGTAATGAGGACTTTTTTCACCCCCATTCCGGCAATAATTAATGCCGCTTCTTTTGCGGTATCGATATCGCGAACCTCAACGCCGGATAATAAAGACGCCTCGGTTTCATTAGGAGTAATGACATCAACAAACGGCAAGCATGAAATTATCTCATCAGAGCACGGCGCCGGATTAAGAATGACTGTCTTACCAAGCTCATGGGCAATTTGAATTAATGCCACAGTAGCATCAAGGTTATTTTCCAGTTGCACCAACAGTACATCCGATGAAGATAATTCAGAAGAAATAGCCTGAACTTCACTGTGCGTAATGGTTTTATTGGCACCCGAATAAATGGCAATCATATTCTCGCCATTTTCCTGCGAGACATAAATAATTGCATTACCGGTAGGCTCACTGTCGGATTGATACAAGGTATAAGAGTGAATTTCGGACGCATTTAAATGGTCGGCAGCAAGTTGGCTAAACTGGTCTTTACCCACTTTCGCCGCAAAATGCACTTTTGCCCCGGCCTTACTTGCCGCCGTGGCCTGATTGGCGCCTTTACCGCCCGGCCCCAGGCTGCTGGCCAGGGCCAGCAAGGACTCGCCACCACGTGGAAAGCGCTCTACTCGCGCAACAATATCGACATTAAATGAACCGAAAACACAGACCTTACCCTGCATGGTTTTTCCTTTTTGTTGATGATCGTTCTGCGGTTTACGGTGGTCTATTTGCTGGAGTAAAACTTCAAATCCCGGCCCTGTCTCGGAGATCAATTCTGCCTGCAAACTTCGCCGCAAAATAATTGCCCCGCCGTGGCACCGTTTCACCAGCCCCATTTCCGCTAAAATATTTAAATCACTGCGTATCGTTTCTTTAGACACGCCATAAAGCGTGGAAAAATAATTAACATTCCCACGTTCATTTTCATTCAAATATTGCCAGATACGATGTCTTCGTTCTTCAAGAAACATAATAAACCCCGAAATCACAATAGAAGTATACGAACCGCATACCGTTTGAAGAGTGACATCAATCTCATGTTTCCAGGCAAAACGGAACCAAACAAAAATGGCAGGATAAAAAGCGGAAAGCTGTATTTGCAGGCGTTATTCGTACTATTAATGAGGGTGAATTAGAGAGAAGCAGGCGATAAATGACCTGCGTGTCAGCAAAACACGCAGGGATAACTTAATTCTGTTCCGCCACCAGAATAGCCTGGGTATCCGGCTCCAGCGCCTTAAAAATATGTGGCAGATCCGCCGGGTAACAGATGTAGTCACCTTCACTTAATTCTTCTGGCGCTTCCGTCAGCCCCACCATCGCCCGGCCACGGGTCACGATAATGTGCTCAACTGAACCGGGCGGATGCGGCTGCGAAATACGGTCAGCACCGGGTTGAGTATCAAGAAAATAGATATCGCGTCGCGCCCCCGGCGGGCAGGTTGCAAGCAGTGTCGCCTGGTAATGCGCCAGTTCGGCGACCACTTTCGTCCCCTCGCCACGGCGAATGACCTGTGTTTTGGCGGCCTGCGGCTCCAGAAGGCGGGCAAAGGGGATATCCAGCGCCACGCACAGAGACCACAGAGTCTCAATACTCGGGTTGCCGTTGCCGGCCTCAAGCTGGGAAAGTGTGGATTTGGCAATTCCGGCACGGCGGGCAATTTCCGCCAGTGAAAGCCCGGTTCGCAGGCGTTCTCGTACCAGACTTTTGGCGATCACGCTAATAGGCTGTGTCATTACACGGCTCCAGTGTTCTATAAAATGAACGAATCGTTCTTCTTGAAAAACGAACCCGATGTGTTCATTATAATGAATATTCGTTCGATATAGCCAAAAAATTGTATGTACAAACACAACTTCTCAAATCTTACAGGCGATACGATCAGAGCCATCTTGCTGGTCTGTCTGGCGGTTGGCGTGGTCGGCATCTCCTACGGTTCACTGGCGATGGCCTACGGTTTTCCACTGTGGGTTCCCCTTGCCCTTTCCACGCTGGTTTTGGCTGGCGCCTCCGAATTCATGTTTATCGGCATTGTCGCCAGCGGCGGCAATCCGCTGGCGGCGGCGCTTGCCGGGTTGCTGGTGAATGCCCGCCATCTTCCCTTTGGCGTCACGGTGCGCGACCTGGTGGGCACGCGGGCGAAGGCTTTCTTCGGCTGTCACATTATGAATGATGAAAGTGTCGTGTTTGGCCTGGCACAACCGACACCGGAACAGCGTAAAGCCGCCTACTGGCTGTGTGGGATGGGTGTTGCCCTGCTTTGGCCGCTTGGCGTTATTGTTGGCGCAGGGGTTGGAAAACTGCTACCCGCCCCGGAAACCATCGGGCTGGATGCGGTCTTCCCGGCTATTCTGCTGGCGCTGGTGCTGCCCGCACTGAAAAAGAAAACCACACTGATTCGCGCTGCCAGCGGAGCCGTTCTCTCCCTTGCCGCCGTGCCTTTTGCCCCCGTGGGCTTGCCGGTGCTGATTTCTTTATTTGGCCTGCTGACGAGGAAGAAATAATGGCGAATACCATGCTGGTCATTATCGGTATTGCAGTACTGTCGGTGGGTACTTACCTGATGCGTTTTGGCGGCGCCCGGCTTGGCAATAAACTGGCGCTGTCAGAACGCGCCCAGGCACTGTTATCCGATGCGGCGACCACGTTACTGTTCGCCGTGGCGCTGGCGGCAACGCTATATGAAGGCGAACATTTCGCCGGTATGGCCCGCGTGCTGGGAGTGATGTTTGCCCTGTTTCTCGCCTGGCGCAAAATGCCGCTTATCGTGGTGATCCTCTCTGCCGCCGTGGTCACCGCGCTGTTGCGCCTGGCAGGAGTGGCATAAAAGCGCCCGCAGGCGCTATACCGTATTGATTCAGGCCCGCAAATGCTCGCCCATCCAGGCAAACAGGCGGGTGTACCCGTCTTCCCTTCCCTGTTCAAAGCGAAACACCGGGCCGAGCGCCATCGGTTCGGCTTTGGCGGCCAGTACCGCCAGCTCCGGCAGGTACTCTTCGCCAGGATGACCAACCCGACGCTCGCCAAGACGCCGTGCATAACGTGCGACGGCCACGTCAGGGGCGACCGCGTTCCAGACTTCGAGGATCCGTGTCACCCCGGCCTTCTCCAGATACTCAACCAGCTTCTCCTTCGGCTGAAAACCAAACCAGGCGTCGACAAGAAACGGGCAGCCTGCTGGCGCATTACGAATAATTGACCAGATGACGTCATAGGCCGCGCAGCCCAGCTTGCGGTTAAACGCCCGGTCTATTTCACTAAACTGCGCCATAAATGGCTCTTTGATGTCATCGATGGTCAGAACCGGCAGCGAAAACCGTTCCGACAACTGACGTGTTACCGTGGTTTTGCCCGATGCCGGTACACCGTTGACCAGTACGACCGTTTTTATTTGCGTAGTCATAGCAGCGCTACCACCTCCTCCCTTGTCCGTGCCGCCCGGAGCGCCGCCATCGTGTCATCACTGTCCAGCAGATGCACAATGGCGCGAATACCTTCTTCGATGTGCGCATTGCTGTCGCGCGCCCCGAACATAATAACAATATCCGCCGCTTCACTTTCGCCAAAGCGAATCGGTTCCTGCAACAACACCAGGCTAAAGCAGTCCCGTTTCACGCCGCATTCCGGGCGTGCATGCGGCATGGCGATGCCCTCATCAAAGACATAGTACGCGCCATGCTCCAGCGTGCTGTCGATCACTGCCTCGCCGTAGCGTGCCTCCAGATAGCCCCCGTCAATCAGCGGGCGGGCGGCAAGCCGAATCACCTGCCGCCAGTCCTTTTCCGTTACGCCAACCTGAATCGCATCCGCTTCGATAAGAAGATCTTTAATCGTCATCTGTTCTCCCTAAATATTACGCCGAATAATATTGCGCAACTCGTCGATACGAATAAAGAGAGAATCCACTTCATGGCGATATTGTTTACTTTTAACAAAGACATTTAATGCCCGGTTATATAGCAGCATTAATTGTTTTTGGACATCGCTATTTCGCGGATCCTCCGCCAGATTACCTTCGAGTGATTTTATATCGACCGCCAGCAATTGTGCCTGCTTGTCATATTCTTCCAGCGTCGTATCATCTTTTTTCCACAACGACTTCAATGATTCAAACATGGCTCACTCCCGCCCCGACGTGTGCCGGAGCACCAGGGTTATGGAATAAAATTAACGTAGTAATGCAGGATTATTTAAATAAATTCATTTTCTCGACCAGCACCTGGGTGACGGCGTCGTTCGCCGGAATCAAAAACTTCCGCACGCTATCATTCACCTTTCCTTTTTCAAAGGTCGATTTGCACTGGCCAACCCACTGTACATTCATCTCCGTGCCGACATTCACTTTATTGATCCCTTCGGTTACGGCTTTGCGCATATCCTCGTCGCTCACACCGGTCCCGCCATGCAGCACCAGCGGCGTCCCTGTGGCGGCGCTTATCTCCTGCAAACGCTGATGCTGGATCTGCGCCTTACCGGTATATAGCCCATGCACCGTGCCGACCGAAACCGCCAGCATGTCCACGTGGGTTTCCTCGACAAAACGCTTCGCGTCTTCCACGGTGGTGAAGCAGATATCCTCTTCGGCAACGGCTTTACCGTCTTCCGAACCGCCAATTGCGCCTAATTCGGCCTCGACCGAAATATCACGTGGTCGCGCCATCTCCACCACAATACGGGTTCTGGCAATATTCTCATCAATATCCAGATGCGAACCGTCATACATTATTGAACTGAATCCGGCATCAATCGCCGTTTGAATCGCGTTAATATCCGAACAGTGATCCAAGTGCAAACAGGTAGGCACATTTTCACTTGCTGATAATGAGCGCACGGAATCAACCAGTAATTGATATCCCAGATATTGCGCCGTTCCGGTTGATATCTGAATCATTAACGGGCTGTTCGTTTGCTTTGCTGCTTTAAAAAAAGCAGGCAACATTTCCAGACAGTGCAAATTAAAGGAACCGACAGCTTTAAATTGACGTGCTTTGGCAATTTCTAACAACGCTGTGAAATTATGCAGACTCATGGACTTTCTCCCCTTTTGGTTTAGCTGAGTTGCCATTAACGAACCAGGCAAGGAACGCGACAAAGACAATAAACAGACCGACAAACAGCCAGTTATTCTGGAAGGCATGCCCCAGCACCAGACCAGAGCTGATGACATCAGAGTCACTGAATGTCACCCCGGTGAAACCGTAACTTTCCAACATTGGCACCAGGATGGCGGGCAGGAAAGTAATAAACAGACCGTGGACAACGCCGCCGATAACCGCGCCACGACGGCCACCCAGTGCGTTACCAAAGACGCCCGCCGTGCCGCCCGCAAAGAAGTTGGTCAGCAGTCCTGGCAGAATCATCGCCAGACCAAACATCGGAAAGACCAACATGCCAATAATCGAACCAACGGTGGTGGCCAGGAAGCCGACAATGACCGCGTTCGGGGCGTAGGGAAACAGCACCGGACAATCGAGCGCCGGTTTAGCGTCCGGGACGATGCGCATGGCGATACCACGGAAAGCGGGCACCAGTTCGTTCAACAGCAGACGAACACCGCTGTAAAGAACGAATACCCCGGCCACAAACTGGATGGATTGCATGAAGGCGTACATCAGGAAGTTCACGCCATGGGAGAACTGAGAGATGTATTCCGGCCCCGCAGCCACGGCCGGGATCAGGTACATCGGTACCATCACCACCGCCATGGCCAGGTAGGTATCCTGCAGGAATTTAAAGTTATCCGGCAGTTGCAGATCTTCCGTTGAGCGGGAACCTTTACCGACCACTTTCGCCACTGCGGCCTGCACCAGGTAGCCGATGGTACAGAAGTGTCCCAGCGCCACATCATCAGAACCGGTAATGCGTCTGACCACCGGTTGTGCCAGCGCAGGCATCAGTACCGCCATCGCGCCGCCAAAAATACCGCCCGTGAGGATAAGCGGCAGCCCGGTCAGACCGGCTTTATAGCCAATAACCGCCCCGATGGTTGCCATCCATAGCAATGCTTGTCCGGTGAGGAAGATGTATTTCAGCGGTGTCAGGCGGGCAATGATGATATTGACTGCGAAAATGACCATCAGCGTCAGCGCCACTTCTGAACCCAGTTCGCGGTTCGCCAGCCCGGCGATGGCCGCCACATCAGTGATGTAGCCTTTCATCCCGAAACCGTGGGTGAAAATATCATTCAGGAAGGTCAATGTGGCGACGATGATATTGATACCGGCCATCATGATTAAGAAACCGAGCAGCGTTTTAAATGTCCCCTCGGCAATTTTTCCCGGTGATTTCTTTTGTAAGATCAAACCGAGCATGGCGATAAAGGCAATTAATATTGACGCCTGCCCGAGTAGATCTTTGACGATAAATTCAATGAAGCTATTCATGGTCAGTTACCTTCATGTTATGCATTTTTAAGAATGCGATAATCTTCTGCTCGATTTCCTCTTTATCGGTCAATTTATTAAGTACAACGACACGGCTGATTTCTTCTTCACTGGCATCCGCCGTTAAAATGTCGGCAAAGACTTTTTGCGTCAAAATCATATCGGACTTAAATGCACCAGCTTCAGAAACGGTTGTGTGTTCAACTTTTGCCGGAATTTCTAATTTTTTCAGCACTGCTTTTGCGCTCATTTCGATCGCAAAGCTGGAGCCGAGGCCGCAGCCACATACGCAAAGAACTTTAAGCATGTAAATCTCCTCAAATAATATTGAGTTGTTTGGCCAGTTTGTAATGATGTCCTTCTGTGTCTACCAGACGTTTTTTCATACTAATAAGATCAATAGGGATAGGTTTATTACTCGAATTGATAATAATGGCTTTATTCTTCATACCAGATTGAATACAACGAACCACTTCACTGGCCATGATAGTGCCCTGATAAATCTCCTCGCAGGTAGGGTCACCGTTACGTAAACCATAACCAATAATCGTTTTACGAATACGCACGCCAATTCGCGGTTCAAGCTGCTTGATCATGGTGTCGATAGCCCCCTGAAAGCCCGGCGTGTACTCTCTGGTGTAACCTTCTGAACATAAAATAACGACACTGTTCTGGCTGGCAAGACGGTCTGTAATGCGTTGAGATAACTCATCAATTGGGATCTGGCACTCCGGTATAAGGGCAATATCCGCATTGCTTTTTATCGCTGATTGCAGCGTCAGCTCCCCACAGTATCCTCCCAGGACCTCTACCATAAAGACACGGCCGGGTAACGCCCGACCGGTATTCCTGAGTCGGGAAACTTCCTTAATAATTTGTTCGCAGGCGGTAGAAAATCCAATGGAATAATCACTGCCATAGACATCGTTATCAATTGTCATGCCGACACCAAAGCAATTCACATCAAATTCGCTCAGCGTATTTAAAAATTGCAGCGATCCATCACCGCCCGCCATAACCAGTACATCAATACGTAGCGACCTTAATTTTTTTGCAATTATTTCATATTCGCTTCGTAGTAATTTTCGGGTTGTACGACCCGAGGTAATAATGGGGATTGAGGCAATAGAGAAATCCACCAAATCGCGCCAGGCGATTTCGTTATGCTTCTTTTCAAGTAAACCAGGTATTCCGCCATTGAACAGAGTAATGTCTGCCTGCATCAGTCTTGCGATCTGGAAAATAAAGTTATTTATTCCCGATACATCACCACCGCTAATGACTACACCGATTCTCATCGCAAATTCCCCGTTGACTTCCCGTGGGAATATTTTTCCCTGACTTCAAGAGGTATATTTGCAATGAAAGTCACATTTTATCGATAATTTTCCGTCAACCAACCATTGACACATATGTTAAATGGCTTTTATTTGCGACTTTAATCACAAAAACACAGTGAGATTCAACTCACAGTATTTTTATTAATTCCTTTCCAATCATTGAGTTATAAAAGAAGGCGATTTGAAATATTTCGGAGAAATAAAACTGCGATTAAGGCTTTTAGAAGGATGGTAATTTTGTGATTGTAACCTCATTTTTTAACGTAAAAGAGGCATACGGGAGGAGGATTCAGAAAAGGGAGAGCAAAAACAGCGGGGAAATAACCTGTCCCCGCTCCGAAGAGTCAGGGACAGCGGCAATGCGGGAAAACTTATTTTGTCAGTTCAGCGGTCATATGAACCTGGTTACCGCTGAAAGCTTCGGTAATCTGGTATGAAGAGGCGCCAGCCTGTTGTGCCTGAGCGGCAATTTTCGCTTCTGCACCAGACAGTGTAGAGTCAGTTGCGGTTACTGTCTGAGCAGCAAAGGAACCGAAAGAAGAAGCCAGAGCGATAACTGCGACAAAAGTTTTGATGCTTTTCATGATATAAACCCTTCTGATTGTTTGTTGGAATGAGGCGCTTCGCCTCGATGAAATAAATAATAGACCTTAACCCCATCAACAGACAGCGGAATGATTTGCATTTATCTTTCAAATTATCTGAACATAAAAAGAGAGAGGAAAATGACCACAGACTGGCTCACCGCCTTGCAGCAATTTGGACGCATGCGCAGCATGTCGGCAATGGAGACTCTGCAACGGCAAGGGGAGCCACAACACAGTCTGTTTTGGTTACAGGAAGGGACTGCCCGGGCGGTATATCACTCCGCACAGGGCCAGGAAAAAGTGAAAGAGTTCTATTTCGCCGGTGAATGCTGTTTTCTCTACCTGAGCTGGCTTACCGGATCGGTGGCGGATTACAGCCTGCAAATGCTGACCCCAGGCAGGCTTTGTGAAATCCCGCTGCGTCTGCTCGATAAACCCGAGCACCTTACTGCGCGGTTGGCTCTGCTCAGCCAACAGGTGATCTACAAGGAAAAGAAAGAGCAGATGTTTTTGCTCAATAATCCCGAACAGCGCTGGCAATACGTGCAGGCCAATTTTCCGGACTGGGAGCAACAGCTCACGCAAAAAGATCTCGCCAGTTACATTGGCATCTCCCCGGTGAGTTTGTCGCGAATTCGCGCACGTCTTAACAAAGGTTAACGACCGACACGCCCGCCCGTCTTATGCTGCCCCCTCGTTCTCTCTGCGGGCAATGCGATGACCCCATTTTTCCTCTCACAGATCCTGGCGGGCCTGTCGTTTGGCCTGGATTTGCTGGCCTTTCAGTTTATCCGTCGACAGTGTTCTCTGCTGACGCTCGCCTGTTCTACCAGCCTGCTGGCGTTCCATTTTTGGCTGCTCGGTGAAAACAGTGCCTGTGGATTGATGGCGCTGGCCGCCAGCCGATACCTGCTGGCAATCGTCACCACAAGCCAAAGAGTAAAAGGGGGATTTCTCTGTGCGTCGGTGCTATGCAGCGGACTGACCTGGCAACATCCGACAGATATCTTCCCGCTAGCGGGCAGTTTACTCATGACGATTGCCGCATTTCAGCCAACGGCAGCGGGGTTACGGCTGATCACTCTGGGCGGCAGCCTGTGCTGGCTTATCAATAATGTTCTGGCAGGTTCACCCATGGCGATAGTCATGGAAGGCACGTTTATGCTGAGTACATTGGTTTCGTACTGGCGGCTAAAGAGAGGTGTGGCGGTGGGCGGGTAACACCAGAAAATATGCAGCAGCGTTTACAAAAAAAGTACCAGGTACGAATAAAAATGGTTTTTAGTACGCGGTACGAATAAAATAAAGGGGCGAGCGCCAGGGAGGCAACAAATGGAGTACATGGAGTTTATTGAGACGCCGACATTCAGTAAGGCCCGTCGGGCACTTATGGATGATGATGAATTTCAGGAGCTGCAAAGCTTTCTACTCGACAACCATGAATATGGCGACACTATCAGCCACACTGGCGGATGCAAAAAGATCCGCTGGAGTCGGCAGGGCATGGGAAAACGAGGTGGTGTTAGAGTGATTTACTACATCAAGCTCGCCAGCGGTAGAGTCTATCTGGTTCTCATTTACCCGAAAAATGTCAAAGATGACCTTACTGAGTCAGAGAAAATCCTTTTAAAAACATTGTCTCAGCAGTGGTCATAACAATTTGTCATTAACCTTAAGAGGAGAGGTTTATGGATAAGGCATTGTTTACCCAATTGGTTAACAGCTTACAGGAGATGGTCGAGATAGAGGAAGGCCGCCGTACTCCTGCGCCTGAGCACGTCCATCGTCATCCATTACCTGACGTGAAAGCAATTCGTAAAAACGCTGGAATGAAACAAGCGGAATTTGCCAATACAATTGGTTTGAGCGTGGATCTTGTGCGCAGTTGGGAGCAGCAACGCAGGTTTCCCTCGGGCATTGCGTTAAAAATGTTACGCCTGCTCGAACAACAACCTGACATCATCAATACGTTGAAAACAATTCATGCCTGACGTGCAATAAAATACCAGAAACGAAAAAAGCGCCCGCAGGCGCTCTTTCGACAGTGTTACGCTTATTTGGTCAGTTCTGCGGTCATGTGCACGCGGTCACCGGTGAAAGCTTCGGTGATGTGGTAAGAAGAGGCACCAGCCTGCTGAGCCTGAGCGGCGATTTTCGCTTCTGCACCGTCCATTGTGGAGGAGGTTGCGGTCACTGTCTGTGCAGCGAATGAACCGAAAGAAGAAGCCAGAGCGATAACTGCGACAAAAGTTTTGATGCTTTTCATGATATAAACCCTTCTGAATGTTTGTTGAGGTGAGGCGTTGTGCCTCGATGAAATAAATACTAGACCTGAACCTCATCAACAAAAAGCGGAAGAATTTGCTCTCAACATTCAAAAAAACTGATTTATATCTTAACCCGCAATCAAACGCTGCGGATGGGTATAAATCGTTGCCCTGCCCGGCTTGCAAAAACCCACCAGCGTGAGGTTGCAGCGCTCAGCAACCTCAACGGCCAACGTGGTCGCAGCGGAAACGGCAAACAGAATTTCCACGCCGCACATGGCGGATTTCTGCACCATTTCATAGCTCGCGCGGCTGGAGACCAGCGCCGCTCCCGTCTGCCAGGACACCCCTTCATGGGCGCGATGACCAAGCAGCTTATCCAGCGCCACGTGACGCCCCACGTCCTCATGCCCACCCACAAGTTGCCCGGAAGGTAGCATCCAGGCGGCCGCATGGGTACAGCCCGTAAGTTTGCCAATCGGCTGGAAATCGGTGAGATGCGCCAGCGCCTGGTCCAAATTTGCCAGATCAAATGTCTGCGTAAACGGCAGTGGTGCGACGGGTTTGCCAATGTCGTTCAGTTGCTCAACGCCGCACACGCCACACCCTGTCCGCCCGGCCAGCGCGCGACGACGCTCTTTTAGACCCATAAACCGACGGCTGGAAAGCTCAATCTGCACTTCCAGACCATTGCAGGACGGCACCACCTCCATACCAAAAATTTCCTGGCGGGTTTCGATAATCCCTTCGGAGAGGGAAAAACCGACGGCAAACCACTCCAGGTCTTTGGGGGAGGCCATCATCACCACATGAGAAATGCCGTTATAAACCAGCGCAACGGGCACTTCCTCCGCTAACACATCGGGATGAGAATGTTGCAGATCATCGCGCTTCCAGAGTGCGACCTGGCGGGAACCTGTGATCTGAGTAGCAACTTCGTATTGTTCAGTATGGATTTTGTTCACGTTGTATTAACCGAATTAAAACAGGCGTAACCGCAATGTGGTATTCTGAGTCATACCCCTTTTGGGCCAGGGGATTTACAGCAATTTTGTACCTTTGCGGCGGCGACCGCAAAGTAAAAAAAACCTCGTGACAATGTCGAAACAAGGAGCAAACCATGCAGGTCAGCAGAAGGCAGTTCTTTAAGATCTGCGCTGGCGGTATGGCAGGTACAACGGCAGCGGCGCTGGGCTTTGCCCCAAGCGTAGCACTGGCGGAGACGCGGCAATACAAATTACTGCGCACCCGTGAAACGCGAAATACCTGCACATACTGTTCTGTCGGCTGTGGGCTTTTAATGTATAGCCTCGGCGACGGCGCGAAAAACGCCAAAGCATCTATTTTCCATATCGAAGGCGACCCGGATCACCCGGTCAACCGTGGCGCGCTCTGCCCGAAAGGTGCAGGTCTGGTGGATTTTATTCATTCAGAAAGCCGCCTGAAATATCCAGAATACCGTGCGCCAGGCTCCGACAAATGGCAACAAATCACCTGGGATGACGCGTTTGATCGCATCGCAAAACTGATCAAAAAAGACCGCGATGCCAACTACATCGCGCAAAACGCCGAAGGTACCACCGTCAACCGTTGGCTCTCCACCGGTATGCTGTGCGCCTCCGCATCCAGTAACGAAACCGGTTATTTAACCCAGAAATTTACCCGCGCCCTCGGCATGCTCGCCGTGGATAACCAGGCGCGCGTCTGACACGGACCAACGGTAGCAAGTCTTGCTCCAACATTTGGTCGCGGTGCGATGACCAACCACTGGGTAGATATGAAAAACGCCAATCTCATCATCGTGATGGGAGGGAACGCTGCTGAAGCGCATCCGGTGGGATTCCGCTGGGCGATGGAAGCAAAAATCCATAATGGCGCCAAATTAATCGTTATCGATCCTCGATTTACGCGTACCGCTTCGGTCGCGGACTTTTACACGCCCATTCGTTCCGGGACGGATATCGCTTTCCTCTCCGGGGTTCTGCTGTATCTGCTGACAAATGAAAAATACAACCGCGAATACACCGAAGCCTACACCAACGCCAGCCTGATCGTGCGTGAGGAC
Source organism: Phytobacter diazotrophicus (assembly GCA_004346725.1). GTDB lineage: Bacteria > Pseudomonadota > Gammaproteobacteria > Enterobacterales > Enterobacteriaceae > Phytobacter > Phytobacter diazotrophicus. The sequence continues at coordinate 27,151 of SMDE01000014.1, read as the reverse complement.
TTCGGCTTCGAAGATGGCCTGTTTACCGGCTATGACGCGGAAAAACGCAAATATGACCGTTCAAGCTGGAACTATGAGCTGGATGAACAGGGCTTTGCTAAGCGCGATACCACCCTTACCCATCCACGCTGCGTGTGGAATTTACTGAAACAACACGTTTCTCGCTATACGCCAGAGGTCGTGGAAAACATCTGCGGTACGCCAAAAGCGGACTTCCTGAAAGTCTGTGAATACATCGCGGAAACCAGTGCCCACGACAAAACAGCGTCGTTCCTGTACGCGCTGGGCTGGACGCAACACTCTGTTGGTGCGCAGAACATCCGTACCATGGCGATGATCCAATTGCTGCTCGGCAACATGGGGATGGCGGGCGGCGGTGTTAACGCCCTGCGCGGCCACTCCAATATTCAGGGGCTGACCGACTTAGGCCTGCTGTCGCAAAGCCTGCCGGGTTATATGACGCTACCAAGCGAGAAACAGACGGATCTGCAAACCTACCTGACGGCAAACACGCCAAAACCGTTGTTGCAGGGTCAGGTGAACTACTGGGGCAACTACTCGAAATTCTTCGTCTCGATGATGAAAGCCTTCTATGGCGAAAAAGCGACGAAAGAAAACAGTTGGGGCTTCGACTTGCTGCCGAAGTGGGACAAGAGTTACGACGTCCTGCAGTATTTCGACATGATGTTTAAAGGTCAGGTGAACGGTTATATCTGCCAGGGTTTCAACCCGGTCGCATCGTTCCCGAACAAAAACAAAGTTGTGGCGGCACTGTCGAAACTGAAATTCCTGGTGACCATCGACCCGCTGAACACGGAAACCTCCACGTTCTGGCAGAACCACGGCGAGTCGAACGATGTTGATTCATCGAAAATCCAGACCGAAGTGTTCCGCCTGCCCTGCACCTGCTTTGCCGAAGAGAACGGCTCCATCGTCAACTCCGGCCGCTGGCTGCAATGGCACTGGAAAGGTCAGGATGCGCCGGGGGAAGCGGTCACCGACGGTGAGATTCTGGCAGGCATCTTCCTGCGCCTGCGCAAAATGTACGCCGAAGAGGGCGGTGCTAACCCTGAACAGGTGCTGAGCATGACCTGGAACTACTCCACACCACACGAACCGGCTTCGGAAGAGGTGGCAATGGAGAGTAACGGCAAGGCGCTGGCGGATATTATCGATCCGGTTACCAATACGGTCCTCGTGAAAAAAGGTCAGCAGCTCAGTTCGTTCGCCCAGTTACGTGACGACGGTACCACCTCCAGCGGATGCTGGATTTTCGCCGGTAGCTGGACGCCGGACGGCAACCAGATGGCCAAACGCGATAATGCCGACCCGTCAGGCCTTGGCAATACGCTCGGCTGGGCATGGGCGTGGCCGCTTAACCGTCGCATCCTGTATAACCGCGCCTCCGCTGACCCGCAGGGTAAACCGTGGGATCCGAAACGCCAGCTCCTGAAATGGGACGGCGCGAAATGGGGCGGCGCGGATATCCCGGACTACAGCACTGCAGCACCGGGCAGCGATGTGGGGCCGTTTATCATGCAGCCGGAAGGGATGGGCCGCCTGTTCGCTATCGATAAGATGGCGGAAGGGCCGTTCCCGGAACATTACGAGCCGTTTGAAACACCGCTGGGCACTAACCCGCTGCACCCGAATGTGGTCTCGAACCCGGCCGCGCGCGTCTTTAAAGACGACATGGCCGCGATGGGTAAAGCGGATAAATTCCCGTATGTCGGCACCACTTACCGCCTTACCGAACATTTCCACTACTGGACCAAGCACGCATTGCTGAACGCGATCGCACAGCCGGAGCAGTTTGTGGAAATCGGTGAAAAGCTGGCGGGCAAGCTGGGGATCGTGCAGGGCGATACCGTGAAAGTCTCCTCCAACCGCGGCTATATCAAAGCCAAGGCTGTGGTGACCAAGCGTATTCGCACACTGAACGTACACGGCAAAGAAGTGGATACCATCGGTATTCCCATTCACTGGGGTTATGAAGGCGTGGCGAAGAAAGGCTTTATCGCGAACACCCTTACCCCGTTTGTCGGTGACGCAAACACCCAGACGCCGGAGTTTAAGGCCTTCCTGGTGAATGTGGAAAAGGTATAGCGGAGACGAATTATGGCTTACCAATCTCAAGATATTATCCGTCGTTCCGCCACTAACGGTTTTACCCCCGCGCCACAGGCGCGGGATCACCAGCAGGAGGTGGCGAAGCTTATCGACGTCACCACCTGTATTGGGTGTAAAGCCTGTCAGGTAGCCTGCTCGGAGTGGAACGATATTCGTGATGAAGTGGGACATAACGTCGGGGTTTACGATAACCCGGCTGACCTGACCGCTAAGTCATGGACAGTTATGCGTTTTTCCGAAGTGGAGCAGAACGACAAACTGGAATGGCTTATCCGCAAAGACGGCTGCATGCACTGTGCCGATCCGGGTTGTCTGAAGGCATGTCCCTCAGAAGGGGCTATCATTCAGTATGCCAACGGGATTGTCGACTTCCAGTCTGAACAGTGTATTGGCTGCGGCTACTGCATTGCAGGCTGCCCGTTCAACGTGCCGCGCCTGAACCCGGAAGACAACCGCGTCTACAAATGTACGCTGTGCGTAGACCGCGTTACCGTCGGTCAGGAACCGGCCTGCGTGAAAACGTGCCCGACCGGCGCTATCCACTTTGGTAGCAAAGAGGATATGAAAACGCTGGCAGGCGAACGCGTGGCGGAGCTGAAAACTCGGGGTTATGACAATGCGGGCCTGTACGATCCAGCCGGCGTTGGTGGTACACACGTCATGTACGTACTGCACCATGCCGACAAGCCGAATCTGTATCACGGCCTGCCGGAAAACCCGGAAATCAGCGCAACCGTGAAGTTCTGGAAAGGTATCTGGAAGCCGCTGGCCGCTGTGGGTTTTGCAGCGACATTTGCAGCCAGTATCTTCCACTACGTCGGTGTCGGTCCAAACCGCGCAGAGGAAGAAGACGACAATCTGCATGAAGAAAAAGACGAGGTGCGCAAATGAAAAGACGTGACACCATCGTGCGCTACACGGCGCCGGAACGCATCAACCATTGGGTCACCGCCTTCTGCTTCGTGCTGGCGGCGGTGAGCGGGCTGGGATTCTTTTTCCCATCCTTTAACTGGTTGATGCACATTCTGGGTACGCCGCAGTTAGCGCGTATTCTGCACCCGTTTGTTGGGGTGGTGATGTTCGCGTCGTTCATCATCATGTTCTTCCGCTACTGGCATCACAACCTAATCAATCGGGATGATATCTTTTGGGCGAAGAATATTCGTAAGATCGTCGTCAACGAGGAAGTGGGTGATACCGGGCGCTATAACTTCGGCCAGAAATGTGTGTTCTGGGCGGCGATTCTCTTCCTGGTGTTGTTGCTGGTGAGCGGCATCATCATGTGGCGTCCGTACTTCGCACCCGTTTTCTCTATCCCGGTCATTCGAATTGCGATTATGGTTCATTCGTTTGCCGCAGTAGCGTTAATTGTGGTTATTATGGTGCATATCTACGCCGCACTATGGGTGAAGGGCACGATAACCGCCATGGTGGAAGGCTGGGTAACCAAAACGTGGGCGAAGAAACATCACCCGCGCTGGTACCGTGAAGTCCGCCAGAAAGAGGAAAAAACGACGGAATGAGTATTCGCATAATCCCGCAAGACGAGCTGGAGAAGAGCGAGAAACGCACGGCGGAAGTGATTCCGCCGTTATTATTCCCCAGACTGAAAAATCTCTATAACCGCCGGGCAGAACGCCTGCGTGCGTTAGCAGAGCACAATCCGCTGGGTGATTACCTGCGTTTTGCCGCGCTGATCGCCCATGCCCAGGAGGTGGTGCTGTACGACCACCCGCTGGAAATCGATCTGACAGCACGTATCAAACAGGCCGCCGCTGAGGGCAAGCCGCCGCTGGATATCCATGTCCTGCCGCGCGATAAGCACTGGCACCGACTGCTGCATTCCCTCATTGCCGAACTCAAACCGGAAATGAGTGGACCTGCGCTGGCCGTCATTGAAAATCTGGAAAAATCCTCCGAACAGGAGCTGGAGCAGATGGCCAGCGCGCTGTTTGCGTCTGATTTTAGCGCGGTGAGTAGCGATAAAGCGCCGTTTATTTGGGCTGCGCTTTCTCTCTACTGGTCGCAAATGGCCAGCCTGATCCCCGGCAAAGCCCGTGCGGAATATGGCGAGCAGCGTCAGTTCTGTCCGGTATGCGGATCGATACCTGTTTCAAGCGTTGTGCATATCGGCACCACCCAGGGGTTGCGCTATCTGCACTGCAATCTTTGTGAAACCGAGTGGCACGTGGTGCGCGTCAAATGCAGCAACTGCGAGCAGACTCGCGACTTACACTACTGGTCGCTGGACAACGAGAAGGCGGCAATCAAAGCCGAAAGCTGTGGCGATTGCGGCACCTATCTGAAGATTCTGTATCAGGAAAAAGATCCGAACGTGGAGCCTGTTGCCGATGATTTAGCTTCGCTGGTGCTTGATGCCCGTATGGAACAGGAAGGGTTCGCCCGCAGTTCCATCAATCCATTTCTCTTCCCGGGCGAAGGGGAGTAAGCGCCATTAACTGTGCCGGGTTGCCCATGCGCCCGGCTACAGTTGATACGGTGTGATCACTCCCGCTACACCGGCAAAAGCACGGGTATTTCGTGTCACCCGTTCACAGCGATGAAGCTGCGCTGTCGCCAGGATTATGGCGTCTGGCTGCGTCATGCCATATTCTTGCCGCAGTTTACCGCTCCGCTCTGCAATCTAACCTGTGCATGAATAAGGCGCCTTTCTGCCTGTATTTCATCTTTGCGAGACGCTTTCCAGATTCACTCGCCTCCTGAAAATCACCTTTCCCACCGACGTCAATCCAGGTTATAACACTGGATATATATACAGAATGGAGATGTGGTAATGGCGCTGGAAATCGGAATTGCAGAGCTGGTCAGGGAGTTTATTGCCGCCGGGCGGCCATCCTCGCGAGATAAAAGTATTGATGAACGGAGGGCGGGCTACATCGCCAGTACCGTGCTGGCGGGCGAAACGGAAACCCGGGTAAACGTAGAAGATGTGCATCTCGACGGTATGGCGTTTCGCGTTATCTCCCCGCTTGAGGCAACCGGCCCATTGCCAACGCTTGTCTATTACCACGGCGGCTGCTTTATCAGCGGCGAGTTTGCCACCCATGACAACCAGTTACGCCAGCTCGCTTTTCATAGCGGCTGCCGGGTGATTGCGGTGCAATATCGTCTGGCCCCGGAACATCCGTTTCCTGCCGCGCATGATGACGCGTACAGAGGGGCAGAAATTATCTGGCAATACGCCGATGAGCTGGGCGTGGATCGGCAAAAAGTTACCCTCGCAGGAGACAGCGCGGGTGGTCATCTGGCGCTGGTTACGGCACTTCGTCTTAAAGCCGCGCAGGTATGGCAACCTGCTCAATTGATCCTGATTTATCCCATGCTCGATGCGACCGTCTATTTTGAAAGCTATACCAGCAACGGCGAGGACTACGTGATTACCCGTGACGCGCTGCTCAGTGGCTATGAGCTATATCTCGGTGACACGGATCCCATGCATCCGGAAGCCAGCCCGCTCTGGCGCGATGATTTTAACGGTCTTCCTCCGGTGCATATTCTTACTGCCGAATATGACCCGCTCTGCGATGAAGGCGAAGCGTTGTTTCAACGGCTGACCGAGCAAGGGGTGGCATGTTCCTGCCAGCACCATCTTGGGGTGATTCACGGTTTCTTTCAGCTTGCTGGCATCAGCAAAACAGCTCGCGGGGCGATAAGAGATGTGGCATGGCGGTTGAGAGCGTTACCACATTGAGAACTTCATGAAGGTTTGCGTAGCGGCGAAAGTTCATTAACGCTGCAAGAGATAGCTGAAAGGAAGAAACACCCCTTAACTAAGCAAGGAAACACCATGTCCATCGTTGCGCCCGTCGAAAAACAATTTGCCGCTTATAACGCCCATGACATTGAGATGTTCGTGGCCTGTTTTAGCGAAGATTTTACCGCATGGCGTATGCCAGCCACATCCCCTTCCACCGCTGGCCGGGAAGCGCTGCGCGCATTTTACAGCCAGCATCGTTTTAACAACCCGGCGCTGAGGGCAGAGTTGCTTAGCCGCACCGTGATGGGAAATAAGGTGTTCGATCACGAAAAAATCTATGGCATCGGCGAGCAGGTTATCGAGAATATGGCGGTGTATGAGATTCAGGATGGCCTGATTAAAACCGTGTGGTTTTACTTTGCCGAATAGCTTTATTTTGCCTGGGTTGAGCCCGGCGCAGGCGCCGGACTCGCTAATCACTCTTCTTCGTTGCCGCCTTCTTCATAAGCGCCATAAGGTTTAGCGGGTAACACGATATAAACCGCCTCAAACAAGGCACCCTGTTTATCGTCGCCAAACAGTTCAACCTGCAACTGAACACGCGCTTTACGCCCGCGAGCCAGTCTGTCGAGGTCACCGCTCAGAGAGCCGAGATCGGCAATCGCGCTCGGTTTACCCGTGATTGGCGTGCTGTAACGGATATGCGCATCGGCAAGAATAATCGTCCCGCCCAGATGCCGCTCACGCAGCATCAACCAGATAAGACCCCAGCCCGTTAGCGTCGCCAGCGAGAACAGGCTTCCGGCGAACAGCGTATGGTGCGGGTTCTGGTTGCCCGTCTCCGGCATGGTGGTGATAAATTTCTGACCGGTGTACTGCTGAATGCGCACACCCATCTTTTCGCTGAGTGGAATATGCTGATACCAGGCCTGCTGCAACTGCCCACACCAGTCGCCGCGATGCAGAATATCATCCAGCGTCGCCACGGGTTTGATCATCAGGAAATGGCGCACCGGGGTGGTTTGCGGGGCGGTAATTTCGCCCTCATTGATAAAACCCAGTTTTGCGAAGAACTCTACCGCATCTTCACGTGCGCTACAGGTCACCCGCTTCACACCTTCCTGGCGCGCGACAGACTCCAGCGTCATCGCCATCAGCGTGCCGAGCCCTTTATCCTGCACGGAGGGGTGGACGGCCATAAAACGGATCGAAGCCTCATTGTCAGCATTGATATATAACCGACCAACGGCAACGATTTCGCCTTCTTCATCCACAACCATTTGATGATGGGCCATGGCATCCCAGGCGTCACGTTCGGAGCCTTTCGGCTGATGCAATGGCTTGCGCAGCATCTCCCAACGGAACTGGTAGTAAAGCTCTAGCTCTTCTTCTGTTTGCGGTACGCGAAGGTGATACATAGCTGTATTCTCTCTTGTTACCCGTGGCAACTCCGCAAGCTGGCTCATACTTGCAACCAGAACGTTACGGGGCCGTCATTAACCAGCGATACCTGCATATCTGCGGCGAATCGTCCGGTCTGTGTTTCTATCTGCTGGCTACGGCAGCGACTGACGAAATAGTCATACAGCGCCTCCGCCTTTTCCGGCGCGGCCCCTCTGGAAAAGCCAGGACGCATGCCACGTTCGGTATCCGCCGCCAGCGTAAATTGTGACACCACCAGCACGCTGCCGCCGGACTGCTGAACATTGAGGTTCATCTTGCCGTCAGCGTCACTGAAAATACGATACCCCAGTACGCGCTCGCACAGGCGGTTCGCTTTTTGCTCGTCATCTTCCCTTTCGACACCTAACAACACCAAAAGTCCCGGACCGATTTCACCCGTCACTTCTCCCGCCACGGTAACGCTGGCCTGGGATACACGTTGTATCAATGCAATCATGGTTGGTCTTCTTCTTGTTCTGCGGCTTTTTTTAATCGTCGATATTCACCGAGAGTGACAGTTATTTCAGCGCCAAGCAAGACGATACACCATGTCCAGTAGACCCAAAGAAACAAAATCGGGACCACCGCCAGCACGCCATAAATGAGCTGGTAAGAAGGAAATGTGGTGATATAAAGCGCAAACCCTTTTTTCCCCGCTTCAAACAATAGAGCGGCGACAAAAGCACCAATGACTGCATCACGGTTGGGCACGCGGGTGGTTGGTACAATGCTATACAACAACCAAAAAGAGATCCACGACAAAATGAGCGGGAAAACGCGCAGCATATTATCTATCGCGCCATTGAGCCCGCTGGCCCAGCGCAGAGAGAGTAAGTAAGAGCTTATCGCCAGGCTTGCCCCGGCAAGCAGCGGCCCCAGCGTCAAAATCATCCAGTAGACAGCAAAGGAGTATATCCGCGGACGCACGCGCGTACTGCGCCAGATAGAATTGAGGGCGCTGTCGATGGAGTACATCAACAGTAATGAGGTGACCACCAGCCCACATGCTCCAACGGCGGTCATTTTGCTTGAATTGGCAACGAACTGTTCGATATAGCGTTGAATCACATCGCCAGTAGTCGGAATAAAATTAGCAAAAACAAAGTGACGCAGTTGGATGCTAACCTCAGAAAACATCGGAAAAGCGGCAAATAACGCAAAGATAACGGCAATGAGTGGCACCAATGAAAGCAACGAAACATAGGCGAGATTTCCCGCCAGTGTTGTCATGTGGTCTTCATCAATACGCAGCCAGAGTAATTTCAGCCACGACCAAATGGGTCGCGTATGGTGTTTCGTTTTATGGCGAATAAATTTCAGCATAACTGCTTCGCAAAATAGTCAGGGAGGGTGTTCTTACCCGTCACCAGAATACTGGTGATCCCCAACTGGTTAGCCCCTTCTATATTATTGGCATTATCATCGAAAAAGACAGTATTATCAGCGCTATAGCCTTCCAGTTCGAGAACACGTTGGTAGATGCGTACTTCCGGCTTACGCATTCCCATATCTTGCGAAAGATAAATATGGTCGGCGGCAGCCAAAATTTCCGGGTATTGATCCGGCCAGTACGTGGTATGAAGACTGTTGGTATTGGAGAGCACGACCACGCGGTGCCCCTGCTCACGCAGTTTTTGCATGATGCTGATAACGTCCTTACGCAGGGAGACAAAAACCGCCTGCCAACCCGTTGCGAACTGCTCAAAGCTTAACGACATAGACATCTCTTCACAGAGCGCTTTGGCAAAATCTTCATCACTGATTTCACCCCGCTCATGAAGCTGGAACGTCTCGCCCATCGTGAAACTCTGTTTGAGTGTCGCAAGCGGCACGCGGCTAAAGTCACTCCATACGCCCAGCACCCGATTGAAGTCGATATCAACGATCACGTTACCCAAATCAAAGATATAGAGCATCTCTCTCTCCTTATTTTCCGTGGAAAGTTAACTGTAGCGGGAAAGTCAGAAGTTGAATAGTTTGCCCGCGCTGGCGAGCAACAGGATTGTGATGGGTAGAGGTTCCCGAACAGACGATGATGAAAAAAGCAGATCCCATTCATCAGGTGGTACGCACTCAGCAAAAGAAAAAGCCGCTGAGAGCAGCGGCTTTTTTTCCGGCTGGCCATTAGGTCCGCCCGGCATCACCTACCTGGTTAAAAAAGAAGATTAGTCTTCTTTAGAACCACGGTTAGCGCGACGACGATCGTTTTCCGTCAGGTGACGTTTACGAATACGGATAGAGGTCGGGGTAACTTCTACCAGTTCGTCATCATCGATGAACTCCAGAGCCTGCTCCAGGGTCATCTTAACCGGCGGAACCAGAACCGTTGCTTCGTCAGTACCGGACGCACGCATGTTGGTCAGTTTCTTACCGGTCAGGCAGTTTACAGTCAGGTCGTTAGAACGGCTGTGAATACCGATGATCTGACCTTCGTAAACTTCTGCGCCGTGGCCCAGGAACAGTTTACCGCGGTCCTGCAGGCTGAACAGCGCAAACGCAACCGCTTTACCCTGACCGTTGGAGATCAGTACGCCGTTCTGACGCTGACCCACATCGCCCGGACGAATGTCGTCGTAGTGGCTGAACGTGGAGTACAGCAGACCCGTACCAGAGGTCATGGTCATGAACTCAGAACGGAAGCCGATCAGGCCACGGCTTGGGATCACGTAGTCGAGACGTACGCGGCCTTTGCCATCTGGATTCATGTTTTTCAGGTCGCCTTTACGCTCACCCAGTGCCTGCATCACAGAACCCTGGTGCTGCTCTTCGACGTCCAGCGTGACGTTTTCGAACGGCTCTTGTTTACGGCCGTCGATTTCGCGGAAGATAACTTTCGGACGGGAAACCGCCATCTCGAAACCTTCACGACGCATGTTCTCGATCAGTACCGACAGGTGCAGCTCACCACGACCGGAAACGCGGAATGCATCAGCGTCTTCGGTTTCTTCTACGCGCAGCGCAACGTTGTGTACCAGCTCTTTGTTCAGGCGGTCAAGAATCTGACGAGAGGTAACGTACTTACCTTCTTTACCACAGAACGGAGAGGTGTTTACGCAGAAGAACATGGTTACGGTCGGCTCATCAACAGACAGTGCCGGCAGTGCTTCAACATTCTGCGTATCGCAGATGGTGTCGGAGATGTTCAGCTCGCCCAGACCGGTGATCGCGATGATATCGCCCGCTTCTGCGATATCGCTCTCGATACGCTCCAGACCCAGGTGGGTCAGAACTTTACCGACTTTACCGTTACGGGTTTTGCCTTCGCTATCAATGATAGTGACCTGCTGGTTCGGTTTCACTTTACCGCGTTTGATACGGCCGATACCGATGACGCCAACGTAGTTGTTGTAGTCCAACTGGGAGATTTGCATCTGCAGCGGACCATCAAGGTCTACGTTTGGTGCCGGTACGCGATCAACGATGGTCTGATACAGCGGGGTCATGTCTTCCGCCATATCTTCGTGATCCAGACCTGCGATACCGTTCAGCGCAGAGGCGTAAACGATAGGGAAGTCCAGCTGTTCGTCGGTTGCGTCAAGGTTTACGAACAGGTCGAATACCTGATCGACAACCCAGTCAGGACGTGCGCCCGGACGGTCGACTTTGTTGATAACAACAATCGGTTTCAGGCCATGAGCAAAGGCTTTTTTGGTCACGAAGCGCGTCTGCGGCATCGGACCATCCATTGCATCAACGACCAACAGAACGGAATCTACCATGGACATGACACGTTCAACTTCACCACCGAAGTCGGCGTGCCCCGGGGTATCAACGATGTTGATACGGTAATCATTCCATTTGATAGCGGTGTTTTTAGCCAGGATGGTAATCCCACGCTCTTTCTCCAAATCGTTGGAGTCCATCACTCGCTCTTGAGTTTCGGCACGCGCATCAAACGTACCGGATTGCTGCAGCAGCTTATCAACCAGGGTAGTTTTACCATGGTCAACGTGCGCGATGATGGCGATGTTACGCAGATTTTCGATCACAACTTTGCCTCAGGCATTTAGAAATAGCGCGTTATTGTACACGGATTAATCGCACTACAAAACAGGATCACAAACATCCCCCGCAAACAAGTATTGCAGGGTTGCTTTGTGATCATTTTCACGAAGCGAAATCGGGCTGCTCAACTAAAATTGCACCAATTCGGTGCTCAATGTTCACATACAAGCACCGAATTGGTGCAACATAACCATTGTGGTGCAGCCCTTTTGCACTATGGTGCGCATAATAGCGCCTTTTTAGTGACATTTAAAAGTTGGCATAGATTTCGCTTTATCTTTTTCATGGCAACAACGACAGGTTAGCGCCGTAATTGTAGACCTCGTTACCACGACGACAATGATAAATCCGGGAGAGTTTAAGTATGTCCGCTGAACACGTTTTGACGATGCTGAACGAGCACGAAGTCAAGTTTGTTGATTTGCGCTTCACCGACACTAAAGGTAAAGAGCAGCACGTCACGATCCCAGCTCATCAGGTAAATGCTGACTTCTTTGAAGAAGGCAAAATGTTTGATGGCTCCTCGATTGGTGGCTGGAAAGGCATTAACGAATCTGACATGGTACTGATGCCGGACGCCTCTACCGCTGTCATTGACCCGTTCTACGAAGAACCGACTCTGATCATCCGTTGCGATATCCTCGAGCCGGGCACCATGCAGGGCTACGATCGCGACCCGCGCTCCATCGCAAAACGCGCTGAAGAATACCTGCGCGCAACAGGCATCGCAGACACCGTTCTGTTCGGGCCTGAGCCAGAGTTCTTCCTGTTCGACGACGTACGTTTCGGCAGCTCTATTTCCGGTTCCCACGTCGCTATCGATGATATCGAAGGCGCATGGAACTCCTCCACCAAATACGAAGGCGGTAACAAAGGTCACCGTCCGGCTGTTAAAGGTGGTTACTTCCCGGTTCCGCCAGTGGACTCCGCACAAGACCTGCGCTCCACTATGTGTCTGGTAATGGAAGAGATGGGCCTGGTTGTTGAAGCTCATCACCACGAAGTTGCAACTGCTGGTCAGAACGAAGTGGCAACCCGCTTCAATACCATGACCAAAAAAGCAGACGAAATTCAGATCTACAAATATGTGGTTCACAACGTTGCGCACCGCTTCGGTAAAACCGCAACCTTTATGCCGAAACCGATGTTCGGTGATAACGGTTCCGGTATGCACTGCCACATGTCTCTGTCCAAGAACGGCGTAAACCTGTTCTCTGGCGACAAATATGCTGGTCTGTCTGAGCAGGCGCTGTACTACATCGGCGGCGTTATTAAACACGCTAAAGCGATCAACGCCCTGTCCAACCCGACCACCAACTCCTACAAACGTCTGGTCCCGGGTTACGAAGCACCGGTCATGCTGGCTTACTCTGCCCGTAACCGTTCAGCTTCCATCCGTATTCCGGTGGTTGCATCTCCGAAAGCGCGTCGTATTGAAGTGCGTTTCCCGGACCCGGCTGCTAACCCGTACCTGTGCTTCGCAGCGCTGCTGATGGCTGGTCTTGATGGCATCAAGAACAAAATCCATCCGGGCGAAGCGATGGACAAAAACCTGTATGACCTGCCAGCTGAAGAAGCGAAAGAAATCCCGCAGGTTGCAGGCTCTCTGGAAGAAGCACTGAACTGCCTGAACGAAGACCGCGAGTTCCTGACTGCGGGTGGCGTATTCACCGACGACGCAATTGATGCTTACATCGCTCTGCGTATCGAAGAAAACGACCGCGTACGCATGACGCCGCACCCGGTAGAGTTCGAGCTGTACTACAGCGTTTAATAATTTAAATCCGAGGGATTTCTTGTTACAGCAAGGCGGCGATTGAGTGAATCCCCGGGAGCATAGAGATCTATGTGACCGGGGTAAGCGAAGGAAGCCAACGCCGCTGTAGCGAGAAAGACATAGGATATTTTGTTGCCGTGGAAACTTTCAGCCCATCCTAGATGGGCTTTTTTCTCCACCAACAACCTGAATTACCGCCTTATTTACTTATAAAACGCTATACTGCACTAAAATAGTGCATTCTTTGGGAGACTGCTGGATGGCAAGTGGCTCGTTGCCCGATGCTGGGCAGATCCTCAATTCTTTAATCAACAGCATCTTGCTGGTTGATGACGAGCTGGCGGTACATTACGCCAACCCGGCGGCACAACAACTTCTGGCGCAAAGTTCCCGTAAATTATTCGGTACGCCTTTGCCGGACCTGCTGAGTTATTTCTCGCTCAATATCGTCCTGATGCGGGAAAGTCTCGATGCCGGACAAGGCTTTACGGACAATGAAGTCACCCTCGTTATCGACGGACGTTCACATATTCTCTCGTTAACGGCGCAACGGTTGCCTGAGGGCCTCATCCTTCTGGAGATGGCACCGATGGACAATCAGCGACGCCTGAGCCAGGAACAGCTCCAGCACGCCCAGCAAGTGGCAGCGCGCGATCTGGTACGCGGCCTGGCGCATGAAATCAAAAACCCGCTCGGAGGCTTACGTGGCGCGGCGCAGCTATTAAGCAAAGCCCTGCCTGACCCTTCGTTGCTGGAATACACCAAAGTCATCATTGAGCAGGCCGACCGTCTGCGTAACCTGGTGGACCGACTGCTTGGGCCACAACAGCCCGGTATGCACGTAACAGAAAGCATTCATAAGGTCGCTGAACGTGTCGTGAAACTGGTGTCGATGGAATTACCCGATAACGTCACCCTGGTGCGCGACTATGATCCGAGCCTGCCGGAGCTGGCACACGATCCCGACCAGATTGAACAGGTGCTACTGAACATTGTTCGCAACGCACTCCAGGCGCTGGGACCCGAGGGCGGCGAAATTATTCTGCGTACCCGCACCGCGTTTCAGCTCACGCTGCACGGCGTTCGCTACCGCCTTGCGGCACGTATTGATGTGGAAGATAACGGGCCTGGTATTCCGTCAAACCTGCAGGACACGCTGTTTTACCCGATGGTGAGCGGGCGTGAAGGCGGTACTGGCTTAGGGTTATCTATCGCACGAAGTTTGATTGATCAACACTCTGGCAAAATTGAATTCACCAGTTGGCCAGGCCATACCGAGTTCTCGGTGTTCCTGCCTATTCGGAAATAGAGGTGTTTATGCAACGAGGGATAGTCTGGATCGTTGATGACGATAGCTCCATCCGTTGGGTGCTTGAACGCGCGCTCACCGGGGCTGGCTTGAGCTGTACAACGTTTGAAAACGCAAATGAAGTGCTTGATGCGCTTACCACCAAAACGCCGGACGTGCTGCTGTCAGATATTCGCATGCCCGGTATGGACGGTCTTGCCCTGTTAAAGCAAATCAAACAGCGCCACCCGATGCTTCCGGTCATCATTATGACCGCGCATTCCGATCTGGATGCGGCAGTCAGCGCGTATCAGCAAGGGGCGTTTGATTATCTGCCAAAGCCATTTGATATCGACGAAGCGGTGGCGCTGGTTGAGCGCGCCATCAGCCATTATCAGGAGCAGCAGCAACCGCGTAATGTGCAGGTAAGTGGGCCAACCACCGATATTATTGGTGAAGCGCCAGCCATGCAGGATGTCTTTCGCATCATTGGCCGTCTGTCGCGCTCGTCTATTAGCGTATTGATTAACGGTGAGTCCGGTACCGGTAAAGAGCTGGTCGCCCACGCGCTGCATCGCCATAGCCCGCGAGTGAAAGCACCTTTCATTGCGCTGAACATGGCCGCCATCCCAAAAGATTTGATCGAATCCGAACTGTTTGGCCATGAGAAAGGGGCGTTTACCGGCGCCAATACCATTCGTCAGGGGCGTTTCGAACAGGCCGATGGCGGTACGCTGTTTCTCGATGAAATCGGTGATATGCCACTGGATGTACAGACCCGTCTGCTGCGTGTTCTGGCCGATGGACAGTTCTACCGTGTCGGTGGCTATGCGCCGGTGAAGGTCGATGTTCGCATCATCGCCGCAACGCACCAAAACCTGGAAATGCGGGTGCAGGAAGGGAAATTCCGCGAGGATTTATTCCACCGCCTGAACGTTATCCGCGTGCACCTTCCGCCGCTGCGTGAACGTCGCGAAGATATTCCCCGCCTGGCGCGCCATTTTCTTCAGGTCGCCGCACGCGAACTGGGCGTGGAAGCAAAGCAGTTGCATCCGGAAACCGAAGCGGCGCTCACTCGCCTGGCCTGGCCGGGTAACGTGCGCCAGTTGGAGAACACCTGCCGCTGGTTAACCGTGATGGCTGCCGGGCAGGAGGTCCTGATTCAGGATTTACCGGCTGAATTGTTTGAAACCACGATCCCGGAAAGCAGCACGGGACAGTCGCTGCCGGATAGCTGGGCAACGCTGTTGGCGCAATGGGCAGACAGAGCGCTACGTTCCGGTCATCAAAACCTGCTTTCCGAAGCACAACCAGAGATGGAACGGACCTTGTTGACCACTGCATTACGTCACACGCAGG
Source organism: Phytobacter diazotrophicus (assembly GCA_004346725.1). Taxonomy (GTDB): domain Bacteria; phylum Pseudomonadota; class Gammaproteobacteria; order Enterobacterales; family Enterobacteriaceae; genus Phytobacter; species Phytobacter diazotrophicus. The sequence continues at coordinate 11,431 of SMDE01000014.1, read as the reverse complement.
GGCACAAACAAGAAGCAGCACGCTTGCTGGGATGGGGACGTAACACCCTGACGCGTAAGCTGAAAGAGTTGGGGATGGAGTAGTCATCCAGCTAAATGTAAAGATTGAATAGCGAGCGCAAATTGCTGCAATTTTGCGCTTTACTGTTCCGATGAGTTCAGTATGATCTTGCCCGTCCACGGGGAGGTCATCATGCTGGAATCACTCATCAATATCGTGTCGAGCAGCGCAGGCGTTAGTGCCGCTGCCAGCCATACGCCACAAGCCGCCGTCGCTGCCGTATTGTGCGCCGCGCTGTTTGGGCTTTTTAGCTAAAGCGCCAGCAGGCGCTTCGCTTATCAGGTCACGGTCTGATATCCCCGGCCAGCGCATCGCCGCCGGGGAAACCGTTTAAATGACTCTTGAGAACTGCTGCATCCGCGCTTTCTGGCGCAGGTACACGTCAAAGCACATGCAGATGTTGCGAATTAATAAACGCCCTTTCGCCGTTACTTCAATACCCTGCTCGTTAATCTCCACCAGCCCATCAGTCGCCAGTGGCTTTAGCAGTTTCAGGTCTTCGGCAAAGTAGTCGTTAAAGCGCAAATCCCATTGATTCTCAATGCTGCTGAAATCGAGACGGAAGTGGCAAATAAGCGCTTTAATCACATCACGACGAATACAGTCATCACGGGTCAGTGAGATTCCCCGCCACAAGGCATTGCCGGTTTCGTCCACCTGTTGGTAATACGCTTTTAACTCTTTCTGATTCTGCGCGTAACTGTCGCCAATCATACTGATGGCAGAAACGCCCATCCCCAACAGATCGGTATCGCCCTGGGTGGTGTAGCCCTGGAAGTTACGGTGGAGAACACCATCGCGCTGAGCCACCGCCAGCTCGTCATCGGGACGAGCAAAGTGGTCCATGCCGATGAACTGATAACCCGCGTCAGTCAGCGAGACAATGGTCTGCTGCAGGATATCCAGCTTTTGTTGAGCGGACGGCAGATCCGCGTCTTTGATTTTACGCTGGGCCGCAAACAGGGAGGGAAGATGCGCGTAGTTGAATACGCTCAGGCGGTCCGGGCTCAGCTCAGCCACCCGACTCAGGGTAAAGGCAAAACTTTCCGGCGTCTGTTTTGGCAAACCATAAATCAAATCAATATTGGTCGAGGTGAAGCCAATGTCGCGCGCACGTTTAATCAGCGCAAAGATGAAGGCCTCGTCTTGCTCACGGTTAACCAGCCGCTGGACCTCTTTATTAAAGTCCTGCACGCCCATGCTCAGGCGGTTAAAGCCTTCCGCTCGCAAATGATCAAGGACATCCAGCTCAATTTCACGCGGATCAACTTCAATGGAGATTTCCGCATCGGCCTCGAATTGAAAATGACCACGCAGTAAGCTCATCAGGCGGCTAATTTGCGCCTTATTCAGGTAGGTTGGCGTACCACCACCCCAGTGAAGCTGGCTGACACGACGGTCAGTGAATAGCGGCGAACGGTGGATAATCTCTTGTTCCAGGGCATCCAGATATTGGTCAGCTTTATGCTGCTGGCGCGTAACAATCTTATTGCAGCCGCAGAAATAACAAAGCTTATGGCAAAACGGAATGTGCACATACAGTGACAACGGTCGCCCTGGATAACGTGCGACGGCACTACGGAAATTTTCTTCGCCATAGTCAGCGGAAAATTCCAGAGCGGTGGGGTATGACGTGTAGCGCGGCCCGGAATAGTTATATTTCTGGATAAGGGCCAGATCCCAGTCAATTCGTTGCTCAGACATGCTCACTCCTTCCGATAACGCCGCTGGCGGGTACGGCGGCCCGGCCTGACCTCATTTCGGGTCATAAGCCGGTTGCGCAGCCACAGTTTGCGCCGCGACAACCGCTGTAGTTTAACGAATAACCACACCAGATAACATATAACCGGAAGGGTTATAAGCAGGACAGCCAGGCCCATACCTGACCGTTAATTGCCGCCTTTGAGTAGACGCATCATATCTTCCCGGCCTTCTTCCTCTTCTTCTTCGTCATCGTCGTAGGAGAGGCCCAGTTGCTGCATTAATTCATCAATGCGGTCAAGTTTAGCGTCTACCCAGCTTTGCTCTTCAGCGCTCAGGGTTTCGCCCTCTTCAAGTCGTTCCAGCAGCGCGTCCAGGCGCTCATCGTTCTCCAGCAGATCCAGTTCAGCTTGCGGTGAAAGCATAGGTTTCTCGCTCTTTGGTTTGTGCTGCTTTTTGACCTGGGGCTCGGTCGCACCCAGTGGGATCGGTTTCTTGCTGCCAACGCGTGGATCGGCCTGAGAAGCGCCTTTTCCTGAGCCAGAAGACGCGCTCGCACCGCTTGCACGGCTACCAGCCGCATTGCCACGGTGTTTTTTATCGCGCTTACGGTCACGCCCTTCCTGGTTGAGTTCTTCACGTGATTTACGGTGCGCTTTGCCAGGTGTTTTGCCGCGCGGAGTGGTTGAAGGTTTTTTCATGATAATCGGCTTAGATGGTTTTATTCAGTATAGAATTGCGGCGGAATCTAGCAGAAAGCAAGCAAAGAAAAAAGGCGACAGAGTAATCTGTCGCCTTTTTTTCTGACCCTCAACCCTCAATGGGTACAACGTTCCCTGTTTGCTTACAACACACCCTGTTTTTCCCTTAGCATGTCACGTTCCGTGTTGTGGTCCTTTTATTCCCTTTTAAGACTGTCATCCGGACAGTTTCCTGGTCTTCGCCTCCTGGCGCTCCTGACCCCTCATCCTTAAGTCTTCATCCCGCAGGCTTCCTCGCCTTTACAAATACTTTACCTGCTTAATTTAAACTCACAAGTAACAAAACGCCCCAGAAACATAAATTCAGAAAATTCTCTAATAACAAAACCTTTTTATTCATTAACTTACATTTTTATGACTCTGCAATTTCTCTGAAAATTCGCATAAGCTTTATGGCAAATATCCTACAAACAACAGGGGTATTCTCTGGCAGATATCCGTTGACGAGAAAAACAGCCTTTTACGTGGGTTCAGGTATAATCCCCCCATGCCCGAGATTACGGAGACGACCATTTTGACTAACTGGAACTACCAACAGACGCATTTTGTCACCAGTGCGCCTGATATTCGCCACTTACCCGCCGACACTGGTATAGAAGTGGCTTTTGCCGGCCGCTCCAATGCAGGGAAATCCAGCGCACTTAACACGCTGACAAATCAGAAAAGCCTGGCTCGTACATCCAAAACACCCGGACGTACTCAGCTGATTAACCTGTTCGAAGTGGCCGAAGGCAAACGCCTGGTGGACTTACCAGGTTACGGTTACGCAGAAGTGCCAGAAGAGATGAAGCTCAAGTGGCAGCGTGCCTTAGGGGAATATCTTGAGAAGCGCCAGTGCCTGCAGGGTCTGGTTGTACTGATGGATATCCGTCATCCGCTTAAAGATCTCGATCAGCAGATGATCCAGTGGGCGGTCGAGAGCAATGTGCAGATTCTGGTGTTGTTGACGAAAGCAGACAAGCTCGCCAGCGGTGCGCGTAAGGCGCAGCTTAATATGGTGCGCGAAGCAGTGGTTGCCTTTAATGGTGACGTGCAGGTTGAAGCGTTTTCGTCATTGAAGAAGCAGGGGGTAGATAAATTGCGCGAGAAGCTGGATAACTGGTTTAACACCATTGCGCCGATTACCGAGCAAACCACCGAAGAATGACCCTTAAGCGCGGCATTCGTTCGCGCTTTTTCTTTCTTTCGCCCAATAAAAAACGCCCCAGTCATTTCTGACTGGGGCGGCTAAATATTCAGCCAAATCCGATTACGTGAAGTAAAAGGTCTGAAAGATAGAACATCTTACCTCTGTACCCTACGTGTTTAACTCTACTCCCTTTTCGTTTTCGCACAAAGCACTTTTTGTAGTTTTTTTTCAACCTTTACATAGGGAATTCTAATGATCGTCACAAAATGTACTGGTTATGTTGCTTACTTACAGAAAAAGAAGCTTATGTGACCAGTACTTAGTGCGCTTGATCCCAGTTTTGCCCACTACCGACTTCCACCAGCAGCGGCACATCCAGTTTGGTACTGCTTTCCATCAACTCGTGGATCTTTTGCGATACCGCATCCACATCGTCTTTATGCACTTCAAAGACCAGTTCATCGTGTACCTGCATGATCATTTTCACGCGCGGTTTTTCCGTTTGCAGCCACGCATCAACAGCAATCATTGCGCGTTTGATAATGTCTGCTGCCGTGCCCTGCATGGGTGCGTTGATAGCCGCACGCTCTGCACCGGCCCGACGCGCTGCGTTACTGGATTTGATGTCCGGCAGATAGAGCCGACGCCCTTCCAGGGTTTCAACATAGCCCTGCTCTTTCGCCTGTGCGCGGGTGCGCTCCATATAATCCAGTACACCCGGATAGCGTTCGAAGTAGAGATCCATATACTTCTGCGACTCTTTACGCGGAATATTGAGCTGGCGGGATAAACCAAACGCGCTCATGCCATAAATCAGACCGAAGTTGATAGCTTTCGCGCTGCGTCGCTGTTCGTTCGACACGCTTTCCAGCGGTAAACCAAACACTTCGGCCGCCGTTGCACGGTGGATATCCTTCCCTTCGGCAAAGGCAGAGAGCAGGCCTTTATCCCGCGACAGATGCGCCATAATGCGCAATTCAATTTGCGAGTAGTCAGCGGAAACAATGACGTAGTCTTTTGGCGCGATAAACGCCTGGCGAATACGTCGGCCTTCCTCATTGCGCACCGGAATGTTTTGTAAGTTGGGATCTGTGGAGGACAGACGCCCGGTCGCCGTGACAGCCTGGTGATAGGAAGTGTGTACGCGCCCGGTCTTTGGATTGATCATCAGCGGCAGCTTATCGGTGTAAGTCGATTTCAGTTTCGACAAACCACGGTGCTCAAGAATGACTTTGGGTAAAGGGTAATCCAGCGCCAGTTCTTCCAGAACTTCCTCGGAGGTTGACGGTGCGCCGCCCGGTGTCTTCTTCAGCGGTTTGATGCCCTGTTTTTCAAAGAGAATCGTCTGTAGCTGTTTGGTTGAGGAAAGGTTAAAAGGCTCGCCTGCGATTTCATGGGCCTTCTTCTCTAATTCCGCCAGACGCAGGGCAATTTCTTCCGAATGTTTGTGCAGCACCGCAGGATCGATATTAACGCCATTACGCTCTACGCGGGAAAGCACCGGTACCAGAGGAATCTCTATGTTCTGGAAGATATTTAAAGGGCCAGCATTCTTTTGCAATTCCGGCCACATCTTCAGGTGCAGTTGCAGCGTGACGTCCGCATCTTCCGCAGCATAACGCCCGGCCTGCTCCAGATCGATCTGATTAAAGGTCAGTTGGTTTTTGCCTTTACCCGCAATCTCTTCAAATGTAATGGTTTTATGCTTTAACCAGCGATCAGACAGACTGTCCATATCATGACGACCGGCGACACTATCCAGCGTGTAGGATTCCAGCATGGTGTCAAAGGCAATGCCACGCAGCTCAATGCCATAATTCTGCAAAATGCCACGGTCATATTTGAGGTTCTGACCCACTTTTTGGACCTTCTCATCTTCAAGCAGGTCTTTCAGTAATTCGAGCGCCCGATCGCGCGAAATCTGGGCTGGTGCATCCAGGTAGTCATGCGCGACCGGAACATAAGCGGCTACCCCAGGTTCGGTCGCAAACGAGAGCCCCACCAGATTAGCGCTGATGTTATCCAGACTGTCCGTTTCGGTATCGAAGGCAAACACTGACGCTTTTTTGAGTTTCGCAATCCACTCGTTTAACACGTCCTCATCAAGGATGGTGACGTAGTTATCAAACGACAGGACCGCAGCAGACACTTCGGCCTCAGCTTCGACAACAACCGTCTCTTGCGGCTTCGTGGCCGGTTTAGCGCCTTTTGCCTGGAGCCATTTACCGCTTTCCAGATCCGTAATCCAGCGCTTAAATTCATATTTTTTAAATAGGTTGAGTAGCGTATCCGCTATCGGTTGTTGAACTTCCAACTGTTCGCAGGTCAGCTCCAGCTCAACATCCGTTTTAATGGTCGCCAGTTGATAAGAGAGGTAAGCCACCTCTTTATTTTGCTCCAGCTTCGCCGCCATATTTTTGGCGCCACGGAAAGAGAGTTCGGCAATCTTTTCCGGCTCGGCGTACAGCGTATCCAGGCCACCAAGCCCTTGTAATAACGCCTGTGCGGTTTTTTCGCCCACGCCCGGAACACCGGGAATGTTATCTGAAGAGTCGCCCATTAAAGCGAGGAAATCGATGATCAACCCCGGCGGCACGCCGTATTTGGTTACGACCTCTTCTGGCCCCAGGACAGTATTGGTCATGGTGTTGATAAGCGTAATACCTGGCGTTACCAACTGAGCCATGTCTTTATCACCGGTACTAATCAGGACCGGACGCCCTGCTTTTTCGGCTTCGCGCGCCAGCGTGCCGATAACATCGTCAGCCTCTACGCCCGAAACGGCCAGCAGCGGTAGCCCCATCGCTTTGACCATTTCATGCAATGGCTCGATCTGCGCGCGCAGATCGTCCGGCATTGGCGGACGGTGAGATTTATAGTGCTCAAACAGTTCGTCACGGAACGTTTTGCCCTTCGCATCAAACACCACTGCGGCATGTGTCGGCTGATACTGCAGGATCAGACTGCGCAGCATATTCAGGACGCCGTACATAGCGCCAGTAGGCTCGCCTGCACTGTTAGTCAGCGGCGGAAACGCATGGTATGCGCGGTAGAGATAGGAAGAGCCGTCAACAAGGATAAGTGGGTTTTCTGGGATCTGAACCATGATGTCCGTGCCTGTTTATCAATTTATGGCTAAAGGATGCCACAGACGGGCGAAAACATCAGTTTTTCACCGCATTTGCCGAAAAAGATTTCACGATCTGCGGGATCGCTTCCCATACATTCCTGTGGATAAGTTTGTGAATTATTTCTTAAGGACTGGATTATTGTGCATTTTTCCCGATCGCAGAAAAGTAAGTATCCTTATTTTTCAAGAGATTAAAAAAAGAGAAACGATCATTATTGCCTTTTGGTGACAATTTGCTCCATGTGGATATAAGAAAAAGTAATTTGATTTAGCACAACACCTTACGACCGCACACTAAGGCTAACCTTTACCCAATCATATGAAGTGTTTTCTGATAAGATCAGCGCCTTGCATGCACCATGATGTGCATGCTGTGATTAACCATTTGAATAAATTAACTATGTCGAGACTGCTCGTTGTATGCACTCTGGTATTGAGTGTCATACTCACCATCCTGGTGACTATCTTCTGTTCTGTACCGATCATTATCGCCGGTATTCTTAAGCTATTACTGCCGATTCCGGTACTGTGGCGCGCTATCTCTGCATTTTGTAATTTTATGATGTATTGCTGGTGTGAAGGACTGGCCTGGCTGCTGCACCTTAACCCGCATCTCCAGTGGGATATTGAAGGCCTGGAAGGGCTGAACAAAAAGAACTGGTACCTGCTTATCTGCAACCACCATAGCTGGGCAGATATCGTGGTGCTGTGCGTGCTTTTCCGCAAACATATCCCGATGAATAAGTACTTTCTTAAGCAACAGTTGGCCTGGGTTCCCTTTATTGGGCTGGCCTGCTGGGCTCTGGATATGCCGTTTATGCGTCGCTATTCGCGGGGTTACCTGATACGCCATCCCGAGCGGCGCGGTAAAGATGTAGAGACCACGCGCCGTTCCTGCGAGAAGTTTCGTCTGCATCCGACAACCATTGTGAATTTCGTTGAAGGTTCACGCTTTACCGATGAAAAACGTATCGAGACACGATCGGCATTCAATAACCTGCTCCCCCCTAAAGCAGCAGGGATAGCGATGGCCCTCGGCGTTTTGGGCAAGCAATTCGATAAATTGCTTGATGTTACGCTCTGCTATCCGGAAAACGACAAAAAACCGTTTTTTGATATGCTAAGCGGGAAGTTAACGCGCATTGTTGTTCGCGTAAATTTGTTATCGGTTAACGAAGATTTGCATGGCGATTACGTTAACGATAAGAATTTTAAGCGTGGTTTTCAGCAGTGGCTAAATGCGTTATGGAGCGAGAAAGACCAGCAAATTGACGCAATCAAACGTGAATATAACAACGCCGGTCAGTGACCGGCGTTTATGGTATTACTTCTTCTCAACAAGGTATCGAACAGTGTCAGCATACTGCTGTACGAAGATATCCATGCTGCTGGTATCCATGCCTTGCATATTCAACTGATATTTGCCGTTAACATACATGGCCGGAACACCCTGTAACTGCAAGTCAGCAGCCGCTTTCTCTTGTTGTGCAACCAGTGATTTCACAACAAAGCTATTCCACGCCGCATCGTACTCTTCACCTTTAACGCCAGCTTTGATGAAGACATCACGGATATCAGCAACAGACTGAACGGTTTGTGTTTTCTGCACAGCCTCAAACATCGGTGCGGTGATTTTGTCTTCCACGCCAAGAGCCATTGCAACAGCCCATGCCTGAGTCATCTCTTTGCCTAACGGGCCAAGGAACTCAACATGGTATTTCGTCATTTTAGTGCCTTCCGGCAGCTTCTGTTTTACAGCATCCGCAACATGCCACACATGTTCAAAGTCGTAACAGTGCGGGCAATAGAATGAGAAAAACTCCAGGACTTGTGGTTCGCCAGCAACCGGTTTATCGAGCGTAATGTACTGTTTACCATCGGTAAATTGTGCTGCCGAAGCGCTAAAAGCCAGAATCATTCCTGCCAGCGCCAGCCAAATTTTCTTCATGATTAAATCTCTCCAGGATGTGTCACACATTAGTAAATCGGCATTAATTGTAGAGGCGGTTCTTGCAACGCCTTTACCTGCCCAAGAAAAGTCGCCGTCTGATCGCGCCAGTAATCTTCCCCAGTTAACCACGGGAAGTTTTTGGGAAAAGCAGGATCATCCCAGCGACGGATAATCCACGCCAGATAGTAAACCAGGCGCATAGCGCGAAGCGGTTCAATAAGGCTGAGTTCGGCCGTATCAAATTCGCAGAATTCTTCATAGGCCTCGATAATCATCTCAAGTTGCATGCGCTGCTCGGCTTTGTCGCCATGCAACAACATCCAGAGATCCTGAATCGCCGGGCCATTACGGGCGTCATCCAGATCCACAAACAGCGGACCATCGCGCCAGAGTATATTCCCGGCATGACAGTCGCCATGTAAGCGCAGATTGGTAAAACGATTATGCCAGTGCGCCATGACGGCTTCGATAAGCTGATCGGCGGCACGTAAGAAACTGTCTTTCAACGAGGCTGGGATAAGCGCAGAATCTTCAAAGACCTGACGAGGCTCAAGAAGATACTCCTTCACCCCCATATCCGGACGGTGGACGAATAGTGCCTTACGGCCGGTTTGATGCAGGCGACCAAGATAGCGACCAACCCATTCCATTTGATCCAGATTATCCGCTTCGAACTGACGCCCCCCGACGCTCGGGAAAACCGCATAATAAAACCCCTGATGGGTCAGTAAGGTTTGATTGTCGAAGGCGAGCGGTGCGGCAACAGGAACTTCATCACCCAGAAGATCCAGCGCAAATCGATGTTCTTCCTGGATTTGTTCTGCGGACCAGCGTTCAGGACGGTAGAACTTCACCACATAACGGCGACGGTCTTCGTCCTGAAACTGGTAAACACGGTTCTCATAGCTGTTAAGAGGAGTAAGACCGGAGTCGACCCGAATTCCCCGCTCAAACAACGCATCCATGATCGTGTCAGGATGGAGAGTCTGGAAAGTAAAAGCGTTATGGTTCATCCCATTATCCGCAAATAAAGCCGAATGATTGAGGATATCATTTCACTGCGCTTTCGGTGGCTTCACTTACAAGCTTTTACTCTTTAATTACGCCACGTGCGCGGAGCAAAGCAGTTTTAAAATCTTCTTCATAATCTTTCTTAATACCCGGAATTACCGCATCTTTCTCTGAGTCACGCATTTTCAGGTGATAAATCAGAATGTCGTCACTTAAATCGGTAAGCTCTCCCTCATAACCTGATTCATTCGCCAGTTTCTGTAAAAATTGCATCAGACTTAATTCTGGTTCTTTCTGCCACGCAGGCTGGAGGAGTTCGATAACTTCATTCAGGCGTTTACATTTCATGGTGGTGCTCCTTACTCTTGGTACAGACACGTTATCAGGGTCAAACCCACAATAAAAGAGGCGATAAGGTTGATTAAAAAGGGTGTGGTAACAGGTGTGATACTCGCAGGCGGTAAAGCCTCGCGGATGGGAGGTCAGGATAAAGGATTACTGGTGCTAAAAGGAAAACCGCTGTGGGAATACGTCGCACACGCGATGGCGCCTCAGGTGGGGCACATTGTGATCAGTGCAAACCGTAATCTGGAAAGCTACCGGGCAAGCGCCTTACCCGTGTACCAGGATCAGATGGTTGATTTCCCCGGTCCACTGGCAGGTATGCTGTCTGTTATGCAGCAGTGCGAGAGTGAGTGGTTTTTGTTCTCTCCTTGCGACACACCTTACATTCCGGACAATCTGCTCGAGCGATTAAGTGCAGAATGTAAGAGCACAAATCCGGTGTGGGTGCATGATGGTGAACGTGACCATCCAACGATTGCCCTGGTGAACCGTATCAACGCGCCGCAACTGCAAGACTACCTTAACCGAGGAGAACGCCGGGTCATGGTTTTTATGCGTGAAGTCGGAGGGCATTCCGTCGACTTTAGCGATACAAAGGAAAGCTTTGTGAATGTGAATACACCAGAAGATCTGGCGCGCTGGCAGGAGAAAGTATGATACCCGTACTGGCTATTGCCGCCTGGAGTGGTACCGGAAAGACGACGCTACTTAAAAAGCTGATTCCTGCATTATGCGAGCAAGGGATCCGCCCCGGTCTGATTAAGCATACCCATCATAATATGGACGTTGATAAGCCCGGTAAGGACAGTTACGAGTTACGTAAAGCCGGTGCAACACAAACGATTGTGGCCAGTTCGCAACGCTGGGCCTTAATGACCGAAACGCCGGATGAGCCGGAGCTTAATTTAGCGTATCTGGTCAGCCGAATGGATGCTTCTACGCTGGATCTGGTGCTCGTTGAGGGCTTTAAGCACGAAGCAGTCGCTAAGATCTTACTGTTTCGTCAGGGCTGCGGACACAGAGAAGAAGAACTTATTATCGATAAACATGTCATCGCTATCGCCAGTGATGTCCCGCTGGCCGTGGATGTTCCGCTTTTAGATATCAATGATATAGCGCAGATTTCGGCATTTGTTATGCGCTGGTTAGGGCGATAAGGAAGGTTACCATCCGGAGGAAAAGTGTCTGGTAATAAATTAAAGCGTGAAAACGCAAAAAGCCCATCCGTGAGGATGGGCTTCTTACTTGTTTGATGCCTGGCAGTTCCCTACTCTCACATGGGGAGACCCCACACTACCATCGGCGCTACGGCGTTTCACTTCTGAGTTCGGCATGGGGTCAGG
>SMDE01000013.1 GCA_004346725.1 Phytobacter diazotrophicus | reverse complement strand
GGCACGATGAGGTCTCTTCTGATTTGTTAGCGCAACCAGTAGATCACACTTCATCGTGCCTTTCACTTTTTCTGGGGATTCCTCAGCCCCCGGGGAGAGGGTTGGGGTGAGGGGAATATGCGGCTCGGGAGGTGGGTTCCGTTCACCGTATGTTCATGGCGAAACGGAACCTCCTGACATGTGAACGGGTAAAGGGGAACACCGCGTTCCCCTTTACAATCCCCGCAGCACCGCCTCCGGGAATTTCTCTCCCCCGCCGATCACTCCTGACACTATGCTGTCAGGAGGGGGGTGCCATTATCTCGTTGTCGAAAACACAACGAGGGCAAGAAAATGAGCAACGTTATCAACTGGTTTGAGATTCCGGTTCAGGACCTGCAACGGGCAACCGCGTTTTATGAACATTGCATCGACGCGCAATTTCGTCAGGAGCATGTCGCCGGTATGTCGATGGCGGTCTTTCATTATCAGGAGCCTGCAATCGGCGGGGCGCTGGTAAAATCTGAGGCGTTACAACCTTCCGCAAACGGCACCGTGGTCTATCTCTACACCGCAGACATCGCCGCGTCCCTCAAAAAAGTGGCGGAAAAAGGCGGCACCTGCTGCTTCGGGCCTGAAATTTTACCGGATGATATTGGCACCATTGCGCTTATCATTGACAGTGAAGGGAATAAAGTCGGGCTGCATCAACCGGCCTGACAACATTAACCGACCACTGACAGGAAATTTGCCATGAGCCGCCGTGCCGATCGTCTGTTCCAGATAGTCCAGATCCTGCGTACACGTCGTCGGGTCACGGCCGCTCTGCTGGCGGAGAGGCTGGAGGTGTCGGAGCGTACCGTCTATCGGGACATTCGCGATCTGTCGCTGTCCGGTGTGCCCATTCAGGGCGAGGCAGGGAGCGGCTATCGCCTGATGCCAGGGTTTAATATTCCCCCGCTGATGTTCACCGGTATGGAAGTGGAAGCGCTGATTGCCGCGATTGGCATGCTACAAACCTGGAGCGGCGACACACTGGCTAAAGCGGCGGGTTCGGCACAGGAAAAGCTGCTGGCGGTACTGCCGACAGACCGGCGCATCCTGGCCGAACGAAACCGCATCCTGACCCCGGACTTTGGCAAGTACCCACAGACGCGGCGCTGGTTTGATGTTTTCCATCAGGCCATGCGCCAGCGCGATGAGGTCTGGATCCGATATGAGAACGAGCAGGGTGAAGGTTCTGAGCGGGCGGTTCATCCGCTGGGCCTGTCGTTCTGGGGAGAAGTATGGGTACTGGTGGCCTGGTGCACGTTGCGTCAGGATTATCGCTGTTTCCGCCTCGATCGCTGCCAGGCCGTGACCTTAACCGGGAAACAGTTTGCCGAACGGCCCGACCGCTCCCTTGAAGATTTTATCCACCAGCAGAAGGCGAGAGCTAAGCGATACAGTGAAAAGCAGTAATAACAGTCGCACCGCCTGACGTCCGCCATCTCCCGGAATTCCCGCGCCGGAAAATTACCCTATTTTCCCGGCTCTGATGTTAATCGGCCATGTAAAGGTCCGCGTTTGTACCGGGTCGCCCCAGAGGTCGCGTACGTCGTCGTAAAAGCGGGTTAACAGCCCCTCCTGCCCGGCGTCACGCGCACGCTTCACCGCAGACCAGGTGGAGAGATAGCCCATCAAGGCGTCGAGATCCCACTGCAAACGAATCGCCATTTCCGGAACGGGAATTTCCGTAAAGGGGAAGGCGATGTCCGCATAACCGTTATCCACCCGTTGCCTTTCCGGGGGCCAGTAGGGGCCAATTTCGTCATAGTAGAATTGACGAACGCGCGCCCGGAGGGTCTCGTCAGGGTTGAGCACGCCGTAGCTGATAATCGCAATCACCGCATTCGGCGCCGCAACCCGCCGGACTTCCCGGTAAAAGGCCGGTAAATCAAACCAGTGCGCCGCCTGGGCGACGGTAATCAGATTGATATCGCGTAGCGCTTGCGCAAGCTGCTCCGCCGGGCCTTGCAGATATGTAATGCAGGCATGAGGTGTCGCGTTGTCGATTTGCGTCTGGCTGGGATCAATCCCCGTCACCTTATCGAAGGCTGAGGCCAGTAACGTAGTCAACTGGCCCGTACCGCAACCGACATCCAGCGCATGGTGATGTTCCGGCGTTATCGAAAGCAGGTAATCCAGCAAGACTGCGGGATATTCCGGGCGATAGCGGGCGTAATCGGCGCCGCCGCTTGCAAACCAGTTCGGCATGGGGTGTCCTCTGTTTAGTAAAAATACAGTAGTGCGAATGGCTTTTTGCGACAAGGGGAATACACAGCGGGCATTAACGGGAAGGGTAAGTGGCGGACGCCAGAGAGAAGAAAGCCGACTCCGCAGAGTCGGCTATGTTGTCTGTCAGAGCTTGAAGCTGCCGACGACGTTTTCGAGTTGTACGGTTTGTTCTTCCATCGACTGCGCAGCCGCCGCCACCTCTTCGACCAGCGCCGCATTCTGCTGCGTGGCGCTATCGAGCTGGTTAATGGCGATATTGATCTGGGCAATCCCGCGACTTTGTTCATCGCTGGAAGAGCTAATTTCTGAGATCAGCACGCCCACACCTTCCACTTTTTCCATCAGGCCATCCATCGTCGTACCCGCCTGACGAACCAGTCCGCTACCCTGCTCAATGCTGCTCACTGACTCTTCAATCAATTTCTTGATCTCCTGAGCTGAGCGGGCGCTGCGCTGCGCCAGTGAACGAACTTCGCCAGCGACCACGGCGAAACCACGCCCGTGCTCGCCCGCCCTTGCCGCTTCCACCGCGGCGTTAAGCGCCAGGATGTTGGTCTGGAAGGCGATGCCGTCAATCACACTGATGATTTCCACCACTTTCGAGGAGGACTCATTGATGTTATTCATCGTGGAGACGACTTTGTTAACCACATTGGCCCCTTGTTTTGCCGCAACGGAGGCCTCTTCCGCCAGCTTGTTCGCCTGCAACGCGTTCTCTGCGTTCAGGCGCACGGTACTGGTCAGCTCTTCCATTGATGCCGCCGTTTCCACAATCGATGCCGATTGGTCTTCGGTGCGCGAGGAGAGGTTCAGGTTGCCACTGGCAATCTGGCGCGAAGCCGAAGAGATCGCCATCGAGCTACTCCCTACCTGCTGCATCAACTCATTAAGGAACGAAATGAACTTATTGAAGTTGTTGATAATGGCGTTAAATTCCGGGCTCTTACTTTGCGCAAGACGCTGCGTTAAATCCGCACCGCCGCTGGACAGCGCTTCAATATTACGATTGAGCAGCGTCACATTATGGAAAATATTGCGCACGATGATCATCATGATAAGGACGATAAGTATGCCAATAATCGCCTGTACGATGGTCAGCTTGGTCATAATAGCGTCAGACATACTTACCAGGTGGCTGCTCGGAATGTCGACCGCCATAAACCACGGGCTGCCGCTGATTGGCAGAACGAACAGGGAATGCGCCCCGTCTTCACCGTCATAGCTGCCACGCACTTCTGTTGTTTTACCCTGGCCTAACAGGCTAACTAACGGTGCCGCCGCCGGAATGCCCAGATCGCGAACGTTTGACAGGGCCGGTTTATCCTGTACGGAGGAACCGTTACCGACGATTTTGCCGTCCGCCTCAACAATCAGTACGCTGCCGTTTACCGCTTTACCCATGTCGACAGCAAGCTGGTTAAAGAAGCCCAGCGTCACATCAATGGTCGCCACGCCCCACGCTTTGCCGTCTTTCCAGATCGCCATTGCACAGTTAGTTCGCGGCTGCGGGCTGGCTGCGTCCTGATAGGCTTTCGCCCACGCACATTCGCCTTTTGGCGCATTCATACCGTCTTTATACCAGGGCTGCTCCCAGTATTTTGCCGACTCTGGTTGGTTCCAGACGGTGTTGACCTGCAAATTGCCGCCCCCGTCGCGGGCATAGAAGGTGCTGAATTTATCCCGAGCCGGATCGCGCAGCCCAGGCAGAGGCCAAATCCCGCCGCCGAAGACGTTTAAATCGCCGTATTGGTTTACCAGGCGCGGCAGTAATTCGTCAATTTGCTCGCTTTGCAGCCCAACAACCAGTTCAGTGATGGAGCGTTGCTGCGCCTTAACGCGGTTCATCTGCTCTTTTATCGCGTTACTTTGTAATTCAACCGTCGCCTGAATATTTTTGGTCTCCGTTTCGATAATCTGCGGAGAAACGAATAGCTTGATAACAATATAGGTAACTATCAATAAGATAACGAAAAAGCTTATAAGCAACAGGCCTATTCGGCCCTGGGTATTTTTCCATGTCATAATGGCAGCACTCGATCTGGTTGAATTAGGGGTTATAACGACATTTATTTGAAATTCTTTAATCTAAATCGTGCTACGGTTTCATATAAAACGAATTTCATATTACAAAATGACGTTTTAAAAAAAATGTTCTACCGTTCACAATTTTTAAGTGCGATGCCTTGTTTCTATAAAAGATAATATGCCCGTATAAATCATTTCCCGTGAATGAACATACATCGATGATATCAATATCATTTTCATCAATATGCGAACATTCTCATGAAACAGAATAGTACGGGCAGCAATATGCGCGTTCGTACACTTTTCAAGCAGAAGAGGTGTTTACGCTCTGGCACAGCAAAGCAACGTCTCTATGCGGTTCTGGCAGGGAGAAACGCAACCATATGTGAGCCAGTCGCATGCTTTTACTGCGCTTTTGCGCGCGATGATACGCCGCCTGCCGGGCTATGGATTTCGGTACCGTTTTAAATGCCAGTGCATGCCGATCATCCCATCAAGCAAGATATAAAAGCATTTTTATTGCCGTGAGTAACCTTATATTTCGTCGGGCAATATACTTAAATTAAATATTCGCCATGATATCCGAAACGAATACCATTCCCATCCAGGCATCCACATCTTTAAAAAGATGTCCGCATCAAACTAATATTTACGGATCGTCAGATTAAATATTGCCAGGTCAGGCATCGACGGTCAGAAATTCATAGAATAGTTGCCGGATTGATAACACGTACAAAATAACGGCTGTTTATCGGGATGGGCAATTTTTCAGACACTCGCAATATTCGTTTCATATGCGCTTGCGCGTAAATTGCTGTTCCAGCATCTCATTGCCCCACTGTTCCCCTCGCCACTCTTTTGTCAGCCGGAAGCCGAAGGATTCGTAGAGTCGCCGCGCCGCATCAAGCCCGCTAAAAGTCCACAGTTGCACAGCCGCGAAGTTCTGGCTGTCGCAAAAATTCATCGCCTCAGTTAGCAACCGACGACCCACGCCACCGCCACGGCAATCGTCATCCAGGATAAACCAGCGAAGATGCGCCTCGTTGTCGCCCAGATCCTGCCCATCAATCGCGAGCGACCCCACAATCCGTCCGTGATGAATGGCAATCCAGATACGATTGCACGCAACATCCAGACGCCCGGCGAAGTCAGCCAGCCCGGCCGCCACTTTGCTTTCAAAAAAGTACCCGAAGCCATAATGGCGGGAGTAGTAGCTGGCATGCATTTCGCTGATTCGGCCAATCATGCCGGGACGATAGCCAGCAACAATCTCAATCTCATCTTGTTGTAACGGCGCTTCACCGTTCCGGCAGGCCGCCAGCGCATGTGCATAAGCTGAAAGGCCCTCGGCAACCGCGTGCTGCCGGGAAGGGGTGAGATGCGCCAGCGCCTCGACCACCCGCATACTGCCGTACTGATTAATGCGAGCGACGCTCTCTTTTCCCTGCGCGGTCAGTTGCAGCTCTTTAAAGCGCGCATCATCTCTGGACGGAACTTCCTGAATTTCACCTGCGCGGACGAGCTTACCGAGCATACGACTTACGCTGGATTTCTCCAGCCCCAGCATCTGTACCAGTTGCGCGGCGGTCATGGCTCCCTGGCTTTCAATCTCCAAAAGGGTATGCACCGCTGAGGGGGAATAGTCTGTGGCGGCAAGGGTGGCATTCATAAACCCGAGTTCACGGACCATAAGACGGGAGGCAACACGGATTTCGTTAATCAAACTGGCGTTTTGCATGCTTATGACCCTTCGAATTAATAGTTGTGCAATACAACCATCTAAGGGCATAGCTGTCAATCTGAACTGACGTACTCACCCCCGCGCGCGTAAAAAAGCTAAAAATAGCCAAAAAAAGCATAAGCCGTGCTGTGTTTGTTTTTTCACCACTAAAACAAACGAATAGCCACGGCACGGGTCTGTAAAGCGCCCCGCTCGCCGCTTCGCCTTTACAATCCCCTTCCCGCTAAGCCCTTCACAGGCCGAATTTTTCGGCGCATAGTTGAACAAATGTTCAGCAGAGGAAGAGAGTGGTTGTAATGACAGACCGTCCGTTAATTATCCTGCAAGTAGGTTTTCCTTCAGAGTCTATTCGTGAAGTCCACGGCGATATCCCCTCCTGGTTCTGTCGTGCCATTCAGCACCCTCTTGAGAAAACAGAAGTGATCCGCGTGTTTGAAGGCGAAGCGCTTCCGCCGCCGGATGCCAACCGTGTGGCCGTGATTACCGGTTCATGGGCGATGGTGACGGACCGTCTCCCCTGGAGTGAAGCCGCTGCCGGGTGGATACGCGAAGCCATGTCGATTGGCATGTCGCTGTTCGGTGTCTGCTACGGCCACCAGTTGATGGCACATGCGTTGGGCGGCGAAGTGGAGTGGCATCCGCAGGGGCGTGAGGTCGGCAGCCAGGCGATTCAACTTCATCCGCATGCCAGTAATGATGTACTGCTGAGCACCTTGCCGCGTGAATTTCCCGCGCATCTGACTCATATGCAGACCGTCTCTCGCCTGCCGGAAGGGGCGCTGGCGCTGGCATCATCCGCCCATGACCAGCACCAGATTGTCCGCTACGGACCCAACGCCATGTCGACACAATTCCACCCGGAGTTCACTCCGGAGATCGCCGCTGACATGATTCGCCAGCGCAAAACCGTGCTGACCGAAGAAGGTTTTGACCCGCTGGCACTGCTATCAGGTGTTTTGCCCTCGCCGGAAGCCACAGAATTATTGCGCCGCTTTGTACATCAGGCGTTTAACCGTGCGGCGCCACAGCACGAAGTGCTGGCGCAGAGTGCATAACAGTAAAGAGGCATCGAACGATGCCTCTTTTACTATTTTATTCGTAGGTAATAACAAACTCACTTTTAGCCCTTACCGTTCCGGGATAGATACTCCCATTCTTGGTAAAATAATAAGCTTTAAATTTTAGATTCGTATTTTCGGAAGGCCACCATTTGACTAATACTTCTTTTCCTATTTCCAGAGGCGTGTCATCAAACATGATCTGAACGCCAACATTTTCGTTTCCCGAATTCATATTTTTCAGCACATCGTTACTTGCCACATCAGGCATTTTATCACCATTAAAGGTAATATTCGCTTTAGAGACATTATTTATGCAATCTATATTAATGGAAAATTCTTTGTATGCTCCCTGATAACGCCAAAGTGATCTCATTAAATCACTACGCCTTACCTCCGGTAGCGTCACAGTACTATCATACGTTTTGACATCACAGGTTGGAACGAGGGGTACAATATCTCCATTGAAGACATAGTGAAGATTCCCCATCGTTATGCCCGTTGGTACCAGCCCCGTATAATGCCTCATAGTAATTGAGGCTATATTTGTTCCCTGTGGGATAGGGTCATAGGGAGCTGTACTGTTTCTTAATAATCTGACTGAAATGGGTACTGTTGGATAGTCGACATATTGCACTGTGGGCCCCGGAAAAAGCTTGCAATCTCCATCAACCCAGACACACACATCCTTAGCAGCATTTCCTTCGATCCATCCTGAATTATTAATATTTACCTGTAATGTAAACCCCCGAATGGCTAATTCAGGATTGAAGTTGACCCACCAAATTCTAACGCTGTCTTTCATTGCTTCAGTTGGTCTACCTGTCGCTTTCAAGGAAGCCGTAGGACTCGCTGGAGAAGTGATGTTCCCGAGCGTTTTAGGAAATGTTGAAGCGTTCATATACACCGTGGTTTCCGTATTCGTCCACGTAAAATCCGTCCATTCCTCTGCACCGGCATACTGACTGATTGAACCAATGAAAAGGCCGGATATGAGATAACGTATTAAGCTATTTCTTTTAATCACTCTCTCCCTCCTTGAAAACATAAGCAAAATAATAAAAAAACTTCCTTTTCTAACACTCTCTTTATTCATTGATACGTTAAATTGCAACGCTGGTTATGCATAAACATAATGATTAAGTTAACCTAATCAATTCACCGTACTCATATAAAATAAAAGCAGAGAATATTGTTTAGGCAAACTACGTAGAAACCACGAATCTGTCAACAATCTACCGTTATTCGAAAAATAAAATAAGAATATACACATATCATTTGCAACCTTAACGTGAATACGTGTAATTTATAATATTTACACGGCGAATGTTTTTAATTAAAACAGATAAATTTAATATGGATTTTATTTGAATTTATGACTTATCCGCTTTGACTCCTCAATCAGCTACAACAATGTAGACTGATAATCAAATAAGCCATTCGTTAACAGGATTAAGTCATAATATGGCACGCCCGTGGACAAATCTATAATCCATAGCGGCATCATTGAAGCGAGATCTTTCGCAATGCAATACGGGACACATATCAGTTATCCCGACATCATCGCCCCACACCCGCCCACCGCGTAGCTCGATGCCACAGCCGGGAGCGGGTGATAATATTGCTGCGCCAGCAGCCTTTTATCAAAATGGCCCGCGCCGGAGTTGACTGCAGGAGAGGGGTTTGTGATTCGGTGATCAGGTGGTTGAGGGTCAGGTATTCAGGCAGTTCGGTATGTTACAACGGGGCAATCGTTGCGAATCGCGCGACACCGCAGCAGGCAGTGCTGGCGCAGAGTACATAACAATTAAAAGACATCGAACGATGCCCCTTTACTATTTTACTCGTAGGTTAGCACAAACTCACTTTTAGCCTTTACCGTTCCGGGAGAGATACTCCCACCTTTAGTAAAATAATAAGCTTTAAACTTGATCGGGGTATTACCGGAAGGCCACCATTTTACTAACACTTCTTTGCCAATGACAAGAGGTGTGTTATCAAATAAGATCTGAACGCCAACATTTTCGTTTCCCGAATTCATATTCTTGAGCACATCATTGCTACTCACGCCGGGCATTTTATCACCATTAAAGGTAATATTCGCTTTGGCAACATTATTTTTGCAATCTATATTAATAGTAAATTCCTTGTTAGCTCCCTGATAACGCCAAATTGATCTCATCAGATCACTACGCCTTACCTCCGGTAGCGTCACAGAAGTATCATACGTTTTGACATCACAGGTTGGGACAATGGGGACAATATCACCATTAAATCGATAAATCAGATTAGCCATTGACCCGCCAGACGTTGCTGTGGCTGAATAATGTCGCAGAGTTATAGTTGCAATTTCTGTCCAGATGGGAATTGCCTCATAGGCTGCAGTACTATTTCTTAATAATCTTACCGAAATAGGCAGAGTTGGATAGTTTTTATATTCAACGGTTCCCCCCAATACTTTACAACTCCCATCAATCCAGACGCATTTTTGCGCCGCATCATTAGCATTAATCCAACCGATGTTATTAATATTAACCTGTAAAGTAAAGCCACGATTGGCTAAATCAGGGTTAAAGTTTGCCCACCAAATCTTGATACTGTCCTTCGAAACGGAGTCTGGCCAACCAGTTACTTTAAGGGATGCAGTCGGGCTGGCAGGGGATGTGATATTCCCAAGCGTTTTTGGAAAACTTGCAGCATCCATATAAACTGTGGTTTCAGTTTTATCCCAATAGAGTGCAAATGCCTGATTACTCACTAAACCCAAAAGCAAGCTTAATATTAGCAAGCATTTCAACTTTATCCTTTTAATCATTACAACCCCTCCATGCCCCTGTTCGATAAAAAATGAGTTCCATTCTTACTTTTTGCTCCCGAATCCAACACTGCTTTCCTGGATAAACGCTAAATAATAGAAATCGCACATATAACCATGGGAAATATTCCACACAAACCAATTTGGAATATCTATCAATCATAAGAACCAAAGCAGTCAGAATACTTATGATATTATTTTTACAGACTATGGAGATATGCCTGAGCGGTCAAGCGTTACATCCTTTCATAGAGTAAAACAAGAATATATTTACTAAATTAAAACATGTCACTTCAACATGAGGTTTTAAAAGCAACCTTTCTTTTATTATTTATATAGTTGATATTGCAATTAATTATAATAGGTATCAATAATGTAGAATTATTAAAATGCGTCGCTTACCGTTCTCATTTCCTCAATCAACCACTGTAATGCCGACTGATAATCAAATAAACGATGCGTTAATAGGATTAAGTCATAGGACGGCGCCCCCTCAGGTAATGCCATAATCCGTAGCGGCATCATCGCGGCAAGCTCCTTCGCAATGCGATACGGCACACACATCAGATAACCCGACGCCACCGCCACTCGACCTCCCACCGCGTAACTCTGCACTACCGTCGTGAGAGGGCGATAAAGGTGCTGCGTCAGCAGCCAGCTATCAATATGGTCCGCGCCAGAGCTTACCGCCGGGAGATGGATTTGCGCTTCTGTGACCAGGTGTTTGAGGGTCAATTGTTCTGGCAGATCGCTACGCTCCAGCGAGGCAATCGCCACATAATGGTCGGAAATTAGCGGGTGTTTATTAAAATACTGCGGGATGTATTGCAGGTTATCCACGCCGATAAAGGCATCCAATTGCCCGCGCTCCACCCGTTCAAACTTAATGGTTTCGGAGAGAATATCGACGGACAGACGGACATTCGGCGCAGTGTGTTTAAATTTCGCCGTCAGGGCAGGCATGTACATAAACTCGAAGTAATCCACCGCGCCAATATAGAAAGTGTGCGGATCTTTGGCCGGGTTGAAATTGCCTTTCCCCCGCGTGGCCGCCTCCAGTTTGCTCAGGGCATTTTCAATCACCGGGATCATCGACGCCGCATAAGGGGTCGGTTCCATACCATTGCGGGTACGAACAAACATCTCATCATTAAGCTGCTCGCGCAGGCGATTGAGCGCATGGCTGAATGCCGATTGCGTAATATTGGCTTTGCGGGCGGCCCGCGTGACGTTTTTTTCTTTAGCCAGAATCGGCACCAGGCGCAGCAAATTCAGATCCATCATGACTATGCACCTTGTTCATTATTTCATGCAAATAATACATTTTATGCATAACGCTGGAGATTGCTATAGTCATTGCAACGTAAAGTAAGCACGCCTGGTGTTTATAAACTGCACACTTCAACATCTGCTTTTATGGAGACGCTCATGAGAAATGTAACGGTTGCCGCTACTCAAATGGCCTGCACCTGGGAACTGGAAAAAAACGTTGCCAACGCTGAGCGTCTGGTACGTGACGCGCACAGCAAAGGCGCGCAGGTTATCCTGATTCAGGAGCTGTTCGCTGCTCCCTATTTCTGTATTGATCAGAGCCCGGAACACTATGCGCTGGCGCAAGAAGTGGCCACCAGTCCGCTGATCAAACATTTCTCTGCCCTGGCAAAAGAGCTGGAAGTTGTGCTGCCGTTAAGCCTGTTCGAAAAACACAACAACGCGTACTACAACTCGCTGGTGATGATCGATGCCGATGGCACTGTGATGGAAACCTACCGTAAAACGCATATTCCGAACGGCCCGGCTTATCAGGAAAAACAGTTCTTCATCCCAGGCGACACCGGCTTCAAAGTGTGGAATACCCGCTACGCGAAAATCGGCGTGGGCATCTGTTGGGATCAGTGGTTCCCGGAAACCGCACGCTGCCTGGCACTGAACGGCGCGGAGATCATTTTCTACCCAACAGCGATTGGTTCTGAACCCGCTTATCCGGACATCGACAGCCAGCCGCACTGGACGCGTGTTCAGCAGGGTCACGCGGCGGCAAACCTGGTGCCGGTTATCGCCTCTAACCGTATCGGTACCGAAGCGAGCAAATACATCGAAGGTCTGGAAATGACCTTCTACGGCTCATCGTTCATCGCCGATCAGACCGGTGAACTGGTCGCGCAGGCCAACAAAACTGACGAAGCCGTGCTGGTACACACCTTCGACCTGGACGCGATTGCCGCACAGCGCGCATCATGGGGCCTGTTCCGCGACCGTCGCCCGAACATGTACGGCACCATCGCCACATCTGACGGCAGCGAAAGGAGCAAATAATGTCCGCGCTGACAACTCCACGTCAGGATGGCTTCGCCATGCCTGCAGAATGGGCACCGCATCAGGCAGTGTGGATGTGCTGGCCTTATCGTACTGACAACTGGCGCGCCAACGGTGCGCCAGCGCAAAAGGCGTTCGCCGCCGTGGCTGAGGCTATTTCCCGCAGGACGCCTGTTATTATGGCAGTACCGCGTGCCGAAATGGAAAAAGCACGCAGCACCATGCCAGCCAGCGTGACGCTGGTTGAGATGGAAAGCGACGATGCCTGGATGCGCGACACCGGCCCAACCGTGGTGCGTAACCCGGCGGGAGAGATTCGTGCCGTAAGCTGGACGTTTAACGCGTGGGGCGGTCTTCTCGGCGGCCTTTATGAAAGCTGGGATAAAGACCAGCAAGTAGCAGGCCAGGTGGCGCAGTATCACCAGATGCCGTGCTACAACACCGACCTGATTCTGGAAGGCGGCTCCATTCATGTGGATGGTGAAGGTACGCTGATGACCACCGCAGAGTGTCTGCTCAACCCGAACCGCAACCCGCACCTGTCGCAGGCGGAGATTGAGCAGCAGTTGCGTGAATATCTGGGCGTTGAGACCTTTATCTGGCTGCCAGAAGGGGTATTTAACGACGAGACCGACGGTCACATCGATAACATGTGCTGTTTTGTCCGCCCCGGCGAAGTGGCGTTGCACTGGACCGATGACGAGAACGATCCGCAGTACGCCCGTTCCGTTGCGGCGCTCAACGTCCTGGAAAACACCACGGATGCGCGTGGCCGCAAGCTGAAAGTCTGGAAAGTGCCATCACCGCAGCCGCTGTATGCCAGCGCAGAAGAGACCTGTGACGTTGAGAAAGGGACGGCGATTGAGCGTACCGAAGGTAATCGCCTGGCGGGCTCCTACGTGAATTATCTGGTCAGCAACGACCATATTATTTACCCGCTGCTGGACCCGGCCACCGATGCGCAGGCCGAAGTGCTGTTCCGTCAGATGTTCCCGGATTTCCTGATTACCGGCATTCCGGCACGTGAAATTCTGCTCGGCGGTGGCAATATTCACTGCATTACGCAGCAGATCCCGCGTTAATTCCGTAGACCCTCACCCCAGCCCTCTCCCTAAAAGGGAGAGGGTGAAAAGCCAGCCCGCAGCCCGCATGATCGATCCTCTCTCCCTGCTCGATCGGTCCCTTACCCCCGCACCATCCGCACGTACTCCACCCCTTTTTTGAAGAAGTGTTCGCCTTCGGGACGGAAACCGAACCTGTTGTAGAAGTTGACGGCCCCGATACGTGCATCCAGACACACATCATTCACCCCGGCTGCCGCCATCTTTTCCAGCACCGACTGCAACAAAAAGCCGCCAAAGCCCTGCCCCTGATACGCTTCCAGCGTGGCGAACTTACGAATCTGGCAAACCGAGGCATCCAGCATAAAGACCGACAGGCAGCTCACCAGTTTACCGTTATGCAGCACGCCAAAATGCAACGCATCATCGTCACCTTCCACCCGTGATGCATCGCGCGGAAGGTGCGGCCATAAAACCGGATGGCGGATATCAAGGCAGTTGTCGAGGGTCGTCGTCACGAATTCCATTATCGTCTCACGCAAATATGGCGAAAACACAGACGATAACACGCAACGATATCAGCCGATCATTCGATAACCTGATGTACCGTTAATGCAGCGTCTCCCATAACAGCTTTATCAACAGCGTTGCGGCAAGAATCAGAAAAAGACGGCGAATCCACAGGTTTCCGCCGCGCAGGGCAACTCGCACGCCCACCAGCGAACCACATATAGCGGAAATCCCTAACGGTATCGCAATATCGTAATGAATAAGCCCGTTAGGAATTAAAAAGAACAGCGTGGAAAAATTGGTGCCGAAATTCACTACCTTTGCGCAGGCTGTTGCACGTAAAAAATCAAAATGGAAAAAACGGATAAACAAAAAGAGCAGAAAACTGCCGGTACCCGGACCGATAAAACCGTCATAAAAGCCAATCGCAAAACCTAACAGCACACCCTTCGCCAAATCACCTCGGGTGGGTTCCCGGCTGGTATCACTATGACCAAACTGCGGTTTAAACCAGGTGTAAGCCAGCATGATCGCCAGCACCACAATCACTATCGGACGCATCCAGTCGGATAGCATGAAATCCAGCAATCTAATGCCCGTGTACGCGCCGATAACCGCACTTATTGCGGTCGGCAAAATCAATGACCACGGCAATCGCAGGCGCGCGGTGAATTGCTTGATAGACATCAGGTGCCCCATCACGGAGGAGCACTTGTCGATTCCCATTATTTCGGCAGGCGTGAAATGCGGCAGGGTAGAATAAAACGTCGGCATAGTAATCAACCCGCCCCCGCCCACCGCCGCATTAATAATCCCGGCAATAAACGCCACGGGTATTAATACCATTAACTCACTGCTCATCTGTTTTCCCTGGTATCAGCGCTCAGGCCGCACGCGCGGTGCAGCCTTAAAAGAGTGGAATAGCGTTTTATTTATAATCTGGCGGCAATGGTAAGGTTGCGATGTATACCTGTCCAATATATAAATCTCTATGTATTTATACATCTGGAAATATAAATGGAATTCCGTCACCTTCGCTATTTCCTGGCCGTGGCTGAGGCGCTGCACTTTACCCGTGCCGCAGAAAAGCTCAATATCGGCCAGCCGCCATTATCACAGCAGATTCAGGCTCTTGAAGAAGAGCTGGGCGTTCTGTTATTCAATCGCACCCGACGCAAAGTCGTGTTGACAGAAGCGGGCGAGCATTTCGTGATTAAAGCCAGAGAGATGCTGCGACTCAGCAGCGACCTCCCCGCCGAACTACGGGCCATCGCGCAGGGTAAAAGCGGCGAGTTACGTATTGGGTTTACCACCACCGGGCTGCTGGTCGATGAACTCAGTGCGCCGCTCAAAGCTTTCCGCCGTCACTATCCCGAGGTTCGGGTCACGCTCAGTGAGATGTACTCACAGCAGCAATTCACCGCTCTGCTCAATGAGGATATCGACGTGGGATACATTCGCGTCACGCCGGGAACCACCCGCGATGGCCTGAATATCCGCGTGCTCAGGCGCGACCAGCTCTGCGTCGTGCTGCCCGATGATCACCCCAAAGCCGCCTGTGAAACCCTGACCATTACTGATGTGAAAGATGAGCCTTTCATCTTTTATCCCGACACGGCCGGCGCATCCGTGCCGGATAAAGTCAGGCGTATGTGCCAGAAATCGGGCTTCACTCCCTATGTCGTCCAGGAGGCGGCGGAAGTGTTGACGCATATTGGACTTGTCGGCGCAGGCGTGGGCGTTTCCGTCTTACCCAGACCCATTGATCAGCTCAAGCCGAAGGGAGTGAAATTTATCCCGCTTGCCGAAGATGACGCAGAGTTATGCATGGCGATCGTCACCCGGGAGAGTGAAAATAACCCGCGAACGCTAAATTTTTTGCGGTTACTGACTGGCGTGAATGCGGGAAAGTTACCAGGCTAAAGGGATTGCCCTGAATATTCATAACCTGTTGCATTTTGAATGTTCTGAATTCTGTCGTTTCGCTTTCGGAGGAGCGGCAATTAAACGATTGAAATTATAAAAATTAATTAATTTCGCTCTTTTTCCACCCGCGCCTAAACGTGATCTAGCGCACGCTTTGCACCCCAAAGATCGAAGCGAATGTCTAAGCTTATAGATATGCCGGGAAACACCCGTAAACTCTTA
Organism: Phytobacter diazotrophicus; assembly: GCA_004346725.1. Taxonomy (GTDB): domain Bacteria; phylum Pseudomonadota; class Gammaproteobacteria; order Enterobacterales; family Enterobacteriaceae; genus Phytobacter; species Phytobacter diazotrophicus. The sequence goes on along the minus strand of SMDE01000013.1, from coordinate 119,155 downwards.
CGACGACCTCCGGAGGCCAGTATTATTATGTTCAACCAGAAACTTCACAGCGCTGAATCCGTAGAATTTGGGATCGCACAAGAACCCCGCTACGAAATCGATCCCTGCGAGTTAAAACTGGCTGAAATGATCGACGCGGAGCCGGAACCGGAAATGATCGAGGGGCTGCCCGCTTCGGACGCCCTGACCCCATCCGATCGTTATCTTGAACTGTTTGAACACGTGCAGTCATCGCGTATTTTTGCCGATAGCAAAACATTCCCGGACTGTGCGCCGAAAATGGATCCGCTCGATATTTTAATTCGCTATCGCAAAATTAAGCGCAAACCCGATTTTGACCTGCGGCTGTTTGTTCAGGCGCACTTCTGGATGCCGGAAACCTATGGCAGTGAATACGTTTCGGACCCGGAAAACTCCCTCAAAGAGCATATAGACCAGCTCTGGCCGGTGCTGACGCGTGAGCCGCAGGACCATATTCCATGGTCATCACTGCTTGCTCTGCCACAGGCCTATATCGTCCCCGGTGGGCGATTTAGCGAGACCTACTATTGGGACTCCTACTTCACCATGCTGGGGCTGGCGGAAAGTGGTCGCCACGACATGCTGAAATGTATGGCGGACAACTTCGCGTGGATGATTGAACGCTACGGTCATATCCCAAACGGTAACCGTACCTACTATCTCAGCCGTTCGCAGCCGCCGGTGTTCGCCCTGATGGTAGAACTGTTTGAAGAGGATGGCGTGCGCGGCGCGCGACGCTACCTGGACCATCTGCTGATGGAGTATGACTTCTGGATGGATGGCGCGGAGTCGCTGCTGCCGAACCAGGCCTATCGCCACGCGGTACGTATGCCTGACGGCTCCCTGCTCAACCGTTACTGGGACGACAGGGACACGCCGCGTGATGAATCCTGGCTGGAGGATGTGGAAACCGCGAAGCACTCCTCTCGCCCGGCTAACGAGGTCTACCGGGATCTCCGTGCGGGTGCGGCTTCCGGCTGGGACTATTCGTCACGCTGGCTGCGAGACGCCAATCGCCTGGCGAGTATTCGCACCACCCAGTTCATCCCCATCGACCTGAACGCCTTCCTGTTCAAACTGGAAAGCGCTATCGCCAATATTGCCGGCTTAAAAGGTGAACGGGAGCAGGAGGCGGAATTCCGTCTTAAAGCCAGCGACAGACGGGCAGCGGTCAATCGCTACTTGTGGGATGAGGAGAAAGGCTGTTATCGCGACTATGACTGGCGTCGTGGCGAAATGGCGCTCTTTTCCGCTGCCAGCCTGGTCCCGCTGTATGTCGGCATGGCTACGCATGAGCAGGCAGATAAACTGGCAGAGGCCACGCGCACGCGCCTGATGACGCCTGGCGGTATTCTGGCGACGGAGTATGAAACCGGTGAGCAGTGGGATAAACCCAACGGTTGGGCGCCCTTACAGTGGATGGCGATTCAGGGCTTCAAACTGTACGGCAACGACGCGTTGGGTGACGAAATCGCCCATAACTGGCTGCGCACCGTTAACCATTTCTACCAGCGCCACCACAAGCTGATTGAGAAATACCATATCGCCAGCAGCACGCCGCGCGAAGGGGGCGGGGGTGAATATCCGCTCCAGGACGGCTTTGGCTGGACAAACGGTGTGGTTCGTCGCCTCATCGGGTTATACGGGGAGCCGTAGCTCCCCGTTTATTCAGTCGATAGCATCATAAATAGCCGACTGAATATCCGCCCATTTCTTCGTGTTATCGTCAGGCGCAGCCTCATAACGCAGTTGCGCCTGTTCCATTTCATAACGCTGACGTCTCACGACGGGTTCCGATGTACAGAACGCCTGCAGGTAATTCTTACGCAGCGATGTCAGTTTCGTGCCGGAAGCCATCTCATGCCCCATGTTTTCGATAAACCGGCGGCATGGGCGGTTTTCTTCCATTTGTAGCCGATAACGCAGCAACATCTCCAGCACATCCGTGTAATCGTTCGCCATCGCCTGCTCGGTCCATGACAGTTTCCAGCTCATGCCCGTACGTAGAAACAGCGACACGACGCGGGTATCGTTGCGGTCGATTGCGGAACGGAAGTTGCTCTCATCGCGTGGGATCCCCATTTTGGTCAACTCTTCTTTGGGCGTCGCTTTTTCCTTATCCTGAGAGATAGGCACCGTAATCCGCCCCTGCCCTGACACCGGTACCGATACTGATGAGTCGCTAAACAACCAGAATGCTCCTGCCACGATGACCAGCACCGCAACGCCGACTGCGCCCCACAGTGCTTTGGAAAGCATCTGTTCACGCTCCTCGCGGGTACGCGCGGCGCGTTTTTCCGGCCTTTCAATTCCATCGCGAATTTGCATAGCATCACCTCCCGCCGCCCGATCTTTCTTGCGCGCCTGTTCCCAGAATGTATCTAAATCATCTTCCGCCTCTCGCAGCAAGCTTGCGGGATTAACCTGTATGCGCCCGTCTTCCCATGCCCGCTGCACTGGCCCGGCAATCTGCGGGTAATAGTTCTCCAGTAGCATCAACTGGTTCGAGGTTAACGGTTGCCCCGCGACGACAGCGCTGCGTATTTGCCGAATATCGTCCAGAAAGGTTTGCAATGTTTTGCGCGGCTCAAGAAACAGACTCAATACCGGTGAATCGTTAAAAAGCCGGGCATAATGCTGGCTAAATTCTTTCTTATCAATTAATAACAGCGCCAGTTCGCTAAATAACATACCACTGAGTACATCGTTGCGATCGCCGACTTTCAACCAGCGCCGAACGCAATCGGCGCCAAATCGCGTTTTCAGGTGGTTACTCAGCCGCAACGCATCCGGCCAGGCATTTGTTACCAGCGATTTGAGCATCAACTCCAGCGCCCGTAACTGTTTTAACCCCTGCTGCTGCCCTTCTTTGTCTGCATTGAGGGTTGTCGCATAGGTCAGCAATGGCTGCTTCGCCCGCAGATGTTCCAGCGTGCGCACGAAACGCAGCGCGACAATAAGCTGGTTCTCTGTAACGTTCTGCCCCTTTTCATAATACGGCACCAGTTGTTGCAAATGGCGTAGCTGTAAGGTGAACTGGGTTAATTCCGCATCATTAAGCCTTAACCGTTTTGCGACAGCGCCCCATCCGCCGAGGCTCAAACGTGCAATATCGAGTTGTTCAAGAAACCAGCGAGGATCCTTCCCTTCGTCAAAATGCACATTAAGCAGCATTAATATTTCTTTCGATGCCTGACGAATAATTCCTGTGCATTGCTCGAATTGTTCCCCCAGGTTCTGCGAGGATGTATGGGTCATTCTTTTCCTTTAAGTACAACCGGTGAAATAATTAACTGGAAAAAAAGAAACGTTAATTTTTCTTTATTTATGGATACTTAAAACATAGACCAGTTAATGATTATTATCAGTGATAGCGGTTTTAACACGAAAAAAACAATGGAGCTATTTTTATGCCGACGCTGGTCACGCCACGGCTCATTTGTACGCCGATAACACCGCAAGACTGGCCTTTTTTCCTCGCATTGCAGCAGGATCAGCAGGTCATGCGTTATGTTGCCGAAGACTGCCCGCAGGAAGCCATCCGCGAGGCGTTTGAATCCCGCCTGCCTGCCTGGTCTCCCGGCAGTGAGCACTGGTTATGTCTTGTGGTGCGCGACAGCGCCACGCAAACCCCGCTTGGGGTGACGGGCTACCGCCATCACGAAGCAGACTGCGCCGAAGTCGGGTTTCTGTTTGCCCCCCAGGCACAGGGAAAAGGTTACGGGCTGGAGTCATTACAGGCGGTTTGCCGCTATGCCTTCACCGAAGGGGGCATTCGTCGCCTTGTCGCGACCGTAACGGCAGGAAACCACGCCTCAAAGCGTTTACTGGAAAAGGCAGGATTTGTGCAGGAAGGTGAACTACGCGAATCCTTCTGGCTGGCGGGGCGCTGGCATAACGACTGGCTGTTTGGTCTGCTGCACCATGAATACCGTGAAAGCAGATAATTCACCTGTCATCTTCCTCTCTCTGTGCCAGGCTTAGGCAGTGTTTTGGCAATAAAGAGGAGAGCATATGAAGAAGATTCTGCTGATAACAAGTTTTACAGCATTATTCTCCATGGCGGCATTCGCGCAGGATGCACCAGGTTTAAAGACGGACAAGGCGCCGCCGCCGCCGCATAAAATGGAAGATGGCTATCGCGGTATGGAAGATGCCCGTAGCATGACCATTAAACAGGCGAAAACCATGCATGACGGCGCTTCCGTTTCGCTCAAAGGGAACCTCGTGAAGAAAACGGGGGAAGATCTCTACCAGTTCCGCGACAAAACCGGGCAAATTGACGTGTATATCCCAATGGCCGTTTTCGATGGCAAAAATGTCTCCCCGGACGAACTGGTGGGCATTAGCGGGTCGTTAGACGCTAAACAGAAACCAGCCCGAATCAAAGTCACCCACTTTCAGAAGCAGTAAGTCTCACCGCCCGGTGGCATAACGCCGCCGGGCAAATGATAATGCATACGTCTGAGACCGATAGCTAAACCACGTTAAACGACGACCTTTACAGGAACATCCCGCCCGAGACTTCCACGCGTTGAGCATTCATCCACGCCAGATCGTCGCTCAGCAGGGCCGCCATCGCGCCGCCAATATCATCCGGTTTACCGACGCGCCCCAGCGCCGTTTGCCCGGCAATATGTTTATTAATTTGCGGGTTATCACGGACTTCACCGCCGCGGAAATCGGTCTCAATCGCGCCAGGGGCAATGATATTGACGGAAATCCCGCGCGGGCCCAGCTCTTTAGCCTGATAGCGGGTCAGCACTTCCATTGCCCCTTTCATCGCGCCATAGGTCGCGTATCCTGGCAGCGCAAAACGCGCCAGCCCGCTTGAGACATTGAGGATGCGTCCGCCATCTGCCAGCAATGGCAACAGGCGCTGTGTCAGGAAGAATGGTCCTTTAAAATGAATGTTCATTAATTCATCAAATTGCGCTTCACTGGCCTCAGCAAAGGGAACCGCGATGCCAACACCGGCATTGTTTAATAAATAATCAAATGTATCCCGATTCCAGACGTTTTTTAGCTGATGCTGTACGTCCAGGGCGAAAGCCTCGAAACTTGCAACATCGCCGACATTCAATTGTAAAGCCACCGCTTTCACGCCTTTTCCCTCAATTTCCGCCACAACTTCATCAGCCGCCTGCTGATTGCTGTTGTAGGTCAGGATGACGGCGGTTCCGCGTTCTGCCAGCTTCAGCGCTGCGTTTTTCCCCAGTCCACGGCTGCCGCCTGTTACTAATGCGATACGTTGTGTCATAAGAAACCTCGTTTTGTTTGGTGTTGACTGTGGAAAAAGCTTATTAGCTGGTGGTAAAACAATAAAGGCGCTGAATTACGCTTCACTGTTTCATTTGCAACAACAATGGATGCGTTCGATGGATAAAATTTATGCAATGCAATTGTTCATCCGCGTGGCAGAACTGGAGAGTTTTTCCCGCGCGGCAGACTCATTAGGCCTCCCTAAAGGCAGCGTTTCGCGGCAGATTCAGGCACTGGAAAACCACCTCGGTACACAGTTGCTGCATCGCACAACGCGACGGGTGCAGCTCACCCAGGACGGGATGGTCTATTACGAGCGGGCGAAAGATTTGCTCGCCAATATGGACGAACTTGACGGACTTTTTCTGCACGATCCGTCGAGCATCAGCGGGCGGTTGCGAGTTGATATGCCCGTGGCCGTGGCGAAAAACCTGGTGATTCCACGGCTACCGGCGTTTTTGCAGCAATATCCCGGTATTGAACTGGAGCTAAGCAGCAGCGACCGGCTGGTGGATATTATTCGCGAGGGGTTTGACTGTGTGGTGCGCGTCGGCACGCTGAAAGATTCCGGCCTGATTGCCCGCCCGCTGGGTAAGCTTTCCATTATCAATTGCGCCAGCCCCGACTACCTGGCGCGTTTCGGCTACCCGGAAAGCCTGGAAGATCTCTCTTCGCATGCGGTTGTGCATTACGCCCTCAACCTCGGCGCGCGTCCGCAAGGCTTTGAAGTCTGCCTCGATAAGCAGACCACGTGGGTGAAAACCGGCGGCATTTTGACAGTCAACAGTACCGAGACCTACCACGCCGCCTGCCTCGCAGGGCTTGGCATTATCCAGGTGCCGCGCGTCGGCGTGCGGGAAGCGCTGCGCGCAGGAAAGCTGGTGGAGATCCTGCCGCAATATCGTGCAGAACCTATGCCGGTATCACTTATTTATCCCCACCGGCGTAATCTGTCGCGTCGCGTGCATCTGTTTATGGAATGGCTGGCCGGAGTGATGAAAGATTACGTTGATTAGACGCAGTCTATAATTTTATTCACTGCGAGTTAAAAAGAAGGAAAATAGCCCTGATGACGCCGGAAAACAGCGAAAAACGTCCGACCCAGGATCTGGATTACGAGCCAGTCAGAAAAATGGAGACATCGGGAACATCAACGAAAGACACCCCTCCCAACGCGGGTGACAACAAGGCGCCCTCACCGCTGGAAACGGTCACCCAGGTGGCGAAAAAAGTGCAGCGCCGTCCAATGATTGCGCACCTGATCCGCGCCACTGAGCGCTTCAATGATCGTATGGGAAACCAGTTTGGCGCGGCCATCACCTATTTCTCATTTTTGTCGATGATCCCCATCCTGATGGTCTCCTTTGCCGCTGCCGGGTTTGTGCTGGCCTCACATCCCACGCTATTGCAGGACATTTTCAATAAGATCCTGACCAACGTCAGCGACCCGACGCTGGCGACAACCCTGAAAAGCACCATCAATACCGCCGTGCAGCAGCGTACCACGGTGGGGATTGTCGGGCTGGCGATTGCGCTCTACTCCGGCGTTAACTGGATGGGCAACCTGCGCGAGGCGATACGCGCCCAGTCGCGGGATGTCTGGGAGCGTAACCCACAGGACCAGGAAAAAATCTGGGTGAAGTACTTCCGTGATTTTATTTCGCTGATTGGCCTGCTGGTGGCGCTGATTGTCACGCTTTCCATCACCTCGATTGCCGGTTCGGCGCAGCAGATGATTATCTCCGCCCTCTATCTTGATAATATTGAGTGGCTGAAACCTGCATGGCGACTGATTGGTCTGGCGATCTCTATATTCGCCAACTACTTGTTGTTCTTCTGGATTTTCTGGCGGCTACCGCGCCACCGTCCACGGAAAAAGGCGTTGATTCGCGGTACGTTTATTGCGGCGATCGGCTTTGAGGTGATCAAAATTGTGATGACCTACATGCTGCCATCGCTGGTGAAATCTCCCTCTGGCGCCGCCTTTGGTTCTGTACTAGGTTTGATGGCGTTCTTCTACTTCTTTGCCCGGCTGACGCTGTTTTGCGCCGCCTGGATTGCCACTGCGCATTACAAAGACGACCCACGGATGCCAGGCAAAACACACCGCTAAATCCCTAATTGGGCTGAATATTTCAGCCCAATTCATCATTTCAGCATTAATATCCAAGCCGTAACTTTTATTTAACCTAAAACCAGTTTTAAATTCTATTATTGAAATTATGTGAAGCATTTCATAGAAGCGAAATCGCAGGTCTGAAAATTATCCGCTTTTTGCCTGGTTTTTGTACGTTTCCGCACTTTGTTACAGATTGAAATGTCGCTTTTGCTGTGGCTAATATGGTCGTTCGTTCGCCAAAAAATAAGAAAATTTTATGCAAGCCACAGCCACAACCTTAGACAACGAGCAGGAAATCACGCCGGTAAACTCACGCAGTAAAGTCGTTATCGCTTCACTGATTGGCACCGCTATCGAGTTCTTCGATTTCTATATCTATGCCACTGCGGCGGTTATCGTTTTCCCGCATATCTTCTTCCCGCAGGGTGATCCGACCGCAGCAACGTTGCAGTCGCTCGCCACCTTTGCGATTGCTTTCGTCGCACGTCCAATTGGTTCCGCCGTGTTTGGTCACTTCGGCGACCGCGTAGGGCGTAAAGTCACCCTGGTGGCGTCGTTGCTGACGATGGGCATTTCCACCGTATTAATTGGCCTGCTGCCAGGCTATGAAACCATCGGCGTGATGGCGCCGCTGCTGCTGGCGCTGGCACGTTTTGGCCAGGGTCTGGGGCTGGGTGGTGAATGGGGCGGCGCGGCGCTTCTGGCGACCGAAAACGCACCGCCACGCAAACGCGCGTTGTATGGCTCTTTCCCACAACTGGGCGCGCCGATTGGTTTCTTCTTTGCGAACGGCACCTTCCTGCTGCTCTCCTGGTTACTGACCGACGAGCAGTTTATGAGCTGGGGCTGGCGCGTACCCTTTATCTTCTCCGCCGTGCTGGTGTTGATTGGCCTGTATGTTCGCGTGTCTCTGCATGAAACGCCGGTATTTGCGAAAATCGCCGCCGCGAAAAAACAGGTGAAAATCCCGCTGGGCACCCTGCTGACCAAACATGTCCGTGTGACCGTGCTGGGCACCTTCATCATGTTGGCCACCTACACGCTGTTTTACATCATGACCGTCTATTCCATGACGTTCAGTACCTCGCCTGGCGGGCTGGGTATGCCGCGAAACGAAGTGCTGTGGATGCTGATGATGGCGGTCATTGGTTTTGGTGTGATGGTGCCGGTTGCCGGGCTGCTGGCCGATAAATATGGCCGTCGCAAAAGCATGATCGCCATTACAACACTGATCATTCTGTTTGCGCTGTTCGTCTTCCCGCCGCTGTTAGGCTCCGGCACCCCGGCGCTGGTAATGGCTTACCTGCTGATCGGTCTGAGCCTGATGGGGCTGACTTTTGGCCCGATGGGTGCGCTGCTGCCGGAGCTGTTCCCGACCGAAGTTCGCTACACCGGTGCATCGTTCTCGTATAACGTGTCATCGATTCTGGGTGCGTCCGTTGCGCCTTATATCGCCACCTGGCTGCAGGCGAATTACGGTCTGATGTATGTGGGGATTTATCTGGCGGCGATGGCAGCCCTGACGCTGACCGCGCTGTTGTTGACTCACGAGACCAAACACCAGTCGCTGTAATGGTCATTACGTCTTTCCCGGATGCGGCGTCAACGCCTTATCCGGGCTACCGCTCCGTCATCTGATGCTCACTCGATCGGTCCCCTCTCCCTTTGAGGGAGAGGGTTAGGGTGAGGGACAACCACCGCACCAATCTCTTACTTTTTCATCTGTGCCAGAATCGCCCGGCACTGGTTGGCTTCACCTTCCGATGGCGAAATCAATGCCAGCAGTGCAGCCGCAGGTGTCACCAGCGTTGCCAGCGCTGCCGCCACCGCGCCACGGGCAATCAGCGGCCCCGGTTTTACCCCCGCCTGCGGATTTTTAAATGTTCCGCGCACATACAAAGGTGAACGCAGCGTAACGATACGCACCCCTTTACTTTCCGGGTTAATGGTCAGGTCCAGTTGCTCCGAGGCGAAACTCGCCGTACCCGTCACATTCACCAGCGCGTTTTCGGTATCAAAAGCGAAGATTTGCGGACGCGCCACGCCATTAACCAGATCGAGATTCGCCGCCGCGCAGTTCACCCGCACCTCATCGTCGCCAAAGATCTTGCCGATAACGTAGTTACCCACATTCAGCCCGGCAATCTCCATCAGATTACGGCTGATAAGCCCGTCATTCATCAACAGCTTAAGGTTACCGTTGCTGGTGCCCAGCAGCGCCGCTACGGAGTTCCCTGTCCCCCGGAAATCCGCATCGCCATTCATCTCACCGAGGGTTTTCTGCATCAGCTCGACATTTGGCATCAGTTGTTTCAGTTTTAACCGTCGCGCCTGGATTTCCGCACGCCCCTGCATCGGCTTTTTATCCCCTTCAAGGCGAATATTGGATGAGATCGTCCCGCCCGCTAAGCCGAATTTCAACGGCTGCAGTTTCAGATCCGCATTCTGTAAAATGATATGGGTTGTGAGGTCGCTTATCGGCAATGTGCTGCCATGCTCAATGCGCTTCCCTTTAAAACGCACGTCGGCATCCATCGTGTTCCATTTGTCGGTTTCAAAGCGATCGTAAGGCAACACCTTCCCGGCAGGCTGGATATTTTTTTCACCCTTCTTCTGCTCTGCCTGTTTCGCTTTATCTCCCCCTTTACCGGAGTCCACGCCGATCAAGGGGCCAAGGTCGGCCAGACGAAGCTGACGAGACTCCAAATCGCCTTCCAGTTTCGGGCGTGGTTTACCGGTGGTATAGGTGAGTGAGCCATGTATGTCGCTTTCGCCGATACGCCCGTTAAAATCGCGATAATCATAGACACTGCTTTTTTCGCTATCTATCTTCGCCACCAGATGACCATCCGTTTCAAACGGCGGGGTATCCGGCAGCAGCACGCCTGTCAGTTCATAGAGATCCCCCAGGGTATCGCCAGCGAATTTCAACTGGAGGTCGACGCCGCCCATTTTCATCGGGTCGTTAACCTTGCCGACAAAGGCCACACGGGTGTTGCCGGAGCGGAAATCTGCCTGCACCGGGAAAGGCGTATCTTCGCTGCGTAGCGCCAGCATGCCACCGATTTTCCCCGTGCCTGTCAGCGGTTGGCCGTTATAACGCCCCTGGGCTTTCAGCCCGAAAACATAATCTGCCACGCGCGTTTTATCTTTACTGTTGCCCGTGACTTCATTGAAAGGGAGCGGTTTGCCTAACGGATCGACGAGGATCTCGATATCCGCTTTGCTCACCTTGTCGTTAACAGCGATACGCCCTTGATCGAAGAGAATATTATCCAGGCGGAACGACCAGCCGGAAGGTTGCGCATTGGGATCGTTGTTTTCTGCACTGGCGAGCTTAAAGGTCCAGTTGTTGTTCTTTTCAGACAGGCGGATCAGGCGCGCATCCGGCTTTTGCAGTTTGATCCACGGCAGGTAAACGGTTTTCGTTAATAGCGCCAGCGGTGCGAGAGTGGCTTCGACGCGCGGCAGGTGCACCATGGTGACGTCGGGGATCTCAGGTGGGTTACCGAGGACAATATCGTCGGCATGAATGTGCGGCCAGGGTATCCAGCTACGCCAGCCCGTCTCCTCTTTTTGTCGCTCCCACACCACGCCCAAATCACCGCGAATCGCAAAGGGGCGATTAAGTTCGGTAGAGACTTTCTGATTAATGGTCGGTTTGAGACGGTTCCAGTCAAAGGTGGCAATGATAATAATGGCCACCACAATCAATAAAACCAGTGTTCCAGTGACAGCAATAATCGCTTTGCTTGTTTTTGTCATGCGGGCACCCTTTCTTTATTGCCTTGCCTGTCATAAAGATAGCCGAGGCTGGCAGAAAGGGGTGCCCTGCGATCAGAGCTCCAGCAGTACGTTTTCCAGCGTATTCAGTGGAACCGGGCGCGAAAGGAAGTAGCCTTGTGCGGCAAAAGCCGGAGAATTCTGAACGTCACGCCACTCGTCGAGGGTTTCAACACCTTCAACAATCACCCCCTGGCAGTAGCGATTCATTAACTGAATGAGCAGCGCGAACAGGTTGCGTCCTTCGGGCGTCTTGCGCAGCATAATAAACAGGTCGCGCGACACTTTGATGTAGTCATAATGCATTTCGCTAAGCGCCGAGAAGTTGGCCATTCCGGTACCAAAATCATCCAGCCACAGCGGTCCCATTTCACTGATCGTGGCGAACGTGGAGTCTTGCGGCAGGCGGATATGTTCCACCAGTTCAAAACGGATCCACGGCACAGTGTCGATGAGGGCTTTTAATGCTTTATTCGAGCGCATGGCTATCAGCGTGGGCCCATCGACATTTACGGATGCCAGCACGCCGTGCTGCTCGAAAAAGTCTTTCTGTTTGGCCAGCAGAGCGATCTGTTCGTGTACCACGTCGACACGATGGCGCACCGCGACCTCGGAAAAATAGCGGTCCGGTGGGATGCGCTGATCGGGCTGGCTCGGATGCGTCACAATGGTCAGCACCTCAACCGCCATCAGGCGACCATCAGTTTTGTAAATTGGCTGATAAGTATAAGCACGCTCACACTGCAGCCAAAAACGACGTTCCTGTAGGCTTTCTATGCTCGCCTCGGAGTAGTTCAGCCGCTGGATAACCTGCTTTAACTTCATTTCTTCTTCCTGTTGAAAATGAGTAGCCCCGGAGCTCTCGTCATTGGGTTATCGGCCCCTGAGGTGAGAACTTTACCTTCATGACCCACGCAAAATGAAAAAGCACTTTGCGGAATCAGCAGAGAATACGTTCTGTGTCAAAAAAATAATGGAACGTCGTTTTAATATAGTTGACCACGAAACGCGCACAACGCACACTACCGTTAATTCATCTGATTCAGGTTCCGGACTATGTCAAAGAAAATTGCCGTCATCGGCGAATGCATGATTGAACTGTCACAAAAAGGCGCGGAAGTGAATCGCGGTTTCGGTGGCGACACACTCAATACGTCGGTTTACATCGCTCGTCAGGTAGACGCTGCGGCGTTATCCGTGCATTACGTTACTGCGCTGGGTACCGACAGTTTCAGCCAACAGATGCTGGAATCCTGGCAGGCAGAAAACGTCGATACCACCCTGACTCAGCGCATGGAAAATCGACTGCCCGGCCTGTATTACATCGAGACCGATGATACCGGCGAGCGCACCTTTTACTACTGGCGTAACGAAGCCGCGGCAAAATTCTGGCTGGAAAGCGAGCAGTCTGCCGCCATTTGTGAAGAGCTGGCGACCTTTGATTATTTGTATCTCAGCGGTATCAGCCTGGCGATTTTAAGCCCGGCAAGCCGTACTAAGCTGCTGTCACTGCTGCAGGAATGTCGCGCAAACGGCGGTCAGGTGATTTTCGATAACAACTACCGTCCGCGTTTGTGGGCCAGCAAAGAAGAGACCCGTCAGGTCTATCAGCAAATGCTCGCCTGTACTGACATCGCGTTCCTGACGCTCGATGACGAAGATCTGCTGTGGGGCGCACAGCCGGTGGAAGACGTTATCGCACGCACTCAGCAGGCGGGCGTAAAAGAGGTGGTGATTAAACGCGGTGCGGACTCCTGCCTGGTCGCAATCCAGGGAGAAGCCCTGAAAGAAGTGCCAGCGGTGAAATTGCCAAAAGAGAAAGTGGTGGATACTACCGCAGCGGGTGATTCATTCAGCGCCGGGTATCTGGCCGTGCGCCTGACCGGTGGCGATGCCGAAGCGGCTGCCAGACGCGGCCACTTAACGGCCAGCACGGTAATTCAATACCGTGGCGCGATCATTCCACGCGACGCCATGCCGAACTAAGGATTTTCCCTGCCTCCTGTCCGGGGCAGGTCTTTTTCCCCTCACCCTAACCCTCTCCCCAAAGAGGAGAGGGGACCGATCGTGCTCGCATTTTTGTGGGGATTCCTCAGCCCACAGGGAAAGGGGACTATTTCGTGCGGCCTGAACGTTTGGTAGCCCGGAGCAGGCGTTTATGCCGCATCCGGGAACACCCACAACGCTTACTGCTGCGGCGGAATATCCGACACATCCTGATGGGCATCATCCACGTTGGCTGGCGCGGCATTCTGCTCACCAGAAGACATCAACTCTTCCCAGCTCGCCTGCAGATCCTTCATGTTGTACTCCGGCTCGCCTTTCGGCTGCAGCAATACCAACGCCATATCCTGCGAGAGCTGCTGACGTAAATCCTGATTCAGCATTTCTTTCGTCAGGCTACTCAGGAAGTTCTGGCGCAATTTTTGGTACTGCTCGGGCGCGATATCCACCACCTGGTTTTGCAGCGAACGCATCCGCTGGCTAATCAGGATGTCGGTATCCGTGCGGGCATAAGTGGCAAACAGCTTCTGAAGCTCAAGATTTTTTTGCGCCACCAGCGCATCAAACTCTTCTTGCGGCAGGCCGCGATCGCGCACTTTCGCCAGCTCGCGGGCCACGATATCCAGATTGCTGTTGAGCCTATCGTTTGGCGAGTCAAGATTGATGGCACACTGCGCACGCTGGAACAACACCCGACAGTCGAAGCTCAGACCAATGTCTTTCACGTTGGTCTTCGCCAGATACTGCTGCACGTGCCAGAACAGCGCCTCGCGGGCTAAATCAGCACGCCAGTAGCGTTGCAAGGCCGCAGATTCACGAATCGGCTGCCAGGCGGTATCCCACATGATGGAAAGACGATCCTGACGCACAGAATCCGTCATGATACTTACTGGCTGACGCGGTAGTGGCGATAAGGTTGGCACCGGGGCCGGTGTTTCGCGCTTGCCTTTTAGATCGCCAAACGCTTTGTTAATCTGCTCGGCAACCGCGCGGCTATCAACGTTACCCACCACAATCAGCGTCATCGCGTCCGGGGTGTACCATTTCTGATGGAAGGCCTGGAGCTGTTTCGCATCCAGCGGTTGTTTGAGCGTTTCAGCCGGATCATGGCCCAGCAATGACGACCCTTTCAGGCGATAGCGCCACCAGTTGTCTTTGGTGTTACCCGGCCAGGTCGCCACCATATCTTCGCTCGCCAGCGCATGGTTAATCGTTTCTGGCGTAATGGTGAGGCGCCCGGTGCTGTCTGACAGCCAGACCAGCGCTTCTTTGAGCAAATCGTTGCGGTTATTCGGCAGGCTCAGATTGAACATCGTGTATTCATACGAGACCAGCGCGGGAGGTAACGGACGCTTCGGGTCGATACCCTGCTGCCACAGTGAACGTACCTGTGCAGGTTGCAGGCTACCGCTTTGGGTCAGCGCAATACGTGGAAGAAAATGGCTAAAGCCGCTCTGTTGCGTACTCTCGGTGAGCGAACCGGTATTAATAGACAGACGTACTTCGATGCGATCGCTGGGGCGTTGTGGTGTGGCCAGGACTTGCCATTGCAAACCATTTGCCAGTGTCCCCTGTTGCCAGGCCGGGTCGGGCTGGAGCGCATCTGCCTGCACATAACCGACGGCTGCCATCATGAGCAAACCGCCTGTTAACAATCGAATTTTTGTGCCCTGCATGAGAACCCCTGATCAACGTTCCTGGTTAAAAAGTCAGCCCCGACATGTCTGGAGGCTAAAGATACTTTAACACTTCGCTGTTAGACCTCACGAATTGCAAAATGTCACACAGCGAAGTGAAAAATCCCGGGCAATTCGTTCTGAATTGTGACGGGCCAGGGGGTAATTATGCGCAGGCACCCGTAGCCCGACAAGGACTACGGGGCTAAGTAGCGAAATTAAGAGGAAATTTCACCGGTTTTGCTGCTTGATGCACGATTATTCAGCGTATCCGTTAGCTTTTTCTGATCGAGCTCTTTTACCCATTTCGCCACGACCACGGTCGCCACGCCATTACCGACCAGGTTAGTCAGCGCACGCGCTTCTGACATAAAGCGGTCGATACCCAGAATCAGCGCCAGCCCTGCTACCGGTAAATGGCCCACCGCGGAAATGGTTGCCGCCAGTACGATAAAGCCGCTCCCGGTCACCCCCGCTGCGCCTTTTGACGAGAGCAACAGGACCACCAGCAAGGTTATCTGATGGAAAATATCCATATGGCTGTTGGTGGCCTGGGCGATAAAGACGGCCGCCATCGTCAGGTAAATAGAGGTTCCGTCGAGGTTAAACGAGTAGCCGGTAGGGATAACCAGCCCCACGACGGACTTGCGACAACCGAGGCGTTCCATCTTCTCAAGCATACGCGGCAGCGCAGACTCGGACGAAGAGGTCCCCAGCACGATCAGCAGTTCTTCGCGGATATAACGGATAAATTTGAAAATGTTAAAGCCCGTTGCGCGGGCAATCGAACCCAGCACCACCACCACGAACAGAATACAGGTGATATAGAAGCAGATAATGAGCTGCCCCAACTGGATCAGCGTGCCAACACCGTACTTACCGATGGTAAAGGCCATCGCGCCAAACGCACCAATCGGTGCAAGACGCATAATAAAGTTGATGATGCCGAAAATGACCTGCGAGAAACTTTCAATCACGTTGAAAATTAGCTGGCCCTTGTTGCCCAGACGGTGCAGCGCGAAACCAAACAGCACGGCAAACAGCAGCACCTGCAAAATGTTGCCGCTGGCAAACGCGCCAATCACACTGCCCGGGATAACGTCCATGAGGAAGGCGACGATACCCTGCTCTTTGGCCTGTTCTGCATACACCGCAACCGCTTTAGCATCCAGCGTTGAGGGGTCAACATTCATCCCCGCACCTGGCTGCACAACGTTGACGATAATCAGGCCGATAATCAGTGCCAGCGTACTGACCACTTCAAAATAGAGCAACGCCACCGCACCTGTGCGGCCTACCGCCTTCATGCTTTCCATACCGGCGATACCTGTCACTACCGTACAGAAGATGACAGGGGCGATAATCATTTTAATCAGCTTAACGAAGGCATCACCAAGCGGTTTCATTTGCGCGCCCAGTTCCGGGTAGAAATGGCCGAGCAAAATACCGATAGCGATTGCCGTCAGTACCTGGAAATACAGACTTTTAAACAGAGAGGTTTTCATAGGGTGTCCTTGAGGTATAAACCACAGGCTTTTTGGGGATTTCTCGCGCCTGCGGGTTAAAAATAACACCCAGAAAACATGACAGAAATATACTCACATCAAATTTGAAACAATGATGTTAAAAAGTTAGAGCTGACTCGTACAAGCCAGCAACATTTCAACCATTTTCAGCATTGTCTGGCATCGAAAAATAACGCGCTTCAAATGCTTCCGGCGTCATGGCGCGATCAAACAAAAATCCCTGTACGATTTCCACACCCGCATTTTGCAGCCATTCGCGCTGCGCTTCGGTTTCAACCCCTTCGGCGATAATGTGTAAATCCAGGCTTCGCGCCATGTGGATAATCGACGCCACCATGCTGCTGTCGTCGGGCAAGCCTTCAACAAAAATTTTGTCGATTTTAAGTACATCTACCGGCAGTGACTTCATATGGTGTAATTGACGTAACCCGGCATACCCCATGCCGAAATCGTCCAGCGCAATACGCACCCCCGCATTCCGCAGCGGGCGCAGAATGGTCACCGCCGCCTGTGGGTCATCAATGCGACGGCTCTCAGTCACTTCAAGAATCAAGGTGTTGGGTTTAATTCGATAGCGATTGAGCAGTTCCAGCATGTCCGGCACCATATCGTGGTGCATCAGTTGCAACGCCGAGAGATTCACCGACAGCGGCATCATCAGCCCGCGCTCTTGCCAGGCAGACAACAGACGGCACGACTCTTCCAGTACCCAATAACCCACGGTAACCATTAGCCCGCACGACTCGATACGTTCGATTAATCCTTCCGGCAGCTCCCAACTGCCATCCGGTTGCTCCATACGCAGCAATGTTTCGGCGCTCACCACCGCATTCGTGGCGAGGTCCACCTGCGGCTGCAGCCAGATGGCAAACTTGCGATTTTCAAGCGCGGTCAGGATATTGCTCTCTTCCGTCAGCCGTTTTTGCGCCTCTTCCATCTCTTTTGGATCGAAGAATTGAATCTGATTTTTCCCTTTGCGTCGCGATGTAAACGCCGCTGAAGCCGCACGTCGATAAAGCTGTTCCGCGGTCTGGTCGCCATGGAACATCGCCACACCGATGCTGGCACTCGGGCGCAACTGAATGCCATGAATGGGCACGCGCTCATTAATAACAGTGAGTACTTGCTGACCTAATGTTATGGCGTGCCATGGCTCTTTCACCCCGTGGGCGATAATGACGAAGTCATAGGCACTGACCTGGGCGAGCACCATCCGCGGTGAAATGACAGATTTCAGCTTCTCCACCAGCGTCAACAGCAGCATCTCGCGCTGTGACTCTTTCAGCACACCCGCCGTATCCTGCAACGTTTCACAGGCGATAAACATCAGCGCGGTGGTCTTCTGCAGCGCCACCACCTGATCCAACAACGCCATCAGAAAGGCTTTGTTTGGCAGTTCCGATACCGGGAAGAGGGTCGACTGGGTGTTCAGCTCATCATGCTGACGCAACAGGTTTTGCTGATTACGGTTATAGCTGCGAACCAGGCTGCCAATCTCATCATCCTGATGGTGACGCGGCAACGCCAGTTGGTGCCCGACCTGGTCCTGCTGCGGTACATCGCTCAGTTCGCGGGCGATTTTGCGCAGCGGATGGACGATCAATCGGTTAATACACCAGGTGATCGCCACCGTCATAATTAAGGTCAAAAGTAAGTAAGCAGTTACCAACGTTGAAAGGGTGCTCATCACGAATTTATAGACGCGATAAGAGTCCGCTTCGAGCACCAGATAGGCAATCGGCTGTGGATTAGCGGGGCGCTGCAGGGAGTAAATGGGCAATGAAATCTGGATAGGCAGTTCAAACACCCGCGCGATCATCATAGGCACCGGGCGCTCGGGAATAAATCGCAGGCGCAACGCCTGAAACTGATTGGGCAGCACCACATCCGCGCGGATAACCACCCCGGCAGGCTTAATTTGCTTAAGCACCGATTCCGCTTCCGGGAAATCGGCCTTTAATATGGCTTCGGACAGCGGTTCACGTACCGAACGGGCAATACTTTCCAGTTGCGTAGCCGTGTTGTAGCGATTCTGCTGCACAAAATGAAACAGCAAAATGACGCAAAAAATGAAAATAAACACCATCGCCACGGAAAAAACCGCAGTCATCTGTTTAATCGTTAAAGAACGGCTGACACGCAAAATCACTCTCCAGAGATACACAAGCGCAGGGCAATAAAATACAACTCCGCCGCCAGAGTATACCCTATCGTGACAGTTTGAGATAAAGAGGCGTCAAGATTGCCTCAGCGCCAACGCTATGAGGAAAAAGCGTCAGCAATACACGGAATAATAAGCACAAATTTCATATGGCGGGCCATATTGCCCGCCACGCTTCCCCCAGGAATTATCCTCATTATCACCAGTCAGCGTATGGCGTCAGCGTCTGCGGCGGCATGTCCATATCGCCCTGCCATCCTGCGGCGGAATAACGGATAAAGAGCATTCCCTGGCTTGGCGTGTAATCTTTCGCCTGCTGAATATTCACGCCAAGGCCAACGGACCAGTTCGCGTTAATACGCCGTTCAACCAACGCCTGGGCGGTATAACCCACGCCGCTCGATGAACTCCCTTCCTCCAGCGCGGTTCTGGCGTCGGTACGATAATCCGCCGGGATCAAATTCAGTAACGGATAGCTTCGTTCCGTTTTCTTACGCGAATGTGACCAGGAGGCAGACCCACCCAACTCCCAGGACCAGTTCTCCGTACGTTGACGCCAGGTCACGGGCACCGAAAATGACAAATATTCTTGCGGGCTATAATAGCCCCCTTGCCCCAGGGTGTAGTGGCTCAGATCTTTGTCGTAGTGCCAAATCATATTATTAAGGCCAATGGTCAGACGGCGGTTATTCTCATTGATAAGCTTGTAGTAATACCCCGCCATCCAGCGCACTCGCCAGTTGTCAGCCACATTTTTCCCGGTCAACTGATCGGCGCCTAAAGAGGCCCAAACGCCGTGCGCCTCGCCACGGTCATAGCTCATACTGGCGGTGGCGCCGTTCGCCCGCACGCCGCCCCATGTGGTACCGGGATGATCGCCATTGCCGTTATCTTTCTGCCCGCCAAACGCCAGTAAGGAGCTGGAAATCGGACGACGATGCACATTCAGCGTGTAGCCAATCGCCCCGATATCATTGCTGTAGCTCAGGCCGCCGACGATATCCACCACGTTAAAACCAATCGGCGTGGTGCCAATATCCATATCCCAGGTCTTATTGCGCCAGCCTACCGCAACGCTCACGCCGTTAGCCGTCTGGGTGCGGTCACCACCCTCACAGACCACTTCATTACAGGTTCCCCAGTGCGGCGAATATGTCCCGTCATCTTTAAGCGAGAACTTTCCGGCATCCATATTCACCATATCGGTACGAAAAAACATCCTGCCGTCAGCCAGCGGCGCATCGGCCTGCAGCATAGTGGTGTGGGCTTTTAAATCAGAGTAGCCGCCCGTACCGCTCGACCCCCAGTAGTTATGCTCCAGCGTGACATTCACATCCTGCTGACGATAAAGTTCTGCGGCATCGCTGCGCACGCCGCGTTTCAGCCAGTCATCTTTCTCATTGTTACGGGTTTTATAGGTGAATTCGTCATTACTGGCGGGACGGGTTGCCGCCACACCCGATGCAACCATCGCGTCTTTATAGATTTCCAGCGCCGCCTGCGGTTGCCCCTCCTGCACCTGGAAACGCGCCGCATCACGCAGCACCAGTGCGCTTTCCATCGAAGGCGGTAACCCCTTCGCCTGCGGCACAATCTCGCTGAAAGTCTGACGGGCGGCGTCATTATCGCCCACCGCCGCCTGCACCATTGCCACCCGGCGTTGGGTATTGATCGTCCGTGGCGCAGTCGGGGTGGCGGCCGGTAATTTGGCCAGCATTTCACGCGAAGCCATGCGGTTGCCGTCGGCGGCATAAATTTCTGCCAGCCCCAGTACCGCATCTTCATTGGTCGGCTCGCGATTCAACACGCGCTGATAGGTCGATATCGCCGTGGGATTATCGCCCCGCTGTTGCGCCCAGTCGGCGAGCGTCAAATCAATACGCGTCGGCGCAGGCTGCTGTTGAAGAAAAGCGATTGCCTCCGCCTCATGGCCCGCATCGCGCAACTGATTAGCCCGCGCCAGGCGTTGATTAGCTTCCAGCCTGTCGGAGAGTTCCTGAATATTGCTGTTCCACTTGTCGCGCGACAGCGTGTTGAGGTGCGCCAGCGCCGCGCTCTCCTGGTTATTGCCGGAAAGATAGAGGCCGTAAGCGTAAACCTGCTCAGGGTCTGTGGGCTTATTGCGCGCCAGCGCGCGCATCTGCGCGTCGGCTTCAATCTGTTGGCCGGCGGAGCGCAAATCACTGGCCAGACGGTAGGACACCCATACACTATCCGGGTCCAGCGCCAGACGGCGCTTTTGCAATACGGCGGCCTGCGCCCAGTTGCCCTGATTTTCCAGCCGCTCCGCCTCTTGCGCGAGTCGGTCGTTGGTCAGGCTGCGTTCAATATCGTTAATGCTGCGCCGCTGGCTGGCGCTCAGTGACTGAATAAAGGCATCGGCTTTTTCCGGCGACTGCGCGCGGTAAATATTCGCCAGACCGCGTACCGCGTTGCTGTTGCCGCTATCCATACGCAGTGCCTGGTAATAGAAACGCTCTGCGGCGGCGGTATCCTTGCGGGCCATTGCCGCATCGCCCAGCCCCAGCACCGCGTAGCTGTCGGTATTATCAATCGCACGCGCCTGCTGGTAGAGGCGTTCCGCCTGGGCCGGATTTTTCGCCGCCAGTTGCGCATCGCCTTGTTGGATCAGCAACCAGTAACGGTTCACCTTGAGCAGGCTGTCCCATTTGCCGCGATTATCGCTATTGGGATCGAGGGCGATGGCCCGCTCAAACTGCGCCACCGCCCGGGCACGATCGCCCTTCTGGGAATAGGCCTGCCCCAGCGCCCCGACAGCTTCGCTGTCCTGATGATTTTTGCTTACGGCATCCTGCAATGCGCCAATCGCCGTGCCGCCCTTGCCCGCTTCCACGGCCGCCAGCCCGCTGGCACGCTCCCGAAATGCCGGGTCAGCCAACTGTTTCTGTTGTGCATCAAGCTGCTGGCGCGCCGTCACAACCGTATCCCCTTCACTGAACACACTCAGGAAACGTTTGAGAGCCGCCACGCTTTTTTCGCTGACGGCCATGCCCTGAATCTGCTGATACCAGAGATTGGCTGCGGCATCGCGCCCGGTGTTGTTTTTCGCCATTTGCTCAAGAACGGCATAGCCCTCTTCGTTGCGCCCGTCGGCGATCAACAGCCGTGCCAGCGTACTTTGCAAATCGGCATTTCCCGGATTGCTGGCATTAAGGGCTTTCAACTGAGTAATGGCTTCGTTGTGTCGCGCCGGGACTTTCGCCACCTGAATCCAGTATTCCGCCGCCAGATCGCCTGCTGGCGCACTGCCGTTAAACATCTTCTCGTAAGCGGCAACGGCCTCCTGCGGATGCCCCGTGGCGGCCTGTAAACGCGCTTCCTGCAAGGCCTGTCGTCCTTCGGGTGTCGACAGCGCCATCGTGATACGCGACGCTTTGGTCGCGCTGGCGTTTGGTGCGAGAGCGTTCAGCCGCGCCATTTGCTTTTGCGCACCGGCACTATCACCCTGACGCAGCAGATAGCGCAGACGCGCGGCAATCACATCCGGGTCGTCGGGGGCCATTAATTCAAGGCGATATAACGACTGGCGTACCAAATCTTCACGTTTGGTGGTTTCGCCCAGGCGTACCTGTTCAAGCAGTTGTTGTTGCGCGCCCGGTGCCGCCTGCGCGAAAGGCATCACTGAGAAGCCGAGCGTGAAAGACAATAAACTTAATGTGAGCTTGCGCATTGCTGGCCCCAGTCAGGTTGTAACTCACCGCGAGGGGTGAAGCGGAAACGATGCTCGTCCCAACCTTGTCCGAAAAGGGTCAGAACATAACTGTAATACGCGTCTTTGCCGGGGAAGCGATCCGCCACCCGCTGACGCTGCGCCGCCTGAGCATCACGATCCTGTAAAAACGGCAGGAGTGCCGCCGAGAAACCCACAGGGCCATTACCCTGTACCTTGCCAGTCGCCACGTTGACTCTTTCTGGCGGCACACCCTGTTTCGCCGTCATGGTTTCCATGGGCTTGAGGCGCGCCAGCATACGCGCCTTTTGCGGGTCGCTGTCATGCATCATGCCTACCCATGCATACACGCGAATCGCATCGTAACCACCGATAACCGGCTTATCAGCGGTAAGCTGCCAGCCCTTATTTTTCTGATAACTCACCCAGTCAGGGGAGAACCCTTTCGGCGCGCTTTCCATAATTAACCGTAGATTGGTCTCCCGTAGCGTCGTCCAGGGCGCGCCATAACGGGTAAAGTACTGGGCCAGTTGGGGCGGCAGATAGCCGGGGTTGAAGCGCCAGGCATCGTTATCAGCAAACCCGATCTTGCCGGGAAGCAGCATAGAGCCAAGGCCGGGTACCGTGGTCACCTCTTCTTTGGCAATGCGCGAGAGCAGCGCTTTTCCGATCCCGGTATAGTCCGGCATGTTCCACAGCCGTCCGGCTTCCAGCAGAGACCAGGCAATCCAGATATCCGCATCCGACGCGGAGTTGGTATCCAGTACCGTCCATTCGGTTTCGTTTTTCCGCCCCCACAGCCATGCGGGAAGCCGCGCGCTTAAATCCCCTTCCGCCAGGTTATTTTGCGTCCAGCTCAGCACCGTTTTAAAGGCATCGCGATCGTTCGCCGCAAGGGCAAAGAACAGGGCATAGCTTTGCCCTTCGGAGGTGGTTATCTGGCGGGCATCACTTGGGTCGATGACGCGTCCGCCATCGCTAATATAGTCCTGTTTAAAGCGCTCCCATGCGGGCCAGTTACAGGCGGCGCTTACCTGCGCCGCCGCCAGCATAAGCGCCGCCATGACCATCCAGCGTAGCGCTTTCATCACCGCTTACTCGTGATCCGGGTCGAGACGACGACGGCTAATAATACGCAGCAGACGCCACAGCACCCATGCCAGCAATACCACGCTCACCGCGGCCAGAATCGCCAGCAGTACCGGATGGTTCGCCAGCGCATACCAGATACGTTCGAACCACGGCAGGTGGCCCACGTAGTAGATGTCACCCACACGCAGACCGTTCACCCCCGATTCACGAATCACCGACACGGAGCCGAAAATCGAGGCACGTTTACCGCTGTCATTCATCGCGTCGTTTAACAATTCGTAGCCGCGCGGGCTGTCCGCCAGCAGTGCCACCACGCTGCGCTGATCGCTATAAGGCGACTGGAAACCGATAATGGCTGCCATCGGGCCGCTGGACGACACCGAGGTCTGCGCATCCGCCTGACGATCAACATCATCAGGCGTCACGCCAGGGAACGGTGTCTGGCGCAGCGGCGTTTTCACCCAGCTTTGCGCCGCGTGAACCAGCAGGTCGATACGCTTGTCGTCTTTCAGTTTTTCCGGGAGCGCGCCGATGATCATGATGTCGGCGTCTTTCCCCTGAATCTGCGTACCGTCATTGGTCAATGTCACGTTAATGGCCGGGAAGCCCGTTTGCGCACCGACGGTAGCCAGCGAGTCCAGCAGCGTGGTCAGTTGCCCCTCCGTCGGGGTTGGCGGCACCACAACAATGGTTTCAGACAGGTCAGCCATTCGGGTGAACGGGAAGCCTGCATTGGCAAACGCGCGCAGATCCGGCATCGCCAGGAAATGGTAGTACTTCGAGAAGTCGATGGTGGAATCGTCGCCAATCACCACACGGTTTTGCACCGGCTGGAAGGTGACGCAGTTGTCGATAGTGCCACCCGGCATGGGATTCATATACTGGAAGTCAAAGCGCAGTTGGTTCACCGCCCCCAGTTTCAGCGCCGGAATAGAAACATCGGTTTTACCATCCAGCAGCCCCTGTAACACCGGCAGGCGCAGCAGTAGTCGGTTGGTATCCTGATTACTGACCAGACTGAAATATTGCAGGAACTGGTTGTTCAGGCTGATATCCATGCGCGAATTGTCTTTGGTCGGCGGCGCGGTATAACGATAGTTCAGGTGCATATCGATACCGTTACTGCGCAAGAGATAGAGATCCGGCGGCAGGTTCAACGCGACATTGATCGACGCCGGTTGCAGCCCCGTGGACTGCAACTGCTCTTCATAGGTTTTCAGTTCACCAAAGGTGACCGCGCGGTCAGTCCGTATCCAGTTCGGCGCATCATAGGGTTTACGCGCCAGCAGTGGTTTCACTTCATCAACGGTGACACTGTTGCCACGGAACAACACGTTCCCCTGAGCGATACCTTTTGCCGCCTGTAACAGGTCTTTGTCATCGCGCCCAAATACCACCAGTAATTTCACATAAGTATTGTTCGGGTGGCTCATCATGGTGATGGTTGGGGCGTTCACCGCCGGTGCGTCACGCAGGAAATCCGGACGCTTGTCGTTGGTGGCGAAAATAATCGCATTACGATCCGGCAGACCGTTGTACATGACCGGGAAATTCTGCCCCCGCCAGCCGGTACGCGAACCAAACCAGGAGGCAATGACCGCCGCCGCCTGCTGCTCAGCCAGATCCGGCGCACCGGCGAAGACCATCGGCAGCGTTAACGGACGAGTGTCACGCGGGTCGAAGAACGGGATCGGGAAGTGCGACAGGTCGTTTTGCACGGCCAGCGTCTGGTAAGAAAGTTCCAGCGAGCTACTGCGGCCAATATCCATCCACAGCGTCGTGCTGGCCGGGTTTTCACAGACATCGCGATAGTGACCGACAAACTCCAGCCGCACGCGGTTGAAGTCGGTAATGTAAAGCGGGTCGATGGGCACCTGCGCAAAGGTCTTTTTACCCAGTTGTTCTTTGGTGACCGGCAGCACGCCCATCAGTTCGTCATTCAGGTAGACCTTTAGCTGCGACTGGACCGGCAGCAGTGACGGTGACGGGGTATATTCGAGATTGAGCAGCGCTTTCGACACCACTTCATCGCTGCGCGTGCCGAACTCAATGCCATTGTTCGGGTTGACACCGCGCAGCACCATACTGCCTGGCGGCGGCGCAATCTCAGCAAACGTCAGCTTGACCTCGCGCGATGGCGCATTTGAAAGCGTCACGGCCGGCGTCACCTGCCCTGTGGCATGGCTTCCGGTCGGGGGTGCCGGTTGCGTTTGTCCCTCTGTCGGGGTGGTAGGGACCAGCGTTTCCGATTGTGTTGGCGCAGGCGTCGCGACCGGCTGGGTCGCAGGCGCGACGGCAGGCACGGTGGGGGCCGCTTGCGCCGCCGGGTTACCGGGTGCCGCATACGTCATCAGGGAGGGTATAGCGCTCATCCCCACAGCCACTGCACAAATCCAGGAAAGTTTTCTTTTCATCGCGTTTTCATCATTGTTGAGCCAATCACGTCACGGGGTGCTGTATTACCGCTTCACGTTCCGGGCGACGCGGTATAAACGACACAATCCAGGCAACCAGTACGGTTAGCGACCGGAAAATCATTTTCACAGACGGTGGAGCAAATTCCGCGAGATGGCGATAACCACGGAAGCCGAGTTTTAAAATATCCATTAAGCTTTCCAGTGGCTTATCTTCCGGGAAGCTGTCCTGCCACAACGCCCATGTATCCGCACGGGCAAACGTACACTGCACAAAATCGATATGCTGTTTCGTGGTCAGCGGCATTAATTGCAGCCCCACCTCATTGCCGGAAACGCGCACGACCATTGTCGGGAAGACATACTCTTGTTGGCCGCGTTTTAACAGCAGGCTGACTTTCTGCCCTTCCAGTACCTGGGCCTGGCCATTGATTTTGATCCCCAGGCCGCCGTCGGAGAAATCATGCACGGTACAGGAGAACAGATGACCGTCTTCGCGGGCGATAGCCGCAGGCATGGCTATCTCCACGCGGTGCGCGCGACGAACCTGCTTGCTTTCCACCGATACCGCCACCGCGCCACCGAGGATAATCAGGTTGTAGAACACCCATGCGATACTGACGAAGACCGTTAAAATCTCGTTTTGCGGGCCGTAGAAATAACGCCAGATGCCCACCAGCACGCCGACGATGTTCAGCAAAACAAGGAAGATATAGGGCCGGGAGATAACCCAGTCGACATACTCTTCTTCAACCAGTCCCCCTTTTGCGGTGACGTTGAATTTGCCCTTGTGCGGGTTAAAGAGCGCCACCAGAGTCGGCGGTGCGATATACCAGGCCAGTACGGTTTCGTAGATTTCACTCCAGAACGAATGGCGATATTTACCCTGAATTTTGGAGTTGGTCAGGCTGGCGTGGATCATGTGCGGCAAAACAAACAGCGCAATCATGATGGCTGGCGCATAGATGATGTAGGCATGCAGCAGCAGGAACGCCAGCGGCGCGGTGAGAAACACCAGGCGCGGGATCCCGGAGAGGAAGTGCAGCATGGCGTTGACGTAACACAGACGCTGCGCCAGTTTCAGACCTTTGCCAAGCAGGGGATTATCGAGACGGAAAATCTGAATCATCCCGCGCGCCCAGCGGATACGCTGGCCGATGTGCGCCGACAGACTCTCCGTTGCCAGACCGGCGGCCTGAGGAATACGCATATAGGCAGAAGTATGTCCTCTGCGATGCAGGCGCAGCGAGGTATGGGCATCTTCGGTGACCGTTTCCACCGCGATACCGCCAATCTCATCCAGCGGACCACGACGAATGACCGCACACGAGCCGCAGAAGAAGGTGGCATCCCACATATCGTTGCCGTCCTGAACCAGCCCGTAGAACAGAGTTCCTTCGTTTGGCGTTTTACGGAAACGGCCAAGGTTGCGCTCGAACGGGTCCGGCGAGAAAAAGTGGTGCGGCGTCTGCATCATCGCCAGATCTTTTTCTTTGATAAACCAGCCCATGGTCATTTGCAGGAAAGAGCGCGTCGGCACGTGGTCGCAGTCAAAAATCGAAACGAAATCGCCTTTGGCATATTTCAGCGCGTTATTGATGTTCCCGGCTTTCGCGTGCTCATGGGTGGTACGGGCGATGTATTCCACGCCCACGGTCTGGGCAAACTGACGAAACTCTTCCCGACCGCCGTCATCAAGGATCCAGATTTTGAGTTTATCTTTCGGCCAGTCGATACCCATCGCCGCATAAATGGTGTTTTTCACCACATTTAAATCTTCGTTATAGGTGGGCACAAAAATATCGACCGACGGCCAGAGAGCCATATCTTTTGGCAGCGGCACCGGCTGGCGATTAAGCGGCCAGGCCACCTGGAAATAGCCGAGAATGAGCACAATCCACGCATAGGTTTCGGCGAACAGCAACACGATACCGCACACCAGGCTGACCGGGTCATCCCAGTTCAGGGTGGAGGTATAGCGCCACCAGATGTAGCGGCAGGAGACCGTTAGCGACAGGACGATCAGCATCAGCGCGGAGAAACGCCCCGGAATACGACGAACCAACAGGGCCACGCCCCATAACAGCAGCAGGAAAATGAGCTGCGACAATGGGTTAAACGGCTGGGTAATGCAGACGATCGCCAGAATCAGCGAGAAGGTGATGATGATCCCCAGAATGAAACGTCGCGTTCTCCGGCTGAGATGCCCCAGTTCTTTTTGGTTATCCAGGTGGCGGGTCTGGTCAGAAACGCGGGTGGGCAGAGAATCCAGCCAGCGATGGTAACGTTCGCGCAGCTTATGGACGCGTTCAGGTTTCTGCGCCTGCGCTGCCACATGCTGTGGCAAAGTTGCCAGCAGCCAGAGGACCTGCAACAGATAACGTGCCGGGTCAAGCGGACGCGGTTTGTCCGGATTAATGTGTGGAAACAGCGCCTGATGCTGCTCACGCACCCGCTGCCAGCGATCATTTTCCAGCGGCAGAAACAGCCATGCCAGCGCTACCCAGAAACAGCCGCATGCCGCACTGAACCCCGACGCCTTATTCCGGCGATAAAAGCGGTAACGCTCGCTTAAGCGGGTATATACCGGGGGGGTCAGAAACAAGGCGGCCAGACGACTCATTCAGGCACCCTCGCGTGTTGTTCCCCTGGCGTGGCTGCGGGCGAACAGTGCAGCAAACACCAGTTTGCCAGCGTCAGGATCTCTTCCGCCGCCAGTGAATCACTCCGGTATTCTCCCAACGGCTGTTTGGCTGCCAGACATTCCACCATCGCTTCATCACGGTGGATAAGGACAGGCATCAGGTTGCGCTGGCTTTGAAGCCACACCTGATACAGGTCATCCTGCAATTGGCTGCCAATACGTAAATCATTAATCAGGATGTGCGCGCCTGTCGGCAGCCGCTGTTGGTGCAGGCGCACGTGGCAGTTGGTATCCGGTTTCACCACCGTCAGCGTGTGGTCGCAATATTCAAGAAACTGGCGCGCCAGCGGCGAGCAGCCGTGCGGTAAGTCAACCAGCACCCATTGGTAGCGCTGCTGTGCTTTCAGCGCCTGTAATAGCGTCGTTAGCTGGCCCGGGGGCTGATATAAAAGGTGCTGGTTTTCCCATTCGGCATCCGTCAGGCGGCCAAAGGGCAGGATGTCGATGCTGGAGGTATAACGCAGGCCCGCGTCGCGCCAGTCCTTGCCGTCCAGAAGCGCGCGCGCCCAACCGTCGGCGTGGTCGAAATCAACATTAAATGAGAGGCGCAGGAGGTTATCGGGGCAGGCGTCAATAACAAGTACCGATTCCCCTAAAAGTTGTAATGCCCAGCCAAGCGCCGCGGTAATTGATGTGGTGCCCACACCGCCGCGTACCCCTTGTAACCCCAATACAGCCATCCACGGCTTCCTTATTGTTGACGAGCAAATTCTGCCAGCAGGGGCCAACGTTTAATAGCCGCCGCCAACTGTTCTCGTTGGGAAATATCGGCATAATCTATTTCGGGCAGAGAAAACACCTTACTGAGCGCCAAAAAATCATTTTGAAACGTATAACCCAGCGTCGAATCCATCTGAGTTTTAGGTTCATCGTTATGCATTCAGACACGATCCTTATAATCAGGAAAAGATTGCGTACATTCTTAGTAAGGTATTTGCGACGAAATTCGTTTACATGCTAAATCTGATGTTCTTTAATTTCAATGTTAGGTTTATTTCTCTGCTTTCGCTAGTAAACTGAGATACAGATAAATTACGCGTAGAGGGACACCGTGGACCCCATATTTTCTATTGGCATCCAGTCGCTATGGGACGAATTACGTCACATGCCTGCCGGCGGCGTCTGGTGGATTAACGCCGATCGTGAAAAAGATGCAATTAGCCTTGTTAATCAAACAATTGCATCGCAATCTGAAAACGCGAAAGTCGCGGTTGCGGGTATGGGTTATGATTTGCAGAACATCCTCAGATTAGAATCCGATCGCGGCCCCAAAAAAATACAACTTTTTTCCATGCCAAGTCATGAAAAAGGTCTATACTTTTTCTCCCGCGATTTACTTTGTTCTATTGAACCTGAGAATTATTTACTCATTTTGCTGTGTGCAAATAACGCCTGGCAGAATATTTCGGCAGAGAAATTACACCACTGGCTAATACGAATTCATGAGTGGACGAAATATCATAACTGCGCATTGCTGGTAATAAACCCTGCAAACAATAGCGACAGGCAATCATCAGTATTGATAGGTAAATACCGTTCATTGTTCGGTTTGGCTAGTTTGCGTTATACAAGCGGAACGCATCTTTATGATGTGGCCTGGTGGTGTAACGACAGAGGCGTGAGTGCCCAGCAACAACTTATTCTTGAACATCACGATGGTCACTGGCAATTAGCGAACCAGGAAGAGGCCTCCGTCCAGCCGCGCAGTGATGAAAAACGGGTGCTCAGTAATGTCGATGTGCTGGAAGGGGCGCCCGCGCTTTCTGAACACTGGACGCTATTTAAAACCAACGAAGGAATGTTTGACGAGGCGCGAACCAGCCAGGCCGCGACCCTTATTTTCGCCCTGAGTCAGAATAATCAAATCGAAACCATTGCCCGCCAGATTCATACTCTGCGCCGCCAGCGCGGTAGCGCACTGAAGATTATCGTTCGTGAAACCAGGGCCAGCCTGCGCGCCACCGATGAACGTTTGCTGTTGCGGTGTGGCGCAAACATGGTCATCCCCTGGAACGCCCCACTCTCCCGCTGCCTGACGCTTATCGAAAGCGTACAGGGGCAACAATTTAAACGCATTGTGCCGGAAGATATCTCTACGCTGCTCTCAATGACACTGCCGCTCAAGCTGCGCGGCTTCCAGCCGTGGACCACGTTCTGCGAAGCGGTAGCCAATATGGTGAATAACACGCTGTTACCGCCAGACGGCAAGGGGGTACTGGTGGCGCTGCGCCCGGTGCCCGGTATTCGCGTAGAACAAGCGCTAACGCTCTGCCGCCCGAACCGTGCCGGGGATATTGTCACCATCGGCGATAATCGCCTGTTGATGTTTTTGTCGTTCTGTCGTGTGAACGATCTCGACACCGCCCTTAACCACATTTTCCCATTACCTACAGCCGATATCTTCTCTAACCGCATGGTGTGGTTCGAAGACAACCAGATTGCGGCCGAGCTGGTGCTATTGCGGGAAGTCGGGCCGGAAAAATGGGGCAGTCCGCTGGCGGGTACAAGCGATGAGCCGAAAATCATGAATGCCGAGCATGACGGGCAAGTCTGGCGACGTATCCCCCAACCCCTGCGACTGTTAAGTGAAGAGACGGGGAGCGCATCATGATGTCCATCGCCGATATTATTGAACTCGTTATCCTTTGCGCGCTGATTTTCTTCCCGCTGGGCTATCTGGCACGCCACTGGCTGTACCGCATTCGTCTTATTGCAAGAATAATGTTTATTAAACCTCGCTACGTTAAACCGACCGGCATATTGCGTCGGGAATCGTTCGTCAAGGCAGACCGAAAACATGACTAATCAAACGCTGACGCCTTCCAGACCCTCGACGCTGTGGCAACACTGGCGCGGTTTATCCGGCTGGAATTTCTATTTTTTGGTGAAATTTGGTTTGCTGTGGGCGGGCTACCTTAATTTTCATCCATTGCTGAACCTGGTGTTTATGGCCTTTTTGTTGATGCCATTGCCAGGTCCGGGCCTGCACCGCCTGCGCCACTGGATTGCCCTCCCGATTGGTTTCGGCCTGTTCTGGCATGATACCTGGCTACCGGGTATCGATAGCATTATGAGTCAGGGCTCCCAGGTGGCAGGCTTTAGCGCCGATTACCTGCTCGATCTGGTAACGCGTTTTATTAACTGGCAGATGATTGGCGCGCTGTTCGTGTTGCTGGTCGCCTGGCTGTTCCTGGCGCAGTGGATACGCGTCACGGTATTTGTTGTCGCTATTATGATCTGGCTGAATGTGCTGACGATTGTCGGCCCGGCCTTCACCCTGTGGCCGCAAAGCACCCAACAAAACACTCTTGCCACAACGGGCGGTACGGTGGCACCGACCGTCGCGAATACCGCGGCAACACCCGTGGTGGGCGATATTCCGGCACAAACCGCGCCGCCTACCTCAGAGAACCTGAATGCCTGGCTCGCCAGTTTCTATGCCTCCGAAGAGAAACGCCAGACGCCCTTCCCGACACAGTTGCCGGCAGATGCACAGCCTTTTGATCTGCTGGTTATCAACATTTGTTCGCTCTCCTGGTCAGATATTGATGCCGCAGGTTTGTCATCGCACCCACTGTGGTCACATTTCGATATCGTCTTTAAG
Organism: Phytobacter diazotrophicus; assembly: GCA_004346725.1. GTDB lineage: Bacteria > Pseudomonadota > Gammaproteobacteria > Enterobacterales > Enterobacteriaceae > Phytobacter > Phytobacter diazotrophicus. The sequence continues at coordinate 87,098 of SMDE01000013.1, read as the reverse complement.
CAGTTTAATTCGGCCACTGCCTATAGCGGCCCGGCGGCCATTCGTCTGCTACGCGCGAGCTGCGGTCAGACATCGCATAAAAATCTCTACCAGACAGCCGGCGCCCAGTGCTACCTGTTTGATAACCTGGCCAAACTGGGCTTCACCCAACAATTGATGATGGATCACAACGGCGTATTTGGTGATTTCCTCAAAGAGATCCGCGACAACGGCGGCGTGCAGGTGCCGTTGATGAATCAGGCAGGCTTGCCGCCGGTTCTGTTGTCGTTTGATGGCTCCCCGGTCTATGACGATACCGCCGTGTTGAACCGCTGGATGGAGAACGAGGCGAACAATAATGGTCAGCGTACCGCGACCTTCTATAACCTGCTGCCACTGCACGACGGTAACCATTTCCCCGGCGTGCGCCAGACGGCGGATTATAAAATTCGCGCCCAGAAATTGTTTGATGAGCTGGATACCTTCTTCACGCAACTGGAGAAATCCGGGCGTAAGGTGATGGTGGTGATGGTGCCGGAACATGGCGCGGCGCTGCAGGGCGATAAGATGCAGGTTTCCGGCCTGCGTGATATTCCAAGCCCATCAATTACCCACGTCCCAACGGCAATCAAATTCTTTGGTATGAAGGCGCCGCATGAAGGGCCTGCGATTGAGATCAATCAACCGAGCAGCTTCCTGGCGATATCAGAACTGGTAACACGCGTGCTGGATGGCAAGATATTCACCGAAGATCGTGTGAACTGGGATCAGTTGACCAGCGGCCTGCCGCAGACAGCGCCGGTTTCAGAAAATGCTAACGCCGTGGTGATTCAGTACCAGAATAAGCCGTATGTTCGGCTGAACGGCGGCGACTGGGTGCCCTATCCGCAGTAGGTTATTTCCCCTCGCTCAGGCCCTCTCCCCAAAGAGGAGAGGGGACCGTTCGTGCTCGCATTTTTGTGGGGATTTCTCACCCCTCAAGGGAGAGAGTGAGGAGACATCACCAGGAAAAACGGAAAATTACTGTTGCTGCTGTGCCAGCCAGACCAACATTTTCAGACTGGCAGAATAATAATCATCCTGTGCGTTGATTTGCGGCTCGCCAGACGTTTGACCCATCGTCAAATCACGTACCGCCAGCAAACCGCCATTCATATTGTACGGGGCGGTATCGTTGGTTGTAACGTTCACCCAGGCCGGGGTGCGGCTACGATCATAACCCTGCCACCAGTTGCGCCACGGCGTCAGCAGCGAACTTTGCGGGTTCCACCATGAGAGATACAACGGAATACGAATGGCGTCGAAACTCATGCGCGGCGGCCACTCTTTGGCAGGGCTCAGTTTGCCATCCGCCGACAGTGATACCCAGTCGGTAGGCAAATGCGATTGACCCCAGCCCATTTTGCCAAGCAGCGTAGTGCTATCACGGATCAGATCATTCCAGACCACCAGATGACTACGGTTGGCGAACGCTTTCCATGCCGGGAAGATAAAATAGGACGGGTTCAGGTTCACATAACTGTTGAGATTGAACCCCTTCGCCCCCGGCAGCATCACCCGATAACCCGCATAATTGATCACCGTATGTTTAATCATCGCCTGGGTAATGGCATCCGATGCGGTGGCATAGCTGTTATCATTCCAGCGCTGACTGGCTTTTAACAACGCCCATGCAATTAACGCATCGCCATCTGTTGCGTCATTCTTATCGGCAATCGGATCCGGCTCGACGGGATTAAAACGCCAGTAGAACAGACCATTGTCCTTGTTCCTGAGCGTCTTATCTGTCCATCCCCAGATGCGGTCAAACGCCGCTTTATCATTGCTGGCCACCGCCATCAGCATGGCGAAACCCTGGCCTTCCGTGTGAGAGACGTTTTTATTGCCGGTATCAACAATACGGCCATCCGTCATCAGAAAGCGCGCTTTGTACGCTTCCCAGGCCTGTCCCGCCTGTGAAAACGAGGAAAAAAGCACACTCACCATCATCACCATCATGGCGAAAACGCGTTTAAACATACTCAGACTCATTGTGGGTTAGCGTAGCGGAACACAACGTCCGATACGGAGTAAAGCCGTTCGCGGCTAAAAGCGAGATGCGATTGCCCGCCCTGTCCCTGCAGCCAACGGGAATAAAGCCCTTCCAGTATGGCGCAAAATGCGTAACACCAACGCGTCTGGTTGTTCTCATCCCGGGAAACCGGTAACCCCTGATGGCGGAACGATAATCCCTCTTCGCTGGCATCAATATCAATATAGCCCCAATTAAACTCCGCAAGCAGCGCGTTGATGTTGGTTTCGAGTTCGCCAATGGTTTGTGAGGCAGGCAGAGGAAAACGTTCCGCCAGCGATGCCCCCATCTGGCGCAAGAAGGGTTGGCTTTCCGCTTCCCCCACGTTTCTCACCATGCCATCAACCATTACCGACAGCAGGTCAAACCAACCGGCTGGCGTTTGCTGCCGTTGAAAATAAGACAGCAGTAAAGGATTAGCCGTACTCGACGTCATTATTTATCTCCCAACATATAGCGGAACCAGATCCCGGCAGTACTTTCGTTATAGTCGCCAAAGGTGTCGTAACCGACCTTGCCGCCGACGGTCATATTCTTGTTCAGGTTGTAATCAATCCCTGCCCGGAAGGTATAGCCAATCCCGTTTTGCGATTTGCTGCCATACTGCGCTTCTTTGGTAAAGCCCATATCAGCCAGTTGCTGCAACATTCTCTGTGCTTCGGGATCGTTCGGGAAATAATCGCTCTTATCCTGGGTGTAGGACTGGTATCCCACCGATCCGCCCAGGCTCAGCTTCCAGTTATCGATTTTTTGTGAGAAATCGACAGGTAACGACACGCTGACATAGTTCTGTGGGCTAAAGTAGCCCCCCTGCCCATAGGTGAAGTAGCTGAGGTTTTTCGAGAAATTCATCCAACTGACGCTTAAGCCCGTCTGCAACTGACGGAAATCATCATGCCACGGACGCAGGTACACGCCGGCGTTGGCGTTGGCGCTGGTGTTGCTCGCCACGTTGTTGCCAATGTAGCTGTAACCACCGCCCCCCACGAAGAAGCCCGCATCACCGTCGTCGTAGCTCAGTTGTACGCTACCGCCGTTTTTCGTCACCTGGCCCCAACTGTCTCCTGAATATTTATCTTTCAGGCCAACATAGGAGAGCAGGCTATCGGTTACCGCGCGGCGTTCGCCAGTCAGAATTAACGTCAGGTAATTGGAAAGCTTCGGCGACCATTTCACTCCGCCCACCAGCGTACTCATGTCCTGACCGAGCGGCGTACTGCCGATATCCACACGGTAGCTATCGCCACTGAGCGCCATATTCAGCTCAACGCCGTTGCCGTTTTGCGAATCCGTTGATGAGTTAATCGGATCGCTGGAACTCGCTTTATAGCTGGAGGTACTGAGCGCTTTCAGACGGCCTAAATCGGTACCTAACAATCTGTCCAGACGTTCCAGGCCAGTATCAGTAAACGGCGACAATTTGTTCGCATCCGCATACCCGGACAGGTCGGTAAACTTGTCCGTCGCGTTGGTATCGGTCGTGGTATTGGCATTGGTGACAGACTGACTGATATTGGTTACCGCATTCGCCAGCGGGTTCGAGCCATAGCGTCGCCAGGCATCGCCAGAAGCACTCCCGGCACTCAGGGTGATCGGCGTGGCGGTAAACTCGAAGCGCGACTCACCAAACGGCGAACTTGACCAGGTCAGCGGCGTTTTGGCTTCGGTCAGTTTACTGGTGCCCGACTCACCGTCACGGCCACGGATATCGACCTCGCCCTGCAACCACATCCCTTTCTTCTCATCAAGCTCCTGCATCATGTTATCAACCTGACGCAGCGTGCGGCTTTGCGCGGTCTCGACCGGCAAATCGGTACGGGTTGTGCCCGGTAAACTGCTCCCCGGTTCACGGGCCACTTGCGCGACCTGCCACGGCAGAATAGTGCCGTACAACGCCTGTGGAGAACTCGACTGCGGCGGCGTTTTACTGGTGGTAGTAAACGGATTATCTGCCAACAGTATGCCGCCAATCGTCGGCGTAGCCGCGCTGTTAGACGACTCCAGCCCCACCAGCTTACCGCGTGCGCTACGTAAGTAGGTCATCGCCTGCTGGTGGTTGCCTTTTGCCTCCTCCAGACGCGCCAGCAACAGCATACGTTCCGGTGAGCTGTCGCTACGCAGACCGCTGGCAAGGGTGGTGGCCTTTTGCACGTTATTCTCAGACAACGCAACGTCGATAGCCCCCACACGCGCCGCCTGATCCTCGGTATCACGGGTCATCAGATAGTCGTAGAGTACGCCCGCTTCTTTGTTCATTTTGCCTGTCTGGTACAGACGGCCCATGGCGAACATCAAATCGGTGTTTTGCGGGTCGCTTTGCAGCGCACGGATCAGCTTGTCATACGCCGCGGCGTAGTTGCCCTCTTCACGCAGTTTGTCGGCTTCATTAATCACGTAGCCATTGCGGATCCCCGCAAGCTGAGCAGGCGTACTGCGCGCCTGTAGCTCCGGGTTCGACATCAGGGTTTGCGCTTCCTGAGTGAGCCCCGCCTGGTTCAGTACCGCTATCTGATCGGCATAATCCCCGGCGTTGCCTTCTACGCCATCTTTAATACTGTTGCGCACCAGCGATACGGCGGTGGTGATGTCACCCGAACGGGCAAGCATCCGCGCCAGTTTCCCTGCATCGACCGGGCTTTTCGGCGGCTGACTGGCCAGCGCTTTCAGCGTATTGGACGCCGCGGTCATGTTCCCTTGTGAAAGGTAACGTTCTGCCGTCGCCATTTGCAGGTTGTAATTCACACTTTCCGCCAGATCGCGCATCTGGCTATTACGGCTGGACGGCGGAATACGCGCCAGCAGAGAGTTGGCCTGCTGCCAGGCCCCGCTTTCGCTGGCATAGAGCGCAGCGGCGTACAGTGAGTTGCTGTTAGCACCATCGCGACCCGCCGGGATCATCACCGTGGCCGCTTCACCTTCCTGCCCGGATTTTTGCAGCAGGCGGGCAAGGTCAAGACGCAACCACGGATCATCCGGCACGCGGGCAACGCCCTGGCGCAGTACCGAAATCGCCTGGTCAGTATTACCGGCCTGGACCAGTTGCTGTGCCTGACGGCGAATCGGATCGCCAGGCGCCCCCGCGACCACACGCGGCTGCAGTTTTTCCTGCAGGCTGGCGGGTAAAGTGCGCAGCATCGCCTGCGCTTCTTCCGTTTTATTCTGGTCGCGCAGGACGTAATAGAGATTTTCCCGTGCCGGGGCGTTCTGCGGCTGCTCGTTGAGAAGACCTCGCAGGGTCTGCTCGGCCTGCGAAAAGTCTTTGTTCTGCCGCAGTACAGAAGCACGGAACAGTTTTCCTGCCGTGCCACGCTCCCCGCTCTCTTGTGCCAGCGGGGCCGAAAGCGCCAGCGCCTGGCTAATATTACCCTCTTTCAATGCCTGCTGCGCCTGGGCAAGCTGACCGTAAAACGCCGCATCTGCGGCCTGATTTTTACGCTCATCAGAAGCATCCCCGCCCTGACTGGCTGCCCGATTCAGGTACTGTGCCGCCGCTTTGTAATCACCGCTACGCTGGGCGATGTAGCCCATCCCGGCAAGGGCGTCAGCATCGTTAGGGTTGGTTTGCAGCACCTGCTCAAATTTGTTTTTTGCCGCACTGTTATCACCGCTGTTCAGCGCGGTATAGCCCGCGCCTTTCGCCGCGCCGCCGACATTTTTACGGTAATAGTTTTGGACATCAGTATCCTGCGGATGCCGCTGTAGCCAGGTGTCGTAGAAGCGCTCATCGCCTGCCTGCGGCCCCAGCCATAACAGCGCCTGACGCAACCCGTCATCGGCCTCTTTACTGCCGCTGGCCATCGGTTCGAGCAACAAAATGCCGTCGCGGCGTGTCTCTTCACGCCAGGTCAGGATTTTGCCGAGTGCAATGCGCGCAGAGGTATCCTGCGGGTTATGCATCACGAAATTTTTCAGTTGCGACACGGCCTGCGGATAAAGGGTTTTATCTCCCGCCATCGTCTGGTAGTACTCAGGGGCGAGGCTGGGTGGCGGCGTATCGCCGTTAAACATGCTGCGCCAGGTCGCCAGCGCCGCCGGTACGTTACCGCTGCGCGCCTGCTGGCGGGCAAGGCTCAATTGCCCCTGCGGAACCTGCGTCAGTTGTTTGGCATTATCCAGCGCCTGCAACCCCGGATCGTCAGGAGAAACCTGCGCCAGCCGCGAACGCCACTGGGACGAGACTTGCAGATCGCCATTTTGCTGCGCCCATAACGCCATCAGGTACATCGCCTGGGTGTTATTGGCATCCACCATCAACACTTTACGCAGCGACTCCATCGCCAGGTCATCGTGGGATTTCTCATGCCAGTAATTCGCCTGGTCAAATAAGGCTTTGAGCGCGGCATCATTCGCGGCGGCATGGGCCAGCCCTGGTATACCGAAAGTGAGCGCGCTGGACAGGCACAGCGTCGTCAAACGGCGGGCGGTTTTTATCATCATTCTTGTCACCCTCTTATTTGCGGTTGTCCAAATCCAGACGTCGTTTCGCGCGGTTTCTCAGCCAGACAAAGAGCACCGAGCCAACGATACAACCAAATAGCAGCCCTAAAATCGCCAGCAGCGCCGAGTGCTGATTTGCATACCAAATCACCCGCATTTGCGTTGGCATCTCGCCACTCGGGAACTGCTCACCCACGCGGAAGCTGCGCACGCCGTTCTCATTGGTGATCACCGCTGCGTCGCCACGGATCCCGGCGTTAATTTTCGCTGAGGCGAGGTCACCGTGCAGACGTGAGAGCTGCTCGTCATTGCTGCCGATAGCCAGTACCACCAGACGATCGTTATTCCACGGTGAACGGAAGCTGACAAAACCGCGCCAGGCTTCGTTGGAGGAGAAGTAGCGGTCGGCTTCCAGCCCGTCTGATGCCCAGTCCCCTGCTATCCACCGTTTGATACGCTCCCAGGTCGTTGGCTCACGTACGCCCAACGTAGAGTCGTGCATCACAAACGGCGAGGTATTGAGGATCGCGCGGTTAAAGTCATGCTGATCCAAGCCCGTGACCGCCAGCACATCGCGGTCGTTCAGCAGTTCAACACCCGCCCCGCCAGTGGGTACGCCGAGCAACACGCGGTTGCGGCCCAGCGCCGTTCCCGTCGCGTTACCGGAACGTGCCGCCATATCTAAAAGCGTGGCAATCTGCGTTTCAGTCGGTTTTTCCGGCAGCATCAGCACCGTTTCCGAATAATCCGCAAGCCGGGTGAACGGGAAGGACGCGCCCACAAAATAAGAGAGGTTCGGCAACAGCGCGAAGTGACGCGTATGGCTGAGATCAATCCACGAGTCGTCTTCGATACGGCTCTTAATGTTATTGTTCAGCAGCACGCTACACGGGGCGCTCGCCTTGGGTTGAATGTTGAAGTACAGCGAGAGCTGGTTGTCGCCATAGATCATGTACGGCTCCAGCGGCATATCAAACTTCTCCTGGCGCGCATCACCGCCAAGCTTATGCCACAACGTTTCCAGCGCCCCCTGCTTATTCACCGGCAGGTTATGCAGGAAAGTATCGTTCATGGTCATGCTGAGCCACGAACGGTCTTCGTCAATCCAGCTTTCCGTCGGGAAACGGTAACCAATATGCAGAGGTATCGTTTCGCCATCCCACAGGAACAGATCCGGTGCCGCACGGAATGCCACGCGCAGCGGATCGTGCCACAGCCCCGTGGTGGTCAGGCTCTGATCTTTGCGGATCAGTTCTGACAGTTTTACCGGACGATCGGTAGGGATCCAGCGCGGCGCATCGTAAGGCTTACTCGCCGGGATCGTTTGGGGGGTAACATCTACCGACGGCGTCTGCATGGCGAAATTGCCGCGGGTTAAACGCCATGCCGCCGCGCGCAGGCTGGCATCATCTTTACCCACCACCAGCAGCAGTTTATAAACCGGGTTTGCCGGGTTATCGACCACTTTGAGTAGCGGCTGCTCGGTAGTCGGTAGCGTCAGGCCACCAATTTGCTCGCCCGGATGACCAATCAGGATGCCGTTCTTTTCCGGCAAGCGGTCATGATAGGCGGCAAACGATACGCCACGGTAGTCTGCCTGGATCCCCATCCACGATGAGATCAGCGCACTGGCGCTTAAGGTATCGGCGCTCAGCTTCGCCGGGAAGGCCATACCAATCGCCGCCGGGGTCATTTGCATGCTGTCAAAGAACGGGCGCGGGAAGTGGCTTAAATCAGCGCCAATGTCCAGTTGTTGCCCTTCCAGCTCGAAATGGGAATCCGCCATGATGATGACACGATATTTATCACTCAGATCGCGCTGGCACTGCATGGCATCGCCATCGTTGATTTTAAAGCTCAGGTTGTTGCTCGACACCATCAGCGCCGAGGGAATATCCAACTGATAACGCGCGGTGTCGCTGTCGGTCACGGTCAGCGGTACCGTCCCCAGCGGCTGACCATTGAGCATCAACTGCATGGTGGCATTTCGCGCCACCATCGCGGGCGACACTTTCAGATTCAGTTCAAGGCGCGCCGTGGTAATCACCTGGTCCACGGGCAGAGTAAAGGAGGCGCCCCCCTGGAACTGACCACCCGTCAGGGAAATCCCTTCCGGGAAACCCATCTGCGCGAGACTGATGCTGTTAACCACCGAAGGAATAAATACCGGTGCGCCCGGCGGCGGCACGGGTGGCGTCTCCGCCGGCTCGTTTAATTTCAGTAGCGACTCGATGGAGGTGTCTTCGGCATGCAGCGGCATCATAAAGAGTGCGCCGACCAGCACAGCCAGTGTTGTCAGACGTTTCATGCGTTGCCCTCCTCCTGGGAAGCGGCCTGGTCCTGGCCGGCGCGCAAACGGCGGTTTTCGCGACGGTCTTTCCAGGTCAGCCAGAAGAGGTCAAACACACAACGCATAATGGTCCCCAACGAACGGAACGGGTTGTCCTGAGGTTTCGGTGGGTGAATCCATGCATCCGCACGGGAGAGCACCACGCGCACCAGTTCACGGCGGCGGGCCAGCGGGATGTCTTCAAACATCAGACGAATCGATTCTTCATCCGTGGCGATGGTTTTTACCGGAATGAGGATCGCGCCGGATTGCAGCAGCAGCTCAATCTCTTCAATCTCATCATCCAGATGGCGATCATCCGGCGCCACAATACGGCAGCCGCCCATCGACAGGTCAGCGGTATGGCTGCGCGACACCACGCCGCTGGCATGGTGGAGCAGTACCGGGATTTCCGCATCAATTCGAATGGTTTTGCGCGTCTGTCGGGTTTCGCGCGCAACGGCAATCGCGGCCAACAGAAAGATCAGACTGTACAAGCCCCAACCGACGTTTAGGGCGATAACGCGCGGATCCACGCCAAAGTAGTCATGAGCACAGGCGCGAACGATACCGGCAATCACCCCGGCCGCCAGCAGCAGGGCGATAATCAAATGTGGGCGCACAACGCTAAAATCAAAGTACCCCACGTCCAGCAGCGCACCCTTGTCGGTCACGTTGAATTTGCCGCGTTTCGGGAAAAACATCGTCACCACAGTCGGCAATGCAATGTGGAAGGCCAGCACCAGGTCGTAAATCTCCCCCCAGAAGCTATAGCGATAGCGCCCGTTCATGCGCGAGTTGACGTAAATCGCGAGGAACAGATGCGGGAGCGCATAGGCGAAAACCAGGCTCGCTGAGGAGTGAATGATGTTCAGGTTAAACAACAGATAGGCCAGCGGCGCGGTCACAAACGCAATACGCGGCAGCGCGAACTGGTAGTAAAGCATGGCGCTCAGGTAGCACAGGCGCTGTTGGATAGTCAGGCCGCGACCAAACAGCGGGTTATCCAGACGGAAAATCTGCGTCATCCCACGCGCCCAGCGGGTACGCTGGATAACGTGCAGCACCAGACGTTCAGTCGCCAGACCGGCAGCCAGTGGGATATCCAGGAATGCCGAGCCCCAACCACGGCGCTGCAACTTGAGTGCGGTGTGAGCATCTTCGGTAACGGTCTCTACGGCAAAACCGCCAATCTCTTCCAGCGCGCTACGGCGAATCACCGCACAGGAGCCGCAAAAAAAGGTGGCGTTCCAGTTGTCGTTGCCCTGCTGAATCGGCCCGTAGAATAGTGTCCCTTCGTTAGGGATGTTACGCCCAACGGAGAGGTTACGCTCGAACGGGTCCGGCGAGTAGAAATAGTGCGGTGTCTGCACCAGCGCCAGTTTCGGATCTTTCAGGAAACCGCCGACTGTCGCCTGCAGGAAGATGCGTGTCGCAACGTGGTCGCAGTCGAATACGGTAATCAACTCACCCTGCGTCAGCTTCATGGCGTGGTTGAGGTTACCGGCTTTGGCGTGATTGTTGTCGTTACGCGTGATGTACCCGACGCCAACGTCTGCGGCAAAAACAGCAAACTCGCGGCGTTTGCCGTCATCCAGCAGGTAGATATTCATCTTATCGCGAGGATAATCAATGCATTGCGCCGCCAAAACCGTATCACGCACCACATCCAGTGGCTCGTTATAGGTAGGAATATAGACATCCACCGTCGGCCACTGGCTCATATCATCCGGCAGCGGCACAATCTCGCGTTTTAACGGCCAGACCGTCTGCAGATAGCTTAGCAGCAACATGACCCAGACGTAGACCTCCGCCAGAAACAGTCCCATTCCAAGAATGGTTTCAATTTCGGAATTAAAATGCAGGGTTTGCGTCAGGCGGAAATACATATAGCGCGTCGATAATAAAATCGACATGACCACCATAATGACCGACACGCTGCGTTTTTTGCTAAACCCCATCAAAAACAGCACACCGATGCTGAGCAGACCAAAAATATACTGTTTCTGGCTGTCCATAGGCGTAATGATGACCAGCAGCGCAACAGGTAGCATTGCCAGTACCAGCAAAACATAAAGGAACTTTTTCATAGGTTGCCCTGCGCGAATTAGAAGCCAGACATTTTCGGTTTACTGTGAACCGTGCCGTCTCCGATTTTTACGCCTAAGATTCCGGCGACTCTTTTTGCAATGAGTTCGATATCGAATGCAGCGGCGGATGCAGGACTAAAGTCGAAAACCGATTGCTGCGAGGCATTCGCTTCTATGACGCTTTCATCACGATGAATAACGCCTAAAAGTTGATTACCTAATTTCTGTTCCATAAATGCGGTGACATCCCGGCTGACCTGACGACGGTTGTCGCTCTGGTTGAGCACGAAGTAATGGCCCGCTTTTCGATTGAGGACATCCCCGGTCAGACGGTGATTTTCAACGTGAGGCAACAGGGAAAGAGAGGCGGTATCTGCCTGCATGATGACCAGATGCAGATCGGCCAGGCGCGACATGGCTTTCAATGCAGCAGAGGGACCGGGAGGAAAATCGGCCACAATGATCAGGCCCGGATAATTCAGCAACGTGTTGAGGCCACGAATCAGAAAATGTTCGTCATTCGTCAGACGTTCTTCAAATACCAGGCGTTGATCTTCGCTGGCTTCGCCATAAGGCAACACAAAGATATTCCCGCCTGCGGTCAATACGAACTGACTCCAGTCCGAGGACTCGGCTGATTTGGCGACATAACCGCGCTCGTCAGACAGCGGCACGCCAAAGTGCAGACGCAGTGCGTTCTGCACGTCAAAATCCAGCGCCAGGACCTTACTGCCAGAACGCGCAAGGGCGTAAGCCAGATTAGCCGTGAGCGTCGTTTTCCCAACACCACCCTTCGGTGAACAAACACAAATCAACGGCATGAAGCGATCCTTTCTAGCAAAGATTGTAAAGGTTGGTTTTTTTCTACGGTGGGTTTTGCTTCTGGCGCTTTCGTTGCAAACAGCCGGGAATAATCAGCAGGCGCTGTCGCAGACGGAGCAGGTGCGGTGGTGGTCGTTGGTACAACCGGGTTAGCCGCCGGTTGGGCAGAAGGCGCAACGGGTGCCGCCGATTGCGATGCAAGTTGTCCGGCAACTTCACGGAAAATAGACGGGGCGGTCACCGCCGGTAAGTCTGTGTCGACAGGGGGAAGAACGCTTTCGGTGCTGTTTTCGGTGGTTTCGGTGCTTTCAATACTGTTGATAGTATCGATACTTTCGACGCGCTCATGACGTTGGTCGCTCGCGAAGACATCCGGGGCGACAGCCTGCGGTTGCGGCAGCGAAACGTGACCGCCCATCGCCAGTTTAGACTCCTCTGTTGCAGGAGCTAGCTGATTCATGATCGCCCAACTTCCATGGTCAGGAGAGAGGTTCTGCGCCGACAGATCCTTGAATTCGTATTTTTGGTTGCGGGTCTTATCCTTAAACCTCTGCAAATCATCATAATGGTTCATAGCTATACTCATGATTTACAAAATAAACTATATACCCACCACCTACATAACCTGAGCGATCAGTTATTGGTAGATTCGTTTTATAATTAGGCTGCTCGCCTGTTGTGTGGGTACGTAGATGCTTTGGCTATTAACAATTCGCCTTATTATCGCGTGATTAAATTACACCAGTGCTAACACGCTGTTTATTTCTAGCAAATATATAAATTTCACCTGTACACATGCTATCTTTTTTTTCCCTAAAAATCATTAAAGTAGTTAATAGCAACTCATTACGTTGAACATCAACCTAAGAATCAACTTAATGTGGATAACTAACATAAAAAACCAAATAATACACGGCATTCAGGGTTTTACACCAGTATGAATAGTGAGCGATTTAATTATTGGTTACCTACTGAAATATATAGAAATACTTATTTCATTTAGAACCGGGATAAAAAACGGCAACTCACGATAACTGTGAGAATTAGCGCAACACGCCTGTTTTTAGTAGGGACCGGATGAGCAAGCTGGTCTGAATGCAGGTAATGCGTTAAAAAATAACAACGCGCTATCCGGCAAGGGAGACGGCATGTTGATTAGTGCACAAGCATTGAATGTAATCATCACCATTGCACGCTGCGGTAGTTTTGCCGCAGCCGCAGAGGAACTGCATAAAGTACCGACGGCGCTTAGCTATACGGTTCACAAGCTGGAAAGTGAATTGGGACTCAAGTTATTCAAACGCCTCGGGAAACAGCTCGAATTAACGGAAGCTGGCCGTTATTTCATTAGTAAAGGCCAGATTATCCTGACTCAACTGGATGATCTCCAGTTTGCCACCCAGCGTATTGCCGCTGGTGTCGAGACTCGTCTCAATATTACCCTTAATAATATTGTCAGCCTGCGACCGGTTTACACCCTACTCTCAGAAAGCGAATTACTTTTCCCGCAAACCGAAATTCATATCGCGATTGATGTACATGATGGCGTCTGGGACGCCCTACTGGAAAAACGGGCGGATATCGCCATTGCCGCGCCTAACCAGGTCGCCTTACCCGGTGAAATATGCTGCCTGGAAATTGGCACGGTTGAATGGCTCTTTGCCATCGCGCCCGATCACCCTCTTACCGCCATTCATCGTCCGCTGCGTGCCGACGACCTGCGTCCTTATCCTGCGGTGTGCATCCCGGATACCTCGGTAAAACTTGAACCTAAAGTTGCCTGGCAGCTACGGGGACAAAAAGCGGTGGTCGTGCCTGACTATCATGCGAAAATCTCTATGCATCTCAAAGGGCTGGGCATTGGTTTTCTGCCACGCCATATTTGCCAGCCCTATATTGATGATGGCCGACTCGTACATCTGCATGTTGAAGAGAGCAAACAACCGACGCCGCTGTTTCTGGCCTGGCAAAGCCGCCCGCCGCGCCCCTGTTTTAACTGGTGGCTGCAGCAGTTAAAACAGACGGAGGTGCAGAAAGGGTTATTTACGCCGTTAAGCTAAGGCGTGCGCTGCCGTGAGGATACCCGCCAGCATGTCGTGACCAGACGAGTGCCCGTAGTCGGCGACGCGGGCGATGGCCTGCGGCCCTGTCTCGCTTTCGCCTCTCGCCAGCGCCAGCAGTTGGGCGCTGTAATGATGATTACAGCCCTGCTCCAGCATGGCGCGGCTGATATCGGTCGTACGGTCGAGTAAGGGGAGCAGCGCTGCGTTGAATGCCGTTGCGTGCGCAAAGCGCCAGTTATGAAGAACCAGCGACACGCCCAGCAGGAAATCATCTCCGGCGGGGGTGAGCCCCTCCCCCCGACCAATAAAGCCCATAAGGAGTTCGTTGAGCTCCCCTTCGCCCGTGCGCAGCCAGTGGACCAGCGAGGCCTGCGCGCGTATTAACGTCGCGTCCGTACGCAGCGCGAGGCGAATGCCTTTTTCCGGCTGATGGCTGAAAAAGGCGGCGATCTGTGCTGCCAGGCATGCCAGCATTTGCGCTTCGCCGCAGGGTATTAGCCGCGTTGAAATCGGCATGGCTGAGCCCAGTTCGATACGCGCTTTTGTGCCGTACAGGCAGGTTTCATCACGCCAGCGCAGCCGTTCCCCAACGCTAAAAAAGGGGCGCAGGTCAACGCAGTCAGTCACCATTCCCGCCGGGGCCAGCGGCATACCGCTCGCCTGCACCACCCATAGCTTCCCTTGTGGCGTTTGCACGTTACAGGCGCGCTGAAAAACCGAATGCACCCGAAGCCAGGGAACCATCTGGCGCCATGGGGGTAACGCATCACAGAGTTGTATCGCCGCAATATCTCTTCCTGAGGTCATGATTACGCCTGTCAATAGGTGCGAGGTCACAAATCCGCTATCTTGTTTTGGGTGCTTTTTTTACCCAAATCCGACGCTTGTACGCCTAAAGCCTCGCCAGTACACGATTTACGCATTATGGCGTTTTCGCATACAGAGATGCCTCATATTTTTTGAGGTTCAGGCAGAAAAGCTTTTTGCGCACACGGCGTTATCACTTCGTACACTCCAATTAAAGGCGAATCAACAAAGGAACGTTTATGCGCACGATTAAAGCTCAACCTTTTGACTTTCAGTTCGATCCCGCCACCACCGCACTCGTGGTGATTGATATGCAGCGCGACTTTGTTGAACGCGGTGGTTTTGGCGAAGCCCTTGGTAATGACGTCTCCCTTGTTCGCCGTGCGATCGAACCCTGTGCCGCATTGCTGAAAAGCGCTCGCGAGGCGGGTCTGCTGGTTATTCATACCCGGGAAGGACACCGTGATGACCTCAGCGATTGCCTGCCCGCCAAACGCACCCGTGGGGGTAAAACCTTTATTGGCGAGCCCGGTCCGATGGGCCGCATTCTGGTGCGAGGCCAGCCGGGCCACGACATTATTCCCGAACTCGCGCCACAGCCCGGCGAGCCGGTGATTGATAAGCCAGGCAAAGGGGCGTTTTACGCCACTGACCTGCAGCTCATTCTGCAATCTCACCGCATCGCCTCGCTCATTATCTGCGGCGTCACCACCGAGGTGTGTGTGCAGAGTACCGCCCGTGAAGCCAACGATCGTGGCTATGAGCTGGTGATTCCGGAAGATTGCTGCGCCTCCTACTTTCCGGAATTTCATCAGGCGGCGCTGGCGATGATCAAAGCCCAGGGCGCCATTGTCGGCTGGGTGAGCCATTCAGCGGAGGTCATAGCGGCGCTGCGCCCATGACGCTCCGGCAGACCGATACAACGTAGTAAGCAGCAAAGCGAGTACCGTTTTTGCCCGAGGATAAAAGATGACACTGCACTATCAATGTTTCCCGAACCTGTATAAGGACTCCGTTTCCCTTATGCAGATCTCCGCCAAACTCAACGCGCTGGATGGGGTAGAGCAAGCATCTGTCGCCATGGCGACCCCGGCTAATATTGAACGCATGCGTGACGCGGGTATGGACATTGTCATCGACGCGCGCCCTAACGATCTGTTAATCGCGCTGGAAGCCAGCGAAGCCGCTGCGCAAGCGGCGCTGGAACTCGCGGCCTCCTTGCTGCGCCCGTCGGCAGTCGAGCCTGTTTCCGGCGCGACACACCGTATACCTGTCAGTATCGCTATGGGTCTGCACGACGCGCTGGAGGCCAACTTCGCCCTGATTTCTGTGCCAGGCCGCTATGCGGCTGCCGAAGCCTTGAAAGCGCTGAGCAATGGTCTGCACGTGATGATATTCAGCGATAACGTTCCGGAAGATCAAGAAGCCGCCATCAAGCGTTATGCCAGTCAGAACCAGTTGTTAGTCATGGGGCCGGATTGCGGTACCGCCATTATCAACGGCCTGCCGCTGGGCTTTGCCAATGTGGTACGACGCGGCGCTATTGGCCTGGTGGCAGCATCCGGGACCGGACTACAAGAGGTCAGTTGCCATATTCACCATCTTGGCGCTGGCGTGTCGCAGGCCATCGGCACGGGCGGGCGCGATCTGCACGAAGCCATCGGCGGTCTGAGCATGATTCAGGGCATCACCCTGTTAGCAGAAGACCCTGAAACACAACTTATTGTTCTTATTTCTAAACCACCAGCACCAGGGATTATGCAAAAAGTACTGGCCTGCGCACGCCAGTGTGAAAAACCCGTCGTCGTCCATTTTCTGGGCGCCGACGAGCACAGTTTGCAATATGAAGGCGTCATACCCGCACTCAGTCTGCGTCACGCAGCGGAGATCGCGGTAGCCACGTTAGAGGGTAAAAAGGCGCCCAAAGAGACCAGCACCAGGGAATCTCTCCTCGCCAAAGCCCGGGACAGCATTGGGGCAATGGCGGCAAAACAAAAAGACATTCGCGGCGTATTCGCCGGTGGCACATTCTGTTACGAAGCACAACTCGCCCTGCTGGCGGCGGGGCTGCCATGTGAATCCAACGCCCCTGTTCGTGGGGCCACGGAATTACGCAGCCGTCAGCAGGGTACCGGACATAGTCTGGTCGATATGGGGGATGACGAATTCACCCAGGGCCGACCGCATCCCATGATTGACCCCAAACTGCGCAACGCACGCCTGTTGTCGGAAGGTCGCGATCCCACCACGGCCGTCCTGTTGTTTGACATTGTTCTGGGCTACGGCGCCAGCGCAGATCCTTGCGCCACGTTATTGCCTGTGCTGGATACGCTGCGGCAAGAAGCCGCACAAGCGCAGCGACACCTTTTGCTGATTGCGCACGTTTGCGGGACCGAAGACGATCCTCAGGATCGTCAGCAGCAAATTGAATGTTTAGAACAGGCTGGCGTTCTGGTGGCGGACAGCAATATCGAGGCCGCGCGACTGGCGGCTTTTGTAGCCCTTCAACGGAAATAGATTATGACGACGTTATTTCAACAACCGCTCAGCGTGCTCAACCTGGGTCTGGAGAGTTTCGCCAATAATCTGCGGGATGCAGGAGGGGATGTGTTGCATCTGCAATGGCAGCCCGCCGCATTCGGCGATGAAGAGGCTAACTGGATGTTGGCGAAATTAATGGCGGATACCCGCGTGGATGCGGCAAATGACATCGCGTTGCAGCGCTACCTGGATGCGCAACCGGTGCTGATCGGAATCAGTACAGCGCAGGAAGCCATTCCGGCGCTGGCAGCAGAACGCAAAATTTTGCACGCAGGTCCGCCCATCGCCTGGGCAGACATGTGTGGCCCAATGCAAGGGGCGATTGCCGGCGCGATTGTGCTCGAAGGGTGGGCCGACAGCGTTGAGCAGGCCATGCTAATGGCGGCAAATAGCGAGGTCGCGCTGGAACCCTGCCATCACCACCACGCCACCGGGCCAATGGCGGGGATTATCAGTCCTTCCATGCCTGTCTGGATAGTAGAGAACAAAACGCATGGCAACCGGGCCTACTGTAATTTCAACGAAGGGCTCGGGAAAGTGCTGCGCTTTGGGGCCAATCACGAAGAGGTCCTGACCCGCCTGCGCTGGATGGCCGATGTGCTGGCGCCTGTGCTCAAGAAAGCCCTTGCCATGAGCGGCGATATTGAACTTAAGCCAATGATTGCCCAGGCGCTACATATGGGTGATGAATGCCATAACCGCAACGTTGCGGCCAGCGGGTTGTTCTTTCGCCGCCTGGCCTCCCATCTGGCCCGCATTGAAAAGGGCCCGGAAGTGCTGGAGTTTATCGCGGCTAACGATCACTTCTTCCTGAATCTCTCCATGGCGGCCTGTAAATCGATGCTCGATGCCGCCAGCAATGTCCCGCACAGTTCCATGGTCACGGTGATGGCACGCAACGGCGTCAACTTCGGTATCCGTCTTTCCGGGACCGGCGATCGCTGGTTTCAGGCTCCGGCTAACCCGGTTGATGGCCTGTTCTTCCCCGGTTTTGGCGTTAATGATGCGGCGGCGGATCTGGGCGACTCGGCCATTACGGAAACCGCAGGCATTGGCGGTTTTGCCATGGCGGCGTCACCGGCTATCGTGAAATTTGTTGGCGGCACCCCGGCCGATGCGGTGAGACACAGCCAGGCCATGCATGAAATTACCTTAACCACCCAGCCGGCATTTACCCTGCCCGCCCTCAATTTTGTGGGCAGCGGCTGCGGCATCGATGCGCGGCGCGTTGTCGATAGCAATATTCTGCCCATTATCAATACCGGCATCGCCCATAAGCTGGCAGGGGTCGGACAAATTGGCGCGGGTATTACCACCGCACCGCTGGCCTGCTTCATTGCCGGGCTGACGGCTCTGTCGCAAGGGAACGATCGTATGTAGCGGTAAGGTCGCTGTCGTCGCTGTCGGCGGCAACGCAGCGCTGGCTTAGCCAGCTTTCACTCGCCGAAGCAGAAGCGCTGCTGCAAAGCCGCGAATTTGGCGCAGGCAGCATGGCCCCGAAAATTGAAACCATGCTGACTTATTTACGCGCTCAGCCGCAGGGGCTGGGCCTGAGTACCACGCCGCAGGGCATTTCCCGCGCGCTAAGCGGCAAGGGTGGCACCCGTTTTACCCGCTAACGCTGCACACTTTTCTGAGCAAAAAACCATGATAAGTAATAAGATTTTACTGGCCGTTAATGGCACATTAATGCGTGGCCTTGTGCTTAATCCTAATATGATTGCCGCACAGGCTGAGTTTGTTCGTGAAGACACTACCGCCGCCTGCTACCGCTGCTGGAGCATTAATGATAATCACCCAGGCATGATTCGCACACCCGGAGAGGGCGGGCAGATTGCGCTGGAAATTTGGGCGGTGCCGCCTGCCGGGCTTGGCGAGATCCTGCTAAAAGAACCTGCCGGATTGTGTGTCGGTAAGGTCGAGTTAAGTGACGGTAGTGAAGTACTGGGTGTGCTGGCCGAACCCTGGCTGGTAGAAGGACAAAAAGAAATTACCTCTTTGGGAGGCTGGAGAGCTTATACCGGCCACTTTATGACAGCTTGATAACGTCAGGAGTAGGATCATGGCGCAAGGAAATCTCGCTCATCGGCCACAGCTTTGGGTCGCGGGCGATTTAAATGCTTTTTTTGGTCTGTTCACGAATGTGTTATTGAATGTGCTGGTGCTCTCCGGGCTGGCACTGTACGTCGCGCAAATCCCGGCAACAACAGTTTATGGTCGTATCCTGCCTGCTCTGGGCATTGCACTTCCCCTCGGAAATCTCTTCTATGCCTGGCTTGCCTGGAAATTAGCCCAGCGCGAAGGCCGCAATGATGTTACCGCCCTGCCTTATGGCCCCAGCGTGCCGCATATGTTTATCGTGGTCTTTGTGGTGATGCTGCCTACGCTGCTAATTCATAAAGACTGGATGCTGGCGTGGAAGCTGGGTCTTATCTGGGCGATGTTCGTCGGCGTTATTGTCCTGCTCGGCGTTGTCGTTGGCCCGACCATCCGTAAATATACTCCGCGTGCCGCTATGCTGGGGACGCTGGCCGGGATCGCGATTGCTTTTATCGCGATGCGCCCGGCTTATCAGATGTTTGATACCGCATGGATTGGCGTCATCTGCTTCGCCATTATCCTGCTCAACTGGGTCGGGAATGTCCGCCTGCCGTTCGGTTTACCGGGTGGGCTGGCCGTGGTCATCGTTGGCTGCGTGCTCGGCTGGGGGGCTACGCTGCTGGGTCTGAGCGACATCATGAACCCGGCTGCCGTAAAAGAAGCAACCGGCAATTTTGCGCTCCATCTGCCTTCCATTACCGGCGATGTGTTCAGAGTGCCGTCGGAGCTGATCTGGCCGCTGCTGGTGACGGCTATCCCGCTGGGTATCTTCAACTTTACTGAAATCCTCAATAATGTGGAGTCTGCCGCCGTAGGTGGCGACAGTTATAACCTGCGTGCGGTGCTGGCGGCAGATGGCGTGGGGGCGATTGTCGGTGCGCTGCTGGGCTCGCCGTTCCCGCCTGCTGTCTATATCGGCCACCCCGGCTGGAAAGCGATGGGCGGGCGTATCGGTTATTCGCTGGCGACCGGTATTGCGATGGCGATTGTCTGTTTCCTGGGGCTTACCGCACTGCTGCTGTCGATCATTCCGCTGGTCGCGATAGTGCCGATTCTGCTGTTTATCGGGCTGGTGATTGGCGCACAGGCGTTCCAGGTGTCGCCGAAACGTCATGCGCCCGCCATTATTCTGGCGCTGGTACCGAATATCGCGGAGTGGGCGAAAACACAGGTCGATGGCGCACTGAATGCGGCTGGAGCCAACACGGTGAATCTGCCTGCTGAGGTGATGACCAATATGGCCAATAACGGCGTGCTCTATAACGGTATGGCCACCACCGGTGGGGGTGCCGTACTGGCAGGGCTGATGATGGGGGCGATTGCCGCGTTTATCATTGACCGTCGTTTTAACTGGGCCGCGGTGTATGCCGCTGCCGCCACGGTGCTTTCCTTCTTTGGTTTTATTCATGGACACCAGATGGCGGTTAACGCCTCGCCAACGGTGACTTTCGCCTATGCGGTGGTGACGGTGATGCTGACCTTCCTCGCCTGGCGTCAGGTGCGCGAGCAGGGCAAGCTGGACTGGTCACCGATTGATAACGACAGTGAGCCGATGAGCTAAAACCCGCAGTCCCCGGTGGCGCTGCGCTTACCGGGGCTACGAACGGTAACCCGGATAAGCAATTCGCGCCTCCGGAGAGGCATAAAAAAACCGGAGCACATGGCTCCGGTTTTTTATTTCAGCGCGTTAGGCCTGTGGCTTCTCGCCGTTTTCATCCTGATCGACCGCGAAGCAGGCAACCAGTTGACCGCCGTAGTCTTTGAGCTGCGGCTGCAACTGGGTGCAGGGACCGAAGCGGCGGCGGCAGCGGGCGTTAAACGCACAACCCGGCGGCGGACTCAGCGGGCTCGGCAGCTCGCCGGTCAACTTGATACGCTCGCGGCGATCGTCCGGGTTCAGGCGCGGCGTCGCAGAGAGCAACGCCTGGGTGTACGGATGACGCGGATTAGAGAAGATCTGGTCCTTGGTGCCCTTCTCGACGCAGCGGCCCAGATACATCACCATCACTTCATCGGCAATGTGTTCCACCACGGACAGGTCGTGGGAGATAAACACATAGGACAGCCCCAAATCCTGCTGCAAGTCCATCATCAGGTTTAGCACCTGCGCGCGAACAGAAACGTCCAGCGCGGAGACCGGTTCGTCGGCGATCACCACGTCCGGGTCCAGCATCAGACCACGGGCAATAGCGATACGCTGACGCTGACCGCCGGAGAACATGTGCGGGTAACGGTCGTAATGCTCGGTTTTCAGGCCGACTTTCGCCATCATCGCCAGCGCTTTCTCACGACGCTCCGCCTTGCTCAGGGAGGAGTTAATCAGCAGCGGTTCTTCCAGAATCTGTCCCACTTTTTTGCGCGGGTTCAGCGAACCGTATGGGTTCTGGAACACGATCTGGATTTTCTGGCGACGCAGTTTCTGCGCATGCGGATCGTGTTTCAGCAGATCCTGTCCCTGGTAGTACAGCTCACCACCGGTCGGGGTTTCGATCATTGTCAGCAGACGGCCCAGCGTGGATTTACCACAACCGGATTCACCGACCACAGCCAGCGTTTTGCCACGTTCCAGGGTGAACGATACGCCGTCCAGCGCTTTTACCAGGCGTTCCGGGGCAAACAGCCCCTTCTTCACCGGGTAGTGTTTTTTCAGGTCGATAGCCTGCAACAGCGGTTGCGTGGCGGCCTCGTGCGTACTCATAGTGTGGGCCTCCCGGCATCATCGAGTGGGTAGTGACATTTCGACTGGCGCCCACCGTCAACGGTGTTCAGCGCAGGCTCTTCGGCGCGGCATCGGTCCGTTGCGTAGGGGCAACGCGGGTTCAGCAGACAGCCATTCGGACGGTCATACTTACCGGGTACGACGCCTGGCAGCGACGCCAGACGCGCTTTATCCTGCGCAAATTCCGGCAATGCCCGCAGCAGTGCCTGGGTATACGGATGACGCGGTGCGCGGAAGATATCTTTCGCCGCCCCGGTTTCCACCACCTGGCCTGCATACATCACGATGATTTTGTGTGCCGCTTCGGCCACCAGCGCCAGGTCATGGGTGATCAGGATCAGCGCCATGTTCTCTTTTTGCTGTAGCTCCAGCAGCAGCTCAATAATCTGCGCCTGAATAGTCACGTCCAGCGCAGTCGTTGGCTCATCGGCAATCAGCAGTTTCGGCTGACACGCGATCGCCATCGCAATCATGACACGCTGGCTCATCCCACCGGAGAGCTGATGAGGATAAACGTCCAGCCTTGATGCCGGATCGGGAATACCGACCTGGTTGAGCAGATCAATTGCGCGCTGGCGGCGGGTGTGCTTGTTGCCCCCCTGATGCACTTTGATCGCTTCCATAATCTGGAAACCGACGGTGTAGCAGGGGTTCAGGCTGGTCATCGGATCCTGGAAGATCATCGCCACTTCGGACCCCACCAGACTGCGGCGCTCTTTTTCCGAAATGCGTTTCAAATCCTGACCGTTAAACTCCAGATTTTCCGCCATTACGCGGCCTGGGAAGTCAATCAACCCCATGATCGCCAGCGAACTGACCGATTTACCAGAGCCAGACTCCCCCACGATGCCAACCACTTCACCCTGATTCACACTGTAGCTTACGCGGTCTACTGCGCGAAACTCGCTGCCTTCGTCGCCGAAATGCACCGATAATTTATTAACATTTAATAACGCCATCTCGAACCTCTTACTGCTTCAGTTTGGGGTCGAGCGCATCACGCAGGCCGTCACCCATCAGGTTAAATGCCAGCACCGTCAGCAGGATCGCCAGACCAGGGAAGGTCACGACCCACCAGGCACTTTGCGCGAACTGCAACACGTCGGAGAGCATAGTGCCCCACTCCGGTGTTGGCGGCTGCGCGCCCATGCCAAGGAAGCCGAGGGCGGCCATGTCGAGAATGGCGTTCGAGAAACCGAGCGACGCCTGAACAATCAGCGGCGCAAGGCAGTTAGGGAAAATATTGACGAACATCTGACGCATCGCGCCAGCCCCCGCCACGCGGGAAGCCGTCACGTAATCGCGGTTAACTTCCACCAGCACCGCGGCACGGGTAAGACGTACATAGTGCGGCAAGGCGACGAAAGTGAGCGCTAACGATGCGTTGACTATCGAAGGACCAAATATCGCCACCAGGACCAGCGCCAGCAGCAGGCTCGGCAGGGCCAGCATGATGTCGACAACACGCATGATGATGCTATCGATAACGCCGCCAAAGTAGCCCGCCACCAGGCCGAGGATAATCCCCATGATCAGTGACAGCACCACCACCAGACAGCCGACCAGCAGCGACAGACGCGCGCCAAACATCAGACGCGACAGGGTATCGCGACCTACGTCATCGGTACCCAGAATATGCGACCATGTGCCGCCATCCTGCCAGACCGGCGGCGCCAGCAGCGCATCGCGGAACTGATCCGCCGGGTTATGCGGCGCCAGCACGTTCGCGAAGATAGCGATAAGCAGCATCACGATCACGTAAACCAGCCCCACAACCGCGCCTTTATTACGCTTGAAATAGTGCCAGAACTCCTGCAGCGGGGTCATCGGGACCGGTGCAGAGATAACTTTATTTTCAGTAACTTGTGACATGATGGCCCCTTACTTCTTGTGACGAATACGCGGGTTCACCACGCCGTAGAGCAGGTCGACCAACAGGTTGACGAGAATGATCATCGTCGCGACCAGCAATACCCCACCCTGCACAACCGGATAATCGCGGCGTTGCAGCGCGTCAATCAACCAGCGGCCCAGGCCCGGCCAGGAGAAAATGGTTTCCGTCAGGATCGCGCCTGCCAGCAATGTCCCGACCTGCAGACCGATAACGGTCACCACCGGCAGCATCGCATTACGCAGCGCATGGACGATGATAACGCGCATACGGGTTAACCCTTTGGCGCGCGCGGTACGGATATAGTCTTCGCCCAGCACTTCCAGCATCGAGGAGCGGGTCATACGGACGATAACCGCCAGCGGGATTGTCCCCAGCACGATGGCAGGCAGAATCATGTGCGCCAGGGCATCGATAAAGTTACCCTGCTCGCCCCAGATAGCCGTGTCGATCAGCATAAAACCGGTAAGCGGGTTACTGTCATCAAGGAACACCATGTCACTGACGCGCCCGGATACCGGCGTCAGGTTCCAGTGTACCGACACCAGCATGATCAGCATCATGCCCCACCAGAAGATAGGCATGGAGTAACCGGTCAGCGCGAGGCTCACGGCGGTATGATCAAAAATGGAACCACGCTTCACCGCGGCCATTACGCCCACCGGGATACCGACAGCCACCGCGAAAATCATGGCGCAGACGCCGAGTTCCAGCGTCGCTTTAAAACGCGGTACGAACTCGTCCCACACCGGAAGACGGCTCTTAAGAGAGATCCCTAAATCACCATGCAACACGCCCCACACATAGTTGACGTATTGCTGCCACAGCGGCTTGTTGAGACCAAGCTCTGCCAGCAACTGGGCATGACGCTCAGGAGAGATACCACGCTCACCTGCCATGATCATCACCGGGTCACCGGGAATCATATGAACGAAGGCAAAGGTGAGAAGGGTGATACCGATAAACGTCGGGATAACTAGCCCCAGACGTCGGAGGATGAACTGCAACATAACCCGGATTCTCTGTAGTGACGCATGCACCTGGCGGTAGTGCGTCTGTATTGCTCACAAATGTTTGGATAAACGGGAAAATCCCACTCTATCCAGGCCTTTTCCCGGAGGAATAAGGAACAAAAACCCTCCCCCCGGAAAGGGAGGAGGGACTCAGGCATCGTGCCTATTATTCAACTGACACGTTTTCGAAGTGGTGTTTGCCCAGCGGATCAACCACGTAGCCTTTGACTTCTTTACGCACCGGCTCATACACGGTGGAGTGCGCGACGATCAGTGCCGGAGCCTGGTCATGCATCACTACCTGAGCCTGTTTGTACAGTTCAATACGCTTGTTGTGGTCGTCAGTTGCGCGAGCCGGCTGAATCAAGTCTTCAAACGGCTTGTAGCACCAGCGAGAGTAGTTGGAACCGTCTTTCGCCGCAGCGCAGCTAAACAGGGTTGCGAAGAAGTTATCCGGATCCCCATTGTCGCCGGTCCAGCCCATCATTACAGCCTGGTGCTCACCCGCTTTGGCGCGTTTCAGGTACTCGCCCCACTCGTAGGTAACGATCTTGGCCTGAACACCGATTTTCGCCCAGTCAGCCTGAATCATCTCAGCCATACGGCGAGCGTTCGGGTTGTACGGACGCTGTACCGGCATCGCCCACAGTTCAACGGTGAAGCCCTGCTCGTGGCCGGATTCTTTCAGCAACTGTTTCGCTTTCTCAACGTCGTAGGTGTAATCCTTAACGTCGTCGTTATAGCCCCACATTGTCGGCGGAATCAGGTTTTTCGCGGCAACGCCAGCACCCTGGTAAACGGCTTTGATGATCGCTTCTTTATTTACCGCGTAAGTCAGCGCCTGACGCACTTTCACGTCATCAAACGGTTTCTTCTCGGTGTTGAAAGACATGTAACCGACGTTCAGGCCAGCCTGCTCCATCAGGTTAATGTTTTTGTCTTGTTTCATACGAGCGATGTCAGCCGGGTTCGGGTACGGCATAACCTGGCACTCGTTTTTCTGCAGTTTGGCATAACGTACGGAAGCGTCAGGCGTGATGGAGAAGACCAGGCGGTCAATCTGCGGCTTGGTGCCCCAGTAACCTTCAAACGCTTTGTACAGAATACGGGAATCTTTCTGGTACTGTTGCAGTTGGAACGGACCGGTACCGATCGGATCCAGGTCAACTTTGTCCGGCGTACCGGCTTTCAGCATGTTGTCGGCGTATTCTTTGGACAGAATAGACGCGAAGTCCATTGCCAGGTCAGCCAGGAACGGAGATTCCGGACGGGTCAGCACGAATTGAACGGTGTTGTCGTCGACTTTCTTCACTTCGCTAATCAGGTCTGGCAGGCCCATACCTTCAAAGTATTCGTAGCTGCCGCCAGAGACTTTATGGTACGGGTTCTGGGCGTTTTTCTGACGATCAAAGGAGAATACGACGTCGTCCGCGTTGAATTCACGCGTCGGTTTGAAATCTTTGTTGTCCTGCCACTTCACGCCTTTACGCAGGTGGAAAGTGTAGGTTTTGCCATCGGCGCTGATATCCCACTTCTCAGCAAGACCCGGAATGACCTCAGTAGTACCGGTTTTGAACTCAACCAGACGGTTATAAATCGGCACAGAGCTGGCATCGTAAGTAGTACCAGAAGTGAAAAGCTGTGGGTTAAAGCCTTCAGGCGAGCCTTCTGAACAATAAACCAGGGTTTTTGCCTGCACGCTGGCCGCCACAGTCATAGCCACCAGGCTAAGACCAAGCTTCAACATCCCTGACTTCTTCAAGGAAATACTCATTATTCTGCTCCAATGTGATATGTGTTGTTACCCTTGCGCTGGGTTATCCGACAGGCCGTTATTAGATTTTTGCCTGGACTTATCGGAAGCTATGAGAGACGGGAAATCCTTTCACGAGATTGACTGAGTTGCAGTGCAGATTCTCCATGAAATGCCCCTCATGCCCTACAATCTGTCAATAGAATGTCAAAACGTCAATACAGGTAACGGGGATTTACATCGTTGATGAGAATCAACAAACAAAGTTAAAAAAAACTTCAAGCTGCTATTTTCAGCAGGTAAATTTGTGCTATGCCGTTATGGGCAGAATAATAAGCTTGAGAATCATCTCAGGTTGGTGTTTAACGTTTGAGCAGATTATGAAAAATTTCTTGCGGAATGATGAATATCTGAGCGATTAATACCGCGAACGTTAAAACGCACAGCGTAAAATGCTAACTCTATCCATAAGCAACGCGAAAAAAGATCGAACTATATATAAAAAAATACAATGGATTATGTCACAAAACCGTGACGCGGCAGGGTGAAATAAGGTGATGGAACGGTAACAGAAGCGGATGATTTTCTCCTAACCTCCTCGCCAGGGAGCCAGAAGATAGGTTCCGTGGGCGCTAGCATAAAATGGTGGATATCTGCCGCCCTCCAAGACACCAGGCAAGCAGGCCGCGTTGGTTTTCCCCCTCTCCCTTGAGGGCTGAGGAATCCCCAAAAAAATGCGAGCACGATCGGTCCCCTCTCCTCTTTGGGGAGAGGGTTAGGGTGAGGGGGAGATGCGGTTCAATATCACCACCCCGGCGGCGCTTTGCTTGCCAGGGCTACAAAATCACAGATGCAAAAAAGCCTGCTCATTGAGCAGGCTTTTCGAATTTGGTCGGTGATAGAGATTACTCGCCACTGCGTGGCTCGCCCTGCGGGCCGTTGCTGACGCAACGTTCTCTCGCTTCGCTCGGGTCGAACCTCCCTGCCCCCGGAGGTTCTCATCCTCATTGAAACAGATGCAAAAAAGCCTGCTCGTTGAGCAGGCTTTTCGAATTTGGTCGGTGATAGCGATTACTCGCCACTGCGTGGCTCGCCCTGCGGGCCGTTGCTGACGCAACGTTCTCTCGCTTCGCTCGGGTCGAACCTCCCTGCCCCCGGAGGTTCTCATCCTCATTGGCACAGATGCAAAAAAGCCTGCTCATTGAGCAGGCTTTTCAAATTTGGTCGGTGATAGAGGATTCGAACCTCCGACCCCTTCGTCCCGAACGAAGTGCGCTACCAGGCTGCGCCAATCACCGAATGCGGGGCGCATCTTACTGCCACACACCCCGACCGTCAATCCCTTAATGTAAAAAAGCCAACTGACTGGCGAGAAAGCCGCCAGCGCCTCAATTTACCTTGTTAGCAGGCACATGGCACCAGTTGTTATTTTCATTAATCCCGCCGTTTGGCGAGGTATATCCCAGGCAGCCCATGATGGTGTCGTACAGTTCAACATGGCGGCGCGGTACCTTGATCTCCGCCTGCTGTTTGAGCTGTGCAAACATCTTCGCCTTGTCCGGGTTTTGCAGATATTTGTCCGACATCCATACCATCATCGGTACGCGGAACTGCTCCGGCGGCGCCATCTTACGCGGCGTACCGTGCAGATGTTCCTTCTCATTAATCGACTCACCGTGGTCCGCCGCATAGAAGATAATCGCTTTCTTATCACGCAGCTTGTCGATTACGTTGTCGATAAAATAGTCCACATAGGTGACGGAGTTATCGTACGAATTGATCAACTCTTCTTTGCTGCATTTATCGTCTACCCCCACACACTCCGGCGTCCATTGTGCGAAGCTACGGGGATAGCGCTGGGTATAATTGAAGTGCGAACCTTTGGTATGCAGAATAATCAGATGCTTACCCTGCTTGTTGTTATTTAGCGATTGCTGCAACTCATCAATTAACAGCATATCGTCAACGCTCTTGCCCCGATTACGCGGCTCCGCGCCAATCTGTTCACGATAGGCAATGTTGTCTGCCATTGTGTTGCTGTAAAACCACATCTCGCTTTGCATCGCATACAGGTCGGAAGAGAAGCCCATCTGTTTCAGCACGGAAAAGACGTTTTGCTCTTTTAACGTGCGCTGGGGATTATCCTCAGCCCCACCTTCACGTACGAACATACATCGCAGCGATAGCTTGGTGGCGGTATCACACGAGTAGCCACGGAAAGCGACCAGGTTCTTCTCCTGCGCCAGCTTTGGCGTGGTGTTACGCGAGTAACCGAGTAAGCCCATGTGATCCCAGCGCGTCGTTTCACCAATGATAAACACGACATAGGTGTCATTGATGTCGTCCGGCGCGACATAACTGAATTTCGCCGCCGGGTTGATCAAGGAACGATGATCCGACGACTCGTCTACCTGCGCCCAGGCGTACAGCCCAAGTGCTGAAAGCCAGTTGGAAGGGAGATAGGAGTTCGCCACCACGCCGCCATAGCTCGGCATGTCCACGCCCGATGTCCGTTCTTCTTCCTTCTGCTGCAAATCCAGAAGGCGAATGGGACCCCATACCAGCAGCGCGGCCAGGACTACCAGGGTCACGCTCTGCACACGGTGGCCGCGCGTACGCAACTGGCGCAACAGGGTGTAGCGACAGCGGTTATTCCAGATAGACAACAGCGGCATAACACTGACAATCGCCACCCAGGCAATGAGCTGCCAGCCCACTACCTCTTTGGAGAGATCGATGTCTGTGGTCATCACCGAAGCGATAATGCCATAGCCAATAACCACATTCAGGAAGGTCATGTAATAGCTGGCTGCTGCTGAAAACAGCACCACCAGCGATGCCAGTACACGCCAGGCCCGGCGCCCGAACAATGAGAGCACACGTAATAAAAAGAAAGTCACCAGGACAGTGGCAACCAGTTCAACAACCGCAGAGAGTCCTTTCCAGACGGTGAACGCTTGCGCATAACCATCAAACCGACGGTAGAAAACTGCGCTATTCATAAACAAGCCAATATACAACGCCAGCAGAAAACTCAATTTCTGCTGAGTCATTGCTTTTAAATAACTCATGCAAGCAACCCTGGAAAAAGGGAAAACAAAGCCGCTCAGCGCTTGTAGCAGCACCGATCGGGCATTAAACGCAAGGGAAGTTAATTGAGGAACTTCTTAAGCGCGGATAAGTAGACCACAAGGAAAGGAAAAAGTGTCTGTCCGGAGTGTGATCCGGTCATACATTTACAAAATTATATAACCGGAAACACACTATCAGACACCTGAATAGTACTCAGGCAGTGATTACGTTCAGCTTAACGTCAATATTGCCGCGGGTCGCGTTGGAATAAGGGCACACTATATGGGCTTTTTTCACCAATTCCTGTGCTATCTGATGATCCATTCCCGGCAGGTGAATATCCAGTTGCGCTTCAATACCAAACCCGGTCGGCAAAGGGCCAATGCCCACGGTGCCTTCAATATAAGCCTCTTGCGGTAGGCGCTGTTTTTCTACCGACGCGACATGTTTTAACGCTCCGAGAAAACAGGCCGAATACCCGGCGGCGAACAGTTGTTCCGGGTTCGTCACCTCCCCACCGGCTCCCCCCATCTCTTTTGGCACGCCCAGTTTCACATCCAGAACGCCATCGGAAGAGATGGCTCTGCCGTCACGGCCTCCGGTGGCTTTCGCCTTCGCCCGATACACCACTTTTTCTAACGACATGTGCAACTCCTTCTGTTGGAAGACCTGCCATTAAGAATAGTCGTTGTCAGGGGAGCCTCAGAAAAGCCCGCACGTAAGGGTAATAAAAAAACCGCTGACAGTGTATGTCGGCGGTTTTTTGTAAAGCAGAGGAAGAATCAGGCATGTGCTGGTTTATACACGCTGCGCTGCGGCTGACGGATGGTCGTGGAAAGTGCCAGGGAGACAATCAGGAGCGCGAAGATGACGCAGAAAGTGACATAGAAACCGCCAAACAGCGAAGCGATAATCGAGCCGCAAATACTGCCAATACCAAAACCTAAGTAAATCACACCGTAGTTTTTCGCGAGGTTGTTCAGACCAAAGAACTCGCTGACCAGCGACGGGAACACGGTAATGGTGCCGCCGAAATTGAAAGCTACGCAGGCTATCGCCGCGAAAAAGGAAACCGCATTCAGTGGCGCAAACAGCAGGGCTGCCATGCCAACCAGTGAAATCACCTGGCCAATGGTAATAACGCGGATGCGGGCGATTTTATCGGACAGAATGCCCAGCACCAGGCGACCGGTGAGGTTCGCAATAGAGATAACGGTGACCGCATTGGCGGCGGTTGCCACATCAAGATGCACCATGCCCTGCGCAATATCTTTCGCTACGCCAATCACATACAGGCCACTCATGCAGGCAGTCAGGAACATTACGGCTAACATCCAGTATTGCGGTTTACGCATGGACTGCGCCAGCGTGAAGTCGTTTTCCACCACACCATTGACCGCACCCACTTTTTGTTGCGGAGCGTCAGTCATCAGCATCGCGCCGCAGACAATCATCACCAGCACCATCGCCCCCCAGATCATGAAGGTCTGTTCCAGGCCAACAGTGGCCAACAGGTGGCTGTCGATAAATTTAAAACCCAGGCTGCCCAGGCCATAAGCCCCGATGGCGAAGGCGGAAATCAGCCCTTTACGTTCCGGGAACCATTTCACGCAGTTGGACAGGGTGAGCAGGTAACCGGCGCCATCCGCCAGCCCCACAAGCACACCCGCACTTAGCCACAGCATCGTCAGGTTGTTGGAGTGGGCGGTCAGGAAAAAGCCGATACCCAACAGCACGCCAGACGCTATGGTCACCCGTTTTACGCCAAAACGTTCCTGCAGTTTCCCGGCGATGGAGGAAGATAACGCCAGCCCCAGGCTTAACAAACCAAATGAAAACGCAACCTGGCTTACCGGCTCGCCCAGCTTGTCTGCCAGCGCGCTATTAAACAGGCTCCAGGTATAAACAGATCCCAACGCAAATTGTGTGATGATGGTGCCAGCCAGCGTCAGCCAGCGTGTGCGATTCAAGGATGATGTATTCATGGCAGTTGTCCTGCAAAGAAAATTAAGGGAATTCACTGCGGACAACAATAACGAAGCGCATTTCATGCCAGGGCTAAAAAGGCATGAAATGCAGTAAGCGGGGAATGAAATGCATATATGCAGGAATGAATGACATTTCGAAAAACAGACTCACCTCATTTTCTCAGGTGAGTTAGTACATACTATCGATACAGAGCGCGTGTTTATTGTTTCTTAATTGTGATCACTTTGTATTAAATGATCTTTAAAAACGGGCGCTGACGCCCATGCTGTAGAGATAATTCGGCCCGGTGAGCGAGTTTTCCGACTGCGACATTGAGGCATAAGCGGCGAAATGTTGATTAAGCAGCATATCGGCACCGACAGACACATCCAGCCAGTTGCCGTACTGGTTCGCCGCGGTCAGGCGACTCAGCCCGGATTGTGATTTCCAGACGTTTTCACCGAACTGTTGGTTGTAACTAATTTGCGCCCATGGACGAAAGTCACCAATATGGCTATCCACGCGCCATCCCAGGGAACTGACGGTCGCGTGCCAGAGCGGATCGCTGTATTGCGACGTGGTCGCGCTGTCGCCATATTCATTGTACATTGACGTCGTAGAGCCATCGTAATGCCAGACGGCCACCGGCCCGGTCATCACATTGCCTGTGAGTGGAATATTCAGGCCAATACTCATGGTGCTGACGGCATCCATCGGCGTTTTATCGGGCAGATTAAAGGCAACGCCAGGCCCACTCTGCGCCGAGCGAATGCGTTCTTCCAGGATATCGTTATAACGTGGCTGGTGATCGCTATCCCATGTATAGCGTTGCGGCATATTATTTTGCGAATCGATCGCGATATATTCTTGTTGCCAGGCAAATGCAGCATGGCTAAAAAGCAGACAAGCAGGCACTACCGCTATCAAACGGCCACTGTTTTTAATTTTCATCAATGCGACTCCACAAAAGAGCCAAAACGGCGTATTTGTTATCGTTTTTGTTGGGCAAAAGGCGAGGGTAGATATCCCTTACCTAACTATTGTCTTTTTAGCAGTCGCGTCAAGTCTGCAACTTACATAATTTTGATCAACATCAGCAACGGAGAAGGATATGCAGCGTTGTGGTTGGGTGACTCAAGACCCCCTTTATCTTGCTTATCACGATAAAGAATGGGGCGTACCGCAAACAGACGGTAAAAAATTGTTTGAGATGATTTGCCTTGAAGGACAACAGGCAGGTTTATCATGGATTACGGTACTCAAGAAACGCCAAAATTACCGTAATGCCTTTCATCAGTTCGATCCTGAAAAAGTGGCCGCGATGGGGCCAGAGGATGTCGAACGCCTGATGCTGGATGCCGGAATTATTCGCCATCGCGGCAAAATTGAGGCGATTATCGGCAATGCCCGCGCCTTGCTTGCCATGGAACAAAATGGCGAGCCTTTCGCCCCGTTTGTCTGGTCGTTTGTTGAAAACGAGCCGCAGGTTACCCAGGCCGCCACACTCGGCGACATTCCCACCTCAACGCCCGCGTCCGACGCCCTGTCAAAGGCGCTAAAAAAACGCGGCTTCAAATTTGTCGGCACCACCATCTGCTACTCCTTTATGCAAGCTTGCGGTCTGGTTAATGACCATATTACGGACTGTTTTTGTCATCCCGGA
This sequence comes from Phytobacter diazotrophicus, assembly GCA_004346725.1. Lineage (GTDB taxonomy): Bacteria > Pseudomonadota > Gammaproteobacteria > Enterobacterales > Enterobacteriaceae > Phytobacter > Phytobacter diazotrophicus. The sequence continues at coordinate 53,780 of SMDE01000013.1, read as the reverse complement.
GGTCGGCATGATCCGAGAGTGGCACAGTAAAGATTTGTCTCCTCTGTTGAGTCTGTGGCTTGAAAGCACCACCTATGCGCACCCGTTTATTGCGGCAACCTACTGGCAAGACAGCGAGATGCTGGTGCGGGAAGTTTATCTCCCGTCGGCCCGCACCTGGGTCTGGGAGGAAGAAGGCAAGCTGTACGGCTTTATAAGCGTAATGGACTCGCAGTATATCGGGGCGTTGTTCGTCTGCCCGAAGGCGCTGCGCAAAGGGATCGGCACCGCACTGCTTGATCACGTCAAGCAGCGCTTTAATGCCTTAAGCCTGGAGGTGTACCAGAAAAACGAGCGGGCGGTGAATTTCTATCACGCGCAGGGCTTTCGCATAGAGGACAGCGCCTGGCAGGAAGAGACGCAGCACCCGACCTGGATTATGAACTGGCAGGCGGATCAAACGCCGTCAGCGTAAGCGCCGGACCGCTGTATTTTTCCATCCATACCAGTGCGGTATTCCCCGCACAGCCATTCCCCAGCTTTGAGCTGGGGAGATCTTTTGTCAGCACATTAACCGCGCCGTTTTTACAGATCCCCCCTTCGGTACGCTCAAGGTCCGGCCAGGCGCCCTGGTGAATACAGATCACTCCGGGCTTGATCCCTTCGCTGACCACGGCGCCTGCCAGCACCTGTCCGCGTTGGTTCCAGACACGCACCAGATCGCCATCAGCGATGCCGCGCGCTTTCGCGTCGCTCGGATGCAACGTCACCGGTTCGCGCCCCGCCACCGCATACTGCTCGCGAAGTGATGAATAGTTAAGCTGGCTGTGCAGACGATGCGCCGGGTGAGCAGAAAGAAGCTGCAACTGCTCTGGTCGGGCATTACCGTGCCATTCATCCGGCTCAAGCCACATCGGATGCGGCGGGCAGTCGGCATAACCAAAACCGGCAATGCGCGCCGAGTAAATTTCGATTTTACCACTGTCGGTTTTAAGCGGATGCGCCTGCGGGTCACGGCGGAAATCAGCGAAGCGTACAAAGCGGGCATTCTCTTCGCTTTCTGGCATTTCAATCAGGGCATTCGCTTCCCAGAACTCGGCAAACGGCGGCAGGGTAACGCCCTGCGGGGCACCACGCTGCGCTGCGATGTTGTAGAAGGTTTCCAGCCATTCGAGGTCGCTTTTACCTTCGGTAAAGCGCTCACGTCCGCCCGCTTCCCAACGCTCGCTGAGATCGGCGAACACCTCGAAATCGTCACGCGCTTCATCGCGCGGGGGCACCACGCGCTTCATCGGCACCAGATGCTGGTTGCTGTAGTCGCCCGTCATGGTCATATCGTTACGTTCAAACGATGTGGTGGCAGGCAGGACAATATCTGCGTGTTTTGCCGCCGCCGTCCAGAAACATTCGGAAATGACGACCAGCTCCGGCTTCTGCCAGGCGCGAATCAGCCGGTTCGTGTCCTGGTGGTGGGTAAAGTTGGCACCACCCGCCCACCAGATAAATTTAATATCCGGGAAGTGCCGGTCCATACCATTGTGTTGGTAGAAGGCTCCCGGTTTTTCCAGCGCTTCAATAATGCGCGCCACGGGAATTTTTTCGACCGCCTCAATGCCGCCTTTAACGCACCCCTGCATGGAGGCCAGTACTGCCGCCCGGCGCGTAGGGTTACCGCCGTTGGCAAAATGATACGACAGGCCAAAGCCGCCGCCGGGGATCCCAATCTGGCCCAGCATCGCCGCCAGGGTCACTAGCATCCAGTGTTTCTGCTCGCCAAACTGCTGGCGCTGCATTCCCCAGCCGGACATCAACATTGTGGTGTTTTCGTGGAAAAGTTTTGCCAGTTCACGAATTTTCGCCGCCGGAATACCGCAAATATCCGCCGCCCACTCTGCCGTTTTCGCCACGCCGTCGCTTTTCCCGGTCAGGTAATCTGCAAAGACGCTATAGCCTTGCGTGCAGCGCGCCAGGAATGCCTCATCCTGCCAGCCGTTTTCAACCAGCGTATGGGCGATACCGAGCATCATCGCCACATCGGTCCCCATGTGCGGCGCTAACCATTCCATACTGTCGCCAAAGAAATCGACGGTCTCCGATCGCATCGGATCGATGCAGATCAGCCGTTTGCCGCTTTTGCGTAAGGCATCGAAATAGCCGATACCCTGCTCATCCGAGGCATTCCAGGCAATTTTCAGCGTATTCAGCGGGTTGGCGCTCCACAGCACCACCACATCGCTATGCTCCAGCACCAGCGGCCAGCTAGTTTGCTGCTGATACACCTCATTGCCGCCGACCACGTACGGCATGATCGCCTGCGCAGCACCGGTGGAGTAGTCCCCCAGATGGCCGGTATAGCCACCAGCAAGGCTCATATAACGCTGCAACAGGGTCGCCGCTTTGTGCAACACACCGTTCGAGCGCCAGCCATACGATCCGGCGAAAATGGATGCCGGGCCATGTTCGTCGCGAATGCGTTTGTGCTGCTGATGGATGAGGGCAAGCGCATCATCCCAGGAGACACGGACGAATTCATCCTCGCCGCGAACGCCCTGCGGGCTGTCCGGAGATGCCAGAAAGCCTTTACGGACCATAGGAAAGCGGACACGAGTTTTACTGTGGACCTGGTCGCGCACCACCGTTTGCAGCGAGTTGGGGTGGTTCGTGGGAAGCGCCCCGCGTGATGACAGCACCGTTTCGCCGTCGGTTTCGACCAACATCGGCCCCCAGTGGGCTGCCGTAAGAACTGTTTTAACTGCAGAGTTTGCCAAAGCGCGCTCCTGATGCATGCAGGTGGCGACAGCGTCGTTTCGCTATCTTATGAAATAATGGATGTCGCGCTCTATCATCCACACGCGCGGCAAATTGGCAAAGAATTAAACGGCATGATGGCCACGCAGAAGGCGATAAGCGGGATGTTCCCCCTTGCCAGTGCGGATTTTCGCGCTATCGTGTGGTCTCACAACTACCGCGAGGGAAGCATTTATGGCGAAAACGACGCGCCCGACCATCAGCGATGTCGCGAAAGCGGCAAAAACGGGCAAAACCAGCATTTCACGCTATCTGAATGGTGAAAAACATCTCCTGTCGGATGCCTTGCTGGCGCGAATTGAACATGCCATTGCCGAACTCGATTATCGCCCCAGCCTGATGGCGCGCAACCTCAAGCACGGGCGCACTCGCCTGATTGGTCTCATTATTGCCGATATCACGAACCCCTATTCCGTAGATGTGCTGAGCGGAATCGAAGCGGCCTGCCGGGAAAAAGGCTTCACCCCGCTGGTCTGTAATACCAACAACGAAGTCGATCAGGAGCTGCACTACCTGGACCTGCTGCGTAGCTATCAGGTGGAAGGCATCGTGGTGAACGCGGTGGGGATGCGCGAAGAGGGGCTAAACCGCCTGCAGCAATCCTCCCTGCCCATGGTGTTGATTGACCGTAAGATCCCCGATTTCGCCTGTGACGTCGTGGGGTTAGATAACACCCAGGCTGCCACCACCGCCACGGAACACCTGATTGAACAAGGCTTTGAAGCCTTGCTGTTCCTCAGCGAACCGTTGGGCACGGTGAATACGCGGCGGGAACGCCTGGATGCCTTTCGAACCACGCTCGCCCGCTACCCCGGCGTGGTGGCAGAAAACGCCGAAACGCCGTTACACGAAGCCAGCCAGATCGATAACGCCCTGCGCCAGTTCCACTCCCGCCACCGTGGGATGCGCAAAGCGGTAATCTCTGCCAATGGCGCATTGACGCTGCAAGTTGCCCGCTCGCTGAAACGCATTGGTCTGCACTGGGGCAGCGATATCGGCCTGCTCGGCTTTGATGAGCTGGAATGGGCTGAGCTGGCAGGGGTCGGTATCACTACCCTCAAACAACCGACCTGGCAAATTGGTTATGCCGCGGTAGAACAAGTGGTTGAGCGTATCGAAGGCAACAGCGATACCGTCCGCGAGCGGGTCTTTTCCGGGGAGCTCATCGTGCGCGGTTCAACTGCACGATAATTAACCTTCGTGATGACGATCATAAATTCGATGCACTGTGCTTTTCTTTGGAACCGGTTCCATCTAGCGTTACAGACAAGCAAATTGTCTTTAACTCCTGGGAAGCCGGAAGATGAAAAGAAAAATCATCGTTGTCACCGCCGCCTATGGCAGCGAACAAATTAAGGCGATGGGCGGCCAGCAGGCCGTCCTGCCGCTAATTGCCAACGCAGGCGCAGACGGCGTGGAAATACGCCGCGAACTGTTAAGCGATCAGGAATTGAACAGCCTCTCTACCCTGGCCGCCACCATTGAAGACCACCGTTTACTGGCCTGTTACTCCGCGCCATACGCGCTGTGCCTGCAAGATGGTTCGCTGAACCCGCACTTGCCTGCCCTGTTTGAAGAAGCGCGCACGCTCAAGGCACTGTGGCTCAAGGTCTCTCTCGGCCATTATCAGCGTAAAGACGTGCTGGAAACCCTACGCGGCTGGCTTGCAGAGAGTGGCATGGCGCTGGTGGTAGAAAACGATCAGACCGAATGCGGCCAACTGGCGCCGATGCAGCGCTTTAAAGCTGCCTGCAATGTACTGGCGCTGCCGGTGACGCTCACCTTCGATACCGGCAACTGGGTATGGGTCGGCGAGTCGCCGGAAGCGGCAGCGCATCTTCTGGCCCCCGCAGTGAGCTATATTCATGTGAAGGCTGCCATTCCACACCATGAGAATTATCGCGCCGTCGCACCCGATAAAGCCGATGAACGCTGGCTTGCCCTGTTAAACCAGCTACCGCCTGATGCCCCACGTGGGATTGAATTTCCACTTGAAGGCGACGACCTGACCGCCGTCACCCGTCACTACGTCGAATTGTTACGTGAGGAGTAACGCCATGCATAACTCGCTTGATGTCATCACGATTGGCGAAGCCATGGCCATGTTTGTCGCCACCGAAACCGGCGATCTTGCCGATGCAGAACATTTTGTGAAGCGCGTTGCGGGCGCGGAGCTGAACGTGGCGACGGGCCTGGCGCGGCTGGGAATGAATGTCTGCTGGATCAGCCGCGTAGGCGATGACAGTTTTGGACGTTTTGTTCTTAACTCGCTGAAAAAAGAGAATATTGACACCCGCGGCGTCACCGTTGATAGACGCTTCGCAACGGGCTATCAGCTAAAATCGAAAGCCGAAAATGGAACCGATCCCATTGTGGAGTATTTCCGTAAAGGATCGGCGGCAAGCCATCTTTCAACGGATGATTTTCACGCCGCAGCCTTCAACGAAGCGCGCCACCTGCATTTGAGTGGCGTGGCGGCAGCGCTCTCTTCGACATCCTATGAACTGCTGGAACATGCGGCGGCGGCCATGAAAGCTCAGGGCAAGACCATCTCTTTCGACCCGAATCTGCGCCCGGTGCTGTGGAAAAGCGAAGCAGAGATGGTAGAGAAACTGAACCACCTCGCTTTCCAGGCCGACTGGGTGTTACCGGGGCTGAAAGAGGGCGTGATCCTGACCGGACAGCAATCGCCAGAAGGCATCGCTGACTTTTACCTGCAACGCGGCGTTAAAGCCGTGGTGATTAAAACCGGCCCGGATGGCGCCTGGTATAAAACAGCCAGCGGCGAGCAAGGCGCGGTCGCTCCCGTGAAAGTGGATAACGTGGTCGATACCGTCGGCGCCGGGGATGGTTTCGCCGTCGGTGTGATTAGCGCCCTGCTGGAAGGCAAGACGCTGCAACAGGCCGTTCAGCGCGGCAACAAGATTGGCTCGCTTGCCATCCAGGTGCCTGGGGATAGCGAGGGGCTGCCCACACGTGAAGGACTGGGTGAATGATTCCCCTCACCCCTGCCCTCTCCCACAGGGAGAGGGAGAAGAACATCGCAGCGGACTTATCCCCTCTCCCTTGAGGGACGGGAGAAAAATATCGCAGCGGACTTATCCCCTCTCCCTTGAGGGACGGGAGAAAAACATCGCAGCGGACTTATCCCCTCTCCCTTGAGGGAGAGGGTTAGGGTGAGGGGGTAAACCCATCACTAAAAGTAACAAAGCCACCCTGGACCCTACAAACAGGCGGCGCAAACCTCAACCATAGAGGCAACATTATGAAAAGCTCGACAAATGCAGCAAAACGCTGGCTTTACATCATGCCGATTGTTTTCATCACTTACAGTCTGGCCTACCTCGACCGGGCGAACTTTAGCTTCGCCTCCGCCGCCGGGATCAACGACGACTTAGGTATTACCAAAGGGGTCTCTTCCCTGCTTGGCGCACTGTTCTTTCTGGGCTATTTCTTCTTCCAGATCCCCGGTGCGATTTATGCGGAACGCCGCAGTGTTCGCAAACTGATTTTTGTCTGCCTGATCCTGTGGGGCGGCTGCGCGTCACTGACCGGGATGGTCACCAATATCCCGATGCTCGCCGCCATTCGTTTTATTCTCGGCGTAGTAGAAGCCGCAGTCATGCCCGCCATGCTGATTTATATCAGCAGTTGGTTTACCAAATCGGAACGTTCACGTGCCAACACCTTCCTGATCCTCGGTAACCCGGTCACCGTGTTGTGGATGTCTGTGGTCTCTGGTTACTTGATTCAGGCGCTCGGCTGGCGCGAGATGTTCATCATTGAAGGGGTTCCTGCCATCATCTGGGCTTTTGCCTGGTGGATGCTGGTCCGCGACAAACCCGCTCAGGTTGGCTGGCTGTCAGAGGACGAAAAATCTGCCCTGCAAACACAGTTGGATCAGGAACAGCAAGGCATCAAAGCTGTGCGTAATTACGGCGAAGCTTTCCGCTCCCGTAACGTTATCCTGCTGTGTATGCAATATTTTGCCTGGAGTATTGGTGTTTACGGTTTCGTACTGTGGCTGCCGTCCATCATCCGTAACGGCGGGGCCAATCTCGGTATGGTCGAAGTGGGCTGGCTCTCCTCCGTTCCGTACCTGGCTGCGACCATAGCGATGATTCTGGCCTCCTGGGCATCGGATAAGCTGCAAAACCGTAAGCTGTTCGTCTGGCCACTGTTGCTGATTGGCGGCTTCGCGTTTATTGGCTCCTGGGCAGTTGGAGCAAACCATTTCTGGGCCTCTTACACCCTACTGGTGATCGCCGGTGCTGCCATGTACGCTCCCTACGGCCCTTTCTTTGCGATCATTCCCGAAATGCTGCCGCGTAACGTTGCGGGCGGTGCCATGGCGCTTATCAACAGCATGGGCGCGCTCGGCTCATTCTTCGGTTCCTGGTTCGTTGGCTACCTCAATGGCGCAACGGGCAGCCCGGCAGCCTCGTACATTTTTATGGGGGTGGCACTTTTTGCATCTGTATGGCTTACTTTAATTGTGAAGCCTGCTAACGATAAAACAATTCCAGCGGGCGCTCGTCACGCCTGAACCTTAACGAGGGAGAACCCATGAAGCCGTCCATCATCCTGTATAAAGCATTGCCTGATGACCTGAAACGCCGTCTGGAAGAACATTTCACCGTCACGCAGGTGGCTAACCTGCGCCCGGAAACGGTGGAGCAACATGCCGACGCGTTCGCCAGTGCCGAAGGCCTGCTGGGTTCCAGTGAAAAGGTGGACGCCGCATTGCTGGCAAAGATGCCGAAACTGCGCGCCGCATCGACCATTTCAGTGGGTTACGACACCTTTGATGTGGACGCGCTGAATGCAAAAAATATTCTGCTGATGCACACCCCGACCGTGCTAACCGAAACTGTGGCCGATACCATCATGGCGCTGGTGCTGAGTTCCGCACGTCGGGTGGTGGAAGTGGCGGAGCGAGTGAAGAAAGGCGAATGGACCAGGGGCATTGGTCCGGACTGGTTTGGCGTTGATGTCCACCACAAAACGCTTGGCATCGTGGGGATGGGGCGCATCGGCCTGGCGCTGGCGCAACGTGCGCACTTTGGTTTCGGTATGCCGATTCTCTATAATGCACGCCGCCAGCATCAGGAAGCGGAAAGCCGTTTCCAGGCCCGCTACTGCGATCTGGATACGCTGCTTAAAGAGTCTGACTATGTGGTTCTCGTCCTGCCGTACACCCAGGAAACACATCATCTGATCAACGCAGAGAAATTCGCCATCATGAAATCATCGGCGATTTTCGTCAACGCGGGTCGCGGTTCGGTTGTCGATGAGAAAGCCCTCATTGAGGCGCTGAAAAAAGGCGAGATTCATGCAGCCGGTCTGGATGTGTTTGAGAAGGAACCTTTACCGGTGGACTCCCCTCTGCTGACGTTACCCAACGTAGTGGCACTGCCGCATATTGGTTCTGCCACTCACGAAACACGCTACGGTATGGCCGCCTGCGCGGTGGATAACCTCATTGATGCGCTGAATGGCAACGTCGAGAAAAACTGCGTTAACCCGCAGGTTTTAAAATAAGCTTTCTCCGGCAGAAACAAAAAAGAGGCGATTATCTCGCCTCTTTTTTATTATGGGTTCCACGCTTACTGCGTCGCATTCACCGTGGCAGTCCAGGCTTGCATAAACGCCTGATGCTGAGCCGCCAGCGGCCCAATCAGTGAATTATACTGGCTGGCCTGCTGTGAGGTCGGGAACTGGATGCCATTGGCAACAAAGCTCACCTGCGTACCCTGCTGAGCAATAAAATCACCCACCTGCACCAGTTGCTGCGTGAAAGTCTGTGCCGCCGGGATCAGCGGTTGCAGCGCGTTAGCCGGAGCGGTTACCACTTTCGAATACACCTGCTCGAAGACCGGTTTCAGGTCATCCGCCTGTTTCAGCCCCGCGTGAGCTGTATCAGCCTGCACTTTCGCATTCTGCAATTGTTGACTCAGCACGCCGAGAGAACCATTGGCCTGACGCAGCGGTTCACGCTGAGTCATATAATCCTGCGGTACGCGAATCGCGTTCACGCTATCCACCACCGGACGCAGACCGGAATCCATCGCCTGGTTCACCTGCTGAGAATAACCATACAGAATGGCGTAATCAGAGACGAACGGTCCAAACTGTTTTTTCTGGTCGGCCGTCAGCGCGGGAAGACGTTCACTGCTACGCATCGCCGTATTTTGCAGGAAATCGATAAAAGCCTTGCGCTGATCGCCTTCTTTATCAAAACACCCACTCAGGCCAACCACCATTAACAACGCCGCAAGAGGCGCAAACCAGCGAGAGCAGGACTTACCTGTCGCCATTTTAATACTCCTTTCACCCAAAAATGCGCACAACGAAACACGCGTGCCTGACGGCTTACAAGGATAGTCCAGGTCGGCGTCTCAGGATACCCTTTTCCATGCTTTCTTATGCACGTCGGGACACGCTCAGGTCAGACCTCGCGCCGTTTCGTCATGCGATTTTTTGCTAACGATTTACAAAAAAATACGTATTTATTCCTGGGCTTGCGTAATCAAGCAATTAACGTTTAGCGAAACGTTTGAATATGCATTTCAAAAGCATGAAAGGCCCTTTTATCCACGATATATCCTGGTCACGCCCTCCCGCCCGCGTTTTTAACGACTATTCTTATTAGTGCTGTATCACTATCCGCTGTGTGTTTTTAGAGGAGTTCTCAATGGAATATAAAGATCCGATGTTTGAGCTGCTGAGCAGTCTGGAACAGATTGTCTTTAAAAAAGATGTAGCGCAAGCGGTTACCCTGACCCAAAAGCCTAATTCTTTTAATGAATTTGAACAATTACGACGTGGCACTGGGTTAAAGATTGATGATTTTGCACGCGCAATGGGTGTTAGCGTAGCAATGGTTCAGGAATGGGAATCAAAACGGGTTCGTCCTTCCGCGACCGAAATGAAACTGATGCGCCTGATCCATTCAAATCCGATGCTCAGTAAACAGTTAATGGAATAAATCTGGCTGTAAAACCCCCGCCATGACGGGGGTCAATACCCTCTTACTTCCTTTCACAGTGCCATCTTTCTTCTCGCCACTCAATCTGGTGCGTTAAGTTTAGCGCCTGCAGAAATGCCTCATCATGTGAAACCACCACTATTGCGCCCGGAAATGCCGACAATGCCAACTCAATCGCCTGCGTCGAAGCCAAATCAAGGTGGTTCGTGGGTTCATCAAGCAAAAGCAGTTGTGTCGCCTCACGACGCCAGAGTACACAAGCTAGCGCCGCTTTCAGGCGTTCTCCACCGCTTAAAGCCGCCAGCGGAAGCGTCACTTTCTCTGCCCCCAGTTGCAGTTGCGCCAGTCGGGTTCGCAGTATGCCTTCGTCGAGTGGCGTCTCACTGGCGTGAAGGTGTGCCAGCACCGGGAGGGAAAGATCCAGTTGCGACAGATGCTGATCGAGATACGCCGTCGCGACCGATACCTGACACGTGCCTGAAAGCGGCTTTTCTTCTCCGAGCATGACGCGCAACAGAGTCGATTTTCCACAACCGTTTGGCCCGCGTAGCGCTACACGCATCGGCCCGTCCATTCGCCAGCTCAGGGGAGATGAATTGCCATAAGGCAAGATGAGGTTGTCCATCACCAGCACCTGTTTCCCCTCAGCCACCTGGCTGCCCGGCAGGGTAAACAAGACTGGCGCATCGTCTTCAACTCGCTCGCGGGCCTGTGCAACTGCGGCATTCAGCGCCTCGTTCTGCTCACGGTGCTGCCGACGCAGCGTGCCTGTCCGCTCCTTTGCGGCTCCTTTGTATTTCACCCGCTCGAACGAGGCAATGTTGAGTGTATCGACAGTTCGCAGAGTCTGGGCTGAACGCCGCTGGCTGGCATCATGCTCCTTTTGCTGGCGGTTACGTACCCGACGACGCTCGGTAGCCGCATGCTCAAGCGCCGCGTGGGCTGCCTGCTGCTCGGCTTCGCGTTGACGCTGATAATCAACATAATGGCCGCCATAGCTGCGTAATCCGGCGAGAGATAATTCAAGGATGCGCGGCATCAAGGCCAGCAGTTCACGATCGTGGCTCGCCACCAGCGTTCCGCCCTGCCGACGGGCAAGCCGCGTATAAAGCCATTCTCGTCCTTGTCTGTCGAGATGGTTGGTCGGTTCATCAAGCAGCAGGTAATCGGCGTCTGCCATCAATGCCGCGCACAGCAGGGCACGAACCCGCTCGCCGCCGCTCAGCGCTGCGGCTGGTCGCTCGGGGGTGAACGGAGGCAGACTGGCATCCATAAAGGCCGCAGTCAGGCGCTCCTCAAGATCCCAAAAGCCTTCCATACGTTCGAGATCTTCTGGCAGGTAATCACCCGATTCGATACGCCGACGTGCAGCAAACACTGCGTCATAACCCAGCAATTCGGCAAGCGTAGTCGACGGGGAAACCGCGTGTTGTTGAGCGACGTAAGCCACAGTACCAAAACGTTCGATATGTCCGGATGCGGGGAGGTCCAGCCCCGCCAGCAGGCGCAATAAGCGGGTTTTACCACAACCGTTGCGCCCGACCAGGCCACACAACGCGGGTTCGAGCGAAAGAGAAATTGGGCTAAAAAGTGTCACGCCCGTCGCAAACTGACAGGTGACCTGATGCAAAATAAATAAGGGGGATTGGGCGCACTGAGCCATAAGCACTCCTGAGTGAAATCAATACATCCCCTGCTCGCCATAAGCGCGAAGCAAGGATTCGAAGTCAGCAGGTGTGTTTATCCATTTTCAGTGGTCCTCAGTGAGACGAGGGATTCGTCGGGGCAAAGGATAGCCGCAGACCGGACAGGATTTCAAGGTTAAATTTCATCTTTTTAATTAGCCCGTTTTTAATTCGCATCAATAGTTATTATCTGATTCAGAATAAAAGACCCTAAAATTGTGCAACAAATGCTTTATATAAATCACACACAATACTTTAAATAGCTCCAATTACAGGAGCGCGGCAAGCGGGCCTCACTTTTTGCTGCCGCCAAACGTTGGAGAGATTAACCGAAGCACCTGATAAAGAGTTCATGGAATACATAGACTCTTTTTTCCTGTTAAAGATAAATAAAATTGTCCGCAACCGAATTATTCATTCCACTACTTTCGGACATCGCGCGCTTTCCCCTCTCATCTATAATGCATTTACAATCTGTTTCGTGAAAATGTTCTACTGAATCAGCCATGGATATACCATCCCATTATCGCTTATAGCGATTTGGGCGTAACGGTCTTCGCATTCTATTGAGGAAGTTTAAGGAATAACGTCCGCTGCTGAGTTTGTGATGGCTTGAAACCATGGTGAATATAGAAATTTTTGGCTTCTTCCGTCAGCGCGTGAACCATGATTGCACGCACACCAATATTTTCAGCAACTCGATAACAACGAAGCACCGCATCGTGGAGTAAATCAGCGCCAAGCCCTTTTCCACGAAATGAGAGGTCGACAGCAAGCCGGGCGAGTATAATCACAGGAATAGGGTCTGGCATGTTACGCCGAAGGTTGCCTGTAGTTTCTGTATGGTTGACGCTACCGGTGGCCAAAGAGTAAAAACCGACTATTTGTTTCGTGTCTTTCTTACATACAACAAAAGTTCGGGCAGCTCCGAGAGCCTGATTTTTGAGGCCTCTCTGCTTTAGCCAATCATCGAGCACAGCTTCACCGCTAACAAACGCCGCCACCTGATGGAAATTGGATAAAGGCTCTGGCGCTGTTACACGTCCCACTGAGGTTTCCTTGCCAGCAGTTTGTCGATAACGGGATCATCCGCAACCGGTGCATCGAGCATATCGATGAACTCTGCATATTGCTCATCGTTAAAATTAAAGGCACGTCGCTCAAGAATCACATTTTCAGCAGCCTGACAGGCCATTTCCAGAATGAAATCTGTACGTGATTTGTGCAGGATCTCAGCGGCGGCATCAATGAGTGCTCGCTGTGATTCCTTGGCTCTAAGGTTAAGTTGAACATCTGATTTCATGAGATCCCCCTGTATAGCATTTGCTTTACAAGCATAACACAATGTTTATGTATAGCAAACGCTATACATAAACATTTCCTCTCTGATATAAATAATTTTGATGTCCGCTTTGTGCTGTGAGTTCAACCGATGGATGCAACAGATTGGTTAAAACGCTCTGCTGGCTGTGAATCGATAAGTCAGTTCCTTTTGGCAAATGCGGCCTGAGCAATCTGTTCGTATTTTCATTTGAGCCAGGTTGCCAGAGGGGTTGAGGATCGCAGACGTAAACCTGAATATCTGTGGCTACATTAGAGCGGGTGTTGTTGGTCATTTCAGCGCCCCGGTCCCATAGTAGAGTTTTATAAAGCTCAACGGGTAATTCACTGACTTGTTTGATGAGCGCAGATATAACCGTTATGGTCTTCTCATAAAACAAATGAAATAAAAATTTAATTCGTCTGAATATTCTTACCTGTTCATTTTTATTTACTCAGGCGTAAAAAAACCCGCCCGCAGGCAGGTTTTTATTTATCGACCACGCCATTACTGCAGCAGGGAAATATCCGCAACCTGCAGGAACAACTCGCGCAGTTTGGACAGTAGCGTCAGACGGTTCAGACGAACGTCTTTATCTTCCGCATTCACCATCACGTTTTCGAAGAACTCATCAACCGGCTCACGCAGGGATGCCAGTTCGACCAGCGCTTCCTGGTAACGGCCTGCGGCAAAGTACGGCTGCAGCTTGTCGCGCAGAACGACCAGATTGCCCGCCAGTTTGATCTCTGCCGCTTCTTTCAGCACGGAAGCATGCACGATGTCGTTCAGCGTCTCGTCTGATTTCGCCAGAATATTAGAGACACGCTTGTTGGCCGCAGCCAGCGCAGAGGCCTCTTCCAGCGTGCGGAAGTGAGATACCGCTTTCATGCGCGCATCGAAATCCGCCGGACGGGTCGGACGACGCGCCAGTACCGCCTGGATGGTGTCGACGGTATAGCCTTCGTCCTGATACCAGGCGCGGAAACGGCCCAGCATAAAGTCGATAACGTCGTCGACCACTTTGGCATTCGTCAGCTTGTCGCCATACAGACGCACCGCTTCTTCGGTCAGCGTTTGCAGATCCAGGTTGAGGTTCTTCTCAACGATGATACGCAGCACGCCCAGCGCGGCACGACGCAGCGCAAACGGGTCTTTATCGCCTTTCGGGTGCTGACCGATACCAAAGATACCCGCCAGGGTGTCCATCTTATCGGCAATCGCCAGCGCACAGGCAATCGGGTTAGACGGCAGGTCATCGCCCGCAAAGCGCGGCTGATACTGCTCATTCAGCGCAACCGCAACATCTTCCGCTTCGCCGTCATGGCGCGCGTAGTGCATGCCCATCACACCCTGGGTGTCGGTGAACTCAAAGACCATATTGGTCATCAGGTCGCACTTAGACAGCAGGCCCGCGCGGGTCGCGTGATTCACATCAGCGCCAATCTGCTCAGCAATCCAGCCCGCCAGCGCCTGAATACGATCGGTCTTGTCGCGCAGCGTACCCAGTTGTTGCTGGAACAGCACGGTTTGCAGGCGCGGCAGATGGTCTTCCAGACGTTTTTTACGGTCGGTATTGAAGAAGAACTCGGCATCCGCCAGACGCGGACGAACCACCTTCTCGTTACCGGAGATGATTTGTACCGGATCTTTGGACTCAATGTTGGCCACAAAGATAAAGTTCGGCAGCAGCTTGCCTGCATTGTCATAAACCGGGAAGTACTTCTGGTCACCCTTCATGGTGTACACCAGCGCTTCGGCAGGCACCGCGAGGAATTTCTCTTCGAATTTCGCCGTCAGCACCACCGGCCATTCCACCAGCGAGGTCACTTCTTCGAGCAGGCTGTCGCTCAGGTCAGCGTTGCCGCCAATCTTACGCGCCGCTTCTTCTGCGTCTGCTTTAATTTTGTCTTTACGCGCTTCGTAATCAGCCACAACTTTGCCGCGCTCCAGCAGGATTTCAGGATACTGGTCGGCATTGTCGATGGTGAACTCCGGCTCGCCCATAAAGCGGTGACCGCGAATCACGCGATCGGACTGGACGCCCAAAATAGTTGCCGGGATGACGTCGTCGCCCAGCAGCAGGGTCACGGTATGAACCGGACGCACGAAGTGGACGTCAGACGCGCCCCAGCGCATCAGTTTCGGAATCGGCAGCTTCGCCAGCGAGGTGGCGATCATGTTCGGCAGCAGCGCTTCGGTGCTCTCGCCTTTCACGTGCGCACGATACAGCAGCCATTCACCTTTGTCGGTGGTCAGACGTTCGGCCTGGTCAACGGTGATACCGCAGCCGCGCGCCCAGCCTTCAGCCGCTTTGCTCGGATTGCCGCTGGCGTCAAACGCCTGAGCAATCGCCGGGCCGCGTTTCTCAACTTCACGGTCAGGCTGAGAAGCCGCCAGATTCGCCACTTTCAGCGCCAGACGGCGCGGTGCGGCAAACCATTCGATTTTACCGTGCGCCAGGCCAGCGTTATCCAGCTCAGCGGTCACGTTCGCAGCAAAAGATTCAGCCAGGCTGCGCAGGGCTTTTGGTGGCAGCTCTTCGGTGCCAATTTCCACCAGGAAAGTTTTCTCAGACATGGCCGCCTCTTATTTATTCTTGTTGCACATCGGGAAGCCAAGGGCTTCACGGGAAGCGTAATAGGCTTCTGCTACCGCTTTGGTCAGCGTGCGAATGCGCAGAATGTAGCGCTGACGCTCGGTGACGGAGATGGCTTTACGCGCATCCAGCAGGTTGAAGCTGTGAGCGGCTTTCAGAATACGTTCGTACGCGGGCAGCGGCAGCGGATTTTCCAGCGCCAGAAGCTCCTGGGCTTCTTTCTCGTACTGCTCAAAGCAGGAGAACAGAAAGTCGACGTCGGCGTATTCGAAGTTGTAGGTGGACTGTTCCACTTCGTTCTGATGGAACACGTCGCCGTAGGTGGTTTTACCCAGCGGGCCATCGCTCCAGACCAGGTCGTAAACACTGTCTACGCCCTGAATGTACATCGCCAGACGTTCTAAGCCGTACGTAATCTCACCGGTAACCGGCTTACATTCCAGACCGCCAACCTGCTGGAAGTAAGTGAACTGGGTCACTTCCATACCGTTCAGCCACACTTCCCAACCCAGACCCCAGGCACCCAGCGTCGGGTTTTCCCAGTTGTCTTCCACGAAACGGATGTCGTGGATGGTCGGATCCATACCCAGCTCTTTCAGAGACCCGAGGTACAGCTCCTGGATATTGTCCGGAGACGGTTTAATCACGACCTGGAACTGATAGTAGTGCTGTAAACGGTTCGGGTTTTCGCCATAGCGGCCATCGGTTGGACGACGGGAAGGCTGCACGTAGGCAGTCGCCATCGGTTCTGGCCCCAATGCACGCAGGCAGGTCATTGGGTGAGATGTGCCGGCGCCAACTTCCATGTCCAGAGGTTGAACAATGGTGCAGCCCTGACGAGCCCAGTAATCCTGTAAGGTCAGGATCAGGCCCTGGAAGGTCCTGGTATCAAACTTTTGCATATGATTTCGTGCTGGATACGTGTGGATTTAAAGGAAGGGGCCAGTATACCCGCTGACCGGAAGATATACAGTACGAAACGGGTCTGTTTGTGGAAAATTGAAGAACTAGCGCATCGAGAGATGCAAAAACTGGCCTTCCTGGTCAAAAGAGCAGACAAAACCCTCCTTCCGGGGGGTAACACCACGCATTTCATAGCTACTCTGAAACTGTTCGAAGCTGGTAACCGCGATGGCTTGCGAGTCGGTATTATAGCGATGCGCCGCAGATTGCTTGCAGAGCTGTTCCATTTCGAGGGAGTGCGTCGGGCTCACTTTCGCTTTTTGCGCGCGTTGCGCAGGCGTTTCTGGTGGCGCGCTGCATCCTGCCACCAGCAAGACTAACAAGGCTGACGCCATACTTTTGATCATCATTTTTTTACCGTCAGGCTAAGCTGCTGTTATTTTTAGAAGTCAGGAGTGCTAAGCAGTGAATTTTGCAAAACTGCCGTAACATCACAAGTATGGGCAGGAAAACTCAGAATTATCCAGAAAGAAAGTGCGTTAAATCGTAAGTCAGAGGGTATTTAACGGGAAAATTGAGGAACAGATGTCGTCGAAAATTTACTGGATTGATAATCTGCGAGGGATCGCCTGTTTGATGGTCGTGATGATCCATACCACCGCCTGGTACGTGACTAACGCGGCCAGCGTGAGCACTCTCGACTGGGGTGTCGCCAATCTCCTCAATTCTGCTTCTCGCGTCAGCGTGCCGCTCTTTTTTATGATCTCAGGTTATCTCTTTTTTGGCGAACGCAGCGCCCAGCCGCGCCATTTTTTGCGTATCGGTTTATGCCTGCTGTTCTACAGTACGATCGCCTTTCTCTACATCGTCTTATTTACCTCAATTAACAGTGAGTTATCACTACGAAACCTGCTACAAAAACCGGTGTTTTATCATCTGTGGTTTTTCTTTGCGATTATCGTTATCTATCTCGTCTCGCCGCTTATTCAGGTAAAACAGGTGAGCGGGAAGATGCTGCTGGCGCTGATGGTCGTCATTGGCATTGTCGCCAATCCCAATACGGTGGCGCAAAAAATAGGCCATTTCGAATGGCTGCCCGTCAATCTGTATATCAATGGCGACACGTTCTATTACGTGTTGTACGGCATGCTGGGCCGTGCGTTAGGGATGATGGATACGCAGAAAAAGTCACTCACTGTGCTGAGCGCGACTGTTTTTGTCGTCGCCGCATTCGCTATTTCTCGCGGCACCCTGCATGAACTGAAATGGCGGGGTAATTTCGCCGACACCTGGTATGTCTATTGTGGCCCGCTGGTGTTTATCTGCGCCATGTCGCTGTTCACCCTCGTCAAAAACACCCTTAGCGCGCGGGCGCTGCCGGGGCTGGCGATCATCTCCCGCCACTCGCTGGGAATCTATGGTTTTCATGCCCTTATCATTCATGCGCTCCGCACCCGTGGCGTTGAAATTCAGGCCTGGCCCGTGCTCGATATCCTGTGGATTTTTACCGCAACGCTGCTCATCAGCCTGGGCTTGTCGATGCTGTTGCAGCGTATTGATACGCGGCGCTATGTGAGCTAAACGAGCAGCCCGGCCAGCAACGCCGGGCGATTGAACTTACTCCTCCGCCTCAGCGGGTACGATTTCCGGCTCGGTTTGATCCCAGCCATCACGGACATTTTTTTGCACGGCGACAATGCCAAACAGACTAAGAAAGAAGGCCAGTCCGTAAAACCCTTTCTCACTGAGCAGCAGTGTCGCATTCCACAATCCGACAAGCAGCAAGCCGATAGAAAGAATAAACGTTATCAGGCACATAAAGTAATACATCTGCGTGGTGGGAATACCTTCGTAGCGGTCTCTGACCGTTTTTTGATAGGAGGCTGCGGCAAAAAGTCCAAGAAGCAGCACCGCAAAATAATAACCCCGCTCATTCAGTTGCATCTCGGCATTCCACAGACCTACCAGATAAGATGCGACGCCCCCCATCAGGGCAACCCACGACACGATATTGAACGCGGGAGAAACATGTACTGCGTTTTTTTCCATAAATAACACCCTCCGTTTTTGGTAACCCATAGTAAAGGCACGGGGGCGAAGCGGGAGAGGGAGAGCAGTTTTTCAGAAAACACCAATAGTGACGTTACCCGGCGGCGCGCTGACGCGCGCGGTGCAACTGGCGGGGTGAAGAAAACCCGGCGGCCATCGCAGCCTGCTCCGTACCCCGCCCCTGCAATAGCCACTGTTCGGCCACCGCCAGACGTAGTTGTTCCAGATAATCACGCACGCTGATGCCCAGATGTTGCTGAAACAGACGTGTTAAATGCCGTGGACTCACGTGCGCCTGCTCAGCAATATCCGCCAGTTGCCAGGGTTTTTGCGGCTCGGCGGTAAGCACATCCTGCGCGCGGTGAACCGCCGGGTGGAGATGATTGCGATAGCGCAGCCACGGTGAGAGCTGTGGGTCATCGCCGGAACGACGGAACCAGACCACCATCTCGCGAGCCACCGCCAGCGCCGTTTCCGGCCCGCACAGTCGGTGAATAATGTGCAGCGTCAGGTCAATACCGGAGGTGATCCCCGCACTGGTCCAGATCCCTCTGTCTTCAATGAAAATCCGGTTCTCTTTGACCAGCGCGGCGGGTGCCGCCGCCCTCAGACGAGCAATCACATCGTGGTGCGTGGTGCACTGAATCCCCGTCATCAGCCCTGCTTTTGCCGCTAATAGCGAGCCGGAACAGACACACATCAGCAGCACCTTCTGGCTATGGATCAGCGGTTGCATACGCATCAGCCAGTGGCGGACGGTATCAGCCTGGGGCGTGGCAAAATAGTGTGCGGACTGATGAACGCCGGGCAATACCAGCAGGCTACCTTCCGGCAGGCTGTCCGGCAGCGGCGCAATATTGCCCATCGTCAGGCCGATAGAGGTCGGCACCTCTGCGTCCGGTCCAATGTAATGCAAGCGAAAGGCCTCACCCGCCAGGGAGAAGGTTTCTGCCGGGCCGGTCATATCCAGCGCCAGCACGCCCGGCAACATCACGAACCAGACATCGGTGGTCATAGGGATCCCAGAGTTTCACTGACAGTTTTCACGGTGGCGAAACGGCCTTCAAGCACCGTTTCTGTACGATGACGCAGCGCGTCGCAGTCCAGCGTAATCCCTTTATGCGTCATCGGGAAGGTTAACGTCGCTTCACTGACAAAGGTCACTCTGTAGCCAAGATCTGACGCCACGCGGGCCGTCGTTTCGCAGCACTGTTCGGTGCGCATCCCGCAAATAATGACATGATTAATATCCTGTTTACGCAGCCAGTGATCCAGCCCGGTATCGGTAAAGGCATTATGCACATGCTTGTAGAAAGTCACCGCAGGCTGATGTTGCAAAAAGGCCATTGGCGCGACATAACCACTTTCCAGCGCGAACGGCCCGCCGTCAGCGACATGAAAAATGTCTACCACCGGCACATCCCGCGCAATACAGCCGGTAATCAGGTTCAACATGGCGTCGCGAAAAGCGGGGAAATTGTCCTCCTGCCAGCTATCGCGATGCAGGAAAGAGTTCTGAGTATCAATATTGATAAGGGCGGTACGTGACATTTTGGGACTCCTTACGCAGTGGGTGTAGGGCTATTCTGGCAAGGAACGGGCAAGGTGCTAAGACCAAAAAAGGACATCATCAGGTGGATTACAGACGAACATCCTCCCCGCGCAAACGGGGAGGACACAGACGTTACGACATCAGCGGTAAAAGCTGCTGATAAATACGACGGAAGGTTTCGCGGCGCGGTTGATACAACGCATGACGTGCGGCATCCGGCTGGTGCTGCTGTTCAATCGGCAGTTGCGGCAACAGGCGGGTCACCGGGACATCCGGGTTGGCGGCAATTTGCGCCAGACGTGCCGCGCCTAAAGCCGGGCCGACATCGCCCCCCGTGCGGTAATCAAGCTGCTGGCCGCTGATGTCCGCCAGCATCTGTCGCCAGTAGCTGCTGCGCGCCCCACCGCCGATAAGCGTGATGCTTTGCGGCTTCACGCCGCAGGCGTGCACCACATCCATCCCGTCTGCCAGCGCATAGCCCACCCCTTCGAGCACCGATTTCGCCAGCTCATTCGGCCCGTGCTGATGGGTCAGGCCAAAGAACACGCCTTTGGCTTCCGGGTTGTTATGCGGCGTACGCTCGCCGGAAAGATAGGGTAAGAACCAGAGATCGCCCGCGCTGTCATCCGCCTGTTCCGCTGCGGCAATCAGCGCCTGTACAGAATCCAGCCGGGTCAGCTTCGCGGCCCAGTCCAGGCAGGAAGCGGCGCTCAGCATGACCGACATCAGATGCCAGCCTCCCGGTAGCGCATGGCAGAAACTGTGCACCGCGCTTTCGGGATTGCTGAGGAAACCTTCGCTGACCGCAAAATAGACGCCGGACGTTCCCAGGGAGAGCATCGCCTGCCCGGCGTCCGCCATGCCAACGCCGACGGCACCCGCCGCGTTATCGCCGCCACCTGCGACGACGGCAACCTGTGCCATGCCCCAGCGCGCTGCCACCTCCGGCAGCAAGGTGCCAGTGATGTCGCTGCCTTCGAACAAGGCAGGCATATGGTCGCGGGTCAGCGCGCAGGCGGCGAGCATCTCGTCGCTCCAGTCGCGCTTTGCCACATCCAGCCACATCGTTCCTGCGGAGTCCGACATATCGCTGGCGTACTGTCCGGTCATTTGCCAGCGCAGATAATCTTTCGGCAGAAGGACTTTCGCCACGCGGGCAAACACGTCAGGTTCGTGGCGCTTCACCCATAGTAATTTTGGCGCGGTGAACCCCGGCATCATCAGGTTGCCGGTTATCGCCCGTGCATTTTTTACCTGCGCTTCCAGCAACGCACACTCTTCGGCGCAGCGCCCGTCATTCCACAAAATAGCCGGACGAAGTACCTGATTTTCGTTATCAAGCAGCGTGGCGCCGTGCATCTGCCCGGCCAGGCCAATGGCCTTCACCTGCTGTAATGAATGCTGTTCGCCGAGGGCGCGAATCGCCCGGTCCGTGGCCTGCCACCAGTGCAACGGGTCCTGCTCCGACCACAAAGGGCGCGGGCGCGACACCGTTAACTTTTCCGTTTGTGAGGCCAGTACGGTGCCCTGCTCACTGAGCAAAATTGCTTTTACCCCTGATGTGCCAAGATCAACCCCGATATACATAGATGGCTCCTTAAAAAAACCTGCCCGGTAACGCAACGCGTTCCGGGCCTGGTCGGTGTGCAGGCCCGAATGCAGGCCAGCGCCGGTTACTTGTCGAACAGGTAATGGTTTACCAGATTTTCCAACAGTTCCTGATGCCCGCTCTGATGGCGCGGCGCCAGGTTTTGCTGTTCAGCGTACTTCGCCAGTTCAGCAAGCGTTAGCTGGCCCTGCAGAATTTGCTGGCCAAGTTCACCATTCCAGCCGGCATAGCGTTTCGCGACGCGTTTATCCAGCTCACCGTCTTCACTCATCCGCGCGGCCACTTTCAGCGCCAGCGCCATGGTGTCCATTGCGCCAATGTGGCCATAGAACAGATCATATTTGTCGGTGCTCTGACGACGCACTTTGGCGTCAAAGTTCAGGCCGCCAGTGGTAAAGCCGCCCGCTTTGATGATTTCATACATCACCAGCGCGTTCTCTTCCACGCTGTTCGGGAACTGATCTGTATCCCAACCCAGTTGCGCGTCGCCGCGGTTAGCATCGACCGAGCCGAAGATACCCAGCGCGATGGCAGAGGCAATTTCATGGTGGAAAGAGTGGCCGGCCAGCGTGGCGTGGTTCGCCTCGATGTTCACTTTAATCTCTTTTTCCAGACCGAACTGTTTGAGGAAGCCGTACACCGTTGCCACATCATAATCATATTGATGTTTGGTCGGTTCCTGCGGTTTTGGCTCAATCAGCAGCGTGCCACGGAAGCCGATTTTATGTTTGTGTTCGACAACCATCTGCATGAAGCGGCCAATCTGTTCACGCTCCTGACGCAGATCGGTATTGAGCAAGGTTTCATAGCCTTCACGACCGCCCCACAGCACGTAGTTTTCGCCGCCCAACTGATGAGTTGCGTTCATCGCGGTGACGACCTGGGTCGCAGCCCAGCTAAATACTTCGGGATCCGGGTTAGTGGCAGCCCCTGCGCCATAGCGCGGGTTAGTAAAGCAGTTAGCGGTACCCCAGAGCAGTTTCACGCCGCTCTGCTGCTGTTTTTGCGCCAGCACATCCACCATGTGGGCAAAGTTATTCAGGTACTCTTTCAGCGAAGTCCCTTCCGGCGAGACATCGACATCGTGGAAGCAGTAGTAAGGCACATTCAGTTTGTGGAAGAACTCAAACGCTACATCCGCTTTGCGCTCCGCCAGCGCCAGCGCGTCGCCCGGCTGTTGCCACGGTCTGTCGAATGATCCCACACCAAACATATCCGCACCGTTCCAGCAGAATGTATGCCAGTAGCAGGCGGCAAAGCGCAGGTGATCTTCCATTCGCTTACCCAGCACTAACTCGTCCGGGTTGTAATGACGAAACGCTAAAGGATTGGTTGTTTTCGGGCCTTCATAACGAACACGTTCGAGCTGGTCGAAATAAGCATGCATAATGAGCTCCATAATCAGGTGTCGGCAAAGATTCATTTTCCAGGTAATACTGGATTCTCTCCTCGCCTTGCTCAATTACGTTATTTCACACTGACATTAAGAGAATACGCAAATGTGCGCCACCTCGCAAAATAAGCCATAACCAGGCCGTTTGCTTAATTGTTGCCGCCTGCAAAACCGTTTCCGCTTATTTTAAAATCAGATCACCGTCAAACTTCCACAAATAAACCAAAAAACATAACGCCGGGATAAAAACCAGGAATTGCCAGCCACCGTTTACGCGTTAAAAATTTGCAACGTTCATCGCAGTGCATGTTTCTTTTATCTCGCTTCGTCACCCTACAAAAAGGTATTACTATTATGAAGATAAAGAACCTTTGCCTTACTTTGTGTGCTTCTTTGCTGCTCGCCAGCATGGCGGGTCACGCAAAAGAAGTAAAAATCGGTATGGCGATTGATGACTTACGCCTCGAACGTTGGCAGAAAGACCGTGATATTTTCGTGAAAAAAGCCGAATCGCTGGGTGCTACGGTTTTTGTCCAGTCGGCTAACGGTAATGAAGAAACCCAGATGTCGCAAATCGAAAATATGATCAACCGCGGCGTTGATGTTCTGGTTATTATTCCCTACAACGGTCAGGTATTAAGTAATGTTGTAAAAGAGGCCAAACAAGAAGGGATTAAAGTGTTAGCTTATGACCGTATGATCAATAATGCCGACATTGATTTTTATATTTCCTTCGATAATGAAAAGGTTGGTGAATTGCAGGCGCAAAGCCTGGTCAGCAAAGTGCCTCAGGGCAATTACTTTTTGATGGGCGGTTCGCCCGTTGATAATAACGCTAAGTTGTTCCGCGCAGGCCAAATGAAAGTATTAAAACCGTACATTGATAGCGGCAAGATTAAAATTGTCGGCGATCAGTGGGTCGACGGCTGGCTGCCTGAAAATGCGCTGAAAATCATGGAAAACGCCCTCACGGCGAACAACAACAAAATCGACGCGGTCGTGGCGTCTAACGATGCGACCGCAGGCGGCGCAATTCAGGCGCTGAGCGCTCAAGGCCTGGCAGGCAAGGTCGTCATTTCAGGCCAGGATGCCGACCTCGCCGGGATTAAACGCCTGATCAACGGCAGCCAGACCATGACGGTCTATAAGCCCATCACCCAACTGGCTAACACGGCCGCAGAAATCGCCGTTGAGCTCGGTAATGGCAAACAGCCAAAAGCGGACTCCACCCTCAATAACGGTCTGAAAGACGTCCCCGCCCGTCTGCTGACGCCGATTGAAGTCACCAAAGACAACATCGACGCCACGGTTATCAAAGACGGGTTCCATCAGAAAGATCAGCTCTAAGCCTCGCGGCGTGTCTCCCGACAGGAGGCACGCCGGAACATGTCTTCAGGCACTGTGAATACCTCGAATTACGTGGAGCAGTTATGCCTTATTTACTTGAAATGAAGAACATCACCAAGGCCTTTGGCGCGGTCAAGGCCGTTGATAACGTGAGTCTGCGGCTCAATGCAGGCGAGGTGTTATCCCTTTGCGGTGAAAACGGCTCCGGCAAATCCACGCTGATGAAAGTACTGTGCGGCATCTATCCCTGGGGCAGCTATGACGGCGAAATTGTTTTTGCTGGCGAAACCCTACAGGCCGGGCATATCCGGGATACCGAGCGTAAAGGCATTGCGATAATCCATCAGGAACTGGCGCTGGTTAAGCACCTGACGGTGCTGGAAAACATCTTTCTTGGCACCGAGATCACCCATCACGGCGTGATGGACTACGACACCATGACGCTGCGCTGTGAAAAGCTGCTCGCCCAGGTCAGTCTGACGATTTCCCCCAATACCCGTGTCGGCGATCTCGGGCTTGGGCAACAGCAACTGGTAGAAATCGCCAAAGCGCTGAATAAACAGGTCCGTCTGCTTATTCTCGATGAACCGACCGCCTCACTCACCGAGCAGGAAACAGCCGTCTTACTGGATATCATTCGCGATCTGCAAAACCACGGTATCGCCTGTATTTATATCTCGCACAAACTCAACGAGGTGAAGGCTATTTCTGACGTCATCTGCGTGATCCGCGATGGTCAGCATATCGGCACGCGCGATGCCACCGGGATGAGCGAAGACGACATCATCACCATGATGGTGGGCCGCGAACTCACCGCGCTCTACCCCAACGAACCGCACACCACCGGCGATGAGATCTTACGTGTTGAGCATTTAACCGCCTGGCATCCGGTCAATAAACACATCAAGCGAGTCAATGACGTCTCTTTCTCACTTAAACGTGGCGAAATTTTGGGTATTGCCGGGCTGGTGGGCGCCGGGCGAACCGAAGCGGTACAGTGCCTGTTTGGCGTCTGGCCGGGACGTTGGGAAGGCAATATTTTCCTTGATGGCAAACAGGTGCACATCCATAACTGCCAGCAGGCGATTGCCAGTGGTATCGCGATGGTGCCAGAAGACCGCAAAAAAGATGGCATCGTCCCCGTGATGGCCGTCGGTAAAAACATCACCCTCGCGGCGCTGGACCAGTTTTCCGGCACGCTGAGTAGCCTGGACGATGCAGCAGAGCAGCATTGCATTTTGCAGTCGCTGCAACGTCTAAAAGTGAAAACCTCCTCCCCCGACCTGGCGATTGGTCGCCTGAGCGGTGGGAATCAGCAAAAAGCCATTCTTGCCCGCTGCCTGCTGCTCAACCCGCGCATTCTGATCCTCGACGAACCGACGCGCGGGATTGATATCGGCGCGAAATACGAAATTTATAAATTAATCAATCAACTGGTACAGCAGGGGATTGCCGTTATTGTCATCTCTTCCGAATTGCCCGAAGTGCTGGGGCTCAGCGATCGGGTACTGGTGATGCATGAAGGCAAGCTAAAAGCCGACCTAATTAATCATCAACTGACCCAGGAGCAGGTCATGGAAGCGGCGCTGAGGAGCGAACATCATGTCGAAAAGCAACCCGTCTGAAATGAAACTATCCGCCCCGGTACCGGGTGCCTTCAAAGGATTGAAGTCTCTGAATTTCCAGGTCTTTGTCATGATTGCGGCCATCGCTGTGATCATGCTGTTCTTTACCTGGATGACCGACGGCGCTTACCTGAGCGCGCGTAACGTCTCAAACCTGCTGCGCCAGACGGCCATTACTGGCATCCTGGCCGTTGGCATGGTGTTCGTCATTATCTCGGCGGAAATCGACCTCTCCGTGGGCTCGATGATGGGTCTGCTGGGCGGCGCGGCGGCGATTTTCGACGTCTGGCTGGGCTGGCCTTTACCGCTGACCATTGTGGTCACGCTGGTACTGGGTTTACTGTTGGGTGCCTGGAACGGCTGGTGGGTCGCCTACCGTAAGGTGCCGTCGTTTATCGTCACCCTTGCGGGGATGCTGGCGTTTCGCGGCGTGCTGATTGGCATCACCAATGGCACAACCGTCTCACCCACCAGCGCTGCCATGTCGCAAATCGGGCAAAGTTATCTGCCTGATGGTGTCGGTTTCGGCGTGGGTGCGCTGGGGCTTGTCGCCTTCATTCTGTGGCAGTGGCGTGGACGACTTCGCCGCCAGGCGATGGGGCTGACCACCACCGCATCCACCTCTGTCGTGGGTCGCCAGTCGCTCATCGCCGTGCTGGTGCTCGGTGCCATTTGGCTGCTCAATGATTATCGCGGTGTTCCGACGCCGGTATTGCTGCTCGTCTTCCTGCTGCTGGCGGGGATGTTTATGGCTACGCGTACCGCGTTTGGTCGTCGTATCTACGCTATCGGTGGTAACCTGGAGGCCGCACGCCTGTCCGGGATCAACGTGGAACGCACCAAGCTGGCGGTGTTCGCCATTAACGGCTTGATGGTAGCGATTGCCGGGTTGATTCTCAGCTCACGTCTGGGGGCGGGTTCACCCTCGGCGGGCAACATTGCTGAACTGGACGCTATCGCCGCCTGCGTTATCGGCGGCACCAGCCTCGCGGGCGGGATTGGTAGCGTGGCGGGCGCGGTGATGGGGGCATTTATCATGGCGTCACTGGATAACGGCATGAGCATGATGGATGTGCCCACGTTCTGGCAGTACATCGTGAAAGGAGCCATTTTGCTGTTGGCGGTATGGATGGACTCCGCCACCAAACGTCGGGCGTGAAACCAGGAGCGATCACACTGCCGGAAGATTTTTCTCCGGCAGTGTGCCGAATATGATAATCAGAATTAATGATTAACCAGCGACGGAACCGATATGTTCGAGAAACGCCACCGCATTACGTTGTTATTCAATGCCAACAAAGCCTATGACCGCCAGGTGGTTGAAGGGGTTGGTGAATATTTGCAGGCGTCACAATCTGAGTGGGATATCTTCATCGAGGAAGATTTCCGTACCCGCATCGAAAACATCAAAGAGTGGCTCGGCGATGGCGTCATTGCCGACTATGACGATCCTGAAATTGAGCGCCTGCTGGCCGATGTCGACGTACCGATTGTCGGCGTCGGCGGCTCCTATCACGCACCGGAAAACTACCCGCCGGTGCACTACATCGCCACCGATAACTTTGCCCTGGTCGAGCAGGCCTTTTTGCATCTCAAAGAGAAAGGGGTGCACCGTTTTGCGTTCTATGGTCTGCCCACCTCCAGCGGTAAACGTTGGGCCGTTGAGCGAGAGCATGCGTTTTGTCAGTTGGTCGCACAGGAGAAATATCGCGGGGTGGTCTATCAGGGGCTGACTACCGCGCCTGAGAACTGGCAGCACGCCCAAAATCGGCTGGCGGACTGGCTACAAACGCTGCCGCCGCAGACGGGCATTATTGCCGTTACCGATGCCCGCGCCCGTCACGTGCTCCAGGTGTGCGACCATCTGCATATTCCGGTGCCGGAGAAACTCTGCGTGATTGGCATCGACAACGAAGAGCTGACACGCTACCTGTCACGCGTGGCGCTCTCGTCGGTTGCGCAGGGAACCCGGCAGATGGGCTATCAGGCGGCGAAACTGCTGCATCGCCTGCTGGACAATGAGCCGATGCCACTGCAGCGTCTGCTGGTTCCTCCGGTACGTGTGGTGGCGCGACGCTCAACGGATTACCGCTCCCTGAATGACCCGGCGGTCATTCAGGCGATGCATTACATCCGTAATCACGCCTGTAAGGGGATCAAAGTAGAGCAAGTGCTGGATGCCGTCGGGATTTCACGTTCGAATCTGGAAAAGCGCTTTAAAGAGGAAGTGGGCGAAACCATCCATGCGGTGATCCACGCGGAAAAACTGGAAAAAGCACGCAGCCTGCTGGTTTCCACCTCCCTTTCCATCAACGAAATTTCGCAGATGTGTGGCTATCCGTCACTGCAATATTTCTATTCGGTATTTCGCAAAGAGTACGACAGCACGCCGAAGGATTACCGTGAACGCTACGGTGAGACACTGATTTAACGGGGCATTCAGGAACAGAGTATTCAGGAAAGAAAAACGCCTTCCGGGTGGAAGGCGTTATGCGATGACATGTGACTATTACATGTGCGAGGCGATGAGCTGCTGGTTGTCCTGATACATGGCAAACAGATAGTTGTTATAGCTCGCGCCCTTCGTTGAGTAGCCTTTCAGCTTATGAATCATGTTGCTGGCTGTCACTTCCTGGTCCGCTTTACGCAACTGCGCACGGGACTTACGGAAAGAAGCATAAGCCGGGTGAGTGTTCAGATTCACCACATAAGCATCCACGGACTCTTTCACCGATTCAAAGTGCGAATAACCTTTCACTTTGCCTGGACCGTTTTTACAACTGCCTTTCCCGCATTTCATGCCGAACAGGTTGTTGTTGGTACGCGCCAGTTTTGAAGTACCCCAGCCGCTTTCCGCCGCCGCCATGGTCGCGACCATGCTGTCCGGGATGATATCCACGCGTTCCATCAACGCATTCCACGGAATACGGCGGGTATTGCCAGACCAGCTCACCTTGTAGCGTTTGGCGATATCCTTCAAGCGTGTACGGTCCGCCGTCGACCATTGTTGGCTATATTGACGTGACATCAGCCAGTTACGGTCAGCGGTAATCGCTGCATTTTGACTGGTAATATAAGGCATGACCGTCCGGAGAAACGCTTTCTTTCTTGGTGCTCCGGAAGGGTATTTTCGCAAGTCAGGAAGTGAACTGCTATTTACACTATTGCGAGAATACTCTTGTTTACTGCTTGCCTGTTTTGTACCGGTCGTCTTTGAGATTGGGGCTTTGTGACTCGCTGTTTTGCTGTGCGTCTGCGCAAGCACCTCACCTGAAAATGCGATGGTGAGTAACATGAGTATCGTGGCCCCTAGTCGTCGCAAGGGAGTCGATATCATTAAGTCTCCTGGTCGGATATAAACATTCCAACACCTTATTTTTTACACAATTTTGAGAGCTGAATCTCAAATCATATCAAAAATAGCGCTTCAGGGCACGTACAGAAATAATCCAATTCCGAAAGCCTGTCATCTCAAACCTGCTACGTCGCGAAAACAACAGCATAGATTTGTGGCGGTTATCGCAAATTCTGCGCAAAATTTGCGCACGATCACTCACCCGGCGCTCTCCACCCTGGCGATTGCGCTCACGGGATGAGTTGCCCGCGCCGGGCTAATGACACAATGGTAAAAACGGATGCCTCGGGAAGGATCAGATGAAATACAGTGCCCTTTTTCTCCTGCTTATACCGGCCTTCGCCAGCGCTAACTGGTCAGCTCCCGGTCTCTCTGCCTTTTCCGATGATGGTACCGGAGTCTGGCGTAGCAACAGCACATTACAGAAAGGGTCATACCCGCTGACGCTGCACCTTGATCAACAATGCTGGCAGCCTGCCGCCGACATCAAACTCAACCAGATGCTCTCCCTTAAACCCTGCACAGGCGATGCCCCCCAGTGGCGCGTTTTTCGTGAAGGGAATTATCAGATTCAACTCGATACCCGCTCCGGCACGCCAACGCTAATGCTGTCGGTAAAAAGCGAAGCCGTCACCCAGGCCGTTAATGTCGTGCGCCAGTGCCCCACCTGGGACGGTAAAGCCCTGACGCTGGACGTCAGCAAGACATTCCCGGAAGGGAGCATGGTGCGCGATTTCTACAGCCAGAAAACAGCGATGGTGCAAAACGGCAAGATAACGCTGCAACCGGCTAACGGTAGCGGCGGCCTGCTGCTGCTCGAACGAGCTGAAACCACCGCCCCTGCCCCCTTTAGCTGGCAAAACGCGACGGTCTATTTCGTGCTGACTGACCGCTTCGTCAACGGCGATCCGTCGAATGACAACAGCTACGGACGCCATAAAGACGGGATGCAGGAGATTGGCACCTTTCACGGCGGCGATCTGAAGGGGCTTACCAGCAAACTCGACTACCTGCAGCAGCTTGGCGTCAACGCCCTGTGGATCAGCTCACCGCTTGAGCAAATCCACGGCTGGGTAGGCGGTGGAACAAAAGGCGATTTTCCGCATTACGCCTACCATGGCTACTACACGCAGGACTGGACCCGTCTGGACGCCAACATGGGCAGCGAAGCGGATTTACGTACTCTGGTCGATGAAGCCCATAAGCGCGGTATCCGTATCCTTTTTGACGTGGTGATGAACCACACCGGCTACGCGACGCTGGCAGATATGCAGGAATTTCAGTTCGGCGCGCTGTATGTTCAGGGTGAAGAGCGCAAAAAAGTGCTCGGCGAGCGCTGGACAGACTGGCGGCCAGGCCCAGGGCAAAGCTGGCATAGCTTTAACGACTTTATCAATTTCAGCGACAAAGCGGCCTGGGAGAACTGGTGGGGCAAAAAGTGGATCCGCACCGATATTGGCGACTACGACAACCCCGGCTTCGATGACCTGACCATGTCGCTGGCCTTTCTGCCGGATCTGAAAACCGAATCCACCACGCCGTCAGGATTACCGAACTTTTATCGTCATAAACCCGATACCGCCGCACGAGAGATCCCTGGCTACACGCCGCGAGATTACCTGACCCACTGGCTAAGTCAGTGGGTGCGTGACTACGGCATCGACGGTTTCAGGGTCGATACCGCCAAGCATGTCGAACTCGCGGCCTGGCAGCAGTTGAAAACCCAGGCCATCGACGCGCTGGCCGAATGGAAAAAAGCGAACCCGCAGAAAAAACTCGACGACGCGCCGTTCTGGATGACCGGAGAATCCTGGGGGCACGGTGTCATGCGCAGCGATTATTACAACCATGGCTTCGACGCGATGATCAATTTTGATTACCAGGAACAGGCCGCGGGTGCGGTGAAATGCCTGGCGAATATGGATCTCGTCTGGCAGCAGATGGCAGAAAAGCTGCAGGGCTTTAATGCGCTGAGTTATCTCTCTTCCCATGACACGCGTCTGTTCCGCGACGGCGGTCAGGAAGCGGCAGAGTTGCTGATGCTGGCGCCAGGGGCAGTACAGATTTTTTATGGCGATGAAACCAGCCGGCCTTTCGGGCCGACCGGCTCCGACCCGCTACAGGGGACACGTTCGGACATGAACTGGCAGGACATCAACGGCAAGGCGGCGCCAACCCTGCAACACTGGCAAACGCTGGGGCAATTCCGCGCGCGTCACCCGGCACTGGGGGCGGGTAAGCAGACAACGCTTAGCCTGCCACAAGGATACGGCTTCGTGCGCGAGCACAACGGCGACAAAGTGATGGTGGTCTGGGCGGGGAATCGCTAATTCTCTTCCTGCGTAGCGTTTACGCCGCCTTCCAGTATATTCCCCGGCGGCGCTGCGCTGACCGGGACGACAAACTCATCGGCATCACAATATAAAAACCCATCAAAACATAAATTCACAAAATAAAACGTCACCACACTCCATCTCATCCGATTTGCACAGCAGGGTATGTAGCGCTATGGTTAGCCATTTTTAAAATCGGCCCGACAGAACATCAGCTATGACATTTTCACTTTTCGGCGACAAATTTACCCGTCACGCTGGCATCACCCGCCTGATGGAAGACCTTAACGATGGCCTGCGCACACCGGGCGCTATCATGCTCGGCGGCGGTAACCCGGCGCAAATTCCGGCGATGACCGACTACTTCCATAATCTGCTGGCAGAAATGGTCGAAAACGGCAAAGCCACTGATGCGCTGTGTAACTACGATGGCCCACAAGGGAAGACCGAACTGCTGACGGCGCTGGCAAGCATGCTGCGCGATGAACTGGGCTGGGACATTGAACCACAAAATATTGCACTGACAAACGGCAGCCAAAGCGCGTTTTTCTACTTATTCAATCTGTTTGCTGGTCGCCGTGCCGACGGAACCACCAGTAAGGTGCTGTTTCCATTAGCGCCTGAGTACATCGGCTACGCCGATTCCGGGCTGGAAGAAGATCTATTTGTCTCCGCACGCCCGAATATCGAACTGCTGCCGGACGGCCAGTTCAAATACCATGTCGATTTCGAACACCTGCACATCGGTGAAGAGACCGGGATGATCTGCGTATCGCGCCCGACCAACCCAACCGGTAACGTCATTACCGATGAAGAGCTGATCAAACTGGATGCGCTGGCCAATCAACACGGCATTCCGCTGGTTATTGATAACGCCTATGGCGTCCCCTTCCCGGGCATTATTTTTAGCGAAGCGCGGCCTTTATGGAATCCGAATATTATCCTCTGCATGAGCCTGTCGAAACTGGGCCTGCCGGGAAGCCGTTGCGGTATTATCATCGCCAACGACAAAGTGATATCCGCCATCCGTAATATGAACGGCATTATCAGTCTCGCACCGGGCGGTATTGGCCCGGCCATGATGTGCGAAATGATTAAGCGCAACGATCTGCTGCGCCTGTCGGAAACCGTGATTAAGCCGTTTTACTACCAGCGTGTGCAGGAAACGATCGCGATTATTCGCCGCTATCTGCCGGAAGAGCGCTGCCTGATCCACAAGCCAGAAGGGGCCATCTTCCTCTGGTTGTGGTTTAAAGACCTGCCGATCACGACCGAGCTGCTGTACCAGCGTCTGAAAAAGCGCGGCGTGTTAATGGTCCCCGGCGACTATTTCTTTCCTGGGCTGGATAAGCCATGGCCGCATACGCACCAGTGTATGCGCATGAACTATGTGCCAGATCCGGAAAAAATCGAAGCCGGCGTGAAAATCCTCGCCGAGGAAATTGAAATCGCCTGGCGTGAGCACGCGTAATCAGCAATCCGGCCCTCTTGATGAGGGCCTCCTCTTCGCATCTCTTAACCAGAAACGTCAATACGTTACGCTAAATGACTGTTGAGGCGGCTTTGTCGCAGCCTGATGGGATCGATGCATGCTAATGCGCTGGTCGGGCAGGCTTCCACACAGGCAGGTCCGGTTTCACGGTGCAGACACAGATCGCATTTTTGCGCCTGTACCTGGTCATTTTCCATCGTCACCTGCATGGCGCCGAACGGGCAGGCCAGCATGCAACTCTTACAACCGATGCACAGCGTCTGCTCCACATACACTGCGCCATTGACCCGGCTGATGGCCCCTACCGGGCAAACATTGGCGCATGGGGCGTCTTCACAGTGACGACAGGTGACCGCCGTGGAAAAAGAGCCGGTTTTTACCACGCGAATCCGTGCGCTGAAGGTTTGCGGGGAGATCGCCGCGCAGTCCTGATCCTGCTGGTGTGAGACCACACAGGCGACTTCACAGGTACGACAGCCGATACATTTGGTCGAATCCGCAAGTATAAAACGGTTCATTCTCCACACCCCTAATACAGAAAAATTCCGTTCAGAGTGCCAGAGAATGAACCGTCTTCGCTTTGATCCCGATGGGGAAAGCGGGTAAATCGTTCATTTGCCTGATCACATCTGGCCTTCTGCCTACACGCGCAGCGTAAATCCCAGCTCGTTAGAGATAGCCTGCGCCGTATCACGCAGCGGTTTGAGCAGGTTTTTCTCGCCAATCTGTTTCAGGCGTGATGTAGAAAGCGAAATAGAGATGGCGTACGGCACGCGGTGGTGAATATCAAACACCGGGACAGCAATGCAGGAGACGCCCAGCTCATTTTCTTCACGATCCATCGCCATACTGGTTTCGCGGATCTGCGCCAGTTCATCGTACATCGCGGGCAGGCCGGTAATGGTATTACGCGTCAACGGTTGAATCTGTTCCTGATGCGTCTCCCAGTACTCTTTCACATAATCGGGCTGACCGAAGGCCATATAGATTTTACCCATCGCCGAGCAGTACAGCGGCATATGCTGACCAATATAGGCGCGCGTACGCAGCATACCCGTCGTCGGTTCCAGTTTGTAAATCAGAATGGCGTGATCGTCTTCGCGGCTGGAGAAATTGATGGTTTCCCCGGTCGCCAGGTTCAGCGCTTCCAGATGCGGCGCGGCAACATGGATAATATTCAGCGACGTGAGCGCCTTTTGTCCGACAGCGATAAATTTTGTGGTTAAGCGATAACTCCCGGCAGCGGGCGCGGGGGTCACGTAGCCACAGGATTGCAGCCCTTGCAGCAATCGGTGCACGGTACTTTTATTCAGCCCCGCCAGTTCGGACAAATGCGCCAGCGGACAACCGTTCGGGTAATTGCTCAGTATCTCTATCAACATCAAACCGCGAAACAAGCTCTGGCTTCCTGCCGGCCTCTCTTTCTCCTGCGTGTTTTCACTCTCTTTGGTGTTCATCGCTTTCGCCTCCTTTTTGTGGCGACCTGATGGTAGCGCAAAGTGTGTTTCACTTCACGATCTGAACAGAAAATTTGTAATTTATTGATTTTATTACATTTCAAAAATATATCCAGCAATTGCTTTGTCAAATTATGATCGCTATATTTGAAATCAGATTTCGCATAGTGAAATTTACAGGTCGCACAACGTTCTCATTCCCTCGGTGGGAGGTCATCTTAAATGGCAGAAGCAGCAGTGTTATCTCCTTTGTTATCCATGCGCCATATCGTTAAGCGCTTTGGGGGAAATGTGGCGGTCAACAACGTCAGCCTGGATATCTATCCGGGCAAGGTTGTGGCGCTGCTGGGGGAGAACGGTGCGGGCAAATCCACGCTGATTAAAGTGCTGGCCGGTGTCTATTCCCGCGACGGTGGCGAAATTCTGTTTCGCGGTGAGCCGGTGGATTCTGCCGCCGCGCTGCGCCGGGGCAACGAGCAGCCTATTGCCTTTATCCATCAGGACTTAGGTCTGGTGGAGTGGATGACTGTCGCGGAAAACATGGCGCTGGTGATGGGTTTTCCCCGTCGCTTTGGGCTGATTGACTGGGCGGCAACACGCCGTCAGGCGCAAAAAGCGCTGGAAGATATCGGCATTCAGCTTGATCCGGATGACCGCGTGTTCGACCTCTCCCGCACTGAAAAATCGCTGCTGGCAATAGCCCGTGCGGTAGCGGTAGATGCCTCGGTGCTGGTGCTTGATGAGCCGACGGCCTCCCTTCCCGCGGACGATGTTCGCCACCTGTTCCGGGTAATGAACATCCTGCGGGAAAAACAGGTCGGCATGATTTATATCACCCATCGTCTGGATGAGGTGATGGAGATGGCCGATTCCGTCTGCGCCATGCGCGATGGTTGCTATGCAGGTGGTGGTGACATCGACCACTACACCCTGCGTGGTCTGGTTGAACTGATTGTTGGCGAAAGTCTGCGTGACGACCAGCGCCAGGCGTTACCCGACGGTGATGCGCCGGTGCTGTTAAAGATGGACAACGTCAAAGTGGGTGATACCGGCCCTGTCTCTTTCGAGCTTCGTGCCGGTGAGATGGTGGCGCTCGCCGGTCTGCGCGGCGCCGGACAGGAAGAGATTGGACGTTTGCTGTTTGCCTGCCGTACGCAGGAAAGCGGGCAAATCACATTAAATGGCGTGCCGTTTACGGCGACAACACCAGGGGAGGCGATGTCTGCGGGCGTCTCTTTTGTCGCAGGCGATCGCCTTCATGAAAGTCTGATTCCGGGCATGATGGTGCGTGAAAACTTGTTTATGAACCCGTGTAAACACGGTCACGCCCCGCTGTCCCGCTATAACGAAAAAAGCGAAGCGCCGATGAGCTGGGAGAAAATCCGCCAGTTCGATGTCCGGCCAGCGCAGATCAACATTGAAATCAGCGCGTTGTCCGGCGGCAACCAACAAAAAGTCGTGATGGCGCGCTGGCTTTCACTCAATGCTCCACTGCTCATTCTGGAAGACCCGTCCGCGGGCGTTGATGTCGGCGCGCGTGCGGAAATCTATGACCTGCTCAATCAGGCGCTGCAAAACGGCGTCGCCATTCTGGTCATCTCCAATGACCTGGAAGAGGTGGCGCATATCTGCAACCGGGCGCTGGTATTTAACCGTGGGCAAATTGTCGGCGAGCTTCTCAACCAGGATGTCACCTTCGCCAGATTGCTCGAACTGGCGTCAGGCAGCGGCACACTACATTAAGTCGGAGTGCGTTAGTTATGGCTAAAACTTCAATGAAATCGACGGCCCTGGAATCACGCGTATCGCTTCATGAACACGGTGCCGCCGCCTGGCTTGGACAATTAACCACCCGTTACGGCCTGCCCGTGATCTGCGTGGTACTGGTTATCGTTTTTTCGCTGACGACGCCCTCATTCGCTTCACTGCTGACCTTACAGGCCATTCTCGACAGTAAATCGAAAATCGCCCTGCTGGCGCTGGCGGCGACCATCCCGATGATTGTCGGGAAAATTGATCTTAACGTCGGCTTTGGCATCGTGCTCTGGCACATCCTCGCCATCACGTTGCAGGTGGAATATGGCTTTTCCTGGCCGGTGGCCGTGGCCATCGTGCTGGCGCTCTCCGCGCTGTATGGCCTGCTGAACGGCATTCTGGTGGCGCTGGCCGACATCGATAGCTTCGTGGCTACGCTCGGCTCCGGCACCGTGCTCTACGCCATCGCGCTCTGGCACTCCGGCGGACGGCAGATTGTCGGCGACTTACCGGACGCCTTTATTGCCCTGCATCATTCAGACCTGTTTGGCATTCCGGTGGTGGCTTTTTATGTCCTGTTTGCCGCCGTGGTGCTGTGGATCATCACCGAACACACCCCGATTGGTCGCTGCATGTATGCGGTGGGCGGTAACCCGGTCGCGGCTGCGCTCAACGGCATCGCCGTTAACCGTTACACCATCGGCGCCTTTATCGCCTCCAGCACCTTAACCGGGTTTACCGGGGTGATCATTGCCGCCGAGCAGGGCGTGGGCCAGGCCAGCGTCGGCATGGACTATCTGCTGCCTGCCCTTGTGGGGGCGTTCCTTGGCAGTACCACTATTCGTCCGGGGCGCGTGAACGTCTGGGGCACGGTGGTCGGGATTGCGGTACTGGCGATCGGTATCGCCGGGATTCAGCAGTTTGGCGGTGCATTCTGGGTCGAACCGCTGTTTAACGGTGCGACGCTACTGTTGTCGATTACCCTGGCCGGTTATGCACAGCGCCGCCGGGCATTAAATAAAAAACTGGTGCAGCGTGCTCAAACGACCGCACCGGGCTCCTCTGTTACCCAATGACTCTTGCGTAAGGAACTGAAAATGTATAACAAAATAGTTCAATGCTGTCTGGCTGCCGGGTTGATGATGGCAAGCGGTTTCGCCCTGGCCGATGACAGCTATGTTCAGCAGGCGCAGGCGGCGATTGCCAAAGCGACCGCGCCTGTCACCGTGTGGGATGGCCCAACGCAGGGCCCGGCGTTACAGCCGAACAAAAAGATTATCTTCATCGCGTCTGACATGAAAAACGGCGGCGTGCTGGGCGTTAAAGAGGGGCTTGAAGAAGCGGCAAAAATCGCGGGCTGGCAACTCGACGTGCTGGACGGTACGGGTTCGGTAAAAGACCAACTGGCGGCGCTGAACCAGGCGATTGCCCGCAAACCGGACGGTATCGTGATTGGTGGCTGGAACCCGAACGTCGCCAAAATCCCGCTCAAAAAAGCGGTGAAAGAGGGCATTGTACTGACCGCATGGCACGCTGTTCCGGCGCCGGGTCCGGTTCCGGCTTACAACATTTTTTACAACGTGACCTCCGACTCTAACGAAGTGTCACGCATGGCGGCACTCTACGCCGTCGCGAAATCCAACGGCACGGCAAAGGTGCTGATTTTCACCGACTCGCTCTACCAAATCGCTCTGGATAAAGCCAACGCGATGAAGAAAGTGATTGAGCAATGCAGCGGCTGCCAGGTGGTTGAATTTATCGATACCCCGCTTGCCGACACCTCTAACCGCATGCCGGGCATGACCTACAGCCTGATGCAAAAATATGGTGATAAGTTCGAATACTCTTTGGCCATCAACGACCTGTACTTCGACTTTATGGCCCCGGCCCTGCAAACCGCGGGTAAAGGCACGGATGGTAAGCCGCCGTACAACATTTCGGCTGGCGACGGTTCCGTTACCGCCTACCAGCGCGTACGCGATGGCAAAGCGCAAGTCGCGACCGTGCCAGAGCCGCTGAAACTGCACGGCTGGCAGTTACTGGATGAGTTCAACCGCGCCTTCGCCGGTAAACAACCTTCTGGCTATGTCACCCCGGCGCACCTGGTCACCAAAGAAAACATCAGCGCCGATGGCGGCCAGAACAATGAATTCGACCCGGGTAACCAGTATCGCGATCACTACAAAGCCATCTGGGGAGTGAAGTGAGATGTTAGCCGTCGCGGGCAGTTTTGAACGCCTGTGTTCTCCGGCCATCTGGGCGGAAGGCCCGGTGTGGCTGGCAGAACAGCAGAGCGTGATTTTCAGCGATGTGAAGGGCAACAAGATGTACCGCTGGAGTGCGCAAAACGGCGTCAGCGTGTTTCGCGCTGAGTCCCACTTTGCCAACGGCAACGCGCTGGATAACGAAGGGCGTTTGTTAACCTGCGAACATGGCCGTCGCGGTATCAGCCGGACAGATAAGCAGGGGAATCACACCCTGCTGGTGGACAAAATCGACGGGCTGCGTTTCAACTCGCCCAACGATATCGCAGTGCGCCAGGACGGGTCGATTTGGTTTACCGACCCACCCTACGGCATCGTCGGCGACGAAGAGGGTTATCGCGCGGCAAGCCAGGTCATCGGCTGCTACGTCTATCGTTTTGATGAAGCGAACAAGCGGGCGACGATCGCCATCAGCGATACTCAGCGCCCTAACGGGCTGGCCTTCTCGCCGGATGATAAATGGCTCTACGTGGCGGATATGTCGATTATTGATTTTCCGACGCAGGGCCGCCGGGAAATTCGCGCCTACCGTCTCGACGGCGATAGCGCGGTATTTTCTCACGTGGTCACCCAGGTTGCGCCGGGTATTCCGGATGGCTTTTGCGTTGACCCGGCGGGGAATATTTTCTGTAGTTGCGAGACCGGCGTTTTGATTTTCTCGCCGCAGGGGACGCTGCTGGAAACGATTCCCGTCCCTGAGCGCGTCTCTAATTGCACGTTTGGTGGGCCTGACGGAAATACGCTGTTTATTACCGCGACCACATCGCTTTACCGGGTGACCATCGCCCCCTCCCGTATTCAGGGATAAACAGGATTAATACCGAAGCGCACCGGCCCTGCCGGCGCGTTTTCACAACCCAACATAGTTTAGTGGAATGCAATTCCACTATGTAAAACGAAGATGTGATGGAGAAAGCGTATGTTATTGAGTTTTTCTGATCTTAAAAATGAGTTTAACCGTGTCCTGCTGGCACGCGGTGTGGCGGCAGAAACCGCCGATGCCTGTGCGGAGATGTTTGCCCGCACCACCGAGTCAGGGGTCTATTCACACGGCGTAAACCGTTTCCCGCGCTTTATCCAGCAACTGGACAATGGCGACATCATTCCGGATGCGCTGCCAAAACGCATCACGTCGCTGGGGGCGATTGAACAGTGGGATGCCCAGCGTTCTATCGGCAACCTGACCGCGAAAAAGATGATGGACCGCGCGATTGAACTGGCCTCCGACCACGGTATCGGCCTGGTGGCGGTACGTAACGCTAACCACTGGATGCGCGGCGGCAGCTACGGCTGGCAGGCTGCGGAGAAAGGCTACATCGGTATTTGCTGGACCAA
Organism: Phytobacter diazotrophicus; assembly: GCA_004346725.1. Lineage (GTDB taxonomy): Bacteria > Pseudomonadota > Gammaproteobacteria > Enterobacterales > Enterobacteriaceae > Phytobacter > Phytobacter diazotrophicus. Next base: position 13,934 of record SMDE01000013.1, on the reverse strand, counting down.
CTCCATCGCCGTTATGCCGCCGTGGGGCGCGAAAGAGTGCCGTATCGGGACTAACCCGCTGATCGTTGCCATTCCGTCCACGCCGATCACCATGGTGGATATGTCCATGTCGATGTTCTCCTACGGCATGCTGGAAGTGAACCGCCTGGCGGGCCGCCAGTTGCCGGTTGAGGGTGGCTTCGACGACGAAGGTAAGCTGACCAAAGACCCGGCGCCGATTGAGAAAAACCGCCGCATTCTGCCGATGGGCTACTGGAAAGGTTCTGGCCTCTCTATCGTGCTGGATATGATTGCCACCCTGCTGTCCGATGGTTCTTCCGTGGCCGCCGTCACCGAAGACAACAGCGACGAGTTCAACATTTCGCAGGTCTTTATCGCCATCGAAGTGGACAAACTGATCGACGGTGCCACCCGTGATGCCAAGCTGCAACGCATCATGGATTACATCACGACCGCTGAACGTGCCGATGAAAATGTCCCTGTGCGTCTGCCGGGCCATGAATTTACGCGTCTGCTGGAAGAAAACCGCCGCAACGGTATCACCGTTGACGACAGCGTGTGGGCGAAAATCAAGTCGCTGTAGGGATTATCATCATGATTTATGGACATATTTCTCAACCCAACGCCTGCCGGTATCCGGCAGCGATTGAAAAGGCACTGGAATTCCTGCGCACCACGGATTTCAGCAAGCTGGAGCCGGGCGTGGTGGAAATTGAGGGGCGCACGATTTACGCGCAGATCCTCGACCTGACCACTCGCCCTCACGATGAGCTGCGCCCGGAAGTACATCGCCGTTATCTGGATATTCAGTATTTATATTCCGGCGAAGAACAAATCGGTGTCGCCATTGATACCGGCAATAACGTGGTGAGCGAAGAATTACTTGAGCAGCGCGATATTATTTTCTATCACGACAGTGAAAATGAATCGTTGATTGAAATGGTGCCAGGTAATTACGCCATATTTTTTCCGCAGGATGTCCATCGTCCTGCCTGTAATAAACACAGAGAAACAGCGATCAGAAAAATAGTCGTTAAAGTTGCGGTTTCCGCATTGAATTAATCCGTTATTTATTTATCGATACCTGATAAATAAAAGGAGCGAAACATGAAAACGAATGACGCCGGTTATATTATCGGCGCATACTCCTGCGCGCCTTCGTTTCACCAAAAAAGCGAACAGGAAGAGAAGGAATTCTGGCGTTTACTCGCGGATACGCCGCACATTCGCGGTCTGGAGCAGCCGTGCCACGAAAACCTGCACGCTTATGGCGATGAGTGGCTGTTCCGGCACACGCCGGGCGAATGGCAGATTGTGGTCACCGCGATCCCGGAGACCATGCGTCGTCGCAGCGGCGGCAATCTAGCCTTCGGTCTGGCCTCCAGCGATGAAGAACAACGTCGGGCATGCGTCGAGTTCCATCGTCATTTGCTGAACAAAATCAATGCAGTAAACCAGCGCTTCGCCAATAAAGTGATATCGCTGGAACTGCAGGCTGCCCCGCTGGGCGGTAACGCTGATGTGGCACAGGCAACCGATGCGTTTGCCCGCTCCATCAAAGAAATCGCCAGTTGGGACTGGTCATGCTCGCTCGTACTGGAACACTGCGACGCCATGAACAAGCCCGCACCGCGCAAAGGTTTCCTGCCGCTGGAAAACGTGCTGGATACCCTCGCCGGTTACAACATTGATGTATGCATTAACTGGGCGCGTTCCGCGATTGAAGGGCGTAATACCACCCTGCCGCTGGAACATACTCAGGCGGTGAAAGCCGCAGGAAAACTGGGGGCGCTGATGTTCTCCGGCACCGCCACCGAAGGGCCGTATGGTGAATGGACTGACCTGCATACGCCTTTCGCCCCTTTCTGCCCGGAAAGCCTGCTCACGGTAGAAAGTGCTAAAGAATTATTTAATGTGGCTGACACAGCAAAATTACAGTTTGCCGGTATTAAGTTACTGGAAATTGATGCTAATGCTGATGCGAATCATCGCATAGCCATATTACGCGATGGCATTACCGCGTTAAACAAAGCCAGACAATAAATATAAAGCGTCAATTTAATCGCAAGGCCTGTTACTTTTAACGAGAGATTAATATGAACACTTCCTCTTACGCTACATCTGCGGATATTCCGCGCCAACGCTGGTTAAGAATTATTCCCCCTATTCTTATCGCGTGTATTATTTCTTATATGGACCGCGTGAATATCGCATTCGCAATGCCTGGCGGGATGGACAAGGATTTAGGCATTACCGCCACCATGGCAGGTTTGGCTGGCGGTATTTTCTTCCTCGGTTACCTCTTCTTGCAGGTACCGGGCGGGAAAATCGCCGTGCACGGCAGCGGTAAAAAATTCATCGGCTGGTCACTGGTCGCCTGGGCGGTCATCTCTGTGCTTACCGGTATTGTCACCAACCAATATCAACTGTTAGCACTGCGTTTCCTGCTCGGTGTGGCGGAAGGCGGCATGCTGCCTGTGGTGCTCACCATGATCAGCAACTGGTTCCCGGATGCCGAACGTGGTCGCGCAAATGCCATCGTCATTATGTTCGTCCCGATTGCCGGGATCATCACCGCCCCGCTCTCCGGCTGGATCATTACCGCACTCGACTGGCGCTGGCTGTTCATCATCGAAGGTCTGCTGTCACTGGTTGTTCTGGTGCTGTGGGCGCTGACCGTGTATGACCGTCCGCAGGAAGCCCGTTGGATTAGCGAAGCCGAGAAGAAATATCTGGTGGAAACCCTGGCCGCTGAGCAGCGTGCCATTGCGGGTAAAACCGTGGTCAATGCCTCGCTGGGCGCGGTGTTGTCTGACCGTACCATGTGGCAGTTAATTGCCCTGAACTTCTTCTATCAAACCGGGATTTACGGCTACACCCTGTGGCTGCCCACCATCCTCAAAGAGTTGACCCACACCAGCATGGGCCAGGTCGGAATGCTTGCCATTCTGCCTTACGTTGGCGCTATCGCCGGGATGTTCCTGTTCTCTTCTCTGTCCGACCGTACCGGTAAACGCAAGCTGTTCGTCTCCCTGCCGCTGATTGGCTTCGCCACCTGCATGTTCCTCTCCGTCACCCTGAAAGAGAGCATCTGGCTGTCGTATGCCGCACTGGTTGGCTGTGGCTTCTTCCTGCAGTCCGCTGCCGGGGTGTTCTGGACCATTCCTGCTCGTCTGTTCAGCGCGGAAATGGCCGGTGGCGCACGCGGCGTGATTAACGCCCTGGGTAACCTGGGTGGCTTCTGCGGTCCGTATGCCGTGGGTGTGCTGATCACCATGTACAGCAAAGATGCGGGCGTCTACTGCCTGGCGGTGTCTCTGGCGATTGCCGCGCTGATGGCGCTGCTGCTGCCGGCGAAGTGTGATGCCAACAGCTCAAGCGTGGGCGCGACGAATACGGCCAAACGTGCGGTCTGATGCCCTCACCCCAGCCCTCTCCCACAGGGAGAGGGTGAAAAAACAGGTGCGGTCTGATGCCCTCACCCCATCCCTCTCCCACGGGGAGAGGGTGAAAAAACAGGTGCGGTCTGATGCCCTCACCCCAGCCCTCTCCCACGGGGAGAGGGTGAAAAAACAGGACAAAAAGATGAGTGAAAAAGAGACCTTCTGGCTGGGTATCGATTGTGGCGGTACTTATCTGAAAGCAGGACTGTACAACAGCCAGGGTAAAGAATTTGCTATTGAACGCCAGTCCGTCCGCACTCTTAGCCCGTATCCGGGCTGGGCGGAGCGCGACATGGCGGAACTGTGGCAGCACTGCGCGGCGACCATCTCCCGCCTGTTGCGACGTACCGGCATTGGCGGTGAAAACATAAAGGGCGTGGGCATCTCCGCTCAGGGTAAAGGACTGTTTTTACTTGATAAAAATGACAAGCCGCTGGGCACCGCGATCCTCTCTTCCGACCGCCGCGCCATGGAAATCGTCAAGCGCTGGCAGCAGGACGGCATTCCGCAAAAGCTCTACCCGTTAACGCGCCAGACCCTGTGGACCGGGCACCCGGCCTCGCTGCTGCGCTGGGTAAAAGAAAACGAGCCGCAACGTTACGCACAGATTGGCTGCGTGATGATGGGCCACGACTACCTGCGCTGGTGTCTGACCGGCGTAAAGGGGTGTGAAGAGAGCAATATCTCTGAATCCAACCTCTACCATATGACCACCGGGCAGTATGACCCCTGCCTGACACAATGGCTGGGCATTAGCGAGATAGACCCCGCGTTGCCGCCGATTGTGGGTTCTGCAGAAATCAGCGGGGAAATCACCGCTCAGGCAGCCGCCATTACCGGTCTCGCAGCGGGAACACCCGTTGTGGGCGGTCTGTTTGATGTGGTTTCCACCGCGATCTGCGCCGGTCTGAAAGACGAATACACGCTCAATGCCGTGATGGGCACCTGGGCTGTCACCAGCGGTATTGCCGAAGGCCTGCGCGACAACGAAGCGCATCCCTATGTGTATGGCCGCTACGTCAATGACGGGCAATACATCGTGCACGAAGCCAGCCCCACCTCGTCCGGCAACCTGGAATGGCTGACCGCGCAGTGGGGCGATATCAGCTTTTCTGAGATCAATCAGCTCGTCGACAGCCTGCCGAAAGCCGCCAGCGATGTCTTCTTCTTACCTTTCCTGTATGGCAGTAACGCCGGGCTGGATATGACCAGCGGCTTTTATGGCATGCAGGCGCTGCATACCCGCGCGCACTTGTTGCAGGCGGTCTACGAAGGGGTGGTGTTCAGCCATATGACGCACCTCAACCGCATGCGCGAGCGCTTTACCGACGTGCGCGCCCTGCGCGTCACCGGCGGCCCGGCCCATTCCAGAGTCTGGATGCAGATGCTCGCGGATGTCAGCGGCCTGCCCGTTGAGTTGCCGCAGGTGGAAGAGACCGGCTGCTTTGGCGCGGCCATCGCCGCACTGGTCGGCACCGGCGTCTATCAGAACTTTAGCGATGCCCAGCAGACGCTCAACTACGAGATGCACACCCTGACGCCGGACATGAACGCCCATGCGGCCTACCAGCGCAAATATCACCGTTACCAGATTTTAATTGAAGCACTTCAGGGCTTTCATGCCCGTATTAAGGAGCACTCTTTATGAGCCGACCACTACTGCAACTGGCGCTCGACCACACCAGCCTTGTCGCCGCCCAGCGCGACGTTGCGTTGCTAAAAGATCACGTCGATATCGTGGAAGCGGGCACCATCCTCTGCCTCAGTGAAGGGTTAAATGCCGTGCGCGCCTTACGCGCCCAGTGCCCGGAGAAAATCATCGTTGCCGACTGGAAGGTGGCCGATGCCGGTGAAACTCTGGCCCAGCAGGCGCTGGACGCAGGTGCAAACTGGATGACTATTATCTGTGCCGCACCGCTGGCTACCATCGAAAAAGGCCATGCCGTTGCCGCCGCACGCGGGGGAGAAATTCAGATTGAGCTGTTTGGTAACTGGACCTTCGACGATGCCCGCGACTGGTACAACACCGGGGTGCGTCAGGCCATTTACCACCGTGGTCGTGACGCGCAGGCGAGCGGCCAGCAGTGGGGTGAAGCGGACCTGGCACGCATGAAAGCGCTGTCCGATATTGGCCTCGAACTCTCCATTACCGGCGGCATCACCCCTGCCGATTTGCCGTTATTTAAAGAGATCAATGTGAAAGCGTTCATTGCCGGACGCGCGCTGTCTGGTGCGGCGAATCCGCAGCAGGTCGCCGAAGAATTCCACGCCCGCATCCACGACATCTGGGGAGCGTAAACATGCGCAACCATCCGTTAGGTATTTATGAAAAAGCGTTACCGAAAGACTTATCCTGGCCGGAGCGTCTGGTTCTGGCTAAAAGCTGCGGATTCGACTTCGTGGAAATGTCCGTCGACGAAACCGACGAGCGCCTCTCGCGACTCGAATGGACCACCGCCCAGCGCGCCTCGTTAGTGGAAGCGATGCTGGAAACCAATGTGTCGATTCCGTCGATGTGCCTTTCCGCCCATCGTCGCTTCCCGTTCGGCAGCCGCGATGAAACCGTGCGCGAACGTGCCCGCGACATCATGACCAAAGCCATCAAACTGGCGCGTGACTTAGGTATCCGCACCATTCAGCTTGCGGGCTACGACGTCTATTACGAAGAGCATGACGCGGGCACCCAGCAGCGTTTCGCCGAAGGGCTGGCATGGGCCGTGGAGCAGGCCGCAGGCGCACAGGTGATGCTGGCGGTGGAGATCATGGATACCGCATTTATGAACTCTATTACCAAATGGAAAAAATGGGACGAGATGCTCGCTTCACCGTGGTTCACCGTCTACCCGGACGTGGGCAACCTCAGCGCCTGGGGTAACGACGTACCGGCAGAGCTGGCGCTCGGTATCGACCGTATCGCAGCTATTCACCTGAAAGACACGCAGCCCGTCACCGAAACCAGCCCTGGTCAGTTCCGTGATGTGCCGTTTGGCGAAGGCTGTGTGGATTTCGTCAATGTGTTCAGCACGTTGCAGAACCTGAATTATCGCGGCGCATTTCTGATTGAGATGTGGACCGAAAAAGCCAAAGAGCCAGTGCTGGAGATCATCCAGGCCCGTCGCTGGATTGAAGCCCGTATGCAGGAAGGAGGATTCGTATGTTAGAGCAACTGAAAGCCGAGGTGCTGGCGGCAAACCTGGCGCTACCCGCACACGGGCTTGTCACCTTTACTTGGGGAAACGTCAGCGCCGTCGATGAAACCCGCAAACTGATGGTGATTAAACCGTCCGGCGTGGAGTACGACGTGATGAAAGCCGAGGACATGGTGGTGGTGGATATCGCCACTGGCAACGTGGTCGACGGCAGTAAAAAGCCCTCTTCTGATACGCCAACGCACCTGGCGCTGTATCGTCGTTTCCCGGAGATTGGCGGCATTGTGCATACCCACTCCCGCCACGCGACGATCTGGTCGCAGGCGGGTCTGGATCTGCCCGCCTGGGGTACCACGCACGCGGACTACTTCTACGGCACCATTCCCTGCACGCGCCTGATGACCACCGAGGAAATCAACGGCGAGTACGAATACGAAACCGGCGAAGTGATCATCAAGACCTTTGAAGCGCGCGACCTGAACCCGATGCAGGTTCCGGCCGTGCTGGTCCACTCCCACGGCCCGTTCGCCTGGGGCAAAAACGCGGCGGATGCGGTGCACAACGCGGTGGTGCTGGAAGAGTGCGCCTATATGGGCCTGTTCTCCCGTCAACTGGCGCCGCAGTTGCCGGATATGCAGTCTGAATTGTTGGATAAGCACTATCTGCGTAAGCACGGCGCGAACGCCTATTACGGGCAGTAAGTTTTCTGCGGTCTGGGCCCCTCACCCTAACCCTCTCCCCAGAGGAGAGGGAACCGATCAAGCCCGGTTGCACCTTAGCACCGGTTTGCTGGGCCGGGGTGAGGGCTCCGGTTTCTCCCTCTCCCTGTGGGAGAGGGAACCGATCGAGCCCGGTTGCACCTTAGCACCGGTTTGCTGGGCCGGGGTGAGGGCTCCGGTTTCTCCCTCTCCCTGTGGGAGAGGGAACCGATCGAGCCCGGTTGCACCTTAGCACCGGTTTGCTGGGCCGGGGTAAGGGCTCTGGTTTCTCCCTCTCCCTGTGGGAGAGGGCCGGGGTGAGGGCATCAGACCGCACCACATCAAAACATTCACCCCGAATTAATATGCTCCTTACAATACCGCCGCTTCCATGCGGCGGGCGTCAGCCCGGTGTGTTTGCGAAAAATCTGGCGGAAATAGCCCACATCATGAAACCCACACTGCCCCGCCACCTCTTTTAACGATAACGAGTCGCTGATCAGTAATTTTTCCGCCGCCCGTACTCGCTGGCGATGAATGGCTTCGGTCAGCGTCAGACGAAAGGCGCGCCGGTACACCCGCCCCAGGTAGTCGGCGTTGCAGTGCAGCTCTTTTGCCAGCGTCGAGGACGAAATCGGCAGATGAAATTGCGTACCAATCATTTGCCGGGCTTTCCAGGCGAGCGCCATTCCTGGATTATCCACGGCACGCTCACTAAGCGCAGAGGCTGATATTTGTTGCAGAATCAGCAGTAAAATACATTCCATTGCCACGCTGCGATGGACATTTTCCTGCTCATGTAAAAACTGGCGAAATAACGCCGTCATATATTGCGGATCATTTAAAGCTGTATGTTGCGGCAACATAAGCACACTGTTTTGTCCTGTTTTTTCCACCGCAGCCGTTAATTCAAAATGCAGCCAGTAGAATTTAAGATCTGCCGGAAATTCCCCTACGCCAACATGTCGTCGTTGCGGCCAGAGTAAAAGTGTTTCGCCGGCATTAACCGTAAAGAGTTTCTCTTCTTCGCGGATCGTTAATGTCCCCTTTTCGACGAAAATCACCTCCCAGGAGTGCAAAGTCCGTGACGGATGGCTTCCCACACCGCGCGAGATAAATAAGCCGCCATTTTGCACACGAAGCGGAAATATTATGGATAATTCAAGCATAAATATGTCAATTCTCGCTACAGGAGAGCCATTACACTGCATCTTGTTTTTGATTATTAACGAAATATAAGCCCCGCGCCGGATCAAAATCACACTTTACGCATCAGGTCGGAATCGTCATCTTTTTGTACTTTTCCCTTCCCTTGTTGTGTGGTCAATTCAATGCAAAATAAATAACGTACTTTGCAAACTACACAACAAAATCTGCAAATAAGCGGGTTACTTTTGGAATATCCGTGAGGCGTTTTCCATGACTTCAACATTAATTTCCAATACCGATTCAGCGCAAAAAGCGCTGGACGATAAATTATCCGTACGTGAAAAAATAGGCTATGGGTTGGGTGACGCAGGCGGAACGGTAATTACCTGCTTAATCATGAATTTCCTGACCTTTTTTTATACCGATATTTTTGGCTTAACCCCGGCGCTGGTCGGCACACTGTTTATGGCATTACGTGTATTCGATGCCATATCCGACCCGGTAATGGGGATCATTGCTGACCGCACCCAAAGTCGCTGGGGCCGTTTTCGCCCCTGGCAGCTATGGATTGCCCTGCCTATCGGCATTATCGGTGTGCTGACCTTCACCGTCCCCGATGCCAGCATGAACGTGAAAATTGCCTGGGCGTTTGGCACTTATCTTCTGCTTTCTGTGGGTTATACCGCCATCAACGTGCCCTACTGCGCGCTGATCAATACGATGACCACGCGTCATAGCGAAGTGATCTCCTGTCAGTCCTGGCGTTTTGTGCTCTGTGGCGTGGCGGGTTTTCTGGTCTCAGTTGGCCTGCCGTGGCTGGTCTCCTCCTTGGGTAAAGGGAATGCCGCGCAGGGTTATCAGCTCGGTGTCGGCGTGCTGTGCGCCATCGCCGTGGTGATGTTCCTGTGCTGTTTCTTCTGGGTGCGCGAACGGGTGCCGCTGTCGACGATGGGTAAATTCACCCTGCGTGAACATCTGGCGGGGCTGCGTAGAAACGACCAGTTGTTACTGATGCTGCTGATGTCTTTCCTGCTGATCAATGTGTTCAACATTCGCGGCGGCGGCTACATGTACTTCATCACCTATGTACTGCAAGGCAGCACCGGTTATACCTCGCTATTTTTCACCATGGTGACCTTTGCCTCGATTCTTGGCTCGGTGCTGGTTAACCCGCTGTCAAAACGCTTCGACACGGTGAAATTCTACTACTACACCAACCTCGTGCTGGCCGCGCTGTCGGTGATGATGTGGCTCCTGCCTACCGGACCGGCCTGGCAGACCCTGTGGCTGGCGGTCATTCTGGGCAATGGCGTGATCCTCGGCTTTACCCTGCCGCTGCATTTCTCACTGATGGCCTTCGCCGATGATTACGGCGAGTGGAAGACCGGCGTGCGTTCGTCCGGTATGAACTTCGCCTTCAACCTCTTCTGCATCAAGCTCGCGTGGGCATCCAGCGCCGTCATCATCAGCCTGGTGTTCGTTTTCGTCGCCTATCAGCCCGGCGCAGGAAATCAGACACCCGCCTCGTTACAAGGCATCACCGCAATGGAGACGCTGCTGCCTGCCCTGTTCCACCTGCTGCTGGCGTTCGCTATCCGCGCCTGCAAGCTCAACAATCCCATGATGGCGCGTATTGCCACCGATCTGCGCCAGCGTCATGTTCAGTCTTAAGGAGTCTGTAATGGAAGTCGATCTGCACAAACTGAAAGTCAGCGATGCGTTTCTCGGCCAGTATCAACAACTGGTGCGCGAGGTTGTTATTCCCTACCAGTGGGATGCGCTGAATGACCGTATCGCCGAAGCCGACCCCAGCCATGCGATTGAAAACTTTCGTATCGCCGCCGGGCTGCAGGAGGGGGAGTTTTACGGCATGGTCTTTCAGGACAGCGACGTCGCCAAGTGGCTGGAAGCGGTGGCCTGGTCACTGTGCCAGAAGCCGGATGCGGAACTGGAGAAGACTGCCGATGAGGTGATCGAGCTGGTCGCCGCAGCCCAGTGTGACGATGGTTATCTCAACACCTATTTCACGGTCAAAGCGCCGCAGGACCGTTGGACCAACCTGGCCGAATGCCATGAGCTCTATTGCGCCGGGCATATGATCGAGGCGGGGGTGGCTTATTTTCAGGGCACCGGGAAACGCCGTCTGCTGGAGGTGGTCTGTCGCCTGGCGGATCATATCGATTCGGTCTTCGGCCCCGGTGAACAGCAGTTGCACGGCTATCCAGGGCATCCGGAGATCGAACTGGCGCTGATGCGTTTGTACGAAGTTACTCAGCAGCCCCGCTATCTGGCGCTGGTGAATTACTTTGTTGAGCAGCGTGGCACGCAGCCGCATTTCTACGATGTCGAATATGAAAAACGCGGGCGGACCTCTTACTGGCATAACTACGGCCCGGCGTGGATGGTCAAAGACAAAGCCTACAGTCAGGCACACCAGCCGTTAGCCGAACAGCAAACGGCTATCGGCCACGCGGTACGCTTCGTCTACCTGATGACCGGCGTGGCCCACCTGGCGCGCTTAAGCCAGGACGAAGGGAAGCGTCAGGATTGCCTGCGGCTATGGAACAATATGGCGCAGCGCCAGCTTTACATCACCGGCGGCATCGGCTCGCAGAGCAGCGGCGAAGCGTTCAGCAGCGATTACGATCTGCCCAACGACACGGTGTATGCCGAAAGCTGTGCCTCCATTGGGCTGATGATGTTCGCCCGCAGAATGCTGGAGATGGAGGCCGACAGCCAGTACGCCGATGTGATGGAGCGTGCGCTCTACAATACGGTGCTCGGCGGCATGGCACTGGACGGGAAGCACTTCTTCTACGTTAACCCGCTGGAAGTGCACCCGAAATCCCTGAAATTCAACCATATCTATGACCATGTGAAACCGGTTCGTCAGCGCTGGTTTGGCTGTGCCTGCTGCCCCCCGAATATCGCCCGCGTACTCACCTCGCTCGGCCATTATCTCTACACTCCGCGCGAAGATGCGCTTTACATCAACCTCTACGTTGGCAATAGCGTGGAGATCCCGGTGGGCGGCCAGGCGCTGCGGCTGCGGGTCAGCGGCAACTATCCGTGGCAGGAGCAGGTCACCATTACCATCGAGTCACCGCAGGCGGTTGACCATACGCTGGCGCTGCGTCTGCCGGACTGGTGCGCCGATCCGCACATCACGCTGAACGGCGCGGAGGTGGCCAGCGATGTCCGTAAAGGCTATTTGCATATTCAGCGCCGCTGGCAGGAGGGCGATACCCTGACGCTCACCCTGCCAATGCCGGTACGCCGGGTTTATGGCAATCCGCTGCTGCGTCATGTGGCGGGTAAAGTGGCGATTCAGCGCGGGCCGCTGGTTTACTGTCTGGAGCAGGCGGACAACGGGGAAGAGCTGCATAATCTGTGGCTCTCACCGCAGGCGACATTCACCGTTTTTGAGGGTAAGGGGATTTTCGCCCATAAAATGCTGATTCAGGCGCAGGGCTATAAGCAAACAGCGGCTGACGCGGGGCAGCAGGCTCTGTGGCGTTATGACAAAACGCCAGGCGAACGCCAGGCGCAGACGCTGACCTTTATTCCGTGGTTTTCCTGGGCAAATCGCGGCGAAGGGGAGATGCGGATTTGGGTTAACGAGGAAAGGTAACCGGGTGCTGTAATCGCCGGAATGTCCCGGATGTCGGCGTAACGCCTTATCCGGGTTACCGTTCACCGTCTTACTTGAGCAGACGCACCCGGCAGGCTTTGCCTTTGATTTTGCCCTGCTGGAGTTGCTTCCAGGCCTGTTTTGCCACGGACTGACGCACGGCAACATAGGCATGCATCGGGTGCATATCAATCTTGCCGATATCCGCGCCATCCAGGCCAATATCACCGGTCAGTGCGCCCAGAATATCACCGGGGCGCATTTTGGCTTTCTTACCGCCATCGATGCACAGGGTCGCCATCTCCGCTTCCAGCGGCTTGATGTTGTTGCTGATAACCGGGGATTGCCAGTCGAGCGAAATAGCCAGCATTTCACCGAGAATAGCCGCACGCTGCGCTTCTTCCGGTGCGCACAGGCTAAGCGCCATACCGCTCTGCCCGGCACGCGCGGTACGGCCAATGCGGTGTACGTGCACTTCCGGGTCCCAGGACAGCTCGTAGTTGATGACCATCTCCAGCGCTTTGATATCCAGCCCGCGCGCGGCGACGTCGGTAGCCACCAGAACACGGCTACTGCCGTTGGCAAAGCGCACCAGCGTCTGGTCGCGGTCACGCTGTTCCATATCGCCATGCAGCGCCAGCGCGCTCTGGTTACGCTCATTCAGCGCATCGCACACTTCCTGGCAATCTTTTTTGGTGTTGCAGAACACCACGCAGGAAGCTGGCTGATGCTTGCTTAACAGACTCAGCAGCAGCGGAATTTTTTCCCTGCGCGAGACTTCATAGAAGTGCTGTTCCACCGCCGGTAAGGTTTCGACCGAGTCGATTTCAATGGTTTGCGGATCGCGCTGGAAACGGGTACTGATGGCCGCAATGGCCGCAGGCCAGGTGGCGGAAAAGAGCAGCGTCTGACGACGTTCCGGCGCATGGCGCAGGATGGCGTCAATGGCGTCGCTAAAGCCCATATCGAGCATGCGATCGGCTTCGTCCAGGACCAGCGTTTTCAGGGCGTCCAGGTTGACGGTGGCTTTTTCCAGATGATCCAGCAGACGACCCGGCGTGGCGACGATGATATGCGGCGCATGCTGGAGCGAATCGCGCTGTGCACCAAACGGCACACCGCCGCACAAGGTCAGAATTTTAATGTTGGGCAGATAACGCGCCAGACGACGAAGCTCTTTGGCGACCTGGTCGGCCAGCTCACGCGTTGGGCATAGCACCAGAGATTGGGTCACAAACTGGCTGGCATCGATGTGCTGCAGCAAGCCTAAGCCAAAAGCGGCGGTTTTGCCGCTGCCGGTCTGCGCCTGTACGCGCACGTCTTTGCCTTCAAGGATCGCCGGCAATGCCGCCGCCTGGACCGGGGTCATGGAGTGATAACCCAGCTCATCAAGGTTGGCGAGGAGTTCAGCGGGCAAAGCATTTAAGGTTGAAAAGGCGGTCACGGTGTTATCTCTGAGTAGTTGCAGGCCGCTATGCTAGCAGACTCTGTGTGTCCGGTCATTGCGGCTACATATGTTTGCCTTTAGCTCGCTTTAAAAGGGTCTTTCTGGTCGTCCTTGCTGTCATCGCGCTTACGAGGGATTTCCCTCTGTTTGTTTGGCGCGTCTTTAACATCTTTGGTGTGTTGGTCATCGGACTGGTGATGTGTGGCCATATTTTCCTCCCGTGTTGTTTTATCGAGTATAGACAATCGGGATCGTGGACCGGAGGAATGGCGAATATTGCCTCGCATTTAGTCTGTTCCCCACCTGGTCGTAACCCCGGATGGCGGCGCAAACGCCTTATCCGGGCTACCACCGGTTTTCTCCCTCTCCCCCTGGGAGAGGGTTGGGGTGAGGGGAATATGCGGCTCGGAAGGTGGG
>SMDE01000012.1 GCA_004346725.1 Phytobacter diazotrophicus | reverse complement strand
CAGATTGTCTGATAAATTGTTAAAGAGCAGTGCAACGCGGCTTTCGCTCACCGTTGCGAGGTGGCGTATATTACGCTTTCCTCTTTCAGAGTCAAGCGTTTATTTTCGCTTTTCTCTGCCGGGACTCTCAGGAGAACCCCGCTGACCCGGCGGCTTGTTTGCCGTTGTTCCGTGTCAGTGGAGGCGCATTATAGGGAGTTCTTGTGAAGTGACAAGCATAAATTTCAAAAAAGTTTTTAACCGTCTCTTTTTTCAACAAGACGCGGTAAAAACCACCGTAAAAGGCCTGTTTTGCTGTTTTTGCCACCACAGGAATAGCCCCGGTGGCATACTAAAGAGTGAATAAGAATAAAAGGAAGCGATAAATGTCTTTGAACGCACAACAGCTTGCCGCGCAAAAAAACCTCTCATGGGTGCTGGCGGAGAAACTGGCACAACAAATTCTGAGAGGCGAATACGCCCCAGGCTGCATTTTGCCTGGCGAGATAGAGTTGGGTGAACAGTTCGGTGTAAGCCGCACGGCGGTCAGGGAGGCGGTAAAGACATTAACGGCGAAAGGTATGGTGCTTCCTCGCCCGCGCATCGGGACCCGGGTTATGCCCAAAGAGAACTGGAATTTCCTTGATAAAGAATTACTGGTCTGGTGGATGAGCGAGGATAACTTTCATGAAGTCATCCAGCACTTCCTTATTATGCGTAACAGTCTCGAACCACAAGCTTGCCAGTTGGCAGCACAATTAGGCAGCGCGGAACAAAAAGCACACCTCAATACATTAATGGAAGAGATGGTGTATCTGAAAAAGCACTTTAACCGTGATCGCTGGATTGAAGTTGATATGTCCTGGCACGAACATATTTATACGATGAGTGCTAATCCTTTTCTTATCTCTTTCGCTACGCTGTTCCATTCTATATACCATACCTACTTTACTTCCATCACTCAGGACCAGGCCATAAAGCTCGATCTGCATCAGGCTATTGTTGATGCGATTCAGGAAAGTGATGGGGATAGTGCCTTTCAGGCCTGCCAGACTCTGTTGAAGACGCCAAACGCGCCAACGGCAAAATAACAGGACAAAGAATGACTGAAAAGAAAGCTCGCAGTATGGCCGGATTGCCGTGGATTGCGGCCATGGCCTTCTTTATGCAGGCGCTGGACGCCACCATTCTGAACACCGCACTACCCGCTATCGCACAAAGCCTTGATCGTTCTCCTCTTGCGATGCAGTCCGCCATTATCAGTTATACCCTAACGGTCGCCATGTTGATTCCGGCAAGCGGCTGGCTGGCGGACCGTTTTGGCACCCGGCGTGTCTTCATGCTGGCCGTCACCCTCTTTACGCTCGGTTCATTGGCCTGCGCACTCTCGACGTCGCTCGGGGCGCTGGTCTGCTTTCGCGTGATTCAGGGAATAGGCGGCGCAATGATGATGCCAGTTGCACGTCTGGCACTGCTGCGCGCCTATCCGCGCAGCGAGCTTCTACCGGTACTTAACTTTGTCACTATGCCAGGCCTGGTAGGTCCCATTCTCGGCCCGGTATTGGGTGGCGTGCTGGTGACCTGGGCAAGCTGGCACTGGATCTTCCTTATTAATATTCCGATTGGCATAGCCGGGATTTTATATGCGCGTAAATATATGCCGAACTTCACCACACCGCGTAAAGGCTTCGATACCGGCGGCTTTTTCCTCTTCGGCCTGAGCCTGGTCCTGTTTTCCAGTGGCATGGAGTTGTTTGGCGAGAAAATTGTCGCAAGCTGGCTGGCATCGGCCGTGATACTGAGCGGCGTGCTGTTATTTCTTCTTTATATTCGCCACGCGCGCCGTCACCCCACGCCGCTCATCTCGCTCAATCTGTTTAAGACACGCACCTTCTCTGTGGGCATTATCGGAAATATTGCTTCACGACTGGGGACGGGCTGTGTGCCATTTTTGATGCCGCTGATGCTACAGGTTGGGTTTGGCTATCCTGCACTGATTGCCGGATGCATGATGGCGCCGACGGCAATGGGGTCCATTCTGGCAAAATCTATGGTCACCCAGGTATTGCGCCGCCTGGGTTACAGGAAAACCCTGGTAGCCATTACCCTGTTTATCGGTTTGATGATTGCGCAATTTTCTCTGCAATCACCGTCAATGGAAGTGTGGCTGCTGATATTACCGCTGTTCATCTTGGGGATGGCCATGTCCACACAATTCACCGCCATGAATACCATTACGCTTGCCGACCTGACTGACGAAAACGCCAGTAGCGGGAATAGTGTGCTTGCCGTAACGCAACAGCTCTCCATTAGCCTTGGTGTCGCCGTCAGTGCGGCAGTTTTGCGGTTTTACGAAGGGTTTGACAGCGCGAATACCGTGGAACAGTTTCACTATACCTTTGTGACGATGGGTGCCATCACCCTGGTATCCGCCCTGACCTTTATGCTGTTAAAGCCGAAAGATGGTCGTAACCTGATAAAAGAAAAGCATTAATACTACGCTGAGCCACGCTCCATCAACACCGGCGTAAGCTGTAGCCGCTGTTGTTGTTGCGTAGGGTCAGAGATACGGTGAATCAGCACATCGATCGCCAGCTCCCCCAGTTCATCTTTCGGCTGATGAATGGTGGTGAGCGGTGGCGTCATATACTGCGCCAGTTCAATGTCGTCATAACCGACAATGGCAATATCCTGCGGCACACGCAGCCCGGCCTGATACAGTGCCAGGTAAGCCCCGACAGCCATCGCATCATTACAAATAAATACCGCCTGCGGGCGCGCTTCCAGTGCCAGCAGCATCTGCATTGCTTCAAAGCCGCCGCTGAACTCAAAGTTGCCAATAATTTCATCACCGTCATGGATGGTCAGGCCCGCGCGGGCCATCGCATCACGATAACCTTCGAGGCGCAGGCGGGCAGGCGTTTTATCTAGCGGGCCAGCAATACAGGCAATATGGGTATGGCCTTTATTGATCAGGTACTGCGTCGCCATGTCGCCGCCGAGCAGAGAATTATCCTGAATAAGGTCACTGTCCCCATCAAACGGAGCCCAGTCCATCATCACCGTGGGCACCGAGGGGTAACGCTGCAGAATTTCCTGGGAAGGCTGATGCGTTTCCGTACATAAAAGCAGCAGACCATCGACACGCTTTTGCATCAGCGTTTCCAGATTGCTGTTCATGCGCTGCTCATCCCCTTCGGTGTTGCATAACACCAGGCTATAACCACGCTCAAAGCAGCTACGCTCCACGCCACGTACCAGTTCAGAGTAGAAAGGGTTGGTACTGGCGGTAATCAACATCCCGATAGTGCGGGTTTGATTGATTTTCAGGCTGCGCGCCAGCGCAGACGGCGCATAGTTGAGCGCCTTGATCGCGGACTCCACCTTTTCGCGGATGGCTTCACTGACAAAGCGATCTTTATTGATGACATGCGAAACGGTTGACGTCGATACGCCCGCCATCCGGGCCACATCCTTCATCGTAGCCAATCATCACCCCTGCTCAGCCAGGAAATCGTCAATTTCTTTGCGCCACGGAACAGACGGTTGCGCGCCTTTGCGAGTGACAGCAATGGCCGCCGCCGCATGAGCAAAACGAATAGCATCATCCAGCGCGAGATCTTCCAGCAGTGCGGTCATCAGAGCACCATTAAAGGTATCCCCGGCTGCAATGGTATCAATGGCTTTCACTTTAAAACCCGGAACACGACGACCGTCGCCTTTCACGCTAGCCCAGACACCACGGCTTCCCAGCGTAATGATGACCGTATCAATGCCTTTGGCGTGTAGTACCTGCGCCGCGCGCGCCGCATCTTCATCGCTGGCAACATTAATACTCGTCAGTTTTTCGGCTTCGGTTTCATTCGGTGTGATGATGTCCACCAGCGCCAGCAACTCATCAGAAAGCTCACGTGCCGGAGCGGGGTTGAGCGCCACAATGGTCTGGTTTGCATGGGCAATACGCGCTGCGGCCAAAACGCTTTCTACCGGGGATTCCAGTTGCATTAACAGCGCGGAAGCCTGGGCAATACGCTCCTGCTGTGCATCAACAAGTGCCGGGGAGAGCGCCGCGTTCGCGCCCGCATGAATACCGATGACATTCTCACCTTCGCCATTAACAAAAATCAGCGCCACGCCGGTCGACTCATTAGCAATCACGCTAACAGGCGCCACATCAATGTTGTCGCTAATTAGTTGTTGGCGGACACGTTCACCGGTGTCGTCATCACCCGTGCAGGCAATGAAGGCTATATCCGCACCGCTGCGCCCGGCAGCCACCGCCTGGTTTGCACCTTTACCGCCGAATGCAATCTGATATTGCGTGCCGGTAACGGTCTCCCCGGGGGTTGGGAATGATTCAAGGTTAAGAATGTGATCGGCATTAATACTACCGAGGACAACAAGTTTGCCTGTGGTTTTCATGATGAGCTTGTCCATTAAAATGCGCCACCCGCCAGCGGGTGGCGCGAGCTCTGCTTTTCTTGATGCTTTTTTTCAGGCTACCCTGGTGAGATAGCCTGACGATTTTTATTGTTTGATAACCAGTTTCAGGTCTACCGGGATCTTCGCGTGAACTTTTTCACCTTTCAGCACCTGTGCTGCGGTGTCTACGCCTTTCGCGCCAATCATTTCCGGAAGCTGAGCAATCGTCGCCGCCATTTTGCCGTCATTTACGGCTTTTACGCCATCAGGCGTACCGTCAAACCCAACCACCATCACATCTGTTTTACCGGCAGTTTGCAGGGCGCGCATCGCACCCAGCGCCATTTCATCGTTCTGTGCAAACACCGCCTGTACATCCGGGTGCGCCGTCAGCAGGTTCTGCATAACGTTCAGGCCTTTTGTACGGTCAAAGTCAGCCGGCTGGCTCGCCAGGACGTTAAATTTATGGGCGGCAACAGCCTGCTGGAAGCCTTCGCCACGCTCACGGGCAGCAGATGTCCCCGCAATACCCTGCAATTCGATAACTTTCGCGCCTTCACCGGCTTTCTTGGCAATGTAATCGCCAGCAATTTTACCGCCCAGCACGTTATCCGAAGCGATATGGCTTACCACTTCGCCTTTCGCAGCAGCACGGTCAAGGGTGATAACCGGAATATTTGCCTGATTCGCCATCTTCACGGCGTTACCTACAGCGTCGGAATCAGTCGGGTTGATAAGCAGCAGTTTGGTACCGCGTACCGTTAAGTCCTGAACGTTAGCCAGCTCTTTTGCCGGGTTATTTTGTGAATCCAGCACAACCAGATCGTAACCCAGTTTGTCCGCTTCTTTTTGCGCGCCATCTTTAAGGCTAACGAAGAACGGGTTGTTCAGCGTGGAAATAACCAATGCAATCGTGTCTTTCGCCATCGCGTTCGCGCTTACGGTGGCGCTCAGTGCAACAGCAGAAACCAGAGTAGCCAGTTTTTTCATGTTCATATCATGATGTCCTGTAGTGTAGGTAATTACTGCTTTTTGTTGTCTACCAAGACCGCCAGCAGAATCACCACTGCTTTAACGATCATCTGGTAATAGGAGGAAACACTTAACAAATTCAATCCATTATTCAGGAAGCCGAGAATCAATGCGCCGATCAATGTCCCAACGATGCGCCCTTTACCGCCTGCAAGACTGGTACCGCCCAACACCACCGCAGCGATAGCATCCAGCTCATAGCCGGTACCTGCAGTCGGTTGCCCTGAGGAGAGGCGCGCAACTTCAATGATGCCCGCCAGTGACGCCAAAAGCCCACACAAAGAGTAGACAATCACTTTGACTTTATCGACGCTAATACCGGACAAGCGTGTTGCGGCTTCATTTCCCCCGAGCGCATAGATATAGCGGCCCAGACGGGTGTGATGCAGTAAGTACCAGGTGGCGATAAAGACAATTGCCATGAGCCATACTGGTGTCGGGATCCCCAGCGGGCGACCAATACCAAACCAGCCAAAGACATCTGCATTGTCCGTAAAACCGGTGTTGATCGGGCTCCCGTTGGTGTACACCAGCGTCACACCGCGCAGTAAGAGCATCATGACCAGGGTTGCGATAAATGCCTGCACTCGCCCTTTCGCCACGATAGTCCCGGTTACCGCGCCAATAGCAGCCCCCAGCGCCAGAGCGGCGGCGACAGCTACCAGCGCATTTACTTCCATACCGACGAGCGACGCGGCAACCGCACCGGTCAACGCCAGCAGAGAACCGACGGACAGATCGATCCCGGAAGTTAAAATAACCAGCGTCATGCCAACCGCCATAATGGCGTTCACAGAGGTTTGCTGCAGGATATTCAACAGGTTATTGACGGTAAAAAAGTTCGGACTCATGGTCGACACAATGGCAATCAGCACCAGCAAGGCGATCAGCGATTTTTGTTCCATCAACCACGCTTTGGTGAAATAGCGGCGACCAGAAACAGCCTGGGTAGTCATCTTTTTTACTCCTGATTCACACGATTAAGCTTGCCCACTGCGGCAGCCATCAATACTTCCTGAGTGGCCTGCTCGCGCGTGAATTCACCGCCGAGATGCCCTTCATGCATCACCATGATGCGATCACTCATACCTAAGACTTCTGGCATCTCCGATGACACCAGAATGATACTCAGGCCGTCGGCCTTGAACTGGTTAATAAGCTGATAAATCTCTTTTTTCGCCCCAACGTCAACGCCGCGGGTCGGCTCATCGAGGATAAGCACTTTCGGGCGCGTCATCAAACCGCGTGCGATAGCCACTTTCTGCTGGTTACCACCAGAAAGCAGGCCAATAGCCTGTTCCATTGATGGCGTTTTGACATTGAACAGACGAATGAAGTCACTCACCGCCTGCTGCTCTTCTTTATGTTTTAAATTGCCACCCGGACGGCTGAAATAACCCAGTGCCGTCAGCGACATGTTCTCTTTAACCGACATACCCAGCACTAAACCATCGCGCTTGCGGTCTTCGGAGATGTAGACGATACCGTTCGCCAGGCCATCCTGCGGTGAACGGGTAACAACTTCATGGCCATCCAGCGTGACGCTCCCGCTGGTGCGCGGCAGCGCGCCATAAAGCACTTTCATCAGTTCGGTACGCCCGGCGCCCATCAGGCCCGCCACGCCCAGAATCTCCCCTTTGCGCAGGGTAAAACTCACATTGTTCACGCCTGGACCGCACAGGTTATCTACTTTCAGACGGATATCGCCCGGCGCTTTATCGAGGCGCGGGTATTGATCTTCCAGTTTGCGTCCAACCATCATTTCGATAAGCGTATCTTCGGTCAGCGTTGCAACTTCACGCTCGGCGATAAACTGGCCGTCGCGGAACACGGTCACATCATCGCAAATCTCGAAGATCTCTTTCATACGGTGAGAGATATAGACAATCCCGCGCCCTTGCGCTTTCAATTCGCGAATGACGCGGAAAAGGGATTCAGTTTCGGTATCGGTCAGGGCATCGGTCGGTTCATCCATAATGATGACCTGCGACTCATAACTCAGGACCTTCGCAATCTCGACCATCTGTTGATCGCCAATGGAAAGCTCACCCACCAGCCTGTCGCTTTTAAAGCGGAGATTCAGTTTAAGCAGCAGCTTATCGGCTTCGGCATACATCTTTTTCCAGTCGATTTTGCCAAAGCGGTTAACGAATTCACGACCGATAAAGATATTTTCGGCAATGGTGAGCTGGGGGATCAGGTTGAGTTCCTGGTGAATAATGCCGATGCCGGCTTCTTGCGAGGATTTCGGCCCGGTAAAGGTGGTCTCTTTACCCAGCCACAGCAATGAACCGGCATCACGGGTATAGATGCCGGTCAGGACTTTCATCATCGTGGATTTGCCCGCGCCATTTTCGCCGACCAGCGCCATGACGCGGCCGGGATAAACATTTAACGCGGCGCCAGACAGGGCTTTCACGCCCGGGAACGCTTTATCGATCCCTTTGAGTTGCAGTAATGCGTCCATGATGGCCTCAGAAGGTGACGCCAGCACAGAGAATGATATTCGCATACGGGGAACATTCCCCGCTGCGAATCACCGCCTGACTGTCCGCGGTGTGTTTTTTAAATTGTTCGTGTGAAACATAACGAACTTCTATGGTATTCCCCTGGTGTTGCTGCAGCTGCTCAATGTGATTGAGCAACGTTTCGTGGAGCTGTGGATTCTGCTGTTCG
Organism: Phytobacter diazotrophicus; assembly: GCA_004346725.1. Lineage (GTDB taxonomy): Bacteria > Pseudomonadota > Gammaproteobacteria > Enterobacterales > Enterobacteriaceae > Phytobacter > Phytobacter diazotrophicus. The sequence goes on along the minus strand of SMDE01000012.1, from coordinate 186,381 downwards.
ATTTCCGACGCGAGGATAGCTGCTTCAACCTGCATCTCGGCGGTGACCACCTCCAGTACCTGCATAAAGGATGGAACCCCCTGGGTTAATGCCATATCAATACGCGCGGTGCTTTTCGGCACAGGCAAGCCTGCATCACAAACCACCAGCGTATCGGTATGCCCAAGACGGGAGATGACCGACGAGATTTCAGCGTTGAGAACAGTACCTTTTTTCATTTTATGCTCCATTAGCGAAACGTTTCGCTGATCTCAGTGTAGACCTGAGAATGTTCAGAAAACCACCATGGCATTACAGAATTGTGATCGAAATCGAAACGTTTCGCGCGCATTGCAGAAAGAAAACACAAGTTATCTTACTTAAATAAAATTGCGGGAGATAAATAGCAAAAACCCCTCACGAAGAGGGGTTTTAAAAGGCGTTAAATTTCAACCTGCGTACCGAGTTCGATAACCCGGTTGGGTGGGATTTCAAACTGGTCCGGCGCACGCAGCGCATTGCGTTGCAACAGGAGGTATAACTTGCCACGCAGCCGTAGATACCAGGGCCGTTTACCCACAATCAGCGACTCATGCGACATAAAGAAGGATGTCTCCATCATGCGGCAACTGAGCCCTTCCAGACCGCAGCGGTGGAATACCTCTTCCACATTTGGCGTTTCACGCCAGCCATAGCTGGCTACCACACGCCAGAACGTCGGCGAGAGTTGCTCAATCTGCACACGACGCACATTGTGCACATAGGGCGCATCTTCTGTACGTAGCGTCAGCAGGATCACACGTTCATGCAGTACTTTGTTATGTTTCAGGTTATGCAACATAGCAAACGGAATCACATTCAGCGCGCGGGACATATATACCGCCGTACCCGGAACTCGCACCGGCGGCGATTTTTCCAGCGAGGCAATCATCGCTTCCAGTGAGTTGCCGTGCTCATGCATGCGCCGCAGCAGGCGGAAACGCTCGCTCTTCCATGTGGTCATCACGATGAACATGACCAGACCCAGACTCAACGGTAACCAGCCGCCGGACAGCAACTTATCGAGGTTAGCCGAGAAAAGCGGCACATCTATACACAGGAACATGGTAAGCAACAGACCGACAACCATTTTGTTCCAGTGCCAGTTCTTGCGCGCCACGGTCATAGAAAGAATCGACGTCAGCACCATTGTACCGGTCACCGCAATACCATAAGCCGCCGCCAGGTTACTGGAGTGTTCAAAACTCACGATCACGATAACAACCGCGAAGTAGAGCAGCCAGTTAATAAAGGGAATGTAGATCTGTCCGGATTCCATCTCCGACGTATGGATAATGCGCATTGGCGAGAGATAACCCAGACGCACTGCCTGGCGTGTCAGAGAGAACACGCCCGAGATAACCGCCTGAGACGCAATGACCGTCGCCAGCGTTGCGATGATCAACATCGGAATCAGGGCCCATTCTGGAGCCAGCAGGAAGAACGGGTTTTTGATCGCTTCCGGGGTTTTCAGCAGCAACGCCCCCTGACCAAAGTAATTCAGCGCCAGTGATGGCAACACCACGATAAACCACGCAAGGCGAATGGGCAGCTTACCGAAATGGCCCATATCCGCATACAACGCCTCTACCCCGGTGATAGAAAGTACCACCGCGCCCAGCGCAACAAACGAGACGGCTTTGTATTGAAGGAAGAAATTGACCGCCCAGGCCGGGTTAAGCGCCTGCAGCACCTCAGGGTTGCTGATAATACCGCGCGCACCCAGCACCGCCAGAATCAAAAACCAGGCCAGCATGATGGGAGCAAAGAGTTTGCCCACCAGCCCTGTGCCGTGCTTTTGGATCATAAACAGCAGCGTGAGCACCAAAATGGACAACGGAACAATCCACGTATCCAGCGATGGTGCAACGATTTCGAGCCCTTCTATAGCCGACATCACTGAGATGGCGGGAGTAATGACCACTTCACCATAGAAGAAACTGCCGCCAATAAGCCCCATGATAACAAGCACGGAGGTCATTCTGGCGGAGGTATTGCGTCCTGCCAGCGACATCAGCGTTAAGATCCCACCTTCACCCGCGTTATCTGCACGCATGACAAAAGTTAGGTATTTAACCGAGACGACCAGTATCAGCAGCCAGAAGATGAGCGACAAAAAGCCGAAGACGGCGTCGCGTTCAACCCCAAAACCAAATTGACCTGACAAACATTCACGAAGTGTATAAAGCGGGCTGGTGCCGATATCACCGTAGACAACCCCAATAGCCGCGAGTGTTATCGCGGGCAACGATTGCTTATTATCAGTGCTCATAGACTAATCTTTTGTTTGAATGACAAATGTGTGCTTAGTCCCTTGGCCCACAAAAAGCGCACAGTATGCACGATTATTTATGAAATCGTACCCCCTAATTGCGACCGTATTAACCTGGCGCAAAGAAAATGATGCCGTTGTTCAGTCTATTACAAGCCTTTATCGAAACGTCTATACTCGCAGTTGCAAGCCGGAATCGCGGCGAAAGGATGCAAATCAATTATGGCTCACTCACATTTATTAGCAGAAAGAATTTCCCGCTTAAGTAGCGCGCTGGAAAAAGGTCTTTTTGAGCGTAGCCACGCTATTCGCCTGTGTCTGCTGGCCGCGTTAAGTGGTGAAAGCGTCTTTCTGCTCGGCCCGCCGGGTATCGCCAAAAGCCTGATCGCCCGCCGCCTGAAATTCGCCTTTAAAAATGCCCGCGCTTTTGAATATCTGATGACCCGCTTCTCCACACCCGAAGAGGTGTTTGGTCCTCTTTCTATTCAGGCGCTGAAAGATGAAGGGCGTTATGAACGTTTAACACATGGCTATCTGCCGGAAGCGGAGATTGTGTTTCTGGACGAAATCTGGAAAGCCGGCCCGGCGATCCTGAATACGCTATTAACCGCCATTAACGAACGTCGCTTTCGCAACGGCGCGCTGGAAGAGAAAATCCCCATGCGTTTGCTGGTGGCGGCATCTAACGAACTGCCCGAGGCTGACAGCAGCCTCGAAGCACTCTATGACCGCATGTTGATTCGCCTGTGGCTCGATAAAGTGCAGGATAAGAGTAACTTCCGCTCAATGCTCATCAGCCAGCAGGATGAAAGCGATAATCCGGTGCCAGCTGATCTGCAAATCAGCGATGAGGATTATGCGCGCTGGCAGCAGGAAATCGTGCAGGTGAAGCTACCCGACGCCGTTTTTGAGCTGATTTTCATGCTACGCCAGCAGCTTGATAACTTACCTACTGCGCCTTATGTCTCTGACCGTCGCTGGAAAAAGGCCATTCGTCTGCTTCAGGCTAGCGCCTTTTTCAGCGGACGCGATGCGGTGGCCCCTGTGGATTTGATCTTGCTGAAAGACTGCCTGTGGCATGACGCTGAAAGCATGCGTCTGATGCAAAATCAGTTGGAAATATTGATGACCGGGCACGCGTGGCAGCAGCAATCCATGCTGACGCAACTGGGCGCGATTGCGCAGCGCAACATCCAGCTCCAGCAGCAGCACAGCGACAAAACGGCCCTCAAAGTTTCGCGCCAGGGCGGCATGTTCAGCCGTCGTCCGCATTACGATTTGCCGGAAGATCTGCAAGACAGCACGCTGACATTGTTGCTCCAGCAACCGTTAAAATTACATGACATGCAGGTCATTCATGTGACTATCGAACGCGCCGCGCTGGCCCAGTGGCTGGCAAAAGGCGGGGAGATCCGTGGCAAACTTAACGGCATTGGCTTCGCGCAGATCCTTAACCTTGAAGTCGACACCAGTTTGCATCTGTTGATCCGCGATATCAGCCTGCAGGGTTCCCGTCTTGCTTTACCAGGTGGAACGGCAACCCATGTGCCGGAAGAAATAAAGCAGCAACTGGAAGCGCTCGACACGCTCTGGCACCAGCAGCACACCCGTTTTAGCGAACAGCAAAAATGCCTGTTCATTCCTGGCGACTGGTTGGGTCGCATTGAAGCCAGCCTGCAGGACGTGCGCGCGCAGATACAACAGGCGCTTCAATGCTGACGCTGGATGCACTAAATGCCCTGCTGGCTATCAGTGAGGAGACGATAGTTGAAGAGCTTATCGTCGCCTTACTGGCCTCCCCCCAGTTGGCTGTTTTCTTTGAAAAATTCCCCAAACTCAAGCACGTCATTACCGAAGATGTCCCCCGCTGGCGCGAAGCGCTGAAAAATCACCTGAAAGAGACACAGGTGCCGCCAGAACTTGCCGAAGAAGTGCTCTGCTATCAGCAGAGTCAGTTGCTTTCCACTTCACAGTTCGTCGTTCAGTTGCCGCAAATTCTGACGCTTCTGGATAAGCTTCGCTCGCCGTTTTCCGCGCAGGCAAACACCATGGTGAAGGACAACCCGACCTTTACCCCGGCGTTACAAACGCTTTTCTTACAGCGCTGGCGGTTAAGCCTGGTGGTACAGACAACCACGTTTAATCAGCAACTCCTGGAAGAGGAACGCGAGCAGTTACTCAGTGAAGTACAGGAACGCATGACCCTAAGCGGCCAGCTTGAACCGGTACTGATTGAAAACGAAAATGCCGCCGGGCGGTTATGGGATATGAGCGCCGGGCAAATTAAGCGCGGCGATTACCGACTTATCGTGCAATACGGTGACTTCCTGACCGAGCAGCCGGAACTCAAGCAACTGGCGGAACAACTTGGGCGATCCCGTGAGGCAAAATCCGTTCCGCGCAAAGATGCCCCCATGGAAACCTTCCGTATGCTGGTGCGCGAACCCTCTACCGTACCGGAGCAGGTTGACGGGCTGCATCAAAGTGACGATATCCTGCGTCTGTTGCCGCCGGAACTGGCGACGCTGGGTATTACCGAGCTGGAATATGAGTTCTACCGTCGGCTGGTAGAGAAACAACTGCTGACCTACCGCCTGCATGGCGATGCCTGGCGGGAAAGAGAAGTTGAGCGCCCGGTTATTCATCAGGATTTCGATGAACAGCCGCGCGGGCCGTTTATTGTGTGTGTGGACACATCCGGTTCGATGGGCGGGTTCAATGAACAGTGCGCAAAAGCCTTCTGCCTGGCGCTGATGCGCGTGGCGCTGGCAGACAAACGACGCTGCTTTATTATGCTGTTTTCCAGCGAGGTCGTGCGTTATGAGCTGACCTGCCAGCAAGGGCTGGAGCACGCTATCCGCTTTCTGAGCCAGCGTTTTCGCGGCGGTACGGATTTAGCGAGCTGCTTTCGCGCCATTATTGAACGCATGCAGGGCGGGGAGTGGTATGACGCCGACGCGGTGGTCATCTCTGACTTTATCGCCCAGCGCCTGCCGGACGATGTGATAGGCAAGGTCAAGGAACTACAGGCTGTACACCAGCACCGTTTTCACGCCGTTGCGATGTCAGCACACGGAAAACCCGGCATCATGCGCATCTTCGATCATATCTGGCGCTTTGATACCGGGATGAGAAGCCGTCTGCTCAGGCGCTGGCGCCGCTAATTACAGCAACGCGTCGACGGTCTCGCGAACCTGTGCTGGCCATACGCCACACTGAACCTGGCCGATGTGCGGCAGTTGCAGTAGCAGCATCGTCAAACGAGACTGGCCAATACCACCACCGATCGTTTGCGGCATCTCACCGCGCAACAACGCCTGGTGCCAGTCGAGACGCAGACTATCTTCATCACCCGTGATGTTAAGCTGACGTTTCAGTGCATCAGCATCTACGCGGATCCCCATAGAAGAGAGCTCAATCGCATCTTCCAGTACCGGGTTCCATACCAGGATATCACCGTTCAGGCCGTGCAAACCTGTCTCACCGGGCGTACTCCAGTCGTCGTAATCCGGTGCACGGACATCGTGTCGCTGACCATCGCTGAGTTTCCCGCCAATCCCCATCAGAAAGACTGCGCCCAGATCTTTGGCTATTGCGCGTTCACGCCCTTTTGCGTCCAGCCCCGGATAACGGCTCAGTAGCTCTTCGCTGTGCACAAAGTGGATCTGCGCTGGCAGGAAGGGCGTCAGGCCAAACTCTTTGCTCACTGCCGCTTCGGTTGCTTTGATTCCGGCATAGATGGCTTCAACCGTCGATCTCAGCGTGCCGGTGTGGCGTTCGCCATCACCCAGTATGCGTTCCCAGTCCCATTGATCAACATAAACAGAATGGATTGGGGAGAGGCGGTCTTCATCCGGACGCAGGGCTTTCATGTGCGTGTACAGCCCTTCGCCAGCGCTGAAATCATGTTGTCCCAGCGTCTGACGTTTCCATTTGGCCAGCGAGTGGACAACTTCAAATTGCGCATCCGGCAGGTTTTTGACTTTTACCTGTACCGCTTTTTCACAGCCCGACAGGTTATCCTGAGTCCCATCTCCTACACGGCTTAGAATCGGTGCCTGAACTTCAATTAGCCCCAGTTTTTCTTCAAGCTGGCGGGAAAAATGCGACTTCACGAATACGATCTGACGTTGTTTGCTGATGTAAGCGGATTTCATTTTTTAACTCCTTTGTTCTGTTGCAAACGATTAAGCAACAAAATCTCGCCTTTATTCAATAATCAACAACAAAAAAGCCGGAGAGGGTTTTGATTCGTTAAAATGAGCCGCTAAAATAGGAAGAATGTTTATTCATCATAAGAAAAACCTATGGAAAATTATCAGATCGACAATCTGGACCGAGGCATCCTTGACGCCTTAATGGCGAATGCGCGTACTGCTTACGCTGAGCTTGCCAAGCAATTCGGTGTAAGCCCGGGGACAATTCACGTTCGCGTAGAGAAAATGAAGCAGGCGGGGATTATTACCGGCGCGCGGATTGACGTCAGCCCCAAACAATTAGGTTATGACGTCTGCTGCTTTATCGGCATTATCCTTAAAAGCGCAAAAGACTATCCCTCCGCACTGGCGCGCCTGGAAAGCCTGGAAGAGGTGACAGAAGCCTACTACACCACCGGCCACTACAGCATTTTTATTAAAGTCATGTGCCGCTCGATCGATGCTCTGCAACAGGTGCTTATCAACAAGATCCAAACAATTGATGAAATCCAGTCCACTGAAACGCTGATCTCTTTGCAAAACCCCATCATGCGTACGATCCGCCCGTAACAGGGCGTTTTACCCCACCGTTAATACCCATATTGTCCACAGGTAGATCCCAGCCCATTCACAGCGTACAATACGCAGCTCATAACCGGAGTGGACCTGATGGCAGATATTACGCTTATTAGTGGCAGTACCCTGGGTGGCGCAGAATATGTAGCGGAACACCTGGCGGAAAAACTGGAAGAAGCAGGCTTTACAACCGAAACCCTGCACGGCCCGTTACTGGAAGATCTGCCGCAGTCAGGAACCTGGCTGGTGGTGAGTTCTACCCATGGCGCAGGCGATCTGCCGGATAACATCCAGCCGTTTTATGACGATCTTAATGAACAAAAACCTGACCTTTCTGCCGTACGCTTTGGCGCGATTGGTATCGGCAGCCGCGAATACGACACCTTTTGCGGTGCGATTGAAAAACTCGAGGTTTCATTGAAAGCCTGTGGGGCAAAACAGTTAGGTGAAACAGCGAAGATCAACATCCTTGATCATGACATTCCTGAAGATCCGGCTGAAATTTGGCTCGGATCCTGGATTAATTTACTCAATATCGATTAAAGATCGCGCGATCGAGTGTGGATAACTATGCTTAAAAGCGTTGATCAACCGGTAGTTATCCAAAGTATAACCGTCGCTTAGTTTTTGAGTTGTGTATAACTACCCATTCTGATCCCAGCTTATACTGACCAGGATCACCGATCATTCACAGCTAATGATCCAGGCTAACATCATGATCTTCATATCAGGATCCGGGTTATCCACAAGACAGGGCGATCCTAATAAGAGATCACAGTAAAACAGATCTCTCTATATAAAGATCTTCTTTTTAATACCCGGGATCCTGATGCTTTCTCACTGAGCTAAAGTTGAGTAGAATCCACGGCCCAGGCATCAATCCACTTTCTAACCGCTTTACGCGAGGCAATACACCATGTTTTATCCGGATCCTTTTGACGTCATCATCATTGGCGGGGGTCATGCAGGCACTGAGGCCGCGATGGCCGCAGCGCGTATGGGTCAACAGACTCTGCTTTTGACACACAATATCGACACGCTGGGGCAAATGAGTTGCAACCCGGCCATTGGCGGTATTGGGAAAGGACACCTGGTAAAAGAAGTGGATGCACTCGGCGGTCTGATGGCAAAAGCGATCGATCAGGCGGGTATCCAGTTTAGGATACTAAACGGCAGTAAAGGCCCGGCAGTCCGTGCGACCCGAGCACAGGCAGATCGCGTACTTTACCGTCAGGCTGTGCGTACCGCGCTGGAAAACCAGCCAAATTTGATGATCTTCCAGCAGGCGGTAGAAGATCTGATTGTGGAAAACGATCGCGTGGTGGGTGCAGTCACCCAGATGGGCCTGAAATTCCGCGCTAAAGCGGTCGTTTTGACCGTCGGGACATTCCTTGACGGCAAGATTCACATCGGGCTGGATAACTACAGCGGTGGCCGTGCAGGCGATCCGCCGTCCATTCCCCTTTCTCGTCGTCTGCGTGAACTACCGCTGCGCGTAAGCCGCCTGAAAACCGGGACGCCGCCGCGTATTGACGCACGGACTATTGATTTCAGCGTTCTGGCGCAGCAGCATGGCGACAACCCGATGCCGGTCTTCTCGTTCATGGGCAATGTGGCTCAGCATCCGCAGCAGGTTCCGTGCTACATCACGCACACCAATGAGAAAACCCATGACGTGATCCGCAATAATCTCGATCGCAGCCCGATGTACGCTGGCGTGATCGAAGGGATCGGCCCCCGCTACTGCCCGTCGATCGAAGATAAAGTGATGCGCTTTGCCGATCGCAACCAGCACCAGATCTTCCTTGAACCGGAAGGGCTGACTTCTAACGAAATTTATCCGAACGGTATCTCCACCAGCCTGCCGTTCGATGTGCAGATGCAAATTGTGCGTTCTATGCAGGGGATGGAAAACGCCAAAATCGTTCGCCCTGGCTATGCCATTGAGTACGATTTCTTCGACCCGCGTGACCTGAAACCGACCCTGGAGAGTAAATATATCCATGGACTGTTCTTTGCCGGCCAAATCAACGGCACCACTGGCTACGAAGAGGCAGCGGCCCAGGGGCTGTTGGCTGGTCTGAACGCAGCACGCTTCTCTGCCGAGAAAGAGGGCTGGGCGCCGGCACGTTCTCAGGCTTATCTGGGCGTACTGGTCGACGATCTTTGCACTCTGGGTACCAAAGAACCGTACCGCATGTTCACCTCCCGTGCCGAATATCGCCTGATGCTGCGTGAAGATAACGCCGATCTGCGTCTGACCGAAATCGGCCGTGAGCTTGGCCTCGTGGACGACGAACGCTGGGCGCGCTACAACGAGAAACTCGAAAATATCGAACGTGAACGTCAGCGTCTGAAATCTATCTGGGTGAACCCAACCTCGGAAGCTGCGCCGGAAGTGAATAAAAACCTGACGGCACCGCTGTCTCGTGAAGCCAGCGGTGAAGATCTGTTGCGTCGCCCGGAAATGACTTACGACCAACTGGTACAACTGGCACCGTTCGTTCCAGGTCTGAGCGACGAACAGGCGGCTGAGCAGGTTGAGATTCAGGTGAAGTACGAGGGTTATATCGCACGTCAGCAGGATGAAATTGAAAAACAGCAGCGTAACGAGAATACGCTGTTACCTGCATCGCTGGATTACCGTCAGGTCAGCGGCCTGTCGAATGAAGTGATCGCGAAACTAAACGATCACAAACCGGCCTCCATCGGACAGGCATCGCGTATTTCCGGGATCACACCTGCCGCGATCTCCATTCTGCTGGTCTGGTTGAAAAAACAGGGTATGCTGCGCCGTAGCGCCTGATACTCTTCACGCAACATGTGCTGACAGAGAGTGCGTTGCCTGTCAGCACAACAGATTTAAAGCCCGGTAAGCGTTAACGCCACCGGGTATATTTTTCAGACAGGTAATCACCGTGCTCAATAAACTTTCTCGTCTGCTCGATGAAGCAGGTATTTCGCTCACCGATCACCAGAAAAACCAGCTGGTAGCCTATGTCGAAATGCTCCACAAATGGAACAAAGCCTACAATCTGACTTCCGTACGTGACCCGAACGAGATGCTGATTCGCCATATCCTCGATAGCATCGTGGTTGCGCCGCACTTGCAGGGGGAGCGGTTTATCGATGTCGGAACGGGGCCAGGCCTGCCGGGGATCCCGTTATCTATTGTTCTTCCTGATGCACACTTCACCCTGCTGGATAGCCTGGGTAAACGTGTCCGTTTTCTGCGCCAGGTTCAGCATGAGCTTCATTTGCCGAACATCACTCCCGTACAGAGCCGCGTTGAAGATTTTCCGGCCGAGCCGCCTTTTGATGGCGTCATCAGCCGGGCATTCGCATCATTGAATGACATGGTGAACTGGTGCCAGCATCTGCCTGGAACACAAGGCAAGTTCTATGCCCTTAAGGGGTTGATTCCAAATGATGAAATTGACACGCTGCCTGCTCAGTTTTCAGTAGAATCTATCGTCAAATTACACGTGCCTCACCTTGAGGGTGACCGACATCTCGTGGTCATTAAGGCAAACAAAATTTAATTTTTATCAAAAAATGTAGAATTCGTGCTGTTTTCTGAATGTTAAAAAACGGCGTAAAAAACAGTGATACGTTCGGTTACATTTAACGCATATTTCACTTCGTTTTTTCTAAGTTTTAACGCCGTAATTTTGCTTAACCATGAAAATAGTCAACAGCGAAAATATCAGTCTGCTAAAAATCGACATTCGCACGTATTGATGAATGTTAAATGATTATTATAAATGTCAATGAAAGGTTTTTATTGTATACCGAGCTGTTTTAAAAAGAGTTGTCAGTAATCATCTGTAATATCAAAAAGATGAAAAGGCGCAAATTCCTGATGGCAATATTTTGGCGAGCGCATAAATGTTTAATTTGTGATCTGGTGCACGCTTTAGCAACAGGTATTTCGCGTTATTCAACATTGTGTCTGATGGTTCACAGTTTCGCTAAAAGTTGAAAAATAGCCCTCGGGAAAATTATTTAAACATTTATTCACCTTTTCGCTACTTATTGTTTGAAATCACGAGGCCGCACCGTATAATTTGACCGCTTTTTGATGCTTGACTCCGGGCCTTAAAGAACGTTTTATACGACACGCGGCCTACCTCGAAGTGAGCAGGAGTTAAAAGTGATGTCTGTGTCGCTCTTGGGTCGAAATGTTGCTCGCAGGCTTCTGCTTATTCAGTTTCTGGCGGTAATAGCAAGCGGATTGCTGTTTAGCCTCAAAGACCCCTTCTGGGGCACTTCCGCCGTGTGCGGCGGTATGGCAGTCTTTCTGCCGAATATGTTGTTTATGATTTTTGCCTGGCGTCATCAGGCGCATACACCAGCCAGAGGCCGAGTGGCCTGGTCCTTTGCCTTCGGCGAAGTGTTCAAGGTGTTAGCAACATTCGTGTTGCTGGTGGTGGCGCTGGCAGTTTTAAAGGCGGTGTTTTTACCGCTGATAGTCACGTGGGTTTCGGTGCTGGTTGTTCAGATACTGGCACCCGCTGTAATTAACAACAAAGGGTAAGAGGCATCATGTCTGCAGGAGAAATCTCAACACCGCAGGAGTACATAGGCCACCATCTGAATAACCTTCAGATTGACCTTCGTACGCTTTCGCTGGTGGATCCGCATAACCCCCCGGCCACCTTCTGGACTCTCAACATTGACTCCATGTTTTTCTCGGTGGTTCTGGGTCTGTTGTTCCTGGTGATGTTCCGTAGCGTAGCCAAAAAGGCCACCAGCGGCGTCCCGGGGAAATTCCAGACCGCGATTGAGCTGGTTATTGGTTTTGTCCACGGTAGCGTGAAAGACATGTACCACGGCAAAAGTAAGCTTATCGCGCCACTGGCCCTGACGATTTTCGTCTGGGTATTCCTGATGAACCTGATGGATTTGCTGCCTATCGACCTGCTGCCGTACATTGCTGAGCATGTACTGGGTCTGCCTGCGCTGCGCGTGGTGCCGTCTGCGGACGTGAACATCACCCTGTCGATGGCGTTGGGCGTATTTATCCTGATTCTGTTCTACAGCATCAAAATGAAAGGCCTGGGTGGTTTTGCTAAAGAGCTGACACTCCAGCCGTTCAACCACCCGGTGTTTATCCCGGTCAACCTTATCCTGGAAGGTGTTAGCCTGCTGTCCAAACCGGTTTCTCTCGGTCTGCGACTGTTCGGCAACATGTATGCCGGTGAGTTGATTTTCATTCTGATTGCTGGTCTGTTGCCGTGGTGGTCACAGTGGATCCTGAATGTGCCATGGGCCATTTTCCACATCCTGATTATTACGCTGCAAGCCTTCATTTTCATGGTTCTGACGATCGTCTATCTGTCGATGGCGTCTGAAGAGCATTGATTTTTAACAACACTACTACGTTTTAACTGAAACAATCTGGAGACTGTCATGGAAAACCTGAATATGGATCTGCTGTACATGGCTGCCGCTATTATGATGGGTCTGGCGGCAATCGGTGCTGCGATCGGTATCGGCATCCTCGGGGGTAAATTCCTGGAAGGCGCAGCGCGTCAACCTGATCTGATTCCTCTTCTGCGTACTCAGTTCTTTATCGTTATGGGTCTGGTGGACGCAATCCCGATGATCGCTGTAGGTCTGGGTCTGTACGTGATGTTTGCTGTCGCGTAGTAAGGGTTGCTTTTTACAGCAAGTATTTAGAACGTTAACCAGATAAGAGGCATTGTGCTGTGAATCTAAACGCAACAATCCTCGGCCAGGCCATCGCGTTTGTCCTGTTCGTTCTGTTCTGCATGAAGTATGTATGGCCGCCATTAATGGCAGCCATTGAAAAACGTCAGAAAGAAATCGCTGACGGTTTGGCTTCTGCGGAACGAGCTAAGAAGGATTTGGACCTTGCACAGGCCAATGCGACCGACCAGCTGAAAAAAGCGAAAGCAGAAGCTCAGGTCATCATTGAGCAGGCGAACAAACGCCGCGCTCAGATCCTGGACGAAGCGAAAGCAGAAGCCGAGCAGGAACGTAACAAAATCGTGGCGCAGGCTCAGGCGGAAATTGACGCCGAGCGTAAACGTGCTCGCGAAGAGCTGCGTAAACAAGTGGCTCTGCTGGCTGTTGCCGGCGCCGAGAAGATCATCGAGCGTTCCGTGGATGAAGCTGCTAACAGCGACATCGTGAATAAACTGGTCGCTGAACTGTAAGGAGGGAGGGGCCGATGTCTGAATTTGTAACGGTAGCTCGCCCCTACGCCAAAGCAGCTTTTGACTTTGCTGTCGAACACCAGGGTGTTGATCGCTGGCAGGATATGCTGGCGTTCGCGGCCGAGGTGACGAAAAACGAACATATGGCAGAGCTTCTCTCCGGTGCTATTGCGCCGGAAACGCTTGCCGAGTCGTTTATCGCAGTCTGTGGGGAGCAACTTGACGACAACGGTCAGAACCTGATTCGGGTGATGGCTGAAAATGGTCGTCTTAAAGTGCTTCCTGATGTTCTTGAGCAGTTTGTTCAATTGCGTGCAGCCAGCGAGGCTATCGCAGAAGTCGAAGTGACCTCTGCGACCGCACTGAGTGAAGAACAGCTTTCGAAAATCAGCGCCGCGATGGAAAAACGTCTGTCACGCAAAGTTAAGCTGAATTGCAAAATCGATAAGTCTGTAATGGCAGGTGTTATCATCCGTGCGGGTGATATGGTCATTGATGGTAGCGTACGCGGCCGTCTTGAACGCCTCGCAGACGTCTTGCAGTCTTAAGGGGACTGGAGCATGCAACTGAATTCCACCGAAATCAGCGAACTGATCAAGCAGCGCATTGCTCAGTTCAGTGTTGTGAGTGAAGCTCACAACGAAGGTACTATTGTTTCTGTAAGTGACGGTGTTATCCGCATTCACGGCCTGGCCGATTGTATGCAGGGTGAGATGATTTCCCTGCCGGGTAACCGTTACGCTATCGCACTGAACCTGGAGCGCGACTCCGTGGGTGCAGTTGTGATGGGTCCGTATGCTGACCTCGCCGAAGGCATGAAGGTTAAATGTACGGGTCGTATCCTGGAAGTTCCGGTTGGTCGTGGTCTGCTGGGCCGCGTTGTGAACACTCTGGGTGCGCCGATTGATGGTAAAGGTCCGCTGGAGCACGACGGCTTCTCTGCTGTTGAAGCTATCGCACCGGGCGTTATCGAACGTCAATCCGTCGATCAGCCGGTACAGACTGGTTATAAATCCGTTGACGCCATGATCCCAATCGGTCGTGGTCAGCGTGAATTGATCATCGGTGACCGTCAGACCGGTAAAACCGCTCTGGCCATCGACGCCATCATCAACCAGCGTGATTCCGGCATCAAGTGCGTCTACGTGGCTATCGGCCAGAAAGCGTCCACCATTTCTAACGTGGTACGTAAACTGGAAGAACACGGCGCGCTGGCTAACACCATCGTTGTGGTTGCAACCGCATCTGAATCTGCCGCACTGCAATACCTGGCTCCGTATGCAGGCTGCGCAATGGGTGAATACTTCCGTGACCGCGGTGAAGATGCGCTGATCATTTATGATGACCTGTCTAAACAGGCCGTTGCTTACCGTCAGATTTCCCTGCTGCTCCGTCGTCCGCCAGGACGTGAAGCATTCCCGGGCGACGTATTCTACCTCCACTCTCGTCTGCTGGAGCGTGCTGCGCGTGTTAACGCCGAATACGTTGAAGCCTTCACCAAAGGTGAAGTGACTGGGAAAACCGGCTCTCTGACCGCTCTGCCGATTATCGAAACGCAGGCGGGTGACGTTTCCGCGTTCGTTCCGACCAACGTAATTTCGATTACCGATGGTCAGATCTTCCTGGAAACCAACCTGTTTAACGCCGGTATTCGTCCTGCGGTTAACCCGGGTATCTCCGTATCCCGTGTTGGTGGCGCAGCGCAAACCAAGATCATGAAGAAACTGTCCGGTGGTATCCGTACCGCGCTGGCGCAGTATCGTGAACTGGCAGCGTTCTCCCAGTTTGCATCTGACCTTGACGATGCAACCCGTAAACAGCTTGACCACGGTCAGAAAGTGACCGAGCTGCTGAAACAGAAACAGTATGCGCCGATGTCCGTTGCGCAGCAGTCTCTGGTTCTGTTCGCAGCAGAACGTGGTTATCTGGCGGATGTAGAACTGGCGAAAATCGGTAGCTTCGAAGCCGCTCTGCTGGCTTACGTTGACCGTGACCACGCTCCGTTGATGCAAGAGATCAACCAGTCCGGTGGCTATAACGACGAAATCGAAGGCAAGCTGAAAGGCATCCTCGATTCCTTCAAAGCAACCCAATCCTGGTAACGTCTGGTGGCCTGCCTTAGGGCAGGCCGCAAGGCATTGAGGAGAAGCTCATGGCCGGCGCAAAAGAGATACGTAGTAAGATCGCAAGCGTCCAGAACACGCAAAAGATCACTAAAGCGATGGAAATGGTCGCCGCTTCCAAAATGCGTAAATCGCAGGATCGCATGGCGGCCAGCCGTCCTTATGCAGATACCATGCGCAAAGTGATTGGTCACCTTGCGAACGGTAATCTGGAATATAAGCACCCTTACCTGGAAGAACGCGACGTTAAGCGCGTGGGCTACCTGGTGGTGTCGACCGACCGTGGTCTGTGTGGCGGCTTGAACATTAACCTGTTCAAGAAAGTACTGGCGGATATGAAAGCATGGTCCGATAAAGGCGTTCAGAGCGACCTCGCGATGATCGGCTCGAAAGGCGTGTCTTTCTTTAATTCCGTTGGTGGCAACGTTGTCGCCCAGGTGACCGGTATGGGTGATAACCCATCTCTGTCCGAACTGATCGGCTCGGTTAAAGTGATGTTGCAGGCCTACGACGAAGGTCGTCTGGACAAGCTTTATATTGTCAGCAACAAATTTATCAACACCATGTCTCAGGTTCCAACCATCACTCAACTGCTGCCATTACCGGCAGAAGAAGATGAAGAGTTGAAGCGTAAATCCTGGGATTATCTGTATGAACCTGATCCGAAGGCGCTGCTGGATACTCTCCTGCGTCGTTATGTGGAATCTCAGGTTTATCAGGGTGTTGTTGAAAACCTGGCCAGCGAGCAGGCCGCACGTATGGTGGCGATGAAAGCCGCGACCGATAATGGCGGCAGCCTGATTAAAGAGCTGCAGTTGGTTTACAACAAAGCTCGTCAGGCCAGCATTACTCAGGAACTCACCGAGATCGTCTCGGGGGCCGCCGCGGTTTAACCAGGTTTACGAATTTCGTAGAGGATTCAAGATGGCTACTGGAAAAATTATCCAGGTAATCGGCGCCGTGGTGGACGTCGAGTTCCCTCAGGATGCCGTACCACGAGTGTACGATGCACTTGAGGTAAAGAATGGTGAAGAGCGTCTGGTGCTGGAAGTTCAGCAGCAGCTCGGCGGTGGCGTTGTACGTACCATCGCAATGGGTTCTTCTGATGGTCTGCGTCGTGGTCTGGAAGTAACAGACCTGGCTCACCCGATCGAAGTCCCGGTAGGTAAAGCAACACTGGGTCGTATCATGAACGTACTGGGCGAACCAGTAGACATGAAAGGCGACATCGGTGAAGAAGAGCGTTGGGCGATCCACCGCGCAGCACCTTCCTACGAAGAGTTGTCAAACTCTCAGGAACTGCTGGAAACCGGTATCAAAGTAATCGACCTGATGTGTCCGTTCGCTAAGGGCGGTAAAGTAGGTCTATTCGGTGGTGCGGGTGTAGGTAAAACCGTAAACATGATGGAGCTGATCCGTAACATCGCGATCGAGCACTCCGGTTACTCCGTATTTGCGGGCGTAGGTGAACGTACTCGTGAGGGTAACGACTTCTACCACGAAATGACCGACTCCAACGTTATCGACAAAGTATCCCTGGTGTATGGCCAGATGAACGAGCCGCCGGGAAACCGTCTGCGCGTTGCGCTGACCGGTCTGACCATGGCAGAGAAATTCCGTGACGAAGGTCGTGACGTACTGTTGTTCGTCGACAACATCTATCGTTACACCCTGGCCGGTACAGAAGTATCTGCACTGTTGGGTCGTATGCCTTCAGCGGTAGGTTATCAGCCGACTCTGGCGGAAGAGATGGGTGTTCTGCAAGAACGTATCACCTCCACCAAAACCGGTTCTATCACCTCCGTACAGGCGGTATACGTACCTGCGGATGACTTGACTGACCCGTCACCAGCCACCACCTTTGCTCACTTAGATGCAACCGTGGTACTGAGCCGTCAGATCGCGTCTCTGGGTATTTACCCGGCCGTTGACCCGCTGGACTCCACCAGCCGTCAGCTGGATCCTCTGGTTGTTGGTCAGGAGCACTACGACACTGCGCGTGGCGTACAGTCTATCCTGCAGCGTTACCAGGAACTGAAAGACATCATCGCCATCCTGGGTATGGATGAGCTGTCAGAAGAAGACAAACTGGTGGTAGCACGTGCGCGTAAGATCCAGCGCTTCCTGTCCCAGCCGTTCTTCGTGGCAGAAGTATTTACCGGTTCTCCGGGTAAATACGTCTCCCTGAAAGACACCATCCGTGGCTTTAAAGGCATCATGGAAGGCGAATACGATCACCTGCCGGAGCAGGCGTTCTACATGGTCGGTTCCATTGACGAAGCCGTGGAAAAAGCCAAAAAACTTTAACGCCTTAATCGGAGGGTGATATGGCAATGACTTACCACCTGGACGTCGTCAGTGCAGAGCAACAAATGTTCTCTGGTCTGGTCGAGAAAATCCAGGTAACGGGTAGCGAAGGTGAGCTGGGGATTTACCCTGGTCACGCGCCGCTGCTCACCGCCATTAAGCCTGGTATGATCCGCATCGTGAAACAGCACGGTCATGAAGAGTTTATCTATCTGTCCGGCGGCATTCTTGAAGTGCAGCCTGGCAACGTGACCGTACTGGCTGATACCGCTATTCGTGGCCAGGATCTCGACGAAGCGCGAGCGCTGGAATCGAAACGTAAAGCCGAAGAGCACATTAAGAGCTCGCACGGCGACGTGGATTACGCTCAGGCGTCTGCCGAACTGGCGAAAGCTATTGCGAAACTGCGCGTTATCGAGTTGACCAAAAAAGCGATGTAACACCGGCTTAAAGTCAAAAAGCCAGTCTGATTATCAGGCTGGCTTTTTTTATGGGCAAATTCTGTACTTTTATTGGATACATGAATGTTTTGCTCAGGACTTTATTCATGGCTAAAAAAAATAGCAAAAACATTGTCCTGCTCACGATATCCATGCAGGAAGCACCATTTTTGAATATAAAGTACCATGTAAAAGCCAAAAAAATGCCCTAAATTACGATCTGGTAAGGCAGGTTGTGCATTTTACTTTCTTGCCATTTTGCGTTGAAAAAAATGTAGAATTTTCAAGGTGAAACAGTAAAACTTCCACTCAAATTAAAGTCAGGACGCGTATGTTGAACACGAAAATGAGTGTGGTGATCCTTGCCGCTGGCAAAGGCACACGCATGTATTCCGATCTTCCGAAAGTGCTGCATACCCTTGCAGGGAAAGCGATGGTTCAGCATGTCATTGATGTGGCGAATAATCTAGGCGCCGATCATGTACACCTTGTCTATGGGCACGGCGGCGATCTGTTAAAGCAAACGCTGCCTGACGAAAAACTTAACTGGGTGTTACAGGCTGAACAACTGGGCACCGGGCATGCAATGCAGCAGGCTGCGCCATTCTTCGCCGACGACGAAGATATTCTGATGCTGTATGGCGATGTGCCGCTGATATCGATCGATACTCTTACCCGTCTGCGTGAAGCGAAACCGCAAGGTGGCATTGGTCTGCTCACCGTGAAGCTGGATGATCCAAGTGGATACGGCCGTATCACGCGTGAGAACGGTAAAGTAACTGGCATTGTTGAACATAAAGATGCGACTGAGCAGCAGCGCCAGATTCAGGAAATCAATACCGGTATTTTGATAGCTAACGGCGGCGATATGAAACGCTGGCTGAGTCAGCTCACCAATAATAATGCGCAGGGTGAATATTACATCACTGATATTATTGCTCTTGCTTATCAGGAAGGCCATGAAATCGCAGCCGTCCATCCGCAGCGCCTGAGCGAAGTGGAAGGCGTGAACAACCGCCTCCAGCTCTCCCGCCTCGAACGTGTATATCAAACTGAACAGGCTGAAAAATTACTTCTCGCAGGCGTGATGCTGCGCGACCCGGCCCGCTTCGATCTGCGTGGAACGCTGACGCATGGGCGGGATGTTGAGATTGATGCTAACGTGATTATTGAAGGTGACGTCAAACTCGGCAACCGCGTGAAAATTGGCGCAGGCTGTGTCATCAAAAATAGCGTCATTGGCGATGACTGTGAAATCAGTCCTTATAGCGTGCTGGAAGATGCCACGCTTGAAGCCGCCTGTACGATTGGCCCGTTTGCCCGCCTGCGTCCGGGGGCTGAGTTGCAGGAAGGCGCGCACGTAGGCAACTTTGTTGAGATGAAAAAAGCGCGTCTGGGCAAAGGCTCGAAAGCGGGTCATCTGACTTACCTTGGCGACGCGGAAATTGGCGACAACGTCAATATCGGCGCGGGAACCATCACCTGCAACTACGATGGCGCCAATAAACACAAGACCATTATTGGTGATGATGTGTTTGTTGGATCCGATACCCAACTGGTGGCGCCGGTGAGCGTGGGTAAAGGGGCAACCATTGCGGCAGGTACGACGGTTACCCGCAATGTCGCCGATAACGAACTGGTCTTAACCCGTGTGCCGCAGGTCCATAAAAAAGGCTGGCAGCGCCCGGTGAAGAAAAAGTAATTTTCATGCCGGAGTAATCCGGCAACCAGGGATGAGGGGATAACATAATCCCCCGCCCGACAAGCAGTACCATAAAAATAACCCCACTCTCTACAAGGCTCGGGGCGCCCGTAAAGGGCAAACAGGTCAGCGACAACGCATGGCACAATGCCATAATCAGGAAATCTAACTATGTGTGGAATTGTTGGCGCAGTTGCGCAGCGTGATATTGCTGAAATCCTTCTGGAAGGCTTACGTCGTCTGGAATACCGTGGTTATGACTCTGCCGGTCTGGCAGTGGTTGATGCAGAAGGTCATATGACCCGTCTGCGTCGTCTCGGAAAAGTACAGATGCTGGCTCAGGCTGCGGAAGAGCATCCGTTACACGGTGGTACCGGTATTGCTCACACCCGTTGGGCGACCCACGGGGAACCTTCAGAAGGCAACGCACACCCGCATGTGTCTGAACACATCGTCGTAGTACACAACGGCATTATCGAAAACCACGAACCGCTGCGCGAAGAACTGAAAGCGCGTGGCTACACTTTTGTGTCTGAGACCGATACAGAAGTGATTGCTCACTTAGTGCACTGGGAGCTGGCGAAAGGCGGTACGCTGCGTGATGCTGTGCTGCGTACTATCCCGCAACTGCGTGGCGCGTACGGCACGGTTATCATGGATTCCCGCGATCCGAGTACACTGCTGGCAGCTCGTTCTGGTAGCCCGATGGTTATCGGTCTGGGCATGGGTGAAAACTTTATCGCGTCCGATCAACTGGCTCTGTTGCCGGTAACCCGTCGCTTTATCTTCCTTGAAGAAGGGGATATCGCTGAGGTAACGCGTCGCAGCGTGACGGTATTTGATAAAACGGGCGAGCTGGTTAAGCGCCAGGAGATTGAATCCAATCTGCAATATGACGCAGGCGACAAAGGCGCTTACCGTCACTATATGCAGAAAGAGATCTATGAGCAGCCGAATGCGATTAAAAACACCCTGACCGGGCGTATCAGCCACGGTGAAGTGGATTTAAGCGAGCTGGGCTCCCATGCGAATGATCTGCTGAGCAAGGTTGAGCATATTCAGATCATTGCCTGCGGTACCTCATACAACTCCGGCATGGTTTCTCGTTACTGGTTTGAATCGCTGGCCGGTGTACCCTGTGATGTGGAAATCGCCTCCGAATTCCGTTACCGCAAATCTGCCGTGCGTCGCAATAGTCTGATGATTACGCTCTCTCAGTCTGGTGAAACGGCAGACACCCTGGCGGGGCTGCGTTTGTCTAAAGAGCTTGGCTATCTGGGCTCGCTGGCTATCTGTAACGTTCCTGGCTCCTCGCTGGTACGTGAATCCGATCTGGCCATCATGACGAATGCGGGTACGGAAATTGGCGTGGCGTCCACCAAAGCCTTCACGACTCAGCTAACGGTTCTGTTGATGCTGGTGGCGAAACTGAGCCGTCTGAAAGGGCTGGATGCCTCAATCGAACATAGCATTGTCCATGGCCTGCAGACGCTGCCGAGCCGCATTGAACAGATGCTGTCTCAGGATAAACGTATCGCGCAACTGGCCGAGGATTTCTCTGACAAGCATCACGCGTTATTCCTGGGGCGTGGCGATCAATACCCGATTGCCCTGGAAGGCGCGCTTAAGCTCAAAGAGATTTCCTATATCCATGCAGAGGCCTATGCCGCCGGTGAACTGAAACACGGCCCACTGGCCCTGATTGACGATGATATGCCGGTTATCGTTATTGCGCCGAACAATGAACTGTTGGAAAAATTGAAATCCAACATTGAAGAGGTTCGCGCGCGCGGCGGTGTACTGTATGTCTTTGCCGATCAGGATGCGGGGTTTGTTGGCAGCGACACTATGCATATCATTGATATGCCGCACGTTGATGAAGTTATCGCTCCTATCTTCTACACTGTTCCGTTGCAATTGCTGGCCTATCACGTGGCGCTGATTAAAGGCACCGACGTGGATCAGCCGCGTAATCTGGCAAAATCAGTCACTGTGGAATAAAGGCGTAACCACGTCATAACGCATAAAAGAGGTTGCCTGGTGGCAGCCTCTTTTTTTTCAGGATGATGATGAATCTGTTGAAACGCATTATCGGGCTTAAATTTTTGGCGCTCATCGACTACTGTGACAAGGTAGAAGTGGGGATATCGGGCCGTAAACTGGCGCAATTAAAAGCGCTGGCGGAGGCTTTTCAGGAAATGCCGAAGGCTTACTACATCCGTGGGACGACATATTTCGCCAGCATATTGGTGTTGTTTTATACGTTGCTGTTGAGCTTTGCCGGTCTTGCCATTGCGTTCAGAACCGTTACCGGCGGTTGGGGCGTTATTGCAGGTCTTGTTATCTTCATTCTGCTTGTGGTGGCGTTATCAGGAGCAGAGAAAGGAAGAACATTATCCCTGAGATTATTTTTAGCCGTCTGGTCGGCGTTATGTGTTTGTAATCTATTGGTGGCAGGATGGCTGTTGTTCACCTCTTTCTCATGGCTAAGTGTCGGGTGTTGGGCCGGGAGTTTGCTTCTCTTATGGCTGACGCGGCAGGTCATGAACGGGCCAGAACTGACGAAACTAATACAGTGGCGTGCGTCACTCAGAATAGCCCAGTATCGACGTCAGACATTGACGCAACCCAGGCGAAAATGAATTGATCTAAGGCTACTTTTTGTCGCTTTTTGCTGGGACATCTGGTTGGCATCTACTATTTTTTTAGTGTCATAAAACTAAAATCTTGCTGACATCTCACTGTCATTAATAACGTTATCTTGCTGATAAATCATACAAGATAGGGTTAATCTATGTGAAAGTCGTCATTGTCATCAAACAGTAACAATCATTGCATATAACTGTCATCAAAGTGTCCTATTTTGCTCGTCGTAGCCACTTAAACAACGATTTACGATCCTTGCAGGAGACATTATGAACGTTATGCGTACCACTGTCGCAACTGTTGTCGCCGCGACCTTTTCACTGAGTGCATTTGCAGTTAACGCCGCTGCAAGCCTGACAGGTGCGGGTGCAACTTTCCCAGCGCCGGTGTATGCCAAATGGGCCGATACTTACCAGAAAGAAACGGGTAATAAGGTTAACTACCAGGGTATCGGTTCTTCTGGTGGCGTAAAACAGATCACTGCAAACACCGTTGACTTCGGCGCTTCTGATGCTCCGCTGGCTGACGACAAACTGGCTCAGGAAGGCCTGTTCCAGTTCCCGACCGTAATCGGTGGTGTTGTCCTGGCTGTTAACCTGGAAGGTTTCAAATCTGGCGAGCTGGTGCTGGATGGCAAAACGCTGGGCGATATCTACCTGGGCAAAATCAAAAAATGGGATGATGCGGCAATTGCTAAGCTGAACCCGGGCAAAAAACTGCCTTCTCAGAATATCGCTGTCGTACGTCGCGCTGATGGTTCTGGTACATCTTTCGTATTTACCAGCTACCTGGCGAAAGTTAACGAAGAGTGGAAATCGTCTGTAGGCGCTGGCTCTACTGTTAACTGGCCGACCGGTCTGGGCGGTAAAGGTAACGACGGTATCGCTGCATTCGTACAGCGTCTGCCGGGCTCCATTGGTTATGTTGAATATGCTTACGCTAAGCAGAATAACCTGACCTACACCAAGCTGCTGTCTGCTGATGGCAAACCGGTTAGCCCGACCGAAGCAAACTTCTCCAATGCGACGAAAAACATCGACTGGAGCAAATCCTTCGCGCAGGACCTGACCAACCAGAAAGGTGCCGATGTGTGGCCGATTACGTCCACCACCTTCATCCTGGTTCACAAAGAGCAGAAAAATCCTGAGCAGGGCGCAGAAGTGCTGAAATTCTTCGACTGGGCATACAAAAACGGTGGCAAACAGGCTAATGACCTGGACTACGCTACCCTGCCTGAGAGCGTTGTTGCACAGATTCGCGCTGCATGGAAAACCAACGTGAAAGACAGCAGCGGTAAAGCGCTGTACTAATACCCGCCATACTTCGAGCCGTAGCAGTGTTGGTGTTGGCTGCAACTCGAATTAGTTAGGGTATGGCATTACGTTAGCCAGGAAGCACGATAAAATGCGCGCTTCCTGGCCCAAACTTAAAGAGTGATTTATGGCTGCAACCAAGCCGGCTTTTAGCCCCCCGGGTAAAAAAGGTGACATGATTTTCAGCGCGCTGGTAAAACTGGCTGCGCTGATTGTGCTATTGCTGCTCGGCGGCATTATCGTGTCTCTGATTTTCTCCTCCTGGCCGAGTATCCAGAAATTTGGTTTTTCCTTCTTATGGAACAAAGAGTGGGATGCGCCGAATGAGACCTTTGGTGCTCTGGTTCCGATTTACGGCACGCTGGTAACGTCTTTTATCGCGCTACTGATCGCTGTCCCGGTAAGTTTTGGTATCGCCCTCTTCCTGACGGAGCTGGCGCCTGGCTGGCTGAAACGTCCTCTTGGGATCGCGATTGAACTGCTGGCGGCGATTCCCAGTATCGTTTACGGCATGTGGGGGCTGTTTATTTTCGCCCCGCTGTTTGCCAAATATTTCCAGGAACCGGTCGGCAACGTTATGTCCGCTATCCCGTTTGTTGGTGCCCTCTTCTCTGGCCCGGCATTTGGTATTGGTATCCTGGCTGCGGGGGTTATCCTCGCCATTATGATCATTCCGTACATTGCCGCCGTTATGCGCGATGTATTCGAACAAACCCCGGTGATGATGAAAGAGTCTGCCTACGGCATCGGCTGCACCACCTGGGAAGTTATCTGGCGTATTGTTCTGCCGTTCACCAAAAATGGTGTTATCGGCGGCATTATGTTGGGGTTGGGTCGTGCATTGGGCGAAACCATGGCGGTGACCTTTATCATCGGTAACACCTACCAGCTCGACAGCGCATCACTCTATATGCCGGGTAACAGTATTACCTCCGCGCTGGCGAACGAATTCGCCGAAGCGGAATCTGGTCTGCACGTTGCAGCCTTGATGGAACTGGGTCTGATCCTCTTCGTCATTACCTTTATTGTGCTGGCGATTTCTAAGTTCATGATCATGCGTCTGGCGAAAAATGAGGGGGCCCGCTAATGGCTACGCTTGAAATGCAAACCACCGCAGAGCTGGCTGAATCCCGTCGCAAGATGCAGGCTAAGCGCCGTACCAAAAACCGTATCGCCCTGACGCTCTCGATGGCGACCATGGCGTTTGGTCTGTTCTGGCTGGTCTGGATCCTCCTGTCGACCATTAGTCGTGGTTTTGATGGGATGTCTCTGGCGCTCTTTACCGAAATGACGCCGCCGCCGAACACGGCGGGTGGTGGGCTGGCGAATGCGCTGGCGGGAAGTGCGCTGCTCATCTTCTGGGCGACCGCTGTTGGTACGCCGCTGGGTATCATGGCCGGGATCTACCTGGCTGAGTACGGGCGTAAATCGATTCTGGCCGAAATTATCCGTTTTATTAACGATATTCTGCTTTCCGCACCGTCTATTGTTGTTGGCCTGTTCGTTTACACCATTGTGGTGGCGCAGATGCAGCACTTCTCTGGCTGGGCAGGCGTGATTGCGCTGGCGCTGCTGCAGGTGCCCATCGTGATTCGTACCACAGAGAACATGCTGAAACTGGTGCCGGATAGCCTGCGTGAAGCGGCATACGCGCTGGGGACGCCGAAGTGGAAGATGATTTCCGCCATTACCGTGAAAGCTTCTGTCTCCGGGATCATGACCGGCGTGCTGCTGGCGGTTGCGCGTATCGCGGGTGAAACCGCACCGCTGCTGTTTACCGCGCTGTCGAACCAGTTCTGGAGCACGGACATGATGAGGCCGATTGCAAACTTGCCGGTCACCATCTTTAAGTTTGCGATGAGCCCGTTTGCTGAATGGCAGCAACTGGCCTGGGCCGGTGTTCTGATTATTACGCTGTGTGTGCTGCTACTGAACATTCTGGCGCGTGTCATTTTCGCGGCGAAGAAACACTAATTTTTGCGGCGCGGTGAAACGCGGTGCCGAGTGAGGAAAGAGATAAATGAGTATGGTTGATACAACGCCGGGCAAAATTCAGGTTCGCGATTTGAACTTCTATTACGGCAAATTCCATGCCCTGAAAAACATCAGCCTGGACATTGCTAAAAACCAGGTAACGGCGTTTATCGGGCCGTCAGGCTGCGGTAAGTCCACGCTGCTGCGTACATTCAATAAAATGTTTGAACTGTACCCGGAGCAACGCGCAGAAGGCGAAATCCTGCTGGATGGGGATAACATCCTCACCAATACCCAGGATATCGCCCTGCTGCGCGCAAAGGTTGGGATGGTTTTCCAGAAGCCAACGCCGTTCCCGATGTCGATTTACGACAACATCGCCTTCGGTGTGCGTCTGTTTGAAAAGCTGTCTCGTGCCGATATGGACGAACGTGTGCAGTGGGCCTTGACCAAGGCCGCATTATGGAATGAAACCAAGGATAAATTGCACCAGAGCGGGTACTCTCTTTCCGGTGGTCAGCAGCAGCGTCTGTGTATCGCCCGTGGGATTGCGATCCGTCCGGAAGTCTTACTGCTGGATGAACCTTGCTCGGCGCTCGACCCCATTTCGACTGGTCGTATCGAAGAATTGATCACCGAGTTGAAGCAGGATTACACCGTCGTCATAGTGACCCACAACATGCAGCAGGCTGCGCGTTGTTCCGATCACACGGCGTTTATGTATCTCGGCGAATTGATTGAGTTCAGCAACACGGATGATCTGTTCACCAAGCCGAAGAAAAAGCAAACCGAAGATTATATTACTGGCCGCTACGGTTGATTTGCCATACTGCTTTCAGGCTCTAACTGTGTTGGCTGCCTTTGTTCACCCCGGTCGTGCCATATGATGCGCCCCGGGGATTCGCTCAGTTGCCGCCTTGTTATAGCCCAAAAATAGTTGGGCATCAGGAGACACCATGGACAACCTCAATCTTAACAAACATATTTCCGGCCAGTTTAACGCCGAGCTGGAAAGTATCCGCACTCAGGTGATGACCATGGGTGGGATGGTAGAGCAACAACTTTCTGACGCGATCACTGCGATGCATAACCAGGACAGCGAGCTGGCTCAGCGCGTTGTTGAAGGTGATAAGCAGGTGAACATGATGGAAGTCGCTATCGACGAAGCCTGTGTGCGTATTATTGCCAAGCGCCAGCCGACCGCCAGCGACCTGCGTCTGGTGATGGCGATTATCAAAACGATCGCTGAGCTGGAACGTATTGGCGATGTTGCCGATAAAATCTGCCGCACAGCGCTGGAGAAATTCTCCTCGCAGCACCAGCCGCTGCTGGTAAGCCTGGAATCTTTGGGCCGCCATACCGTGCAGATGCTGCACGACGTACTGGATGCTTTCGCGCGTATGGATATTGACGAAGCGGTACGTATCTACCGTGAAGACAAGAAAGTGGATCAGGAATATGAAGGTATCGTACGCCAACTGATGACCTACATGATGGAAGATCCGCGCACCATTCCAAGCGTGTTAACCGCGCTATTCTGCGCCCGTTCAATTGAGCGTATCGGCGACCGTTGCCAGAATATTTGCGAATACATTTTCTATTTTGTTAAAGGCCAGGATTTCCGTCATGTTGGCGGTGATGAACTGGATAAACTGCTCGCCGGAAAAGACCCGAAAGAGTGATTTCCGCGCTCAGCAAATAAAAACGCCAGCGACATATCTGCTGGCGTTTTTTTGCGCAAAGTACTGTTTATTTATAACCCCCACAGGCCTTCCCATTTCTTTCTCCTGAAAACCCACCGTTCTGATTCTGGAATAAATTAATGACGTTTCTGTATCAGGCCCGGTACCGGAATCTGGCCCATAAAAATGTACCGCTGCTGAAATGGTGAACTAAAAACCCGTGGTAAATCACAGTTTATTATTTTGCGCATTGCCGGTGGGTTAAAAATCGCTATGTTGTGGGCTGAAACTGGATTGCTACCGCTTTGCGGGCTAAACCTGACATCTCCCTTCTGGAGGTGCCAGGTTTTTTGTTTTTAGGGCTGAGTAAAAAACAGCCAGCCGCAAAGCTGTGTCCAGTACAGGATTGTTACTGCTTTCGACAGGCAAAACCTGAGCTTACACCCGATTCATCTCGGGTGGGTTCAGGTTTTTTTTTATCCAAAAAATGGTTGGATGGAAACCATGAAAAAAACAATACCCTTAATTCTGGCATCATCATTTTTATACTCAGTTACCCCTGCGATGGCCGCAACCGGAAATATGACCATCGAACAGCGCCTTGCGGCGCTGGAAAAAGATCTCAGCGAAACAAAAAAGGAATTACAGCGCTACAAGGACGAAGAGAAGAATAAGCAGGCGGTTTACTTTGCACAGACCGCTTCTGCGCCTGCGCCCGCATCTGCGACGGCAAATACAGCGAAAACGACACCGGCCCCTGCTGCTGTGCTGGTTCAGACAGCGCCAGCGCCGGGTGCTCAGCCGTCTAAAACTGAAGATGTTTCATCCATGTCGATGAAAGATCTCAGTAAGTTCGTCAAAGACGAAATTGGCTTTAGTTACAACGGTTATTTCCGCTCGGGATGGGCGACCACCACGAACGGATCGCCCAAATCCTGGGCTATCGGCTCGTTGGGGCGTTTTGGCAACGAATACACCAGTTGGTTTGATTTGCAGTTCTCCCAGCGTGTCTATAACGAAAATGGTAAGAGCGCGAAAGCTGTCGTCATGCTCGATGGTAACGTTGGGCAGTCCTACTCTGCTGGCTGGTTTGGCGACAACATCACCAATGAAAACTACCTGCAGTTCTCTGATATCTACCTGACCACCACCGGTTTCCTGCCGTTCGCCCCGGAAGCGGATATGTGGGTGGGTAAGCACCAGCTTCCCAAATATGAAGTACAGATGCTCGACTGGAAAACGCAGCGTACTGATGCCTCCGGCGGCGTTGGGATTGAAAACATGAAGCTTGGCAGCGGTAAGCTTGATATCGCGCTGCTGCGTGAAGATATTGATCAATACGACCGCTCACTAAGCCACTCACAGAAACTTAACACCAACACCGTTGATGTCCGCTATAAAGCCATTCCGTTGTGGGATAAAGCAGAACTGATGGTCAATGGTCGTTACGCGATGGCGAACTCGACGGATACGCAGAAAGAGAACGTGAACGACAACGGGTATTACAAATGGAAAGACACCTGGATGTTTGGCACGGCGTTAACGCAGAAATTTAAAAACGGCGGTTATAACGAATTTAGCTTCCTGATGGCCAATAACTCACTGGCAAGCAGCTTTGCCCGTTACAGCGGTTCCAGCCCGTACATCGCGTTCAATGGTCGTTACTATGGCGATCACACCAACGGTACGGCGATTCGTCTGGTCTCGCAGGGCGAAACCTATTTGCGTGACGATGTGATCGTGGCCAATGCGCTGGTCTATTCACGAGGCGAAGATGTCTATAGCTATGAGACTGGCGCTCACAGTGACTTCACCAGCTATCGTGCGGTGGTACGTCCGGCGTATATCTGGGACAAATACAACCAGACGGGCGTAGAACTGGCGTATTTCAACCAGCAGAACAAAAATCAATACGGCGCGAAGTTCAAAGAGGCAGGGTATAAAACCACGCTTTACCATACGCTTAAGGTCAACACCAGTATGCTGACATCCCGCCCGGAAATTCGTTTTTATGGTACCTACATCCATGCGCTGGATAACGAACTGGATAATTTCAGGTTCGCTGATGAGAAAAATAACCAGTTTGCCGCAGGCGTTCAGGCTGAGGTCTGGTGGTAATGCCCGCTTAATAACTCTGCATGAACGACAAAAAAATACGAGGGATTTGATATGAAAAGAAACATCGCCTGTCTGACACTCGCCATCACCGCACTGCTTGGCAGCGCGGCTATTCCCGCCATTGCGGCCCCTTTTCCGGCAACCCCGGATTTGTCGGTGCCGGTCAGCCAGTATGTGACTCAGGTGAATGCCGATAAAAGCATCACCTTTCGCCTGTTTGCGCCAGCAGCAAAACGGGTGTCGGTGGTTACCGGTTCCACCCCGGACAGCTTTGTCTCCCATGATATGAGCAAAGATGAGAGCGGCGTCTGGTCCTGGAAAAGCGAATCTCTGGCACCGAATCTGTACGAATATTACTTTGATGTGGATGGTTTCCGTTCGGTAGACACGGGAAGCCGTTTTCAGAAACCGCAGCGTCAGGTCAATACCAGCCTGATCCTGGTTCCGGGAAGTATTCTCGACGATCGCGCCGTACCGCATGGCGATCTCTTGACGGTGACTTATCACTCGAAAGCGTTGAGCTCAGAGCGTCGCGTCTATATCTGGACACCGCCAGGCTATAACGGCAAAGGCGAGCCGCTGCCGGTCCTCTATTTCTATCATGGTTTTGGTGATACCGGTCTTTCGGCTATCGATCAGGGGCGCCTGCCGCAGATCATGGACAACCTGCTGGCCGAAGGGAAAATCAAACCAATGCTGGTGGTTGTGCCGGATACGGAAACCGACATCGCGCAGGCGATTGCGGAAAACTATCCGCCGAAAGAGCGTCGCAAAACTTTCTATCCGCTGAATGCTAAAGCGGCCGATCGCGAACTGATGCATGACATCATCCCGATGGTCGATGCGCGGTTTAACGTGCGCAAAGATGCAAGCGGGCGCGCGCTGGCCGGGTTATCGCAGGGCGGTTATCAGGCGCTGGTCTCAGGGATGAACCATCTTGATAGCTTTGGCTGGCTGGCGACCCTGAGTGGCGTAACGACCACAACCGTTCCGGACGCAGGTGTTACCGCTCAGCTTAACAAGCCTCAGGAGATCAACAAGCAACTGCATAACTTCACGGTGGTGGTCGGTGAAAAAGATTCCGTCACGGGCAAAGACATTGCTGGTCTGAAAAGCGATCTTGAGAAGCAAGGCATTAAATTCGACTACAAGATGTACCCGGGCCTGAACCACGAAATGGATGTCTGGCGTCCGGCGTATGCCGAGTTTGTGCAGAAACTGTTTAAGTGATGCATTACGCCTCTCCTGTTAGGGAGAGGCGTTTACCGTTAGCGCGTAATGTTCCAGCCGCGCGCTTTCCACAATGCCGGGAGCTGCGACAGCTCGGTGAACGTGGTCACCTGCGGATGGTCGATCGGTTTGTTATGCGGATCGGCACAGAAATAAAAGACTTCCATGCCTGCAGCAATACCCGACTGCGCACCCGCCACCGAATCATCAATCAGAATGCAGCGCGTTGTATTCACATTCAGCGCTTTTGCCGCATGGAACATCAGTTCCGGGTCGGGCTTCCAGCGTTGAATATCGTAGCCGCTGAACAGCAGATTCGGGAAATGGTGCAGAAGACCGGTTTTGCCAAGTGAATGCTCCATTTTGCTTACCGGGCCGTTAGAGACCACACAGACAGGCACGGTGACTGCATCAAGCAGCTCTTTCGCCCCCGGAATGATTTCCAGCTCGGAATCAAACAGCCGCGCCACTTCGCTGCGAAATACTGGCTCCAGTTTGGTTTTGTCCAGCGTCACGCCGTGTTCTTCGCCTGTCACCTCGATTATCTCGTAGAGTTTCATACCTTTGAAACGTTTGAACACCTCTTCAAGATCGAGCGTGATGCCAAATTCTTTAAACATATGCACATATGCGCGCGAACAGATGACTTCACTGTCTACCAGGGTGCCGTCACAGTCGAAAAATACTGCTTCAATTTGGGACATGCCGTTTCCTGTATATTGCAAGTTTATCGTTTACTTAAGGCAGATTACCCCACGCAATCGTTGCCGTATAAGCAAATTCAATGAAAAAAAGTGTGTGATAACCGTCAACATTGTCTCATTTTGGTATAGGATAGCGACGAATTTTCCCTCCTTGTTCGGAAATTGATAATGAGCCAACAACACACTACCCAGGCGTCGAGCCAAGGGTTGCTTGAGCGCGTGTTTAAACTGCGTGAACATGGCACGTCGGCACGCACCGAAGTGATCGCCGGTTTCACCACGTTTTTGACGATGGTCTACATCGTTTTTGTTAACCCGCAGATTTTGGGTGTCGCCGGGATGGACACCAGTGCGGTCTTCGTCACCACCTGTCTGATTGCCGCGTTCGGCAGTATCCTGATGGGTCTGTTTGCTAACCTGCCGGTTGCACTGGCACCCGCGATGGGCCTGAATGCCTTCTTCGCGTTTGTGGTGGTGGGCGCGATGGGGCTCTCCTGGCAAATTGGTATGGGCGCGATTTTCTGGGGTGCGGTAGGTCTGCTGTTGCTGACTATTTTCCGCGTTCGTTACTGGATGATTGCCAATATCCCGGTGAGCCTGCGTGTGGGCATCACCAGCGGTATTGGTCTGTTTATCGGTATGATGGGCCTGAAAAACGCCGGTGTGATTGTGCCGAACAAAGATACGCTGGTGGCCATTGGTAACCTGACGTCTCACAGCGTCCTGCTGGGTGTTCTGGGCTTCTTTATTATTGCTGTTCTGGCTTCCCGCAATATTCATGCTGCGGTACTGATTTCTATCGTCGTGACCACTCTGCTGGGCTGGATGATGGGCGATGTGCAGTATCACGGGATTATTTCCGCGCCGCCGAGCGTGGCGAGCGTAGTGGGTAATGTTGATCTGGCCGGGTCGTTCAACATTGGCCTGGCAGGCGTTATCTTCTCCTTTATGCTGGTTAACCTCTTTGACTCCTCCGGTACCCTGCTTGGTGTGACCGACAAAGCGGGTCTGGTTGATGAGAACGGTAAATTCCCGCGCATGAAGCAGGCGCTGTATGTCGACAGTATCTCTTCCGTGGCGGGTTCGTTCATCGGTACCTCTTCGGTGACCGCGTATATCGAATCCTCATCCGGTGTCTCTGTTGGTGGCCGCACAGGTCTGACTGCTGTTGTCGTCGGTATCCTGTTCCTGCTGGTTATCTTCCTGTCGCCGCTGGCCGGAATGGTTCCTGCTTATGCTGCTGCGGGCGCGCTGATTTATGTTGGCGTTCTGATGACATCCAGCCTTTCTCGCGTGAAGTGGGATGATCTGACCGAAGCGGTCCCGGCGTTTATTACTGCCGTGATGATGCCGTTCAGCTTCTCAATTACCGAAGGGATCGCGCTGGGCTTTATCTCTTACTGTGTGATGAAGCTGTTCACTGGGCGTCTGCGTGACCTCAGCCCGTGTGTGGTTGTGGTTGCGGTGCTCTTCGTGCTGAAAATCGTCTTTATCGACGCCAAATAAGCAGTAAGCCCTTTTCGAAGAAAAGGGCTTTAGTGTTTGCTCCCTCTCCCCGTGGGAGAGGGCCTGGGTGAGGGCATCAGCCCGCACTTCGCTTACGCTTTTACCCGCTGAATATAGTCGCCAAAGGCCGTCAACTGCCCGGTCAGATGATCGAGCGTGCTTTGATCCACCACTTCTCCCGTCTGCTGATCGACTTTGCTTTGAATCACGCCGCCCATAAATTCTGGCTTGTTCATTACCATGGCATCAAGGAAGACCAGGATTTGCCGCAGGTGATACTGGCAACGCGCGCCGCCAATCGCGCCCATTGAACTGGTCTGGATAAGCACCGGTTTACCGGACAGCGGTTGTTCAGGAAGACGTGAGAGCCAGTCAATGGCGTTTTTCAGCCCACCGGGTACGGAATAGTTATATTCCGGGGTCACAATGACCACACCATCCGCTTCGCGAATCTGTTGTGCAATCTCTTCGATACGGGCGGGAAAACCCTCTTCCTGCTGCAAATCGGCGTCATACAGAGGAATGTCACCGATGGACGGCAAAGGTAGGACTTCCATGCCCGCCGGGGCCAGTTTGGGTAGCGTCCGCGCAACCATCGCGTTAAACGATCCTTTACGCAAACTACCCAGTAACGTCACAACGTTAAGTGATGCAGACATAATGACTCCTTGCGATCGGGTCAGTTAATAATAAGGGCTTTTTCTGCTGGCAAACTGGTGAAGCGCATCAGGCGGGAGAGGGGATCGTTCGCGCGTGTCTGCACGTCTGGCAGAAAGCGCCACCCATTTTTGCTGTCAAACTCCCAGATCTTGAGGCTCTCGATGGCCGGCGTCACCGCAACCGACCAGATCAAGACATCCTCAGCATCACATAAAACTTCGACCTGAGCCAGTTGGGGAACGCGCAGTCGTCCGGCGCCAGGTAGCAGTTGCAACATGCCGGGGGAATCCTGCATTTGATTGAGAAGTTTAAGCACGCTTTGTCTCAGGGTTGAGAGCTGCGCCTGTGCTTCGTTGGGATCGTTCTGGTTGTTGATCCAGAGCTGTTCGTTGCTGCTGAACTGCCAGGATTTTTGTGCATGGGGACTGTGAAAACTGCGGGTGGCGCGCTGTAACTCCATGTCCAGACCACACTCGCCTTCGGTAGTGATCGCCACGCCAACCATATTTCCGGCGTATGCCAGAGAGAAATGTGGCAGGCCAGGATCGGAAAATTTCGGGCGTCCGCTGGATTCAATTATGATGTCCGGGAGTTCGCTGATGCCATAAAGCATAAACATCATTTCAGCGAGCAGTGCCCGTGAAGCCAGATAGCGCGACTGCTGGTGTTCAGGAAGTTGCCGGGCGCTGTTATGACAGGCCTGGGAGAGCCGCGTTGAAACTAAACATCCCTCTGAGAGGATCCCTCGTGCAAAATGCGTTGCCATTTTCCCTCCGTGATAATGGTCTGATGCAGGAAACGATAATCAACATTATCGCGCATACCACATAGGTTTTAATGCGGAAAAACGCTGATGAAAAGGCCAATCTGGCCACATTTACAATAAATTTAGTCAATATGTGCCCATCTACATATTTCCTGCACAATTCATTCAATCGGCAGCACGCGTGTCCAGTTGTAATTCACCTGAGCCAGTTTCAAAGTGCCTTCTACGCTGCCGTAGCGTTGCTGGCGATTTGCGAGGTAAAAGTGCCGTAATGATGGGGGCAGGTATTGTGCCTGATAACGTAATAGCGTTGTGTGCCAGAATGGCGGTGGTAGTGGGGTATGCGCATGGCGGTCAATCAGATGATTGCGCCAGGGGGAGGCCAGTAGCGCGTCGCAAAATTGCTGGCGTGCCTGTTGGCTTTTTTCATCAGGAATACCAGCCAGCAAAATCTGACCCGGTAGCGCAACCAGCCGCAGCTCATTTATGCGAACGGTATGTTGCCGCCAGCGCTGCCAGAGTGTCAGTAAAGAGGCCATATTCTCAGGCGGCTCTGCGGCGCTATAAAGCGGCAGCGTGATCGGGAGAAAGGTAAAGTGCAGGCCGTCGGCGGGCATGACATCGGCCAGCGTATCATCGCTCACCCGTATCGCAAGCTGCTGGCGCAGCGAGGCGATGGCAGTGGGAAGAGGTGGCTGAATCCCGCTCGCCAGCGCCAGTTTGTGCGGGTCGTAATAAGCTTGTTGCATGATCTCGCCGCAATCAGGCACCTTCTGCCAGGCGACCAGCGTGCGTTCACTGGTCGCTTCGTAGAGGGCGGACAGGGCATCGGCCGTCTGGCTCATTTACCGATACAGAAGCTGGAGAAAATACGGCCCAGCAGATCGTCGGAGGTAAACTCACCGGTGATCTCACTCAATGCCTGCTGTGCCAGTCTCAGCTCTTCTGCCAGCAGTTCACCTGCCCAGGCACCCAGTAGCTGCGCTTTACCCTGTTCAAGGTGACTGGCGGCGTCTGAGAGCGCCTGCAGATGGCGACGACGTGCCAGGAAGCCGCCTTCCATATTGGTATCAAAGCCCATGCTCTGCTTGAGATGATTACGCAACTCATCAACGCCTTCGCCAGTACGTGCCGACAGGCGGATGAGTGAGTGACCATTTACATCGCTGATGCCCGGCGTTTCACCGGTCACATCCGCTTTGTTACGCACCACGGTAATGGGCAATTTGACGGGCAGACGTGCAATAAAGTCCGGCCAGATATCCGCCGGGTCAACGGCGCTGGTGGTAGTGCCATCCACCATAAACAGTACGCGGTCTGCCTGTTCAATCTCCTGCCAGGCACGTTCAATGCCGATACGCTCAACTTCGTCGCTGGCATCGCGCAGCCCGGCGGTGTCGATGATGTGCAGCGGCATACCATCAATGTGGATATGCTCGCGCAGCACGTCGCGGGTAGTGCCGGCGATGTCGGTCACGATCGCCGCCTCACGGCCTGCCAGTGCGTTCAGCAGGCTCGATTTCCCGGCGTTTGGACGCCCGGCAATCACTACCTTCATCCCTTCGCGCAGCAGGCTGCCCTGGCGCGCTTCGGCGCGCACAGCATCCAGATCGCCCATCACGCTGTTAAGCTGAGCTTCAATTTTGCCGTCAGACAGGAAGTCGATTTCCTCATCCGGGAAATCAATGGCCGCTTCCACGTAGATACGCAGGTGAGTGAGTGCTTCCACAAGGTGATTAATGCGTGCGGAAAACGCCCCCTGCAGCGAGTTCAGCGCCGAGCGTGCCGCCTGTTCTGAACTGGCGTCAATCAGATCGGCAATGGCTTCCGCCTGGGCTAAATCGAGTTTGTCATTGAGGAATGCTCGTTCGGAGAACTCTCCCGGTTTCGCAATGCGTACGCCCGGAAGTGTCAGAATACGTTTGAGCAGCAGATCGAGTATCACCGGGCCGCCGTGGCCCTGCAGTTCCAGCACGTCTTCGCCAGTGAATGAATTCGGGCCTGGAAACCACAGCGCAATGCCCTGATCTAACGCGGTGCCGTCGGCATCCCTAAACGGCAGATAGTCGGCGTAGCGCGGTTTTGGCAGCTTACCCAGCACGGCTTGCGCGACATCACGCGCGTTGAGGCCTGAAATACGCAGGATACCAACGCCACCGCGTCCCGGTGGGGTAGCCTGGGCGACGATCGTGTCGTTATGGCTCATGATATGTCTCATTGAATCCCAATAAAAAGGGCGGTCATGAGACCGCCCTGTCATTACTATTCTGATTACCGGGTGGCGCTACGCTTACCCGGCCTTCACCGAATCAGGAGCTTTTCTTCTCGCGGCTATGCAGCCCACGTTTCTCCAGACCACGGTAAATCAACTGCTGCTGAATAATGGTCACCAGGTTGCTGACGATATAGTACAGCACCAGACCTGACGGGAACCACAGGAAGAACACCGTGAAGATGACCGGCATAAAGGTCATGATCTTCTGCTGCATCGGGTCGGCCACGGTGGTCGGAGACATCTTCTGAATGAAGAACATCGTCACGCCCATCAGGATCGGCAGGATGTAGTACGGGTCTTGTGCAGACAGGTCATGGATCCACAGGGCGAACGGCGCATGGCGCAGTTCAACGGAACCCATCAGCATGTAGTACAGCGCAAGGAAGATTGGCATCTGGATAACCAGCGGGAAGCAACCACCCAGCGGGTTAACTTTCTCTGCTTTGTACAGCGCCATCATTTCCTGGCTCTGACGCTGCTTGTCATCGCCCAGACGCTCACGCATTGCCGCAATTTTCGGCTGCAGCATACGCATTTTCGCCATGGAGGTGTACTGCGCTTTAGTCAGCGGGTACATGATGCCACGAACGATAAAGGTAATTGCGATGATGGAGAAGCCCCAGTTACCCAGGAAGCTGTGGATCCATTTCAGCAGTTTGAACAGCGGCTGAGAGATAAACCACAGCCAGCCGTAATCCACTGTCAGATCCAGGTGCGGCGCAACGGCAGCCATTTTATCCTGAATTTCCGGGCCGACCCACAGGGTGCTGCCCAGCGTACTGGTTTGACCCGGCTGAACCAGAACCGGTTCAGATTTATAACCGATAGCGGCAATACCGTTGCCCAGGTTCGCCGTGTAGAAGTTATTGGTGCCTTCGTTACGCGGAACCCATGCGGTAGCGAAATACTGCTGCAGCATGGAGACCCAACCGCCTTTTGCGCTGACGTTCAGGTTTTCGTTATCGGCGATGGTGTCAAATTTGTATTTTTCATACTTCGCGTCCGGCGTGGAGTACGCAGCGCCGCGGAAAGTATGCAATGCAAAGTTGCTGCTGCCGGTGTCGCGGTGCGACGGCAGATTGATGGACTGTTTCAACTGACCAAAGGTAGCCACTTCCAGCGGTTTCTCGCCGGCGTTCTGCACGTTGTAACCTACGTTCACCGCATATTCACCGCGTTTCAGGGTGAAGGTTTTGGTGAAGGTGTTACCAGCAGCATCGGTATAGGTCAGCGGAATGGCCAGTTCGTTCTGGCCATCAGCCAGCACAAACGCATCTTTTTCGCTGTTGTACAGAGGACGTGGGCCGTTCGCCGGATTATCCGGGCCGTCGCGACCGGTCAGACCGCTCTGCGCCTGATAGATAAACTGCGGGGTCGTTTCCAGTAACTGGAACGGCTCGCTGGAACCCAGCTCTTTCGGATAACCCAAAAGCTGTGCCTGCTCGACATCACCACCACGGGTGTTGATAGTCAATTCCAGCACGTCGGTTTTAACCGTAATCAGTTTCCCCTGGCCACTGGCTGGTACGCCCTGGTCGGCTGCGCTACCCGCTGCGGTGGTCGTAGTCTGCGTGGTCTGCTGCTGAGGCTGAGGATTTTTATCCTGCTCCCAGGCTTGCCAGATCATGAAAGACACGAACAACAAAGCGATGACAAAAAGATTGCGTTGCGAATCCATCGTTAGTGTTCTCTGGTATTAAAGGGTCCTGGCGGGACGGGGTCGTCTCCACCCGGGTGTAAAGGGTGGCATTTTAATACGCGTTTCACTGTCAACCAACTGCCTTTTATCACTCCAAACCTGCGCAATGCCTCAATTCCATAGCGAGAGCATGACGGGTTGAAACGGCAACGCGGCCCGAGTAGCGGACTAATCAGGATTTGATAGACCCGAATCAGGCCTATCAGGAGCCGAGTGCCAGGCGACAATGGCGGCGCCATAATTTTTCCAACGCTTCCGAAAGAGCACGGTTATCGAGGTCAGCAACCCCCTTTTTCGCCACTACCACGAAATCCATTGCGGGAAGTTCATGTTGACGCAAACGAAAACTTTCACGCGTCAGACGTTTAATCCGATTGCGTTCATGTGCGCGTTTGACGTTTTTCTTAGCGACGGTAAGACCGATACGGGGATGCCCCAGCGAATTCAGGCGGCCGAGGATGGTGATTTGCGGCGTGCCAGCCCGTTGTGGCTGCTGGAAGACGAAAGTGAAATGACTGGGAGTTAACAAACGTAACTCCCTGGGAAATGCGAGCTTAACCACTCAGGGTTAGCTTTATTACTTGGAAACGGTCAGACGTGCGCGGCCTTTAGCGCGACGACGAGCCAGAACCTGGCGACCATTTTTAGTAGCCATACGAGCACGGAAGCCGTGAGAACGGTTGCGCTTCAGTACGGACGGTTGAAAAGTGCGTTTCATGGCGATTTCTACCTAAACTTGAATAAATTCAATGGCTTTTTTGGATACCCGAACGAATATCGTACGACGGACGCCAAAGCCATGGGTGATTAAAGAGGCCGGATTGTAATAATTGTACACTCCGGAGTCAATTCTCTTTCCTTATAACACGCTTATTTTTGCACAGTTTCGCGTAAAAAATAAGCAGTGCTCGACGACTAAAAACGAGCAAAGCACGCCGGGTGGTGGATTATACGGCCTGGCGGGCAAAGCGCAAGGATCCGCCTGGATCTTCATTAGATCGATTAAGCAGGAAATTGGCATTACTCATTAAATTTTCCAATATGCGGCCTAAATCGTCCCGCACTGCACCTGGGATCGATTACACTTACCCGATTCCGAATCCCCCTGTGGATAAATCGTGAAGAATCTGTGATAAACAGAAGATCTCTGACGCAGTTTAGGCTATGATCCGCGGTCCCGATCGCGATCCGTGGATCGTGAACAGGGCAAAGTACACTTTCCTCAACGGTGCAATGATGCAGCCAGAAGGAAGCGTGTAAAACCGCAGATAGCGGTTCGCACGTCACCCTCGTTGGGTCTGATCGACGTGTGTCAACAATCATTAATGTTTCTGCCTTTTATTTATCGATTTTTGTTCGAGTGGAGTCCGCCGTGTCACTTTCGCTTTGGCAGCAGTGTCTTGCCCGATTGCAGGATGAGTTACCAGCCACAGAATTCAGCATGTGGATCCGCCCGTTGCAGGCGGAACTGAGCGATAACACGCTGGCTTTGTATGCGCCAAACCGTTTTGTGCTCGATTGGGTAAGAGACAAGTATCTCAATAATATCAATGGGCTGCTGAACGATTTTTGCGGTGCGGACGCCCCGCAACTGCGCTTTGAGGTCGGTACGAAGCCCGTCACGCAGGTCCACAGAGAACCTGCTCATAT
Organism: Phytobacter diazotrophicus; assembly: GCA_004346725.1. Classification (GTDB taxonomy): domain Bacteria; phylum Pseudomonadota; class Gammaproteobacteria; order Enterobacterales; family Enterobacteriaceae; genus Phytobacter; species Phytobacter diazotrophicus. The sequence continues at coordinate 146,342 of SMDE01000012.1, read as the reverse complement.
CGCCGCGCCAGTACAGACGACTCACGTTCAGCCGCAGCGCGCTGCGCCGGCAGTGCGCCCTGGCTGGGACAACGTTCCCGCACCGGCGGAACCGACCTACCGCTCCAACGTTAACCTTAAACACACCTTTGATAACTTCGTCGAAGGTAAGTCGAACCAATTGGCGCGCGCGGCGGCGCGCCAGGTGGCGGATAACCCAGGCGGCGCCTACAATCCACTATTCCTTTATGGTGGAACGGGTTTGGGTAAAACTCACCTGTTGCACGCGGTGGGTAATGGCATCATGGCGCGTAAACCCAATGCCAAAGTGGTGTATATGCACTCCGAGCGTTTTGTCCAGGACATGGTAAAAGCCCTGCAAAACAATGCGATCGAAGAGTTTAAACGCTACTACCGATCCGTTGACGCATTGCTTATCGATGACATCCAGTTCTTTGCCAATAAAGAACGATCGCAGGAAGAGTTTTTCCACACGTTTAACGCGCTGCTGGAAGGGAATCAACAGATCATCCTGACGTCGGATCGTTATCCTAAAGAGATCAATGGCGTTGAAGATCGTCTTAAATCCCGCTTCGGTTGGGGGCTTACGGTCGCGATCGAGCCGCCTGAACTGGAAACCCGCGTTGCGATCCTGATGAAAAAGGCCGACGAGAATGACATTCGTCTGCCGGGTGAAGTGGCCTTCTTTATTGCCAAGCGTTTACGCTCTAACGTGCGTGAACTGGAAGGGGCACTGAACCGCGTGATTGCCAATGCCAACTTTACGGGCCGGGCGATTACTATCGATTTCGTGCGTGAAGCGCTGCGTGATTTGCTGGCGCTGCAGGAAAAACTGGTCACCATCGACAATATTCAGAAGACGGTGGCAGAGTATTACAAGATTAAGGTCGCGGACCTGCTGTCGAAGCGTCGCTCCCGTTCAGTCGCGCGTCCGCGCCAGATGGCGATGGCGCTGGCGAAAGAGCTCACCAACCACAGTCTGCCGGAAATTGGCGATGCGTTTGGTGGCCGTGACCATACTACCGTGCTACACGCCTGCCGCAAGATTGAGCAGTTGCGTGAAGAGAGCCACGATATCAAAGAAGATTTTTCCAATTTAATCAGAACATTATCGTCGTGACGCTATGAAATTTACCGTTGAACGTGAACACCTTTTAAAGCCGCTGCAACAAGTTAGCGGCCCGCTGGGCGGTCGCCCGACGTTGCCCATTCTCGGTAATCTGCTGCTTCAGGTTGCAGACGGTACGCTTTCGCTGACCGGTACCGATCTTGAAATGGAAATGGTGGCCCGTGTTGCGCTCGTCCAGCCGCATGAGCCCGGCGCGACTACCGTCCCGGCGCGGAAATTCTTTGATATCTGCCGTGGTTTGCCGGAAGGCGCGGAAATCGCCGTCCAGCTCGAAGGCGAGCGTATGCTGGTGCGTTCTGGTCGCAGCCGCTTCTCCCTTTCCACGCTGCCTGCCGCCGATTTCCCGAATCTGGATGACTGGCAAAGCGAGGTGGAGTTCACTCTGCCGCAGGCCACGATGAAACGTCTGATTGAAGCCACCCAGTTCTCGATGGCGCATCAGGATGTGCGTTACTACTTAAACGGCATGCTGTTTGAGACCGAAGGTGAAGAGCTGCGTACCGTGGCAACGGACGGCCACCGCCTGGCGGTCTGCTCTATGCCTGTCGGTGTGAGTTTGCCAAACCATTCGGTGATCGTGCCGCGTAAAGGGGTGATTGAGTTGATGCGTATGCTCGACGGCGGGGACAACCCGCTGACCGTGCAGATCGGCAGCAACAACATCCGTGCGCATGTTGGTGATTTTATCTTCACATCGAAGCTGGTTGACGGTCGTTTCCCGGATTATCGCCGCGTATTACCGAAAAACCCGGACAAACATCTGGATGCGGGTTGCGACATTCTTAAGCAGGCTTTTGCCCGTGCCGCCATTCTCTCGAACGAGAAATTCCGCGGCGTGCGTCTGTATGTCAGCGAAAACCAGTTGAAAATCACCGCTAACAACCCGGAACAGGAAGAAGCGGAAGAGATACTGGATGTGACCTACTCCGGTAGCGAAATGGAGATTGGTTTTAACGTTAGTTATGTGCTGGACGTACTTAATGCGCTGAAGTGCGAAAATGTGCGTATTATGCTGACGGATTCCGTTTCGAGCGTGCAGATTGAGGATGCGGCTTCGCAATCCGCAGCTTACGTCGTCATGCCCATGAGGCTGTAGAAAATATCGGGCTATCTTGCTTGTTATTCTGGCTCCGGGCAGTGCTCGCAATCTTCACGTACCTTAGTACGCTCCGGTTGCTGCGCGCTGGCCGTAACCAGACTAACTGCGCCGATAACGCCCTGGTTATGAGCTGATATGTCGCTATCCCGACTCCTAATCAAAGACTTCCGCAATATTGAAAATGCGGATCTCGCCTTATCTCCCGGCTTTAACTTCCTGGTTGGCGCGAACGGCAGCGGCAAAACCAGCGTGCTGGAAGCTATCTATACTCTTGGTCATGGCCGGGCGTTTCGCAGTTTGCAAATTGGCCGCGTCATTCGCCATGAGCAGGAGTCATTTATTCTGCACGGGCGTTTGCAGGAGGCGGAGCGGGAAATCGCCATTGGTCTGACGAAAGACAAACAAGGCGACAGCACCGTGCGTATCGACGGAACGGATGGCCACAAGGTGGCGGAACTGGCGCTGCTGATGCCAATGCAGTTGATTACGCCTGAGGGGTTTACATTACTCAACGGCGGCCCCAAATACAGAAGAGCGTTCCTTGATTGGGGATGCTTCCACAACGAAGCCGGTTTCTTTACCGCCTGGAGCAACCTTAAGCGGCTGCTCAAACAGCGTAATGCCGCGCTACGGCAGGTAAGCCACTACGGCCAGTTGCGCCCGTGGGATAAAGAACTGATTCCGCTGGCGGAACAAATCAGCCTGTGGCGTGCCGAATACAGTGCCGGTATCGCCGAAGATATGGCCGACACCTGCAAACAATTTTTACCGGAGTTCTCTCTGACCTTTTCTTTCCAGCGCGGCTGGGAGAAAGAGACGGATTATGCCGAGGTGCTGGAGAAGAACTTCGAACGCGATCGCCTGCTGACTTACACCGCACACGGCCCGCACAAAGCGGATTTCCGTATACGTGCCGACGGCGCGCCGGTGGAAGATACGCTTTCCCGTGGGCAGCTAAAACTCCTGATGTGTGCGCTACGTCTGGCGCAGGGGGAGTTTTTAACCCGCGAGAGCGGTCGCCGCTGTTTGTACCTGATAGATGATTTTGCCTCGGAGCTGGATGATGCGCGTCGCGGACTGCTTGCCAGCCGCTTAAAAGCCACGCAATCACAAGTTTTCGTCAGCGCCATCAGCGCTGAACACGTACTGGACATGTCGGACAAAAATTCGAAGATGTTCACCGTGGAAAAGGGTAAAATAACGGATTAACCCAAGACAAAATGAGCGAGAAACGTTGATGTCGAATTCTTATGACTCCTCCAGTATCAAAGTCCTGAAAGGGCTGGATGCGGTGCGTAAGCGCCCGGGTATGTATATCGGCGATACGGATGACGGCACCGGTCTGCACCACATGGTATTCGAGGTGGTAGATAACGCTATCGACGAAGCGCTCGCAGGTTACTGTAAAGACATCGTTGTCACGATCCACAGCGATAACTCCGTCTCCGTACAGGATGATGGTCGTGGGATCCCAACCGGTATTCACCCGGAAGAGGGTGTCTCAGCAGCCGAAGTCATTATGACCGTGCTGCACGCGGGCGGTAAGTTCGATGATAACTCCTATAAAGTGTCCGGTGGTCTGCACGGCGTAGGCGTTTCGGTTGTAAACGCCCTGTCGCAGAAACTGGAGCTGGTTATCCAGCGTGATAATAAAGTTCACCGTCAGATCTACGAACACGGTGTGCCGCAGGCGCCGCTGGCCGTGACCGGTGATACAGAAAAAACCGGTACCATGGTGCGTTTCTGGCCGAGCTATGAAACCTTCACCAACGTCACCGAATTTGAGTATGAAATTCTGGCGAAACGTCTGCGCGAGCTGTCCTTCCTGAACTCTGGCGTATCCATCCGCCTGAAAGACAAGCGCGACGGCAAAGAAGACCATTTCCACTATGAAGGCGGTATCAAGGCATTTGTTGAGTATCTCAACAAGAACAAAACGCCAATCCACCCGAATGTCTTCTATTTCTCCACCGAAAAAGACGGTATCGGCGTCGAAGTAGCGCTGCAGTGGAACGATGGTTTCCAGGAAAACATCTACTGCTTTACCAACAACATTCCGCAGCGCGATGGCGGTACCCACCTTGCAGGCTTCCGTGCGGCGATGACCCGTACCCTGAACGCCTACATGGATAAAGAAGGCTACAGCAAAAAAGCAAAAGTCAGCGCCACCGGTGACGATGCCCGTGAAGGCCTGATTGCGGTCGTTTCCGTGAAGGTGCCGGACCCGAAATTCTCCTCTCAGACCAAAGACAAACTGGTCTCCTCTGAGGTGAAATCGGCGGTTGAACAGCAGATGAACGAACTGCTGGCTGAATACCTGCTGGAAAATCCGTCCGATGCGAAAATCGTGGTCGGCAAAATTATTGATGCGGCGCGTGCCCGTGAAGCGGCGCGTAAAGCCCGTGAAATGACCCGTCGTAAAGGCGCACTCGACTTAGCGGGCCTGCCGGGCAAACTGGCGGACTGTCAGGAACGCGACCCGGCGCTCTCTGAACTGTACCTGGTGGAAGGGGACTCCGCGGGCGGCTCTGCGAAGCAGGGGCGTAACCGTAAGAACCAGGCGATTCTGCCGCTGAAAGGTAAAATCCTTAACGTTGAGAAGGCGCGCTTCGACAAGATGCTCTCTTCTCAGGAAGTGGCGACGCTCATCACCGCGCTCGGCTGCGGTATCGGTCGCGACGAGTACAACCCGGACAAATTGCGTTATCACAGCATCATTATCATGACCGATGCGGACGTCGACGGCTCGCACATCCGTACGCTGCTGTTGACCTTCTTCTATCGTCAGATGCCGGAAATCATTGAGCGTGGCCATGTCTATATTGCCCAGCCACCGCTGTACAAAGTGAAAAAAGGCAAACAGGAACAGTACATTAAAGACGATGAGGCGATGGATCAGTATCAAATCGCTATCGCTCTGGACGGTGCAACTCTGCACACGACCGAAGGCGCACCCGCTCTGGCCGGTGAAGCGCTGGAAAAACTGGTCTCTGAATACAATGCCGCGCAGAAGATGATTGGCCGTATGGAACGTCGCTTCCCGCGCGCACTGCTGAAAGAGTTGGTGTATCAGCCGACGCTGGCCGAAGCCGATCTGGGCAACGAGCAGGCCGTCACCCGCTGGGTAAATGCGCTGGTCACCGAGCTGAACGAGAAAGAGCAGCACGGTAGCACCTGGAAGTTCGATATTCGCGAAAATGCGGAACTGAACCATTTCGAGCCGATTATTCGCGTGCGTACCCACGGTGTCGATACGGATTATCCGCTGGATAATGAATTTATCGCCGGGGGCGAATATCGCCGTCTCTGCACGCTCGGTGAAAAACTGCGTGGTCTGATTGAAGACGATGCGTTTATCGAACGCGGTGAGCGTAAGCAGCCGATCGCCAGCTTTGAGCAGGCGCTGGACTGGCTGGTTAAAGAGTCCCGTCGTGGTCTTGCTATCCAGCGTTATAAAGGTCTGGGCGAGATGAACCCGGATCAGCTGTGGGAAACCACCATGGATCCGGAAAGCCGCCGCATGCTGCGCGTGACCGTTAAAGATGCGATTGCCGCCGACCAGTTGTTCACCACCCTGATGGGTGATGCCGTTGAACCGCGCCGTGCCTTTATCGAAGAGAACGCCCTGAAAGCGGCGAATATCGATATTTAATCATCGTTATACAGCTATATCTGAGCCGCGCTATTAGCGCGGCTTTTTTATAGGATCCGGAAAATCCAGCGACATCGCCGCCGGTAAGCGGTTCACCAGTGTGTCTATGGCAATTCTCACCCTCAGCGGCAGATGCGGCGTCTTCTGCCAGACTGCATGAACGTCAAAGCGCACATTCGGTGCCTGCCTGAAAAGCAGGGCGAGTTTTCCATTTTGAATCTCTTTGCTTGCCATCCAGCAGGGCAACCATGCAATGCCGTGTCCGGCTATTGCTGCGTCGCAGATCGCCTGTAAATCATCCATATTGAGTGATGATCGCAGAACAAGGGTTTGCGGCTTTCCTTCGTTGTCCGCAAGCTGCCAGGGTAAAATTCTGCCTGCCTGCAGATAGTTAATGGCCGTATGCTGACGTAAATCGGCAACGGTTTCAGGATGGCCTTTTTCCCTCAGATAATCCGGCGCGGCGCACAGAACCATTTGGTGCTCTCCCAGCTTTCTGGCGGCCAGCACGGTGCTGTCTGCCAGTGTGCCGTTACGCACCGCCATATCGAATCCTTCCTCCACGAGATCCACCACCCTGTCGCTGAATGACATTTCCAGCTCAAGCCCCGGATGCTCTTGCGCCAGCGTGATCAGCAGCGGAGCGACGCACTGACGACCAAAGAGCACCGGCATCGCTACACGCAGGCGGCCACTCACCTGTTGCTTCCCTGTTTCCAGTAGCGATTCTACACTACGGATCTCCTCCAGTGCGCGCAGGCAACGCTCATAAAAAAGCGCGCCGTTATCGGTCAGCCGCTGGCTGCGGGTGGTGCGCTGAAACAGACGCACCCCCAGCCGTTGTTCAAGCCGGGCGATGCTTTTTCCCACTGCCGAGCGCGATAAATGCAGGCGGACAGCGGCCTGAGCAAAACTGCCCGCTTCAACGGCCGCCACGAAGACCGGAATGTCCTTTAGCGTATCGCTCATCAATTGTATCCATTATGGCGTCAATAAAGAGAAAACTTATCGCCACTGGCGACACCGAGTCAACGATAGACTGTCGATACTGAAACTCATTTGATGGCAGGAGAAATACGATGACAGAGACGATACAACGCTGGTCAATGGACGCCCTCGGGCGCGAAAACCTCAGACTTACCGAGGTACCCCTTCCGCAACCTGGCCCCGGTGAAGTTCGTGTACGGGTGAATGCCGTTGCGCTCAACTATCGCGATAAAATGGTCATTGAAGGCAACATGCCAATTTCGCGCTCCTTCCCCTTTACGCCGGCTTCTGACATGGCGGGCGTCGTGGACAGTACGGGCGAGGGCGTCACACGTTTCAAATCCGGGGCACGCGTCATCTCCAGCTTCTTCCCGGAGTGGATCGACGGCAAGCCAAAAGCGGACGCACGCCATTTGCCCTACCGAACCCTTGGCGGTTATTTCCAGGGCATGCTGGCTGAGTACGTGATTATGAACGAAAACTGGCTGGTTGCCGCCCCGGAAACTCTGGATGACGCAGAGGCCAGCACCTTGCCTTGTGCAGGGTTAACGGCCTGGTTCGCGCTGGTGGAGCGGGGAAATTTACGGGCCGGTCAGTCGGTGTTGGTGCAGGGGACGGGCGGTGTGGCGATATTCGCGCTGCAAATCGCTAAAGCGCATGGTGCGCACGTGTTTGTCACGTCCGGCAGTGATGAAAAACTGGCGCAGGCCAAAAAGCTGGGGGCTTATCAGGGGGTTAACCGGCTAAAAGGCGACTGGGCAGAGGCGATTCTTACGCTGACCGACGATCGCGGTATTGACCATATTATTGAAACCGTGGGTGGGGAAAATCTGAAGCATTCCCTGCGAGCCGTAGCGGTTCATGGGCGAATCTCGGTCATTGGTGTGCTGGCCGGAAATGAAATATCGCTCTCTGCCAGCGAGCTGTTGCTGAAATCGCCTGTGGTTCAGGGGATTGGTGTCGGTCACCGTCGTGCGCTGGAAGATCTTGTGCGCGCTGTTGATGTCAACGGGCTGAAACCTGTTATTGAGCACCGTTACCACTTTAACGAGCTTGAAAGGGCGCTTGAACACCTTGACCGTGGTGCGTTTGGCAAAATAGTTCTCACCCGCGAGTAAGCCGTTGCTCCCTGGGGTAGGTGTAAAAGGGGTGCTTTTGTTGCGCAATGTAGCTCTATTTTTGTGGGCTAAATCGCGTTAGCATGAGGCAGCACTCATTTATCCCGGGGAACTCATGGCTATCAAACTTATTGCAATCGACATGGACGGAACGCTGTTGTTGCCGGACCACACCATCTCGCCAGCGGTTAAAAACGCCATTGCGGCTGCACGCGAACGTGGAGTGAAAGTGGTGCTGACGACAGGCCGCCCTTACGCCGGGGTTCATGCCTACGTCAAAGAGCTGCACATGGAACGGGAAGGTGATTACTGCATCACTTATAACGGCGCGCTGGTGCAAAACGCCCATGACGGCAGTACGGTGACGCAAACGGCGCTGAGCTATGACGATTACCGCTATCTGGAAAAACTGTCTCGTGACGTTGGTTCGCACTTTCATGCGCTTGACCGCAATACGCTCTACACCGCCAACCGCGATATCAGCTACTACACGGTTCACGAATCCTACGTCGCCACTATTCCGCTGGTCTTCTGCGAGCCGGAAAATATGGATCCGAACACCCAGTTCCTCAAGGTGATGATGATTGATGAGCCGGAAATCCTCGATAAAGCCATTGCCCGTATCCCGGCAGAAGTGAAAGAGAAATACACCGTGCTGAAAAGCGCGCCGTACTTCCTCGAAATGCTCGATAAGCGCGTCAATAAAGGGACTGGGGTGAAATCCCTGGCCGACGTTCTGGGCATCAAACCCGAAGAGATCATGACCCTTGGCGATCAGGAAAACGACATCGCCATGATCGAGTATGCGGGTGTAGGTGTGGCAATGGGGAACGCCATTCCGTCGGTGAAAGAAGTGGCCAACTTTGTCACCAAATCCAACCTTGAAGATGGCGTAGCGTATGCCATTGAGAAGTTTGTACTGAATTAATCTGCCGCCAGGCAGGGGCGATTATGCCCTTGCCTGCGTAGGCGTCTGCTGCTGCACCGGGATATGACCAATCCCACTTTTCATGATCAGACTGCGTATCCAGGGCGTCGTCAGGCAGCGGTTTTTGATGATTTTTCCCAGCAACTTCATGCGTAATCGACGCGTTTTCTTCCAGTATGCCGCGTTGAGGTTTTTTGTTTCTCCGCGCAACACCTCTGCCAGGATTTCCGCGCTATCCAGTGCATAGCTTATGCCTTCCAGCGAACTGGCGCTGATAAACCCCGCCGCTTCGCCAATCAGAAACGCATTCTCTTTTCCGCAGACAAAATCCGCCCAGCGGGACGGGCACAGCACTGTGCATTTCTCTGTTTTCACCGCGTCGCCAAAGCGGAAATCGAACGGTTCAAGGCGCTGCTTGAGGCGGCTAAAATTCTCCCTGCCATCCTTCATGGAAAAAGCCCCACCGAAAATGAAATAACCGTCTTTGCAGATACTCCATGAATAACAATCGGTTGTCTCATTATCAAACACACAGGAATAAAACGGCGATGGGTGACGGTCTTTGAACCACTGCTGCAGCGAGACGTACTTGCGGATCTCATGATCGGGATATAGCAATCGCCGCACCATCGAGTTCGCACCATCGCCGCCCACCAGGTAATCTGCCGTTGCTTCATGGGTTTTACCGTCAACCGCATACGTCAAATGCCAGCGGTTATCCTGTCGGCAGACCTTCTTGCACAAGGCGTCGTGGTGAACGGTGACCGAAGCGGGGATTAATGATTTCATCCATAAATCAAAGGCGTGTCGGTCGATATTAACGTAACTGCGTTGATAGTTACGCGTTATCCCCGTTTGCATATCCAGCGTTTGTACACTGAAAATTTGCGGATCGGCCATCACCTGCACCGGCAGCGTAATCCCGGCACGGATAAACGAACGTTGCGCGTCCGGGGCCAGCAATCCGCCACACGGCTTCATAAATCCGCCCGTACCCTGCTGCTGTTTTTTATCTAACGCCAGCACGCTCATCCCGTCTGCTAACTGCCGCGCCAGCGCTGCTCCCGCAGGCCCCAGACCAATAATCGCCACATCAAAATGCTGCATATCCCCTCCTCATGTTGATAAGGACGATAAGCGGCTCGGGTGAAGTTACGGTGAAGTGAAGGGGGTTAATTTTGTGATCTGTCGTTCATTTTGCGATCTAAATTGTAGTACAACAATAATTGATTGTACTACATTCAGCTCCAGCAAAAGAAAAGTACGCTCTGTTTGTACTGCAAGGATGAGGTGAAAATCGCCGGTCGAGGTAAAGTAGGCATGCATACACAGTGAATAAGGGCATGCCATGACTCTCACCAAAACCGACCGTATCGTCATCACGTTAGGGCACCAGATCGTGAGCGGGAAATATGTCCCCGGCTCAGCGCTTCCGTCAGAAGCAGAACTCTGCGAGGAGTTTGAAACCTCGCGCAACATCATTCGCGAAGTCTTTCGCTCCTTAATGGCGAAGAGGCTCATCGAGATAAAACGCTATCGCGGTGCGTTTGTAGCACCGCGTAATCAGTGGAATTACCTCGATACCGAAGTACTGCAGTGGGTGCTGGAAAACGACTATGACCCGCGACTCATCAGCGCGATGAGCGAGGTGCGAAATCTGGTAGAGCCTGCCATTGCCCGCTGGGCGGCGGAGCGCGCTACCTCAAGCGATCTGGCGCAAATCGAGGCGGCGCTCAACGACATGATTGCGAACAATCAGAATCGCGATGCCTTCAATGAGGCGGATATTCATTATCACGAAGCGGTGCTGGAGTCGGTACATAACCCGGTGTTACAGCAACTGACCGTGGCGATCAGCTCGCTTCAGAGAGCGGTATTTGAACGAACCTGGATGGGCGATGAAGCCAACATGCCAAAAACGCTCCAGGAACATAAGGCGCTGTTCGATGCGATACGGCATCAGGACGGCGATGCAGCAGAGCAGGCGGCGCTCACCATGATCGCCAGCTCTACCCGAAGGCTTAAGGAAATCACATGACATCTCGCTACATCGCAATTGACTGGGGGTCGACCAACTTACGCGCCTGGCTTTATCAGGGGACGGAATGCCTGGAGAGCAGGCAATCAGAAGCCGGTGTTACGCGCCTGAATGGCAAATCCCCACAAGCGGTGTTAGCAGAAATTACCCACGGCTGGCGCGATGAAAAAACGCCCGTCGTGATGGCAGGCATGGTGGGCAGCAATGTCGGCTGGAAAGTGGCGCCATACTTACCCGTTCCTGCCTTTTTCTCCGCCATTGGCGAGCAGTTGACTGCCGTTGGCGACAATGTCTGGATTATTCCCGGCCTGTGCGTTTCTCGCGACGATAACCACAACGTGATGCGTGGCGAAGAGACGCAACTGCTGGGCGCTCGCGAACTTTCTCCCTCTTCTGTTTATGTCATGCCGGGCACCCACTGCAAATGGGTACGCGCAGATGCGCAGCAAATCCATGATTTTCGCACCGTGATGACCGGTGAATTGCACCATCTATTGCTGCGCCATTCGCTGGTGGGGGCGGGCTTGCCCGAGCAAGAACCGTCATCGGCGGCTTTTACATCCGGGCTTGAACGCGGCCTCGCTACCCCCACCATTCTGCCGCAACTGTTCGAGGTCCGTGCTGCTCACGTGCTGGGCAATCTGCCGCGCGAACAGGTTAGCGAGTTTTTATCGGGCCTGCTGATTGGCGCCGAAGTCGCCAGCATGGCTGAGTACGTTATCGATCATCAGGTCACCATCGTTGCGGGAAAGGCACTGTCCGGCCGCTATCAACAGGCGCTGGAGGCGATTGGCCGCAAAGCTGTGGTCATTTCTGGCGACACCGCATTTCAGACAGGAATAAGGAGCATCGCTCATGCAGTGGCAAACTAACCTTCCGCTCATCGCAATATTACGTGGCGTTACCCCCGATGAAGCGCTGGCGCATGTCGGCGCGGTCATTGACGCGGGATTCGATGCGGTAGAGATCCCACTCAACTCGCCGCAATGGGAAAAAAGCATTCCGGCCATCGTCGCGGCGTATGGCGACAAGGCGCTGATCGGCGCGGGTACCGTCCTTAAGCCGGAGCAGGTTGACCAACTGGCTGAGATGGGCTGCAAACTGATTGTCACTCCCAATATTCAGCCTGAGGTTATTCGCCGCGCGGTGAGCTACGGCATGACGGTCTGCCCGGGCTGTGCGACTGCCAGCGAAGCTTTTACCGCGCTTGATGCGGGTGCGCAGGCGCTGAAAATTTTCCCCTCTTCGGCCTTTGGTCCGGACTATATCAAAGCGTTGAAAGCGGTCTTGCCATCGGACGTACCGGTCTTTGCCGTGGGTGGGGTGACGCCAGACAACCTGGCGCAATGGATTAAAGCTGGCTGCGTGGGGGCAGGGCTGGGCAGCGATTTGTATCGTGCCGGGCAGCCCGTGGAACGCACCGTGCAGCAGGCAACCGCATTTGTTAACGCGTATCGAGAGGCAGTGAAATGAAAATAACGAAACTCACCACTTACCGTTTACCCCCGCGCTGGATGTTCCTGAAAATCGAGACCGACGAAGGGGTGGTTGGCTGGGGAGAGCCGGTCATAGAAGGTCGTGCCCGCACGGTAGAAGCGGCAGTTCATGAACTGAGTGATTATCTGATTGGCCAGGACCCGGCGCGCATCAATGACTTATGGCAGGTGATGTACCGCGCCGGTTTTTACCGCGGCGGTCCGATTCTGATGAGCGCGATTGCCGGTATTGACCAGGCGCTGTGGGATATCAAAGGCAAAGTTCATAACGCGCCGGTCTGGCAACTGATGGGCGGCCTGGTGCGTGACAAAATCAAAGCGTATAGCTGGGTTGGCGGTGACCGTCCGGCGGAAGTGATCGACGGCATTAAAACCCTGCGCAATATCGGCTTCGATACCTTTAAGCTGAACGGTTGCGAAGAGATGGGCGTGATTGATAATTCCCGCGCGGTAGATGCCGCCGTGAATACCGTGGCGCAAATTCGTGAAGCCTTTGGCAATCAAATTGAATTCGGTCTCGATTTCCATGGTCGTGTCAGTGCGCCAATGGCAAAAGTATTAATTAAAGAACTCGAGCAGTATCGCCCGTTATTTATTGAAGAACCGGTGCTGGCGGAGCAGGCGGAATATTATCCGCGACTGGCGGCGCAAACGCATATTCCGATTGCCGCAGGCGAACGTATGTTCTCGCGTTTTGAATTTAAACGCGTGCTGGAAGGCGGTGGTATTTCTATATTGCAGCCGGATTTATCCCACGCTGGTGGGATTACCGAGTGCTATAAAATTGCCGGAATGGCCGAAGCCTATGATGTGGCTCTGGCACCGCACTGCCCGCTCGGCCCGGTGGCGCTGGCGGCCTGTCTGCACGTGGATTTCGTTTCCCACAATGCGGTATTCCAGGAGCAAAGTATGGGCATTCACTACAATAAAGGCGCTGAATTGCTCGACTTCGTGAAAAATAAAGAAGATTTCAATATGGAAGGTGGTTTCTTTAAACCATTAATGAAACCAGGGCTGGGTGTGGATATTGATGAAGAGAAAGTCATTGCGTTAAGTCAGAATGCGCCGGACTGGCGTAATCCGGTTTGGCGGAATGAAGACGGCACCGTCGCCGAATGGTAAATGCGCTTCATACTTCGCACTGGTGGCGCGTTGGCTGCGTTTTCCCCCAGCACGAATTATTTAGCGCATTACGTGTAGCATTTTAATTAATAAATAAATTCAAACACCCTCTGTAAATTACCGGGCATGGTGAGCGGCCTCGCTATGCCCAAAATCTGGAGACAGATTGCGATGGATATTTCAGTTACTGCTGCAAAAGTCGGTCGTCGGCGTTATCTGACGCTGGTGATGATCTTTATTACGGTTGTTATTTGTTATGTCGACAGGGCCAACCTCGCGGTGGCGTCCGCGCATATTCAGCAAGAGTTCGGTATTACCAAAGCGGAAATGGGCTATGTCTTTTCTGCCTTTGCCTGGCTTTATACCTTGTGTCAGATCCCCGGCGGTTGGTTCCTCGACCGGGTCGGCTCTCGCCTCACCTATTTTATCGCCATCTTTGGCTGGTCGGTGGCGACCCTGTTCCAGGGCTTTGCGACAGGATTAATGTCGCTGATTGGTCTGCGCGCCATCACCGGGATTTTTGAAGCGCCCGCCTTTCCGACCAACAACCGCATGGTGACAAGCTGGTTCCCGGAACACGAACGCGCTTCCGCCGTGGGCTTTTATACCTCCGGTCAGTTTGTCGGCCTGGCATTTCTTACCCCACTGCTTATCTGGATTCAGGAACTGCTGAGCTGGCACTGGGTATTTATCGTTACCGGCGGGATTGGCATCATCTGGTCGCTAATCTGGTTTAAGGTCTATCAGCCGCCGCGTCTGACTAAAAGCGTCACCCATGAAGAGCTGGAATACATTCGCGAAGGCGGTGGTCTGGTAGACGGCGATGCGCCTGTGACCAAAGAGGCGCGCCAGCCGCTCACCAAAGCCGACTGGAAACTGGTGTTCCACCGTAAATTGGTCGGTGTTTACCTGGGACAGTTCGCCGTCACCTCTACGCTGTGGTTCTTCCTGACCTGGTTTCCGAACTATCTGACCCAGGAAAAAGGTATCACCGCGCTGAAAGCCGGGTTTATGACCACGGTACCGTTCCTCGCCGCGTTCTTTGGCGTGCTGCTCTCTGGCTGGCTGGCGGACAGGCTTGTGCGCAAAGGCTTCTCCCTTGGCGCGGCGCGTAAAACGCCCATTATCTGCGGCCTGCTGATCTCCACCTGCATTATGGGCGCGAACTACACCAATGACCCGGTGTGGATCATGACGCTGATGGCCATCGCGTTCTTTGGCAACGGCTTCGCCTCTATCACCTGGTCGCTGGTCTCCTCCCTTGCGCCGATGCGTCTTATCGGGCTGACGGGTGGTGTCTTTAACTTTGTCGGCGGTCTGGGTGGTATCACCGTGCCGCTGGTGATTGGTTACCTGGCACAGAGCTACGGTTTTGCCCCAGCGCTGGTGTATATCTCTGTGGTGGCGCTGATTGGCGCACTCTCCTACATCCTGCTGGTCGGCGACGTAAAACGGGTAGGTTAATCTCCCCGCCTTGCGCTACCCTGATGCCAAATAGGGCATCAGGGTATCCGCATGAAGCAAATCACTCGCGCGCCGCGCAACCATCAACTCACCAATATTCACACCTGGACACCGGACAGTCAGTGGCTGGTGTTTGATGTACGCCCCTCCGGCGCGTCTTTTACCGGTGAAACCATTGAACGCGTCAATATCCATACGGGCGCCGTTGAGGTTATCTATCAGGCGAAAGCGGGGGCACACGTTGGCGTAGTGACCGTTCATCCTCATGAAGAGAAATACGTTTTTATCCACGGCCCGGAAAACCCGGATGCTGACTGGCATTATGATTTTCACCATCGTCGCGGCGTCATCCACGCCAACGGCAAAACCGCCAATCTGGACGCGATGGACATCACCGCCCCCTTTACGCCGGGCGCGCTGCGCGGCGGTAGCCATGTGCATGTCTTTAGCCCCAACGGTGAGAACGTCAGTTTTACCTATAACGATCATGTTATGCATGAGCTGGACCCGGCGCAGGATTTGCGTAACGTCGGTGTCGCCGTACCTTTTGGCCCGGTACACCCCCCACTCACACATTCACGCGAGTATGCGGGAAGCCACTGGAGCGTGTTGGTAAGCCGTACCACCCCAGCGCCTGCTCCCGGCAGCGATGAGATCAACCGTGCGTATGAAGAAGGTTGGGTGGGTAACGATAAGCTGGCCTTTATTGGCGATACGCTGTCATTAACAGGCGAGAAAGTGCCGGAGCTGTTTATCGTTGATCTGCCGAAAGCGGCGCAGGGGTGGAAACAACCAGGCGATACGCCGCTGCAGGGTACGCCGACAAGCCTGCCTGCTCCACCCGCCGGGGTTTTGCAACGGCGCCTGACCTTTACCCATCAACGTGCCTTTCCTGGGCTGGTTAACGTACCGCGCCATTGGGTGCGCAGTAACCCGCAGGGCACTGCGATTGCGTTTTTGATGCGTGATGATGCGGGTATTGTCCAGCTTTGGCTGATCTCGCCACAGGGGGGCGAACCGCAGCAGTTAACCCACGCGGAAACGGGCATTCAGTCTGCCTTTAACTGGCATCCTTCGGGGGCGGCTTTGGGCTTTGTGCTGGATAATCGTATCGCGCTGTGCGATGCCGCTTGCGGCAACATCACCTTTTTGACAACCGATCACGGCAATCCGCCGTCTGCCGACGCCGTCGTGTTCTCGCCGGACGGTCGGTCTATCGCCTGGATGGAAGAGATTGCGGGTTTCCGCCAGATCTGGATGACGGAAACGGGTATGTAATTACTGCTTAGCCATGGGGGCGGGTGGAATCGCGTTGTCCGTCGCCATGGTGGCCTTTTCGCTTTTCTCAACGCGAGATTTAACGGAGCTGTCGGTGCGGAACATATCCCACGGCAACAGTATCGTGTCCATGACCGCGGTAAAAGGCATATCCAGAACCACCAGGGATTTCATACCGATATTGGTGTCATCGTCGGATAACATCGTGGAGCTTGCTTTCATACCCGGATACAGGCCTTCCTTGCCCCCGGTATGCGACATCACGCTGGAGCAACCACTGAGTAACACCATTCCACTAAGCAGCGTCGAAATAAACAGAGTATTTTTCATCATTCATTAATCATCGTTATAGGCAGTATGAAGACTGCTGCTGGCGTTATATCTGTCCTGCGCCGAAATAAACAGCCTCCATGCTGCGCTCTGTGGCGACATTCGCACTTTCACCTTTTGTGCTGTGATCCCAGTCTATGCAAAGCGCGAGAAACTGCAAAAAAAAGTCAGAAAAAGACCCTTGAAAACATAAGCGTCACCCCTATTTTAAGAATGTAGCCGGGAGACACGCCGGAAGGGTGTTGGGCTACCGCAGCCTGTCCATTGTGGAAGGCAAACGACAATCTCGCTGATTTCAGGAGCTTTATTTATGCGTAACTTCGATCTTTCTCCGCTTTATCGTTCAGCTATTGGTTTCGACCGTCTGTTCAACCTGCTGGAAAACAATCAAAACCAAAGCAACGGCGGCTATCCTCCGTACAACGTTGAATTAGTTGACGAAAACCATTATCGCATCGCGATCGCGGTAGCGGGGTTCGCGGAAAGCGAACTGGACATCACCGCGCAGGACAACCTGCTTATCGTGAAAGGTGCGCACGCGACCGAACAGAAAGAACGTACCTACCTCTACCAGGGCATCGCCGAACGTAACTTCGAGCGCAAATTCCAGCTTGCCGAAAACATTTATGTTAAAGGCGCAAATCTGGTGAATGGCCTGCTGTACGTTGATCTTGAACGCGTGATTCCGGAAGCAAAGAAACCGCGTCGCATTGAGATTAACTAATTACCTGAACTGAATGCTTGCCGTCAGGGAGCATATGCGAGCCATCGGCTTGCAGGAACTTACTCGCTTCTTAGAAGGAGAAATATCATGCGTAACTACGATTTATCCCCGCTGCTGCGTCAGTGGATCGGTTTTGACAAACTGGCTAACGCGCTGCAAAGCACCACTGAGCAACAGACATTCCCGCCCTATAACATTGAAAAGGGCGATGACAACCATTACCGCATTACGCTGGCTCTGGCCGGATTCAACCAGCAAGAGCTGGATATTCAACTGGAAGGTACCCGGTTAGTGATCAAAGGTTCGCCGGAAAAACCGGCCAATGAGCCTAAATGGTTGCACCAGGGGCTGGTTATCCAACCTTTTACCCTGAGCTTTACACTGGCAGAAAATATGGAAGTCTCTGGCGCGACCTTCGCTAACGGCTTACTCCATATTGATCTGACCCGTAACGTGCCGGAAGCCATTGCGCCACAACGGATCGCCATTAGCGAACGTCCTGCGCTAAACAGCTAATACCTGTTATGGCAGGTGCCTAAACCGGGCACCTGCGCTCTTTCACATCGAGAGGGCGCAAACACCAAAACGGTCACCTCAGGGTGGCCGTTTTGCGTTTACTTTGCTGCCGTTTCGGCGGGGCTTTTTTGTGCGCCAAAGCCCATACATCCTGCTATAGCTCTGAGAGAATCCTTGATAATTACAATGTTATTCACAGGGAGCCATCATGAGTGATATAGCGTTAACCGTAAGCATGCTGGCGCTGGTCGCGGTCGTCGGTTTGTGGATCGGCAATGTAAAAATACGCGGCGTGGGTTTTGGGATTGGTGGCGTGCTTTTCGGCGGTATTATCGTCGGCCATTTTGTTGATCAGGCTGGGATTACCCTGAGCAGCCCGATGCTGCATTTCGTGCAGGAGTTCGGCCTTATCCTCTTCGTCTATACCATCGGTATTCAGGTCGGGCCTGGCTTTTTTGCCTCGCTGCGCGTTTCCGGGCTACGCCTGAACCTGTTTGCCATTCTGATTGTGATACTTGGCGGCCTGGTCACCGCTATTTTGCACAAACTCTTCAATATTCCGCTGCCAGTCATTCTGGGCATTTTCTCTGGTGCGGTCACCAACACCCCGGCTCTTGGGGCCGGGCAGCAGATCCTGCATGACCTGGGAACACCGTCTAACGTTCTCGATCAGATGGGGATGAGCTATGCGATGGCCTACCCGTTTGGCATCTGCGGCATTTTACTGACCATGTGGCTGATTCGCGTCGGTTTTCGCATCAACGTTGAGCAGGAAGCGCAACTGCATGATGCGGGCGTTAGCTCGGGTAACTCGTTGATCAAGACCATCAATATTCGCGTGGAAAACCCCAACCTGAACAATATGGCGATTCAGGATGTGCCGATGCTGAACAGCGATAAAATCATCTGTTCGCGCCTGAAACGCGATGAATTGCTGATGGTACCTTCGCCGGGCACCATTATTCAGGTTGGCGACCTGTTGCACCTGGTTGGTCTGCCGAAAGACCTGCATAGCGCGCAACTGGTGATGGGCCAGGAGGTGGACACCTCGCTCTCAACGCGGGGGACCGACCTGCGCGTTGAGCGTGTGGTCGTCACCAACGAAAAAGTCCTTGGGAAACGCATTCGCGATCTGCATTTCAAAGAGCGCTATGACGTGGTGATTTCCCGTCTTAACCGCGCCGGGGTCGAACTGGTAGCCAGCAGTGATTCCAGCCTGCAATTCGGTGACATTCTCAACCTTGTCGGGCGTCAGGCGGCCATTGATGCGGTGGCTTCTGAGGTGGGGAACGCGCAGCATAAACTCCAGCAAGTCCAGATGCTGCCTGTCTTTATCGGCATTGGATTGGGGGTGTTGTTGGGGTCGATTCCCGTCTTTGTTCCCGGCTTTCCGGTGGCATTAAAACTGGGGCTCGCGGGCGGGCCGCTTATCATGGCGCTGATCCTTGGGCGTATCGGCAGCGTGGGTAAGCTCTACTGGTTCATGCCGCCCAGCGCCAACCTTGCTCTGCGTGAGCTGGGTATCGTGCTGTTTCTCGCGGTGGTTGGACTGAAATCCGGTGGTGATTTTATCGCGACGCTGACCCACGGCGATGGGTTTAACTGGATGTGCTACGGGATTTTTATTACCGCTATTCCTTTGCTGACCGTCGGGATTCTGGCGCGGTTGTTTGCGAAGATGAACTATCTGACCCTGTGCGGCATGCTGGCCGGTTCGATGACCGATCCCCCGGCGCTGGCTTTTGCCAACGGCCTGCATGCCACCAGCGGCGCCGCCGCGCTCTCGTATGCCACGGTTTATCCACTGGTGATGTTCTTACGTATCATCACGCCGCAATTGCTGGCCGTACTGTTCTGGGGCGTCAGTTAGCACTTTTCCGGGTGGATACGCCGCAGATGGTAGTCCACCTGGTAATCACGAGTATTACGGAACATAACGGAATAATTCAGGAACTCGCCGCTGTCACTGTAGGAAAGGGAAGTGATTCTCAGCAGCGGCGTCTGTTCCGGAACATTCAGATATCCTCCCAACGATTTATCTGCCAGCACGGGAGTCAGACTCTCATAATTACCGCTGATGGTTATCCCACACTCCTTCTCAATGTAATCAAATTTCGACCCCTCGAGATGCGCCAGTGACAGATTGCGAAACAGCTTCACGGGCATAAAGCTATCCTCCAGCATCAGGGGTTTCCCTTCCACGTAACGCATCCGGCGTGAAAAGTAGATCCGCTCATCCACCTGAATCCGCAGCAGGCTGGCAATGGCTGGTGGCGCGGGCATCACCTCGAACTGCAGAACCTTACTCTGTACTTCTTTACCCTGCTGGCGCAGCACCTCCACCAGCCCGGTCAGATTGGTGGTTTCATGGTGCACATCCTTGCGTGCAACAAATGTCCCGCTGCCATGGCGGCGTTCAACCAGCCCCCAGCCCACCAGCAGATCTAACGCCTTGCGAATTGTCATTCGCGCCACGCCAAACTCTTGCGCCAGCGCTTTTTCTCCCGGAAGCGGGCTGCCGATATTGTAGTCCGACGAGTTCAGCCGCAGCCGTAACCTGTCGGCGATGGATTTATAGATCACCAGTAGACCTCTCTGCCCTTATCAGACCGGGGATGCGGTTATGACACGTCCATATTTACAAGCGAAAGTAGACCTGAGAGGTCAAATTAAAACCATGAATGTGATCACGAATCGCAGCGGCACGCCATGTTCGCGTATGAATAAATTTTTATGCTCACTCCAGGCCAGCAAAAAACCATAAAGGCCTCTACTCCCTACAGGTTGTTACGTGAGGATTTAAAAATGCTCAGTCAAATACAACGTTTTGGCGGTGCCATGTTTACCCCGGTATTACTGTTTCCGTTTGCCGGGATCGTGGTGGGAATCGCTATCATGCTTAGCAACCCGCTGTTTGTCGGCGAGGCCTTAACCGCCCCGGATAATCTGTTCGCTCAAATTGTTCACATCATTGAAGAGGGCGGCTGGGCAGTATTTCGCAATATGCCGCTGATTTTTGCCGTCGGTTTACCGATTGGCCTGGCGAAACAGGCGCAGGGCAGAGCCTGTCTCGCAGTGTTGATTAGTTTCCTGACCTGGAATTACTTCATCAACGCGATGGGGATGACCTGGGGGCATTTCTTTGGCGTTAACTTCGCTGCAGAACCCGTAGCTGGAAGCGGGCTGGCGATGATCGCGGGTATCAAAACGCTCGATACCAGCATCATCGGGGCTATTATCATTTCAGGCATCGTTACCGCTATTCACAACCGCTTTTTCGATAAGCCGCTTCCGGTTTTCCTGGGGATTTTCCAGGGCACCTCGTTTGTCGTTATCCTCGCGTTTTTCGTGATGATCCCCTGCGCCTGGCTCACCCTGATGGGCTGGCCAAAAGTACAGATGGGCATCGAATCCCTACAGGCTTTCTTACGCTCCGCTGGCGCGTTGGGCGTGTGGGTTTACACCTTCCTGGAACGTATTTTGATCCCCACCGGATTGCACCACTTTGTCTACGGTCCGTTCATCTTTGGCCCGGCGGCGGTAGAAGGCGGTATCCAGGTCTACTGGGCGCAGCACCTGCAAGAATTCAGCCAGAGCGCCTTGCCGCTGAAAACGCTGTTCCCGGAAGGCGGATTTGCGCTGCACGGCAACTCCAAAGTGTTCGGCTCAGTCGGGATTGCGCTGGCAATCTGGTATACGGCGTCAGCGGAAAACCGCGTTAAGGTCGCGGGCCTGCTGATTCCGGCCACGCTTACCGCCGTGCTGGTGGGCATTACTGAACCACTTGAATTCACTTTCCTGTTTATCTCGCCGCTGCTGTTTGCCAATCATGCCGTGCTGGCGGCATCAATGGCGACAACGATGTATGTTTTTGGCGTTGTGGGCAATATGGGCGGCGGACTGCTTGACCAGTTCCTGCCCCAGAACTGGATTCCGATGTTCCACAACCACGCCTCGATGGTCTTCACCCAGATTGGTATTGGCGTCTGCTTTACCGGTCTCTATTTCGTGGTTTTCAAAACGCTGATTGAACGACTGAACCTCAAAACCCCTGGTCGGGAAGAGAGCGAAATCAAACTCTACAGCAAGGCTGATTATAAAGCGGCGCGCGGGCAAACCACCGCACCGGCCGCAGCCAGCCAACAGATCGGTCAAGCCGCCGGATTCTTACAGGCTCTCGGCGGCGCGGCAAACATCGAAAGCATCAACAACTGCGCCACCCGCTTACGCATCGCGCTGGTTGATATGGCGCAAACCCAAAGCGATGAAGTCTTTAAAGCCCTGGGCGCACACGGTGTGGTGCGACGCGGCAACGGCATTCAGGTGATTGTCGGTCTGCATGTTCCCCAGGTGCGCGACCAGCTTGAATCGCTGATGAAAACCCCTTTAACGAACGAACAAACCACCATGACGGAGGCTGTATCATGAAAAAATTCTCAGTTGTCATTGCAGGCGGCGGTAGTACTTTTACTCCCGGTATTGTCCTGATGTTATTAGCTAACCGTGATCGCTTCCCGCTGCGCGCTCTGAAATTCTATGACAACGATGGCGCACGTCAGGAGATCATCGCGGAGGCATGCAAAATCATCCTCAAAGAACAGGCGCCGGAGATTGCCTTTAGTTACACCACCGATCCGAAAGCGGCCTTTACCGATGTCGATTTTGTGATGGCGCATATCCGCGTGGGTAAATACCCGATGCGCGAAAAAGACGAGAAAATCCCGCTGCGCCATGGCGTGCTGGGCCAGGAAACCTGCGGACCGGGTGGAATTTCCTACGGTATGCGCTCTATCGGCGGTGTGCTGGAACTGGTGGACTATATGGAGCAGTATTCTCCGAATGCCTGGATGCTGAACTACTCCAACCCGGCGGCTATTGTCGCGGAAGCGACTCGCCGTCTGCGCCCGAACGCCAAAATTCTCAACATTTGTGATATGCCGATCGGCATTGAAGGACGTATGGCTCAGATTGTCGGACTGAAAAACCGCAAAGAGATGCGTGTGCGTTACTATGGTCTGAATCACTTTGGCTGGTGGACGTCGATTGAAGATCTAAACGGTAATGATTTGATGCCAAAGTTGCGGGAATATGTGGCGAAAAACGGTTATGTACCGCCATCTGACAACGCCCATACAGAAGCCAGTTGGAATGATACCTTTGCTAAAGCAAAAGACGTGCAGGCGCTCGATCCTGATACCATGCCAAACACTTACCTGAAATATTATCTCTTTCCGGATTACGTGGTGGCGCACTCCAATCCAGAACGCACCCGTGCCAATGAAGTAATGGATCATCGTGAGAAGCATGTTTTCAGCGCTTGCCGGGCGATTATTGAAGCCGGTAAATCCTCCGCCGGGGAGCTGGAAATCGATGAACATGCGTCGTATATCGTCGATCTGGCGACCGCGATTGCGTTCAATACCCAGGAGCGCATGTTGTTGATTGTGCCGAATAACGGCGCAATTCATAACTTTGATGCTGACGCGATGGTGGAAATCCCCTGCCTGGTCGGTCATAACGGCCCAGAGCCACTCACCGTGGGGGATATCCCACACTTCCAGAAAGGGTTGATGAGTCAGCAAGTGGCGGTGGAAAAACTGGTGGTGGATGCCTGGGAACAGCGCTCGTATCAGAAATTATGGCAGGCGATCACGCTGTCCAAAACCGTACCGAGCGCCTCGGTTGCGAAAGCGATTCTGGATGACCTGATTGAAGCCAATAAAGAGTATTGGCCAGAACTACACTAATCTTCCCGACCGGCATCACCCGATGCCGGTTTTTTGTCCTTGTCGATTTACGCTATGCTGATGCCAGCCTGAGCATGACAAGGAGCCTTCATGAAAATTTCCCACCTCGGTGAAGCGCCGGATTACCGCTTTTCACTGGCCAATGAGCGCACTTTCCTGGCGTGGATACGCACCGCACTGGGCTTTCTGGCTGCAGGGGTCGGGCTTGATCAACTGGCGCCGGAGTTTGCCACGCCGCTGATTCGTCAGGTGCTGGCGCTGCTGCTCTGTCTGTTTGCTGGCGCGCTGGCGGTTTACGGCTATATGCGCTGGCTACGCAATGAAAAAGCGATGCGCCTGAAAGAAGACCTGCCCTATACGCGAAGCCTGCTGGTGATAAGCGCCGTTCTGTTGACGGTGGCTACCGTGGTGATGGGACTGGTGCTGTATGGCGGATAACCGCAAGGCGCGCCGCGCGGCAGATCCCGGGCTACAGCCGGAGCGCACTTCGCTTGCCTGGCTGCGTACCTTTTTTGGCTATATTGCCCTGCTTGCCTTTGCGGTGAAGCACAACTGGCAGCACTCGGGGATCACCTTCTGGATCTCGCTTGTGGTGCTGCTGTTGGTCGGCGGTATGCTGTGGCGTTATACGCGCAAACGCACCCTGATGGATGTAAAAAGCAGCGATTTCGCAAAGCCTGGCGCGATCCGCGATAAGTTGCTGATTGCGCTGGCTGTGCTCTCTCTTTCTCTGCTGTTCGGGCTAACGCATATCCGCCATATCCTGAGTTCTCTGTAAGCGTCAGAACTGCCGGGCTTTTGCCAGATACTGCGTCATCTCTTCTTCTGGTACCATGCCCCCTCCGGTCGCCCAGACGATGTGGGTGGCGTTGTCTAACTGTTGCGCCGTAACCCCCTGTAAACTGTGATATTCCGTGCTCGCGCAAACGCGCTGTGGCCCCGCCATTCCTGCCAGTGCGGAGGGCTCAAGGCGGATATTTTCTTCCTGCGCCAGCATACCGAGCAGGTCATACATCGTTTGATCGTCGAGCGTATAAAAGCCATCCAGCAGTCGTTGCATGGCGCGGCCCACAAACCCGGACGCTCTGCCTACCGCCAGGCCGTCTGCCGCAGTGACATTATCAATACCTAAATCCTGAACGGAAATAGCATCGTGCAGCCCGGTATACCCCCCCAGCAGCATGCAGGGGGAATGGGTCGGCTCAGCAAAAAAGCAGTGCACGTTATCACCGAACGCCAGTTTCAGGCCGAAGGCCACACCGCCAGGACCGCCGCCCACACCGCACGGCAGATAGACAAACAGCGGGTTTTCGGCATCCACCACCCGGCCTTGCTCTTTAAGCTGCGTTTTCAGACGCTGCCCGGCAACGGCATAGCCCAGAAAAAGCGTGCGCGAGTTTTCATCATCAATAAAGAAACAGTTTGGGTCGGACTGTGCTGCCTTGCGCCCCTGCTCCACCGCCACGCCGTAATCTTCCTCATATTCGACGACAATTACGCCGTGGCTGCGTAGTTTGGCTTTTTTCCAGGCTCGGGCGTCGGCAGACATATGTACCGTGACCTTAAAGCCGATACGGGCGCTCATAATGCCAATCGACAGCCCCAGGTTACCGGTCGAGCCGACGGCAATGCTGTACTGGCTAAAGAACTGTTTGAATTCAGGGGAGAGCAGCACGCTGTAGTCATCGTCGATGCTCAGCAAACCGGCTTCGAGCGCCAGTTTTTCCGCATGGGCCAGCACTTCATAAATGCCGCCACGGGCTTTGATGGAGCCCGAGACCGGCAGATGGCTGTCTTTTTTCAGCAGCATTTCACCACTGATACGCTGTCCATATACTTTTTCCAGCCGCTTTTGCATCGCCGGAATGGCAACCAGTTCAGATTCAATGATGCCGCCAGAAGCTGCCGTTTCAGGGAAGGCCTTTGCCAGATAGGGCGCGAAACGGCTGAGACGTGCATGGGCGTCCTCAACGTCCGCCTGCGTGAGGCCGACATAAGGCAGCCCCTGCTCAAGAGAGGTCGTGGCCGGGTTAAACCAGGTCGTTTCCTGCAAATCTATCAAGGCTTGTAACTGTGGGAACGTCGCGATGAGTGTCTGTATTTGGTCAGGATTCATGTTAATTTCTGCACAATAAACGAAAGGTGTATGCTCTACAGTGGTCGATTTTTTTTATAAGCGCCAGCATCGACAACGTTTACGACGGTATATCCGGGCATAATCTTCATATTCTGTCGCATAACTGCGAATTTATTACGTTTATACGCTACGTATTCGGCGATAAATCATGCTAAATACATGTAATCACCACCGATTTTGGCAAGGTCAATTGTGTTAAAACCACTGTTAGCGATTGCTCTTCTTCTGGCGGGCATGCCTGCGTTTGCTGCTGATACGCCGCTTACGGCGACACGCTACGCTCAGGAACTGGGCGTGGGGATGGATGTCGACTGGGCGCGAACCGAGCGCGGTATCCGCGAGTTCGATCCGCTTATCGTCCGTGATTTCTATGCGGAGGGGATTCGCCACGTACGTATCCGGGTGGCCGATCCGTTAACCGAAGCCCGCCTCATCCACCTGCGCAAGCTGGTGGAGGCCTGCGAAAAATACGGTGTGATCCCGATAATCTCCTACCAGGCCGATACCTTTAAGGCTGAGCCGGTCGCAAAAAACGAAGCCCAACTGGTCGCCTGGTGGTCAACGATGGCGAACTACTTTGGCACCGAACATCCAATGCTGGGTTTCGACCTGATTTATGAGCCTTCGGATAAGCTCAATCACGATCTCTCTGCGCTTAACCGTGCGTATGAAAATATCATCAAGACCATCCACGACATCGATCCGCAGCGCATGATTTTTATTGCGCCGCGTCTGCGGGCCGCGCCTGAGGATTTAATGTCGTTGAAATTGCCAGGGCGTAGCCAGAACTACCTGCTGGCAGAGTGGCATATCTTCCCGTGGGGGCCACTGAAAAATAATGGCAAGTACCCGTGGACATCGGGTACGGCGGCTGAGAAAGCGGCAATCAGAGCACGCATTAACACCGCGGTGCACTGGCAGCAAAAAACCGGTCACGCAACCTGGGTTGGCGGCTGGTCGGTGGGGGAAACCATTAAAAGCCCGCCAGGTGAATCGCAACTGGCGTTCGCCGCGTTTATGGCCTGCGAACTGAATAAGGCGCAGATCCCCTTCGCCCTCAATGCGGACACGCAATTTTATGATGGCGAAGAGGGGGCGTGGCGTCCGACAACCGAACCGTTGCTGAAAGCGATTATTTCACCGGACTGTGAGAAGGCTGATGCGAAGCCGGATCGCCGGGAAGGGAAGCCGCCTGTTCATGTTCATGGCGCTTCTGGCGCAGCGCCAGCGGCAGCCAGCTCAGCACAATCAAAAGCCCTGCCAGCGTCATCAGCATCCCAAGGCTAAACTGGCTGGTCTGGGGAAGTTGAGCGGAAAACCACGCAAGGGCGCCTGATCCCATATTTTGCATGCCGCCCACCAGCGCCCCCGCCGTGCCCGCCAGAAAGGGGAACGGCTCCATTGCACCACTGGTCGCCAGTGGAAAGAGCATGCCCGCCCCGAAGAAGAACAGTGCGGCGGGAACCAGCAGCGTCCAGACCGTCATCACGCCAAACCAGCCGGGGATCCACATCATTACGCCTGCCAGCAGACAACTGGCGACCGCCTGCCACATCAGTGTAGAGAAGCGCGCGTTTTGCCGCCCGGCGAACCAGGCACCGAAAAAGGCGGCCGGAATGGGCAGAATAAACAGGATACTGACCGCCATACTCGAAAGCCCAAGCGTAGCGCCCATCAGCACGCCTGAGCAGGCCTCAAACACCGCGATACCCGCCAGCCCGCCAATTAGCATCAGCAAATAGCAGTTAAACATGCCGTTACCCAACAGGGTTTTATAACGGGCAATCAGGCCCATTTTTACGGTACCGGTCGGGCGCGTTTCCGGCATCCAGCGCGCCATGCTGTACGTGACGCCAGCACAGAGCACCAGCAGGAAAGCAAAACAGGCGCGCCAGCCCCAGAGGGTAGTCAGCAAGCCGCCAATCAACGGCGCAAGCAGCGGGCTTACCAGAATGCCCATATTCAGCAAACTGTTAGCGTGGCGTAATTCGGTGCCGGAATAGAGATCGCGCGGCAGGGTACGTGCCATGACGCCGCCGACGCCGGTCCCCATGCCCTGAAAGGCGCTGGCGACTATCAGCACGGTCAGGCTGTGGGTCGTGACAGCGACCAGTGTTGCCAGCATAAACACTGTTAAGCCGCAGAGGATCGCCGGACGGCGGCCAAAACGGTCGGCTAACGGGCCGTAAAAGAGTTGTGATACGCCATAGGTGAGTAGATAGGCGGCCATGACATTCTGCACCGCCCCTTCACGGGCACTGAGATCCTGCGCCATACCGGCAATCGCGGGAATATAAATGGTTTGCGCCATCTGCCCCACGGCCACCAACAGGACCAGCATCAAGAGTAAACTGACATTACGCTGTCTTTTCATTTCGCTGAATACGTTTTAAAAATAGATAAATAAAGAATATGGTGCTGCCATAACCGTAAAATGCGAGAGGAATCTACCACAGTAATGTGACACAACAAGATGCGGGGTCAGAAAGAGTGACCGCCGCCAGGCAGGATTTGTAAACAACTATCGGCAACATTTGTTGCCAGCGTGATCAGGACAGGCGCAGCAAAATAGCCCCCGCAGCGATGCCACAGGCGGCAACGATGCGTAATCCGGCAACCTTTTCTTTGAGCATTAAAAAGGCGAGCAGCGCGCCAAAGAGAATGGAGGTTTCACGCAGTGCGGCGACCACCGCCAGCGGTGCCTGCGTCATCGCCCATAGCGCCAGGCCGTACGAGCCCATGGTACCAATGCCGCCAGGCAGCCCTTTTTTCCAGTTATTCACCAGATAGTGAGAGACTTCACGGCGGCGAGCGATCATCGCCCAGGCCAACAGGCAAAAACCGTTCATGAAAAAGGTCCAGAGGGTGTAACCGAACGCGCTACCCGCAAGGCGTACACCTGTACCGTCCACCAGGGTGTACCCGGCGATAAAACAGGAGTTCAGCAGCGCAAGCCAGATCCCACGCGTTGAGCTGTGTCGCCCGTTACAAGCCATGCCAAGAATGGACAGACAAATGACCGCGATACCGAGCCAGGCAAAGGTGGATAATGTATCCCCGAGGAACAGTACGCTGATCAGGGCCACCAGAAGTGGCGCGGTGCCGCGCATCAACGGGTAGGTCTGACTCATATCGGAAACTTGATACGTTTTAGCGACCAGCACCGTATAGACAACCTGTAGCAGGCAGGAAACGGCGAGATAAGGCACGCTGGCAAGCGACGGCTGCGGTGAGAAGGGCAACATGACCAGGGCGATTAAAGCCGCAGAGCCGCTGACGCAGATGGCGGAATAGAGTTTGTCGCTGCCCGCTTTAACAATCGCGTTCCAGCTCGCATGTAGAAGTGCGGCAAACAGCAGAATACAAAAAACAGTAACAGTCATGAGTATGCAGTGTCAGTGGGCGGCGTAAAAACGTACCATGAAAGCATTGATCGGAGCGACTATTCTGTGCGGTGACGAAGACAGCCTGCGTTTATTAAAGAGGGGCGGTTGCCCGCCCCTCTTAGGTACGACTTGAACCTGAATTACCGCAGTAATTTCAGGACAGCTTCAAGCAGTTGCAGCAAGGCAACTATGAGTTTCAGGATAAGGATAACCATATCCATTTCGCCCATACGTTTCTCCTTTGGCAAGGAGCACGACCGGCTGGCGTACCTTTCCGCTGCCTGTAACCAGCCGTTTTGTTGGCGTAACACAGTGTGCTCTCAAGGGGTTAAGGCACTGACGGCACCACCCGTTTCAGCCAGGACTTTATGTGCGCCCGTATCATAGCGGTCCCCTCATACACCGTGGTCGGCAAGATCATTATAAATTCATACTGTAAATATATACAGTGATTTCTGGACGAAATTTGCATCCTGTTTCATACTCAAACTGCTCGTAGTGTGTGCATAATTTGCGCGCAGGATTAATTGATCGTATAGTTTCACTGTTGACGTAACACAGTGTGCTTGCGGCTACCAACCGCAAAAACCTGCTAAAAACCTCGCTCCGGCGGGGGATAACGGACGGCATTCTCTGCTGTCCGTTTTTATTTTGTGCCATGCACCTCCCTCCACACGATTCCGATAGCTCCTTTTTCATATCAGCACATGCCTTTCTCTGTTATTTAACAGGCCGTTTATATGCTTATAAAATTCGGTTTTTTAAACATATGGTCGTGACATGTCGTTGCTATCGACATATTATGAATATATGTCGATAAAATGGGATTTTTTAAACATGTCATGGATGCCCGAACGCTCATATAACCAGCTTCCGCCACTCCCACCTGATACAGCGCTCGTCGAGACGCGTAAGGTACTGAAAGCTTGCATTAAGGCACGAGCTGCTTTAGCTGAACTGAATACATCTGGCGAACTGCTGCCCGATCAAAGGCTATTGATAAACTTGCTGCCAATGCTGGAAGCGAAAGACTCCTCTCGCATTGAAAATATTGTCACAACCAGCGATCAGCTTTTCCAATACGCCGATCGTATGGAAGGTGCTGACCCTGCAACAAAAGAAGCGTTACGTTATCGCACTGCGCTGTATAAAGGCGTTAATCTTTTACAGGACTACCCGCTGTGTTCTGGCACAGCTATGGAAATCTGCACAACGCTGAGAGCCATTGAAACTGACGTGAGAAAAACGCCAGGCACAGTGCTGCGCGATCAAAATAAGAACGTGGTATACACCCCACCTGATGGCGAAACGTTAATTCGTGACCTCTTATCTAATTGGGAACACTTCATCCATTCAGATATTGATTTAGATCCTTTGATAAAAATGGCCGTAGCCCATTATCAATTTGAATGCATTCACCCCTTCTCCGACGGAAATGGTCGTACGGGCCGCATCCTGAATATCCTCTATTTAATGAACTGTGGCGTGTTGTCGCAACCGATTCTCTATCTGTCTCGCTTTATCCTGGAAAGGCGGAGCGATTACTACACCTTGCTTCGTAACGTTACGGCTAAGAATGATTGGGAGCCCTGGGTTCTCTTTATGCTGGAAGCCGTGGAAGACACGGCAAAATGGACGACTGAAAAAATCGCTGCTCTGCGGAAATTAATAGAAGAAACAGCAGCATGGATCCGTGAAAAGCTGCCAAAAATCTATACCTGGGAACTTAACCAAACGCTATTTTCTCAGCCCTATTGTCGCATTGAAAACCTGGTCGATAATGGAATTGCAAAGCGGCAGACGGCCTCAATTTACCTTAAGTCACTTGTTGATATAGGTGTGCTGGAAGAAAAAATTGCCGGACGTGAAAAACTGTACCTCAATACACGCCTTTTGCAGGAACTGAACAGCCAATAGAAACGTGATCTTCGGCTCATTTTTGCGCTGATGAATAATTTTCCATTGTTTCATTTCGCGAGCTGTGTTTGTATAAATCCTGTTAATTATTCAAACACGAGTCCCCAATGAACGCTTCCACTATGACGATGAACCTACTAAAAACCGCGCATAACGCCGCGGT
This sequence comes from Phytobacter diazotrophicus, assembly GCA_004346725.1. GTDB lineage: Bacteria > Pseudomonadota > Gammaproteobacteria > Enterobacterales > Enterobacteriaceae > Phytobacter > Phytobacter diazotrophicus. Next base: position 115,111 of record SMDE01000012.1, on the reverse strand, counting down.
GGTCGTCGTGCGTGTGGTGGTGGTCGTCGGCAATGCGCCGTAGGGACTGGAACAACACACGATTCCAAAACCCCGCCGGCGCAAACCGGCGGGGTTTTTCGTTCAAAGCCTCCCGGAAAGTCGGCCCAGAAGAAAAGGACTGGAGCATGGCAAGTTCGGGCACAACACAAACGACACGCTTTACCGGCGCACAGTTGATCGTTCATTTACTGGAACGTCAGGGCATTACCACGGTAGCGGGTATTCCTGGCGGGACCGTTCTCCCGCTGTATGACGCATTAAGTCAGAGCACGCAAATTCGCCACGTCCTGGCGCGCCACGAGCAAGGCGCCGGGTTTATCGCCCAGGGCATGGCCCGTACCGAAGGCAAACCCGCCGTCTGTATGGCCTGTAGCGGGCCAGGCGCCACCAACCTGGTGACCGCCATCGCCGATGCGCGTCTCGATTCCATTCCGCTGGTATGTATCACCGGCCAGGTGCCTGCCTCCATGATCGGCACCGATGCGTTCCAGGAAGTCGACACTTACGGCATCTCTATCCCCATCACTAAGCACAATTACCTGGTTCGGGATATCGCCGAACTTCCGCAGGTGATGAGCGACGCGTTCCGCATTGCGCAATCCGGCCGTCCCGGCCCGGTGTGGATAGATATTCCTAAAGATGTTCAGACCGCGACCATCGAACTGAGTGAGTTGCCGGAGCCGGGCGGCAGAGCGCCAGCCCCGGCGTTTGACGCGAAAAGCGTGCAGGAAGCGGCGGCGATGATTAATGCCGCACAGCGTCCGGTGCTGTACCTGGGCGGCGGGGTGATTAACGCGCCGGAACAGGTGCGCGCCCTGGCGGAAAAAGCGAATCTGCCGACCACCATGACCTTGATGGCGCTGGGCATGTTGCCAAAAGCGCATCCGCTGTCGCTGGGGATGTTAGGAATGCACGGCGCGCGTAGTACCAACTTTATTCTGCAAGAGTCTGATTTGCTGGTTGTTCTTGGTGCGCGTTTTGATGACCGGGCGATTGGTAAAACCGAGCAGTTCTGTCCGAATGCGAAAATCATTCATGTGGATATCGACCGCGCCGAACTGGGTAAAATCAAACAGCCACACGTTGCCATTCAGGGCGATGTGGGTGAAGTGCTGGCACAATTGCTGCCGCAAATTGACGCGCAGCCGCGTGAGGAGTGGCGTGGTCTGGTGGCGCAATTACAGCAGGAATTCCCGTCTGCCATTCCGCAGGGCGGTGACCCGCTGACCCATTACGGCCTGATCAATGCCGTTGCCGCCTGCGTCGATGACGAGGCGATCATCTCCACCGACGTGGGCCAGCATCAGATGTGGACCGCACAGGCCTATCCGCTCAATCGACCACGTCAGTGGCTGACCTCCGGCGGGCTGGGCACTATGGGCTTCGGCCTGCCAGCGGCGGTAGGTGCTGCGCTGGCGAACCCGCAACGCAAAGTGATTTGCTTCTCCGGGGACGGTAGCCTGATGATGAACATTCAGGAGATGGCCACCGCCGCAGAAAATAATCTGGATGTGAAAATCATTCTGATGAACAACGAAGCGTTAGGTCTGGTACATCAACAGCAGAGTCTGTTTTACAAGCAGGGCGTGTTCGCGGCGACGTATCCGGGAATGATTAATTTTATGCAGATTGCCGCCGGTTTTGGCCTGCAAACCTGTGATCTCAACAACGAGGCTGACCCGCATGCCGCGCTGCAGGAGATCATAGCTCGCCCTGGTCCGGCGCTCATCCACGTGCGCATCGACGCCGAAGAAAAAGTGTATCCGATGGTGCCGCCAGGTGCGGCAAATACTGAGATGGTGGGGGAATAAGCCATGCAACAGACAGTTTCTGACAACGTAATTCTCGAACTCACCGTGCGTAACCATCCGGGTGTGATGACCCACGTCTGCGGCCTGTTTGCCCGCCGCGCGTTTAACGTGGAAGGCATTCTCTGTTTGCCAATCAAAGAGAGCGAGCAGAGTCGCATCTGGCTACTGGTGAATGACGATCAGCGTCTGGAGCAGATGATTAGCCAGATTGAGAAGCTGGAAGACGTAGTGCAGGTCGTGCGTAACCAGTCTTCACCAGGGATGTTCAACAAACTGGCCGTGTTCTTCGAGTAAGGCGACACCAGGCTCGCTTAGCGGGCCTGATCGTTTTCTGAGTCCGGTGTAATCACTTTCACAAACCCGTTACGGCAATGGGTCGGGTAATCCGCCGGTAATGGACGGTCGCTAATTAACACATCAAACCCGGACAGCGGCGCAATGCTCGCCGGTGCGACCTCATCAAACAGGGCATGGCGTGCCAGCAGAATTTTGCGCATGCCGTGCTCCATCGCCTTTCGCTTCATGGGCAAATCATCCAGGTTAAACCAGGTTACGCCGTGGTGTTCGTGCACGCCGCTGGCGGAAATAAACACTTTTCGCGGGTTTAAAGAATCTAACAGCGAGGGATTATTCGGATCGTAAAAGGCATCGCTTTTGGCGCGCCAGGTGCCACCGCAGAGCATAGCCGTTGCGTTAGGCTTGGCGGTAAGTGCGACAAATACCTGATGGGAATAGCAGATGCCCGTAAAGGTAATGTCATCCGGGATCATGCTGATAACCAGCGGCATTTCCGGCCCATTATCAAAAAAGACCAAATCGTTCTCGCTCACCAGTCCGGCGGCAAGGATGGCGACAGGTAAATCATCACGATGGTGGGGACGTAGGGTAGGTTGCGGTGCGGCGATGGGGGCGGATGGTTTGTTCACCATCACGATATAGCCCCCCAACAGCGCTAACGGCAGCGGTTCGTCATCCTGACTAAAGTCCCTGCGAATGGTCATGACAGACACTTCCAGCATACGCGCGGCATCTTTTAAGTGGATCCGGTCGGTCTTTTTCAGTAACTCCACCAGACGTCGGATACGTTCTTTTTGCTTCGTTTCCACTCTCTTTCTCCGCTCTGCTTTGCTCTGCTGTGTTTCTAAAGTAACATTTTCTATCAATCAGGAACACGTAATGATATCAACACTATAATCCTGTTACCCGGCAAATAAAAGTGATGTGGCGCGGTATGTCAGGGATTTTGCGGTGTTGGAGGGTAATAAATGTGATTCTCTAATCGCGATCATGGTCACAAATGATACTAAAATAACATGTTAATGTTACTAAAATATCATTGTTATGTGATTGTTTCTGAGAGGTAGCAAAATGGATATCGCAGTTATCGGCTCCAATATGGTGGATCTCATCACTTATACCAACCAGATGCCGAAAGAGGGAGAAACCCTTGAAGCCCCTGCCTTCAAAATCGGGTGCGGTGGTAAAGGCGCGAATCAGGCGGTGGCCGCCGCTAAAATGAATTCGAAAGTGATGATGTTGACCAAAGTGGGTGATGATATCTTTGCGGACAATACCATCCGTAATCTGGAGTCCTGGGGAATTAACACCACCTATGTGGAAAAAGTCCCCTGTACCAGCAGCGGCGTCGCGCCGATTTTTGTCAATCCCAACTCCAGCAACAGTATTTTAATTATTAAAGGCGCAAACAAATTTCTCTCTCCGGAAGATATCGATCGTGCTGCCGAAGATTTGAAAAAATGCCAGTTAATTGTCCTGCAACTGGAGGTACAATTAGAAACGGTATATCACGCCATCGAATTTGGTAAAAAACATGGTATTAAGGTGTTATTAAATCCTGCCCCCGCACTGCGTGAACTGGATATGACCTACGCCTGTAAATGTGATTTCTTTATTCCCAATGAGACCGAACTTGAAATTCTGACCGGCATGCCGGTCGACACCTACGATAATATTCGTACGGCGGCGCGGAGCCTGATTGATAATGGCCTGAATAATATTATCGTGACCATGGGTGAAAAAGGTGCACTATGGATGACCCGCGAGCGCGAAGTTCACGTTCCGGCGCACAAGGTCAACGCCATTGATACCAGTGGCGCTGGCGATGCCTTTATCGGCTGTTTTGCCCACTACTATGTCCAGGGCGGCGATGTCGAAGCGGCAATGAAAAAAGCCGCGCTATTCGCTGCTTTTAGTGTGACCGGCAAAGGCACACAATCGTCTTACCCCAGCATTGAACAATTTAATGAGTACCTGGCTTTACATGAATAATAACCGCTGAGTTTATTCTGCAGCGGGCGCATCATTGCCGCCTGCTGTTCGGAATAAGACAGTGATAAACCCTGCACATTGAAAGGTAGCACTATGAACGAAAAAAATATCGTTCAGATGCCCGACGGGTATTTGAATAAAACCCCTTTGTTCCAGTTTATTTTGTTATCCTGTTTATTCCCGTTATGGGGATGCGCCGCTGCGTTAAATGATATTCTCATTACGCAATTTAAAAGCGTTTTCTCATTAAGTAACTTTGCCTCTGCGTTAGTGCAGAGTGCGTTTTATGGCGGCTATTTCTTAATTGCGATCCCGGCTTCTCTGGTTATTAAAAAGAGCAGCTATAAAATTGCGATATTAATCGGGCTGACCCTTTATATCGTCGGCTGTTCACTGTTCTTCCCGGCCTCGCATATGGCGACCTATACCATGTTCCTGGCGGCGATATTTGCCATCGCCATTGGGCTGAGTTTTCTTGAAACCGCGGCCAATACGTACAGTTCGATGCTGGGGCCCAAATCACATGCAACTCTGCGCCTGAACATCAGCCAAACCTTCTACCCGATTGGTGCGGCGGCGGGCATTTTGCTCGGTAAATATCTGGTTTTCTCCGAAGGTGAAAGTCTGCAAAAGCAGATGACCGGGATGACGCCAGAGCAGATTCATAATTTTAAAGTGTTGATGCTCGAAAACACCCTTGAGCCCTATAAATACATGATTATGGTGCTGGTGGTTGTCATGGCGCTGTTTATGTTCACCCGCTTCCCGAAATGCAAAGTGGCGCAAACGGAGACCCATAAACGCCCGACCGCCATGGAAACCCTGCGTTATCTGGCACAGAATGCTCGTTTTCGCCGTGGTATTGTCGCGCAATTCTTGTATGTCGGCATGCAGGTGGCGGTGTGGTCGTTCACCATTCGTCTGGCACTGGAACTGGGCGATATCAACGAACGCGATGCGTCAAACTTTATGGTCTATAGCTTCGCCTGCTTCTTTATTGGCAAGTTCATCGCCAACATTCTGATGACGCGGTTTAACCCGGCCAAAGTGCTGATTCTGTATTCCGTGATTGGCGCCTTGTTCCTGGGATACGTGGCGCTGGCTCCCAGCTTTAGCGCGGTGTACGTGGCGGTGGCAGTCAGCATCCTGTTTGGACCGTGCTGGGCGACCATCTATGCCGGCACGCTGGATACCGTGGATAACGAACATACGGAGATGGCAGGCGCGGTAATTGTGATGGCGATTGTTGGCGCGGCGGTGGTCCCGGCGATTCAGGGCTATGTGGCAGATATGCTCCATTCACTGCAACTGTCGTTCCTCGTTTCCATGCTGTGCTTTGTCTACGTTGGCGTCTATTTCTGGCGCGAAAGTCGAGTGCGTCGCGAACTGACCGAAGCGACCGCTTCCTGAGGAGAAGGACGATGGCAACACGATTGACCCTGTGGCGTGAGCTGTTCACCCAACAGCCGCGCACCTTACTGGAAAACAGCGATTTTACCGTCACCGCGTTCCGCTACCCGAGCGGCGTGGAGGCTGTACGGCTGGAGAACGCCCGTGGGCACCTGGTCGTACTGCCCTGGCTTGGACAGATGATCTGGGATGCGACTTTCGACGGGCACGACCTGACGATGCGTAACATGTTCAGCCAGCCCAAACCGGCGAATGTGATTGTTGAAACATACGGCTGTTTTGCTTTTCATTCCGGGCTGCTGGCGAACGGTTGTCCATCAGCGGAAGATACTCACGCGCTGCACGGCGAAATGGCCTGCGCCACGATGGATGAGGCGTGGCTGGAGCTTGACGGCGACGCGCTGCGTCTGGGCGGGCGCTATGAGTATGTGATGGGTTTTGGCGATCACTACCTTGCACAACCGTCGGTCACGCTGCATAAAGCGAGCGCGCTGTTTGATATCGCCATGGATGTCACCAATCTGGCGTCGGTGCCTATGCCGTTGCAGTACATGTGCCATATGAATTACGCCTATGTTCCGCAGGCGACATTTAGCCAGAACATTCCGGATGAAGCGTTAACGCTGCGCGAATCCATCCCGGCGCATGTGAAACCGACGGAGCAGTGGCTGGAATTCAATCGCCGCGTACAGCAGGGCGAAGCGACGGTCAATGCGCTGACGGAGCCGGAATTCTACGATCCGGAAATCGTCTTCTTTGCCGACAGGCTTGACCGCTACACGGATAAGCCTGAATTTTCTATGCATGCACCGGATGGCACCACCTTTGTGACGCGTTTTTCCAGTGAGCAGTTTAATTACGTCACGCGCTGGATCCTTTACAACGGCGATCAGCAGGTCGCGGCATTTGCCCTTCCGGCAACCTGTCGCCCCGAGGGGTTTCTTGCTGCGAAGCGTAGCGGCAGTTTACTCAGCCTTGCGCCACAGCAAACCCGCCATTTTAGCGTCACCACGGGCATTGCCTGATGGCCTTACCTGAGCCCGGTTCGCCGGGCTTCGTTGTGTATTCTCATCAATAAAATCAGCCATCTGCGTGATCCCGTGCACTACGAAAAACCAGTAAGCTCACGCTTCGACTGTCCATTTTGTGCATTTTGACTTTATGATGTGCCTCCTGAGATGTGGCGGGAGCTTTCATGATTTGGTTAACACTGACGACACTGGTTGTGGTTTTTATTATTGGTTTCAGGGTATTAACGTCTGACTCACGTCGCGCGATCCGCCGGTTGAGTGAGCGGCTGGCAATCACGCCGGTGCCGGTGGAAACCATGATTGATCAGATGGGGAAAAGCGCAGGGGCGGAGTTTATTCAGTATCTGGCTCGCCCGGATGAAGCACATCTGCAAAATGCCGCCCAGATGCTCTTTATCTGGCAGGTTTTTATTGTCGATGGCAGTGAACAGCATCTGCAATCCTGGCATCGCATTCTGCAAAAGGCCCGGCTGGCCGCGCCCATTACCGATGCGCAAGTCCGTCTCGCGCTGGGCTTTTTACGCGAACTCGAGCCGGATGTTGCTGAGCTTAATGCCTTCCAGATGCGCTACAACACTTTGTTTGTCCCTGAGGAAGGGGTGCACTGGTTACACTGATCTTACTGTCCGACGCTGTAAATAGTTGCGTAAATGTTAAATGAATCACACTATTGTTTGTTACACTACACGGCTTTCTCAATAAAACATGAAGCCGGGTGTAAAAATGATGGAAATGCAGCGGACGCAGCCTGCAACAGGCGGCGTAAGTCGCCCAAACTGGTCGGCGGTATTTGCCGTCGCCTTCTGTGTGGCGTGCCTGATCACCGTGGAGTTTCTGCCGGTGAGTCTGTTGACGCCCATGGCGCAGGATTTGGGCGTGTCGGAAGGTGTTGCCGGACAATCGGTGACGGTAACGGCATTTGTCGCCATGTTCGCCAGCCTGTTTATCACCCATATCATCGGCAAAACGGATCGCCGTCTGGTGGTTATTGCCTTTTCCGTGCTGCTGACGCTCTCGTGTCTGCTGGTCTCGTTTGCCAATAATTTTACCTTGCTGTTGCTCGGGCGTGCGTGCCTTGGGTTAGCGCTGGGCGGTTTTTGGGCGATGTCCGCCTCCCTGACTATGCGACTGGTGCCTGCCCGCACCATTCCGAAGGCGCTGTCGGTCATCTTCGGTGCGGTCTCCATTGCGTTGGTGATTGCGGCGCCGTTGGGCAGTTTTCTCGGCGGGATCATTGGCTGGCGGCATGTGTTTAACGGTGCAGCGCTAATGGGGTTCGTCTGTATTGGCTGGGTGTGGATGGCGCTGCCGTCGATGCCGGGACAGACGGAACATCATCAGAATATGTTTGGTTTGTTGAAGCGCCCTGGCGTCCTGGCCGGGATGCTGGCGATTTTTATGGCTTTCGCCGGGCAGTTCTCGTTTTTCACTTATATTCGTCCGATCTTTATGACCCTCGCCGGCTTTGATGTTGATGGCCTGACGCTGGTGTTATTGAGCTTTGGTGTTGCCAGCTTTGTGGGTACTTCGCTTTCATCACATATCTTAAAGCGCTCGGTAAAACTGGCGCTGGCCTGTGCGCCGCTGATCCTTGCGGTGAGCGCGCTGGTGCTGATTTTGTGGGGCAGCAATAAAGTGGTTGCTGCGGGGATTGCCATCGTCTGGGGATTATCGTTCGCACTGGTGCCGGTGGGTTGGTCGACGTGGATCACCCGCTCGCTTGCCGATCAGGCGGAAAAGGCGGGGTCGATTCAGGTGGCAGTTATTCAACTGGCAAATACCTGTGGCGCGGCGGTTGGCGGCTATGCGCTGGACAACCTGGGCCTGCTTTCACCGCTGGTGCTGTCCGGGGCGCTGATGCTGCTTACCGCGCTGCTGGTGGCAGGAAAAGTGAAGGTGAAGTGATTTTCCTCTCACCCTTATCCGGGTTATCGCTGCGCTAACCGTAGCCCCGGTAAGCGTCAGCGCCACCGGGGAAATGTCAGGCTGCAGCCTGCATGCGTTTGCGGGAATCCAGCGAAATCAGCAGCACCGACGACACAATCATCAGCGTACCCAGCCAGTCCGGCAGCGTAAAAGCGATACCCAACAGGGCAACCGAGAGCAGCGCGCTACTCAGCGGTTCCGCACAGCTCAGAATACTGGCGCGTGAGCCGCCAATCATCTGCGCCCCTTTCAGATACAGGCTAAAGGTCAGCGCGGTACCCACCATCACCAGATACATAAACGCCATCACCAGATTGCCGTCGATAACGAAATCGCCACCTTTATTGCCATAGAACGGCGTCAGCATTAATCCGGCGAGAAACATACTCCAGCCGACAATCGGCAGCGTGCCGTAGCGAGCGATAAGTTTCGACGGATAGGTGGAATAGAGTGCGGCGGAAAACGCCGACGCGATGCCCCATACCAGCGCTTCGGTGGAAATCGACAGCGATGTCATATTTCCGTGGGTCACCAGCAAGAGGGTGCCAATCAGAGAGGTTGCAATCGCCGCCGTAACAGCGAGCGTCGGCTTCGCTTTTCGTGCCAGGGCAAACCACGTCACGATGATTGTTGGCGAGAGAAATTGCAGTACCGTAGCGGTGGCGGCATTCGATTTCTCGATGGTCACCAGGAAGGTGAGCTGAACGATAAGCGCGCCAAACAGCGAAAAGAACAGCAGGCTCAGCGTGTCTTTGCGGTTTTTCACGATCGCGAAAATTTTATCGCCATGGAAAAACGACAGAATTAATAACACCGCGCCGCCGGACAGCAGGCGAACCATCGTCAACCAGGGGGCTGCGATGTGACTTTTCTCCATGATGTACTGAGCGCAAACCCCGGAACTGCCCCATAAAATGGCGGCAATCAGTACATAAAGCATCCCTTTTTTTGTGAAACCCATTTTCTACCCAGTCCTGCCATGCTGCTTTCTTATTGATGAATTTTGCATCATAACACAGGCGTGATGGATAACCGGAGGCAGCATCCCTGCCGCCCGTGGATTTACATTAGAACCAGGCTTCCCACATTGCACCGACGTTGAAGGAGTCCAGCGTGGTGTCATCCGTACCGTTAACACGCGCGGTACGCTTGTTGTCAACTTCGCCACCGGTCACGTAGAAGCGCAGCATCGGACGGAACTCTGGCCCCATATCGATGGAGATATTCTGCGACAGGGTCGCTTTCCAGCCGTTGTTATCACCGCCTTTGTCGTAAGCCACTTTCTGCCAGCCCAGCTCAAGCCAGGTAGAATGAACGTCGTTCCACCAGTACATCGGGCGCACAATGGCGTTGTAGTTCTTACGGTTGTCAGACTTGTCTGCGCTGTTGTCGTAATCGTGGAAGGCGAGGAGATATTCCACCTGCATCTGGCGACTAAACTTGTGCAGCCCTTCGAAGCTGGCATAAATAGTCTTTAAATCATCCGTTTTGTTATAAACGCTGTTATCTGCGTTATCAGAATAACGGGCGATAACTTTGTTCACACCGCTGTCGTTGGTATGGCTTAACACCACGCCACCCTGCCAGGCTTTCAGGCGGGCGTCGCTTTCAACGGCCTTCGAGTCAAAACCGTAGTTTGCGTAAACTTCCAGATCCAGCGGGCCGACTTTCATGCCGTGGATTTTTGAGGTGACGGCGTAGTTGCCTTTGTCGCCGGTGCCGGAGCCGCCGGTACAGGTAATGCGTGACGGGTTATCCCCGTTGTCTTCCACTTCCGGGTTACAGGACTGCACGGCAGCTACAGTGGCCACGTCAAACTGTACGCCACCGATATCGAAGTTTTTCACCCCGGCACCCTGGCCATCGTGGTTCATCCAGAAGTAGTCGTTGATGCCCTGTTGTGGACGCTGGTGGAAGTCACGACCTGCCCAGAAATAGGCGTTCGGGTTGGATTCCAGCAGGTTGGTCACACCGGCGTAGGCTTTTTTCAGGTTAACTTCGTCGCCCCAGTGATCGAACATCACGTTGACGTCCCAGATTGCTCCATGCGAACTCTTAAACGCTTTGGAAAGCTGGAACTCGCCACCGTTGCCTTCGTTACCCAGACGGCCAATCGCAGACGAGCCGTTATATGAACCGTCTACGCCAACATATTTCTGATCGCCGCTCTGGTAATGGGCGCCATAACGGGCGTAACCGCTAAATTTCACGCCATAAGGAATGGCTAAGTCAGGCGTTTGCGCAGTGCTTTGCGGCTCGGTAATGACATCCGCTTTTTTATCAATGGCGGCATCCATTTTTGCCTGCCGCTCGGCTAATGCTTTATCCACCGCTTTTGCCACGATGGCGTCGATTTGTTCTTGCGTAAATTCTTGTGCTATCACCGAACCAGAGCAAAGCGCAGCCGCAACCGCCAGTGCCACTGGAAGTTTATTGTTTAATTTCATAGTTATCTCAATTTATACCCTTTATATTTCAAGTTGCATGGGCATTAGCTGCGCGCATTCACCCGAATCACTTACATCAGTAAGCTCATCGGGATTTTTTCGCCTGCCATGTTCCTGAAACTCGAATTATTTAGGGTCTCGTTGGTTGTTTTTAAACAATAACCATCCTGTCCTGATTTGACAGAACAACATGCCAGTATCAAAACAAGCTGATTTATATTTTATAATTCAGGTACAGAGTTATATCTTCCATAAACAATGAGCTTTTAACGCTGATAAAGCTGAATAATCTCCTCTGATAATTCACGCGCCAGTAACGACGTCATTAAATGATCCTGGGCATGTACCATAATTAATGTCATGGGTTGCCGGGCTTCGCCGGCATCCTGTTCAATTAATTTGGTTTGCATTTGATGGGCCTGACGTGAATAACCATCGGCTTCACGCAGCAGTGTTTGGGCTTCCTCAAAATTGCCCGCTCTTGCGGCACGCAATGCTTCAAAGCACAGACTGCGTGACTGACCCGCGTTAACGATAATTTCCATTACCGCTTCTTCTAATGCGACCATATTTATTTACTCTTCATCAAAACCATTATTCTTCGCGGTGGCGGCAAACCATTCTCCGCTTTTCTTAACGGTACGTTTCTGGGTTTCTAAATCGAGCTGAACAAAACCGTAGCGATTTTTATACGCGTTACACCATGACCAGTTATCAATAAAGGTCCACATATGATAACCAAGGCAATTACAGCCTTCGCTAATTCCTTTATGCAGCCATTTAAGGTGATCGGCAATAAATGCAATTCGGTACTGATCGTTTATTTGCCCGTTTTCAATAAAGCGCTGTTCATTCTCGACACCCATTCCATTTTCAGAAATAAAGCAGCGTGGGTTGCCATAATTATCACGAAGATTAACCAAAATATCGTAAATACCCGGCTCATAAATTTCCCAGCCGCGATAAGGGTTCATTTTTCGCCCCGGCATCTCGTAATAATCAAACAGCCATTCCGGCATAAACGGCGACTCTGGGTTAACGGCGCTGTCCCGGCATTTCACCCGCCGCGGCTGGTAATAGTTAATGCCCAGTAAGTCTATTTTCCCGTCGGCAATCAGCTCCTTATCGCCCAGATGGCACTCAGGAAGCTGATCATACTCCTTCAGCAAAGCCACCAGGTCCGCCGGGTATTCACCCCGCAGTACCGGATCGAGGAAGCTGCGGTTAAACAGCAGATCCGCATGGTGCGAAGCTTTCACATCCGCCGGGTGCTGTGAACGCGGATACGACGGCGTCAGGTTGAGCACAATGCCGATCTCACCAGGGTGACGCCCGGCGCGAAACGCCCGCACCGCACTGGCATGAGCCAGTACCGTGTTGTATGCCACTGTGGCTGCCCGTTTGAAATCCACCACGTTCGGGTAATGGAAGTCATACAGATAACCCCCTTCAACCGGCACAATGGGTTCGTTAAAGGTAAACCAGTGCTTCACCTGATGACCAAACAGGTCGAAACAGATCTGCGCGTAGCGGGTGAATGCCTCAACCACTTCGCGATTTTCCCAGCCGCCTTTCTCCTGCATCACCATCGGCATGTCGAAGTGGAACAGAGTGATAAACGGTTCGATGCCCTGTTCCACCAGTTCGTTAAGCATGGTGCTGTAAAACGCAACAGCCTGGGTATTCACCTCACCGGTACCGTCAGGAATCAGTCGGCTCCAGCTTATTGAGGTACGAAAACTGTTGTGGTTCAGTTGTTTTAACAGGGCGATGTCTTCGCGCCAGTGCTGGTAAAAGGTGGACGTATCCTGTGGGCCCACCTGCTGATGAAAGCGCCAGGGTTGGCTGGCGTACCAGGCATCCCATGTTGTGGCGCTCTTCCCGCCCTGTAAGCTTTCCCCTTCGGTTTGTTGCGCGGAACTGGCGCTGCCCCACCAAAAGTTTTCGGGAAATGCATATTTCATTTTTCTCTCCTTGTTCAGTTACTGCCGACGGTTTCCGCCATCGGTGCGCTGTTCTGCGCTTTTTGCTCTTCGGTCTTCATCAATGAACGTTCGTAAGCACGCAGGAACGGCAGGTACATCAGTGCGGACATCACCATACAAATCACGCACATCACCACCGGACTGAATGCCCAGTTGGCTGCCCAGGATGCGCCAATCGGTGCCGGTGTTGTCCATGGCGTCAGTGAGACGACCTGCGCCAGTAAGCCCATGCGGGTTGCCGCATACGCCAGAATGGCGTTTACCAGAGGGACACAGACGAACGGGATAAACAGCATCGGGTTCATGATGATCGGCGCGCCGAACAGAATCGGTTCATTGATGTTGAAGAAGCTTGGCACAACGCCCATTTTGCCGATAGTCCGCAGGTGCGCAACGCGGCTACGCAGCAGCAAAAAGGCCAGCGGTAAGGTTGAACCCACGCCGCCGATCAGCAGGTAGTGGTCCCAGAAACCTTGCAGGTAAACGTGCGGCAATGCAGCGCCTGCGGCCAGAGCAGCCTGGTTGGCGGAGAGGTTTGCCATCCAGAAGGGGTTCATGATGCCGGTGACGATAAGCGAACCGTGGATACCGGCAAACCAGAAGATCTGGCACAGCAGCACGGAGAGCAGAATGGCAGGCAGTGAGTCTGATGCGGAGACCAGCGGTTCCAGCAGGTGCATAATCGCCTGCGGCAGGATCATGCCGGTTTGCGCTTCAATAAACAGGTTCAGCGGATGCAGCGTACCGATAATCACCAGAACCGGGATCAGGATTTCAAACGAGCGGGCAACACCAGTCGGCACCTCTTTCGGCAGGCGAATAGTGATGTTGTGCTGCTTGAGCCAGGCATAAACGCGAGCGGAGTAAATCGACGTCAGCAGTGCGGTGAAGATCCCCTGGCCGGAAAGGTACTGAGTGGAAATCTGTCCTTCATGATAGGGGGCCGCTACCAGCAGGAACGCCATAAACGCCAGCAGGCCGGTCATCACCGGGTCAAGATTAAACTGACGGCCCAGGCTCGCACCGATACCGACAGAAATGAAGAAGGTCATGACCCCCATGCTCAGGTTGAAAGGCAACATTAGCTGTGCGCGATATTCGGTAGAAAAATCCAGCCAGGCGCGGGCAAAACCGTTGGTCGTTTCCGGGGAGAACGGCGGGAAAATAAACACCAGCATAAACGAGCCGATGATCATGAACGGCAGCGCGGCGGTAAAGCCATCGCGGATAGCGATAACGTATTTCTGCTGTCCGAGTTTGCCCGCAAGCGGGGTAATGGACTGCTCAATGACGCCAATCATAGACTGATATAACGAACTCATGGGTTCACCTTTTAGTGCGCCGCTTCAATCAGCGACAGTGCATAGTCCAGTACTTTATCGCCACGCTGCATCCCGTAGTCCATCGGATTGATGGGCTGCACGGGGATACCGGCGGCGGCGGCCTTTTCTGACAGCGTATTTAACATATATTTCACTTGCGGTCCGAGAAGCACGACCTGGTATCGTGGAAACTGCATATCAAATTCAGCCACACCGTACGCATCGATCTCGACCGGCAAATTCCGTTGCTGCGCCTCTTCAACCATTTTCCTGACTAACAGGCTGGTAGACATACCGGCGGAGCAACACAACATAATCCTGAACATCTTGACCTTCCTCGAATGTAAAAAGTTATTGCGGGGATGATTGGATATCATACGGAAACCGGTTTCCATCTCGTCGCAAAAGAAGTGTGATGGGTATCAAAGTCTCAATGATATAAGCGCTTTTTTCTGGATTCAGGTCACGGATTTTGGATGGATTCTGATAGCAATAGAGTCCAAATGGAAAATCGGTTTCCATGAAAAAAAGAAAAGGATATACTGCAAATGGTTATATTATGAACCATTGCTGTACTTGGTATTTTCAGGCGTAAATTAGTCGTCTGTCAGGGGAGAAAGATGTCTACAATCAACGATGTATCACGTTTAGCTGGGGTGTCCAAAGCCACAGTCTCACGGGTGTTGAGTGGTTCGCGCGGCGTTAAGGAAGCCAGCCGCCTTGCAGTACTGAAAGCGGTCGATGAGCTGAATTATCGGCCCAATGTTATCGCACAGTCCTTACTCAGCCAGTCGACAGGCTGCATCGGTGTGATTTGCGCCCAGGACAATATCAACCAGACCACCGCATATCTTTACGCGTTGGAAAAACACCTCAGCCAAAGTCAGAAACATTTGCTGCTGCGCTTTGCCAACAGCAAAGCGGGGGTGCTGAGCGCGCTGGAAGAACTTACCTGTGGGTTGTGCGACGATGTGTTGATTATCGGCGCCCGTTTCCCGCTGAATATCAACGACGAGAATGTCATTCTGGTGGATTGCGCGGAGTCAGAAACGCCAAACAGTATCCAGTTCGACCACGCGTTCGCGGCGGAAACGGCCTGTAATTTCCTGATAAGCCAGGGAAGACGCCAGATTGCCCTCATCCACCCCGATACCAGCGGCCCGGCGGACCAGGTACTGCTCGGTTATAAGCATGCGCTGGAAAACAATTTCCTGCCGTTTAATCGCAATCTGGTCTTTATGGATGACACCTCGTCATCTGTGGCGCTGCAGGTATTGCTCAACAATGCTACTACCTTGAATTTCAACGCCCTTTTGGTTGCCGATGAGCAGGAAGCACAGCGGGTGATCCCGCAGTTGCAGGCGTTCAATAAATCCGTACCGGGCGACATCATGGTCTTTAGCCTGGCGGGGTCACTGCATCTGCCGGGGGTTCCAAAAATCCCGGCGATTGAGTACTCCATAGACTCGATGGCGGCGCGGATTGTCGCGTGGCTCAACGAAAAAACCCAAAGCGCGCTGGGCTCTTGTGTGGTGCGCGGGGATTTAATTATTCCTGAGATGATCAAGCGTTAACGTTTAAAGAGAGCCTCCGCCCGGAGGCTTTTTTACGCCGGGATCACGGGCTGATAAATTCCACCGCAACCTGCCGGGTCAGCCAGACGCCATTCTCCGCCTGATAGAACGGATAACCCTGTTCAAACATGGCTAATGCGTTAATTTCCAGCACCACCGGGGTACCGTAACGCTGTCCGACCTGGATGGCCACCTCCCGATCGGCGGAGAGATGAACATATTGTCGCGACTGTGCGGTTAATCCTTCTGCAAGAATGGCGGAAAGAAAACGGCTGGCGGTGCCGTGGTACAAGATGTCCGGTGGTTTTTTTTCAGTAAAGGCGATATCGACTTTCGCCGTCGAGTGCCCCTGAACGGCACGAATACGCAGCCCGTCTTCGGAGAGGGCGAAGCGCCTTTTATCACTGCCGTCCACGACGGCCTCAATGAGTTGTTTGTCCAGTGATTGCCCCTGGCCTGCCGCTCCTGCGATCAGTGCATCAATGTTCGCCCACCCTTCGCTATCCAGTTCCAGACCAATGGCTTCAGGTTGATGGCGCAGAACGTAGCTCAGAAACTTACTGACTTCATTATGTGCTTTTTTCATTATTGTCATCCTTGCATGTCGTTTGCCTGGGGTACAAATAAACCAACTCCAGGCGGTTGTAAATCGCCCAGTTTGACGCCCGAAAACGATTGATAAAAGAGTGACGGAGGCGGTAAGCCACCCTGGCACGTTCACGGGTTCTGTCGCGACAGAAAAGCAAGGAACATAAGGTGAACGGAATGACCATCAGAGCCGCATTTTCCCCCCTCACCCTGGCCCTCTCCCCAAAGAGGAGAGGGGACCGTTCGTGCTCGCATTTTTGTGGGGATTCCTCAGCCCTGAGGGTGAGGGGGAAATGCCGCAAACTGCACGCGTACAGGATTCACCATCAAATAAAGGTAAAAATCTCTTCACGCGGCAGGCGGGATTTCGGCAATGCGGCGTTGAAATCACTTTCGCTGCGGTAACCGAGCGACACCAGCACCACGCTGGTCAACCCTTTTTCACGCAGACCCAGCGAGAGGTCCAGCGCACGTTGATCAAAACCTTCCATCGGCGTTGCGTCGATACCTAACATCGCCGCGCCCAGCAGCAGGCCGCCCAGCGCCAGATAAACCTGTTTCTCCATCCACTGCGGAATATCACGGGATTCATAGCGGTGCATATCCACATAAGAGCGACGGCCCTTATCCTGGCCTGCCTGCGCGCCTTCGGCGACGAAACGGCCATCTGCGCTCTCCTGCGCCAGCACCTTTTGCAGATGCTGATCATCCAGATCTGTACGCATGCAAAGTGCAATAACGTGCGAGGCATTCAGCACTTTAGGTTCGTTGTAAATGAAAGCGCCGGTGGTGGATTTTGCAATCGCGGCGCGGCCTTCGGCGGTCGATGCCACCACAAAATGCCACGGCTGGGAGTTCACCGAAGAGGGGCTGTTTTGTAGTACATTAAGCAGCGTCTCAATCTGCTCCTGTGGCAGCGTCTTACCCCCTTCAAAGGCTTTAACGGTATGGCGGGCAAGCACAGCATCATCTAAAGTCATCGTCTTTCTCCGGCAGGAAATGAAATAAATACGGGACTTGCCGCCCCGTCTGGTAGGTCGAGAATAAACACAAACAGTGACGAGATAAATCACCTCCGCTGTGCAGCACTTTCCCTCCGGGAGTGAAAATAATGTCATGGCGCTTTGCGCCTGTGGTTTTTTCTGGCAAAAAGAGGGCTGACCGTAAGCCCGGCAGGAGAAAGCATGATTCGCCTTGAAGATGTCACCTTATTTGTTCGCTCTGCTGCGCTGGGCAGTTTCTCCAGTGCGGCGCGAGAGGCGGGGCTGTTGCCGGGGCAGGTCAGCGCCGCCGTGCACCGTCTGGAGCGCGACCTCGACAAGCGCCTGTTTGCGCGCTCGACCCGCAGTCTGCGGTTGACCACAGAGGGCGAAAAATATCTGCCCTTCGCTCAGGAGATGTTAGCCGTGGTGCATGCGGGGGCGGAAAGTCTGCACAGCAGTGACAACGACATTCAGGGCGAACTGCGTGTGGCCGTACCGTCTGATATTGGCCGCAACGTGCTCTTGCCGCTTATCACCCGGTTTTGCCAGCAGTACCCCAAAATCTCGCTGCGTCTGTCGCTCTCCGATGAAATTAGCGATGTCTTTCGCGACCCGGTGGACATTGCGATTCGCTATGGCGTGCTGGATAACAGTAGCTATGTCGCACTACCGCTGGCAGAAGATAACCGCCGCGTACTGGCCGCCTCGCCGGCTTATCTGCAACAACACGGCAGACCGCAAATCCTGGACGACATCGTCAATCATCACTGCCTGCTGTTTACCATGAACAGCCACGTCTATGACAAATGGAGCTTCCCGGAAGACGGTATGCGCCGCCAGCTTATCGTTAAAAGCCGCATGCTGTGCGACGATGCGGATGTTGCCCGCCGCTGGGCACTGGAAGGGATGGGCATCATCTACAAATCGTGGATTGATATCAGCGCGGATGTTCAGGCGGGCAGGCTGGAAGTACTCTTACCGCAGCACCCTGGCGAAGCGGCGCCCCTCAACCTGATTTGCCCGCACCGCAAGCAATTCTCCCCGGCGATTCGCCAGTTGCACAGCGTGTTACGCGAGCCTCTGCGCGCGATTACTGCGTTGCTGCATACCCACCCGGCGTTTCACCCACAGCCCTGATTTGTTCATCCTGCATTTGCACACGCTCCGTCGTGGGGTATGCCCTGTGCGTCTATCGTCAGACAATATTCAGCTTTCAAAAAGCCACGTTTTGCTAACCCCTGATGTGGTGATAGGCGACTATTGTTGAAGCCATACAAAAAATCAGGGATCGCGTTCAGTGAGGAATGCGGCGAAAAGGCGTATATCAGCGCCTAATGTTGTCCGGGCTGGCGACGCGAGGAGTGCCGGGTTCAGTCCGTCATCTAAAAGGTATGTGCGAATGGCTTTACGTTCATTAGGTACCACGGGTTTACAGATCCCCCGGCTGGTTTTTGGCGGTAACGTATTTGGCTGGACCGTGGATGAGAAGCAGAGTTTTAGTTTGCTGGACGCTTTGCTGGAGCGAGGCTTCACGGCAATCGACACCGCGGACGTTTACTCTGCGTGGGCGCCGGGTAACAAAGGCGGCGAATCGGAAACCATCATTGGTAAGTGGTTTGCCGCCCATCCTGGCGTGCGTGAAAAAGTGACTCTTTTTACGAAAGTCGGCGCTGATTTGGGCGCACCTGGCAAAAAAGGCCTTTCCGCACGCTGGATTGAACAGGCGGTCGAGGACTCATTGCGCCGTCTGCAAACCGACTACATCGACTTGTATTTCTCCCACTGGCCGGACAGCGAAACGCCGTATGACGAAACCCTGGGAGCATATCAAAAGCTGCTTAAAGCCGGGAAAATCCGTGCGGTCGGGGCGTCAAACCTCAATGCGGAACAGTTACAGGCTTCTCTGAAGGTGGCGGATGACAACGGCTTGCCGCGCTATCAGGTACTGCAACCGGAATATAACCTGTATGACCGTGACAGTTTTGAAGGAAAACTGCAGGAGTTAACGGTTCGGGAAAATATCGGTGTGGTGACCTACTACAGCCTGGCGTCGGGTTTTCTGTCGGGCAAATACCGCAGCGAAAACGATCTCAGCCAGAGTCAGCGCGGGCAGGGCATCAACAAGTACCTGAATGCACGTGGCTTTGCCATTCTGGATGCGGTGGACAAGGTGGCGGCGAAACATAATGTGAAACCCGCTGAGGTAGCGCTAGCCTGGCTTATCGCTCAGCCTGGTGTGACTGCGCCTATCGCCAGCGCCACAAAAATCGCCCATGTGGAGAGCTTCGTGACGGCGGTGTCGCTGGCCCTTTCCAGTGAGGATATCGCGGCGCTGAATAACGCCGGTCAGTAAGGCACAAAACCGGATGGTTATGCGCCATCCGGTACGCTTTTCCCACCTAAAAATTGTAGTTTTGCATGACCTGAGACAATTTTTCCCGTCGTTCGGTTGGAGTTTTTGTCGCCCCTGCCGTTAACCCTTTTGATGAACGCCACGTATTACCGTACAAGTCCGGCAGGTGATTGCCGCCGCGTAAGCACCTTCTGACTTGTCGTTCGGGACAGGGAACAATGAAGGAAAGTCACGCAAAGAAACACGATGTGCTGATTGAGCGACTGTGCGAAATTTTCTCGGTCCTTTATCAGGGAAACACCATCGATAAAGCATGGTTATGTACAAAATTTGGTATTACGGCGCGCACCGCGTACCGGGACCTGGCGCGGCTTGCCCACTTGCTGGATCAGGTCTCGCCTGGCCGCTATCGCCTGAGCACGCATCTGCTGCCGACACTCCATACCGGGCACCTGGCGGAATTTGCTGATTTCGCGGGCGTTGCGCATCTTTTCCCTCGTCGGGACGGACAGTCGCTACGTAACAGCATGAAAAACCGGGATAACATCGCTTTTCATGGCGTCAGTAGCCGGGAAAATTACACCATGGATGACCTGATAGGCCAGCTCAATCAGGCTATCGCCGCCCGGCAGGAAGTCACGTATCGCTACCGTGAGAAAAACCGCTGCGTTCAGCCGTATCGCCTGATAAACCATTATGGTTTGTGGTACCTGGCGGCGGTGGATGCGGGCACGCTCAAGGCCTTCGAACTGGCGCTGATTTCCCAGTTTGCGCCAGGGGCAAACCGCTTCACGGCCGATCCACTGGTGCTGGAGGAACTGGAAGCAGGCTCGGGCATTCGCTTTGGCAAAAAGACAGAGGTGCAGTTACGGATTTCGGCTCATGCGGCGAAGTTCGTCAGCCGACGCCCGCTTTTTCCTGCTCAACGCCTGGTGGAACGGCACGACGATGGCGGCATGACGATTTCATGTGACATTCGCGACCCGCACACGCTGTTTCGCTGGCTGCGCTACTGGCTACCGGATGTCAGCATCCATTCGCCCGCTTCCCTGCGCGACGCGTTTAAGCAAGATTTACAGCGGCGCTACGCCGAAGCTAGCGACGATATTGTTCATCCGATACCTGTTCCAGCCAGGTAACCGGGCTGCCGTTTTGTGATTCGGCGATAGCGATATGGGTCATCGCATTGTCTGGCGTTGCGCCATGCCAGTGCTTCACATCCTGCGGGATCCAGACGATATCGCCCTGGTTCATCTCCTCAATGGGTTCCCCTTCACACTGGATCCAGCCTTTGCCGTGGGTGACGATCAGCGTCTGACCAAGCGGATGGGTATGCCATGCCGTGCGCGCACCCGGTTCAAAGGTGACAGTCGCGCCGCCAACGCGCGCCGGGGCATCGGTCTGGAACGGGGCGTCGAGGCGCACGCGGCCGGTAAAATAGGCCTCCGGGCCGGGTGCGGAAGGGACAGAACCACTACGGATAATTTTCATTTTCTTCTCCTGAAAGGTAAAAACCACAGGATTAAGTTTACGCAGTGCCGCCGGGATTGATTAGTCGGGGAAATCGAAAAGGACTTATGAGAGGCATTCATGAGTGTCTCAGGGGGGAGCCCGGCTGTGCGGCTACAGAGTAACGGCGAGCCGGAGCGATGGAATCGGATTGCGGGCGGCAAAATGGGGTTAAAAGACTAACTCATGAATGGCGTTCACTGACCGTCATGGTAAACCACACTTCTTTATCACTGTCGTTGGCATAGGCATGGGGCGCATCGGTCCGGGCTACGGCGGAGCTGCCCTGCGTGACGGCCAGGACGGTTTCATCGACGGTGACGGTCAATGTGCCTTGCTCCACATGCAGCAGTTCAAAGGTGCCAGTCGGATGGCCCGGTGAGCTAAAACGTTCGCCGGGAAACAGATGCCAGCGCCACATTTCCAGCATGTCGGGCCCACTGGTGCCTGCCAGTAAGCGGGCCGAACCGCCCTTATCCCCGTGCCAGAGTACCGGGATATCCCCGGCGTCAATCAGGTGGACGGCGGGTTTACTGGCCACATCGACAATATCCGCCACGGAAACGCCCATCGCCGCGGCGATTTTACACAGCATCGCGATGCTGGGGTTGGCCAGACATTTTTCGATCTCGACCAGCATGCCTTTACTGACACCTGCCCGGCGGGACAATTCGTCCAGCGATAGTTTTTGTTGCTGGCGAAACGCTTTAATTCGCACCGCCACGGCCTGGCTAACGGTCTGGAGGTCGGCACCTGAGTCGGTCGGTATATTGACTTTTTTGGTCATCGGTCACTACTATGGGATAAATTAGTCACTAAAAGGATTATCCGATGCTTTCTGTTCAGCCGTCAATCGACGCCGGTATCGCCCGTATTGCGCCACAGTTTCGCGCGCTTAGCATGCTGGTGGAGGCCGCACCGTTAAGGCATCCTCAGGTGGGAGAAGCGGCGCTGGCGCGTGCCTGTGCAGATGTAGTGGCGGGTGGCCCTGATTGGGCGCAGGCACATCTGGATGCGTGGAGCGAGGTGTTTAAACGTTTCGGTGCGAAGCCAAAACGCACGCCATGTTCTGCCGACGCGCTGCGAAAACGAGTGTTGCGTGACGGCTCGATGGCGGCGATTGATCCGGTGGTGGATCTCTATAACGCCATCAGTTTGCGCTATGCGATTCCGGTGGGCGGCGAGAATCTTGCCGCGTATGTGGGCGTACCGAGGCTGGTTATCGCCGAGGGAACAGAGCGTTTTGACATGATGAAAGACGGACAACTGGCGGAAGAGTCGCCGGAGCCCGGTGAAGTGGTGTGGCGTGACGATCTCGGGGTGACATGCCGCCGCTGGAACTGGCGGCAGGGTGTGCGTACCCGCTTGAGTGCGTCCGACAGCCAGATGTGGTTTATCCTGGAAAGCCTGCCGGAGATGCCGATTGATGCCTTGCACGCCGCAGGCGATGAGCTGGCTGCCGGTTTGCAGGAGATGATGCCTGGCAGCATTATCCGTTCGTCGCTGCTCACGGTGTGAAAGGGAATATCCCGGATGCGGTGCGCCCGTAGCCCCGGCAAGCGCAGCGCCGCCGGGGATGCCCCGGATGAGCACTACAACCTCGTCAACGTCGCAAAATAGGCGGCGAGACTGTCAATCAGGGCCCTGACCGCAGGCGGCAACCCTTTGCGCGTAGTGAATACCAGGTGAACTATCCCCGGCACGCTGCGCCACTGCGGGAATACCTGCGCCAGCTCCCCCTTCTCTAATGCGCGATGGCAAAAGTGCTCCGGCAAAAACGCCACGCCGAGCCCCTGACTTGCCGCCGTACGCACCGCCGCAAAATCACTACAACTCATCATTGGCTCGTGACGAAACATCATGCTTTGCTTATCACGGTTTTCCAGCGGCCATTCCACTTCGGCGTCGCCATCGTTAGTGCTGAGCGTGGGCAGGGTATTCAGCGTGGCGATATCCTCTCCCGCACGCCGCGCCAGCGAAGGGCTGGCTACCAGAATGCGGTGCGAAGTACCCAGCGTGCGCATGATGAGTTCTGCATCGCTATTAAGCTGCGTGCGCACACGCAGGGCCACATCAATGCGCTCATTAATCAAATCCACGGGCCTGTCGAGAGCAAGGATTTGTAGCCGGACTTTCGGGTAGCGGTGCATATAGGCCATCAGCGTGTCAGAAACCACCTCCACCATCCCGGTCGGGCAGCTAAAACGCACCAGGCCATGCGGCTCGGCATGGGCATTCATAATCAACGCCTCTGCCTGCTCTGCCTCTTGCAACATGGCCCGGCAGCGCTGATAAAACGCCTCGCCCACTTCGGTGACGCGAAAACGGCGGCTGGTTCGTTCAATCAGCCGTACGCCGAGGCGAGATTCCAGCTCGGCAATCCGGCGGCTGAGTTTTGATTTTGGTTCGTGTAGTGCCCTGCCTGCTGCGGCAAAACCCCCGTGGCGCACCACCTCGGCAAAATAGCGATAGTCATTCAGATCGGTACGCATTGTCGCCTCATCGTTCCTTTAATAGAACGATAGGTAGCATAATTGCTATCTTTTTGCACTATCGTTCCACTGGTATCTTCATCATCACTAACCCAACGGAATAAACCGGAGCTTAAAATGAACAGATACAGCAACAAAGTGGTGGTAGTGACTGGCGGTACCAGCGGCATCGGCCTGGCAACAGCAAAAGCCTTCGCTGCAGAAGGGGCGCATGTTTACATCACCGGGCGTCGCCAGGAAGCACTGGACAACGCAGTACAGGCCATCAGCGGCAGCGTGGTCGGCGTGCGTGGCGATATGGGACAACTGGCCGATATCGACCATCTCTATGATGTGATTCAGCAACAGCATGGTCAGATTGATGTGCTGGTGGCGAATGCGGGCGGCGGCGACTTTGCGCCTCTTGGTGAAATCACCGAACAGCATTACGAGCAGACCTTTAACACCAACGTAAAAGGCGTGCTTTTCACCGTGCAAAAAGCGCTACCGCTGCTCAAAGATGGCGCCTCCATTGTGTTGACGGCTTCGACCACCAGCGTGAAAGGTACGCCGGCATTCAGTGTTTATTCGGCCACCAAAGCGGCGGTACGTAACTTCGCCCGTAGCTGGATTCTGGATCTTAAACCGCGCCGTATTCGCGTCAATGCCGTAAGCCCTGGCCTGACCGATACCGCCGGACTGAATGAGCTGTTTGGTGGTGGTGAGCAGGCGGAAGGCACCAAGTCCTGGCTCTCCGAACAGGTACCGTCAGGCCGTATTGGCCAGCCTTCTGAGGTTGCCAGCGCCATCACGTTCCTCGCCTCGGATGATGCGAGCTACATCAACGGTATCGAGCTGTTTGTTGATGGTGGCCTGGCGCAGATTTAATGTATAAGTGTTGCCCCGCATCAGGAAGGAAAGGTGTGGGGCAATGACGTATATCCCATTGACATATCCCGTGCATGATTTAAGCTTATCGTGTAAATTTTCACCAGCGGAGCATCGTATGGAAAAAACGACACTCTTTAAAAGTAATCGCAGCCAGGCCGTACGCTTACCTAAAGCGGTTGCTCTGCCTGATGATGTGAAACAGGTTGAGATTGTGGCATTAGGCAGGACACGGATAATTACTCCTGCTGGAGAAGCCTGGGATAGTTGGTTTGATGGCGAGAGCGTGAGTCCCGACTTTATGGGGGCGCGAGAGCAGCCAGGGGAGCAAAACAGGGAAGATTTTTAATGCTGAAATATATGCTGGATACCAACATCTGCATTTTTACCATCAAGAATAAGCCTCCTGTAGTACGTGAAGCATTCAGACAACATTATGACCGCATGTGTATCAGTTCTGTCACCCTGATGGAATTGATTTATGGCGCGGAAAAGTCAGTGATGCCAGAGAAAAACTTACGTGTTGTTGAAAGTTTTGTCGCAAGGCTTGAAGTGCTTACGTATGGTATCGAAGCCGCAACACATACCGGGCAAATTCGGGCAGAGTTGGCAAAGCTCGGTACACCTATTGGCCCCTATGACAGTATGATTGCTGCTCACGCCCGATCGCAGGGATTAGTTTTGGTTACCAACAATACCCGCGAATTTGAGCGTGTCCCTGGGATTCGTTTGTCTGACTGGACGATTCAATGATATCTGAGGTGAGAATTAGAAATAGACTCCCTCTGGATTGTTGATGCATAAATCCTTTATGCCTAAAACACAAAAGCATTTCTATAAATAGCAATTGTTAAAAGTAACTATCCATTCCTGGTATATCTCGATACATCCGCAATAACCCCGTGGTAGACTCGGCTTATAAAATATATCGATGTCATCTAATTTATAACAACTGAAATAATCATTTTCAGGGAAGGTGAAGTGTGCCTGATTGGTTATCGTTAGCAATAGATTCATTTTGGCCAATGCTGTATGCCGGGCTGACATTTACTATTCCATTAACATTGATTACCTTCGTCCTTGGATTAATTCTGGGGTTCGTTGTGGCGTTAATTCGTTTATATGGGCCTGCGCCGCTGAAAAGCATAGTGCGCTTTTATGTCTGGATTATTCGCGGCACCCCCTTACTGGTGCAACTGTTCCTTATTTTCTATGCATTACCGAATGCGGGTATCACACTCGATGCGTTTCCATCGGCGGTGATTGGCTTTACGCTGAATATTGGCGCCTATACCTCGGAAGTGATCCGGGCGACCTTGCTCTCGGTACCAAAAGGCCAGTGGGAAGCGGCACACTCCATCAGCATGAGCTGGAGCCAGTCGCTGCGGCACATCATTTTGCCACAGGCGGCGCGCGTGGCGGTTCCGCCATTATCAAACACCTTTATTTCGCTGGTAAAAGACACTTCGCTTGCATCGGTGATTACGGTTCCGGAGATGTTTCTCGCTGCGCAACGTATTGCTGCCGTCACCTATCAGCCGCTTATTCTTTATAGCGAAGCAGCGCTCCTCTATCTGTTGATCAGTTCCGTCTTATCGTATTTACAGTCGCACCTGGAAACCCGATTAGAAAGAAATACCGTGGTTAAGGAAAATAATAATGATAACGCTATCCGGAATTGAGAAAAGTTTTGGTTCGCAGAAAGTACTGCACGATATTTCTCTTGCGCTTCCGGAAGGCAGCGTTACGGCATTAATTGGTCCCTCCGGTAGTGGAAAAAGTACATTATTACGCTGTGTCAATTTGCTGGAAATTCCGCAGGCCGGAACGGTGAAAATTGGCAGCGAAGATATTTCATTTAACGGACACGCCAAACCGAAGAAAAAAGACATCCGGCGCATATGCCAGCAAACCGGCATGGTCTTCCAGAACTTTCAGTTATTTCCACACTTAACCGCGCTGGAAAACATCATGCGCGGGTTGGTGGTGGTGCAGAAATGGCCCGTTGCCAAAGCCAAAGCGCGGGCGGAAGAGTTACTCACTAAAGTGGGCATGCTACATAAACGCGACGCCTGGCCTGCCATGCTCTCTGGCGGCCAGCAGCAGCGCGTGGCGATTGCCCGAGCGCTGGCTCCGTCGCCGAAAGTTTTGCTCTGCGACGAACCGACGTCGGCGCTCGATCCTGAATTGTCGCTGGAAGTCGTTGCCGTCCTGCGCCAGCTCGCCCAGGAGGGGACAACCATGTTGATGGCGACACACGATTTACGGCTGGCGGCGAATATCGCCAACCAGGTTGTCTTCCTGGAGTCCGGGCACATTGTGGAGAGCGGCACCTCGAAAGCCATCTTCACCCAGGCGAAAAAGACGCGAACACAACTGTTTATTTCCACCCTGACCGACACCCTTCCCGATTCCTGGGAAATTTAAAACAACAACACGGCAACTTTTTAAGGAGCTAATGATGAAAGTATTAGTCACTGCATTGCTGGCAACCGCCATTCAACTGAGCGTTTCCCATGCTGCTTTCGCGGCAGACGATCTGGCCGCTATCAAATCTGCCGGGGTGTTAAAAATCGGCACTGAAGGCACCTACCCGCCGTTCACCTACCATGATGCCTCTGGAAAACTGGTGGGGTTTGATGTGGAGATTGGTCGCGAAATCGCTAAACGTGTTGGCGTGAAGGCGGAATTTGTCGAAGGCAAATGGGATGGTCTGATTGCCGGGCTGGACGCTAAACGCTACGACGCGGTCATCAATCAGGTGTCGATTACCCCGGAGCGTAAGGCGAAATTTGATTTCTCCGAACCCTATATTTCCTCCAAAGCGGTGCTGATTGTTAATAGCAATAACACGGCGATCAAGAGCTTCGATGACCTCAAAGGCAAGAAATCTGCCCATACGCTGACCAGTAACTATGCGCAACTGGCGCGTAAATACGGCGCGGAAGTGGTGGGGACCGATGGCTTTGACCAGTCGGTATCGTTAGTCGCCCAGGGGCGTGCGGATGCCACCATCAACGACAATCTCTCATTCCTCGACTTCAAGAAACACAAGCCGGATGCACCAGTGAAAATTGTGGCGTCGCAAAATGATGCAGAACAAGTGGGTGTCCTGATTCGTAAGAATGAAGGGGAGCTGCAACAGGCGATCAATAAAGCCCTGGACGGCATTAAAGCTGACGGGACCTACCAGAAGATTTCCAATACCTACTTCGGGACCGATGTCTCTAAATAACCGGTCAGCCGCAGCGGTCATTGCGCCGCTGTAGGTTTTAAAAAAGGGCAGCAGTTGCACGGGAGAGCCAGGGGCAAACTGCTGCCAAAAGTACAACGTTTACTGCGCTTTTTCTTTTATTAGCATTGCAAGGACAAAGAACACGGCGACGAAAGCGATGATGAAGTTAAAGCCCGTCGAGATACCGTAACTGTCGGAGACCTGGCCTATGACCGACCCGGCCAGCGCGCCGCCGAAGCCAGAGGCGACATAAATCAGCCCCATCACCGAACCGCTTTTGCGGGTAAGGCGCGTGGCAATGGCTGCCGCCGTCGGGAACAGCACGGACATGGCAAAGCCGAACAGCATGAACAGATAGACGAACTCCACTACCAGCATGCGGCTGACGATGATGGAAACCAGCGACAGAATCGAGAACCAAATCAGCGTCCGGCGCTCGCCCAGTTTCAGGGTGATAAAACCGCCAATCACGCGGCCAATGGTAAACAGCCCGGCAAACGAGGAAATAACATAAGCGGCTTTCGCGGCCTTACCGGCGGCGTCCAGGTCTGCGATATCGAGTGCGGCGTAGAAGATCGGGAAGAAGTTCAGGAACGCCGCTTCGGCTGCCACATAGAACAGCAGGAAGGCGATCACGACCATGATGCGTTTCTGGGTCAGCAGCTCGATAAAGTCGCTCAGCTTCATGCTGGACTGGGCATTGCTCTCCAGCTTCAACGTGCTCAGAACCAGCACCAGCACGGCGACGATAACGGCGATGCCAACATAGAAGGCGCGCCAGGAGACACTGTTGGCGAACAACTGATGCAGGATCAGCGGAGTGACAATCATCCCGACGCCAAACATGGCGTTGGAAATATTGAACATCATCCCGGCTTTGTCTTTATAGAAGGTCGGAATGACGGTCACGATGGAGACCATCATCGAGCCAATGCCCAGACCAATCACCAGATAGAAACCAAAGAACAGCGCCACGGTATAGGCAAGACTGGTGCCCATCAGGCCGACAATCATCAGCAGCGAGCCGACCAGCATCATGATTTTCAGACCTTTTTTGTCGGTCAGGTAGCCGGTCAGCAGGCTGGAAATCAGAAAGCCAATCTGAAACAGGGTAATTAACGTCCCCACCTGGCCCATATTGAGATCAATGCTGTGCTGTACCTGTTCAAGGATCAGCCCTTTGGTGTTCTGAATCCCACCCAGCAAAAACATGGTCATAAAGAGCAGGAAAAAGACTTTCCATTTTTGCGCATTCGTCATTATTGAGCTTCCTTGCGTAGTTCATGTTCTCCGATGGCGTCAAACAACGCCTGATCTGCCCATCCGTAGCAGTAATAGAGCAGGTCATCGCAGGCGCTGGCTTCTGCGGCGCGTACCGCTTCCAGCAACTGTTCTGGCGGCAGATTCCACATCTGGATGCCGCTGAAAATAAAAGTACCTTCCTGCGAGAGCTGGCGTACCCGGTCGTTTTGCTCTTTGACGAAACTGATCGGGAAGCCGGAGGCTTTAAAGTCCTCGTAGCTGAGCGCGTAAGGCAGGTTGAACAACTTTTTAAACGCCTCAAAAGCGGGTTCATGCGCGGCTTCATCGCAGGCAAAGAAATTGACCAGCCCCTGTACGTCCGCACCGCCCCCGAGTTTGTGGTAAGGGAAGTGTTTCAGCGTGCCGGAAAGACGCGTCAGCGCGCGATAATCCTGCCCGAGGATCCAACTGTAGGCCGGTGGCCACAGGTCGAGCCAGAAATGGATATCGCCAATGTTCTCTTTCGCGTTTTTCAGGATACGTTCGACCAGCCCGGTAACGCTTTGTTGGCGAAACGCAACCCAACGGGCAATGATGGGGTTATCGCGAAACGCCTCGACGGGATAAGCGAAGTCCCCTTCGGCAAGGGCGGCAGCGATTTTATCCAGCTCGTCTTTGACCACCTCTGGCGCGAGGCCCTGCGCTTTCATGGCCTGCTGGCAATGCGGGCAGAAACAGGTAAAAAGCCCGGCGGGATTGACCTCTTTTCCGGCCCAGTCAGGAAAGCGGATACGGTCAATCAGGAAGGTGTCGTAACCGTAAAGGCTCTTGATGCGGCTGAACGTTTTTTGCCAGTAATCGGCCACATCCGGCGCATTGGGGCATAGCCAGTACTTGATGACCCGGCCACGATAATCAACGACCTGGTTGTTGGCGATATCACCACTAAAATCCCCGTTCAGGATGTTTACCCAGGGAATCACTTTATAGCGAGTGCCTTCTGTCGCCTGTTGAACCCGGCGCAAAGGATCGTTGCCCGCCAGCACGCCGGGGTCTATTTTCTGCTGCAGACGCGTATCGGGATTATCGATATTGACATGCAACATGCCGTTGCCCATTACCGATTCGTGTACCGGGTTATGCGGTAATACGCCCACGGGGTACGGATTACGTTCAAAAATAGTATTTAATTCGACAAATAAATGTTCGACGTTCTGCATGCCGTCTATGCGTTGCAGAATGTTCTCCATTCCTTCGTCCAGAATATCGTGCGGATGCAAATGGATTCCTGCCATTATGTTCTCCTTGTCGTCAGGTGACTGGCACTAATTAATTTGTGCGTCTGGCATAAATTGAATTGCGGGATAAATAGCGGAAAGCGCCAGAATGGCGATGCCATAAAGCGGTGCTTTTTCGCGTAATTCTGATAATTCCACGGTGACGTGGGTATTGGTGAAAAGCTGTCTGTCGAGAGTGGCCTGCACACGGGGTAAGAAATAGTCTGCTACGTGAGTGACGCCGCCGGTTAACACCACCTTTTGCAGGTTCGCCATCGCCATAAGATTAATAATCCCCATGGCTAAATAATCGGCCATCTCATCGAGCAGTGCGCAGGCCAGTGGGTCGCCCTTATGCACGTATGACATTATCTTTTCCAGCGAAAGCGTCTGGTTTGTCAGTTCTTTAAACCTGTCGCTGATACCAGAGCCTGAGCAGTAGCTTTCAAAGCACCCCTTATTGCGCCAGTTTTTATAGAGCTGGCCGCGGTTAAAAATCATGTAACCAATCTCGCCCGCTGCGTTATTGGCTCCGCGAATGATTTTACCGTCCATCAGCAGCGCTGATCCTAAGCCAGTCCCGATGCCAATCAGCGCGGCGCTGTTGCTGTGGCGACATTTACCGCACCACATCTCGCCCACCAGCGCGGCACGAATGTCATTCTCCAGGATGACCGGCAGAGAAAGCCGCTTTGTTAGCTCATCCGCCAGGGGAAGACTGGACCAGTCGGGCAGATTGGGCGAGCCTTCCAGCACTACGCCATTACTGATATCGATAATGCCGGGTGTCGCAAGACCAATAACGCCGATACGGCGATGTTCAACGCCACTTTCCACGATAAAGCTGGCGATGCTGTTGGATAAAAGGTCAATAAAGGCATTACGATCGTCGGTCTGGTAAGTCGCTTCGCGTTTTTCATACAAAATCGTGGCATCGAGATTAAACAGCGAAAAGGTAATTTTCGTTCCGCCCAGATCGATGCCAATTCCCAGCCTGGCGTGTGGATCAAAATTAATCAGAATGCCTTTTCTTCCCTGCCCGGTTTGTTCGCTGACGCCGCCTTCAAAAATGATTTTCTCCAGCAATAAATCGTTAATAATTTCTGAAACGGTCGCTTTGGTCAGTCCACTGATTTTAGCGATTTGCGCGCGTGATAATGGACCCTGCTCACGAATGATATTGAGCACCAGCGTCGCGTT
This sequence comes from Phytobacter diazotrophicus, assembly GCA_004346725.1. Taxonomy (GTDB): domain Bacteria; phylum Pseudomonadota; class Gammaproteobacteria; order Enterobacterales; family Enterobacteriaceae; genus Phytobacter; species Phytobacter diazotrophicus. The sequence continues at coordinate 83,549 of SMDE01000012.1, read as the reverse complement.
CATCTGGCGTAAGGTATTGGGAACCACAGGCGTCATAATGAATACCCTTTAGTTTGCTTTCCATACTTAATCGTAAGTATTAACTGACTTCGATGTCCTTTTTTGCGTATTTATTGCCAGAAATAAGGTTCGTGTAAAGTGTTTTTGCTTATTTAGTTTGTATTCCATACTAATTTGTTGAGCGATGTCACACGCTGCTTTTATTTAGCGCCATGGTATTTTTTTAATGAATTTTTAGAGGTTGTTTTATTTGTTTTTTAAATATTTTAAGAGGTGATTATAGAGTTTTTTTTATATATCACATGAATATTTTTAAGCTGTATTATTTGGGTTGTCATGCAATGAAATATAAAAAAGGAATATAAATGCCCGGATACGCTGACACTTATCCGGGCAACACTTTGTTCTCTCTGAGGGGTGGGATGAAGGGGGAAGACCTACATCACCATACTCGCCAGCAAGATAAACAGCAGGCCGCAGATGGAGAGCAGGGTCGACATCAGCGTCCAGGACAACAATGTCTCTTTGGTGGTCAGGCCGAAGAAATCCTTAATCATCCAGAAACTGGCATCATTCACGTGCGAACAGATGCAGGAGCCCGCCCCCGTTGCCAGCGTAATCAGCGCCAGATTGGTATGGGGATGCGCCGCCAGTAGCGGAATGACCAGCCCGGCCGTGGAGATCGCCGCCACCGTGGCTGAACCCAGGCAGATTCGCAGGAACGCTGCCACACCCCAGGCCATCAGAATCGGGTTGATATCCATCCCCGACACCAGCGTGGAAATGTACTGACCCACACCGGAGTCAATCAGCACCTGCTTAAACGCGCCCCCGCCGCCGATAATCAACAGCAGACCAGCAATCCCGGCAATCGCTTTGCTACAAGAATCCATCAGTTCCGAAATGGTTTTCCCACGCCCCACACCCATGGTGTAAATCGCGAACAACAGCGAAATCAGCATGGCGATAGTGGAGTTCCCCAAAAACAGAAAGATGTTATAGAGCGTGCCAGGATCGCCTGCGTCTTTCGGGCGGGCCATTTGCATAATGGTCACCAGCGCCATCAAAATCACTGGCAGCATGGCGGTTAAAAAGCTGATGCCAAAGCCTGGCATTTCGCTCTCGCTAAAACTTTTCGTCGCGCCGAGAGAGGCAATATTGCCCTCTTTTTTAAAGGCATCCGGAATTAAACGCTGGCACACTTTATTCAGCAGCGGACCGCAGAGAATAAAGGTCGGAATACCCACGATAATGCCGTAAATCAGCACCATCCCGACATCTGCGCCATATTCACGGGCGATCACGGTAGGGCCTGGGTGCGGCGGCAGAAAGCCATGAGCAACCAGCAAACCGGAGAGCATCGGCACGCACATATACATCGGTGATATTTTCGCTTCCCGGGCGATGGCGAAAATAATCGGCACCAGCAGAATCAAGCCGACTTCGAAAAAGAGCGCAATCCCGACGATAAACGCCGAACAGACCACCGCCCAGTCGAGTTTCTTCGCACCGAAATATTTCAGCATGGTCAGCGCGATACGCTGTGCGCCACCCGCGTCAGACAACAGACGCCCAAGCATCACACCGAAACCAAATATCAACCCAATATGGCCCAGCGTACCACCAAGGCCAGATTCGACAGAGGTGACAACTTTATTCAGGTTCATTCCACTGGCGATGGCGACCCCGATTGAGACGATAATTAACGAAACAAAGGTGTTTAATTTTATTCTTATAGTTAAAAGCAGGAGTACAGCAATACCTGCCACGACGATAAATAGTGGCATAACGTCCTCTCTTTCCAGGATACAGATATGATCTACCAGACTGCCTGAATCAGGCAGCCGAATAATAAATAATTTAATAATGGGTATGTCTTAACTCAGGGCTTATTAATATAGCCCTGTAGCGCTTCACTAATTTTATTAACGTCATAAATACAGCCGCGCCATGTCCCGCCGCTCACGGCCTGCAGCATTGCCCAGAGGCGCGTATCATCCGGTAATTCCGGGTCAGGCATTAAATCCGGATGTGTATTGCGGGCATTTAATATTGCGGCCGCTTCCTCACGCGATGGCAAAATAGTATGGACATCGGTTCCTAAGAAATTCACCTCCCCATGAAGTTGTTTGCAGTCGATTTTAATTTCAATAATATCTCCGGTACGTAGCTTACCAATCGGCCCACCCGCCAGAGCTTCTGGCCCGACGTGACCAATACAGGCACCGGTTGAGACGCCGGAGAAACGGGCATCGGTAATTAACGAGACATGTTTACCGTATGACAAATGTTTCAGCGCGCTGGTGACCTGATAGGTCTCCTCCATTCCCGTACCGGAGGGGCCTGCGCCAATAATCACCAGAATATCGCCCGCTTTAATTTTGTCGTGTTTGATATCGTAAATGGCGGCTTTTTCCGAGAGGTACACTTTCGCCGCGCCTTTATGGTAATAGACGCCCTCTTCATTGATCACCGACGCATCAATGGCCGTGGACTTAATCACCGATCCTTCCGGCGCGATATTGCCCACCGGGAAAGTAATAGTAGACGTCAGCCCGCGTTTAGCGGCCTGTTGCGGCGACATAATCACCTCGTCTGCTGCAACCTGTTCTTGCTTAAATAACAGCTCTTTGAAAATCTGCCGACGTTCAGACTGCTCCCACCAGTCGAGGTTTTCCTTGAGCGTGTTGCCGGTGACGGTCATGACATCTTCATGCAATAAACCCAGGTTGCGCAGATGCAGCATCACTTCCGGCACGCCGCCTGCCATAAAGGCATTCACCGTCGGGTGATAGACCGGGCCGTTCGGCAGCACGCTCACTAAGCGCGGCACCTGCTTGTTAATGCGGATCCAGTCTTCCACGGTTGGGATATGACACCCCGCCTGATGGGCAATCGCCGGGATGTGCAGCAGCAGGTTGGTGGAACCACCAAAGGCCGCGTGAACCATCATGGCGTTTTCAAAGGCTTTATCGGTGAGAATATCCTTTGTAGTGATGCCTTTCCGGGTCAGTTGCAGCGCCGCACGGGCGGAAGCGCGGGCGATTTCCTGCCACACCGGTTCGCCTGATGGCGCCAGAGCGGAGTGGGGGATTGCCAGCCCTAACCCTTCGGCCACCACCTGCGAGGTGCCCGCCGTGCCCAGGAACTGACAGCCGCCGCCGGATGATGCGCAGGCCTGGCATCCCGCCCGACGAGCGCCCTGCAATGACAATTCGCCATTGGCAAAACGCGCGCCGATGGTCTGCACTTTGCCGTTATCTTCGCCGTGCAACGCAGGCAGCGTCGCGCCGCCTGGGATCAGCACCGTGGCTTTGTCATGCTGAGAGGCGAGCGCCATCATAGTGGCGGGCAGCCCTTTGTCACAGGTCGCCACGCCAATCACCGCTTTGGCATCCGGCAGGGAGCGAATCAGGCGGCGCATCACCATTGAGGCGTCGTTGCGGTAGGGCAGCGAGTCGAACATCCCGGTCGTGCCCTGCGTGCGGCCATCGCACGGGTCGGAGACATAGACCGCGTAAGGCAGGGCGTTATTGTGTTTGATAACGTCTGCCGCCGCTTTCATCTGGATATCCAGCTCGTAGTGGCCCTGGTGAAGCGCCAGCGCGACAGGTTTCCCGTCTGGCCCGCGAAGCCCGCCCAGCGTGCTCAGTAGCAGAATGCCATCATGGTTAAGCTCGTCTGGCGACCAGCCCATCCCGGCATTCATCGTCATACCAAAAATATCGCCGCTGGGTCGGTTGATCAGCATATCCGGGGTCAGAGGCAGCTCGCCTTGCGGGCCAGCGGCATGCGTCCTGACGCGGTAAATCTCCCGGTTGTCGTTATCAAATATTTCGCGAACAGACATGGTGTTCCCCTTATTGTTTTAAAATTCCCTGAGAGGCCAGGATCGCCTTCACTTTTTCTTTTCCTTCCGCCGACGCTTCCAGAATCGGCGGCAGGCAATACGTGTTCACCGGGAGCCCCACGCACTGCATGGCATATTTGATGAGCGAGACAAACGGGGTTTCCAGCGCATAAATCGACGGCAACTGGAGCAATTTTTTATTGAGCGTGGCGGCCGTGGCGAGGTCGTTTTCCTGCCAGGCACGATAGATGCCGATGGATAACTCCGGCGCGAAGTTGGCGCTGGCGGTAATCGACCCATCACCGCCCAGCAGCAACGTGTTGAGTAAGTGGTCGTCATAGCCGCAGAAAACGGAGAAATCCGGGCGCACTGCTTTGACGGTGTTAATCATTGCGCGCAGGTGACCGACGCTGTCGATGGTATCTTTAATGCCAACGATGTTGTCGTTTTGCAAAACCAGGCGTTTGACGGTCTCCGGCGTTAAGTCCTGGCCGGTCAGGTCGGGGAAGTTATAGATGATCACCGGCAGCTTTACGCTTTGCGCGATGCGGTGGTAATAATCGTCGAGGTTGCGCGGGGCGACTTTCCAGTAATAGGGGTTGATGGCAACAATGCCATCCGCGCCACAAACCTCAGCGTGCTGCGCCAGTTTTACCGCTTCGTCGGTGGAGGGAGAACCCACGCCAATCAGCACAGGAACGCGTTTATCCGCTGTGGCGACCGCCGCTTCGGCGAGCGCCATCCGTTGGCTGGTGTTCATCTGGCTGAATTCCCCGCCGGTCCCCAGATAAAACAGTCCGTCGACCCCTTTCTCAATCAGGAAATCTGCGACCGCTTTCATGGCAGTTTTATCGATATTTCCGTCGTTATCAAAGGTGCTGGAGACCGGCGGAATAATTCCCCTGAACTTTTTCATTACATCAGTTTCCTTTTCTTAGGTTTTCACTTTCACTCCGGTATCCCAGCCCATATGATATTTGCCCGGCGCACTGGCGGAGCAATTCGAGATAACCATCGATCTTATTTCCTGAATACACCACCGGATCGCCCGACAGTGAGATCGCATAATTAACCCGGTTATACATATTGAATACCGGCATACTCAGACATACAGCGCCATAGGTTGATTCTTCATTGTCTATGGCCCATCCGCGTAGACGCGTTTTTTGCAACTCTTCCCGAAATAACTTCTTATCTGTAAAGGTATTTTCGGTATGTTTGGTGAGCGCTAACGCATCCAGAAAATAATCCATCTCTTCATGGGGCTTCCAGGCGAGTAACGCTTTGCCGAGCGCCGTGATGTGTAATTCTAATTTCTTACCAATCCAGCTTTTTTTCGTGGGTACGGAACCGGGACTTTCCACTTTATCGAGGTAAATGGCGTAACAGTCTTCAATGGCCCCTAAATGACAGACCAGGCCGCTTTTTTGCGAGAGTTCCTGCATCGGGCGTTTGGTCACCTCAAAAATATTTTTGCGGTGTAATGCCTGACAGCCAAGCTCATAATTTTTAATGCCAAGGGAATATTGATTGCGATCGCTTTTCGTTAGAAATCCACAATCAACCATGACATTTAATAAATTCAGCAGGCTACTCTTCGGATACTGAAATTCCCGTAGTAGTTCCATAAAACTCGCCGCGCCAACATAGGCAATGTAGGTCAGTATTTTCTCAGCCCGAATAAGTGAATTACACCCTTTACCGCCCATAACGGCTCCTCTATTGATTGAGTAAAAGTTTATCCATCCCGTGTAAGGGAGAATACATGTGGTTCAACAGGCTGAACCGAGTTAGGGCGGGGAAACGTGATCTATAGCGAGGTTTTGAATAATGGGGGAATTGTCTGGGTAAGAAGGGAAGGCGGTGTCTCCCCTCCCTGAGAGAGAGGGGGAATTTAACAGCGAAGCCTACTCGTAGGTCATTTCAAACTGCACGGCTGAATTAGCCGTGCCGCCTTTGATCTTCCCGGTACGGATAAAGCGAGCCTGCATCGGGACGGTATAACTGCCTGCGCCGCTGTAGCCCGTGAATTTTGTTTTGGTATTAAAGGGGACATTGTTTCCATTCTCATACTGCAACTGAATTCCTACGCCGCTGGCCGTTGAGTCATTTTTCAGGGTGAGATACTGCCCGGTACCACTACCCTGGAGCGTCACCCCGGATGCGGGTTTAAAGGTATAACTTACCGCACTCATGCCTGCATCACAGTTATTGATTTGAAATTTAAAGGGTACTGGTTTGCTGGTAGAGCCGACAGCAGGGAAATCGGAATAGGAATTTTTTTTCATATCAACGGAAATATCGGGTGTCTGGCAGGCCGCAATTTTCAGAGAGATGTTAGAACTGATGACGTTTACTATGGAATAGCGAACCGCCCCTGCAGCGCTGACACTCGTATTAATCCAGCCTTCGACTAAAGGCGAAGGTAATTGTATTTTACCGGTCGGGTTTTCACCGGTTTTATAAAACTGAATTTTTATGCCCGTGAGACGATTAGGTAAATTAATATATTCGGGTGGCCAGGAGTACCAGTATTGCAGATTATTATTTATTACAATATCGAAACCATAGGCCCAAGCTGTTGACGAGACGAAGTCATCCCAAACTTTAACACCGATCCCCGGCACGTTCGTATTATATACATCCGGGAAGTATGGTGAGGGCGTCATTGCTGTTCCATACTTTAACATGACTTGTACTACATCTGTATTTGGTATACAAATGACGCCTGTATCTGGCCCGGTTGGAATACTTATTACGTCCCCAATGGGGCCCCATGGTTTATCTTGCGCGATAGAGAGTGTTGTAGGTGGAATGGTTGCCGTATAACTTGTTGGGTTGCTTACCGTGCAACCTGCCCAGCTAACTGGCACAAACAGTGATGCTAAAATAATAAGCGCTATAGAATAGATATATTTCTGCATAATATTATCCCGGTGGTTTTTAATGGCTCAGTCTCGCTTCGTGTTTCTTTAAACCGCCATAATCATCTATTGTGGTAAAAAAGATTTTCTCATTTGCCTTTTCCTGAAATGAGAAGACGGTTGTTCCTTTTGCCTGGCACATTCCATGCTGGTATTCATTATCTTTTTCTGATGCCGTTGAAAGGCTCATCTTGTGGAAAGAAACGTTAAATGGAGAAGGGTTTATACATTCCACTCCACCGTGCACGACGCGCCAGCGTAGTGTAGAAACCGCCTCTTCTGGTGAACTTGACAGCCCTTTGGGTCGATAGAAAAGTTTCAGGCGCGAACGGATGGAAAACTGCACATAATCACTCGCTTTCTCTTTTTGCGCTAAGGTCTTTGGCTGTATTTCAAGGATATTAAGCCAGAAGACCGATTCGCGATCCTGCGGCACCTTACCGCCGGTGTACATGATACGCAAAGTCTGACGTTTCGTTGCGTCAATGCGAAAAATGGGTGGGGTGACAATAAAAGGCACGTTCGCATTATCGGCATTGGTATCAGGATCGCCGCTATCCACCCAGGCCTGAATCAGACGCGGGGTATTTGCATTATTCGTAATGTTAAGCGTTACTTCCTGCTTGTCCGCAGGATAGATAATCCGCGTGGTGTCGATGAGAATGCCTGCCTGTGCTGAAGGCAGGAACAGTACAAGTGTGAACAAGGTAGAAATAAATGTCTTCATACCCAACCTCCCTGAATGGGGCGTGAATTATTTGGTCCACCTTTTTACAGGGTGCAGGCGAGGCTAAATATATATTTTTGGTAGGTGATATTTATGCGATAAATAATTTAATATGCATATATATGCGTGAGTGATGCGTTGTGGATGATTTAGCCAGGCAGAATAAAAAGTTCGCCTAATGCTATTGTTATTTTTGCTTTTCGAAAGTAATCGTCACTTTTTTGAGAGAAAATTTAGTTTCTAAACATGAGCAGGATGCTCAATAGACTAAAAATCCATTTAGTAAAATATTCCTTCCGTCGATAACGACAGTAAGCGTTCGTGTGTGAATTTCGCCTCGGGAAAAGATAATTGAGAGTAATTTGCCTTAAGTTCCTTCGGGTGTCGCAAAATATAAAAAATGTGTTTTTATTCCACGCTCACTGACATAACGTGTCATCCGTTGCCATTACACTGCGGTCATTTTCTGCGAGTGAGGGATTCGAAGTGGGGAAAGCAACCGGAGCATATGAAAAGCTGGCGCACCGACTGGCCGAAACAATCATCCTGTTTCACCAGCAAGAGCAGGTGACGCGACAACAGTTAGCCGAGACATTTAACGTTTCCGGGCGCACTGTCTTTCGCGACCTTAGCCGCCTGAGCGCGATCATTGAACACATCAGCGGCGACAGTTACTGCCTGGCCCCGCAATATCATCAGGCGTTGCGTACCCGCGATATTCGCCAGTTGCTGGACATAGCGGGCGTTTCACCGCTTTTTGCCGGGCAGAACCCGGCCTTCTGGTCGGCGCTATTACAGACCGAAGGCATCCCACAATTTTCGATTAAACACCCGGCGGCGGAACACGAGAGTGAAAATGCGCTGTCCCGTCATTTCAGCCTGCTCCGCCAGGCCATTAGCGAACGCCGCAAATGCACATTTTTCTATAAAGAGAAGTCGCGCGTCGTTGAGCCGTACCGCCTGGTGAATGTGAAAAACGTCTGGTACCTGGCGGCCATGGAACAGGAAAACCTCAAAGGCTTTTTGCTGAGCGGCCTGCAGTGGCTGGAACTGTGTGACGAGACCTTCGTGCCGGAAGCACGCATTGAGCAGTGCATCGACGAAGAAGATGACGTCTGGTTCAGCCTCAACAAATTCCCGGTACGCCTTCATGTGAATGCTTCCGTGGCGGGCTATTTCCTGCGTCGTGATGTGCTGCCAGGGCAGGTCATCGACACGCAAAACAGCGACGGTAGCCTGGAAATTACCTGCAAAATTGCCGATGAACGCCAGCTATTACCCTGGGTGCGCTACTGGCTGCCCAACCTGACCATTCTTTCCCCCGCATCGTTACACGCGACCCTGCAGACACAGTTGGCCGACGCACTGACGGCTTTCGCATCGCCAGATAAACATTAATAAGGACTGTTACACATGGCTGAAAATGACGTAATTAGCGAACAACATCGCGCGACGCCAGCGCCGTTAGATCTCTTAGACGAGACACATCAGGAACAACTGGCGGTGGATATGGACGCAGCATGGCGCGAGGCGGGCGGCGATCCGCTGGCGACGACGCAACTGCTACAGCAGTTTACGCAGCAGGCGAGCCATTCGTCGGATGCCGACCCGCTTATCTGGCTACAGGTGCAGTTTCGCCAGCATGCGGAACTGTGGCCGAATGACGACGCGCTCACCCGTGATGCCGGCGAAATCGTCGAAACCGTAAAACGCCAGCAAGAACTGAAAGTGTCCCTGAAAGCCGCGCGGCAGAAGGGCAAAAGCCGCGATAACTGGCTGGGCAAAGAGATGCAGCATTCGGCCCAGCGCCATGGCGTGCTCAGCACCGGGGAGTACGGTCAATCAATTGATAATGCGCTGACGCATGCCAATAACCTGCTGCGCGACATTATCACCCGCAACGACGGGCAGATCAGCATGGCGCGCAATCTCGACGGGTTTATCGCCGAGGTGCACCACGTCAACACCTTTAATATCAACGCGAAGGCAGCAGGTTCCTCGGCGCGGGCTGAACTGGTGGTGAAACCGGGCAAGGCGTTCGGCAAAAACTCCGTGGATATTCAGATCAAAGGTGGCAGTGGCAAAGTTGTGCGTCGCTACCAGGCGAAATATGGCGCGGATGCGGGCAGCACGGAAAAACTGTTCGAGCATGGCGATTATCGCGGCCAGGGTTCCCTGGTGCCGGAAGGGCACTCGACGGATATGCAGCGTAAAGCGGTCGAAACCATTGATTATGACGGAGTGGAATCCATGCCGTTATCGAAAGAAGAGGCGGTCCGCCAGCGCGAGAAGGCGCATAAAGAGAAACAGATCAGCGAGATGGACTGGCATAACGCGGATGCTATCACCGTTGGCAAACAGATTGGCAAAACCGCGCTGGTGGCGGCTGGCCTCGGGGTCTGCTTCCAGGGTGGGCGCATTCTGGCCCGTCGCCTGTGGAACAGCCTCACCGGCAAGGAAAACGCATCGGCGGGCGAAGATGTGCAGGAGTTTGTCGAAGACTCACTCAAGACCGCAGGCAGTACCATGCTGACCGTCGCCACCTCAGGGGCGTTGCTGGTGGCCTCCCGCCGGGGCTTTTTGGGCAGCGTGATGAAAAACACGCCAGCCGGACGCATTGCGATGATCGGTTCGGTGGCGGTGGATAACCTCAAGAACCTCTACGACCTGGCGAAAGGCAATATCTCCAAAGAAGAGGCGCTGGATCGCGTCGCCAACACCACCGTTACTACCGTGGCAGGCATCGCAGCGGCGGAGGCGGGCGTCGGAATTGGCGCGGCTATCGGCACTGTTTTCGGCCCGGTGGGCACCTTTATGGGTGGCCTGGCGGGAGGCGTCATCGGCGGCATGCTGGGTAGCACGGTGGCAGACAAAGTCTACAAAGCCGGGAAATCGGTCGCTAAAGCCGCGGTCTCGGTGATTGCGGATACCGCGTCGGCTATTGGGCGGGGCGTTTCGAGCGTCGTCAGTTCCGTGGGCAGTTTCCTGAGCAGTTTTTGGTAAGGGGGAAGAATGGACAGTCTGTTAACGACCCGGCTGATAACCTGGATCCGCGCCGGACACGCCGGTTTTTATCTGCACAGCGGTGAAGATGATCGCATTGATACGTTGTTAAGCGCGGTGGCCAAAGAGACCGGTTTTCGGCTGCGGGAATGGAACCTGGCCTGGGGCTGGGTGGATTTCGACGATCGTCATCCGCTGGTGGCTGCTGGTATTTCTGCCCCCCCACAGGCCGATCAGATGTTGGCCGGATTGCTGGATGATGATCTGGAAAATACCATCCTGGTGTTCCGCAATATCAGAACCGTGCTGGACTCCTCGCCGCTGGTGGCCGCGCGTCTGCAGCAACTGTTGCTGCGTATCCGCCGTCACCACAGCGGTGAGTGCTGCGTGGTTTGCGTGGATGACCGCGTGGACATTCCCTCACTGATTGAACCGCTGATTACTCTGGTTGAATTGCCGCTTCCGCGTCGCGAGGCTATTCGCCAGCAGGCGGAACAGTTTGCCCGCGAACGTCAGTTAACCGTGTCTGACGCGCTGCTTAACAGGATCAGCACCACGCTGACCGGCCTGACCGCCAGCCAGATTAGCCAGTCTCTGGCCGTTGCTCTGGAAAAACACGGTGAGCTTGACGAGAAAGCGCTCGCCGCGCTGCTCCAGGAAAAAGAGCAGATCATCGGTAAAAGCGGCGTACTGGAAATGGTCAAGGTGCGCGAGAACCTGACGGACATCGGCGGGCTGGAGAACCTGAAAAAATGGCTGGAGCGTAAAGCCGCTATTTTGCAGCGTCTGCCGGAGGCGGAAGAGGCCGGGTTGCAGGCACCGAAAGGGGTGCTGGTGGCGGGGATGCCGGGCTGCGGTAAATCCCTTACCGCCAAAGCGGTCGCCAATCTGTTCGGGCTGCCGCTGCTGCGTCTGGACATCGGCTCTCTGCTGGGTAAATACGTCGGGGAGAGTGAGCATAATATGCGCCGGGCGCTGGCGATGGCTGAGACCATCAGCCCCTGCGTACTGTGGGTGGATGAACTGGAAAAAGCGTTCGTCGGGATCGGGTCTTCTAATGCATCGGAAGTGACATCCCGGCTGTTGGGCTATTTCCTGACCTGGATGCAGGAGAAAACCAGCGCGGTATTTGTGGTGGCAACGGCCAATAACGTTACCGCACTGCCGCCGGAGCTGCTACGTAAGGGGCGTTTCGACGATGTCTTTTATGTCGGCTTCCCGTATCTGGCTGAGCGTAAAGCCATTCTCAGTATCCACCTGAAAGCAGCCTGGCACACCTTCACGGCAGAACAGCAACAGCAACTTGCGGTGCTGTGCCGTAATTTTGCCGGAGCGGATATTCAAAACGCGGTGAACGATGCCCGCGAGAGCGCGTTTCTGGCCGGGGTGAATATCGATTATTCCCGCCTGTGCCGGGCGCTGGAGCGCACGGTTCCGCTGCGTGAGACCCTGCGTGACCAGGTGGGACAGTATGAAGCGCTGTTCGAGAAGATGAAGCTGAAAGCGGCGTCGCATATCGATGGGCTCAGCCTGGCGGAGATGATCCGCCTGGCGGATGACACCAACCCGCACGAGCGTTTGCGGGTAGCGCAGGCAGAAGAGTGCAGCGAAGACCTGCTCGAAAAACTGGCGAAAGACAGTTATGCGGAAGTGCGCCACGCGGTATACAGCAACCCGTATTGCACCGCGCGTATCCTGTCGGCCTGTATTGCCCCGGCGGAAACTGGCGAGGTTCACGATAAAACGTCGCTGGCGCTGGCCTGCGTACACCATAACGCGCCAACTAACCTGCTGCTGTCGCTGATTCAGAAGAACAAGCTTAATGATGAGATTTTGCTGCAACTGGCAGAGAAAGCGCACTGCGTTGAGAGCGTGCTGGATGCGCTGTTATCGCGTAAAAACAGTGCGTTGCAGCAGGCGGTGTTACGTCACGCCAACTGCCCGGAAGCGCAGCGTGAAGAGTATCTCTACGAGCAAAATGATGCACTGAGAGCCGCCGTGGCGCTTAACCCGGCGCTCACTGCCGCACAGCAGGCGGTGTTGCTCAAGGACAATAAGTCCGTGGTGCGTATCGCGCTGGCGAAAAACCCGGCGCTGGCCGAAGAGGTAAAACAGCAACTGGCGCAGGACAATGACAGCGCGGTGGTGGATGCCCTGGAAGAGGCGCAGATGCAACCCGACGCCCCGGCGCAGGAGAGCGCTGGCGGCGGCAATGATGACAGTGCGCTGTTGGCACAGCTCGACAAAGGCGATGTTCACGCTTTACTGGCGCTGGCGGAGCGGCGCAATCTTTCCGCGCTGGTGCAACGTCGGTTTGCTCAGAAAGTGACGAATGAAGCGGCGCTTGCGACCCTGGCGGTGAACCCGAAATTAACGGCAGAGACTCAGCAAATCCTTGCCAGTGAAGGCAACCCGGCGGTGCGCGATGCGCTGGCCATCAACCCCGCGCTGGTGCCGACCGTGCAGGTTTATCTGTATCAGAATGGCCGGAAGGCCACCCAGCAAAGCCTGATGCAGAACGCGTCGCTCTGCGAAGAGGTACAGTTGATGGCGGTCGGGCATAAAGACAGCGATGTGCTGGCGATTATGGCGCGGAACCCGGTCGTTGGGGAAAGCGTATGCGATATGTTGTTGGCAATTAATCGAATCAGAATTGATGAGAGTCTGACCGTTAACCCTAACATTTCACCAAAAGCACAGCGGACATTGTATTCCAGAAGTTATTACACATCGGCGGGCGACCGCGATGAACGGGTCAAGAATAAGCTTTGCAGAAATGAAAACCTTAGTGAAGACCTCTTCAACGAAATGGTTGCGTCAACAAAATACCACGACGATTTATTGTGTAATCCGTCAATTGGTAAGTTTAATTACGGAAAGATAGATAAGGGATTCAAGTTAATGTTCAACAGGATCTTTGGTACATTTTTCGTTCCGGAGTATCTTGAAAATCCGGGGTTACCGGAAAGATTGCAATCTATCATTATCGAAAACAACAAAGATGATGCCCGGTATTTAGCGCCAATCGCTGCGAATACAGGGTTAGTGCCTTCTCAACAGACCATTCTGAGCCAAAATGTTGACTTGGATGTATTGCTGAATCTCATCAAAAACCCTGCCAGTACCTCCCGCACGGTTGAAACGGCGACGCAGCAGATTAAGCATGACGCCTCAATTAAAGATAAGTTGACTGAGAAGGTTAAAAGGGCAGCCGCAGCGTTCGAAAATAAAAAAGTCGAACTGGCAAAACAGCATGAGCTTACCCGCGACGGTTTTATCAAAAATATCACGACGGTAAACGATATTATTGAAAACGAACTGGTCACTTCACTGAAAGACGAACTGGTCTGGCTGCGTGACTTTGCAAAGGGTCTTGGAGTTAGTGTCCCTGATACCAACACTTTATTTGGTCACTTTTCCTCTTCTTTAGATGAATATTTGTAAGTCTGGTGGCAACAGATATAACCCGGATAAGGCGCTTGCGCCGCATCCGGGGATCCACCGCGTAATATTCACCAAACCGCAAACGCAAAAAAGCCCCCGAAGGGGCCTGAAGGGTTGTCTGGTTGAGGGCGAAACCGGCCGCCTTGCGGCGACCTGTCCGGCAGTTCCCTCTGCGACCATCCGGTCTTATTTGCTCAGTTCAGCGGTCATGTGAACAACGTTGTTCACGGTCGCTTCGGTAATTTTGTAAGACGCACCGGCCTGGTGTGCCTGGGCTGCGATTTTGGCTTCTGCACCGTCGATGGTGGAGGAGCTTGCGGTCACGCTCTGAGCGAACGCACCGAAAGACATTACGGAAAGGGCGGTAACTGCAACTAAAGTTTTGATGGATTTCATGGTCGTGTTCCTTAAGTTATTTGTTCGGGATAGGGCGTGTTGCCCTGATGTGATAAATAATAGACCGACCATCGGGTGATGAAAATCTAAACTATTTGCCGATAACATTCAAAAAATTAGAATATGATTTTGGCGTGTTTGCGAGTGTTGGATGAAGGGTGTTTGTAGCCCGAATAAGATTTTTACGCCGCATCCGGGAAGGAACCTGGCGGCGCGATACTTGCCGGGTTAAATGCTATTTCCCGGCCTTTGTTTCCCATTTGACCAATCCCGCGATATCTTTTTCACCCTCAGCTTCCTTCAGGCGACGTTGCTGCTCGGCAAATTGAACATATTCAGCCTGTGCTTTTCCGTCAGCGGCCTTCTTACTGACAGAACCCGCATCCTTTAACACCTCACGGTCATTAAATTGCAGAAACTGATCCAACTTTATCTGCCAGTCATGCAGGAAAACCTGTTTGCGTCGGCGGGCCTGGTCTTCGGCAAAGTCCAGCCACATATTGACCACGCGATTGAGTTCGCCGATCTCTTCAGGATTGAGATAATTTTTGGCTACCGTGACATCGCTTTTGCGTACTTCTTCACTTTTGTAACTGGTCAACCCCATATGCGGTTTACTGGCGTCAGCGCGTTGGTTGATGAGCTCCGCCGCAGTATGGCCGGTGCAGGCAAAATGCAGTTTGTTCTGGATGGTTTGAAAAAAAAGCGTGGTTTCTTTGAGCGAAGGTTGATAGTCAGCGGCAAGGGCAAAGATCTCACGAACCCGTAAATAAACCCTGCGCTCACTGGCACGGATATCGCGGATGCGTTCGAGCATCTCATCGAAATAATCAGGAACAGCTGAAGAACCCACGGGTGGATTTTTCAAACGCTCATCATCCATCACGAAACCTTTAACAAGGTATTCCTGAAGCGTTTGTGTTGCCCACTGGCGGAATTGCGTGCCTCGAATGGAACGGACGCGGTAGCCGATGGCGAGAATTAGCGGCAAACTAAAGAATTGAACATTGTATGTTTTTCCATCGACGGCAGTTGTTCGGTAAAACCGAACAACTGAATTTTCGTCCAGCTCTGCGTCTTCGAAGATATTCTTTATATGCCCACTGATAGTGGATTTGGCTTTGCCATACAGGTCGCAAATCATTGCCTGAGAAAGCCAAAGAGTATCGTTCTCGAAGCGACATTCAATACGCACTTTCCCGTCGCCGCTGGTGAACATTAAGAATTCACCTGCGGGAGATTGGGTTAATTCTCCATTTGTCATGCCACCTCCGAATCGCGAGCCGAATCTATCAAGTATGCCAGAAACACAGCCTGCGGTTCATTAGGTGAACAACTGATATAGGCATAACACCTATTGGCCGACAAGATACCTGCGCCGCCATCCGGGGATCCACCAGAGCAATATTTACCGAACCACAAACGCAAAAAAGCCCCCGAAGGGGCCTGAAGGGTTTTCTTTGAGGGCGAACCTGGCCGCCTTGCGGCGACCTGTCCGGCAGTTCCCTCTGCGACCATTCGGTCTTATTTACTCAGTTCAGCGGTCATGTGAACAACGTTGTTCACGGTCGCTTCGGTAATTTTGTAAGAAGCCCCTTCCTGCTGTGCCTGAGCGGCGATTTTGGCTTCTGCACCGTCGATGGTGGAGGAGCTTGCGGTTACGCTTTGTGCGAAAGCACCGAAAGACATTACGGAAAGAGCAGCAACTGCAACGAAAGTTTTGATGGATTTCATGGTCGTATTCCTTAAGTTATTTGTTCGTAGTAGGGCGTGTCGCCCTGATGTGATGAATAATAGACCGACCATCGGGTGATGAAAATCTAAACTATTTGCCGATAACATTCAAAAAAATAGAACATCATTTGAGAATGTTTGTGGGCACCAAAACCCCGGTGGCGCTGCGCTTACCGGGGGCTACGAGCGGTAGCCCAGATAAGGCGTTGCGCCGCATCTGGGGTTATTCGAGATCACACCTTTAATAGAATCAAAAGAACGATTCACATCGCTATTTTTCTGATGTAGCTATCAACTCAAACGCTTTATTTATACATTTTGATTGTGATTCTGATGATAAATCATGCGCTAAGTTTAAAAGAAAATGAGTTACCGTCTTTTCTTTAAAAATTAACGTATGGGGGGATATATATGAGGAACTTTGGCGGAAGATCACAGGAGTGGTATTTGGTTTTTAACCATATGTATTTATTGGTTTTTATTGATATTAATTTTCTTTCATATACACATAATTATACACATTTGCTTGACTACAAACTATCTATAGATGGAGCACCCGTGGCTAATCTGATCTAAAAAACTTTTTTTAGGAAAAACTGTTCACACTGTTCACTTGAGGTTTTTTTCTTTTATTTTCATTGAGATAATCAGTGAATGGTCGGTGAATAGTGAACAGTTTACTGCTCACCTCCGTAGGTTTATAGATGCAGACGCTATAGTCTGCTGTGAGCGAAGAGCGGAAGTTCGCATTTGTCATAACCGCAGGGATGTAGGACTAACATTGGCATGTAATAATCAACCGGGAGCAGGTCAATACAGATCAGGTAAATGCTTATGCCAAGTGTCTATCCGGACTGTTTATGCAGGATAACAGTGGATGTATATGAAAATGCAGCTCAGTGTTTGAGGAGTAGATGGCCTTCCTTGAGTGGTTGATACGTCTGTGTTTTATACGTATCAACCATGTTTCATTCACGCGAAGTAATGTTGTATACAGGAGTATTTTTTACGGAGTTATCATCAATACGCTACGCCGATCTGAGCCCGATGGTGAACGGGTGTCTCAATTTCGTCCAAAACAGCGCGTGCATAATCAATACCACTGATTGATGATTTTCCATCAGCATCAAAGAGCGCGACTTCACCACCTTTTCGGTAATGTCCCCGATCGGTACCCGGCATCCATGCAGAAAATTCCATAGCCGGTGAAACAAACAGCCAGTCCAGCCCTGATGTGTCCGAGATGAGATCATTAAGAACATCCAGATTTTCCCTTGCTTCCGCAATAATCTCAGGTGGCGTGTCGGTCGGGAAATTTTCATCTTCCAGCATACGTGGTGAACCTTCTGTTCTTCTCAGGCAGGAAAAACCGCCTACCAGGACAAAACGTGCTCCTGATTTTGCGACCTGTGCCGCAACCTTTTTATAGTTACGTGTCAGTGTGCCTGCATTTTCGGCACGTGGTGATAATGCCCCCACCACCACATCAACGCCTTCAAATGTTACGACACTCTGAGCGATATTCAACGGTACATAATTCACGCCCGGTATAGTGTCATCAGGAATTTTACGGCTAATAACCGTAACATAATGCCCCCGTTTTACGGCTTCACGTGCAATCGCGGAACCGGCATAGCCAGTTCCTCCAAGTACACTAATTTTCAGAGTTTGTTGCATATTTTTTGCCTTATAGCAGATGCTGATTAGAATCATTTTCTAAACAGCGGGCCGTTGAAAAATGGTTAGGAGAATGATATCGACGATGCGGTCTGTATTTGTTACCGAGTCTATAAGACGCCTTAAAGAGGCACAATTAGGCATATTTTTATTACCAGGTCATATAGAGATGACCACCAGGAGTCATGTGTGGGCGAAATAACGAATATTCTTCCTCCGGAAGATACCAGCCACGATCAGTCGTGCGTAATAAGAGATGTGATTGACCGTGTAGGGGATCGCTGGAGTTTACTGACACTTGGTCATCTTGCCCGAGGCCCCCTGCGTTTCATTGCTCTCCAGCGCGCCATTGGTGATATCTCAAAACAGGTCTTATCGCGCACACTGAAGCGACTTGAAGAAGATGGTTTTATCAGTCGCACTGTCCACTCTGGCAAACCACTGCAGGTTGTTTACGCCCTCACTGAAATGGGGAATTCTTTTCTGATTCCTCTGCAGGCTCTGCTGAACTGGGCAAAAGAGAATCAAAGCACCATCACGGATGCCCGTGAGAAATATACACTGAAGTATGCGCTCGATGACTGTCATGCTTCTCCCCCCTGAGAAGCATGACAGTCATCGATGCCCTTAAAAGTATCCCTGCAAAACGAATCATCAATTTTCAGAGGGCCTCTGGTACTTCGACTTCCGCTTCTGGCACTAAGCGGTCTGTTCCCTTTTGAGGGAAAAAAGTTTTTTCTGGAAAAACTGTTCACACTGTTCACTCGGTATTTTTGTTTTTTATTTTCATGAGGTTAGGTGGTGAATACTCAGTGAACAGTGAACACTTCACTGTTCACTTTTACCGTTTGGCAGGTAAAAAAAGACCGGCTGTTGCCGGTCAGGGTAGTTTATTTCGCGGCAGGGTCATCGCATTTCGGCAGCCAGTCGGCGTTGCTTTCCTCCCGCAGTGTGAGGTTGGTCTGCATCCCCTGATTCGTCCGGCGCCTGTCGTAATGCAGGCCGTACTCTTTCAGCATGCCTGACAGCCCCTTGCCGAACGACGTCAGGCTGAGAGTATTTTTATAGCCGTGCGCCTCCATGTACACCAGATAGGCGTGATAGAGGTACAGGCGCGGCTGGCGCGGGATAATGTTGGCATTCCCCATGTACATCCCGTCAGCCTCCGGCAGGGCTTCCAGATAACCGCAAAAATCAAAGGCCGGGTCAGCGTCGCGTTTGATACTCAGTGCCTCGTCCGAGTTCTGCTGAGACTGGAGCAGGGTGCGTGCAGTCGTCGGGTCACTGAACTGCTGCATCAACTGGCGTACAATCACGGCCAGCTCACGGGCGATTTTGTCCTTAAGCTGCGGGTCGCGTTCCTCCGGGGCAATCTGTTCCGGGAAGTGAATAATCACCCGTCGACGGGAGACGCCGCCGCTGCGGTCGGTGAAGCGCATCGGGTTGTTGTTCACGGCCAGAATCACCGCCGGAATATGCGTCGAATAGGCATTCTGGTACTTCGGGTCAACGGAGACCGCATCGCCGCCGGTGATGGCCTTAAGCCCGGCCCCGTCACCGCTCCATTTCTCCTGGTCAGGCAGACGAATCAGTGAGAAACCAATCAGGGCTGCGCGCTCGCGGGGCGATTCCAGTGTTTCGATGGTGGCCGACGTGGCGTTATCTTCCCCGGCGAGCATTGTGGCGATTTCGGCGAGAATACTTTTCCCGCTGCCACCCGGCCCGGTCACTTCGAGGAAAAGCTGCCAGTCGTAGCGGTTCGCCAGCACCATAAACAGCGCGGCCAGAATCACATCGCGTTTCTCCGGCCTGCCACCGGCGGCACGGTCGAGCCAGTGCCAGAAATGCGGGGCATGGGTCTCCAGCGTTTCACCTGCCACCGGCGGGGTGAAATCGACATCGCACAGGGTGCGCAGCCAGTATGATTTGTGGTGCGGGCTGAATATCCCGCTTTTCGTGTCGAGCACGCCGTTACGAAAACCAATCAGACGCCGCGCCGGGGTGTCCTGCTGCGGAATAATCAGTTTCAGCGTCTCCACGACGGAGGCGATTTTCCCCGATGAGAACGGGGCGCGCAGACGCCGGAACAGCCCGGCCACATCACGGGCAAAATCGGACGGGGGAATGATTTTCCAGATGCCGTTTTCATAGCGGGAAAGGTGCTGACCGTTCGCGTCCACGGCCAGCGCTTCGCCGTAATGCTCATGCACCCGCATGGCCTTTTCACTGGCGCTCATGGCGGTGAATTCCGCCTCGCTCATGGTGTCGAACGGGCTTTGTGCCGGTGGCCGTATGGCGTCATAAATGGCGTTACGCGTGGCCTCTTCGCCGTGCCGGACAAACGCATCATTCCAGTCACCGAATACCGGCGGGAGGGCAACCGTGCCGTTACAGGCGTCTGCGGCCGCTGCGGCTTTTGTCTGTCCTTCTCCGTTCAGGTCACGGTCGGCGGCGAGGACAATCTGGCTGGCCGGGTGCTTCTGACGGGCCAGGCTCGCCAGAGAAAGGAGGTTGACGGACGACAGCGCCACCATGACGGTTTCCCCGGTCAGGTGATGCACGGTAAGCGCGGTCGCATAGCCTTCCGCTATCCACAGGCGTTTCCCGGCCTGTTTTTTCCCTTCGAGGGTGTGACAGCACCCTTTCACCGCCCCGCCTTTCAGGGTGCGCTTGTCGCCCCCGGCGTTGATGAGCTGGAGGTTAACCAGTGCACCGGACCCGTCATGCAGTGGCACGACCACATCACCGGCGCTGAACGTCACGCCGCCGGTTTTGTGCGTGGCTGTCAGGGTCAGGCATTCATGCTCAGGAAAGCCCTTGCGGGTCAGGTAGGCGTTACCGGTGGCCGTGCGGGTTTTCTCCATCAGTCTGACGGCCAGCGCAGCCGCCGCTTTACGGTCGGCCTCCGTTGCGGCCTCTGCGGTCGCAATCACCGCCGGGGAAACCGGCGGCAGACTGCCGGTGACGGCGTTCACCCTGCGGGCAGCCTCGGACGGTTTCACACCGAACACCTTTTCGACCAGTTTCAGGCCGTCACCGGCCCCGCACTGGTTACAGAACCAGGTGCCGCGCCCCTCTTTATCATCGAAGCGAAAGCGGTCACTCCCGCCACAGACCGGGCAGGCCTGATGCCGGTTTTTAATGACCTTCACCCCCAGCGCCGGGAGAATGCGCGGCCAGTGGCCGCATGCCTGGTTGACGGTTTCCGTTACGTTCATGTTCATTGTTTTTTCCCTCAGTGCAGCACAGGCGTTGTGATATGACGGGCGCAAAGCTCATCCATGACGGCGAGTCCCAGAAAGGACAGTGACGGAGCGGCCTTAAGCGGCCCGGCTTCCATCAAATCCTCAAGAAGTGCACAGGCAATCTGACGGCCTTTCTCCTCGCCGTGCTGGCGCAGATAGAAACCCTCCAGTTCGGCGGCGATGGCGCTTTCCAGCGCATCGAGGGTGAGATGCGGATAGCGGTGCTGACGTTCGCACAGGGTCAGCCAGGCACAGGCGACGGCCCGGCGGTACAGGGCGGCACGCAAGACGGGCGGTAAGGGCTGTTTCATGCGCGTACCTCCTCAGTGAGCCAGCGCGCGTTACAGCGTTCGACCACATCATCAAGCCGGGCGGTCATCAGGTGAATGACGGACGCGAGCTGTACCTGTTGTGCCGGGTCACGACGGGAGGTGGTGCAGTCCTGTACCTGCATGAGTTCGCCGACAAGCTGGCCGACATTACGCAGGTGTTCAAGGTGCTGGAGATCAGCACGGGTGATGGTCAGGGTAAGTTCGTTCATGCGCGCACCTCCGCAACCGGCAGGCGACCGGCAAACGAGAGGATGTAATCGCGGACAAGGGAAAGGCGGGCGGCCTGTTCATCACCGGCCACGGTGCGGAGCATACAGATACGGGGCTTGCGGTCTGCACGACGAACGGCGGCAAACACAAAGACAAACTGCGGGTGTGATGGGGTGAGGATAGTAGCCATAAGGGCAGCCTCCAATAAGTAGCGGTTATTGCTACCACCGGAAACGCCAATTTCACTGGTGGCAGCCCGAACGGGGTTGGCGTAACCGGCCTTATTGGAAACCGGCCAGCCCGAAGGCTGCCCCGCCCGGACTACCATTATCTTGCTGGAGCTATGGTGTACGCATAAACACCACAGCCCGGAAAATGGGTGTGTCTGAGCCACGACATAAAAAAAGACGCATGGCGCGTCTGGTGTCGCCAATAAGTTACGCGGAACGCCAATTCCGGCTGCCGATTTTGCGACAGCGCGGAAACTATACCCGTAAAAAACCCCGGCAGGCAAGCCAGGGAAAAGAATAATTAACACAACGGCACCTCAGCAGTCAGTGAGCGTGTCTTCCCCGGCGTGGCGGGAACGGTGATTCGTCTGCTCACTCTGTGGGGCGGCACGCTCCACACTGAATGCCGGTGAACGCACTCTGTAGCCCCGGCTGGCGCTTTTCCCCTCCGTGACAGAGGTCAGGGCAAGACTCAGCAGATGGGCATCTTCGGGGGTAAGGGTGTGTTTCTGTCCGCCAATGGTCAGGATAATCATGCGCACATCCCTCCGTTGCGACGGGCGATACAGTCCGCCATCCAGGCGCTGACCTCGGAATGTACCCAGGCGACATTTTTTCCACCGAGAGAGACCTGTTGCGGAAATTCGCTGCGGCTGATGAGGTCATAAATGGTCGAACGGGACAGGCCACAAAGATGCATCACTTCGGGCAGGCGTAAAAAGCGCTCCTGAGTCCTGTCAGGGACGGGCATCACCGGGGTGAGTGGCGCGGAGGATGGAGAAGAAAAAGCGGTGTGCATCGGGCTACCTCATTGGGTTTATACAGCGCCGGGCATGTCTGTCCGGCTTCGGGTAGCTCCCTATTTTGTGAATATTTTTACGCAGGGCAACAAGTCATTTTGTACTGACCCACCACACAACAGAGTGATTTTTATACAGTGGCAAACACTGGCAATGTTCTGGTACATCGTGGCCATTTTCTGGCACATTCTGGCCCATTCATATATGCAAAATACTTGTTAATAATTGAGGTATATATAAATAAAGGGTCTAAGAGGTGATGCAGCACTTTTAAACGGACGGTGAACAGTGGTGAACAGTCGGTGAACAGTTACCTCATCAACTGTTCACCCATTAACTTACTGTATTACTTATCTTTTTATTTCCAGTGAACAGTAGTGAACAGTTATCAGTAAAAAAATAAACGGTGAGTAAGGTTTTCCTGCGACCTCTTTCTGGCGAGCCGGGGTTACATCCCTTTTGTGCCATCCCTGCCACAACCGTAATGAATCGCCCCGTTGTGTGGTGCACGGCAGAATGACCTCAGCCAATACACACGGAGAGCCTGAAATGATGAAGCCCGCAGAGATTATTGCCACCGCCATGAAAGCGACAACAGAGAAGCAGAGGAAGGAGAACGAACAGCGCGTGACCGTTGCACTGGAGGCGTTCACGCAGGCCCGTGACGCCCACACGGCCAGCATGAAAAAACTGTATGACACCGAAGCGGCCATTCGTCGCAGTGAACAGGAACGGCAGGCCGCGCTGGATGAAAGCGCGGAAGCGGAACAGAGCTGGCGCAGCCGGTTTCGCAGCCTGCGCGGTAACATCACCCCGGAAATGAAAGCCGAACACTCACAGCGCGTTGCGAACCGCGAACTTGCAGAAGAGTTCACCGCCCTGATTGCCGAACTGGAGGACGATAAAGACCGTGCAATGCTCAGTGCATGTGGTTCAGCGCATCAGTACACCACCGCCCACAACACCGCATTCACCACGTATGCCGACGGTGAATGGGCCTGTGCCCTGACCGCCATTGACCCGGCACTGATACGCGCTTTTGTGCTGCGTATCCGTTCGCTGGAGTTAAGCGGCAGCGAATCAGCATATGCCACTGCGGCCCGTGAGCTTGCGAACAGCCTGGGGACAATGAAGGCTGTTCACGAGTTTGATATGGCACAGGAGCCGGTATTGTCCGTCACCGGTCTGTACCGCCCGGCACTGACGGGGTTGGATATGAAGCTCTATAACAGCCCGGCCAGACGTACGCAACTCGCTCAGGCACTGGCCGCAAAAAAAGCCGCTAACGGGACGGGGGTATAAATCATGTTTCACTGCCCGTTCTGCAAACACGCCGCCCATTCGCGCACAAGCAGCTATCTGTCGGAAAACGTCAAGCGCCGCTATCACCAGTGCCGGAATATTGAATGCTCGGCCACGTTCCGTACCACCGAGTCGGTTGACGGGGTGATACGTGCCGGGGTGCTTGTGCCGTCCCCGGAGCCGGACAGTCCACCGGCACCGTAAATACACCCTCTCATACACTGTTAAAGACCACGGGAGAGAACACCGTTGACCACACTCACACCACAGCAGGCCTTTGACATCTGTCAGGCCGATAAAACCGCCTGGATTAACCTGAAAACGGAACGGGAAAAGGCAGAGCAGGCACTGAACGACCACCTTTCCGGGGACAGTGAAAACTGCCCGGTCAGGGTGGCGGCACTGCGCGGGCGCATTGAGGTGAATAAATGGCAGATTAACCGGGCGGCCGGTCGCTATATCCGCTCGCATGAAACCTTACAGCACGTCAGCATACAAAACGGTCTTAAGGGATTTATGCAGCAGCACGGCGCAACACTGGCCGCCGTACTGGCCCCGGAATTAAAAGCGCTGAACGGCCAGCCGGAATTTATTAAACGTCGCGCCCTCGACCGCGCAGCCACGTATCTGCGTGATGCGCTGGCCGCGTGGCTGAATACCGGTCAGGAAATAAATTATTGTGCGCAGGATAATGACATTTTAATTGCCGCCGGACACAGGCCTGATGCGGCTTCGCGGGCAGATAATCAGGAAAAATATACGCCTGCACAGAACCAGATTTATGCGCACCGGTGTGCAGACATGGCCGCGCAGCAGCCCGCCTGAAAATCCCCGTAAATCCCGCTATTTTTCCTGAATTACACCATGCATCCACAGGGTGCATGGTTTTGCATGTGTTTACGCACCTTTTTTGCCCCTTCCCGCACCAGTCCCGGCGCGGTCTGAGCCGGTTCATGCACCTGCATTAAAACCGCCCTGTTAAGCGGGCAGGCGAGGCGGGGAAAGCACTGCGCGCCAGCACTGACTAAAGTAATTGATTCAATGGGAAAAAAAGCGTAGAAAAAGCTATGAAAATTTTAACCTCTCTCAGTGCTCCTCTTACAGGATAAATAAAAAATGAGCATTATTCACGTAAATCAAATTGGAAGCAAAATTAATACGTTATTCGCTGATAAAATTGATAACAGTGATCTCAACGCTAAAGATAAAGAGATACAAACTAAAATATTAACCCGCTGTCTTTCTGCCTACGCTGTTTATTGTATTGGAGACACATCGATAGATGAAGCTGCATCAGCAGTTGTTGATGGTGCTGATGATAATGGTATCGATGCAATTCATTATTCTCCTTCAAGTAAGAGAATGATTATTGTTCAATCTAAATGGAAAAAAGATGGAACTGGAGAGCCTGATAACGGTGATTTAAGAAAATTTAAAGATGGTGTATTGGATCTCATTAATCTTGAACTTGATAAGTTTAACGATAAAGTTAAGCTAAAAAAGCAGATGATTGAAACTGCTTTAGGTGAATTTGATACGAAATTCGATCTTGTTTTGATTCATACTGGTTCAAATACTCTAAGTAAACATAACCAGCAAGTAATGGATTCAATACTTAACGAATTAAACGATGCTGGTGATGGTACTAGTGAGGATGTTGTTAGTTTCCACCATCTAAATCAGGCGATAATTCATAGTGGGCTTGCATCTGGTATGGATGGAGAACCTATCGATCTTGAGATAGGTCTCTCACAATGGGGAAAAATTGAAGAACCACATCAAGGTTTTTTCGGGATTGTAGCTGGCGAAGAAGTTGCAAATTGGTGGGTGAAAAAAGGGAAAAGACTATTCGCCAAAAATATTAGACAAATGTTAGGGGCTACAGAAGTAAATGATGAAGTTAAGAGAACAATTGAAGACCAACCTGAGAATTTCTGGTATTACAATAATGGTGTAACAATTGTTGCCGAATCCATAAAGAAATCAATGGTTGGTGGTAATAGTAGAGATATTGGTTCGTTTAAAGCAAATAATATTAGCATTGTCAATGGTGCACAGACTGTAAGCGTAATTGGTAAATATGCGCAGGAAGGAGGGGCGAACCTTGCTAAGTTGCGTTTACCTATCAGATTAATTTCACTAGAAGGAGCACCTGAGGACTTTGGTTCAAGTGTGACAAAAACTAATAATCGTCAAAACAGAATAGAGAGTAGAGATTTTGTCTCTTTAGATGACGAACAAATAAGGTTAAAAAAAGAACTGTCACTGGAAGGTATTGAGTATAATATAGTCAGAAGTGAAAACATTAAAACTTCTTCCGCCATAATTGATTTATCTGAGGCGACCATTGCATTGGCTTGTGCATCTACACAAGTTGCATTGGCAGTTCAGGCGAAAAGAGAAATTGGTCGTTTTTACGACAATCTTAAGAAAGCGCCATATAAAACAATTTTCAATCCGCAAACTAATGGCATTTATTTACGGAATGCTGTATTCGCCTTACGGAAAATTGATGAAATCATTAGTTCAATGATTGCAAGTTTACCTAAGAGATCTGGTAAGGAATATGGTGTTCTTGTTCATGGCAATAGAATGTTAGCATTTCTAGTTTTTAGAACACTCACAATGCATAAAATTGCAAATAATTTTGATTTTGATATCAACACAATTGATTGGCAGAAAAGTACAGCATATATGCTTGAGAAGTTAATGTTAGAAATTGAAGAGAACTACAAAGATAAATTTCTTGCTACTTTATTTAAAAACGCAAGCATCTGTAAGGCTATATCTGAGAAAATTTAATCAATTCTATACTCTGTTATTTAAAAATGCCGCTTATGCGGCATTTTGCTGTTATTAATATAAACACGACTATCTAGTCAATCATACTTATCAGTTTTTCTAAGTGAACTCATTATTCAAATAAAGATTATCACTATACCATTGCATCATAGAGCTTCTTTTCTCTAAATACTGAGCATGGTTATATGTTCCACGAATAGTATTCTTATCTACATGTGCCAATTGTATTTCAATCCATCGACTATCAAATCCTTGTTCATGTAGAATTGTCGACATTGTATGCCTAAAACCGTGGCCTGTAGCACGCCCCTTGTAACCAAGTAATTCAATCACTTGTGATACACTTTCTTTCGAGATTGGTTTCCTACGATTATTCCTTCCAATGAAAATGTAAGGGTAATGGCCGGTAATGGGCTTAAGTTGCTTAAAGAGGTCGATCACTTGAGTAGATAAAGGGACAATATGAGGCCTACGCATTTTCATCCGCTCTGCCGGGATTTCCCATATACCTTTTTCGAGATCAACTTCTTCCCATGTGGCGAAGCGCATTTCTTGCGTTCGTACACCAGTAAGCATAACTATCTTCGTCGCATTTTTAGTGATGATGCTGCCGGTATATGCTTCAAGATCTCTAACGAAATGAGGCATTTCTTCGGCGGATAAAAATGGATGGTGCTTTTGCTTCGGGACGGCGAGAGCAATAGATAAATCAGGTGCTGGGTTATATTCTGCACGGCTAGTTATGATCGCATAGCGATACACCTCTCCGCATCTTTGCCGCACTTTTCTGGTTTTCTCCAGCGCGCCGCGCTTCTCTATTCGCCGCAATACCTCCAACAACTCTAAGGGTTTGATTTCACTGATAGGACGTTTGCCGATGAAAGGAAAAATATCTTGCTCAAAGGTCTTAATAATTTCTTCACGGTATGCAACTGTCCAGCGATCGGCTTTGTTTGCATGCCACTCACGACAGATGGCTTCAAATGAGTTTTCAGTGGAGAGCTGCTGTGCCAATTTCTGGGCTTTCCTTTCCTCAACCGGGTCAATGCCATTAGCTACTTGCTTACGAGCGGTGTCACGCTTCTCACGTGCTTCTGCGAGGCTCACCAAGTCGTAGCTGCCAAATGACATTAGCCGCGCTTTACCGGCAAAACGAAAACGGAAACGCCAGCCCTTCGAGCCGTCGGGATTGATAAGCAATGACAGGCCTTGCCCGTCGTTCAATGTGTATGGCTTATCCTGGGGCTTTGCTCGTTTGATTTGTATGTCTGTCAGTGCCATGTGTATAAGTCAAAAATGTGTATAAAAAATCTATACACATCACTATACATATTTTTCATGGATTCAGGGAGACGCTCTCGGACTGTCACGGATGAGTAATTTGATATTTCTATTGAAAATAAAGGAGTTTATAGACATTTACGGATGGGGGCGGAGCAACTTTGGCGGAAGATCACAGGAGTCGAACCTGCCCGGGACCGCTGGCGGCCCCATCTGGATTTGAAGTCCAGCCGCCTCACCGGAGACGACGATCTTCCGCGCCTCGATTGCTACATGGAGGCGGGGCGCATTATAGCCACTTTCAACCATTTACCACATCCCCCATCACACTTTTTTCTCGGTCTGCTGTCCGCTTTTCCATACGTTTAAGTTAAATGCTAACTTATTCATGTGGTTACTAAATTTTCTTCTTGCGGCACAATCGCCGTCATAGTAAACAACAAGCCCAATTCGGTAGCTAAATACGCTATTCCGCTGCAAATGTTGATGGTTGGCGATAGCGGTTGTCGCCTCAAAGAACCCTTGAGTATAAAGGGGGAACTCTTCTGTGACGAAAGAGTAGTGACGGTATTGGCCTGATTGCCGTGTTGCTGCCTGCCCTGGATGCGGTGCACAGGCGTCTTATCCGGGCGATGGTTCGGACGTGATGTGCGCGATGCTTTGTACCCCGCCACGTCTTTCCAGACATCCCGAAAAAAATCACCTTATTTAAAATTTTTATTCCTCCATATTTGCGAGCGCTATCACGTTAATTAGCGTGAAAAGTGTGATCTGCGCTGTAAATATCTCTGAGATCCCGCTTGTTGTCTTATTTTTTGTCCGGAAGGCAGGACACGATTTAGTATTGTCGTTATTTCAATGCCCTTTTATATTTATCATCACGGATTGCAAGCGGAGCTTATCTGTTTTAGAGCTTCATCATTATTTTTAATCTGTGTAAGGGTAAATGATGCAAATGATTACCTCGCGACAAAACAGATTATTGAAATTCCTTCTTCCGCGAAGGGAATTTATTACATTGTTAAAAATCGCTGAATACTTAAATGTATCGGAAAAAACTATTCAGCGGGATTTACGCATCCTTGAACCGTGGCTGGCAGAATGGAATATCGGCATTAATAAGCGTGCCGGTGCCGGGGTCATGCTCAGCGCAGACAATGTCACTGACCTGTTGCACCTCGACCAGTTGCTTGGCACTGAAGGTGATGACGCAGACGGCATGATGAACAATTCCCGGCGCGTGAAAATAGCGTCGCAATTATTAAGCGAAACGCCACATGAAACGTCCATCAGCAAATTATCGGAGCGCTATTTTATCAGTAGCGCCTCAATTGTGAATGATCTGAAAGTGATTGAGTCCTGGATTGCTCCGCTGGGATTGACGTTAATTCGCAGCCAGAGCGGAACGCATATCGAAGGCAGCGAAAGTAGCGTGCGTCAGGCAATGGCTTCGCTGATCAATGGTGTTATTAACCATAACGAACCGGGAAGCGTAATTTATTCCCGCCTCGATCCGGGCAGTTATAACGCACTGGTCCATTACTTTGGTGAAGAAGATGTTTTATTCGTTCAGTCATTATTGCAGGAGATGGAAAACGATCTTTGCTGGTCATTGGGTGAACCCTATTACGTCAATATTTTCACCCATATTTTGATCATGATGTACCGCATTACCCGTGGCAATGCGCTGCCAAGAAAAGACGACAACGCCAGTACCTTTGATGAAAACATCTTTGCCGTTGCCAGTCGTATGATCCAGCGGATTGAACAGCGCATCGCCCACCCGTTGCCGGAAGACGAAGTCTGGTTTATTTATCAGTACATTATCTCGTCCGGTGTGGTGATTGAAGAGCATAACGACGTCAGCGTGATTGGCCATATGCACTCCAGCGACGAAGCCCGGCTGATTACTCACCGACTTATCGCGACCTTCGCCGATATGGTCGATAGCGACTTTAGCCAGGATGTCGCGCTCTATGACGGGCTGTTGATTCATATTAAACCATTGATTAACCGCCTGAATTACCAGATTCGCATTCGTAACCCGCTGCTTGATGATATCAAAGGCGAATTGCAGGACGTCTGGCGCTTGACCCAGTGCGCGGTGAATCGGGTATTCAGCGGCTGGGGGGAACAGGCGGTGTCGGAGGATGAAATCGGTTATCTGACCGTCCATTTTCAGGCTGCGATGGAGCGACAGATCGCCCGCAAGCGCGTATTGCTGGTCTGCTCGACGGGTATCGGAACCTCACATCTGTTGAAAAGCCGCATTCTGCGCGCCTTCCCGGACTGGATCATCGTTGGCGTGGTCTCTGCGGGGAGCCTGTCGTCCGTACTGACGGACGATATTGAACTGGTTGTCTCGACGATCAATCTGCCGGCCATTGCTCTGCCGGTGGTATACGTCACCGCCTTTTTTAATGATGCCGATATTAAGCGTGTGACGGAAACGGTTATTACGGAAAAATTGCATCGTGCGACGTCTCTGGTCGTCGAACATTAATATCTGAATCCATGAGGTATGTTTAATGGACATAACAAAAATCCTGAATACGAATCGCGTTATTTTAGATATGAAAGCTACAAATAAAACGGAGGCGATTGAGGAATTAACCGACCTGTTGCAAAAAGATGGCGCTATTAGTTGCCGGGAAACGTTTATTCAGGATGTCTGGCAACGTGAATCAGAAGGGTCGACCGGCTTCGAAAACCATATCGCGATACCTCATGGTAAATCTTCAGCGGTGGTCAATACCACCCTGGCGATTGGACGCACACGCCAGGATATTCCCTGGGAAACCCTGGATGGCAGTAATGTGCGCTGCATTATTTTATTTGCTGTACGGCTTGAAGATCAAAATACGACGCATATTCGCCTGCTTTCTCAGGTGGCGGGTGCACTGGCGGATGAAGAGATCATTGAGCAATTACTGGTCGAACGTAGTCCACAAAAGATTATTGACTTGTTTAGTCAATATGCCGAATCCGATGTTTGCTAAATAAAAAGTGGAGCATGTTATGAATATTGTTTGTGTCGCTGCCTGTACGGCAGGTATTGCACATACGTATATTGCCCGCGAGAAGTTAATTAAAGGCGCAAAAGCGCTTGGGCATAATATTAAAGTTGAAACTCAGGGCACTATCGGTACTGAAAATGAGTTATTGGCGGAAGATATTTCCGCAGCCGACGTCGTTATTCTTGCGGTCGATGTCAAAATAAAAGGGGAAGAACGTTTCATTAATAAGCGCATCGTGCGAGTTAAAACCGAAATTGTCATTAAATCACCCGTTCAGTTTCTTGAAAAGGTCGAGAAATCATTAGCTAATGCGTGATCCTTATCTGGAGGTCACATGAGTGAAAATAAAGTTCCTGTTTCGCAGGAAATAAAAAGACATCTTTTGACGGGCATCTCGTGGATGATTCCGTTAATTGTGGCGGCGGGCATCTGTATTGCCCTCGGCCAGGTACTCGGCGGCACAAACGTTGGAGAAAAAACGGGCACCATCCCCTGGATGCTCAATCAGATTGGCGGCTGGGGAATGGGGTTGATTGTCCCCCTGATCAGCGCCGCCATTGCCTACTCCATTGCTGACCGTCCCGGATTCGCGCCGGGCCTGATTGTCGGCTTTGTCTGTGGGCAAATTCATACCGGGTTTATCGGCGGGATGCTGGGTGGGTTCCTGGTGGGCTACACCGTCCTGTTGCTTAAACACTACATCCGTCTGCCGAAATCCATGCAGGGGCTGATGCCCATCATGGTGCTGCCCGTCCTGAGCACCATTATCGGCGGCCTGTTGATGATGACTCTGATTGGCAAACCCATCGCCTGGCTGCAGGAAGCGCTGATCCACATGCTGGAGTCGATGCAGGGCGGTTCTCGCTTCCTGATGGGGGCGATCCTTGGCGCGATGGCAACGTTTGACTTCGGCGGCCCGGTGAACAAAACCATGTCGCTGTTTGCCGATGGTCTGCTGGTCAGCGGTGTATACGGGCCGGAAGCGGTGAAATTTGTCGGCTCCATTATTCCGCCGTTCGGCATCACCCTCTCTTTCCTGCTGACGCGCCACAAATACACCCGCGCCGAACGTGAAGCGCTGAAAGCGGCCTTCCCGATGGGGATCTGCATGATTACCGAGGGGGTCATTCCGATTGCGGCGCGTGACCTGCTGCGCGTGGTCGGCTCCTGTGTGGTGGCCTCGGCGATTGCGGGTGGCCTGATCATGGTGTGGGGCGTGGAAAGCCCGGTTCCACACGGTGGCATGTTTGTGGTGCCGCTGTTTACCCATCCGCTGCTGTTCTGCCTGGCGTTGGGGATAGGCACGGTTATCTGCGGCGTGATGCTCTCGCTGTGGAAGAAACCGGTAACCGAACGTGACGAAGAGTTTGACGAGCTTAGCGATAAGAAACTGAAAGACGAAGAGATCACCTTCACCCTGGAATAAACGGAGACCGTATGTTTGCCGACATGAAAAGTATGGTGACCAAAGCCTGGCGTGAACACTATGCGCTTCTGGCCATCAACTGTATGAACCTCGAAAGCGCCCGCGCGGCGGTGCGGGTTGCCGAGAAACATCGCGCGCCGATTATCCTGAACCTGTATCAGGGACATCTGGCGCATTTCCCGCCACCGGTTGCCGTGGCGGTGGTGAAAGCGCTGGCCGACGAGGCTACGGTGCCGGTCACGCTGGCCCTTGACCACGGGAAAGATCCGGTGCGCATTCGTCAGGCGTTTCGCGCCGGGTTTAGCGGACTGATGATTGACGCCTCTGCCTTCCCGCTGGAAGAGAACATCCGCCAGACCCGCGCGGTTGTTGAGCTGGCCGCCAGTGCCGGGCTGTGTGTGGAAGGGGAGTTGGGCCATCTGGCCGATGCGCCGCGCTATGACCACGCCACCAATGCGGATCTCATGACGCAGGCCGCCGACGTTGAACCGTTTATTGCGCAGACCGGGATTGATCTGCTGGCGGTTTCCGTCGGCACCGCGCACGGCATGTACGCCCCCGGCATCACGCCAGCTATCGATTTTCAGCGCCTGGAAGAGGTTGCCCGCAAATCGACGGTCCCGCTGGCATTGCACGGCGGCAGCGGCACTCCGTTTGACCAGATGCAGCGTTGCCCGTCCTTTGGCGTCGCCAAGATCAATGTCGGCGCGGCGGTGTTCGAAGCTGGAAAGGCCGCGCTGCTGCATACCCTGTGTCATGACAGTTCCCGCGAACTGGTGGATGTGCTGATCGCCATGGAGCAGGCCAGCGAAGAAGCCATTATCCCGTATCTACAGGCCAGCGGCGCTATCGGCAAAACCTGATTCTTTTTTCTGTTACGCCTTCTATGCCTCTGCAACGACGCACCGGCAGGGCTTGCTACACCCCGAAACTGGAGAATTAACATGTTAATTTCGATGAAAGAGTTACTGAAACCCACCCGCCAACACGGTTTCGCCATTGGTGCGTTCAACGTGGCGGATAGCTGCTTCATCCGCGCGGTGGTGGAAGAAGCGGAAGCCACCAACACGCCTGCGATCATCTCCATCCACCCCAGCGAACACGATTTTGTTGGGGATAGCTTTTTCGGCTATGTCCGCGATATCACCATGCGCAGCCCGGTGCCGTTCACCCTGCATCTGGATCACGGCGCGTCGGTCGAACATGTGTTGCGGGCGATCCAGTGTGGATTCACCTCGGTGATGATTGACGGCTCGCTACTGCCCTATGAGGAGAACGTGGCGCTGACCAAAGAAGTGGTGCGCCTGGCGCATGCGGTGGGCGTTTCGGTGGAAGGGGAACTGGGCACCATCGGGCAAACGGGCACGTCCGTGGAAGGCGGCGTGTCGGAAGTCACCTATACCGACCCGGCACAGGCAGAGGATTTTATTGCCCGCACCGGGGCAGACACTCTGGCGGTGGCGATCGGTACGGCGCATGGTATCTACCCGAAAGGCATGCAGCCGAAGTTGCAAATGAACATTCTGCGCGACATTGCCGGGCGTCTGGATATTCCTCTGGTGCTGCATGGCGGTTCGGCGAACCCGGATGCGGAAATCGCCGAGTCCGTGACCCTGGGGGTGGGCAAAATCAACATCTCCAGCGACATGAAATACGCCTACTTCCAGAAAGTGCGTGAGATCCTCGCCCGCGAAACCTGGTGGGATCCGAACGTGATCTACCCGGACGCGATCAACGCCGCTCGGGAGGTGATCCGCTACAAAATGAAGCTGTTTGGATCAACCGGGAAAGCGTCACTCTACTAAAGCCATGGAGGCGGGTTCGCCCGCCTCTTTCGCAATAAGGAAAGGGATATGTACTACCTGGGGCTGGACATCGGCGGCACCAAAATCGCGGCAGTGGTGATGGATGCGCAAGGGCAGGAAAAGGCGCGTTACCGCTGCCCGACGCAAAAAGCGAGCTATCCGCAGTTTGTGGAGTCGGTGGTCGCCTTTATTGACCAGATTCGCCATGACATGCAGCAGCCGATGATGACGGGGATTGCCCTGCCGGGGAGCGTCTCGCCGCTGAGCGGGCTGATTAAAAATTCCAATATTCAGGTCATTAATGGCCGCGCGTTGCAGACGGATCTCCAGCAGTTACTGGGGCAGACAGTGGTGATGGCGAACGACGGCAACTGTTTCGCCTTGTCGGAAGCCTGTGACGGTGCGGGGCAGCGGCATGAAGTGGTGTTTGGTATCACGCTCGGTACCGGCTGCGGCGGCGGGATAGCCATTCACCGCCAGCCATTTGTCGGCGCGTGGGGAAATGCCGCCGAGTGCGGTCACATTACCCTGCCGGGATACCGCGAGCAGCACGATGGCCCGCCGGTGCGTTGTTATTGTGGTAAGGATAACTGCGTGGAGTCGTTTGTCTCCGGGACGGGGTTGAGCGAGCGCTACAGGTTGTTCAGTGGGCAACATCTTACAGGTGATGCGATTGTGGCGCTGGCGCAGCAGGGTGAACCCAACGCCGTGCGGCAGGTGACGCGGTTTCGCCAACAGCTTGCCCGCACCCTGGCAACGGTGGTGAATCTTCTCGACCCTGGCGTGATTGTGATTGGCGGTGGGTTATCGAATGCAGAGCCGCTTATCGCGAATCTTGAAGCCGACGTCGCCCCTTTCGTTTTTACCGATCATTTCTCTACCCCTATCGTGAAAGCCCATCACGGCGACAGCAGCGGCATGCGCGGCACTGCCTGGCTTGCCATTCGAACCGGGAGAATAGAATGAAACGTTCACAGATTAACTATGCCATTGATAAAGCGCACGCCATCGCCGAGACGTTCCGGGTGTGCCTGCCGGAGTTTGCCTTTTTCACCGTCGATGCCTGGCGAAAACAGCGGCTGGATGAATGGAGTGAGGTGCTGGATCTGCAACTGGGCTGGGATATCACCGATTTTGGCCGCGGCGATTTTAGCAAAACCGGCCTGACGCTGTTGACGTTGCGTAACGGTGCGCTGAATTCAGCCGCCTACCCGAAGCCGTATGCCGAAAAGATGCTGCAAATCCAGCAGGAGCAGCAGACGCCGTGGCATTTTCATCGCCATAAAATGGAAGACATTCTGAACCGGGGCGGTGGCGATTTGTGTATGCAGTTCGGCTGGGCGACGGATGAGGCGCTGTTTGACGAGCGGCGTGCGGTGGAGGTGCGTGTGGACGGGCGGCGGCGTACGTTTAAGCCCGGTGAGACGCTGGTGTTAAAACCGGGGCAGGGGGTGTGTCTGCCGCCGCGTCTGTATCACCGTTTCTGGGCCGAGAAAGCGTTTGTGCTCGGTTGGGAGATTTCGATGGTGAATGATGATAAGCGTGATAACCATTTCCTCGAGCCCGGCGGGCGTTTCCCAACCATCGACGAGGATGTACCCGTGAAGTGGTTGTTATGCCATGAGTATGGGCGTTTGAATGTGACGTGATTTTCCCGGATGCGGCGTGCCTTTCTCCCTCTCCCTTTGAGGGAGAGGGCAGGGGTGAGGGGCATTGGCGGCACGGTTGCCAGGTTCACGGATGCGGCGTAAACAACGCGTCCCTCCTGAACGGTAGCCCCGGTAAGCGCAGCGCCACCGGGGAAAAGGGTTATGGCGTGGGCTGTGTCTCAGCAGGCGCTGGCACAGGTGCCGATGCGGGCGCAGCCGCTTCACCACCTGACACCACGCCGCTGCGCATCGTCTGTTTCACCTGTTGTTGCTGGGCATTTACAGCGGAAAGTTCACCATCAACCGTTGGTTTTAACGGCGCATCGGCCTGAATACGGCCCGTGGCGCTCAACTGCAGATTACCGTCGCCACCGATCGGCAACACGGGCCATCCCCACTGCTGCAATACATTCATCGGCACGCCACGCCCGTTCAGGCTCACCCGTACGGTGCGGTCCGGCGTTTGACCGACCACGGCAGTGGCTTCCAGCATCCCTTTCTCGACAAAGGCGCTCAGCTCGGTAATGTTCACCGAACTGCCGTTGGCGCTTAACGCCAGCGACGGCCTGCGCACATCCACCCGGTTAAAGGTCGCGGCGGCGGCATTGATCTTCACATCGCCATTCCACACGCCCCACTTGTGGTCGCGCGCCAGTTGCACGTTGGTGCCGTAGCCATCCAGTGACGTCAACTGCCACGGGAAAGCCGGGTCGATATCAATCACCAGGTTGCGACTGGCGCTGAACCTGGTCAACGTGACGCTATTCAGCCAGTCGGGCAGGGTGTCCATCCACAACTGCTTCCAGTTGGCAGGCAGCGTATATTCCAGCCCGACGATGGCCGCATCGTTCAGCACCAGCGCTTTTCCGCTGCGCGTCCAGTAGCCGGATGTGCGCACCATTCCGTTTTCCCAGCGGGTGGTGAACTGCTGCATCGCGATGCCCGCCGGGGTAAATTCCGCGTTTATAATCGGGTCGAACAAATGCAGCGAACCGTAGATAAACTCATTGGCATTCATCGACAACTGGCCGTCATCCGTATGCCAGTCGCCTTTGGTTAGCGTCAGGTTACGCAGCGTCAGGTCCAGATCGGCAATTGCCCATTCTGGCCCCTGCAGACGGGCATCGGTCACATCCAGCCGCCCGATTTGCAACGACGGCAGAGTCGTGAGCGGTGCAAAGAAATCTTTCAGTGATTTGTCGCTCTGCAGGCGAATATCAGTCAGCCGCAGGTTATCCACCACCCAGCCGCCATCCGCGTCGCGTCGTGCATTCCCGGTCAGCGAACCCCGCGCCATATCCGCACCGATGGTGGTTAATGTGACCGTGCCTTTATCAATGCTGCCCTGAATCAACACATTGCTGGCGGGCACGCCGTTAAGCGTCATCGAACCTGCGCTCATTTGAATTTGCGCCTGCGTGCCGAGCACATTGCCCTCAACAGGCTGCCAGGGGCTTACGCCGCCGGTGACGCGTTGCGCACTCAGATCCCAACCGGTCGCCGGGCTGTTAAAGGCCATATTGCTCAGTTGCAGACGGTCAGCCTGGAAGGGGAGTGGCGCGGTGGCCGGGGAAAGATTCAGCGTGCCGTCCTGCAGCAAAATGGTATCGGTGTGGAGAGGGTCAGTGAACTGGCGGCTACTCAGGCCGATATCAACGGTTTTGGCGACCAGAGTAGCGGGCTGCCCTTTACGGCCAAAATTGACGTTGCGTAACAGCACATGGGAAGGCGAGGAAAGCTGGTGGTCAATGGCCTCAACGGTGAGGTGATATTGACTCTTTTCGTTTACCCAGTTAGTAACCTGCGTTGCACCCCAGCGGGTCTGCAGCAGGAAATAACCGGCCACCATCGCCAGCAGCAGGACGACAATGACGAAAATTAGCAGCTTTCCAATAAATTTCATGATCTTCCACCCTCGTAAGCCTGTACAGGAGTTATGCACGATTTATGCGCATTCCTCAAGGCACGAATGGTGAAAGAGCGTTACAGAGGCAACGGAAAACATCCGCTGCCTCTGTTGGGATTACTGCTTATCGGTAGGGAAAACCAGGTTCAGCACGATAGCGGTGATGCCACCGGCAGCGATGCCGGAAGAGAGCAAGTTTTTCAGCCAGTCAGGGGCGAATTGCAAAATCATTGGCTGCTGGGAGACGCCCAGGCCAACGGCCAGCGACAGGGCGATGATCATGATTGCGCGGCGGTTCAGCGGCTCGCGGGAAACGATACGTACGCCAGATGCGGCAATGGTACCGAACATCACCAGCGTTGCACCGCCAAGTACCGGCTCAGGCAGTTGCTGAACGAAGGCGGCAACGGCCGGGAACAGACCCATCACCATCAGCATGACGGCAACGAAGAAACCCACATAACGGCTGGCGACGCCGGTGAGCTGAATCACGCCGTTGTTCTGGCCGAAACAGGAGTTCGGGAAGGTATTGAACACCGCAGAAACAAAGGAGTTCAGACCGTTTGCCAGTACGCCGCCTTTCAGGCGATTCATATAAGCCGGGCCGGAAACCGGCTGCTCAGAAACGTCAGAGGTTGCGGTGATATCACCAATGGTTTCCAGCGAGGTGATCATAAACACCAGCATCAGCGGCAGCAGCAGGTTCCAGTCGATGCTCAGGCCATAATACAGCGGCGTAGGGATCATAAAGGTGCTGCCCGGCGCGTTGTAAGCCGGGAGCATACCCATCATCATGGCGACGAGGTAGCCGACCGCCATCGCAATGACCAGGGAGGCGATACGCAGGTACGGGTTACGCTGGCGGTTCAGCAGGATGATGATGGCAAGAACGATACCTGCCAGCAGCAGGTTCTTCGGCGCGCCAAAGGTATGGTTTGCCATCGCGCCGAAGCCACCGCCCACAGACGTCAGGCCGACCTGAATCAGCGACAGGCCGATGATCATCACCACCACGCCGGAGACCAGCGGGGTAATGATGCGGCGGGCAAACGGCAGAATGCGGGAGATAACCATCTCGGTACAGCTTGCCAGCATCAGGGAGCCGAACAAGGCGGCCATCATCGTCGGCACATCGGCGCCGCCGGTTTTTAGTGCGGTTCCGCCCATAATTAATGGCGCAACGAAGTTAAAGCTGGTGCCCTGAATAGACAGCAGGCCGGACCCGACCGGGCCCCAGGCTTTAATCTGGATGATGGATGCGACGCCGGAGGCGAACAGCGACATGCTGATGATGTGCTGCGTATCCTGAGCCGGTAAACCCAGCGCCTGGCAAATCAGCAGGCCTGGCGTGATAACGCCAACAAACATCGCCAGCAGGTGCTGTAGCGCGGCAAAAATGGTTTGCGCCAGCGGTGGGCGGTCTTCAAGGCGGTAGATCAGCTCACTGGGCTGGGTATGCGCAACCGTTTGCGCATTTTCGGACTCGATGGTGTTGACAGACATCGCAAACAATCCCCTGATGGAAAAGCGGAGATTCTATCGGACTGTTTGGTAAAAGCAAACGGTTGCTAAACAATAAAACGTACTTTTATAAAGAATGTTGAGAGCGGCAAGTTGGGTTCTAAGGCCCCCCGATTTTAGGTGGTTCGCGCTTTTATCGTTCCGCAGAATTTGCGCAATGCTAAAATCATCGGCAATCGCGCACGATAATTAAAAATTAGGGATTGATATGAAAGGAAAAATACTGCTCGCCCTGGCCTTTTTCTCCGCCGGATGTCTCGCTGACGAATACGATCTGCATACCTGTCGTAATGGCAGTTTCCCCACCTGGCCAGGCGTCTTCAACCAGGCGAAAGTGAAAACTGATGCCAATGCCAACGTGCATTTTTACCGCGACGATGATGGCTGCCCGGGACAGGGTGAAGTGTGCGCAACAAAACCGTATCTGGTGGCGGGTGACACGGTACTGGTAGCACAAGAAGTGCCGGGCTGGAGCTGCGTCTGGTACTCAGGGAAAAAGCATGAATTTGTCGGCTGGATGCCCACTAAGTCCTTAGAAAAGCAGCCGATTCACAACGCGACGCTCGCCGAATGGACCGGTAAATGGCATGCCGAATTGGGTGACAATGAAATTCATATTACGTCTGTGGGGAAAGGGCAGATTAACATCGAGGGACAGGCGACCTGGTATGGCGGAAAAGATTCGCAAGGATATGACATTGTCCATACCGGCGATCTCGATGAGACAATAACGCCACAAGGGAATGCGCTGCACTGGGGAAACCCGAAAGAGGAATACACTTGCAGCGGGGCGGCACAACTGGTTAATGGCAACTTAATCGTTCGTGATAGCGGCTATTGCGGCGGCATGAACGTCAGTTTTGATAACGTCTATCACAAACAGTAATCAGGCGTTTGAATAGCGCTCTGTTTCCGGCATCCAGCGCTCGATAAGGGCTTCGGCCTGCCGGGGATAGCGTTCGTGAATATGACGGGCAATGCGCTGCACTTCCGGGATCATCGCCTGGTCGCGCAGCAAATCAGCCACTTTGAACTCGGCATTCCCGGTCTGACGGGTGCCGAGCAGTTCGCCGGGGCCGCGAATCTCCAGATCTTTTTGCGCAATCACAAAGCCGTCGTTACTGTCGCGCAGTACCTGCAGGCGTTTTTGCGCGGTTTTCGACAGCGGTGATTTGTAGAGCAGCACGCAGTGTGAGGCTACCGCGCCGCGTCCGACACGGCCGCGTAGCTGGTGGAGTTGCGCAAGACCCAGACGCTCCGGGTTTTCGATAATCATCAGGCTGGCGTTGGGCACGTCCACGCCCACTTCGATCACGGTGGTCGCCACCAGAAGATGC
This sequence comes from Phytobacter diazotrophicus, assembly GCA_004346725.1. Classification (GTDB taxonomy): domain Bacteria; phylum Pseudomonadota; class Gammaproteobacteria; order Enterobacterales; family Enterobacteriaceae; genus Phytobacter; species Phytobacter diazotrophicus. The sequence goes on along the minus strand of SMDE01000012.1, from coordinate 42,931 downwards.
ATCTCGCCCTGTTTGAAGGCCTGCATCACCGCCTGTTTTTCGGCAGGCTTCATGCGTCCGTGGACCAGGCCGATATTTAGCTCCGGCAGGGACAGCTTTAACTCTTCCCACGTGGCTTCCGCTGCCTGGGCTTCCAGCAGATCGGACTCTTCAATCAACGTACAGACCCAATAGGCCTGGCGACCTTCCCCGGTACAGGCGTTGCGTACGCGATCGATAATATCGCTGCGTCGGGTATCCGGAATGGCAACGGTGGTCACAGGCGTTCGGCCCGGTGGGAGTTCGTCGATAACCGAGGTGTCGAGATCGGCATAGGCGGTCATCGCCAGGGTGCGCGGAATGGGTGTTGCAGTCATGATCAACTGGTGGGGATGGAAGCCCTGTTGCTGGCCTTTCTCCCACAGCGCCAGGCGTTGATGTACGCCAAACCGATGCTGTTCGTCGATGATCACCAGCGCAAGGCCGTTAAACTGCACCTGTTCCTGGAAGATGGCGTGCGTGCCGACGATCATTTGTACCTGGCCGCTGGCAATGGCCTCTTGCTGCGCCTGGCGTGCTTTGCCTTTCTGCTTACCCGCCAGCCAGCCCACTTCCACGCCGAGCGGCGCGAACCAGTTGCGGAAATTGTTGGCGTGTTGTTCAGCCAGCAGCTCGGTCGGCGCCATCAGGGCCACCTGATTGCCGTTCGCGATCGCCCGCAATGCCGCCAGCGCCGCCACCAGCGTTTTCCCGGAACCCACGTCGCCCTGTACAAGGCGCATCATCGGCACATCGAGCGCCATATCGCGTTCAATTTCTGCCACCACGCGCGCCTGCGCGCCGGTAGGTTTGAACGGCAGCGAGGCCAGCAGGGCATTTTTCAGCGTATCCTGAGGATTCAGCGGCTTTGCGTGATAACGCTGCGCCCCGGCACGCAACGCCAGCATGCTGAGATTGTGTGCCAGTAACTCTTCGAGAATTAAACGTCTTTGCGCCGGGTGTTGCCCGGTTTCCAGCTCAGCAAGCTGCAGTGTCGGCGGCGGACGATGCAGAGTGCGCAAGGCTTCCGGCAGTGTCATCAGCCCCTGTGCCAGCTCTGGCGGTAGCAGTTCAGCAATCGCGCAAGTGGCAAGCAGGTCCAGCGCCTGGTCGGTGAGCTTGCGCAACGTCGCCTGTTTTATCCCCTCGGTCGTCGGATAAACAGGCGTTAAGGTTTCCTGTAATTCCGGGGTACTGAGATCGCCCTGAACACGGTATTCCGGGTGGATCATCTCTGCGCCGAACTTCCCGCGTTTTGCTTCACCGTAGGCCAGCACGCGACGCCCGGTCGCGAGGCTGTTTTTCATCGCCGCGTTGAAGTTAAAAAAACGCATGGTCAGAATGCCGGAACCGTCGCTTATCTGGCAGGTCATCATCCGACGCCCGCCAAAGGTAATGTTGCAGTTCAGCACTTCGCCTTCCACCGTGGCATAAATGCCCGGCAGCAGGTCGGCAATGGGGTAGAGTTGGGTGCGATCTTCGTAGCGTAGAGGCAGGTGCAGCAGTAAATCCTGCACCGTGTGCAGGCCGATTTTTGCAAGTTTGCTGGCCTGCGCCGCACCAACGCCGGTAAGGGTATTGAGGGGAACGGCATCCAACAGGCGACCTTGCATAGGCGTTATCTCGCAGCCTGCATGGTGGCCCACCAGGCGTCGTCGGCATCCACTTCGCCATGCTCGTTGACGCGGGGATAAGGCAGACCTTTGCGTTTTGCCACGCGCGCCAGTACCGGGTAACCACCTTCAAACAGCCGACGCTGTTGTTCTTCATCCGGCAGCATGCTGTTTTCGCGCAGGTACATGCCAGCATTTTGCCGTTGGCGCTGGGCTTCGTAGAGGATAAGCGCCGAGGCGACGGAGACGTTCAGCGACTGCACCATACCGATCATCGGGATGATAATGTCCTGATCCGCCAGATCTAATGCTTCCTGGCTGATCCCGGTTTTCTCCTGCCCCATCAAAATACAGGTGGGACGGGTGTAGTCGATCTCGCGAAAATCTACGGCTTTGTCAGAGAGGTGTGTCGCCAGGATCTGCATGCCCGCCGCTTTCAGTTGGGAAACGGCATCACCGATGGTCGGGTGCGTTTTCACTTCCACCCAACTGTTGCTGCCCGCAGCGGATGACAACATGGTATGCATGCGACGACTCGGCCAGACGGCGTGAACTTCATGTACGCCGACGGCGTCTGCGGTGCGGATAATGGCAGAAACGTTATGCGGTTTGTGGACCTGCTCCATGCAGACGGTCAGGTCCGGTTGACGTCTGGCTAGCATCTCGCGGATTCGCGCATAACGTTGTGCATTCATATACACTTCATCCTTCAAATTGCCTCAGCGTTAGCTGCACTCTCTCGCCCCAGTTACGTACTTCTGTTCGCTCCTGGGGTTTCATTCGCTTGCTGCCTCGATGCAATTCGAATGCTTTGGTGTAGGACATACTAGTTTCGGTTACGAGTGACTTTAATCACATCCGGCATGACGCGGATTTTGCGCATGATGTTCGCCAGGTGGACGCGATCGCGAGACGTCAGACGGATAAAGGCACTGTAAACGCGGCCGTCTTTTTCTTCCGTATTCAGGCTTTGAATATTGGAAGACGCGGTGTTGATTGCCGCGGTCAGATTCGCCAGTGCGCCCTGATGGTTGAACATATCCACCTTGATTTCGGTGATAAATTCCTGCGCGGTGTCCTTGTCCCACTCAACGGCCATAAACTTCTCTGGCTCTTTCTGGTAGCCACGGATGTTACGGCAAGATTCATGGTGGATAACCAGCCCTTTGCCGGGGCTAACATGCGCCACAATCGGGTCGCCGGGAATCGGACGACAGCACTTCGCGAAGGTGATCAGCACACCATCCGCACCTTTGATCGGCAAATGTCCGCCACTTGCACTGACACTCGTGGTGGTACCGGTGCTTTGCGCTGTCGCCGTCGCTTCGCCCTGCTGCAGGTTCTTCGCCACTACCACGCTCATGGCGTTGCCGAGGCCGATTTCTGCCAGCAGATCGTCAAGCGAGGCAAGCTTCATGCGGTCCAGCTCGCGCTGAATATGTTCTTGCGGGATTTCCGCCAGCTTACGGCTTCCACCCAGTGCGTGGTTGAGCAGACGGCGGCCAAGGCTCACCGAATCATCACGCTTGAGGTTTTTCAGCAACTGGCGAATTTTGGCGCGCGCTTTTGAGCTCACGACAAAGTTAAGCCATGCCGCGTTCGGACGAGCGCCCGGCGCGGTAATGATTTCTACGGTTTGCCCGCTGGAAAGCGACTGCGACAGAGGATACGGCTGCCTGTCGACACGTGCACCCACACAGGCGTGGCCGATGTCGGTGTGAACCGCATAGGCGAAGTCGACCGGGGTCGCGCCTGCTGGCAGTTCCACGATGCGGCCTTCCGGGGTGAAAACATAAATCTCATCCGGGAAGAGATCAGATTTAACGCTCTCAATAAATTCAAACGAGCTGCCTGCGCTCTGTTGCAGTTCGAGCAGGCTTTGCATCCAGCGCTGGGCGCGGATTTGCGCGGTGGTGCTGGTTTCGCCGTGCTCTTTATAGGCCCAGTGCGCCGCGACCCCCATTTCCGCCATCTGGTCCATGTCTTCGGTGCGAATTTGCACTTCAACCGGGACGCCGTGAGGACCGATCATCGAGGTGTGCAGAGACTGATAGCCGTTCGCTTTTGGAATGGCGATATAGTCTTTAACACGACCTGGACGCGGTTTGTAGAGGCTGTGCATCTGGCCCAGCACGCGATAGCAGGTGTCGGAATCATGGACGATAACGCGGAAGGCGTAGATATCCATAATCGAGTGAAAACGCTGCTCTTTGAGCACCATCTTGCAGTAGATGGAGTACAGGTGTTTTTCGCGACCGCTGACGCGACACGGAATTCCCGCTTCCTGCAGACGCCCTTCAATTTCAGAAAGGATCTTCTGAATCATCTCTTTACGGTTACCGCGCGCAGCTTTTACCACTTCTTTAATGACGCGATAACGGTTCGGATACAACGCTTCAAAGCCCAGCTCTTCAAGCTCGGTTTTGATGTGATGAATACCTAAACGGTGCGCCAGCGGGCTGTAAATTTCGAGAGTTTCACGGGCGATGCGGCGACGTTTATCCGGGCGAAGAGAGCCCAGCGTGCGCATGTTGTGGGTACGGTCGGCGAGTTTGATGAGAATGACGCGGATATCCTGCACCATCGCCATAATCATCTTGCGAAAGTTTTCGGCCTGCGCCTCTTTCTTATCGCGGAACTTGAGCTTATCAAGCTTTGACACCCCTTCTACCAGTTCGGCAACGCTTTTGCCAAATAGCTGTTCCATGTCCTGATAGGTTGCGGGGGTATCTTCAATCACGTCATGCAGCAGTGCGGCCATCAGCGTTTCGTAGTCGAGTTTCATCTCGGCCAGGATACAGGCTACGGCAACCGGGTGCGTGATATAGGGTTCACCACTTGAACGTGTCTGGCCCTCGTGAGCGTCACGTGCAACGAGATACGCCTGCCGAAGACGCTTGATCTGGTCTTCCGGCAGGTAGTTTTGAATCAGTTGATTCAGACTTTCAAACAGATACAAGGGCGACCCGCTTATTGATTAACGACGACCTTCAGCAATAGCGGTAACGGCTTGTAATTCAGCGGCTTCCTGCTCTTGCTGTTCCTGGCGCTCACGTACGTCGAGGATCTGGTTGTTGATCAGACCTTCTTCGATTTCGCGCAGCGCGATAACGGTGGTTTTATCGTTTTCTTCCGGTACCAGCGGATCCTTTCCGCCTACCTGCATCTGACGAGCGCGACGCGCGGCGACCAGTACCAGGTCAAAACGGTTACCAATTTTCTCTACAGCGTCCTGAACAGTTACGCGTGCCATATTTAAAATGCTCCACAGATGGTGATGGACTGGGCATGATACTGAATGTGGGTTCAGTCTGCCAACAGTTTGCTGATTAAAGCGTCATGTCGCTGCATCTGGCGGCCCATACGCAGACGTTCGGCGCGAATGATGGTTTTGAGGTCGCCCAGGGCGGTATCGAAATCATCGTTCACAATAAGGTAATCATACTCTGCGTAATGGCTCATTTCCGCAACTGCTTGCGCCATGCGCTTTGCGATAACATCTTCGCTGTCCTGACCGCGACCACGCAGGCGTCTGTCCAGCTCGATTTTCGACGGCGGCAAAATAAAGATGCTGCGCGCCTGCGGCATTCTCATGCGGATTTGCTGCGCGCCCTGCCAGTCAATATCCAGGAATACATCTACGCCGGTTTTAAGAACTTGCTCAATCGTAGCGCGCGATGTGCCGTAATAATTGCCAAATACCTCGGCGTGCTCAAGGAAGGCGTCATCATCAATCATCGCTTTAAATTCGGCATGATTAACGAAGAAATAGTGTTCACCGTGCACTTCACCCGGACGCGGCGCGCGCGTGGTGTGTGAAACAGAAACCTGGGTGTCATACAACGGTTGGGTTTTTAATAAAGCCTGAATGAGGCTTGATTTACCCGCGCCACTGGGGGCGGAAACAATATAAAGCGTGCCTTGAGCCATGAGAGTCTTTTGTATGTGAATTGCGAAAGGAAACTTACATACGTGCCTATTATACACAACGGCGCAACGTGACGTAGCCCTCGTCACACTTTTTACTGTGGATAATGGTGTTTTGCGCGCCTTTTCCCTGATTTGCCACCCTTTTTCTGCAAACGGTGAAAAACGCCGGAACCCACCTCGCAAACTCTGTTTTACTGCCTCGAAAACCTATTTCCGTCGCGATATACCCGCTGCATTCAGCTAAGGAGACGGCGAAATGTGGATAAGGATATTTATGATGATCGGCGCGGTGGTCTGGAGCGTATGCAGTAACGCGGCCTGCCCGGTGTGGGCGCCAGCGCGAGCAGAACAAGAGATTGCACAACTGGAAAAACAGATGGCGCAGTGGAATGAGGATTACTGGTTGCAGGGCGCGAGCGCCGTGAGCGACGATGTTTACGACAATCTCAATGCCCAGCTTGCGAACTGGCGGCGCTGTTTTGGGCAGGAGACGGTCCGTGATGCGCCAGCCGTAGCGGGCGGTACGGTAAGGCACCCGATTGCCCATACGGGGGTTGATAAACTGCGTAATAAAGACGCGCTGCGTAAATGGATGGCGGGTAAAGCAGCGCTTTGGGCACAGCCGAAAGTGGACGGCGTGGCGGTCACACTGGTCTATCGCCACGGCAAACTGGAGCGGGTCATCAGCCGGGGGAATGGCCTGGCAGGCGAAGACTGGACGGAGAATGCCCGCCGTATTCCCGCACTGCCGCAAACTGTTACCGGCGCACTGGCAAACAGCGTCTTACAGGGCGAGCTGTTTTTAAAGCGCGATGGTCATATTCAAAAACAGATGGGTGGCATGAACGCCCGGGCCAAAGTGGCGGGCGCCATGATGAGACGAGGCGGGTCGGATGTGTTAAGCGACATTGCCGTCTTTGTCTGGAGCTGGCCGGACGGGCCGCAAGCGTTAGCGCATCGCCTGCAATTATTAACGCAGGCAGGGTTTGACTGGGTGGAACGCTACAGTGTGCCCGTCAGCAATATCAATGAGGTTGCGGTCCTTCGCGAGCGCTGGTTCACTACCGCGCTGCCCTTTGTGACAGATGGCGTGGTGGTACGAAGTGCTCAAGAGCCGCAAGGAAAACAGTGGCTCCCGGGGCAGGGTGTCTGGGTCGCGGCATGGAAATATCCGCCAGTCGAACAGGTCGCCGAGGTGAAAAATATCCGCTTTACCGTCGGGCGTACCGGGAAAATTGCCGTCGTTGCCCATCTGGAGCCGGTACAACTGGACGATAAACGTGTGCAGCGGGTCAATGTTGGTTCCGTGCGGCGTTGGCAGGAACTGGATATTGCGCCTGGCGATCGGGTAGTGGTAAGCCTGGCAGGGCAAGGGATCCCACGCATTGATGATGTGGTCTGGCGCGGGCAAGTTCGCGTTAAACCGCAGCCGCCTGCACCGGTTTTCACGCCGCTCACCTGTTTTTATGCCTCGCCAGAATGTCAGGAGCAATTTCTGGCCCGGCTGACGTGGCTGAGTTCAAAGCAGGCGCTGGATATTGAAGGGCTGGGGGAGGCGGGTTGGCGTGTATTGCATCAGGCGCATCGGTTTGAACATCTCTTTTCCTGGCTGGCGTTAACAGAAACGCAGCTACAGGAAACAGCCGGGATAACACCTGCTCGCGGACGGCAGCTTTGGCATCGCTTCGAGCTTGCCCGGGAGCGGCCCTTTGTGCGCTGGGTTTATGCCCTTGGTCTGCCGTTAACGACGTCGGCAATTCAGGCCGCCGGGGATACCCACTGGCAGCAGATGCAGGACCGAGGCGACCAGGCGTGGCAGCGCCTGCCGGGTATCGGTGCCCGGAAAGCCCGCCAGATCATGACTTTTATTCAGGAGCCGGTGGTTAAGACGCTGGTGGCCTGGCTGGGTGAGCACGGAATTGCTGGCTTTTAGCGCCGTCACTTTTGCAGCAGCGATGAGGTCTTTCGCTATGAGGACCATATTTTGCTTTGCGATGTTCCCACGTGTTTATCTCAAGGGCATGATCCCGTGGGGCCTGGCGCGATTGTGCCCTGGATAATGGCGTATTTTTTGTGCATTTCCGAACCCCTGGCAAGCGTCACATTTTTCAGGGTGGTTACAATCGGATTGCTGTCGCTGTCTCCCTGAAATGTCAGCATACCTGCCGTAAGCACTTTCACATGCTCAAACGTGATATCGCGAAAGATGGGGAGCAGATGCCCTTCTTTAGGTTCGTAGCGCGTGTCCAGAACAATCGGGTTTTTCACGTTTTCCATGCAGATATTGCGATAGGTGACTCCGGTGACCAGACCACCGCGCGAGCGGTCGCTTTTAATGCGCAGCCCGTTAGTTGTGCCGTTCAGGGTGAGCTGGTTGACGTCCACATCACTCACACCTTTATTGACCTCGCTACCAATGGACATGCCGTGCCCGGAGCCAAAGCGGTTATCCACAATGGAGATATGGGATGCGCTGGCATTCCCGGCTTTAATGGCGACATTATCGTCCCCGGTGCCGATCACGCTGTGGGTGAGCGTCACGTTCGTCGAGCCCATAGGGTCAAAACCATCCGTATTACGTGCGAAAGCAGGGGTGTCGATAGTGATCCCCCACAGGGTCAGCCCGTTGCTGCGGTTGCCCACTATGTGGAAATTCGGCGCGTTTTTGAGGGTTATCTGATACAGCGTGATATCTGAGGAGCTATCAATCTGGATTAAGCGAGGCGCATTCTGCTTGCTGTCGCTTTTTTGCGCCTCTTTTGCCAGTTGCCACCATGTCTGGTTTCGCCCGGCCATGACCGTGCCACCCTGACCATCAATTGTCCCCTGTCCATAAATCCCGCTGCCAACCGCGTCCTTAATCCAGATAAACGGTTTACAGCCCTTCCCTGAGCTATCCAGCGTGCCGCAGGTCTGGTTGCCTGTGTCGAAGCGGGTCGGGTCGGCAACAGCCCTCAGCGTTGCTCCTTTATCAATCGCAAGGCTAACCCCCGATGGCAGGCTGAGTGGGCCACTGTAGAAGGTATCCGTGTTTTCTGCTGCGGCCAGATGCACTGTTTTTCCGCGAGCGCAAGTATTGAGCGCCGTCTGGATTGCCTGCGTTGCATCGTCTGTTCCGCTGGCATAAAGGGTCTGACAAGGCGGCGGTGTGACGGGTTGGGTGACGGTGCGCGTATCTCCTGCCTGTGCCCCTGCGGCACAGAGCATCAGTATGGCCGTTAGCGTACGAACATGAAGCGGTCGCAAGGGTGAAGACATAAAAAGTCCGGACAGGTGGAAACCTGAAAGTCACAATACCGGGGGCGGTACGAACCTGTAAAGCGATGGCCGGGAGCGGAGAGCAGAAAATAAAAAACCCGCAGCGTTGCGGGCTTTCAGGGCGCGGGCGCAGGATTATTCGATGTTCTGAATCTGCTCACGCATCTGCTCAATCAACACTTTCAGCTCAATGGCTGAATTGGTGACATCGGCATTGATAGATTTAGACGCCAGGGTGTTCGACTCACGGTTGAACTCCTGCATCATAAAGTCGAGACGGCGGCCCACAGCCTCTTTCTTCTTGAGGATGTTGTAGGTTTCTTTAACGTGCGCTTCCAGACGGTCAAGCTCTTCGGCAACGTCGATACGCTGTGCCATCAGCACCAGCTCTTGTTCCAGTCGATTATTTTCCAACTGGACCTGCGCTTCTTCCAGTTTTGCTACCAGGCGGTCGCGCTGCCATTGCAGGATTTCCGGCATCTGTGCACGCACGTTTTTCACTTCAGTGCTGACGCCTTCCAGACGCTGCTCAATTAAGGCTTTCAGCGCCTGGCCTTCGGTCTCGCGGGCGACGATAAAATCGTCCAGCGCGCCATCGAGGGCAGACAGAATTTCAGCGGCAATCGCGTCCAGATCCTGTTCCTGAGCGGCCATAACGCCCGGCCAACGCAGAATATCCACCGGGTTGATTTCGCCTTCATCGCTCTGCATTTTGACCCAGTTGGCGGCGTTCACCAGCTGTTTTGCCAGTTTCTCGTTGAGAATCAGTTCGCTTTGGGCGCTGGCGTCAGGTTCAAAACGCAGATTACATTCGATTTTCCCGCGAGTCAGACGCGTACGGATGCGCTCGCGAACCACAGGTTCCAGGCTACGAAATTGTTCCGGCAGACGGAAGTAAGTTTCAAGATAACGCTGGTTTACCGAGCGCAGTTCCCATGAGGCAGAGCCCCAGCTACCCTTGATTTCACGCCGGGCGTAGGCGGTCATACTGCGGATCATAGACGTTCCCGTTTTTTAAGGAGAGATGCGGGGATTATAGCTTTCATGGGCTTATCAGGATAGGAATAACCTTGGTAAGCCAGTATAATGCGCAGCCACATTCGTAACAGCCGGAGAAATCATCATGCGTCCATCAGGCCGTAGCACCACCGAGGTGCGTCCCGTCACCCTGACCCGTAATTACACAAAACACGCAGAAGGCTCCGTGCTGGTTGAATTTGGTGATACCAAAGTGCTGTGCACCGCCACCCTTGAAGAGGGTGTGCCGCGTTTCCTCAAAGGCCAGGGCCAGGGCTGGATCACCGCTGAATATGGCATGCTGCCGCGTTCCACCCACACCCGTAACGCGCGCGAAGCGGCGAAGGGCAAACAGGGCGGGCGCACTATGGAAATTCAGCGTCTTATCGCCCGTGCGCTGCGTGCGGCGGTAGACTTAACGGCGCTGGGTGAATACACCATCACCCTGGACTGCGACGTGATTCAGGCCGATGGCGGTACCCGTACTGCCTCCATCACCGGAGCATGCGTTGCGCTGGCCGATGCGCTGAACGCGTTGGTAAGCGCAGGCAAACTGAAAGCGAACCCGATGAAAGGGCTGGTGGCGGCGGTTTCAGTCGGCATCGTCAATGGCGAAGCTGTTTGTGATCTGGAATACGTGGAAGACTCCGCAGCGGAAACCGATATGAACGTAGTGATGACCGAAGATGGCCGCATCATTGAAGTTCAGGGCACCGCCGAGGGCGAACCGTTCACCCACGAAGAACTCCTGACCTTGCTGGCGTTGGCCCGAGGAGGAATCGAATCGATTATTGCGACGCAGAAAGCGGCGTTGGCAAACTAGTTTTTAAGGCGACTGAGAAGTCGCCTTTTTTTTGTCCATAGAAAAGTGAAATCCTTTCCCAGCCAGCGTAATCGGCGAAGACCGTTTGAACGCGGACAGCGCGGAAAATCCGGAACGTACACGACGTACATGAGGATTCGAGCACTGCCCGGGTTAAAACTGGCAAGTAAGATAGCCTGATGGGATAGATTCTTAGATGAGGAGCGAATCCATGAAACAGTATCAGCGTGAGTTTATTGAGTTTGCGCTTAACAAACAGGTGCTCAAATTTGGCGAGTTCACCCTGAAATCCGGGCGTAAGAGCCCCTATTTCTTTAACGCCGGCCTGTTTAATACCGGGCGCGACCTGGCGTTGCTGGGCCGTTTTTACGCCGCCGCGCTGGTGGATTCGAAAATTGATTTCGACCTGTTGTTTGGCCCGGCCTACAAAGGTATCCCTATAGCGACCACCACAGCAGTCGCGCTGGCTGAGCACCACGAGCGTGACGTGCCGTATTGCTTTAACCGCAAAGAGGCCAAAGATCACGGTGAAGGCGGCACGCTGGTCGGCAGCGCATTGCAGGGCCGCGTCATGCTGGTGGATGATGTGATCACTGCCGGTACGGCAATTCGCGAATCCATGGAGATAATTCAGGCGAACGGCGCGACGCTGGCAGGCGTGCTGATCTCCCTTGATCGTCAGGAGCGTGGACGCGCGGATATTTCCGCGATCCAGGAAGTGGAGCGCGACTACGGCTGCAAAGTGATTTCAATTATCACCCTGAAAGAGCTGATTGCTTATCTGGAAGAGAAGCCGGAAATGGCTGACCATCTGGCCGCGGTGAAGGCATATCGGGAAGAGTACGGGATTTAATAGTATTCCCGGCGTACCTGGGATAGATCGAAAGAGTTGCCCGGATAAGGCGGTTAACCGCCATCCGGGATAACTTATCGCTTATTGCAACTGCGCGGCCAGCAAGGGCCAGCGTGCTTCAAACTCATCGGTCGGACTGTATTTGAACTCGCTACGCACATAGCGCGACAACATCCCTTCACAAAACGACAGCAACTGACTTGCCAGCAGCGTTTCGTCAGTGACGTAGCCTTCGCCTTCACGCATCTTCTTTTCGCGCAGCACCTGGCGAATCTGGGATTCGATACGCTCGAAAAGCTGATTGATACGCCCTTGTAAGCGATCCTGTTCAAACATCAGCGCATGACCGGTAAGAATGCGGGTCAGCCCTGGATTACGCTCACCAAACCCCAGAATCAGTTGCACAATCAGACGCAGGCGCGCTGTGGTGTCCTTTTCATCTTTCATGATCAGGTTGATACGGGTAATCAGACTATCTTCGATAAACTCAATGAGGCTATCGAACATGCGTGTCTTGCTAGGGAAATGACGGTACAAAGCGGCCTCGGAGACGCCAACAGACGCCGCCAGTTTTGCCGTCGTGATGCGTTGACTTCCATCGCTGGATTCAAGCATCAGTGCCAGAGACTGAAGTATTTCTTCGCGACGATTCCTTTTCGCGGTTTGTTTTTCTGCCATGTTGCAAAATACCCCTGAAATAAGCGCTTATCAGGCGAACATCCACGCGGCGGCCGCAAACCGGTGTTTGCGGAAATGTTATGGCGTTATTTCGCCGCAGGATGCGTTAAATGGGCTGCTTATTTACGCCCGGAGTGACCGAAGCCACCTTCACCACGATCTGTGGCGTCAAACTCTTCAACCAGATTAAATTCAGCCTGAACGACCGGGACAAATACCATTTGCGCGATGCGCTCACCGGGTTCAATGGTAAAGCTGTCCTGGCCACGGTTCCAGACGGACACCATCAATTGCCCCTGATAGTCAGAGTCAATAAGTCCCACCAGGTTACCCAGCACAATACCATGCTTATGGCCGAGGCCAGAGCGCGGCAGAATCACTGCGGCAAGCGACGGATCGGCAATATGAATCGCCAGACCGGTCGGCAGCAGGGTGGTCGCGCCCGGTGCCAGCTCTACGGCGTCATCGAGACAGGCACGCAGATCAAGGCCGGCAGAACCGGCGGTGGCGTAGGTCGGCAGTGGGAATTGCTTGCCTACACGCGGGTCCAGAATCTTAACGTCGATTTTTTTCATCATAACGGGTAACGATCTCGTCCAGTAATAAGTGGCCTAACTGTTCCTTGCTCTTTAGCGGTAAATGTTTATCGCCATCCTGCCAGAAAAGATGCAAAGCGTTATTGTCGCTATTAAACCCTTGATTTGATTGCGAAACATCGTTAGCGCAGATCAGGTCGAGGTTTTTGCGGGCACGTTTTTGCCGGGCATATTCTTCCACATTATTTGTTTCGGCGGCAAACCCAACGACATAGGGGCGATGCTCGGTCAATGCGGCGACACCGGCGACGATATCCGGGTTTTTGACCATTTTTATTGTTAATTCATCGCCTTGCTTTTTGATTTTTTCGTCGGCAATGGCGGCGGCGCGATAATCCGCGACGGCGGCACAGCCAATAAAAATGTGTTGCTGCTGAGCGAGACCCTGTACCGCGGCCTCCATCTCCAGAGCGGTGGTCACGTCAATCCGTTTGACCCATTCTGGCGTTGCCAACGACACCGGGCCTGCCACCAGCGTCACGTTAGCGCCACGACGGGCGGCCGCCGCAGCGATGGCAAAGCCCATCTTGCCGGAGCTGTGGTTTGTAATATAACGCACCGGATCCAGCGGCTCGCGGGTCGGACCGGCGGTAATCATGATGTTCAGATGTTGCAGATCGTTGACAGGCGAGAAATGCGCGGCGGCGAGATCAACGATGGTTAGCGGATCCAGCATCCGGCCCGGCCCAATGTCGCCGCAGGCCTGGCTGCCGCTGTCCGGGCCCCACAATAACAGGCCGCGCGAGGCCAGCACCTCTAAATTATGCTGAGTGGCGGCGGCGCGATACATCTGCTGGTTCATGGCGGGCACAACCGCAACCGGAGAAGGCGTGGCAAGGCAGATTGTTGACACCAGGTCATTGGCCATACCGGCGGCGACGCGCGCGATTAAATCGGCGGTGGCGGGGGCGAGAATGACCAGGTCGGCCCATTTGCCAAGCTCAATATGGCCCATTGCGGCTTCGGCGGCCGGGTCGAGCAGACTGTCGGAAACCGGGTAGCCAGAAACCGCCTGCAGGCTCAGCGGCGTAATAAAGGCTTTCGCTGCTTCGGTCATCGCTACGCGCACATCGGCGCCGCGATCGCGCAGACGACGCACCAGTTCATGCGCTTTATAAGCCGCGATGCCGCCGCTTATGCCGAGAACGATTTTTTTACCCGCCAGACTCATCATGACTCTTTCCTGTTGGATTTCACCAGAAGGCGGGCATTTTATCACAATCCTGGTGCTGTCGTGCTTTTGCCCGTCGTGCTCTTTGCGAGGTATTACGCAAGTGTGGCGATCCCGTGTCGATAGCCCTTTTCGCTTGTGGCAGCATGGTGCGTAAAAGGGAGGATTCGACATGGATATAGTTTATTTACCCCCATTGCCCAGAGAAAAAATGATGAGTGCGGGCATTGAGTCGCTGACGGATGTCGAGCTACTGGCGCTGTTTTTACGCACTGGCACACAGGGGAAACCAGTGATGACGCTTTCCCGTGATTTGCTGCAGCACTTCGGCTCACTCTACGGGCTGCTCTCGGCGGACTATAAAGATTTTGCCAACGTTAATGGCATTGGGGTGGCGAAATACGCGCAACTAAAAGGCATTGCCGAGCTGGCGCGGCGCTACTACAGCGTTCGGCTACTGGAAGAAACATCATTGTTAAGCCCGGAGCTGACCCGGGAATTTCTGCAAAGCCAGTTGACGGGCGAAGAGCGCGAGATCTTCATGGCGATCTTTCTCGACAACCAAAATCGGGTGTTAAAGCATTGCCGTCTTTTTTCCGGCACCATTAATCAGGTGGAAGTGCATCCGCGCGAAATTGTCCGCGAGGCGATTAAAGTGAATGCCGCCGCCGTGATCCTTGCGCATAATCATCCTTCGGGTAGCGCTGAACCCAGTAAAGCGGATAGAATCATCACCGAAAGGGTGGTGAAGTGCTGTCAGTTTATGGATATTCGTGTGCTCGATCATCTGGTGATAGGCCGTGGAGAGTACGTTTCGTTCGCAGAGCGGGGCTGGATTTAGACCTCTTTGGGCGATCCATCGGGATCTTTGTCTGTTCGGGACTTGAGCACATCGCCGACTCAGCGTATACTACGCCACCTTTGAGAATCTCGGGTTTGGCAATTGGGCCTGGCTACACGAGTTCGCTTAGAACCGTCAGACCAGGCTGTGAAAGCCTGACGAGGCGCCAATACCCCATACGAAGCTCGAGCTAATTTGATTTTTGGAGAATAGACATGTCCCGAGTCTGCCAAGTTACTGGCAAGCGTCCGGTGACCGGTAACAACCGTTCCCACGCACTGAACGCGACTAAACGCCGTTTCCTGCCGAACCTGCACTCTCACCGTTTCTGGGTTGAGAGCGAGAAGCGTTTTGTCACCCTGCGCGTATCTGCTAAAGGTATGCGTGTAATCGATAAGAAAGGCATCGATACAGTTCTGTCTGAACTGCGTGCCCGTGGCGAAAAGTACTAAGTACTTAGAGGAAATAAATCATGGCTAAAGGTATTCGTGAGAAAATCAAGCTGGTTTCTTCTGCTGGTACTGGTCACTTCTATACCACCACGAAGAACAAACGTACTAAGCCGGAAAAACTGGAACTGAAAAAATTCGATCCAGTTGTCCGTCAGCACGTTCTTTACAAAGAAGCAAAAATTAAATAATTTGCGCTTTCTTTGTACGAAAACCTCGCTTCGGCGGGGTTTTTTGCATTTTGCCCTTCGTAGTTTGAGCCGCAGATACGTTAGCTGTGTACGCTCACCCTGGTCCCCTACTCAGGTAAGCGCCCGGGATTCACTTCTTGCCGCCTTCCTGTGACTCAAATTACATTGGGGAAATAAGGAGAAATAAACATGCCAGAGTTACCCGAGGTAGAAACCAGCCGCCGCGGTATTGAACCGCATCTGGTCGGCGCCAAAATTCTTCATGCTGTCGTCCGTAACGGACGCCTCCGGTGGCCTGTCTCGGATGAAATTCATCGCCTGAGCGACAAACCGGTTCTCAGCGTGCAGCGCCGTGCCAAATACCTGCTGCTGGAGTTACCGGACGGCTGGATAATCATCCATCTGGGGATGTCCGGCAGCCTGCGTATCCTCACCGAAGACCTCCCGGCGGAAAAACACGACCATGTCGATCTGGTGATGAGCAATGGCAAAGTGCTGCGTTACACCGATCCACGACGCTTTGGCGCCTGGCTGTGGACGAAAGAGCTGGAAGGTCACAATGTGCTGGCGCATCTGGGGCCGGAACCGTTAAGCGAGGCGTTTAACGTCGATTACCTGCAACAGAAATGCGCGAAGAAGAAAATCGCCATCAAACCCTGGCTGATGGATAACAAGCTGGTGGTGGGGGTGGGCAATATCTACGCCAGCGAGTCGCTGTTTGCTGCCGGGATCCATCCTGACAGACTGGCCTCGTCACTGTCGCGCGAGGAGTGTGAGCTGCTGGTGCGGGTGATTAAAGCCGTTCTGCTGCGTTCGATTGAGCAGGGCGGTACCACGCTGAAAGATTTTCTGCAAAGCGACGGTAAGCCCGGATATTTTGCGCAGGAATTGCAGGTCTATGGACGTAAAGGAGAGCCGTGCCGGGCGTGTGGTACGCCGATTATTGCGTCAAAACATGCGCAGCGGGCGACCTTTTATTGCCGCCAGTGCCAGAAGTAAAGTGCGGTGGTTGCGTTTATCCCGGCTCGCGCTGCGCTTAACCGGGCTATAGGTTGCGAACTGGTAGCCCGGACAAGGCGCGTCAAGCGCCCGCCTCCGGGAAGAACGCCCTACAGCTTTTTCAGCAGCGCCTGGTGGACATTCGCTGGCAGGAAATGAGTGACATCACCGGCATGGCGCGCCACCTCTTTAACAAGGGTGGAGGAAATAAACGACCACTCTTTTGATGGCATCAGAAATACGCTTTCCAGGTCAGGCATCAGATGGCGATTCATATGCGCCAGTTGCATCTCATATTCAAAATCCGCCACCGCACGCAGCCCACGAATCAGAATGTTCGCCTGCTGGGCGCGCGCAAAATTGGCCATCAGATCGCTAAAGCCCATCACCGTGACGTTGGGAATCTGTTTGGTTGCTTCCTGAGCCAGCGCCACGCGCTCATCGAGCGTAAACATTGGTTTTTTGCTTGGGCTGGCGGCAATCGCCATCACCACTTCATCGAACATGGTGGCGGCGCGGGTCACGATATCAATATGCCCGTTAGTGATGGGATCAAACGTACCGGGATAAATTGCTTTTGTGCTCATCGCTTAGGCTTTCTCGCTGTAACCGTGGTTTAGCGCCCACAGTTCGGTGTATTTGTTGAAAGTATACTGCGCATTGACCACCGCGAGCAGCCAGCCTTGTTTGCCATCCAGCACGCCACCGCGCAGCAGCAGCGTTTTCAGGAATGCCCCCAGCGTATGGGTGAAAATACCCGCCAGCGATGCCTTCTTGCCCTTCTGATGACGTTCTTGCGCCCAGGCTGTGGCGTAATTGAGCTGTTTGCGCTGAAAGCTGGCGAAATCACGGCAGGTTAAATGCAGCAGGTCGCCTTTCAGTTCGATAACTTTTGCGCCTTGGGTGTCCAGTGACTCATGTACGAGACTGGCGTTGTACTGGTAGCGCTCGCGTGGATAGAGCCGCATCACCCGGTCAGGGTACCAGCCACTGTGACGCATAAAACGTCCCAGGAAAAAGTTACGACGGGCGATGCTGTAAACCGCATCCGGCTGTGGGGCATCAAGCACCGCGCGAATAGATTGCGCCAGTTCCGGTGTGACCCGTTCATCGGTGTCAATCATCAGGACATAGTCACCGCTGGCAAAGCGTTGCGCCTTCTGGCGCTGAATACCATAGCCCTGCCAGTTGGTATCAGTGAAAACCTTTACCCCTGCCGCGCGCGCGACCTCTGACGTTGCATCCTGGCTGCCGGAATCGAGCAGGATAATTTCATCGGCCCATGCGACTGATGCTAAGCAATCTGGCAGCAGGTCTGCCGCGTTTTTGGCGATCATGACCACCGACAGGCGTTGAGACATTAATGGCTCCGCTGAGGCAAATACGGTTGCAGGAGTTGCAGCAGACGCGTCAGCGCGCCCTGGTTCTGATGCAGGACTTCCACGGCGTGGCGGCCACACCACAGACGGTAATCTTCGTCGGTCAGCAAGGTCGAGACCTCTTTGACCAGCGAGTCGGCATCGGTAACGGTAATCAGGCCATCAGCGGCTTGCAGACGCGCGCAGATATCTTTGAAGTTGAAGGTGTGCGGGCCCATCAGCACAGGAATGGCATGTGCCGCCGGCTCCAGCGGGTTATGACCGCCGCGCTCGACCAGGCTGCCGCCAACAAAGGCCATATCAGCAATACCGTAAAGCAGCATCAGCTCACCCATGGTATCGCCAATAACGACCTGAGTACTGCCGGAAGGAATTTCACCCGAGCTTCTCATGATGAAACTAAAGCCGCCTTTGCGCACCATTTCGCGGGCGTCAGGGAAGCGCTCCGGGTGACGCGGCACCAGGATCAGCAGTAAATCAGGGAAAGTCTCCAGCAACTTGCGATGTGCCTGCAGGATAATTGTCTCTTCGCCGTCGTGGGTGCTGGTAGCAATCCATACTTTACGGCGAGGCGCCCACTGACGCCGCAATGTTATGGCTTTGGCGGCTAATTCCGGGGTGACGGAGATATCAAATTTCAGGCTGCCGGTAACGGCAAGCTGGCCCCGTTTCAGGCCCAATTGCAGAAAACGATCGCCATCTTCCTGGGTTTGCGCGGCAATTAAGGTGATTCTGCTGAGCAGACGACGCATAAATCGCCCCAGTTTGCCGTAGCCTTTGGCCGAACGGTCCGACAGGCGCGCATTGGCGATCACCAACGGAATTTTGCGACGGTTCAGCGCGGCAATCATATTGGGCCACAGTTCGGTTTCCATAACGATCACCAGCTTTGGGCGGACCGTATCGAGAAAACGGCCCATCGCGCCGGGCAGATCGTAAGGGAGATAGACGTGATGAACATCTTTGCCAAAGGCAGACATCACCCGCTCTGAGCCCGTCGGTGTCATGGTGGTGACGGTAATGGGCAGCATGGGATAGCGGTGGCGCAATGCACGTACCAGCGGAATGGCCGCCAGCGTTTCGCCAACGGAGACGGAATGCAGCAAAATACCGTCCGGCTTCACTTTATTACGGCAAAAACCATAGCGTTCAGCCCAGCGTTTACGGTAAGCCGGGGCCTTGCGGCTGCGAAGCAGAAGCCGCAGCCACACCAGAGGCTGAATTAAGTAGAGCAGGATGGTATACAACAATTCCAAGCGATTATCCGTTTTTTGAGTTTCGGCGGGCAAATTCTAAGCATTTAGCCCGCTTAAAGCTATCTCTTTGGCGCATTGATACTGCGCCAGGGCTATAGCGGGAACGCGGCACACGCTATGCGACATCGCGGTATTTTTTAATCCGAAAATAACGGCGCCCCAGACGCCAGCGTAAACGCAATGAGCTGGCATTGGTCCAAATCAGCCGCCAGATTCCACGATCGAAAAACTCACTGATGATAATACGTTTTTTCGCTTCATCTTTCATTTCATCGAACGTATGAATAATGCCAAGTCCCTCTTTGGCGATTTGCCAGCGACAGGCGGAGATGTTACGCGCCTTATCCGGGTAACGCTTATTGATGGCGTCCAGCATCTCAAGAATTTTCATGTAATGGCGCGCTGAGCGCATCAGCGTATCGTCATTGTCCGGCTTGTGCGACACCGATTCCGAATGAATGTAGTAGTCATAAAAGGATTCACTGGTGTACTGCACGCGTTCTGCAGCCAGCAGCACTTCCGTGGTCCAGGGAATATCCTGATGACGCAGCCCCGGTTCGAAATGAAAATTATGCCGGGTAATAAATTCCCGGCGATAGATATTCAGCCAGGTGACGTGCAGAAATTTGCGCGAGTCGAGCGCGGTTTTCAGCCAGACATGGCCCGGCAATACCGGTGTGGAAGATAAGCGCTCAGGTGGGAAAATAGGGTGGCTTTCACGGTTCTTTTCGTAAACATAGCGGCCATTACAGGTGGCAACATCAAGATTGCCTTTTTCAGCCATGTCCAGCAGCGTGCGGAACATCCCAGAGTAGAGCTTGTCGTCAATATCCGGGAAGGTCAGGTATTTACCTTTCGCAATGGCAAGGCCGGAATTTCGCGCGACGGAAACGCCCTGGTTTTCCTGCTGAATTAGCGTAACGTTTTGCATTCTGTCGCGCCAGGCATCGATAACGGCCAGGCTGTCATCGGTCGAACCATCGTTTACCAGGATCAGTTCATAGCTTTCAAGCTGCTGTTGTTCAATGCATTCAAAAAACTGTGCGAGAAATTTCCCGCCGTTATACACCGCGACCACGATGCTCAGTAAAGGGTTTTGACTCATAAAAGATCCGGTATCGGTAAGGTGCCTGTTACTCTTTGCCCAACTGGCGATATTGCTGACAGATTGTCTCCACGCTGAATTTTTCCAGCGCAGCCTGCTCAATAATCGGCGGGTTAGTGTAAATGCTTTGCATCGCCTGAGCCAGCGCAGGGCTATTGAGGTCTGCAAGCCCTTGCGCCAGCGGGCCCGTCAGGATCTCCGGGATGCCGCCCGGACAACGGGTACTGGCAACGGGAGTGCCCAGGATCAGCGCTTCTATGACCACATTACCCAGGCCTTCGCTATCGGAGCTGAGTACCAGCATGCGTGCCTGTTTCATCCATGAATGTGGGTTGCTCTGAAAACCTTTAAACAGCACGCGGTCCGCCACACCCAGCTTTTCAGCCAAGGCGCGCAAACGCTCTTCTTGCTCTGGTTTGCCCTGGCCGAGCATCACTAACGGCGCGGTGATGTGACTCAGCGCATAGGCTTCAATCAGGCGGTCCTGACGTTTTCCGGGATGCAGGCGCCCGACGTGAATAATGTAATCCTGCCCGGCCATCTCAAAGGGAGCCTCGGCGCTTGCGCGGATCGCGGCAATATCAAAAGGGTTATAAATGGTTTTCAGTTGTGCAGGCTGAATGGTGAATTGTTCGACCAGGTCCTGCCCGACGGCGCTGGAGACGCTAACGATATTACGCCCCTGGTAAACGCGTTTAATTTTCTGCTGTTTTAGCCAGCGGTCAAAGCCTGTCCGGTGGCCAAGATAAGAGGTTGAAAACACGCCATGCAGACAGAACCAGAGGTTGTGCGAGCGCAGCGTTTTACTGCGCGACACAATACGATCGGTTTTATGCAGGTTAGATAATACAAGGTCGAAACGACCAGACCGTTCGGCATCAACGACCGCATCGTCAAGCTGGCGCGCACGACGTGAAATCTCCGTCAGCTTACGCCAGGGCTTACGACATTTATCGGCGATAACCCGGTAATCCAGCCCCTCAGGCAGAGGATATTCGCAGACGTCGCGCAGTGAAAAGAGTGATACCTCATCGCCCTGGCGTAAAAAAGTCTCTGCGAGCGTCAAAACGACTTTCTCGGCGCCGCCGCCCGGTAATCCATCAATGATAAACAGTATGCGCATGGTCATTTCACCAGCTTCTGGTAAAGGGCAAGTAATTGCGTCGACAGACGCCCGGCGGTGCAGGACAAAATACGCTCCCGGGCATGCAGGCCTTCGCTGGAGCCTAACGCGCGTGCGGGGAGCGCCATAACGGCGTCCTGCAATGCGGGAATATCCAGCGCATCGCATACGTAGCCATTCTGCCCCTGAACTATGAATTCCTGGCCGCCGCAGCCGGTCGTGGTGATGACCGGTAAACCGCAGGCCATTGCTTCCAGAATCACATTCGGGAACGGATCGTAAAGGGTTGGCAGCAGCAGACCATCCGCCATTTGATAGAACGGTAGCGTCTCTGTTTGCATGCCAAAGAAATGCACCCGACTGGCGCAGTTGAGCGATGCCGCCAGAGATTCGTAGCGACGCTGGTCTTTATCTTTGCCAACGACGAAAAGATGGCGATCCGTAGGGGCAATCGCGCGAATGGCCGCATCCAGTCCCTTACGTTCAAAGCCCGAGCCGACATAGACCAGGCAGGTTGCCTGTAGCGGGATCCCGCGCGCTTGTCGCAGGGCTGCAAACGTCTCTTCATCCGGCGGCGTGAAACGCTGATTATCGATAGCGTTGTAAATCACGTGGATTTTTTCTGCCGGCAGGCCGAAATCCGCAATGATCTCCTGCTTTATCATCTCAGCGTTGCAAATGACGCCACGCAGATGGTCATGCTGGTACATCTCGCGTTCGGCATTCATCACATAGCGGTGATAGCGGTCAGCGAACAACAAGGCTTGTTTCCAGCCGGGGAGAATTCGCGCGCGTTGCTCCAGCCAGCGGCGGTGCACACCATCACCAGCGCGATACAGGTCGCACCCTGGGATGCGCTCATGGCTTTGCACAAGATCGAACTGTTTGCTTTCCCAAAGCGCTCTGGCGGCGTTGGCGAACCCGCGTTCGCGGCTGATGCGTCCCCATTTTCTGGGGTTACAGATATGAATGTGCCAGTCCGGTTTTACCGGCCCCTGCCACTCGCGGGTGATGACATTCAGTTCGAGATTGCTACTATCGAGCGCTTCCAGCGCGCGTGAGACAAAACGTTCCGCGCCGCCATCAGGGCGGTATTTCTGTCTGACCAGCGCCAGGCGAAATTTACTCATGCTAAAACCCTTCTTGCCGCGGCGATAACCTCTTCCTCAGGAATTAAATCCAGGTAGCGTTCATCAGTGCGGGTATCAATCGCATCCGGATCGGGAAGCGGGCCGTAATCGCCAGCCCAAATGACTTCGCCCTGAGCCTGCCAGGGACGCCAGAAGGTCAGTTTAGAGGGGCCAAACAAGGCAACCAGCGGCGTATTCAGCGCGGCGGCCATGTGCATCGGTACGGAATCGACGCCAATAAACAGGCGGGCGTGGTCAATCAGCGCACCGAGCTGGCGCAGCGTCAGTTTACCGGCCAGCGAGACCAGGCGTGCATCCGGGCAGCCTGCGATAATGGTTTCGACCATCTGTTTTTCTTTGGCGTCCGGGCCAGAGGTGAGCACAACGGTGTATCCGTCAGCCGAGAGCGCGTTAATCACCGTGCTCATCCGATCCTCTCGCCAGCATTTAAAGAACCAGCGTGAGGTGGGTTGCACGACGATATAGCCCCCGGTTAACCCTTCTGGTAACAATGCTTTGCAGGTCTGCCAGTCCGCCTCGCTATAGCCCATTTTGGCCGGGGCATTTTGTACCTCTATACCCAGCGGCGCCAGAATGGAGAGATTTTGCTGGACCGTATGCAGGCTGTTATGAGCCTGCGTAGAAGCCAGAACGGTATGGCAAAAACGCCAAATAGGGTGACGGCGTTTCGGGAAATCAAAGCCGATGCGCTGTGGGGCGCCGGTAAAGCGGGTGACAATAGCGCTGCGCCATTGGTCGGCCAGGTTCAGAACCAGGTCGTAATGTTGCTTGCGTAAAGTGCGCAGAAGCCCCCATTCCATCGCGATCAGGTGCCGCTGCCCCTGTTTTTTCCATTTTCGGTCAATGCCGTAAATGTGATGGATATCGGTGTTGGCGGCGAGCATATCCCGTGTCTCTTCATACAGCAAAACGTCGATTTTAGCGTCAGGATAGCGCTGGCGAAGTGTCTGAATCACGGGTGTAATCAGCAGCATATCGCCATGATGGCGTAGCTTTATCACTAAAATGCGCGCAGGCATTTTGCTGTCGAAAGGGCGGGTTTCGGGCGTCATACGGTCTTCTTAATCCGATCACAAGCCTCTGATTCTAGGTTATCAGATGCATTGAGAGAAGCGTTGTATTGCTCTACCATGACCGGATAACTAAGCCTGAGGACAAAGACGTGCAGAAACCGGCATTTCTTATCACGATCGATACAGAGGGTGACAACCTCTGGCAAAAAAATGACAGTATCACCACGGAAAATGCGAAATATTTGCCGCGTTTTCAGGCTGTGTGCGAAAAGTATGGTTTTAAACCGGTCTATCTGACTAACTACGAAATGGCCATCGACCCGTTTTTTATTGAGTTTGGCCAGGACGTGATTGCCCGGGGGACGGCAGAAATCGGCATGCATTTACATGCCTGGAATAGCCCGCCAGAGACGCCGCTGACCGATAACGACTGGCGCTACAAACCCTACCTCATTGAATATTCCGACGCACTGATGCGGGAAAAGGTCGATTTTATGACCAAACTCCTGCAGGACACCTTCCAGACCAAAATGCGCAGCCATCGTGCCGGTCGCTGGGCCTTTGATGAACGTTATGCGCGTCTGCTGATCGAATATGGCTACGAGGTGGACTGTTCCGTCACACCAAAAGTGAACTGGAAAACCGCGAAAGGAGCACCCCAGGGAACCGGAGGCACGGATTATCGCCAGTTCCCGTTGCAGGCCTATTTTCTTGATGAAAACGACATCAGTAAGCCCGGCAATTCGCCGCTGCTTGAGGTGCCAATGAGCATTCAGTTCAAGCACTCGGCGCTGATGAACAGTATCAAACAGGGCTACGACAAACTGCGCGGTAAATTGCGTTCGCCTTCTGTCCATTGGCTACGCCCGATGGGCGGCAATGTTGAGACGATGCAGCGGGTTGTGGAGCAGACGCTGGCGCAGGGCAACGACTACGTTGAGTACATGCTGCACTCGTCTGAATATATGCCGGGCGGGAGCCCGACATTTAAGAATGAACAGGATATTGAGCGTCTGTACGATGACCTTGAGTCCTTCTTTACATGGCTGCAGCCGCGCGTTCAGGGAATGACTCTGGCGGACTATTATCAGCAGAAAACATCAAAAATATAAGACTTATGCCCCACTGCCGCGTTGTGGGACACTCATGGGATTTGACTGATTTACGTTAAGTCACCATGTTTATGATGATAGTAATTACTCAGAAGAATACTCATGATCGAAAAGAAAAAAATCCTCTTTATCGCTGAAATGCTGGCAGGAAGAGGAGGTATGGAAAATGTTACTCGGCAGGTCATATTGCAATTAAATGCCGATCCTGAGTATTCGGCAGGTCTTTTTCTTCTTGATAGCGATTGCGAATTTTCCGCTTCGTCCTGGCGTGAAGGTATTGTTTGGGGACAAAGCAAAAGGATCACTCGTAACCCAAAAATTACACGCTTGATGCATGCTGTCATGCTGGCGTTATTTATTGCGAAACATAAACCAGATCATGTCATTGCGATGAACACCATTCCATGTCTCATTGCCAGGCGCGCAATTACGCTTTCTCGTGTAAAGACAGTTTTATCCACCTGGATGCATTTGCCGCCCAATGGCAGATATCGGCCTCGTTACCTGATGCGTGCTGACCACCATTTCGCCATCAGTAGGGACATTGCAAATCAACTGGTCGCATTAGGGGCGGCGCCAGAGTCTATCGACGTGGTATTTAACCCCGTCAGAAAGGTGGCGACTGTGATTAAGCGGCCCGAGAGTTTGAAGATGTTATACCTCGGCCGCATCCATTTCACCGGGCAAAAGAATCTTAAAGACCTGCTTGATGCTGCGAGCAAATTAACAACCACCTGGTCTCTCGATATTCTGGGGGACGGTGAGGATTATGCTCGATGCCTGGCCTATGCCGACAGCCTGGGAATTGCACAGCACATTACCTGGCATGGCTGGCAGGACAACAGTTGGGATTACATTGAGAAAAATATTAAAGAGGTTACCTGCCTGGTGCTGACCTCCTCAATGGAAGGATTGCCACTGGTTCTGTTAGAGGCCATCGCTCGTGGTATTTATTGTGTATCTTCTGATTGTGTCAGTGGTCCTTCGGATATCATTAAAGACGGCATCAATGGGCAACTCTATGAGACGTACAATGTCGATGAGTTAGTGAGTATCCTTGATGCGCCTGATTTTTGTAAAACACTGCCGGATCAGGAGATTGTGAAAGACAGTATCCATGATTTTTATGAAGATGCCTATATGACGAATTTCAAAAATATATTGCAGCAACGTAAGCAAGGTACATTATGAAGAATGTATCAATAAGAAAGAATTACCCAGAATTAAGTGCTACTCTGTTTTTTATCATGCTGGTACTGTCATTATCTACTACCCTTTTTACTATTGGGTTTTCTCAAAAAATATTTTATACGTTAGGTTATGTCTCTTTTTTCATTGTTTGCTATGCGTATTTTAAACGCCGTGAACTGTTTGCAGTCGTTACGCCAGTATTTCCCTTGATTTTGGCCTTACTGATAACTGGTGTCATTCGATATTGCTGGTTTGTTTATTCTAAGTCAGATACCTCAAATTTTAGTGAGTATGACCTTAATAATCTAAGGAATTATGATCTCAGTGGTAAACGCTTTATTTTGTCAGCGTTTATGATTGGTGCTGCATTGGTTTTATCTAAGTTCATTACAGCAAAAACCATTACAATTTGTAAAGTCATTCTTTTTGTGGCTATTGTTATAACTGCCGGTGTTGGCTGCTACGAATATTTTTATGTGACTCATGAGCGGATAAAATTAACGGCGGATGCAGCAAGCAGTTCATCGTATATGATTCTGATGGCTTATGCTTCTTATTTAGCGCTATCGAGGCAAACATCACAAGCCTTAGAGCATCTCTTTGACCTGTTTTATGCCGCGATCATTTTCGCGTTATTAATACTTTGTGAAACCCGGATTTCCGTTCTGGCATTTATTGTCGTGACAGTACTGTATCTCTTAATGAATGGCGATTTAAAAAGGTATGTAAAGGGTCGGACAATTATTATTGCTAGCTTTGTTTTAGCTCTCTTCATTATTGGTGTTACAAACCAGCGCTGGGCCGAAGGGATAAAAAACATTGAAGATTATCAAACTAATAGCTCAACATCGTTGGGGGCAAGGGTAGCAATTTGGGACAGTGGCATTCACTTTGCCAGCCATCATTTTCTTTTCAGTACGCCATATCAAAGGACGACATTTGCGCAGTCATATATTAAGGAACACCATCCAGGTAATCTGGAGGGATATACCAATGTCAGATACAACATGCACAATGAATTCCTTGAAATATTAACTTTGCAGGGTGTTTTGGGGTTGCTATTTTTTGCTTTGATTTATCTTTCCTATCTGCGAGTTGCGATAACCAAAAGAGTATTTACGTCAGCGGCGCTCCCACTATCCGTTATGTTTGTCTGCGGTCTGGCGGATTCCGTATTGATTAATGCTCAGACGGCTATGCTTTTCCTGATTTCGCTAACGTTATGCGCTATTTCTTTTAACAAGCAACGATAGTATGAGGGGGAAAACATCCCCCCTTAATTATGCATGACTGTTCGTCGTATGCTTATGAAGCATATGTCCAACGGCATTGATAATGTCACTGACTTTAATGGTTGAAATGGGGTGATATTTGTCCTTAGTCATGATCTGAACGGCTGCATCATATCCCGGACCCCAAATATCATTGTTATGATATTTACCATGCATCTCGTTACCATATAATGCAACAAGCGGTTTATTATACGTCGCAGCAATATGTACGATAGCGGTATCCGGCGATATGATCAGATCAGCATGGGCAATCAAAGCCATTGCGCTGTATAAAGTCGGGTGTGGATTTTTGTAAACCCCATCGGGTAACTCGATATCAAATCGCTTATTGGGATCAAAGTAGACTATATTATAATCAGGGTGTTTTTGACGTAGTTCAGAAAAAAGTTGCCGCACCTGCGTGACAGACATTTCTCTTTTAGCATCGGCAGCAAAAGGGTTAACGATAATATTTTTTGCATTAGGCAAGGTTTGTAGGAAAGCCGTTGTTTCGGTATTGATAGCATCCGGATAGAACAGTTCGTAAGCTGTACTGGAGTGGCTGAAATTTAGTTCATCCATGAGCAAGGCATAGCGATGAGTGATATGTTCCTGATAACCCAGAAAGGCGATGGTTTTATTGTAGAGGTTATATTGTTCTTTATTAAAACCGAGAACGTTTTTCGCTTTAATTTTCTTTAAAAAATGGAAACTGGCGGGCGATATCTTATCACCCATATCGATCACCAGATCGTAATCCTCAGCCGCCAGTTCAGTCGTGATGTTTGGGTTATCATCGAAGTGTATTTTTCGGATGTGCGGATTGTGCTCAATCACCACAACATTACTGCGCGTTGCCAGAATATCAACCGTATAGCCGTTGGTCTTAAGTTCTCTGATCAGCGATGTTGAGACAATCATATCGCCAATCTTACCATCGTTGCGCAGAAGCAGTACTTTACTGATCGCCCGCAAATCAAAGGGTCTTCTGACCGGTTCATCCCATATCCATTTCGCCATTCGCATGCGCAATGCTTTCATGAAATAGTTACGTTTCCGGTTCCATGCGCGTAGGGTCGCAAATTTTTTCTGCTTATGCGGTTTCATTATTTATTCCTGGATTTGAGCAATGTTCCTTAGGTGCAGGATTTACTGTGATGTCTGATGTGATACCGGGCCAGCAGACCACGACAATCTTATGCACAGATGCAGGCGGTGATAAAAGAGGAATAAGCATGCGTATTTTTCTAAAGGGAGTCGATATAGTGATCGTTTTTTAGAATTTCAAAAATACGATCTGCCGTGATTGCATCCATACTTCGTGTTGCGCTAGTCATCTCGCGCTGGTTTTTACCGTAACCACCGATCAACCCTGGGTCTGTTGGCCCGTAGAGCGTCAAATTCGGGCGATCCAGTGCCGCCGTTAAATGACTCAGACCGGTATCGACGGAAACCACAAACTTTGCCCCGGCCAGCACCTGAGCGACATTCTCCAGGCTCATGCGTGGCAGGACATCAACGAAATCATAGCCCTCGGCAAGGCGTTTTGCTCGTGCCTCTTCATGCGGCGCGCCCCAGGGAAGCTTAATACGCAGACCGCTGTTAGCCAGCAGGCCAATCAGCTCGCGCCAGTGGCTCTCAGGCCAGTGTTTATCATCACGCGTTGTGGCATGTAAAAAGACAGCATACGGCGCTTTCAGGCCGCTGCTATTGGGAAAATGACGGGCAATGGCGTAATCACCCTGAGTTTGCGGTTTGTCGTAGCCCAGGCTTTTGGCGAACAGTTCACGGGTGCGTTCCACCGCATGCTGCTGCTTTGCAATGTGGTGACGACGGTTATAGAACAGGCTCGCCAGCGGTTCACGCGCGGTTTGCCAGTCCATCCCATGTTTGATGCCGTGGGCCAGGCGTGTCACCAGCGCGGCGCTTTTTACCAGCCCTTGAGCATCGATGATAACGTCGTAATATTCGGCCTGCACGGCGTGACGAAATGCGCGACGCTCTGCTTTTACAGGCGCAGAAAACCACGCTTTACGCCAGCGGCGAATCGCCACGGGAATAACCCTGTCGACCGCATCATGCCACGACGGGATTTGCGCAAAGTTTTCTTCTACCACCCAGTCAAAGCGAATACCTGGAATGGCCCGCACCGCGTCAGTTAACGCAGGCAGGGTATGCAGTACATCACCCATTGAAGAGGTTTTAACGATAAGAACCCGCATGCGTTATCCTTCTTCATTCAGCAACAGCGTGTTTAGCTCGCTCAATACCTGCTGCGGGGTAATGTCGATCAGGCTCTGATGATAGCCTTCGGCGGCATCGCCTTTACGTACTTTGTGGTAGCCGGTAATCAGGCGAATCACCCGCGCTTTGTGCGACAGCGGTGGCGTGAAATCCGGGCTGCTTGGCCCATAAAGTGCGACCAGCGGGCGATTGAGTGCTGCGGCAACATGCATCAGGCCGGAGTCATTGCTGACGACCGCTTTACAGGACGCGAGCAGAATGACCGCCTGTTCCAGTTGGGTTTCTCCAGCCAGATTACGGCACCAGGCCTGCTGTTCAACGCTTAGCGTCGCGAGAATCTGATTGCCTGCTTCATGATCTTTCGCCGAACCAAACAGCACAATTTGGAAGCCTTCATCAATTAGCTGTTTTGCCAGTTCCGCATAGTGATAGTGTGGCCAGCGCTTGGCCGGACCAAACTCAGCGCCGGGGCAAAAACCGATCAGCGGACGTTCTGCTGAGAGGCTAAAGGCAGCACAGGTCTGGCCTTTTTCGCTTTCAGTCACCTGTAACTGCGGCCACAACAGCGGTTGCGGCAAATCTTTCGCCGATGCCATCACGCCTTTATCGTAGGCCAATGCAACATAGCGTTCGACCATTAGCGGCCAGGCCTGCTTGTCCAAAACACGCACATCGTTCAGTAAGCCATAGCGCATTTCGCCGCGCCAGCCGGTACGGTGAGGCACGTTGGCAAAGAACGGCACCAGCGCCGATTTAAAGGAGTTTGGCAGGACGTATGCCCGGTCATAGCGTTTTTCCCGTAGGCTGTGACCCAGCTTACGGCGTTCGCCAAGTTCCAGCGCGCCGTGGCCCAGCGGCATCGGAATCGCCTCGTTGACTTCCGGCATCCGCGATAACAGCGGACGGCACCACGCGGGTGCCATCACGTCGATAATCGCCTGGGGGTAGCGCGCTTTGAGCGTGCGATAGAGACTTTGCGACATCATCATGTCGCCCACCCAGGACGGGCCGATCACCAATATTTTCATTCACTTCATCCTTCAAGCTGTCTCTGCGTTGGCTGCCTTTGTTCACCCCAGTCACATCGTTATTCTATGCTCCTGGGGACTCACTCAGTTGCCGTCTTGATACCGCTTTAATGATTTTATGAATGGGTGCCGTTATCGCGGTTCAGCCAGGCCATATATTCCGTTACGCCTTCGGCAACGGTTTTGAATGGCTTGTCATAGCCCGCGGCACGCAGGTTGGTTAAGTCAGCCTGGGTGAATGCCTGATAGCGGCCTTTCAGTTTATCCGGGAACGGAATGTATTCGATGCTGCCTTTTTTGTGGAACGCCAGCGTGGCATCGGCCACGGCCTGGAAAGATTCCGCACGGCCGGTCCCGAGGTTGAAAATACCGGATACGCCATTTTCCCAGAACCACAGGTTGACAGCGGCCACATCGCCTACATAGACGAAGTCGCGTTTGAAGCTGTCGCTGCCTTCAAACAGTTTCGGGCTTTCGCCATTATTCAACTGGGTGTTGAGGTGGAACGCTACGCTCGCCATGCTGCCTTTGTGCCCTTCGCGCGGCCCGTAAACGTTGAAATAGCGGAAACCGACAACCGGAGAGTTGGCTTCCGGCAGGATCTGGCGCACATACTCATCGAACAGGAATTTAGAATAACCATAGACATTTAGCGGTTTTTCATATTCACGTGATTCGATAAAGTCGCTGGTGCGCCCGCCGTAGGTCGCCGCAGAAGAGGCGTACAGGAACGGAATTTCACGTTCCAGGCAGTAGTGCAGAACCTCTTTGGAGTACTGATAGTTATTATCCATCATGTACTTACCGTCCCACTCAGTGGTAGAGGAGCAGGCGCCTTCGTGGAAAATAGCCTCGATATCACCGAATTCTTCACCCGCCATAATCTGGATAAGGAAGTCTTCTTTGTCCATGTAGTCGGCAATATCCAGATCCACCAGGTTCACAAACTTGGTGCCGTCTTTCAGATTGTCCACCACCAGAATGTCGGTGATGCCTTTATCATTCAGGGCTTTAACGATATTGCTGCCGATAAAACCCGCGCCGCCGGTAACGATAATCATAACTATGACCTTTGAATTGTGGAGCTCCGAGACTATCTCAGACACTAATGATTCTTATCATACCATCTCATTGCCAGCCCGACAGCCATTCACGGACAGGCCATAATCTTACACGTGATTTATGCTACAAAATGCGCAACAGGTGATGCGTCATCTCGTATCAACGTATAGCTTTGGGTAATATGTGCCGAAATTTGCCCAGTCTGGAGAATTGCGATGCGTGGGGATTTTTACAAGCAGTTAACGAGCGACCTGGAGACCGCACGTGCGGAAGGGTTGTTTAAAGAAGAACGCATTATCACGTCGGCCCAGCAAGCTGATATCACCGTGGCGAATGGAAGCCACGTCATTAACTTCTGCGCCAACAACTACCTCGGTCTGGCCAACCATCCTGAATTGATTGCCGCCGCGAAAGCGGGGATGGACAGCCACGGCTTTGGCATGGCTTCTGTACGTTTTATTTGCGGTACGCAGGACAGCCACAAAGAGCTTGAAAAGAAACTCGCTGAGTTCCGCGGTATGGAAGATGCGATCCTCTATTCCTCCTGCTTTGATGCCAATGGCGGTCTGTTCGAAACCCTGCTGGGCGCAGAAGACGCCATTATCTCTGATGCCCTGAACCATGCCTCGATCATCGACGGCGTGCGTCTGTGTAAAGCGAAGCGTTTCCGCTACGCCAACAACGATATGCAGGAGCTGGAAGCGCGTCTGAAAGAGGCCCGCGAAGCCGGTGCCCGCCATGTGCTGATTGCCACCGACGGCGTCTTCTCGATGGACGGCGTGATTGCCAACCTGAAAGGTGTCTGCGACCTGGCAGATAAGTACGATGCGCTGGTAATGGTTGATGACTCCCACGCGGTGGGGTTTGTTGGTGATAACGGTCGTGGCTCGCACGAGTACTGCGACGTCATGGGCCGTGTGGACATCATTACCGGTACGCTGGGTAAAGCGCTCGGCGGCGCGTCTGGCGGTTATACCGCAGCGCGTAAAGAGGTCGTTGAGTGGCTGCGTCAGCGCTCACGCCCGTATCTGTTCTCCAACTCTCTGGCCCCGGCGATCGTCGCTGCCTCCATTAAGGTGCTGGAGATGGTTGAAGCGGGAAGCGAGCTGCGTGACCGTCTGTGGTCTAACGCGCGTCTGTTCCGTGAAAAGATGAGTGCCGCAGGCTTTACCCTGGCGGGCGCCGATCACGCCATCATTCCGGTAATGCTCGGTGATGCGGTAGTGGCGCAGAACTTTGCCCGCGAGCTGCAAAAAGAGGGGATTTACGTGACGGGCTTCTTCTTCCCGGTTGTGCCAAAAGGCCAGGCGCGTATTCGTACCCAAATGTCTGCTGCTCATACCCCTGAGCAAATCGAACGTGCGGTGGCTGCCTTTACCCGCATCGGTAAACAACTGGGCGTCATCGCCTGAGGACGTAAGATGAAAGCGCTATCTAAGTTGAAAGCGGAAGAAGGCATCTGGATGAACGATGTTCCGGCCCCGGAAGTCGGACATAACGACCTGCTGATTAAAATTCGCAAAACGGCTATTTGCGGGACCGATGTGCATATCTATAACTGGGACGAATGGTCGCAAAAAACGATCCCGGTACCGATGGTGGTTGGGCACGAGT
This sequence comes from Phytobacter diazotrophicus, assembly GCA_004346725.1. Classification (GTDB taxonomy): domain Bacteria; phylum Pseudomonadota; class Gammaproteobacteria; order Enterobacterales; family Enterobacteriaceae; genus Phytobacter; species Phytobacter diazotrophicus. The sequence continues at coordinate 9,945 of SMDE01000012.1, read as the reverse complement.
ACGTGGGTGAAGTGGTTGGCATCGGCCAGGAAGTGAAAGGCTTTAACATCGGCGACCGCGTTTCCGGTGAAGGCCACATTACCTGCGGCCATTGCCGTAACTGCCGCGCTGGCCGCACGCACTTATGCCGCAACACCGTGGGTGTTGGCGTCAACCGTCCGGGTTGTTTTGCAGAATACCTGGTTATTCCTGCCTTTAACGCTTTCAAAATCCCGGACAACATTTCCGACGACCTGGCCTCTATTTTCGATCCGTTCGGCAACGCGGTCCACACCGCACTCTCCTTCGACCTGGTTGGGGAAGATGTGCTGGTTTCCGGCGCTGGCCCGATTGGTATTATGGCGGCAGCGGTGGCAAAACACGTTGGCGCGCGCCATGTGGTTATCACTGATGTGAATGAATACCGTCTGGATCTGGCGCGTAAAATGGGTGTTACCCGTGCGGTCAACGTAGCGAAAGAGAACCTCTCCGATGTGATGGCAGAGCTGGGAATGACCGAAGGTTTTGATGTCGGTCTGGAAATGTCCGGCGCGCCGCCAGCCTTCCGTACCATGCTTGATACCATGAACCACGGCGGTCGTATTGCGATGCTGGGTATTCCGCCGTCTGATATGGCTATCGACTGGAATAAAGTGATCTTCAAGGGCCTCTTTATTAAAGGTATCTATGGCCGTGAAATGTTTGAAACCTGGTACAAAATGGCGGCATTAATCCAGTCCGGACTGGATTTGTCGCCTATTATCACCCACCGTTTCGGCATTGATGACTTCCAGAAAGGTTTTGATGCTATGCGTTCTGGTCAGTCAGGTAAGGTAATCCTTAGCTGGAACTAAAAATAAAGACGCCTGCGGGCGTCTTTCTCTTATCCTTTTCCTGTTTTCAACCTTACATCGCACTAAAGGCACAATTTCCGTAACAGTGTTCTACATTAGAAAGTAGAGTTCGTTGACGATCCGTTTAACCTTTTCAGTGCGGCTAATTATGTTCAAACTTTCGGTGTGTCTGTTAACCTGCAATTCCGCTCGCTTATTACGGGACGTTCTCCCGCCACTGCTTAAAATCGCGGATGATTTTGTGGTTCTGGATTCCGGCAGTACAGACGAGACGCTGGATATTTGTCGGGAATATGATCTTCATGTTCATTATCATCCCTATGCGATGCATGGCGCGCAGATGAATCACGCAACCAGCCTGGCTGCGCATGACTGGGTGCTCTGTATGGATAGCGATGAAATCCTTGATGAGCAGACGGTAAACTTTATTTTGCAGCTAAAAGCAGGTGATGAGCCAGGTGCTGACCAGGCATGGCGTTTGCCGCGTTACTGGTATGTGCTGGGTGAACAAACTCGCACGATATATCCTATATCATCCCCTGATTTCCCCGTGCGTTTATATAACCGCCGCACGGCGCGTTTTAACAATCGTGCAGTTGATGATCAGGTGGAAGGTTATTCGGCATCGACAAAAATACCGGGACATGTGCGTCACGATACGTTTTATTCGCTGCATGAAGTATTCAGTAAACTTAATAGTTACACCACGCGACTGGTGAAATATCAGAAAGTCCGCCCCTCCATTGGCCGTGGAATTATTAGCGCCATCGGTGCGTTCTTTAAATGGTATTTATTTAGCGGCGCATGGCGTAACGGCAAAGTGGGCGCGGTGACAGGTTTATATGCCACCTTGTACAGCTTTCTTAAATATTTCAAAGCCTGGTATGCCCACAATGGCCACAACGATGAAAAAAACGCTGTGGCAGAAGAAAAGAAAAACACCCGTACGGTTTAGGGGTGTTTTTTACCCCAGCCTTGCCACTCATTCGTGACATATTTCACCAGCGTACTCTCACTGATGCTGTCCTTCACGACCGTAAAGAAATAGCTGGCATAAACGGGCTGCGGTTTATGCGGCGCTTTGCACAACTTCACGCCCCGGAACGGGTTACGCGGTGGCTGATTGCGTGGCGGCACCTGGCCCGGCGTTGAGGTATCTGTTTGCGGTTCATTCAGCAGGCTTCCCGCGCGAACCAGGGTGATATCCGCAGGCAGGTTGTAAAGCATCTGTTGCAGCACACGTACTGTGGTTGGGTGCGGGTGGCCGATAGCGATGGCTGAACCGCTACGACGCGCCTGATCGACGGCACGATTAAACTGAAAGCGAATATCGCTCTCGTTTTGTGCGTCATCAAGAAACACTTTACGTTTGATGACTTTCACGCCCGTACCGCTTGCGGCGCGCATCGCCTGGCTGTTGCCGATGGTCATGCTGTCCAGAAAGTAGAGATCGTAATGCCCCAGAACCTGCATCACCTTCTGCATGCCAAACAGGCTGGAGGTCATGGCACTGCCCATATGGTTGTTTAACCCGGTGGCATACGGCACTTTGCTGACCGCATCGCTGATGATGCGCTCAATCTCCGCGCTGCTCATATCCGGGCGCAGGGTATCTTTTTCCAGTGGCTGTTTGCTGAGCGGTGCCATGGGCAGATGGATCAGCACCTCATGCCCGGCATTATGGGCTTTGGTGGCCATCTCTTTTGCGTGTGGCGCGTTTGGCAGCACGGCAACGGTGACCGCCGCAGGCATGGCAATAACCTGATTTTCGGTCTGTGGACGATAACCGAAATCATCAATAACAATGGCGAGTTTGCCAGCAAACGCTGGCACAGAAAAAGCCAGCATGCTGGCAGCGACAACAACAACGCGACGAAATTGAAGCAAAACTTATCTTCCCAACCACGGCTGTGGATTGACCGCCTGACCCTGGCGGCGAATTTCGAAATAAAGTGAAGGTCTACCCTGACCGCCACTGCTCCCGACAAGGGCTATCGGCTGACCGGCGCGGACTTGCGCGCCTACGCTCACCAGCGCGCTCTGGTTGTAGCCGTACAAACTCATATCGCCTTTGCCGTGTTCAACCACGACCACCAGGCCATACCCCTGCAGCCAGTCGGCGAGGATCACCCGCCCGTCGGCCACGGCTTTGACTTCGCTACCCTCAGACGCACCGATAACAATCCCTTTCCAACGTAGCTCACCCTGCAGTTGTTCGCCATAACGATGTAGCAACGGACCGCGAACAGGCCAGTAAGCCTGGCCGGATGGCGCGCCCAGCCCACCTGTACGGGACATCAGTGAACGTTCGCCTTCGGTCGGTTTGTAGGTGGTGCCTTTACGGGATGCATCCTGCTGTTTTTCACGCACGGCCTGCGCTTCGCGAGCTTCACGCTCGGCGCGGGCTTTGGCTGCGGCTTCGGCACGGGCCAGACGATCGCGCAAACGGGATTCGTTCGCCCGCAGTTCGCCTAACTGCTGCTGCCCTTCCTGAATAGATGACTCCAGCCCGGCGAGCGTTTTCTTACGCTCGTTGCGTGCTTGTTCAAGCTTCGCCTGCTGTGCTTTTTGTTCGTACATCAGCGTTTGCTGCTGACTCTGCTTCTCTTCCAGCTCCGCTTTTTGCGTGGCAACCTCTTCGCGCGTTTGCTTGAGTTGCGCGATGGTCTCCTGCCGGGCCTGGTTGAGATAGCCGAAGTAGGCCTGCAGACGTTGCCCGCGTTGGGTTTCTTCCCCGCTGAGAATCAACTGAACCCCAGTATGTTGACCCTGGCGGAACGCGGCATCCAACTGGGCGGCCAGGTTATGCTCTTGCGTCGCCTTCTGTTTTTCCAGTTTGGCGATAGATGCGTTCATGGCATCGATTTGCTTATTGAGCTGGGCGAGAGTGTTCTGCGTTTCGCGCAACTGACGTGTGGCTGCGGAGATGGCGACTTCTTGCTCTTTGAGTTGCGCAAGCAGGCCGGAACGCTGCTGTTGCTGCTGGCGTACGTCGCGTTCTTTTGCGGCGATATCCGCCTGAATGGATTTTAACTGGTCGCGGTCATCCGCGTGGGCAGAAAAGGCGCACAACAATGCGCCAGCGCTAAAAGCGCTGGCGCAAAGCAAAGGCCTGACTGCGGCCAATGTGACAGAAAAAATCGCCTTTCCCCTCATGGGGAGCGATTATTCCACGATGAACAGCGGCTTACCAGTCATCTCTTTCGGGATTTCCATGCCCATCAGGGTCAGCATGGTCGGTGCGATATCGGAAAGTTTGCCACCTTCGACCGCTTTCAGCGCTTTATCGCCAACGTAAATCAGCGGGACTGGCAGGTTGGTATGGGCAGTGTGCGCCTGGCCGGTTGCCGGGTCACGCATCTGCTCAGCGTTACCGTGGTCAGCGGTGATCAGCAACTGACCGCCAACGGATTCCACCGCTTTGGTTACCTGCTCAACACAGTGGTCCAGCGCTTCAACTGCCTTGATTGCCGCTTCCATCACACCGGTATGGCCGACCATGTCGCCGTTCGGGTAGTTACAGATGATGGTGTCGTACTTACCGCTGGTGATAGCGCCAACCAGTTTTTCTGTCAGCTCTGCGGAGCTCATTTCCGGCTGCAGATCGTAGGTCGCCACTTTCGGAGAGTTAATCAGAATACGATCTTCGCCCGGGAACGGCTCTTCAACGCCGCCGTTGAAGAAGAACGTCACGTGAGCATATTTTTCCGTTTCAGAGATACGCAACTGCGTTTTGTCTTTCTTCGCCATCCATTCGCCGAAGGTGTTCGCCAGGGAGGCAGGCGGGTATGCAACGGCGGTTTTGATGTCTGCGGCATATTCGGTCAGCATGACAAAATCGAGGTTCACTACTTTCTTACGGGCGAAACCGTCGAAATCGCTGTTAACAAATGCACGGGTGATTTCACGCGCGCGGTCTGCGCGGAAGTTCATGAAAATCAGCGCGTCGCCGTCTTCCATGGCCGCATCAGGCTGGCCTTCGGCGCGGATCACGGTGGCTTTCACGAATTCGTCGTTTTCGTCACGCGCATAGGCAGCAGCCAGGCCTTCAACCGCGGTCGCGAACTGGAATTCACCTTTTGCCAGCGTCATCAGGTCATAGGCTTGTTCAACACGGTCCCAGCGGTTGTCGCGGTCCATGGCGTAGTAACGGCCAATGATAGATGCCACCCGGCCTTTGCCCAGGGCGGCAAACTTGTCTTCAAAACGTTTCAGTGAGGAGTCAGCGCTACGCGGCGGCGTATCGCGACCATCCAGGAATGCGTGCAGGTAGATTTTTTCCGCACCGCGCTCAGCGGCCAGCTCTACCATGGCCAGGATGTGATCTTCATGGCTGTGAACGCCACCGGCAGACAGCAGACCCATGATATGAACGGCTTTGCCCGCAGCAACGGCTTTATCCACCGCGCCCGCCAGTACCGGGTTGGTGAAGAAGGTACGCTCTTTGATTTCAACATCCAGACGGGTCAAATCCTGATACACGATGCGGCCAGCACCCAGGTTGACGTGACCCACTTCGGAGTTACCCATCTGGCGATCCGGCAGGCCGACTTCCAGACCAGAAGCGTCAATCAGAGTATGTGGACGTTTGGCCCACAATGCGTCCATAACGGGAGTTTTTGCGCTGTAAATTGCGTTATCCTGCTGCTCTTCACGGTAGCCATAGCCATCCAGGATCACCAGTACCATAGGTTTTTTAGAAACCGACATTGCGACAACCTCATGCTCAAAGACGAAAAATTTGCGTAATTTTACTACAGCTGAATCGATAAAATAGCCGCAGAAGATCAAAGAATACCGCCGCAGGAGGTGAGGATTTCACGGCGTTGATGAATTTTTTTCGTAACAGTCCGCAGAAAATGCATTCCATTACGCTCGCTGGCTGTATTTGCTACACCGCACAGGTATACTCCTTTCCTGGTTTTTACTCACTGATTCGGGAGCTGTTACCCCCCATGCAAGAAATTATGCAATTTGTTAGTCGCCACCCCGTACTTTGCCTCGCCTGGATTGTATTACTGGGGGCGGTGCTGTTCATGACGTTCAAAGGCCTCGCATCGAAAGTGAAAGTGATCACTCGTGGTGAAGCGACGCGTCTGATCAACAAAGAAGATGCTGTTATCGTGGACTTGCGCCAGCGCGATGATTTCCGAAAAGGTCACATCGCAGGCTCAGTGAATTTGCTGCCAACCGAAATCAAGGCCAATAATGTAGGTGAGCTTGAGAAACATAAAAGCAAACCGGTTATCGTCGTGGACGGCTCCGGGATGCAGGCTCAGGAACCTGCAAACGCACTGATCAAAGCCGGTTTCGAGCAAGTTTTCGTGCTCAAAGAAGGCATCGCAGGCTGGAGCGGTGAGAATCTTCCGCTGGTACGCGGTAAGTAATTTACCCGTCGTCTTTCATGCCGCAGGGGCGTTGGCTGCAATTATTCAACCTGGTCACTTACTGAGGTAAGCTCCTGGGATTCATAATTTTGCCGCCTTCCTGCAATATGAAATCCATTGGGTGAAACAACTGGAGCAAAGTCATGGCCAATATTGAGATCTACACCAAAGCAACCTGCCCGTTTTGCCATCGCGCAAAAGCGCTACTGAGCAGCAAAGGCGTTTCTTTTGAAGAACTGCCGATCGATGGCGACGCGGTGAAACGCGAAGAGATGATTAAGCGTAGTGGCCGTACGACGGTACCGCAGATTTTTATTGATGCACAGCACATTGGCGGCTGTGATGATTTATATGCGCTGGACGCGCGCGGTGGGCTCGATCCCCTGTTGCGTTAATGCATAGAAGAAGTGATTCACGTTGCGTCAAGGCCGACAAACAGAGGCAGCCTGAAGAATAAAGCGTATTAAGGACAACACTTAAGGGTTTTAGACATGTCTGAACAAAACAACACGGAAATGACTTTCCAGATTCAACGCATCTACACTAAAGATATCTCTTTCGAAGCACCGAATGCTCCGCATGTGTTTCAGAAAGACTGGCAGCCGGAAGTGAAACTGGATCTGGATACTGCATCCACTCAGCTGGCTGAAGGCGTTTATGAAGTGGTACTGCGTGTTACCGTTACCGCTTCCCTGGGTGAAGAAACGGGCTTCCTGTGCGAAGTACAGCAAGGCGGTATCTTCTCCATTGACGGTATCGATGGTAACCAACTGGCGCATTGCCTCGGTGCGTATTGCCCGAACATTCTGTTCCCTTACGCGCGTGAGTGCATCACCAGCCTGGTTTCCCGCGGTACTTTCCCGCAACTGAACCTTGCGCCGGTGAACTTTGATGCGCTGTTCATGAACTATCTGCAGCAGCAGGCTGGCGAAGGTGCTGAACAACATCAGGATGCCTGATGAACGCACGCAATGCTGAAATGACTGTGATCGGTGCCGGCTCTTACGGCACCGCTCTTGCCATCACACTGGCAAGAAATGGCCACCAGGTTGTTCTTTGGGGCCATGACCCGAAACATATTGCGACCTTACAGCATGACCGTTGTAACGCCGCTTTCCTTCCCGATGTCCCTTTTCCTGATACGCTTGCGCTGGAAAGCGATCTCGCTTGTGCTCTGGCGGCCAGCCGTAACATTCTCGTGGTTGTGCCAAGCCACGTGTTTGGCACTGTTTTACAGCAGATTAAACCGCTGATGCGCAGCGATGCGCGCATTGTCTGGGCCACCAAAGGTCTGGAAGCTGAGACGGGGCGCCTGTTGCAGGACGTGGCGCGTGAAGTGCTGGGCGATGAGATTCCTCTGGCGGTTATCTCCGGGCCGACCTTTGCGAAGGAGCTGGCGGCAGGGTTGCCAACGGCGATTTCTCTGGCGTCGACTGACCCGGTGTTTGCCGATGATCTCCAGCAATTGCTGCACTGTGGTAAAAGCTTCCGCGTCTACAGCAATCCGGATTTCATTGGCGTGCAGCTTGGCGGCGCGGTGAAAAACGTCATTGCGATTGGCGCAGGCATGTCGGACGGCATCGGTTTTGGCGCTAACGCCCGAACAGCGCTTATCACCCGTGGTTTGACCGAAATGTCACGTCTGGGCGCGGCGCTGGGTGCCGATCCTGCCACCTTTATGGGCATGGCGGGTTTAGGGGATTTGGTGCTGACCTGTACCGATAATCAGTCGCGCAACCGTCGTTTCGGTATGGCGCTGGGGCAGGGGATGGACGTGCAAACGGCGCAGGACCAGATTGGTCAGGTCGTCGAGGGCTACCGTAATACCAAAGAAGTTCGCGCTCTGGCGCATCGGTTTGGTGTCGAAATGCCAATAACCGAGGAAATTTATCAGGTATTGTATTGCGGAAAAAATGCGCGCGAGGCAGCATTGACCTTATTAGGTCGTGCGCGCAAGGACGAGCGCAGTAGTATTTAGCACATACGTCATCCTTCATGCTGCCTGGTTGTTGGCTTCGGCTGCGTACCTCAGTCATTTACTTATGTAAGCGTCTGGGGTTTCCAGCCTCGTCGTCGCGACACAGTAAGAATGATTTTGTGTTTATGTCCTCAGCCAGTTAAGCAGTGACTGGCTGAACTTATTACGTCTGGAGTAAGCAATGCCGTGTGAAGAACTGGATATCGTCTGGAATAATATTAAAGCCGAAGCCCGGGCGCTGGCGGACTGTGAGCCAATGCTGGCCAGTTTTTACCACGCAACGTTACTCAAGCATGAAAACCTGGGCAGCGCGTTAAGCTATATGCTGGCAAATAAGCTGGCATCACCCATTATGCCTGCCATCGCCATTCGTGAAGTGGTCGAGGAAGCCTATGCGGCTGACCCGGAGATGATCGCCTCAGCGGCCTGCGACATTCAGGCGGTGCGCACCCGCGATCCGGCGGTGGATAAATACTCTACGCCGCTTTTGTATCTGAAAGGTTTTCACGCGCTACAGGCGTACCGCATCGGCCACTGGCTGTGGAACCAGGGACGCCGCGCGTTGGCCATTTTCCTGCAAAATCAGGTCTCCGTATCGTTCCAGGTTGATATCCACCCGGCGGCTAAAATCGGGCGTGGCATCATGCTCGACCATGCTACAGGCATTGTGGTGGGTGAAACCGCGGTGATTGAAGATGACGTGTCGATTCTGCAGTCGGTGACGCTGGGCGGGACTGGCAAAACCAGCGGCGACCGTCACCCGAAAATCCGTGAAGGGGTAATGATTGGCGCCGGGGCGAAAATCCTCGGCAATATCGAAGTTGGCCGCGGTGCGAAAATCGGCGCAGGCTCCGTGGTGTTGCAACCTGTACCGCCGCACACCACCGCCGCAGGCGTTCCGGCGCGCATTGTCGGCAAGCCGGAATCAGACAAACCCGCGATGGATATGGATCAGCATTTTAATGGGATTAACCACGGGTTTGAGTACGGCGACGGGATTTGATTGAGTGCCCGGAGGCGATGCTACGCGCCGCCCCCGGGAGAGCGCTGATTCAGCTTCGCAATACCGCGCCAGCATATCCTAACTGGCGCCAGGCTTCATACACCACTACCGACACCGCGTTAGACAGGTTCATGCTGCGGCTGTCCGGCATCATCGGAATACGGATTTTTTGTTCTGAAGGTAGCGCGTCGAGAATCGACATCGGTAATCCGCGCGTTTCCGGGCCAAACATCAGATAATCGCCGTCCTGATAACTCACCGCGCTGTGTGCTGGCGTTCCTTTGGTGGTGAGAGCAAACAGACGTTCCGGCTTTTCGGCCTCAACAAACGCGGCATAATCGTGGTGACGCTTCACGGCGGCAAACTCATGGTAATCCAGCCCGGCACGGCGCAGGCGCTTATCATCCCAGGTAAATCCCATGGGCTCGATAATGTGCAGGCGAAAGCCGGTGTTAGCGCATAAGCGGATGATGTTCCCGGTATTCGGTGGTATTTCTGGCTCGAATAAAACGATATTTAACATGCTGCCCCCTTGATAGCGGGGGGAGCATAGCAGAATTTTGCCCTCACCCTAACCCTCTCCCTGTGGCAGAGGGAATTTTCCCTCTGCCCGGTGTGAGACTGGGTGCTTTTTTCTCCCTCTCCCTGTGGGCTGAGAGATCCCCAGTAATATGGTCAGTTCCCCATGACCATATTACTGTACTCTTTACCTAACGTTTTCAGCGCATTAACGATATTCAGCCG
>SMDE01000011.1 GCA_004346725.1 Phytobacter diazotrophicus | reverse complement strand
GCAGTGCAACGCGGCTTTCGCTCACCGTTGCGAGGTGGCGTATATTACGCTTTCCTCTTTCAGAGTCAACCCGTTATTTCAGGATTTTTCTCTTCGTTGTTCCGACCATCTCGTGAAGTGTTTCACATTGTCGTCTCAACGGAGGCGCATTATAGGGATCCCATTTTTTTGCACAAGCCTTTTTTCGATCTTTTTTACTGATTGTTGTTTTTTCGCCCTTTTCGCTGAGATCCCGTACGATCTGCTCGAATTATGACAAGTAAAAGGCTTGCACAAGGCCGTTATTGCCACCAAAGTCTTCTTCACAACCTGTTTTTGATGAGGTAGCTATGTCCGCAGTTTTACGTCCTTATAGAAATTTGTATCCTCAAGTCGGTGAAAAAGTGATGGTCGATGCCACCAGCGTCGTGATCGGCGATGTACGAATTGCTGATGATGTCGGCATCTGGCCACTGGTCGTTATCCGCGGTGATGTCAACTATGTAGAGATAGGGGCACGCAGTAATATCCAGGACGGTAGCGTATTACACGTTACGCATAAGTCTTCTTATAACCCGGAAGGTAACCCGCTTATCATTGGCGAAGATGTGACCGTGGGACATAAAGTCATGCTGCATGGCTGCATTATCGGTAACCGCGTTCTGGTCGGAATGGGGTCCATTTTATTAGATGGCGCGGTTATAGAGGATGACGTGATGATTGGCGCGGGCAGCCTGGTTCCGCAAAATAAACGCCTCGAGAGCGGTTACCTTTACCTTGGCAGCCCGGTGAAACAGATCCGCCCGCTAAAAGAAGAAGAGATCGCAGGGTTAAAATACTCAGCGAACAACTACGTGAAATGGAAGGATGAGTATCTGGCTCAGGATAACCAGATATAACCCCGCTCGTCTTCCTGCTGCTCACGGATCAACTGTTCGGCCTCGTCTTCCAGATCCCAGCGATTTTCCCGGAACAACGCCAGCCACAGCGCTGGCGAATCGCCTCCAAAACGTTCCGCCAGAACCTCAGCACGCATAATGCAGGTAAGTTGTAAGCCATTAACCAGGGCAGGAAAACACACCGCCTGCTGGGCATCATTCCACTCTTCCCTGTCGGGAAATTGGATAGCCTGGTTCATTCCGCCAGTTCCCTCTGGAGCCGTTTAATAACAGATTCGATATCTGGCAATACGCCATGCCATAACAGCACGGAATGCGCAGCTTGCCCCACCAGCATCCCTAAACCATCGGCGCATCGCTGCGCCCCATTTTGCTGGCACCAGGCAAGGAAAGGTGTGCTGCCTTTTTGATAGAACATGTCGTAGCAAAAAAGCTCTGCATGAATGAGAGATTCGGGTAACTCGGGCACGCCTCCATCAATACCACTGGAGGTAGCATTAATGATGAGGTCGAATTCATGGCCTGCCAGCTCGGATAACGCAAGCGCATTCACGCTGCCGGTATGAGCAAAAAGCGTTGCCAGTTCTTGTGCTCGAGCCAACGTCCGGTTGGTTATTGTCACTGCGCAATCCAGCGAAAGCAGTGGGAGCAGTACGCCTCGTGCAGCGCCACCCGCACCAATTAGCAGGATGCGAAAGCCGGGTTTGATAAATGACAAGCGCTCCAGATCGCTCAACAACCCGATCCCATCAGTGTTGTCACCCAGCAAACGCCCATCATCAAGACGCTTTAATGTATTTACCGCCCCCGCAAGCGCGGCGCGTTCGGTAAGTTCATCTGCCCGACTGAAGGCTTCTTCTTTAAAAGGCACGGTAATATTGGCGCCTTTTCCTCCCGCAATAAAGAAAGCCTCAAGCGTATTGACGAAATCATCCACTGGCGCCAGTACGCGACCATAAGGATGTTCAATCTTTAACTGAGCCGCAAATTGCGCGTGAATAAACGGCGATTTGCTGTGTGCGACGGGGTTACCAAATACAGCGTAGGATTCCATAGCGTTAACCTTGACGAAATAATTCACCGGTGAGAGCGTCGCGAATTTCAGAAGGATTCTGGCGGCCACCCGTTTTCCCTTCCACGACAGGGAAGTCGGCACCAAATTGCTGGCGTACTTCGTCATCCGTTCTGCAAGGAGGTAAACCGGTCAAGTTTGCACTGGTTGATACCAGTGGTTTGCCGTACGCCTCGCACAGCGCGATCACCAGCGGGTGATCGGTAACGCGCACTGCCAAAGAGTCGAAACGCCCGGTCAGCCAGCGCGGCGTGGTAGCTTTGGCAGGAAAGACGAATGTTACCGGTCCTGGCCAGCAGGCGAAAACAGCCTGCCGCTGAGTCTCATTCAGCATGCTGTCGTCTATATAGGGCTTTAACTGCTCGAAACTGGCGGCGATCAGGATCAGTCCTTTCTCGACCGGGCGCTGTTTCAACTCAAGCAGACGATTTACGGCAATCTCACTGTCCGGGTCACACCCAACACCGAAAACCGCTTCTGTGGGATATGCGATGACTTTTTTATTTTTCAGGACCGCCACCGCAGCAGCAATGGGATCCAAATGCAGGTTATTCTTCACGAGTCTGTTCCGCCGTTACCGGCTTTCCACATTGTTTACTGGCGCAGAAACATCTGATGCCTTGCGCCGTTTTTTTCTCAATCAGTAGCGGGTAATGGCATGTTGGACACTCCCCTGCCACGGGTTTGAAATTGATGACGAACTGACAATCGGGATAACGATCGCAGGAATGGAAGGTTTTGCCAAATCGCGACCGTCGCTGGATCAAGTGTCCGGTCTGACACTGTGGACACGTGATCGCGGTGTCATCGGGTTTATCGATTTGTTCGGTATGTTCACACTCAGGATAGTGGCTACAGCCAATGAACATCCCAAACCGCCCCTGTCGCAGTACCAGTACGGCACCACAGACGGGGCAGTCTTGTCCTTCCAGAATTTTAACGACGTGCCCATCCGCCTGACTTTTCAGCGGACGAACATAATCGCATTCCGGATAATGAGAACATCCGAGAAACGGACCATGCTTGCCGGAACGAATAACGAGTTCAGCCCCGCACTGTGGGCAGGGCTCGTTGTTACGCACCGTAAACAGTGCTGATTTGGCCATAAGGACTCTGGAAGCTGCAAAAATGATTAATGCAGCATACCTTCATTCACTTCAAAGAGTAATTCTTCCATTTGCTGGTAGGCGTTTTCACACCCTGGAATGTTAAACAGAACCATCAGAATGACCCATTTAAGGTCTTCCAGTTCGAATTCTGCCGTATCCAGCGCCAGCACACGTTCAATCACCATTTCACGTGTTTCGAGGTTTAGCACCTGAATCTGCTCCAGGAATAATAAAAATCCCCGGCAACTGGCATCCAGCCGTTCACACTCTTCTGGCGTATAAATACGCACGGAGAGCGGGTCAGAAGCGAGCTGCATCGGTTCGGCGAGGCCTTCCTGATAATCAGCCAGCTTTTCAAGCCACAGAAGCGCGTTATAGATATCTTCACGATCAAAACCAGCGTCGGTAAGGTCCCGTTCCAGTTTGTCCTGATCCACCCGCATTTCAGCTTCGTTATGGATGTAAGTCTCAAACAAATACATTAGTACGTCGAACATGGCTTGCCCTCCTTAATCGGACATAGCCGCCGGGTACAGCTGCGATCCACCCTGCTAACTCCAGTTCAAGTAGCTGAGCCACAGTTACTGGCACAGGTTGGCCGGCACGTTCAGCGACGACGTCAACAGGTGTTACCTCATCTCCTACGTTAGCCAGGAGCTCGGGAAATGGCAATGCCACCTCTTCTTGATCTGGCGAATAAATTGAATTTTCGTTACCTGGCTGCAACCAATGTAGCCCGTATTGCAAACTTTCCAGAATCTCTTCTGGCGAGACAACCAGGAGCGCGCCCTGCTGTATCAACCAGTGCGGCCCCTCACTGCCGGGATTTCCTACCGGACCGGGGAGCGCAAAAACTTCACGCCCCTGTTCCACCGCACAGCGCGCAGTCACTAATGAGCCGCTGCGTAAAGCAGCTTCAATAACCAGCACCCCACGACTAAGCCCACTAATGATGCGATTACGTCGAGGGAAATTGCCCGGATTAGGTGTAGTCTTGAGGGAAAATTCGGAGACGAGCGCCCCACCATTGGCAACGATGTCAGCAGCCAGGGAGATATGACGCCGTGGATACACGGTAAAAAGGCCATGCCCCAATACACCAATGGTTTTACCCTGCGCGTTAAGCGCTGCGCGATGCGCAACGCTGTCGATCCCAAGCGCCAGTCCACTGGTAATGGTTAAACCGCTCCGTGCCAGAGCTTCACAAAACTGAGTCCCCCAACGCTCGCCGTACCATGAATGTGCTCGACTGCCAACGACAGCAATCTGCTGGCTCGCCAGCACATCTGGCTCCCCTTTAATAAAAAGCGCACCAGGATAATCAGCAAGCGCCCGTAACTGCGGAGGATATTGCTTCTCGCAGGCCAGAATAAGATGATGCTGTGGCTGCTCAAGCCATAGCAAACTCTCTTCAATTTCCCCCGAGCTCATGGCCAGAAACCGTCTGGCCTGTTTTGCCGTCAGGCCGCTTGAGGTTAACGTCTCAGCATCAATCACAGCGCTATTTGCCAGGCTTTGCGCCGCCCTGAGCATTCCCTCACCGAACAGATCGCCTGTATATATCAGGCGCAACCATATTTCTGTAGAAGTCATCTGCATCCCTGCCATAAATAGCTCGCCCAATCCTTGCGATTGGTCACCGATGCTGTCAATCGGAGGGGGATTTGTCTAGAATAGAGGGAATAATCTTTCTTACTCTTGAACACGACTCTGGATATTTATGGCAGTTTTGCAAGTGTTACATATTCCGGACGAGCGTCTTCGCAAAGTCGCCGCGCCGGTAAAAGAAGTTAATGCAGAAATTCAGCGTATCGTCGACGATATGTTTGAGACGATGTACGCCGAAGAAGGTATCGGTCTGGCTGCAACCCAGGTAGATATTCATCAACGTATTATCGTTATTGATGTCTCTGAAAACCGCGATGAGCAACTGGTGTTAATTAACCCGGAACTGCTGGAAAAAAGCGGCGAGACGGGAATTGAAGAGGGTTGCCTCTCTATTCCAGAGCAGCGTGCGCTTGTTCCGCGTGCCGAAAAAGTGAAAATCCGCGCGCTGAACCGCGAAGGTCAAACCTATGAGCTGGAAGCGGATGGCCTGTTGGCTATTTGCATTCAGCATGAGATGGATCATCTGGTCGGAAAATTGTTTATTGACTATCTGTCACCACTCAAGCAACAACGTATTCGCCAGAAAGTTGAAAAACTTGATCGCATGAAAGCGCGAGCTTAAGGATAAGAATCCACGTGTCAGATTCACTACGCATTATATTTGCCGGCACACCTGATTTTGCAGCGCGTCACCTCGACGCGCTGCTCTCTTCTGAGCATCAGATCGTTGGCGTATTCACTCAGCCTGATCGTCCTGCCGGACGCGGCAAAAAATTGATGCCGAGCCCGGTCAAAGTACTGGCTGAAGAGAAAGGGATTCCGGTATTTCAGCCAGTGTCTCTTCGTCCACAGGAAAATCAACAGCTCGTTGCCGATTTGCAGGCCGATGCCATGGTAGTTGTCGCCTACGGCCTCATCCTGCCGAAAGCTGTTCTGGAGATGCCTCGTCTCGGCTGCCTGAACGTACACGGTTCTTTGCTCCCACGCTGGCGTGGTGCGGCACCGATCCAACGTTCCCTCTGGGCGGGTGACACGGAAACTGGCGTCACCATCATGCAAATGGATGTCGGGCTGGACACGGGGGATATGCTTTATAAGCTCTCCTGCCCAATCACTGCCGAAGACACCAGTGCGACACTCTACGATAAGCTGGCACAACTTGGCCCGCAGGGTTTGCTCGCAACGCTGACGCAAATTGCAGCCGGTACGGCAACGCCCGAGATTCAGGATGAAACGCAGGTTACCTATGCTGAAAAACTTAGCAAAGAAGAAGCGCTTCTTGACTGGTCTTTGCCTGCTGAACAGCTTGAGCGTTGTATTCGAGCCTTCAATCCCTGGCCAATGAGCTATTTCGTCATTGAGGATCAGCCCGTTAAGGTCTGGAAGGCGTCGGTGATAAATAGCCAGGCTAAAGCCGAACCCGGCACCATTATTGAAGCTAATAAGCAAGGTATTCAGGTTGCAACGGCTGAGGGCATTTTGAATCTTGAATCGCTCCAACCCGCCGGTAAAAAAGCGATGAATGCCCAGGATTTACTAAACTCCCGGCGGGAGTGGTTTACGCCGGGCAATCGTCTGGTCTGACAATTATCTTTAAGCCCGGTACTACCGGGCGTTTTTATTTTCGTGGCTATGAAAAAAAATATTAATTTACGCAGCATGGCGGCACAGGCTATCGAGCAGGTCGTTGAACAAGGGCAATCCCTGAGTAATGTTCTTCCGCCGCTACAGCAAAAAGTCTCCGATAAAGACAAAGCACTGCTGCAGGAGCTCTGCTTTGGCGCACTGCGAACGCTCCCGCAACTGGACTGTTTTATCAACAAGCTGATGTCCCGCCCAATGACGGGTAAACAGCGTACCGTGCATTATCTGATTATGATTGGCCTGTATCAGCTACTGCATACCCGTATTCCGGCTCACGCCGCGCTGGCAGAGACCGTTGAAGGTGCCGTTGCTATCAAGCGTCCACAGCTTAAGGGCCTGATTAATGGTGTACTGCGTCAGTTCCAGCGCCAGCAAGAAGCCTTACAGGCGGAGTTTGAACAGAGCGAACAACGCTTCCTGCACCCAACATGGTTGCTAAAACGCCTGCAAAAAGCGTATCCGCAGCAGTGGCAACATATTGTCGAGGCCAATAATCTGCGTCCACCTATGTGGTTGCGCGTCAATCGCAACCATCACTCCCGTGACGCCTGGCTGGCGCTGCTGGCCGAAAGCGGAATGGAAGGATTCTCACATCCGGATTATCCCGATGCTGTACGCATGGCATCCGCGGTTCCTGTAAGCGCATTACCCGGTTTTGATGAGGGCTGGGTTACTGTCCAGGATGCGTCCGCACAGGGCTGCATAACTTTCCTTGAACCGCAAAATGGTGAACGCATCCTGGATTTGTGTGCCGCCCCAGGCGGTAAAACCACACATATCCTTGAAGCCGCTCCGCAAGCCCGCGTTCTGGCTGTCGACATTGACGAGCAACGTCTTTCCCGCGTCTATGACAACCTTAAACGTCTGGGAATGAAGGCTGAGGTGAAGCAAGGCGATGGACGTCACCCTGCACAATGGTGCGGCGATGAGAAATTCGACCGTATTTTGCTGGATGCGCCCTGCTCAGCAACGGGGGTTATTCGTCGCCATCCGGATATAAAATGGTTGCGCCGGGATCGTGACATCAGCGAACTTGTACAATTACAGGCTGAGATTCTTGATGCTGTCTGGCCACATCTTAAACCTGGCGGGACGCTGGTGTATGCCACGTGCTCAGTTTTGCCCGAAGAGAACAGCCAGCAAATTGCCGCATTCCTTTCACGTACGCCTGATGCTCGCTTAAACGTAACGGGAACACCAGAACGGCCAGGTCAGCAGAATCTGCCTGGAGCCGAAGAGGGTGACGGCTTCTTTTACGCTAAGCTTTCCAAACAATAAGTAGGATAACGGGTCGCAGCTGATGAAAATCATAATACTGGGCGCGGGGCAAGTCGGCGGAACGCTGGCGGAAAACCTGGTCGGTGAAAATAATGACATCACCGTCGTGGATACTAACGGCGATCGTCTGCGTAGTCTGCAGGACAAATTTGATTTACGCGTCGTCCAGGGGCATGGTTCACATCCACGCGTGCTGCGCGAGGCTGGTGCTGACGACGCAGATATGCTGGTTGCGGTAACCAGTTCTGACGAAACAAATATGGTTGCCTGCCAGGTGGCCTATTCATTGTTTAATACGCCAAACCGTATTGCACGCATCCGCTCTCCGGACTATGTGCGTGACGCAGACAAGTTGTTCCATTCTGAAGCTGTGCCTATTGACCACCTCATTGCCCCGGAACAATTGGTCATCGACAGTCTTTATCGATTGATTGAATACCCGGGGGCGCTTCAGGTTGTGAATTTCGCCGAGGGGAAAGTTAGCCTCGCTGTCGTAAAAGCCTATTACGGCGGTCCCCTGGTAGGAAACGCGCTATCAACCATGCGCGAGCATATGCCGCATATTGATACTCGCGTCGCCGCTATTTTCCGTCATGACCGCCCTATTCGCCCACAGGGTTCAACGATTGTCGAAGCCGGTGATGAAGTCTTTTTCATCGCCGCGTCTCAACATATTCGCGCCGTGATGAGCGAGTTACAGCGTCTTGAAAAACCCTATAAGCGCATCATGCTGGTTGGCGGCGGGAATATCGGCGCTGGCCTGGCAATGCGCCTGGAAAAAGATTACAGCGTTAAATTGATCGAGCGCGATCAACAACGCGCGGCGGAACTGGCGGAAAAACTACAAAACACCATTGTGTTTTATGGTGATGCGTCGGATCAGGAACTGCTCGCAGAAGAACATATTGATCAAATGGATCTCTTCATTGCCGTCACCAACGATGATGAGGCGAATATCATGTCCGCCATGTTGGCCAAGCGAATGGGCGCCAAGAAAGTCATGGTGCTCATTCAACGCCGTGCCTACGTCGATCTGGTGCAGGGCAGCGTGATCGATATTGCGATTTCACCACAGCAGGCCACTATTTCTGCGTTGCTAAGCCATGTGCGCAAAGCAGATATCGTCGGTGTGTCATCGCTGCGCCGCGGTGTTGCCGAAGCAATAGAGGCTGTGGCACATGGTGATGAGAGTACCTCGCGTGTCGTCGGACGTGTTATTGATGAGATTAAGCTGCCACCAGGCACAATTATCGGTGCCGTCGTGCGCGGTAATGATGTGATGATCGCCAACGATAATTTACGTATCGAACAGGGTGACCACGTCATCATGTTCCTTACCGACAAAAAATATATTACCGACGTTGAGCGCCTGTTCCAGCCCAGCCCTTTCTTCCTGTAATTATCGGGCGCCAGACCGGCGCCTTTTATTTAACCCTGGTTTTATCAATGTTAAAAAAATTCAGCAAATTTTTACCCTCAATGGAAAACGAGAATACATTTGTTAGACTTAACTTGTCTGACAGCACAAGGAGAAGAGCATGAGCTTGCTAAAAGAATTTCGCGAATTTGCGATGCGGGGAAATGTAGTTGATTTGGCAGTAGGTGTGATCATTGGGGCAGCATTCGGCAAGATTGTGTCGTCACTGGTTGCTGATATTATCATGCCGCCATTAGGGTTACTGATTGGTGGAATAGACTTTAAGCAATTTGCCCTAACTTTACGCGAAGCACAAGGCGATGTCCCGGCAGTCGTAATGCATTACGGTGTCTTCATCCAGAATATTTTCGACTTTATTATTGTCGCGTTTGCTATTTTCATGGCGATTAAATTGATTAACCGTCTCAAACGTAAACAGGAAGATGAACCCAAAGCACCGCCGGCTCCTGGCAAAGAGGAATTGCTGTTAACAGAAATCCGCGATCTGTTGAAAGAACAAAATAAACGCTCCTGATTAAGCTGTTTTAAGCAGAAGGCCAGTGGTAAATAAGCGATTCGCTTGCTTGCCACTGGCCTCCCAGTTCCCTTTCTTACCATGTTTGTCTTTGCGTAAATAACTCCCTTTCCCCTTCTTATTCTTCTCAACTCGCTGTCTGAACAAAGGGTCATGAAGCAATGCCTCGATGGCGTTATTGTTAATTTGCCCTTTCTTATGCTGATAGTGGCTCATAATTTCTCCAGATTGTGGTTTAAAACGGCGCAAGTGTAGGCTTGCTGGCAACAAAAATCAATGTCCCTAAGGAGCGCTGCTGGCCCCCTGCTCCAAGGCTTCGAGTATAGAGCAATAGACGCTACTGTGCGCACTCCCACAGCAAGCATCATTCAATTTCTGTAGAGAGCGTTGCATAATCTGCAATTCTTGAATTCTCGCTTCAACCTCGCTCAATCGCGCCTGAACAATGCTCTTGGATTCCTGGCAAGTGTGATGCTCAGGATCGATACGTATAGAGAGCAATTCACGAATAGACTCAAGCGTAAATCCAAGCTGGCGTGCATGTCGGATAAATTTCAGACGCTGTAAGTCATTGTCCGAATAAAGGCGAAAGCCACCCTCCGTTCTGATCTCGTGATCCATCATCTGCTGTTTTTCATAGTAGCGAATGGTGTCCGGGGTAACGTCAGCCAGTTTGGCTAATTCTCCAATGCGAAACATCTCTACTCCTCATCTAATTTCAGCATCAATTTTTCCGCATATTCGCCGCGAAGGAATTCTGTACTTAGTCCAGCTTGCTTCAATTTCAGCTCCAGAAGCGTCAATCTTCGACTTACTTCATGATAATCCGGATGATCCTGGTGTATATGAGCCAGTAAGTCTGACAAAGCGAGTGCTTCTTTACGATATTCAAGTTCAGGCGGAAGACAGCCCGCATTTTTGAGTAAACGAAACCCTGCGCGTAGTTCAGGCGGGACATGCGAATCATCGTCCAGGACAAGCGGTTTACCGTTACCAGGCAAATGCTCAAATTCACCTTTTTTCTGCGCATCGAGGATATGTCGTTCTGCCCACTGGTCAAGTAACCACATACCACCTCCAGGAGAGGAACGAAAAACTTATAGATATTGTAGAGAATATGGAGGTTTTGAGGATATAAAAAAACCCGCCGAAGCGGGTTTTCTTACGTTACTGCAGATTACTCTGCAGCAGCTTCTGCTTTCGATTCAGAACGATCAACCAGCTCGATGTATGCCATCGGCGCATTGTCGCCTGCACGGAAGCCACACTTCAGAATGCGAGTGTAACCACCGGCACGGCTCGCGAAACGCGGGCCCAGTTCGTTAAACAGTTTTGCCACGATCTCGTTATCACGAGTGCGGGCGAATGCCAGACGACGATTAGCAACGCTATCAGTCTTGGCAAGAGTAATCAGCGGCTCAACTACGCGACGCAGTTCTTTCGCTTTCGGCAGGGTCGTCTTGATGATTTCATGACGAACCAGCGAACCTGCCATGTTGCGGAACATAGCCTGGCGATGGCTGCTGTTGCGGTTCAGTTGACGACCACTCTTACGATGGCGCATGACCTTATCCTTCTCAGTAAAACCTTAACCTGTGATCCGGTTACTCGTCAGCAATGCTTGCCGGCGGCCAGTTTTCCAGGCGCATGCCCAGAGACAGACCACGTGAGGCCAGCACATCTTTAATCTCGGTGAGAGATTTTTTACCCAGGTTCGGCGTTTTCAGCAACTCAACCTCGGTACGCTGTACCAGATCACCGATATAGTGGATAGCTTCTGCCTTGAGGCAGTTAGCAGAGCGGACAGTCAATTCCAGATCGTCAACAGGGCGCAGCAGGATCGGATCGAATTCTGGTTTCTCTTCTTTCACTTCCGGCTGACGTACATCACGTAAATCAACGAAAGCTTCCAGTTGTTCAGCCAGAATGGTGGCCGCACGACGAATCGCCTCTTCAGGATCGATTGTGCCGTTGGTTTCCATTTCGATGACCAGCTTGTCCAGGTCGGTACGCTGTTCTACACGCGCTGCTTCAACATTGTAGGCAATACGCTCTACAGGGCTGTAGCATGCGTCGACCAGCAGACGGCCGATTGGGCGCTCATCTTCTTCCGAATGAATTCGGGCAGAAGCCGGCACATAACCACGACCGCGCTGAACTTTGATACGCATGCTAATAGACGCGTTCTCATCGGTCAGGTGGCAGATCACGTGCTGCGGCTTGACGATTTCGACATCACCGTCGTGGGTAATGTCGGCTGCAGTCACAGGGCCAATGCCAGATTTATTCAGAGTAAGAATAACATCATCTTTACCCTGAACTCTCACCGCCAGCCCTTTCAGGTTGAGCAGGATTTCAAGGATATCTTCCTGAACGCCTTCTTTGGTGCTGTACTCATGAAGTACACCATCAATCTCAACCTCGGTCACCGCGCAACCCGGCATCGATGAGAGCAGAATACGGCGCAGTGCGTTACCCAGAGTATGGCCAAAGCCACGCTCTAAAGGCTCAAGGGTCACCTTGGCGTGCGTCGAACTCACTTGCTCGATATCTACCAGGCGCGGTTTTAGAAACTCTGTCACAGAACCCTGCATTGTGTCCTCTCTTTGGTACTAAGCTTTACTTGGAGTAAAGCTCGACGATCAGGTGTTCGTTAATGTCCGCAGACAGATCAGAACGCTCCGGCTTACGCTTGAACGTGCCTTCCATCTTGCCAGCATCAACTTCCAGCCAGGTTGGCTTTTCACGCTGCTCAGCCAGCTCCAGAGCGGCTTTCACGCGAGACTGCTTTTTCGCTTTCTCACGAATGCTAACAACGTCATTCGGACTAACCTGATAAGAAGCGATGTTAACAACACGACCGTTTACCATGATAGCCTTGTGGCTAACCAGCTGGCGTGCTTCTGCACGAGTGGCGCCGAAGCCCATACGGTATACAACGTTGTCCAGACGACCTTCCAGCAGAGCCAACAGGTTTTCACCGGTGTTGCCTTTCAGACGTGCTGCTTCTTTATAGTAGTTACGGAACTGACGCTCCAGCACACCGTAGATACGGCGAACTTTTTGCTTTTCACGCAACTGCACACCATAGTCAGACAGACGCGGTTTACGCGCACCGTGCTGGCCAGGAGCTTGTTCAATTTTACACTTGGTATCGATCGCGCGAACGCCAGACTTAAGGAATAAGTCGGTGCCCTCACGACGGCTCAGCTTGAGCTTAGGACCCAAATATCTTGCCATTTTCTTTCTCCAACAATCCTAGAAAACGAGCGCGTTATACGCGACGTTTTTTCGGCGGACGACAACCGTTATGAGGGATCGGAGTCACATCAGTAATATTAGTGATGCGGAAACCAGCGGCGTTCAGAGCACGAATAGTAGATTCGCGACCCGGACCCGGACCTTTGACCATAACTTCCAGATTCTTGATGCCGTATTCTTTAACGGCTTCTGCACAACGCTCTGCTGCAACCTGAGCTGCGAACGGAGTGGATTTGCGAGAACCACGGAAACCGGAACCACCGGCTGTTGCCCAACCCAATGCGTTACCCTGACGATCAGTAATAGTAACGATGGTGTTGTTGAAAGAAGCATGGATAT
The DNA here is from genome assembly GCA_004346725.1 of Phytobacter diazotrophicus. Taxonomy (GTDB): domain Bacteria; phylum Pseudomonadota; class Gammaproteobacteria; order Enterobacterales; family Enterobacteriaceae; genus Phytobacter; species Phytobacter diazotrophicus. The sequence goes on along the minus strand of SMDE01000011.1, from coordinate 210,277 downwards.
GAGCCACGCCGTCAGAGACTTGTTTTCTTACACGTTTACGTGCACGAATTGGTGCCTTTGCCATTATTCAATCACCCCGATTATTTCTTGATCGGTTTGCGCGGACCCTTACGGGTACGTGCGTTGGTCTTAGTACGCTGACCGCGCACTGGCAGACCACGACGATGACGCAAACCGCGATAGCAACCAAGATCCATCAGGCGCTTGATGCTCATGCTGATTTCACGGCGCAGATCACCTTCAACGACAAATTTGGCAACTTCGTCACGCAGCGTGTCGATTTGTTCTTCAGACAGCTCACTGATCTTAACATCTTCAGCGATACCCGCTGCAGCCAGGATGGCTTTGGAACGGGTCTTGCCGACACCGTAGATCGAAGTTAATGCGATCACGGCATGTTTCTGATCAGGAATGTTAATGCCTGCTATACGGGCCACTATGCACTCCTATAATTTTACTTGTACGCACCATGCTGAAAAGCCCGTTTTCAGGATACTCAAATGGAAACGCACAGACATACAAAAGATTGGCTGGCTAATCTAGCCAGCTCAACCCAACTTTGCAAGAAAAATATGCGAAATAATCAGCCTTGGCGCTGTTTATGTTTCGGCTCGGCACTGCAAATCACGCGGATGACGCCATCACGCTTAACGATTTTGCAGTTACGGCATAATTTCTTGACGGAAGCACGAACTTTCATTTTTACTCTCCGTAACTTCTCGGGCGACCATTAACGGCCATAGCCTTTCAGGTTCGCCTTCTTCAATGCAGACTCGTACTGACTTGACATCATCAGAGTTTGCACTTGAGCCATAAAGTCCATAATCACGACAACAACGATAAGCAGCGAGGTCCCACCGAAGTAGAACGGCACTTTCATCGCATCACGCATGAACTCCGGGATCAGGCAGATAAAAGTAATATACAACGCACCAATCAAAGTCAGGCGTGTCATTACCTTATCGATATACTTCGCCGTTTGCTCTCCCGGACGAATTCCTGGTACAAATGCACCGGACTTCTTCAGGTTATCTGCTGTTTCACGCGGATTGAAAACCAACGCCGTGTAGAAGAAACAGAAGAAGATGATTGCAGACGCATAGAGTAACACATAAAGCGGTTGCCCAGGCTGCAAATACAGCGAAATTGTTGTCAGCCAGTTCCAACCAGTACCGCCCCCGAACCATGACGCGATGGTTGCCGGGAACAGAATAATACTGGAAGCGAAAATTGCCGGGATTACCCCCGCCATATTCACTTTCAGCGGCAAATGTGTGCTCTGAGCAGCATAGACACGACGGCCCTGCTGACGTTTCGCGTAGTTTACCACAATGCGGCGTTGACCACGTTCAACGAATACAACAAAGAACGTCACTGCAAATACTAATACTGCAACCAACAGCAACAGGAGGAAGTGCAGGTCGCCTTGACGCGCTTGCTCGATAGTATGGGCAATGGCTGGCGGGAGTCCCGCAACGATACCGGCGAAGATAATGATTGAGATACCGTTACCGATACCACGCTCAGTAATCTGTTCGCCGAGCCACATCAGGAACATTGTCCCTGTAACCAGACTCACAACAGCGGTGAAATAGAATGCAAAGCCCGGGTTAATAACCAGGCCCTGCATACCAGGCATATTCGGCAAACCGGTAGCAATACCGGTTGCCTGAAATATTGCCAGCACCAGAGTGCCGTAACGGGTGTACTGGCTAATCTTACGACGACCAGATTCCCCTTCTTTCTTCAGTTCTGCCAGGGCCGGATGAACGACCGTCAGCAGCTGGATAATAATTGATGCCGAGATGTACGGCATAATACCCAGAGCGAAGATAGAAGCACGGCTGAGAGCACCACCAGAGAACATGTTAAACATTTCAATGATGGTGCCTCGCTGTTGCTCAAGCAGTTTGGCAAGTACAGCGGCATCAATACCAGGGATCGGAATAAAAGAGCCAATACGGAACACAATAAGCGCACCGATAACAAACAGCAGTCTGCGTTTCAGCTCGCCTAAGCCACCTTTGGCACTTTGAAAATCTAATCCCGGTTGTTTAGCCATCTGCTACTTATTCCTCGATTTTACCGCCAGCAGCTTCGATAGCAGCACGAGCGCCTTTAGTAACACGCAGGCCACGAACAGTTACCGGAGTAGAAACTTCACCAGACAGGATCACTTTCGCGAACTCGATCTGGATACCGATAATGTTTGCTGCTTTCAGCGTGTTCAGGTCAACTACGTCGCCTTCTACTTTAGCCAGATCAGAGAGGCGGACCTCTGCAGTGATCATTGCTTTACGAGAAGTGAAACCGAATTTCGGCAGACGACGGTACAGAGGCATCTGACCACCCTCGAAACCGCGACGTACGCCACCGCCAGAACGAGAGTTCTGACCTTTGTGACCACGACCACCGGTTTTACCGAGGCCAGAACCGATACCACGACCCAGGCGTTTACCCGCCTTTTTGGAGCCTTCGGCCGGAGACAGAGTATTTAAACGCATCTCTTACTCCTCAACTTTAACCATGAAGGAAACCGCGTTGACCATACCACGAACAGCAGGAGTATCCTCGCGCTCTACGGTGTGACCAATACGACGCAGACCCAGGCCAAGCAGCGTTGCCTTGTGTTTCGGCAGACGACCGATTGCACTGCGGGTTTGAGTAATTTTAATAGTCTTTGCCATGGTTTATTTCCCCAGAATTTCTTCAACGGATTTACCACGCTTGGCAGCGACCATTTCTGGAGAATTCATATTTTCCAGGCCATCAATAGTTGCACGAACCACGTTGATCGGGTTGGTGGAACCATATGCTTTAGCCAGAACGTTATGAACCCCAGCGACTTCCAGAACGGCGCGCATTGCACCACCGGCGATGATACCGGTACCTTCGGAAGCCGGCTGCATGAATACACGAGAACCCGTGTGAGTACCCTTAACCGGGTGCTGCAGGGTGCCGTGGTTCAGCGCGACGTTAATCATATTGCGACGGGCTTTTTCCATCGCTTTCTGGATCGCTGCTGGAACTTCACGCGCTTTACCGTAACCAAAACCTACGCGACCGTTACCGTCACCTACCACAGTCAGAGCTGTGAAGGAGAAAATACGACCACCTTTAACGGTTTTAGATACGCGGTTTACCGCGATCAGCTTTTCCTGCAGTTCGCCAGCTTGTTTTTCGATGTGAGCCATCTTACACCTCTACCTTAGAACTGAAGGCCAGCTTCACGGGCAGCATCTGCCAGTGCCTGGACACGACCATGATATTGGAACCCGGAACGGTCAAAGGACACATCTTTGATGCCTTTTTCCAGAGCGCGTTCAGCGACAGCTTTACCCACAGCTGCAGCCGCGTCTTTGTTACCGGTGTACTTCAGTTGTTCAGAGATAGCTTTTTCTACAGTAGAAGCAGCTACCAGAACTTCAGAACCGTTCGGTGCAATTACCTGTGCGTAAATATGACGCGGGGTACGATGTACCACCAGGCGAGTTGCGCCCAGCTCTTTGAGCTTGCGGCGTGCGCGGGTCGCACGACGGATACGAGCAGATTTCTTATCCATAGTGTTACCTTACTTCTTCTTAGCCTCTTTGGTACGCACGACTTCGTCGGCGTAACGAACACCCTTGCCTTTGTAAGGCTCAGGACGACGGTAGGCGCGCAGATCAGCTGCAACCTGACCGATCAACTGTTTATCAGCGCCTTTCAGCACGATTTCAGTTTGAGTCGGGCACTCTGCAGTGATGCCAGCCGGCAGTTGATGGTCAACAGGATGAGAGAAACCTAAAGCCAGGTTTACTGCATTCCCTTTAACCGCTGCACGGTAACCTACACCAACCAGCTGCAGCTTCTTAGTGAAGCCTTCGGTAACACCGATAACCATTGAGTTCAGCAGGGCACGCGCGGTACCAGCCTGAGCCCAACCGTCTGCGTAACCATCACGCGGACCGAAAGTCAGAGCGTTATCTGCATGTTTCACTTCAACAGCATCGTTGAGAGTACGAGTCAGCTCGCCGTTTTTACCTTTGATCGTGATAACCTGACCGTTGAGTTTTACATCAACGCCGGCAGGAATAACGACCGGTGCTTTAGCAACACGAGACATTTTTTCCTCCGATTAGGCTACGTAGCAGATAATTTCGCCACCAAGACCAGCCTGGCGCGCTGCACGATCAGTCATAACACCTTTAGAGGTAGAAACAACTGCAATACCCAGACCACCCATAACTTTCGGCAGCTCATCTTTTTTCTTATAGATGCGCAGACCTGGGCGGCTGACACGCTGAATGCTTTCTACAACAGCTTTGCCCTGGAAGTATTTAAGAGCTACTTCCAGTTCAGGCTTGGTGTCGCCTTCGATTTTGAAATCTTCAATAAAACCTTCTTCCTTCAGCACGTTGGCAATTGCCACTTTCAGCTTGGAGGAAGGCATGGTGACCGCAGCTTTGTTCGCGGCCTGACCGTTACGGATACGGGTCAGCATATCCGCGATCGGATCTTGCATGCTCATCTGTCTTTACTCCCGTGATTCAATTGGTGACAATTACCAGCTAGCCTTTTTCAGACCCGGGATTTCACCGCGCATAGCGGCTTCACGGACCTTAATACGGCTCAACCCGAACTTCCGCAGGAAAGCGTGCGGACGACCAGTTTGACGGCAGCGATTACGCTGACGAGACGGGCTGGAATCACGCGGCAGAGTCTGCAGCTTGAGAACGGCATTCCAACGATCTTCGTCGGTTGCGTTCACATCAGAGATGATAGCTTTCAGTTCAGCGCGTTTAGCGAAGAATTTATCAGCTAAAGCTACGCGCTTTACTTCGCGTGCTTTCATTGATTGCTTAGCCATTAAGTAACCCTACCTTACTTGCGGAACGGGAAGTCAAAGGCAGCCAGCAGAGCACGGCCTTCTTCATCAGATTTCGCAGTAGTGGTAATGGTAATATCCAAACCACGCACGCGGTCGACTTTATCGTAGTCGATTTCTGGGAAGATGATCTGCTCACGGACACCCATGCTGTAGTTACCACGACCGTCGAAAGACTTAGCGGACAAGCCACGGAAGTCACGGATACGCGGTACAGCAATAGTGATCAGGCGCTCAAAGAACTCCCACATGCGTTCGCCACGCAGAGTTACTTTACAGCCGATCGGATAGCCCTGACGGATTTTGAAGCCTGCAACAGATTTGCGTGCTTTGGTGATCAACGGTTTTTGACCGGAGATTGCTGCCAGGTCAGCTGCTGCGTTATCCAGCAGTTTCTTGTCAGCGATCGCTTCACCAACACCCATGTTCAGGGTGATCTTCTCGACCCGAGGGACTTGCATGACAGAATTGTAGTTAAACTCAGTCATGAGTTTGTTAACTACTTCGTCTTTGTAGTAATCATGCAGTTTCGCCATCGTACTACTCCAAATTACTTGATAGTTTCGCTGTTAGACTTGAAGAAACGGACTTTTTTGCCGTCTTCGAATCTAAAGCCTACACGGTCAGCCTTGCCGGTTGCCGCATTGAAGAGTGCAATGTTAGAGATCTGAATAGCTGCTTCTTTCTCAACAATGCCGCCTGGTTGGTTCAGGGCCGGAACCGGCTTCTGATGTTTCTTAACCAGGTTGATACCTTCAACAATGACCTTGCCGGAAGACAGGACATTCTTAACTTTACCGCGTTTACCTTTATCTTTACCGGTTAACACGATAACTTCGTCATCACGACGGATTTTCGCTGCCATGATTCGCTCCTTAGAGTACTTCTGGTGCCAGAGAGATAATTTTCATGAACTTCTCGTTGCGAAGTTCACGAGTTACCGGCCCAAAAATACGCGTACCGATAGGCTGCTCGCTGTTATTGTTTAAAATAACGCATGCATTACCATCGAAGCGAATGACAGAACCGTCCGGGCGACGAACACCCTTCTTGGTGCGCACCACTACCGCCTTCAGCACATCACCTTTTTTGACCTTACCACGCGGAATTGCTTCTTTGATGGTGATCTTGATGATGTCGCCTACGCCTGCGTAGCGACGGTGCGAGCCACCCAGAACCTTGATACACATTACGCGACGTGCACCGGAGTTGTCGGCGACGGTCAGCATAGTCTGTTCTTGGATCATTTTAGTGCTCCGCTAATGTCAACTACTACTGAGACCCTAAAAACGGGTCGTTAAAAAAGCCCCATATCGGGGGCGCGGCATTATAACACCGCTTCTTAGATATGGGTAGAAAAAATAAACGGCCCATCGCTGGACCGTTTATTATTGAGAATGCGTACTGTATTACAGAACCGCTTTCTCTACAACGCGAACCAGCGTCCAGGACTTAGTCTTGGACAGCGGACGGCATTCGCGGATTTCAACCACGTCGCCGATACCGCATTCGTTGTTCTCGTCATGTACGTGCAGTTTGGTCGTACGCTTGATGAATTTACCGTAGATCGGGTGTTTCACAAAACGTTCGATAGCAACAACAATGGATTTCTCCATTTTGTCGCTAACTACGCGACCTTGCAGAGTACGGATTTTATCGGTCATTACGCACCCGCCTTCTGAGTCAGTAAAGTCTTAACGCGTGCAACATCACGACGAACCTGCTTCAGCAGGTGAGTCTGTTGCAGCTGGCCACTTGCAGCCTGCATACGCAGGTTGAACTGCTCACGCAGCAGGTTCAGCAGCTCAGCGTTCAGCTCTTCAACGCTTTTTTCACGCAGCTCATTTGCTTTCATTACATCACCGTCTTAGTTACAAAGGTGGTTTTAATCGGCAGTTTTGCTGCTGCCAGCTCGAAGGCTTCACGGGCCAGCTCTTCCGGAACGCCGTCCATTTCATACAGGACTTTACCCGGCTGAATCAAGGCAACCCAATACTCCACGTTACCTTTACCTTTACCCATACGAACTTCCAGCGGCTTCTCGGTGATCGGTTTGTCCGGGAATACACGGATCCAGATCTTACCCTGACGCTTAACTGCACGTGTCATGGCACGACGTGCTGCTTCAATCTGACGAGCGGTCAGACGACCACGGCCAACAGCTTTCAGACCGTAAGTGCCGAAGCTCACATCCGTGCCCTGCGCCAGACCACGGTTGCGGCCTTTGTGCACCTTACGGAATTTTGTACGCTTTGGTTGTAACATCAGCGACGCTCCTTATTTACGGCCTTTACGCTGCTGCTTTTTCGGTTGAGCAGCCGGTTTTTCCGGTTGTTCAACAGCAGCCATACCACCAAGGATCTCACCTTTGAAGATCCACACTTTAACGCCGATTACACCATAAGTGGTGTGCGCTTCAGAGGTGTTGTAGTCAATGTCAGCACGCAGAGTGTGCAGCGGAACACGACCTTCGCGGTACCATTCAGTACGTGCGATTTCCGCGCCGCCCAGACGGCCGCTAACTTCAACTTTGATACCTTTAGCGCCCAGACGCATTGCGTTCTGTACAGCACGCTTCATAGCACGACGGAACATTACACGACGTTCCAGCTGAGAAGTGATGCTGTCAGCAACCAGTTTTGCGTCCAGTTCAGGTTTACGAACTTCGGCGATATTGATCTGAGCAGGAACGCCAGCGATATCCGCTACGACCTTGCGCAGTTTTTCTACGTCTTCGCCTTTCTTACCGATAACGATACCCGGGCGAGCGGTGTGAATGGTCACACGGATGCTCTTAGCCGGACGCTCGATAACGATACGAGATACGGACGCTTTAGCCAGTTCCTTAGTCAGGTACTGGCGTACTTTAAAATCGCTGTCCAGGTTGTCAGCGAATTCTTTGGTGTTCGCGAACCAGGTAGAGTTCCAAGGTTTGACAATACCCAGGCGAATACCATTAGGATGTACTTTCTGACCCATTGCTAGTCTCCAGAGTCTCAGCGATCGGACACAACCACAGTAATGTGGCTGGTGCGCTTCAGGATGCGATCTGCACGACCTTTTGCACGCGGCATAATGCGCTTCATGCTCGGGCCTTCGTCTACGAAAATTTTCGCAACTTTCAGATCGTCAATGTCAGCGCCATCGTTGTGTTCAGCGTTAGCAATGGCAGATTCCAGAACTTTCTTGACCAGTACAGCCGCTTTCTTATTGGTGTAGGTCAGAATATCCAGGGCCTGCGACACTTTCTTACCGCGAATCAGGTCAGCAACAAGGCGTACCTTCTGAGCAGAAGAACGAGCATGGCGATGTTGAGCTAAAGTTTCCATCTCTTCCTCCTACCTTATTTCTTCTTCGCTTTTTTATCAGCAGCGTGGCCGCGATAAGTACGAGTCGGTGCGAATTCACCCAGTTTGTGACCGACCATTTCGTCGGAAACAAATACCGGAACGTGCTGACGACCATTATGGACAGCGATGGTCAAACCGATCATGTTAGGAAAGATCGTTGAACGACGGGACCAAGTGCGCAGGGGCTTCTTGTCTCCGCTTTCCACCGCTTTCTCTACCTTCTTCAGCAAGTGCAGGTCAATAAAAGGACCTTTCTTGAGAGAACGTGGCATGGCTTATCCTCTAATATTATTTGCTACGGCGACGTACGATAAATTTATCAGTACGCTTGTTGCTGCGGGTCTTCTTACCTTTGGTCTGAACGCCCCACGGAGTTACCGGGTGCTTACCAAAGTTACGACCTTCACCACCACCATGTGGGTGGTCGACTGGGTTCATCGCAGTACCGCGAACGGTAGGACGAACACCACGCCAGCGTGCAGCACCTGCTTTACCCAGAACGCGCAGCATATGCTCAGCATTGCCAACTTCGCCCAGAGTAGCGCGGCAGTCTGCTTCGACTTTACGCATTTCACCAGAACGCAGACGCAGGGTGACATAAGCACCATCACGAGCAACGATCTGAACGTAAGTACCAGCGGAACGTGCCAGCTGACCGCCTTTACCTGGTTTCATTTCTACGTTATGAACGGTAGAACCAACCGGGATATTGCGCATCGGCAGGGTGTTGCCTGCTTTGATTGCAGCATCAACGCCAGACTGAATCTGGTCGCCAGCTTTCAGGCCTTTAGGGGCCAGGATGTAACGGCGTTCGCCATCTTTGTACAGAACCAGCGCGATGTTCGCGGAACGGTTCGGATCGTACTCAAGACGCTCAACAACTGCCGGGATACCGTCTTTGTTGCGTTTGAAGTCAACCAGACGATAAGCCTGCTTGTGGCCACCACCGATGTGACGAGTGGTGATACGGCCATTGTTGTTACGACCACCGGATTTGCTGTTTTTTTCCAGCAGCGGAGCAAAAGGTTTGCCCTTGTGCAGCTCAGGGTTAACCACTTTAACTACGTGGCGACGACCCGGAGATGTCGGTTTACATTTAACAACTGCCATTGTATTACTCCTCCGACTTACTCAGCGCCGCCAACGAAGTCCAGATTCTGGCCTTCTTTCAGGGTGACGTAAGCTTTTTTCCAGTCGCTACGACGACCGATACGCTGTCCGTGACGTTTAACTTTCCCTTTAACAACCAGGGTGTTAACGACTTCGACTTCGACTTCAAACAGTTTCTGCACAGCAGCTTTGATTTCTGCTTTGGTCGCGTCTTTAGCAACTTTGAGAACGATGGTGTTAGTTTTTTCCATCGCAGTAGACGCTTTTTCAGAAACGTGCGGTGCGCGCAGCACCTTCAGCAGACGTTCTTCACGAATCATGCCAGCATCTCCTCAACTTGCTTAACAGCATCAGCAGTCATTACGACTTTGTCGAAGGCGATCAGGCTAACCGGGTCGATACCAGTTGCATCGCGTACGTCAACCTTGTGCAGGTTGCGCGCAGCCAGGAACAGGTTTTCGTCCAGCTCACCGGTGATGATCAGCACATCTTCCAGAGCCATGTCTTTCAGTTTCTGTGCCAGCAGCTTAGTTTTAGGCGCTTCTACAGAGAAAGATTCGACAACGATCAGACGATCCTGACGTACCAGTTCGGACAGAATGCTTTTCAGCGCGCCGCGGTACATCTTTTTGTTAACTTTTTGACTGTGGTCCTGCGGACGCGCAGCGAAAGTTACGCCACCAGAACGCCAGATCGGGCTCTTGATAGAACCAGAACGCGCACGGCCGGTACCTTTCTGGCGCCACGGTTTTTTACCGGAACCAGTTACTTCAGCACGAGTCTTCTGAGCACGAGAACCCTGACGTGCACCAGCTGCATAAGCAACAACAACCTGGTGTACCAGCGCTTCGTTAAAATCACGACCGAAGGTAGTTTCGGAAACAGTCAGCGCGCTCTGCGCGTCTTTCAATACTAATTCCATTGCTATCTCCTCACGCCTTCACAGCTGGTTTAACGATCAGGTCGCTACCGGTTGCACCCGGGACCGCACCTTTAACCAGCAGCAGGTTGCGCTCAGCGTCAACACGTACTACGTCCAGGCTCTGAACAGTGACACGTTCGTTACCCAGCTGACCTGCCATTTTCTTGCCTTTGAACACTTTGCCCGGAGTCTGGTTCTGACCGATAGAACCCGGAACGCGGTGAGACAAGGAGTTACCGTGGGTAGCGTCCTGGGTACGGAAGTTCCAGCGCTTAACGGTACCTGCGAAACCTTTACCTTTAGAGGTGCCAGTTACGTCAACTTTTTTAACTTCGGCAAACAGCTCAACGCTAATGCTCTGACCTACGGTGAACTCTTCGCCGTCAGCAAGACGGAATTCCCACAGACCACGGCCAGCTTCTACGCCAGCTTTAGCGAAGTGACCCGCTTCCGGCTTGGTTACACGGTTAGCTTTTTTAGCACCAGTGGTAACCTGAACAGCGCGGTAGCCATCGTTAGCCAGATCTTTAACCTGAGTAACGCGGTTTGCTTCAACTTCGATTACGGTTACTGGGATAGATACGCCATCTTCAGTGAAGATGCGGGTCATACCCACTTTTTTACCGACTAAACCAATCATTGTTTCAACCTCTCAATCGCTCGATGACCTGATTAACCCAGGCTGATCTGCACGTCTACACCGGCAGCCAGGTCCAGACGCATCAGAGCATCAACGGTTTTCTCGGTTGGCTCAACGATGTCAACCAGACGCTTGTGAGTGCGGATTTCGTACTGATCGCGCGCGTCTTTGTTGACGTGCGGGGAGATCAGAACGGTGAAGCGCTCTTTGCGGGTCGGCAGCGGGATCGGACCACGGACTTGCGCACCAGTGCGCTTAGCAGTCTCGACGATTTCCGCGGTTGATTGATCGATCAGACGATGATCAAACGCTTTCAGGCGGATACGGATTCTTTGGTTCTGCATGAGACCAGAGCTCCAATTATTTTATAGACGAAATGATTACTCCTCATACCCATTACGATTGATGGGAGAGTGTAACCGTTCTTACATAGCCCCCCGATTGGGAGCATTGTTTGATAGCTAAATGCGCTATCAGGGTTCATATCGAACCAGCCGTCAATTACGACAAGCCCGCGCATTATACGTAAATCTCGCATTTACGCAAGGGGCGTTTATAAATTAAACGCCTGTGCGTGAAGCGTCGCACATCGCTTGCCGCGCTATGCAAGGCAGTTATCTTTTCTGGAGCTTGTACGCAAGAGCGCGCTTGCCCCTCTTTTGCCGTTTATCTCTATCGCTGATGCTCAATCATCAGCGAGCATGCGGAGGTTATATGGCAGGTACAATTCTCTTTATATGTATTTATCTTGTACTTAATACATTACTGGTTTGGTATGACGTCCGGCAGGGCCTTCTACCCGATCGCTTCACCTGCCCTCTTCTCTGGAGTGGGCTGTTTTATTGTGGCTGGTTCAATCCCATGCTGTTACAGGAAAAGGTATTAGGAGCTATTGCGGGCTACGTCGGATTCGCGGCACTTTATTGGGGGTATCGCTTCCTACGTAATAAGGAAGGACTCGGCTATGGTGATGTGAAATTTCTGGCGGCCCTGGGTGCCTGGCATGGCTGGGAAGCCTTACCCATGCTTGTCTTTGTTGCCGCATCACTTGCGTCCGGCGCCGCTTGCCTTATGTCCATAAGACGCAGAAGCATGCAGATAATAAAAAACCCGCTGCCTTTTGGTCCATTCCTGGCGGGCGCGGGTTTGTTCATGGCTTACCAAAGCATCTTTAGGTCGATGGTTAATCTTGAACCTTGATTTGCGACTGGAGATAGTTCTGCAAACCAATCTTGCCGATAAGGTCCAGCTCGGTTTCCAGCCAGTCAATATGGCCTTCTTCATCAGCCAGGATTTCAATCATCATGTCCCGGCTGACATAATCATGCACGCTGTCAGCGTAGGCAATGGCTTCACGCAAATCTCTGGCGCCTTCCAACTCCAGTCGTAAATCGGACTGTAGCATCTCTTCAACGTCTTCACCGATACCGAGTTTGCCCAGATCTTGCAGATTTGGAATGCCTTCAAGAAACAAAATACGCTCGATGTATTTATCGGCGTGTTTCATTTCATCGATGGATTCATGATATTCAACATCATTAAGGCGCATCAGGCCCCAGTTCTTGAACATTCTCGCATGGAGAAAATACTGGTTGATTGCGACAAGCTCGTTTCCCAATAACTTATTGAGATAATTTATAACTTTGACATCACCTTTCATTATAGTCCCTCCGCTTCCACTCATTGAAGCGTAGATCGGGCTACAGGGAAGTCAAAAAAAAGCAGAAGACTCAGGCGGTTTCTTTATATTCCGGGATCTGCAGCAACTCATCCTGCATGATTTCGCGAGCAGCGCGTACGCACTTACCACACTGATTTCCCACAGGAATAAACTTGCGCAATTGCTGGAATGATTGAGGATGGAACTGGCGTACAGCCTGGCGAATTTTTTTATCACTTACACCATTACACAAACAAACGTACATAATCACTCCCGTTCAATTTATGCGCAAAGTGTAAATGAGAATAGTTATGATTACAATAGCACAGCGACCTTTGTATGGTGGGATAATGAGAAAAAATGCGAACAAATATGATGGCAGACAGTAAGAAGGCAGGCAGCAAAAAGGGCGCCTTAGCGCCCTTTTCAATTCAAAACTAATTAACGAGTAATTAGCCCAGAACTTTTGCTACAACGCCCGCGCCTACAGTACGGCCGCCTTCACGGATTGCGAAACGCAGACCGTCGTCCATCGCGATCGGGTGGATCAGGGTAACAACCATTTTGATGTTGTCGCCCGGCATTACCATCTCTACGCCTTCCGGCAGTTCGATGGTGCCAGTCACGTCAGTTGTACGGAAGTAGAACTGCGGACGGTAGCCTTTGAAGAACGGAGTATGACGGCCGCCTTCGTCTTTGGACAGAATATACACTTCGGATTCGAACTTGGTGTGCGGCTTGATGGTGCCCGGCTTAGCCAGTACCTGACCACGTTCGATTTCTTCACGTTTGATACCACGCAGCAGAACACCAACGTTCTCACCAGCACGGCCTTCGTCCAGCAGTTTGCGGAACATTTCAACGCCGGTACAGGTAGATTTCGCAGTATCTTTGATACCAACGATTTCAACTTCTTCACCCACTTTGATGATACCGCGCTCTACACGACCAGTAACAACGGTACCACGACCGGAGATGGAGAATACGTCTTCGATCGGCAGCAGGAACGGCTTGTCAATCGCACGCTCTGGTTCCGGGATATAGGTATCCAGGTGGCCAGCCAGTTCGATGATTTTCGCTTCCCACTCAGCTTCGCCTTCCAGCGCTTTCAGAGCAGAACCACGAACGATCGGGGTGTCGTCGCCCGGGAAATCGTACTGAGACAGAAGTTCACGAACTTCCATTTCAACCAGTTCCAGCAGCTCTTCGTCATCAACCATGTCGCATTTGTTCAGGAACACGATGATGTACGGAACGCCTACCTGACGACCCAGCAGGATGTGCTCACGAGTCTGCGGCATCGGGCCGTCAGTCGCAGCAACAACCAGGATCGCGCCGTCCATCTGCGCAGCACCGGTGATCATGTTTTTAACATAGTCGGCGTGGCCCGGGCAGTCTACGTGTGCGTAGTGACGGATCGCAGTATCGTACTCAACGTGAGAGGTGTTGATGGTGATACCACGTGCTTTTTCTTCCGGCGCGTTATCGATCTGGTCGAATGCACGAGCCTGGCCACCGTAAGTTTTGGACAGAACGGTAGTGATTGCAGCAGTCAGAGTAGTTTTACCGTGGTCAACGTGGCCGATGGTGCCGACGTTAACGTGCGGTTTTGTACGTTCAAATTTTTCTTTAGACACGGCTATATTCCTTACTATAGTGCTCCCCCCTTATGGAGAGAGCACGGGACTTTGGTTTTAACCCTGCGGCTTATTTACCACGGGCTTCGATTACGGCCTGAGCAACGTTGTTCGGGGCATCATCATACTTCAGGAATTCCATAGTGTACGATGCGCGACCTTTGGTCAGAGAACGCAGCTGAGTTGCGTATCCGAACATTTCAGACAGCGGTACTTCAGCGTGGATCTTAACGCCAGTCACTTCGGATTCCTGACCGCGCAGCATACCGCGACGACGGCTCAAGTCACCAATAACGTCACCAGTGTTCTCTTCCGGAGTCTCTACTTCAACCTTCATGATCGGCTCAAGCAGAACTGGTTTTGCTTTCTTAAAGCCTTCTTTAAAGGCAATAGACGCAGCCAGTTTAAACGCCAGTTCAGAGGAGTCAACGTCATGGTAAGAACCGAAGTGCAGACGCACGCCCATGTCAACTACCGGGTAACCAGCCAGCGGACCAGATTTCAGCTGCTCCTGGATGCCTTTATCAACGGCCGGGATGTATTCGCCAGGAATTACACCACCTTTAATGTCGTTGATGAACTCGTAACCTTTCGGATTTGAGCCCGGCTCCAGCGGGTACATGTCGATAACAACATGACCATACTGACCACGACCACCAGACTGTTTCGCGTGTTTACCTTCAACATCGGTAACTTTCTGACGAATCGCTTCACGGTAAGCAACCTGAGGTTTACCTACGTTAGCTTCAACGTTGAATTCACGTTTCATACGGTCAACGATGATATCGAGGTGCAGTTCACCCATACCAGCGATGATGGTCTGGTTAGATTCTTCGTCAGTCCATACACGGAAAGACGGGTCTTCTTTAGCCAGACGGCCCAGAGCCAGACCCATTTTTTCCTGGTCAGCTTTGGTTTTCGGTTCTACTGCGATGGAGATTACCGGTTCCGGGAATTCCATACGCTCCAGAATGATCGGGTGATCCGGGTTACACAGGGTGTCACCGGTGGTCACGTCTTTCAGACCGATAGCTGCAGCGATATCGCCCGCGCGAACTTCTTTGATCTCTTCACGTTTGTTCGCGTGCATCTGCACGATACGACCAAAACGTTCACGAGCCGCTTTCACGGAGTTCAGTACGGTATCACCAGAGTTAACCACGCCAGAGTACACGCGGAAGAACGTCAGGTTACCTACGAACGGGTCGGTAGCGATTTTGAATGCCAGCGCAGAGAACGGCTCGTCATCACTTGCGTGACGTTCAGCCGGGGTATCTTTACCGTCGTCCAGAATACCGTTGATTGCCGGTACGTCAGTCGGTGCAGGCAGGTAATCAATTACCGCATCCAGCATCGCCTGAACACCTTTGTTCTTAAATGCAGAACCACAGGTTACCAGGATGATTTCGTTGTTCAGAACACGCTGACGCAGCGCTTTCTTGATCTCTTCCTCGGTCAGCTCTTCGCCGCCCAGGTATTTTTCCATCAGCTCTTCAGACGCTTCAGCTGCGGACTCGATCAGGTTCTGGTGCCATTCGTCAGCCAGGTCCTGCATGTCAGCCGGGATATCTTCGTAAACGAAGGTAACGCCCTGGTCTGCATCATTCCAGTTGATGGCTTTCATTTTCACCAGGTCAACAACACCGGTGAAACCTTCTTCAGCACCAATCGCCAGCTGCAGCGGAACAGGGTTCGCGCCCAGACGGGTTTTGATCTGACCAACAACTTTCAGGAAGTTCGCGCCCATACGGTCCATTTTGTTAACGAACGCGATACGCGGAACTTTATATTTGTTTGCCTGACGCCATACGGTTTCAGACTGCGGCTGAACACCACCAACTGCGCAGTAAACCATTACCGCGCCATCAAGAACACGCATGGAACGTTCTACTTCGATGGTGAAGTCAACGTGCCCCGGGGTGTCGATGATGTTTACGCGATGCGGTTCATACTGTTTGGCCATACCAGACCAGAATGCAGTAGTTGCAGCGGAAGTGATGGTGATACCACGTTCCTGCTCCTGCTCCATCCAGTCCATGGTAGCGGCGCCGTCGTGAACTTCACCGATTTTGTGGTTTACACCGGTGTAGAACAGAATACGTTCGGTAGTCGTGGTTTTACCGGCGTCGATGTGCGCACTGATACCGATGTTACGGTAGCGTGCGATGGGTGTTGTACGAGCCATTTGATTCCTCGTTTATTGCTTTAGACGTTCAGATTAAGTGAGCCAGAGCGGGCACCGAAGCGCCCGCCTGGTGACTAAACCGAAGGGATTACCAACGGTAGTGTGCGAACGCCTTGTTGGCTTCTGCCATACGGTGAACGTCTTCACGTTTCTTAACTGCAGTACCTTTGTTGTCTGCAGCATCAGAAAGTTCGTTCGCCAGGCGCAGAGCCATGGATTTATCACCGCGTTTACGAGCAGCTTCAACGATCCAACGCATTGCCAGAGCATTGCGACGAACCGGACGGACTTCAACTGGAACCTGATAAGTAGAACCACCAACGCGGCGAGACTTAACTTCTACAGTCGGGCGCACGTTTTCGAGAGCGACTTCGAATGCTTCCAGTTCGTTTTTACCAGAACGCTGAGCCAGGGTCTCAAGCGCGCTGTATACGATAGATTCGGCAGTAGATTTTTTACCATCTACCATCAGGATATTTACAAATTTAGCCAGCAGTTCTGATCCGAACTTCGGATCCGGCAGAATTTTACGCTGACCAATGACGCGACGACGTGGCATGGAAATACTCCGTTGTTAATTCAGGATTGTCCAAAACTCAAAGAGTTTAGTTTGACATTAATTTAAAACGTTTGGCCTTACTTAACGGAGAACCATTAAGCCTTAGGACGTTTCACGCCATACTTGGAGCGTGCTTGCTTACGGTCTTTAACACCGGAGCAGTCAAGCGCACCACGAACGGTGTGGTAACGAACACCCGGGAGGTCTTTTACACGACCGCCACGGATCAGGATCACGGAGTGCTCCTGCAGGTTGTGACCTTCACCACCGATGTAGGAAGTCACTTCAAAACCGTTAGTCAGACGAACACGACATACTTTACGCAGTGCGGAGTTCGGTTTTTTAGGAGTGGTAGTATATACACGAGTACATACGCCACGTTTTTGCGGGCATGCTTCCAGCGCAGGCACGTTGCTTTTCGCAACTTTGCGTGCACGTGGTTTGCGTACCAGCTGGTTAACTGTTGCCATTAAATAGCTCCTGGTTTTAGCTTTTGCTTCGTAAACACGTAATAAATCGACCTCATATAATATGAGGACGCAGAATTTTATGGCTGTGCTGAAAAGGTGTCAAGAAATATACAACGATCCCGTATCACCAACGCATCTGAGTCTCGTGTTTTACCGCCAGGCTAACGAAATCATTATAGCCAACCCTGACGACACTGCTCGAAATTTGACCAGACAGACCCCGCGCATCAATATCTTCATTCAGCGCATGCACCGTTATGGGGGCATTTAGCAGCAACTCAAGGTACTGCCCGCCTTCCAGAGCCGCAATCACACCATCGGAAAGCAATAAAAGATCGTCCCCACTGCGTACGGTTCGCAGTAACGTTGCCATATCACATTGCCAGGGAGAATGAGTCAAAGTGTGCAACATAAATGCCTCAAAACGTCATGACAACATCGTACCCATCTAATTGATCGCGAAGCGCATCCGGCTCCAGCAGTTGCGCTGGTAACACAAATTGCGTCGCATCACTCAGGCCACGCTCGCGAAGCGATGCCTGGCAAACCCAACAGGTTTCGATGTCATAAAGAGGAAGAACTTTAAAGGTCGCGATGTAATCTCGTGCCAGGATAGCGTTCGGCTGCTGATTCACCAGCAACTGGAAGACACCGTCACCGATAAAAAACACGCCGATATCATCGGTAAAAGCGGACGCGGCCATTAATGCATCAAGGCCTTCACGTCCGGCAGCAGATCCATGCGGCGCAGAGCTAAAGATAAAAGCGATACGTTTCATTAAAATTGCACCACACGATCGCACGTTAATGCCGCTTCGGCCAGCGCCCCCAGGCCCGAGAGCGTGAACCCCGGCTGGAGATTAGCGCAAGGCAAGCACTGTTGACTGGCCTCGTTTTCATCAACAACGCCCCGACGCAGCGCCGCCGCAACGCAGATATGCAATGCAACCTGATGCTGCTCATGCAGACGTTGCCATGCGCGAACGAGATCAAACTCGTCCGAGGCGGGAGAGGTCAACACGTTCGCATTGCTGACCCCGTCCTGGTAGAAAAAGACACAATCCAGCTCATGCCCACTGGCGAGCAGCGCGCAGGCAAACTGCCAGGCACTGCTCGCCTGCTGGGAACCATAAGCCGGGCCGGTGACCATTAAGGCAAAACGCATTACCGATCCTGCCCGGAGAAGTCGCCGCTTTTGAACTGACGGATATACAGATAAACGGTGTGCTTGGAGATATTCAAACGATCCGCCACCTGGTTGATGGCATCTTTGATATCGAAGATACCTTTTTCGTAGAGGTTCAGAACGATTTGGCGATTCTTGGCGTTATTGGAAACGTTACGATCGGCATTCACTTCTTCAATCGTGAACTCAAGGGTCTGAGTTACCAGATCCTCTACCGAAGAGGCAAAGTTGACAGACGAACCTGCATCCGGTGTTTCTGGCGGGATAAAGGTGTTCATGATTTGCGAGAACGGCACGTCAAGGTTCATGTTGATGCACAACAGACCAATGACCCGATGATCGCGATTACGAATAGCAATAGTCACCGATTTCATTAAAACGCCGCTTTTCGCGCGCGTGAAGTAGCACTTGGACACGCTACTGTCCGCACCGGTCATATCATGCAGCATACGCAATGCAAGGTCAGTAATCGGCGAACCGATTTTACGCCCGGTGTGCTCGCCGTTAGCGATACGAATGGCGGAACATTTCAGATCCTGCAGGGAGTGCAAAACAATTTCGCAGTGAGAACCAATGAGCATCGCTAACCCGTCCACAACGGCTTCGTATGACTTAAGAATATCGAAGTCTGTTTGATCGAAAGGACGTTGATCCAGTAAATCAAGTTCACTGGTTTCGTTGGTTAAAAGCGACCTGGACATGAAAAAAAGCACTCCTTTTCAGGAGCCTGTCGTTATGTTTTCAGGGCAGGCTCGACATTTACACAGAGGATTAAATTAATACAGCGTGGGTGACGCTTTCCAGAATTATATACATTTTATGCTTCAAACTGCTTCTTTGTTGGCGGCATCAGCGCTGTCTGGTCACAGATTTGAGTATGCGTGGGAAATACTGGTATTCCCGCCCCGAAGCAATATGAATGATGTGTATCTCTGTGCTGCAATAAAAAAACCGCCGCTCAAAAGGCGGCGGCGTTTACATCATTATTTTTTGCTTGCGTCAGCGGGCTTATCGCCCGTAGCGGCTGGCGCATCAGGCGCAGCTGCTGCATCTGGCGCGGCAGATGCGTCTGCTTTCGGTGCTGGTTTGATATCCAGCAGTTCTACGTTAAAGACCAGCGTAGAGTTAGCCGGAATACCCGGAACGCCGTTTTTACCGTAAGCCAGTTCTGGCGGAATCACGAGTTTGATTTTGCCGCCTTTCTTGATGTTTTTCAGCCCTTCGGTCCAGCCAGGGATAACACCATCAAGACGGAAAGAGAGCGGCTCGCCACGGGTATAAGAGTTGTCGAACTCTTTACCGTCAATCAGCGTACCTTTGTAGTTAACGACTACGGTATCGCTGTCTTTCGGCGCATCACCCGTACCTTCTTTCTCTACCTGATAGAGCAGGCCAGTAGAAGAGGTTTTAACGCCTTTCTCTTTAGCGAACGCATCACGGAAAGCTTTGCCCTTGGTTTCGTTTTCCAGAGCGTCTTTTTCCATTTTTTCCTGCGCGGCTGTCTTCACGCGGGTTTCAAACGCCTGCAGAGTCTGTTCGATCTCCTGGTCGGTCAGTTTGCTCTTATCAGCAAACGCATCCTGAACACCTGCGATCAGCTGATCTTTGTCCAGTTTGATGCCCAGTTTTTCTTGCTCTTTCAGGGAGTTTTCCATGTAGCGGCCCAGTGACGCACCCAGCGCATACGCGGATTTCTGGTCGTCATTTTTAAATGCCGCTTTGCTGTCAGCTGCTGCTGCAGTTGCATCTTTCGTTGCGGTTTCAGCAGCGAAGGTCAGCGGCGCATTCAGTGCAACGGCCATCGTGGTCGCCAGCAGCGTGACTTTAAACAGTGATTTCATCCATATCTCCAGGGCCGGGGCATCTCACCCCAGGGTTAAACGTAAATGAGAAACGTACTATAAAACGTTGTGGGCGAAATCAACATAAGGTCTCCCCCTGAAATCGCCTGTTTTCAGACTATTTTTGTTTAAATTAGTTTCGCGTCGCCAGTCGGATGCTGCAGACGGGGTGAAAGTTCAGTAAAATCCGTCATCCTGGCGATAACCGTGCAGAACATTGATACGAGGTACACCATGAACGATTTAACAATGGAAGCGCGGCTGGCAGAACTGGAAAGCAAACTGGCCTTCCAGGAGATGACCATTGAAGAGCTCAACCAGACGGTCATTGCCCATGAACTGGAAATGACGAAGCTGCGCGAACATATGCGCTTAATGGCAGAAAAACTCAAAGCCAGCCAGCCCTCACACATCGCTTCACAGTCCGAAGAGACGCCTCCGCCCCATTATTGAGACGTAAAAAAAGCGGGAATCTCCCGCTTTTTTTGTGCCCGAACATTTACCTGGTCACCGCAAGACATAAAGCTACTGGACTCCCCGGAGCATAGTTCACTCTCTGACCGGGGTTCGCAAGCGTAGCCCATGCCGCTGTGGCTGGAAAGACGACGGGTATTAGTGGCAGCCGCAACCGCCATTACCGCCGCAACCACCTTTGCCATGCTCATGACCGTGGTCATGATCGTGGCCGTGGCCGCCGCAGCAACCGTCGTGACCATGGTCGTGATCGTGATCATGGCCGTGAGCACCGTGAACGTGACCATGAGCCAGTTCTTCTTCGGTTGCTTCGCGAATAGCAACAACTTCAACGTTGAATTTCAGGTTCTGACCCGCCAGCATGTGGTTGCCGTCAACCACAACGTGGTCGTCTTCCACTTCGGTAATTTCTACCGGTACCGGGCCCTGGTCTGTTTCAGCCAGGAAACGCATGCCAACCTGCAGCTCGTCAACGCCCATGAAGACGTCTTTAGGAACGCGCTGAACCAGATTTTCGTCGTATTGACCGTAAGCGTCATTCGCGCCTACAGCAACATCAAATTTGTCGCCGACGTCGTGACCTTCCAGCGCTGTTTCCAGGCCAGAGATCAGGGAACCATGACCATGCAGGTAGTCCAGCGGCGCACTCACCGGAGACTCATCAACCAATACACCGTCTTCTGTACGTACCTGATAGGCCAGGCTGACCACCAGGTCTTTTGCTACTTTCATGATATCTCCTGAGCGTGGGAAAATTGCTGGCGCAGATTGTAACGGAAATCCGCCCCTGTGTACCCTTTAGCTTAAAAAAACTCTGGGTATATCGCTAGTCCGGATGAAAGATCCCGATAACTTGCTCATCTTTGCGGACATGTTCACGGGCTTCTTTATCCGCCTCACGCATCTGGTGACCGCACTTAACGCATTCAACTATATCGACATTATTCTCGCGCCACATTGCCATCGAATCCTGCGCCTGGCAGGACGGGCATACGGCCCCGGCAATAAAACGTTTACGTACTGCCATGGGTTCCCCCTTATTCAAACTCGTCCCAGCCATCCAGTTGGCGACGCTCTTGCTGCATTTCACGCTGAAAAATCTCTTCCAGCTCTCGTCTCGCTTCCCGCACACGGGAAATTTGCATTGTGTCGGTATGCACTGGCATCAGCTCACGCAGCATACGCATATCGAGACGCTTAAAGTGTAACTGCGCACGGTGGGCCTGATGCGGGTGCATCCCCACCGAGATAAGCGTCTTACGGCCTAATTCAAGCGCACTGGAAAACGTCTCACGGGAAAATTGTGTCACGCCCACCTGCAAGAGCTCATGTGCTTCCACACGGCCCCGCGCACGCGCCATGATCTTAAGCTGCGGGAAATGTTGCTGACACAGTTCCACCAGCTTCATCGTATCTTCCGGATCGTTACAGGTGATGACGATGGACTGGGCCTCTTCCGCCCCCGCAGAACGCAACAATTCAAGCTGCGTGGCGTCACCGTAATACACTTTATAGCCATATTTACGCATCAGGTTAACGGCGCTGATATCCCGCTCCAGTACCGTTATGCGCATTTTATTGGCCATCAGCAGACGACCAATCACCTGACCGAAACGCCCGAATCCCACCACAATCACCTGCGGTTTATCGTCGTCCACCCACGGCATTTCGTCTTCATCTTCTGGCTGGTTAAAGCGCCGGGACAGCAATTTATCGATGAGCTTCATCAGCGCTGGCGTGGTCATCATGGATAAGGTGACCGTCACCAGTAGCAACGCCATTTGATCATTGTGGAACAGGCGTTGCGAGGATGCCGAGGAAAAAAGCACAAAAGCAAATTCTCCCCCCTGGCTCAACACCCCGGCAAACTGCATTCGCTCGGAACTGCGCAGACCATAGATACGCGCCAGGGAATAGAGCACTCCCGTCTTCACCGCCACCAGCACGGCAACACTCGCCAGTACCCAAAGCAGATGGGTATAGAGCACGCCAAGGTTGAGCGCCATGCCGACGGAAATAAAGAACAACCCTAACAGCAGTCCTTTAAACGGATCGATGGCTATTTCCAGCTCATGACGGTATTCACTTTCCGCCAGCAGCACACCCGCAATGAAGGTGCCCAGCGCCATCGACAACCCCAGCGCATCCATAAACAGCGCCGATCCGAGGACCAGTAACAATGTAGCGGCTGTAAAAACTTCCCGCACGCCGGATGCGGCAATAAAGCGAAACACCGGGCGCAACAGATAGCGCCCGCCAACCAGCACACCCGCAAACACCAGCACCTTGATGCCTATTTTTACCCAGTCAGGATGGTCATCACCGTTACCCGCCAACAGCGGTACCAGCGCCAGCGCCGGGATCACCGCTAAGTCCTGAAACAGGAGCACCGAAAAGCCAAGCTGGCCGGATTCGCTACGGTTCATCCCTTTTTCACGCATCAACTGGAGCGCCATCGCGGTAGAGGACATCGCCAGACCAATCCCGCCAATCACCGCCGCCTGCCAGGAGAATTGTGTCAGCATCAGTAATCCGGCCAGCACGGCCGCGCTCATCAGCACCTGTGCGGCGCCTACGCCAAAGATAGAGCGACGCAGCGCCCAAAGTTTTGACGGATTTAACTCCAGTCCAATGATGAACATCAGGAAGACGACACCAAGTTCCGAAAAGTGCAGGATTTCATCGACATCGCTGATGAAACCGAGCCCCCAGGGGCCAATGGCAATCCCCGCCAGCAAGTAACCGAGCACCGCGCCGATTCCTAACCTGGCAGCAAGCGGAACCGCCACCACCGCAGCGAAAAGAAACAGGACGCCAGCCAGCAATAAATCCGAACCTTCCATTACAGGCCTCCCGTCATGATTGGCGAGGCCAGCCAGTCGCCGTAGGCTTTCGCATGGTTTGCCAGCGCTTCTGGCGGCTGCCTGCGCGCCCAGTAAATAATGATGGGATTCATCCAGTGCATGCGGCACATGGCCGCCGTTAACTCAAAAGGGCGCAGAATATCGCTTATGGGATAACGGTTGAGCCCGTCATGGCGATAGGCCGCCTCCGGCTCACCGGTGGTGATGACACTACGCCAGTACTTTCCCGCGAGCTGACTCCCTCCCGGGCCGCTGGCGAATTCGCGCGTAAGCACGCGATCAAACCACTCTTTCAGCAACGCCGGGCAGCTGTAGGTATAAAGCGGATGTTGGAAAACAATAACCTCATGCTCGCGCAGCAGCGCCTGCTCCCGGGGAATATCAATAAAAAAGTCTGGATAGTGTGCATAGAGGTCATGCACGGTGACATTGTGCAGTTGCTTTGCCGGCTTGAGCAAAACTCGATTTGCCACCGAGTCCTGTGATTCCGGATGGGCATACAGCAGCAGTACTTTCGCTGTCTGGGACATCATCCCCCTCCCGGGTGTAAAACCTGTCATTTTTATTACCGCATTCAGCGGCCAGAATGATTTTGTCTAAATTCTTTGTTTTGGGCTACCATTGCGGGCCTGGTGAGGCGAAACCGCTCACTACTTACATTATCATAATGACAAATTAACATAGTCTGAACATACGGCGCCTTATGATTGTTTTCTCCTCGTTACAAATTCGTCGCGGCGTGCGTGTCCTGCTGGATAACGCCACAGCTACCATCAACCCGGGTCAGAAAGTCGGCCTGGTGGGCAAAAACGGCTGCGGCAAATCTACGTTGCTGGCGCTTTTGAAAAACGAGCTCAGCGCTGATGGCGGTAGTTTTACCTTTCCCAATAACTGGCAACTGGCGTGGGTAAATCAGGAAACCCCAGCCCTGCCGATGCCTGCACTCGACTATGTAATTGATGGCGATCGCGAATACCGTCGTCTCGAAGCAGAGCTGAACGCCGCCAACGAACGCAATGACGGACACGCCATCGCCACCGTCCACGGCAAGCTCGACGCTATCGACGCCTGGACTATCCGTTCGCGCGCCTCCAGTTTGCTACACGGTCTGGGTTTTTCTAACGAGCAGCTCGAACGTCCGGTCAGCGATTTCTCAGGCGGCTGGCGTATGCGTCTTAACCTCGCGCAGGCGCTGATTTGCCGCTCCGACCTGCTGCTGCTCGATGAACCGACCAACCACCTCGATCTCGATGCGGTAATCTGGCTGGAAAAGTGGCTAAAGAGCTATCAGGGCACTCTGATTCTTATCTCCCACGATCGTGACTTTCTCGATCCGGTGGTCGATAAAATTATTCATATCGAACAGCAAACCATGTTCGAATACACCGGCAACTACAGCTCCTTCGAGCGTCAGCGCGCAACCCGTCTGGCGCAGCAGCAGGCAATGTACGAAAGCCAGCAGGAGCGCGTGGCGCATCTGCAAAGTTTCATCGATCGCTTCAAGGCCAAAGCCAGCAAAGCGAAGCAGGCGCAAAGCCGCATCAAAATGCTTGAGCGTATGGAGCTTATCGCCCCGGCCCACGTGGATAACCCGTTCCACTTTAGCTTCCGTGCGCCAGAAAGCCTGCCCAATCCGCTGCTGAAAATGGAAAAAATCAGCGCCGGCTATGGCGACCGCGTCATCCTCGACTCTATTAAGCTCAACCTGGTGCCAGGGTCGCGTATCGGGTTGCTGGGCCGCAACGGTGCGGGTAAATCGACGCTGATTAAACTGCTGGCCGGTGAACTGACGCCGTTTAGCGGCGACATCGGTCTGGCGAAGGGCATCAAGCTTGGCTATTTCGCCCAGCATCAGTTGGAGTTCTTGCGTGCCGACGAATCGCCGTTACAGCATCTGGCGCGTATGGCCCCGCAGGAGCTGGAGCAAAAGCTGCGTGATTATCTCGGCGGTTTTGGTTTCCAGGGCGACAAAGTCAGCGAAGAGACCCGCCGCTTCTCCGGGGGCGAAAAAGCACGCCTGGTACTGGCGCTGATCGTCTGGCAGCGCCCGAACCTGTTGCTGCTCGATGAACCCACCAACCACCTTGATCTCGACATGCGTCAGGCGCTGACCGAAGCGTTAATCGAATTTGAAGGCGCGTTGGTGGTGGTGTCGCATGACCGTCATCTGCTGCGCTCCACTACGGACGATTTATACCTGGTGCACGACGGGAAAGTCGAACCGTTCGATGGCGATCTGGAAGATTATCAGCAGTGGCTGAGCGACATTCAGAAACAGGAAAGCCAGCCGACCGACGCACCGAAAGACAATGCCAACAGTGCGCAGGCCCGCAAAGACCAGAAACGCCGTGAAGCCGAATTGCGAACCCAAACGCAACCACTGCGCAAAGAGATCACCCGCCTCGAAAAAGAGATGGAAAAACTCAATGCCCAGCTAGCGCAGGCGGAAGAGAAGCTCGGAGACAGCGGCCTGTATGACCAAAGCCGTAAAGCAGAACTTACCGAGTGTCTGCAGCAACAGGCGAAGGCAAAAGCGGGTCTTGAAGAGTGCGAAATGGCGTGGCTGGAGGCGCACGAGCAGCTCGAGGCCATGCTGCAAACCGATTAATCACGCAGGCAGGCTGAGATGAACCCCGACATCACCAGTGATCTCACCTTTCGCAAGCTGGCCATTTTTATGGCCTTCATGGAGAAAGGCAATATCGCCCGAGCCGCCGAGGCGCTGAACCTTAGCGGTGTGAGCGTGCATCGCGCGCTGCATACGCTGGAGGAGAACGTACGCTGCCCGCTGTTTGTCCACAAGGGGCGTAACTTATTGCCCCTTCCGGCGGCCTGGACATTACTGGAGTATTGCCAGGAAGCCACGCAAATCATGGAGCGCGGTCTGGCAGAAGCTCGCAAGATGGCGGGTATCGGCCAGAATCGTTTGCGCGTCGGCACCCTCTATTCACTCACGCTGGAAACCGTCCCCCAGTTGATCATGGGGATGAAGCTGCGCCGCCCGGAACTGGAGATGGATTTGACGATGGGGTCGAACGAGACCCTGTTGCATAAACTGGAGGAAGGATCGCTGGACGCGATACTGATCTCGATTTCTGAATCGGAACTGGATTCAGCCAACCTCGAAATGCTGCCGCTCTTCCACGATGAAATCTTTCTGGCTGCACCGGCGGCCGCGAAACTGAATACCTCCGCTCCAGCCGATTTACGCGACTATCGCCAGCAAAAATTCGTCGCTCTTGCCGAAGGGTTTGCCACCTATGCCGGGTTTCAGGAAGCCTTCCATATCGCCGGGTTTGAGCCAGAGATTGTGACGCGGGTGAATGATATCTTTTCTATGCTGAGCCTGGTGCAGGCGGGCGTGGGCTTCACGTTGATGCCGGGGCGAATGAAGAAGGTGTATGAGAATTCCGTGCAGCTACTCAAACTCGCACAGCCCTACCAGATGCAGCAGCAAATAGCCATTGTCTTTGCCCGCAACCGCGAGCATGACCCGAACTTACTGGCGCTGGCGGCGGAAGGCCGTATGTACGCCAGAAACCGGCAGGACAACGCCTGAACCGAACACGGCTTATTCCTGCGATCTGAGCCGTTTTGCGAGGTGTTCTGCGACCGACACGCCACTGCGATCTAATGAAATCGTCTCTCCCGTCCATGCGGCCTGACGGGTTAAGCAGGTCAGTATGCCGCCGGGCGGCATCTCAATCGCCAGCCGGGCTTCACGTTCGTTTGCCGCAATCATCGCCTCCTGCCAGCGCACGGTGCGCGCCATGTTCATCGCCAGATCGTCGGCAATTTTATCAGCCTGCCACAATACGCGCCCGGTGCTACCGCTAAGGTAAGCACAGCTCGGGCGAGCAAGTGTCACCTTGCGAAATGCCTCCGCCAGTTTTTCGGCCGGTTCAGCCAGCAGCGCACAGTGTGACGGCACGCTGACATCAAGACGTCGGACTTTATTTGCGCCTTTGGCGAGCGCTTTCTGCCCCACACTCGCCATCGCCGCGTCGCTACCGGCAATCACAATCTGGGTCTCGGTATTCAGATTGGCAATATACGCCCCGCTCCCTTCCACCAGTGCTTCCACCTGCGGTAGCGTCAGGCCCATGATCGCCGTCAGACCATAACCGTGGGGCCAGGCCTGTTCCATTAAATCACCGCGTAATGCCACAAGCCGCAGAGCGTCTGCATAATCCAGTGCTCCGGCGATGACCGCGGCCGGATAGGCGCCAATCGAAAGGCCGCTGACAATATCGGGCGAAACGTCCCGGCGCATAAGTTCACGCGCCCAGGCAACCCCGGCTATCAACAAACAAAGCTGAACGGCGCGCGTATGCTGTAAGGCTTCTGCAGTATCCAGCGTATCGATTTCTGCGCCCAGCACCTCACGTGCCTGCGCCAGTTCCGTTCCCGGAAGCGCGCGCAACATCCCCGGATGCTGCGTTCCCTGCCCGGGAAAGGTGAACAGAATTTTCATTTAATTTCCCTCAAACCAGGGATCGCTGACCAACTGCGGCCCGCGATTCGTTTTCAGAAGCACCCGACCATCACGCAGCCACTCCGTCAGCGCAAAGCCGCCCTGCGGAACATTGACCTGCGTATCAACACGGCATAAGGCGCCTGAAATCTGCTGCTGCCAGCGAAGCAACGCCTCGCGTGCCAGCGGTTGCGGCGCACGGATCATCAGGTCAAGGTCGCTGGCCGCATGCAAAACCGGGATCCCGGTTGCCAGGCTATAACCGCTACTGCCCGTAATTCCCCAGACCCACGGCCAGCGCTGCTGAGCCAACTGGAACGCGACCTGCACGGGCGGCTGAGTGATAAACGGCGAACGGACCAGCGTCTGCGTATCAACGAGTTCTTCCGGAGAGACAACGCGGACAACGTGCTCCGGGGCAACCCAGGCCGCTGCGCGTTGCTCACGTTTGAGGCCGCGTATCCCGACAGGTACGCGTCCATTAGGATTCACATCACGCCGCACCACCACCGGCAAACCGGGGTGCCATATCTCTTCAACCCAGGCTTCGGTAACGCCTTCCAGGGCGCTACGCTCGGCCAGCCAGACAAGATCGTGCGGTCGTAATGTTTTCATGGTTTAGATTCCTGAGGTCAGCGAGATAAACAGCGGCAACGACAGAATACACAGTACTGAGCTTAACAGCAGCACGGCTTCTGCATCCGGTGATTGCACGCCAAATCGGTTACCGAATACCACGCCGAAGAAACCGGCAGACAGCGCAATCATCAGAATTGCGGTGATCGCCACCGAACCGTGCAGGCCAAAAATCAGCACGATGCCCCAGGCGATAAAGGGCTGAATCAGCAGCTTGGCAATGGTCGATGTGATGACCATCGTGTTGATCTGCAGTTTACGGGCAGAGAGGATCACCCCGGTCAGGAATAACGCCGCTGCGGTTGCAGACAGGCCCAGCGGTTTAATCGCCGCCAGCAGGAGTTCCGGCATTTTGATACCAATCGCAGAGAGGATCACACCCAACAGCGGCCCCATCACGATCGGTTTTTTCAGCGAGCGCCACATCAAAACCGGCAGCATTGCCAGCGTGGAACCGGAGTTACCTCCCTGCGCACGGGCCTTTTCACGCTCCAGAATCAGCAGGCAGAACGGGGTCATCAATACTGAGCCACAGGCAATCGACACCGCGACAGAAAGCGACGTAGAAGAACCTTCGCCCAGCACGCTACCCAGAATAGGCAGCCCCAGCGCCGCATAGTTCGGCAGCGCGACGGTCAGGGTCAGCACGGCGGCATCCTGCGGCGATTTTTTAAAGACACGGGTCGCCAGGAAGTAGATAACCGCGTAAGTAACCCACATCGCCAGCGTCAGGACCAGAATCAGTGGAGACTGGGCAACGATACCGGTCCACGGAGTTTGTACCGTGGCACTGAACAGGGCTGCGGGGAGTGCAAAATCCATGACGAAAATATTGAGCAGGGAAACATTCTTGTTATCCACCATTTTGGCCTTGCCCGCCCAGAAGCCCAGCAACATGATGATAAAAATCGGTGCGAGGGCATGAACAATTACATAAGTCATAAATCACCTGTAATAAATAAAGAAACGTTTAGCACTGGTGCGATGATTATTATTTTCAGGATGCACGTTCCCGCGTGGGCACAGTGGCTGTGCCCACGGAGTTAATGCATCTGGCAGGTCTCTTTTTTACTTACCAGCTCGCTTTCATGCGTTCACGCACAAGCGCAGAGCTGCGGCGATTGTCAGCGCCCAGACGGTTTTTCAGGGTGGCATCCTGACGAGCGGCGTTGATAGCCTCTTGCAGCGTGGTTTTCACCAGCGTCAGATCGGACGACGATGGCGCATCCGGATTGCTGATATCCAGCAGATTTTCCAGCAGCCCCAGGGTGGCGTAGTTACTGATGTCATACGCCATCGGTGGGATAGTCGCCGCCAGTTTTTCCAGCGCCTCTACGGTACGCAAGGTGATACGCGCGGCGGACTCTTTACCCATCGCGTGAATCAAAACGCCTTTGTCGTTGAAGGCAATCAGCCGGTTAGCCTGATAACCGTGCGCCAGAAACGCGCCGGACATCGCTTTACCAACAATGAGACCAATCACCGGATGGCCCGCCAGGCGCGCATTGGCATAGGCCGCAGCGGCACCGGCCAGCGCCTGGTGAATACCAAAACCTTCTTCACGGCGACCGTACGCCTGGCTTGGCACATCAATTACCGCCACAATCGGGCGTTTCACGGCTTTATCCGCATCAGCCGCGACCGTTTCGCTGATAACTTTCGCCAGCGTCCAGCCTTCCAGCAGGCCCACCTCGCCTTTGGCGGCGCGCGGGAAATGGTTATTCGCATCAGGGACAACGGCAACAAAGCGCACCGTTTCATCGTTCAGTTCACCATCGGCTACCTTTACGGACGGGCATAAGCCTGCCAGGCGCTGGGCGTTTGGGGCGAGAGTTTCCAGCCAGAGTTCGCCACGGCTTATTGCAGTACTCATCATTTCACCTCCCGGGCAAAAAGGGCTTTAATCTGTTCGGCATCAGCCTGTTTGCGGGTGTCGAAATTGGTCAGACGGGCAAGGTAGTCGTCGTACTTATCGGTGCGATGTTTTGCCGGTACGCCTTTGGCAATCGCCTCGTTCATGGCTTGCTTCACCGCGTTTACACCATCGCCCACCAGCGCATCCACCAGCCCGCTTTGATAGCGTACTTCCCCACCGGTCATGCTCCAGATAAACGGACGGTCGCGGGAGTCGTACTCTTCAATACCCGCTTCCTGTTCAATGACCTGCGGACCGTTCAGCCCCAGGCGGGCTTCGCGGGTAACAATCAGATAACTGCACAACGCTGCGGCAATGGACATCCCACCGAAGCAGCCCACGGTCCCGGCCACAATACCGATCACCGGGGTATAGCGGCGCAGGTCAACAATCGCGGCATGAATATCAGCAATCGCCGCCAGGCCAAGGTTGGCCTCCTGCAGACGAACGCCACCGGTTTCCAGACTCAGCACCGCCTGAGTCGGGATACCGTTGCGGTTATCTTCTGCCGCCAGTTCCAGCGCCGCTGCCATTTTGGCACCGGAGACTTCGCCCATGCTGCCGCCCTGGAAGGCGCCCTCAATGGCGACGACCACGGCAGGTTTGCCGTTGATGGTGCCTTTCGCCACCACCATGCCGTCATCGGCCTGCGGCACGATGCCCTGCGCGCCCAGCCACGGGGAGACAATCCCTTCAAACGGGTCGAGCAGCTCACGGTAGCTGCCTTCATCCAGCAATGCATGCGCACGCTGGCGTGCTTTTAGTTCGATAAAACTGCGATCATCACGCATAGCTCACCTCTTCAAAGACCTGTTCAATACGAATGCGCGCGACGCCAGGCGTGGCGCCGAAATCGTGAATGATCAGTTTGCCCGCAGGCAGGCTGCTGACGGTTTGCAGACGGTTGAACAAGGCTTCCCAGCGGCCACGGCTGTTGTCGACGGAAGTCGTGATATCTATAGTGAGTGTCTGGCTCTGGTCGGCGGTGAATAACACCTCCATATCCCCTGAACCAACAACCCCTGCCAGCGCTTTGCCATTTAAGGTACGGCTGGCGGGCACGGTTAATGTGATTTTTTCCATAACATCCTCTTAATGCTTGAAATAGGGCGTCCCGATACGGTCAAGAAACAGAGTGGCAGCCAGTAAGTCTGCCGCACCACCCGGTGAGGCGTTCAGCGCCAGCATTTGACGATCCAGGAGGTGGAGCGCCTGCTGTCCTTCCGGGGTCGCACTACCCCCCGCGGTTAAAACGGCACGCGCGCCGTGCTGCATGGCCTCCAGCCCTTCCATCCCGGCACGGGAGAGCACGCAGGTATCGGTAAGCGAGGTCATGATGGCCATCAGGGCATCAATCCGGGCGTGAGACTCACTGCCACCGTTCATCCGGCTCAAACGCAATTGCGGTAAGGCGAGCTGTAAAATATGCGGGAAGGCCTGTTGTGCCTCTTCTCTGGCACCGGGTACGCGATAGCGATGTGTAGCGCGAAGCCCTTTACTGAAAATTTTGGGCGCGGCGGCGTCCGGCAGTTTCGCCAGTGTGGCGGCGGTCGCTGCAATAACAGACGCGCTCGCATCGCCACCACGCATCGCCACCGCGCTGACCAGCAGCCCCAGCGCCCAAATCGCACCACGGTGGGTATTCACGCCACCTGTTGCCGCCATCATCTGCTGTTCGCCAACACGTCCGAGTCGTCCAATGGTTTGTCGTAGCGCAATGTCCGCCGGACGTTGCCAGCTTTGTTGCGCCAGCGCCTGAAACGTGGGGGTCAGGCTATGGGCAGAGCGTTCCATCAGCGCAAGCGTTAAGTCGTGGTGCGCGCCGTTCCCCCGACTGTCCACCAGACCGGGTTTCGGGCTTAATCGTGCTTCGTCAATCAGACACTGCGTGGCGGTTCGCGCCAGCCATTCGGCACCGCCTTCAACCTGAATCTGTGGCAGAAGTTTCATTACCAGCTCCGGAATTTCGCAGGCGGGTTATAAAGACCACCGGACCATTCCACCAGGTCTGCCACGCTGCTTGCCGCCAGTAACGAACGGGTGGCCTCGGTGCGGCGAATACCCATATCTTCCGGGTAAACCACTTTGCCACTGCGGCGCAGTTCGGCGACGCGTTTGGCGTCTACGCCCAGGCCAATATCGGTGATACCCGCCACGGCGGCGACCATCGCACGGCGCTCTTCAAGGCTTTCAGCACGATAGAGGTAAGCAATGCCTTCTTCGGTCAGCACATGGGTGACGTCATCGCCATAAATCATGACCGGCGCCAGCGGCATACCGGACGTTTTGGCCACTTCTACAGCATCAAGCGTTTCCACAAAGGTGGGTTTTGCACCAGCCTGGAAGGTCTCAACCATCTGCACCACCAGCTTTTTACCGCGCTGCATGGGGTCAGGTTCGGTGATCATATTCAGCCAGGCAGGCGTCGCATGACGACGACCATGCGGGTCATGGCCCATATTTGGCGCACCGCCGAAACCAGCCAGACGCCCACGGGTCACCGTCGACGAGTTTGCCAGGCCATCCACCTGCAGGGTCGAGCCGATAAACATATCCACCGCGTACTGCCCCGCCAGTTGGCAGAAGGCGCGGTTGGAGCGCATAGAACCGTCTGCGCCGGTAAAGAACACGTCCGGGCGGGCGCGGATGTACTCTTCCATCCCCAGTTCGCCGCCGAAGCAGTGCACGCTCTCCACCCAGCCGCTTTCAATGGCCGGGATCAGCGTCGGATGCGGGTTCAGCGTCCAGTGCTTACAGATTTTTCCTTTCAGACCAAGCTGTTCGCCGTAAGTCGGCAGCAACAGTTCAATCGCCGCGGTGTTAAAGCCGATACCGTGATTCAGCGACTGCACCTGATGCTCGGCGTAGATGCCTTTGATGGCCATCATCGCCATCAGAATGTGTTCCTGTTTGATCAGGCGCGGGTCGCGGGTAAAGAGCGGTTCAATAAAGAAAGGCTTATCAGCCACAACCACGAAGTCAATCCACGAGCCAGGGATGTCCACACGCGGTAAATCGCATTCGTCATCCACCAGTTCATTGACCTGGGCGATAACAATACCGTCGCGGAAGGCGGCCGCTTCCACCAGTGCCGGGGTGTCTTCGGTACTCGGCCCGGTGTAGAGATTGCCTTTACGGTCCGCTTTGTAACCGGCAATCAGTGCCACGTTTGGCGAGAGGTCAACATACAGGCGGGAATACAGCTCGATGTAGGTATGAATAGCGCCGATTTCCAGCAGGCCATCTTCCAGCAACTGTGAGATACGCAGGCTTTGGGTACCCGAGAAAGAAAAGTCCAGCTTGTGGGCGATGCCTTTTTCGAAAATGTCGAGATGTTCACTGCGTCCGACGCTTGGCATGATCATATGCAGGTCATGGACTTTTTGCGGGTTGACCGACGCCAGCGCGCGGGAGAGAAAATCGGCCTGTTTTTGGTTATTCCCTTCCAGTACCACTTTGTCGCCCGGCGCGATCAATTTTTCCAGCATGGCGACCAGATCGTCGGTCGGCAGCACCTTGCCCTGTACGGGTACGGATGCCAGGCGACGCTGTTTTTCCGTGCGCCGCGTATTCCACACCCGTTCTGGTGTTTGTCCAGATAACATTATTAACCTCCTGATTCAGCGAATCATTTTGATTTGCTTAACACTGAGTAAAGTGTGCGCGCTGGTGAGAAAGGCATCAATTAAGGATAAAAGACGATTGTTAGCCTGAGAGTAATAATCAAAGTGATGATTTGTGACGAGGATCATTTTAAGAGGGGAAAATCTGTAGCAAGTAGGGGGCGCAATGCGCCCCCGGAATGGAGTAGAGCGGTTAGCGCTGGGCGGTCAGGCGCTGGCGAATCTGTTCAAAATGGTCAACGTTATACAATTTGCCGTCCAGGAAACGCGTTTTCAGTTCACCGGTTTTTTCCTGCTCCCAGGTTTGTTCATCATGCAGTTGCAGTTCACCCTGCGCGTCTCTTTCTACCCGTAACAGCCCGCGCGCTGAACGTTTCAGGCCGCTGTCAGTTTTCGGCTCTTTGAAGATCATCCGCCCTTCGCCGTTGACCGCGCCCCATGTCGCTTTCATCGCAAAACCAAACGTATCGCGTGTGTTGTACTGATAGGTAAATGATCCCACCCCGAAGACAACATTTGAGCTGGCAAAACCTTTGGCTTCCAGGCGACGCAGGATTTCATCTGCCCGCGCAAGGGTAATGGAGTCGCCATAAATCAGGCCAACATGCGGGTCGAGTACCTTGTAGCCCTTCTCATTCACGGTGCCGCCGAAGATCTCCCATAACACTTCCACAGAACCTTTCTCCTCCGGGGTGCGCGTGTTGCGGGTATCATCATCCGCCCCGGTGCCACACAGGATCTCAACCGGGTCACCGCTGTCCGGGCGGAACACGACGCGCCCTTCACGATTAAGGATTATCTGTTTCAGTTCACGGGTGTATTCCGTCATCACCCGCCAGTAATCCCAGGTATCCGAGACGATTGAGACAAAGCCCTGCGGATAGAGATCGACTATCAAACGACGGAAGGTTTCAATTTCTTGTTCCTTCTCGCCCATGCACATCACGCTATGCTCGGTGGCCGGAATGCTCGCGCCGATAAAATAGTCCTCACCAGCGGTGTAGTGATCACGGGCGTAGAGCAGTGACGGAATGCTGTCGGTACCTTTAAAACTCAGCAGGTGCCCGGCACCGGCCTGCATAGTGTCCTGGAGACCCGCCATGCCGCGGAAAGAAAAGTCGTGGCACTGGAAATCAAGATGTGACATATCGCTGCAGGTTTTTACCGCCCACTGTTCACAGACTTTACGGTAGTGGTGCGCAATGGTGGCGTTGGTGGAGGCTTTCCACAATTCAGCGGAGAGCACCGTCTCAAGATAATTCACCAGCCAGAAGAACTCGTCACGGGTATTGGTGATGGTCAGCACCGGCACTTTCATCGGCACTTTGCTGCCCTCATCAAGAGATTTAACGTGCAGAGGTAGATAACCCAAATTGTGCAGTGCGCGAATGTGGTCAACCGGCACGGCGCCTTTGCCCAGGTAGCTGTCCATCACCGCTTTGTATTCATTCACCACGTCTTCTTGTGGGCGGGCAAAAAAGGCATCATTGAACAAATCGACCATAAACCACTGCAAAAACCCCTGCAGGCCAAAGAACACCAGCTTACCGTCCGCCACGGGAGAGGAGAAAAAGCGATCGCTGCGCGGCGTAAAGTTGGAGTACACCTGCGTGGTCCCTTGCGGGTACTGCGCACGGTGGGAAACTTTGTAACCGTCGATAGCCAGGATGGGGTTCATTTTCATGGTGTTATCTCCCTTAAGCGCAAAAAATAGTGTCGATGTCGATAAGCTCAACGCGAGGTTCGCGAAGCTCAGAAGAGGCAAAAGAAGTAGTGGTATAAATGGCGTCAATACCATTGTTCAGCAGGTTCTCCACCCCTTTAGAAAACACGCCGTGGGTTACATATAAACTCACGCTGCGCGCGCCGGCATCACGTAGTACCTGAGCAGAGCCGATAAAGGTACCGCCCGCATCGCAAAGGTCATCCACAATGAGCACGTCTTTGCCTGCCACATTGCCGGAGACGAGGGAAAAACCGGTCAGGTTACCCGTTGCAACATCACGCTCTTTCGTGAGGATGGCATAGTCCCGCGCCCCACTGGCTTTGGCTACGTTATGAATTTTCTTCAATGCCCCGGCATCGGGTGCTACAAGCATCAATTTGCCTGTGCTTATCGCCTGACGCAGATTTTCGCTTTTCATCAGGCAGGTTTCCTGTGCAATCACCACGCTATTATTGATGGCCGCCGCTGCCGCATCACTGTGGGGATCCAGCAGAAAAACTTTGCTGAAATTCAGTGTATTCAACTGGTTAGCGAATACTTTAAGCGCAAAACTGTCGCCGTTAACCATGTGTCGGTCCTGGCGCGCCCAGGGCAGCCATGCCAGTTCAAGGTGGCTTACGGCGATGTCGGTAACGTGACGCACGGCATCAACCAGTTGGGCTAACAACATGAAATCGTTCATATCGCGCATGGCGGCAACGCGAACCCGCATGACCTGAGCAAAACGTGGCAGTTCACCGATGACTTTCAGCCATACCGCGCCGTCGGGAAAGACACCCCGTTCGATTTCAACGGGTTGATTATCAAGTGTTAACGCGATTCTGCTGGTCATGATTCACTTCACCATTAATTAATGTCCCTAAGACACTTATAATATTGTCCATGAGACACTTATTGGCAAGGGATTTTTTCCCTACCGCGCAAATAAAAAGTTAACAAATTGATATTTAAGGAGTTAAAAGTTAGCTTGCCGCCATTGGGTGGGCTGATAAACTTGTGGCGTGTTTAATAAGCCGAGTAAGCGATGATCAGCGAAGCAGAGTATCTGGATTCTTATGATGCCAGCCGGTTCCCTTCCCCCCTGGTGACGGTAGACAGTGTGCTGTTCACGCTGCATGAGCAGGCGCTTCGCGTTTTGCTGGTGAAACGAGCGAGTCACCCTCAACAGGGGCGTTGGGGCCTGCCTGGCGGATTTATCGATATGGAAAAAGATGAATCCACGCGAGCCACGGCATTACGTAAACTGACAGAAAAAACGGGCGTCTCCCCTTCCTGGCTGGAGCAACTGGATACGTTTTCCGGGGCAAAACGCGATCCCCGTGGCTGGAGTCTGACCATCGCCTGGTATGCGTTAATCTCCTGGGTAGCCTGCGCGCCGCATATCGCGAGCGTCAGCGATGCCAAATGGATGCCCGTAACCGGGCTGGATGATATCGACCTGGCCTTCGATCACCGGGAGATAATTCAGACGGCGCTACAACGGTTACGACAGAAAACCATGTACTCTTTACTGCCAGTGTATTGTCTGCCTGATACCTTTACCCAGACACAATTGCAGGAGGCGACGGAGATTATCCTCGGCCAGCCTATCCAGCGAAAAAGCCTGATTCGCCGATTTGAGGCCTCAGGCATGTTTGAAGAGACAGGCGAGAGCGTAGCGACAGGTGCGCGAAAAGCACGCTTGTGGCGACGTAAGCCGGGTGTCGATATTCATCTCTTTTCCCGAAATTTACTGACGGACTAGTATGGCCTGCACGATGTCCCGCGAAATGAAAAAACGGCGCAACATCGAGCAGCTATAGTTGTCCCATTCTTGATTCTATTGTTCTTTACTATGGCTGAAATTACACCTTCACGACTCTCGGAAATGGCTGCTGATAGCTCTGCGTTCCGCCCACTGCGCGGCGGAAGCAATCCGCATTTCCAGACCATGCTCCCGCGACTGATCCGCCGGAAACTGGGCTTTACGCCGACCTGGCAGCGCCTGGAACTGCCCGATGGCGATTTTGTGGATCTCGCCTGGAGCGAAGACCCTGCACTGGCAAGACATAAACCACGGCTGGTGGTCTTCCACGGGCTGGAAGGCAGCCTGCACAGCCCCTATGCTCATGGTCTGATAGAAGCAGCAAAAGCGCGCGGCTGGCTGGGCGTGGTGATGCATTTCCGTGGCTGCAGCGGTGAACCTAACCGCCTTAACCGCATTTATCACTCTGGCGAAACCGAAGATGGCACCTGGTTTTTGCACTGGCTGCAACGGGAGTTTGGTCAGGTCCCTACCGCGGCGGTGGGCTATTCGCTGGGCGGCAATATGCTGGCCTGCCTGCTGGCTAAAGAGGAAAATCGCGTCCCCCTGGATGCTGCGGTCATTGTTTCTGCTCCCTTTGTCCTGGAAGCATGCAGCGCCCATATCGAAACC
This sequence comes from Phytobacter diazotrophicus, assembly GCA_004346725.1. Classification (GTDB taxonomy): domain Bacteria; phylum Pseudomonadota; class Gammaproteobacteria; order Enterobacterales; family Enterobacteriaceae; genus Phytobacter; species Phytobacter diazotrophicus. Next base: position 171,722 of record SMDE01000011.1, on the reverse strand, counting down.
GGCTTTTCACGGGTGTATCAGCACTATCTGCTCAACCTGCTGAAAGCCAATGCGTCGCGCAAATTAAAAGCCTATCCGGGTTCCTTACCCATTGATTTACGGCAGTTGAAGCGTCTGCGTCGTCTGCGCGATTTTGATGATGCAATTACGGCGCGCATCCATGGTTTTGCCGATGCGATTGACTATTACCGCCAGTGCAGCGCCATGCCGTTGCTGAATAAAATCAGCAAACCGACGCTGATCATCCATGCTAAAGATGACCCCTTTATGGATCAAAATGTGATCCCCGATACGCAGACATTACCGCCGTCGGTAGAATATCAACTCACCGAACATGGCGGTCACGTGGGGTTTGTGGGCGGCACGTTACTTCACCCGGAAATGTGGCTGGAAAAACGTATCCCCGACTGGCTGCAAACTTATCTGGAAAGCTAAATGATTATTCCCTGGCAGGACCTGGCGCCTGAGACGCTCGACAGCCTGATTGAAAGCTTTGTCTTGCGTGAAGGCACCGATTATGGTGAACATGAGCGCTCACTCGAACAAAAGGTCGCCGATGTGAGACGGCAACTTAAAAACGGTGAAGCCGTACTGGTGTGGTCAGAACTGCACGAAACCGTCAACATTATGCCGCGCTCGCAGTTTCGCGAGTAACTCACTGGCGGCTGGCTTCGTCTACAACAATGGTTTACTCAGGGAGCTGCTATGTCCGCTAAACATCCGGTTATTGCCGTAACAGGTTCCAGCGGTGCGGGAACCACTACCACCAGCCTCGCGTTTCGCAAAATCTTTGCTCAACTGAATTTGCATGCCGCCGAGGTTGAAGGTGACAGTTTTCATCGCTATACCCGCCCTGAAATGGACATGGCAATTCGTAAAGCCCGCGATTTAGGTCGACATATCAGCTATTTTGGCCCGGAAGCGAATGACTTCGGCCTGCTGGAACAAACGTTTATTGAGTACGGACAAACCGGCACAGGCCAGGCACGAAAATATCTGCACACCTACGATGAAGCCGTTCCCTGGAACCAGGTTCCCGGTACGTTCACCCCCTGGCAGCCCCTGCCGGAGCCAACAGATGTGCTGTTTTATGAAGGGTTGCACGGCGGCGTGGTGACGCCCCAGCACGATGTCGCCCGCCACGTCGATCTGCTGGTAGGCGTGGTGCCCATCGTCAACCTCGAGTGGATGCAAAAGTTGGTACGCGATACCAGCGAGCGCGGTCATTCCCGTGAGGCAGTGATGGATTCGGTGGTTCGATCGATGGAAGACTACATCAATTTCATCACCCCACAATTTTCCCGCACCCATATTAATTTCCAGCGCGTGCCGACGGTGGATACCTCCAACCCGTTTGCCGCCAAAGTGATCCCATCGCTCGATGAGAGCTTTGTGGTGATTCATTTTCGAAATCTTGAAGGGATCGACTATCCCTGGTTGCTGGCGATGTTGCAGGGTTCGTTCATTTCACACATGAATACGCTTGTGGTGCCTGGCGGCAAAATGGGGTTAGCAATGGAGCTGATCATGACACCGCTGGTCCAACGGCTGATGGAAGGGAAGAAGATTCAATAGGCCTCCAGCCGACACAAGCTCTGTAGCCCCGGTAAACGCGGCGCCACCGGGGAATGTGTCGGATACGCGACGCTTATCCGACCTATGTTCTCAGGCCTCAATCACCTCATATGAATGCGTGATTTTCACCGCTTTCTCCAGCATTAATGCCACGGAGCAATACTTCTCGGCAGAGAGATCCACCGCGCGCGATACCGCCGCCTCTTTCAGCTCTTTGCCGGTCACGATAAAGTGCAAATTGATATGCGTGAACAGACGCGGAGCCTCTTCACGACGCTCTGAGGTCAGCTTCACTTCGCAATCTTTCACATCGTGGCGGCCTTTCTGCAAAATAGATACAACATCGATAGCGCTGCATCCGCCTGCTGCCATCAGCACCATTTCCATCGGGCTTGGGGCTTTGTCGCCTGAGTTACCATCCATCAGGATCTGGTGCCCGGACGCAGACTCGCCAAGGAACGTTAAACCTTCTACCCATTTCACACGAGCTTGCATTTTTAATTCACTCCGGAGTTACAGTTTTCTTTACAGATTACGCGCACATAAGAAAACTCGCAACGGAAGGCGACCTGCGTCAAGCTGAAGCGAGACACCAGGAGACACGCGACAAAAGCTATGCTAAAACAATCACGATGCTACAGTGATACATTGACGTTATGCATGTATGCAGAGGACATCACATATTACAGGCCGCAGGCATGTCTGACGGTCCACTTCCCAGGTATGGGGAAGATAGATTGCAACCCCGGACGCGATATGTGAATCCAGCGTCTGGAGCCAGCTTATAACAGAGGATAACCGCGCATGGTGCTTGGCAAACCGCAAACAGACCCGACTCTCGAATGGTTCTTGTCTCATTGCCACATTCATAAGTACCCGTCGAAGAGCACGCTGATTCACCAGGGTGAAAAAGCGGAAACGTTGTATTACATCGTCAAAGGCTCAGTGGCTGTGCTAATCAAGGATGAAGAAGGTAAAGAGATGATCCTCTCTTACCTTAACCAGGGAGATTTTATCGGTGAACTGGGTCTGTTCGAAGAGGGTCAGGAGCGCAGTGCATGGGTACGCGCTAAAACCGCTTGTGAAGTGGCCGAAATCTCCTACAAAAAATTCCGCCAGTTAATTCAGGTGAACCCGGATATCCTGATGCGCTTATCTTCCCAGATGGCGCGTCGCCTGCAGGTCACCTCGGAAAAAGTCGGTAACCTCGCCTTCCTTGATGTGACGGGCCGTATCGCACAGACGTTGCTGAATCTGGCGAAACAACCGGATGCAATGACCCACCCGGACGGTATGCAAATTAAAATTACCCGCCAGGAAATTGGTCAGATCGTTGGCTGTTCCCGCGAAACCGTCGGCCGCATCCTGAAAATGCTGGAAGATCAAAACCTGATCTCCGCGCACGGTAAAACCATTGTCGTGTACGGTACACGTTAATTCTCAAGCGGCGCATCGCCCTTAACGATGCGCCGTTTTTGTCTCTCTTCCCCATGTGGCGCAGGCTGATTTATCACCCCGAAATCAACTATGCACTGCGACAAACGCTGGTGTTATGCCTCCCTGTGACCGTGGGTCTGATCGCGGGTCGTCTCGATCTTGGTCTGCTGTTTTCTCTCGTTCCCGCCTGCTGCAATATTGCCGGTCTGGATACTCTGCATAAACGTTTCTTCAAACGCGTCATTATCGGCGGCACGCTCTTTGCTGGCAGTAGCCTCACCGTACAGCTATTACTGACGCAAAATATTCCGCTGCCGCTGATTCTGACCGGATTAACGCTCTTGCTCGGCGTCACAGCAGAAATCAGCGCATTACACGGGCGGCTCCTACCCGCCTCGCTCATTGCCGCCATCTTTACTCTCAGCCTCGCCGGTAACATGCCCATCTGGGAACCGTTGCTGATTTATGGGCTGGGTACCCTGTGGTACGGCGCGTTTAACGCCTTCTGGTTCTGGTTGTGGCGAGAGCAACCGCTGCGTGAATCCTTGAGCCTGCTATATCGCCAACTGGCGGACTATTGCGAAGCGAAATACAGTTTGCTGACGCAGCACGTCGATCCAGAAAAAGCCCTTCCGCCACTCCTGGCACGCCAGCAAAAGGCGGTGGATATGATTAGCCAGTGTTACCAACAACTGCATATGCTGGCGGCAAATAACAACAACGACTATAAGCGGTTACGCCGCGTCTTCCAGGTGGCGCTGGACTTACAGGAACATATTGCCGTCAGCCTCCACCAACCGCAGGAAGTGCAGGAGCTGGTCGAACGCAGCCATGCCGAGGAAGTTATCCGCTGGAATGCGCAAACCGTTGCCGCGCGGTTACGGGTCATAGCCGATGATATTCTTTATCACCGCTACCCCAAACGCTTCAATATGGATAAACAGATTGGCGCGCTGGAGAAAATTGCCCGCCAGCACCCGGATAACCCGGTTGGGCAGTTTTGCGCCTGGCATTTCAGCCAGATAGCCCGGGTTCTGCGTACCCAGCGCCCGCTCTATGTCCGTGATCTGATGGCGGAGAAGCAGCGCCGTTTGCCCCTGATCCCGGCCCTCAAAAGTTATCTGTCGTTGAAATCCTCCGCCTTACGTAATGCGGCACGCATTAGCGTCATGCTCAGTATTGCCAGCCTGATGGGCAGCGCGCTCCATCTGCCTAAACCTTACTGGATCATGATGACGGTGATGTTTGTTACGCAAAACGGTTATGGGGCGACACGCGTGCGCATCCTGCACCGGGCGGCAGGCACCATGGCCGGGCTGATCATTGCCGGCGCGACGCTGCACTACCACGTACCGGAAGGCTTCACGCTCACCGCGATGCTGATCGTCACCCTGGTGAGCTATTTGATTATCCGCAAAAGCTACGGCTGGGCGATGGTCGGTTTTACTCTCACCGCGGTCTATACGCTTCAGTTGCTTACACTGAATGGCGACCAGTTTATTGTTGCCCGTCTTATCGATACGTTGATCGGCTGCCTGATAGCTTTTGGTGGCATGGTCTGGCTGTGGCCTCAATGGCAAAGCGGCCTGCTGCGAAAAAATGCTCATGACGCGCTGGAAACTTACCAGGATGCCATTCGGCTGATCCTGAGCGATGATCCCCAGGCGACGCCGCTGGCCTGGCAACGCATGCGGGTAAACCAGGCGCATAATGCGCTCTTTAACTCGCTGAATCAGGCCATGCAGGAGCCGGGTTTTGATACGCGTTACCTGGCAGACATGAAACTGTGGGTCACGCACAGTCAGTTTATTGTCGAACATATCAATGCAATGACCACGCTGGCGCGGGAGCACACCATGCTCACGCCGGAACTGGCTCAGCGTTATCTGCAGTCCTGCGAAATTGCCCTGCAACGTTGTCAGCAGCGGCTGGAGTATGATGGTCCGGGAAGTTCAGGAGATGTGAATATTCTGGAGGCGCCAGAGAGCATGACGCATGGCCCAATGAGTACGCTGGAGCAACATCTGCAACGGATCCTGGGGCATCTGAACACCATGCACACCATTTCGTCGGTGGCATGGCGTCAGCGCCCACATCACGGCATCTGGTTAAATCGCCGCTTGCGCTCTTAAGCGTTAACCACGTTGGCTACAGCTTTAGCGAAGCGCAGCATACCTTCTGCGATATCGTTCTCTTCAATGATAAGCGACGGTGCAAAACGCATTACGTCAGGACCGGCATTAAGCACCATCAGCCCTTCATTTGCCGCCGCGTTGAGGAAATCACGCGCACGGCCTTTGTACTGTGGTTTCAGTTCCGCGCCAACCAGCAGCCCCATGCCGCGAATTTCGCTGAACAGGTCATACTGCGCATTGATGTCTTCAAGATGCTTAACGAACAGTTCGCGTTTCACATTGACGCCATTTAAGACCTCTGGCGTATTAATGATGTCGAATGCCGCACCGGCAACAGCACAGGCCAGCGGGTTACCGCCGTAGGTTGAACCGTGGGAACCCGGATGGAACGCGCTGGCAATCTCCTGAGTGGTGAGCATAGCGCTTACCGGGAAACCACCGCCGAGCGCTTTGGCGCTGGTCAGGATATCCGGGGTGACACCATAGTGCATGTAGGCGAAGAGATCGCCGCTACGCCCCATTCCACACTGCACTTCATCAAACACCAGCAGCGCTTTGTGTTCATCGCACAGCTCACGCAAACCCTGTAAAAACTCTGGCGTTGCCGCCGTCACCCCGCCTTCCCCCTGAATCGGTTCAACCACGACTGCACAGGTATGATCGTCCATGACCGCTTTTACGGCATGCAGGTCGTTATAGGGCACATGAATGATATCCGCCGGTTTCGGACCGAAGCCGTCCGAGTATTTCGGCTGACCGCCCACGGTCACGGTGAACAGCGAACGGCCATGGAACGCGTTGTGGAAAGCGATGATTTTGGTTTTATGCGGACTGTGGCGGGTAGATGCATAATAACGCGCCAGTTTGAATGCCGTTTCATTGGCCTCGGTGCCGGAGTTCATAAACACCACGCGCTCGGCGAAGGTGGCGTCGATCAGCTTACGCGCCAGGCGCAATGCGGGTTCATTCGTAAACACGTTGCTGATATGCCACAGCGTTTCTCCCTGTGTTTTTAACGCTTCCACCAGCGCCGGATGGCAATGCCCCAGCGCGGTAACGGCGATACCACCCGCAAAATCAACGTACTCTTTACCCTGCTGATCCCACACGCGGCTACCTTTTCCTTTCACCGGAATAAATTCGGCCGGTGCGAAAATTGGTAGAATGACTTCGTCAAATGTTGCGCGCGTGATTGCACCCTGCTGAGTTGCCATGTAACCCCACCCTTTTTAAACAAGAAGTAGAAGTGAAAATATAATCACGAAATATGCATAAAAAATCACTCAATGGCAACTAAAAATCGGCGCGATGCAAAAAGTTATTCAATAACGCATGTCCCTGCTCGCTAAGAATACTTTCCGGGTGAAACTGCACGCCTTCCAGATCCCACTGACGATGGCGAATCCCCATGATCTCTTGCGTCTCGCTCCAGGCGGTCACCTCAAAGCAGTCCGGTAATGAAGGCGGATCGATCAACAAAGAGTGGTAGCGCGTGACGGTTAACGGATTATTCAGGCCGCGAAAAACGCCCTGCCCGGTATGGGTTATCGGAGAGGTTTTCCCGTGCATAACCTGTTGCGCCCGGACAATGCGAGCGCCAAAAACCTGGGCGATGGCCTGGTGACCGAGGCAGACGCCGAGAATCGGCAACGTGCCAGCATAGTGGCGAATAACCTCCAGCGAGATACCCGATTCATCCGGCGTGCAGGGGCCTGGGGATATCACGATCTTTTTGGGGGCCATAATCGCAATATCCACCAGGGTGATCTCATCATTACGCCTGACCTCGACCTGTGCCCCCAGTTCGCAAAAGTACTGATACAGGTTCCAGGTAAAAGAGTCGTAATTATCAATAAGCAGGATCATGGCGGCCTCATCATTTTAAGCCGCCCTATTCTACTCAGTTTCGACGGCTTCGCTTACCACTTTGCCGAAGATCTCGCACAGCGGTTTTAGGTCACCCATCGCCCCGGTCTGGTTCGCTTTACTCCAGTTTTCCGGGTCGACGCCACGCCAGTCCAGCCGGTATCCGGCATGCAGCGCAAGCTGCTCAAAGAAAATCCGCTGGGCAATGCCATTGCCTATACGAAATGGATGCAGCACATTGATTTCACAGTAGTAATGCGCCAGTCGCTCAATAAATTCTTCCTTCCCAAGCCCCTGTAGCCACTCTTCGTCTTCCAGCGACTGCATTAACGCATTCCCCTCTTTTTCGATATATTCGAAATGGCAGAAACGCGTATCTCCCTGATAGATATCCACTTCGCGTACCTGTCCCGCCCAGTCGAAGACGTCCTGGTAAATATGACGGTGAATGGCGCACAGATGTGGCAGCCCTCGGGCCAGCGGACCCAGTTCCAGCGTGGCGGCACGTAACGCGGTGAGCTCCCATGCCGCCTGTTCCAGCCGTTGCGCCTCGCGAATACCCAGCCTGTTGCGCATAACATTGAGGCCAGAGTAGAAGTAAGGATCGCGACCGTCGCCGAATTTATCGCTCATAGTGCCTCCTTAGCTCTTCAATACGCGCCAGCGCTTCATCGGCTGTAAGCGTTACCAGCGGGCTTTCAACGCCTTCAAGACGCCTGCTGGCCTGAAAATTGACATTACGGTCTTGCTCCCAGAGACGGGATTTTTGTCGGTCGGTGAGTTTTTTGGTCATAACGCCTCCCTGATGTCTCGCTCATGTGCCACAAGTATAAGCAGCAATTTCGCGTCACGCAGGGAGGAGAACGCGCACAGGCCGGACGGCCCGTGCGAAAAAAAGATTATGGCAGGACTTTAGCAGAGAGGATAACAACCGGTTTTGTCGGCACATTCTGGTAAGGACCGACGTCGTGGGTTGGAACCTGAGAAATCTTGTCGGCGACATCCATCCCTTTGACAACTTTACCAAATACCGCATAGCCAAAATCACGTTGACCATGGTCCAGGAAGGCGTTATCAGCGACGTTAATGAAGAATTGACTGGTGGCGCTGTCTTTATCTGCGGTACGGGCCATGGAGATGGTGCCACGCGTATTGCGTAAACCGTTATCGGCTTCGTTTTTAATGGGCGGGTTAGGCTGTTTTTGCTGCATTTGCTCAGTAAAACCGCCACCCTGAACCATAAAACCCGGGATCACGCGGTGAAACGTGGTGTTGTTATAAAAACCGTTATTCACATAATCCACAAAGTTTTTCACCGACACGGGGGCTTTCTGACTGTTCAGCTCCAGTTCGATGTTGCCGGCTGACGTGGTGAGCAGAACATGGGGATCACCTTTTGCCGCCAGTGCGGAAGAGGAGATTGCAGAAAGGGCACAAATAGCCGCAATTGCCGCCAGAGTCGATTTAACCATGAGGTTTCCTTAACGAAATACAGGTAAGAAAGCGAGTGGCTTGATTCTAAAGAGCACTCCGCCACCAGGCCAGCCTTTTACTTAATTTTACGCAATTGAAACATATGTTACGCAGGCTGACCACGCATTGTGTGGTCATTCTGCTATCAGCTTCACTCACTCTTGCGATGAAACGCCACTTCTTCACCGCCGCTGTCCGTCTGAATCCAGGTTTGCGCAGGTTGCGTGGTAGCAATCACCCGCCCCTGGCGAATGGACCAGCGCACCGGCGACTGACATCGCACCGCATCAAAACCGCTCTCAACCGGTAAAATGATCATATTCGCCGGGTTACCCGGCTCAATACCGTAATCATCCAGACCAAAGGTTCTGGCGCTATTATCGGTAATCAACCGCAGGCCATCGTCGATTTGCTGATACCCCATCAACTGGCAAACATGCAGACCCATATGCAGCACCTGCAACATATTGCCCGTGCCGAGTGGATACCAGGGATCAAAGACATCATCATGGCCGAAGCAGACGTTAATCCCGGCGGCCAGCATCTCCTTCACGCGGGTGATCCCACGCCGCTTCGGGTAATCATCAAAACGCCCCTGCAGATGGATATTCACCAGCGGATTGGCGACAAAGTTGATACCGGAGAGTTTCAGCAAGCGGAAAAGGCGAGAAGTATAGGCGCCGTTATAGGAGTGCATCGCCGTCGTGTGGCTGGCGGTAACGCGCGACCCCATTTCCATTTTCAGCGCCAGCGCGGCGACCGTTTCGACAAACCTCGACTGTTCGTCGTCGATCTCGTCACAGTGAATATCCAGTGGTCGGTCATATTTCTGCGCCAGTTCAAAGGCGATATGCAGTGATTCCACCCCATACTCGCGGGTAAATTCAAAATGGGGAATCGCCCCTACCACATCCGCGCCAAGCTGTAAGGCCTCTTCCAGCAACGCTGCGCCGTTGGGGTAAGACAAGATCCCCTCTTGCGGGAAGGCGACGATTTGCAGGTCTATCCAGGGGGCGACTTCCTGTTTCACTTCCAGCATTGCTTTGAGCGCTGTCAGCGTCGGGTCGGAGACATCGACATGGGTGCGTACATGCTGAATACCGTTCGCCATTTGCCATTTTAACGTCTGCCAGGCGCGCTTTTTCACATCATCATGGCTGAGTAACGCTTTGCGTTCCGCCCAGCGTTCAATCCCCTCAAATAGCGTTCCCGACTGATTCCAGTTTGGCTCGCCTGCGGTTTGGGTGGTATCCAGGTGAATGTGCGGTTCAATAAATGGCGGCAGCGCCAGCCCGCCCCTGGCGTTTAAGACTTCATAACTTTCATGCTGTGGGGCGCTCATCGGGGTGATGTCACCGAAGTGGCCCTTCTCAATCGCGATTTGCCATAGCCCTTTTCGCCCAGGTAAATGAACGTTCTGAACCAGCCAAAGTGGTGTTGCCGTCATGCTTCTACCCCCTGGTTATCACTGAAACGTTGTTTCAGGCAATTGCCATAAATTCACATCTTTTTTTGTACACAATTTCCACAATTCTGAAAAGCCTGACAGATCCGCGACTTATAAAAAACCATCAAAATCAATTATCTACCCATTAAGTGGTAGGCGAAGATGTATTTGACCTGCATCAATAAGTGCCGGGGCTGAATCGTTAAGGTAGGCAGTAATAGAAAAGAAATCGAGGCAAAAATGAGCAAAGTCAAACTCGCTATAATCGGTAACGGCATGGTCGGCCACCGTTTTATTGAGGATCTCCTCGATAAAGCAGATGCCAGCCAGTTCGATATTACCGTTTTTTGTGAAGAACCCCGTAAAGCCTACGATCGCGTTCACCTGTCTTCCTACTTTTCGCATCATACTGCGGAAGAACTGTCGCTGGTACGTGAAGGTTACTACGAAAAGCACGGCGTTAACGTTCTCGTTGGCGAACGTGCGATTACCATCAACCGCCAGGAGAAAGTGATCCACTCCAGCGCCGGTCGTACCGTCTATTATGACAAACTGATCATGGCGACTGGCTCTTACCCATGGATCCCGCCCATTAAAGGCTCCGAAACCCAGGATTGCTTTGTTTACCGCACCATTGAAGACCTCAACGCCATTGAATCCTGCGCTCGTCGCAGCAAACGTGGTGCGGTGGTCGGCGGTGGCCTGCTCGGTCTGGAAGCCGCCGGCGCACTGAAAAACCTCGGCGTTGAAACGCACGTTATTGAATTTGCTCCCATGCTGATGGCTGAACAGCTCGATCAGATGGGCGGTGAACAGCTTAAACGCAAGATCGAAAGCATGGGTGTGCGTGTGCACACCAGCAAAAACACCAAAGAGATCGTCCAGGAAGGGACAAGCGCGCGCAAAACCATGCGCTTTGCCGACGGTACCGAGCTGGAAGTCGACTTTATCGTCTTCTCAACCGGTATTCGCCCGCGCGACAAACTGGCGACCCAATGTGGGCTGGATGTCGCGCAGCGTGGCGGTATCGTGATTAACGACACCTGTCAGACCTCTGACCCGGATATCTACGCGATTGGCGAATGTGCGAGCTGGAATAGCCATGTGTACGGTCTGGTCGCACCGGGCTACAAAATGGCGCAGGTCGCCGTGGACCATATCCTCGGCAATGCTAACGCCTTTGCGGGTGCAGACATGAGCGCCAAGCTGAAACTGCTGGGCGTGGACGTTGGCGGTATCGGCGATGCGCATGGTCGCACGCCGGGCGCACGTAGCTACGTTTACCTCGACGAAAGCAAAGAAGTCTACAAACGCCTTATCGTTAGCCCTGACAACAAAACCCTGCTCGGCGCGGTACTGGTTGGTGACACCAGCGACTTCGGCAACCTGTTGCAACTGGTGCTGAATGCTATCGAACTACCGGAAAACCCCGATGCCTTGATCCTGCCAGCACACGCCAGCAGCGGCAAACCGTCTATCGGCGTGGATAAACTGCCGGACAGCGCACAAATCTGTTCCTGCTTCGACGTCACCAAAGGCATGCTGGTCGCCGCCATCAACAAAGGCTGCCACACCGTTGCCGCACTGAAAGCAGAAACCAAAGCCGGTACTGGCTGCGGCGGCTGTATTCCGCTGGTCACCCAGGTGCTGAACGCCGAGCTGGCGAAACAGGGCATCGAAGTCACCAATAACCTGTGTGAACACTTCGCCTACTCCCGTCAGGAGCTCTATCACCTGATTCGCGTTGAAGGCATTAAATCTTTCGACGAATTGCTGGCGAAATATGGCAAAGGCTACGGTTGTGAAGTGTGTAAACCAACCGTGGGTTCTCTGCTGGCCTCCTGCTGGAACGAATACATTCTGAAACCGCAGCACACGCCACTGCAGGATACCAACGACAACTTCCTGGCAAACATCCAGAAGGACGGCACCTACTCTGTGATCCCGCGCTCTGCCGGAGGCGAAATCACCCCGGAAGGGCTGATGGAAGTGGGCCGTATCGCCCGCGAATTTAATCTCTACACCAAAATCACCGGCTCACAGCGTATTGGCTTGTTTGGTGCGCAGAAAGACGATCTGCCGGAAATCTGGCGTCAGTTGATTGAAGCAGGCTTCGAAACGGGTCACGCGTATGCTAAAGCGCTGCGAATGGCGAAAACCTGCGTGGGCAGCACCTGGTGCCGCTACGGCGTGGGGGACAGCGTGGGCTTCGGCGTTGAGCTGGAAAACCGCTACAAAGGCATCCGCACTCCGCACAAAATGAAGTTTGGCGTTTCCGGCTGTACCCGTGAATGTGCCGAAGCACAGGGTAAAGATGTAGGCATTATCGCTACTGAAAAAGGCTGGAACCTGTATGTTTGCGGCAACGGCGGGATGAAACCACGCCATGCGGATTTGCTGGCGGCGGATCTCGACCGTGAAACCCTGCTCAAATACCTCGACCGTTTCATGATGTTCTATATCCGCACGGCCGACAAACTGACCCGTACGGCCTCCTGGCTGGATAATCTGGAAGGCGGCATCGCTTACCTCAAAAGCGTCATCATCGACAACAAACTGGGTCTGAACGACCAGCTTGAAGCCGAAATGGCGCGCCTGCGCGACGCCGTTATCTGCGAATGGACAGAAACCGTCAACAACCCGCAGGCACAGGTTCGCTTCAAACACTTTATCAACAGCGACAAACGCGACCCGAACGTTCAGGTTGTGGCAGAACGCGAGCAACATCGTCCGGCAACGCCATATGAACGCATCCCGGTCAAAATGGTGGAGGAAACCGTATGAGCCAGTGGAACACTATCTGCAAAATTGACGATATCGTCCCGGCAACCGGCGTCTGTGCCCTGCTGAATGGCAAACAGGTGGCCATTTTCCGCCCGCGTCACGATGACCAGGTTTACGCGATCAGCAATATCGACCCGTTCTTTCAGGCAAGCGTGCTGTCGCGCGGCCTGATTGCCGAGCACAACGGGGAGTTGTGGGTCGCCAGCCCGCTGAAAAAACAGCGTTTCCGCCTGCGTGACGGCATGTGCCTTGAAGATGAAAGCCGTTCTGTCGACCATTTCGACGCCCGTGTAAAAGACGGTGTGGTGCAACTTAAAGCGTAATTTCCAGTGGGGGTGCAATGCCCCCACTTTTTAAACCTTTTTCTTTTTTAACTTTGGGTAATCAACACTATGTTTACAGACACGATTAATAAGTGTGCGGCTAACGCTGCGCGCATTTCACGCCTCTCGACAAATAATCCTGTGGGTTTCTGGATAAGCTCCGCTATGGCTGGCGCTTATGTGGGCTTAGGGATTATTTTGATTTTTACCCTCGGTAACTTACTTGACCCGTCAGTGCGTCCGCTGGTGATGGGCGCAACCTTCGGTATCGCCTTAACACTGGTTATCATTGCAGGGTCCGAACTCTTTACCGGCCATACCATGTTCCTGACTCTCGGTGTGAAAGCAGGCACCATTACTCAGGGCCAGATGTGGACCATTCTGCCGCAAACCTGGCTGGGTAATCTGTTAGGTTCCGTTCTGGTTGCGCTGCTGTATAACTGGGGGGGTGGTAGCTTACTGCCGCTGGATACCAGCCTTGTGCATACCGTTGCACTGGCCAAAACCAACGCGCCCGCAGGCGTGCTGTTCTTTAAAGGCGCGCTGTGTAACTGGCTGGTTTGCCTGGCAATCTGGATGGCGATTCGTACCGAAGGCGCCGCAAAGTTTCTCGCCATCTGGTGGTGTCTGCTGGCCTTTATCGCCTCTGGCTACGAGCACTCCGTTGCCAACATGACGCTGTTTGCCCTCTCGTGGTTTGGTCACCACAGCGAAGCGTATACCCTCTCTGGAATTGGTCATAACCTGTTGTGGGTAACCCTGGGCAATACTTTCTCCGGTGCCGTGTTTATGGGCCTGGGTTACTGGTATGCTACGCCGAAAGCGGAGCGTCCGTCTGCAACCCAGACAGCGAAGAGCCAACCAATAACAACCCATTAATAAAGACACAAATAATTCGAGCCGCAGGCAACGCACCTGCGGCTCGCAGAATGATGTGTATTTGAGGTGATGTCGTGGACCATTTACCCATTTTTTGTCAATTACGCGACCGCGCCTGCCTGCTGGTAGGCGGCGGGGATGTTGCCGAACGTAAAGCCCGACTTTTGATGGATGCTGGTGCACGGCTTACCGTTAACTCACTCACCTTCGTTCCCCAGTTTCATGTGTGGGCGAACGAAGGGATGCTGACGCTGGTAGAAGGCGGTTTCGACGAGCGCCTGCTCGACCCTTGCTGGCTGGTGATTGCCGCGACCGATGATGAAGCGGTTAACCAGCAGGTCAGCGACGCGGCGGAATCCCGCCGTATCTTCTGTAACGTGGTGGATGCGCCGAAGCAGGCGAGCTTTATCATGCCCTCGATTATTGACCGTTCTCCATTGATGGTTGCCGTCTCTTCCGGCGGTACCTCTCCGGTGCTGGCGCGTCTGTTGCGTGAAAAACTTGAATCGGTTCTTCCCCAGCATCTTGGGTACGTTGCCAGCTATGCTGGCAAACTGCGTCGCCGCGTAAAAGAACACTTTGCCAGCGTTGCCGAACGCCGCCGCTTCTGGGAAAAACTGTTTGTTAATGACCGTCTCGCACAGTCGCTGGCAAATCAGGATTCTCCGGCTGTTGAAGCCATTACCGGGCAACTGCTTGCCGAGCCGCTGGATCATCGTGGCGAAGTGGTGCTGGTCGGCGCAGGCCCGGGCGACGCCGGTTTGTTGACGCTCAAAGGGCTGCAACAAATCCAGCAGGCCGACGTGGTGGTGTATGACCGCCTGGTCTCAGATGAAATCATGAATCTGGTACGTCGTGATGCCGACCGGGTGTTTGTTGGCAAACGTGCGGGTTATCACTGTGTGCCGCAGGAAGAGATTAATCAGATTCTGCTGCACGAAGCGCAACAGGGCAAACGTGTAGTGCGCCTGAAAGGGGGCGATCCGTTTATCTTCGGACGCGGCGGTGAAGAGCTGGAAACCCTGTGCCATGCAGGCATTCCCTTTTCGGTTGTCCCAGGCATTACCGCAGCCTCAGGGTGTTCTGCTTACTCAGGCATTCCGTTAACCCACAGGGATTATGCCCAGAGCGTACGCCTGGTCACGGGGCATTTAAAAACTGGCGGCGAACTGGACTGGGCAAATCTGGCGGCAGAAAAACAGACGCTGGTCTTCTATATGGGGCTGAACCAGGCGGCGACCATTCAGGAAAAATTGATTGAGCACGGCATGCAGGCAGATATGCCCGTCGCGCTGGTAGAAAACGGCACCTCGGTAAAACAGCGTGTCGTCAGCGGAGCTTTGACGGAGCTGGGTGAACTGGCCCGGCAGGTAGATAGCCCGGCGCTTATCATCGTTGGCCGCGTCGTCGGCCTGCGCGACAAGCTAAAGTGGTTTTAACATTTCCTTCCACAGGTTAGTCATTTCGCAGAGGTAACCCGGATAGGCGCTTGCGCCGCATCCGGGAGTCCCGGCAGCCCGACTCCATAATTCCGGAACCCACCTGGATTATTTAAATATTAAAATCAATAAGTTAAACACCATATAGCGTCACAATTGCTCTCTCGTCGCAAATTTGTGATCTCTCTCGCCAATACAATTCATCATGTGTTGTTATATTGATTATGTGTCGTCATATACTGAAATAAGCCGTTGGCTGTCGGCGGATTTCAGGCGACACCCTTTTGACCCTACATACAACATTCTAAGAAAGGTATTGATATGGAAAGCCAGGAACTTCAACGCAAGCTCGGCTTCTGGGCCGTGCTCGCTATCGCCGTCGGGACAACCGTCGGTTCCGGTATTTTCGTTTCAGTGGGAGAAGTTGCAAAAGCGGCAGGATCGCCGTGGTTAACCGTACTCGCCTTTGTGATTGGCGGTCTGATCGTCATTCCACAAATGTGTGTCTACGCCGAACTCTCAACCGCCTACCCTGAAAACGGCGCGGATTATATTTATCTGAAAAATGCGGGCAGCCGTCCGCTGGCCTTTCTCTCCGGCTGGGCCAGCTTCTGGGCCAACGATGCCCCCTCATTATCGATTATGGCGCTGGCGGTGGTCAGTAATCTCGGCTTCCTGATGCCGCTCGATCCGCTCACCGGCAAGCTGGTGGCAACGGCGTTAATCATCCTGTTTATGCTGCTGCATCTGCGCTCCGTCGAAGGCGGCGCCGCCTTCCAGACGCTGATCACCATCGCCAAGATTATTCCCTTCACCATCGTTATCGGCATTGGCATTTTCTGGTTCAAAACCGACAACTTCGCCGCGCCAGCAACTACGGCCACCGTTACTGCGGCTTCCGGCATTATGGCGCTGCTGGCGGGCGTATCGGCCACCAGTTGGTCGTATACCGGTATGGCCTCCATCTGCTATATGACCGGCGAAATCAAAAACCCCGGCAAGACCATGCCGCGCGCATTGATTGGCTCCTGCCTGCTGGTTCTGGTGCTCTACTCCCTGCTGGCGCTGGTTATTTCCGGTCTGATGCCTTTTGAAAAACTGGCGGCCTCCGAAACGCCCATCTCCGACGCCCTGACCTATATTCCGGCGCTGGGCAGCATGGCGGGCATCTTCGTGGCGATCACTGCGATGATCGTTATTCTTGGCTCGCTTTCCAGTTGCGTGATGTACCAACCGCGTCTGGAGTATGCGATGGCGAAGGACAAGCTGTTTTTCAAATGCTTCGCCCATGTTCACCCGAAATACAACACCCCGGATGTATCAATTATTTTGCAGGGAGCGCTCGGGATCTTCTTCATCTTCGTCTCCGATCTGACCAGCCTGCTCGGCTACTTCACGCTGGTGATGTGCTTCAAAAACACCCTCACCTTCGGCTCGATTATCTGGTGTCGCAAACGCGACGACTACAAACCGCTCTGGCGCACGCCTCTGTTTGGCCTGATGACGTTCCTTGCCATCTGCTCAAGCCTGATCCTCGTCGCCTCTACCTTTGTCTGGGCGCCCATTCCTGGTCTGATCTGCGCCCTGATCGTTATCGCCACCGGTCTGCCCGCTTATGCCTTCTGGGAAAAGCGCAATCGTCGGCTGGCCGCACTTTCGTAAACCCGTCTGGAGAAACGTTACATGTTGGATATTGATAAAAGCACCGTGGATTTCCTGGTTACCGAAAATATGGTGTCGGAAGTGGAGAAAGTTCTGCAACAGGATGTTCCCCGCGTTCACGGCATCGTGGATGAAATGCTGCGTCGCGGCATTGACCGGATCTATTTCGTGGCCTGTGGCTCGCCGCTCAACGCTGCGCAAACGGCGAAGCATCTTGCGGATCGTTATTCCGATTTACAGGTTTACGCGATGTCTGGCTGGGAGTTTTGCGATAACACTCCTCACCGCCTGGACAACCGCTGCGCGGTGATAGGGGTGTCGGATTACGGCAAAACCGAAGAGGTCATTAAAGCGCTGGAACTAGGCCGTGCCTGTGGCGCGCTGACCGCTGCCTTTACTAAAAAACCGGACAGCCCGATCACCGTCCCGGTGGAGTATGTTGTGGACTACCAGGCCGACTGCATCTGGGAAATCCATCTGCTGCTCTGCTACAGCGTGGTACTGGAGATGGTGACCCGCCTCGCGCCGCATGCGGAAATCGGCAAAATCAAAACCGATCTGCAGAAACTGCCGCAGGCGCTGGGCTACCTGGTGCGTAACTGGGAAGAGAAAGGTCGTCAGCTTGGCGAGCAGGCAAGCTCATGGCCGATGATCTATACCGTTTCCGCCGGCCCGCTGCGCCCGCTGGGCTACAAGGAAGGGATTGTTACCCTGATGGAGTTTACCTGGACGCACGGCTCGGTTATTGAGAGCGGGGAATTCCGCCACGGCCCGCTTGAAGTGGTGGAGCCTGGCGTTCCCTTCCTGTTCCTGCTCGGCAATGACGAAAGCCGCCACACCACTGAGCGTGCCATCCGTTTCGTCAAAGAGCGTACCGATAACGTCATTGTGATTGATTACGCCGACATTGCCCAGGGCCTGCACCCATGGCTGGCACCCTTCTTGATGTTCGTGCCGATGGAGTGGCTCTGCTACTACCTGTCGATTTACAAAGATCACAACCCGGATGATCGTCGCTATTACGGCGGCCTTGTGGAGTATTGATTTCGCTATCCGGCCCGACCGGGCCGGTTTTCCTTAAAAGGAGCAGAGCAATGAAAACAGGCATGTTTACCTGCGGTCACCAGCGTTTACCGGTGGAAGAGGCGTTTCGCGACGCGCATGAACTGGGCTATGACGGTATCGAATTGTGGGGCGGGCGTCCCCACGCTTTCGCCCCCGATTTGAAAGCGGGCGGGATTAAGCAAATCAAAGCACTCGCCCGCACATACCAGTTGCCCATTATCGGCTACACGCCAGAGACCAACGGCTACCCGTGGAATATGATGCTGGGCGATGAACGGATGCGCCGCGAAAGCCTGGATATGATCAAACTGGCGATGGATATGGCCAAAGAGATGGGCGCAGGCTTCACATTGATTTCCGCTGCCCATGCCGGCTATCTGACCACACCGGATGTTATCTGGCAGCGTCTGGCCGATAACCTGCATGAACTGTGCGAGTATGCGCAGGACATTGAGATGGATCTGGTGCTCGAACCGCTTACGCCCTATGAGTCCAACGTGGTCTGCAATGCCAATGACGTGCTACGCGCTTTCTCGCTTGTCCCCTCGCCACGCCTGTACAGCATGATTGATATCTGCGCCCCCTGGGTGCAAGGCGAACCGGTGATGAGTTACTTCAATAAGTTGGGGAATAAACTTCGCCATTTGCATATCGTCGACAGCGACGGCGCAAGCGACAGCCACTATATTCCCGGTGAAGGCAAAATGCCGCTGCGGGAGTTGATGCGCGATGTTATCGCCAGCGGCTACAACGGTTATTGCACGATCGAGCTGGTGACCATGTACATGAACGAGCCGCGTCTCTTTGCCCGTCAGGCGCTGGAGCGCTTTCGCGCGTTGCTGCCGGAGGAAAGCGCATGAAACGGCTGGCGACCATTGGCGATAACTGCGTCGACATCTATCCGCATCTCGGTAAAGCCTTTTCCGGCGGCAATGCGGTGAATGTAGCGGTTTACAGCACCCGTTACGGCATGCAGCCTGGCTGTGTGACATGGGTTGGTGAAGACGAATATGGTCGGATGTTAAAGGACGACCTGGCAAAGATGGGGGTCGACACCAGCCATGTGCATGTCAAACGCGGCGTCACCGCGCAAACGCAGGTAGAGCTGAAAGGTAATGATCGGGTGCTGGGCGACTATACCGAAGGTGTCATGGCAGATTTCACTCTGCAGGAGAGTGATTTTGCCTGGCTTGATGGCTATGACATTATTCACTCCGCTATCTGGGGCCACGCTGAAAGCGCCTTTCCCCGGCTACATGCGGCGGGCAAGCTGACGGCTTTTGACTTTGCCGATAAATGGGACAGCCCGCTCTGGCAAACCCTGCCGCCGCATCTCGATTTTGCCTTCGCCTCGGCGCCGCAGGAGGACACGGGGTTAAGGGAGCGAATGCAGGCGATAGTTGCGCACGGCGCAGGCATCGCTGTCGTCACGTTGGGTGAAAATGGCAGCATCGCCTGGGATGGCGAGCAGTTTTACCGCCAGGCCGCGGCTTGCGTTGATGTCATCGATACCATGGGCGCAGGGGACTCGTTTATTGCAGGCTTCCTCTGCGCTGTGGCCTGCGGCAGGCCGCTGACTGTGGCGATGGAGCAGGGTACATTCAGCGCGGCGCGTACCATTCAATACCATGGCGCATGGTAATACTGTGCTGGCATGAGCCGCATCATGCCAGCGCTCTGTTACTCGCTGATAAACAACCCTATAATTCCCCTATTCCATTCTTTTCAGGGTTGAGCCATGCCAGCTACGGACCGCTATTCTCACCAACTGCTCTACGCCACGGTTCGCCAGCGCCTGCTGGATGACATTGCCCAGGGCGTCTACAAAGCCGGGCAACAGATCCCCACCGAAAGTGAACTGTGCGCGCAGTACAACGTCAGCAGGATCACGATCCGCAAGGCCATAAGCGATCTGGTGGCAGATGGGGTGTTGATTCGCTGGCAGGGGAAAGGAACGTTTGTACAAAGCCAGAAGGTGGAAAATGCCTTGCTGACCGTCAGCGGCTTTACCGATTTTGGCGTCTCGCAGGGCAAACCGACGAAAGAAAAGGTGATTGAACAGGCGCGTATCTCTGCCGCGCCGTTTTGCGAAAAGCTGAACATTCCGGGTAACAGTGAAGTTTTCCACTTAAGCCGGGTGATGTATCTGGACAAGGAACCGCTATTTATCGACAGTTCATGGATCCCGCTGTCACGCTATCCGCAATTTGACGCGTATTACAGCGAGGGAGAATCAACCTATCAGCTATTTCAAAAACATTTTGACACGCGGGTAGTGAGCGACAAAAAGACGATCGATATTTTCGCCGCCACCCGTTCACAGGTGCAGTGGCTTAAGTGCGAACTGGGCGAGCCGCTGTTTCGCATCAGCAAAATCGCCTTCGATCAAAACAGTAAACCGGTCCATGTTTCCGAACTTTTCTGCCGCGCGAACCGTATTACGCTAACGATTGATAACCAGCACGCGTAGGTAAGAGATCCCGGATGCGGAGTAAACGTCTTATTCGGACAACCATCCGGATCCATCCTGCACAGTCGCTCCCCTCACCCCATTGGGGAGAGGGGAACATACGCACCGGCGGACTTACGGCTTCGCCACGAACCCAATAGCTTCGTAGACTTTTTTCAGCGTTTCAGACGCACGGGCGCTGGCTTTTTCAGCGCCCTCTTTCATGATCTTCTGCAAAAACGCTTCGTCATCGCGATAGCGGTGATAACGCGCCTGCAGCTCAGTCAACATACCGGACACGGCGTCCGCGACTTCGCCTTTCAGATGACCATACATTTTGCCTTCGAAGTGCTGCTCCAGTTCCGGAATGCTCTGGCCGGTTACGGCAGAGAGAATATCCAGCAGGTTAGAAACGCCCGCTTTGTTCTGGATGTCGTAACGCACGACCGGTGGCTCGTCACCGTCGGTCATCGCACGTTTGATTTTCTTCACCACCGATTTCGGATCTTCCAGCAGGCCGATAACGTTATTGCGGTTATCGTCAGACTTGGACATTTTCTTCGTCGGTTCCAGCAGGGACATCACGCGCGCGCCGGATTTCGGAATGAACGGCTCCGGCACTTTAAAGACGTCGCCGTAGATCGCGTTAAAACGCTGGGCGATGTCGCGGCTCAACTCCAGGTGCTGTTTCTGGTCTTCGCCGACCGGAACCTGATTGGTCTGGTACAACAGAATATCCGCCGCCATCAGTACCGGATAATCGAACAGACCGGCGTTAATGTTTTCGGAGTAACGCGCTGATTTATCCTTGAACTGGGTCATACGGCTCAGTTCGCCGAAATAGGTGTAGCAGTTCAGCGCCCATCCCAACTGTGCATGTTCCGGCACGTGTGACTGAACGAAAATGGTACTTTTCTCAGGATCGATACCGCATGCCAGATAGAGCGCCAGCGTGTCCAGGGTCGCTTTGCGCAGTTTTTCAGGATCCTGACGCGCGGTGATGGCATGCAGGTCAACGATGCAATAGATGCAATGGTAGTCATCCTGCATGTTTACCCACTGACGCAGCGCACCCATGTAGTTACCAATGGTCAATTCACCTGAAGGCTGTGCGCCACTAAATACGATGGGTTTAGTCATGTTTCACGTCCTGATTTTCACTGTGCGGGAGCCCAAGTGCGGGCAGTAGTTCGTTGAAGCGGTCGTACACGTAGTCCGGCTCACTCAATGTAATGGCTTCGCCGTAATTGTAACCATAGGTCATGCCGACAGAGCAACAGCCGGCAGCCTGGGCGGCGAGAATATCATTACGAGAATCGCCAACGAACAGCAATTCGTTCGGCGCCAGACCCAGCTTTTCCGCCACCAACAGCAGCGGTTCCGGATGCGGCTTTTTGTTTTTCACGTCATCACCACCGATGACCACGCTGAAATAGTGCGCAATACCCAGCGTTTCAAGGAGCGGGGCAACAAATGGCGTAGGCTTGTTGGTGACCAGCGCCAGCGGGAAACCTTTTTCGTGCAGTGCAGCCAGCGTATGGGCCACATCAGGGAACAGAAAACTGCCCTCTTCCACCGACTCAGCGTAGTAGCGGTCAAACAGCTTACGCAGCATCACGGCCTGCTCTTCCTGTGGAATATCCGCATGGTTAATCGCCGGTTTACCGGACGCAGCGCGTTGCGCGTTGCGCTCCTGCAGCGACCAGGTCAGAGCGCGTGACATCAGCACATCTGCGCCATTACCAATCCAGGTGATGACCCGATCTTCACCCGCCTGAGGCAGTTCCAGCGCATATAATGCGTTATCTACCGCTGCCGCCAGCCCCGGCGCGCTGTCCACCAGCGTACCGTCGAGGTCAAAGGCTATTCCACGAATTACCTGCATTTTATCCATGACTTACCTTTGCCAATTCACTGCGCATTTCATCAATGACTTTTTTGTAATCCGGCTGATCAAAAATCGCCGAGCCCGCCACAAACATATCTGCACCTGCGGCGGCTATTTCAGCGATGTTGCTGACCTTCACACCGCCATCCACTTCCAGGCGAATATCCAAACCGGATTCATCAATCCGACGGCGCACTTCGCGCAGTTTATCAAGCGTATGTGGAATGAAGGATTGACCGCCGAAGCCAGGGTTCACTGACATCAGCAAAATGACATCCAGCTTATCCATGACATAGTCCAGATAACTCAGCGGCGTGGCAGGGTTAAAGACCAGACCGGCTTTACAGCCGTTCTCTTTGATCAATTGCAGCGTACGATCAACATGCTCAGAAGCTTCCGGATGGAACGTAATAATGCTTGCCCCGGCGGCGGCGAAATCCGGCACCAGACGATCAACCGGTTTCACCATCAGATGCACGTCAATCGGCGCCGTAATACCGTACTTACGCAACGATTTCAGTACCATCGGTCCAATAGTCAGGTTCGGTACATAGTGGTTGTCCATTACATCGAAGTGAACCACATCTGCACCGGCAGCCAGCGCACTGGCAGTGTCTTCACCCAAACGGGCAAAATCAGCCGACAGAATCGAGGGGGCGATCAAATACTGTGTCATCCGCATCTCCTTGAGAAGAATCTACATTCATTTTACAGGGTGTAGACAAACGCATTTCTGACGGCGAAGCCGCTCTGGCTCAGACAGTTGCCGGGCGATAGAGCGCCAGCAGTTCATCCACCTTTTTACGTGTCCCACCGTTGCTGCTGATACTGCGTCGTACTTTCACAACGTGCAGTTTCGCCTGGCTATACCACTCACGCGTCAGCGCGGTGTCGTGGTTGGAAATCAGTACCGGGATCCGGTTATTCACAAGGCTCTCGGCAATGGCCGCCAGATGGGCCTGTTGCTCCAGGGTAAAGCTATTCGTATGGTACGCTGTAAAGTTCGCCGTGGCTGAGAGCGGAGCATAAGGCGGATCGCAATAAACCACCGAATTCGCATCCGCACGCGCCATGCTCTCGGCATAGGATTCGCAATAGAAGAAGGCATTTTGCGCCTTTTCAGCGAAATGATACAACTCAGCTTCCGGGAAGTACGGTTTTTTGTAGCGGCCAAAGGGTACGTTAAATTCGCCGCGCAGATTGTAACGGCACAGGCCGTTATAGCCATGGCGGTTAAGGTACAAGAATAACAGCGCGCGCCGGAAAAGATCCTGGCTCTGGTTAAACTCAGTGCGCAACTGATAATAAGTTTCCGACTGGTTCGTCGCAGGCGTAAAGAGCTCCCGTGCGCCCTGAACATATTCATCCGCGCGTTCTTTGACGATGTTATAAAGGCCAATCAGATCGCTGTTGATATCCGCAAGAATGTAACGGGAAAATGAAGTATTGAGAAATACCGAGCCAGCACCAACGAAGGGTTCGATCAGGCATTCGCCTTTTGGCAAATGTCGTTCAATATCGGCAAGCAGAGGGTACTTTCCCCCTGCCCATTTCAGAAAAGCGCGATTTTTTTTCATGCTGGATGATTGATTACACTCTCTCCGGCTGTGGAGACAGCTCCGACAGCATCCTGCGCTTTATACACGTTATCATTCAGGCAAGGCTTGGGTGGTCTGCCTGAATGATGTTGTGACGTGAAATTATTTCAGGTCGGCCTGTACCTGATGAATAGGCTTGGCCCACGGGTTCTTAGCCTGAACATCTGATGGCAGTGCAGCGACAGCGCGTTTTGCATCATCCTTAGAGGCATACACACCGCTGACCAATACATACCACGGCTGGCCATTACGTGTTGTCTGATAAACCACAAAGTTTTTCAGATTTTCTTTTTTGGCCCAGGCATTCAGGTTGTTGTAATTAGAAGAACTGCTCAACTGCAGCGTGTAATGGTCGGCTGGCGCAGATTTCAGTGAGCCCACGTTACCCGTCGCCACGCTCGCGCTGGCTGCAGGTGCAGCAGCAGTAGCTGCCGGTGCCGCAGGTGCAGTCGTGCTGGTTGTCGCTTTCGGCGTCGTCGCGGCCACGGTCGGCGCTTTGACCGGCTCAGAGGCCACAACTTTCGGTTGCGCTGCCGGAGCCTGAACAACAGCTTTCGGCTCTGCCTTCACCACCGGCGGTTTAACCTGCTGCTGTGGTTTCGGTTCGACAACCGCTTGTTTGTGTTCCGGGCGAGTCGTTGCCGTATGGTTTTCTGCGGTTGCTGGGGTATGAGTCGCATTCCCGCCGCCGTTACGTACTGGCGCAACGGTTGCAGGTTCCGTCGGCAGCGTGCTGTTTGCCACCGCGTTGTTGATCTGCGCCTGGTTTTGCGGCGAGGTGAGCGCGTTGTTCAAATCACCCTGCACTTCAAGACGCTGCTGGGCACCCGTGGTTGCAGGTGCCTGGCTTTGAGAAGGCGTAGAGGAGATGGGCGGCAGGGAAATATCCTGCGCTCCATTGCCATTGCCCGTCGTCGGCTGTGCAGCACCCGCAGTTTGTTCTGCAGAGGTGGTGCCCGGCGCGGGCTGAGTAGCGTTAGCCTGATCGGCAGTACCACCGTTCCCCGAAAGGTCGATGTTTTTACTGCCAGATGAACTCTGTTGGGCCGTACTGTTGCTGGAAGGGGCTTTCAATGCGGAACCGATGCCGACAATCAGCAGCAGCAGCACCAGAACACCGACCCCCATCATCACGTACTGACGTGATGCAGGTTTTGCGGCGGCGGCTTTTTTACGCTTACGTGGGCGACGCTCTGCGCGCTCCTCGTCCAGTGAGTTTTCTTCCGCTTCATAATCTTCTTCTGCGTATTCTTCGCGATCATCGCGCGTCTTACGTGTTCTCGAAGGGCGACGCTCGTCAGCATCAAGTTCAACATCATCAAAATTGATCTGCGGCTCATCAACACGTTCAGAAGATTGACGAGAACGACCAGTACGACGATCGCTGGGATCGGGTTTCAGCTCGTCTTCTGGTTTGAATTCATCCATTTAACACCCCACTCAAAGGCTCATGCTAACAACAATTGCATTCGCCCGAAGTTAAACGCCACGCACGCGCAGCAAGACCTTTCTAATAAATTACGCCTGCTGACAATCAGCAATAGCGCCAAGTACAACGTCTTGTGACACTCCGCCACGAACTTCGCTTTTCCCTATTGCCAGCGGAAGCACCAAACGTAGCTCGCCGGCCAGAACTTTTTTGTCACGCAGCATGTGCGGGATATATGCCTGTGCGGTCATTTCCTTCGGTCCATGAACCGGCAGACCTGCGCGCTCAAGCAGGGTAATAATGCGTTGGGTATCATCTTTACTGAACTGCCCAAGACGCTCGGAGGCACGTGCTGCCATCACCATTCCAGCAGCGACAGCTTCACCATGCAACCAGTTGCCGTAACCCATCTCGGCTTCAATGGCATGCCCAAAGGTATGCCCCAAATTCAGTAAAGCACGTAAGCCTGTTTCCCGCTCGTCAGCCGCCACAACTTCGGCTTTCAGCTCACAACAACGGCGAATACAGTACGCCATTGCCGGGCCATCCAGACGCAACAGCGCGTCCAGATTTTGCTCAAGCCAGTCAAAAAAAGCGCCATCAAGGATGATGCCGTATTTGATAACTTCGGCGAGACCAGAGGAAAGTTCACGCGCAGGCAGCGTTTTCAGGCAGTCGAGATCCACCACCACCGAGGCTGGCTGATAGAACGCGCCAATCATGTTTTTGCCCAGTGGATGGTTTACCGCCGTTTTGCCGCCAACAG
Source organism: Phytobacter diazotrophicus (assembly GCA_004346725.1). Taxonomy (GTDB): domain Bacteria; phylum Pseudomonadota; class Gammaproteobacteria; order Enterobacterales; family Enterobacteriaceae; genus Phytobacter; species Phytobacter diazotrophicus. Next base: position 145,507 of record SMDE01000011.1, on the reverse strand, counting down.
AAGAGTCGACCTGCGAAAGCAACGTTGTGGGGACCTGAATGAAACGCACGCCACGCTGATAGCTGGCTGCGGCAAAACCGGTCAGATCGCCCACTACACCGCCACCCAGCGCGACAAGCGTTGTGTCACGACCGTGAGGTTTTTGCAAAAGCGCAGTGAAAACCGAGTCCAGCACCGTCAGGCTTTTATACTGCTCACCATCGGGTAAAACCACGCTATCGACTTTGATACCGGCCTTTTCAAGGACATGGCGAATCTTGTCGAGATAGAGTGGAGCCAGCGTTTCATTAGTGACCAGCATGACCTGGTCACCGGATTTCAGGGGCGAGAAGGAAGCTGGATCGTCGAACAAACCAGCCGCGATGGTGATAGGGTAACTACGATCCCCGAGAGTGACTGTGATCCTCTCCATGACGCGACATCCACCTTATTTGCTTAAACCCGCAGGCCTGTGTATTACGCCAGAATTAGTTGCTTTCCAGCATGTGAATAATCTGGTTTGCGACGACTTTCGCGCTCTGATCGTCTGTGCGAATGGTAACGTCGGCAATCTCTTCATACAGCGGATTGCGTTCATCAGCCAGCGCTTCCAGCACTTCACGCGGCGGCGTTTCCACCTGTAAAAGCGGACGTTTTTTGTCACGTTGAGTACGAGCCAGCTGCTTCTCGATAGTGGTTTCCAGATAAACCACTACGCCACGGGCGGAGAGACGATTACGGGTTTCGCGAGACTTCACAGAGCCACCACCGGTTGCCAGTACAATTCCCTGTTTTTCCGTTAGCTCGTTAATGATTTTTTCTTCGCGATCGCGGAAACCTTCTTCACCTTCTACATCGAAGACCCAGCCCACATCAGCTCCGGTTCGTTTCTCAATCTCTTGATCAGAATCGTAAAATTCCATATTGAGTTGTTGAGCTAACTGACGCCCAATAGTGCTTTTGCCGGCACCCATAGGCCCAACCAGAAAGATATTGCGTTTCTCTGCCATTTTTTCGGTACTACTAAGACTATTCGTTGATGATAAATCCGCTCCGTAGACACCGTGCGAAGCCGGACATGAACTGAAACCTCATATGCGATAGTGCGAGAGTCAGACCAAAAATTATCTCAGTACTGAGACTGGTTTGGCAACTGAATAAATTGCCGACCAGACGTTAACACTACTTATGGTAAGACGGAGATAGCTGACGCTCAAATCGGTACTCCTTGTAAGCTAAATCATCTCTCACGTCAAACACCTGTAGCGAGTTAGGCAGAAAAAGCGATACAGAATATGTATCGATCAACGAACTGGCACGAGCCTTGGTGTAATAAAGACCACCAGTTCACGGCGCTCATTATCTTTACCATCATGACGAAACAGTCGGCCAAACCAGGGTATCCCCCCTAAAATTGGTACACTGTCGGAACCGAGCTTGTTCTTTTGTGAGAAAATGCCTCCCAGCGCCAGGGTATCACCGCTTTTTATTTCGACCAGGGTTTCAATCTCCTGTTTATCAATCGCCAGTACCTCGCCATCAGCCTGCTGGAGCACCTGGCCCGGCATGTTCTGGGTAATACGCAACTTGAGACGCACACGGCTATCAGGCAGCACGGTCGGCGTCACCTCCATACCCAGCACCGCTTCTTTAAATTCCACCGACGTTGCGCCGCTTTCGCCGCTGGAGACCTGGTATGGGATTTCACTGCCTTGTTTAATGCTGGCAGGCTGCATGTGAGAGGCCAGTAATCGTGGGCTGGCGATGATCTCCAGTTGCTGTTTTTGTTCCAGTGCGGATAACTCAATATCCAACAACCGCCCGTTAATACTGCCGATATTAAAACCAACCCGGGTGCTGGCACTTTCAACCGACAGATCGCTTGAAAGCGATGACACCTGCCCGCGTTTTCCGGGCTTTGTCGCCTCCCCCAGCCCCCACTTCACGCCAAGTTCACGCAGGCTCTTTTCATTTATGGTGACAATGTGTGCGGCCAGTTCAACCTGTTCAACGGGCAAATCCATCTGCGCAACCCACTTTTCCAGTACGTTAAGCGAGGCCTTATGATCGCGAAGCAACAGCCGGTTGAGCCGATTGTCTACCGTGATCGTTCCTTTTGGCCCAAGGAGCTTTTCGCCAGCCTTTGCCAACTCACTGGCCTGCGCATAACGCAGCGTCAGGCTACGCTCTTCCAGCGGCAGACTCTGTTTTTGCTTTTCCAGCGCCGCCTCACGCGCATCGTACTGTTGCTGTTGCCAGCTTGCGGAATGCACATACAGGATGTTGCCCTCTCTGCGTAGTGTCAGCCCTGCGCTGGCAATCACCGTGTTCAGTGCCTGCTTCCAGGGAACATCGACAAGATGCAAGGAGAGTGTCCCGCTGACGTCCGGCGAGATCACCAGATTATGTTTTTCCTGCCCGGCAAGCGCCTGTAGGACCTGGGTAACGGGAACATCATCTACCATTAATGTCACGGGGGCGGGTGTTGCCGCGCTCGCTGCCAGGCTACTGAGGCAAAGAGCCACCACTGCTGTTCTTTTCATGCTGAGATCCTTCTCGTTTCCAGCGCCAGTGCGCGGGTTCACAACCTTCCCCTGTCGCGATGCGCATCTCTTCTTTATTAAATTCCACCACGCGCCAGCCTCCCGCAAGCGTTTCCCCCTTCTGCACGCGTCGCCATCTGCCGGCGGGATCGCGCACAATCCCTGTCGCGGCCTGAGACCTGCTTACCACGCCCTGGTAATGCCAAAGCGCAAGCTGACTGACCATGCAGCGATCGGGAGGCGGCTTGAAAGGATCACGCATACCCGCCAGCATTAGCACCAGCAAACATGACGCTGCGATGCGTTTAGCCGCCATCATCGCTCTCCACCTGGAGCACAAAACGCAGCGCCTTGTCCTGCGCGGTGATGGAAAAAGCAGGTGCGAGCATTTGCCGTTCGGCAAGCCAGGAAAACGTCCGGGGAATCGATACCCACTGCGCCTCCAGCACCATCTCGCCCCCCCGATGGGCAGGACGCCAGCCAATCAGTTGGGCATCAGGAGTATGAAACTCCAGCGGTGAAAAGGCCTTTGGGATATCTGCTTGAGCATGCGCTTTCACCGGTGGTTTAAGGGCCAGAATCTCTCGCCAGCTTTCCTGCAATGCCGCCTGCTGCACAAGATGTTGTTGCTCCCGTGCCGTTTGTTCACGCGTTATGGGCTGAATCTGCCACCACCACACCGCAAGCAGGAGAAGCACCATAAGCAATAATCCGTACCCGGCACGGGTTACGGGCGAGAGGGCGTACCAAAGATCAAGGCAGCGCGGCATGCTCATCTTCCTTATTAAGCTGATAGTGAAACTGCCAGCGCCCTTGCGCATCTCGCCCGGTCGAACCGGTTTGGCGAAGACGAAAACCGGCGGTCGTGTCCAGCGCCTGCTCCAGTTCGCTTAATGACTGAAACGTTCTGGCAATCCCCGACACGCTGAGTTGCCCTTGCTGAAAATGCACCTCCGTAAGCCAGGCGCTGTCGGGCATTTTTTCCGCCAGTTCTGCCAGCCGCTGCTGCCATTGACGGGTCTGGTTGTGCCGCTGCATTCTGGCCTGCTGTTTTAACCACAACTGGTGTTGCGCCTGGAAATGCGGCTGTTTTGCCTTTAGCGCTGACAGCATTTGCGCGTCAGATTGCAGCCACAACGTAGCGATCTGCTTGTCCTGGCCCGCCTTTACCTGACACCCCAGGGTAATCAGCGCCATCAGGCCCACAGCATACGCCAGCAGTTGCCCCCAAAAGCGCCGACATGCCTGTTGTCGCTGCTCTCGCCAGGGCAGCAGGTTGATCATCTGTTCCATTAGCGAACCGCTCCCAGGGCCAGGCCAATCGCTACCGCGAAACGCATGCCATTTGGCGGTAAAGGCGGTTGCCGCTGCACAAGGACGCTCCAGGGGTCAAACTCGGGCGTTGCCGCTGTGCATAGCGCAACGTCGGCAATGTCCAGCCCGAGGCTTGCGCTTAGCGCGTTTACGGTGGGCTGATCTTCGTGCGACCGACGCCCCCATCCGGTGCGCGTTGCCCACAGCCATTGCGCGTCGCCTTCCCAAATAAGACAACGTGCCGGAGGCGGTAAAAAAGGGACAAGATGCTGTAACGCGCAGGCATCAGGCGTCAGGGAGGTCAAATTCAGGTGCAGAGAGGTTGCCAGTTCCAGCATTTCGGCCACGTCTTTATGCTGCGCCGCCGTCACGCTATAGGCCTGCGCCAGTGAATCTTCGGTATAGTCGAAACGCAAATCTGCCGCTGCCATTTCAAGTTCACGCGCCATGGCGTGAGAAACCCAGCTTGCCAGTTCGTTTTCCCGCAAGGCCATTGCCGGGCGGGGGAGCTTACGCTGCAATGTGCGCGCTGCCGGAAATGCCAGCCGTACCCGGTGGCGCTGCGGTAACGATTTTCGCCACGGTAAGAGCGTGGTCAACAACTGTTGTGGTGCTTTAAGCTGCCCGTTTTCAACTGTGCCCAATGGTAACGGGATGTGCCACCAACGGCGTAGCGCCCACCCTGTTCTGCCTGGGGTTAATGCGACGCTGAAAACGCTATCTTGCTGAATATGCAGTCCAATCTGCCAGTGCCCGAATGCCATAAATCGCGACCTCCTTATCGCCAGGAAAGATGACGGCTATATCAATGCATCAGGCTTGCATTTATACTACCGCGCGGTTGTTTATAAACTGCCCAAATGAAACTAAATGGGAATCCTCCGGTGAAGTTCGTAAAGTATTTATTGATCCTTGCAGTGTGTTGCATTCTGCTGGGAGCAGGCTCGATTTATGGGTTGTACAAATTCATTGAGCCGCAGCTACCTGACGTCGCGACGCTGAAAGACGTGCGACTACAAATCCCGATGCAGGTCTATAGCGCCGACGGCGAATTGATTGCGCAGTACGGTGAAAAACGTCGTATTCCGCTGACGCTGAATCAGATTCCGCCAGAAATGGTGAAAGCGTTTGTCGCCACAGAAGACAGCCGCTTCTATGAACACCATGGCGTTGATCCGGTGGGGATTTTCCGTGCGGCCAGCGTAGCGCTTTTCTCTGGTCACGCCTCACAGGGCGCCAGCACCATCACGCAACAGCTCGCACGTAACTTCTTCCTGAGTCCGGAACGCACGCTGATGCGTAAAATCAAGGAAGTGTTCCTGGCTATCCGCATCGAGCAGTTATTGAATAAAGACGAGATCCTCGAGCTTTACCTCAATAAGATTTACCTCGGTTATCGTGCTTATGGTGTGGGTGCGGCGGCACAGGTCTACTTTGGCAAACCCGTCGACCAGCTCACCCTGAGTGAGATGGCGGTCATTGCCGGGTTGCCCAAAGCGCCATCCACCTTTAACCCGCTCTATTCGCTTGACCGCGCAACGGCTCGCCGTAATGTGGTACTGGCCCGTATGCTGAGCGAGGGCTATATCAGCCAGACGCAGTATGACCAGGCGCGCGGCGAAGCCATTGATGCGGATTACCATGCGCCGGAAATTGCCTTCTCGGCGCCGTACCTCTCAGAAATGGTGCGTCAGGAGATGGTGAATCGCTACGGCGATAAAGCATACGAAGACGGTTATCGTGTTTACACCACCATCACCCGTAAAGTGCAGTTGGCGGCGCAGGATGCCGTGCGCAATAACGTGATGGACTACGATATGCGCCACGGTTATCGCGGCCCGTCGAATGTGCTGTGGAAACCGGGCGAAAGCGCGTGGGACAGTAAAAAAATCACCGACACCCTAAAAGCGTTGCCGACCTACGGGCCGCTGGAGCCTGCTGTCGTGACGGCCGCCAATGCGCAAGAAGCCACCGCGATGCTGGGCGACGGGACCTCCGTATCACTGCATATGGACGGAATGCGCTGGGCACGCCCTTATCGTTCCGACACCGCACAGGGCCCAACCCCACGCAAAGTGACCGATGTGGTGCTGGCAGGTCAGCAGATTTGGGTGCGCATGGTAAATGAAGGCTGGTGGCTGGCCCAGGTGCCGGATGTTAACTCCGCCCTGGTCTCCATCAACCCGCACGATGGCGCCGTGCTGGCGCTGGTTGGCGGCTTTGATTTCAATCAGAGCAAATTTAACCGCGCCACCCAGGCGCTGCGTCAGGTTGGCTCTAACATCAAACCATTCCTTTATACCGCGGCGATGGACAAAGGCCTGACGCTGGCCAGTATTCTGAACGATGTGCCTATCTCCCGTTGGGATGCAGGGGCGGGTTCCGACTGGCGTCCGAAAAACTCGCCAGATGAGTATGCCGGGCCAATTCGCCTGCGTCAGGGGCTGGGGCAGTCGAAGAACGTGGTGATGGTACGCGCTATGCGTGCAATGGGGGTCGATTACGCCGCCGAGTATTTACAGCGATTCGGTTTCCCTGCACAAAACATCGTGCATACGGAGTCGCTGGCGCTGGGTTCCGCGTCGTTCACACCCATGCAGGTAGCACGCGGCTATTCAGTCATGGCGAACGGCGGTTTCCTCATCGATCCGTACTTCATTACCAAAATTGAAAACGATCAGGGTAATGTTCTGTTCGAAGCCCGGCCGAAGGTCGCCTGCGCGGAGTGTAATATCCCGGTAATTTATGGGGATACACCGAAGTCAGACGTGCTGGAAAACAAAGATATGGAAAACGTCGCTATCTCTCAGGAGCAGCATAATCCTTCCATACCGATGCCGCAACTGGAGCAAGCCAATCAGGATCTGGTGGTGAAGAGCGGTGGTCAGGAGTATGCACCGCACGTGATCAGTACGCCGCTATCGTTTTTAATCAAGAGCGCGCTTAACAGTAACATCTTCGGTGAACCAGGCTGGCAAGGCACAGGCTGGCGCGCAGGTCGCGATCTCAAACGTAATGATATCGGTGGGAAAACCGGGACCACCAACAGCTCGAAAGATGCCTGGTTCTCCGGTTATGGTCCGGGCGTAGTGACGTCGGTCTGGATCGGTTTTGATGATCACCGTCGCGATCTGGGACGCACCTCCGCGTCGGGCGCTATCAAAGATCAGATCTCAGGTTACGAAGGCGGCGCGAAGAGTGCGCAGCCAGCATGGGATGCTTACATGCAGGTTGTTCTCAATGGCGTACCGGAGCAACCGCTCACGCCACCGCCAGGAATAGTGACGGTAAATATCGACCGGAGTACAGGGCAACTGGCAAGTGGAGGCAGCAGCCGTCAGGAGTATTTTATTGACGGGACGCAGCCGACACAGCAGGCCGTGCACGAAGTGGGAACCACCATTATTGATAATGGCGAGACGCACGAATTGTTCTGATAAAAGCCTGCCAGGGCTCCCCGGATGGGACGCAAAAACGTTTTATCAGGGCGGGCCGCAGTTCTGACAGACATAAAAAAAGCGCTTATGCGCTTTTTTTATAACCTGCCCTGCCCTTTAAGCCACTCTCTTAACAAGAACAGTGCGCTTACATTGCGGGCCTCATTGAAATCAGGCTCTTCCAGCAAGTCCATTAAATGGGCCAGTGGCCAACGCACCTGCGGTAACGGCTCAGGCTCATCACCGGGCAGCGACTCCGGGTATAAATCCTCAGCGACCATGATATTCATTTTGCTGGAGAAATAAGACGGAGCCATGCTGAGTTTTTTCAGGAACGTTAATTCCTTCGCGCCAAAACCCACCTCTTCTTTAAGCTCGCGGTTGGCCGCCTCATACATATTTTCACCGGGATCGATCAATCCCTTGGAAAACCCAAGCTCATAAGATTCGGTACCCACAGCATATTCGCGAATGAGAATGATATGATCGTCTACAATAGGCACAATCATCACCGCTTCGCGTGACGAGGGACGCATACGTTCATAGACACGACGTACGCCGTTGCTGAATTCCAGGTCCACACTTTCGACGTTAAAAAGTCGTGAAGACGCGACGGTTTCAACGTTAAGAATGGTGGGTTTTTGCAATGATTCGCTCATTATTATCGGTCTTTCCAGAGATTACTGGCATTATTGTGCGACATGCGACACTGTTTCGGCAATGTTCTTCGCGCCTCATTTACATTCCTGTAACTTAGCAGAAGCTATTTCCCAAATAAACCTAAAAGTCAAGAGGTTGAAATAAAACTAAGAATTTGCTGATATTCGCTCTATTGCGGCTTTGCTACTATTTTGCATGTTGTCAGGCGCTCACCTATTAGACTAACGATTTGCCCGATAACGCTCCAGCCATATTCATTGAATTTACGGGAAAGGGTGCAACTGACTACACCTGCTAGTAAAAGTAAGATGGGGAAAGCATGAGCACCATTTTGATTTATTTCGCTGCTATGCTGGCCTGCGTATGCCTTGTTGGGTGGTTTTACAGAGCGCGATCGCAAAGACGATACCGCCTGCCACATCTGCAAGCTTTCGCTGGCGCGACAACCCGCAAATTAACTCCTGATGAGCGCAGCGCTGTTGAAAGCTATCTGGAATCGCTCTCCCGTACCCGTCAGGTACCGGGCCCGACCGGTGCGACGGCTGCCCCGATCTCCCTCACCCTCAACGCGCAAAGTAATACCGTCATCAGCGTCACCCGTGCGATCACCCGCTACGGGATTACGACCGATGCCCCGAACAAATGGCGCTACTATCTCGATTCTGTTGAAGTCCATCTGCCGCCGTTCTGGGAGCAGTATATCAATGATGAAAACAGCGTTGAGCTTATCCGTACCGACACTCTTCCGCTGGTCATTTCGCTAAATGGCCACGCCCTGAATGAATTCCGTCCGGAAGAACACAGCCTGGTGCCAGAACAGGTTCCCTCGTCCCACTCAGCTATCCGCGGCGAAGAGACGGAGCAAATTGAGCTACTTAATATTCGCCATGAAACGGTGGAAGAGTATACGCTGAGCCGCCCGGACGGTATGCGCGAAGCCTTACTGATTTCAACATCGTTTTTACTGTTCTTTTTCTGCCTGGTCACCCCGGACGTGTTTGTCCCGTGGCTTGCCGGTGGCGGAATTATGCTGCTTGCGGCCGGGCTCTGGGGCATCTTTGCACCGCCCGCGCAAACTGCGCTGCGCGAAATCCACTGCCTGCGCGGCACGCCCAAACGGTGGGGGCTTTTTGGTGAGAACAATCAGGAACAGATCAACAATATCTCGTTAGGCATTATTGATCTTATCTACCCAAAACACTGGCAACCTTTTATCGCCCAGGACCTGGGGCAACAAAGCGATATTGATATCTATCTCGATCGTCACGTGGTTCGACAGGGTCGCTTTTTATCGCTGCATGATGAGGTCAAGAACTTCCCCCTCCAGCATTGGGTGCGCAGCGCCGTGATTTCAGCCGGAGCGCTGCTGGTTCTGATTATGCTGCTGATGTGGGTTCCGCTGGATATGCCCATCAAGTTTACCCTTTCATGGATTAAAGGGGCGCAGACCATCGAAGCCACGAAAGTTAGTCAACTTGAAGAAGCAGGGCTGCGTATTGGTGACTCGCTAAAGATTCACGGCACCGGCATGTGTAGCATCCATTCGTCAAGCAACTGGAATGCTCGCCAAAGTTCGCCTTTTGCGCCGTTCGACTGTTCACAAATTATCTGGAACGACGCGCCGCCGCTGCCCTTGCCGGAATCAGAAACCGTCACCAAAGCGACAGCACTGGTGGAAGCCGTCAACCGCCAGTTGCATCCGAAACAGGATGACGGCTCTCGCGTGAGCCCGGCGCTGCGTACGGCAATCCAAAAATCAGGCATGGTCTTACTGGATGATTTTTCTGAGATTGTGCTGAAAACGCAGGATCTCTGTTCAGCAGAGGATGACTGCCTGCGGCTTAAAAACGCGCTGGTCAATCTGGGGAACAGTAAAGACTGGGATACACTGACGTCACGCGCCAGCGCGGGCAAACTCACCGGCGTGAATGTGTTGCTGCGCCCGGTCAGCGCAGAATCGCTGGATAACCTGGTCACCACCTCCACCGCACCCTTTATTTTGCGCGAAACGACCCGCGCGGCACAGGCGCTTAACAGCCCGGCACCAGGCGGCTTCCTGATTGTGAGTGAAGAAGGAAGCGAGCTGGTAGATCAGCCCTACCCTGGCGTCGCGTTGTATGACTATCCTGCCGCCGAACAGTGGGCAGAGTTCCAACGCCTGGCGGGAATGCTGATGCAAACCCCTTTTACCGCCGAGGGCATCATCACCAATATTTCGACTGACGCCAACGGTACTCGTCATATCAGCCTGCACCGTATGCCAAATAGCACAACCGGGCTCTGGCGCTACGTCAGCACCGCGCTTCTGCTTCTGGCAATGATTGTCTGCTGCGTCTATAACGGCGTCCAGGCGCTGCGCCGCTACCATCGAAACCGCACGCGTCTGGCTGAAATTCAGCAATACTACGAAAACTGCCTGAATCCCGGGCTTATCCCCGCACCTGATAGCCTGACCTGATAAATGTCATGCGCGCCGGGTATGTTAACCTGTCGCGCATCGTTATTTCTGGCTGGAGTTTCTTATGCATTTTGATATCGACTGGCAGAACGTGGATACCGTTCTGCTGGACATGGACGGTACGCTGCTCGATCTCGCCTTTGATAATTATTTCTGGCAAAAACTGGTGCCGGAGACGTTTGGCGCAAAGCAGGGCATTTCACCCGCAGAGGCTCAGGCCATTCTTCGTCAGGAATATCATGCCGTTCAGCATACGCTAAACTGGTATTGTCTGGATTACTGGAGCGAACGCTTAGGGCTGGATATCTGCGCGATGACAACACAGCAGGGGCCGCGCGCCGTACTGCGTGAAGATACAGTCCCTTTTCTTGATGCGCTGCAAAAAAGTGGTAAGCGGCGCATTCTGTTGACCAATGCGCATCCGCATAATCTCGCGGTGAAACTTGAGCACACCGGTCTGGCATCACACCTTGATTTATTACTTTCCACCCACACATTTGGTTATCCGAAAGAGGATCAGCGTTTGTGGCAAGCCGTGGCGCAAGAGACCGGCTTAAACGCCGAAAGAACGCTGTTCATTGATGACAGTGAACCCATTCTGGATGCCGCCGCAAAATTTGGCATTCGTTACTGCCTGGGCGTAACCAACCCGGATTCAGGTCTGGCTGAGAAAAGCTATTTACGTCATCCTGGCATGAACGATTATCGCCACCTGATTCCCTCGCTGAGCGTGAAGGAGGGGTAATGAAAGAACAGTCAGCACCTGATGTTCGCCTCGATAAATGGCTGTGGGCCGCGCGTTTCTATAAAACACGCGCCTTAGCCCGCGAGATGATCGAAGGCGGCAAAGTGCATTACAACGGTCAGCGCAGCAAGCCGAGTAAAATCGTCGAACTGAATGCCACGCTGACGCTCAGGCAGGGCAATGACGAACGTACGGTGATTATTAAAGCTATTACCGAACAACGCCGCCCCGCCGCCGAAGCCGTCGAAATGTATGAAGAGACTGCGGAAAGCGTAGCGAAGCGCGAAAAAATGGCGCTGGCACGGAAGATGAATGCGCTTACAATGCCGCACCCCGATCGCCGTCCGGATAAAAAAGAACGCCGCGACCTGATGAAATTTAAATACGGTGACAGCGAGTAACGCACACCCGCAAGAGAGAAAACTATGGCTCAACATGACCAATTACACCGTTACCTGTTCGAGAACTATGCCGTACGCGGTGAACTGGTAACCGTCTCCGAAACCTGGAAGCAGATCCTGGAAAACCATAGCTATCCGCAGCCAGTGAAAAACATTCTCGGCGAGTTGCTGGTCGCGACCAGCCTGCTGACTGCCACCCTGAAATTTGCGGGCGATATTACCGTTCAGCTACAGGGCGATGGCCCAATGAGCCTGGCCGTCATCAACGGTAACAACCGTCAACAGATGCGTGGTGTCGCGCGCGTACAGGGCGACATTGCTGACGATGCCGATCTGAAAACGCTGGTTGGCAATGGCTATCTGGTCATTACTATAACGCCGGAAGAAGGTGAACGTTATCAGGGCGTCGTCGGTCTGGAAGGCGATACGCTGGCAGCGTGCCTGGAAGACTACTTCCTGCGTTCCGAACAACTGCCGACCCGCTTGTTCATCCGTACAGGAGATGTGGAAGGTGCACCGGCCGCAGGCGGTATGTTGCTGCAGGTTTTACCCGCTCAGGATACCCAGGCGGTGGATTTTGAACACCTGGCAACGCTGACTGAAACGATCAAAGCAGAAGAGCTGCTTACGCTTCCGGCGCAGGATGTTCTGTGGCGTTTGTACCACGAAGAAGAAGTCACCCTGTACGACCCGCAGGATGTGGAATTCAAATGCACCTGCTCTCGTGAGCGCTGTGCTGGCGCATTAAAAACCCTGCCAGATGAAGAAGTTGACAGCATTATTGCCGAAGAGGGCGAGATCGACATGCATTGCGATTACTGCGGTAATCACTATCTGTTTAACGCCATGGATATCGCTGAAATCCGTAACAACGCCTCGCCTGCCGACCCGCAGGTCCACTAAGACCTTCCTTAATCGTCAGCAAAAGCGCCACCTGAACGGTGGCGCTTTTGCATAGCACGTCACGTTTCCGTTAAAATGTTTTCTGAAAGTCTTACGTAATTTACTTTCATGAAAGCGATTACAGTCACAAAGCTGCCGTTAAAAATATCGCTTTACGTCGCTTTAGTGACATTTTCTCGATTATTCTGGCTATTATTGCCAGAAACTGTGTCGCCACGTGACCCATGTCACAGCGTTTTCCGCGTTCCAGGGCTTGTCGAGATACGTAAATCTATGAGCCCCGTCGCGGTCAGGGAATGAGCAACAACCCTACAATTTCAGGCAGTACATATTGGCTAAGGAGTAGTGACATGCGCGTTAACGTTTTAACCCCGCAAGATCTCAAGGCTTATGGTATCAACGATGTTCAGGATATCGTCTATAACCCCGACTACGATACGCTGTATCAGGAAGAGCTCCGTCCAGACCTGGAAGGATACGAGCGCGGAGTATTGACGAATTCTGGTGCTGTCGCCGTCGACACCGGTATTTTCACCGGCCGTTCGCCGAAAGATAAGTATATTGTCCGTGATGACACCACCCGAGACACCGTCTGGTGGTCTGATAAAGGCAAAGGCAAGAACGACAACAAACCGCTCTCGCCCGAAGTCTGGCAACACTTGAAAGGGCTGGTGACGCAACAACTCTCCGGTAAACGTCTGTTTATTATCGACGCCTTTTGTGGCGCCAACGCGGATACCCGTCTCTCCGTTCGTTTCATCACAGAAGTCGCCTGGCAGGCGCACTTTGTGAAGAACATGTTTATCCGTCCGACAAACGAAGAACTCGCTGAGTTTAAACCTGATTTTATTGTCATGAACGGGGCGAAATGCACAAACCCGTTATGGAAAGAACAGGGATTGAATTCAGAAAACTTCGTTGCGTTCAACCTGACCGAACGCATTCAGTTGATTGGTGGTACCTGGTACGGCGGCGAAATGAAAAAAGGGATGTTCTCGATGATGAACTACCTGCTGCCGCTGAAAGGCATCGCATCGATGCACTGCTCGGCAAACGTCGGCGAGAAAGGCGATGTCGCCGTTTTCTTTGGCCTGTCAGGCACCGGGAAAACCACCCTTTCTACCGATCCAAAACGCCGCCTGATTGGCGATGACGAGCATGGCTGGGACGACGACGGCGTCTTCAACTTCGAAGGGGGTTGCTACGCCAAAACCATCCGACTGTCAGAGGAGGCGGAACCGGATATTTTCCACGCCATCCGTCGGGATGCTCTGCTGGAAAACGTGAGCGTACGCGCCGACGGCAGCATCGATTATGACGATGCCTCGAAAACAGAAAATACCCGAGTGTCGTACCCGATCTACCACATCGACAACATCGTTAAGCCCGTTTCAAAAGCCGGGCATGCAACAAAAGTTATCTTCCTGACCGCAGACGCATTCGGCGTGCTGCCGCCTGTTTCCCGCCTTACCGCAAGCCAGACGCAGTATCACTTCTTGTCAGGCTTTACGGCTAAACTGGCGGGCACGGAACGTGGCGTAACGGAGCCTACGCCCACCTTCTCCGCCTGCTTTGGCGCAGCATTCCTGTCGCTGCACCCTACGCAGTACGCAGAGGTGCTGGTGAAACGTATGCAGGCCGTCGGTGCGCAGGCATACCTGGTGAACACTGGCTGGAACGGGACCGGCAAACGCATCTCCATTAAAGATACGCGCGCGATTATCGATGCGATTCTGAATGGTGAACTGGATAACGCCGAGACCTTCACCCTGCCAATGTTTAACCTGGCTATCCCCACAACATTGCCCGGCGTGGAGACAAAAATCCTCGACCCACGTAATACTTACGCATCGCCGGAACAGTGGCAGGAGAAAGCAACGCAACTGGCTAAACTGTTCGTCAGTAACTTTGAGAAGTATACGGATACCCCTGCGGGCGCCGCACTGGTGAGCGCCGGACCGAAGCTGTAACTTTCCAACGCAAGCCAAACAAAACCCGTCTTCAATTCACTGAAGGCGGGTTTTCTGTTAGTTCTCTTTGCCCGGCGTGTTCAGGCGAGTAATGGGAATCGGCAGCCAGGCACGGATCGACAAGCCTCCCCGCTCACTGGTACCAAGCTCAAGCAAACCGTTGTGGTTATCGACAATACGCTGAACAATCGCCAGCCCAAGACCCGTACCGCTGGTGCTACGCGCACTGTCGCCACGGACAAACGGCTGGAACAGATGTTTGCGCTGCTCCGGCTTGATGCCAGGGCCGTCATCCTCCACCTGGAACCAGGCGCGATTAAGCTCCGTACCGCTACTGACCTTGATCCAGCCATTACCGTAACGGGCAGCGTTCACCACCATATTGGCAACGGCACGCTTAATCGAAAGCGGGTGCATACGAACCAGAATTTCGCTGTCATTAAGCGCCGTATCAATTTCACGCTCATAGCCACTCTCGGCCGCTACCACTTCGCCCAGGACCGCGTTTAATTCGGCAATTTCCATCGGCATCTCCTGCCCGGTTCGCAGGTAGTCGATAAACTGCTCGATGATGGCGTTGCACTCTTCGATATCTTTATTGATCGATTCCGCAAGGTAGCCATCTTCTTCGGCCATCATCTCTGTGGCCAGACGAATACGCGTCAACGGCGTACGCAAATCGTGGCTCACCCCGGCCATCAGCAGGGTACGGTCATCCGCCAGTTGCTTGACCCCTGACGCCATCTGGTTAAACGCGCGCGTCACAGAACGCACTTCGGAGGCACCGTATTCACGCAGCGGCGGTGGAATATGTCCTTTGCCCACTTTTAGCGCGGCATGTTCCAGGTCGACCAGCGGTCGGTTCTGTATTCGGATAAACAGCCATGCGCCCCCTATCGCCAGCAGCATAATAGCCAGCGTGTAGCGGAACAGCGGGGAGAAATCGCCCTGATGAATTTCCGTCAACGGCACGCGTACCCAAATATTGGGTGACAGCCACGTTTTCAACCAGACAACCGGCGAGCTCTTGTTAACCTCAACGCGCACTTCCGTTGGGCCACCCAATTGCTGCGCCATCTGCTGGCTTAAAAATTCATAGTGCTGTGCCCAACGCAGGCCTGCGTCTTCTGCGGCTTCATTGGAATAGAGTGAGATACCGAGTTCGCGATAAATTTCACGGCGAAATGCCGGAGGAACCACCAGTTGTGTACCGTCCTCCAGTTGCAGTTTATCGGTCATCAACATACGAACTTCGTAGGCGAGAACCTTATTAAACTGCTGGAGGCTGGGCAAAATCGCGAAATTCAGCACCACGAGGTAGGTCGTCACAAGGCTGACGAACAGCAATGTGACGATCAACAACAGCGTGCGGGCAAAAGAACTGCGCGGTGAGAAGCGCATTCGCCTCATGCTTTAGAACCGTCCGGCACAAAGACGTAGCCCAGACCCCAAACGGTCTGAATGTAACGTGGGTGAGCCGGATCCTCTTCCACCATGCGACGCAGGCGGGAGATTTGCACGTCGATAGAACGCTCCATCGCGGAGTATTCACGTCCACGCGCCAGGTTCATCAGCTTATCGCGCGACAGCGGCTCACGCGGATGGCTCACCAGCGCTTTCAGCACGGCGAACTCACCGCTGGTCAGCGGCATCGGCTCATCTTCGCGGAACATCTCGCGGGTACCGAGGTTCAGCTTGAACTTACCAAATGCGATAACCGCTTCTTCCTGCGAAGGCGCACCAGGCAGTTCATTTGCCTGACGACGCAGTACCGCACGGATACGCGCCAGCAGTTCACGCGGGTTAAACGGTTTTGGAATGTAGTCATCAGCACCGATTTCGAGGCCAACGATACGGTCAACTTCTTCCCCTTTCGCCGTCACCATAATGATCGGCATCGGGTTACTCTGGCTACGCAGGCGGCGACAGATGGACAGGCCATCTTCACCCGGCAGCATTAAGTCGAGAACCATCAAGTGGAATGATTCGCGGGTCAACAGGCGGTCCATTTGCTCCGCGTTAGCGACGCTACGAACCTGGAAGCCCTGCTCGGTAAGATAACGCTCAAGCAGCGCGCGCAGGCGCATATCGTCATCCACTACCAGAATCTTATAATTCTCTTGCATTGTTTTTACTCCCAAAGGTTCCGACAATTATGAATACGTATTCTAAAAAAGTGCGCGTCGAGGACCAGCTAAATCTGGTATAAATTCTAGTCGAAATTGTTACAAAGCATATTTAACAGTAGCTTATATGCACATTGCATCACAGAAATGATGATTAATCCGCACCTTAAGGGGCGGTGATTTGTAAAGAAATCAGAGAAAAAAGAAGGCCACGAAATGAAAACGCCCCTGATCACCCGAGAAGGCTACGACAAGCTGAAACAGGAACTGGATTTTCTCTGGCGTCAGGAGCGCCCGGAAGTCACCAAGAAAGTCACCTGGGCGGCGAGCCTCGGCGATCGCAGTGAAAATGCCGACTACCAGTACAACAAAAAGCGCCTGCGTGAAATAGACCGCCGCGTTCGCTATCTGACAAAGTGCCTGGAAAACCTGAAAATTGTCGATTACTCACCGCAACAGGAAGGCAAAGTGTTCTTCGGCGCGTGGGTGGAAATCGAAAATGACGATGGCAACACATTACGTTTTCGCATTGTCGGTTACGACGAAATTTTTGGTCGCAAAGACTACATCTCTATCGACTCGCCAATGGCGCGCGCGCTGCTGAAAAAAGAGGTCGGCGATGTCGCAGTGGTGCAAACGCCCGCCGGGGAAGCCACCTGGTACGTTAATGAAATCGAGTATGTAAAGTAACGCACCAGGAACTATCCGGTAGCCCCCGGCGCGACTGGCATTTTTCTGTCTCAGTCCGTATAACTATCCCCTGATTTTGTTCAGAAGATGATATTGAAATGATGAATGATTCGCTCTGCCGCATTATTGCGGGTGAACTTCAGGCCAGATCCGAACAGGTAGAAGCTGCCGTTCGCCTGCTTGATGAAGGGAACACCGTGCCGTTTATCGCGCGTTATCGTAAAGAAGTCACCGGCGGTCTGGATGACACGCAGCTGCGTAATCTGGAAACCCGCCTGGGATATTTGCGCGAACTCGAAGAACGCCGCCAGGCTATCCTGAAGTCGATTGGCGAGCAGGGTAAGCTCACCGATGAATTGA
Source organism: Phytobacter diazotrophicus (assembly GCA_004346725.1). Classification (GTDB taxonomy): domain Bacteria; phylum Pseudomonadota; class Gammaproteobacteria; order Enterobacterales; family Enterobacteriaceae; genus Phytobacter; species Phytobacter diazotrophicus. The sequence continues at coordinate 127,921 of SMDE01000011.1, read as the reverse complement.
GCAAAGCCATCAACGGTACGCTCAGTAAAACCGAACTCGAAGATTTATATTTACCATACAAACCCAAGCGCCGCACCCGTGGGCAAATCGCCATTGAAGCAGGCCTTGAGCCGCTGGCGGATTTGCTGTGGAACGAGCCTTCACACGACCCGGAAAACGAAGCCGCAAAATACATTGATGCCGACAAAGGCGTTGCCGACACCAAAGCAGCGCTGGATGGCGCTCGCTACATCCTGATGGAGCGCTTTGCCGAAGATGCGCAGTTGCTGGCGAAAGTGCGTGATTACCTGTGGAAAAACGCCCATCTGGTCGCCACCGTAGTGAGTGGTAAAGAAGAGGAAGGCGCAAAATTCCGCGATTATTTCGATCACCATGAGCCGATTTCCACCGTGCCGTCACATCGCGCGCTGGCCATGTTCCGCGGCCGCAACGAAGGGGTATTGCAGCTCTCACTGAATGCCGATCCGCAGTTTGATGAGCCGCCAAAAGAGAGCCATTGCGAGCAAATTATTCAGGATCACCTTGGCCTGCGGCTGAATAATGCGCCGGCAGATAGCTGGCGCAAAGGCGTTGTCAGTTGGACGTGGCGCATTAAGGTGCTGATGCACCTGGAAACCGAACTGATGGGTACCGTGCGTGAACGTGCGGAAGATGAAGCGATCAACGTCTTCGCCCGTAACTTGCATGACCTGCTGATGGCCGCACCCGCTGGCCTGCGCGCGACGATGGGTCTCGATCCGGGTCTGCGTACCGGTGTGAAAGTCGCCGTTGTCGACGGCACGGGTAAGCTGGTCGCCACTGACACCATTTACCCACACACCGGCCAGGCAGCAAAAGCCGCCGTGGTGGTCGCCGCGCTGTGCGAAAAACACAACGTTGAACTGGTCGCTATCGGCAACGGAACGGCATCGCGTGAAACCGAACGTTTCTTCCTGGACGTGCAGAAACAGTTCCCGAAAGTCACCGCACAGAAAGTGATCGTCAGCGAGGCCGGGGCGTCGGTCTATTCCGCCTCTGAGCTGGCGGCACAGGAGTTCCCGGATCTGGACGTTTCCCTGCGTGGCGCGGTGTCAATCGCCCGTCGTTTGCAGGACCCGCTGGCCGAACTGGTGAAAATCGATCCGAAATCTATCGGGGTTGGTCAGTATCAGCATGACGTCAGCCAGACCCAGCTTGCCCGTAAACTGGACGCGGTCGTCGAAGATTGCGTGAACGCCGTCGGCGTGGACCTGAACACCGCGTCTGTTCCCCTGCTGACTCGCGTAGCCGGTTTAACCCGTATGATGGCGCAAAATATTGTCGCCTGGCGCGATGAGAATGGTCAGTTCCAGAATCGCCAGCAACTATTAAAAGTCAGCCGACTGGGGCCAAAAGCCTTTGAGCAGTGCGCGGGCTTCCTGCGAATCAACCATGGTGATAACCCGCTGGATGCCTCTACCGTGCACCCGGAAGCGTACCCGGTTGTGGAACGTATTCTGGCGGCGACAGAGCAGTCTCTGCGCGATCTGATGGGCAACAGTAGCGGTCTTAAGTCACTGAAAGCGTCCGACTTTACCGACGAGCGCTTCGGGGTACCGACCGTTACTGACATCATCAAAGAGCTGGAAAAACCAGGCCGTGACCCACGCCCGGAGTTCAAAACCGCCCAGTTTGCTGACGGTGTTGAAACGATGAATGACCTGCTGCCTGGCATGGTGCTTGAAGGTGCGGTGACCAACGTTACCAACTTCGGTGCGTTTGTGGATATCGGTGTGCATCAGGATGGCCTGGTACATATCTCTTCGCTTGCCGATAAATTTGTTGAAGATCCGCATACCGTCGTGAAAGCAGGGGATATCGTCAAAGTAAAAGTGCTGGAAGTGGACCTGCAGCGCAAACGTATTGCGCTGACCATGCGTCTTGATGAGCAGCCGGGAGACAGCAATTCACGGCGTGGCAATGGTGGCACTCGCGAGGCAGGCAACCGCCCTGCCGCCCGTCCGGCGAAACCACGCGGGCGCGAGTCGCAGCCTGCTGGCAACAGCGCCATGATGGATGCGCTGGCGGCAGCCATGGGCAAAAAACGTTAAACCCTTCGCCCTCTCCTTCGGGAGAGGGTACTCCCTCTTCCAGATGTTCAAATCTAAACAAACAGGTGTAGTGCGTTATTTCTTACCTGCCAGTAACTCTCTGAATAATCTCTGGATTAATTTTCAAAATTATTAACTAATTTTATATTGGTTATATTTTAGTTAATAAAACCGCCTCATAACTCTTTATTATTTAAACTTTATTCTTATTATTAATTTAACCTTAAGTCCGGGTAATAAATTAAATATCCCTTCACTGTTTCTTATTTGTTATTGCAAACGGGAAAGGCAAAACAACATAAATTTTGAGCCATATCAACAATGGCTCGGATTGTGGTTCCGCTTTGCGCAATATCGCGGTTTAATAGTGATGATAAAAACTATTCTCATTATCATTGTATGAGTGGAGTGACACTCATTGCTGTGCTGGCTAACTAACTGGTTTCATGCGCTTTATTGGCGCATGGTGGGAATGTTGTTTGCGATACAGATAAGTAGGTCCTATGCAATTCTCTCCTGACAGTGCGTGGAAAATAACGGGGTTCTCTCGCGAAATTAGCCCGGCGTGGCGCCAGAAACTCCTCTCATTAGGCATGTTGCCCGGCTCATCCTTTAATGTCGTGCGCGTAGCCCCCCTTGGTGATCCTATTCACATTGAAACCCGGCGCGTTAATCTGGTCTTGCGTAAGAAAGATCTCGCGTTTCTGGAACTGGAAGCCGTTTCCCGCTAATGGCCCGGCCATGAAAGAGAGAGAAGAACAATGAAAAAATTGACCGTGGGATTAATTGGTAATCCTAATTCCGGCAAGACCACATTATTCAATCAGTTAACTGGTGCGCGCCAGCGCGTGGGGAACTGGGCGGGTGTCACGGTTGAGCGCAAAGAGGGGCAATTCTCTACCACCGACCATCAGGTTACGCTGGTCGATTTGCCCGGTACCTACTCCCTGACCACTATCTCGTCACAGACCTCACTGGATGAGCAAATTGCCTGTCACTACATTCTGAGCGGCGATGCGGACATCCTGATTAACGTCGTGGATGCCTCAAACCTCGAGCGCAACCTCTATCTCACGTTGCAGTTGCTGGAACTTGGCATTCCCTGCGTGGTGGCGCTGAATATGCTGGATATTGCCGAGAAGCAAAAAGTCCGCATTGATATCGACGCCCTCTCCGCTCGCCTCGGCTGCCCGGTTGTTCCGCTGGTGTCCACCCGTGGTCGCGGTATCGACGCGTTAAAAATCGCGCTTGATCGCCATCAGAAAAATAAACAAATCGAGCTTGTTCACTATGCCCAGCCGCTGTCGCGTGAAGCCGATGAGCTGGCGCAAGGCATGGCCGCGGACATGCCCATCCAACAACGTCGCTGGCTGGGCCTGCAAATGCTGGAAGGCGATATCTACAGCCGCGCTTACGCTGGTGATGCCGCCCACAAGCTGGATATTTCACTGGCACGCCTGCAGGACGAAATCGACGATCCCGCACTGCACATTGCCGATGCCCGTTATCAAACCATTGCCGCCATTTGCGAGGCGGTCAGTAACACCCTGACGGCGGAATCCAGCCAGTTTACGGCAGCCGTTGACCGAATCATTCTGAACCGCTTCCTTGGCTTACCGATTTTCCTGTTTGTGATGTACCTGATGTTCCTGCTCGCCATTAACATCGGTGGTGCGTTACAGCCGATTTTTGATGCGGGTTCAGTGGCGATTTTCGTCCACGGTATCCAGTGGCTGGGCTATACGCTGCATTTCCCGGAATGGCTGACCGTTTTCCTGGCTCAGGGGCTGGGCGGTGGTATCAACACGGTGCTACCGCTGGTACCGCAAATCGGCATGATGTACCTGTTCCTCTCATTCCTTGAAGACTCTGGCTATATGGCACGTGCGGCCTTCGTCATGGACCGTTTGATGCAGGCGCTGGGGCTGCCGGGTAAATCCTTCGTGCCGCTGATTGTCGGCTTTGGCTGCAATGTTCCCTCGGTGATGGGGGCCAGGACCCTGGATGCGCCGCGTGAACGTCTGATGACCATGATGATGGCACCGTTTATGTCCTGCGGCGCGCGTCTGGCCATTTTCGCTGTCTTCGCATCGGCCTTCTTCGGCCAGCAGGGGGCGTTACTGGTCTTTTCGCTATACGTGCTGGGCATTGTGATGGCAATCCTTACCGGCCTGATGCTTAAACACACCATCATGCGTGGCGAAGCGTCACCGTTCATTATGGAACTACCGGTCTACCACGTGCCACACCTGAAAAGTCTGGTCTTGCAGACCTGGCAGCGTCTGAAAGGATTTGTGCTGCGGGCCGGTAAAGTCATTGTGATCGTGAGCATTTTCCTCAGTGCTCTCAATAGTTTCTCCTTGAGCGGTAAAACGGTTGATAACATTAACGATTCTGCGCTGGCGTCAGTAAGCCGCGTCTTTACCCCCATACTGGAACCGATTGGCGTGCACGGTGATCACTGGCAGGCGACCGTTGGCCTGGTGACGGGGGCAATGGCGAAAGAAGTGGTGGTCGGGACGCTCAACTCACTCTATACCGCCGAACACATTCAGAAAGCGGAATTCAATCCCGCAGAATACAATCTCGGCAATGAACTGATCGCCGCACTCGACGAGACCTGGAGCAGCCTGAAAAACACCTTCAGTCTGAGCGTACTGGCCAACCCTATTGAAGCCAGCAAGGGCGACGGTGAGATGGCAGAAGGCACTATGGGCGTGATGAGTGAGAAATTCGGCAGCGCCGCTGCCGCCTACAGCTACCTGATTTTCGTTCTGCTCTATACGCCGTGCATATCCGTAATGGGCGCCATTGCCCGTGAATCGAGCCGTGGCTGGATGGGGTTCTCCGTGCTGTGGGGGCTGAATATCGCCTATTCACTTGCCACGCTGTTCTATCAGGCCGTGAGTTTTGATGAGCACCCGGTTTACAGCCTCACCTGTATTCTCGCGGTGATCTTGTTCAATGTCATCGTGATTGGCGGTCTGCGTCGCGCCAGAAGTCGCGTGGATGTGAATCTCCTGGCCAGCCGCAAAACCGTCGCCAGTTGTTGTGAAAGCCCGGCGGGCGACTGCCACTAAGGACACGAAACATGGCATCGTTAATTGAGGTTCGCGATATGCTTGCTTTACAGGGCCGTATGGAAATCAACCAGCTCTGTAACGCGCTGCATCTCTCCCGGCCAATGGCCGATGCCATGCTGACGCGCATGGAAGCCATGGGCAAAGCAGTACGTATTCAGGAAGAGGCGGACGGCTGTCTGAGCGGCGAGTGCAAACAATGTCCGGAAGGAAAATCGGCCTGCCAGCGTGAATGGTGGTCACTGACAGGATGCTGATAGCGGGTCAGGCGACCCGCTCATAACATTACTTATAGACATCCGCCGTGGCATGGATGTCTTTTTCATTCTTCTCGCCGCTGGTCACAACGAAATATTTGCCGCCCAGCTCATCCGCTTTTTTCGACAGCTCTTTTTTCGCGTCCATGGGTGCCGAGGTATCAGACGTGGTAATCGTCCCCACTTTTGTCAGATTCATACCCGCGACCTTATCTTTTTCGAGTTCCTGCGCCGCCATAACGCCAAACGACAGGGAGCCAATCACCAGAGATGCAACAATACCTGTAACAAGTTTCATAGACTTGATTCTCCTCGGGTTTTTTAGATTGTGATGCTGTGGTAAAGAAAGATAAGCCAACCGCAGCAACGCTCTGAGTATTGTCGTGAAACGGCATTTTTTCCAGGTGGCACAATAATTACACCATGAAACTATTAAATTCTGTCAATGCTCTGCAGAAATCGTCCGGGTGAGAAATAAAAGGCGCATGGGCAGCTTTAGGAAATATCAGCGACTGGCTTTGTGGCCAGCGCGCATCCAGCGTGGCAACAATTTTGCGCGGCACCAGCCCATCTAATCGCCCGTAAAGCCGCAAGAAGGGAATCTCCAGCCCTGACAGCGCGTCACGCAGATCTTCTGTTTTGAGGATCTCCAGCCCACCGTTCAGCACCTCTGTTGAGGGCATCGGTAACGACAATACCGCCTGCTTGAGCTGACGTGCATCCTGACGGGCTGTCTCCGTACCCATCGTCTGCAGAGCGAGAAAGCGCTCGACCGTACGTTGAAAATCCTCGCTGAGCTGTCGCTGGAAACCGGCCAGCACATCCGGTTTGATGCCAGGCCATTCATCCTGCGCGCCAAAACAAGGGGATGATGCAACCGTCACCAGGCCGCTGACGCGCTCAGGGGCAAGAAGCGCAACCTTGCTTGCGACAAGCCCGCCGAGGCTCCAGCCCAGCCAGACGGCGCGCTGCGGCGCCTGCGCCAACACACACTCCGCCATCTCTTGCAATGTCATTGCCGAAAATCCGCTACTGCGTCCATAACCCGGCAGGTCCACCAGATGCAGTGTAAATTGCGAGCTGAGTTGCGGCACAATGCAATCCCAAACCTGCGCGTTCAGCCCCCATCCGTGCAACAGCACAAGATGGCAATTTCCTTCGCCTTTGGTTTCCCACCAGATGTTGTTCATCAGTTATCGTTCTCTTTCTTAAAACAGGGAGGGTGAACATGCTAACAGCGCCGGGCTTGTGCTGGCTATGTCGAATGCCGCTGGCGGTAGCGCACTGGGGCTTGTGTTCCTGCTGCACTCGGGCGGTGGTAGCTCCCCTGTCCGTTTGTCCAGGCTGTGGTTTGCCTGCCGCGAGCCGCACACTGCCTTGCGGCAGATGCCTGCAAAAACCGCCGCCGTGGCAACGTCTGGTGGCGGTCAGCGACTACGCATTGCCATTGAGTATGCTGGTGCATCAGTTCAAATTCGTGCGACGACCCGAAATGGCAAATGCGCTGGCCCGGCTGCTGGTACTGGCAGTCATCAACGCACGCAGAACAACTCGGTGGCAGAAGCCCGATATGCTTATCAGCGTACCGCTTTATCGGCATCGCCAGTGGCGCAGAGGATATAACCAAAGTGATCTGCTCTGTCGTGCGCTTGCCCACTGGTTATGCTGTCGCTATGAACCGAGCGCCATTGTCCGCATTCGGGCAACGTCCATTCAGCATCATCTCAGCGCCCGGCTACGCAAACGCAACCTGAAAAATGCCTTTCGCCTTGAATTGCCCGTCCAGGGACTCCATATGGTTATCGTGGATGATGTCGTTACGACCGGCAGCACCGTCGCGGAAATAAGTCGGTTGCTCCTGCGCAACGGCGCGGCGTCTGTTCAGGTATGGTGCCTTTGTCGAACCTTGTAGACCCTCGATGATGGGCGTATTATAACCAAGTAAAATAGTCAACTATTAGGCCATTGCTATGATCCGTATCTCTGATGCTGCGCAAGCGCATTTTGCTAAACTGCTGGCAAATCAGGAAGAAGGGACACAAATCCGTGTATTTGTGATTAACCCAGGCACGCCAAACGCTGAATGCGGCGTCTCTTATTGTCCGCCAGATGCAGTGGAAGCAACTGACACCGCCCTGAAATTTGAACAACTGACCGCCTATGTCGATGAGTTAAGTGCACCGTACCTGGAAGATGCGGAAATTGATTTTGTCACCGATCAGTTGGGTTCCCAGCTCACCCTGAAAGCACCAAACGCGAAGATGCGTAAAGTGTCCGAAGACGCACCGCTGATGGAACGTGTTGAGTATCTGCTGCAATCGCAGATCAACCCGCAACTGGCAGGCCACGGCGGCCGCGTCACGCTGATGGAAATTACGGATGAAGGCTATGCCATCCTCCAGTTTGGCGGTGGTTGTAACGGCTGTTCAATGGTGGATGTAACGCTGAAAGAAGGGATCGAAAAGCAGTTGCTTAACGAATTCCCGGAACTGAAAGGTGTACGCGATCTTACCGAACACCAGCGCGGCGAGCACTCCTACTACTAAGCCGACTTTTATCTGATGCTCTCCCGATGCGGGAGAGCATGTTACCTGTATCTTTCCCCGCTATCTCGCGCCTCTTTTTTGCACTCATTTCCAGCCTGGAATATGACAGGCATCTCACTTCGTAAATTTTGACCCGCCGGGTGATTCTCTTTTCATGAATGTTACCCGTATCATCTGTGCCAGTACCAAAAATATAAAAACATCCAGCTATCCTTTTAAAAAGTGGATGTAAGGCATATCGGTACTCCAGCGCTTCGTTTTTACAGGGCTAAAACCTGCAATAACCGCTGAAAAACTGACGTTACCCATAACAAATTAAGGCCAGGTAAATCATGCCATTAGTCATCGTTGCTATCGGTGTAGTCTTGTTGTTGTTATTAATGATCCGCTTCAAATTGAACGGATTTATCGCTCTGATCCTGGTGGCACTCGCCGTCGGTATGATGCAGGGCATGCCTCTGGACGCAGTTATCAAATCTATCAAAGCCGGTGTGGGCGGAACGCTGGGCAGCCTTGCGCTGATCATGGGCTTCGGCGCCATGTTGGGTAAACTGCTGGCGGACTGCGGCGGCGCACAACGCATCGCCACAACGCTGATTGCAAAATTTGGCGAAAAACACATTCAGTGGGCCGTCGTACTGACCGGCTTTACCGTGGGTTTTGCGCTGTTCTATGAAGTGGGCTTCGTCCTGTTACTGCCGCTGGTTTTCACTATCGCTGCCGCAGCCCGTATCCCGCTGCTGTATGTGGGTGTCCCGATGGCGGCCGCGCTTTCCGTTACTCACGGTTTCCTGCCTCCACACCCGGGCCCGACCGCAATCGCTACCATTTTCCATGCGGACATGGGTAAAACGCTGCTCTACGGTACACTGCTCGGTATCCCGACAGTGATTCTGGCCGGCCCGGTCTATGCTCGCTTCCTGAAAGGCATCGACAAGCCGATTCCGGAAGGGCTGTACAACAAGAAAACCTTTACCGAAGAAGAAATGCCGGGCTTTGGCGTCAGCGTCTGGACCTCTCTGGTACCGGTGGTACTGATGGCGCTGCGTGCGGTTGCTGAGATGCTGCTGCCGAAAGGCCATGCGATTCTGCCTTACGCTGAGTTCTTCGGCGATCCGGTGATGGCGACCCTTATTGCGGTACTGATTGCCGTTTTCACCTTCGGCCTGAACCGTGGTCGTTCCATGGACGACATCAACGAAACGCTGACCAGCTCAATCAAAATCATTGCCATGATGCTGTTGATCATCGGCGGTGGCGGCGCATTCAAACAGGTTCTGGTTGATAGCGGCGTGGATAAATACATCGCTTCGCTGATGCATGAAACCAACATCTCGCCAATCTTTATGGCGTGGTCAATTGCCGCCGTACTGCGTATCGCGCTGGGTTCTGCAACCGTTGCAGCCATTACCGCAGGCGGGATTGTTGCGCCGCTGATTGCCACCACTGGCGTGAGCCCTGAACTGATGGTTATCGCGGTTGGTTCCGGTAGCGTGATTTTCTCTCACGTGAACGATCCAGGCTTCTGGCTGTTCAAGGAGTACTTCAACCTGACCATCGGGGAAACCATGAAGTCCTGGTCCGCACTGGAGACCATTATCTCTGTCTGCGGTCTGGTTGGCTGTCTGCTGCTGGGAATGGTGGTGTAAGTTCTACCGTCCAACTGGTTGTTAAAAAGAGAACCCGCCGAGTGGCGGGTTCTTTGTATTTACTTATTTACTTCTTCCCTGCCGCTTTCCGGCGTTTATCCAGGTCTTTAATCAGCTTGTTGACGTTCTCATCGGCAAACATTTTTTCCAGTGACACGGCGAGCTTACGCCGCCAGTTTTTGTACTGGTAGCTGGTGCCCGGAATGTTCACCGGTCCGGCCATATCCAGCCAGTCTTCCGGCTGCAGCCCCAGCAACGCACTATTGCTGTCAGCGATATAGCGTTGCATACCACGATTAAGTACCGCACTCATTGGCATACGTGAGGCTTTATGCCCTACCCGTTTTGGCAAACAACCATGGGCGTGGAGCGCATCCAGCAGCCCCTGTTTTGCCAGTTCGCGATCGAGATACAGCCCACGCAGCACCACTTCATCCGGGTACAGACCCAGCGTTTTACCGAGCGTCAGGTCACCACTTTCCCAGTATCCCCGCAGCGTCGGCAAATCATGAGTGGTCGCCACCGCCATTGACTGTGCCGGGTAAGCTTTAGGAGCACGGTAGCGCTTCTCGTGGTCATTTTCAAAATAGAGGACTTTGTAGGAGTAAACGCCGCTGTCGCGCAGCTTGCTGACGATCTCCACCGGCACCGTCCCCAAATCTTCGCCAATGACCATGCACTGATGACGCTGACTTTCCAGTGCGAGGATCGACAACAGGTCGTCCACCGGGTACTGCACATACGCCCCGTGATCTGCCGTTTCGCCATACGGGATCCACCACAGGCGCAGCATCGACATCACATGATCGATACGCAGCGCGCCACAGCTTTTCATATTGGCGCGCAGCAGCTCAATAAAGGGTTCGTAAGCGCGCGCGGCAATAATGTGCGGATCCATCGGCGGCAATCCCCAGTTTTGCCCCAGCGGGCCGAGAATATCCGGCGGTGCCCCCACAGAGGCTTTCAGGCAGTACAACTCACGATCGCACCAGGTTTCCGAACCGCCTTCGGCAACGCCCACGGCGAGATCCCGGTACAACCCAATAGGCATATTGTGGCCCTGGCTCTCCTGCCAGCACTCGGCAAATTGCGTATACGCCAGCCACTGCAACCACAGGTAAAAGTTCACTTCATCGGCATGGCTTTCGCAAAAGGCTTTAACCGCCGGGCTGTCGGTTGACTGAAAATCTTCCGGCCAGGCAGGCCAGCCCCAACGTAGCGGATCTTCTTTCACCTGGTTGGCATGTAGCGCATCAAATGCCGCCTGCCAGTACAGACTTTCCCCCTCTTCCTTCACGAAGGCGTGAAACGCAGCGCGCAAATCGTCATCATCTTTACGCTGTGAAAACTGCACCCAGGCCAGGCGTAATGCCGCCAGTTTGAGGGCGGTCACACCTGCGTAATCGACAAACTCCGCGTCGCGAGCGGCATCCAGCGCCTTGCGCGTCGTAGGGAGTTTCCACCACGCCTGCGCCTCTTTGCTCAACTGAAAATCTTCTACCGCATTAACATCGATATAAATGATATTCAGCCAGCGGCGAGATGAAGGGCTGTAGGGGCTGGCGCTTTCCGGGTTGGCCGGATAGAGGGCGTGAATAGGGTTCAGGCCGATGAACGCGCCACCGCGCTGCCCCACCTCGCCCAGCATGACTTTCAGATCGCCAAAATCGCCGATCCCCCAGTTACGCTCAGAACGCAAGGTATAAAGCTGTACACACGCCCCCCAGAGTTTTTTCCCTTCCAGCAGCGCCTGCGGTTCATAGCAGCGCTTTGGGGTAACAATTAAGCGACAATGCCAGCTCTGCTCACTTTGCCGCAGCGTCAGGGTGTGATACCCCTGCGGTAACTTCGTTGGCAGGGCGAGGTTTTTCCCTGCGTCGACCAGGCCTTTATGCTGCTGACCGTCTTCGGTGGTGATTATCCAGTTGAAAGTACCGTTTCCCTCAATCGGCAATGACTTCTTCTTTCCCTGGGTGTGCACCAGCACATTCGGGACCGGCGTTACCGCGACAGGTGTCGCGGTAACAGCGTGCATAGCGTCAAGCAAACGTCGTTTGGTTTCCGCACCAATAGACTGTGGTTTGCCATGCGCATTGATGTAATCCGGGCTAATTCCCGCCGCCAGTGCGGCATTATCAAGACGTTTGCTCACTATGGCGTTTCCTTAGCGTTTTGCCTGCCAGATACGGGTTTGGTAATCACGGATCGAACGATCCGAACTGAACATGCCGCAACGTGCGGTATTCAATATTGTAGCCCTCGTCCAGGCTTCTTCATCGCGATAGAGCGAATCAACCCGTTTTTGCGCTTCAACGTAGGCGGCGAAATCCGCCAGAACCAGATAGGGATCGCCGCCCTGCTTACCGATGCTGTGCAGCATCTGGTCGAACGCATGCTTGTCGCCCTCGCTGTATTTGCCGCTCTCAAGTTCTTTGAGCACCGCATCCAACAGCTTGTCTTTCTTACGCCATTTCACCGGATCGTAGCCTTTGGCTTTTAACGCCTTCACCTCTTCCACGGTATGACCGAAGATGAAGATGTTTTCATCGCCAACCTGCTCGGCAATCTCCACGTTGGCACCGTCAAGGGTACCGACGGTGAGCGCACCGTTCAGCGCCAGCTTCATATTGCCGGTACCCGAGGCCTCTTTACCTGCAGTAGAAATTTGTTCAGACACATCTGCCGCCGGGATAAGACGTTCCGCCGCCGAAACGCAATAATCCGGCAAGAAAACCACTTTCAGCTTATCGCCCACCGTCTTATCGTTATTGATTACAGCGGCCACTTTATTGATGGCGTAAATGATATTTTTCGCCAGGTAGTAGCCCGGCGCGGCTTTCGCACCGAAGAGGAATACGCGTGGTACGCGGTCTGCCTGCGGATTTTCACGAATCTCTTTATACAGCGCCACAATATGCAGCAGGTTCAGATGCTGGCGTTTATATTCATGCAGACGTTTGATTTGAATATCAAACAGCGCATGCGGATTGATCTCAATGCCGGTACGCGCTTTGACGAACGCCGCAAGCTGCACCTTATTTTCCTGTTTGATAGCGCGATATTGCGCGCGGAATTTCGCGTCGTCGGCAAATTTTTCCAGATTAATAAGCTGGTCGAGATCGTTCGCCCACTCATTTTTCAGCGACTTATCCAGTAATGCCGCCAGCGCCGGGTTGCACTGTTTAATCCAGCGACGCGGTGTAATACCATTAGTGACATTGTGGAATTTCGTCGGCCACAGTTGGTGATATTCCGGGAACAGATCTTTGACGACTAAATCTGAGTGCAGTGCCGCAACGCCGTTCACCGCAAAGCCGCCGACGACACACATATTGGCCATCCGCACCTGTTTGTTGTGCACCACTGCCAGTTTCGCCCACACGTCCTCATCGCCAGGCCAGGTTTGCTCAACCAGTACCTTAAAGCGATCGTTAATCTGTTTGATGATTTGCATATGGCGAGGCAGCAGCGCTTTTACCAGTTTTTCATCCCAGCACTCCAGCGCTTCCGGCATCAGCGTATGGTTGGTGTAGGCGAAGGTTTTGCTGGTAATAGCCCAGGCGTCATCCCAGCTCAGTTGATGTTCATCAATCAGCACGCGCAACATTTCCGGGATCGCAATGGTCGGATGCGTATCGTTAAGCTGAATAACTTCAAAGTCCGGCAACTGGGCAATTTTGCGCCCGGCCAGGTGATGACGACGCAGAATGTCCGCCACGGAGCAGGCACACTGGAAATATTGCTGCATCAGACGCAGCTTCTTGCCCGCCTGGTGGTTGTCATTTGGGTAGAGCACCTTGGTCAGTTTTTCTGCATCGATACCCTGCTGCTCGGCACGCAGGAAATCACCGTCGTTGAATTTGGTCAGATCGAACGGGTGCGCATGGGTCGCCTGCCACAGTCGCAGCGGCTGCGCTACGCCGTTACGATAACCCAGTACCGGTAAATCCCAGGCTTCGCCGACAATCGTAAATTCCGGCGTCCAGTGGCCGTCTTTACTCACTTTACCGCCAATGCCCACCTGCACGTTCAATTGCGCATTATGGCTAAACCAAGGGTAGCTGCGACGCTGCCAGTCATCCGGCGCCTCTTTCTGCTGACCATCGTCAAAAGACTGACGGAACAAGCCATACTGATAGTTCAGGCCATAGCCGGTGGCAGACTGGCCTACCGTTGCCATCGAGTCCAGGAAGCACGCCGCCAGACGCCCTAACCCACCGTTACCCAGCGCCGGGTCGGTCTCTTCTTCCAGCAGATCGCTCAGATTGATACCGCTTTCCTGCAGAATATCGCTCACCTCTTGATACCAACCAAGGTTGAGCAAGTTGTTACCTGTCAGGCGGCCAATCAGAAATTCCATTGAAATGTAGTTTACATGACGCTGGTTTTTCGCCGGTTTAGCCAGCGGTTGTGCCACCAGCAATTCTGCCAGCGCGCCGCTAACGGCCTGCCACCACTGGCGAGATGTCATCTCCTGGGCTGTGTGCAAACCAAAATGTTGCCACTGACGCGTCAGGGCCGCCTCAAATTGCGCTTTGTTAAACGTGGGCTTTGACATAGAGAATTCGGATCCTGTAATTGAAAAAACAACGTTAGCGCTAGTGTGCCAGGCTCATGAAACGACTTCCTCATCCTGCCAGGGATTCAACGGGGAGGAGCAGCAGGGATGAGCGAAAAGTGTGATCTCTGCCACCTAAAGTTAGCTGTTTTTTTAAGCATTCTTCAAGCATTTACTGTTTCAAGCGGGAGGAAAAAACACGGCGATGCGTCGTTCACTTACCGTGGGGATAACGGGGGGAGAATGTCAAAGAATTGAAATATTGTTTCAGGGAAATTATCACTCGCGGCATCAACATAATTTGAGTAAATAATATTTTCTTAAATGATAATTTCGCCTTTTGCTATTTGTGCGATTACCTCGCCGTTTTGGGAAATATTTCACCAAAGCCCCCAAAAGATGCAAAACTATTTCGCCTTATTTTGATGCGTTTTGCTGCAAATCGGGCTGCATACCCTTTCGCCACGGGTGCTGTCTCTTTTTTCGCAACTCAAATAGAAATGTGACATAGTGCAAATTCACAATCGTCAGATCCGGACATAACTTGCAATAATTCGGAATTTATCCGACCTTATTTATATTAATTACGAAGCGCAAAAAAAATCGTTTTTCCCCTTTGTCCTCACAGTGAAGTGATAACTATGTTGATTCCGTCTAAATTAAGTCGCCCGGTACGCCTCGACCATACTGTCGTTCGTGAGCGTCTGTTGGCTAAACTTTCCGGCGCGAACAATTTTCGGCTTGCGCTGATCACTAGCCCTGCTGGGTACGGAAAAACAACGCTCATTTCCCAATGGGCTTCCGGTAAAAATGACGTGGGCTGGTTTTCGCTGGATGAAGGCGACAACCAGCAGGAACGTTTTGCCAGCTATTTCATTGCTGCTATTCAACAGGCCACGGGTGGGCATTGCGTCACCAGTGAGGCAATGGCGCAAAAACGCCAGTACGCCAGCCTCTCCTCCCTCTTTGCTCAGTTGTTTATTGAGCTGGCAGAGTGGCAACGCGCGCTCTATCTGGTGATAGATGACTACCACCTCATCACCAACCCGGTGATTCATGAAGCCATGCGTTTCTTCTTGCGCCATCAGCCGGAAAACCTGACGCTGATTGTGTTGTCGCGCAATTTACCGCAGTTAGGCATTGCCAATCTGCGCGTACGTGAACAACTGCTGGAGATCGGCAGCCACCAACTGGCCTTTAATCATCAGGAAGCGAAGCAATTTTTTGATTGCCGCCTGACTTCCCCCATCGAAGCGGCAGAGAGCAGCCGTCTGTGTGATGACGTTGCCGGCTGGGCCACCGCACTCCAACTCATTGCCCTTTCCGTACGCCAGAATCACAGTGCCGCGCAGCAATCCGCTCGTCGTCTGGCGGGGATCAACGCCAGCCATCTGTCCGATTATCTGGTGGATGAGGTGCTGGATAATGTCGATGCCAGCACGCGTCTGTTCTTACTGAAAAGCTCGCTATTGCGCTCGATGAACGATGCGCTGATTGTCCGTGTCACCGGCGAAGAAAATGGTCAGATGCGGCTGGAAGAAATTGAGCGCCAGGGGTTATTCCTGCAGCGCATGGATGACTCCGGCGAATGGTTCAGCTACCACCCGCTGTTCGGCAATTTCCTGCGCCAGCGCTGCCAGTGGGAACTGGCGACAGAACTGCCGGAAATTCATCGCGCGGCGGCAGAAAGCTGGATGGCACAGGGATTCCCCAGCGAAGCCATCCACCACGCGCTGGCGGCGGGTGACGGCATTATGTTACGGGACATTCTGCTGCATCACGCCTGGGGCTTATTCAACCATAGCGAACTCAGCCTGCTGGAAGCCTCGCTGAAAGCGCTACCGTGGGAGAGCCTCCTGGAGAACCCGCGCCTGGTGCTGCTACAGGCCTGGCTGATGCAAAGCCAGCATCGCTACAGCGAAGTGAATACCTTGCTGGCCCGTGCCGAACAGGAGATGACCACCCAAATGGACGCCTCCCTGCACGGTGATTTCAACGCATTGCGCGCGCAGGTCGCGATCAATGATGGCGACGCCGCCGAAGCGGAACGCCTGGCGATGGTGGCGCTCGATGAACTGCCGCTTGCCAATTACTACAGCCGTATTGTCGCCACGTCGGTACACGGTGAAGTGCTGCACTGCAAAGGGCAACTGACCAACTCGCTGGCGTTGATGCAGCAAACCGAGCAGATGGCGCGCCGCCATGACGTGTGGCATTACGCCTTGTGGAGCCTGATTCAGCAGAGCGAAATTCTGTTTGCACAAGGGTTCTTGCAGGCTGCCTGGGAGACCCAGGAAAAAGGCTTTGTTCTGGTGCGCGAACAGCACCTTGAGCAGTTGCCGATGCACGAGTTCTTACTGCGCATTCGTTCGCAATTACTCTGGGCCTGGGCACGTCTTGACGAATCCGAAGCCGCCGCTCGCCAGGGGATGGAGGTTCTCGCCTCCTTCCAGCCGCAGCAACAGTTACAGTGTCTGGCGCTGGTGATTCAAAATTCGCTGGCTCGCGGTGACCTGGATAATGCTCGCGCGCATTTACACCGTCTGGAGAACTTGCTGGGTAACGGCCAGTATCACAGCGACTGGGTATCGAACGCCGATAAAGTCCGGGTGATTTACTGGAACATGACGGGCGATCGTAAATCAGCAGAGCAGTGGCTTCGCCAGACGCCTAAACCCGAATTCGCCAATAACCACTTCCTGCAAGGGCAGTGGCGCAATATCGCCAGAGCGCAAATTCTGCTTGGCGATTTCGACCCGGCTGAAATGGTGCTTGAAGAGCTCAACGAGAACGCCCGCAGCTTGCGCCTGATGAGTGATTTGAACCGCAACCTGCTGTTACTGAATCAGTTGTACTGGCAGTCCGGGCGTAAAAACGACGCACAGCGCGTGCTGCTTGAGGCACTGCAACTGGCCAACCGCACCGGGTTTATCAGCCACTTTGTTATTGAGGGCGAGGCCATGGCGCAGCAACTGCGTCAGCTTATTCAACTCAATACACTGCCGGAACTGGACCAGCACCGCGCGCAGCGTATTCTGCGTGACATCAACCAGCATCACCGGCATAAGTTCGCCCATTTTGACGAGAGCTTCGTTGAACGCTTGCTGAACCATCCGGAAGTGCCGGAGTTGATCCGCACCAGTCCGCTAACCCAGCGAGAGTGGCAGGTATTAGGGCTTATCTACTCAGGCTACAGCAATGAGCAGATCGCCGGTGAACTCGCCGTGGCGGCGACCACCATTAAAACGCATATCCGTAATTTGTATCAGAAGCTGGGAGTTGCCCACCGTCAGGATGCCGTATTGCATGCCCAGCGGCTGCTGAAAATGATGGGGTACGGTGTCTGAGTATCAGGTCGGGCTGCGCAACGCCGCCCGACGCGACTGCTTAGCATAACTCTAACTGGACGTTATTACTGGTGATCACCTGCATGACGCCAGCGGGTGGCATGATGTCGGTGTACACGGCATTGACCATACTGATACTGCCCATGTTGACCATCGCGTTGCGTCCAAACTTCGAGTGATCCACCACCAGCATCGCATGGCGCGAGTTTTCAATGATCGCCCGTTTGGTGCGCACTTCATGATAGTCAAACTCCAGCAGCGAACCATCAGCGTCAATGCCGCTGATGCCAAGAATGCCGAAGTCCAGACGGAACTGAGAAATAAAGTCCAGCGTGGCTTCGCCAACAATCCCACCGTCACGGCTACGCAACTCACCGCCAGCGAGAATGACGCGGAAATCTTCTTTTTTCAGCAGCGTGTTCGCCACGTTGAGGTTGTTCGTCACCACGCGTAAATCGCTGTGATCGAGCAGCGCGTGCGCCACGGCTTCCGGGGTGGTGCCAATATCAATAAACAACGTTGCGCCGTTTGGGATCTGACTGGCCACTTTACGGGCAATCCGTTCTTTCTCTGCCGTTTGCGTCGCCTTACGATCGTGCCAGGAGGTATTGACGGAGCTGGAAGGTAGCGCGGCCCCCCCATGGTGGCGCAGGATTTTGTTTTGATCGGCCAGATCGTTCAGATCGCGGCGAATAGTCTGCGGACTTACCGAGAATTGCTCTACCAGTTCTTCCGTGCTGACATATCCCTGCTGTTTAACCAGTTCAATGATCGCGTCATGACGTTGTGTTTGTTTCATGAAATGTCTCTGGATAATTATGTTCGTTTTCGCGCATTCAATGTATCTACCAGCGCCATCGCAAGGCCAATCAACAGCCCGCCGGTGTGTGCGCCGATAGCCGTATCCACTGCTGAGATGCCAAACCAGTCAGCAACCAGTAACACGACCGTAAAAATAGCCAGTCCACGAGGAAGCCAGACCGGGCGTTGCGGGTCCAGCTCACCACGTAGCCACACATAACCAATCAATGCATAGACCACACCTGACAAACCGCCAAACCACGGGCCAGCCAGTTTGTACTGTAAAAAGCCGCTCAGTAACGCGCTGATAAGGGTGATTACCACCAGCTTGCCGCTTCCCAGGCGTTTTTCCACCGCTCCGCCAAGATACCACCACCAGAACAGGTTAAAGATGATATGAACCAGCGAAAAGTGCATTAGCGCATGGCTAAAATAACGCCAGGCTTCAAATTGCACCGAGGCATCGTAGGGCCAGGCAAGCCAGACCATTACATCCTGATCGCTATACAGACTCATCAGAATAAAGACCAGGACGCAGGCAGCGAAGACAGAGAGAGTCATTGGCCCACCCCGTTCCCTCAGCGCCGCGCGCAGGGTAAAACCACGGTACTGCAGACCGCTGCCCGTCTCGCCGGATTGCCAGCTTGCGGCGAGATAACGCGGATCGGTGGGGTTTTCCAGAAAACGCGCCAGTTCAGCTTTCACGCGCTCTGCCTGGCTTTCGTCCGCCAGCCAGATATCGCATTGTGAGTGGTGTTGAATGGTAAGAATGACGCCCTGGGTTTGCATGTAATCAACAAACGCCTGGGCGATACGCGGATTGGTAAATGATGTAATCATCAACATGGCAGGCGGTCGCTTTGTCCCTGGAAAAGAGCACAGTATAGCGGCAGAGTCTTCACTCTCTAAAGGGATCCCTGCTCGACTTCCGATGGAAAGTGACGGTGCCAGGCATCAAAGCCGCCATCAACACTGAATACCGCATCATAGCCTTGCTGGAGCAGGTATTGCGCCGCGCCTTTACTGCTGTTGCCGTGATAGCACATCACCATCACCGGGGTATCGAAGTCGGTTTCGCGCATAAACGCACCGAGGGTGTCGTTTGTTAAATGAAAAGCGCCCGGCGTGTGGCCAATCGCATAGCTTTGTGGGTCACGAATATCAACCATTACCGCCTGCTTAAGCTGCAGTTTCTGGTGGGCCTCTTCAACATTAATACAGACAAATTGATCCATTCTGATCTCTTTTCTTTTTCGTATGGCAGGTGGTACGCCTGCTTCCTTTCCACACGTTCAGGGAGGAAAAAACAGGCAACATAAGTTTACCGCTTAGTGTACGTCCTCCAGGCGGAGAAACACCATTATGTTATGTATATCACTCTAAATTGTTTTTCTGATGTTACCAAAAGCGCGATCTTTTGCTATTATGAGCGATATCGAACATTTGTGAGCTTTAACGAAAGCGCGTGAGGGCAGCATGGAAACCAAAGATCTGATCGTTATTGGCGGGGGCATCAACGGTGCCGGTATCGCGGCAGACGCCGCCGGGCGAGGTTTATCCGTGCTGATGCTGGAAGCCCAGGACTTAGCTTGCGCAACTTCCAGCGCCAGCTCAAAATTGATTCACGGTGGCCTGCGCTACCTTGAACACTATGAGTTTCGGCTGGTTAGCGAGGCGCTGGCCGAGCGCGAAGTGCTGTTAAAAATGGCACCGCACATCGCCTTTCCGATGCGTTTCCGCTTACCGCATCGCCCGCACTTACGTCCGGCATGGATGATCCGTATCGGTCTTTTTATGTACGACAACCTGGGTAAACGCACCAGTTTACCCGGATCGCAAAGTTTGCGTTTTGGCTCAGAATCGGTCCTCAAACCTGAAATCGTGCGCGGTTTCGAATATTCTGACTGTTGGGTCGATGATGCCCGTATGGTCCTGGCGAATGCGCAGATGGTTGTGAAAAAAGGCGGCGAAGTGCGTACCCGTACGCGCGCTGTCTCAGCAAAACGTGAAAACGGTTTGTGGATTGTTGAAGCGGAAGATATCGACACCGGGGAAAAATTTAGCTGGCAAGCACGCGGTCTGGTCAATGCCACCGGCCCATGGGTTAAACAGTTCTTTGATGACGGGATGCATTTGCCGTCTCCGTATGGCATTCGTCTGATCAAAGGCAGCCATATCGTGGTGCCACGCGTTCATTCACAGAAACAGGCCTATATTCTGCAAAACGAAGATAAACGTATCGTCTTCGTGATCCCGTGGATGGATGAGTTTTCCATCATTGGTACAACCGATGTGGAATATAAAGGCGACCCGAAAAACGTCGAAATCGACGAAAGTGAAGTGAATTACCTGTTGAAGGTCTATAACGCGCACTTTAAAAAGCAACTGACGCGCAATGACATTGTCTGGACTTACTCCGGTGTGCGCCCGCTGTGTGACGATGAGTCCGACTCCCCACAGGCAATCACTCGCGACTACACGCTGGATATTCACGATCAGGACGGTAAAGCGCCGCTGCTGTCCGTCTTTGGCGGCAAGCTTACGACCTACCGCAAGCTGGCTGAACATGCGATGGAAAAACTGGCCTCCTACTATGAAGGTATCGGCCCGGCCTGGACCAAAAACTGTGTATTGCCTGGCGGGGAGCTGGGGGGCGATCGCGATGACTACGCCGCGAAACTGCGTCGTCGTTACCCGTTCATTACCGAGTCGCTGGCCCGCCATTATGCCCGGACTTACGGCAGCAACAGCGAGCTGATTCTGGGGCAGGCAGGCTCAATTGAAGACCTGGGCGAGCATTTCGGCCATGAGCTTTACGAAGCCGAACTGCGTTACCTTGTTGAGCACGAATGGGTGCGCCGTCTGGACGATGCTATCTGGCGTCGTACCAAACTGGGCATGTGGCTCAATGCCGAGGAGCAATCCCGTGTGGCGCAGTGGCTGACCCACCACAGCAAAGCGGAATTATCGCTGGCCTCTTAATCTTGAATGCCCCCGCTGACGCACGTTCAGCGGGGTTCTTTTAGAGATGCTAGTTTGCCGGACTGTGCAACGGCACGTAACCCACATCCTCCACCAGCGCCTGCCCCTGCGCGCTTAAAAACCACGCCACCAGCTTTTGCGTTTCCGCCGTTGGGTTTTCACGCGTCACCATGTAAACATCCACAACGAAAGGGTATGTCTCGTTACGAATGTTCTCTTTCGTCGGCGCGACGCCATCGATGGCTAATAACTTGATACCCGCATTGGCATTCATCTTCGTGGCATAGTAGCGGAAGGTGTAACCGATTGCCCCTTTGCTGTTTTGGTACTCAGCCACTTTACGGATCACGCCCCCCATTCCCCTCGCCACTTCGGTCTCTTTTGGCGGCAGCATGGGCGTCTCTTTCATTACTTTCGCCAGCATCGTGGACTGACTTCCGGAATCTTCCGGCCGTTGCCAGACTTCGATATCACGCGCGTCACCGCCCACGTCGCTCCAGCGTGTCGTTTTGCCACTGAAAATGTCGCGCACCTGCTGCTGAGTCAGACTGTCGACAGGGTTATCGGCATGTGTAATGAACACAAAGGCTTCACGAGCAAACGGCGTGTAGGTCAGATTGACGTTCGCCGCCTGTGCCCGCTTTTTCTGCCCCTCAGAAGGTTGGGCGACAAAGATGATATCGGCTTTATCGGCAATAATATTTTTATAGGCGTCTGGCGTGCGTGACAGGGACAGGCAGCAGGCCTGAATACCATAAGAGGTCATGTCGTCCGGGAAACGGTTCAGCGCAAAGAAGGCCGAGGTGTATAGCGGGTAGGCAGCGGTCGCACCATCAAGGCGTGGGTGTTTGTCCGCGAAGGTAAAAGGAGCGGCACCGCGCAACGCCGTGAGTTTGTTATTGGGCCTGTCAGGGTAATAATCCCAGCGATCAAGAGATTCACTGACGGCATGCTCACTTGTTACCCGAGGGAATTTCTTCTGTCGTAACGCCGCCTGCCAGCAGGCCACCAGACTCAATATAATCAGCGCTAACACCAGCAGATTTCGCAAGCAAAGCGAGGCGCGAGAATCGGGCGCGTAGCGATGACGCCAGTAACAGCCGAGGGTAAAGCAGGCCTGGGTACCCACCGGGATAATCACCATCGCCCAAAACCAGCCGGTTAACAGCGCAATAAGGTTAATGCCCATCCAGGGTAGACCGAGTTTAAACATTATCCCGAACCAGCGGCTGCTAAAGCCCAGGCCAGACCGCTGCATAATGACTATCCAGCACAGCAATACGAGCAGCGCAGGCAGCAGTAACAAACTCTGGCGTAAGGCATTGTTCTCTTTCGGTTGGGTAAAGCGCGCCCACAGCCAGCCCATAAGAAACATCATGACGCCACCCAATGCGTAAAACACACATGTGGCGATATCACCGTTCGCAAATGAGCGTGAAAGATCCAGCGCAATAAGCGCTTTTTTGAGTAACTCCTGGACAAATAGACACGCCGCCGCCGCGCCATGTGCTAACAACGGAACGCCAATAAACATCAATAAAAGCGATCTTACCCACCATCCGAATCCCATATCCTGCCACCTCATCCTTGTTTGTCGGCCAATTATAAAGGCGCGGCCTGGCAGCTCATCCCCCTGCATATTCTGAAAAAAAAACGGAGCCCTGGGGCTCCGTGAGATATTTATGGCGAAAACGAAGGTGACTTACAGGCGTACCGGATCGATATGCCAGATCTGCTCGGCATACTCCTGAATCGTTCGGTCAGATGAGAAGTAGCCCATATTAGCGATGTTGTGCATCGCCTTCATGGTCCACTCTTCCGGGTTACGATAGAGCTCGTCTACTTTGTCCTGACAGTCAACGTAGCTGCGGAAATCGGCCAGTACCTGATAATGGTCGCCAAAGTTAATCAGCGAATCCACGAGATCGCGATAACGACCCGGCTCATTCGGGCTGAACAGGCCGGTCGCAATTTGCGTCAGTACCTGATGCAGCTCCTCATCTTTTTCGTAGTATTCACGCGGTGAATAGCCTTTACGGCGCAGCTCTTCAACTTCTTCGGCGGTATTACCAAAAATGAAGATGTTATCCGCCCCCACATGCTCAAGCATTTCTACGTTCGCACCGTCCAGCGTACCGATGGTCAACGCGCCATTGAGGGCAAACTTCATGTTACTGGTGCCGGACGCTTCCGTCCCTGCCAGCGAGATCTGCTCAGAAAGATCCGCCGCCGGAATGATCACCTGCGCGAGACTTACGCTGTAGTTGGGAATAAAGACCACTTTCAGCTTATCGCCAATCTGCGGATCGTTATTGATCACCGCCGCCACATCATTGATAAGGTGAATGATGTGCTTCGCCATGTAGTACGCCGACGCCGCTTTACCGGCGAAGATATTGACGCGTGGTACCCACTCTGCGGTTGGATCTGCTTTGATACGGTTGTAGCGGGTGATCACGTGCAGCACATTCATCAACTGACGCTTATATTCGTGGATACGTTTGATCTGCACATCGAAGAGCGCTTTCGGGTTGACCACCACATTAAGCTGCTGGCCTATTACCGCCGCCAGACGCTTTTTGTTCTCCAGCTTGGCATGGCGAATCGCCTGGTTCACCGTCGGGTAGTCGATATGCTGTTCCAGCTCGCTGAGCTGGCTCAGATCGGTACGCCAGGTACGGCCAATATTCTCATCCAGCACGCCTGACAGCGGCGGGTTCGCCAGTGCCAGCCAGCGACGCGGTGTGACACCGTTGGTCACGTTCGTAAAGCGCATCGGGAAAATGTTGGCGAAATCGGCAAACAGGGACTGCACCATCAGGTTGGAGTGCAATTCAGACACGCCGTTCACTTTATGGCTCACCACCACGGCCAGCCACGCCATGCGCACGCGACGCCCGTTCGACTCATCGATAATCGACACACGACTCAGCAGGCCAATATCGTTAGGGTACTGTTCCTGAATGGTTTTCAGGAAGTAGTCATTAATTTCAAAGATGATTTGCAGGTGGCGCGGCAGGATCTTACCGAGCATATCAATCGGCCAGGTTTCCAGCGCTTCGCTCATCAGCGTGTGGTTGGTGTAGGAGAACACCTGGCAGGTCACCTCGAACGCTTCATCCCATGAGAATTTATGCTCATCAATCAGCAGACGCATCAACTCAGGGATCGACAATACCGGGTGGGTATCATTCAGGTGAATCGCGGTTTTCTCCGCCAGATTGGCGTAGGTTTTGTGGAGCTGGTAATGGCGGCTCAAAATATCCTGAACGGTTGCCGACACCAGGAAGTACTCCTGACGCAGGCGCAACTCCCGGCCAGAATAGGTCGAGTCATCCGGATAGAGCACGCGAGATACGTTTTCGGAGTGGTTTTTATCTTCCACCGCCGCAAAATAGTCACCCTGGTTAAATTTACCCAGGTTGATTTCGCTACTCGCCTGCGCATTCCACAACCGCAGGGTGTTGGTCGCATCGGTATCGTAGCCAGGAATAATTTGGTCGTAGGCCACGGCCAAAATCTCTTCGGTCTCCAGCCAGTTAGACTTTTTGCCTTCCTGCTGCACGCGTCCGCCAAAACGCACTTTGTAGCGGGTGTTATGGCGTTTGAATTCCCATGGGTTACCGTATTCCAGCCAGTAATCCGGGGACTCTTTTTGCCGGCCATCAACAATGTTCTGCTTGAACATACCGTAGTCGTAGCGAATACCATAACCGCGTCCAGGCAGCGCCAGCGTTGCCAGAGAATCCAGGAAGCAGGCCGCAAGACGCCCTAACCCCCCGTTACCCAATCCTGGGTCGTTTTCTTCGTCAATCAGCTCTTCCAGATCCAGCCCCATCTCTTCCAGAGCGTTTTTGACATCGTCATAAATACCTAATGACAACAAGGCGTTGGAAAGGGTGCGGCCAATCAAAAACTCCATCGACAGGTAGTAAACCTGGCGCATTTCCTGAGAGAGCTGTGCACGGTTGGAACGTAACCAGCGTTCTACCAGGCGGTCACGCACCGCAAACAGCGTGGCGTTCAGCCACTCATGTTTGTTGGCGATGACCGGATCTTTACCAATGGTAAACATCAGCTTGTAGGCGATCGAATGTTTTAACGCTTCGATGCTCAGTGTGGGTGATGCATATGTAAAAGGTGCATTCATACAAGTGATTCCTGGAAAACTATTTCAACCGATAGTAAAGATCGCGATAGGATTGCGCGGCGACCTGCCAGCTAAAATCCATGCCCATCGCCTGGCGCTGAACAAAACGCCAGAGAGAGGGACGGGACCACAACACGAAAGCACGCCGAATCGCGCGAAGCAGCGACCAGGCATTACTGTCTTCAAATACAAAACCACTGGCGATTCCATCTGCCAAATTCTCCAATGAGCTATCGGTCACGGTATCCGCCAGCCCGCCCGTGCGACGAACTAACGGCAACGTGCCGTACTTCAATCCATAAAGTTGCGTTAACCCACACGGCTCAAAACGGCTCGGAACCAGGATGACATCCGCCCCGCCCATAATGCGATGTGAAAACGCCTCGTGATACCCAATTTGCACGCCGACTTGCCCAGGATGCTCCGCCGCCGCCGCAAGGAAACCTTCCTGCAGAACCGGATCGCCCGCGCCAAGTAGCGCCAGTTGCCCGCCTTGCTCCAGCAAACCGGGTAATGCCTCCAGCACCAAATCCAATCCTTTCTGGCTGGTTAAGCGACTCACTACCGCAAAAAGCGGCGCTTTGTCGTTCACTTTCAGCCCCATGGCGATCTGTAGCTGGCGTTTGTTCTCCGCTTTTTCCTCCAGCGTATCCCGCGTATAACGCGATGAAAGCAGCAGGTCTGTTGCCGGATCCCAAATTTTTTCATCCACGCCGTTCAGAATACCGGACAGGCGCCCTTCAACTTGCCGCTGACGCAGCAGCCCCTCCATGCCGTAGGCAAACTGCGGCTCGGTAATTTCGCGAGCGTAGGTTGGGCTGACCGCCGTAATATGATCGGCGTAATAGAGACCGGCTTTCAGGAAAGAGATCTGTCCGTTGAATTCCAGCCCATGCATATTAAAGAACGACGATGGCAACTGTATTTCACTCATATGTTGCGCGTAATACATCCCCTGATAAGCCAGGTTATGTACCGTGAACACAGACTTCGCCGGTCTCCCCTTCGCCGCCAGATAAGCGGGCGCCAGCCCCGCATGCCAGTCGTGGGCATGGACGATATCGGGCCGCCAGAACGGGTCCAGCCCGCTGGCCATCTCTGCGCCGACCCAGCCAAGCAAGGCAAAACGCAGAACGTTATCGGTATAAGCAAAAAGATTGGTATCGTGATACGGGCTCCCGGGACGATCGTAAAGATGCGGCGCATCAATTAAGTAGATCCCCACCCCGTTGAAATGTCCAAACAGCAATGAAATACGACCAGCAAATGTATCCCGCCGCGAGACCACTTGAGCATCAGTCACGCCGCGACGAACATCCGGGAATGCAGGCAGTAAAACGCGCGTATCAACGCCATCGGCAATTTGCGCCGCAGGCAATGCGCCAATAACATCAGCCAGACCACCGGTCTTCAGCAACGGAAACATCTCAGAACATACATGTAAAACCTGCATTATCGCTCCTGTCAAAACCGCTAACACTTAGCGGGCGCTAGCGGGAAAAACAGCGCGCGGACCCCTTCCGCGCAAGGTTATCTCGATGCTGTTACTCTTGTTGCAATTTACGCAGCATTTCGCGCGTCACCAGTACAATGCCCTCTTCGGAGCGGTAGAACCGACGGGCGTCCTCTTCTGCGTTTTCACCAATGATCGTCCCTTCCGGGATGACACAGGCCCGGTCAATAACGCAACGCCGCAAGCGACAGGAGCGTCCGACCCAGACCTCCGGTAAAAGAACTGCAGAGTCGATATTGCAGAACGAATTCACACGTACCCGTGAGAACAATACCGATTGCACCACTACCGATCCGGATATCACACATCCACCAGAAACCAGTGAGTTCAGTGTCATACCGTGACTTCCCGATCTGTCCTGAACAAATTTCGCCGGTGGTAAAGATTCATTATAGGTACGTATTGGCCAGTTACGGTCATACATGTCCAGTTCAGGTACAACTGATGCGAGATCGAGGTTTGCTTTCCAGTACGCTTCGAGGGTTCCTACGTCACGCCAGTAGGGTTCTGAGTCAGGGTCCGAATGCACACAGGATAATGGGAAGGGATGTGCATAAGCCATGCCAGACTTGGTTATCAGCGGGATGATATCTTTGCCGAAATCGTGACTGGAGTTTTCATTCTTGTCGTCTTGTTCAAGCAACTCGTAAAGGTACTCAGCATCGAAAACATATATCCCCATGCTGGCGAGCGATTTCGTGCTGTCATTAGGCATAGAAGGCGGGCTGGCGGGTTTTTCAACGAACTCGATAACTTTGTCGTTTTCATCCACAGCCATAACGCCAAACGCGCTTGCCTCTTCGATGGGCACCGGCAGACAGGCCACGGTGCAACGCGCACCTTTTTCGACATGATCAATAAGCATGCGTGAATAGTCCTGCTTATAGATATGGTCACCGGCCAGAATGACGATGTACTCCGCACCATAGCGGCGAATGATGTCGAGGTTCTGCGTGACCGCATCGGCGGTGCCGCGATACCAGCTCTCGCCATGCACACGCTGCTGCGCAGGTAGCAGATCGACAAATTCGTTCATCTCTTCGTTGAAGAAGGACCAGCCACGCTGAATATGCTGCACCAGCGTGTGGGATTGATACTGCGTGATCACACCAATACGACGAATACCGGAGTTAATGCAGTTGGATAATGCGAAATCGATAATACGGAACTTACCGCCGAAGTGAACCGCGGGTTTGGCGCGTTTTTTTGTCAAATCTTTAAGGCGGGTCCCGCGCCCTCCCGCAAGTATCAGGGCTACAGATTTTAATGGCAGCTGGCGCGCTAACATTAAGGGATCGTTCTTATCTAATCTAACCATGACTAACTCCTTTTTTATGACCTTTCAAAGACGCACACTCCGTGCGCGGGCCCATGCCAGACAGCCATCACTACCGGATTATCCTCACCGGCAAACGGAGGAACAGCACGCCATTCCCCTTCTGGTAGCACAATCTCAGCAACGTCATGCGTGCCGTTAATCGCCAGCAGTACACGATCGGACAGCAGGATTTGCAGGCGGTGGACACCGCTTTGCCACTCCGCAACGCTGAGAGGTTGCGCTTCCTGATTAAGCCAACGCACGTTGCCATCGCCCTCTTCCCACCATGCATCCCGGGTTAAGGCGGGAATGCGCTGGCGAAGGTGAATCAACGCGGCGGTAAATGCCATTAGCCCACTGTTTGCGTTTTGCCAGTCAAGCCAGGTCAACGCATTGTCCTGACAGTAAGCGTTGTTATTACCGTGCTGGCTATGACCATGTTCGTCACCAGCCAACAACATTGGTGTTCCCTGGGAAAGTAGCAGTGTTGTTAACAGGGCATGGACGCTTGCTCGCCTCCTTTCTGTCACGTCAAGACTGCTACTTAACCCTTCTATACCATGATTATTACTGTGGTTATTGTTAGTACCGTCGCGATTTTCCTCGCCATTCGCTTCGTTATGCTTATGGTTGAAACTCACGCAGTCACGCAACGTAAACCCGTCATGCGCCGTCACCAGATTGACCGACGCATGGGGCAGACGCCCTTCGCGACGGAACATATCGCTGGATGCGGCAAAACGCCCGGCAAATTCCCCAGGCGAGAGTGACTGCTCCAGCCAGAAGCGGCGGGCAGCATCACGAAAATGATCATTCCATTCGGCAAATAAGGGCGGGAAATTGCCCACCTGGTAACCGCCTTCGCCAATGTCCCACGGCTCCGCAATAAGCTTCACCTGTGAGAGTAACGGACAGTTTTTAATTGCCTCGAACAAGGGCGCCTGCTGGCTGAATCCCGGCATGCGCCCCATAACCGTTGCCAAATCAAAGCGAAAGCCGTCGATATGGAACGTCTCAACCCAATATTTCAGGCAGGCCAGGGCATAGGCCACGCCGCTTGGGTTGTTCAAATTCAGGGTGTTACCGCAACCGGTCCAGTTTTCATAATCACCGTCGCCCCTTATCCAATAATAGCTACGGTTATCAATTCCGCGCAGGGAGAGCGTCGGACCATGCAGGTCAATTTCAGCGCTGTGGTTAAGCACAATATCGAGGATGACCTCAATACCGTTTTGATGCAGGGACTTAACTGCCTCGCGAAACTCATTGATGGCTAACTCAGGAGAGGTGGCATAACGAGGATCAAGTGCAAACAGCGCCAACGGGTTATAGCCCCAGTAGTTGCTTAACCCCAGACGTTGCAGACGCGGCTCGCTGATAAAATGCGCCACCGGCATCAGTTCCAGCGCGGTGATACCCAGCGTCTTGAAGTGATTGATCATGACCGGATGACCAAGGGCTTTATAGGTACCGCGGATCTCTTCTGGCAAATCCGGGTGCAGCCAGGTCAATCCTTTGACATGGGCTTCATAGATGACCGTATTGCCCCATGGCGTGCGTGGCGCGGCATCATTCCCCCAGTCAAACGCGTCATCCACGACCACGCTTTTCGGCGCGATTGCCGCGCTGTCATGCGGATCAGGAGTGTCATAGCCGCCGTGCAACAATGGGCTGTCTTTCACGTCACCGTCGACACGGCGCGCACAGGGATCGAGCAGTAACTTCGCCGGGTTAAAGCGATGCCCCTGCCCCGGTTCCCACGGACCGTGTACGCGATAGCCATAACGCGTACCAGGCCGCGCATCTGCCAGGAAACCGTGCCAGACATCGCCGCTGCGGGCGGGCAAGTCATAACGTTGTTCGTTGCCTTCGTCATCAAAAATGCACAGTTCGACTCGCTCCGCATGTGCTGAAAATAGCGTGAAATTCACGCCATTTCTCTCTACATGGGCCCCAAGTGGCGTCGCGTTGCCTGCGGTCAGTTTGGTCATCACCCCTCCCGCACAAACCAGACAGTTGCCAGCGGCGGGATCGTCACAGAGAGAGAGTGCGCCCTACCGTTCACCGGGATCTCATCACTCTGTACACCACCGCCATTGCCAGCATTGCTGCCGTGGTAGTGCATCGAGTCCGTGTTCAGCTCTTCACGCCAGCGCCCCGGCTGGTTGATACCAAAGCGGTAGTTATGGCGCGGAACCGGTGTGAAATTGCTGACGACAATGATCTCGTTGCCGGCTTTATCGCGACGTACAAAGACAAACACCGAGTTCTCATGGTCATCCACCACCAGCCATTCAAAGCCATACGGGTCGAAATCCAGCTCATGCAACGCTTTGTGATGACGGTAGACGTGGTTCATATCCCGCACCAGACGCTGCACGCCGTGGTGCCAGTTATCGCCCCCTTCAAGCAGATGCCAGTCGAGGCTACTGTCATGGTTCCACTCACGCCCTTGCGCAAACTCGTTACCCATAAACAGCAGTTTTTTACCGGGGAAGGCCCACATCCAGGCGTAGTACGCGCGCAGGTTGGCAAACTTCTGCCACGCATCGCCGGGCATACGGTCAAGAATGGATTTCTTGCCGTGTACCACTTCGTCATGGGAGAGCGGCAACACGAAATTCTCCGTGTAGTTGTAGAGCATGCCGAAGGTGAGTTTGTCGTGATGGTGTTTGCGATAGACCGGATCGAGCTTCATGTAATCCAGGGTGTCGTGCATCCAGCCGAGGTTCCACTTGTACCAGAAGCCCAGGCCGCCCAGTGATGGCGGACGCGAGACGCCGGCAAAGTCGGTGGACTCTTCTGCCATACTCACTGCGCCAGGAACCTGCTCGCCGAGGATACGGTTGGTGCTACGCAAAAATTCGATGGCCTCAAGGTTTTCCCGACCACCAAATTCGTTGGGGATCCACTCACCTTGTTTACGGCTGTAATCGCGGTAAATCATGGAGGCGACCGCGTCCACGCGCAGCGCGTCGATACCAAAACGCTCAACCCAATAGAGCGCATTGCCCACCAGATAGTTGCTGACTTCGCGGCGACCGTAGTTATAAATTAGGGTATTCCAGTCCTGATGGTAACCTTCACGCGGATCGCTGTGTTCATAGAGCGCGGTTCCGTCAAACTCGGCCAGGCCAAAGTCATCGGACGGGAAATGACCTGGCACCCAGTCCAGAATCACGTTCAACCCGGCAGCGTGTGCCGCTTTGATAAAGTAGATAAAGTCGTCGCGGGTGCCAAAGCGGCGCGTCGGGGCATAGAGACCCGTCGGCTGATAGCCCCAGCTTCCGTCAAACGGGTGCTCATTAACAGGCAGCAGCTCCAGATGGGTGAACCCCATCCATTTTGCATACGGCACCAGTTGGTCCGCCAGCTCGCGGTAGCTCAGCCAGAAATTATTGTCCGTGTGGCGACGCCATGACCCCAAATGCACCTCATAGATGGAGATGGGCGCATCAAACTCATTGGCCTTTTTACGCGCCTCTGTCTGCTCTACCTTTTCCGGCAGATCGCAAATCATGGAGGCCGTTTCCGGGCGCATCTGGGCTTCAAAGGCATACGGGTCAGATTTGATCCGCAGATTGCCATGCGCATCAATCATCTCAAACTTATAGAGCTGGCCGTTGTGCGCCCCCGGAATGAAAAGCTCCCAGATACCGCTTTCACGACGCAGGCGCATCGGATGGCGGCGACCATCCCAGTAGTTGAATTGCCCGACCACGGAAACACGGCGGGCGTTTGGCGCCCAGACAGAGAAGCGAGTCCCGGTTACGCCGTCCATCGTATCGGCATGTGCGCCCAGCGTTTCGTAAGGCCTGAGGTGGGTACCTTCGGAAAGCAGCCAGGCGTCCATATCCTGAATCAATGGACCAAAGCGGTAAGGATCGTCGATAAGATTTTGCTGGCCATGCCAGATAACGGCTAACTGGTAGCGAAAGGGGTTTTTGCGGCGCGGCATAACGCCACTAAAGAAACCGCGTGAATCAAGGCAGTCCAGATTGCCTACTTTGCGCCCGGTTTTGGGTTCAATGACCCAGACCTCGGTCGCATCAGGTAATAATGCGCGAACTTCCAGCCCGGCTTCCGTCTGGTGCATGCCGAGTACGGAAAAGGGGTCTGCAAAATGGCCTTCAATTAGCGCATTAATCACGTCTCTATCTACAAAAACAGACATGGTTTAATCCTTGTTGTCTCTGTCACACCTTCCCGGCAAGGTTATACGCCCAGCTGTGACATTCTTTTTGACCTGAACGGCGCAAGCACATAATGTGCATCCTCTCTGCTCCGTCCCACCTTCAGGCAAGATGCGTAAACACCCCACTTAAAGCATAGCCAACGCTTTATCTGACTCCCGAGAAAAATATCAACATCTGCGTACACTCCGTTAATACGCAAAAAAAAGGGGTGACAAGCACCCCTTTTTAAATAAATTTTTGATTACGCCAGTTGGCGTAGTATGCGGCGTAGCGGCTCCGCTGCGCCCCACAGGAGCTGGTCCCCTACGGTGAATGCGGAGAGGAAGTCTGACCCCATATTCAGCTTACGCAGACGCCCTACAGGGGTCGTCAGCGTGCCGGTTACCGCCGCAGGCGTCAGTTCGCGCATGGTGATTTCACGGTCGTTCGGCACCACTTTCGCCCATGGGTTATGGGCCGCCAGCAGCTCTTCGATGGTCGGGATAGACACATCTTTTTTCAATTTAATGGTAAATGCCTGGCTGTGGCAGCGCAGTGCGCCAACGCGGACACACAGGCCATCAACCGGAATCGTGGTGGTTGTGCCCAGAATCTTGTTGGTTTCAGCCTGGCCTTTCCACTCTTCGCGGCTTTGGCCGTTATCGAGCTGTTTGTCGATCCACGGAATCAGGCTGCCTGCCAACGGCACGCCGAAGTTGTCGACAGGCAGTTCGCCGCTGCGGGAAAGCTGGGTGACTTTGCGTTCGATATCGAGGATGGCAGACGCCGGATCTGCCAGTTCAGCAGCCACGAGGCCGTGCAGTTGCCCCATTTGCGCCAGCAGTTCACGCATATGACGCGCACCGCCGCCGGAAGCCGCCTGATACGTCGCCACAGAAACCCATTCAACCAGATCATTGGAGAACAGACCGCCCAGTGACATCAGCATCAGGCTGACAGTACAGTTGCCGCCAACGAAGGTTTTGATGCCTTTGTTCAGACCGTCGGTGATGACAGCCTGGTTCACCGGGTCAAGAATGATGATGGCGTCATCTTTCATACGCAGAGAAGAGGCAGCATCAATCCAGTAACCCTGCCAGCCGCTTTCACGAAGCTTTGGATAAATTTCGTTGGTATAATCGCCGCCCTGGCAGGTGACAATGATGTCGAGGGCCTTCAGCGCTTCCAGATCGAATGCGTCCTGCAACGTACCGGTAGACTTACCGCCGAACGTCGGGGCTGCCTGACCAAGCTGGGAAGTTGAAAAGAAGACCGGGCGAATGGCGTCGAAGTCGCGCTCTTCTACCATGCGTTGCATGAGTACGGAGCCGACCATTCCGCGCCAACCGATAAAACCAACATTTTTCATAGCGTATTTCCTGCGAAGGTGTGTGCTGTTAGTGCGAGCCAGTATCCAACTGGCGCTAATAGTCCACCTTACAAAATGCACGCAAAGTCGCAAGTGAAATTAATCAATGATGGGCAAGCCATCAGAAATACCGCTAATCAGCGGCAAAATGGGTAATTGATAATGAGCGAAATCATTTCGGTGGCAGTGTTGTTGATCCTGATTATGGACCCTCTCGGGAACCTGCCGATATTTATGTCAGTACTCAAGCATACTGAGCCGAAGCGCCGCCGAAAAATCATGATTCGCGAGCTGCTCATCGCACTGGTGCTGATGCTGGTTTTCCTCTTCGCGGGCGAAAATATTCTGGCGTTTCTCAACCTACGCGCCGAAACGGTTTCGATTTCCGGCGGCATCATCCTGTTTCTGATCGCCATTAAGATGATTTTCCCCAGCGAGTCCGGCAGCAGCATGGGGCTGCCGGCGGGTGAAGAACCGTTTATCGTACCGCTGGCGGTTCCGCTGGTGGCCGGGCCAACGCTGCTTGCCACCCTGATGCTGCTTTCACACCAGTACCCTAATCAGATGGGCCATCTGGTGATTGCCCTGTTGATAGCCTGGGGCGGTACCGTGGCGATCTTGCTGCAATCATCGCTGTTCCTGCGTTTGCTCGGCGAGAAAGGGGTGAACGCGCTGGAGCGTTTAATGGGGCTGGTTCTGGTGATGCTCGCAACCCAGATGTTCCTGGACGGCATCCGCCTGTGGATGAAGGGCTAGGTAAAAGCAAAACGGCAACGGGAACAAAAGCAAAACGGCAACCTGAGTTGCCGTTTTTGGTGTTTGCTCCCTCTCCCCGTGGGAGAGGGCCGGGGTGAGGGCATCAGACCGCACCGTCTCCCTGCAATTCTTAACTCAACAACGTAAACGCAATCATCCCGACAATCGCCCCTGTGGTGCCCAGAATCGTTTCCATTAACGTCCAGGTTTTCAGCGTCTGCGCTTCGGTGGCGCCGGTAAACTTACCGAACAACCAGAAACCCGCATCATTCACATGGCTCACCACAATGGAACCACCCGCGATACAAATCGACAGGGCCGCCAGTTGCGCACCGGAAAAATGCAGTTGCTCAATCACCGGCATCACCAGCCCCACCGCCGTCAAACAGGCAACGGTCGCCGACCCCTGAATAATGCGCACGGCGGCTGCCAGCACGAAACAGGTCACTGCAATCGGCAGCCCCATACCGGTCAGCGCTTCGCCCAGCGCCGGGCCAACACCGGAATCTACCAGCACCTGCTTGAATACACCGCCCGCACCAATCACCAGCAGGATAATCCCGGCAGGCTGCAATGCCTGACCGCAGATCTCCATGACCCGGTCTTTCGCCATGCCCTGGCGAATCGCCAGACCGTAGATTGCCACCAGGCAAGCCACCAGAATC
Source organism: Phytobacter diazotrophicus (assembly GCA_004346725.1). Taxonomy (GTDB): domain Bacteria; phylum Pseudomonadota; class Gammaproteobacteria; order Enterobacterales; family Enterobacteriaceae; genus Phytobacter; species Phytobacter diazotrophicus. The sequence continues at coordinate 92,686 of SMDE01000011.1, read as the reverse complement.
GCGGTAAACGGGTGACCGATAAACTCCAGCCAGTTGTAAAGGTCCGAACCCTCTGCCACAAAACGTGCAGCGATAGTTTTCAGCCCCACCAGCACCAGCGGCAGCAGAATCAGCGACAGGCTAAAGCCGAATGACGGCATTTTACCTTCGCCCAGATGCGGCTCAGTGATGTCGTCGGGGATATGCAGCTCGACATAGCGGCTGATAAAGTTGCCCCACAGCGGCCCGGCGATCAGCATTCCAGGAACGGCAGCGCACAGCCCAATCAGGATCATCCAGCCAAAGTCGGCGTGCATCTGGGAAGCCAGCAGCATCGGCGCAGGCCCAGGCAGCAGAAACGCTGCGGCTGCCGCCACGCCCGCAAACAGCGGAATCACCAGCTTCACAAGGTTAGTGCCGGTATGGCGCGCCATAGAGAAGGCAACGCTTATCAGCAATACCACCGCCACTTCAAAGAACAGCGGCAGCGCGCAAATCAACCCCGCCAGGCCAATCGCGAAATGCGCGCGATTGTGACCAAAAGATTTGAGCATCTTCACGGCAATCTGATCGACCGCGCCGGTCTCATGCAGAATTTTGCCGAACATCGCCCCTAAAGCCACCACGATGGCGAGGAAGCCCAGCGTCCCGCCCATCCCTTTTTCCATGGTCGCCGCAATCTTGATCAACGGCATACCGGAAAAAAGCCCTGCACCAATAGAAACCACCATCAAAGCAACGAAAGCGTGCATACGCGCTTTCATGACTAAAAACAGCAGCAGCAACACAGAGCCAACTGCTGTTAAAACAAGCGTCAATGTACTCACAACAAACTGCCTTTATTTGTTAATCACTTCAATTGTGCTGGCGACAACACCTTCCAGGGGCTGGTCAATGTCAACGATCAGTACGTCGCGCTCATCCGCACCCGGCTCTTCCAGGGCTTCAAACTGGGTCACCAGCATTTGCGTTTTAAAGAAGTGGCCTTTACGCGCTTTCAGGCGGCTTTCGATAACATCGAAGTCCCCTTTCAGGTAGATAAAGGAGAGGTTAGGGTTGCCGTCACGCAGCAGGTCGCGGTAACGCTTTTTCAGCGCCGAACAGACAATCAGCGACACTTTGTTGGTGCGCTGCATTGCAAAGGCCGCATCGTTGAGCGCCTGCAACCAGGGTTTACGGTCATCGTCATTCAACGGCTCGCCTGCGGCCATTTTCATGATGTTGGCGCGTGGATGAAGGAAGTCGCCGTCAAGAAACGCGGCATGGAGTTGATGCGCCACTTCACTGGCGACAGCGGATTTACCACTGCCAGATACGCCCATCAGGACATAGACGTGGTGATCATGGTTAGTCGTGCTCAAAGCGTAGCTCCCACAGGTACAAAATGAATTGTTACGGGTAACAGTTATCGGTAACATTGTCCTGCCGGGGTAATGGATAAGCAATAACCATTCGTGCCAGAAGTGAATAAGTGTGAGCTACTTCAAATTTGTCAGACTAAATAGATCCACCCGGTGACAATGTGAAACCTAAATCTAACAATTTTGGCGTAACAGATTCACCACGAATGCGCGCCAGCAGGCGTTCTGCGCCAATACGCCCCATACGTTCACGCGGCGTAAGGACGCTCGCCAGACGCGGCTCCATTACCTGGCCAATGTCGTGACCGTGGAACCCGGCGATCGCCATATCATCAGGAACTTTCAGCCCCAAACGCTGGCATTCGAACGCCGCGCCGACCGCAAGGTCATCGTTGGTGCAAAAAATTCCGTCCAGTTGCGAGTATTCGCGACGCGCCTGCCGCATAAGCTCAATGCCCGCGGTATAGGACGAGGACTGTTCTACCATCACGCTGTATGGCGTCAGACCCGCATCAAGCATCGCCTGCTCATACCCCTTCTGTTTGATGATAGTACGTTCGTCGAGACGTGCGCCCAGGTAGGCCACCCGGCGATGACCACGTTCAATAATGGCCGCCGTCATCTGCCGCGCCGCTTCAAAGTTGTCGAAGCCAACGGCGATGTCCAGGCAAGGCGACTTGCTGTCCATCAGTTCAACAACAGGGATACCCGCCACTTCAATCATTTTCAGCGTGCGAGGCGTATGGGTACGTTCAGTGAGGATAAGGCCGTCAATATTCCACGACAGCATCGATTCAAGCCGCTCTTCTTCCAGCTCAGGCTTATAGCCGAAGTGCGCCAGCATGGTTTGATAGCCAAACGCATCCGTCACGCTTTCGATGCCGCGCAGGACTTCTGCGAACACCTGGTTGGTTAAAGAGGGAAGCAGCACGCCAACCGCACGGCTGGTGGCATTGGAGAGAATATCCGGAGCCCGATTCGGAATGTAGCCCAGTTCATCAAGTGCAGCCGCTATTTTAGACCGAAGCGCCACGGAGACTTGCTCCGGGTTGCGTAAAAATCGGCTGACCGTCATTTTGGTCACGCCAACGCGATCGGCCACATCCTGAAGTACGGGTCTTTTCTTTTTCATCGTCCTGAATTGATAAACGGGGAAACATCAGGCCAGTTTATCACGGACAGCACGCAACCTTCTGGTGTTAACCAGAAGGTTGCGTCATTTATTTAAGCCCGATCAAACTGGCGGCAGGTCGAAAAGTAAAATTTCGCTGTCGCTATCGGCATGAATGGACAGAGCCTGCTCGTCCCAGATGGCCAGGCCATCGCTGGTGGTCGCTTTCGTGCCGTTAATGGATACCTCACCTTTCACCACCTGAATCCAGATTTTGCGGTCTGCAGAAACCTGATACACAGACTGCTCATCTTTCAACAGCGCCCAGCGATAAAGCTCCATGTCCTGATGCACTTTCAGCGAACCGTCGCGAGCATCCGGCGACAGCACCAGTTGGCGGCCCTGCGTTGCATCAAAGCGGCGTTGTTCGTAACGCGGCGTGATGCCATTTTCTTCTGGAATAATCCAGATCTGGTACAGACGCAGCGGTTCAGTGGCGCTGGGGTTGTACTCAGAGTGCCGCACGCCGGTGCCAGCGCTCATGATCTGGAACTCACCCGCCGGAACCTGTTCTTTATTGCCCATGCTGTCCTGATGCTCGACCGCGCCTTGCAGTACATACGTCAGGATTTCCATATCTTTATGGGGATGGGTGCCAAACCCCTGCCCGGCATCGATCACGTCGTCGTTAATCACGCGCAGTGCAGAAAAACCCATAAAGTTTGCATCGTAATAGTTGGCAAACGAAAAGGTATGCCAGGAGTCAAGCCAGCCATGATTTGCGTGGCCACGGTCGTTTGCTTTGCGTAAATAAATCATGTTTTCACCCTCATGTTCGTTTCGATGGAGTAAGTGTGGACCCGATCGCTGACCAATCATAGAGGGTGAAAATTGACTCCTCTGTTCAAAAAAAATGAACGACTTTTGCAACCTTAAGACCACTTATTTTGCGAGGGTTACCGTGGATGGAGAGGCCTGTTCGAAGGCGCGCTCCAGGATCTCCAGGTTGGTCAGAACATCAGATTCCTTGACGTAATTATCCGCCCCGGTGGTCAACGTGGCATAGAGCGCATCATAGACCCGGCCATAGTCACCAATTTCCGGTTTCAGCTCCTCACGCACCGTTTCACCCGCGTCATTCACATACTCCAGCACGCCGATACTGTCATCTGCCGCAAATCCCGCTTCACCTGGCATGATATTGGCCTTCAGGCTGGTCTCCTGCTGGTCGATGCCGTACTTGATAAATGATCCTCTGGTCCCGTGGACAATAAACTTCGGATAGTCGATTTTGACCAGATAGCTGGTTTTTACGATGGCTTTCAGATCGCCATAAAAGAGCTGCGCTTCAAAGGTGTCATCCGGGTTGGCCTTGTTGCGCAGGCTACGAATGTCATACGCCACATGGTCCGGGCGACCAAACAGTGAAATAATTTGATCCATCGTATGCACGCCAAGCCCGTAGAAGGATCCGTCCTGCGGCAGGCCAGGTTTCGTTTCTGCAACCGGGCGGTAGTAATCGAAGTGGCTCTCCACTTCAACAATTTCACCTAACTTGCCGCTCTCAATGGCTTTTTTGGCCATCAAAAAACAGGTGTCAAAGCGGCGATTCTGATACGGCGTGACGGTCAGGCCTTTGCTTTTTGCCAGTTCAAAGAGGGTGACGGCTTCGGCAATCGTTGGCGTGAATGGCTTTTCTACCAGCACGTTTTTCCCGGCTTCCAGCGCCCGTTTCGCGTACTCAAAATGGCTGTCTGCGTGGGTACAAACAATAACCAGCCTGACCTGCGGATCATTGAGCACCTCATCAAGATCGCTGGTGAAGTGAATATGCTGATGCTGCGGATGCTGTTCTTCCGGTTTCGCATGGCGGCGAAAGATATGCGCCACATGCCAGGTATCTTTGCGATTCAGAACGTAAGGGAGGTGGTAGCGGGTGGTGCTTTTACCAAAGCCGATAAATGCGCAATGCAGAGTCATAATGCTGTCCTTGTTTAGCGTCGCAGCCTTAAACCTTAGCGCAAGACGCCCACCGATAAAAACCACTGTCATCAACGAACAAGACATACAGCCAAATCATCCTGAACTTACGATGCATTTACCGTGATTATAAAATCAAAATAAACAACCACTTCCATTCTTAAAATCCTCTGACACGTCTTGATCTCATTGACTAAATTGCCGATAAAAGTGCCGCGAAAAGCAGGATGTTTCTCGCAATAATGGGTCAGCCACACATCGGGCTGGCTGCCATGGAAAGCGGCTCAGGGAAGTATGCATGGACAGAAAATATCTCCTGCTAAACCTCACCCTTCTGGTCTGGCTGTTTGCGCTTTTGGCCTGGTGCGTCGGCGCATCCTCGCTGGCGCGTTACGCAGGACTGCTGGCCTTTGCCACCTTTAGCGCTTTTATCCTGAGAGGATTCATAACAGGCATGTTCAAAAAACATAAAAACAGCGAAAACCCCGGCGCGATAGTTGCCACCCCTTCTACCGTTAATCAACACCAGGCCGAGACGGAAACATCTACGGTGATCGCCCGTGATGTTCATCTTGAAGGCAATATTGCTTCATCCAGCCCGGTGTACGTTTACGGCAGCGTACGGGGTGATATCGACGTGAAAGAGAGTCTGGTCAACGTCATGCGTGAAGGACGGGTCGAAGGCAACATTAACTGCCAGCAATTGATTATCGACGGCGCCGTGACAGGCCAGTGTACGGGCGATACGGTAGATATTGCCGAAAACGGTACGCTAACCGGCACGCTGGTTTATCGCACGCTGAGCATAAAACAGGGCGGCACCTTTACAGGCCAGGCGGAACTGCGTGCCCCACGACAGGAGCAGACGAACGTTGTGGGGCTGGTGCTCGACACCACCACGGAGGGCGCAAGCAAAAAGGCTGAGGGAAAACGCAGTTAAAAAAAAAGCCAGCACCCGGCTGGCTAAGAAATACTGGAAGCAATGTGAGCAATGTCGTGCTTTCAGGATTACCGCATCGGTTTCCCTGAACGCATAGCAATAATAATCATTATCATTCGCACTTGTCTACCCTTTTTTGCAAAAAATGGCAGTTGACGCACTTTGCAAACTTCGTGATGTTGAAGAGGATATTTCACTAAAAGAGGAAAAAGGAATGAGTGACATTGTGATACGCCATATTGAAGCCAGCGATGCAGAAGCATTACGCCACATCAATTCACATCCTGGGGTGTATCACGACACGCTACAAATTCCTCATCCTTCCATGGCGATGTGGCAAGAAAGGGCCGCCGTCAAACCAGGCCGACGCCACCTCGTCGCCTGTCTTGACGAAGAGGTCGTCGGACACCTGGCTCTGGATATCATGGAAAACCCCCGGCGTGGCCACGTTGCCACCTTTGGAATTGGCGTTTCAGCGGAAAAGCATGGGCGTGGCGTAGGCAGCGCGTTAATGCGCGAAATGGTGAACCTGTGCGACAACTGGCTGCGAATAGAACGTATTGAATTGACCGTCTTCGTTGATAATGCCCCGGCGCTGACGCTGTATCAGAAGTTCGGTTTTGAAATTGAAGGAACCGGAAAGCGCTTCGCCCTGCGCAACGGCGAATACGTGGATGCCTATTTTATGGCACGGATAAAACAGTAAGCCTCCACGATTAACAAACCGCTCAACCCATCCCCTCTCCCTTTCAGGAAGAGGGGATTGAGAAACTTAATATCCCGCCGTTAAATCATCCACCGTACGCGGGTCAGACGCACCGTACAGCGTGCCGTCCGGGCCAACCATAATGCTCTGCGTACTGCCCATAGCCTCTTTCACAACCACCTTCTGCCCTTTCTGCTCAAGCAGCTTGAGGGTGTCCGGGCTAAAGCCTTTTTCGACGCGCAGCTCATCCGGCAGCCACTGATGATGAAAGCGCGGGGCATTGGTCGCCTCGGCGACGTTCATCCCAAAATCGATGCTGTTTACCACGATTTGCAGCACAGTTGTGATAATTCGGCTACCGCCAGGACTCCCCGTAACCAGCCAGGTTTTCCCGTCTTTCACCACGATAGTCGGCGACATGGAAGAGAGCGGACGCTTGCCCGGCCCCACCGCATTCGCATCGCCCCCCACCAGCCCATAGACATTCGGCACGCCAGGTTTGGCCGAGAAATCATCCATTTCGTTGTTCATCAGGATGCCAGTATTTCCCGCCACAATCCCGCTACCAAAGGTTGTGTTGAGGGTGTAGGTCACCGCGACGGCATTACCGTCTTTATCCACCACCGAATAGTGCGTTGTTTGGTTACTCTCGTAGGGCTCAAGCTTGCCCGGACGAATCTGGCTCGATGGCTTCGCTTTGTTGACGTCGATTTGCTGAGCCAGCGATTTTGCATAATCCTTGTTGGTCAGCGCCTGCCAGGGCACCTTCACAAAATCCGGATCGCCAAGGTATTCAGACCTGTCGGCATAGGCGTATTTTTCCGCCTCTGCCATTACCTGCAAAGTATCCGCGCTGCCGAAGCCATATTTTGCGAGGTCAAAGTTCTCAAGAATATTGAGGATCTCCACGATATGGATCCCCCCGGAAGAGGGCGGCGGCATGGAGAAAACCTGGTAGCCGCGATAGTCGCCGCTGATGGGGGTGCGCTCGACGGCTTTGTAATTGGCCAAATCTTCTTTCGTGATCAGCCCGCCGTTTTTACTCATCTCCTGAACAATCTGATCGGCAATCGAGCCTTTATAGAATGCGTCCGGCCCTTTTTCGGCAATCATCTCCAGGCTCTTTGCCAGGTTCGCCTGAACCAGTTTGTCGCCTTTTTTCAGGGGCTCGCCGTCTTTCCAGAAAATGGCTTTACTGTTTTCATGGTTTGGCAGCACTTCACTGCCATAGGTTTTGAGATCGTCAGCCAGGGCGTCATTCACCACGAAGCCCTGCTTTGCCAGCTTAATGGCCGGCTGTACGACTTTATTCAGCGGCAATGTGCCATATTTTTCCAGCGCCAGCGAAAAGCCCGCCACTGTGCCCGGCGTACCGGAAGCTAAGTGTGACGTGAGAGACTTTTTGCTGTCCGGGTTGCCCTGGTCGTCAAGAAACATATCGCGCGTTGCTGCTGCCGGGGCCATTTCACGAAAATCAATTGCGGTCGTTTTGCCATCTTTGGTACGGATCATCATAAACCCGCCGCCACCGAGATTACCGGCCTGCGGGTGCGTTACGGCCAGCGCATAGCCAACCGCCACGGCGGCATCCACGGCGTTGCCCCCCTGTTTGAGGATATCGACGCCAACACGGGTTGCGGTTTCGTCAACGGACGCCACCATCCCCTGTTTCGCACGAACCGGATGAAAGACATCCGCCTCAACGCCATACGACACCGGAGCCGGTGCCGCAACGGGCGGAGGTGCCGCCGCAACGCTAAAACATCCTCCCGCCATCAGAGCGGCTATCGCCACCCAACGCGCAAACTTCTGTTTCATCATCGTCGTTCTCCTGAGAAGGGGCTACAGTCCCCGCTTAAGTCTGGTTCAGAACTCCTAAAAGATCATCGTAGTGCGTGAAACGGAGTAAACTTAGAAGAACCTTCAGAAGGAGGAGAAGATGATGAAACGACTATTTATTCTGGCCGCGTTCTTGCCATTGGCCGCTTTCGCACAGCCGCTCAATACCACCAATAACCCGAACCAACCGGGTTATCAGATACCGAGTCAGCAGCGAATGCAGACGCAAATGCTTAATCAGCAACAGCAGCAAAAAGGGATGTTAAATCAGAATTTGCAGACGCAAACGCGCCTGCAACAGCAGCATCTGGAAGCGCAAATTAATAATAATTCCCAGCGGGTAAGGCAGGCGCAGCCGGGGGAGCTCGACCCGGGTACCCAGCAGATGCTCCCCAATACAAACGGCGGCATGCTGAACCAAAGCGTTAATAACGATGCGACACTGGGTCAGCAGCAACATATGCTGCCCGCTAACCAGGCCGGCAGCAGCATGCTGAATCAAAACCATACCAGCACGCCGCAAGCGAATATCCCGCTAAAAACCGTTACGCCTTAAGGCTGAAAATTTGGCCCGATGACTTCAATGTTGTCGGTACAGATGCAATCAACGCCCCAGCGTAGCAGTTGAGATGCGCGCTGCGGGCGATTGACGGTATAAACCAGAATGCGTAACCCGGCATCCCGCAGCATATCCACACGTTCTTCATCAAGAAGCGTGTGATTAAGATGGATGGAGAAACATTCCAGACGGGTAGTCAGCTCCCGCCAGTCATCGCGCCATTCATCCAGCAGCAACCCACGCGGTAGTTCCGGTGCTGCCGCTCTCGCCGCCTCCAGCGCATCAATTTCAAACGACGACAGCAGCGGTGTCGGCATATCAGCCCAGAGTTCGCGCGCCGCCAGTGCCACCACTTTACCCGTCAGCGGGCCAGTGCCGGTCGTCGGTTTAATTTCGATGTTCGCCATCATGCCGTACTGACGGCAGCGGTCGGCAACCTGCGACAGCAGCGGCAGCGGTTCACCTTTGAATTCGCCGCCAAACCAGCCACCTGCGTCTACTTTCAGCAGATCGTTCCATTCCAGATCCCCGGCAACACCCCAGCCGTTGCTGGTGCGCTCGAGATTATCGTCATGCAGCAGAAAAATATGCCCGTCTTTCGACAACTTCGCATCGAACTCGATCATCGTGTGGCCGTAGCGAGCGCCCACATCAATTGCCGCCAGCGTATTTTCCGGGGCGAGTTTCCCACCGCCACGATGGGCGGCGACGTGGGGGTAAGGCCAGTTGCTCATACACGTTGTCCTGTTTCACCGTCAAAAAGGTGCAGGTGATTCTCCGGCAAATGCAGCCACAGCGTACTGCCCTGCTTGGGTCTGTCCTGATGTGCAAGGCGCACCACCAGCTTATGGTCGCCCCAGCGACCGTGGGCCAGGTTATCTGCGCCAAGCATCTCAAGCGTATCCATCACCAGCGGTACGCCACCTGCGGACTGTGAGCTTAACGCAATATGTTCCGGGCGGATACCCAATGTCATTTTACGCCCGGCATAGCCCCGGTAGTACCAGTTAATGGGCAGAGCCATACCGCTATCCAATTCAAAATGGGTACCGGTGTTGCTGATACGCCCATCCAGCAAGTTCATCGCCGGGCTACCGATAAAACTCGCCACAAAGCGGCTGGCCGGTTTTTCGTACACCTCTACAGGTGTGCCGATCTGTTCCGCCACCCCTTTATTCATCACCATCACGCGCTGCGCCAGCGTCATTGCCTCTACCTGGTCGTGGGTCACGTAGAGCGACGTCGTTTTCAGGCGACGATGTAAATGCTGCAGTTCCAGCCGCATCTGGACGCGTAGTTTCGCATCAAGGTTTGATAGCGGTTCATCAAAGAGAAACACCGCCGGATCGCGCACAATGGCACGCCCCATCGCCACACGCTGACGCTGGCCGCCGGATAATTCACGCGGACGGCGCTTTAACAGACCATCCAACTCCAGAATACGGGCCGCCTCTTTTACGCGCTCGGCAATGTGCTCTTTACCCATGCCGCGAATTTTCAGCCCCCAGGCCATATTCTCTTCCACGCTCATATGCGGGTAGAGCGCATAGTTCTGGAACACCATCGCAATACCGCGATCTTTCGGCTCCGTTTCCGTCACGCGCTGGCTATCAATCCAGATATCGCCCGTGCTGACGCGCTCAAGGCCAGCGACCATGCGGAGCAGCGTCGACTTTCCGCAACCGGATGGCCCCACCATTACAATAAATTCGCCGTCCGCCACGTCCAGCGTCAGCGGCTGAATAACCTGCGTTTTGCCGTTATCCCAGCTTTTGGTTACGGCCTGTAATTTTAATCCTGCCATCTTATTTCTCACTGTCGACCAGGCCACGCACAAAGGCACGCTGCATGGCAAAAACGATAACCACCGGGGGAATCAGCGTGAGCAGCATTGCCGCCATCACCTGGTTCCATTGTGTTGAGCCCTCACCTACGGCAATCATGCCTTTAATGCCCGCAACAGCCGTGCCCAGATTGACGTCGCTGATGATAAGCAGAGGCCACAAATACTGGTTCCAGCCGTAGATAAAGGTAATGACAAACAGCGCCGCCAGATTGGTTTTTGATAGCGGCAGCACGATGTCCCAGAAAAAGCGCATCGGCGAGGCACCATCAATACGTGCCGCTTCCATCAGTTCATCGGGAAGCGTCATAAAGAACTGGCGAAACAGAAATGTCGCCGTAGCGGAAGCCATCAGCGGTAGCGTTAACCCGGTGTAGCTGTCGAGCATTTTCAGGTTCGCAATCACTTCCACCGTCGGGAAGATACGCACTTCAACCGGCAGCATCAGGGTGATAAAAATCATCCAGAAGAAGAGGTTACGCAGCGGGAAACGAAACCAGACGATGGCAAAAGCGGATAGCATCGAAACGGCGATTTTCCCCACGGTAATGGAGAACGCCATGATGAAGCTGTTAAGCATCATCAGCCAGAACGGCGCACTGTTAGCCCCCACGCCGTTAATCCAAATCGCTTTCATGTTTTCCAGCAGGTGCGTGCCGGGAATCAGGGTCATTGGCGTTTCAAAAACGGCTTTGTTATCCAGCGTTGCCGCCACAAAGGCGACATACAGGGGAAACAGGATCGTCACAATGCCCAGGATAAGCAGAAGGTGGCTGAAAAAAGTCAGCCCTGGACGATTCTCAATCATTGGTAGCGTACCTTGCTTTCAACATAACGGAACTGAACGACCGTCAGCACGATCACCAGGAACATCAGCACCACGGACTGTGCAGCGGATGCGGACAGATCCAGACCGGCAAAGCCCTCACGGTAAATCTTATAAATCAGCGTGGTCGTTGCCTGTACCGGGCCGCCCGCCGTCGCGGCATCAATCACCGGGAAAGTATCGAAGAAGGCGTACACCAGGTTGACCACCAGCAGGAAGAAACTCACCGGGGCAATCAGCGGCAGCGACAGCTTAAAGAAGCGGCGAATCGGCCCTGCGCCATCAATCGCCGCGGCTTCCACCAGGGAACGGGGGATAGATTGCAGCGCAGCGAAGAAGAATAAAAAGTTGTAACTAATCTGCTTCCAGATAGAAGCAAAAACCACCAGGAACATGGCCTGGCCACTGTTTTGCGCGTGGTTCCAGTTATAGCCAAATTGTTCAAGAACATGGGTAATCAAACCGCGACCGGGATTGAAGAGAAAGATCCACAACACAGCGGCGACCGCCGGGGCGACGGCATACGGGAGCAGCATCAATGTCTGGTATACACGGCTGCCGCGTACCACGTTGTCGACCAGCGCGGCAAAGAACAGGGAGGAGAACAGACCAAAAAAAGTGACCAGCGCGCTAAAACGCATCGTCGTCCAGAAGGACTCGAGGTAATAGCTGTCATGGAACAGGGCCACAAAGTTATCCAGGCCAACGAACTGGCTCGACAGGCCGAACGGATCAACGCTTTGAACCGAATACCACAGCGCTTCGCCCGCAGGCCAGATAAAGAAAATAATGGTGATAACCAGTTGAGGCGCGACCAGCAGGTAAGGCAGCCAGCGCGAACGAAACACCGGACGGGATGAGGACATAGTTATGCTCTGAGTTGTATTTTCCCCTCACCCTAACCCTCTTCCCACAGGGGCGAGGGGTGGGTTTGCGCCCTCTCCCTTTCAGGAAGAGGGCCGGGGTGAGGGGGTAAGCTATTAAGACTTAGTCGACTGTTCGAAGCGGCGAAGTAGCTGATTACCACGCTCTACGGCCGAATCCAGTGCCTGCTGCGGCGTTTTCTTACCGGTCCAGACGCTTTCCAGCTCTTCATCCACAATGGTACGAATCTGCGGCATGTTGCCCAGACGCAGACCTTTAGTGAACGGCAACGGCGGCTTGTTCAACATCTGACGCGTTGCGATGTCCGCACCCGGGTTCTTGTCATAGAAACCTTCTTTACGGGTCAGATCATATGCAGCGGTAGTAATCGGCAGATAGCCGGTTTTCTGGTGCCATTCAGCAGCGATTTCCGGTTTAGCCAGGAACTCAAGGAACTGCGCAACACCCGTATAGGTCGGCTTATCTTTGCCCTGCATAACCCACAGGCTGGCCCCGCCGATGATGGCGTTCTGCGGTGCGCCTTTCACGTCAGCGTCGTAAGGCATCATGCCTACACCGTAGTTAAATTTGGCGTAATGACGGATATCCGCCAGCGAGCCAGAGGAGGCAGTAGTAATCGCGCAGTCACCGTTATAGAACTTCTCGGTAGACTCGTCTTTACGACCGAAGTAGCTGAAATCCCCTTTCTTGTTCAGCTCTTCGAGCATGGCGATGTGTTTCACCTGCTCCGGTTTGTTGAACTCCAGAACCGCATCCGTACCGTCGAAACCGTTGTTTTTGGTCGCAACCGGCAGGCCGTGCCAGGCGCTAAAGTTTTCAATCTGAATCCAGCCCTGCCAGCCGCTGGCGTAACCGCACTTCATCCCTGTGGCTTTCAGTTTGGCCGTGTACGCAGCCAGATCCTGCCAGGTTTTTGGTGGCTGCTCCGGATCTAAGCCCGCTTTTTTGAAGGCATCTTTGTTGTAATACAGCACCGGCGTGGAACTGTTGAACGGCTGAGACAGCAGGTGGCCCGTTTTAGAATCGGTGTAGTAGCCGGCAACGGTCGGCACAAACTGAGACTCATCAAAGTTGATACCCGCGTCTTTAAATACTTCATAGACCGGCTTAATGGCTTTCGATGCCATCATGGTCGCCGTACCCACTTCGTAAACCTGCAGCAGAGCGGGTGCATTACCGGTACGGAACGCAGCGATACCCGCACTCAGGCTCTGCTCGTAGTTACCTTTGTACACCGGCACAATTTTGTAATCCGGGTGGGTGTCGTTAAAACGTTGCGCCAGGGAGTCGACTTCTTTGCCTAACTCGCCTTCCATGGAATGCCAGAATGGGATTGTCGTGACAGCCATTGCGTTGCCTGCAAAGATCAACCCAAGAGCCAGTCCTAAAGCTGTGTGTCGTAACGGTGTCATTCGGTTTTCTCTCTTGTTGTGCCGGATGCGCGATATCACGCGTTTTATGCTCGCGAGGTAACATGACATGCTCGAATGACAGAAAAATAACCTTTTAATTACAATAAAGTGACAGCCAGACGTCAGAGAGATGATGGATTCATGAAAGCAGAGGGGAAAATATATTAGGATGTGCGGCCTGACGCCCTCACCCCGGTCCTCTCCCACGGGGAGAGGGAGAAAACACTAAAAACGACAGCCGGATGGCTGCCGTTTTGCTTTTATTAACCGCCCAGATAGGCGCTACGCACCGCTTCGTTCGCCAGCAGCGCATCGCCGGTATCTTCCAGCACAACATGACCGTTTTCCAGCACGTAGCCGCGATCGGCGAGTTTCAGCGCCTGGTTGGCGTTCTGCTCGACGAGGAAGATGGTCATCCCTTCTTTACGCAGTTGTTCGATAGTATCGAAAATCTGCTGAATGATGATCGGCGCAAGACCCAGAGAAGGTTCGTCCAGCAGCAACAGGCGCGGCTGGCTCATCAGCGCACGGCCAATTGCTAGCATCTGCTGTTCACCGCCGGACATCGTGCCCGCACGCTGAATACGACGCTCATGCAGACGCGGGAACAGCTCGTAGACCCACTTGATGCGATCCTGGAACTGGTCGCGATCGGCAAAGAAGCCGCCCATCGCCAGGTTCTCTTCCACGGTCATACGGGAGAAGACGCGACGCCCTTCCGGCACAATCGCCACCGCTTCGCGCATAATTTTCGCCGTCTGCCAGTCGGTAATGTCTTTGCCATCAAACACAATACGACCGCTGGTCGCGCGAGGATCGCCACACAGGGTTCCCAGCAACGTGGTTTTACCCGCGCCGTTGGCACCGATCAGGGTGACAATCTCACCCTGATTGATATGCAGGCTGACATCATGCAGCGCCTGGATTTTGCCGTAGTGGGCGCTAACTTTGTCAAAGGACAACATGACTTTTTCCATCTTATGCCTCACCAAGGTATGCGCGGATCACGTCCGGGTTATTACGAATTTCTTCCGGCGTACCGTTAGCCAGTGGCGTGCCCTGGTTGACGACATAAATACGATCGGAGATCCCCATCACCAGCTTCATATCATGCTCGATGAGCAGGATGGTGGTGTTGTGGTTGTTACGCAGCTCAACGATTAACTCGTCCAGCTCTTTGGTCTCTTTCGGGTTCAGCCCTGCCGCCGGTTCGTCCAGCATCAGGATTTCCGGCTGCGTCACCATGCAACGGGCAATCTCCAGACGACGCTGGTCGCCATAGGCCAGGTTACTTGCCTGACGGTTGGCATGCTCAAGCAGACCAATACGCTCAAGCCAGATGGCAGCACGATCCAGTGCTTCACTCTGCGCGCGGCGGAAAGATGGCGTTTTCAGCAGACCGGAGAAGACACCGGTTTTCAGTTGCTGATGCTGTGCCACCAGCAGGTTTTCAATCACCGTCATTTCACGGAACAGACGCACGTGCTGGAAAGTACGCACTACGCCCATGCGGGCAATTTGCTGGCCCGGCAGCCCTTCCAGATGTTGGTCACGCAGCATAATGGTGCCGCCCGTCGGTTTGTAGAAACCGGTCAGGCAGTTAAAGACGGTGGTTTTTCCCGCACCGTTAGGGCCAATCAGCGAGACGATTTCCTGCGGATGTAAATCCAGCGCCACATTGTTGACGGCCAGCAGGCCGCCAAAGCGCATCATCAGGCCGTTTACGGATAACAATGGCTGACTCATGCCTGTTCTCCCTTTGCCTGACCGTTTTTCAGTTTCAGTTGCGGACGGGTCATCGGCAGTAAGCCTTGAGGACGCCAAATCATCATCAGTACCATCAATCCACCCAGCATCAACATGCTGTACTCATTGAAATCGCGCATCAGCTCACGGGAAACCACCAGCAGAATCGCTGCCAGGATAACCGCAAACTGCGAACCCATACCGCCCAGCACCACAATGGCCAGCACAAAGGCAGACTCGGCAAAGGTGAAGGATTCCGGGCTGACAAAACCCTGGCGCGCGGCAAACAGCGTACCGGCAAAACCAGCAAACGCGGCGCTGATAGTGAAGGCAGTCAGTTTGATGCGAGTCGGGTTGAGGCCCAGAGACCGGCAGGCAATTTCGTCTTCACGCAGCGCTTCCCAGGCACGGCCGAGCGGCATACGCAGCAGACGGTTAATCACAAACAGGGTGAGTACGACCAGCAGCAGCGCAACCATATAGAGGAAGACGACACGGTCGCTGGGGTCATAAGGCACGCCAAAGAAGTTGCTGAATGTATCCCAACCGCCCTCGCGCGCGGTGCGGCTAAACTCCAGACCGAACAGCGTCGGCTTCGGAATCTGGCTGATCCCGTTCGGGCCACCGGTAATTTCGGTATTGTTCAGCAGCAGGATACGGACGATTTCGCCGAAACCGAGGGTGACAATCGCCAGGTAATCTCCGCGCAGACGCAGTACCGGGAAGCCAAGCAGGAAGCCCGCCGCCGCCGACACCAGGCCCGCCAGCGGCAGACATGTCCAGAAACCGAGACCATAATAGTGGTTAAGCAGCGCGAAGGTGTAGGCGCCGATAGCGTAGAAACCGCCATAACCCAGCACCAGCAGACCGGACAGCCCCACCACCACGTTCAGCCCAAGGCCGAGGATGATGTAAATCATGGTCATGGTGGCGATATCCACCGTACCGCGCGACACCACAAACGGCCATGCCACGGCAGCCACCAGCAGGGCCACCAGGAAGAGTTTCTGTTTAACGGTCGAACCGTCGATCGCCGGCAGAATGAATTTCGGCCCCGAGACGTTTTTCAGCGTCTTCTGGTAAACAGGGCGCAGCAACTGGAAGAAAAAGACCACAGCCGTGCCAATGAACACCCATTCCCAGCGAATGCTCGCTGCGGTGTTAACCACCAGCTTCGTGCCATCCAGCTCTAACTGCACGCCCATAAAGACGCCCGCCAGCACGAAAAACATGGCGGCGGAGAGCAATGCCATCGCAAAATGCATCGGTTTCATACTTTTTCAACCTCCGGGCGACCCAGGATACCGGTCGGCATCACCAGCAGCACGACGATCAGCAGGGCAAAGGCCACAACGTCTTTATATTCCGTACTCAGGTACGCCGAGGAGAGTGCTTCGGTGATGCCCAGAATCAGGCCGCCGATCATTGCACCCGGAATGCTACCGATCCCGCCCAACACCGCTGCGGTAAAGGCCTTCATCCCCGCCATAAAGCCGATATAGGGGTTGATTACGCCATAGAACTGACCGAGCAACACGCCCGCCACTGCCGCCATCGCTGCACCAATCACAAAGGTCAGAGCAATCACGCGGTCAGTATTGATGCCAAGCAGGCTCGCCATTTTCAGGTCTTCTGAACAGGCGCGACAGGCGCGGCCCATGCGGGAATAACGGATAAACACCGTCAGGGCCAGCATCGAAACAAAGGTCACGATCCAGATAACCAGTTGCATGCTGGTGATGGTGGCCGCGAAATTATCACTGCTACCAACCGTCCACTGACCGTTAAACAGGCTCGGCAACGCCACGTCACGTGAACCTTCGGTCAGGCTGACATAGTTTTGCAGGAAGATTGACATCCCGATGGCGGAAATCAGTGCAATCAGGCGTTTGGAGTTGCGCACCGGGCGGTAAGCCACGCGCTCAATACTCCAACCATAAGCACTGGCAATGACGATAGCGCCGACAAAGCCTGCGGTAATTAACAGCCAACTGGCGTCGATTCCCATCATCATCAAAGCGGCAATAATCATAAAGGAGACATAACTGCCGATCATATAGACCTCGCCGTGGGCGAAGTTGATCATGCCGATAATGCCATACACCATGGTGTAACCGATGGCGATCAATGCATAGGTGCTTCCCAGCGTCACGCCGTTAAACATCTGCTGCAAGAAGTAGAGAAACTGCTCGGACATAACGTAACCTTTCTAAACCCGACAAGCCGGGATGTTGAACCCCCACTCTAAATAATTCGAGTTGCAGGAAGGCGGCAAGTTTGTTCATCCCCGGAAGCGTACAAGTCGTACGTGACCGGGGTGGATAAACGCAGCCAACGCATCTGCGGCGCGAAGTATGATGAGTGGTTGCCTTATTTGGCTACCGTGGACGAACCATCGGCGTGCCACTGGAAGACTCCGAAATCAAATCCTTTCAAATCGCCTTTCTCATCCCAGTTCAGCGGCCCAATCACGGTTTTAGCTCCGTTAGCTTTTAAATCTTTCACCAGCGCGAGCGGTTCATTACTGCCAGAACGCTCCATTGCCTGCGCCAAAGACTGCACTGCGGCATAGGTGATCCAGACATACGGACCACTCGGGTCTTTCTTCTCGGCTTTTAACGCATCGACGATGGCCTGGTTAGCCGGATCCTGATCGTAGCGCTTCGGCATCGTTACCAGCATGCCTTCCGCCGCATCGCCCGCGATGTTGGAAAGGGATGCGTTACCTACGCCTTCCGGCCCCATAAACTGGGTCTGCAGGCCATTCGCACGCGCCTGACGCAGAATTTGTCCCATTTCCGGGTAATAACCACCGTAGTAGACGAAATCGATATTTTCTTTCTTAAGGCGAGCAACCAGCGCGGAGAAGTCTTTCTCACCGGCGGTGATACCGTCAAAGAAAACGATGTTCGCACCGCCAGCTTTCAGCCCTTCCTGAACGGAACGCGCCAGACCTTCACCGTACTGCTGCTTGTCGTGAATGATGGCAATACGCTGCGGCTTCACCGTGCCGAGGATATATTTCGCGGCGGTCGGCCCCTGAGAGGAGTCCAGCCCTGCGGTACGCATAATGTGCTGATAACCGCGCTGGGTGAGTTCCGGATTGGTCGCGCCGGGGGAGATCATCAAAATGCCTTCGTCTTCGTAGATGTCAGACGCAGGCTGCGTTGACGATGAGCAGAGATGTCCAATAACGTATTTGATGCCGTCGTTAACGACTTTATTCGCCACCGCAACGGCTTGTTTCGGGTCACAGGCGTCGTCGTATTCCACAGCGACCAGTTTGTCGCCCTTAACGCCGCCTTTAGCGTTGATATCTTTGATGGCCTGGCGCGCACCGTTGAACTCCATATCGCCCCATTGAGCAATCGGCCCGGACATCGCCCCCACAACCGCAACTTTTATATCCTTCGCCATGGTCGCGTGAGACATCGCAAGTGCAACCATCCCCGCGATTAATGTCTTCGCGTTCCTTCTCATTCTAAAATCCTCGTTCGTGATGTCGTGTGTAAATATATTGTTTTTTTATGGTTAAAAAGCATTCTGTACTTTTTATAGACAACGCTATTTTTACCAGTGCCATGAATGGTTTAGCGCAGTTTTTTGGCAAAAACCAGACTAAATACTCTATTTTTCAGGCGATTAAGCAGAGATAATATTCTGAATTCCGCTGGAGATAAACCAAAAAAGTTCAGTTTACAGCATAAAATAATGGCACAATGAGCGGAATAAAACGCTACCTTTTAGGGGAAAATGCTGCCTGTTTTTCAATCCCTAATGTTTAAATCTGCCGCAACGCCAGCCTCAAAAGTAATCGCCTGCAAACCGAAAAATGAAAAAGTAACAGCCCACGTCAGAGGAAATTGTTTACACTGCAGTTATCTTTTGAGACATGGACAAGCTGTGAATGAAATTGACCATTATCCGTCTGGTAAGTTTTACCGAGCAGGATCTTATTGATTTAGCTAAAGTCTGGCCGGAATACTCCCCTGCATCGCTGGAAGTTGACGAAACGCACCTTATTTATGCGGCGCGTTTTAACGACCGATTATTAGGCGCTGTTCGCGTAACCCTGAGTGGTACCCAGGCGGCACTGGATTCCCTGCGCGTACGTGACGTCACCCGTCGCCGCGGTGTTGGCCAATATTTGCTCGAAGAAGTGATCCGCGATAATCCATCGGTCACCACCTGGTGGATTACCGAAGCCGGCGTAGAAGATCGTAGCGTGATGGCCGCATTCGCTCAGGCGACGGGCTTTACCGCGCAGAATGATGGCTGGGTGAAGCATATAGACGCGTAACCGGATAAGCGCAGCGCATCCGGGAAAGCGCAAAGATGTAAAAACGGCAACCTTCGGGTTGCCGTTTGCATTTATCTCTGTGCGGCCTGATGCCCTCACCCCGCCCCTCTCCCACGGGGAGAGGGAGATGGGTAAGTGACCGGGGTTAACGGACGCGGCCAACGCGCTTGCGGTGCGAAAGGCGACAGAGATACAAAGCTCACTTTTGTCGTTCTGCGCTGACCAAGAATTTCGTGCTGCAAGAAGGCGGCAAGGACGTTAATCCCCGGGAGCTTACATCAGTAAGTGACCGGGGTTAACGGACGCGGCCAATGCACTTGCGGTGCGAAAGGCGACAGAGATACAAAGCTCACTTTTGTCGTTCTGCGCTGACCAAGAATTTCGTGCTGCAAGAAGGCGGCAAGGACGCTAATCCCCGGGAGCTTACATCAGTAAGTGACCGGGGTTAACGGACGTGGCCAACACACTTGCGGTGCGAAAGGCGACAGAGATACAAAGCTCACTTTTGTCGTTCTGCGCTGACCAAGAATTTCGTGCTGCAAGAAGGCGGCAAGGACGTTAATCCCCGGGAGCTTACATCAGTAAGTGACCGGGGTTAACGGACGTGGCCAACGCGCTTGCGGTGCGAAAGGCGACGGTCAGGGTTTATTTCGCGTCAGTCGCGGTACCATTCGCATGCCATGTAAACACGCCAAACTCAAAGCCTTTCAGGTCACCCTTCTGATCCCAGGACAATGGTCCCATAACGGTCTCAACAGAGTTGCCTTTCAGCCAGGTTGCGATAGCCGCCGGGTCGGAGGACTGGTTCAGGCCAGCCGCCAGAGACTGCAGCGCAGCGTAGGTGGTCCACACGAACGCGCCGCTCGGATCCTGTTTCTTCGCTTTGATCGCATCTACGATAGGTTTGTTCGCCGGAACCTGATCGTAGTTTTTCGGTTTGGTTACTAACATGCCTTCGGCAGAATCGCCCGCGATGTTAGACAGGGAAACGTTCGCTACGCCTTCCGGCCCCATGAATTTGGTTTGCAGACCGGCAGCACGAGACTGACGCAGGATCTGGCCCATTTCCGGGTGGTAGCCACCGTAGTAAACGAAGTCGATGTTCTCTTTTTTCAGACGCGCAACCAGCGTGGAGAAGTCTTTCTCGCCAGCGGTGATACCGTCAAAGAACACCACGTTCGCGCCGCCTTTTTTCAGGCCATCCTGCACAGCACGCGCCAGACCTTCGCCGTACTGCTGTTTATCGTGAATAACAGCAATGCGCTGCGGTTTAACGTGTTCCAGAATGTATTTTGCAGCCGTCGGGCCCTGATCAGAGTCCAGACCGGTGGTACGCAGAGTCAGTTTATAACCGCGAGCGGTCAGCTCAGGTGCGGTCGCTGCTGGCGTAATCATCAGAATACCTTCGTCTTCATAAATATCGGACGCAGGCTGAGTGGAAGAGGAGCACAGGTGACCAATAACGTATTTGATGCCGTCGTTAACCACTTTGTTCGCTACTGCAACGGCTTGTTTCGGGTCGCACGCATCATCATATTTGGTAATAACCAGCTTGTCGCCTTTGATACCGCCTTTGGCATTGATATCAGCAACAGCCTGCTCAGCGCCAGTAAACTCCTGATCACCGTATTGCGCAACCGGGCCAGACATCGCACCCACGACAGCAACTTTAATATCTTTCGCGAATGCCATGTTGCTCATCGCTAACGCGACACATCCTGCCAGTAACGCTTTACCCTTCATATTCATCCTGAGATTCCCCATTGTTTATGGTGATTGCATTTGTTGTGATGTTGTTGTTCGACACATTATTTTGCTGACGGTCATAAGCAAAGAATATGATAGTAGCCAGCACGGATGCCGCCCGTGTCTTGGCAGCATTCTCTGCTAAAACATACCCCATTTTCTAAAATTTGGAACAACAATTTTGAAGGTTATATAACACGCGGATGACAGTGAGTAAGAAAGCCGCCAGGCGGCGGCTTTCATTGATCAGGTCAATTAGTGGGTCAGTGACTGGTAGATAATATCCAGCGCTTTACGGAACTGAACTTCCGGAATGGTCAGCGGATAGAGGAAGCGAATCACGTTACCGTAGACACCGCAACTCAACAGCAACAGCCCGGCGGCTAGCGCTTTATCCTGCACCTGCTTAGTGAATTCCGCCGACGGTTCACCGCTTTGCGGATCGTTAAACTCCACGGCCACCATAGAACCCTGGGCGCGAATATCCGCAATGTACGGACAGTCCGCTTTCGCTTTGGTCAGCACTTCAACCAGATGCTTACCCAAGTGGTTCGCGCGTTCGCAGAGATTTTCCTCTTCAATCACATCCATCACGGCATGCGCAGCGGCAACGGCCAGCGGGTTACCGGCATAAGTACCGCCTAACCCCCCCGGCGCGGGTGCGTCCATCACCTCCGCACGCCCCGCCACTGCTGACAGCGGCAGGCCGCCCGCCAGGCTTTTCGCCATGGTGATTAAGTCAGGTTTAACGCTGTAATGTTCCACCGCGAAGAGTTTACCGGTACGCGCAAAGCCGGACTGCACTTCATCGGTAATCAACAAAATCCCATGGGTATCACACAGCTTACGCAGCGCCTGCATAAAGTCGTCAGGCGCGATATTAAAGCCGCCTTCGCCCTGTACCGGCTCGAGTAAAATGGCTGCAACCTGATCGGGGGCGATATCCGCTTTAAAAATACGATCCAGGCTTTTCATCGCGTCTTCGGTACTGACGCCGTGCAGCGCATTCGGGAATTGCGCATGGAAAATGGAGCCAGGGAACGGGCCAAAACCGATTTTGTACGGTGCCACTTTGCCGGTCAGCGCCATGGTCATATAGGTACGTCCGTGGAAACCGCCGCCGAAAGTAATCACACCAGGACGTTTGGTATAGGCGCGGGCGATTTTGACCGCGTTTTCCAGCGCTTCCGCCCCGGTCGAGAAAAAGGCTGTTTTGGCCGGGCCTTCTACCGGTACGCGTTCGTTAATGCGTTCCGCCAGCGAGACGTAGCTTTCGTAAGGGACAATCTGATAAGCCGTGTGGGTAAAGGCCTGCAACTGTTTTTCCACTGCTGCGACAATTTTAGGATGGCGATGGCCGGTATTAAGCACCGCAATCCCGGCGGCGAAATCGATGACTTCGTTGCCTTCCACATCCCACAGAGTGGCATTTTCTGCTTTCTCGGCATAGAAGCCGCACATCACGCCAATACCACGCGGTGTCGCCTGTAAACGGCGTTGATGTAATTCGTTATTCTTCACCTTAAACTCCCCCGTCATTGATTCATTTCGCAGCAACCCTGTTTTGCAACAATGACACAAGCGGTCCTATAATCGAGTACCAGTTTTGAATAATTAAGGGATCCAATTTGCGTTCGCTCGTGTGTGATTTACTGCAGTTGCGTCTGGACGAACAAACCGAAGGCAAACTGCATAAGAAATTATATAACGCGATTCGCCTGTCGATCCTCGAAGGGAGCCTGCCCCCGCAAAGCCGCCTGCCGCCGAGCAGAGATTTAGCCGCAGAACTCCACCTTTCGCGCAACACGGTACTGACGGTTTACGAACAGCTTGTGGCGGAAGGATATGTCGTTTCCCGTGCCGGAAGCGGCACCTTTGTGGCACAGACGGTGCCGGACAGCCTGCTCACGGCGCCGCTGTCGCCTGCCGGACACGGTGCGGGCGATCTTCCTTCTCATCTTTCCTCACGCGGTCAGGCGTTATTGCAAAAAAGCAGCGCCAGCCCACGCCAGTGGGGGGCATTTTTACCCGGCGTACCCGATGTCAGCGCCTTTCCACATGCCCTGTTTCGTAAAATCCAGGCACGTATCAGCCGCAAACCGCAGGCCAGCCAACTCTCCTACAGCGATGCAGGCGGTAGCCAGGCATTGCAGCAGGCGCTGGTGGAATATCTGCGCGTTACCCGCTCCGTGCGCTGTAGCGCCGGGCAAATCCTGATAACTGAGGGTATTCACCAGGCCATCGATCTGGTGTCGCGCATGTTGTGTAACCCCGGCGATAGCGCATGGATTGAAGAGCCAGCCTACTGGGGCATTCGTAACGTTTTGAAGATGAACGGTGTCGAACTCCAGGCTATCGACGTCGATCTTTCTGGCATGCAGCCACCGGAGAGCGGAAACACGCCACCCCGGCTGATATTTGTCACCCCCTCTCATCAGTACCCGCTGGGCTGCGTCATGAGCCTGGAGCGACGCCAGCGCCTGCTGGCGCTCGCCCGGCAAACGGGAAGCTGGATTGTTGAGGATGATTACGACAGCGAATTTCGCTTTTCCGGTCAGCCGATCCCCGCGCTCCAGGGGCTGGTTGATGACGCGCCGGTTATCTACACCGGGACATTCAGCAAAACGCTCTACCCCGGTCTGCGTCTGGGTTATCTGGTGTTGCCGCGTCCCCTGATGCAGGCGTTAAAGACGGCGCATGCAGAACTGTATCGCGGCGGCCGGTTGCTGGACCAGGAGGCGCTGGCGCAGTTTATTACCGAGGGGCATTACACGGCACATATCCGACGGATGCGTCTGCTCTATGCCCGCCGACGCGCCCGACTGGCAAGCCTGATTGTCGAGGCGCTGGGTAAAGAGGCGCTGAGCGAATATAACGACAATGCCGGGCTGCATCTGGTGCTTTCACTGCCCGCAGAGTGTGATGATGTTGCCCTTGCCAGGCGCGCGAATGAACGAGGTGTTCTGGTGCGGGCACTGTCGCGGTACTACTCTGGCGATAAGCCGTTGAAAGGGTTGTTGATGGGGTTTGCCGCCATGGAGGAAGAAGAGATGGAATCGGCGTTCCAGATCTTGCTGGCCTGCCTGACTCCGGAGGTGGCGTCGCCTTATCCGGACTATATAACCCCGGCCCTGAAAGCAAAAAACTGAACGCCAGAAAACAAAAAGCCGGGTAGCTCTCGCTGACCCGGCCCATTCTTTAACGCACAGCGTTACGCTTCGATCGCGGCACGCAGTTTCTTCATCGCGTTCTTTTCCAACTGACGCACACGCTCAGCGGAAACACCGTAACGATCTGCCAGTTCCTGCAGCGTTGTTTTGTTCTCTTCATCCAACCAGCGAGCACGAATAATGGCCTGGCTACGCTCGTCGAGACCCTGCATCGCATCCGTCAGCTTATTAGCAGCCTGCTCTTCCCAATTGTCGTCTTCAATGCCATCCGCAAAGTTAGACGATTTATCCTGCAGATAGAGTACCGGTGCCATAGGCTGGCTATCGGAAGATTCATCATCTGGCGACATATCGAAAGTCATGTCCTGCGCCGCCATACGTGATTCCATTTCACGCACGTCTTTGCTGGTCACGCCCAGTTCACGGGCAACCATTTCCACTTCGTCCTGGTTAAACCAGCCCAGACGCTGCTTGGTTTTACGCAGGTTAAAGAACAACTTACGCTGTGCTTTCGTGGTCGCGACTTTCACAATACGCCAGTTACGCAGCACGTATTCGTGAATCTCAGCTTTAATCCAGTGCACGGCGAAAGAGACGAGGCGCACACCCACTTCCGGGTTGAAGCGACGTACGGCTTTCATCAGGCCGATATTACCTTCCTGGATCAGATCCGCCTGCGGCAGACCATAGCCCGAATAGTTACGAGCAATATGAACAACAAAGCGCAGGTGTGACAGGATCAGCTTCTTAGCTGCTTCCAGATCGCCCTGGTAATGCAGCTTTTCAGCCAGTGCCCTTTCTTCATCAGCCGTCAACATCGGCCATGCGTTAGCGGCCCGGATATAAGATTCCAGGTTACCAACAGGGGCTAAAGCTAAAGTTTGCATTTCTTTGGTCATTCAAATCCTCTCAAATTACATTCGACTGGCGGCGGTCTGTCCCCATCAGGCAACACACATGCCAGCGTTAATGAGCAACGAGAATAGCATCCACTCTTGTATCAGACAGTGATTTTATCCACAAGTTCCAGGCTGGATTGTGAATAAATTAGGCACAAAATGTGACATAAGAATGAAAAACCGCGGCAAAGGAAAGGAGATATGCGCTATACGCTTTCCCTGCGACGGGAATACTGCATTGCAGGGAAAGAGTATATCAGACTTTTTTTACTGCGGAGTAAAGTGACGTAAATGTTGCACAGTTGCCAGCCAGGCAGCAACCCAGCCAATCATTGAGCACACCAGCAGCAATAGCAGGCATTCATCAAACGACAGGCCGTTCAGATCGAACTTCGTTCCGAATACCTGCGCCACCTCGCTCACCGCAGAGGAGAGCCGTAGCACCAGAATCTCAGAAAGAATCAGTGACAGGAAGGCGCCACTAAAGCCCAACAGCGCTCCACCGTACAGGAAAGGACGCAGAATAAAACCGTCCGTTGCGCCAATCAGTTTTTGCACGTTGATCGTATCGCGGCGGGCAAAAATGCTAAGACGCACGCTGTTGCCGATAACGAGGAACACCGCCGCTACCATCAGCACACCAATCATTGCCGCTACCCGACCAACCAGCCCGGTTAGCGCCGCAAGACGGGCAAACCAGCTGTCGTCCATCCGCACTTCATCAATACCGTGCAGTTTCGAAATACGGTCACGCAGCGTGTTTAGCGCATTCGTGCTCTGGAAGTCGAGCTTGGGGATCACCACCGCCACCGCAGGCAGCGGGTTCTCTTCCAGCATATCCAGCGCGCCGCCAAAACCAGACCAGTTGCGGAACTCGCCGAGCGCATCCTCACGGGACAGGTAGTTGACCTTCTCCACACCCTGCTCCGCCTGGAGCTGCCCTACCACCTGAGCCGCAGCGTCGTCATCCAGCGCCTTATCGAAATAGACTGTAATTTGCGGTGACGGATAATACTGCGAGGCGGCCTGGTTAACGTTTTTGTACACCATATAGCAGACACTCGGCAGCGTCAGGGAAATGGCAATCACCATTACCGTCAGGAACGTGGCAAAAGGTTTGCTTTTCAGGTCCTGTAACGCGCCCTGGAAGGCATAACGCACCTGTTCGTTAAAGACGTTGGTTTTACGCGAACTGACTTTCGGCGCACCTTTACCACGGCGCGGCGCGTTACGGCCTGCATCACCGGTACCGCTCGCTGATTTACGAAAACGATCCAGTTTGCTGCCAAATTGCCGCATTTGATTCAATGCATCACGCTTATTCACCCGCCAGGCCTCCATGCAAATGGCCATCGCTTAAAGTCAGCATGCGGTACGAACGCCGGGAAATCAGCCCCAGATCGTGCGTCGCCATTAACACGGTGACCCCAACACGATTGAACTCCTCAAACAGACGTAAAATCCCTTCGGAAAGGGCGTCGTCCAGGTTACCGGTCGGTTCGTCCGCCAGCAGTACCGCAGGTTTGTTCACTACCGCGCGGGCAATACCCACGCGCTGTTGTTCACCACCGGAAAGCTGAATCGGAAAACTCTTCGCTTTGTCGAGCAGACCTACCTTGTCCAGTGCTGCGGAAACACGGCGACGAATGTCGTCACCGCTGGCCCCGGCAATGATCAACGGGATAGCCACGTTGTCATAAACCGTCCTGTCCATCAGCAAATGGTGATCCTGGAAAATCATCCCGATCTGCCGACGCAGAAACGGCACTTCCCGGTTTTTCAGGCGCGTAATATCGTGCCCGCCAAAGACGATTTTCCCGGCGCTTGGCCGCTCAATGCCACAGATAAGCTTGAGCAGGGTACTCTTCCCTGCGCCGGAGTGGCCGGTCAGAAAGGCCATCTCGCCCGGTTGCAGATGGAATGTCACCCCCTGCAACGCTTGTCTCCCACCGAGATAGGCTTTGCTGACGTGTTCAAAGCGAATCATTGTTAATCCTCTCGGGCAAAAAGTGCCTCTATAAAATCGCCCGCGTTAAACGGACGTAGATCCTCAATACGTTCGCCGACCCCGATGTAGCGGATAGGAATGCCAAACTGATCCGCTACCGAGAAAATCACACCGCCCTTCGCCGTACCGTCCAGCTTGGTAAGGGTGATACCCGTCAGGCCAACGGCTTCATGGAACAGTTTGGCCTGGCTTATCGCATTCTGCCCGGTGCTGGCATCGATGGTCAGCATCACCTCATGCGGTGCGTCTTCGTCCAGCTTTTTCATCACGCGGACGATTTTTTTCAACTCTTCCATCAGGTGCGCTTTATTCTGCAAGCGCCCGGCGGTATCGGCGATGAGTACATCCACATGACGCGCTTTGGCGGCCTGGATGGCATCGAAAATCACCGAGGCGGAGTCGGCCCCCGTATGCTGGGCGATAACCGGAATATTGTTACGCTGCCCCCACACCTGCAACTGCTCAACCGCCGCAGCACGGAAGGTGTCGCCAGCCGCCAGCATCACCGATTTACCCTGTTGTTCAAACTGACGCGCCAGTTTACCAATGGTGGTCGTTTTACCCACCCCATTGACGCCAACCATCAGAATAACAAACGGTGTTTTGCCTTCAACATTCAGCGGTTCATCAACTTTGGCAAGGATGTCACCCATCTCTTCTTTGAGCAAACCATACAGTGCCTCGGCATCACGCAGTTGTTTGCGCGACGCGCCTTCCGTCAGACTCGTAATGATTTTACGGGTGGTTTCTACCCCGACGTCGGCAATCAGTAACTGCTCTTCCAGCTCTTCAAAGAGATCATCGTCGATTTTTTTGCCACGGAACAGACTGATAAATCCGGAACCGAGATTCTCTTTGGTTTTCAGCAGGCTGCGTTTGAGTCGCGCGAAGAAACCCTCTTTGGTCGGCTTCTCTTGTTCAACAACGGTCTCTTCCACAACCTCTTCTGCAGGTTCGTCAACCGGCACCACCACCAGCGCTTCCTCAGCCGCGTCCGCAGCCAGAGCCTGGGCTTCCAGCTCTTCATCGCTGATCGGCGCGTCTTCGTCGACAGGCTCCTGCTCCGGCTGCCACTCTTGCGCGGCACTTTCCGGTTCCCTCACCTCTTCCGGCAGCGGCAATTCTTCGCGCGCCACGACCTCAGGTTGTGGTTCCTCTTCTACTGGCTGTGGCTTTTCGCTTTCAACCAGTTTTTCAGTAACCTCAACGACCTCTTCTGCAAAGGTTTCGCTCTCTTCCTGGGTATGCGGCGGCTGCGTTTCGGCTGCCTGCTCCGCTTCTTTTTCTTTTACCTGATCTTTTTGCCCAAAGCCCAGCCAGGAAAAAAAGCCACGTTTCTTCTCATCTGCCATTTGCGACTACACTCCTCGCGGTTTATTCATGGCGCAGCCCGTACTGGCACAACAGGGCTGAAAAATAGGGTTAATTAGAGAGATAGTCTATCACTTTCCTTAACTCGCATCACCGCCTGCGGATTAAGGTTTCGCGCCGCGCCGGGCGCCGCTAGAATAGCAGGCCGAAATGATGAGCTAAGCGATGACCATGAAGAAACCCAATCGGGCCGCCACCGGCCAGATACGTATTATTGGTGGGCAATGGCGGGGACGCAAACTCCCGGTGCCGGACAGCCCAGGATTGCGCCCGACAACTGACCGTGTGCGCGAAACCCTATTTAACTGGCTGGCGCCGTCCATGGTCGACGCGCGTTGTCTCGACTGCTTTGCCGGCAGCGGCGCGCTGGGCTTAGAGGCCTTGTCACGCTACGCCGCCAGCGCCACGCTGCTCGAAATGGAACGCGGGGTCGCCCAGCAATTGCAGCAAAACCTGGCGACATTAAAAGCCGCCAACGGCAAAGTGGTCACCGGGAATACCCTGACCTGGCTGGCCCAAAGCGGCACGCCGCATGATATCGTGTTTGTCGATCCGCCGTTTCGCAAAGGGATGCTCGAAGAGACCTTAACCCTGCTGGAAAACAACGGCTGGCTGGCCAATGGCGCGCTAATCTATGTTGAAAGCGAAGTAGAGAATGGCCTGCCACTGGTGCCTGCAAGCTGGAGTTTGCACCGGGAGAAAGTCGCAGGTCAGGTCGCCTACCGCTTATATCAGCGTGAATCACAAGGAGAGGAAAATGAGCATACTGATTAATCTGGGACGGCTGTTAATGCTCTTTGTCTGGGCTTTTTTACTGCTGAACCTGTTTTCCCCGTTTCCTAAACCGCTCAATATTTTCGTCAACGTGGCGCTGTTTTTCACCGTGTTTATGCACGCCATTCAGGCGACGATGATGAAAAAAACGCTGCCGAAAGACGGTCCGCAAATGACACGGTTCGAAGAGTTTCGCATCTTTGTCTTTGGCGTTTTTGAGCTGCTTATCTGGCTGAAAAAACTGAAAGCAAAAAAATAAATGGCACATTTTTAAGATTCCCCTGTCTTCCGTAACATTGTCATTCACCTGCTACGACCACTAAACTCATTAGTAGAGCCGTGGGCATGGTGCTCGCGATACAATAACGGATTCAGGGACTTATTATGCTTTGGTCATTTATTGCTGTCTGTTTTTCCGCCTGGCTGTATGTTGACGCTTCCTACCGTGGGCCTGTCTGGCAGCGTTGGGTATTTAAACCTGTCACGCTGCTGCTGCTGTTATTACTGGCCTGGCAAGCCCCGATGTTTGATGCCATCAGCTACCTTGTGCTTGCCGGGCTGTGCGCCTCGCTGATTGGCGATGCACTAACCCTACTGCCGCGCCAGCAACTGCTCTACGCCATTGGCGCCTTCTTCCTCGCCCACCTGCTTTACACCATCTATTTTGCCACGCAGATGTCGCTCTCTTTCTTCTGGCCGTTGCCGGTGGTGCTGCTGATCGTTGGCGCCCTGCTGATTGCGGTGATTTGGTCGCGCCTGGAAGAGCTGCGTTTGCCCGTTTGCACATTTATCGCCATGACGCTGGTGATGGTCTGGCTGGCCGGTGAGCTGTGGTTCTTCCGTCCCACCAGCCCGGCGCTCTCTGCCTTTGTTGGCGCGGCGCTGCTACTAATCAGCAACGTCGTCTGGCTGGGTAGCCATTACCGTCGCCGCTTCCGTGCCGATAACGCGATTTCCGCAGCCTGCTACTTTGCCGGGCACTTCCTGATCGTGCGTTCGCTGTACATTTAAAACGCTTGACTCTGGAGTCGACTCCAGAGTGTATCCTCCGGTTAATGAGAAAATTATCATTCACCGGAGGATGCCATGACGCCCCTCGATAATAAAAAACCCCCGCAGTTTGCGGCCATGAAACTTCGTCCACTGGCGGAGAAAACCGCGCCCTGCACGTGCGACATCCCCTGTGAAACGCCTGATGCGCCCCTCGAAAGCGCCAACGGCGAACGTTATAGCTGGCTGGTGACAGGGATGGACTGCGCAGCCTGCGCCCGTAAGGTGGAAAATGCCGTCCGCCAGATAGCCGGGGTTAATCAGGTGCAGGTCGCCTTTGCCACCGAAAAACTCACGGTGATTGCCGATAATGATATCCGCAAGCAGGTAGAAAAAGCCGTGCAACAGGCCGGGTACGCCGTGCAGGATGAAAACGCCCCCAAAGCGGCTGCGCCGTCGCGCTGGCAGGAAAATATGCCGCTTCTGATCCTGATTGTGCTGATGGGTATCAGTTGGCTGCTGGAGCAGTTTAACCATCCGCTGGGCCAGACAGCCTTTATCGTGACGACCCTGGTGGGGCTCTTTCCCATTGCGCGCCAGGCATTGCGCCTGATGCGCAGCGGTAGCTGGTTTGCTATCGAAACCCTGATGAGCGTTGCCGCTATCGGTGCGCTGTTTATCGGTGCGACGGCAGAAGCCGCCATGGTGCTGCTGCTGTTCCTGGTGGGCGAACGGCTTGAAGGTTGGGCGGCCAGTCGCGCACGAAAAGGGGTGAGCGCGCTGATGGCGCTAAAACCCGATACCGCCACACGCATCCACAAGGGGGAGCGGCAGACCGTTAGTGCTCAGGCATTGCGCCCCGGCGATGTTATCGAGGTCCCGGCTGGCGGGCGTTTACCGGCTGATGGCAAGCTTTTAACGCCGTTCGCCAGCTTTGATGAAAGCGCATTAACCGGTGAATCCCTGCCCGTCGAGCACAGCAACGGCGAGAGTATTCCTGCAGGGGCGACCAGCGTTGACAGACTGGTGACGCTGGAAGTGGTTTCCCGCCCCGGTGAAAGTGCCATTGACCGTATCCTCAAGCTGATAGAAGAAGCCGAAGAGCGCCGCGCGCCTATTGAGCGCTTTATCGATCGCTTTAGCCGGATTTATACCCCAGTGATTATGGTCATCGCCCTGCTGGTCGCCGTGCTGCCGCCGTTGCTGTTCGCGGCAAACTGGCTGGCGTGGATCTACAAAGGGCTGACGTTGCTGCTGATCGGTTGCCCGTGCGCGCTGGTTATCTCAACGCCTGCCGCCATTACCTCAGGCCTGGCAGCGGCGGCACGTCGTGGGGCGCTGATTAAAGGCGGCGCAGCGCTGGAACAACTCGGTCGTATCCAGCATGTGGCGTTTGATAAAACCGGCACATTGACCGTCGGTAAACCGCAGGTTGTCGGCGTGTATCCACTTGCCGGGGTTAATGAAGAGACACTGCTGACATTGAGCGCTGCCGTGGAGCAGGGGTCGACCCATCCACTGGCGCAGGCTATTGTGCAGGAAGCCCGGACGCGCAAACGGGTGCTGCCGCAGGCTACCGAACAGCGCACCCTGACAGGTAAAGGTATTGAAGCGCAGGTGGAGGGCCAGCACATCCGCCTGAGCGCGCCCGATAAGCTGCCGCCAGAGGTGCTGGATGGCGCGCTATTGGCGGATATCAATGCCCGCGAAAGCCAGGGAGAAACGGTTATCGTCGCCCTGCGTGATGGCGTCGCTATTGGCTCACTGTCGCTGCGCGATACCCTGCGAGAGGATGCGCGGGAAGCCATCGCCGCACTGCGTAATCTGGGCGTGGAGGGGGTGATGTTAACGGGCGATAACCCGCGTGCCGCTGCCGCCATTGCCGGAGAGTTGCAGATGGACTTCCGCGCCGGGCTATTACCCGAAGATAAAGTGAGCGCAGTCACCTTGCTCAATAAGGATGCTCCGCTGGCGATGATTGGCGACGGCATTAACGATGCCCCGGCGATGAAAGCCGCGACGATAGGCATTGCGATGGGCAGCGGGACGGACGTGGCGCTGGAAACCGCCGATGCGGCGTTAACCCATAACCGCCTCACCGGACTGGCGCAAATGATTCATCTTGCCCGCGCCACACAGGCCAATATCCGGCAGAACATTGCTATCGCTCTGGGGCTGAAAGCAATTTTCCTGGTAACAACATTGCTGGGGATAACAGGCCTGTGGCTGGCGGTACTGGCAGATACCGGCGCGACGGTATTGGTAACCGCCAACGCACTGCGTTTATTACGCAAATAAAAAAATCCCGGATGTCGCTTCGCTAACCCGGGATACCACCGGTTTTCTCCCTCTCCCCCTGGGAGAGGGTTGGGGTGAGGGGAATATGCGGCTCGGGAGGTGGGTTCCGTTCACCTTATGTTCATGGCGAAATGTCACCTCCGGACACGTGAACGGGTAAAGGGGAACACCGCGTTCCCCTTTACAATCCCCGCGGCCCCGCAAAAAATCGGTGCTTCGCACTGCGTTCGCCTCCCGCCCCGCTGCCTGCGGTCGGTTTGACTCGAGTTACTCGCCCCATCCCTGGGGCTCGCCCTTTGGGCCAACGCGTTGCGTTGTTCAAAATCGTTCCGGACGATTTTGTCCTGTCTCGACAAACCTCAGTCCGCCATCCCTGGCGGCCTGACCTTGCCATCGGGTCTTCGTCTCACCGATTTCAGCGGGGACTCAACCCCCTCGCTGCACGCTCTGCGCCAGGGGGGCACAAAGATGTCGCTGTGGTTGTCATGCGGGAAAACGAGTCAGCCATGGCTAACAAGGTTGAAGACGTTCACAGTATCTACTCTTTTACCGTAGCCCGGGTAAGGCATCAGCCGCACCCGGGAAGTTTTTA
The DNA here is from genome assembly GCA_004346725.1 of Phytobacter diazotrophicus. Taxonomy (GTDB): domain Bacteria; phylum Pseudomonadota; class Gammaproteobacteria; order Enterobacterales; family Enterobacteriaceae; genus Phytobacter; species Phytobacter diazotrophicus. Next base: position 59,351 of record SMDE01000011.1, on the reverse strand, counting down.
CTGCATTCCCAGCACTCCTGGCAGCCAGAGAGATATCGCCGGAATATAGGTCACCATCCCCAGCACAATTAGCAACATCGCGTAAAACGGCAGCATCGCCTTCACCACCGTTTCAATCTTCTGCTTACTCACCGCACTGGCGACGAACAACACCGATCCCACCGGTGGGGTAATCAATCCGATCCCGAGGTTGACCATCATGATCATGCCAAAATGTACCGGATCGATCCCCAGCGCATTCGTTACCGGCAGCAGCACTGGCGTCAGGATCAAGATGATCGGCGCCATATCCATCAAGGCGCCAATCAGTAGTAGCATGATATTGAGATACATCAGAATGACGTATTTATTGTCCGATAACGACGTGAAAAATTCGGTGATGCGCATCGGAAGCTGCATATAGGTCATCACGGCGCCAAAAGCGGCCGCAAAGCCGATAAGAATCATCACAATGGTGACCGTCTTCACGGTACGGCACATCAGCTTCGGCAGCTCATTCCATTTGTAATCACGGTAGATGAACATGGTGACGAAGAAGGCCCACAGGCAGGCGACAGCGGCAGATTCTGTGGCGGTAAAAATCCCGGAAAGAATGCCGCCGAGAATAATCACTACCGTCATCAGTCCCCATAGTGCATCAACGAACATCCTGATTGCCTGCTTAAAGGGAATCCGCTCCCCTTTCGGGTAACCGCGTTTGTGGGCAAAACCCAGACATAACGTCATCAGGCTCACACCCAACAGCAAACCCGGCAGTACGCCCGCAATAAACAGTGTCGCAATGGATACCGTGCCCCCCGCCGCCAGCGAGTAAATGACCGAGTTATGACTGGGCGGGATCAGGATAGCCTGCACCGATCCGCTGGCCGTTACCGCCGCCGCATATTCACGCGGGTAGCCCTTCTTTTCCATTTCCGGGATCATCACGCTACCGATGGATGCCGTATCGGCGACCGACGAGCCGGAAATCGCGCCAAAAAAGGTCGATGCGACAATGTTCACCAGAGACAACCCGCCGCGAATGAACCCGACAAACAGATAGGCAAAATTGACCAGCCGCCGCGCGATGCCACCCTCCGCCATGATCGCGCCCGCCAGAATAAAAAACGGAATCGCCAGCAGCGTGAATTTGTTCACCCCGCTGGTTATCTGGATCATCAGCGCTTCCAGCGGAAGATCTATCCACAGCGCGCCGGCAACGGCACTCAACCCGACGGCAAACGCCACCGGCATACCCAGCGCCAGCAGAATGGCGAGGGTGAATAACAATACAAATGCATCCATTGTTCACCCCTTACCCATGGTTGCCAATCAGTACGACCGGGCGGTTTTCCTGCGAGCCGAACAACAACCGTTCGAGCACAAACAGGATCAGAATGGCCGAACCTATCGGCAACGGCAGATAACTTTCGCCTGAGGTCAGCAGGGGAAACTCCGCCACAGGTTGTTCCCACAGCTCAACGCACAGCCAGTAGCTGTACCAGCACATGATGAGAGAGATGAGCAGCATCAACAGATCGACAAGCCGCGCGCATACCATCTTTAGCGTGTCAGGCAGACGATCCGTGAGCATGTTAACCGCAATGTGGGAACCGGCGCGGTACCCCACCGCCGCGCCAATGAACGTAAAAGTGACCATGCAGATGATGGCAATAGGTTCCGGCCATGACTCTCCGCGATTCAATACGTAACGCGAGAAAATGCCAATCGGAATAACAATCGTCATCACCAGCAGTGATATGCCGGCCACCGTCATAGCAAGCAGGTACAGGCGATCCATCCACTTTAAGTAGAGTTCTGACATACATTCTCCGCAGAAAAGTGGGGTTATTTAACGTCAGCGATAGCTTTCATCAGATCCTGATGCTTATCGCCATACTGGGCGCGCACCGGCTCTGTCGCTTTGATAAACACCGATTTATCAATGTTATGAAATTGCACGCCGCCCGCTTTCATTTTATCCAGCGCCTGCTGGGTATAGGCTTCCCAGAGTTTGCGCTGTTCGAACTGTGCTTCACGCGCCAGGGTGAGGATTTTTTTCTGATCATCGGCGCTGAGTTTGTCCCATTTCACTTTGGAGTAGAGCAGCATTTCAGGGGTGATAAAGTGACCGCTGAGGGTATAGTTTTTGGCAACCGGCATATAGTTATGGGCGATAAACGTCGGCGGGTTATTTTCTGCGCCATCAATCACCCCCGTTTGCATGCCGCTATAGACCTCACTCACTCCCATCGCCACTGAGTTAGCGCCCATCTGTTTTAACGTTGCCAGAGCGACGGGGCTGCCCTGCACGCGAATTTTCATGCCGTTCAGATCTTCGGGCTTAACCACCGGTTTTTTAGTGATGAGGTTGCGCGTACCGGAGTCCATCCAGCCCAGAAATACCAGCCGGGATTTCGGATTGGCCGTCAGCTTATCGCCAATCTGTTTACCGATATCGCCATCAATGACCTTGTGCATATGGTCTTCATCCCGGAAGACATACGGCAGGGTGAAAACTTCAATATCCGGGAGAATAGCGGCAACAGGGGCCATCGAGACGCGAATCATGTCGATAGCGCCCATTTGCGCCTGCTCGATCATCTGTTTTTCATCGCCCAGAACGCCGCCGGGAAAGATTTTAATCTCCAGCTTGCCGTCCGTTTGTTGTTTGAGTTTTTCACCCATGTTCTGCACAGCAACAATATTGGGATAGCCTTTCGGATGCACATCGGCAGCTTTAATCGTCTGCGCATTAACGGCGGATACAGATAACAGTGACACGGTGGACAGGCACAACGCGGCCAGCAACGGCTTGAAAGTCGTTTTCATCGGGTCTTCTCCAGGGTAGTGAAAGGTAAATGTTAAAACAATGTTTTATTTTTACGCTTAAAAACTAGACTACCGCTGGAAAAGGGAGGGTGAAGCGCCTCACAAAAAGCGCTAAAAAATGAAACGGCGGTTTAAATTGGTGGCAAGGATCGCAAACTGCGTAAAAACGCGGCCTGTAATGGGGAGTTATTGCCCTTTACGCACCAGATAGCGATACGGCAGCGATTGCGTCTCATGGGCCACCAGTTCGTGTTCCATAAAGCGGCAGAACCCCGGAATGTCACGGGTGGTCGCCGGATCGTCAGCAATCACCAGCAGGGTTTCACCCGGCAGCATATTGCGTACGGTTTTGCGCACCATCATCACCGGCTCAGGGCAACGCAGGCCCAGCGCGTCAAGAGTATGGTCGGCGGTAGTAAAGAGGTCGGTCATTTTCGTCTCACACGGGAAAAAACGGCATTAGTTTACGCTGCCCATTTTGTGACGCAAGCCAGGTTAACGATTGCGTTAAAAATAACCATTGCATCGGCGTAATGTTGCAGTATCATTCTGCGGCTTTGCACAGTATCAACACGCGCTATTGGCGCAGCCGTTTTATTAAGGCCAGCGCACAGGCACCCCGGCGTACACCGAGTACGTGAGGATGACGAGCACTGCCGATGTGAAAATGGCAAGAAAAATAGCGTGTTACATGTTTATTGGGTTCCCTCACCCCAAACACTAAAAAGGTCACAATATGACGCAGTTTTCACAAACTCAGCGCATGAAAGCGCTGTTCTGGCTATCCCTTTTTCACCTGCTGGTGATCACCTCCAGTAACTATCTGGTACAGCTACCGGTTAACATTTTCGGCTTCCATACCACCTGGGGCGCATTCAGTTTTCCGTTTATTTTCCTGGCGACAGATTTAACCGTGCGTATTTTTGGCGCGCCGCTCGCCCGACGGATTATTTTCGCCGTGATGGTACCTGCGCTGGTTATCTCCTACGGCATCTCTTCCCTGTTTTACATGGGAAGCTGGCAAGGCTTTGAAGCACTGACCCATTTCAACCTGTTCGTCGCCCGTATCGCCACCGCCAGCTTTATGGCTTACGCGCTGGGGCAGATCCTCGACGTGCATGTCTTTAACCGCCTGCGTCAGAACAAACGCTGGTGGCTGGCACCTGCGGCCTCAACGGTGTTCGGTAACGCCAGCGACACCCTCGCTTTTTTCTTCATCGCCTTCTGGCACAGCCCGGATCCGTTTATGGCCGAACACTGGATGGAAATCGCCCTGGTGGACTACGCCTTTAAGGTCATTATCAGCATCGCCTTCTTCCTGCCGATGTACGGTGTGTTGTTGAATATGCTGTTGAAAAGGCTGGCAGACAAATCTGAAATATCAGCGTTACAGGCCAGTTAAGAGTACGCGATGCCAGTTGTGGTAAGATGGCCCGCATGAGCCGTTATGGCTGTTTATCGAAAGGAAGAAGTCAATGCGCAATCTGGTTAAATATGTCGGTATTGGCCTGCTGGTAATGGGTCTGGCGGCCTGCGACAACAGCGACAGCAAAAAAACACCCGCTCAGGGGGCATCTGCAGAAAGCAACGCGACCGGGCAACCGGTAACGCTGCTTGATGGCAAACTCAGCTTCTCGCTGCCCGCAGACATGACCGATCAAAGCGGTAAACTGGGTACGCAGTCTAATAACATGCACGTTTACTCTGACTCAACCGGTCAGAAAGCGGTGATTGTGATTGTAGGCGACGACACTCAGGAAGGGCTGGATACGCTGGCAAAACGTCTGGAAGACCAACAGCGCAACCGCGACCCGCAGTTGCAGGTCGTGACCAACAAATCTATCGAGCTGAAAGGCCAGAAAATGCAGCAGCTCGACAGTATCATCTCTGCCAAAGGTCAAACGGCCTGGTCTACCGTAGTGCTGGGTAAAGTGGATAACAAACTGCTGACTTTGCAGGTGACGCTGCCGGCAGATAACCAGCAGCAGGCACAGACCGCAGCGGAAAACATTGTTAACACCCTGGTCATCAAGTAATCAGGAAGCGGCCTCCAGCGGAGGCCGTTTTTTTAGCCGCCACGTCAGCACGAACGCTCCCGCTACCAGCACCGCCGTCAGCAGATACACCATCGATACTCCCGACCAGGCCATCAACAGCCCGGCAAGCGGCCCGGTTATTCCCAGCGACATATCCATAAACACCGTGTAGGTGCCCAGCGCCGCGCCCTGATTGTGCTGCGGCACCGCTTTGACCGCCACCACCCCCAGCGCCGGGAAGACCAGCGAGAAACCGGCCCCGGTCAGGAATACCCCGATTTTCGCCACCAGCGGAGCATCGGCGATGCCCACCAGAATCAGGCCGACCACCTCCACCGCCAGGCTTATCATCGCCACATTCAGGCCGCCCAGGCGGTTGATGCTGTTCGGAAACACCAGCCGCGAACCCACGAACGCCAGGCTAAACAGTGTCAGGGCGAAGGCAGCGCCATCCCACCCTTTCGCGTCATAAAAGAAGGTGATAAAGGTGGCAATAACCCCAAAACCAGCCGTACCCAACGCCAGCCCCATCCCATAAACCCAGACATAGCCGAGCACCGCACGAAATGGCAGTGGTTTACCTTTGCTGGCTTTTACTGCCGCACGCGGCAACGCGCAGGCAATCGCAATAAACGCCACCACCATAATGAACCCGCCCAGCCCGCTCAGTCCGGCGTAGTTGTAGCAAATGACGCCAAGCGGCGCCCCCAGCGCCATTGCGCCATAGGTCGCGATACCATTCCAGGAAATAACGCGGGCAATATGCAGTGAACCGACCACCCCCACGCCCCAGAGCATCGACCCGGTTCCGGCGAAGCTTTGCCCGACACCGAGAATAATGCGCCCGACGCAGAGCAGCACCAGGCTGACCAGCGGCGAGCCGCTTTGCAGATCCGCCAGCAGATACCCCAGTCCACAAATGAACGCGCCGCAGAGACCAAACACCACCACTTTTTTCGGCCCAAGCATATCGGCGTAGCGTCCGGCGTGCGGACGACTGATAAGGGTCGCGAAGTATTGCAGGCTAATGACCAGCCCTGCCCAGAAGGCGCTATAGCCCAGCGTTTCATGGACATAGCCGGGCAAAACTGCCAGCGGTAAACCTATCGTGAGGTAACTTGCGAAGTTGAAGATAACGACGGAGAGAATCCGCAGATTAAGACGTAATCCGCTTAGCGCCGGTTCAGCGGCTTGTTCGGGCATGGGGGTTCACCAGATTTTCACAACGATGTTTCACTATTACCACGTCATGGCCTGGAAATCAGCATGGAGATTAAGAATATGTGCCTCGGGCGAAGCGTCCGCCAGTGGCTACACTTATCGGGCGGTATAGAAAAAGGAATTGCCCATGACACAGCCCCAACCCGATCGTGCGGGTTTACATATTCTGCTTAAACTGGCCTCACTGGTCATTATTCTGGCCGGTATTCATGCCGCTGCCGATATCATTGTTCAACTGTTACTGGCGCTCTTTTTCGCCATTGTGCTTAATCCGCTGGTCACCTGGTTTATTCGCCGGGGCGTGAAACGGCCTGTCGCCATCGCCATTGTGGTACTGGTGATGCTTGTCTTCCTGACCGCGCTGATTGGCGTGCTGGCCGCCTCGGTGAATGAGTTCATGACGATGCTGCCGAAATACAATCGGGAGTTCACGCGCAAATTCCTCCAGCTTCAGGATGCGCTCCCTTTCCTGCACCTGCATGTTTCGCCAGAACGGATGCTGCAACGAATGGATTCCGAGCGCGTAATGAGTTTTGCCACGACAATGATGACGCAACTGTCTAACGCAATGGCGAGCATCGTTTTACTGGTAATGACCATGGTATTCATGCTTTTCGAAGTGCGTCATGTGCCCTATAAAATGCGTTTCGCGCTGAATAACCCTCAGATTCATATCGCCGGTTTGCACCGTGCGCTTAAAGGTGTATCTCACTATCTGGCGTTAAAAACGCTGCTCAGCCTGTGGACGGGGGTGATCGTCTGGGCGGGGCTGGCCATTATGGACATCCAGTTTGCGCTCATGTGGGGGGTACTGGCGTTTCTGCTTAATTACGTGCCGAATATCGGATCGGTGCTTTCGGCTATCCCACCGATGGTGCAGGCGCTGCTCTTTAACGGCCCGTATGAGTGGCTGCTGGTCGGCGGCCTGTTTCTCGTCGTGCACATGGTTATCGGCAATATTCTGGAACCACGCATGATGGGTCACCGACTCGGTATGTCGACACTGGTGGTTTTTCTTTCGTTATTGATTTGGGGTTGGTTGCTCGGTCCGGTGGGGATGCTGCTCTCTGTGCCGCTCACCAGCGTCTGTAAAATATGGATGGAAACCACCACCGGCGGGAGCAAGCTGGCCATTATGCTTGGCCCAGGCAGGCCGAAAAACCGCCTGCCCGGCTAACCCTGCGTTAGCGCAGGTTGTTAGGGAAATCCGCCGGAAGCTCACTGGCCGCGCAGGCGATGACGCTGTCATTGTCTGCGCCGCAGTCGCGCACAAAGGTAATAGTCGCAAACTCATCAATCACCTCGGTCGGATAGGCCGGGCCCTCCGCACGATAAGATTCCATCAGCGGAATATGATCGTTCTGGAAGCACACGGTTTTTTCCGGATTGTTGATCACCCAGCGAGGGAAGAAGATCGTGCCATGGAACAGGCGATCGCCGAGGTTGACGATCAAACTCACGTCAGTACCGGTCGGCTCGGTCCAGGAGATTTTATAAATGCTCTCACCAACGCGTACAATGTAAGCCTGCTGGTTTTTCACCCAACGGTTTGCCACGATACCGCTATGAATACGGTAGTCCAGCGTGGTCTCGTTTTTGACATAAATCTCGTAGTTCCAGCCGTTATCGTAGGTATAAACCAGATGTTTGCCGACGAAACCGCTCAGATCATGTTTATCAAAGCTGCTCATAATTGTTCTCCTCTTAATTGATGAGAAGATCGTAACGCTTCAAAAAATGAATGAATAACGCTATGTTTGAATTAAATTCATTCATTTTTTAGATGAGTCATGCATAAAACCACCCTCGAACAATGGTCGCTGCTGCAAAAAGTGGTGGAGCTGGGCAGTTTTGCGAAGGCCGCCGAAGAGACCCACCGTAGTCAGTCATCCGTGAGTTACAACCTGGCGCTCTTGCAGGAGCGTCTGGGCGTGGCGCTGCTGGTACAGGAAGGCCGCCGTGCGGTGCTCACCCCCTCCGGCGAACTGTTGCTTAACCAGGTAAAACCGCTGCTGAAAGCCTTCGACTACGTTGAAACCCGGGCGGCCACACTGCGCAACGGCCAGCGTACCCGGCTCGACCTGGTCGTAGACAGCATCTTTCCCCGCTCACGGCTGTTTGCCATTTTGCGCCAGTTCCAGCAGCGCTATCCGCAAACTCAGGTGCATCTGACCGAAGTCCTCGAAAACGCCTCGGTGGAGCGCCCCGCCCATGCCGAAGCCGACGTAATGGTGCTGACCCGTCGCCAGGACCTGACCGGGCGCGGCGAATGGCTGATGAATATTGATTTTGTCGCTGTCGCCCACCGGGATCATCCGTTGTGCGCCGAAACCGCGATCACTGAGGATGCTCTCGCCGCCTGGCCATTAATTCGCATCGCCGACCGGGAGAATCGCCTGCCGCAGGAGAGCGGTGAGTCATGGACTTTTTCTACCATCGATGCCGCCGTGGAAGCGGTGCAGTATCAAGTGGGTTACGGCTGGCTGCCGGAGGAGCGCATCGGGTCTCTGCTTACGAGCGGCGTGCTGAAAATTCTGCCGCTCAGCCACGGTTCGCGCCGCGCCACGCCGCTGCATTTGATTGTGAAAAAGGATCTGATGCCGCTCGATGAGCAGGTGGACACGCTGCTGCAACTGCTTAAGGGGCAGTAGTTAAAGATGGGGAGTTTACTGTCGGCGGAGGGGTTCCGCTGACCAGTCCCCTTCGCTCGTTTCACGATCTCCACACTTTTATCATGCCTTTTTGATCCCGCGCACCGCATTCGTATGATGAATCAATAAAATCGTCATACTCCTTTTGTGGCAGATTTTCAGGGAAAACCATGTCGTCCTTTCGCTCTCTTAGTGCGTTACTGCTGGCCTGTACTGCGTTTTTTGCCCAGGCTTCATCCCCTCAGGAATTGACCACCGCATGGCCGGTCAACGTAGGACCGCTTAATCCGCATCTTTATACGCCAAACCAAATGTTCGCCCAAAGCATGGTCTACGAGCCGCTGGTAAAATATCAGGCCGATGGCACGGTAAAACCCTGGCTGGCTAAAAGCTGGACCTCCTCTGAGGATGGTAAAACCTGGGTCTTTACGCTGCGTACGGATGTCACGTTCTCCAACGGCGAGCCATTTAACGCCCAGGCCGCGGTGGAAAACTTCCGTGCGGTGCTCGATAACCGCCAGCGTCATGCCTGGCTTGAGCTCGCCAACCAGATAACTGATGTGAAAGCGCTTAGCGACAACCAACTGCAAATCACCCTGAAAAGCGCCTATTACCCGTTCCTGCAGGAGCTTGCCCTGCCCCGCCCGTTCCGCTTTATCGCCCCCTCCCAGTTTAAAAACCACGAGACCATGAACGGCATCGAGGCCCCGATTGGCACCGGGCCGTGGGTATTGCAGACGTCGCGTCTGAATCAGTACGACGTGATGGTGCGTAACGAACACTACTGGGGCGAAAAACCGGCATTGAGCAAGATCACCATTAAAGTGATCCCGGACCCCACCAGCCGCGCGGTGGCCTTTGAAACTGGCGATCTCGATCTGTTATACGGCAACGAAGGGCTACTGCCGCTCGATACCTTTTCCCGGTTTAGCCAGAACCCGGCGTTACGCACCCAGCTTTCCGCCCCGGTCGAAACGGTGATGCTGGCGCTGAACTCCGCCAAAGCGCCGACCAATGAGCAGTCCGTCCGTGAGGCGCTCAACTACGCGGTCGATAAAAAGACGCTGATTGATAGCGCGCTGTACGGCACCCAAAAAGTAGCCGACACGCTGTTCGCCCCCACCGTGCCATACGCCAATATTGGTCTGAAAGCGCGTGAATACTCCCCGGCAAAAGCTCGCGCGCTGCTGGACGCTGACGGCTGGAAACTGCCGGATGGCAAAACGATCCGTGAAAAAGCGGGGCAGCCGCTGCATGTCGAACTTGCGTTTATCGGCACCGACGCGATGAGCAAATCAATGGCCGAAATTATCCAGGCTAACCTGCGCGATATCGGCGTGGACACGGCACTTGTGGGCGAGGAAGAGAGCAGTATTTATGCCCGCCAGCGCGATGGTCGTTTCGGCATGATTTTCAACCGCACCTGGGGCGCGCCTTATGATCCGCACGCCTTCTTAAGCTCCATGCGCGTCCCCTCTCACGCCGATTACCAGGCGCAGCTTGGCCTGCCGGATAAGGCGCAGATCGACAAAGAAATTGGCGAGGTGCTGACGACACGCGATGAAACCGAGCGCCAGGCGCTTTATCGCGACATCCTGACCCGCCTGCACGACGAAGCGGTCTATCTGCCCATCAGCTACGTCTCAACGCTGGTGGTGGCGAAGCCTGAACTGGGCGTCATTCCTTTCGCCCCTATCGCCAGCGATATTCCTTTTGAACACATTACCCCGGTGAAACCCTGATGCTGCGCTATGTCATTCGCCGTTTGTTACTGCTTATTCCGATGATCTTCGCCGCGTCGGTGGTCATCTTCCTGTTGCTACGCATGGGGGCGGGCGACCCGGCGCTGGATTATCTGCGCCTGTCGAACCTGCCGCCTACGCAGGAGATGGTGGCCTCAACGCGCATCATGCTGGGGCTGGATAAACCCCTGCCGCAGCAGTATCTGCACTGGCTATGGCAGGCGCTGCATCTCGATTTCGGTATCTCGTATGCGACCCAGCGCCCGGTGCTGGAGGATGTTCTGCATTTCCTGCCCGCCACATTACAACTGGCGGGCGCCGCGCTGATATTGATTTTGCTCACCTCCGTACCGCTGGGCATTTGGGCTGCACGCCACCGCAACAGCCTGCCGGACTATATCGTGCGTCTGATTGCCTTTCTTGGCGTCTCGATGCCCAATTTCTGGCTGGCCTTTCTGTTGGTGATGTTCTTTTCGGTCTATCTGCAATGGCTACCGGCAATGGGTTACGGCGGCTGGCAACATATCCTGCTGCCCGCCGTGTCGATTGCCTTTATGTCACTGGCGATCAACGCGCGCCTGTTGCGCGCCAGTATGCTGGAGGCCGCCGGACAGCGGCACGTCATCTGGGCGCGGCTGCGCGGATTGAGTGAAAAGCAGACCGAGCGTCAGCATATTTTGCGTAACGCGTCGCTGCCGGTGATAACCGCCCTCGGTATGCACGTGGGTGAACTGATTGGCGGTACGATGATTATCGAAAGCATCTTTGCCTGGCCGGGCATTGGCCGCTATGCCGTGTCGGCCATCTTCAACCGTGACTACCCGGTGATCCAGTGTTTTACGCTGGTGATGGTCATCGTATTCGCTCTGTGTAACCTGTTGGTAGATGTGCTCAGCGCCGCGCTCGACCCACGGATTCGTCACCATGAAGGAGCGCACGCATGAATTTTCTGCGTTCTGCCCGCTGGTCGGTGCGCTTTGCCGTACTGATTCTGGCGCTGCTTTTGGTCATCGCTGTGACCTGCCAGTGGTGGCTACCCTATGATCCGCAGGCGATTAACTTGCCCGCCCGCCTGTTACCCCCCGGTAGCGAACACTGGCTGGGTACCGACCATCTGGGGCGCGATATTTTCTCCCGGCTGCTGAGCGCCACCCGCGTCTCCTTGGGGTCAGTCATGGCCTGTCTTCTGCTGGTGCTGACGCTGGGGTTGACGCTCGGCGGCTGCGCGGGGCTGGCCGGTGGCCGCATCGACCAGGCGATCATGCGCGTCGCGGATGTCTTTATGACTTTCCCCACCTCTATCCTGTCGTTCTTTATGGTCGGCGTATTGGGAACCGGGCTGACGAATGTGATTATCGCCATCGCCCTCTCCCACTGGGCCTGGTACGCCCGCATGGTGCGCAGCCTGGTTCTCTCTCTGCGTAGCCGCGAGTACATTCTGGCCGCCCGCCTGAGCGGGGCGAGCTATACGCAGGTGTTTATCGATCATCTGGCAGGCGCCGTGGTGCCTTCGCTGCTGGTGCTGGCGACGCTGGATATCGGCCATATGATGCTGCACGTGGCGGGGATGTCATTCCTGGGGCTGGGCGTCAGCGCCCCCACCGCCGAATGGGGGGTGATGATTAACGATGCCCGTCAGTATATCTGGACGCAACCGCTGCAAATGCTGTGGCCGGGTCTGGCGCTGTTTGTCAGCGTGATGGCTTTTAATATGGTGGGCGATGCCCTGCGCGACCGCCTCGATCCACATCTGGAAACGGAGCATGCCCACTGATGCCTGCGCAACTTGAACTGCGAAATTTCACCCTTGAGGCGCAGCGTCCCCTCACCCATGACGTCTCACTCACCCTTCAGCGCGGGCGCGTGCTGGCGCTGGTCGGCGGAAGCGGCAGCGGGAAATCGCTGACCTGTGCCGCCGCGCTCGGCGTATTGCCTGCGGGTGTGCGGCAAACGGCGGGCACGCTGCTGGCAGATGGTCAGCCCATCTCGCCGCAGGCGCTGCGTGGGCTTAAGGTGGCGACCATTATGCAAAACCCGCGCAGTGCCTTTAACCCACTGCGGACCATGGCGGCGCACGCCAGGGAAACCTGCCGGGCGCTGGGCAAACCGGCAGATGACGCCACGCTTATCGCCGCCCTGAGCGACGTTGGGCTGGAGGCGCCGGAACGGGTACTGACGCTCTACCCGTTTGAGATGAGTGGCGGCATGTTGCAGCGCATGATGATCGCAATGGCGCTGCTCAGCGATGCGGCCTTTATTGTCGCCGATGAACCCACAACCGACCTCGACGCCGTGGCGCAGGCCAAAATTCTCGATCTGCTCGAACGTCTCTTACAAACCCGCCACTGCGGCATGTTGCTGGTTACCCATGATATGGGCGTAGTGGCGCGGCTCGCCGACGACGTGGCAGTGATGGAGGCAGGGCGTATTGTCGAGCAGGGCAGTGTCGATGTGCTGTTTCGCACCCCGCGACATCCGGTGACACGCAATCTGGTGGCGGCACATCTGGCGCTGTACGGGATGGAACTTAACCAATGAATTTACTCACCATGTCTAACGTCACCCACCGCTATCACGCCCACCCGGTGCTGGAGAATATCTCCCTTTCGATCAACAGTGGGGAAAGCCTTGCGCTGTTAGGGCGTAGCGGGTGTGGCAAAAGCACGCTGGCACGCCTGCTGGTTGGGCTGGAAAGGCCCGTCAGCGGTGAAATCAGTTGGCAGGGAACCCCGCTTTCCCGCATGTCCGGGGCGATGAAAAAAGACTTCCGCCGGGATATTCAACTGGTCTTTCAGGACGCCATCAGCGCCGCCAACCCCCGCAAAACGGTGCGCGACATTCTTGCCGAACCGTTGCGCCATCTGTTCAGCTTAAGCAAAACGGAACAGCGCGCCCGCATCGAACAGTTGATGCGTGATGTGGAACTGGAAATCAGCCTGATTGACCAGCGCCCACCGCAACTGAGCGGCGGGCAGTTACAGCGCGTCTGCCTGGCCCGCGCGCTGGCGACCCGCCCGACGCTGCTCATCCTTGATGAGGCCGTGTCCAGCCTGGATCTGGTCTTGCAGGCAGGCATCATTCGCCTGCTGAAAAAACTGCAACAGCACTCGGGCATCGCCTGCCTGTTTATCACCCACGATTTACGCCTGGTGGAGCGTTTTTGCCAGCGCGTGGTGGTGATGGAGAACGGCCATATCAGCGAAGACATTGCCGTCACCCACCCCTTACGCTTTACCTCTCTGGCCGGACAGGCGCTGCAACAGGCCGTCTTGCCCGCCTATCCCAAAACCCGAACGCCAGGAACACTGCCATGCAACGCGTAACCGTTACTCTTGATGATGACCTGCTTGTTACTCTCGACGATCTGAGCCAGCGCCGTGGCTATCACAATCGCTCCGAAGCGCTGCGGGATATTTTACGCGACGCGCTCACCCAGCAAGCGGCCTGCGAGCAGGACACACGGGGCTATGCGGTGCTGTCATATGTGTATGAACATGAAAAGCGCGATCTGGCGAGCCGCATTGTCGCCACGCAGCACCACCATCATGACCTCTCCGTCGCCACGTTACATGTGCACATCAACCATGACGACTGCCTGGAGATCGCCGTCCTGAAAGGTAAAATGGGCGATGTGCAGCAATTTGCCGATAGCGTCATCGCCCAGCGCGGTGTGCGCCATGGCCACCTTCAGTGCGTTACGGATGACACTACCCCGCCAGATCACGGGCATACGCACGGGTTGAAACATATTGTTCTGTAAGACGCAGCGCCTGCTCAATACGCGTGGGTTCGAGTGTGAACGGTAAATGCTCCAGAGCATCACGCGGGAAGGGAATACTGCGCGCCACCGCCTGGATGACCGCCAGGCGGATCTCTTTCAGCGGTGCCAGGGTTAGCGGCATCTCATACTGACGCAGCAGCGCCAGTAACACCGGATCGGGCTGGCTATTTTCATTTTCCAGAATGGATTGCACCAGCAGACTGAATCCCACACGTTCACCGTGTAGCCACTGACGCAAAGCCGGCTCCTGGGTGAGCCGGTTATGGATCGCATGCGCCACACCCGGCGTGGGGATTTCGCCGCGCACGCTGTTTGCCATACCGGCCACGGCAATATTGGCGTCAATAACGTTGATCAGCGCATCCGACACCACCTGAGCTTTATTATCGCGAATAGCCTGTTGACCATGTTTTTCATAAATTTCGACGGCCAGACGCGCGTTTTGCACTTTTAATTGCAGCCCCAGATTATCGGGGTTTTTCTGCAAATAAGGACGAAACTCGTACCATTTCGCCAGCGCATCGACGATGCCCGCTTTTAAATAACGCACATCGCTGCGGGCAATAACTTCGCTGTCCACCAGCACCAGGCGCGGCAGTGTGCGTAAAGCCTGGCTACTGATTTGCACACCTTCGTCCGTATAGAACACCGACAAAGGCGACCAGGCCGCACAGGTCGCTGCCAGCGTCGGAATGGTGATGGATTCGCCGCCCTCAAGGGTATCGGCGACGGCTTTGGCGGTATCCAGAACGCGCCCGCCGCCCACGCCGACAATAAACTGCACCCCCAGTTTTTTTGCCCGCTGCACATAGCGGGCAACGCTATCTTCGGTACAGTAGCCGGTCATGATCTCCGTCTGCCAGCGGATACCGCTGGCGCGTAAGCTCTCTTCAAGCCCAGGGTTGACCTGCGCCCATGCCTTTACGCTGGTAATTATCAAAATATGCTGGGTAAGCGGCGCAATATATTTTCCTGCGTCATGACGAATACCAGACTGGTGAAACCAGGTCTGCGGAGTTTTTATCGCAAGCATTGGCATGTCCATGTGTGCGCGAATTATTTCGCTTTATCTCACCATGCTACAAAAATAAAAATTAAAAACAATAATCTCTATTTCTTCTATTTTCATATCGATATCAAAATATCAGCTAAGCAATATTGGCGTTATTTGTGAATGTATTCTTTTGTATAACCCAGGATGTTCGTCCCAACGTCGCTGTTCAGGCTAAGTGCTACGCTTATTCCATCGTATTCACATAAAGATGAAGGAGCAGAGGATGAAAATTGATCTGAGTGGGAAAGTCGCACTGGTCACCGCCTCGACCGGTGGCATTGGTTTCGCCATAGCCACGGGGCTTGCCGAAAGCGGTGCGGAAGTGATCCTCAACGGACGTAGCGAGGCGTCAGTGAATAAAGCGCTCCAGGCGCTGAATGAGCGTGTACCGGGCGCAAAAGTGCGTACCGCCATTGCCGATCTGAGTTCGGCAGAGGGGGTTGAAACCTTATTAAGCGCGGCAACGGATGCCGATATCCTGGTCAATAACGCCGGGATTTACGGGCCGCAGGATTTTTATGCCACCGATGATGCGACCTGGGAAAATTACTGGCAAACCAATGTGATGTCGGGCGTGCGTCTTTCCCGTGCGTTGCTGCCAGCGATGGTGAAAAAAGGTTGGGGCCGCGTGGTCTTTATCTCCTCGGAATCGGCGCGCAACATTCCTGCCGATATGATTCATTACGGCGTGACCAAAACGGCCCAGCTCTCGCTGGCGCGCGGGCTGGCGAAGTTTGTCGCCGGTAGTGGCGTGACGGTCAACAGCGTGTTACCCGGCCCGACCCTTTCCGATGGCTTTGCCGCCATGATGCAGGACGAAGTGGCAAGGACTGGCAAGTCACTGGAAACGCTGGCGAAAGAGTTTGTGATGGCTCACCGTCCCAGCTCCGTTATTCAGCGGGCAGCGACGGTTGAAGAAGTGGCGAACATGGTGGTCTATGTTTGCTCGACTCAGGCATCGGCAACCTCAGGCGCGGCGCTGCGCGTTGACGGCGGCGTGGTGGATGACATTCTTTAACGCGTTTCTGGCAGGGCACGCGGTGTGCCCTGCCGGGAGAATTTACGGCCATGCCGGATAGAAGCGGCTCATCAGGATCATCAGCATTGGCGTAGTCAGGGTAGAAAGCAGAGTGGAAATCAACATGCTGGTTGCCGTCGCCCCTTGCAGCACTTTGAATTTCTGCGCCATCAGATAGACGTTTATCCCCACCGCCATTGACCCCAGTAAAACCACCACCTGGCTCTCCTGCTGCGGCAGATGCAGTGCGTAAGCGAGCGCCCAAATCAGCGCAGGCATCAACACCAGTTTAATCAGGCAGATAGCCGCGCTTTCCCGCAGCCCCTGGCTGATGTTGTAATGCGAGAGGCTCATGCCCAGCGTGACCAGGGTTAACGGCGCGGCAATCTGCCCTAACATGCTGACGGGGCCATCAATAAATTGCGGCAAGGTATGGTGAGTTGCGCTCCAGGCAAAGCCAGAAAAAATGCCGATAATCAGCGGATTACGCAGCACGTTGACCAGCGTTTTGCCAATGCCTTTCCAGGAAAAACTGCCGCTCTGCGCCCACTCCACCGAGACAGTTACCAGCGTCCACAGAATCAGGCTGTTAAACACCAGTACCAGCGCGACCGAGGCGAGGCTGGCCTGCCCCAGCAGAATCACCGCGACCGGGATCCCGAGCATTACGTTATTGGAAAAAATACCCCCAAGGCCAAATACCGATGCCGAGATGGCATCAAGGCCAAACACGCTTTTTGCGACAATGCGCCCGACAATATAGATCAACAGGCAACTGCCGAAATAGGCGATCAGCAAGCGCATATCCACCGGCGGGCTTTGGTAGAACTTGCTCATGACCTTAAATAACATGCAGGGCAAGGCAATCGAAAAACAGAAGCGGTTAAATACCCCACTGGCGGCTTCCGGCCAGCCGGCAAAACGCCCAAGACAATAACCCAACGCAATTAAGGAAAATAAAGGCGCAGACAGGATCATCTGCTGCGTAAGCTGCCCCAGAAAATTCGTCGTTTCCATCCGTTACCCTGCCCGTATCACCGTAAAAATGAATGATTTTTTATGTTTTTTGGCAGTATAGGGGTTTTGCCATGAAGAGTCAGTCTGGCTGAAACGGTGTTAGTGCCTTATTACAACATTTACGCTTTCTAATGCGGCATTTGCACATCATTGTGCGCAGAACCTTGCCAGCGCATTTTCAATCCTGCCGGAGTGGTGATTTAATATTTTCCACCTCATAGAGTACGGCCATAATTTTCGCCGATAACGCATAAAACTGTTTACCCTTTTCGGTTAATATCACCGATCGAATACTCCTTCCGCGTTGAATAAGCGTAAAACCAATATTATTTTCCAGCATTTGCAAACGTTCAGATAAACAGACCTGGCTAATACCTAAAAAACCGGCGGCGGCGGGTATGTTTCCACTACGCACCGCAGAAAGAAATGCATTCATTAATTCGAGAGTCATGATTTATTGCCATTACTGTTTACTCAATGAGCGAACCTGTTAGCCAGTATAATTATCACGCAAAGCTTCCTTGTCAATAAAATTAGCGCATAAAAGACGTCATAAAAAATAGTGTGATAACGCCGCGATCTGACATTTAAAAATGAAATTCATGCATTTCAAAATGAAATAGATGTGTTTTCCACTGGCTTTAAATATGTGATTAGCATCACCAATAAGAATATCACACAAAAATAACAAAAAATAAAAAATACATAAATATCATATTGTTAAAAATAATTTAACTCATCAGGAACGCCCCTGGCACGCCATCTGCAATTATCAGTGCCAAACAACAATGGAGAGCGTCAGATGACTTATAAAATTTTACTTCCACAAGAAATCATGCAGGAAGGGAGAGAATATCTTGAGAGCCGGGGTTATGAACTTATTACAGGCTCCGGGATGGAAGAAGAAGATATCATCCGTGATATTCCGGAGTGCGACGGTATTATTGTTCGCCTTTCAAAAATGTCCGATCGCGTATTTGAAGCCGCGAAAAAACTGAAAGTTGTTGCCCGCCATGGTGCCGGTTATGACACAGTTGATCTGGAGTCGGCCAAACGCCACGGTGTGACCGTATTAAACGCGCCGATTGCTAACAGTATGTCTGTTGCCGAGCTGGCCATTTTTTACATGCTGCATTGTTCACGTAATTTCAAGCTGGTCGAAGAGAAAATGCTTGAGGATTACTACTGGGCAAAACTGCGCACGCCAAAAGTAGAGCTGGACGGTAAAACCGTAGGCCTGGTCGGCGTGGGCAACATTGGTTCCCGTGTCGCCATCAAAGCCCTGCATGGCTTCAATATGAAAGTCATCGCGTATGACCCGTACAAAACGCAGGACCAGGTGCCGGAAGGCGTTGAGTTAACCAGTGACTTTGAACGAATTTTCAAAGAGAGCGATTTTGTCTCCCTGCACTGCCCTACCACGGCGGAAACCACCGATTTTGTTGGCGAAAAGCAGTTCTCGCTGATGAAACCGACCGCGTATTTCATTAATACCGCACGCGGCAAACTGGTCGATGAAAAAGCGCTATACCACGCACTTTCAACACACGCCATCGCCGGTGCGGGTGTCGATGTCCTGAAAAAAGAGCCGTTCGACCCCGCCGATCCGATTTTCACCCTCAGCAATATCGTTATTGGTCCGCATATCGGCGCGGCCACAAAAGAAGCGACCGACCGCGCCTCTTTGCACTCCGCTATTGGTATCGATGAAGTGTTATCAGGTAAAAAACCGTCCTGGCCGGTGCCGGGTTTTTAAGGAGAAAATCATGTCTATCGGTAATCGTATTTTCACCAAGCGTCCGGCATTCGACGTTGAGTTATTAAAACATTACGAGAAACTGCCCGCCGCGAATATCGCCGACACCATGAACCGTATTGCGGTCCTCGGCAACGGCATTAAACGTATTTCATCACCGAAGAAGCCGGTCATGGCGGGCTATGCCATTACGGTGAAAGCGCGCGCTGGCGACAACCTGATGTTGCACGCCGCGCTGGATATGGCAACTGAAAATGATGTCATCGTGGTCTCTAACGAAGGCGATCGCTCCCGTGCGTTGATGGGCGAAATCATGGTGGCTTATGCCCACTACACCAAAAAAATCGCCGGTATCGTGCTTGATGGTCCGATCCGCGATATCGATGCCCTGTCCGTACTGGACTTCCCTCTCTTCGCCACCGGTTCGAACCCGGCGGGTCCGTTTAAAGAAGGGCCGGGTGAAGTGAACACACCCATCGCCGTAGGCGGCGTGGCGGTCTGTCCGGGTGATTTAATTGTGGGTGATGCTGACGGCGTGATCGTCATACCGCTGAACGATGCAGCAGCCCTGCTCAACAAAGCCACCGACTACGCCAAATTTGATGCGGGCAAAGTGGAAGCGGCGAAGAACGGCACCGCTAACCGCGCATGGGTAAGAAAATCATTAGACGAAAAAGGCGTTGAGTTTATTGACGACGTCTACCGCTAATTCGTGCAAATAATGAAATGCTGCACGTCGTATGACGGCGTGCGGCTATTAAATACAGGTAATGTAAAATGCTTTATCTTAAACTCTTACCCATTATCTTTTTTCCCATTCTGTTTTGGGTTATTCCTCACCCGGAAGGCGTTTCTGCCCAGACCTGGGAAATGGTCGGTATCTATCTGGCGATGCTGTGCGGGCTGGTCCTGCGCCCGTTTACCGACGCTGTCATCATGCTCATCATCCTCGGTTTCGCCTCGCTGGTGATTGAACCAGGCCCGCTGTTCGCCGGATTCGGTAGCCCGATGGTGTGGTTTATCATCAGCGCTTTTATTATCTGTAAGGCCTTCGTGATTACGGGGTTAGGCAAACGTATCGCCTACCTGCTGCTTCAGCGCTATGGCAAAAATACCCTGACGCTGGGCTACCTGATGATGGTGACAGACACCGTGCTCGCTCCGGCAACCGGCTCGAACATGTCGCGTTCCGGCGGCATCACTTACCCCATTTTCCGTAATATCGCCGAAGCGCTGGGCTCAAAGCCGGATGATGGCAGCCGCAAGATTGGTGCCTATCTCACGATCCTGATGTATGTGGTGTCGATGGGTACCTCCAGCCTGTTTCTGACCGGGATGGCGACCAACTCCATTACCGTCTCGCTTGCAAACGAAATAATGCACGTCAATCTCGAGTGGATGGTGTGGTTCAAAGCCGCCATCGTACCGGCGGGCATTGTGCTGTTAGCCGCGCCCTGGATCCTCTATAAGCTCTATGCGCCTGAGCTGAAAACCATTACCAATGTTAACGAAATCGCGACCAAAGGGTTGCAGGAGCTCGGCCCGGTCAAGCGCGAAGAGAAGCTACTGATCGTCTTCTTTTTGCTGGGCATTATCGGCTGGATGACCGGCTCCCTTACCGGGATTGAGTTTATTCCAGTCGGTCTCGCCTTCCTCGCCTGCTTGTTGCTGTTCGGCGTATTGAGCTGGAACGATGTGGTCAGCGAAAAATCGGCCTGGCAGACCTTCGTCTGGTACGGCGCGTTTTACGGGTGTGCGGTCGCGCTCTCCAAAGGCGGTTTCTACGTCTACCTGGTGGATGTGATCAAAAACTACCTCGACCTGTCACAACTGAGTGAAATAAGTGCCCTGGGTGTGCTGGTGTTTATCAGCCTCGCGGTACGTTACTTCTTCGTGTCGAACAGCGCCTTCGTTGTGTCGTTCTATCCGGTGCTCTTTACCCTTGGGATGACCACTCAGGCACATCCGATGTATGTCGCGCTGTCCCTGGCCTTCTCTGCGGGGTACGGGGCGCTGCTCACTCACTACGGCAACGGTGCGGGGGTGTTTACCTTTTCCAGCGGCTATGTTCCGCAAAAAACCTTCTGGCTACTCGGCACCATCATGGTGCTGGTTAACGTCCTGGTCTTCTTCCTGATTGGTATTCCTTACTGGAAAATGATCGGTATCTGATTAAGGAGCGCGCGAAATGAAATTGGATATTCTGATTAAAAATGGTCTGGTGGCTGACCTGGATAGCGGCAGTTACATCAACCAGAACATCGGTATTGTCGGCAATCGTATTGTGGATTTGCATACCGCCGACAGCCAGGCGGAAACCGTCATCGATGCGGCAGGCTGTATTGTTCTTCCTGGGCTGATTGATTTCCATGCCCACGTTTTTCATGGCGGCACCGCCATCAGCGTTAACCCGGATGTGCTCTGCCTGCCCAACGGCGTAACCAGTGTGGTGGACGCCGGGAGTAGCGGCTGGGTTAACTATAAACTGTTTCGCAACAGCGTCATTCATCCGGCGCAGACGCGTATCAAAAGCTACCTGAACGTGGTGAATGTAGGGCTCTCCACGCTGGGTGGTGGGCCGACGGGGTATCTGGAAAATACCAACCCGGCGAACTACAACGTCGAGAAAATCAGCCAGACGCTGAATGAGAACCGCGACAACATTCTTGGATTAAAACTGCGTTACAGCCAGGATATCGCGACCGGGCGCAATTTTAGTAGCGATCCATTTTATGCCGCCGTGGCGCTGGCACGAGAGCTTAAAACAACCCTCTGTGTCCATGTGACCGACTCCCGGTTGCCCGCCGATGAGCTGATCGGCCATTTCCAGGCCGATGATATTTATGCCCACTGTTTCCACGGCACGGGTAATGCCATCCTCAAGGAAAGCGGAGAGGTGTTCCCTGCCATCAAGGAGGCCAAAGCACGCGGCGTGATTTTCGACTGTTCTAACGGTGTGGCCCATTTTGACTTCACGGTAGCCCGCAACGCCATGGAACAGGGCTTTAACCCGGATATCATTAGTACCGACCTGACGCTACGTAATAGCCTGCGCACGGACAAGGTATTCAGCCTGCTGTTTATTATGTCGAAATATCTCAACATGGGGATGTCGTTCTTCGATGTGGTTCGTGCGGTGACCCGCACCCCCGCACGCCTGATGAAAATGGAAGGGCAGATCGGCACGCTTGCGCCGGGTGCCTTTGCCGATATCGCCATCGTGAAATTGCGTAAAGAAAAGATCGTGTTTGAAGATACCAAAGGCACACAACTGGACGGTGACCGTTATATCGATAACTGCGCCACCATCAGTAATGGGCAAATAGTCTATCGCCGACAGCGTTTTTAAAAGAGAAGGCAGTGTGTCTGTCTTTTGCCTGCGCACCGCAAATGCGCAGGCTTTTTTCGTTTTGCCAGGCAGCGCTTTGTGGCGTGAAGAGCGTGAGGATATGATGACTCTCGCATAAATCGATCACTCTGGATAACCCATGAAAAATAACGAAATTGCGATTTTCTCGGTGTCAAAAACTATCACCCAGCGCATATCCAACGTGCTTATCGAAAGAAAGATCGACATCCCCGTTTACGAGTTTCACTATTTTGACGTGGTGGAAAAAGCGCAGCAGCTTGTTGCGGGTGGCACCAAAATCATCATTAGCCGGGGCGGTACGGCAGCGTTATTACGCAACAGTCTTTCTATTCCGGTTATCGAAATCACCCACGAGCTGCACGGTATTTATCGCATTCTGCAGGAGGCGCGGAAAAAATCGCAGAAGATTGCCGCCGTAGGCTTTCCGCAGTTCTGTAATGTGCTGCGTCGTTATCAAAATATGACGAACGAAGACTTCAAAATCTGTCAGGTTTACAACCACTATGATATCGAGAATGTCGTAAAAAACCTGGCGGATAACGATTACCAGTTAGTGATTGGCGGCCTGACCGTCGCAGAGATGGCGAAGAAGTATGATTTGAATGTCATCATGGGCGATACCGATAATATTTCTATTGAACAGGCGCTGGATGTCGCTGAAAGCCTGTTGAAGTACATTAACAATGAAAACATGAAGTTAACTATGTCCTGGTCTGCGCTGAATCAGTCGCACGAGGGCATTATGTGTCTGGACCAGTCAGGGGAAATTATCCATATCAATGCCCGTGGCTTTGCGTTATTCCAGTGCAATATTGGTGATAAGATCTTTAAAAAAGAGGCCTTCAAAAGCATTTATGGCAGCATCATCAATGAAATAGATATCAAAGAGCATGCTATCGAGATTGACGGCGAGACGGTCAATATTGCGGTGAAGCACTTTTCCAATAAGCACGGCTTTTATACCGTCATCACTGGTAGCAAGCAGGAACATAACGGCTGGTCCTCTTCCCGCACCAGCAAAAAGAGTGACCACAAAGGCTTTACCACCACGTATTCATTTGCCGACATTATCGGGCAATCCCCGGTGATGGAAGCCGCGATAGCACGGGCCAAAATCTACGCCGCTCACGATCTTCCCATTAATATTCTGGGAGATACCGGCACCGGTAAGGAGCTGTTTGCCCAGAGTATTCATCACGCCAGTCCACGTAGCGCTGAACCCTTTATTGCCATTAACTGTGCCGCCATTCCTGAAAGTCTGTTAGAGAGCGAGCTGTTTGGCTATGCCGATGGCGCCTTCACCAATGCGCGTCGGGGCGGTAAGCCGGGTATTTTCGAGATGGCGATGAATGGCACTGTCTTTATTGACGAAATCAGCGAAGCGCCGCTCCCGGTGCAAATCAAGCTACTGCGCATTTTGCAGGAAAAGCGGTTCAGCCGGGTGGGCGGCGACTCCCTCATCAGCGCCAGGTTCCGCTTAATTACCGCCAGTAATAAAGAGTTGGGCGCACAGGTGGCAGCCGGTGAGTTTCGCCAGGACCTCTGGTATCGCATTAATGTCCTTACGCTACAGTTGCCTGCACTCAGAGAGCGAACCGGCGATGTGATGCTGATTATTGAAGACCTGCTGGCAAAACATCACAAAGCACTGAGCTTCACTGATGAAGCGGTGGATTTTCTCAACAGCTACGCGTGGCCTGGCAATATCCGGGAGCTACAGGCGGTGATTTTACGGTTGATTGTATTGTTTGATATGCACGTTGTGGATGTCGATGCGCTGCAGTCGCTATGCCATATGTCAGTGTCTGTTGATGATGAAGATATCGTCCCGCAGCCCGGTGACGTAGATTTGCTGAAAAAGCAGGAGCAGAAGCTGATTGGTGCGGTGATGAAACGTATCGGCGGCGATAAATCACAAGCCGCGGTGATGTTGGGGATAAGCCCGACAACGCTGTGGCGTAAGATGAAGGAATATGGAGTGGAAGGGGTTTGACATACCCCATACCGAGGGTAATTCCCGGATGGCGGCGCAAGCGCCTTGTCCGGGCTACGACCGGTTTTCTCCCTCTCCTCCGGGGAGAGGGTTGGGGTGAGGGGAATATGCGGCTCAGGTGGAGGGTTCCGTTCCCCTTTACAATCCCCGCGGCGTCACAAAGATGTCGCTATGGTTATCATGCGGGAAAACGAATCAGCCATGGCTAAAAAGGTTGAAGACGTTCACAGTATCTACGATTGGTAGCCCCGGTTAGCGCAGCGCCACCGGGGACAAAATCATAACCCACTCATTACGAATAGCTTTTCCGCGCATCCGAGAAAAACGCCAGCGTCTCCTCCAGACTCTTCGCCTGCTCCTCCAGCGACATGGCCGCCGCAGAGATCTGCTGCACCAGAGACGCATTCTGCTGGGTGGCGCTATCCATCTGATTGACCGCCTCGCTCACCTGACTCACGCCTTTCGTTTGCTCATCCAGCGCCTGCACAATCTCGGCAATCACCTGATGCACACTGGAAACCGAGGTAATGATTTGCTTCATCATCGCCCCCGTCTCATTCACCAGCGTAACCCCTTTACTGACGCGCCCGGACGACTCCTCAATCAGCGCTGAAATCTCTTTGGCCGCACTGGCGCTGCGCTGTGCAAGGCTGCGCACTTCACCGGCCACCACCGCGAAGCCTCTGCCCTGCTCACCGGCGCGGGCCGCTTCAACCGCCGCGTTCAATGCCAGAATATTGGTCTGAAAAGCGATGCTGTCGATGATGCTGTTAATATCGCCAATCTTGCCGGCGCTCTCATCAATCTTGCCGATGATATCCACCACTTGTGCCACCAGCGATTCACCCTGCCCGGCAATTTGCGCCGCGTTCTGCGTCAGTGATGTAGCCTTGTGCGCATTCTCCGCGTTGTTTTTGACGGTCACGGAAATCTGCTCCATGCTCGCCGCCGTCTGTACAATCGCCGCCGCCTGCTCTTCGGTCCGCGAAGCTAAATCGAGGTTGCCTGCCGCGATTTCACTGCTTCCCGCCCGCACGGAATGGCTGGCATCGCTGATGCTACCCACAATACGCCGGAGCTGGGCTTGCATGGTGTGCAGGGCATAAAAGATGCTGCTGCTATCGCCGTTACGTACCGCAATCTGATGACTCAAATCCCCTTGCGCCACGGACAGCGCAATCTCTGAGGCTTCCGTCGGCTCGCCGCCTACCGGGCGCGCAACCTTGCGGGTAAACACCATCGCTACCACCACGCTGACAATGATAATACTCAGGATCATCAGCAGGATGGCGTTACGCAGGTAGTGCCACGCTTCGGCCATGACGACGCTGACTGGCGTCACAATCGCCAGCTTCCATGGTGTCTGACTGTTACCAATGTCGATGGTGCGCCAGGTCACAAACGCCGGTTCTTTTAGCAGGGCATCGTCGGTGCGCACCACCGCTTCCGCGCCGATTGTCCCCGTCCAGGGTTTACCCGTTGCCGCCTTATCAGGGCTGGAAACCACTTTGTTATCCGCCGAGAGCAACAGCGCGTAACCCGTCCCTTCCCACGGCTTGATGGCGCCAATCATTTTTTGCAGCGTTTCCAGCGAGAAATCCGAAGTCACAGAGCCCTGAAACTTACCGTCGCGGATAATCGGCGCCGCGATGGAGGTCAGCATCACATCCACACCGTTATAGGGGTAGATGTACGGCTCGATAATCACCTCTTTCTGGCGCTGACGCGGCAAAAGGTAGTAGTCGCCGCTGCCCGGTGTTTCATAATCCACCAGGTTGTGTAGCGCCGGGTTACCACTGTTATCACGGTCAACATAGCGGGCGTAGCGGCCAGCCGGATCCTGATCCGCTTTTCCCGCAAACTCCGCGTCTTTGCCGTCAAACGTATTGGCTTCAAAGGCCAGTGACATCGACAAAAAATCAGGGTGCTGATGCAGATAATCGGCCAATAGCTGGTCCAGGCCACGCCGTTCTGTCAGCCCGGCCTGATGTAATGCCCAGGCGCTGTTGCCTAAATCGCGCGCGGCGTTCAGCGCAGAGTCGAGCTGTTGCTGAACACGTAATGATTCAGTGAGCGCAATTTGCTGGAGATGTCTTTTGGCGACCGCTTCTTGCTGGCCCATAGATTGCCAGAGCAACAGGCCAATGGTGACCAGGAACCCGGTGGTGATGGTGACAAAAATAGACGCCAGCATGAGTGTTCTGGCTGTGAGTTTTTTACGTGTGCTCATGTTTCCCCGCTCGGGCAATCGCCCTGTGGCAAATAACCCAATTAACTCATGCTTCATATATCGGTAAAGCCTGCTTAACACTTCACAGAAATTTGCATGAAATTTTTTTTACCCGGAAGGAGGTTCATTGAGGGCGCTGAGGAAATCAGAGGGTCTTTCCCTGATAGATTTGATAACCCAAATCGACAGTGTTGTGGTTGAGCGCGTCATTTTTTAGCTTATTCAATAACATCTGTGCTGCCATTCTGCCGATATCAAAGCGCGGCGTGATCACGCTCGCCAGGCTAGGGATCATCTGTTTCCCCATTTCCAGGCCATGAAAACCGGCGATGGAAATGCGCTCCGGGACGGCAAGGTCGTGCTCGCGGCAGTAAAACAGCGCGCCCATCGCAATATCGTCATTCGTGCAAAAAACGCCATCCAGATCCGGGTGGGTTTTAAAGGCTTCGGCCATAAGTTGCGACCCAAGGTAGATAGACGAGCTCGCGCGGGGGTTGATACGGTAAGCCTCCAGTTGATGCTGATTCATGGCATCGCAATAACCGCAAAAGCGCTGCTCATCACGCATATCGTCTTTCGAACCCAGATAGATAATTTTACGCCGCTGACGCTTAGCCAGCATGGTGCTCACCATGTCAAAGGCGGCCTGACGATTATCAAACCCCACTTCCATATCCATTTTGGCGCCCTGCACATCCATCAGTTCAACAATCGGGATTTTGGCGGAGCGCAGAAACTTAACGGTACGAACGGTATGGTGCTTTTCGGAAAGAATAATGCCGTCGATATTGTAGGAGAGCAGATTGATCACCGACTCCTCTTCGGACTCTTTGTTGTAATTATAGTTAGCGATAAGTGTCTGATAATTATGGTCGGATGTCACAGACTCAATGCCCGCGAGAATGTCAGCAAACAACTGATTCTGGAACGAGGGGATCAGCACACCCAGCGTATAGCTTTGCGCATTGAGCAACATGCCGGGCGCACGATTGGGTATGTAGTTGATCTCTTCCATGATCATCGCGATGCGCTCGCCGGTGGCCCTGGATACGGTTTTAGGCGAGCGGATATACCGGCTGACGGTCATTTTGGTGACTCCCGCCAGCGTGGCGATATCCTGAAGTGAAATTCTGTGATTTCTCATCGTCTCTCCCTCCCCGGGGGAAGCGGTTTATCCACTTCCCCTGGGAATACCGTCATTGCGAAAAATGAAGTTAATGCAGGATGGCGTTAAGCGTCAGCACACCCAGTAAACCCATAAACGAAATTAGCGTTTCCATTACTGTCCATGTACGCAGTGTCTCACCAACGCTGAGATTAAAGTAGCCTTTGAACAGCCAGAATCCAGGATCGTTGACGTGTGACGCAATTACGCTACCCGCACCGGTAGCCAGCACCATCAGCGCCGGATCGGCATGGGTGACATTGATTATCGGCAGCACAACGCCAGCAGTCGTGATGGCCGCCACGGTGGCAGAGCCCAGCGCGATACGCAGCACGGCGGCAACGGTCCAGCACATCAGCAGTGGCGAGAGAGTTGTGCCCGTCATCAATTGTGAGATGTATTTGCCTACTCCGCTATCAACCAGCACCTGTTTGAACGCCCCACCGCCCGCAATAATGAAGACAATCATTGCGATAGCACCAATGGAGGCGCCGACCATTTCCATCACGTTTTCGAGATTACGGCCATTGCGCAACCCGAGAGTGAAAATGGCGATCACGATGGCGATAAACAGGGCCACCGCCGGGTTACCGACAAACTCAAAGAAGAGACGCGCGCTATTGCCTTTTGGCAGGGTAATTTCACAAACTGCGGCAATTGCCATCAGGATCACGGGCATTACCGCCGCGAAAATACTGTTCCAGAAGCCCGGCATTTCATGATCGGCAAAGATATGCGGGTTGAATAACCCCTCCGGCGGCGCTTTTTCAAAACGCGTCAGCAGTTTCGAAAACAGCGGCCCGGCGACAATAACCGTCGGAATTGTAATGATCATGCCATACAGCAGGGTTGTCCCCAGATTGGCTTCGAAAATGGTGGCGATAGCGGTCGGCCCCGGATGTGGCGGCAGAAAACAGTGGGTAACGGACAGCGCGGTCACCATCGGTACACCGACATAGAGCAGCGGCAGGCCAGACGACGCCACCACGGTAAACACCAGCGGCAACAGCAGGACAAAGCCCACTTCGAAAAACATTGCCAGCCCCACGACCAGACCGGTAATCACCAGTGCCCATTGCACCCGCTCTTTACCGAATGTCGCAATCAGCGTCGTGGCGATACGCTGAGCGGCACCGGTGTCAGAAATCAGCTTCCCCAGCATGGCGCCAAAGCCAAGAATCATCGCCAGGCCGCCTAACGTTCCGCCAATTCCCCCCTGAATGGAGTGCAGCACGGCCTGCGCATCCATACCTTCGGCAAATCCCACAACGGCGGCAACCAGCACCAGGGCGATAAACCCATTAACTTTAAAACCAATCATTAAGACCAGCAGCAGCGCTACGCCTGCCGCGATAATCAGTAATGGCATAATCTTGTCTCTTGTTATGTGCCGAACCAGCAGCGCCGCAGCGCTGCATCTTAGTACTAACGAGTCACACAGCGACCAGCATGCCGCCGTCAACGAACAGAAGATGACCGTTAACAAAATCAGAGGCTTTAGAGGAGAGGAACACCGCCGCGCCAATTAGCTCTTCCGGGTTACCCCAACGCGCCGCAGGCGTACGTTTGCAGAGCCAGCCGGTGAAGGCTTCGTCTTCGACCAGCGCTTTGGTCATCTCGGTTTTGAAATAACCCGGAGCAATACCATTCACCTGAATGTTGTGTCGTGCCAGCTCAACGCACATACCACGGGTCAGCATTTTTACCGCGCCTTTGGAAGCGGCGTACGGCGTGATGGTGTCGCGTCCCAGTTCACTCTGCATGGAACAGATGTTGATCACTTTCCCGGCCTGACGCTCAACCATGCGACGGGTGACCGCTTGCGATACCAGGAAAACCGCCGTCTGGTTAACCGCGATCACGTCATTCCACTCTTGTTCCGGGAAGTCATTAAACGGGTGGCGGCGCTGGATACCGGCATTATTGACCAGAACATCAATCGGCCCGGTTTGTTCTTCGATACGTGCAATAGCGGCATCGATTTCTGCTTTTTTGGTCACGTTAAACGGGGCGGCCACAGCGCGGATATCCGCTGCGCGCAGTTTTTCAACAGCGGCATCAGCACGCTCCTGATTTATATCGTTAACGATGATTTGTGCGCCGTATTTCCCAAGGCCGGTTGCTAATAAGTAGCCAATACCCTGTGCGGAACCGGTAATCAGGACATTCTTGCCCGCCAGTGAAAAAAGGTCGTTCATGGTCTTATTCCTTATCACGATGCATTAAAAAACGAGTTGAACTTTGGCGGCCTGGGTTTTATCGCCCGCGAATTTCAGCGCCTGCTCCAGCTCGGTGAAGGGGTATTCGCCGCTTAATAACGGCAGGGGATCCACCACGCCATTCGCCAGCCAGGAGACAGCGGTATTAAATTCAGTGGTGAAACGGAAGGAGCCTTTCAGGGCAATCTCTTTGGCGATGAGCATCATCATCGGGAAATCCGCTACCGCGCCGCCCATCCCTACCTGAACCATCGCCCCTCTGGCGCGCGTCACTTCCAGGCAAGTGGTAATGGATGTCGGATTCCCCGACACTTCGAAGCTGACATCGAAGTAACCTTTTTCCGCTTTCCACGGCGTCAGATCGGCGCTACGCGGATCGAGGAGCGTGTCGGCCCCCATTTTTTGCGCCAGTTCCAGCGAGCGAGGGCTGATATCCGCGCAGACGATTTCTGCCGCGCCCAGCGTTTTCACCGCGCTGACAATCAGGCAGCCAATCGGACCTACGCCTGAGATAAAGACACGTTTGCCTTGTAAGTCACCGGCCTGATGAGCAGCGTGAATAGCAACCGCCAGCGGTTCGGCAAAAGCCATGATTTTGGCATCGGCATTACTGGAGAAAGGAACGCATTGCGCGGTATCCACCACTTTAAAGCGGGTAAAACCACCGTCAACATGCGGGAAATACATGGCGCTACCAAAGAAACGCATTTCCGTACACTGATTTTCTTCTTTCGCCAGGCAATATTTACAATGACCACAAGGTTTCGATGGATTTACCGCAATAGTCTGGCCTTCCTGTAATTTTTCTGAATCTGAATGAACAATTTTGCCAATAACTTCATGGCCTAACACCATCGGTGCTTTAACAGAAAAATTACCGACCTTGCCTTCCTGATAATAATGTAAATCGGATCCACAAATCCCCCCACGGGTTATTTGTACCAATGTACCCTTATTATTCCATTCAATTTCCTGGTCGGTAACGTCAACAGTTTGCTTTCCCGCTACAACGCAGGATTGAGTTTTAATCTTCATGTTTCCTCTCTGGTCAGGACGTGGCCTGGTGGGCATTTAAACGGTTTTCCCTGACCTGAATTGTGACGAATATCACGCTCAAAAATTGTTACACTGCAATGTTACGCATAACGTGACGCGCTTTATAATTCTGCTTTTCATGTGCAGAAAAACATAAACGCATCGCTATTTGCACGGTAATATCCGCGTCATCAAAATGAGACAGGAGTAATTAAATGCGCGGTGAGAGTTATATTTTAATGGGGGTATCGGGAAGCGGAAAAACACTGATTGGAGCCAAAGCCGCCGCCGTACTTGGTGCGAAATTTATTGATGGGGACGATCTCCATCCGGCAAAGAATATCGATAAAATGTCAGCCAGCATTCCCTTAACCGATGAAGACAGATTGCCATGGCTGGAACGATTAAATGACGCGTCTTATAGTCTGTATAAAAAGAATGAAACCGGTTTAATTGTTTGTTCGGCATTAAAAAAACGCTACCGCGATATTCTGCGTAAAGGCAGTCCAAATGTGCATTTTCTGTGGCTGGACGGCGATTATGAAACCATTCTGGCGAGGATGGCGAAACGGCAGGGGCACTTTATGCCGGTTGAATTACTGAAAAGTCAGTTCGCCGCGCTGGAACGCCCGGAACGGCAAGAAGATGACGTCATGCGCATAGACATCAACCATGAGGTCGATAACGTGGTGGAGCAGTGCGTGCAGGCAGTTGCTACGCTGCGGGCCAAAAAGGGATAACCCACTACAGCGTTATCAAGAGTGATAGCGGCAAGCCGCCGCCACACGACTGCCTTCATTTCAACGCGCCGTGGATGCCGCTGAGTGCAGAATTAGCTCGGTAATTTCAGAAGGTCGGCCAAGCCGTAGCGGAAAACCGTTCCACAGCCCGGCACCGTTACTGACATACAGCGTCATTGGGCCGACCGCGTAACGACCGGAGATATAGCCGTTATTGAGGGGTTTCACCAGTTGGTCAAGCCCCAACACCATCCCACCGTGAGTGTGACCGGAGAGCTGCAACTTCACCCCCGCGGCGGCGTTATCATCGGCGGTACCTGGCCGGTGGTCGAGCAGGATCACGGTGTCATCGGGGCGAGTGCCTTCCAGCGCACGTTTCAGGTCCGGCCCATCAAAACCGTAATTTTCCGCCACTTTATCCGGCACGCCGGCCAACACAAACGAGGCGTCACCGCGCACAATACGTACATGCTGGTTGGTCAAAAAGGGAATGCTCAGCGTCTGCCAGGCAGGCACCCAGCTTGCATAGTCGAAATAGTATTCATGATTGCCGGTGATGGCATAGACGCCATCCGCCGCCCGCAGTTGTGTCAGCGGTTCGACGTCTGGCAGGCGATCCTCTACGGAACCGTCTGACATATCGCCGGTAATCGCAATGAGATCCGGCTGCAGGGCGTTGGTTCTGGCAACAATCTGCTGCACCCACTGGCGGGGCAACAGGCGCGTGGCATGAATATCAGCCAGTTGTACCAGCCGGTAGCCATCAAAAGCAGGCGGCAGTCCGGAAATCGTCACATGGACGGTACGAACGTCAGGCACGCGCGTGGCCTGCCAAACGCCAATCCCTGCCAGCACCACAGACAGGACCAGCAGAGGCAGCGTGATGGGCAAGCCGGGGAGGGTTTTACGGGTCAGCAGCCCGACAAGTAAAGCAAGCGTATCGCGCAGCAGAAGGAAACTGGCGAACAGCACCACGGCGCCGAACAATCCACCAGCCAGCATCACAACCGGGCGCGGCCATTCTGGTGAAAATGAACTCCCCCACAGCCAGCGGCTAAAAAAGCGGAACTCACAAATACCCACCAGCACAAGGAACAGGCCAAAGCGGAGAACAGGAGACAGTGGAAGCCACCAGATAAAACGAGAACCAATATAGAGTGCCGGTAACAACATCCAGATAAAAAACATCGTTATCTCCCTACCTGCGTTTGCATCACAAAGCGCGCCTAAATGAACCCTTTTAAAATTAGCACGTTGTTGTAATGCGCCGGTTGCTGTTTTCTTACGCGTTGCGGTGGTTGATTGGGGGGTTTTAGTAAGGGGGAAAATAAAAAACGCTCTGATAATCCGCAAGAAACCTTATCAGAGCGTAGGGCGAAATGAACAGAGCCCTCAATGAACCGCGGAGATATCCACTTTTTTCGGTTTTGGCGCGAGCCAGATAATCATTGCGGCCACGACGAAAATCACCGCAATTGCCATAAAGATTTGATTCGTTGCGACCATTACGCTCTGCCCCTGCAATAGCCAGTCAATCGAACCACGCACTTCCCCCATCTGCATTCCACTGTTGGTCATTGCCTGGGTCGCGACCGCGCCTCTGTCTGTCAACCCCGCCAGTTCCGCATGTACGTAGCGGGTCCGGTTTTCCCACGAGGTGTTGACCATCGAGGTGGCAAACGCGCCCGAAAGAGTACGGATAAAATTCATCAGCCCGGCGGCGGAATCCATCTCGCGATCCAGCACGCACCCCAGTGCAATGGCGGTAAGCGGCACGAAGAACAGCGGCATACCAATCCCCTGGAACAGCATTGGCAAACTGATCTGTGAGAAGGTCATGCTCATGTCCGCCTGGCTGCGAAATAGCGTCCACAATCCCAGCCACAGTACCCCGGCAAAGACCAGCGGACGCGGGTCCATTTTGGTTGCCAGGTTGGCGATCAGCGGCGCGAGGAATACCGCCAGCACCCCCATTGTCGCCGTCGAATAGCCTGCAATGGTGGCGGTGTAGCCCATATAAATTTGCAGCCATAACGGCGTAAGTACGGTAATGCCAAAGAACGCGCCAAACGCCAGCGACAGCGTCACCATGCTGGTTGTGAACCCCCGATGGCGGAAGACTTTCAGATCGACCACCGGGTTACGCTCCGTCAGTTCCCAAATCAGGAATGAGATAAAGCCAATCAGCGCGATAATGGCCAGCACGATAATGCGGGTCGAGGCAAACCAGTCATGGTCTTTACCTTCATCGAGCATGATCTGCAGGGCCGACACCCATACCACCAGCAGAACCAGCCCCACCACGTCGATAGGTGATTTCGCGGTTTGCGTTTCATAGCGTTGCAACATCTTCCAACACATCAGCCCGGCCACGATGGCGAACGGCGTCTTGCAGATAAAGATGTAGTGCCAGCTAAACTGGTCGCAAATGACACCGCCAAGAATCGGCCCCATGATGGGCGCAACCAGCGTGGTCATACTCCAGATGCCAATGGCCACATGACCTTTGTTTCTGGGGAAGATTCGCATCATCAGCGTCTGAGACAGTGGCATCAGCGGGCCGCCGGAGAAGCCCAGAAAGACGCGGAACAGCACCAGCATATTCATACTGCTCGCCATGCCGCACAGAGTAGAGAAGACGCCAAACATCAGCAGGCAGATAACAAATACCCGCAGTGCGCCAAACCGTGAGGCCAGCCAGCCGGTGAGCGGGACCGAGATTGCCTCCGCTACCGCGTAGGAGGTAATAACGTAAGTGCCCTGGCTGGTCGACGTGCCCAGGCTACCGGCGATGTTCGACACCGAAACGTTGGCGATGGTGGTGTCCAGGATAGCCAGAAAATTGGCCATCGCCAGGCAGAGCGTCCCAAGCACCAACGCCCCGCCCGTCAGCGGCTGCGGGAATGTCTTTTGCGAAGTGTCACTCATTCTGGCGCCTTAATCCTGACGAGCCGTCGCCAGCCCTTCGCTGTCAGACGTGTTCAGTTTTTTGATTTTGCGGGTATCGATAGTGGCAATCATCGACAAACCAACCTGCAGCGGGTGTTTTGCCAGCTCGTTCTTATCCAGCGTGATACGCAGCGGCAGACGCTGAACCACCTTGATCCAGTTACCGGTAGCGTTTTGCGCCGGTATCATGGAAAACGCCGAGCCGGTACCGCCGGACACGCCGCTCACCACGCCGTGATACACCACTTTGTCGCCATAGATATCGGCGGTCACTTCCACCGGCTGACCAATTTTCACATGGCGTAGCTCCACCTCTTTGAAGTTGGCATCCACGTGAACATCATGCAGCGGCACCACGCTCATCAGCCGTTCGCCGTTCTGTACGCGCTGGCCGACCTGCACCTGACGGCGAGCAATAACGCCATCCACAGGCGCTTTAATGACAGTACGCGCCAGGTCCACCTGCGCCTGTTCAACCTTCGCCTTTGCCAGCATCACTTCCGGGTTGGTTTCGACGGTAGCATTGATGGTCAGCGCGGCATTGGCTTTTTTCGCCCCGATGGTGGACAAGCGGTTAGCTGTGGCCTGCGCCGCAGCCGCTTTGGCGACATTGAGGCTGGACTCGGCCTGCGCCATCGCGTTACGCGCGTTGGTCAGTTCCTCGCCGGAAACCGCCCCGGATTTTGCCAGTGCCTCACGCCGTTTTAAGTCCACCTGTGCTTTGGTGAAATCTGACTGTGCGGCAACAAGCCGGGCCTGTGCCTGGGTTTCATCGGCTTCACGTGCCTTCACTTGTGCGGCAAGGCCTTCGTCGGTCGCCATATAGCTGCTGACCCGGCGGCGCGATTGCCCCAGATTAGCCTCAGCCTGCGCCAGCGCCAGACGGGCGTCGGTGTCGTCCAGTTGCACCAGTACATCCCCCTGCTTCACCGCCTGGGTATCGACGACGTTGACGGTTTGCACAATCCCGGTAACCGACGGCGTAACCTCAGCCACTTCGGCGGCGCTGTAGGCGTTGTCGGTGGAGACATAGCGCGAGCCAACAAAGTAGTACCAGAGACCATATCCCACAGCGGCAATCACAATTGCCGCCGCCAGCCCCATAAAGCCCTTTTTACGTGATGATGTGGCGCGCGACGCATCAAAGTTGTCGTCAGTCGCCGCGATTTTTGCCTGTGCCATAGAAAAACTTCCTGCCATTCAAATTAGGATTTGGATGCGACAAACCCACCGCCCAGCGCGTGGATCAATGAAACGTCGAGAGAAAATGCCTGAGATTGCAAATTCACCAGCGCGCGCTGGGTATCCAGCATGGCGTCTTCCGTTGTCAGGACATCCAGATAGGTCGCCAGACCACCGCGATAGCGCTTATCGGCGATGTCATACGCCGCCCGTGCGTTATCAAAGGCGCTTTCGGTCTTCGCCAGACGTTCTTTTAACGCTTTCGAACGGGTCACCACATTGGCGACATCGTGCAAGGCCAGCGTCAGCGTATTGTTGTAGGTCGCTACCGACTCTTCGTAATTCGCCTCCGCCGACGTTAACTGCCCGGAGAGCCGCCCGCCGGTAAAGATCGGCAGATACAGCGCCGGGCCGATGCTGCCCGCATCATTACCTGAACGGGTTAAGTTATTGAGACCAAAGGACTGATAACCAATAAACCCGGTAATACTGATATCGGGATAGTACGCCGCTTTAGCGACATGAATACGTTTGGCGGCTGCCTCCACGCGCCAGCGCGCGGCGCTGATATCCGGGCGGTGGCCGAGGATATTGATGCCGGTATTGGCAGGCAGGTTGAATGATTCATCAAGGTGAATAGCGGGACGCTGAATGGACAAGGCGCGGTCCGGGCCGTCACCGAGCAGGGCGGCAATGGCGTTTTTCTGCAACTGAATAGATTCATCGGCGGCAATCAGCTCCGCTTCTGCCCGCTCTTTCAGCGCCTGCATTTGCCTGACGACTCCGTCGGTTTCCAGGCCGTTGCTGTTACGCTCGGCCATCAACTCCACGGTTTTGCTGCGGATTTCCAGCGCATTTTGCGTAGTGTCCCGGTTCAGATACAAGCGAGCCAGTTCCGCATATGCCTGTACCAGCGAGGTCTGAATCAGCAGTTTTGCCGACTGCATTTCCGCTTCTGCAGCCGCGTAATCTGAGGTGGCCGCTGCCACCGCCGCACGGTTTTTCCCCCAGAAATCGAGGCTGAAGCTGAGATTTGCCGTCACCGAACCGTAATCGTTCCAGCCGTGTGGCGGCATATAGGATTGGTAAGCATAACTGACTTTGTCTTTCGAGGCCGATGCCGCCGCGCCGAGCTGAACGGAGCGTATCGCACCAATCTGTTCGGCAATACCCGCCGCATTACGCAGGCGGGCTTCCGCCACTTTTAGCGTGGGTGCCGAAGCCAGCGCGTTGGTCATCAGGCTGTCCAGTTGGCTGTCGTGATAGCGCAGCCACCACTGGGTATCGGGCCACTGCCCCTCTTTTGCGGTAGTCAACGACTGCGAAGAGGCCAGCTCCCCGGCGCCTTTTATATGGCCGAGTCGACTGTCCGGCGCGGTGGAACACCCCGCCAGCAGGAACATTACAGTAAGAAGAGTTAACCGGGTGCCTGGAGGTAACAGAGTGCGGCGTAAATGTAAGTTATTAATTTTCAAGATACATCCTTTTTTTGTACCGTACTGTACGGTTTTGTTATAAATTGACATAACTTCACAGTCAAGCGAAACTTGCGGGATGGACGAAGAGAGAAGAGAAGCGTATGCGGGTTAAGAGTGAAACAAAGCGACAAACCATACTGGACGTTGCCACCAAAGCCTTTATTGAGCTCGGTTTTAACAACACATCAATGTCAGAAATTGCCAGCCGTGTCGGTGGGTCAAAATCGACGCTCTATAACTATTTCAGCTCCAAGGAAGAGATCTTCTCGGCCGTCATGGAAACCTCAGCGAAAAGGGAAATCGCCGATGCGTTTGAATCCTTAGATTTCAAACAAGATATTGAAATCACATTAAATAAATTTGGCCGCCAGTATCTCGCCTCCATCATGCGTGGCAACATTCTGGCTATCTGGCGCATGGCCGTCAGCGAGTCGGAGCGCAGCGACATTGGCCAACGCTTTTACACGCAGGGGCCGCAGCGTGGCTGGAAGCTGTTAAGCGATTATCTGGGCAAAAAAATCGAAGAAGGCGTTCTGCGTAAATCCGACAGCGGGGTTTGCGCCATGCATCTAAAAGGATTGATTGAAGCCGAACTGTACCTCAGCGTGGTTCTCGGGGTCGAGGCCGCGCCGGATAGTAAGAAAATCGAAGAAGTGACCGCCCGCGCAGTGACGGTTTTTCTGCTCGCCTATCGGGCCTGATTCAGGGCAAAAAAAGCGTATGTCGCCATACGCTTTTGTTCCTGTCACTCTGAATATCAGACGCCGTAATAGGCGCTGGAATAGAGTGTTTTCACATCTTGTACCGTTGGCTGATTGGGATTGGTCAGGGTGCACGGATCATCCACCGCGTTGTGACTCATCCGGTCGAGTACCTGCATAAATGCGGCCTCTTTAATTTCAACCTCGCCACATTGCCCAAGGGTTTCTGGAATATTCAGACGCTTATTCAGGTCCTTAATGGCGGTAATCAGGTTGCCAATGCCCAGCGCTTTCTCCAGCTTCTGGTACTTATTGGTATAGATAGAATTATATTGAATGATATACGGCAGCATAATGGCGTTCGCCAGACCATGCGTAATACCAAACTCCCCGCCAATCTTATGCGC
The DNA here is from genome assembly GCA_004346725.1 of Phytobacter diazotrophicus. Taxonomy (GTDB): domain Bacteria; phylum Pseudomonadota; class Gammaproteobacteria; order Enterobacterales; family Enterobacteriaceae; genus Phytobacter; species Phytobacter diazotrophicus. Next base: position 20,795 of record SMDE01000011.1, on the reverse strand, counting down.
CATAGAATGCACCAGCCCCAGAGACGCATTGGTGAACGCAATGCCTGCCAGTGCAGAGGCATTATGCATGTGCATACGCGCATTCAGGTCATTTGGCGACAAATAGGCGATTTCCAGATATTCGAACACCAGGCGAATGGCTTCGATCGCATAGGGATCGGTAAAGGAGTTGGCGGCAGTCGAGACATAGGCCTCAAGCGCGTGTGTCATCACATCCATCCCGGTATGCACGGTGACATGCGGCGGCATTTTTGCCGGAATGGTCGGGTCCAGAATGGCGATATCCGGCACCAGATCTGCCGCTACAATCGGGTATTTGATGTGATGAGCCGTATCGGTGATAACCGAGAACGCGGTGATTTCAGAGGCGCTGCCACTGGTGGACGGAATGGCGACAAAACGGGCTTTATTACGCAGTGCGGGCATGGAGCCGACGGGAATAATGTCTTCAAACGTCAGGTGCGGATGCTCGTAGAAACACCACATCACTTTTGCCGCATCCAGCGCGGAACCGCCGCCGAGTGCCACAATCCAGTCCGGTTCAAACGCCAGCATGGCTTTCGCCCCACGCCAGACCGTTTCAACAGAGGGGTTGGGTTCGACATTATCAATGACGGTGCACTCCATCCCGGCTTTCTTTAGCTCGCTGATGGCCCTGTCCAAAAAACCAAAGCGCTTCATTGAACTGCCGCCCGTAACCAGCGCGGCTTTTTTCCCTTTAAGGGTTGCCAGATGTTCTAATGCGTTTTCGCCATAAATAATACTGCGCGGAATAGAGAATGAAAGTGTCATAGAAGACTCCATAAATTTAAGATAAAAGATTGGGTTTTATTTTGCGCGCAGGCAGAAAAAGGAACGGGAAATAAGATGTGCGCAGAGTAAAAGCAAATCTTTGGCAGGACACCGGACGATTGTGGCAGCAATGCCCGAAGGAATTTGTGATGAAAGCGGAGGAATTAGACCGTACCGTTCTGGGCGTCTTTTTTCGCGTGCGCAAGAAGAAGATGGGCGTTAAGCAAAGTGCGCTAAAGCGCGGGCAGGCGGTTCAGCGATTGTCTGCCCCGCCTGAAAAAAAGTGGCAATTAAAGCCCCGAATACTCGGGTGAAGGATCCGGCCAGGGTGTTAACAAATCAAAACCGCTGTCGGTAACCGCCACCATATGTTCCCACTGCGCCGAAAGAGAACGGTCTTTGGTGACCACCGTCCAACCGTCGGACAGCACGCTTGTCGCGGCTTTACCGGCGTTGATCATCGGCTCAATGGTAAAAATCATCCCTTTTTTCAGTACCAGCCCTGTCCCCGGGCGACCATAGTGCAGGATCTGCGGTTCTGCGTGATATTCCTGCCCCACGCCGTGACCACAATACTCTTTCACCACTGAAAAACCGGCAGACTCCGCCACCTGCTGAATAGCCGCGCCGATATCGCCAAGCGTCGCGCCGGGGCGTACGGCTTTAATCCCGGCAACCATCGATTCATAGGTGATATGGGTCAGTCTCCTGGCACGCACGGAGGGCTCACCCACAAAATACATGCGACTGGTATCGCCGTACCAACCATCCTTGATGATCGCCACGTCAATATTGATGATGTCACCCTCTTTGAGACGTTTCTCCGACGGAATGCCGTGACACACCACATGGTTGACCGACGTGCAGACGGTGCGGGTGTAGCCGTTGTAACCAATGTTCGCCGGGATCACCTTTAATTCGTGGCGAATGAAATCGTGGCACAGTTTGTCGATCTCATCGGTTGTCACACCCGCGCGAACGTGGGGTTTGATCATCTCCAGCACTTTTGCCGCAGCGTGTCCCGCCGCGCGGGCCATTTCAATCTCTTCCTGAGAGTGCAGTTTGATGTTCGTCATCTGGCTTCATGCTCCATTTGCAATGACAGCGGCTCCTCGTCAACCAGCTTGTTGATATCCACGCTGCCCTTAAGCTCCGCCCGAACCAGCAGGCGGGTGAGTTCCTGATGCGTCAAATGCGGATACAGCTCTGAAAGCATGCCGATTTTCAGCCAGTGCTCTGCCTGTGCATTGATTGAACGGCTCAGTGCGTTACTGGCAAGACGCAGGTTTTCGTGCATCAGGTCCGAGATTTTAACGATACCCATGGTCAATACTTCACCTTATACGAATCATATATGAAACATATAATACATACTCTAAACCTGAAGGGGAATTTATTAATTCGCCTGCTAAAGACGGAAAAACCCGCTTTTCGCTATGCAATTTGCCAAAAGCAGCCTAGATTTTGTGAACAAGGGGATTTTTCCGATTTACCGCTACAGTCGCAAAAGGAAGAGAGCACACATGGCCCTTCACCCGGCAACACAGTTTCTGAATTCGTCACAAACCATTCGGCTACCGGTTTTCAGCGCCGAGCTTGCTTTTATTAAAAACGTTGAAGAAAAGCTGGCTTCGTTAAATTTACCGGTCAGTAACAAAGCGGTGATTCTGGCGATTATTCGCCATCTTGAAGAGGAGAGTGACCCGGAAAAAACAAGGATGTACCGTAGTGCTCTGGAAATGGTTGTCAGTAGAACGCCGGACGATCTTTGAAAAGCGTGACGACAAAACCCTCACTTCGAAAAGTGAAAAACAACAGCTTATCTGCTCAGGTATTTTTATCTGCAATCGTCACGGTTCAGCGGAAGCTGAAAAAGCCATAATAATTCGATAGTTAATGTTTTTTATCACCAATACCTGGCGAAACACTATTCATTTTTAGCAGTTTGCTATTTTTTACGGTTTGCTGGTTCCAGCCAGTCCCCTTGTCTGCCGTATGGTCAACAAGTTTGATACTTTCCTGAACCTCTTTAATAGCAGCCAGAATGGCTTCCCGCCGTGATTCCCGCGGTTCCTGTTCGAGATTACGGGCAAGTTGAGCAATGAGTGCCTCGTGGGAAATAGGGGCATCCGCTTCAAGCAGCTCGAGAATGGCATCACCCATAACCAGTTCCACCAGACTCTCTTTGACATTTTTAATCATGCTGACTCCAGAATGCATTTCATGCGAATTCGCGATGACGGCAGCCGCAGATAATTAATCAGCCTCGCGGCTCAGTAATACTCGCAAGATATCAGCATAATGCGCTTCAAGTTCGGGGCGAGTATTTTTTTCAATACATCCAGCAACGGCAATGCAGAGACTATGGCGAGTAATATACCGCCCTTCACGTAACATTTGGATAACAATAGCGCCTAATGTCTGCTCCAGACTAAGCTTCCCATTACCCGAGTCGCCCGCCGTCTCCTGCGGGCCGTCACTGTGTGAGTTATTCATATTTCACCTTACTTATGCATTCAGGAAAATACCTTACGGACAGTAACCATTAACAATGCTAAACAATAAGCATGGCGGGCATTGTGGCATTAGCCGCACATAATTGAAAGGATATCCGATCCTGTTAGCAAAGATAACTGCCCCGGAACAGTGACATTAAAAGCATGATACGTTAAAAAACAGTGTGTCTCACAATGTCAGGCGTTTAAGATTTTACTTATCTAATTAATATCAAAGCCAAATAACTTACTGAAACAACAACAATAAAAAAGCCGAAGGTGGTTATACCTTCGGGGTGGTTTAATGAATCTGATAGCTGCTGTGGTAAATTCCGCAGTGAGATTGCGGTGAAAAACGCTGGTGCGTTCGCACCTCATCAATCGCCCTTGAATAGCTCATTCGCAGGTTCCGGTCAGTTACATTAACCCGGTTATCATCCAGAGTGTGAATTAGTGTGTCATGCGTTATTTCCGCGCCACACTCAAGTAATTGAACCAACGCCTCACTAATAAGAATTTCTGTGGCTTTGTCGGTCGTTTTTACTGTCATCATCGCCTCCTCATGATTTGAATGTCAGGCTGCGGATATCGTCAATTCGCGCAGCCTGGTATATTTATTTACTGCATTTTACGCAAAACCATTTTTCTGGCTTCCTGATAAATAGCCTTACGCTCTGCAATATTTGTTTTCTCCTCTTCCATCAGAAGAGTCAGGCTTAACCCGCGCGTGGTCACGGGTAAATTGTTTTTAATTAAATATGCTGCTGCGAAGCCTATCGCTTCACGAATCAGTTCATCCTGGGTCAAATTTACGTTACCGGATGGTTTAGTCATATAAACGAAAAAGTCTCCTGTTTCTTTTAGAAAGAAAAATTTACATATGTCAGATACAAGCAATCAGGCCTGAATAATTAATGACATTGGATGCGTAAATATCTCGCCACCCGTATTCCATAAAGAATCGGGGTATCCGGAAAATCATTATGAGCCGGTCAAATAAAGGCAAAGCGTCCTCTTCCCTGTGCCAGTTAGCAGGGCAGAGTGTCAGGATATAAATGAAATCCAAACGCGAGTAGCAGCCCGATTAACGTGCCTGAACAAGACCCGTAAAAGAGTGCTTAGCCTATCCCGGGGCTGTTTTAAAGCCGATTTTTACGGCACGGGTACGTTACTGAAAACTACTTTTCAGTAAGTGAGCTATGGTCATGGCGGGCATTTTTGAGCAGCGAATGCCCCAGCCAGATTTGAGATAATTGGTATTCATTCGTCACCTCCTCAGCGTGTTGCGTTAACATCAGCATTAGTGACTCACGTGATATTGCCTTGTTACTGGCTATATGAGAAAGTACTGCTTCACCGATCGCGATATAACCTAACTCATGTTTATCAATGATTTTTACCAAACCCACCTCCTTTATTTTCAGTCATAAATAATGTCTTGCATTTTTATTATAGCCAGGCGGTTATTCGCCAAATAATATTCAGGGGATTCTTAACAAGGTAATAGAATGGATGAAAGGCTTGAACAGGCTGTGATCAGGGGGAATTATGTTGCGGGATATAAAGCGAGGAACGGAACAGAGTGAAAGGATTATCACGCAGCGGTGGCTGAACAATGCGAGAAGAATAAACGGAGGGCGGAAGTGAGCGACTCACCTCCAGTACTGGAGACAGAACAGCGTGCGCGTTACATTTCCGCACTATGCCCCATGCAACGCGATGGCGAATCCCTGCTCCCGCCAGTGGGTAAACTGTTCTTGCTGATGACGCGATAACGCTTTACCGGTCCAGACAAAAATGTGCAGGCCTGGAAAAAGCTCCGGACGAAGAGTTTCCAACGGCTCCGCGAGGACGTCAATATTCCAGTCATGCTGAGACAACCGCCAGGCTTCCAGCCACATACGGGTGCGATCATCGTTGCCCCAACCAATAAACAGCGCATCTTTTCCCATCTTCCTACGAGAACGGGTAAGGCACAGGACGGCGTAATCAATTAACACGCCATCTAATAAGCTACACATGGCGCGAGCCGTACTCTGATCGAGCGAAAGCCGTTGGCGTACAGGGACAAAGACATGATCGATAAGAACATCGGCGGCATGCTCCCGTCCCATCGCCATAATCAAGGCACGTAATTTTGCAGGGCGAACCTGCCTTAATACAGACATGACCTCTTCCTGAAGCGACTCCCAGCCATCATGGGAATCCACTTTTTTATCTTCAAGAAGCGCTTTGACTTTACCGACCGGGACGCCGCTTTCAATCCAACGTTTAATTTCCTCAATCCGTTGAATATCTTCTTCGTCAAATTGTCGATGGCCCCCTTCACTACGCTGAGGTTTCAACAATCCATAGCGACGCTGCCACGCACGCAGCGTGACAGGATTTATTCCACATCGTTCAGCGACATCGCCAATACTGTAAAAGGTCATTGCTTCCCTCAATTCAAACCCAATACGTTACACTTCACATTCACTCTTCTGTACAGATTGTACAATTTTCATAACTTGTACAAACCAGAAAGTGCTTATGAGCAAGCATAACCGGAAACGGGCCATGTGCAAAAATGGATTTTATTTCACCGAAGCCAGCGCACGCAGAGAAAAGGCTGGCTTCCCCATACCGCCGGAAACACGTTGCGGCAAGGGAAAGCCAGTTGCTCACAGCAGATGGAATTTAAAGGCCACCTCTTTTTTCCGGCCACGCAATGGCAGGAATAGCCCCGGATGCAGGAGGGGCAAAAAGATAACCCTGGAATTGAGAGATACCCGCAGACTCCAGCCACATCCACTCTTCTGCCTTCTCCACCCCCACGGCCGAAACCATGATTTCCAGAGAAACGCAGCATTTGATGATGGCCTGAATAATGGCCTGCCGGGGGCCGCTTTTATGGACATCTTTGATCAGGTCGCGGTTAATTTTGATCCGCTCAGGCTGAAATTGCGCCAGCAACAGCAGGCCTGCAAATCCGGCGCCAAAGTGATCGATGGCCACCCGAAACCCGGCTGCTTTCAATAACCTAACGGCATTCGTAAACTCATCCAGGCGGGAAATAATTTCATTTTCGGTGAACTCCACAATGACCTGTTCAGGCACCAGACCGTTGGTTTTAATGGCATCTAAAAGAAAACTAACCGCTCCGGGAACATTCACCAGCGTCATTGGCAGCAGGTTCACGGAGAGTGTCTGAGTCCCCAGATTCAGTGCGGCCGCCATCGCAAACGCCACCTGTTTACTTTTGAGATCGGCCTCATAAATTTCATCACGGCTAAGCCCTTCAAACCAGGCTTGCGCCGAGCGGCCCTCAGGGGTACGGATCAGGGCCTCAACTGAAACCACTTGCCGGGCGAAGGGATCGATAATGGGCTGGAAGGCAAAATAACAGCCGGCCTCGCGGTCAGGGGGCAAGATTTGAGAGGATGAATCCTTTTCATCCGTCACAAATTCCCAGGCATCACCCGGTGGAATCTCAAAATAATTCTCTTTTTCCAGGTCTTCTACAAACGTGCGAAAGAACTGAAGTGCGCGATCTTCATAGGTCAGTTGGTATCTGGAGGTGCCTTTATCAAGCACATGCTGCAGAACTTCCTCTCTGTCATATTCACGTAAATCAAAGAGTTCCATTCCTGACTTACCAAATCGCCGCAAGGGCGCGTAGTCGCGCAACAACTCAACCAGGTTGTAGTGCCGCTTATCGTTACAAATATGCTGATAAATAGCAGAAACACTTTCCTCAGGGCCTTCAAGCAACTGGAAAAAGTGGGTGCCGTTGAAAAGCAAAATCCCGGTGATATCTGCCTCACCATTTTTGAGATTCGCCGCAGCAACCATCTCCTCCAGCACGCTAAAGGAGACGTTATCGCAGATATGGCTGCGGTAAATAAGAGTTGTGAGCATGAGCTATCCAAGAGAAAGCGTTGTAATTACCACAATGACAGAGGCTTACGCAGGGAACCTTGTAAACAACCATGACCAACGGCGGGTATACAACAGGTGAATGTGGAGACGACAGTCCCAACATCCATGTGGTTTTTTATGTCATCGCAGATAAACGCGTCCCAAAAGTGTAGCCTGGAACAGTGAAATGTGCTGATTTTCTGCTTCCTATCTTATTGAAAATAAAGATATAGCATTTATTGCTTAAAATCATTGTTAAATTTGTACAATTTTTATGTACAGCTTTTCTATAGTTGTATAGCTTAACGACTTCAATTATTGACAACGGGTTATACAGGAGTGATGTATGCATCAGAACGGCTATCTTCCGGACACAGCGAATGCCATCGCTCGCTATTTCAGCGCTGCGGATCTTCCGTCACAACAAGAGACGTTAGGGCAGATTGTGGTGGACATCCTGCGGGATGGTCGGCATCTGAACCGTAAATCACTTTGTACAAAGTTACTGAGCCGTCTTGAGCAGGCGTCAACGCCAGAAGAGGAACGCCATTATCAGGGGCTTATCAGCCTGCTTTTTGGTAATGATTAAGCCAAATGCAGTAAAAGTATCCTGATAAATCAAGTCACTTCTGAGGGTTAAGGTGTCAGCCTGATTCCTGTCCAGAGATGACTTCATGCCGCGTTTCATTCATGAACAGAGCGGCAAGCAGAGATGCAGTTATGAATAGTAGTGATAATGAACAACTGACAGATGAATTGATTGGAGAGGCGCTACTTTTTCTTCTTAAAGAAAATGGCCCGATAAACACCCTGGCCCTCATTGCCCGGCTGCAAGAGATGGAGAGCCGCGAGCAGGATAGCAAGAGACGGGCGGTGCTTGTGCGTCTGATCGAGGAAATCAGCAGTAATAAATTTGCCTCATCCCGTGTTCAGAATGGGAATGAGCAAGACGAGAACATCAGAGACGCCGGAGATAATGTCTATCCATTATTCGGCAATCGCCAACGGCAGGGCCGCAGTAAAAAGCAGTGATAGCTGATGGCCCCATTACGGAAAACTATACTAAGGCGTGAAAATGAACCAGGTGATGATTGAAAAATCAGAGCTTTATAAGAATTTGCCCAACAAGACATTGTCTGATTATTTTCGTAACGCTGGCGATTTATTGGCCGAAGAGGCGATTATTCTCGGGGGCGTGATCCGCAGCATTCTGGCTTACGATGGTCAAGTGACCAACAAAGCCATCATCCTGCGGCTGATTAACCTGATGGAAAATACAGAAGATGTCGTCAGAAAGGACATTCTTCGCAAAACCCTGGAGATCGTGGTCGATCATACGATGGACGATATCTGATCTTCGCAGGATCGGAAGGCACAACGGATCATGACCATCCAAAGACCACTTATTCTTCAGCCAGCGCCTGCGCACACGCCCAGGCGCTGGCCCATGCCCACTGAAAGTTATAGCCGCCCAGCCAGCCGGTAACATCCATCACTTCACCAATAAAATAGAGCCCTGGTACCTTGCGGGCTTCCATCGTGCGTGAAGAGAGTTCGTTGGTATCGACACCGCCGAGCGTCACTTCCGCCGTGCGATAGCCTTCGGTGCCGTTAGGCTGCACGCGCCAGTTCGTCAGCGCGTCGATCAACGTTTCCTGGTCGCGGCTATTGAGCTGCTTAAGCGTGACATCCGGGATCTGCCCCAGTTGTTGCAGACACTCCACCAGCCGTTTCGGCAGTTGCATCGCCAGCGTGTTTTTCAGGCTTTGATTCGGGTGCGCCTGGCGCTGCTCGTTAAGCAGACTGTCGAGATCGCACTCCGGCAGCAGGTTGATAGTGACAAACTCCCCCGCCTGCCAGTAGCTGGAGATTTGCAGCACCGCTGGCCCGGAAAGGCCGCGATGGGTGAAAAGCAGGTTCTCTTTAAATACCGTGCCGTCTTCTGCGGTAATCACAGACGGCACCGAGACGCCGGAAAGCACCTGAAATTGTTCCAGCAAGGGCTTATGCAATGTAAACGGCACCAGTCCGGCACGCGTCGGCAGCACGTTCAGGCCAAACTGTTCAGCGAGCTTATAGCCAAACGGCGATGCGCCCAGACCTGGCATAGAAAGCCCGCCGGAAGCGACCACCAGTTTTTTCGCCGCCACCGTGTCACCATTCAATTGCAACGTGTAGCCATCGTCATCACGGGAAACACTCAGGACTTCACTACGCAAACGCAGCGTCACCTTGCCTTTTTCACACTCCGCCACCAGCATGTCGACAATCTGTTCAGCAGAGTCATCACAAAAGAGCTGGCCCAGCGTCTTTTCATGCCAGGCGATCCCGTACTTGCCCACCAAGTCAATAAAGTCCCATTGGGTATAACGGGCAAGGGCAGATTTGCAGAAATGGGGGTTCTGGCTGAGATAAGCCGCAGGCTCGACATAAAGGTTAGTAAAGTTGCAGCGACCGCCGCCGGACATCAGGATCTTGCGGCCAGGCTTCTTGCCATTATCCAGTAATAGCACGCGTAACCCCGCCTGCCCCGCCTGAGCTGCACAAAACATTCCCGCCGCACCGGCACCGATAACAATGGCATCAAACCGTTCCACACTAAAATCCTCTTCATTATGTCGCGGCGGATTGTAAATAGTTCAGGGTGGTCACACCAGCACGAATACGCAGACCAATATCCATTACATTGAAAAATATAAGAATATGCTTAAAGCAAAGGAGGCTAACCAGAAAGAATGTCAAAAAAAGTCCATTTTTCACTTTGCCGATGCTGCCAAACTCCCTGATAATGCGCCGCGTTCATGTCCTCAAAATGGCGTAACGTCCTATGCTACATTTATTTGCCGGTCTGGATCTCCATACCGGGCTGTTACTTTTGCTTGCTCTGGGTTTTGTTCTGTTCTACGAAGCGATCAATGGCTTCCACGACACGGCGAACGCAGTGGCAACGGTTATCTATACCCGCGCTATGCGCTCACAGTTGGCTGTTGTTATGGCAGCGGTATTTAACTTCTTCGGCGTACTGCTGGGTGGGTTAAGCGTGGCCTATGCGATTGTGCATATGCTGCCGACCGATTTGCTGCTTAACGTCAGTTCAGCACATGGCCTTGCGATGGTCTTCTCTATGTTGCTGGCCGCGATCATCTGGAACCTCGGTACCTGGTATCTCGGCTTACCTGCATCCAGCTCCCACACCCTGATTGGCGCGATTATCGGTATTGGTTTAACCAATGCCCTGATGTCCGGCACCTCGGTAGTGGATGCGCTTAACATTCCAAAAGTGCTGAACATTTTTGCCTCCCTGATTGTCTCGCCAATTGTTGGCCTGATTTTCGCGGGCGGGCTGGTGTTCCTGCTGCGTCGGTTCTGGAGCGGCAGTAAGAAGCGCGCGCGTATCCACCTGACGCCAGCAGAGCGTGAAAAGCAAGACGGCAAAAGAAAGCCGCCTTTCTGGACGCGTATCGCGCTGATTCTTTCTGCTATTGGCGTGAGCTTCTCTCACGGCGCAAACGATGGTCAGAAAGGTATTGGTCTGATCATGCTGGTACTGATTGGCGTCGCACCTGCGGGCTTCGTGGTTAACATGAATGCCTCAGGTTATGACATCACCCGTACCCGTGACGCGGTGAACAACGTGGAAGTGTACTTCCAGCAGCATCCGGAACTTCTGCAGAAGGCAACGGGCGTAGCGCAACAACCGCTGACGCCTGCGGAAACAGCGGCAACACCGGCACAGTTCCACTGTCATCCGAGCCGCGCCATTATCGCGCTGGATCGTGCTAAAGAGATGCTGACCGGGATTGAAAGCTACGACAAACTCGGCGTGGAGCAGCGCAGTCAGTTGCGTCGCATCATGCTTTGTCTGTCGGATATCACCGACCAGGTCGCGAAGCAGCCTGACGTCAATGCCGACGACCAGCGTCTGCTTAAGAAGCTGAAAAGCGACATGCTGAGCACCATCGAATACGCGCCAATCTGGATTATCATGGCCGTCGCGCTGGCGTTAGGTGTGGGTACGATGATTGGCTGGCGTCGTGTGGCGACCACCATCGGCGAAAAAATCGGTAAGAAAGGCATGACTTACGCGCAGGGCATGTCCGCACAGATGACTGCCGCAGTCTCCATCGGTCTGGCAAGCTATACCGGTATGCCCGTCTCCACCACGCACGTACTCTCGTCCTCAGTAGCAGGGACGATGATCGTCGATGGCGGCGGTCTGCAACGCAAAACCGTCACCAGCATTTTGATGGCCTGGGTCTTTACCCTACCGGCGTCAATCATCCTTTCGGGCGTGCTTTACTGGTTAGCCCTCAAGCTGATTTAACAACGAAACGGGTCAGGAAACTGGCCCGTTTTTTTTGCTCAGTGCCAAATCATCAGAGCAATCAGGCTCACCAGAATCAGCCCACAGAGCGCGCTGGTTAAGATGAACTGCCCGCGTACTCGCTCACAGCGGCGAATAAACTCTTCATCATGATGGTCGCGATAGCGCTGGCCATAAATGTACCAGACTAAACGCATCTGCTTGCTGGGTTGTCCATGGGAGGTAAAAAAGCCTCCGCCATCAACGTACTGGTAAAGCAAGGGGTCACAACCACGAAGTACCACTAACAATGCGCGTAATGACGAAAAATAACGCGCCATGTTAACCACACAAACGATGCACAAAGCCCAAAACAGCGCGACGGTGCTGATCATATCTCCTCCCCCGGCGAACCGCCCACGGAAACGTGATCCGGGATTACCGCTCCCAGATAATCAACCAAGTCATTCAGTGAAGAGTATTACCAATAGCCGATCGAGATCACAAACTGAAATCCAAACGGCTCATTAAATAGTGTAGGAGATTTGTTTATTTTTTTGCCACAACGTTAATCAATCTTGTGCATCTGGTTGTAAATATTGGTTAAGTGAATCGTGATCCAGGCAGATTGACGATAACTTCACAGAGTTATAAGGTAGAAATATTCCCACACTCTACGTAATTCGGGTTGCAGGAAGGCGGCAAGAGAATGAATCCCCTGAGCATAGAAGACCGTGCGATGGGATAAACGAACATAGCCAACGCATCTGCGGCGTAAAGTACGAAGAGTATAAAATGAAATGCTTAAGGCCGGGCGCTACCCGTGCAGGTGGTACGCAGGACGCGGGAAACAGTGCTGTGTCAGGGGTGAGTAACCCTATGGTCATCGACAACTTATGGAAGGAGTAACACTATGGCTTACAAACACATTCTCATCGCAGTCGATCTTTCTCCTGAAAGCAAATTGCTGGTCGAAAAAGCAGTATCCATGGCGCGGCCTTATAACGCGAAGGTGTCACTGATTCATGTCGATGTAAATTATTCTGATCTCTACACCGGTCTTATCGACGTTAACCTCGGCGATATGCAAAAACGTATCTCTGATGAGACACACCATGCGCTGACCGAACTGTCTACCAATGCGGGCTATCCGATCACGGAGACCTTAAGCGGTAGCGGTGATTTGGGGCAGGTACTGGTAGATGCCATTAAGAAATACGATATGGATCTGGTGGTTTGCGGGCATCATCAGGACTTCTGGAGCAAACTGATGTCCTCCGCACGTCAGCTCATCAATACTGTCCATGTGGACATGCTGATTGTTCCGCTGAAAGATGAAGACGAAGAATAACCGTCCCTCTTTTCTTGCCTGCTAACGCCCGCTGCTGCGGGCGTTTTATTTTCTGGCGCTGATTTCCCCGCCAAAGGCCGATAAAACCGCCTTGTGCAGTTACATGAATTCCCGGTACGCGCACCACCAGGGAGGGTCCCGGACGGCGGCTGTCGCCTTGTCCGGGCTACAAAACCCCAGACCGCTAAGCACTAAACTGTTCCCTCTCCCTGTGAGAAAGGGCCAGGGTGAGGGCAGCAGACCGCACTGCCCTCACCAATTCACTCCGGCGTCCCGGAATAAATATCAAACCGATGCCCCTTGGTGACCACCGCATTGGTAGTCGCCACATCGGCGAGCGGTGGCGCATAATCCGGGCGCTTCACCACCACACGTTTCGTCGCCAGCAGACGCGCAGGCTCCAGCAGGCCATCCGCGTCCAGATCCGGCCCCACCAACGACTGGAACACCCGCATCTCTTTCTTCACCAGCGCGCTTTTTTGCTTATGCGGAAACATCGGATCGAGATAAACCACCTGCGGACGCGGAGTAATATCCTCCAGCCCGGTCAGGCTGGAGGCATGAATCAACTGCAACCGCTCGTGTAACCAGGCGCCAATTTCCGGGTCCGCGTAGCCACGCGCCAGGCCATCATCCAGCAGTGCGGCAACCACCGGGTTGCGCTCTAACATCCGCACCCGGCAGCCGACTGACGCCAGCACAAAGGCATCACGCCCCAGTCCCGCCGTCGCGTCCACCACATCAGGCAGATAATCGCCCTTGATGCCAACGGCCTTCGCCACAGCTTCGCCGCGCCCACCGCCAAACTTACGCCGATGGGCCATCGCCCCACCCACGAAATCGACAAAAATACCGCCGAGCTTCGGCTCATCGCGTTTGCGCAGTTCCAGATGCGACGGTGTAAGCACCAGAGCCATCAGGTTATTTTCGTCATGTTCCAGGCCCCAGCGGGACGCAAGAACAGATAAGGCGCCGTCTCCGGCGCCTGTTTCATCTATCAAACAGATTTTCACTACATAAACCCTAAATAATTCAAGCGGCAGGAAGGCGGCAAGTGCGTGAATCCCCAGGAGCTTACAAGAGTAAGTGACTGGGGTGAGCAAACGTCGCCAACGCACATGCAGCTTGAAGTATGACGGGGATTAGCCTTCGATACCATAATGCTCCAGCATCGCATCCAGTTGCGGCTCACGGCCACGGAAACGCTTGAACAGCTCCATCGGCTCTTCGGAACCACCACGGGTCAGAATATTGTCGAGGAACGACTGCCCGGTTTCGCGGTTGAAAATCCCCTCTTCTTCAAAGCGTGAGTAGGCATCTGCCGCCAGCACATCCGCCCACAGGTAGCTGTAATACCCTGCGGCGTAGCCCCCTGCAAAGATATGGCTGAACGCGTGCGGGAAGCGGCCCCATGACGGGCTTGGCACCACGGCAACTTGTTTTTTAATTTCAAACAGCGTGTCGAGGATTTTGGCCCCCTGCTCCGGGCTAAACTCGGCGTGCAGGCGGAAATCGAACAGGCCGAACTCTAGCTGGCGCAGGATAAACAGCGCCGCCTGGTAGTTTTTCGCGGCCAGCATTTTATCCAGCAGATCCTGTGGCAGCGGCTCGCCCGTTTCATAATGACCCGAGATAAATGCCAGCGCTTCCGGCTCCCAGCACCAGTTTTCCATAAACTGGCTCGGCAGTTCGACCGCATCCCATGGCACACCGCTGATACCAGCAACCCCCGGCGTTTCGATACGGGTCAGCATATGATGCAGACCGTGACCAAATTCGTGGAACAGGGTAATCACTTCATCATGGGTGAACAGCGCCGGTTTGCCGCTGACCGGACGGTTGAAGTTACAGGTAAGGTAGGCCACTGGTTTTTGCAGCGAACCGTCCGCCAGGCGCATTTGCCCAACACAGTCATCCATCCACGCGCCGCCGCGTTTGTGCTCACGGGCGTAGAGGTCAAGATAGAAACTACCGCGCAGTTCATTGCTTTCGTCATACAGCTCAAAGAAACGCACATCCGGATGCCAGACATCGACATCATGACGCTCTTTCGCGGTAATACCGTAAATCCGTTTCACCACTTCAAACAGGCCGCTTACCGCTTTGTTTTCCGGGAAGTACGGGCGCAACTGTTCGTCGCTAATGCTGTACAGATGCTGCTTCTGTTTTTCGCTGTAGTAAGCGATATCCCACGGTTGCAGCTCATCCACACCAAACTCTTTTTTGGCGAACGCACGCAGTTGCGCCAGCTCTCTTTCACCCTGCGGACGGGCGCGTTTGGCGAGATCGGTCAGGAAGTCGAGTACCTGCGCCGGGTTTTCCGCCATTTTGGTCGCCAGCGATTTATAGGCATAGCTTTCAAAACCGAGCAGTTGGGCCAACTCGTGACGCAGGGCGAGAATTTCCGCCATCACCGGGCTGTTATCCCATTTACCTGCATTCGGCCCCTGGTCAGAGGCGCGAGTGCTGTAAGCGCGGTACATCTCTTCGCGCAGCGGTTGGTTGTCGCAATAGGTCATCACCGGCAGATAGCTCGGAATATCCAGCGTCAGCAGGTAACCCTCTTGTTCTTTCGCTTCGGCCTGCGCTTTAGCAGCGGCCAGCGCGCTTTCCGGCATACCCGCCAGCTCCGCTTCGTCGGTCACCAGTTTCGTCCAGCCCATGGTCGCATCCAGCACGTTGTTGCTGTACTGATTGCCCAGTTCGGACAGGCGCGCGGCAATTTCGCCGTAGCGTTTTTGTTTCTCTTTTTCGAGGCCAATACCGGACAGTTCGAAATCACGCAGGGCGTTATCGACAGATTTCTTCTGCGCAATGCTCAGGGTGGCATAGTGATCGCCATTGCGTAAGTCGCGGTAGGCGTTGTACAGCCCTTCATGTTGCCCAACCCAGGTGCTGTATTCCGACAGTAACGGCAGCGTCTGCTCATAGGCTTCACGCAGTTCCGGGCTGTTTTTCACGGAGTTCAAATGGCTCACCGGGGAGAACAGACGCCCCAGCACATCGTCCACTTCCGCCAGCGGCTGGCACAGATTTTCCCAGGTGTACGGCGCACCATGGGCTACCACGCTTTCCACCGCGGTACGGCAATCATCCAGCGCTTTCGTCACGGCAGGCACGACGTGTTCAGGCAGGATTTTTGAAAACGGCGGTAATTCGAAACGCGTGAGTAATGGATTGGTCATAAGCGCAGTCCTGTCCTGTTAAAGAGAGTGAGTGAAGCGCACGATCCGGCGCTCTGCATAACGTTGTAGCATGGGGTTAAGTGTAGAGGATTTCAATGGCAGGCGTTGCGCTGAACTGCTTATCGCTGCAATACCCATTTGCACATACGATGTCGTTTCCGCTATGAAATCAAAGTAATAAGAACCGTCGTACAGGGCGTATACTCATCACAACGGCGAAAAGGAGACCGCATGTTGAATTTCATTATGACAATACTGCCGCTACTGGCGCTTATCGGGCTGATACTTGTGTTTCCAAAATGGCGACATCGAAAAAACGACATACAAGCAAATCATGGGTTACGAAAGATATCTATCACCACTAAAACCTTTCGGCCAGGCAAAGGGGGGCAGTTATTACCCACGGATTATTATTTCGATGAAGGGTACTTCTATGAAGTTCAGCTTGATGTGAAAAAATCTGTTCCACTGAGCGCGATAACCAAGAGCGAGCGCGACAATATTAAAGTGAATAATCGTTCTTTCTGGATAGTGACTTACATGACTGACGGGCAGATGAAGCAGGCAAGATTCCGCCATAACTACACCCTGTTTAACACCGACTTTGCCGATTTCCTGGAGGCGGTTAAACGCGCTAACCCTGCCGCCAGCGTGCGCGAGCTGACCGCTTTTAGCCTCTGATTACCAATACGGTGCAGGCAACGCCCGCACCGTTGTCAAAACTTACTTCGCTTTATGCGCCAGGGCATAAGCCGCAGGCAGATTCAGGCGCTGCCAGAAGTTCTGATCGGCAGTTTCGCCAGAGAGCGGGTAACCGTCTGGCAGCGCGGTTTTCACCATCAACTCGCGCCGCGCTGTCGCTGACAGGTTTGGCAGCGCCGCCTCCAGCAGCACTTCCGCCCCTTCCGGTACTTTCACTGCCTGCGTCTTCCCTTTTTGCTGCGGCAGGTCGTAGGTCATGGTAAAGCGGTAAAATTCTTTCATCGCCGGATCGCGGTACGGATCGTCTTTCCCCGCCGTTTTCGCACACTCCGCAAGCGACGTACCGCACTCTTTCTCCAGCGCCGTACGCAACTGATCGCGCGCTTCGTTGAACAGCTTGCGGTACGCCGGATCGTTGAGGTAATGCGCCACGTTACGCTGGGCCACCATTCTTGAACCCATCACATCCAGCGGATAGTGTACGCCCAGCACGATGCGGGAATAGCCATAGCGGGCACCGCGCTCCACCAATGAATCAAAGCGCTCCGGGATCATCTCCGCCATCAACAGCGCATCGGTATAGCCAGTATTGGTATGGCCGCTTGGGAAGGAACCGCCATCGGCGGAGTACGGTTTGTTGTCTTTCACCACCACATCATCCGGGACCTGGTGAATGGTGTTGCCCTGAATAAGGAACGGACGCTTGTAGTCGAAGTGCTTCTTCGCCGCGCCAGTGCTGACTTCGCTGGCTTTAATTAGCGCAGCCGCTTTGCCCAGTTCTCCCTTGTCATAGGCGTCAAGAAACGCTTTACCCAGACGCGGACCGAGCGCGTCGGACAGGAAGTACAAGTAGCTGATACCTTCTGCGTCCGCCAGCGCCTGATGGCGCAGCCCCTGGGTGGCATCGAGATTAATCGTCTCAACGGTTTTCAGGTTGGCATCCAGTACAGGAGCAGGCAGCTTGTTGAACGGGGAGAGCAATTCAATGCCGGCCTGCTGGTTATCTTTTACTTTGAAATCATAGCCGCTGGCTTTCAACCAGGCGGTGTCGGCCTGTTTTGCACTTTGCGACGCTTTTTCCAGGTGCTCACGCTCCACCTTTGCGCCGTCCCCTTTTAGCGCAGCACGCAGCGCGGCCAGAGACTGGTTTTCCAGGCTATCAAACGCCTGGCTTTCCGAGGCCGGCGTGGTGGTATTGGCAATGTCGTGCGCAGTAGAGAGCGGCACATCTTTCGCCATCGCCTGATGAGCAAGCAGCAGTGAGACAGTTAACAGCGTTAAACGGATTTTCATTTTTTATCCTTTTATTCAAACAATTACCTTGCCTGCACTCGACGCTAGCCCTCTAAGTTGACGCTTTTGTGACAGGGATAAATTTTGAAACGTTTTACGACTGCCTGAAACAACCGCAGGGTTCAACGACATTCCCGCGCAATCTACGGTAAACTGTGGCTAATCTCGTTCATATTCTGGAATTTCTATCTCCATGCTCAGTTATCGCCACAGCTTCCACGCAGGCAACCATGCCGACGTTCTCAAACACACCGTTCAGAGCCTGATCATTGAAGCGCTCAAAGAAAAAGAGAAACCGTTTCTCTATCTCGATACCCACGCGGGTGCGGGCCGCTATCAGCTTTCCGGCGAACATGCCGAACGTACCGGGGAGTATCTGGAAGGGATTGGACGCATCTGGCAGCAAGACGATATTCCGGCTGAGCTGGAGCCGTACATGAGCGTGCTGCGCCACTTTAACCGCAACGAGACGCTGCGTTACTACCCAGGCTCGCCGCTGATTGCCCGTCAGTTGTTGCGCGAGCAGGACAGCCTGTTCCTGACCGAGTTGCATCCGAGCGACTATCCACTGCTGCGTCAGGAGTTCCAGAAAGACGAACGTGCCCGCGTTGAGCGTGCCGATGGCTACCAGCAGTTGAAAGCCAAACTGCCGCCAGTTTCCCGTCGCGGCCTGGTGCTGATAGACCCGCCGTATGAAATAAAAACCGATTATCAGGCGGTGGTATCCGGCATTAGCGAGGGCTACAAGCGCTTTGCAACCGGCACCTATGCTCTGTGGTACCCGGTGGTGCTGCGCCAGCAAATCAAGCGTATGGTGCATGACCTGGAAGCAACGGGCATTCGTAAAATTCTGCAGATTGAGCTGGCGGTACGCCCGGACAGCGACCAGCGCGGGATGACCGCCTCCGGTATGATCGTGGTTAACCCGCCGTGGAAATTAGAAGCACAGATGAATAACGTGCTGCCGTGGCTGCACAGTAAACTGGTGCCCGCCGGAACAGGCCACACCCTCGTTAACTGGATTGTTCCCGAGTAATCGCAGCAATCGAAGGAACCTTGCTGGCTGCGCGTTACAATCGCGACACTTTCGACCTCGTTCAGGATTAAGAGCCTACCCAGTAGGCGTACATTGTTGCAGCGAGTTTGGACACGGACAGCGCGGAACAACCGGAGCGTACACGCAGTACGTGAGGATTGTGAGCACTGCCCAGGTCCAAAATGGCCAATAAAATAGCCTAATTGGATAGGCTCTAAGGAATTAACCATGAGCAAACATTACGACTATATCGCCATTGGCGGTGGCAGCGGTGGCATTGCCTCGATTAACCGTGCCGCCATGTACGGCCAGAAGTGCGCGCTGATTGAAGCCAAAGAGCTTGGCGGCACCTGTGTGAATGTGGGTTGTGTTCCGAAAAAAGTGATGTGGCACGCGGCGCAAATCCGCGAGGCTATTGATCTGTACGGGCCGGACTACGGCTTCGACACCACCGTCAATCATTTTGACTGGAATAAACTGGTTGCCAGCCGCACGGCCTACATTGACCGTATCCACACCTCGTATGACAACGTGCTGGGTAAAAACAATGTCGATGTGATTCGTGGTTTCGCCCGCTTTATTGACGCGAAGACTGTCGAGGTTAATGGCGAGACGATCACCGCCGATCACATCCTGATCGCAACCGGTGGTCGCCCGAGCCACCCGAAAATTCCGGGTGCGGAATACGGTATCGACTCCGACGGTTTCTTTGCCCTGCCCGCGCTGCCTAAACGCGTGGCGGTGGTCGGTGCCGGCTATATCGCCGTTGAACTGGCCGGGGTGATTAACGGGCTGGGCGCAGAAGCGCATCTGTTCGTGCGTAAGCACTCTCCGCTGCGCAGTTTCGATCCGATGATCAGTGAAACGCTGGTTGAAGTGATGGCCGCAGAAGGCCCGACGCTACATACCCTGGCAGTCCCCAAAGCCGTGGTGAAAAACGCCGACGGCAGCCTGACGCTGGAGCTGGACGATGGACGCAGCCAGACGGTGGATTGCCTGATTTGGGCGATTGGTCGTGAACCGGCGAACGACACCTTCAATCTGGACGTCACCGGGGTGAAAACCGACGAGAAAGGTTTCATCGTGGTGGATAAATTCCAGAATACCTCCGTGCCGGGTATTTACGCTGTCGGCGATAACACGGGTGCGGTTGAGCTGACCCCTGTCGCCGTGGCCGCAGGCCGTCGCCTGTCTGAACGCCTGTTTAATAACAAGCCGGACGAGCATCTGGATTACAGTAATATCCCGACCGTGGTGTTCAGCCATCCGCCGATCGGCACCGTGGGTTTAACCGAACCGCAGGCGCGCGAGCAGTATGGCGATAGCGAAGTCAAAGTGTATAAATCGTCATTTACCGCGATGTATACCGCGGTGACCTCTCACCGCCAGCCGTGCCGCATGAAGTTAGTCTGCGTTGGCCCGGAAGAGAAAATCGTCGGCATCCACGGCATCGGTTTCGGGATGGATGAAATTCTGCAAGGCTTCGCGGTCGCCCTGAAAATGGGTGCCACCAAGAAGGACTTCGACAATACCGTGGCGATTCACCCAACGGCGGCAGAAGAGTTTGTCACCATGCGGTAAGCCCCTCCCCCGGGTGGCGGCTGACGCCTTACCCGGGCTACGACCGGTTTTCTCCCTCTCCCCCGGGGCTGAGAGATCCCCAGTAATATGGTCAGTTCCCCATGACCATATTACTGTACTCTTTACCTAACGTTTTCAGCGCATTAACGATATTCAGCCG
>SMDE01000010.1 GCA_004346725.1 Phytobacter diazotrophicus | reverse complement strand
GCTGTTTTAACAAATCAAAAGGGGTTTTAATAACTGGCTTAAAGCTGAAAGCTTTCCGGAACCCCCAGCCTAGCTGGGGGTTTTCTATAGACAATAAAAAAGGTCGCGAATGCGACCTTTTTTGTTTTACCAGACCGGCAGTTCATCCTGCAGGAAAGGGTTATGTAGCCGCTCGTTGCCAAGCGTGGACATCGGGCCGTGACCAGGAATAAAGGTCACATCATCCCCCAGAGGCAACAGTTTGGTTTTGATGGCATCAATCAACTGCCCATGATTACCTTTCGGGAAATCACTGCGCCCTACGCCGCCTTTAAAAATAACGTCGCCGGAAACCAACAGCCGGGATTGCGCATCAAAGAAAACCACGTGTCCTGGCGTATGCCCAGGGCAATGCAAAACATCCAGTCTCACATTGCCTACGCTCACCGTGTCGCCTTCGTTTAACCAACGATCCGGCGTCAGCGGCTGGCAGTCATCCAGACCAAACATACGACTTTGGGCGGGTAGCCCTTGCAGCCAGAACTCATCTTCTTTTTCCGGACCAATCACTGGCACGCCATAGTGCTGCGCCAGCTCGGCAGCCGCACCAACATGATCAAGATGACCATGGGTAAGCAGTATTTGCGTTAACGTCACGCCGGAGGCTGCCACTTCCTGTTTGATGCGTTCAGCATCGCCACCGGGATCCACTATTGCTGCCAGCCGGGTTTGCTCACACCAGACTAACGAGCAGTTCTGGGAGAAGGCGGTAACCGGAATAATACGATAGTTCATACTGCTCCTGTCTCTTTTAACTGAGTTTTACCAGTGCCGTAGCGGCCCGGTATCAATATGCACAAAGTTGCTGCTGGGGTAATATCCTACACCACCTGCACGCATAGATAACGCAGCTTTGCGAATATTGCTCAGAGAAATCCCTTCGATATGGAAATCCATCGCCTGTCCTTTGGTGTGATAGCTTTTTTTGGCAACACCAGAACTGTGAGCCCGGAGTTCGTTATTCGTATCGACAGAACGGTATCCCGAGACCAGTTGCACCGGTTTGCTTGTTCCTAACAAACCTTGCAGGCGATAAAGTTGATCAAACAGTCGTGGATCGATGGTTTTAATTTTATTCGCGCGATAATCACGGAAAAAATGGTTGAGCTTTGCTAATTCATCCTGAATATAGCCCCGGCCATCGAAAAACTGCGCCTTAATTGTTTCTCCAGTATGGAGATTATTCAGCGTTAAAATACGCGGACGTGGGGTGGAAAGGGTTGCAAATGCTTGTTGAGGTAAGATGGCTGCACCAAGGGCAATACCACCTAACGCCAACAATTTGCGGCGATTAGCGTCAAATTTGTCCATGATAATCAGGTCTGCAAGATAACAAAGTGATCGTAATTTATGCACTTTTATTGCGCACGAAAGGCACCTTACCGGGCAAAAACGTCTGCGTCAAGGTAGCCAAACCCCAGCAAAGACGGGCCTTACAGCAGATCCGGCCCGTTTTCGCTAATTATTACGACAATGTTATTTCCCGAACTGCTTCATTTACCTGATTAATTGTTCGGCTTTCGCCAGGATTTGTGCGCCAGATCGCGCCGTCAGATCATAATTGTAAATATCTGTACGATATTGGGTACGACCATCTTCGCCAACAAATGCGGTCAAATAATAAAGATTCACCGGTATATTTTGACGGATATTAACGTAACGGGTATCTCCTTGTTTTAATGCATCGGAAATCCGCGTGTCGTTCCATCCCGCATCCTGTAATAGCATATTGGCAAGCTCAGAGGCTTTATTCACCCTCACACAGCCTGAGCTCAACGCTCGCGCATCTTTCTGGAAAAGATTATGGTTGGGTGTGTCATGAAGATAGATAGCGTCAGAACTCGGCATATTGAACTTATAGCGGCCGAGCGAGTTTTGCGCGCCCGGCGCCTGCTGGAAGCGGAAAGGTAGATTAGATGGCGTGATGGTTGCCCAATCCACCATCGTCGGGTCAATAGCCTCTTTACTGTTCCAGCCACGCAGCACGGTATAACCATGCCGTTCCAGATAGCCTGGGTCATTCCATACTTTCGGTAGAATGTCTTTGCGTGCCAGCGTCGGTGGTACGTTCCACGGCGGGTTAACCACCACGTTATTCAGCGCACTGCTCATCATCGGCGTTTTGCGATCCGGTCGCCCGACAATCACGCGGGAGGCCAGCACCTGGTTGCCGTTCAGATAATAGACCAGCGAATATTCCGGGATGTTAACCATAATCCCCGTGGAGAGTTTACCCGGCAGCAAACGCAGACGCTGAATGTTCAGCGCCAGAACCCCGGCGCGCTGGGCTGGGGTTACATTCAACCAGTCGCGGGTCGACTGCCCAATCACGCCGTCGGCATGCAGCCCCTGAGCGGCCTGGAAGCGTTTGACTGCGGCAACTAACTGGCGGTCATAGTCGCTGCTGAGCGTACTTGCTGGTTTCGCTTTTTTGGTCAACTGCGCCGTTGTTGTTCCCGCCGTCTCAACCGCGATGGCAGACGGACTGACGACGCTGCTCGTTGCATCATCGCCGGGCAGCGCGATTTTCGGTGCATCATCCATCATGCCGCTACGTTGCAGGATTTCGCGCAGCGCGGGTACATCCCTGCTCTTCTGTCCGGGACGCAGTGAAACGGTACTGGTCAACTGCGGCCACGGTGAATTGTCTGCCACCAGCGTAAGTAAAGACTGATGCATCGCAGCATACTGCGGATGATGAGGTGCAAGGGTTTCGATAAATTGCGGCAGGTTGCCTTTATCCAACGCTAATTGCCACTGATTGATTACCGACAGCGGCGGTGTTTCCAGCGTGTAAGGTTTACTGCTGTAGAGCCAGCGGTTGCCTTTCACCGGAATACCGGCGACGAAATGCAGATACCCCATCATGGCGTCCGATAACACCAAATCCCGCGCCATTCCTGAGATATTCGGATCGGTCAACAGCCCAACCCAGGTCGTGAATTGCGGCTGGAAACCGGCAATCGCGACTTCGGCGAGTTGTTGCTGGAAAGCCTGAACGGCATCACGATTATCCCACATCGGCTTCATTTCACGCGCGGCATACAACGCGGAAAGCGAATCCATGTAGACCGGTGTCCAGTTAGCAGGCAAGAGTGCCTGCAATGCGCTACGCGCGTTAGCAGGCGCATCTGCTGCCGGATAAGGCTGCAAGCCTGCCATCATTGCCGTCGCAGGCGACTGTTCCAGCGGCTGCGATAATGCCGTGGGTTGATCGCCAAGCGTCGCGGAACTGTCAACCGGTACCACCTCAGGCTCATCGGCCAGGGCCTGAGCGCTAAACAGCGGAGCAAATGCGAATGCCAGACATAAACTCAATGTCGACATCCGACGACCATACGATTTCTTAAGCAACATCCCTTGCCCCCTGTTTCTTCATTACACCCACAATGCTCTTTCTATCAGTATATAAAGACAAAAAAGCATTTGCCTTACCAAATGTAAAGAAGTTTAAAGAAGAGCGCGTGGTCGGGTGCGGTGTTTCAGAAAAGAAAAAGGCGGCATCTCTGCCACCCTCATTGTTTAAGCGAACCGTTAAGAAGCGTCTGCCGTACCAGGTAATGTCTCCGGTAGCTGAGCCGCGAAGCCGCGCAGACCCACAACATGAACATGCTCGTGGTTCTGGAAGACTTTACGCACCAGTTTATAGGTGGTGCCTTTTTCCGGACTGATGTTCTCCGGAGCCGCAATAATCAATTGCATTTCAAGGCGTTCGCAGAGTTCGAACAAGGTTGCGATGGAGCGGGCATCCAGACGTGCTGCTTCGTCGAGGAACAACAAGCGGCATGGCGAAATATCTTTACCACGCAGACGTCGCGCCTCGTCTTCCCAGCTCTGAACAACCATCACGAGGATAGACATCCCGGTACCGATGGCCTCACCGGTCGACAGGGCCCCGGATTCCGCACGCAGCCAGCCATCCGAACCACGGTTGACTTCCACTTCCATCTCAAGATAGTTGCGGTAATCAAGCAGCTCTTCGCCGATGGTTTGCGGCGTACGCTGACCAAGATCGATTTGCGGATTCAGGCGTTGATACAGTTTCGCCAGTGCTTCGGAGAAGGTCAGGCGATTGCTGTTAAACAGGTCCTGATGCTGCTCATGCTGCTCGGAAAGCACCGTCAAAAGCATTGCATGACTCTCGCGGACGTTAACATTCAAACGGACACTGTGTACCTGACCGAAGGAGACGTTTTGCAGCCCCTGGTTAAGTTGACGGATACGGTTCTGTTCGCGCTGAATCGTTTTGCGAATGATATTCGCTACGCTACGAGAGCTGATCGCCAGTTTCTGCTCGCGGGAGGTTAGCTCTTCCGTCAGACGGCTAAGTTCAATCTCCATCTGTTCGATAGCTTCAACCGGATCGTCAGTACGAATAATATCCTGGCGGATACGTTCGCGCAGATGCTGGTAAACCGCGACAAAGAACTGAATCTTACGCTCCGGACGTTTCGGATCTTCCGACATACGCAGCACATCACGCAGATGTTCGTTGTCCGCCACGGCGAGGCGCAACGCACCTAACGCCTTATCCGACATGGAACGCAGTTCGTCACCAGAAAGGTAAGCCAGTTCACGACGATGCAAGCGACGTTCAACGCCGTTATCTTTCACCATTCGCATCACCGCACACCAGCCTGCTTTCGCCGTGACGACCTGTTCGCGCATCTCATGATAATCACGTTCAAGGCGACGCAACGCACGGGTCAGGTTATCCATTTCCGCTTCGCAGAAGGTCAGCGCTTTTTCCAGTTGATTGCGGCGGGCACGGTTGCCGGACAACTGGGCATGCAGCTCGTCGCGACGAATACGCGCGCGCTCCTCCGCGCCACTGTCGGCACGCACACCAATTTCCTGCAGCTCTTTTTGCAGATCGTTGAGCAGTTCTTTTTTGGTATCGAACGAGCTTTTCAGCGATGCCAATACCTGGTTGTACTGACTGAGCTGGGCCGCGTGGCTACGCAGCGCCTCACGCGTACGGCTACGTTCACGTTCTGCCTGCTCGAGCCGCTGACGCAGCTTCTCGTTGAGATCGTTATTGCCACTGAGCATTTCCGCAGAATCGGAATAGCTAAAGTGCGCCCGGCGCTGTACAACTTCGATCAGCGCAAATGCCTGCTGGCGTGCTTCACGCTGCACTTGCTGGGAATACGCATAATCTTCTTTCAGTTGTTCATACTGTTCCGGGTCGTTTTGCAGCACCGAAACAACGGGCTCCAGTTTCGCCAGATGGTTGCCAAACTGTTGAATAAAACGCACGGCTTCCTGAGCTTCGTCCAGCCGCTCCTGAATTTCATCAACGCGATCGGCCAGGGTTTCATCTGCCAGCAAGCTCAGGCGTGGCAGCAGGCGGTTAAGCTGAGCAACCCCCTCTTTCGCCTGCTCGAACTGCATGCGGTTCTGCTGGTTGTCATTCTCATGATTACTCAGCGCGCGCTCCAGTTCACCACGGCGTCCACTGAGCGTACGAATTTCAGCTTCCGGGTCTGGATCAAACGCCACGGCAAGATGGCTACCGATAAAACGGCTGAAGGCCTGATGCAGGCGCTGCGTTTTCTGCACGTCGAAGGATAATGTGGCAAAACGCTCGGCAAGCTCTTCACGCTCGGCGTGGAGCCCTTCGATACGGCTTTCACGTGCGGCACGACCAAACAGCGGCACCGACGGGAAACGGGAGTAGCGCCACTGGCGATCGGCTATCTTAACCACCACCGCTTTTTCCAGCTCATCGACGCTGAACACACTGTCATCGAAAGATTGCGGATCCCCTTCAATCAGATAGAGATCTTCCGGGCAATCCTCGAGCCCTTCAAGCTGTTCTGAAATGAGGGAGAGGTCCGGGACCACGATCGCGTGACGTGATGGGCCATACAACGCGGAAAAATAGGGCGCATCGTCAAGGCTAACGTCATCGTAAATTTCAGAGAGCAGTACACCGCCAAAGCGTTCAGCCAGCGTGTTAAGACGCCCGTCTTCGGAGCCACCCGGCTGACTCAGACGTTCGATTTCTTCGTCCACCGCACGCTTGCGTGCCCCGACTTCATCGCGTTCAACGATAGCTTCGCGTTCACGCTCCAGCAATTGTTGCAGGTATTCCGTCACTTGCTGGCCGGATTCAAACTGCTCGCCGCTCTGCTCACACAACTGGGTCAGGCTGCTTTGCGCTGCCAGCCAAATTGGTGCGCGCTGGGTCAATATTTGGATGCGTGACTGTAGCTGTTCCAGCTCCTGGCGCAACGCCATACGCTGCTCACCGGCCATGGCCACATTCTCGGAAAGCGCGGCAATTTGCGCCTCCAGCTCATGATGCAGAGCCTCAAGTTCGTCAGCGTCGTACTGTTTATTCTGCCGTTTGCAGAATTCCGCCAGCATGCGTTCAGCATCCTGTTGCTCACGCAGACGCTGTTCCAGTTCGTTCAGACGCGCGCGCAGCGATGGCGCCTGTTCTGCCAGATGGCGCTGGTTTACCCCTTCTCGTAAAAGGTCACGTGCGACATCCCAGGCTTCATCACGGGCCAGCGGACCATTGATAGCGACGACCAACTGGTAAGCTTGTTCAAACTGGCTGTGCGCGGTTTGCGCCACGCTCATACGTTGGTCAAGCGACAGGAGTTTCTCTGTAGCTTTCTGCTCTTTCGCCTGGAAGGTTTCCAGCCATTCGTCTGCCGTTTCTGCCGTCAGGTCCGGTAGCTGGCAAAGTTCTTTTGCACGCTGTAAGGCCTGTTGTGCCTGATTGTACTGAATCGCGCGGGTTTGCTGCACATCCAGAGCCTGTTGGTAGTCGGCAAGCTGGTTTTTCAGCTCATCCACTTCCAGTTCAGCGGCCTCGGCGCGCGCTTCGTTCTCTTCCTGATGATCGGTAGCTTCGGCCACCACTTCATTTTGTTCTTCAAGGCGGATTTGCAGTTCGTCCAGATCCGACTCGTAGCGCTCAATTTTTTCCTGCTGGCGCAGCGCGGTCTGCACCAGGTTCAGGTGATCGCTGGCGGCCTGATAGTCAGCCTCAAGATCCCCTTCTGCCCCGGTGTGTTCTGCCAGTTCGCGCGCCATATCGACATGTTTGTATTGCTCAGCCGCCAGCTTTTGCCGTGAACTGAACAGATCGCGACGGAATGTCAGCGCCTGATCGAGGTGAATACGTCGTTCGTTGGCATGGCGCATGTAATCCGCCGCCACATAGTTAGTCGCTTCACTGATCAAATGCTTGAACAGATCGCGATCCGACTGGGTAACGCGAATCGCTTCCAGCGTCATGCGGTTTTCGCGCAGTGCCGCTTCCATATCCTGGAAGGCTTTACGTACACCGCTATTTTCCGGCAAGAGATAGTCGCGCAGAGAACGGGTGATCGCACTGGAGATACCGCCATACAGCGACGCTTCGATCAGGCGATAGAATTTGCTGCGATCGGATGCTGAGCGCAAGCGACGTGCGACGATGCCCAAATCGAACATCAGAGAATGATAATCGGTGATGGAGTTGAACTGCTTAAACTGCACCCCTTCCATCGCATCCAGCTTTTCCTTCACTTCCTGCAACGGCAGCACGCGCGCCTGACGCTCGTTAAGCGTTTCTGTCAGCAGTTGTGTCGGCTGAACCGCCGTTGGCAGCCCCTGAATAGCGAACGGTTTGATGTCGACTTTACGATCGCGACCGGCCACCTGTTGCAGGCGAACCCCCACCAGCACGCGCTGATGACGCGAGTTGATCACATCAAGAACAGAGTAGCAGACCCCGGCTTTCAGTTTACCGTGCAGGCCTTTGTCACGAGAGCCAGACGTCGCGCCTGCCTCGGTGGTGTTACGGAAGTGCAGCAGCGTTAAGTCCGGGATAAGCGCGGTGACGAACGCCGCCATGGTGGTGGATTTACCAGCACCGTTTCCCCCGGACAACGTGGTCACCAGTTCGTCCAGGTCAAACGTACGGGCAAAAAAACCGTTCCAGTTAATCAGCGTCAGTGAGCGAAATTTACCGCGATCAATCATTATTCTTCCTCTCCACTATCCGGCTGATTGTCTTCGTTCTCATCATTGAGCTGCAGGTGATTTTCTACAGGCATGGCTTCACCGTCACGGATCAAGCGCCGCTGAGCCTCGCGTGCATCGTCACCAGAGCGCACATCCGCGCCGAAGCGGAACACAGACTCGGTAATACGAAACTTGCTGCTGTCGTTACCCATAAACCAGATCATGCCAAGACGACGCAGGCGGTTCAGGGAGGAACGCACTTTTTCCTGTAATTTTTGGCGATCCAAATCAGAACCGGTTGAGCGGTTATTCACCAGCTTCAACAGTTTGGCTTCGTCTGCCAGCGCCATCAGCTCGTCATACAGCTCCTGCTGAGTGAAGATACCTTCATTGGCCAGACGTTCCGGGCTGAGATAGAGGTAACAAAGAATTTTACCGACCATCATATCCAGTTCAGACAGTACCGAGCGTGGGATCAGCGTTGTCGAGCGCGGGCGCAGGTAGAAAAAACCTTCTGGCGCACGGATCAACTCAACGTTGTAACGCCCGTAAAACTCCTCCAGAAATTCCTGGAAATCCATTAAAAAGGCGTGATTATCCAGCTCATCAAGGCCGATATGGCGGCCTGAGCGCAGCGCACTGTCGAGCGCCGGAAAGAGTGGGTTTGCCAACGCCTGGGCCAATTTGATCGGCATCACTTGTTCAATATTTGTCAATGACATGCGCCTGTACCTTGGCTCCGTAATCATTAATCGGCTGCCATTTTGCTGGCAGGCCGGTGAAATCTGCTTGCGCTACGCCGAGGCGTACCGCCTGATCAATGACGATCCGCGCGATATCAAAATGCCGCGCGCGCGGGTACCGCGCCAGATATTCGCGTACAACCAGCCCAAGATCCAGTGGAGCTTGTCTGGTTTTATATATCGCCAGTTGTTCTTCGATCATCGCCGCAAGTTGTTCGCGGATTTCGTTGAACTCTTCATATTCCAGGTCAGGCGGAAGCTCACCTGTAACCTCGGCATCGCTCAACGCAATCTCTTCATCGCGCATATCCAGCAGCCTGTCGGCGTTCGCATAGGTCAATGCCCAGGGAGCATCGAAGTAACCCTGTACCGACTGGCGCAAACGCTGGGCAAATACGCGGTTTTTATCCATATCGATAGCGGTACGAATAAACTTGTGTACGTGGCGATCATAGCCAATCCACAAATCGATAGCCTGCTGTCCCCAACTGACGATACGGTCCAGCTTGCTCTGTAAATCAAAAACCAGCCGGTCGACAAACTCCAGATCGTTATGCGCCAGCGTCGCGTCCTGGATACGTAATAAGTTTGCCTGCAGCTTATCCCCTGCCGCCTCTAGCGTATCCTGTAATTCACGCAGCGTACCGGAGGTTTCGGAGAGTAACAGCTCACAGCTTGAAATAGCCGCACGCCAGTCTTTATTCAATAACTGAGCGATATCATCTTTGACTAACTGCTGCTGCTCATCCATCACGCGCTGGGTGAGATCGATGCTGTCGAAAATTTCTGCCACCGAGTATTTCAACGGCGCATAGACGTTGCGATGCCAGTGGAATTCATCCCCACCCTCATCTGCGGCATCAGCAGCGCGTTTCAGTTCTCCCGCCACGATAGATAACTGCATGGACAGGCGCAGCGTAGAAAACTCGCGCTGGCGGATATAGTAATCGGTAATGCCAATGCCGAGCGGCGTCAGACGATAGATGGCATTACCGTCAGCCAGTTCGCTGGTAAAACGATTTAACAGGCGCTGACGCACCATATCGTTTATGGCATTGTTCGCACGCTGAGCAATGGTTTCGCCGCTTTGTTCAAATGCTTCGCTGACGTGGCGAAACGCATCAACAAGCTCTCCCTCGCTCATTTCGCCATCCAGGCGTTCACCGTTCAGCGTGGCAACCGCCAGCAAAAACGACAGTCTGTCTACCGGAAGCGTGATAGAGAAATCGTTTTTCCTGGCCCAGGCAACCAGTTCGGGAACTGTCTGGGAAAATTCACTCATCGTTCATCCTTTCATCTCTCTGCGGCTTGAGCGCGGTCACATGGATATAACGCCCCAGGCTGATATACGGCTCCTGACGACAATATTGCGTTTCAAGTTCAAGCAAGGAGTCAAAACAGTCACGTTGTTGGTGTTTTTCGCGTAAGTAATCGTGAAACACCCGAACACCCGTTTTCCCCGTGATCTGCCAGCCAATCGCATTCAGCCAGCTAT
The DNA here is from genome assembly GCA_004346725.1 of Phytobacter diazotrophicus. Taxonomy (GTDB): domain Bacteria; phylum Pseudomonadota; class Gammaproteobacteria; order Enterobacterales; family Enterobacteriaceae; genus Phytobacter; species Phytobacter diazotrophicus. Next base: position 219,602 of record SMDE01000010.1, on the reverse strand, counting down.
AGACTTCATCCGGATGTCGCGGATAATCCGGGGACAATGTGCGCTTTTTCTTTTTAGGCATACCCGCCAGCACATAGTCGAAATTACCTGCCACCATATTGTGCATCAACAGGCCATTAGCATTGTAAAACATCAACGACAATGTCCCCGCGGGCTTTAAAACCGACCACAGCGTTCGCAAAACGTCCACCGGTTCAGCGACCCATTCGAGCACAGCATGGAACAATATCAGATCGACGGGCGATTCCAAATGTTGCGCAATGTCCTGAGCGGGGCATTGTACAAAATGCATGTTACCGCTCACACCTTTCTCTTCTGCGGCTGCGGTAGCACGCGCAATCATCTCCTGCGACACATCACACAGCGTCACATGATGACCCCGTTCTGCCACACGAATCGCTGTCTGGCCTTCTCCGCCGCCCGCATCCAGTACACGAAGCGTGCGATCGCCCATTTCGGCGAGAACCCTATCCAAATCCTGCCAAAGAATCGCCTGACGCAGTTGACCTTTGGTCGTGCCATAGATATTGCGGGAGAATTTTTCCGCGATGTCATCGAAATTACGATCCTGCATGGCCGCTCCGCGATCCTGACAAAACCGCTATTTTGTCACAGCCGTGCTCAGAATGAACCCATCTGGTGTAAGATCCACGCAAAACGCCTGCTGTATGGTTAAAAAGGAGACGGACGCGTGCTTTTTACGCTCAAGAAATACATTGGCGGCCTGATGCTGCCCCTGCCGGCATTGCTTATATTGATTGGTTTTGGGCTGTTGCTTGTCTGGTTCAGTCGCTGGCAAAAAACGGGCAAAGGCATCATTAGCGCAAGCTGGTTGATTCTTCTGCTGCTGAGTCTGCAACCTGTTGCGGACAAAATGCTCAAACCCATCGAGGATAGCTATCCCACCTGGCGCGGCGCAGAGACGGTCAAATATATCGTGGTTCTGGGCGGCGGCTACACCTGGAATGACGCCTGGGCACCAAGCTCAAATCTCATTAATAACAGCCTGCCACGTTTGAACGAGGGCATTCGCTTGTTACATCAGAATCCTGGTGCGAAATTAATCTTTACCGGCGCGGCGGCAAAAACGAACCCGGTCAGCACAGCAGAAGCCGGAGCCAGAGTGGCAGAGAGCCTGGGCATACCGCGCAGCGATATCATCACCCTGGATTCACCGAAAGATACCGAAGAGGAAGCTGCCGCCGTCAAACAGGCTATTGGCGATGTGCCTTTTTTACTGGTGACGTCCGCATCACATATGCCAAGGGCAATGGTTTTCTTCCGTAATGCGGGGCTCCATCCCCTGCCCGCTCCCGCGAATCAGATGGCTATCGTTTCCCCTCTCAATCCGTGGGAACGCGCCATCCCGTCCCCGGTCTGGCTTATGCACAGCGACCGGGTCGGGTATGAAACACTAGGGCGGATCTGGCAGTGGTTGAAAGGTGACTCAGGAAAGCCAGGGAAGGAGTGACTTAGACGCCAAATCAAAACTGGGGCGACTGAAGTGGCCGGTATTCACCAGTTTCGCCACTTCATCCCACAGCAAATAGAGCCAGCGCCGCCACATAAAGGATTCTGCGACCGGTGCGCGCTGGAGATAATGCCAGAACAGCCCTTCGGCCAGCGGGCCATCCGCCAGGCGGAACAACTCATATTCTCGCGGCGCCCAGAGCATAATACCCGGCCCGACCATCGCCAGAAGCTGGTCGCTCCGGGCATCTTTCAACATACTGCGCAAATTGAAATTGCCATGCACCAGTACACAATTGTCGTTGAACCCTTCGAACAGCGACGGCAGGCACTCCCTGGTGCGGAAGAGGATACGTTTATCCTGCATCGTGAGCCCCGTATTGTGGTACTGATTCAGCGTGGTCCATAGTACTTCTACCCGCTGGCGATACCAGGAGGGCCAGATGTTCTCCTGAGTATTGTCCACCATTCCCACACAGCCGTGGCTGTCCTGTCTGTGCCAGGACAATAACCCTTCCACGATTTGATCTTTCAGATGTTCCCAGCGTTCGGGGGTACGTGCAGGCGCTTCAACCGGCACGCCGCGCAGGCGTTCCATAAGCAGGACATCTGGCCCTGGATGTTCTTCATGGGTCATTACGCCATACACGACAGGCATACGTACCGTGCCACTGCGTGCCAGCATTGAGATTTTCCATGCCAGTTGACGTGCAAGGCCAGGGGTGGAAAAACTCCTCGCCAGTAACGGCATCGGATTTCCCTGGCTGTCATACAAGGACCATAACGTCGTATCAGGTCTCTCGCTGACACATTCCATGCGGCTCAGCTTTTCACCCAGCAGGTGGCTTAATTCAGCGCGCAGTTGTTCCATATCAGATTGCCCTCATGAAGACTACTGCTTTTATAATGAGCGCCGGATGACGGGATGTCACCTGATGAGATCAAATCAATACGAGAATTTGCTGGAAAAAAGCAAATCCCCTCAGAGTGAGGGGATTGAGAAGGGAAAATTAACGCATTTCAGCGCGCACGCGCACCAGATCTTCCTGCGTATCAACCCCTGTACCCGGAATTTCCGTCGCAACAGCGACGTGAATTTTTTCGCCGTACCACAGTACGCGTAGCTGCTCCAGCATTTCGATATTTTCCAGCGGACTGGCTTCCCAGTTTACATAACGGCGGATAAAACCGGCACGATAACCGTAAATACCGATATGACGCAGGAAGGTATCACCAATTGTCTCACGAGAAACAGCAAAACGGTCACGATCCCACGGAATGGTCGCCCGCGAGAAATAGAGCGCGTAGCCTTGCGCGTCGGTTACCACTTTCACCGCGTTCGGATTAAATGCTTCATCGGCATGATGAATCAGCACTGCCAGCGTAGCCATGCCAATGTCGCGAGCGGCCAGGTTTTCTGCCACCTGACGAATAATGGCCGGCGGGATCATCGGTTCGTCGCCTTGCACATTGACGATCACGGTGTCATCACTGAAACCACATTTTTCGACAACTTCGGCCAGACGCTCCGTTCCGGACTGATGATCGGCGCGGGTCATGCAAACCTCTCCACCCGCCGCTTCTACCGCACGCGCAACATCAGCATGGTCGGTCGCAACAATAACGCGCACCGCCCCTGACTCACGCGCACGTTCCAGCACATGCACCACCATGGGTTTCCCATTGATATCAACCAAAGGTTTGCCCGGTAAACGGGTGGACGCATAACGCGCTGGAATAATGACAACGAAACTCATGGCCGACTCTCTTCTTCTGTTAATGAGCGCGCTTCGTTTTCCAGCAGCACTGGAATGCCCTCGCGCACGGGATAAGCGAGGCTATCCACTTTGCAAATCAGTTCTTGTTTATCCTGGCTGTAATAGAGTTTGCCGTTACAAACCGGGCAGGCGATGATTTCCAGTAACCGATGATCCATATTTCCTCCTGGCGGATCTGACGCATGATCCGCAAATTTTACCATATTCATTGGTCAGGCTGCGTCGACTTCCAGCCCCTGACGATGCTCAATAAAAAGCCCTTCCGGCAGTTTTCCAAAGGTAACACGCTGCGCGCCTTGCCAGCGGGCAAAATCACCGATAGCGGTTATAAGCCCATTTTCAAGCATGCGCCCCGGTTTTACCCCGTTTTCCAGGTAGAGCGCAATGACCTCCAGCACCGCTTCTTTGCGATGCATTTTGGCATCCATTCGCCCGACCAGACGGCCACGATGCAATAGCGGCAGCACAAAATAACCATACTGACGTTTTGGCGCAGGCGTATAGCACTCCAGCCGATAGCTAAAATCAAACAGTTGTTCCGCCCGTTTGCGATCCCACACAACCGGGTCGAAAGGTGAGAGCACAGCGCTATGGGTTGCCGTCAGTTTTCCGGCTGCCGCGAGTTCAAGCTGCGGCAATAAATCAGTATGCAGCCAGGCGGGGCCAAGCTTTTCGATATCCACCGGGACAATGTTGCCCTCTTCCTGGAGACGCTCAAGCAACAGAGGTAACGCAGGCTGGCGCAGACGGTAATAATCCGCGAGCCATTCAGCACGAAAGAGGCCCAGGCTGCACGCACTCTTCGCAAGCATAAGGTGTTCGGCCTCAGCCTGCGTCAATAAGTCACGCTCGTCATTCCAGTGTGGCATCACCCGATGAGTAAGATCATAAACGCGCTGGAAATTGCGGCGTTCGATAACCATCACCTTCCCTGCGGTAAACAACCCTTCCAGATGGCGCTTATGTGGCTTCCATTCCCACCAGCCGTTGGCCCCTTTACGCGGATGTTCAAAATCAGCCGAACGAACGGGGCCGTTTTGCTGAATGTGTGCGATGAGCGACTCAATTTCCTGCGCATGCTCTTGCATCCATGCCTCGCGATACTTCCAGCCCATCTTATCCGGGGCAAGCATACGATGGCGGAATAAGGCAAAATCGCTACGTGGTAAAAAGCAGGCTTCGTGCGCCCAGTACTCCATCAGTTCGCCATTTTTCAGCGCGTCATCAAGCCACTGGGTAGGGTATTTGCCAAGACGGCTGAAAAGTACCAGATAGGGACTACGCGCCACAATGTTGATGGTATCAATTTGTAGCAACGACATACGTTGAATCGTCGTCAGGATGTCGCCTGGGGTGGCGCGACGGGATGGTTTTCTCAGTAAGCCCTGAGCGGCAAGATGAAGATGACGGGCCGTTTGCAGCGTGATTTGTGGCACAGACATAGGCTTCCCGGTTGTAGAACACGGCGCGCCCCGACAAGAGCGTCAGCGCACCAGATTTATGAGTTCCTGCAACAACTTCTCTGCTTGCTTATCCTCAAGATGCGCATCCACGGGCAGATACCACCAGTTATTTTCCGCAAAGGCGCGACACTTGACGGCATCTTTTTCCGTCATGATAAGCGTCTGCTCTGGTTCAAGCAGTGCCGCAACATCCTGCCGGGAAAGTGCCTGATGGTCGGCCAACGCAACGGTTTTCACCGGACGCGCGCCGCTTTCATGCAGCGTAGCAAAAAAACGCGGAGGATGACCAATTCCGGCCATTGCAACCAGATTTTGCAACGCATTGACGTTACGGCGCTCACCGGTAAGTAAATTCACGGCCAACCCTGGCTGCAATCGCATGGCTATTTCGCCAGGCTGCGCAATGCCACCGTTGGTGATCACAGCGTCAACGGTTTTAAGACGCGATGCCCGCTCACGCATCGGCCCTGCGGGAAGCCACCAGCCGTTACCAAAACGTCGCACGCCATCAATAACGACAATTTCTTTATCGCGGTGCAGACGATAGTGCTGCAAGCCGTCGTCGGTGACGATCAGTTGCACAGGTGAGTCCGCCAGAAGTGCTTTAACGGCATCGACTCTGGCGGGAGACACAGCGACAGGCGCGCCCGTACGCTGGAAAATAAGCACTGGCTCATCACCCGCCTCGGTGGTCGTAGTGTCAGGGGTAAGCAACAGCGGGTAGTGCGCGGCTTTACCGCCATACCCTCTGGAAACCACCCCTACCCGGATACCGCGCTGCTGTAACTGTTCAACCAGCCAGACAACTACCGGCGTTTTACCATTGCCGCCCGCAGTCAGATTACCGACCACGACAACGGGAACGGGTGCCTGCCAGGCTTTTTTCAACCCCAGACGCCAGCACAAACGAATAATGCCGCTGACCAGGCCATAGAGCCAGGACAGCGGTAATAACAATAGCCACAGCGGTGATTCACCGGACCAGATGCGCGCAATCATTCGCCAAACTGCATTTTATGCAACTGCGCATAGACACCACGTTGCGCCAGAAGCTCGCTATGGCTTCCACGCTCAACGATACGCCCATCTTCTACCACCACGATTTCATCTGCCTGCTCGATCGTAGAAAGGCGGTGTGCAATCACCAGTGAGGTACGGTTTTTCTGCAATTCATTAAGCGCCGCCTGAATCGCACGCTCGGATTCCGTATCCAGTGCCGATGTTGCCTCATCCAGGATAAGGATGGGGCTGTCACGCAACAGCGCACGGGCAATCGCAATACGCTGACGTTGGCCGCCGGAAAGCAGTACACCGTTTTCACCGATAATGGTGTCCAGACCATTGTCCATCTTATTGATGAAATCCATGGCATAGGCCATTTTCGCCGCCTGTTCGATCTGCTCACGGCTGTACTCTTCCGTACGGGCATAGGCAATGTTATTTGCCACGGTATCGTTGAAGAGGTGCACATTTTGCGAGACCAGTGCGACCTGGTTACGCAATGACGTCAGCTTATATTCACGCAGATCATGACCATCCATCAGGATCTGGCCTTTATCAATGTCATAGAAGCGCGTGATAAGGCTCGCCATAGTCGATTTACCTGAACCAGAACGGCCAACCAGTGCCACCGTTTTTCCTGCAGGAATACTCAGGTTGATATTACGCAGTGCAGGCGTCTCGCGCCCCGGATAAGTAAAGGTCACATCACGGAACTCAACGTCGCCTTTTGCACGTTCAATCACCAGCGTACCTTCGTCTTTTTCCTGCTCGCTATCCAGAATCGCGAACAGCGTCTGGCAGGCAGCCATCCCGCGCTGAAACTGTGCGTTGACGTTGGTCAGCGATTTAAGCGGGCGCATCAGAGCAATCATTGACGAGAACACCACGGTAATGGTCCCTGCCGTCAGGGTATCCATCACGCTTGGGAAACTTGCGGCATAAAGCACAAATGCCAGCGCCAGTGAGGCAATAAGCTGAATGATCGGGTCAGAAATGGATGATGCAGAGACCATTTTCATGCCCTGCAGACGCATCTTGTTACTGACTTTCTCAAAGCGGCTGGTCTCTACTTCCTGACCGCCAAACATCAGCACTTCTTTATGCCCTTTCAGCATCTGCTCGGCGCTGGTGGTCACCTGCCCCATCGTGTTCTGCATGTTTTTGCTGATATTGCGAAAGCGCTTTGACACAACGCGAATAGCAAAAGAGACGATCGGCGCAAGTACAATGAGGATTGCCGACAGTTGCCAACTGTAATAGAACATCATCACAAACAGACCGATGATAGATGCCCCTTCACGAACCACAGTGATCAGCGCACTGGAAGAGGAAGAAGCGACCTGTTCAGAGTCATAGGTAATGCGGGACAGGAGCGTCCCGGTAGATTGTTTGTCGAAGAAGGATACGGGCATCCCCATCATATGACCAAACAGGCGGCGGCGCATGGTCATCACCACCTTGCCAGAAACCCATGAAATACAGTAGCTGGATATATAGCTGGTGACGCCGCGTAAAATCATCAGCCCGATAACCACCAGTGGCATCCACAGCAACACTGAGCGGTCCGTTTTACCAAAACCATCATCCAGTAATGGTTTGAGGAGCGATAACATGAATGTATCGCTGGCTGCGTTGAGGATTAACGCTACTCCCGACACGATCAAACCCGTTTTAAACGGCGCAATGATGGGCCAAAGTCGGCGGAATGTCTGCCATGTAGAGAGATCTTTGTCGTTATGCATTCAAAAAACCAGCACTTGTTGAAATAGCCGCATATTCTACCCGTTATCTCCAGGTACGCCAAACCACTGATGATACCAACGTGGGAAAATTTGCTCGCGTAAGCTTAAGGTTTTCCAACCTTGCCGCGAGAATAAGACTGTTATTTGTCCATGATGCGGCGTATCAAACCACTGGTAAGCCTGTTGCCGATAGCGCTTTTGCACTTTTGCCGACGGCAAACGCCAGTTGTTGTAACGCGATGCCGATGCCAGCGCCACCTTTCCATTCACCCTCTGAATAAAAGGGAGCGTGGAAGAGGTGTTGCTGCCATGATGAGGCACCTGGATAAGTGTAGCCTGGAGATGCTGCCAGTAATGGCTCATCATCGCCATTTCCCCTGCGCTTTCAATATCTCCCGTAAGCAGTATGCTTTGTTGCCCGTCATCGACTTTGACCACGCACGAGCGATTGTTTCCCTTCATTTGCACGCCGTTGAGTGGCCAGTGCGCCGTGAAAGTAAGCCCCTGCCATTGCCAGCGTTCACCGCGAAAACAGGGCTGATGGCCGGCCCAGCCCAACGGGCTTTTAACCCACAGTGATGGCCAGTCGGCGAGAAGAGTATTAAGCCCTCCCCGATGATCGAGATGCTCATGGCTGAGAATAATGCCTTCCGGTTGCAGATGATGCCAACGCAACCACGGGGTAATCAGTTGCTGCGCGCTATCCCCACCCGGCCAGGCAAGCCCGGTGTCATACAAAATTGCTTTACCGTTGCGTTCAATAACCATCGCCAGCCCCTGGCCTACATCAAGCATATGTACAGCCCAGTCACCGTCGCGATGGGTCTGCCAAAAAGGGAATAGCAGGAGAAGAACTGCCGTACAACTGGCAGCAGGAAAGGTGCGCCAGCAGCGTAATTTTCCCATGATAAGAAAAAACCAGGGAAGCCAGGCTAGCCCAAGCCAGCGTGCATCGACATCAATCCAGCCGAGCGGCAAACTCTGCAGAAACCAGAATAAAATCGCAAGAGAACCATCAGCCAGATACCAGACACATGATTCAATACTTTGCGGGCCGATAAGATGCAGCAGCATACCGAAGAGGACGAGTGGGACCGTGACAAAGGTAACCAGCGGTACTGCGATTAAATTCGCTACCATTGAACTCAGGCTAAGGCCGTGAAAAGACAAAACCTGCAGCGGCATCAGCAATAATGTCATTCCCGCCTGGATATACAGCAGATCGATGAGGATCCGGCGCCACCAGCACAGGTTCTGAATCCGTAACGGGAGCCACTGATACCAAAAAATCAGTGCCGCGACGGCGAAAGCAGACAGCCATAAACTTTGCGACAACACAGCAATAGGGTCGATAAAAAGTATACCGGCAATGCAGCACACCCAGACCTGCCATGGTGTCCACAAGCGTCCAGAGAGACGTAATGCAGCCCATATGCCAATAGAGAGACTGGTTCGAAAGGCGGGTGGCTGCATCCCCGTTAAACTGGCATAGCAGACAGCACAGACCACACCTATCAGTAGCGGTAAATGCCAGTTGATTCGTCTTGCGGGGAAAAAGCGCTGCACGCCTCTGGTCAGTAGCGCACCCATCATCGCTGTCAGTGCAATGTGCAGCCCCGATATGGCCATCAGGTGGGCTGTGCCCGTCTGGCGCATGATATCTTTTACGTCGCTATCCAGCGCCGCACGTTCACCAAGCCCCAGCGCCATGATGACCTGCCGCCAGGGGTACGCTTCCAGATGCGTACTCAGCGAATTCAGATATCGACCACGCCAACTACACTGGCCATTTACAATATTTGCCTTCACAAAGCGACCGGTCAGCGGCAAATGCGACGACAACGCATGGCGCTGAGTATCGAATCCCCCATCATTGAGTTGCCCATGTACAGGCCGTGCTCTTATGGTCATATCCCACTGCTGACCAACGCACACAGATTGCGGCAAATATTCGCCGTAGAGAGTAATGCCTGCCGCGGGAATGACGCGCTTACCATCCAGGTGGGTGATGTCAGCATAGTGCGTTGTTGCATGATCGGTGCCGGTAATCACTACCCTCACCTGCCGATTCGCACCCGGCAAATGTTGTGTAGGCCACAGGACCTGCAATGCCGCCAGTAATCCCCAGGCGAAAAACAGAACCGTAAAACCTGCATAGCGAATGTAGCGCTGATGCCTGCTGGCGAGCAGTAATCCTGTCACAGCTATCATCCAGACATGTTCAATTTCAGGCAGTGTCGGGAGAAATAATAGTGGCAATATGCCTAAGTTCACACAAAGTGCTAATGCAGGTAATGGCATGCCCACCTCCTTGTTACGGGAAGTGTGACCAGCGTTACGTATGCCGTCTGGCATGATTTTCTTGTTTTGCGGCGAGGGTGGGCAGATTTAAACGCGCTTGCATCTAAAAACACGCATTTTGCGAGCAGCTTTCCAGGATGCAGGGACCAGAAATGAAAAAAGCACCTGTCGGTGCTTTTCACGATGATTAGGTTTCAATACAGATTAAAACTTAACCTTCATAAATATTGGCGCGGTCACGTAATTCTTTACCCGGCTTAAAGTGCGGAACGTATTTCCCTTCCAGATCCACTTTATCGCCCGTTTTCGGATTACGTCCGGTGCGGGGTGCACGATAGTGCAGAGAAAAACTGCCGAAACCGCGGATCTCAATACGCTCACCCTGGGCAAGAGTAGAGGCCATATGCTCCAGCATCTCTTTCACCGCGTCTTCCACCGCTTTCGCGGGAATGTGCGATTGCTGGCTGGCAAGTCTTTCAATCAATTCTGACTTGGTCATGATTCCTCCGGTTTCCTTCAGGGCAAATTAGCTTAACAGCTTGAACAAGGGCGGCCGTAGCCGCCCTTTGTGCTTGATTACAGGACGAAATCTGTAATCTGTCAAGTATACTCATCATACTTCGCGTGTCAGACACCATTGCTTCGCAATATCGCCCCGGCAATTTACCGAGGCGATGTACTAACAGCCATCTGGCAGTCCAAAGTATGGCGAAATATTACTCGCCTTTAGCTGCTTTGAAGGCTTCTGCCATAGCGTTGGAGAAGTTGCCGTCTTCCTGTTTGTTGTTAACAGTTGCGATAGCATCTTTCTCGTCAGCTTCGTCTTTAGCACGAACAGACAGGCTAACTACACGGTTTTTACGATCAACGCCGGTGAATTTAGCTTCAACGTCGTCGCCTACGTTCAGAACCAGAGTTGCGTCTTCAACGCGGTCACGGGATGCTTCAGAAGCACGCAGGTAACCTTCAACACCGTCAGCCAGTTCTACGGTTGCGCCTTTCGCGTCAACTGCAGTTACTTTACCGGTTACGATCGCGCCTTTCTTGTTCAGAGCAACGTAGTTGTTGAACGGATCTTCTGCGAGCTGTTTAACGCCCAGAGAGATACGCTCACGCTCTGCGTCAACCTGCAGAACAACAGCTGCGATTTCGTCGCCTTTTTTGTATTCACGAACTGCTTCTTCGCCTGCAACGTTCCAGGAGATGTCAGACAGGTGAACCAGACCGTCGATGCCGCCGTCCAGGCCGATGAAGATACCGAAGTCAGTGATAGACTTGATTTTACCTTCAACACGGTCACCCTTGTTGTGGGTTTCCGCGAACTGCTGCCACGGGTTAGCTTTGCACTGTTTCAGGCCCAGGGAGATACGACGACGTTCTTCGTCGATATCCAGAACCATAACTTCCACTACGTCACCAACGTTAACAACTTTGGATGGGTGGATGTTTTTGTTGGTCCAGTCCATTTCGGAAACGTGTACCAGGCCTTCAACGCCTTCTTCGATTTCAACGAAGCAGCCGTAGTCAGTCAGGTTGGTTACGCGACCGGTCAGTTTAGTACCTTCCGGGTAACGTTTAGCGATAGCAACCCACGGATCTTCGCCCAGCTGTTTCAGGCCCAGAGATACACGGGTACGCTCGCGGTCGAACTTCAGCACTTTAACAGTGATTTCGTCGCCCACGTTGACGATTTCGCTCGGATGCTTAACGCGTTTCCAGGCCATGTCAGTGATGTGCAGCAGGCCGTCAACGCCACCCAGATCAACGAATGCACCGTAGTCAGTGAGGTTCTTAACGATACCTTTAACTTCCATGCCTTCTTGCAGGTTTTCCAGCAGTTGATCACGTTCAGCGCTGTTCTCGGATTCGATAACGGCACGACGAGAAACAACAACGTTGTTACGCTTCTGGTCCAGCTTGATGACTTTGAATTCAAGCTCTTTGCCTTCCAGGTGCAGCGTGTCGCGAACCGGACGAACGTCTACCAGAGAACCTGGCAGGAACGCGCGAATACCGTTCAGCTCAACAGTGAAGCCGCCTTTGACTTTGCCGTTGATAACACCGGTAACAGTTTCAGCTTCTTCGTACGCTTTTTCCAGCGTGATCCAAGCTTCGTGACGTTTAGCTTTCTCACGGGACAGCAGGGTTTCACCGAAGCCGTCTTCTACTGCATCCAGAGCAACGTCAACTTCGTCGCCAACCTGGATTTCCAGTTCGCCCTGGGCGTTTTTGAACTGCTCAGCCGGAATGGCAGACTCAGATTTCAGACCGGCGTCAACCAGTACTACGTCTTTGTCGATAGCAACAACAACACCACGAACGATGGAACCCGGGCGGGTTTCGATTTCTTTTAAGGATTCTTCAAACAGTTGAGCAAAAGATTCAGTCATGTTTAATCTTCAGGTTAATATTAACGTCCACCTGGCTCCGTGCCGGATGGGGTTGTTTCACATACCCGCCGTCAATCCTTTGCAGCGGGGGTACTACTAATTCTGTCGCGATTACGCGAGCGCCAGTTTTTGGCGCGCATATTGTAGCGCTTTTTCAATCACTTGCTCAATAGTTAAACTGGTGGAATCCAGCACTAAAGCATCTTCTGCAGGAACAAGTGGGGCGACGGCGCGGTTACGATCGCGGTCATCGCGCTCTTTTATCTCGGATAAAAGGCGATCAAAATTAACACTAAACCCCTTTTCCTGCAACTGTAGCATGCGGCGGTGCGCACGCTCTTCGGAAGAGGCGTCAAGAAAAATTTTCACTGGCGCATCGGGGAATACGACGGTTCCCATATCGCGCCCGTCGGCGATAAGGCCCGGCGCTTCACGAAAAGCGCGCTGACGACGTAACAGAGCCTCACGCACGCGTGGAAAAGCCGCAACCTGCGATGCTGCATTAGCGACTTCCTGCGTACGAATTTCACCGCTCACGTCCTCACCTTCAAGAATCACTTCAAGGTTGCCGTCAGTCGAGACAAAACGTACGTCGAGATGCGCTGCCAGCGGAACCAGTACGTCTTCTGAGGTGACATCAACATGGTGGTGCAGCGCCGCCAGCGCCAGCACACGATAGATTGCGCCTGAATCCAGTAGATGCCATTGCAACGCTTCCGCCATTGCCTTGCACAGAGTGCCTTTCCCCGCACCGCTAGGCCCATCAATGGTGATTACCGGGGCAATTGCCGCCATCTTTTTCTCCTTCATAAAGGCATACCGTTAACGTAAACGCCGCGCATTATACGCTGCAACGTCAATGACCGTTACTACCAGGTATAAATAACGGGATGAATCGTGCTGAGTGAAGAAGGTTTGCGCAATTATAGAGGGGCTGGAGGATTACCAGCCCGAAAGTGACAATTATTTACTTTTTATCTGCGGCGATACGATCACGAATGTGCTGCGCGCGCTCCGCTGATGGCGGGTGAGAATCGAACAGTGACTTCGCGTGGCCGGAGTCCATTTTCGCCAGTTTTTCAAAACTGGTCACCAGCCCTTGTGTTTTAATGCCGCGTTTTTTCAGCAAATCATAGGAAAAATCATCCGAATCCGACTCCTGACTGCGAGAAAATGCGGAATTGATAACGCCATTTGCCAAATCCCCCAGCTGTGAGCGGGACAACTGCGCCGCAACGCCGCTGGTCGCAGAAATCGCATCACGGGCGGCAATCGTCGCGTATTCAGCCTGCATGGCTTTCTTCGAATGGCCCAGCGCCACATGCCCAAGCTCATGACCCAGAACCGCCTCGACTTCGTTATCTGTCATCATGTCCATCAGGCCACTGTAAACACGAACGCAGCCGTTCGCCATTGCCCAGGCATTCACATCCGACGTTAAATAGACTTTATAATTAACAGGCGTACCGTCGGCATTGTTGCCCAATGCTTTCGCTATTGTATTCAGGCGTTTTGTATATTTACTTGATGCGCCCGCCACTTTGTTGGTGGCATCCATCTGCTTACAGGCATCGTTCGACAGCGCTTTGACATCAGCATCCGATAATGTTGCCGCTTTAAAGGCAGAGACACCCGAGCTGGCAAGCATATTAGCATTCATATTTTTGCAACCTACCAGCACTACCGCTGCCACGGCTAATGCCAGAAGTTTCTTTGTATTTGTCATGTGAATCATCCGTTGATTAAACATATAAAATATATATAAATCATCACCTTATATTAAGATGATACGCAAAAATAGCATTCAATGGGGAAGGCAGCAAGGCGGAGAAAACAACAACGCCGACAAAAGTCGGCGTCAGCAGCAAAGCAACAGGAACAGAATCAGGCAAGCGTACTGATACGCGCCAGTTGCTCGAAATAGTCAGGGAATGTTTTGGCGGTACATTTCGGATCGAGGATCGTGACAGGTGTATCCGACAACGCCACCAGCGAGAAGCACATTGCCATACGGTGGTCATTATAGGTGCCTATTTCCGCATACTGAATGTGGGCAGGTGGGGTTACGCGAATATAATCTTCACCCTCCTCCACCTCGGCGCCGACTTTACGCAGTTCTGTCGCCATGGCAAAAAGACGGTCGGTTTCTTTAACGCGCCAGTTATAGATGTTACGCATCGTGGTAGTACCGCGCGCAAATAACGCCGCCGTCGCAATGGTCATCGCCGCATCAGGAATATGGTTCATATCCATATCAATGGCGTTCAGTTCACCGTGCGTACAAGAAATAAAATCATCACCCCAGACAACCTGCGCACCCATTTTTTCCAGTACGTCGGCAAAACGAATATCGCCCTGCACGCTGTTGCGCCCAATACCGGTGACTTTCACCGTGCCGCCTTTAATCGCGCCGGCCGCCAGGAAATAGGAGGCAGAGGACGCATCACCTTCTACCAGATAGTGCCCCGGAGAGATGTACTGCTGCTTACCACGCACGACAAAGCGCTGATATTGCTGATTTTCAACCTCGACACCGAAAGTGTTCATCAGATGCAACGTAATGTCGATATAGGGCTTGGAAACCAGGTCTCCTTTAATGGAGATAACGGTATCCTGCGTTGCAAGCGGAGCGGTCATCAGCAATGCAGTCAAAAACTGGCTCGATACACTGCCGTCAACCTCGACGACGCCGCCGCTGAACCCGCCGCGCAGACGCAGAGGCGGATAATTTTCCTGTTCCAGATAATCAATCTGCGCGCCGCCCTGCCGTAGCGCATCCACCAGATGGCCAATCGGACGTTCTTTCATGCGCGGTTCGCCGGTCAGGACAATGTCATTGTTGCCAAGGCACAGCGCTGCTGCCAACGGTCGCATTGCCGTACCTGCATTACCCAGGAATAATTCCAGCGGTTTTTCCGCCGTTAACGGTCCACCGACGCCGGTTACTTCACAGCGGGTACGATCCGCAGACAGCGTGAAGGAAACTCCCAACGCACTGAGCGCATTGAGCATATGGCGCACATCGTCGCTGTCCAGAAGATTGGTCAGAACGGTGGTGCCCTGTGCGAAGGCGGCCAGCAACAAGGCGCGGTTGGAAACACTTTTTGAACCAGGCAGATTAATGGTGCCATCTACCCGCGCGATGGGTTGTAACGTCAGGGATTCCATGAAACTCAACTCTCAACAAACAGAATAAAAACCCCCGCAGCCAGGCTACGGGGGTACGGGGCAAGCCAAATTTAGCCGTGGCGACGTTCGAAGTCAGCCATAAAGTCGGTCAGCGCTTTTACGCCTTCCAGCGGCATCGCATTATAGATAGAGGCACGCATACCCCCAACCACACGGTGGCCTTTCAGTGCATGCAGCCCTGCCGCCAGCGACTCTTCCAGAAAAACTTTGTCGAGCGCGTTGTCAGCCAACTGGAACGGAACGTTCATGCGAGAACGGTTCGCTTTGGCAACATCGTTACGGTAGAAATCGCTTTTATCAATGACACCATAGAGCAGATCAGCTTTTTGCTGATTAATACGGTCCATGGCTGCAACGCCGCCGTTGTTTTTCAGCCATTTGAAGACGAGGCCAGCAAGATACCAGGCAAACGTCGGCGGCGTGTTAAACATGGAGTCATTTTCCGCCAGGATGGTGTAATCCAGAATTGAAGGGCAAGATTGATGCGCTTTACCCAGCAAATCCTCACGAACGATCACCAGCGTTAAGCCTGCCGGGCCGATATTTTTCTGCGCACCGGCATAAATCACACCGTAGCGGGAAACATCCAGCGGAGTGGACAGAATAGTGGAAGAGAGATCCGCCGTTACAACAACATCGGCCGCAAAGTTCGGCGTTTCATTGATGGCAATACCGTCAATGGTTTCGTTCGGGCAGAAGTGCAAATAGGCGCTGTTATCGCTCAGTTGCCACTCGCTCATTGGCTTCACACCACGCAGCCCCTCAACAGAGATTTTTGCGTCGATAACATTTGGGGAGCAGTATTTTTTTGCTTCTTTGATTGCACTCGCCGCCCAGTAACCTGCGTCAACATAATCTGCAGTGGTTTTATCACCGAGGATGTTCAACGGTATACCGGCAAACTGACCACGGCCGCCGCCATGGCAGAACAAAACTTTGTAGTTCGAGGGAATATTCAGCAGATCGCGAAAATCCTTTTCTGCTTCCTCAGCCACCTGAATAAATTCTTTACCACGGTGGCTGATTTCCATCACTGATGTACCAAGACCATGCCAGTCACAAAGTTCCTGTTGAGCCTGTTTAAGTACATCTGCCGGTAACATTGCCGGACCTGAACTGAAATTAAAGACCTGAGCCATTTCCCCTCACCACGCTAAAAGCAATAAGTTATAACAGTGGATATCGGTTTTATCATTCAGTGACACGCGCCGCAATGTCTAAAACTTATGACCCCAAATATGCGGTCGCTGTCACACAAAACATTCTTCCGCTGAATCGTCATAAAACCGACATAATGGCTATCACGTTACCCGAATTCCCCGACTGGCCTTCGACCATTCTGGATTTGCACAACGCGGACATAATTGATGGCAACCCGCCGGCATGGCAATGATTTTACTGCATTGAACGCAGGCGTAGTCTCCCGCTTCCGGTATGGTAGTGAAACGTTCAGAAAATGCCTTAGGCAAAATACACAGACCCGGTTTTACATCCTCATCCGTATAGTAAAAGACACTCAGTTGACCATTGGTCTCCAGGATAGCCAGCCTCACCTGACCAAGATGATCGACGCCACGGATGCGTAGTTCCATAAAGAATTCAAATTCCGTCATGTTCTGCTTATCTAATTTCTCCCAGACAAACTCCCCTTCGTGAATAATGATGGCAGGCTTACCTTCCAGCAGATCCTCCAGTTTCTCGCTGTGCGTCATGAACCACATCACTAAGCGGTACAGTACGGCCAGGGTAACAAATACCACCAGAACCGGAAGCATGGGCACATCGTCATAAAACGCAACGTCGCCTGCCGCTGAGCCTAATGTCAGGATGATTAATACTTCAAAGAGCGACATCTGACGCACGCCGCGCCGCCCCGTGATTTTGAGAAATATAAAGACCAAAACAAAGGTATAGAGGCTGCGAAGCGCCACTTCGCCAAGAAACTCCAGAGGAACCTTATCCAACGCCATGCGTTGGAGATCAAACGCTTTCATTTTTTTATGTCCGAACAACAAGTTAGGTTCATTAATGATAGTCAAAAGTTTTATTTTCGCAGACCGGGTCCCGAAGATAGCGTCAGTCACGTAAAACCCGTATGATTGCCCGCTTTACGTACAAAAAAGTGACTGCTATGACGCAAACCTATATCCCCGGCAAAGACGCCGCACTGGAAGATTCCATCGCTCGCTTCCAGCAAAAACTGCTCGACCTCGGCTTCAATATTGAAGAAGCTTCCTGGCTAAACCCGGTACCGAACGTCTGGTCCGTGCACATTCGCGATAAAGACTGCGCGCTGTGCTTTACTAACGGTAAAGGCGCAACCAAAAAGGCGGCACTGGCATCTGCGCTGGGTGAATATTTTGAGCGTCTGTCCACTAACTATTTTTTTGCCGATTTCTGGCTGGGTGATGAAGTGGCTAATGGTCCATTCGTCCATTATCCAAATGAGAAATGGTTCCCGCTGACCGAAGACGACACACTGCCGGAAGGCATTCTCGATCCGCGTCTGCGCGCATTTTACGATCCGGAAAACGAACTGACGGCAGGCATGCTGATCGATCTGCAGTCCGGCAATGAAGAACGCGGGATTTGCGCCCTGCCCTTTACCCGCCAGTCAGATGAACAAACCGTCTATATTCCGATGAATATCGTCGGTAACCTGTATGTCTCCAATGGCATGTCAGCGGGCAATACCCGTAATGAAGCTCGCGTCCAGGGTTTGTCCGAGGTTTTCGAACGTCATATTAAAAACCGTATCATCAGCGAACGTATCAGCCTGCCTGAAATTCCTGCCGAGGTTCTTGCACGCTATCCTGGCGTTGTGGCATCTATTGAGAAACTGGAAGCCGAAGGTTTCCCGATTTTTGCCTATGATGGCTCGCTGGGCGGTCAATATCCGGTGATTTGCGTTGTCCTGTTTAACCCGGCTAACGGCACCTGCTTTGCCTCATTCGGCGCACACCCGGATTTTGGCGTGGCACTCGAACGTACCGTGACCGAACTGCTGCAGGGCCGCAGCCTGAAAGATCTGGATGTCTTTACCCCGCCGACGTTTGATGATGAAGAAGTCGCAGAGCATACCAACCTCGAAACGCACTTTATCGACTCCAGCGGTTCGATCTCCTGGGATCTGTTCAAGCAGGATGCAGACTACCCGTTTGCTGACTGGAGCTTTGCCGGAACAACCGAAGAAGAGTTTGCCACCCTGATGGCCATCTTCAATGCAGAAGATAAAGAAGTGTACATCGCCGACTACGAGCATCTGGGCGTTTACGCCTGCCGCATCCTGGTTCCGGGCATGTCAGATATTTATCCGGCGGAAGATCTCTGGCTGGCAAACAACAGCATGGGCAGCCATCTGCGTGAAACAATCCTCTCTCTGCCAGGCAGCGAGTGGGAAAAAGAAGACTACCTGAATCTTATCGATCAGCTTGATGAAGAAGGTCATGACGATTTCACCCGCGTCCGGGAGCTGCTGGGTGTGGCGACCGGTAAAGACAATGGCTGGTTTACGCTGCGTATTGGCGAACTGAAAGCGATGCTCGCGCTGGCGGGTGGCGACCTTGATCAGGCGCTCTCGTGGACGGAATGGACAATTGAATTCAACGGTTCGGTCTTTAGCGCTGAGCGCATCAATTATTACCGCTGCTTGCAAACGCTGTTGCAACTGTCTCAGGAAGAAGAGCGTCAGCCGCTGCAATATCTGAATGCTTTTGTGCGCATGTACGGTGCAGATGCGGTTGAAGCGGCCAGCGCGGCGCTAAGCGGAGAAGCGCCTTTCTATGGTCTGCAGGCAGCGGATGGTTCACTGACGGCGTTTCCGGCGCATCAGGGCTTGTTAGCGGCTTACGAAAAATTACAACGGGCCAAACGTGCCTTTTGGTCGAATTAACGACAAGTAACACGACAATCTGTAGGCTTAATCACAGGTCTACGTTATATTACGGGGCAATTTCATTGCCCCTTTTTATTTATATTTCGGCAATGAGTGCCAATTGTAATAATTAAGTTAACCTTGGGTGAATATATTTATATAAACCCAAGGATTATTGTTACTCTTTATGGCAATTACCCCATTTTAATTAACTGTTGTTTGGGAGGCCGCATAAAAAAATTCAACTGTATTTGCAAATTTTAAACTTTATTTTTACTTGGATAATCAACACGTTACTCTGCATTTGCTGAAAAACCATGCACTTTGCAGTCCTATAAGCCAGGCGAGATATGATCCATATCAAATTCTCTTCTATAATGCTTTGTTAGTATCTCGTCGCCGACTTAAATAAAGAGAGAGTTAGTGTGAAAGCTGACAACCCTTTTGATCTAATACTTCCAGCTGCGATGGCCAAAGTTGCCGAAGAAGCAGGTGTCTACAAAGCAACTAAGAAACCGCTGACAACGTTCTTTTTGGCGATTACAGCAGGTGTCTTTATCTCCATCGCGTTTGTTTTTTATATTACTGCCACCACAGGGACAGCATCAATGCCGTACGGCATGGCTAAACTGGTTGGTGGGATATGCTTCTCATTAGGGTTAATTCTTTGCGTCATCTGCGGCGCAGACCTTTTCACATCAACGGTGTTGATCGTGGTGGCGAAAGCCAGTGGGCGTATCACCTGGGGCCAATTGGCTCGTAACTGGGTAAACGTCTATATCGGTAACCTGATTGGCGCATTGTTGTTCGTGCTGCTGATGTGGTTATCCGGGGAGTATATGGTAGCAAATGGCGGCTGGGGCCTGAATGTCCTGCAAACAGCCGACCACAAACTGCACCATACCTTTATTGAAGCTGTCGCACTGGGTATTCTGGCGAACCTGATGGTCTGTCTGGCCGTATGGATGAGCTACTCAGGTCGCAGTCTGACCGATAAAGCGTTGATTATGGTGCTGCCGGTGGCCATGTTTGTTGCCAGCGGTTTTGAGCACAGTATCGCAAACATGTTTATGATTCCGATGGGTATCGTAATCCGTCACTTTGCGAGCCCGGAGTTCTGGACCGCTATCGGCTCCAGCCCGGAAAGTTTTTCTCACCTGACTATTGCAAATTTCATCACCGATAATCTGATTCCGGTAACAATTGGGAATATCATTGGTGGAGGATTGTTAGTTGGGTTGACATACTGGGTCATTTACCTGCGTGGCGATAATCATCATTAATTGATGCTTGTTTCAGGCAGTAAATAAAAAATCCACTTAAGAAGGTAGGTGTTACATGTCCGAGCTTAATGAAAAGTTAGCCACAGCCTGGGAAGGTTTTGCGAAAGGTGACTGGCAGAAAGAAGTCAACGTACGCGACTTTATCCAGAAAAACTATACCCCTTACGAGGGTGACGAGTCCTTCCTGGCTGGCGCAACTGATGCGACCACCACGCTGTGGGACAAAGTAATGGAAGGCGTTAAACAGGAAAACCGCACTCACGCGCCTGTTGACTTCGACACCTCTGTTGCTTCTACCATCACCTCTCACGACGCTGGCTACATCAACAAAGCGCTTGAGAAAATCGTTGGTCTGCAGACTGAAGCACCGCTGAAACGTGCGATTATCCCGTTCGGTGGTATCAAAATGGTTGAAGGTTCCTGCAAAGCGTACAACCGCGAGCTGGACCCGGCCCTGAAAAAAATCTTCACTGAATACCGCAAAACTCATAACCAGGGCGTTTTTGACGTTTACACCAAAGACATCCTGAATTGCCGTAAATCTGGCGTGCTGACCGGTCTGCCGGATGCCTATGGCCGTGGCCGTATCATCGGTGACTACCGTCGCGTTGCGCTGTACGGTATCGACTTCCTGATGAAAGACAAATACGCTCAGTTCCTGTCTCTGCAGTCTGACATGGAAAACGGCGTAAACCTGGAAGCGACTATCCGTCTGCGTGAAGAAATCGCTGAACAGCACCGTGCTCTGGGTCAGATCAAAGAGATGGCCGCTAAATACGGTTGCGATATCTCTGGTCCGGCTACTACCGCTCAGGAAGCTATCCAGTGGACTTACTTCGGCTACCTGGCTGCTGTTAAATCCCAGAACGGCGCAGCAATGTCCTTCGGTCGTACCGCTACCTTCCTGGACGTGTTCATTGAACGCGACCTGAAAGCAGGCAAAATCACCGAACAAGAAGCGCAGGAAATGGTTGACCACCTGGTCATGAAACTGCGTATGGTCCGCTTCCTGCGTACCCCTGAGTATGATGAACTGTTCTCCGGTGACCCGATTTGGGCAACTGAATCTATCGGTGGTATGGGCGTTGATGGCCGTACTCTGGTTACCAAAAACAGCTTCCGTTTCCTGAACACCCTGTACACCATGGGGCCGTCTCCGGAGCCGAACATCACTATTCTGTGGTCTGAAAAACTGCCACTGAACTTCAAGAAATTTGCTGCAAAAGTCTCCATCGATACCTCTTCTCTGCAGTATGAGAACGATGATCTGATGCGTCCTGACTTCAACAACGATGACTATGCTATCGCTTGCTGCGTAAGCCCGATGGTCGTTGGTAAACAAATGCAGTTCTTCGGTGCGCGTGCTAACCTCGCGAAAACCATGCTGTATGCCATCAACGGCGGCGTTGATGAAAAACTGAAAATGCAGGTTGGTCCGAAATCTGAGCCGATCAAAGGCGATGTGCTGAACTTCGCTGAAGTGATGGATCGTATGGATCACTTCATGGACTGGCTGGCTAAACAGTATGTCACCGCGCTGAACGTCATCCACTATATGCATGACAAATACAGCTACGAAGCCTCCCTGATGGCGCTGCATGACCGTGACGTTATTCGCACCATGGCGTGTGGTATCGCAGGTCTGTCCGTTGCGGCTGACTCCCTGTCTGCTATCAAATATGCGAAAGTTAAACCGATTCGTGACGAAGACGGTCTGGCTGTTGACTTCGAAATCGAAGGCGAATACCCGCAGTTTGGTAACAACGATGCGCGTGTAGATGACCTGGCTGTTGACCTGGTAGAACGTTTCATGAAGAAAATTCAGAAACTGACTACTTACCGTAACGCCATCCCGACACAGTCTGTTCTGACCATCACCTCTAACGTTGTGTATGGTAAGAAAACCGGTAACACCCCAGACGGTCGTCGCGCAGGTGCGCCGTTCGGACCAGGTGCTAACCCGATGCATGGCCGTGACCAGAAAGGTGCTGTTGCTTCTCTGACTTCCGTTGCTAAACTGCCGTTTGCCTACGCTAAAGATGGTATCTCTTACACCTTCTCTATCGTTCCGAACGCACTGGGCAAAGACGACGAAGTTCGTAAGACTAACCTGGCAGGTCTGATGGATGGTTACTTCCACCATGAAGCGTCCATCGAAGGTGGTCAGCACCTGAACGTGAACGTAATGAACCGCGAAATGCTGCTCGATGCGATGGAACATCCGGAAAAATATCCGCAGCTGACCATCCGTGTATCTGGCTACGCAGTACGTTTTAACTCCCTGACTAAAGAACAGCAGCAGGACGTTATTACCCGTACTTTCACTCAGACCATGTAATTGGTGTAACCCGATGGATTTCGGGTTGCATCAAAGCGGCAAGTGCGCGAATCCCGATGAGCTTACTCACGTAAGTGATTCGGGTGAGTAAACGAAGCCAACAAATATGCAGCCTGAAAGACGACGGGTAGTGACTGAAATCGCGATTCAAAAAGCGTACAATAAAGGCTCCACACAAGTGGGGCCTTTTTAACACCCCTCTCCAGTCTGCTTTGCCAGATATCTATGCCAAAACGATGGATATCAGCCAAAATAGACTTAAACACAGCCGGTGAGCTGTGCATCAATACAGGCCCCGGATGGGCCACATCTGGAGAAAACACCGCAATGTCAGTTATTGGTCGCATCCACTCCTTTGAATCCTGTGGCACCGTTGATGGCCCGGGTATCCGCTTTATCACCTTCTTCCAGGGCTGCCTGATGCGTTGCCTGTATTGCCATAACCGCGATACCTGGGACACCCATGGCGGCAAAGAAATCACCGTCGAAGATCTGATGAAAGACGTGGTGACCTATCGTCACTTTATGAATGCGTCCGGCGGCGGCGTGACTGCCTCTGGCGGAGAAGCCATTTTGCAGGCAGAGTTTGTCCGCGACTGGTTCCGCGCCTGCAAAAAAGAGGGCATTCATACCTGTCTTGATACTAATGGCTTTGTTCGCCGTTACGATCCGGTGATTGATGAGCTGCTGGAAGTGACTGACCTGGTGATGCTCGATCTCAAACAGATGAATGATGAAATTCATCAGGATCTGGTGGGCGTTTCTAATCACCGTACGCTGGAATTCGCGAAATACCTGGCGAATAAAAACATTAAGGTCTGGATCCGCTACGTTGTTGTACCGGGCTGGTCTGACGATGACGACTCCGCGCATCGCCTCGGTGAATTTACCCGCGATATGGGCAATGTCGAGAAAATCGAACTGCTGCCTTACCATGAGCTGGGTAAACACAAATGGGTAGCGATGGGTGAAGAGTACAAACTGGATGGCGTTCATCCGCCGAAGAAAGAGACCATGGAGCGCGTGAAAGGCATCCTGGAACAGTATGATCACAAAGTGATGTATTAATTAAAACGCCCGGTTTCCCGGGCGTTATTATTTTATTTGAATACACCATTAATAATTGCCGTCACAACGGCAGTACTCAGCGCCACCAAAACTAAGTCGTCGCCTACAATTCGCCATTCATATCCCGGATAGGATGGTAACTGCCCCAGCATAGACGCAGGCACCGTTTTCTTCGCAATACCTGGCGGTAGTGCTTTACCGCGCGCAACGTTTTTTGCGTTTCCCGGCGGCAAAGAGTCATAGCCCGTCAAGCCATAATTCACAGCCAGCGTACGCGCACGGTCGTAGCTGACATTCACTGAAACATCATTACCGTCTTTTTGTTTAGCGGATTTGTGTTGATTATTTGCCGAATGATTTCCGTTATCACCATGTGAGCCGGAATTACCATGGTTGCCGCTATTGCCCTGCCCTCCGCCATTACCATTCCCATTACCGGGATTAGCCATAGCAGGTATGGATACGAGGGAACATGCGAGAAAGACAGCCAATGCGGCAGTATTGAAACGACGTAAAGACATCATGATGGAGGCCTTCTTAAAGTGAGTCCAGGCGCAGAATATCTGAGATATTCAACGGGTCACAATAGGGAGAACTCCCATAATGGAGAATTTTCGTCTGTAAAGAGAAAAAGCCTGCGTATGCAGGCTTAAAATCAGGCATGCGCCACTGGCGTTGGATGCTGACCAGCTTTACGCATCAGCATTAGCAGATAGATAAAGGACACGCTGGCAATCATGATAAACAGCAGACTGTCGGAATAGCTCTGCATCAGCATTGCGGTCAGCGTTGGTCCTGAGAGGCTGCCAACGGTATAGCTCAGCAGCA
The DNA here is from genome assembly GCA_004346725.1 of Phytobacter diazotrophicus. GTDB lineage: Bacteria > Pseudomonadota > Gammaproteobacteria > Enterobacterales > Enterobacteriaceae > Phytobacter > Phytobacter diazotrophicus. Next base: position 194,876 of record SMDE01000010.1, on the reverse strand, counting down.
AAGCCTGGTTCATCGCCACCAGTTGATGGTATTCGACTTTTTCGCAGGCCCACGCCATCGCCACCGGATAGAGCGTGAAACCGGCAGTCCCCAATACAAACAACGCCGGGGCCATCGCCGCGTTGCTGAGCATTGCGAAACAACCAAGGATCACAACAAAGACCTGAACACGCAGCACCAGCAGTCGTCCAAAACGATCTGCCAGGCGGCCAATTGGCCATTGCCCAATGATACCGGAGCTCACCATTAACGCCATCCAGAACCCAATACCCGCATCACTGATGCCCTTATGGTTCAGATAAAGCGGCATCAGTCCATACAAGGAGCCCAGAATGATCCCGGAAATAATGCAGCCATTAACGCCAAGCCGCGCCTGACGAAGGCGAAGCATAGGCCAGATTGCCGTAGTACCGTGAGATTCATCGCGCTGCTCCATAATGCGCGTGAAGAGTAACGGTAAAATCCCCGCCAGTATTAACCCCACCGCCCAGGGCAGCACATGCATCAGTTCAGTGGACAGTTTGCTCACCATCAACTGCCCCAGCACCGTGCCCACGTAATAGACCATCATATAGGCCGCCAGTAAGCGCCCGCGATTACGGGATGTTCCGCTGCACATCAATGCGCTTTCCACCACAACCCAAATCATTGCGCAACCGATACCCGCGACGAAACGCCAGCTAAGCCAGCTCCAGAAACCCACATTCAGCCCCAGCCCTGCGCAGCCAACCGCAAAGATGATGGATGCAATGTAATAACTGCGGTTAAACCCAAGCCGCTGGATCACACGCCCGGTCAGCAGTGTCCCCAATAAGTTGCCGGTAAAATAGGATGAACCGACCATACCAACCTGCCAGGTAGGCATGTTTTCATGGGCGAGCCAAAGCGGGACGAGCGTGTTCAGCACTGCAATCGCCAGCGTCAACAGCAGCAAGCCACAGAGCAACAAAAGCACTGGGCGAGTATAAGTGGGCATGGGTAAAAACCGTGAGGAAGTTCAAGATTCGTGCGCATCATGCCACTGGCAAAAACATTGTCAATCTACCACTTTTATCCATCGGTACGTTTTACGCCAGGACGATATATAAAACTAATCCAGCGAAGTTTCCGTAGGGTTAAAAGTTTCATTACGTGATTGATTAGACTGGCTTATATCAGAATGGCATCGACAGGGTTCAGTTGAAAAAATTCATGATGATTTCTTGTGAAAACAGCCCTGAAAAGCCGGGACTTCCGCCCCGGCTGTTACAACGTTACCCTGCCACCGCCATACCCACGGTCATGTGCAGGCCGTAAAATACACCACGACCAATCATTTCCCCCACCAGCACCAGGACAAATGCCAGACTCAGTAACGGGACCGCCGGGTAGTGGCCTTTCAGTTGCGGTGCCACCCAGCATACTACAGCCAGGACCAGCGCAACGACGCGCCATGCCATTAACACCCCGTAATCCGGTACCAGCGCAGACGCCTGCTGGACGGAGCTATGAACAGACGCAAGTTCACTTCCCTGTATCAGCACGACAACCATACTGGCAACCAGTGCAAGCAAAGTAATCACTGGCAGCAGTCGCATTGCCCAGCCTTCAACGCCCACTATGCGCAGCAACAAATAGCCAAGTAGCGGGCCGCCAATGAATAGCGTTAGGAAGAAACTGAGCGGCGTCCAGAGCGTGTACCAGGTCGGTACCGTATCAATGGTGTTGTATACGCGCACCATCATCCAGACAAACACCACGCCCAGTACTGCCGTCACAATGAGCCACAGCTGGCGCAAACCCTGCGACAATTTTCCTGCCATAGCCAGCAGCCAACCGATACCACCCACAGCAAAAAACAGCGATCCTGAGGCAATTTCATTGCTTAACGCTGAGGAGCCGACCCGGTTAAGGGAGTTCAGCGCCCGCATTGGCGTACCAAGGTGCAGCATTGATGCAATAAAACCAATACCCATCAGCACCCACAGACCGAACATCACGCGGACAATACGTTGCTGCGTCCCGGAGTGAGCATCTCCTTTCAGGAGCGCCACAGCCAGTACAATGAAGCCACCCACCACACACTGGCCAAGGACAGTGAAGATCATCAGCGGCCATTCATGCCATCCGTTACCCATCTCACACCTCCCGCGGGTTTGCCAGATAGCCGGTGGTATCCCCTGTCGGGCGGCTGTTGGCGTTAGGTTTAATCACAATGCACGGTTTGGTGAAGTGCGACGCCGGGAGCGGGGCGACAGCCGCCAGCTCACCGTATTTTTTACGCAGCTCTTCAATGGGACCGAAGTCCAGCGCACGCAGCGGGCAGGATTCCACGCAAATCGGCTTATGCCCCTCGGCGACACGACTGTAGCAGCCGTCGCATTTGGTCATATGGCCTTTTTCGGCGTTGAACTGCGGCGCGCCGTACGGGCAGGCCATATGGCAGTAACGACAGCCGATGCAGATATCTTCGTCCACCACCACAAAGCCATCTTCGCGTTTGTGCATCGCCCCGCTGGGGCAGACTTTGGTACAGGCCGGATCCTCGCAGTGGTTACAGGCGATGGAGAGGTAATAGGCGAAAACGTTCTGGTGCCAGACACCGTTATCCTCTTGCCAGTCTCCCCCCGCGTATTCGTAAATGCGGCGGAAGCTGACATCTGGGGTTAAGTTCTTGTAATCCTTACACGCAAGCTCACAGGTTTTGCAGCCGGTGCAGCGTGCGGAGTCGATATAAAATCCATATTGCGTAGCCATCTTTTACTCCTTACGCCTTCTCGACCTGAACAAGGTTAGTGTGCGATGGGTTACCCTTCGCCAACGGTGAAGGACGCTGAGTCGTCAGGACGTTGATACTACCCGCCTGGTCTATGCCTTTCGCATCCGGCGCATACCAGGCGCCTTCACTCAACGCGACGACGCCCGGCATCATGCGCGGTGTCACCTTCGCTTCAATATGAACTTCGCCACGATCGTTAAAAATGCGTACGCGATCACCGTTGCTTATCCCACGTTTGCGCGCATCAAGCGGGTTGATCCACATCTCCTGTCGACAGGCCGCTTTCAATACCTCAACGTTGCCATAGGTTGAGTGCGTACGGGACTTATAGTGGAAACCAGTAAGCTGTAAGGGGAATGTTTTGTTCAGCGGATCGTTGTAACTCTCAAACCCTGGGGTATATATCGGCAGCGGGTCGATAACATCCCCTTCCGGTAATTCCCAGGTTGCCGCGATCGTTGCCAGCGCTTCTGAATAGATCTCGATCTTACCTGACGGTGTGGTCAGCGGGTTGGCCTGTGGATCGTCGCGGAACCCTTTATAGGCGACGTAGTGCCCATCCGGATCGCGCTGTTTGAACATTCCCTGCTGACGGAAGGTGTCAAAATCCGGCAAATCCGGGATCGCTTTGCGTGAAAGCGCGTGCAGGTGACGCATCCACTCTTCCTGCGTGCGACCTTCGGTAAACTGCTGCTCAACGCCAAGACGTTTTGCCAGCCCGGACATCATGTCGTAGATGGTTTTACACTCGAAACGCGGCTTGATGACCTGATCATTAAAAATGACGTAAGACATATTGCCGCAGGAGGCATCAAGCGCGAAGTCCATCTGCTCAGACGCCGTGCAATCTGGTAGCAAAATATCGGCATATTTTGCTGATGACGTCATATGGCAATCAATCACCACAATCAGCTCGCATTTTTTATCATCCTGCAGGATGTTATGCGTACGGTTGATATCTGAATGCTGGTTGATGAGGCAGTTACCAGCATAGTTCCAGATCATCTTAATCGGCACGTCCAGCTTCTCTTTTCCGCGCACACCATCACGCAGCGCCGTCATCTCAGGCCCGCGCTCAATGGCATCCGTCCATAAGAACATGGAAATACTGGTTTGTACCGGATTGTCCAGCGTCGGCATCCGTTCGAATGGCAGGGCATAAGACCCCTCGCGCGCCCCTGTGTTGCCGCCATGGATTCCGACATTGCCTGTCAGGATAGCCAGCATTGAAATTGCACGGGTCGCAATCTCACCGTTGGCATGGCGCTGTGGCCCCCATCCCTGGCTGATAAACGCGGGTTTGGTGCTACCGATTTCTCGTGCCAGCTTCACAATACGCTCAGCAGGCACACCGGTAATTGTCGACGCCCACTCAGGCGTTTTGGCCACACCGTCTTTCCCCTGCCCAAGAATATAGGCTTTGTAATGACCATTGACAGGTGCACTGGCTGGCAACGTTTTTTCGTCGTAACCAACGCAGTACTTATCGAGGAATGGCTGATCAACAAGGTTTTCCGTAATCAGCACCCATGCAATGCCATTTACCAGTGCGGCGTCTGTACCGGGACGAATGGGGATCCACTCATCTTCACGCCCTGCGCCGGTATCGGTATAACGCGGATCGACGATAATCATTCGGGCATTCGATTTTGCCCTCGCCTGTTCAAGATAATAGGTCACCCCACCACCGCTCATACGCGTTTCGCCAGGGTTGTTACCAAATAGCACGACCAGTTTGCTGTTTTCGATATCTGACGGACTGTTACCCGCCGCCCAGCCACCGTAAGTGTAATTAAGCCCCGCAGCAATTTGTGCCGAGGAGTAGTCGCCATAATGGTTAAGGTAACCGCCACAACAGTTCATCAGGCGTGCCACCAACGTTTTTCCCGGTGGCCACGAACGCGTCATTGTGCCGCCCAGCGTACCGGTACCATAATTCAGATAGATGGATTCGTTACCGTAGTCTTTAATAAGACGCGTCATATTCTGCGCGATTGTGTCGTATGCTTCCTCCCAACTGATTCGCTCGAATTTACCTTCGCCGCGTTTGCCAACGCGCTTCATCGGATATTTCAGACGATCGGGGTTGTAGACACGACGGCGCATTGAGCGGCCACGAAGGCAGGCGCGAACCTGATGCAATCCATCGTAGTTATCATCGCCTGTATTATCAGTTTCGACGTATTTAATCTCGCCATCCACGACATGCATGCGCAGCGGGCATCGGCTACCGCAGTTGACCGTACAGGCACTCCAGACAACTTTTTCACTGGTGGAAGGTGGAGAAATGGCGTCAGCGGCGCTGACGAGTCGGGAAAAAGGTAAAGTGAAGGCGCTTCCTGCCGCCGCGAGCCCGCCAATAGCGGTTGTTCTCATCAGCCCACGTCGACTCACCTCCACACCGAGTAGTGTATCGGGGGTCTTAGTTTTCATATGTACTCACTTTGCTTACAAAATTAAAATGCGAGTCCGATATATAATTTTCTATATAACGAAATCTCAACTTTTTAGTGATTTATTCTGATTCGGCAAAGTGAATATTAATCTTATTAAAAGTGAGGTTATTGTCGGGAATCAAGGTGGGCAAAAAAAAAGCGCCCGTAGGCGCTTTTTATAAGACGGGAGTGCTAGCCGATATACTCAAGCCCACGCATATAAGGACGCAGGACTTCCGGGATCTCAATCCGCCCGTCGGCTTGCTGATAGTTTTCCAGCACCGCAACCAGCGTACGACCGACCGCCAGACCGGACCCGTTCAGCGTATGTACCAGGCGTGTTTTTTTATCGGATTTGCTACGGCAACGAGCCTGCATACGGCGCGCCTGGAAGTCCCAGACGTTGGAGCAGGAGGAGATTTCGCGATAGGTATTTTGCGCCGGTACCCACACTTCCAGGTCGAATGTTTTGCAGGCACCAAAACCCATGTCACCCGTGCAGAGTGCAACACGACGGTACGGCAGGCCGAGCAGCTCCAGCACTTTTTCCGCGTGACCGGTCATCTCTTCGAGTGCGGCCATAGAGTCTTCCGGACGAACAATCTGTACCATCTCGACTTTGTCGAACTGGTGCATACGGATCAGACCGCGCGTATCACGACCATAAGAACCGGCTTCTGAACGGAAGCATGGTGAATGCGCCGTCAGCTTAATCGGCAAGTCGTCTTCGTCGATGATTTCATCGCGAACAAGGTTAGTCAGCGGCACTTCTGCGGTCGGAATCAGCGCATAGTTACTGCTGTCAGCTTCTTCCTCCAGCGGACGCGTGTGGAACAGATCACCCGCAAACTTCGGCAATTGCCCCGTACCGTACAGCGTATCCTGGTTAACCAGATACGGAACATAGGTCTCGCTATAGCCGTGCTGCTCGGTATGCAGGTCGAGCATAAACTGCGCCAGTGCACGATGCAGGTGAGCGATTTGACCTTTCATCACCACAAAACGGGAGCCGGTCAGTTTAACCGCTGCAGCAAAATCCAGCCCCGCGTGCATTTCGCCGAGCGAGACATGGTCACGAATTTCAAAGTCGAACTGACGCGGCGTACCCCAGCGTTTCACTTCAACGTTGTCGTTTTCATCTTTACCAACCGGAACGCTGTCATCCGGAATGTTGGGGATTGCCAGGGCGATATCACGGATTTCCGCCAGCAGCGTTTCCAGCTCGGCTTTCGCCGCGTCCAGTTGTTCACCCAGTTTGTTCACTTCCAGGCGTAATGGCTCAATGTCTTCCCCGCGCGCTTTCGCCTGGCCGATGGATTTCGATCGCGAGTTACGCTCTGCCTGCAGGTTTTCGGTGTTTACCTGCAAAACTTTGCGACGTTCTTCAAGAGCGCGCAATTTATCTACATCCAGCTTAAAGCCCCGGCGTGCCAGTTTTTCTGCGACTGCGTCTGGCTCGGTACGCAGCAGATTGGGATCGAGCATGCTTATCCTGTGCTTATCGAATTGAAAAAATGAGAAAGTGACCGCAGCCTGCGGCCACAGAGATACACCGACAACATTACCGCAACGCCACTCTCAGCGATAGCGTTTTGTGGGGCTTTTATGATCCTGTTCAGCGAGCCAGGCGAGCTTTTCGCCAATCTTGCCTTCAAGGCCTCTGTTTGTCGGATGATAATAGCGTGTTTGTGCTAACTCTTCGGGGAAATAAGACTCGCCAGCCGCATAGGCATTGGGTTCGTCATGAGCATAGCGATACTCCTGACCATAACCCATCTCTTTCATCAGTTTGGTTGGCGCATTACGTAAATGGACGGGAACGTCGTAATCCGGACGTTCGCGCGCATCAGCCAGTGCGGCTTTGAAGGCGGTATAAACCGCATTACTTTTCGGGGCACAGGCCAGATAAACAATCGCCTGCGCAATGGCCCGTTCACCCTCCGCAGGCCCAACGCGGGTGAAACAATCCCAGGCCGAAATAGCCACCTGCATCGCGCGCGGATCGGCGTTACCAACATCTTCAGACGCAATCGCCAGACAGCGGCGCGCCACGTACAAGGGATCGCCCCCGGCGCTGATAATACGTGCATACCAGTACAACGCCGCATCTGGCGCACTACCGCGCACCGACTTATGCAGCGCTGAGATCAAATCGTAGAAACGGTCGCCTTTGTTATCAAAACGCGCACTGCGCTCACCGGCAATCTCCGTCAGAAGCGAGGGTTGCAGGACGCGCTTACCGGAGTCATCCAGCTCAGCCATGTCGGCCATCATTTCCAGCGTATTAAGCGCCCGGCGCGCATCGCCGTTGACCAGCTCAGCAATCGCGCGACGGGTCTCATCCGGCAGAGAAATATCCTGACCGCCATAGCCCCGCGCCTTATCTTCCATTGCTTGCGTTAATACCTGTTCAATATCCGCTGTCGTCAAAGATTTCAGCAGATAGACGCGCGCACGAGAGAGCAAAGCGGAATTGAGTTCGAAAGAGGGATTTTCGGTGGTAGCACCAATGAAAGTGATCGTACCGTCTTCAATATGGGGTAAAAAGGCATCCTGCTGGCTTTTGTTAAAGCGATGGACTTCATCAACAAACAGGATCGTGCGACGCCCCGCATTGCGATTTTGCCGGGCTCGCTCAATAGCTTCACGAATCTCTTTCACGCCCGACGTGACCGCAGAAATGCGTTCAACATCGGCACTGGCATAGCGGGCAATCACCTCTGCCAGCGTCGTTTTTCCCGTTCCGGGCGGTCCCCACAAAATCATCGAATGCAGATGACCGGCTTCAATCGCCCGAGGCAGGGGTTTACCTGGAGCCAGCAAATGTTGCTGACCTATATATTGCGCCAAATTTTCTGGCCGCATACGCGCGGCCAGAGGTTGAAACGCATTGTCGGAAAAATCGAGCGACAGATTGCTCACGCATGCCTCTTACTTACGTTGATCGTCGACCGTTACGCCTTTTGGTGGAGTAAAGGTAAACTTAGCAGCATCTACCGTGCCATTTTGCTGGGCTTTTAGCTGGTAGTTACTTTTCTGGTCATCCTGCTCAATCGCGCTGAACTGGTGAATGGTGCCATCACTGCCAACGTTGATCGTGAACTGCTTGAGGTTGCCATTGCTGCTTTTTGGTGTCAGGACAAAATCATCGCCGTTCTGCTGAATATTGTACTGCTGCCAGTCGCTACTCTGGTTACGCGCAATCAGCATAAACGGTGTGTTGCTGGTAGCATCTTTCAGCCAGGTTGCCGTAGCCTGCTCAACAAAGGGGTTGTAGAACCACAATGTTTTCCCATCGGAAACAAGGACACTCTCATCGGGTTGCGTCATGTGCCAGTTGAACAGATTTGGACGCTTGACCCATAAATCGCCCTGACCTTCCTGTACCGCCGCACCGCTTCCGTCCGTCACTTTTTGGGTAAAGCTTGCATGGAAACTGCTCACTTTGTCGAGACGGCTTTTCAGATCGCTGGAAGCATCCGCCCACACGCTGCTCACCATAAAGCTGCCAATTAACGCACAGGTTATCGCGATTTTTTTCATTGTTTTTCCTCAAAAACGTCGCTCCCGGTACGGGAGAACACTTCTGTCACTCTAAAAGCTCATTGCCACAAGTGACAGAAGAAAAGACTGAATTTTTACGGCTTTACCGATCTTTGCAGTCACTCGAACGGCGGAGGCGCTAACACCTCACGGTTACCATTGTGCCCCTGCTCGCTGACGATGCCCTGCGCTTCCATTTGCTCAATGATACGCGCCGCGCGGTTATAACCGATACGGAACTGACGCTGTACGCCAGAGATAGAAGCCTTGCGTTTTTCGGTGACGAAATTAACCGCCTGGTCGAATAACGGATCCAGCTCTTCACCGCTGTCAAAACCACCGCCGCCGCCCCCTTCGCTTTCGCTATCGGAGGTAATACCATCAACGTATTGCGGACGGCCGCGCGCTTTCCAGTCCTGCACCACGGCATGCACTTCCTGGTCACGCACAAAAGCACCATGAACACGCACCGGCATGGTCGAGTTTGGCCCTGAGTAAAGCATATCCCCCATCCCCAGCAGCGATTCTGCACCGCCCTGGTCAAGGATGGTACGGGAGTCGATTTTGCTCGACACGGTAAAAGCAATACGGGTCGGGATGTTGGCTTTAATCAGACCGGTGATAACGTCAACAGAAGGACGCTGCGTCGCCAGCACCAGGTGAATACCCGCAGCACGCGCTTTCTGCGCCAGGCGGGCAATCAGCTCTTCCACCTTTTTACCCACGGTCATCATCAGGTCGGCAAATTCATCGACCAGCACGACGATGTACGGCAGTTTTTCCAGCACCGGATGGTCAATCGCCATGCTGTCACCCGGTTTCCAGTATGGATCCGGAATTGGACGGCCCATTTTCGCCGCTTCGGCGATTTTGTCGTTATAACCCGCGAGATTACGCACGCCAAGCGCCGACATCAGTTTGTACCGACGTTCCATCTCATTAACGCTCCAGCGCAATGCGTTGGCAGCGTCTTTCATGTCGGTGACCACTTCTGTCAGCAAATGCGGGATACCTTCGTACACGGAAAGTTCCAGCATTTTCGGGTCGATCATGATGAATTTCACGTCTTCCGGCTGCGCTTTGTAGAGCATGCTGAGGATCATGGCGTTAACCCCAACGGATTTACCAGAACCCGTGGTCCCCGCAACTAACAGATGGGGCATTTTGGCCAAATCAGCAATCACCGGCTCGCCACCGATATCGTTGCCCAACACGACGGTCAAAGGCGACGGGCTTTCGCGGAATTTCGCGCAGTCCAGCACTTCGCGCAGATAGACGGTCTGACGCTTTTTGTTCGGTAATTCCAGACCAACGTAAGGTTTACCTGGAATCACTTCTACAACACGAACCGCTGCGGTCGACAGGGAACGCGCCAGGTCACGCGACAGGTTAGAAATTCGTGCCGCTTTCACCCCCGGCGCCAGGTTCAGTTCAAAACGTGTAATCACCGGACCCGGAGAGTAGTTCACCACGTCAGCTTTAATACGGAAATCGGCCAGGCGCGCCTCCACCAGGCGAGCCATTTGCTCCAGCGCGAAAGTATCAACCGGCTCAACCTCAGCCGGCGGTGGCGTCAGCAAATCCAGCGAAGGCAGCAGTGTCGTCGGTTTTGGCAACGGCCGGCTGTCACCGTTACGCATCAACAGCGGATGAATCAGGCTTTCCTGAGGCGCAGGTGCTTGTGGTCTGGCCGCTGCAGGTTGCGCATGGACAGGCGCGGAAGGCTGAGCAGTATAATTTACAGCAGGCTGCTGCGTTGGCGGTTCAGCTTCTGGCATCACGCCAGGCGTAAACAATGGCTCGCCAGGGCCATCATCCACCAGCGCTTTAAACGGCGAGAATGCAAAATCATCAGCTGAAAAGGCATGAGCCCCTGTCGGCTGTTCACCGGAATAGCGCTGCTGCTGGGTGGCGGCAAACTGACGCGCCAGTTCAGCCTCTTCGGCCTCATTATCATCAAGAATGGGGGCTGTCGTATCGTGCTGATACTCCTCGCCATAGCGGTTCTGCTGACTGGTCGCGAACTGTTGCGCCAACTCATGTTGTTGCAGCATGTCGGCATCGTCATCATCCAGCGCACCATTTTGTTGGCGCCCGGCTTCACGCGCGCGCTCTTCTGCCATGCGCTGCGAGGGCAGTTTGATGCCATAGGAAGCCAGTTCACGACGTGTAGGCACGCGGACACGGTTCGGGCGCGGCAGTTGTGGTCCAATGCCCTCTTTCACCTGCGGACGAGCAGCACCGCCATCGGCAAGACTAAACACCGGCGCAGTAGCCACTGCCGCTGTCGCAGCGACATCTTTCGCGCCTGCAGCAACAGGCGCGACTGTCGGCACAACGCTGGGTTCAACAGGCGTTGTCGGCGCAGCAGGAACAGAAGGCATTGCTGGCGCGACCGGACGCGTCGGTTCTTGTACCGGCTCCGGGATGGGCTGATACCAGGCGGCAAGCTGTTCACGCTCACGTGCTCGCTGGGCTTCAACCTCTTCAAAATAGTAAAGTGGCGGGCGCGTCTGCTTCACCTCTTCTACCACTTCCGGCTCAATCTCCGGCGCTGGCGCGGGCTCTTCGTATTGAGGCTCTTGCCACGCCTGATATGCTTGCGGCTGTGGTGCAACAGGCGGCGCTTCCGGCTGCCACTCATTATTCTGTGCAGGCGCGGCGTAATGCGAAAGCGGAACCTGCTCTGGCTCTGGCTCATATTGCGCCGCATAGTCGCCAGAAGCTGGCTGCCACGGCGGCGTTTCCACCGGGGGCTGGACCACTGGGCTGGCTGGCGCAGCATACGCTTGTGACGCTGTCATGGCTGCAGCGGCGGCTGAAACAGGTTCGGTTGCGCGTTGCCCGCTTAACAGCGGATCGTAAGCGTCGATATCCGGTTGTGTGGCTCTATGGCCAGAAAACAGGACATCATCAGCATCTGCTGCGACACCGCGGGCACTGTAGGCGATCTCCTCTTCATCATCATCCATCCGTTTTCCGGAGAACAATGCTGCGTCGGTTTTACGGCCAAGTGGGTTGGCGAATTTCTCCGCGACGCGTTTACGGCGCGCCAGTGCTCCACGCAGAATACGGGCACGACGCGATTCGCGCGGGGCTGCGGGCTCGTCGTCGTACTCCTCTTCTTCTTCATATTCCTCTTCATCAACCCAGGTATCGTCACGGCGCGTGCGATTACTGGCGAAGGTGAGAATACCGAGGATAATGCCACCGAGTTTTTCAGCAATGGTCACCCAGGACCAGCCGGTAAACAGCGTGAGCCCGGCTGCCCAGACACACAATAAGGCGATGGTGCCCCCGCTGCTATGCAGCAACGGTTGCAACGTTGTGCTCAGCAAACTACCGATGACGCCGCCAGAGGCGAAATACCAGATATCGTCAGCGTTGATAGCCGCCAGACCGCAAGAGGTCAGGATCAGTGCCAGCGCGCCAATAAGACGTAATGAAACGGCGAAATAATCGATAAAGTCTTCATTGGCACGATGTCGATAAGCAAACCAGCAACCACCGATGATAATCACCGGCAGGGTGTAAGCCATCACACCGAAAATGAAGAATAACGTATCCGCGAGCCACGCTCCCGGCGCGCCACCCAGATTATGTATGGGTTCATGCCACGCGGTTTGCGACCAACTGGGATCGGAAGGATTAAAACTAATGAGGGCCGCCATTAACCAGACGGCAAACAGAGAAACAAGGATCAGCAACGCCTCAAGGAGTCGACGCCCGCTGCTTAGCTTGGTTAGTGTGACTTCTTTGTCTTCTGTGTATTCCTGGCTCAAGTAAGGCTCTCCAGCTAAAACGGACAACAGCGCCGGGTTACCCCGGCACTGTTGCTGTATGGATTAACAGGAGTGTAATCAAAAAAAGCTGATTTTGCACCTGTTCCGTATTAGCGCGTCTTGATAACCAGACGGTTGCTCTGTTTGACTTCTTCCATCACCACATAAGTACGGGTGTCATTCACGCCCGGCAGTCGCAGCAGGGTTTCCCCTAGCAGTTTGCGATAAGCAGACATATCCGGCACACGTGTTTTCAACAGGTAGTCGAAATCACCGGACACCAAATGACACTCTTGAATTTCTTCAAGTTTTTGTACTGCGGCGTTAAATTGCTCAAACACATCCGGGGCGCCACGATTCAGAGTAATCTCAACAAATACCAGAAGTGATGCATCCAGATAATGCGGGTTCAGCAGCGCTGTATAGCCCTGAATGAAGCCCTGTCTTTCCAGCCTGCGCACGCGCTCAAGGCACGGCGTAGGAGAAAGTCCCACTCGTTTAGAAAGCTCGACGTTGGAAATACGCCCATCTTTTTGCAATTCGTTCAGAATATTACGATCAATGCGGTCGAGATCTTTGCCAGGGCGCTTCTTGCTATCTACCATTATTATTGTCTCTCTGTATTCCTTCCCTACTCCTGTCTTGACCCTGTGCACTTCACTGTTCAGGGTCTTTGCCCGTCGCTTTACGTGCGGGTTAATAACGATAACGCCGCATGTAATCCCAGGGTCTGCATTAAGAAGTCCGTTGCCATACGGCAGCTATCGACATCACGAATGGCGTCTGTCCACGCCATGCGTAGATTTCGCTAGCCCGGTAAAAATGGTATTTACATGCATGAATTTGCATCACGCGCGAAACACTGCTTTTTTTCTTCCTTTGATGTTTTCGCAAATGCGCAGGGGATTGTCAAAGCAAAACATCTTTTTTTAGTACAACATGCCAGATATTCATCATCACCCTTAGGCAATACTCATTTAATCACCTTATAACGGCCCGTTTTTCAGTAGAAATAGTTATATTTAGGATCTCACTCAGCGTTAAATGATTAGTGCCATCTATTACACATATCGTTAACAAAACCGCTGTGCCCTTTTTTTACGCCTGCAAATTCCCTACAATCCAGCCCAATGTCTGCCAAACAATAATGAGGATCTCATGGGTACGGCCAAACACAGTAAGCTGCTTATCCTTGGTTCAGGGCCTGCGGGATACACCGCTGCGGTCTATGCTGCACGTGCAAACCTGGAGCCGGTGTTAATTACCGGTATGGAGAAAGGCGGTCAGCTCACCACGACCACTGAGGTGGAAAACTGGCCAGGCGACCCGCACGATCTGACCGGGCCGCTCCTGATGGAGCGCATGCATGAACATGCCGCAAAATTTGATACCGAAATTTTGTTCGATCATATCAATAAGGTTGATCTGCAAAACCGTCCGTTCCGTCTTATCGGTGATAGCGGCGAATATACCTGTGATGCGTTGATTATCGCCACCGGCGCCTCCGCGCGTTATTTGGGTCTGCCATCTGAGGAAGCATTTAAAGGCCGCGGTGTTTCTGCCTGCGCCACCTGCGATGGTTTCTTCTATCGCAATCAGAAAGTCGCGGTCATCGGTGGGGGTAATACTGCCGTTGAAGAAGCGCTGTACCTGGCAAACATCGCCTCTGAGGTACACCTGATTCACCGTCGTGATTCTTTCCGCGCGGAGAAAATCCTGATTAAACGTCTGATGGATAAAGTTGCCAGTGGCAATATCGTGCTGCACACCAACCGCACCCTGGAAGAGGTGACGGGCGATCAGATGGGTGTTAGCGGTCTGCGTATTCGCGATACCGAAAATGCGGATAATATTGAATCACTGGATGTCGCCGGCCTGTTTGTCGCTATTGGACACAGCCCGAACACCGCCATTTTTGATGGTCAACTTGAACTGGAAAACGGCTACATCAAAGTACAGTCAGGTATTCATGGCAATGCCACCCAGACCAGTATTCCAGGCGTTTTCGCTGCGGGTGATGTGATGGATCATATCTATCGTCAGGCAATCACCTCGGCCGGTACCGGCTGTATGGCGGCACTGGATGCAGAACGTTACCTTGATGGGTTAGCACAAAGTAAATAAACGTTACAACTCAGTAACAAAGGTAAATAAGGCGACTATAAGTCGCCTTTATTTTTGCGCCGATGTAACATTGCGAAGCTCAAAAATTCCGATAACTTCACCTGCAAAGCGCGCAATGAATAAAACCCGTCAACAAGAGTTAACCCGCTGGTTAAAACAGCAAAGTGTCATTTCCCGCCGCTGGCTTATGATGTCTCGCCTGCTGGGCGTGGTGAGTGGCGTTCTTATCGTTGCTCAGGCCTGGATACTCGCAAAAATCCTGAATCATATGATTATGGAAAATATCCCGCGCGAAGCATTGCTGCTGCCTTTTGCCTTGTTGGTGCTGATTTTTGTTTTGCGCAGTTGGGTCGTCTGGTTGCGTGAGCGCGTCGGTTTTCATGCCGGCGTCCACATCCGTTTCGAAATACGCCGTCAGGTGCTCGACAGGTTACAGCAAGCTGGTCCAGCGTGGATTCAGGGTAAGCCCGCAGGCAGTTGGGCTACGCTTATCCTCGAGCAAATCGACGATATGCATGATTTTTATGCACGTTATCTGCCTCAGATGGCACTGGCAACCAGCGTACCGTTGCTGATTGTCATTACCCTCTTTCCAATTAATTGGGCCGCAGCCTTGATTCTGCTGGCAACCGCGCCGCTCATTCCGATCTTTATGGCGATGGTGGGGATGGGCGCAGCCGATGCGAACCGACGCAACTTCAAAGCACTGGCGCGCCTGAGCGGCCATTTCCTTGACCGCTTACGCGGCATGGAGACGCTGCGTATCTTCGATCGCGGCGCAGCGGAGACAGAAAATATTCGTCAGGCCTCAGAGGATTTTCGCAGCCGTACGATGGAAGTCCTGCGTATGGCGTTTCTCTCCTCCGGCGTGCTGGAGTTTTTCACCTCGTTGTCCATCGCTCTGGTGGCCGTCTATTTTGGCTTCTCTTACCTGGGCGAACTCAATTTTGGCCATTACGGCACGGGCGTAACGCTGTTTGCCGGTTTCCTGGCCCTGATTCTGGCTCCGGAGTTCTTCCAGCCGCTGCGCGATCTGGGGACGTTCTATCACGCGAAAGCCCAGGCTATTGGTGCCGCCGACAGCCTGAAAACCTTTATGGAAGCGCCACTTGCCCATCCGCAGCGTGGCGATATCACGCTGAAAGCGGATGAGGCGGTGAGCATCACAGCGGAAGAGCTGGTTCTCAAATCGCCAGAAGGCAGCGTCCTTGCCGGGCCACTGAACTTTACGCTGCCAGCCGGTCAGCGCGTGGTGCTGGTGGGGAAAAGCGGCTCCGGTAAGAGTTCGCTGGTGAATGCGCTTTCCGGGTTCCTGCCGTATGAGGGTTCCCTGCGGATAAATGGCATTGAGTTACGAGACCTGGACCCGGAGAGCTGGCGTCAGCTTATCAGTTGGGTCGGGCAAAACCCGCAGCTTCCGGCCACCACATTACGGGAAAATATCCTCCTGTCTCGCCCGGATGCCAGCGCCGCTGAATTGCAGACCGTGTTGGATAAAGCCTGGGTGAGCGAATTTTTACCGCTCTTACCACAAGGGCTGGAAACAGCTTGTGGCGATCAGGGAACGCGTCTTTCCGTAGGCCAGGCCCAGCGCGTTGCGGTTGCCCGCGCCCTGCTTAACCGATGCCAGCTATTGCTGCTCGATGAACCCGCCGCCAGCCTTGACGCGCACAGTGAACAGCGCGTGATGCAAGCGCTTAATGATGCCTCACTGAACCAGACAACGCTGATGGTGACACATCAGTTAGAAGGGCTGGCCGACTGGAGCGCCATATGGGTCATGGATGACGGAAAAATCATCGAACAGGGGACTTTCGCGGAACTCTCCACAGCGCAGGGAGCCTTTGCCGCGCTCCTCGCCCATCGCCAGGAGGACATTTAAATGCGCGCACTTCTGCCCTATCTCGCTCTGTATAAACGCCACTTCTGGTTGCTGTTGCTGGGTGTGATCCTCGCGATTGTCACACTACTGGCCAGTATCGGCCTGCTGACATTGTCCGGATGGTTTTTATCGGCATCCGCGGTGGTCGGCGCCGCCGGACTCTACAGCTTTAATTACATGCTCCCGGCTGCAGGGGTTCGCGGTGCCGCGATTACCCGTACCGCCGGGCGCTATTTTGAACGGCTGGTCAGCCACGATGCAACCTTCCGCGTGCTGCAACATCTGCGCGTCACTACATTCAGCAAACTGCTGCCGCTCTCTCCTGCCAGCCTGTCACGTTTTCGCCAGGGAGAGTTACTCAATCGCGTGGTTGCGGATGTCGACACGCTTGACCACTTGTATCTGCGCGTGATTTCACCTCTTGTTGGCGCTCTTGTGGTGATTGTTGTGGTCACCGTCGGGCTAAGCGTACTGGATGTTCCACTGGCGATGATGCTGGGTGGAATTATGCTGGCTACGCTGATTATCCTGCCGCCGCTCTTTTATCGTGCCGGGAAACCCACCGGCGAAAATCTGACGCAGCTTCGCGGACAATACCGTCAGCAGTTAACCACCTGGCTACAGGGCCAGGCGGAACTCACGATTTTCGGCGCCAGCCAGCGCTACCGCGAACAGATGGAAAATACGGAACTAAGCTGGCATGACGCCCAGCGTCGCCAGTCCGATCTGACCGCCGCGTCCCAGGCAGTGATGTTACTGATTAGCGCGATTGCAGTGCTGACCATGCTGTGGTTCGCCGCAGGCGGCGTGGGCGATAACACGCAGCCAGGTGCGCTTATTGCCCTTTTCGTGTTCTGTGCTTTAGCGGCTTTTGAAGCGCTGGCCCCGGTTACCGGTGCATTCCAACACCTTGGACAAGTTATCGCCTCGGCGATACGGATTACGCAAATTACCGACTGTCCGCCGGAGGTGCAGTTCCCGCAAACCTCAGCGATGGCCCCCACTGCGGTCAATGTCAATCTGCAGGACATCTCATTTAGCTATCCTGAGCAACCGCAAAAGGCGCTGGATGGCATTAGCCTGTCTATTGCCGCTGGCGAACATGTTGCTGTGCTGGGGCGCACAGGGTGTGGTAAATCAACGCTGCTACAGCTATTAACGCGTGCCTGGGACCCGCAGCACGGAGAAGTATTACTCAACGGAGTGCCACTGACTCAATACGGGGAAACGGCGCTACGTGCGAGTATCAGTATGGTACCGCAACGTGTGCATCTGTTCAGCGCAACGCTGCGCGATAACCTGCTGTTAGCCGCACCGCAGGCAACTGATGAGGCGCTGGCTGATGTACTTACCCGCACGGGTCTTGAGAAATTACTCGATGACAGCGGCCTGAATGCCTGGCTGGGTGAAGGCGGTCGTCAACTGTCCGGCGGTGAGCTTCGCCGTCTGGCTATCGCACGAGCGTTATTGCACGATGCGCCGCTGGTCCTGCTGGATGAGCCGACCGAGGGGCTTGATGCTGCCACGGAGAGCCAAATCCTTGAGTTACTTGAAGAAGTGATGCAGAAAAAAACCGTGCTTATGGTGACACATCGCCTGCGTGGACTGAGTCACTTTGATCAGATAATTGTGATGGACAACGGACAAATAATTGAGCAAGGTAATCACGCAGCGTTAATGGCAAAACAGGGTCGATACTACCAGTTTAAGCAACGTCTGTAGTCTATGGATGTCGTCATTTTCAGCCGCCCATTAAGGGGTGATTCTAAAGTGCTGTGCCGGATGTGACGATATATATGGGGTATTCCTTGTTGCGTTGTGGAGCGTTGTGTCATGCGCCTGGTCCAGCTGTCTCGTCATACCCTTGCGTTCCCTTCGCCGGAAGCGGCGTTGCGTGAACCAAATGGCTTGTTGGCACTGGGTGGGGATCTTAGCCCTGCCCGTCTCCTGATGGCGTATCAACGCGGTATCTTCCCGTGGTTTTCGCCAGGCGATCCCATTCTCTGGTGGTCGCCAGACCCACGAGCCGTGCTGTGGCCGACAGAGTTTCATGTCAGCCGTAGTATGAAGCGTTTTCACAAATCGTCCCCCTATCGCGTTACGATCAATCATGCCTTTGGGCGGGTAATCGACGGCTGCACAGAAGATCGTGATGAGGGAACCTGGATCACACCGGATGTGGTGCTGGCTTATCATCGACTGCATGAGTTAGGACATGCCCATTCAATTGAAGTCTGGGAGGAGGATGAACTGGTCGGTGGCATGTATGGCGTATCGCAGGGGAGATTGTTTTGCGGCGAGTCGATGTTCAGCCGCCGCGTTAACGCATCCAAAACCGCGTTACTGGTGTTCAGCCATGCCTTCGCTCGCGATGGGGGTCAATTGATTGATTGCCAGGTGCTGAACTCACATACCGCCTCGCTGGGCGCCGTGGAAATTCCGCGGCGCGAGTACCTTGAATGGCTTAGAGAGCTCCGTTTGCAAAAACTCCCTTCCCATTTCTGGGTCCCCAGAGAACTGTTTTTACCCGCCTGATGAATGTTTTCGGCACATTTTTTATCAGGGTGTTATAATGGACGCTCAGAGCAGCTTCTGCCTGTTACCCCGCCACCATTCGGGAAAGCTTGTATCAGGGACGTCCTTCATTTCCTTCTTCGTTCCCCTTTACACGTTGCGCATATTGCGTGCCGTGAGTGTGGCGTGAGGGTAATGCGCAAAAGCCGCTTTGCTGCGTTTTATCGCACAAATCTTTACTTAACAGACGAACTTCGGCATTATCTTGCCGGTTCAAAAAAATATGGTAGTGATACCCCCGAGGATTAGATGGCCAAAGAAGACAATATTGAAATGCAGGGCACCGTTCTGGAAACGTTGCCTAATACTATGTTCCGCGTAGAACTGGAAAACGGTCACGTGGTCACTGCGCATATCTCCGGTAAAATGCGTAAAAACTACATCCGCATTCTGACGGGCGACAAAGTGACAGTTGAGCTGACCCCGTACGACCTGAGCAAAGGCCGCATTGTCTTCCGTAGCCGTTAATTATTGAAGCACGCACGTGCAAGAATTTGAGAGCCGGACGCGCAGTCCGGCTTTTTTCGTTTCCGAATACGATGCGCCCCACTTACCGGGGATGATGCCAATATCAACACCAGTATGCTACGCATAAAAAAACCGGACATCAGTCCGGTTTTTTATTTCAGGCGGTGAGATTAATGTGCGGCTTCCGGTTTGTGCTTTTGTGCACTCTGGAAGTCATATTTCAGCTCATCTTTCTCTTTATCCAGCGTTACCGTTACCTGGCCACCATCAACCAGCGAACCAAACAGCAGTTCATTGGCGAGCGGTTTTTTCAGGTTATCCTGGATGACGCGTCCCATTGGACGTGCCCCCATCGCACGGTCATAGCCTTTTTCTGCCAGCCAGTTGCGGGCATCCTGACTGACTTCCAGCGACACGCCTTTCTGATCCAACTGCACCTGGAGCTCGACGATAAATTTGTCGACCACCTGATGGATCACCTCAGTCGACAAGTGATCGAACCAGATGATGTTGTCCAGACGGTTGCGGAACTCTGGCGTAAAGATCTTTTTGATCTCTTCCATCGCATCGGTACTGTTATCCTGGTGGATAAGACCAATCGATTTACGTTCGGTTTCACGCACCCCGGCGTTGGTGGTCATCACCAGCACCACATTGCGGAAGTCCGCTTTGCGCCCGTTGTTATCGGTCAGCGTACCGTTATCCATGACCTGCAACAGCAGGTTAAAGACATCCGGATGCGCTTTCTCGATCTCATCAAGCAGCAGGACCGCATGAGGATGTTTAATGACCGCATCCGTCAGTAAGCCGCCCTGATCAAAGCCGACATATCCTGGAGGCGCACCAATCAAACGGCTGACGGTATGACGCTCCATATATTCGGACATATCAAAACGCAGCAGTTCGATACCCAGCGCTTTGGAAAGCTGGACCGTCACCTCGGTTTTCCCGACCCCGGTAGGACCGGCAAACAGGAAGGAGCCGACCGGCTTATGATCGTGGCCCAGACCCGCACGGCTCATCTTGATGGCTTCGGTTAATGCCTCAATGGCTTTGTCCTGCCCAAAGACCAGCATTTTCAGGCGATCGCCGAGATTTTTCAGCGTATCGCGATCGCTTTGCGACACACTCTTCTCAGGAATACGCGCGATGCGGGCCACCACCGATTCGATATCCGCCACGTTGATGGTTTTTTTACGCTTGCTGACGGGCATCAGTCGTGCACGCGCGCCTGCTTCGTCAATCACATCAATCGCTTTATCCGGCAGATGACGATCGTTGATGTATTTCACCGCCAGCTCCACCGCCGCACGTACCGCTTTCGCGGTATAGCGCACGTCATGGTGTGCTTCGTATTTCGGTTTCAGGCCATTGATAATCTGCACAGTCTCTTCGACAGAGGGTTCAGTAATATCAATTTTCTGGAAACGACGCGCCAGCGCACGGTCTTTCTCAAAAATGTTGCTGAATTCCTGATAGGTCGTCGACCCCATCACGCGAATCTTACCGCTGGAGAGCAACGGTTTGATCAGGTTAGCGGCATCCACCTGTCCACCCGACGCGGCCCCCGCACCGATAATGGTGTGGATTTCGTCGATAAACAGAATGCTGTTGCTGTCCTGCTCAAGCTGTTTCAACAGCGCTTTGAAACGCTTCTCAAAGTCACCGCGGTATTTGGTGCCAGCCAGCAGAGAACCAATATCCAGCGAATAGACGGTGCAATCGGCCATAATTTCAGGCACATCACCCTGCACAATACGCCATGCCAGACCTTCGGCAATTGCCGTCTTACCGACACCGGACTCCCCCACCAACAGCGGGTTATTTTTACGGCGACGGCAGAGAACCTGAACAGTGCGCTCAAGCTCTTTGTCACGCCCAATCAACGGGTCAATACCGCCGACACGAGCAAGCTGATTGAGATTGGTGGTGAAGTTTTCCATACGTTCCTCCCCGCCTGCTTGCTCTTCATTATTCGCCTGACTGCTTGAATCAGAAGAGGATTGTCCCGGCTCGTCTTTGCGTGTGCCGTGAGAGATGAAGTTAACCACGTCAAGGCGGCTCACTTCATGTTTGCGTAGCAGATAAGCCGCTTGCGACTCCTGCTCGCTGAAAATGGCAACCAGCACGTTCGCCCCGGAAACTTCGCTACGACCAGAGGACTGAACGTGAAACACCGCGCGCTGTAAGACACGCTGGAAGCTGAGCGTCGGTTGAGTATCACGCTCCTCTTCACTCATCGGCAGGACGGGTGTGGTTTGTTCGATGAAGGCTTCGAGTTCCTGTCGCAACGCCACCAGGTCCACAGAACACGCTTCCAGCGCTTCGCGGGCCGAGGGGTTACTGAGCAATGCCAGTAACAGGTGTTCGACGGTCATAAACTCATGTCGGTGCTCACGCGCTCTGGCGAAAGCCATGTTTAAACTGAGTTCCAGTTCTTGATTGAGCATTGGCACCTCCCCCAAGTTTTATGCCTGCATTCAGGCTCTTTCCAGCGTACACAACAACGGATGCTCGTTCTCCCTGGCATACTGATTTACCATCGACACTTTCGTTTCCGCGACTTCTGCGGTGAAAACACCACAAATTGCCTTTCCACGATAGTGCACAGTCAGCATCAATTGCGTTGCACGTTCTACATCATAAGAAAAGAACTTTTGTAGCACGTCAATAACAAATTCCATTGGCGTGTAATCATCGTTCATTAACATAACTTTATACATCGATGGCGGCTTTAGCGCGTCACGCAGTTTTTCATCCGCCAGGTGGTCAAAATCCAGCCAGTTATTGGTCTTGCCCATCGTCAGTTTTCATCTTAGGTTACAGGTCCCGACCCAAATCAATCGGCCGATTACATGAGTCTAGATGTATTTTTAATCTACATCAGGTGTTAGATAACTATCATCTATCGTTGTCATCCGCGACGGCTGTCACAAACCCCTCCAATAGCGTTAACTGCTTCAAATTTTTGATTGATGCACCCCGCATAACCCCTGCCAAACGCTTGACGCGATGCCTGATTTCTCTAAATTGTACAGGCGAGAGTTGGCGAGGTTTTGAACAAACCCACACTCTGCCACCGGTTCATTCCATCTTACTTAAATAAGATTTACGAAGGATGTCGAAGCATGGAAACGGGTACTGTTAAGTGGTTCAATAATGCCAAAGGGTTTGGTTTCATTTGCCCCGAAGGCGGCGGCGAAGATATCTTCGCACATTACTCCACCATTCAGATGGATGGTTACAGAACGCTAAAAGCCGGGCAAACCGTCCGGTTTGATGTACATCAGGGCCCTAAAGGCAATCATGCCAGTCTCATCGTGCCCGTAGAAGCAGAAGCCGTCGCCTGACGGCGCTTTCTTCATTGTGTACATGCCGCAGTTAAAATGCCAGTCCAGTCGACTGGCATTTTTATTTACTCGCGAGCCAGCGCATCCACAGGGTCCAGTCGCGCCGCGCTGCGGGCTGGCAGCCAGCCAAACAGCACGCCAGTAAAGGTTGAACAGATAAAGGCCGTCAATAGCGCAACTGGCGAAAAGCCGATCTCCCAGCCCGGCAGGAACAATTGTAGCGTGAAAGCGATAGCCATCGAGAGCGCCACACCCAGCGCGCCCCCCACCAGACATACCAGCACGGCTTCAATCAAAAACTGCGCCAGTACATCGCTCGCCCTTGCCCCCACCGCCATGCGGATACCGATCTCTCGGGTACGTTCCGTTACTGATACCAGCATAATATTCATTACACCAATACCGCCAACCAGAAGTGAGATTACCGCAACCAACGTTAAAAACAGCTGAAGAGTACGTGTGGTCTTTTCTGCCGTTTTCAATACACCGTCCATATTCCAGGTGAAGAAATCCTTTTTGCCGTGGCGTAATGACAGCAACCGCGTAAGCTGCTGCTCCGCCTGCTCACTGCTGTAACCTTCATTGACACGCACGGTAATAGAGTTCAACCAGGATTGACCCAGAACGCGCGCCGAGAGGGTGGGATAAGGCAACCAGACGCGCAAAATCTTACTGCTGCCAAACATTGACTGCTTCTCTTCTGCCACACCAATCACCGTGGCGGGCATATTTCCCACCAGAATCACTTCGCCGGTAACCTGCGCTTTGTTCGGGAAGAGCTGGCGACGCGTATTGCTATCGAGAACCACCACCTGTGCCCGTCCTTTTTCCTGCTCGCTGTTGAAGGTGTTCCCTTCGCTAAAGGTCATGCCATAGACGTTGAAATACTGACCGCTAACGCCATTCGCGCTGGCCGCCACATCAATGTTTCCACTGCGCAGGCGCACGTTTTGCGAGACAGATGGCGTAGCCGAGCGCACCCATGGCTGCTTTTGGATGGCAACCATATCGTCGTATTTCAGCGCCTGTTGATACTGAGGGTCGTCATCGCCGAAATCTTTACCGGGGTAGACATCAATGGTGTTGGTGCCGATGGCTCGAATATCAGCCAGTACCAGTTGTTTAGCGGCATCGCCCACCACCACAATCGACACCACCGAGGCAATGCCAATAATGATGCCGAGCATGGTGAGCAAGGTACGCATCTTATTTGCCGCCATCGCCCGCCACGCCATCATCAGCGCTTCCTGCAAACGCCCGGAGAATTGTCGCCAGTTGCCGGGTTCCGTCCCTGCACTCATTGTCTTCGGCGCGTTGTCGTGCTTCGTAGAGGGAGGATTCTTAATTATCTCGCCATCGCGGATTTCGATAACTCTTTCAGCCTGCGCGGCAATGTCCGCATCGTGGGTGACGATAATGACCGTGTGACCACGATCGCGAAGCTGATGCAGGATAGCCATCACCTCTTCACCCGAATGGCTATCCAGTGCGCCGGTAGGTTCGTCAGCAAGGATAACCTGCCCGCCGTTCATCAGGGCGCGTGCGATACTAACGCGCTGCTGTTGCCCACCTGAGAGCTGCGACGGCGGATATTCCATCCGTTCATCTAAGCCCAGTCGCGCCAGTAGCTCCTTTGCCCGCGCCAGACGCGCCTTACGATCAACGCCTGCATAAACGGCGGGAACTTCGACGTTCTGCGCGGCCGTAAGATGCGACAACAGATGATAGCGTTGAAAGATGAAACCGAAGTGTTCCCGGCGCAGCCTGGCCAGCGCATCGCCATCGAGCGTTGCAATATCAATCCCCGCAACCCGATAGCTGCCGCTGGTCGGCTTATCCAGGCAACCCAGGATATTCATTAATGTTGATTTGCCGGACCCGGAAGCCCCGACAATCGCCACCATCTCACCGGCATGGATATCAAGGGTGATGCCTTTCAGAACCTCTACCTGCCCGTCACCGGAAGGATAACTACGGCGAATGCCTTTAAGTTCGAGCAGCGCCGTCATTTCTTAGCCCCAGCGTTGATTTCCGAAATGACCACCTCCTCTCCGGCATCCAGCCCTTTTGTCACCTCAGCATCTGTATCATTGCGGGCGCCCAGCGTCACTTCACGATCGCGCACTTCACCGTTACGTAGCACTTTCACTTTGTAACGGTTATCACCCACCGGATCGCCTAACGCGGCAAGCGGCACAGTAAGGACATTTTTCACACCCGTTAACTGAATATGTACCTGCGCCGTCATTTCCAGACGAAGAATGCCTTGCGGGTTAGGCACCTCAAAACGCGCATAGTAAAAAATGGCGTCATTCACTTTCTGCGGCGTGGGGAGAATATCCTTAAGTTTGCCTTCATAGCGGGTGTCCGGGTCACCCAGCACGGTAAACCAGGCCTTTTGTCCCGGTTTGAGGTGGATGACATCAGCCTCGGATACCTGCGCTTTCACCAGCATGGTACTCATATCGGCGAGGGTCAGAATATTCGGAGCCTGCTGAGCGGCAATGACCGTCTGGCCCTGCAAGGTGGTGATTTCCGTCACCTCACCCGCCATAGGCGCAACAATGCGGGTGTAATCAAAATTGGCTTTCGCCGTGTCGAGCGTCGCCTGATTACGCTGAATCTGGGCATCTATAGTGCCAATTTGCGCCTCTTTGACCGCCAGGTCGGTAATCGCCGTGTCCAAATCCTGACGCGAGATAAGATGCGTTTTAGCCAGTTGTTGCTGGCGTGTGAGCGTGACCGCTGCCAGTTTGCGCTCAGCCTGAGCCTGACGACGTTGTGCACGCAACTCCATCAGGGTCGCTTCCACTTCCTTGATCTGGTTTGTTGCCTGTTCCGGATCGATAACGCCGAGCAGTTGATCTTTTTTAACTTTATCACCGATGTTCACCGACAGCGTTTTGAGCTGCCCGCTGACCTGAGCGCCAACATCAACTTTGCGCAAAGCATCCAGCTTACCGGTCGCCAGCACGCTCTGCTGCAATTCGCCCGGGCGAACGATCAAGGTTTGATAGTGAGGCACTGGCGCATTCAACTGCTTAAAGAGCCATATTGCCGCCAGTACGATCAGTACTATCAGCACCAGCCAGATTTTTCGACTTCTTCCCTTCAAATTCATAACTTTTCCAGATATCCAAACTGACTCTATTGATGCCAGTATTCATTAAACAATTGCTCAACGAAACCCAATCTTCTTTTTTTTCACATAATTCATTTATTCGACGTTAAGACATATTTTGTTGAAATATTGACATTACGCTTACAATTCGAGTTTGTGTCATGTCCACTATCGCTGGAATCGCTTCACCCGTACTCTGTGCAAAAACAGGCTGGCAACTTTTTTGCCGTCTTGCCAGTGGCAAATTAATGTCAGGTTTTGCCTGGAAAAATCCCTCTTATCGGCGAAAATTTCTGCTGCGCTCTTTGCTCAAACCACTCGGCACCGCGAAACTGCTATCCAGCCTGGCACAGCACCCGGATTTATTGCTTATTCTTAATGCCCAGCCGGGTTTACCCTGCCGATTACATCGCCCGTGGCTGTCATTAACCTTCGATGAGAAAAAAACACTCGCCGCGCTCGATTATCATTACAAAACCCTTTATGCGCGCTTACCCACCGAGGTACGTTCAGGTTTTTTTACGCCACAGGGCGTCACCTTTGCTAAATTAACCGGCAAGAATGGGGAGCAGTATACTATCCGTTTTTATACGGACCCGATGCAGGACAAAGAAGGTGAAGCGACACTGGTTTTTTGCGATGAGCAGCGAACCCAACTGGCGGGAATGACCTTCGCGCTGTGTCTATACGAAGGGAAACGCACGCTGTTTATCGGTGGCCTGCAGGGCGCAAAAGCGAATATTCCCCATGAGTTTATCCAGGCCGCAACCAAGAGTTGCCACGGCTTATTTCCTAAACGTCTGCTGCTGGAAGCCTGTACAGAGCTGGCATCTTACCTGGGTATGGAGCAGATTATCGCCGTCAGTAATGACACGCATATTTACCAAAGCTGGCGCTACCGCAAGAAAAAACAGGATAAGCTGCACGCCGACTACGACAGCTTCTGGGAATCGCTCAGCGGCGAACGCACCGCTGAGGGAACCTTCCGCCTGCCAATGTTGATTGTGCGAAAAACCATGGAAGAGATTGCCAGTAAAAAACGCGCGGAGTATCGCCGCCGCTATGATTTACTGGATTCACTGCAAAACCAGATGCGTCAGATTTTACACCGTTAATCCGCTCTCCCGCGCGCCAGCCAGAGTACGCGGGAGAACATCTTACGTAGAAGTAATGGCACCGACTCCACGCCCCTCCGCCCCGCTTCCATCGCGACTTCAATAGCTAAGTCGGGTTTCGACGAACGATGAATCGCTTTGATAATGATACGCCGCATATTCATCGGCACATTTTCAGGCAACTGCGCCACACGGCGATACACATCGTCAAACCCCTCGCGAAACATAAAATGCTCCATGTCCAGCGCCGGCAGTTCGGTTAAGTGCTCACGCACCTGGTCACGTTCCTCGTTCAGCAAGCCGCGCACCGTTGCCGCATATTTTTTGCCCGCTTCATCCCCGTCGACCAGCACATGCCATTCAATGCCCATGCGTCTGGCGAATTTGATCAAGGGCTTTAACCCGGACTGGGCGAACTCAATTACCTTAATCCCTTCCGCGTCGAAATGGTGCCCGCACTGACGTGCCAGTTCGTTAATCACCCAGGTCTCCGTTTCCCCTTCTACCAGAAGCCAACAGCGGGCAAACAGCGCCGATGCACGGTTAAAACGAATATGGAAGGCAATACGCCGCCCCTCCTCTGCGTTCATGCCGCCCGGCCCCAGCCGCCATGCAGCAACCCGTGAAGACTCCCTCACAAGGCGGCATACATGCTCAACCGGGGTGAGCGAAAGCAGTTCTCCTGAGTTAGTGGTCGTGATTTGCTGTAACGGCAGCAAGTTGAGTAATTGCCAGGCGACGGAAAGCATAATGGGGTGCAGCCGTGTTTCCGGATCTTCAACCAACAGAAGCGGTCGGGCGTCGCGGTCCAGGCGCACTGTCCCTTTGGCCTGTAACAACGTCGCAAAAAAGCCTAACAGAATGACCCGGTACATACGGCCGCCGGGTTTATCGATCATACGGTTAATGATATCGAGGTAACGCCAGCTACGCTGCTCATCGTGAGAGCGACGGCGCATCAGGCGCTGATGGGATGGACCGCTGCCCTGTTCAGCAAAATAGTGCTCCAGCAGTTGCACCATGGCTGAAAGCCCGTGGCGAATTTGCCCGTCCGTCAGGTTTTGCGGATGGGTCACCAGTTCCCGTGAGAGAAAATCAAGCTGACGCGCGGTTGCTTCTACTTCCAGCGTCTGCGGCAGCGAACCATTACGGATACGTCGCATAAAACGCGCATCACGCAGACGTAGCACCGGCATCAGGCGGATAAGATGGCGCGCCAGGTCATCTATATCGTCGAGTATCAGCGGGTGCCCCTGGGCATCAAGAAAGCTTCGTAGCGTCATGACGCTCTCATCTTGCGCCAGTTCCCCTTCCAGACGGTAAAACAGACGTTGATAGCCATCATCGCTGGGCACCCAGCAGGGCTGAAGCGGTCGATAACGGCGTGTACGATACCGCCCCGGTTCGGATTCACGAAACGTCAGGATAATATGCAGATGGTGTTCCCGCCCCTGAATATCTCCCGGCGGAAACCAAAAATCTTCACGTACAAAATGATATAAATCTGTTTCCGGCGAGAGCAACAACGTCAGCGCATCCAGCAGGCTTGATTTACCCCAGGCATTTTCCCCGATCAGGACGTTGGTTTGTTCCAGCATCAGCGATAGCCGATTGATACCGCGAAACCCGACAATCTCTACGCGCTCCAGAATCATAGCCCCTCCGGGAAATATGTCTTTTTTCCATTAAGTTAGCTCAAGTATAGCGGCATGAAACGGGGCAAAACACCGTATTTATCATAGATTAAGCATCTTTGAATGTGAGCCAGCGTATCGACGCGCTTGTGGTTTAATTTTTTAGCGCATGGCTTCTTTCATTCGAAATTATTCCCTGCTGCGTTTCTTCGTTCATCGAAAGGCTATTATCATCATTTTGCCTTAAATCAAATTTAAGCCATTTATTTGGCTGGTCCTCACGCGTCATTATTTCTAAAATAGTGACACAGCAGCCAGAAAAATGTTTTTGGCTGTCTTCACAGGATGTAGATTTTTATTGAGGATATTATGTTTAGAAAATTAGCGGCGGAATGTTTTGGGACATTCTGGCTGGTATTTGGTGGTTGCGGGAGCGCGGTATTAGCTGCGGCATTCCCAGAACTGGGAATTGGTTTTGTTGGCGTAGCGCTGGCATTTGGTTTAACCGTATTAACGATGGCTTACGCTGTCGGGCATATTTCTGGTGGGCATTTTAATCCCGCCTTAACCCTGGGATTATGGGCGGGTGGTCGTTTCCCGGCAAAAGAGATTATCGGCTATATTATTGCGCAACTGGCAGGCGGGATAATTGCTGCCGGTGTGCTATACCTGATTGCCAGCGGTAAAGCGGGCTTTGATGCTGTCGCCAGCGGCTTTGCGTCAAATGGCTACGGCGAACATTCTCCTGGTCAATATTCCATGACCTCAGCCATCATAATAGAAGTTGTTCTGACTTGTGGCTTCCTGTTAGTTATTCTCGGCGCGACGGATAAATATGCACCTGCTGGTTTTGCCCCTATTGCCATTGGCCTTGCTTTAACGCTGATACATTTGATCAGTATCCCTGTAACAAATACCTCCGTTAACCCGGCACGTAGCACCGCAGTGGCACTCTTTCAGGGTGGCTGGGCGCTAAATCAATTATGGCTATTTTGGGTCATGCCAATTATTGGCGGCATCCTTGGGGGGATTTTGTATCGCACTCTGCTGGAAAAACGTGATTAATTCGAATTAAGCCAATAGGTTATTGGTTTATTTTATCTCTTCGTTTTACGTTGTCAGTTACTCCGAACATTCCTTCTGCCTCTAAGCGGCAACCGACGTTTTTCATTTAAGGGAGACGCCGGTATCTTCGCCTCTGCCAGTATTGCTAATAATTCTCTTTATTATTAAGCGCCCTCTCTCGTTTTAACATTTACCCCTTAAGCGGTAGACTGGCGGCCTTAAAATTGCGCTAAATCAATCTCTCTGCACATTGCATAAAAAACATCTTTTAAGCCTTTCGGGAGCAGCATAATCTTAAACATGCATTTTAAATATAACTTTAATTTATAAGGTGTGACTATGTTTTGTGTGCAATGTGAACAGACCATCCGTACCCCGGCTGGTGATGGCTGCGCTTATGCGCAGGGTATGTGCGGCAAAACGGCCGAAACATCGGACCTGCAGGATCTGCTGATCGCCGCACTGCAAGGGCTGTCAGCCTGGGCCAGCAAAGCGCGTGAATACGGCATTATCGTTCATGACATCGACAACTTTGCCCCGCGCGCCTTCTTCTCTACGCTGACCAACGTCAACTTCGATTCCGTGCGTATCGTTGGCTATGCGCGTGAAGCGATTGCCTACCGTGAAGCCTTAAAAGCACAGTGCCTGAGCAAAGATCCGGCAGCCACGGTTGATAACCCGATGGCAGAACTGCAACTGGTCAGCGACGACCTGGGCGATCTGCAGCGTCAGGCGGCAGCCTTCACACCAAATATTGATAAAGCGGTTATCGGTGAAAATATTCTCGGCCTGCGCCTGCTGTGCCTGTACGGCCTGAAAGGGGCCGCAGCCTATATGGAGCATGCCCACGTACTCGGCCAGTACGACAACGAGATTTACGCCCAGTACCATAAAATTATGGCGTGGCTGGGTACCTGGCCTGCTGATATGAATGCCCTACTCAACTGCTCGATGGAAATCGGTCAGATGAACTTTAAAGTGATGAGCATCCTGGATGCGGGCGAAACCAGCGCCTACGGTCACCCGACGCCGACTCAGGTCAACGTAAAAGCGGTTGCCGGTAAATGCATCCTGATTTCCGGTCACGATCTGAAAGACCTGCATAACCTGCTGCAGCAGACCGAAGGCACGGGTGTTAACGTCTATACCCATGGCGAAATGCTGCCAGCCCACGGCTATCCGGAACTGCGTAAATATAAACATCTGGTAGGTAACTACGGCAGCGGCTGGCAGAACCAGCAGGTTGAATTTGCCCGCTTCCCGGGCCCCATCGTGATGACATCTAACTGCATCATCGACCCGACTGTCGGTTCCTATGATGACCGTATCTGGACGCGCAGCATCGTCGGCTGGCCGGGTGTCAATCATCTGGAAGGCGATGACTTCACCCGCGTTATCGATCAGGCACAACAACTGGCAGGCTTCCCGTACAGCGAAATCGAGCACCTGATCACCGTTGGTTTTGGCCGTCAGACGCTGCTCGGTGCAGCCGATACCCTGATTGATTTGGTGAGCCGTGAAAAACTGCGTCACATCTTCCTGCTTGGCGGCTGTGATGGCGCGCGTGGTGAACGTAACTACTTTACCGACTTCGCCACCAGCGTACCGGATGACTGCCTGATCCTGACCCTGGCGTGCGGTAAATACCGCTTTAACAAACTGGACTTCGGCAATATCGAAGGCCTGCCGCGTCTGGTGGATGCCGGTCAGTGTAACGACGCCTACTCGGCCATTATTCTTGCCGTCACGCTGGCAGAAAAACTGGGCTGTGGCGTGAACGACCTGCCGCTGTCACTGGTGCTTTCCTGGTTTGAACAGAAAGCGATTGTGATTCTGCTGACCCTGCTCTCGCTCGGCGTCACCAATATCGTGACGGGCCCAACGGCGCCTGGCTTCCTGACGCCAGATCTGCTGGCAGTACTGAATGAGAAATTCGGTCTGCGTTCAATCACGACCGTAGAGCAGGATATGCAGCAGTTACTGGGCGCGTAAGGAGTAGAGAATGACGATGCCAACCCCGCAGTGTCCGTGGCGTATGCAGGTTCACCACATCCAACAAGAAACACCGGATGTCTGGACGTTGTCGCTGTTATGCCACGATTATTACCCGTACCGCGCAGGACAATATGCGCTGGTCAGTATTCGCAACAGCGCTGAGCAGATGCGTGCCTATACGATCTCCTCCACGCCGGGCGTCAGCGAATACATCACGCTGACCATCCGTCGTCTTGATGGCGGTCTGGGCTCAGAGTGGCTAACGCGAGACGTCAAACGCGGCGATTATCTCTGGCTGTCGGATGCGCAAGGGGAATTCACCTGCGACAACAAAGCCAGTGATAAATTACTCTTGCTGGCGGCGGGCTGTGGGGTAACACCGATCATGTCGATGCGCCGCTGGCTGGCAAAATACCGTCCACAGGTTGATGTGCAGGTTATTTTTAGCGTGCGCTCACCCCAGGATGTGATTTTTGCCGATGAGTGGAAAAACTATCCGGTTACCCTGGTGGCGGAAAACAACGCCACGGCTGGCTTCCTTGCCGGTCGCCTGACGCAAGAGATCCTACGCAGCGTCCCGGACCTTGCTGCCCGTACCGTCATGACCTGTGGGCCTGCGCCTTATATGGACCAGGTTGAGAAAGACGTTAAAACGCTGGGTGTGACACAGTTCTTTAATGAGAAGTTCTTCACCCCGGTGGCAGAAGCGGCAACCAGCGGTCTGACATTCACCAAATTACAGCCGGCGAAAACGTTCTACGGTCCGGTTGGCACTACGTTGCTGGAAGCATTCGAAAGTAACAAGGTGCCGGTCAATGCGGCCTGTCGTGCGGGTGTCTGCGGGTCGTGCAAAACGAAAGTGGTGTCCGGTAAGTACAGCGTCACCAGCACTATGACATTAACACCGCAGGAAATTGCTGAGGGTTATGTTCTGGCCTGCTCCTGCCACCCGGAAAGCGATCTGGTACTGGCATAACCGCCAGTCCCCTGTTAAGCAAAAGCCCTTCCTTTTCAGGAAGGGCTTTTTTTAAACCTTAACGCCACTCGGCTGGCGCAACGGAGTAACGCCCCGCGCCCAGGAAGGCCAGTGCCAGTGCGGCAACAAAGAAATAGACCAGGCTTTCGATCGCCCATGCGCCCGTCTTATCCAACATTGCCGTGTTGTTAATACCCACCATCAACCAGGCAACGACCATTGTGAATGCCAGCACCAGCGCTGCCGGACGGACCAGAATGCCCAGAATGATCAGGGCCGGGCAAACCACTTCGCCAATCAGCACACCGTAAGCGATAAAGCCAGGCAATCCTTTCGCCACCAGCATACCCGCGATGCCATCAATGCCGCCGATGAGCTTGTGCAATCCGTGGAACAACATCAATCCACCGACAGTCAAACGCAGCAATAAACGACCAAAGTCTTCATGCGCCAACATCTTATTAACAGAATTTAACAGCGATTTAATCATTTGAAATGATTCCTATTTTTATCCAACTGTAAGCAGATTATTCCTAATCCAAAAATAAATAAAGCCCTAACTAATAAGGGGCAATTTACGCACAAATAATGACATTTCATCGACTACGCTTGTAGACGGAACAATAAGATGGAGGCGTAACGATGAAACAGACTGTAGCCGCTTATATCGCCAGAACACTTGAGCAGGCAGGGGTGAAACGCATCTGGGGTGTAACCGGAGATTCGTTAAACGGATTAAGCGACAGCCTTAACCGCATGGGCACCATTGACTGGATGTCCACGCGCCATGAAGAAGTTGCTGCATTTGCGGCAGGCGCGGAAGCGCAACTCACCGGTGAACTGGCCGTCTGTGCTGGCTCCTGCGGGCCTGGCAACCTGCATCTGATTAACGGGCTGTTCGACTGCCATCGCAACCACGTACCTGTGCTGGCGATTGCCGCTCACATTCCTTCAAGCGAAATCGGCAGCGGCTATTTTCAGGAGACCCATCCGCAGGAGTTGTTCCGCGAATGCAGCCACTATTGTGAGCTGGTTTCGACCCCCGAACAGATCCCGCAGGTGCTGGCCATCGCCATGCGCAAAGCCATACTTAACCGTGGTGTTTCCGTTGTCGTCATACCCGGAGATGTGGCGTTGAAACCGGCACCAGAGACCGCCAGCAGCCACTGGTATCCGGCGCCACAACCGGTGGTAGTACCCGCTGAGGAAGAGTTGAAAAAACTGGCGCAGTTGCTGCGCTACTCCAGCAACATCGCCCTGATGTGCGGCAGTGGCTGCGCGGGTGCGCACAGTGCGTTGATCGAGTTTGCCGGTAAGTTGAAAGCGCCTGTCGTGCATGCCATGCGCGGTAAAGAGCATGTGGAGTATGACAACCCGTACGATGTTGGAATGACCGGGTTGATTGGCTTCTCGTCGGGTTTTCACACCATGATGAATGCCGATACGTTAATCCTGCTCGGCACCCAGTTCCCCTATCGGGCGTTTTACCCCACGGATGCCAAAATCATTCAAATTGATATCAATCCAGGCAGTATTGGCGCCCACAGCAAAGTAGACATGGCGCTGGTGGGCGATATCAATGCCACCCTCACCGCCCTGCTTCCGCTGCTGGAAGATAAAACCGATCGCCGTTTTCTGGACAAAGCGCTGGAGCACTATCGCGATGCGCGTAAGGGGCTGGACGATCTGGCAAAACCCAGTGAGAAAGCCATCCACCCGCAATATCTGGCGCAACAGATCAGCCATTTCGCCAGCGACGACGCCATCTTCACCTGCGATGTAGGCACACCGACCGTCTGGGCTGCACGTTATCTGAAAATGAACGGTAAGCGCCGCCTGCTGGGGTCGTTCAACCACGGTTCGATGGCCAATGCGATGCCCCAGGCACTGGGGGCGAAAGCAACCTACCCGCAACGGCAGGTTGTGGCGATGTGCGGCGATGGTGGTTTCAGCATGCTGATGGGGGATTTTCTCTCGGTGGTGCAAATGAAGCTGCCTGTCAAAATCATCGTTTTTAACAATAGCGTGCTTGGCTTTGTGGCGATGGAGATGAAGGCTGGCGGGTATCTCACCGATGGCACGGAACTGCACGATACCAATTTTGCCCGCATTGCCGAAGCGTGCGGGATTACCGGTATCCGGGTGGAAAAATCCGCCGATGTGGATGAGGCTCTCCAACGGGCGTTCTCTATTGATGGCCCAGTGCTGGTGGATGTGGTGGTCGCCAAAGAAGAGCTGGCCATCCCACCGCAGATCAAGCTGGAACAGGCCAAAGGCTTTAGCCTTTATATGCTGCGCGCCATTATCAACGGACGCGGCGATGAGGTGATGGAACTGGCGAAAACGAACTGGCTCAGGTAAAACATCCTTTTTGTCTCGACACAAAATCCTTCATGATGCATCAGGATGGCACGTCTTCTAACCCCAGACGCGGAGATAACAATGCGACGGGGGTTAGCGGGCACAGCCTGCACAGAGGCAGCCTGAGGGATGACGTGTAAATAAGGAAGTGCCATGATCGATTTACGCAGTGATACCGTCACCCGCCCGGGGCGCGCCATGCTGGAACATATGCTGGCAGCGCCCGTCGGGGACGATGTTTACGGGGATGACCCGACCGTCAATGAACTGCAGCGTTACGCGGCTGCGCTGGGCGGTAAGGAAGCCGCGCTGTTTCTGCCTACAGGTACCCAGGCAAACCTGGTGGCATTGCTCAGCCACTGCGAGCGCGGCGAAGAGTACATTGTCGGCCAGGCCGCACATAATTACCTGTACGAAGCCGGTGGCGCTGCCGTTTTGGGCAGTATCCAGCCGCAGCCTATCGACGCCGCACCGGACGGCAGCCTGCCGCTCGATAAAGTGGCCATGAAAATCAAGCCGGACGATATCCACTTTGCCCGCACCCGCCTGTTAAGCCTGGAAAACACTCACAACGGTAAAGTCCTGCCACGCGACTACCTGCGACAGGCGTGGGAGTTTACCCGCCAGCGCAATCTTGCGCTGCATGTTGATGGCGCGCGTATTTTCAATGCCGTGGTGGAATATGGCTGTGCGTTGCGCGACATCACCCAATATTGCGACTCGTTTACTATTTGCCTCTCTAAAGGTCTTGGCACGCCCGTCGGGTCACTGCTGGTGGGAAGCAAGGATTACATCAGGCGCGCTACGCGCTGGCGTAAAATGACCGGCGGCGGCATGCGTCAGGCGGGAATACTGGCGGCAGCCGGTCTCTATGCGCTTGAGCACAATGTCCAGCGGCTGAAAGACGATCATGATAACGCGGCCTGGCTGGCGGCACAGTTGCGTGAAATTGGCGCCGACGTGATGCGCAATGACACCAATATGTTGTTTGTCCGCGTAGGGGAAGAAAACGCGGCGGCGCTCGGAGCCTTTATGCGTGAGCGCGATGTGCTGATTAACGCTTCGCCGATTGTGCGCCTGGTGACCCATCTGGACGTCAGCCGCGATCAGCTTGCCGATGTTGTTTCTCACTGGCAGGCTTTTTTGCAGCGTTAAGGAGCAGGGTGTGCCGCAACGAATTCTGGTGCTCGGGGCCAGTGGCTACATTGGTCAGCACCTGATCCAGGCGTTAAGTCAGCAGGGTCATGAGATTCTCGCTGTGGCACGCCATCTTACTCGCCTGCAAAAACAGCAGTTGCCGGGGGTAAGTTGCCATGAAACGGATCTTCTCTGGCCGGACAATCTCCCGGCGCTGTTTCAGGGGATCGATACCCTCTACTTCCTGGTGCATAGCATGGGCGAGAGCGGCGACTTTATCGCCCAGGAGCGACAAATTGCCCTCAACGTGCGCGATACGCTGCGGCAATGCCCGGTCCGGCAGGTGATTTTTCTCAGCTCACTGCAGGCCAAAGGATCCAGTGACTCCAGCCATCTGATTGCCCGCCAGCTCACCGGCGATATCCTGCGCGACGCGGGGGTTCCTGTTACGGAATTGCGCGCCGGGATTATTGTTGGCGCAGGCTCGGCCGCGTTTGAAGTGATGCGCGACATGGTTTACAACCTGCCGGTGCTGACGCCGCCGCTGTGGGTGCGTTCACGTACCACTCCCATTGCGCTGGAGAATCTGCTCCACTACCTGCTGGAGTTACGCCATCATCCGTCGCAAGAGCACCGCGTTTTTGAGGCTGCCGGCCCGGAAACGCTGAGTTACCAGCAACAGTTTGAACACTTTATGGCGGTCAGTGGCGTTACCCGTCCGTTGATCCCTGTCCCTCTGCCCACCCGGCTTATCTCGGTCTGGTTTTTACAGGTCATCACGTCCGTGCCACCGACTATTGCGCGTGCGCTGATTCAGGGGTTAAAGCACGATCTGCTGGCTGACGATGGCCCCCTTCGCCAGCTCATCCCCCAGCCACTGATCACTTTCGACGAAGCGGTTCGTCGTACACTTCGCGAAGAAGAGAAATTGGTGAATTCCAGCGACTGGGGATATTCCCCGCAGGCATTTGCACGCTGGCGTCCGCAATACGGCTATTTCCCCAAACAGGCGGGCTTCACCGTTGAAACTGCCGCCAGTCTGGAGGCGCTGTGGGAGGTGGTTAATCAGATCGGCGGTAAAGAGCGTTACTTTTTTGGCAATGTTCTCTGGCAAACCCGAGCCGCGCTGGATCATCTGATCGGCCATCGTCTGGCGAAAGGCCGTCCGCAGCGTCCGTTTTTGCAGCCAGGCGACCAGGTTGATAGCTGGAAAGTGATCATCGCCGAGCCGCAAGAGCAATTAGCACTGCTGTTCGGGATGAAAGCGCCGGGGCTGGGTCGCCTGAGCTTTACCCTCACCGACAAAGGTCAATACCGTCTGCTGGATGTGCGCGCCTGGTGGCATCCGCACGGTATGCCAGGGCTGCTCTACTGGCTACTGATGATCCCCGCGCATCTGTTTATTTTTCGGGGCATGGCGCGGCGAATTGCGCGACTGGCAGAACAAAACGCAGAAAAAAAGTAAATTCAGACATTATTCTTTCATGTTTCCCATTGCATACCGCCCTGTTTCACGGAAGAATGCGCACGCAATGATTGCGGGTCACTATAGTGGATTGCTATGAAGGTTCTGGTCACAGGCGCAACCAGCGGTTTAGGCCGAAACGCCGTCGAATATTTGCGTCAAAAAGGCATTAGCGTACGCGCAACGGGCCGCAACAAAGCCATGGGCGAGTTGCTGACAAAAATGGGCGCTGAGTTTATTCACGCCGATCTGACCGAGCTGGTCTCTTCGCAGGCCAAAGTGATGCTCGCCGGGGTGGACACCCTGTGGCACTGTTCCAGTTTTACCTCTCCCTGGGGTACACAGGCGGCCTTTGACCTGGCGAACGTCCGGGCAACCCGCCGCCTCGGCGAATGGGCCGTGGCCTGGGGCGTGCGTAACTTCATTCACATTTCATCGCCATCACTCTATTTCGATTATCACCACCATCACGACATTCATGAGGATTTCCGTCCGGCGCGCTTAGCTAACGAGTTCGCCCGCAGTAAAGCCGCCAGCGAAGAGGTGATTCAACTGCTTGCGCAGGCCAACCCCAATACCCGTTTTACAGTTTTACGCCCGCAGAGTCTGTTCGGGCCGCACGATAAAGTCTTTATCCCCCGCCTGGCGCAGATGATGCACCACTACCGCAGCATCTTACTGCCGCGCGGTGGGCAAGCGCTGGTCGATATGACCTACTACGAAAACGCGGTGCATGCGATGTGGCTGGCAAGCCAGCCCGTTTGTGATGCGCTGCCATCCGGGCGAACGTACAATATCACCAACGGCGAGCCGCGCACCCTGCGTAGCATCGTGCAAAAATTAATTGACGATTTAGGGATGGACTGCCGCATCCGCTCGGTGCCTTATGCGATGCTGGATATGATCGCACGCAGCATGGAACGTTTCGGCGACAAATCAGCGAAAGAGCCTTCGCTCACCCATTATGGCGTATCCAAGCTGAACTTCGATTTCACGCTGGATATCCAAAGAGCGAAGGACGAGCTAGGGTATGAGCCTATTGTCTCTGTCGATGAGGGCATTGCCCGCACGGCTTACTGGCTGCGGGATCACGGGAAGTTGCCGCGCTAAACGGCCCTTCCCTCAAGCGTCCTCATCCCTGACCATATTTTTCCAACAGCGCCTCGGCAATCGCCTGGCTTTCCGCATCGGCTATGCCATTCCATAATGCCGGGCGGAAATGCATCTGGAAGGCCATAATCACCCTTTTCTGCTGGGCGGCGCTCATCTCCGGTTTGACCTCATAACCGTAGCGCGCCAGCAGATCGAGCAGTGAGGCCGTCTCTACCGCTTCATACGGCGCGCGACCATTCAGATAGAATGCCACACGCGCGGCATCGGGCCATGCCCCTACCCCCTGTGACGCCAGTTCACGCCACGGGAAAAGTGGCCCCGGATCATCTTTGCGCTGCGGGGCGATATCCGAATGCGCCACCACGTTCTGTGGCTGGATGTGATAACGACTGACAATGTCTTTCATCAGCGGAACCAGTGCGGCAATCTGTTCTGGCTCAAAGGGGGTAAATCGCTTCACCCCTGCCACGTTTTGCCAGCCACGGTTTTCCAGCTCAATACCGATAGAGGTATCATTGATTCGCGTAGCGTTGCGCCAGTAGCTGATCCCCGCATGCCAGGCCAGCTCACTTTCCGGCACCAGTTGCCAGATACGCGGCTTACCGTGATGGACAGGCGGGTGCGCCGGAATCAAATAGTGCGAACTCACCTGCTTATCGGTGAGCGTCGCCAGCGAAACATCAAAGTCATCCGCCGTGTAGTGCACCACCAGCACTTTGATACGCGGATACGCCGCCTGCGCCTGACGGCGGGTATCAAGCTGGTAACCGTCTTTATCGACGATCCCCTTCTCACCCGCACACCCCACCAGAAGCAGCGCTAACAACAGTAAGGATAAAAAGCGGCTCATCAGCGTGTTTTCACCGCCGTACCGCTCACGCTCACCATCAGCATGCTGCTGTCTTTGCCCACCGTTTCGTAATCGATATCGATACCCACAACGGCATTCGCGCCCAGCGCTTTTGCCTGCTCGCCCATCTCGCGAAACGCAATTTCACGCGCCTTGCGCAGCTCTTTTTCATACGCGCCTGAACGGCCCCCCACGATGTCGCGAATACCGGCGAAAAAGTCGCGAAAAATATTGGCCCCCAGAATCGCTTCGCCGGTGACGACGCCGCAGTATTCGACAATCGGCTGGCCTTCGAGGGTGGGTGTTGTTGAAAATTGCATCAGCGTCTCCTTTTGATACTCAGTGCGTTATAAAGCACATTATCGGAGCAATACACTATTCTTGAAAGGTGGTTATATCCGAAGAGAAAATAAGGAAATCAATATGCGCTACTCTGCTTTGACTCTCGTTTTACCGTGCGCGCTGCTGCTCAGCGCCTGTACCACGGTTACACCAGCGTTTAAGGATATTGGAACCCGCAGCGGCCCTTGTATCGAAGGCGGCCCCGATACTGTTGCACAACAATTTTACGATTATCGCATTGAGCACCGCAGTAATGATTTTTCCGCACTGCGTCCGTACCTGAGCGACGATCTGGCGGCTTCGCTCACCGCGGCCAGTAAAGATAATCGCAATACCACGCTCCTGAAATCCGATCCCTTCTCCAGCAGAACCGTCATGCCGGAGAAAGCGAGCGTTGCCAGTGCCTCCACGATCCCGAACACCGATGCGCGAAACATTCCACTGCGGGTCACCCTGACTCAGGGCTCCCAAAGCTGGCAGGATGAAGTGCTGATGATCCGTGAAGGTCAGTGCTGGGCTGTGGACGATGTGCGCTACCTCGGTGGCGCGGCGCATGCTCCGGCCGGGACATTGCGCCAGTCTGTTGAGCATCGCTAACAAGATGCCCATGAAAGTGGGAAATATGCATTAATCCCCGCAAAATGTCTGGCATTCCAGCGTGAATGCCGACATTTATGCCTGCTTCCATCACGCCCCGGTATTTTGTGCTAACTTTATGTGTGAATGCGGTTTATATTTAAGTTTTAACGCACAAATATTGCATAACTATTCTGCGAACGTTACTATTTGCGGCCTCAATTGCTATTAGATTGCCTCGATGAGTATAAAATTAAACGGCATTAACTGCTTCTATGGTGCGCACCAGGCGCTCTTTGACATTACGCTTGACTGCCCGCAGGGTGAAACACTTGTGCTGCTTGGCCCGAGTGGCGCGGGTAAGAGCTCATTATTACGCGTATTGAACCTGCTTGAGATGCCGCGCTCCGGTCAGTTAAGCATCGCAGGCAATCACTTCGATTTTGCCAAAGCCCCTTCTGACAAAGCGATTCGCGATTTGCGTCAGAACGTGGGTATGGTGTTTCAGCAATACAATCTTTGGCCGCACTTAACGGTAGCCCAGAACCTGATTGAAGCCCCGTGCCGCGTGCTGGGTCTGAGTAAAGATGAGGCGCTCGCCCGTGCGGACAAACTGCTGGAACGTTTACGTCTTAAGCCCTACAGCGATCGTTATCCGCTGCATCTTTCCGGCGGCCAACAGCAGCGTGTGGCGATTGCCCGCGCTCTGATGATGGAGCCGCAGGTTCTGCTGTTTGATGAACCGACGGCCGCGCTGGACCCGGAAATTACCGCGCAAATCGTCAGCATCATTCGTGAACTGGCAGAAACCGGCATTACGCAGGTTATCGTGACCCATGAAGTGGAAGTGGCGCGCAAAACCGCCAGCCGCGTGGTCTATATGGAAAACGGTCATATTATCGAACAAGGGGATGCGAGCTGCTTTGCTTCGCCGCAGACCGACGCGTTTAAATATTATTTATCTCACTGAGTTCTCGGGGAAATGACAATGAAAAAAGTATTGATCGCCGCGCTACTTGCAAGCGTCAGCCTCTCTGCTTCCGCAGCACAGACTATCCGTTTCGCCACCGAAGCAAGCTACCCTCCGTTTGAATCTACCGACGCCAACAACAAAATCGTTGGTTTCGATGTGGACCTGGCAAACGCGCTGTGTAAAGAGATTGATGCCACCTGTACCTTCACCAACCAGGCGTTCGATAGCCTGATCCCCAGCCTGAAATTCCGTCGTTTCGACGCGGTAATGGCCGGTATGGACATCACCCCGGAGCGTGAGAAACAGGTTCTGTTTACCACTCCATACTATGACAACTCCGCGCTGTTCGTGGGTCAAACCGGTAAGTACACCAGCATCGATGCCCTGAAAGGCAAGAAAGTGGGCGTGCAGAACGGCACTACTCACCAGAAATTCATCAACGATAAGCACCCGGAAATCACCACCGTTCCGTACGACAGCTATCAGAATGCCAAGCTGGATCTGCAGAATGGCCGTATCGATGCCGTATTTGGTGACACCGCAGTTGTCACAGAATGGCTGAAATCGAACGATAAACTGGCTGCCGTTGGAGACAAAGTGACCGATAAAGAGTATTTCGGCACGGGCCTGGGTATCGCCGTTCGTCAGGGCAACACCGAGTTGCAGCAGAAATTCAACACTGCGCTGGAAAAAGTGAAGAAAGATGGCACCTACGAAACCATCTACAACAAATGGTTCCAGAAGTAATCCTTGATGAATGAAATTTTTCCATTAGCAAGCGCCGCCGGGATGACCGTCGGCCTTGCCGTTTGCGCACTGATCATCGGCCTGGTTCTGGCGATGATTTTTGCGGTATGGGAGTCAGCCAAATGGCGTCCCGTTGCGTGGGCTGGCTCGGCGCTGGTCACTATTTTGCGCGGCTTACCAGAAATTCTGGTCGTGCTGTTTATCTATTTCGGCTCATCACAGCTACTGTTAATTCTTTCTGACGGTTTCACCCTCAATCTGGGGTTCGTGCAACTCCCGATACAGGTGCAGATCGAGAACTTTGATGTCAGCCCGTTCTTCTGCGGCGTGATCGCATTGTCATTGCTGTACTCCGCCTACGCGTCACAGACCTTACGTGGCGCGTTAAAAGCGGTACCGCAAGGTCAGTGGGAATCGGGCCAGGCGCTGGGGCTGTCAAAAAGCGCCATTTTCTTCCGTCTGGTCATGCCGCAAATGTGGCGTCACGCGTTGCCGGGCCTTGGCAACCAGTGGCTGGTACTGTTGAAAGATACCGCGCTGGTGTCGCTTATCAGCGTTAATGACCTGATGTTGCAAACCAAAAGTATCGCCACTCGTACCCAGGAGCCATTTACCTGGTACATTGTGGCGGCAGCGATTTATCTGGTGGTCACCCTGCTCAGTCAGTGGATCCTTAAGCGTATCGATCTGCGCGCCACACGCTTTGAACGGAGACCAGACTGATGCTTGAGTACTTACCCGAGCTGCTGAAAGGCCTGCACACCAGCCTGACGCTCACCGTGGCATCGCTGATTGCCGCGTTGGTTCTGTCGTTGCTCTTTACCATTGTGCTGACGCTAAAGACGCCCGTTCTGTCATGGATAGTCCGTGGCTATATCACGCTGTTTACCGGTACCCCGCTGCTGGTGCAGATCTTCCTGATTTACTACGGTCCGGGCCAGTTCCCGGTGCTACAGGAATATCCGGTTATCTGGCACCTGCTGTCGGAACCCTGGCTGTGTGCCTTGCTGGCGCTCTCCCTGAACAGCGCGGCCTATACCACGCTGCTGTTTTACGGGGCGATCCGCGCCATTCCGCAAGGCCAGTGGCAGTCCTGTAGCGCGCTGGGGATGAGCAAGAAAGACACGCTGGCGATTCTGTTGCCGTATGCATTCAAACGCGCCTTATCGTCCTATTCGAACGAAGTAGTGCTGGTGTTCAAGAGTACATCGCTGGCCTATACCATTACGCTGATGGAAGTGATGGGGCACGGCCAGTTGCTGTACGGACGCACCTACGATGTGATGGTATTTGGTGCTGCCGGGGCGATTTATCTTATCGTTAACGGCCTGTTGACCCTGATGATGCGTCTGATTGAGCGCAAAGCGCTGGCCTTTGAGCGTCGCAACTAAACCACACAAAATGCATAAATAGTAATCAAGAGAGCGAGCAACTTATTAATTGCTCGCTTTTTTATGTGAAAAATAAAATAACTAATCAAATATATTGCATATAAATTCATTAAATGGCATTGTTAGCCCCATGCCTCAGACACGGCAACCGCAAAACAATAAGATTGACAGACAGGAGCTCCAAAAATGAAAAAACTGATTCTGGCCGCATTACTTGCCTCTTTCGCTGCTGGCGCAACCGCCGCGGATAAAATTAATTTCGGTGTCTCTGCTACCTACCCGCCGTTTGAATCCATGGATGCGAATAACAAGATTGTGGGCTTTGATATCGACCTGGCAAACGCGCTCTGTACCCAGATGAAAGCAGAGTGTACTTTCACCAACCATGCCTTTGACAGCCTGATCCCGTCCCTGAAATTCAAAAAATATGACGCGGTTATCTCCGGCATGGATATCACGCCTGAGCGCAGCAAACAGGTCTCCTTCACCGAGCCGTACTACGCCAACTCCGCCGTGGTTATCGCCAAAAAAGATGCGTATAAAACCTTCGATGACCTGAAAGGCAAACGTATCGGTATGGAAAACGGCACCACGCACCAGAAATACCTGCAGGACAAACATCCGGAAGTGAAAACCGTGGCTTATGACAGCTACCAGAACGCGATTATCGACCTGAAAAATGGCCGTATCGATGGCGTGTTCGGTGATACCGCGGTGGTCAACGAGTGGCTGAAAACCAACCCGCAACTGGGTGTTGCGACTCCGAAAGTGACCGATCCGCAGTATTTCGGCACAGGCCTTGGTATCGCGGTACGCCCGGATAACAAAGCCCTGCTGGAAAAACTGAACGCGGCCCTGGCAGCCATCAAAGCTGACGGCACTTACCAGAAAATCAGCGATCAGTGGTTCCCGC
The DNA here is from genome assembly GCA_004346725.1 of Phytobacter diazotrophicus. Taxonomy (GTDB): domain Bacteria; phylum Pseudomonadota; class Gammaproteobacteria; order Enterobacterales; family Enterobacteriaceae; genus Phytobacter; species Phytobacter diazotrophicus. The sequence continues at coordinate 150,186 of SMDE01000010.1, read as the reverse complement.
AGTAAGCGGAATTGAAGAGAAAAAGCCGCGTGAAGCGGCTTTTTTTATGCTCTCACGCTCCCTGAAACGGCAGCGTAAAGCGGAAACACGACCCCGGTTGCGCATCCACCAGCCGGATATCGCCACCGTGCAGTTGCAGCATACGCCGGACAATCATCAGCCCCAGCCCGCCTCGCGACTCTCCCGCACTGGCCTTGTCCAGCACCGACGGGCGCTGGAACAACGTAGCCCGCAGCGCACCCGGTACACCGGACCCGTTGTCCTCAACCTCAACCATAAGCTGGTCATCCTGCTGACGGGCGCGCAGATAAATCTTCCCACCGTTGGGCGTATGACGCACCGCATTATCCAGCAAATTGGTGAGCACCCGTTCCATCATCGACAAATCGGCATACACCAGCGGCAGGTTGGTGGGCAACTCCAGCAGTAATCGGATGTCGCGCGTTTCCGCCATCAGATCGAATTTCTGTGCCACATCCTGCAAGAGTTCCGCCATTGAGAAGGGTTCCGGCTGCGGTTTGATGCCACCATGTTCCAGCCGCGCCAGTTCAAAGAGCTGTTGAGACAGGTGCCGGACTTTGTTTCCCTGGCGCAGGGCGATGCTCAGATAATGCTTCGACTCTTCCGGCGTTAAATGCCCGGCCTTCACCGAAAGGGTTTCCAGATAACCGAGTAATGAGGTCAGCGGGGTACGTAAATCGTGCGAAATATTGGCGACAAACTCCCGTCGCTGTCGGTCATTGTCTGCCAGTTGATCCCACTGGCTGGCTATCTGCCGGGAAAGCTCAATAAAGGCGTTTTCCAGGACCGCGACTTCATTTCCTGCCTCAGGTTCCGGCGCACGCAACGCCAGTTGCTTGATGGCGCTGATGCTATCCTGCTCCAGCCCCTGCACCTCGCGGGTCAACTTTTTCACCGGACGCGTCACCCACCACCAGGTAAGACCGCCTGCCAGTGCGCCAAACACCGCCACTAACAGCAACGACCACAGCAATGCGCTCCACAGCGCTTTTTGCCAGGCAGTATCCGCCAGCGCGTTCAGGTTCTCACCCTGCAAAATAATGTAGAGATAACCCCGCAACTGACCATCGAGGCGAATCGGCGACACGCTAAAGACTTTTTGTTTGTCGACACTGCGCGGATCGTCGCCGTAGACCGGCCAGGCCGCGCCGGATAAAAAGTGCTGCAACGGGGCAACATCGATATGCTCGCGACGAAGATGCCCCGGCGGCGCGGCATCGGCCAGCAAGTCGCCTTCCGGGGAGATCATATACAGCTCGACGCTGGGGTTGAGCGTCATCAAGCGGTCAAACAGCGATTTCAGCGTCTGGCGATTCACTTTGCCCTGGGAATCAAGCAGCGGCTCACTGCTGGCAATTTGCTGAGCAAGACCCGCAGAAAGCCGTTGCACCATCGCATCGCCGTAGCGGGTGCTACTGTAGAGCTGAACGCTGCAGGCTGCGGCGGCGCAGAGCAGGAGCAGCACGGTGAAGAGCAGCGTCAGGCGCTGAGTCAGACTTAAACGACGCATCATTCCCCCTCAGGCTCCGAAACGGCAAATTTATAGCCTTTCCCCCAGACGGTCAGAATAATTTCCGGTGCGGCGGCATCCTTTTCAATCTTCATACGCAGACGGTTGATATGGGTATTAACTGTGTGCTCATAGCCTTCATGCTGATATCCCCACACCTGATCGAGCAGCGCCAGGCGCGAGAAAACCTCGCCGGGGTGACGGGCAAACCAGTAGAGCAGATCGAACTCGCGCGGCGTCAGATCAATCAACTCGCCGCGCAGGCGCACCTCGCGGGGGAGCGGGTCGATGGTTAAACCGTGACAGGCAATGCTACCCATATCGAGACGCAGGTTGCGTCCCATCGCCTCCTGGCGACGAAACAGTGCCTTCACCCTCGCCACCAGTTCCAGTATCGAAAACGGCTTCGCCAGATAATCATCCGCCCCCATTTCCAGCCCCAGAACCCGATGTGTCTCACTGGTTCGGGCGCTGATGATAATGACCGGCAGATAGCGGGTCATCTGGCGGATGCGGCGGCAAATCTCCAGCCCATCGACATTCGGCAGCATCAGATCGAGGATCACCGCATCCCAGTCGGTCTTTTCAAGCTGGGCGAGCGCACGCGCCCCATCCTCTTCATGCACAATCTGGTAGCCCTCGTCCTGCAAATTAAGCCGCAGCAGGCCAGCAATATCCCGATCATCTTCGACCAGCAGTATTTTTTTTGCGGTTTCCATAGCCCGTTCCGGTTGCCTTTCTCTTTATTAGCTTACCCAATAGTCGCGCATTGAGTTATCACAAATAATTTATATTTCCGTGAGGAAGTCGTGACCGGTCCAGGCGTAAGCTGCGGCCTGTCACCCACACTTTCCGGAGTCAGGCAAGAGAGTCAGGTGACATCCCCTCTCACCTTGCAAGGAAACCACTATGAAAAAGATGATCCTCACCCTCGCCACCCTCTGTGCCTTTGGGGTGGCTAACGCCCATGCCGCCGACGCGATGAGCCAGGACGGTATGAAAAAGCAGGACGACAGCACCATGATGAAGAAAAAGGCGCCGATGAAACATGACGGGATGACAAAAAAAGAGAGCACGATGAAGCACGGCGACATGGCGAAAAAAGGGACCATGGGCAAAGACGACGACATGATGAAGAAAAAATCGGACGGCATGGACAAATAATCTCCCCGCCAGCACCCCGGGCAGTATTGCCGGGGTCACTGGCCGGGCTGCGCCCACTGTTTACCCTAATCCAGAACGATGTCTCTTTTTTGTTGCCGCTCTGGCGTCATGGGCTGCGCATTCAACACCATGACCATATCACGCAGCGTGATGAGGGGAAAAAACGGGTTGTGCTCAAGATTTTCCAGTGTACGCCCGGCCCTTGTCGCCGCATCAGAGAGCGCATCGAAAAGCTCTTCGTCATCGTCTAAAGCAAAAAGTGCCAGACTGTCGTCCGCCCGCAGGGGGAAATTCAGCCACACCAGGTCACGCCCGCCCCACGCCATCACGGTTTCCCAGACAGCGCGGATTACCCAGGCGTCCACATCCCGCCGAGGAAATGCGCGCGCAAACTGGCAAATGCTTTCGCCCTGACGCGCCTGCGCCAGTGCCAGGAGCCTTGCGCGCCGCTTGCGGCTGTCGACAATCCCGGAAACGCTCAACAGCACCACAAACAGCGCAACGGCAAAAATAAAAGGATTCCCCGTGCTCAAAAAGTCACGCAACAGGCGATAAGCGCCGTAAAGAACCCCAGCCAACAGCGCAAACAGAACGACAAACGCCACCACACCGGAACCCGGTGCGGCAGGTTTAAGAGGGAATAAGTAACGAGATGGCATACGCATGGTCAGTACCCCCTGATGAGCGAATGCCTTAAACCGTAGAACATTTCACCAGCAGTGTCAGCACTTCGTAATGCGCCGTGTGGGGGAACATATCAAACAGTTGTACACGCTCCACGCGATAGCCCTCCAGCGCGTGTAAGTCTGCCGCCATCGTGCGGGCATTACAGCTTGAATAGACGATATACGGCGGCGCCATCCGGCTCAGATAATCGCAAAGCGCCTGGCCAATTCCACGACGCGGCGGGTTTACCAGCACCAGTTGTGGCGCATCCGTCTGGGCGGTCGCGAACCGGGTGGAGTCCAGCGCCTGAAAGTGCAAATCGGTCAGCCCCAGCTCAGCCGCGGACTGCTTCGCGCAGGCAATCGCCTCCGGGGCGATTTCGATACCGGTGAGCGTCATCTCCGGGGTTGCACAGTGCAGACCAAAACCGCCGACACCGCAAAACAGATCCCACATATGGCGTACCGGCAGCGCCCTAACCCACTCACGCGCCGTAGCGTACAGCGCACTGGCGACAACCGGATTGGTTTGAAAGAAACTCTGCGGGCGGATCCACAACGGCACGCCGTTGAAATTTTCCGCCAGCGCCTGCTGCTCAGTCAGGAAGATTTCCGTCTCCCCTTCCATAATGGCCATGTGCACCGGCTGGATATTGACTGAAATGACGCGAAGCTGCGGCAATTGCGCCTGTAACCACGGCAGCGCGGCACGAAGCTGCTCAAGCTTGGCCTGTGAACGCAGCACAAAACGCAGCATCATGCCGCCCGTATGCTGGCTTTCGGTTAATAGCAGGTATTTCAGCTCACCGCGTTTACGCGCCACGTTGTAGGGCGTTAAGCCCGCACGGGCGATAAAAGGTTTAAGGACGGCGAAAACCGCCTGAAACGAGGCGGGATAAAGCGGGCAGTCGGTCAAATCTTCGGGGGTACCGTCGCGATGCAACATGCCGAGCAGCGGTTTCTCCACGCTGCCGCTCACCACCATCTTGGCTTTATTACGAAACCCCTGTTCCGGGCCGCTAACCGGCGCACACCATTCTGTCACCGGCAAATCCGCCAGCAAGGTGCGGAGATCGGTCATTTTTGCACAGAGTTGGTCGCCAGTCGGTTGTTCAATCCACTGACAGGAGTGACAGCGCCTGGCGTCAAAGAGTGCGCACTGCATAATAAAACCTTCTTAATTGCGGGGCGGCGATTGTACCCCGTTATTGCAGACGGAAAAAGCGTCGGCTGGGAGAAGGGACAAACAACAGGAAGAGTACCAGCAGGTCGGGCATTTTCTGCATCATTAGCGTACGGAAAATCTCACGTTTTGATTCGCCGGCAATACTGAACAGCTCAGGATATCCATACCCCAGCGATGCCGCCCACAGATAACCGGCGGCAATAATTTGCGTCAACAGATACAGCCAGCGCGCCCAGTTTCGCCCCTTCACCACGGAAAAAGCACAGAGGATTTCAACAAAGACCAGCACCAGGCTGCCGAAGAAAATCAGCGTCAGGCTCCAGGTTTGCGCGCTGCGTACCACGAAGTCGATCATTCCCCGTATGCCCAGCACATTGCAGAGCATGAAGACATCCACACAGCGGATAAGAATAATGGCGATAGCCGCCACTTGTACCAGTGCGGGTACATTCGGACGGGCGTGAGACTGATGCGCTTTAGTAAAGAATCCCAATGTGCAATATTCCCTGTGAAAAATGCCGCGACAAGCGCGGCATCCGTGACACAACGTTTAAGATTCTAGAATCATTGTCCCTGTCTTGCACGCTGGATATCGCGCACTCGCTGCTTTTCCGCGCGCGCCATCAGATACCAGGCGATTAAACCAACAATCCCCACGACACCCAGTATCAGGCTCGCCAGGGCGTTGATCTCCGGGTTCACCCCCATACGTACGCTCGAGAAGACCAGCATCGGCAGCGTTGTCGCCCCCGGGCCGGAAACGAAGCTGGCGATAACCAGATCGTCAAGAGAGAGGGTAAACGCCAGCAGCCAGCCAGAGATAATCGCTGGCATGATCATCGGTAGCGTAATAACAAAGAACACTTTCAGCGGCGTCGCGCCAAGATCCATCGCCGCCTCCTCAATTGACCTGTCGAGTTCACGCAGACGTGAGGAGATAACCACCGCGACATAAGCCGTACAAAAGGTCACATGCGCCAGCCAGATGGTGAGCATGCCGCGATCCGACGGCCAGCCAATCGCATGACCAAGGGCAACAAACAGCAGCAACAGCGACAGCCCGGTGATCACATCCGGCATCACCAACGGCGCGGTAATCATAAACGCAAAACCGTTGGCGCCACGGAAACGGCCAAAGCGCACCATCACCACTGCCGCAATCGTACCGAGGATCGCCGCCATCGTCGCGGCGCAGGCGGCAATGGTCAGACTCAGTCCCACCGCACTCATCATGGCGTCATCATGGAACAACTCGCTATACCAGCGCGTTGACCAGCCGGCCCACACCGTCACCAGCTTGGAGCTGTTGAAGGAATAGATGACCAGCATCAGCATCGGCGCATAGAGGAACGTGAACCCCAGCACCAGAATCAAAATACGCCACGGGGAACGCACTACCGGCAAGTTATTCATGCGTTGTCTCCCATCTGTTTCTGCTGATGTTTATGGAACCACATGATCGGCACGATCAGCAGCAGCAGCATAATAATCGCCACCGCCGAGGCCACCGGCCAGTCGCGGTTATTAAAGAACTCCTGCCACAGGACGCGACCAATCATGATGCTGTCCGGGCCACCGAGCAGTTCCGGGATCACGAACTCACCCACCGCCGGGATAAACACCAGCATGGAGCCTGCGATAATACCCCCTTTGGTCAACGGCACGATCACGCTAAAGAAGGTTTTCAGCGGGCGTGCGCCCAGATCCAGCGACGCTTCAACCAGCGAGTAGTCAATACGCGTCAGCGCGGTGTAGATAGGCAGCACCATAAACGGCAAATAGGCATAAACAATACCGATATACACCGCCAGGTTGGTGTGCAAAATCGTCAGCGGCTGATCGATAATCCCCAGCCACATCAGGAAATTATTCAGCACGCCGTTACTTTTCAGAATCCCCATCCAGGCATAGACGCGAATCAGGAAAGAGGTCCATGAAGGCAAAATAACCAGCAACAGCAGAATATTACGCGTTGATGGCTTACTGTGCGCAACGGCCCAGGCCAGCGGATACCCCAGAACCAGACAGCAGATCGTCGACACCGCCGCGACCTGTAATGACTGGAGATACGCTTCAAAATAGAGCGGATCGTCGGTCAGTTGCAGGAAGTTATTGATGTTGAGCGAAATGGTGAGCTGATTATCGGCCCACTCCACCAGATCCGTATAGGGCGGGATCGCGCGCGCCATCTCTGCCAGACTGATTTTGAAGACAATCAGGAACGGCAGTAAAAACAGTAAGATCAACCAGATATAGGGCAGCGCAATAACGAACTTGCGCCCGTGCTTCATCTGAAAACGCGCCAACCACAGGTTAAAACCGCCCGGTTTTTCGACGCGGGTAGGTGGTTCAAGTGTACTCATCACCGCTCCTTAAACCGTCAGAACCACACAACTGTCGGCATCCCAGCACAGGCGAACTTCGTCGCCCCATGTCGGGGTACCTTTACGATAGCGGTGCTCGTTCTGCAACTGCGCACTGATCATTTGCCCGCTTTGCAGACGAACGTGGTAAATCGACAGATCGCCAAGGTAGGCAATATGCACCACCTCACCCACCGCGAAGTTATAACCGTCAGCAGGCGGCTCTTCGCAGAGCATGATTTTCTCCGGGCGCAGCGCAACATAGACCGGCACGTTATCCACAACAGAGGCATCCGGGTCCACTTTCAGCGGATGAACCAGCCCCGGCGAATCAATCACCAGACCGTCGTCCTCACGCGCTTTAAGCAGGCCTTCGAACACGTTAACCGAGCCGATAAATTCGGCGCTGTAGCGGGTGGTCGGGTGTTCATAAATCTCTTCAGGTTCGCCAATTTGCACAAACTTACCGCGGTTCATAATGGCGATGCGTCCGGCCATGGTCATGGCTTCTTCCTGATCGTGGGTGACCATAACGCAGGTCACGCCAACGCGCTCCAGAATGTCCACCACTTCCAGTTGCATACGGTCACGCAGTTTCTTATCCAGCGCACCCATCGGCTCATCAAGCAGCAGGAGTTTCGGGCGTTTTGCCAGACTACGGGCCAATGCGACACGCTGACGCTGACCGCCAGAAAGCTGATGCGGTTTACGCTTCGCGAACTCCTGCATGTGCACAAGACTCAGCATCTCCGCAACACGGCTGGCGATTTCCGCTTTGGGCAGCCTGTCCTGCTTGAGGCCAAACGCGATGTTCTGTTCAACGGTCATATGCGGGAACAAGGCATAGGACTGAAACATCATATTGATAGGACGCAGATAAGGCGGCACATGCGCCAGATCGACACCATCGAGCATAATTTGCCCGGTCGTTGGCTGTTCAAAGCCTGCCAGCATTCGCAGCAGCGTTGATTTGCCGCAACCAGATGCACCCAGCAGCGCGAAGATTTCGCCTTTATAAATAGTCAGACTGACGTCATCAACGGCGTGCTGGCCGTCAAACGATTTGGTCAGATTGCGGATTTCAAGCAGAGGCGTTAAATCCTTACGGGTTTTCGCCTGTGGGCGGGGGATAGCGTCATTCACTCAAGTGCTCTCCGGCAAAAAAACTCAACCAGTACCAGCTAGTTGTCTACAAATGACCGGACAGAGGCCGATGACCTCTGTCCAGGTTTAGGGCAATTGCACCGCCCTGGTGCAACGCAATCACTGTTCAGGTGATTGATTATTTGCCGCTTTTTACTTTTGTCCACGCGCGGGTTCTTACGCGGTCAATTTTCGGATCCTGCACTTTAAGCGTATACAGTTTCGCGAAAACATCCGCCGGCGGATAAATTGCCGGGTTGTCACGTACTTCTGCGCTGATCAACGGTTTGGACTCTTTGTTACCGTTTGCATAGAAGACGTGGTCACTGATGTGCGCGATAACGTCAGGACGCATCAGGTAGTTCAGGAACTGATACGCTTCGTCTTTGTTTTTTGCGTCAACAGGCATGGCGAAGACGTCGAAGAACGCCAGGGCACCCTCTTTCGGAATGATGTAGTTAACATGCACGCCGTTCTTCGCTTCTTTAGCACGGTTAGCCGCCTGCCACACGTCGCCCGCCCAGCCGATGGCTACGCAGATATCGCCATTTGCCAGATCGTTAATGTACTGAGAGGAGTGGAAGTAGCGAATGTTCGGACGCAGTTTCAGCAGCAGATCGGTTGCCGGGCCGGAGTAATCGTCCGCTTTGGTGCTGTTCGGATCTTTACCCAGGTAGTTCAGCACGGTCGCGAAAATCTCTTCTGGCGCATCCAGGAAGGAGACGCCGCAGCTTTTCAGTTTTTCGAGGTTTTCCGGTTTCAGCACCAGATCCCAACTGTTGACCGGCACATCGCCCAATACCGCTTTGACTTTATCAACGTTATAGCCAATGCCGGTGGTGGCCCACAGGTACGGCACCGCGTATTTGTTGTCCGGGTCATGCTGAGCAACCATTTTCAGCACATCCGGGTCCATGTTCTTCCAGTTCGGCAGCTTGCTCTTATCGAGCGGCTGGAACACACCGGCGGTTAACTGGCGCTCAAGGAAACTTGCAGAAGGCACCACCAGGTCGAAACCGGTGCTGCCCGCCATCAATTTGCCTTCCAGCACTTCGTTGGAATCGAACACGTCGTAAACAACTTTAATCCCGGTCTCTTTTTCAAAGTTTGCGACCGTATCCGGCGCAATATAGTCAGACCAGTTATACACATGCAGCGTCTTTTGCTCTGCGGCGAGTGTGCTGGCAGAGACAGCCATTAATGCACCCGCAACAAGACCTGATAACCATTTTTTACTCAAAGCGGTCATATCTCATTCCTTCTGGAAAGTCCGTTACCATACGAACTAAGTGTACGCATTTAAGATATGCAAAATTCATGCATATTTTGTCAGTCTGCACTGGTCGAAGAGGAAAATTCTTTCGGCCGACGCCGCATGCTTTCAAAGCACCGCAAGAATAACTGTAGCCAGGGTTAGAGGCTATAGGGCAGATTAAAAAACGCCTTTTATCAATTTTTTATGCAGATTCTGTCTATGTGATAAGCCGAAACGGCGGGAATAGCGGTGAATAATTCTTTAAAAGAAGGTTAAAAGCAGAATTAAAACATTCATTATGCAGCCGCTCTGGCAGCGACTGCGCTAATGTCAGGCAGGTTTAGTGAAGAAAATTGTGTGCGTCTTCGCCAGCTTTGAGCTCTTCTTCTTCGGGAACAAACAGCATCTGATGGGCGCGGGCTTCAAGGATCACCATTGAAATTTGCTCTTCGCTCTGGCGCATGAACCATGCAAATTGTTCGAGCGTCACCCCGGCGCCTGAGGATAATGTCTGGCAAACGACCAGCTTAGGCAGGTTATCATCCTGAATATCAAGAAATGCTTTCACCGTCAAAGAACTGGCATTAATGGCGGAAAGATCGGCGGCCAGCGCCAGCAAGGCGGAAGGCTTCACTTCCGCCATCGCCGTAAACAGGACAACGTCGTTAATCAGATCGATTTTGGCGTCAAATACCCCGTCGAAATTCTGCATATGCGGCAGGTGTAACGCCTGGCAGGTATCGCATTCGAAGAAACTGATACCCAGTTCATCAAGCCATTGACGAAGCGTGTCCAGACCAGGTGCGACGAGTGAATTCATGCGCAAAACAACCTCTGACGAAAAAATGGGAGCCATAGCTTACGCAAAAAGCAGGCCGCATACCATTATGTAGCGCGGAAAATCGACTAGCCGCCGGTTTTGAGGCAATAGCCGGGCGTGGCATGGCGCTCAATCCAGGCAATCATTTTACCCGCGATATCCACCCCTGTGGTCTTCTCAATACCTTCAAGCCCAGGCGACGCATTCACCTCCATCACCAGCGGCCCCCGGTTGGCACGAAGGATATCCACCCCGGCGACATCCAGACCGAGTGTCTGTGCGGCTTTAATCGCCATCTCCCGCTCACGCGGGGTGATTGTCGCCACGCTGGCCACGCCGCCACGATGCAGGTTGGAGCGAAAATCGCCCTCTTTCGCCTGCCGCTCAATCGCCGCGACAACCTCGTTGCCCACCACCAGGCAACGAACATCCCGTCCCTTCGCTTCCTCAATGTATTCCTGAACCAGAATATGGGCGTTCAGGCCGCGAAAAGCGTCAATCACACTTTCTGCCGCCTGCCGTGTTTCGGCAAGGACCACGCCGATCCCCTGTGTCCCTTCCACCAGTTTTACCACCAGCGGCGCGCCGCCGACCATGGCAATCAGATCACTGGTGTCATCCGGTGAATGGGCGATCCCCGTCACCGGCAGATCAATCCCCTGGCGGGCCAGGAGTTGCAGAGAACGCAATTTGTCACGCGCGCGCGTAATCGCCACCGACTCATTGAGCGGATAGCTGCCCAGCATTTCAAACTGGCGCAGCGCGGCGGTACCGTAAAAGGTAATCGCGGAACCAATTCGCGGGATCACCGCATCAAAATGGGGAAGTTGACGGCCTTTGTAATGGACCGAAGACGCCGCGGGGTCGATGTTCATATAACACGACAGCGGATCGAGAATTTCGACCAGATGCCCGCGCGCAATGGCAGCTTCGCGCAGGCGTTTGCATGAATAGAGCGTTCCGTCCCGGGACAATATGGCGATTTTCACCCTGCACCTCTCTGAATAGACTGGCAATACTCTACCTTTTTCACGTTGCCGGAAGGCGGCAAGTCAGTTAGCCCCGGCAGCAGAGATAACGCTATGACCAGGGCGCCCAGTGATATAGCAAACGCACTGGCAACGAGAAGCATGACGAGTAGAAAGCCTGCGTATCATACACGCAGCGAGACACAGGATGAACGGGAATTAGCGCACTGCCCACCCTTGTTTATGCAAATAGTCGAGGATGAACGGACGGTTCTCTTTAATGAGGGTGCGCCGGATATGATCGCTCCAGGTATCCTGGCGGGTATTGCTGCCTCGCGACGTATAATACGCGGCAATTTGCGCATCATATTGTGCAAGGATGTCCGCATCGACAGGCTGATAGCAGTTCTCATGCACCACCAGCGCGGCGGGTAAACGCGGCTTCACCTGCGGATCATCGGCAGGCCAGCCAAGACAGAGCCCAAAGAGTGGCAAAACATGCTGAGGCAGATGAAGTAATTCGGTCACCGCCTCAATGCTGTTACGGATCCCACCGATATACACGCCGCCAAGGCCGAGTGATTCCGCTGCCGTCATGGCATTTTGCGCCATCATGGCCGTATCAACGACACCGAGAAGGAGCTGTTCCGCCAGCCCCAGTTGCGCCTGCGGGCAAATTTGCAGATGGCGATTAAAATCGGCGCAAAACACCCAAAATTCAGCGGCTTCAGCCACATGCTGTTGACCGCCGGTCAGCGTAACCAGTTGTTGACGTAACGCCGGGTCGGTCACGCGAATAATTGAGCTGCACTGTAAAAAGCTGGAACTGGAGGCGGCCTGGGCACCGGCGATAATCGCTTCACGCTGCGCTGCGGTAATGGGTTCCTGGGTGAAATGGCGGATAGAGCGGTGGGCGCGGAGCAGATCGATAACTGGAGTCATGGTCGTTTTCCCTGGAAACAAAACCCCCATTATAGCGAACACTCAGGCCGGAAATGCTCGCCAAAATGTGTTGAAAGGTTGCGGAAATTAACATAACAGGCACAACCTGTTTTATGCGTGGGCGCAAAAGCCGCATTATATCCCTGCTTACCGTCTGGTTTAAGGAGGATTCATGTACACAGTGATATTTGGTCGCGCAGGTTGTCCACAGTGCGCACGCGTAAAAGAGTTGGCTGAAAAAGTCAGCAAAACACAGGATAATTTTGAGTGGCGCTATGTTGATATCCATGCGGACGGCGTTACTCGCGCGGCACTGGAACAAGCCGCAGGCAAACCCATCGAAACGGTGCCGCAAATTTTTGTCGATCAAAAACACATTGGCAGCTTTACCGAGTTCGATAAGTTCGTTCGTAAACAGTTCGGTAGAATAAAATAAAGAGGCAACAACCGGGGCGACGCTGGCCTTAACGCGTCCCGTTGCCAAAGAAACTGCTGATAAACAGATAACAGAGCGCGCCCAGCGCACACCAGAATACCGCACTAAACAGCCACGCCAGCTCCTGCCACACAGAACGTACCGGGGTAAAAAACAGACGCATGACGACGAAGCAGAGCGGTGCGGCGAGGATCGCGCCAAACAGTGGCAACATCACTTTACGGCGACGTGAAAAAATACTGGCAACAGCCCCCGGTAACGTAAAAAACAGCAACCCCAGTTCAGGATGCCCGGACGCACGAAAGGCACCTTTCATATTCGTCACTTCTAAAAAACAGACGACAATGAAAAGTAAAAAACAACAAATGATGCCTGCAAGTCCGCGTTTATGTTTCAAACAATCCTCCTGACTTTTCTCTATCAAACTCTTCATCCGTTGCAATGAACGAACGGTCAGATAAAGCGTTATGGCACTCCCTGCCGAAAAACCCCCGCGCGAATAGATGATTCTTACTAGCCGTTGCAATTCAATACGATTAAACTAGCGGCCAGTTATTGTGTTGCCGGGAATAAAGACGCACTAGTGCGTTTTTCTAACTCAGATTCTTCGCAAAACAGTAGCCCAAATAACCCATTCTTTCAATAGCTTACAAGTAAACAAGAAGTTAGCCTCCGTGAATATAAACGTCGCAGATTTGTTAAACGGGAATTACATACTGTTATTATTTGTTGTTCTGGCGCTCGGACTCTGTCTGGGGAAATTACGCCTGGGTTCTGTACAACTCGGTAATTCCATTGGCGTTTTAGTGGTTTCCTTATTATTAGGTCAGCAACATTTCAGCATAAACACTGATGCCCTCAATTTAGGTTTTATGCTGTTTATTTTTTGCGTAGGAGTGGAAGCTGGGCCAAACTTTTTTTCTATTTTTTTCCGCGATGGCAAAAATTACCTGATGCTGGCGCTGGTATTAGTCGGCAGCGCATTGTTGATTGCCCTTGGGCTCGGCAAATTGTTCGGCTGGGATATTGGTCTGACGGCGGGGATGCTGGCAGGCGCAATGACGTCCACGCCTGTACTGGTGGGTGCCGGTGATACGCTACGTCATTCGGGTATGGACAGTACCCAGCTTTCACAAGCACTCGATCACTTAAGCCTCGGCTACGCCCTGACCTACCTTATTGGCCTGGTCAGTTTGATTGTCGGCGCTCGCTATATGCCGAAGTTGCAGCATCAGGATCTGCAGACCAGCGCCCAACAGATCGCCCGTGAGCGTGGGCTGGACACCGACACCAACCGGAAGGTCTATCTGCCGGTCATTCGCGCCTATCGCGTCGGCCCGGAGCTGGTGGCCTGGGCGGACGGCAAAAATCTGCGTGAGCTGGGTATTTATCGCCAGACGGGCTGTTATATCGAGCGTATTCGTCGTAACGGTATTCTCGCGAACCCGGACGGCGATGCGGTACTGCAAATGGGCGACGAAATCGCGCTGGTTGGTTATCCGGATGCGCATGCGCGTCTCGACCCCAGTTTCCGTAACGGAAAAGAGGTGTTCGACCGCGACCTGCTCGACATGCGCATTGTCACCGAAGAGGTGGTGGTGAAAAACCACAATGTGGTGGGGCGCCGTCTGGCTCAGATTAAGCTGACCGACCATGGCTGTTTCCTCAACCGCGTTATCCGCAGCCAGATTGAGATGCCAATTGACGACAACATCCTGCTCAATAAAGGGGATGTCTTGCAGGTGAGCGGTGATGCCCGTCGTGTGAAAGCCATCGCTGACCGCATCGGCTTTATCTCTATTCATAGTCAGGTCACGGACCTGCTCGCCTTCTGCGCTTTCTTTATTGTTGGCCTGATGATCGGCATGATCACTTTCCAGTTCAGCACCTTCAGCTTTGGTATTGGCAACGCGGCGGGCCTGCTGTTTGCCGGGATCATGCTCGGCTTTCTGCGCGCCAACCACCCGACTTTTGGTTACATCCCGCAGGGTGCGCTGAATATGGTGAAAGAGTTTGGTCTGATGGTCTTTATGGCAGGTGTCGGCTTAAGCGCCGGTAGCGGCATTGGTAACAGCCTGGGTGAAGTGGGCGGACAGATGCTGATCGCGGGCCTGATTGTCAGCCTGGTGCCTGTGATGATCTGTTTCTTGTTCGGTGCCTGGGTGCTGAAAATGAACCGCGCACTGCTGTTTGGCGCGCTGATGGGGGCACGTACCTGTGCGCCAGCGATGGAGATTATCAGCGATACCGCGCGCAGTAACATTCCGGCACTGGGTTATGCGGGCACCTATGCGATAGCGAACGTACTGCTTACGCTGGCGGGGACGCTGATAATCATTGTCTGGCCGGGCTTAGGATAACTCCTAACTTAAAAAAATAATTAACACCTGGAGAACTTTTTTTCTCAGCATTAGTCATAACTAGTGCCACTGCTTTTCTTTGATGTCCCCAATTTGTGGAGCCCATCAACCCCGCCATTTCGGTTCAAGGTTGATGGGTTTTTTGTTGCCTTAAAACTGCCCCCTCCCCTCACTCACCCGCAATCCTGCCCACCATCGCGCGAATATCCGCACGGCTCAGCGGTTCCCGGTCCACCACAAAATGCAGCGTCATCCCTTCGATAAAGGCATCCAGCGCACGGGCGGTTACCGGATCGAACCATCGCTCCAGCGTGGTCTGACTGGTACGCATCCAGTTTTGCATTACGCTTTTCAGCATCGGTTTTTTGCTCATCAGGGCATAAAGCTGATACATCAGTTCCATATTGTGCGGTGTCGTCACCTGAGCACTGAAAATCAGCTCAGTCACGGCATCACAGGCGGTTGCGGCGCTATCAACCTGAGTAAAAAAGGCCGCATATTGCGCGGACATTTGCTGCGTAAAGCGGGTAAAAGCTTCATCCAGCAGCGCATCAATGCCGGTAAAATAGTAGGTCATTGAACCGAGCGGCACATCGGCACAACTGGCAATTTTTCGGTGGGTGACGGCATGAATACCGTGCTGCGCAATGGTCTCCAGCGTGGCATCCAGGATGCGTTCACGCCGCTGCGGGTCGTTCGGTCGTCGGCTCATAAATCCTCGCAATCAGATGTGTACAAATGTACACATGCTTGCTAGTGTTGTCCTCTCTTTTCCTTGCAGGATGCGACGTAATGCCAGTCACCTCACATCGTAATGCGCTAAAACACCGGCTCTGGGCGCTTTTCACCTTCTTCTTCATCCCGGGACTGTTGATGGCGTCGTGGGCGACCCGTACCCCAGCCATCCGCGACATCTTATCTGTCTCAACGGCGGAGATGGGTGCCGTGCTGTTTGGCCTCTCCGTGGGCTCCATGAGTGGCATCCTCTCATCCGGTTGGCTGGTGAAACGCTTTGGTACGCGCAAAGTCATTCGTGCCAGTATGGCTGCCGCCATTGCCGGCATGCTGGTATTAAGTCTCGCCCTGTGGCTGGCTTCCCCGTTGCTGTTTGCCGTTGGACTGGCGTTTTTTGGCGGCAGTATGGGGGCTGGCGAAGTGGCGATAAATATTGAAGGCGCGGTGGTCGAGCGCGAAATGAACAAAACCGTTCTGCCGATGATGCACGGCTTCTACAGCCTCGGCACGCTGGCTGGCGCAGGGGTTGGTATGACCCTGACCGCATTGGGTACGCCGGCGACCTTGCACATTCTGCTGGCAGCCGTGGTCGCCATTACGCCTATCGTATTGGCTATTTCTGCCATCCCCGAAGGGACGGGAAAAGACACGCCGGAAGATAAAGCACGTAACAAAGCGGGCCTGCCCTTTTATCGCGATATTCAACTGCTGCTGATTGGGGTGGTGGTGCTGGCAATGGCCTTTGCCGAAGGTTCTGCCAATGACTGGCTGCCGCTACTGATGGTCGACGGACACGGGTTTAACCCCACCTCCGGCTCGTTGATCTATGCCGGTTTTACCCTCGGCATGACGGTCGGGCGCTTTACCGGCGGCTGGTTTATCGACCGCTACAGCCGCGTCGCCGTGGTTCGCGCCAGCGCAATGATGGGCGCATTGGGTATTGGGCTGATTATTTTTGTCGATAATGCATGGATTGCCGGAATGTCGGTGATCTTCTGGGGATTGGGTGCATCGCTGGGCTTCCCGCTGACCATTTCTGCCGCCAGCGATACCGGCCCCGATGCGCCAACCCGCGTCAGCGTAGTCGCCACTACGGGTTATCTGGCGTTTCTGGTGGGGCCGCCGCTGCTTGGTTTCTTAGGGGAACACTACGGATTGCGCAGGCGATGCTGGTAGTCTTAGGCCTCGTGCTGGTTGCCGCACTGGTTGCTAAAGCGGTAGCAAAGCCGGAGCGCGACATGCAATCCGCAACCGAGTAATGCGCACACGCGGCAACACATTGCCGGGATCGATTACGCATACTTCGCCCCACTGCGTGGCTGGCGCTCTGCCAGCCACCGTCAATTATCGAGGCGAAAATGAAAATTCAACTGTTAACGGCACTGCTGTTTAGTACGCTCTCCATCGGCGCTCTGGCGCAAAACGTGACGGTCAATGTCCCGGACGGTTACAAAATCGAGTTAGTCCCCATCAACACCCCGACAGCGCAAACAACCTATGTTGCGCCGCAGGTCGTTGCCCCTGCGCCTGTGGTCCGCGTTGCACCTCGTGCCCGCCATCTGGCAAGCGTCGGTGAAGGGATGATCATCGAACATCAGATTGACGATCATCACTAACCCTTCAACAGAAATAACGCGCGCGCATTTTCTTATTTATTTCTGTTTAGTTGTCCTCTCTTCTCTGGCTAGCAGCAGGCTCAATGAAGCAGGTAATACCGTCAGTGTTACCAGCGTGGCCACAAGAAGCCCCCCGATAATGGCATAGGCCATCGGCCCCCAAAAAACCTGATGTGATATGGGGATCATCCCCAGTATTGCCGCGCAGGCCGTTAAAACAATGGGACGTGAACGATGTTCCGCTGCCGCAACGATAGCGTCGCGCGAAGCCATCCCCTGCGCCAGGTTACTGTCCACTTCGCTTATCAGGATGACCGCATTGCGAATAATCATCCCTGCCAGCGCGATCACGCCCAGCAATGCCACAAACCCCATCGGCGTACCTGTCGGCAGCATGGCTAATACGATGCCAGGCAAGCCAAAAGGCGCCATAAAGAGTGCCAGCAACATGCGGGAGAAACGCTGCAACTGAATCATTAACAGAACCAGCATGGCGATGAGCGTCACAGGTAACACCGCGAAAACTGAGCTATTTCCCTTCTCCGATTCCGCGACCGTGCCCCCTTCTTCGATGTGATATCCCGCGGGCAGTTGCGCGCGTAATGTATCGATATCCGCACGCAGAGCAGACGACACGGTCTGTGCATTAAGGCCCGGCGCCAGGTCTGTTTGCACGGTAATGAAAGGCAGCCGTTGGCGACGCCAGATAACCGGATCGTCAACGCCCCATACGGGCGTAGCGACTTCGCTAAGGGGAATTTTCTTTCCCGCCGAGGTTGTCAGCACCAGTGACGATAGCGTGCTGATATCAAGACGTTCCTTATCGTTTGCACGTAGCACCACATCCACGAGGCGATCATTATCCCGCACCGTAGTGACGGTCCGACCAGACCAGACCGTATTAAGCGTTTGAGCAATATCCTCTGAGGAGACGCCTGCCGCCCGTGCAGCAGTCTGGTTAACATTAAAGGTGATCACTCTTTCCGGTTCGCCCGCGGTCAGGTTAACTTCGCGAGTGAAAGGCGATGCTCCCGTTTTAGCGGCAACACGGTTGGCGATTAAGCGCACCTGGGCATAGTCAGGCCCGCTCACGCGGTATTTTATCGGCCAGCCTACTGGCGGCCCTAATTCGAGGGGGGATACCCGCGTCGTCAGCTCGCCAAACTGGCTGGCTAACAGAGCCGCGAGTTGCCGTTGTAAACGGTCTCTTGCCGCTAAATCCTTCGCGACGATGACGAGTTGCGCAGTGTTTTCATTATCCAGCAAGACTTCCATCGGCAAATAAAAACGTACGGCGCCCGATCCGACATAGGTCGTGTAGTGATCAATATTTTCATTACCGCTTATCGCTTTTTCGAGACGCTCGGCCTGCCGTTCTGTTTCGGGTTGTGACGTATTCGCCGGGAGCGAAAGACTGACCAGCAGTTCGGGCCGATCCGATGCCGGGAAAAATTCCCCTTGCATGTAGGTCGCCCCAACGCCTGACAAAATAAGCGCCAGCAGGGCAATTCCGATTGTCCTCAACCGATAACGCAACACGCGATCCAGTAACGCACGATAGGCCCGGGCAAGCCTGCCTGCGCTCCCGCCATGATGCTTAATATGCGCAGGAAGTAACCAGGTGCCGGTCAATGGCGAGAACAGGATGGCGACGACCCAGGAGCAAAGTAGCGCAATCAGGACAACGGCAAACAGTGAGAAGCAATATTCTCCGGCACTCGACGCCGCAAAGCCGACAGGAATAAACCCCGCTATCATCACCAGGGTGCCCGTCAACATGGGAAAAGCCGTGGTTTTGAACGCATAAGTGGCGGCGTTTTTACGCGAGTCGCCCGCCTCAAGCCGCGCCACCATAGCTTCAACTGTTATCATCGCATCATCGACCAGAAGCCCGAGCGCAATAATGAGCGCGCCCAGAGAGATGCGCTGCAAGCCAATATTGGCCAGCATCATGCCGACAAATGTCATTGCCAGTACCAGAGGTATTGCCGCAGCAACGACCAGCCCGGCGCGCATACCGAGCGAGATAAATGAAACAGCCAGAACGATCAGAACGGCTTCGATAAGCACGCGGACAAAGCTGCTGACTGCATCGCTCACGACCACAGACTGATCGGCAACTTTTACCATTTCAATACCATGCGGTAATTGGTTTTTGACCTCCTCCATTCTGGCGTTAAGCGTCTTACCGAAAAGCAACATGTTGCCGGTTGAGGCCATCGAAATCGCAAGCCCTATCGCAGGCTGTCCGTTTACCCGAAAAACAGGGGTGGCGGGCTCGGCAATTTGACGCGTGACGGTCGCAATATCCGTCAGGGGAATGTAGCGATCATTGATATGCAGTGTGACACCGCGAAGACTTTCTTCTGAGGTCAACGCACCGCTCACACGCAAGGCAACGTTATCGTTTCCGGTACGAATCGTTCCGGAGGGTTCAACGGCATTCTGGGCCTTTAATGCCTCGCTCACCTGCTGAACATCTAATCCCATACCGGCAAGTTGTCGGGGGGAAAAGGCGATAACCATCTGCTCCTGCTGTTCACCCAGAAGCGTAATCTTCCCGATATCTTTCACCGACATCAGATTACGCCGGACAGCTTCTACGCGATCGCGTAACTCCCGCGAAGTGAAACCGTCTGCAGTGAAAGCATAAATAGTGCCGAACGTATCATCAAATTCATCATTCACAGCAGGCCCTTGCGCCCCCTCGGGTAACGAGGTTGCGATATCCTGCATTTTTTTACGCACCTGATACCAGATCCCCTGAACGTTCTGCGGTGGCGTGTCGTCTCGCAAGTTCACATAAATCACGCTACTGCCTGCCCGGGTTTCACTTTCTATATAATCAAGCCAGGGTGTCTCCTGCAGTTTTTTCTCCAGCACATCGGTCACCAGCCGGGTTGTATCCTCAATGTTGGCTCCGGGCCACTGCGCCGAGACCACCGCCGTTTTTATGGTAAATGCCGGATCTTCATTACGCGGGAGCTTTTGATAACAGAGGATCCCCGCCACGAGAATCAGCATCATAAACATGCTTACCAGTTGCTGATGTTCAAGCGCCCAGGCGGAAAGGTTGAAGCGTTGCTTTTTATCGGGAGCGTTCATGACTGGCGCTCCCCCGGAATAATTTTTTCGCCATCGCGTAACTTAGTCACCCCTGCGGTAATGACTTTATCGCCGGGATGCAGGCCAGATGAAACGAACGCGGAAGCAGCCGAGTAGCCTGATAAAGTGACCTCACGTAACTGCGCCTCTCCGTTATTACCAATAACAAAGATGGCGGGTTTATCGCCCGTGCGACTCAGCGCGGAGGCTGGGATCCTATAACCAGGCAATGTTGACGACGGTATTTCAATGGTCGCGCTTGCCCCTAACGCCATTGCGGGCTGGTCGTTAAGAGCGACCCTGACTTGCCAGGTTCGGGTTTGTGGGTCGGCCTGCGGGCTGATATCACGCAGTATGCCGGTGGTCTTTACGTCTGGATTCGACAGCAACGCGACCTGAAATACCCGCTCTTTCGCATCGGGTGCGGAAAGTTGCTGCGGGTCAGCAATATCAAATACCACATCGCGTGCCTCACTGGTCGCAAGGGTAAAGACCGTTTGTCCTGCACTGACGACCTGCCCTGCAGAAACACTGACGCGGGTAATCACGCCATCTGCAGGCGCAGTCAGTTTTGTCCAGGCAAGGTTATCCTGCGCATTGCGCAACGCGGCCATACTACTTTTAAGGCGTGAGGCCGCCGATTGCCAGTCAGCGCGCGCCGTATCAAGCTGAGTACGGGCGATAGCGCCGGAGGGCAACAATTTTTGCATGCGATTCAAATTCAGCAACGCGACTTGTTCGGCGGCTTTGGCGCTCTCCACATCGGCGCTGGCGCTGGCAAGCTCATTTGTGCCGGTCTGGTTTTCTAATGTGGCCAGCACTTGTCCCGCATGCACATGATCGCCGATATCAACGAGACGGCTCACCATGCGGCCACTCAGTCGGAAAGCGAGCAGGGTTTCATCGTGGGCACGTATTTCTCCGGTTCGCACATCGACCGGCAAAGAGGATAACGTCTGGATAACCATGTAGCGAACGGGCCGCGGCGGCGCAGCCTTGTGCGTATCCTTCTCGCCACAGCCGGTCAGTAAAAAAATGAACACCAGCGGGGCGATAAACGGCAAAAAAGAAAGAATAGAAAACTGACGCGCGGCATTAAAAAGATGATGCACACTTTGACGAAATAACACGGTGAGTTCTTCTGACATAACGCCACTCCTGATCGGTAATGGCGTCATTACATCTTTATGAAGTCGAGATTCTCTTCATTTTTCATCAAGGATTCATCAAGAATGCATTTATCTGTTGTCAGACGGCAGTGTTATTTCTATCAACAGACCGCCCTTTTCAGGTAAAGACGCGGCAATATTCCCACCGTGGGCAAGGCAAATAGCCCTGGCTATGGATAACCCCAATCCACTGCCCCCGGAATGCCGCGCCCGCGATGCATCGGCCCGCGTGAAGCGCTCGAAAATGATCGGTAAGAAATCGGGGTCCACGCCAGGGCCGTCATCCGCAAAAGTGATGCTGAACACCTCAGCATCCCGACGAATACCAATGTTTAGATGCCCACCCTGTCGGCCATAGCGCAAGGCATTTTCCATAATAATCGTGAAGGCCTGCCCCAGACGCAGCGCATCCCCATTGAAAAGCGCAGGTGCAGTATCAACAACATTAATACTCACGCCTGATGTATCCGCCTGTAGCTTTAGCCAGGCTGCACGCTCACGCAATAGCTCCCCAAGGCAAAGAGGATGGCGATCGAGCGTCAACTGTCCGGCGTCCGCCAGTGAAAGTAAGTGTAATTCCCCGGTAAGACGGTTCAGGAGTAGCAACTGGTTCATCACCATACTCAGTTGCTCTTGCGTAGGGCTAAAGACGCCATCCAGCATCCCCTGCAGCCGACCTATGGCCGCCGTTAACGGGGAGCGAAGTTCATGCGCCATCGCCACATGCGAAGCGCGCAGTTCGCGTTCATACAGGGCAAGTTGCTGTGTCATGCTGTTAAAATCAACGGCGAAACGTATCATTTCCGCAGGCGCATCCTTGATAAGTTCCGCCTGGCTGCCGAATTGCCCTTGTGTGACTTTATCAGCCGCCTCTCGTAACCGGCTGAACTGAGAGGATAAGGGCCGCGCGTAGCGTAGCCCCATAATGACGATAAAAGGGATCATCACCAGAACAAGTACACCAACCATGATCCAGTCGGTCGAGGCAATGGAGGGGGTCGAGTAACTGATTCCCCACCACGTGTCGACAATGTAATGGAAGCGATCCGGGTTCACATGCGGGTTGTCTTTCAATGCGAGGAATTCGGCTCTGACACTGGCGGGCATATCATGCAAAGCCCAGTAATTCTGGACGGCATAACGTAGCCACATGCACAGCGCAATGATAATCACAGTCCCGATGGCAAGGGCAAGGATACGGGCGCAAATCCAGCGCCAAAGGGACTGATGAACGGGGCTTTTCATAGTTGCTGGAACCTGTATCCAATACCGCGCACGTTTGCCAGAACGCCAGTGACCCCAGCGCTCTCTAATTTTTTACGCAAATTATAAATATGTGTATCCACAACGCGCTCTAGCGCATCGCTGTCCGGAAGGCATTGTTCCAGCAGGAATTGACGCGTAAAAGGGCGCGTGGGATGGCGCATTAGCGTCGTCAGCATGGAAAATTCAGAGGGCGTAAGATCCAGAACAATCGCCGGTTTTTCGCGATCGGTCACAATGGCGGTAATCGCCACCGTATTGACCGACAGATTTTGCCAGTTAAGTGTCTCTTCGGGTTTTTCAGCGCGCGCGGTGCGGCGCAATACAGCCTGGACTCGCGCAACGACTTCACCAGGAAAATAAGGCTTAACAACGAAATCGTCAGCGCCATAGCGCAATGCGCCAATACGTTCCGACGCCTCCCCCATTGCGGTGACCATAATGACCGGGACATCGCTGTCGCGCCGAATGGAAGCCAGCACTTCGGTGCCACTTATGCCCGGCAGCATAATATCCAACAGAATGAGATCGGGTTTAAGCCGCCGCGCCATTTCCAGCCCTTTAGTCCCGTTTTCTGCTATCAGTACGTCAAAACTATCCCGACGGAGGTAGGCTTCCAGTACGTCGGCAGCATCCGTATCGTCTTCAATTATCAATATTTTTCGACAAACCATTTATGTACCCTGGTTTTTTAGAGAACAGCAATTGCCGATCTGTTACGCCAATACATACAATACCCTTTTTATGACAGTCAATGCGCATTAATAAAATGACAAATGATATAAACCGCCCGAAGAAGATTAAATTCATCAGAGACAGCGCGCTAAAAAGCGGAACTTGACAGTATCTTAACAATTCCCTGACTGTTTATTGATAACAGCCCTTCATACTGAACTATCAGAAAACCATGCGCTGAAATAATACGCTTTTAATGATTCCGGAGATGCTCAATGTTCCCCCAAAAAACAGTACCGTTGATGGCAGGTTTACTCTTTACCTCGGTAACGTCGTTTGCAAATGCAGATGACACTGCCGCTAATACAGACACGTTTACCATGGGGATTGCAGGGCAATACGCGCCGCGTTACAGCGGGTCAAATCATCAATTTTTCCAGGTCTTGCCCGTTATTCAGGGGCGAAAAGGCGCGTTTTTTGTTGATTCGGAAAAGGGTGTGGGATATGACCTGCAGGCCGACAACGGCCTGTATTTAGAACACTCGCTGGGTTATAGCCTGGGGCGTTCTGATCGTAATTCCAACTGGCGGGATGGCGCAAATGAATTAAAAGGAATGGGCAATATTAAAGCGGCCATGAATACTGCGCTGGCAGTTGGCTGGTCCATAGCGCCCTGGGTAAGCATTGAAGGAAAAGCCATTCTTCCTGTCACTGATAGCCAGGGGGTAGAATATCAGGCTTCCTTTACGCTTATTCCTTTGCAGAATGAAATCGATACTATCGCACTACAGAATACAGCTATGTTCGGCGATCGCCGCTATATGCAAATTCATTATGGTGTCAGCCAAAAACAGAGCGATCGCACGGGATATCAAACATTTACCCCTGGCGGCGGCTTATACGGCATAAGCACAAATCTGCTGTGGAACCACCAAATTGACACACATTGGGGAACAACCTTAAGTGCGGGTTATAACTGGCTGAATGATGATGTTGCAAATAGCCCTATTGTTTTCAGACGAAATACGTTCTCTTTTACCGGTGCCATCACCTATACATTCTAACTACACGTTTTCAAAAATGGAGAGTGAGGATAGACGAAAAAGAGATAATGGCGAGGCGCAGAAAAATGCCACAATTACAAGCAACGGTAATCATGGAAATAACAATGTGGATTGACGCCAACCTGGATAAAAACATCACCATAGCAATCGCTGCAAAAAGAGCGGGGTATTCTAAAAGGCACCTGCAAAGAATCTTCAAAGATCATACAGGGCTCAGCCTTGCTCGATACATCAGACAAAAAAAGATCATGGAAGCGACATCAGATCTACAAAAAACCAGTATGCCTATTATTGAAATAGCCTCTAAGTACGGATTTGACGATCAGCAAAGCTTCTCAAAGACTTTTAAGAAAATTCATAATGCGCCACCCGGACAATGGCGCAAAAAGAATGGCGAATAACAGATAAATCCCCCGAAAGTACTGAGACTACTTTTTCGATAAAAATAATTAACAGGGCGTTTTACGTTTAATACTTTTTTAATTCGTCACCACACCAATAACTGGCATTGCCGCCGGTAATGTGTACCGACGGCAGTGTTGCGAATCAGTGGCTGGCTTTTTTAATCGCGGCCTGAATCTGTTCCGCGCTCGCCAGCCCAGGGAAGACGGTGATGTTCTCCGGGGTTGCGCCTTTAACCGGCATCACAATCAGCCCAGGCGTCCCGGTGAGTTCCAGCGTCTGCGCCAGCGTATTGGTGTTCTCAAGGATATTGCTGTAATCCGCCTGCGGCTTATCCGTGGCACCGGCAGCCTTCGCAGCAGCATTGATATCCTCGACGGTCAGTTGGCCTTCGTTATGCCCGGTATGGTAAATGCTGTTGTGATAGATGGCATACCCGGCAGCGCCTTTCTGCTTCCAGACATCAAGACCACGCAGCGCGGCTTTCTCTGAGTTCTCCCAGCGCGATGCGAAAATAGGCCACTCTTTGAAGATATAACGTACGTCCGGACTGGTCTTCATCACTTTCTCCAGCTCCGGGGCGAGTTTGCTGCAATAAATACACTGATAATCGAAGAATTCGATAACCGCCACTTTCGCATCCTGTGGACCAATCACCGGCGTATCTTTGTCACGCAAGAGGGCTTCCTGGTTCTCCATCACCTTCTGGGTAAGCGCCATCTGTTGACGCTCCTGTTCTTGCTGCTGCAATTTCTGGCTGACCTGCACCAGCACCTCCGGATGGGCAACAAGGTAGTCGGCGGCGATTTTACCGATTTGCGCTTCCTGCTCAGGCGTGAATGCCGGCGCAGAGGCGGCCAGCACAGGGCTTAAATGGAAAAGAGTGTATGTGGTCACTAAAGAAATCAGCGTTTTTCTAAAGGTCATCGGTGGTGTCCCTAACGTTTTTCTGAATAGTTTGCGAACAGGCAGGTGCGTCGTGCTCCGCAATATCGCCATCAAAGATACGCGTTTTCAGTAAAGGTGACACGCCGGAAGTGATAACAGATATGTCGATATAATCACAGGCAGAATAACGAGTGGCGCAGGCTTGCGCGATACCCGCTGCCCGCAGGCTAACGCGGGTAACGAAAGCGCATCATTGCCGAATGATGCTCTCCCCTCACCCACCGTGGAGCCTTAGCTTTCGAGCGAGTTCCCGACGCTTTTATCACGCAGGAAAATCACCATCAGCCCCAGCCAGAACAGGCCGTTGAGCAAATTAAAGAGGCTGAACAGGCCGTTACCGCCGACCAGATACGCATGTTTACTGACTTCGATACCGACGGTGAAAATCAGCATTTGCAGCATGCCCATCGCCGCCGAAACCGCGCCTTTACTGACATCGCTGGCAAACAGCGTCAGGCGCACCAGCCCGGCGTTAGCCAGACCAATACCAAACGCGTACAGGCTCAAACCTGCCGTCATCCAAAGATATGCATGCGAAGAGGCTACCGTTGCAACGGCCGCGAGGATAAGCCCGGCAGCAATCGGCCAGCCGCCAAGAATAATCAGCGACCGCACGGTACGCCGCGAAGTCAGCCGCGCCAGCACAAGGTTGCCGACAATCAGCGCGCCAAAAATCGGCACCTGCAACAACCCATATTCATAGCTGCTGAGCTGTTCGCCACTGATAATAATAATCGGTGACTGGGCAATCCAGGCCAGCAGCGGCAGGCTGACAAAGCCGGTTGCCAGCGCCCCGGCGACGAAGCGAACGTTTTTCATCACCAGCGCATAGTCGTGCCACAGGGCTTTTAACGAAAGCGGTTCACCCAACCGGGTGGCGGTTTCTGGCATCGCCCGTTGCAGCCCGACAAACGCCACCGCCGCCAGCGCGGCAAACAGTACAAACATCCCCTGCCAGGGCGCGGCATGAACCCAGGCTGCACCCACCAGCGGGCCGAGCAGCGGTGCGATAAGCGCCACGTTGGCCATCAGCGCGGTTATCTTAATGCACACCGCCTCTTCAAAAGATTCCTGAATGGCCGCATAGCCGACCGCGCCAATAAAGCACAGGCTGATCCCCTGCAAAAAGCGCAGCAGGGTGAACTGTTCAATAGTTTGCGCCAGCAGCGTGGCAAGACAGGTCACTACGAACCACACCACGCCGGTCAGCATAACCGGTCGACGGCCAATACGGTCCGACAGCGGCCCCAGCAGCCACTGTAAAAACATGCCGCCCGCAAGGTAGGCGGTCATTGATGTCGGCACCCACTCAATCCCTGCCTGATATTGCTCGACCACGGCCAGCATACCGGGCTGAATCATATCGTTGGCGATATAGGTTGAGAATTCGTACAGGACCAGGCAAAGGGGAAATAACAGTGCCTGCCGTCCCAGGCGGCGACCAGTAAGTGTAGGGTTTTGCATGCCATCTCTTTTACGTGAAAAATCGCGCAGAGTGTAATCAAAGCAGTCGGCCGACGATAGCGAATTATGCCAGTCGCCCCGTGGAAAGCACTTTTTTCAACCTTAAGGTTTACTTAATCATCCCTGCGTACCGTGTCACATCAATGCAATAATCGGCTTAAGAATCGTCTAACTCTCCGTGAAATAAGCGGAAACGACTTTACCGTTTATCGCGCCGCTTTTAAGGTGAGCGCTGTCATCAAACATTCACATCAGCCAGAGCCCGGAGTCATAAAGAGCATGTTGGAAAATCTGAATTACACGCTGTTCGCGATGATCAACGCCACACCGGATTCCCCCGCATGGATGATTGCCGCCGCACGGTTTATCGCCAACGATGTAATCAGCATCGTGCCGCTACTTGCCGTAGCACTATGGCTCTGGGGGCCGCGTAAACAGCTTAGCGCACAGCGCCAGTTAGTCATTAAAGTCACCATGGCGATGGCGATCAGCATGAGTCTTTCGCTGGTGTTGGGGCATCTGTTCCCCCATAACCGCCCGTTTGTCGATCATGTCGGTTACAACTTTCTGCCCCATTCGCCGGATTACTCGTTCCCGAGCGATCACGGTACGGCGATTTTTACGTTTGCCATTGCCTTCATTGCCTGGCATCGGGCCTGGTCCGGCGCGGTACTGATGCTGGTTGCGCTGGCGATTGCCTGGTCTCGCGTGTACGTGGGGGTACACTGGCCGCTCGATATGGTGGGCGGTCTGTTTGTTGGTCTGTGCGGTTGTCTGAGCGCGCAGATACTGTGGCAGATCTTCGGTCCGGCGCTGCACCGCACGCTACAGCATCTTTACCGCCTCTGTTTTGCCTTTCCGATTCGCCGGGGCTGGGTACGTGACTAAGCCCGGCGGCAAAGGTAAGATGAACGCCCTGCTAAACGCGGGGCTTTCTTTTATTCAGGGGTATTATGGAAACAAGACGTGACGAACGGATAAGCCAGTTACTGTCGGCGCTCAAGCGCAGCGATAAGCTGCATCTGAAAGAGGCCGCTGCCCTTCTGGGTGTTTCAGAAATGACGATTCGCCGCGATCTCAGCGCCAACAGCGCGCCGGTTGTGCTACTGGGCGGCTATATCGTGCTTGAGCCGCGCACCGCCAGCCATTATCTGCTAAGCGATCAGAAAACCCGTCTGGTCGATGAAAAGCGCCGCGCGGCAGAATTAGCCGCGCAACTGGTGCAGCCACACCAAATGGTGTTTTTTGACTGCGGCACCACCACCCCCTGGATTATCGAAGCCATTCCGGCCGACCTGCCATTCACCGGGGTGTGCTACTCCCTGAATACGTTCCTTGCCCTCCAGGAAAAGCCGCTGTGCCGCGCCATCCTGAGCGGCGGCGAATTTCATGCCAGTAATGCCATTTTTCAGCCGCTCAATTTCAAAGAGACACTGAGCTATCTGCGCCCGGATATGGCCTTTTATTCTGCCGCCGGGGTTCACATTGAGCAGGGGGTTACCTGCTTTAATCTGGAAGAGTTACCGCTAAAACACTGGGCGATGGCGAGCGCGCAATTTCATGTCCTGGTAGTTGATCACAGTAAGTTCGGCAAAGTGCGTCCGGCGTGCATGGGAGATTTGAGCCATTTTGACGCTATCGTCAGCGACTGTCGCCCGGACGAAGCGCTGGTTGAGTTCGCCAAAGCTGAGCAGATCAAACTGGTATTCTGACCGTGCCCCCACGGGGCACGGTGTGCTGTTATCAGGCGAACCAGCCAAACCACTGGTGGAATTTCATCAGCACAAAATCCCACATCCGGCCAAAGAATCCGGCCTCTTCAACCGCTTCCATCACAATCAGCGGGCGCTTCTCAATGGTCTGTCCGTTAAGCTGAAAATCAATGGTGCCGACAACCTGCCCCTGTTTAAGCGGCGCGGTAAGCTGCGGTTCGGTTAAGGTATAAGAGGCTTTCAGGTTTTTCAGTTGCCCTTTCGGGATGGTGACCGAACCGGCCTCCCCCGCGCCCAGTTTTGCCTCGCTTTGCGCGCCAAACCAGACGCGTTGATTTACAAAGGTGGCGTCTGGCTTGATAGGCGTGACCGTTTCGAAGAAGCGGAAACCCCAGGTCAACAGCTTTTCCGACTCGTTAAAACGGATGCGGTCGGTTTTCGCCCCCAGCACCACAGAAATCAGGCGCATGTCGCCCATTGTTGCCGACGCTACCAGGTTGTACCCAGCGCCATCCGTTGTCCCGGTTTTCATCCCGTCAACGTTCATGCTGGTACTCCACAGCAGACGGTTGCGGTTCGGCTGACGAATTTTGTTGAAGGTGAACTCTTTCTCTTTGTGGATAGCGTACTCGTCCGGCACATCGTGAATCAGCGCCTTACCGAGCAACGCCATATCGCGGGCGGTACTAAACTGCCCCGGCGCGTCCAGCCCGTGGACGGTCTTGAAGGTGGTGTTGGTCAGGCCGAGCTTTTGCGAGTAGCTGTTCATCAGGCTGACGAAAGAATCCTGGCTGCCCGCCACGAAATCGGCAATGGCGATGCTGGCGTCATTGCCAGACTGAATAATGACCCCTTTGTTGAGGTCAGCCACCGAGACCTGATCGCCCGGCTTGAGGAACATCAGTGAAGAGCCCCGTAACGCCGGGTTTCCGGTAGCCCAGGCATCTTTACCTACCGTCACGATGTCGGTCAGGTGAATCTTCCCTGCCTTCAACGCCTGGCCGACAACGTAGCTGGTCATCAATTTGGTGAGGCTGGCAGGGTCCAGTTTCTCATCGGCATTCCCTTCTGCCAGCACCTTACCGCTGGCGTAATCCATGAGGATCCATGCGCGGGCATCAACAGGCGGAGCCTCCGGCGCTTGTTCCACTGCATACAGAGAAGGTGAAAAGAGAACGATCAATGCGGCTCCCGCCGCCAGGCCGCGTGGAAATAAAGAAAAATGCGTCATATAGGCCACCCAGGTATCCATTCTGAAATCAACGTCGCACCACCGTGCAGCAACAAGCCGTGAGTAATAGCGCATAACAAGCGTGAATAAAAGCACTGGAAAGTAAAGTTTATGCAATAACATATTGTTGTGCTCTGGCGCGTGGATAATTTTGTAAATCGTTGCCAGAACGTTAACTTTATCTCAACATGGAAGGCCTCAGACTGGGTGGTAAACACAAGGGGGTAACATGATTACGCTATGGGGCAGGAATAACTCCTCCAACGTCAAAAAAGTGCGCTGGATACTTGAAGAGCTTGAACTGCCGTACGAACACATTCTCGCGGGCGGCGCGTTTGGCCTGAACCGCGAAGCCGAATTTCTGGCAATGAATCCCAACGGTCTGGTGCCATTGCTGCGCGATGACGAAACCGACGTTGTGCTGTGGGAATCCAATACCATTGTTCGCTACCTGGCCGCACAGTATGGTCAACGCCGCCTGTGGAACGATGAACCCGCGGTGCGCGCGCAGGGGGAAAAGTGGATGGACTGGGCGCTGTCCACGCTGGCGCCGAAACACGGTATTTTGCTGGTGGGACTGGTGCGCACCCCCGTCGAAAAACGCGACAATGCGGCCATTGAAGCGGGTATCAATGCCTGTGAAGCGCTCTTTGCCCTGCTTGACGACGCCCTGGCCCAACAGCCGTGGCTCTCCGGCGCGGAGTTCGGCCCCGGTGATATTGCCGTCGCGCCCTTTATCTACAACCTCTACAACATCGGGCTAAGCTGGACGCCACGCCCACATCTTGAACGCTGGTACCAGACGCTGACGCAGCGCCCGGCGTTTCGTGACGTGGTAATGATTCCGGTAACCTGATAAGCCTGCCCGGTGCCCCTTACCGCGCCGGGCTGACTTTTAGCAGTTCACCGTCTGACGCATCGGTCAGCACATACAGATAACCATCCGGCCCGACGCGGACATCGCGAATGCGCGCCTTGCGGTCTTTAAGGATGCGTCCGTCTTCGGTCACGGTGTTGCCGTTTACGCTCATCACAATGACATCTTCATCTTTCAGCGCACCGATAAAGAGTTTATTTTTCCACTCTGGGAAGACATCGGAGTTATAGAACGTCATACCGCTGATAGCCGGCGATTTTTTCCAGTAGAAAATTGGCTGCTCGGTCCCCTCGACCCTGCCCCCTTTCGCCTCGGGAATGGGTAATCCGCTGTAATTTATTCCCCAGGTCGCCAGCGGCCAGCCGTAATTTTTCCCTTTCCCGGCAATATTGATTTCATCGCCGCCACGCGGGCCATGCTCATGCATCCACAGGGTGTGACTCCACGGATTCATCGCCATCCCCTGTGGGTTACGAAGCCCGTATGCCCAGATTTCAGGCCGTGCTCCGGCTTTCCCAACGAAGGGGTTATCCGGCGGGACTTTACCCTGGTCGGTCAGACGAACCAGTTTGCCCTGTAATTTGTCGAGGTCTTGTGCAGTGGGGCGTTGGTTATTTTCCCCCAGCGCAATCCACAGGTAGCCTTTACCGTCAAACACCATGCGTCCGCCAAAGTGATTGCCGGTCGACAATTTGGGCTGCTGGCGAAAAACCACCTGGAAAGCCTCAAGGTGTTTTGCATCATCACTAAGGCGGCCATACCCCACGACTGTGCCCGCTTTGCCGTCCTGCCCGGCTTCGGCGTAGCTCAGCCAGACCCGTCGAGACTTAGCAAAGTCCGGGGCCAGCACCACATCCAACAGACCTCCCTGCCCGTTAGCCCAGACCTTCGGAATACCGGTTATCGGGTCAGAAAGGCCGTTCCCCGGCTGCCATTGTCGCAACTGACCGCCGCGCATCGTTATCAGCATGCCCTGATCGCCTGGCAAAAAAGCCAGAGACCAGGGGTGGTCGAGTTTGGTTTGTAACACCTCAACCTTCACGGGCGCGGGGGCTGCGATGACAGAGGCTGAAAGGAATATCGCAGGAATAATAAACGCGACGGAACGATGCATGACCCACTCCTTTATTCATGGTTTGCATAAAGGTTAGCCAGCACGGCCAGGCGAAAGGGGATTTTTACAAAAGCTTAAAAAGAAAGGGGGGGAGTGGCCTCCCCCGCGTTTAGATTTCGGCAAGCGATACATGTTCGGAAAGATACTTGATACTGAAATTCAGCACGTTAAAGGCTCTTTCCAGTTTTTCGACGTTCACCGCTATATAGGTTGGGCAATCCTGGCGCCCGCTTAACAGGCACACCGCCACAGAGGAGATAGCCTCCTCCGCGCGATATAGCGCCCCTCGGGTATCGGCATCCTGCAATGTGTTCAGTTGCACACCGTTATCGCGTATTTCCCTGGCAAGATCGAAGAAGTGCTCGCGTAATTGATCGTTTTCGCTGACTGACATATACCCTTTCGCTTTTCGCATCTGGATATAGGTCGCAAGATCAGCTCTGGCATCGACCAGTTTGTCCAACAGACATTGTGTAAGTTCGTCAACGGTCATACGTTCCCCCCCTTGTCAGCCATCAGGCACAACTTATAGTATGGCTGTTTTTTGAGCGAAAGCATGCGCAACTTCAATTATTAAACGCAGACGAAACTTCTTTACACTTTAGGGCTGCTTAACATTATCCCCGACTGGCAAGCCACGCGCGCCAGCCGCCATATTCTGTGATGTCCGTTGCGCCCTCTAATCCATTATTTTCACAAATGAATCCGGTCAGCCACTGCCCCTCTTCGAGCTCCACTTTGCCTAACCCGAGCGGTGCCGGGATCCCCGCCAGAAATGATCCCAATTCACTGGACGGCAACGCCCACACCTCAACGGCAATGGCCCTGCCGCCTTCGCTAACGCGAACCATCCCCGGACGCTTGCCATCCGCCAGCGCATACAGGCGGTAAGCAGGTGCACTTAGCGTCGCCTCCACCAGATGTCCCTGACGCTGGCGTAACTGATAATTGAGCGCCAGACCGTCAAGATGCGCACCGCAGACCACCACGTTTACCCGGTCATTTACCGCAGCATGCGTGGGGGCATCAGCCTCGATGGTCGTGCCCCCAGGCAGGCTCAGCGGATTCACACGCTGCAAGGCATCCGCCACACTCAGCAGATACTGATCGGTAAAGGCGCGGCCAAACAGGGTCACGCCCGAGGGGAGTCCATTGGACATAAACCCGACCGGAACCGCGACGGCCGCATAATCGAGCAGGTTCATGAAATTGGTGTAGTACCCGAGATCAGAATTGCGCTTCACCGGCTCATCGCGCAGTTCGGCGAGCGTTACCGGACGCGGGTAGGTCGGCGTCAGTACGCAATCCAACTCATCGAGCAAGGCATCGCATTGCCGTTTATAGCTCTGCAACCGATAAAGACCGTCAAACGCGCTGACCGCATCGGTGGTCGGGGCTTTTTGCAGAACATCGCGGATAACCGGCAGCACCGCATCCGGCTGCTGCTCAATCAAATGGCCTGCCACATGGTAGCGCTCTGCCACCCAGGGCCCTTCATAAAGCAGTTTTGCCGCCGCCAGAAACGGCGTGAAATCAAGCGCGACCGGTATTCCCCCCAGCGCCTCCAGTTGCGCTTTGGCGTGATAAAAGAGCGCTTCACTCTCGGCACAGCCCAGAAACTCCAGCTTATCCGGCACGCCAAAACGGAACTCGGCCTGCGGCACGCCAAACGCCTGTTTGCTGTTCCACAGCGGGTTGCGACGGCTGTAGTCATCATCCGGGTCCTGGATTGCGGTCAGCGCCAGCAGGGTACTGGCCTCGGCGGCTGTGGCGGTAAAGAAGGTGACGCAATCCAGGGTTCGACACGCTGGCACGACGCCCGCCGTTGAAATCAGCCCTTTGGTGGCTTTCAGCCCCACCAGATTGTTCAGCGACGCGGGGACGCGCCCGCTGCCAGCGGTGTCGGTGCCTAATGAAAAACTGGCGACGCCCAGCGCCACCGCCAGCGATGACCCGGCGCTGGAGCCACCCGACGGATACTCAGGATGAACGCTGTTGCGACAGACGCCATAAGGCGAACGGGTGCCGTTCAGTCCGGTGGCAAACTGATCGAGGTTGGTTTTACCCAACGGAATCGCCCCCAGGGCAATCAACTGGCGCACCAGGGTAGCATCCTGCCCGGCCATATAAGCAAATGCCGGGCAGGCCGCCGTGGTGGGGACGCCTGCGAGATCGATATTGTCTTTGATGGCGAACGGAATGCCGTACAGCGGCAGATCCTCCGGCTGATGTTGCTCCAGCGCCGACAGATACGGTTCCAGTTCGGCTTCGTTCAGAATATGAATGAACAGATGAAATTCCGGGTTGAGCGCCATCGCCCGCTCGCGCAATTGCATGATAAGCGCACGCGGCGTTATCTCACCGCTGCGGTAGCGTTTCGCCAGCGTATCGAGGCGCAAATCAAAGGTCTGTGTCATTGTGCTTTCTCCATCACCACTACGCATTGCCCGGCGCGCACGGAGCTTCCCGGCTGCACCCGAACCTGACTGACCACGCCGTCATGCGGCGCAGTTAACGGAATTTCCATCTTCATCGACTCCAGCACCACCAGCGTCTGGCCCTCTTTCACCACAGAGCCCACTTCCACATTGACCTGCCAGAGGTTGCCGGAAACCGGGCTGTCGACGCCGCTTTCCTCGGCACTGAGCGGGGCATCGTCCCCCTCGTCGGCAATCACATCGCTGCTGTCGAAATGGGCCTGGCCGCTGGCAATCCAGCGATCGCGCTCAGCGGCAAACGCCTGCTGTTGATGGGTGCGGTTCGCCGCAATGCTCTGCGCTTCATCGGCCAGGAACTGTTGATATTCCGCCAGGCGCAGGGTGGTCTGTTCGATGCGCAGCGGGTAGCGGCCAAGCGGGAAGTCCCGACGGATGGTGAGCAGTTCATCGGCAGAGACCGGGTAAAAGCGAATCTGATCGAAAAAGCGCAGCAGCCACGGCTTACCGCCAAAATCAGCGACCGCACGATAGCGATTCCACATTTGCAGGGTGCGGCCCACAAACTGATATCCCCCCGGCCCTTCCATGCCATACACACAGAGGTATGCGCCGCCAATGCCGACGGAGTTTTCCGCCGTCCAGGTACGCGCCGGGTTGTATTTGGTGGTCACCAGACGGTGGCGCGGGTCAAGCGGTGTCGCCACCGGCGCGCCAAGGTAAACATCTCCCAGCCCCATCACCAGATAACGGGCATCAAAGACGGTTTTGTAGACCTCGTCGATATTTTCCAGATCGTTAATCCGGCGGATAAATTCGAGATTACTCGGGCACCATGGCGCGTCGCGGCGCACGGTGGTCATGTATTTTTCAATCGCCTTCTGACAGGCCGGGTCATCCCAGGAGAGCGGCAGCCAGACCACCCTGGATGGCACATCCAGATCTTCGCGCTGGCACACATCGGCCCACAGATCGTGAATAATCGCCAGCAAACGGCTCAGCGCCAGGGTTTCCGGCTGATAATGCACCTGCAATGAACGGATCCCCGGCGTCAGATCGATAACTCCCTCCAGCGCGCGGGATTCCAGCGCCTGCATCAGAGCGTGGCCGCGAAAACGCAGCACCAGGTCGAGTTCCGGTTCGCCTATTTCCAGCAGCAGATGGGTATCGCCTGAAAGACGCGCCACCAGCCGCTTATCCGCTTCCCCGGTCTCCAGCACCACCGGGGAAGCCAGCGCGGCAGGATGCCAGTTGACGGCGACAGGTTGCAGTGTTTCCACTTCCTGGCGGCTGGCCTGTGCCAGCCGCCGCGCCGCTGCCACATCCACCGGGACAAAACGCACCTTGTCCCCCGCTTTCAGTTGCCCAAGCTGGTGCAAATCTGCTTCGATAACCGTCACCGGGCAGACAAAACCGCCGAGGCTTGGGCCATCCGGGCCGAGAATAACCGGCATATCCCCGGTGAAATCCACCGCGCCAATGGCATACGGGTTGTCATGAATATTGGACGGGTGCAGTCCCGCCTCGCCGCCGCTCTCGCGTACCCACTCCGGCTTCGGCCCAATCAGGCGGATCCCGGTTCGGCTTGAGTTGAAGTGCACTTCCCAGTCGGTGGCAAAAAAGGTGTTGATATACGCGCCGGTGAAATATTCCGGTGCCCCATGCGGCCCATAGATCACGCGCAGTTCACGCACGGCAGGCAGTGTGGTCTGCAACGCCTGCGCGAGCACAACACCGCTTGCGCGGTTCGTCAGCGGATTGAGATGCAGCACATCGCCGGTACGCAGCGCGCGCCCGGCGTGACCGCCAAACTGCCCGAGGGTAAAAGTGCTTTTGCTGCCAAGATAATCCGGCACATTAATGCCACCGCGCAGGCAAAGATAGCTGCGCACCCCGGCACCGCTCACCTCCCCCAGACGCAGGGTGCTACCCGCAGAAATCGTAAACACGGTATGCATCGCAAGCGCTGTACCGTCGAGCGTGACCCCGATACTCGCCCCGGTCACTACCGCCACGGCGTCGGTATTAAATTTCAGCGTCGGACCGCTGAGCGTGATTTCCAGCGCAGCATCGGTTGCCGCATTCCCCAATAACGCATTGCCCAGACGCAGCGCGCGATCATCCATCGGGCCGGACGGCGGCACACCCACCGCCCAGTAGCCCTGGCGGCCTGGGTAATCCTGCACCGTGGTTTGAGTTCCGGCGCTCACCACCTCAAGGCTAGTGGCCTGGTAGCGCACCCCTTCCAGGCAGCGCGTCCAGGGCTCGCCCTCCGCAAACGGGGCAAAAGCTAAAATCTGGCGCAGGTACTGGCGGTTGGTCTCTACGCCATACAGACGGGTTTCGCCCAGCGCGGCATCCAGGCAGGCAATCGCCTGCGCACGCGTGGGCTGCCAGGTGATGATTTTCGCCAGCATCGGATCAAAAAACGGCGGCACTTCGCAGCCCGCTTCCACCCAAGTGTCAATGCGCAGCGTGCGGCGATCGTCGACCGGAAGCGCCACGTCGGTCAGTAGCCCCGGCGACGGCTGGAACTGGCGGCCCGGATCTTCGGCATAAACGCGCGCCTGCACGGCATGTCCCTGCGGCGTGAGCCCTGCAACCAGCTCGGTCAGCGGCGGCAGATCGCCAGCGGCCAGTTCAATCATCCAGCGCACCAGATCTACGCCCCAGACCTGCTCGGTAACACCATGCTCCACCTGCAAACGGGTGTTCACTTCCAGGAAGTAAAAGCGTTTTGCCTCACTGTCATAGACAAATTCAACGGTCCCGGCGCTGCGGTAATTCACCGCTTTACCCAGTTTGATGGCCGCTGAGCACAGCGCCGCTTCCATGCCATCCGGCAGGTTCGGCGCGGGGGTCTCTTCCAGCACTTTCTGGTTACGGCGTTGTACCGAGCAGTCGCGCACGCCAAGGGAAACCACCTCACCCTTACCGTCGCCAAAAATTTGCACTTCCAGATGACGCGCGCGCTCGATGTACTTCTCAATAAACACACCCGCATCGCTAAAGTTGTTTTTGCCCAGCCGCACTACCGCGTCAAAGGCATCGGCCAGTTCATCGGCGCTATAGCACACCCGCATCCCGATACCGCCGCCGCCCGCAGTGCTTTTCAGCATCACCGGGAACCCCACCTGCGTGGCAGCGTGCTGCGCTTCATCGAGGTTTGCCAGCAACTCTGTGCCTTCCAGCATCGGTACGCCATGCGCTTTCGCCAGCGCGCGGGCCGTATGTTTTAAGCCAAAGACCCGCAGTTGTTCCGGCGTCGGGCCCACAAATGCTATTCCTGCGGCTTCGCAGGCTTCGGCAAAGGCGGCGTTCTCAGAAAGAAAACCGTAGCCGGGATGAATCGCCTGTGCGCCGCTCTGGCGGGCCGCATCAATAATTTTTTCGCTGACCAGATAGGTCTGTGCCGCCGGGCCGTCGCCCAGGCTAATGGCTTCATCGGCATCACGAATATGCAGACTGCTGGCATCGGCCTCAGACCAGACGGCAACGCCGGTGACATTGAGTGTGCGCAAGGTGCGCAGGATACGGCAGGCGATCGCGCCACGGTTAGCGATAAGGAGTTTCGTAAACATAGTCAGGACTCAATCGTGGCGGGTCGTCCCGCCGAAATTCGGCTCGCCTTATGGCCGTCCATAAGGGGCTGGTCGTTTACGGACGCGGTGGTGTCTGGCGCGTCTGACTGAGCGGTAAACGGTTCGCACGCACGTCAAACAGGCGGTAAATAAAAAGGCGCAGACGCGCACCCCGGCTCAGTTCCATACCAGCACCTCCGCCGGGGTCGGGTTCCAGCCATTGCACGGGTTGTTCAACTGTGGGCAGTTGGAGATGAGCACGATGACGTTGCATTCGGCGCGCAGTTCAACGTATTTGCCAGGCGCTGAGATGCCATCTTCGAAGGTCAGTCCGCCCTCCGGGGTCACCGGAACGTTCATAAAGAAGTTGATGTTGGCGCCAATGTCGCGCTTATGCAGACGTCCATCGTGCAGGCAGGCGCAGAGGAAGTTATCGCGGCAGCTATGCATATGGCGTTTATCCAGCGCATAACGCACGGTGTTGCTCTCCTGGGCGCACGCGCCGCCGAGGGTGTCATGGCGGCCACAGGTATCGGCGACAATGGTCAGCAACGGGTTACCCATATTGGACCACAGCACGCTGCCGGTGGTCAGATACGCATTGCCCTGGCGGCGCAACGTGCGCTGCGGATCGTAGCGTTCCCGGGGGTTGTCGGCGTTATAAAACAGCGTATCCACGGCCTGGTTCCCTTCCAGGTCGAGCAAACGCAGGGTCTGGCCCTTTTTCACTTCAAACAGGTACGGCTCCCCTGCCGGGATCACATGGCGAAAAACGGCCTCGTCGGGGTGCTTCTGGCTGGTGATATTCATCATGCGGCTCCTTACAGGGCAAATAAACGGGTGTTGGTGAAGGCACGCGTGTTTTCCGGGCGCGTCATCAAAGCCTCAATGGCGGCGTTTTCGTCTGCCGCCTGTCGCCAGGCCAGTTGTACCGGGCGCGGCGCATAATCTGCGGCGGGGTCCATCGGGTGTTGCAGCGCGGTGAGCACCACCAGCACATCCATTGGCGCAAACAGTTCAACGTAGCTGCCAGCCTTCGACGCACCGCTGTGGAAGGTAAAAGCGCCGTGCTCATCCACCGTGACTTTGCTAAAGAAGTTCACCACCATCAGCAGGTCTTCAAGGTTCAAATCCCATTTGCCCATCTCAACGAGCAGGTTGTCGGCGCCGTTGCGGAAAAAACCGTTACGCAAATCCTGATAACGCCCCTGACCATATTTCTCCTTCACTTCTGCCGCATTCAGCACGCCGCCAAACGGGTCATGCCAGCCGCAGGTATCCGCGATAATCCCCGCCAGCACACGCCCCATATCGGAGTAAAAACAGTGGCCTGCCGTCAGGCGCGCGGTGTGCTGGCCTTTTAAGGTATCGGGCAGGTTCAGACGTTCGCTCTTTTCATGCGGGTTAAGCATCATCAGGCTGACGTTTGCCCCACCTTCGATGTCGGTCATGCGCAGGATCTGCCCGCGCTTGAGAATAAAGGAGAGACTGCCGCCGCCTGGCAGCGTCTCTTCACGCAGAACAGATGTTTCTTTATCTAATAAAGTCATTAAGTTAACTCCTTAATGCGTAGACGTTATCGGGCTGCGGGTCGGTCATTTCCGCCAGACGCGCTTCATTGAGCGGAATGTCATAAGTAATGCGCGCGCCGTAGGCATTGGGTTCGTGCGGGTCGATACGCACCTTGTCGAACACCAGCAGCCGGGTGCCGAGGTTAAAGCCCTCGGAGAGATCGTGGGTGACCATAAAAACCGTCATCCGGGTTTCGCCCCACAGTTGCAGCAACAGGGCGTGCATATCTTTGCGAATGCCGGGGTCGAGTGCGCCAAAGGGCTCATCAAGCAGCAACACGCGCGGTTGCATAATGAACGCCTGGGCAATAGCAAGGCGCTGTTGCATACCGCCGGAGAGCTGGGCCGGGTATTTATCCAGCGCCTGTCCAAGGCCCACTTTTTGCAGCATCCACACGGCGCGCTCCCGCGCCTCACGTTTGCTGGCGCCAAACAGACGTCCGAGGAAGCGCGCATTCGGCAACTCAAGACCAATGGTGACGTTATCGAGCACGTTTAAATGGGGAAAGACGGAGTAACGCTGGAAGACCACGCCACGGCTGCGGTCCGGCTCAGCCTGCAACGGCTTGCCATCAAGCAAAATGGTGCCGCGACTCGGCGCTTCCTGGCCCAGCAACAGACGCAGAAAAGTCGATTTCCCGCAGCCGGATGCCCCCACCATTGAGCAAAACTCCCCGGCATTGACCCGCAGGTTGAGGCGTTCGAGCACCACATGGGCGCCATATTCCTGCCAGATATTGTTGATTTCGATAAAACTCATGCCTTCCCTCCTTCCGCCCAGGGAAAACAGGTTTTATGCAACTGCCGCAGGCCGAGGTCCATCAGCCATGCCAGCAACGTTATCCACACCACGTAGGGGATGATGACGTCCATCGCCATATAGCGGCGCACCAGAAAAATGCGATACCCCAGCCCTGCCGTTGAGGAGATGGCCTCTGCCGAGATAAGAAACAGCCAGGCCGATCCCAACAGCAGGCGCAGCGAGGTCAACAGGCGGGAGAGAAGCTGCGGCAGTACCACTCGCAGCACCAGCGTCCAGCTTGATGCCCCCAACGTTTGCGCCTTGATCAGGATTTCCGGCGGGATTTCGCAGGCGCGATGCTCAAGGTCGCGGGCGAGCATCGGGGTGATACCAATCACAATCAGCATCACTTTTGACAACTCATCCAGCCCGAAGACAATGAACAGCACCGGCAGGATCGCCAGCGGCGGGATCATCGACAGCACGGTCATCAGCGGCGAGAGCGAGGCGCGCCACATCGGAAAGACCCCGGCGGTAATGCCCAGGCACAGACCAATCAGCGAGGCAATCGCCAGCCCGGTCAACAGACGCGCCAGGCTCACCAGCGTATCCATCCAGAAGAGGTAGTCGCCGCTGCGTTTATCCGGGGTGAACGCCATTCGCGACATTGCGTCCAGCATCTGCTGCATGCCAGGCAGCAGCTTATCCTGCGGGTTGGCCTCCAGCCGCACCGCAGAGCCCAGAAAGTACGCCGCCAGCAAAATGACGAAAGGCAGCAGAACAAGCGTCAGACGCATGCCCCGGGTCGGATGGCGGTTAATGTGTCGCATGGCGTGAGTTCCTGTCATTCGCTCAAAGCTTGCCGTCGGCGGCCATCTTCACGAAGCTGTCGTCAAAGCGCAGCTTCACGTTGGCGGCATCCCCGGCAGAAACGTTGCCCGGAAAGGCCATGCCGATGAAATCCGCACTTTGCGCGCCGTCACCCAGCAACCCTTTTTCAAAGGAGAATGCCGCAACGCGCTGCATGGTTTTCGCCAGATCCGGGGAGCTGATAAACGCCAGATTATCGGCCGGGGTATAGAAGAGATGGGTGGTTTTAAGCTGCGCCTGATAGCCCGCCAGATCGGTGCCGGACGCCGCCGCCATGGCGCTCAGCGCCTCTTTATTCTGCGCCTTCATCTGCGCCATCATTTCGTACCATGCGCCAGTCAGGGCTTTACCCAACGCCGGGTTATCTTTCAGGGT
Source organism: Phytobacter diazotrophicus (assembly GCA_004346725.1). Lineage (GTDB taxonomy): Bacteria > Pseudomonadota > Gammaproteobacteria > Enterobacterales > Enterobacteriaceae > Phytobacter > Phytobacter diazotrophicus. The sequence continues at coordinate 108,404 of SMDE01000010.1, read as the reverse complement.
CTGGGTGTTGACCACCATCATGTCGATAAGCTCGCCAGGTACCTGCGAGGAGCTAAAGACTTCGGTGGTTTTCGGCGTGCCTTTGATAACCGACAGTTGCGGGTTCCAGGCAACAGCGGCCTGCACTTTCGGGGTGGCGAAGGCAGAAACGATATCGGCATCGGAGGTGTTCACCACGGTGACATCTTTTTCTGCCAGACCGGCTTTCTCCAGGCCGCGCACCAGCAAATAGTGGGAAACGGACAGTTCAGGCAGGTAGATCTGCTGGCCTTTCAGGTCTTTGAGGGTTTTGCCCTCGCCTTTCATCACCACGCCGTCGTTGCCTTCGGAGTAGCTGCCGAGAATAAGCGCGGTGCTATCAACGCCGCCCGCCGCCGGTATGGTCAGCGCATCCATGTTGGTCATGGTGCAGCCATCAAACTGGCCCGCGGTATACTGGTTAATAGATTCGATATAGTCGTTGAGTTGTACGATATTGATTTTAATACCGTATTTGTCGGCCCATTTATCAATGATTTTGCTGTTACTGATGGTGCCCCACGGCATCCAGCCTGCGTAGATGGTCCAGCAGACATTGAACTCTTTCTTCACGGCGGCAAAGGTTGGGAGAGTGGTCAGCATGACCAGCGACAGCACGAGAGAGCGGAGTAATGGAGATTTCTTCATTATTGACCTCTGATTGGTACAAAAAAAGGGGGCAGCGCGACACCCACTGGTGCTGCTGTCTCCCGGGTTTTTGTCCCGCCGTGTAACCTCTCAGAGGTCGCCAGCTCTTGGACCAGACATCCGCCTTAGCGAACCGGAACCCTAGCCAGCTATTTATCAAATTGTGTGTTGCACTGCGTTAGCGTTATTGCAAGCACTATGCCAGGTTGCGATTAATGATATTTCAGTAACTTAGCGATAACTCAGGGCAAACGCACCCATTTTGGTGAACCAGAATGAGGCAGCGCACCATACTGGTGCTCAAGGGCCCTGTAGCCAGGTGATGCGCTGCTGGTGTATTGTTTTTAAACGATTAATCTCGCAAAAGGCGATTCGCGTCATGCTGAAAATATTGGGTAAAACGTCTTCAATTAACGTGCGTAAAGTGTTGTGGACCTGCGAAGAAGCGGGGCTGGCGTATTCACAGGAAGACTATGGCAGCGGCTTTGCCTCGACGCAGACGGACGCCTTCCGGGCCATGAACCCAAATGCGATGGTGCCGGTACTCCTTGATGATGACTTTATCCTGTGGGAATCCAACTCCATTTGCCGCTATCTGGCGCGTAAAGCGGGCCGCGACGATCTGCTTCCTGGCGAACCGCGAGCTTGCGCGAATGTGGAGCACTGGATGGACTGGCAGGCCACCGACTTTAATAGCGCATGGCGCTACGTTTTTCCGGCACTGGTGCGTAAAAACCCTGACTACAACGATCAGAATGCGATTGCCGCCGGTATCAGGGAGTGGAATCACTGCGTCGGTATTCTCGACCAACAGTTGCAACGCACAGGCGCCTGGGCCGCCGGGGAGACGTTCACTCTTGCCGATATCGTGCTGGGATTGTCGGTGAACCGCTGGAAGATGACGCCCTTTGAACACCCGGATTTCCCGGCAGTGGAGGCATGGTTTGAACGCTTAAATCTGCGCCCTGCTTTCCTGCGCTATGGAAATAACGGTACCCCGTGATGCAACGCTTTCTATGTAGAGATATATAGAGAGTAGAGAAAATCCCCATGTGCATGAAATCCAGGCTCTGCTCATGGGGGCATGCAAATGCATGATGCTTTACGCCGCCACTGTTTCACACGGGCGTTCACACGAGCGCAGCGGCACAAATCATACTCTGTCTGATTTTTATACTATGTTGACGGCCATCACAACGCACATTTAGCCAAAATTTAGCGATAAATATGGCAGACAAGATATCATTAGCAAGCTATTATTTAGCTCGTAAATCATTATGTTTCTGCGTAATTCCGTGTTGTCTCTATGCCGTTCGTCCGAGCGGCTTTTTTTTGGTTTTTATATTTACACGCAAACACCGGAGCCTTTTCGGTGCAAATTCAATCCGCAGAGATATCCTTTAGAGGTATTTCCCCCAGCCCGATTTCGTACCCCGAAATACCCCGTTAACGGTTTATGAAGAACCACGAAGTGCGTGTTATGTTAATGCCATACACCGTATTACAAGGGTCGCTATGAACACGTTTCCGCTGCCAGTCGCTATTCATAAGCACAATGCAGATTCCGCCGTACAGCTTCAGCATTATCTTGAGCAAAACCGACAAAATCCGGCGTTTATCCCTATTCTGAACATGGAGTTAACCTTCATCAGCCCGCATGCGCGCTCAACCAACGATTTCGTTATCAGCAGGGTTGAGCATCTACACGACAATACATACGTCCTTTATTATCAAATTAACTACTTCATCTTTAATTTATGCCAGGACATGAATATTGAAGATGTTTATAAAACCAGTATCAGCTTCAATGTCGTTCAGGATTATTTAGCGTTTACCGTTATTCATGCTGACCGGGATACGGTTGATGAATTTTGATAGCGGCAATTTTCGTCGTATTAAATTATAACGAAGCCGTTACCAGGCAGGCAGTCGTTTTTTCACCCTGCCCGGCCGAGAATCCTCTATAAATCTCCCGGCGTTATCTGTACAATCCCTGCCCTGAGCATCCCTTAACTGATTATTTTTTGAACTATGAGCAATGTGACCCTGCAGCCGAAAATCGGCTTTGTTTCTCTCGGTTGCCCGAAAAACCTCGTTGACTCCGAGCGCATCCTCACCGAACTGCGCACCGAAGGCTATGACGTGGTACCGAGCTACAACGACGCCGATATGGTTATCGTCAACACCTGCGGCTTTATCGACAGCGCGGTACAAGAGTCGCTGGAAGCCATTGGCGAAGCCCTTAATGAAAACGGCAAAGTGATTGTCACCGGCTGTCTGGGCGCCAAAGTCGATCAGATTCGTGAAGTCCATCCGAAAGTGCTGGAAATCACCGGTCCGCATAGCTACGAGCAGGTGCTTGAGCATGTGCACCACTATGTGCCGAAACCGAAGCACAATCCGTTCCTGAGCCTGGTGCCGGAACAGGGCGTCAAACTGACCCCTCGTCATTACGCGTATCTGAAAATTTCCGAAGGCTGCAACCATCGCTGCACCTTCTGCATTATTCCCTCAATGCGTGGCGATCTGGTAAGCCGTCCTATTGGCGACGTTTTAAGTGAAGCCAAACGTCTGGTGGATGCGGGTGTGAAAGAGCTGCTCGTTATCTCCCAGGACACCTCCGCCTATGGCGTGGACGTGAAGCACCGTATGGGCTTCCACAATGGCGAACCGGTAAAAACCAGCATGGTTGGCCTGTGCGAACAACTGGCAAAACTGGGTATCTGGACGCGTCTGCACTACGTCTACCCTTACCCGCACGTTGATGATGTCATTCCGCTGATGGCAGAGGGCAAAATCCTGCCGTATCTGGATATTCCGTTGCAGCACGCCAGCCCGCGTATCCTGAAACTGATGAAACGTCCTGGCTCCGTGGATCGTCAACTGGCGCGCATCAAGCAGTGGCGCGAAATCTGCCCGGAACTGACCCTGCGCTCGACCTTCATTGTCGGCTTCCCTGGCGAAACCGAAGAAGATTTCCAGATGCTGCTCGATTTCCTCAAAGAAGCGCGTCTGGACCGCGTTGGCTGCTTCAAATACAGCCCGGTAGACGGTGCGACCGCCAACGAACTGGCCGATCAGGTGCCGGAAGAGATCAAAGAAGAGCGCTGGAACCGCTTTATGCAGCTCCAGCAGCAGATTTCCGCTGAGCGTCTGCAGGAAAAAGTGGGCCGCGAAATTCTGGTCATTATCGATGAAGTCGATGAAGAAGGGGCAATTGGCCGCAGCATGGCGGATGCACCGGAAATCGACGGCGCGGTCTATCTGAACGGGGAAACGAAAGTGAAACCGGGCGATATCATCCGCGTGAAAGTCGAAAACGCCGACGAATACGATCTGTGGGGTAGCCGCGTCTAACCCTGTCGCCGCCTGTTTCCAGGCGGCGTCTTTCTCTTTTATGCCGCGTTAACACGTTCAAAGCGTGTCGCAATCAGTATGTAACTCACCACCGCCAGCACACCGTGCGCCGCCACAAACCACAACGCGTTGTTAAACGAGCCGGTCACCGTCACCACATAACCGATCACCAATGGTGTCACGATCCCGGCAATATTACCGATGCCGTTAAACACGCCGCCGCACAGGCCAATCATGGTTTTTGGCGCAACATCGGACAATACCGCCCAGCCCACGGCCGCGAAGCCTTTACCGAAGAACGCCATTGCCATCAGGAAAATTACCGCGCTATTACTGTCGACGAAATTGGCGAATACCAGCATGGTGGACAGCCCCATTCCCAGCACAAACGGCGTTTTACGGGCACGGGAAGGATGCATGCCCCGGCTAATCAGAATGTCAGACAGATAGCCCCCCAGCAGACCGCCGGTAAAGCCACAGATGGCAGGCAGTGCGGCAACCCACCCCGCCTGCATGATGGTCATACCGCGCCCCTGAATCAGGTAGATGGGGAACCAGGTAATAAAAAAGTAGGTCAGCGCGGTAATACAATACTGCCCCAGATAAATGGCCCACAGGTTGCGGTTGGTAAACAGACATTTGGCATCGCGCAGCGAGGTTTTCTTCGCCTTTGCCGCCCCTTCACTGTCCAGGTCCACCAGTGCCCCGCCCTCGCGCATCAGGTTTTTCTCTTCTTCTGTCAGACGCGGGTCTTTATGCGGCTCCTTATACCAGGCAAACCAGACGGTCGCCAGCACCAGCCCCACTCCCCCCATCCACAGGAACACATGCTCCCAGCCCCATGCATGGGTCAGCCAGGCCATGATCGGCGTGAAGACCACTACCGCCATGTATTGCCCGGAGTTAAACAGCGCCGAGGCCACGCCGCGCTCACGCGTCGGGAACCAACTGGAGACAATACGGGAGTTTGCCGGGAATGCGGGGGATTCCACCAGACCCAGCATAAAGCGCATCAGAAACAGGGTCATTGCCGCCAGACTACCGGTCATCCCGATCCAGCCTACGGTGCCCTGTAACATAGTGAACACGGACCACAGCACCAGGCTCATGCCGTAGACTTTTTTGGCACCAAAGCGGTCCAGTAGCCAGCCGCCGGGGATCTGCCCCAGCGCGTAGGCCCAGGCGAAAGCGGAGAAGATCATCCCCAACATCATCGGGTCGAGGCCCAGCTCTTTTACCACCGAGGTGCCAGCAATCGACATGGTCGCGCGGTCGGCATAGTTGATAACGGTGATGATGAAAATCAACCCCAGCACCCAATAGCGGTGATGTCCGACCCGTTTGACCTGCTCCAGCGAGACATCCATTTGTTTGCTCATTGTTTTCTCACTTTTATTTGTAGGGTTCAGAAACGATGGCTATACCCGGTGTGGCGGCACGTTGCCGCTAAAACAGGCCGCCAGATTCGCCAGCACAATGTTGCCCATCTCCAGGCGAGTCTGAACGGTCGCGCTGGCGCGGTGCGGCTGCAGGGTGACGTTATTGAGGGTGAAAAAGCCTTCCGGTACGTGCGGCTCATGGGCAAACACATCCAGCCCGGCTCCGGCAATACACTTGTGGGTCAGGGCATCAAGCAGCGCCGCTTCATCCACCAGCTTGCCGCGCGCCACATTGATGAAATAGCCCTCGGGCCCCAGCGCCTCCAGCACCGACTCACTGATGATCACCTCGCCGCTATCGGCAGAGGCGGCAAGCACCAGAACATCCACTTCCTGCGCCAGCGTCTGAATATCAGCAATAAAGGTGTAATCAAGGGCGGCAATCGGCGCGAGATCGGTATAGAGAATACGGGCGTCAAAGGCGGCGACCCGTCTGGCAATGGCCTGGCCAACACGTCCCATGCCGATAATCCCCACCGTCGTGCCAGTGACTTTGCGCGCCAGCGGCAGGTTGGTTTGCGGCCAGCGCCCCGCACGCACGACCTGCTCACCTTCGCTCATTTGTCGCAGGGTGGAAATCAACAGGCCCAGCGCCATATCCGCCACGTCATCGGTCAGCACGCCGGGTGTGGTGGTGACATAGATACCGTGCTTTGCGGCATACACCAGGTCGACGGCATCTGTGCCGATACCGCTGATGGCGACAATTTTAAGCGCCGGAAGAGATTCCATTATCTCTCGGGAAAGCCCTTTTGCGCCGCCGGTCACCACGCCTTCAATCCGTGGGCCAATATCTGCCAGCATTTTTTGCGGCTCGCTCGCCTGGTAAAGACGATGCACTTCGTAATCGCGCCGTAATATTTCATCAATTGGTGCTGGCACCGCCTGGGTTAATAAAATGTGTGTTTTTTGTTGAGCAATATTATTCGTCATATCTATCATCCGTCGCGTAGTTAATAACCAGATGATGGACAGGGTAATAATTCATGTCTAATATAAATCCGGTATTCATTAATATAAGAATTGAATTATGGATTTACATCAATTGCGTTGTTTCATCGCCGTTGCTGAAGAATTGAACTTCGGACGCGCCGCAGCCCGCCTGCATATGACCCAGCCGCCGCTCAGCCGCCAGATACAGCTTCTGGAGAAAAGTCTGGGCGGAGCGTTGTTTGAAAGGAATAACCGTCACGTGCAGCTTACCCATATGGGTCAACATTTGCTGACGGAGTCACGATTAATACTGAAATTAGCAGACCGACTTGAATCCTCCGTTCAGCAATGTGCATCCGGCGAAATCGGCACGTTATCTATGGGATTTACGGCGGTATTTGCCTGGAGTTTTATTCCGCAGTTGCTTAAAGCGCTGTCGGTGAAATTACCGGGGGTGGATTTCCGTCTATTTGAGCAGGTCTCGCACAAACAAATTAGCTCTGTCGAAAATAACAGTATTGACGTTGGTTTTGTGCGCCATGTCCCACCCAACCCGCTGCTGGCGTATCAGCCTCTGCAGGGGGAGACATTTGTCGCCGCCTTTCACTGTGATCACCCGCTGGCACGCAAGCGAAAAATTCCCCTCAGCGCCTTTAATAATGAGCCCTTTTTTCTCTACAGCCCGGATGAAGCGCGCCACTTTTACGACCGCATTACCGACCTGTTCGTCTTTAACGACATCACGCCGGATTTTAAATATCAGTTGGCCCAGACCCACACGATCCTCGGAATGGTGAATGCCGGGCTCGGATGCGCCATCGTGCCTGCATCATCGCGCGCGCTGGGCATGGCCAATGTCACCTTTATGAACATCGAAGGGGTCAATATTCAGGCACACAACTTCCTGGTGTACTCAAAGGCCAATCCAAACCCGGTGCTTCCCGCGTTTCTCAAGGCCCTGAGTGAGGTATTAATTACCCTTTAATTTTGGGATCCAGCGCGTCCCGGAGCCCGTCGCCCAGCAGGTTAAACGCGAGCACAGTCAGGAAAATCGCCAGGGAGGGGAACAGCGCCACATGGGGAGCAATCACCATATCCGCGCGCGCTTCATTGAGCATGGCGCCCCACTCCGGTGTGGGCGGTTGCGCCCCCAGGCCAAGGAAGGAGAGGCTCGCCGCCGAAATGATCGACGTGCCGATACGCATCGTGAAATAGACGACGATCGACGACACCGTACCCGGCAGAATATGGCTAAACAGAATGGTCATATCGCTTGCGCCAATACTGCGCGCCGACTCGACAAAGGTCTGGTGTTTAAGGACCAGAGTATTGCCGCGTACCAGCCGGGCGAAAGCCGGAACAGAGAAAACCGCCACGGCAATGATGACATTCGCCATACCGCTGCCCATCACCGCCACCACGGCAATCGCCAGCAAAATACCGGGAAAAGCGAACAGCACATCGCAAATGCGCATGATGATGCGATCCCACCAGCCTTCGTAATACCCGGCCAGCAAGCCCAGCACGGTACCAATCAGCGCGCCAATCAGTACCGCCAGCACCCCGGCGGCAAGCGAAATTCGCGCCCCCAACAGCACGCGGCTAAAGATATCGCGGCCCAGGGAATCCACGCCAAACCAGTGCAATGGCGATGGTCCGTCATTAAGGCGGTCGTAATCGAAATAGTTTTCGGCATCGAAGGGGGCAATCCAGGGGGCGACGATAGCCAACAAAATCAGAATCAGCACAAACAACCCGGCGGTCATCGCCAGGGGCTGACGACGAAAACGCCGCCAGAACTCATGCCACGGGGTACGCACCTGGTCCGGTTTCAGCCCAGGCATGGCGTTTAAAATCGCCGCTCGACGCCAGTTTAACAATCGCATCCTTACTTGTACCTGATAGCGGGGTTAATGGCGGCGTACAGCACATCCACCACTAAATTGATAAGAATAAACTCCAGCGAGAAGAGCAGAACTTCCGCCTGGATAACCGGATAATCGCGCATATCAACGGAGTCCACCAGCAAACGCCCGAGGCCGGGCCAGTTGAACACTTTCTCGACGACAATCGAGCCGCCAAGCAAAAAGCCGAACTGTAGCCCCATCATGGTGATCACCGGGATCAGCGCATTGCGCAGGCCATGCTTGAGTATGACCCATTTTTCGCTGAGCCCTTTGGCGCGCGCGGTACGCATGTAGTCTTCATTGAGCACATCGACAAAGGACGCGCGAGTAAAGCGCGCCATTACCGCGGCCACGGCGGCCCCCAGCGTTATCGACGGCAAAATATAGTGCCGCCAGCTATCGGCCCCGACCGTCGGCAACCAGCCCAACTCCACGGAGAAGACCTGCATCAGCAGCATGCCCAGCGCAAAAGCCGGAAAGGAGATCCCGGTCACCGCCAGCGCCATGCCGAGCCTGTCCGGCCAGCGGTTGCGCCATACCGCGGCGGCAATCCCCGCCACCAGGCCAAACAGCATCGCCCAGGTCATACTGGCGATGGTCAACCAGAACGTCGGGAAAAAGCGGCTGGCGATCTCTTCCACTACCGGACGGCGGGAAGCCATCGAGATACCGAAATCACCCTGCAGCACATTAACAATGTAGTGCCCGAACTGGATATAGAGCGGCCTGTCGAGACCTAACTGCTGGCGTACCAGCCCAATTACCTGCTCATCGGCCTCCGGCCCGGCGATCAACCGTGCCGGATCGCCCGGTAAGAGGTGAACAAATAAAAACACCAGCACCGCCACGATCAGTAGCGTCGGGATAAGACCCAGAAGGCGTTTCAAAACATAATTCAGCATCGTCTCTTCCGTCACTCCCCTCTCGCGAAGAGAGGGGACATGCGCTCTTATTTCAGGTCGGCCTCGTCAAAGCTAAAGCCGGTGTCCGGCATGATGTAGAACCCTGTCAGGTTCTTGTTGTGAGCGGAAACCAGCTTCTCCACCACCAGCGGCACCCAGGGGGACTCTTTCCAGATGATATCCTGCGCATCCTTGTAGAGCCTGGTTTTTTCCTCATTATTGGTGGTTTTCAGCGCGTCGGCCAGGTCTTTATCCACCTGCGGGTTGCTGTAGAACGCCGTGTTGAAGAGGGTTGGCGGCCAGTTCTGCGAGGCGAACAGCGGCGACAACGCCCAGTCGGCTTCCCCGGTCGACGCCGACCAGCCCGTGTAGAACATCCTCACGCCGCTCTCTTTCTGCCCTTTCGCTTCCACTTCCGCCGCACGCTGTCCGGCATCCATCGCCGTCACCTGCGCTTTGATACCCACCTGCGCCAGTTGCTGCTGGGTAAACTGCAGCACTTTTTGCGCGGTACTGTGGTTATGCGATGACCACAGCGTGGTGCTGAACCCGTTTGGATAGCCAGCCTCTTTCAACAGTTCGCGGGCTTTTGCCGGATCGTAAGGCCACGGCTGGTAGGTTTGCGCATTCGCCAGTGACGGTGGAACAATGCCGGTTGCCGGTGTTGCATACCCGGCAAACGCCACTTTCACCAGCGCCTGACGGTTAATGGCGTAGTTGATGGCTTCACGAACTTTCGGGTTGTCGAACGGCTTTTGCGTTACGTTCATGCTGATGTAGCGCTGCATGATCGAGGGGCTGGCCACCAGCTCCAGTTTGCTGTTTTTCTGCAGCACCGCCGCCTGCTCATAGGGAATCGGGAAAGCGAACTGCGCTTCGCCCGTCTGCAACATCGCCGCTCGGGTATTATTGTCGACCACCGGACGCCAGGTGATGGTGTCCAGTTTCGGCAGCCCTTTTTGCCAGTATCCGGCGAATTTCTTCACCTTCACAAAGTCGGTCTGGTTCCAGGTGTCCAGTTCATAAGGACCTGTCCCCACCGGGTGAAAACCAATGTCCTTACCGTATTTTTCCAGCGCGGCAGGCGAGATCATCGCCGTCGCCGGGTGGGCCAGGATATTGATAAAGGCCGAGAACGGCTGTTTCAGGGTGATTTTGACCGTTGTCGCATCCACCGCATCGGTTTTGGCGATGTTTTTATAGAGGTTGTAGCGCTTGAGCGCATTTTCCGGATTACTCGCGCGATCGAGGTTCGCCTTCACCGCCTGGGCGTTAAAGTCGGTGCCATCCTGGAATTTCACACCCTGACGCAGCTTGATGGTATATACCAGCCCGTCATCCGACACCGTATAGCTTTCGGCGAGCACATTATGCAGCTTCATGTCTTTATCAAGGCCAAACAGCCCCTGATAGAATGACTTAGCGACAGCCTGCGACAATGTGTCATTGGCATTGTAGGGGTCGAGAGTGGTGAAATTTGACGCCACTGCGACCACAACATCTTTGGCAGCCAGTGCTGGCGCGGCGCTCAGCGCGATGGCAACTGCGAACGCAATCTGCCATTTACGTGGTAAAGGTTGTGTCATGTTGTTCTCCTGAGTGTCCCTGCCTGTTTCTGTCAAAAACGTGATTGTGTGCTGCCCGGTGTCGAACGGGCGACGAAATGACCCGGGCCGATGTTATGTAACTGCACACGCTGTACCGTCTCGCCGCGTTTATGGATGTTGCTGGGGATTTCATCCGACAACAACACCCGTTGCGCCCTCGGGTGAGACGGGTCGGCCACCGGAACGGCGGCCATAAGTTTACGGGTGTAAGGGTGCTGCGGGTTCTCAAACACGGCGCGACGTGGGCCAATTTCCACAATCTGACCGAGATACATCACCGCCACACGGTGGCTGATTCGCTCCACAACCGCCATGTCATGAGAGATAAACAGAAACGCAATCCCCATCTCCCGTTGTAAATCGAGTAACAAATTGATGATTTGCGCACGGATCGAGACATCCAGTGCCGAAACCGATTCGTCTGCCACCACCACGCGCGGGTTTAAGGCCAGCGCTCTGGCAATACAGATACGCTGGCGCTGACCGCCGGAAAACTCATGGGGATAACGCCACGCATGTTCCGGTTTCAGCCCGACACGTTCCAGTAACCACAGCACGCGCCGCTGGGCATCTTCTTCATTCATTACGCCATGCACCCGCAGCGGCTCCATAATGGAATAGCCCACGGTCTGCCGGGGGTCGAGGGAGGCGTAGGGATCCTGAAAAATAAACTGAATGTCCCGACGCAGTGGCTGCAACTTACTGTCGGGAAGCGTATCGATACGCTCGCCTTTAAAGGTAATCACCCCGCTCTGGCTTTCCACCAGCCGCAGCAGCGCCCGCCCGGTAGTCGACTTGCCGCAGCCGGACTCGCCCACCAGCGATAACGTTTCGCCGGGCCACAGGTCGAAGCTCACCCCTTCCACCGCATGCACTTCTCGGGTGACGCGATTTAACACCCCGCTGCGCAGCGGGAAGCGCGCCACCAGGTCGCGAACCTGCAGAATCGGCTCGCCCGCCACCACGGTGTCCTGCTCGGTTTCCGGCTCCTGATTTTCAGGATGTTGTAACGAAACCAGCGGAAAACGACGCGGCAGATCGCTGCCGTTCATCGCGCCAAGGCGCGGCACCGCCGCCAGCAAGGCTTTCGTGTAAATATGCTGCGGTGCGCTAAAAATCTCTTCTACGGTACCGGTTTCCACCGCTTCGCCCTGATACATCACCAGCACGCGGTCGGCAATATCCGCCACAACACCCATATCGTGGGTGATAAAAATCACTCCCATCGCCATCTCTTTTTGCAGCACGGCGATAAGTTGCAGAATCTGCGCCTGGATAGTGACATCCAGCGCCGTGGTCGGCTCATCGGCAATCAGCACCGCCGGACGGCAGGAGAGCGCCATTGCAATCATCACCCGCTGGCGCATACCGCCGGAAAGCTGATGCGGATAACGAGACAAAATGGCCTGTGATTCAGGGATGCGCACCAGGTCCAGCATTCGCCGGGCTTCCGCTATCGCCTCTTCTTTGCCCAGCCCCTGATGCAGACGGATGGATTCGGCAATTTGCTCACCCACCGGAAAGACCGGATTCAGTGAGGTCATAGGCTCCTGAAAAATCATAGCAATGTCGGCCCCACGCACGCCGCGCAGGCGAGAGGCGTTGAGCGTCGCCAGATCGACACGCTCCCGGTTACGGCGCAACAGGCGCATATGATCGCAACTCACCTCGCCGCCGGATTGTTCCAGCAGGCGCAGTAACGACATGGCGGTGACCGACTTACCGGACCCCGACTCCCCGACAATCGCCAGCGTTTCACCGCGTTTGAGGGTAAACGACAGGTTACGCACCGCCTGGGTGAGCTGTTTGTCATGGCGAAACGCGACATTCAGATTGCTGACATCCAGCACCACATCGGCGTCTGTTTCATACCCGTGCGACACCCTACTCTCCTTATTCACGATAAATCCCTACGCTTGGCGCATCTCCGGCATAGCCCCAGGCGCGATACATCCCTTCACTGTTAAAAGGCAGTGCAATGTTACCTTCACGATCGACGGCAATCAGGCCGCCGCTACCGCCCAGCGCAGGCAGTTTTTCCATTACCACCGCCTCACAGGCTTCGTGCAGGCTTAAACCGCCGTAATCCATTAACGCGGCGATATCATAGGCAGCCAGCGTGCGAATAAACACCTCCCCGGTTCCAGTGCAGGAGACCGCCACGCTGGCGTTGTTGGCATAACATCCCGCGCCGGGCAGCGGACTGTCCCCTACCCGACCCGGTAATTTATTGGTCATGCCGCCTGTCGAAGTCGCCGCCGCCAGGTTTCCCTGCTTATCCAGCGCCACCGCACCGACGGTGCCCATTTTTTTCGTTTCATCCAGCGGCGCACCGCCATGATCCAGCACGGTCTGCCCCTCGGCACGGGCGGCAAGAAGCTGCTCGTAACGCTCTGGCGTCGAGAAAAGCTCGGGCGACACCGGCTCCATCCCTTCGGCAAAGGCGAAGTTCTCCGCCCCTTCCCCCACCAGAAACACATGGGGGCTGCGCTCCATCACCAGACGCGCCGCCAGCACCGGGTTACGTAAGCGGCTTACACCGGCGACGGCCCCCGCGCGCAGTGAATACCCGTCCATCACGCAGGCATCCAGCTCATGGGTTTCATCGCGGGTAAAAACAGAACCAATGCCCGCGTTAAACAGCGGACACTCTTCGAGTAAGCGCACGGCCTCAGTCACCACGTCCAGCGCGCTTTCACCAGCATTGAGCATCTTCTGGCCGGTTTCGACAATGGCCGATAGTGCGGCAATGTACTGCCGTTCTTTTTCCGGGCTCAGTTGCGCGCGGGAGATGGCCCCTGCGCCACCGTGAATTGCAATTACCGCTTTGGTCATTTTTTTATCGCCCGGTCAGGATAGCTTGCTGCTTTTTCTATAAATATCATTATCGTCGTCACAGCTTCATACAATTTTTGAATATAGAAAGTCGATCCTGCGATGTAAAGCAGGCATCTCACTATGGCTCTTGAGGAGTACATGCAGTCAGGCCCCATTTTCTGCCATAATGGCCCCTTTCACGCGTGGTGCTGGAGTAAATTATGGAATATACCGCAGGCTTGATCCCGCTGGATTCAGCCCTGGCGCAAATGCTGTCCCGCGTTTCGCCACTCACCGAGAGCGAAACCCTACCGTTGCTGAGCTGTTTTGGTCGCGTTGTGGCGCAGGATGTGATTTCGCCGCTGAATGTGCCGGGCTTTGACAATGCCGCCATGGACGGTTATGCCGTACGCCTGGCCGATATCGAAAAAGGTGAACCGCTGCCGGTTGCCGGAAAAGCGTTCGCCGGGCAGCCCTTTCACGGCGAGTGGCCTACAGGCACCTGCGTGCGCATCATGACCGGTGCCCCTGTCCCGGCTGGCTGCGAAGCCGTAGTGATGCAAGAAGAGACTGAGCAAACCGACGCGGGCGTGCGCTTTACCGGTAAGGTTAAAGCCGGGCAAAACATCCGCCTGTTGGCTGAAGATATTCGCGCGGGCGCCGCCGTGTTCAGCGCCGGGAAGAAACTGACCGCCGCCGAACTCCCGGTGCTCGCCTCGCTGGGCATTGCCGAGGTGCCAGTCGTCCGTAAAATCCGCGTGGCGCTCTTTTCCACCGGCGATGAGCTGCAACTGCCTGGTCAACCGCTGGCGGACGGACAAATCTACGATACCAATCGCCTGACGGTTCACCTGATGCTGGAACAACTGGGCTGTGAGGTCATCAACCTTGGTATCGTGCGTGACGATCCGGCCACACTGCGCGAAACTTTTATCACGGCTGACCAGCAGGCCGACGTGGTGATCAGCTCCGGCGGCGTGTCGGTGGGGGAAGCGGATTACACCAAAACTATCCTGGATGAGCTGGGTGAAATCACCTTCTGGAAGCTTGCTATCAAACCAGGCAAACCGTTCGCCTTCGGCCATCTTAAGAATAGTTGGTTCTGTGGCTTACCCGGTAACCCGGTCTCTGCCGCGCTGACCTTCTACCAGTTAGTACTGCCGCTGCTGGCGAAGCTGAGCGGTAATACCGCCAGCCCACTGCCTCTACGCCTGCGCGCCCGCGCGGCAACCCGCCTTAAGAAAACACCGGGTCGCCTTGATTTCCAGCGCGGCATCCTCAGCCGTGATAGCGACGGAGAGCTGATTGTCAGCACCACCGGCCCGCAAGGTTCACATATTTTCAGCTCCTTTAGTCAGGGCAACTGCTTTGTGGTGCTGGAGCGTGAGCGCGGTCATGTGGAGGCCGGTGAATGGGTCGAGGTTGAAACCTTTAACCATCTCTTCGGAGGCTAAGATGGCAGACGAGTTGAGCGATGAAGAGATGCTGCGCTATAACCGGCAGATTATTCTGCGCGGCTTCGATTTTGATGGCCAGGAGCGGTTAAAAGCATCACGCGTGCTGGTGGTGGGATTAGGCGGTCTTGGCTGCGCAGCCGCACAGTATCTGGCTGCGGCGGGGGTTGGTCAGATGACGCTGCTGGATTTCGATACCGTGGCGCTCTCCAATCTCCAGCGCCAGACGTTGCACAACGACGCGACAATTGGCGAGCCAAAGGTGGAATCCGCCAAAGCTGCCCTGGCGCGAATCAATCCGCATGTTCAGCTCGACACCCTTCACGCCCTGGTGGATGAAAGCGCCCTTTCAGCGCAGATTGCCGCCCACGACCTGGTGCTGGATTGCACGGATAATGTCGCCATTCGCAATCAGCTCAATGCCGGGTGTTTTGCGCAGAGTATTCCGCTGGTCTCCGGTGCCGCCATTCGTATGGAGGGGCAAATCAGTGTCTTTACCTGGGGGGACGGCGAGCCCTGCTACCGCTGTCTGAGCCGTCTGTTTGGTGAAAACGCGCTGACCTGTGTCGAAGCAGGCGTGATGGCGCCGCTGGTGGGGGTGATGGGTTCATTACAGGCGCTGGAAGCGATTAAAGTGCTGACGCGCTTTGGCGTGCCCGCCGCCGGAAAAATCGTGATGTATGACGCGATGACCTGCCAGTTCCGGGAAATGAAGTTGCTGCGCAACCCCCAGTGTGAGGTGTGCGGAGGTAAACAGCAAAAGGCAACGTAAGTTGCCTTTTTAATGTTTGCTCCCTCTCCCGTGGGAGAGGGTCGGGGTGAGGGCATCAGACCGCACAGGGTAAATTGCCCGGTAGATGCTGTAAACGTCTTCAACCTTGTTAGCCACGGCTAACTCGTTTTCCCACATAGCAACCATAGCGACATCTTTGTCCCCCCCTGGCGCAGAGCGTACAGCGAGGGGGTTAAGTCCCCGCTGAAATCGGTGAGACGAAGACCTGATGACAAGGTCAGGCCGCCAGGGATGGCGGTCTGAGGTTTGTCGAGACAGGACAAAATCGTCCGGAACGATTTTGAACAACGCAGCGCGTTGGCCCGAAGGGCGAGCCCCAGGGATGGGGCGAGTAACTCGAGTCAAACCGACCGCAGGCAGCGGGGCGGGAGGCGAACGCAGTGCGAAGCACCGATTTCTTTGCGGGGCCGCGGGGATTGTAAAGGGGAACGCGGTGTTCCCCTTTACCCGTTCACGTGTTCGGGAGGTCCATTTCGCCATGAACATAAGGTGAACGGAACCCACCTCCCGAGCCGCATTTTCCCCCTCACCCTGGCCCTCTCCCCAACGAGGAGAGGGGACCGTTCGTGCTCGCGTTTTTTGTTGGGATTCCTCAGCCCCGGGGGAGAGGGAGAAAACCGGTGGTAGCCCGGATCAGGCGTTTACGCCGCCATCCGGGAAAGACATTGATGTGGAACCCTGTGTAGCCCCCACAGGGTTAAATTGATGTCCGGCCAAACGCCGCTTGCCAGTCCTGCTCAAACTTCGCGACAGCAGCCTCTACCGCGGGCGCGGCGATAAACTGTTGCGCCACATCCAGCGGCAGCGTAATCGACTCACAGCCTGCCAGCAGACACGCCAGCGCCTGGCGCGGTGTCTTAAAGCTGGCCGCCAGCACCTTCGCCCCTGGCGCATGCAGGCTCAACAAACGCTGTAAATCATTTACCGTCTGAACTCCGTCACCGCCCTGCGCATCCACGCGGTTCACATACGGCGCGACATACTCTGCCCCCGCGAGTGCGGATAACAACCCCTGCCCGGCGCCGTATACCGCCGTGCCAAGCGTTGGAATGCCTTCCGCTTTCAGACATTTAATGGCTGCCAGCCCCTCCGCCGTCACCGGCACTTTCACCACCAGGTCGGGAATAATGGCACGCAGCTTATGGGCATCCGCCACCATCCCCTCAGCGGTGTTCGCCATCACTTGGGCAAACAGGCGGCCTTTGCCATCCAGCGCGTCGTACAGTTGCGGCAGCAACACCTCAACAGGCGTTTTGCCTGCCGCCACAATACTCGGATTGGTGGTCACGCCCGCCAGCGGAAAAATGCGCGCCAGCCGTTTTACCGCCGCCACGTCTGATGTATCGAGATACAGTTCCATTCTTTCACCCTCAAAATGTGAGATTCAGCATGCTTTAAAACTAACACGCACCAACCTGCCCAAGAGTTGACCTTTATCAATATAACTTTCATTAGAAAGTAATTTAATCTTCATACGCAAGATGAGGGCAACCTATGATTTTCAATATTCAACGCTATTCCACCCATGATGGCCCCGGTATTCGCACCGTCGTCTTTCTAAAGGGCTGTTCATTAGGCTGCCGCTGGTGTCAGAACCCGGAGAGCCGCGCCCGCGATCGCGAAGTGCTGTTCGACGCCAGACTGTGCCTGGAAGGCTGCGATCTTTGCCAGCAGGTGGCCCCGAAAGCCATTAGCCGGACGCTTAACGGCCTGCTTATTGCCCGTGACAATCTGACGGATAGCGACCTTAACGCCCTGACCGACTGCTGCCCGACGCAGGCACTGACCGTCTGCGGGGAAGATAAATCCGTTGAGGACATCATGGCGACAGTATTGCGTGATAAAGCCTTTTATACCCGCAGCGGCGGCGGTATTACCCTTTCCGGCGGCGAGCCGTTTATGCACCCGGAACTGGCTTTCTCCCTTTTTAAAGCCAGCCACGAACAAGGGATTCACACTGCCGTTGAAACCTGCCTGCATGTGCCATGGCGCTACATTGAGCCCTCCCTGCCCTATGTGGATCTGTTTCTCGCCGACCTGAAACATGTGGATAGCGGCGCGTTTAAACAGTGGACAGACGGCAGCGCCAGACGCGTGCTGGACAACCTGAAACGACTGGCACAAGCCGGTAAGCAGATGACCATTCGCGTGCCGTTGATTCCCGGCTTCAATGCCGATGAAAAATCCATTTCCGATATCACCAATTTTGCCGCCGACGAACTGAACGTCCGCGAGATCCACTTTTTGCCCTATCACACGCTGGGCATGAATAAATACACCTTACTCAGTCAACCCTACACCGCCCCTGACAAGCCGCTTGATGCACCGGCGTTACTGGCATTCGCCCAGAACTACGCCTGCGAGAAAGGGCTGACAGCGATATTACGAGGATAATCTCATGACGACGTTACAACTCTCGACCCTGACCGACCGTATTAAGGCGCATAAGAACGCACTGGTGCACATTGTAAAACCTCCGGTGTGTACCGAGCGTGCGCAGCACTACACCGAGATGTATCAGCAGCACATGGATAAGCCCATTCCGGTACGCCGTGCACTGGCGCTGGCCCATCATCTGGCGGCGCGTACCATCTGGATCAAGCACGACGAGCTGATCATCGGCAACCAGGCAAGCGAAGTGCGCGCCGCGCCGATCTTCCCGGAATATACCGTCAGTTGGATTGAAAAAGAGATCGATGACCTGGCAGATCGTCCAGGGGCTGGCTTTGCGGTAAGTGAAGAAAATAAACAGGTGCTGCACGCCATTTGCCCGTGGTGGCGTGGCCAGACCGTGCAGGATCGCTGCTACGGTATGTTTACCGATGAGCAAAAAGCGCTGCTGGAAACCGGCATCATCAAGGCCGAAGGCAATATGACGTCGGGCGATGCGCATCTGGCGGTGAATTTCCCGCTACTGCTGGAAAAAGGGCTGGACGGCCTGCGCCATAAAGTGGATGAACGCCGTTCACGTATTAATCTTACCGTTCTGGAAGATTTGCACGGTGAGCAGTTCCTGAAAGCGATTGATATCGTGCTGGATGCCGTCAGCCTGCACATTGAGCGTTTCGCCAATCTCGCCCGTCAAATGGCCAGTGCAGAAACCCGCACCAGTCGCCGCGATGAACTGCTGGCGATGGCGGAAAACTGCGATGTGATAGCCCATGAGCCGCCGAAAACCTTCTGGCAGGCACTGCAACTGTGCTACTTCATTCAATTGATCCTGCAAATTGAATCCAACGGCCATTCTGTCTCCTTTGGCCGTATGGATCAGTATCTGTACCCGTACTATCGCCGCGATGTGGAGCTGGACCAGTCGCTTTCCCGCGAGCAGGCCATCGAAATGCTGCACGGCTGCTGGCTGAAATTGCTGGAAGTGAACAAAATCCGCTCCGGCTCGCACTCCAAAGCCTCTGCGGGCAGCCCGCTGTACCAGAACGTCACCATTGGCGGTCAGAAACTGGTCAACAATGCGCCGATGGATGCCGTGAACCCGCTCTCTTACGCGATTCTGGAATCCTGTGGCCGCCTGCGTTCAACCCAGCCGAACCTCAGCGTGCGCTACCACGCGGGCATGAGTAACGACTTCCTCGACGCCTGCGTACAGGTGATCCGTTGCGGCTTCGGGATGCCGGCGTTTAACAACGATGAAATCGTGATCCCTGAGTTTATTAAGCTTGGCGTCGAACCGCAGGATGCGTATGACTATGCGGCGATTGGCTGTATTGAAACCGCCGTCGGTGGCAAATGGGGGTATCGCTGCACCGGGATGAGTTTTATCAACTTTGCCCGCGTGATGCTGGCAGCGCTGGAAGGCGGTCGCGATGCCACCAGCGGCAAAGTGTTCCTGCCGCAGGAACATGCGTTGTCGAAAGGCAACTTCACCCACTTCGACGAGGTGATGGCCGACTGGGATAAGCAGATTCGCTACTACACCCGTAAATCGATTGAGATTGAGTATGTTGTCGACACCATGCTCGAAGAGAATGTCCACGATATTCTCTGCTCCGCGCTGGTGGATGACTGTATCGAGCGGGCGAAAAGCATTAAACAGGGTGGCGCGAAATATGACTGGGTGTCCGGCCTGCAGGTGGGCATCGCCAACCTCGGCAATAGCCTGGCGGCGGTGAAAAAACTGGTCTTCGAACAGGGGGCTATCGGGCAACAGCAGCTTGCGGAGGCGCTGGCCGCTGATTTCGATGGTCTGACGCATGAGCAGTTGCGCCAGCGTTTGATTAACAGCGCGCCGAAGTATGGCAATGATGATGACAGCGTGGATGCGCTGCTGGTACGCGCTTACCAGACCTATATCGATGAGCTGAAAAATTACCATAATCCACGTTACGGACGCGGCCCGATTGGCGGCAACTACTACGCCGGGACATCGTCTATTTCCGCCAACGTGCCATTTGGTGCGGCAACAATGGCGACGCCGGACGGACGTAAAGCCAAAACGCCGCTCGCCGAAGGGGCCAGCCCGGCATCGGGTACTGACCATCTCGGCCCGACGGCGGTGATCGGTTCAGTGGGGAAACTACCGACGGCGGCGATCCTCGGCGGCGTGTTGCTTAATCAGAAGCTGAACCCGTCAACGCTTGAGAATGACAGTGACAGGCAGAAACTGATGTTGCTGTTGCGCACGTTCTTTGAGGATCATAAAGGCTGGCATATTCAGTACAATATTGTGTCCCGTGAGACGTTGCTGGAAGCGAAGAAACACCCGGATCAATATCGCGACCTGGTGGTGCGTGTAGCAGGCTATTCTGCATTCTTTACCGCCCTGTCACCGGATGCGCAGGATGATATTATCGCGCGTACTGAACATACGCTTTAACCCTGGCATGACCTCTGCGGTCTGGTGCCCTCACCCCGGCCCTCTCCCACGGGAGAGGGTGCAAACACCAAAAACGGCAACCAGGGGGTTGCCGTTTTGCTTTCACCTTGCTTTCGAATGAAATAAATTTGTGCTTCAGGTCACACTGTTATTACAATGTTACGAGTGGTACCCAGACCAGGAGCTTATGTATGACTGTAAAAGTTATCGTCACTGATATGGACGGAACTTTTCTTGACGACGCCAAACAATACGACCGCGATCGTTTTATGGCACAGTTTGCCCAACTCAGGCAGCGTGATATTGAATTTGTCGTCGCCAGCGGCAACCAGTATTACCAGCTCATCTCCTTTTTCCCGGAACTGAAAGATCAGATCTCTTTTGTCGCCGAAAACGGCGCGCTGGTCTTTGAACACGGTCAGCAACTGTTTCACGGTGAACTTACCCGTCATGAAGCCCAGGTCGTTATCGGCGAGTTACTGAAAGACAAAGCGCTGAATTTCGTCGCCTGTGGGCTGGAAAGCGCCTGGGTCAGCGAAAACGCGCCGGATAGCTTTATCGACCTGATGGCAAAGCACTATCATCGTCTGCAACGCATCAGCGACTACCACCAGATTAACGATACCCTGTTCAAATTCTCGCTCAATTTACCGGACAGTGACATCCCACAACTGATTGATAAGCTGCATGTTTCGCTGGATGGCATCATGAAGCCTGTGACCAGCGGCTTTGGTTTTGTCGACCTGATTATTCCCGGTCTGCACAAAGCCAACGGCATTACCCGTCTGCTGAAACGCTGGCAGTTGTCGCCGCAAGAATGTGTAACGATTGGCGATAGCGGCAACGACGCCGAAATGTTGCGCATGACGGCGTTTTCGTTCGCCATGGGTAACGCCAGCGACGCTATCAAAGCCATTGCCCGTCATCGCACCGATGACAACAACCACCAGGGCGCGCTGAATGTGATTCAGGCGGTACTGGACGGTGCTCCCCCGTTCCAGTGATTTTCCCGGCCGGAGTCGTCGCTCCGGCCTCTCCCCTTCTCCCCTTCTCTCTTTCCCAGCCCTTCTTTCAGCTTTGTGCTCTGCATCAAGTTTTTAAACTTGAATTAACTTATTTTTAACTTAAATTATCACTTGTAAGCTTAATTACTTTCGAATGAAAGATTGCGAGGCCATTATGACGTTCACCAGCGAAACTTTACCCGTCGACCATAAAGCGGCTATCCGGCAAATGAAGCAGGAATTGCGCCAGCAAATCGGTGACGTAAAAGCCGTATTCAATCAACTCCACGCGCGGATTAGCCAGCGCGTCGCAGAGATCAACGCGTTAAAGGCGCAGGGCGAGGATGTCTGGCCGGTGATCCCCTTTGAAGCGGTAAAACAGGGGCGGGTAAGCGAGCAACAGCGTGCGCTGATTAAACAACGCGGCTGTGCGGTGATCAAAGGGCATTTCCCCCGCGAGCGGGCGCTCGGCTGGGACCGCGACATGATGGCCTACCTTGAGCAAAACCACTTTGATGATGTCTACAAAGGGCCAGGCGATAACTTCTTTGGATCTCTCGATGCCTCTCGCCCGGAAATTTACCCTATCTACTGGTCGCAGTCACAAATGCAGGCACGCCAGAGCGACGAAATGGCTGCCGTGCAGTCGTTCCTCAACCGCCTGTGGCGCTTTGAAAGCGAAGGGACAACGTGGTTTGACCCGGATGTCAGCGTGATTTACCCGGACCGTATTCGTCGCCGTCCGCCGGGAACGACGTCAAAAGGTTTAGGTGCCCATACCGATTCCGGCGCCCTGGAACGCTGGCTGCTTCCGGCGTATCAACGGGTCTTTGCCAACGTCTTTAACGGCAAACTGGACGAATACGATCCGTGGGATGCCGCGCATCGTACCGAGGTGGAAGAATATACCGTCGAGAACACCACCAAATGTTCAGTGTTCCGTACCTTCCAGGGCTGGACGGCGCTCTCCGATATGATCCCAGGCCAGGGGTTGTTGCATGTCGTGCCGATCCCGGAGGCAATGGCCTATATTCTGCTACGCCCACTGCTGGATGATGTGCCGGAAGATGAGCTGTGCGGTGTGGCTCCGGGTAAGGTGCTCCCCATTTCGGAGAAATGGCACCCGCTGCTGATAGAGGCGTTAACCTCCATCCCGGCGCTGGAAGCGGGCGATTCCGTCTGGTGGCATTGCGATGTGATTCACTCTGTCGGCCCGGTAAACGATCAGCAGGGCTGGGGTAACGTGATGTATATCCCCGCCGCCCCCCTGTGCGAGAAAAACCTCGCCTGGGCGCGTAAAGCAAAAGTCGCGCTGGAAAATGGCGTATCGCCAGGTGATTTTCCGCGCGAAGATTATGAAGCAAACTGGGAGGGGCGCTTCACGCTGGCCGATTTAAACGCCTATGGAAAACGTGCGCTGGGCATAGACTAAACGTCATACAGCCCTTCTCGCTCCACGGCGGTACGTCGTTGTCCCGGACGTATCCGCCGTACCGACTCCCTCACTACCAGCATGCCATTAATCAGCAGCGAGCCAATTGCCGCCTGCGGGCGAATCAGCCGTTGCTGCAACATGTGAACAGCCTCAGTACCAAGTTCATCGCGCGGCACATGGACCGCCGTCAGCGGTACGTCCTGAATGGCGGCCAGGTTGAAGGCATCAATGCTCATCACCGAGACATCCTGCGGAACGCGTAAGCCGCGTTGTTGCAGCGCCCGCACGGTCCCTTCTGCCATAAAATCTCCCCCGACTAAAAACGCGGTCGGCGGGTTTTTATGGGCGGGACTGTCGAGCCACTCTGCAACCCGCTGCTGGGCTTCTCTGGCGCTAAAACTGGGAACAGTGATCAGATCGCGCTTACTCTGAAAACGTAGATTTCGCTGTTGCCAGGCTTCTTTAATGCCCGCCAGCCGCAGATCCATGGTATAGCGGCGCAGACACATCACGACCACCATATCGCGATGGCCGGAGTCAAACAGATAGTCAGCGGCAAACTCACCGATTGCACGGTGATCCGGGGCCACCGTCGGCAGGCGCATCCGCTTATCGCGGCAGTTAATCAGTACGCAAGGTTTGGCAAAATCCGCGGCCAGTTCGTGAATATGCGGATCGTCAATCCCCAACAAAATTGCCGCCTGGGTTTCCGGCTCATTCATTCGTGAAATAAATACATTAGCATCGCTATCCAGCTCCTCCAGCGGGCAGTAACGCAGCCGCACCTCATGAGAATCCAGCGCCTTACTGATGCTTTGAATCACGCGGTAATAAAAGATATCGGAGCGCTCATCGAACGCCCGCTGTGGCGCGAAGATCACCAGGTTATTGAGCAGCAACCTCCCGGCGGCAATCCCCTCCATTACCCCTAACTCACGCGCACATCCCAGTACCAGGCGTCTGGCCGTTTCGCTGGTATTGGCCTTACCCGCCAGCACACGGGAAACGGTGCTGGTCGACAGGTTGGTGCGCCGGGCGATTTCAGTGATTTTTAGCTTTTTATCCATTCTGTGATCTTGCTCCGTTTCCGCGATGGGAAAATTTTCATGAAACACAGGCCTCATGAATACTGACCTGGAAAGCATAGTGCCCTTTTCTTTGGCGAATTGATGAGAATCTTTGCACAAAATCCACTATGGCTGACCTTTTTTCTCCCCTAACGTAAAGATGTCGTACAACTTCCATACTAGTTGTCGGCGTATTTCAGGCTAAAGCAGAAAAAAATCCCCATGCGGTCCAGATCGGTATAACAAATTTCGAATGGCCCGCAACGACTTCCCTACAGAACGGTGCGTGGAGAAAAAAATGAGCCAGGGAATCAACAATAATGAAGTGGTGGCAAGCAAAAGCCGCCGGATAGTCAAAAACTTACGCTGGTGGGTGCTGGTCCTGTTTTTACTGGGCGTCACGGTGAACTACATCACCCGTAACTCACTCGGCATTCTTGCCCCCGAACTGAAAACCAGTATGGGCATTACGACCGAGCAGTACTCATGGATTGTGGGCGCTTTTCAGTTAGCCTATACCGTTTTCCAGCCATTATGCGGTTGGTTGATTGACGTGATTGGCCTGAAAGTGGGCTTTATGGTCTGTGCCATCATCTGGGCGCTGGCCTGTATTTTCCACGCCGGGGCGAGCAGTTGGTTGCAACTGGCTATTTTGCGTTTCACGATGGGGGCATCCGAAGCGGCCGCCACGCCAGCGAATGCCAAAACCCTGGGCGAGTGGTTCCCGAAATCGGAGCGCCCGGTTGCCGCAGGTTGGGCTGGCGTTGGTTTCTCGATTGGCGCCATGCTGGCACCGCCAATTATCTATTTTGCCCATGCCTCTTTTGGCTGGCAGGGCGCGTTTATGTTTACCGGTGTTCTGGCGCTGGTGTGGGTGCTGCTGTGGTGGGCGTTTTACTATAACCCGGAAAAACACCCGAACCTGAGCAAAGAGGAACTGGCCTATATCAAGCAGGACAACGAGGCGCCTGCGGTCAAACTGCCCTTCTTTTCCGCGCTGAAAACCGTCGCCAAAAATAAACGCTTTTACGGTATCGCCATCCCGGCGTTTATGGCGGAACCCGCCTGGGCCGTGCTGAGCTTTTGGGTACCCCTGTATCTGGCGAAAGAGCATGGGATGGACCTTAAGCAAATCGCCATGTTTGCCTGGCTCCCCTTCCTTGCCGCCGATCTGGGCAGCGTGGCAAGCGGCTATCTCACCAAACTGTATACCCGCTGGTTCGGCTGCTCTCGGGTGAACTCGGTGGTGGCAAGCTCCGTCACCGGTGCGTTTCTGATGATCTCGCTGGGCATCGTCGCAATTACCCGCGATCCCTATATCACTATCGTGCTGATCTCGATTGGCGGTTTCGGCCACCAGATCATCTCCTGCATGCTGAGCGCGCTGGTGGTGGAATCCTTCGATAAGGGCCAGATGGCTACCGTTAACGGTATGCGCGGCTCGGCGGCATGGATCGCCAGTTTCCTCTTCTCTCTGCTGATTGGCGTTACCGCTGACAAAATCGGTTTCAATCCGCTGTTTATCGCAATGGGCTTTTTTGACCTGATTGGGGCCATTTTCCTGGTGTCATTTATTGCTGAACGTCGCGCAAAACGCGTCTGATAATGGATGTCTGATATGAAAACGTTGAAAAACTGGACCTTACAAAAACAGGCGGCTCACCATATTGAACTGTTGGTGGATGGGCAGCATACGCTGTGCCTGTATGTGCTGGAAAAAACGCTGTTCCGCGTGCTGTTAAAACGTAAAGGTGAGCTGGCGCTGGACAGAACCTGGAGTATTGCCCCCACGCAGGATGTGCCATGGGAAGGCCGTCACCGTGAAGATATCAGCGGCTTTACCTGCCCGGACTGGACGCTTGAGCAACACGACCAGCAGTTGGTTCTCGCCACCGAAGCGTTACGGGTCACCGTGCATCAGCCGCTGTGGCTGGAATGGCACTATCGTAATGAGGCCGGGGAGTGGCAATGGCTGGCAGGCGATCGTCCTACCAGCGCCTATCAACTTAATGCGCATGGCGACGGTGTGGCGCATTATCTGAGCCGTAAAAACGATGAGCGGTTTTATGGTCTCGGCGAGAAAGCAGGCAATTTGCAGCGTAACGGCAAACGTTATGAAATGCGCAATCTGGACGCGATGGGCTATAACGCGGTCAGTACCGATCCTCTCTACAAACATATTCCGTTTACCCTCACCCGCCGGGACGACATCAGTTACGGTCTGTTTTATGACAACCTGAGCAGTTGCTGGCTGGATTTGGGTAATGAAATCGATAATTACCATACCGCCTATCGCCGCTGGCAGGCCGAAGCGGGCGATATCGATTACTACCTGTTTACCGGCGCACGGGCGCTGGATGTCACCAAAACGTTTGTCCGCCTGACCGGGAAAACCCTGTTTGGGCCGAAGTGGAGTCTGGGCTACAGCGGATCCACTATGCATTACACCGATGCGCCGGATGCGCAAAACCAGCTAATGAACTTTATTCGCCTGTGTTCTGAGCATGCGATTCCCTGCGATTCGTTCCAGCTCTCTTCGGGCTATACCTCCATTAATGGTAAGCGCTACGTCTTTAACTGGAACTACGACAAGGTGCCGCAGCCAAAAGTCATGAGCCAGGCCTTCCACGATGCGGGCCTGAAACTGGCGGCCAATATCAAGCCGTGCCTGCTGCAGGACCATCCACGCTATAACGAAGTGGCAGAGAAAGGGCTGTTTATTCGCGATTCAGAAAAGGATGCGCCAGAACGTTCGAGCTTCTGGGACGATGAAGGGTCGCACCTCGACTTTACGAATCCGCAGACCGTCAAATGGTGGCAGCAAGGCGTGACCACGCAACTGCTGGAGATGGGCATCGACTCTACGTGGAACGATAACAACGAGTTTGAAGTGTGGGATGGCGAAGCCCGCTGCTACGGTTTTGGCCGCGAGATTGCCATCAAACATATTCGCCCGGTGATGCCGCTGCTGATGATGCGCGCCTCGCTGGAAGCACAGCAACGATTCGCCCCGGATAAACGTCCGTACCTGATCTCCCGCTCTGGCTGCGCCGGGATGCAGCGCTACGTACAAACCTGGAGCGGTGATAACCGGACCAATTGGGATACGCTGCGCTTTAACACGCGAATGGGGCTTGGGATGAGTCTGTCCGGGCTGTATAACGTGGGGCACGATGTGGGCGGCTTCTCCGGGGATAAACCGGATGCTGAACTGTTTGTTCGCTGGGTACAAAACGGCGTGATGCACCCTCGTTTCACCATCCATTCATGGAATGACGATCATACGGTGAATGAGCCGTGGATGTATCCGGGGGTGACACCGGCCATTCGCAGCGCCATCGAACTGCGTTACCGTCTGCTGCCCTATTTTTATACCCTGTTGTGGCAGGCGCATGCGGATGACGAACCGATGCTGCGCCCGACCTTCCTCGATCACGAGCATGACGCGCAGACGTTTGAAGAGTGCGACGATTTCCTGCTGGGCCGCGATATTCTGGTGGCCAGCGTGGTCGAAGAAGGTCAGCGCGAACGCCGTGTCTGGCTGCCTGCGAACGAGACCGGCTGGTATGATTTTTACACTCACGAGTGGTTCTGCGGCGGGCAGTGGATTGTGCGCGACGCGCCGCTGGAAAAACTGCCATTGCTGGTCCGCGCCGGGGCGGGATTGCCGCTCAGCGCGCGAATCAGGCATGTTAGCGCGACGGCGGATGATACCCGTGAGCTGAAACTGTTTCCGGTGAAAGGAACGGGGCGCTCAGACGGGTTGCTGTTTGAAGATGATGGTGAGAGCTGGGGTTATCAGAACGGGAATGCTCTGTGGCTGGAATGGACAATGGCCTGCGACGCGGACTCTATCAATCTGACGATCGCCGCAACCGGTGATTACCGTCCGGCATGGCCGTCGCTTAAGGTATCGTTACCGGCAGGCGAAGGACGTAAGCTTCTGATCAACGGCGAAGCGCGGAGCGAGTGGGTGCTGTAGTCCCCTCACCCGGCCCTCTCCCAAAAGGGAGAGGGTGAATACTGCTTCGGGCAAATAATTAACCCGCAAGGCTTTCGTTATCTGCCTGTAGCTGTTTTAACTCATCCCGAGCATGCACTGCGTAGAGGTACTGCGCAATTCGCTCAGCAACCTCCGCACCATCCAGCTTCTGTTTGCCGTTTTCATCGCTCTGAATAAGTTTGCCGGCCAGTAAAATGGTCACGGCACGCTTGCCTGGGTCAAAGCGAATGGCGCGCATAAAGCGTTTGGTCGTGATATCGGGTTCATACCCGTCGCGAAGATAGAGCTCTACCGTTACCGTTTCCGATGACTGGCGAACGAGCAAGGAGTCAATGTTATGTAGCGGCAATGGCTTCGCAATAAAACAACTGGTAATACTCTCCTCGTTTAAGGAGAAGAGCGGATGCGCAGCCTGTTTTATCTGCTTATATCCGGCGAGGATCAGCAGCAATCCGGGTAAAAGCAGGATACAGCCAAGAAGCGGGAAAAAGGGCTCGCTATGGGATAAAGATAAAAAGAGCATCGTCAGCCCACCCAAACCAAACAGACCACCTAATACGAGCGAAAACCACGCCCCTGCCTTATTCCCCCAAAAATCGAGCGTCGTCTGAGACTGCTGGACATGGGACTCAAGCGCCTCCCGATAAGCGGCTTTTTGTTGGTGAATTTCGGCTTCAACCTTTTGCGCCAGCGGCAGGCATAACTCCGTAATATCGTTAAACATTGCGCTGAACATCAGCCATCCGTCTTGCGTGACCGGACGAGCCGCGCGCTCAAAAAGAGTGGGATGCAGTGCGACACCGAGATTCTCAATGCGTGCCCGTGTAGCAGGATGGCTGTCCATGGGATGCTCAAGCGCCGTCTCCAGCCCCGCCTCTACTTTTAACGGCTGGCCGTTTTGCTGTTCGGCGATAAGGTTTTCAACCCAGCCAACCAGAGAAACGTCACCGTTCGCCGCCGCATCTGCATTTTTATCCACATACTCGCTCAGGGCAGTAATGCGTAGCAACGCGCTGGACAGGGCGGGCGCAGATGCCGCACGCGCGCCTGCTTCATCAGCCGCATATTCACGAATGCGGCTCCAGTGGCTCACGGTTTCATGAAAACGGTCAAGAAACCACGCCCCCATATCCAGTGACGGGATAAGCACAACCTTGTCCACCCACGAGCCAACCTGCGCCCCATTCGCTATCTCATGCAGGCTGGTTATCATGCCAGCGTAGAGCGGCGCGAAACGCAGGCTGTACTGGGTATCATTGCCGGTGAAGTGCCCCAGTTCATGGCCGATCACCGCCGCTATTTCTTCTTTATCCATCAGCGCGGCGTAACCCAGGGGCAGGTACAGTGTATTCCCGGTCAGGCGCGCCCCCTGTTCCAGTTGAATAGCGTTAGCCGTGACGTAAAAGCAGTCAAAATAACCGATAACAATATTGTCCGGTACAATAAGCCCGGCGCGCTGCGCCAACGTTTCGACCCATGACCAAAGCGCAGGCGCATCGTCGCGCAGAACATTCACACCGTAAATATGTGAATCATCCTGCTGGAAAATAGCGAAACATTTTTTGATAGAGAGAATGCCTTTAAACAGCATCCAGAGAATACTCAAAAGCGTAAACAGGGCGATAAGGACTATTTTTATTCCCCCGCCGTTCAATCGGAAATTATCGGTAAACCATGCTATTTCCGACAGCGCTATACAGACTATGGCCAGCCCACAGAATACCATTTCCCCTACCATTAAAAATGGCAACAGTCGTCGGCAACGGGTAAATTTCGCAATTAATATATCCTGCGACTTTCGGGAAGCGCGCGCGCTGAAATGACACAACGCCATAGCATAGCCAATTGTAACGGCTGCAAGGACAGCAAAGACAATACCAAGGCAAGTCATGCCGTAACGAAAAATAACGGTATTATCCTGGAAATAAAAAGCCAACTTCGCCAGACCACTCACCCGCGAATATTGCCATAAACCATAAATAAAAATAATGACTGGAATAATAAATGTTCTGCCAATATGCCTTTCCACGAAAAACGCTCCTTGTATTTATTGCAGACGTGCATCCCGCACGTTAAAAAAGTCTACCGTATTCTCTTAATAAGGAAATAGAACTAAAATTTGGTTTACACGGAATCAGAAAAAATAAAAACGCTTTCTTCCGGATGGAAGAAAGCGTAAAGAAATTACTCGATGCCTTTACTGCGCAGATAATCTTCGTAATTGCCCGTAAAGTCGATGACTTTCTCCGGCGTAATTTCGATGACGCGGGTCGCCAGCGAGCTCACAAATTCACGGTCGTGAGAGACGAAAATCAGCGTACCCTGATACATCTCCAGCGCCATGTTCAACGATTCGATAGATTCCATATCCAGGTGGTTGGTCGGTTCGTCCATCACCAGAATATTGGGTTTTTCCATCATTAGCTTGCCGAACAGCATGCGGCCTTTCTCACCACCGGACAGCACCTTAGCGGGCTTTTTGATGTCGTCCTGGCTGAAAAGCAGACGCCCCAGAATGCTGCGTACCGCTTGCTCATCATCGCCCTCTTGTTTCCACTGGCTCATCCAGTCAAACACGGTGAGGTCGTTTTCGAACTCGTATTCGTGGTCCTGCGCGTAGTAACCAATCTGCGCATTTTCCGACCATTTCACGGTGCCCTTGTCCGCTTCCAGTTCACCCACCAGCGTTTTCAGCATGGTGGATTTACCCACGCCGTTCGCACCGAGGATCGCGAGCTTCTCACCCACTTCCAGCAGCAGGTTAACGCCTTTAAACAGCGGGCCTTCATCAAACCCTTTAGCGAGGGCTTCCACTTCCAGCGCGTTACGGAACAGTTTCTTGTCCTGCTCGAAACGGATGAACGGGTTCTGACGGCTGGAGGCTTTAACCTCTTCCAGTTTGATTTTATCAATCTGGCGCGCACGTGATGTAGCCTGGCGAGATTTAGAGGCGTTGGCGCTAAAGCGGCTAACAAACGACTGCAGATCGGCAATTTGCGCTTTCTTCTTGGCGTTATCCGCCAGCAGACGTTCACGCGCCTGGGTTGCCGCCGTCATATATTCGTCGTAGTTGCCCGGATAAACGCGCAGCTCGCCGTAATCCAGGTCAGCCATATGGGTGCAGACCATATTCAGGAAGTGACGGTCATGCGAAATGATGATCATGGTGCTGTTACGTTCGTTCAGCACCTGCTCCAGCCAGCGAATAGTATCGATGTCCAGGTTGTTCGTCGGTTCGTCGAGCAGCAGGATGTCCGGATTGGAAAACAGTGCCTGTGCCAACAGGACACGCAGTTTCCAGCCGGGAGCCACTTCGCTCATCGGACCGTAATGTTGCTCAACCGGGATCCCGACGCCGAGCAGCAGTTCGCCTGCGCGCGCCTCAGCGGAGTAACCGTCCATCTCGCCATATTGCGTTTCAAGATCGGCGACTTTGTAGCCGTCCTCTTCGCTCATTTCGGCCAGACCGTAGATACGGTCACGCTCCTGCTTCACTTCCCACAGCTCACCATGACCCATGATCACGGTGTCGAGGACAGTGAACTCTTCGAAGGCGAACTGATCCTGACGCAGCTTACCGATGCGTTCATTCGGATCGAGGGAGACATTCCCCAGCGTCGGCTCTAAATCGCCGCCAAGGATTTTCATAAAGGTGGATTTACCGCTCCCGTTGGCGCCGATCAGGCCGTAACGGTTGCCGCCGCCAAATTTGACGGAAATGTTTTCAAACAGCGGCTTGCTGCCGAACTGCATGGTGACGTTGCTGGTGACTAACACGGAATTATCCTGAAATGTGTGACAAACACCCTATTATGCCACAATTCCGAATTAGATTCCTGCCCGGAAACGAAGGGCTAAAATGAAACCAACGGGAAAAAAGTGTGATTTCGTACACATCTCAATTCCCTGTGCGCGGGAATGCACATATAATGCGCTCCCATCTATTAGAAAGAACCATTAACCTAACGGCCTGTGGCACGAATCTCGCACACCATGAATATGAAATTAACAACGCTTTTAGCGGCGGCGTTTGCCGTCGTGGGCTTTTGCAAAACCGCGTCTGCTGTAACTTATCCGCTTCCGACCGATGGCAGCCGAGTGATCGGTCAAAACCAGGTCGTAACCATCCCAGAGAACAACAGCCAGCCGCTGGAGTACTTTGCCGCGCAATATCAGATGGGTCTTTCCAATATGCTGGAAGCGAACCCGGGTATTGATGCCTATCTGCCGAAAGGCGGTACGGTGATGAACGTGCCTCAGCAGTTGATTCTGCCGGATACCGTCCATGAAGGTATCGTTATCAACAGCGCCGAAATGCGTTTGTACTATTACCCGGCAGGGACCAAAACCGTTATCGTTCTGCCGATCGGTATCGGCCAGTTGGGTAAAGACACCCCGATTGCCTGGACCACTAAAGTAGAACGTAAGAAAGCCGGTCCGACCTGGACCCCGACGGCGAAAATGCACGCTGAATATGCCGCCGCAGGTCAACCGCTGCCGCCAGTCGTCCCGGCGGGTCCGGATAACCCGATGGGTCTGTACGCACTGTACATTGGTCGCCTGTATGCGATCCACGGGACCAACGCCAACTTCGGTATCGGTCTGCGCGTAAGCCACGGTTGTGTGCGTCTGCGTAACGACGACATCAAATTCCTGTTCGAAAACGTACCGGTCGGCACGCGCGTACAGTTTATTGATGAGCCGGTAAAAGCCACCACCGAGCCGGATGGCAGCCGCTACATCGAAGTACACAACCCGCTGTCCACCACCGAAGCGCAGTTCAACGGCGGTGAAATCGTGCCGATCGCGCTGACCAAGAGTGTACAGAGCGTTACCAGCCAGTCTGACGTTGACCAGAACATCGTAGACCAGGCAATCCAGAACCGCTCCGGTATGCCGGTTCGTGTGAACTGATCCTTGCGCAAGCATGAAAAAAGCGGGTTTAAAACCCGCTTTTTTTATCCGTTATTTACCACAATAATGCCGCCATGATCGTAGCGGTAACGGCAATGGGCATACTCCAGCGGCGTGCCGTCCTCCAGATAAATCACCTGCTCCACTTCCAGCACCGGGTCCGTCTCGTCACAGTTCAGATATTCACGGTCCTCAACGCCAGGTTTCAGCGCGCGCACGATACGATAAGACCCCATAATCTTGAGCGCCAGATCGTCCTGCACATAGCGAAACACCGAACTTTCCAGATGTCCACGGTTAAGCCCTGGCACCAGGTTTACCGGCATCAGGGTGAATTCCAGCGACACCGGCTCCCCTTCCAGCAGGCGTAAGCGATTAAAGTCGTAGACCGGCTCGTCTGGCCCCAGCAGTAGCGAGTCCTGCTCTTTTTCCGTCGGGAAACGCAGCTCGAATTTGATGATTTTACTGGTGACCTGGCCAACGTTTTCCCAGGTCTTGGTCGCACCGTAATAGTCGCTGCCCGGTAAATCCCAGCGGGAGAGTTGCATAAAATTCTTGCGTACAAAGGTGCCTAATCCTTTACGGGTATAGACCAGCCCTTCGACAATCAACTGACGCATCGCCTGCTGGATGGTCATGCGGCTGGTATTGAATTCAGCCGCAAGGGCAAACTGATCGGGCAATGGCTCATTGGACGAGTACTGCTGACTCAGGATCCGTTGTTTAATTTCGCGCGCAATAGAAATGTATTTCGACGCCATTGCCTTTCCTTCTTGTTATTCAGCTATCCCATTGTTTCTTAAGGCCACTCTCTCGGCTATTTTGAGGAAAGGCAGGTAGAAGAATACACCAAAGATGATGATTATCAACTGAACCACCACCGCCCGCCAGTCTCCCGCGGTCGCCAGCCAGGCGCTTAAAATGGGCGGTGTCGTCCACGGGATCATCACCACACAACGCGACATCCACCCCAGCGTGGTACACAGCCAGGCAAAGTAAATGCCGATGGCGGGCAGCAAAACAAAGGGGATCATCAGCGGCAGGTTAAAAACAATCGGCAGACCGAAGATAACCGGTTCGTTTATATTAAACAGCCCCGGTGAAATCGACAGCCGCGCCACCTGTTTCGCTGATTTCTGACGCGAGAAAATGAATATGGCCAGCAACAGGGAAATCGTACTGCCCGTCCCGCCAATCATGCCGAAGGTCGGCACAAAGATATTATTGATGATATGTGGAATCGGCTGACCATTGGCAAAGGCCAGCATATTCTCATTGGTGTTGATAAGCAGGAACGGTTCCAGAATCACCCCATTTACCACCGACTGATGAATCCCCAGGGTAAACAGGAAGTTGCCGAAGCTATAAATAAAAATGGTTCCTGGCAGGCTGGTGTTAATCAGCCGCAGCGGTTGCTGGATAAGCGTAGTGATCAGATGAATTAAGTCGGTATGCAGCACATTAGCCAGTACGGCGGCGATCACCGCGAACGTCGAAAGAGTGATAATGGTCGGAATCAGAGCGGAAAAGGATTTACCCACCGCCGGTGGTACATTTTCACCCAGTGAAATATTCAGCTTTTCGATGCTGGCGATGCGGATAAACAACTCCGTCGACAGCAAACCGATAATCACCCCGGCGAAAATGCCGGTGGAGCCAATATTGGCAAAAGAGAGCATCTGGCTGACGGTAACGGTCGCTTTCGCCCCGTCCGGCACCACCTCCAGATGCATCGGCATCATCATAATGTAGCTGGAGAGCGCGATAACCACCGCCGAAACCGGGTTATCAAAGTTGCGATTGCGCGCCAGCGACCAGGCGGTCATGGGGGCAATCAATAGTGCTGCAATGTTCAACGTACCGTTGATGACCGCTTCCCCCCAGACCTTGAAGCGCACTAACGTCTCGCCCTCCAGGATCCACGGGAACACCACGTTATTGACCAGAACCGCCAGGCCGGCAAGGATAAAGATCGGCATCACGGCGGCAAAGGCGTCCCTTAAGGAACGCAGATGAACCTGGTTGGCCAGGCGGGCGGAAAAATCGACGAACTTATCCACAAAAGACTGCATGTTCGCTGTTGTTTTTGTTTCAGGCATCATGGTCTCCCTTCGTTCGGCATCAAACGGTACGCTGCTGTTTACAGTTCGCGGCCGTTGCTGTGTATCACCTGTTTTAACCAGGCGTAGCTCCGTTTCGGCACGCGTTTAAGATCTTTTAGGTCATGGTTTTCGCGATTGACGTAGACCACGCCATAACGCTTACGCATATCACCCTGTGAGCTGAGAATGTCGATAAGCCCCCAGCCGAGATAGCCCACCACCTGCGCGCCATCTTCAAACATGGCGTCTTTCATCGCCTGCAGGTGATCACGGTGATAGGCAATGCGGTAATCGTCATTAATAGGATTCACCCCGTCCCAGGTTTCAATCACGCCGATACCGTTTTCAATAGGGAAAACCGGCAAGCGCCAGTCGTTGTAGTAGCGGGTGATAATGGCGCGAAAACCGAGGGGGTCGATTTGCCAGTTCCATTCGGTGGCGTGCAAATACGGATTAGGCACATCGCCCTGTTGCAGGTAATAGTTCACCGGCGCATCTGGTGCGATCGCATCGCTGTTAAGCGCCTTGCTGGCGTAATAGCTAAACGCCGTATAGTCGCTTTTCACACGGGCAATGAGCGCCAGATCCTCAGCACGATAGATATCGCTAAAGCCTTCGCGCTCAACCACCGCCATCACCGCGGGGCTATAGCCCTGGCCGGCAAACACCCGCAGGAGATTCTGGTTGAGAAACTCGTCATATTGCTGGGCACAAAAGACATCGCGCGGTTTACAGGTCGCAGGATAGACAAGCTGATGGGCCAGCATACCGCCCATCAATTTGCCGGGTTTGGTATCATGCAGGTACTGGGTTAGCTGTACGTGGGCCATCATCACGTGGTGCTGAATTTGGTACAGCTCGCGCAACGTTTTGTCGCCACGCAGATAGCCGCTAACCCGAAACGCTTCCGGCATATGGTAGATATTCTGCTCGTTGAACGTCAGCCACCAGGTTACGCGATCGCCAAAGCAGTCGATCATCTTCTGCCCATAACGGACAAACGCGTCCAGCACGTGACGATCGGTAAAACCATTGTATTTTTCCGCCAGCGCCAGCGGCATATCGAAGTGGTACAGGCAGATCATCGGTTCGATACCGCGAGCGAGCAGATCGTTGATAAAGCGATCGTAGAAGGCGATACCTTCCTCGTTGAATGCGCCGTCACCGTCCGGGCAGACACGGCTCCAGGATATCTGAAAGCGGTAGCAGTTCATGCCCAAATCGCGCATGTAATCAAAATCTTCCTGATAACGATGGTAGGAATCGGTCGCGACTTTCCAGTCAGAAGCAAACTCGCTGGCTTCGCGAATGTCGTAAACCGATGGCCCTTTTCCACCTTCATTCCATGCCCCTTCGGTCTGCATACTGGAAACGGAATTTCCCCATAAAAAGCCTGGCGGCAGCGTTTTACTCATCTGGACATCTCCCTCATCATATGACTAGTCATTTAGTGTATATGACTAGTCATATAGTCAAAGGTGAAAAGTCAGGCAAAACGAAAGGATCGTTTTTGTGAGCGGGATTGAGAAATTAGGTGGGAAGAAAAATCCCCGGTCAGCGACATGCCGCCGGGGAAAAATCAAAATGCGGGGTTACTTGTGGGCTAACTGGTTACGACGATATTCACCCTGGCGTTCGAGCATCCAGCCGGGGTATTCGCGCGGCAACGCACTCACTGCATCAAGCTGGCGCAGCTCCTCTTCCGTTAAGCGAATATGAGTCGCGGCGATATTGTCCTCAAGCTGATCCGGGCGTTTAGCGCCGATGATCACGCTGCTTACTACCGGCTGATGAAGCAGCCAGGCCAGCGCTATCTGTGCGACAGAAACACCTTTTTCCTCGGCGATAACGCGCATCACGTCGATGCAGTCAAACGCGCGGTCTT
This sequence comes from Phytobacter diazotrophicus, assembly GCA_004346725.1. Taxonomy (GTDB): domain Bacteria; phylum Pseudomonadota; class Gammaproteobacteria; order Enterobacterales; family Enterobacteriaceae; genus Phytobacter; species Phytobacter diazotrophicus. The sequence goes on along the minus strand of SMDE01000010.1, from coordinate 71,288 downwards.
TGTTCACCGGCGGGAAGTCAAACGCCAGACGACGACTGCCCTCTTCGCCCTTGCCATCGCGGCTGTATTTACCGCTAAGCAGGCCGCCCGCCAGCGGGCTCCAGACCATCAGGCCCACATTTTCGCTTTGCAGCATCGGCGCCAGTTCACGCTCCAGGTCACGCCCGGCAATAGTGTAATAGGCCTGCAAGGACGCGAAACGCGCCAGCCCAAGCCGTTCAGATATGCCCAGTGCTTTGGCAATCTGCCACGCCGCCCAGTTGGATACGCCGATATAGCGGACATGCCCATGTTGTACGAGGTTATCCAGCGCGTAGAGCATCTCTTCCATGGGCGTCGCCGGGTCAAAGCCGTGCAACTGATAGAGATCGATATGATCGAGCTGCATCCGTTTCAGGCTCTCTTTCACGCTGCCAATAATGTGATAGCGGGAACTGCCGCGCGAGTTCACCCCGGCCGTGCCGGTTTCGCCGAACACTTTGGTCGCCACCACCACATTTTCACGCGGCACCTTGAGGTTTTTCAGTGCCTGGCCGGTGATTTGCTCGGAGCGACCTTCGGAATAGACGTTAGCGGTATCGATAAAGTTGATGCCTGCGTCCAGCGCGCTGCCGACCAGCTTGTCCGCCTGCGCCTGATCCAGTTGCCCAATTTTGCCCCACATGCCGCCCTCACCACCGAACGTCATGGTGCCGAGGCACAGTTCAGAAACAAACAGACCGGTATTGCCGAGTTTTTGATAACGCATTTGGCGTCTCCTCACACTGTTGGTTGACGCAGATAGTTATACGCAATACGGCGTGCTGTGGAATGTGGCGATCCTGTCTGTTTCTTGCCCAATCCTCCAAACCTTATCCGCGCGGGGCATCGCCAAAGACAGAATATTCCGGCAAACGCACCTGCTGATAAGGCTCCCAGCCGCCGCCAAGCGCTTTATACAGCGCCACTAAATCCAGACTGCTCTGCACCCGCGCCTGCGCACGTTGCTGCTCCGCCTGCGCCAGTTGACGTTGGGCATCAAGCACATCGATAAAGCTGGCAATACCTTGCCGATAACTGTCGCTGGCCAGCGTAAAGGCGTTATGCAGCGCATCAAGGGTTTTATCGAGCCCGGCCTCGCGCTGCTGATCGGCGCGATAGCTAACCAGCGCATTTTCCACATCCCCCAGCGCTTCCAGCACCGTCTGGCGGTAATTGAGCACCGCCGCCCCCTGCTGCGCGCGGGCCAGTTTCACGCTGGAGACCAGCCGCCCACCCTGAAAGATAGGGATAGAAATCTGCGGGCCGAAACTGTAGAAGTGGCTGCTCCAGTCGGTGAGCCAGTCGGTCTCACTGTTACGCAAGCCAAACTGCCCGCTCAGCGTCAGGCTCGGGAAAAGCTGCGCGACAGAGACGCCAATTTGCGCCGTCGCGGCGTGTAATGACGCCTCTGCCTCACGAATATCCGGGCGTCTGCGGGCAAGCGTCGACGGAATGCCGGTTGAGACCAGCGCAGGCAGCTTCGGCAATGGCTGCACATTCCTGAGTTCGCTATCCAGCGCACCTGGCGGTTTGCCGAGCAAAATCGCCAGCGCATTCATGGCCTGACGCTCCTGGGCCTGATACTGCGGTAGTTGCGCTTCCAGGCTACCCACCTGGGCCCGGGCATTTTCAACGTCCATTTGCGGCGACAACCCACTACGCTGGCGGTTATCCGTCAGGGTATAGGTTTGCTGCGCCGTCTCGATTTGCGTCTGCAAAGTGGAGATAACGCTTTGCGCGCCGCGCAGTTGCAGCCACGCACGCGCTACTTCCGCCTCCAGCGACACCAGCGCATCGTTACGCTGCTCAATCGCCTGCTGCTGCTGCGCCTGCGCCCCTTCAACCTGACGGCGTACTTTACCCCACAGATCCAACTCCCACTGCGCGTCGAAACTGCCCTGATAGAGGTTCACCGGCTGCGTTAATGCCCCCAGCGCCCCGGCGATTTGCGGGTCAACATTGTCCAGTTGGCCGTAAACATCGTGGGATTTCAGCTCCCCTTCCAGCCCCAGTTGCTGGCGCGTGGCTTTGACGCTGCCGTTGACCGCCGGTAAAAATGCGCCGCCAGCCTGATTAATCTGTTCACGCGCCCCTGCGATACGTAGCACCGTTTGTTGCAACGAGAGATTCCCGGCGATAGCACGCTCAATCAGGCTATTAAGTTGCGGTGACTGAAAAGTGGTCCACCAGCGCGGGTTAACCGCCTGCGACACGGTCTGCGAGGCCACGGTTTTATCGCCCGGATCGTTCCAGTGCGTTGGGGTTTGCGGCGACGGCTGCTGGTAATCCGGACCCACGCTACAGCCTGCCAGCCAAAGAGAAAGAAATGTCAGTGAAACACCACGCCTGGACATATTAATGTGCTCCTGCGCTGCCTTCGCTCTTAATCGGCGATAGCAGTAAACAAAAAGGAATCAATAACAGTGCGACAATACTGAGTAGTGTGAACACGTCGATATAGGCCAGAAAACGCGACTGCGCGATCATCGTTTTATACATCTGCCCCATCGCTGTATTCATCGGGTCACCCACCAGTGCAGTGAAATTGCGGATCGCCTGCGCTGATTCGCGCACCGCCAGTTGGAATTGTTCATTAAGCGGCGACATGTTATAGGCCAGATGCGCACTGTGCGCCTGCGACCGTTCGGTTATCGCCGCCGTGGAAAGCGAAATGCCCACCGATCCCGCGACATTGCGGAACATCGTGAACAGCGCGGCCGCATCGGCATTAAGCTGGCGAGGAATGGTAATAAAAGCAATGGTGGTCAGCGGTACAAACAGGAAGCCCAGGCCTATCGACTGCGCGCTGCGAAACAGCATCAGGGTTTCAAAATCGATATCCGGCGTCAGCGTACGCGACCACCAGAACGAGGCCGCGAGGCAGAAAAAGCCAAAGCCGATAATCCAGCGCGTTTGCACGATGAGCATCAGTTTGAGCACCAGCGGGATAGTCAGCACAATAAGTACCGCGCCCGGTGACAGTACCAGCCCGGACCAGGTAGCGGTGTAGCCCAGATCCTGCTGCGCCAGTTGTGGGATCACCACGGAGCTGCCATAGAGGATCATCGCCATACCCGCCATCAGCAGACTGGAGACAGCAAAGTTTTTATCGGCCATACAGCGCAAATCCACCACCGGCTTTTTGGCATATAGCAGCCAGTAAATCGCGCCGACAATGCCGACTGCCGTCAGTACGGCAAAAATGCGGGTAAAATCAGAGGCGAACCAGTCTTCATCTTCCCCACGGTCCAGCATCACCTGCAGGCAACCGAGTCCGAGGGCGATAAGGCCGATCCCCGGCCAGTCGATGGTCAATTTTTTGTCCGATTTACGCTCCCACGGCGGGTCTTCCAGTAGCTGATAAATCGCGAGTACCGTGACGATACCGACCGGGATATTGATAAAAAAGACCCAGCGCCAGGAATAGTTATCGGTGATCCAGCCGCCCAATGTTGGCCCCATTACGGGGGCAACAATGATGGCAATCGAAGAGAGGCCAAACGCTTTGCCGCGATCCTCAGGCTTGAAGTAATCCAGCAGCACCGACTGTTGCGTTGGCTGCAAGCCGCCGCCAAAAAAGCCCTGCAGCACGCGAAAAAGAATGATTTGCCACAGTTCCGTCGCGATACCGCACAAGAAGGAGCAAATCGTGAACATCACGATGCAAATCAGGAAAAACTGCTTGCGACCGAACACGCGGCTGAGAAACGCCGAAATGGGCAGCACGATACCATTGGCCACCAGATAACTGGTCAGTACCCAGGTGGATTCGTCGTAACTGGCGGAAAGCGAACCGGCAACATGCGGCAGTGCGACGTTAACGATGGTGGTATCGAGGATCTCCATAAAGACCGCCAGCGTCACCACCCAGGCGACGGCCCATGGATTACTGGCCGGTCGCCAGTTTTCATGGCTAACGTCAGTCATTCCACGGTTACCTTCGGTTCAACTGACAGTCCCAGCGGCAGCGGACGGTTCGTATCCAGCCCTTTATCAATGACGATTTTCACCGGTACGCGCTGGACGATTTTGACAAAGTTACCGGTAGCGTTCTCGGACGGGAAAGCAGAGAACTTCGAGCCGCTCCCCTGCTGAATACTGTCAACGTGCCCTTCCAGCTCCAGATCCGGCCAGGCATCGACCTTCACCGTCACTTTATTGCCCGGACGCATGCGTTCAAGCTGCGATTCTTTGAAATTCGCCGTCACCCAGATTTGCGGTGAGACCAGCGAAAACAGCGCCGTACCCGCCTGCACCAGAGTGCCGGTTTGTACATTACGTTTGGTGACAAACCCGTCGAACGGCGCACGGACCTCAGTCCAGGAGAGATTCAGCTCGGCGGTTTCAAGCTGTGCTTTCGCCTGATCCACCTGACGCTGACGGGCCTCGACATTGGTCTCCTGCTGGCGAATCTGCAACTGCACCTGATCCGCCACTTCCAGTTGCGCCTGCGCGCTCGCCAGTTGTGCCTGCGCGCTGCGTAACTGCGCATTGGCGCTGTCGATATTTTGTTGTGTCGTGGCGCGAGGATCGACACCGCGCTGGCGTTTATAGGCAGCCTGCGCGTTAGCTAAATCCGCCTGTGCCTTCAACACCTGCGCCCGCGCTTCGTCGCGCTGGGCCGGGTACTGCACTTTTGACAAATCCAGTTGTGCCTGCGCCTGGTGGAGCTGCGCCGTTGCCAGCCCAAGTTGCGCCTGCGCCTGATCGCGCTGCGCCGTGGCGTCACGGGGATCAATCACCACCAGCAGATCGCCCTTTTTCACCTGCTGGTTATCTTTGACTCGCAGTTCAGTGACGTAGCCCGCCACCTTCGGCGCAATGGTGACCGCATCGCCGTCGGTGAACGCATCGTCTGTCGTCTCTTCATTGCGGGTCAGTAACCACCACACCAGCGCGACGACAACCATCACAATCACCACAATGCCGAGGATAATGAGGGGTTTTTTACCGGGGCGTTTGCGGTTTTGCGTCTCTTCTGTTTGAGTTTCCTGCCCGTTCTCAGGGGCGGTTGAATGTTCTGCCATAGTACGCAACAGTCCTGTCAGTGAACGGCGTCACAGTTACGCCGTTCACTAAACTTAGGCGGTAGCTATACATTTGCCAGGATAAACTGACAAATCAGCACTATCTGACCAGGAATAGTCCGTAGCCAACCAGCGCGGCCCACAGCAGCATGGGAAGGGAATAAACGTGGAAGCGCCACCAGATGCGACGGTCATTCGCCATACGCAGCGCAATCAGATTCGCCAGCGAGCCGGGCAACAGGCCAAATCCACCGACATTGACCGCCCAGGCCAGCAGAGTGTCTGGCGGCACATAATTGAGCAGTAAAATGGTCGCGGGCACATTACTGATAAACTGCGACAGACCAATCGCCGTCAGCCACAGACCGGACGGCGAAAGCTGGCTGGTACTGGCGAGCAAATGGTGCAATGCGGGCAACTGGATCAGTAAATGCACGTCGATAAACATGGCGATAAATACCAGCAGCAACGTCCAGTCCACGCTTAACACAACGCGTCTTGCGAGCAATAAGAAGCCCACGCCCACCACCACCAGTCCCCACAGCTCCTGCTTTAGCTCCAGCGCCGTAATAAAGACCAGGTAAAAGCCCAGGCAACTCCAGACCAGCCTGGGTTTCCAGTCCGGGTTTTTAACGCCGCTATGGTAATTAAGCGTCTTACTGGAAAAACAGAACCAGCACAGCACCAGCAGCGTCACCATCATCGCCAGCGCCAGGGGTGTCATCTGCCAGATAAAGGCCGGGAATGACATCCCGGAACGTCCCCAAATCAGGATATTTTGCGGGTTGCCAATGGGGGTTAACAACGAACCCGCGTTTACCGCCAGTGCCTCAAAAATGATCAACCGATTGACCGGGATTTCGCACAGTTTTTTTAAGGTGATGGTAAGCGGCACCACGATAAACAGCGCCACGTCATTGGTCAGGAAAGTGGAAAGGAGTGCCGCCGCCAGGACCATAAACATGGCCAGTTGCCGCTCGGTACGAAAACGCCGCACCATACGACGCCCCAGCACATCAAAATAGCCGCTCAGTTCCACACCTTTCGTCAGCAGCATCAAACCGCTGAGGGTAATAATGGTGTGCCAGTCAATGGCACCGGGCCAGGTGGCAGGCGCAAAAGGAACGGCAAAGCAGAGACCCAGACCAATAACCAGCAGGAGGTGCAAAAAGCGATCGCGCAGTAACGCGCGAAAGAATGGAAGGTTCATTCAGACGGCAACCCTTGTTGCAAAGTGAACAGACGAAAACGCTCAAGCGTTTCTTCACTGACGTGGTGTTCCATTCCTTCCGCGTCACGGCGTGCAATCTCCGGGCTCACACCGAGCACCAGTAAAAAGCTTTCAACAATTTGATGGCGTTCGCGGCTGGCCTGGGCGAGTCTTTCCCCTTCCGGCGTCAGAAATACCCCGCGCCAGGGAATTTGCTCAATCAGCCCTACCGTCGCCAGACGTTTTAACATTTTTGCTACCGTTGGCTGAGAGACACCCAGCCGCGCGGCCATATCCACCTGGCGAGCTTCGCCCACTTCGCGGATTAAATCTGAAATCAATTCAACATAATCGTCGATCAGCTCGCGGCGATGCGCTTCGCGCACCTGACGAAAGCCTTCCACGTGCTCTTCAACATTTACCAGCGTCACTTTTTTTATTGTTTGCTTACCTGCGCGACGGTTCATTGTGCTTCCTCTGGGGGGTGACGCGATACCCGCATCATATAAGAGAAGGCACATTGTAAACCATAGGTGAACCAGCACAAAAAATTAACGTCTTAGCCATAGCTATAAAATATAGCCTGTGCTATATCTGTATGTAATACGTTCAACCGGGCATGGATGGTCGGGAGCGAACAAGTCAGTAAGGAGGTCAATATGAACGAATTTCAGAGGTGCATGAGCGTGTTTACTCACTCCCCGTTTAAGGTTCGTCTGCTGCTGCTGAACATGCTGTGTGATATGTTTAACGGCAAGCCACAGAAAGACGATAAAACTTCTCATTAATGCGGCGTCGCGGTACGCCGCTTCATTTTTCCGTCACATTCTCCCGTTATCATCGGATTGCCCGCACATAATTTTCACTTATTTGTTTGATTTGCAACCGCCCTCCCAAAACGACACGGTAGCAGGTGTTGACCTTCAGCACGGCTAACTTTATCTTTGCGCAGCCCTGCACAAATTGCGGCTCGCAGAAGCGGACCTCTTCCCCTCTCCACGCACTGTCCGGCAGGTTTTGACCCTTTCGCCAGGGTGAGCACATGGCGTTTTCGTGAAGTAATCTATGAGCATAATCCTTAAAGAATCCGTTGCCTTCCGCAGCCAGACGATCAATCCGTGGACAGGTTTCTACTTTCTCCAGTCAATGTTGATTAATTTTGCTCTTGGTTATGAATTTAGTGTCCTGTACGCCGTGGTCTTTACCTGTGCTCTATGCGTACTGTGGCGGCATGCGCCCCGGGCGCAAAAAATTGTCATCGGTATTACCTCGCTTGTCGCCGCCAGCTATTTCCCGTTTGGCCAGGCCTATGGCGCACCGAACTTTAATACCCTGCTGGCCCTGCACTCGACCAATATGGAAGAGTCGACGGAAATTCTGACTATTTTCCCGTGGCACCACTACGCTATCGGCGCATTTATCTTTGCGATGGGTATTGTGTCAATGCGTCGCCGGGTAACGCAGCCGTCAACCCCGTGGCTGAAATGGGATACGCTCGGCGTGGTATTTTGCGTTGCCTCCTATTTTATTGGCCCGGTACAAAACCACTTTCGCGGCTTTGAGTTCAGGCTCATTGATACCGGCGTTCCGGTGCTGCGCTTCGTGCGCGATGTGGCAGTGAACAACTACGAAGTGGTGAAAGAGCAGGAAAACATGGCGCAGCTCGCCAGCATGAAGGACACCTGGACCGTCCTTGGCGTCAAACCGAAGTATCACACCTATGTGGTGGTGATTGGCGAGAGTGTACGCCGTGACGCGGCGGGCGCCTTTGGCGGCCACTGGAACAACACGCCGTTCGAAAGCCAGGCCAATGGCACATTCTTTATGGATTACATCTCTGCCAGCGGCTCGACACAGAAATCGCTGGGCCTGACGCTCAACCGTGTGGTCGATGATAAGCCGCAGTATCAGGATAACTTTGTCACCCTCGCAAACCGTGCGGGCTTCCAGACCTGGTGGTTCTCCAATCAGGGGCAAATTGGCGAGTACGACACCGCCATTGCCAGTATCGCGAAACGCGCGGATGAAGTGCAGTTCCTGAAAAGCGGTGATTTCGAAGCGGATAAAAACACCCGTGATGACGATCTGCTTAAGCTGACTAATCAGGTACTGGCCACCAAACGCAACCAGCCGCAGTTAATTGTGCTGCATCTGATGGGCTCACACCCTTCAACCTGCGAGCGCTCCGGCGGTAAATACAGCGAGTTCGTCCAGTCAAAAGAGACCTCTTGCTATCTCTATTCCATCACCGCAACGGATGAACTGCTGGGTAAACTCTACTCCCAACTGGTCGCCACGAATGACAGTTTCTCAATGGTCTACTTCTCTGACCATGGGCTGACATTCAGAGAGCGTGGGACGGATGTGCAATATCTGGCGCATGACGACCTGTTTAAACAAAACTTCCAGGTGCCGTTTATGGTGCTGTCGAGCGATGACACAAAGCATCGGGTGATTAAAGCGCGCCGTTCTGCGAACGATTTCCTGAGCTTCTTCTCGCAGTGGACGGGGATTACCACACAAGAGATTAAAAATTCTTACCCGTTCATGTCCGAGCAAAAAGCCGGGCCAGTCTACATTACCAACTTTAAGTTACAGAAAATTGACTACGACCGCCTGGCGACCGATGTTTTCGATACGCACCGCTAAGCGAATTTCTGAATAGCAGGCAAAAAAAATCCGCCCCTTGAGGCGGATTTTTTATTGCCAGCCGAATTAGAAACGGTAGCCGACGCCTGCGATCCAGGTGCCTACGTCAACGCTACGAATGCGAGACTGCTCGTAGGAGAAGTCCAGTGCAACGTTTTCCATCGGGTTAAACTGCAGACCCGCGCCGTAGGAGAAGCCGTAGTCGCTGGTATCGGAAGTTTTAGCAGTGTCAACGGTCTGCTGGAATTTGCCGTAGCCAACACCTACAACACCGTAGATGCTTGCCCAGTCGTTCAGACGGTAAGCCGGACCTGCAGTGATACCGTAGTACTGGCCTTTGTTATAGACGCCATCCTCAGTGCGATCTTTTTCAGTGTACGTGAAGGAGCCAATAACACCCAGCGGGTTGTTGTCCTGCTCGTAGCGGTATTTCAGGTTGAAGCCGTTTGCTTTGTTCGCTACACCCTGAGCGTCGCTCTGTGCGTAACCACCGGTAACAGTGGAAGTAGCTGCAAAAGCGGAACCTGCGGATACCGCCAGAACAGCGGCCAGTGCTGAAAGACATGCAATTTTTTTCATAACCACCTCAAATGTGCTTCAAGTAAATCCTAAGTTTTAAATATATCAAAAATTGTTAAGAAACTCTTTGGGATAAACGATGTCTAATGGCCCATTTCATGTAACAGAACATTTCATGAGCTTACTAACTCTTTCATTAAACGGTCATTTTTCCGCAGGACATGCCATTATGAAGCGTGTTACCCGGCATGTTCATCCAGATTATTCCTAATCGGACAGGTTAATTAACCATCAACTGTCATCTATTTTACGTATTTTTAGCCACTGTTTTTCAACAAAGTCTCAACCAGCCGGGGCTATTTCAAGTAGACTGCAGGTTTTACTTTGATTGACATAATTTGACAGGAGAAAGGATGCCTGGGTCGTCTCGTAAGATACCGGTTTGGTTATCTGTGGTGGTGTTGCTCATTGCGATGTGTTCGATACAGGGGGGCGCATCACTGGCAAAATCGCTATTTCCGATAGTGGGCGCACCGGGAATGACCGCGCTCCGTCTGGCACTGGGTACGCTGATTTTGGTGGTTATCTTTAAACCCTGGCGTCTGCGTTTTACCCGCGAACAGCGCCTCCCCCTTCTGGCCTATGGTTTATCGCTGGGGGCGATGAACTACATGTTTTATCTCTCAATTCAGACAATACCTCTGGGTATTGCGGTTGCGCTGGAGTTCGTCGGCCCCCTGTCCGTTGCTCTTTTTGGCTCCCGTCGCCCCATTGATTTTCTGTGGGTCATTCTGGCGGTGCTCGGTCTGTGGTATTTATTACCGCTTGGTGACAATGTTTCCCATGTCGATTTAACCGGCGCGGCATATGCGCTCGGCGCAGGCGCATGCTGGGCTGTATATATTATTTCTGGTCATAAGGCCGGGGAAGAACATGGTCCGGCAACCGTTGCACTGGGTTCATTAATAGCCGCGCTGGTTTTTGTACCTTTAGGCACTTTCCAGTCCGGCGCTCTATTATGGCAATGGTCTGTGCTACCGCTGGGAATAGCGGTAGCAATATTATCGACCGCACTGCCTTATTCGCTGGAAATGATTGCCCTCACCCGGTTACCGACGCGCACCTTTGGGACACTGATGAGCATGGAACCCGCCCTGGCGGCAGTATCAGGCATGATCTTCTTGAGTGAAACGCTTTCCCTTCAACAGGTTGCCGCGCTGATGTGCATTGTGATTGCCTCAATAGGCTCAACCATGACGCTACGCAGAGAAGTAAAAGTCGAGAAGGTGGAGATAGGGTAATAATTATTATTTAGCATGGTTATCGTACCATGCTGAATAAGCATTCACGCCAATAAAAGCTGTTTCATTGCGATAAATTGTCACACTTCAATATATATTCTTACATCCCAAAGCCACGTTCCCGATAATTTATACCCGTCGTCAATGGCGAAATAATAATTATTACTCTCTAGTATAGATGTATGTTTATCGCTGCTATTGAACCGATAGGTATATCCAAAACAGCAATCGAAAATCTGGTGCTATACTTAGTTTCGATAATTACCTGGGACACAAACATCAAGAGGATATGAGATTATGAGTACCGCTAAACTGGTTAAAACGAAAGCGTCTAATCTGCTTTATACCCGTAACGATGTATCAGACAGCGATAAAAAAGCGACTATCGAGTTGCTTAATCGCCAGGTGATCCAGTTCATTGACCTGTCACTGATCACAAAACAGGCTCACTGGAATATGCGCGGTGCTAACTTCATCGCCGTCCATGAAATGCTCGACGGCTTCCGTACTGCCCTTGTTGATCACCTTGATACCATGGCAGAGCGTGCCGTGCAGTTAGGTGGTGTCGCACTGGGCACAACGCAGGTCATCAACAGCAAAACGGCACTGAAAAGTTACCCGCTGGACATTCACAGCGTCCAGGATCACCTGAAAGAACTGGCTGACCGTTATGCTATCGTCGCGAACGATGTACGCAAAGCCATCAGCGAAGCAAAAGATGAAGATACCGCAGATATCTTTACCGCTGCTTCACGCGACCTGGATAAATTCCTGTGGTTTATCGAATCCAACATCGAATAAGCCCTGTCGCTAACATAAATACTTCAGATGACCCCTTTGCCGCCCCGGCAAAGGGGTTTGCACTTTTATGGTGCATCATTTTGTTCTTCCCCACCCGAAAGACCGCCAGACTGTTATCATCACTTCACAAAATTGTTAAGAAAAGATTGTTAAATGGTGCATTCCTGCGCTAAATAATCGTGTTTTCTGTGCAGAAGTTAATACGCACCAATATGAAGCCCCAAAATGGTGCATTACGCCACTTGCGCTTCGTTCAGGGCACAGATTCAGAAGATGGCCTCTTTACAAAACAACAGGTTGTAAACCTGGCATGATTTTTTCATACTGCGTACGTTCTCGCAGGGGATCGCCCCGTGGATATAAAAGGAAAAACTATGAAGTCTGTATTCAAACTTTCCCTGGCTACACTCGCTCTCGCCTTTGCTGTTTCTTCCCAGGCTGCAAACAAACTGGTTGTCGCAACCGACACCGCATTCGTTCCTTTCGAATTCAAGCAGGGTGACAAATACGTTGGTTTCGACGTTGATCTGTGGGCCGCTATCGCGAAAGAACTGAAACTGGATTACGAGTTAAAGCCGATGGATTTCAGCGGCATCATCCCGGCTCTGCAAACTAAAAACGTTGACCTGGCGCTGGCCGGTATCACCATCACCGAAGAACGTAAGAAAGCGGTTGAGTTCTCTGATGGCTACTACAAAAGCGGCCTGATGGTGATGGTTAAAGCCAATAACAACGACGTAAAAAGCGTAAAAGATCTCGACGGTAAAGTGGTTGCCGTGAAGAGCGGTACCGGTTCTGTTGATTACGCGAAAGCGAATATCAAAACCAAAGACCTGCGTCAGTTCCCGAACATCGACAACGCATACATGGAACTGGGCACCAACCGCGCTGATGCGGTCCTGCACGATACCCCGAACATTCTCTATTTCATCAAAACCGCAGGTAACGGTCAGTTCAAAGCGGTAGGTGATTCACTGGAAGCACAGCAGTACGGTATCGCGTTCCCGAAAGGTAGCGACGAGCTGCGTGAAAAAGTGAACGGCGCGCTGAAAACGCTGCGCGATAACGGTACTTACAACGAAATCTATAAAAAATGGTTCGGTACCGAGCCTAAATAATATTTTGCTCTGTGCGGTAGTGTTGTCCGGCAGCGCTAAGCTTACCGGGCCTACGTAAGCAGACTTATCACCCGTAGGCCGGGAAACCGGCACTATGGGTGTTTGTATATTTCCACCACGGTTTACAGGAATTCATCATGCAGTTTGACTGGAGTGCCATTTGGCCTGCCATTCCGCTTCTGATTGAAGGCGCAAAAATGACGCTTTGGATCTCGGTCCTCGGCTTAGTTGGCGGCTTGATTATTGGACTGGCGGCAGGTTTCGCACGCACCTTTGGCGGCTGGATCGCCAACCACATCGCACTCGTTTTTATTGAGATTATTCGCGGTACCCCGATTGTTGTTCAGGTGATGTTTATCTACTTCGCCCTGCCCATGGCATTCAACGATTTGCGTATCGACCCCTTTAGCGCCGCCGTTATCACCATCATGATTAACTCGGGCGCGTATATCGCGGAAATCACCCGTGGTGCGGTACTGTCCATTCATAAAGGTTTTCGTGAAGCAGGCCTGGCGCTGGGGCTGTCTAAGGGTGAAACCATCCGCCACGTTATCCTGCCACTGGCGCTGCGTCGTATGCTGCCACCGCTGGGTAACCAGTGGATCATCAGCATTAAAGACACTTCTCTGTTTATTGTTATCGGCGTCGCCGAGCTGACCCGTCAGGGCCAGGAGATCATCGCCGGCAACTTCCGCGCCCTGGAAATCTGGAGTGCCGTTGCGGTTGTTTATCTGATCATCACCCTGGTGCTGAGCTTTATTTTGCGTCGTCTTGAAAGAAGGATGAAAATCCTGTGATTGAATTTAAAAATGTCTCCAAGCACTTTGGTCAAACCCAGGTGCTGCATAACATCGACCTGAACATTACCCAGGGCGAAGTGGTGGTGATTATCGGGCCGTCGGGCTCAGGTAAATCTACCCTGCTGCGCTGCATCAACAAGCTCGAAGAGATCACCAGCGGTGAGTTGATTGTTGATGGCCTGAAAGTGAACGATCCCAAAGTTGACGAGCGTCTGATCCGTCAGGAAGCCGGGATGGTGTTTCAGCAGTTTTATCTGTTCCCACACCTGACCGCGCTGGAAAACGTTATGTTTGGTCCGCTGCGCGTGCGCGGTGCGAAAAAAGACGAAGCCGAGAAACTGGCAAAAGAGCTGCTGGCGAAAGTCGGCCTTGCCGAGCGTGCGCATCACTATCCGTCTGAGTTGTCCGGCGGCCAACAGCAACGTGTGGCTATCGCCCGCGCGCTGGCGGTAAAACCAAAGATGATGCTGTTTGATGAACCGACATCCGCACTCGACCCGGAGCTGCGCCATGAGGTCCTGAAAGTCATGCAGGATCTGGCCGAAGAAGGCATGACGATGGTTATCGTGACGCACGAAATCGGTTTTGCCGAGAAAGTGGCCTCTCGTCTGATCTTCATTGATAAAGGCCGTATTGCCGAAGACGGCAATCCGCAGACGCTTATCGAGAACCCGCCAAGCCCGCGCTTGCAGGAATTCTTGCAGCACGTCTCCTGAGTTGTCGCTACCCTCTTCCCGTCGGGAAGAGGGTTATCTCCCCTTCTCCCCGGATTTATCTCATTTCCTTCGACGCGTTTCCCGGCATCTATACTTATCATTTTGCTGGACTTTCTCGCCGGAGGCACCCATGCCGTGGATCCTGTTACTCATCAGTCTTATTTGGCTGCCCGCGCAGGCGGCTGGTATTCCCGGCGTTACAACCGGGGCCACGAGCACACAGCCCACAGCCGAAACCCCAACCCCCGATATTGAGCAGAAAAAAGCCGCCTATGCCGCGCTGGCCGATGTGCTGGATAACCCGCAATCACGCCAGGAGCTGATTGATCAACTGCGCAAAGTCGCAGCGACACCGCCACAGGAACCCGTCCCCGTCATTACGCCCCCGCAAATCGTTGAGCAAAAAACGGTACTGGAGAACGTTACGGAAGTCAGCAGCCGCTATGGTGAAGAGTTCGCGTCGCGGTTTGCTCAACTCTATCGCAACATTACCGGCTCTCCGCATAAGGCGTTTAACCCGGAAACCTTTACCAGTGCCGCCGGACATTTTTTACTGCTCGCTATCCTGGTGTTCGCCTTCTGGCTTCTGGTGCGTCTTGCCGTGATGCCGTTGTACCGCAAAATGGGCTACTGGGGGCGTAATAAAAACCGCGAGCGCAATAACTGGTTACAGCTTCCGGCGATGATTATCGGGGCGTTTATCGTTGACCTGCTGTTGCTGGCGCTAACGCTGTTTGTCGGTCAGATACTTAGCGCCAATCTGAATAATGGAAACCGGACCATCGCTTTTCAGCAAAGCCTGTTTTTAAATGCTTTTGCACTGATTGAATTCTTTAAAGCCATTCTGCGGCTTATCTTCTGTCCACGCATTCCGGAGCTGCGCCCATTTCGTATTGAGGACGACACCGCCCGCTACTGGCATCTGCGACTCAGTGCGCTGAGCAGCCTCATCGGCTACGGTTTGCTTGTCGCCGTGCCGATTATCTCCAATCAGGTGAATGTGCAGGTAGGCGCGCTGGCTAACGTGACCATCATGCTCGGTATTACCGTCTGGGCGCTGTATCTGATCTTTCGCAATAAGCGCATTATCCAGCACAACCTGATCCATCTGGCGGACCATTCACTTGCCTTCTTTAGCCTGTTTATTCGTGCTTTCGCGCTTATCTGGCACTGGCTCGCCAGCGCTTACTTCATCGTGCTGTTCTTCTTCTCACTCTTTGATCCCGGCAACAGCCTGAAATTTATGATGGGAGCGTCATTGCACAGTGTGGCGATTTTAAGCATCGCGGCGTTTCTTTCCGGCATGCTGTCGCGCTGGATTAATAAGACCATCACCCTGTCACCGCAGGTGCAGCGTAACTACCCGGAACTGCAAAAGCGGCTTAACGGCTGGCTTTCTGCGTCGATGAAAGCGGCACGTATCCTCATTGTTTGCGCCACCGTACTGCTGTTGCTCAACGCCTGGGGCCTGTTCGATTTCTGGTACTGGCTGACCTATGGCGCAGGCGAAAAAGCGGTTGATATTATTATTCGCATTGCCCTGATTCTGTTTTTCTCTGCCGTGGGCTGGACGGTGCTGGCAAGCATTATCGAAAACCGCCTCGCCTCCGATATTCACGGCAGGCCGCTTCCCAGCGCGCGTACCCGTACGCTGTTAACCCTGTTCCGTAACGCGCTGGCGGTGGTGATCAGTACCATCACGGTGATGATTGTGCTCTCGGAGATAGGCGTTAATATCGCGCCGCTGCTGGCGGGTGCCGGAGCACTGGGTCTGGCGATCTCTTTCGGTTCTCAAACCCTGGTGAAAGATATTATTACCGGCATCTTTATTCAGTTTGAAAATGGGATGAACACCGGGGATCTCGTGACCATTGGCCCGCTCACCGGTACGGTTGAACGGATGTCGATTCGTTCCGTTGGCGTACGCCAGGATACCGGGGCGTACCATATTATTCCGTGGTCATCGATAACCACCTTTGCCAACTTCGTGCGCGGGATCGGTTCGGTTGTCGCCAACTATGATGTGGATCGCCACGAAAACACGGAAAAAGCGAATCAGGCGTTAAAAGATGCGGTCGCGGAGTTGATGGAGATGGAGGATATTCGTGGGCTGATTATTGGCGAGCCGACATTTGCCGGGCTGGTCGGACTAACCAATACCGCGTTTACGCTGAGGGTGACATGCACCACGCTGCCGCTCAAACAGTGGACAGTGCGCTTTGCACTGGACAGCATGGTGAAAAAACACTTCGATTTAGCCGACGTTCGCGCGCCGGTACAAACCTACCAGATACTGCCCATGCCGGGCAGTACCCCTGCGCCACAAGCGGTTAACGCGCCGCAGCCGCCTGTTGAGCCTGCGCCTTAAATCGGGTTTGCGCCCAGCGCTTGCGTTGGGCCTCATCCTGAAATGTCCAGGCGATAAAGCGGCTCTGCTTCTGCCCTTGTGACATCTCTTTTTTGACCACGTTAACGGCACCGGCCTGGGTCAGCGCGCGATATAGCGGCGGTAAATTATCACCACGAGAAACCAGCGAGGTAAACCAAAGAACCTGACGCGCGAACTGTTTGCTCTCATCAATCATCTTGCTGATAAACGCCACTTCCCCGCCTTCGCACCACAGCTCCTGCTGCTGGCCGCCGAAGTTGAGCGCCGCGTCATTATCAAGCCCAAGATTGCGGCGTTTACGCTCACTGCCCGCCTGCGCAGCCTGCGCGCTGTCGTGAAAAGGTGGGTTACAGAGCGTGGCATCATACTGCTCATTTTTATGGATGATGCCCGCCAGGATCGCCGCCGGATCTTTTTGTCGACGTAAACGCACTGAACGGCTCAGGCCAGGATTGGCGTTGATAATTGCCTGCGCGCTGGCGAATGCGGCATTGTCGACTTCGCTGCCGGTGAAGCGCCAGCCATATTCATGGGCGCCAATCAGCGGATAGATACAGTTTGCACCGGTGCCGATATCCAGCACGCTGGCCTGCGACGGAACAGCCCCGCCCGTGTCCTGGGCGAGCAAATCGGCAAGATGGTGAATATAGTCTGCGCGACCTGGAACGGGTGGGCAAAGAAAGCCCGGCGGAATATCCCACTCTTTTACGCCATAAAAGTGCGCCAGCAGCGCTTTATTCAGCGCTTTCACGGCCAGGGGATCGGCAAAATTAACCGTCGGTTCGCCCGCCGGACTGGTAATCATAAATTCACGCAATGGGGGCATCGTGGCGCAAAGGGCGTCAAGATCGTAGCGGCTATTGTGACGGTTACGCGGGTGCAATCCCGGCTTCTGGGCTTTCATGGCTTTCTCCTGTTGGCAGCGGCGTAAGATACCCGTTGACGGCGGCAGGGTAAATAAGTGAGGCTAAAGAAACTCGCTTCCCAAAGGGACTCGCAATGTATTTTTACGAACCGTCTCAAGGCCATGGCCTGCCCCACGACCCGCTCAATGCGATTATCGGCCCGCGGCCTATCGGCTGGATCTCCTCGCTTGATGGCGAAGGGCGACAGAATCTCGCCCCGTACAGCTTCTTTAACTGTTTCAATTACCGCCCGCCTATTATCGGCTTTGCCAGCAGCGGCTGGAAAGACAGCGTGCGCAATATTTGTGAGACCAAAGAGTTCGTCTGGAATCTGACGACCCGTGCGCTGGCGGAGCGAATGAACGAGACATCCGCCTCACTCCCGCACGGCGAAGATGAGTTCGCCTTTAGCGGCCTGACCCCACTTGCCAGCCGCATTATTAAAGCACCGCGTGTCGCAGAAAGTCCGGTGCATTTTGAGTGCCGCCTCTCCCAGTGCATTCAACTGACCAAAGCAAACGGTGAGGCGCTGGATAGCTGGCTGGTACTGGGTGAGGCGGTTGCCATTCATATTGATGAATCCCTGCTTGAAAAGGGCATCTATCAGACGGCCAAAGCGCAACCGATCCTGCGCGCGGGTGGCCCGACAGCCTATTACACCGTTACCGACGCGCAGCGTTTTGACATGCGTCGTCCGGATGATCGCTAAGTATAAATATGTGTCAGGTGGACACTGTTTCGTTCACCCACACATTGAAATGGCGAATATTTGCGCAAACATTATACTGGTATGTCCTTACTCACTGAGGAGAAAACACAATGGCATCCGGTTGGGCAAATGACGGGGCGGTACAGGATCAAATAGACAGCACCATTGAAGATGCGGTGGCGCGTGCGCGTCACGACTTGCCGAAAGGAGAAAGCCTTAAAGAGTGTGCAGAGTGCGGCGAACCGATTCCGGAAGCGCGTCGCAAAGCGATTCCCGGCGTTCGTTTCTGTCTGCAATGCCAGCAACAGAAAGATTTACATAACTCTACACATGCAGGATATAATCGCAGAGGATCCAAGGATAGCCAGCTTCGTTGACTGTTCTTTACCTCTCTCATCAGCGCAAGCGGTTGCTTTCTTGCGCACAAAATTCCGCAGATAAAGTAGCATTCTGTGCCAGAAAAAAATCCCGCGGCTGCCGAAACGGCAAAACACATAATTTACATCAATAAATCACAATAATTTCATTGACTTGGTGATTGTTCAATTTTTTAGAACAAGGTCGTCAATTCTCTTAGATTTTCTCTCTCGCAAAAAACCGTGATACTTATCACATCGACGGAACAACGTCTCCTTAACAGAATAACCTGCGAGATTATGACCATGAAAACCATCAAATATGCTGTAGCCGCTATCGCTCTTTCAACCCTTTCTTTCGGTGCTTTCGCTGCACAGGCTATCAGCCCGTCTCAGGCACAGAGCATGAATAAAGTCGGTGTAGTCTCTGCTGACGGCGCGACCACGCTGGACGGCCTTGAAGCACAACTGGCTGAGAAAGCCGCCGCCGCTGGCGCAACGGGTTACAGCATCACGTCCGCGAACAGCAATAATAAAATGAGCGGTACTGCGGTTATCTACAAATAAGAATGTTTTACCCCGTCGGCGACCCTCCGACGGACACTGCTCCAACCCTCATTGACCCTGTTGTTGTTACCCTTTTTGGCCCGTCCAGTGATGAGACGGGCTTTTTTTCGTTTGAACCACGCTTAAAAACTCGCGTCGATACGCGCTAATGCGCTCTCAAGCGTCTCTGACTCGCCGGTTGCCACCAGGCAGCACGCCATCTCAATTTTTATCGACTGAGGAACAGGCTCACTTCCGGCCAGGCAGCGTTCAATCCATTTAGCCGTGGTTTCGGCATCTTTGGCCGCAGGCAGAACGACATCTGTGAGTTCATCCTGACGTTCATAGATAACGCGGCTCCCCTGCGCATCAATCAGATTGATTTGCTGGCAGCGTTGTGGATTGGCGTAAACCTCCCCTTCCGTTCCGTGCATCAACAAACCTCGCCCACCGATATCGCTAAAGAATTTCCCCACACGCGAGACGTATTCGGGATGCGACACGCTGGAGAGGCGCAGCGCGGCGTCTTTCTCAAACGGTGTGGCCAGTTTCGCCAGCGTATGAGCGCTGTTACGCACGCCCATTATCCAGCGCAGCGCTAACTGTTTTTCCAGCGGCGGGCACAGCGCGCTCACCGGAATGTACACTGGCTGATGTCCATCGAGCCGTGCCTGGGCCTGACCCGCATGGTGCGTCGCCTCAATACCCAGCAGCGCGAAAATGGTTTCGCTGACTACCCGCGTCGGATCCTCGCTGACGCCGTGGACCACTACCGGGAAACCCAGTTTGTGCAATAAAATAGCCAGCAGTGGCGTCAGGTTTGCCTGTTTACGCGCACCGTTGTAGCTTGGGATAACAATCGGCATCGGTTTCGCGACCGGCGGCGTAAGGCGCATCGTACGTTGCTGCATTGCCTCGTAAAAACCGAGCATTTCCGCTTCGCCTTCACCTTTAATACGCAGAGCTATCAGGATGCCCCCTAATTCCAGATCGGGTACATCACCCTCCAGCATCCGGGTGTAAAGCCCCCGGGCGGTATCAAAATCCAGATCGCGGGCGTGATTTTTCCCCCGGCCAATCTCTTTAATGATTTTGCGGTAATCCATCAAAACTCCTTACAGGCTCACAATGTCAGCGGCGCTTACGGCGGCTTTGTTTCGGTTTCTTCACTATAACGTCTGGTACATCTGGTTGGGAAATAGGAAAAACCGGCAGCGCGTCCAGCAGACGTTTGCCGTAGCTTTTACTGAGCAGGCGGTTGTCATAAATCACCACTTCACCGTGACAACTGTGGCTACGTATTAAACGCCCCACCTGCTGAATCAGCGTAAAGGAGGCGCTGGGGAGACTTTGCACCTCGAAAGGGTATCGATTGAGGCTTTTAAGCCATTCGCCTTCGGTAATCACCACCGGGCTGTCGATAGGCGGGAAGGCAATTTTATGGATATGCACCTGGGTCAGGTAGTCACCTTTTAAATCAAGCCCTTCGGCGAAGGACTGCAACCCCACCAGCACGCTACGCTCGCCGCCGTCGATACGTTTACGGTGCAGTTCCACCAGACGGTAGCGCGGCTGATCGCCCTGCACCAGCAACAACAGGCGCAGATCGGTCACAAACGTCAAAAAGAGCTGCATCGCCCGCTGACTGGCGAACAAAACCAGCATCCCCCGGTGAGCGTTGCTCTCAACCTGTTCGCGGAAATAAGCCGCCATCTCGGCAAGATGTTCCGCCTCGTTCTCTACCAGCGGGGCATAGCGCATTTGTGGAATGACGATTTTGCCCTGCTCAACATGATTGAACGGCGAATCCAGGCTCACGAAGCGGTCGCCTGCTTTCTCTTTCAGCCCGCTCATCTCCTGCAGGCGCGAAAAACTGTTCAACGAGCGCAGGGTCGCAGAGGTCACAACAATATGCGGCACGCTGCGCCAGAGCAGTTTTTCCAGCTGATCGCTGACGCGAATGCCAACACAGTGGAAGTACATATGCAGTTGCCCGTCGCGCACTTCACGGGTTGCCCATTTTGTTACCGGCGCGCCAGAGGCCTGCGCCATTGCTGCCAGCCGCCATAACTTGCTTTGCGCCTCAAACATTCCCAGCGCCCGGTTCATCTGCAACAGAACCCGGTGCAGACGCACAATGTCGTGGCTGCCGGTTTTCTCGCTCAGGTCGTTGAGAAACAGTTCTGCCAGGCCGCGCAGCATATCGGTGAGTTTGGCCAGCCGCTGACAAATAGCCATCACTTCGTCGGGCAACTCCCCCATCGCAAACCGGTGTTCGGCCTCCTGGGCGGCGGGCATATATAAATTGAGGATGTTGTTAAGCGAAGCAATCAGTTCGTAGAGTTCTTCGCAGTGGGCATTCAGGCGCTCGGGCGTCGCCAGCAGCGGCGTGGTTTTCGGGCGAAATTGCTCAAGGCAGGTCGCCACCAGCTTGCAGAAAAGGTCAAGTTGCAGACGAAACCAGGGGGCGGTGATCTCGGCACTCATCTCCAGCGCATCACGCGCTACATCCGGCAGATGATGGCCTTCATCCAGCACCAGCAGCAGGTTTTTCGGCTCCGGCAGCACCGCCTCGCTTTCCATCGCCGCCATCACCAGCGCATGGTTAGCCACCACCACTTCGGCTTCCTGGATCTCACGCCGGGCGACAAAAAACGGGCATTCACGGTAGTAGTGACAATTACGATTGAGACAACTGGCTTTGTCGGTGCTGAGCCGCCGCCAGAGATCGTCTTCGATAGCCTGATCTGTATGATCGCGTAAGCCGTCCCACTTGTAGCTGTCGAGATCGGCTTTCAGCTTCGCGCAGCGCTTCTGCTCTTCCTGATTATTAGGGGTTAATTCGTCATCCAGAAAGGCCAGCAGATCTTGCTGCGAAGGCTCGGTGCTCGCCAGCGCGGTCAGGTTACGCGGGCAGACGTAGCGCCCACGCCCAAAGGCAGCGGTAAAGCGCAAATCGGGGATAATTTTACGCAGCAGCGGCAAATCTTTGCTGTAGATCTGATCCTGCAAGGCGACGTTGGCGGTACTGACCACCAGCGTTTTTTGTTCTTCACGGGCGATGGCAATGCCGGGAATGAGGTACGACAGGGTCTTACCGACGCCTGTCGGCGCTTCAATGGCCAGATGCCGCCCCTCTTCCCCGGCGAGCGTTTTCGCCACATCGGCGATCATCTGCCGCTGCGGTGCACGAGGAATAAAGTCCGGAATCTGTTGTTGCAACGCCTTGTACCAGGCGGCAATTTGCGCTTTTAGCGCGGCGGTGAGGGCCATCGATAAACCTGAAACACTGTATAAACAGCCACTATTGTGGCATTTTTCACGTTTCAGGGGTAACGCTTTTTCGTATTACGGAAAGCCGCTCGCAAAAATGACTCTCGGCAAACCGCTACCCGGCATCCCCCGGATAAAACCGTTCTTCGCAATCACCTGGTTAAGCCGGGTAAGGGTTCCGGGTTGCGACCTGACAGACATTTTCCGTCGCCGCGCCCGTTTTCGCAGACCGGATCACAATTTGGCATACGAATTTACGCAACGCCTTTTGTCACATTGAATAATTTTTTTCGCGGTGCTAGGTTTTAACTGCATTACGCTTGTTACCGACTATCGGGCAAAACCTAAATGCAGACTGAGGGGCCAATCCGCCCATATCTGTATTTATGTCTTGCCCGTTTTTGTTTTCAGGAGTTGGCGATGCTGGTCAAACAAATATTAAATAATAATGTTGTCAGCGCAGTGGATGAGGATGGTCTGGAGGTTATTTTAACCGGCCGGGGGCTGGGGTTTAATACCCACAACGGTGCCAGCATCGACCGTGACGCCATCGATAAAATATTCCGTCTGGAAGATTCGCAAATTTCTGCTCGTTTTAAAGACCTGGTCAGCGAAGTGCCGGTGGATATTTTGCAGTTAACCGCCGATATCATCACTCACGCCCGCAGCGTACTGACGCACAAGCTCAGCGATGGGCTCTATGTGACCCTCGCAGACCACCTGCATTTTGCGCTGCAACGCCAACAAAACAATGAAGTTTTACCCAATCCGCTGGAGTGGGAAGTTCGCCATTTCTACACTGCGGAATACGCCATTGGTCGCCAGGCGCTGGGGATGGTTGTCGCCCGCACCGGAACATTATTACCCGACAGCGAGGCGTGTAGTATCGCTCTGCATATTGTGAATGCCGGGCTCAATGACACCATGGGAAAAACCGCACAAATTACACGGCTTATTTATCAGTTACAAAACATTGTGAAGTATTTTTTTAATATCCCGCTTGATGAGCATAGTCTGAATTACCAGCGATTTATTACTCATCTAAAGTTCTTTGCCCAACGGGTGATTGATGGGGTGGTGTTAAATAATGACGACGAAGAGTTCTTCGAACTGGTCCAGCGCCGTTATCAAACTACGCTGAAATGTGTCGAAGCAATGAATGAGTTCGTCAGCAAGAATTATCACCACCCCATGAGCAACTCGGAAAAGCTCTACCTTGCAGTGCACATCGAGAATATTGTGCAGCGGACGGTGCCCGACGCAGGGAAAGTTTAAAATGTTAAGTTATACGCAAAATAATTCGGGCTACAGGAAGGCGGCGACGCAGTAAATCTCCAGGAGCTTACATTGGTAAGTGACTGGGGTGAACGAGGAAAGCCAACGCATCTGTAGCCCGAAGGATGAAGCGTATAAATTCCATCCAGGCTTGTTACTGTTCATCCCCTAAATAGACGGGTAGTTCAGGCAAACCCCAGAGGAAACAAGGTCCCGGCAAACGCCGGTCATTGTGGATGAAGTCGGTTTTTGACTTCAGTCTGGAGGAATTTTTATGAATTATCAGGACACGGCTCGCCAAATCATCGACAGGATTGGCGGCAAAGAGAACGTACTCTCACTGTTTCACTGCATTACCCGCCTGCGTTTTCTGTTTAAGGATAACGACAAGGCTGACCGCGCCGCCCTCGAAGCCCTTGATGGCGTCATGGGTGTGAATATTTCCGGCGACCAGTTCCAGCTTATTATTGGTAACGACGTCGAACCCTTGTGCAAAGCCCTACTCGCAGTGCTCCCCGATCTCGACAATGCCGCTCGCCCCACCAAACGGCGTAACCCGGTTTCGGTGGTACTGGAAGGCCTGTCGAGTATTTTTTCGCCGATTATTCCGGCCATTGCCGGGGCCGGTATTCTGAAAGGTATGCTGGCGTTGATGGTGGCCATGCAATGGGTGGAAACCACTAACCAGACCTATCAAATCCTGCTGGCAATCAGTGACGGCGTTTTTTACTTCATGCCGTTAGCGCTCTCCTTTAGCGCAGCGAAGAAATTCGGTGCTAACCCTTACGTTGCGGTCGCACTTGCCGCCGTTCTCTTTCATCCGGCTATCCAGACATTGTTTAAAGCAGGCGCGCCGGTGAATTTTATCGGCTTACCGGTTCCCACCGTGAATTACGCCTCAACGGTGATCCCGATTCTGCTTGCCGTGTGGTTGCTTAGTCGTGTTGAGCGCCTCATTGACCGCTTTATGCCCGGCCCGCTGAAAACCATGTTTGTGCCACTGCTGTGCCTGCTGATTGTCACGCCCATTACCCTTATCGCCATCGGCCCGGTGGGGATTTATACCGGCAATGCCCTCTCTGGCGGCATTATCTGGCTGGTGGAGAATATGGGGATCGTGGCAGGCGTCGTGGTCGGCGGCACGCTGTCGCTGATCATCATTACCGGCATGCACTATGTGATCGTGCCGATCATGATCAATAACATCAGTACCATGGGCTTCGACCCTATCAAGATCCTTTTTTACATTGCCAACCTCGGGCAGGCCGGTGCCGCTTTCGGCGTCTTCTTGCGTGCTCGTGATAAAAAGCTCAAATCACTGGCGTTGACCACCAGCTTTAGCGCCATGATGGGGATTACCGAACCGGCGATGTACGGGGTCAACATCCGCTACAAACGGCCTTTTGCCGCAGCGTTAGCAGGCGGGGCTTGCGGCGGTGCCTTCGCCATGGCGATGGGAGTGAAAACCTACGCCTTCGCTTTAAGCGGCCTGCCTGGTCTTCCGGCGCTGGTGGGCCCAACCTTTTTGTGGGCGCTGGTCAGTATCGCCATCTCCTTTGTCTGTGCCGCCACCCTCACGGTGATTCTGGGGTTTGAAGAGGCAGCACAGCCGGTGGTCGCAGGCGTAAGCCCGATGCCCATCGCCCGCTCAGAAGAGAAGCTGTTTGCGCCAGTAAGCGGTGAGCTGAAAGCGCTTAACACCCTGAGCGACCCGGTCTTTGCCGACGAGATTTTCGGCAAAGGACTGGCAATTTATCCCACCACCGGTGAGTTACGTTCCCCTGTTAACGGCAAGGTGGCATCGGTCTTTGAAACTCACCACGCGCTGGCGCTGCAAAGCGATACCGGGGCGGAAATCCTGATTCATATCGGTATCGACACCGTCAAACTCGGCGGCAGGCACTTCACCAGCCATATCGAGGCCGGACAGTTTATCGAAGTGGGCGACCTGCTGGTCACCTTTGATCTTGACGCCTTACGGGCCGAAGGCATTGATCCGAGCGTCATCCTGGTAGTGACCAACAGCGAATGCTACGGCGATATCAGCCCGGTTAAAGCGAACGGCGATGTTGCCAGCCGCGACGAATTTCTGACACTGACCGCATCAGCGGCATGAGGAGCAAGCGCATGACATTTTCTAAATCATTTCCGGAAGGGTTTTTATGGGGTGGCGCGACGGCGGCAAACCAGCTCGAAGGGGCGTGGAACGTCGATGGCAAGGGGCTGTCCGTGTCCGATGTCTATACCTTTGACATCAATACGCCCAAAGAGCGCTGGCTCGATCAATGGCTGGGAATGACCCACGCGCAGGTGCGTGAAGCGCAGGATCCGAACAGCACCAAATATTACCCGAAGCGCAAGGGCAATGACTTTTACCACCACTTCAAAGAGGATATCGCTCTCTTCGCCGGGATGGGCTTTAAATGCTTCCGCATGTCGATTGCCTGGACGCGTCTCTTCCCGCGTGGTGACGAAAGCGAGCCTAACGAAGCCGGGCTTAAGTTCTACGACGAGGTGTTTGACACCCTGCACTCTCACGGTATCGAACCGATTGTTTCCCTCTCCCATTACGAAATGCCGCTGGCGCTGGTGACCGATTACGGCGGCTGGCCGAACCGTCAGTTAGTGGATTTCTATGTGCGTTTCGCCACGACCTGCTTTACCCGTTATCGCAAAAAAGTGAAGTACTGGATGACCTTCAACGAGATTAACTGCGTGAAGCACCACCCGTACGTCAGCGTCGGGGTGATTGAGGAGGATAACCCGCACCTGGAGCAGGATAAATACCAGGGGGCGCATCACCAGTTCGTCGCCAGCGCCCTGGCGACTAAAGCCTGCCATGCGATCATTCCCGATTCGAAAGTCGGCTGCATGATCAGCTACCAGATGCTCTACCCCCACACCTGTCACCCGGACGATTTGCAGGCCTGCGAAGAGATGCAGCGCGTGTCGCTGTTCTTTAGCGATGTGCAGGCGCACGGCTACTACCCGGCTTATACCGACCGTATGCTGGCAGAGAAAGGCGTCACGCTGCAAAAAGTGGTGGGTGACGATGAGATCCTGCGTCAGCACCCGGTGGATTTCGTCTCGTTCAGTTATTACATGTCCAGCACCGTCAGCGCCCACCCGGAAAAACTGGAAGGGGCCGAGGGTAACCTGATCACCGGCGGTGTTCGTAACCCGCATCTGCCCACCAGCCAGTGGGGCTGGCAGATTGATCCGAAAGGGCTGCGCCTGGCGCTAAATCAGTTATATGACCGCTATCAGAAGCCGCTGTTTATTGCCGAAAACGGCCTTGGCGCAGTGGACACGGTGAATCCGGACGGCTCTATCGACGACGATTACCGCATTGAGTATCTGCGTCTGCATATCGAACAGATGCGCGAGGCGCTGGCCGATGGCGTGGATCTGTTTGGTTACACCTGGTGGGGGCCAATCGACGTGGTGAGCGCGGGCACCGCGCAAATTTCCAAACGCTACGGGTTTATCTATGTCGATCAGGATGACATGGGTAACGGCACCCAGAAGCGTTCCCTGAAAAAGAGCTACCACTGGTACAAAAAAGTGATCGCCTCCAATGGCGAAGATTTGGCGGATTAAGGAGTGGATATGTCTGTTTTCCCGAACGATTTTTTATGGGGCGGTGCCATTGCCGCCAACCAGGCAGAAGGGGCATGGAATGTGGACGGCAAAGGGCCGTCTATCTCCGATGTGGTACGCGGCGGTATCGCCTCCGGCAAACACGATGCGGTTATCGACCCGCATAAATACTACGCCAGCCATGAAGCCATCGATTTCTATCATCATTACAAAGAAGACGTGGCGCTGTTCGCTGAGATGGGCTTTACCTGTTTTCGCACCTCTATCGCCTGGACGCGCATCTTCCCGCGTGGCGATGAAACCTCGCCTAACGAGGCCGGGCTGAAATTTTATGATGACCTGTTTGATGAGCTGCTGAAATACGGTATTCAGCCGGTGATTACGCTCTCCCACTACGAAACACCGCTGGCGCTGTATCAGGAGTATGGTGGCTGGAAGAACCGCAAACTGGTGAATTTCTTCACCCGCTACTGTGAGGTGGTGTTCAGGCGTTATCGCGAGAAGGTCAAATACTGGATGACCTTTAACGAACTGAACAATATGAACCGGATGCCCTTTGCGACAGGCGCGGTTGACCCCAACTCCACGGCGAAGGAGCTATATCAGGCAAACCATCATCAGTTTGTCGCCAACGCGCTGGCCAACAAGCTGTGTCATGAGATTATCCCGGACGCGAAGATAGGTTGCATGCTGTCGCTGAGCACCGTCTACCCGGCCACCTGCAACCCGGAAGATATTTTCTCGACCATGCAGTTGCGCCGCCGTTCACTCTTCTACTCTGATGTGATGATGCTGGGTGAATATCCGGCCTGGACACCACGCCTGTTTCGCGAGCAGAACATTGAGCTGGTCATGGAGGATGGCGATCTCGACCTTATCGCCCGTTACCCGTCCGATTACCTGGGCTTTAGTTATTATCGCAGCGTGCTGCACCAGGCAGGCGGTGAGTTTCGCGTCGATACTGGCGGAACCGTCGGTCAGGACAATCCGTATCTCGAAAAAACCGCCTGGGGCTGGCCGATTGACGCCAAAGGTTTCCGTATCGTCTGCAATGAACTGGCGGACCGCTATCGTAAGCCGCTGTTTGTCGTCGAAAACGGCTATGGCGGGGTGGATGAGCCAGATGAAAACGGTGTCATCAACGATACCGCGCGTATTGATTATGGTCGCCAGCATATCCGTGAGATGGGCGAGGCCATTGCCGATGGCTGCGACATCATGGGTTACACCTGGTGGGGACCGATTGATATCGTCAGCGCCGGGACCGGCGAGATGAAAAAACGCTACGGTTTTATCTATGTCGATAAGGACAACGACGGCAACGGTACGCTAAAACGCAGCAAAAAGCGCAGCTTTGACTGGTATAAGCAGGTTATCGCCAGCAACGGCGAAACACTGTAAGGTAATGACGGAGCGGGAGATTTCCCGCTCTGCAAATATTACCGAGACAGACAAGGCTACATGATGAACACATGGAATTTGGTCGATCCTGAATTACGCCCGGCACTGGCGGATAGCCACCCCCTCTCCCTGACACAAGACGCTCTCGTTGCCCTTCGCCAACAACGCCAGCAGGCAGCGCTGGCTAACGTGCAACGTTTCCGGGACATTGGGTTATCGGTGGAAGAACATCTTATCTCCTCACCCGCACATCCTGCCGTCAGAGTCTGTGTCATTACCCCCGCTACGCCGGGGCAGAACCGAATGGGCATTTTGCATATTCACGGCGGCGGTCATCTTTTCGGTAGCCCGGAGCAGTCACTGTCGCTGACCAGCGCCACCGCGTTGCAACACGACTGCGTGATTGTCTCTGTCGATTATCGTCTGGCACCCGAAACGGTCTTTCCGGGATCGCTGGAGGATTGTTACGCCGCGCTGGTGTGGATGAACGAGCAGGCCACCGCACTCGGTATCCATTCTGACCATATTGGGCTGATGGGCGACAGCGCAGGGGCCGGACTTGCGGCCTCGCTGGCGCTGCTGGCCCGCGATCGCAATGGCCCACGTATTGCCTTTCAGAACCTGATGTTTCCGATGCTCGATGATCGTACGGTGACGGAAGAAAACCCGAATCCGGTGACCGGTGAGTTTGTCTGGACGCATGAACATAACCGTTTTGGCTGGCGATCGCTGTTGGGCTGCGAGCCGGGCTCGGAGGGGGTGTCGGCTTATGCTGCGCCGGGACGAGCAACGGACCTGACTTATTTGCCACCCACCTGGCTCGGCGTGGGCACGCTGGATCTGTTTCTTGATGAAAATCTTCGCTTTGCGCAGGCGTTAATCCGTGCAGGCGTGGCGGTAGAAATGAATGTGTGGCCTGGAGCGTATCACGGCTTTAACTCTGATCCGCAGGCAAGCGTGGCCCAGCGGGCGCGGGAACAACGTCAGGCATGGATTGCACAATTCAGGCCGACGGCGGTATAAGCTTTTCCCCCTCACCCCTACCCTCTCCCTCCAGGGAGAGGGAGAAAAACAGAGCTGAATTCAGCTCGATCGACCCTCTCATCCCTCCAGGGAGAGGGAGAAAAACAGAGCGAATTCAGCTCGATCGACCCCCTCATCCCTCCAGGAAGAGGGAGAAAAACAGAGCCGTACTCTGCTCAATCGGCCCCCTCTCCCTCCAGGGAGAGGGCTGGGGTGAGGGGGAACATACAGCCCCTTACTCAACCCCAAAAACAAAAAGCCCTGCACGCGGGCAGGGCTTCTTAATCACATCAGGCGTCAGGCGCTTGCTGCGGGTTTACGCGGGCGACGACGGCGCGGTTTCTCACCCGCCGGTTTACTTCCTTCCTGAGTACGTGGCGCTTTCGCTTTCGGCGCGCCACCGTCGTTACGGCGTGGCTGCTGTTGTCCGCGACCACCGCCACCGCCCTGACCACGACCACCACGGCCCTGGCTCTGACGACCATTCACAATCGGCTCGGCCTTGATAGACGGATCGGGCTCGTAACCCGGCAGAGCGATACGTGGGATCTCTTTTTTCAGCAGGCGTTCGATGTCACGCAGCAGTTTATGTTCATCGACGCAGACCAGCGACAGCGCTTCACCGGTTGCCGCAGCACGACCGGTACGGCCAATACGGTGTACATAATCTTCCGGCACGTTCGGCAGCTCGTAGTTCACTACGTGCGGCAGCTCTTCGATATCCAGACCACGGGCCGCAATGTCGGTTGCGACCAGTACGCGGATATCACCCGATTTAAAGTCTGCCAGCGCACGGGTACGCGCGCCCTGACTTTTGTTACCGTGGATAGCCGCGCTGCGAATACCGTCTTTATTCAGTTGTTCAGCCAGATGGTTGGCACCGTGTTTGGTGCGGGTGAAGACCAGCACCTGCTGCCAGTTGCCTTCGCCAATCATCTGGGAGAGCAGCTCGCGCTTACGTTTTTTGTCGACCATGTGAACGTGCTGCGTTACCTGCTCAGAAGCGGTGTTGCGGCGCGCCACTTCGATTTCCAGCGGGTTGCGCAGCAGCTTTTCGGCCAGGCCTTTGATGTCATCCGAGAAGGTCGCGGAAAACAGCAGATTCTGACGACGCGCAGGCAGTTTAGCCAGCACGCGGCGAATATCGTGGATAAAGCCCATGTCCAGCATACGGTCAGCTTCGTCCAGCACCAGGATCTCTACGCTATCCAGTTTGACGGCGTTCTGGTGTTCCAGATCCAGCAGACGACCCGGCGTGGCGACGAGGATATCGACACCGCTACGCAGCTTCATCATTTGCGGGTTAATGCTCACGCCGCCGAAAACCACCAGCGAGCGCAGGTTCAGATATTTGCTGTAATCACGTACGTTTTCGCCGATTTGCGCGGCAAGTTCGCGCGTTGGCGTCAGGATCAGCGCACGCACCGGGCGACGGCCTTTCGCGTGCGGCTCTTTTTGTACCAGACGTTGCAGCAGCGGCAGCGTAAAGCCCGCGGTTTTGCCAGTACCCGTCTGGGCGCTCGCCATCAGGTCGCGGCCTTCCAGCACCGCTGGGATCGCCTGTTGCTGAATAGGGGTTGGCTCACGGTAGCCCTGCTCGTCAACAGCACGCAGAATTTCCGGGTTCAGGCCAAGGGAATCAAAAGACATAACAACTCCGCACCGCCCCGACCATAACAGGTGTAGTTTTCGAGGAGATAATAATATGACAGATGACAAAAACCACAATGTCATGAAGGGGCGGAGTGTAACAGCTTTTGTGACACAGCGCATAAAATATCGCTCTGCTAATCATTGAAGAAATATTTCTCCGATTTTCCCAACCCGTATGGCCCGGGGTCTGGGGAACGGCACGCTATTTTTAGCGGTAAGAGAGTGATAACACCCGACTGGACACGGTGAAAAAATAGCCATAAAGTTAATCAATCGATTGATTAACTTTATTCCACCGATGAATATGAACTCGACGACCAGTAAAGGTGAGCAGGCCAGAAACCAGTTGATTGCCGCTGCCCTCGCACAGTTCGGCGAATACGGGTTGCATGCCACCACGCGCGATATCGCTGCGCTGGCCGGGCAGAATATTGCCGCGATCCCCTACTACTTCGGTTCAAAAGAGGATCTCTATCTCGCCTGCGCCCAGTGGATCGCCGATTTTATTGGCGCTAATTTTCGCCCCCACGCCGAAGCCGCCGAAATCCTGTTTACCCAAGCGGAACCCGATAAAGAGGCGATACGTGAACTGATTCATCGGGCCTGCAAAAACATGATTATGCTGCTCACCCATGATGACACGCTGAATCTGAGTAAATTTATCTCGCGCGAACAGCTCTCCCCTACCCGCGCCTACCAGTTAGTTCATGACCAGGTGATCGCCCCGTTGCACAGCCATCTTACCCGGCTGATTGCGGCTTACACCGGCAGAGAAGCCAATGATACGCAAACCATTTTGCACACCCATGCGCTGATCGGCGAGATCCTCGCCTTCCGCCTGGGTCGGGAAACCATTTTACTGCGCACCGGATGGGCGCAATTCGACGATGAGAAAGCCGACCTGATTTGCCAGGTCATCACGTGCCATATCGATCTTATCCTTCAGGGATTAACAAGGAGTTCCGGGTTATGAAAAAGCCTGTCGTCATCGTGTTGATTGTCGTTATCGTACTCGCCGCGCTTGGCGGGGGCTGGATGTGGTATCAAAGCCGACAGGCAGCCACCCTCACGCTCTACGGGAATGTGGATATTCGCACCGTAAACCTCAGTTTCCGGGTCGGCGGACGTCTCGCTTCACTTGCGGTAGATGAGGGGGATGCGATAACCGCCGGGCAGAAGCTTGGCGAAATAG
The DNA here is from genome assembly GCA_004346725.1 of Phytobacter diazotrophicus. Lineage (GTDB taxonomy): Bacteria > Pseudomonadota > Gammaproteobacteria > Enterobacterales > Enterobacteriaceae > Phytobacter > Phytobacter diazotrophicus. The sequence goes on along the minus strand of SMDE01000010.1, from coordinate 38,804 downwards.
ACAAAGCCCCTTACGAGAATGCCCTTATGCAGGCACAAGCCAATGTCTCGACGGCGAAGGCAAAATACGATCTGGTCACCGCGGGCTATCGCGATGAAGAGATTGCCCAGGCGGCGGCGGCGGTCAATCAGGCGCAGGCGGCCTATGATTACGCGCAAAACTTTTATCAGCGCCAGCAGGGGCTATGGAAAAGCCGGACCATTTCCGCCAACGACCTGGAAAATGCGCGTTCCTCCCGCGACCAGGCGCAAGCCACACTGAAATCGGCAAAAGATAAACTCAGCCAGTACCGTACTGGTAATCGCCCGCAGGAGATAGCCCAGGCCAAAGCCAGCCTCGAACAGGCACAGGCGCAACTGGCGCAATCACAACTGGATTTGCAGGATACCCAACTGGTGTCGCCTTCTAATGGCACTCTGCTCACCCGCGCCATGGAGCCGGGTAGCATGTTAAATGCCGGGAGTACCGTTCTGACGCTCTCCCTGACCCGCCCGGTTTGGGTTCGCGCCTACATCAGTGAAGCCAATTTGCATCAGGCCCAACCCGGCCAGACGGTATTGTTGTACGTAGATGGCCGCCCCAATAAGCCTTACCACGGCAAAATTGGCTTTGTTTCCCCGACGGCTGAATTCACCCCGAAAACCGTGGAAACGCCGGACTTGCGTACCGATTTAGTCTATCGGCTGCGCATTATCGTCACCGACGCCGATGACGCACTGCGCCAGGGGATGCCGGTTACCGTGAGCTTCGACAATGGAGCACGGAATGAGTGAGGCAACCATCCGTCTGAACGGCCTGGTCAAGCGCTTCGCCGGGATGGAAAAACCCGCCGTCGCCCGTCTGGACTGCACCGTGAAAGCCGGATACGTCACGGGGCTGGTTGGCCCGGATGGCGCGGGGAAAACCACGCTGATGCGCATGCTCGCCGGGCTGATGAAACCCGATGAAGGCAGCGCGGAGGTTATTGGCCTGGATCCCATCGCCAACAACAGCGAACTGCATGCCTCGCTCGGTTACATGCCGCAAAAATTCGGCCTGTATGAAGATCTCACGGTGATAGAAAACCTCAACCTGTACGCCGATCTGCGCAGTGTCACCGGGGAACAGCGCCAGGAGACCTTTGCCCGACTGCTTGAATTCACCGCCCTCACCCCCTTTACCGGGCGGCTGGCGGGCAAGTTGTCCGGCGGCATGAAACAGAAACTGGGGCTTGCCTGCACCCTGGTCGGGCAACCGAAAGTGCTGTTGCTGGACGAACCCGGTGTCGGCGTGGACCCGATATCACGCCGTGAACTGTGGCAGATGGTGCATACCCTCGCCGGGGACGGCATGCTGATTTTATGGAGCACCTCTTATCTGGACGAGGCCGAGCAGTGCCGCGATGTGCTGCTGATGAACGAAGGGGAATTGCTTTATCAGGGCGAACCGCGCGCGCTGACGCAAACCATGGCCGGGCGCAGTTTTCTCGCCAGCAGCCCGCAGGAAAACAACCGCCAGCTATTGCAACGCCTGCTGAAACTGCCGCAGGTCAGCGACGGGATGATTCAGGGACGTTCGGTGCGGGTGATTCTGGCGAAAGACTCAACGGTGGACGCCCTGCGCAGCGCATCGTCACTGACCCGGTTAGACATCGAAGAGACCGCACCGCGCTTTGAAGACGCGTTTATCGACCTGCTGGGCGGTGCCGCGTTCACCCAGTCGCCGCTGGGGGCCATTCTGCATACCGTGGAAGGTACGCCGGATGAGACAGTGATCGAAGCCCGGCAACTGACGAAAAAATTTGGCGATTTCGCCGCCACCGACCACGTCGATTTTGCCGTCAAGCGCGGCGAGATTTTCGGCCTGCTCGGGCCGAATGGCGCGGGGAAATCCACCACCTTCAAGATGATGTGCGGGTTGCTGGTCCCCACCTCCGGCAAAGCGCTGGTACTGAATATGGATTTAAAAACCAGCTCCGGCCAGGCACGCCAGCATCTTGGCTATATGGCGCAAAAATTCTCCCTTTACGGCAACCTGACGGTGGCGCAAAACCTGCGCTTTTTCTCCGGCGTCTACGGCCTGCGGGGACGGGCGCAGCAGGATAAAATCACACGGATGGTGGACGCGTTTGGCCTTAAGACGATAGCCAATCAGGCAACCGACGCTCTTCCTCTGGGCTTTAAGCAACGCCTGGCGCTGGCCTGCGCGCTGATGCATGAGCCGGACATTCTGTTCCTCGATGAGCCGACATCCGGCGTCGACCCGCTGACCCGCCGCGAGTTCTGGCTGCACATTAACAGCATGGTGGAGAAAGGGGTCACGGTCATGGTCACCACCCACTTTATGGATGAAGCCGAATATTGCGACCGCATCGGGCTGGTCTATCGCGGTAAACTTATCGCCAGCGGCACGCCGGATGCCCTGAAAGCGCAAACGGCCGATGCAGAGCACACCGACCCGACGATGGAGCATGCCTTTATCACGCTCATCCATAACTGGGATAAGGAGCATCACGATGCATAGCCCTCTCTCCCTACGTCGCGTGCGCGCGCTCTGCATCAAAGAGACGCGCCAGATTGTGCGCGATCCCAGTAGCTGGCTGATTGCGGTGGTGATCCCGTTAATGCTGCTGTTTATTTTCGGCTACGGCATAAACCTGGACTCTAGCAAGCTCCGCGTGGGCATTTTACTGGAGCAGCACAGCGAAGAGGCGCTGGACTTCGCCCATACGATGACCGGCTCTCCGTGGTTTGACGCGACGGTCAGCGATAATCGCCAGCAATTAATTCAGATGATGCAGGCCGGGCGTATTCGCGGGCTGGTGGTCATTCCGGTGAATTTTGCCGAACAGATGGCGCGCTCCGGTGAAGATGCGCCGCTACAAGTGATCACCGATGGCAGCGAACCCAATACCGCCAACTTCGTTCAGGGCTATGTACAGGGGATCTGGCAGGTCTGGCAACAGCAGCGGGCCGACGATCGCGGCGAAAGTTTCGAACCGCTGATTGACGTGCAGATGCGCTACTGGTTTAACCCCGCCGCCATCAGCCAGCATTTTATTATCCCCGGCGCGGTCACCATCATCATGACAGTGATCGGCGCGATCCTCACCTCGCTGGTGGTGGCGCGCGAATGGGAGCGCGGCACTATGGAGGCGCTGCTCTCTACCGAAGTTACCCGTACTGAACTTCTGCTCTGCAAGCTTATCCCCTACTACTTCCTCGGAATGCTGGCCATGTTGCTGTGTATGCTGGTGTCGGTATTTATTCTCGGGGTGCCGTATCGCGGTTCGCTGGTGCTCCTGTTTTTTATCACCAGCCTGTTTCTGCTCAGTACTTTGGGGATGGGGTTACTGATTTCGACCATTACGCGCAATCAGTTCAATGCCGCGCAGGTGGCGCTTAACGCCGCCTTTTTGCCGTCGATTATGTTGTCCGGGTTTATCTTCCAGATTGACAGTATGCCTGCGGTGATCCGGGCGGTGACCTACATTATTCCGGCGCGCTACTTCGTTAGTACCCTGCAAAGCCTGTTTCTGGCAGGCAATATCCCGGTGGTACTGGTCATCAATGTGCTGTTTCTGTTGGCTTCGGCAATCATGTTTATTGGCCTGACGTGGGTGAAAACCAAACGGCGGCTGGATTAGGGAGGCACCATGTTTCATCGCTTATGGACACTGATTCGCAAAGAGTTGCAGTCGCTGCTGCGCGAACCGCAGACCCGCGCCATTTTGATTCTGCCGGTTGTCATCCAGGTGTTGCTGTTCCCGTTTGCCGCGACGCTGGAGGTCACTAACGCCACCATTGCCGTTTATAACGAAGATAACGGCAAACATGCGGTGGAGCTGACCCAGCGCTTTGCCAGGGCAAAAGCCTTCACCCATGTGCTGATGCTGAAAAGCCCGCAGGAGATTCGCCCGACAATCGACGAGCAAAAAGCGCTGCTGCTGGTGCGTTTTCCGGCTGACTTTTCCCGCAAGCTGGATACCTTCACCCAGGCACCGCTACAGCTAATTCTCGACGGACGAAACTCTAACAGCGCGCAGATTGCCGCCAATTACCTGCAAGAGATCGTTAAAGAGTATCAACAGGAGCTGATAGAGGGGAAAACGAAACCGAACAACAGCGAACTGGTGATCCGCAACTGGTACAACCCAAACCTGGATTACAAATGGTTCGTGGTGCCATCGCTTATCGCCATGATCACCACCATTGGCGTGATGATCGTTACCTCACTCTCGGTTGCTCGCGAACGGGAACAGGGTACGCTGGATCAACTGCTGGTCTCACCGCTGGCGACCTGGCAAATTTTTGTCGGCAAAGCGGTACCTGCGCTGGTGGTGGCGACGTTCCAGGCCACCATCGTGCTGCTCGCCGGGATCCTTGCCTATAACATCCCCTTTGCCGGATCGCTACTGCTGTTCTATTTCACGATGCTGATTTACGGCTTGTCGCTGGTAGGGTTTGGCCTGCTGATCTCGTCCCTGTGCTCAACACAGCAGCAGGCGTTTATTGGGGTGTTTGTCTTTATGATGCCCGCTATTCTGCTTTCGGGATATGTGTCGCCGGTCGAGAATATGCCGGTCTGGCTGCAGGATCTGACATGGATTAACCCTATCCGCCATTTTACGGACATTACCAAGCAGATCTATTTGAAGGATGCGAGCTTCGCGATTGTCTGGCAAAGCGTGTGGCCGCTACTGGTGATAACGGCCACCACGGGTTCAGCGGCCTATGCGATGTTCCGGCGTAAGGTGATGTAACCTTACGCCGCTCGCACCTTAAACTTTGAAGGATTTGGACGGGATACGCTTCTCTTTTGCCAGCAGGGAGACAACCGCTGGGCCTGCGAGGATAACCAGCCCGACCAGGGCCAGCAGCAGGTTGTTTTGCATGACGCGTGACAGCAGCCACAGCACGATCATGGCAACCCCGAAATACCAGGTGGTGGTCAACTCTTCCAGCACATCGCCAATGCCGCGCCAGCGCTCTTCGTGGTGGCGCTGCAAAAACAGCATCAACAGCACCGTTACGCTATAAAGGACGCACAGACCCAGGCCAACCCGCACCAGCGCGCCGCTCATCCAGGCTGTTACTAACACCGCCACAACCAGCATATGCAACATAATCTGCCAGCAACTCAGACCGGTTGCGACACGAACACGTTGTTGCCACTTCATGGCATCTCTCCTGACGAATTTTTCTCTTAACAAAGAGTACTGATATTTACAGAAAATTCCGTAACCCCGCATCTTTTTGTGACAGAGACTACAATTTATTTTCATCAGGATAGTGAGGCTGGCAGGAGAATTATGACCCAACAAACTCGTCAATTTTCATTGAAAGTACTCACCATAAATACCCATAAAGGCTTTACTGCCTTTAACCGGCGTTTCATTTTGCCGGAACTTCGCGACGCGGTGCGCACCGTCAGCGCCGATATTGTTTGCCTGCAAGAAGTGATGGGCGCGCATGAGGTTCATCCGCTGCATGTGGAGAACTGGCCGGATACCACCCACTACGAATTTCTTGCTGATGCTATGTGGAGCGATTACGCCTACGGGCGTAATGCTGTCTACCCTGAAGGCCACCACGGTAACGCCGTGCTTTCCCGTTTTCCTATCGAACACTATGAGAACCGCGACGTGTCCGTGGACGGCAGTGAAAAACGCGGCCTGCTCTATTGTCGTATCGTGCCGCCTGATATTGAGCGGCCGGTGCATGTGATTTGTGTGCATCTGGGCTTACGTGAAGCCCATCGCCAGGCACAGCTCACGATGCTGGCGGAATGGGTAAATTCGCTGCCGGAAAATGAACCGGTGGTGGTGGCTGGCGACTTTAACGACTGGCGGCAGCGGGCGAACCATCCGTTAAAAGTCCAGGCCGGGCTGGAAGAGATCTTTACCCGCGCCCATGGCCGCCCTGCCCGCACCTTTCCGGTCAGCCTGCCGCTGTTACGTCTGGACCGTATCTATGTCAAAAATGCTGGTGTCAGCTCGCCCACAGCACTGCCGCTGCGCAACTGGCGTCATTTATCCGACCATGCCCCTCTGAGTGCGGAGATCCACCTATGAAATGCACATGGAAAGAGGGTAATCGTATTGAGCTTCTCGAAAATGGCGAAAACTTTTATCCGGCGGTGTATGCCGCTATTGAGCAGGCACAGCAGAAAGTTATCCTCGAAACCTTTATCTGGTTTGAAGATGAAGTAGGACGTGAGTTGCATGCTGTTTTACTCAAAGCGGCCCGTCGCGGCGTGAATATCGAAGTGTTGCTCGACGGCTATGGTTCGCCGGATCTCAGCGATGAATTCGTCAATACGCTCACCTCTGCTGGCGTCGTCTTCCGCTACTACGATCCCCGTCCACGTCTGTTCGGTTTGCGGACCAATGTCTTTCGCCGCATGCACCGTAAAATCGTGGTGATCGATAACACGGTGGCATTTGTCGGCGGCATTAATTATTCCGCTGAACATGTCACCAGCTACGGCCCCGAAGCCAAGCAGGACTATGCCGTACGGGTTGAAGGCCCGGTGGTGGCTGACATTTTGCAATTTGAAGTGGAAAATCTGCCTGAAAACGCGCCGGTCAGACGCTGGTGGCAACGACGTCGCCACCAGGCGGAGGATAACCGCACGCCCGGTGAAGCTCAGGCGCTGTTTGTCTGGCGCGACAATGACGATCACCGTGATGACATTGAACGCCACTACCTGAAAATGCTCGCCAATGCGAAGCGCGAAGTGATTATCGCCAATGCCTATTTCTTTCCCGGCTACCGCCTGCTGCATGCAATGAAAAACGCGGCCCGCCGGGGTGTACGAGTGAAGCTCATCGTACAAGGCGAGCCGGATATGCCAATTGTCAAAGTTGGCGCCGAACTGCTCTATAACTATCTTTTGAAAGGGGGCGTTCAGGTCTACGAATATCGCCGTCGCCCACTGCATGGCAAGGTGGCGTTAATGGACGATCACTGGGCAACCGTCGGGTCGAGCAACCTTGACCCGTTAAGTCTGTCGCTAAATCTTGAAGCCAATCTGATCATTCACGATCGGGAATTCAACCAGACGCTGCGCGACAACCTCAACGCGATTATCGCCAAAGACTGCCTACGAGTGGACGAATCGATGGCACCTAAGCGGACCTGGTGGAATCTCGCCAAGAGCGTGGTGGTGTTCCACTTCCTGCGCCATTTTCCTGCACTCGTTGGCTGGCTGCCCGCACATACGCCAAGGCTGGCCCAGGTGAAGCCCCCCATCCAGCCGGAAATAGAGACTCAGGATCGCGTCGCTTCTGAAAATTCCGGAGGGAAATCCTGATGGCGAAATCACATCCACGCTGGCGGCTGGCAAAAAAAATTCTCACCTGGCTCTTTTTTATCGCCGTTGCCGTCCTGTTAGTGCTGTATGCCCAGAAGGTCAACTGGGATGATGTCTGGAAGGTTATTCATGACTATAACCGCATCGTGCTGTTGGGTGCCGCCGCGCTGGTCGTGGTCAGTTATTTGATTTATGGCTGCTACGACCTGCTGGGTCGCGCCTATTGCGGACATAAACTGGCTAAACGCCAGGTAATGCTGGTGTCGTTTATCTGTTATGCCTTTAACCTGACGCTCAGCACCTGGGTGGGCGGGATCGGCATGCGTTATCGTCTCTATTCCCGCCTTGGATTACCCAGCAGCACCATCACGCGGATTTTCTCGCTCAGCATCACCACCAACTGGCTGGGTTATATTTTACTCGGCGGCATCATCTTTACCTTCGGCGTGGTGGATATCCCGGCGCACTGGTACATCTCCGACACAACACTGCGCATTATTGGCGTGGTGCTGCTACTCTTTATCGCCTTCTATCTGTGGGCCTGCGGTTTTGCGAAACGTCGCCATTTCACGATTAGAGGACAGAAGTTAGTCATCCCCTCGTGGAAATTTGCCCTTGCCCAGATGGCCATTTCCAGCGCCAACTGGATAGCTATGGGGGTGATTATCTGGTTGCTGATGGGGCACCAGGCCAACTTCTTCTTTGTGCTGGGCGTGTTGCTGGTCAGCAGTATCGCCGGCGTGATTGTCCATATCCCGGCGGGGATTGGCGTGCTGGAAGCCGTCTTTCTGGCACTGCTGGCCGGGGAACATATGTCACAAGGGGTTATCATCGCAGCCCTGCTGGCCTACCGCGTACTCTATTATTTTATCCCGCTACTGCTGGCGCTGATTGCCTATCTGATACTGGAAAGTCGGGCGAAGAAACTGCGCGCGAAAAATGAAAAGGCGATGGCAAAAGGTTGATTAGCGGGAGCGTATGCCGTCAATCACATAGCTTGCCAGACGTAGCAGTTCAAACACGAGACTGGCAATATTCAGCCAGACCCGCAATGCGCCATGGATGGCGCAGGCCTGTACCGTGGTAAATTGTTTCATATAGAGTTCGCGGGCGGATAGCTGAATCCGTGAACTGCTGCCCGCCGTTGTTAATCCAAACAGCAATACCATCGCCAGGCAGCCAATCCACTCCAATGGGCCATTGTGCAGCCCGATATTAACCAGCGCCGTCAGGCTAAGCCCCACCAGCAACATCAACAAATAATAGCCACCACCGCTGATATTGCTGCCCGCATAATGGGCGATAACCGCGCTGATGGCGAACATCGCGCCGGTTACGCCCAGCGCTAAGGCGATTCCCGCCCAGGAGAAGATGCAGGCGAAAAGTAGCCCGGTCAGCAGGTTCATCAAGATGAGCCAGAACAGCGCCAGCGGCGTACTAAAGCGCTCAAAGAGACAGTAAAGGAGAAGACCGCTGATAAATAAGGCGGCAATCATCACAAGGATGGCAGGGCCGGGAATAAACCACGCCCGAATAACGGGAAGATGCAGCGCCAGCCAGGCAACACCGATACCCAGCACCATGCCCGCAGCCAGCCACAGGCAGATATTAACGATAAGTTCCGTGGGCTTAATGTGCGGCGGCGAAAGCCAACCAAAAGGTTTCATCTCTTCTCCCTGAGGTGAACAAGCCGCACCCGGACATAACCGGGTGCGGCTTATGCTTTTCACTGGCTATCTGACGTCCCCCGGCCGGGATAACATTAACGACGGTTGCCGAAGATACGCAACAGCATCAGGAACAGGTTGATAAAGTCGAGATAGAGCGTTAACGCCCCTAAAATCGAATATTTCCGCAGATGCGCTTTATCATTCACATCAAGCTGTGTGCCGATGTCTTTGAGTTTCTGGGTGTCATACGCGGTCAGCCCGACAAAAATAACCACCCCGATATAGGTCACCGCCCACATCAGCGTTTCACTTTTCAGCCAGAAGTTAACCAGGGAAGCCAGAAGGATACCGATTAGCCCCATAAACAGCATACTGCCAAGACCGCTCAGGTCGCGTTTGGTGGTATAGCCGTAGAGGCTCATCGCGCCGAACATCCCGGCGGTAACGACAAAGGTCGCCGCAATAGACTCCGCGGTGTAGGCATACAGGATGCCCGAAAGCGTCAGCCCGGTCAGGGCGGAATAGAGCATAAACAGCGTGGTCGCCATGCCCGCGCTGAGTTTGTGGATCAGGCCGGAGAGCACAAAAACCAGCGCCAGTTGCGCAATAATCAGCCCGAAGAAGACCACCCGGCTGGAATAGATAGCCATTAATACGGCTTCATTAAATACCGTATACCAGGCGATAAAAGCCGTCAGCAGTAGCCCACAGGTCATCCAACCATAGACCTGCGCCATATAGGTTTGCAAACCGGCACGGGCGGGTGAAACGATAGAATCGGAACGCGGGAATCTGTCCATAATGACTCCTCAAAAAGTGGATACCCATCTTCAAGATTAACACAATCCCGACAAAGCGTTACCAGCGTTGCGCCGCCTGTTTATCGCTATCGCGCGCCTCTACCCAGCGCTCGCCCTGCGCCGTGGCTTCGCGCTTCCAGAACGGCGCACGCGTCTTAAGGTAATCCATAATGAACTGCCCTGCCTCAAAGGCGCTGCTGCGGTGTGCGCTGGTCACGCCGACGAAGACGATGTCGTCGCCAGGCCAGAGTTCGCCCACGCGATGAATCACCGTGACGTTACCAAGTGGCCAGCGCTCACGCGCATCATCAACAATCCCGGCCAGCGTCTTTTCAGTCATCCCCGGATAATGTTCAAGCGTCAGAGCGCTGACATTATCGCCAAGGTTATGGTTACGCACTTTGCCGGTAAAGGTCACTACCGCGCCGTCTTCATCCCGCGCATTCAGCCATTGATACTCTTCGCCGACGTTAAACGGCGCGTGGCCAACCACGATACGTGTCTGCGCCATCTCAGCCTCCGGTCACCGGCGGAAAAAACGCCACTTCGTCGCCATCGGTAAGGGGAGTGTCAAAGCTCACCAGTGTCTGGTTTACCGCCGCCAGCAGTTTGCCCTCTTCCAGCGCCAGCGCCCAACGATCGTTACGCGCGGCAAGGTGTTGGCGTAACGCTTCGACAGACGGAAAGATCTCGTCCAGCGTCAACCGGTCACACCCGGTCAGTTCGCGCACCTGCGCGAAAAAAAGTACATTAATCATTTGTTTCTACCTTGAAATCACCGGACTTACCGCCGCTTTTCGCCAGCAGACGTACCGGGCCAATGACCATATCCTTCTGCACGGCTTTGCACATATCGTAAATCGTCAATGCGGCTACCGACGCCGCCGTCAGCGCTTCCATTTCCACGCCCGTTTTGCCCGTCAGACGGCATAGCGACTCAATGCGAACCCGGTTATGTTCCGGCTGTGCCTGTAATTGCACTTCCACTTTGCTAAGCAACAGCGGGTGACACAGCGGAATCAAATCCCAGGTGCGTTTTGCCGCCTGAATGCCCGCAATACGCGCCGTGGCAAAGACATCACCTTTGTGATGGCTGCCGTCAATAATCATCGCCAGCGTTTGTGGTTGCATGGTGACAAACGCTTCGGCGCGCGCTTCCCGCACGGTTTCTGCTTTGGCGGAGACATCCACCATATGCGCTTCGCCGTCGGCGTTAATATGGGTCAGTTGTGACATAAATTAAGGCTTAATGTGGGAGTGAAAATTACACGGACGCGTGCGCGCATCGAGTTGCGGCGCGATGATATTGTCCCATGCGGTGCGACAGGCTTTGGTGGAGCCCGGCATCGCGAAAATCAGCGTCTTGTTGGCGATACCAGCAAGCGCACGTGATTGCAGCGTAGAGGTGCCTATCTCTTCGAAAGAGAGCATCCGGAACAGTTCACCAAACCCTTCTACTTCACGGTCAAACAGCGGCAATAATGCCTCCGGTGCCTGGTCGCCCTCGGTAAAACCGGTGCCGCCGTTAATCAGCACCACCTGGACGTCATCGCTGGCAATCCACACTGAGACCTGCGCCCGAATGGCATAGCGATTCTCTTTGACAATGGCTTTCGCCACCACTTTATGCCCCGCCTCCAGCGCTGAGTCGCGCAGAAAATGGCCTGAGGTGTCATCCTCTTCGCCACGACGGCTGGAAACCGTAAGAATCGCGATACGGGTAGGGATAAATTCAGTACTAACCTGACTCATTGCTTTTTCTCCTTGCGGCCATTATCCGCCAATGTAAGACAGATTTTGCGTAATGCCGGTGTTGCCCTGATGCAGAAAATGGGTCTGTTTTTTATGCGCAAGGGACGCGGCAATGCGCGCTTCCAGCGCGGCCTGCTGATGGTCATCCTGCAGCAGATCGCGCAGGTCTACGCCCCCGTCGCCAAACAGGCATAAATGCAGCTTGCCGACGGAAGAGACCCGCAGCCGGTTACAACTGGCGCAAAAGTCTTTTTCATAGGGCATGATGAGACCAATCTCTCCGGCATAGTCCGGGTGGCAGAAAACCTGTGCCGGACCGTCACTGCGGCTGCGCAGCTTCTGGATCCAGCCGCGTTTAAGCAGCTCGACGCGCAGCACATCGCCGGAGATATGGTGTTTTCGAAAGAGATCGCTGCCTTCGCCGGTTTCCATCAGTTCAATAAAACGCAGTTGAATGGGGCGAGGTTTGATCCAGGAAAGAAAGGTATCGAGCTGGTGGTGGTTGACGTCGCGCATCAGCACGGTATTGACTTTGACCTTCTCAAAGCCTGCCGCAAAAGCAGCATCAATGCCGTCCATCACCTGCTTAAACTTATCCTGACCGGTAATCGCGAAAAACTGGCGCGCGTCGAGACTATCGACGCTGACATTAATCGCCGTCAGCCCGGCATCACGCCAGTGCGCCACATCGCGCGCCAGCCGATAGCCGTTCGTGGTGACGGCAATCTGGCGGATGGCGTGGTTTTCCCGCACGGCAGCAATAATGTCGGTAAAGTCGCGACGCAGCGAAGGTTCGCCACCGGTCAGACGGACTTTCTCTGTCCCCATAGCAGAAAACGCACGCGTAACGCGACGAATCTCCTCGAGGCTGAGAAAACCTTTATTGGTGACGCCACCTGGCTTGTAGCCGTTGGGCAGGCAGTAAGTGCAACGGAAGTTGCATACATCAGTGATCGACAAACGCAAGTAAAAGAACTTACGCGCGAACGTGTCAGTCAGTTGTGTGGCCATGTACACCTTTCCAAATACGGGAGATGCAGTCATTTCTTCCTGCACCCTGGCGGCTGATACCGGTGGTATCGCCACGGCCAAAGCACCATATCGTCAGACGTAGGTACAGAGGCTAGAGTGTATGTTGTGCGTAACGAGATAAATTCGTTATGGCGATAGTAGCGCGAAGCGTTTTGTTTCGCCAACATCATTATCGCTATATAAACATGTATATAACGACATGATCGCGCATTTTCATAACAGAGTACGTGAAAATCCCTTTTTTGCTTTGATATACGTCATTTTCAACCCTGCGCGGCATCGTCATTAGGTGGTATTTAGGTTAACGTAGCGCGGTAATCATTTATAAGGAAGGTTTATGCGTAATCGCACTCTTGCGGATCTGGATCGCGTCGTTGCGCTTGGCGGTGGGCACGGTCTGGGCCGCGTGATGTCAGCTTTATCATCGTTAGGTTCACGACTCACCGGTATTGTGACGACCACCGATAACGGCGGTTCTACCGGGCGGATTCGCCGATCTGAGGGAGGGATCGCCTGGGGCGATATGCGCAACTGTTTAAACCAGCTTATTACCGAACCCAGCGTCGCTTCGGCGATGTTTGAGTACCGTTTTAGCGGTAATGGCGAACTTTCCGGCCATAACCTCGGAAACTTGATGTTAAAGGCGTTAGATCACCTCAGCGTGCGGCCTCTGGAGGCGATCAATCTCATTCGCAACCTGCTCAAGGTCGATGCGTTTCTTATTCCGATGTCTGAACAACCCGTTGATTTAATGGCAACAGACAACGAAGGCCATATGGTCTATGGCGAAGTGAATATCGACCTGCTGGAATCCCCGGTACAGGAATTGATGCTGTTTCCCAAAGTACACGCCACGCGGGAAGCCGTTCAGGCGATTGCCGAGGCGGATCTGATTTTAATTGGTCCGGGAAGTTTTTATACCAGCCTGCTGCCTTTACTGCTGCTGGAAGATCTTTCTCAGGCGTTGCGCCGCACCCCCGCGCCCGTGGTCTATATCGGAAATCTTGGCAGAGAATTGAGCGTGGCCGCCGCCAACCTGACGCTTAAAGATAAGCTGACGATCATGGAGCAGTATGTGGGTAAACCGATCATTGATGCCGTTATCGTTGGTCCGAAAGTGGATGTCTCTGCAGTTTCCGACCGGGTTGTTATTCAGGGGGTTCTGGAGGCCAGCGATATCCCCTATCGTCATGACAGGCATTTGTTGCGTGAAGCGCTGGAAAAAGCGGTTCAGGCGCTGGGTTAATCGCGCAGCGAGCACGATTTGTGCTCGCGCCATCACGTTTCCTTAATTTCTTAAGGTTGTCTTAAAGATCCTTGTCCAGAATAGTTATCCTGTCTTTGTCAGGATCGTTGTCATGCCTACTTTTCGTCTTCGCCGGCCTAGCTTAAGCCGCCTGAGCTTTCTGATTTTGTTCGCGCTTTATATCGCACTGATTTTAAACATCGCGTTTTATCGCCAGGCATTTAGTTTATTGCCAGTAGACTCATTGCATAACGCGCTGGTATTTGCCTCCATGCCCGTCGTGGCCTTTAGCGTCATCAATATTGCGCTCACTCTGACTTCATTTTTACGCCTGGACCGTCTGACGATCAGCCTCTTTATCCTGGTCAGCGCGGCGGCGCAATATTTCATCATGAGCTTTGGCATTATTATCGACCGCTCAATGGTGACCAATATTCTCGATACCACCCCGGCAGAGAGTTTCGCCCTGCTATCGCCACGTATGGTTGTGGTGTTGCTGCTTTCAGGCGCGTTAATGGTGCTTATCGCCTGGTGGATTAAAATCAAAGCGCCGGTCTCAGCCTGGCGTAGTATTATCAGCCGCCTCGTGAGCATTGCGGTTTCTGCATTACTGATCGTTTTCGTCGCGCTGCTGTTCTATAAAGATTACGCCTCACTGTTTCGCAATAATAAAGAACTGGTTAAATCCCTCAGCCCGTCAAACAGCATCACCGCCGGTTTATCCTGGTATAGCCATCATCGCATGGATAATTTACCGCTGGTGCGTATCGGTGAAGATGCGCAACAACGTGCGCAGATGCAAAACGGCCCGCGTAAGAATCTGACCATCTTGATCGTGGGTGAAACCTCGCGTGCCGCCAACTTTTCTCTGGGTGGATATGCTCATGATACCAACCCGCGTTTAAAACAGGATAATGTGGTCTATTTCCCGAACACCACCTCCTGCGGGACGGCAACGGCCATTTCCGTGCCCTGCATGTTCTCTAATATGCCGCGCCAGAATTACGACGAAGAACTGGCCCATCATCAGGAAGGGTTGCTGGATATTATTCAGCGCGCGGGTATTCAGGTATTGTGGAATGAAAACGACGGCGGTTGTAAAGGCGCCTGCGATCGCGTTCCTCATCAGGATGTGACTGCGCTGAATCTGCCGGGGTTATGTATTGACGGTGAATGTCAGGATGAAGCGTTATTTCATCAGCTCGAAGACTATATCAATAATCTGCAACATGACGGCGTCATTGTATTGCACACCATTGGTAGCCACGGGCCAACCTACTATAACCGCTACCCGGCGGCATTTCGTAAATTTACCCCGACCTGCGATACCAGCCAGATTCAGACCTGCACGCAGGAACAACTGGTGAACACTTACGACAACACCATTTTGTACATTGATTATATTGTCGACAAAGCCATTAAATTACTGCAATCGAAACAGGATAAATTCACCACCAGCCTGGTTTATCTTTCCGACCATGGTGAATCGCTGGGTGAAGACGGTGTCTATTTACACGGTTTGCCTTATTCCATCGCCCCGGAAACGCAAAAACATATTCCGATGCTTATTTGGCTGTCTGAGGATTATCAAAAGCGTTACGGCGTAGATAATCAGTGCCTGCAAAAAGAGGCACAGCAAAAGAACTTTTCGCAGGATAATCTCTTCTCGACCATGTTGGGTATGACAGGGGTCAGTACGAAGGAATACCGTGCGCAAGATGATATTTTGACTGCCTGTCGTGGAGAGCCGAAATGAAAATTCTGGTCGTCGAAGATGATGCACTGTTATTACAGGGATTGATTCTGGCCATGCAAAGTGAAGGATACGCCTGCGATGGCGTATCCACCGCGCATGAAGCGGGCCTGAGTCTGGCAACCGGACACTACAGTCTGATGGTGCTTGACCTTGGCCTTCCGGACGAAGATGGCCTCCATTTCCTGGAGCGTGTTCGCCGCGAGAAATTCTCGCTGCCGGTACTAATTTTGACCGCCAGGGACACACTCTCCGATCGTATTTCCGGGCTGGACACCGGTGCGGATGATTATCTGGTTAAGCCTTTCGCACTCGAAGAGCTTAACGCGCGTATTCGTGCCCTGCTGCGCCGTCACAATAATCAGGCAGACAGCGAATTAACAAACGGTAATTTGCGGCTGAATTTGACCCGCCGTCAGGTATGGCTCAGCGAAGAGTTACTGGAGCTTACGCCAAAAGAGTACGCGTTGCTGTCACGCCTGCTGATGAAAGTGGGTACGCCGGTACACCGTGAAATTCTCTATAACGACATTTACAACTGGGACAACGAACCGGCGACTAATACGCTGGAAGTGCATATCCATAACCTGCGTGACAAAATCGGCAAATCGCGTATCCGTACCGTGCGCGGCTATGGGTATATGTTGATCCACGCCGATAAACAGGAATAAGCATGGCGATCTTTCAGTTCAGGAATTGGTCAATGCGAAGCCGCTTGCTGCTCACCGTCGGGGCCATTCTGGTGGTGTGTCAACTGGTAAGCGTGTTCTGGCTATGGCATGAGAGCAAAGAGCAAGTCCAGCTATTAGTGGAAAGCGCGATTCACAGCCATAACAACCACAAACAGGTGGAGCATGAAGTGCACGAGGCGGTCGCCAGCCTGCTGGTGCCAAGCCTGCTGATCATTGGTCTCGCCCTGCTGCTCTGTTTTAAGGCCTTGAAAACCATAACCCGCCCTCTCTCAGCATTACAGCGCGAGCTGGATGCGCGTGCGCCGGGCAACCTTGAACCCATCGTTCTGGAAAACCCGGTCCGTGAGGTCGAAGCCGTTGCCTCTGCCATCAATCAACTGGTTTCACGCCTTACCGTCACACTGGATCGCGAACGTCTGTTTACCGCCGACGTAGCCCATGAGTTACGTACGCCGCTGGCAGGTCTGCGTCTGCACCTGGAGTTGATGGCCAAAAGCCATGCTCTGGATGTCGCCCCCCTGCTTCAGCGTCTGGACCAGATGACCGAAAATATTGCCCAGTTGCTACAACTCGCCCGCGTCGGGCAATCTTTTTCCGCTGGCAGCTATCAGCAGGTGATGTTGATGGAAGATGTGGTCATGCCTGTCCACAGTGAGCTGGAGAGAATGCTGCACACCCGTCAGCAGCACTTACAGTTGCCGGAAATGACAGAAGATATCGCCGTGGCAGGCGATGCCACACTCCTGCAAGTGCTGCTGCGAAATCTGGTGGAAAACGCCCACCGGTATAGCCCCCCCGGCACCACCATTATCGTGAGCCTTATCGCTGGCCCGACGCCGGTGCTGTCGGTGGAAGATGAGGGTTCAGGCGTGGATGAATCCCGCAGCGGAGAGTTAAGCAAAGCTTTTGTGCGAATGGATAGTCGCTACGGTGGTTCAGGGCTTGGATTGAGTATCGTTTCACGCATCGCGCAGCTTCATGACGCGCAATTCTTCTTGCACAACCGTCAGCCTGGCCCCGGTGTTCGCGCATGGGTGAAACTCAACCCCATTGCACGTTAAGGGGAACTCAGTAAGTCAGCACCCAGAGATGGGTAAAGCCGATGATAATGGCGAGGGACAGGGCAATGGCCAGATACTGAGCCAGATTTTCTTTGTGCATAGATACTCTCCTGATTTTTCACAGGAGAGTAATCGGCTTTCATTAAGCAAACATTAAGATGCACAGGTCAATTTCGTGAGCGGCATCGTGTTACGAGGCGGCAATAAAAAATTCCCGCAGTTGATGCAGTTGATCGCGGCATTTCGCCGCCTCTTCGAATTCGAGATTCTGCGCATGTTGCATCATCTGCCCTTCCAGCTCGTGAATTTTCTGCTGCAGCGCTTTCGGGGTTAATGCCAGTTCGGCAGCTTCCACCTGAGCCGGTGTGCGCGATTTACCGCGACCTTTGCCTTTGGTCTTCGCCAGGCTTTCGCCGAGGCTCAGAATATCCACCACTTTTTTGTTCAACCCCTGCGGGGTGATGCCGTGTTCTTCGTTGTACTGCTGCTGTTTCTCGCGACGACGCTCGGTTTCCCCCATCGCCTTCGCCATGGATGGGGTAATTTTATCGCCGTAGAGAATGGCCTTCCCGTTGACGTTACGCGCCGCACGACCAATGGTCTGAATCAGCGAACGCTCAGAACGCAGGAACCCTTCTTTATCCGCATCCAGAATTGCCACCAGCGACACTTCCGGCATATCCAGCCCCTCACGTAACAAGTTGATGCCCACCAGCACATCGAACTCGCCAAGCCGTAAATCGCGGATAATCTCCATACGTTCGACCGTATCGATGTCGGAGTGCAGGTAACGCACCCGCTCACCGTGTTCTTCCAGATATTCGGTCAGATCTTCCGCCATGCGTTTGGTCAGTGTCGTGACCAGCACGCGCTCGTTAATGGCGGCGCGTATGCGGATCTCGGAGAGCAGATCGTCCACCTGGGTTGCCACCGGTCGCACTTCGATAATCGGATCGAGCAAGCCGGTCGGGCGCACAACCTGGTCAATCACATCGCCACCGGATTTTTCCAGCTCATAGTTGCCCGGCGTCGCCGATACATAAATGGTTTGCGGTGCCAGCGCTTCGAACTCTTCGAATTTCAGTGGGCGGTTATCCAGCGCTGACGGCAGACGGAAACCGTACTCCACCAGTGTCTCTTTACGCGCGCGGTCGCCGCGGAACATACCGCCAATTTGCGGAATGGTGACGTGGGATTCATCAATCACCAGCAGGCCATCCGCCGGAAGGTAATCAAACAGCGTCGGCGGCGGCTCGCCCGGCCCACGCCCGGAAAGGTAGCGCGAATAGTTTTCGATGCCGGAGCAATAGCCCAACTCATTCATCATTTCCAGATCAAACTGGGTGCGCTGGGTCAGCCGCTGTTCTTCCAGCAGCTTATTATTCTCCAGCAGCACCTTGCGCCGGTCGGCCAGCTCGACCTTGATCTCTTCCATCGCCTGAACGATGCGCTCACGCGGCGTGACGTAGTGAGTTTTGGGATAGACCGTAAAACGCTGGATGGTCGACTCAACGTGCCCGGTCAGCGGATCAAACAACGACAGGCGCTCAACTTCTTCATCAAACAGCTCAACGCGCAGGGCAATATCGTCCGATTCTGCCGGGAAGATATCGATCACTTCGCCGCGCACGCGAAAGGTGCCGCGCTGAAACGCCTGATCATTGCGGGTGTACTGCAGCTCCGCCAGCCGACGCAGTATGGAGCGTTGATCGATGATCATCCCTTTTGTCAGGTGCAGCATCATCTTCAGGTACAGGTCCGGATCGCCCAGGCCGTAAATCGCGGAGACCGATGCCACCACAATGACATCCCGACGTTCAAGCAGCGCCTTGGTGGCCGACAGACGCATCTGCTCAATGTGTTCGTTCACCGAGGCATCTTTTTCAATAAACGTGTCCGAACTCGGCACATAGGCTTCCGGCTGATAGTAGTCGTAGTAAGAGACGAAATATTCCACCGCGTTATCCGGGAAGAACTCTTTCATTTCGCCATACAACTGTGCCGCAAGGGTCTTGTTCGGCGCCAGCACCATCGTCGGGCGCTGTAAATCGGCAATCACATTCGCCACGGTGAACGTTTTCCCTGAACCGGTCACGCCCAGCAAAGTCTGATGAGCCAGACCATCTTCGAGCCCTTCTTCCAGGCGACGAATAGCTTCTGGCTGATCGCCGGAGGGACGAAAAGCGGAATTCAGTTTGAATGGTTTACTCATGGACGGCTACCTGATGAAGGAATGAGCGGGCAGGAAAGTAATTTTACTCACCACAGCGAGATTTGCCAATAAAAAATACTGGATGTAAAAACAGTGGCATAATCAGGAATCTCTTCTACTCACTGGCCCGGCACGATGAGCGCACCTCGAAAATCACCTGGGACGGTACAAAACACCAGCAAAAGCGGGTTATCCCCAGAACATTTCCTTTTTTAACACTTGTCAAGACAGGTAATGAAAGTTTTGTGGCAGTGGGTGACAGATTTCTTACAAGGATTGCTTTTATTTAACTAATTAAAAAATAAAGGAATATCTCAAAAGACGCCTTTCGCAGCAATTCAGGCGCAAGCCGCGTATTTACTCGCTTCTCGCACTTTTTCTAACTCTAATGCACAAGGTTATCCACAGGAATAGTGGATAACTGCTTCCAGCCCATATGCCTCGCCTGTCGCCAAAAACCACCTGGCAGCCTCTTTGAGGTCAATAAAAAAATTTTCTCGCTTATTTTCGCAGAATATCTGCTAACGAATCGGTGAATTATCATGCGATCCTGCTCACATTTCACCAATTGACTGCACCATTTCCCACCATCCCTGGCACTGTCAAAGAGCATATATTTTCGCCTGCCAGCCGCAAAAAGCACTTTTACTCTCTTATTCATCAGCGGGTTCCGAAAAAAATCTCGCTTTTAGGTTCTGGCAAGGCTTTTGCACAGACTTTTACAACATCTTCTCTGTCACCCGATCAGAGATAAGGAGCGAACCGTGTTGAGTTTACGTGCAGTCAATCAGTATTACGGCAATCAACATACGCTGTGGAATGTCGACCTCGACCTCTCCCCCGGTGTATGCACCTCTGTTATTGGCCTCCCTGGGATGGGCAAGACGACGCTTATCAATTGCATTACCGGTTATCTGCCCGTGGAGAGCGGTAGCATGGTCTGGCAAGAAGCGGGGGCGCCGCCCAGGGATTTACTCAACCTGCAGGCGGAGCATCGCAGCGCAATGGGCATAGGCTATGTTCCCCAGGACAGGCGGATATTTTCACAAATGACCGTTGAGGAGAATTTGCATATTGCCATGCTGGCCTCTGGTGAACCGCGCAGTACCGTCAATCGTGAGATCTATGACCTGTTTCCCGAACTCTACGGGCTACGTCAGGTGAAAGGCGCTGGGCTGTCTGAGGATAATCAGCACCAACTGGCGATGGCGCGCGCGCTCGTCAATCGCCCGCGGCTGTTGATTCTGGACGAACCCACACGCGGGCTTGGACAGGCGTTTATCCATAAACTCGGCAATTTACTTGTCCGGCTCAACCAGGATTTCGGTATGACTATCCTGCTGGCCGAACAACATCTGTCGTTTATACGCCGGGTTGCTGACCGTTTCTGCCTGTTACATCGTGGTCGCAACGTCGCCGAAGGGGATGTCAGACAGCTTGACGATCAGCTTCTGTCGCACTGGATGTCGCCTGATTCAGCACGTTGAGATCGAGATAATGACCGTTTTGTGTAGCGAACGGCGCGTGGGCAAGCCAGGGAATTTCTCCCATAAAAGGTGCCTTTAACACGCGCCGTAGCGTCGCAAGATACTCGGTATGCCGTTTACCTGGCGGCTGAACATCATTGGCAATCCAGCCTGCAAAGCGCAATCCCGCCTGCTCTATCGCCTGTGCGGTCAACATTGCATGATTAATACACCCAAGCTTAACGCCCACCACCAGAATCACCGACAATCGCTCGGCCACCACCCAATCGGCAAAAGTGAAAGTCTCTGAAAGCGGCGTAAACCACCCACCAGCCCCTTCTGTCAATATCCAGTCGGCCTCCGCTTCCAGCGCCCGCAGCCCGGCAGACATCCCCTCAAGCGTAATGGGCGTATCGGACTCTGCGCTGACAATGTGCGGCGATGTCGGCTCAGCAAAAGTCCAGGGGTTTACCTGGTCGTAATCGAGCATCACGCTGCTGTTGTGCTGCAAAGCCAGCGCGTCACTGTTGCGCAGCCCCTGTGCGGTCATGTCGCTGCCCGAGGCCACCGGTTTGTAACCTGCACTTCGCAGCCCCCGAAGATTTGCCGCTTGCAAAAGCGCGCAGCTCGCCACCGTTTTTCCGACCTCGGTATCCGTGCCGGTGACAAAATAGCGTTCAGTCACGCGTGATAACTCCCCAGAAAAGTTGATAGGTCAGCGGGAATGCTCCCTGCTGTTGCGGCCAGGCCAGTTGCAAGCGTTGTAGCCCCCCTCGCGTAAGCCCTTGCCTGCGTCCGGCATGCAGATGGGTCGCCCCAACCCCTTTAAGCGATCGCATGGCCTCCAGTGCCCCCGCAAAATAGAGCGTGATGGGCTCAATGCCCGCCTGATAGCGCCAGCCGGATAGCGCATCGTGGAGTTGCGTAGCGGCCAGAAAGCGGTTGGCATGAGGCTGGTCATCAATCGCGCGCCATGCCTCATTCAATTCAGGTAACGAGCCGCTCACCAGGGTGGTAAACGCAATATGTCCACCGGGGCGCACCACGCGGTATAACTCCGCCAACGCCTGACGCACATCATCACACCACTGCACCGCCAGGTTACTCCAGGCAAGACAAAATTCAGCGCGGGCAAAAGGCATGGCTTCGATATCCGCCAGCACATAGCGTTCTGCCGCCTGCCTGCGCCGGGCCTCCTCCAGCATGGGCGCAGAGATATCCAGCGCCGTCACCCGCGCCCCCTGCTCTCGCCAGTAGCGACTCAGCAACCCCGGCCCGCAGCCAGCATCCAGCACCTGTTCAACAGGGGCAGAAGGGAGACGGGAAAGCAGTAATTCTGCGCTTTGTTGCTGCAATCCGTTGTGTTGGTCGTAGCGGTGGGCGGCGCGACCGAAGGTCTCGGCAATGGCTTGTTTATCAACGCGCGTCATGCAATATCTCCAGCAACTGCGTAATGTCTTCCGGCTCATGGGCGGCAGTGAGCGTTAAGCGCAACCGGGCGGTACCTGGCGGGACGGTTGGCGGGCGAATCGCGGTTACCCAAAAACCGTTCGCCCGTAACTGCGCGGCCAGGTGCAGCGCACGGCTGTTTTCGCCCACAATCAGCGGCTGAATGGCACTGTCAGATGCTGTTACCTGGAGTTTCTGCGCCTGTGCGCCCGCACGGAATTGCGCAATCAGCGCATTCAGTTTATGGCGGCGTTGTGCGCCTTCTTCGGATCGAATAACAGCAAGTGAGGCGCTGATTGCCACGGCCTGGGCGGGCGGCATACTGGTGCTGTAAATCAGATGGCGGGCGAACTGTGTCAGATAATCGGCCAGCGATTCGCTGCACAGCACCGCCGCACCGCTCACGCCAACCCCTTTGCCGAACGTGACAATCAGGATATCCGGCGTGACCTGGCGGGCGTGGCAGCTACCGCGCCCCTCGTCGCCGCATACGCCAATACCGTGCGCATCGTCGACCATCAGCCAGCCGTTTGCCTGTCGGGTCGCCAGGGCGATGTCAGCCAGCGGCGCGCTGTCGCCGTCCATACTGAACACCCCTTCGGTAACAACCAGTTGTTCGCCACCGATCGGTTTTGCCAGCAGAGCCGCAAGATGCGTGGCGTCGTTATGGGCAAAGCGGCGTAGTTCTGCCGGGATGAGGCTGGCCGCTTCCAGCAACGAGGCGTGGCTTAGCCTGTCGGCAACAATACGGTCTTCTTTCTTACCCAGCGCGGCAATCACCGCCTGATTAGCAGCGAATCCTGAGATAAACAGTAGCGCGCGCGGATACCCCAGCCAGTCGGCAAGACTGGCCTCAAGCTGTTGATGTGCCAGGGTGTAGCCGCTCACGTGGCCAGAACCGCCGCTGCCAACCCCGTATTTATCTGCCCCCTGCTGCCAGGCGCGAACAACCGCCGGATGCTGGCTTAAGCCCAGATAATCGTTACTGGAGAAGTTGCGATAGCGCTGCCCGTCGCGAACCAGCCAGCGCCCGGCCCCCTGCGCCACGCACTGGCGCGTGCGCAAGGCATCGGCCTGCCGACGGTCCGCTAACGCCTCATCGATGCGCTGTTGCCAGCTCATAGCGCAGCCGCGTTGTAATACTGATCGGTATCCGCATGCACGAGTTGCTGTTCCAGTTGTTCCTGCTGCGCTCTGTCGCCGTTGAGCACCCCGGTCTGCTGCGGATTCAGCCCCAGCTTACGGAACAGTTGCAGGTCTTTGTCCTCTTCCGGGTTGGGGGTGGTCAGCAACTTACAACCGTAGAAAATGGAGTTTGCCCCGGCCATAAAGCACATAGCCTGAGTCTGTTCGTTCATCTGCTCGCGCCCTGCGGACAGACGCACATACGAGGTGGGCATCATGATACGGGCAACGGCGATGGTACGGATAAAATCAAAAGCGTCGACATCCTCATTTTCCGCCAGCGGCGTGCCTTTCACTTTCACCAGCATGTTGATGGGTACGCTTTCCGGCGGTGTGGGCAAGTTTGCCAGTTGCAAAAGTAACCCGGCGCGATCGGTGACCGTTTCGCCCAGCCCCACAATGCCGCCAGAGCAGACTTTGATTCCCGCATCACGCACTTTATCCAGCGTATCCAGGCGCTCCTGATAGGTTCGGGTGGTGATGATGTTGCCGTAGAATTCCGGTGAGGTGTCCAGGTTGTGGTTGTAGTAATCCAGCCCGGCATGCGCCAGACGCTGCGCCTGACTGTCAGTGAGCGTACCGAGCGTCATGCAGGCTTCCAGGCCCATGGCCTTAACCCCTTCAACCATCTGTTCCAGATACGGCATATCGCGATCGTTCGGGTTCTTCCAGGCCGCGCCCATACAAAAGCGCGTTGAACCGGCGTTTTTCGCCTTACGGGCCGAGTCCAGTACCTGCTCCACCTCCATCAACCTTTCAGCATCCAGCCCGGTTTTATAACGGGCGCTTTGCGGACAGTATTTACAGTCTTCCGGGCAGGCCCCGGTCTTAATCGAAAGTAGCGTGCTGACCTGCACCTGGCGGGGATCAAAATGCTGGCGGTGAACCTGTTGCGCTTCAAACAGCAGTTCCAGCAGCGGTTTTTCAAACAGGGAGGTGACTTGCGACAGTGTCCAGCGTGTCTGGTGAGCCATTGGGCTTCTCCAAAGGGTGTTGTTAAATCTCGATTCGGGTTATACTTGTAAACCTAAATGTTTTTAATTTGGTTTACAAGTCGATTATGACAACGGACGATCTTGCCTTTGACCAGCGCCATATCTGGCACCCGTACACTTCCATGACCTCTCCGCTGCCGGTTTATCCGGTGCAATCCGCACAAGGATGCGAACTGACGCTGGCCAGCGGCGAGCGGCTGGTAGACGGGATGTCTTCCTGGTGGGCCGCCATTCACGGCTACAATCACCCGGTACTGAACGCGGCGATGAAAGCGCAAATTGATGCCATGTCGCACGTGATGTTTGGCGGCATCACCCACCAACCCGCCATCGCCCTGTGCCGTAAGCTGTTGGCGATGACCCCGGACAACCTGGAGTGCGTTTTCCTCGCTGATTCTGGCTCGGTGGCCGTGGAAGTGGCGATGAAAATGGCCCTGCAATACTGGCAGGCGAAAGGCGAGCCCCGGCAGCGGTTTCTCACCTTCCGTAACGGCTACCACGGCGACACCTTTGGCGCGATGTCGGTGTGCGACCCGGACAACTCCATGCACAGCCTGTGGCAGGGCTACCTGCCGGAAAACCTCTTCGCCCCCGCGCCGCAAAGCCGTTTCGACGGTGAATGGGATGAGCGCGATATGGTGGGTTTTGCCCGCCTGATGGCGGCGCATCGCCATGAGATCGCCGCGGTGATCCTTGAGCCCATCGTGCAAGGCGCCGGAGGGATGCGCATGTACCACCCTGAGTGGCTTAAGCGGATCCGTAAAATGTGCGACCGGGAAGGGATATTGCTGATTGCCGATGAGATTGCCACCGGCTTTGGTCGTACCGGCAAACTGTTTGCCTGCGAACACGCCGGGGTTGCCCCGGATATTCTCTGTCTTGGCAAGGCCTTAACCGGCGGCACAATGACGCTTTCCGCCACGCTTACGACGCGCCATGTGGCCGAGACTATTAGCAACGGCGAAGCGGGCTGCTTTATGCACGGCCCGACGTTTATGGGCAATCCGCTGGCCTGTGCGGCGGCAACGGCCAGTCTCGGCCTGCTGGAAAGCGGTGAATGGCAATCCCAGGTGGCCGCGATTGAACGCCAGTTACGCGACGAGCTCGCAGCGGCGAGCGATAGCGCCAACGTGGAGGACGTTCGCATACTGGGGGCAATCGGTGTAGTGGAGACCAGGCGACCTGTAAACATGGCGGCGCTGCAACGTTTCTTTGTTGGGCAAGGCGTGTGGATCCGCCCGTTTGGCCGCCTCATTTACCTGATGCCGCCTTATGCGATAAGCCGCGAACAGTTGACGCGCTTAACCCAGGCCGTGAATGCCGCCGTCGCCATGGACGAGATGTTCATTGTCTGATTTAACGCCCGCCGGATAACGGGATGCTACACTTTGGAGGGTTAACTCATCCCGGAATCAGGAGGAATAATGGCGATTTTAATGATACTGACCTCGCATGACACCCTCGGCGACACCGGGCAAAAGACCGGTTTCTGGCTGGAAGAATTTGCCGCACCGTATTATGTTTTTCGCGATGCAGGGCTGGAGGTTGCGCTTGCCACACCCAAAGGCGGACAGCCGCCACTGGATCCGAAAAGCGATGCGCCCGATGCCCAAACCCAGGACACAGAGCGCTTTCGCAAAGACAAAGCCGCACAGCTCGCCCTGGCAAACACCCACAAACTGAGTGATATCGCCGCAGGGGATTATGAAGCGGTGTTTTACCCCGGCGGACACGGTCCGCTGTGGGATCTGGCAGAACATCCTGTATCTATCGCGCTTATCGAAAAATATTGGGCCGAAGGCAAGCCGGTAGGAACCGTCTGCCACGCGCCGGGCGTGCTACGCCATGCCCATAAGCCAGATGGCAGCCCACTGGTCCAGGGCAAACGCGTGACGGGTTTTAGCAATAGCGAAGAAGAAGCCGTCGGCCTGACCCAGGTTGTGCCATTCCTGGTTGAAGATGCGTTAAAACAGGCCGGAGGCTTGTACGAGCGCGGTGAAGACTGGGGCGTGTATGCAATCACCGACGGTCACCTGGTTACCGGGCAAAACCCGGCGTCATCGGCCGCTGCCGCACAGGAAATCGTCAAGTTGTTGCATCGCTGACAGGAGGTGAAATGAAACTGATCAGTCATGATTTACAGGACGGGGGCAAACTGCCCCACCGCCACGTTTTCAATGGCATGGGCTACGACGGCGACAATATTTCGCCGCATCTGGCCTGGGATGATGTTCCCGCTGCAACTAAAAGTTTTGTGGTTACCTGCTACGACCCGGATGCCCCCACGGGGTCCGGCTGGTGGCACTGGGTCGTCGCGAACTTGCCCGCCGATACCCGCGTATTGCAACAAGGAGCCGGTTCAGGGATAAGCGCGCTGCCGGATGGCGCTATCCAGACACGAACCGACTTTGGCAAAGCCGGTTATGGCGGCGCGGCACCGCCGAAAGGTGAAACCCACCGCTATATTTTTACCGTCTATGCGTTAGATGTCCCGGCTATAGAGGTCGATGCCGACGCCAGCGGTGCGATGGTCGGCTTTAATGTGCATTTCCATTCTCTCGCCAGCGCCTCCATCACCGCCCTTTTTAGCTAAAAAACCATTCATTTGAGGCCGATTTGCACAATCGGCTTCCCGTTTCGCTCAACTTAGTATAAAAAAGCAGGCTTCTGACGAAATCATTTAAACTTGCACAGCCTGGAGTACCCCTTGAACACATTCTCGGTTTCTCGTCTGACGCTGGCACTGGCTTTTGGCGTGACACTGACCGCCTGTAGCTCAACGCCGCCGGATCAACAGCCTTCTCAACAAACTGCGCCGGGCACGGCATCGCGCCCTGTTCTGACGGCGGGCGAAGCGAAAAACTTCGTTGCGGATAACTACTTCGCCTCCCTGACGCCGAACGCAGCCGCGTGGAAGCCTTACGCTATCCGTCTGCCTGCACAGGCAAACTTCGTGGTTGGCCCCGCGGGCACGCCTGGCGTAACGCACAACACCATTCAGGCAGCGGTTGACGCAGCCATCAACAAACACTCCAGCGATCGTCAGTATATTGCCGTGATGCCGGGTGATTACGAAGGCACGGTGTATGTTCCTGCGGCGTCTGGCAGCGTGACCATTTACGGTACCGGCGAAAAACCGCTGGACGTGAAAATCGGGCTGGCTATTGACTCTGAAATGGACAGCACGACCTGGCGTAAACTGGTCAATCCATCAGGCAAATACATGCCGGGTAAACCTGCCTGGTATATGTTTGATAAATGCCAGAGCAACCGTAACGCCACCGTTGGCGTGATGTGCTCCGCTGTTTTCTGGTCACAGAACAATGGTCTGCAACTGCAGAACCTCACCATCCAGAATAGCCTTGGCGACAGCGTTGACGCCGGTAACCATCAGGCGGTTGCGTTCCGCAGCGACGGCGACAAAGTTCAGTTGAATAACGTCAATATCCTGGGTCGCCAGAACACCTTCTTCGTGACCAATAGCGGTGTCGATAACACCCTGCGTAACGATCGCCAGACCCGTACGCTGGTCACCAACAGCTATGTAGAAGGGGATGTGGATATCGTTGCAGGCCGTGGCGCGGTTGTGTTTGATAACACCGATTTCCGCGTTGTGAACTCCCGTACCCAACAAGAAGGCTACGTGTTCGCACCGGCAACCCTGTCCAGCGTTAATTTCGGTTTCCTGGCGACCAACAGCCGCTTTACCGCAACCGGTAACGGCGTGGCGCAACTGGGCCGCTCGCTGGACGTGGATGCCAATACCAACGGTCAGGTTGTGATTCGCGATAGCGTGATCAACGAAGGCTTCAACGTGGCGAAACCGTGGGCGGCCGCTGCGGCTTCTGGTCGCGCGTTTGCCGGTAATACGGGCGCGGTGGATGATAAAGGTAATATCCAGCGTCAGTTGAACGATGCGCGCTTCAACCGCATGTGGGAATTCAACAACCGTGGCGTAGGCAGCCAGGTTGTTGCTGAACCGAAAAAGTAAGCATTTTGAAACGAAAAAACCTCGCCGCGGCGAGGTTTTTTTATGCCTGAAAATCAGTACGAGTTAACCACAACCCACATCGGCCCCTGGCCCACCGCATAACGGGATTTCTCGGTCAGCAGCCCCTGCTCGCCGTTAATTTCATACAACGCGATATGGTGGGATTTCTGCCCTGCCGCAATCAGGAATTTACCGCTGTGATCGACATTAAAGCCACGCGGCTGCGTTTCTGTCGGCTGGAAGCCCTCGATAGCCAGTACGCTGCCATCTTCTGACACGCTGAACACAGTGATCAGGCTGGCGGTACGGTCACAGGCATAGAGGTGACGGCCATCCGGCGTAATATGAATATCCGCCGCCCAGCGGGTATCGGAGAAGTCAGCCGGCATCATATCCAGCGTCTGCACGCATTCAATCTTGCCGTGCGCATCATTAAGCTGCCATACATCGACAGAGCTGTTCAGCTCATTCACACAGTAGGCAAAACGTTTGTTCGGATGGAAGGCGATATGGCGCGGGCCTGCGCCTTCAACGGTGGTCACTTCCGCCGGGTCTTGCGGTTGCAGGTTGCCATCTTCGGACAGCGTAAACAGACAAATACGATCTTGTTTCAGCGCCGGAACCCACAGGGTGCGATTGTCAGGCGAAATATTGGCAGAATGACAACCTTCCAGCCCTTCCACCACGTCCAGGGTCTCGGTCGGCACGCCATCGTCGAGACGGGTTACGCTGACACAACCCGCATTATAGGAACCGCTGAACAGGAAACGACCACTGTGATCGGTTGAGATGTGCGTCGGGCTACCTGGCAGCGACGCTTCTGCGGTATAGGTCAGCGCACCATCGTCTGGCGCAATACGGTAAGCAATAACGCGGAATTCCGGGCGTACGCCCACGTAGAGGTAACGTTTATCAGGGCTTATGACCATCGGCTGAACCTGGCCGGGAACATCCACCACCTGCACAAGCGTCAGGGTGCCTTCGGGATTCAAACGCCAGACATGAATCTGCTGACTTTCCGGGCTGGCGGTATAAACGGTTTGTTTCATGAATACTCCTTTCCTTGATACTGCGTTAATTTACCAGGATAGCCTTTTTTCGTGGTTAATGCTGAATTTCACGCGCAAATTTTGCCCATGGCGCGACTCGGTGTACCATCCCGAAAAAGCCAAATTCAACATTGACCACGGAAAACGACATGACCTCGCGTGTATTAGCACTGGATTTAGACGGTACCTTACTGACTCCTAAAAAAACGCTGCTCCCCTCTTCTATCGAGGCGCTTGCCCGGGCAAAAGCAGCCGGCTATCAGTTAATTATTGTTACCGGACGGCATCACGTTGCCATCCATCCTTTTTATCAGGCACTGGCGCTTGATACACCTGCAATTTGCTGTAATGGCACTTATTTGTATGATTATCAGGCAAAAAAAGTGTTAACAGCCGATCCTCTGCCGGTTTCGCAAGCCGTTAAACTGATTGAAATGCTCGAATCCCACGATGTCCACGGTCTGATGTATGTCGATAATGCCATGCTCTATGAAAAGCCAACTGGTCATGTCATTCGCACCAATAACTGGGCACAAACTCTGCCGCCGGAACAGCGCCCGGTCTTCACCCAGGTGGACTCGCTGCGCGCTGCCGCCAGTGACGTTGACGCTATCTGGAAATTCGCCCTGACCGACGAAGACACCAATAAACTTAAGCAGTTTGCCCACACGGTTGAGCAAACACTGGGACTGGAGTGCGAGTGGTCATGGCATGATCAGGTTGATATCGCACGCAAGGGCAATAGCAAAGGCAAACGCCTGACCGAGTGGGTCACCTCACAGGGCTTGTCGATGAAAGAGGTGGTGGCGTTTGGAGACAACTACAACGACATCAGCATGCTGGAGGCGGCGGGCCTTGGGGTCGCGATGGAAAATGCCGATGACGCGGTCAAAGCCCGCGCCAACGTTGTGATTGGCGATAACACCACCGACAGCATTGCCAGCTTTATCTATAGCCATCTGCTCTGATCAGGCGGTGATCGATACACTCTTAATTTGTGCATAGAGCCACAGGCCAGGTTTGATATTGAGCTCATCCCTGGCCCACGGGCTAATTCGCGCCCATAGCGTCCTTCCGCTTACATCCAACTGAACTTCCACCTGCCCGTCCAGATCGTAGTTTTGCACCACTTTCGCCCGCAGAGTGTTACGAATACTGGTATTGCCGGAAGGTTGCAGCACCAGCGACACATCCGTTGCCTGAATTCGAATACGCACAGCAGCCTGAAGCGGCTTATCCAGTCTGTTCACCCAAATATGCTGGTCGCCCAGCGCCAGCGCCGTCATGGCGTAATGCGGATGCTGCTCCAGCACGCTGACTTTCAGAATACTGCTTTGCTGCTCCTGAGGTAGCCACGGATTCATCACGCTGCTCCCCCAGACATCTTCGAGGTTACCAAAGGCTTTCACCGCCCCCGCTTCCAGCACCATCACTTTATCGGCAAGGTGCAGGATCTCATCCAGCGAGTGGCTGACATACAGCACAGGAATATTGATTTCCCGCGCCAGGCGTTGCAGATACGGCAACAGCTCACGTTTACGCGGAATATCCAGCGATGCCAACGGCTCATCCAGCAACAACAATTCCGGCGCGGTTAACAGGGCGCGACCAATCGCCACGCGTTGCTTTTCCCCACCAGACAGCCCGCCTGGCAGGCGCTCTAAAAGCTGTTCGATCCCCAGAAGCGCCACCAGCTTGTCAAACTGCCCGGCCATGGATTTCGCCATGCCGTAGCGCAAGTTGCCCAACACGTTGTAATGCGGGAACAGGCGCGCATCCTGGAAGACATAACCGACCCGGCGCTTTTCCGGCGGCAGGCAGATTTTTTTCTCAGCGTCATACAGCACGCGATCATTGAGCACGATACGCCCCTGCTCCGGGCGCGTTAAGCCGCTAATCGCATTGATAAGAGAGGTTTTCCCCGCTCCCGATACGCCAAATACCGCCGTGATACCGCTGGCTGGCAGGTTTTCGGCAACCTGCAGACGGTGCGTTCCCAGCGTCTGACTAAAATTCAGCTCCAGCATCGTTATCTCCCGGTCCGTTCACGGCTAACGCGCGCCAGCCATTCCGAAATGAGCAGTGAGACAAGCGCCAGAATAATGGAGATCACACACAAACGCGCCGCCGCCATTTCGCCGCCGGGTGTCTGGATAAGGGTGTACATCGCCGAAGGAATGGTGCGCGTTTCGCCAGGGATGTTTGAGACAAAGGTGATGGTCGCCCCAAATTCACCCAGCGAACGGGCAAAGGCCAGCACGGTGCCGACAATAATTCCCGGCAATGTTAAGGGCAGCGTAATCGTCATAAACACGCGCCAGCGCCCGGCACCTAAGGTACGGGCGGCCTGTTCGAGTTTGGTGTCAACGCCTTCCAGCGCCAGGCGAATGGCACGCACCATCAGCGGAAAGGACATCACCGCCGCCGCAAGCACCGCGCCTCGCCAGCTAAAAGCGAAGGTTATCCCGAACCAGTCAAAGAGCCACTGGCCGATAAATCCACGTCTTCCCATGGCAATAAGTAGTAAATACCCCACGACAACCGGAGGCAGAACCAGGGGAAGATGCAGGAGACTGTCAAGCAGGGCTTTGCCTGGAAAGGTACAGCGCACCAGTAACCAGGCAAAGAAAATCCCAAAGGGCAAGCTAATAACAACTGCGAGGGATGAAACTTTCAGGCTAAGTATCACTGCCTGCCATTCGGGATCCGTTAATATCATTCGTGTGTCGTAAATCCGTAACGTTTAAACACGGCGGAAGCTTCCGGGGTTTTCAGGTAGTCATAGAACGCGCTAACCGTTGCGTTTTTATGACCTTCGGTAATCGCCATCGGATATTCCACCTTCTGGTGAGAGTTTTCCGGGAAAGTCCCGACCACTTTCACGCCCTTACTGGCCACGGCATCAGAACCATAGACGATACCCAGCGGGGCTTCGCTACGTTCAACCAGTGCCAGAGCACCACGTACATCTTCTGCTGGCGCCAGACTCGGGGACAATTTATCCCACGCCCCCAGCTTTTGCAGCGCTTCTTTCGCATAGATACCTGCCGGGACATGCTCCGGATCGCCAACCGCCAGGCGGCCGCCTTTCAACAAGCTTGCCCAGTCAGTGGCCGCATCAACGGTAATATCGCCCTGCGCACTGCTCTTCGGCGCCACAACAACCAGGCTATTACCCAGCAAGGTTACGCGCGTGCCGGTATCGATACTCTTTTTATCAACCGCGTAATCCATCCATTTCTGGTCAGCAGAAATGAACAGGTCCGCAGGCGCGCCCGCTTCGATTTGACGTGCCAGCGTGGAAGACGAAGCAAACGACGAGACCACCTCGACGTTTTTCTCTTTCTTATACGCAGCGGCAATGTCCTGCATTGCATTGGTCAGCGACGCTGCCGCAAAAACGGTAATTTTCCCTTCATCAGCCAGCGCATGTCCGGCAACAGAAAGCGATAAAGTCGCCCCGGCAAAAAGGCGTAACCATGTACGTGTCATCTGTAACTCCTGTGAGTATCGTTATATAACTGGAAATATAACGATACTACCAGAGATTCACCGGGTGAGGTCATACTCATCAAGAATTACTGAGATTTATGAGATATCGGCAAGCTTATGCCGAACTTGAATAGCAAAACGCCCGCGATTGCGGGCGTTTTTTAAATTCAGCGGCGTTGCGCGGGGCGGTCGCGATGACCAACATTTGAAAAAAGGTTGAATACCTCACCCAGGCCATAAATCAACCCCAGGATGATAGCCATCACCACAGGGACCATGATTACGGCAAAAACTAAGCTTTTCAATAACTCAAACATGGTCAACTCCATTTAGTGTTAAGGGGGCATTCTAACCGCATCTGGCAGAAAAACACTCGCCTTTTGTGCCATCGTCGGTCACCTTTTACAAGGGTTGACGACTCAGTACAAACGTATCCGCGCTGCGAATATTCCATGGCCGGGCAATATTCGAATGTTGAATGCTATCGACTCGTATTTTATCAAATGGAATGCATTTAACTTCTTTGCTTGAATCCCAGGTGGCCAGCCCCTCGTCCGTCACTTTCGAAATGACTGTCCAGTGGCTATATTCCTGCTCACCATCATTATAATCGTAAGCCTGAATAATCACGCGCCCTTCTTTATGGTTCGCCAGGCTTAACGTATCGAGGATATCCCGACGATCGCGGGGTTTATCGTTATGCCAGTAGGGCATGCTGAAGGTGAACTGCCATTGTTCGCGGGTTTTCGGGTCGTAAAATTCATACTCAGCGTTCAACAGCGCCATCGTCCGACTCAGGGTATTTTTAAGCGAACCGCGAGCAATGCCGTTAACAAACCCCATTGGATCGCCATCAAAAACGTATTGCTGCAAAATTATCGGGAAGATTTCCGGGAGCGCCAGTTCTGGTTCCAGTAAATGTATGCCGTTCGCGATGGCGTAAAAACCACAGGCTCCGTCCAATTCGCCTTGCAAGGCCGGGCGTTTTTTAACTGCCATATTCTGTTCCTTCAGTGGAGTGTCTCTTTCCCCTATCGACAATTGTGACATTATCTTTAGAAAAACAATGCGTGCAGGTGAAGACTAGGCTCCAGGTCGATTTTCCTTCACACTATTCTTTTTACATCAGGACACTACGCTATGCAGGCTGAAATTCTTCTTACCCTTAAGCTCCAGGAACGGCTGTTCGCTGACCCGCGCCGGATTAATTTACTCAAACAAATAGAACAGACGGGTTCCATAAGCCAGGGGGCGAAGAATGCGAACATCAGCTATAAAAGTGCCTGGGATGCCATTAATGAAATGAATCAGCTCAGCGAACAGACGCTGGTGGAACGCGCGACCGGGGGAAAAGGCGGCGGCGGCGCAGTTATCACCCGCTACGGTCAGCGTCTTATTCAACTCTATGATTTACTGGGTCAGATTCAGCAAAAAGCATTTGATGTGTTAAGCGACGACGATGCCATGCCGCTGAACAGCCTGCTGGCGGCTATTTCCCGTTTCTCACTGCAAACCAGTGCCCGTAACCAGTGGTTTGGCACCATTACCGCCCTCGACCACCAGCAGGTACAGCAACATGTCGATGTGCTTCTGGCGGATGGTACGACATCACTCAAAGTCGCCATTACTGCGCAAAGCGCGCAGCGCCTGGATTTGACGCAAGGCAAAGAGGTGCTGGTGCTGCTGAAAGCCCCGTGGGTAGGCATTACAACCGACCATGCCACTGCGCAGCAGGCCGATAATCAGCTCCGGGGGCGAATCAGCCATATTGAGCGTGGCGAACTGCAGTGCGAAGTTCTGCTGGCGCTACCCGACGGCCAGCAGTTATGTGCGACAGTACCCGCACAGCAGGCGCAAGATCTAAAAGAAGCGGCTGAGGTCACGGCATATTTTAACGCTGACAAGGTCATTCTCGCCACGTTGTGCTAAGTAGATTGACAAGTTGCCTGCCACCACGTATCCCTGTATGTATCGCTGCAAAAAATGGGATACATAATGTCATCATTGCAAATTTCGCAAGGCACGTTTCGTCTTGGCGACACCCGGACGCTGTCGATTGATCACTTAACGCTGCAGTCGGGTGAAAGCTGGGCGTTTGTCGGTGCAAACGGTAGCGGGAAATCGGCGCTGGCTAAAGCACTGGCTGGCGAATTGACGCTCCTTAAAGGGGATCGCCAGAGTCGCTTCTCACGCATTACCCGTCTGTCATTCGAACAGTTGCAAAAACTGGTCAGTGAGGAGTGGCAACGTAATAACACCGATATGCTAAGCCCCGGTGAAGATGACACCGGACGCACCACGGCAGAAATCATCCAGGATGAGGTCAAAGACGCCGCGCGCTGCCAGCAGTTGGCCGAACGTTTTGGTATCACTTCCCTGCTCTCACGCCGCTTTAAATACCTCTCCACAGGAGAGACGCGCAAAACACTTCTCTGCCAGGCGCTGATGTCGCAACCTGATTTACTGATCCTGGACGAGCCTTTTGACGGCCTGGACGTTCATTCACGGCAAAATATCGCTCTCCTCCTCGCCGAGCTTAATGCAGAAGGTTACACCCTGGCGCTGGTTCTGAACCGCTTCGATGAGATCCCGGATTTTGTGCAGAATGCGGGCGTGCTGGCTGACTGCGCGCTAACGGAAATCGGCGAAAAAGCGGCATTGTTACAGCAGGCGCTCATCGCGCAACTGGTGCATAGCGAGAATCTGGCGGGAATGGCGCTGCCGGAGCCAGATGCGCCGCCAGCGCGCGATCAACTGACCGCCGGAGAGCCGCTGATTGTGCTGAAAGAGGGTGTCGTCTCCTATAACGATCGTCCGATTATCAATCATCTCAACTGGACCGTTCGACCAGGGGAACACTGGCAAATTAGCGGGCCGAACGGCGCGGGAAAATCGACGCTGCTCAGCCTGGTAACGGGCGATCATGCGCAAGGCTACAGCAACGATTTAACCCTTTTTGGCCGCCGTCGCGGCAGCGGCGAAACCATCTGGGATATTAAAAAACACATCGGTTACGTCAGCAGCAGCCTGCATCTGGACTATCGCGTCAGCACGACCGTGCGCAATGTCATTCTTTCCGGCTATTTTGACTCCATTGGCATTTATCAGGCTGTTTCGGACAAACAGCGTAAACTGGCGCAACAGTGGCTGGACATCGCCGGGTTTAGTGCGAAAACCGCCGATGCGCCGTTCCATAGCCTGTCATGGGGCCAACAGCGTCTGGCGCTGATTGTCCGTGCGCTGGTTAAACATCCGACCTTACTGATCCTCGATGAGCCGCTGCAAGGGCTGGATCCGCTGAACCGTCAGTTGATTCGCCGCTTTGTTGATGTGCTGATTGGCGAAGGCGAAACGCAATTATTGTTTGTCTCCCACCATGCCAGTGATGCCCCTTCTTGTATCACGCATCGTTTACAGTTTGTCCCGGACGGCGACAACTGGCGCTACCAGTTTGAGTGAGTTTTTTCACAGGCGGGGCATTCCCCCGCCTCTGTTTCAAAGCATTTTCAGAATTTATGCATCATTACGTCATTATTTATCTGATTTATAATCAGTTAGGTGAGCAGGTAATGCGTGGCACATTGCAGTGTAAACGATTCCACTAATTTATCACATATCACAGTTTTGCCATCTCTGTTATGCTAAAGTTAATTCATAACATACGCTTGATGGAGTGATATATGAAAGTTTTGGTTACAGGTGGTAGCGGTTACATTGGAAGCCATACCTGTGTGCAACTGCTGCAAAATGGCCACGACGTCATCATCCTCGACAACCTGTGTAACAGCAAACGCAGTGTCGTGCCGGTGCTTGAACGCCTGGGGGGCAAATCCGCCCTGTTTATCCAGGGTGACATTCGTGATGAAGCACTGCTGGCTGAAATCCTGCACGATCATGCAATCGAAGCGGTTATCCACTTCGCAGGGCTGAAAGCCGTTGGTGAGTCAGTAGCCAAACCGCTGGAGTACTACGACAACAACGTCAATGGCACGCTTCGCCTGGTGAATGCCATGCGTGCGGCCAACGTCAAAAACCTCATTTTTAGCTCCTCCGCCACGGTCTATGGCGATCAGCCGCAAATCCCTTATGTCGAAAGTTTCCCGACGGGCACCCCGCAAAGCCCCTACGGCAAAAGCAAGCTGATGGTCGAGCAGATCCTGACCGACCTGCAAAAAGCCCAGCCGGACTGGAGCATTGCGCTGCTGCGTTATTTCAACCCGGTGGGCGCTCATCCGTCAGGAGATATGGGTGAAGACCCGCAGGGTATCCCGAACAACCTGATGCCTTACATTGCCCAGGTGGCCGTGGGCCGTCGCGACTCTCTGGCGGTATTTGGTAATGACTACCCGACGCCTGATGGCACCGGCGTTCGCGATTACATCCATGTGATGGATTTAGCCGACGGGCACGTTGTGGCGATGGAAAAACTGGCGGGCAAGCAAGGCGTCCATATTTATAACCTCGGCGCAGGCGTTGGCAGCAGTGTGCTGGACGTGGTTAACGCATTCAGTAAAGCGTGCGGTAAGCCGGTGGCGTACCATTTTGCTCCCCGCCGCGATGGCGATCTGCCTGCCTACTGGGCAGATGCAAGCAAAGCGGATAATGAACTGGGCTGGCGTGTGACCCGTACGCTCGATGAAATGGCACAAGATACCTGGCGCTGGCAGTCCCGCCACCCGCAGGGTTACAGCGATTAAAGGAAGGG
This sequence comes from Phytobacter diazotrophicus, assembly GCA_004346725.1. GTDB lineage: Bacteria > Pseudomonadota > Gammaproteobacteria > Enterobacterales > Enterobacteriaceae > Phytobacter > Phytobacter diazotrophicus. Next base: position 961 of record SMDE01000010.1, on the reverse strand, counting down.
TTATGACGCAGCAATTTAATCCGGTCGATCACCCGCATCGCCGTTACAACCCGCTGACCGATCAATGGGTTCTGGTGTCGCCGCACCGCGCCAAACGCCCCTGGCAGGGGGCTCAGGAAACCCCGGCGAAACAGACCCTGCCGGCCCACGATCCCGACTGCTTTTTATGCCCGGGGAACACGCGCGTCACCGGCGATAAAAACCCCGATTACCCCGGCACCTATGTCTTCACCAATGACTTTGCGGCACTGATGACCGACACGCCGGATGCGCCGCAAAGCAGCGATCCGCTGATGCGCAGCCAGAGCGCGCGCGGCACCAGCCGCGTTATCTGCTTCTCGCCGGATCACAGCAAAACCCTGCCGGAACTGAGCCTGAGCGCGCTGGAAACGGTGGTCAAAACCTGGCAGGAACAGACCGCCGATCTGGGCCGCACTTACCCGTGGGTTCAGGTTTTTGAGAACAAAGGCGCGGCCATGGGCTGCTCGAACCCGCACCCGCATGGCCAGGTGTGGGCCAACAGCTTTCTGCCCAATGAAGCCGAACGCGAAGACCGTCTGCAGAACGCCTATTTCCGCCAGTACGGCTCCCCCATGCTGGTGGATTACGCTGAACGTGAGCGCCAGGACGGCAGCCGTACCGTCGTTGAGACCGAACACTGGCTGGCCGTGGTGCCCTACTGGGCGGCCTGGCCGTTTGAAACGCTGCTGTTACCCAAAGCGCATATCCTGCGGATCACCGACTTAACCGACGCGCAGCGTGGCGACCTGGCGCTGGCCCTTAAGCAACTGACCAGCCGCTACGATAACCTGTTTCAGTGCTCCTTCCCCTACTCAATGGGCTGGCACGGGGCCCCCTTCACCCAACAGGATCAGAGCCACTGGCAGTTGCACGCGCATTTTTACCCGCCGTTATTACGCTCCGCCACGGTACGTAAGTTTATGGTCGGTTATGAAATGCT
>SMDE01000009.1 GCA_004346725.1 Phytobacter diazotrophicus | reverse complement strand
CATAAGTGACTCCATAAACGGGTTCTTATGCCTCAGTTGTAAGTGTCTACCATGTCCCCGAACAAGCGTTCACTATGTCTCCGGACCGTACACCCTGAAAGGGAGAGGGAGAAAAGCGGCCTCATTCGTTTATGACGGTTAAAAGAACCATTCTGGTTTCACGCCAAAACGCGCGGATAATGCCTTAATGTGAGCGATAGTCAGAGAACGATGGCCGGATAGGATCTGGCTCACCAGTGATTTAGAGCCGATCTCCTCTTTCAGGTCAGCATAAAACAACTTGTGCTGGTCAACTTGTCGTATTCAGCGCGGGTAGTAATATGCTTCACATGAAGCGTTTATTCACAAAATCGATGTAGGCGATACCCCTCAGATTGTTGCCTCCAACATCCAGAACCCACCATTTATTCCGGTACTTAAAATTATCCAGGCTCGGTATCAGCGCTTTCATCTCAGTCGGAGAAGAGAAGTCTATCTCACACACTAAGCGGTACAGCGCCCGTATGGCTAAGGCGTCATTAGGATTTCGCTTTGCCGCTTCCTCAAAAGGCTCTTTTGAAATGACATGCATATGGCATCCTGCCCATCTGTTTACATAATAGCCTCTGCGCCCGGTATGCTGGAAACAGGTATAAACACCCTTTACCTGTGCAATCGCAAGTACGTTGTGACGGCATTGAAAGGCGTTAACTGAACCTTCTTGTTCACGAATGACCATTGTTCACGCAGCATGAACAAACATATTTCCTGAACAAGCGACACCTTACCCCCGCTCCCCCGCCCCCCACATCTCCCTTAGCCACCCGGCGCGCTCCACAATGGAGGGGATGGCTTTCTGTTCCCAGAAACGCAGTGAAATATGGCCGCTGCTCATACCGCCGCGGCAAAAACGCGGGATATAGACCGCATCGTCATCAAGCATGGATGAATTGGTTCGCGCGAGCACAACGTTACGCAGCAGCGCGGTCAGCTCTTTTAGCGTGTCCGGCAGCGGGACACGGGATAACGATTTGCGCATCTCCATCCATAACCAGGGGTCGCCTCTGAGTCCCCAACCAGAGTGGTCCGGTGTCAGCAGATCGCCAATCGTTGCCCAACTGTGTTCCAGCGGAATGCATGATTTGCGTTTTTCCAATGCCAGGAGTTGGGGTAAAAATTCATCACGCCAGTAGTCGGTATCCACCCACCAGTGCGGGGGAATCGAGGCGTGGCGTACAAAGGGCGTAGAGAGCGATGTTCCCGTCATCGCCATAAAGGCGCCATAAAAGCGCTCCTTCACACTGGCCGTTGGCGAAACACACTCTTCATCACTGAGCAACATCACCAGATTGTCCATCAGCAACTTATCGGGATAATTCATCAACTCCGGCATGCCCTGGGCGAAAATCTTACGCATTAACTGGGCGAGCGTTCGCGGGGCCGGATAAAGCACAAACCACAGATCCTGGCGCTGCGCATGCTTCTTAACGGCAATGTCATACGCCGTTTGCTGTTTATCGTGCGTCTTGAGCTGGGTATCCGCGCCGAACTGCAACAAGCGCCCAATGACCGTTAAATCCGCACCGTGCCACGCGGCCTGATGCAGCGCGGAATAGCCTTTTTTCTGCGAAACATGATTAATCAGCGAGGGATATTGTTCGAGGACAGCCAGGGCCTCATCCCACTTCCCCTGCCATGCATTAAGAGAAAGCTGGCCTGCCGCCAGCGCCAGAGAATCGGCCATGGAGCCTCCTTTTTGCTGTTCCGTCTTACTTTCATCCTTTAGCGAGTGATTTCACTGTTTGCTAAGGGGAAGACACTTATTTCCCCTTTTGAAACGTCAACCCCTACCACTACGCTGCGTGTCGGCGGGCTTTGGGTTCTCGATTTGAGGATGTACTTAACGATAAATTGCCCGTCGCTGGCGAAAGTATAGAAAGAGGGCGGAATACACAGTTGCGCATCTTTCACCTTTAAGGGCGGCATCAAAGTATATTTATGTTTCGGGGGCGGAATATTGCGCGGATTAATAGAGATAAATACCGGCTGGTAATCTCCCGCATGATGAACGGCAAAGCAGACTTCATTATTTGCTGTACGCTTCACCGAGGTGGTTTCATCGGGCCTTAGCCTGTCGCCTGAGCCCGGACAGCCAGTCAGTGCCAGCAGGGACGCCAGTAATAACATACCGCGTGTTATCCCCTTTCTTAGCACCATGGAAACCCCTGCAACGTTTTTTGATATTCAGGCAACATGCGGGACTCACGGAGATCCCCGTCAAGCGTCACATCGCCTCTCGCTCTTAATGCCATCCAGGAAGCATAGCCGTAAGTTTTGAGAATGAAATAATCGGCAATGATTTGTGCCTGCTGTTCCATCGAATAACGTCGTAAAGGTCGCCCATTTAAATGGTAGCGGTAACTCACCAGCCCACTGACTAAGCCATTAACACGCACATTCATGCCGCGGTTACGCTGCCAGATATGGCTGAGTTCATGAATGAAAATATGCTGAAAAGGATGCGACTCTCGCGAAAAATCGTTCCGGTACCATTCGCGAAAATAGAGCTCGCCATCGGGGGCCATTCCCGCACTTTGCGGCTGTAAGCCAAACGGGAAATAGCTTTCGTGATGCACCCAGACTTTATGGTATTCAATACTATTACCGAAGACACTTCTGGCCAGACGGATCTCGCCCGGCTGCAATAACCGCTGACTCCCTTCCCCGTCCATAGACACCCTCTGATTATGGCGACCTCATATATATAAACCTTACGAATGATTTTTCAATCGCCGCGGCGTGACATTTCGTCTTTCAACTGCAGATATCCGCACACCATTTCCCCCAGTTCTGCCGCAAACGCGGTGATCTCCGCCTCGCTACGCGGCACAGAAGAGAACGCCTTGCCCACCGCGCCAATGGTGGTGGTCACCAGTTCGCAGACCTGCGCCTGTCTGGCGGGCGTCTCACTCGGTAACACCTCCTGCACAAAGGTCTGAAAGATACCTTCCCCCGCGGCTTTTGCTGCCATCACCTCCGGCGCATCGCGATACAACGGCGCAGCATCATCCAGCGCGGTGCGCATCGCAGCCTCTTCACACTCCGAGCGCACAAAAGCCAGCACCAGCGTGCGCATTCGCTGGAGTGGCGGATAACGGGCGTCCTGCAAAATCTCCCGCATCAGTGCGGACGTACGCTGCCACTCTTCAAGCTGGAGCTGGAAAAGAATCGAAGCTTTATTGGGAAAGTACTGATACACCGAACCAACGCTGACGCCCGCACGTTCGGCCACCCGCGCGGTGGTAAAACGCGGTGCTCCTTCCTCGGCTAAAACCTGAATAGCGGCTTCCAGGATTGCCGTCACCAGCGCGGTAGAACGTGCCTGACGCGGCTGTTTTCGTGAGGAAATACGCGGGGTTGAACGGGATGTCATCGGGTGAGTCTCCAGCGAAAGGAATGCGAATAGTGAATGTGACGAATCCATCATATTCTAAATGCGAATAATTCGTCATATTTTATACTGGAGTCCTGCATGACCATGACCACCCTCACCACCGCACCGCTGGCCCTGTTGCTGGAACGTCTGTTTGCCGAGGCCGAGGCAACCACCAGCCCCGTACTGGATGATGTTTCCGAAGAGGAACAGATGCGCCTGTTACAAAGCAAAACCGACTACCGGGATCTTTACGGGCGCCTGAAAGATCTGTGGCTACCGGTGTCAAAAGAGACCGGCACACTGCTGTATATGCTGGCGCGCAGCAGTAACGCGCGCACTATTGTCGAGTACGGCACCTCGTTTGGGATCTCCGCGCTCCATCTGGCGGCGGCACTGCGTGATAACGGTGGCGGCAGGTTGATTACCTGCGAGTTCGAGCCCTCCAAAGCGGCGCGCGCCCGGCAGCATTTTAACCTGGGTGGCGTGAGCGATCTGATTGAGATCCGCGAAGGCGATGCGCTGGAAACCCTGCGTCAGGATCTGCCTGAATCGATTGATCTGGTGCTGCTCGACGGCGCGAAATCGCTCTACCCAGAAATTCTGGCGTTACTGGAGCCGCACCTGAGAAAAGGCGCGCTGATCGTCGCCGATAACGCCGATTATTACCCGCCGTATCTGGAAAAAGTCCGCTCGCCAGAAAATGGTTATTTGTCGACGCCGTTTAGCGAGGATGTGGAGCTGTCTGTCTGGCTGGGATGAGGGATTGAAAGCCCGCCGTGTAAGGCGGGCCGCACGCACCACTGAAAAAGGGGTTACGCGCTTTTTTGAAGCTCCCGGCGCGCCAGATCGGCAAAGAAACCACTTCGCGATCCGTACTCCCGATGAAGCTCAACATAGGTGTCTATTTTTACTAATAAATTTTGCGGCAATGTAATATTTAACTTCACCGCTTTACTGTCATATTTGCTTAAATCAACATCGACATAAGCCCAAATACCACCCTGGCAATCTTCATCATTCATATGCACGGAAATGCTCTGCGCCTGTGGCACGAGTTCTCCTTTCTCAGTGACATAATCCAGATGAGCGTCGATCGCATTCCAGGCATCAGCGATCGCGGCATCAATCGTTTCACCTGCGAAATAGCAGCCCGTGATGTCCGGTACAAACCCGGAGAAACTGCCGCTATCAGCCTGATGCAGATAGATCGGAAATTTCATGGTTTACCTCTATTAAGATTGAAAGGGCACCGGCCCGGTGCCGCTTTAATTACATTTGTTTCAGGACCTTCTGCAATGTTCCCTTTGCAATATCCTTTTCAGGGTGAGGTACCGTAATGACCTACGCTACCCCCGCCTTCACGAATGTGTGGTGACTTCCTTTCACCCGGTCAAGAACCCAGCCACGCTCTTGCAGTTGTTTCATGAGTTCTCTGCTTGTCATCCCTTTCGATAATGTCTCCCTTTTAACAGCGCAAAGAGAGTATACCCACTATCCACACCAGCACCAATGCATTTGTAGGTATAGTGGGTATAAATAGTATTCAGCGCATGTAGCCATCCGGGATTTCCCCGTTGGCGCTGCGCTTACCGGGGCTACTTGTCAAAAAACACCATCCCCTTGTATGGCTTCGCGCGGCAGGCGGCCAGCCGTTGCGCGAGGCTACCCACGTGGGCTTCCAGCTTGTGCCCGTCCGGGTCGAGAAAATAGAACGACTCCCCTTCGCTTCTGTTCTCTTTCCACGACGTTACCCCCGCTTGCGTAAGGCGTGCCACAAATGTAGCAAAATCATTTTCATCGATACTAAAGGCATAGTGGGTGTAGTCGCTCTCCTGCGGGGCGATGTACCGCCGCTGCGCGTCCAGCGACAGGCAGAGCCACAGATCGGCGCAGCTCAGATACGCGCCGTTATCCCAGCATGCATGCAGGGGTAACCCCAGCAGATGATGGTAAAAACCGATGCTGCTGGCAATATCGCTGACCGCCAGCGTCAGGTGATTCAGACCTTTTAACATGTTGTCATCTCAGCAGAAATTAAAGGCAGTCGAGTAAGTGCTGTCGCAGCCACTGGTGTGCCGGGTCACGGTGCAGACGTTCATGCCAGAGCATCAGCATATCGAACCCCGGCAGCGGCACGGGCGGCTCCACCACCTGCAAGGCTCCTGCCTTTTTCACCAGACGTTCCGGCAGTACGGCTACCAGGTCGCTGGTGGCCAGCGCCTCCAGCATAAACAAGAAATGTGGCACAGAGAGTACGACGCGCCGTGAAAGCCCACTCTTTGCCAGCACCTCATCGGTTATCGCGCTAAAGCCCCCGCCTTCCGGCGAGACAATCACATGCTCCAGCCTGCAGAATTGCGCCAGCGTCGGGCGACGTTTTAAGGCCGGGTGATTCAGCCGCCCGGCCAGCACATAGCGTTCGGTAAACAGCAGTCGCTGATGCAATGCAGGCGGCGCTCCTTCACGGGTATGAAAGATCAGATCGACATCGCCCTGCTCCGCCTGGCGCAAAATCTGCGGGGGATTGAGCTCGAAGAGCGCCAGACGGGTACCCGGTGCGGCCGCCCGCAGGCTGTTGAGCGCAGGCAACACCACGGCCGACTCGGTGTAATCCGTCGCCACGATCCGCCAGGTGAGATCGGCACTCGCCGGATCAAAAGGGCTACCGGACGAAACGGCGCTTTCCAGCGCATCAAGCGCCTGTCTCAGCGGTAGACGCAGTTCATCGGCACGGGCGGTCGGCTGCATGCCACGCGGCCCCGGCAGCAACAGCGGGTCACCAAAGATCTCCCGCAGGCGGGCAAGCTGCACGCTGACCGAGGGCTGCGACAAATTGAGCCGTTGCGCCGCCCGCGTCACGTTAAGTTCGGTCAACAGGACATCCAGCGTCGCCAGCAGATTCAAATCGATACGACGGAAATTAACCATGGCTATACCTGCAATATCAGTAATTAATTTCTACTATACCTTCCCATTCATTACCGTGGGGTGACTTTCCCAACACCAGGTACACACAATGAATGTTTTGATTGTTTACGCCCATCCCGAAGCCCACTCTTTGAACGGTGCGCTGAATGCCTTTGCCATTTCGCATCTGGAAAATAGCGGACACCACGTGCAGGTATCCGATCTCTACGCCATGAACTGGAAATCACAACTGGATGCCAGCGACACGCTGGCCCCGCTGGCGGGTGACCATTTCCACCCGTCACTGGATTCAAAAAAGGCCTTTGAGCAGGGTTTGCAAAGTGCGGATATCGCTGGCGAACAGGCGAAATTACGCTGGGCAGACGCGGTCATTTTCCAGTTTCCGCTGTGGTGGTTTTCGATGCCTGCCATTATGAAGGGGTGGTTCGACAGGGTTTACGCCTATGGATTTGCCTATGGTGTGGGCGAACACAGCGACACTCACTGGGGCGATCGCTATGGCGAGGGGAGTCTGTCAGGCAAGCGGGCGATGTTGCTGGTGACGACAGGCGGCTGGGAATCACACTATAGCCCCCGTGGGATCAACGGCCCAATCGACGATATTCTGTTCCCCATCCAGCACGGGATGCTGTTTTATCCGGGCTTCGAAGTGTTGCCGCCGCTGGTGATTTATCGCACCAGCAAGACAGATGATGAGAAATATACAGCGTATTGCCAGCAACTGGCACAGCGTCTGGACACGCTTTGGCAGGCGGAACCGCTACCCTTCCGTCGGCAAAATGCCGGGGATTACGCCATTCCCGCACTGACCCTGCGCCCGGATATCGCACCAGGCGAGAGCGGGTTTGGTGTGCATGTGAAGTGACATCCATTCAGGTATGAAATACGTTACCCGTATATGAATACAATGGCACCCTGCTTACCCAAAAACACCAAAAGGGTAAACCGGGATGCCATTCAACGATAAATGCCTTATTCCGGCTCTTTGACCTGCGCAACAAATGACGGGAGATCCCAGGTGCCGCCCGCGCGAATGTAGCGGCACATACCGGTGGTGGATTCGCTGCTCTGGGTAAATGCTTTACCGTCCCACACCCACTCCGCGGATGCCCAGCAGTCGCCTATCCCGCGGCCACGCTGACCCAGCGAAATCAGGCCATCGCTGTAATCCGACGCGGAATCGGTCACCAGCACGGGTTCGCCCGCGAGCTTGCTGTCGATAACCCAGAAGCCATAGCCTTCGTTATACGCCGCGCGCCAGCAGAGCGTGGAAATCAGCGCATGGGTATCGTCAAGCGGCGTCAGACTGATATCGTTATCGCCCTCATCCGCCTGCGGGTCCGGTGATTTCAAACGCTCGCAATTGGTGTCTTTCGGTAACGAAGCAATCAATTTAGGCTTAAGCGCGGCGACTTCCGTTTCATTGAGCACGCGCTCCTGCGCATCGCTCACTTTGGCCGCCTGAATCACCGGGGGCTCTTTCGCCGCCGGTACGCTACTTTCCGGTTTATCGCCTTTCTTCACCAGCGCGCCGGGGGTGTCCAGACGCCCCTGCACATCATCCATTTTCAGCAGCACCGCTGTCGCGCCATCGCCAGACAGCTCGAACGGCTTTGCACCGCCTTTAAATTCGACTTTGCCGCTGCCTTTTACTGCCTCGATCAGCGCCTGAGTTTGCGCGGGAGACAACCGCCATGTATCGGTGTCCTCCGGCTCAACTTCACCGATCTCTTTGTCATCAATCCACAGAACCAATTTGGACTGCGGTGCAGTCTCATCGGATTCCATTTCCGCGAGCACAACATCAACAACAAGCGGAGCATCCGCACCGGCTTTACGCACCAGCAGTACCGACCCGCTGGCTTCTTCTTCCTTGCTATAACCCGCAGCGCGACAGGTCAGCGTGTTGTCACAAACGACTTCCCAATCTTTGTGGTTAAACGTGGTGCTATTGTTTTCTGCCATTGCCGGCGCACTGAGCGTCGCTATCATCACCAGTGCGGCTTTATAACTTTTATTCATGCCGTTTCTCCGTATTCACCATCGCCGACAGTGTGAAGAATTTAGTGCATTCGGAGAAGTGAAATTTTTTCTACGGTGAAAGGAAATAACGTGGATTTGATCCCCCTCGCACAGGAAGGGGATCGGGAGAGGGGTAATTAATCCAGCTTCAGGTCCCCGTAGCTGTTTACTACGCGGGAGACAATGCCGTAATCAATCGCTTCTTGCGGGTTCATCCAGTAGTTGCGGTCAGTGTCTTGTTTCACTTTCTCAACCGGTTGCCCGGTCGCATCGGCGATAAGACGGTTAACGCGATCCAGCATGCGGATGATCTCTTTCGCTTCAATCTCAATGTCGCTGGCCTGGCCACGCACGCCGCCCAGCGGCTGATGGATCATAAAGCGAGTGTTTGGCAGCGCGTAGCGATGCTCTTTTTTCGCCGCCAGGAAAATAGTGATCCCGGCGCTCGCCACCCAGCCAGTGCCAATGATATGCACTTCCGGCTTGATGAATTTAATGATGTCGTGAATGGTATCCGCAGCTTCAACATGGCCGCCCTGGCTGTTCAGGTAGATTTTGATCGGCGCATCGCTGATCCCCTGCAACAGCAGCAGTTGGGTCACCACTTTTTCGGTCAGCGTCTGGTTAATCTCACCGGAGATAATGATCGAGCGCGAATCCAGCAACTTCTGCTGCATCATCTGAGTGACGTTGCCGCCTTCGTTCTCTTTTTTATCGTCGTCTTTACTGCCCATATAATGCATGGTGAATCCCCCGTAGTGATAATGGCATTAAGCATAGTCTACGCCATAAAAGGCGGAAAATAACAAGATGTTATCTCCGCACTTTTGGGGGATCAATAACCCAGATCGTCACGACGCAATCCCAGGTCTTTCAGTTGCTCATCGCTAAGATTGCTCAAAATTATCCGCGTCTTGCGCCGTTCCCATTTTCTTTTCACCCAATGCCACAGTTGTACGAACCCGAAAAATGGTCGTTGCGGTCTATTTTCAAAGAATTCCATCGCGTCTCTCCTCACCTGAACAGAGCCCTATTTTCTCTGGAATTCCTGTATGCAATACAGACGCAGAAATTACTTTTCTTTAACATACAGATCGCCTACAACTGTATCTGAACGGCATTTTTCTCCGCCATCTGTACTGGTTTTACAATCTGTATGGTGACAACAAAGGATACAGCATGACACGTTATGAAAACCTGGCCACCTTACTGGCGGAGCGCATTGAACAAGGGCTCTACCGCCATGGCGAGAAACTGCCATCCGTCAGGAATCTGAGCCAGGAGCACGGCGTAAGCATCAGCACCGTACAGCAGGCGTATCAGGTGCTGGAAAACCTACAGTTGATCACCCCGCAGCCGCGCTCGGGCTATTTTGTCGCCCCGCGCAAAGCCAAACCGCCAGTGCCTGCCATATCGCGCCCGGTTCAGCGCCCGGTAGAAGTGACGCAGTGGGATGAAGTGCTCACACTGCTCGATGCCCGTTCGGACAAAGAGATGCTCAATTTTGGCGGCGGGGCGCCGGACATTTCGCAACCGACGCTGAAACCGCTGTGGCGCGAAATGGCGCGTCTGGTGCAGCACAATCAGTGCGACATTCTGAGCTACGACGCCCTGCAAGGACGCCGCGAACTGCGCGAGCAGATCTCCCGCCTGATGGTTGATGGCGGCACGGTGGTGGACCCGGAAGATATCGTGATCACCAACGGCTGCCACGGCGCGCTGAGCATCGCCCTGCTTTCGGTGTGTAAACCGGGTGATATCGTGGCCGTGGAGTCCCCTTCCTACTATGGCACCATGCAGTTACTGCGCGGTTTTGGCATTAAAGCGATGGAGATCCCAACCGATCCGGAAACCGGGATCAGCATTGAGGCACTGGAACTTGCGCTGGAACAGTGGCCGATCAAAGGGGTGATCCTCGTGCCGAGTTGCAGCAACCCGCAGGGCTCGATCATGCCGGATGCGCGCAAAAAAGCGATACTGGCGCTGGCGCAGCGCCATGACATTGTCATTTTCGAAGACGATATCTATGGCGAGCTCGTCACCGATTATCCCCGCCCGCGCACCATTAAATCTTTTGATATCGATGGCCGCGTGTTGCTGTGCAGTTCGTTTACCAAATCGGTCGCGCCGGGGCTGCGTGTGGGCTGGATTGTACCGGGGCGCTATCGCGATCGGGTGCTGCATATGAAATATGCCGCTATCGGCAGCACAGTGCCCACTAATCAGTTGGCGATGGCGGCGTTTATTCGCGACGGCCACTACCATCGCCATATTCGCCGGATGCGCCAGTTTTATCAGCAGCACCTGGAAACCTATACCTGTTGGATCCGCCAGTATTTTCCATGCGGAATCTGCGTTACGCGGCCAAAAGGTGGCTATATGCTGTGGGTGGAGCTACCGGAAGGGGTGGATATGCTCTGTGTCTCGCGCCAGCTTTGTCGGCTGAAAATCCAGATTGCGCCGGGCTCGCTTTTTTCCGCCTCGGGGAAATACCGCAACTGCCTGCGCATTAACTGCGCCCTGCCGCTGACTGAACGGTATCGCGAGGCCATTTCGAAGCTGGGCGAAGCTATTCATTTCGCGATGGAAGAGAGTTAATCTCCCCTTCGTTTTCCTTCCCCGGTGGCGCTTCGCTTACCGGGGCTACCAAACCACCGCACCGCGGCCCCGGTAAAATCGTATCCCGGGTAAGGCGCGTGCGCGCCGCCACCCGGGAGTTCTCAAGACACTCAGAACTTATACGACAGGCTGCCCACAATGCTGCGCTCGGCACCAAAGTAGCAGTAAGAGAGCGAGTTACAGGAGGCAATATAGCTCTTGTCCGTCAGGTTATTGACGTTAACCTGCGCGCTCAGCCCTTTCAAACCCACCTTCGACAGGTCATAGCCGACCGCCAAATCCACCAGTGTATAGGACGGTAGCGTATGCGTGTTCTGGCGATCCGAGGTAATGCCATTCACATAGCGCACGCCGGAACCGACGGTCAGCCCGTCCAGCGGCCCGCTCTTCACATCGTAGCTCAGCCAGGCGCTGGCCTGATTACGCGGAGCGTAGACGGCGCGCTTGCCCTGCTCTTCCGGGCTGCTCTTCTTGTAGCGAATATCGGTGTAGGTATAGGCCGCCTGTAGACGCAGGCTATCCGTTAACTGCCCCACCGCTTCCAGTTCCACCCCTTCGGATTCTATCTCGCCGATAGAACGGTACGGATCGGTTGGCTCTTCTTTGGTGGCGATATTTTTCTGGTTGATGCGGAACACCGAGGCGCTGTACATCGTCTGCGTCCCTTCCGGCTCGAATTTCAACCCGGCTTCCCACTGTTTCCCCTTCATCGGCTCCAGGATCTTGCCGTTTTCATCGGTAAAGCTGGTCGGCGTGAACGCGGTTGAGTAGCTAACGTAAGGCGCAATCCCGTTATCGAACAGATACAGCAATGCCGCACGGCTGCTGTAATGGCCTTGATCCAGGGTATCGCTGGTATCATTGAGCTTATTAACGTTTGTGACCTTCACCTGATCGTGGCGGCCGCCCAGCGTCAGCCGCCACTTATTGAGTGACATCTGATCCTGGACGTAGATCCCGGTCTGCTCCAGCTTATGCTTCTCGCTGCTGTACTGCGTGATGTAATCCGGATCTGCGCCATACACCGGGTTAAACGCGTCGATCGCCGGGAAAGCGCCGTAGTAACCGGCCACATTATTGCTGCGGCGCTGGTAATCCACCCCCATCAACAGGCGATGGTTAACCGGGCCGGTCTCCACACTGCCATCCAGTTGGTTGTCGAGCGTGATGGCATTCATCTTTTCATCAGAACCGGAATAGCCACGGTTCAGTTCGGTATCGTTGAGCCAGCCTGCCGCATACACCTGATTCAGGTTCACTTTAGTGTGCAGATAGCGCAATTTCTGGCGTACTGACCAGCCGCTATCAAAGGCGTGTTCGAAGTTGTAGCCGACCATGTTTTCGCGGCGGTCGTATTTGTCGTAATCGTCTTCCCCTTCATAAAAGGTATTAGAAATTTTCTGCCCGGCGTGAGGGACAACGGTGCCTTCATACGGTAAGCCCGAGTGACTACCGCCTTCCGGATCGCGATGCAGATAGGCCATCAGATCCAGGCGTGTGCTATCGGTGATGCGCCAGGTGAGGCTCGGCATCAGGGCGTAGCGCTCTTCTTTTAAGGGATCGAACTGGGAATCCGCATAGCGGGTCATGCCGGTTAAACGTACGGCAACGCGGTCGTTATCATCCACCGGGCCGGTCACATCAAAGGCCGCACCGCGCTGGTTGTTATTCCCGGCGAACACTTTGATTTCGCCCCCTGGATCAAACGATGGTTTACGGGAATTCAGCGCCACAATCCCGCCAGGCGAAGAGCGACCATACAGTACGGAAGCCGGGCCGCGCACCACTTCGATACTGTCGAGGAACCACGGGTCCACCACCAACGAACTGTGCGAGTTGGTGTCACCCATCATTTTCAGGCCGTCGAGATAGATATTATCCAGACTCCCATCGGAAAAGCCGCGCAAGACGATGTAATCAAAGCGGTTGGAGGCACCAATCTGGTTGGCATAGACACCCGGCGTGTAGCCCACCGCCTGGCGCACGCTGGTGGCCCCCTGCTCTTCATACTGCTGGCGCGTCACAATAGAGACCGACTGCGGGGTTTCGATATCCGGCGTTTCCAGCTTGGTTGCGCCACTTTGCATTTGTGAGGTCACCACCACCGTCTCTTCTTTTGTCGACGAGGTGTCCTGTGCCAGGACCGTCGCGCTCAATCCACCCGTCATGCAGCCAATCATCAGCGCCAGTCGCGTTTTTGCGAACATGAAAATCTCCAGAAGCCGTTTTTATTGTAAATAAGAATTATTACCCTTTTGCCGACGGCGGCAGCTATGCGCAATGACAAGAGACGTATGCGCGGTGACAAAACAGATCACAACAGTGGAACTTTGGTCTACAGGCCCGTGGATGACCGGATGAATAACGGGGATTAACAGGCGTGGCGCGCCTCTCCGGGGGTAATGCCATAGCGACGGCGAAAGGCGGTAGAAAAATTGGTGGCATGCTGATAGCCCGACATCCATGCAGCCTGTTGCACGCTGTACCCCTGAGCAAGGTAGCGGCGGGCCAGCTCCAGACGGCAATCGCGAAGATAATCAAACACCGAGTGACCATAGGCCTGGCGAAACTTGGTCCGCAGGCTGCTGCTGCTCATGGCGGCCAGTTGGGCCAGTTCCGTGAGGGTGTACTCTTTCTCCGGCTGTTGCTCCAGCAAGCGACGCACGGTTTCGAGCCGATGTTGTTCGCCGCTGGGGGCATGGCGGGATGTGTGATTTTGCAGGCGCTGTGATAGGCCGTGACCTAACAGTTGTAGCATGACGCCTTCGAGCATTAACTGGCGCGACAGCCCCGGTTGGCTGGACTGCTGGATGTATTGCAGGCCAGAGAGCAAAAAGCCCGGCACCTGCCATAAGAAGGTTGGCGCACCGCCGTTTTCCCACTGCTGAAGCAACGCAGAGAGCAGCGGCGATTGCCAGCAGCGCGCCGGATCTACGCCCAGCGAAAGCGTGCGTAAGTGGTAGTCGGCAAGGTGTACGGCGTTCATCACCTGCTGCTCGCCAAGGCGCGAGGTAAAGGCCATACCGGAGCGCACCACAAATTCCTGACCGTTGACGCGCAGCATCACGCTGCCTTCCAGCACCACCAGCATATAGAGCGGGCAGCTATGCAAAGAGGTGGTTTCATAGGGTTGCAGGACGCGAATATCTGAGCTGGTGAGGTTGAGACCGGATGAGAACGACATCTCTTCGACATCGCCCTGAATCACAATGTGTTTTTCTTTACTGACGTCGCGGCAGGCAGAGAGTGACGGGAAGCGATAATCAATGCCGTAGCGTTCGCCAAACCCGATAAAATCTTCAACGGAAAAGTGTCTTTTTTGCATAGCGGGCAGCCATTGTGATCCTGTCCAATGTTCAACATTCCACCGGGGATGCGCGAAAATTTCCGGGTCGACGCCCTGAAAAACGCCTACAGATTACCATTGCCCCCGCCAGGCGGCAATAATATTGAGAATTGTTCTCACCTTTAGGCCAACCCTGGATGCGGCGTAAACGCCTTATCCGGACCGTACAGGGGCTGAGGAATCCCCACAAAAATGCGAGCACGAACGGTCCCCTCTCCTCTTTGGGGAGAGGGCCAGGGTGAGGGGGAAAATGCGGCTCGGAAGGCGGGTTTCGTTCACTGTATGTTCCTTGCTTTTCTGTCGCGACAGAACCCGTGAACGTGACAGGGGGACACAAAGATGTCGCTGTGGTTGTCATGCTGGGAAACGGGTCAGCCTGGCTAAAAAGGTTGCAGACGTTCACAGTATCTACCACGTAGCCCCGGCAAGTGCAGCGCCACCGGGGGATCTCTCAATCACCACGCCTCACGTTAAGAATTCAGGAGCCATTTATCCCAAAATACCAACAGGCCTTACCGTAACTTTTCAGCCCAGCCATTTCAGTTATGCCCAGATTTAATATCCATCATCTTTATTTCTTCAACATGCCGCTTATTCAAATTAATCACACATTGATCAATATATGACTGGTAGTCATTTGCATCCTCACCTATTTGTGACGCGACAGCCAGGCATAAATTTTCTCTATATGCTTTCCAGTCCACTTGTGCAGCCAGAAATGATTTACTGTAGATATCCCCTATCGTCAATTTCGGATCTTCGCTGCGGAAGAACGGACCTGGATTGTTAATTTTTATTTGCTTATTCGTCTCAGCAATAATATTATCCAGAGCATGCGAAGATTCCGCCGTTTTTTTTGACAGACAATCATAAGCAATATGTATATTGCTCTGATTTTTAAAGCAAACATCTCTCTCCATCCCTTCATAAAGAGCCGCATATGAAACTGCAGGCATCAGAAACAGGAGCGCCAGCGTTGCACGTAAAGGTTTCATTGCAAATACCTTATTCTTTGGCAAGTTAACTCATTGCTCATATATTCAATCAGCTTTACGGTAATTAATGAGATTATTTTTCATCTTAAGCAGATATTATTTCCACGGATGTGATTATATCCGGCATCAATAATCATCTTTTGCAACGCTTTCACGTCATTCGGATTGTTCATTCCGGACGTCCCCATGGAACCTGATACGCCAGAAAACTGTGAGGTATTGTCAGCCATAATGATATTCCCTTTAAGATTGCTACCAACCAGTGGGCTTCGGCACCATCACCTCCACTGATCACCTGGTCTCGGTATAGATGACCTATCCAGGACGCGTGAAAAGCATAACGCATGGATGCCACTTATCCACTCTCATCTTCATGCTTACAAAAAAACCTCCAGGTCAAACAGACATACTGCGTTTCCCTTCGATATCTGAGAACGTAAGCCGTGTCCTGGTCTGCTCTCAAAGGTGAAAGTTGAACCATATTCTTACTTCATTAGCGCAACGCTAATTAATGATACACACAAATATTATGGATATTACCCCCATTAATATTCCCAATGGCTTATCGACACCTTTCTCCTTAATTCCCCCATTATCTTCTTCATTATTTCTCCACAATATGGACTTTTGTAAATCCATATTATCTCCTCAGAAAATGCTTAACGTCTGGCGCAAAATTCATATATTCTTACGGCAAATGAGAACGATCATTCTCAAAACCACTACCCGGAGCCCGGCATGACACAAAAAGTCTCGCAGCAAGAACGCCATCAGATGCGCCAGGACGAAATCATTGTCGCGGCGCGGCGCTGCTTTCGTGCCAGCGGTTTTCACGCGGCCAGCATGTCGCAAATCGCGCTGGAGGCTCAGTTGAGCGTCGGGCAGATTTATCGCTATTTCGCCAGTAAAGACGCCATTATCGAAGAGATGATCCGCCGCATCATCGACTACCGTATCGCGGAAATGGAAAGCAACGCCCAGACTCAGCATATCCCGCAGGTGCTGGCCTGGCGGCAAACGCTCAGCCACGACGATGATGCACTGATGCTGGAAGTGGCGGCCGAGGCAACCCGCAATCCACGCGTTGCAGCAATGATGGCGCAGGCCGATGCGCGCATGTATGAAACCGCCTGCGCCCACCTGAAAAAGGCGCACCCGCATCTTGAAGATAGCCGTGTCCGCTGCTGCGTGGAGATTATGGCGTCGCTGATAGAAGGCACCATTTTTAGAAACCTGACGCCGCAAAAATGCGACCCGGCGCAATTACAGAAAATATATCAGGACATAATGCATATGTTATTTACTGAAAAATAATCCGGGATTAAACGAATTTCAGGCGATGTATAACGACATCGCCCGTCATCATTTCCGCTAATAGCGGAAGTGGCGTATTGCCATCGCCAAAATATGGTCAACCAGCCGCCCTTTGATTATCAACGGGCAGGCCTTTTACACGCCGGAAAAATATAATGAAGTTAATAAAAACCACCGTCGTGGCATTATTCGCATTAACTGGCTGCGACAATGCCACGCCACCTGCACAACACAACGCGGTCCAGGAAGTCGGGGTCGTCACGCTCCAGAGCCAACCGCTTGCCGTATTCAGCACCCTGACCGGGCGCACCTCGGCCTCGCTAAGCGCGGAAGTCCGCCCGCAAGTTGGCGGCATCATTCAGAAGCGCCTCTTCACCGAAGGTGACACCGTGAAAGCTGGCCAGCCGCTGTATCAGATTGATCCGTCCAGCTATCGTGCCGCCTTCAATGAAGCCGATGCCTCACTCAAACAGGCGCAATCGCTGGTGGAATCCGACTGTCAGAAAGCGCGCCGCTATGCGCTGCTGGTAAAAGACAACGGCGTATCACAGCAGGATGCCGACGACGCGAAATCTACCTGTGCGCAGGACCGCGCCAGCGTCAGCGCCAAACAGGCGGCGCTGGAAAGCGCGCGTATCAACCTGAACTGGACCACCATCACGTCGCCGATTAGCGGGCGGATTGGTATCTCGTCTGTTACTCCCGGTGCGCTGGTCACTGCCGAACAAACCACGGCGCTGGCAACCGTGCGCGGGCTGGACACCATGTATGTCGATCTCACCCGCTCCAGTGCCGACCTGCTGCGTTTACGTAAGCAGGCGCTCGCCAGTAACGACAGCACGCTGAATGTATCGCTGATTCTGGAAGATGGCAGCACCTACAGCGAAACCGGCAAACTGGCGCTGACCGAAGTGGCCGTGGATGAAGCCACCGGTTCTGTCACCCTGCGCGCTATCTTCCCTAACCCGCATCAGCAACTGCTGCCCGGCATGTTTGTCCGCGCCAGAGTCAATGAAGGCGTGATGGAAAACGCCATTCTCGCCCCACAACAGGGCATCACCCGCGACAGCAAAGGCAATGCCACGGCGCTGGTGGTCAACGCTCAAAACAAGGTCGAGCAGCGCAGCGTCGAAACGGGTGACACCTACGGCGATAAATGGCTGGTCCTGAAAGGGCTGCAAAGCGGCGACAAGCTGATTGTTGAAGGTACCGATAAAGTCACCGCCGGTTCAGAGGCGAAAGCCGTTGAAGTGCAAAACAACGGAGGCAAAGCCTGATGTTCTCCAGCTTCTTCGTGCGTCGCCCGGTCTTTGCCTGGGTGATCGCCATACTGATCATGATGGCCGGGGTGCTGGCTATCCGCACACTGCCCATCGCGCAATACCCGGACGTGGCGCCCCCTTCGATAAAAATCACCGCCACCTACACCGGCGCATCGGCGCAAACCCTGGAAAACAGCGTGACCCAGGTTATCGAACAACAGCTTACCGGGCTCGATAACCTGCTCTATTTCACCTCCACCAGCAGTTCCGATGGCCAGGTGACCATCACCGTGACGTTCGAACAGGGTACCGACCCGGACACCGCTCAGGTGCAGGTACAGAACAAGGTGCAACAGGCCGAATCCCGCCTGCCAACCGAAGTCACCCAATCCGGCGTGACGGTGGTGAAATCCCAGAGCAGCTTCCTGCTCATCATGGCGATGTATGACAAAACCGACCGTGCTTCCAGCTCCGATATCGCCGACTGGCTGGTGAGTAATGTGCAGGACCCGCTCGCGCGCGTTAACGGCGTGGGGAGCCTGCAGGTGTTCGGTGCGGAATATGCCATGCGTATCTGGATGGACCCGGACAAACTGGCCTCTTATGCGCTGATGCCGTCTGATGTGCAGACCGCCATTGAAGCGCAAAACGTGCAGGTTTCCGCCGGGAAGATCGGTGCGCTGCCGGCCTCAAACAGTCAGCAACTGACGGCCACCGTGCGTGCGCAGTCTCGCCTGCAAACCGTGGAGCAGTTCCGCAATATCATCATCAAAAGTGAAACCAACGGTGCGGTGGTCCGCGTCGGCGACGTTGCCCGCGTAGAGATGGGCAGCGAAGACTATTCGGCGACAGCGAAACTAAACGGCCACCCGGCGGCGGGCCTGGCGGTGATGCTGGCTCCTGGCGCGAACGCCCTGGATACCGCCACCCTGGTGAAAGATAAAATTGCCGAGTTCCGTCATAGCATGCCGCAGGGTTATGACGTCGCCTACCCGAAAGACAGCACCGACTTTATCAAAATCTCCATTGAAGATGTGGTGCAGACGCTGATCGAAGCCATCGTACTGGTGGTCTGCGTGATGTATCTGTTCCTGCAAAACGTCCGCGCCACCCTGATTCCGGCAATGGCGGTACCTGTCGTGCTATTGGGAACCTTTGGGGTACTGGCGCTCTTTGGTTACTCGATTAACACCCTGACGCTGTTTGCGATGGTGCTGGCGATTGGCTTGCTGGTGGATGACGCCATCGTGGTGGTGGAAAACGTCGAGCGTATTATGCGCGACGAAGGGCTGCCCGCCCGCGAAGCCACTGAAAAATCGATGGGCGAAATCTCCGGTGCGCTGGTGGCGATTGCGCTGGTACTCTCCGCCGTATTCCTGCCAATGGCCTTCTTTGGTGGCTCTACCGGGGTGATTTACCGTCAGTTCTCGGTCACCATCATCTCGGCTATGACCCTGTCGGTGATTGTTGCGCTCACCCTGACCCCGGCGTTGTGCGGCACGGTGATGCAGCACAGTAAGCCCCATAAGAAAGGCTTCTTCGGCGCGTTCAATCGCTTCTATGCCCGCACCGAAAATAAATACGAGCACCGTGTCCTGCGCGTCTTGCGCCGCTCTGTGACCGTGATCGCTACCTATGGCGTGCTCTGTGCGGCGATGGCGTTTGTCATGTGGCGTCTGCCCGGCAGCTTCCTGCCGACCGAAGACCAGGGCTCTGTCATGGTACAGTTCACCCTGCCCGCCGGGGCCACCGCGCCGCGCACCAATGCGGTCGCCAGCAAAGTGACCGACTGGTTCCTCACCAAAGAGAAAGCCAATACCAACGCCATCTTCACGGTCACTGGCTTTAGCTTTAGCGGTAACGGCCAGAACGCCGGGATGGCCTTCGTCTCGCTGAAAAACTGGTCAGAGCGTAAGGGGGCGGAAAATACCGCCCAGGCGATCGCCCTGCGGGCCACCCAGCAGTTAAGCACTCTCCGCGATGCCAGCATTTTCGCCATGATCCCACCGTCAGTGGACGGTCTGGGGCAGAGTAACGGCTTTACCTTTGAGCTGCTGGCAAGTGGCAGTACCGATCGCGACGAACTGCTGAAAATGCGTAACCAGTTGATTGGCGAGGCCAGCAAAAGCCAGGAGCTGCAAGCCGTTCGCGCCAACGACCTGCCACAAATGCCGCAGTTGCAGGTGGATATCGACAGCAATAAAGCCGTCGCGCTGGGCCTGTCGCTCAGCGATGTCAGCAATACGCTCTCCAGCGCCTGGGGCGGGACCTATGTGAATGACTTTATCGATCGTGGACGCGTGAAGAAGGTCTATATCCAGGGGGATAGCGCGTTTCGCGCCGCGCCGTCTGACCTGAAAAAATGGTACGTACGCGGCAGCGATGACAGCATGACGCCGTTCTCCGCCTTTGCCACCACCCACTGGGAATATGGCCCGGAAAGTCTGGTGCGCTACAACGGCTCGGCGGCCTATGAAATTCAGGGGGAGAATGCCAGCGGGTTCAGTTCCGGCGTCGCGATGACCAAAATGGAGACCCTCGCTAATAATCTGCCCGCCGGTTCTACCTGGGCCTGGAGCGGCCTGTCATTGCAGGAGAAACTCGCCAGCGGCCAGGCCATGAGCCTTTATGCCATCTCGATCATGGTGGTGTTCCTCTGTCTGGCAGCGCTCTACGAGAGTTGGTCCGTGCCGATTTCGGTCATCCTGGTTATCCCGCTCGGCCTGCTTGGGGCGGCGCTGGCGGCCTGGATGCGTGGTCTGAACAATGACGTCTACTTCCAGGTCGCGCTACTGACCACCATCGGTCTGTCGTCGAAAAACGCCATTTTGATTGTCGAGTTTGCCGAAGCGGCGGTGCAGGAAGGCTATTCCCTGAGCCGGGCGGCGCTGCGTGCGGCACGAACCCGCTTGCGCCCGATTATGATGACTTCGCTGGCGTTTATCGCCGGGGTGCTGCCGCTGGCAGTGGCGACCGGGGCCGGAGCCAACAGCCGTGTCGCCATCGGGACCGGCATCATCGGCGGTACGCTGGCCGCCACGCTTCTCGCCATCTTCTTTGTTCCGCTGTTCTTTGTGCTGGTGAAACGTCTGTTCGCCGGTAAACGTCAACGCCAGGAGTAATTATGTTTCGAATTAGTGTGCTTGTTTTGGCTCTCCTGAGCGCGGGCTGTGTGTCGCTCGACCCGACCTATCAACGCCCGGCAGCCCCGGTTCCTGCCACTTTGCCGGGTAGCAGCGGCGAGGCGAAGGCGGTCGCCACCGACTGGAAGCAGGTGGTCAATGACAGCCGCCTGCAGCAGGTGGTGAGCCTGTCGCTCACCCAAAACCGCGATGTGCAAAAAGCGATTGCCGATATCGATGCGGCACGCGCGCTCTATGCCGAAGACCGGGCCGCGCTCTTCCCCACCGTCAATGCGGAGTTGAGCAACACCCGCAGCCGTACTGCGGCCACCGGCGTGACGTCCAGTGCAGAGGCCAATGGCGCGGTGTCGAGCTTTGAACTGGATCTGTTTGGCCGTAACCAGAGCCTCGCGCGGGCCCAGCGGGAGACCTGGCTTGCCAGCGAATATACCGCGCAAAACACCCGCCTGACGCTGGTGGGTGAAATCACCACCGCGTGGATTACGCTGGCGGCGGATAACAGCAACCTGGCGCTGGCGCAGCAGACAATGGCGAGCGCGCAAAATTCGCTCACGATTGTGAAGCGTCAACAGCAGGTGGGGACGGCGGCGGCGACGGATGTAAGCGAAGCCATGGCGGTCTATCAGCAGGCACGAGCGAGTGTCGCCAGTTACAAAACCCAGGTGGCGCAGGATATCAATGCGCTCAATCTGCTGGCGGGAACGACCGTGGCGCAAAGTCTGCTGCCCGGTACGCTCGAAAGCCTGGCGCAGGACAGCATCAAGCTGACGCCTGCGGGGGTGTCGTCTTCGGTATTGTTGCGCCGTCCGGATATTCAGGAAGCGGAGCACAACCTGAAAAGCGCCAATGCCAACATTGGTGCGGCACGGGCGAATTTCTTCCCGTCGATTTCGTTAACCGCCAGCGCAGGGGTGGGCAGTTCAGCCCTGTCGTCGCTGTTTAATAACGGTATGAAGGTCTGGTCGTTTGCCCCGTCGATTTCGCTGCCGCTGTTTACCGGGGGCAGCAACCTGGCGCAGTTGCGCTACGCGGAAGCAGAGAAGAAAGGGTTGATCGCCACCTATGAGAAAACGATTCAGAGCGCGTTTAAAGATGTTGCCGATGCCCTCGCCCGCCGCCAGACGCTGGATGAACAGCTCGACGCCCAGCGTGAATATGTGGCTGCCGAACAAAAAACGCTGGATATCGCTCAGCGTCAATATCAGGCCGGGACCGGGGATTATTTATCGGTGCTGACCGCACAGCGTTCGCTGTGGTCGGCGCAGGAGGGGTTGATTTCGCTGCAGCAGACAGATCTTGAGAACCGGGTAACGCTGTGGCAATCCCTGGGGGGTGGCGTGGGGTGATTTTCCTCGCACCCTAACCGTCTGCCCAAAGGGGCGAGGGGACCGTTCGACTGCCGCCATCCGGGAATCCCCCTTGCCCACCGGCGGAATTACACCTTTTTGCCGCCGGGCTTCAGGCCACGGTGAAACTCATTGATGCGCTTCACCGTTTTGATGGCACGCTGGGAGGTAGCCGACGCCACGGACAACACAATCATCTCCAGACACAGCAACACCGTGCCATGCAGCGGGATTTTGCCCTTCTCACCGCCGCGCGGCACATGGATCACCACGTCCGCCTCTTTGCTAAAACGCGAATCCAGCGCATTGGTCAGCAAAATCGTCGGAATACCCAGCCGTTTGGTCTCTTTCAGGGTCGTCAGCCCCTCCCGATGGGCCGATTTCTGCGCCATCATCACCAGCACATCGCCGCGTTGCAGGCTAATCAACTGCTCTGCCAGCCCAATACCGGTACGGTTGAGCGCCACCGCGGGCAGCCCGACACGGCTGAACAGGCGGGCGGTGTAATCGGCCAGAATCCCCGAAGCGCCAATCCCAAAAATGGCCGCCTGACGCGCCTCCACCAGCAGGGCGACGGCCTGTGCGATGGCATAACGGTTATCCGGCGCAGATAACACCTCGCAGGTGTACTGGTGCCCTTCGAGCACAAAATCGATGCCGGAATTGACATCGCATGACAGCGCTCCGACCGTGGTACTCATCTTTTCCGCCGAGGTCACCGTCGGCCCAAACCAGTGCTCCATCGTCTGTTTCAGGTCGCGTAATCCGGCAAAGCCGAGCGCCTGAATCGCGCGCACCACCGTGGCGTCCGAGGTTTGCGTGGCCGCCGCAATTTCAATGGCCGTATGCTCCAGCACCACGTCCCGGTTTTCGTGGATGTAGCGCGCCACCGACAATAAGCGTGGCGACAGCGTATGCGCCCGCGCCCGGTAGCGCTCGCCATAGACATCCACCCGCCCTTTGCTTTTCGTTGCGCGCATCATGGCGTTGCACCCGGCAACGGACGCCCGGCAATCTGCGATTGCACCTGCGCCGCCATCAGCCCCAGCGCCGCATAGGAGTTGGAAATGGCCTCTTCCCGTGAAATCAACACATAATGCCCGGTACGGCAGGCCGACAGAAAATTACACCAGCCCGGCATTACCGCATCCATCGCCGCCATCTCATCCTGCGGCTTACCGCCGGTATCCCCACGCCAGGTAGCGAAGACAAAATCGGCATCCAGCTCCGGCAACCGCTCCGCGCTGACATCAATACGTCCGCCCTCCGGGATGCGCTCAATCAGCGGCGGGAAGGTGAACCCGGCATCACGCAGCACACGTCCCAGCGAATGATAGGTATGCAGGGCGTTGATTTTCCCCTGGTTGGCCTGAATCACCGACACGCGGATTTTACCGGTATCCACCGTCGCTTTTAGCGCCGCGATTTGCGCCTGATAGCGACGTTCAAGAATGGCAAGTCGCGCCTGGCTGCCGGTCAACTCCGCCAGTTTGCTGTAGATACGCGGCGCGCCACCGTCAAGGTGATCGATACTGACGGTCGGGGCGATTTTTTCCAGTTGCTCCACCGGCGTATTGCGACTCGGCTCGGTAATGATCAGATCCGGTTTTGCCGCCGCCACGGCTTCAATATCAATGGTTGCGGTGCCGATAAACGCGATCTGGCTGTTATCAAAATCCACCCCGGTCAACATCGCACTGGAGCGCAGCGTATGGCTGCCGTCGGGCCGGGTGCGGCCATGGCTGGCGACCGGCGGCACGCCCAGCTCAATCAGCGGAATGGTGATATCGAGATCGTGCAACGAGACAATACGCTGCGGATGCAGCGGCACGGTCACCGTCCGCCCCAGATCATCGGTAAAGGTGCGGGTCGCGGGTTCGGCATGCACCGCCGTCACCGCCAGTAATAAAAAAGCGAATAGTAAACGCATACGGCTCCCTGAGTTATAACCGGTCCCGCCGCTGCCAGAGCAACAGCAGGAAAAATGGTCCGCCCGTCAATGAAATCACAATGCCCGCCGGGATTTGCAGCGGCGCAAATGCCAGCCGCCCCAGCGAATCGGCCACCAGCACCAGCAGCGCACCGAGCAACGCACTGCCGGACAACAGCGCCACCTGGCCGCCGCGCAGCAGAAAACGCGCCATATGCGGCGCAATCAGCCCGACAAAACCGATGCTACCCGCACAAGAGACGCAGGCGGCGGTCAGTAACACCGGAGCAAAAAAACGAATGCGCATCAGCCACGCCATCCGCACGCCCAGCCCGGCGGCGGCCTGATGGCCGAGCAGCGCCACATCTGAGGCCCGCGCGGTAACAAACAACATTAGCGCGGCAGGCAGCGCCCAGCAGGTCGCCACCAGCAGTAGCGGCCAGGCGGCGGTATGCAGGCTGCCCGCCAGCCACACCAGCGCGGTCTGTACATCGCGCACATCGGCGGTGGTCATAAACACCCCAATGCCTGCCGCAAACGTCCAGGAGACGCCAATACCGAGCAAAATAAAACGCGGACGCGAAAAATCCCGCGCCAGAAGCAGCACGATCAACGCCGCCAGCAGGCCGCCCGCCATGCCCGCTACGGGCCGCCAGGCCAGCCCCAGCGCCGGGAAGAGGAGGATTAACGCCAGCACCGCCACACTACTGCCCTCTTTCACCCCCAGCAGCCCAGGGTCCGCCAGACCATTGCGGGTGATCGACTGCATCGCCGCCCCGGCCATACCCAGCATGGCGCCGCACAGCAGCGCCATCAGCAGGCGCGGCAAACGGATATCCCACACGATGTACAACTGTTCGGCATTAAGCGCCTGTGGGAAAAAGAGCGCGCGCCCGATCGCCGATGCGGGAACCGGCAGCGAGCCTTGCATCAGGCCGGTAAGTAATAACCCCAGCGCGAGCACCAGCAGCACGGCGCCCCAAACAGCCGTCTTTGGCCGCCATAAACGGGAAAAACGCCCCAGACGAAACGAACGAAAGCCTGCGCGCGATAGCAGCGAACTCATTTGAATAACCTCGATGCCAGCAGGATAAACAGCGGTGCTCCCACGAGCGCGGTCATCACCCCGGTTGCCAGCTCATGGGGGGCGACCAGCGTACGGGCGGCGATATCCGCCAGCAGCAACAGTAATGCCCCCGTGAGCGCACAAAGCGGCACGCCCGGGCGCAGGTCATCGGTAGCAAAACGGCGCACCAGATGCGGGACGACCAGCCCGATAAAACCGATCGGCCCGGCCAGTGATACCGCCGCCCCGCACAACAAGGCAATGGCAACAAGCCCAAGGCCACGGGTACGCACCAGCGAGATCCCGAGCCCGATAGCCACCTGATCCCCCAGCGCCAGCATATTGAGCGCCGGGGCCACCCACAGTGCCAGAACCAGCCCAATCGCTGCCACCAGCGCCGCACTGCGGACCGCCTCCCAGCGTAGCCCTGCCAGATCCCCGGCAAGCCAGGTGCGCATTGCCAACAGGGTTTGTTCATCAAGGATCAGAATGGCGGCGGTGAGAGAGGAGGTAAACGCGGTGAGCGCCACGCCACACAGGGTGACCTTCATCGGCGTCAGCCCGCTTTTCCCGGCGCTGGCAATACCCATCACCAGCGCAAACAGCGCCCCGGCACCGCAGGCGGCGATCAGCGGTTGCCCAGGCCCGAAAGCAAGCCCAAGCGCGGTGGTCGCAACCACCGCCAGCGCCGCCCCTGCATTCAGCCCAAGGATATGCGGCTCACCGAGCGGATTACGGATCACCGTCTGTAACAGCGCCCCGGCGACGCCAAGCGCCGCCCCCACCATCAGCGCCGCCACAAGGCGCAGCAGACGCAGGCTGATAATTATCTGATGGTCGAAGTTGCGCGGGTCGAAGGCCAGAAACGCACGGACAACGGTTTGCGGGCCAATCGTGCGCGCCCCCAGCCCCAGATGGGCCACCGAGGCCAGCACGAGTAACACCAGCACCAGCAGGAGTGCCATCCCGCTTCGCCCGCTACGGCGGCGTACAAGAAGGGGTTGTGTGGTCATGCGTGCGGCTCGTGCTGACGGCGAAATGGCATAAAGAAGGGTTTCCCGGTCATCGGGTTAATGGAGACATGCACATCAACATCAAAGACCGATTTGATAAGCTCCGCCGGGCAGGGATCGCCTTCGTGCAACACGCCTTCCACTTTGCCCTGACGCAGAAAGACCAGCGTATCGCCGTAATTCACCGCGAAGTTCAGATCGTGTAATACCACCACTACGGTGCGCCCGTATTGGCGGGTCAGCGAGTGCAGCAGTTCAAGGATCTCCACCTGATAACGCAGGTCGAGGAAAGTGGTGGGTTCGTCGAGTAAAATCACCGGAGTTTGCTGGGCCAGCGCCATCGCAATCCAGCAGCGTTGACGCTGACCACCGGAGAGGCTGTCGACCGGAAGATGCGCGAACGCTGTGGTGCCGGTTACCGCCAGCGCCTCTTCAACCGCCTGCTGGTCGTCGTCAGACCATTGGCGCATAAAGGTTTGCCAGGGGAAACGTCCACGCGAGACCAGTTCAAACACAGTGAGCCCTTCGGGGACTAACGGTGACTGAGGCAGGATCCCCAACTGGCGCGAGACCGCTTTGGTCGGCTGTTGGTGAATGGCTTTGCCGTCAAGCTGGACGCTGCCGCCCAGCGGTTTGAGCAGGCGCGCAATGGTACTGAGGAGTGTGGATTTGCCGCTGCCGTTCGCACCGACCAGCACGGTCATTTTGCCGGAGGGGATGGCAAGGCTGATGCCATCAACAATCACCTTTTGTTGATAACCTGCCGAGAGATTATCCAGCACAATTCCGGGCCGACTGGCCGCGTTGTCCACCTGCTGTGGCATGTATACTCCTGCGCCGCAACCACGTGGTACACTCCGCGCGCGCCAGCTTAACAAATAAAAATAAATATCATTCTCTTTTAGATTTTGCCGCCAGGCAATGTAGTAGTCAAGAGATTCAAATACCCATAACTTCACCGGTTATTTTAGGGTGACTACAGCCACTTCATTGGCTGAGCTTTATTTTTAATCTTTTTATTTTCAATAAACTAAATGGATAAAGGGGATATTTTCAGGCGCATTTTCACCCGCAAAATGCGGTGTAGTCATTTTTCTCACTTTTCCATTTACTACTACATTTCGCCATGATTGAATGATTCTCAATTACATATCCGGCATGAATATTTCAAGCCGAAGGATAGATTTACAGTCGCGGGCAATGAATAAAAATCTTCCCTTATGCATGACTGGCAGAGGGCATTTTGGAAAAACGGACAACATGGCTGAGTTAACTTCTTCGATCTCCGGGAAAAAAGGGCACGCACTGTTTTCTGCGTTGTTCCTGGGGGCAACCTTTTCACCTCTGGCACAGGCAGCAACAAACGCTGCGCAGGATAAAGATAGTGACACGCTGACCGTACTGGCAGGCGCGTCATCGGCAGATCAGGCTGCGACGGCGGGCTATCAACCGTTGAACACCTCGGCGGCAACGCTCACCACCATGCCGCTGCTGGATATTCCGCAGGTGGTTAACACCGTGAGCGATAAAGTGCTGGAAGATCAGCATGCGACAACGTTGGATGAAGCGCTGTATAACGTCAGTAACGTGGTGCAGACCAACACCTTAGGCGGCACGCAGGATGCCTTTGTGCGCCGTGGCTTTGGCGCGAACCGCGACGGGTCAATCATGACCAATGGTCTGAGAACGGTGCTGCCGCGCAGCTTTAATGCTGCGACCTCGCGCGTCGAAGTACTGAAAGGCCCGGCCTCCACGCTGTACGGTATTCTGGATCCCGGCGGGCTTATCAATGTTGTAACGAAACGCCCGCAAACCACTTTTGGTGGCTCCGTCTCTGCCACCTCTTCCAGCTTTGGCGGTGGCACCGGGGATCTCGATGTTACCGGGCCGATTGAAGGCACTCGCCTGGCGTATCGTTTGACTGGCGAATATCAGAATGAAGATTACTGGCGCAACTTCGGTAAAGAGAAAAGCACTTTTATCTCCCCGTCGCTGACCTGGTTTGGCGATGACGCCACGGTGAGTGTGCTGTACTCGCACCGTGACTACAACACCCCGTTTGATCGCGGCACGATTTTCGATCTCAAGACCAAACAGCCAGTGAATGTCAGCCGTGAAACCCGCTTCGATGAGCCGTTCAACATTACCGATGGTGCATCTGATCTGGCGCAACTGAATGCCGAATACCGTCTCAACAGCGCATGGACGGCGAAGTTTGACTACAGCTTTAGCCAGGACAAATACACCGATAACCAGTCGCGCGTGATGGCCTATGATGCCGCCACCGGGAATCTAACGCGCCGAGTGGATGCCACGCAGGGATCGACCCAGCGGATGCACAGCACCCGCGCCGATCTGCAGGGCAACGTGGATATCGCCGGGTTCTATAACGAGATCCTGACCGGCGTGTCGTATGAAAATTACGATCTGCTGCGTACCGATATGATCCGCTGTAAAAACGTCAAAGATTTCAATATCTATAACCCGACCTACGGTAATGCCAGCAAATGTACGTCGGTGTCAGCATCGGACAGCGACCAGACCATCAGGCAGGAGAGCTACTCAGCCTATGTTCAGGATGCGCTGTACCTGACGGACAAATGGATCGCCGTCGCCGGTGTGCGTTACCAGTACTACACCGAGTACGCAGGCAAAGGCCGTCCGTTCAATGTGAACACCGACAGCACCGACGAACAGTGGACGCCGAAATTCGGCCTGGTCTACAAGCTGACGCCATCCATCTCCCTGTTCGGCAACGTGGCGCAATCGTTTATGCCGCAGTACTCCATCGCCAGCTATATTGGCGATCTGCCGCCCGAAACCTCCACCGCGTGGGAAGTGGGGGCGAAGTTCGACCTCTTTGACGGCGTCACCGCCAATATTTCCCTGTTTGATATTCACAAACGCAACGTGATGTACAGCGAGATTGTCGGTGACGAGACCGTGGCGAAAACCGCAGGCCGCGTGCGTTCGCAGGGCGTGGAAATGGATATCGCCGGCGCGCTGACCAGCAATATGAATGTTATCGCCAGCTACAGCTATACCGACGCCAAAGTACTCGAAGATCCGGAATATGCCGGGAAACCGCTGCCAAACGTGCCGCGCCATACCGGTTCTGTGTTCCTGACGTATGACATCCGCAATATGCCAGGCGGCAATACGCTGACGCTCGGCGGCGGCGGTCACGGGGTGAATCGTCGCTCGGCTACCAACGGCGCGGATTATTACCTGCCGGGCTATTTTGTGGCTGACGCCTTCGCCGCTTACAAGATGAAGCTGCAATACCCGGTCACGCTGCAATTGAACGTGAAAAACCTGTTCGACAAGTCCTATTACACTTCGTCCATCGCTACCAACAACCTGGGTAACCAGCCTGGCGATCCACGTGAAGTGCAGTTCACGGTGAAAATGGATTTTTAAGGTTAATGTTTGTGAGCATTGCCCCGCGTTTGCGGGGCTTTTTTTTGCCTGTCGCAAGCCGCTCCGGTTTCCAGGGAAAGACATCGTTGCGCGTATTGCCTATGATGATCCGCTTAGCGTAACGCCCACAGGGAAAATACCGCACGTCAGGATCGGGAAATCAGATGACAAAAATTGAGCAGCTTGAGCAACTGGTGGCGAAATATCAGAATGATTTGGCCTACTACCACTCCAGAAAATATAACGAAACGCAGCTACGAACTGATTTTCTCGATCCGCTGTTTACCCTTCTGGGTTGGGACATTATCAATGCCCAGGGTAAACCAACCAATGAGCGTGAAGTGCTGGTCGAAGAGGGATTAAAAGCGCGGATGGGGGAAAACGCGAAGAAACCGGATTACACCTTCCGTCTGTTCTCTGAGCGTAAATTCTTTGTCGAAGCCAAAAAGCCGAGCGTGGATATTACCCTCGACCCGGAACCGGCAAAACAGGTGCGACGCTACGGCTTTACCGGCAAATTAAAAATCTCGGTGCTGACTAATTTCGAATATACCGCCATTTATGACTGCTCCAATCCGGTAGAACAGAGCGACCAGACCAGCCACTCACGTATCAAGCTGTATCACTACAGCGAACTGGCGGCCCATTTCGATGAAATTATGGCGCTAATTGGCCGTGATAGCGTCTATTCCGGGCAATTTGATAACGAATGGTCCGCCATTGAAAGCAAGATCCTGCGCTTTAGCGTCGACGATCTGTTCCTCCGGCAAATCAATCAATGGCGTTTATTGCTCGCCAGGGAGTTTATCTCCCTCAAGCCCGGTCTGAATGAAGAAGAGATCAACGATCTGACGCAGAACTACATTAACTGCATTGTCTTTTTGCGCGTCTGTGAAGATCGTGACTTAGAAGCTTATGAGACACTCTGGTCTTTAGCGCAGAAACAGGATTACCAGGCGCTGGTGCAGACGTTGCAGGCCTCGGATCGCAAATATGACTCCGGCCTGTTCGCCCTCGACCATATTGCGGAGCTGATCAGTAATGATAATTCTGCGATTTGGGAGATCATCAATCAGCTCTATTTCCCACAAAGCACTTACTCCTTTGCGGTCTTTTCTTCCGATATTCTCGGCAGTATTTACGAGATCTTCCTGAGCGAAAAAATCAAAATTGGCCCCAACGGCACGCCCGAAATTCGCCCTAAAGAGGAACATCTCGATCGCGATGTGGTGACCACACCGGTACACATCATCAAAGAGATTATCCGCAACACGGTAAGCGAATTTTGCCGGGGCAAAAACGATGAGCAGATCCTTAATGCTAAATTCGCCGATATCGCCTGCGGCTCGGGTGCCTTTCTTCTGGAGGTCTTTCAGTATCTCCAGGATACGCTGGTCGACTATTACATCAGGCACGATCGCACGAAGCTTCAACAGCTTTCGCCGCACAGCTTCAAACTGAAATTGTCGGTGAAAAAAGAGCTGCTCAGCCGCTGTATTTACGGTATCGATAAAGATTACAACGCGGTAAAAGCCTGTGCTTTTGGTCTGCTGCTCAAGTTGCTGGAAGGGGAATCGAAAGAGACGATTGGCGATGACAAACCCATCCTGCCGAAAATTCAGCGCAACATTATTTTCGGCAATAGCCTGGTGGATGCAAATGACGGGGTTGCGGCGGCGGACAGCTATAGCGTGAACCCGCTGCATATTGATGAAAACAGCTTCGATGTGATTGTCGGCAACCCTCCGTATATGGCAACGGAGCATATGAAGCAGTTCACCCCGGCCGAATTGCCTGTCTACAAAAAGAAATACCAGTCGGCTTACAAA
Organism: Phytobacter diazotrophicus; assembly: GCA_004346725.1. Classification (GTDB taxonomy): domain Bacteria; phylum Pseudomonadota; class Gammaproteobacteria; order Enterobacterales; family Enterobacteriaceae; genus Phytobacter; species Phytobacter diazotrophicus. The sequence goes on along the minus strand of SMDE01000009.1, from coordinate 208,796 downwards.
CAGTTCGATAAATACTTCCTGTTTGTCGAACGCGCCATGCAGTTGCTAAAAGAGGATGGCTATCTGGGCTATATTCTTCCGTCCAAATTCACCAAAATCGGCGCGGGGAAAAACCTGCGTAAGCTGCTGGCGGATAACCGCTATCTGAGCAAATTGATTTCGTTTGGTTCGCATCAGGTCTTTCTCAATAAAACCACCTATACCTGCCTGCTGTGCCTGCAAAAATCGCCGCAGAATGAATTCGCTTTTTATGAAGTGAAAGACTTTAAAAAGTGGCTGACCCGTGAAGATAAATCGTCACTGTTAAGTCTCCATTCGCCCGATAAGCTGGACTCCGACACTTGGGTGCTGGAGAAAGAAACGAACGATATTTTGCAGCGAATGTTCAGCAAGTCTGCCGAACTGGGGGAGATTCTGGGCAAAGGAGCCATTGCCAATGGTATCCAGACCAGCGCCAATGAATATTACGTCCATAAGAGCCTGAAAACGGAAAATGGCTATGTCTGGTTCGTTTACGACGGCGTGGAATATTCAGTTGAAGAGGCCTTAACCCGCCCCTATTTTGAAACGCCACGCTCGGGTCAGGATAACTTCTACAGCTATAAAGATGTGGAGCCGAACGCCTTCGTCATTTACCCCTATCATAAGATGGATGGCCGCATTCAGTTTATTGAGTACGACGATTTACGTGCCCTTTATCCGCAGACGTTCGCTTTTCTGCAGGTGGTCAAACCGCATCTTGATAATGGCAGGCGGTCGATAAAACCAGACCCGACAACGCCGCATGAGTGGTATCGCTATGGGCGCAGTCAGGCGCTGGAGAACTGCGATGTGCCGCAAAAAATTATCGTCGGCGTGCTGTCGAATGGCTACAAATACGCGATTGATAACCACCGGACGTTTGTCTCTTCCGGCGGCACCGCGGGCTACAGCATTATTAACGTTCCCGACGACTGCCCCTACTCCATTTACTATATTCAGGCGCTGTTGACTTCCCGCCATCTGGAGTGGTTCGCATCGATTTATGGGGAGATTTTCCGCGGCGGCTTTATCGCCAGGGGCACCAAAATCCAGACCCGGATGCCGATTCCGACCATTCGCTTTGCCGACAGCGCGGACGCGGCGCGCCATGATGATATCGCCACCCTGCAAAAGCAGCTTAACCACCTGTACGCGCAGATTACGCAGGCATCCGCACGGGAAAAAATCGTTTATCAGCGCCAGTTTGACACCCAGCAGGCGCGGATGGATGCGTTGATTGCGGCGCTGTTTGATTTGGGTGAGCTGGACGAGAAAATCCCGTCGGTAGAGGTGTTGTATAAGGGGCTGTGAGTGCTTTTCTCCCTCTCCCTCAGGGCTGAGGAATCCCCACAAAAATGCGAGCACGATCGGTCCCCTCTCCTCTTTGGGGAGAGGGTTAGGGTGAGGGGAATCTGCGGCTCAGGAGGAGGGTTCCGTTCACCGTATGTTCATGGCGAAATGGACCACCCGAACACGTGAACGGGTAAAGGGGAACACCGCGTTCCCCTTTACAATCCCCGCGGCCCCGCAAAGAAATCGGTGCTTCGCACTGCGTTCGCCTCCCGCCCCGCTGCCTGCGGTCGGTTTGACTCGACGTCCTGTCTCGACAAACCTCAGTCCGCCATCCCTGGCGGCCTGACCTTGTCATCGGGTCTTCGTCTCACCGATTTCAGCGGGGACTCAACCCCCTCGCTGCAAGCTCTGCGCCAAGGGGGCACAAAGATGTCGCTGTGGTTGTCATGTGGGAAAACGAGCCAGCCGTGGCTAAAAAGGTTGAAGACGTTCAGGCCGCACGAAATAGTCCCCTCTCCTTGTGGGGTGAGGAATCCCCATAAAAATGCGAGCACGAACGGTCCCCTCTCCTCTTTGGGGAGAGGGATAAAACCAGTCGTAGCCCCGGTTAGCGAAGCGCCACCGGGGGAGGGTTATTTCCGTAACCGGCGATCCTTTAACTTTTCCCAGATCGCCATCAGCCTATCGTTATCACTTTTGCTAAAACCTAACGCCGCGAGGATCTTCTCGCCCTGGCTGCGGATCACGGCGGCGATCTCACCGGCTTTCACCTGCTGGTTGATACCCGCCAGATCGTGTTCCATCCCCTCAATAACCGGGATATACAGTTGTTCAATCTCCGACGGCACCAGCTCCAGCACGCCGCCACCGTAATAGCGCCCTTCCAGCTCAGCGGTAATGGCCGTCAGCGGATTTAAAAAGCTGCACACCAGATTTTCACTGCTGGTAAAGGTCGAACGCACACGATAGGCGGTATCGGTGGTGTAGGCTTCCGCCTGATTGAGGATTAAACGCGGCGCTTCATGGCAGCGTTTCAGCATGCCGATACTGGTGCTGTAAACCGAAGGGACCCTGTACCACGGCTTGCGAATGCGGCACTTATAGCGCGTGTGCAACTCCTGCGACTGGCCGAAAAGGATGTACTCCTTCACTTTTAACGGCAGAGCGTCGAACTCGTCGGCGATATACAGAAAATTAGTCGGCAGGCCGTCACGCTGGTTTTCCGCATGTTGGTTTGCATCGTACAAAATCCCCGGACAATGCTGGCTGCGGCCAAACATCGGATGGGCATAATCGGCCAGTTGATACTGCTCAACGGTCTGATTATCCACGAGGAAAAACTCATTCGCCCCGGTGACGATCCCCACGTCCACGGTGGCAATATCATTAAACTGATGCACCGAGGCATGATTGATAAGCGACTGAATCAACGCCAGCTCATCGCGCTCCAGCACCGCTTTGGTCCATTTCCCGGCGACGGTTTCCCCGTTGATCCCCGGCGTACGCGCAAAGAGCGCGTTGGGATCTTCGGCAAGGAAATCAAAGCCGTTAACGCTGACGATCCCCACACCTTCGGTTTCCTGCTGTGGATCGGTTTTCTTCTCAGCCAGGATGATCACCGCCCCCTGCAGGGTGTCTTCAAACCAGATCTCTTTCGGATCGATAATCACGATCTTCGAGCACACCTGCCCCGCGTAACTGCGCAGCGACTGCGCATGCATCACGTGAATGATTTCCGATGGGATCACCATGCCAAGCCGCCCGCCCTCTTTAAGCAGCGCCAGCGAGGAGAGCAAAAACGGGACCCAGGCATTGGTATGTTTGGTGAATTTCTGTTTGAGCTGTTTAAACACCAGCTCCGCCTGCACCTGAAATTCATTTTCGAGGAACTGGTAGCGGATAAACGGCGGGTTGCCTACCACGCCATCATAAAGCGTATGGTTTTCAGCGAGTTGCTTATTGGCCCACACCAGGTAGTCGCCTTCGGTCACCGTCGCGTTGGAAAACCCCAGGGTCTCGCAGCGCTGCACGGCTTTTTGCGCCTCGATATCAAAAAGCTCAAAGCATTCCAGGTTGACCGCTTTATCGCCATTGTTGTTATGAATAGCCTGAATAAATGCACCATCACCGCAACTCGGTTCCAGCACGCTGGCCGGATGTGTGCTCAACACCCAGCGGGTCACGTAATCGGCTAAGTTTTGCGGCGTATAGTAACCACCCCGGAGTTTCTGGCTGGTCTGGTCTGCTTTGAATTTCATTCGTTACCTTTGAAAAGCCCGCGCGGTCAGTGCGCCGTTTCTGCGCGACATAGGGTACAGCCTTTGCTGCGATTCTCAAAGGATGAGGAAAACGGTAGCAAGCCCCTTAAATCCACAGGGTTATTGCGATTAAAAAAGTGAACGCAAAATGTGTCTGCCATCATATTTCACAGTGAATAGTTCTCTCAATAAACTATTTGTGAGTTTAATCGCGGATATTTTTTCATATTTATCTATTTTTAGTACTCCCGTAACGTCAGAGGACGCTGTAATGAAATACCGATTGAGTTACCGCCTCATTGCTCAGGGCGGTCTGAACGCCTGGTACAATCTCGATCCGCGCATTACCAACGACTTCCCTCGTTAATTCTCCGCTGCCCATTATTCATTAAAAAAATCAAACTCAACACGACGTTGAGCGATATTTTTATGCGCGCTTTATACCGCCGAAAATATCGTGACGTCGCAAGGCACGCTATTGGAGAAATATTATGAAACGCATCCCAGAACCTTTCCGCATTAAAATGGTTGAGAATATCCGCATGACCACTTACGACGACCGCGTCAAAGCGCTGGCCGAAGCCGGATATAACCCTTTCCTGCTTAATAGCGAGGATGTGTATATTGACCTGCTGACTGACTCTGGCACAGGGGCCATGAGTGATCGCCAGTGGGCCGGGCTGATGATGGGCGACGAAGCCTATGCAGGCTCACGTAACTACCAGAATTTATGCGCAAAAGTAAAAGAGATCATCGGCTATCCGTTCACCATCCCAACCCACCAGGGGCGCGGTGCTGAACAGATCCTCTTCCCGTCGCTGATTGCGCGCTGCAAATCGAAAAAACCGGTCTTTATTTCCAACTTCCACTTCGACACCACCGCCGCACATGTGGAACTGAACGGTGCGAAAGCCATCAACGTAGTGACGCCGAAAGCGTTCGATACCACCTCCTGGTACGACTGGAAAGGCAACTTCGATATCGCTCAACTGAAAGCGACCATCGCCGAGCAGGGTGCGGAAAACGTGGCGGCGATCGTCACCACCGTGACCTGTAACAGCTCCGGCGGCCAGCCGATTTCACTGGCCAATATGCGTGAAGTCTACCAAATCGCGAAAAGTCATAAGATCCCGGTGGTCATTGACTCCGCGCGCTTCTGCGAAAACGCCTGGTTTATTAAGCAGCGCGAAGAGGGCTGCGCGGATAAATCGATTAAAGAGATCATCCGCGAGATGTATACCTATGGCGACATGCTGACCATGTCCGCGAAAAAGGATCCGCTGGTGAATATCGGCGGCATGTGCTGCTTCCGCGAAGACGAAGATCTGTTTAACGAAGTACGCATCCGCTGCGTGCCGATGGAAGGCTTCGTCACTTACGGCGGCCTGGCCGGACGCGATATGGAAGCGATGGCTATCGGCCTGGAAGAAGGCACCAACGAAGATTACCTCACCTACCGTATTGCACAGGTGGAGTATCTGGGCGAACGTCTGCGCGAAGGTGGTATTCCGATCCAGTACCCGACCGGCGGCCACGCGGTGTTTGTCGATGCCAAACTGCTGCTGCCGCATATCCCGGCGGAACAGTTCCCGGCACATGCACTGAATAACGAGCTGTATCTGGAAGCGGGTATTCGTAGCGTGGAAATTGGCTCGCTGCTGTTAGGGCGCGACCCGGCCACCGGCCTGCAAAAACCGTCGCCGATGGAGCTGCTGCGCCTGACTATTCCGCGCCGCGTCTACACTAACGACCATATGGACTACATCGCTGATTCGCTGATTGCCGTGAAAAAACGCGCATCGTCCATCAAAGGCCTGACCTTCACCTATGAACCGCCGGTATTGCGCCACTTCGTGGCCCGTTTAAAACCGGTGGAATAAAACTCACCCGGACGCGCCTGCAACGGGCGCGTCTTTCCGATGTTACGCCTGAATAGCTCTACCCCAAATAATTCGAGTTGCAGAAAGTTAGCAAGAGCGTAAACCTCCAGGAGCTTACAGAAGGGGGAGTGCACGCCAACGCATATGCAACGTGAAAGATGACGGGTATATACGTCGCCCACTCGGGCGATGCGGAATATGACGTCTATGGAAACGTACTATGGCTACTCTATCAGTAACAAATAAAGCGCCATCGCTCGTTGGTGGCGCAATGATTATTGGTGGCACCATTATTGGCGCGGGCATGTTTTCTTTACCGGTTGTCATGTCTGGTTCATGGTTTTTTTGGTCACTGCTCGCATTAGTTTTTACCTGGTTTTGTATGTTGCATTCAGGATTAATGATCCTTGAAGCTAACCTGAATTATCATATTGGCGCCAGCTTCGACACTATTACCAAAGACCTTCTCGGTAATCGCTGGAATATTATTAACGGCCTTACCGTCGCGTTTGTTTTATATATTCTGACGTACGCTTATATTTCCGCCAGCGGCTCCGTTATTCACCATACCTTTTCACAAATGAATATCGACTTCCCGGCACGGCTGGGCGGGTTGTTATTCGCGCTGGTCGTGGCCTTTATTGTCTGGCTGAGTACACGGGCCGTCAGCCGCATGACCACCATTGTGCTGGGCGCCAAGATCCTCACCTTCTTTATGAGCTTTGGTGGGTTAATCTGGCACGTGCAGCCAGCGGTACTGTTTAACACCGCCGAAGTGAACCCCAGCTACCTGCCCTATCTCGTGATGACTCTGCCGTTCTGCCTGGCCTCGTTTGGGTATCACGGCAATGTGCCCAGCCTGATGAAATACTACGGCAAAGACCCGCTGACTATCCGCCGCTGCCTGCTGCTCGGTACGCTGATGGCGCTGGTTCTCTACGTTTTCTGGCTGGTCGGTACGATGGGTAATATTCCGCGCCCGGCATTTATTGATATCGCCGGGAAAGGCGGCAACATCGATGTGCTGGTGCAAGCGCTGAGCGGTGTGCTGAACAGTCGCGGGCTGGATTTGCTGCTGACGGTGTTCTCAAACTTTGCCGTCGCCAGTTCGTTCCTCGGCGTGACGCTGGGGCTGTTCGACTATCTGGCGGATCTGTTTAAGTTTGACGACAGCCCGCAGGGGCGTTTTAAGACCGCACTGGTCACATTCCTGCCGCCAATTATTGGGGGCGTGCTGTGGCCGAACGGGTTTATTTATGCGATTGGCTTTGCCGGATTAGCCGCGACTGTCTGGGCGGCGATTGTGCCAGCGCTGCTGGCCAGCGCATCGCGTAAACGCTTCGGCAGCCCGCATTATCGCGTGTGGGGCGGTAAGGCGATGATTATATTGATTCTCTGTTTCGGCGCGGGTAACGCCATTATTCACGTGCTTTCCAGCTTTCATCTGTTGCCGGTGTACCGCTAGTTTGCCCTCACCCTGCCCCTCTCCCACCGGGAGAGGGGATCAGGATCGTGGCCCGGATATGAGACCGCATCCGGGATGGCGATTATTCGTCGAAATACCAGTAGCCCTGGTTCACCAGCCCGGTCAGCTCGGCAATAAAGGTTGGGTTATTCAACGCCTCACCCAGCTCCTCTTTACCGATCAACAAATGGCGGCACAGCGCTTCTGCGGCTTTCGGCGCAACGGTATCGAAACGCTCGCTATTCACGAAGAAACAGTCGCTAACCTGGAACACGCGCAGCCCACCCAGACGCGTCAGCACCTGGCCATCCTGCAACGCTTCCAGCACTTCCTGCGGCTCATACGGCGGTTCGGCCGGGGCGATATCCAGCTCATGGCGCGGCGTAGTGATAAAACGGCCAAACCACTGCTTGAAATCCTCCGGCTGATTGATCATCTCGATCATCATGCCGCGCAGACGCTCCAGCTCGTACTCTTCAACCCGACCCGGATTTTCACGGCAGGTTAAATCCGGATCGGTGTAGTGATCGCCGCCCAGATCTTTATCAACCGCATAATCAGCAAAGCTGCTGATCAGATCGCGGCCATTCGGCCCACGAAAACCGATGGAATAGTTAAACGCGGTCTCGTGGGTAATACCGTCGTGCGGGAATCCCGGCGGAATATAGAGAATATCGCCCGGTGCCAGGTCTTCATCAATAATCGGCTCAAACGGCTCAACGTGGAGCAGCGCCGGATGCGGACAGAACTCTTTCAGGGGCAATTTATCCCCTACACGCCAGCGGCGGCTACCCATCCCCTGAATAATGAAAACATCGTACCAGTCGATATGCGGGCCAACGCCGCCACCCGGCACGGAAAAAGAGATCATCAGATCGTCAAAGCGCCACTCCGGGATCGCACGGAAGGGTTTAACCAGCTCGGCAGACGGCGCGTGCCAGTGGTTTACCGCCTGCGCCAGCAGCGACCAACCCGTTTCCCCCAGGCCATCGAAATGTTCGAACGGGCCGTTACTAGCCTGCCATTCACCGTTGAAATGGCTGACGAGGCGGCTGTCGACTTCCACTTCCATCGCCAGGCCTGCCAGCTCATCTGGGGTGATCGGATCAACAAAGTTCGCAAATGCGTTTTTCAATACAACCGGCTTTTTCTGCCAGTATTTCTCTAAAAATTCAGGCCAGTTAAGGTTTAGTTGGTAAGCCATGGGGTCACACCTGTGGAATGATAAGCGGCCGTGATTATGTGAGGGATCGGCGGAATTTACTTTGTCGGTGGTCAAGGGTTAGACGTAAGCAGGATCACGCTAGCACAACTGAAAATCCACTTTTTATTTGTGGTTATATGATCGTGCGGCACTTCTGCCCTGGCGAAAACATGTACATTTATTGTTCATCTCATCAAACAAGGAGTGTCCTATGTCCCAACATGAAGCGTGCTGCCATTCCTGCGGAATGCCGCTTTCCGCCCCCGACGCCCAGGGGCCGAGTGACAAATACTGCAAGTATTGCACCGACAGCGAAGGCAATCTTAAATCCTGGGAGGAGGCGGTAGCCGGACTTGCAGGCTATCTTGATTCATGGCAACACGTCGGGCCGGAAGAGTCACGTAAGCGCGCGGTGCGCTATCTGACGGCCATGCCGGCCTGGGCAGACAAAGCGCAGGGGCCGGTATAACACGCAAAAGACAAAGGAGAAGCGTCATGCACGAGGAGTTTCAATGGGTTAACGAACCTGCCCAATGGCAATGTGAAGAGGGTGTTCTGTCGGTTGTCACCGATGATCACACCGATTTCTGGCACAAAACCTGGTACGGTTTCGAACGCTTCTCCGGTCATCTGTTCGCCAAAGAAGTCGCTGAGGATTTTACCTTTCAGGTCAAAATCTGTGCGGAATTCACTACCCTTTATGACCAGGCGGGCATTATGTTGATGACCGATAACCGCCACTGGCTGAAGGCGGGTATTGAATTCAACGATGGCGCCCCCGCTATCGGTAGCGTGCTGACACTGGACTATTCCGACTGGGCGACGGGGATTTTTCCGGGCAACCCGCGCCAATTCTGGCTGCGTCTGACGCGTAAAGATGACGCCCTGCGTCTGCAATATTCGACGGATGGTCTGAGCTGGCCGTTGCTGCGTTTGTGCCATTTTCCCGCCGGAAAGGTGAAGGTCGGGGTAATGTGCTGCACGCCGGAGCGGCAAGGATTAGCGGTGAAATTCAGCGACATGACGTTAACACCGCCGCTCAATAAGTCCTTGCACGATCTCAGTTGATAATCACGGCATCTGGTTTTCAAAGAAATGTGACAGGCAGAGAGGAGAAGTGGCAACAGACCGCAAGAACCCCTTAAGCCAGAAAACGCAACGGGCCGCCAGGCCCGTTGTGGATATCGCTATTGCAGTTCCTTCACTCTGGCGCGCTGCGCCTGTTTGCAATAATGGTCGTAATGTTCCTGGAACCACTGTTTCTGCTCTTCGGTCATATTGCCGGTAACGGCATCAATATCAACTGGCTGGCCCATCGCATACATACGGGCAAAACTGCGTGCCAAAAAATCAAAATTCTTCACTGCGTTCAGGTCTTGTCTTTTCATTCGCATACTCCTTCAGTCCGCCGACGTGCTGTGTAAGGCCATATGCATCTCTGTTTTAAGTATTGTCTTATAAATGAACATTTCATAAGCATTGCGTGCCTTCACAACGACCCGATTGTCCATAACGTCGCCTTGCGCACAGAGTGAAAAAAAGCGTGCCACTGAGTACCCACACAGATCACACTCCTTAAGCAAAATAATTCCCTTATAGATGTTGCGTGTTAACATTGACTGGATAAATATTTCTTAGCGAATACCGAGGCTTCGATGCTGGAGAATGCAACCATCTGATAATCAGCTTTCCGACCCGTGCGGCCGGGCTGGTTATCACTGCGCTAAACACTCGCGCTAACACCCCAGGGTGTTGGCAGGTTTTGCACAAGATGATTACAGGCATTTTCAGCATGAATATTTCCCGTCAGGAACAACGTACCCTGCACGTCCTTGCCAAAGGCGGACGTATCGTTCATACCCGCGACACCTCCGGGCGCGTCACCGCCGTTGAGTGCTATACCCGTGAAGGGCTATTGCTCAGCGATTGCACGCTCGCCGTCTTCAGGAAACTGAGAAGCAAAAAACTCATCCGCTCGGTAAATGGTCAGCCCTATCGCATTAACCGTACCGGTCTGAGCAATGTCCGCGCACAGTTGGACAACCAATAATTGGTGTTAAGCAATCCCCACCCGCAGGTGGGGATTACCTGGCAAGTCGACGACCAGGTTAAAACCTTGAGCTATCGCCATGCGCTGATAGCCCGCTCGCCCACTGGCAGCAAGGGAGGAACAGCACACTGTAGCCGTTTTGATAACACTAGCCCCCGCCATTGCTTTTCCCCGGTGAAAATAGTACGGTCACACGCAGAGAATTCCTCGTGAATGGTAAAAATTATGCCGATAATTCAGTCTGTTGAACGTGCTTTGCAGATCCTCGACCTGTTTAACGATCAGGCGACGGAACTCAAAATCACCGAGATAAGCAAACAGATGGGATTAAGCAAAAGCACCCTTCACTCGCTGCTCAAAACGCTTCAACTTCATGGCTATATCGATCAGAACCCGGATAACGACAAATATTGTCTGGGGATGAAACTGGTGGAGCGCGGCCACTTTGTCGTGGGCACCATGGACATTCGCCAGAAAGCAAAAAGCTGGCTGTCCGCCCTTTCTCAGGAGACGGGGCAGACGACCCACCTGGGGATTCTGGACGGCAACGAAGGCGTTTACATAGAAAAAATCGAAGGTAAACAGGCGGCCATCGCCTATTCGCGCATTGGCCGCCGCCTGCCGGTACATGCCACGGCCATTGGCAAAGTACTGCTGGCCTGGCTGGGGGACGAGGAGCTTAACGCCATACTGGACGGGTATGCGTTCACGCGCTTTACGCCAGCCACCCTGACCGATCGCGACGCGCTGCTGGCCGCGCTGGCACAAACTCGCCACAACCATTACGCACTCGATAACGAAGAGAACGAGCCGGGTGTGCGCTGCATCGCGGTGCCGGTATGGAACCACGAATCGCGGGTTATCGCCGCGCTCAGCCTCTCCACCCTCACCTCGCGGGTTAACGACGACCAACTGGCCGCCTGCCGCCAGAAGCTGATGGATGCTGGGCTGGGGCTGTCAAAAACGCTGGGCTACCGCGAACGCTAGCCCGCCGTCCTGCTACGCCTCGGGCTGATAGGTGAACGAGGCGAAATCAGCATGGCAGCCATCACCGCTGATATCCTCGCAGTGCAGGCCAACAAACGCCCCGGTAAAGAAGCCCCGGCCGCCAATATAGTCATCCGACAGCTTCCACGCCTCAAAGGTCAGCGGAATGGCCTGCCAGTTTTCCCCATCAAATGAATAGCTGTAATGGTACTCAAGCTGATCGACATCCACCCGCAGCCAGACGTACTCCACACTCTCCGGCACCTCAATGGGCTTATCGTACAGGTGCCAGTGGGCCACGTTATGGTCGAGCCGGATAATTTTCAGCGTCCGCCCGCGCCCCTCCTCATAGTCCATAAAACAGTACGACCAGTTTTTGCTGTTGTAATAGCAGGTCAGCCCGGCACTCTGCTGGAAGTGGCGCGGCGAAAAGGCCATCTGCGTTTCGGCGCGAAAACGGAAATGCTGCCAGCGGCGGGCCACCGTTGACTGGGTAAAGGTGGAGTTGAGCGAGTCATTGCCGTAGAGGCGCAAAAAGCCGGGACGGGCAGTGAGCGAACCTAACTGCTCATCAAACGGAATACGCAGCGTTTGCAGCTCCGGGTCGAGCCGTTCGCTGTCGAAGTCTGTGCGCCATGCGCCTGTGCCTGCGCCAGGCTGCTCCGTCATCCGTGGCCCCGGCACCGTGAGCGCCGCATGTTTGCCCCCCTCAACGTAAGGCCAGCCATCACGCCATTCGATGCGGGTTATCCCCGTCTCGCGCCCGAGCGGGCAGTATCCGCGCCCGCCAGCCGCCAGCCGTGGAATGCCCGGCAGATGCAGAGGCCGGCTGGTCAGATACGCCATATACCATTCGCCGGTATGGGTCTCCAGCAGTGAGCCGTGGCCGCTCTTTTGCAGCGGATTTTCCGGCAGGTGCCAGCTCGTCATCATCGTCACATCCGGGTGCAGCTCATAAGGCCCGGTAATGTCCTTCGCCCGTAACACCACCACCGCATGTTCGTAGCTGGTGCCCCCTTCCGCCACCAGCAGATAGTAGTAGCCATCGCGGCGATAAATATGCGCCCCTTCGGTATAACCCAGCGGCGTACCGGTGAAGAGCGTGGATCGCTGCGGCGAGAGAGAGTGTGTGTCGGCAAAAAATTCCTGCATCACAATGGTGTTATGAGGGTTGCTGTGATGGCGCGGCCCCCACGGGCGATAGATGTAATATTTGCGCCCATCCGTATCGTGGAACAGCGACGGGTCGAACCCACCGTTGCCCATGGGAATAGGGTCGCTCCACGGCCCCTCCACCGAGGGGGCGGTGACCAGGAAGTTGCGGCCATTTTTCCACGGCGAATCGACAATTTTCACATCGGTGTAGAGCAGCCAGAACTTGCCGTCGGCGTAGCTCAGGCAGGGTGCCCAGATGCCGCCGGAGTCCGGGTTGCCTTTCATATCCAGCAGCGCCACGCTGTCGAGCGGTGTACTCACCAGCGCCCAGTTTTTCAGATCGCGAGAGTGGTAAATACGTACGCCGGGGAACCACTCAAACGTGGAGGTGGCGATGTAGTAATCCTCCCCCACGCGGCACAGTGACGGGTCCGGGTTGAAGCCGGTCAGGATCGGGTTTTCAATCTGGTACATGGTTCTCTCCTCAGTTCACCGCCGCCGCGGCATCGGCAGGCTGCGTTGCAGGGTGCGCAGCGCGTTGACGTTGCAGTTGCTGGCTGATCTCTTCCACCCGTTTGCTGCTCAGTTTGTAGAACGACAGCAGCGTAAACATGCCGACATAGAGCACCACAGGCACAATGCAGAAGAGGATTTTGATGGTGGTCAGGACGTTATCCGGCTGTACGGCGTTGCTTGCCGAGTAGCTGGAGAACGCGAGGATCCAGCCCACCAGCGCGCCGCCAATCGCCAGGCCGATTTTCAGGCTGAACAGATAGGTAGAGAAGACCAGCCCGTCGAGGCGGCGCCCGCTGCGGCTCTCTTCATAATCAACCACATCGGAGGCCATCAGCCATTGCAGCGGCGTGGTGGTGTTAAAGACAAACAGGAACAGAATATTGAGCGCGAAAATCAGCGCGATATTGTCTGAAGGAATAAAGAAAATGCTCAGACTGATCAGGGAATAAATGCCAATGATCCACTTGAACGAGGTCACGCGGTCGAAGCGCCCGAGCAGGCGAGATGAGCACAGGGAGCCGAACATGGTCGCCAGGCTTCCGTAAAGCAGGAACTGCGTTGCCAGCTCCGGATGGTCCATTACGTATTTCACAAAATAGAGCGTCGCGCCACCGCGCACCACGTTGGAGCCAGTCGCCATCATTTTAAAGGCGCACATAATTCGCCACTGACTATTACCCATTAAGAGTTTCAGGTCTTTCTTAACGGAAGCGCCCGGCTGAACGTCAAAGGTATAACGTTCTTTGGTGGTAAAGAAGCAGACAAACAACAAGATAACACCGCAAATACCCAGCACGCACATCGCGCCAAAATAGCCCACCTGCTCATTGCCTTTACCGATAATATTTACCAGCGGCAGGGCAATACCGCTGATAGCTAATGAACCGGCGGCGGCGAGGAAAAAGCGCCAGGATTGTAACGCGTGGCGCTCTTTAGGATCAGAGGTAATAACGCCAGGCATGGCGCAATAGGGAACGTTAACGAAGGTATATACCAGCGTCAGTAAAATATAGGTAATCGAGGCGTAGATAATTTTCCCCTGTGCGGAGAAATCCGGCGTATAGAACGTTAAGACGCAGACGATACCAAACGGGATCGCGCCCCACAGCAGATACGGGCGGAACTGGCCGTAGCGGGTACGTGTACGGTCAACCACCAGCCCCATCAGCGGGTCGGTTACCGCATCCAGCACGCGCGAAATTAAAAACAGCGTGCCCATGACGCCCGCGGACAGGCCAAAGACGTCGGTATAAAAGTACGCCAGCAAAAACATGGTGGCCTGCCAGACAAAACCGCAAGCGGTATCCCCCAGCCCGTAGCCGATTTTATCTTTCATCGTTAATTGCATGTCTATCTCCAGTCATATGAGAGGGATGGATTGCGAACGGCCGGGACCTACAAAATAAAATGCGTGCAGTGCATTTTGCGAGGAATACACCCTTTATTCGTACGCTTATTAGATGTTCAGTGCGGATTTGATTCTAGGAAGGAATATATGCAGCAACAATTATCAATTTTACTTTCGCAATTATGTATTTTAGCTTCTGTGATAGCGATACATTTTACCTGGTGACAGAAACAGTTATTTCTCCCGTGAGGGATACTTTATTTCGTAATATTCTTTAGCCGCCGAAACATTTATTCGGCGGCCCGGCAAATTCGTTTAATTATTTAAAGACCCAGCGCTTTTTTACCGACATTGATCACCTCAATAATTTTATCCGTGTCGTACACGCACCCTTTCCAGGTGCCACCGCTCACCGCCTGTAACGCCGCCCACAGGCGGGTGTCGTCAGGCAGGTAATCATGCGCTTTCAGTTCCGGATGCAGTTCGCGCTGTGCCAGTACCACTGCGCCCTCTTCCGGCGTCAGGCGCGCCTCCGCTGTGCCGATAAAGTTCACGCTTCCTGCCAGTGACAGGCGATCGACAATAATCTCGATCACATCGCCGCTGCGAAGCTTACCAATCGGCCCGCCCGCCAGTGCTTCCGGCGCAACGTGCCCCAGGCAGGCCCCGGTCGAGACACCGGAGAAACGCGCATCGGTAATCAGCGACACGGTTTTCCCCCACGAGATATGTTTCAGCGCCGAGGTGAGCTGGTAGGTCTCTTCCATGCCGGTGCCGGATGGCCCGCCACCGATAATGACCATGATATCGCCCTGCTTGATCTGCCCCTGCTTGATGGCTTTGATGGCCGCCTCTTCCGAGACAAAGACCCGCGCCTCGCCGGTATGGCGATAGACGCCGTCGTCGTCCACCACTGACGGATCGATGGCCGTGGCTTTAATGACCGAGCCATCCGGCGCTATGTTGCCCACCGGGAAGGCCACCGTGGAGGTCATCCCTTTGGCTTTCGCCCCTTCCGGCGAGAGGATCACCTCATCCGGCTCCACGCCGTCCTGTTCGCGCAGGCACTGGCGGAACTTCGCGCGGCGCTCGGAGTGCTCCCACCAGTCGAGGTTTTCGCCCAGCGTCTGCCCGGTGACCGTCATGACATCTTCATGCAGCAGCCCCAGCCGACGCAGGTGGAGCATCACTTCCGGTACTCCGCCCGCGAGGAACGCGCGCACCGTTGGGTGGTAGTCCGGCCCGTTGGGCAGCACGCTCACCAGGCGCGGCACTTTGCGGTTGATGGCGCTCCACTGCGCCACATCCGGCATGCGGCATTTGGCCGCATGGGCGATGGCGGGGATATGCAGCAACAGGTTGGTGGAGCCGCCAAAGGCCGCGTGCACCACCATCGCGTTTTCGATGGCTTTATCGGTGAGGATGTCGCGGGCGGTAATGCCCTTCTCATCCAGCGCCATAACCGCACGCGCCGACTGGCGGGCAATTTCCAGCCAGACATCCTGGCCCGATGGCGCGAGCGCCGAGTGCGGCAGCGCCATCCCTAACGCTTCGGCCACCACCTGCGAGGTGCCTGCGGTGCCGAGGAACTGGCAGCCGCCGCCGGGGGAAGCACAGGCGCGACAGCCCAGCTCGGAGGCCTCTTTGAGGCTCAGTTCGTTGTTGGCGTAACGCGCGCCGATGGTTTGTACCTTTCCGGCGTCTTCGCCGAAGGTGGGCGGCAGGGTCGCCCCGCCCGGCACGAGGATCACCGGCAGATCGTGCATGGACGCCAGCGCGATCATTGTGGCGGGCAGGCCTTTATCGCAGGTGGCGACGCCGATCACCGCCCGGCGCGTCGGCAGCGAGCGGATCAGGCGGCGAAAGACGATCGCCGCGTCGTTACGGTACGGCAGGGAGTCGAACATGCCGTGGGTGCCCTGGGAGCGGCCATCGCACGGGTCGCTGACAAAGGCGGCGAACGGGATGCCGCTCAGGCGGGTGATCTCTTTTGCCGCCGCCGACATTTGCAGGCCGATCTCCCAGTGCCCGGTGTGATAACCCAGCGCAATGGGGCGACCGTCCGAGTGACGGATGCCGCCCTGGGTGCCAATCAGCAGGACTTCTCTGCCGGTGAGTTTGTTGGCATCCCAGCCCATACCGGCATTTTGGGTCATGCCGAACAGGTTGCCGCTGGGGGATTCGAGCAGCATTTGCGGGGTGAGCGGCAGCGCGCCCTGCGGCCCGGCAGCGTGGGTTTTCACCGCATAGAATTGTTCATCCTGCGGCGTAAAAATGGTGTCGATGGACATTGTCGTATTCTCCCGGTCAACCGCGTTCAAAGAACGGCTGGCGACATCTTTTTGGAAGTTGTTCTACATTATAGAACAACGTTCTTATAATTTGATTCACTGTAATCCAGGTGTTGCACAGAGGTAAATCAGAGAGACGGGGAGACTGTGCTTTTTTGAGGCTTGATCACAAAATGGGCGGCAACGGGATGTAATGGGGGGATGATTACGGGCAGTTGTGGAAATGATAAGAAAATGATTCCAAAAGAATTTATAAGGCGCTGATTTTCATTGATTTACATCTGGACTCTCGGAGAAGTACTGGGTATTTTTACAGGTGCATCATCTGATTCAGCAGGCGTCACTGGCGCAAACAGTTTGAACAGAGATAGCGCGGAGAAAGTGTGCGCCAACACACTTTTCCGCTAACCACAATCACTATTAAACAGGAATAGTAATCATGACTAACGCAGATTGTATTGCAGATATTGAGCAACCAGAAGTTCTCCCGGCGAATAAGCACAAACTAACGGTAAGTTATGCGAGCCGTCATCCGGATTATGCGCGTATCCCGGCTCTCACGCTGAAAGGCCAGTGGCTGGAAGCCGCCGGGTTCGCCACCGGCACAGAGGTGGAGGCCAGAGTGATGAATGGCTGCATTGTGCTGACCGCGAAAGAGCCAGAACCGGAACTGCTGGCGTCGCTGAGGGTGGTGGAAAAACTGTCAGCAAGGAAACAGAAGCAGGTTAGAGAGTTTATTGGGGTGGTGAGTGGACGAACATAGAAACCAATAGCACGCAAACCACCGTAAAAGCGGTGGTTTGCTTTATAGCAATGCAAACAATCAATGCATCTAAGATTGATTTTTATTTTGGAAATAATTGTGGCAGTACATATCCAATCTATTAATTATCAAAGACTTAACGTAATCAGGCGGTAACTTTTCATCTTGAAGCCAGCTTTGTAAAGTACGATGTGGTACACCATATAGAATATCGCACATTTCTAACTGTGTGATATTCAAATCATCTTTGTATTTCTTTAGAGTTATAGAAAAGTTATCCATCAGCAAAATCACATATTGACTTTACGCACTGAGTGCGTATCATGGTGAAATTTTCATAAAGTAAGGTTACATTAACCAATGGAAAAACCAATAATTTTTTCTTTCTTTTCAGGATCTGGTTTCCTTGATCTTGGTTTCGAAGCGTCTGGTTTTAAAGTAGAGTTTGTGAATGAATACCACAAACCTTTCCTGGAAGCATACAAATATTCCAGGAAAAAACTCGGTATCCCAGAGCCGAAGTACGGTTATTACCAAGGGGATATAAGAGATATTTCATGCAATCAAAAAGATGAATTTGCTGCAAAAATTATTGATGCAAAAAAAAGCAGTCTTGTTGGATTCATTGGAGGTCCGCCTTGCCCTGATTTCTCTGTGGGGGGAAAAAATAAAGGCGAACACGGCGAAAACGGTGTACTGACTAAAGCATACGTTGATACCATAATTGAATTTAAACCAGATTTTTTTATCTTTGAAAATGTAAAAGGTTTATGGAGAACCAAAAAACATAGAGAATTTTATAATAGGATGAAGGATATTCTTTCAGAAGAATATTCTTTGACTGATAGGCTGACAAACAGCATTGAATATGGTGCTCCGCAAGATCGCGATAGGATATTCTTGTTTGGTATTAGAAAAGAAATGAGCCTTAGCATCGCGGATTTCCCTTGGGAAGAACATATAAAATATAAGAAAAACATCATATTAGATAAAGAAATTTGGCCTTCTACTGACGGTTATCTTTTGAAATGGAATCCTGTGTATGACTGGCAAGAAAAGGTTACTATTGAGTACTGGTTTAATAAAAATGACGTAGACTCGCATCCTAATGCAAAACATCATTTTATCCCCCGGAATGGGTTATCAAAATTTATGACGATAAAAGAAGGCGATGTTAGTAAAAAATCTTATAAAAGGCTCCATAGAAGCAGATTCTCGCCCACAGCTGCATATGGAAATAATGAAGTACATATTCACCCATTTATACCTAGAAGGATTTCAGCGGCTGAGGCAATGGCAATCCAATCTCTTCCTAAAGAGTTTGAATTACCAGCAAATATGTCTTTAACAGATATGTTTAAAACTATAGGTAATGGAGTACCGTATCTAGCAGCGAAAGGTTTAGCCAACACTGTATATTCATATCTTTCTCAACTAAATAAGATGTGAGACATACAAGTATTTACATCACTTATAGAGTTTATCTTAAAGAGTTCATCTACTGCGCTCTGAGGTAAACTCTTTACATCTGTTATAGAGTGAGTTGCAACAGTTTTAAGCCCTATTTTGTCAGCCGGGCCTATAGATGTCGCAGCAGCATAATACTTGACTCCTCTGGGATTAATATTCCACGTTCTAGTTTGAAGATGAGTATAAAGAGCTTTCATCAAACTTCCTTCATGTGCAAGCTGAAGACGCCTGTCAGGCCTAAATGTTGTTTTAACTGATAGAAACGAAACTATACTATCTAATTCAGCATAATTTACAAATTGCTTGTATAAATTATCAAGCTTGCTTAAAGTAGATAAATCAAGATTATAGAAAGAAATACCAGACAAATATTCTTCATAGTAAGCGCGAGCCTCACCAATTTCTATAATAGAAAAGTCAGGATTAGAAGTAATTAAATTTACATCGTTTACTTTAAGTTTCTCTCTAAGATCATAAATAAATCCACTTAGATATTCTTTATACATCGATATAACGTCAAATGAAGAAGCATTTGGCATTTTAATTAACAGGCGATTCGTATTATTATTTAGAAAAAAAACAATTGATTGGATAGCTATTAACCATTCATACCAATCACCATTACACTTGTTGAAAGAATTGTCACTAACGCTTCCTCCTTTCTCAGATGCCGCATTGTTAACAAAATGCTTCAACCCTGTTAGTACGTCACTAAAATGCATCTCCGATACATCAACACGAGCACTATAGGCAATGAACGCATTTGCTGAATTTATCGTTAATGTCTTTCCACCCAAAGCTCTTCCCGAAACAATTTCCATAATTTAACCTTTAACACATAAAATTGTTTATTTTTCAAATAGTTAAATGCATGAGGAAAATTTTTCGCCTTATTCACCTTATAAAGCGATGCATCAAATCGCTCTCATCAGCAGTTAACTTTCCATTGACTTATGTATAATAAATTTGAATAGTTTTGTATAGTAAAATCTCATTTTGGCATAATCATTTATTTGTGACCTTCGACAAATTATTTTGTCATGAAGAATTATGTTAAATAACTATATATGGGATAATGACTTGACATTATTATCTAAAAACATTTAGATATATCCAAAATAGACAAATCGCGAACTTGATGTGTTTAAATATTAAACAGATTTATATCTCAGTTTAACCATCTCGGTTAAATAATAATTTTAAGAAACCATTTAAGCTCTTAGAATTACTGTCAGCTATAAAAGAAAACGGAAAGATGTTATATATGCTACAGAATTAACAAAGCAACATCCTTTATGCCGCTTATGATATTTGGCAATAAAAAATATTAGACATAATTAAATCACCAAGCCGTGTAAATATGTTAAAACTTAAATGTCGGCATGGGATTTATTGCGCTCATTTCGGTCGATTGCGCCAGCCCTTTAATCCACCACTCTATATAATCAATGACGTCATAAAAATCAATATATTTCGACTTTACGGCACACTCCCATATAACTAAAACCCGAATATTATGATTTTTAATATACAGCTGATCACGTAAATCTCTTTCTTTATTTCTTTCAATTTTTTCACGCCAATAAATTTCATTTCTCTTGGGTATATGGGAAATTTGACATCTATCATGACCATGCCAAAAACAGCCATGAATAAAAATAACCGCATTATATTTTGGGAAATATAAATCTGGCTTGCCGGGCCATTGTGCATTATACAAACGATAACGAAGCCCTCGAGCAAATAATGGTTTCCTTATTTTTAACTCAAGCTTGGTATCCTTTGACTTGAATAACTTCATGTTAGGCATATTCCCCCCATGAATATGGCTTCCATTGTACACCCCATAGCAAGCTATAACATCGACACTTTATTTATATTAGTATTATTTTTGTCATTTGCAATTATAAAATATTTTTTTGACATAATATCGTCTATCATTTCTTGACTATTTAATAATAGATAGTTGATTATATTAAAAAACCTTAAAAGATATTGTAAATAGATCTATTTTAGTTCCATGCATTTTTTGAGTTCCCGGTCAAATTGACCTTCTCCCAAAATCAGTGCAGTGCTAAATCAGAGATCTTCGCCTTTCTGGAGACTTCGGTTAAATTCAGCCGGAGTCATGTCATTTAATGATGAATGCGTTCTCTCATGATTATATTCCCTGCGCCAGTTGTCGAGTTTCTCCTGCGCATCTTCCAGTGATAAAAACCAGTGAATGTTCAGGCATTCGTCGCGACGGCTACCATTAAATGATTCAATAAACGGATTATTTGTCGGTTTTACGCGGCGGGAGAAATCCATCGTGACACCGTGTTCATACGCCCATTTATCCAGACTTTTCGAGATCAACTCGCTGCCGTTATCCGTCTGAATACGTACCGGCAGGCGCTTATCCAGTACCCGAAGCGTTTCCATCACTCTGACCACATCATCACCTTTCAGCGATTTTCCGGCATGGATCGCAGACATTCCCGACTAAAATTATCCACTACAGTCAGTGCCCGAAAACGCTGCCCGTTAAACAGATTATCCGACACAAAATCCATACTCCAGAACTGATCGACATGCGTCAGCGCCGGGCGCTGCTGACGGCGTGCTGCACTGAAATGCCTGCGGGGCCGTTTTCTGCGCAGATTCAGTCCTTCCAGACAATAAATCCGGTGGGTTTTCTTGTGATTAACAGGCCAGCCCTCCCGGCGTAACTGGATATGAATCCGTGGACAACCGTAGCGTATCCGGGTTTCTGCTATCTTCCTGATGTGCAGGGTTATTGCCCGATCGTCACGCCCAGACCGGCAAATTTCTTTTTCCAGTTGCAAAAGGTGGCCTCAGAAATACCCATCTTTCTGCAGACTTCCCCGATGCGGGAGCCGGTTTCGGCCTGTTTCAGTGCAAACGCAATCTGTTCTTCGGTATAACGGGTCTTTTTGATGGCGATGTGCCTCTCGGCGAGATGGAAGAAAGGCAGGATACTTCAGTTTAGATTGGCACTGTTTTCAGGGAGGAGATCAGTAAGTTGATGTCGATGGAATCAGATTGATTTAGGTTGAGTGAAAAAGCGGGACAACACCTTACGGATACTGGAGTTTAGACACAAAAAAAGCCGCCCTTAGGCGACTTGACTGTTGCATCTTTTGGTGCCGAAGGCCGGACTCGAACCGGCACGTATTTCTACGGTTGATTTTGAATCAACTGCGTCTACCGATTTCGCCACTTCGGCACTGAAGGGGATGCTGATAGCGGGTTGCATTATACCTGTTGCAGATCCCCGCGCAAGCATTCCCCCGCCTTGTCGCGTCTAAATGCCGAAAAAATCGACACATCTCCACCGCACTCCCCCACTATCTGGAACCCTTCTCGCAAAACGCTGCAACGTGACGGCGGCGGTTTACATTTATCGCGTCTTGTTATCTGATCCTGTTACGGGTTTTACCCATTCCTCACATCCATAGATCAGGACAAGGCATGCGTTTCTATCAGGTTGAGCCCACGCTGGAGAACTACTGGCGCGGCATAATCCTCTTTGGCAAAAATGTCGCTTCCTACAAATTCGCGCTGGCCCATGCGATGTACGACGTGAAACGCGACGGCAGCGACCTTATCTTGCTCGAAGATCTCGCTGTCCCGTTCAGCCAGCATCTGTGTCGCCATCTGGCGCAGGCACCAAAGCAAATCACCTCTGCCAGAAGTCAGTATCTGGATGCCTGTCGCCAGTTTAATGCCGGAGAGATCGACCAGAATGCGCTGACAGAAGCGACGCTGCGAAACGGCTTTAATGTTGTGCTCAATGCGTTTCACAACGTCAATCAGGGCGAAATCGAAAAACGCTTTTTTATCGACGAGCGTAAAACCCACAAAGGCATACGCCTGACGACAAATTTTCATCAGCTCACGGAAGGTATGCAGTATCAGAACCTTAAGCTGGAGACGGACGCACGCTGGAACCTGGTCGAGCAAGGCTGGGCGATGGGCGTGTCGCGCAACCTCATCGCCGTGGAGCATGACGAGCAGGACAACATGCTGTTCAGCATCCAGAATAACCGCCGTGTCGATATCACCAGTTGTCGCGACAGCCTCAACGGCTACCAGAAAGGCCGCTGCTTTTACTGCTTCGCGCCTATAAGCGTAGAAACCGGCGACGCAAACCTGGCCGATGTCGATCACTTTATTCCGTGGATGCTCAAAGACCAGGTGAGGAATGTGGATGGCGTCTGGAACCTGGTGCTGGCCTGTAAATGTTGTAACCGGGGTAAACAGGGGAAATTTGCCCACGTCCCCTCATTGAAACTGCTGCAGCGCCTGCACGATCGTAACGAGTACTTCATTACCAGCCACCTCCCGCTGCGCGAAACCCTGATGCGCCAGACCGGGGCGAGCACCGTAAAACGACATGATTTCCTGTCAAATGTCTGGAACACTGCTCGCGTAAACTTATTCCACGAATGGGAGCCAAAGGCCGCCGGGCCGGATACTTTCTGATGACCATTAACTACTATCAAAACCATGCACAGGCATTCTTTGCCGATACCATCGGCGTCGATATGTCGTCGCTCTACTCCCCTTTTACCGCGCACCTTGCCCCTGGCGCGCGCGTGCTGGACGCCGGATGCGGTTCCGGGCGCGACAGCCGTGCGTTTCTGGAGATGGGTTATCAGGTCGAGGCCTTTGATGCGTCCTCCGAGATGGTTCGCATGGCATCGCAGCATAGCGGGCTGGCGGTTAAGCAAATGACATTCAGCGATGTCGATGCCACTGACCGTTACGACGGCATCTGGTGCTGCGCGTCCCTGCTACACGTGGAAGCACACGCTTTACCGCAGGTGATGTCCAGGCTGGCGCAGGCGCTGAAACCCGGCGGAATCTGGTACGTCTCGTTCAAATATGGCGAACAGGAAAGAGAGAAAGAAGGTCGTCATTTCAGTGACTTAACCGAATCAGGCCTGACCGAGCTGGTCAGCCCATTACCGGATGTTCAGGTGGTGTCGATGTGGACGACGCAGGATAAACGCCCGGATCGTGCGGAAACCTGGCTTAACGCCTTGTTACGCAAAGATTAACTCCACTACTCTGACTATCCTCTACACTCAAATCTCACACCATCATGAGGAAAGGCGATGTCGATTATCAAAAGCTATGCCGCTAAAGAAGCCGGGGCAGACCTGGAGCTGTTTGAGTACGACGCGGGGGAATTGGGTCAGGAAGACGTGGAAGTACAAGTGGATTATTGCGGGATCTGCCACTCGGATTTGTCGATGATCGACAACGAGTGGGGCTTCTCTCAATATCCGCTGGTCGCCGGGCATGAAGTGATTGGACGCGTGGTGGCGCTGGGTAGTGCCGCGCAAAACAAAGGGCTGAAAGTCGGTCAGCGCGTGGGCATTGGCTGGACGGCGAAAAGCTGCGGTCACTGCGACGCCTGTATCAACGGCGACAATATCAACTGCCAGGAAGGCGCGGTGCCAACCATCCTTAACCGCGGCGGCTTTGCCGACAAAATCCGTGCGGGCTGGCAATGGGTGATCCCGCTGCCGGATACCATTGATGTCGAGACCGCCGGGCCGCTGCTCTGCGGCGGTATTACCGTGTTTAAACCGCTGCTGATGCACCATATCACCGCTACCAGCCGTGTCGGGGTCATTGGGATTGGAGGACTGGGCCATATCGCCATCAAACTGCTGCGCGCGATGGGCTGTGAAGTGACGGCGTTCAGTTCGAACCCGGCGAAAGAGGCCGAAGTCCGCCTGATGGGCGCGGATTATGTGGTGAACAGCCGCGATCCGGAGGCCTTAAAAGCGCTGGCGGGCCAGTTTGATTTGATTATCAACACCGTGAACGTTGATTTGCAGTGGCAGCCGTATTTTGAAGCGCTGGCACACGGCGGCGCGTTCCATACCGTTGGCGCAGTACTGAAACCGTTGGAAGTCCCGGCCTTTACGCTGATTGGCGGCGACAGAAGTGTGTCCGGTTCCGCGACCGGTACGCCGTTCGAGCTGCGTAAGCTGATGAAGTTTGCCGGGCGGGCGAAGGTGGCACCGACTACCGAGATGTTCCCGATGTCGCAGATTAACGAGGCGTTGCAGCATGTGCGTGACGGGAAGGCGCGTTACCGCGTGGTGTTGAAAGCGGATTTCTGATGTGCCATAAACCTTCTCCCGCTATGGGGGAAGGTGTCCCCTATCCCTTCATTAAACGCATTTCACTTTATTGTGTTAATTAATAACTCTAAATTATTTATAACCACAAAATATACATGTCGTATATGGGTTTTTCTATTGGATAAATTAGGGAGAAAATTCTTCTCCATCTAAAAATTAATACCCATAAAAAGAGTAAGCTTTTCTCTATTGTCGCCGATATGCTGACGTAAATAACTCAGCAAGATGCGTATCATGGATAAAAATATTCTACGGAAAGTGAATCTTCTTAATTGGTTACATGCCGAAGTTAAGCCCGCTCTGGGTTGCACGGAACCTGTCGCTATCGCTTTTGCCGCGGCGACTGCTGCCCAAAGAGTTGAAGGCAACTTGCTTCATATGTTTGGCAATATCTCAAAAAATCTGTTTAAAAATGCCAATGGCGTATTGCTGCCCGGAACAAAAAAACGTGGCGTTACCACAGCTGCCGCGCTTGGTTTTATTTCCGGCAATGCTGATTTAGGCCTTGAGGTGCTACGGGATGTTCTCCCGGAAGATATTCAACAGGCCGAAACGCTCATCGCAGAAAATAAAATCAAGATTACGACGATCGATAGCGAAGAATTAATCTATGTCGACCTCACGGTGATTACCGAATCTGCACAATGTCGTGTCGTCATCAAAGGCGCGCATACACACATCACCCAAATTAGTGTTAATAATATCGAAACCTTTCGTGCACCGGAGCTCTGTCCAGAGGGCTCAGCCTCCCAGCTAAAACCGTTTACCGTTAATGAAGCGGTGACCTTTATTAAATCAGTTCCCGTTGCAGATATCGCCTTTATGACCGCAGCTATTGATTTAAATAGCGCGTTGTCGGCGGAAGGGCAAAAAAGACCCTATGGCCTTAATGTCAGTGGAACGCTCTGCCAGGCGATTGCGGACGGCATGAGTAAGCAATGCCTGTTAAACCAGATTGCAATTGATGCCGCCGCCGCTTCCGATGCCCGGATGGGGGGCGCCCCGCTGCCGGCAATGAGCAATTTTGGCTCCGGCAACCAGGGGATCGTGGCGACCATGCCAGTAGTGACCCTGGCGCGCCATCTGGTCAGCAGCAGCGAAACCACGCTACGCGCCGTTACGCTTTCTCACCTGGTTGCTATCTCGATTCATGCCCGCTATGCCCGGCTCTCTGCGCTGTGCGCCGCATCTACGGCAGCGATGGGCGCTGCGGCGGGCATGGCGTGGCTGTTCACGCAGGATGAAACTGTCATCGCCTGCGCGATTAAAAATATGATCAGTGATATCAGCGGCATGGTGTGCGATGGCGCTTCCGGTACCTGTGCCATGAAAGTCTCGACCGCCGCCACATCGGCCATTAAATCGGTGCTGATGGCGACAAACGGTATTAGCGCTGGTTCATATGACGGCATCGTCGACGACGAACTTGAGCAGAGCATTAATCATCTGTGCCAGTTGACAGAAATAGCCATGAAGCAGACCGATCGACAAATTATTCAAATTATATCGGACAAGGCATCCGCCGAGTCCGCCAATTAATAAAACCCACCCTACATGAGGTTATTTATGAAACCAAGTCCACGTATTGGCACGCTTGCCGTACATGCAGGCAACCAGACCGACCCCGGCCACCATGCGGTATTTACGCCGATTGTCACAGCTAGTTCGTTTATTCAACCGAATCTGGGCGAAGGAGGCGATTTTTGTTATTCCCGAGTGGCTAACCCAACCCGTAAAGCATATGAAACAGCTCTTGCAGATCTGGAAGGTGGTATTTATGCCACCGCGACCGCCTCAGGCATGGCGGCGACATCGCTGATTCTGGAATTATTGCCTGCCGGTTCGCACATTATTGCAATGTGCGGCGTGTATGGCGGGACATGGCGAATTTTTGAAAAGCTGAGAAATCGTACTGCCGGTCTGGAGGTGAGCTACGTCGATTTAAACGACCTCAATGCCGTCAGAAAAGCGGTGAAGCCCAATACCGGCATGGTATGGATTGAAACCCCGACCAACCCACTTCTGGAACTTGTAGATATTCGCGCCATTTGCCAACTTTCCAGCGAGCTTAACTTAACAAGCTGTGTCGATAATACCTTCGCCAGCGCCTGGAACCAGCGCCCTCTCGAACTGGGCGCAGATATCGTGATGCTCTCCACAAGTAAATATATTGGCGGTCATTCCGATCTTATTGGCGGCGCGGTAATTACCCGCCAGCCCGATATTGCGCAGCAGATGGATTTCATCAAAACCACCGTCGGTGCTATTGCTTCGCCTTTCGATGCGTACCTCGCGCTGCGGGGCATGAAAACACTGGATGTTCGTATGGATCGCCATTGCCGTAATGCGCAGGCGGTTGCGGAGTATCTTGCCACGCACCCAGCCATTGCGCAGGTATGGTATCCAGGTTTACCCGGTCACCCTCAACACGCCCTTTGCCAGCAGCAAATGCGCTCCGGCGGTGCCGTGGTCACCGTCCAGCTTAAAGGCGGCCTTGATGAGGTGAAAACCTTTATCCCCCGGCTGCGCTACTTTGTGCTGGCAGAATCACTGGGCGGCGTGGAGAGCATGGTTAATCACTCAGCGTCCATGTCCCACGGTTCCATGTCACGTGAAGAAAAAGAAAGTATTGGTATTTATGACGCCACGCTGCGTTTGTCGATTGGCATCGAAGATGCCAGCGATTTAATCGCCGATCTTGATCGTGCGCTGTTCAATATCACGGGAAAATAAAAGGGAAATCATCATGCATGATTATGGCATATGGACTGTCATCACCCCGCTTGTCACTATTTTTCTGGCCATCTTTACTCGCCAGGTTATTCTTTCCCTGCTTGCCGGGATTGTTGTCGGTTTTATTGTTATTCATCACAGCTTACTGGGCGGCATTGGCGCCACGCTGAATGGGATCATTGAAACCTTCGCGTCACCAGGAAATGCCCGGACAGTTATCTTTATGGTCATGATTGGCGGAATTATGCGCCTGATCGTGGTGACAGGAGGCGTCCGGCGATTAGTCCAGTTCCTGACCGAAAAAAATGATTACATCACCAGTAAACGTTCCGTGCAATTACTGGCAATGATTGTCACTGCGCTTATTTTCATTGAAAGCTCAATCAATCAGCTTATTGCGGGCGCATCCTCAAAAGACCTGGCTCGCCGCTATCGCGTGGCGCCGGAAAAGATGTCCTACATCATTCAGACGTCCTGCGTATCCGTCTGTTCCTCTGTCATGATCAACGGCTGGGGTGCGGCGATGATGGGAGTTATCGGTGTTCAAATAGCCAAAGGCTATATCACCGGCGAACCGTTCGAAATTCTCGCCAGCTCCATGGTGTGGAATATTATGGCGTGGTTGTCGCTGGCCTCGGTACTGTTCTATATCCTTTCCGGGTTCTCCTGGGGACCGATGAAAAAAGCGGAGATCCGCTTTACGGAAAATATCAACGAGCAGGAAAATATTGAACAGGGGGCGGATGAGGACATCATCGATCACCCCGCCTGTAACTCACTGTGGAACTTCTTTATTCCGATTCTTTCCACTGTGCTGATGGTGCCCATCGCGCTGTACGTTACCGGCGACGGACAATTCTCCAAAGGCAGCGGGTCAATGTCCGTCTATTCCGGGGTGATGTTCGGTACCGTCGTGTCGTTCATCTGGTTTACCCTGCGTGGCATATTAAACGTCGAAAATTTCTTTAAAGAGATCTATATCGGTTACGCCAGCATGGTCAAAATCAGCTCCATCATGGTACTGGCTTTCCTGATGGGTCAGGTATCCGCCGACCTGAACACCGGGCAATATATTGCCGCCGTCACCTCGGGCGTGATACCGGGCGGCGTCGCGATTGGCTTTATCTTCCTCATTAGCGCCGTGATGTCACTAGCTACCGGCACCTCCTGGGGTACCTTCGCCATCATGATCCCCATCGGCGTGCAATTAGGCGTATCGGTGGGAATTCCGGTTGAGTATATGATTGGTGCGGCGATTGCTGGTTCGATTTTCGGCGACATGACATCGCCCATCTCCAGTGATGCTATCGTGGCGTCAATGGCAACAAACTGCGAGCATATTGAACATATTCGCACGCAATTCCCCTATGCGTTAGTGACGGGGTTTGTGGCTTTTCTTATCTATCTGGTGATTGGTTTTACCTGTTGATTGAGACGTTATCTATGGCCGGGCGGCGCAAGTCGCCCGGCCAGTCATTTACCCCTTCGCCAGCGCCGCGAACACCTCTGCAATCGCCACTGCGCCGGGGTCGGTGACGCCTTCCAGACTCTCACTGTTCACATAGGACGAACGGCCCGCGCCAGCGGTCTGCATGGTCGCGGTTTTGGCGGCACCCGCTTTTGCGGCAGACGCTGCGGCATCCAGCCCGCTATCGCGCAAGGCTTCCAGCGCCGGTTGCAACGCGTCGATAAGCGTCCGGTCGCCTAAGTCCGCCCCGCCATAATGTTTCATCTGGTGTAGCCCACGGAGCAACGCCTCTGGCAAAGATTTACCATCATGCACAGCCTGACCTGCGGCGGTAAAGAAGATGGACATCAGCACGCCGCTGGAGCCGCCCATTACTGTTGCCAGCCGCTCGCCCACCAGTTGCAGCAACTGCGCGGTGTTATTCAGCGGCAATTCGCCCTGCTCCAGCAAATGGATAATTTCCCGCGCCCCTTCGGCGAACGTCGAGCCGGTATCGCCATCGCCCACTTTGGCATCCAGCGCATTCAGGCGATTTTCGAGATCGACAAGTGTCCGCGCCGCCGTCGAGACCAGCGTTTTTACCTGTGGGTTTTCCGACGGTTCGATTTCCAGTTGGTTGTAAACCGGGTTATGGCGTTGGGTTTTCATCGGCGCAAAAGGCACCGGTTTTTGCCAGCCGACGGTCTGTACATCGGCATTAATGGCTTTCTCAAATGTCTCGTTCAGGCGTAACAGCGAGAGGGAAAAGCCTTTCATATCCAGGGAACTGACCAGCGGCGCGGGGCCAATCAGATACGCAATCTGATCTTTCAGCGCCGAGTGTGCCAGCTCTTTGGTGAGCAGGGCCATTTCGAGCGCTGACACACCGCCCAGGTTGTTGATTAACACCGCAACGCGGTCATCCCCGGCCTGTGCTTTCAGCGGTGCAACCAGCGTCTCAATCAACTTCTGGCTGTTATGCGAATCCACCGTGCTCGCGCCCGGCTCGCCGTGAATGCCGAGCCCCAGTTCGACCTGCCCGCGCTGGATACGGTCGTCTTCATCGCTGCTTCCCGGCAGGTTGCAGGTCTCCATCGCCAGCCCCAGGCTCCAGACACTCTCACTGGCCTGTCGGGCGATGTCGCGCACTTCGCTTAAGGATTTACCCTGCTCGGCGGCGTAGCCTGCGATTTTATGCACCAGCGCCGTTCCGGCGATACCGCGCGGCTGTTTATTGTCCGGCAGGGCGATGTCATCGGCGACGATCACCATCTCTACTTTCAGCCCGTAGCGTTTGGCTTTTTCTGCCGCGAGGCCGAAGTTAAGGCGGTCGCCGGTGTAGTTTTTAACGATCAGCAGGCAGCCCCGGTCACCGGTGACGGCAACGATAGCGTTGAGCACAGCATCAACGCTCGGCGAGGCAAACACGTCGCCACAGACGGCGGCAGTGAGCATTCCCTTACCTACAAAGCCAGCGTGTGCGGGCTCATGGCCGGAACCGCCGCCGGAGATCACTGCAACGCGGGATTTATCCCAGTCGGCGCGGGCAACAATACGAATAGCGGGGTCGATGTCGAGGCGAACTAAATTGCCGTGGGGAGCGGAAATCACCATTCCTTCAATGGCGTCATTGACCAATTGTTTTCGGTCATTAAAGAAGAATCTGGACATAGCTTCCTGAATTTTTTGAGAACCGTAAGGAAAGCGTAGCCAGGATAAGGGAAAGTGTGTCGATGAAATAGGGTGAGTTTAGTGCGGCCAGGCGCTCTCTCCCACAGGGAGAGGGAGAAAGCAGCCCGGATAAGGCGAAGCCGCATCCGGGAGCAGAACAGAAACCTAGTTCTTACGCATCAGCAGCCAGAGG
Source organism: Phytobacter diazotrophicus (assembly GCA_004346725.1). Lineage (GTDB taxonomy): Bacteria > Pseudomonadota > Gammaproteobacteria > Enterobacterales > Enterobacteriaceae > Phytobacter > Phytobacter diazotrophicus. Next base: position 177,887 of record SMDE01000009.1, on the reverse strand, counting down.
CTAATCAGGAAGAACGAAGTACTTGGCAGCAACGCGCCAATAATCGGCGGAATGCCGTATACCAGCGTCAGCGGGCCAAAAATCTGGTCCAGCAGGTAGAATACAAAGCCGAAGCTGATACCCGTCACCACGCGCACGCCCATCGGCACGCTACGCAGCGGGCCAAAGATAAACGACAGCGCCATCAGCATCATCACCGCCACGGAAAGCGGCTGGAAAATTTTGCTCCACATCTGGAGCTGATAACGCCCGGCATCCTGGCCGCTTGATTTCAGGTACTTCACATAGTTGTGCAGACCGCTAATCGACAATGCATCAGGGTCCAGCGCCACCACGCCCAGTTTGTCCGGCGTGAGGTTGGTCTTCCAGGTACCGGTCAGCGTCTGTGTACCGGTCACTTGTTTCGGGTCGGTCAGGTTGGATTCATCCACCTGCGACAACCGCCACAGCCTGGTGTCTTTATCGAACTTCGCTAAAGCGGCATAGCGAACGGACTGCAAACGACGCTGATCGTTGAAGGAGTAAATACTCACCCCACCCAACTCATCATCGCTCTTCACCCGCTCAATATAGACAAAGGTCTCGCCATCTTTCGCCCACAACCCCTGTTGGGTAGAGAGCAGCGAACCGCCATACATTGACTGTGCGCGCTGGTTACGCGCCATTTGCTCGCCCTGCGGCGCTACCCATTCGCCAATCGCCATGGTTAACAGCACCAGCGGGATGGCCGTTTTCATCACTGACAGCGCCACCTGCATACGGGTGTAACCCGAAGCCTGCATCACCACCAGTTCACTGCGCTGGGCCAACATCCCCAGCCCCAGGAGCGCGCCAAGCAGCGCCGCCATCGGGAAGAAAATCTGAATATCTTTCGGCACGCTGAGGATGGTATAAAGCCCCGCCCCCATCGCGTCATAGCTGCCCTGCCCGGCCTTTTTCAACTGGTCGACAAATTTGATGATGCCGGAGAGCGACACCAGCATGAACAGCGTCATCATGATGGTGGAAAAAATGGTTTTGCCGATATAGCGGTCAAGTACGCCAAACGCCTGCATTATACCGCTCCTCTGCCCATCACACGGGCGCGAATCCGACGCATCGGTACCGTGTCCCACAAGTTCAGACCCATCGCCAACGCCAGATACGCCAGGTTAACCGCCCACATCCAAATCATCGGATCGATTTTGCCTTTTGCGGCATTGGATCGCAGGGAAGTCTGTAGCAGGAAGAACACCAGATACAACAGCATGGCGGGCAGCATCGACAGCACGCGTCCCTGGCGCGGGTTCACCACGCTCAGCGGCACGACCATCAGCGCCATCATAAATACGGTGAATATCAGAGTCAGACGCCAGTGTAACTCGGCCTTAGCGCGTGGGGTATCCGTGCGCCACAGCGTATCAAGGCCCATCTGCTCGGTATCGTCCGGGTCCAGCGTCACCGCCTGGTGGCCGATAATCGCCTGATAATCTTTGAAATCGGTAACGCGGAAATCACGCAACAGCGCCGTCCCTTCAAAGCGGGTGCCGGTGTTCAGGGTCACGACCTGAGAACCATCTTTCAATTGTGCAAGATGGCCGGAGTCCGCTACCACCACAGAGGGGCGGGAATTGCCTTTCGTGCGAATCTGCGCCAGGAAGACATCGTGGAATTTGCTGCCTTCCACGCTTTCGATAAACAGCACCGAGTTACCGTCAGAGGCTGGCTGGAACTGCCCTTGCGCCAGTGCGGCCATGCCAGGGTTAGCTTTGGCATCAGCCAGCACCGATTCCTGATGGCGCGATGACCAGGGGCTAAGCCACATGACGTTTGCCGCCGCCAGCGCACCGGTGAACAGCGCCAGAATCATTGCCGCTTTGACCAGCACCGCCCGGCTCAGGCCGCAGGCGTGCATGACCGTAATTTCACTCTCGGTATAAAGTTTGCCCAGCGTCATGAGCAGACCGAGGAACAGACTGAGCGGCAGGATAAGTTGCGCCATCTCTGGCACACCGAGACCCAGTAGCGAGAGTACCAGGTTCGTGGGGATTTCGCCGTCGACCGCTGCGCCGAGGATCCTTACCAGTTTCTGACAGAAAAAGATCAGAAGCAGGATGAAGAGGATCGCAAACTGGCTTTTTAGCGTCTCCCGCGCAAGATATCTTATGATTATCACTTTATATTACGCCCGTAAAAACCAGTCTTTTTACTGGAAAATCGCTTGTTTCGTGGCTTAAACGTCATTTATTCTCTTGAGTCGTCGAAATCATCGCTAAGATTAATATACTCAGCGGTAAAACGTATCCGACCCGTATCTGACGTGCCGAAACCTAAGTATCGTTAAGATTAACACGAAGTCACCGCAACAGCGGACATGAGTTACGAAAGCTTGCAATTATATACTCAATGGATTTCGAGTTGCAGAAAGGCGGCGAGACTGTGAAGCCCCGGAACTTACGTTCAGTAAGTGGCTGGGGTAAGCAGGCGCAAGCCAACGCATCTGCGGTTTGAAAGAGGTCGAGTATATCTCTAGCCCCTGCTGTTGTCTTTAAGATTCAGGAGTATAGTGCATGGAGTTCAGTGTAAAAAGCGGTAGCCCGGAGAAACAGCGGAGTGCCTGCATCGTTGTGGGTGTTTTTGAGCCGCGCCGTCTCTCTCCGATTGCCGAGCAACTCGACAAGATCAGTGACGGCTATATCAGCGCACTGCTGCGCCGTGGCGAACTGGAAGGCAAACCGGGCCAGACCCTGCTGCTGCACCACGTTCCAAATGTCCTCTCCGAACGTATTCTGTTGATTGGTTGCGGCAAAGAACGCGAACTGGATGAACGCCAGTACAAGCAGGTCATTCAGAAAACCATTAATACCCTGAATGATACTGGTTCAATGGAAGCCGTTTGCTTCCTGACCGAGCTACACGTTAAAGGCCGCAATACCTACTGGAAAGTTCGCCAGGCGGTCGAAACAGCAAAAGAATCTCTGTATAGCTTTGACCAGTTGAAAACCAATAAGAGCGAGCCGCGTCGTCCGCTGCGTAAAATGGTCTTCAACGTGCCGACCCGTCGGGAACTGACCAGCGGCGAGCGCGCAATCCAGCACGGTCTGGCGATTGCTGCGGGCATCAAAGCGGCGAAAGATCTCGGCAACATGCCGCCGAACATCTGTAATGCGGCCTATCTGGCTTCTCAGGCGCGTCAACTGGCGGACTCATACAGCAAAAATGTTATCACCCGCGTAATCGGTGAGCAGCAGATGCGCGAACTGGGGATGCACTCTTACCTCGCGGTTGGCGCAGGCTCACAAAACGAATCGCTGATGTCGGTTATCGAATATAAAGGTAACCCGTCAGAAGATGTGCGTCCGATTGTCCTGGTCGGCAAAGGCCTGACCTTCGACTCCGGCGGTATCTCTATTAAGCCGTCCGAAGGGATGGACGAGATGAAGTACGACATGTGCGGCGCGGCGGCAGTGTACGGCGTGATGCGCATGGTGGCCGAACTGCAACTGCCGATTAACGTCATCGGCGTGCTGGCGGGCTGTGAAAACATGCCGGGCGGGCGCGCTTATCGTCCGGGCGACGTGCTGACCACCATGTCCGGCCAGACCGTTGAAGTGCTGAACACCGATGCCGAAGGCCGTCTGGTACTGTGCGACGTGCTCACCTATGTTGAGCGCTTCGAGCCGGAAGCGGTTATCGATGTGGCGACCCTGACCGGCGCATGCGTGATTGCCCTGGGCCATCACATCACCGGGCTGATGTCGAACCATAACCCGCTGGCGCACGAGCTGATCGGCGCATCCGAGCAGGCGGGTGACCGCGCATGGCGTCTGCCGTTGGGTGATGAGTACTACGAGCAACTGGATTCCAATTTTGCCGATATGGCGAACATTGGCGGTCGTCCGGGCGGCGCGATTACCGCTGGGTGCTTCCTTTCCCGCTTTGCCCGTAAGTACAACTGGGCGCATCTGGACATCGCCGGTACCGCGTGGCGTTCCGGTAAAGCCAAAGGCGCAACCGGTCGTCCGGTGGCCATGCTGTCGCAGTTCCTGCTGAACCGCGCCGGATTTACTGGCGAAGAGTAAGCGAAATCCCCTCACCCTTCCCCTCTCCCCTAAGGGGCGTGGGGATGGCATTCGCCCTCTCTCTTGAGGGCGAATGACCGGGTGAGGGTGTACGATTTAAATTCACCACAAGAAGCCACATATCATGAAGAACGCCACGTTTTATCTTCTGGACAATGAGACCACCGTCGACGGCCTGAGCGCCGTGGAACAACTGGTGTGTGAGGTTGCCGCAGAACGTTGGCGCAATGGCAAACGCGTGCTGATTGCCTGTGAAGACGAGCAGCAGGCGCTGCGACTGGATGAAGCGCTGTGGGCAAGGCCGCCGGAGAGTTTTGTACCGCATAACCTCGCCGGAGAAGGCCCCAGAGGCGGTGCGCCTGTTGAGATAGCCTGGCCGCAAAAGCGCAACGGCAGCCCGCGCGATATTCTCATCAGTTTGCGGACAAACTTTGCAGATTTTGCCACCGCTTTCACAGAAGTGATAGACTTCGTTCCTTACGAAGATTCTTTGAAACAACTGGCTCGCGAACGCTATAAAGCCTATCGCATGGCTGGTTTCAACCTGAACACGGCAACCTGGAAATAATGGAAAAGACATACAACCCCCAAGAGATCGAACAGCCGCTTTACGAGCATTGGGAAAAGCAGGGCTACTTCAAACCGAATGGCGATGAAAGCCAGGAAAGCTTCTGCATCATGATCCCTCCGCCGAACGTCACCGGCAGTTTGCACATGGGTCACGCCTTCCAGCAGACCATCATGGATACCATGATTCGCTACCAGCGCATGCAGGGCAAAAACACCCTGTGGCAGGCCGGAACCGACCACGCGGGTATCGCAACCCAGATGGTGGTTGAGCGTAAGATTGCCGCCGAAGAAGGTAAAACCCGCCACGATTATGGCCGCGACGCCTTTATCGAAAAAATCTGGCAGTGGAAGGCAGAATCCGGCGGCACCATTACCCGCCAGATGCGCCGTCTGGGTAACTCCGTGGATTGGGAGCGCGAGCGCTTCACCATGGACGAAGGCCTCTCCAACGCCGTGAAAGAAGTCTTTGTCCGCCTGTACAAAGAAGACCTGATTTACCGTGGTAAGCGCCTGGTGAACTGGGACCCGAAACTGCGCACCGCGATTTCCGACCTCGAAGTGGAAAACCGCGAGTCCAAAGGGTCCATGTGGCACATTCGCTACCCGCTGGCTGACGGCGCGAAAACCGCCGACGGCAAAGATTATCTGGTCGTCGCCACCACCCGTCCGGAAACCCTGCTGGGCGATACCGGCGTGGCGGTGAACCCGGAAGACCCGCGTTACAAAGACCTGATCGGTAAATATGTGGTTCTGCCGCTGGTGAATCGCCGTATTCCTATCGTGGGCGACGAACACGCCGACATGGAAAAAGGCACCGGCTGCGTGAAAATCACCCCGGCGCACGACTTTAATGACTACGAAGTGGGCCGTCGTCATCAGCTTCCGATGATCAACATTCTGACCTTTGATGGCGATATCCGCGAAACGGCGGAAGTGTACGACACCAAAGGCAACGAATCCGACGTCTACTCAAATGAAATCCCGGCGGAGTTCCAGAAACTGGAACGCTTTGCGGCGCGTAAAGCCATCGTTGCTGCCGTTGACACGCTGGGCCTGCTGGAAGAGATCAAACCACACGACCTGACCGTACCTTACGGCGACCGTGGCGGCGTGGTTATCGAACCGATGCTGACCGACCAGTGGTATGTACGTGCCGATGTGCTGGCGAAACCGGCGGTTGAAGCGGTTGAGAATGGCGAGATCCAGTTTGTGCCGAAGCAGTACGAAAACATGTACTTCTCCTGGATGCGCGATATTCAGGACTGGTGTATCTCCCGTCAGCTATGGTGGGGCCACCGCATCCCGGCGTGGTACGACAACAACGGCAATGTTTATGTAGGTCGTAACGAAGCCGAAGTGCGCCAGGAAAATAACCTGGGCGCCGATGTTGCCCTGCGCCAGGACGAAGACGTGCTGGACACCTGGTTCTCCTCTGCCCTGTGGACCTTCTCTACCCTCGGCTGGCCGGAAAACACCGATGCCCTGCGTCAGTTCCACCCGAGCACCGTGATGGTCTCTGGCTTCGACATCATCTTCTTCTGGATTGCCCGCATGATCATGATGACCATGCACTTCATCAAAGATGAAAACGGCAAGCCGCAGGTGCCGTTCCATACCGTCTACATGACCGGTCTGATTCGTGATGACGAAGGCCAGAAGATGTCCAAATCCAAGGGTAACGTTATTGACCCGCTGGATATGGTGGACGGTATCTCTCTGGCGGATCTGCTGGAGAAACGTACCGGCAACATGATGCAGCCGCAACTGGCGGAAAAAATCCGCAAGCGCACCGAGAAGCAGTTCCCGAACGGCATTGAGCCGCACGGCACCGACGCCTTGCGCTTCACCCTGGCCGCGCTGGCCTCGACCGGTCGCGACATCAACTGGGATATGAAGCGTCTGGAAGGTTACCGCAACTTCTGTAACAAGCTGTGGAACGCCAGCCGTTTCGTGCTGATGAATACCGAAGACCAGGATTGCGGCTTCAACGGCGGCGAGATGGTACTGTCGCTGGCGGACCGTTGGATCCTGGCGGAATTCAACCAGACCGTGAAAGCATACCGTGAAGCGCTGGATAACTTCCGCTTCGATATCGCCGCGGGCATCCTGTATGAATTCACCTGGAACCAGTTCTGTGACTGGTATCTGGAGCTGACCAAGCCGGTGATGAGCGGCGGTTCTGAGGCAGAATTGCGCGGCACGCGTAACACGCTGGTGAACGTGCTGGAAGCGCTGCTGCGTCTGGCGCACCCGATCATTCCGTTTATCACGGAAACCATCTGGCAGCGCGTGAAAGTGCTGAAAGGCATTACCGCCGATACCATCATGCTGCAGCCTATCCCGCAGTACGATGCGTCTCAGGTTGATGAAGCGGCGCTGGCAGATACCGAATGGCTGAAACAGGCGATCGTGGCGGTACGTAATATCCGTGCCGAAATGAACATCTCCCCGGGCAAACCGCTGGAGCTGCTGCTGCGTGGTTGCAGTAAAGATGCGGAGCGTCGCGTAAATGACAACCGCAGCTTCCTGCTGAATCTGGCGCGTCTGGAAAGCATCACGGTTCTGCCAGCCGATGATAAAGGTCCGGTTTCCGTGACCAAGATTATCGATGGCGCGGAGCTACTGATCCCCATGGCAGGTCTGATTAACAAAGAAGACGAGCTGGCGCGTCTGGCGAAAGAAGTGGCGAAGATCGACGCGGAAATTGGCCGTATCGAAAGCAAACTGTCCAACGAAGGTTTTGTGGCGCGCGCACCGGAAGCGGTGATTGCCAAAGAGCGTGAGAAGCTGGACGGCTATGCAGAGGCCAAAACCAAGCTGATTGAACAGCAGGCCGTTATTAGCGCGCTGTAATCAGGCTGCACATGAAAAAGCCGGGCTTCGATAGCCCGGCTTTTTTTGTCCCACAATTCAGGGGGGAAACTCTCAGGTAATCCCCGGTGGCGCTGCGCTTACCGGGGCTACAAACAGCATCACGCATCCGGGAACGTCTGACTTAAAACACCGCCGGGAAGAACGACAACCCGCGCGCCAGCAGGTTCGCCGGATCTTTTGCCGGTTGCTGACCGTGGTTTTCCAGCGTCAGATTCTGCAACTCACCGTGAACATGCGTATTTTCCAGCACATAGCGGGTAAAGCGGACTTTTGCCCATGGATATGCCAGGAAAAGCGTAATCATGCACACCAGCGTATTGCTGATAGACAACCACAGCACGCGCCCAATAGTCACGGTTGATGAGAAGCGAATATGCCCGGCCAGCGTGACCTGCCCGTAAATATAATTACGCATTTTCACGAAAGCATAGATAAAGCAGACAATAATACCGAACAGGTAAACCAGATAGGCCAGCGCGATTTTGCCGTAGAATGGCCCGGCTAACATCGCCAGTTGTTCCGGGCTATCGCCCACCGCCTGGGAATATTGCATCAGCGTAAAGAAGGCCGGCACGATGATAAACAACGCCAGTGCCAGGAACGGGAAGAGCAGCAGCATGGAAAACAGCGCTATCCAGATGCACTTCTTGATGGAGTAGGTTGCGGCAAATTTCTGCGTACCGTACTGCAGATTATTCACCAGCATGCCATACCACTGGGCGGTATAAACCCCCTGCATAATGGCGGAACCCAGCAGCAACGCCAGCGTACCAACGCCAATACCCACAATAATCGCGGTATAGGAACCCATGCTGAGAGTGCTCGACATAAACAGCGAAAACACCACCACAGAGACCGTCATAATTAACAACGGGCAGCCCAGCATGACCCACCAGGCGCGCAGCGGGCTGGCGTAAAAGCTAAAGCGCACATTATTAATTTCCGTCATCAGGAATTGATAACGCAGGCCCTGCGTCACCAGCCATGGGAAGAAAAGTAAAAACAACCCTATCATACATAGGGATAACATCACGTTATTATGCGCCATGTTAATCAGAAATATGATATACAGCACCATGAGGCACAGCCAGCCTACAAATACTGAACGTCCGGTGGCGTGGTAAGAAAAACGCGCCCCTTCCAGATCGGTATTCTCATAAAAATAACGGCGGGCACGCACCAGCGCCCAGGGCAGAAACAACCCGAGGGTAACGATGGTGAGTAAAACGTTTACCAGCCAGATCCAGAAATATCCCGCGCCACTGCCCTGGAACACAAAATTCCGGGAAGGCGTCGCCGCAGCACCACCATTTTCAAAAGTCATAACAATCCTTATCGTAAATCAGAAACAACGCTAATTAAGCCATAGAAATATTGCGGTATTTTTATTTCCGTTATTAAGTTTAGTAAACTTTGTACTAAAAATGTAGCGCCCAATATTACTGGTCTTGTCAGCACAGAAAAGTGATGGTATGGCAGGAAAACGACGATAAAAGCAAATAAAGGCCGAAGCAGAGTCCGGCCTTTTGGTTTTATATGAAAGGAGCTATCGGCATCACGCCGCGGGAAAGCAGGGCGATAAAACCTTTTTCAACCTGCTCGTCATGATCCGTCAACACTACGTCGTCCAAATCTCCTTCAACATGGGTATGAAGGGCCTGGTAACGGATAAAACGTATTTTCATCCACGGATAGGCAAGGCCGAGCGTGATCCCGGAGACGAAGACCAGCAAAACCAGTTGTATCACAACGCCATAGAACGTCAGGGTGGAAGTAAAACGAATACGTCCTTCCGCCAGCGTCAAACCATTCATTAAATGGTTGCGGAAGGCCTGCCAGAGATAAGCCGATGAGATCAGAATGCCGCCAATATAGAGCAGATAGCACAGCAGAATTTGCCCTGGAAACCCTGAGGGCTCGAAATCCTCCGAGCCGTTAATCGTATGCAGCATCGCCATACTGCTATTGGAGATCGAAAGTAAGTAAAACATTAGCCCCATAAACGGAACCAGAATACCTAATGAGAAGAGGCAGGCTTTAATACAGTACTTCGTGCTGACACGAATATCGAATTTATGGACGCCGAACTGACCACCTTTCCCGATCAGAGATAGCCATTTGGCATACACATAGCCATTGCTCACGCCCATGCCCACGATTCCGAGCAGTGCCAGCGTAATAATCTTCGCCAGTAAGCTGTCAAAATTGTAACCGCTGAACATCATACTCCCAATACCATAGAGAACCACGCATAATAAAATAGCCAGTAATGTCGGCAGGCCCATCATTACCCACCAGGCTTTTTTCATTGAACAATGAAAGGCGAAGCGGATATTATTTAATGTGGTCATCAGCGCATTATATTGCAGGCTTTTCACCATAAAAAAAGGCATGATCAACATTAGAAGAAATATCGCAATATAACCTAATAATGAATGAAGCATCTCTGCGGTATAGATAACGACAAAAAGGATTATTGACATTAACCAGAAACTTATAAACAGTGCGCCACCCTTTGCATGATAGCCAAAGCGTGCACCGTTTAACTCCATGTTTTCGTACACGTAGCGCCGGGAGCGCACCACTGCCCAGGGGATATACCCCCCTAACGTAATGATACTCAGCAGAACATTAACCAGAGAAATTAAAAAATAATCCAGACCCTTGCCATGAAATATAAATGTTTGTCGGGAATTATTCGTATAACGGATATCACCGTTCATAACTACATCATCCTTAAATATAAACATTGATTTGATAAATAATGATTATCACTTCCGTGAAGCGCGCTACGATAACGTATCCCCCTGTAAATCACATCACAATTAAACGACTTGCAGCCACTTTCAGAGAGTGCTATTAAATACGCGTATAAATGAATGTATTTTATTGAGTGAATGTATGAATGTTGTGGCCAAGCAGAGCGTGACATTACGCCGGATGACTGCCGACGATAATGCCGCAATTGCCTCCGTTATTCGTCGGGTTTCTGCCGAATACGGTCTTACCGCTGATAAAGGCTATACCGTGGCGGACCCCAATCTGGACGAGCTGTACCAACTCTACAGCCAGCCGGGGCACGCCTATTGGGTAGTGGAACAGGATGGTCAGGTGGTGGGCGGCGGCGGTGTCGCCCCGCTGAAATGTAGCGAGCCGGATATTTGCGAACTGCAAAAAATGTATTTCCTGCCTGCCGCGCGCGGTCAGGGGCTGGCGAAGAAACTGGCGCTGCTGGCGCTTGAACACGCCCGTACGCAGGGCTTCACCCGTTGTTATCTGGAAACTACCGCGTTCTTAAAAGAGGCGATTGGCCTGTATGAGCATCTCGGATTTAGCCATATCAGCGGGCCGCTGGGCTGTACCGGGCATGTGGATTGCGAAGTGCGAATGCTGAAAACACTGTAATAGTTCCCGGCCCTTTCCTTTTCTACCGGAAAGGACCGGAACCTCTTCTTTACTGATTCTCCGGCGCCATAATCAGACGAATCATTCCCGCAGCCTGATCCTGGGGCAACGTCAGCACGTTACGCCACAAATCCTGCACAATGTCGCAGGCGACTTTCTCTTTGCCGACGCCTTTGCGCGGGTCCGGCATGATCTCAATATCCTGACCGTATTTCTTGACCAGAGCCGCAATAATTGGCTGCAGATGCTGCTGAGCGTCCTGGCGCTCTTTATCTGTCACCGTGTGTCGGTTGACGCCGTAGGCAGCGCGCATCATCGCGGCATCAATATTCATGCGTTTCATCAGGAAATCGCTCGACAACATTTTCGCGGGATTGATCCCCCCTTTCACCGCCGGGAACAGGAAACGAAAGCAATTATCATCGCTGACTTTCTGAATGGCCACGGTTTGCTCCATATTGATCTGCATATAAGCAATCACGTTCTCATCCGGGGCGTTTTGTAAACGCACCATCTGTACGCCGACGATCTGCGGTTGAATATAATCAATAATCTGCTGAGGAGTTTTCCCCTCTTTTTCCATTTTTTTCGCCGTGCTGCGAATAGTTTCCAGCAACTGCGGTTCTTGTTCACGCAACACCTGGTATGTCGGCATGCTGCTTATCGCACGGAACGCCACGTCCATTTGCGACTCACCGCTATTTTGCAGTAAGGGTGCAATATACTGCCGATAGCCCACGTTCCAGACCACAATAGCAACCGCAACAATCACCGCCGAGGTGATGCCGCCGATTTTCCCTTTCCGGCGCAGATACTGCGTCAGTGCTGTCGCCAGGCCAGCGACGAGGGCGGAGAGTAGAATAGACGTCCAGTTCATTTCAGGTTCCTTGTAACCATTTTGCTGATTGTTGTACCAGCCCGGCGAGGATTGTCACCTGGCGAGCGAAATAACTACGGATTCTGGCAGGTCAGCCCGGCACACCGCTGTGAAAACGAAACTCGGGATCCGGCGAGGTGATCAGTTCGGCTTCGATCTCACCGAAATAGCGAACCCGTGGCGCGATATCCGTTTCCGAGACCTGTTGTGCCAGCGCAAGATAATCCTGATAGTGGCGGGCTTCGGAACGCAGCAATGACAGATAGAATTTCTGTAATTCCTCTTCCAGATACGGGGCCAGCGCGGCAAAACGTTCGCAGGAGCGCGCCTCGATATAGGCACCGCAAATCAGCTTGTCGATAAGCGTAAGCGGCTCATGGGTACGCACACCTTTGAGCATCCCTTTCGCATAGCGGCTGGCAGTGATTTTCACATAAGGAATATTGCGGGCAAGCATAGCTTCGCGTACCTGCCAGAAATGGTGCAACTCTTCTTTGATAAGCAGCACCATGCTGTCGATCAGCGCCCTGCCCCACGGATCATCCGCTTTCGGCATCGCGCCTTTGGCGATCTGCTTGTGCAACGCTACAAAGTCCGGTTCCGGCCCTTCACGAAAGGTAAAAGCTTCATAGGGTTTCAGCCATTCAAGTAGCGCATCGGCCCCACTTTTATCCGCCACATATTTACGCACCAGCAGCATGGCGGTTTGCGCGGCTTTCAATTCGCAGACCATATGATCGGTGAGCAACAGCGGAAGGTTTTGCGGGTCGCGGGCTTTATCTATCCAGGCCTGAGGTGTTGGGCAATGCAGAAAGTGTAAAACCGGGGAGAGTATTTGCGGGTAATCCATGGCTGTTCCTTGCACTGCGGCAGCCGTAGCTGCCGCACAGGGAAGACTTAGTGACGTACGCCGTCGTCGTCTTCATCCTCGTATTCATCTTCGTCGCCGTCTTCGTCTTCACCGTTCGGGTCTTCGTAGTAGGTGCCCCAACCGTCATATTCGACATCAAATTTCTCGGCCAGGTTAATCAGTTGTTCCACCTGCGCGTCAATCAGCTCGGCTTTCAGGGCGGATTCGCTCAGAATGTCGCAGCAAATCACGACTTCGCCCTCTTCCAGCTCCAGCTCTTCCGGCTCGGTCACTTCGTAACCCAGTTTAAACGCTTCGACGGCCACTTTTTCCAGCGTCTCGAAGTCATCTGCCGACAGGTGATGCTCAATGGTGTAGAGCGCATCAGGATCGCTGCCATCTTCCAGCAATTCTTCAATAATCAGACGCGTCTCTTCGCGCTGTTCTTCCAGGTGTTCCGGGTTCGCCATGGCTCATTCCTCATAATGTGGCAGATAGAGATATTGTCACATACCGTTGGCAATGCCTCCACTCCTGGCGGAAAAGATTTATTCATTTGGCTTGCAAATGAATATTCATACATATAAATTGAATTTTAATTCAATAAGTGGCTTTAGCCAGGTGAGGGAACCATGTCGTCGTTTTACCAGAAACATTTTTTGAAATTGCTCGATTTTACCCCTGCTGAAATCAACGCTCTGCTGCAACTCGCCGCCAAACTGAAAGCCGATAAGAAAAACGGCAAAGAAGAACAAAAGCTTACCGGCAAAAACATCGCGCTCATCTTCGAAAAAGACTCAACTCGCACCCGGTGCTCTTTCGAAGTTGCCGCATTTGACCAGGGCGCTCGCGTCACCTGGATCGGCCCAAGCGGCAGTCAGATTGGGCATAAAGAATCAATTAAGGATACTGCACGCGTGCTCGGCAGAATGTACGACGGTATTCAGTATCGCGGTTATGGCCAGGAGATCGTCGAAACCCTGGCGCAGTTTGCCGGTGTGCCGGTGTGGAACGGCCTGACCAATGAGTTTCACCCGACGCAACTGCTGGCTGACCTGTTGACCATGCAAGAGCACCTGCCGGGCAAAGCGTTTAATGAAATGACGCTGGTTTATGCAGGCGACGCGCGTAACAATATGGGCAACTCCATGCTGGAAGCAGCGGCGATGACCGGGCTGGATTTACGCCTCGTCGCCCCGACAGCCTGCTGGCCGGAAGCCAGTCTGGTAGCGAAGTGTAAAGCGCTGGCGGAGAAAAACGGTGGCAATATTACACTGACCGAAGATATCGCCGCAGGGGTGAAAGGGGCAGACTTTATCTACACCGACGTGTGGGTATCGATGGGCGAGGCGAAAGAGAAGTGGGCCGAGCGCATTAACCTGCTGCGTCCGTATCAGGTGAATAACCAGATGCTGACGCTGACCGGTAACCCGGATGTGAAGTTCCTGCACTGCCTGCCTGCATTCCATGACGACCAGACGACGCTTGGCAAGAAGATGGCGGAAGAGTTCGGTCTGCACGGCGGAATGGAAGTGACCGACGAGGTGTTTGAATCGTCGGCCAGTATTGTGTTTGATCAGGCGGAAAACCGCATGCACACCATCAAAGCGGTGATGGTCGCGACCCTGGCTCAGTAATCATTTCCACGGCGCGCTACGCCTACCGTGGCGACACTCAGGCGTAGCCCGGATGAGCGCAGCGCATCCGGGAAAAACACCCGCATCTCAAAAATTGAATTTATACCGCTCGGCAACGATAAGCTGCTCGCCGTAGTGAATAGGCTGGTAGTCAGCATCCAGAATCAGTGTCTTCATTAAAAACAGCGGCTCTCCGAGCGGCTGTTCCAGCAACGTTGCCGTCTCGCCGTGGGCGCGCACCATCTCCACGGTGGTCTCCCCGGCATGGGTTGGGCGGATTGCGTACTTTTCGCGTAAAAGCTGATACAACGAACCGCTCAGATCTTCCTGCTGTAAAAAACCAAATCGCTTGAGCGAGTAGTAGTTATTCTCCAGCATCAAAGGCTGGTCCCCCGCGCGACGCAGGCGTTGAATATAGAGCAGCGAGTCGTCGTCAGCTAAGCGCAGCGCTTCGCGAACATGGTGATAATCGTCGAGGATAGCGGTACGCAGCACCTTGCTGGCGGTAGTTAGATGGCTGCTGTCACAGGCATCGGTAAAGCTCAGCAGATGCACCACTTTACGTTCAATCTTCGGCAGACAAACAAAGGTGCCCTTTCCCTGTTTCTTAACCAGATAGCCTTCGTCCACCAGCTCTTTAATAGCGTTACGCACCGTCACACGGCTAATGTCATACAGCTCACTCAGCTCAACTTCGGTGGGTATTTTCGCCCCTTCCGCAAGTTTACCGGAGGAGATATCGCTGAGGATTTTGTCCTTCAACTGTCTGTATAGCGGGACAGCGGTATGCTGTTGCAGTCCATTACTCAACATCGCGTTTTCACCAACAGGGCCAATGATTTGAACCCGGATTATAGTCGATGCGCGCACGGCAAACTATGCCGGCGCGCATAGCGCGCTTAAACCCAGGCGGAGATGGCCGCAAAAATGGCGCTGGTGATCCACAGCAGCGGAAACAGGCGCATAATCACCCGCAGCCACTGACCAAACCCTACGCGCGCAATCGACAACCCGGCCAGCAGCACACCGCCGGTGGGCGAAATAAGATTGGTCAGCCCGTTACCAAATTGATAGGCCATCACCATCGCCTCTTTATTGATGTTAACCAGATCGCCCAGCGGTGCGAGCACCGGCATGGTTAACGCCGCTTCCCCCGAAGAGGACGGCACGAAGAAGGTAATGATGTTATGGCTCACCAGCATTAGCGTCGTAAAAGCATACTGCGGCAAACCATCCAGCATTTCCGACAGGCCGTACAGCAGGGTGTCGATGATTTTGCCGTTTTCCGCCACCACCAGAATGCCGCGCGCCAGGCCGATAACGACCGCAGCATAGACAAACTCTTTGCAGCCATCGACAAAGCTTTCCGCCACATCGCTCACAGACATTCTGCTGACGATACCGGCAAACAGCCCCAGCGCTAAAAAGACGGTACCAATCTCCACCATATACCAGCCACGGGTGATGAGCCCCCAGGAGATGACCGCCAGCGCGAGTACAAAGGCGATGATGATCAACCGGTCACTCAGCGAAAAGTGTACCGTTCCTGTCTGCTCTCCCATAAACAGCGAGCGGTTCTGGCAGTCGCTTTCATACGACGGTGATTTGCTCGGGTCACGCTTCACGCGATGGGCGTACCACATGGTGAAGATAATCGACATCGCGGTAAAGACCACCCAGGCAATGGCGCGCAGCCAGAGCTGTGGGTTGCCCTGAATACCGGCAACGCCCTGGGCGATAAGCACGGAAAAGGGGTTGGTCATCGCGCCGACGTAGCCAATCTGCGTCCCCAGAAATAAGATCAAAATGGCGGTGAGGGAGTCATAACCCAGTGCGAACATCAGTGAAATGAAGATGGTATAGAGCGGAATGACCTCTTCGCTCATGCCGAAAGTCGCACCGCCCAGGCTAAACAGCGTCATCGACAGCGGAATCACCAGAATCCCTTTGCCTGCCAGCCGCTGCGCCAGCGCAAGCAGGCCGCGCTCAATGGCGCCGGTCCGCATAATAATGCCAAACGCGCCGCCGACTATCAGCACAAAGGCGATCACATCGGCTGCTTTAATGATGCCTTCTAAGGGAGCGGCAAGAATGGCCGAAAGTCCCTGTCGTAAGTCACCATCAGCGGTGACTTTTTCAAGTACATGATAAGAGCCGGGCACCACCAGGTTTTTGGTCTCGCCACCCGGTAAAGTGACCGCGTGATAGTCAAAGCTGCCGCTGGGGATGCACCACGTTAAAACGGCAACCACAACAATGATAAAAAAGATCAGAGCGTAGCAGTGGGGTACGGCCCATTTTATTGTTGGAATACGCATAATCTGCCTCGGTAAGAATTCGCTTTATCGCCTGTCATCACGTCGTCTGTGCGCGTGAAGGCGGGCGTCTATAAAACATCGTGTGTTGTACGGCCATCCATCAGGGTCAGCACCACGCGCGCGTTACGCACTTCATCATCGGCACAGGTGAGCAGGTTGCGGTCGAACACGGCAATATCCGCGCACTTGCCCACGGCCAGACTTCCGGTCTGTGCCCCCATGCCATGCTGAACGGCGGCGTTGATGGTCCAGGCTTTCAGAAGCTGTGTTCGCGTCATTCCGTGTTCGCGATACCACCCTTCCGGTGGCGAACCATCGGCAAAATGGCGACAGCAGGCCGCATAGATCGCATCGGGAATACTGGGGATAAACAGCGGCAAATCGGTGCCGATGGTCACCAGAACCCCGGCATTAAACAGCGCGGCATAGTTAAAGAACTGCCTCTCTCTGGCTTCGCCTCCGCGCTCACGCATATAGGCGTCAGACGCGCTCTGATTAAGCAGCAGTATCTGCGCGTAGACCTCAGCAGAAAGGCCCAGTGCGGCAAGACGTGGGATATCGTCCGGATGCGGGCACTCGAGATCGCTTAAGGCGTGATGGCGCACTCGGGGAAGATTGGCGCGGTGACATTCCGCGAAAATATCGATGCAATGACGTATGGCGGCATCCCCTTCGGCGCTCAGGCAGCAATTAAACCCAAGCCGGTCGGCCTCCAGCACCTGTTGGCGCAACAGCGCGTAATCCACCGGTTTTTCGTTATGCGTGTGCGGCCGGTCGGTATAAGGCTGCAACATGTCACCGGTGTAATCGGCAATCACGCCATCCACCATAAATTTAAAGCCATGAAAACGCAGCCGGTCAGAGTGAAAACGGTCACGCGCCTGGCGGGCAAAAGTAAAATTAGCGGCGCTGGCCACTGGCTCACTGACCAGGCTGACGCGCAGTGACAATTCATCATTCGCCTCAAGCCCGGCCCAGGCGTCCAGCAGCGCGGGAGCATCATCAAAACAGACATCTTTAATTGCCGTTATACCGCGCGTCGCCAGCATCGCCATAAAGGCGCGCAACTCTTCTTTTACCTGCCCCGCGTCGTTAAGCATTTCTGTAAGCAGGTGCACACGTGACTCCGCGCTACAGTCGTCAGGCGTGAACCCGTAGCGAGCGATCGCTGCCTGATTCATCCAGCAATAGCTCTTGTCACTATTAATCGCGACCACCGGGCGATGGGGAAAAGCGTCGTCAAGTTCTGTACTGGCAGGTAACGCTCCCCACTGCGCCGCAGACCAGCCCCACGCGTACAGGCTTTTTCCGGCAGGCAGATCCTGCTCCGCTTTTTTGAGCAGCAATAGTGCCGCCGCGCTAGTGTTCGTGGCGCTAAGATCCACGCCGCGATGCATGCTCATATACCCCGTAAAAAAGGTGTGATTATCACAAAAACCAGGACAAATTAGCCGCTCGCCGAGATCGCGAAAATGGGTAGTGGGGCCGCGCCACGGGCTAATATCTTCATCGTTTGCAAGTATCGCTGAAATAACGCCGTGGTTTATAACAATATATCCAGAAAATAATTCATCGCTGTCGGCAGTAAATATATTATCCGACCGCAGAATAAGATCAGCAGTATGATATTCAAGCATAACTCTTTCCTTATTGGGGAAAAAGCGCAAAACCGCGCCCCTTCCCCTCATAAAATGAGCGAAATAAAAACCTATTTAGATAGCGTTATTTAATAGCGAACACCGTAGCCGAAAGCCCCCTCTTTGAGGCAGATTTTCGCCGAAAATAATGCGGCTTGCTTAAGGCTTGCAGGAATCGCTTCTTCATCCGGGGTATTTGTCTGTGCAAGATAATGGCACAGGAAGGCGGTAATAAACGCGTCGCCTGCCCCCATCGTATCCACAGGGGTGACATATTCCGGGGCCTGTTGATACCACTGTTTGCCATCAAACAGAATTGCCCCTTCGCTGCCTCGCGTGGCACAGACAATTCGACTGCCACTATTGTGCGCCTGCTGAATAATGTCTCGCGTCTGCTCAAGGCTGTAATCAGCGCAGGAGAAAAAGGCAAAGTCGACATACTGGCAAAGCGGCAACGCCTCTTCGAGTACAAAATCATCCGAGAAGTCATACGAGACGGGCACACCCAGTTGCTGTAATGCCGGAAGCTGTTCTTCCATATAGCTATAACAACCGCTGTGAATGAGAGAATATTCCCGCAGATAGTCCGAATGATGGAAAATAAAATCCATTGAGGTTGTTTTACGAATACCTCCGGCATTTGATCCGAGAAATATTCGCTCGCCATCTTCTATTTTAAGCTGCGCACAACCATTCTCCCCGGAGACATATAAACAGTGCGGATGTCTGACACCCAGTTCGTCCAGTACGGAAATAACATGTTTTGCCGCGCTGTCATTGCCAAAAATACCCAGATACGCCGCTTCATGGCCCAGCATAGAGGCATAAGCTGCAAAATTAAGCGCATTGCCGCCTGGGTACATCGTACGAATATGGGCATATTGATCGACGACATTATCGCCAACGCCTATGACTTTCATCATGTTCTCCTTAATACGCGACTTGTCCCATATAGCGACGTGTTTCCAACGGGTGTTGGCGAATATCCGCCAGCGCCGAACGATATTCACACATAATGCTGTAGAACAGCACCGGGTTAAAGAACTCCACGACGCGCGGAGGGAGCACGCCAATACCCAGCTCTTTTGCATCGACCACTTCCACTTTTTCTGCGTAGGTGGAAAGGAAAGCGTTAGCCCGCTCATCCATCACGCGGGTGCGACCTTCGTTCATCAGTAAGATAAACGGCGTCTCTTTATCGGTCACTTCAAACGGCCCGTGGAAATATTCGCCGGAGTGAATGGGCGCGGCGTGCAGCCACTGCATCTCCATTAACGAACAGATGGCGAAGCCGTAAGCATGGCCATAGGACGCACCGCTGGAAAGGATATAAAACAATTTTTCGTCCTGATAACGACGGGCAAAGCGCTGGCAGCGATCAGCCACCTGTTGACGCGCTTTTGCAATAACGCCGTTGATTTGTTCCATGCCCTGCTGAAAATCCGCATAAGCCGCATAGCCTTCCACCTGATTGAGTACCTCGACGCACAGGCTGAGGATAATCGCCATCGGGTTATCAACGACATTGGTATCGTTGCCCCAGGCATACAGAATATTATGGCTGGCGTGCTGAATAAGCTTCGCCTGTTCGTTGTGGGTCAGGGTCACGGTTTGCGCCTGATGCGCACGCGCCAGTTTTGCCGCCGCGACCGATTCCGGCGTATTGCCGCCGTGCGAACAGACAATGACCAGTGAGTTTTCACTGAGGGTTTTCGGGGTGGCATAAACAAATTCATTCGCGGTATACATGCCCACATGCAGCGTGGTGGCTTCGCTGTCGAAGAAGTATTTTGCCGGATACATATCCACCAGCGAACCGCCGCATGCCACCAGAAACACCTGGCGAATCCCGCCATTGTCTTTAACATTGCCCGCCAGTTTTTCAATAATTTCTTTGATATTCATAACGTTGAAAATCTCCACATAAGTTAGACGCAGGGATATTGAATTCGGGATAACATTAATACGTTATAATACGTATTAATGAGATCGCCATCATGTTTTCGTTATGCGATGTGGTAAGGGGAAGCCTGGCAGGGAGGGAGAGTGGAAAGTCAGATTCGTTGGGTGCGCTGTTCGGGTAGCTCTGATAAGGGTGGAGGGGTAGTTGGATGTTTTCCCGGGCTACCACGCGCGATCGCTCCCCTCACCCCGGTGGGATGAGGGGAAACGGGTAACGCGAGTCAGGCTACTAAAACCTTCACAACCACTTTACGCACCTGTGCGGGCGCGCCCACGGCACACAGCGGTTTATGGACTTCGCCTGGGTAGAACACCACAAAATCCCCTTCGCTCAGCACCACCGTTTTTTCCTGGCCGCCTTCCGGCAGGAACGCGATATCTTTATCTGCCAGCCAGTCGGTGTCCGGCGCGCCTGCGGGCAGCGTACTGAATGTCATCCCTTCCTGACCTTTGAGCACAATCTGGATATCCAGATAACGGGCGTGATATTCCGCGCGGCGCTCGGCAAACGGCTGAGTCATGTCTTCAGAAACGAGATAAAACAGGTTGTTACCGTCAATATCATGCTTCCCGGTCGGGGTGGCATCCGTCACGTGGGCTTTGACATGTTCAATGGCCTGGCGCAGTTCTTCCGGCAACCAGCTTTGTAAGTGGTGAATGTTGCCAACGATCATAGCTATCTCCTCAAGATAAAACATCGTTTCATTTTTAGCTTTTATACGGAAAAATGGCGATGCTCACCACCCCTTTTTAGCGAAGAGTTGCGCTTGCGCATGTTTATTCCACCGGATTGTCAGTACGACTATTCACACGCCCGTAAAGTAATTACTTATTTATTAAATATGCATTTATATGCAAATAAACCGATTGCCTGACGCAAATGTTGCATTAATCGCTTGAAACCGAAAAGTAGCTGAGTATAATCGCGGACAATTTGCCGGGAGGAAGCATGGTCCAGTGTGTTCGACATAATGTCCCTGGGCGTCTGAAAAAGGACGCAGGCCTGCCGTTTTTCTTCCCGTTGCCCACCCCATTCCATAGCCCCTCTATTGAGGGGCTTTTTTTTGCGCAGTCGTCAGGAGATAAACATGGCTAACCCGCTATATCAAAAACATATCATTTCCATAAACGATCTCAGCCGCGAAGAACTTGAACTGGTGCTGAATACTGCCGCCCGGCTGAAAGCCAACCCGCAGCCGGAGTTACTCAAGCACAAAGTGATCGCCAGCTGCTTCTTTGAAGCCTCAACGCGTACCCGCCTGTCGTTTGAGACCTCCATGCATCGCCTGGGGGCGAGCGTGGTGGGTTTTTCTGACAGCAGCAACACCTCGCTCGGCAAGAAGGGCGAAACGCTGGCGGATACGATTTCAGTTATCAGCACCTATGTGGACGCGATTGTGATGCGCCACCCACAGGAAGGCGCCGCCCGTCTGGCGACCGAATTTTCCGGCGGCATTCCTGTTCTGAACGCGGGCGACGGTGCTAACCAGCATCCGACTCAGACCCTGCTGGATCTGTTCACCATTCAGGAAACCCAGGGCCGCCTGGAGAACCTCAACATCGCGATGGTCGGTGACCTGAAATATGGCCGCACCGTGCACTCGCTGGCGCAGGCGCTGGCGAAGTTCAACGGCAACCGTTTCTACTTTATCGCCCCGGATGCGCTGGCCATGCCGCAGTACATTCTCGACATGCTCGATGAGAAAGGACTGGCGTGGAGCATTCACGCCAGCATCGAAGAGGTGATGGCTGAGGTCGATATTCTGTATATGACCCGCGTGCAGAAAGAGCGTCTGGATCCATCAGAATATGCCAACGTCAAAGCCCAGTTCATCCTGCGCGCCAGCGACCTGGTCGGCGCACGCAGCAACATGAAAGTACTGCATCCGCTGCCACGCGTTGATGAGATCACTACCGACGTGGATAAAACGCCGCACGCCTGGTATTTCCAACAGGCCGGTAATGGCATCTTTGCGCGCCAGGCACTGCTGGCACTGGTTCTGAATAGTGATTTGGCTCTGTAGGAGGAAGCGACAATGACACACGACAATAAACTCCAGGTTGAAGCGATCAATCGCGGTACGGTGATTGACCACATTCCGGCACAGGTAGGTTTTAAGCTGCTGACGCTATTCAAGCTGACGGAAACCGAGCAGCGTATCACTATCGGTCTGAACCTGCCGTCAGGCGAAATGGGCCGCAAGGATCTGATCAAAATCGAGAATACCTTCCTGACGGATGAGCAGGTTAACCAACTGGCGCTGTATGCCCCGCAGGCGACGGTAAACCGCATCGACAACTATGAAGTGGTGAGCAAGTCTCATCCGAACCTGCCGGATCGCATCGACAGCGTGCTGGTCTGCCCGAACAGCAACTGTATCAGCCACGCTGAACCGGTCGCCTCCAGCTTCGCGGTGAAGAAACGCCCACACGATATCGCCCTGAAATGCAAATACTGTGAAAAAGAGTTTTCGCATTCTGTGGTACTGGCAGGGTAATTGATGCAAAGGTGTACTCAAGTCAGTGACTGGGGCGAACAAACCTGGCCAACAAGCATGCAACTTGAAGTATGACGGGTATAATGAGCCCCGACCTTATTACCGCTGTAATTCAGGAGAAATCATGAGCAAAACTATCGCGACGGAAAATGCACCAGCAGCAATCGGCCCTTATGTTCAGGGTGTTGATCTCGGCAGCATGATCATCACCTCCGGTCAGATCCCGGTGGATCCGAAAACCGGTAGCGTGCCGGACGACGTTTCTGCCCAGGCGCGTCAGTCGCTGGAAAATGTGAAAGCTATCGTGGAAGCCGCAGGCCTTAAAGTGGGCGATATCGTGAAAACGACGGTGTTTGTGAAAGATCTGAACGACTTCGCTACCGTTAACGCGACCTACGAAGCATTCTTTACCGAGCACAACGCCACCTTCCCGGCGCGTTCGTGCGTAGAAGTGGCGCGTCTGCCGAAAGATGTGAAAATCGAGATTGAAGCCATCGCAGTACGCCGCTAAGGCTTTCCCGGATGCGGCGCAAACGCCTTATCCGGGCTACCCGCCCGTAGCCCCGGTTAGCGCAGCGACACCGGGGATCTCCCCCACACATGCCTTAAAGTGACTCATCTGCCAAAGGCGGTAAAAATCGCGATTGAAGCCATCGTGGTACGCCGCTAATCTCGCTGAAAACATATTAATAGCCGCCATGGAGGGGTGATCATGGCAAAAGTACGTTTCACTGAGGAGCAGATTGCTGATTTTCTTCAACAATCCAAAAATGGGGTTCCCAACAACGTATTGTGCGAGAAATTTGGATTCAGCCCGAGCACGCTTCGACGCTGGCAAGAATTACACGCCCAACGGATACGCGGTGAGTTAAAACAAGCAGAAAAAACCGCGTCCTACGTCTTTCTGGGCTTCTTGATTTCGACTTTACTGCTCGCTTTTATTTTCTCAAAACCCGTTGCCAGTTGGGTTATTCCCTTTTTCTTACTTTACTGCCTGCGTTACATCCGCCGCTATCGTGCACTGTCTGCAGAACATATCAAGGAAGGAGATACCTCCCTCGCACGTTCAGGCTTAGGAGCGGATAATGTCTTTTATCAGTTAAGCTGGTGCCTGATTATTCTTTTCCTCTGCTCACTGGGGTATCTGTTCGTGCACCTGATCTTGAGATAATCGACCTGAACAAAACGGCTTCAGGTCGATTATTACAGCAAGTTACTGCCAGCCATACCGGCGGCTGTAGAACCCTTTCACCATCTGCGTCAGCGTCATGTATCCGGCCAGGATCGCAATCAGCCACGGGAAGTAAGAGAGCGGCAATGCCTGCAGTTGCAGATAGCTTGCCAACGGCGAGAACGGCAGCGCGATACCCACCAGAATCACCATCAGCGTCATCATGATCAGCGGCCAGGCGGCGCGGCTTTGAATAAAGGGCACGCGGCGAGTACGGATCATATGCACTATCAGCGTCTGTGACAGCAGCCCTTCCACAAACCAGCCCGACTGGAACAGGGTCTGCGCTTCCGGCACATTCGCCTTAAATACCCACCACATGACGCAGAAGGTCAGAATGTCGAAAATGGAGCTGATCGGGCCGAAGAAGATCATAAAACGACCGAGATCGGCAGGATTCCAGCGCTGCGGTTGACGAATCTGCTCGTCATCAACGTTATCAAACGGAATCGCCACCTGGGATACATCATAAAGCAGGTTCTGAATCAGCAGGTGCAACGGCAACATGGGCAGGAACGGCAGGAAGGCACTCGCCACCAACACGCTGAACACGTTACCAAAGTTAGAACTGGCGGTCATTTTGATGTATTTCAGCATGTTAGCGAAGGTTTTACGCCCTTCAATAACCCCCTCTTCCAGCACCATCAGGCTTTTTTCCAGCAGGATGATATCGGCCGCTTCACGGGCAATATCCACCGCGCCATCCACGGAAATGCCAATGTCTGCCGCGCGCAGCGCCGGCGCGTCGTTGATGCCGTCACCCATAAAGCCCACCACGTGCCCTTCACGACGCAGCACGGTCACAATCCGTTCTTTGTGCATCGGCGTCAGACGGGCAAACAACGTGGTACGTTTTGCCAGCGCCGCCAGTTCGTCATCACCCAGATGCTCAATCTGGTTGCCCGTCACCACCTCGCCGACATCCAGCCCCACCTCCAGGCAGACTTTCGCCGCTACCAGCTCGCTGTCGCCGGTCAAAATTTTCACCGTCACACCGTTGGCTTTCAGCGCTTTCAGCGCCGGTGCCGTGGTCTCTTTCGGCGGATCGAGGAACGCAATGTAGCCTTCCAGAATCAGGTCGGATTCGTCCACACGATGGTAATCGCCGCTGCGTGCCGGGAGATATTTGGTTGCCACCGCCACCACCCGCAGCCCCTGGCGGTTCTGTGTTTCGGTGACGCGCTGAATACGGCGCAGCATGGTTTCATCCAGCGGCACGATATCGCCGTTGTAACGCACCTGGCTGCAGACGTTGAGGATCTCCTGCAACGCCCCTTTGCAAATCAACTGGTGGGCATCCGCGTTTTCGGCGACCACCACCGACATGCGACGACGCTCGAAATCAAACGGGATCTCGTCAATTTTCTGCCAGCGGGTCGAAAGTGTCCGGGCCGCTTCTGCTTCCACCCCTTCCAGCACCGCCGTATCGAGCAGATTTTTCAACCCGGTCTGGTAGTGGCTGTTCAACCAGGCACAGTGCAACACCCGTTCGCTGACTTTACCGGCGATATCCGTGTGATTTTCCAGCACGATTTTATCCTGCGTTAACGTACCGGTTTTATCGGTACACAGGATGTCCATAGCGCCAAAGTTTTGAATCGCATCCAGATGCTTGACGATCACTTTCTGTTTTGACAGTTTCACCGCGCCGCGTGCCAGCGTAGAGGTGACGATCATCGGCAGCATTTCCGGCGTCAGCCCCACGGCAACCGAGAGCGAAAATAGCGCCGCTTCCCACCAGTCACCTTTGGTGAAGCCGTTGATCAGCAGCACCACCGGCGTCATCACCATCATAAAGCGGATAAGCAGCATGCTGACGCGGCCAATGCCTTTCTGGAACGCATTCGGCTCGCTCTCTTGTTCACTCACCCGCCCGGCCAGTTGCCCAAACCAGGTGTTGCCGCCCGTGGCGATAACTATCGCCTGCGCCGTGCCGCTCACCACGTTGGTCCCCATAAAACAGAGGGTGTCGCTTTCCAGCGGGTTGGTCTGATCCGCTGCACGGGTTTTTGCCACTTTTTCTACCGGCAGGGATTCACCGGTCAGCGACGCTTGCGCCACGAACAGGTCGCGCGCCTGCACCACACGCAGGTCAGCCGGGATCATATCTCCTGCCGCCAGCTTCACGATGTCCCCCGGTACCAGTTGGTCGAGCGGGATCTCCATCCAACGGGTTTCCCCCTGCTCATTGGCTACACGCAGCACCGTTGCGGTATTGCTCACCATCGCTTTCAGCGCATCCGCCGCTTTGGTGGAACGCGCTTCCTGAATAAAGTTCAGGAAGGTCGAGATAGCGACCATCAGCGCAATCACCCCGGCGGCAAACAGATCTTCCGACGCGTAGGAGAAAATGCCCAGACAGGTCAGCAGCAGGTTAAACGGGTTGCGATAGCAGGACCACAGATGCGCCCACCAGGGCACCGGGCGCTGACCGGGGATCTGGTTAACGCCGTGTTTTTCCCGCGCGTCCTGCACCTCTTTTTCATTCAGCCCTTCCGGATGGCTGTTGAGCTGTTGCCACAGTTCGGCGAGTTCCATCGTCGACAGCGCCAGGCAGCGATCGCTCAGCGAGGCCGGAACCTCGACGTGTTGAATATTAGCGGCGTCAGGCAGCGGGTCACGCTGAACGAGACGGCGAGGTAAGTGGCGGTTAAGCCGGGCCAGGAGTCGGGTGATATTTTTGAACATAGTAGTCATCCTTGCCCCCGCATCACGCGGGTGCCACTACACGTCATCCTTCGCGATGTCGCTTTGTTGGCTCGACATATCACGAATGATGTTGTGCATTGCCGCAGGCACGGAACATCCGCGCCAGCAGGCGTTTTCAGTTATGCAGGGACGTTTTGCGTCGCTGCCTTACGTTTCCGGTAAGGCAGCAAAGGCGGGCTTACCGGAAAGAGTGTCTCCGTCGCGGGAGAGGTGCGGGATCAGGGTCCATAAAACCTCCGGTAAGGGTGAAAAGGGGACGATTTCAAGCGTCATTATTATAACTCCGGTGAATTAAACCGAACGTAAACCAGACTTTACCCATTGTCGTTTGGTTGAGTACTCACCAAACTTTCTTTATTCTGCTATCCGCCCAGAAGAGGAACAGGACAGGACGCATGCAAAACCGGCTGACGATCAAAGACATTGCGCGTTTAAGTGGCGTTGGGAAATCAACGGTGTCTCGCGTGCTGAATAATGAAAGCGGTGTAAGCGAACGTACCCGCGAACGCGTGGAAGCGGTGGTCAATCAACACGGTTTTTCACCTTCCCGTTCCGCACGCGCCATGCGCGGTCAGAGCGATAAAGTGGTGGCCATCATTGTCTCCCGTCTCGATTCTCTTTCTGAAAACCTGGCCGTTCAGACCATGCTCCCCACCTTCTATGAACAGGGTTATGACCCGATCATGATGGAAAGCCAGTTCTCGCCGGATTTGGTCGAAGAACATCTGCATATGCTACGCCGCCGCAATATTGATGGCGTCGTGCTGTTTGGCTTTACCGGCGTCACGGAGAAGCTGTTATCCTCGTGGCGCGCCTCGCTGGTCCTGCTGGCGCGGGATGCCAAAGGGTTCGCCTCCGTCTGCTATGACGACGAAGGGGCCATAAATCTGCTGATGCAGAATCTCTATGATCAAGGCCATCGCCACATCAGTTTTATTGGCGTACCGCACAGCGATATCACCACGGGCAAGCGTCGCCACGAGGCCTACATGGCGTTTTGCGAGCGCCATCAACTCACCCCCAATTTCATTTTGCCGGGTCTCGCGATGAAACATGGCTACGATAACGTCGCCAGCGTGCTGACGCCCGACACCAGCGCCCTGCTCTGTGCAACGGACACCCTTGCCCTGGGAGCCAGCAAATATTTGCAGGAACAGCGCATTGATAATCTGCAACTGGCGAGCGTGGGGAATACACCGTTGATGAAATTTCTCCACCCGGAGATCGTCACCGTTGATCCTGGCTATGCCGAAGCAGGCCGCCAGGCCGCGGCGCAACTGATCGATCAGGTCAATGGCCGCACCGATCCACGTCAAATTGTGATCCCCGCCCACCTCGCCTGAGTCCCCCTCTCGCACGGTTTATTGTGATCTTCGCTTGGTTTCGGGAACGTTCCCATTTTCAGTTATTGAGCCAATGGATATGCTTGCGCACATTCATCAGCAGTCATTATTTCTCTCAGTGGGGCATCACGATGAGCAAAGTCAGACAAGAGGATCTCGCCAGGCTTATTGAACTGGTCGGCGGACGTGAAAACATCGCTACGGTGAGTCATTGCATCACCCGCCTGCGTTTTGTCCTGAACGCACCGGACAAAGCCGACCCAAAAACCATCGAAACGCTGCCGATGGTCAAAGGCTGCTTTACCAACGCCGGGCAGTTTCAGGTTGTTATTGGTACCGACGTGGGAGACTGGTATCAGGCACTCATCAGTGCCATCGGCCAGGCCTCTGCCGATAAAGAACAGATCAAACGTGCGGCGCGCCAGAACATGAAATGGCACGAACAGTTGATCTCACACTTTGCCGAGATCTTCTTCCCCCTCTTGCCTGCGTTGATCAGCGGCGGTTTGATCCTGGGCTTCCGTAACGTCATTGGCGATCTGCCGATGAGTAACGGCCAGACGCTGGCGCAAATGTACCCCGGCCTCAAAACCGTCTACGACTTCCTGTGGCTGATTGGCGAGGCGATTTTCTTCTATCTGCCGGTGGGCATCTGCTGGTCGGCGGTACGTAAAATGGGCGGCACGCCGATCCTTGGGATCGTGCTGGGCGTGACCCTCGTCTCCCCACAACTGATGAATGCTTACCTGCTCGGCTCCCAGGTGCCGGAAGTCTGGAATTTCGGGCTGTTTAGCATCGCCAAAGTGGGTTATCAGGCACAGGTTATTCCTGCCCTGCTGGCCGGTCTGGCGCTGGGGCTCATTGAAACGCGCCTTAAAAAATGGGTGCCGGATTACCTCTATCTGGTGGTCGTGCCGGTCAGTTCCCTGCTACTGGCTGTGTTCCTCGCTCATGCCTTTATTGGCCCGTTCGGCCGCATGATCGGCGATGGCGTGGCCTTCGCGGTACGCCACCTGATGACCGGCAGCTTTGCGCCCATTGGCGCGGCGCTGTTTGGCTTCCTCTATGCGCCGCTGGTCATTACCGGTGTGCACCAGACGACGCTGGCTATCGACATGCAGATGATTCAGAGCATGGGCGGCACCCCGGTGTGGCCACTGATTGCGCTCTCTAACATTGCTCAGGCATCAGCGGTAACCGGGATCATTATTGTCAGCCGTAAACAGAACGAACGTGAAATCTCCGTCCCGGCGGCCATTGCGGCTTATCTCGGCGTGACCGAACCGGCAATGTACGGCATCAACTTGAAATACCGCTTCCCGATGCTCTGCGCGATGGTCGGCTCCGGTCTTGCCGGGCTGCTGTGTGGCCTGAACGGCGTGCTGGCAAATGGCATCGGTGTTGGCGGCCTGCCGGGCATCCTCTCCATTCAGCCCTCTTTCTGGCAGGTGTTCGCACTGGCGATGGCCGTCGCGATTATCGTGCCGATGGCGCTGACCTCGGTGGTTTACCAGCGTAAGTTCCGCCAGGGCACGCTGCAGATTGTGTAACTTTTTTGGGGCGCGATTGCGCCCCTTCGCTTTTAGCAGGAAATCATTATGAATACCCTTCCTCACTGGTGGCAGAACGGTGTCATCTACCAGATCTATCCGAAGAGCTTCCAGGACACGACCGGCAGCGGCACGGGCGATTTACGCGGCGTGATTATGCGCCTCGATTACCTGAAAACCCTCGGCGTAGACGCCATCTGGCTGACACCGTTTTATATCTCACCGCAGGTGGATAACGGCTACGACGTAGCCAATTACACCGCAATCGACCCGCTCTACGGTACGCTGGAAGATTTTGATGAGCTGGTCGCTCAGGCCAAAGCGCGCGGCATTCGTCTGGTGCTGGATATGGTGTTTAACCACACCTCCACCCAGCACGCCTGGTTTCGTGAGTCTCAGGATCCCGCCAGCCCGTACCGCAGTTTTTATATCTGGCGCGATGGCACACCGGATGAACTTCCCAATAACTGGCGCTCGAAGTTTGGCGGCAACGCCTGGCGCTGGCACGCGGCAAGCGAGCAGTACTATCTGCATCTCTTTGCGCCAGAGCAGGCGGATCTGAACTGGGAAAACCCGGCGGTTCGCAGCGAACTGAAAAAGGTCTGCGAATTCTGGGCCGATCGCGGTGTCGACGGTTTACGCCTGGATGTGGTCAATCTGATCTCCAAAGATCAGAATTTCCCGGACGATCATGACGGTGATGGCCGTCGTTTTTATACGGACGGGCCGCGTGCCCATGAATTCTTGCAGGAGATGAGCCGGGATGTTTTCCAGCCGCGTAACCTGATGACGGTAGGCGAAATGTCATCGACCTCGCTGGAACATTGCCAGCAATATGCCGCGCTGGACGGACGCGAACTGTCGATGACGTTCAACTTCCACCATCTGAAAGTGGATTATCCCGGCGGTAAGAAGTGGGAGCTGGCGCGCCCGGATTTCGTGGCATTGAAATCGCTGTTCAACCACTGGCAGCAGGGCATGCATAAAGTGGCGTGGAATGCGTTGTTCTGGTGTAACCACGACCAGCCGCGCATTGTGTCGCGCTTTGGTGATGAAGGCGAACTGCGCGTGCCGTCCGCCAAAATGCTGGCGATGGTGCTGCACGGTATGCAAGGGACGCCCTATATCTACCAGGGCGAAGAGATTGGGATGACGAACCCGCATTTTACGCGAATCACCGATTATCGGGACGTGGAAAGCCACAATATGTTTGCCGAATTACGGGCCAGCGGGCGCGATGCCGACGAGCTGTTGGCGATTCTGGCCAGTAAATCCCGCGATAACAGCCGCACGCCAATGCAGTGGTCAGGCGAGAAGCATGCCGGGTTCACAACCGGCGATCCCTGGATTGGCCTGTGTGAAAACCGCAACGAAGTTAACGCGCAGGCGGCGATGAACGATCCGGATTCAGTGTTTTATACCTATCTGCGTCTGATCGCCTTGCGTAAAGAGCAGCCGATCCTGACCTGGGGCGATTATGAGGATTTGCTGCCCGCGCACCCATGGTTGTGGTGTTATCGCCGTCAGTGGCTGGGGCAGACGCTGGTGGTGGCGGCAAACCTGAGCCGTGAATGCCAGCAGTGGCAACCTAAAGAGATGCCAGGGCAGTGGCAGCCGATCATGAGCAATTACGCCGAAATTTCCCCGGCGCCCGGTGAGATGACACTGCGTCCGTTTGAAGCGGTATGGTGGCTGCAATCCGACGACTGATCTGGCCCCGGATGCGGCGCAGGCGCCTTATCCGGGCAACGACCGGTTTTCTCCCTCTCCCCGGCCCTCTCCCTGAGGGAGAGAGGGAAAAGAAATTCGTAGCCCTGGCAAGCATAGCGACACCGGGGAGTGCGTTATATCCGCGTGTCCTATTACCTTACTGTTTTTGTTGAATAATTAATCAGATTTTTCTTGGTAGAATTTACAAAGCCGCCAGTGCCCGCCGTTTGTACTCTCCCTTTTTTACTTTGTTCTGAATCAAAAAAATCGCAAACTTGTTTGATGCAAATCACTATATATAGAACTTAGAATGCACGCCGACCCAACATATTGTATTAATCGTCTATTATTCCAACTAAGCAACGGCATCGACGCTGGCCGGAATTGTGGATAACAAGGGTCAGGATTCGGGGAACTCACTGTCGCAACAACACTTACCTCCAGTGAATAATTCCTCACCTCTGTGGATAACCTGTTTTTAATATGGAGTGATCATGACACCGCATGTGATGAAACGAGACGGCAAGAAAGTGCCGTTCAAATCAGAGCGCATCAAAGAAGCCATTCTGCGTGCAGCTAAAGCAGCGGGAGTCGATGACGCGGACTATTGCGCCACCGTCGCAGAAATTGTCAGTCAGCAGATGCAAAACCGTTCACAGGTCGACATCAACGAAATCCAGACCGCTGTCGAAAACCAGCTCATGTCCGGTTCCCACAAGCAGCTCGCGCGTGCCTATATTGAATATCGCCACGATCGTGATATCGCGCGTGAAAAACGGGGCCGCCTGAACCAGGAAATTCGCGGGCTGGTGGAACAGACCAACTCCGCACTGCTGAACGAAAACGCAAACAAAGACAGTAAAGTCATTCCGACCCAGCGCGACCTGCTGGCCGGCATTGTTGCCAAACACTACGCCCGTCAGCACCTGTTGCCGCGCGATGTGGTACTGGCGCATGAGCGTGGTGAAATCCATTATCACGATCTCGACTATTCGCCGTTCTTCCCGATGTTCAACTGCATGCTGATCGACCTGAAAGGCATGCTGACCCACGGCTTTAAAATGGGCAACGCGGAAATTGAGCCGCCGAAATCCATCTCTACCGCAACCGCAGTGACCGCGCAAATTATCGCGCAGGTCGCCAGCCACATTTACGGCGGCACCACCATCAACCGTATCGACGAAGTGCTGGCGCCGTTTGTCACCGCAAGCTTTGCCAAACACCGTAAAGTCGCCGACGAATGGCAAATTCCGGATGCCGATGGCTACGCACACAGCCGCACGGAAAAAGAGTGTTACGACGCCTTCCAGTCACTGGAATATGAAGTCAATACGCTGCACACCGCCAACGGCCAGACCCCGTTCGTCACCTTCGGCTTTGGTCTTGGCACCAGTTGGGAATCGCGTCTGATTCAGCAGTCGATTCTGCGTAACCGCATCGCGGGTCTTGGTAAAAACCGTAAAACCGCCGTGTTCCCGAAACTGGTGTTCGCCATTAAAGATGGCCTGAACCATAAGTTTGATGACCCGAATTACGACATCAAACAACTGGCGCTGGAGTGCGCGAGCAAACGCATGTACCCGGATATCCTCAACTACGATCAGGTCGTGAAAGTGACCGGCTCGTTTAAAACCCCGATGGGCTGCCGCAGCTTCCTCGGCGTGTACGAAGAGAACGGCGAACAGATCCACGACGGGCGTAACAACCTGGGCGTCATCAGCCTGAACCTGCCGCGCATCGCACTGGAAGCCAAAGGCAACGAAGCCGCGTTCTGGAAACTGCTGGATGAACGTCTGGTGCTGGCGCGTAAGGCGCTGATGACCCGTATCGCCCGTCTGGAAGGGGTGAAAGCGCGTGTGGCACCGATCCTCTATATGGAAGGGGCCTGCGGCGTGCGTCTGAAAGCGGACGACGACGTCTCTGAAATTTTCAAAAACGGCCGTGCGTCTATCTCGCTTGGCTTTATCGGCATCCACGAAACCATCAACGCGCTGTTCGGCAAAGAGCATATGTTCGACAGTGAAACGCTGCGTGCCAAAGGCGTTGCGATTGTAGAGCGTCTGCGCCAGGCGGTGGATCAATGGAAAGAGGAGACCGGCTACGGTTTTAGCCTCTACAGCACCCCAAGTGAAAACCTGTGTGACCGTTTCTGCCGTCTGGATACCGCTGAGTTTGGCGTGGTGGATGGGGTGACGGATAAAGGTTATTACACCAACAGCTTCCATCTCGATGTCGAGAAGAAGGTAAACCCGTACGACAAGATTGATTTCGAAGCGCCATATCCACCGCTCGCCAGCGGGGGGTTCATTTGCTACGGCGAGTACCCGAACATTCAGCACAACCTGCGTGCGCTGGAAGATGTCTGGGATTACAGCTATCAGCATGTGCCCTATTACGGGACCAATACGCCGATTGATGAGTGCTACGAGTGTGGTTTTACCGGCGAGTTCGAGTGTACCAGCAAAGGCTTCACCTGCCCGAAATGCGGCAACCACGATGCAGCACGAGTATCGGTGACCCGCCGCGTGTGCGGTTATCTGGGTAGTCCGGACGCCCGTCCGTTTAACGCCGGGAAGCAGGAAGAAGTGAAACGCCGCGTGAAACATCTGGGGAATGGGCAGATAGGTTAAGTTTTTTACCAACCTCTCCCCCTCACCCTAACCCTCTCCCTCAAGGGAGAGGGGACCGTTCGAAAACAACTTTAATTACTGTAACTTACCTGATCCGCGCTTTTCGCAAAGCAATTGGCGTCAGGACAAGGCGGCAAACGAGCGAATCCCGGGGAGCTTACAGAAGTAAGTGACCCCAGTGAGTGAGAGCAGCCAACGCAGTAATGGCGTCAATTGAGAAGCGAAAATGAGGTTTCATCAATACTACCCTGTCGACATCGTCAACGGTCCCGGCACGCGCTGCACCCTGTTTGTCTCCGGGTGCGTACACGAATGCCCCGGCTGCTACAACAAAAGCACCTGGCGGTTAAACTCCGGCAAGCCGTTTACCAAAGAGATGGAAGACCAGATCATTGACGATCTCAACGACACCCGCGTCAAGCGCCAGGGGATCTCGTTGTCCGGCGGCGATCCGCTCCATCCGCAGAATGTCCCGGATATCCTCAAGCTGGTGCAGCGCATCCGCACCGAATGTCCGGGCAAAGATATCTGGGTCTGGACGGGGTATAAGTTAAACGAGCTGAACGACGCGCAAATGGCCGTTGTCGATTTAATTAACGTATTGATCGACGGGAAGTTTGTGCAGGATTTAAAAGACCCGGCGCTTATCTGGCGGGGCAGCAGCAACCAGGTGGTGCATAACCTGCGATAGTAAAACCCCGGCACAGGTGTCAGGGTTATCAGTAACCCGGATCGGGCGCTTGCGCCGCCATCCGGGTTTTCCCCGGCGGCGCGATGCTGCCGGGGCGGCGAAGACACATGATACATCCAGCCTGGGCGGATTATTTCGCCACGATAAAGCGTTTGGCGTCATCCATATAGGCTTTGTCGCCTGCAGGCGCAATAATCGAACCAAAGTTCATGTGCGCACGCAGTTTCCAGCTCGCCGGGATATTCCAGGTACGCTGAACATCCGCATCCACCAGCGGGTTGTAGTGCTGGAGGTTGGCGCCAATGCCTTTCTCTGCCAGTGCCAGCCATACCGCGTATTGCGCGATACCTGAACTATGCTCTGACCAAATCGGGAAGTTGTCGGCGTAGGCGGCAAACTGCTCCTGCAGCCCGGTCACAACGTCCTGATCTTCAAAGAACAGCACGGAACCCGCGGCAGCGGCAAAACCATCGAGTTTGTCGGAGGTGGCGTGGAAGCTCTCTGCCGGAACAATTTTTCTCAGTTGCTCACGGACCAGCTCCCAGAATTTATTGTGCTCATTACCCAACAGGATCAGCGCGCGAGAACTCTGCGAGTTGAACGCAGATGGCGCTTGCTTGATGGCGTCCTGAATCGTCTGAACAACGTCATCTTCCGGCAACGGCAGGTCTTTGCCCAGTGCATAAATAGTTCTGCGTTGTTTCGCTAAAGCAAGGTAGTTCTCTGGCATAACGCCTCCTGAAAGCGTGGTGAATTCCAACGGAGTTGGGGTGTGCGTGACAGGCTGCTCCCGGGAAAGTAATGCGTTCAAAATTCGCTGAAACGAGTTCATGGTTCGCTGCTTCCTGTCGGTCCCTTAAACGAGAGCAAACACCCCGCAGGCTGTTTGCTCTGACTGTGAAAAGAGTAGCCCTGCCAGCCAGTTAGGGAAAGCAGAACTATTTGTATCTATTGTTCAAAAAAAGTGAAAGAACCCTTAGTGTGATTATTTACTAAACATATTTTTATTACTGCCGATAATGACGTAGTCTCGTTCTTTCCCGCGTAGATTCATCATCCAACGAGGCAAAAGGCTCCTTGCGTCAGGTCCTGGATTGCATTTTTCGGAGATGACAATGAACGGTATTGATAAAGTTACCGCCGTAAGCGCAGGCACACTTGGTGATCCTCATTTATCAAATAATGAAAGTACGTTTGGTCTGCGAAATAAACCTAAATCAGCAGATGCTAATTCTGACACTAATAGCTCTGGCAGCGATGATAGCAGCACCAAACTTTCGCTATCGTCCAAAACAGCGGAGGAAATTAAGAAACAACATCAATTAAAACAGGAAGAAATAAAAAAGACTGACTATACCCTGGAGATGACGGGCATCCCGCTATTTCATGGTCGGCTCGTCTCGGTGGTGAAATATCCTGACGGGAGTGAAGAGATGGTTGATGCCCTCTCTGGCGTCAAATTAACGGCGCAAGACCTGCAGCAACAGTTTAGTCGTTCTACAGAAAGCGTTCAGGAATCGTTAAATATAGAGATGGCAAACATTGCAGGGACTCCGGGAGAGACTATTAAATCTCACGCCGGTAACGCAGAATAAATATTAAAAAATATAATCAATCTTGCTTGCGGAATAGTAAATTATTTACTACGCACACAGATATATAAAATAAGAAAACCTTATTTCCGCCAAGGAAAATAAGCACAAGCTTTAAATAGAATATTCGTTTTACTCTTTCGGAATATTAAGCAGTAACGTCTGGTCAGGTGGGGCGCGTTGTTTCAACGCGCAATCCCCATTAAAAGCGGCTAACGCATTCCATGGCTACGGTTTTAAATGACATGAAATCCTTACAGGCGCTCAATCGGGATGCTGCCCGCTCGCGTAAGAACGTGACGAAAATATCGTATATCGCCATCGCCTCCTCATATTCACTTTTGCTAATGGCCAGCAGGAAAATAACGTGAGCCGTCTCCTCTCCCCACTGAATACCCTGGGGCGCCAGCACCGTATAGACCACCGTCTTTTGCGCCAGCAGGCCCAGCGAGTGCGGCAGCGCGATCCCCTCACCCAGCATGGTGCTGACAATCGCTTCACGTTCCACGACCGAGTCGAGGAAATCCGCATCCACAAACCCTTCCCGCTGAAGCTGGGCACAAAGCGTAGTGAACAACATTTGTCTGTCTAACGGCTGGTCGATAATCGTGAAATGCGAAGCATCGAAATACTTTTCCAGAATCCACGGCCGCGTTCTGTCCACCAGCACCAGTTTGCCGATCTGTTCAAGCTGGTAGTCCGTCGGGAACGGCGCGATGGTCACAATCGGCTTCTCTTTATCGCTGATCCTTGCCGTGGAGATAACAAAGTCTTCGCTAATGGCCTCGCACTGCTCATAGTCGCGCAGCGTCAGCGTACGGGTGACCTCAATCTGTGGATATTTGCGTTGCAGCACCGCCTCAATCATTCGCGCCATCGCGTTACCCGCATCGCACACCAGCATCACCCGCGGCTGGCGCTGATAGCCAATGTTGTAATGCCGCTCCAGCCCAACGCCGATGTGCAGCACCAGAAAGCCGACTTCGTTTTCGCTGATCACATACGGCGTATATTTCCCCCAACTGGAGACCGCGGCCAGCGTCATGTCCCACGCCATCGGGTAGTGCTGCTTGATGTTATCCAGCAACGGATTAGGGATCATGATTTGATAGCGCACCCGGGTGATCATGGTCTTGATATGGGTAAGCAGATCCGCATGTAACTGCGCATCGTTTTGCAGGTTGTAGTTATAGTGGGTGTTGATGTAATTGAGGATGTAATTGACCAGCGCTTCGTCATCGTCCGCACTGATGGCGCTGGGGGTAATGTCCTGCAGCTGACGCCCGGCGATATGCACCCGCAGCCAGTGGACTTCCGAAGCCGCCAGCGGTTTTTCAGCAAGCTGTTGCAGCGCGGCGGCAATCTCGCGCGCAGCATCCCGCACGTTCTTGTCACCGTCTTCGGCGGTGAACTCTGACAGCGGAAACCCTTCGCTGATACGGCGTACCGCTACCGCACAATACAGGCGGATGAAGCGCTCGCCCTCATCGGTCAGCCGAATATGATGCCGGGTAAAAACATCGCGCAGAATCACCGCCAGTTGCTCCGGTATCCCTTTATTGAGCGCCTCTTCGGTGACAAGCGGGTTGCGGGCATTCTGCTGCGTCAGTTCCCAGAGTAAATCCGTCAGGCAGGCACGCAGCGCCATTTCGCTGCCGAACAACTTCATACCGTGACGCGGCCGGGTTTCCAGCGTCAGGCGGTAGCGGGAAAACCACTCCCTCACCTCCGCCATGTCATTTTGCAACGTGGCGCGACTGACAAACCACTCGTCCGCCAGATCCTCCAGCTTGATGGAAAAGGCCGACGTCAGAAAACGCAGCAGAAGATGCTGTACCCGTTCCGCTCCGCTACGGGGGATACGCAGCGTGCGCGGACGCTCTGCCTGCAGGGTCTGATAACGGCTGGCGTCGTCAATTTTTAGCTGATAACCGCTGCCACGGTTGAGGATAAACTGTGCCCCGTGGCTTTCCAGCAAAGCATTCAGCGCAGTGATATCAGCCCGGACGGTACGCGTGGAAACCGACAGCCGCTGCGCCAGTTCATCCTGCGGCAGCGTCTCGTTCTGCAACATCATAAACAGTTGCGCTAAACGTTGGTTGGGGAATCGCACGTCGTTGTCCTCTTAACATGGCTTTTCTCCCTCTCCCTGAAGGAGAGGGTCGGGGTGAGAGTGTGTTAACCCACGCGCTGTTGGGTTATCGCCAGCAACTGGCGGACATCCGCAGGGCGGGTATCGCCGCTTACCTTATCAATAATAGAACTATAAATATGAGGAATGATTTTACTCACCCCTGCGTCCAGTGCGATTTGCAAAATCTCACCAAAGTTCTCCAGATCGATACCGCCTGTCGGCTCCAGCCAGAAGTCATAACGCGCGCACGCTTCCGCCACCGCCTGGTACTCTTCGCGACATTTCAGGCCGCCCATCGGGAAATATTTAATCGAACTGCCGCCCATGTCTTTGAGCAGTGCAATCGCCGTTTCCACCGGGACGATGCCGTCCGCCGCCTGGCTGCTGAGCGGCCCGGTAGAGATTTTGACCAGACCCGGCGTGCCCGTTGGCGACACCAGACCGTTCACTACGGTCGCGTTCTGGCCGAGCAGCGCACGGCTGGTCGCCACCCCGGTAAAGACCTGGTTAACATGCTGAGGCTGTACTTCGCGGGAGATGGCGCTCACCATCGCCGACTGGTTCGGATCACCCGCTCCCAGGCCCACGGAGAGGGCATTGTCGATACGCGCCGCATACTCCCGCATATCTGCCACCGCGCTTGCCACATCCGGGTAGTTTTTGGAGAGCACCCCCACCAGAACATGACCTTCTGCGGCCTCGTAAATAGCGCTGGCGTTCTCTTTGCTCCCCGCCAGCACATTCAGGCAGACACGGTCATGGTAAAAATTGGGCGTCAGTTTCATGCGCGGGGCTCCTTATTCAGTTCTTCGGCGATACGGTTCGCCACAATGTCCAGTTGTTCAGCGCTCACGCTGCGTACATCGGCTTCGATGATCCCTTCATTGGCTTTGTAGCCACGGAAATAAATGGCGTATTCCCCCTGTTTCAGGGCACTGACCAGCTCGCCGGTGGCAATGCCGGTGATCGCTTCATCAAACTTGATTTCGCTACGGGCGATATCACGACCGGCGCTGTCCCACACCACGCGGGCGCTGACGCCGTTGAGGGTGTTCAGCCTGTCGATAAACGACGTCATTTTGGCGACCATCTCTGCGCCGCTCTCTTTGGTGGCGCTCAGGTAGTGCTCAATGGCACATGTCAGCCCGAGGATACCCTCTTTGCCCACTTTCATGGCGCGCCCGATCCCCGCCGTCTGGCGTTTGACCCACTCCACGTACTGTGTTTTGCCGATGACCAGCCCGCTGGTTGGCCCTTCGATCGCCTTCGCACCGCTGTAAATCACCAGATCTGCCCCGGCACGGTAATAGCACTGCAAATCTTCTTCCGCCGCCGCATCCACAATCAGCGGCAGGTTGTGTTTACGTGCCACTACCGCCGCCTGTTCCACACTCAGCATGCTTTTTTGTACACAGTGATGCGATTTGATGTAGAGGATTGCCGCCGTGCGTGGGGAGATGGCCGCCGCCAGTTGGTCGGCAGAGCACTCGTTGGCATAGCCTGCTTCAATCACCTTTCCACCGCCCAGCGCCACCATGGTGCCCACCGGGGCGCCGAAGTTGACGTTATGGCCGCGTGGCAGGACGATTTCGTTGTTCTCAATCGGCGTGCTGTGCAGGTTTTCCAGCAACCAGTCGCTGTCTTTCACCAGTACCGCCGCCACCGACTGGGCGATCCCCGCCGAGGCGCAGGAGACAACCGTCGCCCCTTCCACTTCCAGCAGCTTCGCAATGTAGTCGCCGGTTTTGTTCACCAGATCTTTCATTTCGAAGTAGTGATTCATGCCGTTCAACACGGCCTCAGCGACTTCCGGGCGCGGTGTGGAAACCCCCAGCATCGTCATGCGCCCGGAGGCGTTAATCACTTGCTTTAACTGATATTTTTCATAAATCGAAGACATGTTCCGCACTCCCTTGTTCGGTCATATAGCCTTTGCCTGCGCGAATAGCGGCAAGCGGCGTGAGTAACAGGTCGGCCTGCAGGGTGTCGTTTTCCGCGTCACGAAAGAGCGCGGGCTGACGGCGCAGGTCGAAAATGGTCAGGTCGGCGTCATAGCCTACGGCAAGCCGGCCTTTGCGACGCAAACGCAGTCCGTCGGCGGCATGGTCGGTCACACAGGCAATCACCTGTGGCAGCGACATGCCAATAGCCAGGAATTTGGACATCACTTTCGCCAGCGAGAAGACCGGGCCGTTGATCCGGTTGCGGCAGTAGATATCAGAACTGATAGTCTGCGGCAGAATGCCAAGGGCAATAGCCTGTTTTGCGACGGCAAAGCTAAAACTGGCGCTACCGTGGCCGATATCCAGACGCACGCCGCGCGCAATGGCACGCGTAATAGAGGCACGCAGTTCGCCGGATGGCGTCAGAATGCGGTTGGGTTTGCCGTTATAGCAGTGGGTGATGATGTCGCCGGAAGTCAGCAGATCGGCAATCTCATCCAGGTTCGGTGGGTTGTTACCGATATGAACCATCAACGGCAGGTCGCCGTTCTCTTGCTGGATAGCTTTGGCGCGCTCTAGTGGCTTAATGCCGTTCTCGCCGACGACGCTACTGCTCATACGCGCTTTCAGGCCGACGATAAAATCCGGATGGCGTTTCACCGCGTCGCGCGCGGCATCGGCGTCAATATTCGCCATGTTTGCCAGTTCGTTTTGCGCGATCAGCCCAACGCGGGAGATATTCAGTAGCGCATAGACCTCGGTCACCGCCTTACGGGTAATGGCATAAAAGTCATCAATGTCGTCTGCCCCCGTACTTCCCGCATCAATGACCGTGGTCACACCCGTCGCGATACCCACGCTGTCCGGCTGGTCATTGTAAATCGGCGATTTGGAGTAGCAATGGACGTGGGAGTCAATCCAGCCCGCACTCACATAATGCTCGCCACCTAAATCAACGGTTTTCATCGCCGGGCCGCTAATGTCGCCCAGCGCCGCGATGTTACCGTTTTCGATGGCGATATCCGTCACCGTGTCATCCACCAGACGCGCCCGGCGCAGGAGTAAATCAAACATGCGAATCTCCAGTGATAACAGGCGCTTACGCGCCCGGTCAGATCAAAGTGCAATCGGGAAAATGGAGCCCAGCAGCATCGCCCCGAGGATGGCGCCCCCGGTAATCGGTTTTTGCCAGAGGTAGAACAGCAGCGCGCCAATCAGAGAGCCGATGCCGATAGGAATCGACGCGGTCATCGCGCTGAGGATAATCAACGGGCCAAGGAAACGGCCGGAAGCATTGCCCGCCCCCATCATGACGTCCGCCCCGTAGGTGGAGTCGCTCTGGTTGATGGTGAACTTACGCGCCAGAATGATGATGTAACCAATCGCCAGGCCAATCACCAGGCCGGTCGCCAGCGAAGCGATAAAGTTGGTCACCGGGAACATAATCCCCGCGCCCAGCAGTAGCGCGGGAACGCCGAGGCCAACGCCGGTTTGAATCGCCCCGCCGATGTCCAGAATCCCCACCAGTGAACCTTCGATAATGCGGGCGAACAGGAAGCTCGCGCCAA
Source organism: Phytobacter diazotrophicus (assembly GCA_004346725.1). Classification (GTDB taxonomy): domain Bacteria; phylum Pseudomonadota; class Gammaproteobacteria; order Enterobacterales; family Enterobacteriaceae; genus Phytobacter; species Phytobacter diazotrophicus. The sequence goes on along the minus strand of SMDE01000009.1, from coordinate 136,097 downwards.
AGGCCGCCACCGCGCCGTAGGCGCCGGTATCAATTCCCGATTTCAGCATCGCCACGAACGCCACTTCGTTAAAGGCACCGATGCCGTAGAGGTAATACATATGGGTCCCGGCGAAGACGCCGGAAGAGAGCAGACCGACAAAAATCGGGAATGACCAGTCGGCGTACCAAAAACCTTTATTCTGTTCCATCATCGTTCCTTACTTGCCGCTGAGCGAGTTATGGATGAGCTCCAGCCAGTTCGGCGCGCTCAGGTGGAAGGACTGGATCATTTTCAGATCGAAGCCACGGAAGAAGGCGCTCAGGACAAACAGGGCCACAATGGCGCTCATCATCACTTTGGTGACGCGATGCCAGCCGCTCTCTTCCACACCTTTACCAATCAGAATACCCAGCACCAGGCCCGGCACGGCGTTACCCATGATGAGCTGCGCGGCACCGCCAAAAACGGTGGCCCAGAAGCCGGATTTTTTCCCCGCATCGATCGCCGCCAGCCAGAAGATCACCGGCATGACGGTGTTAACCAGCAGGTTCGCCGCAGGCACCAGAACTTTCACCGCCGTCACCTGTAGTGCCGCCGGAACGGAGGAGGCCGTCAGGTTAAGGAAGGTCACCACGATCATGCCGATCAGGCCGCAGGCGATAGCCATCTTTTTCGGATCGTGGAGGGTTTCACCGACGTTGCGGTTTTTCACCATCAACGCCGCCGCGCCCCAGTTCGGAATGATGCGATGATCAACGTCCTGAGTGAAGGAACCCGCCGCTACGGACGAGGCCCAGGCATTGAAGAAGAAACCTAACCCAAAGGAGAAGTGAGAAGCCGGATCCCCTTCGCAGGAATTCAGCTCGCCGAGTGTACGAAATGCGCCCATCCCTTGCGTGGTTGGCGCATGAAACATGCGTGCAGCCCCAGCGCCTACCCCGACGCCCACAAGGCCGCCGATGATGAGCGATTTTATTAAAATTATCAGGAACATCAGTCTGCCCTTTTAGTCAAAATCAGCGTTGCGTGACGAAATCCACTTTGTCGAGATTGATGGCGGTCACGTTGACGGTGACATCCAGCTCCACGCTGTATGTCCGTCTTTCGCGGCGCAGAAAGAAGAACAAAAAAGCCTCTTTCCGCGTCGTTTCATGCGCATGAACAACCTGCACGTCCTGTGGCTCTATACGCAGTAAAATGTGCGGCGACACTTTCATCACCGCGGCCTGAACATGGTTCAGCGCATCGGAAAACGCGCGCGCTTTCGCCTCGCCTTTCCCTTTAACCCTGACCGTGGTGGTGAACTGTTCTTTCATGGTTACGCGCCGTATTTTTTCTGCCACGCCTGCACCAGGCGCTCGCCTAACTCTTCTTTATCCATAAAGCCGAAACCCAGTACATTGCAGCCTTCGTTGATGGCGGTAACGCCCTCTTCAACCGAACGCATGCCGTATTTGGCTTTATAGCCGTGTTTGTTTTGCGCGGTGATAGCCCCCGCGCCGCCGCTGCCGCAAAACGAGATGCCGAACGTCGCGTTTTCCGCTTTCATCACATCGCCCAGCTTCATATCCGCCGCCACACCCGGCACCACCACGGCGCGCCCACCGGCTTTCTCAACACCTGCCGCCACTTTCTGGCCTTTACCCAGACGGTCGCCAATCACTACGGTAATCTGTTCCATTGTTCGCTCCTTACAGGTTGTCTTTTGCCACTTCGAAGTGCACCGACAGTAGCCAGGCTTCTTCTTCCGGGAGGTTGCCAAATTGCGCCACGACATCGCGGGCAAGTTGCATTGATTCAGGCGAGATTTCGTCAAACAGGCTGGCATCCACCTCCGGTAGCGGCTCGCCAGTCACCGACCGGTGCGCCATCGCACGGACATGCGAGGTCAACATCTGCTGCTGCACCGCGTTAGGCGTGATGTTGTGCTGGCTCAGCAAGGTGTATACCTGCGTGAGCATATGCCCGGCCAGGCTTGCCGTTTGTTCCGCCCCGTCTCCAGCGTCGTTCATTACCGCTCCGTTTTTCACTCGTCTTACCCCGTTAATGGCCTGGAATAAAACTAACGTTGCAGGTTAAGAGTTTGTAGCGAGGAGTTTTCCACTTTGAAGTGGAAAGCCGGGAGACTTTAGTGATCTGCGCCACATTAATGCGCCCCTCCGGGGCTTTTCACTGTGCAGCGCTCACAGCTTTGATGGAAAAATGCGGAAAAACGGGGCTATCGGAGAATAAAAAAACGGTCAACATGAAGAGAAAAGTGTGACGAGATAAGGGTTCCTTATGAAAAAGGATCAAAGGGTCGTTTTTAGCGCCTGCAAAAAGTAGTCGGTAAACGAAGAGACGATCGGCAGCAGCGGCCTGATCGGTAAGCGCAGCAAATGCATGGGGCGCGGAGGTGGCAGGTAGTCTGGTAGCACCGGGCAGAGCCGGCCGTCGTCGATATCCTGTTGTAACGTCAGAACAGAGTGCTGCACTATTCCCAGCCCGGCGAGCGCCGCCTGGCGTATCGCCTCGCCAGAATCGACCATCAGACGCGGTGTAATCGCAATCTCCAGCTTCCCGGACGGGCCTTCCAGTTGCCAGCTATGATCCGAGCGCCACTGGCTGAAACTGATGCAATGATGCTGCCTCAGATCTTGTGGCGTGAGCGGCGTGCCGTGGCGTTGCAGGTATTCGGGGGAGGCGGCGAGGATCATACGATACGGCGGAAGCGGAATGGCGACGATCCCGTCATCGTTGATATTGCCAATGCGTATCGCCAACTGGAAGCGCTCTTCAATCAGATCCACTTTCCGATCGGTCAGCACCATTTCAGCATCGACCCCAGGATATTGCTGCAAAAATCGCGACAGGATGGGGGTGAGAACGCGCTGGCCAAAGGTCACCGGCGCGCTGATACGCAGCATGCCCGCGACATTGTCATACAGGTGGTTTGCCAGCCCGTCCGCCTCACGAATGGTGGCAAGGATCTGCAGGCCATACTGGTAAAAACGCTGGCCGGCATCCGTCAGCCCTTGTCGCCGGGTCGTCCGGTGTATCAACTGGCATCCCGTTCTGGCTTCCAGTTCGCGCACATGTTTACCCACCATCGCCGGGGTGATGCCCAGCTCTTCCGCCGCCGCGGTAAAGCTGCCGCAGGTTACCGTGCGGACAAAGGACTCAACGCATTTTAAGTAATCCATTCACCACCCCAATTCTAAACTCTGGCTATCAAATCAAAATAACAGAGTCCACTTTATCCGCCTATAACAGGGAGGAATAATCGTCACATCACCCTCTATTAGGTCATTTTATTATGCAATCACTGGTTTTCGATGAGTTTGGATCTGCCGACGTGTTGTACTTGCGAGAGAGCGCCACGCCGCAGCCAGGGCCGGGCGATATTCTCGTTGAAATTTCCGCGGCCGGGCTTAACTTTGCCGATGTCTATCGGCGACAGGGACGCTATCCTCTTGCCGGAGACGCCCCCTGGACAGCGGGTTATGAAGGGGCCGGGCGCGTGGTGCAGGTCGGTGCGGGGGTCAGCGACTGGCAGCCGGGGGATCGTATTGGCTTTACCGATGTGCCGCTGGCACATGCCAGCCACGTTATCGTGCCGCAAACCCATGCTATTCACCTTCCCGACTGGCTTAGCGAGGCGCAGGCCGCCGCCGTGCTGTTGCAAGGATTAACCGCTGATTACCTGATCCACGATGTATTGCCGGTGTTGCCGGGGATGCGCGTTGCCGTACTGGCCGCTGCCGGTGGTGTTGGGCGGCTACTGACGCGGATGCTCGTCCACCGGGGTGTTCAGGTGCTTGCCGTAGCATCAAGCCAGGAGAAGCAGGCCATCTGCCTTGCCCACGGGGCGGAAATTGCGGTGGGTTATGACACCTGGCAGAAACAGGCCGCAGGCTGCGATATCGTTTTTGACTCCGTCGGCAGCACCCTGTTGCAAAGCCTCGAAGCCATGAAAGAAGGCGGTCGCGTGGTGCTGTTTGGTATGTCAGGAGGAAAAATTCCGGCCGTGGATCCGGCTGAGTTTTTACTGAAATCTTCTGGGGTGCTGGGGGCCGATCTGTGGACATACTTGACCTCGCGGGAGCAACGTCAACGGCGGGCGGATCGCCTGTTCGGGCTTATCAAAGAGGGTCACGTTTCGCTGCCCGATATCACCGCGTTTTCACTGAGGGAAGGGGCAAAAGCGCATCGTTTGCTGGAGAACCGGGAATTTAGCGGGAAGATCGTACTTGTCCCGTAGCGGGGAGAGAAGCGGGGCATTTGCCCCGCTTCGGGATAGTTAGCGGAACTTCTTGTGGTTGCTGTTGCGGGTGGCTTTAAAATCTTCAGCCGCCGCTTTTGCTTCTTTGACTTTGCCTTCGTTCGCCAGTTTCAGCGCGCCGTCGATCTGACCAATCAGCGTCTGCATCCCCTGGTGGTAGTCTTTCATTTCAGGGCTGTCCGGTGCTTTACCTTCCAGCTTCGGCGGTGTCGCTTTTTGCGCATCTTCGGCAGCCGTGCGCATTTTGGTTAACGCATCTTTAATGGTGGCGGCGTCATCCGATTTTTCGACAACCTGGAGATTTTTGTTGAGGGTGTCCATGTCATCTTCAAGGTCGGCAGCAAAGACATGTGCCGAGCCCAGGACAAGGGTAGAGACAGCTAACATCGCCAGCAGTTTTTTCCGCATTGCTCACTTCCTTTTTTATTATTAAAAAAAGCCATACCCTCAATAATTCAAGATTCAGGCAGCCGGAAAACGTGTGAATTCCAGCCGCTTACAGGAGTAAACGACCGGGGTGCGCACGTACAGCCAACGCGCCTGTAGCCTGAAATATGGCGGGCATTACTGACCGGCGATTTTCATCTCCGGTAACAACACTGAACCACACTGAATATTACTACGTGTTTCGATATCGTCAGCAATCGTAACGATATTACGCCACATATCTTTCAGATTTCCTGCAATGGTGATCTCACTTACCGGGTACTGAATTTCACCGTTTTCCACCCAGAACCCCGCCGCACCGCGGGAGTAGTCGCCAGTAATACCGCTAACGCCCTGCCCCATCAGTTCGGTAACCACCAGACCGGTACCCATCTGCTTAAGCAATTGCTCAAAGCTCAGGCCGCGCCCGGCGATCCGCCAGTTGTGGATCCCGCCCGCGTGCCCGGTGCTTTTCAGCCCCAGTTTGCGTGCGGAGTAATTAGTCAGCAGCCACTGCGTTAATACGCCATCTTTGATGATGTCGCGACGCTCTGTGCGCACCCCCTCGCTGTCAAACGGCGTAGAGGCCAGCCCTTTCAGCAAATGCGGATGTTCTTCAATGGTCAGCCATTCCGGCAGAATTTGCTTACCCAGCGAGTCAAGCAGGAAGGTGGATTTGCGGTACACCGAACCACCCGCAATTGCCCCGACCAGATGCCCGAACAGGCCAGTCGCCACTTCATGGCCAAAAATGACCGGCGCTTTCATGGTGGAGAGTTTACGCGGAGCAAGGCGAGAGAGCGTACGGCGCGCGCACTCTTCCCCCACCCATTCCGGGCTTTGCAAATCGCGAATATCACGGCTAATGGTGTAAGCGTAATCGCGCTCCATATCCCCGTTCTCTTCGGCGATAACGCAGCTTGAGAGCGAGTGACGCGTGGAGGCATAGCCCTGCAGCATACCGTGGCTGTTGCCGAAGACTTTGACGCCGTAGTGGCTGTTAAAACTGCCGCCTTCGGTATTGTTAATGCGCTTGTCAGCTTTCAGCGCCGCCTGCTCTGCGCGTGAAGCCAGATCAATGGCTTCGTCTGGCGTCACCTCCGCCGGATGGAAGAGATCCAGATCCGGTGCTTCGAAGGCCAGTAGCTCTTTATCCGCCACCCCGGCAAAGGGATCCGGCGACGTGTAGCGGGCGATATCCAGCGCGGCCTGCACGGTGCGGGCAATCGCATCCGGGCTTAAATCGGTGGACGACGCGCTGCCTTTGCGATTTTGATGATAAACCGTAATGCCTAACGCCCCGTCGCTGTTAAATTCTACGTTCTCCACTTCACCGTAGCGCGTGCTGACGCTGATCCCGGTGGTCTTGCTGACAGACACTTCCGCACCATCCGCTTTTCCGGAGGCCAACTCCAGCGCGGTAGAAACCGCTTCTTCCAGTGCTTTGCGTTGTTGTGCAACTTGTGTGATTACTTTCATCGCCAATGCCATAATTAGAGGAGAGAATCTTTGAAGTCTAACAGAGAACCGTTTTTCAGTGCGCCCCTTAACTGGTAACATTAGCCTCTTTTTTGAGGAACCTGAGATGACAAAGCAGCCCGACGACTGGCTCGACGACGTTCCCGGTGACGACATCGAGGACGAAGATGATGAGATCATCTGGGTCAGTAAGAGTGAAATTAAACGCGACGCCGAGGAATTAAAACGCCTGGGCGCAGAACTGGTAGACCTGGGTAAAAATGCGCTGGAGAAAATCCCGCTCGACCAGGATCTGCGCGATGCCATTGAACTGGCACAGCGCATCAAGATGGAAGGCCGCCGCCGCCAGTTACAGTTGATTGGTAAATTGCTGCGTCAACGTGACGTTGAGCCAATTCGCCAGGCGCTGGATAAGCTGAAAAACCGCCATAACCAACAGGTGGCGTTTTTGCACAAGCTGGAACAGATTCGCGACCGCCTGATTGAGGAAGGTGATGACGCCATTGCGGAAGTGTTAGGCCTGTGGCCGGACGCGGACCGTCAGCAATTACGTACGCTTATCCGCAACGCGAAGAAAGAGAAAGAAGGAAACAAACCGCCAAAATCCGCGCGTTTGATTTTCCAGTACCTGCGCGAGCTGTCCGAAGCCGCAGAGTAATCTCCCCCGGATGTGCGGCTCGCCCCGCACATCGCTTTTCCTCTTCTCCCTGCCAATTCGTTTCCCCGGCCTTTTCTGGTTCTCTACTTTATTGCCGTAAATAACTAAATATGTACCTGGTACATTTTCAATTTGCATCATGTACCCGGTACACTTATAGTGAATTCAGGAGTGGCTAAGGATCAGGGATTGATATGTTCACTTTTATTGAACTGCTGGGTTTCAGTAAGCGACGCCAGGCGCTTTTACCTGATGACGAATACCGGGCGTTTCAGGAAATGCTAATTGAAGATCCAGAAGCTGGTGACACCATCGCGGATACCGGTGGATTTAAAAAGATTCGCTGGCGTCGGCACGGTATGGGCAGGCGCGGTGGTATCAGGGTGATTTATTACACGCTGACGAGCAAGGGGCGTATTTATCTGGCTTTGCTCTACCCTAAGAACGAAATGGATAATTTGACGGAAGCTCAAAAAAAAGCCCTTAAGCAATTATCCGACATGCTGGTATAACGCTAAAGCTCTGTAACTTCCACCAGGCGGCAAAGTCCGTCTACGAGCAGCGATGAGAGACAGATGAAAGACGAATTATTTGCCGATCTGCTGGCCAGTGCAGAAGAGATGGTGCGCATTGAAAAAGGCGAACATATTCCACTGCCGGAACATGTGCATACGTTTAGCGAAATTGATGTAAAAGCGATCCGTGAGGCAACCGGCTTAAAGCAACAGGATTTTGCCGTGGCGGTGGGTGTCAGCTATGACCTTGTCAAAAGTTGGGAGACAAAGCGCCGTCAACCCACAGGGGCGCCGAGAAAACTCCTCCTGCTCCTGCAGGCGAACCCATTTATCATTAATCAGCTAAAAGCCATTTAATACCCACGCTTTGCGCCACTCGTATCAGTACCTGGTGGCGCGATAAATGCCCTGTCATCTTCCCCTCACCTCGCTTGCCAGGCCTTCCAGGGATCTAAAAATTCTCTTACCTATGTTTTATCTATCTTATTGATATCCCAAGTCCAATTAAGCTGAATCGTTAAAGCTAAAATCATCCTGGTTCACAAATTTTATGCATGAGCTTTCATGATTACATAGATAAAAGCGATCAATAGCAGACTTTTGATCACTCAATTGTTCTTAATTACACCAGATGAAACGGATCACATTTTTTAGCGTCAGCAATTATTAGATTTCAGGGGTCATGAAAATAATCGATTCAGCAAAAAAGGAATAAAAATGAAGAAAGCCCTGGTGTTATCAACCCTCGCTCTGCTTATTTCTGGCAACGTCTGTGCAAAAACATGGTTGCTGACAAGCGCTGAAAGCGGCGTAGAACAAGGAAACTGGCAGGTCACCAGCCAGCAGCTGAAAATTAAAGATCAGACTTTCAGCATTGAGCAAAAAGTCCTGCACGGCGGCAAGCAGGAAGGCAGTAAAATCATCACCATCAGCAGCCAGAATGGCCTGACAATCACCCTGAGCCCGACTCGCGGCATGAATTTGCTTCGTGTAGAAGGTTTTGGCGTGCGTATGGGCTGGGATTCACCGGTAAAAGAGGTGGTTAACCCGGCGTATATGAATCTGGAAAGCCGCAATGGTCTGGGATGGCTGGAAGGATTCAACGAAATGCTGGTGCGCTGCGGCTATGAATGGACCGGCCATCCGGTCACCGCTGACGGGCAGATTTATACCCTGCACGGCAAAGTGGGCAACACCCCGGCCTCACAGGTTTCCGTGGATGTCAGCGAGAAAGCGCCGTATGAAATTCGCATTCGTGGGCTGGTAAAAGAGAGCACCTTCAAAAAAGCCGATCTGCAAACCGAAATGGAGCTGAGCTATATTCCGGGCAGCAACAGCTTTACCCTGCATGATGTGCTGACCAACCATGCTGATTACGCGCACGATTACCAAATCATCTACCACAGCAACTTCGGCACGCCGATTCTGGAAGAGGGCGCGCGCTTTATCGCCCCTGTTGAGAGCGTCAGCCCGTTCAACGATTACGCCAAAGCCGGGCTGAAAAACTGGCAAACCTATAGCGGGCCGACCAAAGGCTTCGATGAAATGGTCTTTAACTTCAAGCCGCTGGCTGATGCGCGTAAAGAGACCGTGGCGGCGGTAATTAACAAAGCCGGTGATAAAGGGGCGGCCATCAGCTTTAACACCCAGCAGTTGCCGGTGCTGACGCTGTGGAAAAATACCGACACCCTGAAACAGGGCTATGTGACGGGGATTGAACCGGGTACCAGCTACGCCTATCCGGTGACCATTGAACGCGAACAGAAACGCGTGAAGAAACTGGAACCGGGCCAGAGCACCCGTTTCGACCTGACCTACACCCTGCTGCACAACGCAAGCCAGGTGAAGGATGTGGAAAAACGCGTCGCTGATATTCAGGGAGCTAAAGCACCGCAGATCATCGACACGCCAATCGCCAAAGAGTAAGCATAAAAAAACCGCGCCATTCCCATCAGATGGCGCGGTTTCCTGAATATCTCATCTCAATGTCTAAGCAATCCCGCTCTTTGGTCAAAAGAGAGGCCGCTCAATTACTCTGCGACCGCTTCGGCTTTTTTCGCCAGCCCGTCCAGCAGTTTTTGATGGATGCCGCCGAATCCGCCATTACTCATCACCAGAATGTGATCGCCAGGCAGGGCGGTTTTGAGGATCATCTCTGCCAGCGCGTCGACATCGCCACTCCAGTGCGCAGGGACCACGCACGCGTCAGCCACTTCCGCCACTTGCCACGGAATATGCTGAGGCTGCAACAGGAAGACTTCATCGGCACGCCCCAGAGAAGGCGCCAGATCGTCCTTGCAGATGCCCATTTTCATGGTATTTGAGCGCGGTTCCAGCACCGCAATAATGCGCGCCGTTCCCCCCACTTTGCTGCGCAGGGCAGCCAGCGTCGCCAGAATCGCCGTCGGGTGATGCGCGAAATCATCATAAACCTTGACGCCATAGGCTTCACCGCGCAGTTCAAGGCGGCGACGGGCGTTCACGAACGAGCCCAACGCATCGGCAGCATCGGCTGGCGCAACCCCCACATGACGGGCAGCGGCAATCGCCATCAGACCGTTATGCATATTGTGTTCGCCGACCAGACCCCACTTCACCTGACCAACAGATTCACCGTCCAGCAGCACTTCCCATTCAGAGGCATCGGTGGTCAGTTTTTTTGCCTGCCAGTGTCCCTGTTCGCCCACCAGCTCCTGCTCGCTCCAGCAACCCATCGCCATCGTCTGTTTCAGGTTGATATCGCTTTCAGGCCAGATGATCTTGCCCTGCCCCGGTACGATACGCACCAGGTGGTGGAACTGTTTCTGGATCGCTTTCAGATCGTCGAAAATGTCCGCATGATCGAACTCAAGGTTATTGAGGATCAGCGTACGCGGGCAGTAATGGACGAATTTCGAACGCTTATCGAAAAACGCGCAGTCATATTCATCGGCTTCGATGACAAAAAACGGGCTTTCCCCTAAGCGAGCAGACACCTCGAAGTTGCCCGGCACGCCGCCAATGACAAATCCGGGTTTATAACCGCAGGCTTCCAGAATCCAGGTCGCCATGCCTGCCGTGGTCGTTTTGCCGTGTGTGCCCGCCACTGCCAGCACCCAACGGTCACGCAACACAAAGTCATGCAGCCATTGCGGGCCTGAAACATACGGAATGTTTTTTTCCAGCACCGCCTCAACACATGGATTCCCGCGCGTCATGGCGTTGCCAATGATGACCAGGTCCGGCGCGTTATCAAGCTGACTGGCATCGTAACCCTGAATAAGTTCAATGCCTTGCTTCTCGAGCAGGGTGCTCATCGGCGGATACACATTGGCGTCCGAACCCGTTACCTCATGACCCAGTGAGCGCGCCAGCAGCGCCAGCCCACCCATGAAGGTGCCACAAATCCCCAAAATATGAATGCGCATTCGTCTCTATCCTTCTTATCTACGGCGCACATTTTACCCTCTTGTCTCACACGACGGAAATGCATTTAAGGATAATCCGTATTGTGCTGGCGCGATTCACCTGTGCGCTAACATTTGAATCTTTGTTAATATTGTTGCAGTCACATTACTCCATATAAAATGTAGGGACAGGGTATGAAAACGTTAGGTGAATTTATTGTCGAAAAGCAGCATGAATTTTCCCATGCTACCGGTGAGCTGACTGCACTGCTCTCGGCAATAAAACTGGGTGCCAAAATCATCCATCGAGATATCAACAAAGCGGGTCTGGTTGATATCCTGGGTGCCAGTGGCGCCGAGAACGTCCAGGGTGAGGTGCAACAAAAACTCGACCTGTTTGCCAATGAAAAACTGAAAGCCGCGCTGCGTGCGCGCGATATTGTCGCGGGTATTGCCTCTGAGGAAGAGGACGAAATCGTCGTTTTCGAAGGCTGCGAACACGCGAAATATGTTGTGCTCATGGATCCACTGGACGGCTCCAGCAACATCGATGTTAACGTTTCTGTCGGTACCATCTTCTCTATCTACCGTCGTGTTACGCCGGTAGGCACACCTGTCACCGAAGAAGATTTCCTGCAGCCTGGCAATAAGCAGGTTGCCGCGGGTTATGTGGTTTACGGCTCGTCCACCATGCTGGTCTACACCACCGGCTGTGGCGTACATGCCTTCACCTATGACCCGTCCCTGGGTGTGTTCTGCCTGTGCCAGGAGCGTATGCGCTTCCCGGAAAAAGGAACCACGTACTCCATCAACGAAGGCAACTACATCAAATTCCCGCTGGGCGTGAAGAAGTATCTCAAGTTCTGTCAGGAAGAAGATAAGTCCACTCAGCGCCCGTACACCACGCGCTATATCGGCTCACTGGTGGCGGATTTCCATCGTAACCTGCTCAAAGGTGGGATCTACCTCTACCCGAGCACCGCGAGCCACCCGGAAGGGAAACTGCGTCTGCTGTATGAGTGCAACCCGATGGCGTTCCTGGCGGAACAAGCTGGCGGTAAAGCGAGTGACGGTAAAAACCGTATTCTGGATATCGTGCCGCAAAGTCTGCACCAGCGCCGCCCGTTCTTCGTTGGCAATGAGCACATGGTGGATGATGTAGAACGTCTTATGCGTGAGTTCCCGGACGCGTAAGTTCGGCATCTGGTCCCGGGTGCGCTTCGCGTACCCGGGCTATAACCGGATAAGGCATTGATGCCGCATCCGGTTTTTTTGATTAATGCACAAAAGTCCGTTTTACACGTTCAGACATGCGGAAATAAGGTATCCAGATACAGCAAGCCACGATCGCGCGAATGAGGGAGCGTGCATCGTCATAGCCAAATGGAAGGTTCATCAGCGCGTTCGCCAGCCACAAATCCACGCCCACAAACACCACGCCGTAAAGAAGAAAAATGATGTAAGTAACCGGTAACTGGCGTTTTTTGCGCAGAAAGAGACTGCCCACATAAATAACGAGCAGGAATTGCCCGATAAACCCAAAAAGCTCAAAGTAAATGACCGCAAGCCCACTGGTGGTAAAGCTACTGCTGAATTCCAGCAGGGCACGCGCGGTATTGTTAATGGCAAAAATACTCAACACTAACGCCACAAGCAGCCCCAGCGCGGGGAGATACAACCAGCCACCAATTTTCTTAAATTCTTTGGCCTCGCACGCTTCGCAGTAATCGCTGCCCTTAAGCGCTTCGTTATCACACTGAATACAAATGTGTTTTCTGATCTCTTCCTGTGTGTCCATCTATCCTTACCCTGTATAAAAAATCCCGCGCGAACCTGCGCGGGGTTAATTATTATGCAGTTGGCTGCAAACGGAAAGAGGCCATCGCCTCCAGCAGTTCGCGGGACTGCTCTTCCAGCGAGCGGGTCGCGGCTGAAGATTGCTGCACCAGCGAGGCGTTTTGCTGTGCCGTTTCGTCCATCTGGCTGACTGCGATATTTACCTGCTCAATGCCACGACTCTGTTCCTGCGACGCACTGGCAATTTCACGCATCAATTTGGTCATACGCATAACTTCGGACGCGATCTCATCCATCGTTTCGCCTGCCTGCATCGCCAGGTCGCTGCCTTCGGACACATGGGCCTGAGAGCTACTGATGAGCTGGCGGATCTCTTTGGCCGCATCACCGCTGCGGCTTGCCAGGTTACGCACTTCGCCTGCCACCACGGCAAAGCCGCGCCCTTGCTCGCCTGCACGGGCCGCTTCAACGGCGGCGTTCAGCGCCAGGATGTTGGTCTGGAAGGCGATGCTGTCAATCATGCTGAGGATATCGGCGATGCGGCTGGAACTGTCTGAAATATCGCGCATTTTCTCAATCACATAGCAGACCATTTCACTGCCGCGATCGGCAGTATCAGACACCGATTTCGCCAGTTGATGCGCCTGGTCGGCGTTATCCGCATTCTGTTTCACCGTGGCGGTGATCTGTTCCATGCTGGCGGCGGTCTGCTCCAGCGACGTTGCCGTTGATTCGGTACGTTGCGCCAGGTCGACGTTACCCAGCGACAATTCACGGCTGCCCGTATCGATTTGCGAGCTGGCATCACGCACGCGGGTAACGGAGTTAATCAGCGAATGACGCATATTCTCAATCGCCGCATTCAGGCGGTTGAACTCTTTACTGGCGGTACTGACGCTAACGGATGCCAGGTCTCCGGCGGCAACATGCTCCAGTTGGACAATCGACGCATTCAGCGGTTTAAGCAGCATATGGCGCATTGCCAGCCAGGCCAGCACGATGATGCCCGCCGCGGCCAGTGCAACGACGACAATCAGCATCATCACAAAATTTTTGCTGGTCTGGACCGCGCTGACCTCAGCTTTACCACGGTTTTCGCCCCAGCTAAGAAACGCTTGAATATCGTTATCAAACTGCCGGGAAACCGGAACTAATTTGTTCTCCAGCAGATCATAATAGGCATCCGCGCTTTGTTGGTTTAACGCTGCCTGCATCGGCTTAATGCCCTGGTCCAGATACACGCTGTAGCTTTTCGCAAGCTGAGCCAGCAACGCTGCGCCCTGCTCGTCATCCACGCCCGCTTTAATGACGCTATCGAGCGATTTACGCCCCTGCTCAATTTCGCTATTAATGATTTTGACTGCACTGCCTGCATCGGCGAGCAGACCAACTTCCATCATGCGTACAGCCTGGCCCGACTCATTACGCGCACGCAGAATTTGCGTATAGCCTTCATTGAGGCGCGCCATCTTCTCACCTTGCAGAACGCTAATTCGTTCCAGGGAGGAGGAGCTTTTGCTGAGGGCATAAATTCCCATGCCGCTCACCACCAGCAGCAGGAAAGTCATAATAGCGAGAAGGGAAAGCAAACCAGTACGAAGCGAGAGCGTTCTGAGCATGATAGTTTTTCCGGTAGCAGAGATTCTTTCAGGCGTAAAATAAGCCTCATTGGCAGGTTATCGACCGCCACCGGAAAAACTTTACTTCTTTTTAATTATTTCAATGTGTTACTGCCTTGTTGCCGCTGTGCTAACGCGTGTAACAGGCGAGCTCTGCCGATTCTCCCACAGCACCGTAAGACCACGTTGTAACGCGATAAAAATAAACAATAAAATGCCGATCGCGATTTTGGTCCACCAGGAACTCAGTGTTCCGTCAAAATTGATGTAGGTTTGGATCAGCCCCTGAATCGCTACACCGAACAGCGTACCCAGTACCGTGCCCACACCACCGCTCAGCAGCGTACCGCCAATGACCACCGAGGCAATCGCATCCAGTTCAACTCCCACACCGGCCAGCGCATAACCCGCCTGGGTATAGATTGAAAAGACAATGCCTGCCAGCGTCGCCAGCCCGGTCGAGAGCATATAGATACGAATGGTAGTGCTGCGTGTTGAGATCCCCATCAGGTTCGCCGACGTTGCACTGCCGCCAATGGCATACACTTCATTGCCAAAACGGGTTCGGTGGGCAAGGAAAATCCCGATGACCACGACCCCTAACATCAGCAGCCCCATGGCGCTCAGACGTCCACCGCCGGGAATCAGCCACGACAGGCCGGACAGGGTGTCATAGACCGGGTGGTTAATCGGGATCGACTCTTCGGAGACCAGATAACTGACACCGCGTAAAAAGAACATCCCGGCCAGGGTAATGATGAATGCAGGGATTTTCAGCGCGTCGATCAAAAGCCCCATAAACGCGCCAAACGCACAGCCCATCACCAGCACCAGCGGGAAGGCAACCAGCGGCGATATCCCCCAGAAGCCAATGGCTTTCGCCAAAAATACCCCGGTGAAAGCAATCACCGAGCCCACGGAGAGGTCTATCCCCCCGGACAGAATCACAAAGGTCATACCGACAGCGATAATGCCCAAAAAGGCGTTATCAGTCAGGATATTACAAATGACGCGTGTGGACGCAAAACCGGGAAACTGTGTCAGGCAATAGAGATAACCCAGGATAAACACGCCCAGAGTGATCATCAGCGGTAAATTACGTTTTATCATGACCGCGCGCTCCTTTAATCAGTGCGATAAAGCGCGGCGACTGAACAATCAGTACGCACAGCACCACCACCGCTTTCACCACCTGGTTAAGCTCTGGCTGGAAGCCGGAGAGCAAAATTCCTGTATTCATGCCCTGAATAATCAGTGCCCCTACCACTGACAGCACAAGGTTAAAGCGCCCGCCCATGAGCGATGCGCCACCAATCACCACGGCGAGGATGGCATCCAGCTCCAGCCACAGACCGGCGTTGTTGGCATCAGCCCCGCGGATATCCGCCGCCACAATCACCCCGGCGATAGCCGCACATACGCCGCTTAGTACATAGGCCAGCATCACCACGGTGCGGGTATTCACCCCGGCATTTTTCGCCGCGCGGATATTAATCCCCACCGCTTCAATAAACATGCCGAGCGCCGTTTTACGGGTAAACAGCCAGAAGATAACCAGTGTGGCCAGTGCGATGATGACCGGCGTCGGGAACAGCAAGAGCTTACCGCTACCAATCCAGGCCAGATTGGGCGCGTTGAAAGTGACGATTTGCCCGGAGGTAATCAGTTGCGCCACCCCGCGTCCGGCCACCATCAAAATCAGCGTGGCGACGAACGGCTGGATCTTTAAAACCGCCACCAGAACGCCGTTCCACAGACCGGCGAGGATCCCCGTCCCCAACGCGGCAAGCAGCACTATCGGCAAGCCGTATCCGGCCACGGTCATTGACGCGGCGGTCGCCCCGGCGATGGCCATAACCGCACCAACGGAAAGGTCGATCCCCCCGGTCGCGATCACCAGCGTCATGCCAATGGCCAGTAACGCCACGGGCGCGGCGCGGTTGAGAATATCAATCGGGCTGCCGAACAGGCGGCCATCCTGTAACACAATCTGGAAGAAATGGGGCGCCACCAGGCTATCCACCACGAGCACCAGAATCAGCGCCAGTATTTGTGGCGTCCCTGTAGGCCACTTAAAGCGGCGCTTCGGTTGCCCGGTTTGCGGGAGTGATTGAGGCATCACACTGTACTCCTTATGCCGCAATGGCATTCATGATCGCCGGGACCGACAGCTCAGCAAGCGGGATTTCCGCTATTTGCTTGCGATCGCGCATGATAATTACCCGGTCAGCGTAGCCCACCAGCTCTTCCAGTTCCGAAGAGATAACCAGTAGCGCCAGGCCGTCCGCGCACAACGTTTCAATCAGGCGGATGATTTCCGCATGCGCCCCGACGTCGATGCCACGCGTTGGCTCATCGAGGATCAGGAACTGCGGTTTGGTCAGCAGCCAGCGGGAAAGGAGCACCTTCTGTTGGTTGCCGCCGGAGAGAAACTCAATCGGCTGTTCCGCACTCGGCGTACGGATCCCTAACTGGCGGATAAAGCGCTCCGCAATGGCGTTTTGATCGCGCCGGGGAATTGGCCGTAGCCAGCCGCGCTGCGCCTGCAACGCGAGAACGATATTTTCCCGCACGGAGGCGGCGGCAATAATGCCGTCCGTTTTACGGTCTTCAGGGCAAAAACCGATACCGAGGCAGGAGGCCTGATGCGGTGAGCGCAGCGTCTGGGGCTTACCCTTGATCATCGCATTGCCGCTGTCGGCGGGCTTAATCCCGAAGATAACCTCGGCGGTTTCGGTGCGCCCGGAACCCAATAGCCCGGCCAGGCCTACGATCTCACCGGGACGAACCTCCAGATCGAACGGTGCTATCAGCCCTTTCTTACCGAAGCCTTTAAATGCCGCGACGGGTTTTTCGCTCAACAGGGTACGTCCCGCACGTTGCAGGGCGTTATTGTCCAGTTCGCGTCCCAGCATCATTTTTACCAGCTCAATTTGCGGCAGTTCTCGCGTGTCGCGGCAGCCAACAAAGCTGCCATTACGCAGAACCGTGATGCGGTCGCTCACCTCGTAAACCTGGTCCAGGAAGTGGGTCACGAAAATCAGCGCAACCCCTTGCGCGCGGAGCTGGCGCATCAGGGTGAAGAGCATTTCTACTTCCTGGGTATCCAGGCTGGCGGTGGGTTCATCCAGGATCAGCACTTTGGCAGAGAGATCGATGGCACGGCAGATCGCCACAATCTGCTGCATGGCGACGGAATAACGGTTGAGCGGCTCGCGCACATCGAGGGAAAAGCCATAAGACGCCATTAACTCGGTGGCGCGTCTTTCCATCTCTTTGCGACATATAAAGCCGAAACGACGCGGTTCGCGTCCAATAAACAGGTTATCCGCTACCGACATGTTCGGCAGCAGGTTGACTTCCTGATACACCGTACCAATGCCCAGTTGCTGCGCATGGGCGGTGTTTTTAGGCCGGATTTCATTGCCTTCCAGCCAGATGGTGCCGCTGTTTGCATGGTAGACGCCCGTTAAGGCTTTAATCAGCGTGGATTTTCCCGCACCGTTTTCACCGAGTAACGCCATGATTTCGCCCCGACGCAGACTGAAATTGACGTTATCCAGCGCTTTAACGCCCGGGAAGTACTGGCAAAGCCCCTCTGTACGGAGGATCTCCTGGTGTTGTTCGGTGGTCATTGTTTTCTCCCCCTCACCCTGACCCTCTCCCCGGAGGGGAGAGGGGATAGATAGTGCCAGCCCGTCGACACCCTCTCCCCTCCGGGGAGAGGGCTGGGGTGAGGGGCAGAGCGATAAAGGCATTAGTAGCCCATGTTTTTCTTTTTCTCTAACTCTTCTTTCGCCGTATCCGGCAGGTAGAGCGTGGATTTGGTGATGGTCAGCTTCTCAGGCAGGGTGCCGTCTTTTTTGTATTTTTCCAGCGCATCAAACGCCGGCCCGGCCATGTTCGGCGTCAGTTCGACGCTGGCATTGGCTTCACCGTCGATCATCGCTTTGTAGATATCCGGCACGCCGTCAATAGAGCCCGTCAGGATGTCTTTGCCCGGTTTCAGACCTGCTTCTTTGATGGCCTGAATGGCACCGATCACCATGTCATCGTTATGGGCATAAACCATGCAGATGTTTTTGCCGTTGTTCTCCGCTTTGATAAAGCTTTCCATGACCTCTTTCCCTTTACTGCGGGTGAAGTCGCCGGATTGAGAACGAATGATTTTGATGTTGGACGCTTTAGAAATGGCATCGGCAAAGCCTTTCTTACGGTCAATCGCCACGCTCGCGCCTACGGTGCCCTGTAGTTCAACCACGTTACACGGTTTGCCGGCGACGGTTTTCACCAGCCAGTCACCAATGAGTTGCCCTTCCAGCACGTTATTGGCGGTCACGGTGGTCATATAGAGGGATTTATCTTTCACATCAATTGAGCGGTCGAGCAGGAATACCGGGATTTTTGCATCTTTCGCTTCTTTCAGTACCGGCTCCCAGCCTGTTGCCACAACAGGTGCAATAAAGATGGCGTCCACGCCCTGGGCAATGAACGAACGCACCGCTTTGATCTGGTTTTCCTGTTTTTGCTGACCGTCAGCAATTTTCAGGGCAATACCGCGTTTTTGAGCTTCGCTTTTAGCGACGTTGGTTTCGGCAGCTCGCCAGCCGGATTCTGATCCGACCTGCGAAAATCCCACGGTTAACGGGGCGGCCATCGCCATAGACGACATGGCTGCTGAAACTGCTGTGACAAGAAGTAAGCGCTTCCACATAGGTGTATCCTCGTAGGGTTATTGTTGGCTACAACTTCGCCTGCGGGAAAACTATAGACAATTGGAGATGTAACAGAATGCGTTACATCACAAATCAGAAAAGTGAATGAATTGTTAGTTGCCAGTTGAGATCTGGCGCGCGAAAAGAGCCAGGTCGATCGCCTCTGCATCATGCTTTGAAAACACACAAATTTTCATTCAAAGCCACGTCCAATTTATGCAGTGTAATCGCTTTCACAATTTTATTCAGGATGCAGCTATCTTTATGGATAATCCGGCTACATTTTTAGAAAAAAAAGGAGGCGCCAGGCGTGTCGCAATGTAAAACAAGCAAAGACATTCCCGATGAGTTGGCTATAATACCCGGCACTTGTTTGCCACACATTTTAAAGGAAACAAACATGAGCTTACTCAACGTCCCGGCGGGCAAAGATCTGCCAGAAGATATCTACGTTATTATCGAAATCCCGGCTAACGCAGATCCGATCAAATACGAAGTCGATAAAGACAGCGGCGCGCTGTTCGTTGACCGTTTCATGTCCACTGCGATGTTCTATCCGTGCAACTACGGCTACATCAACCACACCCTGTCCCTGGACGGTGACCCGGTAGACGTGCTGGTCCCAACGCCGTACCCGCTGGAACCCGGCTCTGTCATTCGCTGCCGTCCGGTTGGCGTGCTGAAAATGACCGACGAATCTGGTGAAGATGCCAAACTGGTTGCTGTACCGCACACCAAACTGAGCAAAGAGTACGATCACATTAAAGATGTGAACGACCTGCCAGAACTGCTGAAAGCACAAATCACTCACTTCTTCGAGCACTACAAAGACCTCGAAAAAGGCAAATGGGTGAAAGTAGACGGTTGGGACAACGCTGAAGCGGCTAAAGCTGAAATCGTTGCTTCCTTCGAGCGCGCTGCGAAGAAGTAATCCGTTTTATCTGAAAAACCCTGAACGCGGATAACGGCGGACAGGGTTTTTTTATGTCTTATTCCTCTGTCCTTCTCTGTTCCTGCCCTTTCAGCGCCCGTTTCTTAATTTGTCATAAAAATGTCACAAAATTCTTTTCCCATGCGTTTGAACGATATAACCCAAACCCGCCCCACAACCGCCTTCCGACCTCTGTAAAGTCCGCCCCACGCGGGTCGATATCCCTTTTGTGACCGTGCTCTTTCATTTCACCGGGGAACAACATGAAACTTAACCACTTCACAATTGGGCAACGACTCGGCCTGATGGCAACACTGTTACTGCTGGCAACGCTGTTTATCGGCTTGCGGGGGCTGGCGATAAACAGTGACAGCTTTGGGCAAAACCAGAAAATGATGGCAACGGAGAAGGTGCTTGTTGAGAGCATTGATACCGCGCGTAACGCCCAGGTGCAGTTCAAAATCCAGGTTCAGGAATGGAAGAACACGCTACTACGCGGCGCTCAGGGACAAGAGACTTTTGATAAATACAAAGCCGCCTTTGTTTCCCAGAGCCAAAAAACGCAGCAACTGCTGGAAAAACTGAGTGCGATGTTGCCACAACTTGGCATGGATAACGCGCAGGTTGAACAGACTCGCAAGCTCCATGCTGAGCTTGAAGCACACTACCTGAGCGCACTACAGCAATACGATCTGAGCGACCCTACCAGCGCCCAACGCGTCGACAAACTGGTGACCGGCATTGACCGGGAGCCGACACGGATGATTGACGAGGTAGTAGCGCGGACGCTGAAACACGCCAATGCCATTCACGTGGAGACGGACGCGCGCAACCTGGCGCAATATCAGCAAACCCGCCTGATGTTGCTGATCGCCATGGCGCTGACCATGCTGGCCGGTGGGATTATCACCTGGTGGCTGGTGCGCAGCATTACCCATCCGCTGGCACAAGCCGTTACCGTTGCCCGCACGGTGGCCTCTGGTGATTTGCAGACAACCTTTAGTATCTCCGGGCGCGACGAGACAGCCGAACTGATGCACGCCTTGCAGGAGATGAACGGCAACCTGACCCGCATCGTCCACGGGGTTCGCCACAGTACGGAATCCATAGCCTCGGCATCGGTGCAAATTGCCACCGGTAGCCGGGAACTCTCTTCACGTAACGAGGCGCAGGCGAGCGCGCTGGAAGAAACGGCCGCCTCCATGGAGGAGCTCACCTCTGTGGTGAAAAGCAACGCCGAGAACTCGCGTTTTGCCAGCACTATCGCCCGCGACGCATTCACTATCGCAGGTCAGGGCGGGCAAGCCGTGGAACGCGTGGTGCAAACCATGAGCGACATCCACCAGCTCTCCAGCCAGATTAATAACATCATCGGTGTGATTGACAGTATTGCCTTCCAGACCAACATCCTGGCGCTGAATGCCGCCGTCGAGGCCGCACGCGCGGGTGCCGAAGGACGAGGTTTCGCTGTCGTTGCCTCCGAAGTCCGCGCCCTGGCGCAACGTTCTGCCTCTGCAGCGCGGGATATTCGTAACCTGATCGACAATTCCGTTAACCGTATCGCCGAAGGGAACGCGCAGGTACAAAGCGCCGGTTCCGCAATGACCGAGATTTTGCGTAGCGTACAGCAGGTGAGCGAGCTGGTGGAGTCCATTTCCGCCGCCAGCAAAGAGCAGAGCACCGGTATCGATCAGGTGAACGTGGCGGTGACGCATATGGATACCGCAACCCAGCAGAACGCCACGCTGTCGCAGGAATCGTCGGCTGCCGCGCATCAAATGCAGCGCCAGGCAGAAGAGCTGTTAGAAGCCGTAAGCCAGTTCAAATTGCGGCAAAACGCCGCGTAATCAGCAGCAGCGCCATTCGCCTTTGGGTCGGAGGGCGCTGCATCTCCCCCGCTTTCATTGACTGTGCGATTCTTTATCCCCGAATTCATCACGCTTTGGTAAACATATGCCTCTACAATGCATACCGTTGTGTGATTGCCCCCCTGCCCCGAAATAACCACAAGGAAACGTATCTCTATGCCACGGTTTCGTTTGCACTTTATCTCCCTGCTGACCGCCTTTTGCCTGCCCGCTTTTGCTCACCCGCTCACGCTGGAGACCGTAAAAAAAGCTGAGGACCAGCTTAACGCACGAGTGGGCTATGCCGAATTGAGCCTCGCCAACGGTCAGATGCTGGGCAGCTATCGTCCACAAGAACGTTTTCCCATGATGAGTACTTTTAAAGTGCTACTGTGCGGTGCGGTCTTATCGCGGGTGGATGCCGGGCAGGAGCAGCTTGCCCGTCGTATACAGTATCGTAAGCAGGACCTGGTCGCGTACTCGCCGGTAACGGAAAAACACCTTACCGACGGGATGACCCTGGCCGAACTGTGCAGCGCCGCCATCACAATGAGTGATAACACGGCGGGCAACCTGCTGCTGTCTGCGATCGGTGGACCGTCAGAACTTACGGCGTTCCTGCGTAAAGCGGGCGATCGGGTCACCCGTCTCGACCGATGGGAAACCGCGTTGAATGAAGCGTTGCCTGGCGATGAGCGTGATACGACAACGCCTGAGGCCATGGCGCAGATGCTGCGCCAGCTTCTCAACGGCAAGATACTGACTCCAGCATCACAGCAGCAATTAATGGCCTGGATGGAAGCAGATAAAGTCGGTGGGCCGCTGATTCGCTCGGTCATGCCAGCGGGCTGGTTTATCGCCGATAAAACGGGAGCGGGGGAACGGGGTTCTCGCGGTATTGTTGCCGCGCTGGGGCCTGATGGCAAACCGGCCCGCATCGTCGTTATCTACATCACCGAAACGCAGGCGACCATGGACGACCGAAACAAAAAAATCGCCGACATCGGCGCATCGCTGATTAAGCACTGGTAGAGCACCGCAAGATTTTGTTGTGCCTGCGGCAATCCCTTCACCGCCGCTTTCCGATACCACTGTGCCGCCTGTGCATAATCCTGCGCGACGCCTTCGCCATTCGCATAACGCAGGCCCATCACATATTCTGCGGGAGTGTACCCCTGCTGCGCCGCACGCTGGAACCAGCGTAAGGCCTTTTCTACATCCCTGGCCGTTTCATTACCCTGAAAGTAACGGTATCCCAACTCCAGTTGCGCTTTCGCGTCCCCGCTTTCCGCCCGTTGCTGCACATCGTTAAATGAAGATGCGCTCCAGGTCGGCGAGGAAATGGTCAACATGCCAACCAGCAGCAATGCAAAAATAGATTTGTTCATGCCATATCGTCCTTGTTAAGCGTGAGTGCGTTTTATGGCACGGCTCAACCAGGCAATATAGAAAAATCGCGGAAGGAAACGGTTATTTAGGAAGGTATTCAGGAAAAACAACGCCACCCGAAGGTGGCGTGTTTGTATTAATACTGGTCTCTGTCTAACCAGTTGCCGGTAGGGATAAACGTTTTCCCCTCCACCGGCCGTTGGTACACATACATCCAGGCGCTGCCATAAGGCGTCTGGATAAGCTGCCGTTTATATTCGCCCCCAGCGGTACGTAGCGCATCCAGTTCGCCAAGCGTTGTCGCATCAATGCGGTAAACTTCACCCAGCACACTGCCATCACCCGGTACAGCGCCAGGGTAGTGCCCCAGACTGTAGAGTTGATAATCTTCAACGCAATAATCGCCCAGCCACTGAGCATTGGTCATCCAGTGGCTGTTGCCTTGCTTGCGTCGTAAACTGCCGTAGACAAATATTCGCATTGCTAAAACTCAAACTGATAGAGCAGATCAAGTGCCTGATCTAAGCCAGACACCGCTTCCAGATACAGCTTAGGCATCAGGCGATAACGTAACGTGAGAGTCGCCAGTGAGTCAAAAATACCCACACCATATTTTACCTGTAGACCCGGCAGTACATAGCCGCTGACCACCACCTGGGAGGAGTCGCCCACCCCTTCGGTGTCCAGCGCCAGATTGCTTACGCCAAACGTCTCGCCGATTTTACCCACAACCTGACCACTTTGTGCAACCCCCAGGCCCACTAAGGCAGAAGTCATTGCTGCACTATCGCTTTGTCCGCTCTCCAGACCCTGCCCGCGAAGCAGGTAAGAGAGCGCCTCTTGCTGCGACATCGCCGGGTCGGAGAAGATCTCCGCCTTCGGTTCATCTGCCGTGCCGGTAATACGCACCCCGGCGGTCACGTCGTTCTCGGTGGCATCCGGGTTACGAATCGCCTCGATATTCAGCAGCGGCTGATCGACGGGGCCGGAGAAAATCAGCTCCCCCTTACGCACAATCAAATCCTGGCCATAAGCGTGATAGCGCCCTTCCGGAATATTGATTTGCCCGTTAAGGCCAAGCCCTTGTTGATCCTGAGTGACTTTCAGATCGCCGGTCAGCCGCGCTTTCAGTCCGAAAGCATCCATCCGCACATTATTGCCGACATGCACAATCAAATTACTGTTAATCGGAATCGCCGCGCTTTTCGGTTTTTCCGGTTTCAGATCCGCATTGAGCATCACCTCATCACTAGAGGTGCCAACCGCGCTCTCCGGCAAATCATGCACGACGATCCGCGCCCAGGGCACATCGACCCGGCCATCAAGCGTAAACAGCGTCGGCGTAGCCTCGAACACCAGGTCAGGGGAGACGTCCAGACGCACCATAGGCGGCACGGTAATGCGCACCTTGTTCCCCTGTGCCGCCACGCGGGCACGCCAGTTGTTAATCTGGCTCCAGTCCGCATCACCGCTCAGGTTAATCTGTCCACGTTGGGTCCGCACCACCCCTTGCAGGGTCGAGGTGGTGCCATTGAAGTTCATTGCCAGTTGGCTGGGCTGCATATCGAACGGCATGAAGTTACCTTCCACATCCACACCGTTGAGCTGCATCTGCCCGAACAATTGCGGGCTTTGCAGATTTCCGCCGAGCCGTAGGTTGGCGTTCAGCGTACCCGCCGCTTTCTCGCCGCGCGTAAAAATGGCGTTAGCCATTGCCAGCGAGAAATTGCGGATATTGACGTTACCGCCAAGGTTACGCCGCCCCTGCGGATCGCTGACCTGCACCTGCCCGTCAAACTGTCCGTTATTGGTCAGACGGATCAGCCAGCCTAAATCCGCACGGTTATTCTGCAACTTCGCGTTAAGGTTCAGTGTTTCGAAGGCGACCGGCAGCGGTGCATCGTTCACTACCTGGGTCACTTTGACATTACGCCCGGACAGCGTCACTTCACCCTGCGGCAAGCCTTCTTTGCTGGCATCCCACGAGACATCAGCCTTACCGCTGAATGTGCCGCTGGCCTGGGTGGTATCCGGCATAAAGGGTTTCAGCATCGCCAGGTCGAAGCGGTTCAGATTGACTACCGCACGTCCCTGCGCCCCGGCATCAATCGTCTGCGGCACGCAAAGCTCCGCATTCGGGTTGGTCCAGCAGTGTGGCCCAATACTGATCTTCTGTTCCTGGTTACGGTAATCCAGCGCGATTTCACGGTTCAGGGCAACTGGCCCGACGGGCGTGGTGAAGCGTGTATCGCTAAGGGTGCCCTTCCAGCGCTGTTCGTTGCGATCAAAACTCCCGGCCAGTTTTAACTGCCCGGCGACCGGCTCGCCCTGCACCCGCAACTCAAGTTCGTGCTGCTTTTCACTGCCTTTGGCAGCAAGCGTTGCCAGGCTGATATTCACCCCAGGCTGAGAGAGGCGTTCAACCCGCACATTCATCGTACCGGCAAGCTGATCGGTCGATTTCACATCCCCTTTCACCAGGACACGGGCCACACGCAGCGCTTGCCAGCGCAGATTGCTGGCGGTGATATCTGCCATTACCTGTGGCGCATCCACCGTACCGCGAATATTCACAAGCCCTTTAGCCGTCCCGCCCAGCCCTGGCAGTGCGTTATCCAGACCTGGCGCGTCGATGTTGGCATCCAGGTTAAGATCTTTTACCCCCAGTTCGCCTTTGACATCGGCTTTGTTGCGTCCCAGTTCCAGATGCAGCCCCGGAATGGTCCACTGCATATAGCTGTTGCCTTTAAGCTGCCCGTCAACGCTGACTTTATTTTGTTTCACGTTCCCGGCGAGTTTCAGCTCCGGGATATCAAGCTGCCAGGTTCCGCCGTAGAGACTGCCGCGCATTTTCGCCAGCCCGTTCAGTTTTGCAGGCCAGTCCGGGAAGGTTTTTGCGGTGTTGATGCCGTCCAGCGTTAACTCACCGCGCCAGCTAATCGCCTGCTGCCAGTCGAGCAAGGCTTTGAGTTCGGTTTTTCCTTCCAGCGCGGCTACGCTCAGCTTGTCGATGCTGATTTGCTGCTCGTTACCTTTACCGTCCAGAGTGATGGTGGCTGGTGGTACGTCCTGGCCCTTTACCGCCGTGCGGAACGACAGCGTGTAGTCAGTCATTTTACCGGTCAGCTTGAGCTTAAGGTCATCAGCCTGATACTGTTTTTCACCGGTAAACGGCCAGTAGAGCTGCTCGCTGGTGATATCCAGATTGAGCGGCAGCCCCGCCTCGGCAAGCTGCGTTTGCCCACGCAGAACAATATCCACCGGGCCGGACAGGTTGACGCCAAACTCCAGTTGTTTGCGAACCTCGCCGCCGACTTTGAGCTTCACTTTCTCGCCTTTCATCGGATCGACATTCAGGGTGCTGTTGAGGGTGATATCCACCGGCCAGTTATCCCGCAATGTCGCCGTGCCCGTGGCATTAAGCGTGCCCTGATTTGAATCGATATCGAACGCATCAAGCTTCATATTGCCGTCAATGCTGCTCACTTTGAGCAGCATATTGCTGACCGTGATATCAGTGTCGCCGGTTAAGCGAAGCTGCTCACCGCGAAATTCTTCAATATTGAGATTGAGCGGCAGATGCACATCCGTCATCTGCGGCAGCAGCGGTTTGGCGAAGAGTTGCTTAAGGGATTCACCCAGCGGCAGTTCATCCGGTTTCGGATTCTCAACTTTCGGCTCCACCACCTGTTCCTGCGCCACCTTCGCCACTTTCGGTAGGGCAATTAGCAGGCCGCTCAGCGAGGTGGGTTTCAGGGTCAGGTTTTTCTCTTCCCAGTTCAGGGCAGAGGAGAAGTTCATGACGGAGACGGTCGTGTCATCAATATTGATATTGACGTTATTGAGGGCCACGCGGCTTAACGTAATGGGATACGGCGTGGAAAGGTTTAACGGCCCGTTATCCTCTTCTTTCACTGGCGCGGCAGGTGGCATCTTTTTGGTATCGATGACCACATTGATATCTTTTAGCGAGATATCGTTCACGCACAGGCTACTGTCACGCAGGCAGCCCAGTTTCACCGCCAGATGGAACTCTCCGGCATTCACCGCGATACCCGGCTGATCGTAACGAATGTTTTTCAGCGATAAATCACGCCAGCCGCCGGTCACCTGGCCGATTTCCAGCCCCGGAACCCAACGGTTGGCGGCCTTAAACAGCAGGTGTAACCCGCTCGTCGTCCCGACGAGAAAAATAACCGTCCCCAGCACTAACAGGATAAACACCAGTACGCCGAGGCTTATCTTCTTCCATAAACTCATAATTCAGGCCCCAAACCGATGTAAAACTGTAATCCGTGCTCGTCTTTATCACCGACCGGAACGGCCAGATCGAATTTGATCGGGCCAACCGGTGATTGCCAGCGTACCCCGACGCCGGTACCGGTTTTGAAATCACTGCGGCGGATATCGCTCACGGCCTCGCCGCTGTCGACAAAGACCGCGCCCCACCATTTACCCGTCACGTTGTACTGATATTCCAGCGATCCGGTGGCCATTTTCGAGGCCCCGATCAGCTTGCCGTCATCATCCTTCGGCGCGATAGATTTGTATTTATAGCCGCGGATGCTGCGATCCCCCCCGGCAAAGAAGCGCAAATCTGGCGGTACGCGGTTAAAATCGTCGGTTTCAATCCACCCCAGGTTGCCACGGGCGACAAAACGGTGGCGGTCATATAACGTGCGGATCCAGGCGTTTTGCGCCTGCATCACGATAAACTCCACATCTGAGCCCCAGGCGGTGCTGGAGTAATCGATGGAATAACGCTGAGAATCACCCCAGGTCGGCATCAAACCGCCGCGCGAACGGGTACGGCTGATCATCACCCCCGGATAAAGCAGCATGGTGGTGTTGGTTACGCTCGCCTGCGTAAAGTGGTCGAGGCTCCAGCGCAGGTTAATAGCGCGCTGCCAGCCGCTGGAGAGATCCCAGTAACGGGACACCGCAAGCGTGGTGGAGTCCGCTTCGGTATCATTTAAATCGGTGCGCTTAAAACCGCCCTGTACCAGATAATATTGCTCAAGCGGGTTTTTGAGCAGCGGAACTTTGTAGCTGAAATCAAGCTGTTGTTCCGGCGCCGAGACGCTGGCTGTGGTGGTAAAGCTGTGGCCATAGGAGTTTATCCACGGCTTTTTCCATGTGGCTTTGACGCGCGGACCTACGTCGGTGGAATAGCCGATGCCGGTCTCAATGGTGTTTTCAATACGCGGTGCGACGACACCTTTTAAAGGTAGTACTTTGCTTTCTCTGGCTTTATCAAACTCCGGTGCCACCACCACGGAGTTAAACCAGCCGGTAGCTGACAGGCGACGGTTAAGTTCCGCCAGATCTTTGGTCTGGTAATAATCACCTTTTTTAAACGGCACCAGATTTTGCAGATACTCTTCGCGGATTTGCGAACCTTCGAAGGTCACATCTCCGAAACGGTAGCGCTGTCCGCTGTCATAGTCGATGTCCCAGAATGCCTGATGCCGGTCAAGCGCGATGCCCAACTGGCTGTGGTTGTAGTGGCTATCAAAATAGCCTTTGCGCAAGGCAACACGGGTGAGTGATTTCTTAAAACCGTCGTAATCACCGTGGTTGAGCACAGTGCCTTTTTCCGGGCGCTTTTTTAGCAATGCAATATAATCTTCATCGGTACGCGCACCGCCGCGCAGGATCACATCCGTACCGCCGATGCGTACCGGTTCCCCTGCCGAGACACGCGCAATCAATACCTGACGCCCTTTCGCCGGCGGTGGGCGAAGCTCGAACTCGATAGTGGGTTCGTAATATCCCAGCGCTTTCAAACCTTCACGGATGGCGTCATCGACACGCGCCTGAAATCGCTTGTCCGGCGTCACTTCATCGCTCTCGATGGTGGAAAGCTGAGCGCGGACATTTTTCTGCAGCGCTCCGGTCAACCCTTCCAGTTGCAATCGGACGTTTGCCGACATGGCGCTATGGCTTGCCAGCAACAAACCGGCAAAACATAAAGTACGGATTTTTGGCACGTTCTCTCCTGAATATTCCTTGTTCCCACCCCTGGAAGGAAACGTCAATACCGCTCCGCGGCTTGTAAAAAATCCAATATGTGGATTGAAAAACGGACGACACCCCAAATATTTCTTATGTTTAAATCTAGTCTGATTTACCGCGTTTATTGTGTTAAAAGAGACGCTTCGTTACAACCTTAACCGCAATTTGCGCTTATGGGAGGCCTCACCATGAGTCTGTTTGATAAGAAAAACCTTGTTACTCAATCGGATGCGTTACCCGGACGTAACACGCCAATGCCCGTTGCCACGCTACATGCTGTTAACGAGCACTCCATGACAAACGTACCGGAAGGGATGGAGACCGCTTATTTCGCAATGGGTTGCTTCTGGGGTGTCGAACGTCTGTTCTGGCAACTGCCCGGTGTCTACAGCACGGCGGCAGGTTACATGGGCGGTTATACGCCGAACCCAACCTACCGCGAAGTGTGTACCGGACAGACGGGCCATGCCGAAGCGGTTCGCGTAGTGTATGACCCGTCGGTGATCAGTTATGAGCAGCTTCTGCACGTGTTCTGGGAAAACCACGATCCGGCCCAGGGGATGCGTCAGGGCAATGACCACGGCACACAATACCGCTCCGCCATTTATCCGCTGACGCCCGAGCAGAGCGCCGCCGCCCACGCCAGCCTCGAACGCTTTCAGGCGGCAATGCGGGCCGCGAATGATGATCGAACTATTACGACGGAAATTGTTAACGCACCGCCGTTTTACTATGCCGAAGACGATCATCAGCAGTATCTGCATAAAAACCCCTATGGATATTGTGGCATTGGTGGCATTGGCGTTTGCCTGCCACCGCAACTGGCCTGATATTTCTTATTACCGGTTCAGCTTCCTGAACCGGTTTTCACGTAGCACCTGACCCGCTCACCCTGGAAATTCTCGCTTTAACTTTTCGCTATTCTTTCTCCACCGGCCACGCTATTTACTCGTCATTACTGGTTTAATTTCGCATGCCTGAATTGCATTACGAGATATGTGTATCCTGTTCATTTTATTGAGAAGTTTTTTTAACGTTTTCATTTTTTAACTTAAGTAAAATCTGTCATATATAACGTTCTTTTTCATAAGCGTATTTCAGATAAATTTCCATTTAAGAGTGACATCACCTGTCGCAATATGCTCTTAGTATGTGTTACACGCGTTGTAAGCGTGTTTTTGAGAAAGCGATGTGAATACCACCTGGAGGGAGAGTTTATATGCCTTACTTAGCAGAAAGGATAACCACTCCACACGGTCAACTTCTGGGCGTTAAGATCTACCCAAGAAAAACGCTTGTTCTGAACAGCCTGGAAAAAAAAAGAACTTATCTTTTTGATTTAATGAATGCCATCGGCAATAAAGCCGATTTTTTTAAAAAGCGTGATTTGTTCTGTCTGGTCTCCATCACCGATGAAGAGATCGCAATGCTATTAACGTTCGACTTAGTATTACAGGCAACACTGGCTCGACTCCCTTTTGTAAAATTACAAATCAACCAAACATTTGAAACAGCCATACAGGATTTAGCAAAAAGTAAAAATGGTATCTGGCTGAGTCATGTGGGGAATGAAAACGCGCCCTTTACGCAGTACTGTGAGGCAATCGTTTTGGATGAAACCTTTACGAACAACGAGCTAAACAAAAATACGTTTCCGTATCTTATCCAAAATTTAAAGCGTTATTGCGAAAAAGTTATTATAAAAACAGACAATAATATTAACCGTCGGGCACTTGAAGAGGCGGGCATTTGGGCCTGTTGCGGACTTTATGCGCCAATACCGTTCAGTAAGGTGCATCAGTTAATGTAACCCTTTGTTGCGAAACGCCCTGCCCATTTACAGTGTCATTTATTACGAAATGAATATGAATTGATATTTTGCTTTATTTTTTCACACATAAACAGTGAAAAACTCCAGCATATCCTCAGGTAAGGAAGGACGTCTTACGGACATAAAAAAACCGCCTTCATAGTGAAGTCAGTGCCAGAAGCATCACTGCTTAACAACATTCTTTGCACAAGTGGCAATGTACAAATGCGCTAACTATCAAAGAAATACCCTTTGATAGGTATATATATTGATATTAATTATCGATCAATAAATGATTGATTAATAACTTTTAGCGATCAATATTAGATATATCTAGGCATTAACAAGGAAAGGATATGGACCGGGTTAGCGTAATACCCATTCACAGCCTGAATGGCACAATTGTTGGATTTTCAATGGACTGTAGCGATCATCCCCCGCACAGCCATCACCTGAAGTATTGTTCTGACTTCTCTGTCGAAAATGGGCTTTTGTTTTATGTTAACAACCCCAGGAATCTTACAGATACTGCAGCACAGTTTCCACACCTGACATTAATGAAACAGGAAGATCCTGCGTTATTTGGGCTATGGCGGGAAAACGTCCGCCAGGCCGTGGTGATTAATCGAGACTTCTACCATAAACAGGTGCAGAAACCCACTTTCCCTGAACTGATTAAGAACATCCGAAAATCATATTCGGATCGCGTCATTATCGACGGCGTACAAAGTACGTGGGAATTTTCAGTACTACAGGATTGCGGCATCTGGGCGGTTCAGGGCTACATGTATCGCTCAGTACCCTTAAAGAAACTGGAGTGGTTGCTTTAATCGTTACGAAAGAGAACACGAGCGTAATAACGAAAAGGTCACATCCACAAAATAGAAATTAAAGGCAAAACCTTAGCGCGAGTAAAAGGAAGTAATAACGTGCCACGGGAATATATAAAAACCCTCTTATTACTCCTTTTGCTCTTTCATTGACGCATTGCTCCCCCCTGTGGATAAAGGCTACACCTGAAAAACGACTACGCATTGCGCCATTCGAGCAAGAAACGAACTCACAAATGAGAAAAGCTCCCATCTACATGTAACAAACTGCTTACACTGCTGGCAGGCTGTAACACGCTTACGCTATACTAGCCGTCGAAATTGTAGGTCCACCGCTTCGGACTCGCTTTCAATGTGTTTACCACAAGGATTTTTCAACTTCCCTCCGAGGATCCCGCTTATAGCTGGATAAATTATGTTAAACAGCATCTTAGTCATACTCTGTCTGATAGTCGTAAGTGCATTCTTCTCGCTATCTGAGATTTCGCTTGCCGCTTCCAGAAAAATAAAACTGAAACTGCTTGCCGATGATGGCAACGTCAATGCGCAACGCATTTTAAAAATGCAGGAAAACCCCGGCACCTTTTTTACCGTGGTGCAAATCGGCCTGAATGCCGTTGCCATCCTGGGTGGTATCGTGGGTGATGCCGCTTTCTCCCCCGCGTTCTACAGCATCTTAGTCACCGTGGTGTCGCCAGAGCTGGCAGACCGTCTGAGCTTTATTATTTCGTTCTCGCTGGTAACGGGGATGTTTATCCTGTTCGCCGACCTGACCCCGAAACGCATCGGTATGATCGCGCCTGAAGTTGTGGCTTTGCGCATTATCAACCCGATGCGCTTCTGCCTGTTTCTCTTCCGCCCGCTGGTGTGGTTTTTTAACGGCATGGCTAACATTATTTTCCGCATCTTCAAGCTGCCAATGGTGCGTAAAGATGACATCACGTCTGATGATGTCTATGCCATCTTCGAGGCTGGTGCGCTGGCCGGGGTGCTGCGTAAGCAAGAGCATGAGTTGATTGAGAATGTGTTTGAGCTGGAATCGCGCACGGTACCATCGTCAATGACATCGCGCGAAAACGTGGTGTGGTTTGATCTGCATGAAGATGAGCAAAGCTTAAAACGAAAAGTCGCTGAAAACCCGCACTCCAAGTTCCTCGTATGTAATGAAGACATTGACCATATCGTTGGTTACGTCGACTCAAAAGACCTGCTTATTCGCGTACTGGCCAACCAAAGCCTGGTGCTGAGCAGCGGCGTGCAAATCCGCAACACGCTTATTGTGCCGGATACGTTAACGCTCTCCGAAGCGTTGGAAAGCTTTAAAACGGCAGGCGAAGACTTTGCGGTCATCATGAACGAGTATGCGTTGGTGGTGGGGATTATCACCCTCAACGACGTAATGACCACGCTGATGGGCGACCTGGTCGGTCAGGGGCTGGAAGAACAAATCGTCGCGCGTGATGAAAACTCATGGCTGATTGACGGCGGCACGCCGATTGATGACGTGATGCGGGTGCTGGATATCGACGAGTTCCCTCAGTCCGGCAATTACGAGACCATTGGCGGCTTTATGATGTTCATGCTGCGCAAGATCCCGAAACGTACCGACTCGGTGAAGTACTCCGGCTATAAGTTCGAAGTCGTGGACATTGATAACTACCGTATCGACCAGTTGCTGGTCACGCGGATTGATAACAAGGCCACGGTGTTAACGCCAAAGTTGCCGGATGCTGAAGAGAAAAGCGAGTAATCGCGACGGCAAATCACAACATAAAAGGCGGCGTAATTTCCGCCTTTTTTCTTGCCTGCCATTCAGCGGCGATTCTCCCCTGAAAACATCAACGGCTCCCTGACGGAGCCGTTTTTGTTGTACTGCGATTACTGCATAGCGTAGTGGGTTGGTTAAGCCATCTCAGTTTGCAGACGCATAACCTGACGGTTGACTTCGGACATCACAGTAAAGTGCTGTTTGTCCTTCACTTTCGGGATAAGGATCTTGCCTTTATCAAACTCGAAAGCGCCAACGTCCTTAATGTACAACCGTCCACGGAACAGGATTTTCACGTACTTTGCCACCTGAAGTGGGTTGTAACGTTGGAAAATTTTCATTTTTGTATCTCCTGCTAAGTAATACGCCCTTGCGGTGCCACGCTTGGCCCAACAGTGATGAGCGCAAATTTTGGTGCTCAATGAGCATAGTTCAGAAACAACATGAGACCTAGTATGTATAAGTTTATTTACCTTTTGATTACAGTTATTCAGAATTTTCTTTTCAGCGCTTACGAACAGGCAGTATAAGTCGTCGTTTTTTCGCCGTTATGTGCGTTAACCCGCAAACTGGCATCCCGTTTGCGGGAAAAGCACATTGATCGCACTTATGATTAAAAGGTTGAGTTAAGTGGTCGGATCACCTGCAAACAATAAAAGGAAACACCATGACCTTACGTAACATCCTGGCAGCCACCTGCCTGCTACTGCCGCTCCTGGCGCAAGCCCACAATTTTGAAACCAGCCAACGAGTACCGCCTGTGGGCATCGCTGACAGAGGGGAATTGATTCTCAATAACGATAAGTTTAGCTATAAAAACTGGAACAGCGCGCAGCTTCCTGGCAAAGTGCGAGTGGTGCAACATATTGCCGGTCGGACCTCTGCCAAAGAGAAAAATGCCGCGCTGATTGAAGCGATCAAGGCCGCAAATTTACCTCATGATCGTTACCAGACGACGACCATCATCAATACAGATGATGCTATCCCCGGCTCAGCAATGTTTGTGCGCAGCAGTATTGAGAGCAACAAAAAGCTCTATCCCTGGTCACAGTTTATTGTCGACAGTGATGGCGTAGCGCGAAAGGCCTGGCAACTTGATGAAGGCAGTTCAGCCATCGTTGTGCTGGATAAAGACGGACGGGTGCAATATGTCAAAGACGGCGGGCTGACGCAGGCGGAAGTGCAGCAGGTCATCGCCCTGCTGCATAAGTTACTCGACGGTCAGTAAATCGACACCCGAAAGCCGGGGTTCAGGAAAGATTCACGCGGCGTGTAATCCAGGGTTTTTCCCTGCCAGTCGTGAACATGTGCCCCGGCTGCCACGGCTACCGCATGGCCTGCCGCCGTATCCCAGACGCTGGTCGGCCCGAAACGCGGATACAGTTGAGCCTGTCCCTCTGCCACCAGGCAGAATTTCAGCGATGAACCAATCGCGGTCGTTTGATGTTCGCCCAACTGAGTTAAATACTCTTTCAGTTCGTCATCCGCGTGGGAACGGCTTACCACCACCAGCGGCGGACGCGCGTCACGCACTTTAATCTGCGTCCGCGTGCCGTTTTCCTCTTTCCACGCTTTACCTTCCGCCGCGCAATACATCACCTTAAGCACCGGGGCATAAACGACGCCAAGTACCGGTTTCCCGTTTTCAATCAGGGCGATATTCACCGTGAATTCACCGTTACGCTTTATAAACTCTTTAGTGCCGTCCAGCGGATCGACCAGCCAGTAACGCTGCCAGTGCTGACGAACGCTCCAGGAAGGGGGATCTTCTTCCGACAGAACCGGAATATCCGGCGTCAGTGCCTGTAGCCCGCCAGCAATCACCGCATGCGCGGCAATATCGGCGGCCGTTACGGGGGAATCGTCGGATTTGCTGGTTACATCCATCGGCTTATGGCCGTCGTAGACCTGCATAATGGCATCGCCCGCTTCTCGCGCGAGCTGACAAATGGCTTCTAACATCATCCACCTCTTATCTATGGCAGTGGGGTTTTTACCCTCAATAATTCACATTGCGGGAAGGCGGCAAGTGAGTGAATCCCAATGCACTTACCTCAGCAAGTGATTCGGGTGAGTGAACGCTGCCAACGCTCATGCAACATGAAGTATGACGGGTATAACTCATTGTTTTACTTATATCGCATTCAGGTCGAATCTGCCAGGTGTGATAGTTGTTGCATTTATGTGGCAAATTTCATGGCAGAATTCACAATTCTGTAAGCAACAAAATGTACATATCATTTCTTTTGTGGCTCAGATCTAAAAAGGACACCTCTGATGATTAAGTTTAGCGCAACGCTCCTTGCCACGTTGATAGCAGCCAGCGTACAAGCGGCGACGGTGGATCTCCGGATTATGGAAACCACTGATTTGCATAGCAACATGATGGACTTTGATTACTATAAAGATTCTGCGACAGAAAAATTTGGCCTGGTGCGTACCGCCAGCCTGATCAATGCCGCCAGAAAAGAAGTCAAAAATAGCGTGCTGGTGGACAACGGCGACTTAATTCAGGGCAGCCCGCTCGGTGATTATATGGCAGCCAAAGGGCTGAAAAAGGGCGACATCCACCCTGTCTATAAGGCGCTGAATACGTTGGACTACGCCGTGGGCAACCTCGGCAATCACGAATTCAACTATGGCCTGGATTATCTGCACCGGGCGCTGGAAGGGGCAAAATTCCCCTACGTGAATGCCAATATTATCGATGTCAAAACCCAAAAGCCGCTGTTTACCCCGTATCTCATTAAAGAGACCGCCGTTACCGATACCGATGGTAAAACGCATACTCTGAAGATTGGCTATATCGGCTTTGTCCCGCCACAAATCATGGTGTGGGATAAAGCCAACCTGAGCGGCAAAGTCACGGTTAATGACATCACCGAAACGGCGAAGAAATATGTGCCAGAGATGCGCGAAAAAGGGGCCGACCTGGTGGTACTGGTTGCCCACTCCGGCCTCTCTTCTGAACCTTATCAGGCGATGGCGGAAAACTCCGTCTACTACTTAAGCGAAGTCCCCGGCGTTGACGCTATTCTGTTTGGCCATGCCCATGCGGTTTTCCCGTCGAAAGATTTCGCCGCCATTAAAGGAGCGGATATCGCCAAAGGAACCTTAAATGGCGTGCCGTCAGTGATGCCAGGAATGTGGGGCGACCACCTCGGCGTGGTGGATCTGGTATTGAATAACGATGCCGGGAAGTGGCAGGTCGCTTCGTCAAAAGCCGAAGCGCGCCCGATTTATGACGCCGCCGCCAAAAAATCGTTGGCCGCAGAAGACAGCAAACTGGTGGAAATCCTGAAACACGACCACGATGCCACCCGTCAGTTCGTCGGCAAGCCTATCGGTAAATCCGCCGACAACATGTACAGCTTCCTCTCCCTTGTACAGGATGACCCAACCGTCCAGGTCGTTAACAACGCCCAGACCGCTTATGTGAAGCACTTTATTCAGGGCGATCCGGATCTGGCGAACCTGCCGGTCTTATCTGCCGCCGCCCCGTTCAAAGCAGGCGGACGTAAAAACGATCCGGCCAGTTTTGTCGAGGTCGAAAAAGGGCAGCTCACCTTCCGTAACGCCGCCGATCTGTATCTCTACCCCAACACACTGGTGGTCGTGAAAGCGACGGGCAAAGAGGTGAAAGAGTGGCTGGAGTGCTCCGCCGGGCAGTTTAATCAGATCGATATCAACAGCACGAAGCCTCAGTCACTCATCAACTGGGAGACCTTCCGTACCTATAACTTCGATGTGATTGATGGGGTGAAATACCAGATTGATGTGACGCAGCCTGCGCGTTATGACGGCGAGTGCCAGAGCATCAACCCGCAAGCTGAGCGTATTAAAGATCTGACCTTTAACGGCAAACCGATCGATCCCAACCAGGTGTTCCTGGTGGCAACCAATAACTACCGCGCCTATGGCGGTAAGTTTGCGGGAACGGGTGACAGCCATATCGCCTTTGCCTCGCCGGATGAAAACCGCGCGGTGCTGGCAAAATGGATAACCGACGAATCGGCAAAAGCGGGAGAAATCCACCCGGCAGCGGATAACAACTGGCGCCTGGCGCCGATTCACAGTAATACGGCGCTGGATATCCGTTTCGAAACCTCACCTTCTGAGAAGGCGGCTGCGTTTATCAAAGAGAAAGCGCAGTACCCGATGAAGAAGGTCGGTACGGACGAGATTGGCTTTGCACTCTATCAGGTGGATTTAAGTAAGTAAGCTCGTTTATCCCGCAACTGTAGCCCGGACAAGGCGTTCACGCCGCCATCCGGGTTCACTCAGGCGGCGCGGTCGTCTCGCGTCGCCAGCACCTGCGGCAAATTTAGCTCAATCCAGTCGGCCAGCGCGGCCACTTTCTCGCTCACCTGCTCTCCCAGCGGCGTCAGGCTATACTCCACATGCGGCGGCACCACCGGATACGAAATGCGGTTAATAAAACCGTCCATTTCCAGCGCCTGCAGCGATTGCGCCAGCATCTTTTCGCTGACACCGCCCATTTTGCGGCGTAAATCGCTGAAACGGTGGGTGCCGTGGCGCAGCGCCACCAGAATCAATACGCCCCAGCGGCTGGTCACGTGTTTAAGCACCTCACGGGAGGGGCACTCCTCAGCAAACAGATTACCGTCGCGCATCCGCTCGCTCAGGGTGGGATTTATGCCTTCCATACTTACCTTTTTGTACGTACTTACTAAAAGTTAGTTAAGGTGATAGTGTGCCACAACACAAGACAAACACGAAGAGGAATCATCATGATCGCAATTACCGGCGCTACAGGCCAACTGGGCGCACTGGCTGTTGAAGAATTACTGAAAACCGTCAAAGCGAGTGAGCTCGTCGCGATTGTACGTAACCCGGCAAAAGCTGACGCACTGGCTCAGAAAGGTGTCGTCATTCGCCAGGCCGACTACGGCGACCAGGCAGCGCTAACGGCGGCACTGTCGGGCGTGGAAAAACTGTTGCTGGTCTCCTCCAGCGAAGTGGGCCAGCGCGCCGCTCAGCATCGTAACGTGATCAATGCAGCCAAAGCGGCGGGCGTGAAATTTATCGCCTATACCAGCCTGTTGCATGCGGATAAATCTCCGCTCGGTCTGCATGTTGAGCACGTTGAAACCGAAAAAATGTTGGCCGATTCCGGCATCCCTTACGCCCTGCTGCGTAATGGCTGGTATACCGAAAATTACCTGGCCAGCGCCCCGGCGGCTCTGGCTCATGGCGTCTTCATCGGCGCTGCGGGAGACGGCAAAATCGCTTCGGCCACCCGCGCAGATTACGCCGCTGCCGCCGCACGCGTTATCAGCACAGAGGGCCATGCCGGGAAAGTCTACGAACTGGCCGGTGACAGCGCCTGGACACTCAGCGAACTGGCGGCTGAACTGAGCAAACAGAGCGGTAAACCGGTGGTGTATCAGAACCTGAGCGAAGCCGATTTTGCGGGTGCGTTAAAGGGTGTTGGTCTGCCAGACGTGTTCGCTAACCTGCTGGCTGACTCGGATATCGGCGCCTCGAAAGGAGGTCTGTTCGATGACAGCCATACCCTGAGCAAGCTGATTGGTCGCCCGACCACCCCGCTCGCGGAAAGCGTCAAAGGCATCCTGTAACTGTTACAAGCTGGTTAATTTTTGTAGCACGCCGCCGGGTCATCCTTAATAATGAGAAGATGACCTGAGCGGAGGCGAAAAGTGGAAGGCTTACCGGAACAATTCTTTGACGAGAGAGACAGCGCGCGTTTTCGCCACCTGGCGCAATTGCCAGGGGTGGAGTTGTACCATGCGCATATCTCCCGTTATGCCTTCGAACCCCACACCCACGAAGCCTTTGGTATTGGCGCAATCGAAGCGGGTGCCGAACGCTTTCGTTATCGCGGTACGCAGTACGTTGCGCCTGCCAATTCCGTTGTCACCATGAACCCCGACGAACTGCATACCGGTGAGGCTGAGACCGCGGATGGCTGGCGCTATCGCATGATCTACCTTGACCCCGCGTTGCTGGAAGAGGTGACCGGTATCCGCCACTGGTGGTTTAGCGATGCTACTCGCCACGATCCCCTGCGCACAGTCAAGATTTGCCGCCTGATTCATGGCCTGTGGCACACCGAGGATTCGCTGGCGCAAAAAGGGATGCTGCTGGACCTGATCGACACCTTCACACCGCTTGCACGTCACGCGCCGGTCAGTCAGGAAGGCGCTCATCGTTTTGAGCGGGTTCGTGACTATCTGCATGATAATTTTATGCACCCCCTGACGCTGGATGAGCTGGCGCAGGTGGTCTCGTTGAGCCCGTACCATTTTCAGCGTCAGTTCAAAGCCCATTTTCACGTGACACCCCACCAAATGCTGATGGCGATTCGTCTGTGGCGGGCGAAAGATTTCCTGACCCACGGGATGCCCGCCGCCGAAGTCGCCGCCGCCACCGGGCTGACTGACCAGTCACACCTCACCCGCGCCTTTACGCGTCGTTACGGCATCACCCCCGTGCGCTACCAGAAGCAGGTCGTCCGGCGCTAATGCGCAATCTCATACAATATTCCGTTCCCCTCCTTTCCTACACTGTGACGGCAAACAGAAACGTCAGGTGGAAGTATGATTAGTGGTGTGTTGTATGCCCTGCTCGCGGGGATGTTGTGGGGGCTTATTTTTGTTGGGCCGTTAATTGTGCCGGATTACCCGGCGGCATTGCAGTCAACCGGTCGTTATCTGGCGTTGGGGATAATTGCCCTGCCGCTGGCCTGGCTGGGCCGCCAGCGTTTACGGCAGTTAACGCAGAAAGACTGGCTCACCGCGCTGGCGCTGACCATGATGGGCAATCTCATCTATTACGTCTGTCTTGCCAGCGCCATTCAGCGCACCGGGGCACCGGTTTCGACGATGATCATTGGCACCCTGCCGGTTGTTATCCCGATATGTGCAAATCTGCTCTACAGCCAGCGTGACGGTAAACGCACCTGGACCAGCCTCGCCCCGGCACTGCTCTGTATTGCGGCGGGACTGGCCTGCGTCAACATAGCCGAACTGCACGGCGGCCTGCCGGCGTTCTCCTGGTGGCGCTATGGCTCCGGCATTGCCCTTGCGCTGGTTTCCGTCGCCTGCTGGGCGTGGTATGCGCTGCGTAACGCCCGCTGGCTGCGGGAAAACCCGGACAAGAACCCGATGATGTGGGCAACCGCGCAGGCACTGGTGACACTCCCCGTCTCTTTACTCGGCTATGCTGCTGCCTGTCTGTGGCTGAGTGCGCAACAGCCTGATTTTGCCCAACCCTTTGGCCCGCGCCCCGCGGTGTTTCTCGGTTTGATGTTCGCGATTGCTGTGCTCTGCTCCTGGGTCGGCGCTATGTGCTGGAATGTTGCCAGTCAGCGTTTACCCACGGTTATTGTCGGGCCACTGATTGTTTTTGAAACCCTTGCGGGCCTGCTTTATACCTTCATGCTACGTCAGCAAATGCCGCCGTTGCTCACCCTCTGTGGTATCGCCCTGTTGGTTTGCGGCGTGGTCATGGCCGTACGCGCGAAGCCAGAAAAGCCTCTGGTTCAGTCAGTTTCAGACCACGGTTAATCGTGGTCTTGTTTACCCTGCCCCGAAAGGGGTATATCATCGAATAAAAGATGCATTTAAAATGCATGTTATAATTTCTGATGAGGTAACTGCTATGGCTTTCCGTGACCAACCCCTGGGTGAACTGGCGCTATCCATTCCACGTGCGTCAGCGCTGTTTCGTAAATACGATATGGATTACTGCTGCGGCGGTAAGCAGACGCTGGAGCGCGCCGCGTCCCGCAAAGAACTGGATGTTGGCATCATTGAAACCGAACTGGCAAAGCTGGCAGAGCAGCCCATCGAGAAAGACTGGCGCGTCGCCGCACTGAGCGAAATCATCGATCACATTATCGTGCGTTACCACGACCGCCACCGCGAACAACTGCCGGAGCTTATCCTGCAGGCGACCAAAGTGGAGCGCGTACATGCCGATAAACCCAACGTGCCAAAAGGGTTAACCAAATACCTGACCATGCTGCACGACGAGCTTTCCAGCCACATGATGAAAGAAGAGCGCATCCTGTTCCCGATGATTAAAGAGGGGATGGGCAGCCAGGCGATGGGGCCAATCAGCGTGATGGAAAGCGAGCATGATGATGCAGGCGAACTGCTGGAAGTGATCAAGCACATTACCAATGGCGTGACGCCGCCGCCGGAAGCCTGCACCACCTGGAAAGCAATGTATAACGGTATCAATGAATTGATCGACGACCTGATGGAACACATCAGTCTGGAAAACAACGTTCTGTTTCCGCGTGCCCTCGCTGGAGAATAAGCAAAGGCGCCCCTGAGAGCGCCTGATTCATGGAAGTCTTTAGAGCCGCCTGCGCGGCTCTTTTTTATGTCTGCCGGATGCCAGGTCTACGAATACTAGCGCATACCTGCCAGGCGTTTTTTACCCACAATCAGCCAGCCCGCGCCCAGCACGATAAACCAGATTGGGGTGACGATCAGCGCCTGACGAGTGTCCTCTTCGAGCGTCAGCAACACCAGTACGAACACAAAGAACGCCATGCATACCCAGCACATCACTTTGCCAAGCGGCATTTTGTAGATGGACGCTTCATGCAGTTGCGGACGCTGTTTACGGTAGACGAGGTAAGAGCAGAGGATAATCGTCCAGACAAACATAAACAGGATGGCCGAAACGGTGGTAATCATGGTGAACGCCGCAATCGCACTTGGGTTCACGTACAGCATCACCACACCGCCCAGCAGGCAGATACAAGAGAAGGTCAGCCCTTTCGCCGGTACCGCACGTTTAGAGAGCTTACCGAACGCTTTTGGCGCCACGCCATCTTGTGCCAGGCCGAACAGCATACGGCTGGTGGAGAACACGCCGCTGTTCGCGGAAGACGCAGCAGACGTCAGCACCACAAAGTTGATAATGCTCGCTGCGGCAGGCAGGCCCACCAGAACAAACAGTTCAACAAACGGGCTCTTATCCGGCACCACGGAACTCCATGGGGTCACGGACATAATCACAATCAACGCAAACACATAGAACATGATGATGCGGATCGGAATGGAGTTAATCGCGCGCGGCAGCGACTTTTCCGGGTCTTTGGTTTCTGCCGCTGTCGTTCCGACCAGCTCAATCCCCACAAAGGCAAAGACCGCGATCTGGAAACCGGCAAAGAAGCCGCTGATGCCTTTCGGGAACCAGCCGCCGTCATTCCACAGATGCGCAACAGAGGCTTCGACCCCGGTCGGCGATTTGAAACTGGTCAGCACCATCACCAGACCAACAACAATCAGCGCCACAATGGCGACGATTTTGATCATCGCGAACCAGAACTCCATCTCGCCGAACATTTTTACGGTGGCAAGGTTCAGGCTCAGCAGCACCAGGACAATGGTCAACGCCACTATCCAGTCGGATAATCCAGGGAACCAGAATTGTGCGTAAGCGGTGATCGCCACCACATCGGCCATCCCGGTGACTACCCAGCAGAACCAGTATGTCCAGCCGGTAAAATACCCCGCCCACGGTCCGAGCAGGTCGGCGGCGAAGTCGCTAAAAGATTTGTACTCAAGGTTCGACAGCAGCAACTCACCCATCGCACGCATGACGAAAAACAGCATGAACCCGATGATCATATAGACAAAAATGATCGACGGTCCTGCAAGGCTGATGGTTTTCCCGGAGCCCATAAACAGCCCGGTACCGATGGCACCACCAATAGCGATTAGCTGAATATGACGGTTTGTAAGATTGCGCCGTAGCGATTGTTCAGTCGAAGCCTCTTCGTCAGCCGCGACTTTTGCCTGATCTACCATGTTTATATCCTGTCTGTGTTGTTGAGGCTCTTCTGGCCTTTAATTGCATACTTCGCCCATTCGCGGACGCAACGATATTAGGTAAGAATTGGTAGGATGAATACTCTGAATTAAAAGAGATGTTAAATATTTGTTTAAAGTGAGCAGCATATCACTCAAATTAGGGGATGGAGTTCACAAAAATACACCGCAATACGCGCATAGCAAGATAAAGTATCGAAACTAATTCATTTAATGAATGATTCACGCAACATCGTCTTCCTCTCCCCTGACGAGGAGAGGAAAACATCGGGAAGATTACAGGATTTCCAGTAATT
This sequence comes from Phytobacter diazotrophicus, assembly GCA_004346725.1. GTDB lineage: Bacteria > Pseudomonadota > Gammaproteobacteria > Enterobacterales > Enterobacteriaceae > Phytobacter > Phytobacter diazotrophicus. The sequence goes on along the minus strand of SMDE01000009.1, from coordinate 92,540 downwards.
CCACTTCGAATACCAGGGTGCTGAATGGCGGGATGGACGCGCCCGCGCCACGCTCGCCGTAGGCCAGTTCGTGCGGAATCGTCAGTTCCCATTTGGAGCCAACCGGCATCAGCGTCAGCGCTTCGATCCAGCCTCCAATCACGCCGTTTACCGGGAATTCAGCCGGTTCGCCACGCGCGACGGAGCTGTCGAACACGGTACCGTCGATCAGTTTACCGGTGTAGTGAACGCGAACACGGTCAGTACGCGCCGGGATAGCGCCTTCGCCCTGAGTGATAACGCGGAACTGCAGACCAGACTCCGTGCTGTTCACACCCTCTTTCTCGCGGTTTTCGTCCAGATATTTCACGCCTTCTGCCGCCATCTCTTCAAAGCGCGCACGACGCACTGCGTCCGCACGTTCGTGGATTTCACGCAGCGCACGATGAACAACATCCACCGGCACAGCCGGTTGTTTACCTGCCAGCGCATCAGCAATACCGGCGACCAGCGCTTCCGGCAACAGCCCCTGTAAGCCGGAGTCGCTAAGCTGCTGCCCTACCTGCAAACCAATGCCATAGCTGGCCTGCGCTTCGATCGTGTCAAACGTTGGGGTTGTCATGGGTTTTCCTTTCATCACTTTTTAAGGTAGCGCGCAGCATAACAGCCACGCCGCAGCGGGTAAAACTTTGTCGTAGTAAAGATGACAAATCGCAGAGAAACAGAAACAATACTCCCGGTAAGATAATTCTCATTATGATGTCACGAGACAATGCATCACACAGCCAATCAGGTAGTTAGCCATCTATACTCAACGAGACAGGATAAATAATGACGCGGAGCAGGAGGAAAGCCATGCCCGGGCGATTTGAACTGAAACCTACCCTGGCGAAAATCTGGCACGCCCCGGATCATTTTCGCATTCTGGACCCGCTTCCGCCGATGCACCGTCGTGGGCTGATCCTTGCGGCGTTGTTGGTTATTATCGGTTTCCTGCTGCCCACCCCGAAAGAGACGGTGACGCCTCCCGCCTCTGTCGGGCGCGAAGCACAACTGAATATTCAGTCACAATCCCAGCCGCAGACACAATCGCAGCCTTCACAACCGCTGGTGACGTCGCAGCCGGTGCAAAACCAACAACCTGCTCCTGTCCTTAACGAGGAACCGCAGGCCGTGCAGGAGCCGATACAGCAGGAGCGTCCGGTCGCCGAACACTCTGCCCCTGCTGCCTCTTCCGCTGGCGGTATTGAGCAGCAGTGGCGCACCTACCGTGTCGAGCAGGGCAAAACGCTGGCCCAGGTTTTCCGTGACCACAATTTGCCGCCAACCGATGTCTATGCCATGGCAAAAGTAGAAGGCGAAGGCAAACCGCTCAGCACCCTGCAAAGCGGCCAGATGGTGAAAATTCGTCAGAACGCGAATGGCGTAGTAACCGGGTTGACGATTGAAAATGGCAGCGGCCAGTCTGTCTTGTTCACTCGCCAGCAGGACGGTAGTTTTATCCGGGCACGATAAGCCTCCTGGCCGGGTCAGCAATAACGCTACCCGGCCAGAAGTTAATCGGCTTTTCGGGAGACCTTGTTCACCCACCAGATGCCGGAGCACACCAGCATCAACGCAACCGCGTATTTGAGTTCGAGAATATTCTCGCCCAGAAAAATAGCCGACAATAACGCACCTGAGACCGGGATTAAGAAGTTAAACGGCGCAATCATCCCCACCCGATTGTACTTGAGCAGAATGCTCCACAGCGCAAACGCAACCGAGGAGAGTAGCGTCAGGTAGCCAAGAATCGCCACCGAGGAGGGGCCATGCACGGTAAGCTCGCCGCCAAAAACATACCCGCCGACCGCGAGCACGACGCCACCAAACCCCAGTTGATAACCCGTCATTACCAACGGATCGACCGTTTGCGAGATCCGCTTACCGTATAGCGTCGATGCCGAGAGGATAAACGCCGCCAGGACTACAAAACCATCCCCCATCAGGCTAAAGCTGAACTCCATCAGGCCATTGTTGAGGTTAACCACCATGACGCCAGCAAACCCCAGTACGCAGCCAAGGGTTTTGTTATAGCTCAGTTTGTCATTCTGGTAGATAAAGTGGGCCAGCAGCACACTAAAGAAGGTGCCCGTCGCATTCATAATTGAACCTTTTACCCCAGTGGTGAAGGCCAGACCAATATAGAAGAAGACGTACTGGAGTGAGGTTTGCGTAACCCCGAGCAGTGCCAGTTGGCCACACTGATGGAAAGAGAGGCGAGCCAGCGGGCGGCGCTGCGCCAGCGCAAGCAGTAATAACAGTAGCCCTGCGAAGAAGAAGCGATAGCCAGCAAAGACGATTTTCGAAGGGATATCATCCACATCAATCTGGAAAATCTCATAACCGCTTTTAATCGCCGGGTAGGCGCTTCCCCATAATAAACAACAGAATGCTGCTCCTGCATACGCCGCATTTTTACGGGCAAAGAGCGGCGGTTGGTGTATCGTTTCCATACATTCACCAATTTAAAATAACGTTTTATTTTTTAATTATTGCGGAATAGTCAGGAAATGGAAACAGATATGCGAAAACAGAGATCAGGTTGTGAGCTCGAAGGGATAAAAAGGAAAAACCAGAGGGATAAAAAGCAAAACGCCGGCACAAGGCCGGCGTTTTTACGCAACGTCAGAAGCTAATTACTCAGCAACAACGTTAACGATCAGTTTAGCGAATACTTCGCTGTGAACCTGGAAGTCCACTTCGTGCTCACCAGTGGTACGCAGAACGCCGTTCGGCAGACGAACTTCGCTCTTAGCCACTTCAACGCCAGCTGCAGTTACAGCGTCAGCGATGTCGCGGGTACCGATGGAACCGAACAGTTTACCTTCGTCGCCAGATTTGGAAGCGATGGTTACAGTGCCCAGTGCGTTGATTGCTTCAGCGCGAGCGTTAGCAGCCGCCAGAACGTCAGCCAGTTTGGCTTCCAGTTCAGCGCGACGAGCTTCGAAAAACTCAACGTTTTTCTTGGTAGCCGGAACAGCTTTACCCTGTGGAACCAGGAAGTTACGAGCATAGCCCGCTTTAACGTTTACCTGATCACCCAGGCTGCCCAGGTTTGCTACTTTATCAAGCAGAATAACTTGCATTACCTTATCCTCTTAAAGTCGTATTAATGGACCGTGCCCGATTACTGATGACGATCAGTGTACGGCAGCAGAGACAGGTAGCGAGCGCGTTTGATAGCGCGAGCCAGCTGACGCTGGTATTTTGCACGAGTACCGGTGATACGGCTTGGGACAATCTTACCGCTTTCGGTGATGTAGTTTTTCAGCGTAGCGATATCTTTATAGTCGATCTCTTGAACGCCTTCCGCGGTGAAACGGCAGAACTTGCGACGACGGAAATAACGTGCCATATGGCTAGTCTCCAGAATCTATCAATTCAATCTGCTCGGCATGCAGAACCATTTTAGTCAGACCGTTCTTTGCCTTGTGGCAAGAGATGAACCCCTGAACGGTTACTGCGCTACCGACCGTTATACTGTGAGTAATGGCCTGGTTTTCGTGTCCGCTAATGATAACGGGCATTTGGCACCACGCCTGCCGGTGAAACCCGGCTTCCTTCTGCACAGAACGGTGCTCAAGCACGAACTGGCAGTGAGGAATTCCTGATGGGCTGACCTTTCGAAGGGGGGTCCTGCACACGGTGCCGGACAACACCAGACGGTTGGTCATCAGAAATTACTCTTCAGAATCCCCAGCATCTGCATCATCTGCGGTTTCGTTTGCGAAATCATCGCGACGCTCACGGCGCTCGTCTTTCGCTTTAACCATCGGAGATGCTTCGGTAACAGCGTGTTTAGTACGCATTACCATGCTACGGATAACGGCATCGTTGAAGCGGAAGTTTGTTTCCAGCTCATCGATAACTTCCTGCGGAGCTTCAACGTTCAGCAGAACGTAGTGTGCTTTGTGCAGTTTGTTGATCGGGTAAGCCAGCTGACGGCGGCCCCAGTCTTCCAGACGGTGGATCGTACCTTCTGCTGCAGTGATTGCACCAGTGTAACGTTCGATCATGCCCGGAACCTGTTCGCTCTGGTCAGGATGGACCATAAAAACGATTTCGTAATGACGCATCGAATTGCTCCTTACGGATTATTCAGCCTCCTGTCTGGGTCAGCCGCGGCCCATGGAGGCAAGGAACGTGATTAAAGGGCGGCTGAAAAATTGACGCGTCATAATACTTATCTCGCCCCCCAAACTCAAGCTGATTGCACAAATAATTCGCACTAAGCGCAAAGCCGCTTCACAGAGTGGGATTAAAATTAGACAAAACGGATACGGCAATTTTTTGAACGACAGCATCAGAAATGGTCGCGATACGTTTTGGCGGGAAAGCGTAGACTTTAAATACACCCCAATGACACGGGAGGAAAGATGTTCTGAAGGTCACAACATAAGCAGTAATGGAGCACAATATTATGAAAAACATCGCAATCTTACTCACAGCGCTACTCCTTAGCGCCAATGCGGCAGCAGCCATCAAAATTGACGGGCGGCAAGCCAAAAACATGGATGATGTGCAGAGCTTAGGCGTTATTTACATTAATCATAACATCGCCACTGAAAGCGAAGCGGATCAAGCACTCAAAGTCGAAACTGACGCGAAGGGTGCGAAATATTATCACCCGGTCTTACTTCGGGAGCCGGGCAGCAATGGCCTTATTCACGCCAGCGCTGACATTTATCGCTAGTACACACAGACCAGTTACCCTTGCCATTATTAATCGCCCTCTTCCATGAGGGCTTTTTTTTGCACATCATTAAATGATAATTATTTGTACAGTGTGCTTATCAAAAGCGCAGGCCGCTGATGTAATAGCATCTTAATAACCTGATTATCCGGAGCAATATCGTGTTTGTGCGTTTTGCAACCCTGGGCCGTATCCCGCAAGGCGTTTGGGTGCTCGGCGGCGTAAGTCTGTTAATGGATGTCTCGTCCGAGATGATCCACAGCCTGTTACCTCTCTTTATGGCGACCACATTAAGTGCCAGCGTCATTGTCATTGGCCTGATCGAAGGGATGGCAGAGGCAACTGCGCTTATCATAAAAGTGTTTTCCGGCGTACTCAGCGACTATCTGGGTAAACGCAAAGGACTGGCCCTGCTGGGATATGGCATGGGTGCGCTTAGCAAACCGCTGTTTGCCCTGGCTTCCTCCTCCGGCCTGGTATTCGGCGCGCGAATGATTGACCGCGTTGGCAAAGGGATCCGTGGGGCACCTCGTGACGCGCTGGTTGCCGATGTGACGCCCCCCGACATTCGTGGCGCCGCATTTGGCCTGCGCCAGTCGCTGGACACAATCGGTGCTTTCCTTGGTCCGCTGTTGGCCGTGGCGCTGATGTTTCTGTGGGACAATGATTTCCAGTCCATCTTCTGGGTGGCTGTGATCCCAGGCACACTGGCTATCGCTCTGCTCTATTTCGGGCTTGATGAACCTAAAACGCCCATTACCAACAAGCGCACCAACCCGCTCACCCGTGAGAACCTGAAAAAACTCAGTAGCGCTTACTGGTGGGTCGTTGGACTGGGCAGCGTCTTTACCCTCGCCCGTTTTAGTGAAGCCTTTCTGGTACTACGCGCACAGCAGATGGAGATTCCACTGTTCGCCATTCCGCTGGTAATGGTCGCAATGAACCTGGTGTACGGCCTGACGGCCTACCCCTTTGGTAAACTGTCCGACGGCATGAGCCACAGCAAAATGCTGCAGGCAGGCCTGCTGGTGCTGATTGCCGCCGATCTGGCACTGGCGTTAAGCCACCACTGGAGCACGTTGCTGCTTGGCGTTGCCCTGTGGGGTATCCATATGGGAATGACCCAGGGCCTGCTGGCGGCGATGATCGCCCATACCGCGCCAGCAGAACTGCGCGGCACCGCGTTTGGCATGTTTAACCTCATGAGCGGTATCGCCCTGCTGTTGGCCAGCGCCGGGGCCGGTGTCTTGTGGGAAAGCCTGGGCGCAGCATCAACATTTTATGCCGGTGCCGTGATCTGCCTGATTACGCTGGCAGGGATGCGCTGCATACCATCAGCCTATCGACAGGCATAAAAAGGCTCCGGAATCAGACCAGTAACATCCCGAAGGCGTACACATTCCGGAGCATAATTTTCTGGTAGTCCGGACGAAGCATAGCTGATGCCGGGGAAACTCCTGCGGCGCTGCGCCTGGCCGGGCTACCGGTCACTGCCCGTAATAGGCATTTGGGCCGTGCTTACGCATAAAGTGTTTATTCATCAGATAATCATCAATCGGTTTTAACGACGGATTGATACCTCGGGCAATCCACGCCATCCGGGCAACCTCTTCCATGACCACCGCATTATGAACGGCGTCAGCGGCATTTTTCCCCCATGCAAACGGACCGTGTTGGTAGACCACCATTCCCGGCGTATGCAATGGGTTACTGTTGCCCAGCGTCTCGACAATCACCTTACCAGTGTTGAGTTCATACTCTTCCCGTACCTCCTCTTCAGAGAGCGCCCGGGTACAGGGAATATCGCCAAAGAAATAATCTGCATGGGTGGTGCCAAGCGCAGGAATGGCCAGCCCCGCCTGAGCCCAGGCTGTGGCATGCGTGGAATGGGTATGCACAACACCGCCAAGCTGAGGGTAGCGTCGGTACAACTCAAGGTGTGTTGCGGTATCGGAAGACGGGCGCCACTGCCCTTCCACCCTGTTGCCCTGTAAATCCACCACGACCATGTCATCTGGTTTCATGTTCTCGTAGGCAATACCGCTGGGTTTAATCACTACCAGCCCGCGTTCACGATCAATAGCGCTGACGTTTCCCCAGGTAAAGGTCACTAATCCATAGCGCGGCAAATCCATATTGGCATCAAACACTTGCTGTTTAAGCTCTTGCATTATGCCGCCTCCATTAAACCCGCGTTTGCCATACGCGCTTTCACCCAGTCGCGCGCTTTTAGCACCTCTGCCGCCGGATCTTCTGCCGCCTCGCTCCACATCTCGATCAAGTACGGACCACAGTAGCCGCTCTCTTTGAGCGTGGCGAAACAGCGTTCAAAATCCACTACGCCGGTGCCAAAGGGGACGTTTTTAAAAACGCCGGGGCGCGTGTCTTTGACATGAACCGCCACGATATGGCCGACGCCCGCCAGCAGTTCCATCTGCACGTCGTTATCCCAGGCTGAAAGATTGCCGATATCCGGGTAGAGCTGAAACCATGGGTTATTAAGGTAGTGCGCGTACCCCAGCGCTTTGCTGATCGAATTCATCAGCGGGTAATCCATAATTTCCATCGCCAGGGTTACCTGTGCACGGCTGGCCATTTCCACGCTCTCTTTGAGTCCGTCACGAAAGCGGCGGCGCGTCTCATCATTCGCCTGCTGGTAGTAAACGTCATAGCCAGCGAGTTGAATCACCCGGATACCGGTATCCTGCGCAAACCGGATAGCCTTGCGCATGATCTCCAGCCCCTGGTTACGTACCGCGTCATCTTCGCTGCCCAGCGGAAAACGCCGGTGCGCGCTCAGACACATTGAAGGAACGCGAACGCCTGTTTCCGCTATCGCAGCTACCAGTGCCAGACGCTGCTCAGGGTTCCAGTCGAGGCGGGCCAGACGGGCATCGGTTTCATCTACCGACATTTCGACAAAATCGAAACCCAGCGTTTTCGCCAGTCGCAACCGTTCCAGCCAGCACTCCCCGGCAGGGAGTGCTTTTTCGTAGATACCCAGCGGGATCTGTTTTGACAACATACCCGCTCCTTAGCCCCACAACTGAGCAATTGAGCGCTTGAACTGACGCGCCGCTTCAACCGGATCTGCGGCGTCGCGGATACTGCGCCCGGCAATAAAGACGTGAATGGGAATGCCCTTGAACAGCGGCAAATCTTCCAGCGCCAGTCCGCCGGTAACCGTCACCTTAAAGCCCATCTCGGCCAGTTTTTTCACCGCGCTGATATCCGCCTCACCCCATGCGACCCCTGCCGCCTGCGCATCACGGCTGCGGTGATAAACGACTTGTTGAATGCCTGCATCGCGCCACTGCTGCGCCTGTTGCCACGTCCAGTAGCCGGTCAGTTCAATCTGCACGTCGCCGTTAAACTCTTTCGCCACATCCAGCGCACCTTTCGCGGTGTTAATATCGGCGCAACAGATCACGGTCACCCAGTCGGCATTGGCTTCAAAGCACATTCTTGAAAGGATTTTCCCGGCATCGGCAATTTTGGCGTCGGCCAGTACGATTTTGTGAGGATACAGCGCCTTAAGATCGCGAACAGCCCGAACGCCCTCGCCAACACATAAAATGGTCCCAACCTCAATAATGTCCACCTCTTCGGCAATTAAGCGGGTGGTTGCATAAGCGTGTGACAGCGTCTGGTTATCCAGGGCTACCTGCAACATCGGTAAATCAGACATGTTTTTTTGCTCCTTATACAGACGCCGCCGTGGCGCTATCAATTAAATCCAATACCTGCTGCGCCGTGCGACAGGCGCGTAAACGGTCAAAATTCGCTTCATCTTCAAACAGGTTGACGATTTGCATGATGCCGTCTTCCTGATGCGTACGCGCATCCACTGCCGCCAGAGTGATAAGGATGTCGACCGGGTCGTTGTCCTCGTGATTAAAAACCAGCGGTGTTTTGAGGGTCACCAGCGCAAAGCCATTTTTCTTCACCCCTTCTTCCGGGCGACCATGGGGCATGGCAAGCCCCGGGGCAATCACGAAGTACGGTCCAAACCGTTCCACACCGTCCAGAATGGCCTGGTAGTAACGCGGTTCAACAACCTCAGCCCCTACCAGCAGATCCACGCCAAGCTTCACCGCCTCCTGCCACGTACTGGCCTCTGCCTGCAAGCGAATCGCATTGTTCTCCGCCAGCGAGTCACGTAATTTCATAGTGAGTCCTTATTTCACATCCTGTGCAAAATGGGCGTTGATGACTTCCATTAGCTTCGGACCAAAATCAGCGGCAGAGAGCATATTGCGTACCCCGACCACGTACTTATTACCGGAGACTTCGATTTCACTGGCGACATGGGTAGAGGCAATGATGATGTCCGCCCCGCTCAGCTCACTTTTGTATTCCCCCACCGCGCAGCTGTTCACCGTATGGTCGACCTTTTGTTGCGTCAAAAACTGGTCAACTTTCATTTTCATGATCATGGAACTACCTTGCCCACAACCACACACAGCCAGAATACGTACGGTCATAATCAAACTCCTTTTTAAACAGAGTGTTCTGTCAGTTGTTTTTCCGCGTCTTCCTCAGCACGCAGGGCGCGACCGGCAAAGAACATGTAAGCCAGCGCAATCAAAATCATCACGGCCATAAACGCGATCCCCACGGAGGCAAAGCCTTGCATCATCGGCGGCGCCAGGATGGACCAGTCAGCCATTCCCATCCATGCGCTCATTCCCGTCAGTTTTACCGCCCAGACACAGCCAAAAATTTCGATCATGCCCATCACCAGGCAAATCTTGATGGCGGCACGCCAGCCGCCGAAGTGGTTGGCAAAGACGCCAATGGTGGCGTTGGAGAAGAACATCGGTATGAAGCCAGGAATGATGAGAATGGAGGAGCCGCAGGCAATCAGGATGCCGACCGCAATCAACTGGCCGATAGTCCCCCACATAAAGCCCCAGACCACCGCGTTCGGCGCGAAGCTATAAATCGCCGCACAGTCAATTGCCAGCACAGCCCCCGGAATCAAGCGCTGAGAAATACCGTTGAAGGCTTCGGAAAGCTCGGCGACAAACATACGCACGCCCTGGACGATAATGAAAATCGCCACTGCAAACTGGAAGCCGGTTTGCAGGATATAGACCGTCCAGTGAGTTTTCCCCGCCATCGCCTGAACGGTATCAAGGCCAAAAGAGAGCAGAATCGCGCCAAAAAAGACCGTCATGACAATGGCGGTAGAGACGATGTTGTCATGGAAGATATTCAGCCAGCCCGGCAGTTTCAGATCTTCAACGCTTTCCTCTTTTTTCCCAAGGTACGGCGCGATTTTGTAAGCGATCCAGGAGGCGAACTGCTGCTGGTGACCGATAGAGAAACCGCAATTATCTGTCACTTCCTGTGTTGGTTTGTACATCATATTGGAGGTAATGCCCCAATAGAGTGAAACCAGCACGGCAGCACAGATAATGGTGGTCCACATGGAGTAACCGAGAATAAAGAAGAACACCGCAATCAGACCGGCCTGCTGGAACATGATGTGCCCGGTCAGCATGATGGTGCGAATGCCAGTAATACGCCGCAGCAGTACGTAAATAATGTTTAGCGCCAGGGCCAGCAGTACCGCATAACCCACCCAACTGTACGCGTCGCCCATACGTTCGATGGTCGCCATCATTGACGCGTAGGTGTCAGAAATCGCACCGTTGATGCCGTATACGTCAGACATTTTGGCAACCACCGGTTTAAACGTGCTGGTCAGGATCCCCGACCCCGCCTGCAGCAACATAAAGCCGATGATCGTTTTGATCGTGCCTTTAACGATAACGCTGACACTTTTTCTCAACAGGATATAGCCAATACAGGTCACGATCCCCAGCAGCAACGGGGCATTGGTCATCACCTGATTAAAAAAGACAGTGAAGACGTTGTAGAGAATCTCCATAACTCGCTCCAGTAAGAAAGTGGCTGCATTTGTGCAATGCAGCACAAGGTGAAAACACTCTACCAATCATAAATAATCACAAAAAGATTGTTTTTGATTAATTGTGATGCATCACGCAATTTATTTCCCCATTCTCATTACACATACATATCCAGTACAAGAACCCGCAAAACAATTTATTAAATTCATATAGTTAATAAAAATAGCAAAGAAATCAGCATGCAAAGCGTATCGTAGCAACACAATCACAATGCGATTTAACACGCCAAACCCTGTTGCGATCATGATGAAACTGTGAAAATATAAATCACAAGTTATCACAATATGATTTATTTTGATTAAACAGGTAAGGAGCGACACCATGAGTAAGATTGAAACCATTACCCGGGAATCATGGATTCTGAGCACTTTTCCCGAGTGGGGAAGCTGGCTTAATGAGGAAATTGAGCAGGAACGTGTCGCTCCCGGCACCTTTGCTATGTGGTGGCTGGGCTGTACCGGTATCTGGCTGAAATCAGAAGGAGGTACCAATGTGTGCGTTGATTTCTGGTGCGGTACGGGCAAGCAGAGCCACGGAAACCCATTGATGAAAAAAGGGCATCAGATGCAGCGCATGGCAGGTGTTGAAAAACTGCAGCCAAACCTGCGCACCACGCCGTTTGTGCTGGATCCGTTCGCTATTCGTCATGTCGATGCCATCCTCGCCACTCACGATCACAACGATCATATTGATGTAAACGTCGCCGCTGCCGTCATGAAGAACTGTGCCGATGATGTTCCCTTCATCGGCCCACAAACCTGCGTCGATTTATGGATTGGCTGGGGTGTACCAAAGTCACGCTGTATCGTCGTCAAACCGGGTGATATTGTTCGCGTAAAAGATATTGAAATTCATGCCCTTGATGCGTTCGATCGCACCGCGTTAATTACCCTGCCTGCAGAGCAAAAAGCGGCCGGCGTACTGCCTGACGGCATGGATCAGCGTGCAGTTAACTACCTCTTTAAAACCCCCGGCGGTACGCTATACCACAGCGGTGACTCGCACTATTCCAACTACTATGCGAAACATGGCAACGAGTACCAAATTGATGTGGCATTGGGTTCTTACGGCGAGAACCCGCGCGGCATTACCGACAAAATGACCAGCGCCGACATACTGCGTATGGCGGAAGCGCTAAATACAAAAGTCGTGATCCCATTCCACCACGATATCTGGTCTAATTTTCAGGCCGATCCACAAGAGATTCGTGTTCTGTGGAACATGAAAAAAGACCGCTTACAGTATGGCTTTAAGCCTTATATCTGGCAGGTGGGCGGGAAATTTACCTGGCCTGTGGATAAAGATAATTTCGAGTATCACTACCCACGTGGTTTTGATGATTGCTTTACTATCGAGCCCGATTTACCGTTTAAGTCCTTCCTCTAAAAGCCGAAGCGGGTGCCGTGTGCACCCGCTTTTATCATCAGTATCGTGCACTTATCTTTAGTAATTTCAGGCTATTTCAAATATCATCTTTTCACATCATTAATCATCGGAATAGCTCATGACGGAAGCGCAACGACATCAAATACTGCTGGATCAACTGTCGCAGACGGGCTTTATTACGGTTGAAGAAGTGATCGCCAGCCTGGGCGTTTCTCCTGCAACCGCACGTCGCGATATCAACAAGCTGGATGAAAGTGGCAAACTTAAGAAAGTGCGTAACGGCGCCGAAGCCATCAGCCAGCAGCGTCCGCGCTGGTCGCCGATGAATATCCATGAGGCACTGCACCACGATGAAAAAGTACGTATCGCCAGAGCCGCATCACAGCTCGTTAGCGCTGGCGAAAGTGTAGTGATCAACTGCGGATCAACTGCCTTCCTGTTAGGCCGTGAAATCTGCGGTAAACCGGTACAAATCATCACTAACTACCTACCACTCGCCAATTACCTCATCGAACAAGAACACGAAAGCGTGGTCATCATGGGCGGACAGTACAACAAGACGCAGTCCATCACCCTGAGCCCGCAAAGCAGTGAAAATAGCCTCTATGCCGGTCACTGGATGTTTACCAGCGGCAAAGGGCTGACGGCAGAAGGTCTTTATAAAACCGACATGCTGACGGCCATGGCCGAACAGAAAATGCTGAACATGGTGGGAAAACTGGTCGTTCTGGTGGATAGCAGCAAAGTCGGTGAGCGTGCGGGTATGCTGTTCAGTAACGCCGATCAAATCGATTTGGTGATCACCGGAAAACAGGCCAACCCCGAAATCCTCAAAAAACTTGAGGATCAGGGAGTTAAAGTGATGCGCGTGTAGTTAAAGATGCTCGGTGAAAAAGCGGACGGTGGCCGTCAGGGCGGTGGGTGTTATGCGATGTTTTACGCCTGCTTCCCACAGGCAGGTTAACTGCTCGTCCAGACGTGCAGCCGCCAGCGCCTGCTGCAGACGTAATGTTTCGGCTGCGGGTACAACGTCGTCCTCCTCCCCATGCCAGAGAAAAAGCGGACGGTTGGCAAGCTGTGCTAATTGCCCGCTGATATCCCATTTTGCTAACGGCGCGATAATCGCATCGAACGCCGCCTGCTCTTCCGGTGTTGTCACCTCCAGCGGCGGAAAAAGGGAATTCGCCAGGGTGGAGAAATAGCCAGAACCCATCAGGCAGGCAACGCTTCGGACCTCCGGAAACTGCGTCATAATACCGAGCGCCGTCATGCCGCCCATCGATGCGCCCCCTACGCCCAGCCGCTGATTGTCGATCAATCCCTGCTGATACAGTGCCGCTTTCAGCGCCGCAAACTCCGTAAAATTACCCTGCAAAATTTGCCAGAAACGCTGTAGCCGCCGCGTTTCATCACCGTCAAACCGGGCACCATGCTCCGGCGCGTCAGGCATAACGACCCGAAACCCGGCCTGAGCCAGCGCCACGGCAAAATAGCTATATACCAGCTTGGAGGAGGTAAATCCGTGGTAAAAAACAATACAGGGTAATGGCTGTGCCTCTTTTCCCGCCGGGAACGCGTGTAATGCTTCAATCCCGGCAAAATGCCGTACATCGAGTTCAATCATTGGCCTCTCCTTGATCTATAGTGCTGGTATGCCATCACGCCTTCGAAGGTGCAAGTCAACGTTCACATATCAAGTGTTAGCATTGTGATAAAGATGCTGCGCCGATCGCATTTTCATTCGAAACTTATGTTGGCAATAGCAAAATTGGGAACATTCCCCTCTTGCCTGTTTATTATGGAACTACACTATGGCTATCAGGAAACATGAAAACATGATGCGCTGGTTTCTCCCCCTTGTTATGGCGCTGTTTTTGAGTGGATGTAGCGTGCTGGAAGGTAAACCACAGCCCGCCCCGCCCGTCAGCGATCATCCGCAGGAGATAAGTCGTAATCAGACGCAAAACCTGCATGAAATGGGTGCATTTAGCGTATCGGTGCTGGGTTCGCCTATGGACGTTGAAGATGAAATAAAAGCCAGAGCTACCGCTGAAAAAGCGGATTACTACGTCATTCTGATGATGGATGACACGGTCATTCCAGGCCGCTGGTATGCAAGGGCTATGTTGTATCGTCATTAAGTAAACGTCTGGGTTTAAGGAAGATTTACACTGCTTTGCGTCCTTTTATGTTTGCCTGTGCACAATGGAATGTATGGAATTTTCGCGCGATGGAGTGCCCTGGAAAAAATCGGGGTAACGTGGAATGGAGCTGATATGAAACGATCTCTTGCCTTAAACTCACTGTTGCTTTCTACAGGTTTAGCCAGCATAACAGCGCAGCCAGCAGAGTTCGCGAGCGCTGACTGCGTCACCGGGCTGAATGAAATTGGCCTGATTTCTGTCAACAACGTTTCCGGAAGTCCACAGGATGTGGAGCGTGTCATCGCGCTGAAGGCAGACGAACAGGGTGCATCCTGGTACCGAATTATTCAGATGCAGGAAGAACAACGGGCAGATAACTGGCGGGTGCAGGCCATACTTTATGCCTGACATGCCATATACCCGAAAAAGCCATTTTTAAAGAGTGGCTTTTTTGTTTACTTCATCGCTAACAAAGGGTTACGAAGACAATACATTTTAGTAACATTTAGTTACATTGACACGTTAAATGTTATCGAATTATTGCCGTTGAAGGTGCTGACATTCTTATCAGCGGATATTTTATGAGCACCTTTTTTAGTCGCATTGGACTCGGCACCAAACTTTCTCTTTTGACGGGCACAAGCGTAGCCGTGCTTTTCCTGGTTTTCACCTTTCTGTTAAGCAATAAAGCCAGCCAACAACTGGAAACGCTGGCGGTGGAAGATCTCCATAACCAGTCCACGGGCGTTCAGGATATGGTAGAAATGTTTAACAGCAGCCTGAGCGAAGAGGTTGAAAGCTATACCCGTCTGTTCAGCAGTTTTTTGCCTCAACCTGTGACCATCGATCAGGCGCAACGCCGTGAAATTAACGGCATTAGCGTTCCCTTGCTAAAAGGGGGCGACAGTGACCTTCATGAAAACAATGCCATTGTTGATGATTTTCTTACCCGCACCGGGGCTATCGCCACGCTGTTTGTGCGCAGTGGCGATGACTTTGTGCGCGTTGCTACCTCGTTACGTAAAGAGAATGGCGATCGTGCGATAGGCACGAAACTGGACAAAGCCAGCCCGGCTTTTGCTCCGGCGTTGAAAGGCGAAACCTACCGTGGGCTGGCCTTATTATTCGGTAAGCGCTACATCACGCAATACCAGCCGGTAAAAGATAACAACGGCAATACCATAGCCATCTTATTTGTCGGCGTGGACATCACCCACTCATGGGAGATCATGCGCAGTAAGATCCTCGGACGCCAGCTTGGCGATAGCGGCCGTTTCTACGTACTGGATCGTAATAATGGTAAGAACTACGGTAATTACCTGTTCCACCCCAGCGAGGAGGGTAAACGCCCGCAGTGGGATGAGCGCGATCTGAATACCGTTCTGCAACAGACTACCGGTACGCTGGAACAGCAGCGCCCCGATGGCCATCGACAAATGCTCTCATGGATAACTGTGCCCGGCTGGAACTGGACGGTGGTGGGCGAAGTCGACAAGGCGGCATTACTCAATGATGTCAACACGCTACGCAACCAGTTCCTGATAGCCGGGCTGGTGCTCTCTCTGCTGTTTGCCGCACTGTTTGTGGTGATTGTTCGCCGTTGGCTGACCCGCCCTCTTCGTGATGCCATTGGCCTGGCCAGCCGCTATGCGTCGGGCGATCTGCGGGCCAGTCTGGAAGTCAAAAGTCAGGACGAAGTGGGGCAACTCATTGATGCCATCAACGGGATCGGCAATGGCTTGCATGCCATTGTTTTACAAGTGCGTGAATCGGCCAGTGATATTCACCACGGCACCAATGCGCTTGCCGCCGACAGCAGTGAAATCAGCGAGCAAATTAACAAGCAGGCCAGCAGCGTCGAGGAGACCTCAGCCAGCATGGAGCAACTTGCCGCGACCCTACAGCAGAATGCCGCCAATATGGAAGAGATGCAGTCGCTGGTGAATGAAACCGCCCGGGAAGTACAAAAGGGTGGCATAACCGTCGAAGAAGCGGTTGCCACCATGGACGCGATTCGTACCGCCTCTCAGCGAATTGCCGACATCACCCATGTGATTGAATCTATCGCCTTCCAGACCAATATCCTGGCGCTTAACGCTGCGGTTGAAGCCGCTCGCGCCGGGGAACATGGTAAAGGATTTGCCGTCGTGGCCCAGGAAGTACGGGCGCTGGCAGCCCGCAGCGCCAATGCAGTAAAAGAGATCGATGAGCTGACCAGCGATACGCTCAAAAAAGTCCATGAGGGACATACGTTATCCAACAATACCCGGCAGGCAATGGGCTCTATCACCGCGCATATGAACCACATTAACCAGTTGGTTAACGAGATTAACAACGCCTCTCATGAGCAGTCGGCAGGGATTAATCAGGTCAATATCGCCATGACGCATATTGGTGAAGCCACGCATATTAACGCAGGACGGGTTTCGCGCAGTGAGCAAACCGCTGGCACGCTGCGCGAAAAAGGGGCACATCTGACGGAGGTGGTCCGCCTGTTCAGCCTGAAAACGGACTAACCGGCACCGCCCGTGGCACGCAGCAGCAGGTCACTTTGGACCTGCTCAGCCACAACAGACGCGCCGCGTATATCCAACATCATCCGGCACCAGGCTTGTGCTATTGACAGGGGAGCGAACTGCAACAATTGCGCCCCCGTCGCTAGCAGATACAGTTGCCGGGTAATCTCCCGCCCTTGCGCCTCAAGAGGTTTACGCAACTGTTGCTGTAACTGACGCCATGCACGATCAAAATGCCTGTCCTGACCTTTGACCGCACCAAACGCATCGTGCAACAACTCACTGATGCCCTGCTGTTTAGCCAGCACGCGTAAGACATCAAGACACATAATATTGCCGGAGCCCTCCCAGATACTGTTCACCGGCATTTCCCGGTAAAGCCGTGGAAGCTCGCTCTCCTCGCAATAGCCAATGCCGCCCAGCACTTCCATGGCTTCGGCAACAAAGGGCATACCCGCTTTGCAGACCGCGAATTTCGCAACGGGGGTAAACAGCCGTGCCCAAAGCGTCTCTTCCGGCTTAGTGCGACCATCCCAGGCACGGGCAAGGCGAAATAAAAACGCCGTCTGCCCTTCCAGTTGCAACGCCATCCGGCTAAGGACTTCCCGCATCATTGGCTGGTCGACGAGATTTTTTCCGAATGCCTGACGCTGATGAGCATGGTACAGGGCTACGGAAAATGCCCGGCGCATTAGACCATGGCTCCCCAGCGCACAGTCAAAACGGGTCAGACCACCCATTTTGAGGATTTGACGCACGCCGTCGCCCTCTTCTCCTACCAGCCAGCCGCTGGCCTCGCAAAATTCTGCTTCGCTGCTGGCATTTGAGCGGTTACCCAGCTTGTCTTTCAGACGTTCGAGCCGCACACCGTTGCGCTGTCCGTCAGGTAAAAAACGCGGCACAAAAAAGCAGGAGAGTCCGCCTTCCGCCTGCGCCAGGACCAGATGCGCATCGCTCTGCGGCACCGAGAAAAACCATTTATGCCCCACCAGCCGGTAGCTGTCGCCGCTGCGTTGCGCCCGCGTAGTATTACTGAGCACGTCCGAGCCGCCCTGTTTTTCCGTCATCCCCATGCCAATCAGCAAACCGCGCTTTTGGTTGCCTGGCGCGAGATGCGGGTCGTAACGGTCGCTCATCAGCGGTTTTAGCCAATCCTGAAAAGGCGCAGGAAGGGAATGCTGCAATAGCGGCGTGGCGGCAAAGGTCATGGTAACCGGGCATAACGAACCGGCTTCCACCTGTGCATGGAGCACAAACCGCGCGGCGCGGGCAACAAACGAGCCGCTGCGCGCGTCCTCTTCCCAGGCCAGGTTATGAACACGGTTGGCGCACAGGCCTTGCATCAGTAAGTGCCATGCCGGGTGAAACCGTACATCATCGAGTCGTGCCCCCGTCGGGTCATAACGCAGCAGTTCCGGGGGATTAACGTTGGCCAGCCTGCCGAGCTCCAGCGATTCTGCCGTACCCAATTGCTGGCCGATACTGGCCAGTAAATCAGTATCCCAGGCTGCGCCTTCACGGATAACAGCGTCATACAGGGCTCGGTCAGAAAGGAAAAGATTGCTGTTATTCAGGGGGATGGGTTGATTAAAAACGGTATGCGTTTGCCAGTGCATCTGTTTGCCCTCCATCAATGGCATCGGCAATAAGTATGGGCAGATGGCAGGCGTTCCGCCCGCGATAGCGGTCACAAAACGGTGCGTATGGGCGCTTTCTGTTTGCGTTACCCGTACTTAACGGCGAGGCTTAACGATATGAAACCAGGAACGGTGACGCCCATGACAACAACACATGCACAAAAAAGAGCGCTGGTTGCAGGCTCAATCGGTAATTTCATCGAATGGTACGAGTTTGCGGTCTATGGCTTTCTTGCCACGGTGATTGCGAAGAACTTTTTTACCCTCGCAGGTGAATCTGCTATCACCAGTCTGATCCTGACCTATGCCGCCTTTGCCGTCGCCTTTTTCTTCCGTCCGTTGGGTGCGGTGGTGTTTGGCCGCATGGGTGACCGGATAGGCCGTAAGCCAACGCTGATTATTGTCCTCGTACTGATGACGCTAGCCACGGCGGCCATTGGCGTGGTGCCGGTTTATGCCAGTATCGGCGTCGCCGCACCGCTGCTTATTACCGGCCTGCGCATTTTGCAGGGGCTGTTTGCCGGTGGAGAATATGGCGGGGCCGTCTCGCTGATGACCGAGTTTGCCCCCCGAGGTAAGCGCGGTTTGTACGGTGCGTGGCAGTCATTGACTGTCGCCCTCGGTCTGCTGGCAGGGGCCGGGGTCGTAGCATTGTTGTCAGCAGTACTTAGTCCGGAGGCCCTTCATGACTGGGGCTGGCGTATTCCCTTTTTCATCGCTATTCCAATGGGCGCCGTTGCGCTCTGGCTACGCGTTCATATGGAAGAGACACCCAGTTTTGTACATCAGCAAGCGCAGGCCGCTCCGCCTCAGGCGGCCAGTTTCGCCAGTACACTAAAAGCGATTATCACCGGGATTGGTCGCCTGATGGTCTGGTCAGCGGCGGGTTATACCTATCTGGTGATTATGCCGACCTACCTTCAGTCGGCGCTACACACCGGCTTTAACCAGGCATTGTTGATTGCGGTGATTTCTAATGCCGGGTTCGCCCTGACGATTATCCCCTCCGGCATGCTGAGCGATAGGATTGGTCGACGCACCGTGATGGTCACCGCCGCAGTGCTGTTGCTCATCCTGGCGCTGCCGCTGCTGAAAGTGTTACAGGCGGAATCAAGCACGCTATTTATCAAAGCGATGGTGGTGTTTATCGCTGGTGGACTGGTGGGGATGCTGGCAGGGCCAGGGCCCGCCATGCTGGCGGAGATGTTCCCGACCAGGGTTCGTTATACCGGCCTGGGGCTGGCCTATTCGCTGTCGAATGCGATTTTCTCAGGCTGTGCGGGGTTGATCATTACCGGACTGATTAAGCAGACGGGGAATCTGGATATTCCGGCGTATTACGTGATGGCAACGGCGGTGGTGAGTGTGATTGCGCTGATGACGCTCAGGAAGGATGATCACCAGCGTTCACTGGAGGAATAGTGCGGTCTGGTGCCCTCACCTTGCTGTGAGTCGTGCGGTCTGGTGCCCTCACCCCGGCCCTCTCCCACAGGGAGAGGGAGCAAACACTAAAAACAGCAACCAACGTTGCCGTTTTGCTTTTACCTCCACAGGGAGAGGGAGCAAACACTAAAAACAGCAACTAACGTTGCCGTTTTGCTTTTACCTCCACAGGGAGAGGGAGTAAACACTAAAAACAGCAACCAACGTTGCCGTTTTGCTTTTACCTCCACAGGGAGAGGGAGCAAACACTAAAAAGGCAACTTACGTTGCCTTTTGCGGTTTATTTTGTACGCTGACGTACAGCTTCAAACAGGCAGATACCGGTGGCGACCGACACGTTCAGCGACGACACGCTGCCCGCCATCGGAATGCTGATGAGCTCGTCGCAATGCTCGCGCGTCAGACGACGCATCCCCTCACCTTCCGCACCCATCACCAGCGCCATCGGGCCGGTCATTTTGCTCTGGAACAGGGTGTGGTCAGCTTCACCCGCGGTGCCGACAATCCAGATATTCTCTTCCTGCAGCAACCGCATGGTACGCGCGAGGTTGGTCACACGGATCAGCGGGACGTTTTCTGCCGCACCACAGGCCACTTTTTTGGCGGTCGCGTTTAACTGGGCAGATTTGTCTTTCGGCACGATGATAGCGTGAACGCCCGCCGCATCGGCGCTACGCAGGCAGGCCCCCAGATTGTGTGGATCGGTGACGCCATCGAGGATCAAGAAGAAAGGCTGATCGAGACTGGCGATCAGATCCGGCAAATCGTTTTCCTGGTACTGACGGCCCGGTTTCACGCGAGCGATGATGCCCTGATGGACCGCGCCTTCGCTTTTCTCATCCAGATATTGACGGTTAGCGACCTGAATCACGACACCCTGCGCTTCCAGCGCATGGATCAGGGGCATCAGGCGTTTGTCTTCGCGACCCTTAAGAATAAAGACTTCCTGAAAACGCTCCGGAGCGCGTTCCAGCAGGGCCTGCACCGCATGGATGCCGTAAATCATTTCACTCATCAATGGTACTCATTTGAGGCGATATCGCCGGGTTAAAGAAGCTGTGAGACATTCACATCGCCCCATTATAACTGACAGACGCCCCAGATCGAATCAACTAAGATGACGTTTCGCCTCCTGGCGGACGCGGTGTAAAACGTGCTGCTTGATTTCACCGTAACGCGGGTGCTCCGCGAGCGCTTCGATATCGCGCTCGCGGCCAAAAGGCAGAACAATCTCTTCGACGATTTTTCCCGGTTTCGCCGACATCACCAGGATGCGGTCAGCCAGAAACAGCGCCTCTTCCACATCGTGGGTGACGAACAGCAGCGTGGTGCCGGTCGTCAGCCAGGCTTCACGCAGCAGCTCCTGCATCATCAGGCGGGTTTGTGCATCCAGTGCGCCGAAGGGTTCATCCAGCAGCAGCACTTCGGGCCCCGGCAACCAGGCGCGGGCCAGCGCCACACGCTGCTTCATGCCCCCGGAAAGCTGCCACGGCGCATGCTGTTCAAAGCCTTTCAGGCCAACGCGGTTCAGCCAGTCCTGCGCCCGCGCATTGACCTCTTCTTTTTGATAACGGCCCAGGCGCGGGCCGAAGGTGACGTTATCCAGCACCGACAGCCACGGGAACAGATTCGGCTGCTGGAAGATCATGCCGCGCTCTGGCCCCGGTTGTCGCACCGGTTTTCCGCTCGCCAGTACACGGCCGCTGTCCGGTTTGGTAAACCCGGCGACCAGGTTGAGAATGGTGGATTTGCCGCAGCCCGACGGGCCTAACAGCACGACAAACTCGCCTTTATCGAGGGTGAGGTTGATCTCCTCCAGCACCGTAAACGGCTGCGGTTTTGCCGCAAACGAAAGGGAGATATTTTCAAGCTGGATAGCACTCATTATTCTTTCCCCGCCCACGGGACAAACAGGCGTTGTAGCCCCAGCAGTAATAAATCCAACAGATACCCCGTCCCGCCCAAGAGCAGGATGCCGAGCATGACGATATCGGTACGTAAATAAGAGCTGGCGTTGATGACCATCCAGCCAAGGCCGGAACTGGCGGCGACCATCTCAGCGGCAATCAACGAGGTCCAGCCAATACCAATAGAGAGCCTGACGGTGGTAAAGAGATCCGGCAGGGCATCTGGCAGTACCACACGCAGGAAAATCTGCCCTTTGGTTGCCCCCAACGTTTGCGCCACCCGTATGCGTGCCCGACCAATCCGCTCCACCGCCGCCGACGCCCCCACCACCACACTCAGGAAGGTGGCGATAAAGATCAGGAAGAATTTCGACGCTTCCCCTATCCCCAGCCAGACGACAGCCAGCGGGATCAGCGCGATTTTCGGTAACGGGCGCAGGAACTGCACAAATGGGTTAAGCACCGCAGACAAACCGGGTGACAGCCCCATCAGCAGTCCGAGCGGGATACCCAGCACAATCGCGACCGCAAAGGCGCTCAGCGCACGGGCCAGGCTCACCGCCACGTGCTGCCAGAGCGGGACCTGGCGGTAACCATCCGCCAGCAGCTCTTCTGCCGTCAGGCCAATATCCGTGAGTGACGGCAGTAACAGCGGGTCCACCCATTGCCGGGTGGCCGCCAGTTGCCAGAGCGCGAAGAAAACCGCCACCGAAAACACGCTGATGGCGATATGCTGACCTACTTTCATTTTGCCGCCGCTTCCCGGATGTAACGGGAATCAATCGCCGTGTCCCAGTTGTCCGGGATATCCTGCTTACGAATTTCGCCAATGCCTGCGAGGAAGTTAGAGGTTTTGGTCAGCGCCTTGCCAATGCCGCTATGGGTGGTGTCCGTACCGTTACCCAGCCAGGCCGCAGTGCCCTGCTCAGCAAGCGTTGGGTACTCCAGCCCGCCCAGCGTATTGGCAGCGGTGGTGACCGGTGCGCCCACTTCTTTCGCAACGATGGCGGCAGCGCTTTCCGGGTCTTTCTTAAACTCGTCGACTTTCTGCTGATGCACGCGCAGGAAGGCGCTTACTGCTTCCGGGTACTGTTCGGCAAAGGCCTTACGTACTACGTAGTTGTTGTAAATCAGGTAGCCCTCTTTCTGCAGATCTTTGGTGGCAAAGACCTGATGACCGCCGGAGGATTCCAGCTCCTGCGCAAAAGGAGCCCAGACATAACCCGCATCAATGTCGCCGCGTTTCCAGGCTGCAACCATCTCTGCCGGGCGCAATGGCAGGAGGGTGATTTTGCTGCGATCCAGTTTATTGACGCTAATCGCCGCTTCCAGCGCATAAGCCGCCGTAGAATTTGGCGGATAGGCCACGCGTTTCCCTTCAATATCTTTAATCGTGTTGATGCCGTCTTTGCCAATTAAACGTTCATAGCTGGCAATGACGCCTGAGACGCCAATAATTTCCACAGGCAATTTACGGACAATACCTGCGGTTGCCGGACTGGAGCCAAAATTGGCAATATCAATCGCATTGCTGGCGAAATAATTAAGGGCATCGGCACCGGAGGCAAATTGCACCCATTTCACCTGGCTGTGTAAGGCTTTATCTAAAGAGCCGTCGGCTTTGGCGAGCATTAATACCTGCGAGCCGCCGCTATAAGCCACACGGACTTCTGGAGGATTGGCGGCCATACCGATATTGGCCCACAGGCTGCCTGCTGCGAGTAATATGCCGAGCGTTTTTTTCATTTCTTTTTCCTTGAGGTAAATGCGAGTCATCTTTCCCGCGAAGCAGGGGAAAATAGTCAATTAAAGCGTGTTGTTTTATGCCAGTTGCGTGAGGCGATAGTCCTGCCAGAGGCGGGAACATCGTTCGGCCAGCGATTGTGCGGGGTCGTGCGTAAGTGACAGAAACGGCGCTTCCACCGCGCGCAGAGCCACCGGGACTTCCGTGCAAGCCAGCACCAGTTGCTGCGCGCCGCGCGCCATCAGCGCCAGCGCCTGCAATGAGAACAGTTCGCCGCCTTCAGCCAGTTTGCCGCGCTTCACCGCATAGCAGCCGGGCACAAACCACTCCGCCAGCTCGTCTTCGGTGGGCGTAATGGATTCAATGCCCTGCGCTGCCAGACGCTGCTGAAACCAGCCGGCGTCCAGCGTCCCTTTGGTGGCAATGATGCCGACACGTTCGGGCTTTTTCGCCACCGTTAGCAGCGCATCCAGGGTAGCATCCACGATATGCAGAATGGGCGCATCGCTGGCGGCGCTCAGTTGCGGATACCAGTGGTGCGCGGTGTTGCAAGGAATAGTGATATGGCTCGCCCCCGCCTGATTCAGTTTTTCAATGCCCTCAAGCAGTTGAGGCAACGGCGACGGACCAGCCCCGGCCAGCGCCTTTTGCCGGTCGGCGATTTGCGGCACATTCCACACTACCGACGGCAGGTGGTGTTGATCGCTCTGCGCCGGTGTGGCGTCGAGCAATTTGTGCTGAAAGTCGAGCGTGGCGAGCGGCCCCATGCCGCCCAGCACGCCAAGCAAAAAGGGCTTAGCCATGACGGGCATGCGCCTCCAGCACCTGGCGATAGCCAAACAGGCCAACGGAACCACCGGTGTGGATAAACACCACGTTCTC
Organism: Phytobacter diazotrophicus; assembly: GCA_004346725.1. Taxonomy (GTDB): domain Bacteria; phylum Pseudomonadota; class Gammaproteobacteria; order Enterobacterales; family Enterobacteriaceae; genus Phytobacter; species Phytobacter diazotrophicus. The sequence goes on along the minus strand of SMDE01000009.1, from coordinate 68,231 downwards.
ATCCTTGCGGAAATGGCCCTTGCGAATCAGGTCGATAAGCCCGGCAGCCCCTTTCCCGGAATAGACGGGGTCGAGAAGAATGCCTTCATGGCGGGCAAAGAGGGTCAGTGCCTCCAGCATGCTCTCGGTTGGCAGGCCATAACCGTCACCAACGTAATCGCTGTTCGCCACCACCGCCTCACGCGGCAGCTCACCCGGCACACCCAGCAGCGCCAGGGTACGTGAAGCCAGATTCCAGACGTTCTCTTCCTGTTTTGCCCTGGGTGCGCGAACGCTTATCCCCAGCACCGGCACCTGGCTGTTGGTGGCGGTAAACCCGGCGACCAGCCCGGCTTGTGTACCTGTACTGCCGGTAGCGTGCACGACATGATCAATACGCAAACGTAACTGTGAAGACTGGTACAGTAACTCTTCGGCACAGGCGACATAACCCAGCGCGCCAATGGGGTTAGAGCCACCGCCAGGGATAATGTAGGGGTTATGGCCCTGCTCACGCAGCGTCGCGGCATACTCTTCCATTGCCTGCTGCATATCGGTGCCGCCCGGCAGATGGGCAACGATTTCGCCGCCCAGCAAATCATCCAGCAGGATATTCCCGGAGCGTTGATAGTCTTCGCCAAAGTCGGTAACGCGTTTTTCCAGCAGCACTTTTGCGGCCAGCCCAAGTTTCGCCGCACCGGCAATGGTCTGGCGCACATGGTTAGACTGGGTCGCCCCCTGGGTAATGATCACATCGGCTTTTTTCTCCAGCGCATCGGCCAGCAGAAATTCCAGCTTACGGGTTTTATTGCCGCCGCTGGCAAGCCCTGTCGCATCATCGCGTTTGATCCATATTTTCGGACCGCCGAGTAATGCAGAGAGATTATTCAGAGGCTCCAGGGGAGTGGGAAAATGGCCGAGCGAAAGTCGGGGAAAGCGCGCCAGATGCATAACGACTCCTTGCTAAATAAGCGAATAACAGATGGGAGTCACTATACACATCAGATTCTGAGCGCTAATCACCAATAATAAATATCGATTCTCACAATTTAGCTAAGTCAGAGAAATAACCGTCCGGAGGGCTATTTCTATTACACGAGGGAATATATTACGTTAAAAAAGAATAACCCCTCTGCATAGAGAGGGGTTATCAGGCGGTATTTCAGCGCTATTTATTCAGCGTCTTTCTTTTTTGACGCACGCTTCGCTTTAGTCGCTGCGGCAATTTTTTGCGTCTTCGCAGACGGCTTTTTCACGCTTTTTTCTTTCTTCGGTTTCGCGGGGCTTTTCGCTTTACGGAATGCGCTGTCGGGTTCGAAATTGACTTTCTTACCGGTCTGACGACGTTTACCTGATGGCTTAGCGCCGTTACCTTTCTTCGCGTTTTCACGTGCGGTTTTACCCACATTACGCGGGCCGCGTTCGCTGGAAATCAACGAGAAGTCGATTTTACGCTCGTCCATATTGACCGCTTCCACACGCACTTCCACTTTGTCTCCCAGACGGTAAGTCTGGCCGCCCGATTCGCCAATCAGACGCTGGCCCACCTGGTCGAAGCGATAGTAGTCGTTATCGAGCGTGGAGACGTGCACCAGACCATCGATAAACAGATCGGTCAGGCGTACAAAGAAGCCAAAGCCGGTGACGCTGGCAATCACGCCAGGGAAGGTATTGCCCACCTGGTCCTGCATAAAGTCGCATTTCAGCCAGTCAGAGACTTCACGGGTCGCTTCATCCGCGCGACGTTCAGTCATCGAGCAGTGCTGGCCCAGTTGCAGCATCTCTTCCATAGAATAGTGCCAGCCGCCGGTTTCGGTGCTGTTGCCGGTATGGCCCTCATCTTTCGCCAGCAGATATTTGATGGCACGGTGCAGCGACAGGTCAGGATAACGGCGGATCGGCGAGGTAAAGTGTGCGTAGGATTGCAGCGCCAGACCGAAGTGGCCGCGGTTTTCCGGATCGTAGACCGCCTGCTTCATGGATCGCAGCAGCATGGTTTGCAGCATCTCATGATCGGGACGATCGGCGATGGACTCAAGCAGTGCTGCATAATCCGCAGGCTCAGGCTTGTTACCGCCCGGTAGCTCCAGGCCCAACTCCGCCAGGACGGTACGGAAAGAAGTGATCGCTTCAGTCGTTGGCTTGTCGTGGATACGGAACAGCGCGGGCTCATCCTCTTTCTCAACGAAACGCGCCGCCGAGATATTCGCGAGGATCATGCACTCTTCAATCAATTTATGGGCATCATTACGCTGAGTTTGCTCAATGCGCTCAATACGACGCTCGGCGTTGAAGATAAACTTCGCCTCTTCGCTCTCAAAAGAGATACCGCCACGTTCGGCACGGGAGGCATCAAGAACTTTATAGAGGTTGTGCAGCTCTTCGATGTGCTTAACCAGCGGCGCATACTGCTCGCGCAGATCCTGATCGCCCTGCAGTATATGCCAGACCTTGTTATAGGTCAGACGAGCATGGGAGCTCATTACCGCTTCGTAGAAGGTATAACTCGTCAGACGACCCTTTGCCGAAATGGTCATTTCGCAGACCATGCACAGGCGGTCAACCTGCGGGTTGAGTGAACACAGGCCGTTGGAGAGCACCTCCGGCAGCATCGGCACAACCTGGGATGGGAAATAGACCGAGGTTCCACGAGCTCGCGCCTCATCATCCAGCGGCGTGCCCGGACGGACGTAATAGCTGACATCGGCAATAGCAACCCACAGGCGCCAGCCGCCGCCGCGTTTTTTCTCACAATAAACGGCGTCGTCGAAGTCGCGGGCATCTTCACCATCGATGGTGACCAGTGGCAAGGAACGCAAGTCTATGCGGCCCACTTTGGCCTCTTCCGGCACCTGCTCTTTCAGCCCTGAAACCTGTTTTTCAACCGCAGGCGGCCAGACATACGGAATTTCATGGGTACGCAGCGCCATATCGACAGCCATGCCGGTGCCCATATTGTCGCCCAGTACTTCGACAATTTTACCGATGGCTTTAGTGCGACGGGTCGGGCGCTGGGTCAGTTCAACCACCACCACAAAGCCCATGCGCGCGCCCATGATCTCTTCTGGCGGGATCAGGATGTCGAAACTCAGACGGCTGTCATCCGGCACCACAAAGCCGACGCCCGCGTCGGTAAAGTAACGGCCAACAATCTGACCGGTTTTCGGTACCAGGATGCGCACAACACGCGCTTCACGACGACCTTTACGGTCGGCACCCAGCGGCTGGGCCAGAATCTGATCGCCGTGAATACACATTTTCATCTGTTCGCTGGAGAGGTACAGATCGTCTTTGCGGCCTTCTACGCGCAAGAAGCCGTAGCCATCGCGGTGACCGATAACCGTTCCTTTCAGCAAATCAAGGCGTTCTGGCAGGGCATAACACTGACGGCGGGTAAAGACCAGTTGTCCGTCGCGCTCCATGGCGCGCAGACGGCGGCGCAGTGCTTCGTTTTGCTCTTCGCCTTCGATATTGAGTTCAATTGCCAGCTCTTCACGGCTGGCCGGTTTTTCGCGTTTTGTTAAATGTTCGAGGATAAATTCGCGGCTGGGGATGGGGTTTGTGTATTTTTCAGCTTCGCGTTCCTGGAAAGGATCGTGTGACATAGCGGTTCCTCCGTTGTCATCTCTGGTGAAAGTCCCGTTATATTCCACGCTACCTCTTGTTGGCTTCTTTCACTCACCCCGTCACTTATCGATATAAGCGCCGGGGGCATTCGTTCAGTTGCCGCCGCGATGTAACGCGAAATACTCAGGGCTTTTATCCTTCCACCAGCAGTAATTTGTAAAGCGGTTGATTCTCTTCAACCAAATCGGCCAGCGTGTAGTTATCCAACTCCTTGAGGAAACTTTGCACAGCCTTAGAAAGCGCCCGCTTAAGGCGGCAGGCGGAAGTAATATGGCAAAACTCACTGCTACAGTTAACCAGCGCCAGCGGTTCCAGGTCACGCACGACATCGCCAATGCAGATATCTTTCGCCGCCCGACCAAGGCGTATCCCGCCGTTTTTTCCTCTGACGGCAGCAACGTAACCTTCACGACTAAGTTGATTGATTATTTTGACCATATGATTACGGGACACACCATAAATTTCAGTGACCTCGGTAATGCTGGTCATCTTTCCTTCCGGCAAGGAAGCCATGTAAATCAGTGCGCGTAATCCGTAATCCGTAAAACTTGTTAACTGCACATCTACCTCAGTAAAAGGGAGAAAGGTGAGATACCTACAGGTATTGACTCTATTGATGATAAACCAGCCAACAGTGATGCCGCTAATTTATTTGAACTGAAGGGGAAAAAAGCAGGAAGAGAGAGGGGCCTGCAAGGCAAGCCCCCTGGATCATTACGCGTCGAATGGGTCGCGCAGGATCATGGTTTCTGTGCGGTCCGGACCGGTAGAGATAATATCGATCGGCACGCCAGTCAGTTCTTCAATGCGTTTGATGTAATTCAACGCCGCCTGCGGTAACCCGCTACGCTCTTTCACGCCAAAGGTCGATTCAGACCAGCCCGGCATGGTTTCATAAATCGGCTCAATACCTTCCCAGTTGTCTGCCGCCAGCGGAGTCGTCGTCACTTCACGGCCATCCGGCATACGGTAAGCAACACAGATCTTCACTTCCTTCAGGCCGTCCAGGACGTCCAGCTTGGTCAGGCAGAAGCCAGACAGGGAGTTGATCTGCACAGCACGACGAACGGCAACGGAGTCCAGCCAGCCGGTACGACGACGACGACCGGTGGTAGCGCCGTATTCGTTACCCTGTTTGCACAGGAACTCGCCGATATCATCGAACAGTTCTGTCGGGAACGGACCCGCACCCACGCGGGTGGAGTAGGCTTTGATGATACCCAGTACGTAATCCACATAACGCGGACCCAGGCCAGAACCGGTTGCCACGCCACCTGCGGTGGTGTTAGAGGAGGTGACGTACGGATAGGTACCGTGGTCGATATCCAGCAGCGTACCCTGCGCGCCTTCGAACATCACGAAGTCGCCGCGCTTACGCGCCTGATCCAGCAGATCGGAAACATCAACCACCATCGCGGTGAGGATGTCGGCAATCGCCATGACATCGTCCAGCACTTTCTGGTAGTCAACCGCTTCAACTTTATAGAAATTCACCAACTGGAAGTTGTGATATTCCATCACTTCTTTCAGTTTGTCAGCAAAGGTCGCTTTATCGAACAGGTCGCCAACACGCAGACCGCGGCGAGCAACTTTATCTTCATAAGCTGGCCCGATACCACGACCGGTGGTGCCGATAGCTTTCGCACCGCGCGCTTTCTCACGTGCCACATCGAGCGCAACGTGATAATCAAGGATCAGCGGGCATGCTTCGGAGAGCAGCAGACGTTCACGAACCGGGATACCACGGTCTTCCAGTTCTTTCATCTCTTTCATCAGAGCAGCAGGAGACAGCACAACACCGTTACCGATGATGCTGGTCACATTGTCACGAAGAATGCCTGATGGAATAAGATGGAGGACGGTTTTTTCACCGTTGATTACGAGAGTATGGCCTGCGTTGTGACCGCCCTGGTAGCGAACAACATATTTAGCCCGTTCAGTCAGAAGATCAACAATCTTCCCTTTACCTTCGTCACCCCATTGGGTGCCCAGTACGACGACGTTGTTACCCATTTTTTCAAAATCACCGTTTGCTTAAAAATGGATTCTACCATCGCTTTTTCAGATATACAGCACTTTTTGTACCCAAAATGAGGCAAATCCGACCGTTTTTTGATCAGCCAATCGTTTTCCTCAACATGTAGTAGATAACGATACCGGCGACCACAAGACCCCCTCCGAAGCGACGCAGCAGGTTGTCTGGCAATGTACTCATCGTGGCAATCATGCGACGCCAGGCTCGGGGATAAAGCATCGGACCGAGCCCTTCAAACACCAACACGAGCGCCAGTGCCAGCCAGATTGTTGCGTTCATTTTTTATCCTTATAAAAAGAAAACCACCGCCCTGATGGACCGGTGGTTTTTACTTATAAAATCGAGACGTCAGTTTAACGTGTCGCGGAAGTCGGTGTCTTCATGTAACGGAAGAAATCGCTATCCGGGCTGAGCACCATCACATCCTGGTTGCTCTGGAAACTGCTTTCGTAAGCACGCAGGCTACGGATAAAGGCGTAGAAGTCAGGATCCTGACTAAAGGCGTCAGCAAACAGTTTCGCCGCTTCGGCATCGCCTTCACCACGCAGGATACGGCCCTGACGCTCAGATTCTGCCAGTGTCTTCGTGACTTCATAATCGGCCGCTGCGCGCAGTTTTTCAGCCTCTTCCTGACCCTGAGAACGGTGGCGACGGGCAACCGCTTCACGCTCAGCGCGCATACGGTTGAAGATCGCTTCCGACACTTCGGTTGGCAGGTTGATTTGCTTGATACGCACGTCAACAACTTCAATACCCAGCGCCGCCATACTGTTCGGGTTCACCACCGGCACTTTACCGTTGGTTTCAGCCTGAACGCGCTCCGCCGCTTTAGCGATTTCGTTATCCGCCGCTGGCGTTGTCACTTCGTCTACCGTACCCGCAGAACCGGAGTTCAGCGCGTCACGCACTTCCAGCGTCAGGCGGCCACGAGAGTCGGTCACGATATCTTTGACATCCAGGCGACCAATTTCAGAACGCAGACGGTCCGAGAACTTACGTTTCAACAGTACTTCCGCCTGAGAGACGTCACCGCCGCCCGTCGCCAGGAAGTAACGGCTGAAATCGCTGATCCGCCACTTGATGTACGAGTCGACAATCAGGTCTTTCTTCTCTTTGGTCACGAAACGATCGGCCTGGTTATCCATCGTCTGGATACGCGCGTCCATCATTTTAACTGACTGAATAAAAGGCACTTTAAAATGCAGACCAGGCTCATAAATTACCGGCTTTTTATCGCCGTCACGCACCACGCTGCTGAACTGGAATTTGATCCCGCGTTCACCCTCTTTTACGACAAAAATAGAGGTGTAGAGCACCACCAGCGCGATGATGATAATCGCGATAACTGACTTACGCATCGTTATTCCCCCTGACGCTGATAGTCGTTACGCTGCGCGTTAGCGCGGCGTTGGTCCATAATGTCGCCCTGACTGATAGACGATGAATTGCTCGCACCGCTGTTACCGGAAGAGGACGCAGGCGGCAGGCGCAGAAGGTTGTTCGCGCCACTGCTATCGCTCTTTGCCGCAGGTGCATTCCCGCCTTTCAGCATCTGATCAAGCGGCAGAACCATCAGGTTGCCACCTTTATCGTTGACCAGCACTTTACGGGTGTGGCTCAGCACTTTTTCCATGGTCTCGATATAGAGACGCTCACGGGTAATTTCCGGTGCGGCTTTATACTCAGGCAGAATCTTCGCAAAGCGAGCCACTTCACCCTGGGCTTCCAGAATGGTTTGGGTCTTGTACGCGCGCGCTTCTTCCAGGATACGCTGCGCCTGACCGTTTGCACGAGGCTGCACTTCGTTGGTGTACGCTTCCGCTTCACGGATGAATTGCTGCTCGTTTTCACGTGCGGCAATCGCATCATCAAAGGCGGCTTTGACCTCTTCTGGCGGACGCGCCGCCTGGAAGTTGACGTCCAGCAGGGTGATACCCATGTTGTACGGTCTGATGGTCTCTTCCAGCTCACGCTGGGTATCGCTACGGATAACGGTACGGCCTTCCGTCAGAATGCGGTCCATGCCGTATTTACCAATAACGCCACGCAGCGCGCTGTCTGTCGCCTGGCGCAGGCTGTCATCCGCGCTGGTTACGCTATAGAGGTAACGTTCAGGATCGGTCACGCGGTACTGCACGTTCATTTCGACGCGCACGACGTTTTCATCAGACGTTAACATCACGCCGGACGCCGCCAGCTCGCGAACGGATTCGACGTTGACCGCCGTCACGTTATCGATAAAGGTCGGTTTCCAGTTCAGACCTGGCTCTACCAGATGACTGAATTTGCCGAAACGGGTCACAACGCCACGTTCCGCTTCTTTAATGGTGTAGAACCCACTGGCAGCCCAGATAATCACGGCAGCAGCCGCGACGATGCTGACGATGCGGCCGCCAACGTGGCCACGCGGGCCGGAAGGTTGTTGGCTTGCGCCACCTGAACCGGTGCCTTTGCCACCGCCCAGGCCGCCGAGTTTTTTGCTCAGCTTACGGAAGATATCATCCAGATCAGGTGGCCCCTGATCGCGACCGCCTTTGTTTCCATTTCCCTCAGAGTTGCCGCCTGGTTTGCTGCTTCCCCACGGGTCGCGGTCTTGTCCGTTGTTACCGGGCTGATTCCACGCCATGTATGTGCTCCATATTTGTTATGCGGTTTTACCCTTCATGCTTTGGGCTGCCTCTTTGTTGGCGGCCTTGATTTGCCGCCACGATGCAACCCAAATTATTTTAGGTACCCCCAAAGGGGAAAATCCTTCTGGCCAACCGGTCAGACGACGTAGTCTTCCAGTGCCGGTTCTTGTTTACAGAGGCGACGCCAGTCCACAATCGGCATACGCACCTGTATGCCCAGACTCCCGTCTTCCTCCATCCACTCTTTTTCGATGGCCTGAAGCTGATAAAAACGACTTCTCAGACGACCTTCTTTTGCCGGCAAACGCAACGTATGCTGCGCAACCTCGCCAGACAGCCGCTCTGTTAAAGCCTGGAATAACAGTGGTACGCCGACTCCGGTCTGAGCGGAAAGCCACACCCGAATCGGTTTATTTTCATCATCACGGTCGATACGCGGCTCAAAATCATCCAGCATATCGATCTTGTTCATCACCAGCAGCGTCGGGATTTCATGTGCGTCGATCTCCTCAAGCACAATGTTCACCGCCTCGATGTTGTCAGCGACACGCACATCAGCCGCGTCTATGACATGCAATAGCAGCGTCGCCTGCCGGGTTTCCTGCAACGTCGCTTTAAACGCCGCCACCAGGTCATGTGGCAAATGACGAATAAACCCAACGGTATCCGCCAGTACGGTTTCACCTACGTCAGCAACATCAATACGACGCAGGGTCGGGTCCAGTGTGGCGAACAGTTGATCCGCCGCGTACACCTGGGCCTCGGTTATCTGATTAAACAGGGAGGATTTGCCGGCGTTGGTATAACCCACCAGCGACACCGTTGGAATATCCGCTTTCATGCGCGAGCGGCGTCCCTGTTCACGCTGCTTTTCCACTTTCTCAAGCCGCGAGAGGATTTGCATAATACGATTACGCAGTAAACGACGGTCGGTTTCGAGCTGGGTTTCACCCGGGCCACGCAAACCAATCCCGCCCTTCTGTCTTTCAAGGTGGGTCCAGCCACGCACTAAACGCGTCGCTAAATGGCGCAACTGCGCCAGCTCAACCTGCAGCTTACCTTCATGGGTACGCGCACGCTGGGCGAAAATATCTAATATCAGACCTGTACGGTCGATAACCCGGCATTCACATAACGCTTCAAGATTACGTTCCTGGGCCGGACTCAATGCGTGATCAAATAAAACAACAGAAGCCCCTGTCGCTTTTACGGCTTCCGCAATTTCGACAGCCTTACCTTCACCTACAAAATACTTAGGGTGCGGTGCTTTACGGCTACCAGTAATCACCTGCATTGCTTCGACACCGGCGGAAGAGACCAGAGATTCAAACTCCTGGAGATCTTCCATATCTTTGTCTTGCGAAAAATAGATGTGTACCAGCACCGCCTGCTCACCGGCTTCATAACGGTCAAACAAGCGTAAACTCTCCTAAAATACCAGCGGGGAACTCAGAATCCTGGCTCCCCGACATGGAAAAACAGCCATCAACCTTATTCGGTTTCTTCGCTGTCCTGCTGCGCAGAGGACTGAGCATTGCTACCGTGATGGTAGTTACTGCCAGTGCCGCCGCCCGCGTTATTGCTATGATGAGAAACCGGGCGAGACGGAACAACAGTAGAAATAGCATGCTTGTAGACCATCTGGCTGACCGTGTTTTTCAACAGGATCACGAACTGATCGAAAGACTCAATTTGCCCTTGCAGCTTAATACCATTCACCAAATAAATTGAAACTGGAACACGTTCCCGACGCAGTGCGTTCAGGAACGGATCTTGTAAAGATTGCCCCTTAGCCATTCTATCTTTTCCTTATATGCTTGTTTTGTACTTAGAACCCGGGAGTTCTGAAAACTGCGTAAAATTTTGCGCACGATACAACTTGATTGTACACATTCAATTCGCGATCGCACCAATAACCTGTAACACTTCGTTGTATGACTCTTGCGGCTTTTCACTGTCTAACCAGTGAACGCCATCCCAGCCACGCAACCAGGTTATTTGCCGCTTTGCTAACTGCCTCGTGGCGCAAACACCTCTGTAAACCATTTCGTCGTAGGATATTTCGCCTTCAAGATACGACCACATCTGGCGATAACCCACACAACGAACGGAAGGCATATCCGTATGCAAATCTCCGCGAGCAAAAAGCGCCCGCACTTCTGCTTCAAAACCCGAAGCTAACATCTGATGAAAACGCTGCTCAATTCGCTGATGGAGCAGTTCACGGCTCGCCGGGGCGATGGCGAACTGATGCACCTGATACGGCAGAGTATCTCCAGACGTTTGCGTCAGATCTGTTAAAGTTTTACCCGAAATGAAAAAAACTTCCAGTGCCCGGGAAAGCCTTTGCGGATCATTTGGATGGATTCGCGCTGCGGCTACAGGATCAATAGTCTGTAGCTGCTGATGCAACGCGTCCCATCCACGCTCTGCTGCTTGTCTTTCAATCTCTGCTCGTACCGCTGGATCCGCTGATGGCAAAGGGGACAACCCTTCCAGCAGTGCTTTAAAATAAAGCATCGTACCGCCAACCAGCAGCGGGATGCGCCCTTCTGCGGTAATCTCCGCCATAGCAGCCAGCGCATCGCGGCGAAAATCGGCTGCGGAATACGCCTGCGCCGGGTCGAGGATATCCAACAACCGGTGCGGAGCGGCGCGTAATTCAGCGGCAGTCGGCTTCGCCGTACCAATATCCATCCCTTGATAGATAAGGGCTGAATCCACGCTTATCAACTCAACTGGCAAAACTTTACGTAACTCAATGGCTAATGCCGTTTTGCCAGAGGCCGTCGGCCCCATCAAAAAAATAGCCTTAGGCAGGCCAGCCTTGCTTACATCACTCATGTTTCAGGGCATTCATCGCCATAGATAAATCAACAGGTTGTAACAAACCATCTGGCGGGGTCTTAACCAGATGCGGACAAAGACGCTCGACGTCGGTAAGCAGACTAATGGCTTGCGCCATATTCCACTGGGTATGTTCGCTCGCCAGATGGCGAGCCAGCCAGTGGGAAACATTCACCGCATCAATCTCTGTCTGCTGCGCCAGGTAGCCTATCAGTTCAGGAATCAAGATTTGTAAATTTTGTTGGCGTAAGGGTAAAGGCACGGCGCGAATCGTAACGTGTTGACCATCCGGCACAAATTCGATACCCATTTCAGCCAGTACCGGTTGCGCGCGTTTTAACGCGGCATTTTCTTGCGAGGATACTTTCAGACGCACGGGAATGAGCAGCGGCTGTCCGCACACCGGCCCGCCGGTCGGCGACAATTGCGCCTGCCTCAGCCAGCGTTCTGCCACGGGCAACGCCAGTAATGCGACCTGACCGCCGCGCTCAAGCAAAGCAAAGGCAGGCGCGACAACCGTCAGCACCCGACCAAAACTCTGGCTGTGCGCGTCCAGAACGGGAGCGGCTTCTTTTACGACATCCGCTTTACGCTCCGCCGCCGGGGTTTCCAGCAACTGGCGGTACAGCGCGCCTTGCTGCTTCTGATAACCCGGCTGTGCGTTTGGCCATGAAGGCGCACGCGCGGAACCTGCCGAAGCAGCCCCTGATGAAGCAGACGCTCGCGTCGTAGGCTCGCGCATCACAGAGGGTTCTGCGAAGTGATTGCGCCCGGCGGCGATGCGGTTTTCCGGTATCGGACGCGGCGCAGGTTCGTCTTCCAGCGGCAAGGCGGTTGCTGTCTGCTGTTGCAGCACGCTCAGCACACCCTGGTAGATAAAATCATGCACCAGCCTTGACTGGTGAAAACGCACCTCATGTTTTGCCGGGTGTACATTCACATCAACCTGGTGCGGGTCTATCTCTAAATAGAGGACAAAGGCAGGCTGCTGATCGGCCCCAAGCTTGTCTTCACAGGCCTGACGAATCGCGTGGTTAATCAGGCGATCGCGCATCATGCGGCCATTGACGTAGCAATACTGGATTTCAGCAAACGCGGATGTGGTCGCCGTGGGCTCAGCCACCCAGCCACGTAGCGCCAGGTCGCCATGCTGCCATTCGATTTCCAGCGCCTGTTCCAGAAATGCAGTACCGCAAATAGCCCCCAGCCGACGCTCTTTTTGCCCGTTCTGAGTCACCGCACGGTACTGACGCATCATCTTACCGTTATGGCTCAGGTTGATGATGACATCAAAACGCGCCAGCGCGATGCGTCTTACGACTTCATCAATATGGCCGAATTCGGTTTTTTCGGTGCGCATGAATTTACGCCGCGCCGGGGTGTTATAGAAGAGGTCAAGCACTTCCAGGGTGGTGCCAACAGGATGAGCGGCAGGCTTAACGGTCACGTCCATATCGCGGCCTTCCGCATAAGCCTGCCAGGCCTCCTGCTGTTCGGCGGTGCGCGAGGTGAGCGTCAAACGCGAGACAGAGCTGATACTGGCCAGCGCTTCACCGCGAAAACCCAGACTGATGATGGCTTCAAGATCGTCAAGCGAGGCAATTTTACTGGTGGCATGACGTGCCAGCGCCAGCGCCAGCTCATCTTTTTTAATACCGCCGCCATTATCGCGAATGCGGATAAGCTTCGCCCCACCGCGTTCAATATCGATATCGATGCGGGTCGCACCCGCATCCAGACTGTTTTCCACCAGTTCCTTCACCACCGACGCAGGGCGTTCCACCACTTCGCCTGCGGCGATTTGGTTCGCAAGCTGTGGCGGCAAAACCTGAATCGGCATGAAGTCTCCTTAATTAAGCAATCCGCTGGCGGGCGCTGCGGCGTTAGCCATTTGTCCACTGCCCCCCTGCGGCGCAGATTGCAGAGGGTGTGCAAGGAAATAGTTGCGCAGCCCCGTGTAGATTGCTTCCGCAAGCTGCTGCTGGTATTCATCGCTGCCCAGCATACGCTCTTCGCTGTTGTTACTGATAAACCCGGTTTCAACCAGCACTGACGGGATATCCGGCGAACGAAGTACACCAAGGCTTGCGTGTTCCGGATGTCGCTTATGCAGCGCGCCAATACGCGCAAGCTGAGTGATCATACTGCTGGCGACATCATAACCGACACGCTGAGAATGGCCGAATTGTAAATCCAGCACCGCCTGGCTCAGGTAGGGGTCAGACTGACTGTTCGCCAGCACATCGCCCGCGCCGCCCAACAGTTCGGACTGTTTCTCATGCTGCTCAAGCCAGCCCGCCATTTCACTGTTGGCGCGACGGTTAGAAAGCACCCAGACGGACGCGCCGGTAGCATCGCGATTCGGTGCGGCATCCGCATGAATCGACACCAGGAAGTTTGCGTTTTGTTTACGCGCCACGTCCGAACGCCCCATCACCGAGATAAAGTAATCGCCATCGCGGGTCATTACGGCTTTGAACATGGGGTCGTCATTCAGCAAAGTACGCAGTTTACGCGCCACGGAGATAGTGACGTTTTTCTCCTGAGTGCCGCCAGGGCCAATCGCACCAGGATCCTGCCCGCCGTGCCCGGCATCGATAGCAATAATGACTTTACTGTCCCCGGAAGCCGGACGCGCCTGTGCCGCAGGACGAACCGCCGTATTGCTGCTGGTGACACTGGTGATGCGATCGTTGCTGCCACTAAAAGGATTACGACCGGGTTGGGTCTGCACCGGTTGCGGCGTGACGGCAGGCGCCTCAACGCGTTTCGCTACCACTTTTGGCGGTGGAGGCGGTGGCGGCACATCGGCATCAATGGTAAACACCACGGTATAACCTGAGCCGCTTTGCTGTTTCACCGCGCGCGTTTTACCGTTTTGCGTTAAATCGACCACCAATCGCAGCGACTGGTTATCCTTCGGCGTGCCCGAACGAATGCTCCTGACCAAATTGTTACCGCTGAACTGGAGCGGCAACCCCTGAATTACACCGGTTTGTTTGATATCCAGCGCAACGCTTCGCTTCCCTTCCTGAGAAAAGGCATATTCCGGGTCGCCCATAAAACTGAACGTGATACGGGCCTGGTTATCCCCATTGGAAACCTGAATATCTGACAAACTCGCCGCACCGACCTGCATGCTGAATAAAATCAGTGCGGTCATTAGCCAACTTTTAACGCGATAAATCATCCCGTCATCCCTTAGATTAACCGGCCAAACGAGCCAGCAATGCATCGCCAGATGAGGATACAGCAGTAATGCGCGCCTCACGCCCCTGCGCCTGGTAATCAATATGAATTTCGACATCCGGGTCAGGCAGCACACCCGCACCTTGTTGCGGCCACTCGACCAGGCAAATAGCGTCGTTGGCAAAGTAATCGCGGATCCCCATAAATTCCAGCTCCTCAGGATCCGCAAGGCGATATAGGTCGAAGTGGTACACATTCAGCTTATCGAGTGTGTAGGGTTCAACCAGCGTATAGGTCGGGCTTTTAACATTCCCGTTGTGACCAAGCGCCTGCAGAAAGCCCCGGCTGAAAGTGGTTTTACCCGCACCCAGGTCGCCGTACAGGTAAATCACTGTCGCGCCATTGCAAGCCTGCGCCATGCGTTGCCCCAACGTAAGGGTCGCCTGTTCATCAGGTAAAGGAATTACTCGATTCATCATCTTCTGTTTCAATAACGTCCGGGTTAACTACACGCACCAGCGTGGAAAAAAGATCGGTTGCCAGCATGCCCCGCATCCCTTGCCGCGCCGCCAGCACATCTGCCGCAACACCATGGGCGAGACAGCCTGCGCAGGCCGCGTCATACAGTTCAAGCTTCTGCCCCAGCATTGCGCCGATAATGCCAGACAGCACATCTCCCATGCCGCCGCTGGCCATCCCCGCATTGCCGGCATCAATAATACTGACCTTGCCGTCAGCGCCGGCCACCACCGTACCCGCCCCTTTCAGAACGACAACGCCTGCGTATCGTTGTAGCAGACGTTGCGCAGAAAGTAAGCGATCACTTTCAATTTCTGCAACGGAACAGCCAAGCAGGCGCGCAGCCTCGCCAGGGTGCGGCGTCAGGATGCGATTGTGACGTTTATCGGGATTGATTGCCAGAAGGTTCAGCGCATCCGCGTCCCAGAGCATCGGTTTGCGGAAATTCTCAACTTTCTGCAGGGCTTTTTTGCCCCACTCTTGCTGACCGAGCCCCGGCCCAATGACCACCACATCGGCCCACTCCAGACTCTCTTCAAGGCTCTGTGGCGTGAGTTGATGTACCATCAGTTCCGGGCGGGCCGTAATGACAGGCGCAATATTTTCGCTACGCGTGAGCACACGCACCAGCCCCGCCCCCGCCCGCAGCGCCGCTTCGCCCGCCATGCGGATAGCGCCAGCGGTGCCATGATCGCCGCCAATGATGACCAGCCGGCCATGGGAGCCTTTATGTGAAGTGGGACAGCGCGGCCTAAACCAGTGGGGAAGGAACGTCGCATCAACGCGGGTCAATAAAGTTGGCTGCCCGGCCAGCCAGTTTTCCAGCCCCAGAGCATGATGATGGAGCACACCGACGACATCACGGGCCTTCCCGGTCAGCAACCCCGGTTTCAGGGCGATAAAAGTCACGGTATGCGCGGCCTCAATGACCGCACCAGGCGTTGTACCGGTCTGGGCCACTAAACCAGAAGGAATATCCAGCGCCAGGATCGGAGCCGGATGTGCATTGGCCTGGGCTATCAGGGAGGCGCCAGGTTCTCTTGGTGCGCTGTTAAGCCCTGTGCCCAGCAAACCATCAATAATCAGATCGACGCCTTCCGGCCAGATGATATCAGCGGCATGGATGACACCTCCCGCGTTCAGCCAGGCTTCTCGCGCCGCCTGCGCCTCTTCCGGCAGCGGCTTGCTCCCCTCAACAGCCAACAGGGTCACCTCAATGCCTGCGGCCGCGGCCAGACGTGCGACAACATAACCATCGCCGCCGTTGTTGCCATGGCCGCACAGCACGAGCCAGTGTCGCGTTGTGGGGTAGTATGCCCGTGCGACGTTGAACGCGGCTTCACCCGCACGCTGCATCAGTTCAAACAGCGTAATCCCAAGGCTATCTGCCGCCTCCTTTTCCGCCCGCCGCAGTTCATCCGCAGGCCAGATGGAGTGTGGTATACTTGCTGCGTATTTCTTCATTGTATGGTCCGTCATGTCAGAGCCCCTCGATCTCAATCAATTAGCGCACAGCATCAAACAGTGGGGCACTGAACTGGGTTTTCAGCAGGTCGGTATCGCTGACACCGACCTTTCCGCCAGCGAACCTAAGCTGCAGGCATGGCTGGACAAACAATATCATGGCGAAATGGAGTGGATGGCGCGACACGGCATGATGCGCGCCCGTCCACACGAGCTTCTGCCCGGCACCTTGCGGGTTATCAGCGTAAGAATGAACTATCTCCCCGCAAATGCCGCCTTCGCCAGCACACTTAAAAACCCGGCGCTGGGCTATGTCAGCCGCTACGCGCTGGGACGCGATTATCATAAACTGCTACGTAACCGATTAAAGCAACTCGGTGAAAAGATCCAGCAGCATTGTGCTTCGCTGAATTTTAGACCGTTTGTGGATTCTGCGCCCATCCTTGAACGCCCATTAGCTGAAAAAGCCGGGCTTGGCTGGGTAGGTAAGCACTCACTTATTCTTAATCGCCAGGCCGGGTCATTCTTCTTCCTCGGCGAGTTACTCATTGATTTGCCCCTGCCTGTCGATCAGCCCGTTGAAGAGGATTGTGGTCGCTGCGTGGCCTGCCTCACCATTTGCCCGACCGGGGCGATTGTCGAGCCCTATACGGTCGATGCACGCCGCTGCATCTCTTATCTCACCATTGAGCTGGAAGGGGCGATTCCAGAGGAATTCCGCCCGTTAATCGGTAACCGCATCTATGGCTGCGACGACTGTCAGCTTATTTGCCCGTGGAACCGTTTCTCGCAATTAACAGATGAAGCAGATTTCAGCCCGCGCAAGGCGCTGCATTCGCCGGAACTGATTGAATTGTTTGCATGGAGCGAGAGCTGGTTTTTGAAAGTAACGGAAGGCTCGGCGATTCGCCGTATCGGTCATCTACGCTGGCTGCGTAATATTGCCGTCGCGCTGGGTAACGCCCCCTGGGATGAAGCAAATATACGTGCGCTGGAACAACGCCGGGGTGAGCACCCACTTCTTGATGAACATATAGAATGGGCCATTGCGCAACAGGTGGAAAAACGAAATGCCTGCGTGGTGGAAGTACAGACGCCGAAGAAACAACGCCTTGTGAGGGTCATCGAAAAGGGGTTAATACGTGACGCCTGAGACATCCACAGCTTGTGAATAAAATTAAAAACGCATTGCGTTTCAATGCCCACAAAATCGTCAAGTGATCCCATTAACAATTTAAGATGAATTTTTTATTAAAAAATTCAGTAAGTTAAATTAATACTATTCACTAGGCGAAGCGATTGGGATTTCAAATGAAGGCAGGCGTTCTGTGGATAAGTCTGTTTACAAGAATATGTAAGGACGAAAAAAATCGTCCGCAGCATGTGCTTTCCGCTGTGGATAATTTAATGGAGTAAAAATTTGGAGCGGGAAACGAGACTCGAACTCGCGACCCCGACCTTGGCAAGGTCGTGCTCTACCAACTGAGCTATTCCCGCTTGGGTGGTGCGTATCTTTCGATACTTTTCAAATTTTGGAGCGGGAAACGAGACTCGAACTCGCGACCCCGACCTTGGCAAGGTCGTGCTCTACCAACTGAGCTATTCCCGCATAATCTCTGGTTTCACGTTGCAACAGCTTGGCTACACGTGCATACCGGCGATTGATGGTGCATTCAAATTTTGGAGCGGGAAACGAGACTCGAACTCGCGACCCCGACCTTGGCAAGGTCGTGCTCTACCAACTGAGCTATTCCCGCAAACATCATTTTTCTTGCTGTCGTAATTTCACATTTCTGTGTCGTCACGGGAGGCGCATTATACGAGAATTCCTTTCTCCTGCAAGCCCCCCGAAAACGATTTTTTAAATTTTTCGTTCAAGTGCTCGATTATTCGTCATCTTGCCTGTTTTTGCACCGGACGGACTACCTTACTCTCTTTTTCATCCATCCGGGCACTCTTTTTACAGCTTAATAAAATGTTCGCGATAGTAGGAAAGCTCGGCCACAGACTCGCGGATATCTTCCATTGCCTGATGCGTGCCCTGTTTTTTGAAGCCGTCGAGAATTTCCGGTTTCCAGCGACGCGCTAACTCTTTTAAGGTGCTGACGTCCAGATAACGATAGTGGAAGTAAGCTTCCAGCTCCGGCATGTACTTAAACAGAAAACGACGGTCCTGACCGATACTGTTGCCACAAATTGGCGACTTGCCCGCTGGCACCCACTCTTTCAGAAATTCGATGGTCGCCAGCTCTGCCGCGCGATCATCAAACTGACTCGCCTTGACGCGCTCCACCAGACCGCTGCCAGTGTGGGTACGTACGTTCCAGTCATCCATCAACGCCAGCTGAGCGTCAGACTGATGAACCGCAATTGTCGGCCCCTCCGCCAGGATATTCAGATTCGCGTCGGTAACCAGGGTCGCGATTTCAATAATACGATCGCGTTCCGGATTCAGCCCGGTCATCTCCAGATCGATCCAAATCAGGTTGTTTTCATTTGCACTCATGCTATTTTCCACCCTTCTCGCGTCATATTCAGCGTGACTATATTCATCTAAAATAGCGTGTATCATAAAGGTTTTGCCCATCCGGGGCGACCAGGAGCCAGTACGATTGAGTAAAAATAAACTCTCCAAAGGACAGCAACGCCGCGTCAACGCGAATCATCAGCGCCGGTTAAAAACGTCTGTGGAGAAAGCCGACTACGATGACAACCTGTTTGGCGAGCCGTCTGAGGGCATAGTGATCAGCCGCTTCGGCATGCACGCGGACGTTGAAGCCGCGGATGGCACCGTACACCGTTGCAATATTCGTCGTACCATTCGTTCACTGGTCACCGGCGACCGCGTCGTCTGGCGTCCGGGCAAAGAGGCGGCGGAAGGGGTGACGGTAAAAGGCATTGTCGAAGCCGTACACGATCGCACTTCCGTACTGACCCGCCCTGACTTTTACGATGGCGTAAAACCGATCGCGGCAAATATCGATCAGATCGTGATCGTTTCAGCCATTTTGCCGGAACTCTCGCTCAATATTATCGATCGTTATCTGGTGGCCTGCGAAGCGTTGGAGGTTGAACCTCTGATCGTGCTGAACAAGATCGATCTGCTGGACGATGAAGGCATGGCCTTCGTCAATGAGCAGATGGATATCTACCGCAAAATCGGTTATCGCGTATTGATGGTATCCAGCCATACCCAGAACGGGCTGCTGCCACTTGAGGACGCATTAACTGACCGTATCAGTATTTTTGCCGGGCAGTCTGGCGTGGGCAAATCCAGCCTGTTGAACGCCCTGCTCGGTCTGCATGAAGACCAAATCCTGACAAATGATGTCTCTGATAACTCCGGTCTGGGCCAGCACACTACGACAGCCGCCCGTCTTTATCACTTCCCGCACGGCGGCGATGTGATTGATTCTCCTGGGGTGCGTGAATTTGGACTCTGGCATCTGGAGCCGGAACAAATTACTAACGGCTTTGTCGAATTCCATGACTATATCGGCCACTGCAAATACCGTGACTGTAAACACGCCAGCGACCCAGGCTGCGCCATCCGCGAAGCCGTCGACAAGGGCGAAATCGCCGGGACGCGGTTCGAAAATTATCACCGTATTCTTGAGAGCATGGCACAAGTAAAAACGCGTAAAAGCTTTTCTGAATCCGATGACTGACAACTAAGCTTAGCGTCGTTAGAATCGTCCCCCTTTTTTGCAAAGACCTGGCGATAGCGCCGGGTCAGGAACGACAAAAACAATGGCCTGGAGGCTACCTTGTTAAACTCATTTAAACTTTCGCTTCAATACATTCTGCCGAAACTGTGGCTCACTCGCCTGGCGGGCTGGGGCGCAAGCAAACGCGCGGGTTGGCTGACCAAACTGGTTATTGATCTGTTCGTCAAATACTACAAGGTCAATATGCAGGAGGCGCAAAAGCCGGACACTGCCAGCTATCGCACCTTCAACGACTTCTTCGTGCGCCCGTTGCGTGACGATGTTCGCCCGCTGAACACCGATCCGAACATCCTGGTCATGCCCGCAGACGGCGTGATAAGCCAGCTCGGTAAAATCGAAAACGACAAAATCCTGCAGGCGAAAGGCCACGATTACAGCCTGGAGGCCCTGCTGGCAGGCAACTACCTGATGGCAGACCTGTTCCGTAATGGCTCTTTTGCTACCACGTACCTGTCACCGCGTGATTATCACCGCGTGCATATGCCGTGCAACGGTATCTTGCGGGAAATGATTTATGTACCGGGCGACCTGTTTTCGGTTAACCACCTGACGGCGCAGAACGTGCCGAACCTGTTTGCCCGTAACGAGCGCGTCATTTGCTTGTTCGATACTGAATTCGGCCCGATGGCGCAAATTCTGGTCGGAGCCACGATTGTCGGCAGTATTGAGACAGTCTGGGCCGGTACGATCACCCCGCCGCGCGAAGGCATCATCAAACGCTGGACCTATCCTGCAGGCGAGAGCGATGGTGCAGTTGCGCTGCTGAAAGGCCAGGAGATGGGCCGCTTCAAACTGGGTTCAACGGTGATTAACCTGTTCGCGCCGGGTAAAGTGAATCTGGCAGAACACCTGCAAAGCCTTTCTGTGACCAAAATCGGCGAGCCGCTGGCCGTCTCCACCGAAACGCTGGTGACACCGGAAGCTGAACCGACGCCTCTGCCCGCAGAAGAAATTGCCGCCGAGCTGGATGCCAGCCCGCTGGTAGACGACAAGAAAGACGAAGTCTAACGAAGAAGGTAAGCTGTAGTGCGCCTGATTATCATTTTTCTGATGGCCTGGTGCCTCAGCCTGGGGGCCAATGCAGCAACGGCCCCCGATGCCAAACAAATCTCGCAAGAACTGGAGCAGGCCAAAGCGGCAAAAGCCACGCCCGATCAGGCTGAAACCGTCGAAGTGCTCCAGGGCGCGCTGAACGCGCTTGAAGAGCGTAAAGGCTCGCTTGAGCGCGCCCAGCAATATCAAGATGTTATCGATAATTTCCCCAAACTTTCCCGCACGCTACGCTCGCAGCTAGATAACCTGCGCGATGAGCCAAAATCGGTGCCTGCCAATATAAGCACCGATGCGCTAAACCAGGAAATTCTGCAAGTCAGCAGTCAGTTGCTGGAAAAAACTCGCCAGGCGCAGCAAGAGCAAGAGCGCGCCCGGGAAATTAACGATTCCCTGAGCCAGCTTCCGCAACAGCAAACGGATGCCCGCCGCCAGGTTAATGAAGTTGAACGCCGCATCGGCGCGCAAACCAGCAATACGCCGCTCGCGCAGGCGCAAAATCTGAGTGCCCAGGCAGAGTCTGCAAAACTGAGGGCGCTGGTCGATGAACTGGAACTGGCACAGCTATCGGCAAATAACCGCCAGGAGCTGGCACGGATGCGCTCAGAGCTGGCCCAAAAGCAGGCACAGCAACTGGATGCTTACCTGCAGGCGCTGCGTAATCAGCTCAACAGCCAGCGTCAGCGTGAAGCCGAGCAGGCACTGGAGAGTACCGAACAACTGGCGGAAAACAGTGATAACCTACCGCCCGGTATCATCGAACAGTTTAAGATCAACCGTGAGCTGTCGCAGGCGCTGAACCAACAGGCACAGCGCATGGATCTGGTCGCCTCACAACAGCGTCAGGCGACGAATCAGATGTTACAGGTCCGCCAGGCACTGAACACCCTGCGCGAGCAGTCACAGTGGCTGGGCGCGTCCAATATGCTGGGTGAAGCATTGCGTGCTCAGGTGGCCCGCCTGCCGGAAATGCCTAAGCCCCAGCAGCTTGATACAGAAATGGCGCAGCTTCGCGTGCACCGCATGCGCTATGAAGACCTGGTGAACAAGCAGCCTCAGTTGCGACAGATTCGTCAGGCTGATGGCCAGCAACTGACGGCGGAGCAGAGCCGTATACTCGACGCCCAGTTGCGCACGCAGCGTGAGTTGCTCTCGTCGCTACTACAGGGTGGCGATACCCTGATTCTGGAACTGACAAAGCTCAAAGTTTCCAATAGCCAGCTAGAGGATGCGCTGCGCGAGGTGAATGAAGCCACGCACCGCTACCTTTTCTGGACGGCGGACGTCAGTCCAATGAGCCTGAGCTGGCCGGTTGAAATCGTGCAGGATCTGCGACGCCTGATCTCGCTGGATACCTTTAGCCAACTCGGCAAAGCCAGCGCAATGATGCTAACCAGCAAAGAGACGCTGTTCCCGCTTTTTGGCGCGCTCATCCTCGTAGGTTTCAGCCTCTACTCGCGTAAGCATTTCACCCGTTTCCTCGAGCGTTCCAGCGCCAAAGTCGGCAAAGTCACTCAGGACCATTTCTGGCTGACAATGCGTACGGTGTTCTGGTCGATTCTGGTCGCCCTTCCGCTTCCCGTATTGTGGGCAACGCTGGGGTACGGCTTACAGGAAGCCTGGCCGTATCCGCTGGCCGTAGCGATTGGCGACGGCGTCACCGCGACCGTTCCGCTACTGTGGGTCGTGATGATTTGCGCCACTTTCGCCCGCCCAACCGGATTATTTGTCGCCCATTTCGGCTGGCCGCGTCATCGCGTGGCGCGTGGAATGCGCAACTATCTGATGAGCATTGGTTTTATCGTGCCATTGATTATGGCGCTGATCATGTTCGATAACCTCAATGACCGGGAGTTTTCCGGGTCGCTGGGCAGGCTCTGTTTTATTCTAATTTGTGGTGCGCTGGCGGTCGTCACACTCAGCCTTAAACGCGCCGGGATCCCGCTCTATGTCGATAAGACCGGTTCGGGTGATAACATGCCGAACCGCCTGCTATGGAACCTTCTGTTAAGCGCCCCGCTGATTGCGATTCTGGCTGCTGCGGTGGGCTATCTGGCCACCTCGCAGGCTCTGCTGGCGCGTCTGGAAACCTCCGTCGCCATCTGGTTCCTGCTGTTAGTGGTCTATCACATTATCCGCCGCTGGATGCTGATCCAACGCCGCCGTCTGGCGTTCGATCGTGCCCGCCATCGTCGCGCTGAGATCCTCGCCCAACGTGCGAAAGGCGAAGATGAGACGCCGCACTCCACCAGTACCGAAGGATCGGTCGAGATAGATGAGAAAGAGCTCGATCTGGATGCCATCAGCGTGCAATCGCTGCGCCTGGTGCGCTCGATCCTGATGCTTATCGCGCTGCTCTCCGTCATTGTGCTGTGGTCAGAAATCCACTCAGCTTTCGGCTTCCTGGAGAACATTTCCCTGTGGGATGTCACCTCCACGGTGCAGGGGGTGGAAAGCCTTGAGCCCATCACTCTCGGCGCGGTGTTGATTGCCATTCTGGTGTTTATCATCACCACGCAACTGGTGCGTAACTTTCCGGCGCTGCTTGAGCTTGCCCTGTTGCAGCATCTGGATCTCACCCCCGGCACCGGTTATGCCATCACCACCATCACCAAATATCTGTTAATGCTGTTTGGCGGGCTGGTTGGATTCTCAATGATCGGGATCGAATGGGCGAAATTGCAGTGGCTGGTTGCCGCGCTTGGCGTCGGTCTGGGCTTTGGCCTGCAGGAGATCTTCGCTAACTTCATTTCCGGCCTGATCATTCTGTTTGAAAAGCCGATCCGCATCGGTGATACCGTGACGATCCGCGATCTGACCGGTAGCGTCACGAAGATCAATACCCGCGCCACGACGATCAGCGACTGGGATCGCAAAGAGATCATCGTACCCAATAAGGCCTTTATTACCGAGCAGTTTATCAACTGGTCACTGTCGGATTCGGTGACGCGTGTGGTGCTGACGGTTCCGGCACCCGCCGATGCCAACAGCGAAGAGGTAACGCAGATCCTTTATACCGCCGCAGAACGTTGTACGTTTGTGATTGATAACCCTGCCCCGGAAGTGTTTCTGGTGGACCTCCAGCAAGGGATTCAGCTATTTGAACTGCGTATCTACGCCGCCGAGATGGGGCACCGTATGCCGCTGCGCCACGAGATTCATCAGTTGATTCTGGCGGGCTTCCGCGAACATGGCATCGATCTGCCGTTCCCACCGTTCCAGATGCGGCTTGAAAGTCTGGACGGCAAGCGCACGGCGCGCACGCTGACATCGGCAGGGAAAGGGAATCGTCCGGCGGGAAGTGTGTAATCTTTCCCCAATACGCTTATCGGGGCTACTCTGACTGCCTCTCCCACCGGGAGAGGCTTCGATGATCAACGCCATCAGACCGTTGCCCGGATAAGGCGTAGCCGCATACCGGATGGTGAAGCCGAAAAATCAGGAGCGATCGACGGTAAACGCCATTACCTCGGCGAGGCTTTCCGCCCCCAGCGCCAGCATCACCAGGCGATCAACGCCCAGCGCCACACCGGAGCAATCCGGCATACCGGCCTTCAGCGCCTCCAGCAGATTTGTATCCACCGGTTGCTGCGGCAGACCACGTGCGGCACGCTTGCGATTATCCTGCTCAAAACGCTGCTGCTGTTCGCGGGCATCGGTCAGTTCATGAAAACCATTCGCCAGTTCAATACCTTTGAAGTAGACCTCAAAGCGTTCCGCCACGCGGTGATCTTCGGTGCTGATTTGCGCCAGCGCGGCCTGACTTGCCGGGAAGTGGTAGACAAACGCCGGACGGTCTTTGCCGATATGCGGCTCAACGCCCATGGTGAACAGCAGTTGCAGCAAGGTATCGCGGTCTTCTTCAGTGTCTGCGATATTGCTTAAATCAAGCTTCGCCGCCACTTCACGCAGTTGAGTTTTATCCGCAGAAAGTGGATCGATTTCCAGGTAGCGCTGGAAAGCCTGCTGATAAGAGAGTGATTCCGCTGCCGGGCACTCCAGCACCTGTTGCAGAAGGTCATCCACTTCATTCATCAAACGATACATATCGTAGTGCGGACGGTACCACTCCAGCATGGTGAACTCAGGATTATGATGACGCCCCATTTCCTCATTACGGAAGCTACGGCACAGTTGGAAAACCGGGCCACATCCTGCCGCCAGAAGACGCTTCATGTGGTATTCCGGGCTGGTCATCAGATAAAGATTCATCCCTTGCGAATGGCCGGGACCAACGAAACGGGTCTCAAACGGGAACAGATGAATATCGGTTACCGTGGCCTGGCTCATACAAGGCGTTTCCACCTCTAACACGCCGCGATCGGCGAAGAAACGCCTAATTTCCGCCATAATTGCTGCGCGTTTTAATAAGTTAGGGATGGATGCGCTCGGCTGCCAGGTTGCCGTCTCGCTCATGGTACGTTCTCCGAATTCAAACAAGGGCACGAAGTCTACCCGTATCAGCTCAGAGAGACAAATTTTGAGCGGAATAAGGTTCAGCGACGGGAGGTAAAAACACTAAAGGTTGGGGGTTTTGTAATTAAATTAATCAAAATCAATGATGTTTTAGGCCATTCATACGTTAAAAAAATCGAACAGGTCAAATTTCCCTCACCATCCTAAGATTATAATGCATACCAATAAAGGAGCAGTGGAATCGTATTCGAGGCCCTGGCTGGTCAGATCAGAAAGGGTTGCGAAATAACAATAATCAGGAGGAATGTCGTGCAAACTTTTCAAGCCGATCTTGCTGTAATTGGCGCGGGTGGCGCGGGTTTACGTGCCGCCATAGCAGCCGCCCAGGCAAATCCAAATGCTAAAATCGCCCTTATTTCAAAAGTTTATCCCATGCGCAGCCACACCGTGGCCGCAGAAGGCGGTTCCGCAGCCGTTGCACAGGATCATGATAGCTTCGAGTACCATTTTCACGACACTGTAGCCGGTGGCGACTGGCTGTGCGAGCAGGATGTCGTTGACTACTTTGTCCGTCATTGCCCCACCGAAATGACGCAGCTTGAACTCTGGGGCTGCCCGTGGAGCCGCCGCCCCGATGGTTCTGTCAACGTTCGCCGCTTTGGCGGCATGAAGATCGAACGCACCTGGTTTGCCGCAGATAAAACCGGCTTCCATATGCTACACACCCTCTTCCAGGCATCACTTCAGTTCCCGCAAATTCAGCGTTTCGACGAGCACTTCGTGCTGGATATTCTGGTCGACGATGGCCAGGTGCGTGGGTTAGTCGCGATGAACATGATGGAAGGCACGCTGGTGCAGATTCGTGCCAACGCGGTCGTTATGGCGACAGGCGGTGCGGGTCGCGTTTACCGTTACAACACCAATGGCGGTATCGTCACCGGCGACGGAATGGGCATGGCGCTTGCTCATGGCGTACCGCTGCGTGATATGGAGTTTGTCCAGTATCACCCCACCGGGCTGCCGGGTTCCGGTATTTTGATGACGGAAGGCTGCCGTGGCGAAGGCGGTATCCTGGTCAACAAAAACGGCTACCGTTATCTGCAGGATTACGGCATGGGGCCAGAAACCCCGCTGGGCGAACCGAAGAACAAATATATGGAGCTGGGGCCGCGCGATAAAGTGTCGCAGGCGTTCTGGCATGAATGGCGTAAAGGCAACACCATTTCGACCCCGCGCGGCGATGTCGTCCATCTCGACTTGCGCCATCTGGGTGAGAAAAAACTGCTGGAGCGTCTGCCGTTTATTTGCGAACTGGCAAAAGCCTACGTTGGCGTGGATCCAGTAAAAGAACCGATTCCTGTACGCCCCACCGCGCACTACACCATGGGCGGTATCGAAACCGATCAGCAGTGCGAAACCCGTATCAAAGGGCTGTTTGCTGTGGGTGAGTGTTCATCTGTTGGTCTGCATGGCGCAAACCGTCTTGGCTCAAACTCGCTGGCAGAGCTGGTGGTGTTTGGTCGTCTGGCAGGTGAACAAGCAATGGCGCGCGCCGCCTCCGCGACAGCGGCCAGCGACGCTGCGCTGAACGCACAGGCCGCCGACGTTGAGCAACGCCTGAAAAATCTGGTTAATCAGGAAGGCACGGAAAACTGGGCGAAAATTCGCGACGAAATGGGTGAGTCAATGGAAGAGGGCTGCGGTATCTACCGTACGCCAGAGCTGATGCAAAAAACCGTTGATAAACTGGCGGAGCTGCAAGAGCGTTTCAAACGCGTGCGCATCACCGATACTTCCAGCGTGTTCAATACCGACATCCTTTATACCATCGAACTGGGGCACGGCCTGAACGTCGCCGAATGTATGGCTCATTCCGCGCTGGCACGTAAAGAGTCGCGCGGGGCGCATCAACGTCTGGATGAGGGCTGCACGGAGCGCGATGACGTCAACTTCCTCAAGCACACCCTGGCGTACCGGGACGCAGACGGTACTACCCGTCTCGATTACAGCGACGTGAAGATAACGACGCTGCCGCCTGCGAAACGTGTTTACGGTGGCGAAGCGGAAGCCGCTGAGAAGAAGGAGTCGACCCATGGCTGAGATGCAAACCCTGAAAGTTGAGGTGGTGCGATATAACCCGGAAGTGGATACCGCTCCGCACAGCGCCTTTTATGATGTGCCTTACGATGAGCAAACGTCGCTGCTGGACGCGCTGGGTTATATAAAGGATAACCTGGCGCCGGACCTCAGTTATCGCTGGTCCTGCCGTATGGCGATTTGCGGTTCCTGCGGCATGATGGTCAACAAAGTGCCGAAGCTGGCCTGTAAAACGTTTTTACGTGACTACACGAAAGGGCTAAAAATCGAGGCGCTGGCCAACTTCCCTATCGAGCGCGATTTAGTGGTCGACATGACTCACTTTATCGAAAGCCTGGAGGCCATTAAGCCGTACATCATTGGCAATTCGCGGACACCGGATCAGGGGCCGAACAAGCAAACCCCGGCGCAGATGGCGAAATACCATCAGTTCTCCGGCTGTATCAACTGTGGCCTGTGCTATGCGGCATGTCCGCAGTTTGGCCTCAATCCGGAGTTTATTGGCCCGGCGGCCATCACGCTGGCGCACCGCTACAATCTGGATAACCGCGACCACGGGAAACAGCAGCGTATGCCGCAGTTGAACAGTCCAAATGGCGTCTGGAGCTGTACCTTTGTGGGCTACTGCTCGGAAGTGTGCCCGAAACATGTCGACCCGGCGGCCGCTATCCAGCAGGGCAAAGTGGAAAGCTCGAAAGACTTTCTTATCGCCACTCTGAAACCACGCTAAGGAGCGCATCATGACGACTAAACGCAAACCCTATGTCCGGCCAATGCCGTCGACCTGGTGGAAATCGCTGCCGTTTTATCGCTTCTATATGCTGCGTGAAGGAACAGCGTTACCGGCGGTATGGTTCAGCATCATTTTGATCTGCGGACTTTTTTCCTTAAAACATGGTCCGGAATCCTGGGAAGGATTTGTTACCTTCCTGCGAAACCCAATAGTGGTGATCCTGAACCTGATTGCCCTGGCGGCAGCGTTGCTGCACACCAAAACCTGGTTTGAACTGGCGCCAAAAGCGTCGAATATCATCATCAAAAGCGAAAAGCTTAAACCCGAGCCGGTTATCAGAGGGCTGTGGGTCGTGACCGTGCTGGCGACGGTGGTCATTCTTTTCGTTGCACTGTTCTGGTAAGGAGGCCAAAGGTGATCAATCCAAACCCAAAACGTTCCGATGAACCCGTCTTCTGGGGGCTGTTCGGCGCAGGCGGCATGTGGAGTGCGATTATCGCGCCGGTGATGATTCTGCTGGTTGGCGTGCTGCTACCGCTGGGTCTCTACCCCGGTGAAGCGCTCGGCTACGAACGTGTACTGGCATTCGCCCAAAGCTTTATCGGCCGTGCGTTTTTATTCCTGATGATTGTTCTGCCGCTATGGTGCGGGCTGCACCGTCTGCACCATGCCATGCATGATATTAAAGTCCATATCCCCAGCGGGAAATGGGTCTTCTATGGCCTCGCCGCTATTCTGACAGTGGTCACCCTGATCGGGGTCATCTTCCTTTAATTCACCTCGCTCTCCCGCTCTGGCGGGAGAGCATTTTTCCCGCCAGCTTCTACACTTAAGTAAAAAACTGGAAGGAAAAAATCATGCGTTTGTTGCCGATTATCGCAACGGCTGCTGCTGCATTTTTGGTTGTAGCCTGTAGCTCTCCTACTCCCCCTTCTGGCGTCACCGTGGTGGATAACTTCGATGCGCAACGTTACCTTGGCCGCTGGTATGAAATTGCCCGCTTTGACCACCGCTTCGAGCGTGGCCTGGAAAAGGTGACCGCGACCTACAGCACAATGGATGACGGCGGCATTCAGGTCATCAATAAAGGCTACAATCCGGAACGCGGCATGTGGCAACAATCGGTCGGGAAGGCGTACTTTACCGGTGATACGCGTAAGGCCGCACTTAAGGTCTCGTTCTTCGGTCCTTTCTATGGCGGCTATAACGTCGTTGCGCTGGACAAAGATTACCGATATGCGCTGGTATGCGGGCCGGATCGGGACTATCTGTGGATTTTGTCACGCACACCGACGCTTCCGGATGCGGTGAAAAAACAGCTCGTTGATATCGCAGCCCGCGAAGGTTTTGCGGTTGAAAAACTTCTGTGGATAAATCAGACCTTTTAAGGCGTACTGAGCTTAAGGCCGATAATCCCCGCGACAATCAGTGCCAGGCTTAGCAGGCGCGCGGGATTGGCCGATTCACCGAATAACACAATCCCCGTGATAGCAGCCCCCACGGCGCCAATGCCTGTCCAGACGGCATACGCCGTTCCTGTGGGCAGGCTTTTCATCGCCCATGACAACATCACGATGCTAACGATCATCGCCGTTACGGTAATCACGCTGGGTACAAGGCGGGTAAAACCGTGCGTGTATTTCAGGCCAATAGCCCAAACGACTTCAAGAAGACCAGCGATAAAAAGAATTATCCATGACATAGGTGGCTCCAGTGCGGGGCCGTCCCCATTGAGTGTTGCGCAATCGGGTCGTCCCGACAGGCTGGTTGAGAGAGATAAATTTTGACCTGGTTACAAACGGAATGCAATTTTTGCGGAATTGCGCAGATTTAAGTGACTTAAAGCAAGAAATAGCTACAGATAGCAACGCAGTTCGCGCATTTATTCCCCATAAGTACCCCCTATGATGAAGTGCTGCCAGCAACGGGAAGCCGTGCGTCAATATTCTTACTGCGAAGAAAAATATGTTCAAAATTCTCTTGATTGACCGTTGTTACTTCACCCGTACGGGGCTGGAAAGCTGGCTCAATCAGACTGATTTTTTCCCGGCTTCATTCCTTGTGACTTCGCTGAATAACCTGATGCTGGCAAAAGAGCATATTGTGCAATGGCAGCCGGACTTGATCATTGCCGATCTTTACGGCTTTAAGAATGATCTCCACCATATTCAGCAACTTTCCTCACTGTTCACCGCCTGCGGTAAAGATAACCATCTTATCCTTTTGCAGTCAGGGGAAGATGCCCAACTCATGGCGTATTGCGCCCAGTATCAGGTACAGGCAACGCTGCAAAAAAGTGAGCCGATGGAAACGCTGGCTAAAGTCATTGATCATGCCGTTCTGTCCCGCCCCGTGCGAACCGGGCCACAGATAGCCACCCCGTTGCTCACACGCCAGGAAGAAAAAGTACTGTCATTGTGGATGGAAGGCCGCAGCAATCAATCTATTGCGTCCAAAATGAGCATCAACGGTAAGACGGTGTATACCTATAAGCGCAATATTCGGATGAAGCTGGGGATGGGTAACCGTTTTACACCGTTCCTTTCGCTCCCCGAAGCACCAGACACCGTGCAAGACAACCTGAATTAACGGTACGGCACTGGCCGTACCGCGTACTGGCAGGAATTACTGCTGCGCTTTTGTCGCTGCGCCAGAAATAGCGCTACCACCCTCAGAGATATCCTGACCGACACCACGCGTGGTGTTACAAGCAGTCAGCGCTGAGGAAAGAACCAGTACAGTAAAGATCGCAGCAAATGTCTTCTTAACCATAATATCTTCCTTATGTAGCCAATATTGTTTGTGCATAGCCACTTAAGAATAGACAAGATTGCGCAACCTGGCGGAATATCGGCGATTTTTAGGACGACAGGAAGAAATTAGCTGGCAGCGTGCGAGATAGAGTTGCCGAGATGTTTGATGTCTTCACCAAAGCCACGCGCGGTATTACAGCCCGCCAGCAAAGTGGTGGTGAGAAGAAAGAGTGCTACAAGACTGAGAAGACGTTTCATCATTCCTGCCCTGGAAAAGCAAAGGTGCAATAAGGTGAGCGCACCAACATTTCACAATAGACAAATCATTCAGGCTGCATTGTGGCGACAAGCAAGAAATCCCAGCAAACTATTTAACGGGTTAACTGGGGTTTCTCTAAGCACAGCCAACAAAGAGGCAGCCTAAAAGATAAAGTGAATTACTTCACGCGGGATACATATTCGCCGGAACGCGTATCCACTTTAATCACTTCACCGATCTGTACGAACAGCGGAACTTTAACCACTGCGCCAGTGCTCAGCGTAGCCGGCTTACCACCGGTACCCGCGGTATCACCTTTCAGACCTGGATCGGTTTCAATGATTTCCAGTTCAACAAAGTTCGGCGGAGTCACAGCGATCGGACGGCCATCCCACAGCGTCACGATGCACTCAGCCTGATCCAGCAGCCATTTCGCGCTGTCACCAACGGTTTTCGCATCGGCAGCCAACTGCTCGAAGGTTTCGTTGTTCATGAAATGGTAGAACTCACCGTCGTTGTAGAGGTAAGTCAGGTTCATATCGATAACATCTGCGCCTTCGGCAGAGTCAGTAGATTTGAAGGTTTTTTCTACACGGGTGCCAGTCAGCAGGCGGCGCAGTTTAACGCGTGCAAATGCCTGACCTTTGCCTGGTTTAACGAATTCGCTGGCTTCAACTGCATAAGGTTCGCCGTCGAGCATGATTTTAAGACCGGCACGAAAATCGTTGCTATAGTAAGTCGCCATAAAGGCCCTCTAAAAATGTTAACTGGTAGCTAAGCCACAAAATGGCGCATATTGTAACCCTAAATACCCCATCCAGAGAAGATTGGTTAGTGCAACTTGCCGATGTAATAACCGATCCAGATGAACTCTTGCGTGTTTTAAATATAGACACTGACGAAAATTTAACCGCCGGACGCGAAGCGAAACGCCTGTTCCCGCTGCGCGTGCCCCGCGCTTTTGCCGCGAGAATGAAAAAAGGCGACCCCAACGATCCGCTTTTACGTCAGGTCCTGACGGCGAGAGAAGAGTTTGTTGCCGCCCCAGGATACAGCACCGATCCGCTGGAAGAGCAGGAAAGTGTGGTGCCTGGCTTGCTGCATAAGTACCGTAACCGTGCTCTGCTGCTGGTTAAAGGTGGCTGTGCGGTAAACTGCCGCTACTGCTTCCGCCGCCACTTCCCGTATGCGGAAAATCAGGGCAATAAACGCAACTGGCAGGTTGCGCTGGATTATATTGCCCAGCAACCGGAACTTGATGAGATCATTTTCTCCGGTGGCGATCCGCTGATGGCGAAAGATCATGAACTGGACTGGCTGATCGCGCAGCTTGAAGCCATTCCACATATCAAGCGCTTGCGTATTCACAGCCGGCTGCCGATTGTCATTCCTGCGCGGATCACTGACACATTCGTCTCCCGCCTTGCAGGTTCTTCCCTGCAGATTCTTCTGGTGAACCATATCAATCATGCCCAGGAAATCGATGACGAGTTTCGCGCGTCCATGGCCAAATTGCGTCGGGCGGGTGTAACACTGCTTAATCAGAGCGTGTTGTTGCGCGGCGTTAATGATAATGCCCGCACGCTTGCAGACCTCAGTAACGCGTTGTTTGATGCTGGCGTGATGCCCTACTACCTGCATGTGCTGGATAAAGTTCAGGGCGCGGCCCATTTCATGGTTAGCGATGATGAAGCGCGGGAAATTATGCGGGAGCTGTTGACGCTGATCTCAGGCTATATGGTGCCGAAACTGGCCCGGGAAATTGGCGGTGAGCCCAGCAAAACGCCACTGGATTTGCAGTTACGGCAACAATAGAAGCTAACCGTTCAAACAGAAAAGCGGTGCTGGAATGCATCGCTTTTCTGTATCTACGAAAACGATAGTGTTTTCTCATCCAGGCTCGATTTTTTAGCATATCTGATTGTTCACTGCATTTATTATGGTATTTTAATCCTCTTTTTAAGTTTATAGCAGAGAATATATTCACCAATTCTATTGTTCAGTTGGATATATAGTTTTTAACAATGGTTATGGAGAACCATAATGGAAATGAATATTACGGGTGTCAACGCAGGCGTAATACGTAACAATGACGAGTTTCTTGCCGTCGCGCTAAAACTAAACATTAAAAAGAGTGACACGAAGCTGCTTTTCTTTCCGGCTTTAACTTTACGCGATCTTTTTGTCGTCATGGAATATCATCTCTCTAAGCAAAAAGAACTGGACGGTACTCAACGAGATGATTTTATCGCAGCGCAAACTGCGGTAACCAAAGCAATGCACGCCCATATTCCTGAGTTAAAAAGGGAAGAACTGGAAAATGCAGATATAAATTATCGCGTAAACGCCATTGATAATTTCACCTACGATGAAGGGAAACTCATTTTTACTTTGCAGTTACATAATAATGAAAAGTTCACCTTCGAAGTTCATGAGCTGCAAATAGAGTTACTTACCCATGTTTTAATTCATGCCATTAATAACGCTGGTATGCGCGACCTGGCATTGCGTATCTCTTCATTACTGGATTTTCTTCCACTATATGATGTTGATTGCCAGCCTGACGGTAAGATGATCTACGATACCTATACCCAGCCAGAGTGGAAAACGGCATTGTTTGATCACTATTTAATTCTTCTGTACCACTATGCCGAGACAAAGAAAAAATCCACTTTCTGCGGTACGGTGATCAAAACCAGAAGTCTTCCCGATACTCCTGAAACCCAGGCGATCGCCAAAAGACTGTTGGCTTTCAGCCCACGGCTGGGAAAACTCGCCAGTAAAGCCTGTCAGGTACACATTCAGGCTATTAACGTGCAAGAGGGTGAACCGCTTAATCTGGATAGATGCATGCATACGCTGAACCAGATACGCCATCAGGTCACGGTGAAACCATCGGTAAAAAAAGCCAAAAAATAATATAGCGAAAACGCTGCCACGATATTCCGTGGCAGCGTTGGAATTACCGGCACCTGAACAAAAGGTGCGACGCTATTACAGTAAGGCCCTGCTTTAGAACGTCTCCCAACCTGCATCATGGCCTGCAGCCGCAGACACAGGGGACATTTTAAGAGGACGTTTAGGGGCTTTGGCCGCAGCCGCCGCCGTTTGTACCCCAGGTAAACGGAATACATCAACCAGTTGTTGCAGCTTGACCGCCTGATCTTCCAGACTTCCCGCAGCAGCAGACGATTCCTGAACCAGAGCGGCGTTCTGCTGTGTTGTCGTGTCCATTTCAGACATGGCCTGAGCAATCTGCGCAATACCCCGATTTTGCTCGTCAGACGCTGCGGCAATTTCCTGCATCAAATCTTTAACCTGGGTAACGGAGTGAACAATCCCACTCATACTTTCACCCGCCAGATCGACCTGTTTTGCACCTTCTTCTACAAAATGAACTGACTCGCCGATGAGCGCTTCAATCTCTTTTGCAGCCTGTGAACTGCGCTGGGCTAGTGAACGAACCTCTCCGGCAACAACGGCAAACCCGCGCCCCTGGTCGCCCGCACGCGCAGCCTCAACGGCGGCATTGAGCGCCAGAATATTAGTCTGAAACGCGATACCGTTAATGACGGTGGTAATTTCAGAGATGCGGCGTGAGCTTTCGATAATATCTTTCATCCGACTCACGGCATTACCCACAACAATACCACCCTGACTCGCCGTATCGGACGCGGTAACAGCCAGCAAACTTGCCTGTTGGGCGTTTTGCGCGTTCTGTTTTACCGTCGAGCTCAGCTCTTCCATACTGGCAGCAGTTTCAACAACGGCGGCAGATTGTTGTTCAGTACGCGCTGACAGCTCATCATTGCCTAAAGAAATTTCGTTTGCCGCAGTATTTACCGAAGCAGAAGCATTTCTCACCATACTGAGGGATTCCGCCACCCGCTCAACGAGATGGTTAAATGCCGTGATGGCATGGCCAATTTCATCCTGGCGGCCGGCCGGCAGATTTTTGCTGAGATCAAGGTCTTCACTGATCTGCACCATGCCATCTCTCATGGCATTTAAACGGCGACGAATATTTAAAACCGTAAGCAGACCAAACAGCCCAAGAAGAATGGTGGCAGCCAGCGTTGCGCTCACTGATAAAATCAGTGCTTTGCTAATAAGCGATTTACTGGCCGCATTCGCCTGTACAACTAAAGAGGTGTTGTAGTCAATCTGGTCATTAAAATCAGCAAGTAATGCAGCAATTTTTTCTGCGATTAATCCGCCTTTTTGCATGCTTTGGATAATCGCCTTGCGGTCATTCGATTCTGATATTTTAAAATATTGGTCCATTGCTCCGCGGAACGCCTGTAAATCCGCCAGTGTTTTATTGCTCAGTTCTACGTCACGCGGGTCAGAAGCTAATTCTTTAAGATAGTATTGATGTTTTGCAAGGAGCTCATCATAAATTTTGTTGGCATTTTGTTTAATGACATCCATTTGCGCCTGGTCTTCGGTTAAACCATGCAAATAAAGTTGCGAACGAACACCTGTAGCCTGAATCATTTCCTTATTCATTGTCGTCAGGCTGGGAAGAATATTTTCCTGGAAATAATTAGTGTCCTCACTAATTTTTGATAAAGAAATCATTGCAATGATATTCGTGCCAATCAAGCTAATGATAAGTAGAGAAAAAGCGAGTAATAACCGTTTGGTGATGTTCATCATACCTCTCCAATTTAACTTTAGTATCTTTGATATATCATGATGAATAACCACCATGAGGGAGAGTCCTTTCACACTTCGGTTTTATTTATCGGAACGCTTTATTAAAACTTTAGCGTTAAGTTAACTTTTACTTTACGAATTGAAAAAAAGATGTGAAAACTCTCACACAAGTGAAAGCTTAAGAAATCTTAATATACGTGGGGGATAAAAATAAAAGACGTTCGGTTTTAATTTATAAACCAATAAAAAATATGATTAAGAATTAAACAGTTACGATTAAAACGTGAGTTTAGAAAAATAATATGAATAATAAAACATACAGACAACATCAGGATCACTGCTCCCATTTATAAATGGGAGCAATGCAGTTTACGTTACTGCGGGCATTTATAAACCTGACCGGTCATTTCGCTGGCTGTCGGCACGAAGCTGGACATAAAGCCTTGTGTCGGGCTGGAGACGCTGAACAGCACGTTGCCGCCCATTTGGGCAGCCTGGTTACGCAGGTCGTTAGCCGCACCGCGCATTGAGCCACCCTCTTCACCATGCTGGCCAGAAAGCCAGTTGCTTTGTTTACCCGTTGCGGTACCCAGATACTGACAGTTTGCTGCAGGTTTATCTTCTACGAAGCGAACATTCTGCCCGCCCGAAGAAAGCTCATTACCGGCGCTACAGCCTGCCAGTAACAACGTTGCGCCGACAATCCCTGCTAAATATTTAACGTGCATGTTATTCCCCACAATCAATGAGCTGGACGTCTTGCGTCCGTGTCTGAATCTTATACTAAAAAGATGACCAAAAGAAAAACCCCCGGCCATTTCTGCCCGGGGGTTTCTCATTTTTAGCGAGATGCTTATTTAATCGAATAGTTCAGGTTGCAGGCAGGCGGCAAGTCCATTCATCCCCGGGAGCTTACATAAGTAAGTGACTGGGGTGAATGAGCGCAGCCAACGCACCTGCGGCTTGAAGTATGAAGATTAACTTACATCATGCCGCCCATACCGCCCATGCCACCCATACCACCAGCAGCACCTAAGTCAGGCGCGTCGCCTTTCGGCAGGTCGGTCACCATGCACTCGGTGGTGATCATCAGGCCGGCTACAGATGCCGCGTACTGCAGCGCAGAACGGGTCACTTTAGTCGGATCCAAGATACCCATCTCGATCATGTTGCCGTATTCTTCGGTAGATGCGTTGTAACCGTAGTTACCGTCGCCCGCTTTCACGGTGTTAGCCACAACAGACGGCTCTTCACCGCAGTTCAGCACGATCTGACGCAGCGGAGCTTCCATTGCGCGCAGCGCAACTTTGATACCCACGTTCTGGTCTTCGTTCTGACCTTTCAGGCCAGCGATTTTGCTTGCTACGCGGATCAGCGCAACACCACCACCCGCAACCACGCCTTCTTCTACCGCAGCACGGGTCGCGTGCAGGGCATCTTCAACACGTGCTTTTTTCTCTTTCATTTCAACTTCGGTAGCAGCACCGACTTTGATAACCGCAACGCCGCCAGCCAGTTTGGCTACGCGCTCTTGCAGTTTTTCACGGTCGTAATCGGAAGTCGCTTCTTCGATCTGCTGACGAATCTGACCAACACGGCCCTGAATTGCCGCTTCGTCGCCCACGCCATCAATGATGGTAGTGGTGTCTTTGTTGATCACAACGCGTTTCGCCTGGCCCAGGTCTTCCAGAGTCGCTTTTTCCAGCTCCATACCGATCTCTTCGGAGATCACGGTACCGCCAGTCAGGGTAGCGATGTCCTGCAGCATAGCTTTACGACGGTCGCCGAAGCCCGGCGCTTTAACCGCAGCCACTTTCACGATGCCACGCATGGTGTTGACAACCAGGGTCGCCAGCGCTTCGCCTTCAACGTCTTCTGCGATGATAACCAGCGGTTTGCCTGCTTTCGCAACGGCTTCCAGAACCGGCAGCATTTCGCGGATGTTGGAGATTTTCTTATCAGCCAGCAGGATGAACGGGCTTTCCAGTTCTACTGCGCCAGTTTCCGGCTTGTTGATGAAGTAAGGGGACAGGTAACCGCGGTCAAACTGCATACCTTCAACCACGTCCAGTTCGTCCTGCAGACCGGTACCGTCTTCAACGGTGATCACGCCTTCTTTACCGACTTTGTCCATCGCTTCTGCGATCAGTTTACCTACGGTTTCGTCGGAGTTAGCGGAGATAGTACCAACCTGAGCAATCGCTTTAGAGTCAGAGCACGGTACGGACAGTGCTTTCAGCTCTTCAACAGCGGCCAGAACGGCTTTGTCGATACCGCGTTTCAGGTCCATCGGGTTCATGCCCGCAGCCACAGCTTTCAGGCCTTCGGTGATGATAGCCTGCGCCAGTACGGTAGCGGTGGTGGTACCGTCGCCTGCAGCGTCGTTCGCTTTAGAGGCCACTTCTTTCACCATCTGAGCACCCATGTTTTCGAACTTGTCTTCCAGTTCGATTTCACGTGCTACAGAAACACCATCTTTAGTGATGGTCGGCGCGCCGAAGGATTTATCCAGCACTACGTTACGGCCTTTCGGGCCCAGGGTCACTTTAACTGCGTCTGCCAGTACGTTTACGCCGCGCAGCATTTTCACACGAGCGTCGTTACCGAATTTTACGTCTTTAGCTGCCATTTTAATCTTTCCCTTAAATTCGTATGTTCAGTGTCGTTCGCGGATTACGCTTCAACAATTGCCAGAATGTCGCTTTCGGACATGATCAACACTTCTTCATTGTCGATCTTCTCAGCTTTAACACCGTAACCATCATTGAAAATCACGATGTCGCCCACTTTCACGTCCAGTGGCTGCACTGTACCGTTTTCCAGGATGCGGCCCTTACCGACAGCGATGATTTCGCCACGAGTTGATTTGCCTGCTGCAGAACCGGTCAGAACGATGCCGCCAGCGGATTTAGATTCAACTTCTTTACGTTTGACGATCACACGATCATGTAACGGACGAATACTCATTGATAGCTCTCCTTTGAGAAAGTCATTATCAGTTATGGGTGACGCCGGCCCGCAATCGGTTCTCCGGCTGGTGACCAGAGAGATGGGGATGGGTTTTTCCCCCTTCAAGGGGGGACTTTAAAAAAAAATTCGCACAAAGCCCCAGGCCGGCAAGAAAAGGGAAAACGCAATCCGTGAGAAGAGGCAGGCGCACCAACAGCCATAAGTAAAATTGATTGTGATAGCATTATCCCACTTTACTTTGCGATGACGTGCGGGATACGGGCCATGAGTGGACTGAAACAGGAGCTGGGGCTGGCTCAGGGAATTGGGTTACTTTCAACATCGTTACTGGGCACCGGGGTTTTTGCCGTTCCGGCGCTGGCTGCGCTGGCGGCAGGTGACAGCAGCCTGTGGGCCTGGCCTGTACTCATTCTGCTGGTCTTTCCGGTCGCTATCGTCTTCGCCGTTCTTGGTCGTCAGTTTCCCAGCGCGGGCGGCGTTGCCCACTTTGTCGGCATGGCGTTTGGCTCACGACTGGAGCGCGTCACCGGCTGGTTATTTCTGTCAGTGATCCCGGTAGGGTTGCCCGCGGCACTGCATATCGCCGCCGGTTTCTGGCAGGGTATGTTTGGCTGGCAGGGCGCGCAACTGCTGATAGCCGAGCTTGCCACCCTGGCACTCATCTGGCTCATCGGGACGCGCGGTGCGGGTTCCAGCGCTAACCTGCAATCCATCATTGCCGGGCTTATCGTTGCATTGATCATCGCCATCTGGTGGCGTGGTGGGCTCTCCTTTAGCGCCCTGTCTTTTCCGGCTCCGGCCGAGGTTCCCCTCTCCGGCATGACCGCCTCGCTGGCGGTGATGTTCTGGTGCTTCGTCGGCCTGGAAGCCTTTGCTCATCTGGCCTCGGAGTTTAAGCATCCTGAACGCGACTTCCCCCGCGCACTGATGATTGGCCTGATTCTGGCCGGCTCAGTCTACTGGGCCTGTACCGTGGTGGTGCTGCATTTCCCGCTCTGGCATAGCGCAGGTGCCGCGGCGTCTTTACCGATCATCGTCGTTGAGCTGTTCGGCAAGCAGGCGCAGTGGATTGCCTGCATCATCGGTTATCTGGCCTGTTTTGCCAGTCTCAATATCTATATTCAGAGCTTCGCCCGGCTGGTCTGGTCGCAGGCACAATACAAGCCGCAAAGCCCGCTGGCGCGTTTGTCCTCCCGACAAAT
Source organism: Phytobacter diazotrophicus (assembly GCA_004346725.1). GTDB lineage: Bacteria > Pseudomonadota > Gammaproteobacteria > Enterobacterales > Enterobacteriaceae > Phytobacter > Phytobacter diazotrophicus. Next base: position 28,074 of record SMDE01000009.1, on the reverse strand, counting down.
CCCGCTTAACGCGCTGAATGCCGTCCTGATTTGCTGCGTTATCTGTACGCTGGGTATCTACGCATTTGCCATTAATCTCGACACGCTCATCATTTATGCCAACGGCATTTTCATTCTGATTTATTTGCTGTGCATGCTGGCAGGGTGCCGCCTGTTGAAAGGGCGTTATAAAGTGCTGGCCTGGGTGGGCAGCATTCTGTGCTTACTGCTGCTGGCCATTCCTGGCTGGAAGAGTCTGTATGCGATTGTGATGCTGGCAGGTCTGTGGGCATTTTTACCCAGGCGCGGCGTGGCGGTTCAGCGGTCGTAAACCCGGAAGGCGGCTTCGCCTTCCGGGCTACAAAATGTTTAGCGATCGTCTTTGTTATCCAGGCGGTCGCGCTGATCATCTTTGCGCTGGTACTCCCCTTCAAACGTATTACCAGGCCCGGTGCTAAAGCCGCCGCCCGGCATACGGGAAAAACGTAAATGCGGCATCAGCTTAAGCGTCAGATGTTTTTGTACCGGAGGCAACAGCAGCAGTAAGCCGAGGAAATCGGTAAAGAACCCCGGCAGCACCAGCAGTAAACCTGCAATAATCAGCGACACGCTTTTAATCATCTCGGCCGCCGGGCTTTCCCCTGTCGCCAGCTTTTGCTGCATCAACAGAAAGTTTTTGAAGCCCTGATTACGCACCAGAGACATCCCGATAACCGAAGTAAAAATGACCAGGATAAGCGTCATCAGCACGCCAAACACGTGCGCCACCTGAATGAAAATCGATATCTCGATGTAGACGTATAAAAAAACAGCAATCAGCGGTATCCAGCGCACTGGTTTCTCCTCAGTGGACAGACGCCACTGGCGCCTGTCGGTAAATTTTTGCGATTCGCATACTTACTGAGATGGTGACAACTGCCGGAAAATTCAATTTTCCGCGGAAACTATTTTTTCCAGCGCTGCGATAGCGGTGATTCATTTCACAGATTAATGATTCTGATAAAGCGGCTAAGATAATAAGTGATCCAGATTACGGCTTTTCGCTCGGATCAGCATATGATCGCAGATATCTGGCCGATTAAGGGGATAATCGTCGGCCCGAAATCACACATAACCACATATATACTGTGTGTTTGGTGTATTCATTCGTAGCTTGATAAAGAAGGTTCACATGTTAAACAACATTCGTATCGAAGAAGATTTGTTGGGCACAAGGGAAGTTCCAGCGGATGCCTATTATGGTGTGCATACTCTTAGAGCGATTGAGAACTTCTACATTAGTAACAGCAAAATCAGCGACATCCCGGAGTTTGTCCGGGGAATGGTAATGGTGAAAAAAGCGGCTGCTCTGGCCAACAAGGAGCTGCAAACCATTCCTAAGAGCATTGCGAACACCATCGTGGCGGCATGTGATGAAGTCCTGAATAACGGCAAATGCATGGACCAGTTCCCGGTCGACGTCTATCAGGGCGGCGCAGGGACATCAGTAAACATGAACACCAACGAAGTACTGGCCAACATCGGTCTGGAGCTCATGGGCCACCAGAAAGGCGAATACCAGTACCTCAACCCGAACGACCACGTCAATAAATGCCAGTCCACCAACGACGCCTACCCGACCGGTTTTCGTATCGCGGTGTATACCTCCATCCTCAAGCTGGTCGATGCCATCACTCAGTTAGGTGAAGGTTTTGAACACAAAGCGGATGAGTTCCGTGACATCCTGAAAATGGGCCGTACACAGTTGCAGGACGCCGTTCCGATGACGCTGGGACAAGAGTTCCACGCCTTCAACGTACTGCTGAATGAAGAGACGAAAAACCTGCTGCGCACCTCTGAGCTGCTGCTGGAAGTGAACCTCGGCGCAACGGCTATCGGCACACGTCTGAACACCCCGGATGGCTACCAGCAACTGGCGGTGCAAAAACTGGCGGAAGTGAGCAACCTGCCTGTAGTACCGGCAGAAGACCTGATTGAAGCGACCTCCGACTGCGGTGCTTACGTGATGGTACACAGCGCGCTGAAACGCCTGGCCGTCAAAATGTCCAAAATCTGTAATGACCTGCGACTGCTCTCTTCGGGTCCACGTGCGGGTCTGAACGAAATCAACCTGCCGGAACTGCAGGCAGGCTCGTCCATCATGCCGGCTAAAGTGAACCCGGTCGTGCCGGAAGTGGTGAACCAGGTGTGCTTCAAAGTCATCGGTAACGACACCACCGTAACCATGGCGTCCGAAGCGGGCCAGTTACAGTTGAACGTGATGGAGCCAGTGATTGGCCAGGCCATGTTTGAGTCCATCCACATTTTGACCAACGCCTGCTACAACCTGCTGGAAAAATGCGTCAGCGGTATCACGGCTAACAAGTCTGTGTGCGAAGGCTATGTCTATAACTCGATTGGTATTGTGACCTACCTCAACCCGTTTATTGGCCACCATAACGGTGACATCGTCGGCAAAATCTGCGCCGAAACGGGCAAGAGTGTGCGCGAGGTCGTGCTGGAGCGCGGTCTGCTGACGGAAGCGGAGCTGGATGACATTTTCTCCGCACAGAACCTGATGCATCCGGCCTATAAGGCGAAGCGTTATACCGATGAAAGCGAACAGTAACACTGACGGCTAAAGCCACAAGGCACGTCAGCTCTGACGTGCCTTTTTTTTAGCCTGCAGTAAAAAAAATCATTCTCATTTCATCAACAAGGAAGGCAATTATGTTTGCTGCAGAACTTGTACTCGTCCTGCTTGCTATTTACCTGGGGGCCAGACTCGGCGGTATCGGCATCGGTTTTGCCGGTGGTTTCGGGGTGCTTGTACTGACACTCTTTTTTCAAATCAAACCCGGCGCTATACCCTTCGATGTGATTGAAATCATCATGGCGGTCATCGCCTCTATTGCCGCGATGCAGGTGGCAGGGGGCATGGATTACCTGGTGAGTATTGCGGAGCGTATGCTGCGCCGTCATCCGAAATACATTACTTTTCTCGCCCCGCTGGTCACCTGGTTTATGACCATCCTGGCGGGTACCGGTCATACGGCGTTTTCTACGCTGCCGGTCATTACCGAAGTGGCGAAAGAGCAAGGGATTCGTCCTTCCCGACCACTTTCCATTGCCGTCGTGGCTTCGCAAATCGCTATTACCGCCTCCCCCATCTCTGCGGCTGTCGTCTTTTTTGCCGGCATTCTGGAACCGCTCGGTGTGAGTTATCTGACGCTGCTGGCGGTCTGTATTCCTGTTACGCTGATTGCCGTTATGCTGACGGCTATTGTGTGTAACTTCCTCGGCGCTGAGTTGAAAGATGATCCGGTTTACCAGGAGCGTCTGGCAAGAGGGGAAATCAAACTGCGCGGCAGTAAAGTTTTCGAGATGAAGCCGCATGCCAAACGTTCCGTGCTGCTGTTCCTGGTTGGGATTATCGCCGTCATGCTGTACGCCACGGCAATCAGTCCGAACGTAGGTCTTATCACGAACCCGGTATTGCCACGTAACGAAGCGATTGTGGTGTTCATGTTAACCATCGCCACGCTGATTTGCCTGACCTGTAAAATCAACACGGGCGACATTCTCAACGCCAGCACCTTTAAATCGGGTATGAGCGCCTGTATTTGCGTCCTGGGCGTGGCCTGGCTGGGCGATACCTTTGTGAAAAACCACATTCAGGATATCCAGACTGTGGCCGGCAACCTGCTCAACAGCTACCCGTGGCTGCTGGCAGTGGTGCTGTTTTTCGCCTCTACGCTGCTTTACTCTCAGGCAGCAACCGCGAAAGCGCTGATGCCTGCGGCACTGATGCTGGGTGTCAGCCCGCTGACCGCCGTGGCATCGTTTGCTGCGGTATCTGCATTGTTTGTCCTGCCAACCTACCCAACGCTGCTTGCGGCGGTGGAAATGGACGATACGGGTTCAACGCGTATCGGCAAATATGTGTTTAACCATGCCTTTTTAGTTCCGGGCGTTATCGCCATCACCCTGTGCGTAATACTCGGTTTCGTAATTGGCGGTATTCTGTTGTAAAAGTGGTTAAAAACGGGCCGTACTGCGGCCCGTTTTTCGTGTGCGTGATATAGTCCCCTTTTCGCTGCGAAGAGGTTAACGATGAACACGCCTGATACTGTTGTTGTGCTCTGTACCGCCCCGGATGAAGCGACGGCCCAGGAGCTGGCCGCCAAAGCGCTGGCCGATAAGCTGGCTGCCTGCGTGACCCTCCTCCCCGGCGCCACCTCTATGTACTACTGGGAGGGGAAGCTGGAACAGGAATATGAAGTACAGTTGTTGCTCAAAACTGACGTTGCACACCTTGAAGATCTCTTCGCCTGCATAAAATCGCATCACCCTTATCAGACCCCAGAATTACTCGCTATACCGGTTACTCACGGAGATTTTGATTACCTCTCATGGCTCAACGCATCCTTACGCTGATTCTGCTGTTATGCAGCACACCGGCCCTTGCCGGGTTATTTGACGCCCCCGGACGGTCCAGTTTTGTTCCGGCCGATCAGGCCTTTATGTTTGATTTCCAGCAACAGGAAAATGAACTCAAGCTGAACTGGCAGGTGAAAGAGGGCTATTACCTCTATCGCCAGCAAATCAAACTCACTGCGCAGCAGGCAGAGATCACCCCGCCACAACTGCCTTTCGGCGAGCCGCATAACGATGAGTTTTATGGCAAGAGCGAGATTTATCGCCAACAGTTGCACCTGCCGGTGACCATCACCGAGGCGGCCAAAGGCGCGACCCTGACGGTGATCTACCAGGGCTGTGCGGACGCCGGGTTCTGTTACCCGCCGGAAACCAAAGTGATTCCGTTGAGTGAGGTGAAAGCCACTGCCCAATCCATCCCCCCTCGCCCCTCCGGGGAGAGGGCCGTGGTGAGGGGCAATGACGATACGGCTCCAGCCGCGCTGCCCTTCTCCGCCCTCTGGGCGCTGCTGATTGGCATTGGCGTGGCCTTCACCCCCTGCGTCTTACCGATGTACCCGCTGATCTCAGGCATCGTGCTGGGGGGCAAACAACGCCTTTCAACGCCCCGCGCGCTGCTGCTGGCATTTATCTATGTGCAGGGCATGGCGCTGACCTATACCGCGCTGGGCCTGGTCGTGGCGGCGGCCGGTCTCCAGTTCCAGGCAGCACTCCAGCATCCGTATGTGCTGATTGGCCTGTCGGTGGTTTTTCTTGTGCTGGCGCTGTCGATGTTTGGCCTGTTCACCCTGCAATTGCCCTCCTCGCTGCAAACCCGCTTAACGCTGATGAGCAACCGCCAACAAGGTGGTTCCGCAGGCGGTGTATTCGCTATGGGGGCGATTGCCGGGCTAATTTGTTCCCCTTGCACCACAGCGCCGCTGAGCGCCATCCTGCTCTATATCGCCCAAAGCGGTAATCTGTGGCTTGGCGGCGGCACGCTGTATCTGTATGCCCTGGGGATGGGATTGCCGCTGATTCTGGTTACCGTCTTTGGCAACCGCCTGCTGCCGAAAAGCGGCCCGTGGATGGCGCAGGTCAAAATCGCCTTTGGCTTTGTGATCCTGGCGTTACCCGTTTTCCTGCTTGAGCGAGTATTGGGCGATAACTGGGGTTTACGCTTATGGTCGCTGCTCGGCGTCGCCTTTTTCGCCTGGGCCTTTATTGCCAGCCTCGGCGCAACCCGCCCGGTGATGCGCATTGTGCAAATCGTCCTGTTAGGTGCGGCGCTGGTTTGCGCTCGTCCCTTGCAGGACTGGGCCTTTGGTCAGCCAGCGGCGCAAAACCAGGCGCACCTGTCATTTACTACCATCAAAACCGTGGATGACCTTAATCAGGCGCTGGCACAGGCCAAAGGTCGCCCGGTGATGCTGGATCTTTACGCCGACTGGTGCGTGGCGTGCAAAGAGTTTGAGAAGTACACCTTTAGCGATACGCGGGTTCAGGCAGCATTAAAAAATTCCGTGTTATTACAGGCGGATGTCACCGCCAATAACGCACAGGATCAAGCGCTGCTGCACCATTTACAGGTTCTGGGCTTACCCACCATTGTGTTTTTTGATGCGCAAGGCCATGAGCAACCGGCACAGCGGGTCACGGGGTTTATGGATGCGCCTGCCTTTACGACACATTTGCGCAATCACACACCGTAAACAACACTTGGTTGGGGACGCAGGCTTCTGACAACGGAGGAACTTACCGTGCAACGTGAAGATGTTTTAAGCCAGACACTTCAATTATTTGAATTAAGAGGGATTGCTGACACCACGCCGGAAATGGTCGCGGAACGTATTGACTACCCGTTAGAGGAGTTTTTGCGTTTCTGGCCGGATAAAGAAGCGCTGTTTTATGATGCGCTACGCTATCTCAGCCAGCAGGTTGATATCTGGCGCAGGCAGTTATTACTCGATGAAGAGCTGACAAAAGAGCAAAAATTGCTGGCGCGTTATGGGGCGTTGACGGATTGCGTTAGTAACAATCGCTATCCGGGCTGCCTGTTTATCGCCGCCTGCACCTTTTACCCCGACCCGGACCATCCGATACACCAACTGGCGGATCAGCAAAAGCAGGCGGCCTTCGACTTCACCCATGACCTGTTAACCCAACTGGAGGTGGACGACCCGACAATGGTCGCGAAACAGATGGAGCTGGTGCTGGAGGGTTGTCTAAGCAGGATGCTGGTCAATCGCAGCCAGACTGACGTCGATACCGCCCGACAGCTCGCAGAAGATATTCTTCGTTTTGCATGTTGTCGCACGGGCGGTGCATTAACCTGATCAGTGCATAAACCCGGTCCAGGCGGAAATCAGCAGGCAGAGCGCCATCGCCCGTTGAAACCAAATCAGCGATGCCGCACTGCGAAAGAGCCGGTTTACCGCTTTGCCCAGTAGTGTCCACGCGCCCAGGCAGAGCACCGAAATGAGCAGGAAGCTCAGTGACAAAAATGACACTTCGCGCACGGGATGCGCGCCGTTCGGGGCAAACAGACTGACCACGGCCAGCGCCATCATCCAGGTTTTGGGGTTGATTAGCTGCAACATGGCCGCCGCTTTGCCGCTAAAGGGTTCACCACTCTTCTCGTTCAGATCTGCTGCCGGGGCGGTAAAGAGCTGCCAGCTCATCCAGCTTAGCCACAATGCACCGGCCCAACTCATCCCCTCACGTAGCAACGGATACCCTCGCAGTATCTCTCCTGCCCCCGCCCCGGAGATAAACACAATAAGGCTTGCTGCCACACATGCCCCGAGCACCGCAGGTAGCGTGGCCCTGATGCCATAGCGTTGACTGCTGGCAAGGATCAGAATATTGGTCGGGCCGGGCGTTATCGACGCCACAAAGGCAAACAACATAAATGGCAGGTAGCTGTAGAGCATGTTCACAGTCGGGACTCCTTATTCTCCGTCCTGTGACTTTGTCGTTATTTACGGATGTCGTCTGGAAGATTTGTGCAAAGTTTCCGGTAGTGGGCTGGCGATAGCCGATATGCCCGCTGGAACCAGCGTCCCAGATGGCTTTGATCGGCAAAGCCCAGCGCAGCCGCCACGTCCGCCGGTTGTTCGCCGCGCGCCAGCATGCTTCGGGCATTGGCCAGCCGCAGTTGAATAAGCCAGGCATGGGGGGAGAGATGAAATTCGCGCTTAAAACAACGGGTCAGGGTAAACCGGTCGGTACCCGTTTCGCGGGCCAGGTCGGACAGGCCGATGTTTTCCCCCATATGGGCATGCAAATAGTCCCGTGCGCGATGAGCCACCGCTGCGCTTTGCAGATGCGACGGCAGGCGCTTGCGCCACTGGCTGTGCCGGGTAAGCTGCCCGAGCAGATCATCCATGGTGCTTTGCTGCACAATGCGCATCTCTTCGCTGTGCAGTGAATGAAAGGTCCGGGCGATCGCGCCAGCAAGCTGTGGCTCGCGCGCCATCGTGCGGGAAAAATGCAGCGAATAACTGGAAGGGACGGACTCGTACAAACCCCGGAGGGTGGAACTGAGCCACGCTTCATCGAGGTAGAATGTCAGGTAGGTGAAACCGCCTTCAACCGGCGCGTCACCATCGTGAATTTCACCGGGCTCGAGCAAGAAGGCATCTCCCGGCGTACTGCGATGACGCTCACGGCGGCAATGAAATTCCTGCGTTCCGCTGAGGGTGATACCCACCAGATAGCTGTCGTGCCAGTGCGGATCGTACGCATGGCCTTCAAAGTGGGCGCGAATTGTTTCGATGCCGGTGTCCGCATGTTGCCGCAGTTCCAGCCAGTCATTAGCCATATTGCCTCCGAAATCCCCGGGAACAGCATTACTCTCCCGTGCGGAAAAAATCTGGAAGATTTGTGCAATACGCCGTTTTGTGGCGCAGAATCACTCAGACTGCCGCAAACTTGAGCAACTGAACAGCATTTTTTGAAATAGAGTTGACGCATTACATTGATTAGGGTTTAATGCGCCCCGTTGCCCGGATAGCTCAGTCGGTAGAGCAGGGGATTGAAAATCCCCGTGTCCTTGGTTCGATTCCGAGTCCGGGCACCACTATTCAGAGAACCCAGCCTATGGCTGGGTTTTTGCTTTTCTACGACCGGACTCTTCATCGAACTCCGTTCGATTATTCGCCGCAAGCGGCTCACCCCTACGGGGCCAGCGCGACATGCGCGCTGTTCAACGCCTCCGGCGTTAGTCCGGGTCCGGGCACCACTTATTTAGAGAACCCGCCCACAAGGCGGGTTTTTGCTTTTCTGCAACCGGACTCTCCATCGAACTCCGTTCGATTATTCGCCGCAAGCGACTCACCCCTACGGGGCCAGCGCGACACGCGCGCTGTTCAACGCCTCCGGCGTTAGTCCGAGTCCGGGCACCACTATAATGAAGGGCTTACGGTTCGCCACCGCGTCAGTATTCCTGATTTTGAACGTTTTATGGGTGGAGACGAAGCGTCGAAAGATAAGCCGCTAAATGCTTATCTGCAAATTACTCAGGACGAGGGTCTGGCTACTGGCGTTCAGGGTTTATTGACTGCACTCCTGTCATCCGAACAGCATTCTCCTTTTGAAACCATCAGGGATACCGATGACTACATGCGACAATTGCTGGCTCAGGTTCTCGGTTGGGCTGAGCAGCACGGAAAACAAGAAGACCCCAGATTCAGACGCAATGCGGAACCACTAAACGCTGGGGCTTGATACAGAAACCGACAGGGTCACTCTTCATAGCGATCCTGTCAGTAATTATACCAGGGTAGACATATTTTTGCTGACATCAATAATCTTGTATAGCCTGATAATATTGGTCTAGAATAAGATCACATTCAGTAAAAATATCAGTACAGGAGAATCAATGTCTGTTGCCGCTCTGGCCCGCCAGCGGGTCCACCGCATGAAGCGGGGTATCCCCTTTTCCATCAGCGGATTTTATTCGTTGGGAAGCCGCGCATCGGTACAACAGGCAATGAGTCGTCTGGTAAAAGAAGGCCTTTTGGTCCGGGTTGAACGCGGCTTCTACTCCCGACCAAAACCACTGAAAAATATCCCCTCTATTAACGTTATCGCCAGCGCCAATGATGTTGCCGCAGCGTGGGCAAAAGCGCGCGGTTATAAAATCACCCTTCAGGGACTGGAAGCCGCTTATCGGTTAGGTCTGCAAACACAGGCGCCGGTTAAACGCATCTACTGGTCAAGCGGCCCTACGCGAGAGTTCCGTGTCGGCAATGAGCGGGTACGGATCCAACATAAATCAGCAAGCAGGTTACGTTGGCTGAAGCGGCCCGAAGGAGAGCTGATGCGCAGTTTGCTGAGTCTGGATCAGCAACATACCCCGCCGGAAACGCTGAAGAATGCCTTCCATCGGCTGAACATTACGTCCGCTGAAGCGCGACAGATTGCCGGGAAGTTAATGAATGAGCCTGCGCTTCACGCGTGGCGCCCGCACCTGATGACCTTGAAAAAGACCCTCTGATGAGCATTTTTGATTACTACCGGAGCGCATCGCAACGCCGGGAGCTTCAGGAAATCCTCTCTTACGCGGCACAGCAGCATCCCTCCGGGCTGGGAGCCAGCTTTCTGGAAAAGGATCTCTGGGTAACGGAGATCCTTTGGCTGCTTTTTAATGAGGATCTGTTGGGAGATTTATCTGTCGCGTTTAAAGGTGGAACGGCGTTAAGCAAGTGCTGGAACGTAATTGAGCGTTTTTCTGAAGATATCGATCTTTCTGTTCACTGGGCCGACCTGGCAGGTCACTCAGAAGAGGAAGAACAGCAAGCATGGGAGCAAAGCACTCTAAATAACAGCCAGAATCGCCGGTTCAGAGAGCAACAGCAAGAGCGCTTAACAGAATGGACAAACACGCTGGCAGAACGGTTAAATCAACGCTTTCAAGCTTATGAAATTCCGGAGCTTGAAGCAAAAATGGAACCCGACAGCGGTGGAGAAAAAATAGACATCAATTTCCCACGGGTGACAGAAGACAATATGGCCTATCAACGCGATCATATTCTGCTGGAATTTGGCGGGCGAAATCGTGGCAAGCCAACCGACCTGATGCCTGTTGTAAGCTATCTGTCTGGGATTGCAGGAATGGATACACTTCTGTTACCCGCCGCGACCGTAAATGCTTATGACACCGGTTATATTTTTTGGGAAAAGCTGACGGCGCTGCACCAGTTCTGCACGCAAACCAAAGCGCCAAATCCGGCCCGACTGGCACGCCACTGGTATGATGTGGATTGTCTGCTGCGTAATCATTTTGCCAGCCCCTATGAAACGCTGGAAGCCATGCAGAATGTGGTCGATATGAAGCAACGTCGCTGGTCCGTGCCGGGTGTGGATTTTACTCAGGTGATTGTCGGAAACCTGCAATTGTTGCCTGATGACGCTGAACGACTCGCCGCCATCGCCAGGGATCATCAAACGGCGGTGGAAGGAGGGATGTTCTTTCGTGAGCCTGACGAATTTGCTGATATTGCCGATCGTCTTCGTCATGCACAAGATGAAATCAATCGGTTTATGCGTGACTCTCGGGTACAAATAATGCGGGTCACACGCAGGGTCTTGACAATAAGTAGCAGAAAGATTTCTGCTGGAAATTAAATTGGTAAGTAATTTAATGTTCATGAGTCCGGGCACCACTATTCAGAGAGCCCAGCCTATGGCTGTTTTTTGCTTTTGGTTTTCCGGACTCTCCATCGAACTCCGTTCGATTATTCGCCGCAAGCGGCTCACCCCTACGGGGCCAGCGCGTCCAGAGCCATATATTCCCTTCACCCTGGCGGGTGCGTTTTCGCGCATTTTTTTTAAAATGTAACCCTGATAAGGCGCTTGCGCCGTATCCGGGAATCCAGGGTGCGCTGCGCTTACCGAGCGCCCCCTCACTCAATGAGCCAGACAGGCTCTTTTCGTCTCGCCACTTACGTCTGGTAACGATCATCCCCTCCCCTGGCTGGAGCTCCCCACAAGCAGCACCTATACTGCGGTCATGCTTTAACCATCCCCCTAAAGCTTATGACAACCCAAACGCTTACCCGTCAATGGCGTCTGCCTGGCGCCATCGTAGCAGTGATGTTATTGCTGGGTGCCGCCTTTGCGCTGCATGCGCACTGGAATGCCTTTATCCAGTGGTGCCTGGCAACCCAGATTACGCTGCATCGTTATCTGGTGATGTACCTGCTGCAACTGAATAACCATCAGTATGCCGGGGGACTGTGGCTACTGATCGGTTCATTCTTTTATGGCGTGTTACATGCGGTTGGGCCGGGTCACGGAAAATTTATCGTCACAACCTATCTCAGCACCAACCAGGAGAGCCAAACCGCCGCCCGCGTCATCCCGTTTCTTGGCAGCCTGATGCAAGGTGTGAGCGCCATTCTTTTTGTCTTTATCCTCGCGGTAGGTTTTAACCTCGCCTCTGGCGATCTCAGTGAGAGCCGCTGGTACGTTGAGAAAATCAGCGCGTTTATGGTGGGTGGGTTTGGCGTCTGGCTCATCGTCAAAGCGATAAAAACCATCAAACCGCAAAAAATGAAAATCACTGCCATGAGGCCTCTGTCTCACCGGCATTCTGACGACTGCGGCTGCGGAAACCACGGTGTGGGAATCAGTACGCAGGGCGACTGGAAAACACGTCTGGGCGTCATACTCGCCATTGGCGCACGCCCCTGTAGCGGCGCAATCATGATTTTGCTCTTTTCTAACGCGCTGGGCATTGTGAGCTGGGGGATCGCAGCCGTAATGACAATGGCATTCGGTACCGCATTGTCGATTATGGGTCTGTCACTGGCAGTGCGTTATGCCCGCAACCGGACGGCTGCCTTTTTTGGTGCGGAGAGCGGCAGCATGCCATGGCTGGTACCGGCACTGAATATCGTCGGCGGCCTGGCGCTAATTTTGTTCGCCGTGGTGTTGTTCTTAACCGTCGTTCCGGTCAGTCCTGGCGGTGATTATATTGCGGCGGGCTGCTGATAAAAACGCCCGGTACGTGAACCGGGCTTTGTCTGCTACTCGTTAATCCTTGGGTGCTGGTCGACAAGGCGTGAGCGTTTCGCCTGTAGCTCAGCAATTTCCGCATCGATGTCTTCGATTTTCTGTTCAATATTATCGTGATGCTCGCGCAGGATCTCTTTTGCCTCCTGGATATCGGAAGCCGCAGGCGTCGCACCTTTTAATGGGCGGTTCGCCGTCTCCTTCATCGTAAGCCCAGTGATCAGACCAATGACCGCAACAACCATCAGATAATAAGCTGGCATCATCAGGTTCTGAGTACTTTCAACCAGCCAGGCGGCCAGTGTCGGGGTCAGACCAGCCACCAGCACCGAAATGTTAAAGGCACTCGCCAGTGCGCTATAACGAATGTGCGTCGGGAACATTGCCGGCAAGGTCGATGCCATCACGCCAATGAAACAGTTGAGAATCACGGCCAGCATCAGCAATCCCGCGAAAATCAGCCCCGTCACGTTGCTGTTGATCAAGATAAATGCCGGAATGGACAGCGCAAACAGCGCCACACTCCCCAGAATAATAAACGGACGACGGCCAAAACGGTCGCTGAGTAAGCCCATCACAGGCTGAACAAACAGCATACCGACCATAATCGCGATAATAATCAGCACGCCGTGGTCTTCTGAATAGTTCAGGTTATGCGACAGATAGCTCGGCATGTACGTCAACAACATGTAATAGGTAACGTTGGTCGCAATCACCATACCGATACAGATCAGCAAACTACGCCAGTGCTTTGTCGCAATCTCTTTGAAGGAGACTTTCGGGCCGTTTTGCAGCCCTTCGCGATCGCCCTGCTCCAGTTTATCCACGTGCTGCTGGAACGCCGGAGTCTCTTCCAGCGCATGGCGCAAATAGAGACCGATTATCCCCAGTGGCAACGCCAGGAAGAAGGGAATACGCCAGCCCCAACTGAGGAAGTTTTCTTCACCAACGACGGTGGAGATAAGCACAACGACGCCCGCACCAATAACGAAGCCCGCTATCGAACCAAAATCAAGCCAACTGCCCAGAAAACCGCGTCGACGGTCCGGGGAGTATTCCGCTACGAAAATTGATGCACCGGTGTATTCCCCGCCCACTGAAAACCCCTGTGCCATTTTGCACAGCAAGAGCAGGATAGGCGCCCAAATACCAATAGAGGCATACGAGGGAATAAGCCCAATACAGAATGTACTGACGGACATAATCACAATGGTGATAGCGAGGATTTTCTGCCGCCCATATTTATCGCCAAGCATCCCGAAAAACAAACCACCCAGCGGGCGAATCAGGAACGGAACGGAGAAGGTCGCCAGCGCGGCAATCATTTGCACACTGGGGTTGGCATCAGGAAAAAACACTTTACCCAGTGCGTAAGCTACGAACCCATATACGCCAAAATCAAACCATTCCATCGCGTTACCGAGTGAAGCGGCAGTTATTGCTTTTCGCAACTTACCGTCATCAATGATGGTTACATCGCGCAGCGTAATAGGTTTAACTTTCTTCCTTTTTAACATGATGTCCTCTTTTGACTTTCGCCCTGAACCGCGCATTTGATATGCCATACCGACATTGCGCGTATTAAGCCGTACATGCCGACTTACCTTGTTCAAGCGTAGCAGGTTTACTTACACTGGCTGGTTACAGCCTGTACAACCGAACCTGTTGACGCCTGGCAGAGCGTTGTTTAACCGCCTTTTACCCTAACAGGGTTTAAAAACGTGATCAACTTCACACAAAATATCCCTGTGATAACACCCACAATTCTGGCAATCCCCTCCTCTTTCTGTCGGAACTGCGTTTTACTTAACGAGAAAAACCGTTTTTAAGTTATAGAATACCCGCAGTTGCTATTTACACTGATATGCCATACCCCCCGTGATTATTATTCTGCTAGCTGTATCCATTCACCTTTTTACAGAAACTATGTAACGCAAAGTTATTTAATTGTTCACATATAAATCTTTACACGGAATATGTGATGAAGATAACTAAAACAGTGTTTTATTTTCATTGAATCAATATTCCAATGATCGCATCATACGTCCAGACACAAAACAGACAAGGATAGCGACGGTGCTCTCCGGAAAGGAATAACAGCTCCGGACATTGAACAAATTCAAACCAGGAAGGTTTAACTCATTGAATAGCATGTTTTTATTTTCTCGGTCATTGCACATGATGAGATATGAGGATTCATAATGAAAATCAAAGCCACCATTGAACGCATCCCCGGTGGGATGATGTTAATACCTTTGCTGCTTGGGGCAATTTTAAATACGCTGGCACCTAACACAGGCGCTTATTTCGGTTCTTTCACCAAGGGTATGATCACAGGTACGGTACCTATTCTTGCCGTTTGGTTTTTCTGTATCGGCGCGTCAATTGATTTACGCGCCACCGGGACCGTCTTACGCAAATCCGGCACGCTGGTACTGACAAAAATCGCCGTTGCCTGGGTAGTGGCAATGATCGCCGCCACCTTTATCCCGGAAGGCGGTATTCAGACCGGTTTCTTCGCCGGTATCTCCGTATTGGCTATTGTTTCCGCGATGGACATGACCAACGGCGGCCTGTATGCCAGCCTGATGAACCAGTACGGCACCAAAGAAGAATCGGGCGCATTCGTGCTGATGTCACTGGAATCCGGCCCACTGATGACCATGGTCATTCTGGGATCTGCGGGCCTGGCATCCTTCGAACCGCACCACTTTATCGGAGCTGTACTGCCGTTCCTGATTGGCTTTACGCTGGGCAACCTCGACCACGATCTGCGCGCGTTCTTTAGTAAAGCCACACCGGTACTGATCCCGTTCTTCGGCTTCGCGCTGGGTAATACCATCAACCTGAAAGTGATCCTCGATACCGGTCTGCTGGGTATCGTCCTGGGTATCGCGGTTATCATCATCACCGGTATTCCACTGATTATTGCCGATAAAGTCATTGGTGGCGGTAACGGTACGGCAGGTGTCGCTGCCTCATCGGCAGCCGGGGCTGCGGTAGCAAACCCGGTGATCATTGCGCAAATCAACCCGGCGTTTGAACCGGTAGCCGCCTCCGCAACGGCGCTGGTGGCAGCAAGCGTGATTGTAACGGCGATTCTGGTGCCCATCATCACCGCACTGTACGCCAGACGGTTTGGCGAAGTGCCTGAGACGACCAAAACGGCAGACAATCCCGCTGCATCGCTCAATCATTAAAAAAAGCCCCCGACGTGACACGCCGGGGGCTTCTCTTTGCCTGTTTATCGCTATGCCCTGCAATTAGCCATCAACATTGGTTAATTGCAGGACACACCTTTTTACTCACCGAAAATCTCGTCCACCATGGCAGTGGCTAAGCGCGATGCCGAACAGAGCCTTGGCATACCTAACGCGACTGTCTGCCAGCTTTGGGTCACCGACCAGCAAATAGGGTGACGATCCGCATCGCACCAGTCACCAAGCCAGCCCAGCAGATCTTTATAATCCATCAGGCCCGGTGTCGCAGGCGTTGTCAGCCACTGGTGATAAAAATGGCGAGTAGCAGGCGCAGCATTAATACCCTGCGCCAGAAAATCAGAGGCCATCGCACGCAGGTTATCTTTCAGCATGGAAGCCACCTCGCTACTCGCCAGGCGGCAGGCGTCGCCAAAAGCGCCCCAGCGTAACTCTTCCAGCGCAACATAGCAGCGCCCCGCCATCGACCAGCCGTTATAATTCCCGGCCCGCCAGCGGGTAAAAATTTGTTCGCTGTGATTTCCCGCCTGTACCGTTAAGCCACGCTGACCGAGCGCTTTCTCTTTCCAGCTCGCTCGCTGGCTAAAGTGCTCAATTAACTCATCATATTGCTGCTGGTTGCCCGGTGTGTTGGCGGGACGGCGCTGCTCAGCCTGCTGTAATGAGACCAGACGCTGGGTGATACGCGTCAGCGCAAGATGGCCGGGATCGAGCATACTGGCGAGTTTTTCCGCAAGCCCCAGACGCAACGAGTCATTCTCATTTAATACGCCGGACATAGCCCACGGACGCAGTTGGGTCTGCGCCATCACTTCCTGGGTCAGTCTTTCACGAAATAACTGCTGTTGGGGCACAATCTGACTCTGGCGAGGCGCATCGGCACCCTGCACTAAATCCACAATGAACTTCGGATGAATGCACTCAAGCGTTCGCCCAGGCCCTTCCAGTAGTCGGTTTTTCATAATTACTCTGCTGCGAATAGTGTTTGGATATCATCGCGTAAAAGACGTGCATCTTCCTGAATCCAGTTAGCTGTTTTGATGCAGTGTCGCAGGTGCTGCCGCAATGCTAACACTGACGATTCGTTTTGCTGACGAATCGCCAAACTGTCACGCAAACTATCTTGTAGCCCCGCCAGGCTCAGCGAGAACTCAGCAAAGAACGTCGCCATTCCCGCCGTAACAGAAACATCGACCTGCGCAGCCAAAGCTTTACGAATTTGTTCACAAAAATGAGCAACATGCTGGACGAGCTTGGTATGTAATGACGCCACATCAATGACGTAGCGTGTGCGGGTCACCACGTAATCATCCCATCCCCAGCTCGGATTATTTAACCAACGAGAAACCGTTTCCCGTACGCTTCCGCTACGCGGCGCCTGCCCTGCCGGGGTGTCTTCCGGCGCGATCGCGTTGGTAAAAAGCTGGCGGGTATTAAAATTGAGTGCGCTTGCCTGGAATGCGGGGAAACTGATACGCGCCCGGAAACCCGCGTGGCTGAGCTCTTCTTTAATGCGCATCTCGATCGGGCGCATCGCATCATTGAGAGAGCGGGTCAGGGTATTTTCCAGTTGGTCAAAACGCATCGCCAGTTCGCGGCCGATCTTCTCCTGTGCGGTGACAAAAATCGCTTCGCAGGAGGAGCGCATTTTGCTCAGCACAATCTGCGCCTGCCCTTCATCTTCCAGCACCAGTTGGCCTGGCGAAACTCCCGCCTCAAGACGCAGGTCGGCCTGACTTTCGTTGGCCATTTCCATGATCCTGCCATCACTAAACCAGGCGTTAATGGCTCCAACGATTTCCACTTGCTGGCTATTAATGAAGAGATCCGCCGCCGCCAGCGCTTCATCCACCTCATGATCAATCTCATCGCTGACGCGCTCCTGACAGCTTTTCAGTAGCGTCATATCTTCTTCAAGGCGGCTGATATTGTGCTCAAGGTTCTCAAACGCAACCGTCAGCCCTTGATAGCGGAAATCAAGATATTCCCGGGCGCTCTGTGCGTAGTTAAGCAACTTATGCGACGCCGAACGCAGGGCATACAGCGACGCGTTGGCGTGCGCAGCATGCAGCAGCTTGCGAATAGGTTGCTCAAACAGCGAATCTTCCCACAACAGATCGGCGGCGTGATGGATATGTTCAACATCATCCAGGTCAGCCATTCTCCAGCGTCGGCCCAGCGCCGCTTCGGCAAAGTCCTGCACCCAACGCTGCTCTTGCGGGTCGGGTAATTTCCCCTGTTGTTTGATTTCATGGCGGGCGCGGTTTGCCAGATAGCCCCACATCGAGGAGACGGGGAAAATCTGCGTCGGATTAATGTAGCCTTTCATTAATGTTCCGGCGATCAGCGCCCGCACCTGTTCTTCGTCATCGCTGTTACGGTCTTTCTGATCGAATTTATTAACCAGCGCATACAGCGGAACGGAACGCCCAACGGCGGAAATCGCGTGGCGCACCTCTTCATCAGAGATCGACTTAAGCTGGGTGTAATCCATCACCGCCAGCACCGCAGACGCTCGCGCCAGTTGCTCATTGAGCATCTTGTGCAGATGCGGCTGTCCCGCTTCGTTTGGCCCAGGGGTATCGAGCAGCGTCAACTGGCCCAAATCATTTTCAAGGCCCGCCAGGTGAACAAACTCAACTTCAATAACCGGGATATTCTCTATGGAGGCGTAAGCGGAGAAAGGAAAATCAACATCCAGCGCTTTCGACAAGCGCACCAGATCGTTAAGGCTCTTTAAACAATGGAAAATGGGCTGCGCGCCCAGATAATGTTTGTCGAACGCATCCCCTTGTGCGATGCGTTCGAGCAGGGCACTCATGTCTTTATCGATTTCGAGTTTTTGCGCCAGCTTTTCACGGTCATAGGTATAAAGCCGCATCTGGAGTTGCTGGGTCAGCGTATCGATTGGCCCAACATGGGCGAAATGCAGTACAGGCTCTTTCTGGCCCGGCGTGTGGCGGATTAATGTCGGCAGCGCCGTCATCGGACGGTTGCGATTAGGCAAAACCTCAGTGCCCACAATCGCGTTGATCGTGGTCGATTTACCCGCTTTCATCGTCCCGACAATCGCTAACACCATCTCCAGGCGGGTGATTTTCCGTAATTCGTTGTGCAGAGTGGCTTGCTGCGTCTCGATGCCGCGAGCACTAAAATGTAATGGCAGTACATTTGCGTTATCTGCTTTGCCGGAAGCCGCCTCATCAAGCGTTGCAATCGGCAGGGCTTTGAGCGCCTGCAGATTCTGCAAGGAGAGCTGTAACAATCTCTCTGCTTCCTGGCTTAATTCGAAAATTGTCTGTGTGTGCATGATAAAAGTCTTTCCTTAACGCAAATTTCTTACTTTTATTAAGCCGTGATGTTTTATTTGTGAAGTTTCGGCTTTTATAATTACGTGTGGAAAATATCTTATAGAAGATAAATGCCTGATGGGAATCAGGAAAAATGCATTTTCTCGGTAGAGACTGACAGAGCACGCCGTCCCGGACATAAAATGGCTGGGAGATAGAGAGCGTAGCTCATTTTCAAGAACGACCAGGATATATCGTCATTTATTTACCCCCCCAATTTGCGAGGTAATTAACTGTCTTCGGTAGAAGACCCTGCTGATATGACAGTATGCTAATTATTAACACCGGTTGCGTCACCTCACCTTATCTGAATTGGCAATGGGTAGCAATTTCCCGTCGAAAATATTCTAAATAGCATACATAAGGGTTTACCCCTAATCAGATGGGCCTAGCATCGCTTAAGCTAATGACAGGGTATGTCACTTCTATCACCTTTTTTATCTTTTTCTGAAAAAAAGAATAGCAACAGTAATTATACGGACATGCTGTATAATCGCGGACTTTTCTGGCATAAACCGCCTTTTTCGCTGGCCTGTTTCCAGCATCATACGTACTTTTTGAGGATACCCCCATGCAACTGCCAAACTGCCCGAAATGCAATTCCGAATACGCTTATGAAGATAATGGCATGTTCATCTGCCCGGAATGCGCCCATGAATGGAATGACAACGAAGCTGCTGCCGAAAGCGATGAACTGATTGTCAAAGATGCCAACGGCAATTTACTGGCCGATGGCGACAGCGTCACTGTCATTAAAGATCTGAAAGTAAAAGGAAGTTCTTCCATGCTGAAAATCGGCACGAAAGTGAAGAATATCCGTCTGGTCGAAGGCGATCATAACATTGACTGCAAAATCGACGGATTTGGCCCAATGAAGTTGAAATCCGAGTTCGTTAAAAAGAACTGATTGCCCTCTTTCGTGCCTGCGGATTAGAACTCGTCTTCCAGTCGACGTTCTTCGTCGTCCAGTTGGCGACGCTCCTGATCGAGCTGGCGCTGCCGGTCATCTAACTGGCGGCGCCGGTCTTCAAGCTGTCTGCGTCGGTCTTCATAGCGTCTGCTCTGCTCGTCACTTCGACGGCGATCGTCATCATACTGCCGATCATCGTCATCACGGCTATCGCTGGGGTGATACGCATCATTAATTGCCCGCTGAATATTGCCGATGGCGTCATCGACAATATCAGCACGGGCAATTTGGCTGGTAAGAGAGAGTGCGCTGATAAACAGCAGGGTTGCGTAACGTTTCATAAAGCCAGTCTCAACAGTGGGCTGGCTTTACGTTAATCAAGCGCTGTTCTCACGAGTAGCGGAGGAATCTCAAACTACGCCGGGTAACAGTTTACAAACCGTAGCGGTCAATAATCTGCCGGTGACGCTGTTCATCCAGCCCGCCTTTAATGGCAACGCCAAGCCAGTGCACCGGATGCGGCCAGTCCCGTGTGAGCGTGAGCAACATACTGTCCACTTCCTGCGGCAGCATCGATAGCGGCGTAGCCAGATTAAAGTACACGCCAGGCAATGGCTCTTGAGGATTTTCGCGGTCGGTTATTTCATAATCTCCTTCGCTACTCACCCATACTTGCCCACCCAACTCGCGCACTTTATTCTCAAACTGACCAAAAAGCTCCTCGCCCGGATAAACGCCATCAACAAACCATGATGGGGCATATTCACCCTCTTCAATGATTTCGACAGCGTCATAAAGACCGATAAAATACTCCCGCTCGGCTTCATCTTCCGGAGGGGTATTGAGCAGTTCGACATCAAATACTACGCTGTCGCCTAAATGCTGCTGCGCTTTCGGCCAGGCTGGCTGGAAGACTCTGGCCGTCGCAGGCCCGGTACGCTGAGCAAGGTAGTAAACGTAGTCGTGCTCTTCCCGGAAACGTAGCCGTACCGCTCCCCAGTTTTCTTCAATGGGGCCATCTTCGCTGTCGAATTTCATCCCCAGCTTCGTTCCGGCCTCGCGCACCAGCGCCCACTCCTGCTGAATACTCGCCGCGGTGATCAGATCCCATAGAACATTGTTTGTCTCTTGTTCTTGTTCCTCAAGCATCGCAATAGCGCGCTGAAGACGAGGGATAGCCCGCTCGCTGGCGCGTAGTTTCATTGCCGCGCGGCTCGCCATTAACAGCGGTGCGATCTTAGTGCTGCCTTCTGGCGTCGCAAGCATTGATTCACTCAGAGATTCCAGCGCAGCCCAATCCTCATTGCCAAAGGCTACCTGCATTTCGAACCAGTACGCGACATGGGGGAGCGTCTCGTGATAGTCCTTAGCGAGGGTTAAAACCTCATCGAACCGCCGCATACGCAACAGCACGCCCAGCAACTCGAACAGAAGAGGAGATTCAGTGTGTGGATGGCGTGACCGCCAGGTTTGCAGCAGCGCGATGGCTTCATCAGCAGCATGGCACGCCTCCAGGGCGGATGACGCCAGCGCAACCAGTTGTTCATTATCAGGCAACTGCATGGCCGCCAGTTTCAGCCACTCCGCTTCCTGTTCAGGGTCACGCGCCTCATTTTGTTTGCTGCGTTCGTCAAGCCAGTCATACAGCTCATGGGCAGGAACCGGGAGCAGCACCTCTTTTTCCATGCCAGCAATCTCACGTTCAAGATCGGCCAGAACGCGGTCGGCCCCCATCTGTTTACGTAAACGTGGCGAACAGGCTTTTGCCTGCCCTAACGCCCGGCGGGCAATCCAGGTCGCATTGCGCGCCAGCGCCAGACGAATATGTACAATTGCGGTATCTATTGCAGCCCGCCAGGCCTGCCGGGCGATACGCTGTTCAAGGATTTGCTGTAATGAGACGCCCGTCTGCCAGTTGTTGTAAGAGGCATCGTGGCGGCAAAGCTGGTCGATGATCCTTACCCAGCGGACGACGCCGCGCGTTTGCAGTTGCTTCCAGTGGATAAGGCTGTTGCAGGCGTCATCCAGCCGCCCCATACAGGCATAGGCCTCAGCGCGGATCATCATTCGGGTAAGCCGTATCTGTTCGGCGCTGCCTTCCAGTTCGTCCGGCTCGCAGAGGGGTTCAATCACCGCCAGCGCTTCTTCATAGCGCCCCAGATAGATCAATGCTTCGGCTTCGTTTTCCAGCAGGCCAGTGACATCAGGCTCCCCGGCATCACGCACTTTCTTTATCTGCCCCCGAATGTAATCCAGCGCCTGCTGCTTCTCGCCTTTATCGACCATGGCACAGAATTGCTCGTCCGATAAGCACTGGAAGCAGCTCCATAACGGCGTAATCCGCTCCATCGTTTCCTGACACACGGCAATACGTTCATCCGCCCAGCCCGGACCGTCGATATTGCCGTAGCAATCGCTGAGATCCTGAGTCACGCAAACGGATTGCGGGCAATCAATCGCATCCGGCTGATGGGCACGCTCAAAGAAGGTCACCGCATCTCCCAGCGCTGTCTCGCCTTCGCCCATCCCCAGCCGGTGGCGCATCTCCCAGTGGCCGATAAAGACCTCAAGCCAGGGATTGCCGGCCGTTTTCTTAAATGATCGCGCTTCCGGCAGTAACGCTTCGCTCACATCGGGCTTAACGTCACAAATGGCGTTAATCAATTTATTCAAATGATCGGTAATATAGGGTTGGCCTGCAGCGTGAAGATCCCTTTCATATTGGTTATACCATTGCCATATATCCATTTTATTGCTCCCCTTTATTTGCAAGAAATTGCGTCATTATTATCTGGTTAATATTATCCAGCGCCTGATGAAAATCATTGGGTCCCGAACGTTGTAATTGAAAAGATAAGATGACCTTCATGCTTTTCAATAACTGACAGGCAACGTCAGTGTTTTTCCCGTTTTGCCAGGAAGCAGAAAGTGCCTTGATGGCCGGATTATTAAAATTAATATAGAGCTGTTTATCGGCCTGCTCGCTGATCCGTTGAGTAAACTGCCGTGCCAGCATCAGCGCCGCAGTACT
Organism: Phytobacter diazotrophicus; assembly: GCA_004346725.1. Classification (GTDB taxonomy): domain Bacteria; phylum Pseudomonadota; class Gammaproteobacteria; order Enterobacterales; family Enterobacteriaceae; genus Phytobacter; species Phytobacter diazotrophicus. Next base: position 5,172 of record SMDE01000009.1, on the reverse strand, counting down.
CATGCGTCGGTCGGCGTCATCCTGTTCCAGCCGCTGTTTTAATTCCACTTCGCGATTCGGTACCACCACAAAGGGGAGCACCGCGGGCTCAAATCGTGAAATAACGCACTCTTCATCATCGGCCAGTTGTTCACGCCACCACTGCTCTTCCTGTTGGCTAATTTCATGGCAGGAGAACAAAGACTGGTTGCCGCCCGTGGTGCCAATTTCAATTAACCGCGCTGAATAGAGCGTTGCCCAACGGCGAAGAAACGGTATAACGGCATAACGATGCCCCAGCGCGACGGGGCGGCCAGAGAGGCGAAATAACATCTCTTCGAAAGAACTCTCTTCTCCCGGCATCACCAGTAGCGTATTTTGCTGGCGCAGACTGCGAACCGGAATCTCGCCTTTCGAGGTCGGGATGAGCAAATCATCTTTGAGCAGATCAAACAGCCTTTCGTCGCAGATCGCTGCACCTAACAGCGCTTCATTATGACGAAGCAGCACACGCCGCCAGATAGCCGGTTGGTTTTTCGCCAGCTCACCCAACCCTTTAATTAACCCTTCGGCTAATGCATGCTGGGTGGCGAAATAGGCGTCATCACGTTGTAAATCTTCCCGATTCGCCGTGGGTGTCAGGACGTTGGACTCCACGACGCCACCAACAAAACCGGCCCACAGCGGCAGCAGGTCATGTGCCTGATCGTCGAGCAGCATGCCACGCAAAAAGAGCGACAAATTACGGTTATCGCTGGTGCCATAAGTCGCGCCATCCTGGATCCAGAGAATGCCGACCACATCGCTTTTGCCAGAAGGGGTGATATCGATGGTGCAAATGGGGGTAAAAGTGCGTTCAAAACGGCTGGCGAACTCAATATTCTGCTTCTGCCGAAGCCCCGGATGGAGTACGACCGCCGAGTCGGAGTCACGGCGCCAGGGTGGCGAAAGATGGTTGACCGCCGTCTCCGATTGCCCCACAAACAGCGGTTCACGCATCAACACGCAGTAGCGGCCAAGCAGCGTTTCCAGCAGCGGATTATCCGCCAGGTAGCTGAACTCATCTTTAAGGTTGAGAGTGACCGTAAAGCCAGGCTCCCTGGGCAGGGCAGATTCGATGCGATACGTCTCGCCGTTATCGGAACGATAAACCCAACCTTCCTGCGGCGTTTTCCAGGACGTGGTATGGACAACAACCTGTTGTGCCAGCACGAAAGAAGATAAGAAACCCAGACCGAACATACCGATGAGGCCGGTATCATCATCCTCCTGGCGCAATTGCCGCGTATAGCCGATGCCGACCGTTGCCAGGAATTCATGGATTTCTTGTTTTGTCAGGCCCGCACCCGAGTCATAAATGGTAATCGTTTTATTCTGCGGGTTGCCGGTAACCCGAATTTCAGGCGTGAAGGAAGAATCAACCTCCTCCAGCCTGCGCCGGACTATCGCATCATGCGCATTCTGTACAAGCTCACGCAACGCAACCATGGGCGTGGAGTAAAGATGTTTACTTAACACCTGCATAAGGCCATGCAGATTTACCGCTGTATCATGCTGCTCAATAGCGACGATCTTATTATCCATAATTTTTTCAGATCTCTGGTTTTTCAATTACATTGCAAACAGGTAAGTATAGGTGCAGCTACAAAAAAATCGCGGCTACATATTATTATTTTCAGCCAGGAAGAATAAGTCGATAAAATATTAAAGGATATTGATTAATAGAATATGAATTATTTCGACTGATACTTTTCCCTGTTATGTGACGCAACATATCCGAGTAAAATGACAAGTTCATTAATTGCTGTCGCACGCCATAACGAAATGGAATAGAATTTCGCTGTTTGCTCTCTCCGTATTATCGCGGCTGCTGAACCCGATCAATCGAAGAGAGAAAAAGCAATGGAAACACCCCGTAGCCGGGACTGGCGCCGTGCCCAAAAGCGGCGCAATAAATCCCGAGATGTTCACACCGCGCTTTTACGTTTTCGTGGCGAAAAGAACTGGAAGATGCTGTATCTGCGTTCTGAAAAAGTAACGCGGGCCGCACAACTGGGGATTGAGTATCCACGCGTAACCCGTCAACAAAGGACGAGGCGCGGCCTGGAAGAGTATCTGTTTGCCAATGAACGTCCTTTTCATATGTAGTCGTAATCAATGGCGCAGCCCCACGGCGGAACAGATGTTCCGCCGTTATCCCGGGCTTAACGTCCGTTCTGCCGGGACCAGTCGCAATGCCAAAAAAACGGTCTGTGCCGAAGGGTTGCAGTGGGCAGATGTTATCTGTGTGATGGAGCAGAAACATAAAAACCGCTTAATGGCCGACTATCGTCGTATCATCGACAATAAACCGCTTCACGTTCTCGATATCCCCGATGACTACCGCTACATGGACCCTGCGTTGATCGCGCTGCTCGAAGAGATCGTTCCCCCGGTACTTGGCCTCGCCACATAGTCCCAGTGTTCAGGGGCGCGTCAATGGCCGCTACGCCGCAATCCGTCGCAGCGCCTGTGCCAGTTGCACGCGGGTAAAGGGTTTTCGCAACAGTTCAACATCCGGTAGCGCAGGGTTATGCGCCGGGCGTAAATCCTGGCCGCTAATCAGTAACAGCGGCAAATGCGGGTAGTGCTGACGGGCGAAATTAATCACTTCCGCGCCACTCATCTGCCCCGGCAGCATCAGGTCGCTAATCAGCATGCCGATATCCTCCGATGCCGCCAGCAGCGCCAGCGCCTGTTCACCGCACTCCGCCTCCAGCGTTAAATACCCCAACCCATGTAACTGTTCGCAGAGGGTTTGTCGTACATCCGCTTCATCCTCCAGTACCAGGATTAACTTATCAGTACGGTCAGCTTCCTGTGCGGGCGCCTGCTCGACCGGGCTGACGACCTGTACCGATGCGCGTGGAAGCTGTAAACGCACCGTGGTTCCCTGGCCTGGCGCGCTATCAATAGCCACTCGTCCACCGGACTGGCGCACAAAGCCGTATACCATCGACAGCCCCAGGCCGCTGCCGCTGCCGGTCTGCTTGGTGGTGAAGAACGGCTCGAAGACGCGGGCCTTCACCTCCCCGGACATGCCGCAACCTCTGTCGATCACTTCCAGGACCACCATATCCTGCCTGCGTCCGTCGCTGCGCGTCACACGCTGGTTCCAGGTACGGATCTTGATCGTCCCTTTCTGCCCTTCCATCGCATCCCGCGCGTTCATTACCAGATTGATGATGGCGTTTTCCAGTTGCCCAACGTCAATCCATGCAGGCCAGGCAGGTTGTTGAGCCTCAATCTCCAGCGTCAACGTGGCAGGAAGAGAATGACGCATCAGCTCGCTTAAGTTCTCCAGCAGCGGCTGCATCTCTACTGCATGGGGGTGCAGAGATTGTTTACGCGAGAAGGCCAGCAAACGCTGGGTCAGCATCGCCCCACGCTCAGCCGCTTTTAGCGCGCGGGAGATACGCGGGGCATCCGGCGATTGCGGGTTCACCAGTTCCAGGCTACCGATGATGACCGCCAGTAAGTTATTGAAATCGTGCGCCAGCCCACCGGTAAGCTGACCGACGGCTTTCATTTTCTGGCTGTGCAACAGCGCCTCTTCCAGCCCCTTACGTTCCGTTCTGTCCAGTACGACGTTGACCATTCCGCGCCCCGGCACCGGGCTAAATCGCAGCTCAATAGTGCGGTTATCCGCCAGACGAAGCTCCTGCGGTTTTGGCATGGGTCGCGCGAGGTTCTCCTGCACATGGTCCGGCAGCTCACTCACCTGACGCAACAGGCTCTGATAGTGCTGCCCGCGTTGCAGCGCCTCGGCAGAGAGGCCAAGCAGCAACGGATACTGCGGGTTCCACACCACCAGGCAGCCCTGGCTGTCGAACAGCGCAAAGCCGTCACGCATGGCATGGAAGGTGGTCTCCAGTTGGGTGCTTTTCTCTTTGAGCAACTTAGAGGTGTGCTCAAGCGAGGCAGTATTGCGGGCGAAGACGTTAAAAGCGCGCGCCAGTTCGCCCAGTTCATCGCGCCGTTGCAGCGCTGGTACAGGAACATCCGGCTCACCGCGCGCCAGACGGGACATCGCACGGGAAATCGCCGTTAAATTCGACCCCAGATTGCGGTAGATATACCAGCCAGCAAACCCGGTAATCACCAGCGCCAGCAGGGCAAAGGCGCTGATAAAGATAATGATCGAGCGCATTTCACTGTGACTTTGCGCGGTCCGTTGCTCAGAAGCCTGCGCCACCTGGGCAACGTACTGATTGATATCGGTATTGAGAATGGCGACCAGCGCTTTGATATGAAACATAAACCAGCTTATCGCCAGATCGCTCTCATCCAGTTGCGCCGCCAGCGGACCGAGTTTTGCCAGCTCATCGTTGAAATCCTGCAAAATGCCATTCACCACCGGGTTGTCGGTGCGCTCTGGTAACTGTGTGCGGATCTCCGTCAGTTGCTGGATCGTCGGGCGCGGTGAGGGGGTGCGGATGGCAGCGGCCAGCAGCCTGTCCATTTCGCCGAGTAAACGGGGATCGCCAATGGCAATGCCATCGCGCTGGTTAAACGCCTGCAAATGGCGCAGATAACTTTGGTTCTGATACAGCGAACTGAGTAGCGCATTACGTTCAAGATGGCGGCGCTGACCACGCTCCAGCATCTGCGTCACACTCTGTTCCAGTTCATTGCTGCGCCAGGTAATGCGCTCCACCAGTTGCGGTTCCAGTTGGGCCAGCGGGGCACGGGCGAGTTGTTCCAGCGATTTTTGCAGCGCCATTTGGGTCGCCTTAAGCCGTTCCGCTTCGCTCTTATATTCCAGCGCCCCCACCACCTGCGAAAGGCGCACCGCCGCCGTGGCGACATTTGCCGTATCACGCGCAAGGTTCATGCTGCCGGTCATGTCATCCAGCGTCTGCTGCTGCACCTGCTCCTGGATTTGGCTGGCATGGCGAAATCCCAATACCGCAACGCCGCAAACCATCAGGGTCACGGCCATCACCAGCAAGTTGAAGAACAGTAACCGCCCGCGCGCGCTGGCGAAAAACGAGTTGTGCCGATAGGGCATAGCGGGCTCCGTTGTCTGTGTTCCCCTCACCCCAACCCTCTCCCCCGGGGGCTGAGGAATCCCCAGAAAAAGTGAAAGGCACGATGAAGTGTGATCTACTGGTTGCGCTAACAAATCAGAAGAGACCTCATCGTGCCTTTAAA
>SMDE01000008.1 GCA_004346725.1 Phytobacter diazotrophicus | reverse complement strand
TGAGCGGGAAGCTGAGCATAAAAGGGGTGAGTCTGAGCGCGGGGAAAGCATTCAGGGGCGAGTATGTGGGCCTGCGGGAAACGGCAGAGGACGGGTGTTATGAGGTGTGGTGGTACAGCACGAAAGTGGGGATGATCGACCTGAAAAAGAGGTCGATCATCATGGGTAAAGGGTGTTAAAAAGTGTTCACCATGTCTCCGAACACCTGTCTACCATGTCTCCGGACCGTACACAGGGAGAGGGCCGGGGTGAGGGTGATAACTCGTTGCTACATCAACAAATTTCCCCTCACCCTAACCCTCTCCCCAGAGGGGCGAGGGAACCGCCCGTGCTATTTCTAGGTTTGTCAGCAGTCTGAGACCGACCGTGGGCGGCCTGCTATCAACGATCCGATGGTAGTGGCCTACGCAAATAAATGTAGAGGCCGCCAGCCGGGGTTTGGAATTTCGCGATACTCGGGCAAAACAGCTATTTATCGGCTTCGTATCACTGGTGCGGGCAATCAAAAAGTAGTGGCTTCGTGGGATGATCCCCACAATATTGCTGCAAATAAGCGACGAATAGCTAAAAAATGTCAGGGCTAGCCTGGAACAGGGTAATGACAAAGTATTCGCCCGTACTCCGGTAAGCGTGAGTGTGATCGAGGAAAATATACTGACAAAATTTTTCCATTCCATGCTCTTTCCTAACTCCGTTTCTTGATACTTATCATGATAACTATTATCCTCCTCACCGCTTAATGAGGAACCTCACATGACCGAAGACGAACTGTTTGCCCGCAGGCCGCTGGGAATGCGAATGGCGATGATTGTGCGCCAGTGGCGCGCCACCATTGATCATGCGCTTGCCGATACCGGCCTCACCCAGTCGGGCTGGACGGTGCTGATGCAGCTTCGCCAGCTAGGCGATAACGTCTCGGTCAGTGAACTGGCGGAAGTGCAGGGCATCGAACTGCCGCCGCTAATGCGTACCCTCACGCAGCTTGAAAACCAGGGATTGCTTGTGCGCACCACATCCCCCTATGACAAGCGCATCCGCCTGCTGACACTCACGCCAGAAGGTCATGCCATGCTGGAAAAAATCACCCGAGTGATTGAAGCCTGTCAGGAACGTGCGGCGCAAAACATCCCGGCTGAAAATATGGACATTTTCAGCGCGACATTGAATCAGATCGCCTGCAATTTGCGGAATATCCGCGAAGAAGATAACAAGACTAAATAAATCATGATGACGCCAGAACAAAAGTTTGCCCGCTGGGTAAGGGTGAGTATTGCCTCTTTCCTGCTGATGTTTGTCTACTTTATCGTTGCCGATATCTGGATCCCGCTGACGCCGGACTCCACCGTAATGCGCGTGGTGACCCCGGTGTCTTCGCGCGTTTCCGGCTATGTTGCGAAGGTCTACGTGCAAAATAACAGCGTGGTGAAGAAGGGCGACTTGCTCTACGAGCTGGATGCCACGCCGTTTAACAACCAGGTGGAAGCCGCGCAAATCGCGCTGGCGCAGGCGCGTCTTACCAATCAGCAACTGGATGCGCAGATTGCGGCAGCCGAAGCGAACCTGAAAACCGCACAGATTACCGCGCAAAATGACAAAGTCACCTTTGACCGCTATCAGCGTCTGGGGGCGATGCAAAACGTCTCGCAATCTGACCTGGATAAGGTGCGCACGACCTGGCAGAGTAGCGTGCAGTCGGTCAATAACCTCAATGCGACGATCCACGCCCTGACTATCGAACGTGGCGAGCGCGATGACAGCCGCAACGTGACGCTGCAAAAATATCAAAATAGCCTTGAGCAGGCGCAGCTCAATCTTGGCTGGACGCAGGTGCGTGCCGAGGTCGACGGTAAAGTGAGTAACCTGCAACTAAGTCCCGGCTATTATGCCGCTGCCGGGAGCGCAACCCTGGCGCTGGTGCATGACAGTGCAGATATCGTGGCGGATTTTCGCGAGAAAAGTTTACGTCACACTCACGTCGGTACCGATGCTGCCGTGGTCTTTGATGCATTGCCGGGCCATGTGTTTCGCGGCCATGTCACCAGCAGCGATGCCGGGGTGTTAGCCGGGCAGCAAGCGGTTAACGGTGAGCTGTCGGAACCGGAAACCTCCAACCGCTGGGTGCGTGATGCGCAGCGCATGCGTATTCACGTGGCGCTGGATGACGCCTTGCCCAAATCCCTGCCGACCGGCGCGCGCGCCACCGTGCAGCTATATAACAGCGAAGGGCCGTTTGCCCGCTTCTTCTCGGGGCTGCAAATCCATCTCGTCAGTTGGCTGCACTATGTCTATTAATACCCTCGCGCGCGTCTTTACGCCGCACGGCAACATCGTCTATACGGCGAATGATTTTCGCCAGACGCTGCGCATTGTGTTTGCCGGGATGATCGCGCTGAGTATCTCGAGCTTTTACAACACCAGCTATGGCGTCTTTTATGTCGTCTACCCGGTGATGTTGCTCTCGCTGGTGCCGGTGTTTAACCGCCACGTGGCGAAGCAGTTTATTTTTAGCGCGGTGCTAAATTGCGTCGAAATGGTGCTGATCATCGGCTATTTGTCGAAATGGCCGCTGATGATGACGCTGGTGGTATTCGGCCTGTATGTGATGCGTTTTCGCTTTATGAGTAAGGGGCCGCTGTTCCTGTTTGGTTCTGCCGGGGTGGTGTGTCAGAGCACGATGCTCAACTTTATGAGCTACCCGACCAGCGACTGGCACACGTTGATTTTCTCCAATATTGAAGCCAGTGTGATGGCGGTAGCGCTCAGCGCGCTGATGAATTACCTGATCCCGGATGTGGCGCCGCGCAATCCGCCGCCGCGGATCGAAAAAAGCGATGCCCGCGTGCGGCATGAGTCCCTGCTCTCCGGGACCGTGGCGACGATGATCTTTGTCGTGTTCCAGATAAGCGATCTCAGTGATTCGCTGTCAGCGCTGATGGCGGGTATTTTGATCCTGTTCCCGATGCATTATCGCGGTGCGGTGATGAGTTCGTTGTGGCGTGTGGTGGGGGTGATTCTCGCCTGTCTGTATATCCTGCTGGTGCAGTTGATTCTCTACAATCACAGTAGCCATATGTTGTTGATGATGCCGCTGATAGGCCTCGGGCTGGCGTTTAGCGCGCGACTGCACGTGATGGAAAAGGTGGGGGCGGGCGTTGGTTTTTCCAGCGTTACCACCATCGGCATTATGTTCGGGCAGAACCTGCACCCGGATACCGATCTGGTGTTTAGCGATCTTTATCGCATTGTGTCGGTGACGGTCGCTCTGTTGGGCACACTAACGATGGTGTTTCTGGTGCATCTGATCTTAAACCGTTTCGAGGCGACGCGGTTTGTGGTCGAAGATCAGTAGATTTTTTTTAGATCCATCTCTTCCTGAATGCGTTCGCTGTAAGCGGCGTGCGTGCGGATAGCTTCATCGATCCCGGCGTTGAACAGTGTTGGGCCGATATTTTCAATGACGAAATCGACAAAGAATTCGGCGTCGAATTGTTCCAGTTCGAGGTCGAAGTTGTCGGTGCAGTAGCGTTGCAGTTTTTCGCGAAGCATCTCGCGTTCGCTGTGGCTGAGATCGATTTTGCTCATCGGGCTTCCTGGTAAGAAAAAAAGGCATCATAGCAGAGCTTCGCAGTAACGCGCTCCCGGATGGCAGCGCAAGCGCCTTATCCGGGCGACGACGCATACACCGCCACCTGCTCAAACGCTTCTCCCTCGCAGCGGTAAATCGCCTGGGTCGCGCCGGGCAGCACCCACTGCTGTTCGGTACCGGGTGGGCACTGCAGGCGAATGCATAACCCGCAGCCGCCGCGCAGGGTGCGCGGGATATCCGCCACGCGAAACGACACGCCGGATGCCTGCAACAGTTTGCGGGTCTGCACGACGCCTACGGTGGAGTGAAATAAAAACAGGAACTCTTCCATCAACGTCCCCTCTGGCGCTGACCAATCAGCGCCGCGCCAATCGCCCCGGCGTATTGAGCATCGTCATGGGTATGCACCGTCATCTTCAGATGCTCACTCAGCATGGCACGGAAACGGGCGCAATGGCTTACGCCGCCGGTAAACAGCAGCGGTCCCTGAGTGGTGAGCCGCGATATAAAATGGCTGCTGCGTCGTGCCATCGCATTGATCACACCCGCCAGAATCGCCTCGGGAGCAACGCCCGCTGAGCGCAGGCTGATCACTTCTGATTCGGCGAACACGGTGCACATGCTGGTCAGCGGATGCGGCGCGATGCCGTCGGTGATCCCGTCCAACGCCTCCACCGTAGTACCCAGAGTGCGTGAAATGACGTCCAGAAAACGCCCTGTTCCGGCGGCGCATTTATCGTTCATCAGAAAATCGGTGAGATTGCCCTGTTCATCAAGCTGGATAACCTTGCTGTCCTGACCGCCGATATCAATGACGGTGCGTGCCTCCGGCAACAGCAGGCGCGCGCCCAGCCCGTGACAGGAAATCTCTGTTACCTGCTTATCGGCAAAATCCACCAGTTGCCGCCCGTAGCCGGTAAGCGTCAGGAAGGGCTTTTCCTCCAGACCTGCCCGCAGTGTCTCCCAGGTGTCATGGATGCTGTCCGCCGGGCGAAATGACGTCGGGCAGAGGAAACGCCGGACAATGGTGTTCCCCTCCAGCAATATCCCTTTGGTGGTGGTTGAACCGGAATCAATACCTATCGTGAACGTCACCCTGACCCCTTAGAGCATCTCGATAAACGCGGCGACACGGGTGCTGAGCTGCCCGATATCGGCGGTGGAGTAATCCGTCTCAATCGCCATGTAGGGAATGTTGTGCTGCTGGCGCACGTGGCGTTTGATGGCGAGCGATTCCACCGCGTAGGTGTGGCAGGCCTGCAAAATCACGTCCACCACGCCGTCGGCCTGGTACTCTTCGACCATCTGGCTCAGCAAACGCAGGCGTTCGGTATTAGGTGAAATGCAGGAGCAGCCAATCGCCAGATATTTGTCGGTCAGCGCGTCGTAGACATCACCGTCCTCCGCCACATTGCGTTCGGTAGCTTTCGCCCCGGTGCAGTTCTCGTAGCCCACCACCCAACCGCCGCTCTCTTCAATGGCACGCACCACTTTTTCGGCCGCGCCGCCAATCGGGCAGCCGGTGATCAGGATGCGCGGACGGGATTCCAGCCGTTTGCCCTGTTCCCACTGCGCTTTCACGCGGGCGGTCATCTCATTGAGCTCGGCAATCAATGCGTTTTTATCGAAACGGAAGGTTGCGCCGTACACCACTTTCAGGATGTCTGCCCCGCTCAGCGCGGGCGGATTTAACTGCCCCAGACGGTAGAAATCTGCCGTTGCCTGACGTTCACGGTTTTTCAGTACGATGGCCTCGCGCAGGGCGGTTTCGCTGATCGGCTGGCCGAAGCGCTCCTCGATGTGCTGTTGCAGGCGCAGAATTTCCGATTTCCACAGCGCCCGGGAGGCGTCATCCGTCGCGCTGTTAGGCAGTTGCATTACGTGGACGGCTTTGAAATCTGCCATGTATTCGTACATTTTTTTCTTGCCGTCGCAGGTGGTTTCGCCCACCACCAGGTCGGAAAAATAGAAGTACGGACATTTGTCGGTTTTACCGAAACCATAGCTGCTTTTAATCAGCGGGCAGAGATTACGCGGCAGATCTTTTTCCGCTTCTTCAATGGTTTCGTCGTTGGTGGAGCACAATGAGACCACGACTGCTCCCGCGGCCATCGCGATTTCCTGCGGCATAAAAGTACAGTAGGTGCCGACCAGCGGGATCCCCTGTTCTTTCAGTTCCATCACGGTGAGAAAACCTTTCTGGCGGGCGTCGGAGAATTGCTCAAATACTTCCGGAAGTTCTGTAATAAGAGACATGATTTTTCCTTCCCCGTAACACGGGAGACAATAAAAAAAGAGGCGGCCTGCTGCCGCCGAAGGAAGAATTATAACCTTATTGAATATATGGAATTGTTGATCTGCCGCGAGATTAGCGGCATTGAGCGCTTTCGTACTGCTGTACCCGTCGCACCAGACGGTTGAGGCAGAGTATGGCAACGCCGCCTGTAACCAGCGCCAGCAGATGAAATGGAATGCGCCCGCCGCCGGAGAACCACAGCCAGCGTGCGCCCTCAATGGCGATCGCCACGGTGCTCAGCACCACGATATTGAGCGACGCCGACACAGTGCCTTTTGGTAAGTTATTCGTAAACAGCGTAAAACGAAAAAGGGTCGAGAAAATCAGCCCGATACCAAAGCAATAGATACTGGTGCCGGTAACCGACCAGAACCAGAGGTGCGGAAAGAGCAGATTGCCGGCGAGCAATGTCACCAGCCCGATAAGCTGGATGGGCACGGTACGACGGATATAACGCGGATTGGTCGGATCTTCCACAAAGCGCATCACCACGATATTGGCGGCGATCAACGCGCCAAAGACCGGGATCTGCGCCCAGGCGAATTCCGCAGTGGTCATGCCACCTGCATCGATCAGAATCACCGGGGAGACGGCCACCCAGGACATGAGCGGAATGTAATAGAGCGCGAGCGTGGCGGCCCCGTTGAGGAATACGCGGTTGCGAAATACCGCGCAAAAGTCATGGACGACGCTCATTGCCCGTAGCGGCGTCTCCTGCCTTTTAACGGTTTCCGGCATCGCCAGCATCAGCCCAAGCCAGGCCACAAAACCGAGGACGGCGATCGCCGCGAAAATCACCTTCCAGTGGACAAAATGCATTAACGCAGCGCCGCCAAGGGGCCCAATCACCGGGGCCAGCAGCACCGCCGAGGTGATAAGCGACATCAGCTTAATGGCTTTGGTCGGTTCAAAGGCTTCCTGAACGGTGACGTACCCGACCGTGGAGATAAAACAGATGCTGGTGCCCTGAATAAAGCGCGCCGCCAGGAACTGTTCAAAGGTGGTGGTGAACAGCATGGCGATACAGGCAAGGGTAAAGATAAGCGCCCCGGTCAGCAGCACCGGGCGGCGACCAATTCTGTCGGACAGAGGGCCTAACGCCCATTGCAGCGCCATGCCACCTGCCATATAAAGGCTGACTGAGAGCGGGGCGAGGCTGACGTCGCCATCAAAATCGCGCACCACCTGAATGATGCCCGGCTGGATCATGTCGGTGGTGAGGTAGGCGGCAAAATCATACAGCACCAGCGCCATCGGGAAGATAAAGACCCCGGCGTAACGGGCGAAAAATGCGGGCTTCCATGACATAACAGTCTCCTTTTACGGTTTTTGTTACCGCGCTCTTCTATTGTGCGAGCAGACAATTTATATGTCGACGTTAATTTTGCCTGTTTTTTAACCGGCGGGCAGTTGGCACCTTTGCGTTTCACATGTGCGCTGGCGCCGCTGGCTCATACCGGGGCCGTTTTGGGGCTGCGTCATGACCAACCGCAGAAATATTGACGTTTTTTATGATATTTTATGGCGATTCGTCAGGCTTTGTTCTTTACACATCAAGCGAAGCTGACAATGGGTTGGTGGTTATCAATCAGTAAAAATTATTGAAGTGATAAAATAAAACAACGGATTCATCGGGAGAATGTTAGATGGCATCCAAAAAATTTAAAAATGCATTTATTTCAGCAGCCATTGGTTGCTACCGCTTTTTAACGGGAAATAAGCTTTGTGGTGCAAGTGAATATAACGCAGAGCGCGTAAAAAGCATTGCCATTTTTTCTACAACAGCACTTGGCGATTTGATACTCAATACACCGGCAATCCTCGCTATAAAAGAACGGTATCCTGATGCCGCGCTGACGCTTATATCAAGCCATAAAAATAAGGCACTCGTTGAAAATAGTCCGTGGTTCGAAAATATTATTTATTGGGATCAAAAAGTTAAGAATGTATCGAGTGTCGCCAGGCGCCTTCGTGCCTGCAAACCGGATGTGGCGGTCCTGCTCCATTCCAAGAGTCCGTATGATGTGCTTTGTGCTGCTCTGGCTAAAATCCCTTTTGTGCTAAAAGATGCGTACAACGGAAGCGATCTGGCTATGCGTAAGCAGGTTACGTCGATGCCTGAAAATAATTTTCCTGGCCATTTAATAGAGCGAAAGCTAGCGTTGGTCAATTTAATGGGATGTTCTACAGAAAATATTCAGATGCAGATCCCTTATCCCGTCAAAAATATCTCAACTTCGCCAGATAAAGTGGTCGTTGGTTTCCAGTTGGGCGCTTCTGAAAAATTACGCCAGTGGCCGGTTGAATATTTCAGAGAGCTTGCAAAATTATTGCTCGCCGCGGGTAATAAATTCGAAATAGCCCTGATCGGTTCTCCAGCCGAAAGGGGACTGGCAGAAGCTTTTCTTGATGGGTTTAGCGATCAGGAACTCGGCAGGATCAACGATTATGTCGGGAAATGCTCGTTGACCGGACTGGTTGAGTGCATTGCCGGGTTCGATGTTCTTGTTACCCCTGATACCGGGCCTCTTCATCTTGCGGTTGCCCTTAAGGTGAAAACGGTCAGCCTCTTTGTAACCGCAAATCCCGCTCATACCGGGCCGCTTCAGGATCCTGAACGTCATATCGTCATTAAGGAATCTCCCAGGCAGGCGATGGAGCTTGCCGAATATCCGGATCAGCCTATGGCAATCATTAAGCCTGAGAGAGTCCTTACCGCTGTGCAACGTGTGGTCACGGCAGAGGAAATGTAACAACTGAGCGGGGGTGAGTAACTCACCTTCATGTTCATGTTTTTATTTGTTTTTTATCCTGCAGGCAGCGAAAGCAGGGCGGGGATCTGCGAGAGCAGGTAAAGCACCAGGCCAATCGAGCCGCCGACCAGCGTGCCGTTGATGCGGATGAATTGCAGGTCTTTGCCAATATTCAGCTCGATCTGGTGCGACATATCGCGGGCATCCCAACTTTTCACCGTATCGCTGATATGGCGGGTGAGGAACGCGGCAAAATCCGGTGCGACGCTGTGAGCCGCCTGTTCCAGGTGTTCGTTAAGTGATGCACGTAGCGCGCCGTCCGCCAGCAGCGTTTCGCCAAACCACAGCCCGGCTTCGGTGACGCGCTGTTTAATGCGTGAATCGTCGGCCTGCATATCGGCTTTCATCCAGTCGCGCAGATCACCCCATATCTCTCCCAGATAGCGGTTAAACGCGTCATCTTCTTTCAGGTAGCGTTTAATGTTATCGGCCCTGGCGGCCATCTCCGGGTCGGTTTTCAGATTGGCGATCAGTTTCAGCACGGCTTTATCGAAGGCCCGGCGGATCTGGTGCGCGCTATCGTGGGTGACATCATCCAGCAGCGTATTCACCGCGCGGGTAACCATTACGGCGCTTTGTTCACCCAGCCACTCGGTGGGCAAAATTTTGGCCTTACGCGGATGCTCCGTTTTCAGCCAGCGCACGACCTGGCTGGCGATAAAGTCCCTACTGCTCTCTTTTTGCAGTAACAGGATCATCTGGCCGATCAGGGCATCCAGCAATACCTGGTGGCGCTGGTTTTTGGTCATGCTCTCCAGCATCAGCGCGCCGGTTTCTGTGAGATCGACTTTATCGATCGCCCGATGTACCGCGCGTTTAAGCAGGTTTTTGATGCGTGTGTCGTCTGCCAGCTCCAGAAATCCGCTCATGACCTGCATCAGGTGCTGGCCGACACGACGGGCGTTATCCGGCTGGCTGAACCAGACACCAATCATCTGCGCTGGCTGATGACGGTGAATGAGTGCCACCAGCGACTGGGTGTCGAGGAATTTTTCCTGCACGAACTGGCCGAGGTTGTCGCCAATGCGATCTTTATTGCGTGGGATAATGGCCGTGTGGCGGGAGATAAAAGGAATAGGGACACGGCGAAAGAGCGCCACCACGGCGAACCAGTCTGCCAGCGCGCCGACCATTGCCGCCTCGGCAATCGCCTTCACCCCGCTGACCCAGAAGTTGGGTGGCAGAAAAAGGGTAACGATGAAGATCGCAGCCGCGATCAACAGTAATGAGAGCGCCAGGCGTTTGGCTCGTTTGAGTTCTGTGATTTTGTTCATGGTTTAAGCATAGAGCAGAGACGCAGTTTCGCTTGGTTTTCAAAGTGAAACGTGGTGGTGACGGTTCCCCTCATCCCGGCCCTCTTCCCAAAGAGGTGAAGGCGAAAGGCAGGGCGAAAACCAAATATTGCATCTTCGTTTGCCGGGGGTATGGTAGTCGCAGAAAAGATGGATAAAGGATGCTCTGACATGACGCTTACGATGATTGCCGCTGTGATTGCCGCCCTGCTGGGGGGCGCGTTTGGCTGGCTTCTCACCCAACAGACATTTACCCGCAAAATGGCCGCGCTGGAGCATGACCATGAGCTGGCGGAGGACGAGCTGGCGGCAACCAAGAAACTGCTGCGTGAGCAGGAAGCCAAAACCGACGCGGCGCGCGAGGAAAAGCATCAGCGGGATATCGACGTCAGCGCCATGCGCCAGCAAATTAGCGATCTGAAAGGGCGAACGGATGAGCTCTTGCAGCGTCTGGCCAGAACAGAAGCGCAACTGGAAGAAGAGCGTCGTCTGTCGGGCCAGCTCGACCATGACTATACCGAGCTGAAAACCACGCTTGAACAGCGCGAGCACCATTTCCGCGAACAGTTTGCCAGCCTGGAAGAGACCAAAAAATCCCTGTCGCGCGAGTTTGAAAATATCGCCAATAAGATTTTCGAAGAGAAGGGCAAAACCTTCACCACCACCAGCAAAAACAGCCTGGATGACATGCTTAAGCCGTTTCGCGAGCAAATTGAGGGCTTTCAGAAACGGATCAATGAAGTGCACGACGCCTCCATTCGCGGCAATGCCGATTTGAATGCAGAGATTAAAAAGGTGCTCGATGTCGGTCTGAAAATGAGTACCGAGGCGACCAACCTGACCTCGGCGCTGAAAGGCGATTCCCAACAGCGTGGTGCCTGGGGCGAAGCGCAATTGCGCCGTACCCTGGAGATGAGCGGGCTGGTGGAAAAAGAGCACTTCGAGGTGCAGAGCGCTTTTACAGACGAAAACGGACGCAGGAAACAGACGGACTACCTGATCCGCTTGCCGGACAATAAGCACATCATTATCGACAGTAAAGTGTCGCTGAATGCCTATGATCGCGCCTGTTCGGCCGAAACGCCACAAGCGCAGCAGCACGCGATGGATGAGCACATCATGGCGGTACGCCGCCACATCGATGATCTGGCGTCGAAGGATTACACCAACCTGGCGGGTATTCGAAGCCCGAGCTTTGTACTGATGTTTATGCCCATCGAAGCGGCCTATATTGAGGCGCTGAAAACGAATAAAGGGTTGTTTGAATACGGCTACCGCAAAGGGATTGTGCTGGTCTCCCATACCACGCTGATTCCGATTCTGCGTACCGTCTCTAACCTGTGGATGATTGAACGCAGCAACAGCGAAGCGCGGGAAATCAGTGAACGTGCCGGGGAAATCTTCAATACCGTCTGCCTGGTGGCAGAGCGCTTAAGCAAGCTTGGCGGCACACTGACCGCCGCCAGCAACCAGTACAACGCCACCGTGACCTCGTTGGTGGGTAGTCAGGGGCTGTATGGCAGGGTGGAGCGCTTTGGCAAACTCTCCGAGAAGGTCAACAAGGAGCTACCGAAGCTTGAGATTTCCCACCGTGATTTCGAGCACGAACGGATGGCGATGATCGTCGAAGCGATACAGGAGCCCACCGCTGTGGAGGGAGACGCAGCCGTACTGCCCGAAACGCCTTCGCAAGCGGTTAACGAGGGCTAAGGAATGGGTGTTTTCAGATTTCCATCCGTGTTTTTTGTGGCTACAATGTGGCTACAAAATGAATGGGGGGATATATGGATTCTGTTATCCGATCGCGTATCGACAAAGAGTTGAAAGAACGAGCGGCTACCGTGCTGGAAGAGTGTGGACTGAGTTGGAGTGTGGCTATCCGCTTGTTTGCTGAGCAAATCGTAAAACATGAAGGGCTACCTTTTGAAGTAACCCGTAAACCGACTGCCCGTCTGCGAGTAGCAATGAACGAAGCAGATGAAATTATTACGCACCGGCATGGACGCTTTGAGAGTGCAGAGCAGCTTATGGACAGCCTGAATCATGGTAAAAAGCAAACGGACTAACTTGCCATTCCGATCGGATTACACCCGTTCTTTTATCAAAGCTTGGGAACGCTATAACAAAGCCGGGCGGCGGGATATGAACGAAACTGCCGCCATCATGGCTATGGTTCTTTCCGGTAACCCGCTTCCTGCGCAATACAACGACCATGCACTGACCGGGAATATGCAAGGTTTCAGGGAGCTGCATATCGGTGGGGATTATTTGCTGGTCTATAAGCTTGAGTCCGAAAAGCACTTGATCGTGTTCACTGATTTGGGGACGCATGCCGAACTGTTCGAATAACAAACAACCTGAAACTACCTTAAACGTCAGCCATCATCCGACATATGATGTTCCCTCGATTGACCCTGGGTGAAAAGAAACCATGAGCGCTATTACTGCTAATTTGCCCCGCTTTCGCGACGCTATCGTCACTTTTTCCGGTCGCAAAACGCCCGGTGAGTTACCTGCGGAATTTTTGCTGGCGCAGGAGGGAAACCTCGCGCAGTACTACATCCCTTTTGATGCGGTAAATACCCGTGCGCTGGTGGTGCTGGTGGGGATAACACCGGGATATGTACAGTGGTATAACGCGGTGACGACAGCGCAGAAAGTGCTGCGTGAGGGCGGCGATGACGCGCTGGCGTTACGTGAGGCGAAAAAACATGGGGCCTTTAGCGGGCCGCTGCGAAATAACCTGGTCAAATTGCTTGATGGTATTGGCCTGGCACAGATGCTCTCGCTGGATTCCACGGCGCAGCTTTTTACCGACCATACCGGGCTGGTACATTGCACGTCGCTGTATACCCAGCCGCTGTTTGTCAAAGGCGTCAATTACAACGGCACGCCGCATTTTTCCCGCTCCGCGTTATTGAGAGCGTCAATTGATGAAGGGTTTGCCCAGGAAGCGGCGGCGCTGAAAAAAGCGGTATTTATTCCGCTGGGGCCGGTGGCGACCGAAGGGGTAAACCTGCTGGCCAGTCGGGGCGTGCTGGACGAGGCGCGGATATTGTCGGGATTGCCGCATCCGTCCGGGGCCAATATGGAGCGGATTAGCTATTTTCTGGGGCTTAAAGCGCGCGATACGCTGTCGAGTCGCACCAATGCGGACCTGCTGGATCAGGCAAAAGCCAGTTTACTGGCGAAGGTCGGTAAACTGGCTTTTGTGTAGTATGACGTCAGGCTTTCAGCCCGGCAAAGGCGTCGCGGATTTCCTGTTCCGGCAGTTGAATGCCGATAAACACCAGCGTGCTGTGCGGCGGCTCGTCGCCCCACGGGCGGTCCCAGTCGGCGCTGTAAAGCCGCTGTACGCCCTGGAACAGCAGGCGGTTGGGCTCGCCATCAATCCACAACATGCCCTTATAGCGTAATAACTTGTCGGCAAACGACAGCAGCAGGTTTTCCATTACCCTGGAAACGTCGCTGATATCGACCGGATAATCCAGCTCCACCACAATCGATGAGACGTCGTTCTGCTTGTCCGCAATAAAGTGGAAGCGTGGGCTTGAGGTGATGTTCTCTTCCAGCATAAAACCGTTGGTGTTAAACAACTGGCCGAGATTGATATCGCCGTGGGTGACGGTATAAATCGGCGCGCGGGCGTTGATGCGGCCCAGACGTTCGCGCAGTTTTTCACTTTCACCGGCGACATCGGTTTTGGTCAACAGAATACGGTCGGCATAGCCCACCTGCGACTGGGCGATGGTGAACTGATTCATCTGCTCATCCGCATGGACGGCATCCACCAGCGCGATCACGCCATCTAACAGGTAACGCTGACAGAGGATCTCATGGGAAAAGAAGGTCTGGATAATCGGACCGGGATCGGCCATACCGGTGCACTCGATCACCAGGCGATCAAAAGTGACGTCACCGCGATCGAGGCTGTCGAGTAAATCCAGCAGCGCGTCTTCCAGCTCGCTGGAACGGGTACAACAAATACAGCCGTTGGTGAGCGTTTTGATCTGCGTGGCGCGGTCGCCAATCAGCTGATCGTCAACCGAGACTTCACCGAATTCATTTTCGATAACGGCGATTTTGAAGCCGTGCTGCTCGTTGAGGATATGACGCAGCAGGGTGGTTTTGCCGGCGCCAAGAAAACCGGTTAACAGGGTGACAGCAATCGGTGTCATGTTCTCTCCTTTAGCAGCAGCGCACGCCACCTTCTCCACTTCCGCCGTAGCGCGCTTCCTGACGTTCGCGGAAAAACTCAGTGTACGTCATCCAGGGTTTATCCGGATGATTGGTTTTCATATGTTCGACGTAGTTGTCGTAATCCGGGATGCCAATCAGCATTTTTGCCGCCTGGCCGAGGTATTTTTTGGCCTGACCTAAGTTACCAAACATAACGCATCCTGATAAGAAAAAGCCCGGTGGCGCTACGCTTTACCGGGCCTACAGAACCTTGCAGGGCGGGTAAGCGCAGCGCCACCCGCCGTTTTTTTTAGTGATGTGAAGAGGTCTTCACGCCGCCTTCCGGTACCGGTACATACGGGGTTTCTTTGTCGGTACGTACGGTGTTGTTACGCACGTTCAACCAGGTTTTGATACCGTAGAAGATGATGCTGTACACGACCACCAGGAACAGAATACTCAGACCTGCGTTGGTGTAGTTATTCACCACGATATGGTTCATGTTGGCAATCTGCTGTGCGGTCAGATCAGAGCCACCGGCAGCAATCTTCTCTTTGTACTGGTTAGCCATGTACAGGAAGCCTTCCAGTTGCGGGTTGGCGCTGAACAGTTTCAGACCCAGCGCCCAGGTGGTGCACAGCAGCAGCCACAGCGCAGGAACCACGGTGACCCAGATGTATTTGGTGCGCTGCATTTTCACCAGCACCACCGTACCCAGCATCAGCGCGACAGCCGCCAGCATCTGGTTAGAGATACCGAACAACGGCCACAGACTTTTCACGCCGCCCAGCGGGTCAACCACACCCTGATACAGCAGGTAGCCCCACAGCCCAACGCAACCTGCGGTACCGATAATACCGGCGACCAGTGAGTCGGTTTTCTTGAGGAACGGCACGAAGTTACCCAGCAGATCCTGCAGCATAAAGCGGCCAGCACGGGTACCGGCGTCCAGCGCAGTCAGGATGAACAGTGCTTCAAACAGGATACCGAAGTGGTACCAGAAGCCCATGTCCGCCATCGGCATGATTTTGTGGAACACGTGGGCGATACCCACAGCCAGCGTCGGTGCGCCGCCTGCGCGGTTCAGTACGGACGGTTCGCCGATATCTTTTGCCGTTTGCAGAATCTGCTCAGGGGAGATAACAAAGCCCCAGGAGCTTACCGTTGCCGCCGCGTGCGCGGTGACATCTTTCAACTGCGCCAGAATCATCGGTGCGTTGTCGCCGCCCAGCTCATGCAGGTTCGGCATTGTGATGCCAAGGCCAGCAGGCGGGGTGTTCATTGCAAAGTAGAGACCCGGTTCAATGATGGATGCCGCAACCAGCGCCATCACCGCAACGAAGGACTCCATCAGCATGGCGCCGTAACCGATAAAACGCGCGTCGGTTTCATTCGCCAGCAGTTTCGGCGTGGTACCGGAAGCGATCAGCGCATGGAAGCCAGAGACCGCGCCACAGGCGATGGTGATAAACAGGAACGGGAACAGCGCACCTTTCCACAGCGGGCCGGTACCGTCGATGTACTGCGTGACCGCAGGCATTTTCAGTTCCGGGTTGAGGATAACAATACCCAGCGCCAGACCCACGATAACGCCGATTTTCAGGAAAGTTGCCAGATAGTCACGCGGTGCGAGGATCAGCCATACCGGCAGTAGCGCAGAGATGAAGGCATAACCAATCAGCGCGAAGGTGATGGTGGTGTCTTTGAAGGTCAGCGCCGGGCCCCAGTACGGGTCGTGGGCGATGATGCCGCCGAAGTAGATGGAGGCCACCAGCAGCACGATACCAATGACCGACACTTCACCCACGCGGCCTGGGCGCAGGAATCGCATGTAGATACCCATAAACAGGGCAATCGGTACAGTGGAGCAAACGGTGAACACGCCCCACGGGCTTTCTGCGAGGGCTTTTACCACGATCAGCGCCAGCACGGCGAGGATGATGATCATGATTAAGAAGCAGCCAAACAGGGCGATAGTCCCTGGCACGCGGCCCATCTCTTCTTTCACCATCTCACCCAGAGAGGCGCCGTTACGGCGTGAAGAGATAAACAGCACCATAAAGTCTTGCACCGCACCTGCCAGCACAACGCCTGCCAGCAGCCACAGGGTACCCGGCAGGTAGCCCATTTGCGCTGCCAGCACCGGGCCGACCAGCGGACCAGCGCCTGCGATAGCGGCAAAGTGGTGACCAAACAGGACGTAACGGTTGGTGGGTACGTAGTTCAGGCCGTCATTATTAATAACAGCCGGGGTAGAACGTGTCGGATCGAGCTTCATCACCTTTTGCGCGATGTACAAGCTGTAGTAGCGATACGCCACGAGGTACACAGAAACGGAAGCGACCACGATCCACAGCGCACTGACGTGCTCACCGCGTCGTAAAGCAATGACGGATAAGCAGAAGGCGCCGAGGATGCCGAGGAGCACCCAGGGTATATGTTTGAATAGCTTTTTAGTATCCATGTCAGACCTGATTATCAAGAAAAATGAAATCGGAGTTGATGTGTTAAAAGACGGCCTTGCTGGTGACGATCATGGCAAATTACAAGCGTAAAAAGGGCGCGATCTGATTGAGTGGTATGAATAGCGGGGTAAGCGGTCAGCTAAGCGGATAAGCGGTTTTATACGGCGCTAAGCGGCTGAAAATATGTGATAAGGATCACGTGGAGCCGCGGGCTCGCAGACGTTGATAAAAAGGACCTGCGAGCAAACGGTCAGATCACGATATAGCAGTAGGGGGTATTTTCGATAGGGGTCAACAGTACGTGCTTTTCTCTGCTTTTGGTCTGGTAATATTTATCCTGGAGGTAATTATCAATCAGTGCGTCTAACCGCTCAGCGTCAATGGTTCGCGTAATACCTAAGGTCCAGAAGCTGCGCAGATCGATCTCAGAACGCCTTATTTTTGCTGATTTCTCAAGGTCGAGGATCATATTTCTGACGCAACTGGTGGGGTCGATATTTTGCTTTATTTCCAGAGCGATGTAGCTATCCACCGTCCAGCCTTTTTTCCTCAGCAAGAAGTCAGTGCGCAGTGAATCGCGCTGCGGATTCATGCGTTTGTCGCACTCCAGGCTGATCTCGCGCCACCATTCGTGGTCGGTGGAAGCCAGCAGGTTAGCGAACTCAATTTGCATCCAGATTTCCCAGCCAGAGATATGGTACTGGTCGATTATATTCAATTTTTGCTGAATATCCTGGCGAGTGAAAAACAAATGTAACAGAGTTGATAAATGATCAAAATCGCGGTTAATCACTTTTAAGTCCTTGAGTTAAAAGAGCTAACCTATTAAAGCAGTGAGTCGCTTAAGGGGGAAGATTATTCTTAATCTCGCCGGGGATTTTCCATATTTCTGGTTGTTTAACTGAAATTTTTAGCGAAACGTATTATTCCATGCTCGTTTATTTCCTTTATATCGACGTTTTAGACTAAATACTGTGGATGCTTACTGTTTTCTCGACGTTCGTCTTTAGACAAATGCTCAATACGATCCACCATAAAGTTTTCTCTGGTCAGGCCGAAAAACTGTTACCTGGCTAATGGAAGATAGAAAACATGTTGAATCGTATGAAACTTGTCACCAGTTTACTTTTTGTACTGGGACTTTTTGGTCTTTTGCAGCTCACATCTGGCGGCTTATTCTTTAACGCACTTAAGCACGACAAAGAAAACTTCACTGTGTTGCAGACTATTCGTCAGCAGCAATCCACGCTCAACGCTAGTTGGGTGGCGCTTTTGCAGACGCGTAACACGCTCAACCGCGCCGGGATCCGTTACATGATGGATCAGAACCAGATTGGTAGCGGTGCAACGGTGAACGATCTGATGCAGATCGCCAGCAGCTCGTTAAAACAGGCGGAAACGCACTGGAAAGAGTATCAAGCTTTACCTCGCGATCCGCGCCAGAACGAGGCTGCGGCAGCGGAAATCAACCGTACTTATGATATTTACCACAATGCGCTGGCTGAGCTGATTCAGTTGCTGGGCGCAGGCAAAATCAACGAGTTCTTTGATCAGCCGACTCAAGGCTATCAGGACGCCTTTGAGAAGCCGTACCTTGACTACTTGCAGCAAAACGACCGTCTGTATGCTATCGCGGTCGAAGAGAGTAACGGCTCTTACTCCACTGCCGTATGGATAATTATTAGTGTCCTGTTGGTCGTACTGGTGGTGATTGTCGCCGTATGGCTGGGCATTAAGCGTGGTGTTATCGGTCCGATGAATCATCTGATTGAAAACATCCGCCATATTGCCGGTGGCGATCTGGAACAGACTATCGATGTGCACGGTAGCAACGAAATGGGCCAACTGGCCTCCAGCCTTCGTCATATGCAGGCTGAGCTGGTGCGTACCGTAGGCGATGTTCGTAACGGTGCCGATGCCATTTACAGCGGCGCAAGCGAAATCTCTGCAGGTAACAACGATCTCTCTTCCCGTACTGAACAGCAGGCTGCTTCGCTGGAAGAGACTGCCGCCAGCATGGAAGAGCTGACCGCAACGGTGAAACAGAACGCCGAAAACGCCCGTCAGGCCAGTCATCTTGCGAAAAGCGCATCCGATACCGCGCAGAAAGGCGGTAAAGTGGTGGATAACGTTGTGCAGACAATGCGTGACATTACCGCCAGTTCGCAGAAAATTGCCGATATTATCAGCGTGATCGATGGTATTGCCTTCCAGACCAACATTCTGGCGCTGAACGCCGCGGTCGAAGCCGCACGTGCTGGCGAGCAGGGTCGTGGCTTTGCGGTGGTAGCAGGGGAAGTCCGTAACCTGGCCCAGCGCAGTGCGCAGGCGGCGCGTGAAATCAAGAGTCTGATTGAAGACTCTGTCGGTCGTGTTGAGCTGGGCTCTACGCTGGTGGAAAGCGCCGGTGAAACCATGGACGAGATTGTCAGTGCGGTAACCCGCGTCACCGACATTATGGGCGAAATCGCCTCTGCCTCCGATGAGCAGAGCCGTGGTATCGATCAGGTGGGTCTGGCTGTAGCAGAAATGGACCGTGTGACCCAGCAGAACGCCTCACTGGTAGAAGAATCTGCCGCGGCGGCTGCCGCGTTGGAAGAACAGGCCAGCCGTCTGACGCAGGCGGTTGCCGTGTTCCGTACCCGTCGCGTGTCCCGCGAAGCACCGGTTGCGGCATCCACGCTGAAAACCCCATCTGCAAGCCCAGTGCCGCGTAAAGCGGCGGTCGGCGACGAAAACTGGGAAACCTTCTGATAAACCTCGCGCCCTGCTGACGCGGGGCGCACTTTATCTTTTTTCATCGTGCTATCCTTGGTTTTTCCGCCCGGAGGAGCACTATGAATCTGACCGCCGTTTCTGCCCTTCACTACAGTAGCGAGCAGCTTTCTGCTTTTTTAGGGGAGTGCTTTGAAGGCTACCGTATTCCCATCTCTCTTACCCCTGAGCGTTTTGCGCTGCGTTTCGGCGCAGAAGATATCAGTCTGACCGACTCTTGTGTCTGGTGGGAAGGCGAAAAGCTTGTGGCCATTGCCCTTATCACCCGGCGTACCGAATCCGCGCGGCTGGCCGCCTTTGCCCTGCGCCCGGCATACAGGGGGAATGGGGTAAGTAAGCGGCTGTTGGTGCCCTTAATTGACAGGTTGAAGGCAAAGGGCGTTCAGCAGATATGGCTGGAGGTGCTTGCAGACAACCAGGCGGGGATCGGTCTGTATCGGTCAGTGGGTTTTGAGCAACAGCGGGTGCTGCGGGGCTATCAGGGCAATACGTTTACCGCTATCCCAGAGAACCTGTTGCGGGAGTGCAATCCCCTTGAGCTGCTCTGGCGATCCGTGGCTGAGGTAAAGAACACGCTACCCTGGCAGCTTGATCCGCTTTGCGTCATTACCCTTCCTTGCCGGGCTTTTGAGTATCGTAAGCATGCGTATGCGGCCATTTCAACGCTGATGGATGCTCCGCAACTGCGCTTTCTTTATGTCGAGCCGGAGTACCGCCACAAAGGCTTTGCCCGTGAGATGCTGATCACCCTCAATCATCACTTCCCTGGGCTGACGACCAGTGTGGCGGTGCCGGAATCCTTCACCCCGCTATTTTCCTCAGCGGGGTATTGCACGATGAACATCAGTCAAATTGAAATGCGGGCGATGTTGTAATCGCCCGTTTGTTCGTTAGTTTTGCTTCGGATCGTTGATCGGTTGGCGAACCAGCACCACATAAGCAATGGCGCCGAGGACTGTCACGCAGCCGCAGATAATCAGCGCCAGACGGAATGACTGGGTCGTATCGACGATAAACCCGGTGACAATCGGTGCAAATGAGGCGCAGATAAAGCTCGCGAAGTTCTGGATACTGCCTACTGAGGCGGTCATTCTTGATGCCACTGCGACGTGGATCAATCCCCAGCATGATGTGCCCGCAAAGTGGATGCAGAACAGCGCCATGCCAATCAGCAAGACGGCGGCCATGGAGGTTGTGGCCTCCGGTACGACGAAAGTAAAAGCGGCGGAGCAGAGCATCCCGGTGATGATACTGATTTTGCGGCTTTTGATCGGCGCCATGCCGCGCTTTACTAGCCAGTCGGTGACGTAACCGTTGGTCAGCATCCCGGCGGCGCCAAACAGGAAGGGGATCGCGGCCATCATGCCGGTACTTTTCAAATCGAGATTGTAAGAGGTTTGCAGATAGCCAGGCAGCCAGGCAAGGTAGAGCCAGGCGGTGTAGTTGATACCGCTAAAGCCAAGCATCATGCCCCACATGGTTCGGTTACGAAACAGGCTGCGCCATTCTGCGAAACTCAGCGGATCGCGTCGGGCATTGACACTACCGGCATTCAGATAGGCCTGTTCAACGCCGGTTAGCTGCAAATCTTCGCGGTTGCGATAGAGCATATACCAGCCAATAGCGAGGAAAATCCCCAGCACGCCAATCACGATAAACATGCCGCGCCAGCCGATCATTAGCATCATTGCGGCAAGAATGGGCGGACTAATGGCGACGCCAATGGTCGATGCGGCGTTAAAGAAGCCCATCGGGCGGCCACGCTCTTTAATGTTGAACCAGTCGTTGATGACTTTGACGCCGCACGGATTCATTGGCGCTTCGCCCAGTCCCATGCCGATACGTACCAGTACGAATTGAGTAAAACTGTGCACCATGCCGGAAAGCGCCTGGAAGAGCGACCAGAAAAACATGCCTAAGCCGAGCATGATACGCGGACCTTTGCGGTCAAGCAGAGGGCCACACGGGAGCTGTCCGATACCATAAGCCAGTGAAAAGACGGAAAGCAGGGCACCAATTTCGGTTGCACTTAGCCCTAACTCCTGGCGAATGGTTAAATTCGCGACCGATAATGAGCTTCTGTCGAGATAATTGATAACCGCAGCAAAAAATAATAAAAGCATCGCTGTGGTTTGGATTCGCTTAATTCGGGCGCTACGTTTTAATAAGCCATCTGGCGGAACAGGAATATCCGCTTCGGTTGTTTTATCAAACGTTGTCCGTGGGTCGAGGGTAATATCGTTTTTTTCCACGCCTGACTCCAAAATGTTACTTATCTCTCTTCGCGCTTTATCAGTGAAGGAGAAAATATCAATCCCGATGCCAGATTAATAAATCTGACACCACTCACTTACATCCAGTTAATTCAGTCGACTTAATCAAAGGATAGGAGCGGTGTTATTTTTAGTTCTTTGCCTTTTAGCAGAAGCGTGCTCCCGATTGAAATTTGCTGTTTTTAATTGGTACTTAATAGTGAGCGGCAAGGGATTGCTGAATAGAACGGATCATGGATTCTTTAGCGGTATGCAGATGGTTGCGCAACGCACATGTGGCATCAAGATCGCTGCGGCAAAGCAGGGCGCTGAGGATGGTCATATGTTCATCAATGGCGATGATATTACGCTGCTTCAGGTCACTTTCATCCCACTGATAATGAAAATGGAAGATAACGGATATGATTTCAAGTGATTGATTAAAAAAGATATTATCAGCAGCGG
Source organism: Phytobacter diazotrophicus (assembly GCA_004346725.1). GTDB lineage: Bacteria > Pseudomonadota > Gammaproteobacteria > Enterobacterales > Enterobacteriaceae > Phytobacter > Phytobacter diazotrophicus. The sequence continues at coordinate 283,202 of SMDE01000008.1, read as the reverse complement.
AAAGCAATAACGCGTGAAAATCCCGATCCAGTTGCGAAAACATGCGAAAGCTATCGCCGATACTATCGCGCAGCATACGGTGGCGTTCGAGCAGCGTTTTGGCACTCAGCCAGCGAGGGTCATCTGCGGGCAGATTCAGGAAATGCTGCAGGGCATGGGTTTCCAGCATTTCCCGTAGTTCAAAAAGCTGTTCGGCGTAGCGCTGGTCGAACTGTTTCATGCTCCACTGCCCGCGTTTTTCATTCTCAATGAGATTATAACGGCCAAATTTGAGCAAATATTCCCGTACCACCACCGGGCTGACACCTGCCGCACGCGCCAGTTGTAGCTCGGAAAAAGATTCGCCTGCGCGCAGCTGGCGCTGGTTAATCATGGTGAAGAATGCTTGCTCAAAGAGACGATTCTGCTCGGCCAGCGGCGCGCTGATGCAGTTGAAGCCATCGTCCTGCGTCGGTTTGCGGATAATGCACCAGGCGCCTTCGGACTTGACCAGAACCCCGCACTCACACAGATGCGACAGCAGGTGCCGTACGGTTGTGCGGCTGATGTTATACATTTCTGCCAGCGCGTTTTGCGTGGGCAGCGGGGATGGAATATGACCACGCGCCATATCATCAATCACCTGGTTAATTACGTTATGGCGTAAGTTTTGCGAACGGCTCATCGTGTCTCCTGTTTTTTATTATTAAAAACCTATTTAAAACATTTTTATGGGCTGAGTTTCACAATTCAGCACGCCGGTTTCGTTTTGTTTCTGCTTTTCCCTGATATCTGGAGCAACAAGAAATACGGGAGAATGAATAATGACCACAATGAATACACTGGTATGCCAGGAACCAAAAGTAATGATTTGGAAAAAACGTGAAATTCCAATGCCTGGCGATAATGAAGCGTTAATAAAAATAAAAACAGTAGGGATATGTGGAACGGATATTCATGCCTGGGCAGGTAATCAGCCTTTTTTTAGTTATCCACGTGTTTTAGGCCACGAAATATGTGGTGAGATTGTTGGTCTGGGGAAAAATATAAACCATTTGCATAATGGTCAGCAGGTTGCGGTTATTCCTTACGTTGCCTGTCGTAAATGCCCGGCCTGCCGTAGTGGGCGCACCAACTGCTGTGAGAACATCTCGGTGATCGGTGTGCATCAGGATGGCGGCTTTAGCGAGTTCCTGAGCGTGCCGGTGGCAAACCTGCTGGTGGCCGAGGGCATCGACCCGGAAGCCGCCGCATTGATTGAACCTTATGCGATCAGTGCCCATGCGGTGCGCCGTGCCGCGATCCAGCCAGGGGAACAGGTGCTGGTTGTGGGGGCGGGGCCAATCGGGCTGGGGGCGGCGGCTATTGCCAACGCCGATGGCGCGCAGGTGCTGGTTGCCGACACCAGCGCGGCCCGCCGTGCACATGTCGAAAAACATCTGGATCTGGTGACCCTCGATCCTTCCTCGGCAGATTTTGAAGCCCTTTTGCGCGCCGCCTTTGGCGGTTCGCTAGCGCAAAAAGTCATTGATGCAACGGGTAATCAGCAGGCGATGAATAACACGGTGAACCTGATTCGCCACGGCGGCAGCATCACCTTTGTGGGGCTATTTAAAGGGGATTTGCAGTTTTCCGATCCGGAATTCCACAAAAAAGAGACAACCATGATGGGTAGCCGTAACGCGACGGAGGAGGATTTTGCCAAAGTCGGGCGTTTGATGGCGGAAGGCAAGATCACCGCACAAATGATGTTGACACACCGCTATGCGTTTCACGCGCTGGCAGAAATCTACGAACAGCAGGTGATTAACAACCGCGAATTGATCAAAGGGGTTATTCATTTCTGAGTGCCTTTCGGCACTCAGGTTTGTGGCTTGAGGCAGAGGCTGTCGCGGGGTATTCATCCGCCAGCGGAGGATAGGTTGCAAAGACAGGCAGCAATAACGATTGCTATTCAGCGCCCAGGGTATTTCGGGCGCATTTTTTTATCCTGCGGATTCAACGACTTTGATTTCCACCATCCCGATACCGAGTTTACGTGGAGAGTGGCCGAGAATATTCCCTTCATTGGTCGACTCGGGTTCCGGCGGCACAATTACCAGCGTATTGCTGCGTGTCGGGTTGTTGAAACGTAACGTGGTGGTGGAAACATCGTTGCCCAGCATCAGCGTTTGTTCCTCATCGCCTACTCTTACCGGAATAGGGCGGTTGGCGTTTGCACCATAGGCTTTTGCGGTGATCACGAGGTCAAAGGATGCTGGCAACGGGTCATTAAATTCAATTTCGACTTCGTTGCCGAGCTGCGCATTCGACCAGCGTCCCCAGCTTTCCGGGCGAGAAATACCGCTGAATTTTTTCACTTCCTCAGGCGCGCCTGCGACGTTGAAGACAAAGCTGTCGGCTTTGTAGCGGATGTCGTCATCGACAATTTTGAGCATATCCACATTTTGCTTGTAACGGTCAGTGCTGATGACGGTGTCTTTGAAGGCGGTTTTGCCTTTCCACTGATCTTTGTCGACCGCCTGGACTTTCTGTTCACCGCCAAGCTGCCCTTGCGATACACACCAGTCGGTGGAAAGCACCAGCTCCGGCGCCCACAGGCGGGCCATCTTGTAGCATTGATCAACCCAGACAAAGTTATCGCGTGGGGCGAAATCGGCGAGCTGGAAACGCAGCGGCGCAGAGTATTCGCTTTCCGGGATAGGTTCGATGCGTTTTGATGACACGCGTACCAGTAGTGGAAGGCGGAAATTACTGCCGGAGAAGGCGATCATCTTTTTATCGCGATCGATAGTGAAGTCTTTCATCTGTTTTGGGAAATTCCACAGACGAATGATATCGGGCTTCCAGGCGACGATTTTCTCTTTCATATTCAGGAATTCGCCGGAAAGCGACTGCCCGGACAGGCTGCTGCGCCCAAGGCCGAGGTAGTTATCGCCACCGAGAATGTCCAGCACCGTAGCGCCGTTATCCATGGTGCTGCGTTTCACGGCCAGCGTGTCCTGCTGTGGCTCATCGCCACGCAGAACGAAAAACAGGTTCTTACGATCCTCTTTGTTCAGGTATTTCCAGGCGGTGTTGTTCATGGCCAGATGATCGGAAGAGACCACAATGACCGTATCTTTAAACCAGGGCGAGGCTTTGATTTTGTTAATCAGCGCGGCAATATGCTGTTGGCTACAGGTTACGGCGCTAAACGACTGGTTTGGTTTACCGTCATAGCTATAGCTTTTACGGCTACAGGTTCGGGAGATAAAACCGTCCGGGTGGTGGGTATCGACAGTTAACGCAAACAATGAGAAACGTTGCCCGGAACGGGATAGCGCCTCGTACTTTTTCCACACTTCATCCAGCACGGTGTCGTCGTAAAAGCCCCAGTCATTGCGGTATTTCGGATCGCTTACTTCGCCTTTTAACTCTTCTGCGCCGACCAAATAGTCAAAGCCATGTGATTTAAGAAACACATCTTTACCGGCAAAGCGCAGGTTTGCGCCCTGAACAAAATAGTTCTGGTAGCCGGAGTTTTTCAGGATATCGCCAAGGCAGGTGTTCTGCGGGAAAAAGCTGGAAACGGACGCAGATGCGTTACCTTCAAACGGCGCAAACAGGGGGATACCGCACTGAGAAGCGACCATTCCGGCAATGGTGTAATCCGTACCGGGCAGTTGTTCCGTTTGCGAGAAATCCAGACCTTCTTCTTTTAATGCGCCCAGCTCAGGCGCCAGGCCGGGAAACGCCTCATCATCGAAATAGGTGCGTTCCAGACTCTCGCCGTAGATATAGACCAGGTTCAGCTTTGGATTGGGGATCTTTTTCGCCGGTTCGCGATAATATTCTGCGAAATCAGGATCGCCTTCACGAGACTGCGATTTTACGAGTTCAGTAATCTGATGAAATGCCGGGCTGGCGTCTACGGAGGCCAGTGCCATCAGCAGTGCCAGCAGGCTGTAACCGAAGTGATAAGGGCGGTGGCGACGACGGCGTAGTATCCAGGCCAGCGCGCCAAAAACCGCCGTCAGGGCGAGAACCAGAACTGCACCGGGCAGCAGATATTTGCGTACCCCCGCGCCCGTGAGGCTATTGGTTAGCGTGTAGATAACCGCATCATTGATCCCATCGCCTGTGAAGTAGTTACTGGCGTAGAGGGTGATGTTTAGCAGGACAAAGAAACCCAACACCAGCAATATTGCAGTGAACCACCAGGTATTACGGCCCGCTTTAGAGGCGTAAATCGCCACGGACGCGAGAAATAGAACAATAGAAAGTAACTCGGACAACCGTCATTCCTCTACGACACCAGCATCCTGCTGGCATAAATCCTTTGGGGATACAATTTAATTGCGATGTAACATAGCTGCAATTGTAGTGTCATCTTTATACAGATTTATTCGGAATTGGTTTAGAAAGATTTAAGTATGACCGCTGTCGCTTTCTTTATGGAGAGGGAAGGTACGCAGGTAAAAGGCAGGCGCCGCGTCTGGGCCCGTGGGGCGACAAACGCGACGTTTTTTAACTCAGGAGAGGAAGTTTACGCCCTGTTTCAGGACAATGTCACAGGCTTTGGTTTTCACTTTCTCCGCCAGCGGCGTGCTGCCAATATTGTTCAGATTGAGCTGCTCGCCGTTTTTGGTGTTTAACATTCCCTGCAGGCCTTCAAGATAGTTAGTGTCTTTCTGCTGTTCTGTCTGGGAATTCAGGCCAAGCTTATCCAGCACCTGATTTTTAATGTTATCCGTGTTAGTCAGTGAGGCGAGCTTATGTTTGGCACAGTAAGACATTACGCCTGCTGCATTATTCATGGTGCTTGAGCTGAGTGACTGGTTGCCACCGTTGAGCAGGCCCGTCAGTGAAGACAGGGACATACCACCTTGTTGCTGACCGCCAGAACCGCTCTGCTGGCTAAGCTGGCTGGCTGCGCTGGAAAGACTGTCCTGCCAGGAAGAGGCATAACTGGCGTGAGTGAAAAACGCGCCGCCGGCGAAGGCGACGCAGAGAAGGTGTTTAGCAAAGGACATGGCGTAATCCTGGGGTGGCCTGAAAGCGCACATTATACACCTGCCCGCGTCCGGATTAAGGAGTGGAAAACTCTCAATACTCTTTGCCGGTGACGCGGCTACGGTAGCTGTCCCAGTTAAAGATGACCCACAAACTGTTGCCCAGGCGCATCCTGTCCATGACACGCTCGCCCAGGAGCTTGTTCATCTCTTCCAGATTGCTGTTGGTGAGCATACCTGTCGGGCGTTTTGAGGAAGATCGACGATCGACAATCTGATTAATGATCACTTTTTCGTAGCGTGATTCGGTTTGCATGCCGATCTCATCGATAACCAGCAGATCCACGCTGCTCAGATCGTTAAGCAGTTGTTCTTCGCTGTTATCACGGTTACCAAATGTCTCTTTCATGGCGGACATGATGTCAGCGACAGTGATAATCAACACGGATTTGCCGTGCAGTAGCAGTTCATTGCAGATAGCGGCCGCGAGGTGGTTTTTACCGGTACCCGGTTTGCCGGAGAAGATAAAGCTGGCAATATTTCCATCGAACTCAGCCACATACTGCCGCGCCTGGCTCAGTGCGCGCATCTGGCCTTCGCATTCCACTTTGTAATTATCGAAAGAGCAGTTCTGGTGAAGCGGACGGATACCTGAGCGATTAAACGTGCGCTGCATTTTCATCGCCCGATTTTCGCGGGCAATCGCGGCGGCGCGGATCTTACCCTGTTCCTTCTGCCAGGCCATAAGTTCCTCGCCGTTTTTAAACGCGGGCTGAGTATTGGCAGGCATCATCCGTTGCAGACGTTTCATCAGTTCAGCGACGTTTTTCATCGTTATCCTCTAAAACCTGGTGGAATTTGGCTGTCAGGCTGGGAAATCGCGTTAATGTCGCGTTTCACCGTGCCGCCCTGATTGGCGCGATTTATCTGGAGGCTTCGCGCCAGTTTTTGCTGCCATTGCACATGGTGGAACACTTTCCCTTCGGCTTGCCAGTAGGCAATAAACGCCGCCAGCTCTTCCGGCGCAACGGGGTGGGCAAGGGCGATGCCCCATAGCGCCGCAAGGCGTTGAAAATCCGCATCCGGCTGCCAGCCCGCATACATGGCAAATTTCCCCATAGGAACATTTACCGGTGCGGCGGCTGGCTCTTCATAGAACTGGTTATCCAGCGTGATATCACTGGCCGGACGCGCCAGACGTGACTCCAGCGCCAGCAATTCTGCCAGACGTTCGGGGGTAATGGCGTAAAACGCAGGGCTGTTATTGGCAAAAACAGCGACCGCGCCCCCTTCCGTTCGCGCCAGAACGCTTTCGTGATCGCGCATAAAATCATCAATGCCGATAACTGTAGAAGTCAGAATTCTGGAAGACATAGCGCGTTCTCAAACAGGGCAATAACAGAAAGACATTCTGCGAAGATTTTCGCAGACATAATGACACATAGTAACACAGTGGAGGCGTGGGGGAGCAGAGACGAAAAAGCCGGGTTGCCCCGGCTGTGTGTTTTCCCAATGGTGCTGGCTGCCGGATCTTTGGCTAATGCCCGTCCGGCTTAGTATTACGCGATGATGTTTAACGTAACATCGACGTTGCCACGAGTGGCGTTAGAATAAGGGCAGACAATATGGGCGGCATCGACCAGTTTCTTCGCCTCTGCGGCATCCATTCCTTCCAGGTGGATATTGAGTTTGACCTCAATCCCAAACCCGGTCGGTAGCGGACCGATACCCACTTCTGCTTCGATAAAGGCGTCTTTTGCAATTGCGATCTTGTCGCGACCAGAGACGAACTTCATCGCACCCAGGAAGCAGGCTGAATAACCTGCGGCAAACAGTTGCTCCGGGTTGGTGACTTCACCGCCTGCGCCACCCATCTCTTTCGGTAAACCCAGTTTGACGTCCAGTACGCCGTCAGAAGAGGTTGCGCGACCTTCACGGCCACCGGTGGCTTTGGCTTTGGCGGTATAAATCACTTTTTCTAAAGACATAACAGGTTCCTTTTCATAATTGTCGTTTGCTATAAAATAGCACGCTATATATATGGTCGCATAAAACCGTCCACAGTCGGGCTTATGCTTGCTGAAACTGTTGGCGCAATACTTCGAGCTGCTGTTTTAGCTCCATCAGATGCTTGTGGTCACAATCGAACGAGCACATGACCGCATTCGGTATCGCTTTTGCCTGTTGTTGCAATTCCCGACCTGCCTCGCTCAGGGTAATGACGACCTGGCGTTCATCCTGGCGGGAACGTTGGCGAATAATAAACCCGGCGCTTTCCAGCCGCTTCAACAGCGGGGTAAGTGTTGCCGAATCCAGAAATAAGCGTTCACCAATCTCCGACACCGTGACGTCATCTTGTTCCCACAACACCAGCATCACCAGGTATTGCGGGTAGGTCAGATTCATCGGTGCCAGTAACTGCCGATACAGCTTATGCAGCGCCAGGTTTGTTGAGTACAACGCAAAACAAAACTGGTTATCTAACGCGAGCTGCGCATTCGCGGGTTCAGTTGATTTCGTTTTCATGTTTCTGAATATAGATAGTGAACGATTTAATTGCAAGTTATTTTTTAGGGGCAGATATAACGCAGTACAACTTGTACCGCCATCCGGCGATAATGCTGACGTTGTTGCTGTTGATCTTCATCCGCCTCGAAGAGCATGGAAAACGAATAACTATTGGCAACGTAATGAAAACTAAAGCTACTGATCAGTCGATGCAGGTCGCGCGCGCAGACACTTTGGTTGAATAGCTGCTTTTGCTGACCACGACGCAAAATATCTTCCAGCAGCGTCAGGGCGCTGAGGTTGACATCCCGCAGCCAGGCCGATTGCTGAATGAAGCGGCCGCGTTGCATGTTCTCCATGCAGATGATGCGAATAAAATCGGGGTGGTCGGCGTGGTAATCGAAGCTACTTTCTACTAACTGTACCAGCGCCTCGACAGGCGGCAGGGTGGCGAGTTCGAGGGATTTTTCGTTGGCGCGAATAGCGGCATAAACATACTCGATAACCTGCAAATACAGGTTTTCTTTGGTTTTATAGTGGTACACCACCATGCGCTTTGTGGTGCCGGCTTTTTCAGCGATTTGCTCCATGCGGGCGCCATTGAGCCCATATTCCGCAAACAGTGTAATCGCGCTGAGGAAAATTTTGTCCTTCACTCGGGTATCGTCAAAACTGTCCGGTGAATAAATGCCATGGTGTTCCACATCCGCTCCTCGTCAGTCACAATCGGTTCGGGGGATTATCACCATGGCAAAGAAATAACTCAAATTTCACACGCGCGGGCGTTTGCGGTAGATCCACAGGCCGGGGATAGACAGGCCGATTGAGAGCGCGCCGACAATCGACGACGCTTTGAGAAAATTGGTCAGCAAAAGAATCATCAGGTCTTCGTTATAACCGAGGTGACTGATCTTTACGGCGGAGATCATTGCGGTATAGGCTGATATCCCCGGAAACATGGGGATTACTGCGGCAACCGTAAAGACTTTTGGATGCGCGAGATACCAGCGTGACCAGTGAATCCCAATACTGCCGACCAACATCGAGGCGATAAATGTCGACCACTCGATGTTAAAGCCCCAGGAGACCATGGCGAAGCGCGTACCGTGACCAATTGCGCCGAGCAGAGCGCACCAGGGCAGGGCGCGATGCGGAACGTTAAACACCATTGCAAAGCCTACGGCCGGAATGGCAGCCAGCAACATGTCTTGTATCAGATTAAGCAAAAACCAGATTACATCCATCCGCGCAGCCCCCACATGGTCATAGCCAAAACGACACCAATACAGGTAGCGAGTGTTAACAGGCTGGCGATAGCCCAGCGTGCGAGGCCAGTATTGATATGGCCTTTAAACATATCTGCGACGGAATTAATCAGCGGGAAGCCGGGGACCAGCAATAAGACACTTGCGGCCATAGCGACCGTAGGCGTATGCAGGAAAACCGGTAGCGTGAGCATAAGCCCGGAAATGGTGGTCGCCACGAATGCGGTGATGCAGAAATTGATTTGCGGGTGCATATGACGGTTCGCCAGCAACAGTCGGACGTACATCGCCATACTGCTGGCGCAGAACGTGATAAACGCGCCATCCCAGCCGCCATTGTTAAGCCTACAAAAACAGGCGCAGGACAGGCCAACCATCACAGTGACCAGCCAGCGTGGGTAACGAAGGGGTTTTACCTGAGAAAAACGCTTTTCGACATCTTTGGCGTCCAGCAATTTATGTTCTGTCATGATGACAATATGCTGAACCTCAGTCACCACATGCATATTGATGCCGCGATCGCTGTTTTTTCGGGTCGATGTCAGGCACTGGCCATCTTTAATGGTGGTCAGCACAATGGCGTTTGATGAGATGGAGCTTTCGACGCTATCCATGCCCAGCGCCAGTCCGAGGCGCGTGGATAATTCATCTACCAGTGCGCTTTCCGCACCGTGTTGCAATAAAAAAAGGCCGCATTGGATACACAAACGTGTAATGGCGCGTTGTGATGACTGGTCTTCTTGCATGATAGCCCTGGTAATGTTGCACAAGGTCCACAAGGCGTGGCACGAAAAGGTAATTTTTAGCACAGGAGGCCCTGTGTATGGCGTGGTGATAGATCAAGATTCGCGCAATAAATCACAAAATGGTGCGGTTTTGCTGCTCGCTGGCAGGATTGTGCGCCGTTTTTAGAAAGGGGAAGGGAAACCTACGCCACGTGAGAGATAAAAAGATAGATTCATTTTTCTGGTGTATTTATTTTCAATAAATATATATTTTGTGATTAATTAATTTATGTTTCTCTTTTTATCTTCTACAGAGTACGTAGCAGGTATCATTATTGGCTTGTTAGATATATTGACACCCCATTAAGCTGTTTTTATAATCACTAATTGTTACAACCGAATATTGACAAACACTCTCGTCATATTTTCATTTTATATTTATTAATGGGTGGTATCCGCTGACACGGTGGTTGGCGTTATTAGTAAATATTCACATAACTTATTTTATAAGGCTCGCGAATGGATGCGGAGGTTACATGTTATCGAGAAGCTGTAAATATGGGATAGTTGTCAGTAAAATTCCCGTAATGACTGTTGGGCTGGGGGACATTCTGGAACGTCATTTCCCCGAATATGAATTAACTTTTTGCCGCTCTTTAGAAGAGATAACACTATTACAGTTACGCCGCGCCTCTCTGGTCATCGCAGATCTTTCTGGTGAGCAGCGTCAGATGCGCAATGCCTGTGAACAATATTATTCCCTTCTTTCTCAATACACTGATATCCATTGGATATTCTTTGTTTCACGTACGATTTATCCCATGGCCGTTGAATTACTGATGCGACCTTGTAGCACCTTACTTTCAGACAGAGAACCGGTGGACGGTGTTATTAATGCTATTCGCGCTGGTGATGAAAGTGCAGAAAGAATTAGCCAGACTTTATTATCAGCAGATTTCTTTGACGCAGATGAGGCTGTAAATAAGCTGGAGTCATTAACGCTTTCTGAGCGAAAGGTATTCCGTCTGTTGGGTAAAGGGTGGGGTATTAATCAAATTGCGATGCTACTTAAAAAAAGCAATAAAACAATTAGCGCACAAAAAAACAGTGCCATGCGTCGGCTGTCATTACGGAGTAATGCGGAAATGTATGCATGGATTAATAGTGCGCAGGGGGCTAAAGAGCTGAATCTTGTGTCGGCGTATGGAGAGCAATCAGAATGGAAATCAGTGCCGGGAAAAAGCATGTTGCCGTCATCGAGAGATGCATGATGAGTGAGGCTGGCCTGCGCCATCTGTTCGCATCGCCAGCCATGAAATCATATCACTTTCATTTTTTTAACAGTCACAAAGCATTTGTTGAAGCGCAGAAAAAGACGCCTTTCTTTTCAGTTATTTATTCGCTATCAAGTATGCGAGAGCTCCGACGGGAATGTCTGCTTTGCTTGCATGCGTTGTCACTGACAAACCCTGGCATCCAGCGGATCGTACTGGCGGATGACGATCGCGAAGCGCGCCTTGTCAGCCGTCTTTCTCCGTCACGATTGCATGGCGTTTTAAGTAAATCAGCTTCGTTACCCATTTTACTTGGGCATATTTGTACCCTGTTGGGGGAGACCCGCCGTGTCAATGAAAACGTGGTCAATCACTGGTATGTCAGCCAAAACCGCACGTTGAGTCCGACTGAGCGCGCCATTTTGCAATGTATGACGCGTGGTTTGTCGATGCCGGAGATAGCCGTACATCTGGAGCGCAACATTAAGACCATCCGGGCGCATAAATTTAACGCCATGGCGAAATTAGGGGTGAATTCCGATGTGGGGCTGCTGAATGCGGCAGATATTTTAACCTGGGTTCCTGCCGCAGCAGCATTGAAGGGGGCTCAATCCTTAGCATAACCCGTTTACTCAGAGCCAGGTTCGCCTGGCACTGCCTTGATTACTCACAAACATCAATCCATTTTGCGTCTGTTAATTGCGCCATGCGCTCCGGGGAAATACGCACTGCGCTATGGATGGCACCCGCTGCCGGAAGTACTTCCTCGTAGTGTTTCAATGAAACATCACAATAAACAGCCAACGGGTTTTCCAGCCCGAACGGACAGACACCGCCAACCGGATGGCCGGTAAGGGTGACCACTTCATCACTACTGAGCATTCTCGCTTTCGCACCGAAGGTGGACTTCAGCTTTTTGTTGTCCAGGCGGGCATCGCCTTTTGCGACAACTAACACCACGTCGTTTTTGATTTTGAGAGATAACGTTTTGGCTATCTGACCGGGTTCAACATTATGGGCAGCGGCAGCCAGTGCGACGGTTGCGGTACTTTGGTTGAGCTCGATGATGTCAATATCGGGGGCGTGTTCGGCAAAAAATTGCCTGACAGACTGCAAACTCATTTTCTTCTCCTGAACATAACCTTCAATAATCTGTCACAACCCTGTGATCCCTGTAAATATCTTGTCAAAACAATCCCGTTACCACGCGTTTCACGATCACCTTCACAATCGTGGAAACCGGTTTCAGTAACCGGTTGCAGTGTTTTTCATCGGGGTTAATACTGATTTTGTCACTTCCTCTGTCCCGATAATCAATAAGAGCCGTCTATGAAACGTATCCTGCTTCGCTGTAATGCTGGTTCGTTAGCCAGCATGGTCTTAAACCCTACAAATGGATTGCTGCACGGCAGAACATTCGCTGTTGCGCTGAATTATATAGACTGACAGGAGAGCCGCTATGTCTGCCAACCATGCAGTGTTTAACGTGATTTTTCGCTTCATCGAAAACTACGTCAGCCCTATAGCCGGGCGGATTTCTTCCCAGCGTCATGTCATGGCCATCCGTGATGGTTTCATTTCGGCCATGCCGTTTATGATAGTCGGTTCTTTCCTGCTGGTCTTCGCCTATCCGCCGTTTTCGCCTGACACGACGTGGGGCTTCGCCCGTGCGTGGCTCGATCTGGCAAAACAGTATGAAGGGCGTATCCTGACGCCGTTCGACATGACGATGGGCATTATGTCTATCTACATCTGTGCGGCCATCGCCTATAACCTGGGCAAGCATTATGTGAAGTCGCATCAGCTCGATCCCTTTATGTGCGCCATGCTGTCGCTGATGGCCTTTCTACTGGTTGCGGCACCCAAAACCAACGGCACATTACCGGTAGATAGCCTGGGGGGAACCGGGATTTTTACCGCGATTCTGGTCGCCGTGTACTGTGTGGAGATGATGCGTTTCCTCAAGGCGCACAATATCGGCATCCGCTTGCCGGATCAGGTGCCGCCGATGATCAAAAACTCATTTGACCTGTTGATTCCGGTGCTGGTGGTTGTGTTGACGCTCTATCCGCTGAGTCTTCTTATTCAGTCACATTTCAATGTATTAATTCCGCAAGCCATTATGGCGCTCTTTAAGCCACTGGTGTCGGCTGCGGATTCACTGCCTGCGATTTTACTGGCGGTGCTAATCGGACATTTACTGTGGTTTGCCGGGATTCATGGAGCGGCGATTGTGTCTGGCATGCTGCAAATGTTCTGGCTGACTAACCTGGGGCTGAACCAGACGGCACTTGCGCAGGGGGCGCCGTTACCGCACATCTTTATGGAGGCCTTCTGGACATTCTTTATCGTTATTGGGGGGTCCGGTGCAACCATGGGGCTGGTGTTCTGCTATCTGCGCAGCCGCTCGGTGCATCTACGCTCCATTGGCCGTTTGAGTATTGTCCCCAGTATGTTCAATATTAACGAGCCGGTTATTTTCGGTACGCCGATTGTCATGAACCCGGTGTTCTTTATTCCTTTCCTTCTGGCGCCGTTAGTGAACGCCATTATTGCCTGGGCGGCGATGAAAATGGATCTGATTGGACGCGTGATTTCTGTCGTTCCGTGGACCGCTCCTGCACCTATTGGCGGGGCGTGGGCGCTGGGCTGGGATTTCCGTGCCGCCGTGCTTGTCGTTATCCTCGCGGTTATCTCCGCCATCATTTACTACCCATTCTTTAAAGTGTACGAGAAACAGTTACTGGAACAGGAAGCGGAAGAGGCGCAACGCGCAGAAGAAGGCCAGCAAGTGGCCTAAATAAAAGCAAAAAGGCAACGAACGTTGCCTTTTTAGTATTTACGTTCTCTCCCTGTGGCAGAGGGCCGGGGTGAGAGCATCAAGCCGCACAACTTCACAAGCGTGAGGTATCTGGTCGCATGACGCTATTTTTTTAGTGTGCAGTCTCCGCATTGCTGGACATCCGGCAAGCGATATCGCTGGCAGCAAGTACGTCTGACCAGCGCACCATCACGGGTGACGACAGTCCGCCATAAAGGGTTGTCGTTACCGCTCGAAAGCTGCTTCTCGAAGAAGCAGAACTGGTGCAGCGCGGTGACCCGTTCATCGCCCAGCAAAGGCTTCATTTCGCCCAGACACCAGTTAATCAGATAACCCGTATTGCTCCAGATAAGCTTACCGTTGATCTCGCCGGTCGCTTCCAGTGCCGCTACGACGGGGGCCATCGCCCGAACGATTAATGCCTCAATACGCGGGATGTCACCCTGCGCCGTCAGAGCCTCATCCCGCTCTACATCCATCCAGAAGCAGGCGGCACGGCCAGTTTCATGAAACTCGACATGCAGATGCTCCGGGGAAAGATCCAGCGCAATTTTTTGCGTTAATAAGGCTACCAGCAGCGGCGGCACCATCAGGCCGAGGTACCACTGTGCCCATAATGACAGAAGCGGTTTGCCTTCATACGGCAGCGTCGGCTGCTTTTGGTAGATATGGTTTGTGTAAGTTGTCCGCAGTGATTGCAGATGATCCGGTCGCGCCCATTCCGCCAGCGTTAGCGCCTGTTGTGGCGGAAGTTCGTTCAGCTTGATGAAATCGAGAAGATGAGGGCGCAGGCGAGCAAGGATATCGCGCACCTCATTCGCCAGGGTGTCGCTCTCAGTAAAAAGCCTCGCCTGACGGATCACAAATTCATTAACGGGTGCGTAACGATAAGCCATAGTGTCAGAAAGATAGAAATCTAAATGATAATGATTTCCGATCCTAGCCAGAGGCCAGGCCTATAGCAAGATGTTTATCGTAAAGTCAGCCTGGACAGGCCGAATTATGCGACCTGGACCTGTAAGTCGCTGCTGACGAGAATACTGTTCCGTCCCTGATGTTTGGCTTCGTACAGTGCTTTATCTGCTTTATCGAGTGCGTCTTCAATGTCGCCATCTTCCAGCGGGGCAATGCCAATGCTCACAGTGACGTTCGTCGCGACACTCTCATTAAACATATGGGGGATCTTCAGGTCGTAAACATGCTGACGAATCCGTTCCGCTGCAACACGAGCACGTTCCAGATCAACGCTGTTTAATAAGATCAGGAATTCTTCGCCGCCAAAGCGGGCGACAATATCTCTGGATCGCACGGCATTACGAATGGCGGCAGAAACGCGAATTAACGCCTGATCACCCATCATATGGCCGTAGTGATCGTTGTAGGCTTTGAAGTGGTCGATATCCAGCAGTAGGACAAAACGCGTACCGTCATCGAGCGCCAGCAGATTATCGAGCTTGTTTTGCAGACCACGTCGGTTGTAGAGCCCCGTAAGCGGATCCAGCATACTTAAATCGTTCAGCGTTTTGCGCTCCTGCATCAGGCGATACATCAAAGCCTGTGAGAAGTTGTCGTTACGCTTTTGAATCACATGTTGAATAGCAATCCCGATCATGGGCAGTGCAAAAGCGTAGACAATCCGCAATGTTATTTCACCGCTGCTTAACAAGACGCACCCCATGAAAGCAGGTAAAGAGTGCAGCATAAATGCGATGATATTATTAGAGAAAGCGAGCGAGCCAATAAATAAAACACTTAATAGGGCGATAAGTAGATAGGTTGAACCATTATCTCCTAATGCTGCGGATTTAATAATGATATCCCACGCCCACATACAGCCAAATAAAAACGAGATCAGCGTTATATTTATTTTCTTTTTTGGAAATTTCCAGTGACCGAACAAGCCAGCAAGGCTTGAGCCCAGGATCAGGCATACGGGCAATGTAAACGCATGCAGGTTATAAAGTGGCAGTGCGATAGAAAAAAGAGCCGAGATGGTATTAAGTAGCAAGAAGAGTCGCACGGATAAGCGATATTTCTTGTTACAAAGGGATTGCCAGGAGTGTGGTGTCATATTTAAAAAAGTCGTTATTAATCTGCAATGTATAATTGAACTGGTTGCCAAACTGAAAAATAACGCGAAGAAAGATTACCGCGAAAAAAGCAATTTTTTAGATTTAATTAAGTGGTGCTTAATTTATCACCTTCGTGAATCCCTGTCACCAGAAGATGCGTAAAGTTCATACCGATTCGCTAAGGCAGGCTGACAAATGAGAAAAAATATCATATGGTATTGGTTATCATTATCGTTGTGAGAGTCTAAAGCATGCTGCAACGCGCACTGGGTAGTGGATGGGCTATCTTGTTGTCAGGGGTTATCGTCGCGGTGATGGCCTTTGCGGATCTTTCCGTGGGTGCCTGGCGCTCGGTGATTGTCATTGGCTTGTTGCTAACGTCCGTGATGCTTTATCACAAAAGATTACGTCATTTTGTTTTGCTGCCGTCAGGGATTGCGCTTGTCGGGGGGATAATGCTGGTGATGCTGAATTTGAAGCTGATGATGTAAGAGGGAGGTCATACTGGGAGGCTGTAAGATATTTGGTGCGAGGGGGGGGACTCGAACCCCCACATCCTAAGGACACTAACACCTGAAGCTAGCGCGTCTACCAATTCCGCCACCTTCGCACATCTATCTTACTGTTTTGATATCGCCTCGTTGGTGCGAGGGGGGGGACTCGAACCCCCACATCCAAAGGACACTAACACCTGAAGCTAGCGCGTCTACCAATTCCGCCACCTTCGCCCGGTGAGAGCAATATCAACGTGGATTATGGTGCGAGGGGGGGGACTCGAACCCCCACATCCAAAGGACACTAACACCTGAAGCTAGCGCGTCTACCAATTCCGCCACCTTCGCATACCATCGATACCCAATAAGTATCGTTACCACGGAGGCGCATTCTAGATGTTTTCCAGGTTTCGTCAATAGTTAATTGCGTGTCGATTTTATAACTGCTTTAAAAACCAACACCTGGAATTTGCTGCGGAATTGCCCGGTAACGAAATGCTACCGGGCCGGAAAAGATCAGCGTTTTGCCTGACGAGTCATCACGGTACGGTAGACTTTAAAACGCCCTGTTTGCGCGATCACTTCGTGGAAACCAAAGGTTTCGTCCAGCACCGCCGGGTAGGGCAGGAACGCGTTAGCGACGATACGCAGCTCGCCGCCACTGTTCAGATGACGCACCGCGCCGCGAATCAGCGTTTGCGCGGCTTCCAGGCTGGTTTGCAGGCCATCGTGGAAAGGCGGGTTTGAGATGATCATATCGAAACGGCCCGTCACCTCAGAGAAGACATTGCTGGCAAAAACGTCACCTTCAAAGCCATTCGCCGCGAGGGTTGCACGGCTGGCTTCAATAGCCGGCGCCGAGACATCGCACAGGGTCAGACGTACTTTCGGCGAGTGGCTGGCCAGTACGGCTGCCAGTACGCCCGCGCCACAGCCCACATCCAGTACCTTGCCCTTAGTATGCGGGGTCAGCGTAGAGAGCAACAACTGGCTACCCACATCCAGACCGTCGCGGCTAAAGACGCCCGGCAGCGTTTTAATAGACAACCCGTCCAGGTGATATTCATCCCAGAATGCCTGAGCATCAAACGTTGGTTGTTTTTCCAGACGTCCATGATAAAGCCCGCAGCGACGCGCACTGTCGACTTTGTTCAGCGGCGCAAACTCCGCCAGCATTTGTTCCGCACTGCGAACGCCGCTGCGGTTTTCGCCAACAACAAAAATATCCGTGCCAACCGGCAGCAGCGACAGCAGATTCATTAACTGAAACTGTGCTTCCGGCTTATTCTTCGGCCAGTAGTAAATCAGTGTATCGCTCTCGCCAGTGGCAGCCTTGTCAAGCGTAAGCCCGAAAACGGCCTTGTCACCCATCTGACGGCTGAGTGTCTGCCACTGATGGTACTGTTGAGTCCAGGCGCGGCTTTCAACCGACTCCAGCCTTGCAGGCAGGTCATCCTGTAAATCACCGGCAAAAAGAATGCGGCTCTGTTCGAAATCGTCACTGTGGCGCAGCAAGACTTCACTTGCCGGAGTTAAAGCAGACATGAATGGTTCCTCATTAAACTTAGGCGGGGATTATACACGTTATCCTTCACGCTGCCTCTTTGTTGGCAGCGTCTTCGTACCCCGGTCACTTACTTATGTAAGCTCCCGGGGATACTGATCCTTGCCGTCTCGACGCATCATGAATGATTTTGTGTATGACAACGTTATCCTTCACGCTGCCTCTTTGTTGGCAGCGTCTACACCCTATTAATACCTTTAATAGAGACAGAGAGAGGACAGAGACCAGATGGCGAAAATTCGTCGGGTTTGTTATATTTGCGCGCCTGACAGACAGGAGTGTTTCGCTATGACTTCCCGACGCGACTGGCAATTACAGCAACTGGGCATCACCCAGTGGTCCCTGCGCCGTCCGACGGCGCTGCAAGGAGAAATCGCAATTTCCCTACCCGCGCACATCCGGTTAGTGATGGTAGCTCCTGATCTTCCTGCATTGACTGAGCCGCTTGTTGGCGATGTGCTGCGTGCGCTTGCCGTCAGTCCGGATCAGGTTTTACAGCTCACCCCGGACAGGGTAGAGATGTTTCCGCCGGACAGTACTTGCAACAGTTGGCGGCTGGGCATTGACTCGCCCCTCTCGCTCAAGGGGGCGCAGGTAACGACGCCTGGCCTCGATGAACTACGGGGCAACCCTGCGGCACGCGCCGCGCTATGGCGACAAATTTGCAATTATGAACACGATTTCTTCCCTCACGACGACTGATTTAGCCCGCGCATACGAGATCGAAACCCGGGCGCACGCGTTTCCCTGGAGTGAGAAGACCTTCGCCAGTAACCAGGGCGAGCGCTACCTTAATTACCGTTTACTGGTGGGTGATGTGATGGCGGCTTTCGCTATTACTCAGGTAGTGCTGGATGAAGCCACCCTCTTTAATATTGCCGTCGATCCCGCCTGGCAACGTAAGGGGCTGGGTCGCCAGTTGCTTGAGCATCTGATCGGCGAGCTGGAAAAACGTGGCGTGTTGACGCTGTGGCTGGAAGTGCGGGCCTCCAATACCGCTGCCATCGCGTTATATGAAAGCCTGGGGTTTAATGAGGCGACAATTCGCCGCAACTATTACCCCACAGCGCAAGGACGTGAAGACGCCATCATCATGGCGCTGCCAATTTAATAAATGAAAGGTGATGTAATGAAATGGGACTGGATCTTTTTTGACGCCGACGAAACGCTGTTTACCTTTGATTCGTTTGGTGGCCTGCAGCGAATGTTTCTGGATTACAGCGTGACATTTACTGCCGAGGATTTTAAAGATTATCAGGCCATTAACAAACCGTTGTGGGTGGAATATCAGAACGGTGCCATCACCGCACTACAATTACAGCATCAGCGCTTTCAGGGATGGGCGGAGCGTCTGCGCGTTGCGCCAGGCGACCTGAACAACGCGTTTCTCAATGCGATGGCAGAGATTTGCGCACCGTTGCCGGGGGCGGTTTCGCTCCTGTCGGCGTTAAAAGGGAAAGTGAAGCTTGGCATTATCACCAACGGTTTTACCGCATTGCAGCAGACGCGTCTGGAACGTACCGGTTTTCGCGACTATTTTGATTTATTGGTGATTTCTGAGCAGGTCGGCGTGGCGAAACCCGATCCGCGTATTTTCGACTACGCGCTGGAACAGGCACAAAATCCGGACCGCTCGCGGGTGTTGATGGTTGGCGATACCGCTGAATCGGATATCCTGGGCGGCATTAATGCAGGGCTTTCCACCTGCTGGCTGAACGCTAACGGCCGCGCGTTGCCCGAGGGGATCAACCCGACCTGGACCGTGACATCGTTAACCGAACTGGAGCAACTCCTGTGTAAACATTAATTGTCTGCACTCAGCCGTTGAGTACAATAGCCGCATTTTTCGAATTTCATAGCGTGGCCGAGGCCGCGCATTTTCACAGAAGAATTTTACTATGACGTTGTCTCCTTATTTACAAGAGGTGTCGAAGCGACGCACGTTCGCCATCATCTCGCACCCCGATGCCGGTAAAACCACGATCACTGAAAAAGTGTTGTTGTTCGGACAGGCTATCCAGACTGCCGGTACGGTTAAAGGTCGCGGCTCTAACCAGCATGCAAAATCTGACTGGATGGAGATGGAAAAGCAGCGTGGTATTTCTATTACCACCTCTGTGATGCAGTTCCCTTACCATCACTGTCTGGTCAACCTGCTCGATACCCCCGGGCACGAAGACTTCTCCGAAGATACCTATCGTACGCTGACGGCGGTTGACTGCTGTCTGATGGTTATCGATGCCGCAAAAGGCGTTGAGGACAGGACCCGCAAGCTGATGGAAGTTACCCGTCTGCGCGATACGCCTATCATCACCTTTATGAACAAACTTGACCGTGACATCCGTGACCCGATGGAGCTGCTGGATGAAGTGGAAAACGAGCTGAAAATCGGCTGTGCGCCGATCACCTGGCCGATTGGCTGCGGTAAGTTGTTCAAAGGCGTTTACCACCTCTATAAAGATGAAACCTATCTCTACCAGACCGGTAAAGGCCATACGATCCAGGAAGTCCGCATCGTTAAAGGGCTGAATAACCCGGATCTTGACGCCGCTGTCGGTGAAGATCTGGCGCAGCAACTGCGCGACGAACTGGAACTGGTTCAGGGCGCCTCTAACGAGTTCGATAAAGACCTGTTCCTGGCAGGTGAAATCACGCCGGTCTTCTTTGGTACCGCGCTGGGTAACTTTGGCGTTGACCATATGCTGGATGGCCTGGTGGAATGGGCCCCTGCGCCGATGCCGCGTGCGACCGACACGCGTGAAGTGGAAGCGGCGGAAGAGAAATTCTCCGGCTTCGTCTTTAAAATTCAGGCCAACATGGACCCGAAACACCGCGACCGCGTGGCCTTCCTGCGCGTGGTATCGGGTAAATATGAAAAGGGCATGAAGCTTCGCCAGGTGCGTCTTGGCAAAGATGTGGTGATCTCTGATGCGTTAACCTTTATGGCTGGCGATCGCTCGCACGTTGAAGAGGCTTATCCGGGCGATATCATTGGCCTGCACAACCACGGCACCATCCAGATTGGCGACACCTTCACGCAGGGTGAAATGATGAAGTTCACCGGTATTCCGAACTTCGCGCCGGAACTGTTCCGCCGTATTCGTCTTAAAGATCCGTTGAAGCAGAAACAACTGCTCAAAGGGTTGGTTCAGTTGTCAGAAGAAGGTGCGGTTCAGGTCTTCCGTCCCATCGCTAACAACGATCTGATTGTCGGTGCAGTCGGCGTGCTGCAGTTCGACGTTGTCGTTTCGCGTCTTAAGAGCGAATACAACGTGGAAGCGGTCTATGAGTCCGTTAATGTCGCTACCGCCCGTTGGGTGGAGTGCAGCGATGTGAAGAAATTTGAAGAGTTCAAACGCAAAAACGAAGTACAACTGGCGCTCGATGGCGGCGATAACCTGACATACATTGCCCCAACGATGGTTAACCTGAACCTGGCGCGTGAGCGTTACCCTGACGTTCAGTTCCACCAGACCCGCGAACACTAATCTCCTCTACGGAGCGCGGCAGGCGCCGTGCTCCGTCACTTTACCTGTCTTTTTAGCCCCTTGCGGAAAGTTCTTAAATAGCCGCATTTCCCTCTTCTCTGGTCACTTTTTAACCGCTTTCGCAAGCGTTTCTGCGATTGTGTTCTATATTTAACAAAGTAATGACATTTTGACTGGATATAAATCCTATTCAATGCGTGTTTAGCGGTTTTTTGTTCAGGAAAATAGGCATTACATAATATTAATTACTGACTTAAGTCTAATGAGTTAGCGTTAATAACCTAACTTATTGATTTGTCAGACTGGTGATTCACCACAGCAGGAAAAGCGGCCTTCATTGCTGCTTACCGCCCAAATTGTGGGCAAACCAACAGGATATAGATCGATGACGATGACAAGACTGAAGATTTCGAAAACTCTGCTGGCTGTCGTGCTGGGTTCTACCCTGGCAAGTGGTTCCGTAATGGCGGAAAACACGACGACCAATAAGGCGCAAAACGCGGCCGATAACGCAGGGCAAAAAATCGATAGCTCTATGAATAAAGTCGGTAATTTCATGGATGACAGCGCGATTACGGCGAAAGTCAAAGCAGCGCTGGTCGATCACGAAGATATCAAGAGTACCGATATCTCCGTAAAAACTGAGAAAAAAGTGGTGACGTTGAGTGGCTTCGTTGAAAGCCAGGCACAGGCAGAACAGGCGGTAACCGTCGCGAAAGGGGTGGAAGGCGTTGCTTCAGTAAGCGACAAACTCCATGTTCGTGATGGTAAAAACACCTCTGCGAAAGGCTATGCCGGCGACACCGCGACTACCAGTGAAATCAAAGCAAAATTGCTGGCCGACGACATCGTTCCTTCCCGTAAGGTGAAAGTTGAAACGACCGATGGCGTTGTACAGTTGTCCGGTACCGTAGATTCACAGGCGCAAATTGAGCGGGCCGAAAGTATCGCTAAAGCGGTAGATGGCGTCAAAAGTGTGAAAAACGATCTGAAAGCTAAGTAACGAATTCCTGAAATGTGCAATCCCGGCGCTTTGCCGGGAGTCAGTAGAACGCACCTGGAAAATATCGCCAGTGAGCATCCTGAGCGCTCACATTAGCGGTCGACATTAACTATGGTTAAGGAGAGTCTTATGTTTCGTTGGGGCATTATATTTCTGGTTATCGCGTTAATTGCCGCCGCTCTGGGCTTTGGTGGTCTGGCAGGTACGGCAGCGGGTGCCGCGAAAATTGTCTTTATCGTCGGTATCATTCTGTTCCTCGTCAGCCTGTTTATGGGCCGCAGACGCCCGTAGCGCGAGCTACCCTCTTAAACGAATCATCAAGCCAGTCCTCGTGACTGGCTTTCATTGTTTCTACGAGGGGAAAATTGCGTTACTTTGTTAAAACCTAACATCGAAAGGAAAGCAGGGTGGGGCAATATATTCCGGTAACGCTTGGCAACATTGCGCCATTGGCGTTAACGCCATTTCGCCCAGGCCGACTCGCTCTGGTATGTGAGGGAGGCGGTCAGCGGGGCATTTTTACGGCCGGCGTACTGGATGAGTTCATGCGCGCTGACTTTAACCCCTTTGACCTTTTTCTTGGCACCTCCGCCGGGGCGCAAAACCTGTCGGCATACCTGTGTAATCAGCCCGGTTATGCGCGTAAGGTCATTATGCGCTACACAACCACTCGCGACTTCTTTGATCCCGTACGTTTCGTGCGTGGCGGCAACCTGATCGATCTTGACTGGCTTATCTCTTCTACCTCAAGTCAGATGCCGCTGGCGATGGACTACGCCGCGCGTGCCTTCGATACAGGCAAAGCCTTCTATATGTGCGCCTGCCGTCAGGATGACTACACGCCGGAATACTTCTCCCCCGACAGTCGTTCCTGGCTGGATATCATTCGCGCATCCAGCGCTATTCCCGGGTTCTATCGTCCGGGCGTTACCCTTAACGGCGTCAATTACCTTGATGGCGGCGTCAGCGACGCTATACCTGTTCAGGAAGCGGCGAAACGCGGGGCGAAGACCATTGTGGTTATCCGCACCGTGCCGTCGCAAATGTATTACACCCCTCAATGGTTTAAGCGAATGGAACGCTGGCTGGGGGAAAGCAGCTTGCAGCCTTTCGTTAATCTCGTTCAGCATCACGAGAAGACCTATTCGGCGACGCAGAAATTTATCGAAGCACCGCCCGGTAAGTTGCGCATTTTTGAAATCTACCCGCCGAAGCTTCTGCACAGCATGGCGCTGGGAAGCCGTTTACCTGCACTGCGGGATGATTACAAACTGGGAAGACTCTGCGGGCGTTATTTCCTGGCGACGGTGGGTAAGCTGTTGGCAGAAAAGCCGCCATTAATTCGTCATGCGCCGCGCGTGGCCACGACTTCTGCCACCATCGTGGTGCCGCCAGCCGCCGTCGCCAACGATGCGGTCGATACGCCGCTTGTCAGCGCGGTTCAGGCCAACGATTTGCCTTTTAATAATGAGGATACTGCGTGACGTTCCGCTTTATCGATACTCACTGTCACTTCGATTTTCCCCCCTTCCAGGATGATGAATCGAACAGTATTACCCGCGCCAGCGCCGTTGGGGTCGAACAGATTATCGTCCCGGCGATTGGCTCACAGTACTTTGCCCGCGTTATCAAACTTGCCGGGGATTATCCTGCACTCTATGCCGCGCTGGGGCTGCATCCGATCGTTATTGAAGAGCATACGGCGAGCTGCCTGGAGCGCCTTGAGCAACTGCTCGCAACCCGTCCGCAGAAGGTAGTGGCGATTGGCGAAATTGGTCTGGATCTGTATCGTGATGATCCGCAGTTTGAACGTCAGCAGGCGGTGCTGGATGCGCAGCTTAAGCTGGCAAAGCGCTTTGATCTGCCGGTGATCCTGCATTCGCGCCGCACGCACGACAAGCTGGCGATGCACCTTAAACGCCATGACCTGCCGCGAACGGGGGTGGTACATGGCTTTGCCGGTAGCCTGCAGCAGGCGGAACGTTTTATCAGCCTGGGATATAAAATTGGCGTTGGCGGTACCATTACTTACCCGCGCGCCAGCAAGACCCGCGAAGTGATGGCGCAATTGCCGCTAAACGCTCTGCTGCTGGAAACCGATGCCCCGGATATGCCATTAAACGGTTTTCAGGGCCAGCCTAATCGCCCGGAACAGGCGGCTCGGGTCTTTGACACCCTCTGTGAATTACGCCCGGAAGCGCCAGACGTGATTGCTCAGGCGCTGTTCGACAATACCCACGCTACGTTTTCGTTAAGCTGATTTACAGATACAACGCCGGAAGGATCACGGTGTTCACGCCTCGGGCAGTCAGCGCCTGCGCCAGCGGTTCCACATCCCCGGCGGTGGCGCTACGCCACTGTTTTGCTTCGCCATACACGCCATGGGTTTGAAAGGCGTTAATACGCACCGGCACATCGCCTAACTCGCCGATAAATTCGCAGATCTCATCAATGTGTTGCAGGTAATCACACTGGTCGGGGATGACCAATAAACGTAACTCCGCCAGCCGCTGATGCGCCGCCAGAAGACGGATGCTGGCCTTTATCTGCGCATTATCGCGCCCGGTCAGAAATCGATGATGGTCGCTACCCCAGGCTTTGAGATCGATCATCGCCCCGTCACAGACAGGCAGAAGTCTGTGCCAACCCGTTTCGCTAAGCAGACCGTTGCTGTCGACCAGACAGGACAAGTGTTGAAGCGACGGCGTCGATTTGAGCGCACTGAACAGCGCAACCAGAAACGGCAACTGTGTCGTTGCCTCGCCGCCGCTGACGGTGATCCCTTCGATAAACATTGCCGCTTTGCGGACGTGGGCCAGCACCTCTTCCACACTGAGCGTTTGCGCCATGGGCGTGGACTGCTGTGGGCAGAGATGTAAACAGGTATCGCACTGCTGGCAGGCGCTGGCATCCCAGTTAACCCGTCCATCAAGCAGTGTTAATGCATTATGCGGGCAGGCGGGAACACATTGTGCACAGTGGTTGCAGCGTCCGATCGTCCACGGATTATGGCAATTTTTACAATTCAAATTACAGCCCTGTAAGAACAGCGCCAGACGGCTGCCTGGCCCATCGACGCAGGAGAACGGGATAATCTTACTGACTAAACACTTCATCCTTCGTGCTGTCTCCTTGTTAGCTGTTTAGCTGTCCCTTCGAAGTCTGAGCGCAACCTGTATTGCTACGCTCAGGCTTCTCCATCATGGTGCCTTGATTCAATCTGAATCACGTTGCGTGTTGAAGCGCATCTGCTGTTCATGGCTGACCACGCGCGGTTGTCTTTCAAGGATGTGGGTATTTCGGGCGGCTTCCTCTCCAAGCCAGGTCGTGTTGGTGCGTGACCCCTCGGCACGGAATTTTTCCAGGTCCGACAGGCGCACCATATAACCTGTTACGCGTACCAGATCGTTGCCGCTGACATTGGCGGTGAACTCACGCATACCGGCTTTAAAGGCGCCGAGGCAGAGTTGCACGACGGCCTGCGGATTGCGTTTGACGGTCTCATCGAGGGTCAGAATGTCGCTGATACCCGCCGTATACCAGGCATGATGTGGGGCAACCGTCAGCAGGTGAGTAATGGGATCCGGCTCATCGCCGTAGGGTAAACGCGCCCCCGGCGTGGTGTCCGTATCCGAACTGATCCCCGATTGCGCATGCAACATCGCTCTGTTATTCCAGCCATGTTTTACCGGCGTGTTAGCGACAAATGTCGCCAGTTGTTCACTGATTCTGTAACCCAGCGCGTTGGCTTCTTCATTTTTGCCGTAGCGGGCGCTGAGCCCTGCACGTTCGCAGAGGGTATTCACCGCTTCGGCCAGACCGTACATACCAAACATGGGCGCAAAACGTTGCGGGTCTATCAGCCCTTCGGCCACCAGGAAGTTATTCTCGAAGAAGCCGGATTGCGAATAGAGGAAGTCGCAGCGTGCATCAATGATCGCGATTTGCTGCTGACAGTAGTGGGGAAGCTGGCGTGTGAAGAAATCCTCAATACTGCTGCTGCGTTCGGCGATGGCTTTCAGGTTAAGTCGCACCAGCGTACTGCCACCGCCGCTGAGCGGCAGCGAGTTGTAACAACTGACGACGCCATAGCCACCTTTTGTGAAAATTTTATCATTTTTGGGTCCGTTAGCGATATGGGGCTTACTGCACTCACAAATGTTTTTTGCCACTTCAAGCAGTAAGTCATCCGGCGTCATATCCGGGTCATAAATAAAGGTCAGATTAGGCGCAACCTGCTTAAGCTCTGCGTCGGCGCGTAAAATGGCACGGGTAACTGGCGTATCGGCAGGGCCAATATTGGCGTGCATAAACGCATCCGGCAGGGTTCTGTCCAGATAACGCCAGAAACGTTTTATTCGAATATCGATCTCTTCTTGTGTTAGAATTCTAACATACGGTTGCAGTATCACATCCAGTTGGCCCAGCCAGACGGGCATAGATGTGACTGACGGAACATGGTGATAAAGGATGGTGAGCATCGATAACGCGTCGTCGAGATCGGTTGCCCCTTCGAGTTCCAGCCATTGCGAGCCATTCGCGAGGAATTTCGCATAGTCTGGCAAGACATAGCGTGGTTTGTAGGGCGCATGCCCTTCGAACATATCGCAAATGGCGCCGTCATCAAGCGCAGCGCGCGCTTCTTTAGCCAGTGGGGGATAAGGCAGACTGTTCTCGGCCTCAAGCGCAAGAAAATGGCGTTTTTGTGCGGGAGTCAGGGTGCTGCTTGTCGCAATCTGCTGGCAACGAGCCAGATATGCTGAATCATTTGGCGTGGACATATTCGTTCCTCTTATTCCTTGAGTATCTGGCCCAGTGTAAGTAACCGAACGGAGCCCGCCTTTGATCCACACCCCTAAATATCCGGGTATGTGGCTATGTTAAGGCTAAAAATTTGATGAATGTCTCATTACGGTTTTGCAAATATGAATGTGGTTTTCATTAACTGTGATGAGTGTCGAAGTGTGATGGTGGGTTAATGTTAGAATAATAACAGACCCGTATTTAACCGGCTTATGCCGACGGAGAGAGAAATGACTGATTTAACTGCAAGCAGCCTGCGCGCGTTGAAACTGATGGACCTGACTACCCTGAACGACGACGACACGAACGAAAAAGTGATCGCGCTGTGTCATCAGGCGAAAACCCCGGTTGGCAACACGGCCGCTATCTGTATCTATCCGCGTTTTATCCCGATTGCGCGCAAAACGCTGAAAGAGCAGGGCACGCCAGATATCCGCATCGCAACGGTCACTAACTTCCCGCACGGTAACGACGATATTGAGATCGCGCTGGCGGAAACGCGCGCGGCGATTGCTTACGGCGCTGATGAAGTCGATGTGGTATTCCCGTACCGTGCGCTGATTGCAGGCAATGAACAAGTGGGCTTTGATCTGGTTAAGGCCTGTAAAGATGCCTGTGCAGCGGCCAATGTTCTGCTGAAAGTGATTATCGAAACCGGCGAATTGAAAGAAGAGGCGCTGATTCGTAAAGCGTCTGAAATTGCTATCAAAGCGGGGGCTGATTTCATTAAAACCTCTACCGGTAAAGTGCCAGTAAATGCCACACCGGAAAGTGCGCGCATCATGCTGGAAGTGATTCGCGATATGGGTGTGGCGAAAACCGTTGGTTTCAAACCGGCTGGCGGCGTGCGTTCAGCAGAAGATGCGCAGAAATTCCTCGCGATTGCCGACGAACTGTTTGGCGCTGACTGGGCGGATTCTCGCCACTATCGCTTTGGTGCTTCCAGCCTGCTGGCAAGCCTGCTCAAAGCACTGGGCCATGGCGACGGTAAGAGCGCAAGCGGCTACTAATTCTACTTTGCGGTGGCGCGTCCGCCGCAACAAACCTTGATTTTCAGGGGGTTACCTTGTTTCTCGCTCAAGAAATAATTCGTAAAAAACGCGATGGCTACGTGCTCAGCGATGAAGAGATTCGTTTCTTTATTAATGGGATCCGTGACAACACCGTGTCCGAAGGGCAAATTGCCGCGCTGGCAATGACCATTTTCTTCCACGACATGGCAATTGAGGAGCGCGTTTCGCTGACCATGGCGATGCGAGACTCAGGGACTGTCCTCGACTGGAAACACCTTAATCTCAACGGACCTGTCGTCGACAAGCACTCCACGGGCGGCGTGGGCGATGTCACTTCGCTCATGCTTGGGCCGATGGTTGCGGCCTGTGGCGGCTATATCCCAATGATTTCCGGGCGCGGGCTTGGTCATACCGGCGGTACGCTCGACAAACTGGAAGCCATTCCAGGGTTTGATATTTTCCCCGATGACAAACGCTTTCGCGACATCATTAAAGATGTGGGCGTCGCGATTATCGGACAAACGAATTCTTTAGCCCCTGCTGACAAACGCTTTTATGCCACGCGTGATATTACCGCGACGGTCGATTCTATTCCGCTGATCACCGCCTCGATCCTTGCCAAGAAACTGGCGGAAGGACTGGACGCGCTGGTCATGGACGTCAAAGTGGGCAGCGGGGCCTTTATGCCGACGGCAGAACTTTCTGCGGAACTGGCGCAGGCGATTGTTGGAGTGGCGAATGGCGCGGGTGTGCGTACGACCGCACTGCTCACTGATATGAACCAGGTACTCGCCTCCAGCGCCGGTAACGCTGTTGAAGTGCGCGAAGCCGTCCGCTTCCTGACTGGCGATTACCGCAATCCGCGTCTCTTTGATGTGACGATGGCGCTCTGCGTAGAAATGCTGGTCTCCGGCAAACTGGCGAAAGATGACGCCGAAGCGCGCAGACAATTACAGGCGGTGCTGGATAACGGTAAAGCGGCAGAAATCTTCGGGCGTATGGTGGCGGCACAAAAAGGTCCGACCGATTTCGTCGAAAACTATGACAAATACCTGGCAACCGCGACGCTCAGCAAGGCCGTGTATGCCGATACCGAAGGGTTTATCGCGCAGATGGACACCCGCGCGCTGGGTATGGCGGTGGTCTCCATGGGCGGCGGTCGTCGTCAGGCGTCCGATACCATCGATTACAGCGTCGGCTTTACCGATATGGCGCGTCTGGGTGATGCGATCGACGGGCAGCGTCCTTTAGCGGTGATCCACGCAAAAGATGAAGCAAGCTGGCAGGAAGCGGCAAATGCGGTCAAAGCCGCGATTGTGATTGCCGATAAAGCGCCAAAAGAGACGCCAACAGTCTGGCGACGCATTACCGATTAACGATATACTGATCTGATCGCTATTTTTTGAAGCACTACGTACGGAGAACAATATGAAACGTGCATTTATTATGGTGCTGGACTCCTTCGGCATCGGCGCAACAGAAGATGCCGAGCGTTTTGGTGACGTGGGTTCCGATACCATGGGTCACATCGCAGAAGCCTGTGCCAAAGGCGAAGCGGACAACGGTCGTAAAGGCCCGTTGCATCTGCCAAACCTGACCCGCCTGGGCCTGGTGAAAGCACATGAAGGTTCTACCGGTAAAATTGCAGCCGGAATGGACGGCAACGCGGAAGTGGTGGGCGCATACGCCTGGGCGCATGAGCTCTCTTCCGGTAAAGATACCCCGTCTGGCCACTGGGAAATCGCTGGTGTACCGGTACTGTTTGACTGGGGCTATTTCTCCGATCATGAAAACAGCTTCCCACAGGAACTGCTGGATAAACTGGTCGAACGCGCAAACCTGCCAGGCTACCTCGGCAACTGTCACTCTTCCGGTACGGTCATCCTTGACCAATTGGGCGAAGAGCACATGAAAACCGGCAAGCCGATTTTTTATACCTCTGCCGACTCCGTGTTCCAGATTGCCTGCCATGAAGAGACATTTGGTCTGGATAAACTCTACGAGCTGTGCGAAATCGCACGCGTTGAGTTGACCGAAGGGGGTTACAACATTGGTCGCGTGATCGCCCGTCCGTTCGTTGGCGATAAAGCCGGTAACTTCCAGCGCACCGGTAACCGCCATGACCTGGCCGTTGAGCCGCCGTCAGCGACCGTGCTGCAAAAACTGGTCGAGGAGAAAGATGGTCAGGTGGTTTCCGTGGGTAAAATCGCGGACATCTATGCCAACTGCGGTATCACCAAAAAAGTGAAAGCAACAGGCCTGGATGCGCTGTTTGACGCCACCGTGAAAGAGATGAAAAGCGCGGGTGATAAGACAATCGTCTTTACCAACTTCGTTGATTTCGACTCATCATGGGGCCACCGTCGCGATGTCGCCGGTTATGCGAGTGGTCTGGAGTTGTTCGACCGTCGTTTGCCGGAGCTGATGGAGCTGGTGGGGGAAGATGACATTCTGATCCTGACCGCTGACCACGGCTGTGACCCGACCTGGCAGGGCACCGATCATACCCGCGAGCACATCCCGGTGCTGATCTACGGCCCGAAAGTGAAACCGGGCTCACTCGGTCACCGTGAAACTTTCGCCGATATCGGCCAGACCATTGCGTCGTACTTCGGTACGTCACCCATGGACTACGGCAAAAACATGCTTTGATTTGGGAACGGGCATCGTTTGATGCCCTTGCCCCGACTCTCTCCTGCGGGAGAGGGGGAAAACACAACGAATAAAAAGGAACTGAAGATGGCTACTCCTCACATTAACGCTGAAATGGGTGATTTTGCTGACGTTGTGCTGATGCCTGGCGACCCGCTGCGCGCAAAGCACATTGCTGAAACTTTTTTTGAAGATATCCGTGAAGTGAACAACGTGCGCGGCATGTTGGGTTACACCGGTACCTATAAAGGCCGCAAAATCTCCGTAATGGGCCATGGTATGGGTATCCCATCCTGCTCCATCTACGCGAAAGAGCTGATCACCGATTTCGGCGTGAAAAAAATCATCCGTGTGGGCTCCTGCGGCGCGGTACGTATGGACGTGAAACTGCGTGATATCGTCATCGGTATGGGCGCGTGCACGGACTCTAAAGTCAACCGTATGCGTTTTAAAGACCATGATTTTGCAGCCATTGCTGACTTTGGTATGGTGCGTAACGCTGTTGATGCCGCCAAAGCGCTGGGTGTAGATGCCCGCGTTGGTAACATCTTCTCTGCGGATCTGTTCTATGCACCGGACGGCGGCGAGATGTTCGACGTTATGGAAAAATACGGCATTCTGGGCGTGGAAATGGAAGCGGCTGGTATCTACGGCGTTGCCGCAGAGTTCGGTGCGAAAGCGCTGACCATCTGTACCGTTTCTGACCATATCCGTACTCACGAGCAGACCACCTCTGCCGAGCGTCAGACCACGTTCAACGACATGATCAAAATCGCGCTGGAATCTGTTCTGCTGGGCGATAAAGAGTAAATCTTTTTCAAAACGGGCGGCTTTTATGCTGCCCGTTTTATCTATTCATAAATCTATTCGCCCATGAGCGCCTTAACCGATTTACTCTTGCAAGGGTCGCGCTCTGTCTCTGAACTGCGACAGTCACTGGCCATCAGCCAGGCCACGTTCTCGCGTATTGTGTCAGCACATAGTGAGGTGGTGCAGTTTGGTAAAGCCCGGGCAACCCGATGCTGGAAAAATTAACGCTCGCCGCCTCGATTATCCAGCGACTTGCATAAAAAGGTCATCTCACCGCCCCGGCAATCCACGCCGACAGCTCCCGCAGCTCTTTTTCCTGCTCAGGGAAATCACCTAAGAGCGCATCACACTCCTGTGCCAGCATATCCGCCCGGTACAAACAACCCTGCAGGCGTGCCGCCAGTGCCTCCAGCGGGGCGGGATTCAGGCTGTCGGTGAACACCTGTGTGCGGGTGATATGCCCTTTCTCTACGTCAAAATGCAGCTCCACACCGCCCCAGCTAAAGCGCTCATCCAGCAAGTGGCTGAACGCAGGCGCCTGACCAAAGTTCCACTCCCAACTGCTCTGGCGGGCAAAGGTTTCCGCGAAATTGGGGAGGTCCGGGGTCTTATCCGGTGAAATCACCTCGGCTTGCACGCGCTCACCGTAGTGGGCGAAGAAGGCTTCCGTCACCGCCTCGCAGATACGCTCATGGCTGATCCCCGGCAACAGATCGACCAGATTCGCCACGCGCCCACGCACAGAGGTAATGCCTTTGGCCTGGAGCTTCTTCTTATCCGGGTTGAGATAGTTGGCCAGGCGGCTGAGGTCGGCATTGAGCAACAGTGTGCCGTGATGGAAACCGCGATCTTTGGTCTCGCGGTAGGCGGAGCCTGAGACCTTACGATCGCCCTCCGGCGTTTTGACCACCAGATCGTTACGCCCGGACGCTTCTGCCGTCACGCCCAGCGAGTTCAGCGCCTGCAACACAATCGCGGTAGAAATCGTTTTGTCGTACTCCGGCTTGCCTGCCATAAAGGTGAAGCAGGTATTGCCTAAATCATGGAACACCGCGCCGCCGCCGCTACTGCGCCGCGCCAGACGCACATTGTCTTCTTCCATGCGCCGGGTATTGCACTCCTTCCACGGGTTCTGTGCCCGCCCGATAACTACCGTATCGGCGTTACGCCAGAGAAAAAGTACCCGCTGGGTGGCGGGCATCTGACGGAAAATGCACTCTTCCACCGCCAGGTTAAACCAGGGATCATAAGAATCAGAGATAAGCAGACGCAGTGTGGACATGGCAGATTTCCTTTCCTGAAAAAGCGCCGTTTTTCACGTTGCTACCGCGCGGGCTGCAACGTGAAATCCGTAGGGTGTAGGTAGATTACACTTTCTTTTCGTTCTCTTCCTCTTCCGGCACCGGCTTGCTGGCGGTAAGCAGGAAGGGAGACTGTTGCCAGCGGGTACGCTTCCCCTGCAACAGCGTACGGGTCAGCACGACGCCTATCGCCAGTGAAAGTAGCAGCATCAGGCGTAAAATATTGGTGGTGTTGTCGACCTGTTTGGCGTCCGTCGCCAGCGTATGGGTATCCAGCGTTAAACGCAGGTAGCCCAGCGGACTGCTTTTGCCCTGAATCGGCTCGACGATCTGCTGGTTGAAATAGCCCCCGGCTTTTTTGCCGTCCAGCGCCAGCCTGTCGCGCACATCAATGCTTTCGCCAGACCGGGCAATCAGATCGCCGCGTTCGTCATAGACGCCCGCATCGAGAATTCGGCTCTCCTCGGTCAATTGCCGCAGCACAACGCTGATACGCTTATCGTCAGGCGTCTCCGCGCGCATCAGTGGCGCAAGGTTTAGCGTGACCTGTTTCGCCAGCGTGCGGGCCAGCTCTTCAAGCTGCGGATTGCGCTGACGCTGGTGATTCTGACTGAACCAGGATGCGCCCTGCATAAGGGCGACCAGCAGCGCCAGACAGAAGAGCACGATCACGGCACGATGAAGCCGGAATTTGAGTTTTGCGCGAGCCATATTCCACCTGTTGAAAATTTGCGGCTTAATGTTGCCAGAAGCGCTGGTTACAAGGTAGCCTCATGCGTTATTTTTACCTCAGCACATACCCCTACAGGAGCTGTAATGCCGAATAATTTGACCTGGTGCGACCTGCCCAACGACGTTTCTCAGTGGCCTGGGTTGCCGCTCTCTTTAAGTGGCGATGAGGTCATGCCCCTGGATTATCACGCGGGTCGTAGCGGCTGGCTTCTGTATGGACGCGCCCTGAATAAAGAACGTTTGACCGCCTGGCAACGTAAACTGGGCGCGGCAATGGTGATCGTGGCCGCCTGGTGTGTGGAAGATTATCAGGTTATCCGCCTTGCCGGTTCACTTACCCCGCGTGCTACCCGCCTGGCACATGATGAAGGGCTGGACGTTGCGCCGCTCGGTAAAATTCCGTCTCTGCGTCATCCGGGCCTGATGGTGATGGATATGGACTCAACTGCGATTCAAATTGAGTGCATTGATGAAATCGCTAAACTGGCCGGTACGGGCGAAATGGTATCGGAAGTGACGGAACGCGCCATGCGCGGTGAGCTGGACTTCACGGCCAGCCTGCGTCAACGTGTGGCAACGCTCAAAGGGGCTGACGCAAACATCCTGCATCAGGTCCGTGACAGTCTGCCCCTGATGCCAGGCCTTACGCAATTGGTGTTAAAACTGGAAGCGCTGGGCTGGAAAGTGGCGATTGCGTCTGGCGGCTTCACCTTCTTTGCCGATCACCTACGCGAGATGCTCCGCCTGACAGCGGCGGTAGCCAACCATCTGGAAGTGGTTGACGGTAAGTTCAGCGGCAACGTGCTGGGCGACATTGTGGACGCGCAGTACAAAGCCAATACCCTCAAGCGTCTGGCGCAGGAACATGAGATTCCGGCGACTCAAACGATCGCCATTGGCGACGGTGCTAATGATCTGCCGATGATTAAAGCCGCCGGGTTAGGTATCGCCTTTCACGCGAAACCGAAAGTAAATGAAAAAGCCGAAGTCACCATCCGTCACGCTGATTTGATGGGGGTGTTCTGCATTCTCTCAGCCAGTCTGGCGAAGAAATAACGAGGTCTCTGTGGCGAAAGCTCCAAAACGCGCATTTGTCTGTAATGAATGTGGTGCCGATTATCCCCGCTGGCAGGGGCAATGTAGCGCCTGCCATGCCTGGAACACGATTACCGAAGTGCGTGTGGCCGCCTCGCCTGTTGTGGCGCGTAATGAGCGCTTAAGCGGGTATGCTGGCAATGCGGGCGCGTCGAAAGTACAGAAACTTTCCGATATCAGCCTGGAAGCCTTGCCGCGTTTTTCGACCGGTTTTAAAGAGTTCGACCGCGTGTTGGGCGGCGGCGTGGTGCCGGGAAGCGCTATCCTGATTGGCGGTAACCCTGGTGCAGGTAAATCGACGCTTCTGCTACAAACCCTGTGCAGACTCGCGGAACAGATGAAAACGCTGTACGTCACCGGGGAAGAGTCGTTGCAGCAGGTGGCGATGCGCGCGCACCGTCTTGGCCTGCCGACTGCCAATCTGAATATGTTGTCGGAAACCAGCATTGAGCAAATCTGCCAGATTGCCGATGAAGAGCAGCCGAAGCTGATGGTTATTGACTCCATCCAGGTCATGCACATGGCAGATATCCAGTCTTCTCCCGGTAGCGTGGCGCAGGTGCGTGAAACGGCGGCTTATCTTACGCGCTTCGCGAAAACGCGCGGGGTGGCGATTGTCATGGTCGGGCACGTGACCAAAGATGGCTCGCTGGCGGGGCCGAAAGTCCTTGAGCACTGTATTGACTGCTCTGTGTTGCTGGATGGTGATGCGGACTCTCGTTTCCGTACGCTGCGCAGCCATAAGAACCGCTTTGGCGCGGTCAACGAGTTGGGCGTCTTTGCGATGACCGAACAAGGGCTACGGGAAGTGAGTAACCCGTCCGCCATCTTCCTTAGCCGTGGCGATGAAGTGACTTCCGGCAGCTCGGTGATGGTGGTCTGGGAAGGCACGCGTCCGCTACTGGTAGAGATTCAGGCGCTGGTGGATCACTCGATGATGTCCAACCCCCGGCGTGTTGCTGTCGGGCTTGAGCAGAACCGCCTTGCCATTCTGCTGGCGGTGCTGCATCGCCACGGCGGCCTGCAGATGGCCGACCAGGATGTGTTCGTCAACGTTGTCGGCGGCGTAAAAGTGACGGAAACCAGCGCGGACCTGGCGTTGTTACTGGCTATGGTGTCGAGCCTGCGCGACCGGCCTCTGCCTCAGGACCTGGTGGTCTTTGGCGAGGTGGGGCTGGCGGGTGAGATCCGCCCGGTGCCCAGCGGGCAAGAGCGTATTTCCGAAGCGGCGAAACACGGCTTCCGACGCGCCATTGTACCTGCCGCGAATGTGCCGAAAAAACCACCAGAAGGGATGCAGGTCTTCGGTGTTAAAAAACTCGCAGATGCACTAAGCGTCTTTGACGACTTATAATTACATTCCCGTCGTCTTTCTGGCGGCAGGTGTGATGGCTGCGTTTATTCCCCGCCTCCTGCCCCGAAATGCATAGGGAATTTTGCATAATAGGCCTGGCACGTTGATGCTGCCAGGCAGGTTCAGCCAGCAGGAGGCACTCGTGTCGTCATTCGACTATCTCAAGACCGCAATCCGTCAAAAAGGCTGCACGTTGCAGCAGGTGGCCGACGCCAGCGGCATGACCAAAGGCTATTTGAGCCAACTCCTGAATGCCAAAATCAAAAGTCCCAGCGCGCAAAAACTCGAGGCGCTGCACCGTTTCCTCGGATTGGAATTTCCGCGTCGGCAAAAAAGCGTTGGCGTGGTGTTTGGTAAGTTTTACCCGCTGCATACCGGGCATATCTACCTGATTCAGCGTGCCTGTAGCCAGGTGGATGAGCTGCATATTGTGATGGGGTATGACGAGAAGCGCGACCGCGAACTGTTTGAAGACAGTGCGATGTCCCAGCAGCCGACCATCAGCGACCGCCTGCGTTGGCTACTGCAGACCTTCAAATATCAGAAAAACATTCGTATTCATGCGTTTAATGAAGAGGGCATGGAGCCTTACCCGCATGGCTGGGATGTCTGGAGTAAAGGCATTAAAGCCTTTATGGATGAAAAGGGCATTCAGCCTAACTGGATCTACAGTTCGGAAGAGGCGGACGCTCCCCAGTACCTTGAGCATCTGGGTATTGAAACGGTGCTTATCGATCCCAAACGCACTTTTATGAATATCAGCGGCGCGCTCATTCGTGAGAATCCGTTCCGCTACTGGGATTATATTCCGACCGAAGTGAAGCCGTTTTTCGTGCGCACCGTGGCGATACTGGGAGGGGAATCCAGCGGGAAATCGACGCTGGTCAATAAGCTCGCGAATATCTTCAATACCACCAGCGCGTGGGAGTACGGGCGGGATTATGTCTTCTCCCATCTTGGCGGCGATGAGATGGCACTGCAGTATTCCGACTATGACAAGATCGCATTGGGGCAGGCGCAGTATATTGATTTTGCTGTGAAATATGCCAATAAAGTGGCTTTTATCGACACGGACTTTGTCACTACGCAGGCATTTTGCGTGAAGTATGAAGGGCGTGAGCACCCTTTTGTGCAGGCGATGATCGATGAATACCGTTTCGACCTGGTGATTCTGCTGGAAAATAATACGCCATGGGTTGCCGACGGGTTGAGAAGCCTGGGCAGTTCAGTGGATCGCAGCGAGTTCCAGCAGATGCTGGTGGATATGCTCAAAGAGAACAATATTACCTGGCGGCATGTGGAAGAGCCTGATTATGACTCCCGGTTTCTGCACTGCGTGGAACTGGTAAAAGAGTTGATGGGGGATTAGCAGCCGGGTAAGGCGTTTACGCCGTCATCCGGACATGCCCCGGCTGGCGTTTCACTTAGCCGGGCTACTTGCTTTGACCTTGTGCGGTCTGATGCCCTCATCCACGTGGAGAGGAAGCAAACATTAAAAAGGCAGCTTACGCTGCCTTTTTGCTGTTTATTTTGAAATACGTTTGTACTTGATACGCTTCGGCTCCAGCGCATCGGCGCCAAGGGTGCGTTTCTTATACTCTTCGTACTCGGTAAAGTTACCTTCGAAGAACTCCACCTTACCTTCATCCTGATAATCCAGAATGTGGGTCGCGATACGGTCAAGGAACCAACGGTCGTGCGAGATAACCATCGCGCAGCCCGGGAACTCCAGCAGGGCGTTTTCCAGCGCGCGCAGGGTTTCGATATCCAGGTCGTTGGTCGGTTCATCAAGCAGCAGTACGTTACCGCCAACCTGCAACAGTTTCGCCAGATGCAGACGACCACGCTCACCGCCGGACAGCTCGCCAACGCGCTTGCCCTGGTCAACGCCTTTAAAGTTAAAGCGGCCCACGTAGGCGCGGCTCGGCATCTCGGTATTACCGATCTTCATGATATCCAGCCCGCCGGAAACTTCTTCCCATACGGTTTTGCTGTTATCCATGGCGTCGCGGAACTGATCGACGGAGGCCAGCTTGACGGTTTCACCCAGGGTGATTGAACCGGCGTCAGGCTGTTCCTGACCGGACATCATACGGAACAGGGTCGATTTACCCGCGCCGTTCGGGCCGATAATCCCGACGATAGCGCCTTTCGGTACGGAGAAACTCAGGTCGTCAATCAGCACGCGGTCGCCGTAGGACTTACGCAGGTTGCTGACTTCCACCACTTTATCCCCCAGACGTGCGCCTGGCGGAATAAACAGTTCGTTGGTCTCGTTACGTTTCTGATATTCGACGTTGTTAAGCTCTTCAAAGCGCGCCAGACGGGCTTTGCCCTTAGACTGACGGCCTTTCGCGCCCTGACGAACCCACTCAAGTTCTTTCTCGATGGATTTACGACGCGCCGCTTCCTGAGAGGCTTCCTGCGCCAGACGCTGATCTTTCTGCTCCAGCCAGGAGGAGTAGTTGCCTTCCCACGGAATACCTTCGCCGCGGTCCAGTTCGAGGATCCAACCGGCAACGTTGTCGAGGAAGTAACGGTCGTGGGTGATTGCCACCACGGTGCCTTCGAAGTCGTGCAGGAAGCGTTCCAGCCAGGCGACAGACTCGGCGTCCAGGTGGTTAGTCGGTTCGTCGAGCAGCAACATGTCTGGTTTTTCAAGCAGCAGACGGCACAGCGCAACGCGGCGGCGCTCACCACCGGAGAGGTTAGCGATTTTCGCGTCCCAGTCCGGCAGGCGCAGTGCGTCAGCGGCGCGCTCAAGTTGCACGTTCAGGTTATGGCCGTCGTGCGCCTGGATAATCTCTTCAAACTTGCCTTGTTGTGCCGCGAGTTTATCGAAGTCAGCGTCCGGTTCAGCATATTTCGCATACACTTCGTCCAGACCTTTCAGCGCGTTCACCACCTCGGAAACCGCTTCTTCAACGGATTCACGCACGGTCTGTTCCGGGTTTAGCTGCGGTTCCTGCGGCAGGTAGCCGATTTTCAGGCCAGGCTGTGGGCGGGCTTCACCTTCAATATCGGTGTCAATGCCAGCCATGATGCGCAGCAGGGTAGATTTACCGGCACCGTTAAGGCCCAGTACACCGATTTTTGCGCCAGGGAAGAAACTCAGCGAGATATTTTTCAGAATATGACGTTTCGGCGGAACCACTTTGCCGACACGATGCATGGTATAAACGAATTGAGCCACGTTGGACTTCGCCTCTTTTTATCCCTTCATCCATCAAGTTGCTGATGCCGCGCCAGGATTCTTTCCTTTGCCGCCGCCTTGCAACCTGAATTATTCAGGGCTAATGAATGGTGATAGTTTTCAAAGGCGAAGTGTAGCCGTTTTCCGTGCTCAATCCCAGCCAGCAGCACCCGTAGTGTTAAATGACACAAGAAAGGTAAAAAAGTGTGCATTACGTGGCGCGTTACGGCGGGCGCGGTTAGCATTAAGGCATTATGCGGCATGACGCTGTAGGTATCGTTTTTATAAGGGGAATAAGCTGTGCAGAGAGCTAAACATGCCGCCTGGCGTTTTCTGGCGGCCAGTATTTGTTTGCTGTCCCTCAGCAATGTGGCGCGAGCGGACTCACTGGATGAACAACGTAATCGCTATGCTCAGATCAAACAGGCATGGGATAACAAGCAGATGGATGTGGTATCGCAACTGATGCCAGGGCTGCAAAACTATCCGCTATACCCTTATCTGCAGTACCGGCAGATAACCGATGATCTGATGAACCAACCCGCCGTAACGGTAACCAATTTTATTCAGGCAAACCCCACATTGCCGCCGGCCCGCACGCTGAAAACACGTTTTATCAACGAGCTGGCACGCCGGGAAGACTGGCGTGGTCTGCTGGCATTCAGCCCGGAAAAACCCACGACAACGGAAGCGCAATGTAACTACTACTTTGCGAAATGGAACACCGGGCAGGCAGACGAGGCCTGGCAGGGGGCGAAGGAGCTGTGGCTGACAGGAAACAGTCAGCCAAACGCCTGTGACCGGTTGTTTGGTGCATGGCGTGCGTCCGGCACGCAAGACCCGCTGGCGTTTCTGGAACGTATCCGCCTCGCTATGAAAGCGGGCAATACCCGGCTGGTTATTCTGCTGGCGGGCCAGATGCCCCCGGATTATCAGACCATCTCTTCCGCCATCATTACGCTTGCCAATAATCCTGGCAGTGTCATGACTTTCGCCCGTACCACGGGGGCGACCGATTTTACCCGCCAGATGGCGGCTGAAGCGTTTGAAAGCGTCGCGCGTGATGACGTGGAAAACGCCCGGCTGATGATCCCGTCGCTGGTGCAGGCGCAACAACTGAATGAAGATCAGACGCAAGCGCTGCGTGACATTGTCGCCTGGCGTTTGATGGGCAATGACGTGACCAGCGAACAGGCGCGCTGGCGCGATGACGCCATCATGCGTTCGCAGTCCATTTCGATCGTTGAACGACGGGTGCGGATGGCTATCGGCAACGGCGACCGCCGTGGGCTGAATACCTGGCTTGCGCGCTTACCGATGGAAGCAAAAGAGAAGGATGAGTGGCGCTACTGGCAGGCCGACCTGCTGCTGGAACGTGGGCGTGACGCCGAAGCGAAAGAGATCCTGCATGCGCTCATGCAACAACGTGGATTCTACCCGATGGCGGCGGCCCAGCGGCTGGGTGAAGAGTACACCATGAAAATCGATAAAGCGCCGGGCAACATCGATCCAGCGCTGGCAAACGGACCTGAAATGTCCCGTGTGCGCGAGCTTATGTACTGGAATCAGGACAACACTGCCCGTAGCGAGTGGGCTAATTTGATCACCAGCCGCAGTGTGCAGGAGCAGGCGCAACTGGCGCGCTATGCCTTTAACCAGCACTGGTGGGACCTGAGCGTACAGGCGACCATCGCCGGTAAGTTGTGGGATCAACTTGAAGAGCGATTCCCGCTGGCCTACAGCGACTTGTATGCCCGCTATACGAGCGGGAAAGATATTCCGCAAAGCTATGCAATGGCGATCTCTCGTCAGGAGAGCGCATGGAACCCGAAAGCGCGCTCCCCGGTCGGGGCAAGTGGGTTAATGCAGATCATGCCGGGCACGGCAACGCATA
Organism: Phytobacter diazotrophicus; assembly: GCA_004346725.1. Lineage (GTDB taxonomy): Bacteria > Pseudomonadota > Gammaproteobacteria > Enterobacterales > Enterobacteriaceae > Phytobacter > Phytobacter diazotrophicus. Next base: position 242,168 of record SMDE01000008.1, on the reverse strand, counting down.
CGGTGAAGATGTTTAACATTCCAGGTTACAGTAACGCGGCTCAATTGCTGGAACCGGAAGTGAATATCAACATCGGTACCAGCTATCTGCAATATGTCTATCAGCAGTTTGGTAACAACCGCATCTTCTCATCCGCGGCGTACAACGCCGGGCCGGGCAGGGTGCGCACCTGGCTGAATAACAGCGGTGGACGCATTGACGCGGTGGCCTTTATTGAGAGCATCCCCTTTTCCGAAACCCGTAGTTATGTGAAAAACGTGCTGGCCTATGACGCGTATTACCGTTTCTTTATCAATGGCAACAAAGCGCCAGTGCTGACGGACGCGGAGTGGCAGCGTCGTTACTGATTTCTGTGGTTTGTGTTATGCTGTGTACTCTCAAGCGAGTACATAGCATAACGGCGGCATATTATGACCCAGCAATCACCTTATTCAGCGGCCATGGCCGAACAGCGTCACCAGGAATGGCTTCGCTTTGTTGAACTCGTCAGGCAGTCTTACGAACAGGATCTACATCTTCCGTTACTTAACCTGATGCTCACCCCCGATGAACGTGAAGCGCTGGGTACCCGCGTACGTATTATCGAAGAGTTGTTGCGCGGAGAGATGAGTCAACGAGAACTCAAAAGTGAACTCGGGGCGGGTATTGCCACGATCACCCGGGGATCCAACAGCCTGAAAGCGGCGCCAGCCGACCTGCGTTTATGGCTGGAGCAGACGCTGCTTAACGATCAGCGATAGACCGCATTGTGAAAGGGGCTTAATGCCAGTATCACGGCCTGATGATAGACGCTGGCGCGCGTCAATTTTCCGGCGGTAAACACGCCAATTGCGCCATCTTTGCGCCCAATTTCATCAATACCGGTATATGCCGACATCGCCGGACCAAGCGCTTGCCCGGCACGGATCTTTTGCAGAATCACCTCAGGCAAGGGCAGGGTGGCAGAGCGGGCTTCGCCGCGCTGGTCGCGACTTTCGATGACGACCCAGCTAAACGTGCTGCCTTCATCAATTCCGGCTTCGATAGCTACCCAAAAGTCCGCATTCGGACAGGCGTGGCGGGCATTTTCGACACGGTTACGTGCGCCTTCAAGCGTCTCTTTACTGCCCATAGGCTGTTCCGGTACACCGCTTTCAACAGCAATTGCGTCGATGTGGCTGGCGTCTTCACCGAAAATCTCATTAAAAGCGTGCAGAATAGCCCGAATTTTGGCGGGGTTTGTGGTAGCAGCGACAACATGGTGCATAATCAATAGCTGGCTGCCCGTAATGAGACCAGTTCTGTCTGCATGACGGGTAAGGCCTTCCTCATATAATAAACTTCATCGCAGTATAATGGATATAAAAGCATGTTACAGGTATACCTTGTCCGCCACGGTGAAACGCAGTGGAACGCCGAGCGTCGTATTCAAGGCCATTCAGACAGTCCGTTAACCGAAAAAGGCGAGCAGCAGGCATGGCAGGTGGCTGAACGCGCGAAAGCGCTGGGCATCACCCATATTATTGCCAGCGATCTCGGACGTACACGTCGCACGGCTGAAATCATTGCAGAGCTATGTGGCTGCGATATCACCCTCGACTCGCGCCTGCGTGAACTCGATATGGGGGTGCTCGAACAGCGCAATCTTGAAACCCTGACCGAAGAAGAAGAAGGCTGGCGTCGCCAACTGGTAAATGGCACCGCAGGGGGGCGCATTCCCGGCGGCGAGTCGATGCAGGAACTTGCCGATCGTATGCATGCTGCCCTTGCGACCACGCTGGACTTACCGCAGGGTAGCCGCCCGATGATCGTCAGCCACGGCATGGCCCTGGGCTGTCTGGTCAGCACCATTCTGGGTCTTCCGGCTTATGCTGAGCGCCGCCTGCGTTTGCGTAACTGCTCTATTTCCCGTATCGATTATCAGGATAGCGCATGGCTGGCGTCGGGATGGGTAGTGGAAACAGCAGGAGACGTCTCACATCTGGACGCCCCTGCGCTGGATGAACTGCAGCGTTAACGGCGGACGGGAATCAGATACTCGCAGCGGATGTAAAGCGGTGGCTCTTGCGCCCGCGCATCTTCCTGCGGGTAGAAACGCTCAATATCCTGGCCTTTACGGCGTGTCAGATTCAGCATCGGCATGCAGGTACCGTAGACGGTCAGGATAAACTCCTGCACGCCCGTGCCCGGCCCTTCGTAGAAGAACATGACATACTCACCGCCTTCGAGCTTCACTGGCTGGGCATTATGCATGTAGCCGTTCGCCATCTCTGGTGTTAAAGCGGTGGTGTAAAACACCTCTTGCTCGTCATCTTTCTCAAGACTTGGTCGCGGTTCATGCAGGCCATACATCTCAGCCGGAATGGTGGGCGAATTGCCTAAAAAGTCACGCCAGAACTGGATACGCATCTGGTTGCGGAAATCGGAAATTTCTTCCAGCGAGCAGGTATAGCTCTGCGTTGTACCGATGAGCTGCATATCCGGAAGGGTGATAAATTCATGTCTCGGCATGGCAAACTCACCTAAACGCAGCGGCGGACGAATGCCGAAGGCGCTCCAGTCAGGTGAACGGCGATACAGCGCGGGCGTCAGATTAAACTGCTTTTTAAACGCGCGGGTAAAGGTTTGCTGAGAGTCAAAGCGGTACTGCAGGGCGATATCCAGAATGGGACGCGAGGTCAGACGCAAAGCAACAGCAGACTTCGACAGGCGGCGCGCGCGAATATAAGCGCCAATCGCATGGCCCGTCACGTCTTTGAACATCCTTTGCAGATGCCACTTGGAATAACCCGCTTTTGCCGCCACATTATCTAACGACAATGGCTGATCCAGGTGGCTTTCCAGCCAGGTAAGTAGATCACGAATAATCCCAGCCTGATCCATAAAATATCCTCATCCTTAAAACGGCTTACGCCTGATACCAGGGGATGGATAATACCACTGTTTGGCGTTTTAGCATTCAGTGTTTTTTTTGTGCATTAGTGCGCATTGTGTCTGATTTTCATAATAATTTTTGTAAATTGGTGATCTATAAACCTTTTCCTCTTAAACCCGAGAATAGTCGCTCAACGTTATATTCAAAAATGGTAACAATATGAAATACACGCGTTTAATACTTTCCTCATTAGCGTTGCTGTGGGGTTCTGCGCAGGCGGAACAGATTGGCTCAGTGGACACTGTGTTTAAAATGTTCGGCCCGGATCACAAAATTGTGGTGGAAGCCTTTGACGATCCTGATGTGCAAAATGTGACCTGTTACATTAGCCGGGCAAAAACAGGCGGCATTAAAGGGGGGCTGGGGCTGGCGGAGGATACATCCGATGCGGCGATTTCCTGCCAGCAGGTAGGGCCAATCGAACTCAGTGATAAGATTAAAAATGGGAAAGCCCAGGGCGATGTGGTCTTCCAGAAACGTACTTCGCTGGTGTTTAAGAAACTTCAGGTGGTCCGCTTTTATGACAGCAAACGTAACTCTTTGGTTTATCTGACCTATTCCGATAAAGTGGTGGAAGGTTCCCCGAAAAACGCACTGAGTGCGGTGCCGATTATGCCGTGGAGTAAATAAAAAGGAATGGAGATGCCACAACCGCGAATCTGGCTGGTTGAAGATGAGGCAAGCATTGCCGAGACGCTGATTTATATGCTGCAGCAGGATGGGTTCGCCGTCACGTCATTTGAGCGGGGATTGCCTGTTCTTGACGCGGCGGCGCGGCAGTTGCCGGACCTGGCGATCCTGGATGTTGGGCTGCCGGACATCAGTGGTTTTGAGCTGTGCCGCCGTTTGCTGGCCAGGGCGCCGGGGCTGCCAGTGCTGTTTCTGACCGCGCGTAGCGACGAGATCGACAAATTGCTGGGGCTGGAAATGGGGGCTGATGATTATATCGCCAAACCGTTTTCGCCCAGGGAAGTTTGCGCCCGAGTACGTACCGTGCTGCGCCGCTTCCAGAAAGCCACGGTGCAATCTTCTCTTCTTCGTGTCGGGCAATTCGAACTGGACGAAGAGGCGGCTATCGTTCGCTGGTGTGGCGATATTCTCCCCCTTACACGCTATGAATTTCTGCTGTTAAAAACCCTGCTGCATGCACCGGGCAGGGTTTTCTCACGCCAGCAACTCATGGATCTCGTCTGGACCGATGCCGAAGAGAGCTTCGATCGCACTGTCGATACCCATATCAAAACGCTGCGCGCCAAATTGCGTGCGGTGAATAGCGAATTGTCACCGATTAATACTCATCGCGGTATGGGTTACAGCCTGGGCATCCGCTAATGCGTATCGGGATGCGATTGTTGCTGGGCTACTTTCTCCTTGTGGCGGTTGCCGCCTGGTTTGTGTTGTCGATTTTTGTCCAGGAGATCAAACCGGGCGTCAGGCGGGCAACCGAAGGCACGCTCATTGATACCGCCACGCTGCTGGCCGAGGTAGCGCACGATGATTTGCTCTCCGGACAGGCGCAAAATGGCAAGCTGGCAGAGGCGTTCACTTCGCTCAACCAAAGCAACATTAACGCCAATATCAGCGGCATTCGCAAAGTACGTAACGAATACCATGTCTATATGACGGATGCGCTGGGTAAGGTTGTTTTTGATTCTGCGGGCCAGGCCGTAGGTCAGGATTATTCCCGCTGGAACGATGTCTGGCTGACGCTGCGCGGTAAATATGGCGCGCGCAGTACACCTTCCGATCCTAACGATCCGGAAAGTACGGTGATGTATGTGGCGGCTCCCGTCACTGACCAGGGGCGCATTATCGGCGTCTTGAGCGTGGGCAAACCTAATAGTGCGATTGCCCCGGTCATCAAACGCAGTGAGCGGCGCATGCTCTGGGCCAGCGCGGCCTTACTGGGGATTGCTCTGGTGATTGGGTTTGGAGTGACGCTGTGGATTAACCGTTCCATCGGCAAGCTGACACGCTATGCGGATGCCGTGAGCGAAAAAAATCCTTTACCTCTTCCTGACCTGGGAAGTAGCGAACTGCGTAAGCTGGCGCAGGCGCTGGAGAGTATGCGCCTTAAGCTCGAAGGAAAAAATTATATTGAGCAGTATGTCTACGCGCTTACCCATGAACTTAAAAGCCCGCTGGCGGCCATACGCGGCGCGGCAGAAATTCTCCATGAGAACCCGCCACCGGATATCGCCACCCGTTTTACTAACAATATCCTGGCGCAAAATGCGCGGATGCAGACGCTGGTTGAGAAGCTGCTACAGCAGGCGAAGCTCGAAAATCGCCAGGAAGTAGTGACAACATCCATCCCTGTTGATGCCCTGTTCCGACAGCTTGAGGACGAACGTAGCGTGGTGCTGTCCGCCAAAAATCTGACCCTGGAATGCGATGCGGGGCAGCTTGTCGTCGAAGCGGATGCCGGGCTGCTTAGCCAGGCATTGGGCAATCTGCTCGACAATGCGATCGATTTTACCCCGCGCGGCGGGCAGATTTCGCTGCGCGCTCACGAGCACGCTGAACATGTCGTCTTTACCGTATGCGATAACGGGCCGGGTATTCCGGATTACGCCCTTGAGCGGATCTTTGAACGGTTTTACTCATTGCCCCGAGAGAATGGACAAAAGAGCAGTGGCCTTGGGCTGGCCCTGGTGCAGGAGGTAGCGCGTTTACACCAGGGAACTATTCAGGTATGTAATCTGCCGCAGGGTGGCGCAGAGGCGCGACTGACACTTCACCGTCACTTCACATAACTTCAAATTCTCCTCTTATAGCCCCGTTACTCTGCGCGCAACACAAAGGAGGGGCTATGTTGAAATCACCGTTATTCTGGAAAATTACCACCCTGGCAGGGTGCATTTGTCTGTTGCTGATCCCACTGATAATGGTTGGCAATTTAATCAAAGAGAGAGGCGACTACCGTAATGAGGTCGCCGATACGCTGCGGCAAAGTAGCGCCGGGCCGCAAAAGTTGATTGGTCCGTTGATTGCGATTCCGGTGACGGACGTTGTGACTTCGCTGGAGTCGACGGGAGATGAACCGCCCAAAGAGGTTCGCCGTTCGAAAAGCTATATCCGTTTCTGGCTACCTGAGTCGCTCATGGTCGAGGGGAAACAGCAAGTCGAAAACCGCCAGGTGGGTATCTACGAAGGGCAAGTCTGGCATGGGGATATCAGTATAAACGCAGAATTTGACCCAAAACGAGCCGGGCTGGAGGCGAGTGATACCAGGCAACTGGGCGAGCCGTTTGTCGTGTTTGCCCTGAGTGATGCCCGAGGGATCGGGCAAATACGGGCGATGAAGGTGAACGGTGAATCGCTCAGCGTAGAGCCGGGATCGGGGCTGATGAGCGACTTACAGGGTATCCATGTTCCACTGACTGCGCCGGGTATTACGCAAAAAAATATCAAACTAAACGCTTCATTTAGTCTTAATGGTACCGGCGCATTTTCCGTGGTCCCACTTGGCAGAAACAGCGAAATGGCGCTGATGGGGGACTGGCCTCACCCTGGCTTCACCGGTGACTTTCTACCTGCGAAACGCGAAGTTACCCCTGCGGGTTACCAGGCACGCTGGCAAAGTACGTGGTTTGCCAATAACCTGGATAGCAAAATCCGTGATGTCCTGAGTCTGAGCAGCGACAATGAGTGGCGCCTGCCCGCATTCAGCGTCAATATCGCCACGCCAGCGGATCAGTACCAACTGACGGACAGAGCGGTAAAATATGCGATTTTGCTTATTGCCCTCATTTTTGCCGCGTTTTTCGTCTTTGAAAGTCTTACCGGGCGGCAAATGCACCCCATGGAGTATCTGCTGGTGGGGTTATCGCTGGTGATGTTCTATCTGGTCCTGCTGGCGTTGTCAGAGCATGTCGGCTTTACCTGGGCGTGGATTATTGCCAGTGGACTGGGGGCGACGATCAACGGTATCTATTTGCAAGGCGTGATGAAAAGCTGGCGTGCCAGCCTGCCGTTTAGCGGTGCGCTATTGGTGCTCTATGGCGTAATGTGGAGTTTGTTGAATTCCGAAGACAGCGCGTTGTTACTGGGAACAGGCGTACTGTTTGCGGCACTGAGTACCGTGATGATACTGACACGGCGCTTCGACTGGTACTCCCTTTCGCGGGCGGTGAAAAAGCCCGTAGAAAGCCAGGTTCCTGTCGATGAAGAACTACGGATATGGAAATAAAAAAAGCGGCGCCTGGCGCCGCTTTTTTTTGAAGGAGGATTATTCCTGCAGATCACCGCAGAAACGGTAACCTTCACCGTGGATCGTCGCGATGATTTCCGGTGTGTCCGGCGTGGATTCAAAATGCTTACGGATGCGACGGATGGTGACGTCAACCGTACGGTCGTGTGGTTTCAGCTCACGCCCGGTCATTTTTTTCAGCAATTCGGCGCGGGATTGGATCTTGCCCGGGTTTTCGCAGAAATGCAGCATCGCACGGAATTCGCTACGCGGCAGCTTATACTGTTCGCCATTAGGGCTGATCAGTGAGCGGCTGTTAATATCCAGTTCCCAGCCATTAAACTTATAGCTGTCGACACTGCGGCGCTCTTCGCTGATGGTGCCCAAATTCATGGTACGGGACAGCAGGTTACGCGCACGGATAGTCAGTTCACGCGGGTTAAACGGTTTGGTGATGTAGTCATCCGCACCGATTTCGAGGCCCAGGATTTTGTCTACTTCGTTGTCGCGACCGGTCAGGAACATCAGTGCGACATTCGCTTGCTCGCGTAATTCACGGGCAAGTAAAAGGCCATTTTTACCTGGCAGATTGATATCCATAATCACCAGGTTGATATCATTTTCGGAGAGGATCTGATGCATTTCAGCGCCATCTGTCGCTTCAAAGACATCGTAACCTTCCGCTTCGAAGATGCTTTTCAACGTGTTGCGTGTTACCAACTCGTCTTCAACGATAAGAATGTGCGGGGTCTGCATGTTTGCTACCTAAATTGCCAACTAAATCGAAACAGGAAGTACAAAAGTCCCTGACCAGCCTGGTACATGTCGCAAATTAACATGAACGGCGTAACATGACTAAAGTACGTAATTGCGTTCTTGATGCACTTTCCATCAACGTCAACAACATCATTAGCTTGGTCGTGGGCACTTTCCCTTTGAACCCGACAGTGTCAAAAACGGCTGTCATCCTAACCATTTTAACAGCAACATAACAGGCTAAGACGCAAGGGACACCCAATAAAACTACGCTTCGTTGACATATATCAAGTTCAATTGTAGCACGTTAACAGTTTGGTGAAATCTTGATATCTAAATGCTAGCGATTATCACAATTTTTCAATAAACCAACTAGTTGCGGATATTAATTGATAAATAAGTTGAATCCAATAGGAGATTCAGATTCATAATTAAAATGCCATGAAGAAACATAGGGATAAGCACTTTCTGTTAACATTTCAGCGGTTAATACCGCCAGTCAACAGTTTAGCTTTTTTTAACCGTTGGCAAGACGAAATTCAGTGATTGCTGTTACAAAATTGTAAATTCGCGACGCGAAATATGCTGACATTACCCTTCGCTCGCGCGTCGGTATGATAAAAAAGAGAGTAAAAATGCACCTGGCCATTGTATTGGTTTCTCCCGCCAGAGCGGAGAATGTTGGCGCTGCCGCGCGCGCGATGAAAACGATGGGTTTCACAGATCTGCGCATTGTCGACAGCGATGCCCATTTACAGGAAGGCGCTCGCCGTGTCGCACATGGTGCCAGGGATGTGCTTGATAATATTAAAACTTATTCTGCATTATCCGATGCGCTGGCCGATATTTCATTCACCGTCGCCACGACGGCGCGAAGTCGCGCTAAATTCCATTACTACGCAACGCCTGCGGAACTGGTACCGCTTCTGGCGGAAAAAAGCGCGTGGCTCCCCGCCGCCGCACTGGTGTTTGGCCGGGAAGATTCGGGCCTGACAAATGACGAACTGGCGCTTGCAGACATTTTAACGGGTGTGCCGATGGTGGCCGATTATCCTTCACTCAATCTGGGGCAGGCCGTCATGGTTTATTGTTATCAATTAGCATCTTTAATACAAAATGCTCCCAAAGTGGTAACGCAACGTGATGATAACCAGCTTCGTGCTTTACGTCTGCGGGCGCGCGCGTTGCTCGAAAAACTCGATGTGGCGGATGACATGAAAATGGCCGACTGGCTGGATCAGCGTGTGGGGATGCTGGAGCAGCGAGACACTGCAATGTTGCACCGTTTGCTCCACGACATTGAAAAAAAACTCGCCGAGTAAATCACTGCCATAAGAATGTTTTATGGATTAAGTCACTGCAATGGTGCGGTTTGTATGGTCTTTACCTATGATAAGTCAATAAGTCGCGGGCGTAGCGGAAGGTTGCGCAAAATAGCTGAAAACTAAAAATTCGTTGACTTAAGGCGGCAGATACTTTAACCAATATAGGCAGAGCACAGACAGAATAAAATTACAGAGCACACAACATCCATGAAACGCACCAGCACCGTCACCATTATTATTACCACCACCATTACCACAGGTAACGGTGCGGGCTGACGCGTACAGGAAACACAGAAAAAAGCCCGCACCTGAACAGTGCGGGCTTTTTTTTCGAGCAAAGATCAAGGGGTAATACCATGCGAGTGTTGAAGTTCGGCGGTACATCAGTGGCAAATGCGGAAAGGTTTCTGCGTGTTGCCGACATCCTGGAGAGCAATGCCAGGCAGGGGCAGGTGGCAACTGTGTTATCTGCCCCGGCGAAAATCACCAATCACCTGGTCGCCATGATCGAAAAAACGATCGGAGGTCAGGATGCCGTACCAAATATTAGCGATGCCGAACGTATTTTTTCTGAGCTACTGCAAGGATTGGCGGATGCACAGCCTGGTTTTCCCCTCGCACAGTTAAAAACCTTTGTCGAACAAGAATTTGCGCAGATCAAACACGTCTTGCATGGGATAAGCCTGCTGGGGCAGTGCCCTGACAGCATCAATGCGGCGCTGATCTGCCGTGGCGAAAAGCTCTCCATCGCCATTATGGCGGGGTTGCTTGAAGCGCGCGGTCATAAGGTGAGTGTGATTGATCCGGTCGAGAAACTGCTGGCTATTGGGCACTATCTTGAGTCTACGGTGGATATTGCGGAGTCAACGCGCCGCATCGCCGCCAGCCGTATCCCGTCCGACCATATGGTGTTGATGGCAGGGTTCACTGCCGGAAACGAAAAAGGTGAGCTGGTTGTTCTGGGACGTAATGGTTCTGATTACTCCGCTGCGGTTCTGGCTGCCTGCCTGCGTGCGGATTGTTGTGAAATCTGGACCGATGTTGACGGCGTCTACACCTGTGATCCACGCCAGGTGCCGGATGCCCGTCTGCTGAAATCCATGTCGTACCAGGAAGCGATGGAACTCTCCTACTTCGGTGCGAAAGTGCTCCACCCGCGTACCATCACCCCTATCGCCCAGTTCCAGATCCCTTGCCTCATTAAAAATACCGGTAACCCGCAGGCACCCGGTACTCTGATTGGCGCCACCTCTGATGAGGATGGCCTGCCGGTCAAAGGTATTTCCAACCTGAATAATATGGCGATGTTCAGTGTTTCAGGCCCGGGGATGAAAGGCATGGTTGGCATGGCGGCGCGCGTGTTTGCCGCGATGTCGCGTGCGGGTATTTCTGTCGTGCTGATTACCCAGTCCTCCTCTGAATACAGCATCAGCTTCTGTGTACCGCAATCCGATTGCGTCCGCGCGCAGCGGGCAATGGGCGATGAATTTTATCTGGAACTGAAAGAAGGGTTGCTGGAGCCGCTGGCCGTGATGGAGCGTCTGGCTATCATCTCTGTCGTGGGCGACGGCATGCGTACTCTGCGTGGCATTTCCGCGAAATTCTTTGCTGCACTGGCGCGCGCTAATATCAACATCGTGGCGATCGCGCAAGGATCTTCCGAGCGTTCGATTTCTGTCGTGGTGAGCAACGATGATGCCACTACGGGTGTGCGCGTCACGCACCAGATGCTGTTCAACACCGACCAGGTTATTGAAGTGTTTGTGATTGGCGTGGGCGGTGTTGGTGGTGCGCTGCTCGAACAGCTTAAGCGTCAGCAGGCATGGCTCAAAAGTAAACATATCGATTTGCGCGTCTGCGGCGTGGCAAACTCGAAAGCGTTGCTTACCAACGTACACGGGTTAAATCTGGAAAACTGGCAGTCTGAGCTTGCCGAGGCCAAAGAGCCTTTCAACCTGGGCCGTTTGATTCGTCTGGTGAAGGAATATCACCTGCTGAACCCGGTTATTGTAGATTGTACGTCACACCAGGCAGTGGCCGATCAGTATGCCGACTTCCTGCGTGAAGGTTTCCATGTGGTGACGCCCAACAAAAAGGCCAACACCTCATCGATGGCTTACTACCATCAGTTGCGCCATGCGGCGGCGAAATCACGCCGTAAGTTCCTCTATGACACCAACGTGGGCGCGGGCTTGCCGGTTATCGAAAACCTGCAAAACCTGCTCAATGCGGGTGATGAGTTACAACGTTTCTCCGGCATTCTTTCTGGCTCGCTATCGTTTATTTTCGGTAAACTCGATGAAGGGATGAGCCTGTCAGATGCGACTAAGATCGCACGCGAAATGGGTTACACCGAACCTGATCCGCGTGACGATCTTTCAGGTATGGACGTGGCGCGTAAGCTCCTGATCCTGGCTCGTGAAACCGGGCGTGAGCTGGAGCTTTCCGATATTGTGATTGAACCTGTGCTGCCAGCTACATTCGACGACAGCGGTGACGTTGAAAGTTTTATGGCGCGTCTGCCACAGCTTGACGATCACTTCGCCGATCGTGTGGCGAAAGCGCGCGACGAAGGCAAAGTGCTGCGCTACGTCGGCAACATTGAAGAGGATGGCACCTGTCGGGTGAAAATTGCCGAAGTGGACGGTAACGATCCGCTGTTCAAAGTGAAAAACGGCGAAAACGCCCTTGCGTTTTATAGCCACTATTACCAACCGCTGCCGCTGGTCCTGCGAGGCTATGGTGCGGGCAATGATGTTACTGCGGCAGGGGTGTTTGCAGACTTGCTGCGTACGCTGTCCTGGAAGTTGGGAGTTTAAGATGGTGAAAGTATATGCTCCGGCCTCCAGCGCCAATATGAGCGTGGGTTTTGATGTGTTGGGCGCCGCGGTGACGCCGATAGATGGCACGCTGTTGGGTGATAATGTCTCAGTTGAGGCGGCGGACAGTTTTAGCCTGAAAAATCTGGGGCGTTTTGCCAGCAAACTGCCGACAGAGCCTCGTGAAAATATTGTCTACCAGTGCTGGGAGCGTTTCTGCCAGGAGATTGGCAAAACTGTTCCTGTGGCAATGACACTGGAAAAAAACATGCCGATTGGATCAGGGCTGGGCTCCAGTGCCTGTTCTGTTGTCGCGGCGCTGGTGGCAATGAACGAGTATTGCGGCAAACCGTTAAATGAGACGCGAATGCTGGCGCTGATGGGCGAGCTGGAAGGGCGCATTTCCGGCAGCGTGCATTACGACAACGTGGCGCCTTGCTACCTTGGCGGCATGCAATTGATGATCGAGGAAAACGGCATTATCAGCCAGCAGGTGCCAGGCTTTGATGAATGGCTGTGGGTGCTGGCCTATCCGGGCATCAAAGTTTCTACCGCGGAGGCCCGCGCTATCCTGCCGGCGCAGTATCGTCGTCAGGACTGTATTGCTCATGGTCGGCATCTGGCGGGCTTTATTCACGCCTGCTATTCCCGTCAGCCCCAGCTTGCGGCGAAGCTGATGAAAGATGTTATTGCTGAGCCGTATCGCATGAAATTATTGCCTGGGTTTAATGAGGCACGTCAGGCGGTCGCCGAAATGGGTGCGCTCTCCTGTGGTATTTCTGGTTCCGGCCCAACGCTTTTTGCGTTGTGCGATAAAACGGAAACCGCGCAACGTGTGGCAGACTGGCTGAGCAAACACTATTTGCAAAATCAGGAAGGCTTTGTTCATATTTGCCGTCTGGACACGACGGGTGCACGAGTAGTGGGATAACCAATGAAACTCTATAACTTAAAAGATCACAACGAACAGGTCAGCTTCGCGCAGGCCGTCACGCAAGGGCTTGGCAAGAACCAGGGGCTGTTTTTCCCGCATGACCTGCCGGAATTCAGCCTGACTGAAATTGATGACATGCTGACCATGGATTTCGTTGCGCGCAGCGCCAAAATCCTCGGGGCGTTCATCGGTGATGAAATTCCGCAGGACATTCTGGAAGCACGCGTTCGGGATGCGTTTGCGTTCCCGGCGCCCGTACAGCCGGTTGAGAGCGATGTTGGTTGCCTGGAGCTGTTTCATGGCCCGACGCTGGCGTTTAAAGACTTCGGTGGGCGCTTTATGGCGCAAATGCTGACCACCATCAGCGGCGACAAGCCGGTGACGATCCTGACTGCGACCTCCGGTGATACCGGGGCGGCAGTGGCGCATGCCTTCTACGGCCTGAAAAACGTTCGTGTCGTGATCCTTTACCCGAACGGAAAAATCAGTCCGCTACAGGAAAAACTGTTCTGTACGCTGGGTGGCAATATCGAAACCGTCGCCATTGATGCGGATTTCGACGCCTGTCAGGCACTGGTAAAACAAGCTTTTGATGATGAAGAACTGAAAGTGGCGCTGGGCCTGAACTCAGCGAACTCAATCAACATTAGCCGCCTGCTGGCGCAGATTTGCTACTACTTTGAAGCGGTGGCGCAACTGCCACAAGAGGCGCGTAATCAGCTGGTTGTTTCCGTGCCAAGCGGCAACTTTGGCGACTTAACGGCGGGCCTGTTGGCGAAATCGCTTGGGCTGCCCATTAAGCGTTTTATCGCGGCGACCAATGCAAATGACACCGTACCGCGCTTCCTGCAGGACGGTGAGTGGAAGCCAAAAGCGACACAGGCAACCCTGTCGAACGCGATGGACGTCAGCCAGCCGAACAACTGGCCGCGCGTGGAAGAGCTGTTCCGCCGTAAAATCTGGCGCCTGAACGAACTGGGCTATGCCGCAGTGGACGACGAAACGACCAAAGAGACGATGCGTGAACTGAAAGGTAAGGGCTATCTCTCTGAACCGCATGCGGCCATTGCTTACCGTGCGCTGCGCGATCAACTGCATCCGGGCGAGTACGGCCTGTTCCTGGGGACCGCGCATCCGGCGAAATTCAAAGAGAGCGTCGAAGAGATTCTCGGCGAAACACTGCCATTGCCGAAAGAACTGGCAGAGCGCGCAGATCTGGAACTGCTGTCGCACCATCTGCCTGCTGACTTCGCTGAACTGCGTAAACTGATGATGAGCAAAGCGTAATCCGCTTCGTCTCAAACCAGAACCGGGTGAGCGTAATCGCTGCCCGGTTTTTTTACGCCTGAATACGGAGAAATTAAGGGGGAATATGGCAGGAAAAACGGAGGAATTCCCATAAAATGCGGGCACTTAGATATTAGGATTGCAGAGAATAACAAGCCGCCATCACTTTGCTTAAGCTCCTCACATCGGCCCACTACGGGCAAGATGAACAAAGGAGTAACCCATGTTGAAACCTGTATTCTTCGCGCTTTCGTTGTTGATGGTGGCTCCGCTGGCGGCACAGGCTGCTGAAATTACCCTTGTGCCAGCAGTAAAACTGCAAATCGGCGATCAGGATCGTCACGGCAACTACTGGGATGGCGGCCACTGGCGCGACCATGACTGGTGGCACAGACACTACGAATGGCGCGAAAACCACTGGCGCCCACATGGTGACGACCGTCGCGATTTCCGTGGCGACTATCATGATGATCGCCACGATGACCATCGTCCTGGGCCGGACTGGCGCCACGATTAAACCCTTCGCTTAGTCTGCCCCCTCCTCAAAGAGGGGGCCACAGCCTTACTGTTCGTGACGTTTAAAGACCAATTCGCCCTTGCCGGACAGTTCTTCATCAAAGAAATAGCCTTCGCTATCAAACGCGGTTAACTGCTCTGGTTTTGTCAGGCGGTTTTCAATGATGTAACGACTCATCAGGCCGCGTGCTTTTTTGGCGTAAAAACTAATGACCTTAAACTTGCCATTTTTCTCGTCCAGAAAGACGGGTTTGATAATTTGCGCGTTCAGTTTTTGCGTTTTGACTGACTTAAAGTACTCATCGGATGCCAGATTCACCACGATGTCATCGCCCTGCGCCTTAATGGCGTCGTTCAGCGTATTGGTGATGACCTCGCCCCAGAACTGATAAAGATCCTTCCCCTTCGCATTTTCCAGGCGGATCCCCATCTCCAGACGGTAAGGCTGCATCAGGTCCAGTGGACGCAAAACGCCGTACAAACCAGAGAGCATACGCAAGTGCTGCTGTGCAAAATCGAAATCAGCCTCGGTGAAGGTTTCCGCCTGCAGGCCGGTATAGACATCGCCTTTAAAGGCCAGAATGGCCTGGCGGGCGTTTTTCGGCGTAAAGTCCGGCTGCCAGTCGTGAAAGCGGGTGGCGTTCAGGTCGGCAAGCTTATCGCTGATACCCATCAGGGCTTTGATTTGCTGCGCGCTAAGCTTACGCGCAACCTTAATCAACTGCTGCGAATAATCCAGCAATTCAGGCTGTGTGTAGCGCGTAGTGGCCAGCTCACTTTGATAATCCAGCGTTTTCGCGGGCGAGATGAGAATCAGCATAGTCAGTCCTTGCAGGAAAATTTCCGCTGACTGTAACAAAAAACGGCCTGCAATTGATCAATAGTTACGATTGTCATTTACGATCCCGTTTTATCATCCCATGCGCCGGGCGCGAGCTGCTGGTTAATATCCGGATAACGCTTCGGATCGAACACTGGCATCACCCCCATCTTGCGCTGGCGTAGATAATCGGCGGCGATAAGGGTGACGACGGGAGACAGTAGCAGAATCGCCGTCATGTTAGTGATAGCCATAAACGCCATCATTACATCTGCCACATGCCAGAGTAACGGGATGCGCAATTGAGAGCCGATCAACACCATCAGTAAGATCCCGATACGCAACAGCCAAATATTACGCCTGCTGTTCATACGCAGGAAAATGAGATTATTTTCGGCGTAAACGTAATTGGCGATAATGGAATTAAACGCAAACATGATGATGATGACGGCGACAAAGCTGGCTCCCCATGAACCCGTCAGGGCTACCATCGCTTCCTGAACTATCTGGACGCCAATGATTGGGTTATCTGTTGGCGTATCCTTTGCCAGGAGAAGAATAAACGCGCTGGCGGTGCACACCAAAAACGTGTCGACAATTACGCCGACCATCTGCACGAAGCCCTGAGCGGCAGGATGAGGGGGAGATGAAGCCGCGGCTGCGGCGGCATTCGGCGTTGAGCCCATCCCTGCCTCGTTGGAGTACATACTGCGTTGAAAACCGCTGGTGAGCGCCTGGCTAAGCGTGTAACCCATGGTACCTGCCGCCGCTTCCTGCCAGCCAAAGGCACTTTTCACAATATTGGCGAACATCTCCGGCAGTGCGGTGAAGTGCGCAATGCCAATACCGACACTGGTCATTACCCAGGCCAGGGCCATGATCGGGACCACCCACTGCATGATACGAGCAATCTGTTTCATGCTTTTCGTGATCAATAGCAGAATCATTCCAGCAAAAATAAGACCGGTGTAAATCTCATTAAAATGCCAGGCAAAATGGACGGCATTCGCTACCGAATTGGCCTGAATGGTATTGAATAACAGCCCGTAAACCAACAGCAGGAATACGGAAAACAGCACGCCCATCCAGCGCATGCCAAGGCCTCGCGCCATGTACCATGCAGGACCGCCGCGAAATTGCTGGTTGGCGTCGCGTTCTTTGTAGAGTTGCGCCAGTGTGCTTTCGGCGAAACACGTTGCCATGCCAATCAAGGCCGATATCCACATCCAGAAAATCGCGCCGGGGCCGCCTGCCGTAATCGCTAACGCCACACCGGCTAAATTACCGGACCCCATTCGTCCGGCAAGACTGAGAAACAGCGCCTGATACGACGTCAGTCCACCCGACTGGGCGCGGCTATGTTTGAGATTATGGTAGAAGTCGCCAATCAGGCGAAACGGTACAAATTTGCTTTTAAAAGCAAACCAGATACCTGCCGCAAGCAGCAGGTAGAGCATCAATGAACCCCAAAGTATTTCACTGATAAAAGAAAAGAATTCAGGCATTAACATCCCTCTTGTCTATGCCGGTTCGCAGGTTAATAAGCAGCGCTATTATTAATAAAGCACTACTTTGCAGGCAATTAATAAATCTAGTTTACCATACCGGGCGTGCGCAATGTCTGCGGTTGCGCTGGCAGGGCGTCGTGTTATCATCAGGGCAGACCGGTTACATCCCCCTAACAAGTTCAAAGAGAAACACTATCATGACGGATAAATTGACTTCTCTGCGTCAATACACAACTGTTGTTGCTGACACCGGAGATATCGCGGCGATGAAGCTGTACCAGCCGCAGGACGCTACCACCAACCCTTCTCTGATTCTTGGCGCTGCCCAAATCCCTGAATACCGCAAACTGATTGATGACGCTATTGCCTGGGCGAAAGAACAGAGCAGCGACCGCGCGCAGCAAGTGGTAGACGCAACGGACAAACTGGCGGTGAATATCGGTCTGGAAATTCTCAAACTGATCCCTGGTCGCATTTCTACCGAAGTTGACGCACGCCTGTCCTATGACACCGACGCGTCCATCGCGAAAGCAAAACGCCTGATCAAACTGTATAACGACGCGGGTATCAGCAACGATCGCATCCTGATCAAGCTGGCTTCTACCTGGCAGGGTATTCGCGCGGCTGAACAACTGGAAAAAGAAGGCATCAACTGTAACCTGACGCTGCTGTTCTCTTTCGCCCAGGCACGTGCCTGTGCAGAAGCTGGCGTTTATCTGATTTCCCCGTTTGTGGGCCGTATCCTCGACTGGTACAAAGCCAACACGGATAAAAAAGAGTACGCACCGGCAGAAGATCCGGGTGTGGTTTCCGTAACCGAAATCTACCAGTACTACAAACAGCACGGCTATGAAACCGTCGTGATGGGCGCAAGCTTCCGTAACGTCGGTGAAATTCTGGAACTGGCAGGCTGTGACCGTCTGACTATCGCTCCGGGCCTGCTGAAAGAGCTGGCGGAAAGCGAAGGCGCTATCGAACGTAAACTGTCCTATGCTGGCGAAGTGAAAGCACGCCCGGAACGTATTACCGAAGCGCAATTCTTCTGGCAGCACAACCAGGATCCGATGGCAGTAGACAAACTGGCGGATGGTATCCGTAAGTTTGCTGTTGACCAGGAAAAACTGGAAAAAATGATCGGCGATCTGCTGTAATCATTCAGGTGTGGCCGGAGACCCGGCCACACTTTCCCCTCTGTCTGCATTTCCCCTCAGCGTGTATCATTTCCGTTAGTCATTATTTTTTTGAACGGAATGAATATGGATACATTACGCATTGGCTTAGTTTCTGTTTCCGATCGCGCCTCCAGCGGTGTTTACCAGGATAAAGGCCTCCCGGCACTGGAAGAGTGGCTGGCGCAGGCGCTGACCACCCCTTTTACCATCGAAAAGCGGCTTATTCCGGACGAACAGAGCATCATTGAACAGACACTGTGTGAGCTAGTGGACGAGATGAGCTGCCATCTGGTCCTGACGACGGGCGGCACCGGTCCTGCGCGCCGTGATGTCACTCCTGATGCAACACTTGCCATTGCTGACCGCGAAATGCCGGGGTTTGGCGAACAGATGCGTCAAATCAGCCTCCACTTTGTGCCTACCGCCATTCTCTCCCGCCAGGTGGGGGTGATTCGCAAGCAAGCGCTGATCCTCAATTTACCGGGGCAGCCAAAATCCATCAAAGAGACGCTTGAAGGGGTGAAGCAGGCGGACGGGCTGGTAACCGTGCCGGGTATTTTTGCCAGTGTACCGTATTGTGTACAGCTTCTCGACGGGCCTTATATTGAGACCGATCCCAAAATCGTAGCGGCTTTTCGCCCAAAAAGTGCAAGGCGCGAGACAATATCCTAAAAATAGTGGTTTTTTAAATTAAGTCATGCGGGCACTGGAGTGTTGATTTATTTACGGTATAGTAATTTTTAATTTACAGTTTGCGTAAAAACGAAATCAACACTTCCTCTTTACAAATGGTCCGCTATGTCAAACTACACACGTCCCCTCAATAAGCAGGATTACAAAACCCTCACGCTTGCCGCCTTAGGCGGTGCGCTTGAGTTCTATGACTTCATCATTTTTGTTTTCTTTGCCGCCGTTGTCGGTGAGCTGTTTTTCCCGGCGGATATCCCGGAGTGGCTGCGTCAGGTGCAGACGTTCGGCATCTTTGCCGCAGGTTATCTGGCGCGCCCGCTGGGCGGTATCGTGATGGCCCATTTTGGCGATCTGGTGGGGCGTAAGAAGATGTTCACCCTGAGCATCTTGCTGATGGCGGTACCTACGCTGGCGATTGGCTTGCTGCCGACGTATGCCTCTATGGGCATCGTTGCGCCGTTGCTGCTGCTATTGATGCGTGTCTTGCAGGGGGCGGCGATTGGCGGCGAAGTGCCGGGCGCGTGGGTGTTTGTGGCGGAACATGTGCCGGAACGCCGTATCGGAATTGCCTGCGGAACATTAACCGCCGGGCTGACAGTGGGGATCCTGCTTGGCTCTGTGGTCGCTACCCTGATCAATACCAGCATGACGCAGCAGGCGATTCACGATGGTGGATGGCGTATACCTTTCCTGCTGGGCGGTGCATTTGGCCTGGTGGCAATGTATCTGCGTCGCTGGTTGCAAGAGACGCCGATTTTCCTCGAAATGCAGCAGCGTAAAGCACTGGCGCAAGAGCTACCGGTGAAAGCCGTCGTCATGAAGCATAAGAAAGCGGTAGTGATCTCGATGCTGCTGACCTGGTTACTGTCGGCCGGGATCGTAGTGGTGATTCTGATGTCGCCCGTCTGGCTGCAAAAACAGTATGGTTTCGCGCCAGCCTTAACCCTGCAGGCGAACAGTATCGCGACCATTATGCTCTGTTTCGGCTGTTTGACCGCCGGGCTGGTGGTGGATCGCGTTGGCCCCAGCAAAACTTTTATTGTCGGCAGCATTATGCTGGCCTGCTCAAGCTGGTTCTTCTATCACCTGACGGGCAGCCACCCGGAGCAGCTTTTTGCCTTGTATGGGCTGGTCGGGTTCTGCGTTGGGGTTGTCGGGGCCGTACCCTATGTGATGGTTCGCGCTTTCCCGGCGGAAGTGCGTTTTACCGGGATCTCCTTCTCCTATAACGTCTCTTACGCCATTTTTGGCGGGCTGACGCCGATTGCTGTGACGATGCTGATGGGGGTTTCGCCAATGGCGCCCGCCTGGTATGTACTGGCGCTGTCGCTGATTGGCCTGGGGCTAGGGTTATGGCTGCGCCAGGACCTGGTCGCTACCGAGAGCCCGGCGTTGGCGAAATCCACGCGCTAAGTGCGCGTTTGGAAAGAAAGCGCCATCGGACGATGGCGCTGAGAAAGATTAGTGCGAAGGCGTGTAGCTCAGGACGATATTGTCATCGGGGATCTGGGTGAAGTCCTTGATGATAGTGTGATAATCCGCCAGCGGATCGATGTCTTTAAACAGCTCCGGGTAGAAAATCTTACTTAACGTTTCAATCGCGATAATGTTGTACGGATTATTGTAGAAGTGGTGATAGAGCGCGCCGGTATGGCCCTGAGTAACGGCAGGAATGCTGCTGACCCCCTGGCGTGCCAGTAAGGCATTGAAGGCGGCAGCCACTTCTTTTTCGTCCACGTTGTAGCCGAACGGAATGATCGCCGTTCCTTTGCCCGGGCGTTTTGAACCGGTCATCAGGTAGTAGTCCGGGTTCATGGAGATGATTTTTTCCACTGACACATTACCGGTTGCCCCTGGCAGCAGTTGTGAACCAATATTCACACCGCCCGCCGCTTCGACCAGACCGCCCCAGCCATTACGGGCATGGGTAAAGCAGCAACCATTATCCAGCCCTGCGACACCCGCGATCGGTTCGATAAACACCAGCGGTTTTTTGTGAGCGTTGGCCAGACGCTGATGCAGCATATCCAGACGTTGCTGATAGAAAGTAATGTACTGTTGCGCGCGCTCATTTTGGCCGAGCACTTTACCGAGCAGCGCGATACCTGGCAGGGTGTTTTCTACCGGATGCAGTTCGTAATCGACAAACACCACCGGCACATGCAGTGCCTCCAGTTTTGCCAGCACACCACTTTGTACCAGGGACGGTTTAGCGCGGAGCTGGGCAATCATCAGATCCGGATGGCGCGAGATGATGGTCTCCAGATCGACATTCCCTTGATCCGAAAACTGCATGTCCAGGATCTTCTCGGCTTCCGGCCATTTGCGCTTAAGGACGTTCCAGGTTTCCGTATCCTGTTTTTTCGGCAGGTTGTTCCACGCCACCACTTTGGCAAAGGGATTGTCGCGCTCCAGCAGCGCCAGCGCCAGGATATCGCGGCCATCCTGCAAGATGATGCGCTGCGGCTCCTTAGGGATCGTGACGCTGCGGTTATCCAGATCCGTCACCGTGACCGGCCAGTTTTGCGCCATCGCCAGCAGGGGGGCAAAGATCAGCGCGATCCCCATGATTGTCTTTTTCAGATTCATCTCTTTCCCGTCTTATGACTGTTTTAGGTTGTTAATCCATCGACCACCACGTGTGGTAGTCCCTGCGAACAATATTCGACCCGGCCTTTTACCCCGTAGACTGCCGCCAGGTTCGCGGGCGTGACGACCTCGCCTGGAACGCCGCTGGCAACCAGCGCGCCGTTTTTTAACATCACCGCATATTCGGCATGGCGCAGCGCAATGTTGATGTCATGGATCACCACCACCGTCACGATGTTACGCAGGCGCGTTTCGCGGGCGACGATGTCCATTACGTGGAACTGGTAGTTCAGATCGAGTGCGCTCAGCGGCTCATCTAACAGCAGCAGGTCCGGTTTGCGAATCAGCGACTGGGCAAGGCCAATCAACTGTTTCTGTCCGCCGGAAAGCTGGTCTAAAAAGCTCATCGCCAGGTGCGAAATACCGAGCTTATGCAGAATGTCGTAGGCCTCCTGTTCGACGTTATCGCCGCCATAGAAGCCGCTGGCGCGTCGGGCGACGATAATCGACTCCAGCGCATGCAGATGCACGCCCTGTGGCAAGGATTGCGGCAGATAAACCACCTTTTGCGCCCGCTTCGCCGGGGGGAGGGCCATTAAATCTTCGCCATTCAGCCACAGTTGCCCCTGGGCCGGGTTGAGATCGGCAAGCGCACGTAGCAGGGTGGACTTGCCGGAGCCATTCGGCCCCAGCAGAGCGGTGATTTGCCCGCGTGGCAGCATCGGGGTGGTTAGCCCATCGATAATTTTCTTTTTGCGATAGCCGGTATGCAGGGCGTGGATGCGCAGTCCGTCGGTCATATATTCCCCCGATGGCGAATGATGATGCTCAGGAAGAAGGGGACGCCGACCAGGGAGGTAACAATACCGACGGGAATGATGACGCCGGAGACAATGTTCTTCGATAACACGGACGCCAGTGAGAGTACCAGTGCGCCAATCAACATGCTGCCGGGCAGGTAAAAGCGGTGGTCTTCACCAAACAGCATTCGCGAGATATGCGGCGCCACCAGGCCAATAAAGCCAACAGGCCCAACAAAGGCCACGGTCAGCGCGGAGATAATACTGATACGCAGCAGCGTCGCCATACGCAGTTGACGCACATTGATACCAAAACTGACGGCCCGGTCTTCCCCCAGACGCAGGGCGGTAAGCTTCCAGGCATTTTTCATCGACAGCGGAACGATGAGAAGCAGGGCGATGCTCAGAATTGCGAGCTTGTCCCATGAGGCGCGGGCCAGACTGCCCATGGTCCAGAAGACGAGCCCCTGCAATGTATCTTCGCTGGCCACAAATTGCAGAATGGAGATCAGCGCATTGAAGGTAAATACCAGCGCAATGCCAAACAGCACTACGCCGGAGGTCGCCACCCGTGTCCAGCGGCTAATGCCATCAAGAATAAAGCAGGCCAGCAGGGCGAAAACAAAGGCGTTAACCGAGATAACCCACTGATCGGGAATACCCGGAATACCCAGGCCAAGAATGATAGCCAGCGCGGCACCAAATGACGCGGCGGAGGAGACCCCGAGGGTAAACGGGCTGGCGAGCGGGTTATTGAGGATGGTTTGCATCTCTGCCCCCGCCAGGCCGAGCGCCATTCCGACCACGATCGCCATTAAGGCAATGGGCAGGCGTAACTCCCAGACAATAACGCGGGTGCCCGCATCGGCAGACCCGGCATCAACCAGCGCATGCCAGAGTGCGGAAAGAGAGAGCCCGGAAGGACCAATAGTGAAATCGAGAATCAGTGAAAAGAGAATAAACGCCAGGATCGCGCCTGCCAGCGCAAAACGCCGCAGCACGACTTTTCTGTAATGTGACGACACGGCGGATTCGTCAGGCTTGATACTGGCGACAAGAGGGGAACTCATTGGCTTACCTTATGCAACACAACAGAATCGATGTATCCCCCAACGTTCCTGTTCAGGCTGTTGCATGATATCCAATATCCGGGATGCTCCCGGCGACCATATTAGAAATGATAATGCTTATCAATTAAATGGGATTTTTATTACCATCTCGTTTAGCTTCGGTTATGGTTTCGGTCGAAAAACGCGCATTCTGCCAGGTTCCCAGCGCGCGCGAGGTGGCATATGCCCCGGCGATTGAGAGTGCGGCAGGCACCAGGAAACTGTGGTCCATTCGCGTGGACTCCATCACTAAGGCGAGTGTGGTGACGGGCATATTCGCTGAGGCGGCCAGGAACCCGGCAGCCCCCAACAGGGCGAAACTTTCCATATCGCTACCGGGGAAAAGCGGCCCGACAAGCATAAACAGTAATGACCCCAGCAGGCCGCCGACGGCAAGGCCCGGTGTCAACAATCCGCCAGCCGCCCCTGCACGTAGTACGGCGCAGATAACAACCACTTTGAGTACCAGTAAAACCACCGCGAGCCAGGCCGTCATTTCGCCACTCAGCGCCAGTTGCGCAGCACCTTTACCATTGCCCGGAAGCTGTGGGAACCAGACGGAAAAAATACCCAGCAACGTAAAGGCAATCAGACTGACAGCAGGCATTTGCCAGTTATCCCGCACTTTGCTGCTCGCATATTGGGTGAGGCGGCGAAAAAGAAAAGCGCCCGCGCCCAGCAATGGGCCACAAAGCACGCTCCAGAAAATCAATGATGGGGCAGCGAACTCCGTGGTGAAGTGATACTGATGTTCATCTCCCAGCCCCAGTGTGGCGACCCAGGCCGCCAGCGCCGACGTGACCAGCGCCGCGATAGCTGCATCCCAGCTAAAACTCACCAACAAAACTTCAAGCGTAAAGATAGCCCCCGCCAGCGGCACGTTATACACCGCAGCCAGCCCTGCACCCGCACCGCAGGCGGTCATCAGTTGGATATCGGCAGGGGAAAGGTACAATCTCCGCGCAGCGCCGCCGGCAAACAGGGCGCCCGCTTCACGTGGAGCGACTTCGCGCCCGAGCGGTGAGCCCATCGCTACGGTGATGATTTGCAGCAGAATATGAACAAGTGTGGTGAGTGGCGGCATCGGTTTGCCCGGATTGCTTACCGCCGTACTGATGCTGACACGCTTTTTGCCATAACGGGCAAGCAGCCACCATCCTCCCCCGGCAACGATGCCTGCGGCGACCAACACGATAAAGCGCCGCTGTGCACTGGCGTCGCTTACGCCCTGCAAAAAGGTCTGTGGGCTTATCAATACATTCTGGCTATAGCCATACGAGAGGTGCTGAATTTCATGTAGCAACATGGCAAGCAACATACCGCTAAGCCCGGCCATGACCCCGGTGAGAAGAAGCGCAACCCAGCGTTGTAACCAGTAAGCACGGCCCTGGAAAAGCGTAGTCATTGTCAGATTCTGTCTGCGAAGAAGTGCCGTCATCATCCCATAAAGTGGATGAATGCGTAATCAACAGGAAGGCAAAAACGGGGGAATTCGTGCCCGCGGTGCAGGCACGAAGAAGGGATTAGTGCTGCCCTTGTTCGCCAATTGGCAGAACGGTACGGCCATATTGCTCGTTGAGGACTTCACCCATCGCCAGGTAGATAGCGCTTGCGCCACATACCAGACCAATCCAGCCGGCTACATGAACGATACCTTCGTTGTCTGCCAGGTGACCTACTGCCAGCAGAGCGAACAGCACGGTCAGGCTCAGGAAGACGAACTGCAGCATACGTGCGCCTTTCAGCGTGCCGAAGAACATAAACAGGGTGAACACACCCCAGATACCCAGATAGACACCCAGGAAATGGCCATTCGCTGCATCTGCCAGACCCATTTTAGGCAGCAGAAGAATCGCAACCAGGGTGAGCCAGAAAGAACCGTAAGAGGTAAATGCGGTTAAACCGAAGGTGTTGCCTTTTTTATATTCCAGCAGCCCCGCAAAAATCTGCGCGATACCACCGTAGAAAATACCCATAGCCAGGATAATACCATCCAGCGGGAACATGCCAATATTGTGCAGGTTAAGCAGAATAGTGGTCATGCCGAAGCCCATAAGGCCCAGCGGAGCCGGATTAGCCAACTTGATGTTGCCCATAATTCCTCAAAATAAATCAACATTGAAGGATGAAATGTATTCCCCGCGTCTATATAGAGGAGGCGGGGCGCGGCATCATAAATAGCGTCACTGGCTGTGTCTATGATCTGAACAGGTGGAAATTAAAAATTTTTTTATTCCTTACCCCTTGATGAGCTTCGTTGCGACCCCATCTTGTAGTCAACCGCAATGTGTGGACCTGAAAAAAAACGAACGAGGGTAGTTGAAACCGCACGATTCGCCCTTATTACAGGTTCACAACCACATGTTGACCGAATTTTTAGTGGAGACGTTTAGATGGGTAAAATTATTGGTATCGACCTGGGTACTACCAACTCTTGTGTAGCGATTATGGATGGCACTACCGCGCGTGTGCTGGAGAATGCCGAGGGCGACCGCACCACGCCTTCTATCATTGCTTATACCCAGGATGGTGAAACTCTGGTTGGTCAGCCGGCTAAACGTCAGGCAGTGACAAACCCGCAAAACACCCTGTTTGCGATTAAACGCCTGATTGGCCGCCGCTTCCAGGACGAAGAAGTTCAGCGCGACGTTTCTATCATGCCGTACAAAATCATCGCTGCTGATAACGGTGACGCATGGCTTGATGTGAAAGGCACCAAAACAGCACCGCCGCAGATCTCTGCCGAAGTGCTGAAAAAAATGAAGAAAACGGCTGAAGATTACCTGGGTGAGCCAGTAACTGAAGCGGTTATCACCGTACCAGCATACTTCAACGATGCGCAGCGTCAGGCAACCAAAGATGCTGGCCGTATCGCGGGTCTGGAAGTCAAACGTATTATCAACGAACCGACTGCCGCTGCACTGGCTTACGGGCTGGATAAAGAAGTGGGCAACCGTACTATCGCGGTCTACGACCTCGGTGGCGGTACCTTCGATATCTCTATTATCGAAATCGACGAAGTTGATGGCGAAAAAACCTTCGAAGTTCTGGCAACCAACGGTGATACCCACTTGGGTGGTGAAGACTTCGACAGCCGTCTGATCAACTACCTGGTTGAAGAATTCAAGAAAGATCAGGGCATTGACCTGCGCAACGACCCGCTGGCGATGCAGCGTCTGAAAGAAGCAGCAGAAAAAGCGAAAATTGAGCTTTCTTCCGCTCAGCAGACCGACGTGAACCTGCCGTACATTACTGCAGACGCCACTGGTCCGAAACACATGAACATCAAAGTGACTCGCGCGAAACTGGAAAGCCTGGTCGAAGACCTGGTGAACCGTTCCATCGAGCCGCTGAAAGTTGCGCTGCAGGACGCTGGCCTGTCTGTATCCGATGTGCAGGACGTTATCCTGGTCGGCGGTCAGACCCGTATGCCGATGGTGCAGAAGAAAGTCGCTGAGTTCTTTGGTAAAGAGCCGCGTAAAGACGTTAACCCGGACGAAGCTGTTGCTATCGGTGCTGCGGTCCAGGGTGGTGTGTTGACCGGTGATGTGAAAGACGTGCTGCTGCTCGACGTTACCCCGCTGTCGCTGGGTATCGAAACCATGGGCGGCGTGATGACTGCGCTGATCAACAAGAACACCACTATCCCGACCAAGCACAGCCAGGTGTTCTCTACTGCGGAAGACAACCAGTCTGCGGTAACCATCCATGTGCTGCAGGGTGAACGTAAACGTGCGTCTGATAACAAATCTCTGGGTCAGTTCAACCTGGATGGTATCAACCCGGCACCGCGCGGCATGCCGCAGATCGAAGTGACTTTCGATATTGATGCTGACGGTATTCTGCACGTATCTGCGAAAGACAAAAACAGCGGTAAAGAGCAGAAGATCACCATCAAGGCATCTTCTGGCCTGAACGAGGAAGAAATTCAGAAAATGGTTCGCGAAGCAGAAGCGAACGCTGAATCTGACCGTAAGTTCGAAGAGCTGGTTCAGACCCGTAACCAGGGTGACCACCTGCTGCACAGCACCCGTAAGCAGGTTGAAGAAGCTGGCGACAAACTGCCAGCAGAAGATAAAACCGCTATCGAAGCTGCGCTGACCGCGCTGGAAACGTCTCTCAAAGGCGAAGACAAAGCGGACATCGAAGCGAAAATGCAGGCTCTGGCTCAGGCTTCTCAGAAACTGTTGGAAATCGCACAGCAGCAGCACGCACAGCAGCAGGCTGGTGGCGCTGACGCTTCTGCGAACAACGCGAAAGACGACGATGTTGTCGACGCTGAGTTCGAAGAAGTAAAAGATAAAAAATAATCGCCCTGATGCAGGGTAATTAATCGGCACGGGCGTAGGAGATTTCTCCACGCCCGTGCTCGCATGTTAGGGGTAGATAAAAAAAGATGGCGAAACAAGACTACTATGAGATTTTGGGCGTTTCCAAAACAGCGGAAGAGCGCGAAATCAAGAAGGCGTACAAGCGCCTGGCCATGAAATATCACCCGGACCGTAACCAGGGTGATAAAGAGGCCGAAGCCAAATTTAAAGAGATCAAAGAAGCGTACGAAGTTCTGACCGACGCGCAAAAGCGTGCTGCGTATGACCAGTATGGCCATGCGGCGTTTGAACAAGGCGGAATGGGCGGCGGTGGATTCGGCGGCGGCGGCTTTGGCGGCGGCGCTGACTTTAGCGATATCTTTGGCGATGTCTTCGGCGATATTTTTGGCGGTGGCCGTGGTCGCCAGCGTGCGGCGCGTGGCGCCGATTTACGTTACAACATGGAATTGACGCTGGAAGAAGCCGTTCGCGGCGTCAGTAAAGAGATCCGTATCCCGACGCTGGAAGAGTGTGACGTTTGCCACGGCAGCGGCGCGAAAGCCGGTACCCAGCCGCAGACCTGTCCGACCTGTCATGGTTCTGGCCAGGTGCAGATGCGCCAGGGGTTCTTCGCCGTTCAGCAGACCTGTCCGCACTGTCAGGGGCGCGGTACGCTGATTAAAGATCCGTGCAATAAATGTCACGGTCATGGTCGCGTAGAAAAAACCAAAACCCTGTCCGTTAAAATTCCGGCAGGCGTGGACACGGGCGATCGCATCCGTCTGGCGGGTGAGGGTGAAGCGGGTGAGCACGGCGCACCGGCAGGCGATCTGTACGTTCAGGTGCAGGTGAAACAGCACGCTATCTTTGAGCGTGAAGGTAACAACCTGTACTGTGAAGTCCCCATTAACTTTGCTATGGCGGCGTTGGGGGGAGAAATCGAGGTTCCGACGCTGGATGGTCGCGTCAATCTGAAGATCCCTGGCGAAACTCAGACCGGCAAGCTGTTCCGCATGCGCGGTAAAGGCGTGAAATCGGTACGCGGCGGCGCGCAGGGCGATCTGCTGTGTCGTGTGGTGGTTGAAACGCCGGTTGGCCTGAACGATAAGCAGAAACAACTGCTTAAGGATTTACAGGAAAGCTTTGGTGGACCGACAGGTGAACACAACAGCCCGCGCTCCAAAAGCTTCTTCGACGGTGTCAAAAAGTTCTTTGATGACCTGACGCGTTAATCAGGTATAACTTTTAGAGGGTTGCTTAACGCAACCCTTTTTTATTGCATCCGCAGCCATAAACGGCTTATCACTTATCTTGTTTTATAGATCTCTCCTTGCCGCCGTGGTGTGAAAAAAATTACATCGAACGGCGTGTTATGTTATTAACGTAAACCCCCGAATTATTCCTTCTACTAAATTGAATTACCTTCCTGCTGGTCGTAAAAAACAAATTTTAGTGCAATTTCTTATTTTCATAGGTTAACGATACGAAAAACAACATTTTCTGACACCTGCATTTTAACGGCTTAGCTAATCCATCAATGTGATATCTCTATCACAAACCAATTTGTTCTTTTTAATAAACTGGCCTCGTTTTCATTCTTGCCTGAGATCGTTTTTATTATTGAAGTATTCACGTTAACTATAATAATGAGGAATGCATTATATGCCCCAAAAAAAGGGAAAGTTGCTGGCGTGTGCCCTGATATCGACGACCGCATTATGCAGTCTCCCTGCATGGTCTCTGGAGTATAAAGGGGCTTTTGGTTCTATAAATGCCGGTTATGCTGACTGGAATAGCGGTTTTGAAAATGTTCATCGTGGTGAAGTATGGAAAGCAACTGCCGATTTTGGCGTTAATTTCCGCGAAGCAGAAATTTATTCATTTTTTGAAAGCAATGTCTTAAATCACTCCGTTGAGGGACGAAACCATACCGTATCGGCGATGGCCCATGTCCGTCTCTTCGATTCTGACTACTCCTTCTTCGGAAAACTATATGGTCAGTGGGACAACTCATGGAGCGATGATTTAGATATGTTCTATGGGCTTGGCTATCTGGGCTGGCAAGGGAAATCGGGTTTTTTTAAACCCTATATTGGATTGCATAACCAGTCCGGGGATTATTACTCAAAAAAATATGGGCAAACCAGTGGCTGGAACGGTTACGTTATTGGCTGGACCGCAGCATACTTCTTCAATGCTTTTAATGAGAAGTTTGTATTGTCGAACTGGAATGAAATTGAGCTCGACAGAAATGATGCATACGCCGAACAACAGCATGGGCATACCGGAATTAATGGTGGTTTAACATTAGCATGGAAATTTTATCCCCGCTGGAAAGCATCTGTCACCTGGCGTTATTTTGATAATAAACTTGGTTATGATGGATTCGGCGATCAAATGATTTATATGTTGGGCTATGAGTTTTAATTTTTCAGAGGATCTGAAATGAAGAAAACATTTGTTGCCAGTATGATTGGTCTGGCGTTATATGCAGGAAGCACAATCTCTCCCGTTCATGCCGCAGAGGCGAAACGCCCTAATTTGGTGATAATTTTAACGGATGATTTAGGCTACGGTGATCTGGGGGCTTATGGTCATCAAATTGTCAAAACGCCAAACATCGATAAATTAGCACAGGAGGGCGTCAAATTTACCGATTACTACGCCCCCGCGCCGCTCTGTTCGCCTTCACGTGCGGGCTTACTCACAGGGCGTATGCCTTTCCGCACCGGTATTCGTTCCTGGATACCGGCAGGCAAAGATGTGTCGATTGGTCGTAACGAAGTCACCATCGCGAATTTATTACGTGAGCAAGGCTACGACACGGCGTTAATGGGCAAATTACACCTTAACGCCGGGGCGGATCGCACAGACCAGCCGCAGGCTAAAGATGTTGGGTTTGATTATTCACTGGTTCACGCCGGTGGATTTATCACTAACGAACGACTGGCAAATGCAAAAGAGCGCCCTCGCTACGGCGCCGTTTATCCGGATGCCTTTATTCGCAACGGTAAGCCCATCGGCGAAGCGAAATTACTGAGCGGTGAGCTGGTCAGTACCGAAGTGGTGAACTGGCTGGACGAGCGTGAGAAGAAGAAAGAGGACAAACCGTTCTTCCTGTACGTTGCCTTCACCGAAGTACACACCCCTGTCGCGTCGCCGAAGAAATACCTCGATATGTATTCGCAATATATGAGCGAATTTCAGAAGAAACACCCGGATATGTATTACGGCGATTGGGCGGATAAACCCTGGCGTGGACCGGGTGAGTACTATGCCAATATCAGCTATATGGATGAGCAGGTAGGTAAAGTCGTAGAAAAAATTAAGGCGATGGGTGAAGAAGACAATACCATCATTATCTTTACCAGTGATAACGGACCGGTAACGCGTGAAGTTCGTAAAGTCTACGAACTGAACATGGCCGGTGAGACCGACGGCCTGCGCGGACGTAAAGATAATCTCTGGGAAGGGGGCATACGTGTTCCGGCGATCATTAAATATGGCAAGCATCTGCCGCAGGGGATGGTAACCGACACGCCGGCTTCCGGGTTGGACTGGATGCCGACACTCGCACAGATGATGAAATTTGATCTGCCAAAAGATCGCACTATTGACGGTCAGTCTCTGACGCCTGTCTTCGAGAAGGCTGAACTGAAACGCGAGAAACCGCTGATTTTTGGTATTGATATGCCTTTCCAGGACGATCCGACCGACCTGTGGGCGCTTCGCGACGGAGACTGGAAAATGATCATCGACCGCGAAGGGAAGGCAAAATATCTCTACAACCTCAAACAGGATCGGGCTGAAACCATGAACCAGATCGGCAAAAATCCAGAGGTTGAAAAGCGTCTGTATGAGGAATTCCTGAAATATAAGCAGGATATTGATAACGATTCACTGATGAAAGCGCGCGGTGAAAAACCTACGCCAGTTACCTGGGGTTAAACGCATTTAATAATAAGAAGAAGTAATTATGCCACTTAGGGCACTGCCCGCCCGATCTTTCATATAGAGGGATCGGGTTATTTTTATTTCAGGGACGAACATCATGTTAAGAAAAAGCTGCCAGGTCATGGTCAAACCCACCGGTTCGGTATGCAACCTTGATTGCCAGTACTGTTTTTATCTTGAAAAAGAGAAGCTTTACCCTGAGAGAAATAAAAATTTCCGCATGAGCGAAAGCACCCTTGAGCGCTTCATTGCCCAGCATATCGCTGCGCAGGATGTTGACGAGGTGATTTTCGCCTGGCAGGGAGGCGAACCCACACTGATGGGGATAGCGTTTTATCAGCAGGCCATCGCGCTACAAAAACGTTATGCCAATGGCAAACAGATTGTGAACACCTTTCAGACCAATGGAATACTCATCGACGATCGCTGGGCTGAGTTTTTCCGTGAGAACGCCTTTCTGGTTGGCATCTCAATTGATGGTGATGCGGCGTTGCATGATGCATGGCGGGTGACGCGAGCGGGAAAACCAACGCATGAAAAAGTAGAGCGCGCGATCCATCTTCTTGCCCGCCATGAGGTTGCATTTAATACCCTCACAGTGGTTAACGCGGCAAACGCGGCCCACCCGCTTCGGGTTTACCGCTATCTGAAATCGCTGGGTAGTCAGTACATGCAGTTTATCCCGTTGGTGGAGCGAAGAAGCAAAACTTCTGACACTGCATCACTGGCCCATCCGCAGGAACCGCAAGCGGAGATGATGCCCTGGTCAGTGGGCTCTCTGGCGTTTGGCGAATTTCTTTCGACGATTTTTGATGTGTGGATCCGGGAGGATATCGGCGACATTTCTGTGCAACTCTTTGATCAAACTCTTGCGGCGTGGTGTCGATTGCCGCCTCAGGTTTGCGTGTTTGCCCCGACATGCGGCAGTGCTTTTGCTATGGAAATGAACGGCGATGTGTATAACTGCGATCATTATGTCTATCCGCAGTACAAACTTGGCAATATCAATAACACCACCATCAGAGAGATGAACAACGGCCGGCAAAACCACACGTTTGGCGAAGCGAAAAACAAATACCTTTCTCGTGAGTGTCACTCCTGCCCATGGCTGTTTGCCTGCAATGGCGGTTGCCCGAAACATCGTTTTTTGCCTCAGGCAGAGGGATCATTCCCGCAAAATTATCTTTGCCAGGGCTATCAGCACTTCTTTTCTCATACCTCCGCGTTAATGCAAGCGATGAAAACCCTGTTTGAAAATGGATACTCGCCGGCAGATATAAGGTATGTTTTATCGGCAAACTGAGCATTTCAGGGAGGAAACGCAATGTTTGGTCATCATGATGTCGACTGCTGCAAAACTTTTGGCTGCAAAAATCTGGGTATCCTGAATAGCCCCGATTACCAACCGCAGGGGAAAGATATTCTTTGCCGCGAATGTGGTTTTACCTTTCCGCGGATTTCCAGACACGCTTTGAATGTTTTTCGTACGGCTGTCAATAAAGAGTGGAAGGGCTTAATAAAACAGTGCCCTTTTTGTGGCGGGACGGCTTTTAAACGACACGGTTATTCTTCGCAAAGTAAAAGCCGACTCCTCTGCCGTCATTGCAGCAGAACCTTCCTTTTTACGCCGGTGAGTCTGGAAAAAGAGAATTTAAGCGAGTTGGGTAAAGGCATTGCGGCAGGCGCTACTTTGATAGATCTTCGCAGAGAGCTGCGTCTGGACAGTACCGCCCTGAGCCGACAATTTTCCCGACTGGCGCGGCAGGTTAATAGCCTTCAATCACAATGTCTTTTCCAGGCATATGACATTGCTTTGTGTACGCGCGCTTTTGTTCTGCCTTATCTGGGTTCGGGCAATTTGCTCTATATTCTGGTGACCGCCGAGGCGGATAGCGGCAACGTTGTTGCCGTCTCCACCAATTACTCGCCAGTCTGCGTAGAAAAAGAATATCAGTACACTCACAGTTTTACCGAGCGCTCATTGAGCGGAACGTTTGCCCACATCGTTCAACGAAAAGAGAAGCTGACTGCGCAACGGGCGACGTTATTCGATATTGATTACGGCATGGCCGCATTGCGTAAAAACGATGCAGGGATGATAGTGAAGCCCGTTTTGCCTGCTTATCGTCATTTTGAGTTGGTGAAAAAATTGACGGATGACAGGTCTATCAATGTTCAGCATTTTCTTGAACACGAATGCTTTATTTATGGTGGATGCCTGATAGCCAATCACGATGACGTGGTGCGTGGACGATGCCATATATCGTTTGTCGCTGAGCGCGGGCTTGTCGCGCAGCAGCAGGCGCGGCCACCGCGATATTTTCTGGCGGGAGGTATTCGTAACAATATCTGGCGCTATTTTTCCACGCCTGACTACGCGATGGCCGTCTCCAATTTGACCGGCAGTAAAAAACCTGGAGAATTGTGTCGTGCGACGCTGTTACCCGCGACGCGATTTATTCATTATGTCGAGTCGCATCCTTTTTACGCTCAGATGACGCGCCTTTCCCCGGCAAATCTGACAATGGTCCTTGATTTTATGAAGTATGAATACAACCAGACCCGCACGGTACTGCCGCTCGAGCCTTCTCTCTGCCACTAGAATATCCCCCCTATTCAGGCGAAGTATGCAAAGCCTGAACATCTCATTGATAACCGTATTATCATATAAACTCGGTAAAACCGAGTTTATCCCCAAAATTTATCTGATTTTATCGATGATTCTGGCGGGGTAATATAAGCGCCCCAGGGAGTCGTAAATCGAGAGAAGACCATGAAATTTCTACAACGTTTTTTTAGCAGTGATATCTCAGGCGGGATTATCCTCATCATTGCTGCCGTACTGGCGATGTTTTGCGCCAATCTGGATGTGACCAAAGCAGGTTATCAAGCTTTCCTTGATACACCGGTTGCGTTCAAGTTTGCAGCGCTGGAAATCAATAAAAATATGCTGTTATGGATAAATGACGCGCTTATGGCGGTCTTTTTCCTGATGGTCGGCCTTGAAGTGAAATATGAGCTGATGCAAGGTTCGCTTGCCAGCCGTCAACAGGCTATTTTTCCGGTGATTGCCGCCCTGGGCGGTATGGTGGCACCAGCGCTGATATTTCTGGCGTTTAACATGCACGATCCGCTGGCGCGTCACGGCTGGGCGATTCCTGCGGCGACGGATATCGCCTTTGCCCTTGGCGTTCTGGCACTGCTCGGCGATCGCATTCCCCCGGCGCTGAAAATCTTCCTGATGGCGCTGGCGATTATCGATGATCTGGGTGCGATCATTATTATCGCGCTGTTTTACACCAGCGATCTCTCGCTGGTATCGCTGGGCGTTGCGGCGGCGGCCATCGTGGCGCTGGCGGTACTGAATGCCCTTAATGTTCGCCGGATCGGCATCTATATGCTGGTGGGCATAGTGTTGTGGACTGCGGTGTTGAAATCGGGCATTCATGCCACGTTGGCCGGGGTCGTACTGGGCTTCTTCATTCCTCTGAAAGAGGAGAATGGCGTCTCTCCGGCCCGTCAGGTGATTGATGCGATCCACCCCTGGGTTGGCTGGCTGATTTTGCCCCTGTTTGCCTTTGCTAATGCGGGCGTATCGCTTGAAGGGGTCACCTTTGCCGGGCTGACGTCGCTGTTGCCAATGGGGGTGATTGCCGGTCTGTTTATCGGTAAACCCGTCGGCATAACCATTTTTTGTTGGCTGGCGCTTCGCCTCAAACTGGCAAAACTGCCGCAGGGGGCGGCGTTTAAACAAATAATGGCGGTCGGCGTGCTGTGCGGTATTGGTTTTACCATGTCGATTTTCATCGCTACCCTCGCGTTTGGTGACGTCGATACACATATGGTTGCCTGGGCGAAATTAGGCATTCTTACAGGTTCAATCCTGGCGGCGGTGGTGGGATACTGTCTGCTGCGTTCGCGTATAGTCCGCTAATTCCTGAAGGGGAAGGCGAACGATAGCCTTCCCGAAAACGTCACTCAGGGAGCGAAGACACGATGTCGAACATCAATTACAACCATCTGTATTACTTCTGGCAGGTATACCGCGCGGGGTCCGTTGTCGGTGCTGCGGAAGCGTTATACCTCACGCCACAAACCATCACCGGGCAAATAAAAGCGCTGGAAGAGCGCCTGCAGGGCAAGCTCTTTAAGCGCCGGGGAAGGGGGCTGGAACCAACGGAACTTGGTGAGCTGGTTTTTCGTTACGCCGATAAGATGTTTACGCTAAGCCAGGAAATGCTGGATATCGTTAATTATCGCAAAGAGTCACATTTGTTGTTTGACGTCGGGGTAGCGGATGCGCTGTCAAAACAACTTGTGAGCGGTATTCTTGAGGCTGCGGTTCAGGAAGGCGAGCCTATCCATTTACGCTGTTTTGAATCCACCCATGAAATGCTGCTCGAACAGTTGAGCCAGCATAAGCTCGATATGATTATTTCAGATTGCCCGATAGATTCTACCCATCAGGAAGGGCTCTTTTCGGTGAAGATTGGTGAATGCAGTGTCAGCTTCTGGTGCCAGAAACCGGCACTTAAAAAGCCCTTTCCTGCCTGCCTTGAAGAACGCCGTTTGCTGATTCCTGGCCGCCGGTCGATGCTTGGGCGTAAGTTACTCAACTGGTTTAATTCGCAGGGGCTGAATGTTGAAGTGCTGGGCGAGTTTGATGATGCGGCGTTGATGAAATCGTTTGGCGCAGCGCACAATGCCATTTTTGTGGCTCCGACGCTCTATGCAAAAGACTATTTTGCGGATGAGAATATCGTCGAAATTGGCCGAGTGGATAACGTGATGGAAGAGTACCACGCCATTTTTGCCGAACGAATGATTCAGCACCCCGCCGTACAGCGTATTTGTAACCGTGATTACTCCCGGCTATTTCATGACCTCTGATGATACGCGCCATATTTCGTTAACCACCGAAGCATGACTTTTTCAGCACGGTAGATTTATCTCTCCTACCCATACAGGAGATAAATCATGATCGCTGTACTTTTCGAAGCCGACGCGGTTGCGGCAAAGCAAGAGCGCTACCTTGAGCTGGCTGCGGAACTGAAACCGCTGCTTGCCGATATCGATGGCTTTATCGCGATTGAACGTTTTCAAAGCCTGACCACACCGGGGAAGATACTTTCGTTATCCTGGTGGCGTGATGAGGAAGCCATTCAGACATGGAAAAATAATCATTTTCACCGTGAGGCGCAGACGGAGGGGCGCGAGGCAATTTTTTCGTTTTATCGCATCCGTATTGCCCGTCTGGAACGGGAATATTCATCGGAAAACCGGAGGTAAGGTGATGTACGATATTTATGTAGTACTCAAAAACCTGCCGGGTGAGCTGGCGAAACTGGGCAAAACGCTGGGCAGTAACGGTATTGGTCTTGAGGGTGGTGGTGTCTTTACCCACAATAATGAAGGGCATGCCCACTTTCTGGTGGAAGAGGGCATACGGGCGAAAGTGGTACTGGAGCAACACGGTTTTGATGTCCGCGAGCTGCGCAGGCCTGTGATCCGTAAGCTCAAACAGGAGCGGCCCGGCGAGCTGGGCGAGATAACGGCAACGCTTGCATCCCATGGCGTAAATATTCTCGCGCAGTATAGCGATCACGCAAATCAGCTCATACTGGTGACGGATAATGATCTCGTTGCCAGCGAGGCAACAGAACCCTGGGCGGTTTATGCAACTTCATCCTGAACATCTTTCTGATGACGACGCACTTGAGCTTTCGGTCGCGGCAGTTGCCGCAGCGATGGCCGATCCATCACGCGTGAAAATGCTGTGTGCGCTGATGGATGGGCGGGCATGGACGGCAACGGAATTGAGTGTGGCGGCAGGCGTTGCGGCCTCCACCGCCAGCGCACATCTGAGTAAGCTGGTTGACAGCCAACTGGTCTGTTTCCTGTCACAGGGGCGTCATCGTTACTACCGTCTGGCAGGCCAGGAGGTTGCCCGGTTGATTGAAATGATGATGGGCATTTCCTGGCGGCAGGATAAACCTTTAACCACACGCACGCCCATGGCGCTGCGGCATGCGCGCACCTGTTACGATCATCTGGCTGGTGAGCTGGCGGTAAACATTTATGACGCGCTGGTGGCGAAAGATTACCTGACCGCGGATGGTGCGTCGCTTACCGAAGAAGGGCTGGCATTTTTTATCCGGATGGGTTTACCGCTGGAAAATAAATCAACGCGTAAACGTAGCTGTGCCTGTCTTGACTGGAGCGAGCGGCGCTTTCATCTGGGGGGGCATGCAGGAGCGGTGTTGCTTATTTATTTTGAAACGAAGGGGTGGATCCGCAGGACGCCCGGGTTTCGTGAAGTCGCGCTGACTGCGAAAGGTCGGCAGGGGTTACAGACATTACTCGGCATTGACGTCGGGTAGCAGGCATAAAAAAACCCGCTTTACGCGGGTTCTTTCACAAAGTACAACAAGCGGGCAATTAAGCCAGTTTGCTGATCTGTGCAGTCAGATTTGCTTTATGACGCGCAGCTTTGTTTTTGTGGATCAGACCTTTAGCGGCCTGGCGATCCACGATCGGTTGCATTTCGTCAAATGCTTTCTGTGCAGCAG
Source organism: Phytobacter diazotrophicus (assembly GCA_004346725.1). Classification (GTDB taxonomy): domain Bacteria; phylum Pseudomonadota; class Gammaproteobacteria; order Enterobacterales; family Enterobacteriaceae; genus Phytobacter; species Phytobacter diazotrophicus. The sequence goes on along the minus strand of SMDE01000008.1, from coordinate 203,904 downwards.
CTTTGTCGCCAGCTTCGATCGCAGCGTACACTTTCTTGATGAAAGTACGCATCATAGAGCGACGGCTTGCGTTGTGTTTGCGAGCCTTTTCAGACTGAACGGCGCGCTTCTTAGCTGATTTGATATTAGCCAAGGTCCAACTCCCAAATATGATCTATATGGACAATTCAAAGGCCGAGGAATATGCCCTTTTAGCCTTCTTTTGTCAATGGATTTGTGCAAATAAGCGCCGTTAATGTGCGACGCTACGTTACGTATTGATGGCGCAGGATTCTACCAGCTTGTGGTCATCGAATACAGCCTTTCCACTATAAAAATCGCTTTCCGGCCCAGTTTTTCATGCGGTAAGAAGGCAGCCTGATGAAATCCTTCTCCTTTCTGGCGGGTTCGGGCAATCGTCGGTTAACGTTGCACGTTGTACAAGGTATACTTTGACGATTTTCACTGTTTTGAGCCAGACATGAAGCTGATACGCGGCATACATAATCTCAGCCAGGCACCGCACGGGTGTGTGCTGACTATTGGTAATTTCGACGGCGTGCATCGCGGCCATCAGGCGCTTTTACAAGGGCTTAGCGAAGAAGGTCGTACCCGTGCTCTCCCCGTGGTGGTGATGATATTCGAGCCGCAACCTCTCGAACTTTTCGCGAGCGATAAAGCGCCTGCGCGCCTGACCCGACTGCGGGAAAAACTGCGCCTGCTGGCCGAATGTGGCGTCGATTACGTACTGTGCGTACGTTTTGACCGGCGTTTTGCCGCGTTGACGGCGCAAACCTTCGTCAGCGACCTGCTGGTTGACAAACTTGGCGTGAAATTCCTCGCCGTGGGCGATGACTTCCGCTTTGGCGCTGGTCGCCAGGGGGATTTCTTGTTATTACAGAAAGCCGGTCTGAAATACGGCTTTGATGTTACCAGCACGCAAACCTTCTGCTCTGGTGGCGCGCGCGTGAGCAGTACGGCGGTTCGCCAGGCGTTGGCTGATGACAACCTTGAGCTCGCTGAACAACTGCTGGGCCGTCCGTTCAGTATCTCCGGGCGTGTGGTTCACGGCGACGAGCTGGGGCGTACTATCGGTTTTCCGACGGCGAACATACCGCTGCGCCGCCAGGTTTCCCCGGTCAAAGGTGTCTATGCGGTAGAAGTGGCTGGCTTAGGCGATACTTTACTGCCCGGCGTGGCCAACATTGGTACGCGCCCGACGGTTGCCGGGGTTCGCCAGCAGCTTGAAGTCCATCTGCTGGATGTTGTAATGGACCTCTATGGACGCCATATAGATGTAGTACTGCGTAAAAAGATACGCAACGAGCAGCGATTTACATCGCTGGATGAGCTTAAAGCGCAGATCGCGCGTGATGAGTTAACCGCCCGCGAGTTTTTTGGGCTATCAAACCCGGCTTAAATGCCTGTGTGATAAATACGGAACCGAGAATCTGATGAGTGACTATAAATCAACCCTGAATTTGCCGGAAACAGGGTTCCCGATGCGTGGCGACCTCGCCAAACGCGAACCGGGAATGCTGGCGCGTTGGACTGATGATGATCTGTACGGCATCATTCGTGCAGCCAAAAAAGGCAAAAAAACCTTCATTCTGCATGATGGCCCTCCTTATGCGAATGGCAGCATTCATATTGGTCACTCTGTTAACAAGATTCTGAAAGACATTATCGTGAAGTCCAAAGGCCTTGCGGGTTACGACTCGCCGTATGTGCCGGGCTGGGACTGTCACGGTCTGCCTATCGAACTGAAAGTAGAGCAGGAATTTGGTAAGCCGGGTGAGAAATTCACCGCCGCGGAGTTCCGTGCAAAATGCCGTGAATACGCTGCGACCCAGATCGATGGCCAGCGCAAAGACTTTATCCGTCTTGGCGTACTGGGCGACTGGGAACATCCGTATCGCACCATGGACTTCAAAACCGAAGCCAACATTATCCGTGCGCTGGGTAAAATCATCGGTAACGGTCACCTGCATAAAGGCGCCAAGCCGGTGCACTGGTGCGTTGACTGCCGTTCTGCGCTGGCGGAAGCGGAAGTTGAGTATTACGACAAAACCTCTCCGTCTATCGACGTGGCGTTCCATGCCGTCGATGTCGACGCGGTAAAAGCGAAATTTGGCGTTGCCAGCGTTAACGGTCCTGTCTCTCTGGTTATCTGGACCACCACCCCGTGGACGCTGCCGGCGAACCGCGCGATCTCTCTGTCCCCGGAATTTGACTATGCGCTGGTGCAGGTTGAAGGGCAGGCGCTGATCCTCGCGAAAGATCTGCTGGAAAGCGTGATGAAACGCGCTGGTATCAGTGAGTTTACCGTGCTGGGCGTGGTTAAAGGTTCTGACCTGGAACTGATGCGCTTTAAACACCCGTTCCTCGACTTTGATGTGCCTGCGATCCTGGGCGACCACGTGACGCTGGAAGCCGGTACCGGTGCAGTGCATACCGCCGGTGGTCATGGCCCTGATGACTATACCATCAGCCAAAAATACGGTCTGGAAATCGCTAACCCGGTTGGCCCGGATGGGGCATATCTGCCGGGTACGTATCCGATTCTGGATGGCGTAAACGTCTTCAAAGCGAACGATATTATCGTCAACCTGCTGCGTGACAACGGTTCACTGCTGCATGTCGAAAAACTGCAACACAGCTATCCGTGCTGCTGGCGCCACAAGTCGCCGATCATTTTCCGTGCGACCCCGCAGTGGTTCGTCAGCATGGATCAGAAAGGCCTGCGCATTCAGTCTCTCAAAGAGATCGATCGCATTGAGCAGGAAGGTCTGGCGAAAGAGAACCTGAGCGGCTGGATCCCGGCATGGGGTAAAGCACGTATCGAATCGATGGTCGCGAACCGTCCTGACTGGTGTATCTCCCGTCAGCGTACCTGGGGCGTGCCGATGGCGCTGTTCGTGCATAAAGACACCGAAGAGCTGCATCCACGTACCACTGAACTGATGGAAGCTGTCGCTAAATACGTTGAGAAAGACGGCATTCAGGCGTGGTGGGATCTCGATCCGCGTGAAATTTTGGGCGATGACGCTGACAACTACGTGAAAGTGCCGGATACCCTGGACGTCTGGTTTGACTCCGGTTCAACAAGCTACTCTGTGGTTGACGCGCGTCCGGAATTTGGCGGCCACGCAGCGGATATGTATCTGGAAGGTTCTGACCAACACCGTGGCTGGTTCATGTCGTCTCTGATGATCAGCGTCGCGATGAAAGGCAAAGCACCTTACCGCCAGGTACTGACCCACGGCTTCACCGTCGATGGTCAGGGCCGTAAGATGTCCAAATCTATCGGTAATACCGTTTCTCCGCAGGACGTGATGAACAAACTGGGCGCGGATATCCTGCGTCTGTGGGTGGCATCAACCGATTATACCGGTGAAATGGCGGTTTCCGATGAGATCCTCAAACGTGCCGCCGATAGCTATCGCCGTATTCGTAACACCGCGCGCTTCCTGCTGGCGAACCTCAATGGTTTCGATCCGGCAAAAGACATGGTGAAACCGGAAGAGATGGTGGTGCTGGACCGCTGGGCGGTGGGCTGTGCGCAGGCAGCGCAGAAAGATATCATCAGCGCGTACGACTCCTATGATTTCCATGAAGTTGTGCAACGCCTGATGCGTTTCTGCTCCATCGAGATGGGCTCTTTCTACCTCGATATCATCAAAGATCGTCAGTACACCGCAAAGGCGGACAGTGTTGCCCGTCGTAGCTGCCAGACTGCGCTGTACCATATCTCAGAAGCGCTGGTGCGCTGGATGGCGCCGATCATGTCCTTCACCGCAGATGAAATCTGGGGCTACCTGCCAGGCGAGCGCGAAAAATATGTGTTCACCGGCGAATGGTATCAGGGGCTGTTTGGTCTGGCGGAAACCGAAGCCATGAACGACGCCTACTGGGATGAACTGCTCAAAGTGCGTGGCGAAGTGAACAAGGTTATCGAACAGGCTCGTGCCGACAAGAAAGTGGGCGGTTCGCTGGAAGCGGCAGTAACCCTGTTCGCTGAACCGGAACTGTCTGCGAAACTGACGGCGCTGGGTGACGAATTACGATTTGTCCTGTTGACCTCCGGTGCGAAAGTTGAAGATTATGCCAACGCTTGTGCTGATGCCCAACAGAGCGAGCTGCTCAAAGGTCTGAAAGTGGCGTTAAGCAAAGCCGAAGGTGAGAAATGCCCGCGTTGCTGGCATTACACTCAGGATGTCGGCAAGGTAGCGGAACACGCAGAAATCTGCGGACGCTGTGTCAGCAACGTCGCCGGTGACGGCGAAAAACGTAAGTTTGCCTGATGAGTAAACCGATCTTTTCAACAGGGCTACGCTGGTTGTGGCTGGTCGTCGTCGTGCTGATTATCGATCTGGGCAGCAAGTTCCTTATCCTCCAGCATTTTGCGCTGGGGGATACGGTGCCGCTGTTCCCGTCGCTTAATCTGCATTACGCGCGTAACTATGGCGCGGCATTTAGTTTCCTCGCGGACAGCGGTGGCTGGCAGCGCTGGTTCTTTGCCGGTATCGCTATCGGTATTTCTGTCGTGCTGGCGGTACTGATGTACCGTTCAAAAGCCTCGCAGAAGCTGAACAATATCGCCTACGCGATGATTATCGGCGGTGCGTTAGGCAATCTGTTCGACCGCCTGTGGCACGGTTTTGTCGTTGATATGATTGACTTTTATGTCGGCGACTGGCATTTCGCCACCTTCAACCTGGCCGACAGCTTCATTTGCGTCGGCGCGGCGCTGATTGTGCTGGAAGGCTTCCTGCCGAACGCGGCTGCGAAGAATCAGGCGTAACAAAACCTGCCGGGCGGCGTTACGCTTGCCCGGCCTGGGTTATCCTTAGGCCCGGTAAGCGTTATCGTCACCGGGCAAAACAAGTGAGCGTACCTGCATGTCAAAATCTGTACAGAGTAATAGCGCGGTGCTGGTGCACTTTACGCTCAAACTCGAAGATGGCTCCACCGCTGAGTCAACCCGCAACAATGGTAAACCTGCGCTGTTTCGTCTGGGGGATGGTTCGCTGTCCGAAGGGCTTGAGCAGCACTTGCTGGGATTGAAAGCAGGCGACAGAAAAGCGTTTTCGCTGGAACCGGACGCGGCATTTGGCACGCCGGTTCCCGATCTGATTCAGTATTTCTCGCGCCGTGATTTTATGGACGCGGGTGAGCCCGAAATCGGCGCGATTATGCTCTTTACCGCAATGGATGGCAGCGAAATGCCAGGCGTGATCCGTGAGATCAACGGTGATTCTATTACCGTTGACTTTAACCATCCGCTGGCAGGGCAGACCGTTCATTTTGATGTCGACGTGCTGGAAGTGGAACCGGCACTGGAGGGGATGCATGCAGATCCTGTTGGCTAACCCACGTGGTTTTTGTGCGGGCGTAGACCGCGCGATTAGCATTGTTGAAAACGCGCTGGCGATTTATGGCGCGCCCATTTATGTCCGTCACGAAGTGGTCCACAACCGTTACGTGGTAGACAGCCTGCGTGAACGCGGGGCGATTTTTATCGAGCAAATCAGCGAAGTGCCGGACGGCGCGATCCTGATTTTCTCTGCTCACGGTGTTTCACAGGCGGTACGTAACGAAGCGAAAAGCCGCGATCTGACCGTCTTTGATGCCACCTGCCCGCTGGTAACCAAAGTGCATATGGAAGTCGCTCGCGCCAGTCGTCGTGGGGAAGAAGCCATCCTGATTGGCCATGCTGGTCATCCGGAAGTCGAAGGCACCATGGGGCAGTACAGCAACCCGAAAGGGGGAATGTACCTGGTGGAGTCGCCGGAAGACGTAGAAACGCTCAATATCAAAGATATCAATAAGCTCTCTTTTATGACGCAGACGACACTCTCCGTGGATGATACTTCCGACGTGATTGATGCGCTGCGTCAGCGCTTCCCGAAAATTGTCGGGCCGCGTAAAGATGATATCTGCTACGCCACGACCAACCGTCAGGAAGCCGTGCGCGCACTGGCGGAACAGGCGGAAGTGGTACTGGTTGTCGGCTCGAAGAACTCGTCGAACTCCAACCGTCTGGCGGAGCTGGCCCAGCGTATGGGGAAATCCGCTTACCTGATTGATGATGCTTCTGATATTCAGGAAGAGTGGGTGCGCGAAATCAGTTGCGTTGGCGTAACGGCCGGGGCATCGGCGCCTGACGTTCTGGTGCAAAACGTTATCTCCCGTCTGCAGGAGCTTGGCGGTGGGGAAGCCATTCCGCTTGAAGGCCGTGAAGAAAATATCGTTTTCGAAGTACCGAAAGAGCTGCGGGTCGATGTTCGCGAAGTCGAATAACTTTTTCGCTTTGAGTTTATGAGAAGATGCCAGGCCTGACGCCTGGCATTTTTATGGAGGATGTATGCGCCTGCCGATTATTCTCGACACCGATCCTGGTATTGACGACGCGGCTGCCATTGCCGCTGCGCTTTTTGCTCCTGAGCTTGATCTCAAACTGATGACCACGGTCGCAGGTAATGTCTCGCTGGAGAAAACCACCCGTAACGCTCTGCAATTGCTTCACTTCTGGAATGCCAATATCCCGGTTGCGAAAGGTGCGGCGACGCCGTTGCTGCGCCCGCTGCGCGATGCGGCAAGTGTCCACGGTGAATCCGGCATGGAAGGCTATAACTTTATTGAACATCAGCGCCAGCCGCTGGCAAAGCCAGCGTTTCAGGCGATCCGCGATGTGCTCATGGCCTCACCGGAGCCGGTCACACTGGTAGCGATTGGCCCATTGACCAACATTGCTCTGCTGTTATCCCACTACCCGGAATGTCAGTTCAACATTCGTCGTCTGGTGATAATGGGTGGCTCTGCCGGACGCGGTAACTTCACGCCGAATGCCGAATTTAATATCGCCATCGACCCGGAGGCGGCTGCGCGTGTCTTTGAAAGCGGGCTGGAGATTGTAATGTGCGGTCTGGATGTGACTAACCATGCAACGCTTACCCCGGATTATCTGTCTATGCTGCCATCGGGAAATCAAACCGGGAAAATGCTGCATGCCCTGTTTAGCCACTACCGCAGCGGCAGTATGGCGACCGGGCTACGAATGCACGATCTCTGCGCGATTGCCTGGCTGGTGCGCCCGGACATTTTTACCCTGAAATCCTGCTTTGTGGCGGTGGAAACCCAGGGCACGTACACGGCGGGCACGACTGTGGTGGACATTGAAGGCCGTCTGGGTAAACCCGCGAATGCGCAGGTGGCCCTGGGCATTGATATCGATGCATTCCGCGCCTGGGTTGCAGACGTACTCAGTAAGGCGCCGTAAGCGAGACCAGCGGCATCTTTTCACTTAAATAATCAATCATTGCCCGCATTCTGGCGGGCATATGCTTTCCTGACGACCACAGTAGCCAGAGCTGCCCGGAATAGTCGCTAATAAATTCCCAGTCTGGCAGCACCTGAACTATCTCGCCTCGCGCCAGTGCCGCACTTGCGGTAAACAGCGGCAGGCTGCCTATCCCCAGATGGTTCAGCACCGCATCAAGACGCACGCCGGTGTGGTTAGCGGCATAGCGTCCGTGGGTCTGAATGGTTTCGCTTTTGCCACGCTTACGAAATTTCCAGCGTGAGTCTGCTGGCGTTTCGCCAAGACTGATGCAGCTATGCTGGCGTAAATCTTCCGGCTGCTCGGGTGTGCCGTGCTGGCGAAGATATTCCGGCGTGGCGCAAATCAGATGCTTAATCGGTATTAACGGCTTACCGTGCAGGCCGGGAGAAGGCGAGTCGGTAATGCGCAGCGCCAGGTCGACGCCGTCATCAATTAAATCCATATACCGATCTTCCAGACGCAGCCGTACATCAACCTGCGGATAACGGACCAGAAATTCGCGCATGAGGGGGTGGATAACAAATCGCCCAACGGCTTTGGGCACGCTGATAGTCAGGGTGCCTTGCGCAATATCCTGCACGCTGCTGCCAGCATTCATTGCCTGTCTGGCGGCGTCGAGCATCATTTGCGCATGTTCGTACACGCTACGTCCGGACTCACTCAGCCGCAGTTTGCGTGTTGTGCGGTGCAGTAATTTATTACCCAGCGCCTGCTCAAGGCGTGAAACGCAGCGGCTCATTGCAGATGGTGTCGCGCCGGAAACACGAGCGGCGGCAGAGAAGCTGCCCTGATCGACAATCAGAACAAAGGTCGCGAGATCGGGAAGTAGGGTGTTATTCATTTGTGTCTGCCAGGCAAAAGTGTGTTGAGAGCGCAACGGATTATCAAAGCCAGTGAAGATAATATACTGGTCGTGTAATCAGGAGGAAGAAGATGACAACACGAAATTACTACACCTGTGATGAGACACAGGGCCAGGCCAATGTTGTGCAATGTATTCCCGATGGGGAGGACGGTTATGTGATTGAGCTGGATGCCACGCTCTTTCACCCACAGGGAGGCGGTCAGCCTTCTGATGGCGGAACCATCGACGGCGTGCCCGTACAACGCGTTTTCGCCGACGGTGAGACGGTATGGCACCGCACTGCCACGCCGGTCGCGCCAGGCCCGGTCACGCTCAGTGTCGACGGTGAATTACGTCATCTTCATGCTCGCTGGCATTCGGCCGGACATCTGATTGGTTATGCAGGTGAAACATTCGGCTGGCAGCCTGTAAAAGCCCATCACTGGCCAGGTGAGGGGCGCATTACTTTTAGCGGTAACGGGACTCTCACTGCGGAGATGTTAACGGCAAAAATCAGTGCGTGGATGGAGGAAAATCTGCCGCGACACATCGGCTTTTCCGAAGGAAAGCGGCACGTTCGCTTCGGCGAATTGCCTGCCTATGGTTGCGGCGGCACCCATATCAGCGCACTGCGTGAAATCGGGCTCATCACACTTACCAATGTCAAAATGAAAAAAGGTCAGCTCGTGGTCAGCTATACAGTGGACGAACGCTGACCGTTCGCTGATGTGCGGTGCGTTGTCATGCAGTAAAAGACGAGGTGGTAACGCATCGCTGTAGTGGAAAATCCTCTTAGTATACCGATGATCAGTGTCTTCTGTGGGTTTTGCTATTCAATTCGCAACATGCGAACACATGTCTTTTACTGATATTTCCCGCTGTTTATCATTTAATTCTAATTATCGGTGTTTTCGGCTGGTAGCCCCGACGCGGGCTGGTTAATCTGAGAACGATTTTCAGCATTTCATTAACAAAAGAGTACAACTATGCATGATGCACAAATCCGCGTAGCCATCGCGGGGGCCGGCGGGCGTATGGGCCGCCAGTTAATTCAGGCAACCCAGCAGATGGATGGCGTCGCGCTTGGCGCAGCGCTGGAGCGCGAAGGTTCTTCCCTGCTGGGCAGCGATGCAGGAGAGCTCGCTGGCGTGGGTACAACAGGCGTTACCGTGAGCAGCGATCTGCAGGCGGTAAAGGACGATTTTGATGTACTGATCGATTTCACCCGTCCGGAGGGAACCCTTGTTCATCTGGCGTTTTGTCGCCAGCACCGCAAAGGGATGATTATCGGTACCACCGGTTTTGATGATGCAGGCAAAGCGGCAATTCGCGAGGCATCGCAAGAGATTGCCGTTGTTTTTGCAGCGAATTTCAGCGTTGGCGTGAACGTAATGCTTAAGCTGCTGGAAAAAGCGGCGAAGGTTATGGGGGATTACACCGATATAGAAATCATCGAAGCACATCACCGCTATAAAGTAGATGCGCCGTCAGGAACCGCCCTGGCTATGGGAGAGTCTATTGCCCAGGCATTGAATAAAGATTTAAAAGATTGTGCGGTTTATGCACGTGAAGGCCATACCGGCGAGCGTGTACCGGGCACAATTGGCTTTGCTACCGTTCGCGCGGGCGACATTGTCGGCGAACATACAGCGATGTTCGCTGATATCGGTGAACGCATTGAAATTAGCCATAAAGCGTCAAGCCGAATGACGTTTGCCAATGGCGCTGTTCGCTCTGCTTTATGGCTAAAAAACAAAGAAGCCGGCCTTTTTGACATGCGAGATGTGCTGGATCTGAACAATTTGTAAAGTTTATTACCCATCGTGATGTGGTTGTTGCAGTCGTAATGCATTGATTGCATAGGGCAGTATTTTATTGCCCTTTTATTTTTCCCGATTTTATGTGATTTCCTCGTTTAAACCCCTATTAATGCCTATCTTCCGTCTCATTATGGTTGCTGAAATGTAAATTTTGACCGTTTGGTCCACTTTCTACTAGAGCTAAGCCCGTGCAACCAGTTTTATGGCGACGCAAGCGTTTACCTTCCTCCGGTAATGTGATCTTTTTGCCCTCTAAATCGTGCTATTCTTTTCTGGGGCGCAAAAAGACATGAAAAAGATGCGCTATGAGTTGACTTTTACCCTTCATGTCTCCAGAATGCCGCCGTTTGCAAAAAATTCGCGGTTACGCAAATTTGCATTGATTCGAGGCTTATAAATGAATTAATATGCAAATAAAGTGAGTGAATATTCTCTGGAGGGTGTTTTGATTAAGTCAGCGCTATTGGTTCTGGAAGACGGAACCCAGTTTTACGGTCGGGCCATAGGGGCAACAGGTTCGGCGGTTGGGGAAGTCGTTTTCAATACTTCAATGACCGGTTATCAAGAAATCCTCACTGATCCTTCCTACTCCCGCCAAATCGTCACCCTTACTTATCCCCATATTGGTAATGTCGGCACCAATGCCGCCGATGAAGAATCCTCTCAGGTACATGCGCAAGGCCTGGTCATTCGCGACCTGCCGCTGATTGCCAGCAACTATCGTAATACCGAAGACCTCTCTTCATACCTGAAACGCCATAACATCGTGGCGATTGCCGATATCGATACCCGTAAGTTGACGCGTCTACTGCGTGAAAAAGGCGCACAGAATGGCTGCATCATCGCCGGGGACAATCTGGATGCCGCTCTGGCGCTGGAGAAAGCAAAAAGCTTCCCGGGGCTGAACGGGATGGATTTGGCGAAAGAAGTGACGACTGCCGAGCCATATAGCTGGACGCAGGGGAGCTGGACACTGAAAGGCGAACTGCCGGAAGCGAAAAGCGAAGATGAACTGCCGCTGCATGTCGTGGCGTACGACTTCGGCGCAAAACGTAACATCCTGCGCATGCTGGTGGACAGAGGCTGCCGTCTGACGGTCGTTCCGGCGAAAACGTCGGCGGAAGATGTCCTGAAAATGAATCCGGACGGTATCTTCCTCTCTAACGGCCCTGGCGACCCGGCACCGTGCGATTATGCTATCGAGGCAATCGAAAAATTCCTTGAGACCGACATTCCGGTATTCGGTATCTGTCTTGGCCACCAGTTGCTGGCGCTGGCGAGCGGCGCGAAAACTGTGAAGATGAAGTTCGGTCACCATGGCGGCAACCACCCGGTAAAAGATATCGATAACAACACCGTGATGATTACCGCACAGAACCACGGTTTTGCAGTAGATGAAGCCTCCATGCCTGCAAACCTGCGCGTCACGCATAAGTCATTGTTTGATGGCACCCTGCAGGGGATTCATCGCACGGATAAACCGGCATTCAGCTTCCAGGGCCATCCTGAGGCAAGCCCGGGCCCGCACGACGCTGCGCCGCTGTTTGACCATTTTATCGAGTTAATTGAGATTTACCGTCAGTCTGCTAAATAATCAGGAGCGAAAAAGAGCCATGCCAAAACGTACAGACATAAAAAGCATCCTGATCCTTGGCGCCGGCCCGATTGTTATCGGTCAGGCGTGTGAGTTCGACTACTCCGGTGCGCAGGCGTGTAAAGCGCTGCGTGAAGAGGGTTATCGCGTCATTCTGGTGAACTCCAACCCGGCGACGATCATGACCGACCCGGAAATGGCGGATGCAACCTATATCGAGCCGATCCACTGGGAAGTGGTACGCAAAATCATCGAAAAAGAGCGTCCGGATGCGGTACTGCCGACCATGGGGGGCCAGACAGCGCTGAACTGTGCGCTGGAACTGGAACGCCAGGGCGTACTGGCCGAGTTCGGCGTCACTATGATCGGTGCCACCGCTGACGCGATTGATAAAGCAGAAGACCGCCGCCGTTTCGACGTGGCGATGAAGAAAATCGGCCTGGAAACCGCGCGTTCCGGTATCGCGCACAATATGGAAGAAGCGCTCGCCGTTGCCGCTGACGTGGGCTATCCGTGCATCATTCGACCCAGCTTCACCATGGGCGGAACGGGCGGCGGTATCGCCTACAACCGCGAAGAGTTTGAAGAGATTTGTGAACGCGGTCTGGACCTTTCCCCGACAAAAGAGCTGCTGATTGATGAGTCGCTGATTGGTTGGAAAGAGTACGAGATGGAGGTGGTGCGTGATAAAAACGACAACTGTATCATCGTCTGCTCCATCGAAAACTTCGACGCCATGGGCATCCACACCGGTGACTCCATCACCGTTGCGCCTGCACAGACCCTGACCGATAAAGAGTATCAAATCATGCGTAACGCCTCGATGGCGGTATTGCGTGAAATCGGCGTGGAAACCGGCGGTTCTAACGTCCAGTTCTCGGTTAACCCGAAAAATGGCCGTCTGATTGTTATCGAAATGAACCCGCGTGTCTCCCGCTCCTCTGCGCTGGCCTCGAAAGCGACCGGCTTCCCGATTGCCAAAGTGGCGGCGAAACTGGCGGTGGGTTACACCCTCGACGAATTGATGAACGATATCACCGGTGGCCGTACCCCGGCGTCCTTCGAACCGTCTATCGACTACGTTGTCACCAAGATCCCGCGCTTCAACTTCGAAAAATTCGTTGGCGCCAACGACCGCCTGACCACCCAGATGAAATCGGTCGGTGAAGTGATGGCCATTGGCCGCACGCAGCAGGAATCCCTGCAAAAAGCGCTGCGCGGCCTGGAAGTCGGCGCCACCGGCTTTGACCCGAAAGTGAGCCTGGATGACCCGGAAGCGCTGACCAAAATCCGTCGCGAGCTGAAAGACGCTGGCGCTGAGCGTATCTGGTACATCGCCGATGCCTTCCGTGCAGGCCTGTCCGTTGATGGCGTTTTCAACCTGACCAATATTGACCGCTGGTTCCTGGTGCAGATTGAAGAACTGGTGCGTCTGGAAGAGAAAGTCGCCGAAGTGGGTATTAACGGCCTCGACGCGGATTTCCTGCGTATGCTCAAGCGTAAAGGCTTTGCCGATGCGCGTCTGGCTAAACTGGCAGGCGTGCGCGAAACGGAAGTGCGTAAGCTGCGCGATCAGTACAACCTGCACCCGGTCTACAAACGTGTGGACACCTGTGCGGCAGAATTCGCGACCGACACCGCTTACATGTACTCCACGTATGAAGAAGAGTGTGAAGCGAATCCGAACCAGGACCGCGATAAAATCATGGTACTGGGTGGCGGCCCGAACCGTATCGGTCAGGGGATTGAATTTGACTACTGCTGCGTACACGCCTCACTGGCGCTGCGCGAAGACGGCTACGAGACCATCATGGTCAACTGTAACCCGGAAACCGTCTCCACCGACTATGACACCTCCGACCGTCTCTACTTCGAGCCGGTAACGCTGGAAGATGTGCTGGAAATCGTGCGTATCGAGAAGCCGAAAGGCGTTATCGTGCAGTACGGCGGCCAGACGCCGCTGAAACTGGCGCGCGCGCTGGAAGCGGCGGGTGTACCGGTTATCGGTACCAGCCCGGATGCCATTGACCGTGCCGAAGACCGTGAACGTTTCCAGCAGGCGGTTGACCGTCTGAAACTGAAACAACCGGCGAACGCCACCGTCACCGCCATTGAGCAAGCGGTTGAGAAGGCGAAAGAGATTGGTTACCCGCTGGTGGTGCGTCCGTCTTATGTACTGGGCGGCCGTGCGATGGAAATCGTCTACGACGAAGCCGACCTGCGTCGCTACTTCCAGACCGCAGTGAGCGTGTCCAACGATGCGCCAGTCCTGCTGGATCGCTTCCTGGACGATGCGGTAGAAGTGGATGTTGACGCTATCTGTGACGGCGAAATGGTGCTGATTGGCGGCATCATGGAGCATATCGAGCAGGCCGGCGTGCACTCCGGCGATTCCGCCTGTTCCCTGCCAGCCTACACGCTGAGCCAGGACATCCAGGACGTGATGCGCCAGCAGGTGCAGAAACTGGCCTTCGAACTGCAGGTTCGCGGTCTGATGAACGTCCAGTTTGCGGTAAAAGATAACGAAGTGTATCTGATTGAGGTGAACCCGCGTGCGGCGCGTACCGTACCGTTTGTCTCCAAAGCCACCGGCGTACCGCTGGCGAAAGTGGCGGCGCGTGTGATGGTCGGTCAGACGCTGGCACAGCAGGGCGTCACCAAAGAAATTATCCCGCCGTACTACTCGGTGAAAGAAGTGGTGCTGCCATTCAATAAATTCCCGGGCGTTGACCCGCTGTTAGGGCCAGAAATGCGCTCTACCGGGGAAGTGATGGGTGTGGGCCGTACCTTCGCCGAAGCGTTTGCTAAAGCGCAACTGGGTAGCAACTCCACGATGAAGAAACAGGGTCGTGCGCTGCTTTCTGTACGTGAAGGGGATAAAGAGCGTGTGGTTGACCTGGCAGCGAAGCTGCTCAAGTTCGGTTTCGAGCTGGATGCAACCCACGGTACGGCGATTGTCCTGGGCGAAGCCGGTATTAACCCGCGTCTGGTGAACAAGGTGCATGAAGGTCGTCCGCACATTCAGGACCGTATTAAGAATGGCGAATACACCTACATCATCAACACCACCGCAGGCCGTCGGGCGATAGAAGACTCCAGGGTCATTCGCCGCAGCGCGCTGCAGTACAAAGTGCATTACGACACCACGCTGAACGGTGGTTTTGCTACCGCGATGGCGCTGAACGCCGATGCCACCGAGAAGGTGACCTCCGTTCAGGAAATGCACGCGCAGATTAAAGCGTAACTTGCTGCGCAGACCAGCGCACAGTATTACCGATTAAATAAACGGTTCCTGTTCAGGAACCGTTTTTTATACATACCATTCGTGCTGAACGTGCAAATCATTGTTACGCATTTTTCTAATGCGACTAGCACGATTTTGCTCACACTAATGATCCTCAAACCTGCATACTATTTCTTGTTATCCGTATTTTTAATATGGTTAATGGTTTTGTCGATATTCAGGCAAGCCTGACCATAACAAGATTTTTAATTTGTAAAAATGGTGTGCTTATGAGTAAAGAATATGTTGAAAAACCCCTTTATTTGTTAATTGCCGATTGGATGATGGCGGAAAATCGTTGGGTGAGCGCTAAGGAAATTGCCAGGCATTTTGACATGGACCACTGTAAAGCGATCAATACGGTTTCTTATATTCTTTCTGAGGTAGAAGAAATTACCTGTGAGACCAGGACAATTCCAAATCAACTGCAAGGTAGAGGATGTCAATGTCAGCGTCTGGTGCGTGTAAAAAATATTGACGATCAAATCTATACCAGGCTGAAAAATAATGCGCAGGAAAAAATTCTCAGTACCACAAAAACATCCCATATGCCTGTAGTCCTGCCTGCAGGACTTAAGACGGAACAGAAATGGCAAATGATGTTGTCAAAAAGTTTGCGTCGTTAATGAGCGAATATCGAATGGCGCGAGTGCGCCATTCGATAAAGTCATTGCGCTGATTTCGGCTTCACCTCCGTCGTACCTTTAAGCCGCGGTCGGTTTTTTTCTGACTGGCGTAGCGGTTGTGTTTCATATAATGATGAGCGACAACGGATAGCCAGATCCTGATACTCCCGGGTATTAAGCTGCTTCCAGTGCAACTCTTCTTCGGTTACATCACGGATGAAACGGGCTGGCGATCCTACCAATAACTGTCTTGCTGCCCCGATAAATCCGGCTTTCACAAAGCTCATGGCGGCAACAATGCTCTCTTCGCCAATGACCGCGCCGTCCATAATCACGCTGTTCATACCGACCAGCGCATCCCGGCCAATCACGCAGCCATGCAAAATCGCGCCGTGTCCGATATGTCCGTTCTCACCGACGACGGTGTCGGTATCGCAGTAACCGTGCATAATACAGCCATCCTGTAAATTCGAACCTGGTTCCAGAATCAGGCGGCCATAGTCACCGCGAAGCGAAGCGTGAGGGCCGACGTAGACACCAGCCCCTACAATGACGTCGCCAATCAATACCGCGCTCGGATGGATATACGCCTCTGGATGGACGACCGGGATCAAGCCTTCAAAGGCGTAATAGCTCATGAGTTATTAACGTCCTTTCCATACCGGTGAGCGTTTTTCGGCAAAGGCCTGCGGCCCTTCAATCGCATCTTCGGAATGCAGGACCGCCGGATAGTGTTTCAGCGCACCGCTACGGAGATAACGATAGCCTTCTTCTACCGGCATTTCTCTGGTTGTTCTGGTTATCTCTTTTAATGCGGCAATAGCCAGTGGTGCGCTTTGAAGCAGTTGCTGTGCCAGTTCGCGCGCCTTCTCCATTAATGCTTCCTGACTGACAACATAATTAGCGATACCCCAGCGTAGTGCTTCTTCGGCATTCATGCGCCGCCCGGTCATCACCATTTCATTGACGATAGCGGGCGGTAAGCGTTTAGGCAGGCGTAAAACCCCACCGCTGTCCGGCACGATGCCGAGTTTGGCTTCGGGTAAGGCAAAGCTGGCATTTTCAGCGCAGATAATGAAATCTGCTGCCAGCGCCAGTTCAAACCCACCACCAAAGGCATAGCCGTTTACTGCGGCAATGACCGGTTTATCGAGATCAAAAAGTTCGGTCAATCCCGCAAACCCGCCAGGCCCAAAATCTGCATCCGGTGCTTCACCTTCTGCTGCTGCTTTTAAATCCCAGCCCGCGGAAAAGAATTTCTGGCCGGCGCCGGTAATAATTGCCACGCGTAATTCAGGGTCATCGCGGAAATTCAGAAATACTTCACCCATGGCAAAACTGGTTTTTGCATCAATGGCATTGGCAACGGGGCGATCGAGAATAATTTCCAGAATATGCCCATGGCGGTTCAGATGTAATGATTCACTCATATTTTGCTCCTTTTAAATATGTGTATGCTTTGCAGAGGCATACCGCCTCTGCAAGATATGAAGTGTTCACGTTATTTCTATTTCGGCGAACATAAATTCAGCCGAATAGGTTATGTTAGATTTTTCTTGATGACTTTCCCTGAACAGTTGCGTGGCAGATCGCTCCTGAATTCAACAAGCGTCGGTACTTTAAATTTCGCCATATTGCTGGCGCAAAAAGAAAAAAACTCATCAGCACTTAATGTTTCGCCTTCATGAAGAACAACAAAGGCTTTTATAGCTTCATCCCTGATAGTGTCTTTAACGCCGATAACCACCGTATCCTGAATTTTTGGATGGGTCGAAATGATATTCTCCAGCTCTACACAGGAGACATTCTCACCACCGCGCTTAATCATATTGCAACGCCTGTCGACAAAATAAAAAAAGCCTTCTTCATCGTAGTAACCCGAATCGCCGGTATGTAACCAGCCGTTTGCATCCAGCGCCATAGCGGTTGCGTCTGGCTGTTCGTAATACTCTTTAAAAAGCGTTTTCCCCGGCATGCCTTTAATGCATATTTCACCGATTTCATGGGGAGGAAGGGGCTGATTTTGATCGTTACGAATTTCCGCTTCGTAGCAAAACCCCGCGCGGCCAATTGACGGCCAGCGCCGTTTATCACCGGGTCTGTCACCAATAATGCCGACAATCGTTTCCGTCATGCCATACGATGTCAGCAACCTGACACCGAAACGTTCAACAAAGGCGTCTTTTTCCTGCACGGAAAGATTGAGGTAGAAAAGCACTTCACGAAGGCAATGCTGATTATCCGCAGGCATTGGCGGTTGCACCATCAGGGTTCTAATCATCATGGGAATGCATTCGGTAACTGTGGCACGGTATTTTCGCACCTGGCTCCAGAACGCACGCGCACTGTATTTCTCAAGCAGCACAAAGGTGGCACCGCTGGAGAAGGCGGCCATTGCCGCCGTACACTGACAATCGATATGAAAAGCGGGCATAGCGGTCAGATAAATATCGTCATCGCGTAATGCACACTGCCAGGCGGAGTAATAACCCGCAAAGCGTAAGTTATATTGGGTAATGACCACGCCTTTTGGTCGTGAGGTCGTGCCCGAGGTGAAAAGAATTTCTGCGGTATCGTCGGTGCTTAACGTCGGCGTAGAGTTCAGAGTAGTGGGTTGGGCGCGCTTAAGTTGATAAAAATCACTCACCGCGGTATCTGAGACACAGAACTGCCGGTCGATAAGGCAGATATGATTGAGCTGCGTTTCACCTTCCTGCAGAATCTGACGGTAAAGGGGATAGAAGTTTTCAGTGGTTACCAACAAACGAGCCCGGCAGTTTTGCAGGATCCACAGACTTTCATCATGCAATAGCCTGGCGTTAATCGGCACCATGATGGCACCGATTTTTGCCAGCCCGAACCAGCAAAAGAAAAATTCAGGGCAGTTATCCAGATGCAGGGCGACTTTATCGCCTTTTTGGATCCCCAGCCCGTTGAACAGGTTTGCTGTGCGATTGATTTCCTCATTGAGGTAGGTATAGCTGAATTGCTGTACTTCACCTTCACATGACTCAAAAATCAGCGCCGTTTTATCGCCATAGACCTCTGCCAGGTCGTCCCACATCTGACGTAAGTTTTGATCGCCAATAACATCCATCGCACTTTTATCCACTGAAATTAGGTATAAGCGCTAACCGGGTGGCTACACGATCCCGTTAGCGCTATGTATTTAATCCTCAACCCTGGCCAGCCCCTTGCTTACCAGTTCCTTAATATCTGCTTCGCTGTAACCGATGTTCTGCAATATGGCGGAGGTATCCATGCCGTGTGACGGCATGCCGCGCCAGATTTTCCCAGGGTTATTTTTGAATTTCGGCATAATGTTTGGCCCCTTGCAGGTACGGCCATCCATGGTTTGCCATTGGGTGATTGATTCGCGGGCGACGTACTGCGGGTTACCCTCCAGTTCAGGAATAGTCAGTACTTTTGCACAGGCAATATTCAGCTCGGCGAAGCGCGCTTGTACTTCGGCAAT
Source organism: Phytobacter diazotrophicus (assembly GCA_004346725.1). GTDB lineage: Bacteria > Pseudomonadota > Gammaproteobacteria > Enterobacterales > Enterobacteriaceae > Phytobacter > Phytobacter diazotrophicus. The sequence goes on along the minus strand of SMDE01000008.1, from coordinate 184,938 downwards.
GGTATGCGTTAGCAGCCATGCATCCAGTTTCTCTTCCACCAGTGGACCGTACGGGCACTCGACGCGGTGAATGAGTTGTGTACCTTCCGGAACTTCTGGCGTGCCGAGAATATGCGCCAGCCCGATATCGTTAAAACACTCGGTAATTTGCGTGATCCCGACCAGTTCCATCACGATGTAGCCATCCGAGCATTTATACAGACCACAGCCAGCGTAGTAGGGGTCTTTGCCTTTGGTCATACGCGGACAGATTTCGCCGCCATTGAAATAATCCATCATGAAGTACTGGCCCATGCGCAGCATCACTTCATACATCGCAATATCAATGCTTTCCCCTTTACCTGTTTCACGTACTTTATGCAGCGCCGCAAGTGCTGCGGTTGTCGCCGTCATGCCGGAAAAATAGTCTGCCGTGTAGGGAAAAGCGGGCATCGGCTGGTCAACGTCGCCATTTTGAATCAGGTAACCGCTGAAGGCTTGCGCAATGGTGTTATAAGCAGGAAGGTTGGTGTACTCCTCTGTCCCAAACTGCCCAAAACCAGACAGGTGGGCGATGACCAGCTTCGGATTGTGTTCCCATAACACTTCATCGGTAATTCCCCGGCGAGCAAATGCCGGACCTTTACTGGCCTCGATAAAAATGTCGGTGGTTTCCATTAACTTAAGGAACGCTTCCCGGCCTTCATCTTTGAAGATATTCAGCGATAGCGCGTGCAGATTGCGGCGTGAGAGTTGCGGATAATTGGGCTGGACACGAATTGTGTCGGCCCAGGCGACATTTTCAATCCAGATAACTTCTGCGCCCCACTCGGCAAACATTTGTCCGGCGAAGGGCCCGGCAATTTCGATACCGGAGAAAACGACCCGCACACCCGCAAGTGGTCCAAACACGGGCATTGGTAAACGATGACTCATGACATACTCCTGTGTGGCATCCCTGGAACCCCATCACAGCGTGATGGGGTTATCACCCGATTAACGGTACTGTTTGAGCACTGCGCGACCCAAAGTCAGGATCTGCATTTCGTCGGAACCGCCGGAAACCCGGTCAACGCGCAGATCGCGCCAGAAACGGGTAATACGGTGATTGCCTGCAATCCCAACGCCACCGAGTACTTGCATCGCACTGTCAACGACCTCAAATGCCGCATTGGCGCAGAAGTATTTGCACATGGCTGCATCGCCGGAGGTAATGGTGCCGTTATCGGCTTTCCAGGCGGCTTCCAACAGCATGTTTTTCATGGAGTTTAATTTGATTGCCATATGGGCAAACTTCTCCTGAATCAGTTGGAAGCGACCGATCGTTTCGCCAAACTGCACTCGCTGATTGGCGTAGCGCGCCGCATCTTCAAAGGCGCACATTGCGGTTCCGTAGTTCGTCAGAGCAACGAGGAAGCGTTCGTGGTCAAACTCTTCTTTAACACGGTTAAACCCATTACCCTCACGGCCGAACATGTCTTTTTCATCCAGTTCAACATCGTCAAAGGTAATTTCGCAGCAGCTATCCATGCGCAGACCGAGTTTCTCAAGCTTGTTAACTTTGATGCCAGGTTTACTCATATCGACAAACCATTCGGTATAAATGGGTTTATCCGCAGACGCGCCGTCACGCGCCATTACCACGATATAAGGGGTGTAAGCGCTACTGGTGATGAAGCACTTACTGCCATTAAGATAAACCTTACCATTTTTACGGGTATAAGTGGTTTTTAAACTGCCCACGTCAGACCCGGCGCCCGGTTCGGTGATCGCCGAGTTCCACATCTGTTTACCGGTACCCTGAAACGCCATGATCTTATCGATCTGTTCCTGAGTGCCTTCGCGTAACACCGTGTTGAAGCCGCCAGGAAGTTGATAGAGCACGTAGGTTGGTGCACCCAGGCGACCCAATTCCATCCACACAGCCGCCACGGTAACGAAACCGGCATCCAGACCACCGCGATCTTCCGGGAGCAGCAGGCTGTCAATGCCCATATCGGCCAGTGCTTTTACGAAACGCTCAGGATAGACGCTATCGCGATCGCATTCGGCAAAATAGGCCTCCCAATTTTCACTGGCCATTAATTCACGAATACCGGCGACGAACAGCTCCTGTTCATCATTCAAGTTAAAGTCCATCTTTTAACCTCTTGATATGGTTGATTTATCTTAGTTATCTTTCCAGTGCGCTTTGGCGTCCTTAATAAAGGACAGCGTGACCATGATATTGACGAAGAAGAGAGGGCAGCCGCCCGCGATGATCGCCGTTTGTATCGGTTTCAACCCGCCGAGAGCCAACAGCACAATACCGATGATGCCGACCAGAATGGACCAGCCGATACGTACCAGCAGAGGCGGCTCTTCACCATCGCGTATTTCACGGCAGGTCGACATGGCCAGCGTGTAAGAACACGCGTTGATAAGTGTGACGGTGGCAATAAAGCAGAGAATAAAGAATCCCCACATTGTTGCTGTACTCAGGGGTAAGGCGGCCCAGGTCTCGATAATGGCGCGTGGTACGCCATGCTCTGCGATAAGCTGCGGAATATTCAGAATATTTTTATCCATCAGCAGTAGCGTGTTACTGCCCAGCACAGTCCACAGGATCCAGGTGGAAGCCGTCAGGCCCAGCACCATTCCGAAGCACAGTTCCCGAACGGTACGGCCACGCGATATACGGGCGAGGAAGATACTCATTTGGATGGCGTAAATGACCCACCAGGCCCAGTAGAAAACGGTCCAGCCCTGCGGGAAACCGCCTTTGCCGATAGCATCGGTGTAGAACAACATACGTGGCAGATGCATCAACAGCATACCGACGGAATCGGTGAAGTAGTTCATGATGAAGCTGGCACCGCTGACGATGAATACCCAGCCGAGCATCAGGAAGCTCAGGTAGCTACGCACGTCGCTGGCAATCTTCACTCCTTTCTGCAGGCCGCAGGCCACGCAGATTGCGTTCAGAATGATCCAGCAGGTAATGATGATCGCGTCCAGTTGCAGCGTATGGGGGATGCCGAATAGATACTGCATACATTCGGTGACCAGCGGCGTAGCCAGACCGAGGCTGGTACCCATCGCGAAGATCAGTGCCACAAGATAGAAGTTATCGACGATGGTCCCGAATAACCCTTTCACATGTTTCTCGCCCACTAAAGGCACGAGCGTTGAGCTGGGGCGAATCACATCCATTTTGCGAACAAAGAAAAAGTAGGCGAAAGCGACGGAAAGAAAGCTATAGGTGGCCCACGGTAGCGGTCCCCAGTGGAACAAACTGTAGGCGAGGCCGAGCTCTTTGGCGCCGGTAGAGTTGGGGGCTAATGCAAACGGTGGCGTAGAGATATAGTAATAAATCTCTATCGATCCCCAGAACAACACGGCTGCGGAGGTACAGGAGGCGAACATCATGAAAATCCAGCTCGCGGTGCTGAATTCAGGTTTCTCATCGCCCAGTTTCTTTTTGGCGTAAGGGCCAAAGACCAGCCAGAACCAGCCAAAGAGCATCACGACCATATACCACTCAAATGCCCATCCCCAGACATTCGTTACATAAGTAAATACTGCATTAATAACCACATTGGCGGCATCAAGGTCTCTAACAGTTAGCCAGCAAAGTATTCCGACGATTATTAGCGGTGGGAAAAAAACTTTTGGCTCTATACCTGACTTTCTCTTGTCATTTTTCATGTTCGAATTCCAGTGTCATAATTGATTTATATTTCGTTCCCGTTTGTTATATTTATGTTCATTTTTGTGAGTGTTTATTTAATGACTCTTTAACCTCAAGGGAGATTCGGCGAGTACTCCATGATGGGTATTCGCTACAGCGTATTCTGTTATTCTGGTCACACTTTTTTGTCGGTTTTTATTTGGTTGGGAGTGATTGATAAGTTCTTTAAAAACAATTTCTTACTTGTTGTTTTTCTGTTTTTTCATCCTTGTGGTGTTCAATATTGGTGATCCCGGAAACAATATTGAAAATTTGTAAGGTGAAACCGATTTTTCAATATTGGTGAGGTCGCTAACAATATTGAAAGTCACATTTTACAGGGTGTGACATTTTCAATATTGGTGATTAATGTTTTATCCCGTAATTAAATGGTGTGATATCTGTATTTACCATCGCCGATATGGACGACGATTCCTTCATGATTTGTGGAGAGGCAATGAAGATAATTACTTGTTACAAGTGCGTACCTGATGAACAGGATATTGCGATCAATAACGCGGATGGTTCGTTAGATATTAGTAAAGCGGATGCCAAAATTAGCCAATACGATTTGAATGCGATTGAAGCTGCCTGCCAGTTAAAACAGCAGTCCGGAGAAGCGCAAGTGATCGCCATGAGTGTTGGCGGGAAGGCGCTGACTAATGCGAAAGGACGCAAAGATGTGCTTTCGCGCGGCCCGGACGAACTGATTGTTGTGATTGATGATGCGTTTGAGAATGCGCTGCCGCAACAAACCGCAGTGGCGTTAGCGCAGGCAGCGAAAAAATCCGGCTTTGATCTGATTATTTGTGGCGACGGTTCCTCCGATCTCTATGCCCAACAGGTCAGTCTGCTGCTGGGTGAAATGCTGCACATCCCGGCAATCAACGGCGTCAGTAAAATTTTATCGCTGGTGGATAACACGCTGACCGTTGAGCGCGCTCTGGAAGACGAGATCGAAACCCTGAGCATACCGCTTCCGGCGGCCATTGCGGTTTCTACGGATATTAACTCCCCGCAAATTCCTTCCATGAAAGCCATTCTGGGCGCGGCTAAAAAACCGGTTCAGGTCTGGACGACAGCAGATATTGGTTTTACCCACCGGGAAGCGAACTCCGTGCAACAGATCGCTGCGCCGGGACAACGTGAGCGCCAGCGCATCGTTATTGAAGGTGATGGCGAAGAACAAATCGCCGTATTTGCTGACCATCTGCGCAAGATCATCAATTAAAAGGGGATGTTATGAGCAAGTTTTCCACTGTATGGGTATTCAGCGATACCGTTTCCCGGCTGGCTGATTTGGTGGGTGGCGCACGCATGTTGGGCGAACAGATCAATGTATTTGTGCTCAGTGAAACCGACAGTGCCACAGCATTCCACCTGGGGGCCGATAGCGTCTGGCATCTCAGCGGTAAACCGGAAGACCGCATGATTGAAGATTATGCGGACGCCATGGCGGCGACCATTCGCCAGCAGGGTTCGAAAGGGCTGGTACTGCTGCCCAATACACGTCGGGGCAAATTACTGGCGGCAAAATTGGGTTTCCGCCTGACGGCCGCAGTCTCTAATGATGCCAATGCCGTCGCAATCGCGGGTGATAACGCTTTGGTAAAACATATGGTGTATGGCGGACTTGCCATTGGCGAAGAAACGCTACGTTCTTCTTTCGCCGTGATTACACTCAGCAGCGGCACATTTGAGCCGGCGCAGCCAGACACTTCGCGAAGCGGCGTGGCGCAGACTGTCGCATGGCAGTCACCGGAAATCACCGTCATTCGCACTGCAACTCAGGCTCGCCAGAACAGTAATGTTGATCTTGATAAAGCGCGGTGGGTTGTCAGCGTCGGACGCGGTATCGGGAGCAAGGAGAATATCTCGCTGGCAACAGCGTTGTGCCAGTCCATTGGCGCGGAGTTGGCCTGTTCGCGTCCGGTCGCTGAAAACGAAAAATGGATGGAACACGAACGCTATGTCGGCATTTCTAACCTGATGCTCAAACCGGAATTGTACCTGGCTGTAGGGATCTCCGGTCAGATTCAGCACATGGTGGGCGCAAACGGCGCACAGACGATTTTTGCCATTAACAAAGACAAAAACGCGCCGATTTTCCAGTATGCCGATTACGGTATCGTCGGTGATGCGCTGAAAATTTTACCCGCACTGACGGCCGCATTAGCGCGCTAATTCCTTAAGCAGAGCGGTGGCCGCTCTGTTATTACAGGTAATTTCTGGAGTTTTTATGTCAGAAGATATTTTTGACGCCATCATCGTGGGGGCGGGGGTGGCGGGCTCGGTGGCAGCGCTGGTGCTTGCCAGGGAAGGTGCGCAAGTACTGGTGATTGAGAGGGGCAATTCCGCCGGAGCGAAAAATGTAACTGGCGGGCGTATTTACGCCCATAGTCTCGAACGTATTATTCCCGGTTTTGCCGGGCATGCTCCCGTCGAACGCCTGATTACACATGAAAAGCTCTCGTTTATGACCGATAAGGGAGCAATGACGGTAGATTACCTCAACGGCGATCACGGTGAACCTGAGCAAGCCTCTTATTCCGTCTTACGCAGTAAATTTGATGCCTGGCTGATGGAGCAGGCAGAAGAGGCGGGTGCGCAATTGATCACCGGGATCCGCGTTGACAATGTTGTGCAACGCGATGGCAAAGTGGTGGGCGTGGAAGCTGATGGCGACATTCTGGAAGCGAAAGTCGTGATTCTGGCAGACGGTGTGAACTCCTTGCTGGCTGAACAACTGGGCATGGCGAAACGCGTTACGGCTTCGAATGTTGCGGTTGGGGTTAAAGAACTCATCGAATTGCCAAAAACGGTCATTGAAGATCGTTTTCAGTTAAGGGGCAACGAAGGGGCGGCCTGGTTGTTTGCCGGCGCACCGACAGATGGCCTGATGGGGGGCGGGTTCCTCTATACCAATCAAACGACAGTTTCGCTTGGGTTAGTATGCGGTCTGCATCATCTCAAAGAGGCCAAAAAATCAGTCCCGCAAATGCTGGAGGATTTTAAACAGCATCCTGCCGTCGCGCCGTTGATTAGCGGCGGAAAAATGGTGGAATACGCCGCTCATGTTGTTCCGGAATCCGGGATGAATATGCAGCCTGAACTGGTTGGCGACGGTGTACTGATCGCGGGTGATGCCGCCAGCATGTGTATGAATCTTGGTTTCACCATTCGTGGCATGGACCTGGCCGTGGCGGCAGGGGAAGCCGCCGCGAAAACGGTACTTTCCGCGATGCAAAGTAACAATTTCAGCCGTCAGGGGCTTTCGGCTTATCGTCAGCGCCTTGATAACGGTCCGATGCGGGATATGCGTATGTATCAGCGTTTACCTGCCTTTCTCGATAACCCGCGCATGTTTACCCGTTACCCAGAAATGGCGGTTGGCGTGGCACGCGATCTGTTTACCGTCGATGGTACCGCCCCGGTAGCAATGCGTAAGAAAATCCTTCGTCATGCCAAAAAGGTCGGCTTTATCAATTTGATAAAGGATGGTCTAAAAGGAGCGACTGTACTATGACTTCCCCCGTCAATGTGGACATCAAACTGGGTGTTAACAAATTCAATGTGGATGAAGAAAACCCACACATCATTTTAAAAACCGACCCCGATAAGCAGGTGCTGGAGGTGTTAGTTAAAGCCTGTCCTGCGGGCCTGTACAAAAAGCAGGATGACGGCAGCGTGCGTTTTGATTACGCCGGATGCCTGGAGTGCGGTACCTGTCGGATTTTGGGGTTGGATACGGTCCTCGAAAAATGGGACTACCCACGCGGTACGTTTGGTGTGGAGTTTCGCTACGGCTAAAACCGGTGCCGGATAACAGAGATTTATCCGGCCTATAAAAACTACGTGAAGTATTGGCTGGAGAAGGTGCTTTTGCCGGGCCATTCGGCACTTGAGGTGACCAACCTCGTATTTTGCCGTTGAGACAGGACATAACCATGCAGCAGATCAGAAATTTTGATGATATCCAATTCTCATCTATTCACCGTCGAATCATGTTGTGGGGAAGCGGCGGACCTTTCCTGGATGGGTATGTGCTTGTCATGATTGGCGTTGCACTGGAGCAACTCACGCCAGCATTAAAGCTGGATGCACAGTGGCTGGGATTGTTGGGGGCGGGAACGCTGGCGGGTCTGTTTGTCGGCACCTCGTTGTTTGGCTACATCTCAGACAAAGTAGGGCGACGGAAAATGTTCCTCATCGATATCATCGCCATTGGGGTGATATCGGTGGCGACGATGTTTGTCTCCTCGCCCATGGAACTGCTTATTATGCGTGTGCTGATTGGCGTGGTAATTGGCGCGGATTACCCTATCGCAACCTCCATGATCACTGAATTTTCCAGTACCCGCCAACGAGCTTTCTCAATCAGTTTTATTGCTGCGATGTGGTATGTCGGCGCGACCTGTGCCGATCTGGTCGGTTATTGGTTGTACGATGTGGACGGCGGATGGCGCTGGATGCTGGGGAGTGCGGCAATCCCTTGTATCATGATCCTCATTGGGCGTTTTGATCTTCCAGAATCTCCGCGCTGGCTCCTGCGTAAAGGGCGGGTGAAAGAGTGTGAGGAGATGATGATTAAACTGTTTGGCGAGCCGGTAGCGTTCGATGATGAACCACCACAAGAAACTCGCTTCTTACAACTGTTTAATCGTCGTCACTTCCCGTTTGTCTTGTTTGTCGCCGCTATCTGGACGTGCCAGGTTATTCCGATGTTCGCCATCTATACCTTTGGTCCGCAGATTGTTGGCCTGCTGGGGCTGGGCGTCGGGAAAAGCGCGGCGCTGGGTAATGTGGTGATCAGCTTGTTTTTTATGCTGGGCTGCATTCCACCGATGTACTGGCTGAACAGCATGGGGAGGCGACCGCTGCTGATCGGCAGCTTTATGATGATGACACTGGCGCTGGCCGTGCTGGGATTGATCCCTGAAATGGGTATCTGGCTGGTGGTTGCGGCATTCGCGGTATATGCCTTTTTCTCCGGCGGGCCAGGAAACCTCCAGTGGCTTTACCCGAATGAGCTGTTCCCGACCGATATTCGCGCTTCTGCCGTTGGCGTCATCATGTCCCTGAGCCGGATTGGTACCATTCTTTCAACCTGGGCGCTGCCGATTTTTATCACTAAATATGGGATCAGTTACGTCATGCTGATGGGGGCGGGAATTTCGCTCGTTGGCCTGCTCATCTCCATCGCTTTTGCACCGGAGACGCGTGGTTTGACGCTTGCTCAGACGGGGAGTATGACGATTCGACGCAAGTCCCTGAATTAAGTCAAACCTTCAGAGTGTTCTGTATTTTCTTTTAAGGTCAGTCAGTTAGTCTAAAGTTACCCTGTATTTAACTGAAAACGACTGAAAAGCAGGGGAGAACACCATGCGAACGAAACTGTTATTAACGTCACTGTTTACGGCTGCCACGCTCTTTACCGTTGCTGGTTGTTCATCCAATCAGGCCGTAAAAACCACCGATGGCAAAACAATCGTGACTGATGGCAAACCGGAAATCGATAGCGACACCGGCCTGGTCTCTTACAAAAATGCGGAAACGGGTAAAACCGAGCAGATTAACCGCGACCAGGTGAAGAACATGAGTGAACTGGACAATTAATTTCACTCCGTGTCAGAAAGCGTCCCGCCATTAGCGCGGGATTTTTTTATCTCCCCCCTCGGTGGCGGCAGACCGGTAACGCCAGCCCCTCTCGCTGTTTTAGCCACTATTCTGACAGGTGCTGTGCTGGTGCCTGCTAATCCCGCACAGATTGTCGCTGTTAGCACGACGATTAACTGTCTACACTCAAAGAAAAAAGTGTGCAGTGAAAACAGGTTAATCGATGATTCTGATAATTTATGCCCATCCCTATCCGCAGTATTCCCATGCGAATAAGCGGATGATTGAGCATGCAGGGACTCTGGAGGGGGTGGAAATTCGCTCTCTTTATCACCTCTACCCCGATTTCAATATTGATATCGCCGCCGAGCAGGAGGCATTGCGTCGCGCTGACCTGGTTGTCTGGCAACATCCCATGCAATGGTACAGTGTACCGCCGCTCCTCAAATTATGGATTGATAAAGTCCTGGCCCACGGCTGGGCATATGGCCATGGCGCGCGTGCGTTGCAGGGGAAAAGTCTGTTATGGGCCGTGACCACGGGCGGTGGGGATCAGCACTTTGATATTGGCTCACACCCTGGCTTTGATGTTCTGGGACAGCCATTACAGGCCACGGCGCTCTATTGCGGGATGAACTGGTTGCCGCCGTTTGCCACTCACTGCACCTTCATTTGCGACGACGAAACTCTGCAGGCGCAGGCCCGTCGCTACAAACAATTGTTGCTCGACTGGCAGGAGACCCACCATGGATAGTCATACGCTTATTCAGGCGCTGATTTACCTGGGGGCGGCCGCGCTCATCGTACCGATCGCGGTACGTCTGGGGCTGGGGTCCGTGCTGGGTTATTTGATCGCCGGTTGTATTATTGGTCCGTGGGGCTTGCGCCTGGTCACTGACGCTGAATCTATCCTCCACTTCGCTGAAATAGGCGTGGTGTTGATGTTGTTTGTGATTGGCCTTGAGCTGGATCCCCAGAGACTGTGGAAGTTGCGCGTGTCCGTCTTTGGCGGCGGCGCGTTGCAAATGGCCTCCTGCGGCGTTTTGTTGGGGGCGTTTTGTATGGTGCTGGGGCTCGACTGGCCGGTGGCGCTGCTTATCGGCCTGACGCTGGCGCTCTCCTCAACCGCGATTGCAATGCAGGCGATGAATGAGCGTAACCTGACCGTTTCGCAAATGGGGCGTAGTGCCTTTTCCGTGCTGCTTTTCCAGGATATCGCGGCCATTCCACTGGTGGCGATGATTCCGCTACTGGCCAGCAGTGGCGCATCCACAACGGTGGGGGCGTTTGCCCTGTCGGCGTTGAAAGTGGTTGGCGCGCTGGCGCTGGTGGTCGTGCTGGGGCGCTATGTCGCGCGTCCGGCACTGCGTTTTGTTGCCCGCTCCGGATTACGTGAAGTGTTCAGCGCCGTGGCGCTGTTTCTGGTATTCGGCTTCGGTTTGTTGCTGGAAGAGGCAGGCCTTTCCATGGCGATGGGGGCGTTCCTGGCTGGCGTGCTGCTGGCAAGCTCGGAATACCGTCATGCGCTGGAAAGCGATATTGAACCCTTTAAAGGTCTGCTGCTGGGGCTCTTTTTTATCGGTGTCGGTATGTCGATAGACTTTGGCACCCTGGTCACTCATCCGCTGCGTATCCTGCTTTTGCTGGTCGGTTTCCTGGTGATTAAAACCCTCGTTCTCTGGCTGATTGCTCGTCCGCTGAGTGTGCCAGGCAAACAGCGGCGCTGGTTTGCGGCACTGCTGGGGCAGGGCAGTGAGTTCGCGTTTGTGGTTTTTGGTGCAGCACAAATGGCAGGCGTGCTCGACCCGGAGTGGGTCAAAGCCTTGACGCTGGCTGTGGCGTTGTCCATGGCGGCGACGCCTGTGCTGTTAGTCCTGCTGACGCGTCTGGAAAGCGCGGGCACCGGACAAGCGCGTGAAGCCGATGAGATTGACGAAGATGAACCGCGGGTCATTGTGGCCGGATTTGGTCGCTTCGGCCAAATTGCCGGGCGTCTGCTACTCTCTAGTGGAGTCAAAATGGTTGTTCTCGATCACGACCCGGACCACATTGAAACGCTGCGCAAATTCGGCATGAAGGTCTTTTATGGCGATGCGACGCGCGTGGATCTGCTGGAGTCAGCCGGTGCCGGAAAAGCCGAAGTGCTGATCAACGCGATTGACGATCCGCAGGCCAATCTCCAGCTTACTGAACTGGCGAAAACCCATTTCCCGGCGCTGCGTATTATTGCCCGTGCCCGCGACGTCGATCATTACATTCGTCTGCGCCAGGCGGGTGTTGAGAAGCCGGAGCGTGAAACATTTGAAGCGGCGTTGAAAGCCGGGCGAATGGCGCTCGAAGGGTTAGGTCTGGGGCCTTATGAGGCGCGTGAGCGTGCCGACCTTTTCCGCCAGTTCAACACCCAGATGGTTGAGGAGATGGCCGGAGTGGATAACACCGCTCAGGCCAGAGCGGACGTCTTTAAACGCACCAGTGCGATGTTGACGGAGATTATCAGCGAAGACCGGGCGCATCTGTCCGTGGTCCAGCGCCATGGCTGGCAGGGGACCAAAGAGGGCCGTCACACGGGGGATGTCGCCGATGAACCTGAGGCGAAACCACAGCCATAGCGCGTGTTACGGCTGATTGACGGTTAAGGGTTTGCTTCGCGAAAAAGTGGAAAGCAAGGTATGCGATCGTGCAGCGCGGGTTTGCTTACAGATTACGAAAATTTTCTGTCTCTTTACCCTGTCGCCAGTCGACGAAAGAATGCGCTTTCCGTATAGTGGCGACAATTTTTTGCATCCGGGAAATTATCAATGATCAGTCTGATTGCGGCGTTAGCGGTGGATCGCGTCATTGGCATGGAGAATGCCATGCCATGGAACCTACCTGCCGATCTCGCCTGGTTCAAACGTAATACGCTAAACAAACCTGTAGTTATGGGACGCCTGACATGGGAGTCGATTGGGCGCCCGCTGCCAGGTCGTAAAAACATTGTCATCAGCAGCAAGCCAGGCACTGACGATCGCGTACAGTGGGTCACCTCGGTTGACGCGGCGATTGCCGAGTGCGGTGACGCGGAAGAGATCATGGTGATCGGCGGTGGCCGTGTTTATGAGCAGTTCCTGCCGAAGGCACAAAAGCTCTATCTGACGCACATTGATGCCGAAGTCGAAGGGGATACCCATTTTCCGGATTACGATCCGGATGACTGGGAGTCGGTATTTAGCGAGTTTAACGATGCGGATGAGCAGAATTCTCACAGCTATTGCTTCGAGATTCTGGAACGTCGGTAAAATGAATATACCCGGTGGTGTGCATCCGCCGGGAAAAATGTACGCAGGCCAAATTGAGGCTGGAATGAATACATTTTATCAACTCAAAATCACCCTCAAAGACATAGACCCGGTTGTTTGGCGCCGATTTGTTGTTCCTTCCAACATTACACTCGATCGTTTGCATGATGTGGTACAAATTGTCATGGGCTGGCAAGACTACCATCTGCATCAGTTTATGTTCAAAAAGCAAATTTTCACCGAACATCCAGAATCGATTAACGATGAAGATGAATCAGTGATTCGTCTGAATACATTGCTCAAACGCAGCGGCAATAAATTAACGTATCTTTATGATTTTGGTGACAGCTGGGAGCACGAAATTGTTCTCGAAGATAAAAATTTCTCTTTAGATGAAATGCAACCTATTGAGTGTATAGAAGGGATTATGGCCTGCCCGCCAGAGGACTGTGGTGGTGCACATGCTTATATGCATCTGCTTCGGGCAGTTTTCGACCCGCAAAATAATGAAGAAGACTATGAAGCTTTTTTGGAAATTATTGGTCTGGATGAGAATATTCAGGTTAGTGATGTCCAAAGCCTTATATTTCAATATGATATTAACGCCATCAACTTACTTTTAAATATATACTTGCGCTGGTCGCGGGATCGGGCTTTACCATTGATGGACGAATTTGAATAAAATGGTACAGCGCGGTGGGCAAACTTCGCGCTGTATATTATGAGTTTTTAGCAAAACGGTGAAGATTCAGCTTAAAGCAGACGTTTGCCACTAAGAGGCGACCGCCTCGTCTTCACCTAAATCCATTTGACGGTTCGACGGTTGCACAAACCAGGCTTGATCTTCCCAGCGCAGGCAGGTTAGTGTGCCGCCCCAGCAACAGCCGGTATCCAGTGCGTAAATGCCTTCTGGCGTGCCTTTCCCTTCCAGTGATGCCCAGTGACCAAACACGATGCTGTACGCCTGCGAGACAGGTCCGGGAATGGTAAACCAGGGCTTCAACGGTGCCGGTGCGTATTCCGGAACATCTTTGCAATACATATCCAGCTCCCCGTTCGGGAAACAGTAGCGCATCCGCGTAAAGGCATTGCTGATAAAACGCAGCCGTGCCATTCCGCTCAGTTCCGTTGACCAACTGTTCGGATAGTCGCCATACATCCCGTCAAGGAAGAACGGGTAGGAGTCGCTGGAGAGAATGGCTTCAACGTCGCGTGCGCATTGCTGAGCCGTCTCCAGATCCCACTGCGGCGTAATACCCGCGTGGGCCATCACCAGCTTTTTCTCCTCATCGACCTGCAACAGCGGCTGACGACGCAGCCAGTTGATGAGGTCGTCGGCATCGGGCGCTTCCAGAAGCAAATTAAGCCGATCTTTGGGTTTATTGCGGCTGATGCCAGCAAACACCGCCAGCAGGTGCAGATCGTGGTTGCCGAGGACCAGGCGAACGCTGTCGCCCAGCGATTTAACGTAGCGCAATACATCCAGCGAGCCGGGGCCGCGCGCGACTAAATCACCCGTTAACCATAAGGTGTCCTGCCCAGGTACAAACTGCACCTGATTTAACAATGCGAGCAGTTCATCATAGCAACCATGAACGTCGCCAATAAGATATGTAGACATTGTCTCAGTGGATTAGTGTTTGAACGGCAAGTCGGAAGACCGGGATAGCGATGCGGAACGCCTTCCCTTGCGCATCGATCATTTCATAATGGCCTTCCATGGTACCAAACGGCGTTTCAATTACCGCACCGCTGGTATACTGATATTCTCCGCCGGGTTCAATGTGCGGCTGAACGCCGACCACACCTTCACCCTGAACCTCAGTTTCACGGCCATTCCCGTTGGTGATAAGCCAGTACCGTTTAAGCAACTGGACCGGCGCTCGCCCCAGATTCCGAATAGTGATGGTGTAAGCGAAAACATAGCGTTCTTCATCGGGTGAAGATTGCGATTCAATATAGACACTTTGCACCTGAACAGAAACTCGGGGCGAATTGATCATGACTTAACTCTCCTTCGGCGGCGCATTATCAGTCAGATAGTTCGCCATCTTGCAATACTGCGCAACAGAGATGTTTTCCGCACGCATCGCCGGATCAACGCCCAGCTCCGTCAATACCTCAACGGAGAAGAGGTTGCCAAGGCTGTTGCGGATCGTTTTACGGCGCTGGTTAAAGGCTTCCGTCGTGATCCGACTCAGCACCCGGACTTCTTTGACCGGATGTGGCAACGTGCGATGTGGTACCAGGCGCACGACAGCGGAATCCACCTTAGGCGGTGGGGTGAAGGCTGTTGGCGGCACTTCCAGCACCGGAATAATCTGGCAATAGTATTGCGCCATGACGCTTAAACGACCATACGCCTTACTGTTTGGCCCTGCAACCAGACGATTGACGACCTCTTTTTGCAACATAAAGTGCATGTCGGCAATGGCATCAGTATAGCTAAACAGATGGAACATTAGCGGCGTGGAGATGTTATAAGGCAGGTTGCCAAATACGCGCAGCGGCTGACCCATAGTCTGCGACAGCTCGCCGAAATTCATGGTCATCGCATCTTGCTGAAAAATCGTCAGCTTTGGCCCGAGAAACGGGTGTGTTTGCAGACGTGCAGCCAGATCGCGGTCAAGCTCGATAACGGTGAGCTTATCCAGACGTTCACCTACCGGCTCGGTCAGCGCGGCAAGGCCCGGGCCGATTTCGACCATCGCCTGGCCTTTTTGCGGATTGATAGCTGAAACAATACTGTCGATCACAAACTGATCGTTGAGGAAGTTTTGCCCGAAGCGTTTACGGGCTAAGTGGCCCTGATGGACTCGATTAGTCATTGAGTATTAACAATCATGGTGATGGCGAGATTAAGCGCCGTGATAAAACTGCCGACATCGGCTTTTCCCTGGCCCGCCAGTTCCAGCGCGGTGCCATGATCAACGGATGTACGAATAAAAGGTAAACCGAGCGTGATGTTCACGCCACGGCCAAAGCCCTGGTATTTTAGCACGGGCAGGCCCTGATCGTGGTACATCGCCAGTACGGCGTCGGCATTATCAAGATATTTAGGCTGAAAAAGCGTATCGGCAGGCAGTGGACCACTAAGATTCATGCCTTTTGCGCGCATTTCATCAAGAACCGGAATGATCGTATCGATCTCTTCGGTGCCCATATGTCCGCCTTCCCCGGCGTGTGGGTTCAGGCCGCACACCAGAACATGTGGCTGGTGGATACCAAACTTTTGCTGCAAATCGGTATACAAAATGGTGATGACGTCGCGCAGCAAATCTGGCGTGATGGCCTCGGCAACCGCTTTGATGGGCAGATGGGTCGTGGCCAGCGCAACGCGGAGTTCCTCTGTTGCCAGCATCATCACGACTTTGCTGACGCGCGAACGCTCTTCGAAGAACTCGGTGTGTCCGGTAAACGGCGTACCCGCGTCGTTGATCACCCCTTTATGCACGGGGCCGGTGATCAGCGCAGCAAACTCGCCGCTCAGGCAACCATCGCAGGCACGGGCCAGCGTGTCGACCACGTATGGTCCATTGTTGACGTCCAGCTCGCCTGGCACAACTGGCGTTTTGAGTGCAACGGGTAATACGGTGAGGCTGCCTGCCTGTTGTGCACGGGCCGGTTGTCCGGCGTGGTACTCGCGCAGGACGAGGGGCAAACCCAGCAGCGCCGCACGCCCGGTGAGCAGCGTTGGATCTGCACACACCACTAACTCTACGGGCCAGTCACGCTGGGCGAGTTGTACGACTAAATCAGGACCAATCCCGGCGGGTTCGCCGGGAGTGATAACGACACGATGTGCGTTCATTAGTTGCTCAGGATTTTAACGTAAGCGCTGGCGCGCTGTTCCTGCATCCAGGTTGCCGCTTCTTCGGAGAATTTGCGGTTCATCAGCATGCGGTAAGCACGATCTTTTTGCGCAGCATCGGTTTTATCGACGTTACGGGTATCCAGTAGCTCAATCAGATGCCAGCCAAAGGAGGAGTGTACCGGGCCGCTCATCTGACCACGGCTAAGCTTCATCAACGCATCACGGAATGCCGGATCGTAGATATCCGCTGCCGCCCAGCCCATATCGCCGCCCTGATTGGCAGAACCTGGATCCTGAGAGAACTCTTTTGCCGCTGCAGCAAAGGTGGTTTTACCGCTCTTGATGTCAGCCGCGATCTGTTCCAGTTTCACACGAGCCTGGTCGTCACTCATGATTGGCGACGGTTTCAGCAGAATGTGACGAGCGTGAACTTCGGTCACGGATATGCTCTGGCTTTGGCCACGCAGATCGTTCACTTTCAGAATATGGAAGCCAACGCCTGAACGGATGGGGCCAATGATGTCGCCTTTTTTCGCCGTGCTAAGCGCCTGAGCGAAGATTGACGGCAGTTCCTGAATACGCCCCCAACCCATCTGGCCGCCTTTCAGCGCCTGCTGGTCGGCAGAGTAGGTAATTGCCAGTTTACCGAAATCACCGCCTTTACGCGCTTCGTCAACGATAGAACGTGCCTGGCTTTCTGCTTCATTTACCTGGTCAGAGGTTGGGTTTTCCGGTAACGGAACCAGAATGTGGCTCAGGTTCAGTTCGGTACTGGCGTCGTTTTGGTTACCTACTTGTTTAGCGAGCGCCTCAACTTCCTGCGGCAGCACGGTGATGCGGCGGCGAACTTCGTTGTTGCGGACTTCGGAAATGATCATCTCTTTGCGGATTTGGCTACGGTAGGTGTTGAAATTCACACCGTCGTAAGCCAGACGGCTGCGCATCTGATCCATGGAGATATTGTTTTGTTTGGCGATATTGGCGATGGCCTGATCGAGTTGATCATCGGTCACCTTGATGTTCATTTTCGTCGCCATTTGCAGAATGATTTGATCCATGATCAGACGTTCAAGAATCTGATGACGCAGCGTAGCGTCATCAGGCAATTGTTGACCCGCCTGGCCCGCGTTAAGTTTCACGGATTGCATCAAACCATCAACGTCGCTTTCGAGCACCACGCCGTTATTCACGACGGCAGCTACTTTATCGACAACTTGCGGTGCAGCGAAACTGGTATTCGCAACCATAGCGATACCGAGAAGCAGCGTTTTCCAGTTCTTCATACTTTTTCCATTTCAATTAACCGATAACTTTGCAAATCAACCACATCATAATGAGCTACGGTACGGCAGAATGTTCGAGCGCAACATTTGTTGCGTGCCCAGACCGTAATTTGAGCTCAAACCGCGCAACTCAATGTTGAAACCGATGACGTTGTCATACTTGCTTTGGTTGTTTTCCCAGCCGTTGATTTTGCGTTCATACCCAACGCGAATCGCATAACAGCAGGAGTTATACTGCAGACCTAACATCTGGTCGGCAGGCTTGTTTGTATTGGTATCGTAGTAGTAAGCCCCGACGACAGACCAGCGGTCGACGATCGGCCAGCTTGCTGCGGCACCAACTTGCGAAATGCCGTCTTTATAGAGTTCCGAAGCTGCGTAGTTCGGCAGTGTTGCCTGGATGTATTCCGGGCTGGCATAGCGATAGCTGAGCTGTACCATACGGTCTTCATCGCGGCGATATTCAATTGATGTGGAACCGTTAGCGATATTGTTCAGACGCGTGTCATACTGCACGCCGCCACGCAAGCCCCAGCGATCCGAAATGCGCCAGTAGGTATCTCCCGCCCATACCAGTGAACCCGTTTTGTTGTCTTTCTCCCAATTTATGTTGTCATCGCCAGTGCGTGACTGTGTGAAATAGTAGATTTGACCAACAGAAACGTTAAAACGTTCAACAGAAGCGTCATCATAAATACGGGATGTGACGCCGGTGGTAACCTGGTTTGCCGATGCGATACGATCCAGACCGCCGTAGGTACGGTCGCGAAACAGGCCGCTGTAGTCGGATTGGAGCAGGGAGGAGTCGTAGTTGTTAATGCCGCTCTGGTTACGATACGGCACATAGAGATATTGTGCCCTTGGCTCTAACGTCTGGGTATATCCCTCCGCCAGAGTCATATCACGCTCGAAAACTAGCTTCCCGTCGACCTTAAACTGCGGCAACACTCGATTCACCGAGTCCTTAAGTTCTTTAGCCGATCTCAAACGGTCTTGATTGCTTGTACTCGATGGATAGCTGTTGTACTGCTGTTGAGCATAATTAAGATAAGAATCCAAACCAGTTTGCTGATAATGAGTAGCCAGCAATTTTACCTCAGTATCGAGGCTGCTCCAGTTATTCGACAGCGGCAGATTTAACGTTGGTTCAAGGTGAACACGCGTGGCTTCCGGGAAGGTGCTGTTTGTGTTAGCAAAATGCACCGCCTGGCCATAGATATGTGCGTCAAACGGACCCAAGTCGTTTTTGTAGTAATTCACGTCTAGCTGTGGTTCTGCGGCGTAGGAATTACTGTTCTGCCGGTTAAATACCTGGAACTGTTTAGTCGATACGGTGGCGTTAAAATTCTCCAGCCAATAACCCATGCTGAATTTCTGGGTGGCGTAACCGTCAGTACTGGTACCGTATTTCGACGAAAAGTCGGTAAAATAGTATGGATCGCTGACTTTGGTGTAATCGACGTTAAAACGCCAAACCTGGTCCATCACGCCAAAGTGATTCCAATAGAACAACCAACGATGGCGATTCGACTCGGTAGAAGAATGGTCGTCCTGATAGACGTTATCCGACGGCAGATAATCAAATTCGATGAGACCTGTTCCCGCTTGCGTCAGGTAGCGGAATTCGTTCTGCCACTGAGTATTGCCGCGTTTTTGAATGTAGTGCGGTGTGATGGTCGCATCGAAGTTGGGGGCGATATTCCAGTAGTACGGCAAATAAAACTCAAAGCCGTTGTTCGTGCTGTACTTGGCATTTGGAATCAAGAAACCAGAACGGCGCTTATCACCCACCGGCAATTGCAGGTACGGGCTGTAGAAAACCGGCACCGGGCCGAGTTTAAAGCGCGCGTTCCAGATCTCTGCAACCTGTTCTTCACGGTCATGGATGACTTCGCTACCCACGACGCTCCAGGTATTTGAACCCGGTAAGCAGGAGGTGAATGAACCGTTTTCAAGGATGGTGTAACGGTTTTCGCCACGCTGTTTCATCAGGTCTGCATCACCACGTCCCTGGCGCCCCACCATCTGGTAGTCGCCTTGCCAGACGTTGGTGTCTTTCGTATTTAAATTTGACCAGGCTTTCGGACCTTTCAGGATGACCTGATTGTCGTCGTAGTGCACATTACCCAGTGCATCCACTGTACGCACCGGGTCAGCCTGGCCTTCCACCTGTTTCTGGTGAAGTTGAACTTCATCAGCACGCAGGCGGCTATTGCCCTGATTAATATCCACATTGCCTTTAAAATTGGCGTCATCAGGGTAGTTACCTTTGGCGTCATCGGCATTGATGGTCACAGGCAGATTATTAGTATCGCCTGTTACCAATGGACGGTTATAGCTCGGAACGCCAAGCATACATTGCGAGGCGAGACTGGCTGTCATCCCTTGTTGACTATAAAGGGCTGTGCCGATCATTGTGGCCAGGAGGGTGGGAATACGTTTTTTCATACGTTGTATTTGTTGTTCCGTCATCTGTGGCTTTACGCTGGCAAACGGTCAGAGACTAACGTACTCATCTTCGCAGCGCTAGTTAATCCTGCCCGTTTTCGAGCCAGGTCAGAGAAGACTGTGCCTGTGCACGGCATAGAATGACGGGTATGATAAAGCAAATTTTAGCCGACGGCATGACGATTTGGGGAGTATATGCAGTATTGGGGAAAAGTGGTTGGTGTGGTTTTCGCTCTGATCATGGGCGGAGGCTTTTGGGGCGCGGTTCTCGGGCTGTTAATCGGCCATATGTTTGATAAGGCTCGCAGCCGAAAAATGGCGTGGTTTGCCAATCAACGGGAACGTCAGACGCTCTTTTTTGCCACCACCTTCGAGGTGATGGGCCATTTAACAAAGTCCAAAGGTCGCGTGACGCAGGCCGATATTCAGGTTGCCAGTCTGTTTATGGACCGGATGAACCTGCACGGTGACTCACGCGCGGCGGCGCAGCAGGCGTTTCGCGTAGGCAAAGCGGATAACTACCCATTACGTGAAAAAATGCGTCAGTTTCGCAGTGTTTGCTTCGGACGCTTTGATTTAATCAGAATGTTCCTGGAAATCCAGATTCAGGCGGCATTCGCCGATGGCTCGCTGCATCCTAATGAGCGCGAAGTGCTGTACGTCATTGCCGAAGAACTGGGGATCTCTCGTGGTCAGTTCGATCAGTTTTTACGTATGATGCAGGGTGGGGCGCAGTTTGGCGGTGGCTATCAGCAGCAAGCGGGCGGCGGCTGGCAGCAGCAGGCGCAACGCGGCCCTACGCTTGAAGATGCCTGCAATGTGCTGGGTGTGAAGCCAACGGATGATGCCACCACCATTAAGCGCGCCTACCGTAAGCTGATGGGCGAACATCATCCGGATAAGCTGGTGGCGAAAGGGCTGCCGCCGGAGATGATGGAGATGGCGAAGCAGAAAGCGCAGGAGATTCAGAAGGCTTATGAGCTCATTAAAGAGCAGAAAGGGTTTAAGTAAGTTACGGGCTAGCTTACTTGCCAGATTATCCCCGGGCTGTGCTCGCAATCCTCACGTACTTTGAGTCCGCTCCGGTTGCTGTGCGCAGGCCGTGAATAATCTGCCTGCGCCGCTGACGCCCGCCGTCGATGGCCTGGTAACCCCGGGGAGTCGGCGTAAAACGCCTCGCCCGGGCTACCTGCTGGTTTTGACGGTAACCCGGATAAGGCGCAGCCGCCATCCGGGACCGTAAGCCGCGTTAAGTCAAAAATCCACCGGCGCCCTGAACGTCATGCTGTTGCCATACGCCGGGTGGGTTATCGTCAACGTTTCCGCATGCAGCAACAGGCGTGGCGCCAGAGCAAGAGCCTCTGGCGTCGCGTAAAACCTGTCGCCCAGAATCGGATGCCCCAACGCCAGCATATGCACGCGCAATTGGTGCGAGCGACCGGTAATCGGCTTAAGCCGCACGCGCGTGGTATTGTCGGCGGCGAATTCCAGCACTTCATACCCGGTCTGCGCGGGTTTACCGGTCTCGTAGCAGACTTTCTGCTTCGGACGATTCGGCCAGTCGCAAATCAGAGGCAGATCGACAAGCCCCTCTTCGTGCTCCAGGTGTCCCCAAACGCGCGCCACATACTGCTTTTTCGGTTCGCGCTCGCGGAACTGGCGCTTGAGCTCGCGCTCCGCCGCTTTGGTCAGAGCCACCACAATCACGCCGCTGGTCGCCATGTCCAGACGATGCACGGATTCCGCCTGCGGGAAATCGCGCTGAATACGTGTCATCACGCTGTCTTTATGCTCTTCAAGACGCCCTGGCACAGACAACAGGCCGCTCGGCTTGTTGACCACCATAATGTGCTCATCCTGATAGAGGATGGTCAGCCAGGGATCCTGAGGCGGATTGTAGGACTCCATTACCATAGCCTGCTCCGTTACTGATGCGTCACAACGATAAGACGCAGCGCGTCTAGACGCCAGCCTGCCTGAGAAAGGCTTTCCAGCACCTGCAGGCGGTTGCTCTCAATAGCGCTCAGCTCGTCATCACGAATATTCGGGTTAACGGCTTTGAGGGCTTCGAGGCGCGACAGCTCCGCTGACAGTTTTTCATCCGCTTCTCGCTTCGCGGCGTCGATCAATGCCTGCGCGGCTTTTTCGACCTGCGCTTCACCTTTTTGCAGAATGGTGTGTACATCCTGCTGTACGGCGTTCACCAGCTTACTGCCGGTGTGGCGGTTAACCGCGCTGAGCTGACGGTTGAAACTCTCGAACTCGACCTGTGTGGCAAGGTTAGTGCCGTTTTTATCCACCAGCAGACGAATCGGCGTCGGCGGCAGGAAGCGGTTAAGCTGCAGTTGTTTCGGCGCCTGTGCCTCAACGACATAAATCAGTTCCAGCAGCAGTGTACCGACAGGCAGCGCCTTATTTTTCAACAATGAAATGGTGCTGCTACCGGTATCGCCAGAAAGGATCAGATCCAGCCCGTTGCGAATCAGCGGATGTTCCCAGGTAATAAACTGCGCATCTTCGCGGGACAGTGCCACCTCACGCTCAAAGGTGATGGTGCAGCCATCTTCCGGCAGGCCCGGAAAATCCGGTACCAGCATATGATCGGATGGCGTCAGCACAATCATGTTCTCGCCGCGATCGTCCTGGTTAATACCGACGATATCGAACAGGTTCATGGCGAAATTGATAAGCCCGGTATCATCGTCCTGCTCTTCAATGCTTTCTGCCAGAGCCAGCGCTTTTTCACCGCCGTTGGAGTGAATTTCCAGCAGACGGTCCCGACCTTGCTCAAGCTGCGCTTTCAGCGCGTCATGCTGCTCGCGGCAGGCCTTGATAAGGTCATCAAAACCGTCGGTATTTTCCGGCGATGCAAGGTAATTAATCAGATCGGTGTGGACCTTGTCGTAAATAGTCCGCCCTGTCGGGCAGGTGTGTTCGAACGCGTCCAGACCTTCGTGGTACCAACGCACCAGCACGGATTGCGCCGTTTTTTCCAGATAAGGCACGTGGATCTGAATGTCATGCGCCTGGCCGATACGATCCAGACGACCGATACGCTGTTCGAGCAGATCCGGGTTGAACGGCAGATCGAACATCACCAGATGGCTGGCAAACTGGAAGTTACGTCCTTCGGAACCGATTTCAGAGCACAGCAATACCTGCGCGCCGCTGTCTTCTTCGCTAAACCAGGCCGCCGCGCGGTCACGTTCTACTATCGACATGCCTTCATGGAACACTGCGGCACGGATACCTTCACGCTCGCGCAAGACCTGCTCCAGTTGCAGCGCGGTGGCCGCTTTGGCGCAGATCACCAGAACCTTCTGTGAACGATGGCTGGTCAGATAGCCCATCAGCCATTCGACGCGCGGATCGAAGTTCCACCAGGTACCGCTGTCGCCTTCGAATTCCTGATAGATCTGTTCCGGGTAGAGCATATCGCGGGCACGGTCTTCAGCACTTTTACGCGCGCCCATGATGCCGGAGACTTTAATTGCCGTCTGATACTGGGTCGGTAGCGGCAGCTTGATGGTGTGCAGTTCGCGTTTCGGGAAGCCTTTCACGCCGTTACGGGTGTTACGGAACAGCACGCGGCTGGTGCCGTGGCGGTCCATTAGCATCGAAATCAGCTCCTGACGCGCTGCCTCAGCGTCGTCACGGTCACTGTTGGCGGCCTGCAGCAGCGGCTCGATGTCCTGTTCGCCAATCAGGTCGCTAAGCGTATTGAGCTCGGTATCATTCAGGCGTTTGCCTGCCAGTAACAAGGCAACCGCATCAGCAACCGGGCGATAGTTCTGTTGTTCATCAACGAACTGAGCGAAATCGTGGAAACGGTTTGGATCCAACAAGCGCAGGCGCGCAAAGTGGCTCTCAAGGCCGAGTTGCTCCGGTGTCGCGGTAAGCAGCAAAATGCCCGGCACGCGCTCAGCAAGCTGTTCAATGGCCTGGTATTCGCGGCTTGGAGCCTCTTCGCTCCACACCAGGTGATGAGCTTCATCCACCACCATTAAATCCCATTCGGCGTCACATAGGTGCTCCAGGCGCTGTTTATTACGGCGCACGAAGTCCAGTGAGCAAATCACCAGTTGTTCCGTTTCAAATGGGTTGTCGGCATCGTGCTGCGCTTCGGCATAGCGTTCGTCATCAAACAGCGCAAAGCGCAGGTTGAAGCGACGCAGCATTTCGACCAGCCACTGGTGCTGCAGCGTTTCCGGCACGATGATCAGCACACGTTCCGCGGCGCCGGACAACAACTGCTGGTGGAGGATCATCCCGGCTTCAATGGTTTTACCTAAGCCAACTTCGTCCGCCAGCAGCACACGTGGCGCATGGCGACGGCCAACATCGTGGGCGATATGCAACTGATGAGGGATCAGGCTGGTACGCTGGCCGCGCAGCCCGCTCCACGGCATACGGTACTGTTCACTTTGATATTTACGCGCGCGATAACGCAGCGCGAAACGGTCCATACGGTCGATTTGCCCGGCGAACAGGCGGTCTTGCGGTTTGCTAAAGACCAGTTTGCTGTCGAGAAAGACCTCGCGCAGCATGACGTTGGTTTCCTGCGTATCCAGGCGCGTACCGGTATAGGCGAGCAGACCGTTTTCTTCTTTTACGTCTTCAACAGTCAGCTGCCAGCCTTCGTGGCTGGTTACCGTATCGCCAGGATTAAACATGACGCGTGTAACGGGGGAATCGCTGCGTGCATACAGACGATTTTCTCCCGTCGCGGGAAAAAGCAGAGTAACGGTTCGCGCATCCATCGCTACGACTGTACCCAGTCCGAGTTCGCTTTCCGTGTCGCTTATCCAGCGTTGACCAAGTGTAAAGGGCATAAATTGAACTCTATATCTCAAATTGCAGGCAATAGTTCGTCACCGCCTGAGAATCAGGCGGACGGCTAAGTTTGGGGCCAGGAATAGAAAGGGCGCTATGGTACTGGATGGCAATGCTTTCGTCACTCTCGTTATGCCCGTTGTTTTGCAAGTCACCGCGTTGTTGGCACGTTGATCACCTTGTTCGCTGTATGCCGAAAACCAGCTCAACAATGGCCGTGAAGCAACCCGCAATCCAGAGGCTCGAAGGCTGGCCCTCTGTTACTGTGCCAGCCGGATACGAAGTCAAAACAGTCCCAGTTGCCCTGTCAGTAGTGTAGCAAAATCATCGTCGGTGAAGGGCAGTATTCCATCAGCGACCGGCTGAAGTTGTTTGGTCAGATAGTGGTCGTAATCCAGGGGCGATTGCTGATAATCCACCGGTTCCGGCCCCTGTGTCGTCCAGACATATTTGATGGTGCCCCGATTTTGATACTGGGGCGGGCGGCCGCGTTTCAGGTTCTGTTCATCGGCGAGTCGTGCTGCGCGAACATGAGGCGGCACGTTACGCTCGTAATCGGCCAGCGGGCGGCGCAGGCGCTTGCGGTAGACCAGCAGCGCATCCAGCTCGCCTGCCATCAGCTTATCGATTGTTTCGCGCACATAGTCCTGATAGGGCTCATTGCGAAAGATACGCAAATAAAGTGTCTTTTGAAATTGCTGCGCCAGCGGCGTCCAGTCGGTTCGTACGGTCTCCAACCCTTTGAACACCATCCGTTGTTCTTCACCTTCTTGTATCAATCCGGCGTAGCGCTTTTTACTTCCCTGTTCTGTGCCGCGAATGGTCGGCATCAAAAAACGGCAAAAGTGGGTTTCGAATTCCAGTTCCAGCGCACTGGTCAAGTGCTCAGCGGACAGATGTGCCTCCCACCAGTTGTTCACATAGGCCACCAGTTCGTGACCAATACGTGCCGCATCGGCTTCGTTATGTGCTTTTTTTAGCCAGACAAAGGTGGAATCCGTATCGCCGTAAATGACGTCATAGCCCTGAGACTCAATCAGCGCTTTGGTCTGGCGCATAATCTCGTGGCCGCGCATGGTGATCGATGAAGCAAGACGCGGATCGAAAAAACGGCAGGCGCTGGTACCCAGCACGCCGTAAAACGCATTCATGATGATCTTAAGCGCCTGCGACAGCGGTTTGTTTCCCACTCGTTTGGCTTCATCGCGGCCATGCCAGATTTGACCGACGATCCCGGGCAGGCAATGGGTCTGCCGGGAAAAGCGTGCGCCCAGAAAGCCGCCTGTGCTGTGTTCAGGATCCGGATGCGCCATCCCTTCCACCAGACCGACGGGATCGATCAGGAAGGTGCGGATGATCGAGGGATACAGGCTTTTGTAGTCCAGCACCAGCACGGAATCGTACAGGCCCGGGCGTGAGTCCATCACATAGCCGCCGGGACTGGCCTGCGGTGGCACATCACCAAGGTTTGGCGCGACATACCCCGCGCGGTGCATCCGTGGAAAATAGAGGTGGCTAAACGCCGCCACCGAACCACCATGCCTGTCAATCGCCAGACCGTTCACCGTAGCGCGTTCCAGCAAGAACGGCATAATGTCCGTTTTGTGGAAGATGCGCGTAACCAATTCACAATCTTTCAGGTTATAGGTGGCAAGGGCGGGCTTGTTTTCGGCGAAACGGCGATCGATTTCGTCCATGCGATCCCATGGGTTATCGATCGCTTTGCCTTCACCCAGTAACTCTTGCGATACCGTTTCCAGCGAAAAAGAGGAAAAATTCCAGAAAGCGGATTTAAGCGCTTCAATCCCGTCGATAATCACCCTACCAGTTGCCTGGGCGAAGAAGACGCCGTTTTTAAACCCGTGCTCGCGCCATTCGAGCGGTTGATTGCCGCGCCCGAGCAATAAAGGCAGGCGATAACGTTCCGCGCTTTTTTGCAGCACGCGCAGGTCGAACTGCACGACGTTCCAGCCGATAATCACGTCGGGATCGTGCTGCGCAAACCAGGCGTTGAGCTTTTCCAAAAGTTGCGGACGACTGGCGACATACTCAAGAGTGAAATCCAGCCCGCTGGCATCACCGTTTTCCGGACCGAGCATATAGACCGTGCGCTGGCCGCACCCCTCCAGCCCGATACAGTAAAGTTCGCCGTTACGGGTGGTTTCGATATCCAGCGAGACCCATTTGAGGGGCGGGCGGTAATGCGGATTGGGTTTCAGGCGCGCGTTGGTCAGTTGCTCGCCGCGCGGCTCGCCATCCACCCATACCGGTGCGGTAATAAAGCGCTCCATCAAAAAGCGTTCTGGCGGGCGGACGTCGGCTTCATAAACCGTGACGCCACCGTCGCGCAGCAGTTTTTCATAGCGCATCAACTGGCGGTGCGCCCGACAATATAGCCCGTGAACGGGCTGGCGGTGGAAATCCTTAAGTTGCAGCGGCGTGAGGCGGTACTGGTTTTCTCCGGCGAGTAAACGCTGTGCCTGGCTGACTTGCGCACTGGGGATAAACGCAACCGATTCTTGTGGCGGCAAAAAGACCTGTAGCGGCCCGTTATCCGTCGCCAGCCAGAATTCCACCTCGGTTCCCTGTGGCGTGTCCCGCCAGTGTCGGGTCAGTAAAAAGCCTTCTCGCGCTTGCGTCACACCATTCTCTCATCGCCTCATTATCGGCGAGATTATAGCCTGGTTTGCCCGGAGATACTGATTTTTTGTACAGGTGTGCGGATGCGCGCCCGCCGCTGCACTCAGCCGGGCTGGCGGTCGACTTTTTGTATCGGAATACGCGGGAGATATCGCAGTATGCGATAACCTGTGTAGTAGAACGATTCCCTAAGCAGAAAAGGCAGTTGCGTTTGCCAGGAACGATATCGGCTTGTAGTGGTGGGCGAGGACCAGCTCACAATATCGTTATCGTGTGCGATAAGCCGCATGCGTAGCATATGCAAAGGATCGCTGACCAGCAGCGCTGTCTGCATATTCTGGCGTGTCATGATTATTTTGGCGTTATGAATATTTTCACGGGTAACGGTAGATTGCTCATCGATAAAAATGACCGACTCAGGGACACCCCGATTTAAGAGATAATTTCGGGCGATGGCGGCATCGGACTCGGCTGCGCCATTACTGAGGCCGCCTGTCAGGATCAGCGAGTTCACCTTGCCTTCCTGATATAACCAAATCGCGTGGTCTAATCGGGCGGTAAAAACCGGGCTGGGGGATTTTTTATTGATACCGGCTCCGGCAACAATCGCGCAATCTGCTTTCCGTGTCTGGTCCTGTTGGCTAAAGCGGTAAATCGCGATGGCGTTATAAATGATCACGAACGCCGCCGTGACGAGCCCCAGCAGTATCCATTTTCCTGCCCCCTTTATTTTCACTGGCTTTTCTCCCGCCGGTTGCCGTATCGCATAGCATTGCCAGTTTGTCGTGAAATGGCAACGACATGTTGGATAGAAGACGGAAAATTAGGAAGTTAAAAATGAACGCCCCGTAGTCTGGCTACGGGGCGTGAGAGGGTAAAACTTACTGCCCGTAATAAGCTTTTGCGCCGTGTTTGCGCAGATAGTGTTTGTCCAGCAGTGTCTGTTGCATATCAGGGAGCTCTGGCGCGAGCTGGCGGCAGAAAATGCCCATATAGGCCACTTCCTCCAGTACGATGGCGTTGTGCACCGCGTCGTCGGCGTTTTTCCCCCAGGCGAACGGCCCATGTGAGTGTACCAGTACGCCGGGCATTTGCGCCGGATCGATACCCTGCTTTCTGAAGGTTTCAACGATCACGTTGCCGGTTTCCCACTCGTATTCACCGTTAATTTCGGCATCCGTCATTTTGCGCGTACAGGGAATGGTGCCGTAGAAATAGTCTGCGTGGGTGGTTCCGGTCGCCGGAATGGCCTGGCCAGACTGTGCCCAGATAGTGGCGTGGCGCGAATGGGTATGCACAATGCCGCCAATAGTCGGGAACGCCTGATAGAGCAGGCGATGCGTTGGGGTGTCGGAAGAGGGTTTCTTTTTCCCTTCCACTACTTCCCCCGTTTCGAGACTGACCACCACCATATCCCCGGCGGTCATGACGCTATAATCGACGCCGGACGGTTTAATTATCAGTACGCCACGTTCGCGGTCAACGGCGCTGACATTGCCCCAGGTGAGGGTCACCAGATTGTGTTTTGGTAGCGCCAGATTGGCTTCCAGCACTTGCTGTTTTAATGCTTCTAACATGCTTTCCTCCAGGAAAAAGCGGCCTGCCGGGGCAGGCCTAATGTTCCCCTGTTAACGTTTGGAGCCGTAATACACTTCGTTCCAGCGCAAAGCGTCTTTAAAGGCAGGCAGGCGAGTTTCGTTATCGATAGTCACAATTTCGATACCGTGTAGCTCAGCGAACTGGCGCATGTCATCAAGGTTCAGGGCGTGGCTGAACACGGTATGGTGCGCGCCGCCTGCCAGAATCCAGGCTTCGGAGGCGGTCTGTAGATCCGGCTGTGCTTTCCACAATGCGTTCGCAACGGGCAGTTTTGGCAGATCGTGCGGCGTTTTAACGGCATCAACGCAGTTCACCAGCAGGCGGAAGCGATCCCCCAGATCGATCAGGCTGGCGTTAATGGCCGGGCCGGTTTTGGTAGAGAAGATCAGGCGTGCCGGATCGGCTTTACCGCCAATGCCGAGGTACTGAACATCCAGGATCGGTTTCTCATCCAGCGCGATAGACGGGCACACTTCCAGCATGTGCGAGCCGAGTGCCAGATCGTTGTTCTCTTCGAAGTGATAGGTGTAGTCCTCCATAAAGGAGGTGCCGCCCTGCAGACCGGTCGACATCACCTTCATGATGCGAAGCAGAGCGGCAGTTTTCCAGTCGCCTTCGCCCGCAAAGCCGTAGCCCTGCTGCATCAGGCGTTGAACCGCCAGGCCCGGAAGCTGTTTCAGGCCGTGTAAATCTTCGAATGTGGTGGTAAAGGCGTGGAAGCCCCCCTGTTCCAGGAAGCGTTTCATACCCAGCTCAATGCGTGCGGCATCAATCACATTCTGACGCTTGTCGCCGTTCACCTGTGCGGCTGCGGTCAGGCGGTAGCTGCTTTCATACTCGTCGACCAGCGCGTTAACATCACCTTCACTGATGCTGTTGACTACCTGAACGAGATCGCCCACGCCCCAGGTGTTGACGGAGAAACCGAACTTGATTTGTGCGGCTACTTTATCGCCGTCGGTTACCGCCACTTCACGCATGTTGTCGCCGAAACGGCACACTTTCAGATGACGGGTATCCTGTTTGGACACGGCCTGGCGCATCCAGGCACCAATACGCTGATGCGCTTTTTTGTCCTGCCAGTGGCCGGTCACCACCGCATGCTGTTGGCGCATGCGTGCACCGATAAAGCCGAACTCACGGCCGCCGTGCGCGGTCTGGTTCAGGTTCATAAAGTCCATGTCGATGCTGTCCCACGGCAGGGCAGCGTTAAACTGAGTGTGGAATTGCAGAAGCGGTTTGTTGAGGATTGTCAGGCCGTTAATCCACATTTTTGCCGGTGAGAAGGTATGCAGCCACACCACCATACCGGCGCATTTGTCGTCATAGTTGGCGTCACGGCAGATATTCGTTATCTCATCCGGCGAGGTGCCGAGCGGCTTAAGAACCAGTTTGCAGGGCAGTTTGGCCTCAGCGTTCAGCGCGTTAACCACTTGCTCGCCATGCTGCGTCACCTGACGCAGGGCTTCGGGTCCGTAAAGGTGTTGGCTGCCAATCACAAACCAAACTTCATAATTATCAAAAATCGTCATTATTGTGTCCTTAGTGAGTGAGCGCTGCCTGCGTTGCTGGCGCAGCTACAGGGAGATAGTGAAGCTCGGCGCTTTTCGCCCATTGCTGGTAGCGGCGGTAGAGTTGTTCAAAGCGTTGAGCCTGCGCAGGTGCGGGTTGCAGCGTGTTTTCGATCTGGCTGGCCATTTGCTGCTGTGCAGCAGGAATATCGGTGTGAACCCCTGCGGCGACGGCGGCAAAAATAGCCGCACCGAGTGCACAGCACTGATCCGAGGCGACAATTTGCAGCGGGCGATTAAGCACATCGCAGCAGGCCTGCATGATGACGCGGTTTTTACGGGCGATACCCCCCAGCGCCATGACGTTGTCCACCGCGATACCTTGCTCGGTGAAACATTCCATAATGGCGCGTGCGCCAAAGGCAGTAGCGGCAATCAGCCCGCCAAAGAGCGCCGGGGCATCGGTTGCAAGATTCAGGTCGGTGATCACCCCTTTCAGGCGCTGGTTCGCGTTCGGCGTACGGCGGCCGTTGAACCAGTCGAGGACAACCGGCAGGTGTTCCAGCGATGGGTTTTGCGCCCAGGCCTCTGTCAGGGCTGGCAGCAGTTGTTTCTGGCTGGCTTTAATTTGCGTCTTCAGTTCAGGATGTTGCAGCGCCAGTTGCTCCAGCGGCCAGCCGAGAATGCGGCCAAACCAGGCGTAGATATCGCCGAATGCCGATTGACCTGCTTCCAGACCAATAAAATCGGGTACCACGCTGCCATCCACCTGACCACAGATGCCTTTCACGGCACGGTCGCCGACGCTCGGCTTATCAGCGATAAGAATGTCGCAAGTCGACGTACCAATGACTTTGACCAGCGTGTTGGGCTGTGCGCCTGCGCCTACTGCCCCCATATGGCAGTCGAACGCGCCGCCGGAAATAACCACCGTTTCCGGTAAGCCAAGGCGTTGCGCCCATTCCGCCGTCAGCGTGCCAACCGGGATATCGGCGGTATAAGTGTCGGTAAAGAGCGGGCAGGGCAGGTGTTTGTTGAGGATTGGATCCAGTTCATCGAAGAAGCTGGCGGGGGGTAAACCACCCCAGCTTTCATGCCACAGGGATTTATGCCCGGCGCTGCAGCGACCACGGCGGATATCCTGCGGACGGGTGGTGCCGGAGAGCAGGGCAGGCACCCAGTCGCACAGTTCAATCCACGATGCGGCAGCCTGGGCGACATTGCTGTCGGCACGGGTCACGTGCAGGATTTTTGCCCAGAACCATTCGCTGGAATAAATCCCGCCGATGTAGCGTGAATAGTCGACTTTACCCGTTGCGTGGCACAGGGCGGTGATCGCTTCGGCTTCTTCGACCGCCGTATGATCTTTCCACAACACAAACATCGCATTGGGGTTGTCTGCAAATTCCGGACGCAGTGCCAGAACCCGGCCTTCTGCGTCGACAGGAGCAGGCGTTGAACCGGTGCTGTCCACGCCAATGCCTCTGACCTGGGCACGCTGTTCAGGCGTCAGTTCTGCCAGCACGCTTTTAAGCGCCATTTCCATCGACTCGATATAGTCCCGGGGATGGTGGCGAAATTGATTATGTGCCGCGTCGCAGTAACGCCCTTCTTGCCAGCGAGGGTACCACTCCACGCTGGTGGCGATTTCTGCCCCAGAGGTACAGTCCACCGCCAGTGCGCGAACGGAGTCGCTGCCAAAATCGAGGCCAATTGTGATTGCCATCGTGTTGCTCCATGAAGAATAACCTTATGGAGAAACATAGTGATCGGCGGGAAAAAGCGTCAGGCAGGATTCGCTAATCTTATGGACGAAAATGCTATGGGAGTGCAAAGTGTGACCGTGTGCAAAAATTCTATGTGGACATTTTAATCGCCTTTATAGACACTTTGGTTGACCCTTTTTGTCCCCTTTGCGTCATAAAAATGGCGTAATTGCTTTTATCTGGCGGGGTTAAAAGTGGCGGCGTTTTCCTTGTGCCTGGTCAAAACGCCTGATTAATGAAAAGCGTATCAATATGGACAATTGGTTTCCTTCATGATGCCCGGAGTATCGAGTTTATGGCTGAGTCACAAAATGATCCTCTGTTGCCTGGTTACTCGTTTAACGCCCATCTGGTGGCGGGGTTGACCCCTATCGAGTCCGAGGGCTATCTCGATTTCTTTATCGATCGTCCGCTGGGAATGAAGGGGTACATTCTCAATTTCACCATTCGCGGTGAGGGGGTCATTAATAACCACGGGAAACAGTACGTTTGCCGCCCCGGCGACATGATTTTGTTCCCGCCGGGAGAAATTCATCACTATGGCCGCCACCCGGATGCCAAAGAGTGGTATCACCAGTGGGTCTACTTCCGTCCGCGCGCCTACTGGCATGAGTGGCTAAGCTGGCCGACCATTTTCGCGCAGACTGGTTTCTTTCGCCCGGAAGAGCCCTGGCTGGCGCAGTTTAGCGAGCTCTTTGGGCAGATTATCGATGCCGGGCAGAGCGGAGGGCGTTACGCAGAATTGCTGGCGATAAATCTGCTCGAACAACTGTTATTGCGCCGTATGGATGCCATCAATGAATCACTGCATCCGCCGCTCGATAACCGCGTTCGCGACGCCTGCCAGTACATCAGCGATCATCTGGCGGACAACCATTTTGATATCGCCAGCGTCGCGCAGCATGTGTGTCTGTCGCCGTCCCGTCTCTCGCACCTGTTCCGTCAGCAATTGGGGGTAAGCGTGCTGAGCTGGCGCGAGGATCAGCGTATCAGTCAGGCGAAGCTGCTGTTGAGCACTACGCGTATGCCAATCGCCAGCGTGGGGCGTAATGTCGGCTTTGAAGATCAGCTCTATTTCTCACGCGTTTTTAAAAAATGTACCGGCGCCAGCCCCAGTGAATTTCGTGCAGGATGTGAATAGAGCGTAAAGATAGGCAAGGAGTGGCCCGGCAACCTGTCATAACCGGCAAAATATTCAGATAATTGAAGCTTGACCCTCAGGGTATGCGCCTGGAGAATTCCAGCTTCATTTTTTGACCGGAAAACATATGCAAGCACTGCTGGAACACTTTGTTACCCAATCTACGGCCTATACGCTGATTGCGATTGCGCTCGTGGCTTTTCTGGAGTCGCTGGCGCTGGTGGGGCTTATTCTACCCGGCACCGTGATGATGGCGGCACTCGGGGCGCTGATTGGCAGCGGTGAAGTGAATTTCTGGCACGCCTGGATGGCGGGGATTGTGGGATGTCTGCTGGGGGACTGGATCTCATTCTGGCTCGGCTGGCGTTTCAAAAAACCGCTGCACCGCTGGTCATTCATTCGCAAGAACAAAGCGCTGCTGAATAAAACCGAGCATGCGCTGCATCAGCACAGTATGTTCACCATTCTGGTGGGGCGGTTTGTGGGGCCGACGCGTCCGGTTGTGCCGATGGTCGCGGGCATGCTTGATCTGCCGGTCACGAAGTTTATCCCGCCGAACATCCTTGGTTGCCTGCTGTGGCCGCCTTTCTATTTCTTGCCTGGCATTCTGGCGGGAGCGGCGATTGATATCCCGGCGGGGGAGCAGAGCGGTAACTTTAAATGGCTGCTGCTGCTGGCAGCGGTGCTGCTCTGGCTGGCGTTCTGGATGTGCTGGCGCCTGTGGCGTAGTGGTAAAGCCGGACTGGATCGTTTAACGGTATATCTGCCGCGTCGCCGATTGTTCTGGCTGGCGCCGCTGCTGACGGTGGGGGCCGTGTTTGCGGTAACAATTCTGGTTCGCCACCCTTTAATGCCCATCTACCTGTCTATTTTGCAAAAAGTGGTTACCTGATCCCAAGCAGCGAGGAGACAGGCGCGTTGCCGCTGAGCAGTTCGTCTGTTTGCCCGTCCCAGGCGATACGACCATCGGCAATCACCAACGCGCGCGACGCGATACGGGCGGCATCTTCCACATTGTGCGACACCATCAACAGCGTTAACTGCTGGCGATGACAAACCTCTTTTACCAGTGCAAGCATCTCCTGGCGCAGGGCCGGATCGAGCGCGGAGAAGGGTTCATCCAGCAAGAGCACGGGTTGTTCACGCACCAGACAACGGGCCAGTGCCACACGCTGCCGCTGGCCGCCAGAAAGCTGATCCGGCATGCGGCCAAGCAACGTATCCAGCCCCATAGTGCTGGCAATGGCCTCAAGTTTTGTATTTTGCGCAGAAGACAGTTTTAGGCCAGGGTTCAGCCCCAGACCAATATTTTGCCGCACCGTGAGATGGGTAAAGAGGTTGTTCTCCTGAAATAGCATCGACACCGGGCGCCGCGAAGGTGGCGTGCGCGTATGATCGCTATTCTCAATCATAATGACGCCGCTGGCCGGGGAGAGAAAACCGGCGATTAAATTGAGCAGCGTACTTTTCCCGGCCCCACTAGGCCCAAGTACGGCGACCTGTTCGCCCTGTTGGATCGACAGCGTAAAACGCATGGGTAAATGCTTATACAGCCAGGTTACATCAGTCAGTTTTAGCATGGCGGCCCGGAAGTTTTTCGATAAGGGTGAACAGTAAAAAGCACAGTAGCAGCAAAATCAGCGCGGTAACCGCACCATCCTGCGTGCGATAGGCGCCAATTTGCTGATAAAGATAGAAGGGCAACGTACGGAAATCGTCATTGCCAAACAACGCCACAACGCCAAAATCACCAATCGACAACACGCAGGCAAAGGCCAGCGCCTGCGCCAGCGGTGCTCTAAGGGCACGCAGTTCGATGACCTTTAACCGGTTGAAACCTTCAATCCCCAGAGACTGACAGAGCAGGCTGTAGCGTGCCGTCACATCCCGCATGGGGTTCTCCAGTACTTTCAGGGCATAGGGAATAGCCATCAACGCATTGGTGAAAATCACGATGCCATCGGCGGACGAGGGCAGGCCGATGCTGTTATTGAGCAGCAGGAAAAAGCCGGTCGCCAGCACAATACCAGGCATTGCCAGAATCAGCATGCCGCTCATCTCCAGCGCTTGTCCGGCCAGTTGATGCTGGCGGGCGCGTAGCTCACGGCTGCTCCAGAGCAGCATCATGGTTAACGTGACACACAGCAACCCCGCTCCCAGGGCAATGCGCACAGAGGTCCAGATTGCCTGCCAGAGCACGGGCTGAGCAAGCACATGAAGAAGGCTGAGGTTCAGGCCATCGATAATGACCGCCAGCAGGGGGGGCAACAGAAGAAGAAGCGCCAGTGCGATGAGCGTGTAGTCGGCGATACGGCTGAAAAAGCGATCTTCCGGGTTGCGCCAGCCCTGAATCTGATGGCTGCCCACGGAAATGGCTTTGCTAAGGCGCTGGCTAAGCAGAACCAGCCCCAGGCAGCAGATCATCTGAATTAACGCCAGCAGCGCTGCTCGGCCTGGGTCGAAGTCGTAACTCAACGCCTGATAGATAGCCAGTTCAATCGTCGTTGCTTGCGGGCCGCCGCCCAGCGACAGCACAGTGGCAAAGCTTGCAAAGCAGAGCATGAAAATCAGGGCGGCGACAGGCGGGATCTGGCGGCGTAGCCAGGGCCACTCGACATAGCGGAAGAAAGACCAGCCGCGCATACCCAACTGCGCGGCCAGTTGTCGCTGCTCGCCGGGGATCTGCTCCAGCGTCTGGAGCAGCAGACGGGCCGCCATCGGCAGGTTAAAAAAGACGTGCGCCAGCAGAATGCCGGGCAATCCGTACGGTGAAAATGTCCACTCCAGACCTGCTGCGCGAAACGCCGAGGCAAGCCAGCCCTGGCGGCCATAAACACTCAGAATACCAAATACCCCAACCAGCACCGGGAGGATCAGCGTCATGGCGCACAGACGCAGCAGGGCAAGACGGCCAGGGAAGCGTCGCCGATAGAACGCGCGGGCGAGAAAGATAGCCGGTGCGACGGAGAGCAGCGCCGACAGAAAGGCCTGCCAGAAAGAGAAACGCACCACGTGCCACAGATAACTATCGTGCAGGAGTGCCGCCAGATCGGCCGCGGGAGCGTTTTGCCAGAGCGCGAGAAACGCGGAGAAGGCCACCGCCACCATCAGGGCGGCGGCGGCCAGTCCGGGAACCAGCCAGCCGAAGGTTAGCGGCTGACGGCGCGTTGCCATGCGTTAATCCATTCGCCGCGCTGGGTTGCGACGTCTTGCGGGGTATATTCCAGCGAGGTTTGCGGCTTCACCAATGTATCGAATGCGGCGGGCAGCGAGGCATTGCTGACCGGGTACATCCAGTTGCCGGTCGGGATGGCATTCTGGAATGCAGGAGAGACCATAAATTTCAGGAACTTCTCTGCCAGTTCCGGCTGCTTGCTGGCGGCGGTTCGGGCTGCGACTTCAACTTGCAGATAGTGGCCTTCGGTAAATGCTGCGGCTGCGTAGTTGTCTTTCTTCTCTTCAATGATGTGATAGGCCGGAGAGGTGGTATAGCTCAGCACCAGGTCGCCTTCCCCTTTCAGGAACAGACCGTACGCTTCGCTCCAGCCTTTGGTGACCGTCACGGTTTTGGCCGCCAGTTTTTGCCAGGCTTCCGGGGCTTTATCGCCGTACACTTTCTGCATCCACAGCAGCAGGCCGAGACCTGGTGTGCTGGTACGCGGATCTTCATAAATCACACGCCATTTCTGCGAGCTTTCTACCAGTTCTTTCAGGCTCTTTGGCGGGTTTTGCAGTTTATTTTTGTCATAAACGAACGCGAACCAGCCATAATCGAAGGGAACGAAGGTGTCGTTTTTCCAGCCGCCAGGCACGGTAACGGCGTCGGGTGAAATACCGCTTTTGGCGAACAGTTTGGTCTGCGTGGCGGCTTCAAGCAAATTGTTATCCAGCCCCAGCACCACGTCCGCTTTGCTGTTTTTACCCTCCATGCGCAGGCGGTTAAGCAGCGATACGCCATCTTCCAGCGCGACAAATTTCAGTTCGCAGTTGCAGTCGGCTTCGAAGGCTTTTTTTACCGCAGGCCCCGGTCCCCATTCCGCAGAGAAGGAGTCGTAGGTGTAAACGGTCAGGGTCGGTTTCGCGAAAGCAGGCGCTGCGGCAAGCAGCAGGAATGGCAGAACTTTTTTAAGCACTTTGCACCTCAAAAATGGGTGGCAAAGAGGATTTAAGCGATAGCCTCAAATCCCTTCGCCGGCGTTATCCGGATCAGGTTCGACGGGTATTTTCTCAGCACACGCTTTTGGCGCAGCACCCCGTTGAGCACCGCGCCATTGTAATGATTTTGTAAGTTTTCTGAAAGCGCCCCTTCATCATTCAGCAGGAAGAGCCGGAATCTCAGTGGTTACGGGTCCGGCGGAGCGAACCATGCGGATTTAAAGTCAAACCAGCCAAGGGTGTTCATACGCAGACCGCGCATACTGCGCTGGCCCTGAATCCGCAGCCAGTGGTGAATCAGCGGTACCATGGCTTTGCTTTCCAGTAACTGCTGGCACCAGACGGCCAGATTCATTTTCCCGGCGCGCCAACGCTCAGCATCGGCCTGCCAGTCCAGCGGAACGCAGTGTTGAATCAGCGGAACTTCATACAAATGCGTGAAGAGAGAAAAATCGAGCGGCAGCGTGAAGTTGGCGCTATTAAGCCAGATATCACTGACGATATCGCCACGGTGCCACTCTTCATAATCCACCTCTTGTATCTCCAGGCGTACATCATGTTGCGCCAGTAGCTTGCTCATGGTGTTGGCAATGGCTTTATGCTCGTTGTGATCGCGGTAGAAGGTCAGCGTGAGCGATTCCAGCCCCGCCGGTTTTTCACCACTGGCTGGTCGCGCATGGTGCCAGCGCGGCAGCAGTCCGTACGCCGGGAACCAATACTGCTGATAATGTTCTTCGGCGTGATAGAGCAGCCGGGTAGGGGAGAGCACCTGGCTTATCCAGTCGCGAACCCCCTGGTTTGCTCCCCGGTGCGAGCGTCCGTCGAAGAGCAAATAATAACAGCCCTCTTCAAGGCGGCTTTCGACCGCTTTTTCACCGTCGGTTGGCCCGTCGATAGTCAGGCCGCCGTTCGGTTCATCACCAATTTCCGGCAGTACCCAGACATTGACTTCATCAATAAGCGCGCGATACCCGAAGTAATCATCAAACGCATGGATTTTCAGTTGGTTATTGTTATTGCGGGTGACAGCGTAAGGCCCGGTGCCGACCGGATGGCTGGCGAAGTTGGCCATCGAGTTCCACTCCTGCGGCAGGATCATGGCGGGTACATGCCCCATCAGCCAGGGCAGCCAGTTGTCCGGTTGTGAAAGATGAATATCCAGCGTCCAGGGCGTCGGGGAGATAACCTGGGTGATATGCGAGTAGAGCGGCAGCGTGCAAACCCGTTCGAGGGACGCAATAACATCGCGCATTTCGAGTTCACGGCCATGGTGAAAATGGATGCCGGGGCGCAAATAAAAACGCCAGTGGAGTGGCGTGATCGCTTTCCAGTGATGCGCGATATCGGCTTCCAGTTCCCCATTTTCCTCATTTATGCGAGTCAGAGCGCTAAAAATTTGCCGCGCCATGTGGGTTTCAGAGCGCCGCAGGGCGGTGCCTGGCAGCAGGTTACGCAGCGGACGGTAGTACAAAACCCGCAGAATATGCCGCCCCTGGCGGAAGCTGCGGCCCAAATGCGAGATTAGCATCTGGCGGACGGCGCTCTTATCACCCACCAGTTGAACCAGTTGCTCGATACGATCCTGCTCCAGCAAATCCTCTGCCCGCTGTTGCTGTAAAGCGAGGCCGGTATAAAGAAAAGTCAGGCGCGAACGCTTGCCGCGACCGGCTTCAGCCTCCCACGTCAGCCAGCCGCGCTCTTGCATGGTATTGAGCAGGGTCCGCATATGGCGACGGGAACAGCTCAGCAGATCGGCCAACTCATTGAGCGTTGTCTCCTGAGATTTCCCGTCGCAACATTGCCACAGACGAATGAACTGTTGTTGCAGGCGACCTGATGGCATAAAAGGGGAACTCCTGATGAAAAGTCAGCAATTTATTAATCCCTATATTAAGCCAATAATCTTCCGTGATGAAGCGAGGAGGTGGTTATGGAGAGATCGTCTACACAGCAATTTTACTTAGCGTATTTTCGTGCTACGCAGAATGCGTCCCGGCTCTTTCGTTTGAGTACGAATCAGCGGCTGAAAATGCTCGAAGAATTAATGCAGTGGGAAGTGACAATCCCGGTCTCGAAACCCTGAAACGCGTCCATCATGTGTGACTGAGTATTGGTGCTAATCACCACGCCAGCAGTTATTATCTGCTGGCTTTTTTCGTTTCTTTCGCATGCAAGGGATCTTTATGCTCTGGTTAGTCACGATGGGACGTCGCCTGAATGGGGTCTTCATCGCTTTTATGATCGTCGCGTTTATGATCGGTGTTGCTGGTGCTTTGCAGGCCCCAACGCTGAGCCTGTTTCTGAGTCGCGAGGTGGGGGCGCAACCGTTTTGGGTTGGACTGTTTTATACCGTTAACGCCATTGCCGGGATCCTGGTCAGCCTCGGGCTGGCAAAACGCTCTGACCAACAGGGCGATCGCAAAAAACTGATTATGTTTTGCTGTCTGATGGCGGTGGGTAACGCCCTTCTGTTTGCCTTCAATCGACATTATCTGACCTTAATCACCTGTGGTGTGATGCTGGCGTCGCTGGCCAGTACTGCTATGCCGCAGCTTTTCGCGCTGGCGCGGGAATACGCAGACAGTTCGGCGCGTGAAGTGGTGATGTTCAGCTCGATCATGCGTGCACAAATTTCGGTGGCATGGGTTATTGGCCCGCCGATGGCCTTCATGCTGGCACTCAACTATGGCTTTACCGCCATGTACTCGATTGCCGCTGGTATCTTCGTAATCAGCCTGGTATTGGTGGCGCTCTGGTTGCCCTCTGTGAAGCGAATTGAACAGCCTGCGGATATTGCTGTTACAGAAGTCAGTGGCTGGGGCAATAAGAACGTCCGTATGTTGTTTATCGCCTCGACGATGATGTGGACCTGCAACACGATGTACATCATTGATATGCCGCTGTGGATCAGCAGCGAGCTGGGGTTACCGGACAGTCTGGCGGGCGTGTTAATGGGAACGGCCGCGGGGCTTGAGATCCCGGCAATGATCCTGGCAGGTTACTACGTTAAGCGCTTTGGTAAACGCAGGATGATGGTCAGCGCAGTGGCGGCGGGCGTGGTCTTCTATGTGGGGCTTATCATGTTCCATAGCCGTGAAGCTCTGCTTGGTCTGCAACTCTTTAACGCTATCTTTATTGGGATTATTGCCGGTATAGGCATGCTATGGTTTCAGGATCTGATGCCAGGCCGCGCCGGGTCCGCAACGACGCTGTTCACTAACAGTATCTCTACGGGGGTGATCCTCGCCGGGGTGATACAGGGCGCGCTGGCACAAAGCTTCGGCCATGGGAAGGTGTACTGGGTGATAGCGGTGCTTTCGCTGGTGACGCTTTTTCTGACCAGCCGGGTCAAAGACATCTGAGGCGAAAAACGCTCCCGGCTGACGGTTGCCGGGAGCGGTGGGTTATTTCAGTACAATGCGTTTGATATCGCCAATGATAAAAATATAAGCGACAACGCCAATCAGCGCCGTCAGGCCAATATAGATAAGCGCGTAGAAGAAATTACCGGTACCGGAAATAATAAACCCTATGATCAGTGGCGTAATAATGGACGCCATATTAGCGCAGAAGTTAAAGATCCCACCTGTCAGCCCCGCCATATTTTTCGGCGCAATGTCGGAAATTAACGTCCAGCCTAGTCCGACCATGCCCTGGCCGAAAAAGGCAATCGACATAATCACAATCACCAGCGTGTTATTCGATACCCAGTTCGCTGTGATAATACAACTGGAGAGCAGCAGGCCGGAGATGATCGGCAGCTTCCTGCTGATATTTACCGATGCGGTTTTTTTCAATAATTTATCTGAAATCCATCCGCCAAAAATGATGCCTACCGCCGCCGAGAGAAACGGCCAGGTCGCAAAAAAACCGACGTGCAGCCACGGGAGATGCCGCTCGTGGGCAAGATACGTGGGAAACCATGTCAGAAAGAACACCAGCGTGGTGTTACCTGCAAATTGCCCTAAACTGGCGCCAATGACCTGTCGGCAGCACAGCAGTTTTTTGGCATCCGGCCAGTTAAAAGGGATGTTTTCACTACCTTTTTCTTTATTACCGACGCCAATGTATTCCAGCTCTTCTTTATTTGCCGTTGTTGATTCGTGGGGCTCTTTATAAAATTTCCACCATACAAACGTAAAGGCGATGCCGAGTGCGCCGGTGATGAAAAATAATGTTCTCCAGCCGTGGTGTTCAAGGATTAAAAATAAAATCGGCGAGAAAGCGGCCAGGCCAATATATTCCCCAACGGTATATGTTGCCGTTGCCCGGGCGCGTTCATGCTGTGGAAACCATGTTCCTACGACGCGACTGTTAACCGGGAAACAGGGAGCTTCACTGATCCCAAGGCCTAAACGAAATAGCAGTAGAGATTTTAAGCCCACTGAAAAACTTTGCAGTAAGGTGAAAGCTGACCAGAAAAAGATAGAAAGGGCGTAGGTTATTTTGTTTCCGAAGCGATCTAAAAACATTCCTCCGGGGATTTGCGCCAGCGCGTAGGTCCATGCAAAGGCTGAGAACACGATACCCATCATGGCGGGATCGATATGGATCTCATTGCTGAGTGCCGGAGCGACAATACCTAATATGGTACGATCCAGATAATTGATCATCGTACCGATAGATAATAACAATAAAATTACAATTCGCGCTTTGGTTCGCTTTTGTTGGCCTGCTAAAGGCACAGCACTTTCCTGGCTGATACTTGTCCTCATAGTAGTTTCCTTTAATATTTAAAATATTTTTGCATATTCCTTAATATGCAGAAATACTTTATCTTTCCGCTCTTTATTTTCACGCTATAAACTAACGCTTAACATATTATTCACCGCATCATATGAATATTTGATATTGCCCAAGAATTCATGTTTTACCCACAGGGGACGACCTGTGCTGTGCTATATTCAATGCAATATCAATTTTATATTATACGGT
The DNA here is from genome assembly GCA_004346725.1 of Phytobacter diazotrophicus. GTDB lineage: Bacteria > Pseudomonadota > Gammaproteobacteria > Enterobacterales > Enterobacteriaceae > Phytobacter > Phytobacter diazotrophicus. The sequence goes on along the minus strand of SMDE01000008.1, from coordinate 142,231 downwards.
CAAAAATAATGAACCTAAAGCAACTTTATTATTTTAAGCGTTTATCGGAAACGGAGCACTACACGGAGGCGGCTTCCAGTCTCTTCATCACTCAACCCTCCCTAAGCCACGCTATCTCTGAGTTAGAGAAGGAGCTTGGTGTATCCTTGTTTGCCAGAAAAGGTCGGAATGTCGAAATTACGCAAAACGGAAAACGCTTTCTTCCCTATGTCGAAGATGCGCTAACGTCTCTGGAAAATGGCCGCATGACTTTGCAGAAAAGTGGCCTGGAAAATAAGGAGAATATTCGCATTGCCTTTATATATACAATGGGTGAATATGTTGTCCCGCAGCTAATTCACAAATATTCTACACTTCCAGCCCGACATAACGTGACCTTCTCCTTTACTCAGGGGACGTCTCTGACTTTATTGCAGGAGTTGAAAGCTGGCAAGAGCGACTTAACGATTTGCTCATATATCCCGGATGAACCGGATATTGATTTTATCCCTATTATTCAACAGGAATTGGTCGTCGTCACCGCGAAGGATCATCCACTGGCGCGCTTGTATCAAAATGAAGTGGATCTTGTTGAGACAATCCATTACCCGTATATCTACTTTTCGGAGAACAGCGGCTTACGGCCGTTTATTGATAACGTCTTTATGCAGCAAAAACTGGTGCCTGATATCGCCTGTTATGTTGATGAGGATACGGCGATGGCGGGGCTGGTCAGTATTGATTACGGTATTGCGATCATGCCAAGAATTTCTGCACTCTCGTATTATAACGTCCATATTCTGGCGATTAAAAATAAGATCCCGCCGCGTTATATCTACCTGGCGACTATGAAAGATCGCGTGCTTTCACCAGCGATTCAATCCTTTAGAAACTTTATTATTGATGACAGCCAGCAAAAGCGCTAACAAGAACCCGGAGACAGGCTCCGGGTTTTCTTGTTTTAGTACAGAATATCCATCATTTCACGCAGTTCTTTGATGGCGATCTGCCCTGGTGCCGAGGCCTGGCCTACGGTACCGAACGTCATCGCTGAACCAAACAGGCGACCCGTTACACGACTGACGCCACCCATTTTTGCCATCGACATGGTAATAATTGGGCGTGTCGCATATTTCTCTTTCATGGTCAGCGTGGCGGAGAGCAGTGTCAGCACATCCTGCGGCGTTTGCGGCATAACCGCGATCTTCGGCAGATCTGCGCCCAGCTCCTGCATGCGGCGAAGACGATAGATGATATCTTCCTGGGCGGGCGTTTTGTGGAAATCATGATTACTCATGATGACTTTGACACCAGCGCCATGGGCCACATCGATGACTGCACGAATATGCGCTTCATCGTTGAACAGCTCAATATCAATAAGATCGGCCAGACCGCTGATGGCTGCCTGACGATTAAGCTCGAAATAGGCCTCATCGCTGATTTCTGTTTCGCCGCCTTCTTTTTTGCTGCGGAAGGTAAATAACAGCGGAATATCAGCCAGAATCTGACGAATGTCGCTCAGCGCCTGTTGCACAAGCTGCGGTTCGCGAACTTGTGTGAAGTGGTCGACACGCCATTCGATAAGATCGGCACCTGCGGTGGCCAGAGTCCGTGCATTTGCTTTCAGTTCGTCGAGCGTTTTGCCGATCAGCGGCACACAGATAAGCGTGCTCCCTTCCTGAAAGGTGATGTTTTTAACCGTTACTGCTTTAGTCATGTTGGTATCCATAATATTCTCGCCGAACCGTCAGGCTGTGGCGGTTGCGCGGACCGTTTTTTGGGCAGCGCGAGCCTGAAACTGACGATAACCGATGTACAGCGCAATCACAAAGCCGATTATGGCGATAATCAAATCAAACCACATAATGCTGGCGATGCTGATTTTGGACAGTTTCGCCGTGATCAACGGGATCGTGAAGCTGGCAATACTGCCGGCAGTGTAGAAGATCCCGGTGGCTTTACCTTTCCCTTGCGGGAAACTCATTGCCATGATGGTCGCACCCAACTGCAATACCCCGCCTGCGGCTGAGAAACCGATCACGAAAGCAAAACCGGTCACAATCATCGGCGTCGGGAACATGCAAACAATCAACAACGAAATCATCGAGATGCCGGTGTAGAGAATCATCGCAACGGCCGAGTTAATGACGTTTTTCACAAAGGTCGCGGTGACAAATACACAGGTCAACGAGCCCGCCGTGTAGATACTCAGTAACTTGATTGCTGATTCGTAGGGAATACCCGCAACGAACTGGCCGTACTGCGCCAGCCACTGACTGACCAGGTAAAAGGTCGCCATACCGATATAGCCATACAGCGTGAACACCAGCATATCCATGGTACCGGCATCTGACTGCGTTGTTGTCGCTGCACCAGGTTTCTCTGCGGTCTCTTTTTTGGCCCCGTTGTCAGGGAAGGGCATTTTGATCAAATAGATGGCGCTAATAACCATCAACACAGCCGCAATGATAAATGACCAGCCAAACCACAGATTCGCCCAAATCAACAGGCTAATAATGAAGGGCAGCAGGAATTGCCCAGCCGAGACAAAGGCTTTGATTAACACGTTCGCACGGCTTGCTGAGTTCGGGAAAGATTCCATCAGCGCCGGGTAGGTCCCGGAGTCGAGGAAGCTGTTCGCCAGACCAGCCAGGATGCCAAAGAAATAGGCAACATAGATGTTTTTGGTCAGCAAAATACCTAAGAAAAAGAGCAAATAGCTCAGAATACCCAGATAAATAAAAGGCTTACGTCCGTAGCGATCGGACAGAAAACCCGTCACGATGGTGGCGAGTTTGCCGATACCTAAAGACGAAATAACAATCGAAACGCCGGCTCTGTCTGTTCCCCACTGTTCCTGTAAATTCGCCATGTTGAGGGTAATTAATAGTACCCCCATGCCATGGATCAGGTAATTGAGGTACAGCCCGGCCGCAGTTGGGACATATTTATTTTTCATCATGTTTACCCTTAAAAAAGGATATTTTTGACGTAATCGACCGGCATCTCTTTACCTGTCCAGATTTCAAAGGCTTTCGCCCCTTGCCAGAGCATCATTCCCAGGCCGTTGAGTGTGCGGCAGCCTTTCTTCTCCGCCACTTGCAACAGGTGGGTTTTGCGCGGGTTATAAATCACGTCAGAGACGATGAGATCTGGTCGCAGGAAGCTGTCGTTCGGCAGCAGCATCTGGCCTTCAAACGGTTTCATACCCACACCGGTAGCGTTGGTGAGGATCACACTGCTATCGATTTCCTGACGCAGTTTGTCGTGATCGGCCAGATCGTACAGATGAATTTCACAGTTGGTGTTATTGCGGATCTTGGCGACAGTTTGCTCCGCATTGGCGAAAAATTTGTCTTTCTGGTTGAAAATGGAGATCGCTTTTACGCCATCCAGTGCTGCCTGAACGCAGAGTGCCGTTGCCGCGCCACCCGCACCCAGGACCGTCATTTTCTTGCCGATGATATCAATACCTTCTTCAGCCAGTGCGCGCATATAACCGGTACCGTCGGTGATATGACCCGTCAGTACGCCATTGTCATTAACCACGGTATTCACCGCACCGACCAGCTCTGCCGCCGGGGAAAGTTTGTCCAGGTATTGGCAAATGGCGGTTTTGTTCGGCATGGAGACATTAAACCCGCGCAGTTTAAGCGCCCGGAAACCCTGTACAACATCTTTCAGCTCCTGGTTGTCTACTTCAAATGCCAGGTAGACATAATCCAGACCCAGATGCGCAAAGGCTTCGTTATGCATTGTCGGCGACATGCTATGGCGAATCGGTGTTGCAATCAGTCCAATCAGCTCGGTGTGACCCGTAATACGTTCAGCCATGATAAAGTCCTTAATATGTTAGAAGTGGAATTTTGGTTGATTCGCGGTTGCCCAGAGCACCCATATCCTCGAGGGTGTCCAGCACGTTGCGCCCTTCGCGCACGCCATCAATGATTCGCCGGGCCATCAGGCTGTCGCCGATGTTCATTATTTTTACGTTATTGGCTCTTGCCCATTGCTCAATTTCATTGAGACCGCTGGTGTTGGCGCGCATTCCCAGGCACACAAAGCCGTAGTCAAAAGGAATGTCGCAAGCCTGGTCGGCTTTCTTGACGCTAAAGTGTGTGGGGTGAACGGCGATGAGTTGTGTCTGCATGTGCTGTTCCACGTGGTGCTCATCCAGCATGGTCAACATGGCATTTTTGGTAATGATATCCAGATCGCGTCCTGGACCTTCCTGCATCTCAATCAGCACGGTAGTAGCACCGCGTGCAGAGAAATATTCGATAACATCCAGGCCAACAGCACCGCCGCCGACAACGGCGATGCGTTTTCCTTGAACATTCGCAAATTGCTCCAGGTGCTGAATCATGCCGATAATGGAGAAGACGCGGCCGCCCCCAACGTCAATGCACTCTTTCAGTCCGTTAATCGGCGGCAGCAGCGGTGTTGAGCCCGTGGCGTTGACAATCAGGTTCGGCCGTAGCCCGGCAATGTGCTCAACAGTAGCCTTCTGACCAACCTGCAGCATTAAATTGTCTAAACCGGCCATCCGGTTTTTCATAAATTGCGGGAAGTCGGCGATACGCTTTTTCTCCGGCAGGCGCGAGATTTCAGAGGCCAGTCCGCCGAGGCTGTTTTTCTTCTCCAGCAACCAGGTATGGCAACCGACTTCTGCGGCGGTGCATGCGGCTTCCATACCTGCGGTTCCCGCACCGATAACCACGACACGGGTGTCGCGATTTACCCTGCGCAGTTTATAAGCGTCGCCATGGATAATGTCCGGATTGATGGAGCAACGCAGCGGACGAGAGCGCGCGATACGGTGGTCGGCGCAGCCGATATTGCAGGAGATGCATTTGCGCATCAGGCGTTCATTGCCGCTCTGGACCTTTTGCACCCATTCCGGTTCGGCAATCAGGCCACGGCCGATCGCAATCAGGTCTGCATCGCCCGTTGCGATAATGTCTTCGGCCACTTTCGGTGAGCGAATATTGCCAGCAATAACAGTCGGTTTATTAAACTTATCGCGTACGGCGCGGGAGAGATAACGCTTCCAGCCATCTTCCAGTGACATCTGATCAATTTGCAGATTCAGGTTGTCGTTTTGCGCGGCGGAAACATTGAGAATGTCGACCTTATCCTGGCAAAGTGCCAGCATACGTAGCGTATCCTCCAGCGTGTTGCCGCCCTTAAGGAAATCATCGGCACTGAAACGCAGGCTAATCGGGAAGCGAGGACCGACGCTGGCGCGCACTTTATCAACCACCAGCGTTAATATTCTGGCGCGGTTTTCCGGGGAGCCGCCAAATTCATCGGTACGTTTATTAAACAGAGGCGATAAGAACTGGCTTATTAAATAAGAGTGGCCTGCATGAATTTCCACACTATCAAAACCCGCACGTTTTACACGTTCTGCCGCTTCACCAAATTTATTAACCGCATGATATATTTCGTCATGTGTCATGGGGCGAGGAATATTACCGTTCTTTTTCGACGGTATATTCGAAGAGGAGAGCGGTTGTTCGCCATTCAGGCGATAAGCATAAGCAGAAGCACCCGCATGATTTAGCTGAATAGAGACGCAGGCTCCGTGTTTATGCAGCGTCTCAGTTAATTTGAATAACCCAGGAATATATTGATCGTTATCGATACGCAGCTGCGTTGTGCCATTTGAGGCGAACGGGAAGTCGATACAAATATTCTCAATCGTAATTAAGCCTGTGCCCCCTTTTGCCCGCAGTTCATAGTACTCCAACTGTTCCTGAGAGACTTCACCGTTCAGGCTCGCCAGGTTGGTGCCCATTGGCGGCATGATGATCCGGTTTTTTATCGTCATCCCGTTAATGGTTAGCGGGGTGAAAAGGTGTTGGTAGTGGCTCATTTGCTCTCTCCACGGGAAATCCAGGAGGCCGACATGCGGAGGCCCTGATATATCCAAAGTTAAAATGTTTCTGTGGGAAAGATAACGAGGGGGGGAGAGGAAAAATAATGCTTTTTTTTGCATGAAACCATAGTGTCTTTCTATGCAATTAACCGTTTTTTCACATGCTTGTATTCTTATATTAAATAATTGAGCTGTATTTTTACTTGTGTTGCCGGGTTTATACAAAAAGAGAGAAGAAATGCACAGAATAAGAGCGATACAGTAAATAATTAAATTTTAAAAGTTCAAATATCTGTGCATATGATAGAAAGAAGTGATGGTTTTTGTGATGATAATCACAAAATAAAACGTGAAAGGCCCGGCGAAAAACCGGGCACCAGAGCAGCAGACAGGTTTAATTCATAAACGCGGGCTGCTTGTTTTCGTAGCTGGAGATGGCATCTTCATGCTGCAGAGTCAGGCCAATACTGTCGAGACCGTTCAGCATGCAGTGGCGGCGGAACGCATCAATAACAAACGGGTACGATTTCCCCCCGGCTTTCACTACCTGCGCCTCGAGGTCCACCTCGAACGAGATGCCCGGATTGGCCTGGACCAGTTTGAACAGTTCGTCCACTTCTTCATCGCTCAGTTTCACCGGCAGCAACTGATTATTGAAGCTATTGCCGTAGAAAATGTCTGCGAAGCTTGGGGCGATAACGGTTCTAAAGCCGTAGTCGGTTAATGCCCAGGGCGCATGTTCGCGTGATGAGCCGCAACCGAAGTTTTCTCGCGCCAGCAAAATAGAGGCGCCTTTATATTCCGGGAAGTTCAGGACGAATTCCGGGTTCGGAACTTCCCCTTTATCATCCAGGAACCGCCAGTCATTAAACAGATGTGCGCCAAAGCCGGTACGCGTGACCTTCTGCAAAAACTGTTTTGGAATGATGGCGTCGGTATCGACATTGGCGGCATCCAGTGGGACAACCAGGCCTGTGTGCTGTGTATATTTCTCTGCCATGATTATCTCCTTTACAAGCTGCGAATATCAGCGAAATGACCGGTTACCGCAGCCGCGGCGGCCATTGCCGGACTGACCAGGTGCGTACGACCACCGCGCCCCTGACGACCTTCAAAGTTACGGTTACTGGTGGATGCGCAACGTTCGCCCGGGTTCAGACGGTCATTGTTCATTGCCAGGCACATAGAGCAGCCTGGTAAACGCCATTCGAAACCGGCTTCAATAAAGATCTTGTCCAGCCCTTCGGCTTCGGCCTGCGCTTTCACCGGGCCAGAGCCTGGAACCACCAGCGCCTGTACGCCCGGTGCAACTTTGCGCCCTTTGGCAACCTCTGCGGCGGCGCGTAAATCTTCAATACGTGAGTTGGTGCAGGAGCCGATAAAGACTTTATCAATGGCGACGGAGGTCAGAGGTACACCTGGCTGCAGGCCCATATAGGCCAGCGCTTTCTCTGCTGAGGCACGCTCAACCGGATCGGCGAAGGAGGCCGGGTCCGGAATGATGTCATTAACGGAGATGACCTGACCCGGGTTAGTCCCCCAGGTGACCTGCGGGGCAATCTCTTCGGCTTGCAGCGTCACAACTGTATCGAAGGTCGCGCCGTCGTCGGTTTTCAGTGTCTTCCAGTACTCCACCGCATCGTCATAGTCTTTGCCTTTCGGCGCATGCAAACGACCTTTCACATAGTTGAAGGTGGTTTCATCCGGCGCGACCAGGCCCGCTTTGGCACCCATTTCGATAGCCATATTGCACAGGGTCATACGACCTTCCATGCTCAGTGCCTGAATCGCCTCGCCACAGAATTCGACTACGTGCCCGGTACCGCCGGCGCTGCCGGTTTTGCCGATAATCGCCAGTACAATATCTTTAGCAGTAATACCTGCCGACGCTTTGCCTTTCACTTCAATTTTCATGGTCTTTGCGCGACCCTGTTTCAGGGTCTGCGTCGCCAGCACGTGCTCCACTTCGGAGGTCCCGATACCGAACGCCAGAGCACCAAACGCGCCGTGAGTGGCGGTGTGGGAGTCGCCGCAGACGATGGTCATGCCCGGCAGGGTGACACCCTGTTCAGGCCCCATCACGTGCACGATACCCTGATACGGGTGGTTCAGGTCATACAATTCAACGCCGAACTCTTTGCAGTTCTTGATCAGTTCCTGCATCTGGATACGCGCCATCTCACCGGAGGCATTGATGTCTTTGGTCTGCGTGGAAACGTTATGATCCATGGTCGCAAAGGTCTTGCCCGGCTGACGCACCGGGCGATTATGCGCGCGCAGGCCGTCAAACGCCTGTGGTGAAGTGACTTCGTGCACCAGATGGCGGTCGATATACAACAATGGGGTTTCGTTTGGCGCTTCGTACACAACATGCGCATCAAACAATTTTTCGTACAACGTCCTGGCCATGATTACACCCCTTCTGCGATATAACGGGCGATGATGTCACCCATCTCATCGGTACTAACAGCTGCGGCGCCACGGGCTAAATCACCGGTACGCACACCTTCTTCTAATGCGCGGTTGATGGCGCTTTCAATGGCGGTTGCCGCGTCGTCGGCATCCAGGCTGTAACGCAACAGCAGTGCGAGAGAAAGAATTTGGGCTATCGGGTTCGCAATATTTTTGCCCGCGATATCCGGCGCAGAACCGCCAGCCGGCTCGTACAGACCAAAACCTTGTTCGTTCAGGCTGGCAGACGGCAGCATGCCCATGGAACCTGTGATCATCGCACACTCATCAGAGAGGATGTCGCCGAACAGGTTGGAACACAGCAATACGTCAAACTGGGACGGGTCTTTAATCAACTGCATTGTGGCGTTGTCGATATACATATGCGCCAGCTCAACGTCCGGGTATTCCTGTGCCACTTCGTTGACGATTTCACGCCACAGCAGAGAGGTCTGCAGCACGTTCGCTTTATCAATAGAATGCACTTTTTTACGGCGTTTGCGCGCAGATTCAAACGCGATACGCGCAATACGTTCAATCTCAAAACGGTGATAGACCTCGGTATCAAACGCTTTCTCGTGCTGCCCGCTGCCTTCACGGCCTTTTGGCTGACCGAAGTAAATACCGCCCGTCAGCTCGCGCACGCAGAGAATGTCAAAGCCGTTAGCGGAAATATCGGCACGCAGCGGGCAGAACTCTTCGAGCCCCTGGTACAGTTTAGCCGGACGCAGGTTGCTGAATAATTTGAAATGTTTGCGCAGCGGCAACAGAGCACCACGCTCCGGTTGCTGTGCTGGCGGCAGGTTTTCCCATTTCGGACCGCCTACGGAGCCAAACAGGATAGCGTCTGCCTGCTCGCAGCCTTCGACGGTTGCCTGCGGCAGCGGATTGCCATGGCGGTCAATTGCGATGCCGCCCACATCATAGTGGCTGGTGGTAATACGCATTTCGAAACGGCTACGAACGGCGTCCAGTACTTTTAGGGCTTGCGTCATGACTTCGGGGCCAATGCCGTCACCCGGCAACACGGCAATATGGTAATTCTTCGACATCACACGGTTTCCTTGTTGTTTTCTTTATTTTGAGCTTTGCGTTGCAATTCTTTTTCGACTTCTGCGGCGCGCCAGATGTTGTTCAGCACGTGTACCATCGCTTTGGCAGAGGATTCCACGATATCAGTTGCCAGACCCACACCATGGAAACGACGCCCGTTGTAAGTGACGACGATATCCACCTGACCCAGCGCGTCTTTACCCTGACCTTTGGCATTGAGATCATATTTAACCAGCTCAATGTCATAACCGGTGATGCGGTTAATCGCCTGATAAACAGCGTCTACCGGGCCGTTGCCGTTGGCGGCTTCGGCTTTCGTTTCTTCGCCACAGGCCAGCTTCACGGAGGCGGTAGCGATATCGCTGGAGCCGGACTGCACGCTAAAATAATCCAGACGGAAATGTTCCGGTTCTTCCTGCTGTTTATTGATGAACGCCAGCGCTTCCAGATCGTAATCGAAGACCTGGCCTTTTTTGTCTGCCAGTTTCAGGAACGCGTCGTACAGGTGATCCATGTTGTAGTCGGTATCTTTGTAGCCCATCTCTTCCATACGGTGTTTCACCGCCGCGCGGCCAGAGCGGGACGTCAGGTTCAACTGCACCTGGTTCAGACCGATGGATTCCGGGGTCATGATTTCGTAGTTTTCACGGTTTTTCAGCACGCCATCCTGGTGGATACCGGAGGAGTGAGCAAAGGCACCGGTGCCGACAATGGCTTTGTTCGCCGGGATTGGCATGTTGCAAATCTGGCTAACTGTCTGGCTGGTACGCCAGATTTCGTGATGATTAATGCCGGTGTGCACATTCATGATGTCTTTGCGCACTTTGATGGCCATGATGACCTCTTCCAGCGAACAGTTTCCTGCGCGCTCACCGATGCCGTTCATCGCCCCTTCAACCTGGCGTGCGCCAGCATGGACAGCAGCAATAGCGTTGCCGACAGCCAGACCTAAATCATCGTGGGTATGAACGGAGATAATGGCTTTGTCGATATTTGGCACGTGTTCATACAGGCCGGTGATGATATTGGCGAATTCGAACGGCATGGTGTAGCCAACGGTGTCCGGAATATTAATGGTTTTCGCACCCGCGTTGATGGCGGCTTCAACCACACGCGCCAGGTCAGCAATCGGAGTACGGCCTGCGTCTTCGCAAGAGAATTCAACGTCGTCGGTGTAGTTACGGGCGCGCGTAATCATATAAATGGCGCGTTCAATCACTTCATCCAGCGTACTGCGCAGTTTAGTGGCGATATGCATGGGGGAGGTGGCAATAAAAGTATGGATGCGGAATGCTTCGGCAACTTTCAATGATTCAGCCGCTACATCAATATCTTTCTCGACACAGCGTGCCAGCGCACAGACACGGCTGTTTTTAACCTGACGCGCGATAGTCTGTACGGATTCGAAATCGCCCGGAGAAGAGACCGGAAAGCCGACCTCCATGACGTCAACACCCATACGTTCCAGCGCCAGAGCGATCTGCAGCTTCTCTTTCACACTCAGGCTTGCCTGTAATGCCTGTTCACCATCACGTAAGGTTGTATCAAAAATAACGACTTGCTGGCTCATGGTTTGGTCCTTATCTCTCTTCGGTCGCCTTGCTACGAGCATAAAAAAACCCGCGCCAAGGCGCGGGTTCTTAGTGTAACTGGAGGATGACTCAACGCTGAGTGTCGCCCACCGGTCTACCGCGCACATGGGATGCGTTTAGTAGTAGTAGACCGAGGAAGCGAACATTGCGAATCATTAACCATGCTCCAGATGAATGCGATTAAATGCGATATGCCATTAGTGGTACTGGATTCAGAAATCAAAGTCAACACCAGGCCCCTAAAAGCGCATGAAAACGGATTTGGCACTGCGTTCTATTTTAGTTAATCGTGCTGTAATTCCGTTAAAAATCAAAATAAGGTATTAGTGCTATTTCATACTTGACGTTGTTTGTGCCTTTCATGAACATTTCTTTGCAGTTGGTTATATTTTTACATTTTTGAAGAGGGCTTGCTATCCTGATGATTAGTCATGATTAATTTGTTGGGGTTATTATTTTTCTTAACTAATGCGACGAAATGATAAAATTAAGTTAAATTATATTGTTCGTGCTATTGAAATATCTCTGTTGGATCGCATTTATTGCTTAATGAGGCTGTATTGTGCATTCACGCTATTTATGTTTTGATTCTGGTCTGCCGTTTCATTTGAACGGGAACATATGATTTAGTGCTTTTTATGGGGTTGGGAAAATCCCGGCATTAAATTATCTTTATGTATTCCTATTTTGTTGAATTCCTCTTTTCCTTATCTTATATGCGTGATAAATCATATTTCTTTAGGTTATTGCTGCCGGGATAAATGGAATTTAGCATGATATCGGAGAAGGATATGTCAGAAGAACAAGTTGAAAACACCCATATTAGTGAGGTAACGAAACCGCAACTGCGCAAAGTTGATCTCAATTTGTTAACTATTTTTGATGCGGTTATGCAGGAACAAAATATCACGCGGGCAGCTCATTCTTTGGGAATGTCGCAACCGGCAGTGAGCAATGCCCTGGCCCGGCTTAAGGTCATGTTTAATGACGAACTCTTTGTGCGCTATGGTCGAGGAATACAGCCTACGGCACGCGCCTTCCAATTGTTTGGTTCGGTCAGGCAGGCGTTACAACTCGTGCAAAATGAGCTGCCGGGATCGGGCTTTGAACCCGTGACCAGCGAGCGTGTTTTTAATCTTTGCGTGTGCAGTCCGCTTGATAATCTCCTCACTTCTGTCATTTACAATAGAGTGAATGAGGTTGCGCCGAATATACACATGGCCTTTAAATCATCATTAAATCAAAATACAGAACACCAACTTCGTTACCAGGAAATAGAATTTGTCATCGGCTACGATGAATTTCGCCGACCAGAATTCTCATGCGTGCCGTTGTTTAAAGATGAGATGGTGCTGGTAGCCAGTAAAAAACATCCACGTATTAATGGGCCACTTCGTGAAAGTGATATTTATTGTGAACAGCACGCAGTAGTTGCGCTGGATCGTTATGCATCTTTTAGCCAGCCATGGTATGACACGACGGATAAAAAAACCTGTGTTGCTTATCAGGGAATGGCATTGACGAGTGTACTCAATGTGGTTTCTCAAACGCAGCTTGTGGCGATTGCCCCGCGTTGGTTAGCCGAAGAGTTTGCCGGGAAATTAGAGCTCCAGGTTTTACCTTTACCGTTAAAACTGAATAGCCGTACCTGTTATCTTTCATGGCATGAAGCGGCGGGACGCGATAAAGGCCATCAGTGGATGGAAGAGTTGCTGGTCTCGGTTTGTCGCCGTTAAAAGGCATCCAATGCGTTGAATGCGCCGATGGCTGCTTTCTTCTGTTTAGCCATCCTGGCGCGAAATTTTATGCTGAGCTATTTTACTGGCGCATCAAATCGCGACGTAAAAATGCATGAATTACTGAGCAGGAAGTGATTCGAATGATGAATTATCATCGTCTTTGCTTATTACAGACAATTTCACCAATTCCCGCCTGTTAACCTTATTATTCCTCTTTTGGGGCAAGGTGAGGTGAATCGTTTGCTAATTGCCTGCCAGATTTTCAGCGGTTATGGTAACTGCCATTCATAATCAGAATGCAGGGACTTCCTGTACTGAACAGAGCGACAAGACGGACACGCGTTCTGTCGTCAGTCGCCAAACCCAAGCCTGGAGGCAAACCATGGAGATGTTGTCTGGAGCCGAGATGGTCGTCCGATCGCTTATCGATCAGGGCGTGAAGCAAGTATTCGGTTATCCTGGGGGCGCGGTCCTCGATATTTACGATGCGCTACATACGGTCGGTGGAATCGATCATGTCCTGGTGCGCCATGAGCAGGCTGCTGTGCATATGGCTGATGGTCTGGCAAGGGCGACCGGTGAAGTTGGCGTTGTGCTCGTCACCTCCGGACCGGGAGCCACGAACGCCATCACCGGGATTGCAACAGCTTATATGGACTCGATTCCGTTGGTGGTTCTTTCAGGGCAGGTTGCGACCTCCCTCATCGGCTATGATGCTTTCCAGGAATGCGACATGGTGGGGATATCCCGCCCGGTGGTAAAACATAGTTTCCTGGTAAAACAGACCGAAGACATTCCTGGCGTGCTGAAAAAAGCGTTCTGGCTTGCTTCCAGTGGTCGTCCTGGCCCGGTCGTCGTCGATTTACCGAAAGATATTCTCAATCCAGCGAATAAACTCCCTTATGTATGGCCGGATTCGGTGAGTATGCGCTCCTATAACCCGACAACTCACGGTCATAAAGGGCAAATCAAACGTGCTTTGCAAACGCTGGTAGCGGCGAAACATCCCGTTGTCTATGTGGGCGGTGGTGCGATCACGTCTGCCTGCGAACCGCAACTGCGTACGCTGGCAGAGAAATTGAATCTTCCTGTGGTCTCGTCGCTTATGGGGCTGGGGGCGTTTCCGGCATCGCATCGTCAGGCGTTGGGTATGCTGGGTATGCACGGTACCTACGAAGCCAACATGACCATGCATCACTCGGATGTGATCTTTGCCGTTGGGGTGCGCTTTGATGACCGTACAACCAACAATCTGGCGAAGTACTGCCCGAATGCCACGGTTCTGCATATTGATATTGACCCGACATCGATTTCGAAGACCGTACAGGCAGATGTGCCGATTGTTGGGGATGCCCGGCTGGTACTTGAGCAGATGCTGGAGTTATTGGGGCAAGAAGAGTTTCAGCAACCCCTGGACGATATTCGCGATTGGTGGTTGCAGATTGAGCAATGGCGTGCCCGCCAGTGCCTGAAATACGACACGCAAAGTGAGAAGATCAAACCGCAGGCGGTGATCGAAACGATCTGGCGCTTAACGAAGGGTGACGCCTACGTCACTTCGGATGTTGGCCAGCACCAGATGTTTGCGGCGCTCTATTACCGTTTTGATAAACCGCGTCGCTGGATAAACTCTGGCGGTCTGGGCACGATGGGCTTTGGTCTGCCAGCCGCGCTGGGTGTGAAAATGGCGCTCCCGGATGAAACGGTTATCTGCGTTACGGGCGACGGCAGTATCCAGATGAATATTCAGGAGTTGTCTACCGCAATGCAATATGAGCTTCCGGTGCTGGTACTGAACCTGAACAACCGTTATCTGGGGATGGTGAAGCAGTGGCAGGATATGATCTATTCGGGTCGTCATTCACAATCGTATATGCAGTCGTTACCCGATTTTGCACGCGTAGCCGAAGCTTACGGTCATGTAGGGATCAATATAACCCGTCCGGAAGAACTTGAAGCGAAGCTGATTGAGGCGCTTGAGCAGGTTAAAAATAACCGCCTGGTCTTTGTCGATGTGACCGTCGACGGAAGTGAACATGTTTATCCGATGCAGATCCGTGGCGGTGGCATGGATGAAATGTGGTTGAGCAAAACGGAGAGGACCTGATTATGCGCCGGATATTATCTGTTTTACTGGAAAATGAATCGGGCGCGTTATCGCGCGTGATCGGCCTTTTTGCCCAGCGCGGCTATAACATTGAAAGTCTGACTGTGGCACCGACAGATGATCCGACGCTTTCGCGGATGACGATTCAGACAGTCGGGGATGCCAAAGTGCTGGAGCAAATTGAAAAGCAACTGCACAAGCTGGTGGATGTGTTACGTGTGAATGAGCTTGGGCAGGGCGCTTACGTTGAGCGCGAGATCATGCTGGTGAAAATCCAGGCCAGCGGATATGGCCGCGAAGAGGTCAAACGCAACGCGGAAATCTTCCGTGGGCAGATCATTGATGTTACGCCTTCTATTTATACGGTTCAGCTCGCCGGCACCAGTGATAAGCTTGATGCTTTTCTGGCGACCATTCGCGATGTGGCGAAAATTGTTGAGGTGGTGAGGTCTGGCGTAGTTGGTTTATCTCGCGGCGACAAAATCATGCGTTAGTGTTACGCATACGTCATTTTCCTGGCCTGGCGCTATCCGCTGGGCTTTTTTTTTGCGAAATCCGCCGGAAGCAAACACAAAAGCGGTTGCCGCAGTGTCTATTCTGCGCTTAGATGTTATGGAATTTAACCTATATCCCTAAAAAGGTTATGGAGTATCTTTTATTTTTTGAGGGGCAATTGTGAAACTGGATGAAATCGCCCGGCTAGCCGGCGTCTCACGTACCACGGCAAGCTATGTCATTAATGGAAAGGCAAAGCAATATCGTGTCAGCGATAAAACCGTCGAGAAAGTTATGGCGGTCGTACGTGAGCATAATTACCACCCGAATGCGGTGGCGGCTGGGTTGCGAGCGGGACGTACTCGCTCCATTGGGCTGGTTATTCCGGATTTGGAGAACACCAGTTATACGCGGATTGCGAATTATCTGGAACGTCAGGCGCGTCAGCGCGGTTATCAACTACTTATCGCCTGCTCGGAAGATCAGCCAGATAACGAAATGCGCTGTATTGAACATCTGCTTCAGCGCCAGGTCGACGCCATAATCGTTTCAACATCGTTGCCGCCGGAACATCCTTTCTATCAGCGTTGGGCCAATGACGCGTTTCCAATAGTCGCACTTGACCGCGCGCTGGATCGTGAACACTTCACCAGCGTTGTCGGCGCCGATCAGGACGACTCGGAAATGCTGGCGGCGGAATTACGTAAATTCCCGGCAGAAAAAGTACTGTATCTGGGCGCGTTACCTGAGCTTTCTGTCAGCTTTTTACGTGAACAGGGCTTCCGTTCGGCCTGGAAGGACGATCCGCGCGAAGTGGATTATCTCTATGCCAATAGCTATGAGCGTGAAGCCGCTGCACAGTTATTTGAAAAATGGCTGGAAACACACAGCATGCCGCAGGCGCTGTTTACTACCTCTTTTGCACTGTTACAAGGTGTGCTGGACGTTACGCTACGCCGCGATGGTAAGCTACCGTCTGATCTGGCCATTGCTACTTTTGGTGATCATGAACTGCTGGACTTCCTGCAATGCCCGGTTCTGGCGGTGGCACAGCGTCATCGTGATGTTGCTGAGCGCGTGCTGGAGATTGTACTGGCAAGTCTGGACGAGCCGCGTAAACCTAAAGCGGGTTTGAGCCGTATTCGTCGCAACCTCTACCGTCGTGGTGTATTAAGCCGCGTTTAGTATTCCAATAAAGGCAGTCATTGCTGCCTTTTTGTTGCGAATGAAAGGCGATAATTAATTTTATAGCCAATTCAGATAAATCCTTATTTTTAAGGCCGTTAATTTAATTAATTTGCCTTATTTCACCTGTGACACATTTTAAAGTAATTAAGACGTAACTGAACGTGTCCCCTGTATTACTTTGTTACACTTCCCGCTGTAATCGTTGAAATAACAACCGCTTTTTGATTATGGGCTTTAACCCTACGGTTTTTCTTATCGCTTCCGCGGCGCGCAAGCGCTATCTGGCACTGTTATCTGCCTGCAATATGTCTTAAAATGCCGCCCGCGTCGCAAACTGACACTTTATATTTGGCACGCATGAAATAACTGGTTTTTAACGCCCCAATGCATATTCAGTTTTTTTCTTACAAATATTCATGACGTTAATTTGCCTCATTAGTTGAGCGGTATTTCACCAAAGTGGAATGTAACCGCGAATAAGGGATCTTTTATTCTGGTTAGCCTTTGCACTGGCTTGACAAGCTTTTCCTCCGCTCCGTAAACTCCTTCGGTGGGGATTTGTGGGATAAAGTGGTGAAATAGGTCACTCAGGGGTGGGGCTGGTATGTTCCGTGGAGCTACATTAGTCAATCTCGACAGCAAAGGCCGGTTAGCCGTGCCGACCCGTTATCGGGATTTGCTGCTGGAGAAAGCTTCCGGTCAAATGGTTTGTACCATTGACATACGTCACACCTGCCTGCTGCTTTACCCCTTACCCGAATGGGAAATTATTGAGCAAAAATTGTCGCGTCTGTCGAGCATGGATCCGCAAGAGCGCCGGGTACAACGTCTCTTGTTGGGGCATGCCAGCGAATGTCAGATGGATAACGCAGGGCGCTTATTAATCGCGCCCGTTTTGCGGCAACACGCCGGGCTGACGAAAGAAGTGATGCTGGTCGGACAGTTCAATAAGTTTGAACTGTGGGACGAAACGACCTGGTATCAACAGGTCAAGGAAGATATCGACGCTGAGCAAACGGGTACTGAGATACTTTCAGACCGGTTGCAGGATTTGTCTCTGTAATGATGATGGAAAATTTTAAACACACAACGGTGCTACTGGATGAGGCCGTTAATGGCCTGAACATTCGTCCGGATGGCATTTACATTGATGGCACTTTTGGCCGCGGTGGTCACTCACGCCTGATCCTCTCCCAACTGGGAGCGGAAGGACGTTTGCTGGCTATTGACCGTGATCCAGAAGCGATTGCCGTCGCAAAAACCATTGATGATCCCCGCTTTTCCATCGTACATGGTCCTTTTTCCGCGCTGGCTGAGTATGTCAGCGAGCGTGGCCTCACCGGTAAGATCGACGGAATTCTGCTCGATCTTGGTGTCTCTTCTCCGCAACTCGATGACGCTGAACGCGGTTTTTCCTTTATGCGTGACGGTCCGCTTGACATGCGTATGGACCCCACCCGCGGTCAATCTGCTGCGGAGTGGTTACGAACGGCCGATGAAGCCGATATCGCATGGGTGATAAAAACCTTTGGTGAAGAGCGCTTTGGTAAACGCATCGCGCGCGCCATCGTTGAACGTAACCGTGAAGAACCGATGACCCGCACCAAAGAGCTGGCTGCGGTGGTAGCGGCAGCGACACCGGTGAAAGATAAATTCAAACATCCTGCGACCCGTACCTTCCAGGCGGTGCGCATCTGGGTAAACAGTGAACTGGAGGAGATAGAGCTGGCGCTAAAAAGCTCGATCGACGTATTGGCCCCGGGAGGGCGGCTCTCGATCATCAGTTTCCACTCGCTGGAAGACCGCATTGTAAAACGTTTCATGCGTGAACAAAGCCGCGGTCCGCAGGTTCCGGCAGGGTTACCGATGACGGAAGAGCAACTCAGGAAACTGGGTGGACGTCAGTTACGAGCACTAGGCAAGTTGATGCCGGGCGAAGAAGAAGTGGCTGAAAATCCACGTGCCCGTAGTTCAGTTCTGCGTATTGCAGAGAGGACGAACGCATGATCGGCAGAGTGTCAGAGACCCTTAGCAAAGTTAAAGTGTCGTTAGGAAGCAACGAGCGCCATGCCTTGCCTGGCGTGATCGGCGACGACCTTTTGCGATTTGGGAAACTGCCACTCTGCCTGTTCATTTGCATCATCATGACGGCGGTGACGGTTGTCACCACTTCGCATCATACCCGTCTGTTGACGGCCCAGCGTGAACAACTCGTGCTGGAGCGCGATGCGCTGGATATCGAATGGCGCAACTTGATCCTTGAAGAGAATGCGCTCGGCGATCATAGCCGGGTTGAGCGGATCGCGACCGAGAAGCTGCAAATGCAGCATGTCGATCCGTCCCAGGAAAACATTGTTGTACAGAAATAAGGAACCACGCGACGCATGAAAGCCGCAGCGGTTAAAACGCCAAAACCGAAACGCCAGGAAGAACAGGCCAGCTTTGTGAGCTGGCGTTTTGCCTTGCTTTGCGGCTGCATTTTGCTGGCGCTGGGCTTTTTGCTGGGCCGCGTCGCGTATTTGCAAATTGTAAACCCCGATATGCTGGTGCGTGAAGGGGATATGCGCTCGCTGCGCGTTCAGGAAGTCGCGACCTCGCGCGGCATGATTACCGATCGTTCCGGACGTCCGCTGGCAGTGAGTGTGCCGGTCAAAGCTATTTGGGCCGACCCAAAAGAGGTGCAGGATGCCGGTGGCGTAACGCTCGATAATCGCTGGAAAGCCCTGTCCGACGCCTTGACCATCCCGCTCGATCAGCTTTCCTCGCGCATTAATGCGAACCCGAAAGGGCGCTTTATCTACCTGGCGCGTCAGGTCAACCCCGACCTTGGCGAGTACATTAAAAAGCTTAAGCTGCCGGGCATTCACCTTCGCGAAGAGTCGCGCCGTTATTACCCTTCGGGCGAAGTAACTGCTCACCTTATCGGCTTTACTAACGTCGACAGTGAAGGCATCGAAGGGGTTGAGAAAAGCTTTGATAAGTGGCTGACCGGTCAACCGGGTGAACGTATTGTACGTAAAGACCGTTATGGCCGCGTGATTGAGGATATCTCCTCCACTGACAGCCAGGCGGCGCATAACCTTGCGCTGAGCATTGACGAACGTCTTCAGGCACTGGTCTACCGCGAACTGAATAATGCGGTGGCATTTAACAAAGCGGAATCGGGTAGTGCTGTGCTGGTGGATGTGAGCACCGGCGAAGTACTGGCGATGGCGAATAGTCCCTCTTACAACCCGAACAATTTTACCGGTACCGCGAAAGACGCCATGCGTAACCGCGCGATTACCGACGTCTTCGAACCGGGTTCGACGGTTAAACCCATGGTAGTGATGACCGCGCTCCAGCGTGGCGTCGTGACACCTAATACCGTGTTGAACACTATTCCTTATCGGATTAACGGCCACGAAATCAAAGACGTGGCGCGCTACAGCGAATTGACCCTGACCGGGGTACTACAGAAGTCGAGTAACGTTGGTGTTTCTAAACTGGCGTTAGCGATGCCGTCCTCAGCGTTAGTAGATACTTACTCACGTTTTGGACTGGGAAAGGCGACCAATTTGGGGTTGGTCGGAGAACGCAGTGGCTTATTTCCTCAAAAACAACGGTGGTCTGACATAGAGAGGGCCACCTTCTCTTTCGGCTACGGGCTAATGGTAACGCCGTTACAGTTAGCGCGAGTCTATGCAACCATCGGTAGCTACGGTGTGTACCGTCCACTGTCGATAACCAAAGTTGATCCACCTGTTCCGGGCGAACGCATCTTCAATGAGTCTATCGTACGCAATGTCGTGCATATGATGGAGAGCGTGGCCCTGCCGGGCGGCGGCGGTGTGAAAGCGGCGATTAAAGGCTACCGCATCGCAATTAAGACCGGTACGGCGAAGAAGGTGGGGCCGGATGGCCGCTACATCAACAAATACATTGCTTATACCGCGGGTGTTGCGCCCGCCAGTAATCCACGCTTTGCGCTGGTGGTCGTTATTAACGATCCACAAGCAGGTAAATACTACGGTGGCGCCGTTTCTGCGCCGGTGTTTGGTGCCATCATGGGCGGTGTTTTACGCACCATGAACATCGAGCCGGATGCACTGACAACGGGCGATAAGAATGAATTCGTAATTAATCAAGGCGAGGGGACAGGTGGCAGATCGTAATTTGCGCGACCTTCTTGCTCCGTGGGTGCCAGGTGCGCCGGAGCGAGCACTGCGAGAAATGACACTCGACAGCCGGGTAGCGGCGTCGGGTGATCTTTTTGTGGCAGTAGTGGGTCATCAGGCGGACGGGCGTCGATATATCCCGCAGGCGATTGCGCAAGGTGTGGCTGCCATTATTGCCGAGGCTAAAGATGAGGCTACTGACGGCGAAATTCGCGAGATGCACGGCGTTCCGGTTATCTATCTGAGCCAGTTAAATGAGCGTCTTTCTGCGCTGGCGGGGCGTTTTTATAACGAGCCTTCTGAGCAACTGCGTCTGATTGGTGTGACCGGCACTAACGGTAAAACCACGACTACGCAATTGCTGGCGCAATGGAGCCAATTGCTTGGCGAAACCAGCGCGGTAATGGGCACGGTGGGGAATGGTCTGTTGGGCAAAGTTATCCCATCGGAAAATACCACCGGTTCCGCCGTTGACGTACAGCATGTGATTGCAAGCCTTGCTCAGCAAGGCGCAACTTTCGCCGCGATGGAAGTCTCCTCTCATGGGCTGGTTCAACACCGCGTGGCGGCGTTGAAATTCGCCGCGTCTGTCTTCACGAACCTGAGCCGCGATCATCTGGACTATCACGGTGACATGGCCAATTACGAAGCGGCTAAATGGCTGCTGTTTTCTGCTCACCATTTCGGCCAGGCCATCGTCAATGCGGATGATGAAGTCGGACGCCGTTGGTTAGCAAAACTGCCTGATGCAGTCGCCGTGTCGATGGAAGACCATATCAACCCGAATTGCCATGGCCGCTGGCTGAAAGCAACCGAGGTGGTGTACCACGACAGCGGTGCGACTATCCGCTTTGCCTCCTCCTGGGGCGAGGGCGAGATTGAAAGCCGTCTGATGGGCGCCTTTAACGTCAGCAACCTGCTGCTGGCGCTCTCGACACTGCTGGCGCTGGGCTATCCGCTGGCCGATTTAATCAATACTGGCGCACGTCTGCAGCCGGTATGCGGGCGTATGGAAGTGTTCAGCGCGCCGGGCAAACCGACCGTGGTGGTGGATTATGCCCACACGCCGGATGCGCTGGAAAAAGCGCTGCAGGCAGCACGACTGCACTGCACCGGAAATCTGTGGTGCGTATTTGGCTGCGGTGGCGATCGCGATAAAGGCAAACGTCCGTTGATGGGCGCAATTGCTGAACAGTTCGCCGATATTCCGGTCGTGACGGATGACAATCCGCGTACCGAAGAGCCGCGCGCCATCATCGACGATATTCTGGCGGGCATGCTCGATCCGGGCCGTGCACATGTGATGGAAGGCCGAGCAGAAGCGGTTACCAACACCATCATGCAAGCGAAAGAAAATGACGTTGTCCTGCTCGCAGGTAAAGGACACGAAGATTATCAGATTGTCGGTAGCCACCGTCTCGATTATTCAGACCGTGTAACCGCGGCGCGTCTGTTGGGAGTCATCGCATGATTAGCGTAACGCTTAGCCAGCTCAGCGGCATTTTGCATGGCGAACTGCATGGTGCAGACGCAACCATTGAGGCAGTCACTACGGACACCCGCAAGCTGACCTCTGGTTGTCTGTTTGTGGCGCTGAAAGGCGAACGTTTCGATGCCCACGATTTCGCTGATAAAGCAAAAGAGGGCGGTGCTGGCGCGCTGTTAGTCAGTCGCAAACTGGATATCGACCTCCCGCAACTGGTGGTGAAGGATACCCGTCTCGCCTTTGGCGAACTGGCAGCCTGGGTTCGCCAGCAGGTTCCTGCTCGCGTTGTGGCGCTGACCGGCTCGTCTGGCAAAACCTCGGTGAAAGAGATGACGGCCGCCATCCTCAGCGAATGTGGCAATACGCTCTATACCGCGGGCAACCTCAATAATGACATCGGTGTGCCGATGACCCTGCTGCGCCTGACAAATGAACATCAGTATGCAGTGATTGAACTTGGCGCTAATCACCAGGGAGAAATCGCCTGGACTGTGTCGCTGACCCGCCCGGAAGCGGCGCTGGTTAACAATCTTGCGGCAGCGCATCTTGAAGGGTTTGGCTCTCTGGCCGGGGTGGCAAAGGCTAAAGGTGAGATTTATACCGGCCTGCCTGCCAACGGCATCGCCATTATGAATGCCGATAACAATGACTGGCTGAACTGGCAGAACATCATTGGCGATCGCAAAGTCTGGCGTTTCTCGCCAAATGCCGCCAACAGCGATTTTACCGCGACCAATATTCATGTGACCTCTCACGGTACTGAATTTACGCTGCAAACCCCAACGGGCGGTATTGATGTCACGTTGCCATTACCTGGGCGCCACAATATCGCGAATGCGCTGGCCGCAACCGCGCTGGCGATGGCGGTAGGGGCACCGCATGACGCAGTGAAAAAAGGTCTGGCAAATCTGAAAGCCGTTCCGGGGCGTCTTTTCCCGGTGCAACTTGGAGAAAACCAATTATTGCTGGACGACAGCTACAACGCGAACGTGGGGTCGATGACGGCGGCAGCGCATGTGTTAGCTGAAATGCCAGGCTATCGGGTCATGGTGGTCGGCGACATGGCGGAATTGGGTGATGAAAGCGAGGCGTGTCACATTCAGGTGGGTGAAACGGCAAAAGCTGTTGGTATCGACCGTGTGTTAAGCGTCGGCAAGCTCAGTAAAGCCATCAGTGATGCCAGTGGCGTTGGCGAGCATTTTGATGATAAGGCGGCAATGATTGCGCGTTTAGAGGCGCTGATTGCCGAGAAGCAAATTATTACCATTTTGGTGAAAGGTTCACGTAGTGCCGCCATGGAAGAGGTCGCACGCGCATTACAGGAGAAAAGGGCATGTTAGTTTGGCTGGCCGAACATTTGGTCAAATATTATTCTGGCTTTAACGTCTTTTCCTATTTGACGTTTCGCGCCATCGTCAGCCTGCTGACTGCGCTCTTCATCTCTTTATGGATGGGGCCGCGCATGATTGCCCGTCTGCAAAAACTCTCTTTTGGCCAGGTCGTGCGTAACGATGGCCCTGAGTCGCATTTCAGTAAACGCGGTACGCCGACCATGGGCGGCATCATGATTCTGACAGCGATCGTGGTTTCTGTGCTGCTGTGGGCTTACCCGTCCAATCCATACGTCTGGTGCGTTCTGGTTGTCCTGGTTGGCTACGGCATTATTGGTTTTGTCGATGACTACCGCAAAGTGGTGCGCAAAGACACGAAAGGCCTGATTGCGCGCTGGAAATATTTCTGGATGTCGGTGATTGCCCTGGGCGTCGCCTTTGCATTGTACCTTGCGGGCAACGATACGCCCGCTACGCAACTGGTGGTTCCGTTCTTTAAAGATGTTATGCCGCAATTGGGCATTTTCTACATCCTGCTGGCTTATTTCGTGATTGTGGGAACAGGTAACGCGGTCAACCTGACTGACGGCCTGGATGGTCTGGCGATTATGCCCACCGTGTTTGTGGCGGCGGGTTTTGCGTTAGTGGCCTGGGCGACAGGTAACATGAACTTTGCCAGTTATCTGCACATTCCGTATCTGCGTCATGCGGGCGAGCTGGTTATCGTCTGTACTGCAATTGTCGGCGCGGGGCTGGGATTTCTGTGGTTTAACACCTATCCGGCTCAGGTCTTTATGGGGGATGTGGGCTCGCTGGCGTTAGGCGGCGCACTGGGCATTATCGCCGTGCTGCTGCGTCAGGAATTCCTGTTGGTCATTATGGGCGGCGTCTTCGTCGTCGAAACCCTGTCTGTCATTTTGCAGGTTGGGTCGTTCAAATTGCGTGGTCAGCGTATTTTCCGTATGGCGCCGATTCACCATCACTATGAACTGAAAGGCTGGCCGGAGCCGCGCGTTATTGTGCGCTTCTGGATTATTTCGCTGATGCTGGTCCTGATTGGCCTGGCAACGCTCAAGGTACGTTAATCATGGCAGATTACCAGGGTAAAAAAGTCGTCATTATTGGTCTTGGTCTGACGGGACTCTCGTGCGTGGAATTTTTCCGCGCGCGCGGCGTTACGCCGAAAGTGATGGATACCCGCGTTTCGCCTCCGGGGCTGGATAAGCTCCCCGAAGAGGTGGAGCGCTATCTTGGTGGTCTGAATGATGACTGGCTGCTGGCGGCCGATCTGATCGTCGCGAGCCCTGGGATCGCTCTGGCGCATCCGTCGCTGAGCGCAGCGGCAGATGCGGGCGTAGAGATCGTTGGTGATATTGAGCTTTTTTGCCGTGAAGCGCAGGCGCCGATCGTGGCGATCACCGGGTCGAATGGCAAAAGCACAGTCACCACGCTGGTTGGCGAAATGGCGAAATCTGCCGGCAAGAACGTCGGCGTTGGCGGCAATATTGGCCTGCCCGCGCTGATGCTGCTGGAATCTGCCTGCGATCTTTACGTGTTGGAACTTTCGAGCTTCCAGCTTGAAACCACATCCAGCCTGCATGCGGCGGCGGCGACCATCCTCAACGTTACCGAAGATCATATGGACAGGTATCCGTTTGGTCTCCAGCAGTACCGTGCGGCGAAACTGCGTGTTTATGAAAATGCGAAGGTTTGCGTGGTGAATGCAGATGACGCGCTGACCATGCCAGTGCGTGGTGCGGATGAGCGCTGCGTCAGCTTTGGCGTGGATGTCGGTGATTACCATCTCAATCGCCAGCAGGGGGAAACCTGGCTGCGCGTGAAAGGTGAGAAGGTGCTGAACGTTAAAGAAATGAAGCTTAGCGGCCAGCACAATTATACGAACGCGCTGGCGGCGCTGGCTCTGGCCGATGCCGTGGGGTTACCGCGCGCCAGCAGCCTGAAAGCGTTGACCACGTTTACTGGTCTGGCGCACCGCTTCCAGTTGGCGCTGGAGCACAACGGCGTGCGCTGGATTAACGATTCCAAAGCGACCAATGTCGGCAGTACTGAGGCGGCACTGAACGGCCTGCATGTAGATGGCACGCTGCACCTGCTGCTCGGTGGCGACGGTAAATCGGCAGATTTCTCTCCGCTGAAACGTTATCTCGAAGGCAGTAATGTTCGCTTGTATTGCTTTGGCCGTGACGGCGCAGAACTGGCTACGTTGCGTCCGGAAATTACCGATCAAACACAGGATATGGAACAGGCGATGCGCCTGATTGCGACGCGTGTGCAACCGGGCGATATGGTGTTGTTATCACCCGCCTGCGCCAGCCTTGATCAATTTAAGAATTTTGAACAGCGTGGCGATGTCTTTACCCGCCTGGCGCAGGAGTTAGGTTGATGCGTTTAAGTCTCCCCCGCCCGAGAATGCCGCACCTGCCAGGATTTGGGATCCTGAGCTGGTTATTTGGGGCATTAAAAGGTTGGGTGATGGGCTCACGCCAGAAGGACAACGACAGCCTGGTCATGTACGACCGCACGCTGTTCTGGCTGACGCTGGGCCTGGCGGCGATCGGATTCATCATGGTGACTTCGGCATCCATGCCGGTAGGGCAGCGACTGACGGCGGACCCGTTTTTCTTTGCCAAACGCCATGCGCTGTATCTGTTTCTGGCGTTTTGTCTGGGGCTGGTAACGCTGCGATTGCCGATGGAGTTCTGGCAGCGCTGGAGCTCGGTAATGCTGGTGGCCGCCATTGTCATGCTGCTGGTAGTTCTGGTGGTGGGTAGCTCAATCAACGGGGCATCGCGCTGGATTGACCTTGGGGTGATGCGTTTCCAGCCTGCGGAATTTACCAAGCTGTCGCTGTTTTGTTATCTGGCGAACTACCTGGTGCGTAAGGTTGATGAGGTGCGCAATAACTTGCGCGGCTTCCTTAAACCGATGGGCGTCATTATGGTGCTCGCCGTGCTGCTGCTGGCACAGCCTGACCTCGGGACCGTGGTTGTGCTCTTTATTACCACGCTGGCGATGTTATTCCTGGCGGGGGCAAAACTGTGGCAGTTCATCGCCATTATCGGCTCTGGTATTGCAGCGGTGATTCTGCTGATTTTGGCTGAGCCATACCGTATTCGTCGTGTGACATCGTTCTGGAACCCCTGGGATGATCCGTTTGGTAGCGGCTACCAGCTAACGCAGTCGCTGATGGCATTTGGTCGCGGTGAGCTGTGGGGCCAGGGGCTTGGGAACTCGGTACAAAAGCTGGAATATCTGCCCGAAGCACACACCGACTTCATCTTCGCCATTATCGGCGAAGAACTGGGTTATATCGGTGTGGTACTGGCACTTTTAATGGTATTCTTCGTCGCTTTCCGCGCCATGTCCATCGGACGCAAGGCGCTGGAAATCGATCAGCGGTTTTCGGGTTTCCTGGCCTGTTCGATCGGCATTTGGTTTAGCTTTCAGGCATTAGTAAACGTTGGCGCAGCCGCAGGTATGCTGCCGACTAAAGGGCTGACTTTGCCGCTCATCAGTTATGGCGGCTCCAGTTTATTGATTATGTCGACGGCCATCATGCTGTTGTTACGTATTGATTATGAAACGCGTCTGGAAAAAGCCCAGGCGTTTACACGAGGTTCACGATGAGCGGTCAACCGAAGCGGTTAATGGTGATGGCAGGCGGTACCGGCGGGCATGTGTTCCCCGGGCTTGCGGTTGCGCACCATTTAATGGATCAGGGCTGGCAAGTGCGCTGGCTCGGAACCGCCGATCGCATGGAAGCCGACCTGGTACCGAAACACGGTATCGAGATTGACTTCATCCGTATCTCCGGCCTTCGCGGCAAAGGGGTGAAAGCCCTGCTGCTTGCGCCGTTGAGAATTTTTAACGCCTGGCGTCAGGCGCGCGCCATTATGCAGCGCTTCAAGCCGGACGTAGTGCTGGGCATGGGCGGTTATGTCTCTGGCCCTGGCGGGTTAGCCGCATGGTCGCTAGGTATTCCCGTCGTGCTGCATGAGCAAAACGGTATCGCAGGGCTGACTAACAAATGGCTGGCGAAGATCGCCACCAAAGTTATGCAGGCCTTCCCGGGCGCATTCCCGAAAGCCGAGGTAGTAGGTAACCCGGTCCGTGTGGATGTACTGGCGCTGCCATTGCCGCAAGAACGATTACCGGGCCGTGAAGGGCCTGTGCGGGTTCTGGTGGTGGGCGGTTCGCAGGGGGCGCGCGTACTGAATCAGACGATACCGCTGGTCGCGGCAAAACTGGGCAGCGCGGTGACTATCTGGCATCAGAGTGGAAAAGGGGCTCAGCAAACCGTTGAGCAGGCCTACGCCGATGCCGGTCAGCCTCAGCATAAAGTGACCGAGTTTATTGATGATATGGCGCAGGCCTATGCCTGGGCGGACGTTGTGGTATGCCGCTCTGGCGCACTGACGGTCAGTGAGATTGCTGCCGCAGGCCTGCCTGCGTTATTTGTTCCATTCCAGCATAAGGATAGACAGCAGTACTGGAATGCGCTGCCGCTGGAAAAAGCGGGTGCGGCGAAGATTCTGGAGCAGCCGCAATTTACGGTCGATGCCGTGGCAGAGACACTTGCAGGCTGGAACCGGGAAGCATTACTGGAAATGGCCGAGCGCGCACGCGCCGCCGCCATTCCCGATGCCACTGAACGAGTGGCAAAAGAAGTGAGTCTTGCAGCACAGGCTTAATACTGGCGACGCCTTTTGCGTCGCGCGAATTTGAAGTGGTAGATGGCGTTTAGAGAATGAATACACAACAACTGGCGAAACTGCGTTCAATCGTGCCCGAGATGCGTCGCGTCCGGCACATTCACTTTGTCGGCATTGGCGGTGCTGGCATGGGCGGTATTGCCGAAGTTTTGGCTAACGAAGGCTATCAAATCAGCGGTTCTGATTTGGCGCCGAATCCGGTAACGCAGCAGTTGGCGTCGCTTGGCGCGACAATCTATTTCAACCATCGCCCGGAGAACGTTAGCGATGCAAGTGTTGTCGTTGTGTCCAGCGCGATTGCAGCGGATAACCCGGAAATCGTAGCCGCGAATGAAGCGCGCATCCCGGTGATTCGCCGTGCCGAAATGCTGGCAGAGCTGATGCGCTTTCGCCACGGTATCGCTATCGCCGGTACGCATGGCAAAACGACAACCACGGCTATGGTTGCCAGTATTTACGCCGAAGGCGGGCTTGATCCTACCTTCGTGAATGGCGGTCTGGTGAAAGCGGCAGGCGTACATGCGCGTCTGGGCAACAGCCGTTATCTGATTGCGGAAGCAGACGAGAGTGATGCGTCATTCCTCCATCTGCAACCGATGGTGGCGATTGTCACCAATATCGAAGCTGACCATATGGACACCTACCAGGGTGACTTCGAGAATTTAAAAACGACGTTTATCAACTTCCTGCACAACCTGCCGTTCTATGGTCGCGCGGTGATGTGCGTGGACGATCCGGTTATTCGCGAATTATTACCGCGAGTGGGTCGTCAGCTCACTACATACGGCTTTAGCCAGGATGCGGATGTACGCATTGAAAACTATCAACAGAAAGGCGCGCAAGGGCATTTCACCCTGATTCGCCAGGACAAGCCGGAACTGCATGTCACGCTCAATGCGCCGGGCCGCCATAATGCGCTTAATGCAGCGGCTGCGGTCGCGGTGGCGACTGAGGAAGGCATCGATGACGAAGATATTCTGAGCGCGCTGGAGAGCTTCCAGGGCACCGGTCGTCGTTTTGATTTCCTCGGTGAGTTTCCGCTGGAACCCGTTAACGGTAAACCAGGGACTGCCATGCTGGTGGATGATTACGGTCATCACCCGACGGAAGTGGATGCCACCATTAAAGCGGCACGCGCGGGCTGGCCGGATAAAAATCTGGTGATGGTATTCCAGCCACATCGCTTTACCCGTACGCGCGATCTGTATGACGATTTTGCCAATGTTCTGACCCAGGTCGATTCGCTGCTGATGCTGGATGTTTACTCTGCGGGCGAAACGCCGATTCCGGGAGCGGACAGCCGTTCCCTGTGCCGTACCATTCGCGGCCGTGGAAAAATCGACCCGATTCTGGTGTCCGATCCGGCTCAAACCGCGGCAATGCTGGCTCCGGTTCTGACCGGTAATGATTTAATACTGATTCAGGGCGCAGGCAATGTCGGTAAGATTGCGCGTCAACTGGCGGAAGTGAAACTCAAGCCGCAACAGGAGGACGAGCGCAATGGCTGATAAAGTCGCGGTCCTGCTGGGCGGGGTTTCTGCTGAGCGTGAGGTGTCATTAAACTCCGGCGCTGCGGTGCTTGCGGGTTTACGTGAGGGGGGCGTTGATGCCCACCCGATTGACCCGCGTGATGTGGATGTCACTCGCCTGAAAGCGATGGGCTTCGATAAGGCATTCATTGCGCTGCACGGGCGTGGCGGCGAAGACGGTACGCTGCAAGGATTGCTGGAGATAACAGGGGTGCCCTATACCGGCAGCGGTGTTATGGCGTCGGCAATCTCAATGGATAAATTGCGCAGTAAATTGCTCTGGCAAGGTGC
Organism: Phytobacter diazotrophicus; assembly: GCA_004346725.1. GTDB lineage: Bacteria > Pseudomonadota > Gammaproteobacteria > Enterobacterales > Enterobacteriaceae > Phytobacter > Phytobacter diazotrophicus. The sequence goes on along the minus strand of SMDE01000008.1, from coordinate 112,219 downwards.
AGGGTTACCGGTCGCCCCGTGGGTTGCATTAACACGCAGCGAATTTGAATCGGGACTCAATAACGACGTTATTCAGCGCATTGATGCGTTAGGTTTACCGGTTATCGTTAAACCGAGCCGTGAAGGCTCAAGTGTCGGGATGTCAAAAGTTGAAGAATCTGGTGCGTTAACGGCTGCGTTAGCGCTTGCCTTTCAACATGATGATGAAGTTCTTATCGAAAAATGGCTAAGTGGACCCGAATTTACAGTTGCCATGCTCGGAAAAGAAATTTTACCGTCAATTCGCATTCAGCCCGCTGGAACCTTCTATGATTATGAGGCGAAGTATCTCTCTGATGAGACAAAATATTTCTGTCCGTCAGGTCTGGAAGCAGAAGATGAGGCCAATTTACAAAACCTGGTACTGAAAGCCTGGCGTGCGCTGGGATGTCGGGGCTGGGGAAGAATTGACGCTATGTTAGACAGTGATGGGCAGTTTTATCTGCTGGAAGCCAATACCGCGCCGGGTATGACGAGTCATAGCCTGGTCCCGATGGCAGCGCGACAGGCGGGGTTAACCTTCTCGCAGTTGGTCGTGCGAATTCTGGAACTGGCGGAGTGATATGTCTCAGGCTGCGCTGAACACGAGAAATCGCGATGTCGAGGAAATGCCTTCCTCCCGTCGTAATAATGGAACGCGTCTTGCAGGAATCCTGTTCCTGCTGACGGTGTTGTGTACCGTGTTGGCTAGCGGCTGGGTAGTCCTGGGCTGGATGGAAGATGCGCAACGTTTACCGTTGTCGAAGCTGGTGCTGACAGGCGATCGTCATTACACCCGCAACGACGACATTCGCCAGTCAATTCTGGCGCTTGGCGCACCCGGCACGTTTATGACGCAGGATGTCAATATTATCCAGAGCCAGATTGAACGTCTGCCCTGGATAAAGCAGGCGAGTGTCAGAAAGCAATGGCCTGATGAATTGAAGATTCATCTGGTTGAATATGTGCCCATAGCACGTTGGAATGATCAGCATATGGTGGACATGGACGGTAATTCGTTCAGCGTTCCTGCGGATCGAACCAGCAAGCAGGTTTTACCCATGCTGTATGGCCCGGAAGGGAGTGAGAGCGAAGTTTTACAGGGCTTCCATGACATGGGGCAGGTGCTGGCGAAGGATAAATTCACGTTGAAAGAGGCGGCGATGACTGCCCGGCGGTCGTGGCAGGTGACGCTAAATAACGATATTAAGCTCAACCTCGGCCGTGGCGATACGATGAAACGCCTGGCGCGCTTTGTCGAACTGTATCCGGTTCTGCAACAGCAGGCGCAGGCGGATCACAAAGAAATCAGTTACGTGGATTTACGCTATGACTCTGGCGCGGCGGTAGGTTGGAAGCCGGCCCCAGTTCAGGACCCTAATCAGCAACAGAATCAGGCACAGGCAGAACAATAATGATCAAGGCGACGGACAGAAAACTGGTAGTAGGACTGGAGATTGGTACCGCGAAGGTAGCCGCTTTGGTAGGGGAAGTTCTGCCCGACGGTATGATCAATATCATCGGAGTGGGAAGCTGCCCGTCCCGTGGTATGGATAAAGGTGGCGTTAACGACCTGGAGTCTGTGGTGAAATGCGTTCAGCGCGCCATCGATCAGGCCGAATTGATGGCAGATTGCCAGATTTCCTCTGTTTATCTGGCGTTATCGGGTAAACATATTAGCTGCCAGAATGAAATTGGTATGGTGCCGATTTCAGAAGAGGAAGTGACGCAGGAAGATGTAGAAAATGTGGTGCACACGGCGAAATCGGTGCGTGTGCGTGATGAACACCGCGTTCTGCATGTCATTCCTCAGGAATATGCCATTGATTACCAGGAAGGTATCAAAAATCCGGTAGGTCTTTCGGGTGTGCGTATGCAGGCGAAAGTACATCTGATTACTTGCCATAACGATATGGCGAAAAACATTGTTAAAGCCGTGGAACGTTGTGGTCTGAAAGTTGACCAACTTATTTTCGCCGGACTGGCGTCCAGTTATTCCGTATTGACGGAAGATGAACGTGAGCTGGGTGTCTGCGTTGTAGACATCGGTGGTGGTACAATGGACATGGCCGTTTATACAGGCGGAGCGCTGCGCCATACGAAAGTGATCCCGTATGCGGGGAATGTCGTGACCAGCGATATCGCTTATGCGTTCGGTACGCCACCCAGCGATGCAGAAGCCATTAAAGTTCGCCATGGTTGCGCACTGGGCTCCATTGTAGGTAAAGACGAAAGCGTCGAAGTACCGAGTGTAGGTGGGCGTCCACCGCGCAGTTTGCAGCGCCAGACGCTGGCCGACGTGATTGAGCCGCGTTATACCGAGTTGCTCAATCTGGTGAATGATGAGATTTTGCAGTTACAAGAGCAGCTTCGTCAGCAAGGGGTGAAACATCATCTGGCGGCGGGGATTGTGTTAACGGGCGGAGCAGCGCAAATTGAAGGTCTTGCGGCCTGTGCTCAGCGCGTATTCCATACGCAGGTGCGTATTGGTGCGCCGCTCAATATTACAGGTTTAACGGATTACGCCCAGGAGCCGTACTACTCAACGGCGGTGGGATTGCTGCACTACGGGAAAGAAACCCATCTCAGTGGTGAAGCAGAAGTGGAAAAACGTGCATCAGTCGGCTCGTGGTTTAAACGAATCAACAGCTGGCTGCGTAAAGAATTTTAATTTTCAGAGACCGAAAACATTAGCGGTCTCAGGCGACAGGCACAAAACGGAGAGAAATTATGTTTGAACCTATGGAACTGACCAACGACGCGGTGATTAAAGTCATCGGCGTCGGTGGCGGCGGCGGTAATGCCGTTGAACACATGGTGCGCGAGCGCATTGAGGGTGTTGAATTCTTCGCAGTGAATACCGATGCGCAAGCGTTGCGTAAGACTGCGGTGGGTCAGACCATTCAGATCGGTGGTGGTATCACCAAAGGTCTGGGTGCTGGGGCTAACCCGGAAGTCGGTCGTAATGCGGCTGAAGAAGACCGTGAAGCACTGCGCGCTGCGCTTGATGGTGCAGACATGGTCTTTATCGCAGCGGGTATGGGCGGCGGCACCGGCACGGGTGCGGCACCGGTCGTTGCAGAAGTGGCTAAAGATTTGGGTATCCTGACGGTTGCTGTCGTGACCAAGCCTTTCAATTTTGAAGGCAAGAAGCGTATGGCATTTGCTGAACAGGGTATCGCCGAGCTGTCCAAACATGTGGACTCGCTGATTACAATCCCGAACGATAAACTGCTGAAAGTTCTCGGTCGTGGTATCTCTCTGCTGGATGCATTCGGTGCGGCTAACGACGTACTGAAAGGCGCGGTGCAGGGTATCGCCGAACTGATTACCCGTCCGGGTCTGATGAACGTCGACTTTGCTGACGTGCGTACCGTGATGTCCGAAATGGGCTATGCCATGATGGGTTCTGGTGTCGCGAGAGGCGAAGACCGCGCGGAAGAAGCTGCGGAAATGGCGATCTCCTCTCCGCTGCTGGAAGATATCGATCTGTCTGGTGCGCGCGGCGTGCTGGTTAACATCACCGCGGGCTTCGACCTGCGTCTCGATGAGTTCGAAACGGTGGGTAACACTATTCGTGCATTCGCTTCTGACAATGCTACTGTTGTTATTGGTACATCGTTGGATCCGGATATGAATGATGAGCTGCGTGTGACTGTTGTTGCAACCGGTATTGGTATGGACAAACGTCCGGAAATTACTCTGGTCACCAACAAACAGCAGCAGCAACCGGTGATGGACCGCTACCAGCAGCATGGTATGTCGACGATGCAGCAGGAGCAGAAACCTCAATCTAAAGTGGTCAACGACAATACGCCGCAGACGACTAAGGAACCGGATTACCTGGATATTCCAGCGTTTTTGCGTAAGCAAGCTGATTAAGAATACGCTGGAAGTTGGGCATCTTCGCTCTTTGTGCTAAACTGCCCCACCGATTGTGTAGTACACTTCGGTTGGATAGTTAATTAGGCGAGATTATACGATGATCAAACAAAGGACACTTAAACGTATCGTTCAGGCGACTGGTGTCGGTTTACATACCGGCAAGAAAGTCACACTGACGTTGCGCCCTGCGCCGGCCAACACCGGGGTCATCTATCGTCGCACTGACTTGAATCCACCGGTAGATTTCCCGGCTGATGCTAAATCTGTGCGTGATACAATGCTCTGTACGTGTCTGGTGAACGAGCATGACGTGCGGATTTCAACCGTAGAGCACCTTAATGCTGCTCTGGCCGGTCTGGGTATCGACAACATTATTGTTGAAGTCGATGCGCCGGAAATCCCGATTATGGATGGTAGTGCTGCACCGTTCGTTTATCTTCTGCTGGACGCAGGCATCGAAGAGCTGCGCAGTGCGAAGAAATTCGTGCGAATCAAAGAGACGGTCCGCGTTGAAGACGGTGATAAATGGGCAGAGTTTAAACCGTTTAACGGTTTCTCTCTCGATTTCACCATCGACTTTAACCACCCGGCCATTGATGCCAGCACCCAGCGTTACGCGATGAACTTTTCTGCCGACGCGTTTATGCGCCAGATTAGCCGCGCGCGTACCTTCGGTTTCATGCGTGATATCGAATATCTGCAGTCCCGTGGTTTGTGCCTGGGCGGTAGCTTCGATTGTGCCATCGTTGTTGACGATTATCGCGTATTGAACGAAGACGGCCTGCGTTTTGAAGACGAATTTGTTCGTCACAAAATGCTCGACGCGATTGGTGACTTGTTCATGTGTGGTCACAATATCATCGGTGCGTTTACCGCATATAAATCTGGTCACGCGCTGAACAACAAACTGTTGCAGGCGGTCCTGGCGAAACAGGAAGCCTGGGAATTTGTGACCTTCGAAGACGATGCGGAACTGCCATTGGCGTTCAAAGCACCGACGATGGTTCTGGCGTAATACCAGACAATAAGTAAGACCTGAATTCGACTGGTCCGCCTGGCACACTCTCTCCTGCCAGGAGTGCCAGTCGTTTTTTATTTTAAAATCTGTACTTTTGCCTCGCTTTGGTTCATGAAGATTGTTTTTACCATCCAATGAGCGCGATCGCTGCTTTCCTGGCCGTTTTTATCCCTCAGAGCGCCTTATAATCGCTGTCCTCCCGCTGCATTAATGGTAATATCTTTGCGCAAAATAACGCGTACCGAAGTAAAAAACGGGCAACAGTGATTTTTTTGGTGGAGTGAGTGAGCGGAATTCTGACGCGCTGGCGACAATTTGGCAGACGTTATTTCTGGCCGCATCTCTTATTAGGGATGGTCGCGGCAAGCTTTGGCATGCCTGCGCTCAGCAACAGCAACCACACTGAACCGGCCAAAGCGACGACGCGTAATCATGAAGGCGCTGGCAGCGTCAACTTCACCAACCTCGCGTTGCTTGAAGGAACTCGTCGCCCAAGCTTCACTGTTGATTACTGGCATCAGCATGCTATCCGTACCGTTATTCGACATCTCTCTTTTGCGATGGCGCCGCAGGCATTACCCGTCGTGGAAGAACCGCTGCCTTTGCAGGCGCATCATCTCGCTCTGCTGGATACGCTCAGTGCACTGCTGACCCAGGAGCAGAGGCCGGCAGCAAGTGTTAGCCAGACATTTGATACTGATTTCCCCACCCATTCCGCGTTTAGCGTCCGGGCCTGGATTAGCCAGGTACAGGGCATCCGTGCGGGACCTCAACGCCTTAGCTGAAAAATTTATCCTTCAACTAATTTTGTGACTCCGCAGAGCGGGGCGTTTGAGATTTTATTATGCTTATCAAATTATTAACAAAAGTATTCGGTAGTCGTAACGATCGTACACTGCGTCGTATGCGCAAAGCAGTCGGCATCATCAATGCGATGGAGCCGGAAATGGAAAAGCTGTCAGACGACGAACTGAAAGCAAAAACAGCGGAATTTCGTGGCCGTCTGGAAAAAGGCGAAACGGTTGAAAGCCTGATCCCGGAAGCGTTTGCCGTCGTGCGCGAAGCCAGTAAACGTGTCTTCGGTATGCGCCACTTCGACGTCCAGTTACTCGGCGGCATGGTATTGAATGAACGCTGCATCGCAGAGATGCGTACCGGTGAAGGTAAAACGCTGACCGCGACGCTGCCTGCTTATGTGAACGCGCTGAGCGGCAAAGGTGTCCACGTGGTCACCGTGAACGACTATCTGGCGCAACGAGACGCCGAAAACAACCGTCCGTTGTTCGAATTCCTGGGCATGACCGTCGGTATCAACCTGCCGGGGATGCCATCTGTGGCGAAGCGTGAAGCGTATGCCGCAGATATCACCTACGGTACTAACAACGAATACGGTTTTGACTACCTGCGCGACAACATGGCGTTCAGCCCTGAAGAACGCGTACAGCGCAAACTGCACTATGCGCTGGTGGATGAGGTGGACTCCATCCTCATTGATGAAGCACGTACACCGCTGATCATTTCCGGCCCGGCTGAAGACAGCTCGGAAATGTACAAAAAAGTGAACAAAATCATTCCGCACCTGATTCGTCAGGAGAAGGAAGATTCCGATACTTTCCAGGGCGAAGGCCACTTCTCCGTTGATGAGAAGGCGCGTCAGGTTAACCTGACCGAACGTGGTCTGGTGCTGATTGAAGAGCTGCTGGTTAAAGAAGGCATCATGGATGAGGGTGAGTCACTGTACTCTCCGGGTAACATTATGCTGATGCACCATGTTACCGCAGCGCTGCGCGCGCACGCTTTGTTCACCCGTGACGTGGATTACATTGTTAAAGACGGCGAAGTTATTATCGTCGATGAACACACCGGTCGTACCATGCAGGGTCGCCGCTGGTCTGATGGTCTGCACCAGGCTGTGGAAGCCAAAGAAGGTGTGGATATTCAGAACGAAAACCAGACGCTGGCTTCTATTACCTTCCAGAACTACTTCCGTCTGTACGAGAAACTGGCGGGGATGACCGGTACTGCGGATACCGAAGCATTCGAGTTCAGTTCTATTTATAAACTCGACACCGTGGTGGTGCCGACCAACCGTCCGATGATCCGTAAAGATATGCCGGATCTGGTCTACATGACCGAGGCGGAAAAAATTCAGGCGATTATCGAAGATATTCGTGAGCGTACCGCCGCAGGCCAGCCGGTGCTGGTGGGTACGATCTCCATTGAGAAATCCGAAGTGGTTTCAAATGAGCTGACGAAAGCGGGTATCAAACACAACGTACTGAACGCGAAATTCCACGCCAAAGAAGCAGATATCGTTGCTCAGGCGGGTTATACCGCAGCGGTAACGATCGCAACTAACATGGCTGGTCGTGGTACCGATATTGTGTTGGGTGGTAGCTGGCAGGCAGAAGTCGCCGAGCTGACCGACCCGACGCCGGAGCAGATCGCGAAGATCAAAGCGGACTGGCAGGTGCGTCATGATGCCGTTCTGGCTGCGGGCGGCCTGCATATCATTGGTACCGAGCGTCACGAATCACGCCGTATCGATAACCAGTTGCGTGGCCGTTCTGGTCGTCAGGGTGACCCGGGCTCATCCCGCTTCTACCTGTCGATGGAAGATGCGCTGATGCGTATTTTTGCCTCCGATCGTGTTTCGAGCATGATGCGTAAACTGGGTATGAAACCGGGCGAAGCGATTGAACACCCATGGGTGACCAAGGCGATTGCTAACGCGCAACGTAAAGTGGAAAGCCGCAACTTCGATATCCGTAAACAGCTGCTGGAATATGATGACGTGGCGAACGATCAGCGTCGCGCAATCTACACCCAGCGTAACGAACTGTTGGATGTCTCTGATGTGAGCGAGACCATTAACAGCATTCGTGAGGATGTGTTCAAAGCGACTATCGACGCTCACATTCCACCGCAGTCGCTGGAAGAAATGTGGGATATTCCTGGCTTGCAGGAACGCCTGAAAAATGATTTCGACCTCGATCTGCCGATTGCTGAGTGGCTGGATAAAGAGCCGGAATTGCATGAAGAGACCCTGCGTGAGCGTATCCTTGCTCAGGCAGTCGAAGTCTATGCTCGCAAAGAAGAGGTTGTTGGCGCGGAGATGATGCGCCACTTCGAAAAAGGCGTCATGCTGCAAACGCTGGACTCATTGTGGAAAGAGCACCTGGCGGCGATGGACTATCTGCGTCAGGGGATCCATTTACGTGGCTATGCGCAAAAAGATCCGAAGCAGGAGTACAAGCGCGAATCTTTCTCTATGTTCGCCGCGATGCTGGAGTCGCTGAAATATGAAGTGATCAGCACCCTGAGTAAAGTTCAGGTACGTATGCCGGAAGAAGTTGAAGCAATGGAGCAGCAGCGCCGCGAAGAAGCAGAGCGTCTGGCGCAGATGCAGCAACTTAGCCACCGTGATGATGAATCTGAGGCGGCGGCAGCACTGGCTGCACAGACTGGCGATCGTAAAGTCGGTCGCAACGACCCTTGTCCTTGCGGGTCAGGTAAAAAATACAAACAGTGCCATGGCCGTCTGAGCTAAGGCACGAATAAATAAAGAAAGGCGCAGATATCTGCGCCTTTTTTATGGAGTAACGACAATGAAAATACTGCAAATCGCCGTCGGAATTATTCGCAATCCACAGGGAGAAATCTTTATTACCCAGCGCGCAGCCGATGCGCATATGGCGAATAAATGGGAATTTCCTGGCGGCAAGATCGAAGAAGGTGAAACGCCTGAACAAGCGGTTATCCGTGAGCTGCACGAAGAAGTGGGTATCAAAGCTGGTGCGGCCAGCCTGTTCGATAAACTGGAATATCGTTTCCCGGATCGCCACATTACGCTCTGGTTTTATCTTGTTGAGCAGTGGGAAGGGGAACCGTGGGGAAAAGAAGGGCAGCCTGGGCGTTGGGTCCATCAGACTCAACTGCTGGCAGATGAGTTCCCACCCGCTAATGAGCCAGTCATCTCAAAACTGGCAAACGCCTGATGGCGCAAAGTGTGGCGGGGCTTCCCGCCACCTTGTCATTTACTGCTGTTCTTCACTCCAGTCGTCACTGTCGGAAAGATCCCCTGCACTCGGGATGCGCTTTTCTTCCGCAGCCCATTCACCCAGGTCTATTAACTGGCAGCGTTTTGAACAGAACGGGCGAAACGGGCTGGTTTCGCTCCATATCACGTTTTTGCCGCAGGTCGGGCAATTAACACGCGTTGCGTCTGACATCATTTCTCCTTAACAACAAGCCAGTTCGAAATCCAGGCGTTCCGGGATGATGCCATTTTCACTATCGAGCGGCAGGAAACGAATGGCGAAACGACTTTTATGCCCCGAAATCTGTGGGAATAACTGGCTGTCTAAATCCAGGTGCAGGCGAAGCAGATCGGCATCTTCACCATTATCCTGGTAAAAACCGTTCAGACTGGTTTGCTTACGGAACGGAGCTGAGTTGCGGATCAAATCCAGAATCAGTGACAACGTATGATTGAGTGGCGTCAGGCTGGACAGCCAGATATTCACCTGCTCGTCACGCTGAACCTGTGGCAAATGCAGCCAGACATGCAGGGTGGGCAAATCAAAGCTGCAACAGCCGCCCGGTATACTCAGACGCTGGCGGACCAGGCCGATGAGACGGTCTTCACGCAGCAACTGCCCAATCCGGGGGGCTGCCATCAGCATGGTGCTGGTCTCTTTTAACTGTTGGCGAATGGCATCGATACGTCCCTGATCAACACCAGGCACTTCGGCCCAGGCTTTTAATTTACGTTGCTGGCGTTCCAGCTCTTTAAGCAATTCGGTACGTGTGTCACCACGCTCGAAAATATCCAATAACTCACCGGCATTGCGGAAGAAATGCAGCGCATCTGCATGATCGGCAAGAGGAAGGCGGGCAGTGAGTTGCTGGAGCAGGAATTCGATACGCAGCCAGGTGCGCATCTTTTCATTGAGCGGGTGTTCAAATAGGACGTGGGTCTGCATTAAGGGTTTTCCTGTGAAACTGCCTGTAATGCATAGCTCAGATAAGCCGCATGCAGGCGGGCAACATCCGATGCAATTGCATCTGGTGCGCCATTATTGTCAATAATATCATCCGCAACGGCAAGGCGTGCTTCACGTGTCGCTTGCGCCGCCAGAATATGCTCAGCATTTTCACGGCTTACGCCGTCACGCTGCATCGTTCGCAAAATTTGCGTCTCTGGTGAGACGTCGATAACCAATACCCGGTCGGCTTTGTTCTGTAAATGGTTTTCAACCAACAAAGGAACAACCCACAACACATAGGGTGAAGTAGCCCCGGCAATTTGTCGCTGGGTTTGCTGATGTATTAATGGGTGCAGCAAACCATTGAGCCAGTTTTTCTCGGCTGGGGAAGCAAAAATGCGTTCGCGTAATAAGCGACGGTTCAGTGAACCCTCAGGTGTGAGGATGTCTGAACCAAAATGTTCGGCGATGGCTTGTAATGCAACAGAGCCCGGTTCAACAACCTGGCGGGCAATAATATCTGCATCGACAATATCAACACCCAAACGGGCGAAGGCATCAGCGACCGTGCTTTTGCCGCTACCAATACCTCCGGTTAACGCGACCGTATACCCCATAGCGCCTGATCTCAAAATAGTCGGTAAAAAAAATCATAACCCACACATTTTTAATTTTGCCAGTTTGCTTTACGAAGGTCGTCAGTAAGCGAAACGCGGAAAAATAATAATGCATTTATTATGTGAATCAGTAGGTTATAATTTGAGCAAGATGAACTTTCGCAAATGCGGCTAATCTTGCCCTTTCACCAGGTAAATTTATAGGATTGTAGCGTAAAAAAAGAGAATTTCGCAGTCTTGCGGAGTCCTGATTAGTGCGTATGATAGCGTCACTGGAGTTGTGTGTTTGCAAGTCTGCGTTGTTCGCCATTAACCCCAGGAATCCGCACATGCGTATTGAAGAAGATCTGAAATTAGGCTTTAAAGACGTTCTTATCCGCCCTAAACGCTCTACCCTCAAAAGCCGTTCCGATGTTGAGCTGGAACGCGAGTTTACCTTTAAGCATTCAGGACAGAACTGGTCTGGCGTACCGGTAATTGCAGCCAATATGGATACCGTTGGCACCTTTGCTATGGCGAAAGCGCTGGCTTCGTTCGATATTCTGACCGCAGTACATAAACATTATTCTGTCGAAGACTGGAAAACATTTGTTCAGCGCGAATCTGACGATGTATTGCGTCATGTAATGGTATCAACAGGTACCTCAGATGCTGACTTTGAAAAAACCAAACAAATTCTGGCGCTGCACTCCCAGTTGAATTTCGTCTGCATTGATGTCGCGAATGGTTATTCCGAGCACTTCGTACAGTTTGTGTCGAAAGCGCGCGAAGCCTGGCCGAACAAAACGATCTGCGCAGGTAACGTAGTAACAGGCGAAATGTGTGAAGAGCTGATTCTCTCCGGTGCGGATATTGTCAAAGTCGGTATCGGTCCGGGTTCTGTTTGCACCACACGTGTGAAAACCGGTGTCGGTTATCCTCAGCTTTCCGCTGTGATTGAGTGTGCCGATGCAGCACATGGCTTGGGCGGTCAAATCGTTAGCGATGGCGGCTGTACCGTGCCTGGCGATGTGGCGAAAGCCTTTGGCGGCGGCGCTGATTTTGTCATGCTCGGTGGGATGTTAGCAGGGCACGAAGAAAGCGGCGGTACCGTGGTTGACGAAAACGGTGAAAAATTCATGCTGTTCTATGGCATGAGTTCTGAGTCGGCGATGACCCGTCATGTTGGTGGGGTTGCTCAGTACCGTGCGGCAGAAGGTAAAACCGTTAAGTTGAAACTACGCGGCCCGGTCGAAAATACCGCGCGCGATATCCTTGGTGGCTTGCGTTCCGCCTGTACTTATGTGGGCGCATCTCGCCTGAAAGAGCTGACCAAACGCACTACCTTTATCCGCGTTCAGGAGCAAGAAAACCGCGTTTTCAATAGCCTTTAATCGGTTTACAGGCGCAGTTTGCTGCGCCTGTTTCATCCCATTCCACTCATCGCATCTCCCAGATGGAAAATCGGCAGATACATGGCCACGATCAGTGTGCCGACAATAATTCCTGTCACAACCAGCAGTAAAGGCTCCAGCATGGAGGCCAGCCCGTCGGCCTGATGTTGCGTCTGTTCACTATGATGCATCGCCAGATTAAATAACATTGCGTCCAGCGCGCCTGAGGCTTCCCCCGTACTGACCAGTTGAATGCAAAGTGGCGTAAAAACCCCTCTGGCGCTGAATGCCGCTGAAATCGACTGACCCTGTGTAATATCCAGATGTATAGCATCAACAATATCTCGCCACCACGGGCATGTAAGCGTTTCTTTGACGCTCTCCAGACCTTGTAAGAAGGCGATGCCAGCACGCTGCGTCAGCGATAGCACGGTAAAGATCTGGCTGAGCTTCTGCCCAAGAACAAGTTGCCCTATCAGCGGGCACGCCAGCAGAATACGCTGCTGATAACGCAGCCAGCCTGACTGTTTCTGTAAACGCCCCAACAGAATTGCCAGAAGCAGGCTGATAATGGCTAACGGAAGGCTGGCTTGCTGCAGGATATCCGCACACGCAAGCACCCCACGCGTGAGGGCAGGCAACGGCGTGTTAAATGTCTGGTAAATGGTGGCAAATTCCGGGAGTACGAAATAGATCATCGCCAGTACTACGATGAAGGCTAATGTCAGCACAATAAGTGGATAACGCAGCGCTTTTTTCACTTTCCGCGCCAGGACAAGCTGTGTTTTTTGCTGCGCAGCGAGTTTAAAGCAGCACTCATCGAGCTTCCCCGTAAGCTCACCTGTTCGTATCATTGCCTGGTAAAGGGGCGGAAAGACCTCCGGCCAGCGCGACAGCGCACCAGAGAATGTCTCGCCCTGTGCCAGGTTTTCGGCCAGTGTCTGTAATAGCGCCTGCCACTGAACAGAAGGCTGCTGTTTGGCCAGCAACTGCAGGCCATCCGGCAGCGTCAGACCAGCCTGCAGCAATGTGGCAAGCTGGTGGATGACCTCGCTACTGTGTTCACCGCGCCACTGTGCCTGGCGTACAGGGCGACGGCGTAGAGAGAGGGGGTGAAGGCATTGCTGTTGCAAAGCGAACAGTGCATCGCTGCGCTGTTCTGCCCAGTAAGCGCCTTCGTGCCGTTCACCGTTATCGTCAAGCCCGGCCCACTGCCAGAGTTGTTTAGTCGCCATCGGGCATACCCAATACGCGAACCAGCTCTTCAAAAGTAGTGATCCCGTTTTCTACCGCCATACAGCCGTTCTGGAACAGCGTCATCATGCCCGCCGAACGAGATTGCCTTTCAATGTCGCTGGCAGGGAGCCCACTGGCAATAGCCTGACGCAGTTCCCCGTCTACTTCCAGAACCTCAAAAAGCGCGACTCGCCCATAAAATCCGTGATAACAGCGCTCACAGCCCTTTGATATCCAGCGCGGTAAGGGGCGCGGCCAGAGTGATGTCGGCAGGTTAATATTCTCGTGCTCCCGGCTGTGGCAGTGGGGGCACAACTTTCGCACCAGCCGCTGTGCGACAACCAACGAGAGCGCGGAGGAGATCATCCAGCGGGCAACCCCCATTTGCTGGATGCGTACCAGTGTTTCGGCTGTCGAGTTGGTGTGAAGTGTTGAGAGGACCAGATGCCCGGTTTGCGCGGCCTTGATGGCGATTTCAGCCGTTTCGCCATCGCGGACCTCACCGACCATAATGACATCCGGATCCTGTCGCAAAAGCGCCCGTAATACACTCTGGAAGGTCAACCCGGCGCGTGGGTTAATCTGTGTCTGATTCAGGCCAGTAAGCGGGATCTCAATCGGATCTTCCACGCTGCAGAGATTGATCTCAGGCTTATTGCGAGCCTGCAACGCACTGTAGAGGGTGACGGTTTTTCCACTGCCCGTGGGGCCGGTGACCAGTAGCAATCCCTGGGGTTTGTTCAAAGCCTGCTGGAATTGCGCCAGTTGGGAGTGGGTCATTCCTAGCTGATGAAGGTCGAGTGCCTGACTTACCTGATGTAACAACCTCAGTACCACTTTTTCACCGTGTCGGCACGGCAGGGTGGCAATGCGAAACGAGACATTCTGTCCGTTAAGCGTGGTGCTGAATTGCCCGTCTTGCGGCAGCCTGCGTTCGGCAATATCCAGATTACCTAATACTTTCAGTCGTGCGGTCAGCGTGTTGGCGAGCGCGCCGGGAATCAGAGGCAACGCATGCAGTACGCCATCAACGCGCAGCCGGATGCGATAGGTATGTTCCGCGGGTTCAAAATGGATATCGGATGCCCTCTGGCTAAGCGCCTGTTGCAGCGTCTGGTCAAGTAATTCGACCGCTGAACCTGAATCCTCTACGGGGACGAGAGATTGCGCTTCTACAGACTGTTGATGATGGCTGTCCATCTGCTCCTGCGTCCAGCATTCGATATCAATGCGTTTTTGTGTCGCGAAACGTAGTGCTTCAAGTAGTTCCGATGAGGGATCGCCCACGACGGCAATGGTCAGTATCTTTTCATCACAGTTAAGCAGGCAGGCATGGTGGCGTTTGCACAGCGTGGTGAGTTTATCCTGGCGCATGGGCTGTCCCTTAGTTACTGTTTCCACGGAAGACATCTTCACAGGCCTGTTTCAGCGCGCCGTTATCGGCCACCGTGCAGCTACGTGCCCAGCCCGACATACCGTTGCCCGCATTCCACTGCGGCGTCATGACTACGCTCAGGCCCGTCAGGCTCTCCTGGCCGGTGAGGGTAATCACTCCTTTGCTGATGGTCATGGCTGAAACATAGCGGGTGGTGGTGGGGGCAGGGATACCGTTAGTGCCACCCTCGCAACCTGTGACGCCGCCACGCTCCAGTGCGCATAGCTCAACGGCCGTACGATAGGGGATAAAGGTTTGCAGCATGTCGGTGAGTGCGGCTTTGCGCAGGTAGTTCTGATACGCCGGAATGCCGATTGCGCTCAAAATAGCAATAATGCCAATGACCACCATCAGTTCGATAAGGGTGAAGCCTCGTTGCTTGTCCATTGTTCGCTCCTTGAGTTAGGTGGCGTTACTTTGGCAAACATAAGGAATGGCCTGCGAGGGTCGAAAAACGAAACGGGAACGGAGCTTCAGCCGTTTTTGAGCAGCTTGCAGCATTGAACAACAGGTTTGCGAGGCTTTACGAAAAACGAGTCATAACGTGGCGTAAGGGCTTTACCTTGCAGGGGAAAAAGAGAAGGATAAGCCCGACAGAGAGACGCCATCGGGCTATGGGGTATCAGCGAAAACGCATCGACAGGTCCAGCGCGTGGACATGCTTGGTTAATGCACCGACAGAGATAAAATCGACGCCCGTTTCGGCAAATTCACGGATAGTCTCGAACGTGACGTTGCCGGAAACTTCCAGACGCGCCTGGCCATTGGTGCGTTTTACCGCTTCGCGCATCATCGGCGTATCGAAGTTGTCCAGCATGATGATATCGGCACCGGCTTTCAGGGCATCATCCAGCTCTTCCAGCGTTTCCACTTCCACTTCAACCGGAACGTCAGGATGCAGCCAGAAGGCTTTCTCGACGGCCTGTCGAACGGAACCAGCAGCGATAATGTGGTTTTCTTTAATCAGGAACGCGTCGGAGAGCCCCAGACGATGATTCGCGCCGCCGCCGCACAGAACCGCATATTTCAGCGCGGTACGCAGGCCGGGCAGGGTTTTACGCGTATCCAGCAACTGTGTTTTGGTTCCGTCCAGCAAGGCGACATAGCGGCTTACTTCGCTGGCAACACCCGACAGTGTTTGCACGAAGTTAAGCGCCGTGCGCTCTCCGGTGAGCAGAACGCGTGAGGGGCCTTCCAGTTCAAACAACGGCTGGTTTGGCGTCACCGCATCGCCATCGGCGACATGCCAGGTGACACGAACATCGTCGCCAGCTAGCTGAATAAAGACCTCTTCGACCCAACGCTTACCGCAGAACACGCCTTTTTCGCGGGTAATGATAACCGCATGAGAGCGGTTATCCGGCGGCAATAATTGCGCGGTAATATCGTTGTTCGCATCCACTTCTCCACCCAAATCTTCGCGCAGGGCCTGCGCGACGGCAGCGGGGATGTCCAGTTCAATGCGTTGCAAAAGCGCGTCACGTCGAAGATCGGGGTTGTAACGGCGAGGCGGCATGATAAAACTCCAAAAAGGGTAACGAATCAGAAAGTTAGACAGTGTCCTGTCATTGCACGTTTCGTCAACATACAATGACCGGACAGCGTCTGAACATGCTACTCTAGAGCGTGTTTGAGCACCATAATTAAGGAGATCCTGCATGCAGTTAAATGAGGGCTGGCTGGCGGATGCGCGTCGCGTACCTTCTCCGCATTTTGATTGCCGCCCGGACGGTGAAACCCCTTCGTTGCTCGTGGTCCACAATATCAGCCTGCCTCCCGGTGAATTTGGCGGACCGTGGATCGATGCGCTGTTTACCGGTACGTTGGATCCTGACGCTCATCCTTTTTTTGCTGAGATCGTTCATCTGCGCGTCTCCGCTCATTGCCTGATTCGTCGTGACGGTGAAGTCGTTCAATATGTGCCGTTTGATAAGCGAGCCTGGCATGCGGGAGTGTCGCGTTATCAGGGGCGGGAACGCTGCAATGATTTTTCCATCGGCATTGAGCTGGAAGGCACAGACAATCAGCCCTATACCGACGCCCAATATCAGCAACTGGCGAACGTTACCCACGCTTTGATTTCGCTTTATCCCTCGATTGCCAGCAACATGACCGGGCACAGCGATATCGCCCCTGAGCGCAAAACCGATCCCGGTCCGGCGTTTGACTGGCCACGATTTCGCGGGCTGGTGGCGGCTGAATCAGATAAGGAGATGTCATGACACTGTTTACCATGCTGCTGGTTCTTATTGCCGAGCGGCTTTTTAAACTCGGAGAACACTGGCAACTGGATCATCGCCTGGAAGTGTTGTTCCGCCGGGTCAAACACTACTCTATGCTGAGAACGCTCCTGATGGCGGTGGTCGCCATGCTGGTGACCTTCCTCATTTTGCAGGCGCTGGAGGGGCTCTTTTTCAATGTGCCACTGCTGGTAGTGTGGATCCTGCTGGGGCTTTTGTGTATCGGTGCTGGAAAAGTGCGTCTGCATTACCATGCTTACCTCAAAGCGGCCGCGCGTAATGACAGCCACGCCCATAATGCCATGGCGAATGAACTCACGTTGATTCATGGTATACCGCCGGGCTGTAATGAACGGGAGTACCTGTGTGAGCTGCAAAATGCGCTTTTGTGGATCAACTTTCGTTATTATCTGGCACCGCTGTTCTGGTTTATCGTCGGTGGAATATGGGGGCCTGTGACGCTGGTTGGCTACAGCTTTTTGCGTGCATGGCAATCCTGGCTGGCTCGCTATCAGACGCCGAATGAACGCCAGCAGTCCGGAATCGACGCGATTTTACACGTGCTGGACTGGATCCCGGTGCGCCTGGCGGGCGTGGTTTATGCGTTGATCGGCCATGGCGAAAAGGCACTGCCAGCATGGTTTGCCTCGCTGACCGACCGGCATTCTTCGCAATATCATGTACTAACGCGTCTTGCGCAGTTCTCGCTGGCCCGCGAGCCGCATATGGATAAAGTCGAGACACCAAAAGCCGCCGTCTCAATGGCCAAAAAAACCTCGTTCGTGATGGTGGTGGTGGTGGCGCTGTTAACCATTTACGGCACGCTGATGTAACCACGTGCCGTTATACTCGTCATACTTCAGGCTGCATGTGCGTTGGCTACTTCAGCGCACCCCAGTCACAAAGTTATCTATGCTCCTGGGGATTTACTGACTTGCCGCCTTCCTGCAACCAGAATAATTTAGAGTATAAATTTATTGCGTGTCCGCAGGCGGGATGCCGAAGTCTGGCATCCCGTTTTCTTGCCAGCGAATCAGCTTCAGGCGGGTATGGCGGTTTGGATCGTAAAGCGGGTCGCCTTCAATCTCCGTATAGTTTCGGGCATGGTAGACCAGCACATCTTTACCGTCCGCGGTTTGGGTAAAGCTGTTATGACCGGGGCCATATTGCCGGTTCTCGTAACTGGTTCGGAATACCGGTTGCGGTGATTTATGCCAGTTGGCCGCCACTAGCGGGTCAGCGTTAACATCAATCCAC
Organism: Phytobacter diazotrophicus; assembly: GCA_004346725.1. Classification (GTDB taxonomy): domain Bacteria; phylum Pseudomonadota; class Gammaproteobacteria; order Enterobacterales; family Enterobacteriaceae; genus Phytobacter; species Phytobacter diazotrophicus. The sequence continues at coordinate 94,152 of SMDE01000008.1, read as the reverse complement.
AACAGTCCCATGCAGTAGTTCTCGTCCGTGGCGCTGGCAGAGTAACTGATAAACAATCTGTCGCCGTGAAACAGCACCGCCGGGCCTTCGTTTACCAGAAAACCCCTGCATTCCCAGTCGTACTCCGGCTTGCTCAGTAAGAGAGGTTCACCTTTTAACGTCCAGGGGTTTTCCATCTCCGCAATATAGAGGTTTGAATTACCGGCAATCTCCGGTGATTTCTGTGCCCACAGGTACCAGCGTTTACCCTGATGAACAAAGGTCGTGGCGTCCAATGCAAAGGTGTCGAACGGGGTTTTCACCTGGCCTTTTTCAAGCCAGACCCCGCTAAGGGGATCGGCATCGGCGCACTCCAGCACAAACATACGGTGCTGGAACATGTTCAGCGCATCCAGTGCCTTCGTCCAGGTGGCGGCAAAGTAGAGATACCATTTACCGTCGATATAATGGAGCTCAGGCGCCCAGATGAGTTCGCTCATTGGTCCGGTAGCCGGTTTACGCCAGACGGTCACGCCTTGCGCTTCGCGCAGCCCCTCCAAAGTACTGGCCTGGCGGATTTCCAGCCGGTCATATTCCGGGACTGAGGCCACAAAATAATAGTTGCCATCATGACGCAAAATATACGGGTCGGCACGCTGCTCAATAAAGGGATTCGGCCAGTTCATTATGCTTTCCTTACATGTTCACCAACGGGAACGCCCTGGCTCTCGCTCAGTTCATGATAATTGACGCGGCGTTTTTCCAGGTCGGCCTGAATGGTTTTCATCAGTTCCCGATCCACTTTCAGCAGGCGTACGACTCCTGCGGTAATCAGATAGCCCACGCCCGGAATAACGGTAAACAGCAGCATGATGCCATTGATAGCGCTGGCACTCTGCGCTTTGGCACCTGCATCATAACCGTACCAGGAGAGTAAGAAGCCCACCATCGCACCAGCAACCGCCAGCCCCACTTTCAGGAAAAACAGGTTGCCAGAGAAGCTGATCCCGGTGATACGTTTGCCGGTTTTCCACTCGCCATAATCGTCCACATCCGCCATTAGCGACCAGTGCAGCGGGGAAGGGATCTGATGGAGAATATTCAACAGGAAGTAGAGCACCACAATCATGACCGTGGCTTTCGGATCGAAGAAGTAGAAGGCGCAGGAGAAAATCGCCAGCGCGATGTTAGTCCAGAAGAAGACTTTCAGCTTGCACCAGCGGTCGGTCAGGACTTTTGCCAGCATACTGCCGATCATCATGCCGACAACGCCCAGGCTGATAAAGAGAGTGGCGAAGTGAGTGCTTTGCCCCATGACCCAGGTCACGTAGTACATGGTGGCGGCCATGCGGATAAAGCCCGGGCAGACATTACACAGCGTGAGCAGCAAAATCCGCACCCACTGGTCGTTTTTCCAGACATCCTTCATGTCCTTTTTCATATCGTCGTTGGTTGGGACCGCCGGGCGCACACGCTCGCGGACTGTAGCGAAGCAGAACAAGAACATACACATGCCGATAAACGCCAGAACCGTCATCGCCATTTGATAGCCTTTGGCTTTGTCTTCGCCACCAAACCATTCGGCCATAGGGAGTAACGTCAGCGACAGCAGCAGGGTGGCAATCCCTACCATCACAAAACGATAAGACTGGCAGGCCACACGCTCTTTTGGATCGTTGGTTATCACGCCGCCTAACGAGCAGTAGGGGATGTTGATCGCAGTGTAGGTCAGTGAGAGCAGGAAGTAGGTAATAAAGGCATAGATAACTTTGCTATGGTAGGTCCAGTCCGGTGTGGTAAACATCAGCACGCTGAACACGGCATAGGGCAAGGCTATCCACAAAAGCCATGGACGAAAACGTCCGTACTTGCTTTGGGTGCGGTCGGCTATCGCCCCCATGATCGGGTCGGTGATGGCATCTATCACGCGAATTGAGAGCAATAACACCCCTACCAGTGCAGGTGCCAGACCGAAAATATCCGTGTAAAAGTAATTAACAAACAGCATGATGGCGCCAAAGATGATGTTGCATCCGGCATCGCCCATCCCATAGCCGATTTTCTCTTTAACAGAGAGTTTACTGTTGTCCATCGACGATACTCCCAGTGAGTTGTGGGAATAATTATTCGCCCGCTAAACATAATTTGCGTTACAGGATGTTGGCGGGAACATGGACAAAACAGCTACATAGGGGAAAGTGTGAGATTGGTAACAATTGAATAACAACCCTCTCCCGGGCGGGAGAGGGGAGGAGGCAAAATCAGTGCGCTTTCACCGCTTTTGCACTTTTCTCTTTAAACATATAGCCGACGCCAAGGATGACCAGCCATACCGGGATCAGGTAGACGGAGATAGCCATGCCGTCAGTCATCAGCATAATGACCAGTACGGCTGCCATAAACAGCAGGCAAATCCAGTTACCTAACGGGTACAACAGCGCCGGGAAACGCGGCGTCACGCCCTGCTGCTGTTTGGCTTTTCGGAACTTCATATGCGCCAGGCTAATCATTGCCCAGTTGATGACCAGGGCAGAAACCACCAGTGCCATCAGCAGGCCAAATGCCGATTCAGGCGCCATATAGTTGATCAGTACGCACAGCGCAGTGACCACAGCGGAAACCAGAATGGTATTAACCGGAACACCACGTTTGTCGACGGAGAGCAGCGCTTTTGGCGCGTTCCCCTGCTGTGCGAGGCCGAACAGCATACGGCTGTTACAGTATACGCAACTGTTGTAAACCGACAGCGCGGCAGTCAGCACGACGATGTTCAATGCATTCGCCACGAAGGTGTCACCCAGCTCATGGAAAATCAGTACGAACGGGCTGGTATCCGCTGTGACGCGCGTCCACGGCAGCAGAGAAAGCAGGACAGCCAGTGAGCCCACATAGAAGATCAGGATGCGGTAGATAACCTGGTTGGTCGCTTTTGGAATGCTCTGCTCCGGGTTGTCCGCTTCTGCAGCCGTAATCCCTACCAGCTCAAGGCCACCAAAGGAGAACATGATGATAGCCATCATCATTACCAGGCCTGAGATACCGTGTGGTAAGAAACCGCCTTGCTCCCACAGGTTGCGTACTGTCGCCTGTGGACCTGCGCTGCCGCTGAACAGTAACCAGCCGCCGAACAGGATCATCGCCACTACAGCAACCACTTTAATAATGGCGAACCAGAACTCCATCTCACCAAACACTTTAACGTTGGTGAGGTTAATGGCGTTGATAATAACGAAGAAGGCCGCTGCGGAGACCCAGGTTGGGATTTCTGGCCACCAGAACTGGATATATTTACCAACGGCGGTGAGTTCCGCCATCGCAACCAGCACATACAGCACCCAGTAGTTCCAGCCGGAGGCAAAACCCGCGAAATTACCCCAGTATTTGTACGCGAAGTGGCTGAATGAGCCTGCAACCGGCTCCTCAACGACCATCTCGCCCAACTGGCGCATAATCAGAAAAGCAATGAAACCCGCAATGGCATAACCCAGGATAATCCCTGGCCCTGCAGAATTAATGACTGACGCGCTGCCCAGAAACAGGCCAGTCCCGATAGCGCCGCCCAGCGCGATAAGCTGAATATGGCGGTTCTTAAGGCCGCGCTTAAGCTGATCGCCGTGCTGTTGACCTTCCATCATGAAACCTCGTGTGTGGTTATTATGTCTACGCTGTTGTCTGCGTGTAAGGGAGAAATTCCATTTATTGTATTTTTTTATTTACGAAATGCTGACGTGAATTTGCACTCATCCCTTTCGTGAAGCTCAGAATAGTGGTAAGCGCTGGCGTTTGCACCTGCTTTGTGAAGGGGATATGACGACTTGCATAAAAAGAAACCATTTGTAAATCGCCTCGGTTCAGGCTGTTTTTTGATCAATTGACTATTTATGCATTTATTTGGTTTTAGTATGCAAATCTATTCACACTGAATCGGTTCAAATTTAAATGAGCGCGTTTCAATAAAGTTAAAACTGCCTCTTTGGGAGTAAACGAGTCATTTGTGCAAGGTTACATGTTTGAAACGTTATTTCTGTAACGTTGTTAAAATGTGCAGTGTTTACTGATTTCAATCAAAACCTGTATGGACATAAGGTGAATACTTTGTTACTTTAGCGTCACGAATATGAAATTGGTAAGACCAATTTACTCCGGGCGAATGGTAGAGACAGGGAACAATGGCCTACAGCAAAATCCGCCAGCCAAAACTATCCGATGTGATTGAGCAGCAACTGGAGTTTTTGATTCTTGAGGGGACCTTGCGCCCCGGTGAAAAATTGCCTCCAGAACGCGAACTGGCCAAACAGTTCGATGTTTCACGTCCTTCACTGCGTGAGGCCATCCAGCGCCTCGAAGCGAAAGGGCTTCTGCTGCGTCGCCAGGGTGGCGGTACGTTTGTTCAAAGCAGCCTCTGGCAGAGCTTCAGCGATCCGCTCGTTGAGTTGCTCTCCGACCATCCCGAATCCCAATTTGATTTGCTCGAGACGCGTCACGCACTGGAAGGCATTGCCGCTTATTACGCCGCATTACGCAGCACGGACGAAGACAAGGTACGCATTGGCGAACTGCATCAGGCGATTGAACTGGCGCAGCAGTCCGGCGACCTCGACGCGGAATCGAACGCTGTCGTGCAATATCAAATCGCTGTAACCGAAGCGGCACATAATGTTGTGCTTTTACATCTGCTTCGTTGCATGGAACCTATGTTGGCACAGAATGTTCGTGAGAATTTCGAATTGCTCTACGCGCGCCGCGAGATGCTGCCGCTGGTGAGCAAGCATCGCAGCAGTATCTTTGCAGCCATTATGGCGGGCGAACCTGAAGAAGCGCGTGAAGCCTCTCATCGCCACCTGGCTTTTATCGAAGAAATCCTGCTGGACCGCAGCCGTGAGCAGAGCCGTCGTGAACGCTCGCTCCGTCGGCTGGAACAGAGAAAGAATTAGCATTTTCTGGTGGAGTTTGTGCCGGAAGAGTTGTAACCAGAGCGCCAAAAATTTAGAGCGCGGCAACTAAACGCAGAACCTGTCTTATTGCTCTTTTAGTTGTTCAAAATAATTCGGGTTGTATCGCGGCGGCAAATGCGCGAGGCGCCAGCAGCATAGTGAACTATGTGGCTGGTGCGAGGAAGCGCAGCCAACAACGAGACAACCTGAGGTATGAAGAACAAAGAGGGCAATGGGACAGGTTCCAGATAACTCAACGTATTAGATAGATAAGGAATACCCCCCATGTCAGAACGTTTCCAAAATGACGTGGATCCGATTGAAACTCGCGACTGGCTACAGGCGATCGAATCGGTAATCCGTGAAGAAGGTGTTGAGCGTGCTCAGTATCTGATTGACCAGCTGCTTTCCGAAGCCCGCAAAGGGGGCGTGAAAGTTGCCGCTGGTACCGGAGCTAGCAACTATGTCAACACTATTGCCGTTGAAGACGAACCGGAATACCCGGGTAATCTGGAGCTGGAACGTCGTATTCGCTCGGCAATTCGCTGGAACGCTATCATGACGGTTCTGCGCGCTTCCAAGAAAGACCTCGAACTGGGCGGCCACATGGCGTCCTTCCAGTCTTCCGCAACTGTCTACGAAGTGTGCTTTAACCATTTCTTCCGTGCAGCCAACGAGAAAGACGGCGGCGATCTGGTGTACTTCCAGGGCCACATCTCTCCGGGCATCTATGCACGTGCCTTCCTGGAAGGTCGTCTGACTGAAGAGCAGATGAACAACTTCCGTCAGGAAGTTCATGGCAAAGGCCTGTCTTCTTATCCGCACCCGAAACTGATGCCGGAATTCTGGCAGTTCCCGACCGTATCCATGGGTCTGGGCCCTATCGGTGCGATCTATCAGGCAAAATTCCTGAAATATCTGGAACACCGTGGCCTGAAAGATACCTCTGAGCAGACCGTTTACGCCTTCCTGGGCGACGGTGAAATGGACGAGCCGGAATCTAAAGGCGCGATCACCATCGCTACCCGTGAGAAGCTGGACAACCTGTGCTTCATCATCAACTGTAACCTGCAGCGTCTTGATGGCCCGGTAACCGGTAACGGCAAGATCATCAACGAACTGGAAGGCATCTTCGCAGGTGCTGGCTGGAACGTGATCAAAGTGATGTGGGGCGGTCGTTGGGATGAGCTGCTGCGTAAAGATACCAGCGGTAAACTGATTCAACTGATGAACGAAACCGTTGACGGCGACTATCAGACCTTTAAATCCAAAGACGGCGCCTACGTCCGTGAGCATTTCTTCGGTAAATACCCGGAAACTGCTGCACTGGTTGCCGACTGGACTGACGAGCAGATCTGGGCCCTGAACCGTGGTGGTCACGATCCGAAGAAAGTCTACGCTGCACTGAAAAAAGCGCGTGAAACCAAAGGTAAAGCGACTGTAATCCTGGCCCACACCATCAAAGGTTACGGCATGGGCGATACCGCTGAAGGTAAAAACATCGCGCACCAGGTTAAGAAAATGAACATGGACGGCGTGCGTTATATCCGCGACCGTTTCAACGTTCCAGTAACCGATGAGCAGGTTGAAAACCTGTCTTACCTGACCTTCCCGGAAGGTTCTGAAGAGTATAAGTACCTGCACGAACGTCGTCAGGCGCTGAAAGGCTACCTGCCTGCTCGTCAGCCTAAATTCACCGAGAAGCTGGAACTGCCTGCGCTGGAAGATTTCTCCCAACTGCTGGAAGAGCAGAATAAAGAGATTTCTACCACTATCGCCTTCGTTCGTGCCCTGAACGTGATGCTCAAGAACAAGTCTATCAAAGATCGTCTGGTTCCAATCATCGCTGACGAAGCACGTACCTTCGGTATGGAAGGTCTGTTCCGTCAGATTGGTATCTACAGCCCGAACGGCCAGCAGTACACCCCGCAGGACCGTGAGCAGGTTGCTTACTACAAAGAAGACGAAAAAGGCCAGATTCTGCAGGAAGGTATTAACGAGCTGGGCGCTGGCGCATCCTGGCTGGCTGCTGCGACCTCTTACAGCACCAACAACCTGCCGATGATCCCGTTCTACATCTATTACTCCATGTTCGGGTTCCAGCGTATCGGTGACCTGTGCTGGCAGGCTGGCGACCAACAGGCGCGCGGCTTCCTGGTAGGTGGTACTTCCGGTCGTACGACCCTGAACGGCGAAGGTCTGCAGCACGAAGATGGTCACAGCCACATTCAGTCTCTGACTATCCCGAACTGTATCTCTTACGATCCGTCCTACGCGTACGAAGTGGCGGTCATCATGCATGATGGTTTGACCCGTATGTACGGTGAAGCGCAAGAGAACGTGTACTACTACATCACCACGCTGAACGAAAACTACCATATGCCGGCAATGCCAGCAGGTGCCGAGGAAGGTATCCGTAAAGGTATCTACAAACTCGAAACTCTGGAAGGTAGCAAAGGTAAAGTTCAGCTGTTGGGCTCCGGTTCTATCCTGCGTCACGTGCGTGAAGCGGCACAGATCCTGGCGAAAGACTACGGCGTTGGTTCTGACGTTTATAGCGTCACTTCCTTCACTGAGCTGGCGCGTGATGGCCAGGATTGTGAGCGCTGGAACATGCTGCACCCGCTGGAAACCCCGCGCGTTCCGTACATCGCTCAGGTGATGAACGATGCGCCGGCTGTGGCATCTACTGACTATATGAAACTGTTCGCAGAGCAGGTTCGTACTTATGTACCGGCTGATGATTACCGTGTACTGGGTACCGACGGCTTCGGCCGCTCTGACAGCCGTGAAAACCTGCGTCACCACTTCGAAGTTGATGCTTCTTATGTGGTTGTAGCAGCACTGGGCGAACTGGCTAAACGTGGCGAAATCGATAAGAAAGTGGTTGCGGAAGCAATTACCAAATTCAACATCGATGCAGAAAAAGTTAACCCGCGTCTGGCGTAAGAGGTAAAAAGATAATGGCTATCGAAATCAACGTACCGGACATCGGGGCTGATGAAGTTGAAATCACCGAGATCCTGGTCAAAGTGGGCGACAAAGTTGAAGCAGAACAGTCGCTGATCACCGTAGAAGGCGACAAAGCCTCTATGGAAGTCCCGTCTCCGCAGGCTGGCGTCGTCAAAGAAATTAAAGTTTCTGTTGGCGACAAAACCGAGACCGGCAAACTGATTATGATTTTCGATTCCGCCGACGGTGCAGCAGCCGCTGCACCTGCCAAGGCAGAAGAGAAGAAAGAAGCGGCTCCGGCAGCAGCACCTGCAGCCGCGAGCGCGAAAGAAGTTCACGTACCGGATATCGGCGGCGATGAAGTTGAAGTCACTGAAATCATGGTTAAACCAGGCGACACCGTTGCCGCTGAGCAATCTCTGATCACCGTTGAAGGTGATAAAGCCTCTATGGAAGTTCCGGCACCGTTCGCGGGCGTCGTGAAAGAGATCAAAATCAGCACTGGTGACAAAGTGTCTACCGGTTCCCTAATCATGGTCTTCGAAGTGGCGGGTGCTGCACCTGCTGCCGCGCCTGCACAGGCGGCGGCTCCGGCTCAGGCCGCGGCCCCTGCTGCTGCGGCTGGCGCAAAAGACGTTAACGTACCGGATATCGGCGGTGACGAAGTTGAAGTGACCGAAGTGATGGTGAAAGTGGGCGATAAAGTTGCCGCTGAGCAGTCACTGATCACCGTTGAAGGCGACAAGGCTTCCATGGAAGTGCCGGCGCCGTTCGCAGGTACCGTTAAAGAGATCAAAATCAGCACTGGCGACAAAGTGTCTACCGGCTCCCTGATCATGGTCTTCGAAGTGGAAGGCGCTGCGCCTGCGGCGGCTCCGGCTGCTGCACCAGCCGCCGCTGCCCCGGCTCCGGCCGCTCAGGCTGCTAAACCTGCTGCTGCTCCTGCGGCGAAAGCAGAAGGCAAATCTGAGTTTGCTGAAAACGACGCTTATATTCACGCGACTCCGCTGATCCGCCGCCTGGCGCGCGAATTCGGTGTGAACCTGGCGAAAGTGAAGGGGACTGGCCGTAAAGGTCGTATCCTGCGCGAAGACGTTCAGACTTACGTGAAAGAGGCTATCAAGCGCGCAGAAGCGGCTCCTGCTGCTGCGACTGGTGGCGGTCTGCCTGGCATGCTGCCGTGGCCGAAAGTTGATTTCAGCAAGTTTGGTGAAATCGAAGAAGTGGAACTGGGTCGTATCCAGAAAATCTCTGGTGCTAACCTGAGCCGTAACTGGGTGATGATCCCGCACGTTACGCACTTCGACAAAACCGATATCACCGATCTGGAAGCGTTCCGTAAACAGCAGAACGCCGAAGCTGAGAAACGTAAACTGGACGTGAAATTCACCCCGGTTGTCTTCATCATGAAAGCCGTTGCTGCTGCGCTGGAACAGATGCCGCGCTTCAACAGCTCTCTGTCCGAAGACGGTCAGCGTCTGACCCTGAAAAAATATATCAACATCGGTGTTGCGGTTGATACTCCGAACGGTCTGGTTGTTCCGGTCTTTAAAGACGTGAACAAGAAGAGCATCACTGAGCTGTCTCGTGAGCTGACCGTGATCTCCAAAAAAGCGCGTGATGGCAAGCTGACTGCTGGCGAAATGCAGGGCGGTTGCTTCACCATCTCCAGCATCGGTGGCCTGGGTACAACCCACTTCGCCCCGATTGTTAACGCGCCGGAAGTGGCTATTCTGGGTGTCTCCAAGTCTGCGATGGAGCCGGTCTGGAACGGTAAAGAGTTCGTTCCGCGTCTGATGATGCCGATCTCTCTGTCCTTCGACCACCGCGTGATTGACGGTGCTGATGGTGCTCGCTTCATTACCATCATCAACAACATGCTGTCAGACATCCGTCGTCTGGTGATGTAATCGGAAAGCCGGCCTGACGGCCGGCTTTTTTCCTTTTAACCTCATAATGTCTGTGAGGTTATTAGCGAAACGAGAATTCGTGAGCCGTTTGTTGTTTCAAAATTGTTAACATTTTTGTAAACTGCGGGCGGATAGAACGTCCCGGTGGATAAAGGGCGACAAGTACCTGACTGCCGGAAATCAATAAGAGGTCATGATGAGTACTGAAATCAAAACTCAGGTCGTGGTACTTGGGGCAGGCCCGGCAGGTTACTCTGCTGCCTTCCGTTGCGCTGATTTAGGTCTGGAAACCGTCATCGTAGAACGTTACAACACCCTCGGCGGTGTTTGTCTGAACGTCGGTTGTATCCCTTCTAAAGCGCTGCTGCACGTAGCGAAAGTTATTGAAGAAGCTAAAGCGCTGGCGACTCACGGTATCGTATTTGGTGAGCCGCAGACTGATATCGATAAAATCCGTACCTGGAAAGAGAAAGTTATCACTCAACTGACCGGCGGCCTGGCAGGCATGGCGAAAGGTCGTAAAGTTAAAGTGGTCAACGGTCTGGGTAAATTCACCGGTGCGAACACCCTGGAAGTTGAAGGCGAAAACGGCAAAACCGTGATCAATTTCGACAACGCCATCATCGCAGCGGGTTCCCGTCCGATCGAACTGCCGTTTATTCCGCATGAAGATCCGCGCGTATGGGACTCCACCGATGCACTGGAGCTGAAAACCGTTCCTAAACGTCTGCTGGTTATGGGCGGCGGTATCATCGGCCTGGAAATGGGTACCGTTTACCATGCGCTGGGTTCACAGATTGACGTGGTTGAAATGTTCGACCAGGTTATCCCGGCTGCCGATAAAGACATCGTGAAAGTCTTCACCAAACGCATCAGCCAGAAATTCAACCTGATGCTGGAAACCAAAGTGACTGCCGTTGAAGCGAAAGAAGACGGTATTTACGTTTCCATGGAAGGCAAAAAAGCGCCTGCCGAAGCACAGCGTTATGATGCAGTGCTGGTCGCTATCGGTCGTGTACCGAACGGTAAACTGCTGGACGCAGGCCAGGCGGGTGTTGAAGTTGACGAGCGTGGCTTTATCCGCGTTGACAAACAACTGCGTACCAACGTACCGCACATCTATGCTATCGGCGATATCGTCGGTCAGCCGATGCTGGCGCACAAAGGTGTTCACGAAGGTCACGTTGCTGCCGAAGTTATCGCTGGCAAAAAACACTACTTCGATCCGAAAGTTATCCCGTCTATCGCATACACCGAGCCAGAAGTTGCATGGGTTGGTCTGACAGAGAAAGAAGCGAAAGAGAAAGGCATCAGCTACGAAACCGCCACCTTCCCGTGGGCTGCTTCTGGCCGTGCTATTGCTTCTGACTGCGCAGACGGTATGACCAAACTGATTTTCGACAAAGAGACTCACCGCGTCATCGGTGGTGCGATTGTCGGTACCAACGGCGGCGAGCTGCTGGGTGAAATCGGTCTGGCTATCGAAATGGGCTGTGACGCAGAGGACATCGCGCTGACTATCCACGCGCACCCGACGCTGCACGAGTCTGTTGGCCTGGCAGCCGAAGTGTTCGAAGGTAGCATCACCGACCTGCCGAACCCGAAAGCGAAGAAAAAATAATTTCGCTTCATACTAAGCGCCTCTTCGGAGGCGTTTTTTTTGCCTGTCTTTCGCGAATAAATTCATAATTTCTCCATTTTGGTATAAATAATGCGCGCGATCTGCCGATGTATATAGTCCACACCTTATCGATGGGAGAGGGAGTTTCATCGTCATGATCACTGGCATCAACAACAAGACGTTTCTGACCACGCTGTCGCATCTGGCTTCCTCTGTCGGGAACTCCTCACCGACAGTAAAATCCAACGGCACGGCGCTGCCCGCTGCGGCATCTGCCTCTGCGAAGGTGATTTTTGGCAGTCAGACGGCAGAAATTGCCGCCGTGTACTCCATGTCGCCAACCAAAATCAGCGATGCTGCGAAAGCATCAACGCAAGCGGATAGTGCGCTTTCGGGCCTGATGCAACTTGGGTTGAGCAGTGAAGGCGTATCCTCGCTAAGCGGGCTGGGGGGGTTACTCCTCAGTAACTACGCCGATAATCAGGGCGATGTGAGTCAGGCGCTGACCAGCCTCGGGCTGGACACCAACACGAATTTCCCAACCAAATCTGCCGTGTCGCTGAATATCACGACGCAATCGGGTTCTGTTGTACATCTGAATCTGACGCGTCAGAGTGATGGTATTGCGGTAGAGCTCACGACCGAAGGCGGCAAAGCCAGCGATGAGGAAGCGGCAGAAATCGCAAAATTGGGAAATGCCTTCCAGTCTGCGCTTAACGGTCTGAGCGAGAAGCCTCCGAGAATGGACGTTTCCGGCCTGACGCAGTTTGACAGCTCACTCATCAAATCCGTCGATCTGAAAACTGACCTCAGCCGTGGCGATCTGTCGCAGCAATCCCTTAACTTCCATGCTGACGATAAAGAACGCTGGATTGGTTATCAGGACAATAATTTCTCGCTGAAAATGACCAGCGATACGTCTAATCCGTCTCTGGTGGGCACTGCGGCTGAACAACAGGCGGCATTAAACGCCTGGGATAGCAAGTTTGATAAAGCGCGTCGTGATGGTCATGGCGATAGCGATCAAATGGCGATGCTTAAGACTGCGTTCCATGCGCTGAATAAGACGCAGCCAAAAGAGAGCAGCAAGGCGAGCTCACCGAGCGCTATCCAGATGGGCGGTGACGGCAAGGTACAGGTCCGTGGTCTGAATGATTTCTCTCTGTCGCTGACAGAAACGGAGAAAGCCATCAACCCGTATCGTATAGATGAGAAAGAGAGCTTCGCGTACCAGGCATCGCAATCTACACAAGAGAGTACGTCGCATGATGGTTCGCTAAGCGTTAAGCAGACGCTGCATACGCATCTGACCGCGTCCTGGTATCAGGCGCTGGATCCGGCCACGCCGCTTTCACTTAACTCGAGCAAAAATTCACAGAATTATCTGTACCATACGGTGGATAATGAAGAAACCAACGCCACCACCTTCAATTACAATGCGAAAGGCCTCCTCACCAGTATTGGTAACCATACGCAGGTGAATAATGTCGAAACGGTGCGTAAGTATGTTTTGGGCGAACTGGTGGATAAAACCATCACCCCAGAAAAGTATGAGCGCAACAACTTACTCACTATGCCCAAAGACAAGTAACGTTTCTTCTGATACGGCCCTGCGGGGCCGTACTGCGTGGTTTCTACCGTTTTTTCTCTGTCTTTAAAAGACGATTTCCTCTGCTTTATCCTGCCCTTAACGATTCAGCCAATTTTTAATGTTGCTTTTTTGTAAACAGATTAACACCCCCTGAAAATCCTGCTATCCTGCCCGTTGCGGTATTGCGGATTTACCCTACAAACTGCTGTCTCACAGGAGCGTGAAGAGAATCGCCTGCCGCATTATGACAATGAGAGCGAGGAGAACCGTCGTGCTAGTAGAATACCGTAAGCACGTAGCCGAACGTGCCGCTGAGGGAATTGCGCCAAAACCGCTAGATGCAACCCAGATGGCAGCACTTGTTGAGCTGCTGAAAAACCCGCCTGCTGGCGAAGAAGATTTCCTGTTAGACCTCCTGACCAACCGTGTCCCGCCAGGCGTTGATGAAGCTGCCTATGTAAAAGCGGGTTTCCTTGCTGCGATTACCAAAGGTGAAGCCACTTCTCCGCTGGTTACCCCGGAAAAAGCCATCGAATTGCTGGGTACCATGCAGGGTGGTTACAACATTCATCCGCTGATTGACGCGCTGGATAACGACAAACTGGCGCCCGGTGCTGCGAAAGCGCTCTCCCACACCCTGCTGATGTTCGATAATTTCTACGACGTAGAAGAAAAAGCGAAGGCGGGCAATGCATACGCGCAGCAGGTACTGAAATCCTGGGCCGATGCTGAGTGGTTCCTGAGCCGTCCGGCGCTGGCGGAAAAAATTACCGTTACCGTCTTCAAAGTGACCGGTGAAACCAACACCGATGACCTGTCTCCGGCACCGGATGCCTGGTCGCGCCCGGATATCCCGCTGCATGCACTGGCGATGCTGAAAAACGCCCGTGAAGGTATCGAGCCGGATCAGCCAGGCGCTGTCGGCCCGATCAAACAGATCGAAGCCCTGCAACAGAAAGGTTTCCCGCTGGCCTATGTCGGTGACGTTGTGGGTACCGGTTCTTCCCGTAAGTCCGCCACCAACTCCGTGCTGTGGTTTATGGGGGATGACATCCCTCATGTGCCGAACAAACGCGGCGGTGGCCTGGTGCTGGGCGGTAAAATTGCGCCGATCTTCTTCAACACGATGGAAGATGCGGGCGCACTGCCGATTGAAGTGGACGTGAATAACCTGAATATGGGGGACGTGATCGACGTTTACCCGTTCAAGGGTGAAGTTCGCAACCATGACACCAACGAACTGCTGGCCACTTTCGAACTGAAAACCGACGTGCTGATCGACGAAGTGCGCGCCGGTGGCCGTATTCCGCTGATCATCGGCCGTGGTTTGACGACCAAAGCGCGTGAAGCGCTGGGTCTGCCGCACAGCGATGTCTTCCGTCAGGCGAAAGACGTGGCGGAAAGCAGCCGCGGTTATTCACTGGCACAGAAAATGGTCGGTCGCGCCTGCGGCGTTGCGGGTATCCGTCCGGGTGCTTACTGCGAGCCGAAGATGACCTCTGTAGGTTCTCAGGATACCACCGGTCCGATGACCCGTGATGAACTGAAAGACCTGGCGTGCCTGGGTTTCTCTGCCGACCTGGTGATGCAGTCATTCTGCCACACGGCGGCCTATCCGAAGCCGGTTGACGTGACCACGCACCACACGCTGCCGGACTTCATTATGAACCGTGGCGGTGTATCGCTGCGTCCAGGCGATGGCGTTATTCACTCCTGGCTGAACCGTATGCTGCTGCCCGATACCGTAGGTACCGGTGGTGACTCCCACACCCGTTTCCCGATCGGCATCTCCTTCCCGGCAGGTTCTGGCCTGGTGGCGTTTGCTGCGGCGACTGGCGTGATGCCGCTCGACATGCCGGAATCTGTTCTGGTGCGCTTTAAGGGCAAAATGCAGCCGGGCATCACCCTGCGTGACCTCGTGCATGCGATTCCGCTGTACGCCATCAAACAGGGCCTGCTGACCGTTGAGAAGAAAGGCAAGAAAAACATCTTCTCTGGCCGCATCCTGGAGATTGAAGGTCTGCCGGATCTGAAAGTTGAGCAGGCATTTGAGCTGACCGATGCCTCTGCTGAACGTTCTGCTGCGGGCTGTACCATCAAGCTGAACAAAGACCCGATCATCGAGTACCTGAACTCCAACATCGTTCTGCTCAAGTGGATGATCGCAGAAGGCTACGGCGATCGTCGTACGCTGGAACGTCGCATTCAGGGTATGGAAAAATGGCTGGCGGATCCGCAACTGCTCGAAGCCGATGCGGATGCAGAGTACGCGGCCGTGATCGACATCGATCTGGCAGAAATCAAAGAGCCGATTCTCTGTGCGCCGAACGATCCGGATGATGCACGTCTGCTTTCTGATGTTCAGGGCGCGCAGATCGATGAAGTCTTTATCGGTTCCTGCATGACCAACATCGGCCACTTCCGTGCTGCCGGTAAACTGCTGGATGCCCACAAAGGCCAGTTGCCGACCCGCCTGTGGGTTGCGCCGCCGACTCGTATGGATGCCGCGCAGTTGACCGAAGAGGGCTACTACAGCGTGTTTGGTAAGAGCGGTGCGCGTATTGAGATCCCGGGTTGCTCCCTGTGTATGGGTAACCAGGCGCGCGTAGCGGACGGTGCGACAGTGGTCTCCACCTCGACCCGTAACTTCCCGAACCGTTTAGGTACCGGTGCAAATGTTTATCTGGCGTCTGCTGAACTGGCGGCGGTGGCTTCTCTGCTCGGCAAACTGCCGACGCCGGAAGAGTACCAGACCTATATTGCTCAGGTTGATAAGACGGCGGTGGATACCTACCGTTATCTGAACTTCGACCAGTTGAACCAGTATACGGACAAAGCTGACGGCGTGATTTTCCAGACAGCGGTGTAAGGGGTTCCCCTCACCCTAACTCTCTTCCTAAAAAGTGAAGAGACTGTCCAGACCACCCTTTCCCTGTGGGAGAGGGGCTGGGGGTGAGGGCATCAGACCGCACCATATTCCAAAGCGGAGATCTTCTCCGCTTTTTATTGCTTCCTTCCCGCCGTTACGCTTTTTTTCTTCCGTTGTGCTGCGATAATTACCTTATGGGCTGACGATAAGCCTGCATGAGGAAGAGATTATGGATTACGAATTTTTGCGTGATATTACCGGTGGGGTAAAGGTACGCATGTCGATGGGCCACGAAGCTGTCGGGCACTGGTTTAATGAAGAAGTGAAAGATAACCTGGCCCTGCTTGATGAAGTGGAACAGGCGGCGCATACCGTGAAAGGCAGCGAGCGTTCCTGGCAGCGCGCCGGGCATGAATATACGTTGTGGATGGATGGCGAAGAGGTCATGGTACGCGCCAACCAACTGGAATTCTCAGGTGATGAGATGGAAGAAGGGATGAGCTATTACGACGAAGAGAGTCTGTCGATGTGCGGCGTGGAAGACTTTCTCAATGTGGTAGCGGCATACCGCGAATTCCTTAAACAGCGTTAATTTTCCCCCTTGTTTCACCGGGGCCGGTCTTCCGCAATGTCGGGAACCGGCGCTCTGTCCTTACAAATGCGCGTAGTGAAAAACCTCAGCTGTTTTTCATATTTCCCTTTGTCGAATTTTTACGCTGGAATGGTCTTCCGGACACCTTACGGAGACTGAGATGAAAGCGTTTATTTCCCGTTATTTTTTGCGCAGTTCAGCGCGCGCTCAGCGCCATGATGCGGAACATAACAGCAGACGAATGATGGAATCGCTGCTCGCCGTTGCCAGCCTGTACGGTGTTGATGTCGCCAACGTGGACGTGGAGTGGTTCCATGACCAAACAACACGCTGAACATCGCGCGACCCGCGAAACCTACTGGAATGAGCGATGCGCTCTGGCAAACAGACCGGAGCATCCTTGCTCCGTTGTAGATCACACGGCCGGAATGTTGCGACCGTAGTAAATCTCACGCATCTCTTTCCATAAGGCTTCTGTAATCTCTTTGCGTTCCTGCGCGGTCAGCTCTTCTGGCCTGGTATGGAACATGTAGTGCTTAAGATCGAATTCTTTTAGCAACATCTTGGTGTGGAAAATGTTTTCCTGGTAAACATTCACATCCACCATGTCATACAGCGACTTCATATCCTCTGACAGAAAATTCTGAATGGAATTGATCTCGTGATCGATAAAGTGCTTCATGCCGTTCACGTCACGGGTAAAGCCACGCACGCGATAATCGATCGTCACAATGTCCGACTCAAGCTGGTGAATCAGATAATTCAGCGCTTTCAGCGGCGAAATCACCCCGCAGGTCGACACTTCTATATCCGCGCGGAAAGTGCACAGCCCGCCTTCCGGATGGCTTTCCGGATAGGTATGCACACAGATATGGCTCTTATCGAGATGGGCGACCACGGCTTCCGGTAGCGGGCCGGGGTGCTCGGTTTTATCTATAAGCTGCGGGTCGACCGGTTCTTCGCTGACCAGAATAGTCACGCTCGCACCCTGCGGCTCATAATCCTGACGGGCGATATTAAGAATATTGGCGCCAATGATATTGCAGGTTTCCGTCAGGATTTCTGTCAGACGATTGGCGTTATAGAGTTCATCGATATAAGCGATATACCCGTCACGCTCTGCTTCCGTCTTGGCATAGCAGATATCGTAAATACAAAAACTCAGGCTCTTGGTCAGGTTGTTAAAGCCATGCAGTTTGAGTTTTTTCAATTTCGTATCTCTCCTTAGGACGACTGTGAAGAGAGTGCGTCTTGCAGATATTGTGGCAGAGCAAATGCCGCCGTATGAATGGCCGGATTGTAATAACGGCACGTCAGTCCTGCATTGTGGAAACGCGCCTGAATAATTTCGCTGGAAAGGTGGCGTAGCGCTTCATTATCTGTCGCCCAGGCGAAGGTCATAATGCCACCGTAATAGGTGGGAATGGCAGCCTGGTAAAAACCGACATCGGCAAAGTAATGACCGAGCTTACGGTGGCTGTCCAGCGCTTCATCCTGTTGCAAGAAGCAGACGCCATTCTGTGCCACAAAGATCCCGCCGGGATTCAGGCAACGTTTGCAGCCTTCGTAAAACGCCGAGGTAAACAGACTTTCGCCGGGACCGACCGGATCGGTACAGTCGGAAATGATCACGTCAAACGTATGTGTGGTTTGCGTTACAAAGTTTACGCCATCATCGATAACCAACTGGAAACGGGGATCATCGTAAGCGCCAGCGTTGTGTTTTGGCAGGTACTGACGGCAGAAAGAGACGACGCCGGCATCAATTTCGACCATGGTAATGGTCTCGATGTTTTTATGGCGGCTGACTTCACGCAGCATAGCGCCATCACCGCCGCCGATAATCAACACATGTTTCGCGCGGCCATGGGCGAGCAGCGGAACGTGAGTCATCATTTCATGATAGATAAATTCGTCGCGTTCGGTGGTTTGCACCACGCCATCAAGCGCCATTACGCGGCCAAAAGCGGCGTTTTCGAAAATGATGAGGTCCTGGTGCCCGGTTTTCTCGTGGTACAGCACCTTATCAACGGCAAAGTATTGCCCAAACTGATCGTGCAGCGTTTCGTGCCACAACGTGTTATCGGCCATAGGTTGCTCCTTTGTTAACACCTGCTCAAAACAGGCGCAACATCATAGCTAACTCTGACCGTGGATGCACGGTCAGCGTCCCCCGCTGGAAATAACTTATTTCACGTAGGCGAGCAGGCTGAGCGAATCTCGTGCCAGCGCTTTGCATTTTTTGGCGGTAGGAATGCGGATGCCGCTCAGGTCGCGATAGCTTGCTTCACCGAGCGATTTCATATCCCAGGAGTCGTAATTGCTCAGATCCCACTTGTTCTGCTGTGCGAAGAAAACCAGCGCCCGGCGAATCTGACCATTAGGTAAGTTATTATAACCGCAGTCATTTTTCAGAAAAACAAACACAGCCGTAAGGTCGGCCATATCTTCCGCTTCGGATTCATTCAGGGCGTAGCTATTAGCGGAGACAGCCAGCAGGCTGCCGAATAAAATTGTTCTGAAAAGCGTCTTCATTATTTCTACCACGGCATAACGGAAATTAAACGTTAGCACACTGTTGGCGAGGCGACGATATTTATTATTGTCCGATTACAGCCACTTTTCTTGACCTTCCGGCAAGGGGAGGGTTTATGCTCAAATTTCGGGCTGATAACCGTAAGGAAAGGGACATGCAACGTCGTGATTTTTTGAAATACTCTGCTGCGCTGAGCGTGGCGAGTGCACTGCCGCTCTGGAGTCGTTCTTTGCTGGCGGCGGAAAGGCCTGCGCTACCGATACCCCCGTTAGTGAGCGCCGATGCACAAAACCATATTCAACTTACGGTTCAGGCCGGGGCATCAACGTTTGCGGGCAAACAGGCGACAACCTGGGGTTATAACGGCAGCCTGCTGGGGCCGGCGATTCAATTGCGTCAGGGGAAAACCGTTAACGTATCCATTCGCAATGCGCTGGCGGAAGAGACAACCTTACACTGGCACGGTCTGGAAGTGCCGGGCGACGTTGACGGCGGGCCGCAGGGCGTGATTAAGCCCGGCGATAGCCGTACGGTCTCGTTTACCCCGGATCAGCCTGCATCAACCTGCTGGTTTCACCCCCATCAACATGGGAAAACCGGCCATCAGGTGGCGATGGGGCTGGCCGGGCTGTTACTGATTGAAGATGATAACAGCCGTAAGCTACGCCTGCCGCAACAGTGGGGCATTGATGATATTCCGGTCATCATGCAGGACAAACGTTTTACCGCTGACGGGCAGATTGACTATCAACTGGATGTGATGAGCGCGGCGGTTGGGTGGTTTGGCGATACGTTACTGACGAACGGTGCGGTTTATCCACAGCACGCGGCCCCCCGTGGCTGGCTGCGTTTACGCTTACTCAATGGTTGTAACGCTCGCTCGCTCAACGTGGCTGCCAGCGATAATCGCCCGCTGTATGTTATTGCCAGCGACGGTGGCTTGTTGAATGCGCCAGTGAAAGTCAGCGAGCTGGCCATGTTGCCGGGTGAGCGCTTTGAGGTGCTGGTGGAGACCCGGGATAATAAAGTCTTCGATCTGGTCACGTTGCCCGTACAGCAAATGGGTATGACGGTGGCGCCTTTTGATAAGCCCTATCCGCTGTTGCGTATTCAACCGGTGGTGGTAACGGCATCTGGCATTTTACCCGATACACTGGCGACACTGCCCGGACTGCCAGCGCTGGATGGATTAACACAGCGGACTTTGCAACTTTCCATGGATCCCATGCTGGACATGATGGGGATGCAGGCTCTGCAGCAAAAATATGGCGATGCCGCAATGGCAGGGATGGGGATGCAACATGGCAATATGAACCATGGTCAGATGCAGATGAACCATGGCGGAATGAATCATGGCGGAATGAATCATGGCGACATGGGGCAGATGAATCACGGCGATGGCGGGATGGCGTTCCATAGCGCCAATCGAATCAACGGCAAGGCGTTCGATATGCAAGTGCCTGCGTTTGCCGCGCAGAAAGATACCTGGGAGCGCTGGGTCATTTCTGGGGAAGGCGATATGATGCTGCATCCGTTCCATATTCACGGCACACAGTTCCGCATTCTGTCAGAAAACGGTAAGCCGCCTGCCGCGCATCGCGCAGGCTGGAAAGATATTGTCAGCGTTGAAGGGGCGAAAAGCGAAGTGTTGGTCCGCTTTGCGCATGATGCGCCGAAGGAGTATGCCTATATGGCACACTGCCATCTGCTTGAGCATGAAGATACGGGCATGATGCTTGGATTTACGGTGTAGGTTTACGGTAAAAAGTGTTACCCATGTTCCCGGTTCATACCGGGAGCAGACATTAAAAAAGGCAACTTGCGTTGCCTTTTTGCTTTTACCTTGTGCAGTCTGAGGGGACGGTGCCTTACTTCTCGTCCGGCAGGGCGTAGGCAACAATATAGTCACCCATCTTCGTACCAAACGAACCGTGACCACCCGCAGAGATGACAACGTACTGCTTGCCATTCACTTCATAGGTCATCGGCGTTGCCTGGCCACCTGCTGGCAAACGGCCCTGCCACAGTTTCTCACCGTTGCTCATATTGTACGCACGCAGGTAATTATCTGCGGTTGCAGCAATGAACAGCACATTACCGGCAGTAGAGATTGGGCCGCCTAGCATCGGCATCCCCATATTGAACGGCACCGGAACGGGCATCGGGAACGGCATGCTGTCCTGCGGCGTACCAATACGTTTTTTCCACACTACCTGGTTGGTTTTCAAATCCAGCGCGGAAATATAACCCCATGCTGGCTGCTTACACGGCAGGCCAAACGGAGAGAGGAACGGATTCAGGGTTACGCCGAACGGCACGCCATACTGCGGCTGAATCCCCGCCTCTGTACCGCTACCTTTCGCATCTTTCGGCTGCTCCATCGGGTTGCCCGGACCGCGTGGGATCAGTTTAGAGACAAACGGCAGGGCCATCGGGTTGGCGATCGCGACCTGGCGGTTCGGATCAACGGAGATACCCCCCCATTCGAACATCCCCAGGTTACCCGGGAACACCAGTGTGCCTTGCTCAGATGGCGGAGTGAAGATGCCTTCATAGCGCAACTGATGGAACATCACACGGCAGACCAGTTGGTCGAACATGGTCGCGCCCCACATATCCGCCCCGCTGAGATCTTTCTTCGGACGGAAGCTCAGATCTGAGAACGGCTGAGTTTTGGTGACGTAATCGCCTTTGGCCGCACCCTGCGGAACCGGTTTTTCCGGTGCCGGGACAACCAGCTTACCGTTGCTGCGATCCAGCACGAAGATGTTGCCGGTTTTCGCCGGAGCGTAAATCACCGGAACTGTTTTGCCGTTAACCGTGATGTCGGCCAGCGTCGGCTGGGACGGCATATCCATATCCCACAGATCGTGGTGAACGGTCTGGTAACTCCACGCCAGTTTACCGGTAGTGGCGTTCAGCGCCACGATAGAGCTGGCATAGCGTTCCTGCTCCGGCGTGCGGTAGCCGCCCCAGATATCCGGGGTAGTCACACCCATTGGCAGATAGACCAGGTCCAGCTTCGCATCATAGGCGGCTGGCGCCCACGAGTTGGGCGAGTTGAACGTAAAGCTGTGTTGGTCAGACGGAATAGCGTTGGGATCTTTCGCGCCTGGATCAAAAGCCCAGAGCAACTTGCCGGTATTCACGTCAAAACCACGAATAACACCGGAGGTTTCACGGGTAGAGAAGTTGTCCGTTACCGAACCGGCAATCACAATCACCTTATCGGTGATGATCGGCGGTGAGGTAGGTTCATACAGACCTGGCGTGGTGTCCGGCATATTGGTCTGCAGATTCAGAATACCTTTGTTGGCAAAGGTTTCGCACAGTTTGCCGTTGTCGGCGTTGATGGCAAACAGGCGGCCATCGTTAACCGGCAGCATAATGCGACGCGGGCAATCCGCGACAACATCCGGGCTGACGTTCTCTGCACGTGCTTCATGATAAGAAACACCGCGACAAGTGACATGCTGGAAGGACTGGTTGGCATTTAACTGCGGGTCAAAGTGCCATTTCTCTTTACCGGTCGAGGCGTCCAGAGCGAACAGGCGCTGGTGAGCGGTACACAGATAAAGCGTGTCACCCACTTTAATCGGCGTCACTTCGTTGGTCAGTTCACCCGGGTCTGTTGGCAGTTTCAGGTCTCCGGTACGAAACACCCAGGCTTCTTTCAGGTTCTTAACGTTATCCGCATTGATCTGTTTGAGCGGTGAAAAACGCTGACCTTCCTGGTTGCGGCCATAAGCTGGCCAGTCGCCGTCAGCAACCTGAGAAATCGGGGCAGCCGGCGTGGCATCCGCATTCAGCGTACCGTTCACTTCTTGCGGGTCATTAAAGCCCGCCCAGGTGAGAATGCCGCCGCTAATCAGCAGCACAACCACCAGTGCGGCAACCGCACCACCGGAAGGGAAAATCAGTCTGCGCCAGACGAAAGGCAGAATAAGCCAGATACCGAAGAAGACCAGGATATCGCTGCGAGGCGTGAGCGCCCAAAAGTCGAAGCCCACTTCCCACACGCCCCAGATCATGGTCGCCAGCAGCAACGCGGCATACAGCCATAATGCTGACTGCTTACGCCGCCAGAGCAGTGCAGTGACGCCAAGCATTACCACCCCGGCAATAGGGTAGTACCAGGAACCACCAAGAGAGACCAGCCATACTCCGCCGATCAGTAAGTACAGTCCGCAGAATGCTGCGAACAGCGCGGTCAGTATCACAAGGATACCTGAGCGTTGCGTTTTTGTTTCAGCCATAAAAAGACACTCATCAAATTCATTAATGTTTTAGTAGCAACTAATTATAGGATTTAACAAGTGTGATCGTCATCACAAAATTAGCTTTATCGACAGATAAGCATCGGAAATGCGTTTGCTGGTATACTGCACGCCTTGCGCTTCAATAACCAAAGCAAAACGCGGGTTATTGAGTGATTTAGTATTTAAATCATATGGTTATTTAAAATGAAACATATTGTTGAAGTGATGATCCCGGAAGCGGAGATCAAAGCGCGTATCGCCGAATTGGGTCGTCAAATCACAGAACGTTATCAGGACAGTGGCAGTGAAATGGTGCTGGTGGGCCTGCTGCGCGGCTCATTTATGTTCATGGCGGACCTTTGCCGTGAAGTGCAGGTACCGCACGAAGTCGATTTTATGACCGCCTCCAGCTATGGCAGCGGCATGTCTTCGACCCGCGATGTTAAAATCCTCAAAGATCTGGATGAAGATATTCGCGGTAAAGACGTTCTGATCGTTGAAGACATTATCGATTCCGGCAATACACTCTCTAAAGTGCGCGAAATTCTCAGCCTGCGCGAGCCGAAGTCTCTTTCTATTTGCACCCTGCTCGATAAACCGTCGCGCCGAGAAGTGCCGGTTGATGTGGAATTTGTCGGCTTCTCGATCCCTGATGAATTCGTGGTGGGTTATGGCATCGATTATGCGCAACGTTATCGCCACCTGCCGTATGTCGGCAAAGTGGTGATGCTGGACGAGTAAGCATAAAAAAGCCGGGCTTTAGCCCGGCCTGATGCGTTATCCCGGCTGGCATCATGCTGCCGGGAAGGCAAGATTATCTGTGGTTGATGTGTTTCTTGCTGAGGTTCGAGACGCCCTGACGGTAGCGCTGTTCCAGGCTTTCGCGGTTCGTTGCGGTGACTTCCAGGTCACGCAGTAAACCATCGTGGATGCCATACGCCCAACCGTGAATCGTGACTTTTTGTCCACGCTTCCAGGCAGATTGCATAATGGTGGAGTGACCCAGGTTATACACCTGCTCCATCACGTTCAGCTCGCAAAGGGTATCAAGGCGGCGCTCCTGCGGCATCTCGCCAAGCAACGAACTATGCTTGAACCAGATATCGCGAATGTGCAGCAGCCAGTTGTTAATCAGCCCCAGTTCCGGGTTTTCCACCGCCGCCTGCACACCACCACAGCCGTAGTGGCCGCAGATGATGATATGCTCAACTTCCAGTACATCGACCGCGTACTGAACCACAGAAAGGCAGTTCAGGTCGGTATGAATAACCAGGTTGGCAACGTTACGGTGAACAAACAGTTCGCCTGGCTCAAGGCCGGTAAGGCGTTCTGCGGGAACGCGACTGTCAGAACATCCAATCCATAGAAAACGCGGTTTCTGCGCTTGCGCCAGTTTTTCGAAAAAGCCGGGATCCTCTTCCACCAGCATTTTTGACCATAGTGCATTATTGCTGATGAGTGTATCTATGTCTTTCATGGAAGTTAACGACCTGTAACCAAATAAGTGCGTTGCGCTAATATAGGTCAACTCCCACGTTTTTTAAACCACACATCGAGTGTAAGAATAAGGTAAGTGAAAATTCATGACCATTGCACTGGAGCTTGAGCAGCTTAAAAAAACCTACCCGGGCGGCGTTCATGCGCTACGTGGTATTGATCTTAAAGTAGAAGCTGGGGATTTTTACGCGTTACTGGGACCAAACGGCGCAGGAAAATCGACCACCATAGGTATCATCAGTTCTCTGGTAAATAAAACGTCCGGACGCGTGAGTGTCTTCGGCTACGACCTGCAAAAAGATATCGTTAACGCCAAACGGCAGCTCGGTCTTGTGCCGCAGGAGTTCAATTTTAACCCGTTTGAAACCGTACAGCAGATTGTGGTTAACCAGGCAGGTTACTACGGCGTTGAACGTAAAGAGGCGCTGGAGCGTAGCGAAAAATACCTGAACCAGCTCGATCTGTGGGAAAAACGCAACGAACGCGCGCGTATGTTATCGGGCGGGATGAAGCGTCGTTTGATGATTGCCCGCGCCCTGATGCATGAGCCGAAGCTGCTGATCCTTGATGAACCTACGGCTGGGGTGGATATCGAACTGCGTCGTTCTATGTGGGGCTTTCTGAAAGATCTCAACGACAAAGGCACCACCATCATCCTGACTACCCATTATCTGGAAGAAGCCGAGATGCTGTGTCGCAACATTGGCATTATTCAGAGCGGTGAGCTGATTGAAAACACCTCCATGAAGTCATTGTTGGCGAAGCTAAAATCGGAAACTTTTATCCTCGATCTGGCAACGAAAAGCCCGTTACCGAAGCTGGAGGGTTACCAGTATCGGCTGGTGGATACGTCGACCCTGGAGGTCGAAGTGTTGCGTGAACAGGGGATAAATAGCGTGTTCAGCCAGCTTAGCGCACAGGGCGTACAGGTCTTGAGTATGCGCAACAAGGCTAACCGTCTGGAAGAGCTGTTCGTCACGCTGGTGCATGAGAAAAAAGGAGAGCACGCATGATGCAGCTTTATTGGGTGGCATTGAAAAGTATCTGGCATAAAGAAATTCAACGGTTTATGCGTATTTGGGTACAGACGCTGGTGCCGCCGGTGATTACCATGACCCTCTATTTTATTATCTTTGGTAATTTGATTGGCTCACGTATCGGTGAGATGCACGGCTTTACCTATATGCAATTCATCGTGCCAGGCTTGATCATGATGGCGGTGATCACTAACGCCTATGCAAACGTGGCGTCATCGTTTTTCAGCGCCAAGTTTCAACGCAATATTGAAGAGCTG
Source organism: Phytobacter diazotrophicus (assembly GCA_004346725.1). GTDB lineage: Bacteria > Pseudomonadota > Gammaproteobacteria > Enterobacterales > Enterobacteriaceae > Phytobacter > Phytobacter diazotrophicus. The sequence goes on along the minus strand of SMDE01000008.1, from coordinate 68,118 downwards.
CTGGTCGCCCCGGTGCCCACGCATGTGATTATCGCAGGGTATGTGGGGGGCGGCGTGGCGCGTGGTTTATGTGTCGGGGTGCTGGTGACGGCCGTGTCGCTGTTTTTCGTGCCTTTTCAGGTCCACTCGTGGGTTTTTGTTGCGTTAACGCTGCTGTTGACCGCGGTATTGTTCTCGCTGGCGGGTCTGCTGAATGCCGTTTTTGCGACAACCTTTGATGACATCAGCCTGATCCCGACATTTGTCCTGACACCGCTGACCTATCTCGGTGGGGTGTTCTATTCGCTGACGTTGCTACCGCCCTTCTGGCAGGCGCTGTCTCATCTCAACCCCATTGTTTACATGATTAGCGGTTTCCGCTTTGGTTTCCTCGGTATTACCGATGTGCCGCTTTTCACCACTGTGGCGGTTTTGGCGGTGTTTATCATCGCTTTTTATATATTGTGCTGGTATTTAATTCAGCGCGGACGCGGTCTGCGCAGTTAATCGTCGCTTACCCGGCGGCGTTCGTCGCCGGGTTCTCATTGCCCTTTTAATCTATGATATCTGTCACCGACGGCTGATGGTCACCTGGCTAAACTGCAAGTCTGCTAAGGAGATAGGTATGCTGGGATGGGTCATTACGTGCCATGGTGAACTGGCGCAGGAGATGCTGGACAGTCTGGAGAGCCGGTTTGGTCCGCTTAAACAATGTAGAGCGGTCAACTTTCGCCACGGGCTTAGCACCAATATGCTCAGCCGCATGATTTGTGATGCGTTGCATGAAACGGATTCAGGTGATGGCGTGGTTTTTTTGACCGATATTTCCGGGGCCGCGCCTTACCGTGCCGCCTCGCTCATGAGCCACAAGCATGAGCATTGTGAAGTGATATCCGGCGTTGATGCTGAGTTGTTGGAAGCAATGTATCCGCTGCGTGAAGTATGTAGCAGTGCCGATTTTCGTGAGCAGATTGTGGGCGCTGGCGCGCCGGTGGTCAGCAGTCTCTGGCATCAGCAACAGAAAAATCCGCCGTTTGTGTTGTTACATGATTTGTATGAAAAATAAACGTTGGTATTCATTTTTCTTTTTCCTACAATAACCTAAATTATTTTTAGCCTGGTTAGGTGCATGCCTCGTTTTCTCCTCATTCTTTTCTTGCTGGTGTCATGTAACGTTTCTGCACGTCTCGTTAGTCAAAATCCCGACCCTGCTCGCTATATGCAAATTACGGAAGATGCCGATATATGGGCGCAGATTGGCAACAATGTTATGACTGTTGGCAATATCCGCGCCGGACAAATTCTGGCGGTTGTGCCAGGGGCGGAAGACTATTACGAATTTCGTTTCGGCTTCGGTAAAGCGTGGATAGATAAAGGGCATCTGGGAACGGTTCGTGGCAGTCAGAAGGTTCAGGATAGCCTTGGCGATCTCAATAAGCCCCTGAGTAATCAAAATTTGATCACCTGGCGTGATACACCGATGTATAACGAGGCGGACAATACCAGTGAACAATTGGGTATTCTGGCCGGGAATCTGCGCTACCCCATCATCAGCAAGCTGAAAGACAGACTCAACCAGACCTGGTATCAGATTCGCATTGGCGAACGTCTGGCGTGGATCAGTAGCCTGGATGCGCAGGAAGATAACGGTATTCCGGTGCTCACCTACCATCATATTCTGGAAGACGAGGAGAACACGCGGTTTCGTCATACCTCGACGACCACCTCTCTTCGCGCTTTCACCAACCAGATGAGCTGGCTGCATGACCAGGGCTATACCACGTTAAGCATGTATCAACTGGAAGGTTATATACGTAACGCGATGAACCTTCCTGCCCGTTCAGTGGTGATCACCTTTGATGACGGACTGAAATCGGTCAGTCGTTATGCGTATCCGGTGTTAAAGCAGAACGGTTTCAGGGCGACCGCTTTTATTATTTCGTCGCGTATTAAGCGCAAACCGCAGCTCTGGGATCCAAAATCCCTGCAGTTCATGAGCATCTCTGAACTGGAGCAAATTTCGCATGTCTTTGATTTTCAGTCGCATACTCATTTCCTACATCGCACCGATGACGTGGGCCATCCGATCCTGCTAAGTCGCAGTTATGACAATATCCTGATGGATTTTAAGCATTCACGCCGCGCGCTTTCGCAGTTCAACCAGCACATCTGGTATCTGGCGTACCCGTTCGGCGGCTATGACGACAAAGCGTTGGCTGCGGCGAAGGATGCAGGATTCCATCTTGCGCTGACCACGGTGCGAGGGAAGGTAAAGCCTGGGGATAATCCGTACTTACTGAAACGGTTGTATATCTTAAAGACGGATTCGCTGGAGGATATGTCGAGGTTAATAAGTAATCAACCTCAGGGATAAATCAGGCAAATGGGCTATTTTATTTACCGTTTTGAACCAGGGCAGTGCTCGTCATTCTCACGTACTGCGTGTACGCTCCGGTGACTACGCGCTGTCCGTGTTCAAACTGTCTGCATCAATACGCCCATTATGCCTGATTAATGAGTCGGCTATGCCATTCAGGCAACTTGTACCGGAACCGCTTTTGCCGTGCGTTTCATCTCGTTGTCGCCGTCAAAGTAGGCGACTTTCGGCTGCCAGCTACGCGCCTGCTCATCCGGCATGGTGACGTAGCTTGCGATAATCAGGATGTCGCCAACGTCAGCGCAGTGCGCCGCCGCACCGTTAACTGAAATGATGCGGGAGCCACGTTCACCGGCAATGGCATAGGTGGAAAAGCGCTTACCGTTAGTGACGTTGTAAATATCGATGGCTTCGTATTCCAGGATACCAGCCGCCTCAAGGAAATCCTGGTCAATCGCGCAGGAACCTTCATAGTGCAGGTCGGCCTGTGTCACTTTGACGCGGTGGAGCTTGCCTTGCAGCATCGTGCGAATCATAACTTCTACCTTTAATGGCGTAACGAAATACAGGTATATCGCCGGGTGGCATTTGGCTGCCCGGCCAGACTTTCCCGGCCCGGCGACAGCGCCAGACCAGGCCGATAACAGGCCAGTATTGCCCGTTTTTTAACCCCTGTCTACAGGGGGAGATCAACCACTTTATTGTCGATGAGACGCGCCTGACCCAGCCAGGCGGCCATCAAAATCACCGCGCGTTTGCTGGTCTGCGCCAGCTCCAGAAGCGTGTCTGCATCGCGGATCTGGATGTCATCTGCGCGAAAGCCGCTGTCGTTAAGTTCCTGTTCCGCCAGGGCAATGATCTCGTCGAGATTGCGATCGCCTGCGCTCAGTTTTGCGGCCATCGCGTTCATGGTTTTGCTCAGAGCCGGTGCGATTTTGCGTTGATCGGCGGTGAGATAGCCGTTACGGGAACTGAGCGCCAGACCGTCTTTAGCACGCACGGTCGGAACCCCGACAATCTCAATGTCATAGCCCATATCGGCAACCATTTTGCGAATGAGCTGCAACTGCTGGTAGTCCTTTTCGCCAAAGCAGGCGATATCTGGCTGGACCAGGTTAAAGAGCTTGCTGACGATGGTGGAAACACCACGGAAATGCCCCGGGCGGCTTGCGCCTTCAAGCATGGTGGAGATACCTGGCACGTCCACATAGGTTTGCGTGTCCGTGCCCTGCGGATAAATATCATTTGGCGCAGGGGCGAAAACAAAATCCACTTTCCGTTTATTGAGCTTTTCGCAATCTTCCTGCAGGGTGCGCGGGTAGCGAGCCAGATCGTCGGCGCGGTCAAACTGCATGGGGTTGACGAAAATGCTCACCACGACCACATCCGCGCGGGCTTTGGCTTCCTCAACCAGCGTCATATGACCATCGTGTAGGTTGCCCATCGTTGGCACCAGCGCAATGCGTTTGCCTTCCTGACGCGCTCTTCGAATATGCTGGCGCAGTAACGGCAGGGTTTCGATAATCAACACAACGGCACTCCTTAATGGAAACTGTGTTCTTCGCCCGGATAGACCCCGGACTCAACGTCGGCAATATACTGGCGCACGGCAGCGCGCATGTCGCCTGCCTCGCTCAGAAAGTTTTTCGCAAATTTGGGGATATGACCACCGGTAATGCCGAACGCGTCGTGCATCACCAGAATCTGGCCGTCTGTGACGTTACCTGCGCCGATACCAATGACCGGAATGGTCAGCGCGTCCGTGACACGCTTTGCCAGCTCAACCGGCACACACTCCAGCACCAGCAACTGCGCACCAGCGGCTTCCAGCGCCAGCGCGTCGTCCAGCAGCGTTTGTCCGGCATCGCCGCGCCCCTGAACTTTGTAGCCACCGAAGATATTTACGGACTGTGGCGTTAACCCCAGGTGCCCGCACACCGGTACAGCGCGTTCGGTGAGCATTTTCACCGTATCACTCAACCAGCGACCGCCTTCGATTTTTACCATATTGGCCCCGGCGCGCATCACGGCGGCGGCGTTTTCAAAGGCCTGCTCCGGTGTGGAATACGCCATAAACGGCAGGTCGGCCAGTAGCAAACAATGAGGGGCGCCACGGCGCACCGCGCGCGTGTGATAGGCAATGTCGTCTACCGTCACGGGCAGGGTGGAATCATGACCTTGTACCGTCATCCCTAACGAGTCGCCAACCAACATCACATTGATGCCTTCTTCGGCGAACAGTTTAGCGAAGCTGTAATCGTAGGCTGTGATGGTAGCGAAGCGTTTTTTTTCCTGTTTGCACTTAAGCAGCCAGGAGATGGTGGTGGGTTTCATAACGTTTCCTGATGGCTAAAAACGAATTCTGGCGCATTCTAACAGCAACATTCAGGTGAACAATGATTTTAGGCAATCGTTTAACACCGATCACATCAGAAGCGCCAGAAAAGCGTTTTACCACAAGGCAGGTTTGTCCGCTGCGCATTCTGTGAGGGCGGCGCTCAGCGTCATACCATCAGGGAATCGCAGGGCAGGAGCAATTTCAAATAACGGCCACAGCATAAAGCCGCGATTTTTCATGTCGTAATGGGGAACGGTGAGACGCGGCGTCTGAATAACCTGATCGCCAAACAGCATGATATCCAGGTCCAGCGTGCGTGGCCCCCAGCGCTCGGCTTTACGCACGCGCCCTTGCTGCAGTTCAATGCGCTGGGTGTGGTCAAGCAGCGCTTCGGCCTCAAGGGTCGTTTCCAGCGCGACGGCGGCGTTGAGATAGTCAGGCTGATCCTGCGGGCCAAGCGGAGGCGTGCGGTAGAACGAGGAGACGGTGACCACGCGGCTTTGCGGGATCTCCCCAATGGCGTCCAGCGCTGCCTTTACCTGCTCCAGAGGCGATGCGAGATTACTGCCGATGGCGATATAGCAAAGGGTCGGGGACATACAGGCTCCTGCGTTTTTCATTCTCTATAGCATCAGGCCTGCGCGTGGCAGGCCTGAAAGGGATAACATTATGCGCTGCCTTCACGGCGCGGCGCGCGTTTGCGCGGGCGGCGATGGCGACGGCGAACGGCGGGTTCATCGCCCAGGTCGTCAAGCATATCTTTCTGCTCCGGCGGTGCGGAAACCTGAAATTCTCCCCACCATTTCACCAGCCGCTGCAGTTCGCCGTTGTTTTCAACCTCGGCACGCAGGGCCAGCAGATCGTAGGCTGCGCGGAATTTCGGATGCTCCATCAGTTTCCACGCGCGTTTCCCCTGACGACGGGACATACGCAGTTGTAGCTGCCAGATATCGCGAATCAGCGAGGTGATGCGTTTCGGGATGGCCAGTGAACGGCAGGCTTCATCCAGCACATCGTTCATGGCAAGCGCAAAGGCGTCGTAATATGCCAGACCGCCTTCCTGAGTAATGCGCTGCGCGGTTTCCAGCAGCGGATACCAGAACATAGCCGCAAACAAAAACGCCGGGTTAACCCGCATATCGTTGTGAAGGCGGGTATCGGTGTTTTTCAGCACCTGCGCAATGATGCGTTCCATCGGGCTGTCACCGTTTTCGGTGAAGAAGCGACTGATGGTAGGGAACAGAGGCTGGAAGAGGTTGTATTCGCGCAGCAGCATGTAGGTATCGAAACCATAGCCCGCTTGCAATAATTTCAGCGACTCTTCAAACAGGCGCGCAGGGGGGACGTCATTAATCAGGGCGGCAAGACGAGGAATCGGTTCGGCCGTTTCAGCGCTGATGTTCATACCCAGCTTGGCGGCGAAACGCACCGCGCGCAGCATACGTACCGGGTCTTCGCGATAGCGGGTTTCCGGGTTGCCAATCAGGCGAATGACGCCCTCATCCAGATCGCGCATGCCGCCGACATAATCACGCACGGTGAAGTCAGCAACGCTGTAATAAAGGCTGTTAATGGTGAAATCGCGACGCTGAGCATCTTCTTCGATAGAACCGAAAATATTGTCGCGCAGCAACATGCCATTCTGGCCACGCTGAGACGTGGTGCGGTCGGCTTCGGTATCTTCGTGATGACCGCGAAAGGTGGCGACTTCAATGATTTCCGGCCCGAACATGACGTGGGCCAGGCGGAAACGGCGACCCACCAGGCGGCAGTTGCGAAATAATTTACGCACCTGGTCCGGCGTGGCGTTCGTCGTGACGTCGAAATCTTTTGGTTTTTTGCCCAGCAATAAATCACGCACGCCACCACCGACGAGATAAGCCTCGTAACCGGCTTTGTTCAGGCGGTAGAGGACTTTGAGCGCATTTTCACTGATATCTTTGCGAGAAATAGCGTGCTGTTCACGCGGGATAACCGTCATCTGAGGTTGTACGCTAGCCTCAACGACCATGCTCTCTTCGCGACTTAGCACCTTACGGCAAAAATTAGCGACTCGGGTAAAAATAGTGCACCTCGGTAGTGTCAAACGTCAGGACAAAAAAATAAGGACAAAAAAATAGCGGCTAATCATAGCTCAGCGCGAGGCGTTTGAGAATGCCGTATTCACATCCACTGCAATGGGCACGTTAGCGAGCGTCCAGTTTGCCACCGCATTTTTCAACAAATCGTCGACGCTGAGATCCTGCCACTCATTTGTTGCGCTCTGGTTTAAGAATTGTAACGCCCTGATTATTATGGGGCGCGGATCGCCACCGGGCAAGGCTGGCGCATGGTTTTGCTTGGAGAGTTTATTCCCTTGCGCATTGAGCGCCAGCGGCAGATGGACATACTGTGGCACTGGCCAGCCAAATTGTCGGTAGAGCGAAATTTGCCTGACCGTAGGTTCAATTAAATCTGCGCCGCGCACAATTTCCGTGATGCCCTGAAAATGGTCGTCAACCACGACGGCGAGGTTATAGGCAAACAGGCCATCCCGGCGGTGGATAATAAAATCCTCGCGCGCCAGTTTTTCATCCGCATAGAGTTCGCCGCGTAGCCTGTCGTGAAAATGGAGCACCGGATGTTGCTGCACCAGACGTACAGCCGCATTTTCCGGGCCATTATTAGCGCTACGGCAGTGGCCGTCATAGGTGCCGCCCACGCTCTGAATGCGCGCCCGCGTACAGGTACAGTAGTAACTCAGCCCACGGGTATGAAGCCAGGCCAGCGCGTCGCGGTAGGCCTCATGACGTTGCGATTGCCAGAGTACATCGCCATCCCAGTGCAGGCCGTAATGCTCAAGCTGGCGCAAGATGGTGTCTGCGGCACCGGGAACTTCACGCGGGGGATCAATGTCTTCGATACGCACTCGCCAGGTACCCTGCTGCGCGCGCGCCTGCAGGTAGCTGCCAAGTGCAGCAATGAGCGAGCCAAAATGGAGTTCACCGGACGGTGACGGCGCAAAGCGCCCAATATAGTGAGAGTCAGACATAAAGACAGGAAACGCCGACAATACGGGAAATTTTCCCCGACTATAGCACAGCCTGATTTGAAGGCGCAGGCTGGAATCAGCGCTGCGCCGTCTGAGGGGTTGACCGGCTGTCGGTCAGAGGCGAATTAACCCGCCATCTGTTTTTCGCGAATTTCCGCCAGTGTTTTGCAATCGATGCACAGGTCAGCGGTCGGACGCGCTTCCAGGCGGCGAATGCCGATTTCAACACCGCAGGATTCGCAGTAGCCAAAATCTTCGTCTTCAACTTTTTTCAGCGTTTTCTCGATCTTTTTGATCAGTTTACGCTCGCGGTCACGGTTACGCAGTTCGAGGCTGAACTCTTCTTCCTGTGCGGCACGGTCTACCGGGTCCGGGAAGTTAGCTGCTTCATCCTGCATATGGGTGACGGTGCGATCGACTTCATCCCTGAGTTGATTACGCCACGCTTCAAGAATACGCCTGAAGTGCGCCAGCTGGGCTTCATTCATATACTCTTCGCCCGGTTTCTCTTGATACGGCTCCACCCCAGCGATGGCGAGAATACTCAGGGACGATGTTTTACGGTTTTGCCCTTCTTGCATGTTGCTTCTCCTTAACACGCACTATCGATCCCCGTGTTGGGGGAAAATCAGGCCGCTATAAATAGCAGATGCTTTTCCGGATGGCAAATATCTAAACGTAACACTTGACAAGCCTGTGAGGAAAAGCGTATTTGCGCACGCGACCAGAACACTTATTAGTCAATTTAGTCAATCGCTGCCCTATATCGTGAAAGGCAGCGGCAATCTCAGAGTCATATTTGTAGCAGAAAGTTCCGCTTTTACCGCCAGAATTTCTACTCCCTGACCTTGTGCTTCCTTTAACAATCGTGCGTATTTCTCATCAATATGGCGCGCTGGAGAAAAATGTTCAACGGCTGAATGCAGCACGGCAAACAGAATAACCGCGCGGTCGCCGCTGGCCGCTACGCTCATTAACTCACGCAGATGCTTTTGTCCGCGTAGCGTAACTGCATCAGGGAAAAAACCGCATTCCCGCTCGGCGAGCGTTACTGATTTCACTTCAATATAGCAGTTGCGTCGGCCATCCGCCTGTAACAGAAAATCAATTCTGCTGCCTTCGGCACCATATTTCACTTCACTTTTCAGCGCACTGTAACCCGACAGTCCTGGCAAACGGTTTTGCTGTATTGCTTCTTTCGTTAACGTATTAGCGCGAAGCGTATTAACGCAAATAAATGCGCCCTGTTGGGTTTGCGTTAATTCCCAGGTATGCGGATATTTGCGTTTAGTATTTTCTGATGTGGAATACCAAACCGTGTCGCCAGGCGTGGCGCAACCGGTCATTGCGCCGGTATTGGGACAATGGATTGTCAATGTTTCGCCTTCTGGCGTGATCACATCGGCAAGAAACCGCTTATAGCGCTGAATAAGCGTGGCGGATCGGAGGGGCGGAGAAAATTCCATGACATATCCTTTTTATGTTTTTAGCGTCCAGCGGTTTAACGCCGTGTAGCGCAGACGTCCTCCGGCAAACTGCGATTCATATAAGACAAATTCTGTTACAGGAAAAGTCCAGTGAAAACCCGGCGGCGGTATCGTGACCGCATGACTGGCATCGCGTAGCAGGGTGATATGAGGATGAAACGGCGTTGGACTTTGCCAGCATCCGCTGCGTGCAGCCTGAGCGCGCAGCATATCCGCCAGTTGCAACAGCCCGCGTGGCGACTGGCGACAGCCAAGCCAGACGACGCGCGAACGCAACCATTGCCCGGCATCATCGAGTTGTAACGTAAAGCCTGGCTGACGAATGCGACCGGCCAGCGTTTCCAGCGCCCGTTGTTTTTCCGCGCTCACTTCCCCCAAAAACGCCAGTGTCAGATGTAAGTTTGCTGCTGCAACCGGTCGTCCGGCATCCTGCGGGAAATGTTCCGCCCGCCAGCGCACCACCTCCTGTCGGGTGGCGTCGGGCAATTCGATGGCAAAAAACAGCCTTTTCGATTCAGACATGGCAGGCACTCAGTTAGGATTTGTCGCGATGCTACAATGGCAGGCGGATGCTCGCAAATCCTTCGGCGCTCCAAAGCTCCGTAGTTCATGTACAATTGGCCCCGTCCTTATCAATGTGAATCCTCTGGAGCCTTGAGTGTCCTCACTGCCGGTTGCTGCCGTATTGCCCGACCTTCTCAATGCGTTACAACACGCTCCCCAGGTACTGCTAACTGCCCCTACAGGCGCGGGGAAGTCAACCTGGCTGCCGCTGCAATTGTTGCAGCAGGGCGGTATTGACGGGCGTATTTTACTGCTTGAACCGCGCAGGCTGGCTGCCCGTAACGTGGCACAACGGCTGGCGGAACTGCTCAATGAGCAGCCTGGTGACACGGTCGGCTATCGGATGAGAGCCCAAACTTGTGTTGGGCCGAATACGCGTCTGGAAGTGGTGACTGAGGGGATCCTGACGCGAATGATCCAGCACGATCCCGAGCTGAACGGCGTTGGTCTGGTGATCCTTGATGAATTCCACGAACGTAGCCTGCAGGCCGATCTGGCGCTGGCGCTATTGCTGGATGTCCAGCAGGGACTGCGTGACGACCTGAAACTGCTGGTCATGTCAGCCACCCTTGATAACAGCCGCCTGCAGACCCTGTTGCCGGATGCGCCGCTGATTGTTTCCGAGGGGCGTATGCACCCGGTCGAGCGGCGCTATCAGGCCTTAAACAGCCATCAGCGCTTTGACGAGGCGGTCGCGGTGGCGACAGCCGATTTGCTGCGTTCGCAATCGGGGTCGTTGTTACTGTTTTTGCCGGGAGTCGGGGAGATCCAGCGTGTGCAGGAACAACTGGCCAGCCGGGTCGCTGACGATGTATTGCTCTGTCCGCTGTATGGGGCGTTGTCGCTCAATGAACAACGCAAAGCCATTCTTCCGCCGCCTGTCGGGCAACGAAAGGTGGTGCTGGCGACCAATATCGCCGAGACCAGCCTGACCATAGAAGGCATTCGCCTGGTAGTGGACAGCGCCCAGGAGCGGGTGGCCCGTTTCGATTCGCGAACAGGGCTAACACGGCTTGTCACTCAGCGCGTGAGCCAGGCATCGATGACGCAGCGTGCCGGACGTGCCGGGCGCCTTGAACCAGGTATCTGTTTGCATTTGATCGGCAAAGAACAGGCCGAAAGGGCGGCGGCACAGAGCGAGCCAGAGATTTTGCAAAGCGATTTGTCTGGCCTGTTGATGGAGTTGTTACAGTGGGGATGCCAGGATCCCGTGCAGCTTAGCTGGCTGGATTTACCGCCAGCGACTAACCTTGCCGCAGCGAAGCGGTTGTTGACGCAACTGCGGGCGCTGGAAGGCGATCGCCTCTCTGCGTTCGGGAAAAAAATGGCATCGCTGGGTAACGATCCGCGCCTGGCCGCGATGTTAGCGAGCGCCAGCGGTGCGGATGAAGTGGCAACGGCGGCGAAGCTGGCAGCCATCTTTGAAGAGCCGCCGCGCGGCGGTAATACCGATTTGAGCGTTGCCTTTTCCCGCAATCAGCCCCAGTGGCAGCAGCGTGCCCGACAGCTGATCCGGCGGTTGAAAAGTGCGGAAGGGGGGCCGGATAGCGATCTGTTGGCACCGTTGCTTGCCAGCGCTTTTGCCGACCGCATTGCGCGCAGGCGTGGCCTGGACGGGCGTTATCAACTGGCAAACGGAATGGGCGCAATGCTTGACGCGGATGACGCGCTTAATCGCCATGAATGGCTGCTCGCGCCACTGCTGTTACAAGGGAGCCAGTCGCCGGATGCCCGCATTTTGCTGGCGCTGCCGCTGGACATTGATCGGTTAATGGCAGCCTGTCCGCACATTGTTGAGTCGTCTGACTCTGTGGAATGGGATGAAGCGCTGGGAACCTTAAAGGCATTTCGCCGTAGCCGGATTGGTCAATTGACGGTGAAGGTTCAGCCGCTGGCGAAGCTTCCGGAAGAAGAACTACACCAGGCGATGCTCAACGGCATTCGTGATAAAGGGCTGGATGTCCTTAACTGGACGCCCGAGGCGAAACAGCTTCGTCTGCGTTTACATTGCGCGGCGAAATGGCTGCCGGAAGAGGCATGGCCTGCGGTAGATGACGCTTCGCTGCTGGCTTCTCTGGAAAGCTGGCTGTTACCGCAAATGGGGGGCGTACATTCGCTTCGCGCGTTGAAAGCGCTGGATATGGGCGAAGCATTAAAAGCTTTCTTACCCTGGCCTTTGCGTCAACGTCTGGATAGTGAACTGCCTGGGCATTACACTGTGCCGACGGGAAGTCGGATTGCCATTCGTTATCATGAGGATAATCCGCCTGCTCTGGCGGTGCGTATGCAGGAGATGTTTGGTGAGGCCACAACGCCTGTTATCGCTCAGGGGCGCATTGCGCTGGTACTGGAACTGCTTTCCCCGGCTCAGCGTCCGCTGCAAATTACGCGCGATTTAGCGGCGTTCTGGCAGGGGGCGTACCGTGAAGTGCAAAAAGAGATGAAAGGGCGTTACCCGAAACATGTCTGGCCTGACGATCCGGCGAATGCCGCACCGACGCGGCGCACGAAAAAGTATTCGTAATTATGGGCGGGGCAGAGTGATGCCCTCACCCCGGCCCTCTCCCACAGGGAGAGGGTGCAGACACTAAGATTTTCTCGTTGAGAAAATCTGCTGTTTACCTGGAGTGCGGCCTGATGCCCTCACCCCGGCCCTCTCCCACAGGGAGAGGGTGCAGACACTAAAGATTTTCTCGTTGAGAAAATCTTGCTGTTTACCTGGAGTGCGGCCTGATGCCCTCACCCCAGCCCTCTCCCACAGGGAGAGGGTGCAGACACTAAGATTTTCTCGTTGAGAAAATCTGCTGTTTATTTTGAGAGATTTCTTCTTCTGCCTGGAGGCGGAAGAACTGAGAATCAGGCCCTTGCGCCTGAATGTTGCGGAGAGAGAGCATGGCGGGGAATGACCGCGAGCCAATTGGACGTAAGAGCAGACCTTCACGTCCGGCAAAAGAGAAAGTAAGTCGTCGTCGAGTCAGAGAAGAGGAATACGACGATTACGAAGATGATGATGGCGATGAGCAGGACTCAGCGCCGCGCAAAGGGAAAGGTAAAGGCGGTAAACCTCGCGGTAAGCGCCGTTGGTTCTGGCTGCTGTTGAAAATTTGTATCGTGGGTGCGGTGCTGCTGGCCATTTATGGCGTGTACCTGGATCAGAAGATCCGCAGCCGTATCGATGGCAAAGTGTGGCAACTGCCGGCTGCCGTCTATGGCCGTATGGTCAACCTTGAGCCGGATATGCCCATCAGCAAAAACGAGATGGTCAAACTGCTGGAAGCCACACAGTACCGTCAGGTGACGAAGATGACGCGTCCTGGCGAGTTTACCGTGCAGGCGAAAAGCATTGAGATGATCCGCCGCCCGTTTGACTTCCCTGATAGCAAAGAAGGGCAGGTCCGGGCTCGTCTGACGTTTGATGGCGACCGACTCGATAGCATTGAGAACATGGACAGCAACCGTCAGTTCGGTTTCTTCCGTCTCGATCCGCGTTTGATCACCATGCTTTCCTCGCCTAACGGCGAACAGCGTCTGTTTGTCCCGCGCAGTGGCTTCCCGGATCTGCTGGTGGATACGCTGCTGGCGACCGAAGACCGCCACTTCTACGAGCATGATGGTATCAGTTTTTACTCGATTGGCCGTGCGGTGCTGGCGAACCTGACCGCCGGACGTACGGTGCAGGGGGCGAGTACGCTGACCCAGCAATTGGTAAAAAACCTGTTCCTGAGCAGCGAGCGTTCCTACTGGCGTAAGGCTAACGAAGCCTATATGGCGCTGATCGTCGATGCCCGTTACAGCAAGGATCGTATCCTTGAACTGTACATGAACGAAGTGTACCTCGGGCAGAGCGGTGATAATGAAATCCGTGGTTTCCCGTTGGCAAGCCTTTACTACTTTGGCCGTCCGGTGGAAGAGCTGAGTCTCGACCAGCAGGCGATGTTGGTCGGGATGGTGAAAGGGGCGTCAATCTACAACCCGTGGCGTAACCCAAAACTGGCCCTGGAGCGACGTAACCTTGTCCTGCGCCTGATGCAAGAGCAGAAGGTGATTGACCAGGAGCTTTACGACATGCTCAGCGCTCGTCCACTTGGCGTGCAGCCGCGCGGTGGCGTGATTTCGCCGCAGCCTGCGTTTATGCAGATGGTCCGTCAGGAGCTTCAGGCTAAACTCGGCGATGACAAAGTGAAGGACTTGTCGGGCGTGAAGATTTTCACCACCTTTGATTCTGTTGCGCAGGACGCGGCAGAGAAAGCGGCGGTGGAAGGTATTCCGGCCTTGATCAAGCAGCGTAAGCTGGACGACCTGGAAACCGCAATGGTGGTTGTGGATCGCTTCAGTGGCGAAGTCCGTGCAATGGTCGGCGGGGCGACGCCGCAATTTGCGGGCTATAACCGTGCGATGCAGGCGCGCCGCTCTATCGGCTCGTTGGCAAAACCGGCGACCTACCTGACAGCGCTAAGCCAGCCGGATAAATTCCGTCTGAATACCTCCATTGCCGATGCGCCGATTTCACTGCGTCTGTCGAATGGTCAGGTCTGGGCACCGCAAAACGACGACCACCGTTTTAGCGGTCAGGTGATGCTGGTGGATGCGTTAACGCGCTCCATGAACGTGCCGACAGTTAACCTCGGGATGGCAATGGGGCTGCCTGCGGTGACCGACACCTGGTTGAAATTAGGTGCGCCTAAAGATCAGTTAACGGCTAACCCGTCCATGCTGTTGGGGGCGCTCAACCTGACGCCGATTGAAGTCGCGCAAGCGTTCCAGACCATCGCCAGCGGCGGTAACCGCGCAACGTTGTCTGCGCTGCGTTCAGTCATTGCAGAGGATGGTACGGTGCTGTACCAGAGTTATCCGCAGTCTGAGCGTGCGGTGCCTGCACAGGCGGCCTATCTGACCCTGTGGACCATGCAGCAGGTTATTCAGCGCGGTACCGGGCGCCAGCTCGGCGCGAAATATCCGGGGCTGCATCTGGCAGGGAAAACCGGTACCACCAATAACAACGTCGATACCTGGTTTGCCGGGATTGACGGGCGTGAAGTGACGATTACCTGGGTTGGGCGTGATAATAACCAGCCGACCAAGCTGTATGGTGCGAGCGGGGCGATGGCTATCTATCAGCGCTATCTGGCAAACCAGTCGCCAATTCCGCTGGATCTGACGCCGCCGGAAGATATCACCACCATGAGCGTGGATGATATGGGCAACTTCATTTGCGGCGGTGGCGGTGTGCGTTCACTGCCGGTCTGGACGACCAGCCCGGAAACGCTGTGCCAGCAAAATCCGATGATGCAGCAGCCGCAGCAGGGTAATCCGTTCGATCAGTCAACCCCGCCGCCGCAACAGCAGCAGCCTCAGCAACAGCCACCGCAGCAGCAAGAGAAGAGCGACGGTGTCGCAGGCTGGATTAAAGATATGTTCGGTAGTAACTAATGCTCAAACCCCCAGTCGCCCGGCTGGGGGTTTTTGATTTAGGCATGGCTGGAACATCTCTTTAACCTCGTTTTAAATCCTTTTTAATTCCTTCTTAACGCCATCCTTTTTACCTGGTTGTTTATTAATCCCTCACACCGCGCAGGGCCGCTTAGCGCTTGCTATGCGGTCGGCGCTTCGCATATTATGCTGCCGTCATAATAATAATTATCGTTTACGTTATCATTCACTCATTGTCAGAGAACAAACAATGGCGCGTCTAAAAACTGCTCAGCCAGTCAACACCTCACTGCGTAAACTCGCAGTAGTTGTAGCCACAGCGGTTAGCGGCATGTCTGTCTATGCACAGGCTGCAACGACCCAACCTGAAGAAACCGTTACCGTAACCTCCAGCAGCACGGCGGGGCAGGAAAATGCCTGGGGCCCGGCGGCAACGATTGCCGCGCGCCACTCTGCGACGGGGACCAAAACCGACACCCCGATTGAGAAGACCCCGCAGTCTATCTCCGTGGTAACCAGCGAAGAGATGGCCCTGCATCAGCCTAAGTCCGTGAAGGAAGCGCTGAGTTACACGCCGGGTGTCGCCGTGGGGACGCGTGGCGCATCCAACACCTATGACTATCTTGTCATTCGTGGTTTTGCCGCAGATGGTCAGAGCCAGAATAACTACCTCGACGGTATGAAGATGCAGGGCAACTTCTACAACGACGCGGTGATTGATCCTTACATGCTCGAACGTGCTGAAATCCTGCGCGGTCCGGCTTCTGTGCTGTACGGTAAGAGCAGCCCGGGTGGGTTACTGAACATGGTCAGTAAACGTCCGACAACGACGCCGCTGTATGAAGTGCAGTTCAAGATGGGCACCGATAACCTGTACCAGACAGGTTTTGATTTTAGCGACGCGCTGGATGATGACGGCGTTTATTCTTATCGTTTGACCGGTCTGGCGCGCTCCGCTAACGCCCAACAGGAAGGGGCAAAAGAGCAGCGCTACACCATTGCGCCGTCTTTCAGTTGGCGTCCTGATGACAAAACGAACTTCACATTCCTCTCTTATTTCCAGAACGAACCGGATACGGGTTACTACGGCTGGTTACCGAAAGAGGGGACCGTTCAGCCGCTGCCAAATGGCTCCCGTCTGCCGACCGACTTCAACGAAGGCGCGAAGAACAACACCTATTCCCGTAATGAGAAAATGGTGGGTTACAGCTTCGAACATGGCTTTAACGATACCTTCACGCTGCGCCAGAACCTGCGTTACGCGGAAAACAAAGTCGCGCAGAATAGCGTCTATGGTTACGGCGTCTGCTCAGATTCAGCCAATGGTTTTAACGCTAGCTGTAATGCGCTCTCTGCAGCGGATAAAGGCCACTATCTGGCACGTAAATACGTTGTTGATAGCGAACGCCTGCAGACGTTCACTGTGGATACTCAGTTGCAGAGCAAATTCGCCACTGGCGATGTAGATCATACCCTGCTGACTGGCGTTGACTTTATGCGTATGCGTAATGATATCGACTCCTGGTTTGGTTATGACAACTCTGTTCCGTTGCTGGATCTCTACAACCCTGTCTCTTCTGATTTCGATTTCGGTACCAAAGATCTGACTAACTCAGGTCCTTATCAGGTGCTGAACAAACAGAAACAGACCGGTGTGTATGCGCAGGATCAGGCGCAGTGGGACAAAGTGCTGGTCACCCTCGGGGGGCGTTATGACTGGGCGAAGCAGGAAACCCTGACCCGTACCACTGGCATACAAACCACCCGTGACGATAAGCAGTTCACCTGGCGCGGTGGCGTTAACTACCTGTTCGACAATGGTGTAACACCATACTTTAGCTATAGCGAATCCTTCGAACCGGCATCCACGACGGGCCAGAATGGCAAGATTTTCGCACCGTCTAAAGGTAAGCAGTACGAAGCGGGCGTGAAATACGTACCAAAAGATCGTCCGATTGTGCTGACCGGTGCAGTGTATCAGTTGACCAAAACCAACAACCTGATGGGCGATCCGGCGGGATCTTTCTACTCGGTTGAAGGCGGTGAAATCCGTGCGCGCGGCGTTGAGCTTGAAGCGAAAGCGGCACTCTCTGCCAGCATCAACGTGGTCGGTTCTTATACCTATACCGACGCTGAGTACACTACCGATACCAACTACAAAGGCAACACGCCTGCCCAGGTGCCAAAACACATGGCATCTCTGTGGGGCGATTACACCATCTTTGATGGCGCGCTCTCTGGTCTGACGCTGGGTACCGGCGCTCGCTTTACCGGTTCCAGCCAGGGCGATCCGGCGAACTCTTTCAAAGTGGGGAGCTACACGTTAGTTGACGCACTGGTGCGTTACGATCTGGCGCGTGTAGGCCTGGCGGGCTCTAACGTGGCGTTACACGTGAACAACCTGTTCGATCGCGAGTACGTCGCAAGCTGCTTTAATACCTATGGTTGCTTCTGGGGGGCTGAGCGCCAGGTGGTGGCGACAGCAACCTTCCGCTTCTAATCTCTCTTCGGGCACGGTTCGCCGTGCCCTTTTAAAAGTTGGCACTCATGCAGGAAAACAACGCGCTTCCCGATACCACGTTTCAACTCACCGACGTCACATTCAGTGTGCCTGGCCGCACGCTGCTGCATCCCCTTTCTCTGACCTTTCCGGTTGGCAAAGTCACTGGCCTTATCGGGCATAACGGTTCAGGGAAATCCACACTTCTGAAAATGCTGGGGCGTCATCAACCGCCTTCGCAGGGAGATGTTCTGCTCGACGGACAGCCGCTGGCAAGTTGGAGCAGTAAATCCTTTGCCCGTAAGGTGGCCTATCTGCCGCAGCAGTTGCCGCAGGCAGAAGGGATGACGGTACGTGAACTGGTGGCGATTGGTCGGTATCCGTGGCATGGCGCGCTGGGCCGTTTTGGCGTGGCTGACAGAGAGAAAGTGGAAGAGGCGATAGCGCTGGTTGGACTCAAACCACTGGCGCATCGTCTGGTTGATAGCCTGTCCGGCGGCGAACGTCAGCGAGCATGGATTGCCATGCTGGTGGCACAGGATAGCCGTTGTCTGCTTTTGGATGAACCAACCTCGGCGCTGGATATCGCTCATCAGGTGGACGTGCTGGCGCTGGTGCATCGTTTAAGCCAGCAGCGCGGGCTGACGGTAATTGCCGTATTACACGATATCAATATGGCGGCGCGCTATTGCGATTACCTTGTCGCATTACGCGGCGGTGAAATGATTGCCCAGGGGACCCCGGATACACTCATGCGCGCGGAGACTCTCGAACAAATTTACGGTATCCCGATGGGGATTCTTCCTCACCCGTCAGGTGCTGCCCCGGTGAGCTTTGTCTATTGATGGATGGCCTGAACCTGATTAGCCGTCGTCGCCTGTTGACGATGATGGCGCTCTCTCCTTTGCTGTGGCAGATGCGCAGCGCGCAGGCCGCGGAAATTGACACGCAGCGGATTGTCGGTCTGGAGTGGCTGCCGGTCGAACTGCTGCTGGCGCTGGGGATTAAACCTTACGGCATTGCCGATATTCCCAATTACAATCTGTGGGTGAATGAGCCTGCGCTCCCCGCCGGGGTGATTGACGTTGGGCTGCGCACGGAGCCCAATCTGGAACTGCTTACGCAGATGAAACCTTCTTTCCTGGTCTGGTCTGCCGGCTATGGCCCCTCTGCCGATGTACTGGCGAGAATCGCGCCGGGGCAGGGGTTCAATTTTAGCGACGGTAAGAAACCGCTGGCGACGGCACGAAAATCCCTCAACGAGATGGCACAGCTATTCCATATGGAAGCGGCGGCAAAAGCGCATCTGGATACCTTCGATAGCTTTATTGCCGACAGAAAACCGCACTTCAGACCGCGTGGCGAACGCCCGTTGCTGATGATGACGCTGCTGGATGCACGCCACATGCTGGTCTTTACCCGCAACTGCCTGTTCCAGGAAGTCCTGGATGAGTTTGGTATTCAAAACGCCTGGCAGGGGGAAACCTCGTTCTGGGGAAGCACCGCCGTGGGGATTGATCGCCTGGCGATGTATAAAGACGTCGATGTTCTCTGTTTTGACCACGGTAATGATGCTGATATGCGTAAGTTAATGGCGACCCCGCTGTGGCAGGCGATGCCATTTGTTCGCGCGGGCCGATTCCAGCGCGTACCTGCCGTCTGGTTCTATGGCGCGACGCTCTCTGCCATGCACTTTGTGCGTGTTCTGGATAACGCGCTCGGGGGCAAAGCATGAGAAGACCGTTTGCGTTACTGCCGGGCCTGCTACTGGCGGTGTTATTGATTGCTGGTGCCTGGCTAACCTGGCTGAATTTGAATGCCGCACTTCCCCGTGCACAGTGGGGGCAGGCGCTTTTTTCGCCCAACGTTGATGTGATTGAACAGATGCTGTTCCATTACAGCCTGCTGCCACGACTGGTGATTTCGCTGTTAGTCGGGGCTGGCCTGGGGCTGGTGGGGGTACTGTTCCAGCAGGTCTTACGTAACCCGCTGGCAGAACCTACAACGCTTGGGGTCTCTACCGGCGCGCAACTGGGCATCACCATCGTCACGCTCTGGGCGCTTCCGGGCGCGTTGACCACGCAGTTTGCCGCGCTGGCCGGCGCCTGTGTGGTTGGCGCGCTGGTGTTTGGGGTTGCCTGGGGCAAACGGCTTTCTCCGGTGACGCTCATTCTGGCAGGGCTGGTGGTGAGCCTCTACTGCGGGGCGGTCAACCAGTTGTTGGTGATTTTCCACCACGATGCGCTGCAAAGCATGTTCCTGTGGAGCACCGGTACGCTTACCCAGACCGACTGGAGCGGCGTGCAGCGCCTGTGGCCGCAGCTAATCGGCGGCGTGGTGCTCACCCTGCTGTTGCTGCGACCATTAACGTTGATGGGGCTGGATGATGGCGTTGCCCGCAATCTTGGTCTCGCGTTATCAATGGCGCGTCTGGCCGCGCTTACGCTTGCGATCGTACTCAGCGCACTGCTGGTGAATGCGGTCGGGATTATCGGCTTTATCGGCCTGTTTGCACCTTTGTTGGCGAAAATGCTCGGTGCGCGGCGTCTGCTGGCGCGTCTGATGCTTGCCCCCCTGATTGGCGCCCTGATTCTTTGGCTATCTGACCAACTTATCCTGTGGCTCGCCCGCGTATGGAGAGAGGTCTCCACAGGATCTATGACGGCGCTGATTGGCGCGCCGCTGTTACTGTGGCTGCTGCCGCGTTTGCGCAGCATGAGCGCGCCTTCGATGGATGTCGGGGACAATGTCCCCACGGAACGGCAAAACGTGCAATGGTTTGCGCTGGCCGGGCTGGTTGTATTGCTACTGGGCGTACTGGTGGCTCTTTCGTTCGGACGCGACGCGGAAGGCTGGCGCTGGATTAGCGGTACGATGCTTGACGATCTAATGCAGTGGCGTTTGCCGCGGATTATCGCCGCGCTGACCGCCGGGATCATGCTGGCGGTAGCCGGGTGTATTATTCAGCGCCTGACGGGGAACCCGATGGCAAGCCCGGAAGTGCTGGGGATCAGCTCCGGAGCGGCCTTCGGTGTTGTGGTCATGCTGTTCTTCGTGCCGGGGAATGCGTTTGGCTGGCTGATGCCAGCCGGCAGTCTCGGTGCGGCCATTACGCTGCTGATCATTCTGATTGCCGCCGGTCGCGGGGGCTTTTCGCCGCACCGTATGCTACTGGCCGGGATGGCGCTCAGTACCGCGTTCACCATGCTGTTGATGATGTTGCAGGCAAGCGGCGATCCGCGTATGGCGAAGATCCTGACGTGGATTTCCGGTTCGACCTATCACGCGACCTTTGAGCAGGTGATGCTTACGGGCCTGATGATGGTCGTGCTCCTGGCGCTGGTGCCGTTATGTCGTCGCTGGCTGACGGTATTGCCGCTGGGCGGTGATACGGCGCGTTCGGTGGGGATGGCGTTGACCACATCACGTATCGGGCTATTGCTGCTGGCGGCGGCGTTAACGGCAACCGCAACGATGACCATTGGCCCGCTGAGTTTTATCGGCCTGATGGCACCGCATATCGCGCGTCTGATGGGTTTTCGCCGTACCATGCCGCATATCGTTATGTCTGCGCTGACGGGTGGGCTTCTGTTGGTGTTTGCCGACTGGTGCGGGCGGATGATGATGTTTCCCTACCAGGTCCCGGCAGGACTGCTGTCGACCTTTATCGGCGCGCCGTATTTTATCTATTTGTTGAGAAAGCAGAGCCGATAAGCGGTGGAGCGCCGATGCGGCCCTAATGTAGCCCTGGTAAGCGTTGCGCCACCAGGGCGTGTCCCGGATGACGGCGCAAGCGCCTTATCCGGGATACGATTCTGGCTGAGCAGGTGCCACGCAAGGCGACACCTGTCTCGTCAGAAATTACAGCTTCGCAAACACGCGGCGTGCTGCATCAACCGTATTGCGGATATCTTCTTCGCTATGCGCGATGGACATAAAACCTGCTTCGAAAGCTGATGGCGCAAAATAGACACCCTCTTCAAGCATCAGATGGAAGAAGCGCTTAAAGCGTTCCACATCGCATGCCACCACATCCTGATAACAGGTCACTTCCGGCGCATCGGTAAAGAACAGACCGAACATGCCGCCTACGTGGTTGACCACCAGTGGAATACCCTGGCCGCGCGCTGCATCAATCAGGCCATCTGCCAGCAATGCCGTCAGATCATTGAGGGTTTCATGCACGCCCACCTGCGACACTTCGGTCAGGCAGGCATAACCAGCGGCCATGGCAATGGGGTTGCCGGACAGTGTACCGGCCTGATAGACCGGGCCTGTCGGCGCCAGGGCTTCCATAATGTCGCGGCGGCCACCAAATGCGCCCACCGGCATTCCGCCGCCGATGATTTTACCCAGGCAAGTCAGGTCCGGGGTGACGTCATAGTAAGATTGCGCACCCGCCAGCGCGACGCGGAAGCCGGTCATCACTTCGTCGATAATCAGCAACGCGCCGAACTCATCACAGAGCGCGCGCAGGCCCGGCAGGAAGTCATCTTTCGGCGGAATACAGTTCATGTTACCCGCGACCGGCTCAACGATGATACAGGCGATATCCTGCGGATATTGCTCGAAAGCGTCGCGGACGCTCGACAGATCGTTATAGGTGCACGTCAGGGTATGTTTGGCGAAGTCCGCCGGCACGCCCGGAGAGTTTGGCTGGCCCAGCGTCAATGCGCCGGACCCAGCTTTGACCAGCAGGCAGTCTGCGTGGCCGTGGTAGCAGCCTTCAAATTTGATGATTTTGTCGCGACCGGTAAAACCGCGAGCCAGACGAATCGCACTCATGGTGGCTTCGGTACCGGAGTTCACCATACGCACCATATCCATGGTCGGTACCAGTTGAGTCACCAGTTCGGCCATTTTCACTTCCATCTCGGTCGGCGCGCCAAAACTCAGACCGCGCTGGGCGGCTTCAATTACCGCATTGCGAATAGCCGGATGGTTGTGACCCAGCACCATCGGACCCCAGGAGCCGACGTAATCAATGTAAGCTTTGCCATCGGCGTCGTAGAGATAAGCGCCGTCAGCGCGCTCAATAAACAGCGGCGTGCCTCCTACGCCGGTGAAGGCGCGTACCGGCGAGTTAACGCCGCCGGGGATAAGTTCGCGTGCGGCGCTGTATAGGTTTTCTGACTTACTCATGAAATCGTTCCTGGTTTGTTAAAAACAATGGGGCTTATTCTAAGGGATTCCTGGAAGAGGATAAAAGTATTGCGCACGGAAAGGATAGCCACCTCAGAGGGAGAATACTTGAACGAATAACCAGGGTAATAGATAATAGCCAAAATGATCGGGTTATTATTTGCCCAGATCGCAGTATGAATGGGAGCGAAAAATGAGTGACGATGTAGCGCTGCCGCTGCAGTTTACCGACGCAGCAGCCAGTAAAGTGAAAAACCTGATTGCGGATGAAGACAATCCGAACCTGAAACTGCGTGTCTACATTACGGGCGGCGGTTGCAGTGGCTTCCAGTATGGCTTCACGTTTGACGACCAGATCAACGATGGCGACATGACCATTGAGAAACAGGGCGTAGGCCTTGTTGTTGACCCGATGAGTCTGCAATATCTGGTGGGTGGTTCGGTTGATTATACCGAAGGTCTGGAAGGTTCCCGTTTTGTGGTGACCAACCCGAACGCAACAAGCACCTGCGGTTGCGGATCCTCATTCAGCATCTGATCCCTGTTCGGATGCCACAAAAAAGCCGTGTCAGTGACACGGCTTTTTGCTATCTGCCATTCTCATCCAGCGCGAATGTCGGCAGCTTGAGATGCCAGCGTATGGCGGCAAGGCGAATGCCCAATGTGACCACCATTCCAAGCATCGCGGCGTTTTCCAGCGGCACATCAAAAGAGTAAGCCGCTGTTGAATGGACAATGCCGCCAATGATACAAGCGGTGGCGTAGATTTCCGTTCGCAGGATCATCGGTACTTCGCGTGCCAGCACATCACGAATAATCCCACCGCCAACACCGGTCAGCACTCCCATTCCCGTTGCGACCAGCGGCCCGGTGCCAGCCATAAACGCTTTGTTTACCCCAATACCGACAAATACGGCCAGCCCGACGGCATCAAGCACTGGCAGCACCCACTTCGGCAGACGCCTTGGCTGGCGAACCAGCAAGATCGTCAGCATACAGGTGACCATTGCCACCACCAGGTCGGTCGGATCTTTCACCCAGAATACAGGGCCATGGGCGAGCGCCATATCGCGGATCGTGCCGCCACCAACGGCGGTTACCACGCCTAATACCAGCACACCAAAAGGATCCATCCGGAGTTTTCCGGCAAGCAGCACACCTGAGATGGCAAAAACAGCGGTACCGACAATATCCAGCCAGTAGACGAGCATGGTTTAATCCCCGGTTATTTCACCTGCGCCAGGGCAGGGCAGAGTTGTTGAGCGGCGAGGATAATACGCGGACCGGCGCGCTCAAACCAGTCGCTGGTTAGCGGAATGACCGGAATATCGAGCTGTTTGTGCCAGAATTGTTCGATTTTAGGAATTTCGCTCACATTTCCTGCTACCACGATCGCATGAGGCTCGCGTGCCAGCACTTGCTCACGACTCACCTGGGGCCAGGGAACCCGGCTGGCGGCAAAGATATTCTCGCCCCCGCACAGTTCCAGCACTTCGTTTTGCAGCGAGCCTTTACCGCTGGTGAAAAGCGGTTCTCCGCCAAACTGCAGAAACACCCGTTTTTTCGTCTGCCCGGCATACTGTTTTTTCAGCGCCTGATACTGGGCCAGCAGCTCAGTTGAGGCCTGCTGTGCTTGTTTGGGGTGTGGGCTGTATTGTGCGAGCCCGGCTAAAGATTCTGCGACTTGTTCGATGGTTACCGAATCCAGCCACAGCACCTTGATACCCAGCCGTTCCAGTTGATCGACCTGACGTTCCGCATTGCCGCCGCGCCAGGCGAGGACGACGTCGGGTTTTAACGCCACAATCCGCTCGATGTTGAGCCCTTGCCAGGTGGCAACCTGCTCGATTTTTTTCGCCTCAGGGGGAAAGTCTGAATAGCTGCTGACGCCCACAGGCGTGATGCCAGCGGCAAAGGCCATTTCCGTATTCGCAGGAGAGAGGGAGATCACGCGCGGCGCGGCGCAAAGCCACGCCGAAGCAAAAATAAGCAGGGCGGCCAGCGCCCTGAACAAATATTTAGCCACGTGCCAGGTTCTGCACCAGTGTCTCAACCATCAGGCTGGACTGTTTCGCAGCAACCACGAGGAACTCATCAAAGCTCAGGTGGGATTGCTGGTCGGCCACGTCGGAGATGGCGCGCACCACCACAAAGGGTACGCCAAAGTTATGGCAGACATGCGCAATGGCGGTTGCTTCCATTTCAACGGCTACGGCTTGCGGGAAGTTATGGCGAATTTTGGCCAGACCCACGGAGCCGTTAATAAAGGCATCACCGCTGACAATCAGACCGCGAACCGCGTTCAGATTGAGCTGTTTAATGCAGCTTTCTGCCGCAGTAACCAGTTTTTCATCTGCTTTAAAGCCCGCCGGGCAACCGGGCAACTGGCCGAACTCGTAGCCAAATGCTGTGACGTCCGCGTCGTGATAGCGTGCTTCGTCAGAGACCACGATATCGCCGACTTTCAGGGTTGACGCCAGACCACCAGCGGAACCTGTATTGATAATCACATCCGGCTTGCAGCGTTCCAGCAGCAGTGTTGCGCCCATTGCGGCGGCCACTTTGCCGATGCCAGATTTCAGCAGGGCGACTTCTGTACCATTCAGCGTACCGGTGTAAATTTCACAGCCGCCAATGGTCAGCGTCTGACGATTTTCGATTTTGTCACGCAACAGCGTAACTTCTTCTTCCATTGCACCAATAATGCCAATTTTCATGGAGATACTCGCTAATGTGATAAGACAGGGATACGTTTACAGGGCATAGTCTATCATGGCATACACAATTGCATGATACCCCGTGACGCCTCGCTGACAGGAGAGGAAATGGCTGAGATCGATTTTCGCAAAAAAATAAACTGGCATCGTCGCTACCGTTCGCCACAAGGCGTGAAAACTGAGCGCGAAATCCTGCGCATTTTTGAAAGCGATCGCGGGCGGATAATCAACTCGGCGGCGATTCGCCGTCTGCAGCAAAAAACGCAGGTCTTCCCCCTGGAACGTAACGCGGCGGTGCGCACGCGGTTGACCCATTCGCTGGAAGTGCAGCAGGTTGGGCGTTACATCGCCAAAGAGGTGTTAAGCCGCCTGAAAGAGCTTCGTCTGCTTGAAACCTATGGCCTGGATGAACTTACCGGGCCTTTTGAAAGCATTGTTGAGATGGCGTGCCTGATGCACGACATTGGTAATCCGCCATTTGGTCATTTTGGCGAGGCGGCAATCAATGACTGGTTTCGTCAGCGCCTGGCGCCAGAGGATGCTGCCAGCCAGCCGCTGACGGACGATCGCTGCGAAGTGGTGGCGCTGCGTCTGCGGGAGGGGGAAGATGCTCTCAATGCGCTACGCCGTAAGGTGCGCCAGGATCTCAGCCATTTTGAAGGAAATGCGCAGGGTATTCGTCTGGTTCACACCCTGATGCGCATGAACCTGACCTGGGCACAGGTGGGCTGTATTTTAAAATATACCCGGCCTGCCTGGTGGAGTGGTCCACCGCCATCCACCCACAGTTATTTAATGAAAAAGCCGGGTTTTTATTTTTCCGAAGAGACGTATGTCGCCCGGCTGCGTAAAGAACTTGAGCTCGATACTTACAGTCGTTTCCCGCTGACCTGGATAATGGAAGCTGCTGATGATATTTCCTATTGCGTAGCTGACCTTGAAGATGCGGTGGAAAAGCGCATTTTTACCGCAGAGCAACTCTATCAGCATCTCTATGACGCCTGGGGTGAACACAGTAAAGGTTCTTTGTTCTCTCAGGTAGTGGAGAACGCCTGGGAGAAATCCCGCGCAAATTCATTAAGCCGCAGCGCCGAAGATCAGTTCTTTATGTATTTACGTGTAAATACCTTAAATAAACTTGTGCCTTATGCCGCGCAGCGATTTATTGAAAACCTACCGCAAATATTCAGCGGAGAATTCAATCACGCCCTGCTGGAAGATGACAGCGATTATAGCCAGCTCCTTGAACTTTATAAAAATGTCGCCATTAAAGAGGTGTTTAGTCATCCCGATGTTGAACAACTGGAGTTACAGGGATATCGCGTAATCAGTGGGCTTCTGGAGATTTATCGTCCGCTACTGCAATTATCGCTGGCGGATTTTTCAGAGCTTGTGGAAAAAGATCGCGTGCGACGTTTGCCGATTGAATCACGCTTGTTCCAGAAGTTATCAACGCGCCATCGACTGGCTTACGTTGAAGCTGTGAGCAAATTATCCCCGGAAGGGAGCGACTTCGCGATATTGGAATATTATCACCGTTGTCGGCTCATCCAGGACTATATCAGCGGAATGACAGATTTATATGCATGGGATGAATACCGCCGCTTGATGGCGGTGGAATAATCGGTTGGGAATTGTAAAGACGGACAATAAATTTTTACTTTTTCCAAAAACTTAATCCCGGAACTTCACGCTATAAAGCGACTCTGAGTGATACATACACAGCCGTTTGCGTTACCAGTAAAGAGATTGAGAGACATGAAAAAAACGACTTTAGCAATGAGTGCACTGGCGTTGGCTTTAAGCCTGGCGCTGTCCCCTGTTTCCGTGATGGCTGCTGAAACCGCCTCATCGGTGTCGACTTCGCAGCAGATGCCAAGCCTGGCGCCCATGCTGGAACAGGTCATGCCATCCGTTGTAAGTATTAACGTAGAAGGCAGCACCACGGTTAATACGCCGCGTATGCCGCGTAATTTCCAGCAGTTCTTCGGTGATAATTCCCCGTTCTGCCAGGACGGTTCTCCCTTCCAGAGTTCGCCTTTCTGTCAGGGCGGTGGTGCTCCGGGCGGGCAAGGTGGCCCCGGGGGTGATGGCGCTCAGCAACAGAAATTTATGGCTCTGGGTTCCGGTGTCATCATTGACGCAGCTAAAGGCTATGTCGTGACAAACAACCACGTGGTGGATAATGCGACCTCTATTAAAGTTCAGTTGAGCGATGGCCGTAAATTCGATGCCAAAATCGTTGGTAAAGACCCGCGTTCCGATATCGCACTGGTGCAAATTCAGGATCCGAAAAACCTGACGGCTATTAAGCTGGCTGACTCTGACGCTCTGCGCGTCGGTGATTATACCGTGGCTATCGGTAACCCGTTTGGCCTGGGTGAAACCGTGACCTCAGGTATTGTCTCTGCGCTGGGTCGCAGCGGCCTGAATGCGGAAAACTATGAAAACTTTATCCAGACCGATGCGGCGATCAACCGGGGTAACTCCGGCGGTGCGCTGGTTAACCTGAATGGTGAACTGATCGGTATCAATACCGCCATCCTCGCTCCGGATGGCGGCAACATCGGTATCGGCTTTGCTATCCCAAGTAATATGGTGAAAAACCTGACGGCGCAGATGGTGCAGTATGGCCAGGTACGTCGTGGCGAGCTGGGAATCATGGGGACTGAACTGAACTCTGAGCTGGCGAAAGCGATGAAAGTCGATGCTCAGCGCGGTGCCTTTGTCAGCCAGGTCATGCCAAATTCTGCGGCTGCGAAAGCAGGTGTGAAAGCCGGTGATGTGATTACTTCGCTGAATGGCAAACCAATCAGCAGCTTCGCCGCGCTGCGTGCGGAAGTAGGTTCTATGCCTATCGGCAGCAAAGTGCAACTGGGTCTGGTTCGCGACGGTAAACCGGTGAATGTGAGCCTTGAACTGCAGCAGAGCAGCCAAAATCAGGTCGAGTCCGGCAATATTTTCAGCGGCATTGAAGGCGCTGAAATGAGCAACAATGGTAAAGATGAGGGCGTTGTCGTGAACGTGGTGAAAGCCAACACGCCTGCTGCGCGCATTGGTCTTAAGAAAGGGGATATCATCGTGGGGGCTAACCAGCAACCGGTGAAAAACCTTGGCGAGTTGCGCAAAATCATCGACAGCAAGCCTTCGGTCCTTGCTTTGAATATTCAGCGTGGTGATACTTCAATCTATCTGCTGATGCAGTAACCCGCTTAAGCCCTCTTCTTCCATTCGGGAGAAGAGGGCGCTCTCCTCAGATTTTGTGAGGCCTTCCACAACTCCATACTTCCACCGCCTGCTTTGTGCATTTGCACAGTGCGCCCCGTAATTATCTCCCATATGCTTGTGCTCTGCTCACGGGAGGGTTACATGGCTGGCTGGCATCTTGATACTAAAATGGCGCAGGATATCGTGGCGCGCACTATGCGCATCATAGATACAAACATTAACGTGATGGATGCTCGTGGCCGCATTATTGGTAGCGGCGATCGCGAGCGAATTGGGGAATTGCACGAAGGCGCGCTGCTTGTGCTGGCGCAAGGGCGCGTGGTGGATATCGATGATGCGGTGGCCCGTCACCTTCATGGGGTCCGTCAGGGCATCAACTTGCCGTTGCGTCTGGAAGGGGAAATCGTCGGCGTTATTGGCCTGACGGGTGAGCCTGAGTCGTTGCGCAAATATGGCGAGCTGGTGTGCATGACCGCCGAAATGATGCTGGAACAATCCCGGCTGATGCACCTGCTGGCTCAGGACAGTCGTCTGCGTGAAGAGCTGGTAATGAACCTGATTCAGGCAGAAGAGCATACCCCAGCACTTACCGAATGGGCACAGCGTCTGGGCATCGATTTAAATCAGCCGCGTGTGGTTGCCGTGGTGGAGGTCGATAGCGGGCAGTTGGGGGTGGACAGCGCGATGGCGGAACTCCAGCAATTGCAAAATGCCCTGACCACGCCTGAGCGTAATAACCTTATTGCGATTGTCTCGTTGACCGAAATGGTGGTGCTTAAACCGGCACTGAATCAGTTTGGTCGCTGGGATGCCGAAGATCATCGTAAGCGCGTTGAACAACTGATTCAGCGCATGAAAGAGAACGGTCAGTTGCGTTTTCGCGTTGCGCTGGGTAACTACTTTACCGGGCCGGGCAGTATCGCTCGTTCCTACCGTACTGCGCGCACCACTATGATGGTGGGGAAACAGCGCATGCCGGAAAGCCGTAGTTACTTCTATCAGGATTTGATGCTGCCGGTGCTGCTCGACAGTTTACGCGGCGGCTGGCAGGCGAATGAGCTTTCCCGCCCGCTGCAGCGTCTTAAAGCGATGGATAATAATGGCCTTTTGCGCCGTACGCTTTCCGCATGGTTCCGCCACAATGTTCAGCCGCTGGCGACGTCAAAGGCGTTATTTATTCATCGCAATACGCTGGAATATCGTCTGAACCGTATTTCTGAACTCACCGGGTTGGATCTGGGGAACTTTGACGACAGGTTGCTGCTCTATGTGGCGCTGCAACTGGATGAACAGCGGTAAATGAAAGCAAAAAGGCAACCTGGGTTGCCTTTTTAGTGTTTGCGCCCTCTCCAGCCAGGAGAGGGACGGGGTGAGGGCATTAGAATGCGTCATTCCCGCATTATTTATTGCGTGTCAGTTTTTCCAGATCGGATTCAATTTCGCTGATCTTATTCGCGACAACGCTTTCCAGATGGCGGAGATCGTCCAGGATCTTCCGTTTCAGATCCACATCTGTCCGATCACGCTGACAGATTTGATCTAACTCGTCGATCACGTAGCGCAGGTTTGGACTGATCTCCTGCACCTCTTTGTATCCCTGACCGATACCATCCGCGACCACCGTTTTGCGCTGACGAGGATATTTAAACTTTACGCTTTTCGCAAAAAACTCGCCTTTGTCCTTGTGGAAATAGATTTTCAGAATGTCGTTGTTTGCTTCCTGACGAAGGCTGTAGCGATCGATTTCATCAGGATTGGTGATGCCTAAACTTTTCAGATTATCGTACATAGCGGTACCCTTAAGCTCAACATAACCTATGAATAATTAACGAAAAAATCTATTTTCGCCACCTGGAAATGCAAAAAAGGCGGGATATGTCACCCTCTCCCGAATCAGGAGAGGGTATGACTTAGTCGATGGTGCGCAGCAGTTCGTTGATGCCGACTTTACCACGCGTTTTGGCATCGACTTTTTTCACGATGACAGCGCAGTACAGGCTGTATTTACCGTCTTTAGACGGCAGGTTACCTGAAACAACAACGGAACCCGCTGGTACGCGGCCATAGTGAACTTCGCCCGTTTCGCGGTCATAAATACGCGTACTCTGTCCAATGTACACGCCCATGGAGATCACGGAACCTTCTTCAACGATAACACCTTCTACTACCTCGGAACGTGCGCCGATAAAGCAATTATCTTCGATAATGGTCGGATTCGCCTGTAATGGCTCCAGAACACCACCAATCCCGACACCGCCAGAGAGGTGAACGTTTTTACCGATCTGCGCGCATGAACCGACAGTCGCCCATGTATCGACCATGGTGCCTTCGTCGACGTAAGCGCCGATATTCACATAAGACGGCATCAGCACGGTGTTACGGGCAATGAACGCGCCCTGGCGCACCGCCGCGGGTGGCACGACGCGGAAGCCTTCTTTCTGGAAACGCGCTTCGTCGTAGTCGGCGAACTTCATCGGTACCTTATCGAAGTAGCGGCTTTCCGCACCTTCGATAACTTTATTATCGTTAATGCGGAAAGAGAGCAGTACGGCTTTCTTCAGCCATTGGTGAGTGACCCACTGACCATCAATTTTCTCTGCGACGCGCAGCGCGCCGGAATCTAACAGGGCAATAACCTGGTTAACCGCTTCACAGGTAACGGTATCTGCGTTTGCCGGGGTGATCTCTGCGCGACGCTCGAAAGCGGCTTCAATAACGTTCTGTAACTGCTGCATTGTTAAACTCTTTCCATATAAAAAAACACGTCACCCTTTATCGTTTGGATTGAGGGCCTCTGTCAACCGTTGTTGTACCTCCTTTTGCAGCTCATTATTAAGGCCACGCCGGTCGGCAGTCGCGATTATAAATAAATCTTCTACTCGCTCACCAATTGTCGTAATTCTCGCCCCATGCAGCGAAATGCCAAGGTCCGCAAACACTTTGCCCACGCGGGCCAGCAGCCCTGGCTGATCCAGCGCGATGAGCTCCAGGAAACTTTTTCGGTCTGTATGCGTCGGCAGGAAATTCACTTCCGTATCGACGGTAAAGTGGCGCAACTTGGCTGGTTGACGACGCGGCTGCGGTGCCTGCCAACTGGGCTGTGTAATCGCCTGTTCCAGGCCAAAGCCGATGGCGTCATGACGATCCGGCGACAGTGGGCTACCGTCTGGTTCCAGGACGATAAATGTATCCATCGCCATGCCATCACGGGTCGTGAAAATCTGTGCGTCGTGCACGCTCAGGTTGCGCCGGTCCAGCTCGGCGCAGACGGCGGCAAACAAATAAGGCCTGTCCGGACTCCAGATAAAAATCTCGGTACCGCCGCGCGTGGCCTGCGGGCTGAGCAGGATCAATGGCTTACTCAGGTCGTGTTGCAACAGATGCCGCGCGTGCCAGGCAAGCTGATTTGGATTGTGGCGGACGAAGTAGTTGGCGCGACAGCGTCCCCAAATCTGATGCAGTTGCTCTTCATTTATATTGTCCATCCGCAGCAGCGCCAGCGCCTGGAGCTGATGGTGCCGCACGCGTTCGCGCATATCCGGCGTGTTTTGCATGCCGCGACGCAATTGTTTTTCCGTAGCGAAATAGAGTTCGCGTAGCAGGCTTTGCTTCCAGCTATTCCACAGGGTTTCATTAGTGGCGCAAATATCAGCCACTGTCAGGCACACCAGGAAGCGCAGACGGTTTTCTGTTTGCACTTCTTCGGCGAACTGTTTGATCACCTCCGGATCCTGGATATCACGGCGTTGTGCGGTGACAGACATCAGCAAGTGGTGGCGCACCAGCCAGGCAACCAGTTGTGTTTCCCTGGAGTTGAGACCGTGTAATTCGGCGAATTTCAGCACATCCTGTGCGCCAAGCACGGAGTGGTCGCCCCCGCGTCCTTTGGCGATATCGTGGAACAACGCAGCGATCAGGATAAGCTCGGGATGCGTCAGGCGCGGCCACAGTTCCACGCAAAGTGGATGGCGCTGACGCGTCTCTTCACTGGCGAAACTTTCCAGTTTCAGCATTACCCGGATGGTGTGCTCGTCTACGGTATAGGCGTGGAACAGGTCAAACTGCATTTGCCCGACAATGTGCGACCACTGCGGCATATAAGCCCACAAAACGCTATGGCGATGCATTGGCAGCAGGCCACGCTTCACGGCTCCGGGATGACGGAGCATGCTAAGAAATATTGACCGCGCTTCAGGGATATAGCACAACGGCTGCGTCAGGTGGCGTCGCGCATGGCGTAAATGGCGCAAGGTGGTCGAATAGATACCGGTGATACTGCTGTTACGCACCATGATGTAGAACATACGCAGGATGGCCTGCGGCTCGCGGATAAACAGATTGTCATCGCGCAGGTCAATCAGCGTGCCGCGTAGTTGGAATTCATCATCAATCGCGCGCGGCTTTTCATCTTCGGTGAGCGCCAAAATCGCTTCATCAAAGAGCTGTAACAGCATATGGTTCAGTTCGGTCACGCGACGAGTAACGCGGAAGAAATCCTTCATCATATGCTCGACCGGTTGATTCCCCTCACCGACGTAATTCAGGCGTTGAGCGACGCTGAGCTGGCGGTCAAATAGCAGACGGTTGTCATAGCGGTTGAGTTCAAGGTGCAGGGCGAAGCGAATACGCCAGAGCAGGTGCAAACACTCGTTAAGTTCGTTGCGTTCGGCTTCGGTTAAAAAGCCAAACCCAACCATCTCATCCAGGGACGTTGCGCCAAAGTGGCGACGTGCGACCCATTGCAGGGTGTGGATATCGCGCAGGCCGCCAGGGCTGCTTTTGATATCGGGCTCCAGATTGTAGCTGGTGCCGTGATAACGCTGGTGGCGCTCGTTTTGTTCGGCCACTTTTGCCGGGAAGAATTTTTCCGATGGCCAGAAATCTTCGCTGAAAATATGCTTTTGCAGTTCAAGAAACAGGGCAACATCGCCAATTAACAGGCGGGATTCAATCAGATTGGTGGCGACCGTTAAATCGGAAAGCCCTTCCTGTAGACACTCGCTTAGCGTACGCACGCTGTGGCCGACTTCCAGCTTCACATCCCATAAGAGCGTGAGCAGTTCACCGATTTTTTGTGCCTGTTCGTCAGGCAATTTCGTGCGGCTCAAAATAAGGAGGTCGATATCCGACAGCGGGTGCAGTTCACCGCGACCGTAGCCCCCCACGGCAACCAGCGCGGTATCGCCGATGTCGCCGAAACCATACTCCAGCCACAGGCGTTGCAGGAGCTGATCGATAAATTCCGTGCGGGCTTCTATCAGTTGTTCGGCAGAAAGGCCGGCGTCAAAAACATGCCCCAGCCATTGCTGAAATGTATCGATATGCGCCTTGATGGCGGCGCAATTCAGTTCGTCCTGTGGCCAGTTCCCGGGATAGTCCGGTTGGCCCGGAAGGGTGGGTTTCACTGTACTGATGAATTGTTCAGAAAATGTATTGCTCATTAACAGGCCACCCATAAGTTGAAGGCAGGACGCGACATTGCCGAACCAGAGAGCGTTCGGGATGCGAAGACATATGCGACAAATTAGAAGAGATAACGAGAAATGAAAAGTCGTTTATATCTATGACGTAGAGCGGGGCGGGGGGAGAAAACAACGGCCCGCGACGCGGACCGTTAAATACTATCAAGCGGCGGTTAACACAGCGTCGATAGTGTCATCTTTACGCAGGGTGAGAATTTCGCACCCTGTGTCGGTAACCACAATCGTGTGCTCGTATTGCGCGGAAAGGCTGCGGTCTTTGGTTTTTACCGTCCAGCCATCTTTCATGGTACGAATACGGTAATCGCCTGCGTTCACCATCGGTTCAATGGTGAAGGTCATACCGGCCTGCAGCACTACGCCACCGTCATCCGCATCGTAGTGCAGCACCTGCGGCTCTTCGTGGAAAACACGACCAATACCGTGTCCGCAATATTCACGGACGACAGAGAAACCTTCCGTTTCCACGAATTTCTGAATGGCTGCACCGAGGGTACGCAGACGGATGCCCGGTTTCACCATTCTCAGCGCCAGATAGAGGCTCTCCTGAGTGATACGGCACAGACGCTCGCCCAAAATAGTAGGTTTGCCGACGATAAACATTTTCGACGTATCGCCATGGTACTCATCTTTAATCACCGTCACGTCGATGTTGACGATATCGCCATCTTTGAGCTGTTTTTCGTCGTCCGGAATGCCGTGACAAACCACTTCATTAATAGAGATGCAAACGGATTTCGGGAAGCCGTGATAGCCAAGGCAGGCGGAGATGGCGTGCTGTTCGTTAACGATATAGTCATTACAGATACGATCCAGCTCACCGGTGCTTACGCCAGGCTTAATGTACGGCTCGATCATTTCCAGCACTTCGGCGGCGAGACGGCCGGCGATGCGCATTTTTTCAATTTCTTCTGGAGTCTTTATTGAGATAGCCATGAATTCTGTCCATCAGCGTCGAATTTTTCGACAATACTAGTCTAAGTGCTGTCAATGGTAACAGTCTGACGAGTCCTGTGCCAAATTGAGAATCATTCTGAACTTCGTCTTTCGTGCCGCCCGTGTACTGCAATGCCTCCTGTAACAGGAAATTCATCGTTCAGTACCGTGCGTAACGCCAACAATTATTGGAGTCTGACGCCTGTTTATGGTATAAAGCGCGCCGGACTTCCGTTCCTCTTCGGAACTGAGGCGAGCAAATCTCACTTTGTGTAATAACACACACGTATCGGCACATATTCCGGGGTGCCCTTCGGGGTCGGTAATATGGGATACGTGGAGGCTTAACCCCAACTTTATCTATAGAGGTTTTTACCATGGCAACTGTTTCCATGCGCGACATGCTCAAGGCTGGTGTTCACTTCGGTCACCAGACCCGTTACTGGAACCCGAAAATGAAGCCTTTCATCTTCGGCGCGCGTAACAAAGTTCACATCATCAACCTTGAGAAAACTGTACCGATGTTCAACGAAGCTCTGGCTGAACTGAACAAGATCTCTTCTCGTAAAGGTAAAATCCTTTTCGTTGGTACTAAACGCGCTGCAAGCGAAGCGGTAAAAGAAGCTGCAAACAGCTGCGATCAGTTCTTCGTGAACCATCGCTGGTTGGGCGGCATGCTGACTAACTGGAAAACCGTTCGTCAGTCCATCAAACGTCTGAAAGACCTGGAAACTCAGTCTCAGGACGGTACTTTCGACAAGCTGACCAAGAAAGAAGCGCTGATGCGTACTCGTGAGCTTGAGAAACTGGAAAACAGCCTGGGCGGTATCAAAGACATGGGCGGCCTGCCGGACGCACTGTTCGTTATCGATGCTGACCATGAGCACATTGCTATCAAAGAAGCGAACAACCTGGGTATCCCGGTATTCTCTATCGTTGATACCAACTCTGATCCAGATGGCGTTGATTTCGTTATCCCGGGTAACGACGATGCAATCCGTGCTGTGACCCTGTACCTGAATGCTGTTGCTGCGACCGTCCGTGAAGGCCGTTCTCAGGATCTGGCTACCCAAGCGGAAGAAAGCTTCGTAGAAGCTGAATAATAAGGTTTGCTCTTTTAGAGCCCTTATTAACCAGGTAGTTACAAGTTTGGTTAGGGGGCCTGTCTCAGGCCCCTTTTTTACTTTCATATCTGTGCGGTTCTTCGAACCGGGCAGGTCAAATTCTCCCGAGGAATAAAGAATGGCTGAAATTACCGCATCCCTGGTAAAAGAGCTGCGTGAACGTACTGGCGCAGGCATGATGGATTGCAAAAAAGCACTGACTGAAGCTAACGGCGACATCGAGCTGGCAATCGAAAACATGCGTAAATCTGGTGCAATCAAAGCTGCGAAAAAAGCAGGCAACGTTGCTGCTGACGGCGTGATCATCACCAAGATCGACGGCACCTACGGTATCATTCTGGAAGTTAACTGCCAGACTGACTTCGTTGCGAAAGACGGTGGTTTCCAGGCATTTGCTAACAAAGTTCTGGACGCAGCTGTTGCAGGCAAAATCACTGACGTTGAAGTTCTGAAAGCACAGTTCGAAGAAGAACGTGTAGCGCTGGTTGCTAAAATCGGTGAGAACATCAACATCCGTCGTGTTGCTTCCCTGGAAGGCGAAGTGCTGGGTTCTTACCTGCACGGCGCACGTATCGGTGTTCTGGTTGCGGCTAAAGGCGCAGACGAAGAGCTGGTTAAACAGCTGGCTATGCACATCGCTGCAAGCAAACCAGAATTCGTTAAGCCGGAAGATGTGTCTGCTGAAGTGGTAGAAAAAGAGTACCAGGTTCAGTTGGACATCGCCATGCAGTCTGGCAAACCGAAAGAAATCGCTGAGAAAATGGTTGAAGGCCGCATGAAGAAATTCACCGGCGAAGTTTCTCTGACGGGTCAGCCTTTCGTTATGGATCCGAGCAAAACCGTTGGTCAACTGCTGAAAGAGCAGGGCGCTGATGTGACTAACTTCATCCGCTTCGAAGTGGGCGAAGGTATCGAGAAAGTTGAGACTGACTTCGCAGCAGAAGTTGCTGCAATGTCCAAGCAGTCTTAATTATTAAAGCAGCCGCCTGAGGGCGGCTTCTTTTTGTTCCCGTCAGAGTAAAATCAGCCAATCGCTATAGTGTTTGCGCTGACAGGCGACGTATCATATCGCCGGATTTAAACCCGTCTAATTGTTGACAGTCTCAGGAAAGAAACATGGCTACCAATGCAAAACCCGTCTATAAACGCATTCTGCTTAAGCTGAGCGGCGAAGCCCTGCAGGGTTCCGAAGGTTTCGGTATTGATGCAAGCATCCTTGACCGCATGGCGCAAGAAATCAAAGAACTTGTTGAACTGGGTGTTCAGGTTGGGGTGGTAATTGGTGGCGGTAACTTGTTCCGTGGGGCTGGCCTGGCGAAAGCGGGTATGAACCGCGTGGTGGGTGACCACATGGGCATGCTGGCTACGGTCATGAATGGCCTGGCAATGCGCGACGCGCTGCATCGCGCCTATGTGAATGCCCGCCTGATGTCCGCATTTCCGCTGAACGGTGTGTGTGACAATTACAGCTGGGCTGAGGCGATCAGCCTGCTGCGTAACAATCGTGTTGTGATCTTTAGTGCCGGTACGGGTAACCCGTTCTTTACGACTGATTCCGCTGCCTGCCTGCGCGGCATTGAGATAGAAGCGGATGTCGTACTGAAAGCCACCAAGGTTGATGGCGTGTTTACTGCCGATCCGGCAAAAGATCCGGCTGCGACCATGTACGATCAGCTCAGTTATACCGAAGTTCTTGATAAGGAACTGAAAGTAATGGATCTTGCCGCCTTTACCCTGGCCCGCGACCATAAATTACCTATCCGCGTGTTCAACATGAACAAGCCGGGCGCGTTGCGTCGTGTGGTAATGGGCGAAAATGAAGGCACTTTGATTACGGAATAATTCCCGTAAGCAACAAATAAGGGTAAGATTCCGCCTTAATTTATTTAGCAGTTCTGTCGGGCATCTTCACGGTGCCTTGTACTGAACGAGACTATACTAACCACTCAAGTGGCGTATGGTTTGCCTGAGACAAGATTTCAAGGATTCGTAACGTGATTAGCGATATCAGAAAAGATGCTGAAGTGCGCATGGAAAAATGCGTAGAATCATTCAAAACCCAAATCAGCAAAGTGCGCACTGGCCGTGCTTCCCCGAGCCTTCTGGATGGTATCGTCGTTGAGTATTACGGTACTCCGACGCCGCTGCGCCAGCTGGCGAACGTAACGGTAGAAGACTCCCGTACGCTGAAAATCAACGTGTTCGATCGTTCTATGGGCCCGGCCGTTGAGAAAGCCATTATGGCGTCCGACCTCGGTCTGAACCCAAGCTCCGCCGGGACCGACATTCGTGTTCCGCTGCCGCCGCTGACTGAAGAACGTCGTAAAGACCTGACCAAAATTGTTCGTGGCGAAGCTGAACAAGCGCGCGTTGCTGTTCGTAACGTACGTCGTGATGCGAACGATAAAGTCAAAGCGCTGCTGAAAGATAAAGAAATCAGTGAAGATGATGACCGTCGTTCTCAGGAAGACGTGCAGAAACTGACTGACGCTGCAATCAAAAAAGTCGATGCGGCGCTGGCGGATAAAGAAGCAGAACTGATGCAGTTCTGATTCGAAAACCGACGAAAAACGCCGTACAGAGAGCCGCCAAGGGGGCTTTGCTGGCGGCGTTTTGCTTTTAATCTGCACAATATTGTGAGCGTTTCATGAAGCATTTAACCCTTCTGGGCTCAACAGGTTCTATTGGTTGCAGCACGCTCGATGTGGTTCGCCACAATCCCGATCGCTTTTCCATTACTGCCCTGGTTGCGGGTAAAAATGTTACCCGTATGGTGGAACAATGCCTGGAGTTCACCCCGCGTTTTGCGGTGATGGACGATGAAGCCAGCGCGCGCCAGCTAAAAGCTGAATTACAGCAACAGGGCTGCCCGACGCAGGTCATGAGTGGTCAGCAGGCGGCCTGTGAAATGGCTGCGCTCGATGATGTCGACCAGGTGATGGCGGCGATTGTTGGCGCTGCTGGCCTTGTGCCTACGCTTGCGGCTATCCGCGCGGGTAAAACCGTGCTGCTTGCCAATAAAGAGTCGCTGGTGACCTGCGGACGTCTTTTTATGGACGCAGTGAAAGAGAGCGGGGCGCAGCTCCTCCCGGTAGATAGCGAACATAACGCTATTTTTCAGAGTTTACCGGAAACAATCCAACAAAACCTGGGGTACGCTGATTTAGAGCAGAATGGCGTTTCGTCTATTCTGCTTACCGGGTCTGGTGGCCCGTTCCGTGAAACGCCTATGTCCGAACTGGCCTCAATG
This sequence comes from Phytobacter diazotrophicus, assembly GCA_004346725.1. GTDB lineage: Bacteria > Pseudomonadota > Gammaproteobacteria > Enterobacterales > Enterobacteriaceae > Phytobacter > Phytobacter diazotrophicus. Next base: position 28,535 of record SMDE01000008.1, on the reverse strand, counting down.
ACGCCGGATCAGGCATGTCGTCATCCGAACTGGTCGATGGGGCGAAAGATCTCCGTTGATTCCGCCACCATGATGAACAAAGGTCTGGAATACATTGAAGCGCGCTGGTTATTCAACGCTTCTGCCCGCCAGATGGAAGTGCTTATTCACCCGCAATCGGTGATCCACTCCATGGTGCGTTATCAGGACGGCAGTGTTTTAGCGCAGCTTGGTGAACCGGATATGCGTACACCGATTGCACATACGATGGCCTGGCCTGAACGTGTGCCCTCCGGCGCCAATGCCCTCGATTTTTGTAAATTGAGCGCGTTGAGTTTTGCCGCACCTGATTATGACCGCTACCCTTGCCTGAAACTGGCGATAGATGCGTTTGCACAGGGGCAGGCAGCGACCACGGCGCTGAATGCGGCTAATGAGGTAACGGTGTCGGCATTTCTGGCTTCCGCTATCCGTTTTACGGATATTGCTGCGCTGAATCTGTCTGTTCTGGAACAGATGGTATTAAGCGAACCACAAAGTATTGATGATGTATTGGCTGTAGATCGGCTTGCACGTGACGTAGCGCAAAAACAAGTGACGCGCTTCGCAAGCTGGTGATAATCCAGCCACTAACAGTCATGCTATTTGTTAGCGTTGGGCTTCGGTGATATAGTCTGCGCCATCCATCAGCCTGTTTAATGTCGGGCTGTCAGGGGAAGCCGTGGTTGACACGGCTTTTTTGCGTAAAGGCTTTTGTATTCCTGAGTACCGCTAAATCCTTTTCAGGGACTAAAACGCGTTATGTTGTCTGCGAATCAACCAATGAGCGAAAATTTGCCAGCACATGGCTGTCGCCATGTAGCAATCATTATGGACGGCAATGGTCGCTGGGCGAAAAGACAAGGAAAGATACGGGCATTTGGACACAGAGCGGGTGCGAAATCAGTCCGCCGGGCCGTTTCTTTTGCTGCCAACAGCGGGATTGATGCGTTAACGCTTTACGCGTTCAGTAGTGAGAACTGGAATCGTCCAGCGCAGGAAGTCAGTGCGCTAATGGAATTATTTGTCTGGGCGCTGGACAGTGAAGTGAAGAGCCTGCACCGACATAATGTGCGTTTGCGCATTATTGGTGATACCAGCCGTTTCAACGCGCGTCTGCAAGAGCGTATTCGTAAAGCGGAAGCGTTGACTGCCCAGAATACGGGGCTGACGCTAAATATCGCGGCGAATTATGGCGGACGCTGGGATATCGTACAGGGAGTACGGCAATTGGCCGTTCAGGTTCAGGAAGGGGTATTGCATCCTGACCAAATTGATGAAGATTTGCTGAGTCAGCAAATCTGTATGCATGAACTGGCACCTGTAGATTTAGTGATTAGGACGGGTGGGGAACATCGCATAAGTAACTTTTTACTTTGGCAAATTGCCTATGCCGAACTTTACTTTACGGATGTTCTTTGGCCCGATTTTGATGAACAAGACTTTGAAGGTGCGCTGCATGCCTTTGCCAATCGAGAGCGTCGTTTCGGCGGCACCGAGCCAGGTGGCGACAAAGCCTGATGGGGGTAGCTTTTGCTGAAGTATCGCCTGATTTCTGCGTTTGTATTAATACCCATTGTCATTGCTGCATTGTTCTTATTGCCGCCTGTGGGTTTTGCGATTGTTACGCTTGCCGTTTGCATGCTGGCTGCATGGGAATGGGGACAACTGAGCGGTTTTACGTCACGGACACAGCGTGTCTGGCTGGCAGTATTATGCGGGCTGGTGTTGGCACTGATGTTGTTTATGCTGCCGGAGTACCATCATAATATTCATCAGCCAGTCGTCGAGGTTTCACTTTGGGCTTCGCTTGTCTGGTGGGTTATCGCTCTGGTGCTGGTGCTGGGTTATCCTGCATCTGCAGCAATTTGGCGTAATTCGAAACCTATACGGTTGATTTTCGGCATTCTCACAATTATTCCTTTTTTCTGGGGTATGCTGGCGCTGCGGTCATGGCATTACGCTGATAATCACTACAGCGGGGCGTTATGGTTGCTGTATATCATGATCCTGGTATGGGGCGCAGATTCCGGTGCGTATATGTTTGGCAAACTGTTTGGCAAACATAAGCTGGCACCGAAGGTGTCACCGGGAAAAACCTGGCAAGGCTTTATTGGCGGCTTGTTTACCGCAGGAATTATTTCCTGGGGATATGGTGCGTGGGCAAATCTCGAAGTTGCGCCATCAACATTATTACTCTGTTCTGTGATCGCGGCGCTGGCCTCGGTGCTGGGCGATCTGACGGAAAGCATGTTTAAGCGTGAAGCCGGTATTAAAGACAGTGGTCATTTAATCCCCGGTCACGGTGGTATACTTGACCGCATCGACAGCCTGACGGCGGCGGTTCCTGTATTTGCCTGTCTGCTGTTACTGGTTTTCAGGACGATTTAACGGACGGTTTTATGCTGAGCTTTCTCTGGGATTTGGCGTCGTTCATTGTTGCGCTTGGTGTTCTAATCACCGTGCATGAATTTGGCCATTTCTGGGTTGCTCGCCGTTGCGGCGTGAGAGTCGAGCGTTTTTCCATTGGTTTCGGCAAAGCGCTCTGGCGTCGCAAGGACAAGCAAGGTACGGAATTCGTTATTGCCGTCATTCCGCTTGGTGGTTACGTCAAAATGCTGGATGAGCGTGTTGAACCGGTGACGCCGGAAATGCGCCATTACGCCTTCAACAATAAAACCGTTGGCCAGCGTGCTGCGGTTATCGCGGCGGGACCGATCGCCAATTTCCTCTTTGCTATCGTGGCTTACTGGCTGGTGTTTATCATCGGTGTACCGGGTGTTCGCCCGGTTATTGGTGAAATTGCGCCCAATTCCATCGCGGCAAATGCGCAAATTACGCCAGGAACGGAACTTAAAGCGATTGATGGCATCGAAACGCCTGATTGGGACGCAGTGCGTTTGCAGCTGATCGCCAAAATTGGCGACAAGCAAACCACACTCAGCGTGGCTCCGTTTGGGAGCAATAACCGCCAGGACAAAGTTCTCGATTTACAACAGTGGAATTTTGCACCTGATAAAGACGACCCGGTAGCGTCATTAGGGATTCGTCCACGCGGTGCGCAGATTGAACCGGTATTAGCTGAGGTACAATTAGGCTCGGCTGCAAGCAAAGCAGGTTTGCAAGCTGGCGACAGGATCGTTAAAGTCGATGGTCAGCAACTAACGCAGTGGATGACGTTTGTCACCCTGGTGCGCGATAATCCGGGCACACCGTTAGCACTGGACATTGAAAGGCATGGGAGTCCCTTGTCTTTAACGCTAATACCGGATGCGAAACCCGGTAACAAGGCGGAGGGTTTTGCCGGCGTTGTGCCGAAAATTATCCCGCTGCCGGATGAATATAAGACAGTACGCCAGTACGGGCCATTTAGCGCCATCGCTGAAGCTACGGACAAAACGTGGCAATTGATGAAGCTGACGGTCAGTATGTTGGGGAAATTGATAACCGGTGACGTAAAACTGAACAACCTCAGTGGGCCGATCTCGATCGCTCAGGGGGCTGGGATGTCAGCAGAGTTCGGGTTGATTTACTACCTGATGTTCCTCGCGTTGATAAGCGTGAACTTAGGTATCATCAATCTGTTCCCATTACCTGTCCTCGACGGGGGGCATCTGCTGTTTTTAGCGATTGAGAAGCTGAAAGGCGGACCGGTATCCGAGCGGGTTCAAGACTTTAGTTATCGCATTGGCTCGATTTTGCTGGTGTTGTTAATGGGGCTTGCACTTTTCAATGATTTCTCTCGGTTGTAAGAGAGTTTGTTAGGAAGAACGCATAATAACGATGGCGATGAAAAAGTTGCTCATAGCGTCGCTGCTGTTTAGCAGCGCCACCGTATACGGTGCTGACGGGTTCGTAGTGAAGGACATTCATTTCGAAGGCCTGCAGCGTGTCGCCGTTGGTGCGGCCCTCCTCAGTATGCCGGTTCGCCCAGGCGACACGGTGAATGATGAAGACATCAGTAACACCATCCGCGCCCTGTTTGCCACTGGTAACTTCGAGGATGTTCGCGTACTCCGCGACGGTGATACCCTTCTCGTTCAGGTAAAAGAACGTCCGACAATCGCCAGTATCACTTTCTCCGGCAACAAGTCGGTGAAAGATGACATGCTCAAGCAGAACCTTGAAGCTTCAGGCGTACGTGTTGGTGAATCTCTGGATCGCACTACACTGTCTGATATCGAAAAAGGTCTGGAAGATTTCTATTACAGTGTCGGTAAATACAGTGCCAGCGTGAAGGCGGTCGTTACGCCTCTGCCACGTAACCGTGTTGACCTTAAACTGGTCTTCCAGGAAGGCGTATCAGCCCAGATCCAACAGATCAACATCGTCGGGAACCATGCGTTTACGACCGAAGAGCTGATCTCTACCTTCCAGTTGCGCGATGAAGTGCCATGGTGGAACGTGGTGGGCGATCGCAAGTACCAGAAACAGAAACTGGCGGGCGATCTTGAAACCCTGCGTAGTTACTATCTGGATCGCGGTTATGCGCGTTTTAATATTGATTCCACGCAGGTGAGTCTGACGCCGGATAAAAAAGGTATCTACATCACCGTCAACGTGACCGAAGGGGATCAGTACAAACTCTCTGGTGTTGAAGTCAGCGGCAATCTGGCGGGTCACTCCGCGGAGATTGAAAGCCTGACCAAAATCCAGCCGGGCGAGCTGTATAACGGCACCAAAGTGACCAAAATGGAAGATGACATTAAAAAACTTCTTGGTCGCTATGGTTATGCCTACCCGCGCGTTCAGTCGCAGCCGGAAATCAACGATACGGATAAAACCGTTAAGCTGCATGTGAACGTCGATGCGGGTAACCGTTATTACGTGCGTAAAATTCGCTTTGAAGGTAACGATACTTCGAAAGATGCCGTTCTGCGCCGCGAGATGCGTCAGATGGAAGGTGCCTGGCTGGGCAGCGACCTTGTAGATCAGGGTAAAGAGCGTCTGAACCGTCTGGGTTACTTCGAAACGGTAGATACCGATACGCAGCGTGTGCCGGGCAGCCCGGACCAGGTTGACGTCGTGTACAAAGTTAAAGAGCGTAACACTGGTAGCTTCAACTTCGGTGTTGGCTACGGTACAGAGAGCGGTGTGAGCTTCCAGGTAGGTGTCCAGCAGGACAACTGGCTGGGTACTGGCTACTCCGTGGGTATCAACGGTACGAAGAACGACTACCAGACCTATTCCGAATTCTCGGTTACCAACCCGTACTTTACGGTGGATGGTGTGAGTCTCGGCGGGCGTATCTTCTACAATGACTTTAAAGCTGACGATGCTGATCTGTCTTCCTACACCAACAAAAGTTATGGTCTGGATGGCACGTTAGGTTTCCCGGTTAACGAATACAATACCCTGCGTGTGGGCTTAGGTTATGTCCATAACGATCTGTCTAAGATGGAACCGCAGGTGGCGATGTGGCGTTATCTGGATTCCATTGGTCAAAGTGCCGGTATAACCGATGATAATAATGGCTTCGCGGCAAACGACTTCACCTTCAACTATGGTTGGACATACAACAACCTTGACCGTGGTTACTTCCCGACCAAGGGCTCGCGTGTCAACCTGAACGGTAAGGTGACGATTCCGGGTTCCGATAACGAGTTCTACAAAGTTACAATTGATACGGCTTCCTACTTCCCGATCGATGACGATCATAAATGGGTTGTTCTGGGACGTACGCGTTGGGGTTACGGTGACGGATTAGGTGGTAAAGAGCTGCCGTTCTATGAGAACTTCTATGCCGGTGGTTCCAGCAGCGTTCGTGGTTTCCAGTCCAACAACATTGGTCCGAAAGCCGTTTACTACGGTCACGCTGGTCTTGATAACTGTAACCAGAATGGCGGCTTTTGTCGTTCTAATGACGCCGTGGGCGGTAACGCAATGGGCGTGGCAAGCGTAGAGTTCATCACGCCGACGCCATTTATCAGTGATAAGTATGCGAATTCTGTGCGCACATCGTTCTTCTGGGATGCAGGTACCGTTTGGGATACCAACTGGAAAAATACTGCTGATATGAAGGCATTAGGCGTACCGGATTACAGTGACCCGAGCAATATCCGTATGTCCGCGGGTATCGCCTTACAATGGATGTCCCCATTGGGGCCGTTGGTTTTCTCCTACGCCCAGCCGTTTAAGAAATACGATGGAGACAAGGCAGAACAGTTCCAGTTTAACATTGGTAAAACCTGGTAACTTGCCGCAGCGAAGGAATGCATAAGTAGTGTCGTGATGGTGAGGCAGTGCGCTTCGTACTGCCTGCCAACGCAAAGAACGGTACCTTCGGGTACAAACGGGATGGTGAGGAGTTAATTGTGAAAAAGTGGTTATTAGCTGCAGGTGTAGGTTTGGCAATGGCAACGTCTGCTCAGGCGGCCGATAAAATTGCGGTCGTAGACATGAACAGCCTGTTCCAACAGGTTGCGCAGACTTCTGGCGTTTCTCAGACAATGAAAAACGAATTCAGTGGCCGTGCCAGCGAACTGCAGCGTATGGAATCTGACCTGCAGACTAAAATGCAGCGCTATCAGCGTGACGGTTCCACAATGAAAGCGGCCGATCGTACTAAGCTGGAAAAAGATATCCAGGCTCAGCGTCAGGATCTGGCACAGAAAGGTCAGGCTTTCGAGCAGGATCAGGCTCGTCGTTCTAACGAAGAACGTGGCAAGCTGATGACCAAAATTCAGGCTGCTGTGAAGAAAGTTGCTTCCGATCAGGGCGTGGATCTGGTTATTCCTTCTAACGCCGCTATCTACAACAGCAATGACGTTAAAGACATCACTGCTGATGTACTGAAACAGGTTAAATAAGTAATGCCTTCAATTCGACTGTCTGATTTAGCTCAACAGTTGGATGCAGAGTTACACGGTGATGGCGATATCGTCATCACCGGCGTTGCGTCCATGCAATCCGCTAAAGCAGGGCAAATCACCTTCATGGTAAATCCAAAGTACCGTGAAAGCTTAGCTGCCTGTCAGGCGTCTGCTGTCGTCATGACGCAGGACGATCTTCCTTTTGCCACGAGTGCGGCTCTGGTAGTGAAAAACCCCTACCTGACATACGCGCGCATGGCCCAAATTCTTGATACCACGCCGCAACCGGCTCAGAACATCGCCCCTGGGGCGGTGATCGATCCTGATGCGACGCTGGGAAACAACGTGGCGATTGGCGCAAACGCAGTCATCGAATCCGGCGTGACGCTTGGCGACAATGTTGTCATTGGCCCCGGCTGCTTCGTTGGGAAAAATACGAAAATTGGTGCGGGCTCCCGTTTATGGGCCAATGTGACCATTTACCATGAAATCGAGATCGGTGAGAATTGCCTGATTCAATCGGGCACCGTGATCGGTTCTGATGGTTTTGGTTATGCTAACGATCGCGGCACCTGGGTTAAGATCCCACAACTTGGTCGTGTCATCATCGGCGATCGTGTTGAAATTGGTGCATGTACCACTATCGATCGCGGTGCGCTGGATGATACCCGCATTGGTAACGGTGTCATCATTGATAACCAGTGCCAGATTGCACATAACGTCGTGATTGGCGACAATACCGCGGTTGCTGGTGGCGTCATCATGGCGGGTAGTTTGAAAATTGGCCGTTATTGCATGATTGGCGGTGCCAGCGTTATCAACGGGCATATGGAAATCTGCGATAAAGTCACCGTGACGGGAATGGGGATGGTGATGCGTCCTATCACCGAGCCAGGAATTTATTCCTCCGGCATCCCGCTACAGCCGAACAAGGTGTGGCGTAAAACCGCAGCCCTGGTGATGAACATTGATGACATGAGCAAGCGCCTCAAAGCTATTGAGCGTAAAGTCAATAAAGAAGACTAATAGCTCGCTCGCTACGTTTAAACTTCCCGGCCTGTCGGCATTCTTACGATTGCCGCGGGCCGTGTTATTATGGCCTTTTAGTATATTTAGACAGGAAGAGTATTTTGACTACTGACACTCATACTCTGCACATTGAAGAGATTCTGGAGCTTCTGCCGCACCGTTACCCATTTTTGCTGGTAGACCGTGTGCTGGACTTTGAAGAAGGTCGTTTTCTGCGCGCAGTTAAAAATGTTTCGGTAAATGAGCCGTTTTTCCAGGGGCATTTCCCAGGCAAACCGATTTTACCTGGCGTGTTGATTCTGGAAGCGATGGCGCAGGCAACCGGTATTCTGGCGTTCAAAAGCGTCGGTAAACTGGAACCAGGCGAGCTCTACTACTTCGCAGGTATCGATGAAGCGCGCTTTAAGCGTCCGGTTGTGCCAGGCGATCAAATGATCATGGAAGTAACTTTCGAAAAAACGCGCCGTGGCCTGACTCGCTTCAAGGGTGTCGCGCTGGTAGACGGTAAAGTTGTTTGTGAAGCTACTATGATGTGTGCACGTAGCCGGGAGGCCTGATACGTGATTGATAAAACCGCCTTTATTCATCCTTCTGCCATTGTTGAAGACGGTGCCGTTATTGGTGCTAACGCTCACATTGGTCCGTTTTGTATTGTTGGCGCTAACGTCGAAATCGGCGAAGGCACCGTACTGAAGTCTCATGTTGTTATTAATGGCCATACCAAAATTGGTCGCGATAACGAGATTTATCAGTTCGCTTCCATCGGCGAGGTTAACCAGGATCTGAAATATGCTGGTGAACCGACCCGCGTGGAAATTGGCGATCGCAACCGCATCCGCGAAAGCGTCACCATTCACCGTGGCACGGTACAAGGCGGTGGGTTGACGAAGGTGGGCAGCGACAACCTGCTGATGGTCAATGCGCACGTTGCGCATGATTGCACCGTTGGCAGCCGCTGCATTCTGGCGAATAACGCCACACTGGCAGGCCACGTTTCCGTTGATGATTTCGCGATCATTGGCGGTATGACCGCGGTGCACCAGTTCTGCATTATCGGTGCGCACGTTATGGTTGGCGGCTGTTCTGGTGTCGCACAGGACGTTCCACCGTTCGTGATTGCTCAGGGTAACCACGCCACTCCGTTTGGTGTGAATATTGAAGGTCTTAAGCGTCGTGGCTTTAGCCGCGAAGCGATCACCGCAATCCGTAACGCGTATAAACTGCTGTACCGCAGCGGCAAAACGCTGGATGAAGCAAAACCTGAAATCGCCGAGCTGGCAGAACAGCATCCGGAAGTGAAAACGTTCATGGCGTTTTTTGAACGTTCCACGCGTGGTTTAATTCGGTAATGGTTGAACGTCGTCCGTTAACGATTGCCCTCGTCGCCGGAGAAACCTCCGGCGATATTCTTGGTGCGGGTCTCATCCGCGCACTGAGAGCGCGTATTCCCGATGCGCGCTTCGTCGGTGTTGCCGGGCCGCGTATGCAGGCCGAAGGCTGCGAGGCCTGGTACGAAATGGAAGAGCTGGCGGTGATGGGGATTGTCGAGGTGCTTGGTCGCCTGCGACGTCTGCTGCATATCCGTGCCGACCTCACGCGTCGCTTTAGCGAGCTTAAACCCGATGTCTTTGTCGGCATTGATGCACCCGATTTCAATATCACCCTTGAGGGGAACCTGAAAAAGAAGGGCATCAGGACCATTCATTATGTCAGCCCTTCGGTATGGGCCTGGCGCCAGAAACGCGTTTTCAAAATAGGCAGAGCCACCGACCTGGTGCTCGCATTTCTGCCTTTCGAAAAAGCGTTTTACGATAGATTCAATGTTCCCTGCCGTTTTATCGGCCATACCATGGCGGATGCGATGCCGCTGGATCCGGATAAAAATGCGGCGCGGGACACATTAGGCATTCCCCATGACGCGCACTGCCTTGCGTTACTTCCGGGCAGCCGTGGCGCAGAGGTTGAGATGCTGAGCGCTGACTTTTTGCGTACGGCGCAGCTGTTGCGTAAGCATTATCCGGACCTGGAAGTTGTGGTTCCGTTGGTGAATGCAAAGCGTCGCGAGCAGTTTGAACGCATCAAAGCGGATGTGGCCCCTGAGCTGCGCGTGCATATGCTGGATGGCCAGGCGCGGGAAGCGATGATTGCCAGTGATGCTGCATTGCTGGCATCCGGCACAGCCGCGCTGGAGTGCATGCTGGCGAAATGCCCGATGGTGGTGGGTTATCGAATGAAGCCGTTTACCTTCTGGCTGGCGAAGCGTCTGGTTAAAACCGATTACGTTTCGCTGCCCAATTTACTGGCAGGCCGTGAGCTTGTTAAAGAGCTGCTGCAGGATGACTGTCAGCCTCAGGCGCTGGCTGATGCGTTACTTCCCCTGTTGGCAAAGGGCAAAACCAGCCATGCGATGCACGATATTTTCCGGGAGCTGCATCTGCAGATCCGCTGTAATGCCGATGAGCAGGCCGCAGATGCCGTACTGGAGTTGGCACAATGATGGAATTTATTTACCCCCATACACACCTGGTTGCCGGTGTGGATGAAGTTGGACGCGGCCCGTTGGTTGGCGCAGTGGTGACTGCTGCTGTTATCCTCGATCCGGCGCGTCCTATTATCGGTCTTAATGACTCGAAAAAATTATCTGAGAAACGCCGTCTGGCATTGTTTGACGAGATCAAAGAGAAGGCGCTGGCCTGGAGTCTGGGCCGTGCAGAGCCGCACGAAATCGACGAGTTAAATATTCTGCATGCCACGATGCTGGCGATGCAGCGTGCGGTCGCTGGTTTGGGTATTATTCCGGAGTATGTTCTCATTGATGGCAACCGTTGCCCCAAACTGCCGATGCCTTCGCTGGCGGTTGTAAAAGGTGACAGTCGGGTGCCTGAAATCAGCGCCGCCTCCATTCTGGCGAAGGTCACCCGCGATGCAGAAATGGCCACGCTCGATCTGACTTTTCCTCAATACGGTTTCGCGCAGCATAAAGGCTATCCAACCGCTTTCCATCTGGAAAAACTGGCTGAGCATGGCGCAACGGAACATCATCGGCGCAGCTTTGCGCCCGTCAAACGCGTGCTGGGCCTTGTGTCCTGATTCTGTGACGTGAAGAGATCTGAAAATGGCTGAACCACGTTTCGTACACCTGCGGGTGCATAGCGACTACTCCATGATAGACGGGCTGGCGAAAACCGGGCCGCTGGTGAAAAAGGCGGCCGCGCTCGGCATGCCAGCGCTGGCGATCACCGATTTTACCAACCTGTGTGGCCTGGTGAAGTTCTACGGAACGGCCCATGGCGCGGGGTTAAAACCGATTGTGGGGGCCGATTTTCATGTTCAGAGCGAACTACTCGCGGACGAACTGACGCAGCTCACTGTACTGGCAGCAAACAACGTCGGCTATCAAAACCTGACGCTGCTAATTTCTCGTGCCTATCAGCGTGGGTACGGGGCGGCGGGGCCATGGATTGACCGCGACTGGCTGGTTGAGCTGAAAGACGGGCTGATCCTGTTGTCTGGTGCCCGGATGGGGGATGTTGGTAAAAGCCTGATGCGCGGTAATAGCGCGCTGGTCGAGCAGTGCGTGGCGTTTTACGAAGAGCATTTCCCCAACAACTATTATCTCGAACTGATTCGTACCGGTCGCGCGGACGAAGAGAACTATTTGCATGCGGCGGTACGGCTCGCCGAAGAACGCGGTCTGCCTGTTGTGGCGACCAATGACGTGCGTTTTATCGATGCGGGCGACTTTGATGCCCATGAAATCCGTGTCGCGATTCACGACGGCTTTACCCTTGATGACCCCAAGCGTCCGCGTAATTACTCTGCGCAGCAATATATGCGCAGCGAAGACGAGATGTGTGAGCTTTTCTCTGACATCCCGGAAGCGCTCGAAAACACGGTAGAAATCGCCAAACGTTGTAACGTCACGGTGCGTCTGGGCGAGTACTTCCTGCCCCAGTTCCCGACCGGGGATATGACCACCGAAGATTTTCTTGTCGCGAAGTCGAAAGAGGGCCTGGAAGAGCGTCTGGCATTCCTTTTCCCGGATGAGGCGGTCCGTAAAGAGAAACGCCCTGAGTATGATGAACGTCTGGATATTGAACTCCAGGTTATTAACCAGATGGGGTTCCCGGGCTACTTCCTTATCGTTATGGAATTTATCCAGTGGTCGAAAGATAACGGTGTGCCGGTAGGCCCGGGGCGAGGCTCCGGTGCGGGTTCGCTGGTAGCCTATGCGCTGAAAATTACCGACCTCGACCCGCTGGAATTCGACCTGCTGTTCGAACGTTTCCTTAACCCTGAACGTGTTTCTATGCCCGACTTTGACGTCGACTTCTGTATGGAAAAACGCGATCAGGTTATCGAGCACGTAGCAGATATGTACGGGCGTGATGCGGTATCGCAGATTATTACCTTCGGTACGATGGCGGCGAAAGCGGTTATCCGCGACGTGGGCCGCGTGCTGGGGCATCCGTACGGTTTTGTGGATCGTATTTCTAAGCTGGTTCCACCCGATCCTGGTATGACGTTGGCGAAAGCCTTTGAAGCGGAACCGCAACTGCCAGAAATCTACGAGGCTGACGAGGAAGTCAGAGCGCTAATTGATATGGCGCGTAAGCTGGAAGGCGTCACGCGTAACGCCGGTAAACACGCCGGTGGTGTGGTTATCGCGCCGACCAAAATCACCGATTTTGCACCGCTCTATTGTGATGAGGCGGGGCAACATCCGGTCACCCAGTTTGATAAGAACGACGTGGAATACGCGGGTCTCGTGAAGTTCGACTTCCTGGGGCTGCGTACGCTCACCATCATCAACTGGGCGCTGGAGATGATCAACGCCCGTCGTGAGAAGAACGGCGAGCCACCGCTTGATATCGCCGCTATCCCGCTCGATGACAAGAAAAGCTTCGACATGCTGCAGCGCTCGGAAACCACAGCGGTATTCCAGCTTGAATCCCGCGGCATGAAAGACTTGATCAAGCGTCTGCAGCCTGACTGCTTCGAAGATATGATAGCCCTGGTGGCCCTGTTCCGTCCGGGCCCACTGCAGTCGGGAATGGTGGATAACTTTATCGACCGTAAGCACGGGCGCGAAGAGATTTCCTACCCGGACGTACAGTGGCAGCATGAGAGTCTGAAACCGGTACTGGAGCCGACCTACGGCATCATCTTGTATCAGGAACAGGTGATGCAGATAGCTCAGGTGCTTTCTGGCTATACCCTCGGCGGCGCGGACATGCTGCGTCGTGCGATGGGTAAGAAAAAGCCGGAGGAGATGGCCAAGCAGCGCGGGACCTTCGAAGAAGGGGCGAAGAAAAACGGCGTTGACGGCGAGCTGGCGATGAAAATCTTCGACCTGGTGGAGAAATTCGCCGGGTACGGATTTAACAAATCGCACTCTGCTGCCTATGCTTTAGTCTCATACCAGACGCTGTGGCTGAAAGCGCACTATCCGGCAGAGTTTATGGCGGCGGTAATGACCGCCGATATGGACAACACCGAGAAGGTGGTAGGCCTGGTGGACGAATGCTGGCGCATGGGGCTCAAGATCCTGCCGCCGGATATCAACTCTGGTCTGTACCATTTCCACGTGAATGACGACGGTGAAATTGTTTACGGCATTGGGGCTATCAAAGGCGTGGGTGAAGGCCCGATTGAAGCGATCCTCGAGGCTCGTAATAACGGCGGCTATTTCCGGGAACTGTTTGATCTCTGTGCCCGTACCGACACCAAAAAACTCAATCGCCGGGTGCTGGAAAAACTGATAATGTCCGGGGCGTTTGACCGCCTTGGGCCGCATCGGGCCGCGCTGATGAATTCCCTCGGCGACGCCCTGAAAGCCGCCGACCAGCATGCGAAAGCGGAAGCGATTGGTCAGGCGGATATGTTCGGTGTCCTGGCAGAAGAGCCCGAACAGGTGGAACAGTCTTACGCCAGTTGCCAGCCGTGGCCAGAGCAGGTGGTGCTGGACGGTGAACGTGAAACCCTGGGGCTGTACCTGACCGGGCATCCGATCACCCAGTATTTGAAAGAGATCGATCGTTACGTCGGTGGCTACCGACTAAAAGACATGCACCCGACCGAACGTGGCAAGGTCACCACGGCGGCGGGGCTGGTGATTGCTGCGCGGGTTATGGTCACCAAGCGCGGCAATCGTATTGGCATCTGTACTTTGGATGACCGTTCCGGGCGCCTGGAAGTGATGTTGTTCACGGACGCCCTGGACAAATATCAGCAACTGCTGGAAAAAGACCGCATACTGATCGTCAGCGGACAGGTCAGCTTTGATGACTTCAGCGGGGGGCTTAAAATGACCGCCCGCGAAGTGATGGACATTGACGAAGCTCGTGAAAAATATGCGCGCGGGCTTGCTATCTCGCTGACGGACAGGCAAATTGATGACCAGCTTTTGAACCGACTCCGTCAGTCTCTGGAACCCCATCGCTCGGGGACCATTCCAGTACATCTCTACTATCAGAGGGCGGATGCACGTGCACGATTACGTTTCGGCGCAACGTGGCGTGTCTCTCCGAGCGATCGTTTATTAAACGATCTCCGTGGCCTCATTGGTTCGGAGCAGGTGGAACTGGAGTTTGACTAATACAGGAATACTATGAGTCTGAATTTCCTTGATTTCGAACAGCCGATTGCCGAGCTGGAAGCGAAAATCGATTCTCTGACGTCAGTAAGTCGTCAGGATGAAAAACTGGATATTAACATCGATGAAGAAGTGCATCGTCTGCGTGAAAAAAGCGTAGAGCTGACGCGCAAAATCTTTGCCGATCTTGGTGCATGGCAAGTCGCTCAGCTGGCACGCCATCCGCTGCGTCCATACACCCTGGATTATGTCCGCCTCGCATTTGATGAATTCGACGAGCTGGCTGGCGACCGCGCTTATGCGGACGACAAAGCCATCGTCGGTGGTATCGCTCGCCTTGACGGTCGCCCGGTGATGATCATCGGCCACCAGAAAGGACGTGAAACCAAAGAAAAAATTCGCCGCAATTTTGGTATGCCGGCACCGGAAGGGTATCGCAAAGCGCTGCGCCTGATGGAAATGGCTGAACGTTTCAATATGCCGATCATTACCTTTATCGACACCCCAGGCGCATACCCTGGCGTGGGCGCGGAAGAGCGTGGTCAGTCTGAGGCGATCGCGCGTAACCTGCGTGAAATGTCCCGTCTGAGCGTACCGGTCATTTGTACCGTTATCGGTGAAGGCGGTTCTGGCGGTGCGCTGGCCATTGGCGTGGGTGATAAAGTGAATATGCTGCAATACAGCACCTATTCGGTTATCTCGCCGGAAGGCTGTGCGTCCATTCTGTGGAAAAGCGCAGACAAGGCACCATTGGCTGCCGACGCAATGGGTATCATTGCACCGCGTCTGAAAGAGTTGAAACTGATCGACTCGATCATTCCGGAACCGTTAGGCGGCGCACACCGTAACCCGGAAGCCATCGCGGCCTCTCTGAAAGCGCAGTTGATTGCGGATCTGGCGGATTTGGACGTGCTGAGCAAAGACGATCTGCGTAATCGCCGTTACCAGCGTCTGATGAGCTACGGTTACGCCTGATAAGCATTGAAAGATCATTCTGAAAAGCCACACAGTGTTGTGGCTTTTTTTATACCCCCTGTTTACCTCAGCTATGATTAACTTAGGTTTTTTTCAGGAGGTAACCGTGAATATTATTGCCATCATGGGGCCGCACGGCGTCTTTTACAAAGATGAGCCGATCAAGGAGCTTGAGAAGGCGCTCCAGGCGCAAGGGTTTCAGATAATCTGGCCACAAAACAGCAGCGACCTGCTGAAATTCATCGAACACAATCCGCGTATCTGCGGCGTCATTTTCGACTGGGACGAGTACACGCTCGATTTATGCAGCGATATCAACCAGCTTAACGAATATCTTCCCCTTTATGCCTTTATTAACACCCATTCGACGCTGGATGTCAGCGCACAAGATATGCGGATGGCGCTGTGGTTTTTTGAATATGCCCTGGGGATGGCCGATGACATTGCAACACGTATCGGGCAGTACACAAAAGAGTATCTCGATAACATCACGCCGCCCTTTACCAAAGCGCTCTTTACCTATGTGAAAGAAGGAAAATACACCTTCTGCACGCCAGGCCACATGGCGGGTACGGCCTACCTGAAAAGCCCGGTTGGCTGCCTGTTTTATGATTTCTTCGGCGGCAACACACTAAAAGCGGATGTGTCTATCTCGGTCACTGAACTGGGCTCGCTTCTGGACCATAGCGGGCCGCATCTGGAAGCCGAGGAGTATATCGCCCGCACCTTTGGCGCTGAGCAAAGTTATATGGTCACCAACGGCACCTCCACCTCCAATAAAATTGTGGGTATGTACGCCGCACCGGTGGGTAGTACGCTGCTGATTGATCGCAATTGCCACAAGTCACTGGCCCATCTGTTAATGATGAGCGACGTTACGCCGCTGTGGTTAAAACCGGGACGTAACGCGCTGGGGATTCTGGGCGGTATTCCGCGCCGGGAATTCACCCATGCCAGCATTGAACAAAAGATTGCTGCAACCGCAGGTGCAACCTGGCCGGTGCATGCGGTAATCACCAATTCCACTTACGATGGGCTGCTATACAACACTGACTGGATTAAAAAAACGCTGGATGTGCCTTCTATTCATTTCGATTCCGCCTGGGTGCCGTACACCAACTTTCATCCGATTTATGCCGGGAAGAGCGGCATGAGCGGTGAGCGGGTACCGGGGAAAGTGATTTTCGAAACGCAATCGACGCACAAAATGCTGGCGGCGTTTTCGCAGGCCTCGCTTATCCATGTGAAAGGTGAGTATGACGAAGATACCTTTAACGAAGCCTTTATGATGCACACCTCTACCTCGCCAAGCTATCCGCTGGTGGCCTCCATTGAGACCGCGGCGGCAATGTTGCGCGGTAACCCCGGTAAACGGCTGATTAACCGTTCGGTTGAGCGCGCTTTGCATTTCCGCAAAGAGGTGCAGCGGTTAAAAGATGAAGCCGATGGCTGGTTCTTTGATATCTGGCAGCCCGAGGAGATCAATGAGGCCGATTGCTGGCCGGTAGCGCCGGGAGAAAGCTGGCACGGCTTCCGCGATGCTGACGAAGACCACATGTTCCTCGACCCGGTCAAGGTGACTATTCTGACGCCGGGTATGGATGAACAAGGCAATATGAGTGAAGAGGGGATCCCGGCGGCGCTGGTGGCGAAGTTTCTTGATGAGCGCGGCGTGGTAGTTGAAAAAACGGGTCCTTACAATCTGTTGTTCCTGTTCAGTATCGGGATCGACAAAACCCGTGCCATGGGCCTGCTGCGTGGGTTAATGGAGTTCAAGCGTGCCTACGATCTCAATTTACGCGTGAAGAACATGCTGCCGGATCTGTATGCCGAAGATCCCGACTTCTACCGCAATATGCGGATCCAGGATCTTGCGCAGGGCATCCATAAATTGATCCGCCAGCACGATCTGCCGCAACTGATGCTGCGGGCGTTTGATGTGTTGCCGGAAATGAAGCTGACTCCGCATCAGGCGTGGCAGCAGCAAATCCGTGGAGATGTTGAAACTATTGAACTGGAAAGGCTTACGGGACGTATCTCCGCCAATATGATCTTACCTTACCCACCGGGCGTGCCGTTACTGATGCCAGGGGAGATGATCACCGAAGCGAGCCGCTCGGTTTTGGATTTCCTGTTAATGCTCTGTGCGATAGGGCGGCACTATCCGGGCTTTGAAACGGATATCCATGGCGCGAAGCGGGGAGAAGATGGCGTCTATTGGGTACGTGTCTTAAAAAGACCGTAGCCTCTTGCGGGTTACCTGTCACAACGGTAACGTGCGCAAAGACAAAAGGAGACATTATGCTGGGTTTAAAACAGGTACATCACATCGCCATCATCGCAACGGATTATGTAAAGAGTAAAGCGTTCTATTGCGATATCCTGGGTTTTACGCTGCAAAGCGAAGTTTATCGTGAAGAGCGTGACTCCTGGAAAGGAGACCTGGCGCTGAATGGCCAGTATGTCATTGAGTTGTTTTCGTTTCCCTTTCCGCCAGCACGTCCGAGTGGGCCGGAAGCCTGCGGATTGCGTCATCTGGCCTTTAGCGTTGTGGATATCGATCAGGCGGTTGCTCACCTGCAAGCGCACAATGTCTCGTGCGAAGCGATTCGTGTTGACCCTTACACCGGTAAGCGCTTTACCTTTTTTAAAGATCCTGACAACCTTCCGCTGGAACTCTATCAGCAGTAAGCCTTGCCAGTCACAGGAATGCCCGGTAACGTGCCGGGCATGATTTCCGTTTCGGTTAATACCATGATCATGCCCTTACTTTCTCGCTTGCCTGCCCATCAACGCCAGTTTTTGGTGGCGTTTAGCGGCGGGCTCGATTCGACAGTACTGTTGCACCGTCTGGTGCAGTGGCGTCATCAGCAGCCGGACATTTCCCTGCGCGCGATTCATATTCACCACGGATTAAGCCCCAATGCGGATGCCTGGGCTGCTCATTGTCAGCAGGTTTGCAATGCCTGGCAGGTGCCGCTTGTTGTTCATCGGGTACAACTGGTGGATGAAGGCAATGGAATTGAAGCGCAGGCGAGAAAAGCCCGCTATGCCGCCTTTACTCAGGCGTTAGTCCCCGGAGAATTGCTGCTCACCGCCCAGCATCTTGACGACCAGTGCGAAACGTTTTTACTGGCGCTTAAACGGGGGAGTGGTCCGGCCGGTCTTGCGGGTATGCCGGAAACGCTGCCGTTTGCCGACACTATGCTCCTCAGACCGTTGTTGAACGAAACACGCGAAGCACTTCTTCGCTGGGCTCAGCAGCATGGCTTGTCATGGATTGAAGACGAGAGTAATGCTGATGATGCCTATGACCGCAACTTCCTGCGTTTACGCGTTCTGCCTGCATTGAATGCCCGCTGGCCGCATTTTGCCGATGCGGTCGCCCGGAGTGCGGCCTTGTGCGGCGAGCAGGAGCAATTGCTGGATGAACTGCTGGCAGACGAGCTTGCGGCGGCGACACACCGTGACGGTGGGTTGTCGATTGCGGCGCTGGAAACGTTAAATGCGGCACGGCGTGCCGCTATCTTACGACGTTGGCTTTCCGCGCAGCAGGCGCCGATGCCTTCCCGGGAAATGTTGCTACGGGTCTGGCAAGAAGTGGCGTTAGCCAGAGAGGATGCAGTGCCATGCTTGCGCCTTGGCGATCATGATATCCGCCGTTATCAGGGTTATTTGTGGTGGGTTAAGGCGCTTGCGGGTCAGCGCGAAAAAGTTCTGCAATGGACGGATCCTTTTTTGCCGCTGACGTTGCCGGATGGGCTTGGCGTTCTGCGGCTTGTGCCGGGCGAGGAGCTGCGTCCACCGGGCGCTGACGAAGTGGTATCGGTACGCTTTCAGGCGACGGGAACTTTGCACATCCAGGGGCGTAACGGTGGCCGTAAACTTAAAAAGATCTGGCAGGAGTTGGGCGTGGCACCCTGGCGTCGGGATACAACACCACTACTGTTTTACGGTGAGTCGCTGATTGCTGCGGCAGGCGTGTTTGTCACGCAGGAGGGGAAAGCAGAAAATGGGCAGCCTGGCGTACGGCTAATGTGGCAGAAGTAACGGGCAGTCAGCGCTGCCCGAAAGTGCTGTCAGGATTCGCTCACCACGACGGTGCCGATTTCCGGATGACTAAAGCTGGCAATTTTGTCGAGACGCAGTTCGCGCGTTGTTCCTGCAATTTCAACAACCAAATATTCCACATTTTTGCGAGATACTAAATCACTGGCTTTTGCCTGCAAAGTTTCGCCATCTTTGAGCTCGAGCGTCAGTAGGAGATGATGCTGACAGGCGAGTTCCAGGTTGTCATAGTCGTCGCAATTGATGGGTTGATAGGTATCATTCATTGACATAATCGCTCACCAGTAAGTTCGCGGCAGCATACGCCGCCTTTTCCCTGACCGACTCTGAAACGGCATCGTCCGAAGCCACTTCATTCAAAACTTTCAATACGCACCCCAACGCATCCGGGATATACCCTAAGTCTCCGCTGGCAATTTCCGCATACCGCTGGCGTATTAACTCACAATAATTTCCCACACGTCCTCCTGTCAGCACCCTGGCTTTACTGTGAGATACCATTAAGCCTACGAAGATTAACTCTGTTTAGCAAGGTGACTATACCATACCCGACGGGTCATTATCAGAGTGATGAATTAACCGCAGATTAAGAGATAACAGCACGTTATATCTTTATTCGCTACAATAGCCGCTGTTATGCAAAGGAGGCGGTATGGCGCTCAAAGCAACCATTTATAAAGCTACTGTGAATGTGGCGGATTTAGACCGGAATCAATTTCTCGATGCCACATTGACGCTTGCCCGTCATCCTTCCGAGACGCAGGAGCGCATGATGCTGCGCCTGTTGGCATGGATTAAATTCGCCGATGAACGGCTACAGTTCACCCGTGGGCTGTGTGCGGATGACGAGCCCGAAGTGTGGCTGCGCAACGATCATCTGGGTATCGATCTGTGGATCGAACTCGGATTGCCGGACGAACGGCGCATCAAGAAGGCCTGTTCGCAGTCGAAAGAGGTGGCGCTATTCACCTATAACTCGCGTGCGGCACAAATCTGGTGGCAGCAGAACCAGAGCAAACTCGCTGGATTTAAGAATCTGAGTATCTGGTACCTGGATGATGAGCAACTGGCGATGCTGAGTGGGCTGGCGGAGCGGACAATGTCACTGCAGGCTACTCTCCAGGAAGGAACTATCTGGCTGAGCGACACTCAAACCAATCTGGAAATCCACCTGGCAACCTGGCAACAGCACGCATGATTGAGATATCCCGCCAGGTCAGCATTCCTGATGAAGAATTGGAGATTACGGCGATTCGCGCGCAAGGGGCGGGCGGGCAGCATGTAAATAAAGCCTCTACGGCGATCCATCTGCGTTTTGATATTCGTGCATCCAGTTTGCCCGAGTTTTATAAAGAGAAGCTGCTGGCAGCGACACATCATCTCTTAACGGCCGACGGGGTCGTTATCATCAAGGCGCAGGAGTACCGCAGCCAGGATATGAATCGCGAAGCGGCGATTGCCCGGCTGGTGGCGTTAATCAGGGAACTGACGGTGGTGCAAAAAAGCCGTCGGGCCACCCGTCCAACACGGGCATCGAAAGAGCGGCGTCTGGCAGGAAAAGCGCAAAAATCTTCTGTAAAAGCGCTACGAGGGAAGGTTCGTCGCCCACAGGAGTGACGGACGAGATAAGAACTGTTCATAAGGAAGAAAGAGTGAATAAAGCGATTGTATCTTTGGCTGTGGCAATGACACTCTTTGCGCTGATGGGGTGCAACAATCGGGGAGAGGTGGAAACCGTCTCCCCCGTGCGAGCTGAAAAGCTCAAGCCAATGCAACAGAGCTGGCGCGGTATTCTGCCGTGCGCAGATTGTGAAGGCATCGAAACCTCACTGTTCCTTGAAAAAGATGGCACCTGGGTGATGAATCAGGGCTATCAGGGTGGCAAAGCGCCATCAAATTTTGCCTCTTACGGGCAATGGGCACGCACTGCGGACAAGCTGGTGCTGACAGATGCAAGTGGCGAGAAACTTTACTTCCGCGCGAAAGGCAGTGCGCTGGAAATGCTGGATCGTGAAGGGAACCCGATTCGCTCACAGCTAAATTATGTCTTGCAGCCTGTCACGGCGGCCTTACCGACAACGCCGATGGCGATGCGTGGCATGTATTCGCGTACTGGTGGTGTGGCAGAGTTCGCTGATTGTATGACGGGCAAACGGATTGCGGTCAGCAATGATGTGCGGCTCGAACAGCAATATAAAGCAGCGGCAGGTCAGGCTTCGCAGCCGGTATTGCTGGAGGTGGAAGGACATTTCGCGCTACAGCCGAAAACGGATAACGGTGCGATGGAAAAGACGCTGGTGGCGGATAAAAACGCGAAATTTATAGCCGGAAAAGATTGTAATCACCAATAAAAAAAGCCTCGCATTTGCGAGGCTTTTTACTGTTAGCCCTTGATGGCGCTGACAAGGTAATTAAGGATATCACCCGTCTTGATCATCTGTTTTTCGCCAGTGCGACGGTATTTGTATTCGATATCGTCGTTGTCGAGGTTACGGTCGCCCAGCACGATGGTGTGCGGAATACCGATCAGCTCCATATCAGCGAACATCACACCCGGACGCTCTTTACGGTCGTCCATCAGCACGTCGATACCCTGTGCGCGCAGTTCGTTATAGAGCTTCTCTGCCAGTTCCTGAACACGGTAAGATTTGTGCATGTTCATGGGCAGAATGGCCACCTGGAACGGTGCAATCGCTTCTGGCCATACAATACCGCGGTCATCGAAGTTCTGTTCAATCGCCGCAGCCACAACACGCGTTACCCCGATACCGTAGCAGCCCATGGTCAGGATCTGGTTACGACCATCTTCACCCTGAACGGACGCCTTCAGCGCTTCAGAGTATTTGGTACCTAACTGGAAGATGTGACCCACTTCGATACCGCGTTTGATCAGAAGCGTCCCCTGACCGTCCGGGCTTGGGTCGCCGGCAACCACGTTACGGATATCGGCGATTTCCGGGGTTGCTACATCACGGTCCCAGTTGATACCGAAGTAGTGCTTACCATCAATGTTAGCGCCAGCGGCAAAATCGCTCATTGCCGCAACGGTACGGTCGATAACGACCGGAATCGGCATGTTTACCGGCCCCAGCGAACCCGGACCCGCATTTACCACGGCGCGAATTTCAGCTTCGGTCGCGAAAGTCAGCGGGCTTGCAACCTGCGCCAGTTTTTCGGCTTTTACTTCGTTCAGTTCGTGATCGCCACGTACCAGCAGGGCGACCAGCGGGTAGCTGCTGCCTTCAACCGCTTTGACCAGCAGGGTCTTAACGGTTTTCTCAATCGGCAGGTTGAACTGTTCAACCAGCTCGGCGATGGTTTTCGCGTTCGGCGTATCAACCAGCGTCATCTCTTGAGTTGCCGCTGCACGCGGTGCTTTCGGCGCCACAGCTTCTGCCAGTTCGATGTTGGCGGCATAGTCAGAGGTATCAGAGAAAACGATGTCATCTTCACCGCTTTGCGCCAGTACCTGGAACTCATGAGACGCGCTACCACCGATAGAGCCTGTATCAGCCTGAACCGGGCGGAACTCCAGCCCGATGCGGGTAAAGATTTTGCTGTAGGCGGCATACATCGCGTCGTAGGTTTCCTGCAGCGATTCCTGAGAAGTATGGAAAGAGTAGGCATCTTTCATCAGGAATTCACGGGAACGCATCACGCCGAAACGCGGACGTACTTCGTCACGGAACTTGGTCTGGATCTGGAAGAAATTCAGCGGTAGCTGTTTGTAAGAGCTGAGCTCGTTACGAATCAGATCGGTGATCACTTCTTCGTGAGTCGGGCCGAGTACGAACGGACGCTCGCCACGGTCAGAAATACGCAGCAGTTCCGGGCCGTACTGCTCCCAACGACCACTCTCTTGCCACAGTTCAGAAGGCTGAACGACCGGCATTAACACCTCAATCGCACCGGCGTTGTTCATCTCTTCACGCACGATGTTTTCGACTTTTTTCAGGACGCGCACGCCGGTCGGCAGCCAGGTATACAACCCGGAGGCCAGCTTGCGAATCATCCCGGCGCGCAACATCAACTGATGGCTGATGACTTCGGCGTCGGCAGGTGTCTCCTTCAGAGTGGAGAGCAGGTATTGGCTAGTACGCATGTTGTTACGGTTCCATTTGGACGATTGGAACAGACTCAAAAGGAGCCTGATTCAAAAAAAGTGATTCAGTTTACCAGCGAGAAAGAGATGCCAAAAGTAGAGGGAGGAGAAATTAACGGCCTTCCAGCGCAAACACTTCAAAACCTGCAGCGGTCACGCGCCAGCGCACGTTGAAATCCAGCAACAAGACCGCGTACGTTTTCCCCATTTCCTCATCTTTACGGTATGCCGGGCGCGGGTCCTGCGCCAGGACGTCAATAATAAACGATCTTAGCTGCGGGTAACGCTTTTCTAACTGTGGAAATGCCGCTTCGAGCTCCGGCGTGAAGCACACCGCCATCTCCGCGACGGGGGCCTGCTGCGCATAACTGGCGCTGGCATGCGGCAGAGCCTCAGCAAAGGGTAAATAGGGTTTGATATCCACGACGGGCGTGCCGTCGACGAGATCAAGACTGCCCAGTTGCAAAATGACACGCTCTTTCTCGCAGTGAATGCCTTTAAGCTCCACCAAAGACATGCCAATCGGATTAGGACGGAAGGTTGAACGGGTGGCAAAAACCCCCATCCGCGCATTCCCCCCGAGCCGGGGAGGGCGTACCGTAGGACGCCAGCCGCCAGCCATCGTCTGGTGGAAAATGAACACAATCCAGAGATGGCTGAACGCCTCAAGCCCGCGTACGGCTTCGGCCTGATTATAGGGAGGCAGCAGATGCAGTTCGCCGCCTCCATGTTTAACCAGACCAGGCTGGCGGGGAACGGCAAACTTTTCTTTATAGGGGGAGCGGATGACGCCTATCTGCTCGATGGCAAATGTGGTCATTTCGCCGTGACGTTCAGCGCTGAACCTACGCATACAGCCTGACGGTAGCAACCCGGCGTGCCGCTGGTGATTTCACAGCTGTGGAGCAGAACCGCATTCGCTTTCATTTTTGATGCGTTGATTTGCATGCGTTTACGGGCGGTCGGGATGTTCGGTGGGGAATCCTGATTGGTTGCCTGGCAAGAGTCACCGGTCACTTCACCTAAATCACGGAACGGTTTACCCACCAAATCTTCAGCATTGGTAATGATTCGAACCGGCGTCGGACGCGGCGGTTTCGGTTTTGCTGGTTCTGTTTTAGGCGGGGTTGCTGTGCTTTGAACAGGTTCGACAGGAGATCTGCTTAGCATTGAACAGCCGCTCAGCATGAGTGCTAAAAAACAGATCGGTAAAGCACGCATAATATATCCTCAAAAAATGATCTTAACGCCGCTTATTGAATCAGGAGCTTGCACAAATGACAAGACGGGCATGAGCCCGTCCTGAAGGATATTGCTGACGGGCCGGATTACCAGCCTTTCACCGCACCGCCATTGAAGACTTTGTTCGCTGCTTCGTAGACTTCGTCAGACTGATAGGCCTGAACGAATTTCTTCACGTTTTCTGCGTCTTTGTTGTCTTCGCGGGTAACGATCAGGTTAACGTACGGAGAGTCTTTATCTTCGACAAAGATACCATCTTTTGCTGGCGTCAGATTGATCTGGCTGGCGTAGGTGGTGTTAATAACGGCCAGCGCGATTTGTGCATCGTCCAGCGAGCGCGGCAGTTGCGGGGCTTCCAGCTCAACAATTTTCAGGTTTTTCGGGTTCTCTGTAATATCCAGAGCGGTTGGCAGCAGGCCAACACCATCTTTCAGTTTGATCAGGCCCTGTTTCTGCAACAGCAGCAGGGAACGGCCGAGGTTAGTCGGATCGTTCGGTACAGCGACCTGAGCGCCTTCCTGCAATTCATCGATAGATTTAATTTTTTTGGAGTAGCCTGCGATCGGGTAAACAAAGGTATTGCCAACAGCAACCAGTTTATAGCCACGATCTTTGATCTGCTGATCCAGGTACGGTTTGTGCTGGAAGGCGTTCGCATCGATGTCGCCTTTGCTCAGCGCTTCGTTCGGCAGAACGTAGTCATTAAAGGTTACCAGCTCAACGTCCAGACCGTATTTCTCTTTCGCGACTTTCTGTGCAACTTCGGCAACCTGCTGTTCAGCACCGACGATGACGCCGACTTTAATGTGGTTCGGATTCTTTTCGTCCTGACCACAACCTACCAGAGCCAGAGAACCAATCAGGGCACCCACTGCCGCAAAGGTCTTGAATTTAAAAGCCATGTGTTTTTTCCTTTCTTTCAGAGTCGTTGTGTTGTGAGCAACGTTATTTATGCGTAACAGAGCGAACGATACGATCGCCTGCAAACTGAATTAAGTAAACCAGAATCACCAGCAGTGCCAGGACGGTATTCATCACAATGGCGTTATAGCCAATATAACCGTACTGGTAGCCAATCTGCCCCAGACCGCCTGCGCCCACGGCTCCACCCATTGCAGAATAACCCACCAGGGTAATCAGGGTAATTGTTGCTGCATTGACCAGACCCGGCAGTGCTTCCGGCAGTAGTACCTTACGGATGATCTGCATCGGGGTTGCGCCCATTGCACGGGAGGCTTCAATCAGGCCGGTTGGGATTTCCAACAGGGCGTTTTCCACCATACGGGCAATAAAAGGTGCTGCACCGACGGTCAGAGGCACAATCGCTGCCTGCAGGCCGATGGAAGTCCCCACGATAATACGGGTGAATGGAATCATCCAGACCAGTAAAATAATGAACGGGATCGAACGGAAAATATTCACCAGCGCCGAAATGGTACGGTAGAGTTTTGCATTCTCCGAAATTTGTCCAGGACGCGAGACATACAGCAGCACGCCAACCGGAAGACCCAGCACAAAGCCGAAGAAACCGGATACGAAGGTCATTGCCAGCGTTTCCCAGACGCCACGCGCCAGTAACCACATCATTGCCTCAGACATAACCCAGCACCTCTACTTTCACATGGTGTTCCTTAAGCCAGGCAATAGCGGCTTGCGTATCCTGCGGCTCGCCGTGCATTTCTGTCAGCATAATGCCGAATTTCACGCCACCGGCGTAATCCATCTGCGCACTGATAATATTGTTGTTCACGTTATAGCGGCGTGCGGTCTCAGAAAGCAGGGGGGCATCGACCGATTGACCGGTGAATTCCATGCGTAACATCGGCACGCTACCTGCCAGTGGCTGATCTTTCAGGCGCTGCTGGTAATCCTCAGGGATATCCAGGTGCAACGTTGACTGAATAAACTGCTGTGCCAGCGGCGTTTTGGGATGAGAGAACACTTCACTTACAGTGTCCTGTTCGATCAGTTCACCATTACTGATGACGGCAACGCAGTCGCAAATGCGTTTTACGACATCCATTTCGTGGGTAATGAGCAGAATCGTCAGGCCCAGACGACGGTTGATGTCTTTCAACAACTCCAGAATGGAACGCGTAGTTGCCGGGTCCAGTGCGCTGGTGGCTTCATCGCACAGCAATACTTTCGGGTTGCTCGCCAGTGCGCGGGCAATGGCCACACGCTGCTTTTGACCACCGGACAGATTCGCCGGATAGCTGTCGTGTTTGTCGCCCAGTCCAACCAGGTCCAGCAATTCTTTGACGCGACGGTTAATCTCTTCGCGCGGCGTGTTATCCAGTTCAAGTGGCAACGCGACGTTACCAAACACGGTGCGGGAAGAGAGTAAATTAAAGTGCTGGAAGATCATGCCAATCTGGCGGCGAGCTTTAGTGAGTTGTGCTTCTGAAAGGGCTGTCAGCTCCTGGCCGTCAACCTGGACGCTGCCCTGGGACGGGCGCTCAAGCAGGTTAACGCAGCGAATAAGCGTACTTTTACCGGCGCCAGAGGCACCAATGACGCCATAAATTTGCCCGGCAGGAACATGCAGGCTGACATTGTTCAACGCCTGAATGGTGCGAGTTCCCTGCTGGAATACTTTGGTTATATTGGAAAGTTTAATCATCAGATTATTTTTATCGTATGAGAGTTAGCCGTGGCATTTTGTTCTGCCTGTTACGGGTGATGACCGTAAACAAGGCGGATGTTAAGGCATCCAGACGTCTAAATCAATCGAACCCTGCGCGATGAGCACTTTCCTGTGCGGTGAAACATGAGATACTACGCTCACATGCCTTTTTCAGGAGCAACCCGGTGGCAAAATCAGTACCCGCAATTTTCCTCGACCGTGATGGCACTATTAATGTCGACCACGGTTATGTGCACGAAATTGATAACTTCGAATTTATAGACGGTGTCATTGACGCCATGCGCGAACTGAAAGCCATGGGCTTCGCGCTGGTGGTGGTGACCAATCAGTCCGGTATCGCGCGCGGTAAATTCACCGAAGCGCAATTTGAAACGCTCACCGAATGGATGGACTGGTCGCTGGCCGATCGCGATGTCGAGCTGGATGGTATCTACTATTGCCCGCACCACCCTCAGGGGACGGTAGAAGAGTTCCGCCAGGTGTGTGACTGCCGTAAACCACATCCGGGCATGCTCATTTCTGCTCGAGACTATCTGCACATTGATATGTCTGCTTCTTATATGGTGGGTGACAAACTCGAAGATATGCAGGCGGCTACCGCTGCTGATGTGGGAACGAAAGTATTGGTGCGTACCGGCAAGCCCGTCACGCCAGAGGCGGAAAATGCGGCAGATTGGGTGATTAATAGCCTTGCGGACCTACCTGCGGCTATCAAAAAGCAACAAAAGTAACCGTTATGATGAAAAGATGAGCGGTTGAAATAAAAATGCATTTTTTCGCTTGTCATTCATCGTGGGCTGCCTATAATGCGCCTCCATCGACACGGCGGATGTGAATCACTTCACGCAAACAGCCGGGTCGGTTGAAGAGAAAAATCCTGAAATAACGGGTTGACTCTGAAAGAGGAAAGCGTAATATACGCCACCTCGCAACGGTGAGCGAAAGCCGCGTTGCACTGCTCTTTAACAATTTATCAGACAATCTGTGTGGGCACTCAAAGTGACATGGATTCTTAACGTCCTCGGACACTAAATGAATACCAAGTCT
>SMDE01000007.1 GCA_004346725.1 Phytobacter diazotrophicus | reverse complement strand
TGTCAGATCGTATGCGCCTGTTAGGGCGCGGCTGGTAACAGAGCCTTACAGGCGCATCTGAAAAACCTCCGGCTATGCCGGAGGATATTTATTATGGCTTAGTCTTCAAAGAACCAGTATCCGCTGTTAACCAGCGCGGCAAGCATCGCGAGGAAGGACGGGTCTTCGAGCGCATCGCCAAAGGCGCTATCATTCAGAACAATGTGATTTGCCAGGGCGTCGAGTGCCGGGCGGTGCGGGGAGTTAATCCGCTCGCCGTTAACGAACACTTCGCCCGCGATACGTAATACACGCAGACCACCTAAACGCACCAGCTTGTCCCCCTGTTTCAGGGCATCGTAAATCTCATCAGGCTGGTAGGGCGGCTCCGGCGGCGTGACATCCAGTTCATGACGCGACTGGGTAATAAACTCACCGATCCACTCATTGAAATGCTCTGGCTGATTGATCAGATCGAGCATCATCTGGCGCAGGCCGTCCAGCTCTTGCGGCAGCACATCCGCCGGGTGTTCACGAGACGGCATATCCGGGTCGGTATAACGCTGGCTGCCCAGTTCGCGCTGCAACACATAATCGGCAAAACCGCTGATTAATTCTCGTCCGCTGGGGGCTCGGTAGCCAACGGAGTAGTTCATAGAGTTTTCCAGCGAATAGCCTTCGTGCGGGAATCCTGGCGGAATATAGAGAATATCGCCCGGCTCCATCTCTTCATCAATAATGGCTTCGAAGGGATCGACCTGTAACAGGTCCGGGTGCGGGCAGTGCTGCTTCATTGGCGTCTTTTCACCAACACGCCAGCGGCGGCGGCCGGTACCCTGAATGATAAAGACATCATACTGATCGAGATGCGGGCCAACGCCACCGCCGGGCACGGAAAACGAAATCATCACATCGTCGGTGCGCCAGTCGGGCAGGGCGCGGAAAGGACGCATCAGCGCCGCGGTCGGTTCATGCCAGTTGTTCACCGCCTGCACCAGCAGCGACCAGTTGCTTTCACCCAGATGGTCATAACTTTCGAAAGGCCCGTGGCTGACCTGCCATTTGCCATCAAGATGGCTTACCAGGCGGCTGTCGACTTCATCTTCCATGGCCAGACCGGCCAGTTCGTCAGGGGAAATGGGATCGATAAATTGTGCAAAGCCGCGTTTCAGTACCACCGGGCGTTTTTGCCAGTAGCGCTCGATAAAATCCGGCCAGTTAAGGTTGATGTTATAGTCCATGTTTGTTTCCCCAAACGTTAGTTTGAGTCGGAGTATAACGGATGGTGGACGGCCTGCGTGGGACAGGCCGTGTTATTTTGACTGAATGCGTTAATTATCGCCGCTCATCGGCTGCTGGCGGCCAAAGATGGCCTCCATTTTTGCCCCGCCGAGTAAACTTTCGCTGGTCAGGATTTGCCCGTCGTATTGTTCTACGATTTCGCGTGCGACGGATAACCCCACCCCCTGGCCCGGGCGTAGCGTATCGGCGCGCTGACCACGATCAAAGACCACCTCACGTTTGGATAACGGGATCCCAGGACCATCATCTTCGATAATGATGTGCACGCTCTCGTCAGTCTGCCTTGCGGATACTTCGACAAATTCGAGGCAATATTTGCAGGCGTTGTCCAGGAGGTTGCCAATCACTTCCATAAAGTCGTTTTTCTCACCGACAAAGCTTATCTCCGGGGAGATATCGAGGCTGATATTCACCCCTTTTCGTTGATACACTTTGTTTAGCGCCGAGGTCAGGCTATCAAGAAGCGGGGCGACCGGGTGAAGTTCACGGCTGAGCAGCCCGCTGCCACCACGCATGCTGGCGCGATGCAGATAGTAACCAATCTGCTGAGAAATGCGGCTAATCTGTTCCAGCATTACCGGTTCGGCGTCGCTGACGCTCAGCTTTTCACTGCGTAACGAACGCAGCGTACTTTGCAGCACTGCCAGCGGGGTTTTCAGGCTGTGTGTCAGGTCGGTGAGGGTGGTCCGGTATTTGTCGTAGCGCTCGCGCTCGCTTTTGAGCAGGCGGTTGAGGTTACGCACCAGGCTTGTAAGCTCGCGAGTGGTGGCCGGGTTCAGATTCTCACGGTGATGCTCCTCCAGTTCGCGCACCTCTTTCGCCAGTTCTTCGATAGGGCGCAAGCTCCACCAGGCTGCCATCCATAGCAGTGGGATCACCAGCAACAGGTTTGCCGCCAGGACATAGATGAACCAACTCCACACCATCCAGGAGCGTTTGAGTTCGATGGGCACGGTATCGATAACGACAATGGTGAGCTGCGGCATCCGCGCCGTGGCAGGATAGAGATTGACCGCCACCGAGTGGGTCATCTCCGAGGTGTTGTCATCTTCCCGAATCGCATTGAACTGCTCCACCACCGACTCATCGTTATCGACCAGCGTGCTGGAGTCGTCCACATCCGCTTCGATTTCATGGAATCCATCGGCCTGAAGCCAGGCAGGGTCAACACGTTTTGCCAGCCACGGGATATCACGTTGCGCCCAGATAAGTTTGCCGTCTTTGTCATAAATCAGCGTGATAGTCGGGCTTTGTAAATTGAGGCTGTTGGGCAGGTCGACAGTCAGGGTGTTGTTTTCCCAGCGGGCAAGGGTATAGAACAGGTTACTTTCACCGCGCAGCAGGCGAAACGTGGTCTTATCGAAACTGACGCTATAGCCTATAAGGGCAACCATGCCATAGGCGAGGGAAAGCACCAGCACGACGGCGGCGGTCGCCAGAAGGAAACGAACCCGTAGCGAGAGCGGCAGAAAATGCCGCATTAAACGTCTCATTTGGGCAGTTCGAAGAGATAACCCTGGCCACGTACCGTGGTGATCACCTCTGCGGGATAGAGTGCCTGGATTTTCTTACGCAAGCGTCCCATAAGGACATCAATGGTGTGGCTTTCGCGCAGTTCGGCATCGGGATAGAGCTGGAGCATCAGCGAATCTTTGCTGACCACTTTGCCGCTGTTGCGAATCAGGGTTTCCATTATGGTGTATTCAAACGCGGTCAGTTTAACCACTTCACTGCTGATCGACATTTCGCGGCGCGAGAGGTCCACCTGAAACGGCGGCATAGAGATAACCTGTGAGGCCAGACCGCTGTTACGGCGCATCAGGGCCTGAATGCGCGCCACAACTTCTTCTATATGGAAAGGTTTGGTGACGTAATCATCGGCACCTGCGCTCAGTACTTCGACTTTATCCTGCCAGCCTTCACGCGCGGTCAGGACCAAAACAGGTAGAGAGACCTCATGGCTGCGCCAGCGGCGAATCAGCGATAAGCCGTCTTCATCGGGCAGGCCGAGATCGACAATGGCGATATCAGGCACGTGTTCATTAAGAAAATAGTCCGCTTCCTTTGCATCTTCCGCGGCATCGACCTGATGTCCCAGTTCCTGAAGCTGAACTTTTAAGTGGTGACGCAACAGGGCATTGTCCTCCACAACGAGTACGCGCATCGTCTTAACTCTCCTTATATTTTCAATACGAATAGTTTAACGCTGATTCTCGGGCGGCAGGGATAAACATTTGTTAAACCGAGAGGAAGGAAGCCCTCTTTCCTGATGAAAAGAGGGCGAAAGGCAGCAGGAAGAGGTTATTTCAGTTCATCGACCATGGTGATGGCACGGCCAATGTAATTTGCCGGGGTCATCGCTTTCAGGCGAACTTTCTCGTCTTCCGGCAGCGCAAGGCTATCGATAAACTGTTTCATGCCTTCGGCATCCACACGTTTACCACGAGTCAGCTCTTTGAGCTTCTCATACGGTTTTTCGATACCGTAGCGGCGCATAACGGTCTGAATCGGCTCTGCCAGTACTTCCCAGTTATGATCCAGCTCGTCCAGCAGACGGTCGCGGTTCACTTCCAGTTTGCTCACGCCTTTCAGGGTTGCCTGATAGGCAATCAGCGCATAGCCCACGCCAACGCCCAGGTTACGCAGTACGGTGGAGTCGGTCAGGTCGCGCTGCCAGCGGGATACCGGCAGTTTGCTGGCCAGGTGCTGCAACACCGCATTCGACAGGCCGAGGTTGCCTTCGGAGTTTTCGAAGTCAATCGGGTTCACCTTGTGCGGCATGGTGGAAGAACCAATT
The DNA here is from genome assembly GCA_004346725.1 of Phytobacter diazotrophicus. Lineage (GTDB taxonomy): Bacteria > Pseudomonadota > Gammaproteobacteria > Enterobacterales > Enterobacteriaceae > Phytobacter > Phytobacter diazotrophicus. Next base: position 323,187 of record SMDE01000007.1, on the reverse strand, counting down.
TCGCCGGCGATGGTTTTCTGTTTGAAGTGGTTCAGGGCGATATAACCCCACACATCGCGATCGAAGTCGATCAGGATGGTGTTAAAGCGCGCCATGCAGTCAAACAGCTCCGCAATGTAGTCATGCGGCTCGATCTGCGTGGTGTACGGGTTCCACTGGATACCCAGAGAGGTCACAAACTCTTCGCTGAACTGGTGCCAGTCCACTTCCGGATAAGCGGCGATGTGGGCGTTGTAGTTCCCCACCGCACCGTTGATTTTGCCGAGGATTTCCACCTGATTTAACTGGCGATACTGGCGTTCCATACGGTATGCCACGTTAGCCATCTCTTTCCCCATGGTAGACGGCGTAGCCGGCTGTCCGTGAGTACGAGAAAGCAGAGGAATATCGCGATACTGCACGGCGAGGTCTTTCACTGCATCAATCACCTGACGCCAGTAAGGCAGGATGACCTCATCACGCGCGGTTTTCAGCATCAAGGCGTGGGACAGGTTATTGATATCTTCTGAGGTGCAGGCGAAGTGGATAAATTCAGAGACCGCGTGTAATTGCGCGATATCCGCCACTTTTTCTTTCAGAAAATATTCGACCGCTTTCACGTCATGGTTAGTGGTGCGCTCGATAGTTTTGATACGCGCCGCGTCTTCTTCATTGAAGTCGGCGACGATTTTATCGAGGAAACCGTTTGCGTCGTCAGCAAAAGCAGGAACTTCCTTGATCGCTGCATGTGACGCCAGCTTTTGTAACCAGCGTACTTCGACTTGTACACGAAATTTCAGCAAACCGAATTCGCTGAAAATCCCGCGCAGCGCGCTGACTTTATCGCCGTAGCGTCCATCGACAGGGGAAACGGCGGTCAGTGAGGATAATTCCATAGTTCAGAACTCCGGGAGGTTAACAATGAGCGAGAATTTGTTTGGCCTGAGTGGTCAGGCGATTACGGGAAAACATTAATTGCAGGCGGCCACCGCCAACCTGATGCCACAGCACCGCAGCACGAATACCTGCAAGCAGCGTGGCGCGAACTTTCGCCTGGACCTGCGGGCTTTGCAGTACCGCAGGCGAACCGGTCACCTGAATGCGCGGCCCGAGCGGGCTAATCACATCCACATAAATACCGGCCATGGCGCTAAGCAGCGTCTCCGACTGGAGATCAAAATGCTCAAGCTGGCGCTGCAAACCAGCGATACGGTCACCGAGCGTATTCATGGCGTCTTTGTGGCCCGCCAGCTTGCGCTCCAGCACCATCAGGCTAAGAGTATAGCGGGTCAATTCGGCATTCAGCCCCTGACGGCTGCTGGCATTAAGTACGCCGAGTAGCGTTTCCAGACCGGTGCGCAGGTTCGCTTCGCTGCCACCAAAAACGCTCAGGGTTGAGTCCGGGTTAAGATCGATGACGCTATTGAGAGAGACATGGAGCGCGTCGGCGTCGCAATGTCCCTGATGCGCCAGTTGCTGCACCAGACGGGCGGACTGGCAAATGCCCGCCAGCGCCAGGGTGATGTCGTAGTAATTCTTAGCCACACTCGCTCCTTGATTCGCTATCTCAGTCTCGTCGATTAAACCGGCAGCGCGATACGCTGTTCGATAATACCGCCGCCAAGGCACACTTCGCCGCTATAGAAAACGGCAGACTGGCCTGGCGTTACCGCAGCAACCGGCTCGTCAAAACGAACCTCAATGCGGTCATCATCCAGGGCAGTAATGGTGCACGGAATATCGGTCTGGCGGTAACGGGTCTTCACGGTGCAGCGCAGCGTACCGACCAGCGGTTCGCGATTAACCCAGTGCAATTGCTGGGCAATCAGCCCAACGGACATCAGACGTGGGTGATCGTGCCCCTGCGCGACCACCAGGATATTGTTTTCCACATCTTTATCGACCACGTACCACGGATCTTCGGTACCTTCTTTGGTTCCGCCAATCCCCAACCCTTTGCGTTGGCCCAACGTGTGGTACATCAGCCCCTGATGCTCGCCAATCTCTTCACCGTCAACGGTGAGGATTTTGCCCGGCTGGGCAGGCAGGTAGCGGCCTAAAAATTCGCGGAATTTGCGCTCGCCGATAAAGCAGATACCGGTAGAGTCTTTTTTCTTCGCAGTGACCAGCCCCAACTCTTCGGCGATTTTGCGCACTTCGGGTTTTTCCAGTTCACCCACCGGGAACAGGCTTTGCGCAATCTGCTCATGGCCAAGCGTATAGAGGAAATAGCTCTGATCTTTGTTGCCATCCAGACCGCGAAGCAAACGGCTTTTACCGTCGACATCAGCCCGGCGGACATAGTGACCGGTCGCGATATAATCAGCGCCCAGATCTTCGGCGGCAAATTCGAGGAAGGCTTTAAATTTGATCTCTTTGTTGCACAGAATATCCGGGTTAGGCGTGCGCCCGGCTTTATATTCCGCCAGGAAGTGTTCAAACACGTTGTCCCAGTATTCTGCAGCAAAGTTTACGGTGTGGAGTTCAATACCGAGTTTGTCGCACACGGCCTGCGCATCGGCCAGATCGGCCGCCGCGGTACAGTATTCCTCGCCGTCGTCCTCTTCCCAGTTCTTCATGAACAGGCCTTCCACCTTATAACCCTGTTGCAGTAACAGCCAGGCAGATACGGAAGAATCGACACCGCCGGACATGCCGACGATCACTTTTTTTGGGCTATCAGACATAGAATACTCACGACATTGAACTTCAAGGCGGCGTATTCTATCACGCACTCGCCGCGCAGGCACCCCTGCATATTACCAATCCGCAACAAGTCGGGCGGAAATTACCGCTAACCTGGCCTGCCGTGAGCGCTTATGGCGTGATTGTTCGTCTGGAACGGGGCACAGAACGATAAACCCCAGCGAGGCCGGGGTTTATGTTAACTCATGCGTTTTGACGCGTTGTATCAGGCGGCTCGCTGATCGTCGATGCTGAACTGCTCGACACTCTGGGCAAGCTGCTGTGCCTGTTCTTCGAGGGAGCTTGCCGCCGCCGCCATCTCTTGCACCAGTGAGGCGTTCTGCTGGGTGACGCCATCCATCTCATTAACCGCAATCGTCACCTGGCTAATGCCTTTGGCCTGCTCATCAGAGGCGACAACAATCTCATTAATGATGGTTTGGACGGAATTCACCGCCTGGGTCATTTCCTGCATTGTCTTCCCGGCATCATTAACCAGTTGAACGCCGTTCTCAACGCGCTGACTCGACTCTTCAATCAATGCGGCAATCTCTTTCACCGCGTTGGCGCTGCGCTGCGCAAGGTTACGCACTTCGGAAGCTACTACGGCAAAACCGCGCCCCTGTTCACCAGCGCGCGCCGCTTCGACGGCGGCGTTAAGCGCCAGAATATTGGTCTGGAAGGCGATACTGTTGATCATGGTGGTGATGTCGCTGATTTTTTTCGAGCTGTCATCAATCTGCGACATGGTTTTAACCACCTGGCCGACCAGTGCTTCACCCCGGCTGGCAATCTGCGTTGCATTTGCTGTCAGTGCCGTGGCCTGATGTGCGTTGGTGGCGTTATGTTTCACCGTTGCGCTGAACTGCTCCATGCTGGCGGCAGTTTGCTCCAGCGCTGCGGCTTGCTGCTCTGTACGCGAAGAGAGGTTAATGTTGCCGCTGACAATCTCCCCCGCACCCTGACGTACAGAATCACTGGCATCTTTGATCTGCCCGACGATTTGACGCAGTTGTGCCTGCATGGTCTGCAGCGCGAAGAACAGGCTATGGCGATCGCCAGATTTGACGTTAATCTCGTTATCCAGTTTGCCGTCTGCGACGGCCAGCGCGATGGTTGCCGCTTCCAGCGGTTCGCCGCCAATCGGTTTCAATACTTTGCGGCTAAAGACGATACCCAGTAAGGCGCTAACCAGCAGAATGCTAAGTACCATCAGAATGATAGCGTTCATCAACTGACGGTTGGCCGCTGCCATCACCTGGCTGACCGGTGCGACGACACCCAGATACCATTTGTCGGTACTGTTGCCGATAGACACCGGCTGCCAGGTCACTAAAGCATCCTCACCGAGGATAGCATCAGGCTGTTCCACAACTAGTGAAGAGAAGTTATTGGTGTTGCCCGGAAAGGGTTTACTGGTCATTTTCTTATCAGGATAAGAGATAACTTTGCCTGCGGTAGACAACAGCACGGCGTAGCCGCCACCTTCCCAGGGTTTAATTTGATTTACTTTTTCCTGCAATGAGGCAAGTGAGATATCCGAGGTGATCACAGCATGCAGTTTGCCCTGACTGACCACCGGGGCGGCGACGGATGTCAACAGCGTCGGTACGCCGTTGTAAGCGTAGCTATAGGGTTCAATCAGCGTGTCTTTCTGAGATTTTTGCGGCACCAGGTAATAATCGCCCTGGCCTGGCGTCAGGTAAGAGAGCAGGGGGTGCATCTTGAAATTGCCAGACTGGTCGCGATCAACGAAGAAGGCATAACGTCCCTTCGGCGCCTGATCGGGCTTATCTGCAAAATCCGCATCTTTTCCGTCAAAGGCGTTTTCTTCAAAAATCACCGAGATGGAAAGGTAATCAGGATTATCGCGCAGAGCGGATTCCATCATTTTATCGGCGACTTGACGATCCGTTATCCCGGCTGCCGGTAAGGCAATCAGACTGTGACCGAGGTTATGCGCAACATCGCGCGCATAGTTAAGGTCTTGCTGAATTTTCAGAGCCTCACTCTGCGCAATCTGATGTAAGTATTTTTCTGCTAATGATTTTTGCTCGTTGCTGGACTGCCAGCTCAGCACGCCAATGGTTGCAACAAAGCCGAGAGTGATGGTTAACGCACCTGTGAGCAACATTTGCGCGCGGGTACTCATCTTTTTTTGAACATACTGTCTTGCCATCACCGTACCTCTGATCTCAACGTGTAGCGCCATTACCATCCCGCAAATCGGGGCTGCCTTCCTTGATGTCTATCGGCGTATGTTTTTTGATCTTTAATTGTTACAAATGCAGCCGCTTTGGCGTAAAAATGCACAAAAAAGGGGATGTGTAGCAGGAGTAATCGCCGACGTGCGCGGAACGTGAAGGAATATAGCGAGTGTAGCGTTACTTCTGGTGGGTTAAGTTGCGGTTAAATATTTCGCTTTGGTATTAATTCAGCCAGGTGTTGTTGACGGGCACAACGGGGAAAACACAACAACCGCGCAGGCGCGGCTGTTGTCAAAACCTGACGCTTAGTTAAAAGGCCAGTTAAATTCGCCAATCACCGATAACGGATAACGTGTACCGGTTTGCCAGCTACGAATACTTTCTGCGACCAGCGGGGAGCGCAGGTTTTTCGCGTTAAGGATCTCATCAGCGCTGACCCACAGGCAGCGGTCAATATCATTGTCGTGCGGCTCGGTGGCGCAGATGTCTTCAAGATCGACGGCAAACAGAAAACGCAGGAAAGGTGTTTTGTCCGGCGCTATCCACTGATGCATACGAATAAAGGCATCGGGCGTGGCATGAATACCCGTCTCTTCCCACAGCTCGCGTTTTGCAGCCTGCACCAGCGTTTCATTGGCCTCCAGGTGGCCGGCAGGCTGATTCCACAGTGCCTTGCCGCTGATTGTCTCTTCTACGACCAAAAACTTGCCCTGCGCATGGACGACGCAGGCGACGGTGACATGAGGTTTAAACATACTTTCCTCTTTGTTTATCAAAGTTATTCATCAAAGCCATCGGCCATATCCGGCCAACTGATCTCGCCACTCTGCTTGTTGATACTAATATAGGCCACCGGTGGAGACGTCTCGCTATCCGCACTGCCACGGCACAGCGCCGACTGGTGATCTTCGCGAACGATAATCTGAATCTCTTTTTGCGCGTTCCAGCTTTCATAAAACACACAGTGATAATCGGTGCGTAGGGAAAGCGTGGCGATACGCGTGGCTTTATCGACAGAGAGCGGGTTAATGTCGTCGCGATAGCGATCGCCTTCGTCAATGGGCGCAAGCTGTGATTTTTTAAGCCAGCCGCGAATGATGCGGTGATCGGGACCGTACCAGTTCACCTCAAGAAAATCATCCTCGGACTGCTCCTGAGCGGAAACACTATCACCCGGCACCAGGAAGACCGACGAGCTACGGCACTTTTCATTGGGCATCGTGTAAAACCATGCGCGCGCCTGACCTTGAACGCGGTATCGGTTATTGGCCGAAGGGGCTTCGCGCACGCGTGTACGCAAGGTGTCGTCTGCCCACGTCTGGCATTCATGGTTGACCGGCAACGAGGAGGGCAGAGCGGTCAACTCATCGGCCGTCACCCAGCCGGTGACAAATGCGCCGTTGGCATCCCGGTAGCGTACATAGCGAAAGGGATGAGTGGGGGAGACCCCGCCTGATTTCCCGTATAAGACCGAGCTTCGCAGGACTTCAACGGTATCGCCGTTGACTAAAAAAGCGGGAAGCTGGCATTCCGAGCCGGGAGCAGAATAAAAGTGCAACCGGTCTGGGCTGGTCACTTTTGCGACCTCGAAGAGATAATCTGCTTCGCCTGCGGCCCTCCCGCCGATGGTCTCGCAAGTTTCATTAGCAAAACATGATGACGAAACAGCGCAGAGCAGCAAAAAAGCCGCAACCCGTAACAACATACCTTCTCCTCATCCATGACAAATTTCAGTTAATGATTAGTCTGCGGAATTGTTCAATATAAACAGCGCGTTTATTTCACTTCTCGCCACTGGCCATTGGGCAGCCCATCAAGGGTATATTCACCCAGCGCATAACGGATGAGGCGGAGAGTGGGAAAACCAACGTGCGCGGTCATTCGTCGGACCTGGCGATTGCGGCCTTCATAAAGCGTGATTTTAAGCCAACTGGTGGGAATGGATTTCCGCTCGCGAATGGGGGGATTGCGCGGCCACAGCCACTCTGGCTCACTAACTCGTTCAATGCCGGCGGGCAGGGTGGGGCCATCATTCAGGGTGACACCGTCGCGCAACGCTGCCAGCGCCTCTTCACCCGGCTCTCCTTCAACCTGAACAAAATAGATTTTCCCGGTACGTTTCCCCGGCTGCGTCAGTTTTGCCTGCAATTCACCGTCGTTGGTTAACACCAGTAAACCTTCACTGTCACGATCCAGACGCCCCGCCGCGTATACATTTTGAACAGGTATATACTCTTTAAGCGTACTGCGTCCGGCCTCATCGGTGAACTGCGGCAAAACATCATAGGGTTTATTAAACAAAATCACCCGCTTTGGCTGGTTTTCGCGTCGCGGCTTAGTAGCTTGTCGTGAGCTGAATCGCTCAAGGTGGTGATTTCTAAAAGAAGTTTTCTTCATGGTATTTTCAGTGGTTATCAATTGCCGCATTATAACTGAAACATGATTGCCTTTCATGGAACCCAACTATCAGGTAGTATTGACAGGCTAATTACAATTCATTAACAAAAATCAGTAACAACCAGAAGCGCTCGAAGGAGAGGTGAATGGAAAGCAAAGTAGTTGTTCCGGCGGAAGGTAAGAAGATCACCCTGCAAAACGGCAAGCTGAACGTTCCGAATAACCCGATTATCCCGTTCATTGAAGGTGACGGTATCGGTGTCGACGTTACCCCTGCGATGCTGAAAGTGGTCGATGCCGCTGTGGAGAAAGCCTATAAAGGCGAGCGTAAAATTTCCTGGATGGAAATTTACACCGGTGAGAAGTCTACCCAAATTTACGGCCAGGACGTCTGGCTGCCCGCTGAAACTCTCGATCTGATTCGTGAATACCGCGTTGCCATCAAAGGCCCGCTGACCACGCCGGTTGGTGGCGGTATCCGCTCTCTGAACGTTGCCCTGCGTCAGGAGCTGGACCTGTATGTGTGTCTGCGCCCGGTACGTTACTACCAGGGCACGCCAAGCCCGGTTAAACACCCGGAACTGACCGACATGGTTATCTTCCGTGAAAACTCCGAAGACATTTACGCCGGTATCGAATGGAAAGCGGACTCTGCTGACGCAGAGAAAGTGATTAAATTCCTGCGTGAAGAGATGGGCGTGAAGAAAATTCGCTTCCCGGAACATTGCGGTATCGGTATCAAACCGTGTTCCGAAGAAGGCACCAAACGTCTGGTACGTGCGGCTATTGAATACGCTATCACCAACGATCGCGATTCTCTGACCCTGGTACACAAAGGCAACATCATGAAGTTCACCGAAGGCGCGTTCAAAGACTGGGGCTACCAGCTGATTCGCGAAGAGTTCGGTGGTGAGCTGATCGACGGCGGCCCGTGGCAGAAGATCAAAAACCCGAACACCGGCAAAGAGATCATCATCAAAGATGTGATCGCTGATGCGTTCCTGCAACAGATCCTGCTGCGTCCGGCTGAATACGACGTTATCGCCTGTATGAACCTGAACGGTGACTATATCTCCGACGCCCTGGCAGCCCAGGTAGGCGGTATCGGTATCGCACCGGGCGCTAACATCGGTGACGAATGTGCACTGTTCGAAGCTACTCACGGTACTGCGCCGAAGTATGCGGGCCAGGACAAAGTGAACCCGGGCTCCGTTATCCTCTCCGCTGAGATGATGCTGCGTCACATGCAGTGGTTCGAAGCCGCAGACCTGATCGTGAAAGGCATGGAAGGCGCTATCGCGGCCAAAACCGTGACCTACGATTTCGAACGTCTGATGGAAGGCGCTAAGCTGCTGAAATGTAGCGAGTTTGGCGACGCGATCATCGCGAACATGTAATCCAGTTTCTGGGTTAACAAAGAACGGGAGCCTGATGGTTCCCGTTTTTTATTATTGGAATTCGAATGGTTATCAAAAAATTAGTAAAACCCACACCATTCAAAATGCAATAGTGATCCCATTGAGATAAGGCAATTATATGTAAGTAGAGTACTTTCCCGGGTTACATTATGTAGTCCATCAAAGTAGCTGATTTCCACATATAAAGTTGCACTACGACTCTTGAGCGATCTTGCTCAACGAGCTTTCTGTTCTGCTGGCTAATCGATATTTTTTATAATAAAATGAACAAAATACACCTATATAAAATAAAAGCGATCAGCATGTTTGCTATTTATAAAAAGAAATATCTCTTTGCAGTATGGCTTATTTTAACGGTAAGCATGGCAATTATATATGGCATGATTCAGTCAATATATACTCCTGTATTTCAACTTGATGGCGCTTATCAAACAGCTAGTGGATTATATAGAATCAATAATGGATTTGTCCCGGGTCGAGATTTCTTTCCTTATTTAGGCTTGGTGATTACATGGTTTTTATATCCAGTATTTGTTATTTCTGGCTCGAATATGGGAGCTTCTGTTTTTTCGGCTTATTTTATGGTTTTTATGGGGACGATATTTTCAATATTTACCTTCCTTTATTTCTCCAAAAGGAATAACACAACCTCGGCAATGTTACTGTCTCTGTTGGGCGCTTTTTTTGTCATTTCCTTTTATGATGCATTAAATATTTCTTTGCTAGAACGGGTTACCCCCGGGAACAGTCTTAAGCCACTTAGATCTCTTGTTTCGCCATTAGCGTTTATACTTTTATTTTTATGTGTTACCAGAATAAAAAATATGAAATTGGAGATAATACTCGTTTCTGCGATTTGTGGTATATCTCTGTGTTGGAGTAATGATTTTGGATATCCAACAGCATTGATGTGCGGAGTAACATATAGTTTTCTCCTTTCTAAAAGGAGAGAGTTGAAAATAACAACATTGCTAATTTTTGGTTTTTTTTGCTTATTGTGGTATCTGGTTTTCTCAACGATATTAACCATGGGTAACGCATTATCAATGTTAAAATATAATATTGATATTGCATTAGACCAAGGGTGGTATTTTAATTCGGGTCGGCCAGGAGGGACAGCATATTCAGTGGGGCAGCTTTTTTCGAATTTTCTAATACCCGCAATCGGTTACAAACTCTTTGCTCTACCTGCCATTATTCTAATTTATTTTAAAACTAAAAATGTCAAACATCTTTTTCTTTTCGCAATAGGCCTGTCTCTTCTTTTGGGTGGAATAATCCCAGTGGTTGGTGGGCATGTTGAATATGGATATGCAGGGGCGTACAACTTTTGGTTCTATTGTGTTTTTTTAAGTTGTATAGCAAACCTGGCAAGTTATGGATTGAGAAAATATAACATAATTCCTGATGCGCTAAAAAGTAATGGATTTCAAGTTATATGTTGTTGTTTATTAGGGGTTGTAGTTTTATATAACGCTATGAATATGTTCAAAAAGGCATCTTATGTGGCCAGCACAAATCCCAATCTCTTCTTTTCTGATAAGTTAGGCGGGTACCTTTCAGTAGCATGGAAGGAATACTTTAATTTAAACCTTGGCAGCGCCAATATTCAGGAGGATTATTGGGGATTATATAGTGCATATCACTCAACATTTTCGAATGCGCCAACTGACTCAGTAATTCATGCATTAGGAACAAAAAGGACACTATTTAATAATTCATTAAGAAATTCCGATGTCGTGATAACCGCCTCTCCGGGCGGTGCTGGCCAATGGCTGGACTGGTTGCTAAGTGCTAACTGGGATTTTTATAGCTATGTTTTAAAAAATTATAGGCTAGAAAAACGTTTTATAACTACCGATCTATGGGTAAAAGAAAAACAAACGGAGTGGGTGAAAGAAAAATGCATAGTAACAAATGGAGAGGTATCACTTCCGGAAGCAAAACCTGGTTATTATGAGGTATCTATAAGATATGATTACTCGTCAGTTAGAGGACGAGGTTTTTATATGATTAAAAATAATTTAAATAAACCAGCAGATGCTAATGGTTTTATTTCAATAAATAAAAACAGTGATCATTTTAACTTTCCTGTTTTAGTTGAATCATTGACAACAGAATCAAAGACACTTCCAACAAAAGTTGTGGGAAATGTTAGCCAATTGATTATATCATCCTGTACTGCCAATAAGATCTCAGACCCATTCAGTGCATGGTTCCAGGAGGCAGGTTCTGATGTTATCCTGAAACTTCCTAATACAACTGACTCAAACTGGTTGAATGGAATTGCAAGGGATTATCCCGGTTTATTCCTGCGCACAGAAAGTGGTTTACGCGTAAATGCTGGCGATGAAATAATATTTGTCAATGGAGAGAAAAGAGTCGTATCAACGGTGAGCCAGACTGATAAGTTCATCAATATTTACCTGGAAGGCGAAAAACTTGATGGAGCTGTAATAGGGTATCCGAACACTATTAAAATAAAAAATAACCTGACCTCTAATTAATCAACAATACACTGCCAATGACGATATGAGAAGCCAGCGATACGCGACTTATCGAAAATAATGCCCGGAATATCCGGGCGAATACTTTTTTATTTGATAATGACAGGGTTAGCCGCCCCACGTTTCCAGACCTCAATCGATGTAAAACCAGGCAGATCTTTTTCGGGCATTGAGCTATGTATGATAACTACAGAGCAGGGTTCCGGATTTGCATTCATCACCTCTGTCGCAGAGGTTGGCAGCCCTTCGTAAACACCACGCATAAACAACAGCGGTGTATACCCTCTTACCCTTGCATCGGAGAAGAGTTCTGCACATCCAAAATTTGTGACCTTTGCTGCTCCAGCAACCAACTCCCTGTTCTTTTTATCTATTGCCGCCCAGTCTGAGAACGAATTCACTTTTGCGTGATACATCATTACGCCCGTAACAATCGACAGAATAACGAGTGCTACCGAAACAACCTGTTTAAATCCGCTCTGTACGCATACAAACGAAATGCTGGCACCGATAAAAAATGCCAGTTTCCAGCGGTCAAACGTATACGCTGTAGCATGTTGCGCCAGGATGATATTTTCAAACATTGGCAGGGCGCATAATACTAACAGGAAGCGATATTTTTTATCTTTCAGGAAAACGACACCAGGAATGATTAATAGCAGATACAACCCGAACGAGACCCAATAGCCGTTCAGTAATGCTATGAAGCTAGCTTTCGATGCGCTTCTTGTTGCAAATCTATCCATTGAGGCTCGCAGAAAATCCTTCAGCGTAATAACCATCTCTATCTGGATTGCAAATATCACAACCGCTATCAGAGATGACATAATGCATAGTAAGGAAATACGCTTCCAGTCAGTCTGTCTTGTTATTAGAGAGTAAAGTGTAAGCAGAGCACAAAAAACGTACCCTGTCCATTCTGTCATTGAGAAGGCAAGCAAGGAAAAGAACAACAACGCATCCACAATGTTTTTATTTTTATCCGTTCTGATGATGAACAGAAGCAATATTACCGATATGATAAGCTGACTTAGGGAGTGCGGCCAGTAAACGAGGCCTGATGAAACCAGAGACTCGCAGGAATATATCAACACAGAACAGCCTGCCAGCGCTGCAATGGACCTTCTTATTTCGCTATGGACACCGCATGTCGACAAATACAATACAGTGAAAAAAATAAGCGCTGTTAGCGCCGATAATCCTGAGTTAAAAAAATAGAGATTTTTCAGGCTTAACTCTGCATTAAGGGCCCTGAGGGCTATGTAAGGGGCGACAAATCCTAGCGAAGGAAAACTGGTGTAAACATAGTTGCCGTCATTCGTTTTAATTGCAGCAGCCCATGGGATATTTTTATTATTTTCGCCGTTAAAGTTAACTGTGGGTAAAAGCGCCGACTCGCTAATCGACAGAGATGATAAAGAATTGATAACAAGTAAGGTGTGATATGTTGCTTCGACATTTTCTTCACCACGTCCATTTTTGAAATCATTATATTTTAGGACGAACGCTCCAATCGAAAACAGGAGGACTAAAATAAATCCACTCCAAAAAAATCTGTTGTTAATGCTCTTCTTTTCCATCTGTAGTCCCTGCTGATTTATCCCAGGCATCATACAGTAAAACCGAAAAATAATAACTATCCACCACCACTTGGGTTACCTGAATGATGCGAAAATACGAAACAGAAGCCTGTTAGCCGTTGCGCAAGCAGAAGTCCACTTCTGTAGCCAGGCCAGAAGCTAACATAGACTGGTGAGCTGTGGCGCAGACTGTAAGTGTGCCAACGTCTGGCGGACCCATGAGATCATGCACAGAAAACAGTCGGGCATCATGAAGCGATCCTGACGCTAATGATTGAGATTGACGCATTGACAAGGCGCGTTACTGACTGACGTAAAAACACTGAGCAGGCAGCAGGAAAGCCATTATTTTATTTATGAATATACGTATCTTGGCCTAAGCGGAGATGCTAATTTAGTAACGGAAATCACCGTACTATCCATGGAGGTTTACTGTGAGTGTATATGTTTTTTATTACAACGAATCGGGTGCACGAGTCTTTCCCAAAAGTAGCGTAAATGAGGAAGCAAAGGCGCTTCTCAAACGTAAGGGTTACAAAAAACATCATTTTGAGGTCGACGCTGACAGCGCTAAGGATGCTATCGCGATGATGAAACAAAATGATGATGAATATCTTAAGGAATTAAAAGACTATTCTGACAGCCTGCTTTTTGTTGGCCTGGCTGGGATAGCATCCGTTCTTTAAAAATATGTCAGTGCAACAGCAGAAAGGGGCCTGTGTAAGTTAACGTGGAAGCACAGGCTTTTACCGTTGCAACGATGTCGGCAGGCGTTGTCGCGCTTCACGATGCCGCCGGTCTGGATAGAGGGTCAGACGATAAATATCATTTAAGGCCGCACCGTTATCTTTCGGCGCACCCGGATATCTGATAAGCAGGGATCCAATGACGCCATCATTGGATAAACTACAAATACGAGCAATATGATGGACCCTTGGCAGTTGCTCTTTGCGAGGCTGCACCTGCCCGGACACCTTATTTTTGATTAAAAATAAGCCTCAATGTTGATGCAATTGCGATGATACTACCGACAACCATAACAATCGCAATAAACCTTCTGTGGTGCGAAAAGAGATCCATCATCCCATTGACCAGACAGAGTGACATAAATCCTATACTTATCCAGCGAATATGATTTTTATTCAACGCGTCCACCTTTGTTGGCAGGCTAATATCTCTACCATCTTATCTCAATGCGATGTATACATTTTCAACAAATCATCAACGCCAAAAAGTAATAAGACAGGTCGTTGAGGTCTGCGACAAGACAGGAGCGCAAGCTGATATGCGATATGGTTAATGGGCGCTAAAACCCACCCGAAATGACGCTTTACACCTTTTAACCTCAGGCGCATCTCGTGTATCACGAAAATGCGCTGCCTCACGTAAAAGCCTGCCACTTTCGGCTATTCTTTCTCTATCAAATAGTCCAAAGGAGCATTCAGATGAATCAGCGCGGAGTCGTCCTTCATCATGAACACCGGATTGGTTATGTCATCATTCGCGATGAATTCGGCAATCACACCGTCGTAAAACTGCTAACAGGAAGCGATATTGAAAGAGGTGATGTCATTGTTGGTTTCCTGCATGGTGAAGGCGACCAAACCTTCCATAACGAAACCCAGGATGTCTCGCTGGATGTTCATATCCAGGGGCATGGATTATCCGAAGATGCAACAATCCAGATGATTCAAAAAGCCCACTGAGTTACGCGTTATCGCGTGATCCAGGTGCCGACTTGTCAGAAAAACATTTGGCTGACGGGATAGCGACGCATTTTGCCATGCAAGGCTGTCGCGTCAGCCATTCTGGATAGTGACAAGGAGTGATGTAAATAAGACCCTCGTCGATGGGCCTGGTCACAGCGCAAATGTTGTGATTACTGGCCTCCTGTCAATAAATCCGACCGCGTTTTAAAGAATCCATAAAGCGAACATCTGGCGTTGCGCAAGTACTTCCAGGAAATAATTAATCGACGAGGAGAAGAGTATTTGACAATACGAAGTCTGCTAATGATTGTTTAAAATATAATTAAATGGTCGGGGGATTAATTTCGACTAAAGAAAAAGGACAGTTTCGACATCAAAACTGTCCGAGAATGCGGTAGAGAATGTTAAATCGTATTTCCTTCACATGCGTACTTTATATCTTTCCTAAGCGAAATTTACCAACGCATTTTTTTCTCGTTGTGGATTGAGAAAATTGATGATCGGGTTATTAATGTCGGGCTTTATTGGTTAAGGCTTAACATGCGCCCTCAGCAGGAGAGGACGCTTAAGCATACATTACGAACCATACTGATGCTGATCGTTGTTAATACGTCCTAACACACGATAGGGCTTACAGTCCGCAAGCCAGGCTTTAATATCTTCTGGCGGGATGGGTCTTGAAAAATAATAACCTTGCGCCTCATCACAGCCAAACTCGGTAAGCATTTGCGCCGTCTCATGATCTTCAACCCCTTCGGCCAGCACAACATAGTGGAGTTCTTTAAGCATCATGATGACATTACGGGCGATGATACGGCTGCCGGTGTCAGTCGTTATCTGGCTGACCAGTGAGCGATCTAATTTAATCACATCAATAGGAATGCGACGCAGGTAACTGATATTACTGTAACCGGCGCCAAAGTCGTCCAGCAGAATCTGGAAACCTAGCAGTTTCAGGCGATCGAGTTCTTCAAGCGCGGCTTCACTCTCCAGAACTTTTTCTGTCTCCAGACACTCAATGCGAATATCAGCCGGATACAAGCCCGCATTGAGAACATTATTTTCCAGCTCATCCGCAAAGCCGGGACGAGAAAAATCACTCACTGTCACGTTAATCGAAACAGGGAGGGTAATACCCTGGCTACGCCAGGATTTCAGTTGCGCGATGACGGTTTTGATGACCCATTGGGTAATTTCCGACATCAGGCTGGTTTTTTCTGCCAGCGAAACAATGGTTGCCGGAGAAATATTGCCAAGCTGTGGATGTCGCCAGCGCAGCAGCGCTTCCACCCCTTCTGTTTTGCCAGAGCGCAACGATACCTTCGGTTGAAAAACCAGATAAAGCTGACTGGTTGATTTAATCGCCTCACTTAAGTCATACAAGAGTTTGAAGTCTTTATTTCTTTTGTGATCAAGGATGGGATTAAATTGCAGGACCGGAATATTCTGGCGGATTGATTCGTGCAGGGCGCTGATCGCCTGACGCACAATTTCATGGGCGTCATCTTCCCGTGGCGAGAACTTGACGTAGCCGGTATGGATAGTGAGCGTAATATCAATGTTTTGCGCCATTTGCGCCCGCGTTCCTGGCAGCGTTTCTGCGCGTTTAACGAGCGTTAAGGCTTGTTCAATCTCAACCAGTACCGCAAAACGGGCGGGGGCGAAAGAGTATAAAAGAACATTCTCTTTTAACCGAAGACGCAGACGCAACAGCGGGATAAAGCTGCGCAGCATATTATCCACGGCGCGCAATCCCAGATAGCGGATTAGCTCGTAGGCACGAGGCATATCAATACAGTCAAATATCACCAGACCATAGGTTTTGGGGTCTTTTTCCAGCGTTTTTTGCTCCATTTCACGCAGCAAAAACTGGCGGTTGGGAAGCCCCGTGAGCGTGTCGACGCGACCAATAGAATAGCGCGCTTCAAGATAGACTGCGGAAAGCTCTGCGATGCGGTTAAAACTTTCTATTTGTTGCTGCGTCGGGGTGAAGATACTGGAACTACTGACACAAAGCGTGCCAAGAACCATCCCCTCTTGCGTCATCATCGGCGCAGAAGCATAAAACAGAATATCGCCGTTTTGCACCAGTGGTTGATGAGAAAAACGGGAATCCAGCCGGGCATCAGGGCAGACAACGGTCTGCCCGCTGTCGCGCGAGTACTGGCACATTGTTTTTTCTATCGGGACTTTGAAATGCTCCAGCGGTACATTTTTAACATATTTGATATATTGGTAATCATCATCAAATACGGTAATAAAGCAGCCTTCGACATTCATCACCTCGCAAGCAAGGCAGGCATACTCTGTCAGGGCTGCGTCGCGGGTTTTATCCTCTTTACGCAATAATTCCAGCGCCGCCAGCCGTTTGCTTTCGCTTCTTTTAAGTCCCGTGAACATTGCGAGCTCCTGCTCAGATAAATGAGGCTGTTAGGTTATGCTCTGTCGACAACATCACTGGCCAGGATGACATCTACAATGACTGTTAAGTTTAGCCCACCGTCTACCACCAGCCGAGTTGAGTACCGGCGACGGCAACAACAGCCACAATGAGCATAATGATTGTTGACTTTCTCACGAACTAGCTCCTGAGCTGGCAGCCTTTGCCAGCGATGCAGATAATAATTAAATAGAAGAAAATAAGATAATTCTCAAGCAAAAAAACGCCCTGAAGTGAATTAATTGAGGCGTAAAAACGGCTGTTTGTTTTTTCCGTTTTTATCCTGATACATAGCGCGATCGGCGATGCGCAATGCACTGTCAGCATCAATACTATCGGGATTAATTTCGACCACACCGATACTGGCTCCGGGATAAAATATATTGACGGAACCCAGTCGATATTCTCCAGTGAGACATTTATGCAAATTTTGCTTAAGGGAGGATAATCTTTCGGTCTGTGTTTGATCGCGCGGCCCGCCTGGACAGGCAATTAAAAATTCATCGCCGCCAAGCCGCCCGACCACATCATCTTTATCGCAACCATCCAGAAGACGACGCCCAATCTGAATAAGGAATTGATCGCCTGATTCATGGCCAAGCTCATCATTTATTCTTTTAAAGTTATCGAGATCAATAAACGCAATAATAATCTGAATATCAAGGTTCCTGGCAAGAGAAAATAGCATTGTCAGATTATCGAAGATCGCCCGTCGATTAGGCAGGCCGGTCAGCGGATCGGTATAAGAGTGGGCGATGAGTGCCGCGTTAGCTTCTCGCAGTTGTTCCACCAGGTGGTCTTTTTCGATGGAACGCGCTATCAGCCCGGCGAAAAGACGTAAAACGTGTTCACCGCGAACGCTCAACTTACGCGTGTCCTTACTGGCGGCGCATAGCGTGCCATAAAGCGAACCATCCGCCAGATGCACAGGCATGCTTAAGTAAGTGGTGATCCCAATTTTTTGCGCCGCTTCGCAATCTGCCCACTGCGTTGCCACGTCATCGCTAAAAAAACAGCCCTCATCCAGCGCGCGCTTGCACAGGCTGTCACCCCACGGCAGAGAAAAACCCTCTGGAAGATCAAGTTGTTTGCTGTTTCGCGCATACTGGATATGTTGAAAACCACCGTCGTCGTCAATCTTGGTAAGGTACGTCGATTCCATTTCAGTGACCATCTCCAGCATTTCAAGGAGCTGTCGTACCAGGCTTTCAAGGGATTGATCTTTATGGAGTGTTTCGGAAACTCGGGCCAAAATGAAATCGGACATTACGCTCATTAACTCCTGTGCACTGCGCGCTGTATGCACTTAATGCTGAAAATATAAACTCACCATATTAAAGCATGGCTTAAATAAGTTTTATATATCGGCAGCGTCAAACGGGCGGTTCAGGAGATTGCGTAAAAAAAGCCCCGTTGATGAGACGGGGCAAAAACTCATTGATTACGGAATGATGTTCTCTGGTCATGGGTGAGAACGAGGCAAATATATCTGCAAAAAGTGGCGTAAGGATGGAGAAATCATGGAGATGTCAGGCATAACGCATTAAGCTAAATTTCTGGCTTATTATTTCAATATGGATAATTCGATGCGTAATATTTTCTTCCTTTTCATTTGTGCATTAACGGCATGCTCCACGCCACCGGGCACGACTCGTCAACCCGTAGCAGGAAAAGCCAATCCGGCGGCGGTGTATTGTCTGCAGATGGGCGGGCAACGTGTGCCTGTGCAAAGCCCCCAGGGGGTGCGTACAGAATGCAAATTGCCAGGCGGTGAAGTGATAGATGAATGGGAACTGTGGCGACGCGATCACCCTCAATCTCGCTCGTGACACGCTACCTGCATCAGGGTAAACTTGGTTAAGAATAATCTTATTTTCCATGATGCATGTGTACGCGAGAGAATTATGTTTCAGTTACGACCGGGTAGCCTGGCGATGGTCATTGGCGCGCAAACGCCTGCCGGGCGCTGTAATATTGGTAAATCTGTAGAGTTATTTGGCCTTTGCCAGCCAGGCGAGATGTTTCTGAACCCGGTCAATGGTGTGATGACGCGCATGCCGCAAAGCGCGAATCGTGCGTTGTGGCTGGTGACGGGTGATGTGCGGTCTTTCGATGGGCAACAAGGTTTCGCCTTTGTTCGTGCCGAACACCTGATGCCTCTCGACCCGGACAGCCTGCCTGAACATCATCGCGAGCAGGTGATTTCCTGATTTATAGCGATTCCAGCCATTCTGCCAGCACCAGCGCATGATTTTGCCTGGTGTCTTTGGCGGCATAGAGCAGGGTGAGAACACCGCTTTGACGCTTCGCATTAAGCGTTTGTCCGGCCTCTCGCTTATCCGCAAGTTCCGCCAGGTATGCTTCCCGAAACGCGGCGAAATCCAGTACATCGGCGTGAAAGGCTTTACGTAAATCGCCCGATGGGGCCAAATCCTTACACCACTCGTCGTAGTTCAGATCGGTTTTTTTAACGCCGCGCGGCCACAGGCGATCGACCAGAACCCGATAGCCATCCTGTCCGGATGCCGGGTCATAGACGCGTTTACATTGAATCATCTGTCTGTTCCCTCTCTTCGATAAAGGCGACGAGTTCCGCGATCTGCTGGTGGGAAAACACGCGAATGCCGTTTGCCTCCAGCAGCGCGGCAGCGACACCCATTCCTGGACGTTGAACGCCGCTAAAAGTGCCGTCGTAAATCTGCTGGCTACCACAAGTGGGGCTGCCGTCGGTCAGTAGTGCTGCGCAACAGCCTTCTGACTGTGCGGTTTTGAGGGCCAGCCAGGCGGCGAGCTGATAGTGCGCTGTGACATCCTGGCCACTATCTTCAACAATCTGTGCTGCGCCGCCCATCACATCCTTGCCGTTGCCATCGCGTATTTCTGCGGGTGAACGTGGAACCGGGAGCCCTGCCGCCAGCTCCGGGCAATGGATAACCAGACGCTGTTCCTGCTGTAAGTAGGCCAGCGTTTGCTGTAGTGACCCTTTTTTAGTGCCGTTATAGCGAACGTTGAACCCCATCAGGCAGGCGCTGACCAGAATTTTACTGCGCATTTTTTCTCCAGCTTCGACGCATCTGTTGCCTTAAGCAGCGTTTTTATCGGAATACGGCAAAATATGCCCTGCCATTTTTAATGTGTTGTGATGTAGACGAAAGATCGCTAATGTGAGGTTCCTTATGTTATTCGTTAATTGCTCTGACATAGGGACCCCTTCATGACCCATATTCCCGTTAAAGATACCCTGCGAATTGCCCTCGTTGGTGATTACAATCACGACGTTGTCGCACACCAGGCCATCCCGCTGGCGATCGACGATGCCGCCGCCGTCCTTGAGATTACCGCAGATTACGACTGGCTGGCGACCTCCGAGATTAAAAGTCGCGACGACCTCGTTGGCTATGATGCAATCTGGGTCGTTCCGGCAAGTCCGTATAAAAATCCCGAAGGGGCCTTTATTGCCATTCAGTATGCGCGGGAAAACGCGATACCGTTTCTTGGCACCTGCGGCGGTTTCCAGCATGCCATTATTGAATATGCCCGCAACGTAATGGGGGTGGGTGATGCCGCCCATCAGGAAACTGACAGCGCTGGCCGGATGGTGATTGTTCCGCTGAGCTGCTCGCTGGTCGAGCAGGAGGCGGAAGTTGAATTGCGCCCGAATACGCTGATTGCCCGTGCTTATGGGCGGGAGAAAATCAGTGAAGGCTACCACTGTAACTACGGTATCTCGCCTGATTTTGCTGCCGAGCTGGAGAAAAGCGATATGCGGGTCACTGCCTGGGATGAAGATGGCGAAATTCGTGCGGTTGAGCTGAGCAACCATCCATTCTTTGTCGCCACCCTTTTCCAGCATGAGCGTAATGCCCTTGCCGGACGCCCGGTTCCGCTGGTGCAGGCGATGCTGAAAGCTGCGAAAGATTGAGTCAATGAAAACAGGCCGCACAGGCCTGTTTTATTATGTCGCCATTTCGCGATCGCGGCCGGCACAGGCCCCAAACAGCGCCATCACTACGGACAAGATCGCGCAGGCGATAAGCGGGATTTGCCAGGAACCGCTGGCATCGTGGATTTTCCCCATCAGCGGGGGGCCGCAAGCCGCCAGCAGATAACCTACCGACTGTGCCATCCCTGACAGCGCAGCGGCCTGATGCGCGGAGCGGGCACGCAGGCCAATAAAGGTTAGCCCAAGGATCATAGTGCCACCCGAGCCAAAGCCAAACACTAGCGTCCAGACAACAGCCTGACCCGGCCAGAGCCAAAAACCGGCGGCACTCGCTGCGCACAGCAGGGCAAAGAGTACGGCCAGCGCACGCTGATCACGCAAGCGGTGCAGAATGAGCGGAACCAGAATACCCGGCGCCGCCGTGGCGAGCTGGAGCAGGCCGTGCAGAGAACCCGCACCGGACTCGCTATAGCCATGGCTGATAAGAATTGCCGGTAACCAGCCAATCACCACGTAATAAATCAGCGAGTTAATCCCTAAAAAGAGCGTTACCTGCCAGGCAAGCGCTGAACGCCAGATCCCCCGACTTTGCGCCAGCGGGCTGCCTGATAAGCTGGCGGGCTTTGCGAAACGCAACTGTGGTAGCCACAGCAGCATCGCAACGAGCGGGAAGGTCATAAGCATCAGCAACGCGCCGTGCCAGCCTGCGCCCGTCAGCGCAATCGGGACAACCAGTGCAGAACCAAGCGCCGCCGCAGCTCCCATGGTCAGCGAATACGCGCCGGTCAGTTTAGCGATCTGGCCTGCATAATCCCGTTTAATGATCCCCGGTAGCAGCACATTCCCCAGCGCGATGCCGCAACCGATAATGGCGGTGCCAATAAAAAGCAGCGCCGGTGCGGGCAGAGAACGTATGGCGATGCCTGCGCATATCAGCAGCATGGCGGCAAAAAGGCTTCGCTCCATACCCAGGCGCCGGGCAATGCCTGCCGCCAGGGGAGAAACAAGCGCAAAGGCCAGCAGCGGCAGGGTGGTGAGCATCCCGGTTTGCGCGGTGGTTAAGCCATAATCATTACGAATGGAATCAAGCAGTGGTGCGGCCCCGGTAAAGGTGACACGCAGAGTGGTGGCAATCATCAGGATCCCCGCCATAAGCAGTGCCCCTTGTTTGCCCCGTGAGGAAATCGTCGTGGTCATTGTATTCTCAGGATAAATAGCAGAACACTACCATACCCGTTTTTCGCGCTGATATAATCAAGCTAAAATGACAATTTATCGCTAAATTCGGACAACATTATGCAGCACGGTCTTGGCCTGGATGGCTTTAATCCTGACAGTCAGCAAGAGGCGGCCCTGGCGTTTAGTATTACCGTCGAGGCCGATGAGCAGCGGATCCCGCAGCATCGTCACCGTAAAGGGCAGTTAATTCTGGCCCTGAGTGGGGCGATCACCAGTGAGGTGGAAAACGCCCGCTGGATGGTGCCGCCTCATCACGCTGTGTGGATACCGGGGCTTGTTGCCCATAGTAATCACGCGACGCCGGGGGCGAAGCTGTGCTTTTTGTTTATTGAACCTGAGCGGGTCGATATGCCAGCGCAGTGCTGCACGTTGAAAATCTCCCCACTGGTGCGCGAACTGATCCTGACGCTTTCTACGCGCAGCCATCGCGAACGCCAGCAACCAGCCACTCAGCGTCTGGTGCAGGTTTTGTTTGATGAACTGCCCCGTCAGCCGCAAATGCAACTGCAACTTCCCGTTTCCCCGCACAGTAAAATTCGCCAGATGGTCGAAACCATGGAGCGGTCACCGGCCCGCTGGCAGACGCTGGCGCAATGGGCGCAGGAGTTTGCCATGAGCGAGCGCAACCTGGCACGGCTGGTGGTGAAGGAGACGGGATTGAGTTTTCGCCGTTGGCGGCACCAGATGTTGTTGATTCTTTCCCTGCGCTTGTTGATAAGCGGCGAGTCGGTACAAAATGTCGCCCAGGCGCTGGGTTATGATTCCACCACCGCATTTATTACGATGTTTAAAAAAGGGTTAGGGCAAACTCCCGGACGTTATCTTGCATCGCTTTGCAGTACATAATTATTTTCTGCTGCCAATTCCCTTTATGCTGTGTGGTTTATGGCTGTTTTCACGGTTGGCTGGCTTGTGGTAAGTGATTCATATGGTGAAGCTGTTTTTAATAACTTTTTTAGATAATAAATGCACTTTTTGATATTTGTCTGATGATTACGGTTATGTGACTTTAGCCCTGAAATTTTACTAATAACAGGGCGTAAGGATTAGCATGGCAACCACATCTTCTAAAAAAATCGGTGCGCTTACCGCACTGGCATTGCTTTCAACTTTCTCATTTGCCGCTCACGCAGACAAACTGGCCGATATTAAAGCCGCAGGTGTGGTCAAAGTGGCGACCTTTGACGCGAACCCGCCGTTTGGCGCCATCGACCCGCAGAGCCACGAAATTGTCGGCTACGACGTGGATTTCGCCAAAGCGCTGGCGAAAAGCCTCGGCGTGAAGCTGGAACTGGTAGCCACCAACCCGGCGAACCGTATTCCGCTGTTGCAGTCCGGTAAAGTGGATCTGATTGTTGCTGATATCACCATTACCCCGGAACGCGCACAGGTTATTGATTTCTCCACGCCGTATTTCGTGACCGGCCAGCAGTTCCTGGTCCCTGCCAGCGCGTCCGACAAACTGGATAGTTACAGCAAAGCGCGTATCGGTGCGGTAAAAGGCACCACTGGCGAGCAGGCGCTGCATCAGCGTTTCCCGCAGTCCCGCGTGCTGGCCTATGACGATATCCCACTGGCGCTGACCGCGCTGCGTAACGGTAACGTACAGGCGATTACGCAGGACAGCACCATCCTGGCGGGCCTGCTGGCGGAAGCGCCGGATAAAGCCAAATTCAAAATCCTGCCAGACTTGCTTTCTAAAGAGGAGATTGGCGTAGGTGTCACCAAAGGCGAAACCGCGCTGCTCAAAGCGGTGAATGATGAACTGGTGAAACTGGAGCAGAGCGGTGAAGCCGCAAAAATCTACGACGTCTGGTTTGGTCCGCAAACCAAAGCCCCGGCTCCACGCAGTTTTAAAATAGAAGCGAAGTAATATGTTGGCAGGTCTCTTTTCTACCTCCGTGGCGCAAGCCCCGGAGGCTTTTCCCGTGCAAAAAGGAACGGTGGAGTTTCGCCAGGCCAGCAAAAGCTATGGCGACCACCGCGTGTTGAACGCGATTGATTTGCAGGTTGCGGCAGGGGAAGTCATTGCCGTATGCGGGCCTTCCGGTTCTGGCAAATCGACGCTGATCCGTCTTATCAACCAACTGGAAACCCTGACCAGCGGCGAGATTCTGGTGGACGGCAAACCCACCAGTCAGCTTAAGGGGCGCGAACTACGCAACCTGCGCCGTCAGGTCGGTTTCGTGTTCCAGCAATTTAACCTCTATGCGCATCTGAACGCGCTGGAAAATATCACCCTGGCGTTAACCCGCATTCATGGCAAGTCGGCAGCAGACGCGAAAAAAATCGCTTTGGATCTGCTGGAACGTGTTGGGTTGAGCGACAAAGCCAGCCACTACCCGGCGCAGCTTTCCGGCGGTCAGCAACAGCGGGTGGCCATCGCCCGCACCCTGGCGGCAGGGCCGCATATCATCCTGTTTGATGAACCGACATCGGCGCTCGACCCGGAGATGATTGGCGAAGTTTTGCAGGTGATGAAATCACTGGCCCACAGCGGGATCACCTTGATCGTGGTGACCCACGAGATGCAATTTGCCCGCGAAATTGCTGACCGGGTGATATTTATCGACGGCGGGGAAATCCTCGAACAGGCCGCACCGGAGGCGTTTTTCACCGCACCGCAGCATCCGCGCGCCCGGCGCTTCCTGCAAAAAGTGCTCAATCCGCTCCATGCTGACGGCAAGGAGCTGTAATGGGGATTCATCTCGACTGGGCGGGCGTCTTTACCGGCCAACCCGCACAATGGCTCACGTCTGGCTTTCTGACCACCATCTGGGTCACGGTGGTGGGGATTATCCTTGCGACCGCCATGACGGTGTTTCTGCTGGCCCTGCGTCTGGCAGGCGGTAAGGTGGGGCGAGCGGTAGTGGCGGGATGGGTTTCGCTGTTTCGCAATACGCCGCTACTGGTGCAACTGCTGTTCTGGTATTTCGCTGCCTGGAACGTGTTGCCGCTGGCATTTCGTCAGTACGTCAACGATGACCACGCCTTTAGTATTTTGCCGGGAGATGTCTGGTGGTTTACCCCGGAATTTCTCTCTTCGGCGTGGGCGCTTGGGCTATTCACGGCGGCATTTCTGGTTGAAGAGATTCAGGCCGGGCTGCATGCCGTGCCGCGTGGGCAAATTGAAGCGGCAAAATCGCAGGGCTTTAGCGATCTGGCGCTGTTTCGCTGGGTGCTTCTGCCGCAGGGGCTGGAGAACGCCTGGCAGCCGGTAGTGGGGCAGTATCTGAACCTGATGAAACTCTCATCGCTGGCGACCGGCATCGGTTTTGCGGAGCTCACCTACCAGACCCGGCAAATTGAAAGCTTTAACGCCCACGCGTTGGAAGCCTTTACGGTGGGAAGTGTGCTGTATCTGGCGCTGGGGCTGCTAATGAGCCTGCTGTTTAACCTGCCGCGCGGATGGCGGGCAATGGTCCGCAAGGAGGCACACCGTGATCGATAATCTTACCGTGATTACCGATAACCTCGGTTATCTGCTGCTGGGCCGTGCCGCACAGGGCGAACCGGGCGGCGTGCTGTTATCGGTATTGATGACTCTGGGGGCGGCGGTGCTGGCATTCCCCGGCGGCGTGTTGCTCGCCTGCTGCGCGTGGCGTTTTGCGGGCTGGCCGCGCAAGCTGCTCTTTCTGTGGGCAGAGTTGATTCGTGGGATCCCGCTGATTTTTGTCATCTTCTGGCTGTGGTTTTTGCTGCCGTGGCTCACTGGCGCTGACTTGCCGGGGGCGGTTACCGTTACCCTGGCGCTGGCGTGGTTTACCTCGGCATCGGTCATGTACTCGACGCTGGCGGCGCTTAACGCATTACCGAAGGGGCAATATGAGGCGGCGATAAGCGGTGGGTTTGGCAGCCTGGACATTCTGCGCCTGGTGCTGCTGCCACAGGCGTTACGTAATGCCATTCCGTCTTACGTGGGGTTGCTTATTGCTCTGCTGAAAGACACCTCTCTGGCCTTTATCGTCAATGTGCCGGAGCTGACCACGGTGGCCGGGCAGGTGAATAACCGGGTACAGGTTTACCCGGCGGCCTTGTTTATCTTCACCGGTCTGGTCTATTACCTGCTGTGTACGCTACTGGAGCTTGGGGTTAAACGCTGGCAGAGGCGGCATTTACTGCCGACCAATTAACAGCGAAACCAGACCTGCCGCAATCAGTGGCCCTACCGGCACGCCCCGGAACAGGGCCACACCCAGTACGGTGCCCACCAGAAGCCCGGCGACCAGCGAGGGCTGCGCGCTCATCAGTGTCACCCCACGGCCCCCCAGCCAGGAGACAAAAACCCCTACAGCGATGGCTATCAGCGATTTCCAGTTCAGAAAAGAGCTAATCAGCGTTGATGGTGGCAATGATCCGCTGGCGATGGGCGCCATAACGCCAATGGTCAGAATGACAATACCGAGCGTCAAACCCTGCTTTTCGACCCACGGAAAGTAAGCATTGAGCGGCGTGATACGAATTATGATCAACACCATAACGGCAACGGCGACGGTGGTGTTGTGGCTAAAGAAGCTCAGTGCCACAAGGCCAATAAGGATAAAGAGAGTGGTATCAAACATGGAGAGTGTTTCGTTCCTTGCCAATGAAAAAATAAGCCTGCTTACATTACCTTACGCGGATGCGCATTGTTAAGCAGGCTTTTTATAACGAAACACACGTTTTCAGGCGTTTGCCTTAAACAGCGGACAAAAGAGCGGCCGCGTTGCTCCCTTCACGCATAAAGACCGGGATCGTCTCCAGCCCGGCATTGACGGTAATTCGCTGCTGGCCCTGATAGCGCTCGCCATTCAGATCCACCCAGCCATGATGACCTGGCAGCCAGACTTCACGTTGGCGTTGCCCCGCGTGCAGAACAGGCGCCACCAGAATATCCTCGCCAAACAGATACTGGTCTTCCTCCTGCCAGCTTTGTGGCTCATCCGGGTAGTGCCAGAACAGTGGGCGCATCAGCGGATCGCCATACTGGTGGGCATTAGCGAACAGCGCATCCACATAGGGGCGCAGTTTTTCACGCACGGACAGCCAGTGCTGCATGATGGCGTAGTTCTCTTCGCCGTAGCTCCACAGCTCATTAGGCGAACCACTGTTGCATTGCGGGATGCCGTTACGGTAGCTTTCCGGCGGCTGGATTTGCGGTTCACGGTAGCCATGCATACGCAGTACCGGGCAAAAAACCGCCCACTGGAACCAGCGGATCAACAGTTCGTGGAAAGCCGGGTCGTTAACATTTCCACCCTGGAAACCGCCAATATCGGTCGTCCACCAGGGGATGCCCGCCAGCCCCATATTTAACCCGGCGGCGAACTGGTTACGAAATGCATGGAACGATGAATGCACATCACCGGACCAGGCCAGCACACCAAAACGCTGGCTACCCGCCCAGGAGCAGCGTACCAGGTTAACGATATCGCGCTCACCGCAGGCTTGCAGACCCTCATAAAAACCTTGGGCGAAATCCCGCGGATATTGATTCCCCACCTCCAGTACAGGCCCGGCGTGGTAGCGGTAGTTGTCAAAATCGTAGGCGCGATACTCCGGTTCGGCTTCATCCAGCCAGAACAACTTAATGCCCAGATCGTAATAGTTTTTCTTCACTGTCTCCCAGACAAATTCACGCGCCTGCGGGTGGGTGGCGTCAAAGAAGGTGGTGTTGCCCATAAAATCGAGATTAACCTGCACGCCGCGATCGCTGGTGACCAGTAAACCTTTGGCTTTCATCACCGGAAAGAGTGGGCTGCGCGCTTCCACCGTTGGCCAGACGGAAACCATCAGCTCAATGCCCATCGATTTCAGCTCGTCGACCATCGCCTTCGGATCTGGCCAGTCGATGGGATCAAAACACCAGGTGCCCTGATTCGGCCAGTGGAAGAAATCAATGACCATCACCGAGAGCGGCAGATGACGACGGCGGTACTCGCGGGCGACCTCCAGTACCTCCTGCTGGGTACGATAGCGCAGTTTGCATTGCCATAGGCCGCTGGTGAATGCCGGGGCAGGCGGCGGCGTTCCGGTGGCTTTGGCGTACTGGCGGGTAAGCTGCTGGACACTATCAGCAGCGGTGATCCAGTAATCCATCTCCTGAGTGACGCGAGCAAGCCAGGTGGTCTGGTTTTTGGCGAAGTTGGCTTCACCAATTGCCGGGTTGTTCCATAACAGACCATAGCCGAGGCTCGACTGCATAAAAGGGACGCTGGCCTGTGAATTGCGCTGCGCCAGCTCCAGCGCACAACCTTTCAGATCCAGCCATGGCTGCTGATATTGCCCCATGCCGTAAACACGTTCATCCGGGCGCGATTCAAAACGAACGGTCAATTGATACTTGCCGCCGGGCAGTGGTTTAAATTCACGACCATCGAGTTTCAGAGCGCTGATATATTTGTCCTGGCTTTTTTCACTGGCACCGATACCGACGGTTGAACGCTGCCGCCACATCTCCTCAAGCAACAATTCGCCACGCTGGTTGTAAAACGCCAGTTGGCCTTTCAGATTAAGCACCGCGGTGATGTTACCGTTGCGCAGCGTTAGCTGTTCCGCGCCCGCGGTTATCTGTGGCTGACAGCTCTGCGGTGGCAACAGGGCGTGCAGATTGTCACTAAAGGCCGGGGCGCAGGTGGCACGCACGCGCAGGCTGTGCTCTCCCCAGGCTTCAACGCGCAGGATCTGACGCTCGAAGCGCCATTCAATACTGTCCGGGTGTTGGATAAGTTCGCTCATGAATAACAGGTCCTTTTTACGAGAGACTATGACGGGCAAGATTGATAGATTTCATGGTGTTATCGTCGAGTTTGTACCAGCGCAGGGTGGCAAAAGCGGCCAGCGACAGCAGCCCCGGCACCACGGTGAAGAGGGCAACAATGCAGTACATTGCAACCGATGTCTGTTCTGGCGCATTGGCGACATAGCCGCTCAGCCCTAACGTCCAGCCGACAATAGCGCCGCTGATGGCCATGCCGAGTTTGAGCACGGCGAGAAAGGTCGAGAAAATCACGCCGTCCATGCGTTTACCCTGCAACCATTCCCCGTAGTCGGCGACATCCGCCATCATGACCCACATCAGCGTGGTGGTGGCCTGGTAGAGGGTAGATACCACGAAAGTCAGTGGCACCAGCACGTATATCGATTTCGGCGCGAAGAAGAGGGCGATGCTCAGTACACCGGCGAGGACAGCACAGTAACCGAACATTTGTACTTTGCTAAAGTTGCGGGTCAGGCGTTTTGCCAGCGCGCTACCGGCTGCTTTACCCAGAATATGAGCGCCCAGCATCCACATAAAATAACTGGCGCTGCCCAGATAATAAGTGACGAAGTACATCATCGCGCCAAGGCGAATGACCCCAAAACCGATGTTGGTAATAACCAGCACAGAGACCACGCGCCACTGGTCGTTTCGTAATAAATCGCGTAATTCGCCGAGATAATTATTGTGGGTTGCAGGCGCTTTAATACGTTCGCGGGTATTGGCAAAGCAGATCCAGAACATGACGACGGCGGCACTGGCCATTATCGCCATAGCCCAGCGGTAGCCGGATAATTTATCGTCACCGCCGAGATATTGCGCCAGCGGCATCATAAAGAATGTCGACATTGCACCGCCAAGAGTGGCTAAAAAGAAGCGATACGATTGCAGTGAAATACGATCTTCGTTATTGGGAGTAATGACCGCACCCATTGAACAGTAAGGGATATTGATCGCCGTATACATCAACATCATAAAGGTATAGGTAATTGTCGCGAACACCATTTTACCGGTCAGGGTTAAAGATTCAGGCACGGCGTAGGTTAACAGGCAACTGATGCCAAAAGGCAAGGCCAGCCACAGCATCCACGGGCGGAATTTACCCCAACGTGAATTTGTCCGGTCGGCAAGATAACCCATTGCCGGGTCAATAATGGCATCGGCGGTACGGGCCAGCAGAAACATGGTGCCAACAAACGCGGCGGGTAATCCAACAACGTCGGTGTAATAAAACGTCAGAAATATAATGACATTATCCAGCCCGACATGGCTTGCCATATCACCGAGTCCATAACTGATTTTCTCTTTACGGGTGATCGTTAAATTCATTGTATTCACCTGGGTTTATAAGGTTATTTCAGAAGTGCGCTACAGAATAAGGGTGTTGCAAGATTGTATTTATAACAATTGCGAGATTTGTCATCGGAATTATGGAAACTGCTTTTCGTGATACCGGTAACAATTTAGTAAGCATGCAATGAAAAACATTATTTAGCACTGCGTTTATAACGTGTTGGTAAGCAGGCGGCAGGAATCGTTTCAGCGTCAGAATATTCACTTGAATAACCCGAAACTGTCATCGAATTGTCACCCGGTAACATTATGAATAAGAAAACCGGGCTAAAAAGAGGCAGGTTGAAAATGAATGATTTTATGCTGACAGATGGCGTTATCATCGCGTCGTCATTTATCGCCATCATGGTGGTGCTGGTAGTTTCTGTTCTTGCGCTGGAAAAAGCGGGCTGGCCGTAGAGAGTACTTTAATTGTTAGCCATTACAGCCAGTTGCTCTCCGGCGGCCTTGTCACGGATACATGCTTTATTGATAGGTCACCGTATATTCCAGGCGTCCATTCGCCGTACCGGCATTTACGCTGCTTTCTGTCTGCACATAGCGTGCATAGAGCGGTAGGGTAAGTGTCGTTGATGCGCTATTTGGAATGCTGGTGGTCAATTTTTCGTTGAGATTGATAATCCCTGTCGTGCTTTCTGTGGTAGAAAGCTGAATGCCCACGCCTGTCGCTTTTCCTGTTTCCTCATCAATTTTCATGATCCCTTTTGTCGCATCGACCATACCATTGCGCGGCGTTAATGTCAGCGACACGGAATTAAGGGTGAGTGGGTTGGTTGTGGTAACGCCATTAATGCTGGTGCTTGAATCACCCGTGGGCATATTGCCATAGAAGCGTTGGCAACTAATTAACTGAATGCTGGCGTTTTTCCATGGGCTACCGGTACCCACGCCTTTAAAAACTTTTTTGTTATGTTCGCCCATTTGCACCGACATATTGGCGCTGAGCGGCGCGATATTGCAGGTAGGGGTGTTGACTTCAAAATTTCCGCTGACGCTGAGTTTAGCAATATAAACAAGTTGACCTGATTGCCCGGCAGCAATACGGATACTGGGTAGTTTCGTGGCGGTTATGATGCCCGCCTGTGTCACATTGGCGGTTTTGATAAACTGGAGCCCCATTTTGAATTGCATTGAGGCGGGGATGTATTGTTCCATGCCCACGCCCTCTATATGCCAAAACGGGAAAGAGGGCTCGCTGGCATAGTTGGTTAAATAACGAACGCCAATGCCATCCAGATCCGTCTTATAAACATCGCTAAATCCCGGAACCAACGTACCTGGCAAAGTATCGTATAGGTACATGAGATAGAGAGTGTTGCCGGAAGTGCACTTAATATGCCAGCCAGTAGGATTGTTTGACATGTTAATATACATTTTTGAGATTTGCGCGCCGACAGGGAGATCGGGCGGGACAGAGAAAATACGTGAATCAAGTGGCGCGACAACGGAGACCGGCCCGGTCGCCATATAGTCGGGTACTGGCTCAAGCGCACATGTTGCAACAGCCTCGCCCGTAAGGCTCAGCAGCAGAAGACCCACTGCGTTTAAAACTATCCTTATCCTGTACATGATGCGGTTTCCTGAAAAGAGGGGATCATGTGGGATGATGGAGCATAGGGGGCGCTAAGAATTGAAATTCTCGCCGCCGATTGGCCGGACCTACGGTGATACAGGATAACGATAAAAATTAAAAATAAAAATTGTAATAAATCAGAACATCTCTGCATGCGTTTTAATACGCAGCAGAGAAACGTTCTTAACCCTCGCGGTGAAAATTCACCAGTTCAGGACGGGCAATACGCAAATAATCTTTCGTATTGAGAATTATCGACTTTTCCAGCAGTCCGGCGTTGAAAGCAATATCTTCATAACGCGTAAAAAGCAGCGGGTCGGCAACCAGTTTGAGTTCGGGATGGAAACTGAATGGCGGGATCGCACCAAATACGCAAGCCGTTAAGGTTTCGACTTCGGCAGGGCTTGCCAGCGAAGCTTTACTGCCGCCAAAAAAAGAGGCCAGCCGTGCTAAATCGGCCTGCAGGTCAGCGGCAAGGATCGCCAGTACATGCATTTTCACGCCATTGCCTTTGATTTTACACACCAGCGCTTTCGCTCCCTGGCCCAGCGCTGTACCTCGAATTTCACTCACGGCTTCACATTTACCGGATGCTTCATGCTCGACGATGCGGTAGCGTGCCTGAGAATTATCAAGGGTTTCAATAAGATGTTGATGGATATTTTGGCTGGCAATCTCTGACATCATCACTCCTGGAGAAACGTAATAAAAATTAAGAGTAATGCAGTTACCCGAAGATGAAAATAAAAAAGCCGCCTCAAAATTGGCGGCTTAAAAGTACTAGCACTTTACAAACGCTTTTATGTGTACTGTTGAAAAAACGACGTTCGCAAGGAACGAAGTAAGAATCGAGTTTGTCTGGGAAGTAATATGCCATATTTGCCACGATGCAAGGGGGCAAATAGCTGCATTTTTGTACCGTAATTTGCGCGTTTGCGGCGAGGAGAAAAAGCCAGCGCGCAGAGCACTGGCTTTCTCTATGTTTAGTTGGAGCTGGCGTTCTGCTTGTGGAAAAGCTCGCGGAACACCGGGTAGATGTCTTCCTGATCGCGGATATGCTGGATTGCGAAATTATCAAACATCGTCTGCAGATGTTCATATTCGCGCCACAGCGTCTGGTGCGCGCGGCGTGTTATCTCGATATAGCTGTAGTAACGCACAACGGGCAGAATTTTCTTCGCCAGAATTTCATGACATAGCGGTGAGTCATCGGCCCAGTTATCGCCATCCGATGCCTGTGCCGCATAGATGTTCCACTGCGCCGGGTCATAACGTTCTTTGACCACTTCATCCATCAGTTTCAGCGCGCTGGAGACAATGGTACCGCCGGTCTCCTGCGAGTAGAAAAACTCATGCTCATCAACCTCTTTCGCCTGGGTGTGGTGACGAATATAGACGACTTCTACGTTTTTATAGGTTCTGCTCAGGAACAGATAGAGCAGGATATAAAAGCGCTTCGCCATGTCTTTTGTCGACTGATCCATTGAACCAGATACGTCCATCAGACAGAACATTACCGCCTGGCTTGAAGGCTCCGGGCGTTTTTCATAATTTTTGTAGCGTAAATCGAAGGTGTCGATAAAGGGGACACGTTCGATTTTCGCGCGCAGTTCGGCAATTTCCTTACGCAGACGCTCTTCTTCCAGCAACTGGGCCGGTTCGCTTTTGGCGACAATGTCCAGGTCACTTTCGAGTTCACGTAGCTGACGACGCTTGCCTGCTGTCATCGCGGTACGGCGCGCCAGCGAGTTTTGTAGTGAACGCACGACGCTAATATTGGCGGGAACACCGTTTGCCGTATAGCCGGCTCGGTGAGTCTTAAATTCATTGAGCTGACGCTGCTGGTTCTTTTTCAGGTTTGGCAGCGCCAAATCCTCGAACAGCAGATCGAGATATTCATCTTTTGAAATCTGGAAAACGAATTCATCCTGGCCTTCGCCGTCAGCGCTGGCTTCGCCCTGACCGCTGCCACCACCGCCACCGCCTCCCTGAGGACGCTCGATGCGGTCGTTTTGCACAAAATGGTCGTTACCCGGATGGACGCGATGGCGAAGACCGCCGCGTCCCTGATGAAACATCGGTTCGCTGATGTCCTCGTTCGGGATGGAGACGGACTCACCATTCTCCACGTCGGTGACCGAGCGTTTATTGATGGCCTCGGAGATCGACTGTTTTATTTGCGCTTTATAACGGCGTAAAAATCGCTGGCGGTTAACCGTGCTCTTGTTTTTACCGTTAAGACGCCGGTCTATGAACCAGGTCATAAGTCCCTCCCGTACTGCATTTGCCAACTCTATCCATTGTACTTCGTGCCGCCGGTATTGGCTGCTTTCGCTCCACAACGTACTGACCCTGTCAGTATGTCACGAGCCGCCCGCTTGCCACCTGCCTGCGCCGCGAAAAACGAAGATACGCACAGATTGTTCAGGCCCGGTCAGCGCTGCGCTGCCGGGCCATTTTGGCATTATGATGATTTACGTACACGCAGATACCATTCACACAGCAGGCGAACCTGTTTGCGGGTGTATCCTTTCTCCATCATACGATCGACAAAGTCATCGTGTTTTTTCTGTTCGTCGGTTGAGGTTTTGGCGTTAAACGAAATAACAGGCAGCAACTCTTCGGTATTCGAGAACATTTTTTTCTCGATAACCGTGCGCAGTTTTTCGTAGCTGGTCCAGTTCGGGTTACGGCCACTATTGTTAGCACGGGCACGCAGCACGAAGTTGACAATCTCGTTACGAAAATCTTTCGGGTTACTGATCCCGGCCGGTTTTTCAATTTTTTCCAGTTCAGCATTCAGCGATTCACGGTCAAACAACTGACCGGTATCCGGATCGCGGTATTCCTGATCCTGAATCCAGAAATCTGCATACGTGACATAACGGTCGAAAATATTCTGTCCGTATTCAGAGTAGGATTCCAGATAGGCCGTCTGGATCTCTTTGCCAATAAATTCAGCATATTTCGGGATCAGGTAGCCTTTGAGGAATTCCAGATAACGCTCTGCCAGCTCTTGCGGGAACTGCTCACGTTCAATCTGCTGTTCCAGTACATAAAAGAGATGTACCGGGTTAGCGGCGACTTCGGCATGATCGAAGTTAAACACACGGGAGAGGATCTTAAAGGCAAAACGCGTCGACAGACCGTTCATCCCTTCATCCACCCCGGCGTAATCGCGATACTCCTGGTAGGACTTCGCTTTCGGGTCCGTATCTTTCAGGCTTTCACCGTCGTAGACACGCATTTTCGAGTAGATGCTGGAGTTTTCCGGCTCTTTCAGGCGCGACAAAATCGAGAAGCGGGCCAGCGTTTCCAGCGTACCCGGGGCGCATGGCGCATGGGTCAACTCACTGTGGTTAAGCAGTTTTTCGTAAATTTTGATCTCTTCGGAGATCCGCAAGCAATAAGGGACTTTGACAATATAGACGCGGTCAAGGAACGCCTCATTGTTTTTGTTATTACGGAAAGTGACCCACTCTGATTCGTTTGAATGCGCAAGAATGATGCCGTTAAAGGGCAGGGCGGAAATCCCTTCGGTCCCGTTGTAGTTGCCTTCCTGGGTAGCGGTCAGCAATGGGTGCAGCACTTTAATAGGCGCTTTGAACATCTCAACGAATTCCATGATGCCCTGGTTCGCGCGGCACAGTGCGCCGGAGTAGCCATAGGCATCGGGATCGTTTTGTGCGTGGTTTTCCAGTTTACGGATGTCCACTTTACCCACCAGAGCAGAGATGTCCTGGTTGTTCTCATCGCCCGGTTCTGTTTTCGCGATGGCGATTTGTTCAAGTACGGATGGCCAGACTTTGACCACGCGGAATTTGCTGATGTCACCGCCAAAATCATGCAGGCGTTTAGCCGCCCACGGCGACATGATGGTGCCGAGGTAACGACGCGGAACGTTATATTCCTTTTCCAGAATCTGCGCGTCTTCCTGCGGGTTGAACAGACATAGCGGATGGTCGTTGACCGGGCTGCGTTCGCCATTGGCGCTCAGCACGTAAATCGGTACCCGCTGCATTAAGGATTTCAGGCGTTCGGCAAGCGAGGATTTACCGCCCCCGACCGGACCGAGCAGATAAAGGATCTGTTTCTTCTCTTCCAGCCCCTGGGCGGCATGTTTGAGATAAGACACAATTTGCTCGATTGCTTCTTCCATGCCATAGAACTCTTCAAACGCCGGGTAGCGTCCGATAACCCGGTTCGAAAAGAGACGGGAAAGCCGTGGCTCCTGAGCAGTATCCACCATCACTGGCTCACCAATGGCCATCAGTAACCTTTCTGCCGCGTTAGCGTAGGCACTGCGGTCTTGCCGACAGATGGTAAGAAATTCCTGCAGTGTGAACTCTTCGTCCTTGGCAGCTTCATAGCGCTGGCGGTAGTGATCGAATATATTCATGGCATGCCGTCCTTTCGTTTTTTAGCACAGGTAAAGAGCCGTTCATATGAATAGTAGAGGCTCCCGGAAGCGTTAACTGAACGACGCTAAGAGTCATACAGCAACCCTCATGCCAGGTTGCATGTTATTAACAATATGCGGGTTCGTTAAATCGTCTTCTTAATTTAAGCGTAGATGGCATTTGCAAAACTTGCATGCTGCCTAAAACTAATTTCAATGACATATCAATAACTCATCCACAAATGCTTTCTTTTGTGATAAGCCTTCCACTCTCAAATCACAGCGGCTTCATAAAACAGTAAGCCCCCTGTCATATACAGACCACAGGCTATAGGGTTTAGTTTTGTAATGGTTAAGTAAAAAAATTTGGGTAGACTGTTCTGGACGGTTAAACTTCACTCCGCCGATTATTGACTACAGGAATTAATGGACTGTGATGAAACTCAAACTCCTGGCACTGGGCGTGCTGATCGCTTCTTCTACTTTTACTGCCAATGCCGAAAGCAACTTCTCCCTGGGGGCGGGCGTGGGCGTTGTAGAGACTCCGTATAAACAGTACGACAATAAAACCTATCCGATCCCGGTTATCACCTATGAAAGTGATGACTTCTGGTTCCGTGGTTTAGGCGGCGGCTACTACCTGTGGAATGATCAGGCCGACCAACTCTCCATCTTTGCCGCATATTCGCCCTGGAGCTTTAAGCCGGGTGACAGTGACAATAATCAACTGCGTCAGTTGAATAAACGTAAGTCAACCGCAGTGGCGGGGCTTTCGTATATTCATAACACCGAATACGGTTTCCTGCGCACGTCTCTGGCTGGTGATGTGCTGGACAACAGTAATGGTGTGACATGGGATCTGGCCTGGCTGTATCGCTATACCAATGGTGGCCTGACGCTGACGCCGGGTATCGGGGTTGAATGGAACAGCGATAATCAAAACGAGTACTATTATGGTGTATCGCGCGAAGAATCACGTCGCAGCGGCCTTAATAGCTACGATCCGGACAATGGCTGGAGCCCTTATCTGGAACTTACCGCCAGCTATCGTCTGAACGACAACTGGAGCGTTTACGGCACCGGGCGCTATACCCATCTGTCTGATGAAATTAAAGACAGTCCGATGGTGGATAAATCCTGGGCCGGATTGTTATCGGCAGGGGTAACGTATCGTTTCTGATTGTGCGTCTTTATAGTGCAATCTGTGCATTAAAACAGGGCCATTGGCCCTGTTTTGCTTTACGGTGGTGCATTTAGCGCAGGAGGATGATATGGCAGAGAGAAATGTGGTCTTCGCAGGCGAGGTGACACTGCCTGCTATTGGTCAGGGTACCTGGTATATGGGGGAGAATGACCGCCAGCACAGTAAAGAGGTGGATGCACTACGGGCGGGCATTGATGCCGGGCTTACGCTTATCGATACGGCGGAAATGTACGCGGACGGTGGGGCAGAAGAGGTGGTCGGTGATGCCCTGCAGGGTGGATTACGCGACAAAGTCTACCTGGTGTCGAAAGTGTATCCGTGGAATGCCGGCGGTAAAAAAGCAATTGCGGCTTGTGAGGCGAGCCTGCGCCGTCTGAAAACCGATTATCTCGATCTCTATCTGCTGCACTGGCGGGGAAATTTTTCGCTGGCTGAAACGGTGGAGGTGATGGAGACCCTCATTGCGCAGGGCAAAATTCGCCGCTGGGGTGTGTCGAACCTCGATTATGCCGATATGCAGGAACTCTGGCGGGTGCAGGGTGGTAAAGCCTGCGTGACCGATCAGGTGCTCTATCATCTGGGGTCGCGCGGTATCGAATATGACCTGCTGCCCTGGTGCCAGCAACAACAGATGCCGGTGATGGCATACTGCCCGCTGGCGCAGGCCGGGCGTCTGCGTGATGGATTGCTGAATAACAGCGTAGTGACGGATATTGCTCGAGCCCATAACGCGACGGCGGCACAAATTCTGCTGGCCTGGGTTATTAGTCACGAGGGGGTGATGGCTATTCCAAAAGCGGGCACTGTGGCGCATGCCCGGGAAAATGCCGCTGCGTTGAACATTACGCTGAGCGCAGAGGATCTGGCGCGGCTGGATAACGCATTTCCGGCACCGGGGCGTAAAACACCCCTGGATGTGGTGTAGCGCGTCGCGCATAAGTGTATAAGATGCGGATGCTGTTGCCCGAATAAGTCGGGGAGAGCCCGGGAACACGGCTTACCCGGGCTATCACAATTAGCGTTTAACCACGCGGATCGTCTGCGCCAGGCGAGACGGTTTTTCTTCGGTGGTTTTTTGCGGCGCGGTCGCGCAGGCTGATTCAACACAAACAAATGTTTTATAACCATCATCCGGCATGTCGGTCATGCTGGCGGAGAGCGCCGGACCCGGGTTCCATGCGACAACGTTAGTATGATGGTGATGGATCACTTCAATGGTGCGGTTCAGCGCACTGTCATGGATCACACTGCAGGCTTCCGGATTCAGATAGACGCGATCGGTGCGATCCGGGAATGTCTGTACGCCATCGGTCAGTGCATCTTCTTGCGCGTTGTTCACTTTATCAATGAAACGATCGCCCAGACCGCTGACTTTCACCGCATGGATATCGCCGACGTTGAAATAGGTATGCAGCGCTGAGGTGGTTTCGAAATCGCCGTGCGCTTCCAGTTCGATTTCGCAGGTTTTACCCAATTTATAGCGGGCAAACAGCGTGAAATCATGCGGCCAGTATTGGCGGGACGCTTCGCTGCTGTGCAGCTCAAATGTCAGCACAACCCCCTTATCATCTTCATTATGCGCTTTCAGTGTCCATGCCAGGTTACGTGCGAAACCGTGAGCAGGCAGACCCTGCTGTGCAGCCGGGCCAAACCATGGCCAGCAGATCGGTACGCCGCCGCGCAACGCCACGCCGTTTTTAAACGGCGTGTTGCCGCTCAACCACAGCGCTTCGTCTTCTCCCTGCGGTTTCCAGGAGAGCAGATGTGCGCCCTGCAGAGCAAAAGAGGCTTTAACTTGTGGGTGGTCGATAACGATAACGTCCAGTTCGTCCATCAGGCGGCGAGAGAGGGCGGAGGAAATTTGTTCAACAACCGGGAGAGCAAAAATTTTGTTTATCATGGTGCAATCCTTCGTTTAGCGAGACACAAAATCATGAAAGCTGCATCGGGACGGCAAGTCTGAAGAGAGCCGGGAGCACAGAGAATTCTGCGGCCAGCATCCGCGAGCAGCGCCAGTGAGGAAGCAGCTTTCAGGATGACGCGAAACATAAAAAAAGGCGACCGAAGTCGCCTTTATAGATCAATGTCTCATCTCAACTTATTTAGAGATGTGAGCGATCAGGTCCAGAACTTTGTTGGAGTAACCGGTTTCGTTGTCGTACCAGGATACCAGTTTCACGAAGTTGTCGTTCAGTGCGATACCTGCTTTAGCATCGAACACGGAAGTGCAAACTTCGCCGTTGAAATCGGTAGATACAACGTCGTCTTCGGTGTAACCCAGAACGCCTTTCATTGCGCCTTCAGAAGCCGCTTTGATTGCTTTCTTGATTTCTTCGTAAGACGCTGCTTTTTCCAGACGAACGGTCAGGTCAACAACAGATACGTTCGGAGTCGGAACGCGGAACGCCATACCAGTCAGTTTGCCATTCAGTTCTGGCAGTACTTTACCTACAGCTTTAGCTGCACCGGTAGAGGACGGGATGATGTTCTGGGATGCGCCACGGCCGCCGCGCCAATCTTTATGAGACGGGCCATCAACGGTTTTCTGAGTTGCAGTGGTCGCGTGAACAGTGGTCATCAGACCTTCGATGATGCCGAAGTTGTCGTTGATAACTTTTGCCAGCGGCGCCAGGCAGTTGGTGGTGCAGGATGCGTTAGAAACGATGTCCTGGCCTTCGTATTTGTCAAAGTTAGCGCCTTTAACAAACATCGGGGTGTTGTCTTTGGAAGGACCAGTCAGAACAACTTTTTTCGCGCCAGCAGTGATGTGTTTACGCGCGGTTTCGTCGGTCAGGAAGATACCGGTAGCTTCTGCTACAACGTCAACACCGATTTCGTTCCATTTCAGGTTAGCCGGATCTTTTTCAGCAGTAACACGGATGGTTTTGCCGTTAACAACCAGATGGCCGTCTTTGACTTCTACGGTACCGTTGAAACGGCCGTGAGTAGAGTCATATTTCAGCATGTAAGCCATGTATTCTGCGTCTAACAGATCGTTGATACCAACGATTTCGATGTCAGAACGTTCCTGAGCAGCACGGAAAACAATGCGACCGATACGGCCAAAACCGTTGATACCTACTTTGATAGTCATATATTCCACCAGCTATTTGTTAGTGAATAAAAGGTTGGCTGTAAAATTACAAAAACCTTACGCAGCGTCAAGCGGAATCGTGTCAATCATTGCGACAAATCAATCCTCCGCATAACCTTTGTTCGACTGACTCGTCTCACTCTTCCTATGAGCATGCTCCCCATATGGGGACGCCGCCCCGAATTTTAAAGGTCATGCAGGATAAAAATGTGAGAGTGATCACAATTACCCGCCCGGGGATTCGCAGCAAGTAAGTTTAGATCAAAAGTTATCACTTCATTGTTAATGTTTTGTTAGAATCGAAGTGAAGTTGTACGAATTCTTACCGCGAGATGTGAGCTTATGACTACGAAATCCTCTCAGGATGACCTGAAAAAAAATCTGACGGAGATGCAGTTCTACGTGACACAGGATCACGGTACCGAGCCGCCTTTCACAGGCCGTCTTTTACACAACAAACGTGAAGGCGTGTATCACTGTCTGGTTTGCGACGCTCCCCTGTTTCATTCGCAGACCAAGTATGATTCAGGCTGCGGCTGGCCGAGCTTTTTTGAGCCAGTAAGTGAAGAGTCCATTCGCTATATAAACGATTACTCGCACGGTATGCAGCGTGTTGAAATTCGTTGCGGTAGTTGTGACGCGCATCTGGGACATGTTTTCCCGGATGGTCCACAACCAACCGGTGAACGTTATTGCGTGAATTCTGCCTCGTTGAGTTTTACCGACGATGAAAACGGCGATCGGACTCTGGGGTGAGGAATCGATTCAGCTATTATTCCAGTGGAGTTAATTTAGCATGGATTTCGAACAAGTCATTAACAGTATGACACCGGACATCTATCAACGTCTGGTAACGGCTGTCGAATTGGGTAAGTGGCCGGATGGTGTTGCGCTGACGGCAGAACAAAAAGAGAACAGCCTGCAACTGGTTATGTTATGGCAGGCCCGCCATAACACCGACGCGCAGCACATGACCATCGACACGCAAGGACAGATGGTGATGAAGAGCAAGCAGCAACTGAAAGAAGACTTTGGCATTACGCCTAAGCCAATTGCGACGCTGAAAATGCAATGATTCGCAAGATCCCGGCTACGTTTTCCTGCCAGTAGCCGGGTTGAAGTCGGCGGCCCGCAAAAGTCTTACCCCTGGGTTTCCTGCCAGTCGGCCAGCGTATAGAGCGTTGCGCCTTCCGCGGCCATCTCCATAAAGGCGTGGGCGCTGTCTTGCGCATTGATGTTCACCCCACGACAGCCGTCGGTAATGACGTTGACGCGATAGCCCAGTTTCAGCGCATCCAGGACAGTGAATTTCACGCAATAGTCGGTGGCAAGCCCCATGATGGTTAACTCAGCAATGTCGTGCTGACGCAACCAGTCATCGAGTTCGGTTTTCTGCCGATGCCCGTTATCAAAAAAAGCGCTGTAGCTGTCGATAACCGGGCTTTGCCCCTTGTGAAACACGGCATCGATGGCTGAGGTTTTCAACAGGGGATGCAACGCTGCGCCTTCGCAGTGCTGTATGCAATGGTCCGGCCAGAAGGTTTGCGCCAGGCCATCAAGCATACCTTGTGAAAAGGGCGCAACCTGGTGCTGACTGGCGAAACTGCCGTGGTTAGCCGGATGCCAGTCCTGGGTCGCCAGTACAGGTTCGCCGCGTGCCTGGCACCAGTCGATCAGCGTGTTCGCCACATCGACCGTGCTGTCGCCTTCCGCCACAGCCAGCGCGCCGCCTGCACAGAAATCATTTTGCAGGTCGACCAAAAGCAAAGCGCGTTGTTTCATCGGCTTTTCCTTATTCGTCTGCGGTGAGCTCACCGCGCAGATTCTGCGTCATGGCGCTGCGAATCGCCGCGGCGTCCAAATCCTGACTCAACAGATAATGCAGTTTAGTCAGCGTGGCTTCTACTGTCATATCCGCCCCGCCAATCACACCCGCATGCGCCAGCGCATTACCGGTAGCGTAGCCGCCCATATTGACCTTACCCGACATACACTGCGTCAGATTGACCACCACAATGCCGCGAGCGCTGGCTTCCTGTAACTCTTTGAGAAACTCCCCGTTTTGCGGCGCATTGCCCACGCCATAAGAGCGCAAAATCAGCGCTTTCACGGGCTGGCGCAGAAAGTTTCTTACCACGTCTGCCGAGATACCCGGATAGATTGTCACCACGCCAATCGGTTGCGGGGTGATCGGATGAACAACCAGCTCGCCGTTACCGTGCGGCGCAGGCGGGGTATTAAGGCGGCGAATATGTATTCCCGCTTCCAGCAGCGGCGACAGGTTCGGTGAGGCAAAGGCGTCAAAGCCGTCCGCATGTGCTTTAGTGGTGCGATTGCCGCGATAGAGGCGGTTGTTAAAGAACAGCGTCACTTCGTTAATCGGGAAGTTGGCCGCCACGTACAGCGAATTGAGCAAATTGATCTGACCGTCGGAACGCAGCTCTGCCAGCGGGATTTGCGAGCCTGTGACGATAACCGGCTTACTCAAATTTTCCAGCATAAACGACAACGCCGAGGCGGTGTATGCCATGGTGTCGGTGCCGTGCAGGATCACAAAGCCATCATAATCCTCGTAGTGGGCTTTGATATCGTCAGCAATATGCTGCCAGTCTTCCGGCGTCATATCGGAGGAGTCCATCAACGGATCATATTCGTGGATGGTGAAATCAGGCATTTCAGGGCGATGGAATTCAGGCATCAACGCCAGTTGACGCTGCAGGTGACCGGAGACGGGAACGTAGCCGTGTTCGGAACGTTGCATACCGATGGTACCGCCAGTGTAGGCAACATAAATCGATTTTTTTTGCATGATTGAAAATGTGTTGTTACAGAGTGGGGGGATTATAT
Source organism: Phytobacter diazotrophicus (assembly GCA_004346725.1). Classification (GTDB taxonomy): domain Bacteria; phylum Pseudomonadota; class Gammaproteobacteria; order Enterobacterales; family Enterobacteriaceae; genus Phytobacter; species Phytobacter diazotrophicus. Next base: position 279,874 of record SMDE01000007.1, on the reverse strand, counting down.
ACGCAGTGAATGAATGATACAGCGAAAGCGCAAAGAAAAGGCGGAGCCAGCGTGATGCCGATCTCCGCCTGAATACAAAACGTGCAGTTCGTTAGCGAATGTTGGCGCAGGTCAGGCAAAACGCGTAGCGGTTTTGCGGATCGTTAAACGCCGCCAGTTTGTCTGTTTCAGCTTTGACCTGAACTGCCGCACTGGCCAGCGGCGCGGGCAGATACGCCTGCAATGCCTGTGGCAACATGGCGCGTACGGAACCTGACATGCTATCCATCACGCGATCAAAGAATGACGGTTCATCCTGATACCAATCCACATGCCACTGTTTGAGTTTCGCCAGCTCAGCCGCTTTGTTTAGCGCATCGTCGAAATCACCCAGCCCGTCGACCAGCCCGTTGGCTTTCGCATCCTGACCAGTCCAGACATGGCCCTGTGCGATTTTATCAATCTGCTCCGGCGTGCTGTTACGCGACTGAGCGACCAGCGTGATAAAGCGTTTATAGCCGTTCTCAATGCTGATCTGCATCATCTGCTGAACTTCCGGCGGCAGCGCTTTGGTCACGCTGACATCCGCCAGCGGAGACGTTGCCACGCCGTCGGTATGCACGCCAATGCTGTCGAGGCTGTTTTCCAGCGTATTGATGACGCCGAAAATACCAATCGACCCGGTCAGGGTGCTGGCATTCGCCACGATGTAATTCGCAGGCGTTGAGATCCAGTAACCACCGGATGCCGCCATACCGCCCATCGAGACCACGACCGGTTTGCCTGCCGCACGGGCCGCGGCCAGTTCAGAACGGATCACTTCCGAGGCGCTGACGCTGCCGCCAGGGCTGTTAACACGCAGCACAATGGCTTTCACTTTCGGATCCAGACGCGCGTCGCGGATCTGCGACGCAGTGGTATCGCCACCCACGTTCCCCGGGGTTTCGTTACCGTCCATGATCGCGCCGTTCGCAAAGACCACGGCTACGGCGTCGCCCATGTCGCTCGGTTTTTTCAGCTGATAATCGTAATAGCTGATGGCGCGGAAATTCTTGTCTTTATCATCCCAGCCAAACTGTTTGGTCAGCGCTTTTTCCGCATCGGCGCTGGAGCCCAGCTCGTCCACCAGTTTGTTATCCAGCGCGTACTTCGCCGTATCGCCATCTACTTTACGCAGACCGTCCAGCACGCCTTGTGCGCCAGGGAAAATCTGTTGCGCGGTAACCTGACGGTTTGCGGCAATGGTGTTGAGATAATTTTGCCAAAGTTCGCCCACCCAGCGGCTATCTGCATCGCGCGCGGCCGGAGACATGTCGTCGCGGATAAACGGTTCAACGGCGGATTTATAGGTGCCGACGCGGAACACATGGGTACTGACTTTCAGCTTGTCGAGCAGGGATTTGTAATACAGGCCGTTAGTGGCGAAGCCATGCAGATCAACCACCCCTTGCGGCGAGAGCCAAATTTTATTGGCGAAGCTCGCGAGGTAATACTGCCCCTGGCTGTAGTTATCGCCCACTGCATAAACCGGCTTACCGCTATCGCGGAACTCGCGCAGTGCCTTACCGATATACTGCATTGACGGTTGATCCGCCCCGGCAAAGTTTTTCAAATCGAGCACAATCCCGGTGATATTCCGGTCTGATTGCGCCTGACGAATGGTGTCGACGATGTCGAACAGCGAGTTTTCCTGCAGGCGGTCGGAGCTTGCGCCAAAGAACTGGCGACCCAGCGCGCCGAGTCGGTTACTGGCGGAGGGTTTATCCACGACCACGCCGGTAATATCCATCAACAACGCACCCCGGCTGGCATGTTCTGCTTTGCTGTCGCTAAACTGCATCCACAGGCCCACGCCGACCAGTACCAATAAAATAAAGAACAAATTGAGCACCAGATTGCGGATAAAGTTCAGCAATCGCCATGTCCACTTAAAAAAAACGGCAATAAAGCGCCAAAGGGTTCGCATGTATTCTCCCTGGTTAGTAACGTTTGCCGCTGCCCTGAGCAGCAAGTGTGGTTATCCTAATTAGCCGGGCTCCTGTTGTCAGCAGGAATCGCTGCCGGTGCTGTAACAAAATCTACGCACGTGTTAATTTTAGGAACAAATTTCAATACAGGAGTTTAACTAATGGATGCACTTGAACTGCTCGTCAACCGCCGTAGTGCTTCCCGGTTGGCTGAACCGGCACCGACAGGCGAACAACTGGACAATATTATCCGTGCGGGGATGCGCGCGCCGGACCATGGTACGCTACAGCCGTGGCAATTTTTCATTATTGAAGGCGAAGGTCTGGCCCGCTTTGGCAAGACGCTGGAGCAGGGTGCTGTCAGCGCCGGGCTGGACGAAAAAGCGGTAGAAAAAGCCCGGACTTCACCGTCGCGCGCGCCGATGATTATCGCCGTGGTGGCGAAGTGTGAAGAGAATCCGAAAGTGCCGCAGTGGGAGCAACTGCTCTCGGCAGGCTGCGCCGTGATGGCGATGCAGATGGCGGCGCTGGCCCAGGGTTTCAACGGGATCTGGCGTACCGGTCCATTGACCGACAGCCCGGTTGTCCGCGAGGCACTGAACTGCCGCGCGCATGATAAAGTCGTCGGTTTCTTATACCTTGGCACCCCGCAACTCAAAGCCTCTACGACCATTAGCACACCGGATACCACGCCTTTCGTCCGTTATTTCTGATACTTGCCAGTAAAACTGTCTGGATTGTGAGCGAACCGCCGCAATTCGGACAGTCACGCTTATCATGCAACGTTTTGGGCGTTACCATAGCCGGATTGTCCTGACAGGAGTTGTCCATGAACGAACAAGGTATTCGTCTGACGCAATACAGCCACGGAGCGGGTTGTGGTTGTAAAATTTCCCCCAAAGTGCTCGATACTATCCTGCATAGCGAGCAAGCGAAGTTTATCGACCCGAACCTGCTTGTGGGGAACGAAACCCGCGATGACGCGGCGGTCTACGATCTCGGCAACGGCACCAGCGTTATCAGCACAACCGACTTTTTTATGCCCATTGTCGACAATCCTTTCGACTTTGGTCGTATCGCTGCCACTAACGCGATTAGCGATATTTTCGCCATGGGCGGCAAACCGATCATGGCGATTGCAATTTTAGGCTGGCCTGTCAACAAACTGGCGCCGGAGATTGCCCGGGAAGTGGTTGAGGGGGGGCGCCATGCCTGCCGCCTGGCGGGTATTGCTCTGGCGGGCGGGCACTCTATTGATGCACCGGAACCCATTTTCGGGCTGGCGGTGACGGGCGTTGTGCCAACCGATCGCATCAAGAAAAACAGTACCGCGCAGGCGGGCTGCCGTCTCTTCCTGACCAAACCGCTGGGCATTGGTGTGCTGACGACCGCCGAGAAAAAATCGCTGTTAAAACCCGAACACATTGGGCTGGCAACGGACGTGATGTGCCAGATGAACCTGGCCGGAGCCGCGTTTGCGGGCATCAGTGGCGTGAAGGCGATGACCGATGTCACTGGTTTTGGTCTGCTGGGGCACCTGAGTGAAATGTGCCAGGGTGCCGGCGTGCAGGCGCAAATCTGGTATCAGGATGTGCCGAAATTACCCGGTGTTGAAGAGTATATTGCGCTTGGCGCAGTACCGGGCGGCACCCAGCGTAATTTCGCCAGCTACGGTCATTTGATGGGCGAGATGCCGGATGCGGTGCGCGATTTGCTCTGCGACCCGCAGACTTCTGGCGGCCTGTTACTGGCAGTGAGCCCCGAAGCCGAAGGCGACGTTTACGCCACGGCGGCAGAATATGGTATTACCCTTGCGGCGGTGGGTGAGCTGGTTAGCGCACGCGCAGGGCGTCCGATGATTGAGATCCGTTAAGCCAATGCGGTTGTTTATTGCCGAAAAACCCAGTCTGGGCCGCGCCATTGCGGATGTGCTACCTAAGCCACATCGCAAAGGCGACGGCTATATTGAATGTGGCAACGGGCAGGTGGTGACCTGGTGTATCGGTCACCTGCTGGAGCAGGCACAGCCGGATGTCTACGACAGCCGGTATGCGCGCTGGAATCTGGCGGATCTGCCGATCGTGCCCGAAAAATGGCGGCTGCAACCGCGGCCTTCCGTGACCAAACAGATTAATGTGATCAAGCGGCTGCTCGCCGAAGCGACGGAAGTCGTGCACGCGGGTGACCCGGACAGAGAAGGGCAGTTGCTGGTTGATGAGGTGCTTGATTACCTCGAACTATCGCCGCAAAAGCGTCAGCAGGTCCAGCGCTGCCTGATTAACGATCTTAACCCCCAGGCGGTGGAGCGGGCGATCTCTCGCCTGCGCGCCAACAGTGAGTTTATTCCTCTGTGCGTCTCGGCACTGGCCCGTGCACGCGCCGACTGGCTGTACGGCATCAATATGACACGCGCCTATACATTGCTTGGGCGTAATGCCGGGTATCAGGGGGTACTTTCCGTTGGACGCGTACAGACGCCGGTCCTTGGGCTGGTGGTGCGCCGCGACGAAGAGATCGAGAACTTCGTGGCAAAAGATTTTTTCGAAGTGAAGGCGCATATTGTCACCCCGGCCGGAGAGCGGTTTACCGCCCTGTGGCAGCCGAGCGATGCCTGTGAGCCTTATCAGGATGAAGAAGGGCGCTTACTGCACCGCCCGCTGGCCGAGCATGTGGTCGCCCGTATTACCGGGCAACCGGCGAACGTTACCGCGTATAACGATAAGCGGGAATCGGAGCCGGCGCCGTTACCTTTTTCGCTTTCGGCACTGCAAATTGAAGCCGCGAAACGCTATGGCCTGAGCGCGCAGAACGTACTCGACATCTGCCAGAAGCTCTATGAAACCCACAAGCTGATTACCTATCCGCGTTCGGACTGTCGCTATTTGCCGGAAGAACATTATGCCGGGCGTCATGCGGTGATGAACGCAATTGGTGCCCATGCACCGGATCTTCTGCCGCAGCCCGTGGTGAATGGCGATTTGCGTAACCGCTGCTGGGATGACAAAAAAGTGGATGCCCACCACGCCATTATTCCCACCGCGCGCAGTACAAAGGTGAACCTGAGCGAAGGTGAAGCCAACGTCTACAATCTGATTGCGCGTCAGTACCTGATGCAGTTTTGCCCCGATGCGGTGTTCCGTAAATGCCAGATCGACCTGGATATTGCCAACGGCAAATTTATCGCCAAAGCGCGTTTCCTTGCCGAAGCGGGTTGGCGCACGTTGCTGGGTGCCAAAGAGCGCGACGAAGAAAACGACGGCACGCCGCTTCCGGTGGTGGCGAAAGGTGACGAACTCCTGTGTGAAAAAGGTGAGGTTGTGGAGCGTCAGACGCAACCGCCGCGCCATTTCACCGATGCGACACTGCTGTCGGCAATGACCGGTATTGCCCGCTTTGTGCAGGATAAAGATCTGAAAAAGATCCTGCGTGCGACGGACGGTCTGGGCACAGAAGCCACCCGCGCCGGGATTATCGAACTGCTGTTTAAGCGTGGTTTTCTCAGTAAGAAAGGGCGCTATATCCTCTCGACCGACGCCGGACGCGCGTTGATCCATTCTCTGCCGGAGATGGCTGCCAGGCCGGATATGACCGCGCACTGGGAGTCTGTGCTGACGCAAATCAGCGAGAAGCAGTGTCGTTACCAGGACTTTATGCAGCCGCTGGTTGGCACCTTGCATGAGTTGATTCATCAGGCGCGCAATACGCCAGTGCAGCGGTTTCGGGGAATCAGCGCTCCGGCAGGTGAGAAGAAAAAAACAGCGGGTAAACGCACAACGCGCAAGCCACGTAAAGACGACCCGACACCTCCACAGCCCGTTGCCTGAGGCATGTTTAGCGGTAAGACATCAGCAAATGCATAAGAAGAGGGGCAGTCACGGTAGAATCACCGTGATTTTGCCCAAAGATGACGTTAACTTGCACAATTCGTAAAAAGACGTGATGGTGTCGTCTTCCTGTCACGGCTAAACGGGATTATTATGCGCGCGAACACAGACCATTGAGTAGCAGGACTGGAAAATGAGCGAGCAAAAAGCAATAGAAAAAAGCGAAGTACGTATCCCCGCCACTGTGCGCAACGCGCATTCCGATCGCAATGAAAAAATGTTCAACGAGCTTACCGCGGATGAGCAAATCGCGATCATTCTTAAACGTCACAGGGAAATTGTCTCATCGCTGGTGGTTAACTGAACGCCTGATGAGATTGCCCGGCGGCTTTGCGCTTACCGGGCATGGAACATGCTAGCCGGGTCGACGCAGCGCCGCCCGGCAAAATGGCTTAGATAAGCCCCTGACCGATCATCGCATCCGCCACTTTCACGAAGCCCGCAATGTTTGCGCCACGAACATAGTGAGTCTGCTTCGCTTCGCCGCCATACTCCACACAGGCCTGGTGAATATCCAGCATAATGTGGTGCAGACGCGCATCCACTTTTTCCGCTTTCCAGCCAAGACGTGCGGCGTTCTGCGCCATTTCCAGACCTGACGTTGCCACACCCCCGGCATTCGCCGCTTTACCCGGCGCAAACAGGACGCCTGCTTCCAGGAACAGATCGGTTGCCGCAATCGTGGTGGGCATATTGGCGCCCTCCGCCACCGCTTTCACGCCGTTGGCGATAAGCGTACGCGCGGCATCGACATCCAGTTCGTTCTGGGTGGCACACGGCAGAGCGACATCGACCGGCACTGACCAGGGTTGTTGGCCTTCGAGGTATTGCAGGCCAAATTCACGGGCGTAATCCGCTACGCGCCCATGCTGCTGCTCTTTAATTTCAATCAGACGCGCCAGTTTTTCGGCGGTGAAACCAGCTTCATCAACCACGGTACCGTTAGAGTCTGAGGCGGTTATCACGCGGGCGCCAAAAGCCATCGCTTTTTCGATAGCATACTGCGCCACGTTACCGGAGCCAGAGACGGCCACGCGCAGACCTTCCAGACCCATACCATGGCGTTTGAGCATCGCTTCGGTGAAATACACCAGGCCGTAGCCGGTAGCTTCCGGGCGGATTAAACTGCCGCCGAAGGAGAGACCTTTACCGGTGAACACGCAGGCAGTGTTGTTGGAGAGTTTTTTCATCATCCCGGCCATAAAGCCCACTTCACGCGCGCCCACACCCATATCACCCGCCGGGACATCGGTATCCGGCCCCAGGTGGCGATACAGCTCGGTCATCAGCGACTGGCAGAAACGCATCACTTCCGCGTCGCTCTTCCCTTTCGGATCGAAATCGCTACCGCCTTTACCACCGCCCATCGGCAGGGTGGTGAGGGCATTTTTGAAGGTCTGCTCGAAGCCAAGGAATTTAAGGATCGACAAGTTGACGGACGGGTGGAAACGCATGCCGCCTTTATACGGGCCAATGGCCGAGTTGAATTGCACGCGCCACGCGCGGTTAACCTGCACCTGGTTTTTGTCGTCTACCCACACCACGCGGAACTGAATAACACGTTCCGGTTCAACCAGTCTTTCCAGCAGGGAGAGCTGACGGTAGCGAGGGTTTTGTTCGAGAAAAGGCCACAGCGTGGTCATTACTTCACGTACGGCCTGAGCGAATTCAGGCTGATGCGGATCGCGCTTTTGAACGTGGGAAAGAAACGATTCAAGAGAGCATGTCTGTTCCATAGATATAAGATCCTCTTATGTTGATAGTCCGATTTTATTGGTTGTTGTGAGCTAAAAATTCAGCGTTTTTCGACTATAACATCTGCAATATGGCGTAAAGCAAGCAAAAATAGTCCAGCGGTATCAAATTAATAATGGGTGGCTTGTCATAATAAAAACCGATGAAGAAAGAAAATGCGGTTCGGTAATAGAGATACGTTATAGTGATAAAAGGTTCTATTCAGGAAGAAAATGCTATGAAGCGTTCACTGTGGGTATGGGGTTGTGTACTGATGTTGGTTTCAGCGGGGGCCAGTGCGGAGAGACGCCTGTCGCCGGATGTGCAGGTGAATGTTCCACCGGAAGTGTTTACCTCTGGTGGTCAGCAGAGTTCGCAGCCCTGTAACCAGTGCTGCGTTTATCAGAATCAGAATTACACCGAAGGGGCGGTTATTAAAGCCGAAGGGGTGTTGCTCCAGTGCCAGCGCGATGAACGCACCGTTTCTACAAACCCGCTGGTCTGGCGGCGCGTGAAGCCATAAACGCCTCCAGCAGAGGGATATCGGCAGGCGCAAGCGGCCAGTTAAAGGCTTCCTGTGGCGCGCACCAGATGAGCGCCGCGTGGTGATGACGGGTCAGTGTGCCGGTGAAAGTCGGCACATGCCAGGCATGCAAATTGATTATGCGCCCGGAGACCTCCCGCTGGTGGCTGGCGATGTACGCCGTGGGCACGGCTTCAATGCCCAGCTCTTCGCGAAGCTCGCGTATTAATGCATCTGACTGGCTCTCTCCGGCTTCTACCTTACCGCCAGCAAATTCCCACAGCCCTGCCTGATCGCCCTGTTCCGGGCGTTGGGCCAGCAAAATCTGGCCATCGCGCTCAATAATCGCGGCGACGACCTCTATCGTTTTAAGCATGGTTATCCATTGTTGTGATGCAAACTCCACTCATACCAGCCGCCATCATATACTCCGATGTTCGTCCAGCCCATGGCGCGCGCGCAGATAAACGCCAGTGAGGCCCGCCAGCCGGTTCCGCAGTGAAAAGCGATGTGCTGGTCTGCGGTAATATTCCACGCTTCCCACATGGCCGTAACGTAATCCGCGCAGCGTAAAGTTGCATCCGGATTAAGGAAATCCTCAACACCATCTTTACCGCGTCCGCCACGTCCCCAGCGCGCACCGGGGATCTCGCCACAGGCATCAATATAATCATAACCACTGGTCGCGCCGGAAAACTCAGCCCACGAGCGAACACTCACCATCGAAGCATCCTTACGGTTGAGCAGTGCCCGTGCCTGCGGCAGGGAAAGCATCAATTGAGGCTGAGCAGGGAGCGGTGCGCCAAAATCACAAGCGGGCGTGATGGGTAGCGCATCGCCGGATGCCACCGGAAAACCAGCGCAAAGCCATGCTCGCCAGCCACCGTCCAGCACACGCACATCCTGTACCCCGGCGTACAACAGAATATGGGCCACGCGCGTCGCGGCAAGCGGGGTACGGCTATAGAGAATGACCGTGGTATCGCAACGAATGCCGTGCGCGGCCAGCACGTTACGCAACGCCTCAGGAGCAACCACGTTCCACAGGGGCTCGCTTTCCAGTTCGCCTGTGTCGAGGTAGTCCGCGCCGGGAATATGCCCTTGCCGGAATGTATCGCGCACGCCCCAGCCCGCTTCAATCACCGTCCATTTACCGACGGGTTTTTCGCTGACCTGGCGATGAGCGATCAGCGCGTTAAGCCAGCATGCCGGGACGAGTTGATGAAAACCGGGCAAACGTTCGAGGGGGCAAGCGCAGGAGAAGGCGTCGCTGATACGCCATGGCGCATGGAGACCCTTCTGACGTAACCAGGCCTCTACCGCGGCGTTGTCTTCTGGCTCGCCATAGAGCGCGATGCGGGTTTCGGCGCTTAACGGGCGCAGGGCAGACCAGGCGTCAAACTGTGCGTCCGTCATTTCGTCCAGCCAGGAAGCGGCAAGATTACGCGCACCGGATACATGGCCGGATGTACCGTGCAGCGCGTCCGGCCAGCCGTTGTACAAGGCGCTATTGCGAGTATCGATAACTACGCCGTTGTTCTGGCGGAATTGGGAAAGTGTAATGTTTTGAGCCATAGCGTGGCAGGTCCAAAGAGGGCGGTCATAAACATGACCGCCATAATGGGAAAATGACGCTTATTCGACGTTAAATGTAGCCCATACCGGAGCATGGTCGGAGGGTTTATCCATACTGCGGATATCGTAGTCGATGCCGGTTTCGATACAGCGCTCTGCCAGCGGTGAGCTTGCCAGTAGCAGGTCTATACGCAGGCCCCGGTTGTCATCAAACCCTTTGGAGCGGTAGTCAAACCACGAGAAGCGCTCGTTATTGTCCGGGTTCGTCGCACGCCAGGTATCCACCAGCCCCCAGTTTATCAGGCGATCCATCCATACGCGCTCTTCCGGCAAGAAGGAGCATTTGCCGGTTCGCAGCCAGCGTTTGCGGTTCTCTTCGCCGATGCCGATATCCAGATCGGTGGGGCTGATGTTGACATCACCCATAATCAGCACCGGATTTTCTTTCTTGAGTTCGGTTTCAATATAATTTTGCAGGTCCTGGTAAAACTTCTCTTTTGCCGGAAACTTGGTCGGATGGTCGCGGCTTTCCCCCTGCGGGAAGTAACCATTGATGACCGTGATGTTACCCAGCGGAGACGGGATTTCCGCCATGATGATACGGCGCTGGGCTTCTTCACCGTCGTCCGGGAAACCGCGACGCACGGAAACGGGCGTCGCTTTGGTCAGCAGCGCCACGCCATAGTGCCCTTTCTGCCCATGATAAAAGACGTTGTAACCGAGTTTCGCGACTTCTTCGAGCGGGAACATGTCGTCGTGGACTTTCGTCTCCTGCAGGCCAATCACGTCGGGCTGATGCTGCTCGACAATCGCTTCCAGTTGATGGGGACGGGCACGCAGGCCGTTGATATTAAAAGAGACAAATTTCATAGTCGCCGCCAGATTGCTGTGGGAATGTGGCAGGGATGTTAGCAGATAATGACAACGGATGCCTATGGGATTGGGCAGGGGGCGGGGCCTGTCTGTAGATGGGGCAACGCATTTATTAAACCATACATTGCCCACATGCCATCGCTACGCTGAACTTACTGGCACATCAGCCTTTTCACCTTTTATTGCCATACTGTTCGCTTCCCCATGCCACCATCCCTTCCAGCATCTGTTTTAACAGCGTCTGCAATTGAGGGGCGCGGGTCTCAGACCAGGCATAAGGTGGCGTTTCATCCATATAATTCATCTGCGCTAATTCAAGCTGCACGGCGTGGATATCGGCAGCGGGCTGTCCGTAAGCACGGGTGATGTAACCACCTTTGAAACGCCCGTTAAGCACGTGGCTGAACTGTGACTGTTGCTGGCAAATCCCCGTCAGCACACCACTCAATTCGGGCGAGCAACTGGCGCCATTATTGGTGCCGAGATTTAAATCGGGTAACTGCCCGTCAAACAACCGCGGGATGACCGACGCAATGGAGTGGGCATCAAATAACAGCGCATAGCCAAACTGCTGCTTAATCCGTGCGAGTTCGGCCTGGAGGCGCTCATGATATGGCTGCCAGATTTGCGCCAGATAATCCTGGCGTTGGGCATCGGTCGGGGCCATTCCGGGCTTAAAGGTGTCACGACCATCAAACAGGGTATCGGGATAGAGGCCCGTCGTTGCCGTGGTGTAGAGCGGTTTGTCATCAGACGGTCGGTTCAGGTCGATAACAAAGCGGGAATAATTGCCGACCAAAATACTGGCCCCGAGCGCACGGGCAAAGTCATACAGGCGGGGGATATGCCAGTCCGTATCGCCCAGCGGCTGTGCCGCCTCGCTGAGACCTTCGGCGACCTCCGGCGTCAGGCGTGTTCCGGCGTGGGGAATACTGATCAGCAGCGGCGATGTGCCCGCCGTGAAATCATAGGGTGCGGTGATAGCTGAAAGACTCATAGGTCATGTTTTCCTCGTACATTTCCGCGATAGACCACCGTGCAGGGCAGTTCTCCGCCCAGCCAGTAGACCAGCTCAGCCGGTCGCGAGAGCGGCCAGTGGATAAAATCGGCGACCTTGCCTGGCGCCAGCGTGCCGTGAGAATCCTGTAAACCGAGCGCGCGGGCGCCGTGACAGGTGATCCCGGCAAGCGCCTCTTCCGGCGTCAGACCAAACAGCGTGCAGCCCATACTCAGCATCAGGCGTAACGAGAGCACAGGGGAGGTGCCGGGGTTGGCATCGCTGGCCAGCGCCATCGGCACCCGATGCTGGCGGAATAAGGCCACCGGCGGCTGCTGCTTTTCGCGCAGTAAATAGAACGCGCCGGGTAACAACACGGCGACGGTCCCACTGGCCGCCATGGCGATGGCATCTTCTTCGGTGGCATATTCCAGGTGATCGGCCGACAGGGCGCCATGCCGGGCCGCGAGTGCGCTGCCGTGCAGTGAGGAGAGCTGCTCTGCATGCAATTTCACCGGCAGGCCCAGGGCTTTCGCGGTGGTGAATACCTTCTCAACCTGGGCCGGGGAGAACGCCAGATGTTCGCAAAATGCATCGACCGCATCGGCCAGCTTTTCCCGGGCGACAATCGGTAACAGGGTGTCGCAGACAAGGCTGATATACGCATCAGCCCGGTCTTTGTATTCGGGGGGGAGCGCATGGGCGGCAAGGCAGGTCGATACAATGTCAACCGGCAACCGGGTCGCTAATGCGCGAATCACCCGCAGCATTTTCAGTTCGCTGTCGATGGACAGCCCATAGCCCGATTTTATCTCAACGCTGGTGACGCCTTCTGCCAACAGCGGGCGCAGGCGGAATAACGCCGATTCGATCAACTCCTCTTCTGTCGCCTGACGGGTGGCGTTAACTGTGGAGATGATCCCACCGCCGGCAGCGGCAATCTGTGCATAACTCACCCCGTTCAGCCGTTGCTCGAACTCACCGCTGCGGTTACCGCCAAAGACCAGATGGGTATGGCAATCGACAAAACCAGGCGTAATGATCCCGCCTGCAAAATCATGCAACTCCGCGTCGGGGAAGGGAGGACAATCGGCGGCCGGGCCGAGCCAGACAATTTTTCCGTCAGTGACAGCAATCGCACCGTTTTCTATCTGGCTGTAGTGTCCGTTTTGCATCGTGACCAGCGTGGCGCCACGCCAGACGCTATCGCAACGGGCGGGGGGCGTGGCGGAAAACGATAAAGATTCGGCTAACGACATGACAAACTCCGGGTTGGATTTATCTTGTATAGACAATTAAAGTCAACCTAACGCATAACCGGAAACGCGGCAAGGCGAGCAGAAAGAGTTTTTTCTTATTGCTGGTGAGCTTACATATCAGGAGACACAGCGGCCAGAAAAGCCGCTATGGGTAAAGCGGGGTTAGCCGTGGCTGGTGAAGCGGCCAAATAGCTGATAGCGCGAACCGGGGTAAACCAGACGGGCGGAGGTGACGATGCGGCTACCGCTCCAGGTGCGACGGTGGATCAGCAGACAGGGTTCGTGCTCCTCCAGTTGCAGCAATTCACGCTGCTCGTCGCTGGCGCTGACCGCTTCGACCCGATGTTCACCGGCTGTGAGCGGCGATATTTCCATCAGATAGGTGTAGGGCATCTGCTTATTGAAGACCTGACGCAGATAATCCGGCGCGGCGGCCGGGTTAACGTAGCGGTCTTCGATTTGTACGGGGACATTATTTTCGTAATGGACGATCTGCGAATAAAACAGCGTGTCGCCGGGCGCGATACCCAATTGCATGGCCTGATCGGCATCGGCCTCGCGGGCCTCACACACCAGAATCCTGCTGTCGTGGCGATGGCCGCGCTGGGCGATTTCATCGGCAATATTGTGCACTTCGAGCATTGGCGTGTAGGCCTTCGCTTCGGCAACGAAGGTGCCGACACCCTGCATGCGGATAAGAAAACCTTCGCTGGTCAGTTCACGCAGCGCACGGTTAATGGTCATGCGGCTCACGCCAATCTCGTTGACCAGTTCACTTTCCGACGGAATACGTTGATGGGGCTTCCAGGCACCGGAGCGAATCTGGCTGATGATAGCCTGCTTCACGCGCTGATAAATCGGGGCAGGGGTATCACTCATGGCAGCGGCAAGCTCAGACAATGCCTGCCGGGTCACGCCGTGTTGTGCGACACCGTTCGGTGAAGGCTCCGACATTTTCTTACCTCTCAAAAAATCCACAGGTATCAGGAACGTTTCCCCAACGTCCGGCCATGTCCACCGCGCAGGGGATAAGCGCACGTTGATGAAAAAACGAAAATAGTAAAAAAAACACGCTGCAAGTTTACAGCCAATTCAGGCATATGTATATGTATAGACAAATTGGTCAAAGGTTTGGCAGTGGTCTGCGCAACGGTGCTCAGACGTTGCTTTTCCCCGTTCAGGAACGTTGTTATGCCTGCATATTTTGCTCCACGTGTCTTGCTCGCTACAGGTTGGGCGCACAATGTCCGACTGGAGGTTGATGATGTCGGCATGCTGACCGCCATCACGCCTGATGCTACTCCCGATGGCAGTATCCCGCTTTCCGGCCCGGTGGTGCCGGGGATGCCAAACCTGCACTCCCATGCCTTTCAGCGCGTGATGGCTGGGCTTGCGGAGGTGGCGGGCGACCCGCAGGACAGCTTCTGGACCTGGCGGGATCTGATGTACCGCATGGTGCAGCGCCTGACCCCGCAACAAGTCGGCGTGATTGCCCGCCAGCTCTATATCGAAATGCTCAAAGGCGGCTACACCCAGGTGGCCGAATTCCACTATTTGCACAATAATATCAGCGGCAAACCCTATGCCGATCGTGGTGAGATGACCGCACACCTGAGCGCCGCCGCCGGGGATGTGGGCATTGGCCTGACGTTATTGCCGGTGCTTTACAGCTATGCCGGGTTTGGCGGCCAACCCGCTCAGGCCGGGCAAAAACGCTTTATTCAGGATGCCGACAGCTATCTGGAGCAGCAGGCGATCATTGGGCGGCAAATCGACGGAAAACCGCTGCAAAACAAGGGGTTGTGCTTTCACTCCCTGCGTGCGGTTACGCCTGAACAAATGGAGCAGGTGTTACGCGCCAGTGACCCGACGCTCCCGGTTCATATTCATATTGCCGAACAGCAAAAAGAGGTTAACGACTGCCTGAACTGGAGCGGTCAGCGCCCGATCAGTTGGCTGTATGATCATCTGGACGTGGATGCCCGCTGGTGCCTGATCCACGCGACCCATGCGGATGCCAGCGAAGTGACAAAAATGGCCCACAGCGGTGCGGTGACCGGATTGTGCCCAACCACTGAAGCGAACCTTGGCGACGGTATTTTCCCCGGCGTTGACTATCTGGTGCAGGAAGGGCGCTGGGGTATCGGCTCGGACAGCCATGTCTCGCTCAACGTGGTGGAAGAGTTGCGCTGGCTGGAATATGGCCAGCGCCTGCGCGACCAGCGGCGTAACCGGCTGGTCGCTACGGGGCAAACGCGGGTAGGGGATGTGCTTTACACGCAGGCGTTGTCCGGTGGTGCGCAGGCCTGCGGTGTCCCGCTGGGGCAACTTTCGGTCGGTTATCGCGCCGACTGGCTGGTGCTTGACCATCAGGACCCTTACCTGGCCGCGGCAAGCGACAACGAGCTACTTAACCGCTGGTTGTTTGCCGGTCATGCCGGACAAATTCGCGATGTCTATGTTGGCGGCGTGGCGCGGGTTATTGACGGGGTTCATCCTCAGCAGCAGGCCGCCGCGGCTGATTTTCTGCGTCTGTTGCAACAGCTTTCTCAGGAGAACGCATGAACAACTGGCATCCGTTTTCCCAGGCGACGTTGCCGGTAAGTCGCTGGCGCAATGGCGGGGGAGAAACCCGCGAGATCATCAGTTGGCCGCAGGGTACGGCGGAATTTGACTGGCGCGCCAGCATTGCCACTATCGCCGCCGATGGCCCGTTTTCCGCCTTCCCGGGTATTGAACGCTCGATAACTTTACTGAGCGGAGAGGGGGTACATCTGTCCGATGGCGGGCAGCTTAACCACCGTCTGAGCACGGTCGGCGCACCGTTTGCTTTCAGTGGCGACCTCTCACTCAGCGCGCATCTGTTGGGCGGTATGACGATGGATTTCAATCTGATGACCCGCCGCCATGTCTGCGCCCCTCGCGTGGTCGTCCTGCGTGAAAGCGGGACAGTCACCGCAGAGAAAGGCGGTGTGCTCTACGCCATTGAGGGTGAGTGGCAACTGCCGGATGGGACACGCTTTGGCAAGGGCGACGGTTTCTGGTGGTCAACGAGCGACCGACAAGCGCAGGCGCAGTGGGCTATTTCGTCGTGTGCGCAAACCCATCCCGGGCAGGGTCTGCTCTTGTGGGCTGCGGTCACGGACTAACCCGGAGCAGAGTGCACTGAAATAGCGCGCCGGGTGCACTACTTTGATTCGTCAGGCCCACGGTCAGTAGGCGAAAGCAACGATACGGGCGCTCTTACGGACTGGCACAAAGCTTGCTTTATCTTTCTCGGCTTAATTGTATAGACAAGAATATACAGTAGCGTCATTCGCCGGTGGCACATTGCTGCGCAGGCATTCCCGAGACAGGTAATTTGGCAGGAGTGGCAGATGAGCAACATGATTTCCAGGACTGTACTAAAGCGTTCGTTATCTCTGTTAGGGCTGGCAGTCGCGTTAGGCGGTGCGGCTAATACAGCACTGGCGGCGGATACGCCGGTGGCGATTGGGATTTCCGGCTGGACCGGCTTTGCGCCGCTGACCCTTGCCGATAAAGCGGGCATTTTCAAAAAGAATGGTCTTGATGTCACCCTGAAAATGGTCCCGCAGCAATCCCGTCATCTGGCGATTGCCTCCGGTTCGCTGCAATGCGCCGGGACTACGGTTGAAACCTATCTCACCTGGAATGCCAGCGGCGTGCCTGTTAAGCAAATTGTCCAACTGGATAAATCCTACGGTGCGGATGGGATTGCGGTACGCGGCGGTATCAATAGCGTGGCGGACCTGAAAGGCAAAACGATCAGCGTCGATGCGCCCGGTACGTCATCTTATTTCCTGCTGGCGTGGATCCTCGATAAAAACGGCATGACGATGAAAGATGTCAAGCTCGCGACCTTAGGGCCGGATGCCGCCGCGCATGCGTTCATTGCCGGGCAGAACGACGCTGCCGTGACCTACGAACCGTATCTCTCCAACATCCGCCAGAGCCCGGATAAGGGCAAAATCCTGACCACCACGCTCGACTACCCGATGGTGATGGATACCCTTGGCTGCACGCCGTCCTGGCTGGATAAAAACCCGAAAGCGGCCCAGGCGCTGGTCAACAGTTATTTCGAAGCGCTGGACATGATCAAAGCCGACCCGGATAAAGCCAATGAAATCATGGGCGCGGCGGTGAAAGAGACCGGCAAACAGTTTGCCGAAGAGTCCAGCTATCTGCGCTGGCAGGATCGCGATGCCAACAAAAAATTCTTTAGCGGCGAAATCGTAAGCTTCACCAATGAGGCGGCACGGCTGCTCACGGAGATGAAAATTCTGCGTAAAACGCCGGATATCAATACGTTGTACGACGCGAAGTACGTTACTCAGCCATGAAGGACCACGATATGAACAGTCCTGTCAGTCAGGCCGCGGACTACGCCAGCAAGACCACGACAGACTTACGCGAGCCGGCTCCCCTGCCGGCAAGCAAAAAGGTCTGGCATAACCCGATGATGGTGCCATTACGCCCCGTTGCGCCCCGGCATCGCTGGTTTCTGGGCTTCTGCTTCTTTGTGCTGTTTTTCGCCTTGTGGGCGCTGGTGACCTTTACCGACCTGGTGGCGCCGACCTTCCTCGCAAGCCCGGCCAGCATGGTGCAGGAAGGGGTATTACTGTTTACCGATTTCGATTTCACCACCGATATCGGCATGACGGTAATGCGCGTACTGGGTGGGTTTGTCCTGGCCTGCGTTATCGCCGTGCCGCTGGGCATCTGGATGGGCTCGTACAAGCTTATCGAAGCCTTCTTCGAGCCGTTTGTCTCGTTTTGCCGCTATCTGCCAGCCTCCGCGTTTGTGCCTCTTTTGATCCTGTGGGCCGGCATTGGTGAAATGCAGAAGATCCTGGTGATTTTTATTGGCTCTTTCTTCCAGATAACCCTGATGGTCGCTGTCGCCGTAGGTGCCGCGCGTCGCGATCTGGTCGAAGCGGCCTACACGCTGGGGGCGACCAATAAAAGCGTGGTGCGTCGGGTGATTATTCCCGGTGCGGCACCGGAAATCGCCGAACTTTTGCGTCTGGTGCTCGGCTGGGCCTGGACCTACGTCATCGTGGCGGAGCTTATCGGTTCATCCAGCGGGATAGGCCATATGATTGTCAACAGCCAGGCGTTACTCAACACCGGGCAGATGATCTTCGGCATTATCGTCATTGGCTGTATCGGCTTGCTCTCCGACCTGTTGTTTAAAGCGGTCAACCGCCGCCTGTTTGTATGGAGCTCTCTGTAATGAACTATCCGAAGCTCAGCGTTCGCCAGGTAGAGCGTGTTTTCACTGGCCCGAAAGGTGAAAAAACCCAGGCACTGTTACCAGTGGATTATCAGGTCAATGAGAACGATTTTATAACCATTCTCGGCCCTTCCGGCTGCGGCAAATCGACGCTGCTGCGTATTGTCGCCGGGCTGGATCAGCCGACACGCGGTGAAGTCTGGCTGGATGGGGAGCTGGTCGATGGCCCCGGTGCGGATCGCGGCATGGTGTTCCAGAGCTATACGCTCTTCCCCTGGCTGACCGTTGAGCAAAATATCCGCTTCGGCTTACAGGAGCGAGGCGTGAGTAAAGCGGCGCAAAAGGAGCGCAGCGACTACTTTATTAATAAGGTCGGTTTGCGCGGCTTTGAGCATCACTTCCCACGGCAACTGTCAGGTGGTATGCAGCAACGTACGGCTATTGCCCGTGCGCTGGCGAATGACCCGAAAGTTTTGCTGATGGATGAACCCTTCGGCGCGCTCGATAACCAGACGCGCGTGATGATGCAGGAGTTACTGCTGTCAATATGGGAGTCATCGCGCAAGACGGTGCTGTTTGTGACGCACGATATTGATGAAGCCATTTTTATGGCCAATAAAGTGGCAATTTTCAGCGCCCGGCCGGGGAGAATCAAAACCGAAGTGGCGGTGAACTTCCCGCACCCGCGTGATTACACCTTAAAGACATCGCCGGAGTTTATGACGCTCAAAGCGCGGATAACGGAAGAGATCCGTACCGAGACGCTGCAGACTCTGGATCATTGATCGCTATTTTTTGCGTCGTGTTGCCACTTTTTTGTCAGGTTGTGCGTAAGCACCCGGTGGGCCGACTCCTGACCGGGTATATTTTCAGCTCTACTTGTATATACAGGAATAGATTATGGCTCCTTCATCCACCGGTTTCACCCTTTGCCGCCTGCAGCCTGGTCATGTTGATCTGCCGATGCTGCGCCAGATTTATCAGGGCAATGTTCATCTCGCGCTGGCGGAAGAGGCCCGTGCCGATGTGCTGGCCTCTCAGGAGACGGTCACCCGCATTGTGGCATCGGGGGAGGTGGTGTACGGCATCAATACCGGGTTCGGCAAGCTGGCGCAAACCCGTATTCCGGCCGAGCGCCTGGCGGAATTACAGCGCAATCTGGTGCTGTCGCACAGCGTGGGGACGGGTAAATATCTGGCGGATAACATCGTGCGCCTGGTGATGGCAACCAAAATCCTCAGCCTGTCACGCGGCCATTCCGGCATTCGCATTGAAGTCATTGATGCCCTGATAACCCTCTTCAATGCCGGGGTCTATCCCTGCATTCCCGAAAAAGGCTCTGTGGGCGCCTCCGGCGATTTAGCCCCGCTGGCGCATCTGTCTCTGATGCTGATTGGCGAAGGCACGGTGACGGTACAGGGCAATACCCTGTCTGCGGTGGAAGGTCTGGCAAGCGCCGGGATACGCCCGTTCGAACTCGGGCCGAAAGAGGGGCTGGCGCTGCTTAACGGTACCCAGGTGTCGACCTCCCTCGCGCTGTCGGGACTGTTTGAGGCAGAACGCGTCTTTTCCGCCGGGCTGGTGGCTGGCGCACTGTCGCTGGAAGCCATTAAAGGTTCCGTTAAACCGCTGGACCCGCGTATCCATGAAGCCCGCGGACAGCAAGGGCAGATTGCCGTGGCGGCAGCGCTGAACAACATTCTTGCCGGGAGCGAGATTGTGACTTCCCATGCGGCCTGTGGCCGCGTACAGGATCCGTACTCCATCCGCTGTGTGCCGCAGGTGATGGGGGCGTGCCTTGATAACTTACATCACGCCGCCCGCATTTTGCGCATTGAAGCCAATGCTGCGTCCGATAATCCACTGGTGTTTGCGGAAAACGGCGACGTGATTTCCGGCGGCAATTTCCACGCCGAACCGGTCGCCTTCGCCGCGGACATTATCGCGCTGGCGGTCGCTGAGATCGGGGCGATATCGGAGCGCCGTATGGCGCTGTTGCTGGATACGGGATTATCCGGTTTGCCGCCGTTTCTGGTGCGCGACGGCGGCGTGAACTCCGGCTTTATGATTGCCCAGGTCACCGCCGCCGCGCTGGCCTCAGAAAACAAATCGCTGGCCCATCCGGGAAGCGTCGATAGCCTGCCTACCTCAGCCAATCAGGAAGACCATGTCTCAATGGCGACCTACGCCGCGCGTCGCCTGGGGGATATGTGTTTTAACACCAGCGTTGTGGTTGGCATTGAAGCCATGGCCGCCGCGCAAGGGGTGGATTTCCATCGTCCGCTGCAAAGCTCAAGTACCCTGGAAAACGAAATGCAGGCGATCCGCCAGAATGTTGCGTTCCTTGAAAAGGACCGCCTGATGTCACCGGACGTCGAGATGATGCGTCTGTGGGCCTCCCGCGAACACTGGCCCGCAGAAATCGAAGCGCTGTTGCCAAGCTTCGCCTGATAACGCTGTGCAAAAAATTCAAATTTAGAGAAGGAAATGAACATGAATGCGCCACACAAAAATGCCGAAGCCCGCGTTGTCCGTGCTCCCCAGGGGAGCGAACTGAGCTGCCAGAACTGGCTGATCGAAGCGGCCTACCGCATGATTCAGAACAACCTCGATCCGGATGTCGCCGAGCGCCCGGAAGATCTGGTGGTTTATGGCGGTATCGGCAAAGCGGCCCGCAACTGGCCCGCCTTTGAGGCGATCCTTGAGAGCCTGCGCAAGCTGCGGGAAGACGAAACGCTGCTGGTACAGTCGGGGAAACCGGTCGGTGTTTTTCGTACCCATACCAACGCCCCGCGCGTATTGATTGCCAACTCCAATATCGTTCCCCACTGGGCGCACTGGGAACATTTTCATGAACTGGATAAAGCGGGTCTGATGATGTACGGCCAAATGACCGCCGGTTCATGGATATACATCGGTGCGCAGGGCATTGTGCAGGGCACCTACGAAACCTTCGCTGAAGCGGGCCGCCAGCATTACAACGGCAGCCTGCGCGGTAAGTGGATTTTAACCGCCGGGCTGGGCGGTATGGGCGGCGCACAGCCGCTGGCAGGGGTGCTGGCGGGCGCGTGCGTGCTGGCGATTGAGTGCCAGGAATCGCGCATCGATTTCCGTCTGCGTACGCGCTATCTCGACTACAAAACCAACAGCCTCGACGAGGCTCTGGCGATGATTGAAAAAGCCTGCGCCGAGAACAAAGCCATCTCCGTTGGCCTGCTGGGTAACGCCGCCGAACTGATGCCCCAACTGGCGGCGCGGGCGAAAGCAGGCGGTTTGCGCCCGGATATCGTCACCGATCAGACCTCGGCGCACGATCCGCTCAACGGTTATCTGCCGGAGGGGTGGAGCCTGGAAAAATGGCAGCAGGCGCGCCAGTCCGACCCGCAGTCGGTGGTGAAAGCGGCCCGCGCGTCCATGGCGAAACACGTGCAGGCGATGCTCGATTTCCACGCGATGGGGATCCCGACCGTCGATTACGGCAACAATATTCGCCAGGTTGCCAAAGAGGAAGGGGTGACCAATGCCTTTGATTTCCCCGGATTCGTTCCTGCTTATATTCGCCCGCTCTTCTGCGAGGGTAAAGGCCCCTTCCGCTGGGTAGCGCTCTCCGGCGACCCGGAAGATATCTACAAGACCGACGCCAAACTGAAAGAGCTCTTCCCGGATAACGCCAATCTCATTAACTGGCTGGATATGGCGCGCGAGCGCATTGCGTTCCAGGGGCTGCCTGCACGTATCTGCTGGCTTGGCCTGGGGGAACGCCATCTTGCTGGTCTGGCCTTTAACGAAATGGTGCGCAATGGTGAATTAAAAGCGCCGATTGTGATTGGCCGTGACCATCTGGATACCGGCTCTGTGGCGTCGCCAAACCGTGAAACAGAAGCGATGAAAGACGGTTCCGATGCAGTTTCCGACTGGCCGCTACTCAATGCGCTGCTCAATACCGCCGGTGGCGCGACCTGGGTCAGCCTGCACCACGGCGGCGGTGTGGGGATGGGCTTCTCTCAGCACGCCGGGATGGTCATTGTCTGTGATGGCAGCGAAGAGGCGGATGAGCGGCTGGCGCGCGTGCTGTGGAATGACCCGGCTACTGGTGTTATGCGCCACGCGGACGCGGGCTATGAACAGGCAAAAGCCTGCGCGCAGCGTAACCACCTGAATTTACCCATGATCTGATGATGAATGCCGGACAGGCCGTTCGCGGTTATCCGGCTTTTCCCGGAGGGGGAGTAATGGCTTCAGATGTCGCAGTTTCCGACCCGCTTTTTGCTTTACAACACCAGACGCTCAACAACCTTGCCCGCCCTACGGCACGTAGCCTGGGGCTGTATAACGCCGGGCTGTCGGCAGAGGCGGTACGACAGCAATATGGCGTAACGCATATTGCCAAACTGGCCAGTAATGAAAACCCGTCAGGCGCCAGCCCGCAGGTGGTATCGGCTTTACAGAAGGATGCCGGTTTTAGCGCGGTCTATTCCGATGCCGCCAGCGGCCAATTGCGTGATGCGCTGGCGAACTATACCGGTGTGAGCGCCGATAAGATTGTCACCGGCAATGGTTCAGAAGACATCCTGCATATGCTGGCGCTGGCTTTTCTTAACCCTGGCGACCGCGTTGTCACGCTGATCCCTTCCTTTGGCCTGCACGAGATTTTCCCGCGTATGATGGGGGCAGATGTGACCCTGGTCGGGGTGGATCAACACCAGCAGTTTGATGTTGTGGCCTGGGAGCAGGCGCTCTCCACGCCCGCGAAAATGGTCATTTTCAGCAATCCGTCAAACCCCGTGGGGTGCATGCTCGACAAAGACGGTTTTGCCCGCGTCATTGCCGCCGCGCCACAGGAGTGTGTGCTGGTCATTGATGAAGCCTATTTCGAATATTGCCAGGACGACCCGGATTATCCCGACAGTCTGGCGGTGCTGGCGGCGCAGTCGCGCCCGTGGATCGTGCTGCGGACCTTTTCGAAGGCTTATGGCCTGGCGGGGCTGCGCGTGGGCTATGGCTTAGCCAGTCACCCTGAACTGGTCAATCTGCTCAACCGCGTGCGTACGCCCTTTAATATTAACCGCGCGGCGCAGGCGGCAGCGGTGGCGGCGATAGGCGACCAGGCGCATGTGAGAGCGAGCGTTGCTCTGGTGCGCGTGCAACGGAAGCGCATGGCCGCAGAGCTTACAGGGCTGGGGTTTTACGTGGCGCCCTCTCATGCCAATTTCCTCTTCTTTGACTGTGGACGGTCCAGCGGCGAGATGGCGCAGCAGTTGTTGCGCTATGGCGTCATCATCAAGCCGTGGCGGGAGCCAGGCTATGAGCAGTGGATCCGGGTGTCGATTGGCAACGAAGAGGATAATCAGCAGTTTATCGACGCCCTGAAAGCGATCCTCGCGCAGGGGGCGGCGTGAAACGACCGGCACTGAATATCGAAGAATTGCGCCATCGCGCCAGACGGGCGCTACCGCGTTTTGCTTTTAGTTATCTGGAAGGGGGCGCGGATGACGAGCAAACGTTGCGCGATAACCGCAGTGTCTTTGCCCGCTGGCGTTTTATTCCCCCGGTACTCAACGAGGCGAGCGAGCGCGATCTTTCGGTCACCCTCTTTGGGCAGAAACTAGCGGCGCCGCTGCTGATTGCCCCTACCGGTTATAACGGCATGTTACGTTATGGTGCCGATGCGATGCTCGCGCGTGTCGCCAGAGATGCCGGGATTGGCTATATCCAGAGCACCGTCTCGACCGCTGCGATTGAGGAGATCGCCGCTGAAAATCTGCCCCAACACTGGTTTCAGCTCTATGTACTTAAAGACCGCACGGTCACCCTGGGGCTACTTGCCCGTGCAAAAGCGGCAGGCTGCACCACGCTGGTGGTCTCCGTTGATGCGGTACATTTCGGCAATCGTGAAAAAGACAAACGCAATTACCGCCGCCCGATGAAGCTCTCCCTTTCCAGTTTGTTTGATATCGCGTTACATCCGGCCTGGGTCTGGCGCACCATCCGGCCTGCGGGGGTACCGGGGTTTGGTAACTTAACGCCTTATGTCCCGGCGGATAAACAGCGGGGCGCCGGGGGCGCCAGTTATTTTGCCGGGCAAATGGATACGCGCCTGACCTGGGAGACGCTGGCGTGGATCCGCAGCCAGTGGTCGGGGCCGCTGCTGGTGAAAGGTATTCTCGCACCGGATGACGCAACCCGTGCTTTTGCCACAGGCGCCGATGGCATTGTGCTGTCTAACCACGGTGGGCGGCAACTGGATGGTTCAGTGAGCGCCATGGAGGTGCTACCCGAGGTTCGTCGCCGCTGCGGGACGGAGGCCACAATCCTTATCGACAGCGGTTTTCGCCGTGGTACCGACGTGGTGAAAGCACTGGCGCTGGGGGCAAACGGGGTGTTACTCGGGCGGCCAATGCTCTATGGCGTGGCCGCTGACGGTGAGGCCGGGGCGAAGCAGGCTCTGGCGCTGATTTTGCAGGAAGTTGACCGCACCCTGGCACAGTTGGGATGTACGTCTATTGCCCGGTTAGGGCCACATTTGCTGCGTCCTCAATCCTGACAGAGAAGGGGGCTGGTTTGTTTATCACGGAGAGTCAATTATGCAGGCACTGAATATTATCTTCCCGGCGCAAATTTTACGTGGCGCAGGCGTTATCAACCGCCTTGGCGGAGTGTGCACCGCGTTGGGCAAACGCGCCCTGGTCATTGGCGGGCATGCCGGGCTGGCAACGGTGGACACACAGATTCGCCATCAACTGGTGGCCTCTGCGGTCGAACTGGTGGGCCTGGAGTGGTTTGGCGGCGTGTGCAGTGAAGAGAATATCCAGCGCCTGGCCCACCAGGTCGAGGTGACAGGGGCGGATCTGGTGATAGGCGTCGGCGGCGGCAAAGCACTTGATACCAGTAAAGCCGTTGCGGTACAGACGCATGTGCCGGTTGTTACCATCCCTACCATCGCAGCGACCTGTGCGGCCGTGACGCCATTGACCATTCGTTATCACGCCAATGGTCATTTTCGCGATCTTTTCCCCTTAGCGCAGGCGCCCGCTGCGGTTATTATCGACAGCGAAATTCTGGCCACCGCGCCGCTGCGCTGGCTGGCGGCGGGCCTTGGCGACACGCTGGCAAAATGGTACGAATTCCGTGCGATCAGCGTGCGGCATCAGAACCACAGCGGCGTCGCGCAGGCTTCCAGCGCCAACAGCCGTATCTGTTATGACCTGATTAAGGCCCACGGACCTGCCGCCTGCGACGCCGTGCGGGCAGGCAAACCCAACGCCGCGCTGGAACAGGTGCTGGATGCCATATTTATGTTTGCCGGGCTGACATCGCTGATGAGCAGCGGTGCGCATGCCGCCGCCGCCCATGCGATTTATGAAGGCTTTACGGTCTGTGATAAAACCCGCGAATTTGGTCATGGGCTCCTGGTGGGCTTTGGCAACCTGTGTTTGCTGGCGCTGGAAAATCGTAGTGATGACGAACTACTTGAGGCGGTACGTCTGGCGCATGCCTGCGCGGTACCGCTGCGCCTGAGTGATATTGCCGCGCTTGATACCGGTGAGCTTGAGCAAATTGTGCAAATGTCATTGCATGCCCCGGATATGAAAAATATGCCGGATAACGTTACCGCACAGGCGCTCTACCAGGCGATTGCGCGCGTCGAAGCGATGGCAGAGCAAGTCTGATTCAAGAACCTGTTACGTCATAGCACTCAAAAAGCTGGCAACGAAGCCAGCTTTTTTATTCTGTTGAACAGGATAATTGCCCCATGGCAGTGCGTGATGCCCCAAATTGTCGCAGGATTTACCGATAAATTTCGCAGACGATCACAGATCCAGAATTATATTTTATCGCTGCATAATCTTTCTGATTTTCCCTCCGCCATCCAGACTTCATCTAATATTATTCACTTTTTATGCAATTTAAGTGAATAGCGACAGGTTTTAACTTATTGATATTTCGTTGTCAGGCCGCGTTTATGCATTTTGATGGCTGGCTGGCACGCCCTGTGCAATATACATTTACAGCGTAAATACTCATATTTTTTAACATATATTCAACCAATTATTTACCGGATGAGGTCGCTATGTCACAGTCAATTACGCGTGAGAACTTTGATGAATGGATGATGCCTGTGTACGCGCCAGCGCCTTTCATTCCGGTCCGTGGCGAGGGTTCGCGCCTTTGGGACCAGAACGATAAAGAGTACATCGACTTTGCAGGTGGCATCGCCGTTAATGCGCTGGGCCATGCCCATCCCGCGTTATGCAAAGCGTTGAGCGAGCAGGCTTCGCGCTTCTGGCATACCGGAAACGGCTATACCAATGAGCCGGTATTACGTCTGGCAAAACGCTTAATCGACGCCACGTTTGCTGAGAAAGTCTTTTTCTGTAACTCCGGGGCAGAAGCCAATGAAGCGGCGCTGAAACTGGCGCGCAAATATGCTCACGATACCTATGGCGGCAAGAAAACCGGCATTGTGGCGTTCAAAAACGCTTTCCATGGTCGCACGCTGTTTACCGTAAGTGCAGGCGGTCAGCCTGCCTACTCGCAGGATTTTGCCCCTTTACCCCCGGATATCGCCCATGCCCCGTACAACGACCTGGCGGCGGCCAGTGCGCTTATCAATGACGATACCTGTGCGGTGATTGTTGAGCCGATGCAGGGTGAGGGCGGCGTGGTGCCGGCCAGCACCGCGTTCTTACAGGGGCTGCGTGAGCTGTGCGATCGCCATAATGCGCTGCTGATTTTCGATGAGGTACAAACGGGCGTCGGGCGTACCGGCGAACTTTATGCCTATATGCACTATGGCGTAACGCCTGACGTGCTGACCACCGCCAAAGCGCTGGGCGGTGGTTTCCCGGTAGCGGCGATGCTGGCTCGTGAGAAATATGCCCGCGTGATGACCGTTGGCACCCACGGTACGACCTACGGCGGTAACCCGCTTGCCTCTGCGGTTGCCGGTGCGGTACTGGATATTGTCAACACCCGTCAGACGCTCGATGGCGTCAAACAGCGCCACCAGTGGTTTAACGAACAGTTGCAGGCTATTAATGCGCGCTGCGGCCTGTTCCGTGAAATTCGCGGTCTGGGGCTATTGATTGGCTGCGAACTCAACGCTGAATACGCCGGAAAAGCGAAACAGATTTCGCAACTGGCCGCCACTGAGGGCGTCATGGTGCTGATTGCCGGGGCAAATGTGTTGCGTTTCGCGCCTGCGCTCAATATTAGCGAAGATGAAGTCTCTCGCGGGCTGGCACGCTTTGGTATCGCCTGCGATAAATTCCTTGCGGGGTGTCCATCATGATGGTGATTCGTCCTGTTGAGCACGACGATCTTCCGGCGTTGATGGCGCTGGCTGGAAAAACAGGCGGGGGGTTGACCTCGCTGCCTGCGGACGAAGCCACGCTCTCTGCGCGCATCGAGCGCGCCCTGAAAACCTGGCGCGGGGAGCTGGCGAAAAGCGAACAGGGGTATGTGTTTGTCCTTGAAGTCGTAGAGAGCGGCGAAGTGGCCGGGATCTGCGCCATTGAGGTCGCCGTGGGCCTCAACGACCCCTGGTATAACTACCGCGTCGGCACGCTGGTCCATGCCTCAAAAGAGCTTAACGTTTATAACGCGCTCCCCACGCTGTTCCTCAGCAATGACCATACGGGCAGTAGCGAACTTTGCACCTTATTTCTCGACCCTGCCTGGCGCAAAGAGGGCAATGGTTATCTGCTTTCTAAATCGCGTTTTATGTTTATGGCCGCTTTCCGCGATCGCTTTAACGAAAAAGTGGTGGCCGAGATGCGCGGGGTCATCGATGAAACCGGTTATTCACCATTCTGGGAGAGCCTTGGCAAGCGCTTCTTTTCAATGGAATTTGCCCGTGCGGATTACCTTTGCGGCACCGGGCAGAAGGCGTTTATCGCCGAACTGATGCCGAAGCACCCCATCTACACCGATTTTCTCTCGCCCGAGGCGCAAGCGGTGATTGGTCAGGTACACCCGCAAACCGCGCCAGCTCGCGCGGTACTGGAGAAAGAAGGTTTTCGCTACTGCAACTATGTCGACATTTTCGACGGCGGGCCAACCCTTGAGTGCGACATTGATCGCGTTCGCGCAATCCGTAAAAGCCGACTGGTGGAGGTGGTACAAGGAGAGCCTGTGCCTGGGGAATGGCCTGCCTGCATGGTAGCCAACGAGCAATATCATCAATTCAGATCCATGCTTATCTATGCCGACCCGGCAACGGAACGGCTGGTGCTGAGTGCTGCACAACTTGATGCTCTTAAATGTCACCCGGGCGACAAAGTTCGCCTGGTACGCCTGTGCGCAGAGGATAAAAAATCATGACTCAATGGATTAACGGTGAGTGGATTGCGGGGCTGGGTGCCCGACGTAGCAAAACGAACCCGGTCAGTAACGAAACGCTGTGGCAGGGTAATGATGCCGATGCTTCTCAGGTCGGTTTAGCCTGTGAGGCGGCACGCGCCGCGTTTCCGGGCTGGGCTAAACTGGCGTTTAGCCAGCGTCAGGCTATTGTTGAAAAATTCGCCGGACTGCTGGAAGCC
The DNA here is from genome assembly GCA_004346725.1 of Phytobacter diazotrophicus. Lineage (GTDB taxonomy): Bacteria > Pseudomonadota > Gammaproteobacteria > Enterobacterales > Enterobacteriaceae > Phytobacter > Phytobacter diazotrophicus. The sequence continues at coordinate 251,288 of SMDE01000007.1, read as the reverse complement.
AACAAAGCCGCATTAACTGAGATTATCGCCCGCGAAACGGGGAAACCGCGCTGGGAAGCGACCACGGAAATCACGGCGATGATCAATAAAGCCGCCATTTCGGTAAAAGCGTATCACGCGCGGACCGGCACTCAGCACACAGAGATGCCGGACGGCGCAGCCACGCTGCGCCATCGCCCACATGGCGTTCTGGCGGTGTTTGGCCCCTACAATTTCCCGGGACATCTCCCCAACGGGCATATTATTCCGGCCCTGCTGGCGGGAAATACCCTGATTTTCAAACCCAGCGAGCTGACGCCGTGGACCGGCGAGGCGGTGGTCAAACTGTGGGAAGAGGCGGGGTTACCGCCGGGCGTGTTGAACCTGGTGCAGGGGGGACGGGAGACCGGCCAGGCGCTCAGTGCCCTGGAAGGGATTGATGGTCTGCTCTTTACCGGCAGCGCCAATACCGGTTTCCAGTTACATCGCCAGCTTGCCGGGCAGCCGGAGAAGATCCTGGCCCTTGAGATGGGCGGCAACAATCCGCTGATTGTTGAAGACCCGGCGGATCTTGACGCAGCCGTCCATCTGACCCTCCAATCGGCGTTTATCACCGCCGGGCAGCGTTGTACCTGCGCGCGTCGTCTGCTGGTCAAACGGGGCGAAGCGGGGGATGCGTTTTTGCGCCGTCTGGTGGAGGTCTCCTCACGGCTGACACCTGCGGCCTGGGATGCGGATCCGCAGCCCTTCTTTGGCGGGCTGATTTCGGAACAAGCGGCACAGCATGTCTGGCAGGCCTGGCAGGGCCACATCGAACGTGGCGGTAAAACCTTGCTTGAACCTCGTCTGCTGCAGCCCGGCACCTCACTGCTGAGCCCTGGCATTGTTGAGATGTCGGAGGCGCAGAATGTGCCGGATGAAGAGGTCTTTGGGCCGTTGCTCTGTGTCTGGCGGTATGACGACTTTGACGAGGCCATCACGCTGGCAAACAACACGCGTTACGGGCTGGCTTGTGGTTTGATTTCGCCGGACCGTGAACAGTTCGACCAGTTGCTGCTGGAGGCGCGGGCCGGGATCGTCAACTGGAACAAACCGATCACCGGCGCCGCGAGCACCGCGCCATTTGGTGGAGTGGGCGCCTCAGGCAACCATCGCGCCAGCGCCTGGTATGCCGCCGATTACTGCGCCTGGCCTATGGCGAGCCTTGAATCGGCAGAGCTGGCCTTGCCGCAATCGCTCAGTCCGGGGCTTGATTTCACCCGGGAGGAGAGGTGATGAAAGCGCGGGAAGTCAATTTTGATGGTCTGGTGGGCCTGACGCACCATTATGCCGGACTGTCGTTCGGTAACGAGGCGTCGACGAAACACCGTCACCAGGTTTCTAACCCGAAGCTTGCGGCAAAGCAGGGGCTGTTAAAGATGAAAGCGCTGGCGGATGCCGGTTTTGTGCAGGCCGTGATCCCACCGCAGGAGAGGCCGAACATCCCGGTCCTGCGCCAGTTGGGTTTTAGCGGAAGTGATGAGCAGGTGGTGGAAAAAGCCGCTGCGCATTCACCGCATCTGCTTTCTGCCGTCAGCTCTGCATCATCCATGTGGGTGGCGAATGCGGCAACGGTCTGCCCCTCTGCCGATGCGCTCGACGGGCGGGTACATCTGACGGTGGCTAACCTCAATAACAAATTTCACCGGGCCATCGAAGCGCCGACCACCGAAGCGGTGCTAAAAGCCATCTTCCGCGATGAGCGTAAGTTTGCCGTGCATCCCGCATTGCCGCAGGTGGCCATGTTTGGCGATGAAGGGGCGGCTAACCATAATCGTCTTGGGGGCGACTACGGCGAGCCGGGTGTTCAGTTGTTTGTTTATGGCCGTGAAGAGGGCAGCAACGCCGCACCAGGGCGCTATCCCGCCCGCCAGACGCTGGAAGCCAGCCAGGCGGTCGCGCGGCTTAATCAGGTCTGCCCACGACAGGTTATCTTCGCCCAGCAAAATCCTGCTGTTATCGATCAGGGCGTGTTCCATAATGATGTTATCGCGGTATCAAACCGACAGGTACTTTTCTGTCATGAGCAGGCTTTTTTGCATCAACAGGCGTTGTTTAGCCAGTTGCGTGCGCGGGTGCCGGGGTTTATGGCGCTGGAGGTGCCCGACGCTGAGGTATCCGTCAGCGATGCGGTACAAACGTATCTGTTTAACAGTCAGTTGCTGAGCCGCGAAGATGGCAGCATGGTGCTCATATTGCCTCAGGAATCCCGCGAGCATCCGGGCGTCTGGCGCTATTTGACCACGCTGCTGGAGCAAGACAACCCCATCAGCGAGATCAAGGTGTTTGATCTGCGTGAAAGTATGTCTAATGGCGGCGGCCCGGCCTGTTTGCGCCTGCGCGTCGTTCTGACGGACGAAGAGGCACGTGCGGTAAATCCGGCAGTGATGATGAATGATGTGCTGTTCCGCGCACTAAATGAGTGGATTGAGCGTTATTATCGTGACAGGTTAACGCAGGCCGATCTGGCTGATCCGATGCTATTACGGGAGAGCCGGGAAGCACTGGATACGTTGACGCAAATGTTGAGATTAGGTTCCGTTTATCCCTTCCAGCAGTGACAGGAGGCCGTATGGACAATTTTCTCGCAATGACGCTGTCAGGTGAAATGCCCCGCAGGACGGTGGGTGAGGCTGGTGAGATCCACTGGTTATGGCATGAGCAGGGCGTTCTGGAGTTAGTGCCCCCAAAGCCAGTAAAGCGCTCTCTGGTGCTTTCCTGCGCGATTCACGGCAATGAAACCGCGCCAGTGGAGATGCTGGATGGTCTGTTAAAACAGCTCCTGAACGGGACGCTGGCCTTAAGCTGGCGCCTGCTTATCATTATCGGTAACCCGCAGGCGCTGGGACAGAATAAACGTTTTCTGCGCAGCGACCTTAACCGCATGTTTGGCGCGCGCTGGCAAGGTTTTCCGGCCAGTGATGAGACGATTCGCGCCGCACAACTGGAACGGGCCGTCACCCATTTTTACGCCGAAGATGATGAAGATCGCTGGCATCTTGACCTGCACACGGCGATCCGTGGTTCTCATCATGTACGTTTTGGTGTACTGCCTGCGCGTGCAGAACCCTGGGATGAAATTTTTCTCAAATGGCTGGGCGATGCCGGGCTGGAAGCGTTAGTCTTCCATCAGTCCCCAGCGGGAACCTTTACTCACTACACCTGCGAACAGTTTCAGGCCCATTCCTGTACGCTGGAGCTTGGTAAAGCGCTACCTTTTGGTGAAAATGATTTGAGCCAGTTCGAGCGTACCCGCTGGGCGCTGGCGGCGTTGCTTGCTGGCGACGTGGTGCCCGAAGCGGAAAACGCACCGATACGCTATCGTGTGGTGCAGCAGTTAACACGGCGCAGTGAAGAGTTCGTGCTTTATATTTCGGACGATACGCTCAATTTTACCCCGTTTGCGGCGGGAACGTTGCTGGCAGAAGATCGCGGCGAGCGTTACGTTGTCCAGCGCGATCAGGAATATGTGCTCTTTCCTAATCCAAAGGTCGCGGTGGGGCTACGGGCGGGATTGATGCTGGAGCGCATCAGTTAGGAAAGTCGCTATCAAGAAAAACGCGCCCGGACATCACGTCGGGCGCGTTTTTTTGCGAAGTGCTTTGCAATGATCCGTCAGGCGTTAGCCACCTGCGGAATATAGTCATCAGATTGCAGGAAATGGTTAATCAGGTAGACCATGGTCTCTCCTGACAGGCCACGCATGCACTCATAGGTTTTGTCTTTTGGACACCATTCAGCAAAGGACACCCCGGTTGTCTCTTTGGGGTTTGTGCTCACCAGCCTGCCGCAGGGACCGTAAGCCGGACAGGCAACATCAATACCTAATGCATTCCAACCCTGAGCGCCATTCCTGAACGGTAAACGGTTTTTCGCCTCAATTTGCGAGTAAATTGAAATGATGCCGATCGAGGTCATGCCTGCAAGGGCAACCGGACCGGAATCACAGGCGATCAATAGCGCGCAATGGCGCATAAAATAGATCGTTTCCATAATTGAAAACGCATTGACTGCGGAAATAGCGTGCGGGTTGGTAATGGTCATCAGAGCACGTTTGTGGCTATTTAGAAAAAATTGATTATTTGACTAATTTTGTGGGGGGTTGTCTTTAATACTTAATTTAATAATAAGTTACCTGATCATGTAGTATTACCATTGATGGTAGTACCGGTTTATTATCATCGTAACGAGAATTATTGACTACTCTATACTCATGCATTCGATGACCAAAGAAGACACCCATAGTTGGTATGTCGTGTCGCGAAATAGTCATATAACAACCCATACTAAAAAGTCGCTTTTAATTCTTTTTGCGAAAGTCGGAATGGAAGTGTTTAGCTTTTGCGATAGCGTGCATATCGCGTATTGCCCGACACCAGCAGACGCTTAAGAATCGGTGCCGGCCTCATCATCTTTTTGAGATAAGGCTTTTTGGGCTCAGCCGAAGCCGGGAAGTGGTCAACGGATCCGCGTCGCGGATCCGTATCAGTTGACTATAGATGGTGATATATCAGTCATGGCTTACCAGTTTGCATATTTTTTCAATGCATATGCAGATTATTCCTGTAGCATTGGCTTGTTATTATTCATCAGCACTATATAATCTCCATTATTACCTGTAAAACTCCCTGCTGTTATATTTGGTTTGCCACTCTCCTCCGTTTATCCATATTCTCTCCACAATTGCTGTAAAAATGTTTTTTACACTTTCATTGTTTTACTGATGCTCTGATTTATTGACGAATAACAGTCTAAAGTGAATATCGTCAATACGGCACACGCCGCAAGAAAACATGAATAGTAAGGAATAATATTATGCGTAAACTCACCGCTCTGTTTGTTGCCTCTACCCTGGCTCTTGGCGCTGCTAACCTGGCGCATGCTGCCGATACCACGACCGCACCGGCTGATGGCGGCCCGGCAATGCATCATAAAGGCCCACGCGGACCTCATCATGACATGATGTTCAAAGGTTTGAACCTGACGGATGCGCAGAAACAGCAGATCCGCGACATCAGGAAAGGCGAGTATGAGCAGATGTTGCAAGAACGCCGCGATATGCACAACATTATTGCCAGTGACACCTTCGATAAAGCGAAAGCAGAAGCGCAAATCGCGAAGATGGACGAGCAGCGTAAAGCGCACATGCTGGCACATCTGGAAACCCAGAACAAAATCTACAATGTTCTGACGCCGGAACAGAAAAAACAGTTTAATGCCAATTTTGAGAAGCGTCTGACAGAACGTCCGGCGCCAGAAGGTAAAATGCCACAACCTGCTGAATAATTGATTCAGCAACCCTCATCAAGACCGCCGGTCTTGCTCATAGCACGTGTTTACGTTGTGGGCAGGACTGGCGGTTTTTTCTTTTTCGCCCCCTTGTCTGCCGCCTGTATCACGGTATCCTCAACCTGCTCGTTTTGAGAAAAAATTTCCGTGTATCATTACGTTAATTTTTTACATGCTGACCACAGCATCGCTAAGGCATCCTGCTTTGCTGCCGATAATCTTTTAATGGCAGGATGGATGATAATGACACGCTGCCTTTAGAAGCAGCGGCGCGGCGCTTCCATGCTGCGCCATTCAGGAGTGATGATGGAATTCTTTGATATCCGCAAAATGCCGGTAAATCTCTGGCGCAATGGTGCAGGGGAAACCCGAGAAATTTGTTGTTTTCCGGAGGCGACGCGAGATTTCAGTTGGCGGGCAAGTATCGCATCGCTGGCCAGTAACGGTGAGTTTCCGCAATTTCCCGGCGTCGATCGTGTCATCACCCTTATTGAAGGCGGTGAAGTTACCTTAGATGCCGGCCATGAATTCTGTCACACGTTGAAAAAATTCCAGCCTTTTACGTTTCCCGGAGAACAGCCGGTGAAAGTCCAGCTTCATGAAGGGCAGATGTCGATGGATTTCAATATCATGACTCGCCGCGATCACTGTCGTGCAAAAGTGCGTATTGCGGACCGGACTTTTACCACATTTGGTACCCGTGGGGGCGTGATCTTCGTACTGAGTGGGGCATGGCAACTTGGCGATAAGCTGCTTACCGCCGATCAGGGGGCCTATTGGAGCGAAGGTCGCCAGACGCTTCGCTTGTTAAAATCAGAAGGTCAGTTACTTTTTAGCGAAATTACCTGGCTTCCCGGTCACTGAGGGAACTCACTAATCAAATATTCCCCGGACAGTAATGGCTTGCAGAGTATTTTATAACCATCGTGATCAAACCCGGCGGGCGTGCGGAGTAACTCTGCCGCCTCATCCAGATGGTTTACTGCGCCAAGCCACAGCCAGTTGTGGATGATATGGTATTGCGTCATCTGTTCACCCACTTCCTGTAAGCAAATTGGCCCGTTCCAGGGCCAGCATACCAGACGCATACGCTCCATTGCGGCCAGAAAACGGCCATCATGTTCGGCCACGGTTTCTTTACCGCAACACGCGCCTGCGCACCGGCGCAACGCCGAACGAAAACAGCCGCGACCGCGGGTTAATGACTCCAGTCCAAGCAGGCCGTAGCAGAGCTTTTCGTCATCGGCGATGGACTGCAAGGTTTGCAGGGCGGCGCGGCGGTTGGCGAACAGGCCGTACAGGCCGACCTCTGAGGAAAAATCCACTTCACGGGCGTAGACTACCTGTGGTTTATCGCCGTTGACTGATAATGAACAAAGCTGTCGATTGCGGCGCAGACGTTTATTAAAAAGCGGTTGTTGCTCTTTAATCAGGCGAGCTTCAAGCAGCAGGGCTCCAAGCTCACCTGCGGTACATATCCAGGTGATGCGTCGGGACTGGCGGAGCATCGCCGCTTCGTCGGGGGTACGCAAATGGGAAAGCACCCGGCTACGGATATTCACGCTTTTACCGATGTACAGGGGCATCGCGTCGCTTTCGCCATGAAAAAAATAGACGCCTGGCTGCTTTGGTAGTGCTTCCAGCCATGGACGTAAATGCTCGGGATATTCATAAATAGCCGCCGCTTCAAATTCAAGACGCGGGGCGGATTGACGCCTGTTCACTGCGGACTCCTGATACTGTTTAGATATCCAGTGTAGCAGGCTGCGGCAGGTGAAAAAAGAGGCGGCTTGCGCCGCCCCTGAGATTTATTACTTTTTCCAGAAATCGTCGAAAACGGTGATCGGCGGGCGACGTTTATGTTCCGTCTTCACATACCAGCCTTCGATGATCTGCGCTGTACCGGCGTCGAGCGTTTTGCCTTCCAGGTAATCATCAATGTTTTCGTAGGTAACGCCGAGTGCTGCTTCGTCCGGCAGAGAAGGGCGATCGTCTTCCAGGTCTGCGGTAGGGGCTTTCTTATACAGATGTTCCGGGCAACCCAGGGATGCCAGCAGTTGTTTACCCTGACGTTTATTAAGACGGAAAATCGGGTTGATATCTGTACCGCCATCACCGTATTTGGTGAAGAAACCGGTGGCCGCTTCTGCCGCATGGTCAGTACCTACGACGACACCTTTCGTCATCCCGGCGATGCTGTACTGGGCTTTCATACGCTCGCGGGCTTTTTCGTTGCCGCGAATAAAATCGCTCAGCTCAATGCCTGCCTCGCGCAGCGCCTGTTCGCTGGCCAGCACCGCACCTTTGATGTTTACCGTCAGCACGCGATCCGGCTTGATAAACTCAATAGCATCCTGGCAATCCTTCTCGTCAGCCTGTACGCCGTAAGGCAAACGTACGGCGATAAACTGGTAACTGGCGTCGCCGGTTTCCTGACGCAATTCGGAGATGGCGGTCTGGCAAAGCTTACCGGCCAGCGTTGAGTCCTGACCACCGCTGATCCCCAGCACCAGTGAGCGTAAAAAAGGATAGGTTTTCAGATAGGATTTGAGAAAATCTACGCTACGGCGAACTTCTTCTTCGGCGTTGATGGTCGGCTTGACGCCCAGTGCCTGAATAATTTCTTGTTGCAGAGTCATTTAACCCCTCCGTCATGTGGCCTGCTATGCAGGTAGCAAATAGGTGATGCAGCCAAATTAACCCTTTGACGGTAAAACGACAAGGATCACGAATTTGAGTGTCGCATATTACGCCGTTTTAGCAGGTTATCGTCGTTTTATTAGATTTTTCCGAAAGTTATGCCAGTCACGCCGTATAGTTGAAAAATGCAATTTTATATTCCAGGCTTAGATAACACGCTGATACACAAGCGGATAAACAAGAGGATGGAATATGAACAAGAACATCGCAGGAATTCTGGGTGCAGCGGCGGTACTGACTATGCTGGCAGGGTGTACGGCTTACGATCGCGCTAAAGATCAGGTGAGCCAGCCGGTAGTGAAAGATGTCAAAAAAGGGATGACGCGCCAGCAGGTTATGCAGGTTGCCGGTCGTCCTTCTTCCGAAGTGACCATGATCCACGCGCGTGGCACTTGCCAGACCTATATCCTGGGTCAACGTAATGGTAAAACTGAAACCTATTTCGTCGCGCTGGATGAGACGGGTCACGTGATGAACTCAGGCTACCAGACCTGTGCCGAATATGACACCGATCCGCAAGCGCCTAAGCAGTAACCTTTGATTCTCTTTGCCTGAGCAGATCTAAAACCGGCCCCTGGGCCGGTTTTTTTACGTCAGGATCTTTTTTAACGAAGCGAATTATTTGGCCGTAATGTGAAGGGAGTCATGATGCCAGGTCAATGAGAGACAATTGTGGTTTGTAGCGAATTATCCCCTCGCAGCGCGCCAACGTATACTCATTACAACATCAAAAAACAGATAACACGGCGTCTCGCCACACGGCTTAATCATTGCATTCTTCGATGATAAATGCCGCTCAAGGGAGGTTTTTATGGATAAGAAAATCATCTATTTGTTCTGCTCAGCGGGCATGTCTACCTCGTTGCTGGTGTCGAAAATGCGCGCGCAGGCAGAAAAGTATAATGTGCCGGTTATTATCGATGCTTTTCCGGAAACGCTGGCGGCAGAGAAAGGCCCGCAGGCGGATGTCGTCTTATTAGGTCCGCAAATTGCGTATATGTTGCCTGAAATTCAGCGCATTCTACCCGATAAGCCAGTAGAAGTTATTGATTCTTTGCTTTATGGCAAAATCGATGGTTTAGCCGTTCTTAAAAGTGCCATTGCTGCCATTAAAAAAGCAGCGCTTTAAATTTTTATTTTTCCCGTCAAAGAGTAATTTCACACATTCATGCCGCAATTAACGTTGCGGCACTTAAGGGCTTATTTGTATGAATAAAGCGATCAATTCTCTGGAAAAGGTGCTGCTGCCGTTCGCGGTAAAAATAGGCAAGCAACCGCATGTCAATGCGATTAAAAATGGCTTTATTAAATTAATGCCATTAACGCTCGCCGGGGCCATGTTTGTCTTAATTAATAATGTCTTTCTTAGTTTTGGCGAAGGATCTTTTTTCTACTCTCTTGGCATTCGACTGGATGCGTCAACAATTGATTCCCTGAATGGCCTTAAAGCCATCGGCGGTAATGTCTATAACGGTACATTGGGCATTATGTCGCTGATGGCGCCTTTTTTTATTGGCATGGCGCTGGCGGAGGAACGCAAAGTTGATCCCCTTGCTGCCGGGTTGCTGGCCGTGGCGGCGTTTATGACGGTGACCCCTTATAGCGTTGGGGAGGCGTATGCGGTAGATGCTAACTGGCTCGGCGGTTCGAACATTATCTCCGGTATGTTAATTGGGCTGGTGGTCGCGGAAATGTTCGCCTTTGTTGTCCGGCGTAACTGGGTGATTAAGTTACCTGATAGCGTTCCTGCGTCGGTCTCTCGCTCCTTTTCGGCGCTGATTCCGGGCTTTGTGATCCTCTCTGTGATGGGGATTATCGCATGGGGACTGGCCGGTGCCGGAACGACCTTTCACCAGATCATTATGGACTCCATCTCTAAGCCACTGGCGGCAATGGGCGGGGTGGTTGGTTGGGCGTATGTCATCTTTACCTCGCTGCTGTGGTTCTTTGGCGTCCATGGTTCACTGGCTCTGGCCGCACTGGATAGCGGCATCATGACGCCGTGGGCGCTGGAAAACGTGGCGCTGTATACCGAATACGGTTCAGTCGATGCGGCGCTGGCCGCGGGGAAAACCTTCCATGCCTGGGCGAAACCGGTTCTTGACTCCTATATCTTCCTGGGCGGCACCGGGGCGACGCTGGGGTTAATTATCGCCATCTTTATTGCGTCCCGCCGTGCCGATCACCGCCAGGTGGCGAAGCTGGCATTGCCTTCCGGGATCTTCCAGATTAACGAACCCATGATGTTTGGCCTGCCGATTATCATGAACCCGGTGATGTTTATTCCGTTCATTCTGGTTCAGCCGTTACTGGCAGCCATCACCATGGCGGCTTATTACATGGGAATCATCCCGCCTGTCACCAATATCGCACCCTGGACCATGCCCACCGGGCTTGGGGCTTTCTTTAACACCAACGGCAGTATCGCAGCCCTGTTGCTGGCGCTGTTCAACCTCGGTGTGGCGACACTGTTCTATCTACCGTTCGTCGTGATATCGAACAAAGCACAGAACACTATCGAAGCCGAAGAGAGCGAGGAAGATATCGCCCAGGCGTTGAAATTTTAAGGAACTTCGCCGCGGCCTGTGTACCGCCGCGGCTACAGACGAGGAGTCATCATGTTGGATTTAGATAACCTGCCGGAAACAGGCACCGACGCGGACGTCCTGGAAGAGGTCGTCATGGGGCTTATCATCAACGCGGGTCAGGCGCGAAGCCTGGCGTACAGCGCATTAAAACAAGCCAAGCAGGGGGACTTTGAGACGGCAAAAACGCTGATGGCGCAATCCCATGCCGCCCTGCATGAGGCACATCGCGTACAGACTCAGCTCATTGAAAGTGATGAAGGGCAGGGTAAGATAAAGGTAAGCCTGGTACTGGTTCACGCGCAGGATCACCTGATGACAGCCATGCTGGCGCGTGAGCTTATTGCCGAGCTGATTGAACTGCACGAGAAAATGTGACGATAAAGGAGAAGCCCGCAGATGCAGCCAGAGATAAATGCGACGGACGCGAGAATAGTCAGAGAGCAACAGCTTTTTAATGGCCGGTCTTTTCACGTGTTTATCTACAATAAAGTTGAGAGCATCAGTGGGCTGCATCAGCATGATTACTATGAATTTACGCTCGTCCTGACCGGGCGTTACTATCAGGTGATCAACGGGAAACGGGTGTTGCTGGAGCGAGGTGACTTTGTGTTTATACCCGTCGGTTCAACCCACCAGAGTTTTTATGAGTTTGGCGCAACGCGGATCCTTAATGTGGGGATCAGCCGGCAATTTTTTGATACGCATTATCTTTCGCTGGTGCCGTTTTGTTTCGTCGCCTCGCAGAGTTACCGCATCAAGGCAACCTTTCTGGCGTACATTGAATCGGTCATAGCATCGCTCAATTTTCGTGATAGTGAACTCGATGAGTTTATTGAGAATGTCACCTTCCATGTTATCAATCGCTTGCGCCATTACCGCGAGCAGCAGGAGGAAGATTGCATTCCGCAATGGTTAAAAATGACCGTAGAGGGTATGCATGACAAACACCGTTTTGCTGAAAACGCGCTGGAAAATATGGTCGCCTTGTCGGGGAAATCTCAGGAATACTTAACCAGGGCGACACAGCGTTATTATCATAAAACACCGCTGCAAATTATTAATGAAATTCGGATTAATTTTGCCCGCAAGCAGCTCGAAATTTCGAATTTCTCAATCAATGATATTGCATGGGAGGCAGGGTACAGCAGCCCCAGCTTATTTATTAAAACATTTAAACGACTGACCTCATTTACACCGGGTAGTTACCGTAAACAACTGATGAATATTTCCTGATTTGCGGGGTTCGTCCCCGCTAACAAACATCACCATTCTATAATTATCGCACTGCGGTAATGACACGGCTTGCCTTAACATCAGGCCTGAGGGAGAAAATATGACGACGAAACTGAAAATTGTCACTATCGGTGGCGGCAGCAGTTATACCCCGGAATTACTGGAAGGATTTATTCTTCGCTACCATGAATTACCCGTCAGCGAATTATGGCTGGTAGATGTAGAGGAGGGGAAACATAAGCTGGACATCATTTATGATCTTTGTTGCCGCATGGTGGACAAAGCGGGGGTGCCATTAAAAATATTTAAAACCCTTGATCGACGTGAAGCGCTGCGCGATGCGGATTTCGTTACCACACAATTCCGTATCGGCCAGCTCAAAGCACGGGAACTCGACGAGCGCATTCCGTTAAGTCATGGTTATCTTGGTCAGGAAACCAATGGTGCCGGTGGTTTGTTTAAAGGGATACGCACTATCCCGGTGATTTTCGATATTCTTCGTGATGTGGAAGAGTTGTGCCCGCAGGCATGGGTGATCAATTTCACTAACCCGGCTGGCATGGTCACAGAAGCGGTTTATCGGCATACCAACTTCCGTCGCTTTATTGGCGTATGCAATGTCCCCATCGGCATGAAAATGTTCGTCCGTGATGTTCTGCAACTCGCCGCGACTGACACGCTATCGATCGATTTATTTGGTCTGAACCACCTGGTCTTTATCAAAGATGTGCTGGTGAATGGCGAGTCGCGCTTTGCCGAATTAATGGACGGGGTCGCTTCCGGGCGTCTGGCGAAATCTTCGGTGAAGAATATTTTTGATCTACCTTTCTCGGAAGGCTTACTGCGTTCGCTCAACCTGCTGCCATGTTCCTACCTGCAATACTATTTCAAATCCAAAGAGATGCTGGGTATCGAAATGGGGGAATATTACAAAGGGGGGACGCGTGCGCAGGTGGTTCAGGAGGTCGAAAAAAATCTCTTTGAGATGTACAAAGATCCGACACTCAATGTGAAACCGAAGGCGCTGGAGATGCGTGGCGGTGCCTATTATTCCGATGCCGCTTGTGAAGTGATCAATGCGATTTTTAATGATAAGCAGACGGAGCATTACGTGAATGTGCCGCACCGGGGCTGTGTAGAAAATATCCCTGCGCAATGGGCGGTAGAAATGACCTGTCTTCTGGGGCGCGAGGGGGCGACGCCGCATCCACGAATCACACACTTTGATGACAAGGTTCTTGGGCTGATTTACACCATTAAGGGCTTTGAGATTGCTGCCAGCAACGCGGCACTGAGCGGTGAACTGAATGACATTTTGCTGGCGCTCAACCTGAATCCGTTGATCCATTCTGATAAAGACGCGGAAAAACTGGCCCGCGATATGCTGCTGGCCAATCAGCAGTGGTTACCGCGTTTTGCTACGGCAATAGCATCCTTCAAACAGTGAGGGGTTATGCAAAGACTGTTAATCGTCAATGCGGATGACTTTGGCTTAAGCCGTGGGCAGAACTACGGCATCGTCGACGCCTGCCGTAACGGCGTCGTAACGTCCACGACTGCGCTGGTGAACGGTGCCGCTATCGAACATGCGGTTGCGCTGTGCGAGCAGGTTCCGGAACTGGCGGTGGGGTTGCATTTCACCCTGACGCTGGGAAAACCCGTGGGAAATACGCCATCACTGACGCGAGAGGGGCAACTGGGAAAATGGATCTGGGATCTGGCTGCACAAGGTTCCCTGCCGCTCCAGGAGATTGCCGATGAGCTGGCCTGCCAGTATGCGCGTTTTATCGCGCTGTTTGGCAAGCCGCCCTCACACATCGATAGTCATCATCATGTGCATATGATTGGCGCCATTTTCCCGCTGGTTGCGGCGTTTGCCCGGCAGAAAGGCATTCCGCTGCGTGTCGATCGCGATGAGGCCCGGCGCCAGGGAATTGATGCAAACGGGGTATGCAGCACGAGCGGTTTTTCCAGCGCCTTTTATGGCGATGAGATCACGGTATCGCTGTTTACCGCCATTCTGGATGCCGCCGCGCTGCGTGGCGACAGCTCACTGGAGATCATGAGCCATCCGGCGTTTGTGGATAATCAGCTTATGGCAAGTCAGTACTGTTACCCACGTTTAAAAGAGCTGGAAGTGCTGACGCAGCCTTCATTGAAGCGGGTCATTGCCGAACGTGCCTTCAGACCGGGCACTTTTCGGGATCTGTAAGTCACGCACCGCGGAACAGGCCGCGGTGCGCGTTTATCAGGCAGGAATGCTGGCGATTTTACTCATGCGTGACCAAATACGGTGCGCGCGCAACAACCCCAGAAAATCATCCAGGGTGCTGCCTGAGGCATCCTCGGCCTGGATCACACCTTCTTCCCCCTGCGCGCCAACCTGTAAAGCGGCGCTGAACTGACGGGCATCGCCCAGCAGCGTAATGGGTTTTAGATGTTTGTAGGCTTCCAGCAGATAGTAAAGCGCATCGCCATTATTCAGTAACTGGCTGAGATCACCGCCAGGCACAATGACGCCATCAACCGTCAGTGACGGCGCGCCCGCAAAAGTCCCCGCGACAGGTAAGACGGAGCCATCATCGGTCACAACGCTGCCCATTCGGGAATAGAGCAGTTTCGCGTGTACCCCTTGCGCCTTAAGCGCTTGCAGGATGGTGAGCACATCGTCGGCGCGCGTTTTATCATTCAGCAACACGGCGACGACGCGCCCTTTGATGGCGCCATCCGGGATGGCATACAGACTGAGCGAAGGATCTTTTTTCAGGCCGTTCACCTCCTTCGGTGGCGCGATGTTACGTTGTTCTTCACTCAGCGTAATGCCGAGGTTCCCGGCGATGGCATTTGCCAGATGGACGTCAATATGCGCCAGTTGGTCAACCACCCGTTCACGAATGTACTCGCGCACAACTTTACTCAGCTCGAAGCTGAAAGCATCAATAATATGCTGCTGCTCAAATGGCGTCTGGCTGAGCCAGAACAGGCGTGGATGCGCATAATATTCGGCAAATGAGGGGCTACGTTCGCGAATTTTGCCGCCTTCGACCCGCTCCTGGTACGACTCAAACCCACCCCGTTTAGGGCCCGGCGGCGTCTCACGCGGCCAGTTGTCATTAATCGAGTTGGGTTCATAGTTTGCCGGGTTGGTATCTATATCCATTCGATGCATGCCGTCGCGCTGCAAATTATGGTACGGGCAGGTGGGGCGGTTTATGGGGATCTCATGAAAGTTTGGCCCGCCAAGACGGCTAATCTGCGTATCCGTATAGGAGAACAGACGCCCCTGCAGCAGGGGATCGTTAGAGAAATCGAGCCCGGGGACAATATGGCCGGGGTGGAACGCGGCCTGCTCGTTTTCGGCAAAGAAATTATCCGGATTGCGGTTGAGCACCATTTTGCCCACTCGCTTCACTGGAACCAGTTCTTCCGGGATCAGTTTCGTCGGGTCGAGGAGATCAAAATCAAATTTAAATTCGTCTTCTTCGGGAATGAGCTGTAATCCAAGCTCATATTCCGGGTAATCACCCGCTTCAATCGCCTCCCACAGATCGCGACGATGAAAATCGGGGTCACGACCGGTCAATTTCTGCGACTCATCCCAGACCAGTGAAGCTTTGCCTGCCACGGGTTTCCAGTGAAAACGCACAAACGTGGCCTTGCCTTCTGCATTGATCATGCGAAAGGTATGAATACCAAAGCCTTCCATGGTGCGATAGCTGCGTGGGATCCCGCGATCAGACATTGCCCAGATGACATTATGCAGTGTCTCCGGTTGCAGCGAGACATAATCCCAGAAGGTGTCATGGGCGCTCTGCCCCTGGGGAATTGCCCAGTGAGGCTCGGGTTTTACCGCATGAACGAAATCCGGGAATTTATGCGCGTCCTGAATAAAAAATACGGGCGTGTTGTTACCCACCAAATCGAAGATCCCCTCTTCGGTGTAAAACTTGGTGGCAAATCCACGGATATCCCGCACGGTATCGGCGGAGCCTGCTCCTCCCTGAACCGTGGAAAAACGCACAAATACCGGCGTGATTTTCTCCGGGTCGGAGAGAAAATCTGCTTTGGTGATGGCCGATAAACTTTCGTAAGGCTGGAAATAGCCATGGGCGGCAGAACCGCGTGCGTGGACGATGCGTTCAGGAATGCGCTCATGGTCAAAATGGGTGATCTTTTCGCGCAGAATAAAGTCTTCCAGCAGCGTCGGTCCCCGCGTGCCCGCCCGCAGTGAATTTTGATCGTCTGCGATGCGTACGCCCTGGTTTGTCGTCAGTGGAAAATTTTCGCTGCCCTTACGAAAGGCTTCCAGCGCGGTGAGTTTCTCATTGGCCGTGTTAGGGGCCTTTAAACTGCCTGGGGCCGTGGGTTGCTCGCCGGGCGCGGAGAGATGCGGGGAAGGGCGATGGGAACCGTCTGCCGGCGCCAGAGAATCGAGACCGGGCTTTGACTCACTGGCATCATGCACCGGTGATTGATGATTTGTAGGGTTTTGTTCTTGATCCGACATTGAACACGTCTCCTGTTTTCATTGCTGAAAAATGGTCGTTGCTTTGGCAAAACCCTTCTAACTATAGAACAACTCAGGACAGTGCTCAGGCGTAACGGCTATGGGCGCACTGAAAGAGCGGCAAAAATACGCAGAAAGTCAGCCCGGAGGCGACGCGCGGGGTGACGATCGGCTATGATAGGACTTTCGTGTTAGTGGAAATCGTTTTAGTGAACTCTTCGCTTATGAAACCTTTGCGCCATCAAAACCGTCGTGTTATCAGCTATGTACCCCGTATCGAACCTGCACCGCCTGAACATGCTTTGAAGGTTGATGGGTTTCGTGACGTCTGGTTATTGCGCGGGAAATATGTGGCCTTCGTGTTACAGGGCGAGCGTTTTACGCGTTCACCTGTTTTTAGCGTGCCTGAAGCCGCTCAGCGCTGGGCAACTCAGATTCGTCAGGAAGGCGAAATCGACGAATAAAAAAACCGCCTGCAATGACTTGTCAGGCGGTTTTCGTTTCGAATGACGTCGAAATTAGCGATGTGCCAGTTCGGCGTCCTCTTCGCTGTTCAGAATGGTTTTGTCCGTCTGCTTAAGCCACTGGCTGGTCAGCGTACCTGCGGTCATTGAGCCGCTGACATTAAGCGCCGTACGCCCCATGTCGATCAACGGTTCCACCGAAATCAGCAGTGCAACCAGTGTGACGGGTAAACCCATAGCAGGCAGTACAATCAGTGCGGCGAAGGTCGCACCACCACCGACACCCGCAACACCTGCGGAGCTGACTGTCACAATACCGACCAGGGTGGCAATCCACATCGGATCCAACGGATTAATGCCTACTGTCGGAGCAACCATTACCGCCAGCATTGCCGGGTAGAGACCCGCACAGCCGTTCTGACCGATGGTCGCACCGAACGAGGCAGAGAAGCTGGCGATAGACTCAGGTACGCCCAGACGACGGGTCTGCGCTTCCACATTCAGCGGAATAGACGCGGCGCTGGAACGGCTGGTAAACGCGAAGGTCAGTACCGGCCATACTTTGCGGAAGTATTTCAGCGGGCTGATGCCATTCACACCCAGCAGCAGGCCATGCACCACAAACATGATGCCAAGACCAATGTAGGAGGCGATAACAAAGCTGCCGAGCTTAATAATGTCCTGGATGTTCGAGCCGGCCACCACTTTGGTCATCAACGCCAGAACGCCATACGGCGTCAATTGCATCACCAGACGCACCAGCTTCATCACCCAGCTTTGCAGCGTATCAATGGCGATGAGCACGCGTTCGCCTTTCGGCGCATCGTCTTTGAGCAGTTTCAGGGCGGCGACACCCAGAAACGCAGCGAAAATCACAACGCTGATAATGGAGGTCGGGCTTGCACCCGTCAGATCGGCAAACGGATTCTTCGGTACAAACGACAGCAGCAACTGCGGTACGCTTAGATCGGCCACTTTGCCTACATAGTTGGTTTGAATGGCCGTTAAACGGGCCGTTTCGGCGGTCCCCTGAACCAGACCTTCGGCGGTCAGACCGAAGAGATTGGTCATCATGACGCCAACCAGCGCTGAAATCATCGTCGTAAACAGCAGAGTGCCGATAGTTAAAAAGCTAATTTTTCCCAGCGAAGACGCGTTGTGCAGGCGTGCAACGGCGCTCAGAATAGAAGCAAAAACCAGCGGCATAACAATCATTTGCAGCAGTTGCACGTAGCCATTACCGACCACGTTGAACCACTGGATAGAATTCTTCAGTACCGGGTTATCCGAACCGTAGATAGCCTGCAACGCAAGGCCAAACACCACGCCCAGCCCCAAACCGGCCAGTACTTTTTTTGCCAGACTCCACTGCTTGTGACGCGTTTGCGCCAGCAACAGCAGCAGTGCGACAAACACCACAACGTTTGCGATTAAAGGAAAGTTCATCCCCGTTCTCCTGATCTCATTATAAGGCCGGCATCCAAAGGTCAGCCAATGGCGGAAGGTTAGCAGAAGAGGTCCGCAAGCCTTATATCCAAATGGAATGAATTATGCCGTAAGAGCGGAAAGTGGCGATTTAATGGTCGGTCTGGTGATGAATAAAGCGATTGAACTGGTTTTGCAGCACATTAATCATCTGCGATGACCAGCGCACTGCACTGTTATCGGGCAATGTTTGCGGCATCCACAGCGCCCAGGTGAACAGCGCCATGCATAACACACGCTCCAGTTGGTTACCGCGTTGCGGCGAGAGCAAGGGCAAACGGAATCGCCAGCGGCAGGGCCAGAGAAGAGGGACGCCTGCCGGGGTTATCATATCGGCAAGGATATGGCTCAAATAACCCAGAACCAACCCCTGCAGTGCGTCTGCCGGGATAATCCAGCTATCGGGCACTTTGAGATAGAACAGCGTTAAGCCAATAAAAACGGCCAACAGGCTATGGGTAAAACCCCGGTGGCCGAACATGCGGGCCACGGGTTTTGAGATCCATTTTAACCGCTGCCCAAGAAACGACTTCGGGTGGTCGATATCGGGCAGAAGACAGGTCAGAATGGCTGACGGAACAATATGCCACCAATCCCCGTGTGCCAGCACGGGCGTCAACTCGGCATTTTTGGCAAACACCGCGCAGGCAATGGAAAAAAGCAGGTGTCCTTCCGCCGTCATGATAAAACTCGCTAAACTGTCGATGCATACAGTATAGGGTTTTTATACAGTAGGCGGAAGAGGTGACGGTGTAACTCTTTGTCACAAGAATGACATTTAACGCGCCAGCCAGCCACCGTCCACGGCGAGAGTAAAGCCATTGATATAGTCAGAAGCCGCAGAGGCCAGAAAGACCGCCGGGCCTTTGAGATCATCCGGTTTTCCCCAGCGGCCTGCCGGAATGCGATCGACAATCTCCTGGTTACGTTCTGCATCTTCCCGTAACGCCTGGGTGTTGTTGGTCGCCATGTAACCAGGGGCAATGGCATTAACATTGATGTTGTGTGATGCCCATTCATTGGCGAGCAGCCGGGTCAGCCCCAGAACACCGCTTTTAGACGCTGTATATGACGGTACGCGGATGCCCCCCTGAAACGAGAGCATAGAAGCAATATTGATGATTTTTCCGCCGTCGCCCTGGGCAATAAACTGACGAGCGACAGCCTGAGACAAAAAGAAAACCGTCTTGACGTTAAGGTTCATCACATCGTCCCAGTCTTTCTCGCTAAATTCCAGCGCATCGCAGCGACGAATCGTCCCGGCGTTATTGAGCAAAATATCAATGCGACCCATCTGTGAAACGGTCTGGCTGACGATGTCATTAATGCTGTCTTGCTTGCTGAGGTCAGCCTGGATTGCGAGGAATTTGCGGCCCAGCGCGGTGACTCGCTCGGCGGTCTCCTGTGGTTTTTTACGGCCAACGCCGACGATATGGCATCCTGCTTCGGCAAGCCCCAGCGCCATCCCTTGCCCCAGGCCGGTATCGCAGCCGGTAACGATGGCGACTTTGTTTGCAAGTGAAAAGGCATCAAGAATCATAGTTCCCCCAGGTCCTGGTTATTGTCATCGCGCCTGAGATGAGGATAGGGGCAGATACGGAGAATTACAAATAAAATGAAACGATGTTTTAAAAATAAAAACCAGAGACAGTGTTACCCATCTCTGGTGTCAGGAGTTAGCCGCACAAATGCGTCAGGGTGAGCTCTTCAAGGCTGGCTAACTTCACATCGGCTAACGCATAGCGCGGATCGGCACGGTTCTCTTCGGCAGGCACCACAATGGAGCGCATCCGGGCGGCTTTACTGGCGATCATGCCATTGACAGAATCTTCCAGCGCCACACAGGTAAGCGGGTCAACGCCAAGCTTTGCGGCACAGTCCAGATAAACCTGCGGATGCGGTTTGCTGTAGGGCAGTTTTTCGGCGGACGCCAGCGCATCGAAATTATCGCGCAGGCCGAACAGAGAGAGCGTTTTTTCCAGCATATGCAGCGGCGATGCCGAGGCCAGACCCACTTTAAGACCACTGGCTTTGCACAGAGCAATCGCTTCACGCGCGCCTGGCAGCAACGGGCGCGTTTCTTCCACCAGGGCGATGGCGCGACTGATGATGCGTTGGGTGACCTCTTCGCAGTCCGGGCCGGTCCACGGCTGGCGGGCGAACCACAGGCCAACAACCATATCAATGCGCAGGCCGAGGGTATCCGGTAGCTCATCGCGGCGGGTAATATCAACCCCCAGGCTTGCCATGACATCCAGTTCAGCACGATCCCAGAGTGGCTCTGAGTCCATAATTAATCCATCCATATCGAAAATGGCAGCGAGTATTTGTCGCGGGGCAGACATTCACACCTCTCTTTCTTACGTTAGAACACAGTGAGAAACACTTTTTCTGGTCAGGAGGTCATCATACCGTCTTTAAAGATCGGGCGAAAATGAATATGAGAGGGTAGACTTAGGCGGAAAACGGAACGTCTCACAAGGGGAATCCATGACGTATCAACAAGCTGGACGCATTGCCATACTAAAACGCGTCCTGGGGTGGGTTATCTTTATCCCATCGGTGATTTCGACAATTATTTCAGTACTTAAGTTTATGTACGACCACAGTGAAAAACAGCCGGGCATCAATGCCGTTATGCTGGATTTCGCCCATGTGATGATTGAGATGATGCGGTTTAACACGCCATTCCTCAATTTTTTCTGGTACAACTCACCCACGCCGGATTTCCATCACCAGCTTAATATCGGTTTCTGGATTATTTTTGCGCTGATCTTTGTGGGGCTGGCGCTGCAGGCTTCCGGGGCAAGGATGAGCCGTCAGACGCGGTTTCTACGTGAAAACCTTGAAGATCAACTGATTCTGGAAAAGGCAAAAGGGGCCGAAGGGCTGTCACGCGAACAAATAGCAGCGCGTATCGTGGTACCGAATCACTCCATTTTCCGACAGATTTTCCCGCTCTATGTCCTGCCTGTTATCTGTATCGTCGCAGGTTACTTCTTTTTCTCTCTGCTCGGCTTCCTTTGAACTAAGGCCACCTCTGGGTGGCCTTATCGTTCCGTCATGCGGCAAGTACTCGCTCCAGCGCTTTTTGCGCCGTTACCAGATGCTGCCCACCGAACAGAATCGCCCGGTTAAAGAGTGTATAAAGCTGGTATACGGGCTGACGGTCAAGGAAATCGCCCGGTAAGGGACTCACGGACTGGTAGCCATCATAAATTTGCGGCGGTTGGTCCGGGTGTAACGGGAGCATTGCCAGGTCACACTCTCTGTCTCCCCAGTAACATGCCGGGTCGTAAATAAACGGACCATCCGGACCAAGCGCACAGTTTGCTGACCACAGATCGCCATGAAGCAGAGACGCCTGAGGTTGGTGCGAAGCAAGACGCTGCTGAACATGTTCGACAATGGCATCGATATTGCCAAACTCCAGCCCTTTTTCTGCCGCCAGCTCCAGTTGCCAGCCGATACGTTGCTCGGCAAAAAAGGTTGACCAGCGACGTTGCCAGGCATTGGGCTGCGGTGTTGTCGACAGGTCATTATCAAAATCAAGACCGAACTGCGGTTGGTCGCTCCACTCATGCAGCCGTGCCAGTTGCTGGCCGAGTAAAAAAGCGCTGTGGGCATCAAGAGGGCGGGCAGGGAGATACTCCATCACCAGGAAGCTGTAATCGCGGTCACTGCCGACCGCCAGGACTTTGGGTACGCGCACCGTATTGCTACGGGAGAGCAGTTCTAGCTGGTCAGCCTCTGCGGTGAAGATGGGCAGTAATTCCCGTTCATCGCATTTTACAAACAAATCCTGACCACCATAACGCAGGTGCCATGCAGCATGGATTTCTCCACCTGGCAACTCGTCACGCTGTTCGATCTCACCAACGCCTAGTTGTTCGCTTAACAGACGACTTATTGCTTGCCACATGATATGTCTCCCATGTTATCAGCCAGATCATAAGGTTAGCGCACTACTGCTATGAAAAAATACGAACCAACGCACACCTGCGCATCCTGGGACGGACAATGGCACTTATTGTGTCTGTTTTTGCCATGCTTCCCAGGTTGTCACGCTAATGTCGGGCTTTGCGCTGACGACGCTATCTGCAAGGCCACTGGCCAGCTCTGTCACCTCTTGTTCGTTCAACGGGCTGATAAGGCCAAAGGTATTTGTCCCGAGGTCGTGCACTTTGCCTTCTTCATCCGTGAGCGTGAGCAGGAATCCGGCGCGCGTAAACTGATTATTCAGCTCGTTGATTTCCGCCAGGCTCTGCTCGTGAAATTTCACCGTAACCACGTAGCGGGTAATACCGTCGCTGCTCATAATTCACCTCGTTGTTATCCTGAATTTTTTTAGCATAGTCGGCGAAGGGGATTTGTCGACTGCCGCCAGAGGAGGGAAGGCCCTCGCGGTAAGACGAGGGCCTATTTTCAGAGATTGCGCAGGTAATCGTAGATTTTTTGTGTGTCGGCGCGGGAACACAATTTCGTACCCTGATTAATGGTCGCAGCACTCCCGGCGGCAACACCGAATTTCACCATCTCTTCAAGCGACGCGCCTTCGGCAAGTTTCAGCGTCATCGCGCCGACCATGCTGTCGCCAGCGCCCACGGTACTCTGGCTTTTCATCGGCGGCGGCACAACCTGGACACACTGGCTTTCATCAACGGCGAGCGCGCCCTGTGGGCCGAGAGAAACCACGACCCGTCGCGCTTTGCCCTGACGAACAATCTCTTTTGCCGCATTCTGAACGTCATCCGGCTGCGTTAATTCCCGGCCTACCAGCGCGCTGAGCTCTTTCTGATTCGGTTTGACCAGTTCTATATTACCGATTTCGAGCGCCGCGGAGAGAGCATCACCCGAACTGTCGATGATGCAGCGGATCCCTTGTTGTTGCGCGGCCTTAACCAGTTGCGTCAGCTTCGTCACATCAATACCCGGCGGCAGGCTGCCGCTAATCACAAGGATCGCGCCACTCTCAATGGCGAGCACTTTCTCTTCCAGTCGGCGGAATTCATCAGCGGTTAGCGTGGCGCCTGGCATCACAAAACGGTATTGCTCGCCACTGGCCTCAACATGCACATGCAGATTTTGCCGGGTCCAGTCATGCGTTTCGACACATTGCGTGGGAACATTTTCATCGGCAAGCAGCGCCGTTAAATGCTCGCCTGTCGCACCACCTGCCGGGAAAATTGCCGTAGCTTTCCCCCCCAGATGGGCGATGGCGCGTGCGACATTAATGCCGCCGCCGCCGGGTTCAAAGACGGGGGCGCTACAGCGGAGTTTCCCTTCCGGGTAAATCTGCGGCGTGAGAGTCGCGCTATCGAGGGAAGGGGCCAGCGTTAGGGTATAAACCGATACCATAATGATCTCCTTTTACGGTGAATGTATTAATCCTGGCATCTGATTCTCAGAAGGCAATGTAAATAAATCGATGATTTAGAATATGAATTTTCGATAAGTCGCCGTAAAGCTTTTATACATTTAATGTCTATTTGAGATCTGTCTTATTCAAAAAATGAAATAAGAATTCATTGCTATGTTAAACGGGCCTTTTTATAATTTGTTACCTTTCAATGGACCGTCGGTCGTTGATCCACCTGAAAGTTTCCGGGACCGTTATGGTCTCTTTTTTTGTTGTTCGGACTCCTAATAAATGAAGCTTTTTAAGACAGTACCCGTGCTGATTGTTCTCGCGGGAGGCGTGCTTGCGTCGTTGAATGCTGCCGCAGATGACACCGTTTTTACTGTTATGGATGACCCCTCCACCGCGAAGAAACCGTTTGAAGGTAGCGTTAACGGTGGTTACCTGGCCCAGTCTGGCAATACCACAAGTTCTTCTCTGACTGCTGACTCCACCCTGACCTGGTATGGCACATCTACCGCATGGTCTTTATGGGGAACCGCGAGCAACACCTCATCAAATGATGAACGTTCCTCAGAGAAATATTCCGTAGGTGGACGTAGCCGTTACAACATGACGGATTACGATTATCTGTTTGGCCAGGCAAGCTGGCTGACTGACCGATACAACGGCTATCGTGAACGTGATGTTCTGACCGCTGGTTACGGTCGTCAGTTCCTCAATGGTCCGGTGCACAGCTTCCGCTTTGAATTTGGTCCCGGTGTTCGTTACGACGAATACACTGACGGGGACACCAAAACGCAAGGCCTGGGCTATGCCTCTGGTACCTATACCTGGCAGATGACCGACAACGCCAAATTCACACAGGGTGTATCTGTGTTTGGTTCAGATGACACGACACTGAACTCTGAGACTGCGTTAAATGTCGCTATTAATGACCACTTTGGTCTGAAAGTGGCATACAACGTGACCTGGAATTCTCAGCCGCCATCATCGGCGCCAGAGCATACCGATCGTCGAACCACAGTCTCCCTCGGCTACAAGATGTAACCGCACCGGGCCGGGTTCTCCGGCCCTTTATTTTCCCTCAGATACTGTTGTTTTTGCCAGCGCGATAGCATTGCTAATAGCAGCTTTTGCCTGCGGACTGTTTTTCCAGCACGTTGATCCGACGAGCGCCGCCCCCTGGGCGACGATATCGTCAACGGAAGCTTCACGGAGTTGAGCGAGCGCGCTAAATCCCATTTGCTCCAGTCGTTCAATGACTTTCGGGCCGACACCTTTGCAGGCGAGCAGGGCAGTGCGCTCTTGTACGGTAAATGACATCGACATTTCCTTATTGTGATTATCACCTTGCTGTGGTTATTCAGTATTATTAATGAGTAACAGAAGAACAACAAACCACGAAAAGTCGTGATCACCTCATGGGGGAGTGCATGGGCAGGACAAAAGATGCCGAGTTATATGAAGAAATGTGCCGGGTCGTTGGGAAAGTGGTGCTTGAGATGCGAGACCTTGGCCAGGAGCCAAAACATGTGGTGATTGCCGGGATGGTGCGCACGATGCTGGCGAATCAACGTGTGCCGCGTACGGAATTGACTAAACAGGCGATGGCGGAAGTAATCCGCGCGCTGGGTTTTGAGGCTTCCTGAGATTCTATTTTTGTGAGCCAGCAGTAGGACACAGAAAATAGTCAAGGGAACCAATATCAAACAAGAGGTACATTCCCCCTTTTTTTAGTGTTACCATCCTCTGACGCAATGAAAAGTGTGAGCCATGATGGCCTTCATTGACGTAACAGATTACGCGCCAATTTAGCGATTGTTGGTTAGATGGCGGCGTAATTTATTTCGACTAAACAAATATTTACTTCGTATGTGATCTTTCGTGTAAGACATGTACGAAGTTTCACATGATTCCACTCCGTTTCAATCCCTCCGCTTAACCCCTCATCAGCTTTGACTTTCTCCTTTCTCGGTGTTTCACTTCGTTTCTCTCTGTGCGTGTTTGTGCCACGCTATTTTTGTACACACCAATGTACACAGTAAGGAAACGAGATGCTCACTGATGCGAAACTGAGGAAGTTAAAAGGCAAACCGTGTGACAAGCGTTACGAACTATCAGACGCCGCCGGCTTGTCCGTCAGAATAACACCCGCAGGTATGATCGTTTTTCAGTTTCGCTACCAGTTCAATGGGAAGCCGCGTCGAATGTCTCTCGGCCAGTATGACGAGGTTTCGCTAAAAGAAGCCCGTGAAGCCGTTGTAGAAGCCAAAAAGATTTTAGGTACCGGAAAAGACCCGATCACGGTCAGAGAAATGAAGCTGGATAAACAGCGCTCGTCACCCACAGTTGAGGCATGTATAAAAGCGTGGCTTGAAAGTGCACCCGCCAAACGCCTGGTAAAACACGATCACTGGGAACGGGCGCTAAATCGCCATGTTGTGAGCCAGGTTGGTTCTATGGTCGTTGAAGACATGGAGGTTAAGCACTGGGAGCCTGTATTTGCCAGAATGCGAGCAAACGGCGCTGAGACTTTTGCTGGTGAAATGCTGTCGCGCATTAAAACAGTATTTTCATATTGCATCCGTACCGGGCTCATACGTTTTAATCCCGTTGCTGAACTGCGTGTGATGGATGTCGGTAAGCCTGTAAAGACCGGAAAACGCGTTTTTAACGACAAAGAGATCGGCGCATTCTGGTTGGCTGTAGAAGCTTCGACCATCACTGAACAAAACAAACTGATGTTGAAATTGCTGTTGCTGACCGCGTGCCGGGGTGTAGAAATGCGGCTCGCTAAAAAGAACGAATTCGACCTCGAGGGAAAGGTCTGGTACGTGCCTGAAAGCAGTTCGAAAACGCGGGAACCCTTCGAGCGAGGATTGTCTGACGAGGCCGTAAGGTTATTAAAACAAGCGTTTGCTCTTTACCCTGATTTTCAGCAGGTCTTCCCCCCTGCGGCAAAAAAAGAAGACCGGCCAATGGCTGCGGGCGTTCTTCTTAACCTTGCCGCCCAGCTTCGTGATGATCTGGATATTCCGCACTGGTCCATCCATGACCTGCGCCGAACTGCCAAAACTAAAATGAGTGAGCTGGGTGTTCAGCCCCATGTTTCGGAAAAAGTGCTGGGCCATAAACTCGCCGGGGTACTCGCGGTTTATGACCAGCATGCATATATCAAAGAACAGCAGGATGCGGTAGAGCGCCTGGCCGCTCATATTCATTCCTGTGTTGGCTCTACCAGGCCCTGAGATTCAAAAAAACTCATCACATCACAGTAACGATATTGCTCACCACCGCGCCCCGGGTTTGTGCCGGGCGCTGGTGATGGAAAGGGCGTTCCGTTTTTCTGCCAGGCCTGGCGTTTTCTCCAGAACGTCGTGCGTGAAATGCCGCCCAGCATAGCCTGTACATTCTCACGGTTTACCAGCACTGGTGGAATAGTAACTTTATGCATTCTGCTCTCCCTATGGCCCCTGCCGGGGCCAGTAAATTCAACGTAAGTGCTTACCGCGCTTTTCTGCGCCAGCCTGGCAACTCGCACACATCCGGCAGCCTGGCATTGCCCGGCGCCGAGCCTCTTCAATCGCATCACCGCATTCATCACAGTGAGTCGCTGATACCGCGGTTCGGTTAATGCGCATACTGGCAACGGTCAGATCAATACGCGCCTGTGCCAGCTCGTTGGCGGCGTCGATAGTGTCAGGTTTCATGCTGCATTCTCCCCGGGTAGGGGTTGTAACCCATCACTTAAAGTTTTCTCCATGCGTGTTAAAACACCGCGTAACCTTTGGATTTCTTTGTCACCAGTAAGTCGGCGTGTAGCCTCCCAGAGCGTGCGGATTAACACATACATAGGCACATTTGGTTCAAGGCCCAAGGCCTTCGCCAGGTCCTGCTGCGCATCTGTAAGCCTTTCCTCAGCCTCTTCACGACGCTTGCGTCTGCGTTCAATCTCTTCCTGGCTTTCCTTGCGAACCTCTTTAAGGCGTTCATCCCTAGCCTTAATTTCCTGCTCCAGGCGTTCTTTTGACCGATGAGCACGACACACAAGATCGGCAATCTCAGCACCGTGGGTTTTCATAAGTTTTTGGTCAACAAAGTAGGTATTAATTGCGCGGCTTTTAATTTGTGTTCGTTCTACCTGCCGGGTAACACCATCCATCAACAATTTCATCCATGCATCGCGTGGTAGGTTATCTATCTGGCGCATGGTTGGTCCTTTCAGGGTTTGCCAGCCTGTTTCTTTCCGGATCATCAGGCCGCAGCCTTCCGGAATGTCGCTTTTCTTGAGTAGCCCTTCTGGTACCGCAAACACTACGCCGCCAGCGTATTTAAAGTATTTGGTGTACTTCCCGGCCGTGACGTCGGCGCGGAAGTCACTCACGCTAACCTTCACCTCATAAACCACCGGGCAAAATTTGCTGTAGCTATGGGCCATTGCATAAACGTCAGGGCGGCATGTGCCGGATGGACCAAGTTGCATATCTTCCCAGCAGATGCGGGCAGTGTTTTGGCGTAGGTGTTCAGCCAGATCGTGCGCTAATTCGTTATGCCCCCATTTCATGCTTCACGCTCCGGATCGAATTTGTCCCAGCAGTTGATTTCGATATTCCGCTGCAGGCGACGTTCCGCGACTTCTTCCACGCTGCGGCCAGTCAGTTCTGAAACAACCGGGTTACTGTGACGGGCCAGCAAAGCAAGTTCCTCAATACTCCACTCCATACATCCTCCTGTGCGGGAGGGTTTCCCCTCCCGACGTTGCTTAGCCCACGTATTCCGGTTTCATATCCAGCAGCGTTACGCTGTATTTTTCGTACAGTTCATCGCCGAGGTGACGCCTGGCCGCAGCCAATGATTTCTCAACATCAAGAAAACGGGTTTCTGCATCCGGTTCGTCTGGCTGTGGCAGGGAGTTGATCGCCGCTTCAACTTTGTTGCGGGCATCGACCAGGTAATAGCGTTTGACCGCTTTGTTTTTCAGCTCGGTGAACAATGCTGAACCCAGTACCGCTTTTTGCGATTCGATATCAGCGCGTACGGCTTTAGCGCTGTCGACATCCTCAGCAGCATCGATGCGATCACGGAAATCATCGGCCAGCGAGTCAATGGAATGTGTGGACTCTTGCGCGCTGGTAGTCGTTTCAACGTCAGAGGTGATTTCCTTCACGCTCATGCGCTGCACTGGCTCAGGATTGATGACTTTCTCTTCGCGGTAGGCAAGATCATCTGAGTCCTGAAATCCCATTACAGCCGCTGGGCAATATGCTTTAGCCCAATATTTTGTAGCGAGATAAAGGATCTGTTGTTTTGGGTTAGTAACCCACAATGGAGAGTTTCTGATTGCGACGCTTGAGAGATAAACTTTCTCACCCCATGTTATTTCGCTTTCCCCCTTAATGATGGCACCAGCGCGAATGAAGAGACCGATCTCATCTTCATCGTTCCAGTCGCGAACGCGTACGGTGGCTTCATAACTCCCTTTGCTACCGGTTTTTTTGACGACTGTGTCTTTGCTGCGCAGGCATTTTTCCCAGTCACCTCCGTATTCATAATGGAAACGCCCACGGATAGCACCGGAACTACTCAAAATGGCGCTGATAAGCTGAGCCTCATAACCAAGTTTCCCACCTACAAAAAATGTCTTTTGGGCAACAGCGTAAGGATTCATCCCCCATTGCATGGCCTGCATTACAATCGCCATGCAATCCGCTGGCTTTCCAGCAAGGTGGTCAGGAATGGCGATGGTTGCATCTGCCATGAGGTTGGCAAAGGCCGTCAGTTGCCCCAAAGCCTGCACGTTGAAAATAGAATTGCTGGCAGAAATAGTGTTCGGCGCCTGCTGCTCAGCAGTAATAATGTTTGTGTTTTCCATCGTTATTTCCCCCTCAAGCCTGTTCGCGCAACGCTTCAAGGCGGCGCATATCGAAGTCGTTCAGTTCGTCGGCGTAATCGTCGACAATCGGTGCTGGCCATTCGCCAGTGTCGAAAGCGTTGGCAATAGCTCGCATGGTTGTCTGGTATTCCAGCGCGCCCAGCTCGAGCAATTTGGGGCTGGCTTCAACGATTGCGATCCAGTGATAGCCCTCATCCTTGTTGACGAAAATCCAGAAGAACTGGTCAAGCGATGCCGTATTCATGTACATCGCCGCGCTCAGGTGGTAATCGCGATCGATAATTTCCCGGTGTAGCTTCGCTTTCAGGCCTGGCTGCTTCACGTTAAACATGCTGATGGTTTTCAGGTCAAATCCGATGCGGACGCCGTTCATATCGATTTCAAGATCGGGGCGAACGCGGATTTCCAGCCCGGTCTCATCGTCAAACCCGAAGTAACTCACTTCTACGGCGCGGCTGGGGTGCGTCAGGAATTTTCCAGCGGTAGGGTGAGCAAGCAGCGCTGACTGAATCGCCGTTGCGGTCGCAAGTTGCGCACGGGTAACCAGGATTTTGTCATCAGGGTTTGCGCGCCAGGCGTCCAGCAGTTCGTCAGCAAACACTGCATCGGGTTTCACGCTTTTAACGACCTGGATCATTTCTGCTTTGGTACCAGAGACTTTCAGCGGCGCGGGCTTCTGCGCTTCCTGTGCAACAAGGTCAGGATTGATTAAGGCCAGTTGCTCGAGCAGGGCATCACGGCTGCCGCTGGTTTTCACCTGAGCGGGCAGGGTGGCGTTGTATTCTTTGATGCAGGCTTTCATGGCCGCTGCGGTTTGCTTCTGACCATCTTCAATACGCTGGAACTCTGCGGGCAGTGACATATAGCTTTGCCCGGTTTCGTCGGCAGATGCACCAAGTGGTAGCTGTGCGGGCAGGGTGGCGTTGTGTTCCTCGATGAATCGCTTGATGTCGTCTGCACTGAGTTGCACCGGCAGGCCGAGATTGTATTCATCGATAAAGGTGCGAAGCGTTGCTGTGGTGGTGAAGGCACCTTCCGGTATGACCGGCTCGATGCTGAATTCAGCTTCCAGATTATCTGGCTGGAGTGCCAGCGCATGCACCAGGTTCCCCATATCCAGGACTTTGGACTGTTCGCGGGCAATGGTTTTGGCAACGTGCCGCGCATTGAAGTACATCAGCGAAACGCGCGCGTCTTTAACCTGCGTGCTGCTGATACCGTTCGCTGCGTGGTAAACGTTGTTCGGCAGACCTTCATAGCGGCCCGGTTCGAAGTAAGCCGGGTACTCTGGTGCGGGTTCGGCAACGGCATCCTTAATCTCTTCGGCCTGATCGAATTTCGCCATCGCAGATGTCAGCACTTCGCCGACCGGAACCAGAATCTCTTTGGCCGTCAGGGGAGCTGTTTGTGTACCAGACTCATCAACGCTCTGGCCTGCTGATACCGCGCTACCAACTTCGCTTTCGACCTGGACAGTCGTTTCCATCTGCACATTGTCGGCAGCCTCTTTGGTTGTACTGGTGGTGGATTGCTGACCTGTCAGGCCATCAATGGAGAACATACCGCCGCCGAGATTAGCGACTTCCGGTTGTGCTGGTTTTATGTCGACAGGGTTAGCCGCTGCTGCCAGTTTCCCCACAACAGAAAATTCAGTTGAGAGCTTATCCAGGCTTTCGACGGGTTCAGTACCCTGAATCACTCCTGCAACCACAGCAGCGCTATCAAACTGGCGGGCAGCAGCTAGGGTTTCGGCAGTTGGCTTAGCGTGATCGGTTTCGGTCAGATTCGAGCTTATCCATGCATGCAGCGATGCAGAATTCATGTACAGATGAGGTTCAGCGGAGCGAACTATGGCAAAAATTGCTGCGCGTGAATAATCGAGAACGCCAGGCGTTTTGCGCAGGACGGCCGACCACTCTTTAAATGGGCTGTCTTTGCAGGTGACAATTTCTTTTGCGCGACGATAGATACCGCCGGGGATGTTATAGATATCAAAATCCATCGGCAGCGTTGCGGCCGCAATTTCGATATCCAGCGTGTCCAGTGTGTGCTCGTAGTCGGCGCTGCGATCAGTGGTATTGCCGCCACCCGCGTTCGTGCCGGTATCGGTGCGCTGAATGGAAGTGATGCGTTTTCCGCTGGCCCACTCTTTAACGAGCAGACCACGATCGATATGCGGGGTTTCAACCCACGCCTGGGCGAAGGCGATCACCGCGTTCAGTTCGTGGCGTTTATCCTGTGCAAATACCGTCTTAATGGCCTGGGTGTATTTCCAGACATCATGAGTAGAAAGGCTTTTGAAACCGGTCGCCTTATCTGCCGCCCACAGCATGTTCTGGACGTAGCTGTTATCAGTATCCATTTCAAGGTCGGCGATTTTTTTGCGCTGTTCTGGCGTAGCGTGGTGAGTGGATTCCTCGCTAATAAACTGGGAAATGATCAGAGAACGCTGAGACATCTGTGCGACAGGCCATTGCATGGCTTCTTCGACTTTTGGAGAAATCTGGCCGTTGGTGCGGGTGGTTATTTCCTCTTTCACTTCCGGCTCGGCTTTCACTGGCGCGCTAACGACGATTTTCTGCCAGGTGCGTCCGTCTTCACCCAGTCCGTAGCGATCACACCAAGTAAAATCGATAACTTCTTCTTCCGGTAAATCATCGAAAACAGGAAAATTGGTAAAGATCGGCAACTGGTAATCGCAGCCACGACCAGTTTCAATGCCAGCGTCTTCAATAATGACCTGCACCTGCAGTTTGGCGCGGGCTTCTGTTTTAGCGGAGAACCAGAAAACGCCGTTAGGCTTCCCTGACTTCTGGCTGGCTTTGAGTAAGGTGAAAAATTCCATACAGACCTCATTTTTGGGTGATAGAATCCCCGGCGCTGAATAAGCCGCCTGCGGTTTATTGGTGTTAAACATTCCGGTGTGCTTTGGTCGGTGTCACCGGACGTACAGCCCGCTTCGGCGGGTTTTACGATTCGTGCGCCATCTGGTCATGCTCGGCGCATTGCTTTGAGCAATAGTCGTTTTCTTTGCGCGCCAGTTGGGCGCCGTGAACGTAGACGATGGTTGCTTTGATAGCAGCATCATTCGTCAGCGGTTTTCCGCAATAGGCGCATTTGATGTGGGAGTTGTGTTTCCCCTGGATCATCGGATCCCCTTTCCCGTTAAGCAGAATCTCTACCAGGCAATCACTGATGCGCGTTGTTTCGCGCAGTGTGCGCAGATAGACATTGCGACCGCGAACTGCCGAAACATTCCAGGTGCGGCCCTGGTGCATGGCCAGCATGCCGGGTGCCACACACTGGCGGATGATATGCATCGTGCCGTAGTGTTGGTTAATCATGACGATTCCCCTATCCCCAAAGATTTGCGGATTTCCTGAGCACGTTGTTCGCTACCAGCTTCGAATGCCTGGTTATAGATAAAGCCAAACAACGCCTGGAGAGATTCCCAGTCATCACGGGGCAGCTTTGTATCAAGTCGGCAAACTAGTTTGCCTGATGATTCCAGGGTGAAAGCAGTATCAACTGCCTTTAGGTTGTACTTGCGATTTATTAATGCCATCTCATCTCCCCCCAGTCTTTCCCGGTGTCAGAACGTTGAACCTGTGCGCTAATTGGTGGGCTTCGCTGGCGGTGCCAGGCGCTTGTCTTCTGGTTGTCCCTGTGGACTGCAATTCACCACCGCGAAGCCCGCTGTTTGGATGGATTAAATTTAAGACTTCTTAAATTATTGGTCAATAGTTATTTTGAAGAAAACTTAAATTATCATCTGAGGGCAAAAAAAATGAAGCAATTACGCTTCATTTGTGAAGAAGGGAAGGCTATGGAAGGTTTGCGATTCTTGCGTCAACAACCACACCGATGATTTTGCAGTTGCCGTTAATTTCAGTCATTGGGTATTGTGGATTAAGCGGTTTGAGAAAACGTCTTCCTGAGTCAATAACCAGTTTTTTGAATGTTGCTTCATTATCCTGATCAAGCTTAGCTACCACGAGCTTCCCGTTTCTTGGCTCAACTTCCGGATCAACTAAAATCACCATTCCCTCAGGAATGCTTAGACCTGCTGGGGCCGTCATTGAGTCGCCCTTTACGTCAAGCCAGAAAGAGTCCTCAGAGCATTCGACCGTGGTTTCATACCAGTTATCGATGGCTCTTCGATGATAGGGTTCTACAGCTTCCATCCATTGCCCCGCACTAACCCAGCTAATCAAAGGGTAGCTCCCTTTCGGCTCATGCAGCCCGTGATAGGCGACGTTTGAAACGCTTGTATTGCCATTAAGTAAATAGTCAGGCGAACACTGGAGGGCTTTAGCTAAGGCCAACAGGTTATCTCCCCTGGGTTCAGTCTCTCCACGCTCCCACTGCGATATTGCAGCATTCGAAACGCCGACCATTTTACCAAGGGCAATCTGCCTAATCTTTAACTCTTTGCGTCGCGCACGTATGCGCTCGCTCATCATTTTCATTGTCATAGTTAAGATATCTTAAATGCTCTTGACTTAAGAATCCTTTAGTTGATAATTTAAGAATTCTTTAATTAATCGGAGCCACACATGTTGAAAAAAGACGTTGTTCAGCACTTTGGCAGCCAGCGCGCAATCGCAAAGGCGCTTGGGCTGAGCGAATCAGCGGTTTCTCAGTGGAGAGACATCATTCCTGAGAAAGACGCTTTCAAGATCGAAAAAATGACATCCGGTGTTTTAAGGCGTGAGCCTGAGCTTTATCACCGCACCGCATAACTAGGCCGCTGTTATACAGCCCAACATCATGAGGAAGTATCACCAATGGAGAACTCAATATCACGCAAGTTAGAACCGCCAGTAGTCAGGCCAATTGAGATGGAGAGGTTGATTCTCAATCGCCTTGCGCTGGTAGGGCAAAGGCCTGTTGCAGAAGCAAGCGGCATGGATGAATCCACCATCAGCAGATGGAAAGGGAAGGGAGGGCATATTGAGCAGTTTTGCCGCTTCCTGAATGCCCTGGGTATTCAGCTTGCACCACCTGAAGCTGTTCTTGTGCGCCGGGATTATCTCTTTTCGATGGAAACCCTGGCCGAAATCGGAATGAAGGCAGAACGCGTAAGGCCTGAACCGCTGGGGTGGGACTGATGAACCACATCGAGTTTATCGAAAAACACGTCCGCGCCGAGCTTATCAAGCTGGGGTTTACGGTTTCGGTGGCTCAGGGGGGGGCATACCAGGCTGTGGATTTGTACCGGCGTATGAGCCAGGCCAGCCAGAAAGGAAAAATCTTCGATGATGTTTTACGACACGCCCGCTTGTGGGCAGAGAAACAGACCAGTACAGCCGAACGGCGCGAAGCAAAACGCACAGTTAAAAAGGGCGGCAGACAGGCTGGTTTGTTCTGAAAGTGTGAAGACCGGACTGCTCGAACAGTACCGGCCTTCGGTGCAAAAACGGAGATGTATTTGCGAGGCCATTATGACAAACAGTAATTCAAAACACCAGGCGCGGGAGTCATAGCTATGTCGAACGTCGCCTATGCAAATTTCGCGGCGCATTCCGCCGCCAGGAGCAACCGGATGGAGAACCAGAAAACCGGATTCATCCCGTTGTACCGGAGCGTGCTTAAGCAGCCATGGTCGAAAGATGTTTTCCTGCGCACCTTGTGGGACAACCTTTTGCTCAGCGCTGCCCGGCAGCCGTACACAGCGAACTTCAAAGGGCGCCAGTGGCCGCTGCAGACCGGACAACTGGTAACCACCTCAGCCGATTTGGGGCTGAATTTATGCGACAGAGAGGGTAAGCCATGCAGCCGCCACGCTGTCGACAGAATGCTGGACGTTTTCGAGCGGGAAGGGATGATTTCCCGGTCAGGAGAGAAGCGAAAAGGCAGTGTGATAACCATCACAAATTATGCTGAATATGCTCAAAAAATGGACGATTTACCCGCGCATTATCCCGCGCAAATCACCGAGCTTAAGCCCGCGCATAACGATGCCAGTAACGGCGCGGCTTCGGAAGGTGATGCCGCGCATTCAGGCGAGCATAGCGGCGAGCGTTTCCCCGAGAATCATGAACAACAAGGTAATAACAACAATAAAAACATTAAAAGATCTTCGTCGAAGAATTCTCGCGAATCCTCCGACGACGCTACAGAAAAATTTCTTTCCCGACATCCCGAAGCGGCAGGGGGGATTTACACGCCAGCAGGTAAATCCTGGGGAACTGCCGAAGACTTGTTGGCTGCCCGCTGGATTTACGATCGGCTGCTGGTGGTTAACGCCAGCCTCTCTGAGCCCAGGTGGGTTGAATGGGCTAACACCATCCGCCTGATGCGCCTGCAGGACAATCGCACCCACTACGAAATCTGCGAGTTGTTCAAATGGGCCAACAAGGACGATTTCTGGAAGAGCAATATCCTCAGCCCCTCAAGCCTGCGCAAGCAATGGGAGCAGTTAACTACCCAGCGCCTTAGCCGCCATAACCGCGCCGGACAGACACAGGCACAGCCTGTCGACTTCAACAACACCGACTGGATTAACGAGGTGCTCGATGAAAAGTCTTTCTGAACAGCTTCAAAACTTCGATCGCGAAAACTTCCGCCGTGTAGCTCATAACCTTCCGGAAATGAAGGACGCTCGCGAACCGGTTCGTGAAGCTCAGCAGGTAGCCGAGGTCTTCAACGGTTTGTTTGCTCAACTGCGCGCTGCATTCCCGGCTGCGATTGCCAATTTTCGCTCCCAGGAGGAACTGAACGAGTTCCGCCGTCAGTGGCTGCTGGCATTCCGGGAGAATGGCATCACCACCCTGGAGCAGGTTGCCGCAGGTATGCGCGTAGCACGCCAGCAGGCAAAGCCGTTCCTGCCATCGCCGGGGCAGTTTATCGCCTGGTGCCGCGCCGAAGAGAGCGCAGCCATCGGCCTGCCGGATGCTGCAGAGCTGGTCGACATGGTTTATCAGTACAGCCGCACACGCGGGCAGTACCCGGACGCTGAATCCTATCCATGGCCGAATCACGCAACCTACTGGATGGTCACCACGCTGTACCAGGTGATGCGCTCCGTTGGTTTGAGTGATGCTGAACTGCGGCGCCGCGCAGGTGAAGAACTGGCGAAAATGGTCAGGCGTATTCGCAATGGTGAGCAAATTCCGGCACCTGTGGCGCGTCTTCCTGTACTGGGTACCAAGCCTCTGACGCGCGAGCAGAACATGTCGAAGGTGCAGGAAATTCGGGCAAAGTTCGGTTTCAAAGAGGGCAGGGCATGATGGACGAAATCAGCGTAGAAATACTTAAGCGCATTCCGGCGTTCGGGCCAGTGAACACTGCGCAACTGGTGCAGAAAATTGGCTGCCCGAAACGCAAAGTGCTCGATGGACTGGCAAACCTGCGCGCAGCCGTCCGTATATTTACGAAAATCCCGGTAGGGCACTTTTCCAGTGAATCCGCTTACCAGACCTGGCTGGCAAATGGTGGCAAAGAGTACCTGGCTTGCCGTGGTCGGGCTGCTGCTGCCCGCAGCAATTCTTCGAAATGCAGACGCAATAACACCATCCCCAGCAGAATAATCACCGTGCTCCGCAATCACGGTAGCCTTCGTGCAGTGGAAATTGCCCGCATCCTGGACATTCCCTACAACACGCTTTCCGGACAGCTAAGCACCATGGTTACACGTGGGCAGGTCATCAGAATTGGAAGTATGGGGAAGTCACTTTACAGCCTGGCGCCAGGCGTCGAATTACCGCAGAAATCAGCAACCGCAGGGAATGGCATCTTTGCAGAATGTCGCAGCAGTGCCGCTATGCAGCGCGTTCTGTCAGTTTACGGGGTGAGAGTATGAATATTCAGCAACTGCTTGATGCAGCAGAACCCGCATCCCGCTATGTGCCGGCGGCAACAGCAGAACTGATTAACGGGCTGGCTAATGCTGTTCGCCAGCTAACTGAACAGCGCGACGTGCTGGTGGTGGATAACCGGAATCTTCGTGACGTGTTACGTCAATTAATCACTGGTCGTCCTGGTGGTGTGTATTTCAATAAATGGGAACCGCTAATTTTTAAAGCCCTTAATGAAACCCCCGTCGTCGCCGCAGCGTTCTCATCCCTGAGAGCAGAAGGGGTGGATATGTTCGCAGCGGAAATGTCGGCTCAGCATACAAAATTACAGTCTGGAGGTTATTTCGACAGGCAGGTTTTGATTTACGCGAAAGTGTCAGACATGGCGGAATCATTCGCCCGCCAGCTTCGCGAGAGCAAGGGAGCGCAGTCATGAGGGACAAACAAATCATGTTCGTTAAATGTATCAAAGATACCGAAGGGTGGTGGACAGAAGGAGAAATGTACCCAGCACGAATGGAATCCGGCGGATTTATTGTTGTTGGCGATGATGACGAGCCAAACGGGGAAGGATGGAGCGCGTCTCCAGTAGAGTATCGGGATGATGGTTCGATCCTTTACCAGCTTGGTGGCTTGGACGGTGAAGTTATTTTCGAGGAGCGTGTCGCATGAGTGACGCATTACTCGAGTATGCCTACCGCCGGATCGTTGAACTGGAAAAACTGCTGCTGGTCGATGCAACCGAAACGGTCTGGCCTGCCGAGGTCAGACTGGTCTATTCGCAAATTGAACGCGCCGGCGAACTACCGGCGCATCACCAGAACCGTTTACGCCATCACATCAATCGCATGTGGTTGGAACAAATGCCCGTACCGTCAATCGTGGACGCCGCAAAATCGCTGGCCATCATCCTGGAGAAATACGCGTGAGAGAAATCATCGTTGATAATTTTGCTGGTGGCGGTGGAGCATCTACCGGGATTGAAATGGCAATTGGCCGCAGCGTGGATATCGCTATCAATCACGACGAGAATGCCGTGGCGATGCACACCACAAACCACCCCGGCACATTGCACTATTGCGAGAGCGTTTTTGACGTAAATCCCCCGGTTGTTACCGCAGGTATGCCAGTGGGTCTGGCATGGTTTAGCCCGGATTGCCGCCATTTCTCCAAAGCGAAAGGCGGTACCCCGGTAGAAAAAGCGATTCGCGGCTTAGCCTGGATTGTGGTTCGGTGGGCACTGACGGTGCGCCCCCGCGTCATGATGCTGGAAAACGTTGAGGAGTTCCGCACCTGGGGACCACTGCTGGCGGCGGAAATGCGTCCAGACCCGGAGCGCGTAGGTGAGACGTTTAATGCGTTTGTCTGCATGCTGTCCAATGGCATAAGTGTTGATCACCCGGCACTGGCCGAGTGCTGCGAGTTTCTGAACATTGAGCCTGGCAGCAAACAGGCGCAGCGGCTGGTTGCCGGGCTGGGTTATGCGGTCGAACATCGAGAGTTGCGCGCGTGTGATTACGGAGCACCGACGATTCGCAAACGCTTTTTCATGGTGATGCGCTGCGACGGCGCCGCAATCCACTGGCCCGAGCCAACCCACGGGGATCCCAAAACAGCCCAGGTTAAATCGGGAGCGCTGAGACCGTGGCGAACGGCGGCGGAATGCATTGACTGGTCAATCCCATGCCCGTCAATTTTCGACCGCAAAAAGCCTCTGGCAGCCAATACAATGCGCCGTATCGCGAGAGGCATCGAGCGTTTCGTGGTGAACAGCGCAACGCCGTTTATCGTGAAATGCAATCACACCACAACGCGTGGTACGTATGACTGTTTCCGTGGGCAGCCGCTGGATGAACCGGTTCAGACGATAACTAAGAAGCACGGCTTCGCGCTGGCCGTTCCGCACCTGACGAAATTTCGCACCGGAGCAACCGGGCAGGAGGTAACCGAACCGGTACCGACGGTGACAGCCGGTACATCAAAGCGCCCTGGCGGGAACGGTCACGCACTGGGTATTGTCGAAGCGGCTATTTCACCGTTTATCGCCCGGCAGTTCGGCGGCAGTATAGGTCACTGCGTAGACGAGCCAAGCGCCACTGTAACCGCTGGTGGCGGTGGTAAATCGCAGTTGGTATCAACGACGCTGATTCAGATGGGTTACGGCGAACGGGTAGGACAGGCACCGCGTATTCTCCAGATTGAGAAACCACTGGGTACTGTCACC
This sequence comes from Phytobacter diazotrophicus, assembly GCA_004346725.1. GTDB lineage: Bacteria > Pseudomonadota > Gammaproteobacteria > Enterobacterales > Enterobacteriaceae > Phytobacter > Phytobacter diazotrophicus. The sequence goes on along the minus strand of SMDE01000007.1, from coordinate 211,726 downwards.
GCCGGGGGCAATAAATTTGCGCTGGTGGCGGCGAATCTGGTCAAACACTTTGGGGGCAACTACTCAGGAGCTGGCATCGGGTTGGACGAGCCCACGCACACGGTCACCACCACTGACCACCATGCGCTGGTTACTGCAAACCTCATGGTAAACAACACCGGGCACGCAGGCGGGGAAGTTGACGCGCCCGGCCATACGATTACAACGGGTAATCACCATGCGCTGGTTACATCGAGCATCGTCAAAATGCGTGGCACGAATATCGGTCAGCCAACCGACACACCGTTGCAGACCGTAACGGCGGGTGGTCTGCACTTTGGAGAGGTGAGGACTATGCTGGCTGAAAACGAGTATGACGAACACCGGGCGGACCAGGTGGCGGCATTCCTGCATGAGTATGGCATCAGCGAGTTTGTAACTATCAAAGACGTGGTTTACCGGATTGTGGATATCGGAATGCGCATGCTCCAGCCGCGCGAACTATATGCTGCACAAGGCTTCCCGGAGTGGTACATCATCGACCAGGATTATCGCGGCGTGAAGTATGCGAAAGACAAGCAAGTTGCGAGGTGTGGCAACGCGGTACCACCTCCGTTCGCTGAGGCGCTGGTAAGAGCCAACCTTCCTGCGATGTGTTCTGCTAAAGAAATCGCAGCCTGATATACTTCCCTCAAAATAAGGGAGTCTTTTATGAGTGATAACAAACACAAACCTTGTGTATTGATTGATTCAAACGCTTGGAATTTTTTGCACGCCAGTGGTATAGATCTAAGCTCTTCTTTATTCGATAGGTTTGAATTTGCAATAACCATCGAGATTCTAAGAGAGATGGAGGCAATTTCCACAAAAGATGGTAAAGCAGATCTATATAAATACTTTCACCTACAGATAGAGGGTTGGGGGGGCGAAAGGATTTATTCTGGTTTTTTTGAAAGTCAGTTTGGTGAAGATGAACAGAGAAGTGGTGGATTTGGTTTTAGCGGGTTTGCATCAGATCAAGAGTGTGAGTTTCTTGAAAAGAATGTTCATAGAATTAAGCCAAGCCGACGCGGAATTTATTATGGAAATGAAGCTGACTTACTTATTGCCTCAAGGGCTGGCGGTAATTGTTATATTTTAACAGAAGATAATAACAAATCAGGTCCATTTAAAGGAATTAAAAACATTATTAAGGTTTCTCAGTCAACACCCTTGAGCGAAACTGATTTTTTAAATTTACTCGACTCATTAATAAAATAGGTATTGACAATCAATAATTGTAGTTACTTATCTTTCGCTTCGTTGATTTCCCATCCCGGCCCGTCCATAATACCAGTGTCAGCCTGAACAACTGACGACCTGTGCGCATTTGAGGGGACTTAAATGCGCGAACAATCTGAACATGCCTCTTTGCCGTCAGTGTCATTCGATGCTGAGGGTATTCTGCATTCTGCGTTTAGCCTCTTCGGAGGTGAAGCGTGAACTTTCCTCAAGACGGCATCAAACTCCACCGCGGCAATTTTGTCGCCGTTGGTCAGCAACTCCAGCCGTACCTTAACGATGGTCAGTGCTATCGCCTCCATATAAAGCCCTGGCGCGAGAAGCGCAGCATTTCGCAGAACAGCCTCAGCCACATGTGGTACTCCGAAATCAGCGAGTATCTCATCAAATCCGGGCGTACTGACGCGACACCGGAATGGGTTAAACGCAATCTCAAGAAAACCTATCTCGGCTGTTCAGAGGTCACCTACACCGACTTCATTACCGGCGAGAAAACTACTCACTGGGAGCCGCGGCATACCTCCGGCCTTGATACCGGGGAAATGCATGATTTTCTTTGCAAAATCGAAGCCTGGTGCGCGCAATTTGGCCTGGCTCTGACGATTCCACAGAACTGTGAATTTCAGCAATTACGCGATAAGCAGGAGGCGTAATGACTGACTTATGCAAAGCAGCTCGCGGACGTGAATGTCAGGTGCGTATATCAGGTGTTTGTAACGGCAACGATGAAACCAGCGTTCTGGCGCATATACGACTCGCCGGCTTATGCGGCACAGGAATCAAACCACCCGACCTCATTGCAACTATCGCATGCTCAGCCTGCCACGACGAAATCGATCGCCGCACCCGGCTGGTCGATGCCGAATATGCGCATGTCTGCGCACTGGAGGGGATGGCCCGCACGCAGGTTATCTGGCTGAAAGAGGGTAAGGTGAAAGCGTGAACATCGACCATTACATACGGTACCAGTTTGAAAGCGTAGCGCGGGCAAAACTGCCCGCCATAAAGTGCCACAGCAAGCCAGTTAAACAGACCACACAGCAAAAACAACAGACGGAGTGTGCAGCATGAACCTCGAATCCTTGCCGAAATTCTATTCGCCAAAATCACCGAAGCTCAATGATGAAACTCCGGCGACAAGCAATGATGCTCTATCAATAACCGATGTCATGGCCGCTCAGGGAATGGTGCAGTCAAAAGCCCCCCTGGGTTTCTCGTTGTTCCTGGCTAAGGTTGGAATTAGCGATCCACAGATAGCTATAGAGGGATTGATGCGTTACGCGCAATCTCTTAGAAATCCCGTACTGATGAAACTCAGCGATAAAGCACGCACCGAAATATTGGCTGTTCTGGTGCAATTGGCATATGCCGACTATTCCCGGTCTGCGGCGAGTAAATCAATCTGTCCTCACTGTGATGGAAAGGGGATCCTCCGCACCAAAAAGGATGTTGTTAAGCATCCGGGAGTTAAGGGCGTCGGGCCAAAAATTAAAAATGAACAGGTTGAGGACATCTGTACGCAATGTGATGGAAAGGGCGTTATCAGTACCGCCTGTCGCGGATGCAAAGGGAAGGGGACTGTCCTCGATGAGAAGCGCACAAAGCTGATCGGTGTCCCGGTCATGAAGGTTTGCGGTCGCTGCAATGGAAACCGGTTCAGCCGTGTGCCTACCAGCCTGGCGCGTGTCATTGTGGAAAAGATAGTTCCTGACCTTACGCAGTATCAATGGTACAGCGGATATGCAGAGGTGATAGATAAGCTGGTAATGAAATGCTGGCAGGAAGAAGCATACGCTGAGGCACAATTACGGAAGGTTACACGTTAGCGCCATTTTTGCGAATTTTACCGACACGATGCTTGCAATATTCAAAATAAGTGGTTAGGATTCTTCTAACGATGGGATTTTCTACCTGTTCGTAAGCAACAAATTCAGAGCCTCGCATATCGCGGGGCTTTTTCGTATTAATGCACTTGCGCCTGGGCCGCTATCTTTGTTCGCCGGACCATTCCTTCTACTGGTTTGGTTGTGATTTCTCCAGCGGCCTAAGCCCAATTGTTGACGCTATATTAATGAAAAGTTACATTGTATGAGTGGTGAATCCCCTTTTGCGGTGGGGCATTACTGGTAGTCTTTGAGTTTATATGCATGCGGAACGTTGCAGCCAGTCAGCGTTTCACCGGGAGGCACCCGGCACCACATGATAGAAGTCTTTTCCTGATATTTTGTAGCCTGTTCGTCCGAGCAGGCTTTTTTTATTCTATTCGGAAGGATGTGCAGAAACCGCACCGCAGCACTCTGGATGAAAAAGCTTTAGCGAAATTTCTTTATCACTTTTTCCAGTGCTGCTTCATAGAGTCGAATTTCTTCGACTGAATCGCTGGTTTTATAAATGAGATTGTACTTTTGAGTAAGATGTTCAATTAGCATACTTCTGCTGATTGGTAATGTTGAGCCTGATTGAAGGATCTCAAAGAAAGCTCTGCCGATGATGCTGTCTTCATTTTCCATTAATTATCCGACAGAAGAAAAAATTTAGCATGAAGTATCTCTTAATAATTGAAAGAATCAATACGACTTAACGACTAATTCCTCATACTACTGAGTAGTTTTTGCTCATTTTCATGTCCCGAACAATCGACCTTCATTGTTTCGTGTGAATCGCAGTCCGAGGGTCTGATCTTCCCTTTCTCACATCGCACAGCACTTACCAAAGCGAAGGTGGGGTATGTATCGAATGAACAAAATCACAACTGGTGTGAGCTACGGGCTTTACCAGAGTGAACCGGGGATTTATATGCAGGATTAGTTGTCCCCATCGAGAATGTGAGACCAAAGGTTGACGTGACGAGAAGGGATTATTTACATTACGTGCGTGGTGAATCCCCCTGTGCGGCGGGGCATTACTGGTGAGTTTATATATGCATACACATGCGAAACGTTGTGACCAGTTGACGTTTCACCGGGAGGCACCCGGCACCACATATAAAAATAAGTTGTGCGAAAAGTCGCTTGAGCCTGTACTTCTCCGTGCAGGCTTTTTTTTCAAAGATTCTGCTTTCGGGTAAAAATGTAAGTGCCTTCTTTATCTGAATCCGTTACTAAATTTTCACTTTGGCTGATTACCAGCCTTAGCGCGCTGGTAAGTTCTTCAAAATCGCTCTCATCCCAACAACCAGCGCAATTAAGAGCTACAGTGTCCGTATCTTGTGTATCAGTCCAGATTTCGTAATCCACCTTAAGGCTTTTTAAAAGATACTCTTTTCTTTGAATCACGCCTTTAGGGAAAACAAAAATCACATCCGCCATGACTACCTCCAGTAACATTACGGGTGATTATCGGCGTTTTGTCCATAAACTTTAGTGTAATTAATGAGTTGGATTCCAGCCTCATATGGACACAATAAGATTTATACGTAGTGAATCGGATTTCATTGCATCCATTATCATTTGTGTTCGCTACCTTCCAGCCAGACATAATTAACCTGAAAATCCCATCAAACACACGGCACTTCCCAAACGCGGAGGTGGAGCATGCTACGAATGGACAAACTGACAACCGGCATTTCGTACGGTGCTTCCGGCGGAAGTGCCGCCTACTGGTTTAAACAACTTCTTGATGGTTACACCCCTGAGCAGTGGGCTGCGATTGGTGTAATTGGCAGTCTTTTTTTTGGCTTGCTGACGTATCTGACAAGCCTGTATTTCAAAATTAAAGAGGATCGGCGCAAAGCCGCCAGGGGTGAGTGATGGGGCAAAAAGCAAAGCTTAGTGCAGCAATGCTTGCACTCATCGCTGCAGGTGCATCAGCGCCGGTACTGTTTGATCAGTTCATCAGCGAAAAAGAAGGTAACGCGCTGGTGGCCGTTGTCGATCCTGGTGGCGTCTGGTCACTGTGTCACGGCGTAACGGTTATTGACGGCAAGCCAGTTGTTAAAGGCCAGCGTGCAACGGAAGCACAGTGCAAGAAGGTAAACGCCATCGAGCGTGATAAGGCGCTTGCATGGGTAGACAGAAATATCAAAGTGCCGCTGACCGAGCCCCAAAAAGTGGGTATTGCCTCGTTCTGCCCGTACAACATTGGTCCCTCTAAGTGTTTCCCCTCGACGTTCTACCAGCGCATTAATGCTGGCGACCGTAAAGGGGCATGTGAAGCAATTCTCTGGTGGATTAAAGACGGGGGCCGCGACTGTCGGTTGACCAAAGGCCAGGCGAACGGCTGTTACGGGCAGGTTGATCGACGGGATCAGGAAAGCGCACTGACGTGCTGGGAGCTGGATAAATGACGCCAAAAGCCTGGTTGATAATCGGTGCTGAGTTACTGCTGTCGCTTCTGCTGATTTATATCCTGCTTGGTCAAATTAGCACTGAGAAAAAGCGGGCCGACGATGCCACGTCGCTGGCTAAACAGCGTCAGGAAACCATTAACGATATGACAGTACGTCAGCGTGATGTCGCCACGCTCGATGCGAAATACACCGGAGAACTGGCAGATGCTAAAAAGCAGCTTGAAGACCTGCAGCGTTGCGTTAGCACTGGTAAGTGTGGGCTGCACATCAACGCAACATGTCCAAAGAACGGAACGGCCAGCGCCCCCGGCGTGGATGATGCAACCGGCCCCCGACTTACTGACGCCGCTGAACGGGATTATTTCACCCTCAGAGAGCGAATCGAAACCATCACCAAACAACTGACGGGCCTGCAAGCGTATGTGCGTGAGCAGTGTCTGAAATAAAAAAAAGCCCCATCGTGGTAGGGCTCAATCATGCAGATCATTTTTATGGGCTTTAAGCGGGCCAGCCAGAACTGATGAGAGGAGTTACACCTCATCCTTGAGAACAGTCCTGGCGAGGCGCTCTTGCCTTATGAGTCGGACTAAGTTTTGGTAGAAACTCAATATTTAACAAGCGTAAGCGCGAGAAGAAACTAATCAGGATATTCTATTCGGATTTATCCTGGGGTTCTGGTATCCATATCGTTACAGCAGGCATTCCCAGAGTGCCTGTGATAATGTCATTTATGGCTAGGGTCGTTCCCGAACGGCGAAACCGTCGCGCCTGCCATTGATAATATGACGAGCAACTTAGTCGAGGTTGTTATGGATATGCCAAAGACATGGCACTTGCGAAAGCAGAAGTGCCATCTCGTTCAAATCATAAAAGACGGAGACGATGAGATCGTTGTATATAAGAACTGGATAAGAAGCAGTCAGCGATGGAATTACGTCGTAGAAGAAAGATGGCAAGTTGAAGTAATGATCCAGCAAGAATAAATCACAGGTCGCTAAGGCGGCCTTTTTTATTGGAAATGCGTGACTCCTTCGAAGAGGGCTGTCGATACAGCCAGAGACACCGCTGCGGGATTATCTCACCCTCAGAGTGCGAATCAAAACCATGACCAATTATCGTAAGGTCTGCAAGCGTATGTATGTGAGCAGTTCCTTTTACCAGGATAAACTGAAAGTCAATAAATTATTGATTTTATTAATTTTATTGATAAACACGAATAAAATCAAGGTGTTGATAAATTTTGCCGATTGATTTGATAAATAAAATTTGCTAATTCCTATTAATGCCATAGTCTCAATGATGGTTCTGTCAGGAAAGCCAACACCAAAGGGCAGAGCCTGTGAACCCGGCCAGATTTCCTGTCTCCTTCTGGGTGGCTCCAGGGATACAGGATGCATCTTGCCCGGCTAACACTAACCAAGGCCGCACTGAGTTTGTGCGGCCTTTTCTGATGATATTTATCAGATGCTCAATTACATGCAGTAGACCTGTAGCAAGGTATAAAATGAGAAAGGTATTGGTGTTCTTCAATGCTCAGCCAGTTGTTATGGTAGAAACCATTAAAGCTGTGACAACTATCCTGCGGAAATATCCAAATGGTGAAGAAATCCATCTCAAGATTATGCGTGTAGGGAGTTACTCGATTACAGGCGATCAAACTGAAATTTATGTTGCTTCTGACAGAGAACTCTCGTCAGAAGAGATAGTTAGTGCAGCTAACAGGCTTCTTTAGGAAATATCCAGGATGATGATTCCTGAGCTCGTTCTGGGAAGATAACCTATGATTTATAAAAGGTTATGTGAAAAAGGAGATCGTGCATGAAACACGAAGAACTGGAGCGTAAAGCTGAGGAAGAAATTTCTGCTCTTATTACTAAAAAAATTGCTGAGCTGCGCAAGAAAACAGGCAAAGAGGTTTCTGAGATCGAGTTTATACCGAATGAGACCATGTCTGGCCTTGAGGGTTATCAAGTAAAAATAAAGCTTATGTAAAGTAAAAGGGGCTGCTTAGGCGGCCTTTTTTAATGGCTTTAACAATTAAAAGAGGCGGCAAGCTAACCGCCATCATTCAAAATCATCTCCGTTACCTGGCGAGTTTCGCGAAAATCTCTGTTTGCTCATTCGCAAGATGCTCTTTTAGGTTATCTATCTCTAAAAGCTTGGAAAATTCTTGCTCCTTCTCTATCAATTGGACAAGAAATTCTTCTTTTTTCAATCCAGCTCCATTTGCTTGCATATAGGCGAGGGCGACTTCTTGTGATGTGAACTTAGGCATTACAACATCCTTATCATGGAAGGGGAAACATGGCACTCACCGACAAACAAGAAATGTTCTGTCGCGAGTACCTCATCGATTTAAACGCCACGCAGGCGGCTATTCGGGCGGGGTACAGCATCAAGACCGCAAACCGCATAGCTGCGCAGAACTTGTCAAAACTTGACATCCAAAACAGAATCGCCGAACTCAAAGCGAAGCGCAACGAAGATGTAGGTATTGATGCTGATTATGTGCTCCGGCGCTTAGTTGAAATCGACCAGATGGATGTGCTCGATATCATGACTGATGACATGAGCATTAAGCCGGTTTCTCAGTGGCCTGCATCTTGGCGCCGTTACCTCAGCGGGTTCGACTTAGCCGATATGTATGAGGGGAAAGGAGAGGACCGTGAGATGGTTGGTATCCTCAAAAAAATAAAATGGCCGGATAAGGTTAAGAATTTAGAGCTGCTCGGCAAGCACATCAAGGTGCAGGCTTTTAAAGAGCAGGTTGAACAGAAGGTCACTGCGACCCACAGCATTATGCTGGTGCCGTCATGCGACAACGTAGAAGACTGGGAAGCGGCAGCACAGAAACAGCAGGGTGAGGTATTAGGTGGATGAATTACAAAGCTGTCTGGAAACCACTCCCTGGATCGCAATCACTTTCCCTGAGTTGCCCGTGTAATGAAATCCTCTACGAGGGAACGCGCGGGCCTGGTAAAACCGCCGCGCAACTGGCCCGATTCCGTCGACTTGTTGGCCTGGGCTACGGCTCGTTCTGGCGTGGTGTCATTTTCGATACCGAGTATAAAAACCTCACCGACATCATCACCCAGTCAAAGCGTATGTACCGCCTGTTTAATGACGGTGCCCGATATCTGGCATCCGCATCTGAGCTGCGCTGGGTGTGGCCGACCGGCGAAGAGTTGCTTTTCCGCTTCGGGAAAGAAGAGAGCGATTACTGGGATTATCACGGCCAGGAATTCCCCTTCATTGGCTTTAACGAGCTGACCAAGCAGCAGTCAGCCGAATTTTACGAAATGATGTTTTCCTGTCGGCGCTCGTCGTTTCGCCCGGAGAACTACCCGCTGCAAGATGGAAGCCTGCTAAAACCGATCCCCCTGGAAACGTTCAGCACAACTAACCCGTTTGGTATAGGTCATACCTGGGTGAAGAAGCGCTTCATTGAGCCTGCTCCGCGTGGAACCATCATTCGCGAAACGCAAAAGGTGTTTAACCCGCAAACCGAGCGTGAAGAGGATGTGACGCTAACTCGTGTAGCCATCCACGGTTCGTTTAAAGAAAACCCATACCTTGACCCGCAGTACATCGCGACGCTGATGTCTATCAAAGACCCAAACCGACGCAAAGCATGGGTTGAAGGTTCATGGGACGTGACCAGTGGCGGTCGATTCGATCACCTGTGGAATGCATCACTGCACGTCATTAAGCCATTCCGCATCCCCGATAGCTGGACGGTTGACCGCTCACATGACTGGGGTGAGTCGAAGCCGTTCTCAAACCTCTGGTGGGCGCGTGCCGATGGTACCGCCGCCGAGTTGCCGGACGGTCGCCAGTTCTGTCCGCCTGCCGGGACGCTAATCCTGATAGGTGAGTGGTACGGTTGCCCGCCTGACGAACTGAACAAAGGCCTGAATATGTCCTCGACAAACGTCGCCAAGGGCGTGGCGTGGATTGATAAGCGGCTGGTGGGGGAAGAGGTTGATGAACCCGACGAGATCAAACTCGACGGCATTACACAGGGCCAGATGCACATCATGCCTGGTATTTGCCGTGAAGTTATACCGGGTCCGGCTGACGGCGCGATATTCAATACTGGCGATAACGAGCTATCCATTGCACAAAAAATGGAAGCCCAGGGCGTTACATGGCTGCCGGCTGACAAAAAGCCCGGTTCGCGCATTAACGGCGCCTCGCTTTTCGCTGACATGCTCGAAGCGGTAATTGAAGGTAAGAAGCTGGAGTCCGGAATGCCTGAGAAACCGGCTTTCTACGTCTTTGATTACTGTCGCGGCTGGATTAGCCGTATCCCGGTGCTCGTTCGTGATGAAAAGAACCCTGACGATGTTGATACGCAGCAGGAAGACCACGACTGGGATGCAACCCGTTATCGTGTATTGCACTCACCAACGAAGGTGGGCGCCATTTTCTTCTAAGGAGCTCATCAGTGAGTGAACAACAAGGCGAGGTTTCATTCCTCGTTAATGCCCTTGCTGATGCTATCGGGCGCCAGCGCATGCAGTACGTAGGGCGTAATGGCAATGTTAAGCGCACGAAACTCTGGGATGAGTTCGGCTATCCGGACACGCTAACCTTCGATAATTTCTATCGTCAGTATCGACGTGGTTCAACGGGATTCTCTGCGGTACATAAGCTGCTTGACGCTTGCTGGGTTGACCGGCCGACCATCATCGACGGTGACGAAGATAGGGAGTCTACAGCCACGACGGCGTGGGAAAAGGCTGTCACCAAGCTGATGAAGAAGCAGTGGGCGAAAATTAAAGATGCTGACCGCCGCAACATGATTGGCAGATATTCGGCGCTGTTGATTCAGGTCCGCGATAGCCGGGACTGGAGCCAGCCGATTGACGTCGATGTCGTGAAAAAGCTCGGCAGCAAAGCGCTGGTGAAACTCATTCCGGCGTGGGAACCTCAAATCAAACCGGGCAATCTGGATATTGATACCTGGTCTGAAACGTATGGCCAGCCGGTTAGCTATCAGTTCAATGAGCAGCCAATCGGTGACGAAGGGACATACAGCAGTCCCCGTTCCGTCCAGGTGCATCCGGACCGCATTATCCTGTTGTGCGAGGGCTCCGAGGACGACAACATTCTTTCCGGTATTCCTCTGCTGGAGGCTGGCTATAACGACCTTCTTGATATCGAGAAAACGAAGGGCGGCAGTGCCGAGGGTTTCCTTAAGAATGCCAGCCGACAACTTGGCATTGCGTTTGAAAAAGAAACCAATATGGAGGCATTGAAAAAGGCGGCTATTGATGCAGGTTTCAAAGACCTTGGGGAAGCACTGAACGACAAGGTAGCGAAGATGAACCGCGGTACCGATGCCGCTCTGGTAATGCAGGCAGGCACGCCTTCTGTCCTCTCGGTCGCTCCCGCCGACCCGACGCCAAGCTGGACGGTATCAGCCAACTCCTTCTCTTCAACAATTCAATGTCCGTTCAACATTATGTTCGGAAAGCAGACGGGCAATCTCGCATCGGAGGAAGATAAGACTGCCTGGGCAAACCGCTGTAACGAACGTCGCTGGGGATTCCTTTCTGACGTTATTACCCGCGTCATTGAGCGGTTCTGGACTGTTGGCATTATTGACCCTCCAGCATCCGGCGAGGTGACACTGGCCTGGTCTGATTTGCTGGCGCCGAGTGAAAAAGAGAAGCTGGCCAACATGGCAGTGATGGCTGACGTGGCAGCGAAAACACAACAGGCCTTTGGTACTCCGGCAGTCGATGAGAGCGAAGTGCGCGCCGTCGGCGAACTGGAACCACGGAAAGAGCCTGAAACGCCAGATCCCAATGCAAAACCAACCGGAAAGGATCCGCTGACCGATGACGACAGTGCTGACCCGAATCGGAACGCCAATAGTACCGCGTAACAAGGCTGACCCGACGCAATCAGGCCGACAGGTCAGCCAGATGTTCAACGATATCGAAGCCCGGTATCTGGACATCAAGCGCCGACTGAAAGTGCTCTTTGCTCAGCGTCTCACCGGGCGCCAGCGCGAAACTAACGGTGAGAAGTCGTGGATGATGTGCAATAACGAGGGTGCGGAGCCGTCGCTGTACCAGGTGAATGCAGGAACCTACATCTATGACATGATGGCGGCACAACTGGCTGACCTGCTGCAGATTGTTCAAACCGTATTGGACGATTCACTGCTCGACGGTGGAAGCCAGAATCTTTGGGCGCTGGAATATGTCTCGTCAGGGTATGAGCGCGGCACGTTGAATGCCTTCACCAATCTCTCGGTGCAGTCCCCGGTCTACGCCAGCCAGACAACGCTGCAGCAACTGCTCTCCAGCCCGGCATATCAGAACCAGATTGCCAGCGCTTACGTAAGCACTTATAGCGACTGGAAGGGGATAAGCGATACAGCAAGAGCCGACCTCGCAAACGTAATAGCCGACTCGATAGGGCGAGGGATTAACCCTCGCGAGACGGCCAGTATCATCAGTAAGCGCCTTGATGTGTCGATGGCTAAGGCCAAAAATATCGCGCAGACGGAGCAGGTCGGCGCGCTGCGGCAGGCACAATGGAATGAAACGGATTGGGCTGCTGATCGCCTTGGGCTGAATACCGGGTTGCTTTGGTTATCAGCGTTAAAACCCACTACTCGCTGGTGGCATGCCGCTGAGCATGGAAAGGTTAAATCGACCGAGTGGGTAAGGGAATTTTACTCACGAGACGGCAATAAGTATCACTGCTACTGCAGCCAAATTCCGGTACTGCTCAACGACGATGGCAGCATATTTAACACCGGACTGGCCGAGAAAATGGCGAAAGAACGTAAGCTGTGGAAATCAGCCGAGGCGGCATGATAAAAGAAGGTTTTGCGGAGGACTAGGACTTATGGCAAAACCTGACGAGCCTTATCGTAAGTTGATAGTTGAGAGCTACTACCCGGCCAGTACATCCGGCAAAAAGGGGAAAGTGCATATTAGGCCTACCCCTGGACAATGGGCGAGCTCGTCTTTGGCTGTTGAGTGCTCAAAAAAACTCTCTGATGTTAAGGCGTATCCAATTGGCAGCCAGTTTGAGATAACCGCTAAGCTTACCGATAGGGAGGATGGCGGAGAGTACATATACAGCTCATTCCGATGGGAATTCAAACAGATCAAATAGGTCGCTGCGGCGGCCTTTTTTTTTGCCTTAAATCCAACCATGAGGACCCGGCATGAAACGCAACCGCGTTAACGTGCTGACCGTCGTCAACTCCGCGTCAAACATCACCACTGAAACCATCGACGGCAAGCCACATATCGTGGTTCGCGGCATCACGCCTGTCGTCGATGATATTGTGATGAACCGGAAGTTGTACCCGGCAGCAGAAATCGAGAAAGCCTATAACACCCTTGAGCGCAATCCGATGCCGCTGGGCCATCCGAAGGTGGACGGTAAGCACGTGTCGGCGCGCGACGTGCGGGCGGTTAACAACTATCACGTCGGGGCATGGCTCCAGAACGTCAACCACAAAGACGGCAAAGTCAGCGGTGATATGTATGTTGACCGCCAGTACGCCGAATCCAGTGAGAAGGGTAAGCGCCTCGTTAACCGACTGGATGAGATGGCAGCCGGTACCAACACTGACCCGATCCACATTTCCACCGGCCTGCTGTATTCCGGTATTGCCGCGAATGGCGAATCGAAGGGCAAGAAGTACAACGAAATCGCCACCAATATGATGTTCGACCATGTAGCTGTGCTGCTTGACGAACCCGGCGCAGGCACGCCAGGCGAAGGCGTTGGGATCTTCGTTAATGCCGAAGGTGAAGAACTTGAAATCGAAGCCGTGAACCTTGCTGATTCCGACTCTCCCGACCTGCAAGACCCTACATTTAAAACCTTTTTCAACCAGCTAAAGGCGTTTTTCAGCGCCAACAGCGACTCAACCCATAAGGAAACAGACCCGATGAAAGAGCTCATCGTCAATGCGCTGAAAGCCAAAGGTAAACCGGTTGACGGTAAAACCGATGCCGAGCTGATGGACGCATATAACCAGATGCTGGCAGAAAACGCCGACAAAAAAGAAGAAACGCCGGAAGAGAAAGCTGCTCGCGAGAAGAAAGAGGCTGACGACAAGAAGGCGAAAGAGCAGGCCAACAACAACCAGGAGGCCCCTGCATGGTTCGCTCCATTCGCCCAGAAGCTGAACGCGATCGAGTCCGGTCTGTCGGTAAACGCCGACAAGGTTAAAAGTGAAATGCGTGCTGCAGTAAAAGCGAAGTTCGGCCTGGACGACCTCGCCGTGAACGCTCTCGACGGCGCGGCTCTGGAAGGCTTCTACGCGCAGTGCCAGACATCAACGGGCCTGAATGGTGCATTCCGCCAGGCGAACAACAACCAATCTTTCAGCGAAATGCCGGAGTAAGAAATGGCTAAAGACGGGAAACATGTAATTCATGCGGGCGGCATTTTTGCCAATCCGCAGTTGCACCGGGAAGGCGCCGCGGCTGCTGATACCAGACCCGGCACTATTGGCTTCTTCGATAACGCGACGAAGAAATTCACAGCATCGGTAGATGGAAATGAAGACGCCATTCTGTATGTGGCCAACTATGACTATCTGCGCTGTAAAACGGTGGATGACACCATTGCCGCGGATGACTGGGTAGTCGCGATGCAACCAACGCCCGGTGTTTTCTTCAACGTCCCTGCGGCGGCCGGCACGTACACGAAAGGTCAGCCGCTTTCAATCGCCAATGGCTTCGTGAAAGCGAAGGCCGCTGGTGAGTCTGTCCGCGCTTATGTCGAAGAGGACCGCGCATACACCATTGCCACCGCAGGCGATCTCCTGCGCGTCGTCATTAAGTAAGGAGCAACGAATGTTTGCATTTTCAACACGACAGGCAACCGAGACCCGAAACCTTGAGGCAAACACGGCTCAGTTTCAGGAGTTGCAGTTTGCCCGTAATGCCAGCGCCCAGGCTGTAGCAGATTTCATTGCCCGCACCCGCGCGCGTGGTGAAGCCGCCAATGCTCCGGTACTGGATGCAGTGAACGCAGTGGATGATATCCGCCGCCTGTATCGCTCTTATGACCAGACCGTGCTGGCTGAATTCCAGCCCAATACCGAATTCACGTTACTCAACGATCTGATGCCTCTTTCCCGCTCTGTACGGTTGGAAGAATCGGTATATGAGTACGCGCGCACGGGTGGTCGTGGTTGGGCTCACACCTCAATGTCCGGCCAGATTGGTGCGGCGCTCGATGCGAAGTCCTATACCTTTGACGGCACGATGGTGCCTATCCACGATTCCGGTTTCAAGTTCAACTGGCGTGATCCGGTGTTCAATAAAGGCTCGGCACTGTCGTCTCTGGCCGACGCCCAGGCTGGCTCAGTCGATGATGTGCGCCGCCAGTACGTGGACTATATCTGGAGCGGTTTCCGCGATGCTGCGGGCAACTTCATTAAGTTTGACGATAAAACCTGGAAAGGCCTGCGTGCTGATGAGCGTGTCGCTCAAATTACGCTGACCTTCAATTTCGCGACCAGTACGGACCCGAAAGCTATTCGCGCCCAGGCCATTGCTCTGCGTGATGTGCTGAAACTGCAGAACTATCAATACGGCGAGCAGACCTGGTACGTTTCCAGCGAAATCATGTCGAACTGGGAACAGTATTTCGATGTGAACTCCCTGCGCACGGTGCTGGAAGAGATTAAGAAGCTCTCCGGCATTAAAGACATCAAAGAAGACGCCAAGCTATCCGGCAATCAGATTCTGGTTGTACCGCTGGGGGCCGGGGTTATCGCTCCGATTGTCGGCCAGGCGTTCGGTACCGTTGCCGATCCTCGCCAGTTCTACAACAGCGACTACGTATGGCGCACATGGGGTGCTGCTGGTCTGATGGTTAAGCAGGACATCAGCGGTCACTTCTCTGTCGTTTACGCCTCGAGCTAAGGAAAACACCTATGGCACTTGTAAAGATACTGGTAGCGAACCTCTTTGCCGGTGCCAGCTTCCAGAAGCTGGAGGCTGGTAAAGTTTATGACGTCGATGATGCGGTTGCTGAGAACTGGATTGCAGCGGGCAAAGCTGAGGCAACGAAAGAAAAGGGCGAGACGCTGATGTTTGAAGTGGCTACTCCCTCGACACCTTTGGTTGCTGAAACCACCGCGTTACAGGAGCAGCTCGATAATGCTCTGACGATGGTCGATCAGTTAAAGGCCGAAGCAACAGCGAAGGATGTTGCTCACGCGGAAGCCCTGGCTGCTGAAACAAAACGCGCAGATGTAGCAGAAGCGGCACTGGCAGAAGCAACCAAGAAGGCGAAATAACCATGGCTGACCCAATCACGGCGGCAGACGTGCAGGCGTTCCTCGGTGAATTGGGTTACTCCATTCCGGGCGCGTTGTTAGATCCGATTCTCTGCGTGGTGAACAAAATCATTCCGTGCCTCAATGGCGCCGGCTATGACGAGTGCACCGCAAAGCTCATCCTGATGTATGCCGCCGCGTTGATGGCAACATCTTCCGGCGCCCGTCGCATCAAATCACAGGGGGCGCCGTCTGGCGCGTCGCGTTCGTTTGATTACGGTACCGACAGCATTACCTGGCTGCGTGACTCTCTAGCGCGACTCGATACCAGCGGCTGTACCAGTGCACTGCCAATCAGCGCCGGTAATAGTGTCGGATTTTTCGATGTGGTGGGAGGCTGCTGATGGCCTGGATATCCGTTAAGCAGCGGCTGCCTCGTTCATTCTCGCGCGTGTGGGTAATCACCGATACCGGGCAGCAAACGACAGCGTACGTCAAATCGGACGGCGAGTGGTTCATTAACTGCCCGCACATCCGGGCGACAGGCGCGGTTGTGCTGCAATGGAGGGAGTAGGCTATGTCGTCGTTAGCCAACTGGTCATACACCGCTAAGGCAACTATCTGGCGAAAGCTTGCCGGGAAAGACGAGAACGGCGATCCGCTGGGTTATGCGGAACCAGAGATCATCTTTTGTGATTATGAGGGTGGTCTTTCGAAGCGCATAGGTAGCCTTGGCGCTGAAATCGTCGTGAAGAATACCGTCTGGACAGAGTTTGCACTGGCAGTAGCAGGGGATTATCTGCTGATCGGCGAATCGACGGAAACGGACCCGGTCAGAGCTGGCGCTGACGAAGTAAGGCAGGTTATCCGTTATGCCGATACTTTTGATCGCCTCGCGGATGACTTCGCGATTATTACAGGAGTCTGATATGGGCGTTAAGGTGAAAGGGATTCAGCAGGCCAAGGATAATCTGAACCGTATCATTGATGACATTCAGGGGAGAAAAGTTGTTCGCGGAATTCAGTCTGCCTTGCTCATCGTTGGCGCCCAGGCGGCGATTTATACTCCTGTAGATACTTCAACCCTTCTCAACAGTCAGTTTCGCGAAGTGATGTTGAACGGAACACGCATCACCGGGCGGGTAGGCTATTCAGCAAACTATGCAGCGTATGTCCACGCTATGCCGGGTAAACTCAAAGGTCAGCCTCGTGCGCACTTCGGTAAAACCAGAGAAGGGCAGGAGTTCGGCGGCGGTACGGGGACTGGCAACTATTGGGACCCGCACGGCGAACCTCAGTTTCTGACGAAGGCAGCCAACGAGACCAGAGACCAGATTGACGCCGTGATGCGCAAGGAGCTGTCGCTATGACACCGATGATGCATGAGCGCGTCCGTAACATGTTCGGTGACGCCGGGCTTACAGACGGTTTCATGGTGCAGAAGCTTTTATACGATGACCCCGGCGACTCGTCGATGGCGGTGATGGTATTCAGGCCAAACGGTGGCTCAGCAATCAGGAATGCGCTGGGCTCTGATTATTACGTCCTGGTCGATGTTGTCGGCGCGAAGGACAAACGCGGCGAGGCGCTTAATGCAGTGCAGCGTATCGTTGATTATGTACAGTCCAATCCCATGGCTGACGACTGCGTCGGCTATATCCAGAACATGGGCGCAATCCCCGCTCCGGTGCTCACAGAAGAAGGGCGAATAGTCTTCCGACTCCAGTTCGCCTGCACCTACGGCGAATAGCCATTCCCAACCAAATAACCCGCTCCGGCGGGTTTTCTTTTATACGTCAAAGAGGAGTTTCACATGGCTGATTGCCAGAACTCAAACGAGCGCCTGTTCGGTGGCGCGGTCGTGCTTGAAGTCGCTGACGGCTGCCCGGATGTCAAACCGCTTGAATCTGAGTGGAAGTCTTTAGCTGCGGGCACGTCGAAGGGTTTCGACTTTAACCCGAACAGCGTGACCAGTGATGCAGATGACGGCGGCGGCTATGTCGAAACCATCATCACCAACAGTGATTTCACTCTCAGCTTTGAGGGTGAGGTTCGCAAAAAGGATAAGCTGGATCAGTACGGCGTTGGCAGGTACATCGCTTATTTTGCTGGTGAGCTTAAGGCCAAGCGTCAGCCCGGTCTGTGGGTGCGCATGGATTATGGCCCGGTTGAGTTTATCGGTTATATGAACATCACGGCGCTGAGCTCTGACGGTGGAACCAACGACATCGTGACGTTTTCTACTGAGTTCAAAGTCGGCGATGCGAGCACTATCGAAGTGAACGAAGTCACCGATATCCCTGTGACTGGCGTGACGCTTACCCCGACAACCAGCACAGGGGCTGCAGGCAGTACCAGCACGTTTACGGTGAATATCGCCCCGGCCGATGCCAGCAACAAAGGCTTCACCATTGCTACGACTGACGCAACGAAAGCCACAGCAACGGCTTCCGGAAATACAGTCACGGTCACCCGTGTTGCGACGGGTACCGCGCAAATCGTCGTTAATACCGTCGACGGCAATAAGGTTGCCACGCACACCGTTACCGTCAGCTAATGGCTATTACAAAGGGTGGCGAGCTGCCCTTGATAATAATCGTTCACGGAATGGCCTATGACAGCATTAAAAGAAATTGGCGAAATCGGCATCAGTGACAGCCGGGAAGGGGGTAAAGATTTCCTGCTGCGCCCCTCATTCGCTGCGATGGCCCGCCTGGGAGAACCGGCCGAGATTGTGAGGATTTACGGCACCGTCAATGGCAGCGATACACAGCAGTTGCTGGTGGCTTGCGCAGGGGCGCTGAGATGCGTTCCCGCCTGGGTGTCGCCGTCTTTTAACCTCCTGTCTGAACGCCTGCTGTCGGCGTCCATGCACGTGATGCAATCCTGCTGCGAAGAAGACCTGACGGCCATTATCGGAGAGTGGAAAGGGTGGTCACGCTATGTCGTGTATCGGCCCGGCATGATTCCGCGCAATGACATAGTTGTGATTGCACAGCAGTTAATGCAGCACGGTGTCGTCGGCAAAGCTAAGGTACGCCGCCTGCAGCGCCACGAATCTGGTGAAACGACGAGCGAGTTCAGGGCGTTCGATTACATCAGCGCCGCGCGCTCGCATTTCGGCATGGGTCGCGATGAGGCTGCTGCGTTGACCATGACAGAGTTTCAGCTCCTGCTGGCCGCCAAATATCCGGATCAAAAAGGGTTCACCAGAGAAGAGTACGACGCGGTGGCCGATGATTATTTGGCTCGGAAAGCTCGACGCATCACCAAAGAAAAACAGAGTCAATAATTTTAATCGCTTAACTGAGGGTTTCTTAGTGGCCTGAGTTCAATAAATCAGATAATGCCGTTGCAACAAATCACTCTTTCATTAAGATGCTTCTGATTGTAATTAGAAGGATAATGTTGATGAAAAAAATAGTAATGATAGCGCTCGGAGTGGCACTTTTAGCTGGCTGCGCCTCCTCTGGTAACCAGCAGTTGAAGAACGAGACTGAAACAAGCGTTCAGACCAAGATTCAGGAAGGCAAGACCACTAAGGCAGAAGTTAAATCTGTTTTCGGTTCTCCCGATAATGTTTCCTACACCGATGGTGGGAATGAGATTTGGAAATATTCTTTCGCGAAGGTAAAAATAAACGGCACCACATTTATTCCGTTCTATGGATTATTTCATAATGGTACCAACGGAACCAAGAAAGAGCTGACAGTCCTATTTAAGGACGATAAGGTTCAAAAATATACAATGGCTGAGTCAGCTATTAATACCAAGTCTGGATGGGCGGATTAAGCCCGCTTTACTTAGAAAGCAAACCTCGCTACGGCGGGGTTTTTTATTGCCCGGAGAAAAGTAAATGACCTCAGAACAGGATGCAGGAAGTATCGTTTACACCGTTAGTGCTGATGTTGAGCCGTTGCTTATTGGGCAGAAGCAGGTCAATGAACGCCTGGATCAAATGGAGAAAAAGTTTGATGCTTCTACGGACGCAATTGGCAGGACAGAGAAATCTATGTCCGGTTTGTCGCGTGTCGCAGTCTCTCTTACTGCTGCATTGTCTGTACAGCAGGTGGCTGAATATGCCGACGCATGGGCTACCGTAAACAACAAACTTTCCAATTCATTGCGCCCCAGCGAGCAGTTAGTCGATGTAACCGAACGCGTTTTTAATATTACTCAGCAAACCAGAAGCAGCCTTGACGCGACAGCATCCCTTTATGCAAGACTCGAAAGAGCAACGCGGCAATATGGCTCCAGCGCGGATGACTTATCCAGACTCACAACAATAATTAACCAGGGGTTTGTTGTCTCCGGAGCCACTGCGCAGGAAGCTGAAAACGCCATCATTCAGTTGTCTCAGGGGCTGGCATCTGGTGCTCTACGTGGTGAAGAATTCAACTCTGTAAACGAACAGGGTAACCGCCTTATTGTTGCTCTCGCTGACTCAATGGGTGTCAGCATCGGGCAAATGCGTAATATGGCGGCGCAGGGTAAGCTGACTACCGATGTCGTTGTGAAGGGGTTGCTTTCGCAGGGTGCCACTATTGGCAATGAATTTGCCAAAACCACAACAACTATCAGCCAGGCTTTGCAGGTTGCAGGAAATAACATCACCAAATTCTTTGGTGAAAACTCTACTGTTAAAGCCGGCGTGGCGGTATTCAACGACTCCGTCATTAGCGTGAGTGAAAACATTTCCTCGTTAAGTTTGGTTTTGACTGCCGCCGCTGCTGTTATGGGGAGTCGTTACGTTGGCGCATTGACGATCGCCACGGCGGAAAAGGTTAAAGCAGCCGCAGCGGCACGAAATCAGGCAGCTGCAGAAATGGCATCCGCACAGGCTACTGCGAACAAAGCGGCTGCTGATCTCCGGGCCGCTACAGTCACTAAAGAACGGGCGCTGGATGAGATTCGTCTTGCTGAAATGATGAAGTTAACGGCCATTAGTGCGACGAATTCTGCCGCTGCCGAGCAACGCCTGTCAGCCGCGAGAATTGCAGCTACTGCTGCTGTAGCTAATTACAACAGGGCGCTAGTGGCAAGCAATGCTGCCCAGACTGCAGCATCTGCTGGTTCCAGCCTTGCAAGCAGAGCGTTGCGGTTAGTCGGTGGTGCTGGTGGCGCAGCCATGCTTGCGGCCAGCGCTATCTTCTACTTTTCCCAGCGAGCAAAAGAAGCAAGAGACGATGCCAATAATCTCGCCGATGGCGTGAACGAGTTGAGCGCCAAATTCCAGACGATGTCTCACATAGAATTGTCAGCTTCCATCGCTAAAATGAGCCAAAGTCTTCCTGAATTAAGTGACGCTGTTGCCGAAGCAAAAAAGGAATTCAATGACGCAACTTATGCCGTCCAATTTCAGCAAAAAGAAATTAATAATTGGGGCACCAATACAACGAGAGGCAGGCAAGCTGCCGAGGCTTTGGGAGGGGCGCAAGATAAACTTTCAATTGCAACATTGAATCTGGAAAGAGCGCAGAACCGGCTTAGCCAGACCCAAAACGCTATTAACATTGGACGCGCTACGCTAAACGGAACTATGAAGCAAGGCATTGATTTGCTTCGGCGCGATGGAGAACAGGCTGGTGTAGCGGCGGGAATGATGAGTCAATTGGGGAATATGATTAATTTTGCTGCCAGAGCAAAAGACAAATTTAACTCCCGCAGTCTTATGGTCGACCGTCCGAAAGATATTCAGGATTATTTAGATAAGCAGCAGGATCAGATAACTCTCCAAAGTGAATTAAACGAGAGAAAACGAGCCCAGTTAAAAGCAGAGCAGGACATCAGGAATCTGGCGGCAAAAGATAATGCATCGCCAGAAGATACCGAAAATTATGTCCGGCTGGCTCGCGAACGAGCTGGTGCAGATTTTGATCTGGAAAAGGCTGAGGAGGCACGAAGAAAGGCGGCAGCAGAAGCTGAGTCGCAGGGTAAAAAATCAGCAAACCAGGCAGAGTCTATCGCCCAGAAACTGGCTAACCTGAAACAGCAGTCAGAACTGGCAGCAGATAGCACTCAGCAATTAAGCCGTGAGCAGGCAATCCTTACCGCTCAGCAGTCACTTGGTAAAGGGGCCACGCAACAACAAATCGCGCTGGCGGGGCAGTATGCCGCGCAAAAATGGGATACTGCTAACGCGCTCAAAGCCCAGGCCGCTGCCGAAAAGCTGCTTCCTGAGACGAAGGAAAACGCGTCCTATAAACAGGATATGCAAGACCTGAAAACGGCTCTGGATGCGAAGAAAATCACGCAACAGCAGTACGACCAGACCAGTGAACAACTGGAACAGCAACACCAGGTGAATCTTGCAAAAATCCGTGCACAGCAGGCAGTGACGCCACTGCAGTCGGCGGCCGGAGAGGTCGATCCTGTGCAGCGCCTGGCAAACCAGCATGCACAGGAACTGGCACTGATCCAGCAGTTTGAGCAGCAGGGTGTACTGACGCATGAGAATGCGCTGGCGCTTCGTAACGCTGCAGATACGCAGTACGAACAGCAGCGCATCGCCGCGCAGTGGGAAATTTATCGTAACCAGAGTCAGGCGAATGAACTATTGGCGTCTTCACTTGAAGGATTGCAAAGTGGTGCGTCGAGTGCGTTAACCGGGCTGATTAACGGTACGCAGAGTTTGCAGGAGGCGTTTGCCAATATTGGTTCAACGATACTTAACAGCGTAATCACCAGCCTTGTTCAGATGGGCATTGAGTGGGTTAAGGCCCAGTTGATGGGACAGGCCGCAGCCGCAGCGTCGCTGGCGTCCACAATGGCCCAAGCTACTGCGGCTGCTTCTGCATGGGCACCCGCTGCAGTCAGCGCATCAATTGCAACGTATGGTAGCGCGGCGGCTGTTGGGCAGGCTGCCTACGCCGGTTCTCTTTTGTCTGCAAAGGGTATGGCGCTTGCGGGTGCCCGTTATAACGGCGGCCCTGTTTCGGCAAACTCAATGTACCGTGTAGGTGAGGGCGGCAAGCCTGAAATCTTCAAAGCCAGCAATGGCAGCCAGTACATGATTCCTGGTGACAATGGACGGGTGATCAGTAATAAGGATATGCAGGGCAATGGCGGTGGTGGTAGCGTCGTTCAGCATATCAGCTTTGAAATCAACACTACCGGAGGCATCGACCAGGCCACTATAAAACAGATGGAATCCATGATGAAGCGGGTTGCTTTGTTCCAGATAAACGATCAGGCAAATCGTCCCAACGGCATGATCCAGCCGAGGAGAAAATAATGCCAGAAACCTTCACATGGTCCCCAGAGAAGGGCTATAGCGTCGAGCGAACGCCAAACGTATCTGTCGTCAAATTGGGTGATGGATACGAACAGCGCCAGACAAAAGGCATCAACCCTTTAATGGATAAGTACTCGTTAACTTTCAAGGGTGTAGACGATGCTAAATGCAATACACAGAACGCAGCTCGACAAGCCGAAGCATTTCTGAAAGCAAGAATGGCCGTCGAGTCGTTTTACTGGACACCATCGGACACGGGAGTGCAGAAACTGTTTGTCTGTCGCTCTTGGAGTATGACCAAAAACGGGCCGCTATACGAACTAACGGCCACATTTGAACAAGTATCACGATAAGGATAAGATCATGACTTTAGAGAAACGAGTTGCAGCGCGGGAAAAGGCTGCCACAACCTTTAAAATCAAAGCTAAACAGGAATTGACTGCCTTGGTTGACGGAATTATTCAGGAGATTTATCAGTCCCCAGTATTCTCGCAGCTTCAAGAAAAGCTTCGTAAAGATTAGGAATGTTTTGAACCCTTTCAGGGTTAAGATTCTCCTTCGTTAACTTGGTTAATCTCTCCCGTAAATCTTTATTAGGATATAATGCATTTATAGAGGTTATTAAGGCCCCGAAAACTAAGCTATTAGCTGTCTTTTGAATGCTTAATTCCTTTTCCAGTTGGTCAATTTTTTCTTGCAAGATGATGTTATCAGACATTTCTTTTCCTTAATCAGAGGTAATCAGCCATCCCTCCTTCCCAGAGTGCGCCAGCATCCCGCCGCTGACGGGCTGAGCCTTCACCATATCCAGGCTTTCGGATATATCACATCCTGATATTTGATCACCTGTTTACCTGGCCGCCGCGTGCGGCCTTTTTTATTGGAGAAATCTGTGCGCGATATTCCACCTGAGCTAATTATCGAAAGCGTTGATGCTGGCGTTGGCGCATTCATCGACCTCTTTGAAGCCGACCTGCAGCCATACGGTGGCGACTTAATTCTCTTCCATTCCGGTACCAATGGCTATTACGGCGACGTTATCTGGAAGGGCTACCAGTACCAGGCCTATCCGATCACCGTTGAAGGGTTCGAGAGTAAAAACGAAGGCACGTACGCGCGCCCACAGATGGCTGTGGCAGACGTTGCAGGGCTCATCGTTGGCATTAACCATGATTTTGGCGACCTGCTGGGCGTGGTGATTACTCGTCGTCAGGTTCCGGTTAAACATCTCGATGCCATAAATTTTCCGAACGGCAACCCGGATGCGGATCCCTCAATGGAAGCGGTATCGCGTTATGTCGTGGAAGAAATGACAGATGAAATCGCCGGTGAACAGGTCATATACACACTGGCGACGCCCATCGACTGCGACAACGCGATTATCCCGGCCCGCACTATTCTTGCAGACGTATGTCAGTGGTCTTATCGCGGCACCGGTTGTAACTATGACGGGCCACCAGTTGCGGATGAGCGTGATAATCCGACGAGCAGTCCTGCACTCGACAAATGTTCACACAGAAAAACGGGCTGTCGGCTGCGCTATCCGCGACCTCAGGTTCTCCCCATCAGTAGTTTCCCCGGATCAGATAAGGTTTCCTGATGCAGCAACTAATTGATTATGCGGCAACGTCACAGGATGAAGTGTGCGCATTGATCATCGATAACGAGCGGATATTTCACTGTCGTAACACTCATCCTCAGCCGGATCAGCATTTTCGTATTGGTGATGATGACTGGCTGGCTGCAGAAGATACAGGCGAGGTCACTGCGATATTTCATTCTCACCCCCGAAATTACCCGGTGCTCTCTGGTGCAGATCGGCAGTACCAGGTTATTACCGGGTTGCCGTGGTGGCTGGCATGCAACGGCATGCTGCGCAAGTTTCGTCCGGTACAACATCTGCTTGGCCGCCGCTTCGAACACGGCGTGACGGACTGCTATACGCTCTTTCGTGATGCATACCATCTTTGCGGCATTGATCTGCCTGATTTTGAACGTACCGATGGCTGGTGGCTGCGCGGCGAAAATCTTTACCTGAAAAACATGCAGGCCAGTGGTTTTCAGCCGGTTGATATCATTACTGCTCAACCTGGCGACGTCATCATCCGTTGCCCATTCCCGGGTGCTGACCCCTGCCACGCGATGATCCTGCTTGAAGGCGGAAAGGTGCTGCATCACGACTGTGCAGGGCACCTCAGCAGGCGCGAAGATTACCGGCTCGCGTATCAGAAGCAAACCCATTCAAACTGGAGGCATGAACTGTGCTCATCTTTAGATTTGCGGGGCATCTCCGCCGACATTTCCGCAAGGTCGTATTGAGCGTCGACACCCCGGCACAGGGAATTCGCTTGCTGCTCGCACAATGTCCGGCTCTGAAAAAGGATTTTTTATCATCGCGTATTCGTCTGCGGGTTGCGGGGAACGATGTTACTGATGAAACGCTGTCTCTTCATCTGGACAGGAGGCTTCCCGACGGCTCGACCGTGTTATTCGTACCGGTCATTGACGGGGCGATAACCGGCACCTTTGCGCTGGTGGCAACGCTGGTCATCGCCGCAGCCTCCGTTGCGTACTCCATTTACATGGCTCGCAACATGAAAAACAAAACATCAGCAGAAGCGGCAGAAACCAACAGCATCACCAACAACTCATTCACCAGCGCAGAGAACCGTGTCGGGCAGGGGCGACCAGTTCCTATATTGTTGGGGGAGATGCTGGTGGGATCTAACGTCATTTCACTGGGTATCGACACGTCAAATAACCAGGACTGGACAGAATCAATTAGCTAAGGTGGAACGAATATGTCCTCAGGTGGCGGCAAGGCTTCAACCCCAAAACTTATCGACGACAATCTCAAATCAAAGCAGTTTTACCGCGTGCTGGACCTGATTAGCGAAGGGCCAATTTTCGGACCGGTTGATCAGTCACATTTGTCATCGTTTCTTCTTAACAAAACCGCCGTTACTGATGCAAATGGCACAGTCAATATTAACGGTGTGAGTGTGGCATGGCGCCCCGGTTCAGAGTTTCAAAGCCCAATTAACGGTTTCTCAGCGATTGAATCCACGCAAATTGTTAATGTTGAAGTGAAGTTTGACACCCCTCTGGTCCGGACTGTTACAGATACAGACGTGACGCGTGTTCGACTTAACCTTGGTGTTACTGGTCTTGTTAAGCAGGATTCGAAGGGGAACCAGGATAACACCACGGTAGTGATGGTGATTGAGACCAGGACGGGAACAGCAGGATATGCCCCTCAGAAAACGGTAACCATCACCGGGAAAATCAGCGGAGAATACCTGGAGGCGCATGTCATTGATGCGCCAGACACAAAACCATTCGATATCCGCGTGCGACGCATCACGCCGGACAGCACGAGCGATCTGCTGACCAATGGTACGATCTGGAACAGTTACAGTGAAATAATCGACGATAACCTCAACTATCCGTTTTCGGCTGTAGCTGGCGCCGTTATAGACAGGGGCCAGTATTCCGATACTCCATCACGTAATTACCACTTACGCGGACTGATTGTTGATGTACCTGATAATTACGATCCCATAGCGAGAACGTACTCAGGATTGTGGCAAGGAGGCTTTAAGCAGGCATGGACCAACAATCCGGCCTGGCTGTTTCGTGAACTCGCGAAAAATGGACGATTTGGGCTCGCCAGGCGCGCAGGCTATATCGATGTGGATGACGGTGCGCTGTATGTCCTGTCGCAATACTGCGATCAACTGGTTAATGACGGGTTCGGTGGACTGGAACCACGCTTCACCCTGAACGCTTATATTACAGAGCAGGCTAGTGCACGCGATATTCTGGATAAAATCGCTGGCATGTTCAGAGGGATCGCGCTATGGGACGGCATGCGACTGACTGTCATGCTGGATGCTCCACAGGACCCCATTGCAACCATCACTAACGCGAATGTGGTTGACGGAAAATTCAACCGCAGCTCTGTAAAACGCTCGGAACAATACAATGCTGTTGTCGTTTCCTGGACCAACCCGGATAACGGATGGGAGCAGGATAAAGAGTACGTTTCTGACGATGAAATGATCGCACGCAGCACTTATAACGAAACCACCATTGAAGCGTTTGGCTGCACTTCGCGCGGTCAGGCCTGGCGTGCCGGGAAATGGCTTTTGGAAACGGCAAAGCGCGAAAGCAGCCGTCTGTCATTTCAAATGGCCCGTGATGCCATCCACTTCACACCGGGTGATGTGGTCGAAATCATGGACAATAAATACGCTGGTACGCGGCTGGGTGGTCGAATCGTTTCCCATTCCGGTGCAAAGATTACCGTTGATGCCGTAGATGCGTCGTTGATTTCTGACGGCGATACGTTGTCGATACTTGGCAGTAACGGAAAGTTTGTGAAATATGAAATCGACAGCGTGTCGGGCAATGTTATTACGCTGAAATCCGTTCCTTCCTGGGTGCGCGACGGTACGGTATTTGCTGTATCAACCCGACAGGTATCTGTTCGCTTATTCCGCATCATGAGCATTGCTGAGACTGACAATAATTCTGTTTACAGCATAACTGCGGCACAGCATGACCCAAATAAACAGGCCATTGTGGACGAGGGGGCTGTATTTGAGATCCCCAATGATACGCTGAATGGGTACCGGGTCCCCAACGTCGAAAACCTGCGCATTATCAACACAAATAGCGAGACTGTTCAGGTAACGGCTACGTGGGAAACGGCCACCACAACGAAAAAGCTGGTGTTCGAACTGTATGTATACGCCGCGAACGGCGCAGTTGTTGCTCAGTTTGAAGCAGAGCAGTTCCGTTACGAGTTCTACGGACTCAACGCCGGGAGCTACACGCTTGGTGTGCGCGGAAGAAATGAAAACGGGATGAAAGGTGCGGAAATGCAGGTCAGTCTGGTTATTGGCGCGCCCATGGCACCTGATTCTGTTCAGTGGATTCCGGGACCGTTACAGGCAACGCTGGTTCCTGTTATGTCGGTGACGGCAACGACAGACACTTCGTTTGAATACTGGTATGCAGGTGAGACGCCGATCCCCCTGACGAATGACATTGAGGACAATACTCAATTCCTCGGGCGCGGTAATCAGTGGACCATTCAGAACCTCAAATTTGACCACACGTATTACGTGTATGTGCGGACACGGAATGCATTCGGCGTTTCTGCGTTTGTTGAAGCATCAGGCAAACCTACTGAGGATTTCAGCGACATTACCGACGCCATTCTGGATGAAATAAAAGACTCGGTGCTTTTCAAAGACATCATCGAAAACGCAGTTGAAACCAGTAAAACTGTTGCTGACCTCGCCACGGCAATTACCCAAAATGCCGACCAACTGGCGGCGGCAGTGGGTGCGAACCGGCAGACGGCAGAGGCCATCATTGGTAATGCCCTGGCCATTGCTGACGTAGTTGTCAGGCAATCTGCACAGAACGGGGCGAACAGTGCAACGTTCACTCAGTTGCGGGAGGTCATCGCCACCGAAACACAGGCCCGCGTTACGGACGTGACGCGCCTGGAGGCGAAAACCGACCAGAATGCGGCACAGGTAACGCAACTCACGCAGGCGCTCTCTGACGAGACGCAGGCCCGCGCGACGGCGGTTGACACGCTGACGGCGCAGACGGAGGACAATGCCGCTAACGTAACCCAGCTTACACAGGCGGTGTCCACCCTCGACAGCGCTACTGCGTCCCGGTTCGACGAACTGTCAGGGAAAACGGCTAATGCGTCTGGTGGGGTGCAAAACACGGCGGTGGCGTTGATTCAGGAGACGCTGGCGCAGGTTAACACCCGGATGACGCTTAGTGCTCAGTACGGCGCAAACAGTGCCGGTATCCAGCGCGTTGATAACGTGATGGTGGACGCGAGCAAAGCTGTCGCTGAGTCGCTGAAAACCCTGGATGCCACGGCTGGCGGCAACGCCAATATCACGGATTTTGCGAAAACGATGTCTGATTTTACGCAGACCTCTGCAACGAAAATCAACTCACTGAGCGTCACGGTAAACGGCCAGGCCGCGGCAATTACCACGAACGCCCAGGCCGTAGCGGATATCAACGGCAACCTGAACGCGATGTACAGCGTCAAAGTCGGCGTGGATGTCAACGGTGTGCAGTACGCGGCAGGGATGGGGCTGGGCGTTCAGAACACTCCTTCAGGCATGCAGTCACAGGTTATTTTCCTTGCTGACCGCTTCGCGGTTATGTCTCAGGCTGGTTCAGCCGTCACGCTGCCGTTTGTTATTCAGAACGGCCAGACGTTTATTCGTGACACGTTTATCCAGGACGGGACCATCACCAATGCGAAAATCGGTGCATATATCCAGTCGAATAACTTTGTGGCAGGTTCTGTTGGGTGGCGGCTGGGTAAAGACGGCACATTTGAAAACAACGGCAGTGTTGCTGGTCAGGGAGGCATGCGACAGACCAACCAGAAAATTAGCGTCAGGGACGCCAATAATGTATTGCGAGTACAGTTTGGGCTTCTGGATGGGGTGTTCTGATGGCTTATGGTATTCAGACATGGGGCGCTAACGGCGTCCCGAATAACTATGGAATTAAACCCGTTTCTGTTATTGGGCGCATCCCTTTGTCAGCGGGGCAGACATCAGGGACATGGAGTTTTACGGTACCCACTGGTTTTAAAGTTGGTTTCATCGTGTCGCTTGATGTTGGATCTGCGAGCGTAGGTCGTCGCATTGTGGCCGCCGGGAATACTATTACTCTGTCGCCAGCCAGTGATGTCGGGACTGGTAATTACCCGGCATCAACCTGTGAATTAGTCGTATTTATGGAGAAGGCGTAATGGCTGATTATGGGGCAATGATTCTGATGGATAATGGCAATCCGTTTGTTACGCCACAATCAACGCCGTTTTGTCTGTACGCCAGAGTCAGCATTAATTCAGCCCAGAATGGATCGGCACATGCTGCATCGACTACGATAGCAATTGACGCATCTTACCCGGCACTGGTTTTTTGCAAAACCACGAATACGGCGCAACCTACCGGCGTCGGGGCGAGCAGGTCAGGGAATAGCATTTTTGTAAACTCAAACAATGCTTACGGACAATCGCACACGCTGACCGCCTATGTTTTCGCAATATTTCCTCAAACCCTTCCGTCATGGGGCTTCGCTATATGGGATGCTGCCGGAAAACTGGTGCTGACAAATGAAAGTAAGGTACTGAGTGACCTGGTGACAGTCGGCACACCAGGTGTAAATGGTGGAATAAATATTGACCAGACGCTGAGCGGTTCATGGGCTGTTGCCCCCGGCATGTTGGGGTCTACAAACATTCAGAACAACTCAACACAACCACCGACCATTATCAATATTACTGCATATTCTGGCGCGCGGTTTGATGGAGCAAACACCCGAATAAATGCCGCGCCTGGCACGACAGCAACGGGTGTCCCTGTCGGGAGCACAAATACAGGAATAGCACTGACGGCGATTAATACAGCCGCCTATGATTAATTGATCGTTTTAATCGATCGTTTATGGATAATTGATCTATTAAATCTATTTTAAAGCGGATTGGTTATTTTGTAATGTGTATATTCACTCTCTTTACGAGAAGTTAAAATGCATAAAATAATTATTTCCTTATCTCTGGTGTTATCTCTGTCTGCATGTTCAGGCATTCTCGAAAAGCAAAATCCCGTCTGCGAAGCAACTGCCAATATAGGTGGGTTGCCACATACCGTACAGATTTACGGGGTGCGCACAGTCGCTAATCAAATTGAATACAGGGCTGGGTATCCATTTAACTGGCAATGGGTGAATAAAAATAATTTCACCGCGTCTACCTGCAAATAAATTTAAATCACATCAAATAAACCCGCTCCGGCGGGTTTTTTTATGCCCGGAGAAAATATGATTTACACAACTGGCACCATAGCCATCAGCGGCAATACGCTGATGGGTACTGGCATGAATTTTACAGCCGCAGGGTCACTGATCCGCGTTGGGTGCACTCTGGTCACTCTGGCAAACCCGGTACAGATATTCCAGATAACGGCAATCAACAGCGCCACCCAGCTCACCGTAACGCCAGCGGCAAACCCGGCAATTGCCGCCGGTACCGCTTACGCGATCCTCCTGAGTGATTCGCTGAGCGTTGACGGACTGGCGCAGAATATCGCTGAGACGCTGACGCTGTATCAAAAAAATATGAGCGGTTTCGCAGACGTGATGAACGGGGCAGGCGACGTCACTATCACGATTAACGGCGTAGCCGTCACGGTTCCCGGCCAGAAGTCGCTGGCAAAAAAAGGGGCGAACTCAGATATCACTTCACTGAACGGGCTAACAACACCGCTCAGCCAGGGGCAGGGCGGGACGGGATTAGCAAACCCATTCGGTACCACCCCCGGATCGTTTTGCCCGGGAAATGATAACCGTCTGAATACAGTTGAAGGCAAAACCGGTGGAACCATCAGCGGTAGTGTTTATTTGAGAGCAGCATCTCCTGTTGTAGCCCCCGCTGCTGGTACAGAAACGGTTACACCGTTAACCAGCGCAGGCTGGAATAGTGGTGTGTATAACGGGGCACAGTTCCTGTTTCACGGTCTGGCTGTCCAGGGCGCGGGGTCTAAGGCGGTCATTGCTATCCAGCCGACGTCGAGTTCAGGTTATACCAGGTATCTGTTTGATCAGTTCGGTTCGGCAACAGCCCCCGGGACGTGGATTTCAAACTCTGACGAGCGTCTGAAAACTCAAATCGAACGCATTGCGGAACCGCTGGAAAAAATGAAGATGATCCGTGGTGTTTCGTGGAAACGTCTGGACGGTGTCTCGCCTGGCATCGGGTTCATTGCTCAGGAGGTCCAGTCCGTATTCCCGGATAATGTGTTCGTGACTGGTGACAGAGAGCTGGAAGACGGCACTGTAATTAAAGATGTGCTCAGCCCTGATACTGCTGGGGTTGCAGCAGCGTTGCATCATGAGGCCATTCTGGCGCTAATGGCTCAGATTGAGGCGTTGACTGCTCGCGTTGCTGAACTGGAGACAAAAAAATCTGATGAGGCCGTTACGTAATCAAAAATTTGATTTTGTATTTCAATATACAGGTCTGCATTACATATCATTTAAATCAATTGGATAGTTGATTTTATAGCACTTAAGTTGTGATTTTTCTCACGATTTTTAACAAACCAATAAAAAAAATGATACACGCACTAAACATGTGGTGTTTTGTGCCGATATTGATGTTTAAGTGAGCTGTGTTTCAAAAGGAATGGATTCCTTTGGGCTATTAATTACGTTTTAAAACAAAAATGATATTTAAAAAATAACCAGGGGTATACGATGAACATTACTAAACGTTTATTGCTAACATTCTCGCTTTTGATTATCAGCCTCATTATCACCAATGTAATATCTTTGTATTCGATGCAAAAAATTGGTAAGGACTCTGAGTACTTTCAGGTGAACATCCTGCCCAGCCTGGACGTTATGAATAAAGAATCAGCAAAAATTGCAACAATTCGGGGAAGGTTGTTTCTTCACGGATTAACAGAAGATCAGGCAGGTATGGATCAAATAAAGCAAGAGGTATTTAAATTTTACGACGAACTGACTGCTATGCAGCAGAATTATATAAAGAATTTAATCTCAGACCAACACGATTTAGATTTATCAAATAAAACATTGGCAGATTTACAAAGCTTTCGTCCGTTGATGGATAAATATTTCAAAATTTCAGAATCAAATGACCGACAGGCGATCATAGATGCAATGAAGCCGGGGGGAACAGTTGTCAGCCACATTGACGTATTAACCAGTGACTTCAACGAACAAATCGCATACAACACTTTGCTTGTTGATAATGCGAATAAGTCAATAAGCTCACTTATTTACCGTTCTATGATGATATCAATTGGAGCAACATCTCTTGCAACATTGATACTGGGTATCTTTGGTTTGATGACTGTATTGAACGTCAAGAATCGACTGAACACCATGCGGGATGGCATGGTGACTATCAGCGAAAACTTAGACCTTAACAGTGAAATACCTACCGGGCGTCAGGATGAAATCGGTTTGGCAGTGAGTGCATTTAACTCATTGTTACGCCGGATGTCAGAAGCTCTGATTTTAGTTCGTGCAGCATCTCATTCTGTCAGCACTGCAGCCAATCAGATTTCCGTTGGAAACCAGGAATTGTCCGCGAGGACTGAGCAACAGTCTGCTGCGGTTGTTGAAACAGCGGCCAGCATGGAAGAGCTAAGTTCTACGGTGAAACAGAATGCCCAGAATGCTCTGCAGGCAAGTCAACTGGCAATATCTGCATCAGGCAACGCTGGACGCGGGGGGGATGTGGTTGGTACGGCTATCGCCCGCATGAAAGAAATCAGCGAAAGTTCAACCAAAATTAAAGATATCACCTCTGTTATTAATAGCATTGCGTTCCAGACGAATATCCTGGCATTGAATGCGGCGGTAGAAGCAGCACGCGCAGGCGAGCAAGGCCGTGGGTTTGCGGTTGTCGCTGGTGAGGTGCGTAATTTGGCGCAGCGCAGCGCCCAGGCAGCGAAAGAAATTGAAACTCTGATTAATGCTTCTGTGTCGCAGATTGAAGAAGGGACACGTCAGGTTGACCTTGCTGGTGAAACGATGATTGGTATTGTCAATTCAGTCACTCAGGTTAAAGATTTAATGCAGGAGATTGCAGCAGCCTCTGATGAACAGGACCGGGGAATCTCGCAGATTGCAACGGCCATGACGGAAATGGATACCACAACGCAGCAAAATGCGGCACTGGTACAGGAATCTTCTGCAGCTGCGAATAGCCTGGAAGAGCAGGCAACGAAGTTGCAGGAAATGGTCAATGTTTTTCGTCTGCCAGGCATAGAAGACAGAGCTACAACGCCACGCAGTAATGTGATGCAGGCTCCCCGTATCGCTGTTGCATCTGTAGGTGGAGGGGGGCGTGATGCGGACTGGCAATCATTCTAAAGCATAATTGCAACACTCAGCCTGTACCTTTCTCCCCGGTAAGTTACAGGCCTTAACTGCCACATGCTGGGCCTGTGATGTGGCAGTTCTTTTTAAAGTCAGCTTGATAAGCCTAATCAGCAACCATCCACATATCCGCTTCTTCAAACATCTCTTCAAGCATGCGGTTGAGTCGCTCCTTTTCAGTTTTCGTGCAATCACTGTTCAGTGCGTTCGCCTGCATTGGCTTAACTCTCACGTCTGCACTTGGAAAAATCTTGTGAACTCTCTTTGTCAGTTCAGCCAGGATGATATTTTTGGCACCGGGTAAATCCTCAACATTTCTTTTGTCGTAGACAAGCTCAACGAACATAGCTACCTCAGTTAAATTACTGTTTGGATATACAGTTATTATTGGCCTCTTATTTTTAAGGTGTCAAGGGAGGATGTCTTTGGCGAAGCGTTAGAGGACGTGATCGTTGTTGGTAGGTTGATGTATTTCGTTAACCGTGCCGACGAAGACAACAGCCAAGTGATGTGATGAGGTTAACACTAACCTTTTATCATACTGATTAGACGTGTACTATCTGTGGTGAGCTTATCAACAGAAGAGAAGGGTACATTTAGCATTTTGTACACGCGAATGTACACATTCGTCAGAGTGAAGACGAAAGCCTTATCTAACCTGCTGATAATTATTTAAAATATGATTTTGCATGTGATCTTTCGTGTGGGTCACCACTGCGAATTAAGGATATGAAATGCCTGTAATTACTCTTCCTGATGGCAGTCAACGCCATTTCGATCGTGCTGTGAGTCCAATGGATGTGGCTCTGGACATTGGTCCGGGTCTTGCGAAAGCGACCATTGCCGGTCGTGTGAACGGTGAGCTGGTTGATGCGTCCGATCTGATTGAAAATGACGCAACGCTCTCTATCATCACCGCCAAAGACGAAGACGGTCTGGAAATCATCCGCCACTCCTGTGCGCACCTGTTAGGTCACGCTATCAAGCAACTGTGGCCGAACACCAAAATGGCGATTGGCCCGGTTATCGATAACGGCTTCTATTACGACGTTGATCTTGACCATACCCTGACCCAGGAAGATATCGACGCGCTCGAAAAACGTATGCACGAGCTCGCCGAAACCAACTATGACGTCATTAAGAAAAAAGTGAGCTGGCACGAAGCGCGTGAAACCTTCGTGAAGCGTGGCGAGAGCTACAAAGTCTCCATTCTTGATGAAAACATTGCCCATGATGACAAGCCTGGCCTGTACCATCATGAAGAATATGTCGATATGTGCCGTGGTCCGCACGTGCCGAACATGCGTTTCTGTCATCATTTCAAATTGATGAAAATCGCCGGCGCTTACTGGCGTGGCGACAGCAACAACAAGATGTTGCAGCGTATTTACGGTACTGCGTGGGCAGATAAAAAAGCGCTCAACGCCTACCTGCAGCGTCTGGAAGAGGCCGCAAAACGCGATCACCGTAAAATCGGTAAACAACTCGACTTGTACCACATGCAGGAAGAAGCGCCTGGCATGGTGTTCTGGCACAATGACGGCTGGACTATCTTCCGTGAACTGGAAACCTTTGTACGTTCCAAGCTGAAAGAGTATCAGTATCAGGAAGTAAAAGGCCCATTCATGATGGACCGTGTGCTGTGGGAAAAAACTGGCCACTGGGACAACTACAAAGATGCGATGTTCACTACCTCTTCCGAGAACCGTGAATATTGCATCAAGCCGATGAACTGCCCGGGCCACGTGCAGATCTTTAACCAGGGTCTGAAATCCTACCGCGATCTGCCGCTGCGTATGGCAGAGTTCGGTAGCTGCCATCGTAACGAGCCATCAGGCGCGCTGCATGGCCTGATGCGTGTTCGCGGCTTCACGCAGGATGACGCGCATATCTTCTGTACCGAAGAACAAGTGCGTGATGAAGTCAACGCCTGTATTCGACTGGTCTATGATATGTACAGCACCTTTGGCTTCGAGAAAATCGTCGTCAAACTGTCTACTCGCCCGGAAAAACGTATCGGTAGCGATGAGATGTGGGATCGTGCTGAGGCGGATCTGGCAGTTGCGCTGGAAGAAAACAACATCCCGTTTGAATATCAACTGGGTGAGGGCGCATTCTACGGTCCGAAAATTGAATTTACATTATATGACTGCCTCGATCGCGCATGGCAGTGCGGTACAGTCCAGCTGGACTTCTCGTTACCGGCTCGTTTAAGCGCCTCTTATGTTGGCGAAAACAACGAGCGTCAGGTTCCGGTGATGATTCACCGCGCAATTCTGGGGTCACTGGAGCGCTTTATCGGCATCCTGACCGAAGAATTTGCCGGTTTCTTCCCGACCTGGCTGGCCCCTGTTCAGGTTGTGGTGATGAATATCACTGATTCTCAAGCTGAATATGTCAACGAATTGACCCGTAAATTGCAAAATGCGGGCATTCGTGTAAAAGCGGACTTGAGAAACGAGAAGATTGGCTTTAAAATCCGCGAGCACACTTTACGTCGTGTCCCTTATATGTTGGTCTGTGGTGATAAAGAGGTGGAAGCAGGCAAAGTGGCCGTTCGCACCCGCCGCGGTAAAGACCTGGGCAGCCTGGACGTAAGTGAAGTGATTGAGAAGCTGCAACAAGAGATTCGCAGCCGCAGTCTTCAACAACTGGAGGAATAAGGTATTAAAGGCGGAAAACGAGTTCAAACGGCACGTCCGAATCGTATCAATGGCGAGATTCGCGCCCAGGAAGTTCGCTTAACTGGTCTGGAAGGTGAGCAGCTGGGTATTGTGAGTCTGAGAGAAGCTATCGAAAAGGCTGAAGAAGCTGGAGTAGATTTAGTTGAGATCAGCCCTAACGCCGAACCGCCAGTTTGTCGTATCATGGACTACGGCAAGTTCCTTTATGAAAAGAGTAAGTCTTCTAAGGAACAGAAGAAAAAGCAAAAAGTTATTCAGGTCAAGGAAATCAAATTCCGACCTGGCACCGATGATGGCGACTACCAGGTAAAACTCCGCAGCCTGGTTCGCTTTCTGGAAGATGGCGATAAGGCCAAGATCACACTGCGTTTCCGCGGTCGTGAGATGGCCCACCAACAGATCGGTATGGAAGTGCTTAACCGCGTCCGTGACGATCTGAGTGAACTGGCAGTAGTCGAATCCTTCCCTACGAAGATCGAAGGCCGCCAGATGATCATGGTGCTCGCTCCTAAGAAGAAACAGTAAGGCCTTCAAGTAGCAATTCCTGTGGCGCCTTTGGGCTTCACAGGTTTTGTTCGCCTGGGTTTCGTTTATTAACAATGCGAAGTGGAAGTTATTAAAATGCCAAAAATCAAGACCGTACGCGGTGCTGCTAAGCGCTTCAAAAAAACCGGTAAAGGTGGTTTTAAGCACAAGCACGCTAACCTGCGTCATATTCTGACCAAAAAAGCTACCAAGCGTAAACGTCACCTGCGTCCGAAAGCCATGGTTTCCAAAGGCGATCTGGGCCTGGTAATCGCGTGCCTGCCGTACGCATAAGTCGTTAACCTTTTTATTAACTTTTTTATGCCCCCTGTCCGTTTGCATGATAAATGCGACGGGAGAAGGGCACTCAGAATATAGATACAGGAGAGCAACATGGCTCGCGTAAAACGTGGTGTAATTGCACGCGCACGTCACAAGAAAATTTTGAAACAAGCTAAAGGCTACTACGGTGCGCGTTCACGCGTTTACCGCGTTGCCTTCCAGGCTGTTATCAAAGCAGGTCAGTACGCTTATCGTGACCGTCGTCAGAAAAAGCGTCAGTTCCGTCAACTGTGGATTGCGCGTATCAACGCAGCAGCACGTCAGAACGGTATTTCTTACAGCAAATTCATCAACGGCCTGAAAAAAGCCTCTGTTGAAATCGACCGTAAGATCCTGGCTGATATCGCAGTATTCGACAAAGTAGCGTTTACCGCTCTGGTCGAAAAAGCGAAAGCAGCTCTGGCTTAATAAGTCAGTGGAAGAGGGAGCGATGCTCCCTCTTTTCGTTTATACCCGTCATGTCTCGCATTGCATGCGCGTAGGCTGAGGTTTTCACCCGGTCACTTACTTAAGTAAGCTCCTGTGGTTTCACTCTCTCGCCGCTGTTTTGCAACGCGAATTATTTAGGGTATAACACCATCAGAAGATTGACTTTTTTCCGGTGAGCCCTTTCAATAAGGTAATCCGCTTTTTACCACACAAGGTAACGCAAGCATGAATGCTGCTATTTTCCGCTTCTTTTTTTACTTTAGCACCTGACTCCGGGAGGCTAGCGCGTGAAAGAAGAAACGGAAAATTAACGCCAAAAGCCTCCAACAGGAGGCTTTTTTTGTGTCTGAATTTTAAGTAAAAAGTCCAACAACAAGGACATAACGAGGAAAATTATGTCACATCTCGCAGAGCTGGTTGCCAGTGCACGGGCAGCCATTAATGATGCCTCAGATGTTGCCGCGTTAGATAACGTACGCGTTGAATATCTGGGTAAGAAAGGGCATCTGACCCTTCAGATGACCACCCTGCGTGAGCTGCCGCCAGAAGAGCGCCCGGCTGCCGGGGCGGTGATTAACGAAGCAAAAGAACAGGTCCAGCAGGCGCTGAACGCGCGTAAATACGATCTGGAAAATGCTGCACTGAACGCGCGCCTGGCGGCTGAGACCATCGACGTATCCCTGCCGGGGCGCCGTATCGAAAACGGCGGCCTGCATCCGGTCACCCGTACTATCGACCGCATTGAGAGTTTCTTCGGTGAGCTTGGCTTTACCGTGGCGACGGGCCCGGAAATCGAAGACGATTATCACAACTTCGATGCATTGAATATTCCAGGCCATCATCCGGCACGCGCTGACCACGACACTTTCTGGTTTGATGCCACCCGCCTGCTGCGTACGCAGACATCTGGCGTGCAGATTCGCACCATGAAAGAACAGCAGCCGCCGATTCGTATTATCGCGCCGGGCCGCGTGTACCGTAACGACTACGACCAGACGCATACCCCGATGTTCCATCAGATGGAAGGTCTGATTGTTGATACCAACATCAGCTTTACCAACCTGAAAGGTACGCTGCACGATTTCCTGAACAACTTCTTTGAGGAAGATCTGCAGGTACGTTTCCGTCCGTCCTACTTCCCGTTCACTGAACCGTCTGCAGAAGTGGATGTGATGGGTAAAAACGGCAAATGGCTGGAAGTGTTGGGTTGCGGCATGGTGCATCCGAACGTACTGCGCAATGTGGGCATTGACCCGGAAATCTATTCTGGCTTCGCGTTTGGGATGGGAATGGAGCGCCTGACCATGCTGCGTTACGGTGTGACCGATCTGCGAGCATTCTTCGAAAACGATTTGCGTTTCCTCAAACAGTTTAAATAAGGGCAGGACAAATAATGAAATTCAGTGAACTGTGGTTACGCGAGTGGGTTAACCCGGCAGTCGACAGTGAAGCGCTTTCCGATCAAATCACCATGGCTGGCCTGGAAGTTGACGGCGTCGAGCCTGTGGCGGGCGCATTTAACGGCGTGGTTGTGGGTGAAGTTGTTGAGTGCGGTCAGCACCCGAATGCAGACAAACTGCGCGTTACAAAAGTGAATGTGGGCGGTGAACGCCTGCTGGATATTGTCTGTGGCGCGCCGAACTGCCGCCAGGGGCTGAAAGTGGCTGTTGCCACCATCGGCGCAGTACTGCCGGGTGACTTCAAAATTAAAGCGGCCAAACTGCGCGGTGAACCGTCAGAAGGCATGCTGTGTTCGTTCTCTGAGCTGGGTATTTCCGATGACCACAGCGGCATTATCGAACTGCCGCTGGACGCCACGATTGGTACCGATATTCGCGACTACCTTAAACTTGATGACAACACTATTGAAATCAGTGTGACGCCGAACCGTGCGGATTGCTTAGGGATCATGGGTGTCGCGCGCGATGTCGCCGCACTGAACAAAGCACCGCTGGTTGAACCGGAAATCACCCCGGTTGTCGCCACCATTAACGATACGCTGCCAATCACCGTTGACGCCGCTGATGCCTGTCCGCGTTATCTGGGGCGTGTGGTTAAAGGTATTAACGTAAAAGCGCCGACCCCGCTGTGGATGAAAGAAAAACTGCGTCGCTGCGGTGTGCGTTCTATCGATGCGGTTGTGGACGTGACCAACTATGTTCTGCTGGAACTGGGTCAGCCGATGCATGCTTTCGATATGGATCGTATCGACGGTGGTATCGTCGTACGTATGGCGAAAGAGAACGAAACGCTGGTACTGCTCGACGGTAGCGAAGCCAAACTGGCAACCGACACGCTGGTGATTGCTGACCACAATAAAGCGCTGGCTATGGGCGGCATTTTTGGTGGTGAACATTCTGGCGTGAACGGTGATACACAGAACGTTCTGCTGGAATCCGCGTTCTTTAGCCCACTGTCCATCACTGGTCGCGCGCGTCGTCATGGTCTGCACACGGATGCTTCCCATCGCTATGAGCGTGGCGTTGATCCGGCGTTGCAGTACAAAGCCATGGAGCGTGCGACCCGTCTGCTGATTGATATCTGCGGTGGTGAAGCCGGTCCGGTTGTTGATATCACCAATGAAGCCACGCTGCCGAAACGGGCGACCATCCGTCTGCGCCGCAGCAAGCTGGATCGTTTGATTGGTCATCATATTGCGGATGAACAGGTTACTGACATCCTTAAACGCCTGGGATGCGAAGTCACCGAAGGGCAGGATGAGTGGCTGGCCGTTGCGCCGAGCTGGCGTTTCGATATGGAAATCGAAGAAGACCTGGTAGAAGAGGTTGCGCGCCTGTACGGTTACAACAACATCCCGAATGCACCGGTACAAGCCGGGCTGGTGATGGGGTCACACCGCGAAGCCAATCTGTCGCTCAAGCGCGTGAAAACGCTGCTCAATGACAAAGGCTATCAGGAAGTGATCACCTACAGTTTCGTTGATCCGAAAGTACAGCAGTTGATCCATCCGGGTGAAGAAGCGCTGATTCTGCCAAGCCCGATCTCCAGCGAAATGTCAGCGATGCGTCTGTCACTGCTGACCGGCCTGCTCGGGACTATCGTCTATAACCAGAACCGTCAGCAGAGCCGTGTGCGTATCTTCGAAACCGGTCTGCGCTTCGTACCGGACACTCAGGCGCCTTTAGGTATTCGTCAGGATCTGATGCTGGCGGGCGCCATCTGCGGTAACCGCTATGAAGAGCATTGGGATCTGGCTAAAGGCAGCGTTGATTTCTTCGACCTGAAAGGCGATCTGGAATCCTTACTCGACCTGACCGGCAAATTGTCCGCGATTGAGTTCCGCGCAGAGGCGAATCCGGCGTTGCATCCTGGGCAATCCGCAGCGATTTATCTGAAAGATGAATACGTTGGTTTCATTGGCGTCGTGCATCCGGAGTTGGAACGTAAGCTCGATCTGAATGGTCGTACTCTGGTGTTTGAACTGGAGTGGAACAAGGTCGCAGACCGCGTGGTTCCTCAGGCGCAGGAGATTTCACGCTTCCCGGCGAACCGTCGCGACATCGCTGTCGTCGTCGCTGAAAACGTGGCTGCGGCAGATATTTTAGCCGAATGTAAGAAAGTTGGCGTAAATCAGGTAGTTGGCGTAAACTTATTTGACGTGTACCGCGGTAAGGGTGTTGCGGAGGGGTATAAAAGCCTCGCCATTAGCCTGATCCTTCAGGATACCAGCCGTACACTCGAAGAAGAGGAGATTGCCGCTACCGTCGCCAAATGTGTAGAGGCATTAAAAGAGCGATTCCAGGCATCATTGAGGGATTGAACCTATGGCGCTTACAAAAGCTGAAATGTCCGAATATCTGTTTGATAAGCTTGGGCTTAGCAAGCGAGATGCTAAAGAGCTGGTAGAGCTGTTTTTCGAAGAGATCCGTCGTGCTTTGGAAAATGGTGAGCAGGTAAAACTCTCCGGCTTTGGCAATTTCGATCTGCGTGATAAGAATCAACGTCCGGGACGTAACCCGAAAACGGGCGAAGATATTCCCATTACAGCCCGGCGCGTGGTGACCTTCAGACCCGGCCAGAAGTTAAAAAGCCGCGTCGAAAACGCTTCGCCCAAAGCAGAGTAATCTGGACTAATTAAAAAGGCCGCAATTGCGGCCTTTTTCTTTCAATACTGAATATCATCTTTAAAATCAACTCACTCAATAACGCATCAATTGGACTGCATGCTGAATTACGCAAAACTCCAACAGCGTCGTAATGGTCAGTGGCTCTGCGGCCTTGCGCTGCTTTTGCTGATCGCGCTGTTTATTAGCCTGTGCGCGGGCGATCAGTGGATTGGTCCTGCAAACTGGCTTGATGCCCGTGGGCAACTTTTTGTCTGGCAAATACGTCTGCCCCGTACGTTAGCGGTTTTGCTGGTGGGGGCGGCGCTGGCATTAAGCGGCGCGATTATGCAGGCGTTGTTTGAAAACCCACTGGCCGAGCCGGGGCTTCTGGGCGTGTCTAACGGTGCGGGTGTCGGGTTAATAGCCGCCGTACTGCTGGGAAAAGGTCTGTTGCCTGGCTGGGCGTTAGGGTTATGCGCCATCGCCGGGGCGCTGGTCATCACGCTTATTCTGCTGCGCTTTGCCCGACGGCATATGTCGACCAGTCGTCTGCTGTTAGCCGGCGTCGCGTTGGGGATCATTTGTAGCGCGCTGATGACCTGGGCCATCTATTTTTCCACTTCATTCGACCTGCGCCAGCTCATGTACTGGATGATGGGCGGTTTTGGCGGCGTAGACTGGCAACAAAGCTGGCTGATGGTCGCACTGTTACCGGTTATGGGCTGGACCTGCTTTCAGTCGCAGCCACTTAACGTATTGGCGCTGGGGGAGACATCGGCCCGTCAACTTGGGCTACCTCTGTGGTTCTGGCGCAATGTGCTGGTGGTGGCAACCGGCTGGATGGTGGGCGTCAGCGTCGCGCTGGCTGGCTCCATTGGCTTTATAGGGCTGGTTATCCCCCATATTCTGCGTCTTTGCGGCCTCACCGACCATCGCGTGCTTCTGCCCGCCTGCGCGCTTGCGGGGGCGACGGCACTGCTTTTTGCCGATATCGTTGCCCGAATGGCGCTGAGCGCCGCGGAATTACCTATCGGTGTCGTGACGGCAACACTGGGGGCACCGGTGTTCATCTGGCTCTTGCTAACGGCAAGACGCTAAAAGTCCGGAGGACGCAATGGCCGTATTCACCAGCAGACAATAATTACGTAAAAGTGTGTAACAACAGCACGTCAAAAAAAGAAAAATTACCTAATCCATTGGTTTTATGCCTTTTTTTGGTAAATGACAGGAAAAGGATTATCGCGCATTATCTGGCTATTATTAATGACTGGCCGGGCGAGAGATCCGGCGTACGAATGAACCGACTAAGGGGATGCTATGCACCAGGATATTTTGAACACCGAGATTACAACAATTGATGGCGAACATATCACGCTGGAAAAGTACCAGGGCAAGGTTATTCTGGTAGTGAATGTGGCCTCAAAATGTGGCCTGACGCCACAGTATGAACAACTGGAAAACATTCAGAAAGCCTGGGAGAAAGACGGGTTTATCGTTCTCGGCTTCCCGTGTAATCAGTTTGCCGGGCAGGAGCCGGGCAGTGAAGAAGAGATCAAAACCTTCTGCAGCACGACCTACGGGGTGACTTTCCCAATGGCAGCCAAAGTCGATGTTAACGGTGAAAACCGCCATCCTTTGTATCGCAAATTGATTGCCGCGGCACCAAAGGCTGTCGCCCCGGAGGAGAGCGGTTTTTATGAGCGCATGGCCAGCAAAGGGCGGGCACCGCTTTATCCGGATGATATCCTGTGGAACTTTGAAAAATTCCTGATTGGTCGTGATGGTCAGGTTGTTCAGCGTTTCTCACCAGATATGACACCCGAAGATCCTATCCTGATGGAAGCGATTAAGCTGGCGCTGGCAAAATAATGCCGTTGCTGCAACTTCATGACCTTGAGGATGCAGGCAGACTGGGGCCAATTACGGCCCTGGTCGACAAAGCGCAAATGCTGCATCTCGTCGGGCCGAATGGTGCCGGGAAAAGCACGCTTCTGGCACGTCTCGCCGGTTTGACGCAGGGAAAGGGCAGTGTGCAGTTAAATGGTCGCCCGCTTGAGCAATGGCATGCGCCGCAACTGGCTCGTCATCGCGCTTACCTGTCCCAGCAGCAGACACCACCCTTCGCCATGCCGGTATGGCATTATCTGGCACTGCATCAGCATCATCATCCCAACGACAACGTGGTTGAAGAGATTACGCATAAACTTGGGCTGGCGGATAAGCTGGGGCGCACTGTCAATCACCTCTCCGGTGGCGAATGGCAGCGGGTGCGGCTGGCAGCGGTGATTGCGCAAATTCATCCGGCAGCGAATGCGGATGGGCAACTCCTGTTGTTAGACGAGCCGATGAACAGTCTCGATGTCGCCCAGCAGGCTGCGCTGGATGGCATGTTAAGCGAGCTGGCGGCGGCAGGGATCACCGTTGTGATGAGCAGCCACGATCTCAACCATTCGCTGCGTCGCGCGCATCAGGTGTGGCTATTACGCCAGGGTAAACTGATTGCCAGTGGCCCACGTGATGAGGTGTTAACGCCGCAAAATCTGGCGACCGCATACGGTATGCCATTTCGTCGCCTCGACCTGGCTGGTCACAGGATGCTCATTCCCGAGGTATAGCAGTAAACGGAACTTG
Source organism: Phytobacter diazotrophicus (assembly GCA_004346725.1). Taxonomy (GTDB): domain Bacteria; phylum Pseudomonadota; class Gammaproteobacteria; order Enterobacterales; family Enterobacteriaceae; genus Phytobacter; species Phytobacter diazotrophicus. The sequence continues at coordinate 167,022 of SMDE01000007.1, read as the reverse complement.
CAAGAATTGCAATTCACACGCTAAATTATTCCAGCATAACAAAAATAGAGGTTTTGCTGGATGCGCATCTGGTTTCTTCTGGCGGCATTAATTCTTTCAGGGTGCAGCAGTCATCGGGCACCGCCACCTAACGCACGCCTTTCTGATTCCATCACCGTCATTGCGGGGCTTAATGATCAACTGCGCGACTGGCGCGGTACGCCTTACCGCTATGGCGGCATGAGCCGTAATGGCGTTGATTGTTCGGCATTCGTGATGATGACCTTCCGCGATAAATTTAACCTTGAGCTTCCCCGCGATACGCGTAAACAGGCGGAAGTGGGAACGAAAATCGATAAGGATGAATTGCTGCCAGGCGATCTGGTGTTCTTCAAAACAGGCTCCGGCGATAACGGTCTGCATGTGGGCATCTATGACACCGATAATGCCTTTATCCATGCATCCACCAGCCAGGGAGTCGTGCGTTCTTCGTTAAACAATGTCTACTGGCGCAAGAATTTCTGGCAGGCGCGTCGTATCTAATCTCCTTCCCATAACAAGCAGCGAATAGCTAACCGGTTCGCTGCTTTTGTGAACTAAACGCAAATTTTGTTATTTTCCTCACCGTTCATTCATTTTTCCTTCAATATTTATTATTTAACTATTCGTTACCTTAAAGGGCTGTCAGTATCGTGGCATACGCTGGTGTGAGCAATTTAACCAGGATAAGCTTGCGCACGAAAATAAGGAATTTTCGACAATATAATGGGAAATGATGAAGTCAGTTTTGTTAAGTTCAACTACGTTGATGCATGTGCGCATTGGTTTTTCGATGCAGGATATCAACCTTAATGCGGGGTTGGCGCCATGATCGTATCGTTTGATGACACCTATCGCTCAGAGTTTTTACTACAGCCTGCGCGCAACGGTTACGGCACGCTTGTCGGGATTGAAATCGTGGTCAATTTCGTTGGGGCGGGTTCTGTACGGGCATCTGCAGAGCGGATAGTGCCACGCCTGAGCCCAGACGAAACGCTGACGCTTTTTACTGAGCAATTAGAATTACTCGAGTCTTGTAAGCTATTCTTTATTCAGCATCAACTTCTCGCCTGGATACATATTTCACCGCTTATTGTCGATGCATTGATCTCTAATGCTGAACTTGCCGAAACGGTAGCGAAATATCCTTTTCTCGAATTTACTGTGAATGAGAATTATCCCAATCTGACGAAAGGTAATGAAAATAATTCTCTCGTCTTGTTTAGCGAACGGTATCCTTTAATCTTGGGAAATTTTGGTGCCGGGGCGGCTTCCACTCGCGCCATTTTTGACGGGCTGTTTAAGCGGGTGGTGTTGGATAAAAACTTTATCCATCAGCGGCTGGCCTCGCGTTCGTTCGAACCCTTTATGCGCGCGATCGTCTCACAAATTTCCCCCTATTGCCGTTCGGTAATGATTGACGGTATTGACGATGAAAAAACCTTAAAGCGGGTGAAGCCGTATCAGTTCAGTGCCATGCAGGGGAATTTATGGCCAGCGGTCCCCGCCGCTCAGATCACCAGCCTAGTTCAGGGATAACCTTGCCTTTAACCCGTGTTTAACATCCTCTAAACCCACTACAATAAAGACAGGAGGTACTATGACCCTGTCTTTTATTACCCGCTGGCGCGATGAGCTGCCTGGTTTTTATACTGCCCTTTCCCCGACACCGCTGAGTAATGCCCGCTTGCTTTGGCATAATGACCCTCTGGCGAAAACCATGGGCATCGATCCCGCCCTGTTTACGCCGAACGAGGGGGCTGGCGTGTGGGGGGGCGAAACGCTGCTTCCCGGAATGTCACCGCTTTCGCAGGTCTACAGCGGACATCAGTTTGGCGTCTGGGCGGGGCAACTGGGCGACGGGCGCGGTATCCTGCTCGGCGAACAGCGACTGCCTGATGGTACAACGCTGGACTGGCACCTGAAAGGTGCCGGGCTTACGCCGTATTCCCGTATGGGTGATGGCCGCGCGGTGCTGCGCTCAACCATTCGTGAAAGCCTGGCCTCTGAGGCCATGCACCATCTGGGGATTGCGACGACACGTGCGCTTTCTATTGTCACCAGTGACACGCCTGTTTACCGCGAAAGCGTTGAGCAGGGGGCGATGATGATGCGCATTGCGCAAAGTCATATCCGTTTTGGCCACTTCGAGCACTTCTATTATCGGCGCGAACCCGAAAAGGTACGCCAACTGGCGGATTTTGTGATTCGCCATTACTGGCCGCATCTGCAGGATGACGCCAACAAATATGAAGTCTGGTTCCGGGATGTCATTGCCCGTACCGCTGCGCTGATGGCTCGCTGGCAGGCGGTCGGCTTCGCCCATGGGGTCATGAATACGGACAACATGTCGATTCTGGGACTGACGATTGATTACGGCCCCTACGGTTTTCTTGATGACTACCAGCCCGGTTTTATCTGCAATCACTCGGACTACCAGGGACGTTATAGCTTCGATAACCAGCCAACAATTGCCCTGTGGAATCTGCAACGGCTGGCGCAAACTCTGTCGCCGTTTATGAGTGCCGATGTGCTCAATGCGGCGCTGGACAGTTATCAGCCGGTATTGCTGAGCGAATATGGCATATTGATGCGCCAGAAACTGGGCTTTTTTAGCCAGCAAAAGGATGACAATGTGTTGTTAAGCGAGCTCTTCGCTCTGATGGAGCGTGAAGGCAGCGACTATACCCGCACTTTCCGCATGTTAAGCCATACTGAGCAGATGAGCGCCAGCAGCGCGCTACGTGACGAGTTTATCGATCGCGAAGCGTTTGACAGTTGGTTTAGCCGCTACCGTGCGCGTCTGGCGCAGGAGACTATTGCGGATGCGCAACGTCAGCAGCAGATGCAAAACGTAAACCCGGCGGTTGTGCTGCGTAACTGGCTCGCACAGCGGGCGATTGAACAGGCAGAGCAGGGAAATACCGAAGAGCTGGAGCGTCTGCATGCCGTCTTGCGGGAGCCTTATGCAGAGCGCAACGATGACTATAGCCGTCGCCCACCGGATTGGGGTAAAAGACTGGAGGTTAGCTGTTCGAGCTGAGCCTCTATTTCGTTAGTATCAGTTTCCCGGCGTGCGTCTGTCGCAACAGATATTCTTGTCCCTGATGTTCAATGACAACGCGCGCCGAATCCCCCAACAGGGTTTTGCTGCTGATGCGGCGATCCTCAGGATGAATAGTGGCTGGGCTGGCAGGCAGTTTCTCTGCCGGAGTGGTCGGCTTATCCTTGTTCGACATTTCACGCTAACTGTTTGGATATGACAATGATAATTATTATTAATACCTGCCGTGCGGGCTGCAAGTAATATTTGGAAAACCAATCATTTGGGGTAGGGGGACGCGTCCCGCCGGGAGACCCGACGGGAAAAAAGATTACAAACGTGAGGAGACTGCCGCAGCGAGCTTATCGAGCAATACTTCGCTGTCTTCCCAGCTCAGGCACGGGTCAGTGATGGACTGCCCGTATACCAGCGGCTGGCCGCTGACGATCTTTTGCGTACCCTCTTGCAGGAAACTCTCCGCCATCACCCCCGCGATTGCCGTGGAGCCATCACGAATCTGCTGACAGATGTCATCGCAGACTTCAAGCTGGCGACGATGCTGTTTCTGGCAGTTGCCGTGACTGAAATCGACGACCAGTTGCTCCGGCAGATCAAACTCACGCAGAGTTGCGCAGGCGGCGGCAATATCGTCGGCGTAGAAATTCGGTTTTTTTCCGCCACGCATAATGATATGCCCGTAAGGGTTACCGCTGGTCTGGTAAATGGTCATCTGTCCGGTTTTGTCCGGCGAGAGGAACATATGGCTGGTTCGCGAAGCGCGAATCGCGTCTACCGCGATTCGGGTGTTACCGTCAGTACCGTTTTTAAAGCCTACCGGACAGGAGAGCGCCGACGCCATCTCGCGGTGGATCTGGCTTTCTGTGGTACGCGCGCCAATCGCCCCCCAACTGATCAGATCAGCAATAAATTGTCCTGTCACCATATCCAGAAATTCGGTTGCTGTCGGTACGCCCAGCTCATTTACTGCGAGCAGGAGTTTGCGTGCCAGTTCGATGCCGTGGTTAACGCGGTAGCTGCCGTTCAGGTCGGGATCGGAAATCAACCCTTTCCAGCCCACTACGGTTCGCGGCTTTTCAAAATAGGTGCGCATCACAATTTCCAGTTGCGCACTGTGCTTTTGCCTTAACCCCTGCAGGCGACGGGCATAATCCATTGCTGCGTCCAGATCGTGAATGGAGCAGGGGCCAATAATCACTAATAGCCGTTTATCTTCACCGTTGAGGATTTTCTCGATACGGCGACGGGATTGTGTGACATGTTCCGCAACTGCAAGGGAAACGGGATGCCGCTGCGCGAGCTCTGCCGGAGTGACCAGACTCTCGATGCGCGCAGTGCGAAGTTCATCGGTTTTGTTCATCAGAATTCTCAAAATTTTGTGCTCAAACGGCCAAATGCCGGAGGCGATGCGCACACCTTAAACCAATCCTTGCTTAATTCAATAGCAGGTTGTGATGCGCATCACATCGAAGGCCAGCATGATAGCAAAATTGTCACCCATGTACTAGTGTCTTAGTACATGCGGCGGTTAAGCCCCATCATGTCGAGAATTTTGGTGGCGATCTCTTCTACCGAATAGTTGGTACTGTTTAACCAGGGGATCTGATTTTTACGGTAAAGCGCTTCCACCTCTGCCACTTCCATGCGGCACTGGCGTAATGAAGCGTAACGGCTATTTTCACGACGCTCTTCGCGAATGGCGGCCAGGCGCTCAGGATTAATGGTCAGACCAAATAATTTATGCTGGAGCGGCTTCAATGAAACAGGCAGAACGAGATTATCCATGTCATCGGCAATAAAAGGATAATTAGCTGCACGGATACCGAATTGCATTGCCAGATAAAGGCTGGTTGGCGTTTTGCCGCAACGGGAAACACCTAACAAAATCACCTGGGCCTGATCCAGGTTGCGCAACGAAATACCGTCATCATGCGCCAGCGTGTAATCAATAGCGGCAATCCGCGCATCATATTTCGTCAGGTTGCCTGGATTTAACCCATGGGTACGATGTGCAATAGGTGTCGGGTCGAGTTTTAATTCTTGCTGTAATGGTGCCACCAGTGCCTGAACAATGTCCTGACAGAATCCTTCACTTTGTAAAATAATGGTGCGGATTTCAGGCAGTACGATGGAATAAAACACTAATGGACGTACGCCTGTCTGCTGATAGATAGCGTCAATCTGGTCCTTCACTGCTCTGGCGCGGCTTTCATTCTCCACGAACGGCAGCGTGATGCTATTGATGGCAACAGGGAATTGCGACATCACCGCATGGCCTAATACCTCTGCGGTGATAGCGGTACCATCGGAAATATAAAAAACCTGGCGATCCACAGCGCTGTCCATTTTACCCTTCCTGATTGTCATGCGTAATTATCTGAAAGCATAAATTAAAGTCACCCATCTGCGTAGCGTCTTTTCTGAATTTTTAAAATGAAACGGTATTTTTGTTTTTAATGAAAAGTATGGTTCATTTTTATTATGCGCCTAAAAAAAGAATGACTTTGAGGATTTTCCGGTTATCGAATACGGAATCGTTGACGGGAAAGTGTCCGAAAAGACAAAAATTTAAATTGCTTGAACGATTCACCGTTTTTTCAGCCGGAATAATTATGCCAGGATGAAAAGGTAGTAAATGCTTTATTACCCCATTCAAATATCACAAAAGGATTGTTTAGATGTCCAACAATGGCTCGTCTCCGCTGGTGCTTTGGTATGACCAACTCGGCATGAATGATGTAGACAGAGTTGGGGGCAAAAATGCCTCCCTTGGTGAGATGATTACTAATCTGTCCGGTATGGGCGTAAGCGTACCCAATGGGTTTGCTACCACTGCCGATGCGTTTAACCAGTTTCTCGATCAAAGCGGCCTGAATCAGCGCATCTATGACCTGCTGGATAAAACGGACATTGACGACGTTTCCGAGCTGGCGAAAGCTGGCGCGCAGATTCGCCAGTGGATAGTCGATACTCCGTTCCAGCCGGCGTTCGAAGATGCGATCCATCAGGCATATGCCAAACTGTCTGCTGATGACGAGCAGGCATCCTTTGCGGTGCGTTCTTCCGCAACGGCAGAAGATATGCCAGACGCCTCCTTTGCGGGCCAACAGGAAACCTTCCTGAACGTGCAGGGGTATGACGCCGTGCTGGTGGCGGTGAAGCACGTCTTCGCCTCCCTGTTCAATGACCGTGCGATCTCTTACCGCGTGCATCAGGGTTACGATCATCGCGGTGTTGCGCTCTCTGCCGGGGTGCAACGGATGGTGCGCTCAGACATCGGTTCTTCCGGCGTGATGTTCTCTATCGACACGGAATCCGGCTTTGATCAGGTGGTATTTGTCACCGCAGCCTGGGGGCTGGGTGAAATGGTGGTACAGGGTGCAGTCAACCCGGATGAATTTTATGTTCATAAGCCAACACTGGCGGCTGGGCGTCCGGCTATCGTGCGCCGCACGATGGGGTCGAAGAAAATTCGCATGGTCTATGCACCAACCCAGGAGCATGGCAAACAGGTGCGTATCGAAGATGTCGAACAGGCTAATCGCGATCGTTTCTCGCTGACCAACGAGGAAGTGCAGGAGCTGGCGAAACAGGCTGTGCAGATTGAAAAACATTATGGCCGGCCGATGGACATTGAATGGGCGAAAGACGGCCATACTGGCAAACTATTTATTGTGCAGGCGCGCCCGGAGACCGTGCGCTCTCGCGGTAAAGTGATGGAGCGTTATACGCTGCATGCGCAGGGCAAAATCATCGCCGAAGGGCGTGCGATTGGCCAGCGCATTGGCGCAGGCCCGGTGAAAGTGATTCACGATATCAGTGAAATGAATCGCATCGAAGCGGGTGATGTGCTGGTGACTGACATGACCGACCCGGACTGGGAACCGATCATGAAAAAAGCGGCAGCGATTGTCACCAACCGTGGCGGTCGTACCTGCCATGCGGCCATCATCGCTCGTGAGCTGGGGATCCCGGCGGTCGTCGGTTGTGGCGATGCAACGGAGCGCATGAAAGATGGCGATAAAGTGACCGTCTCCTGCGCCGAAGGCGACACGGGCTATGTGTACGCCGAGATGCTCGACTTTAGCGTGAAAAGCTCAAGCATTGATGAAATGCCTGCGCTGCCGCTCAAAATCATGATGAACGTGGGCAACCCGGACAGAGCGTTTGATTTTGCCTGTCTGCCGAATGAAGGTGTCGGCCTGGCGCGCCTGGAATTTATTATCAACCGTATGATCGGCGTGCACCCGCGTGCATTGCTGGAGTTTGACGATCAGGACGTGAAGCTGCAAAACGAAATCCGCGAAATCATGAAAGGTTATGATTCGCCGAAAGAGTTTTATGTTGGACGTCTGACCGAAGGCATCGCAACGCTGGGGGCGGCATTCTATCCAAAACGGGTGATTGTGCGTCTGTCAGACTTTAAATCCAACGAGTATGCCAACCTCGTCGGTGGTGAACGTTACGAACCGGACGAAGAGAACCCGATGCTCGGCTTCCGTGGTGCCGGTCGCTATGTTTCCGACAGCTTCCGTGACTGTTTCGCGCTGGAATGTGAGGCGGTGAAGCGTGTGCGCAACGAGATGGGGCTGACCAACGTGGAAATCATGGTCCCCTTTGTCCGTACCGTGGAGCAGGCGAAAGCGGTGGTGGAAGAGCTGGCACGTCAGGGGCTCAAACGCGGTGAAAACGGACTCAAGATCATCATGATGTGCGAGATCCCGTCGAATGCGCTGCTCGCTGACCAGTTCCTGGAGCACTTTGACGGCTTCTCTATCGGTTCAAACGACATGACGCAACTGGCGTTGGGGCTGGACCGCGACTCCGGTGTTGTCTCTGAGCTATTTGATGAGCGTAATGACGCGGTGAAAGCCCTGTTGTCGATGGCCATTCGCGCTGCCAAAAAACACGGCAAATATGTCGGTATCTGTGGGCAGGGCCCGTCGGACCATGAAGACTTCGCGGCCTGGCTGATGGAAGAGGGGATTGATAGCCTCTCCCTGAACCCGGACACCGTGGTTCAAACCTGGCTGACACTGGCTGAACTGAACAAATAATCCATTACTCCCTTACGATAAAACCTCACTTCTTCCGAAGTGGGGTTTTTTTATGGCGGAAATTCGGCTGGAATAAGTAAATTCTTAGCTGAAACAAAATGTGTTTGCGCACGCTTACCTTAGAGATGTGTCAGCAATCGAATTACACTGGCCTCGTTTTAACACATCTGCACGATTTAAATACTCCAACCCATCCTTTGCAGATGCCTCTGATCGCATGTGCTGCGTCAGATATATTTTTCTTTTCGTTTTTTCAGGGAATCTGCGCGACCGCGTAAAGCTGTATGAATGTGGCTGCATTGCCATGCTCACACCTTGCGCTTTTATTTTAGTTGGCTACCAGAACTGCAAAAAATAACGACAACCTGCCTGCTGATGGCTATGGGTGCATTTTGCTATCTATCAGTCAGAAAACTCTGTCAGGTTATTTATATCGAGGTGCGTAAATCTTTTATTCACGCATCCCAATGATCTCATCTCAATTAAGGTAAATGCCATGAAACCTTTATTGCTGATTGCGACCGTGCTCTGCTGCATCGCGCTTAACGGCTGCGCATCGTATAACGATCATATTAAAGCGTGCGACGGAGAGGATGTGAGTACCGCGCATCTGGCCTTTGATTATCTGCCGATTGGCGCGCTACTTGATAACGGAACCTGTGCTGTTACCGGCAACGGTGCGCACTTTAGCAACACGGATGGCGCAAAATGAATTTCTATCAAACGGATACGTTAGCGGCTGTCATTGCACGCCTGAAAGAGCTTACCCGCGAATACCATGCTTATGAAAATACGCTGGCGCAGTTATGTGATGAGGGAGAAAAGGCCCTCAGAATACATAGCGAAGATGCGTATAACACTTTTATGTCTGAATGTGGTTCAACACTGGCGGCAATTAAGGTAGAACTATGACGCGATTGTTATTATTGTTAACCGTCTGTATTTATTCCTGCGCAGTTATGGCTGGTCCGGTTAATGGGAATTGGCTGACGAAGGAATCCGTTATCTGTATTAACGGTATGAGTGTAATAAAATATGATTACAACCATGCTGAATTAGCCAATACCACATTGGATATAGCAGTGAATGGCAAAACGGTTCGTACGATAAAAGGCCTGAATGTCTTTGACCATTGGGACAGCACATTGGATGCCGTCGAATTTGTCCATTTTAAATATGACGGGAAGGCGTACAACATCTATATCCAGGACAGCAAAGGGGAAGGCATCATGCATTTTGACTACACCAGCCCCGCCGTAGACTGTGCTGTCATGACAGGCGTTAATGTATGAGGTGGCTTATCATTATCGGCTTCTTACTATTTGCCGTATGGACGATTCAGGATGCCCCCCGATGAGGCGCGACAGACGTAACCGCGTCACAGAGTTCTTCCCCGCAGGTTAACCTGCCTCACCGCCTGTTTGAGGGATAAAAAAAAGCCCATCGTGGGAGATGGGCAAAGACTACACACAGCAATTCGTTGTTTCACTCAGGGGATTTCCATGCTTATAAATCAAGGTGTTGATTTATAACCGTGACCTTATAGTAGGCCATCCGGGATTTTAGCGTCGATCAGATTCGTCTCATTAGTTAAACGGCGGTTAAGATTTTGCGGGGAAAACTGCGCAAACCTCCGGTCAGGAGGCTTGCGCATGGGAGGGACAGTAAATAAATGATTAGCAGTGCTTCATAATCATCGAAGCTGGCGTATCAGATGCGGGTGTCATCTGCATCGTGTATGTCTTCCAGCGCGTCATTTTCCTCCGGCCCTGGCATGGGCGCTTCGTTAACCCAGGCGGAAAAGAGTCGCCATGAAACAGCCAGTAACACAGGACCAATAAACAGCCCGATCATCCCAAATGCCACCAGGCCGCCAATAACGCCGGAAAGAATCAGTATCATCGGCAGATCGGCCCCCATACGAATCAGCATGGGACGAATAAAGTTATCCAGCGTGCCGACCACGCAACTCCAGACCAGTAACACCGTGCCCCATGTTGAGTCGCCGCTCCAGTAGAGCCAGATAATCGCAGGCACCAGCACAACCAACGGGCCCAGTTGTACCAGACACGTCATCAACATAATGACCGTGAACAGCGTGGCGTATGGCACTCCTGTCACCGCCAGGCCAATTCCTCCCAGAACCGCCTGTACCAGCGCGGTGACAACCACGCCAAGCGCGACAGCACGGATGGCCTGCCCAGCCAGCAGAACCGCAGCATCGCCGCGTCTGGCCGCCAGACGATAGGCAAAATGGCGAATCCCCTGTGCGACCTGCTCGCCGCGCCAGTACAGCAGGGCGCTAAATAGCAACATCAGGGCACAATGCAGCATAAAGCGACCGATATGTGCCGCCTGACCGACAAACCATGTGGTGGTCGTGCCGACATAAGGGCGTACTTTGGCAAGTATCGCGCTGCCGCCCATATCCAGCAGGTTGTGCCAGCCGCTATACAGCTTGTCACCGATCAGCGGAATACTGTTCAGCCACTCCAGGGTCGGCGGAGTCATTTCACCCGATGTAATGGCCTGAATGACCGGACCGCTGTTATCCACCAGGCTATTAACCAGTAGCGCGACCGGAAGAATAAACAGCAGAATTAATAACAATGTCATCACGATGACAGCCAGTGAACGGCGACCAAACAGCGCGCGCTGTACGCGCAGAAGCACCGGCCAGGTGGCAATAACCACGGTACCCGCCCAGGCGAAACCAAGAATAAAAGGCTGAACGATCCACAAACAGGCGATGATCATAAGGGCTAAAAACAGTACCGACAGCATCACCTGCGGCACATCCCGGGACTGCGATTGAAAGGCCATAAAACGTAATCACCTTAAGTGAGAGGATGCGAAATCAGTAAAGATAATGATTAATGATTTCAGCGGTTTTTGACAGTCTGATTCTGCCCGTAATTCTGGTGGGCGCATAAGAAAAAAATGTGATACAACGATGGATGCTGCAAGCAAACGATTAACTATTCACAACTACTAACAGTCAGGCAGGGTCAAGAGTAATGATCCCACAGATTTCTCAGGCACCGGGTGTCGTTCAATTGGTGCTGAATTTTTTACAGGCACTGGAGCAACAAGGTTTTACCGGCGATACCGCCACAAGTTATGCCGACAGGCTGACCATGGCGACCGACAACAGTATCTACCAATTGCTACCCGATGCCGTTGTCTTTCCCCGTTCTACTTCTGATGTCGCCTTAATTTCACGCATCGCGGCGGAAGCGCGTTTTCAGTCGCTGGTGTTCACACCGCGCGGCGGCGGCACCGGCACAAACGGTCAGGCGCTGAACCAGGGCATCATCGTTGATATGTCCCGCTATATGAACCGCATTATGGAGATTAATCCTGAGGAAGGATGGGTGCGGGTTGAAGCGGGCGTCATCAAAGATCAACTCAACCAGTTTCTTAAACCCTACGGCTATTTCTTCGCGCCGGAACTGTCCACCAGTAACCGTGCGACGCTGGGTGGCATGATCAATACCGATGCTTCCGGTCAGGGATCGCTGGTCTACGGAAAAACGTCCGACCATGTCCTCGGCGTGCGGGCCGTATTGCTCGGCGGCGATATTCTGGACACCCAACCGGTGCCCGTTGAACTGGCGCAGACATTGGGTAAAGCAAATACCGCAGTGGGGCGCATTTACCGCACCGTGTTCGAACGTTGCCGGGACAACCGTCAACTGATTATCGATAAATTCCCCAAACTCAACCGTTTCCTCACGGGGTACGACCTGCGCCATGTCTTCAATGATGAGATGACCGAGTTTGACCTGACCCGCGTGTTGACGGGCTCGGAGGGAACGCTGGCATTCATTACCGAAGCGCGGCTGGATATCACCCGTCTGCCGAAAGTACGCCGTCTGGTAAATGTGAAATACGATTCGTTCGACTCCGCGCTGCGTAATGCCCCGTTTATGGTGGAAGCGCGCGCACTGTCGGTTGAAACGGTCGATTCAAAAGTCCTCAATCTGGCGCGCGAAGACATCATCTGGCACTCCGTAAATGAACTCATCACCGATGTGCCGGATAAGACCATGCTGGGTCTGAACATTGTCGAGTTTGCCGGTGATGATGAGGCGTTAATTAATGAGCAGGTTACCTCTCTGTGCGCTCGCCTGGATTCCCTGATGGCGGAAGGGGCGGGCGGGGTGATTGGCTGGCAAATTTGTGACGACCTGGCGGGCATTGAGCGTATCTACGCGATGCGTAAAAAAGCCGTCGGCCTGCTGGGCAATGCGAAAGGGGCGGCAAAACCGATCCCGTTCGCAGAAGATACCTGTGTGCCACCGGAACACCTTGCGGACTACATCGTCGAGTTTCGCGCATTGCTTGACAGCCATGGCTTGAGCTACGGCATGTTCGGTCATGTGGATGCAGGCGTATTGCATGTGCGTCCGGCGCTCGACATGTGCGACCCGCAACAAGAGGTTTTGATGAAGAAAATCTCCGATGATGTGGTGGTGTTAACGGCCAAATACGGTGGCTTGCTGTGGGGTGAGCACGGTAAAGGTTTCCGCGCCGAATACAGCCCGGCGTTCTTTGGTGCGGAACTGTACGCAGAGCTGCGCAAAGTGAAGGCTGCATTTGACCCGGCAAACCGCCTCAACCCGGGTAAAATTTGTCCCCCTGAGGGGATTGATGCGCCGATGAAGCAGGTAGATGACGTGAAACGCGGTAGCTTCGACCGGCAAATCCCGATTGCCGTGCGCTCATCCTGGCGTGGGGCGATGGAGTGCAACGGCAACGGCCTGTGCTTCAACTTCGATGCCAAAAGCCCCATGTGCCCGTCGATGAAAATTTCCGGCGATCGTATCCATTCGCCGAAAGGTCGCGCCACGCTGGTGCGCGAGTGGCTGCGTCTGCTGGCCGATCGCGGTATCGACCCGGTGAAGCTGGAAAAAGAGATGCCGGAAAAACGCGCCAGCCTGCGTTCGCTGATTGAGCGTACCCGCAATAGCTGGCATGCGCGTCACGGCGAGTATGATTTTTCGCATGAGGTGAAAGAGGCTATGTCGGGTTGTCTGGCCTGTAAGGCCTGTTCGACCCAGTGCCCGATCAAGATAGACGTGCCGGAGTTCCGCTCGCGCTTCCTGCAACTTTACCACACACGCTATCTGCGTCCGGTGCGCGATCACCTGGTTGCGACCGTGGAAAGCTACGCGCCGTTGATGGCCCGTGCGCCGAAAACGTTCAATTTCTTTATGAGCCAACCGTGGGTGCGTTCGCTTTCACAAAAACATATTGGCATGGTGGATCTGCCACTGTTATCTGTTCCCTCATTACAACGGCAGATGATCGGCCACCGTTCGGCGAACCTGACGCTGGAACAGCTTGAAACATTGAGCGATGCGGAAAAAGCGACTACGGTGCTGGTGGTGCAGGATCCATTCACCAGTTACTACGATGCGCAAGTGGTGGCCGATTTCGTTCGTCTGGTAGAAAAACTGGGCTACCAGCCCGTTGTCCTGCCCTTTTCGCCGAATGGCAAAGCGCAGCATATCAAAGGCTTCCTGCAGCGTTTTGCGAAAACCGCACAGAAAACTTCGGATTTTCTCAACCGAGTTGCGCAACTGGGCATGCCGATGGTGGGCGTCGACCCGGCGCTGGTGCTCTGCTACCGGGATGAATACAAGCAGACGCTCGGTGAGAAGCGTGGCGATTTTCACGTCATGCTGGTACACGAATGGTTGCCTTCTGCACTGGAAGGTCGTGAGAATCGCGCCATCAGCGGTGAATCCTGGTACCTGTTTGGCCACTGTACTGAGGTGACAGCGCTGCCTGCTTCCGTTTCGCAATGGACGTCCATTTTTGCCCGTCTGGGCGCGAAACTGGAAAACGTTAGCGTAGGGTGCTGCGGTATGGCAGGAACCTATGGACATGAAGTCAAGAACCACGCCAACTCATTGGGGATTTACGAGTTGTCCTGGCATCAGGCGCTACAACGTTTACCGCGTAGCCGCTGTCTGGCGACAGGCTACTCCTGTCGCAGCCAGGTGAAACGCGTGGAAGGAAATGGCGTACGCCATCCGTTGCAGGCGCTACTGGAGATAATAGGATGATCTGGAAACGTGAGGTAACCCTTGACGCGCTCAATGCGATGGGCGAGGGCAATATGGTAGGACTGCTCGATATCCGTTTTATTGCAATTCATGACGACTCGCTGGAAGCAACAATGCCGGTTGATAGCCGCACGCATCAGCCGTTTGGTTTGCTGCATGGCGGCGCTTCTGTGGTGCTGGCGGAGTCGCTGGGTTCCGTTGCCGGATATTTATGTACCGAAGGTGAGAAGAAAGTGGTTGGTATAGAGGTTAATGCCAATCATATTCGTTCCGCACGGAGCGGGCGTGTGCGCGGCGTCTGTCGTGCAGTGCATACCGGTAGCCGCCATCAGGTATGGCAAATTGATATTTACGATGAGCAGGATAAATTATGCTGCACTTCGCGCCTCACTACTGCGGTCATCTGAGATAAATTTGCGACAGGGAAACCTGTCGCAAAAATTCATATTTTCTTCATTCATTTTCACATTCAGACTTGTCCATTCGTGCTATATTGGGCGGGTTTGAAAACCGCTTCGATGGCCATCGAAGCCAGACGCTGTAACGCATAAAGACCTAATGAAGTGATTCGTTGTTTCCTTAAGCGCTACTCCCTACAGGCTTACAGGTAACAATAATGCATTCATCATTTAAACGGGCGTTTTTACATCCACGCCACTGGGGCACATGGGCAGGGCTTGGCCTGCTCTGGTTGCTCGTTCAACTGCCTTATCCTCTTCTCTCCCGTTTGGGAGAAACCCTCGGGAAATTAGCCCGTCCTTTCCTTAAACGTCGCGAACGTATTGCCCGCCGCAATCTGGAACTTTGCTTTCCAAATATGAGCGATGAACTCCGCGAAGCAATGATTGAGAAAAACTTCATGTCGCTCGGCATGGCGCTGTTTGAAACCGGTATGGCCTGGTTCTGGTCTGATAGCCGGGTGCGCCGCTGGTTCGACGTTGAAGGTTACCAGAACCTTGTTGCCGCACAGGCAAGCCAGCGTGGCGTGATGGTTGTCGGTGTCCATTTTATGTCGCTGGAGCTCGGTGGCCGCGTGATGGGGCTGTGCCAGCCGATGATGGCGACCTACCGTCCGCATAACAGTGAGTTGATGGAGTGGGTGCAGACGCGAGGCCGTATGCGTTCCAATAAATCGATGATCGACAGACGTAATCTGAAAGGTCTGGTGAGCGAACTGAAAAAAGGCGAGGCCGTCTGGTTTGCCCCCGATCAGGATTACGGCAGTAAGGGCAGCACCTTCGCGCCATTTTTCTCTGTCGAAAACGCGGCAACCACCAACGGTACTTATGTGTTATCCCGTCTTTCCGGAGCTTCAATGTTGACGGTGACCATGGTGCGTAAGGCTGATCGCTCAGGTTATTCGCTGCATATCGGCAAGGCGATGACCGATTACCCGGCGAAAGATGAACACGAAGCCGCAAGCTATATCAATAAAGTTATTGAACGTGAGATTCTGCGCGCGCCGGAACAGTATCTGTGGATCCATCGTCGCTTCAAAACCCGCCCGCCAGGAGAAGCTTCGCTGTACCTGTAATTCCTGCCCCCGGTCGGCGCACAGCCGGCCGGTTACTGGTTCGCAAGAACGGACTCCGCCGGTTTTTCTCCTGACAAAAAAAGATATCGTCCCCCATCCACCCACGATGGATCTGCCAATATTGCTTACGGAGCAGCACACTGCGCCTTTCGCGAAACGTCACATTTTCGCGGCGATAGCGTATTAATCGAGCTCCGGAATCGCCACTTTTTTGAGCTTAATGACGAAGTGATTTTCATGACGGGTAATTTTCGCGCCGTCGTCACAATATTCGGTTGAGAGCTGGAAAAACGCATCCGCGTCAACATCGAACGCCAGTTCGATTTCACTGTACTTCCCTGAGTTAAGCATCTGATAAACTTGCTTTAAGCTGTGTGCTTTGGCTATCGACATGATAAAAGAACCTCAGAAGTGATGACGAAGTGGTTAAAACCTGACCATTGGTTTATAGCAGGCAATGGCGAAATTTCCATCTGATAAGCAGGGGGCAGCACATAACGTTAACAGGGAAATTTCACATCTTGAATAATGTTATATTATAACATAACATTGCTTCTTTTCGTAAACCGAGGGACGGATTTTGGTTAGCCATTTTGCAAAAACAACGATAGTTCTGGGGACGCTTTTAGTAAGCGCGAATGCCTTTTCTCATGGCCACCATTCGCACGGAAAACCGTTGAGTGAAATTGAGGAAAAAGCGGCGAACGGTGAATTTAACGATAGCGATGTCAGGGACAGAAAGCTGACCGACTGGGACGGTATGTGGCAGTCTCTCTATCCTTATCTGCAAAGCGGCGATCTGGATCCGGTGTTGCGGAAAAAGGCAGAGAAAGACAAGAGTAAATCGTTCGATGAACTGAAAGCGTACTACCGCAAGGGGTATGCCACCGATATCGATACAATCGGTATTGAAAATGGGGTGATGGAATTCCATGTCGGCGACAAGGTGAGTGCCTGTAAATATGATTACGCCGGGCATAAAATCCTGACGTATACCTCAGGCAAGAAGGGCGTGCGTTACCTGTTCGAATGTAAAGATGCCAGCAGTAAGGCGCCAAAGTTTGTGCAGTTTAGCGATCACATTATTGCACCGCGCACTTCCACGCATTTCCATATCTTTATGGGTAATACCTCTCAGGAGGCGCTGCTAAAAGAGATGGACAACTGGCCAACTTATTACCCTTATCAGCTTAAAAAAGATCAGATTGTTGATGAGATGCTTCACCATTAATGGAAAATCTGTGCCCGCTTCGGCGGGCCTTTTGTGTCTTCCTGCGCTTTAGTTTCTCCGCCGGCTCTTGTAGCATAGGCCGCTCATCGGCTTTAACGGTATTTGCAGGAGGCAAAGTGTTTGCCGAATATGGTGTTATTAGTTTTTGGTCTTATTTTATCGGGGCGATTTTCATTATCTTAGTGCCTGGTCCGAATACCTTCTTTGTGCTCAAAACCAGCGTGGCGGGTGGGCTGAAAAATGGCTATGTCGCCGCTGCGGGCGTGTTTATCGGCGATGCGGTGTTGATGTTCCTCGCCTATATGGGGGTGGCAACGCTTATCAAAACAACGCCAGTATTGTTCAATCTGGTCCGTTATCTTGGCGCGTTTTACCTGCTCTGGCTTGGGGTGAAAATGCTCTACAGTGCGCTTTCTCGTAAGGGCAAAAGCGTGAGTGAGCATGAGGTACATAAGGGCGATATCTTCAAACGTTCGCTGGTACTGAGCCTGACCAACCCGAAAGCGATTTTGTTTTATGTGTCTTTTTTTGTGCAGTTTATCGACATCCATTATACCAACACGGGAATGGCGTTCTTTATTCTGGCCAGTACGCTGGAATTAATTAGCGTCTGTTATTTCAGCTTCCTGATTATCTCCGGGTCCTATGTGACTCAGTTTGTGAAAACGAAAAAACGTCTCGCAAAACTCGGCAACTCATTAATTGGTCTTATTTTTGTCGGTTTTGCCGCCCGACTGGCAACGCTGCAATCCTGAATAGCATTAAGGCCTGTGTTTAACGGGCTTTATTGCAATGTCCATGCAGGCTCCCGATTCCACTTTTTTTGATGCCAGGGTCAGGAT
This sequence comes from Phytobacter diazotrophicus, assembly GCA_004346725.1. Taxonomy (GTDB): domain Bacteria; phylum Pseudomonadota; class Gammaproteobacteria; order Enterobacterales; family Enterobacteriaceae; genus Phytobacter; species Phytobacter diazotrophicus. The sequence goes on along the minus strand of SMDE01000007.1, from coordinate 149,205 downwards.
TAATAGTCGTCATCGGTATCTTTTAATCGGGAGCGGATAACGAGGACAGCAAAGATAATGACAATGGCAAGAATGCCCAGGAACCAACGCATGATGACGGCCACTTTGGGTAGAGACAGTGTTCGGTCATCTTATCATTATAAGACCTATGTAATGCATTCATTTCGCGTATGAAAACTATGCATAACTGTGTCTTGTTATTTCGCAATACGCAAGGGTAAACCGTTGACCTGTCGTCGGCGCATCACTGTTCTGCGTCGAATTTTTGCTATCTGGCGCGTCGTCCCGATGCTTTTTTGCTGTGTACAACAACAGCAGTTTTAAAAAACATACTGAATTTCATCATTGCTGCATTGACTGCGAGCATTGATTAAATAACATCGTTTCCCCAACCCTCACTTTTTGTGGTGTGTGATGAAAATCTATCTGGTCCGCCACGGTGAAACCGTCTGGAATGTTGAAAACAGAATTCAGGGGCACCTTGATAGCCCGGTTACGGAGGTCGGTATCAGGCAGATCTCTGCACTGTGTCAGGATCTGGCAGACAAATCCATTACCTCTATTATCGCTTCACCTTTGGGCCGTTCAGTGGCCGCAGCCGGGCAAATTGCCTCGCACTTAGATTGCCCGTTGCACTTTAATCCTGCCCTTGTCGAACGTCATTTCGGCGACTTAGAAGGCAAACGCATTAGCGAACTGACAGAGAAAGAGCGCGCGCAGGCTGAGGCGATGCTTTCCGGCAGTTTGGCTATCGGGCCGCAAAATGGCGAAGCACTACAGGATGCCACTCAAAGAGTCCTTGGCGCGCTGTCAGGCTTCTCAGCCCGGCAAGGCAATGTGTGCGTTGTTTCCCACGGCCACGTTATCCAGTCAGTTATCAATACCCTGGTGGGGAATAATGCCGACCATTTTGAGCGGTACGCGCATTTAAATGGCGCTTATTCAATTCTGACCTGCCCGGAAAAAGGGCTCACCGTAGAGAAATGGGGCATATCGACCCATCTTTTTTCCCGAAGTAGGCAATGAGCATATTTGTTCTGCTGGCGGTTAAATGTGCCGTATCTCGTTGATTATGCGTTTTGTGATGCAGTTAACTTTCTGATATCAGGAAAAGTTTTCGTAGATCCCTTTTTTAGCTCCCTATCTCAAAAATAGGTATTACCTATACATCTTTTACTGAAGCAGACAGACCTTCCTTGCCGCTGAAAATAGCTATTATTTATCAAATCATTAAACAATTTTTCACTTATCTGTAAAGCCTTCGCACAGAGTCTATGCTTATACCATGAGCTTAAAAAACGGGCAGTACACGAATAACCCTTCGGAATAGAGGTTGAAGTGATAATCATTATCACTAACATAGTGTTATGTCCTTCATGATTTATGACGTGAGGTAGAACTATGGAATTGCAATCAGAGACGTTCGACCCGGCAGACTTTTCCTGGCGCGGGCTAACGATGACACCCGCCGCCGCAGAACATATTCGCGGATTAACCCGTAAGCAACCCGACCTGCTGGGGGTCCGGCTGGGCATTAAACAGACCGGGTGCGCAGGTTTTGGTTATGTGCTGGACACCGTCATGCAGCCGGATAAAGACGACCTGCTTTTTGAAAATGAGGGTGCACGACTGTACGTGCCGCTCGCGGCGATGCCATTTATTGACGGCACCGAAGTGGACTATGTGCGCGAAGGTTTAAACCAGTTATTCAAATTTCATAACCCGAAAGCCCAGAATGAATGTGGCTGTGGCGAAAGCTTTGGGGTATAGGCGGTACTATGTCTCGTAATACTGAAGCAACTGATGATGTCAAAACCTGGACCGGGAACCTCAACTATAAAGAGGGTTTTTTTACCCGGCTAACCACAGACGAACTGGCGAAAGGCATTAATGAAGATGTCGTGCGGGCGATCTCAGCCAAACGTAACGAACCTGAATGGATGCTGGAGTTTCGCCTGAGCGCATTTCGCGCCTGGCTCGAGATGGAAGAGCCGCACTGGCTGAAAGCCCATTACGCGAAACTCGATTATCAGGATTACAGCTACTATTCTGCGCCTTCCTGCGGAAGTTGTGATGATACCTGTGCTTCGCAGCCGGGGGCCGTTCAGCAAACTGGCGCAAATTCTTTCCTGACGGACGAAGTGGAGGCGGCATTCAACCAACTGGGCGTACCGGTCCGTGAAGGACGCGAAGTGGCTGTCGATGCCATTTTTGACTCCGTTTCTGTTGCCACCACCTACCGGGAAAAACTCTCCGAACAGGGTATTATTTTTTGCTCGTTTGGTGAGGCCATTCATGACCATCCTGAGCTGGTGAAACAATACCTGGGTACCGTCGTGCCTTCCAATGATAACTTCTTTGCAGCGTTGAATGCGGCGGTCGCCTCTGACGGTACGTTTATCTACATCCCGAAAGGGGTGCGCTGCCCGATGGAATTGTCGACCTATTTTCGCATCAATGCTGAAAAAACCGGGCAGTTCGAACGCACCATTCTGATCGCGGATGAAGGCAGCTACGTGAGCTATATCGAAGGTTGCTCCGCACCCGTGCGCGACAGTTACCAGCTTCATGCGGCCGTGGTAGAGGTCATCATCCATAAAAATGCAGAAGTGAAATATTCTACTGTGCAGAACTGGTTCCCCGGCGACAACAACACTGGCGGTATCCTCAACTTCGTGACCAAGCGTGCGCTGTGCGAAGGGGAGAACAGCAAAATGTCCTGGACACAGTCGGAGACCGGTTCAGCTATCACCTGGAAATACCCCAGTTGCATTCTGCGCGGCGATAACTCAATCGGTGAGTTCTTCTCCGTGGCGCTCACCAGTGGCCACCAGCAGGCGGACACGGGCACCAAGATGATTCACATCGGCAAAAACACCAAATCGACCATTATCTCGAAAGGGATCTCTGCCGGTCATAGCCAGAACAGCTATCGCGGGTTGGTGAAGATTATGCCGAGCGCCACCAACGCCCGTAATTTCACCCAGTGCGACTCTATGCTGATTGGCCCGGATTGCGGGGCGCATACTTTCCCGTATGTGGAATGCCGCAATAACAGTGCGCAACTGGAGCATGAAGCCACCACTTCACGGATTGGGGAAGATCAACTGTTCTACTGCCTGCAGCGCGGTATCAGCGAAGATGATGCCATTTCAATGATCGTCAATGGATTCTGTAAAGACGTGTTCTCCGAGTTGCCGCTGGAGTTTGCCGTTGAAGCACAAAAATTGCTGGCTATTAGTCTTGAACACAGCGTCGGTTAAGAATTAAGGAATACACATGTTAAGTATTAAAGACCTGCAGGTAAGCGTTGAAGATAAAGAGATTCTGCGTGGCCTGAGCCTGGATGTGCGTCCGGGGGAAGTGCACGCGATTATGGGACCCAACGGTTCCGGCAAAAGTACGCTATCCGCAACGCTGGCAGGACGTGAAGATTATGAAGTTACCGGCGGCAGCGTCGAGTACAAAGGTAAGGATTTACTGGAGCTCTCCCCGGAAGATCGCGCCGGCGAAGGGGTGTTTATGGCTTTCCAGTATCCGGTAGAAATTCCTGGCGTTAGTAATCAATTCTTCCTGCAAACGGCGCTTAACGCCGTGCGCAAATACCGTGAGCAGGACGAGCTGGACCGCTTTGATTTTCAGGACCTGATGGAAGACAAAATCAAGTTGCTCAAAATGCCGGAAGACCTGCTGACGCGCTCGGTTAACGTTGGTTTCTCCGGTGGCGAGAAGAAGCGTAACGATATCCTGCAGATGGCGGTGCTGGAGCCTGATTTGTGCATCCTCGATGAAACCGACTCCGGGCTTGATATTGACGCGCTAAAAATCGTTGCCGATGGCGTTAACGCGCTGCGTGATGATAAGCGATCTTTCATTATTGTGACGCACTATCAGCGGATCCTGGATTACATCAAGCCGGACTATGTCCACGTGCTGTATCAGGGGCGCATTGTGAAATCCGGTGATTTCACACTGGTTAAGCAACTGGAGGAGCAAGGTTATGGCTGGCTTACAGAACAGCAGTAACGCGCTGCAACAGTGGCATCATCTGTTTGAGCAACAGGGTGGGGCGCGCTCAGAGCAGGCGCAACAGCATCTGCAACAAATGCTGCGTTTAGGGCTGCCGACGCGCAAACACGAAAACTGGAAATACACACCGCTCGACGGTTTACTAAATAGCCAGTTTGTCACCACGGCGGGTGCGTTGAGCGCACAAGAGTGTGATGCACTCGCATTGTCGGTTGATGCACTACGCCTGGTGTTTGTGGATGGGTATTACAACGCGACGCTCAGTGATGATATAGCCGGTTCTGGCTTCACCGTGACCATTAACGATGACCGTCAGACTTTGCAGGCCCCGGTGCAGCCGGAGGTGTTTTTACACTTAACAGAAAGCCTGGCGCAAAGCATCACTCATATTAGCGTTGGTCGTAATCAGCGGGCGACCAGGCCGCTTCTGCTGATGCATATCACCCAAGGGCTGGGCGGGGCTGAGATGAATACGGCTCATTACCGCCACCATATCTCACTGGCCGAAGGGGCCGAAGCGACGGTCTACGAACATTATGTCAGTCTGAATACGCATCGCCATTTCACCGGCGCGCGGCTGACCATGGACGTGGCGGCGAACGCCCAACTGCATCATGTCAAACTGGCTTTTGAAAACCCGGAAAGCTACCACTTTGCGCATAACGACATGCGTCTTGGCGCGGATGCAGCGGCGCACAGTCATAGCTTCCTGCTGGGCGGCGCGGTGTTACGCCACAATACCAGTACTCAACTCAACGGTGAAAATACTACGCTGCGTATGAACAGCCTGGCGATGCCGGTGAAATCAGAAGTGTGTGATACCCGCACCTGGCTTGAGCACAATAAAGGTTATTGCAACAGTCGCCAGTTGCACAAAACCATTGTCAGCGACAAAGGTCGCGCGGTGTTCAACGGGCTGATCAACGTTGCGCAACACGCCATCAAAACTGATGGACAGATGACCAACAACAACCTGTTGCTGGGACGACTGGCGGAAGTGGATACCAAACCGCAGCTGGAAATCTATGCTGATGACGTGAAATGTAGCCACGGTGCAACGGTCGGTCGTATTGACGATGAACAGATGTTTTACCTGCGCTCGCGTGGCATTGATCAGCAGGCGGCACAGAAGATGATCATTTACGCCTTCGCCGCTGAGCTCACCGAAGCGATCAGCGACGAAGCGCTCAGGCAGCAGGTGCTGGCGCGCATTGGCCAACGCCTTGCGGGAGGCTTAGCATGAGTTTTTCCGTTCACAGCGTACGCGCCGATTTCCCGGTCCTGACGCGTGAAGTTAACGGGGTGCCGCTGGCGTATCTGGACAGTGCAGCCAGCGCGCAAAAACCGAATCAGGTTATTGATGCCGAAGCGGAGTTTTTTCGCCACGGCTATGCGGCGGTGCACAGAGGGATCCATACCCTGAGCGCCGAAGCCACGCAGCGCATGGAACAGGTTCGCACGCAAGTCGCCGGTTTCCTGAACGCCCGGTTACCAGAAGAGTTGGTTTTCGTGCGTGGCACCACCGAAGGCATCAATCTGGTAGCCAACAGTTGGGGCAACAGTCAGGTGCGGGCGGGCGACAATATCATCATCAGCGCCATGGAGCATCACGCGAATATCGTGCCGTGGCAGATGCTGTGTGAGCGCGTCGGTGCTGAGCTGCGCGTCATACCGCTCAATATCGACGGAACATTACAACGTGAGGCGCTGCCTGGCTTGTTTGATGCGCGTACGCGGCTGTTGGCGGTCACACAGGTCTCCAATGTGCTGGGAACTGAAAATCCGGTAGCGGAAATGATAGCGCTGGCCCATCAACATGGCGCGAAGGTGCTGATTGATGGCGCGCAGGCCATCATGCATCACACGGTCGATGTGCAGGCGCTGGATTGCGATTTCTATGTTTTCTCAGGCCATAAGCTCTACGGCCCGACGGGGATTGGCGTGCTGTATGTCAAAGAGGACATCTTACAGGCCATGCCGCCGTGGGAAGGTGGCGGCTCTATGATTGCCACCGTGAGTCTGACCGAAGGGACAACCTATGCCAAAGCGCCGTGGCGTTTCGAAGCGGGTACACCCAATACCGGGGGTATTATTGGTCTGGGGGCCGCAATCGATTATGTCAGCGGCCTTGGGCTGGACGCGATTGCTCACTATGAGCAGACGCTGATGCGCTATGCCCTGAATGCGCTGGCGGATGTGCCCGATTTAACGCTCTATGGCCCGCAGGAACGTCTGGGGGTCATTGCCTTTAACCTCGGCAAACATCATGCCTATGATGTGGGGAGCTTCCTTGATAATTATGGTGTGGCCGTGCGAACAGGGCATCATTGCGCCATGCCGCTGATGGCTTTTTATAATGTTCCGGCAATGTGTCGTGCGTCACTGGTGATGTATAACACGCAAGAAGAGGTGGATCGTCTGGTGGCTGGCCTGAAACGTATTCATCAGTTGCTGGGCTAACAGAGAGGCATACATGGCCGTTTTACCCGACAGAGACAAACTACTGCGCAATTTTGGGCGCTGTGCCAACTGGGAAGAGAAGTATCTGTACATCATTGAGCTGGGGCAGCGGTTGCCTGCGCTCAGCGACGAGGCGCACAATCCGGAAAACATTATTCAGGGTTGCCAGAGTCAGGTCTGGATTATCATGCACCGTAATGACGAAGGCGTGATTGAGCTGGCGGGCGATAGCGATGCAGCCATCGTCAAAGGGCTTATTGCCATTGTGTTCATTCTTTACCAGCAGATGACCGCGCAGGACATCCTGGCGTTCGATGTGCGCCCGTGGTTTGAAAAGATGTCTTTGACTCAACACCTTACCCCGTCCCGTTCTCAGGGACTGGAAGCGATGATTCGCGCAATTCGCTCCAAAGCTGCCAACATTAGCTAAACTAAATAGACAGCTTTCATCCTGTTACGCGAGGTGCATCCGCGCCTCGTTGGTTATTCAGCTTTCGGCCTCTGCCGTGATACAGGACATCCAGCATGAAACGCGCGTCTACTATAACATTGTCTCTTATTGGCGCTTTTAGCGCTATTCAGATGGCCTGGGCTGTGGATTATCCGCTCCCACCGGCCGGAAGTCGTCTTATCGGTCAAAACCAGACTTATACCGTTCAGGAGAGCGATAAAAACCTGCAGGCCATTGCCCGGCACTTTGATACGGCGGCAATGCTGATTATCGAAGCCAATAACACTATCGCACCGGTACCCAGAGCGGGTACGGTCGTCACCATTCCGTCGCAAATGCTGCTACCGGATACGCCACGGGACGGGATCGTTGTTAACCTTGCTGAATTGCGGTTGTATTATTATCCACCCGGCAAAGATATCGTTCAGGTCTTCCCGCTGGGGATTGGTCAGCAGGGGCTTGAAACGCCGGTCACAACCACCCGTATCAGCCAGAAGATCCCCAACCCGACCTGGACGCCTACCGCAGGCATCCGCGCGCGTTCGCTGGCGCAAGGCATTGAATTGCCCGCTGTGGTACCCGCCGGGCCAAATAACCCGCTGGGGCGCTATGCGCTGCGTCTGGGGATAGGCAACGGCGAATACCTCATCCATGGTACCAGTGCGCCTGACAGCGTAGGGCTGCGTGTCAGTTCAGGGTGCATGCGGATGAACGCTGCGGATATTCAGTCTCTGTTCTCACAGGTGAATACCGGTACGCGGGTCACCATCCTTAACGAGCCGGTCAAATACGCCGTAGAACCCGATGGACGCCACTATATCGAGGTACATCGACCTCTGTCGCAGAACGTCGGGGAGAATACACAGACGCTGCCTATCTCGTTCCCGGCAGGCCTGGCGAGCACCATAGAGCAGGGTGGTGGTGACAGGGCGCTGATAGACAAAGCGTTATACCGACGTGCGGGTTATCCCGTGGCCATTCCTGCGAACAAAAGCGGCAAGGTAACAACGGAAAGCGTTGTATCGGCACAGAATCGTGATGCCAGTGCAGATGTGAATACGGAAGAAAGCGGGAAGACCGTGACGCAGTAAAAACAGGGAAGGGTAAATCGCAGACAAAAAAAATGGCGCACAATGTGCGCCATTTCATCACAGGTACTCTTACTTACGGTAAGAATGAGCCTGGTTATCCAGACGCTGGTTAGCGCGAGCTGCGTCGTCTTTAGCAGCCTGAACGTCGGAACGGATTGCGTTCACGTCGTTGCTCAGCTGGTCAACTTTAGCGTTCAGAGTCTGAACGTCAGAAGACAGCTGATCGATTTTAGCGTTGCTGGAGCAACCAGCCAGCAGAGTAGAACCCAGGATTACCGCGCCCAGTACCAGTTTAGTACGATTCATTATAAATACCCTCTAGATTGAGTTAATCTCCATGTAGCGTTACAAGTATTACACAAAGTTTTTTATGTTGAGAATATTTTTTTGATGGGAATCCACTTAAATTTGATCGTTCGCTCAAAGAAACACCGACTTTGTATAAAACGTTAAAAAAAGTGTGATAAAACAGCAAGCTTCCATCGGATTCATCTTAGATAATAAGCAGTTTAAATAGTGAAATCCGATTTGCTTTTTTATTCGGGGTGACTTCTGATATATAAAAAAAGCGCCCGAAGGCGCTTTTTTAAACACGAATATTCGTCCGGGTATTATTACAGGACGTGTACAGATGCCGTGTTGGTGGTGCCGCTGGAGACCAGTGCGCCGGAAACCATGACCACAACATCGCCTTTCTGCGCCAGACCGCTCTGTACGGCCAGCTCTTTGCCCAGGCGGTAGAAATCATCAGTAGAGGCGATTTCTTCAACCAGTTGCGCGACAACGCCTTTGCTCAGTACTAGCTGACGAGCGGTGGTTTCGTTAGTGGTCAGCGCCAGGATGGTGGCATCCGGGAAGTATTTACGTACTGCACGTGCAGATTTACCGCCCTGGGTTGCAACCACGATCAGCGGGGCATCCAGTTTTTCAGCCGTTTCAACCGCACCACGGCACACCGCTTCGGTGATACGCAGTTTGCGGCTGTCGTTGTTGAAATCCAGACGGCTGGTCATGACGCGATCGGTACGTTCGCAGATGGTCGCCATGATGGTCACTGCTTCCAGCGGGTACTTACCTTTTGCGGATTCACCAGACAGCATGACTGCGTCGGTGCCGTCGAGGATGGCGTTCGCCACGTCACCTGCTTCCGCACGGGTCGGACGCGGGTTCTTGATCATAGAGTCCAGCATCTGGGTCGCGGTGATAACCACTTTACGCGCGCGGATACATTTCTCGATCATCATCTTCTGCGCGAAGATCACTTCTTCAACCGGAATTTCTACGCCCAGGTCACCACGCGCAACCATGATACCGTCAGAGGCTTCGAGGATTTCGTCGAAGTTATTCAGACCTTCCTGGTTTTCGATTTTGGAGATGATCTGGATGTTCTCGCCGCCGTGCGCTTTCAGGTGCTGACGAATTTCTTCCACATCAGAACGCTTACGGATGAAAGAGGCAGCAACAAAGTCAACGCCTTGTTCGCAACCGAAGATCAGGTCTTGTTTATCTTTTTCAGCCAGCGCTGGCAGAGCGATGGATACGCCTGGCAGGTTAACGCCTTTGTTTTCGCCCAGGTCACCGTTGTTCAGTACCTTACAGATGACTTTGTTGCCTTCGATGGCGGTGACTTCCATGCCGATCAGGCCGTCGTCAACCAGTACCGTGTTACCAACCTGCAGATCGCTGGTGAAACCTTCGTAGGTTACTGCAACGGTTTCCGTGTTGCCGATAACCGTTTTGTCGGTGGTGAAGGTGAAAGTCTGGCCCGCTTTCAGCGAAACATCATTACCGCCTTCGAGTTTGATTGTGCGGATTTCCGGACCTTTAGTGTCCAGCAGAATCGCCGCTTTTTTACCGGTTTTGCTCATTACGTTGCGCAAGTTCTGGATGCGCTGGCCGTGCTCAGCATAGTCACCGTGAGAGAAGTTCAGACGCATTACGTTCATTCCTGCGTCCAGCATTTTTGCTAACATCTCTTCGGATTCGGTTTTCGGACCGATGGTGCAAACAATTTTGGTCTTTTTCATGACAGTCTTAGTCTTTAAGTTGAGAAGGATATGGAAATCACGCTCCGGTTAGTGCGAAGCTTCGGAGTCAAACCTGTGTTACGAAAGTTGCGATGCCACAGCCTAAGGATAGGTGACATCAAAAAAGCGTGCAGAGTAATGTGTGCCTGTGTTTCAGCCCAGCCGGGAAAGTCATAATGTAATGGTTGAGTTTTACAGTTCAATGAGCTGAAACCATTCAAGAGTGAATAGAATGCCATTATACGATGAAAATCGGGCAAAAGGAAAATGAAAACGTTGTTTCAAAAATCATCTGGGCAGTTTCACAACGAAGTGTTATCAACGTGTTAAGTTATCACAAAATTGAATTTGCCTTGTTGACGTGAAATTAAAACCTTTGCCCACAAAAAGGCAAAGGTTCAGTAAGGGATACGGATATTGCGACTATCGATTTATGCTAACAAATTTGAAACAAATACTCAGGCGTTCGGCATACGATGGCCACAGCTTAACCGATTTAGCTATGAAGCAGTTTCAGCGCGTGAGCATGAACCTCGGGGCAACCCGCCGCCAGAACATGCCCGCCCGCCTCAGGACGACCACCGCTTAAAGTGGTTACAACGCCGCCTGCCTGCTCAATGATGGGGATTAACGCCACAATATCATAGGGTTGCAGGGAATATTCCAGACAGAGATCAATCTGTCCGGCAGCCAGCATCGCCATGGCATAGCACTCCCCGCCGTAACGCGTCATGAGCGCGGCGTCATCCAGCGCAGCAAAATTAACCTCCGGGAAACGGGAAACCGGTTCAGGCGAGGTGATGTGCAAAATCGCCTGGTCCACAGAGAGTCCTTTTCGGGTGTTCAGTGGAGCGGTTCCCTGTGGGCCACTGCGCCAGGATTGCCTGCCATCTGCCCAAAAACGTTCACCGGTAAACGGTTGGCTCATCATGCCCAGATGCCCACGGCCTTCAACGGTCAGGCCAATGAGCGTTCCCCATACCGGAATACCACACAGGAACGGCCGGGTACCGTCAACGGGATCCAGCACCCACTGCAACGGCCCGCTTCCGGTGATCCCGAATTCTTCGCCCATAATTGAATGGTCAGGATAGCGGGCGTCAATGATGGCGCGAATGGCGCGTTCAGCTTCGCGGTCCGCATCGGTCACAGGATCAAAGCGATAACCCTCTTTCGGTTTTGTGTCTACATGCAGATTTAACTGCGAGCGAAAACGCGGCAATGTCTGTTTGTCTGCCGCATCAGCAAGTTCATGCAAAAAAGCGATGTCGGGTACAGCGTGGTTCATGATTGAGTCCTCATCAACGAAATTAGCGTCAGTCTTTCATGCTCGTTATTGCTCGATTGTGCATTTTTATTGATTTTTCTTCAAATGATTATGATGAGTTTGTTGCGCAATTAATAGAATCAATAAGTTGCTCGAAATAAAGTGAACATGATCGAGCGTGTCGGTTCTTACGGTCTCACCGCTACCGGATGACAGAAAGTGCAAAGCGCAGGACATACAGACAATGGATACTCAAACACCAGACGTCGTGGACGTATGTACCGTCTCAGGACGAATCCTGGTCAATTATGTCAGAACCCGGAGTGATAAAGATGACGATAAAAGTACTTGGCTATGCCGCACAATCGAGTAAGGCTCCCCTTGCTCCGCACTATTTTGAGCGTCGGGATCCCAGAGCGGATGATGTGGTTATCGATATTCTGTATTGCGGCGTGTGCCACTCAGACTTACACCAGGCGCGCAACGACTGGGGGTTTAGCCAGTACCCGCTGGTGCCGGGGCATGAGATCGTCGGCCGCGTCACCCGCGTAGGTCCGGGCGTGAGTAAATTTAAGGCCGGAGATTTAGTGGGGATCGGTTGCATGGTGGATTCCTGCCGTGAGTGTTCCTCCTGTAAGCAGGGGCTTGAACAATATTGCGAAGAGGGCAACATTCAGACGTACAACGGCATTGACCGCCATGACCACATGCCGACCTACGGCGGTTATTCGCGCTCTATTATCTGTAGTGAAGATTTCGTGTTGCGCATCCCGGAAAACCTTGATGTACAGGCCGTTGCGCCGTTACTTTGCGCGGGCATTACCACCTGGTCGCCGCTGCGTCGTTGGGGCGTAAAAGCCGGCAGCAAGGTCGCCGTCATTGGTCTGGGCGGTTTAGGGCATATGGCGCTGAAACTGGCGCATGCGATGGGGGCGGAAGTCACGTTGTTCACCCGCTCACCGGGCAAAGAGGCGGATGCGCGGCAACTGGGTGCGCAACACGTGGTGCTCTCGACCGATCCGCAACAGATGGACGCCGTGAAAGGGCAGTTTGAGCTGATTATCGACACCGTACCTTATGCCCATGATATCAATCCGTATATGCCAACACTGACGCTGGACGGCACACTGGTATTCGTTGGACTGTTAGGCGATATTGAACCGGCAGTCAGTACATTACCGATGATTCTGGGGCGTCGTTCTGTATCCGGTTCGTGTATCGGCGGTATTGCCGAAACGCAAGAGATGCTCGATTTCTGCGGTAAGCACAATATCACGGCGGATTCAGAGGTGATTCGCATGGACCAGATCAACGATGCCTTTGAACGTTTGCTGAAAAGCGATGTGAAATACCGCTTCGTGATCGATATGCAGACGCTGGTGGAATAAGGTCATACTAAAGGCTTCGGTCAACGCCGGGGCCTTTTTTGAAGGCTGATAAATAAGAGAGAAGAAAAAACAGAAGAAACGCTTGAATGGTGCGTCCGAGTGGACTCGAACCACCGACCCCCACCATGTCAAGGTGGTGCTCTAACCAACTGAGCTACGGACGCACTAAAGAGATGGTGCGTTCAATTGGACTCGAACCAACGACCCCCACCATGTCAAGGTGGTGCTCTAACCAACTGAGCTATGAACGCATTGTTGTGCCTGACAACGGGGACGAATATTAGCGGCAGCCTTGTGATGTGGCAAGAAGAAAATCGCTATTTTCTACCGGAATGCGCCCGACTGCGGAACTTTTATACATGAACGGCATATTTCACTGATGTTAAAGGATAATGATTGAGCAGAATGCATTTCCGAAGCATTGCTTTGACGATTATCCGCACAGTACGTGATTTTGCGTCTTCCCTCTGGCCTGCATTTTATGGCGCAAAAAACCGCAATGCGCCATGCCCTTCGCTTAACGGACAGGGGTAAGAACCAGTTGACCTGTAAAATAGGCCTGCAGGTTATCTAACACTAACTTGAATTCCCCGCGCGATTGCCATCAGCAGTGCCATCGCATGATCGGCGGCGGAAGTATCATTGGTCCCCGGTCCATGGGTGATGGTGATATTTCGCGCTTTTGCAGCCGAGACATCGATATTTTCATACCCGGCACCCAGCGCGCAGATGATGTCGAGTTTCGGGAGTGCTGTGAGGCATTGAGGCCGGTCGAACCGTTGGTGAGGACGGCGCGGATGCGCTCGCCGTCCCGTTATACAACCTTCACGCGATCCGACGCTGTGGGGGCATAGTGTATTTCAAAGCCCGCGGGGCAAGCCGGGAAAGGTGCTCTGATGCAAGTTCAATCGTAACAAGTAAAGGGTCGACATAACGGTGCCTTCGTATACTCAACTGACTTCAAGGGGAGGGTTAACACATTCAGGAATCTGCGGGAGAGATATATAGCCTGAGAATGATCCGCATGCTGCACAAAAGCAAGCGACGGCCGGGGCTGTCGCAAGGCAATTGTGTGACAAAAAATCAGGTGAGATAAAACAGATGAATCAGCACCGCGCCAATCAGCAGCCAACAGGGAAGCGAGAAATAAAAGACGCTTTTATTGTCACGTTCGCTTTTCATGGCGAGCAACACCACAAATGCGATGACCAAGAGCGCGATAAAGACGGATGTGAGTGGCTGGCTGACGGCAATCATCTTCAGTGCGACAAAAAGAAGCAGGGTGGAGGCAATGGTAAAGAGCTTGATTTTTCGCGTGAAAGCCACGAAACCTACAACAAAGTAAACTAACGCAACAATGCCAGCCATCAGGCACTCCTTTTGCTGAATTTCTCTCGTTTCACCAGGATGTTTTGCATATCTTCGCGCATTGAAAGCCGGTCGCCTGGCAAGGAAACGTAGCCGCCCGATGACGGCTACGCCGATATTAACGCGCGGCGCGCTGTAAAATGATGGACGACGGCTGGCGCTGGAGGAAACGCATTCTGAGCATCATCAGAATAGCTGCCGACGTCAGCCCAATGATAAAGCCCATCCAGAATCCCGCCGGACCCATCCGATCAACCACCAGGTCGGTTAACGCCAGTATATAACCTGCCGGTAAACCCAGTACCCAGTAGGCGGTAAAGGTAATAAAGAAGATAGAACGTGTATCTTTATAACCACGCAGAATCCCGCTGCCGATAACCTGAATCGAATCGGAAATCTGGTACAAACCAGCCAGCAGCATTAATTGCGAGGCCAGCGTGACGACCTCAGGATTATCGTTATAAAGCAGCGCAATATGTTCACGCAGCGCAACGGTAAAGATAGCGGTCAGTACCGCCATGCACACTCCCACGCCAAGACCGGTATGTGCGGCTGTTTGCGCGTCAAGCGTGGACCCTTGCCCCAGGCGGAAGCCGACACGGATTGTGACGGCGGCGGCAAGCGACATCGGCAACACGAACATCAGCGAACTAAAATTCAGGGCGATCTGATGACCTGCGACATCCACAATGCCCAGCGGCGATACCAGCAGGGCCACAACGGCAAATAGGGTCACTTCAAAAAAGAGCGCCAGCGCGATAGGCAGACCAAGCTGTACCAGACGTTTCAGAACGCTCAGATCCGGTTTGCCAGAATGCGTTTCATTGCGAATGTCACGCATGGACCCCGCCCGTTTAACGTACGAGAGCATGGCGACAAACATCACCCAGTAGACCGATGCCGTTGCCACACCGCAACCCACACCGCCCAGCTCCGGCATGCCGAAATGACCGTAAATAAAGATGTAGTTAATGGGAATGTTCACCAGCAGGCCGAGGAAACCCATCACCATGCCGGGTTTGGTTTTCGCCAGCCCCTCGCACTGATTACGTGCAACCTGAAAGAACAGGTAGCCCGGCGCTCCCCACAGCAGGGCGCGTAAATAGCCCACGGCTTTATCCGCCAGTTGCGGATCGATGTCATGCATGGCGTGAATGATATAACCGGCATTCCACAGCACGATCATTATCAGAATCGACACCGCAGCGGCCAGCCAGAAGCCCTGACGTACCTGATGCGCAATACGCTCGCGACGCCCGGAGCCGTTAAGTTGCGCCACCGTCGGGGTTAGTGCCAACAACAGTCCATGACCAAAAAGGATAGCGGGCAGCCAGATAGAGGTGCCAATGGCGACAGCAGCCATATCGGTGGCGCTGTAACCGCCAGCCATAACCGTATCAACGAACCCCATTGCGGTTTGGGCGACCTGCGCGAGGATCACCGGGATAGCCAGGGCGAGCAACTGGCGCGCTTCTGTAAAGTACTTCTGCACTGAAAACACCTTGGTATAGTTGTTATATGCGATGAATGTTTAATTCATTAAAAATATAGATGTGTCTTCTGGTCCGGGACACTGCGGGGATGGTCAGAAATCCAGCATAGCGTTAAGCATTGCGATCAAATCCTTGTTCATCTTGCTTTTCAGTTTGAGTAAACCAGTCAGGCGATCATGCCCATCGGGTCAGTTGTGAATAAAGGAAAGGCGCCGGGGAAAACCAGCACGAAAAAAGCGTCGGGGTACGGTAACGCGTGCCCGAAAAGTATCGTCGTCTCCCGTCAGTGCCGGGATGTTAACGCGAAGCGGTTGTTTCTTTATTCTATTATCAGAGTTACAGGCAAATCTTACAGCTTGTTGCACATTTTTGCCACGTTAACGATAAGTGAACGTTATCAGTCCCACTGTTTTTGGCAGGTGAGCATTGTACGTCAGTTCCCTTACCTTAGTGTCTGACATTAAAAAAGAGAGGCTGAACATCATGGAATCTGACGCGGCGAAGCAAATACTTTCGCTCTACGAAAAGCATGCTGAGGAGTTCGCCAGGCAGCGCTCTCGTCAGCTATTTGAAAAAAAATGGCTCGACAAATTTTTACAGCTACTCCGGCCGGGCGGGTATATTCTGGATATCGGCTGCGGAAACGGAAAACCCATTGCTGAGTATTTTATTGGCAGCGGCTTTACGCTCACGGGCGTGGACGGTTCAGCGGCGATGATTGCGCAGGCGCAGGCGTATTTCCCGACGCAACGCTGGATCCATCATGATATGCGCCATCTGGCGATGGATGAGACCTTTGATGGTCTGATAGCCTGGGACAGCTTTTTTCATCTGACACAGAACGATCAACGCGCCATGTTTCCCCTTTTTGCAGCACTTAGTCACCCGGGCAGCGCATTAATGTTTACCAGCGGTACGTCGAATGGCACAGCGATGGGGACATTCGCCGGCGAGCCGCTGTATCACGCGAGTCTCGCGCCTGAGGAGTACCGGAAGATCCTGGCACAGCACGGGTTCACCGTTGTTGATGTACAGTTTGAGGATCCGGAGTGCGGTTATCACTCTATCTGGCTGTGTAAGAAGGTGAATTGAGATTATCGTGTGGTTTTATACCTCCCTTGCCATCATCCGCCCCGCGAGGCTGGCAACATGATTTTCCTCCTGTTATTGTGCGTTTTAGAAAACGGCGGTGCCGTAAATGACATACAGGAGTGGTAGGCATGTTTACTGGTATTGTACAGGGCACGGCAAAACTGGTGTCCATCGATGATAAGCCCAATTTCCGAACTCACGTCGTCGAGCTACCGGATCATATGCTGGAAGGGCTTGAAACCGGGGCGTCTGTGGCAAACAACGGTTGCTGCCTGACGGTCACGGAGATTAATGGCAGCCACATCAGTTTTGATTTGATGAAAGAGACGCTGCGCATCACTAATCTGGGTGAGCTGGCGGTCGGCGATGCGGTAAACGTTGAGCGCGCGGCAAAATTCAGCGATGAAATTGGCGGGCATTTAATGTCGGGCCATATTATGACTACTGCGGAAATCGTTAAAATCCTGACCTCCGAAAATAACCGTCAGATCTGGTTCAAGGTACAGGATCCGGCGCTGATGAAATATATCCTTTATAAAGGCTTTATCGGGATTGATGGCATCAGCCTGACGGTGGGCGAAGTGACGCCAACCCGTTTTTGCGTGCATTTGATCCCGGAAACGTTGCAGCGCACCACGCTTGGCAGTAAAAAATTGGGTCATCGCGTGAACATCGAAATTGATCCGCAAACGCAGGCGGTTGTCGACACGGTTGAACGCGTTCTGGCGGCCAAAGAGGCAGCGGCTGCTGTTGTCAGTAACGACGAATAATCCCGCGAAAAAAGAGTGAACTAATAAGGGAGAATATGAAAAGTATTCTCCTTTTTTATGCCAGCAGAAAAGGGGCGTTGGTTGACAAGCTGCACTGTCTGACAGAAAGAAAAAACCCCGCAAAAGCGGGGTGGGCTGTTAGCGTGCTACGCGAAGTCCGTGTTCAATACCCCGGCTGAATACCACCTGCCAGAGTTGAATATCCCGCGCACGGAAAGCGCCTGCGCAGGCGTTCAGGTAGTAACTGAACATGCGTTTAAACCGTTCGGAATAGTTATCGGCGATTTCTGGCCAACTGGCGAGGAATCGTTCATACCAGGCCATTAATGTTTTATCGTAATCTGCGCCGAAATTATGCCAGTCTTCCATCACGAAATGGGACTCACTGGCATTCGCTATCTGCCGCACTGACGGAAGGCAGCCATTGGGGAAGATATAACGGTCAATCCAGGGATCCACATTATGATCGGTTCGCCGTGAACCGATGGTATGGAGCAGGAAAAGACCATCCGGTTTGAGGTTACGATCAACGACGGTAAAGTAGGTGTCGTAATTTTTAGGACCGACATGTTCGAACATACCGACAGAGACGATGCGGTCGAACTGATCGTTCAGGTCGCGATAATCCTGCAGGCGAATATCGACATCCAGCCCCAGACAACGCTGTTGCGCGTGTTTTTGTTGCTCGGCAGAAATAGTGACGCCCACGACGCTGACCGCGTAGTTTTGCGCCATAAATTGCGCCAGACCGCCCCAACCGCAGCCAATGTCCAGCACGCGCATCCCTGGCTTGAGCTGAAGTTTTTCGCAAATCAGGCGTAATTTGGCGATCTGCGCGTCTTCAAGGCGCTCAGCATCTTTCCAGTAGGCGCAAGAGTATTGCATCTGCGGGTCCAGCATGCGGGTAAAAAGATCGTTACCCAGATCGTAATGCTCTTTCCCGACGATCCATGCGCGTTTTTTGGATTGCAGATTAAATAATCTTGCCCCGGCGATACGAAGGGTATCTTTCAAATGACGCGGAAGCTGTTTTTCCAACCCGGCACGCAAGACTTTCGTAAAAAACACATCCAGCCGGTCACATTCCCACCAGCCGTCCATATAACTTTCCCCCAGTCCGAGCGACCCCTCCTGCAAAACACGTTTAAAAAAATCAGGGTTTTTAACCTGAATATCAGATGCCGACGGTCCATTAACCTGGATACCGGCGCGGCTCAGCAACTCGTTTGCGATACGGAACCAGTTATCATCCCGTACGCTAACCTCTTCTATACACGATGAACTCATAACTTCTCCACCACCAGCAAGTGATCAGAACCTTAAAAGAGCGTAGACGCTTTTTGAGGTATGTGAGAAATCTCACGGTTTGCGCCGTGAGGCTGATATCCGACGTAGAACAGAGGAAGGGAGATGACCCTTGCCAGAAAGGCCTTCCATGGACAAACGGGAGCGCTCCGGCTCCCGTTAATACTTAATATTTATCGTATTTGTAACTAGCCGGAAAAGAGTATAGGCCTCAAAATCCGGTGATACAACAGAAAACTGTTAGCAAGCTAATCACTAAACTGTAACATAGTCGCTCATGAAATTACGCGTGCGAGGATGACTCACTGGCTTCATCCGCTTGATAACTCTCACTTTCCTGGCGCTGCATACGGTAGCCAAAAGCGACCAAAACGACCGTTGACAGCATCACGCTGGTGGTGGCGAGCAGCGGATGGGTAATCAGAGCCGAGACCACCAGACTTGCGACAAAACACAGCCCTAACTGCAATGTATTCTGCAAGGCGGCCGCCCGTCCGGTAGCCTGCGGGAAGGGGCGCAACGCCTGAGCCACGACAATCGGATAGATTGCGCCATTTGCCATCGCCATCAGACAGAAGGGGATCAGCAGGGCGGTCAGTGAGGCGCCAGGCATTAACCCCACGCCCCAGGTTGCCGCAACGCTCAATGCGAAGGCCAGCAGCAACCACGGTAATAAACGGGCACCAGACCATTTCTGCAAGGCGGCGCGACAGCCGTAGCCACCGACCAGAAAGGCGATGGTTTGCGGCACATAACTCAGGCCGATAACCGCCGGGCCGTAGCCCATTTCATGAAGAATAAACGGTGAACCGGTAAGCCAGGCAAAAAAGCTGGCTGAGCAGGCGGCATAAATCAGCACGTTGCCGCGATAGGCTTTATCGCGCAACAGCGCGGCGAAGGTCAGCGCCTGTGCGGTTTTTGCCGGTTTCTGCGCGCCAGGACGCAGACGCAGTGCCGGAAGCATCAATATGACGGTGATAACAAATAATGTGGCGAAGATCGCCTGCCAGGAGAAGTGCGCCAGAATCCAGCTACCAAGCAGCGGCGCAAGGGCAGGCGATAACCCCACCAGCGGCATGATGGTGGCAAAAATGCGGTTTGTACGCTGCGCCGGATAGTGATCTGTTACCAGCGCTTGCCAGGTCACGGCAGCAGCACAGACCCCAACCGCCTGGACAAAACGCAACACCAGCAACCAGACAGCATCCTGAACCCACAGCATACCAAGGCAGCCGACGGCGAAAATGGCCAGGCCGCTTAGCAAAATGGGTTTACGGCCATAGCGATCCGATAGCGGTCCCCAGACCAGTTGGGCAACGGCAAAGCCCGCAAGGAACAGGCTCAGCGTCGCGCTGACCGCTGCGGCAGACGTATTTAAATCTTGCTGAATATCGGCGAACGCCGGCAGGTACATATCGGTGGCCAGAAAGCCCAGTATGCTTAAGCCCGCGAGCCAGACTAAAAATCCTTTTCCAGGTTGCATGGCAGATCTCTTTTTTATGGCAGGTTAACAGGGCTCCAGAGTCTAAGGAGTGCAAGTCGGCTTGTGAAACGCTAATATTTGCGCATTGGTTTCAAAATTTTTGCAGGCAGATTATGTGGTCAGAATATTCTCTCGAAGTGGTTGATGCCGTGGCGCGAAACGGCAGCTTTAGCGGTGCGGCGCAGGAGTTACACCGCGTGCCTTCTGCGGTCAGCTATACCGTGCGTCAGCTTGAAGAGTGGCTGGCGGTGCCGTTGTTTGAACGTCGTCACCGGGATGTGGAGTTGACGCCGGCTGGCGTGTGGTTTTTGAAAGAGGGGCGTTCTGTTATCAAAAAAATGCAGATCACCCGTCAACAATGCCAGCAAATCGCCAACGGCTGGCGGGGGCAGCTATCTATCGCCGTCGATAACATCGTCAAACCGGAACGTACGCGCCAGATGATTGTCGATTTCTATCGCCATTTTAGCGATGTCGAGCTGCTGGTCTCCCAGGAGGTGTTTAACGGTGTGTGGGATGCGCTGGCCGACGGGCGTGTCGAACTGGCTATCGGCGCGACCCAGGCGATTCCGGTCGGGGGCCGATATACCTTTCGCGATATGGGCATGCTGAGCTGGAAATGCGTGGTCGCCCGCCATCATCCGTTGGCAGCGATGGCATCACCGCTCAGTGATGATACGTTGCGCAACTGGCCCTCACTGGTACGCGAAGATACCTCCCGCTCGCTGCCTAAACGCATCACCTGGCTTTTGGATAATCAGAAACGGGTTGTCGCCCCGGACTGGGAGTCATCTGCGGCCTGTTTGTCTGCCGGGCTGTGTATTGGGATGGTGCCTGCGCATTTCGCCCGCCCGTGGATCGATCGCGGTGAGTGGGTTGCGCTGGCACTGGAAAACCCCTTTCCGGACGCCGCCTGTTGTCTGACCTGGCAGCAGAATGACGCCTCACCGGCGCTGAGTTGGTTACTGAGTTATCTGGGCGACAGCGAAACGCTGAACAGGGAATGGCTGCGGGAGCAGGAGTGAACTGCTCCCGGCAGGATTAACGGCGATAGTCGCGGAACGGACCATCGGCAACCGAGCGGCGTTCAATCAGGCGCGGATGCACTTCAATCGACTGTGATTCTTCACGTTTGTTCACGATGCGGTCAAGCAGCATGTTAAACGCGGTTTCCCCCAGCGAGTCTTTCGGCTGGTGAATGGTCGTTAGTGAAGGGGTAAAGAAACGCGAATTGCGCACGTTATCATAACCGATCACCGAAATATCCTGCGGCACGCGCAGGCCCATTTCGTCTGCCGCACACAACGCGCCCATTGCCATAATATCGCCGCCGCAGAACACCGCGGTCGGGCGAGAGGACTGGGTCAGGATCTGTTGCATGGCGCGATAGCCGGACTCCGGTTCAAAGTCACCCTGCACGATCCAGTTTTCTGGCACGGTGATATGGGCCTCTTCCATCGCTTTCATAAACCCGCTCAGACGGCCTGCGCCCGTGTTGCGCTCAAGGGGGCCAGGGATAACGCCAATTTCGCGATGGCCGCGTTCAATCAGGTAACGGCCAGCCATATAGCCGCCGGCAAAGGCATTATCGATCACCGTATCGGTAAAATCGGCCTTTGCTTCACCCCAGTCCATGACCACCATGGGAATGTGGCGATACTCTTCCAGCATGCTGAGTAACGATTCCGGATATTCCGAACACATGACCAGCAGGCCATCCACACGTTTTTGCGCCATCATGGACAGATAGGCGCGCTGTTTTTCCAGGTTATTCCAGGCGTTACCGAGAATAAGGGTATAGCCTTTCTGGAAACAATTTTTCTCAACCGCCTCGATGATCTCAGCGAAATAAGCCGCCTCGCTACTGGTCGCCAGCAGGCCAATAGATTTTGTGTGATTGACTTTCAGGCTGCGGGCAACCGCGCTGGGGGAGTAATGTAATTCTTTAATCGCCGCCCAGACGGCGTTACGCGTCTCTTCTGCAACGAAACGCGTCTTGTTAATTACGTGTGATACGGTTGTGGTGGAAACGTTTGCTCGCTTCGCTACGTCTTTAATCGTTGCCATCAGATCTTACTCCAGACCATATCGTAAACTCCTGATAATACATAAGGTAAACGTTTGCCTTCCATCACCCTGTACCCAAAGAAGGGATTGCAATACGCCGGGAAAAAGACACTGGACGTCAGGAGGGGAGTCAATGGCCGGTACGCTAATAAATTTAGCGTCGAATTTTGTCTGATCTTGACCAAAAGGGGAAGTGCTAAAACGTGTATCACCCTAAATCCTGCAAGATTTTTACGTTTATTTGTGCAAAAATGCGTTACATCACTTTCTGTGTGGGAATTAATAAGGAGAAAAATTGATGAGCACCGACCTGAAGTTTTCTTTAGTGACTACCGTGATTGTACTCGCCCTGATTGTTGCCGGCGGGCTGACTGCCGCACTGCATTGATCTATCCCGTGGGAGAGGCCACTCTCCCTCGTTTCACTCCTCGATTGTCATCAAATTAGCAATAGTCTTTTCCCATTTCGCTAACTTCTGTTTTTTGTGATTAATGTCATACTTTTGACTTCTGTGACGGTGTCGCGCGTCGACACGGCAATTCCGGAGTCTATTTATGAAGATTAATTTCCCACTGCTTGCCCTGGCGATTGGCGCTTTCGGCATCGGTACGACCGAATTTTCCCCCATGGGGTTACTGCCCGTTATCGCCCAGGGCGTGGATGTCTCGATCCCGGCAGCGGGTATGCTTATTAGCGCTTATGCCATTGGCGTGATGGTTGGAGCACCGTTAATGACATTGCTGCTTTCACACCGGGCACGACGTAATGCGCTGGTATTCCTGATGGCGATTTTTACCCTCGGCAATGTGCTGTCAGCACTTTCACCTGATTACACAACACTGATGCTCTCCCGCATTATTACAAGCCTTAATCATGGCGCTTTCTTTGGGTTGGGTTCTGTGGTGGCTGCAAGCGTGGTGGCAAAAGAAAAACAGGCAAGCGCAGTGGCGACCATGTTTATGGGGCTGACTATCGCCAATATTGGCGGTGTGCCTGCAGCAACCTGGCTGGGCGGGGCGATTGGCTGGCGCATGTCGTTCCTTGCTACGGCGGGGCTGGGGGTTATCGCCATGGTCAGTCTCTATTTTTCCTTGCCGAAAGGCAGTGCCGGCGAACGTCCTGATGTGCGCAAAGAGCTGGCGGTCTTAATGCGACCTCAGGTGGTTTCCGCGTTACTGACGACGGTACTGGGGGCAGGGGCGATGTTCACGCTTTACACCTACATTTCACCGGTCCTGCACCGTATTACCGATGCCACACCGGCCTTTATCACCGCGATGCTGGTGCTGGTGGGCGTTGGATTCTCCATTGGCAACTACCTTGGTGGCAAGCTGGCTGACCGCTCGGTCACAGCGACCCTGAAAGGCTTCTTGCTGTTATTGATCGTGATTATGGTTGCGATCCCCTGGCTGGCGCGCAGTGAGATCGGTGCGGCAATCAGCATGGTTATCTGGGGCGCGGCAACCTTTGCGGTAGTGCCTCCGTTGCAGATGCGTGTTATGCGTGTGGCACATGAAGCACCCGGATTGTCGTCGTCTGTCAATATTGGCGCGTTTAACCTGGGCAATGCGCTGGGGGCAGCGGCAGGGGGCGCGGTGATTTCGGGTGGTCTGGGGTATACCGTTGTGCCGGTTACCGGGGCGATTATTGCAGGGATGGCACTACTGTTGGTGCTGTTTTCCGGCAGAGCCAGCGCAGAACGCACCTGCACAGCAGCGGAGTAAAAAAACAGGAGGGTTTCCCCTCCTGATGATTACGCGGCGAGGTTCTTCGCGACAAACTCCCAGTTGACCAGCGCCCAGAAATGCTCCAGATAGTTTGGACGGGCGTTACGATAGTCAATGTAGTAAGCGTGTTCCCACACATCCACAGTCAGCAGCGGCGTGGCGTCGGTGGTCAGCGGTGTTCCGGCATTTGATGTCGAAACAATGGCCAGTTTGCCATCGGCGTTTTTCACAAGCCACGTCCAGCCTGAACCAAAGTTCTTCACTGCGGCATCCGTGAATTTCGCTTTAAACTCAGCAAAGCTGTCAAAAGCTTCGGTGATCGCAGCCGCCACTGCACCGGTTGGTTCACCGCCTGCGTTCGGGGCCAGACAATGCCAGTAGAAGGTATGGTTCCAGACCTGGGCTGCATTGTTAAACACGCCGCCCTCAGAGCTACGAATAATCTCTTCCAGCGTTTTACCTTCCAGCGGGCTGCCTTTAATCAGGTTGTTCAGGTTGGTAACATAAGCCTGATGATGTTTGCCGTGATGGTACTCCAGTGTTTCCGCAGAAATGTGCGGAGCCAGGGCGTCTTTTGCATACGGTAATGCAGGTAATTCGAACGACATTGCTTCACTCCTTATTGTTGTAATGCACTCAATAACCTTATTGAGTGTAAGGATAGGGTAGCAAATCGAAAGGGGAGAAAAAAGAGAGAGTTACCTGCCGCATTAGCGGCAGGCAGGAGATTAGCGGATGGTTTTTGGCGTAACCACTCTGCGGGCACCCACATAATGACGCTGCCAGTAATCTTCGCTTAATGAGGTAATCTGAATATCCTGGCCGCTGCGTGGTGACTGAATGAATTTGCCGTTGCCGACATACACTCCCACGTGATCCGCGGTACCACGACCCTGCGTACGGAAGAACACCAGATCGCCGCTTTCCAGTTCCGCAACGTTGACCGGAGAGGCATCACGCAGGTGATACATTTCGTTCGCGGTGCGGGGAATGCGGAATTTCACCAGATCTTTATAGGCGTAATAGACCAGACCACTGCAATCAAAGCCGGTCATCGGGGAGGTGCCGCCCCAATGATAAGGTTTGCCAATCTGATTCATCAGTTTGGACATGGCAGTTTTCTGTACTTTTTGGATGCGGACTTTGTGCGCATCGGAAAGCGCAACAAGTTTGCTGTTTTTCACTTTTACACAGTGCGGTTTATGGCCTTTACGCTTTGTGCATTTTTCCGTCATAGCGGTAGCGGCGATGGGTTTCGTGCTGGTTTTACTGTGACGGGAGGAATTCTTACTGGTGGTATTTTTGCTGCTGGTTGACGATTTTTTCGTCACTGCCACTTTTTTATTTCCGGCTTTAGCCGTTGTTTTTGTTTCGGTGCGACTGCTTTTCTTTGATGTTTTTTCTGTGGTGGTTTTTTTCTTACTCTCGGATGCTTTCGCCAGATGCGTTGTCTTATGCACGGCCGAACCTCGCGTCTGCTCGGAAGCATTCGCTAATGGCGTGAAAGTCAACGTGGTGAACAACAAAGCACAGAGCGTGATCGAAGCTGTATGAATTCGCGCCACTGAGCAATCCCCTGATAAGTGCAGGCATTCAATAATGCTTGCGTATGATTTAGAACCGCGTCGATTCTAATCTAAAAAAAGCACAAAAGTTAATAGGGTTTTTGCATCTAAAACTGTGTTTCGTTAGCAAGCGCAAAAAAAATCACCAATTGACTCTGGAAGAAGCTCAAATGTTGAACTATTGACGTGCGGTGAAACGTAAGATAAGTGATATTTTAAAAGCAACTTATCGCAACAGACGATAAAATAATGAGTGGTGAACAAAATGTTATTTTCGGTTACGCACCTTAACCGTTACAATGACGACTATCTGCCGAAAAGAAGTTGAAGGAAGCAAGACAATGAGCTCTACCCTTGAAAAAATCCAGCGTCAGATCGCTGAAAACCCGATTCTCCTGTATATGAAAGGCTCTCCGAAGCTGCCAAGCTGCGGCTTTTCCGCACAGGCAGTGCAAGCGCTCTCCGCCTGTGGCGAACGTTTTGCTTACGTTGATATTCTGCAAAACCCGGACATTCGCGCCGAGCTGCCGAAATATGCAAACTGGCCGACCTTCCCGCAACTGTGGGTTGATGGCGAGCTGGTTGGCGGGTGCGACATCGTAATCGAAATGTACCAGCGCGGCGAATTGCAGCAGCTGATCAAAGAGACGGCGGCGAAGTACAAATCCGAAGAGCCGGACGCGGAATAATCATCGCAATAAAAAAGCGACCTTCGGGTCGCTTTTTTTATGCCTCGCTATCTGCGATGGGTAGCGGCCAGCCGCCCAGCCGTTTCCAGCGGTTAACTATCTCGCAAAACAACAGCGCAGTCTGCTCAGTGTCGTACAGCGCGGAGTGCGCCTGGGTTGCGTCGAAATTAATGCCGGCGGTGGCGCAGGCTTTTGAGAGCACCGTTTGCCCCAGCGCCAGCCCGCTCAACGAGGCGGTGTCGAAAGTGACGAACGGATGGAACGGATTACGCTTAAGGGATGCGCGCTCAGCGGCAGCCATCATAAAGCTGTGGTCGAAGGTGGCGTTGTGAGCCACCATAATGGCGCGATTACAGTTCTGATCTTTAATACCTTTGCGCACCATCTTGAAAATAGCGTGGAGCGCGTCGTGCTCGCTCACGGCACCCCGCAGCGGGTTATTCGGGTCGATACCGTTAAATGCCAGTGCTTCCGGCTGCAGGTTCGCTCCCTCAAACGGTTCAACATGAAAATGCAGGGTGCTGTCAGGCATTAACCAACCCTGGTCGTCCATTTTCAGTGTGATGGCAGCGACCTCCAGCAGTGCATCGGTTTTGGCGTTAAACCCGGCGGTTTCAACATCAATCACGACAGGGTAAAAACCGCGAAAACGGTCGCACAGACCGGTAAGTTGAGCGTTATCGGACATTGGAGTCTCTTGCTAAGGGAAAATGGCAGCGCATTATGGCAAATTTTGCGAAGGGATGTAAAACAGCGGGCGCCACAGGCGCCCGTAAAGCATTAATTGCCCAAACCGCGTCCCGCGTCTTTGGCTTCAATCAGTTCGACTTTATAGCCGTCCGGATCTTCAATAAAAGCGATAACGGTGGTGCCGCCTTTTACCGGACCCGCTTCACGCGTTACGTTGCCGCCATTTTGACGAATACGCTCACAGGCTTCTGCCGCATTATCCACTTCAAGTGCGATATGACCGTAAGCGCTGCCCAGGTCATATTTATCTACGCCCCAGTTATAGGTCAGTTCGATAACTGCCGTTTCTGTTTCCGGACCATAACCCACAAAGGCCAGTGAGTATTTGTATTCCGGGTTTTCACTGGTACGCAGCAACTGCATGCCCAGCACTTTGGTGTAGAAATCAATGGAGCGTTGCAGGTCGCCAACGCGCAGCATGGTGTGAAGTAAGCGCATAATGTCCTCTTAAGCGTCAATGAATTGTCATTCGAAACAGAGTTTTAGTATAGCGGCGGATCCCTGCCGCTATCAACGAAGTGATTATAAAGAAGGGTAGTCGGTATAACCTTCCGCGCCACCGCCATAGAAGCTTTCCGGGCGTTGCGGGTTCAGTTCTGCTTTGCGCTGCAGGCGTTCAACCAGATCCGGGTTAGCGATGTAAGCACGACCGAAGGCCACGGCGTCAATCAAGCCTTTCGCAATCAGATCTTCTGCTTTTTCTACCGTGTAGGCGCCAGCACCGATGATGGGGCCGTGGAAACGCTCACGCACTTTGCGACGGAACTCCTCGGTGTACGGCTGACCGCCTGCCCAGTCCGGCTCGGACATGTGCAGATAGGCAATCCCGCGTTTACCCAGTTCTTCAATAAAGTACAGTGCGTCTTCTTCTTCATTCGGGCCATTATCGGTGTTCTGGAAGGAACCGATAGGGGAGACGCGAATACCGATGCGATCCGCACTCCAGGCAGCGCTTACGGCATCAACAACTTCCAGCACCAGGCGGGCGCGGTTTTCGATGCTGCCGCCATACTGGTCGGTACGCTGGTTGGCAGACGGTGACAGGAACTGGTGCAACAGATAGCCGTGGGCAGAGTGCAATTCGACTAAATCAAAACCGGCCTCACGTGCGTTGATGACGGCCTGACGGAAATCATTGACGATGCCCGGAATTTCGCTGGTTTCCAGCGCTCGCGGCATCGACGTGTCTTCGCGGGTTGCGTTGCCGTTAGCGTCACGCAGGGAGGTACGGGTACCGGAACTGATCGCCGAAGGGGCAACAGGTGCCTGGCCGCCAGGCTGCAGGCTGGTGTGAGAAATGCGTCCGGTGTGCCAGAGCTGAACCGCCATATGACCGTTTTCAGCGTGTACGCCAGCGGTGATTTTTTTCCATGCGGCAATTTGTTCCGGGCTGTGAAGGCCCGGCGCGCCTGCATAGCCTTTCGCCTGTGCAGAGATTTGGGTCGCTTCACTGATGATTAGGCCAGAGCTGGCGCGCTGGCGGTAGTATTCGCCCATCAGCGGAGTCGGGATATCGCCAGGCTCAATGCTGCGCAGACGTGTCAGCGGAGCCATCAGCACACGGTTTGGGATGGTAATCGCGCCAATTTTCAGCGGCGTAAACAAATTGCTGGACATAAATTCTCCTGAATAGACCGGTCGACTAGTAAAGTGGTAAATAAAAACGCCTGTTAAAGAGGCGCTGCAATAATCGTTTTCGCATGGGCCAGCGCACTTTCCAGCGGCACGGCACTGCGTGAAATCTTAGCCTGCAGATTGGCACCCAGCCACAGGGAATAGAGCACCTGCGCCTGGGTCAGCGCATCACCAGTAAAGGTCAGACACTGATCACGGCGGCCGCTTTCCAGCGCCTGTGCCAGTAAGGTGATAATGCCACTGGCACCTTTGTCCATGGCTTCACGCATCGTTTCTGACAGGTCACACACCTCAGCAGAAAGCTTGACGGTCAGGCAGCCGCTGATAATCCCCTGATCACAAAACTGGATCAGTGTTTGCTGATAATACGCGAGCAGGCGATCGCGATAGTTTCCTGCGCCTGTGGCAAAATGATCCGTCAGACGCTGGTGATACCCGGCATAATGACGTTCGAGCATCGCAACCCCGAACGCCTCTTTCGAGCGAAAATAGTGGTAGAAAGAGCCTTTCGGCACTTCCGCTGTTTTCAGTAATTCGCTTAACCCCATGCCCGTAAAACCGCGATGCATGCATAAGCGCTCGCCGGTTTCCAGCAGGTGTTCGCGGGTATCGTGTTCAGTATTTCTGCTCATGGGCACAATCTACTAGACCGATTGGTCTATTGCAAGTAGCAATAGATGCGATCTCAATCTTGCAGGTTCCGCGCGCGCAGTCTTCAATAAAGAGAGACGAATACTACAGGAGGCGATGCGTGCCAGAACAACTGGAGTTTTTCCCCGTCCAGAGCCCGTGCCGGGGAATATGCCAGTCAGATGAGCGGGGATTTTGCCGTGGCTGTATGCGCAGCCGCGAAGAACGGTTCAACTGGCAAACCATGAGCGACGCCCAAAAACAGGATGTCCTGCGCCTGTGTCGTCAGCGTTTTCTGCGCAAATTACGGGCGAATAAAGCCCTCCCGCCTGAAGAACCTGAGCAACCTTCACTGTTTTGACGCCATAATTGCGTATACTCATGGCAAATTATTGCTGAGGAAGTGGTTATGGTTCAGAGAATTACCCTTGCGCCGCAAGGACCGGAGTTCTCCCGTTTTGTGATGGGCTACTGGCGACTGATGGACTGGAATATGTCTGCCCGTCAGTTGGTGAGTTTTATTGAGGAGCACCTGGATCTCGGTGTCACCACCGTCGACCATGCGGACATCTACGGTGGTTATCAGTGCGAAGCGGCTTTTGGCGAGGCGCTCAAGCTGGCTCCCCATCTGCGTCAACGCATGGAGATTGTCTCTAAATGCGGCATCGCCACCACTGCCCGTGCTGAGAATGTGCTGGGCCACTATATCACCAGCCGCGATCACATCATCGCCAGTGCCGAACAGTCACTGGTGAATCTGGCGACCGAACGTCTGGACCTGCTGCTCATTCATCGCCCGGATCCGCTGATGGATGCCGATGAAGTGGCTGAGGCGTTTTTGCATCTGCACCAGAGCGGCAAAGTGAGCCATTTTGGCGTGTCGAACTTCACCCCGGCGCAGTTCTCGCTGCTCCAGTCGCGCCTGCCGTTTACCCTGGCGACCAACCAGGTTGAGATTTCTCCGATTCACCAGCCGCTATTACTGGACGGTACGCTCGATCAACTCCAGCAATTGCGCATTCGGCCGATGGCCTGGTCCTGCCTTGGCGGTGGACGTCTGTTCAACGACGAGGCGTTCCAGCCACTGCGTGATGAACTGGCGAAAGTGGCGCAAGAGCTGAATGCCCAGAGTATTGAACAGGTGGTGTATGCCTGGGTGATGCGTCTGCCGTCGCAGCCGCTGCCGATTATCGGTTCCGGAAAAATTGAACGCGTCCGTTCGGCGCTGGGAGCGGCAAGCCTTGAGATGACCCGCCAGCAGTGGTTCCGCATCCGCAAAGCGGCCCTGGGTTACGATGTTCCCTGATAAGCGCTAAGGTGACTTTCCGCCAAATCTTTTTCCCTGGTTTAAACTTACAGGGCAAAAGCCAAAAACGGAGGTCATATGAAGCGTTTTAGTCTGGCAGTGTTGACACTGTTCGTCTGCGCCGGTGCGCAGGCGGCCAGTACCGAAGTGAAGATGAACCTCGTCACTGCCGAGGGGACGGGGCAGTCCGTCGGCACGGTGAACATCAGCGAAACCGATAAGGGGCTGAAATTTACGCCCGATTTAAAAGGACTCCCGCCCGGTGAACATGGCTTTCATGTTCATGCAAAAGGATCGTGTGAGCCTGCGTTGAAAGACGGAAAACCCTCTGCTGCCGAGGCGGCTGGTGGTCACCTCGATCCCGATAAAACCGGTAAACACGAAGGCCCCGAGGGGATGGGACATTTAGGGGATTTACCGGTGCTGGTGGTTAACAACGACGGTAAGGCGACCGATGCGGTGGTTGCGCCGCGTCTGAAAAAACTCAGTGACGTGAAAGACAAAGCCCTGATGGTTCACGTTGGCGGCGATAACATGTCTGATTCGCCGAAACCGCTCGGCGGTGGCGGGGCGCGTTACGCCTGTGGTGTTATCCGCTAGCGGAATCGGCCAGTGTGCCTGCTGCCGGGGCTTGCTCCAGTTGCGATAACGAGCAATACAATCGCCAGATAAGCGATGCCAGTTCCCGTGCGGCAGGTTGATGATGGCGTGCCAGCGCATCACAAATCCGTTGCAGTTCGCTAAGCGTTGCGGCCAGTGGGCGCTGTTGCACGCCGCGTTCACTCATCACATCGCGTAACAGGCTCAGACAGAGATCCCTGACTTTCGACAAGGGATCTGAGCGTGCCTCCCAGTCGCGCAGTTGCCAGACCACATGCGAACAGTTGAGCAAAACCACTCCCCAGCGTAATAACCAGCGGCGGGCGAGCGCATCTTTGCTGTTACTCAACTGACTAATATGGTGATAAACCACCGACTCAAATTCATGCTCGCTCATCGTCGGCATTTGGCTGAGCTGGTCGACAAAACCTCGCCGAAGCGCACGAATATGACGGCGGCTTTTGCGTGCATCTGACCCTGGGCGCAAAACGGCAAAAGAGAGCCACGCCAGCGCCACGCCGAGAATTTTCGCCAGATCGTCATTTAAAAAATCCGCGAGATCATAAACCGGAGGATTGGTCACCGAAATAAACGATCCCATAAAAACAATCAATTGCCCCCACAGCCCGGCCAGTTTGGGCATTTGGAGCTTGAGCAACTGCATCGTGGTCAGCAGTGGCAGCAAAAATAACAAGAACACCCATAAATCGCTGATCTGTACCATCAGACCAAACTTCACGACGAAACTGAATAATGTCAGCAACGCGAGCGTACGTAGAAGAAGCGTCAATGAATTAAACGGGGCGGGAGAAACCGAATAGAGTACGCAACTGATGGCGGCAAGGGTCAGCGCCGCATCGCCGTGTTCCCACTGGCTGGTGATCGTCCAGGCACCCACCAGACTCAGTGCACAGAAAGTACGTATCCCGCTCCACAGCGCCTCGGCGTTATCGGTAAAGCGCGCCAGAGCACGGCTTCTGGGCAGTGTAAATTCGGTTATCGGGGTGGCATTTTCAAGGCGCGCCAGCCACCGGCTGCTGGCAAGATACAGTCGGCAGAAATAGCGCAAGCGGTGCCAGAAGGCGCGGTGCCGATAGTCGTCGTCATTCACCGGCGCGAGAGGGGCAATAATGCGCGCTACGGTATAAAAGTGCGCACCGGGCCGGGCGAGCTCCGCCAGCAACGTTTCGAGTATTGCTCGCGTATTCTCAGGCGGATGCGGCCAGTTCAATAGCAGTCGGCGCAGGCTGGAGATAACGCTGGTCAGACGTAATTGCTGATGGAGCAGGTGGTTGAGAAGCCGGTTCTGACGACGAAAACGATAGTGGCTCCAGAAGGCCTGGATGCGCAGCAAATTCATGGTCAATATCTGCCCAATCACATTTTCATGGGCGGTGCGGATGGCGTCGGTTATCTCCTGTTGCCAGAGCAGGCTGGCATGTTCGAGCAGGCGGGCGTGCATCTTTTTCAGCGCGCTCAGCAACGCGGTACCGTCAGACGTGCTCGGCATGATCATCATCATCATGCCGCCACAGCAAATCCCCAGCAGCACCTCACAAACGCGCGCCTGGGCGATATCCCACAGTTCGGTGGTGTCCGTAATATTGACCACCGGAAAGGCAATAATCGCGGCGGTGTACCCCGCAAGCTGGAAGGCGTAAGCGACGTTATTACTGAACTGCGCGCAGGCCCAGGTACAAAAACCTATCCATGCGGCCATAGCGAACAGAAACAACCACGGATCGTTAAGCGTATGTCCGGCAATGATCATCGCCGCCGTCGCTCCCAACAGGCTGCCCGCGACGCGACCGAGACTTTTACTGATCACCCCGCCCACGGTCGGAAAACTCACGACGGCGGCAGAAGTCATTGCCCAGTAAGGTTCATCCAGATTGAGGTAATAGGCGACGGTCAGGGCCAGGCACATCGCAATACTATTGCGCATGGCGTACCGCCACTGAGGGCGCGTCGCGGTAAGCCAGGGCAGGGGAATCGCGATTTTCACTTCGCGCCGCCGATCGATACCGTGCAGGTGGTGCCGGACACCAGCGTCACATCGGCGGGCAGGGAATCGAATTGAATCCGAACAGGCACGCGCTGGGCCAGACGCACCCAGGGCACATTCGGCTTGATGTCTGCCACCAGACCGCTGTCGGTCTCGACGCTCTGATCATAAATTGCCCGACCGATACTGGAAACGTGACCCTGTAACGTGAAATTGCCGCTGTAGAGAACGATTTGCGCCGCAGCACCTTCCCGAATATGACGCAATTTTGTCTCTTCGAAATACCCCACCACATAAAAAGAGTGGCTGTCGATGAGTGCAAACAGCGGTTGCCCGGCGGTGGCGTAGTTGCCGGTGCGGGTGGAAAGATTGGTTATCCAGCCGTCTACGGGGGCTTTTACCTGCGTTTGTGAAAGTTGCCATTGCGCCTGTTGCAGGGCGGCCTCGGCCGCATTGACGCTCGCCTGCATCGCCTTCACATTGATATTCGCGGTATCGAGATCTTCTGCTGAAATATAATTTTTCGACAAATGGCGGCGACGGTTGGCTTCATTGTTGGCTTTGGAGAGATCGGTTTGCGCGCGCGCCAGTTGCGCCTGGGCATTCAGCACGGCGATTTTGTACGGTGTGTCGTCGATTCGGAACAGAATATCGCCCGCTTTAACCAACTGGTTGTCTTTGATATTCAGCTCAGTAATGCTTCCTGACACTTGCGGGGTGATGCTGACCTGCTCGGCGCGGACTTTACCGTCGCGCGTCCAGGGGGCCTGCATATAGAAATTCCATAACCACCAGCCAGCGGCGAGCGCCACGGCCAGAACCAGTAACGTCGAAAAGTATTTAAGTGATTTCAGGCGCATAGTTACCACATGATCAAAAAGCCGAGAGACAGACTGATTGCGATCACGAAAAGTGAGAGATCCATCAGGATGGGATGCCAGATATCCCCTGCGTACATCCAGTCACGCAGTAAGCGATGCAAAACCAGCCACACCATAAACCCCAGCAGTACTGCTTTAAAGATAGGGGGAAAGTAGACCGAAGCGCCGAAGATTAGGTCCTGCAGGGGAAATTCCGGGGAGCGAATTGTCAGCGTCACAAGCGTTAGTCCTTTACAGAAAGGTTCACCGGTTCGTTTTGACGGCGAAGACCGCCAGACGGAGATATTAAGAATGGGCGAACACGGTGAAGGCAGCAATGCATTTGTTTTACCAATATAAATGCTGCACACTATTCTAAAATGAGTATAATAACTTAGCAAGCTAATTATAAGGAGATGAAATTGGAATCGCCATTAGGTTCTGATCTGGCACGCTTAGTGCGCATCTGGCGTGCTCTGATTGACCATCGCCTGAAACCTCTGGAATTGACGCAAACGCATTGGGTCACGCTGCATAACATCCATCAGCTGCCTCCCGATCAGTCGCAAATTCAACTGGCAAAAGCGATCGGCATCGAGCAGCCTTCGCTGGTGCGTACGTTGGACCAACTGGAAGAGAAAGGGCTTATTTCTCGCCAGACCTGTGCCAATGACCGCCGTGCAAAACGGATCAAATTGACAGAAAAAGCTGACCCGATCATCGAAGAAATGGAAACGGTGATTAAGCAAACGCGGGGCGAAATTCTTTCGGGTATTTCACCGGAAGAGCTGGATTTGTTGATTAGCCTGATTGCCAGGCTGGAACAGAACATCATTGAGTTGCAGTCGCGAGACTAATGCTCAGTTGTAATTAAAAAGCCTCGCATCTGCGAGGCTTTTTTTATCCCTACGTTCAGGTCGTTGCCTGCGAAGGCAGTGATGCCATTAACGCGGGGAGACGGTAACCTGGCGACCATTGCTTGCCAGTGCGACACGCTGGCCGGCGACGAAACGGGAGTTGCCCTGTTTCTGCACAACCATAATGCTGCTGCCATCGTCTTTACGAATTTCCAGCTCCACACCCTGTGATTTATTCATCGCACCCTGCACGCTCTGACCGGCTACGCCACCCGCCACAGCACCCGCCGCTGTTGCAAGAGAACGCCCGGCGCCACCGCCCACGGTGTTGCCCAGGAAGCCACCCAGAACTGCGCCACCCAAAGCGCCGACAACGTTGCTGTCGTCACCGCCCTGGATCTGTACCTGACGAACGTTGACAATGGTGCCGTAAGTGACATTTTGTACTTGTTTGGCTTCTGAAGCGGAATAGACATCTCCGGAAAGAGTACTGTCATTAACACAACCCGCCAGAGTAAATCCAACCAGCGTAACTGCCAGTGCACGTAACATCATCTATGAATCTCCTGTTCACCAAAACATGCTCAGTTGAGCATCCGTCATGGTTAAATTATATGGCATTTAGTCACACCAGGTCACATCTTCTGCCAAAACATAGCAAAAATAATAACAATGATGGATTTAACCGGTCCTAAACAAGCCGATTATAAGCGTCTGCCGCTGTTTTTCCTTCAGTGAGCTCTGATTCGATTGTTAAAAAGTATTTGTAATCGATAGCTTTACAAAACACTTTATGGTGGAGTGAGCGTCTAAAGCCCTGCAACGAGGAAGGCGTATGAAATCGGGTCGCTATATTGGCGTAATGTCGGGAACAAGCCTTGATGGTGTGGATGTTGTGCTTGCCGCTATTGATGACAAGATGGTCGCCCAACAGGCCAGTCTCACCTGGCCGATGCCGATAGCGCTGAAAGAAGCTGTTCTGAGCATTTGCCAGGGCCAACCACTCACCCTGTCGCAACTGGGGCAACTGGATACGCGTCTGGGCAAACTCTTTGCCGAAGCTGTCCTTGCGTTGATGGCGCAAGAACAACTCAGTGCAAAAGATATCGTGGCTATTGGTTGCCACGGTCAAACCATCTGGCATGAACCCACCGGCGATGCGCCTCATACGCTGCAAATTGGTGATAACAATCAAATCGCCGCGTTAACCGGTGTGACCGTGGTCGGGGATTTCCGCCGCCGCGATATTGCCCTTGGCGGGCAGGGGGCACCGCTGGTCCCGGCGTTTCATCATGCGTTACTGGCACATCCCATCGAGCGCCGGATAGTGCTGAACATCGGCGGCATCGCCAATATCTCGCTACTTTTCCCGGACAAGCCGGTCCGCGGTTATGACACCGGGCCAGGAAATATGCTGATGGATGCCTGGATTTGGCGTCAACTTGGCAAGCCCTACGATAAAGACGCCCAGTGGGCGAGTGGTGGGAAAGTCGTCCTGCCGCTGCTGCAAAACATGCTCAGCGATCCCTATTTTGCTGCACCCGCGCCGAAAAGCACCGGACGTGAATATTTTAACTATGGCTGGCTTGAGCGTCAGTTGGCTATTTTCCCGGCGCTGGATCCGCGCGATGTCGAAACCACGCTGGTAGAACTGACGGCGGTGACGATTTCCGAACAGGTATTGTTGTGCGGCGGCTGCGAACGGTTGCTGGTCTGTGGTGGGGGGAGCCGTAATCCGTTGTTGATGGCGCGCCTTTCTGCGCTGCTGCCGGGTACTGAGGTCACCACGACGGATGAGGCGGGAATCAGCGGCGATGATATGGAAGCCCTGGCCTTTGCCTGGCTTGCCTGGCGTACGCTGGCCGGTTTACCCGGCAACTTACCTTCGGTAACGGGGGCATCGCAGGCCAGCGTGCTGGGGGCTATCTATCCGGCTAATCCGCGACAGAATCAGAGTTAACTGACTTTCACCCAGGCTGCGTACCGTTAGACTCCGGGGTTTACGGAGGACGTTATTCGCGTCCTCCATGACCAGGACAGTCTCGGGAAAACCTAATGAAAAGAGTGTTAATCGCCTGCCTGCCCGCGCTTCTCGCCGGGTGTAGTTACTACAACCAGTTTGTTGAGCGCATGAATACGGATACGCTTAACTATCAGTGTGACGAAAAGCCGCTTACGGTGAAATTGAACCATCCCCGCCAGGAAGTGAGCTTTATTTATGACAATACGCCGCTGATCCTCAAGCAAGGTCTGTCGGCGTCGGGGACACGCTACACTGACGGTATTTATGTTTTCTGGTCGAAGGGTGATGGCGCCACGGTCTACAAGCGCGATCGCATCGTACTGAATAACTGTCAGTTACAAAATCCGCGGCGTTGAGATTTTCGCAAGGGGGGGGCACAATAGCCCCACCTGATAATTCATCTTGCTAACGCCATGTCTGATAACGATCAATTGCAGCAAATCGCGCATTTGCGCCGTGAGTACACCAAAGGCGGCTTGCGCCGCGCCGATCTTCCCTCCGAACCGTTGCCGCTGTTTGAGCGCTGGCTTGGTCAGGCGTGTGAAGCCAAACTCGCCGATCCGACCGCGATGGTCGTTGCGACTGTTGATGAAACCGGTCAACCTTACCAGCGTATTGTGCTGCTCAAACACTATGACGAGAAAGGCCTGGTGTTTTATACCAACCTGGGCAGCCGCAAAGCCCACCAGATCGAGAAAAACCCGGCTATCAGCCTGTTGTTTCCGTGGCACATGCTGGAGCGCCAGGTCATGGTGATCGGTAAAGCTGAGCGCCTTTCTACCCTCGAAGTGGTGAAGTATTTCCACAGCCGTCCACGCGACAGCCAGATTGGCGCGTGGGTCTCGCAGCAATCCAGCCGGATCTCCGCGCGTGGCATTCTTGAAAGCAAATTCCTTGAACTCAAGCAGAAGTTCCAGCAGGGCGAAGTGCCGTTACCCAGCTTCTGGGGCGGCTATCGCGTCAGTATTGAGCAAATGGAGTTCTGGCAGGGAGGCGCGCATCGTCTCCACGACCGTTTTTTATACCAGCGTGAAAATGACGCATGGAAAATTGATCGCCTCGCGCCGTAAACCCTGAAAAATGTTGAGCTAAGCGCTGGTGCTCCTGCATCCGGCGCTTTATTCTATGTAACTTTCGCAACTGGCGAAAAGTCGTGTACCGGCAGAGGTGCAGTCGTTTTAAATGGAGAATTTGATGGCAAGCAGTAACTTGATTAAACAATTGCAAGAGCGCGGGCTGGTAGCCCAGGTGACGGACGAGGAAGCGTTAGCAGAGCGACTGGCGCAAGGCCCGATCGCGCTCTATTGCGGCTTCGACCCTACCGCCGACAGCTTGCATTTGGGGCATCTTGTTCCATTGTTATGCCTGAAACGCTTCCAGCAGGCCGGGCACAAACCTGTCGCGCTGGTGGGCGGCGCGACGGGGCTGATTGGCGACCCGAGTTTCAAAGCCGCTGAGCGTAAACTGAATACCGAAGACACGGTGCAGGAGTGGGTGGATAAAATCCGCAAACAGGTTGCGCCGTTCCTCGACTTCAACTGTGGTGAAAACGCGGCGATTGCGGCCAACAACTACGACTGGTTCGGCAATATGAACGTGCTGACTTTCCTGCGCGATATCGGCAAGCACTTCTCCGTTAACCAGATGATCAACAAAGAAGCGGTGAAGCAGCGTCTGAACCGTGACGATCAGGGTATCTCGTTTACTGAGTTTTCCTACAACCTGCTGCAGGGTTACGACTTTGCCTGCCTGAACAAACTGCACGGTGTGGCGCTGCAGATTGGCGGTTCCGACCAGTGGGGGAACATCACCTCCGGTATCGATCTGACCCGTCGCCTGCACCAGAATCAGGTCTTTGGCCTGACCGTTCCGCTGATCACCAAAGCTGACGGCACGAAGTTCGGCAAAACCGAAGGTGGCGCAGTCTGGCTCGATCCGAAGAAAACCAGCCCGTACAAATTCTACCAGTTCTGGATCAATACCGCGGATGCTGACGTTTATCGCTTCCTGAAATTCTTCACCTTTATGGACATTGAAGAGATCAATGCTCTGGAAGAAGAAGACAAGAACAGCGGCAAAGCCCCGCGTGCCCAGTATGTGCTGGCCGAGCAGGTGACCAAACTGGTTCATGGCGAAGAAGGGCTGGTGGCGGCAAAACGCATTACCGAAAGCCTTTTTAACGGCAACCTGAGCGATCTCAGCGAGGCGGATTTCGAGCAACTGGCGCAGGACGGTGTGCCGATGATCGAAATGGAGAAAGGCGCAGACCTGATGCAGGCGCTGGTAGACTCAGAGCTGCAGCCATCTCGTGGTCAGGCGCGTAAAACCATCGCCTCCAACGCGGTCACCATCAACGGCGAGAAACAGTCTGACCCGGAATATTTCTTCCAGGAAACGGACATTCTCTTCGGTCGTTATACGCTGCTACGTCGCGGTAAGAAGAACTACTGTCTGGTGTGCTGGAAATAACCGGCAGATACGCGAAACATGAAAAAGGAGTGGGAAACCACTCCTTTTTTTATGGCAAAAGCGTGGAAGATTAAATCCCTTCTGCGGCCATAGCGGCGGCAACCGCCGGACGAGAGGCCACGCGTTGCATATAGTTGGCAATATTCCCGGCCTGCGGGAAGTTCAGTTTCACCGCTACCGCCCAGCGCAGTACCGTGAACAGGTATGCATCGGCAATGGAGAAGTTCTCGCCGTTAATCCACTGCTGGTCTGCCAGCGCCGCGTCAACATACTCCAGTTTCTTTTCCAGCAGAGCGCGAGCGGTCGGTTTGAACGCTTCCGGCGTATCCGGACGAAACAGGGGAGTAAACCCTTTATGCAGCTCAGTTGCCACGAAATTCAGCCACTCCAGCGTCTTGTAACGGCTCAGGAAACCTACCGGCGGCAGCAGGTCACTTTTCGGCGCGCTGTCAGCCACATATTGCATAATCGCCACGCCTTCGGTTAACAGGGTGTCGGCATTAATGGCCAGTGCCGGGATCTGTCCTTTCGGGTTGATAGCCAAAAAGTCATCACCATTTTCCAGGCATTTTTTTGCTAAATCCACGCGTGCCAGTTCAAAATCTTTACCTGCTTCGCGCAGAACAATATGGGAAGCCAGTGAGCAGGCGCCTGGTTTATAAAACAGTTTCATTCTTCACTCCGGTGGTTGAATTCGGGCATAGGTTATTACCTGCGGGTATAAAAAAAAAGCCGTTAACGTGCGTTAACGGCTTTCTGCTGAAACTCTGCGCAGTCTTATGCTGTCGCGGTTTCCGACGCTTTCGCGGCTTTATCGCTATCATCACTCTGGGTCATGCGGTTCAGTTTCGGCGCGGCGAGGATCATCAGCGCGGCGATAACAGCAGTCACAATACCGATTTGCAGGAAGACGTGACCGTAGACATCCAGTGACATTAGTGGGTCGGTGACGTTTTCCGGGATAGCCATCTGGTTTGCGACATAGCCTGCGATGATGTTCGCACCGGCGGTCGTCAGGAACCAGCTACCCATGATAAAGCCCATCAGACGCTGTGGAACGAGCTGTGCCACCATGGCGAGGCCCAGACCGGAAATCATCAGTTCACCGATACTCTGCAGCCCGTAGCTCGCAACCAGCCAGTTTACGGAGACGATACCGGCATCAGAGGCGAACTTCGCACCCAGCGGCAGGATCAGGAATGCACCTGAACACAGCACCATACCGATGGCAAACTTATACGGCATCGGCAGGGTATCGCCCATTTTGTTATAGATAGCAGCCAGGATCGGGCTACCAATAATAATCCAGAACGGGTTCAGCGCCTGGAACTGCTCCGGTTCGAACGTGATACCCAGCAGCGTATGTTCAACGTTACGAATGGCG
This sequence comes from Phytobacter diazotrophicus, assembly GCA_004346725.1. Classification (GTDB taxonomy): domain Bacteria; phylum Pseudomonadota; class Gammaproteobacteria; order Enterobacterales; family Enterobacteriaceae; genus Phytobacter; species Phytobacter diazotrophicus. The sequence goes on along the minus strand of SMDE01000007.1, from coordinate 108,414 downwards.
AAGAAGTTCAGCGATGTCGGCATCTGGCTGTACAGGACGAAGAAGACAATGGCCTGCAGCATCAGAATGAAAGCGACGATCATTTTACGACGCGCCGCGCCCTGCAGAGCAAATGTCTCTTTTGCGAAAAGGCACACGATGCACAGTGCAACCACACCCAGCACCATACGTGCGATGCCCTGGTTATGCAGCAGCCATGTGGCGATGGTAATCAGGATAGCAACGCCTACGATGGTAGCCAGCAGGTAGCCCATACGAACCGGCTCGAAGTCAGGTTTAGAACCGTAGTTTTTGACCCAACGCTTGCAGAACGCGAAGTTCACGATGGTGATCAGCAGACCGACGACGCTCAGGGCAAACGCGGTGCTCCAGCCAAATTCTGCAGCCAGCCACGGGGTAGCCAGCATAGAGAAGAAAGAACCGACGTTAACAGCCATGTAATACATGGTGAATGCACCGTCGAGACGCGGGTCATCTTTTGCGTAGCAGGTGGAGAGCAGGGAAGACGGGTTGGCTTTAAACAGACCATTACCGACGGCGATCGCCGCCATACCCATATATACGATACTGGCATCGTGACCAGACCACGCTACCAGTGCGTAACCGATGGCCAGCACAATGGCCCCCAGCATGATAACGCGCTTTGTCCCCAGAACTTTATCGCCCAGCCAGCCGCCAATAGCGACAAGACCGTAAACCAGCGCGCTAAAAGAGGAAAACAGGGTAATGGAGTCCGCTTCAGACATACCCAGTTGTTTAACCAGGTAGACAGCCATGATCCCCTGCAGACCATAGAAGCCGAAACGCTCCCACAGCTCGATGGAGAAGATCAAATAGAATGCTTTAGGTTGTTTGAAAGCGTTCAGACTCACACTTTCGGTTGGTTTGTTTGCAGTTGACACATAGACCTCTTTTTTTACATCCCATATTAATGGGGTGATTCGAGACGCGATGCCCAGTATTCATCGCGCTTATAATTATTGCTGGAGGGAAAACGGCGGGTAATGTTCCTGATCCTGGGATTCGAGGCAAGGCTTTTGTAATGATCTGTTACATTTATCTTTAGCGATATTATAATCCAGCGGTGGAAATGTTATTCAGAGTTAAATTTTGCAGGGTAATTAATGGCAGTTTTTTTCACTAATGCAGGCCGGTAAAATTTGGTCAAAGGTGATATCTTCTGCTGTTAAGCGGTAATGGCAGTTTATCAGCCTGGTCTGATTATAATTAATGGTCTTATGTGTTGGTTTAAACCCTGCATGACACTCTCTGTCCTTGTTTTCGTTCAGCTAAAGATCCTTTTTTTAACACGCTTGCATCAATGTGATAAAAATCACACATCTGTAGAATTTTTTTGTCATAAAAAAACATTGGCTCTGATTAAAAGCTAATAAGCAACAGATAATATGATAAAAATGCGAGTTATGCCGTATAAAGCGCGTTAACAAGAAAACATTACAGGTATGCATTTTTGCTTATAGCAAAGTATGAACAGCAGAACCCATTACTCACGCCTCTTGCCTTGTTCATCAGAATGCAGTAGATCAATGTTTTCACGGATTTTTTCCTTTAAATGAGCAAGTCGATGACAGTGTTACGCGATACTGTCAAAGTCCTTCTTTCGTAACTCTTTGGAGTCATTTCATGAACGTGCATTCGTGGCTTAACGCACTACATATCATCGCGGCGATAATCTGGATTGGTGGAATTTTTGTCATGGCCACGGCTGCGGCCTGGTGTGCACAGGCGGTGGGCAAAAATGCGCCGACGGCGACAGCGCTGGCGGCATTTGTGCGCAACTGGAGTCGTAAAGTCACCACCCCGGCAATGATCGTGCTGTGGGTCATGGGGCTGGCGATGGTGCTGGCACACGGGCAGATGCCGCATCTGTGGCTGATTCTCAAACTGGTGCTGGTGGTGTTGCTGTCAGGTATTCACGGAATGTTATCCGCAACCTTACGTCGGCTTGCTGGCGGTGAAATCACGAAGGTGCCGGGGATGGTGCCACGCGCCACGACCATCGTCATTGTGGCCGTGGCGGTCATCATTTTGCTGGTTGTCTTTAGACCGTTCTGAGTAAAGCGAATTCAGAGCTCGGTTTTGCTCTCGAATTCGCATAAATCTTCGATAATGCAGGAGCCGCAGCGTGGCTTACGGGCGATGCAGGTATAGCGGCCATGTAAAATCAGCCAGTGATGACAATCGACCTTAAATTCCGCCGGGACGACGCTCAGCAGCTTTTCTTCAACCTGCTCAACGTTTTTCCCCGGCGCGAAGTGGGTGCGGTTACAGACGCGAAAAATATGCGTATCAACAGCAATGGTCGGCCAGCCAAAGGCCGTATTCAGTACCACATTAGCCGTTTTCCGCCCGACACCCGGTAGCGCTTCCAGCGCGGCACGATCTTCCGGCACCTCGCCGCCGTGTTTTTCCACCAGAATACGGCATGTCTTAATGACGTTTTCCGCTTTGGTATTAAACAGACCAATGGTCTTAATATAGGATTTGACGCCCTCGACACCCAGCTCCAGCATGGCGTGCGGGGTATTGGCAACCGGGTAGAGCAGGGCTGTTGCCTTGTTCACGCTGACGTCGGTTGCCTGCGCAGAAAGCAGGACCGCAATCAGCAGTTCAAAGGGTGAGTTGAAGTTAAGCTCTGTCGTCGGGTGCGGATTGGCATCCCGCAGGCGGGTGAGGATCTCCCGTCGCTTTGTTTTGTTCATCAGGCCTTCCCGGGCACCGTGTGGGCAGTTTCGTCGGCAACGGTCGCTGCGCGACGTTTCTTCGTTCTCTCGTCAATCAGATATTTAATAGCCAGCAGCATGCCAAGGCCGATAAATGCCCCCGGCGGCAGCATGGCCAGCAGGAAGGACGAGTCCGTATGAAACACTTCAATACGCAAAACTTTCGCCCAGTTGCCCAGCAAGCCATCCGCGCCGTCAAATAAGGTTCCGTTGCCGAGGATTTCACGAATCGACCCTAGTGTAAACATGGTGCAGGTTGCCCCCATGCCGATGGCAAAGCCATCAAGGGCAGACAATCCCGGGCTTTTTTTGGCAGCAAACGCCTCCGCGCGCCCCACCACGATACAGTTGGTAACGATCAGCGGAATAAAGATACCGAGCGACTGATACAAACCATAGGCATAGGCGTTAATCAACATCTGGACGATGCTCACCACGGAGGCGATGATCATTACGTAAATAGGAATTCGGATTTCAGACGGCGTCCAGTGACGTACCAGTGAAATCGTAAAATTGGTCAGCGTCAGCACAAGCGTAGTGGCAAGGCCAAGGCCCAGCGCATTGGTCGCGGTGGAGGTCACCGCCAACAGCGGGCACATACCTAATAACTGAACCAGCGCGGAGTTATTCTTCCACAACCCCTGGACAATAATGTCTTTAATTTCGCTCATGGTTACTCTCCACAGGTCGGTAAACTGGAAAGTTGCGCGGGCAGCGTCGGCGCGTACAATCCGGCGCGTTTCACCGCATTGACCACCGCTCGCGGGGTGATGGTCGCTCCGGTGAACTGATCAAAATCGCCACCGTCTTTCTTCACTGCCCAGTGCGGGTCATTGGCCCCTGCGATTTTCTTGCCCGTGAAATGGGTGATCCAGTCAGAAATACGCAACTCTATTTTATCGCCCAACCCCGGCGTTTCGTGATGCTCGGTCACGCGGGTGCCAAGAATGGTACCGTTAAAATCGGCGCCTACCAGCAGTTGAATAACGCCGGAATAGCCGTCGGGTGCCGTCGCTTCAATGACCGCAGCGACCGGCGTATCGTCTCTACGGGCTATATAGACTTTATGTTTGCCTTTCCCCAGCGCCGGGTCATCGACCAGATAACAGCTCTCCTGCAAGGCGTTATTATAGATGTCGCCGGGCAATACCTGACCAAACAATGCCTTTTGCTGCTGCACCGCCTGGTCGGCAATGGTCGATTTGGTCAACTGGTGAATTGCTGCTGTCATTCCGGTTGAGGCCGCCGCGAACAGCGTCAACGTCATGCCGTATTTACGCATGGTATCTAGCATGGCGACTCCTTAACGATGGCCGTACACGCGTGGGCGCGTGAAGTAATCAATTAATGGCACGGTAATGTTTGCCAGCAGCACGGCGAAGGCCACGCCGTCCGGATAACCGCCAAAACTACGGATAAGCCAGACCAGTAATCCCGCAAGGGCGCCGAAAATCAGGCGGCCTTTATTGGTTGTCGAGGCGGTAACCGGGTCGGTCAGAATAAAAAACGCGCCCAACATAGTGGCACCCGAGAGCAGATGCAGTTGCGGCGACGCCAGACTTTGTGGTGAGAAAATCCAGCCCAGCGTTGAACAGACAGTCAGCGAAACCAGGAAGGCTACCGGGATATGCCAGCGAATGGTTTTCTGCCACAGCAGGAAGATACCACCCAGCAGATACCCCAGATTGACCCACTGCCAGCCTGCACCCGCCAGCACGCCGCTGTAAATGGCCGATTTGAGGATCTCATCGACCGGATGCCCGGCATGAAGCGATGTTTTAAAGGTATCCAGCGGTGTTGCCTGGCTGATGCCATCAATCCCCATCCGCAGGCTATCCATCGTATGGCCGGTGGCTGCATGTCCAGTGAAGATGATTTGTACGGCATCCATCAGGCCTGGAACCGTTTTGGCTATCTCAAAAGGCGGTAACCAACTGGTCATCTGTACAGGGAAGGAGATCAGCAGGACCACATAGCCGATCATTGCCGGGTTAAACGGGTTATGCCCAAGGCCGCCATAGAGTTGTTTAGCAATGATAACCGCGAACACCGTGCCCAGCACCACCATCCACCAGGGGGTAAAGGGCGGAACGCTGACCGCCAACAGTAAACCGGTCAACAGGGCAGAGTTGTCCCCGAGGATGGCCCCGATTTGTTGTTTACGCAGCCGTAATACCAGCGCTTCTGCCGCCAGCGCACTCCCGCAGGCAAGGATAATCTGCAACAACGTTCCCCAGCCGAAGAACCAAACTTGTGCTGCAATACCGGGCAGAGTCGCAAGCACGACCAGCAGCATAATGCGCGATGTCTGGCGCTGATTATGGGTATAAGGGGAACTGGCAATTCTGAAAACCATTTAATCCTCGTTAACTGCTTGCTGTGCGGCTTTTTTTGCCTGAACCCGGGCGATAGCTGCCGCTACGGCCGCTTTTCGGGGATCGTCATTGGCGGCAGGGGCTGGTGCGGCCTGCTGCTGCAATTTTTTGGCTTTTGCCCGCGCGATAGCGGCTTCGACGGCTGCCTTACGCGGATCGACAGGTTCAACGGCAACGGGGGCCGGGGTTTCCACCGGCACGACGACGTCGCTGGCGCCTTGCTGCTGCAATTTTTTGGCTTTTGCCCGCACAATAGCGGCTTCGACGGCTGCCTTGCGCGGATCGACAGGTTCAGCGGCGACGGGGGCCGGGGCTTCCACGGGCACGACGACGTCACTGGCCGCTTGCTGCTGCAATTTTTTGGCTTTTGCCCGTGCGATAGCGGCTTCAACGGCTGCCTTGCGCGGGTCGATAGGTTCAGCGGCGACGGGAGCCGTTTGCGTGTCTGTGGCTCCGGCTTTACGGGCTTTAGCGCGTGCAATCGCCGCTTCGACGGCAGCTTTACGCGGATCGACAACTTCGCTGGCGATAGCGTTACTTTCCGGCACATCTTGTTGCTGCGTTTTTTCTGCCTGACGTGCGCGCGCCTGCGCCTTACGCGCCTCGCGGGCGGCAATCACCTCGCTATTATCCGGTACGCTTCCGGCCTGAACCACGATGGGTTGCGCGCTGGTGGCCTGTTTTTCACGCACGCGGGCAAGGGCTGCGTCAATTGCCTGCTGATCTTTTGCGGCAGGCTGGACAGCGGCTTTTTTGTGGCGTTCAGCGCGAGCGGCTTTTTCCCGCTCCAGACGCGCCTGACGCGCCTCAAAGCGCGCTTTAGCTTCGGCGTTGCGCTTTTCTTCCTGCGCAATGGCGTAAATCTCGGCTTTTTCCTGACGAAAATACTGGACCAGCGGGATATTACTTGGGCAGACCCACGCACAGGCACCGCACTCAATGCAATCGGACAAATTGTGCGCAGTGGCTTTGTCATGCTGCTGGCCTTTACTGAACCAGTAAAGCTGCTGCGGCAGCAGATCCGCCGGGCAGGCATCGGCACAGGCGCTACAGCGAATACAGCCTTTCTCTTCCTGCTGCTCACCCATTTCACTGGCCGAGGGCGCCAACAGGCAGTTGGTAATTTTCACCACCGGAACATCAAGCCAGGGCAGGGTAAAGCCCATCAGTGGCCCACCCATAATGACCAGTTGTTCAGCGGAGGGACAAAAACCGGCATGTTCCAGCAAGTGACGCACTGGTGTCCCCAGACGTGCCCAGACGTTTCCTGGTTTGCTGACGCTCTCCCCGGTAAGTGTTACCACCCGTTCGGTGAGAGGTTCGCCGTCGATAATGGCCCGCTTAATGGCATAAGCGGTGCCGACGTTTTGCATCAGCACACCAATATCGGATGAACGACCGCCGTGCGGAACCTGCTTGCCGGTCAGAATCTGTGTCAGTTGTTTTGCACCGCCGGACGGGTATTTAGTCGGGATGACGCGTAGCTGGATGTCATGAGAACCAGCCAGCACCGCACGCAGCATGGAAATGGCCTGCGGTTTGTTATCTTCAATACCGATCAGCACCTGGCGCGGTTGCAGAATATGCATCAGGATGCGCACGCCTTCGACTATCTGTGCGGCGCAGTCCTGCATCAGGCGGTCATCAGCGGTGATATAGGGTTCGCACTCGGCGGCATTGATAATCAAGGTCTCGATAAGATCGCCGCCACTTTTCAGCTTCGCGCCGGTCGGGAAACCCGCACCGCCCAGCCCGGCAACGCCAAACTGGTGTATACGCTCAATCAGCGCGTCGCGATCGCGAGAGCGATAATCGCTCCAGCCGTCACGTTCAATCCAGCGATCTTCTCCGTCAGCCTCAATAATGACGCTCAGTTCGGGCAGGGCAGAGGGATGCGCGGTAGAGTGGGGGGCAATGGCGACAATATTACCGGAGGTTGGCGCGTGGACTGGCAACATCCGCCCGCGCCCACGGGTCAGCGGTTGACCACGTAGCACGCTGTCGCCCACGTTGACGCACAGTTCACCCTCAGCGCCGATATGCTGTTTTAACGGTATAACAAATCGCGTCGCCAGCGGAAGCTGGCGCAGCGGTGTACCACTGGACTGTGTTTTCATCTCCGGCGGATGGATACCGCCGTGGAAATCCCACAGTTTGTCTTTGCGAAAAGCAGAAAATAACTTAAGCATGTTGTTCCACGGGAATGATGCGCACGGGAATGGCCTGTAGGTCCCATTTCCAACTGGCGGTGGTCGTCTCCACCGGACGCAGTTCAATACACTGCGTCGGGCAGGGATCCACACAGAGGTTACAGCCGGTACAGAGATCACTCATTACCGTGTGCATGGCGCGGGTCGCGCCGACAATGGCGTCGACCGGACAGGCCTGAATACATTTGGTGCAGCCGATGCAGTTCGCTTCATCAATAATGGCGAGCATGCGTACCGGTTCGGGCACGACGACGTCACCGTCGATAGGCTGCGGCTCCACATTTAACATTTCGGCGATTTTCAGCATCACCGCTTCACCGCCGGGTGCGCAGCGGTTAATTTTCTCGCCCTGCAGGCCAACGGCCTCGGCATAAGGGCGGCACCCAGGGTAACCGCACTGCCCACACTGGCTCTGCGGCAAGAGATCGTCAATTTTCTCAACGACGGGATCGTCTTCTACCGCGAAACGACGCGAGGCATATCCCAGTACGACACCAAACAACAACCCGAGCACGCTCAGGGCCGCGATGGCAATCCAGATTGCATTCATTACAACTTCACCAGACCACTAAAGCCCATAAAGGCCAGAGACATCAAACCGGCGGTAATGAGGGCAATCGCATTACCGCGAAACGGTGCGGGCACATCGGCGACGACAAGACGTTCACGGATGGCGGCAAACAGCACCATGACCAGAGAAAACCCGACGGCAGCGGAAAAACCGTACAGCGCGGATTGCAGGAAATTATGCCCGAGGTTGATATTCAGCAATGGCACGCCCAGCACCGCACAGTTAGTGGTGATAAGCGGCAGAAAAATCCCCAGCAGGCGATACAGCGCCGGGCTGGTTTTGCGCACCACCATTTCGGTGAACTGCACCACCACGGCAATAACCAGGATAAACGCCAGCGTACGCAGATAGATGAGATCCAGCGGAATGAGCAGCCAGGTATCGATAATCCACGCGCAGATAGACGCCAGCGTAATAACGAACGTTGTAGCAAGCCCCATGCCCATCGCGGCTTCGAGCTTTTTCGAAACCCCCATGAACGGGCACAGGCCAAGAAATTTCACCAGTACGAAATTATTGACCAGAACGGTTCCGATAAATAGCAGCAGATAGTCTGTCATTATTTGGCCTGAAATAAAAAAAGCCGCCTATTATCGGTCAAACAGCACCGGGCGACAACAGGATAACTGTAAGGTTATTACGGGTTCACAAAGGTCGCTTTGACCCGCTGCGATCGCTTGAAATAGGGCACGATCAGCGCGGCGGCGAGTAATGCCGATAAAAGCCCGCGTACCGCCACATCGTCAGAAACAGGGGAGAAGGCAAAAGCTTTTAGCGCCAGCAGCACGCTAATCAGTAACCAGATAATCATATGTTTCAGGACGCTACGGCGGCGTTTAAAAAAGGCGATAATCAGCCATAGCGTGTAATACCAGACGCCTGCCGCCAGGGCAAAAGAGGCAAACCAGGTCAACAGTTCCGCCAGGGGCCGTACACCGATGGCGGCAATGACCAGCGGAACCTGAGTTTTAGCGACATCCAGGAGACGCAACGTCTGGCCCAATAACGCGACCAGCAACCAGGCTAAAGGCGCAAGCAGCCAGCCGCCGATTCTTTCTGCAGGTGTCGTTATCATGCTTGTTCCTCACAGGCGGTCACTGATTTATCGGCCGAGGAGTATAAAGCATTATGCGCCAGATGCCAGTGGCGTTATTGCACGTAATGCCACACGGACTTTGGTACACGGCCTATATCGAACAGGCGTCCACCGGAAACCAGCTCAGCCCGGCGATGATCCGCTGCGCGATACATGTTAATGATTTCTTCGTTGTCGGTCAGTGTGTAGTTAAGGTGATCGAACAATTTTTCCAGACTTTCAAGTGAGCTGATTTTGCGGAATTTTAATAAATAATCCTGAACGGTCATTTTAAGCGTTATCCATGTTATAAAAAGGCATTAATACATTCGCGGGTAATTCGTTCGAATAATAGTCGGGCTTATCAGGACGTAAATTGTCTCTGAATGTATCGCCATGAAATTAGGAATTTTCTTTAAGGTTAAATGGATGCCAGAACGGCATCCGTCAAGAAGATTAGCGCTCTTCGCCACGCCTGGCAATACGCAACGCAGTACCATAATTAGGTATACCCGCGTTCGCTTCGCATTTTATTTTTTCTGCGCGACGATACTCTGTTCCGGCGGCTGGTAATTATCGATATGACTGGCGAACACCAGAAGAACGGTCGAAACACCCAATACAACCCAGCCTGTTAATTCAATAATCCGATTGATGATAGTGGCCATAACTCTACAACTCCCTCAGGTCTGATTTGGGATGTTACCTGGGCGAACAGCGGACGACAAGGGACCGACGCCTGTTTTTGGAAAATTCCGTATCATTAAAGTAATTGCATGAGGAACCCTCTTTTCACGGTTAAATTCCTTAAGCGCATATGTCGCTGTTGTCCCTGAAAGAGAGATGGTGTGAAATACACGTTCCAATAACGAGAGGCCGCTTTATGAATGACAATATCCGTGTCGGACTAATTGGTTACGGCTATGCCAGTAAAACTTTCCATGCGCCGTTGATTGACGGCACGCCGGGAATGGAACTGGCGGCAATCTCCAGTAGCGATGAGTCGAAAGTGAAGGCGGACTGGCCGGCAGTGTCGGTCGTATCAGAACCGAAACATCTATTTAATGATCCGAAAATTGACTTAATCGTCATCCCCACGCCTAACGACACCCATTTTCCGCTCGCCAAAGCCGCGCTGGAAGCGGGCAAGCATGTCGTCGTGGATAAACCCTTCACCGTGACGTTGTCACAAGCAAGGGAACTGGATGCGCTGGCGAAAAGCTGTGGCCGCGTGCTGTCTGTGTTTCATAACCGGCGCTGGGATAGTGACTTCCTGACGCTGAAAGCCTTGCTGGCCGATGGCGCGTTAGGCGAGGTGACCTTTTTCGAATCACACTTTGACCGTTATCGCCCGGAAATTCGTAACCGCTGGCGTGAACAGGCGGGTCCGGGAAGCGGTATCTGGTACGATCTGGCCCCGCATTTACTGGATCAGGCCGTCAACCTGTTTGGTCTGCCTGTCTCGCTGACGGTGGATCTGGCGCAATTGCGTCCAGGCGCACAGGCGACAGATTATTTCCATGCGGTGCTCTCTTACCCGCAGCGCAGAGTTATTCTGCATGGCACGATGCTGGCCGCGGCGGAATCAGCGCGTTATATCGTGCACGGTACCCGTGGTAGCTACGTGAAGTTTGGCCTCGATCCGCAGGAAGAGCGCCTGAAATCGGGTGCAAAACTGCCGCAGGAAGACTGGGGATACGATATGCGCGACGGGGTCTTAACCCGAGTCAATGGCGATGCCCGTATTGAAGAAACCTGGCTCACGGTGCCGGGTAACTATCCGGCCTATTATGCGGCTATTCGTGACGCGTTAAACGGTGCGGGAGAAAACCCGGTTCCGGCAAGCCAGGCCATTCAGATAATGGAACTTATTGAATTGGGTATTGAGTCGGCAAAACATCGCTCAACGCTCAATCTGACCTGAATAAAAAAGCCGCTCAAATGAGCGGCTTTTTTTTACCCCTGTAACACCTTATCTTTGAGAGCCTGTTTCTCAGCCGCAGAGAGAAACGCGATTTCCAGACCGTTGATTTGCGCCTGGCGAATCTGTTCGCGGCTCAGCCCGGCGGCTGGGGCGGCAACCTGATACTCATGACCAATCTCCACACCCTGCACGGCCGGATCGTCCGTGTTAATCGAGGCCAGCACGCCATACTCCAGGAAGGTTTTCAGCGGATGTCGTGCCAGTGACGGCACGGTGCTGGTCTGGATATTGGACGTCAGGCAGGATTCGATACCGATACGTTGTTCGGCCAGAAATGCCATCAGTGCCGGATCTTCAATCGCTTTGACCCCGTGCCCAATACGCTCTGCGCCCAGCTCGCGAATCGCCTGCCAGATGCTTTCCGGGCCAGCCGCTTCGCCCGCATGCACGGTGATATGCCAGCCTGCGTCGCGCGCGCGGTTAAAGTGGGGCAGGAACAGACTACCGGGAAAGCCCAGCTCATCACCCGCCAGATCCAGCGCTGTGATGCTCTCACGATGAGCCAGCAATGCTTCAAGCTCCTGTAAACACGCGGCTTCGCCAAAAGTACGGCTCATGATGCCAATCAGGCGTGCCTCGACACCGAACGCCTGGCTGCCTTCGCGCACGCCGGCAATAACCGCTTCAACCACGCCTGCGACAGGCAGATTGTGCGTCATCGCCATGTAGCCAGGGGAGAAACGCAGCTCAACGTAATGCAGACCCTGGCGCGCGGCGTCTTCCATATTCTCATAAGCCACGCGACGGCAGGCATCAAGGGAGGCCAGCACTTTTACGCCCCAGTCCAGCTTCGCAAGGAAACTCACCAGATCGGGTTCGTTGGCGGTAACCTGCACGTGTGGCAGCAATGTTTCAAGCGTTTGCGCGGGAAGGGGAAGATTAAACTCACGGCCAAGATCGAGAATGGTTTGTGCCCGAATGTTGCCGTCCAGGTGGCGATGAATATCAGTTAATGGCAAGTTGGTATCAATCATGGTCGCACTCTTATTTTAAGTAAAGTGCGATACATTATACCACATGTCAGCAGCGCATTAGCATTAGTGGTAATAGATTGAATTTATGATGAAGTTTTACGCGTGAAAACGTCAGAATGGCCGTGGACTGTTGGCACTATTTTTTACCTCCCCCTGCAACGATTACAGGGGGAGTCATGACGTTATATTTCTATCCATTCAGCAGACTAACGAACAACAAGCACCGGGCATTTTGCGTGGCGGACCACCGCTGCGGCATTTGAACCTAACAAATAGGTGGTCATATCTGGCCGGTGTGAAGCAATGATGATGAGATCCGCTTGAATGGTATCCGCGAGTTTGAGGATCTGATCCTTAGGCGTCCCGGTAACAGCATGCGTCTGCACTTTTTCCATTGGAATTTTAAATGCTTTGACGATTTCATTCAGCCGCGATAACGCCTCTTCTTGCAGGTCTTTTAATTTTGGTAATGCTGCTGAATATGCCAGTCCCAGCGTTGAATAATAAGGATGAGAAGGGATAACCGTCAAAAAATGGACTTTCGCAATATTAATAACGGCGTGTGCCTGAACATACGGGATGACTTGTCGGGTCAGTTCGCTTTCGGAAATGTCGATGGGTACTAATATGGAGCGATACATATAGACCTCCTGTATGAATTCATACAGGTTAAATAGTATGTCATTAGCCACAAAAAAAGTGTGTGATTGGTTTCAGTTCCAGGTAAATAAGGACAATTACGACTTTTGTCGTAGCATCGATTTTATTTTTCAAGCGTAACGGTTGAGCGGCGTATATAGCTGAAAAAAAAGCCCCTTGGGTAAGGGGCTTTAGGGTTACTGCTGCGGCACCGCAGGTTCGACAGGAGCGGTCGGATCATCCGGCGTTTCCGGTGAATCTTCCTGCTGTGGCATTGAGGGCAGGCCAAACATGCCGACAAATTCGTCCAGCGGCATTTTCTCGCCGTTCAGTGTCACCTGACCGTTAGCGTATTGCAGGCTGGTGCCAATGGTGTTGTTTTCGAGGGTCGTAATACGGAACATCTGCCCCATTGCCGCCAGGCCTTTTACCTGCTGGCTTGCCAGTTTGGCTGCTTCATCCTGTTGATAGCCTTCCAGCTTCGCAACCTGAGTCATAAACTCAACGGCCATATCCATCGGGATAGTTAGCTTGCTGTCCAGCGACTTCACATTTTTGTCCACTTCCTGGGCCAGCGTCTGCGGCGGCGCGCTCACAGCCGTATCGGCGGCAGGATTTTTCAGGAACAGGGAGAGGTTGAGTGCCGTTTCGCCTTTGCTGTTCTTCCAGCTCAGCGGAGCAATGGTGATGACAGGCTCACCTTTTAACAGCAGCGGGAAGGCATTAAAGAAGGCTTCCGCCGCCTTTTGCTGATAGAGCGCCGGGTCTTTCATGACATCTGGCTGTGCCATCAACGCCTGTGTCTGAGCGTTATACTGCTGGCTAAACTGGTGCCAGGCTTCGCCGTCAATCTGGCCAATCTTCAGCGTCAGGTTGCCACTGCCCATCTCCTGATTCTGGATCTTCAGGCTCTGGATGGTGTAGTCGAGCTGGCTATTAATGGTTTTGTTATCTTTCGCGACCTCAGATTTGCCGTTCAGATTCATCCCTTCAATGACCGCCATCTCTTTGTTTTCAATAGAGATGGCCAGCTTGTCCAGCGTTAATTTCTGGCTGCCAACGCGCTCGTTAAAGCTGGCAAGTTGCGTCGTGCCTTCCGTTTTCAGGTTATTGAGGGAGAGCTGAATTTTCTGACCGTATTCGTTAACCGTATCAACCAGCGCGCTCTGCGCCTCGCCGCTGACGGTAACCGCATTGCCGTCTTTATCGGAACTGATGCGGAATTCACCCCCGCTAAAGGCCACTTTCTCGCCCTCTTTTTCCGAGTTAAGCGGGTGCAGCGTGAGATCCGTACGGGTATCGCCACTGTAAGCGATGCGGGTCTCTGCGACGAACGGCGATTGCCCTTTGGCGATATCAAACAGCGGCTTCGTCATCTCATTGTTGACGAGGGTGGAATGTACCGATGCCATCGATGGGATGACGTTCAGCTTTTTAAGTTGCGCCAGTGGGAAAGGACCATGATCAATATTTTCATGCAGTACGATGGTCTGGCCCGGTTTAAACCATGGGTTTTCCTTACCCTCGACCGGTTTTACCACCAGCTCCATCTGGCTGCTGAACAGGCCCCGATGGTAGTTTTGAGAAGATAACTCCACGCTGGCCTCAGGCGCGGTGCGTTTAATCTGTTCATTCGCCTGGCTGATCATCTCCCCCAGACGGCTTTCAAGCTGTTTCCCCGTGTACCAGGCACCACCTGTCCAGATGATCCCGAGCGCAATAACAACTCCGGCAGCAACCAGCGTTTTTTTCATCGTTATTATCCCTAAAAATAAAACCAGGCGGGATCATCCGCCTGGGTATGTGAAAAGGCTCTGTAGAGCTTAGCAATCCTTGCTAAAAAGTTCAGTAACTAGTTGAGCTTATTGTAGACCCGCGCCAGTCTACCCACGCCGCTTACCGTCACAGGAGATTCGCTGGCACTTATAAATGCCGACTCGCCGGGTTTGAGCACCAGTGTCTCATCCCCTTTGCTGAGCACGGCTTCACCTTCCACGCAGAACAGGATAGCCGCGCTCTGCTGCGCCACATCGCTACCGGTGGTAGAGAGGTCATGCAGCGAAAATGCAAAATCATCAACCGGGATCGGAAATTCCAGGCTGGAAGCCTGTTTTACGGGTTGGGTCAGTAATTCACTGGCAGGTTTGGGGGTGAATTTCACATTTGCGACCAGTTCCGGAATGTCGATGTATTTCGGCGTCAGCCCTGCGCGCAGTACGTTATCAGAGTTGGCCATGACCTCCAGCGCTACCCCCTGAAGATAGGCATGCGGGGTTTCGGCGAACAGGAACATCGCTTCACCGGGATTAAGTTTCACCACATTGAGCAGCAGCGGGGAGAACAGGCCGCTGTCATCAGGATAAAACTCGGAAATCACACGAATGGTTTCCCACGGTTCGCCCTGCTGGCTATTGAGTGCCGCTTTCAGCACCGCCAGCGCCCGCGATTTTTCATCGCCCTTTAAATTCAACAGGCTGGCGAACAGTTGGCTCAGGCGTTCCGCGCCGGGTTCTTGCAGAAAATGAGCAATAGCCTGGTTGGCGCCCGCCACCGGTTGTAGCAGAGAGACGATTTCGGAGAACGGACGGAAGGCGTTCATCGCCAGGAAGGGCGTCAGTGCAAAGACCAGTTCCGGTTTATGGTTCGGGTCTTTGTAGTTACGCTCGGCCGCGTCGAGTGGGATACCGGCGGCGTTCTCTTTCGCAAAACCGATTTCAGAGGCCTGTTTGTTCGGGTGTACCTGAATGGACAGCGGCTGGGCGGCACACAGCACTTTAAACAAAAAGGGCAACTCGCCAAAACGTTCGGCGACTGCGCTGCCCAGCAAGCCTGCTTTGTCCTGTTCAATCACCTCGCGAAGCGAGTGAAGGTTACCCTGCGCGTCCTGCACTTTTGAGCTGCTCCTGGGGTGCGCGCCCATCCACAACTCGGCCATTGGCTGGTTGTCAGGGTTCGCGACGCCATAGAGTTCCGTTAACGCGTTTTTACTTCCCCAGGCATAGTGCTGCACTGAGTTAATGAGTTTTTGCATTATCCCGCCCTTCATCATGGTCAACTTAATTGCACGTATTAAAGCAATAAATTAGTTCGAAGTAATCAGAGCAGGCAAAAAGTCGTACTAGTCTCAGTTTTTGTTAAATAATTGTGTAGGATATGCGGGCTCGCTTTTTTGTGGCAGATGGATGTCCTGCCGAAACAATAACCAGTTCGTGCTGTAAGTGAGAGAACAATGTCGAATAAACCTTTTTATTATCAAGAGCCTTTTCCGCTGAAAAAGGACGAGACCGAATATTATTTACTCAGTAGCGATTACGTTTCCGTCGCCGATTTTGATGGTCAGGAAGTGCTTAAAGTCGATCCTCAGGCGCTGACCCTTCTGGCGCAACATGCCTTCCACGATGCCTCCTTCCTGCTGCGCCCGGCGCATCAACAACAGGTTGCCGATATCCTCAGTGATCCGGATGCCAGCGAAAATGACAAATACGTCGCGCTGCAATTCCTGCGTAACTCCGAGATTGCCGCAAAAGGTATTTTGCCCACCTGCCAGGATACCGGCACGGCGATCATTATGGGTAAAAAAGGGCAGCGTGTGTGGACGGGGGGCGGCGATGAGGCGGCCTTAGCGCGCGGCGTCTATAACACCTTTATCGAAGATAACCTGCGTTATTCGCAAAACGCCCCGCTGGATATGTACAAAGAGGTCAATACCGGGACTAACCTGCCGGCACAGATCGATTTGTATAGCGTTGACGGCGACGAATATAAATTCCTTTGCATCGCCAAAGGGGGCGGTTCCGCCAACAAAACCTATCTGTATCAGGAAACGAAAGCGCTGATCACCCCGGCGAAACTGAAAGGTTATCTGGTCGAGAAAATGCGTACCCTGGGCACCGCTGCCTGTCCGCCGTACCACATCGCGTTCGTGATTGGCGGTACCAGCGCAGAGGCCACGCTCAAAACGGTCAAACTGGCCTCGACGAAATATTACGACGGCCTGCCAACCGAAGGTAATGAGCACGGCCAGGCGTTCCGTGATGTGCAACTGGAAAAGGAACTGCTGCTCGAAGCCCAGCAGCTTGGCCTGGGCGCACAGTTCGGCGGCAAATACTTTGCGCATGATATCCGCGTGATTCGTCTGCCGCGCCACGGTGCATCTTGTCCAGTGGGGATGGGGGTTTCCTGCTCGGCGGATCGTAACATCAAAGCCAAAATTAACCGCGAAGGCATCTGGCTGGAAAAACTGGAGCAGAACCCCGGCAAATACATTCCGGAATCGCTGCGCCAGGCCGGTGAGGGCGAAGCGGTGAAGGTCAACCTTAACCGTCCGATGGAAGAGATCCTCGGCCAGCTCAAACAGTATCCGGTTTCCACACGCCTGTCGCTGACCGGGACGATCATCGTGGCGCGTGATATTGCGCATGCGAAGCTCAAAGAGCTGATGGATGAAGGCAAGCCGCTGCCGCAGTATGTAAAAGATCACCCCATCTACTACGCGGGACCTGCGAAGACCCCTGAGGGGTATGCTTCGGGTTCCCTGGGCCCAACCACCGCCGGGCGTATGGACTCGTACGTTGACCAGTTGCAGTCGCAAGGTGGCAGCATGATCATGCTGGCAAAAGGCAACCGCAGCCAGCAGGTGACCGATGCCTGCCATAAACACGGCGGTTTTTACCTTGGCAGTATCGGCGGTCCGGCGGCGATTCTGGCGCAAAACAGTATCAAGAGCCTTGAATGTGTGGCCTACCCGGAACTGGGGATGGAGGCTATCTGGAAAATCGATGTTGAAGATTTCCCGGCCTTTATCCTGGTGGATGACAAAGGTAACGATTTCTTCCAGCAAATCCAGTCGGGCCAGTGCGCACGCTGTG
Organism: Phytobacter diazotrophicus; assembly: GCA_004346725.1. Lineage (GTDB taxonomy): Bacteria > Pseudomonadota > Gammaproteobacteria > Enterobacterales > Enterobacteriaceae > Phytobacter > Phytobacter diazotrophicus. The sequence goes on along the minus strand of SMDE01000007.1, from coordinate 90,974 downwards.
TAAAATAAGAACTGCCGCCCTTCGGGGCGGTTTTTTTGCGCCGGTTAAGCGCACGAAGCAATAAACGTCGTCATAACAAGCATCAATACTTAAGCTTTGTTTGCAGGTGAGCAATGTCGGTACTCAACATCACTTCGTAACAGGGAGAAAGTAATGACAACGCATCGTAGTGAGAAAGATTCGATGGGCGCGATTGACGTCCCGGCAGATAAGCTGTGGGGGGCGCAAACCCAACGGTCGCTTGAGCATTTCCGCATCTCGACGGAAAAAATGCCGGTCTCGCTTATCCACGCACTGGCACTGACCAAACGTGCGGCGGCAAAGGTCAATCAGGATTTAGGGCTGCTGGCGGCGGAAAAAGCACAGGCCATTATCGAGGCGGCGGATGAGGTGCTTGCCGGAAAACACCCGGATGAATTCCCGCTGGCTATCTGGCAAACAGGCTCCGGCACCCAGAGCAACATGAACATGAATGAGGTGCTGGCGAACCGTGCCAGTGAACTGCTGGGCGGCGAGCGTGGCATGGGGCGTAAAGTGCACCCGAACGACGACGTCAACAAGAGCCAAAGCTCGAATGACGTTTTCCCGACGGCGATGCACGTGGCGGCGGTGATTGCCGTGCGCGAACACCTGCTGCCTCAGCTTCTGGTTCTGAAAAAAACGCTCAACGAAAAAGCGATTGCTTTCGCCGATATTGTCAAAATTGGTCGTACTCACCTGCAGGATGCCACGCCGCTAACGCTCGGCCAGGAGATTTCCGGCTGGGTGGCGATGCTGGAACATAACCTCAAACATATCGAACTGAGCCTGCCGCACCTGGGTGAACTGGCGCTCGGCGGTACGGCGGTGGGCACCGGGCTGAATACCCACCCGGAATATGCCAGACGAGTAGCAGAAGAACTGGCCGCCTTTACCCGGCAGCCGTTTATTACCGCACCGAACAAGTTTGAGGCGCTGGCCACCTGTGATGCATTAGTCCACGCCCACGGTGCGCTGAAAGGGCTGGCGGCATCACTGATGAAAATTGCTAATGATGTGCGCTGGCTGGCTTCCGGCCCGCGCTGTGGGATTGGTGAAATTTCTATTCCGGAGAATGAGCCGGGCAGCTCCATCATGCCGGGTAAAGTTAACCCCACCCAATGTGAAGCCATGACCATGCTCTGCTGTCAGGTGTTAGGCAACGACGTGGCGGTCAATATGGGCGGCGCATCCGGCAACTTTGAACTCAATGTCTTCCGCCCGATGGTCATTCATAACTTCCTGCAGTCGGTGCGTCTGCTGGCCGACGGTATGGAAAGCTTTAACGAGCACTGTGCGGTGGGGATTGAGCCGAACCGTGAACGTATCGACCAGTTGCTCAATGAGTCGCTGATGCTGGTGACCGCTCTGAATACCCATATCGGCTATGACAAAGCGGCAGAAATTGCCAAAAAAGCCCATAAAGAGGGGCTGACGCTCAAGGCCTCGGCGCTGGCGCTCGGCTACCTGACGGAAGCCGAGTTCGATAGCTGGGTGCGCCCGGAATCGATGGTGGGCAGCATGAAGCCCGTTTAATCAGCAAGATAGAGGTGCAGCCGGGGGATAATTAGCGTCAACGGCTGTGCCTGCGGTTTAAAACGGTGCTGGATATTATCCTCCTGGTAATTCAACAGCTCGCCGATGTCCGGCACTTTCCCGCCATGTTCTTCACTCACCAGCGCAATCAGCGGCGTCGGGCAGGCGTACTGCACCTGCTTTTGCGAATCCGCATACCAGACGCGAGCAATCGGCTGCACCTTTACCGGACGTTTGATTTTCAGGCGAGCCTGCTGCGGCAAAGAGGCAATCGCGGCGTACTCTTGCTCAAGACGCTCCTGCCACTGCTCGCGGGTCCACGGCGCGACGGCGCGCGGCGATTTACGGCTTTTATCAAGCAGTGCAAGCACCTCATCGCGGGTGAAATTCTTGATGATGTGCTTGTTAGCCCAGCCAAAGCGCAGGGTGGCTGGATCGCGAATGGCGGTTAACGTGCGGTAGGCATTCAGGGTAATCAGACCGGGTAAATGGCGATGCACCCACTCGAAGCGGGCGGTCGGTGCCAGCCCGGAGTCGACGGTCACGATGCGTTCAAAGGTCATTTTCAGGGCATTGATGGTGTTAATGGTCTGCTCCAGTCGGGCGCGGGTCGCCATATCCGCCTGATAACAAATGACACCTGGCAAACGCACGGCGGCTTTACTGCTGCGGTTTTCCGACTGCTGCTGAATAAACAGATGGGTATAGTGGCGCAGGGCCGCGTCGGCGGCACGCTTGCCCACCCGCTGCTTTACCTGAATGGTGGGCAGCGGCTCATGCTCCGCGCCTTTGGCGACGTCCGGCAGGGTGAAGACGCGGCCCGCCAGTAAACGGCAATCGGAGAGTTGTCCTTTCAGGACGGCCAGTTCCTGTTCGAGCTGGCGAAAAGTGGTGTTAAGGCGTTCTATCAGGTCGTATGCGGCCATTTTATCATTCCTTTAGTTACAACATACTTATGTTGTAGCACAACCTTCCACACCTTAACACTGTACACGTCACGCTTTTCAGGTGAGGGAGGTGTCGTGCCAGACCGGCCACTGAAAACAAAAACGAGCGCCGCCCGCAGCGCTCTCTTCACACTTCACTTCGCCGCTCATTGCCTGGGCGATGGAGTGCACGATGGCAAGCCCCAGGCCACAACCGCCCGTCGCACGGTCTCTGCTGGGGTCGAGGCGCACAAAAGGCTCAAACACACGGCTACGCTCATCCGGGGCAATCCCCGGACCGTCATCTTCGACAATCAGGCTTGCCTGCGAGCCTTCAAGCTGTAATGTCACTTTTACCGTATTCTGGCAGTAGCGCAGGGCATTATTGATGAGGTTATCCAGCACGCGCTCCATCAGGCGCATATCCAGCGAACCATAGTCGCCGGGCTGATTATGGAGTTCTAGCTGATGGTCGGGATTGACGTTGCGGGCATCCAGCATATAACCGTCCAGCCATGCGTTGAGATCGGGCGTGGTCAGTTTCAGTTCTGTCTGCGGACGGTCAAGGCGTGCGTAGGTGAGCAGCTCCTGAATGAGTCCTTCGAGTTGCCCGATATCGCGGTTCAGCGCGCTACGTTCGCTATCGCTCAGGTTGTCGCTCATCTCCAGGCGATAACGCAGCCTGACCAGCGGTGTGCGCAGCTCGTGGGCCACGCCATCAATCAACATTTTCTTACTGGCGATCAGGGCGTTGATGTTATCCGCCATCTGGTTAAAGGCAATCCCCAGCCGTTCAAAGCTGGAGGTGCTGTCAAAATGAATGCGCTCTTCAAGATGACCTTCGCCAAAGCGCTGGGCGGCGGATTCCAGCCGCAGCATCTCCTGCCAGTGGGGACGCATCCAGATAAACACCGGGAAGGCCAGTGAGATAGCAATAAACGCCATCAGCGCCATATCGAGCAGACGCATTTCATGCAGATAAAAGAGGTAGGGGACCGGGCCGACAGCCAGGACATAGTGGCTACGTGGAATACGCTGGATAAAGGTGTATTGCGAATCCAGCGCGACAATATCGCCTTCCTGTAGCCGCTGTTGCGCGGGGGCTTCCAGCGAGAACTTGCTCATCGGTTCCACGCGCATGTTAAAGGACAGGTTGAGGTCCAGCTCTTTGAGCGTTTTGTTCCACTGGTGCGGTGGGATTTCACGTAGTTCGCTGCGCATCAGGTACAGCGAACTTTTCATCAAATCGTCCAGCGACTGTCGCCCTGCGCGCTCGGCGGTGAATTTGTAAACCAGCCCGACCAGCATGGTCATCACCAGAAAGCAGACAAACAGCAACAGATAAAACTGGACGAAAAGCTTTTTCATGGCGACACCCGCGAAGAGGACCGGACTCAGTTATCCCAGGCGTGTGGGGCGAAAAGATAGCCTTTGTTGCGCACGGTTTTAATACGGAAAGGCTCGGTGGCGTTATCGAGCAATTTTTTGCGCAAGCGCGAAATGGCCACATCAACACTGCGATCCATTCCGTCATAGGTCACACCGCGCAGATTTTTCAGTAACGCATCGCGGTCCATAATTTGCCCTGCGTGGGTGGCCAGTTCCCACAGCAGATCGAAATCGGCGGTTGAGAGAACAACCTGCTCGCCAGCCAGCAGCACCTGCCTGTTGACCGGATCGATGGTCAGCGTGCCAAATTGCAGCGTCTTATGCTGCTTTAGCGATGACGGCGCGGATTCTTGCTGTGTGGCACCGGCCTGCTGGCGTAAATGCAGCCGCAGACGCGCCAGTAAAACCGCAGGTGGGGTGGTTTTAAGAATGTAGTCGTTCGCGCCCATCTCCAGCGACAGAATATGGTTCATATCACTATCAAGAGAGGTGAGAAGGACGATAGGGCCGGTCCACTGCTGGCGTAAATCGCGGCACAGTGTCATCCCATCTTTGCCGGGGAGCATGATATCCAGAAGAATCAGATCTGGTTTTTCACGGGCGATGACCTCTTCTGCTCGGTCACCACGCGGTTCAACTATAACATCCATATCGTGTTTGCCCAGATATGCCGCAATAAGTGCGCCCACTTCCGGGTCGTCTTCCACAAAAACGATTTTATTCATATATCATCGTGATGAGTCAAAAAGATGAACATACACTGCCTTTATTGATCCTGCCATTAATCTTTTCTAAACACGCTTCCCATCCGCTATGCTGTAGGCCTTTGTTGGCATTATGAGAAAGGGAACGTGATGGCGCTGGTGATAAAAGCGACAATTGGCGCGCTGGTGGTGTTATTAATTGGATTGCTGTCAAAAACGAAAAATTACTATATCGCCGGGCTAATACCGTTATTTCCGACCTTTGCTTTAATCGCTCATTATATCGTGGCGACCGAGCGGGGCGTGGACGCGCTACGCACCACCATCGTTTTTGGTATGTGGTCCATTATTCCTTATTTCCTTTATCTGCTGTCGCTGTGGTACTTCACCGGATTTATGCGGGTGGGATACGCGCTGGGCGCTGCGGTACTTTGCTGGTGCCTCAGCGCCTGGCTGCTCATTTTTATCTGGAGCCGCCTCCACTAGCGCAGCGGGCGGCCGCCATCGACGCCAAACGTCCGTCCCGTGACGTAGCAACTGGTCAGCAGATAGTCGACCAGATCGATTATCTCTTTTTCGCCTGGGGCGATTTTCATCAGCGATTTATTGAGTGCCTGCTGACGGTATTCCGCGTCATCATCGTCATTAAACAGGATCAGCGCCGGGGCAATGGCGTTGACTTTCACTTCTGGAGCCAGCTTTTTGGCAAAAGAGCGGGTCATATTATCCAGCGCGGCTTTACTGGCGGCATAGGCGATATGTTTGTCGCTTCCGCACTCAACAACATAATCGGTAAAGTGAATAATATCGCCAGCGGCATGCCCGAATCCGCGCAATAATCTTTCCAGCGCATGGTTAAGTAAGTAGGGGGCATGAACGTGGATCTGCAGCATCCGTGAAAGCACATCGGGCAGCGCAACGCCGGGTTTTTCACCAGCCCAGTCGCCCGCATTGTGAATAATTGCCCGCAGCCCCTCGGTTTTCTCCTTCACGATATCGGCAAAGGCCAGCACCCCTTCATCGCTGCTGAAGTCTGCCTGAATGCACAACGCGCCCGCGGCGGTTAATTGTTCAATCGCCGGATAGAGCGTCCGGTAACTGACGATAATCGGCTGCTGTTGGCTGAGAAAATGGTGGGCGAGGGCGAGACCGATGCGACGGCCTCCTCCGGTAATCAATATCGGGCGTGTCTTCGAGTTTCCCATCGAATGCGTTCTCCTTCTCAACGGGGCGCATGCGCTGCTTACCCCATCAACTTCCACGTGGCGGGAACGGCGGCGATCAGTAACAGACCAATCAGCACTCTTTCCCGGCGTTTAAGCAGACTGGCTATGTCATGCGTGCGGCGTGCGTAGATAAAGACCAGCAGCCCCGGCGCATAGAGCACAACCGACAACAGCAAATGCATCGGACCGGATGCATACAGTAACCATAAGCCATAGAGGCTGGCGCCGATAGCGACGACGCGGTGCAACGGACGACGAGAGATCTTCAGTAAAAATGCCCCGACAAGGAAATAAGGAACCAGAATCATCTCTGACGCAATGGTCAACAGCGTATTGTAATCGGAACCTGTGAGCCAGATCAGCACCAGCGAGACCTGTACGCTGATATTGGTTAACCACAGCGACGCCGCGGGCGCATTATTCTTGTTCTGTCGGGCAAAAATACGTGGAAACGCCTGATGGGTGGCGGCCAGTAGCGGCACTTCCGCTGCCATGATCGTCCAGCTCAGGTAAGCGCCACAAACCGAAACAATCAGCCCGGCGGCAATGACCACATCGCCCCAGGAGCCCATCAGCCTGACCATCAGGCCTGCCATTGACGGATTACGCATCGCCGCCAGTTCCGGGCGCGGCACCACTCCCAGCGACAGCAGTGTAACCAACAAATAGACGCCGAGGGCAGCCAGCACTGCCAGCAGGGTGGCGCGTCCCACATCGTGTTTGTTGCGCGCGCGGGCGGAGACGACCACAGCGCCTTCAACCCCGATAAACACCCACAGGGTAATGAGCATGGTGTTTTTCACCTGCTCCCATACCGGTACACCCAGGGCGATACCGGAGAAATCCAGGCTAAAGGTATCGTAATGGAAGGCCATGGCCGCCAGCACAATAAACAGGCCAAGCGGCACCAGTTTGGCGAGCGTCGCCGCGAGATTAATACTCGCCGCCGTCTGCACGCCGCGCAGCACTAATGCATGAACAAACCACAGCAGCAGGGATGCACCCACCATCGCCTGCCAGGTGTTACCGTCGCCAAAAAAGCGCAGTTCTGGCGTATCGGTAAAGAAACTCAGCGCAGAGAAGACAATCACTAAGTAGGAGACGTTGGCGATAACGGCGCACAGCCAGTACCCCCAGGCAGAACAAAAACCGATAAGTTCGCCAAAACCTTCCCGGGCATAGGTAAAAATACCGCCGTCCAGGTCCGGGCGAAGACGCGTCAGGATAAGCATGGCGAAGGCGAGCAGTAATATCCCCGCGCCGGTAATCGCCCAGCCAATCAATAAGGCCGCGGGGCTGGCGATTTCCGCCATATTTTGCGGCAGGCTGAAAACGCCCGCGCCGAGCATTGAGCTTAATACCAGCGCAGTTAAAGCGCTCAGGCCAAGTTTCTTTTCCATGGGTATCCTGTTATGAACGGGCTCAATCCAGAATAATTATTTTGCTTATGCGCATAAAAATGGTGGATATCACTGAGGCGCGGGATTTTACGGAGAGTCGTAATGGCATGCAATGCGTGACGGCTTAATTTCGCGAAAAAAATAGAAAAGGCGACCCAGGGCCGCCTTTAAAATGAAGGGTTACTTATTTGTACAAGTCGGCACTGATGGTGATGTTGCTACCATTTTCCTGCCACTGGCGGGTGATGTGGTAGTACTTGGCACCTTTCGCCGCGGCACGTTTCGCAACCTGATAAGAGATCTCGGTCATGTTGCCGTAGTTACCGGTGAACTTGATGCTGTCAAACGGAACCATCTGCGCAGCCGTGATTTTATTCACTTCTTCGATTTTTTTTCCATCAGGTAACGTGACAGTGTAACGGTTTGAGGTGGAGGATTGTGTTTCAAAGAAACGCCCCACTTCAGCGCTCGGTGCAGCAGTAGTTGCAACGCCCGGGATTTCTACTTTCTTGGCTTCTTCACCGCCTTTCGCTAAGGCAGCACGGCCTGCTTCAGAATCACGTGGAATGGCATCCGGGCTCTGCAGTACACGTTTTTTGGCATCAGCTTTATAGATAAACGCGGTAATCAGCTGGTTACCACCTTCGTTGGCATCAACCTGACGGACGATATAGAAAGAGGCAGCCCCTTTCGCTTTCGCAGCTTTGGTGATGGCATCGTTTACTTCCGGCTGTGAGCGATAGAAACCCTGTACCGTAACGGTATCAAACGGTTCCAGTTCAATGGCCTGCGTTTTCGGCAGTTCAGTGACGCCATTGATGACGCGCAGTTTTGGCGCATCGGCTTTCGGCGCATCGGCTTTATACAGGTCCGCGGTAACACGCTGGTTGCCGCTCTCTCCATAATCAGAGGCATCTACAACATAAAACGAGGCCGCGCCTTCTTTATCAGCACGGCTTGAAGCGGCTTTAACGGCATCGCCAATAGAGTTAAAGCGACCGGTGATAACAACGCGATCGTAGGGCTTCAATGCTGACGCTTGCTCCGGCGTTAACTCTGTCGCTGCGTTGACTGACAGGGTCGTAACGGACAAAAGTGCTGACGCCAGGAGGGTGTACTTAAGCTTCATAAAAATGATCCTTCGCCTTGCGCAAACCAGATACTGGTGTTGTTGTTGACTTAAAAACGTCGCTGATTATTGCATTTAATCAACACGACTGTCTGCGTCATTTTTCACTGAGTGTGCTACACGCCAGACGTTTTACGATAACGTTTAGTGATATGTTGAAAAAACAGGCTGTTGACCTGCAAAAGTCATAAAGCATATGAGTTTTTTAAGTTAATACATTGTTAAAAGAGCAATGTGTAGTGGAGATTAATCGTGTTTTGCCGCTTCGCCTGAGCGGAATATCGGCTTGTTTAAATGAATTAAAGGGAAATAACCCTGTCAGCCCCGCTACCCGCCCGGTTTTCACAGATAAAAACAGAATTTCTGTTTTCTGGCGGTAGATCACAGGCGTTATTTTCAGTAGGTTATAGAAAGTTTGTTACTGTTTTATTTTCCGGGATGCAGTCTGTTTATTTATCTCTGGCAGGCAATATCATGCCCGGGCATCACTGACAAACCATCATCTAAAATCGATGGAAGGGAAAACTATGCGTATTGGTGTACCAAAAGAACGGTTGGCCAATGAAACCCGCGTTGCGGCGACGCCGAAAACGGTAGAGCAATTGCTTAAATTGGGTTTCACCGTCGCGATTGAAAGCGGCGCGGGCAAACTGGCAAGCTTCGATGACAACGCGTTTACCCAGGCTGGCGCAACCGTGGTGGACGAAAATAACGTCTGGCACTCTGACGTTATCCTCAAGGTGAATGCACCGACGGATGACGAAATCGCCTTGCTTAATCCGGGCACGACATTAGTCAGCTTTATCTGGCCTGCGCAGAATGCGCCGCTGATGGAGAAACTGGCTGCCCGTAATATTACCGTCATGGCGATGGACTCTGTGCCGCGTATTTCCCGTGCCCAGGCGCTGGATGCATTGAGCTCAATGGCCAACATTGCTGGCTATCGCGCCATTGTGGAAGCAGCCCACGAATTTGGCCGTTTCTTTACCGGGCAGATCACCGCCGCAGGTAAAGTCCCGCCGGCGAAAGTGATGGTCATTGGCGCAGGCGTTGCCGGTCTGGCGGCTATTGGTGCCGCCAACAGCCTTGGGGCGATTGTCCGCGCGTTTGATACCCGTCCGGAAGTGAAGGAACAGGTCCAGAGTATGGGCGCTGAGTTCCTTGAGCTGGATTTCAAAGAAGAAGCCGGTAGCGGCGACGGCTACGCGAAAGTGATGTCCGAAGCGTTTATCAAAGCGGAAATGGAACTCTTTGCCGCCCAGGCGAAAGACGTTGATATCATCGTCACCACCGCATTGATTCCGGGTAAGCCGGCACCGAAACTGATCACCCGCGAGATGGTGGATTCCATGAAATCCGGCAGCGTGGTGGTTGACCTGGCGGCGCAAAACGGCGGTAACTGCGAATACACCGTGGCGAACGAAGTCGTCACTACGCCAAACGGCGTGAAAATCATCGGTTATACCGACCTGCCAGGCCGTCTGGCCGCGCAGTCTTCCCAACTTTACGGCACCAACCTGGTCAACCTGCTGAAATTGCTGTGCAAAGAAAAAGACGGCAATGTGACAGTCGATTTCGAAGATGTGGTCGTGCGCGGCGTGACCGTCATTCGCGAGGGCGAAGTAACCTGGCCGGCTCCGCCGATTCAGGTTTCCGCGCAACCGCAGGCTGCGGCGAAAGCGGCACCTGCCGCCGCGAAAGAAGAGGCTAAACCCACATCGCCATGGCTGAAATACGGCATCATGGCGCTGGTGATTATTCTCTTCGGCTGGCTGGCCGACGTTGCACCTAAAGAGTTTCTTGGTCACTTCACCGTCTTCGCGCTGGCCTGCGTGGTCGGTTACTACGTGGTGTGGAACGTCTCCCACGCCTTGCATACTCCGCTGATGTCGGTTACCAACGCAATCTCCGGCATTATCGTTGTTGGCGCACTCTTACAAATCGGCCATGGTGGTTGGGTCAGCTTCTTAAGCTTTATCGCTGTACTGATTGCCAGCATTAATATTTTTGGTGGTTTCACCGTCACTCAGCGCATGCTGAAAATGTTCCGGAAGAACTAAGGGGTAGCACATGTCTGGAGGATTAGTTACAGCTGCATACATTGTTGCCGCGATCCTGTTTATTTTCAGTCTGGCGGGGCTATCGAAACATGAAACGTCCCAACAGGGTAACCGTTTCGGCGTTGCCGGGATGGCGATTGCGCTGATTGCCACGATTTTCGGGCCTGACACTGGCAACGTAGCGTGGATTATCGTTGCGATGATCATCGGTGGTGCTATCGGTATTCGCCTGGCGCGTAAAGTTGAAATGACCGAGATGCCTGAGCTGGTTGCTGTACTGCACAGCTTTGTGGGTCTGGCCGCGGTGCTGGTTGGCTTTAACAGCTACCTTTACCACGAACCGGGCATGGAACCGATCCTGGTCAATATTCACCTGACCGAAGTGTTCCTCGGCATCTTTATCGGCGCCGTCACCTTCACCGGTTCTATCGTGGCGTTCGGCAAGCTGTGCGGCAAGATCTCCTCAAAACCGTTGATGCTGCCAAACCGTCACAAATTGAACCTTGCGGCGCTGGTGGTTTCTTTTGTCCTGCTGGTGATTTTTGTTCGTACTGAAAGCGTGGGCCTGCAGGCGCTGGCGCTGTTGGTGATGACGGCGATTGCGTTGGTGTTTGGCTGGCATCTGGTGGCCTCTATCGGCGGTGCTGACATGCCGGTTGTGGTCTCGATGCTGAACTCCTATTCCGGTTGGGCGGCAGCGGCGGCGGGCTTTATGCTGAGCAACGACCTGCTGATTGTCACCGGTGCGCTGGTGGGTTCTTCCGGTGCGATCCTCTCTTACATCATGTGTAAGGCGATGAACCGCTCCTTTATCAGCGTTATCGCTGGCGGCTTCGGTACTGACGGTTCCTCTACAGGGTCCGATGAAGAAGTGGGCGAGCACCGTGAGATCAACGCCGAAGAGACGGCTGAGATGCTGAAAAACTCACACTCTGTCATCATCACCCCAGGTTACGGCATGGCGGTCGCACAGGCGCAGTATCCGGTTGCGGAAATTACCGAGAAACTGCGTGCGCGCGGCGTGAAAGTGCGCTTCGGTATTCACCCGGTTGCGGGGCGTTTGCCGGGCCACATGAACGTCCTGCTGGCGGAAGCGAAAGTACCGTATGACATCGTGCTGGAAATGGACGAAATCAACGATGACTTCGCCGATACCGACACCGTACTGGTTATTGGTGCGAATGACACCGTTAACCCGGCGGCGCAGGACGATCCGAAGAGTCCTATCGCAGGTATGCCTGTTCTGGAAGTGTGGAAAGCGCAAAACGTCATCGTGTTCAAACGCTCTATGAATACCGGCTATGCTGGCGTACAGAACCCGCTGTTCTTTAAAGAGAATACCCAGATGCTGTTTGGCGATGCCAAAGCCAGCGTCGATGCGATTCTGAAAGCGCTGTAATTCTCTGCGCGTATCTCAACCGCTCTTCGGAGCGGTTTTTTTTTGTCTGCGTCTATACTTTTTCTCTTCACGGCTTTGATGAGGGAAAGAATGGAATTTTTATCACGTTTCGATTTGATATCTTTAATGATGACGCCATCGTTCTGGATTGCTGTCTTCACGGTCGTCATCATTACGATATTGGCCTACTGGTTGCTTAACCGTTTACTGCGTATCGTTGGTAAAGGCGTGCAGAGCTGGGGCGATAAGCATCAAAGCACGCAGAAAATGCGTCTGGTGCTGAATGATATGTTAGTCAGAACCAGCAAGGTGCTGCTCTTTATCGCAGCGTTTCTTTTTAGCCTGCGTTTTGTTGAGCTCCCCACAAATCTCTCCGCGACAATCAGTCATGCCTGGTTTTTGGTGCTCGCCATTCAAATGGCGCTCTGGTTTGATCAGGGGATTATCTCCTGGCTGCATCAGTTGCGTTATGAACCCGGTATGCATAAAAACCCGGTGACGCTGGTCATCACCGGACTGCTGTTACGGATGCTGGTATGGACCGTGATGCTGCTGTCAATTCTGGCGAATGTCGGGGTGAATATTACCGCGCTGGTGGCAAGCCTCGGCGTCGGCGGTATTGCCATCGCCCTGGCGGTACAGACCATCCTCAGCGATGTTTTTGCCTCGCTGTCGATTGGTTTTGATAAGCCTTTTGAAATTGGAGATTTCGTGGTGTTTAACGATGTCGCCGGCACGGTTGAGCATATTGGCCTCAAAACCACGCGCATACGCAGTTTGAGCGGAGAGCAGATTGTCTGTGGTAACGCCATTCTTCTGCAGCAGACGCTGCATAACTATAAGCGTATGCAAACCCGACGTATCGTTTTTACTTTCGGTGTCGCCTTGTCAACCCCGCCGGATAAACTCCGTCAGATTGGCGAGATGATAAAAACCATCATTAATGACGTCGGCGAAACCAAATTCGACCGCGCTCATTTTCTCGGTTTCGGCACCGATCGACTCAACTTTGAAGTTGTCCATATCGTCAATACCGCGGATTACAACAAATATATGGATATCCAGCAGGAGATTAATATCCGCATTATGGAGCAACTGGCGGCGAACGACGTGCAACTGGCGCTACCGACTACCGTGGTTAAAGGACCCTGGCCCGCTGGCGTGCCGGATGCCGACAGCCAGCAAGAGACGATGACGGGAACGCGCAGTTAAAACAGGCGTACCCGAAACATCTTACTGACATATGCGCGCCGCCTGACGGTGAACCACCCGGGCGCGCACTATGTCGTAGATCCAGTTAAACGCCATGGTGTAGGGAAGGAAGAAGAGGAAAAAGCCGATCTCCAGTAAGAACGCTTCTACCAGGCCGATGCCAAGCGTCAGCGAGGCTATGGTCACGCCAATCACGATAAACCCCCCTTCAAACCCCAGCGCATGGCAGGCGCGGACCTTCGCGGTACGCGCCAGGCGATGAACCGGCCAAAGCCTGTCAAATAGCGCATTGTAAATCACGTTCCAGATCATCGCCGCGGTAGCCAGCAATAATGTCAATCCGCCCATCTCCAGCACCGGACGCTGCATTATCCAGGCGCTGGCCGGGGCGCAAATGGCGGTGGCGATCACTTCGAAGCTCACTGCGTGAAAGATACGCTCGGCCAGAGTGCGGCGCTGTACGGCAGGTTGTTGCATGATTTTGGGTCCTCTTTGTCGTTTGACGGGTTTAGCTGAGAGGATTTTTATCGTTTTATGAGATAAATTAAAGATAGATACCATCGTTAAAATAGATACATCATGCGCTACTCTCCTGAAGCTCTGACTGCCTTTGTTGAAACCGTTGCCTCTGGCTCCTTCTCTGCTGCTGCGCGGAAGCTGCGCAAAAGCCAGTCCACCATCAGTACCGCCATCGCTAATCTGGAAGCAGACTTGGGCGTGGCGCTCTTTGATCGCTCAGCGCGTCATCCGGTGCTGACACCGGAAGGTGTAAGGGCGCTCAGCTACGTGCAGGCCATTCTCGCCGCCAGCGATAAACTGGATGAGCTGGCGGTCTGGCTGGCGGGGGAAACGGAAACGCGGCTGACGTTCATCCTTTCCGATACGTTGAACCCGGATACGCTGGCGGATCTGTTGGGAGAGTTCGACAAGCGCTATCCCCATACCGAATTTGAGTGTCTGATTGGCGAAAACGAGGATGTCATCGATCTCCTGCAAAAAGGGCGGGCACAGTTAGGCTTAACGGAAGCCCGCAATGCCTATCCGACGGACATCAGCGCGATGCGCCTGCCAATGCAGAGTCAGATGGATATCTACGTGGCGCACGGGCATCCGCTGGCGCAGCAGGGGAGTGTCTCTGAGGCACAATTACGTACCTGGCGTGAGCTGCGGCTTAATACCTATCTGGAAAACCGTAATACGCCCGCGCGCGGCCCGGTATGGTCAGCGCCGAGCTATCTGCTGTTGCTCAGTATGGCGGAACAGGGATTTGGCTGGTGCGCATTACCCTGTGCGTTGGTGGATGAGTTTTCCGGGGCAAAAAAATTGACGCGTGTCGATGTACCAGGCTGGCCGCAAAGCATCCCTGTCGACATGTTGTGGAATAAAAAACAGCCGCCCGGTGTTGCCGGAAGCTGGCTGCGGCACTATTTGCAGCACTGGCGAGGCCAGCAATAAAAAGAAAACGCCCGCGAGTGGCGGGCGTTTTGCTGCGTGTTGGGGTTAATCGTCTTCTTCGTCATCCAGTTCAATCGGGCTCTGGTAGTCGTCCGGTTTGATGACCAGCAAGTCGCAGCGCAGGTGGTCAATCACCTGTTCAGCGGTATTTCCGAGGAACGCGGCTGAGATCCCGGTGCGCCCGACGGTGCCCAGTACGACGATCCCGGCCTGTAAATGTTCCGCCAGATCCGGAATGACCTCTTCCGGCAGGCCTTTATTCACATGGGTCACTTTTTCATCAATACCGAATTTCTGCCGTAGGGCTTTCATGGCAATAAGGTGTTGGCCGCGAATTGCGTCGTTATAGACGCTCGGGTCAAATTCCGGCAGTTCAATGGCAATGTTAATTGGGGTTACCGGATAGGCGCCAACCAGATGAACTTCGGTGTGGTTGACCTGTTCTGCCAGTTGCAGCGTCTCTTTCACCAGCTTTTCGTTCAGCGCGTTGTGATAGAGCTCCTCGCTGGCAAGGTTGACCGCCACCAGCGCTTTCCCGCCTTCTGGCCAGGGCTGGTCTTTGACCATCCAGACCGGGCAAGGGCATTTACGCAGCAGATGCCAGTCGGTGGGGGTGAAGATAACGGATTCCAGTTTGTCATGCTGGTGGGCCATTTTCAGCAGCAAGTCGTGGCCGCCGGACATCACTTCCTGAATGATGGCTTCGAAGGGACGGTTATGCCACACCACTTTAATATCAATAGGGACGCCAGCGTCTATATAGTACTTTGCCTGTTCACGAATCCAGGCCGTACGCTGGCTGATCACGCCTTGTCTCATGGCTGTGCGTTCGTCAGGGGACAGAAGGGTGGTCATCTCGTAAGAGAAATCATAGATCGGCAGGAAAGCTTTAATCCGGCCGCCAATCCGTTGATGTAAATACACGGCGCGTCGTAATGCGGGCTGATCGTCCTGGTTAGGATCGATGGCGACCAGCATATTTTGATACTTAGCCATACAGGGTCTCCTTACATCTGTCACCACAGTCTGTAAATACAAGATAACCTATAAGTACTGAATGAAACAGGGAAAACCTTTTGCCAGATCAATAAAACAGAAAAATTTAAGCGTCCGGCAAAAGGTCAAAATGAGGGGGATAAAATCAGGCGACGTTACGCGAATGTCCGGCAAGCTGAGCCAGGATATCGCTGTTCTCGATGGTGATATATTTGCCTTTCACCGCCAGCATACCGCTCTTCTGGAAACGACCCAACAGACGGCTGATGGTTTCTACGGTCAGGCCTAAATAGTTACCGATATCGCCACGTGTCATGGTCAGGCGGAACTCACGCGGAGAGAAACCACGCTGAGCGAAACGACGGGACAGATTATAGATAAACGCAGCCAGGCGCTCCTCGGCGTTCTTTTTCGACAGCAACAGGATCATGTCCTGATCGCCTTTGATTTCACCGCTCATCAGGCGCATCATCTGCTGACGCAGGTTCGGCATTTTGCCTGACAGGTCATCCAGCGTTTCGAACGGGATTTCACAAACCATTGACGTTTCCAGCGCCTGAGCAAAGCTCGGGTGGTGGCCAGTGCCGATGGCGTCAAAGCCGACCAGATCGCCCGCCAGATGGAAACCGGTGATTTGCTCGTCACCCTGTTCAGTGATGGTGTAGCTCTTGATCGTGCCGGAACGAATAGCGTAAAGCGATTTCAGTTCATCCCCAGCTTTAAACAGAGTTTGACCTTTCTGGATGGGCTTTTTGCGCTCAATGATGTTGTCGAGCTGATCGAGCTCGTGTTCATTGAGTGTGAAGGGGATGCAGAGCTGGCTAATACTGCAATCCTGGCAATGGATTGCACAACCGCCAGACTGAATGCGTCGTATAATTCGCTTTTCCGGGATCATAGGTCTGCTCAAGCCGTAATTGATTTTAGTCAATTTTATCATCTTTTTCTTGAACACGTAAGCCTGGCGAAACGTCAATTCAGTAGAATTAAAACAGGTGTGAAAAACGATGAAACAGGGGAGAAGACCATCTCATTGATATTCCATCGTTTCAGTAAGGCTTTTACCACAGAATCCCGCGAAAAAGAGCACAAAGAGCCTCTTTTTTTCACAATAGCAAGTAGCCTTCGTGCAGCAACAACCACTCTTTACGTTGCACGCCACCTGCATAGCCGGTCATGGTGCCGTTGCGGCCAATCACCCGATGGCAGGGAACCACAATACTGACCGGATTTGAACCGTTCGCGGCACCAACCGCCCGCGCGGCACCGATTCGTCCGAGCCTCTCCGCTAACTGACCATAATGCATCACGTGGCCACACGGGATCTCACGTAACGCTTTCCAGACTTCACGTTGAAAGGGGGTACCCGCCGTGGCGGTTGGCAGAGTATCTATCACCGCCAGATCGCCCTCGAAATAGTCCAGAAGCTTGCGGCTTAATCCACCGGGATTCGTGGCAGGAATGCGCGTGTAACCTTCCTTGCGATAATGAATATCCAGCAGTTCATTCATGCGTTCACTATGTTCTTCCCACTCAACCGCGCGCAAATGAAATGTTTCGTCGCACAGTACCCACAGTGGACCCAGCGGAGTGGCAATTTTATCCTCAAGTAGCGTAAGCATCGGCAATCCTTTCTCTAATATCGCAATAGCACAGGGGGAGTGGCGCAATCTAGCACGATCAAGAAAGTGACTCTATACCCCATTAGAGGCGCAATAAATCAAAGAGAATCGAGAAAGATTATTAATTATTCATGGGGTGAATAGTTTTCGCTATAGGAAATGTTGGGTCACTGAATAGATGATATATTCTTTATTGTTGCGGAAATAAAAAAATAGAGCCTGCCGACATCCGTCAGGCTCTACAGTACACACAGCAACGCGTCCGTTCGGTAATTATTTTAAACTTCATCCTTGCGCGGTAAATATAGTTATAGTTCCCATGCCAGATAATTCCAGTATGAAATGGTGATTAGTTTCACGATAATTTAACTGAAATTTTTGAGGTTAATGGCAGTAAACTTGTAGTTAAGTGGAGTTAAATAGCAAGCGAAATTAATTTCCGATAATTGCTTCAAATACCTCACTAATTGTCAGCCATTAAATGAATATCAGGCATTGTGGCGGGCTGCCGCGCCCGCTATAGTAAGTCCCTCAGATGTAGCGGGAGGACAAAACCATGAACCCTGATGACAAATCACTGTTTCTTGACGCCATGGAGGATGTCCAGCCACTTAAGCGCTGTGCCGATGTTCACTGGCATCCGGCCCGAAACACGCGTGCACCACAGCATATCGATACATTGCAACTTGATAACTTCCTGACCACCGGGTTCCTTGATGTCTTACCCCTTGATACTCCGCTGGAATTCCGCCGCGAGGGGTTGCAAACCGGGGTGATTGATAAGCTTCGTACCGGCAAGTACTCCCAGCAGGCCAGCCTCAGCCTGTTACGCCAGCCCGTGGAGCAGTGTCGACAACTGCTATTTCGCTTTGTGCATCAGGCGCGGCAAGACGGATTGCGTAATCTCCTGATAATTCATGGGAAAGGGCGCGACGATAACGCCCATGCCAATATTATTCGCAGCTATCTTGCCCGCTGGTTAACCGAATTTGACGATGTTCAGGCATTTTGCGTCGCACAACCGCGTCATGGCGGCAACGGCGCATGCTATGTGTCATTACGCAAATCGGCAGAGGCGAAGCAGGAAAACTGGGAGCGCCACGCCAAGCGTAGCCGCTAACTGGCGGCTACTGTGCCAGCGGGATATCCTCAATTCGGGTGGTCCAGGCTGGCGAGAGCAGGTGTCGTTTCATTGACCAGGCCGGGGTCACGCCCTGGCCAGCAAACCACATTTTATTACCTTTCTTGTTCATGAGATCCATTACGCCCATCAGTGTCTGGCTATTTGGCCGGGGGGCATACTCATCGAATAAATTAAGTTGTGCAACGCCTTGACTAAAGAAGTCTCCTAATATAACACCCGCTTTTTGATATCGCGGACCTTGCTTCCAGATAATATCCAGGCTACGCGTTGCTGCGGCAATAATATCTCTGGTGTCCTGGGTGGGGGTGAGTAGCGTAATTCCTGCGCTATTGCTGTAATAAGGTTCATCAGGATCGTGTGGACTACTTTTTATAAACGCGCCGATATATCGGCAATATTGATGCTGAGCACGTAATTTTTCTGCTGCTCTGGCCGCCCAGGTACTGATACCTTCACGGACTGAGGAATAATCGCTAATTCGCTGACCAAAAGATCGCGAACTAATAATTTCATGCTTTGCCGGAGAGAATTCCTGAAAACCGAGACAGGGTTCGCCACGCAGTTCGCGAACGGTTCTTTCGAGTACCACGCTGAAGTTTTTGCGGATAAACCATAAATCGCATTTCGCCAGATCCAGCACGGTGGTGATATTCATGGTGTTCAGCTTTTTCGTCAGCCGTCGACCAATGCCCCAGACCTCTTCTACGGGGATGGCTGCCATCAACCGGTGTTGTCTGGCGGGCGTTGAGATATCCACCACGCCACCGCTCTGCGCTGGCCACCTTTTGGCTGCGTAATTTGCCAGTTTTGCCAGCGTTTTTGTCGGTGCGATACCCACCCCGACGGTCAGCATGGTGCGTTGATAAACGGTATCGCGAATATATTTACCGAAGCGTTTGAGGTTGGGAATACCGGAAAGATCCACAAACGCTTCATCAATACTGTACTGATCTACCCGCGGGCAAATTTCCTCCAGCGTCGTCATTACCCGCTGGCTCATATCGCCATATAAGGCGTAATTGCTGCTGAATACCGCCACGCCATGCCGCTGCAACAGATCTTTTTGTTTGAAATAAGGCTCCGCCATACCAATGCCCAGAGCTTTGGCTTCGGCTGAGCGGGACACAATACAGCCATCGTTATTTGAGAGCACCACCACCGGTTTACCGCTCAGGTCGGGCCGCCAGACGGTTTCACAACTGGTGTAGAACGAGTTCACGTCAACAAGGGCGAACATGATGATCTGGCCTCTTTTATAAACACTGTTTTTATATACAGTACTTCTGGCATTTGAAATGATCAAGTGGCTTATTCGCCTGGGTAGGAAGAGCAGAAAATAAAGCGATCATCGGCACTGGCTCTATCAGCCCCACGCGCTATGTGATCCGCTTACCGGCGTAACGGAGCGGGTACGGTATACGAAGCCCATGCGCCCGCGCTCAACGGGCAGTTACAATATCTTCATGACGATGCGTTACAGCAGGTCGCCTCTCTTGAGGGAGCGTTACAAGAGACGATGCTGTCAGTGTGAAATTGTGGGTAAGGGCAGGGGGAACCAGACGCATGAGCCCCCTTGTCAACCCCGAAAATTAACAGGTCTGGCGTGCGCCACCATAAAGTTAATGCCTGTTGTGTCGATATATATTGAGCAACTTTGCCTCTTCCCTGGACCATAATATGCTCAAAAATATACGCGTCATCACCGGCATCATCATTGCCTTGTCGGTATTTTGTCTGCTTCAGCTAGTTACCGGCGGGCTTTTCTACTCTGCTGTCAATAATGACAGAGTGAACTTTCAGAACACGGGCATCCTTAGCGCACAGCAGGAAAATCTTGGCGATAGCGTCAATACGCTGATTAAAACACGCGTCACCGTTACCCGTGTTGCGATCCGCTTTTTAAAAAATCAACGCGATCCGGCATCGCTTGCCAGTATCGATAAGCTACTCACTACCGCCACTGAATCCCTCAATAAAGCCGAGGGGTACTTTAACAACTATAAAAATACACCGCGTGTCGCAGGGCAGGATGCCGGGTTAGCGAATGAAGTTTCGCAAAACATCACCAAAATGCACGACGTACTGCAACAGTCCATCACCTTCCTGAAGGCAAACAACTACGAAGCTTATGGCAACCTGGATGCCCAACAGGCGCAGGATGATATGGACGCCAGCTATGCGAAATGGCGCACAGAAAACAACACCTTCCTGCAGGCCGCCGCACAGGAAAACCAGAGCAGCTTCACCAGCATGCAATGGACCCTGGGCGTAATTCTGCTGGTGGTGATCGCGGTCATGACGGTGATCTGGCTGGGGCTGCAACATCTGCTGCTCAAACCACTGCACAGCGTGATGGGTCATATTCGCGCTATCGCCGACGGCGACCTGACACAGCCGATCTCCGCCGAAGGCCGCAATGAGATGAGCCAACTGGCCGGTGGCCTGCACGAGATGCAATCCTCGCTGGTCAAAACCGTGAGCGCGGTGCGTAACAGCTCCGATTCGATTTATACCGGTGCGAGTGAAATCTCTACCGGCAACAACGATCTCTCTTCCCGCACCGAACAGCAGGCCTCGTCACTCGAAGAGACCGCCGCCAGTATGGAGCAGTTGACCGCAACGGTGAAACAGAACACCGATAACGCCCGTCAGGCTTCTAACCTGGCGAAAAATGCCTCCGACACCGCAGCACGTGGTGGCCGTGTGGTAAGCGATGTGGTACGCACCATGAGTGAGATCTCCAGCAGTTCGCAGCAAATAGCCCAGATAACCAGCGTGATCGACGCCATTGCTTTCCAGACCAATATCCTCGCCCTGAACGCCGCCGTTGAAGCCGCGCGAGCGGGTGAGCAGGGGCGTGGATTTGCCGTGGTTGCCGGGGAAGTTCGCACACTGGCCAGCCGCAGTGCGCAGGCGGCAAAAGAGATCAAAACGCTGATTGAAAACTCCGTTAACCGCGTCAATTCCGGCACCTCGTTGGTGGCCGAAGCGGGTAATACCATGCAAGAGATTGTTAATGCCGTAACGCGCGTAACCGATATTATGGGCGAAATCGCGTCTGCCTCGGACGAGCAGAGTAAAGGTATTGAGCAGGTGAGCCTCGCGGTATCGCAAATGGACAGCGTTACCCAGCAGAACGCCTCGCTGGTGCAGGAGTCCGCTGCGGCCTCAGCCGCACTGGAAGAGCAGGCGGAACAACTGCGTCAGGCCGTCGCGGTCTTCCGCGTCAATGGTCACAGCACGCTGTTGCAAAGCAAACCCGGTAAACCGACCATCGCCCCGCGCACGGCCGTTGCCTCCGCCGCACCTGCTGTTGGCGACGGTAACTGGGAAACCTTCTAAATTTATCCCGGCGGGTAACCTGCCGTTATGCCCTATCCCTTAAAGGAGAGGCATGGCAGTAAACCGCACCGTTCTGGCCCCCTCTCTCCAAAGGAGAGAGGGAACAAACCGCGCCATCCCCACACTCACTCCTGTTTTAATTCCCGCAAAACTGACAACAGGTGCGCGGTCGACATCTCATTTTCCCCCTCTCGCCAGGCTAATCCTAACTCCCGCCACAATGCGGGCTTTAAAGGACGAACCGCGACGCGCTTATCAGCGGAGACGGGCGTGCCCGATTCAAGCGGCAACAGCGTGGCGCCATAACCTGCGCCCACCAGACTTTTTATCGCATCGTTGTAATCAAGTTTGATTCGCGGTACAGGCCGGTGTCCCGTTTTTGCAAGCCACTGATTTGTCAGTTGTGATAAGTGGGTGCCGGAACCATTCAGAATCAGCGGTTTTTCAATCAACCATTGAGGCGACACCACATCCGGCAGATCCCAGTTTGCAGGCAGAAACGCGACAACAGGATCCCGCCGCCAGGCATCAATTTCAAGGCCATTACCCCGCAGTTGTGGGAGCGCAACAATACCGATATCGAGTGAACCGGATTTCAGTTGCTCAAGCGTTTGTTGAGATGTGAGGACGGTAATCTGTACATCGATATTCGGATGAAGCCGCGCCATTTTTTCAATAGCCTGTGGCAACAGATTGGCGATAGCCCCTGTAGACGCCCCCAGTCTTACCTGTCCGGTCAGGCCCTGCGCCTGGCGTGAGATATCGTCAAGGACATACGCGGCATCAGCAAGTAAGCGGCGCGCATGGGTAACCAGCTTTTCGCCAATCGCCGTCGGCCTGACGTTGCCTCGTGTACGGGAAAGCAATGTCGCCCCCACCCGGTTTTCAAGTTCGGAAATATGCAGGCTGACCGTTGGCGGCGACAAGTGCAGTCGTCCGGCAGCCTCATTGAAAGAGCGGGTATCGGCAATCGTTATCAGTGTGCGTAACTGATCAAGGTTAATCTCACGCATCAACATACCTCAGAAAAACTGAATTTGACGTAAAGATAATTCAACTTTACCCACACTAAAACCTGGCACAACATCAATGACATAAAATTTTATCCGTGACCGGGAAAACACAATGACTAACGTATTTATCGATGGCGAGCAGGGCACCACAGGCTTACAGATCCATGACCGACTGCGCGGTCGCTCAGACATTACCCTGATGACGCTGCCTGTTTCGCATCGCAAAGACACGCGCCTGCGGGCCGGGATGCTCAACAACTGCGATATCGCAATTTTGTGTTTGCCCGATGAGGCCGCTCGCGAAGCGGTGGCCCTGGTGGAAAACCCGCACGTGCGGATTATCGATGCCAGTTCAGCCCACAGGGTTACGCCCGGCTGGACATATGGTTTTCCTGAAATGAGTGCCGACCAGCCCGAACGCATCCGGACGTCAACGCGCATTACGAACCCCGGCTGTTACCCAACGGGCGCGATTGGTCTTCTGCTCCCGCTGGTCAATGCCGGACTGTTGCCTGCCGATTACCCCCTTTCTATCCATGCTGTTTCCGGCTATTCGGGCGGGGGAAGGGCGGCGATAGAACAGTTCGAAGGCAAGCATGCCGATTTGGCGCCCGCGTTTCAGGTCTATGGTTTGGGGCTCAGGCACAAACATGTTCCGGAGATTGTGCGCTACGCAGGGCTCTCTGTGCCGCCCGTCTTTATGCCTGCCTACGGCGCGTACCGTCAGGGGATCGTGCTGAGTGTGCCGTTACAGCAACGCTTGCTGCCCAAAAATGCCAGTGCCGTGGCAATCCATGCCTGCCTTGCAGAGCATTACAGCCATAGCCAACATGTTAAGGTGCTGCCCTACATAACAGCGGCTGATGCAGAGCGCATCAACCCGGAGCGCCTGAACGGCACTAATGACATGGAGCTTGGCGTTTTCTCAAACCCCGAAAATGGACAAATACTGCTGACTGCCGTCTTCGATAACCTGGGCAAAGGGGCATCGGGCGCTGCCGTGCAAAACCTCAATTTGCTCCTCGATAACCATTAACACGCGGCCAGGGTGTCGGGCTTTTACGCCCGGCGCCAGCCCCCCGAGCGGACGCTAAGCCGAACATGACGATGTCTCATGTTGCAATGAAATTAACTCGCTTTCTCTCATCCAGAGGCTCTGGCATAAATATGTATTATTAACTTATTGATAACATGAAAACTGCGGAATGAGACACCCGGTCGCTTAATAAAATAAGCCAGTTTTTATGTCAGAACTCAGGGTGTAAAATTACAATGAATAAAGATTTCACATTTACCATTAAAAGCAGTCGCTTCGACGAAAATTATAACCCCTCAGAAAATACCCGTATCACCACTAACTTCGCTAATTTGGCCAGAGGCGACAATCGTCAGGAGAATCTGCGTAATACGCTAGTGATGATTAATAACCGCTTCAATGCTCTGGCCTATTGGGATAACCCGCACGCCAATCGTTATTCTGTTGAACTTGACATTATCTCCGCTGAACTGAATATTGGCGATGAAGGCAATGACATTGCGTTTCCGGCAATTGAAATATTGAAAACGAATATCGTTGATAAAGAAACAAACGAACGCATAGAGGGCATTGTCGGAAATAATTTCTCGTCTTATGTGCGGGATTATGACTTTAGCGTATTGCTCTTAGAGCACAACAAAGGCCAGGGGACGTTCAGTATTCCGGATGATTTTGGCGACTTGCATGGCAAGTTATTTAAGCATTTCGTCAATTCCCGTGCCTACAAAGAGAACTTCAAAAAGTCACCGGTGATCTGCCTGAGCGTGTCCAGTAAAGATATCTATCACCGCACGGGCAATCAGCACCCTGTATTAGGCATTGAATACCAGCCCAACGGCACGTCGCTGACGGAGCAGTATTTCAACAAAATGGGCCTGCAGGTTCGCTATTTCATGCCGCAAAATAGCGTTGCGCCGCTGGCTTTTTATTTCTCGGGTGATTTGCTGCGCGATTACACCAGTCTTGAGCTTATCAGTACCATCAGTACGATGGAGACGTTCCAGAAGATTTATCGACCTGAAATCTATAATGCTAACGCTGTCGCCGGTCACTTTTATCAGCCAGACCTGAACCACCAGGATCATTCATTAACCAAAATTGTGTATGACCGGGAAGAGCGCAGCCAACTGGCTATTGAGCAGGGCAAATTTACTGAAGAACACTTTATTAAACCCTACAAAAATATTCTTGAACAATGGTCCGCTAACTACGCTCTTTAATTAACCAGGATTAAAAGGTCATTTATTATGAAAACATTGCTTCCCACCTCAACGGCTGGCAGTTTACCCAAACCGTCCTGGCTTGCAGAGCCCGAAAAACTGTGGTCGCCCTGGAAATTACAAAATGAAGAGTTAATTGAGGGGAAAAAAGATGCCCTGAGTTTATCTCTCTACGATCAACTGCGGGCAGGGATTGATATTGTCAGCGATGGCGAACAAACGCGCCAACATTTTGTCACGACCTTTATTGAACACCTCAGCGGCGTTGATTTTGAAAAACGCGAGACCGTCAGAATTCGCAATCGCTACGATGCGAGTGTTCCGACCGTGGTAGGTGCGGTGGCGCGTCAAAAACCGGTTTTTGTTGACGATGCCAAATTTTTGCGGCAACTGACTAAACAGCCCATTAAATGGGCGTTGCCCGGGCCGATGACGATGATCGATACGCTCTATGATGCCCATTACAAAAGCCGTGAAAAACTCGCCTGGGAATTTGCAAAAATTCTCAATCAGGAAGCCAAAGAACTAGAGGCTGCGGGTGTTGATATTATCCAGTTTGATGAACCGGCTTTTAATGTCTTCTTCGACGAGGTGAACGACTGGGGTGTTGCCGCATTAGAAAGAGCCATTGAAGGGCTGAAATGCGAAACGGCGGTACACATCTGTTACGGCTATGGCATTAAGGCCAATACCGACTGGAAAAAGACACTGGGCTCTGAGTGGCGGCAATACGAAGAGGCGTTTCCCAAACTGCAAACATCGAATATAGATATCATTTCACTGGAATGCCATAACTCGCGTGTTCCCATGGATCTGCTGGAACTGATTCGCGGTAAGAAAGTGATGGTAGGGGCGATTGACGTGGCGACTTCGACCATCGAAACGCCTGAAGAGGTCGCCAGTACGCTGCGTAAAGCTCTCCAGTTTGTTGATGCCGATAAGCTTTACCCTTCGACTAACTGTGGCATGACGCCGTTATCGCGTCGGGTCGCCAATGGTAAGCTCAACGCATTAAGTGCGGGTGCGGATATTATCCGCCGGGAACTTGCGGGAAAATAACACCACCCGTTATTGGTGAATTTAAAGAATGCAGTCCGGGTCAGGTGAGGGGATAAATATCGTCCTTGACTGAATAACCGGACTATGCAATATCTGTGGTGGCCGCGCTAAAAGATGTAGCATGGCTACTCTATCACTTTTTGATTGCTTAAATCCGCAAGCAGTATTTATATAATATATTTTTGTTATCCCGTTGTGATTGTTGTGCTCGCTCACCGGGCGATAATTTATTTAATGCCTCCCTTTGCGATAATAACCTGTTTTATATGTGATTTTTTCTTTATAAAATAAATAACATTCAAAACTATTTAACCTTGCTTAATGCTAAGTAAGGGCTCCTTAACTAAAATTTTATCTATTGCAGATATAAAGATAAGCCCACCGGCGCCGATAAAAATAAAACTGTATATGCGCTGATGAGGCTGAAAATGACCATTCTTAAAAAACTGACCTTAATATTTATTTTTTCAATTGTGATAATGATCACCCTGGGTGGACTTAGTCTGAAAGCGCTCAACAACGCACAAAACAGATTCGAATATGTGACAACCAATAGTATGCCGAGTATCAGTAAACTCAGTGAGGGGTTGCTACACAGGGAAGAGGCGAGGCGTCAGATTCTTATGTCGTTGCTGGTAAACCAGATAGATGTATTTGAAAAACATATAGGTACAGCAACCAGTGAGTTAAATAAAGTTCAAAGCATATTAAATGAATACCAGTCAAATCTGGTTTCAGACCAACATGATGGTGAATTAATTAAAAAAACCATCCGCGCGTTTGAAGACTATAAAGTAAAAGTGATGGACATGAAAAGTGTCTATGAGAAAGAAGGTATTGATGCGGCGAGATTAATGGTATCCGATGGAGGAACTACGGCCACTGCTTCTGTGGCGCTTAGCGCGGCGATACAAGAAATGCTGGAATATAACTATAAAATCGCTGTTAATTATGCCGAAGAGAACCACAATCAATATCACGAAACAGTGTGGTTTTTGAGCATCATCATTATTATTGCGGTGGCACTTATTGCCCTTTTCTCATGGCAAATCCTGACTTATCTGAAAAAAGGGTTACGTACTCTTCAGGAAAGCATGGCAACCATCAGCGATACGCTGAATCTCACCCTGCGATTAAATATTGATAAAAACGATGAGCTGGGTATTACGGCAAAGAGTTTTAACGGTCTGGTTGAAAAAATCAGAGGGGCATTATCAAGCGTAAAAGATGCAAGTAAAGAAGTCGATACCGCTGCGAATGAAATTGCGGTCAGTAACGACGACCTCTCTTCACGGACTGAATCTCAGGCCTCTTCTCTGGAGGAGACAGCGGCAAGCATGAATGAGTTGTCAGTTACCGTCAGTCACAACATGGATAACGCTAAACAAGCGAATGCGTATATTGGGCAGGTCCAGTCGATAGTCAATGAAAGCCACCAGGAACTCGGTGCGCTGAAAGGGTCTATTGACGATATTTCGTTATCCTCAAGCAAGATTGCAGAAATTACATCCATCATTGACGGTATCGCTTTTCAAACCAATATTCTTGCGCTCAATGCTGCGGTGGAAGCCGCGCGTGCCGGTGAGCAGGGCAAAGGGTTCGCCGTAGTGGCAGGAGAAGTGCGCTCTTTATCCCAGCGCTCCTCCGTTGCTGCCCGCGATATTCGCGACTTAATTGAAGAGGCGCTGAAAAATATCAACAAAGGCGTCGTGTATGCGGCAAGTGTGACAACGAAGATGAATAATGCGCTGGGAATGGTAGATGAAACGACACAGCTTATTAATCAGGTAAACCACTCTTCCGGCGAGCAGAGTTATGGCATCGAACAGGTCAATATTGCAGTAAGCCAAATGGAAGGTAACCTGCAACAGAACGCGGCGATGGTAGAGCAGATGGCCACTGCGGCAAACTCGTTAAGTCAGCAGGCCAGTACACTCTTGAAAGAAGTTGAAGCGTTCCACCTGTAAAGTACACCTTATCGCCACAACAGACCTGCCCCTGTTTCGTTTCAGACATCAATAAAATATGGGGCAGGCCTGTTTACCGGAGATCAGGCTGCGACTCAGTGGTGACTATAAGTCAATCACCAGTTCCCCGGAGTGGCTGCGGGAGCAGCACAGCGCGATATGTTGCGCGGCGGCGGATTTCTCTGCTGCCGATTGCACGGTATCCCGGTGATCGACAACGCCGTCGACAACCGGCGTCAGGCAGGCCCCACAGATCCCCATCTCGCAGGAAAGCGGTACCGCCACGCCATTATCCTGTAGCACTTGCGCGATACTCTTATTCGCCGGTACCGGCCATTTCTCCCCGCTGGACGCCAGGGTAATCGTAAAGGTCGCTGCATCTTGCGCGATCGCCGCCGGGGCAACAGGCGCAAAGGCCTCGCTGTGGATGTGCGTCTCCGCCCAGCCATTTTTCAGGGCAGCCTCCCTGACCGCCGCCATAAACCCCTCGGGTCCACAGGTGTAAATACGCTGTTCGTCGCCGGGTGCGGGAAGCAGGGTCGCCAGCCACTGACGTGGGCTCTCCCCCTCAGCGGAACAGTGCACCACGCAAATACCGTGTTTGAGTGGTCGGGAGAGTTCGCGCAAAAATGCGGCCTCTTCACGGCGTTTAACAAAATAGTGCAGTACAAATGGCCGGCCTGTGGCCTCCTGTTGCAGCAGCATTGCATACAGGGGAGTGATGCCAATCCCCGCCGCCAGTAGCAGAACCGGGCCATCATCGCGCAGAGCAAACAGGTTGCGCGGTGCGGAAATCAGCAGCCTCTGGCCGGGGCGTAGCGTCTGGTGGATATAGCGTGAACCGCCACGTGATGTGCGTTCCTGCGCCACGCAGATAAGGTAACTTCCCGCTCTGTTGTCACCTGTCAGGGAATATTGGCGGATCAGACCGCAGGGCAGATGCACATCAATATGGGCGCCGGGCTCCCAGCCGGGCAGGGGCTCGCCACTGGCGCTAACCAGCCGCACGGCCAGACTTCTGTCACCCTGACACCATAATCCGTCAACCACCACGTTCAGCATCTCGTTCATGGCGCACCTCAAACCAGGAAAAACTCGCCAAAGCCCATTTTTTTCAGGCCACGGCGATAGGCAATCGAACTTCGGTCTGCCGGAATATGGGCTTCCAGCGTCAGATCCAGCGGCAGCCTTTCCGGGCGTTGGGTTTCGACCATCAGACGGTCTTCTTCAAATACGCGCAGGTTAAAGGCATGGACATCCTCAACGGGAACATGCAGATCGAAATTACGTGCGATAGGCGCGAACATGCGGGTCACACGTGAAGAGACAGGCGATGCGGCATTCATGATCACCAGCCGCGCCTCGCCGGGAAAATGGATCGTCAGCGTGGCGGTAAACGGCAGATGCATTTCGAAATGACGCAGCCACTGAAAGCCGTCCGGCGCCTGATGTTGGGAGCTTGCCGGATAATTGCCTACCGAACTCCAGTAATCGGCGACAAACCCGAACTCGGTTTCCTGCGGATTATAATCGGGGACGACCTGGTTGCTGGCATCGGCAAAGGTTGCCGTGTGGATCCAGGCGAAGTGGGCCACATCGAGAAACCCTTCCACCTGCCGTCCGGCGAAACCGTTCACTTCAAAAGCGGGGCAGTTGATCTGCTGAAAACCAGCGTCATCCCAGTGCGGCATTGTTGGCAGTGGCTGGGGGTTTTCCGCGTCAAACGCCAGGCACGTCCAGATGAGACCGTAGCGCTCTTCAACCGCATAGGTTAACAGGTTGAGTTTCGCCGGGACCGCCTGGCCGGGGCTGGAGGGGATGCGGTTGCAGCGGCCATCTTCGCCGAAACGCAGCCCGTGGTAGGGGCAGACAATCCCTTCGTCGTCGTGAAAACCGAGCGTTAATGGCACGCCACGATGTGGGCAGACATCGCGGGCGACCACCACCTGACCTTTCACGCGGTAAATCACCAGTTGTTCATCCAGCAGCGTGGCTTTGACCGGCGCGGCGCCAATATCACAGGCGCGGGCGACCGGATGCCAGCATTTTGCCAGACGTAACCAGTCCTCCGGTTCGAAGGTGCAACGGGCGGGTGGGGTGGGGAGTGCTGTATTCATGGTCATCCTTCCTGCTCACGGAAAAGCAATTGTTTAATTGTTGTAACTTTATTGTTGTCATATTAGGGTGTGCACATCCATCACCATTAATTCACTGCCCCATTGCAAAAAAGTGTACAGGTGTTGCATGAGTCCATTTTCGCGTTTCGCCCTCTATTTCGCCGAAGTTGCCCGCAGCGGTAGCCTGCGCCGTGCCGCCGAAAAATTGCATATCTCTCCCTCAGCCATTAACCGACAGATCCTGCAGGCAGAGGAGACGTTTGGTACGCCGCTGTTTGAACGGCTACCGGAAGGCTTACGGATGACCACCGCGGGAGAATTGCTCTACGACAATCTGCTGCGCTGGCAAAAAGAGTTTCAGCTTACCCGGCAGAAATTTGATGAGTTGCAGGGGCTTAAGCGCGGCACGGTTAGCGTGGGGATGGTGCAGGCGCTGGCCGAGGGGAGCTTTGCCAGTGCGCTGGCCGATATTATTAGCGGGCAACCCTGGCTGGAGCTGGTGTTACAGGTCGCGGATAGCCATACCGTCAGCCAGAAAGTGCGGCAGGCGGATCTTGATTTTGGCTTGATCCTCGATCCGGAGGGGCAGACAGGGTTAAACGTGCTGGCATTCGCCGAGCTGGAGATGGGGGTGGTGATGCGCCCGGATCATGAAATGGCCCAGGCATCGGCACTGTCGTTGGGCGAGCTGAGCGAGGCGCGACATATTCTGCCCGGCGCGCCCCTGATTGTGCATGATCGTGTCGGCATGCTCTATCGCCACTACGATCTGGCACCGGCGAACACCATCAACTGTAACGATATCCGGCTTATCAAATCGCTGGTGTTAAAGGGGAGCGGCGTGACGGTGCTGAGCCTGCTGGATGTGCTGGATGAGGTGAAGAGCGGGCAACTGGCGTTTGTCCCGCTGCGTAACAAGCTGTTGCGTCCGCTGACTCTGGCGCTGTGCACCGCCCCCTCGCGCCAGCTTTCCCGTCCGGCGCAGATGGTCATCCAGAAGCTGACCGCCGTGATGGAGGAGATGCAGATTCTGCACCCGCCGTTGGTCTGATCCCCGGTGGCGCTGCCGCTTACCGGGGCTACGGTGCATAGCTGTCTGCGAGCAGATTACCCCAATGGCCCGCCCTGAATGGTGTCGCACAGC
The DNA here is from genome assembly GCA_004346725.1 of Phytobacter diazotrophicus. Lineage (GTDB taxonomy): Bacteria > Pseudomonadota > Gammaproteobacteria > Enterobacterales > Enterobacteriaceae > Phytobacter > Phytobacter diazotrophicus. The sequence goes on along the minus strand of SMDE01000007.1, from coordinate 59,860 downwards.
CCGTTGATAATGCGCTCACCGCTCTCTTCCTTGAGTTCCTGATACCAGGCCTGCGTCAGCGCCATATCCTTACCGTGTGTAACATCGCAGCGTTTACGCGCTTTGAGCACCAGATCGCGCACCCGGTCACAGCGCTGCGCTTCATACTCTCGCAGCGCGCTTTCAATAGTGGTCTGCGTACGGAAAATCTCCCCCAGCACCACCGCATCCTCCATTGCCGCGCAGCCGCCCTGGCCGATATCCGGCGTCGTGCTGTGCCCGGCATCGCCCAGCAATGCCACTTTGCCCCGCACCAGTTTATCGAACGGCTCGATATCATGGATCTCAATGCGGTTGGTGGTCTGCGGATCAAGTGCGGCGATCAGCCGCTGAACCGGCGGCGCCCAGCCGCTAAAATAGCGTGTTAAATCGTCACGCAGCGTGGTGCGGTCTTCGGCAAGCCCGGCAGGCAACGGCACATCGAAGAAAAAATAAAAACGTCCATCAGAAACCGGCATCAGCGACACCCGTTTGCCTTCGCCGACAAATGTGGTCCACTGCTCGGCCGGGGCAATCGCTTCGTCGATCTTCACCAGGCCGTTCCAGTTGACGTAACCCGCATAGCGGCGTTGCGGCGTGTAGCCCAACACGTAAGGACGCAGCGCCGAATGGCTGCCGTCGGCGGCAATCAGGAAATCACCGTGCGCTGTAGTGCCATCGGTAAACCACGCGGTAACGCCGTCGGCGTTCTCTTCCACGTTGCTTACACGCTTGCCAAACTGCACCTTATCGCGTCCCCAGTAATTGAGCATTTCGCGCTGCAACTCTGCGCGCGATACCGGGCACGGGCGACCACCAACCCGCTCAACCAGCGGTGCCAGGCTAAATTGCGTCAGGGTTTCGCCCTGGCGGTAATCTTTATAGGCCATAAAGCGCATTGGGCCGCCGTAAGTCTCCATCATCTCGCCCATACCCAGATGACGCATGCATTTCACGCCGTTGGGCCAGATGGAAATCGCCGCACCGACGGGTTTGATCTCTTTTACCGCCTCAAAGACGTCACACGCGATGCCTGCATTTTTTAACGCTACGGCAGCGCTCAGCCCGCCAATACCTGCGCCAATCACCAGTGCTTTCATTCTGATCTCCTTTTATCTGCGTATCAGAGGTTCAGCAATTTGCGTACCAGAATGTGCAGACGCGTAACCACAGGGTAAATCGTGCATTGCACTGTTGTGTTGCACTATTGTTGTGCGCATTTGCATTAGTGTTGCCTTTTTGTGAATCAAAAATTTCTTTACTGAATGTCAGGAATCTAAAGTTTCACAGTGATGGCAGGGATCGTTGACTCTGGCCTGCTTTGTGCATCAGGCCGTTGACGCTCATAAATAACAGGATGCAAGACCATGTCTGATGAAAAAAACAACGGTTTATTGTACGGGCTGGAACAGCGGATCCCGCCTCTGCCCGCTTTTTTCAGTGCGTTACAGCATGTGCTGGCCGGGTTAGTCGGGATCATCACGCCGCCGCTCATCATTGGCGCGACGCTGGGGCTGGGCGAGTGGATGCCTTATCTCATCAGCATGTCGTTGCTGGCCTCGGGTATTGGCACGTTTTTACAATCCAACCGCGTATGGGGCATTGGGGCCGGGATGATCTGCATGCAGGGCACCAGCTTTGCGTTTCTCGGCGTGGCTATCGCTGGTGGGATGTGGGTCAAAGGGCAGGGTGGCACCGCCCAGGATGTGATGGCGATGCTGTTTGGTGTGAATGTCGTTGCCGCGCTGGTGCCAATTATCGTCAGCCGTTTTATTGAGCCGCTCAAACGCATCTTCACACCTATCATTACCGGTAGCGTGATTGCCCTGATAGGTATCAGCCTGATTAAAGTCAGCGTGAATAACTGGTGCGGCGGTGTGCAGGCGAAAGATTTTGGCAGCATGAGCAATATCGCCCTTGGCGCAGGCACGCTGGCGGTGATTGTATTACTGAGCTGTGCGAAGAACCGCTGGTTGCGTCTCTCGTCTGTGGTGGTCGGCATTGCTGTAGGCTGTATTGCGGCGGCGCTTGCCGGTAAGTTTCATTTCAATGGCCTGGGCGATACCTGGTTTCGTTTGCCTGCGCTGTTCCCGTTTGGTTTTCAGTTCAATGGCGCCATTTTCCTGCCCGTGGCGCTGGTGTCACTGGTGTGTATTCTTGAGGCCGTAGGCGATCTCACCGCCAACTGTCTTATCTCTCACCAGCCAATTGATGACAGCGCCTTTCGCTCACGGCTGAAAGGCGGCATCCTCGCCGATGGCATCAGTTGTATGATCGCGGCGATGCTCTGCGCTTTTCCGAATACGACCTTTGCGCAAAACAATGGCGTCATCCAGATGACCGACGTCGCCAGCCGCTTTGTCGGGCGCTATATCGGCGTGGTACTGATTCTGCTTGGGCTGTTTCCGCCGTTTGGTGAAATTCTGCGCCAGATCCCACTGCCGGTACTGGGCGGCGCGACTATGGTGATGTTTGGTTGCGTGGTGGCGGCCGGGATCCGCATCATTACCCAGAACCCGTTAACCCGCCGCGACATGCTGATTGTCGGGCTGGCGTTTGGTTTCGGTATGGGCGTCGAAGCCGTACCCGCTTTTCTCGCCCATTTCCCGGCGATTATCGGTAATCTGTTTGGCTCGGCGGCAACCTGCGGTGGTCTGGTGGCGATTGTGCTGAATCTCATTATTCCGGAAGAAAAACCCGTTACCGCTGCGAAGACAAGGAGTCACGATGATCGCGCTGAATCACTTTAATCAACTGGAACCTGATGCCGCGATGGCGCTGTTACAGCCTTGCGTTGCGCTCCCAGGCTGGGCGGCGGCGCTGGTTGCCGCGCGTCCGTTTGCCAGTCTTGCCGCGTTGCACCATACCGCGAAGGCGCTGACGCAATCCTGGGGAGGCGCCGAGCTTGAACAGGCGCTGAGCGCGCATCCACGTATTGGCGAAAAACCTGGCGGGCAGCAGGCGCATGCCGTGTTATCGCGCCAGGAGCAGTCGGCGGTGAACGTAGATGATAGGCAACTGGCCGAGGCGTTACGGTTGGGAAATGCAGATTATGAAGCGCGTTTTGGCCGGGTCTTTTTGATTTGCGCCAAAGGGCGCAGCGCTGAAGAGATCTTAGAAGCGCTCAGGCAGCGGCTGACCCACAGTGATGCCGAAGAGACGGCGGTGGCGCTGGAGCAGTTACGGGAAATTACCTTATTACGACTGGCAGGAGCGATTGGCGAATGAGCAGCCTCAGTACACATATTCTTGATATTTCTACCGGCAAACCGGCACCCGGTGTGACGGTGTTTCTGGCGCGTGATGAGCACGTGCTGGCGCAGGGCATCACCGACGCGAATGGGCGAATTGGCGCGTTTCCCGTGCCGCTTACGCCGGGGCGTTACCGGCTGGTGGCGCAGACAGGGGAGTGGTTTGCGAAGCAGGACGTGGTGACACTGTTTCCCTGCGCACAAATTGATTTTGTGGTTGCGCAAGGGGCAGAGGAACATTTCCATCTGCCGTTTTTAATTGCTCCCGGCGGCTGGTCAACCTATCGCGGGAGCTGATTTTGGCTGCGTTTTGACGTGCGGCTGATTCCCCCCGGTGGCGCTACCGCTTACCGGGGCTACGGAGCATGACTGTCTTTGGTCGGGTAGCCCGGGTAAGGCGATTGCGCCGCCACCCGGGAAAGGTATCACTGCGCGGCCTCATTTCCCCATGCACACTGACCATTAATCCACGTCTCGCTGATATTGCGCTCATCGCCGAGGGTCATCAACACAAACAATTGCTCATAAATATCCTTACTGCGCTCGTTACGCAGGCGCTGCAACGGCGTGACTGCCGGGTCGATAACCACAAAATCGGCCTCTTTCCCGACGGCGAAATTGCCAATTTTATCGTCCAGACGCAAGGCATGAGCACCGCCAAGGGTGGCGTGGTAAAACGCTTCGCTGGCGCGCAGACGATAGCTTTGCAACTGGCCCACTTTATAGGCTTCACCCAGCGTACGTAACATGCTGAACGTGGTGCCTGCGCCCACATCCGTGCCAATACCCATGCGTACCTTGTACTGCCAACTGGCGGGCAGGCGGAACAACCCGCTGCCGAGAAACAGATTCGAGGTCGGGCAGAACGCCACCGCGGAGCCGGTATCATGCAGACACTGCCACTCCTCATCATGCAAATGGATGCCATGCGCAAATACGCTCCCCTCGCCGGTCAACCCATAATGATGGTAAACATCGAGATAGCGCGCATGCTCTGGCCAGAGATCGTTCACCCACGCCACTTCATTAGGGTTTTCACTTAAATGCGTCTGTAGCCAGGTCTGTGGAAATTCCTCGCGCAAACGGCGCACCGCATCAAGCAGCTCAGGTGTCGAGGTCGGCGCAAAGCGTGGCGTAAGGGCGTAGCCCAGTCGGCCCTGATGTTGCCAGCGCTGGATCAACTCACGTGTTTGCCGGTAACTCTCTTCGGCGGTTTCACTCAGGTAATCCGGTGCATGGCGATCCATCATCACTTTACCGGCGATCAGGCGCATGTTGAGGCGCAACGCTTCGCTAAACAGGGCATTGACCGACTCCGGATGCAATGTACAGAACACCATTGCCGTAGTGGTACCGTGGCTCAGCAACTGACCAATAAAGAAACGGGCAATCTCTGCCGCGTAAGCCTCATCGGCAAACTGGCTCTCTACCGGGAAAGTGTAGGTGGTCAGCCACTCCAGCAGTTGTTCGCCAAACGCGCCAATCATCTCCGTTTGTGGGTAATGCACATGGGCATCGATAAAGCCAGGCATCAGCAGCTTACCGCGCCTGTCGGTGTAGCCTTTTTGCGCATCCAGATGTTGTTCTCCCTCCTGCCAGGCCATTCGCGCCTGGATCTTTCCGTCGCGAATAAACAGCAGCCCGTCCTCAATAAAACGCGCATTAAGGGCGATATCGTCTGCGTTATCGCAGACCTGGGCAATATCAAACAGCGCACCGCGAATCGCGACATGGTAGTCAATCATCTTTTCTGCCTTCATTGTTTCCGTACGGGTACAAAAGTAATGCAAGATGAGTGCCAGCGTATGGCGAGGCGTGGGGAGTGGAACCCCTTAAACCGGGCTGTAAATTAAACGTGAAAAGCCGGTATTCAGTGGCGAGAAGCGCGTGTGCATCTTCCGATAGGGCACACGGGGTCAGTGCTAACGGCGAAAAGAGACGCTTTTATTACAATTAAAAGCAAGCTGATTGGGTTTTGTTTTCACGTCATCAGAGACGCCACGGCTAAAGTCCCTCAAATTTTCGAAACATCCAGCCCGGCTGCTTTCAGGCGATTGACAATTTTAATCATTTTACTGACCACTGTTCTGAATGATTGATTGACGCCAATTCGGTCACATACCACGTCGCTAGGGACATGCTTCAACTCATCAGCATATTTAATAAGTTGCAGGTGCATTTCAGCCGATTTAGCGCGAGGTGGTGCGTCACGCAGAGCCTTTTTAATCTCTGCATAAATATGTTCCTGATTATCCATTAAGTAAGCCTTAATTGTTTCGCTGCTAAGCATTACTGAGAATCATTTACTTTTAACACATATTCAAGTGATCAATGGAAGGTATTGTCTCCACATTATGAAGATATATCCTCTTTGTAAATTTTAGCATCTTCTTATGCGTTTTCACTCCGTTGTCAGCAGGGTCTCATGGTACAAATTTTTTGTTGTGCCCGCGTTTATAGCAGCCGTTTTTGACAGAAGAACAGCGGTGCTCTGTGGCTTTTGCGCCGCTTGCGAAACCCATCGTACGGCCATGCATGTTGGCATTATGTAAGAGACCAGGCAGGGGACTCATTTAACGTGGTCGATAAGGATAATGAAATAAGAATGCGTGGGTGAGGGTTTTATATTCACGGTATGAATATTTGAAATGTTTGAAATAGCGGGAATTAAGCAATACACTCACTCCCCCATTAATTTCCCGGAAGACGGAAAGTGAAATTATTCTCAACACAACGAACAGATGCCTGGTTATTAACAGAAAATTTAGCTGAAAGCTTTCAGCGTTATATCGTGGACAACAGAGACTATTTTTCGCAATTTGAACCCTTACGCGATGAAGCGTACTTTTCCATAGAAAACATTATCTCCAGGATAAAAACCTCTTGTAATGAATTCGAAGAAAAGAAAAATCTGTCAATTGTCTTTACGATGCAAGGCGAGAAGAAAATAATTGGCAACGTCAACTTTACTAACTTTGTCTATGGCGTTTTTCAGGCGTGTTACCTTGGGTTTTCAATTGATCTCGCTTATCAGGGTAAAGGCCTGATGCAGGAAGTGCTCAGCGAGGCGATTCACCATATCCATAAACATTATGGTTTGCATCGTATTATGGCGAATCACCTTCCTGATAATCTACGCAGCGCAAATACCCTTAAACGACTTGGGTTTATTAAAGAGGGATATGCCAGTTCTTATCTCAAAATAAACGGTAAGTGGCAGGATCACGTTCTCAATTCGCTTGTTCTCCCGGAGAATTAATTCACAGGAACAGTCAAAAAAGAAGCAACGCAAGGGTGCTGGCATACCGCTTTATCGCGTTATCAAAGGCTTCGCCGCTCAGCAGTCCTCGCGTTTTTCAGCCCATTTGAGCATTGCATCGAGTGCCGGGCAAAGCGCCTGGCCCCACTCGGTGAGTCGATATTCTACCTTTGGCGGCACTTGCGGATACACCGTGCGCGAGACGAGACCATCGGACTCCAGTTGTCGCAACTGCTGGGCGAGCATTTTCTGCGAAATAGCGGGGATCAGTTTTTCAAAATCTGAATAGCGCTGTACTTTTCCATCGAACAAATGAAAAAGAATAATTAATTTCCAGCGGCCTTCGAGAAGGCGCAGAACCTGTTCCACGCCGCTTGCGGCAGTTTCCGGCGTATATAACTTACTCATAATTCAGTAGCTCACTTTTTCGTGCGTACTTGTTAATTTCACAGTCTATGTTGAATATACCCGCACTGTAAATAACGGGAGTCAGGAGCCATGTCTTTACTATTACCGCATGCTATTGCGACCTATTTTGCGATAAGTAATGGCGGCGATATCGCCAGCGTTCAGCACTGTTTTACCACCGACGCTATTGTAAAAGATGAAGGTAAAACCCATCACGGGCACACGGCGATCGCGGCATGGCAACGTGCCGCGCAGGCCGCGTTTGACTACAGCGTTGAGCCGCTTGAAATGCATAGCGAAGGCGAGCGGGTCATCGTCACTTCGAAGGTTGTCGGCAATTTTCCCGGCAGCCCGGTAACGCTCAGGCATGCCTTCGGGCTGGTGGGTGACAAAATCAATACACTGGAGATTGTATGATGGCCTTAGATCTTGATTTCCAGGGCAAACGCGTGCTGGTGACCGCAGGCACCAAAGGCGTCGGCAAAGCGGTCGTCGGGCTATTAAAACAGTTGGGTGCCACAGTGTTAACCACCGCGCGCCATGTACCGACGGAATCTGTTGCCGATGCCTTCGTGGCGGCAGATCTCACCACGGTAGAAGGCTGTGCCTGCGTGGCGCAAGCTGTGCAAGTACACCTGGGGGGTGTCGACGTCATCATTCATGTGGCGGGGGGCTCTACGTCACCCGGTGGCGGGTTTGCGGCGCTGGGCGAAGAGGAGTGGCAGCAGGAACTCAACCTTAATCTGCTGCCAGCGGTACGCCTGGATCGGGCACTGCTACCAGGGATGCTGGCGCAGGGGAGTGGGGTCATTATCCACGTCACCTCTATCCAGCGTGAGCTGCCGTTACCGGAATCGACAACCGGCTACGCGGCGGCCAAAGCGGCGCTCTCGGCGTACAGCAAAAGCCTGTCGAAAGAGGTGTCGCCAAAAGGCATTCGCGTGGTTCGCGTTGCCCCCGGCTGGATTGAAACAGAAGCCTCGGTGGCAATGGCGGAGCGACTGGCGCAGCAGGCGGGAACCGATTACGAAGGCGGAAAGCAGATAATCATGAAGGCACTCGGTGGGATCCCGCTGGGGCGCCCATCAAAACCTCTTGAAGTGGCGAATCTTATTGCTTTTCTGGCGTCATCGTATGCCGCCGCCATCACCGGCACGGAATATGTGATAGATGGTGGCACCGTTCCGACGGTATAATCCTGGCTTAATCGGCTTGTATTAGAGCCGATTAAGACCATTCGTAAGCCGGACTTTTACGGCGTAAAAGCAAAAATTAAAGGTTCAGCCCGCCCGCGATAGTAAAAACGCCGCCGGTGATATCCCCTTGCGGATCGGCCAGATAAGTCGCCATGGCGGCAATACTCTTCGAGTGTGCCAAATAAAGCTTGCGCGCCTGAAAATAAACCAGCCGGCATCTTTATAATTAAAAGAATAATTAAAAATCCCCTTTTTTGTATAATCACTGAACGACTATGATATCTATTATCATTTCGCCAACAACATCCCGGATAATATTCCCCCTGGATTAACGGATAGCCATTATTCAGCGTTAATACAATCTTAAGATTGAATAGCCACAATCGTGGAATGCGCATTTTTATATATGAGCAATACTGGTGTTATTAATCTGCACATTTACTGGAAAACAGAAACATGCATCTTGAACGACACAGCATTGAAAGCGTGGGATGGTTGAGGGCTGCTGTACTGGGGGCGAATGACGGCATTGTTTCCACTGCCAGTCTTGTGCTTGGGGTGGCGTCTGCAAAGCCTGAGCCTTCCGCGATTTTACTGGCGGGTGTTGCCGGGCTGGTGGCTGGGGCGATGTCGATGGCAACCGGGGAGTATGTTTCCGTCTCCTCTCAGTCTGATACAGAAAACGCGGCGCTCGCCCAGGAAAAAAAGGAACTGGAAACAGATTATCAGGGAGAGGTACAGGAGCTGACTTCCATGTATATGCAACGGGGGCTGGAGCCCGTAATTGCCAGGCAGGTTGCAGAGCAGCTTATGAAGAAAGATGCGCTTGATGCCCATGCCAGGGAAGAACTTGGGCTGACAGCTACGAACTCTGCGCGGCCTTTGCAAGCGGCCCTCTTTTCGGCTGGGAGCTTTTCTGCCGGTGCGGCGTTGCCCCTCATCGTTGCCTGGCTCGCTCCCGCAGCGCTGGTTTCGTTCTTTATTATTCTTTCGACCCTGTTATCACTTGCTGTCCTGGGTTATATATCCTCGGCGGTGAGCAAAGCCAATCCGGTCAGGGCCATCATCAGGATTACCTTCTGGAGCACTATGGCCATGGTTTTGTCGATGGGAATAGGTCATCTTGCCGGGCAAGCTCTGTTTTAGCGCGCGTTAATTCTCTGGAAAGAGAAACAGTGTCAGTGAACCGTTGAAAACAGTTGGCGGGTCGGCAACGTTGCCGGGCAAACCTTAATCATGGGGCTTACCATAACGCGATAAGATAATTCACTTCACTGGACGGGTCTCATGACGTTTATGAACATTTACCGTTCATGTTGAATTGAGAAAAGCCCCGGTTAAAACCCTGACCGGGGTCTTCACATAAGATAAGCGATAACTTTACAGACCCAGTTCCGAAAGACCTGGGTGATCGTCCGGGCGACGTCCCAACGGCCAGTGGAATTTGCGCTCACTCTCTTTAATCGGCATATCGTTGATACAGGCGAAACGGCGGCGCATCAGGCCATCGGCTTCAAATTCCCAGTTTTCGTTGCCGTAAGAGCGGAACCAGTTACCCGAATCATCATGCCATTCATAGGCGTACCGCACGGCGATACGGTTGTCAGTAAACGCCCATAACTCCTTAATCAGGCGATACTCCAGCTCTTTTTTCCATTTGCGGCTGAGAAATTCTTTGGCCTCTTCACGATTATTGGCAAATTCAGCGCGGTTACGCCATTGCGTATCCAGCGAGTAGGCCAGCGCTACTTTTTCGGCATCGCGGCTGTTCCAGCCATCTTCTGCGAGGCGCACTTTTTCAATCGCCGATTCGCGCGTGAAAGGAGGAAGGGGCGGGCGAGGTTGAATATCGGGCATGCTTACGTCTCCTGCAAATGTGGATATTTCAAAAGAAAGCGTTTTTGTTACTCAGGCCTTATGCAGGGGCCTGCTCCAGCAAAAGTTTCGCAACATCCCTTGCATTGTCGGCGGCGCTGTTATCCCCCATCACATAGGCGAGGGTGATGGCGCCTTCCATCAGAATCAGCAGTTGTCTGGCCAGCGCGGCCGGTTGTTCAATGTTAAGTTGCGTAGTGAGTTCGAGCGTGTAATCGAGCAATTTTTGTTTATGCCGTTTTGCTATCTGGCGGACGGGATCGTCAGGGTCACCCACTTCGCCGGCCGTGTTGATAAATGCGCAACCGCGAAAACCGTCTGACTCAAACCAGCTCTTGAGCACGCTGAACATATTCAGAATGCGAGCCTGAGGCGTATCGCCTTTATCAGATTCTGTTCTGAACCACTGCATCCAGCGTTCATCACGCGCATTCAACGCGGCGGCTGCCACGTCATCCTTGGTCGCGAAATAGCGATAAATACTTTTCCTTGCTACGCCTGAGGTCTTAACCAGAAGGTCCATGCCGGTGGCATGGATACCGTTCTGATAGATCAACTGCTCAGCGGTAGTCAGGATTTTTTCTCGGGTAGTGCCTGGCGTCTTGTTCATGTGATAAAGGTAGAACGATCGTTCTACCTCGTCAACACTTATCTGCAAAAAGTTACTGAGCCGCTTCCCGGCCAACGCAGACGCTGCTTGCCGTGCTGCGCAACGCAGGTCACTGATGCCACCCGGCGACGCGTTTCTTTGCCGGGGACAGTCGCTTCCTGCATCGATCTTTTTAAAAAGCGATAAGGCGAAACAGGCGTTTAACCACGCAAATAACCCGTTGCGATCAGTTTCCCTTTTCTTTAATACAATCAAAAAATTGACCTGTATCAATAACCACATAAGAGTAATGGTTTCCCGCTTCGATTGACCCTATAATCTCCGTCCCTTTTCATGTCTTAAGTTTAAGCTGGAGGATACATGGAGCTCAGCCGGAGGCAGTTCTTTCGAATCTGCGCGGGCGGTATGGCAGGAACCACTGTTGCATCTCTCGGATTTTTATCATCTTTTTCCGTTCATGCGGAAACACGTCAATACAAACTCTTAAAAGCAAAAGAGACGCGTAATAACTGTACCTACTGCTCAGTCGGTTGCGGCATGCTGATGTACAGCCTTGGCGATACGGCCAAAAACGTTAAAGAAAGCATTTACCATATTGAAGGCGATCCGGATCACCCGGTAAGCCGGGGCTCATTGTGTCCGAAAGGGGCTGGCGTGCTGGACTATATTCACAGCGAAACGCGCCTGAAATACCCTGAATACCGTGCGCCAGGCTCGGATAAATGGGTGCGTATCAGTTGGGATGACGCCATTAACCGCATTGCGCGGTTAATGAAAGATGACCGTGACGCGAACTTTATCGAAAAAAATGCGCAGGGGCAGACCGTCAACCGCTGGACCACCACCGGCATGCTCTGCTCCTCGGCGGCGAGTAATGAGACCGGCATTCTCGACGGCAAATTTACCCGCAGCCTGGGGATGGTCGCTATCGATTGCCAGGCGCGTCTGTGCCACGGGCCGACAGTCTCCGCGCTGGCACCCACCTTTGGTCGCGGTGCGATGACCAACAACTGGGTGGACATTAAAAATGCCAACGTGGTGCTGATCATGGGTGGCAACGCCGCCGAGGCTCACCCGGTGGGCTTTAAGTGGGTCGTTGAAGCACAAACGAAAAATGACGCCACCGTGGTGGTGGTCGATCCGCGCTTTAACCGCAGTGCCGCCGTGGCCGATCTCTATGCGCCCATCCGTGCGGGATCGGACACCGCGTTCCTGTTGGGCGTCATCCGTTATCTGCTGGAAAACGATCGTATTCAACACGACTACGTGCGCCATTACACTAACGCCAGCCTGCTTATCCGCGACGACTATCAGTTTGAAGATGGCGTGTTCAGCGGCTATGACGCGAAAAAACGCCAGTACGATAAATCGAGCTGGTTCTATCAGTTGGATGAAAAGGGCAACGCGCTGCGTGACGAGACGTTAAGCCATCCGCGCTGCGTCTGGAACCTGCTGAAAAAACACGTCGAACGCTACACGCCGGAAATGGTCAACCGCCTGTGCGGCACCTCGCTGGCCGATTTCAACCGCATTTGCGAGATCCTTGCCAGCACCAGCGTGCCGGATCGCACCGCGACCATCCTCTATGCGCTGGGCTGGACACACCACAGCGCCGGGGCGCAAATCATCCGCGCCGCGGCCATGCTACAACTGCTGCTCGGGAATATCGGTATGGCGGGCGGCGGCGTCAACGCGCTACGTGGTCACTCCAACATTCAGGGTTATACCGACCTTGGCCTGCTGTCGACCAATCTTCCCGGCTACATGCCGCTGCCGTCGGAAAAACAGCCGGATTATCAGACCTATATTTCGCAAATCACCCCGCCTGCGCTGGGGGTGAACGAAGTGAACTACTGGCAAAACACACCGAAATTCTTTATCAGCATGATGAAAAGTTTCTGGGGCGAGCATGCGACGGCAGAGAATAACTGGGGTTATGACTGGCTGCCGAAGTGGGATCGCCTCTATGACGTGATGACCCAGGCCGAGCTGATGCTGGAAGGGAAGATTAACGGTTACATCGTGCAGGGCTTTAACCCGCTGGCGGCGTTTCCGGATAAAAACAAATCCTCCCGCGCGCTCTCAAAGCTGAAATACATGGTAGTGATTGACCCGCTGGTAACGGAATCGTCGAATTTCTGGCAGCACCACGGGGAGATGAATGACGTCAATCCTGCGGATATCCAAACGGAAATCTTTCGTCTGCCGTCATCCTGTTTTGCCGAAGAAAACGGTTCGATTGCCAACTCCGGGCGCTGGCTACAGTGGCACTGGGCGGCGGCGGAGCCACCATGCGAAGCGTTGCATGACGGCAAGATCCTCGGGCGTTTGTTTATGCGCCTGCGTGAGCTTTATCAGCAGGAAGGGGGGGCAAACCCGGCACCGCTGATGAACATCAACTGGAACTATAAAGACCCGTACGATCCGCATCCGGAAGAGATTGCCCGTGAAGCAAACGGAATGGCGCTGGCCGATCTTTATGACGACAAGGGGCAACTGATTGTCAAAAAAGGCCAGCAGCTCAGCAGTTTTGCCCAGCTTCGTGATGACGGCACCACCAGCAGCTTTTGCTGGGTGTATTGCGGTTGCTGGACAGAGCAGGGCAACCAGATGGCCAACCGCGATAATAGCGATCCGTATGGCCTTGGCTGTACGCCGGGCTGGGCGTGGTCGTGGCCGGCAAACCGCCGTATCCTCTATAACCGCGCCTCTGCCGACCCGGCAGGAAAACCGTGGGACGCCAAACGTGCATTGCTGCACTGGGATGGCAAAAAGTGGAGCGGGATGGACGTGGCGGATTACAGCCAGGCCGCACCGGGCAGTCATGTCGGGCCGTTTATCATGAACCCGGAAGGGGTGGCGCGCCTGTTCTCCCTGGACAAAATGAACGACGGGCCGTTCCCGGAACATTACGAACCGATTGAGTCGCCGATTGGCACTAACCCGCTGCATCCGGCGGTGGTTTCCAGCCCGGTGGCGCGTATTTTCCATGATGATATCGCCAATATGGGCAAAGCGGACGCCTTCCCGTATGTCGCGACCACCTATTCCATTACCGAACTGTTCCGCCACTGGACCAAACACGCGCGTCTCAACGCCATCGCTCAGCCCGATCAGTTCATCGAAATTGGTGAAGCGCTGGCACAGAAAAAAGGCATTGCGGCAGGCGATACGGTGAAAGTGAGTTCGAAACGCGGCTTTATTAAAGCGAAAGCGGTGGTGACGAAACGTCTGCAGACGCTGACCATAGACGGTAAGCCAGTGGATACGATCGGCATACCCTGTCACTGGGGTTTTGAAGGGGCAACGCGCAAAGGTTTCCTTGCCAACACGCTGACGCCATCGGTCGGTGATGCCAACTCGCAAACGCCGGAGTACAAGGCGTTTTTGGTTAACATCGAGCGCGTGTAAAGGAGGGAACCTATGGCTATGCAATCACAAGATGTTATCAAGCGTTCCGCAACCAACGGGATGACGCCGCCGCCTCAGGCGCGGGACTTCCGCGCGGAAGTGGCAAAACTTATCGATGTCAGCGTCTGTATTGGTTGTAAAGGCTGCCAGGTCGCCTGTTCTGAATGGAACGATATTCGCGACGAGGTGGGCTACTGCAACGGCGTGTATGACAACCCGACCGACCTGAGCGCGAAGTCCTGGACGGTAATGCGTTTTAGCGAAACCACGCAGAACGACAAACTGGAATGGCTTATTCGCAAAGATGGCTGTATGCACTGCGCGGATCCTGGCTGTCTTAAGGCCTGCCCGTCTGCCGGGGCGATCGTTCAGTACGCCAACGGGATTGTGGATTTTCAGTCCGAGCACTGTATTGGCTGCGGCTACTGCATTGCTGGCTGTCCGTTTAACATCCCACGGCTGAACCCGGACGATAACCGTGTCTATAAATGCACACTTTGCGTTGACAGGGTCAGCGTCGGCCAGGAACCGGCGTGCGTGAAAACGTGCCCGACCGGGGCGATTCAGTTTGGTACCAAACAAGAGATGCTGAACGTGGCCGAAACCCGCGTGGAGCAGCTTAAAAAGCGCGGATACGACCACGCGGGCGTCTATAACCCGCAAGGCGTGGGTGGCACGCACGTGATGTATGTTCTACATCATGCGGACCAGCCTGCGCTGTATCACAACCTGCCAAACGACCCGCAGATTTCCACGCCGGTCAATTTATGGAAAGGCGTTCTCAAACCGCTCTCCGCTGCCGGGTTTATCGCCACCTTTGCCGGGCTGATTTACCACTATGTGGGAATAGGGCCGAACAAAGAGACGGATGACGACGAAGAGGAAAACGGCCATGAGTAAAAGCAAAATGATCCTGCGCACAAAGTTTATTGACCGCGCCTGTCACTGGACGGTGGTGATCAGTTTCTTTCTGGTGTCACTTTCCGGCATCGCGCTCTTTTTCCCCACCCTGCAATGGTTAACCGAAACCTTCGGGACGCCGCAGGTAGGGCGCATTTTGCATCCCTTCTTCGGCGTACTGATTTTCGTTCTGCTGATGTTTATGTTTGTCCGTTTTGTGCATCACAACATTCCTGATAAGCAGGATATTCCGTGGCTTAAAGGGATTATTGAGGTACTGAAAGGTAACGAGCATAAAGTGGCGGATGTCGGGAAATATAACGCCGGGCAGAAGATGATGTTCTGGAGCATCATGAGCCTGATTTTTGTGCTGCTGATCACCGGCGTTATTATCTGGCGACCCTATTTTGCCCATTATTTCTCCATCACCTTTGTGCGCTGGAGTTTATTAATCCACGCGACGGCCGCGATTGTGCTGATTCACGCCATTCTTATCCATATGTATATGGCGTTCTGGGTGAAAGGCTCGATTAAAGGCATGATTGAAGGCAAAGTCAGCCGCCGCTGGGCGAAGAAGCATCACCCGCGCTGGTATCGTGACGTTGAAGCGGCCGAAAATAAGGCGCAAGAGGGTAAATCTTTATAATGTCATGGCGACCACTGCGCTGCGGTGGTCGCTGTTGTAAGGCATTGCGTTTGACCTCAGAAAATCCGCAGGTTTTGGCATTTAAATAGACACGTATGATTTATCCCCGCGTGCTCCATACTCTCTCCATTAACTGAACAATATAAATCAATCATCCTCCGACACAATATCGACTGTGCCCAGGAGGAACCATGAATAAACTTAATTACATTCTCAAATACGCTGAATATTTAATCCGAAAAAGCAGGGTGTTTGTTACTACGGATCTTTACTTTCATACAGCCGCGCTCAACAAAATTTCCGAACGCCCGTCAAACCTGATGAAGCCAGTGACATTGAGTGAGAAAATTTGTCATCGACTGGTATTTGATCGCAACCCTCTTTATACATTACTGGCGGATAAACTCGCCGTTCGGGAATATGTCCATGCCAGAACCAAACGGGTTAAAACCATCCCCTTGATTGGCGTCTATCACAGTGTGGAAGATATTGACTTTAGCCAGTTACCCGAACGCTTTGTGTTAAAATGCAATCATGACAGTGGAAGTGCGGTAATTTGTACCGATAAAGGAAAATTTGAGCCTGCGAAAGCATTAAATAAATTAAAACTAGCCCTCAATAAAAACATGTATTACACCACCAGAGAATGGCAGTACAAATCTATAACACCGGTTATTCTCTGCGAAGAGTATATCGATATTTTTTCTGGGGCGGTGAAAAAACAGACGCCAGAAATGTTAAGAATACACTGCTTTCATGGGGTGGCTT
The DNA here is from genome assembly GCA_004346725.1 of Phytobacter diazotrophicus. GTDB lineage: Bacteria > Pseudomonadota > Gammaproteobacteria > Enterobacterales > Enterobacteriaceae > Phytobacter > Phytobacter diazotrophicus. The sequence goes on along the minus strand of SMDE01000007.1, from coordinate 43,518 downwards.
GTTTTGTTGAAGCCGATTTTACCGATGAAAACGGTAATGAATACATTAATGTTTATGACAGATCATGGAAGCTACAACCTTTCCAGATGGAATACCCAAACACACCTGATGCCGTTAAGGAGCCAACATTATTCTATAACGCTATTATTGCGGCTCAGGAACTGGCAGGAGAGATTGACTATGGTCGTGTCGATTTGATGTTGCAAGGGGATGAAATCTATTTTAGTGAAATAACATTAAGCCCCAGGCGCGGGAAGCTAAAGATCATACCTGCAAGCTGGAACGTAAAATTAGGGGAGATGTGGGATCTGACGCTGTGTAAAAACAGGCTCAATTGAGCCTGCGCGGTTATTTTTGGTCCTGGCTCACCGGCCACGACAGCTTAAAAATTGAGTGATTTTCTGGTGTCAGGGTGTAAGTTGCATTCCCGCCGTGAGCGAGCAGGATCGCTCTGACCACCGATAATCCTAAGCCACACCCCTCAGGGTGACTCTTTCTTGCATATTCTCCGCGTTGAAAAGGCTGAAATAAGAGACTGTGGAGTTCCTCAGGAATGCCAGGGCCGCTGTCTTCAACGAGGATGACGTTCTCTTTCCCGACAATGCCATTTTTTACCCGTAGCGATCGTGACGATGAGTATTTTAAGGCATTATCAAAAAGCACGGTCAGGCATTGCATAATGCGCATAGGGTCACAGAAACAGCGCTGGTGCTCAAGTTCGGTTGCGATAGTAAAGTCTTCGCGCTGAAATTCCGGCGAAAAGTTATCCAGCACACTGGTAATCGTTACCTCAAGATCGGTCTCACTGAGGGTTAACGTATATCCGGCTCCGCCGTAAGAACTAACAACCCGCAGATCTTCGATTAAATGCGCCAGGCCTTCGGTTTGCTTAAGCAGGTTTTGGAACAGTACGGGCGCGGGCTCGAACACACCGTCAACCAGTCCTTGCAGCCGTCCTCGCAGAATAGTCACCGGGGTTCTAAGTTCATGAGCGATGGCCGAATTCCATAAGTTGCGCTGAATATCCAGTGTCTGCAGTTTTTCTGCCATTTCGTTGAAATCATTGACCAGATTATTCATCTCTCCCAACTGAGAGCTTGTACAGGTTGCCCTTGCGTCAAGATTGCCCTGTGAAATCTGTTTCAGGCTATACGCTACCGCATTTAGCGGCGTCAAAATTCTTGAAGAGAGTTTCACCGTAAAGAAGAGAGAAACGACCAGACTGGTCAGCGAAGCAATCATGATCCACAGCCAGTCCACCAGGGTCATCTCATCTTCATTTCCTGTCAGGGCACCCCCTGGCAGATAGTAAATTAAGAAACTATAAAATAAATAAGAGCCCAGGATGGCGATAGCAATAATGATGAAGGTGAGCGACACCATATAGGTCAATATTTGACGACTAAGAATAGGGTCTTTTTTCATTTATTCTCACCCAGGCGGTAACCCAGCCCTCTGATACTCTCCGGGATCCCTTTGAGCCCCGCATTCTCAAGCTTTTTGCGCAGCTTACTCATGTGGCTGTCCACGGTTCTGTCCAGTGAATCACCTTCTGGCAGGCAGGCATCAAGTAACTCTTCGCGTGAGCATACCTTACGCGGATTTCGCGCCAGATAGGTGAGAAGTTTAAATTCCGTCGTCGTCAACACCGGCGTGACGACCTCATCCGTGACGGTTATCTCAACATAAAAATCATCAGGATAAATGGTCAGGCAAGGCGTTCTTATCGGCCTTGTATTTGCAACCTCTGTGTTTACTTTGGTTCTGCGTAGCACAGCTTCAACCCGTGCAATAACCTCCGAAGGGTTAAACGGTTTTATCACATAATCGTCAGCCCCGAGCCGCAGCCCCATCAGTTTATCGATATCCTGATCAAGTGCCGTCACCATGATAACCGGTACGTTACTCTCTTTGCGCAAGGTTGTAAGAACATTCCATCCGTCATAAACAGGCAGATGGATATCAAGTAAGATGAGGTCTGGTTTGTGCAGGCGAGTAAAATTAATTGCCTGCTCACCATCCCTGGCCCGGAAGGTTTTCATACCCGCGCGTTGTAAATAGCTTATCAGTATGTCGGCAATTTCATCGTCGTCTTCAGCGACAATGATCAGGTTATCGTTGTTCATTTTATCTTCCATCAGTACCGATGATAGAAATTACTCTATCTTAAAAGATCTTATGTCGTAATTGTTTAAAGGTTATTGATACAATATGCGTAAAGTTTGCATGTCTGATATTACTCCCTGTTAAGAACAATCTGACAGCCGCGGTTCGAAAAAGTTTCATTTTCATGTGTTTTTCCGAAAGATCTAGAGTATGTGAGGGTTTCTCCATACTGGCTACACAATCCCGAAATAAACAATCAACAATCTGATGCAATCATTTTCATCTGGAGAAACCCGGCCAGACGCCGATTGCTATTCATTTCAAGATTTATAACGTCTAAAGCCAGCGCTTTATGCGTAATTTATGCGTGCCAGATTGTGTCAGGGAAAACAGTATGAAAGACATTGAACGTATTTTTCAAAAGGTAATTTGGGACTCTTTTTTATTTTTTCTGGTGTCATGCATATTACTCTTTCCGTGGATGTTTGTCGCGCACGCTATTGAAGAAAAAACGGATGTGGCGGTCATCTCATTGCCCCTTGCGTTTGCGTGTGTTGTTATCGCTTTTTTCTTTTTTATCATCCAGAAGAAACCGGGGGCATTAAAGGAGCTAGCCGTCATAACGTTCTATGTCATTGTTGTCTTTATTTATACTATTCTGGTGTTCGATTTACTTCTCAATATCATGCCGGGTCTGGATGATTTTATATTTTATTATGGGTGTTTTTTGAGCATCTTTTTCTTCGGTACGCCAGTGTACTTATTGATGCGGATGATTTGGATTTTTTTCACAATGAAATAATGGAGTGAGACATAAATGTAGAACAATGTCTGGCTCCACACTCTTTCCATAAACCTGCCATACGTGGTCAATATCACCTTCTTATCATTGGCATTCATTTTTCGCAGATGACTTTGCGCCGGGTAGCCTGGAGCAGGCTAGTGAGCCGTTTTATTTTTTTTATGAACGTTATGTCAGTTGACTGGAATTATTTCTGATGCCGCATTTTTTTATTGAAAGACCCATTTTTGCCTGGGTGGTCGCGCTGTTTATTGTACTGACCGGCATATTGTCCATCCCCCGACTGCCCGTCGCGCAATATCCGGCGGTCGCACCGCCTGGTATTATCATCTCGCTCAGTTATCCCGGCGCCAGCCCGGATGTCATGAACACCTCTGTCGTTTCGCTTATTGAACGCGAGATCTCAGGGGTGGATAACTTACTCTATTTTGAATCGTCCAGTGATACCACTGGCATGGCTTCGATCACCGTAACGTTCAGGCCAGGTACAGACATTAAACTCGCCCAGATGGACCTGCAAAACCAGATAAAGATTGTAGAGCCGCGTTTACCGCAGGCTGTGCGGCAAAATGGTATTAACGTTGAGGCCGCTAATTCCGGGTTTCTGATGATGGTGGGTTTAAAATCCCCCACCGGCGAATATCAGGAAGCGGATTTAAGCGACTATTTCGCCAGAAATTTGACCGATGAACTGCGACGTGTGCCGGGCGTGGGGAAAGTCCAGCTCTTTGGCGGTGAAAAAGCGCTGCGAATCTGGCTTGATCCCATTAAATTACACAGTTACGGGCTCTCTGTTACGGACGTACTCACCGCCGTGAGTCAGCAAAACGTGATTGTTTCACCTGGCAGAACGGGAGACGAGCCTGCGGTCACGGGTCAGACCGTTACCTATCCGATCACCGTCAGAGGGCAACTTACCTCGGTTGAGGCGTTTCGTAATATCACCCTTAAATCGGCGGTCTCCGGTGCGCGTCTGACACTGGCCGATATTGCCCGCGTTGAATCCGGGTTACAAAGCTATACCTTTGGTATACGTGAAAACGGTGTACCCGCAACGGCGGCCGCTATCCAGCTTTCGCCCGGTGCAAATGCTATCAACACGGCGTCCGGTGTCCGTGCGCGGCTGGCTGAGCTGTCAGGTGTACTGCCTGAGGGAATGGAATTTACGGTTCCTTTTGATACGGCACCTTTCGTTAAACTTTCCATAATGAAGGTGGTGGAGACATTCGTTGAAGCGATGGTTCTGGTCTTCCTCGTTATGCTGCTTTTCCTGCATAAAATCCGCTGCACGCTGATTCCTGCCATCGTGGCACCCGTGGCGCTGCTGGGCACCTTTACGGTGATGCTATTAAGCGGTTATTCCATCAACATTCTGACCATGTTTGGCATGGTGCTGGCTATCGGCATTATCGTTGATGACGCCATTGTCGTGGTCGAAAACGTCGAACGCCTGATGGAAGAAAAGGGGCTCTCCCCGAAGGAAGCTACGCGGCAAGCTATGCATGAAATCACGCCCGCAATCATTGGTATTACCCTGGTGCTTACGGCGGTATTTATCCCGATGGCGTTTGCCGGAGGGTCTGTCGGAATTATTTATCGGCAGTTCTGTATCTCTATGGCAGTGTCTATTTTACTGTCCGCCTTTCTGGCCCTGACGCTCACGCCAGCACTCTGCGCAACGATCTTAAAGCCCCATCATCATGCCTCCCGCAAAGGCCGCGCGTTTTCCGCGTGGTTCAACGGTCGGTTTCATGCACTTACTGCGTTTTACGCATCCGGCCTCGGATTTGCTCTGAAACGGACCGGACGGATGATGGTGCTCTATGCCGCGCTGTGCATGGCGCTTTTTTTGGGGCTCTCTTCATTGCCGTCGTCGTTTTTACCGGATGAAGATCAAGGCTACTTTATGTCGTCAATCCAGCTTCCCTCAGACGCGACGATGCAGCGTACGCTCAAGGTGGTTCAAAAATTTGAAGAGGAAATCGCCAGCCGACCGGCGATTGAAAGCAACATCATGATCCTCGGATTTGGGTTTTCAGGCTCTGGTCAGAACTCGGCGATGGCTTTTACCACACTCAAGGACTGGAAACACCGTGAGGGAACAAGCGCACAGGATGAAGCTGACCATATCCAATCAAGAATGGAGAGTGTGTCCGACGCGGTAACCATGAGTCTGCTTCCTCCGGCTATTTCTGATATGGGGACTTCATCCGGGTTCACTTATTATGTGCAAGACCGGGGAGGGAAGGGCTATCAGGCACTAAAAAAGGCAGCGGATGAACTCATCCAGCGCGCCAATAAGAACCCATATTTGAGCGATGTCTATATTGATGGTCTGCCGGAGGGATCAACACTTGCCCTGAACATTGACAGGGAAAAAGCCGAAGCCATGGGGGTCTCGTTTGATGAAATCAATCAAACCCTTTCTGTCGCAACGGGGTCTAACTATGTCAATGATTACATCAATAATGGGCGGGTTCAGCAGGTCATTGTTCAGGCTGATGCGCCGTTTCGTATGCAGCCGGAACAGCTATTGCGTTTATCGGTTAAAAACCGCCAGGGGGAAATGCTGCCAGTGTCCACGTTTGTGACGCTTGCCTGGCATGTCGCGCCGCAGCAACTGAATCGCTACCAGGGTTATCCTGCCATTCGAATTACCGGAAGTGCATCCTCTGGTGAATCTACAGGCACCGCAATGGCGGCAATGGAGGAACTTGCAAAAAACTTACCGTCGGGTTTTGCGGGCGAGTGGGCAGGCAGTTCATTACAGGAAAAGGCCTCTGCATCGCAGCTTCCGGGGCTCATTGTACTGTCGATGCTAGTGGTATTTATGGTGCTTGCCGCGCTTTATGAAAGCTGGTCTGTTCCCTTCGCGGTTATGCTGGTTGTTCCGCTGGGGCTGCTCGGCGCCGTGCTGGCGGTCATCGTCGCACAGATGACGAACGACGTCTTTTTTAAAGTCGGTCTGATAACCCTGATTGGGCTCTCCGCCAAGAATGCCATTCTGATCATTGAATTTGCGAGACAATTAATGCACCAGGGCAAAAACGTCATCGAAGCGACCCTGATCGCCGCCGGACAGCGTTTGCGCCCGATACTCATGACCTCTTTAGCGTTCACACTGGGCGTGGTGCCCCTGATGCTTGCCAAAGGGGCAAGTGATAGCACGCAACATGCCATTGGGACAGGGGTGTTTGGCGGGATGATCAGTGCAACGTTACTCGCTGTTTTCTTTGTTCCCGTCTTTTTCGTCGTGATTGTCCGCTTTCTTGAAACGCGAAACCTGGAACACAAGAAGACCCGGAACGATTAATCTCCGCCCTCGTTCGTCATTTATTGCATCAATAGCGCTACCATCGCGATAAGCGCCGGTAGCGCCTGAACATAGAGGATTTTCTTGCTGGCGGTTGCCGCGCCAAACACCCCGGCGATCAACACGCATGCCAGGAAGAAAAGCTTGACCTGAAACCCGGCATCGCCCAGCCATAACCCCCACAGTAAACCGGCGGCTAAAAAGCCGTTATACAGCCCCTGATTGGCGGCCAGCACGCGGGTGTCGCGGGCAAAATCGGCGCTCAGGTTAAACGCCTTGCGGCCGGTTTTGGTATCCCACAAAAACATTTCGAGAACCAGAATGTAGACATGGATCGCGGCGACAAGCGCGATGAGGATAGTTGCTAACACAAGAAACCTTAACGGATAAGAGCAGGGTATCTGGAGTATAGATAACGGCATAAAAAAACGAAGAAAAATCACTGCGTTTTAACGGGCGGATGCGGGTTAATGAATCATGTCATTCACCCGCCCCGTTTTAGCATAAGGGATATTTTTTAAAGGCGGGCAACGCCTCACAGGAACGGGCAAGTGAGGCAATGTTTTTAAAATCGTCGGCCAGCACCACATTCGGGATCATCGATTGAATAAAGGTCCACACCACCGTGCTGGTGACGGTAACCTGATCGGGGCGCCGGGCGGCAGCGCGGCCTGCCAGCAGCGTGTCCCACTCCCGGCAGGCGGCTAACAATTGCTGGGTCACACGTGCGACCCACGGCTGATGCTGCTTTTCTTCCGGTCTGAGATTGTGTTCGTAAATGTTTTGCACCGCTTTTTCGCAGGCGGCAAGCGCCACCCCCAGCAGACGAAGATCCTGTGCCAGCGCGCCAGGCTCCGCAGGGAGTAATTTCTGGTCTGCGCCTGCCTGGGCCTCGAAATAATGCAAAATAAGAGATGAGTCCATTAACTGCACGCCGTTATCCAGCAGCAGTGTTGGCGCTTTGACGACCGGGTTAATGCAGGCGAACGCCTCAAATGAGCGAAAAACTGACAGCGGCATACTTTCAAATTCGATGCCATAGAGTTCCAGGGATACCGCAACACGCCTGACGTAAGGCGAGTCCATCATGCCAATGAGTTTCATCGTAACTCCTGCCCCTACATAGCAATAGACATTAAGTGATTGACCGCGACACCTGCCCCTGTAACGAAAACAGAGAGACCTTACCGTAAATCGTTGTGGGCGAATATCACGGGTTTCTAACCTTATGTGTTAGTTTTTCTAACATCTTGCGCGGTTATCGCTCAGCCTGTAGACGGCGTTAAAATTAACGGGCATAACACCATGCTGGGTTATCAGTGGCCGCTGTAATAACGCCAGTTGGGTAGTAACGTTAACCTGGTGGCCCCTGTGTTTGAGGAAAGCACTATGTCGGATTTCCCTCCTATCGCCAGCCTGCGAAGCTTTGAGGCGGTTGCACGCCTGGGTAGCGTGACACTGGCAGCAAAAGAGATGAACGTGACCCATTCCGCCATCAGCCAGCAAATCAAAATCCTTGAGGCGCTGGTTGGCGTAAAACTGTTTATCCGTCACGGGCGCGGGGTGCAGATTAACGAAGAGGGGCGGCTCTATGCGCTACAGATACGCGAGGCGTTGAACCACATCTCGGAGGCCACCCGGCTGGTACAGGTAAAGCCGCGCACGATGGAACTGACGCTGGCGACGGTGCCGTCTTTTGGCAATCACTGGTTGCTGCCGCGCCTGATGCGCTTTCGCGAAAAATATCCTCTGATTTCATTACGTTTGCAGGCCAGCCTGACGGTCACCAGCCTGCAACAGGAGGGCATCGATATTGCTATCCGTATGGGGCAGGGCGACTGGGAAGGCATGGAGAGCCGCTTTCTTTTTTCTGATGAGCTGATTGTCGTTGCGGCGCCTGGCTACAACAAGGGCAACTTACCCGCCACACCGCAAGAGGTGGCGAAGAGTGCCATTATCTTTTCGACGGAGTCGTGGAAAAGCTGGTGTCTGAATGCCGGGCTGGAAAAAGAGATTGTGCCCGCGGGATTGCGCATCAACGACTCGAACCTGGTCCTTGAAGCCGTGCGGCTGGGACGCGGTATTGCGCTGGAGCGACGCTCTCTGGTCCGGGACGCTATCGCGCGGGGTGAGCTCGTACAGATAACGGCGTTCACAGCGCCGTATCCCTGGCACTACTGGCTGGTGACCTCTCCACAGGCGGAGAAAGCGCGGGAAATCTCGCTTTTCATCGCCTGGCTTGATGAAGAGATCGCCCTGTGGCGCACACAGGTGCAGTACAGCCCGGATTCGCCAGGCGGCGGAGAATTCGCTATCATCCGCTCTCACTTTTTTGCCGGGCAGCCTGATGTCTGAGATTATCGATACCTTTATTGCCCCGCCGTGCCATGACGAGATAGAGATCCTCTGGCAGGACGAACATCTGGTGCTCATCAATAAACCCGCCGGGCTGCTCAGCCTCTCCGGGAAAAACCCGCAAAACCTCGACTCGGTGCATCACCGGCTGGTCAACATATTCCCCGGCTGTACCCTGGCCCACCGCCTGGATTTCGGTACCTCCGGATTGATGGTGGTGGCACGCAACAAGGCGATAAATGCCGCGATTTGCCACCAGTTCAGCCAGCGCACGGTAAGCAAGGTCTACACCGCGTTGCTGTGTGGGCATCTGGCCGATGACGACGGAGTGATCGACGCACCGATCGGCAAAGATCCGGCGCTCTTTCCGCTGATGTCGATTTGCGCTGCACACGGCAAACCGGCACGCTCCCGCTATCGGGTCGTGGAACGTTTTTATCAGCAAGGGGAAGACGGGGCGTTACTGCCACTGACGCGGGTTGCACTCATCCCGGAGACCGGGCGCACCCATCAGTTGCGCATTCACTGCCAGCACCTGGGTCATCCGATTCTGGGCTGCGATCTATATGGTGGCCTGACGCTACCGGGCACGGCGCGAACACCACGACTGATGTTGCACGCCAGCGAACTGCATTTTGTGCATCCGGTCAGCGCAGCGCCGATAAACGCCTGCCGCGCCAGCCCGTTCTGAACAGTAGATACTGTGAACGTCTTCAACCTTTTTAGCCATGGCTGACTCATTTTCCCGCATGCCAACCGCAGCGACATCTTTGTGCCTCCCTGTCGCAGAGCGTGCAGCGAGGGAGTTGAGTCCCCGCTGAAATCGGTGAGACGAAGACCCGATGACAAGGGCAGGCCGCCAGGGATGGCGGACTGAGGTTTGTCGAGACAGGACGTCGAGTCAAACCGACCGCAGGCAGCGGGGCGGGAGGCGAACGCAGTGCGAAGCACCGATTTCTTTGCGGGGCCGCGGGGATTGTAAAGGGGAACGCGGTGTTCCCCTTTACCCGTTCACGTGTCCGAAGGTGACATGTCGCCATGAACATACGGTGAACGGAACCCACCTCCCGAGCTGCATTTTCCCCCTCACCCAGGCCCTCTCCCCTAGGGAGAGGGGACCGATCATGCTCGCAGGGGGTCCCTCCCCCCTCTACGATCGGGCACCGAACCCGTAGATCCGGATGAGGCGCCGGGAGGATGCCCGGCGCGCTACATAAGTGCGGTGGGAAAGGGGGAATAAACGTTGCGGATTACCACATCAAATCGTCAGGAATTTTGAAATCGGCGTACGGATCGTCTTCGTCCTGCACTTCTTCGCTTAGCGCGCTGTTTAAGACAATGTAACTCTCATCGCGCTGGGCAATTTTATCCGCAACGACGGCGGGGATGATCGCGTATTCGCTGTCGCCGTTGCTGTTGGTCACCAGACGCGCGATGGCGAGACGGCCATTGATCAGTTGTGTCTGCGTTGCCTTATCCACAACGACCTTTTTGATAAGGTTATTGTCGGTGAAGTTGAAATCGATATTGCCTTTGGCAATCACAATCCGGTTCATCTCAATAAGCTGCTTCACCTGCGCTTTATACTCTTTTGATAATGCCGCCTGCTTTTGTTGCTCGCTCAGTTGCTTATCGCGCTCGATCTGGGCTTTTTTATTCTCTTCTACCGCCTCTCTTGCCTCACGAGCCTGAACGCGTGATTTCTTGGCCGTTCTCTGAACTTTGGCCATCTTCTTGCTGGTCACTAAGCCTGCTTTCAGCATCTGCTCTTGTAAGGTGAGTTTTGTCATCGTCGTTTCTAACCTGGTAAAGAATTTGCGTGATTATAACGATAATTGTCGCGGATGTAACAGGTGCGCCCGCGCCCGCGACGTTACGCGCCTTAAACCAGAGGCTGACATAAAAAGCCCAGCGGAATCAATTGTTACATTTATGTATCATGCTACTGACTTGAAAACTCGCTACTCTCTCTTCTTGTGAGTATTACGCGACACGCAGGTTTTTAACCTGCTGATTTTAAAATGGAATGCGTGAAGGGCCGCGTGCAAACAACGGCACATATTCCCGTTCTGTGAATGCGAGACCATCGCTGGATTGCCACGTAAGAAGAGGTTGCATGTCTTTACGATCGCTACAGGCACTGTGTTTAGTGAATTTTTTCATGGCGGATGTCAGGGACGGTCTTGGCCCTTTTTTAGGGATCTTCCTCACTGAACATCACTGGCAAACCGACAGTATTGGCTGGATGATGACGCTTGGTGGTCTGGCAGGGCTGCTTGCCACGATGCCCTCCGGGCTGGTTGCTGATGCGTCACGGCATAAGCGGGCAATTCTTATTACCTGCGGTCTGCTTATCACCGCCGCGACGCTGCTGCTCTGGGTATTCCCGACACTCTATATCGTCGGCTTTTCTCAGCTCGTCACGGGCGTGTCTGCGGCTTTTATTGCCCCTTTGCTAACTGGCATCACGCTTGGGTTAACCGGCTCATCCGGCTTTAACCATCAAATGGGCAGAAACGAGGCGTTTAACCACGGCGGAAATATGAGCGCCGCAATACTGGCGGGTGTGCTGGTGTTCTACTTTGGCACAGATGCCGTGTTCATTTTGATGACCGGTATGGCGATTTGCGCCACGATGGCGGTGTTTGCTATTCGCCATGAGGATATAGATAACCGTGTTGCTCGTGGATTAAGCGGCAGCGCGGATCCTGCTGCGCTTCCCAAATTGTCCGTTATTATCACGCATCCTGCGGTCATCACCCTCGGGGTCACGCTGCTGCTTTTTCATCTGGCTAACGCCGCGCTGTTGCCGATGCTCAGTATGCGCGTGGCATCGGCGCCGGGCGGGGAGATAAGCGCGGGCGTGTATGCGGCGGCGACGGTTGTCATTTCACAACTGGTGATGATCCCCGTTGCCTTATTCGCGGCGGCCAGAGCGGAAAAATATGGCTACCCGCTACTGATTGCTGCGGCATTAATAGTGCTGCCGCTGCGTGCGGCGCTGGCCTGCACCTCAGCCGACCCGCTCTTTATGATACCGGTGCAGATTATGGATGGCGTGGCGGCAGGCCTTCTGGGTGTGGCGGTTCCGGGCTACATCGTCAAGTTGCTGGAAGGCAGCGGCCATACCAACGCCGGGCAGAGCTTTGTCATGCTGTTGCAGGGGGCTGGTGCGGCATTCAGTCCGGGCCTTGCGGGTACCATTGCGGCAAAATACTCCTACAGCGTGGCCTTTGCCATGCTGGGGGCAATTGCGTTACTGGCGCTGCTTATCTGGACTCTGCGCCGCTTTTTTTATGGAACCCGCGAAGAGCGACAATCTTATTGAGTCGGCGCGAAAGGGAAAATAATGAACAGGGGAGTGAAATGATTTTAACGACCAAGCCAGGGCTTATTATTCGGCGTTTTCACCGTAAAGACGCGGCGGCGTTTTTTGCGTATATGGCATCGCCGCGTGTGCCCTGTTTTTATGATGAGAAAATGCGTTCCCTGGCAGAAGCCGAAGAAGAGGTGGCCAAACGTGCCAGCGATGAGAGCCAGTTCGCCGTCTGTCTTAAAGAAAGTGACGCGCTTGTGGGACATCTTTTTGCCGATAACAGCGGCGAGCCCGATCCGCATACATGGAGTGTAGGCTGGCACTTCAACCCGCAGTATGAAGGGCAGGGATTTGCCACCGCGTCGGTGAGCGCGCTGTTTACTTATCTGTTTACACATAAAGAGGCCCGACGCCTGTATGCCTATGTGGAAGACTATAATCTGCCGTCGCAAAAACTCTGTGCCCGTCTGCATATGCGACAGGAAGGCTGCTTTAAGGAGTTTGTCTCGTTCACAGATGAACAGGGCGAAGAACGGTACGACTCTACTTTTGTCTATGCGCTGCTTAAAAAAGAGTGGCAAGCAAGGGGCTGAGGTCGCGATGTCGCCTGGCAGTGCGCTGGCTCAACGGTCAGGTTTCCTTCGCGATAAATAAGACAATCCGGTAACCATGTTTACGTATTACCGGATTGTCTGGTCATTAACTATAAATAACAGATGTTATACGGGCATTCAGGCCATTTTAAATACACTGACCAGATCTTTAAGCACTCTGGCCTGTTCATTAAGCATTTCTGATGCTGCCACAGACTCTTCAACCAGGGCCGCATTTTGCTGGGTCGTGGTATCAATCTGACCGATGGCGATATTAATTTGGTGCACCCCTTCGCTTTGTTCCAGGCTCGCCTGTTCGATCTCTTTAAGTATATTTGAGACGCTATCGACGTTTTGCACCAGACCATCCATTTTGCCGCTCACCTGGCGCACCATATCCAGGCCGCGGGAACTTTGCTGCATGGAATTTTCAATCAGAGAACGAATATCTTTTGATGAATTTGCGGTTTTTTGCGCGAGAACGCGAACTTCCTGGGCAACGACCGCAAATCCTTTTCCGTGTTCACCTGCGCGGGCGGCTTCGACCGCTGCGTTAAGTGCCAGAATATTGGTCTGGAAAGCAATAGAATCGATCAGACTAATAATGTCAGACATTTTGTCCGCTGAGTTGGTGATATTGTGGATCTCATGGGTGAGAGATGACATTAACTTTTCATTATCTTTGGCCGTGATGCTGGCATTTTCTGAAAGGAGGGAGGCATTCGCCGTATTACTGCCGGTATTTTTCACTGTTACGGAAATTTGCTCCATCGACGCGGCGGTTTGTTCTACAGAGCTGGCTTGTTCCTCCGTTCGCGCTGACAAATCTCGCGTGCCAGCCATGATTTGAGAGGCGCCCGTCGCGATATTTTCCGCACCACTGCGAATTTCCGTCACGATTTTTCGTAATTCTTGCTGCATATGGGCAATAGCCCCTGTCAGAATTCCCGTTTCATCTTTAGAGGTGATGACAATATCGGTACCCAGATCGCCCTCTGCAATACGGGTTGCTGCGCTTACAGCATGATTGATAGGGCGGACAATAGCACGTGAAATCAGAATAGCCATGATGATACCAAGGGCCAAACAGATCAGTGAAACAACGATCATGGTCGCCTTGCTCACGGCATAGTCACCGAGAAAACCCGTATAGGATGTCTGCATTTCATTACGTTGCAAATCGATAAATTCCATTATTTTCCCCTGATACTGACTTTCATAAGCGCGGGTGTGAGTGGTGTACTCACTGACGGCGGCCTCAGGATCGGTTTTAAGATTTTTTATCACTAAAGCGCGTGACTGAATGTAAGCTGAGCGAAATTCAGATATCTTATTTAATAATAATTGTGAGGGTTCATCGTCTGCTTTTTCCTTTAGCTGTTCATATAACGCCGTTACGTCTTTACTTTTAGCATTCAATGCCTGCAAAAGCTGATTTTTTCTCTCTGGTTCTTTTTCTATAATTGCGTTAAGTAATAACGTTGTCGCGTTATTGACCTCTCTTATAACATTATTACCAAGGGCAGTCGTCGGATAGTCTTCCGTTATGATCTTGGATATTTTATCTTTGGCTTCATTAAGCCTGAATAGAGAGTTTGCTGAAATAAAAACCATCAAAAGCAATATTACACTAAATGCCAGTAATATTTTATTTTTGATACTTAAACCTTGTGTTTGACTGTTGGTCTTAACTTTTTTCATTATTCTTTCCTTGTTAAATTTGAAGTTATGCCTCTCTGCTCCTGCAGAGGGCATTTAATACACATCGGCATAAAGCCGATTATGCTTAGCTATTGATCGTTAAAAACTAAAAAAATTAAATTATTGATAGTTTATGTCTATTGGAGTTAATTCGATTGATCGATGGAATGTTGCATAAATTTAATGCAACAAATTTATTGAACGATTTGTGCTATTATTCGCAATCTGTATTGAAAAGGAGGAAGTTGGCGTTTAACCGCCGAATTGCTAAGGGAATTTAAAAAGAGATGATCATGATTAGATGATGGCATGGTTCCAGCAGATAAAGAGATGACGCAATGGACATAAGCGATTCTTCACTAATCGTAGTCGATCTGATAGCGCATTGGCCTGCGTTTCGTGCTTTTCCCTCTCTTTTCTGAAATTACCTTATAAAACGCTTCTGTCAGGCGAAGCGGCTACCGCCGCCATTATCTGTCACGCCTGATCATTATTATCAGCCAGATGTGGTGGAAAATAAGCATCAGTGACATCCGGATTATCGCTGGCAACGTGTGTCTTACTTTGCTCGCAAAATAATAAGAACTCATCTAAAGGCATCGGCTTTGCATAAAGGTAGCCTTGTTGCAGATCGCACCCCATTTTAAAAACGGCGTCAGCCATGGTTTGTGTTTCAATACCCTCGACGACGATGTTCATACCAACATCGTTTGCAATCTCGATGATTTTTTCTAAAATCACTCTATTTTTTAAGCTATGATCAATACCTTTTAATAAATGCTTATCGATTTTTACTTCACTGAATGGCATTTCATTTAAGATATTTAATGAAGAGTAACCAGAGCCTAAGTCGTCAAGTGACCATAACGCACCTTTGCGGGCGATTTCATTCATGACATTTAATATGTACTTCTTATCATAAATAAAAGCACCTTCTGTGATTTCAAATTTAATACTTTTGAAGCTAAGCTTGTTTTTATTGAGAATGCTGTCTAATGTGTCGGGGAATTCAGCATCCATCAACTGTATGGGGCTTATGTTTACAGAAACAGTGATGTCTTTTATCTTATCTTTTATCGCGTGGATATCATTGCTCACGCGCTCTAAAATCCAATAGCCGATTGGTAAAATTAATCCGGATGCCTCAGCAATCGGGATGAAATAATCTGGTGGTATAAACCCTCTGACGGGATGTTTCCAGCGCAGTAATGCTTCTGCTGAAACCACTTTTCCCTGGCGATTGATTTGTGGCTGATAATAGACAGAAAGTTGGTTTGTTTTTATCGCTTTCGATAACGCATAGGTGAGATACTTCTCGTTAGTGTAATCACCCCGGAAGATGATTAATATCCCAAAAATAAGCGCAACAGAAGTAAAATAGTTTATGAAAACACCTGTGGTCATAATATGTTCGGGAGGATGAAGTAACTCGCTGGTGAAGGAGATATCTGACACCGCGTAGATCAAATAGAATGCAAAGGCAATAAAGGGCATCACTGTTTTTACATAGAACCGCTCATGCCTGAGAAATAAAGCCCCGCCAACCGCGTATACCAACAGGTAAGAGTGGGATGAGCGGGGTATGGCGTCAAGCGGATAATCTGTCAAAGGGATCAAAATGCATACAATCAATATCATGTGAGAGAATATAAGCGTGTTTTTCTGTGTGATCCCACTGAATGCCATCTTAATGGCATAAAACCCAACAAGAATAACAGATAAACATAATGCGGAGATATACGGTTTACTAGCAAATAGATATGCCGTGCTCCATGCCGCACCGCCTGTCAAACAGATAATACCGGTCAGAAAAAGTAAGAAATATTGCCGTCTTGTATGATTACAGCGGGGTAGTTTTTGAATGTAAGATTCAAAAAAAGAAACAGATGAACTCACTAATGTATGCATGCGATCTCCTGAAATATTTTATAATTGAGAAATGCTCATTTTCAGTGCAGATCCTGACAAATACGGATTAAGGGTTTTCTCGTCTCGTTTTTCATATCTGATTCCTTTTTTAAAAAGAGGCAGCGATTGAGTCTACTATACATGATATTTTTTATGCTAATGAAACTGGCAGGTGTGCTGACCGCTAAATTGTGATACTCGTGGTTAAGTACCTCATTGAATTCAGGGCAGAGAATGAAAAGACGTTATGTCATCGCAGATGTTTTTACGGATACCCCGTTTGTTGGCAACCCCGTCGCCGTCGTTTTAGATGCACAGGGGATGAGCACCGGGCAAATGCAACAGATTGCCGCCGAGTTCGGCTACAGCGAAACGACGTTTGTACTGCCGCCCGCCGACAGGGCAAACACGGCGCATGTGCGCATTTTTACCCCCACGCGGGAAATTCCTTTCGCCGGGCATCCCAATGTCGGCACTGCCTTTGTGCTGGCAAGCTACGCGGCGGCGAACGGCGAGACACTGCCTGAGATATTGCAGTTTGAAGAAGCGGCGGGTCTGGTACCCGTTCGTCTGCTCAAAAACAACGGCGTGGTGAGCGGGGCCGAACTACGGGTGCCGGAGCCGTTATCCTGCCGTTCTGAAGTGCGCCCGGAGCAGGTCGCCGCCTGTCTGTCGCTGGAGGCAGACTGCATCAGCACGGCTGTGCATCAGCCGCTGGTGGCCTCGGTGGGGCTGCCATTTCTGATTGTGGAGCTCGCCTCCCGCGATGCGCTACGCCGCTGCGTACCGAATTTACAAGGTTTCCGGGCTGTTCTGCCACTGGACGGCGCAGTCTCCATTTATGCCTATACCCCGGACACAACACAGGAAGAGGACTGTGATTTGCAGGCGCGGATGTTTACGCCGCGGATGACCGAAGACCCGGCGACAGGCAGTGCGACGGCTGCAGTGACGGCGCTGTTGGCTTCGCTTAATGCTAAGACGACACTCTCTTTGCGCGTAAGGCAGGGTGTGGATATGGGGCGTGCCAGCCTGCTGTTGTCAGAGTATGACGCCTCGCAGGGCACACCGGTTGTGCGGGTGGGCGGCAGCAGTGTGATCACGATGGAAGGGACGTTGACGCTGTGAGGTCATATCCGCCTGGCATGAGTGCGCCAGGCAGGCGCTAAGCGAGAAGGGGGACAGTCACCACAGGCTGCCGCCTTCCCGATACAGACTGATGGGGCGTTACTCGTTGCCCCATTGATTGAGGAAATTCGCGACGTCATCGATACGCTTTTCACTGATACCGGCTTCGCGGGCCATCTCTTGCTGCGCTTCTTCGCTGATCTCTTCGTTATTCATTAAGCGGGTGATCAGCAACTGGAAATAGTGTGCCAGGGGATCGCGCTCTGACTCGCTCACCGGCTTCTCGCTTTCCGTCGAATACTCATCCACGATGTCATAAAATTTAAGCGGTATTTCGTTGTTCATAAGTCTTTCCCTAAGGTCTGAGCCAGTTGATGCTGCCGATGTGGTTTAGATAATAGCAGTCTTATTTTACTGCCCGAGGGAAAATTGCCGGATTAATACGGCAACATCCAGGAGGGCAGAAAATCGTGCCGACAGGCGGCGAATGGACCGCGCACGAGGTCGGCACAGGGTCAGCCTGATGATGTCAGACTTTGAGCATTTTTACCGTGGCTTCAACGTCAATTTCATCTTCCGAGAAGATTAATGTCGTGCCCTGGAAGGTGGTGATCGCCAGTTTTTTTACCGAGCGCATTTCGCCAGGTTTCTGCGCGGATTTCGGCTTGATGTTGTTCATCAGAAGCCCCACCGACAGCACCGCATTTTCTTTATCGATCCCGGTTTCAACTGGCACTTCTTCGCTGAACACCACGAAAGACTTGATCGAGGCGAGTTTCAGGCGCTCACCTGCAATATAGATGTACTTGCTTTCCGGGATAACTTTGACCGCATACGCGGACAAGCCTTTGTTGTTGGTGGTCGGTTCGAAGGTCACTGCGGCATCTTTCTTGATAAGATCAGGGTTGGCGACCTTAATCACATGAAAGTACCGGTTTTCGCCGTTTTCATCTTTGATAAATCCAAAACCTTTATCTTTAAACCACGTTGTGATTGTTCCGTTCATCGCCATTACCGCCTGATTAATCGTTTATCTACTCAATTTTTGCAGCGCGCAGTGTAAAGCACAATGCCCGCGCAGACTACGTCTTTGGATTAAGTGTGAGTGATAAAGTTGGGGGATGTCGAGGTGATGCGCTAAAGCCTGCGAGTGTGCACGTTCGGTTACCTTGTTCCTCCGGGAAGAGGGGGAAGGGAACAGACGCCCCCGGGCCTTACCGGGCGCGCCTGTCAAATCATTTGCCGAGAATATTGTTTACCGCTGCGATGTGACCCGGTTTATCTTTCTGGTTCGAAATGACCTGAATAATGGTGAATTTTTTGTTGGCGACAGCAATTAAGGTTGCCTGAAACACGTCAGTACCGTCCATATTGCTGGTGGCCTCAATGTGATAAACCTTCAGTCCCTTCACGTTCTCCGTTTTTTCACTGACAACCTTATAAGAGGGAGAGGATTGCTTCTGCTGATCTTTTATGGATTTCAGGCCCGTGAGAAAATCATCTTCACTGGCAGCACGGGCCGCCAACGGGATGTCTTCTTCGCCAATAATGAGCACCCGTTTAGCCTGTTTATTGACATACATTTTCCCAGGCGCACCGCCAGGAACAGGCTGAACCTCATAGCCCTGTAATTGGAATTCCTGCTTTCCATCCAGAAGAGAGATTGTTTCAGTCGTGGCGGCCTTTTGTTCCGTCGTCTGCACTTCGGCGGCTGATGCCACATTAACTGTACAACCCAGTGTTACGGTAAAGAATATTGCGGCTGACAGGTTAGATATATTCTTTAACTTCATTGTGAGCTCCTCATGGTGTTATTTCCTTTTTTTGAAAATGCAGGGGTTACAGCGTAGAAGCTAAGTAAGCAGGCAGCAAGGCGGGATAGCATATTCCATTTCGAATTCCTTTTTTATGCCCGATAATGCGGGCAAAACCACACAAATAATGGGTGGGAACATAAAGGCAGAGTCTCCTTATCCTTATTGATATGAAAAATAATAATGCAAATTACGAATTATCCTATTGCGCACGAGTAGGCGCCGTTGATCAAGGGGGGATTTATTACTTGTTGTTTTTATTGGAGTTAATATAGTTTATCGCATGAATTATCCCTGCACTTACTCAGCAATGTCACGGTTAAACAAGATATTTTCCTGATTTTTTCAGAAGCCTTAATTTAATAAAGCAACCATTGTGCCCATCCCAAACTGAAATTGCTGCTGAAAATAACTTTGCCGTTTCCATTACTAACAAAGGTAGGTTTACAATCAGAATCTACCATTTGTAAAATAGTGTAAGCATAGCAAGAGGGCACTTTCCTCTTTAACTTGTACAGTAAACTCCTTCCGGTAGTTTCCGCGAAAGCAGTTTTTCCCCATTACAAACAGTGGATGAGTTAATAACGTTGAAAAGCATAACGGAATTGAAAATGGGTTATACAAAAGTACTCTTTTGGTTACTGTTAACCCTGTTTCTTATACCAGCGATCACACTAGGTTTTGCTGAGTACGGGAATAGATCACTCAATCAGGAATACACGCAATTCTTTATTGAGGATGCACAAAAACAACACCAGGATGCCGGGAAACTTGCCGGGTTCCTGCAAGAGAATCCACCTTCAAGCGTTTGCGGCCCGGTTAGCGAAGATCTGCTCAACTATAAAAAGGCGGTCTGCGCACCGGGTTCTGAACTCTGGCAGTTCTACATGATGGACAACGTTGCATTCTGGACGTTGATTGCCGGCTGTTTTGTACTGCTGATGATCGTGCTATTCAGCGCGCTGGCCTTTAGAAACCGTAAGAGCCAGTTGTTAAGCCTGATGCTGGCACGGCCATTCCTGATGTTAGCAGGTTCACTTGAAGTGATTGTTCAAGGGGTGATGCTGGTCTGGCTCTCTTTCTGGGGAACCGCCTTCTTCACGCAAACCTACTATCCAAAACTGGTTATATTAGTCGGATTGATGGTGCTGGCGGGTATCTACTACATCATCAAAGGCATCTTTAAAAAGCTCCCGCCTGAGGAGAATATCGAAGGCGAAGTCGTGAGTCGCGAATCCGCCCCTGCACTGTGGTCACGGATTGATGCGCTGGCTGCCAGGGTAGGAACAACCCCGCCGGACCATGTTATTGCTGGTATCGACACCAATTTCTACGTAACAGAAGCACCGCTGCGCGTTAATGACCACCTGCTAAAGGGCCGCAAACTCTATGTCAGTATTCCGCTGTTGCGCCAACTGACGCTTGCGCAGGCTGATGGCGTCATGGTTCATGAACTGACTCACCTGCATGAAGGCGACACGGCATCGGGCGCGTTACTGGGGCCGAAGCTCCACCGTTTCGATCTCTATATTGCCCTGATGAGCGAGAATGTGGCCACGCTCATTGTCTACTATCCGCTGTATTTGTATCGCATGCTGTTTGAACTGGCATGGCAACGCAACAGCCGTGAACGTGAGTTCGTTGCCGATAGCAATGCCTCCGCGCTCATTTCACCTGCCGCGATCATTGAATCCCTGATCAAAATTTCAGCGTATGCGAGTTATCGCTATGAAGTTGAAAGGGATCTGTTTGCCAATAACGCGTTGCATGAGAGTGAACTGGGGATCCGCAAAACCATCGCCGCCGGTTTGCCTGCACATGTAAATTCGCCCGGTTTTATCAGTGCCATGCGTGAACATAATGTGCCGCATCCCTTTGATTCACACCCACCGCTGACTGAGAGGATGCGTAACGTTGGTTTTTCCGTCGAAGAAACCGCCTATGCTGCGGTGGCAGCGGAACTCCCGACGGAGAGTTGGGTTGATTTAATGCCCGTTGCCGACAACATCGAACAGCAGCTTTGGCAGAAATATGAGCGTGATTTCTCGTCTACGCATGAAGAGAGCCTGGCCTGGCGCTATCAGCCCACGGGAGAAGAGGAGACCGCGCTGGTCCTTAAGTATTTCCCGAATGTTCCCTTTACGCTGAAAGACGGTTCGCAGGTTGAAATCACCTGGCAGGGCATTGTGTTGCCGAAAACGGCTGAACTGCTGGACTGGGATAATGTTAAAAATATCAACGTCCTCAGAAATTTTGGCCGGGATACCCTCCACGTACAACATGTGCAGCCGAACGCCCACGGCAAAAAACGCAGCAAAATTCCTCTGCCGGGCCTGAAGAAAGAGATTGAGAGATTCAAGCAAGTGCTGGCCTGGTACTGGCACCGCCATCAGACGGTACGGTCGCTGCTGCAACAACCCGAAACGGTGACTCAGCACGACGCATAAATAAGCAGTGGCTCAACCTTGTGACAGGGGTTGAGCTACAACTTTTATTCATCATTATTAATGAGCTTTTCGCTGCGTGATTAGGCAAGGCTGTCATGGGAAAAGCTGAGCCTCAGGCGTTTGACCTGCCACTCAGGTCCTCGCGAGTTGGACCTTGAAAGTAGATGCTACTGATATGGCAACTGCGCGGTTGCGTCAGCACGAAACGAATCGTTTCCCAGACCGATCGTCCATTCAAAAGACGTTCCCCCATCCTGGATTGACCATCGACAGACGTCTCTAACCCTGTAAGTTCGAAATCCGGCGGATACAGCCCGGTAACACGGATATTTTCTTCTGACAACTGCTGCGACAGTTTAGTTGTAAACCCGCTGAGACCGTGTTTGCTGGCGAAAAAAGCGGGATGCGCAATTGAGTCCGTAAAATTCGGGACGCCACATGAAGATATTATTGAGATGATATCAGCACTGTCTGAACGTCTTAACCCAGGCAGCAACGCCTGAGTCAACAGGATCGAACCTGTCAGACCTGAACTGACGGTATTAATAATTTCTGTGTCAGGCTGATCGTCTAACCTCCCTGACAACCACTGAGCGGCATTGAGAATTAAAATGTCGATGGGCTTGTCTGAGGTTAAAAGCTGTGAAGAAAACTGAGAAACGGATTCAGGCCGGGCTAAATCACAGATATACCCTTTTGCAATGCCGCTTTCTGCAGTGATGATGCTGCAGGTTTTTTGAATATCCTCAGCCCGCCGCGCGCAAAAATCCACTTCGACACCCTCTCGGGCCAGCCACACGCACAGCGCCTGGCCAAATCCTCCACCTCCACCGGTAATAACCGCTCTTTTACCTCTGAGCATCTCCATGCCTCCCTTTCTTAATGACTCTGTGTGGATGTAGATATACAGGAGGAGGGGGAGTGACATCTTTCCGTTCGTGCCATTTGTATAGGAGGAAGATGAATAAGCCGCACCGTAAACTGATTAATGCGAGCCTGGGGAGTAGCAACGTCCGCTATTGGCTCGGAGCGGTCAAACTGACTGATCTGAAGGTCTGTTATGAGCCAGACGTGGACATCACATCAAAATCCATAATGGATGACAGCAGGTTGGGTAAGCCTGTTTCCTGGACGGCTATGTTGAATTGTCTTTTTCCTCGTGTGGTTTGCAACTTTTATTGATTTGATTGATGAAATCTGGATATTTTTTGTTGAACCCCACCGAAGGAAATGATCACCATGATTTTAATAAGGGCGGCAGAATCAAAAGATGTTCCCTCTCTAAAAAAGCTTTTTCTACAGTTGGGCTATCAGACAGACACTGAGAGCTTAGAACAACGTATCTGTGAGGCGCAGAGTACGCTTTGTACTTTAGTGGCTGAATTAGATAAGGAGGTTTGTGGAGTTGTTGTTATGAACTTTATCACACCTGTTCATGAAAATAGCTTATGGGCATTAATTTCAGCTCTGGTCATAGATGAGTCGTCACGTGGGGCGGGGATAGGCCAGCAACTTCTGATTGCCTCTGAGCGCATGGCCCTCGATAAAAAATGTTCTCAGATTGAGCTTTCAAGCAGTGAAAGAAGAACCAGAGCGCACAAATTTTATGAAGATAACGGATACAAAGAAGTAAGGAAGCGCTTTGTAAAGCTCCTTGCTAATTTGCCCCAGGTTTATTAACCCTGCAGGGTGATAGCACAGTCCATTCCTGGCCCAAAGCAGTCATCTCAACTATGGGATATTCCTGATGAGCTTCCGATTAGACAACTCTAATGAGCTTTGACAATCTATGTAACAGCAATCTTGCCCAGGGGGTCGGAGCCTTGTGCAAAGAAGAGTGTTATCCTGAAAGTCGGGATGCCAGCGAAACCAGCCTGTAATGGATGAAACTCGCGCCACAGATCTGCTCAGCGCTTCATTGATTGTGCATCCCGGTGGCGTTCTGCCATGTAACGCCCCGGAGATGTTCCCAGTAATTTGCGAAAAAGGGTTGTAAAGCTCGGTACGCTCTCGTAGCCGAGCGAACCGGCAACCTGCTGGATCGATACTCCCTTTGCAAGCCATTCGACAGCGAGCATGATCGTGAGTTGCTGTCGCCAGCGGCCAAAACTCATACCGGTCTGTCGGCTTATCAGACGCGCAAGCGTTCGCTCACTGAAGCCAAGCCGCTTTGCCCAGTCGCTCAACGTTCCTCTTTCTGCTGGCGATTGAAGCATCAGGTCCGCCATCCGGCGCAAACGTGTATCGACAGGCATTGGTAAATGAAGGTTCTCGGGCGGGGCAGTGGTGAGCTCATCGATCATCACATCAAAAAGACGGGTTTCAGCGCCACCCTGTTGGTAAAAAGCGGGAAGGTGCGCAGAGCGGATCAATAATTCGCGCAGCAGAGGCGTCACCGATATGGCACAGCACGTTGCAGGCAAGCCCGCCGCTAAGTCTGACGCAATGAACGTGTTGTACCCCTCCAGGCCACCCGCAGCCTTGAGACTGTGAGCGATCTCTCCGGGTATCCACATCGCGCTGCCCGGCGGCACAATCCATAGTCCTCCGGCAACCTCACAGCTCAGCGCGCCCTTTTGCACAAACATGACCTGCCCTTTCTGGTGGGCATGCGCTTCCAGCTCAAACCCATTCAGGTCAGTGAGGAGAAAGCCCATTGTCACAATTGGGCGAGGGAGCGTATCCGGGTCGATCCAGTCGGCACCGGCCAGCGACTGATTAAGTATTGGCATACCACCATTATGCTCAGACGTCTCGCTATGTGGCAAGATTGAATAATAATTTGTCATTTCTTCGCAATGACGACCGGTTGCCAGTTCCTTATAGTCCCTTTTGTGGCAGACGCATTTTCTCTCCGGAGGAAATCCCGTAAGCAGATGCTGACCAGCCGGTGATCAGAATGATGGACTCACTAAACAAATCGACGCACGTGAAACGGTTCGTCAGTGGCCTCACTTTTCCAGATTATCCAAAACAGCGCCTTCGCCACACGATCTGCCCTGAACCAAAAAGGAACAACCATCATGACCGAACAAAACTGCACGTTACGCGGCGACTACTCGACAGCGCGTCTTACCCAGCGTTACCGCTTTGCCGATCCGAATATGGATTTATTCTTCCTCGGCGCGTTGGGCTGGGGGCCAACGGGCGGGCTTTCGGTGGGCGAAGCCTTTCATATCGCGTCGCACATCGAGGATGGTAACCCTGACACCTGGACACAGGCCTTCGAGCGGCAGGGTGAGGTGCTCGCGGCACAGGCAGAGCGCTGGGCCGGACAGGGCGTAATGCGCGCAGCCGGTGAAACCCGTCTTAAAGCGTTTGCCTGCTACCGTTCAGCGTGGCAGTTCGTCCTGCCGGGCGCATATTTTTCGGCTTTGTTTCGCAAAGGACAGGAGCTGTTCGATCAGGCCATGCAAGAGTTGGGCTTACCGACAACGCGCTTTGAGGTCGCTTATTCCGGCGGTAAATTACCGGGCCATTTTTTCCCTGCAAACGACCAGGCAGCACCGACAATCCTGATTATCGGTGGCGCGGATACCTGCCACGAGGACCGTTTCCTGTCACAGGGGCGCTATTATCTGGAACGCGGCTATGCGGTTGCTCTGGTCGATCTGCCGGGGCAGGGGTTGGTGGCAGAACAGAGCTTGTACTGGGAAGCTGAAATCGAACGACCGATCGGTGCAGTGATCGACACTCTGGTTGCCCGTTTCGGCGTGAATACACAGAAGCTGGCTATGCTCGGCATGAGCCTCGGGGGCTATTTCGCCTGCCGTGCGGCAGCGGAAGAGCCACGTCTTGCGGCCATTGTCGCGACACCCGCGCTCTCACGTCCCGAAGAATTATTCCTTGCCGCCGCCGGAGCAACGAAGAAAGAAACGCACACTCCATCGGATGCAGCCCACCGCAATATGCAAGTTCTGCTCTGGAAGGCTGGCGTCGATAACCTGACAGCCCTGGCCGATAAGTGGCAAAGCGCCACCGCCGCTCCCGCGAAGGTTAATGTTCCCTTTCTCACCGTTGTTGGCGGCCAGGAGGGTGCCGTATGGAAGCAGCAGAGCATCGAATGGCACAACGCCATTCCGTCGGCGAATAAGCGATTAACGATGCTGGATGCAGAAACGGGCGCTGACGCCCATTGTCAGGGCAACAATCCCCTGCGCCTTGTGCAGGAGGTGGATGCCTGGTTGCGTGAGGTTTTGTGACAGAAACTTGCCGGGGGTCACAACCAGAAAAAGGCAGATGATCAGGTAAGGATGCCGTTACCTGGTAAACGAGGGATATCAGGCCCCTCTGCGCGTAGTTAGTGTAAAAACGAGATATTGGAACGGCGGCTGTGAGCGATCTGCGGACATTGGTAACAACATTCCGTGTGAATCTCCGGGGAGTAAGTAAGGTTAAGGTCACACATTCTGATCACCGGTTAAGCACGACTTGTGCCCGGCTGATAAATATACTCCGTCCTGCATACCCGACATAAGCTCATGGCAAATTGTCCGGTCAGATAGCTGGCGAGCTCACGCTTTATCGCTGGTTTTAAAGCTTCATTTCAATGACGTCTTTGAAGAGGTCAGTTTGGATAAAGAAAATTATTGTACGTTAAGGCGATTTTTTGTACCTATGAGCGATGATAAGGGGACTTGACCACCTTTACAGGCAGCATTGAGTGAGTAACTGACTTCGATTTAAATAAATTATAAGGGCTTCAAATGTTACTGGCACAACTTTCTGGGATGCATACAGTCACTCTAAGTGTTTAAATAAGGTTCTGGACTATAGCTAACCCATCAGTTAAGTTTGTTTCCGGCCTGTCGATTCCCCCCTGTTAGGGACCACTTATTTCCGTATTATGTTTTAAGGATAATTCATGAGTAATGAAGCACAATCATTTTTTAGTCAATTGCTAATTGCCGTAATTTCCATATCTTTAGGGTCATTTCTTTTTGCTGGAGTTCTAGAGAGCTATAAAAAAGATCAAGGTCTTCAAGAGGAGTTTATAAAGGATTACTTCAGGCCAATGATGGAATTACAAAGTTCTTGTTCATCTTCACACAATGAACTATTTCTAAAGTATGGGGAGTTATCTGGTTCTTATCAGCTCATGTCTAATGAAATAGTACATATGATAGTGACCCCTGATTCAAAATTAGGCCAGTACTATGAAGCTATTCCAATGTCTATTATTAAATCAAATACAGAGTTAAAAAAAGGAGTTGAAGATCTTGAAATAACGGTAAAAAAATGCAAAGCCAATTTATTTCTCAAGTATGAAGAGCTTGCATTAGTTACTGGTTCATATCCAGAGTTTAGGGGCTTAGCAAAAAAATATACAAATGCGGTTAATGCCATCTATTCAGAAAGACAAAAAAAAGTTAAGGAAAATACAAAGAATACAGACCCTAATCAGCTAATGCCATTAATGCGTAAATTTATTGCTATGGATCTATCTACCGATGCAAATAAATCCATGATTGTCAATGAAATGGAGGGAATATCTAAAATAACAGCGCAGCATAGTTTGATAATGGCTGAGTATGAGGAGTTAATATTCAAAGAAGATAATGATTTCTTTCTAAGTCTTCATGATCTCTATGCAGTCAAAATTAGTAAGAAGTATTCAGGTGGATTTATCAGCTGGATATTTTAAATAATGATAATTCATCAACTACGACGTTTACTGTGTAGAACGCGTAAACCTGTGACGGTTATTAATGTGTTAGGTAATGTCCGCTCCTGTCACAAGGCGGACAGCCTTAGAAGTATGATGTCCGCTGTGAGCGAAGAGCGGACGTTGCTATTAGACCGCTCGCAATTTTAACCTCAGCCGATTCGAGTTTTAAACTCATTCATCCATGTAATGAGTTCCAATACATCTTTTTCGAATTCATCGAGTTCAACCGGAACCAAGGGCAGTTCATCGGCTTGCGAATGCTCGTAAACTGAATACTTAGTCATCAACGCGTCAATAACATCACAATCCTCTGTTTTTACCTTGGTGATACCCCTGAGCTTCCCTTTAGTCATAACATCACGTCTGAAACGGACAACTACATCATTCAAAAGGACGAATTCTACTATTCGTTCCAAGATTATCCGAAAATCGCTGCATGCACTCTTTGCTGTAAGATCATAAACATCGGCATCTGCCTCGGCTTGATGCTTTTTGAGCTTAGGAATGACCTGATCCCTAATCACATTAAGCGCCTTGTCAGGCTTGGCATCCCGCAAGCTGTGCTGTGCTAGGATTCCCGAAATTTTATCCAATCGTCTAAGCGACTGCACTGTATGGTTAATTTTCTCATTTGCCGGATTCTCACCGTGTTTTTTAATTACAGCCTCAATGATGGAAACCAGCGAAAGGCGGTGTGTAAATATTATGACCTGTCGAGTCTTCGCTAACTCGACAAGCCTAGCTACCACCCGCTCTTCGAAGTCCTGATCTAATGAAGAAATAGGGTCATCAAAGATGAAGGGGGCTAACTGATTCGAACCAGTTGTATCGGCCAAGAATGCGGCTAATGCAACAATACGGGCTTCACCTTCACTGAGTACTACCTCAGGAGTGAAGCCAGTCCGAGCTCCGATAAGGGTAAGCCCAAACGTTATTACTCCTTTTCCTTGAGCTTTACACTGAGGCATAACCGGCAAACGACGCCCACCAAGAGCCTTTAACTCCGCATCAAAACGGCTCTGATATCCAGCATCAAGCTCAGTTCTCGCAAGTTCGGTGCGCTTAGTTGTCAACGAATTGCTGGCCGCTAGTCTCATCGCTTTATCTAGCAAATCCACTGCAACCAAACGCTCGCGCTCGGCGAGAATTGCTATCTTGTTTTGAAATAACCACTGCAGTGCCCTGAGTTGCTTAACGCGCTTTTCAAGTTGCAGGCGTTGTCCATCTTGCTGCAATTGTGTCAAACTAACTTTCTCAGCAATTAAGTCGGCAACACGTTTTTCTATTGCTTGATCAATCAGTGCCCAATTGAATGTGGGCATAGAACCAACGGCGGCACACGCCTCAAACTGTGAGCGCCTTGCTTTCAACGTTTCGTAACAGGCACGAGCAAAGGTTTCATCAAAATTCAAATAAGCCAGCCGTGCAACCCAATCCTCTATTGAAGGTAACTGAACTACCTTCGCAATGAGTGCTGCGCTAGTAGCCTCCGCAGTTTTTGCCGTGGTCTCTAGACCAGCCGTAACGAAAGCCTCGAAACTTTTGAGTCGCGCGGAGCCTTCTTCCGTAAGTTCCTGTTGGCAGAGCACACAATACGCACCGCCAGTAGTAACGGGAAATTCGCGATTGTGGTAAGCATGAGCAATAGAATAGTTTCGCGCTTGTTCCCACATTAGTTTCCAGGCCGTTTCCCCAACTCCTTGTAGAGGAGCAGTTGCGAAGGCCTGCTGTGCAACCATATTGGCAGCATTTCTCGCTGCAACAGCCAATTCTTTGGCCTTAAACAACTCACCGGCTTTTCCGTCTGCAAGGCCTTCCCTCAATATCCTCATGGCCTGCTTAATGCTTCCTGAAGCAATCTCTTCCTTACCAATTGCAACCAATCGCCCCTTGATGTCTTTCTCTGCTAATAGAGCTTCACTTTTGAGACGCTCATTTTCCAAATCATTCCCATATTGGCAAAACGACTCAATTTTCTCAGCGGAGATTGATGCTTTAAGAGAGCAGAACCATGCATTTTCGGCGGTCTCTGTAAGGTCACCAGGGAAAAGTGGAAGTGCACGAACCAGCTTTTCCTTCTCCCGACCTAATTGATCAGAAACCATTCCTGATATCTGAATGAGCAAAGAGATAAAACGCATGCTG
The DNA here is from genome assembly GCA_004346725.1 of Phytobacter diazotrophicus. Taxonomy (GTDB): domain Bacteria; phylum Pseudomonadota; class Gammaproteobacteria; order Enterobacterales; family Enterobacteriaceae; genus Phytobacter; species Phytobacter diazotrophicus. Next base: position 14,222 of record SMDE01000007.1, on the reverse strand, counting down.
CTCGGTTCGAAGCTTGATTCAGTACGCCCCATATATTGAGTCGCAGCTTTCGAGTCAAATACTTGGGCATACTTGAGCATTGGATGTGGCTCAGCACCCGACTGCCAATTGATTACTACGGGGTTACCATCAATGGTGATTCGACATTGGGCACTACATGTATGCTCTTCGCTGCTGAACACATTCGGGCGGATTTCGTCCCTTGATCGTGATCCGCAAAGTTGTTTGAGCAGACGAGAAAAACTACTTTTTCCTGAGCCATTCTGTCCATAGATAACGGCTAAATTGCCAGCACCGAATGGTAAGGATGCCCCTGGTTTAATAGCATTGACACCGAATACTTGGCTTAACTCTTCAACGCGTACAACGCGATGTAGCAATGCTGCCGAGAACGCGCCAGGTGCTACCTTCAAGAACCCAGAGTCATTCTGTTTAGCAGCCTCTAGTTTGCAGAGTCGAACCAGTTCAGTAAGTTCGACTACACTAGGTAAACGTTTGTTATCGATAAGCTGCTTCGCAGCAGTTTGAAGCCAACGATTACGGCCATTCAGCCACTTTTCGAAGTCATTGGTTCCGATTGCTTCTTGTGCTAATTCAGGCATCTCGGCTTCCTTTACCCTTTGATGTGCAAGTCGAAAAAAATGGTATCCCTTTTTTTTGCTCCTGAATGAGTGCTCTGTCAAATGGTAACGCAAAGGGCTATCCTGCCCCCCAGTTGTAAAACTAGAAATGTTCGCTACTGGCACAAAACAGACAAGCACACAACGCTGAGTGTCCGCTCCTGGCCCACAGGGGACATCCGGGCACGGCAGATTTCCCCTGGACGCGCTGTCAATTCTGCCCAAGCTATGCAAACCGAAATCATTGGAACAGCTCATGAATATCCAATTCACAAACATTACCCCGGCCAGCCCAGGGTTTACGGAGTTAAAATTAAAGAGCATGGCTGAAGGATTTAACATGCTACACCGACTGGAAGAAAATTGGTTAAACGGACAGAACCGCTTTGACAGGCCCGGAGAAAAACTGCTTGGGGCTTATGCTGATGATTTAATTGTTGGCGTGTGCGGACTTAACATCGATCCCTTTACGGAAATAACTGGCACCGGACGTCTGCGGCATCTCTATGTAGACACGGCATGGAGAAGAAATCATGTTGGCAGCGGTTTGCTCAGTGAAATACTTAAAGATGCTGGCCTCTGGTTTGATTTTATCAACACCAACGCACCATCATCGGCATTCACTTTTTATGAACGAGCCGGCTTTGTTGCTTTATGTGATATGGATAAAGTTACACACCACTTTTGCCTGAGAAAGCAAGCACGGTAGTACATTCTCGTTTTGGACACAGCGCCGATTGTGTCCTGTGTCAGACGGTTAGAGCATCTTCTCATCTGCAGCCGGGGTCAGAGTTTGATGGTCACTGTTCTGAAGCAACGGAACGGTTGCTATGAGCGAGGAGCGGACATTGTATTTATGAATGATTTTTACATTGCCAAATAAATTATGATTACTTGCCGCTTTTTTCTGGTTAATCACGAACACTTTCATAATCATTAAGTATTTGCATCAACAGTGTTCTTGGTATGTCTTTTGTGGATATTCTGAAACTGGTGCTCAGGCGCGAGGCAATCACAGCGGAAGTAATTTTATTATCATCGTACGCAATGGTCATATCCTTTCCGATATTCTGTCGGGACATGTCCGACAACCTTTTGCCACATTCATCGGAAAATCTAAAGATTAAATTCTCTGCACCTGTCTCATCCTTCTCTACATAATCAATTGACTTTACACATCCAGAGTCAAAAGAAGTTTTCTCATTACCGACCGAAAAAACCAAACTCCCTTTTGCTGCAGTCGATGTCCATGGCATAAGCACCGCGAGTAACAACACCCCAAACTTGATTTGCATCTTCTTCTCCTTTTGTTTGTTGACCTGCTCCTCATAAATTAACATATCTCAACGTTATCAACTTCCGCGCCTGGCACGGAGCGGCCAGAAAGAAAGGTCACAAGGGGCGCTGTGTCTGAGTTTTCTGGCGTACCAGTAATCGTATTTGCTTACCACGATAGTTAACATAATTTTGAAACTGAAAACCAAAGCGTTCAGCTAAATAATTTGAACGTTCGTTCTCTTCATCAATAATACAGCACACTGGAGTGGAAAGCGTCTTATCGGCCCATTGTAAAATTGCGCCCAACGCTTCAGCCGCATAACCTTTGCCACGTACTTCTGGCATTAATGTCCATCCAGCCTCAGGGTATTCCAGCGCAGGCGTGATCTCACGATGAGCATTCTGAAAGCCAAACGAACCGGCATAGCGGTTTGTTGATTTTTCAAATACAGCCCAGTAACCATAACCCAGCATCTGCCAGTGCCCAATATCGCGTAACAAACGGGCCCAGACCGTTTCTGTCGTCGGTTTTTCTCCGCCATTAATCTTAACCATTTCCGGCGTTGCCCAGCATTCCTTGAGCGCCGGGAAATCTTCGAGCATATATTGCTTTAAAATCAGACGCTCTGTTTCAAGCTGTGGCGCTTGCTCTATCAGCATGGTTTTCCCTTTATTCTTTGTTTTATGACTTATCAAATTTACCGCCATGAGCGCATTGGTTCCAAAAAAATCGGCAATTTCTGCTCATAAAAACACGCGCTGAACGTCTCTGTTTCCATTTTTCACTGTCTGGCAGACTGTGGGCCGCGGTAATCGCCGCCCAGGGCTTTAATCAAGGTGATATCGGTGCTGAGCCGCTGGGCCTCGATATCCAGCAGCAAAAGCTGCTGCGCGATGGCCGGGCGACGCGCCTCCTGCGCCGCATAGTAGCTGACCAGCCCGCGCTGATGGTGCGCGCTGGCGCTGCGGGTGGTCACCATCGCCGCCGTCACTTTCTGCTGCTGCAGGGCAGCCTGCTGATTCAAATCGTTCAACTGGCTGGAGCTAATCGCCACGTCGCGCACCGCGTCCAGCACCGCCTGGTTGTACTGCTTAATCAAAATATTGCTCGCCGTACGCGTCGATTTCAGGTTGGCGTTTAAGCGCCCGCCGTCAAACAGCGGCAAATAGAGCCCCGGCAGCAGGTTGATCTGCTGGAAGGAGGACTTAAACAGGTCGCCGACGCTCAACGCGTTGTAGCCCCAGAAGGCTTTGATATCGAAGTGCGGGTAAAACGCCGCTTTTGCCGCGTCCACCTGGCTCATGGAGGCGCTGACGTAGCCGCGCAGCGCCTGGAGATCCGGGCGGCGGGCCAGCAGTTCAAACGAAAGCGAATCCGGGAGCGTCTCCTGCAGCGCCGGCAGCGCCACGGGATGAATCTCCGGCATGCTATGCGCATCAGCGCCGATCAGCGCCCGCAGCGTTTCCCGATACTGCGTCAGCGTCCCTTGCGCCGTAATCACCTGCTGCTGCGCCGCCAGCAGCTCCGCCTGGGCATTGGCGATATCGACGCTATCCTCGACGCCGCGCGCGGTACGATGCTCGTGGGCCCGCACCGAGAGCCTGGCGATGGCCTCCAGCTGATTAAGTAATGCGATTTTCTGGAAAGTTGCCTGCATCGCGAAATAGAGCTGGGCGACGCTGCTGGCGAGATCCAGCTCGATACCGGCGGTCTCCGCCTGGCGGGCGTTCTTTTCGCCAATCGCGGCGGCGACGCGGGCGCGGTCGGTGCCCCATAAATCGATATTCAGCGTTGCCCCTACGCCGACCGTATTCAACGTATACCAGGGGCCGTTTTTATCCACCGGAAGAGAGAAGGAGTAGGGCCAGGTGAACTGTTTATTGGTCACCCGCAGGCGGTTTTGCGCCGCCACGGCGGTGGCTTGCACGCCCATTGCCGACTGCGCCAGCTCCACCGTGGACTGCGATTGCGAAATACGTAGCCGCGCAGCCTGCATAGTGGGCGAATTCTGCAACGCGCGGTTGACCAGCATATTGAGCTGCGGATCCTGATAGCCTTCCCACCAGCGCGCCGTCGGCCAGCCGCTGTTCGCCAGATGGATCACCTGCGCCAGCTCGGCCTGCTGCGGGTTGACCAGCGGCACCTGGCCGGGATCGTCCTGAATTAACGCGCACCCGGTTAACAGCGTCAGGGCGAAGGCAAACACCGGGGATCGCGCGGCGCGTGGGAGAGTGGAGGTTTTAATCATGATTGCATTGCCTGTCGCGGAATATCGGAAGACGCAAATGGCCACGCCGGCAGGGCGGCCAGCGCGTTGACCAGCGGCGCGCCAAATGGGTTCGCCGGGTCCGGGAGAAGCGCCTGAGGGCGTTCTATTGCAGTTTGCTGCGCGTCGATATCGGCAGCGTAGCCTTCAAGCCGCCGGGCGCAGCGGGGTAAAAAAGTATCCCCCGGCGCGGCGTACAGACGATAGCCTTCGCTGAGGCGCAGGATCTCTTCCGCCTGATGGAACGTCGCCCGCACCGGCCAGTTTTTGGCTTCCGGCCACGGGTGTGCGTAGGTTCCCAGCGGCTCGGCGGCTACCCGGTTGATTAAGGTTTCGCTCTCGGTCAGCGCGGCAAAGAGCGGTACTAACTGAACCTCATCGTCGCTTGAGGAGAGGGTCTGCGCCAGCTGGCGATAAAGCTGCGCCAGACGCGCTTTGAGCTGCGGGGCTTCGCTATCCGGCCATAAATAGAGATGAACAATGGAGGAGACCAGCACGCCGAGCAGGATACCGATAACCCGGTCGCGCAGTTCGGTAAGGTTACTGAGCGGGCCAAACCAGCTGAGGAACGCCAGCGCGAAGGTAAAGCCTATCTGAATGCCGGCGTAGGCGATGCGCTCCGAGCCTGCCGCAATCCACGCCGCCAGCGCGAACACCGGCAGGGTCATCGCCAACAGGCCGCTTAGCGAGTCGGTCCAGGGTTGCACAAAGACGATCAGCAGAAGCGCAATCAGCGTCGCCAGCAGCGCGCCGCCGATGCGCAGCCACGTTTTCTGCATGGTGGCGCCCAGGCCCGGCTGGGCGACGATCACGCAGCTCAGCATGATGGTGTGGATGCCCTGCCAGTCGGCGGCGGTATAGAAAACGTAGCACAGCAGCGTCGCCAGCAGCGTTTTCAGGGCAAAGTGCAGATAGGCCGGATTGGACCACGCGTCCGGCAGCAGCAGCGGCGCTTTTTCCACTTCACCCTGCGGTAACGCGATGGTTTCGCCGCGCGCCAGCCGCGCCAGTACCCCGGCGATCTCCTGCAAAATGGCGCCGTTGGCGCCGTCGCGCGGGACAATCAGCGGCTGGACCTCCGCCGCCGCGGGCAGATTATCCGCCAGCGCGTTAAGCTGGCTGGCTATCTGCTGGCGCGCATCGGAATGGTCGCGGCCCGGCTGGAGCAGCGCCGTTAAATGGTAGCAGCGCAGCGCGGCGGCCATCAGCGATTGCCAGGCCTGCGGGCTGGCGGCAATCTCCGGCGTGGCGCGGGCGGCTTGCTGGTACAGGGACTGCAACTGGTTAAACTGGCCGGCGATCTCTTTAAAGGAGGGTTGCGGCGCCCCGCCATCCGGTTGGCTAAGAATCCGCGCCGTCTGGCGCAGCATGACCACCAGCCGGGCTTTAAACTGATAGCCGGGGAACGCCTGTTGGAAACAGGCGTTGACCAGCAGTGTCACCAGAATGGCGGTGTTAATCGCCACCCATAGCCACAGCAGCAGGCGTACCAGAATTTCGCTCTGGCTGGTCATCGACGGGAAGGTCTGGGCGTAGATGACTGCCAGCGCCACCACGAAAAACGCCAGCCCCAGCTTGCCGAGCACCCGCATCAGGTAAATGGCGCAGAAGGACAGGATCACCGAGGCGACCAGGCGAATTAGCGGATAGTCATAGGTCCACTTAATAATCAGCAATACGCCGCCCAGGGCGACGCTGACGGTCACCACGAAAACCACGCTGACCAGCTTAATCATCAGGACGTTAGGCTGGCTGACGTAAAACACCACGATCAGCGCGACGGCGAGGAAGGGAATATGCAGCGTCATAAACAGCACAATTAGCACCGCACAGCTGAGCGTCAGGCGCAGGGTATAGTTCGCCCGCCCCGGCGCATCGCGGAGTTCCCGGGTCAGAAACGGCCACAAGCTTTGCATGCCGTCTCCTTATTGCGGCTGGAGAACGGCGCTGGCGGAAGCGCCCATGCGAAACAGGTTCGGGTCGGGATCTTTGACGGCGATTTTAACCGGGAAGCGCTGGGAGACATGGACCCAGTTGATGCTCTTCTGAATAACCGGCAGGCCTTCAATGACGCTGCCGCCGTCGGGCAGAACGCCGGTGCCGACCGAGTCGACTACGCCCTCGAAGGTGCGGCCATGGTTGGTCATTACGGTAATTCTGGCCGGAACGCCGGGCCGAACACTCTGCAAGTCGGTTTCGCGGAAGTTTGCCACCACGTACCAGTGGTCGTCATCCAGCAGGGTAAAGACCGGCTTAAGGGCCGAGGCGTACTGGCCGATCGTCGTCTTCAGCGCCACCACCACGCCGTTAAACGGCGCGCGCACTTCGGTAAATTCGAGATGCAGCTCGGCCAGCGCAATTTGCGCCAGGATCCCCGCGCGCTGCGCCACCATGGCATCAACGCCGGTCACGGCCGCGGAAGCCTGTTTCGCCTGCAGCAGGGTGGCCTCCAGTTCGGCGCGCGCCGCTTTTTCGGCCGTTCGCGCCTGATCCAGATCTTCTTGTGAGGCAAACCCCTGCGGTACCAGCGGCTCAAGGCGTATGCGTGAAGAGGTGGTCTGCTTAACCAGCGCTTTAGCGCGTTCAACGGCGGCGTTGACCGACTGCGCGTTGTACTCCTGCGCTTTGATCGTGCGCTGGGTCAGCATAATCTGCGCATCAAGCGTGGTCAGCCGCGCTTTGGCATCATCAAGCATCGCCTGGTAGGGACGCGGGTCGATGCGGAACAGCAGATCGCCTTTTTTTACCCGCTGATTGTCGCGAATCGGCATTTCGACGATCCGCCCGCTCACTTCCGGCACCACGTCGATGGTGTCGGCATAAACGTAGGCATCGTTGGTTTCCGGCGAGGTTTGTAGCTGCCAGATAACCAGAATCAGCGCCACGATCGCGGCGAGAACGAGCGCCAGCAGGGGCCATTTTTTGCGGATAACGCTTGAGCGGGATTGGGTCATAGGGATCTAGTTTACGAAGAACAGGAACCACAGAATCGTGGCGAACAGGAACATCAGCGCCAGATAGCTGAAGACCAGTGGAGAAAATCGCGATTGCCATCCTTGACGCACAATCAGGATATGGCAGGGAATAAGTAACAGCGCGGCGCCTAATAAGCAGAAGAACCAGCCGGGAAATGCTGCGCCTAAAACCGGAATCGCCGGGGATAATGAGCAGCCGGAGAGCGTAAATAGCGAAAATAAGAGCGCAGGGCACGCCAGCTTAACAATGCGATTCAAGACGAAATACCTGAGTGCTCGGATTAAGGTGAAATGAGTTTAATCTCCTTGATTGTGAAAGAAAAGAAACTCATCAGGTATCTCAAACAGAACGTCTCTTTTCCTCTGGTTACATTGTTTTGTGATCATCTTGCATCACCACAAATATAAAAGTAAAACTATATGGATTGTCTGCATTTTAATTCCTATATTCAAAGGATTACAAAAAATGCCGTTGGTATTTTTTACACCCTAACTTTATATGACTCACCTGGCTATGCATAACACCATATATGAAACATTGCTGGAAGCACCCGGCCCGCAAGGCTCTCTCAAAGGCACCTTGCTTAGCCCCTGTCCGAAGCCAGAACAGGTCATTCTGATTATTCCCGGTTCAGGGCCGACGGACCGCGATGGTAATAATCCGCTTGGGGTTAATGCGTCAACGTATCGGCTTCTGGCTGAAAATCTGGCATTGAAAGGTATCGCAACGTTGCGGGTGGATAAGCGTGGAATGTTTGCCAGTTCAGCGGCGATAACGGACGCCAATGCTGTGACAATCAGTGATTATGTAGAAGACGTACGTTCCTGGATAACGGTATTGCAACAGCGTCTGGAAAACCCCTGTATCTGGCTTCTCGGGCACAGTGAGGGGGGGATCGTGGCATTGGCGGCGGCGCAGGAACCTGATGTCTATGGTTTAATGCTGGTCGCAACACCTTCGCGCCCGCTGGGGGATGTGTTAAGAGAACAGCTTAAAGCCAATCCGCAAAATGCAATTCTGCTGGACGATGCGTTTTTTGTTATTAACGAACTGGAGCAGGGTAGACATGTTAATGTTCAGAACAGGCATCCTGCTGTGCAACATTTATTTTATCCGGCAGTGCAGGGGTTTCTTATAGACATTTTTTCCTTTAATCCAGTTCATTTGATCGCGCGTATTACTAAACCTGTACTGGTATTACAGGGGCAACGCGATCTCCAGGTAACGGAATATGATGCCAGACAGTTTAAGGCAGCCAACCCGAAAGCAACCCTTGTTCTTTTACCGGATGTAAACCATGTTCTTAAAGCGGTGAATTCTGATGACAGGGAAGAGAATAATGCGGCTTATACAAACGCATCGCTTCCCCTGGCGGCCGGGGTGGTTGAGGCCATTGTGCAGTTTCTGACGCATAATGGTAACCCAAAAGCTAAGCTGCCATTTTTTAATTAATAGACAATCCGGGAGTTGGGACGTTGAAAATTGACTGGCATAGCGCATTGCTCACCCGTTCCACAGCCATAGATAAACACTACAAAAACACGCAAAACGTTCGTCGTTTCATGATGGAACAATGCGGGGAAAACTTCCGTTTCGACCGTGATTTCATGGCCTGGATCCGCAATGATATCCCCAAAAATCTGGGCGATGTGATCGACGAGTGGAAACGCAGACAAGGTTTATAAAAGAAGATTTTTTATTCGCTTGAGGCAGACAGACTGGAGAATTGTCAGGTCTGTTATAAGCATAGTAGGGGTTAGCATGAAAAAACGTGTATCCGTAATTATGCTTTCTTTTCTGTGTGTGCTGTTATCGGCGTGCAATGATATGAAAAAAATAGAACCGGAAAAATATTTTACGGGTTCGCAACTGGTTTTGGCTAAGGCTATCCAGGCGGCAGATCGTGAGGCCATTCTCCATCTGGCGAAAAATACTGATCTTAATAGCCCGGGAGCCGAGGAGCTGACACTTTTATTTTTCGCAATGAATGAGTCTTTTTACAATAATAACCCTCCTGAGCGATTGCAGATCATAACGGATTTGGTTCGCGCGGGAGCAGATCCTCTACAGCCGCAAATGAATATGCCGGGTAGCCCTGCTGAAATTACCGCAAAAGCTGACAAGGACATCTGGCTGAAGGCGATGCTCGATGGTGGGCTGGATCCTAACGCCAGGGATAAGGTGTATCATGAGGCCCTTATTTTCTCGGCAATTAAATCAACAAATAATTCACCTCTGGCGCTGCTAATCAAGCGGGGAGCCGATATCAATACACGAGACTCCTTAGGCCAAACGCCACTTGTCGAGGCTTTTTTTAGATCCGAATTTGAGAAGGTTTTTTTTCTGCTGGACAACGGTGCTGATCCCAACCCGGTGAATAAGCAGGGTCGCTCCTTCAGGCAGATGGTCGATTTTGAACTTCAGAGGGTTAAGAAAGGCGGTGAGTATTACGATAATTTATTGAGATTAAAAGAAAAGCTTAACAGCATGTCTCAATGATATATTGGAAAGCGTGTTAAGAGGCTATATAAGGCTCTGGAACTTAAAGGACAGAGCCTGCGCCACATGCACTCAGGCCGTGTCCGGGAAATGCCAGTTAAGGGATAATGAGCGCGGCTCTGAATTGTCTGAACAAATTGAAGAGCATGGTTCGTTTCAGGTGATAAAACAGTCACTTTCGCAGATGACAGAAATTTGCTGATGGCCGCTAAAGCAGGCTTCTGCTTCATTCCGTACAGAAGAAATTTTATATCCGCTTTGGCGCGAAGCGGCCAGCATAAAGTGATGTGCTGGAAATCATCTGTCTATTTGGCATAGTCGTTCTTTTACGATCAGAATTGAATGACGTAGTGCTGATATTGTTATTTTGCTATAAATTACAATCAAAATTTGGCACATCAAATTGGGAAATTCCCTTCGAACTTTACGCGGTTATTTTATTCTGCCTTTAGCGATAAATTACAATCATCATAAAACAATGGCTCTGCCATCTGGTGACAAGAATATTATTATTCGCTGAATGTTTCATGAAAAACAATACCAAGTAAGCGGCAACCTAAAAGGCTTTTATTGTTAAAATATATGCTTTTTTAATGTGATCTGTGTCACAAAATTCATTTCGCTGATAACCACAAAATTAGTGCGCCTAATAACAAAGGAAATCAGCATGTTTAATATCCGTAGGATCGAACCGGCTTTTAAAGAAGATATGTATGGTTTCACGCAGAGTCTGCTCAGCTATATCAATGGTGAAACGAATAAAACACCAGATAGCGAAAAACTGCGTGACATAACGCACAGGGCCTATCATCAGGGCTCAGTTGCGGACCAGAAAATTGCCCAGCATGCCCTTTTTATTATTTACCAGAGTGTTCTGGCTCATCCGCTCTCCGCCCCTGCATCCCGGCAGTACGACCCGGCGCTGCTGGAAATTAAAAGAATCATCGAGAATGAATGGCTGGAACATGAGTTCGGGCAACTTTCTCTACCCGCAGAGGTGAATTCAGCCCCGCGTTATGGTGATTTTTTAAAAACGGTATGGCATGCACATAATGCTTCGCATCACCCCCTTTTTGAGTTTCTGGAAAAGGATGCTTCAACGGAGCAACTCTATTATTTCTTCAAAAGCGACAGCGCACTCAATCTGATTTTCTTTGATCTGGTTGCCTATACGCTGATTGGCTCCCAGCCGGAAACCCGCGGTACTATCAGTGAAAACCTGTGGGATGAAATAGGGCATGGTGACAATGTGTTTACGCATGTCAATCTCTATAAGGATGTGCTGGCGCGGCAGGATATAAAACTGCCAGAAAATCATTATATCGACATGTACGGGGCAGAAGCACTGGCCGGACATAATGCCTTCATGATCGGTTCTGTTAACCGCAGCCACTATTACAAACTGCTTGGGGTAATGGCTATGACGGAGGTGCTGGATCCGCCTCAGTATGAAAAACTGGTAAATGGATGTCTGCGTCTGGGCCTTATCGATCGTGATGTGAAATATTATACGGAACATATCACCATTGATATCAAACACGGGGATGACTGGCTTTATAACGTCATTGATGTGATTGCCGGGAAGTACCCTGAAACCCGCCGGGAGTTCTATCTCGGCAGTTTACTGAGGCTGCGGACCGCGGAGCGCTATTACGATCAACTGATGCAGAAATTGATGCAACTCTGATGATACCGGCCCGGAGGGATCTCCGGGTTTTTGATTATGCTGAACAGGAGTGGATGTGTGGCTTACTTACTGCTGGCGCTGGCCGCTATTTTCTGGGGTGGGAACTATGTCGTGGGGCATATACTGGTTCAGTACGTTGACCCCTACGGACTGAGTCTGATCCGCTGGGGAGGGACAACCCTGCTGATGCTTTCTTTTTACTGGAAGCGATTCTGCGTCGATTTCGCCTCGATGCGAAAGCATATTCGCATAAACATTCTCCTCTCTTTCCTGGGGCAGGTCTGTTTCCCGCTCAGTTTATACATAGGCCTTCAGTACACAACCTCCCTTAACGCAGCTATCTATATTTCGAGCACACCCTGCCTCGTTCTGCTTATTAACCATTTTCTTTTCCGTGAATACATTTCAGCGCGCAATATTGCGGGTGTCGTGGCCAGTACGGTGGGGGTGCTGTACCTCGCATTTTCCAGTGCCAGCGGTAACGGGCGGATGCAGGCTTTTGGCCTGGGAGATGTGCTGACCATTATTTCCGCATTGAGCTGGGCGTTTTACTGCGCATTTCTGCGTTTTAAAGACACCACGGTAACAAATACATCCTTTGTCGCTTTCAGTTCCCTGTTGGGTACTGTAATACTCGTACCGATGTTTATTCTCCATGCCGCGTTTGCAGAGGCGTATCGGGGCGTTATTTATAGTGGGTCACCCTCTGTTATCATCGGTATCCTTTATCTGATTATCTTCCCGTCATGGCTGTCATATGTGTTCTGGAATAAAGGCGTATCGCTGATTGGTACTACCCGAAGTGAGATTTACACCCATCTTATCCCTGTCTCCGGCGGTATTATGGGCGTCGTATTTCTGGGCAATGAACTACACACCTACCACATCGTCACACTGGTTCTGATTGTCTCCGGTATCGTCTGCTGTTCGTCCCGACATTCCGTCAATAACCGCCCCGAACAACAGAGTGAGCGCTCATAAGATTGCAGCGCCACAGATACGCCGGGTACGCCTGGTACGCAGCAGACAGGCCGAAGCGCGGTCTGGTCTGCTATGCGCGAATTGCGAACATATCCAGTCCGCATCAATGCGATAACGTCAAAACAAAAGTGTGCTTAAATCAGAGATCCCTAAGTCAGAGTACTCGCAATGACATCTCAGGAGTCTAATGTGCACGTTGAAACATCCCGCTTATCCCTTCGTCCTGTCCTGGCATCAGATGTCGCCGATCTGTTCAGGATTTATGGTGATCCGGCGACGAATACATTTAACCCCGCCGGGCCATACCCGGACATTGACTATGCAAAAGCGGTGCTCATTCGCTGGCTCGACCATTGGCACACCCACGGGTTCGGAAATTGGGCAATATCACTGCGCGATCGTCCTGAAACAATCATTGGTTTTGGCGGGCTGAGCATTCGAAGTTACGACGATATTATGATTAATAACCTTGGCTATCGATTCTCAACTGACGCATGGGGAAAAGGCCTGGCCACAGAATTTGCAACCTATGCGCTGAGATATGGATTTGAAAATATCGCGTTTACCGAGATTTCCGCTGTCGTAAGACAAAACCATCTGGCGTCGCGCAAGGTGCTCGAGAAAGCAGGGCTACGCTATATCAAAGACATTTATGATGTTAACGATGCGCCGCCAAGCCTTCTGTTTTCACTCACCGTGGATGAATGGCTGAGTAATTCAAAATAGTCTGGATTAACGCCTGATCTGAGTGTGACGCGGGGGCTAACGCCGTCTGAGGAATGCCTTCCGGGAACATTTCCCGAAAGGCTGCAAAGATGATGATTGCATATCTCCCTGAATACGCTTGTACGTATCAAAAGATACCAATCCTTTCGCTGCGTGTTTTTAAGCCAGTCCCGCGCCCGCCAAAGGCTTACAGACATAGACGGTTTCTTTAATGCCGGTTTTAGCTTCGTACTGTGTCGCAACGGCCTCTTTCACCGCAGGCACCAGCGCTTCCGGCACCAGCGCGACCACGCAGCCGCCAAATCCGCCGCCGGTCATGCGCACGCCGCCTTTATCGCCGATGGTGTTTTTCACGATCTCCACCAGGGTGTCGATGTGCGGTACGGTGATTTCGAAATCATCACGCATGGAGGCATGGGATTCCGCCATCAGGACGCCCATACGCTGCAGGTCGCCTTTTTCCAGCGCGCTGGCGGCTTCCACGGTACGCGCATTCTCGGTCAGCACATGGCGGACGCGGCGGGCAACCACCGGATCCAGTTCGTGCGCGACGGCGTTGAACTGATCGATATTCACGTCACGCAGCGCTTTTTGCTGGAAGAAACGCGCGCCGGTTTCGCACTGCTCACGACGGGTATTGTACTCGCTGCCCACCAGGGTGCGTTTAAAGTTACTGTTAATGATGACGATGGAAACGCCCTCCGGCATGGAGACCGCCCTGCTGCCCAGCGAGCGGCAGTCGATCAGCAGCGCGCTGCCTTTTTTACCCAGCGCTGAGATAAGCTGGTCCATAATGCCGCAGTTACAGCCGACAAACTGGTTTTCCGCTTCCTGGCCGTTCAGGGCGATTTGCGTGCCGTCCAGCGGCAGGTGGTACAACTGCTGAAACACGGTGCCGACCGCCACTTCCAGCGAGGCGGACGAGCTCAGGCCCGCGCCCTGCGGCACGTTACCGCTGATCACCAGATCTGCGCCGCCAAAGCTGTTGTCACGCTTTTGCAGATGTTTCACCACGCCACGCACATAGTCTGACCACTGCTGTGAAGGGTGGGTCACAATGGGGGCGTCGAGTGAGAATTCATCCTGCTGGTTATCGTAATCGGCGGCGATAACGCGCACGGTACGATCCTGACGCGGTGAACAACTGATCACGGTCTGGTAATCGATGGCACAGGGCAGCACAAACCC
>SMDE01000006.1 GCA_004346725.1 Phytobacter diazotrophicus | reverse complement strand
CGGCTGCACCGTCCTCAGTCCACCGGCGAAGCCACTTGTAGCCGGTGGAAGGCGAAATGTTGAAATGACGGCAGAGTGCCCGGAGGTTCGCCCCGTCCTGCGAGGCGAACAGTACAAACTCAGAACGTAATGACATGGTATCTCTCGCATCCCAGGGCATAAGTGACTCCATAAACGGGTTCTTATGCCTCAGTTGTAAGTGTCTACCATGTCCCCGAACAAGCGTTCACTATGTCTCCGGACCGTACACCCACAGGGAGAGGGAGAAAAGCGGGTGCGGATCGATCCCCTCTCCCTCAGGGAGAGGGTTAGGGTGAGGGTTGTGTCACCCCAGATACTCAATCACCGACAAACCGCCGTTGTAATCCGTGCTGTAAATCACCCCCTGCGCATCCACAAACACATCACAGGACTGGATCACCTGCGGGCGGCCTGGACGCGTATCCATCATTTTCGCCGGTGCGGCAGGCACCAGCGCCCCGGTTTCCACCGGACGATAGGGATTGGAAATATCATAGGCACGCACACCGGCGTTCTGATAAGTGGCAAAAATCAGCGTCGAACTGATAAAGCTCCCCGGACGGTTTTCGTGCAGGTTATGCGGTCCGAAGTGCGCCCCTTTCGCCACATAGTCAATCTCATCCGGCTGCGGGAAAGTGGAGATACTGACCGGGTTTGACGGTTCGCGAATATCAAACAGCCAAATCAGCTTCTCACCGTCCTCCTGGTTATCCAGCACCGCTTCATCAAGCACCACCAGCAGATCACGATCCGGCAACGGCAGCGCGGTATGGGTGCCACCGCCAAACGGCGGGCTCCAGTTGCGGTGACTAATGAGCGTCGGTTGAGTGCGGTCTTTCACATCCAGCAGCGTCAACCCACCGTCGCGCCAGCTCCCGTAGGCGGTATCGCCCGCGATAATCGCATGGTGCAGCGCATAGCGTTTCCCCGCCTCCCAGTCCGGCGTTTCGCCAGCCGCCTGGTTCATCCCCGGCAGCCACCAGCGCCCCGCCACTTCCGGCTTATGCGGATCGGCCAGATCGATAGTCAGGAAAATATAATCGGTAAAGCCATCAATCAGCGCAGAGACATAGGCCCAGCGTCCGCCTACATACCAAATGCGGTGAATACCGATGCCGCTGAGTGACAGAAAGCTGATTTCACGCGGTTTGTCCGGCGTGGAGATATCAAAAATACGCAGCCCGGCGCTCCAGCCTTTGTCCTGTACGTCACTGACCGTCTCACCCACCGAGCGGGTGTAATAGACTTTTTCATCGGCAAAGCGGGCGTCAGCAAAGAGGTCGCGGGCGTTGATCACCAGCAGAAGATCGTCATGCGCCTGCAAGTGCACGTTCCAGGTACCGGGAGGGGCCGGAACATAGCCTGCAGGTTTGGGATTTTTGGGGTCGCGCACATCGACAATAGAAAAGCCCTGCGAAACCATGTGGCCGATGTAGGCATAGCCGCGATGCACCATCAGTTGTACGCCATCCGGGCGTCCACCCTGGTCGCTATGACCAATCAGCCGCATATTACGGCTGTATTCCGGGCGTGGGAGTTCAGTTGCCATTGTTGTTCCTTTTAAGCCGGGGCGCGGCCTGATGCCCTCACCCCAACCCTCTCCCACGGGAGAGGGAGAAAAGCAAACTGCCTTCCCCCTGAGGACAGGAAGAAGAGCAGGCCACCCTCCCGGTGAGGGAGGGGGAAAGCATCCGTTACTTCGCTTTTGCTTCCAGGGTAGCGAACCACGGCGCGATAAAGTCTTCGGTCTGGCCCCAGCCTGGGATGATTTTCGCCAGTGATGCCACGTTCACCGCCCCCGGCTGCGCCGCCAGCAGCGCCTGTGGAATGGCGGCGGCTTTAAAGTCGTAGGTCGCAGGGGTCTGTTCGCCGGCAATCTTGTTGGCAACCAGACGCACGTTGGTCGCGCCAATCAGCTTCGGATCCACCGCCACGCTCACTTTCCACGGGCTGTTGGACTCGCGCATCAGTTGCAGATCCTGGTTAGACACATCGATGCTGTAGAGCTTAATCTCGGTACGGCCGTTCTCTTTCAGCGCTTTATAGGCCCCCTGGCTAAAGGCATCCCAGGTACCCCAGATAGCATCAATCTGCCCTTTCGGGTATTTCGCCAGCACCGCGCCCACTTTGTTGGCGGTATCGCCCTGCACGTCGGAAGAGACCGCGCCAATAGATTCCAGCTCTTTAATGCCCGGATACTCTTTCAGCAATTCAGCATAGGCGGCCTGACGGCGCTCCATTGGCGGGAAACCGGCGACCCACAGCTTGATGATGTTGGCTTTGCCGTTGAAGTCTTTAGCCAGCGCGCCAAAGGAGAGTTTGGTCAGAGAGGCATCGTCCTGCTGGGTGACGGTCACGCCAGGGATTTCACCGTTCACAGCGGTATCGAACACCGAGACTTTGATCCCGGCATCGACCGCTTTTTTAATCAGCGCAGTGGAGTACGGATCACGGCCCTGCGAGAGGATGATGCCATCATATTTCTGGGTGATGGCCTGGTTCACGAAGTCCTGGAACTTAGCGTCATCGCCGTTGCTCAGGAAGGTGCTGATTTTAAACCCGAGTTTTTTGCCTTCCTGCAACGCGCCGGACACAAACTGGGTGGTGTTGTCATCGGAACCGAGGTTACGGATCAGCGCAATGCGAATCGGGCCGCTATGGTTAGCAATGGCGTCCGGAACCGGGGCAGGCGTCGCCGCATAACCCGGCAGCGCGCTCAGTAATCCCAGCGTCAGTAAAGAGAGTGCTATCTTTTTCATCTGTTATCCCCTGAATAATTAACGACGCTGGAAGTAAGTCAACGCAAGGGCACCGGCCAGCACCAGCCCCTTAATAATGTCCATGGCGTAATACGGCACGGAGAGCATCACCAGTCCGTTAGAGAGCACGCCGAGAATCACTGCCCCCACCAGCGTGCCGAGCGCATTCGGCTTGCCGGAACCGGCCAGCGAAAAGCCAATCCACGCCGCCGCAACCGCATCCATCAGGTAGCCGCCACCGGCGTTCACCTGCGAAGAACCAATGCGCGAAGCCAGCAGAATACCGCCTAAGCCCGCCAGCAGTGAGGCAATCACATAGGCCGCCACTTTGTAACGGGTGGTGCGAATACCGGATAAACGCGCCGCTTCCGGGTTGCCGCCAATGGCATACATACGGCGCCCGTGGGTGGTCAGCGACAGGCCAAGCTGCGCCACAATGGTCACCGCCAGCATGATGATGACAATGGTCGGCACCTGGCCGAGCAAACCAAACGCCGCCGGGATCGCCCCTTCTGCCATGTCGCCACTCGGTAGCACCATGTTTTCGGTGATCGAACCGCCATAGCTGTAGGTCATCGCCACGCCCTGAATCACAAACAGGCTGCCGAGCGTCGCCAGCATGTCGGGAATACGCAGCACCACAATTAAAAACGCGTTAAACAGCCCTACCAGCGTACAGAGCGCCAGCGTCACCAGAATGGCTTCGGTGGTACCAAAGCCATGCCAGACGAAGAGTGAAATCACCAGCGCGTTTGCCAGTGAAGCGGTTGAACCGACGGACAGATCGAAACCACCGATAGTCAGCGAAATGGAGACCCCCACCCCAATTACCGTGACGATGGCGATGGAGCGTAAGATGTTGATGATGTTGAACGGGTCGAGGAAGTTATCCGATGCCAGACCGAAGATGACGACCAGCGCGACCACCGTCAGCAGCATGCCCCATTTATAAAGAAAATCGAAAAACTGCTGACGGGATGACACCGCAGCCTTAACTGAAAGGGCTTTGCTCACGCTGCCGTTCCTCCGGTGGAAAAATAAAGTAAGGTCTCTTCGCGGGCCTCCTCGCCCTTCACTTCTGCGACAATGCGCCCATCCCAGAGCACACAAATGCGGTCGCACAGGCCCACCAGTTCGGAAAACTCCCCGGAGGCATAAATCACGCCTTTTCCTTCCCGCGCCAGCCCGTCAATCAACTGGAACAGGTCGGTTTTGGCTTTCACATCGACCCCTTTGGTCGGCTCGTCAAAAATCACCACGTTGGCGTTGCCGCGCAGCCATTTGCCAATCGCCACTTTTTGCTGGTTACCGCCGGACAGGCGACGCAAGGTCTGCCCCGGCCCGGTAGTGCGCACGCCGACGCGGGTTATCACTTCTTGCGCCCAACGCCAGGACTTACGATGGCCGAACAGGCTCCAGCGGGAAAAAGAGTTGTCCGCGCTCACCGAAAGGTTCATGGCAATAGGCTCTTCAATGAAGATGCCCTCTTTGCGCCGCTCTTCCGGCACCAGCGCCATACCGCGTAATACGGAATCCGCCGGGTCGCGTGGTCGCCACGGCTGACTGTTAAGCTCGCCGCGCGTGACTTTACTTTTGCTCGCACCAAACAGCGCCTTGCACAGCTCGGTTTTACCCGCGCCAGCCAGCCCGGCAATGCCCAGAATCTCCCCTTTGCGCAAGCGCAAAGAGATGTCTTTTAGCAGTTTCTCGTCATGCAGGCCGTCAATACTCAAGAGCACTTCATCGCTGTGCGGCGGGCGCTTGGGCGGGTAGATATCACTCAGTTCATGGCCGAGCATCTTCTCAACGATTTGCTCGCCGCTCAGTTCCGCCATCGGGCCAGACTCAATGAGCTTGCCGTCACGCAGCACGGTCAGGGTGTCGCAAATCGCTTTCAGTTCATGGATGCGGTGGGAGATAAACACCACGCCGATGCCCTGCTGTTGCAGACGTCGCACCACGGTGAACAGGCGCTCGCTCTCGTGTTGATCGAGAGGCGCGGTAGGTTCATCCAGAATCAAAAAGCGGCAATGATGAGACAACGCGCGCGCCAGCAGGATTTGCTGCTTCTCCGCCAGGGTGCAGGTATCGATAGAGCGACGCACATCCAGCGACACATCCAGTTGTGCCAGGGCATCCTGTGCGAGTTTACGCACTTCGCCCCAGTGCCAGGCGTGCCCCGGTTCTGCCAGTCTGTCGAGCATGATGTTTTCAGCAATCGACAGGCCGGGGATGAGCGCCACGTCCACTTCCTGCTGCACCAGATGAATACCAAGCTGTTTCGCGTCACGCGGGGTGCGAATGGAGACCGGCTGGTTATTGATGGCGATCTCGCCCTCGTAGTGGTCATGCGTGCCACACAACACCGCCATCAGGGTCGATTTTCCTGCACCGTTCGCGCCCGTGAGTGCATGAACGGAACCGCCGCGCAGGGTGAAATCAACATGCGACAATGCGCTGAACCCGCCAAACGCGAGGCTGATAGTGCGCATTTCGAGGTGGTTAGTGCTCATCCGACGCGAGTTCCTGATAAATAAGTTTATTTGACGAATTTTTCATAGGCCGCCTTGACTGGCAACGACAGAAAAGGCATAAGATAAAGCAAAATAATATTAGCCATCCGGATGTCCAGACATAACATCAGGTTAGCGATAGTACACAAGGACACAACAAATGAGCAACACCAATATTCGCGTCGTCACCGGCCCGGCTAACTATTTCTCACACGCGGGAAGTCTCGCGCATCTCCATGATTTTTATACGGCTGAGCAACTTTCCCGTGCGGTGTGGATTTACGGCGAGCGCGCCATTGAAGGGGCGCGTCCGTTCCTGCCGGAGGGCTTTAACGCACCGGGCGCGAAGCATCTGTTGTTCAAAGGCCATTGCAGCGAGCATGACGTGGCGGAGCTGGCGCAGTTGTCCGGTGACGATCGCGCGGTCGTGATAGGCGTAGGCGGCGGCGCCCTGCTGGATACAGCCAAAGCGGTGGCGCGTCGTTTAGGTTTGCCCGTGGTGGCAATTCCGACCATTGCGGCAACCTGTGCTGCCTGGACGCCGCTCTCCGTCTGGTACAACGACGCTGGTCAGGCGCTACAGTTCGAGATTTTCGATGACGCCAATTTCCTGGTGCTGGTCGAACCGCAGATCATCCTTAATGCCCCTGCGGAATATCTGCTGGCGGGGATCGGCGATACACTCGCGAAATGGTATGAAGCGGTGGTGCTGGCACCTGTGCCGGAAAAGCTGCCGCTGACGGTACGTCTGGGGATTAATAACGCGCTGGCGATTCGCGATGTGCTACTCGCCAGTAGCGAAGAAGCGCTGGCGGATCAGGCGCGTGGCGACGTGACGCAGGCGTTTCGTGACGTGGTGGATGCGATTATCGCCGGTGGCGGTATGGTGGGCGGGCTCGGCGAGCGCTATACCCGTGTTGCCGCGGCGCACGCCGTTCACAACGGTCTGACAGTATTGCCGCAAACAGAGAAATTCCTGCACGGCACAAAAGTAGCCTACGGTATTCTGGTGCAAAGCGCCCTACTCGGTCAGGATGATGTGCTGGCGCAGCTCGTGAACGCCTATAAGCGTTTTAACCTGCCCACCACGCTGGCAGCCCTGGAGGTGGACATCAACAATCATGACGAGCTGGAGCGGGTGATTGCCCATACCCTGCGCCCGGTCGAATCCATTCACTATCTGCCGGGCGAGCTTACTCCCGCCACGCTGCGCGCAGCGTTTGAAAAAGTCGAACATTTTACCCGCTGATTCAGGCAGGCCATAAGGCCATGGCGGAGCGGGCAATGCTCAGCAAGATTTCACGGCTCGCGCCATCGCGGGCCTGAATCGACATCCCCTGCTGAATACTGACATAGAGGCGCGTCAGCGCCTCGACATCCACCGAACCGGGCAAATCACCCTGTTTTTGCGCCTGCTCCAGCCGCGTTTTTAACAGGGAAAAACCCGCAGCACGCATGCGACGCACCAGGTCGCCCAGCCTGTCATTACCTTCGCTGCCTACCGCCGAGAGTGTGACCATACAACCGTGCGGCATATCGGTCTGCGTCAGCATGTCGGCAGAACGCTCCAGCCACAGCCACACCGCCTGACGCGGCGACGGTTCGCTGGTCATATGCCCCCAGATAACCGGCGCAACGGACTGCTCGTAGTGCAGCAATACCTCTTCGTATAAATCCTCTTTACTGCCAAACGCCGCATACAGACTGGGAGATTTAATACCCATCGCCTCGTATAAATCGTTCATGGACGTGGCGGTATAGCCCTTCTGCCAGAAGATTTTCATCGCCTGGTTCAGCGCTTCTGTACGGTCAAACTCGCGTGGTCTTCCACGGCTCATGGTGGCCTCCAACATTTTGTGCTGATCGATATATTAATACCATTGACGGCCACAGGGAAGTACGTTTACTGTAATTATGTATCGATCAACACATAATTAATTCAGGAGTCACCATGTCATCTTCACTTTCCGGTAAACGCGCGCTGGTTACAGGCGCAAGTCGTGGTTTAGGTAAAGCCATCGCCCTGTCATTAGCCCGCGCAGGGGCAGATGTGGCGATAACGTTTGAAAAGTCAGTCGAAAAAGCACAGGCCGTGGCCGATGACATTCGCGCGCTCGGGCGCAATGGGGTCGCCATTCAGGCCGACAGCGCTAGCCCGCAGGCCATTCGTGCAGCGGTCGCTCAGTCGGTTGAGAAACTGGGCGGGCTGGATATTCTGGTGAATAACGCGGGGATAGCGCGCGGCGGGCCGCTGGAAGCGATGTCCGATGAAGATATCGATGCGTTAATCAATGTGAATATTCGCGGCGTGGTCATTGCTACCCAGGCGGCGATTGCTCATCTGCCGGACGGCGGGCGCATTATCAACATCGGCAGTTGCCTCGCCAACCACGTCCCGCTGCAAGGAATTGCCGTTTACTCGATGACCAAATCCGCTCTCAACTCGTTAACCCGTGGGCTGGCGCGCGATCTTGGCCCGCGTGGCATTACCGTCAATCTGGTGCACCCTGGCCCCACTGACAGCGACATGAACCCGGCGGATGGCGAAGGCGCTGAAACCCAGCGTCAGTTGATTGCGCTTGGACATTACGGTAAAGCAGAAGATATCGCCGATGCGGTAACTTTCCTGGCAAGCCCGGCGGCAAAACACATCACCGGAACCGGGATTGATGTGGACGGTGGCCTCAACGCCTGAGGATCATGCCTACCTCTGCCACCCGGCAGAGGTAACGCAATATCAAAAGCGGCCCGTGAAGAACGGGCCGACGTTTATGACAGTAAACAGGAACAGGGGGAGGGTTAACAGCACTTCGCCCCGCCTTTGCCACCGTAACGAGCCTCTTGCCGCTCGCGGAAGAACTCTTCATAGGTCATCGGCGTCTGATCAGGATGGGTGATACGCATATGCTCAACGTAGTTGTCATAGTCCGGCACGCCAATCATCATTTTGGCGGCCTGGCCTAAGTATTTGCCTGCTTTAGAAAGGGTGTCGAACATATTTCATCTCTCGTTACCCCTCACCCTAACCCTCTCCCACAGGAAGAGGGAACGTTGACACCCTCTCCCTGCGGGAGAGGGCCGGGGTGAGGGCAAAGGTTAATGTGCGCTTTTTGCCTGAGTCACAATCTCATCAAGATTTTCCGGCATGGGCTCATACGGACGCTCTTGTGACGTTGGCTTGTCGATTTTCAGCGACGCCAGCGCCGTTTTCACCGAGTAGAACGCCAGCACCACAACCACCACCATAAAGAAAATGGTCAGCCCGGCATCCAGACGGTTGTTAAACACCAACTGGGAAAGCTGTGACTGGGTGTACTGTGCCGGAATAGTACCACTGTCGATCATCGCCTGGAACTTATTAGCAATCGCCAGGAAGCCGACTTTATTGTCCGGGCTGAACGCTTTCTGCCAGCCGGCGGTGAGGGTACAAATCAGCAGCCAGGCCGTGGGCAACAGGGCCACCCATGCGTAACGCTGACGTTTCATCTTGAACAGTACAACCGCGCAGAGCATCAACGCCATGCCCGCCAGCATCTGGTTAGCAATACCGAACAGCGGCCAAAGTGTGTTGATGCCGCCCAACGGATCGACCACCCCCTGATGGAGGAAGTAACCCCAGGCCAGTACGCAGAGCGCGGTTGCAATCAGGTTTGCCGGTAACGAGTCGGTGCGTTTCAGGTTCGGTGAAATCACCCCCAGCAAGTCCTGTAGCATAAAGCGTGCGGCACGGGTACCGGCATCCACCGCCGTCAGAATAAACAGCGCTTCAAACAGAATAGCGAAGTGATACCAGAACGACACATCCATCATGCCGCCCAGCGCGCCGTGCAGGATATAGGCCATCCCCACCGCCAGCGTTGGCGCACCGCCCGCACGGGAGATAATCGACTGCTCGCCCACCTCCGTGGCAATCTGTTTCAGCGTGTCCGGGGTAATGCTAAAGCCCCAGCCGCTGACCACCTGCGCGGCAGAGGCCACCACATCGGTCGTCCCGGCAGGTGCCAGTACCGCCATCGGGCTGTTCATCGCAAAGTAGACGCCCGGGTCGATGATACAGGCCGACACCAGCGCCATAATGGCCACGAACGACTCCATCAGCATACCGCCATAACCGATAAAGCAAGCCTGCCCTTCGTTCGCCAACATTTTCGGCGTGGTGCCAGAGGAGATCAGCGCATGGAAGCCCGACACCGCGCCGCACGCGATGGTGATAAACAGGAACGGGAACAGGTTGCCGGTCCAGACCGGGCCGGTGCCATCAACGAATTTCGTCAGTGCAGGCATGGTCAGGGTCGGGCGCATGATCAGAATGCCGATCGCCAGGCCGATGATGGTGCCAATTTTCAGGAAGGTGGAAAGGTAGTCACGCGGTGCCAGCAGCAGCCAGACCGGCAGTACGGCGGCCACAAAGCCGTAGCCCACCAGCATCCAGGTCAACTGTACTCCGGTGAAATCAAAGAACGGGGCCCAGGTCGGGCTTTCCGCCACCCATCCGCCGGAGATAATCGCGAAAATCAGGAAAAACAGACCAATGACGGAGACTTCACCAATGCGCCCAGGACGCAGGTAGCGGATGTAGATCCCCATGAAAATCGCCAGTGGAATGGTAAAGGCAACGGTGTAGGTCCCCCACGGACTGTGGGTCAGTGCTTTCACCACGATCATCGCCAGCACCGCCAGGATGATTACCATGATCATAAAGGTCGCCACCAGTGCGATAACCCCAGCCGTTGGCCCCATCTCCTCTTTGACCAACTCACCCAATGAACGTCCATCACGGCGAGTCGAGACGAACAGCACCATAAAATCCTGTACCGCCCCGGCAAGCACCACCCCGGCGAGGATCCAGATCATCCCCGGCAGATAGCCCATCTGGGCTGCCAGCACCGGACCCACCAGCGGCCCTGCCCCGGCGATTGCCGCAAAGTGGTGACCAAACAACACTTTTTTATCCGTCGGGACGTAATCGAGCCCGTCGTTGTATTTCACGGCGGGCGTTATGCGACCCGGATCGACGGCCAGCACGTTTTTGGCGATATATAAACCATAAAAACGGTAGGCAATCAGATAGATACAAACTGCAGCAACGACTATCCACAAGGCGTTGATCTGCTCACCGCGATTAAGCGCGATGTAGCCAAGAGCGAACGCCCCGACAACGGAGAGCAATGCCCAAATAAGGTATTTCCCTGAGTTATTCATAGCGATTATCCGTTTGCGAAAGAGGGGAATGTTACATTTTGTTTCTAGAACACTTTGCGTGTTTTAACAACATTGAAACATTGGAATTTCGCTATCAATCCGGGCATTTATTTCAGTGTGCTACGGGGATCACTTATAGGGCGTATTTGAATGAGTATGGGGGGAGAAGAATGAGAGGAGGAAGCGGGTTTGGATTTGGGAGAAGGGTGCGGCCTGTTCCCCTCACCCCGGCCCTCTCCCCAAAGGGGCGAGGGAGAAAACCTGCTCCAGTCCACTTCAGGCCATGATTAGGACAAGGGGCAATCTCGCTACCCGATCACCGCGGTGCTTAAACGGCAGGTACAGCAGCGCCGTCCCTGCTCGTCAAACACCACAATCTCCCAGCTTTGATTTTGACGGCCCAGATGCAGCGGCTGGCAGACGGCACGTACTTTACCCTGCGACACCGCACGGTGATGGGTGGCATTAAGCTCCGTCCCCACCACACACTGACCATCGACAGTCATCATATAGCCGGCCATCGACCCCAGCGTTTCCGCCAGCGCGGCGGAAGCCCCACCGTGCAGCAAACCAAAAGGTTGATATGTGCGGGCATCCACCGGCATTTCGGCTTCCAGCACATCATCACCCAGGCGGGTATAGACAATCCCTAAATGGCCGACCAGCGTGCGGACACTTGTGGCATTGAGTTCATCAAGCGTTAAACGGCGCTTCCAGATCATTTATGCCCCCAGCGTTGAGCCGCCATCCACCACGATATCCTGTAACGTGATGTGGCTGGCATAGTCAGACGCCAGAAACAGAATGGTACTGGCGACTTCTTCCGGGCGGGCAATCTTCCCCAGCGGGATACCCAGCTTGAACTGTTCGCCAAAACCGGCGATACGCTTCTGTTCCGCATCGCTGCTGGTCCACAAAGTGCGCTGCATATCGGTATCGGTAGAGCCAGGTGACACCAGATTCGCCCGCACGCCGCTGGCGGCCAGCTCCAGCCCCACCGTCAGCGCCAGACTTTTCAGCGCCGCTTTCGATGCGCCGTAAGCGCTCATGCCAATGCGCGGTGTGTGCGCGGCATCGGAGGCCACGGTGACAATCGCACCGCCCCGCTGCTGGCGAAACTGCGCCATGGTCGCCTGAAACAGGTTAAACGCCCCGCCAACGTTGACGGCAAAAGTCTGCTGCCACGCCTCCTGCGAAAGCGCATCCGTTGCCCCCATACGCAAAATGCCCGCCGCGTTGACCAGCACATCCAGCCGCGCATTCCGCGTCAACACACGAGAGCAGACCCGCGAGACCTGCTCTGCATCGGCAATGTCCAGTATCTCGGTGGTAAAAGGGTAGTGTTCACCGTCAAAAGCCTGGTCAAACCCCGTTACCTGCGCGCCCGCGTCAGTAAACGCCAGCGCCGTGGCATAACCGATGCCTTTTCCGGCTCCGGTCACCCAGACGGTCTTCCCTGAAAAGTCCATCAGTTGACCTCGCGAGAGAGCAGCGCCCACCAGGCATCGATGGTCGGGTTTTTCGCCAGCATCACAAAATCGATATCGCCATGCACTTTGCGCCAGCGCGCCGCCAGCGCCATCATGCGTACGGAATCCAGCCCGTAATCAATCAGATTTTCATCATCGTAAGGCTCGTCAGATTCATCCAGTAGCGGCAGGATCAGTGCGCGCAGCGCCGCTTTGCTGGCGGGCACCGGAAGTAACGCCTCGGTCATCACCACACGCCCGGAGCGGCCCGCCACGTATTTCAGCGACATCATATGCTCTTCGCGGCTGAAATCCGCCAGCGCATCGGCCACCATAAAGGGCTTGATATCGCGCATAAAGGCATCAGTGGCAGTCGTCATACAACCGATATGGGCGTATACGCCCGTTATGATGAGCTGATTACGCCCGGTCTCTTTCAGCATCTGCTCCAGCGGCGAACGGTGAAAGGCACTGTAACGCCACTTCACCAGCACCGTATCGGCTTCGTCCGGGGCAAGCGCCGCCACAATCCGTTGCTGCTCTGGCGAGCGGGTCAACCCCGGCCCCCACATATCGTTGAGTAGCGCGCGATCGTCATCACTCTGCTCTTTTGGCTGAGCGGTGTAATAAACCGGGATATTGTGCTGCTTACAGAACTGGCGCAGCGCGGCGATATTGGCGACCACCTTTTCCATCATCGGGCAATTATCGCCCCAGAAATTGAGGAAATACTCCTGCATATCATGAATCAGCAAGGCGGCGCGGTCAGGTTCAAAGGCCCACTGCACTTTGTTATCCGGGATATCATTCGCGGTTGGCAGTGCGTAGCCGGTCAGTTTGGGAATGGCCATCTTTTCTCCTCGTTACGCCTGGGCGCGTTCTGCCAGCGTCTGGCGTAATTGTTTCTTATCCACTTTGCCTACCGGGGTCAGCGGCAGTGCCGCCAGGCATTCAACGCGGTCCGGTAGTTTGAAATCCGCCACCCCCTGTTCACGCAGGAAACGACGGATCTCCACCGCCCGTACCGGATGTTTGACCACCAGATACGCGCAGCTCTTTTCCCCCAACAGGCTGTCTTCCATGCTGACCAGCGCGGCGTGGATCACCGCCTCGTGGCGCAGCAGTAAATTCTCAATCTCTTCGGCGGCAATCTTCTCGCCACCCCGGTTGATCTGATCTTTCTCGCGCCCCTGCACGGTGATGTAACCCGCGTCATCAATTGAAATCAGGTCGCCGGAGCAGTAGAAGCCATTGGCATCGAAGGCGCTGGCATTATGTTCCGGGCTATTGAAGTAGCCCCGAAAGGTATACGGCCCGCGCGTCATCAGGCGCCCCACTTCACCACTCGGCAGCGGATGACCGTTTTCATCGGCCACCCAGACTTCATCGTCCGGGCACATCGGGCGGCCCTGGGTGTTGAAAATGCGCTCCGGGGTGTCGTCCAGCGCGGTGTAATTCACCAACCCTTCCGCCATGCCGAAGACCTGCTGTAACTGGCAGCCCATCTCCTCGGGAATGCGTGCCGCCAGCGTGGCAGACAGACGCGCGCCCCCCACCTGTAGCAGCCTGAGCGAAGCCAGTTGCCCCTTGTCGGCCCCTTCGGCAATCGCCTGTAACCACAGGCTGACCGCAGGCGGTACCAGCGACGTAACGTTGACGCGGTGCTTTTCGATGAGCGGGAAGCAGAGCGGGGCGCTGGGATCATTCGCCAGCACTACGCAGCCGCCCGCCAACAGCACCCCCAGCGAGCCTGGGGAGCTCAACGCATAGTTGTGGGCGGCGGGCAGTGCGTTGAGGTAACGGGTATCTGCCGTAATCCCGCAGATTTCGTTGCTACGGCGGATGCTGTAGTAATAGTCATTATGGGTACGAGGGATCAGCTTCGGCGTGCCGGTACTGCCGCCAGAAAGCTGGAAGAAGGCCACTTCATCGGCCGGTGTCGGCGTGGCGATAAAGGTATCTGCCGGGCATTCAATCGCCGCCGTCAGCGACTTCTCACCGCTGCCATTAAGAAATAGCGACACGCGCACCGATGCATGTTCGGCGGTGAAATCCTGCCAGAACTGATCGGTCGCAAAGAGCGCATGCGCACGGTCGGCAATCAGCAATGCTGGTTTGATCTGCACGGCATAGGCGTTAAGCTCCGTGCGTTGGTGGCTGAACAGCGCATTCACCGGGGCAACGCCGATTTTGAGCAGCGCAAAGAAGGTGATGTAAAACTCAGCTACATTGCCAAGCTGTACCAGCGCCGTTTCGCCGCGCTGAATACCCTGCGCCTGTAACGCGCTTGCCAGATTGTCAGAAGCCTGATGAAGCTGCCGGTAGCTAAAACTGCGCTCACCCTCAATTACGGTCACCGCGTCACTTTGCGCATGGCGGGTCAGTATGTCGGTCATCGGCACATCCAGCCAGTAACCTTTTTCACGGTAGCGCGTGGCGAATTCATCCGGCCAGGGGGTAAAGGGAATGGTCATCATCGCTCCTTAATGCAGGCCAAAAACGTTCAGCATGGTGGACAACTTGACGCCGGTTTCGCGCCACTCCGCCGCCGGTGACGACGCGGGGACAATGCCCGCACCGGCAAATAACCGAACGCGGTTTTCGTGAATGCGCGCGCAGCGGATAGTCACGACCCACTCGCCGTTACCTTCGGCGTCGCACCAGCCGACAATGCCGCCAAACAGTTCGCGCTCAAAGGGTTCTAACCCGGCAATCAGCGTTTTCGCCACCTGATGCGGAAAACCGCTCAGTGCAGGCGTGGGATGTAACAAACAGGCGAGCGTCAGGGCGTTTTCACCCGGTAGCGCGGTTCCCTCAATCGGCGTCGCCAGATGCCATAGCGTCGGGGTGGTAACCAGTTGCGGGGAATCCGGCAGACTCAAGGCGCGGCTGCGCGGCGCCAGCAAGGCTTTCATCGCCTGAGTGACCAGCTCATGTTCATGGCGGTCTTTTTCCGAGGCCAGCAGCCTGTTACCCGCTTCGCGATCCAGCATGTCATCCGGCTGACGCCGCGCCGATCCGGCCAGCGGCAGAGAGCTAAATTGGTCACTCTCTTTACGCAGCAACAGCTCCGGGCTTGCGCCCAGTAACACATCCCCTTGCGCCAGCGGAACATGGAAGTTAAAACTCGCCGGGTTTTGGGCTATCAGGCGCTCCAGCAGGATGCCGCTATCGAGGGGCGCATCGGTGGCAATATCAATCAGCCGCGAGAGGACAATTTTGTCCACCTCCGGTGTGGCGGTCAGCGCGGCCCCCCGGGCAACCATATCCATAAAGACATCCTGCGGCGGAATTTCCGTACGTCTGGTGACGTCAGGCATGTCGTGCCCGGAGAAATAGCGGGAGGAGCGCTGCTTAGACGGGCGCGAAAAGGTCTGCCAGGAAGCGGGAATAAACAGTTCAGACGGCTGGGTAGTATCAAAAGGGATGGCCCCCACAACCACCGGATTGGCAATGCCCCGCGTTTTAGCATCGGCAAAAGCCTGCGCCAGTTTCCGTTGAAACGCGCTGTCCGGGCTATCCCCTTCCACCGCCGGTTCACTGATACGGGCAAAACAACCCGATGTCATAAAACTGCGAAACGGCGACATAAAGAAGAACTGGTCCGACGCCAGGGTTTTCGCAGCCTGTTGAACATCCTCAGCCAATGACGTATCCATATCATCCTCCAAAAATGATAAATATATTACGAATGATTATCATTTGAATTTTGGTTCGGTAAGCTAAAGGTAATGACCCGACATGTCAACTGGTGCGCCCAACTCCCTTGCGACTAACGCTTGCATCCATCACGCGCAATGATGAAAATGAGAAGCATTAACTTCAACAAAAACAGGATGTGACTTCGTGAGACTCCCTTTCTTTTGCCGCAAGGCCCTTATCATGTTGGGTATTTTTGTTTTCGGACTTTCCGCAGCGACCGCCGCCGACTGGCCACGTCAGGTGACGGATAGCAAAGGCAGCCATACACTCGACCACAAACCTCTGCGTATTGTCTCCACCAGCGTGACGCTAACGGGTTCTCTGCTGGCTATCGATGCCCCGGTTATCGCCAGCGGCGCTACAACACCGAACAACCGATTCGCCGACGATCAGGGCTTTTTACGCCAGTGGGGCGAAGTGGCGAAATCGCGTAACGTCGCGCGTATTTATATTGGCGAGCCGAATGCCGAAGCCGTTGCCGCCCAGATGCCGGATCTGATTCTGATCAGCGCCACCGGCGGTGACTCTGCGTTATCGCTTTACGATCAGCTCTCGACCATTGCGCCGACCCTGGTCATCAATTACGACGATAAAAGCTGGCAGGCCCTGCTTAGCCAACTGGGTGAAATCACCGGCCAGGAAAAACAGGCCGCTGCCCGTATTGCTGAGTTCGATAAGCAAATGGCCGATGTTAAAGCGCGCATAAAATTGCCGCCGCAGCCGGTTAATGCGCTGGTTTATACGCCGGCGGCGCACAGTGCGAATCTGTGGACCACGGAGTCCGCCCAGGGCAAGCTTCTGCAACAACTGGGTTTTGCGCTCGCACCGCTGCCGGAAGGATTGCAGACATTGCAAAGCCAGGGTAAACGTCATGACATCGTGCAACTGGGCGGTGAAAATCTGGCGGCCGGTCTGAACGGCGAAGCGCTGTTCCTGTTCGCCAGCGATCAAAAAGATGCTGACGCGCTGAATGCCAACCCGCTGCTTGCCCATCTGAACGCGGTTCAGAACAAGCGTGTTTATGCGCTGGGCGCCGAAACGTTCCGTCTCGATTACTACAGTGCAACGCGGGTATTAGCGCGGCTGTCCGCGCTTTTTGGCTAATACACCCTCCCGGCTGGCGCTTCGCTTAGCCGGGCTACGTTCACGACAGAATCGTTTTCCAGCCGCGTAGCCCGGATCAGGCACCTGCGCCGCCATCCGGGGAAGCCAGCGGAATCTGGCGAAACCGACGCAATTCGCGCAACGTCAGCACCAGCATCACACCCACCATCGCCAGCACAAAACCACTGCTACTCGCCGAGGCCGCTGGCGTCATCACAACCCCAAGCCCGCCCAGGACTGCCGCGCCAATCGCATCGCCCGTGACGTTTTGCGCCGTCCACAGACCGTTGATACGCCCCAGCATCGCTTCCGGCGTTTGCGTTTGAATCAACGTGTACTGCAACAGTGAACTGATCGCACTCAGCCAGCCAAACAGGGCCAGAAACGCCGCGCCCAGCACCCAGTAAGGCATCAGGCTGAATAACCCAATAGCAACAAACGCCCCCACGCTACTGCCCAACATCAACAGGCCCGGACGCGGATGTTGCGCCAGCCGCCCACTGGTTAACGCGCCTGTCGCCGCGCCAAGCGGGATTGCCGCATACAGCACGCCAATTTGCGCCGCCGGGATGCGCCACTCAACGGCCAGTGCGGGATACAGCACGCGCACGGCGCTGGCCATGGTCAACAAGCCCCCCAGCAGCGCAATACCGCCAATCAGCGGGCTGTTGAACAAAAAACGCATACCCGCCACCAGCGAAGACAGCGGGTGTTCACGCGGCTGTGGCGGAGGCGGCAACACAGGCAAACTCACTAATGGCAACAGGGTGATAAAGGTCCCTGCCGCCGCCAGCCCGTAATTCCAGGCCACCCCGCCCGTTGCCAGCAACAGGCCGCCGCACATCGGGGAAATCACCGAGCCCAGGCGCACCGTCAGCATGGTGATCGCCCCGGCCTGCATTAAATTCTCACGCCCGACCAGCGCCGGGGTTGCCGCCAGCAGCGCGGTCACGCCGAGGGATGCGAAAAAACCGTCCCATAAACCGAGCAAATAAATCGCCAGCAGGGACGGTTCCGGCAACTGCGTGTTAAGCCACAGGCCGATAAAACCCATGCCGCAGGTGCCTCGCGCCAGCAGAATCAATTTTTTGCGTTCATAACGGTCGGCCAGAACGCCGCCCGTCATCAATCCAACGAACATCGCGCCGCCGGTCAGGGTAACGGACAGGCCCACCTGCCAGCTTGAACCGGTCATCGCCTGAATCTGTACCGGGACGGCAACGCCCAGCAAACCCAGCGATAAGATTGAGATGAAACGGGCAAGAAACACGGCACGAAAGGCCGGATGCGTCTTCAGAAGGCTTACATTCAGCAGCCGGGATTGTTGGTTCATTACAACGCCTTAAGGCAATCTTTTTTTATCCATTCCAGGGCGTGCATGGTAACATAATCAAACAAGATCGATAACGATAATTACTATCATTATCAAGTCAGGAATGTTTTATGTCGCTTCCTCGTTCCTCGAGGCGTGCTCTCACGCTTTTCGGGCTATTGATACTGCTTATTGTGGCAATGGCGCTCAGTATGCTGGTCGGTGCGAAAACGGTGCCCGCCAGCGTGATTGTTGATGCGCTGACAGGCACCTGCCAGAGCGCAGACTGCACCATTATTCGCGACGCACGCTTGCCTCGCACCCTGGCCGGATTACTCGCGGGCGGCGCACTGGGCCTGGCGGGCGCGCTGATGCAAACCCTCACCCGCAACCCGCTGGCCGACCCGGGCCTGCTGGGCGTAAATGCCGGGGCCAGTTTCGCCATTGTCCTGGGTGCGGCCTTGTTTGGCGCCGCCTCCCCCGTTGAACAACTGGCGCTGGCCTTTGGTGGCGCACTGATCGCTTCGCTGATCGTGGCCTTTACCGGCAGTCAGGGCGGAGGGCAACTGAGCCCGGTACGTCTGACGCTGGCGGGTGTGGCGCTGGCCGCCGTGCTCGAAGGGCTTTCCAGCGGCATTTCGCTACTCAACGCCGATGTCTACGATCAATTGCGCTTCTGGCAGGCCGGATCACTGGATATTCGCACCCTGCAAACAGTGAAAATTGTGCTTCTGCCGGTGCTATTGGCTGCAAGTATTGCGCTCCTCTCCAGCCGGGCGCTGAACAGTCTCAATCTGGGCAGTGATACCGCGACTGCGCTCGGCAGCAAAGTGGCGCGCACGCAGCTTTCTGGTCTGCTGGCCATCACCGTACTTTGCGGTAGCGCGACCGCAGTAGTCGGCCCCATCGCCTTTATCGGGCTGATGATGCCGCACCTTTCGCGCTGGCTGGTGGGGGCCGATCACCGCTGGTCGTTGCCGGTGACCCTCATCGCCACCCCTGCCCTGTTGCTGTTTGCCGATATTATTGGCCGTCTGCTGGTGCCGGGTGAGCTGCGCGTGTCAATTGTTAGCGCTTTTATTGGCGCACCGGTTCTGATTATCCTGGTTCGCCGCGCGCGCGGAGGTGGCCTGTGACCGCCCCGTCCCGTCGTCTGATCATCAGTTGTCTGCTGATGCTGCTGGCAAGCCTGGCCTTTGCCCTCTGGGGTCTGCGCAGCGGTGCGGTGATGCTCGATAGCAGCCAGGTCATTAATGCGCTCACCGGGAGTGCGCCGCGCGCCATGCAGCTTGTGGTCATCGAATGGCGGCTGCCCCGCGTTCTGATGGCGCTGCTGATCGGTGGCGCACTGGGTGTCAGCGGCGCTATCTTCCAGTCGCTGATGCGAAACCCGTTAGGCAGCCCGGATGTGATGGGCTTTAACACCGGGGCATGGAGTGGCGTGCTGGTGGCAATGGTGTTTTTTGGTCAGCATCTGACGGCGATTACGCTCGCCGCTATGGCGGGCGGCATTCTGACCTCGTTCATCGTCTGGTCGCTGGCGTGGCGCAACGGCATTGAAACCTTCCGCCTGATTATTGTCGGCATCGGCGTACGGGCAATGTTGATGGCTTTTAACACCTGGCTGATTTTACAGGCCTCGCTGGAAACCTCGCTTACTGCCGGGCTGTGGAATGCGGGGTCGCTTAATGGTTTGACCTGGGCCAAAACCTTCCCCTCTGCGCCGTTTATTCTGCTGATGTTTATCGGCGCAGCGTTGCTTTCCCGCCGTATGCGGCTGCTGGAGATGGGGGATGACAGCGCCTGCGCCCTTGGCGTGAGCGTGGAGCGTTCGCGCCTGCTGCTGATGCTGGTGGCCGTTGTGCTGACCGCCTCCGCCACGGCACTTGCCGGGCCTATTTCATTTATCGCGCTCGTCGCGCCGCATATTGCCCGGCGCATTAGCGCCACCACACGCTGGGGCCTTGCACAATCGGCCCTCTGCGGTGCCCTTCTGCTGCTGGCCGCGGACATTTGCGCACAACGGCTGTTTATCCCTTATCAGTTGCCGGTGGGCGTCGTCACCGTCAGCATTGGCGGTATCTACCTTATCGCCTTGTTAATTCAGGAGTCCCGCAAGAAATGATCGATACTCAGGCCCGTTTGCATGGCGAACAGTTAACCCTGGGCTACGGTAAGAAAGTTGTCGCCAGAGACCTGAGCGTTTCGATTCCCGATGGCCATTTCACGGCGATTATTGGGCCGAACGGCTGTGGGAAATCGACGCTGCTGCGCACCCTGAGCCGCCTGATGACGCCAGAGAAAGGCCATGTTTATCTGGACGGCGAGCAGATCCAGCGTTTTGCCAGTAAAGAGGTGGCGCGACGTGTCGGGCTGCTGGCGCAAAATGCCACTACGCCTGGTGATATCACCGTTCAGGAGCTGGTCGCCCGTGGCCGCTATCCGCACCAGCCGCTGTTTACCCGCTGGCGTCAGGAGGATGAGCAGGCGGTCACCCGCGCCATGCGCGCCACCGGGGTGGACACGCTGGCGTTGCAGAGTGTGGACACGCTCTCCGGCGGCCAGCGGCAGCGCGCGTGGATAGCAATGGTGCTGGCGCAAGAGACCTCGATCATGCTGCTTGATGAGCCGACCACCTGGCTTGATATCAGCTATCAGATTGATCTGTTGGAGTTGCTCAGTGCGTTAAACCGCGAGCAGGGGTATACACTGGCGGCGGTGTTGCATGATTTGAATCAGGCCTGTCGCTACGCTACCCATTTGATTGCCCTGCGAGACGGCAAGATTGTGGCGCAAGGCGCGCCGAAAGAGATTGTGACCGCGGAACTTATCGAAGCGGTGTACGGTTTGCGCTGTATGATTATTGAAGATCCGATCGCCGGTACGCCGCTGGTGGTGCCGCTGGGACGACGTTCGCTCTGATGCTGTCCCGGATGCGGCACAACCGCCTTATCCGGGCAACCACCGGTTTTCTCCCTCTCCCCTGGAGCTGAGGAATCCCCACAAAAATGCGAGCACGAACAGTCCCCTCTCCTCTTTGGGGAGAGGGTTAGGGTGAGGGGGAAAATGCGGCTCAGGAGGCGGGTTCCGTTCACCTTATGTTCATGGCGAAATGTCACCTTCGGACACGTGAACGGGTAAAGGGGAACACCGCGTTCCCCTTTACAATCCCTGCGGCCCCGCAAAGAAATCCGTGCTTCGCACTGCGTTCGCCTCCCGCCCCGCTGCCTGCGGTCGGTTTGACTCGAGTTACTCGCTGCACGCTCTGCGCCAGGGGGGCACAAAGATGTCGCTGTGGTTGTCATGCGGGAAGACGAGTCAGCCATGGCTAAAAAGGTTGAAGGCGTTCACAGTATCTACACCCGTAGCCCCGGTAAGCGACAGCGCCACCGGGGACATTTTCCCCCTACCCCAACAGCTCCCGCACAACCGGGCCAATCGCTTCAAACGCCTGCGGGGAAATGATATCCACATGGGCGCAATCCTGACGATAAACCTCCAGTTCACTCACCCACGGCGACCAGGCCTTTTGCGGATCCATCCCCGGCGTCAGCGTGCGTTCGGCGACAAAGAGCGTCGCTTTACCGTCAAATTTCGCGCTGTGGGCCGTGGTCAACAGACGTACCGCATCGCCATAGTTACCTTCAATCGCGGCAAACAATTCCGTCGAGGCCTGTCCTTTTTGCGCCGCCAGAAACGCCTGTCGCTCGCGCTCGATTTCTGCCAGCACGGCAGGATCCAGCCCGTTGGCCTCTTTCTCCGCCCAGTTCTGCGTCTCCGGCGGCCAGGTATCCAGCAGCCCTAAAAATGCGACCGTTTCCCCGCGCGCCCGCAGCCGGGCGGCAATCCCCTGCGCCAGGGTTCCGCCCAGCGAATAACCAAACAGGTGATAAGGCCCATGTGGCTGCTGTGCAAGCAGTGTTGCAAGATGGTGTTCGCACACCTCATCCAGTGTGGCGGCCTGCTGCATCGGCCCATCAGGACGCGGAGACTGGATACCCATAATCGCCCAGCGCGGCGAGAGATAGCGCGCCAGCACGCTGAACTGCCAGGCAAAACCAGAAGCCGGATGGAAACAGAACAGCACCGGCCCGTCGCCATCACGCAAGGGCAGAAGGGTTTGCAGACCAAGCTGGCTATCGGCCTGCGTCTGCGTCAGCAAGACCGCCAGTTTCTCGACCGTTGAGGCTACCATAACCTGCCCCGGCGTCACCGGGCGCGCAAACGTCTGGCTCAGTTGTGCAGCCAGGCGCATCGCCAGCAAAGAGTGGCCGCCGAGGGCAAAGAAATCGGCCTGCGCGTGCTGAACCTCGCAGCCGAGCAGCGCGGAAAAAGCCTGTGCAATCTGCACTTCCACGCCCGGATTCAGCGCCCGACCGACCTGCTCACGCGCGGGCTCAGGCAGAGGCAGCGCTTTTCTGTCGAGCTTGCCATTAGCACTCAGCGGAAGCTCGCTGAGTTGCAGCAGCACCACCGGCACCATATGAGGCGGTAGCTGCGTACTCAGTTGCTCGCGCAGCGCGGTGAGATCCAGCGGCAGACCGCTCTCTGAGACCACATAGCCCACCAACTGGCGCGCATCACCATTGCCTGCCGCCGCCTGATTGAGCACGCAGGCATGGGCGACGCCCTGCGCGACATCTGTCAGTGTCTGTAACGCCTTGTCTATTTCACCAGGCTCAATACGCTGGCCGCGAATTTTTAGCTGATCGTCGCTGCGGCCCAGATATTCCACCGCGCCATTCTCCAGCCATTGCGCCACATCACCGGTGCGATACATACGCTCGCCGGGCGCAAAGGGGTCAGCGATAAAGCGGCTGGCGGTAAGATCCGGTCGCCCCAGATAGCCTTGCGCCAGTTGAATACCGGTCAGGTACAAATCCCCCGCCACACCCGGCGGTACCGGCTGCATCATGCTATCCAGAATACGCAGACCCGTATTCCACACGGGGTAGCCAATCGGTACGCTGTTGCCCTTCACCGCCGCCAGCGCATCGCCAAACGCCGGATACCAGCTCACATCGACGGCGGCCTCTGTAGGCCCATAAAGATTATGCAAAGGCACGCCGGTCAGTTGTTGCCACTCGCGGCACAGGGCCGTCGGAAGCGCTTCGCCGCTGCAAAAGACCTTGTTCAATGTGCGGCAGTTTGCTTGCGCCGTTTCTGGCGTCAGCGATGTCACAAACGCAGCCAGCATGGACGGCACGAAGTGCGTGGTAGTCACGCCAAAACGGGCGAAGAAGCGTTGCAACGCCTGCGGGTCGCGGTGTGCCTCCGGTTCCTCCATCACCAGTTGCGCGCCGGCAATAAACGGCCACCAGAACTCCCACACGGAGACATCAAAGCTGCACGGCGTCTTTTGCGCCACGACGTCCTGCGCGTTCAGCGGATAGTGGTTTTGCATCCACAACAGACGGTTGACGATAGCGGTCTGCCCAACCATCACCCCTTTCGGTCGCCCGGTAGACCCCGAGGTAAAGATGATATAGGCGGTGTGTTCCGGGCGGGACAGCGCCAGGGGTTCGCCGCCCGTCACCGCCAGCGGTGCGCTGTAGCAAAGGTGATTCAGGCCAGGCAGACCACTAAAACGTGAAAGCTGGTCATCAGAGGTGATAAGCAGACGCGGCCTGGCATCTTCCAGCATCATGTGCAGCCGCTCATCCGGGTAACCCGTATCAAGCGGCAGCCAGGCAGCCCCGGCTTCAACAATGCCGTGCAGCGCCAGCGTCAAAAACACAGAGCGCGGTAACGCGACGGCAACGCTGTCGCCGGGTTTAACGCCGCGCTCACGTAGAAGTTGCGCCAGCGCCACCACCTGCTCACGCATCTCCCGGTAGGTTAATTGCCAGCACGCATCGGCCAGCGCCGGAGCATCCGGCGTTCTTGCCGCCTGTTCGGCCACCAGTTGGCTCAGCGTTGTGGCTGGCAACATCATGCCGGTATCGTTAATTTTTTCGATGCTCTGCCACTCATCAATGGAAATCAACTGCACCTCACCGCAGCGCAGCGCCGGGTCTGCGGCAAACTGGCTCAACAGGCTGTGCAAGCGGGCGACATGGTTATTGAGCACGCGTTCATCGTAGCGGCTGCGGTTAGCCAGCACGTCCAGCGTCAGGCCGCCCTCTTCGTCCGGAAAGAGCGCAATCTCCAGATCGTTGACCGGGCCTGTCGCCAGTGTATGGGTTTGTCCGGCAATCCCGTCAATATCCAGCAGGTAATCGAACATTTTGACGTTAAACACCGGGCCAAAGAGCGGCTCATCCCCGGCAGCGCGTCCGGCATCACGCTGGATTTGCTCGGCATCGTAACGCTGATGGCGGCGCATCTTTTTCAGTTGCCCGGCAAGGGCATTGGCCAGTTCCGCCAGGGTTTGCGTCTCGTCTATATGCACACCCAGCGGCAGCACATTGAGCACCGGCCCGGTTGCGGTCAGCGCCGCTGAGCCCATCCGGCGCATAAAAATAAACCCGGCGGCATAATCCAGCCGCCCACAGAGTCGGCCTAACCACAACGCCACCAGCGCTAACGCCAGATCGGCTGACTGGCACTGGTTCGCCGCCTGGGTCAGGCGACGGAATGCGGCGGTATTCAGGCGACATGACAAACGCAGAATATCGGTCGTCGCCGCACGGCCCGGCAGTGGCGCAGGTGACAGGGAAGCCGGTGCGGGTAATATGCGTTTTTGTTCCGCCCAGAAGACTTTGTCACGTTGCCAGGCGTCGCTTTCCCGGTAGCGTTGATATTCGTCCACCACCCCGGCAAAGGGGGTAAAGGGTGTTGGGGGAATGGCATTACCCGCACGCAAGGCACGGTAAATGGCGGCAATCTGGCGGGTAATGGCGGGGAAACTAAAGCCATCTACCAGCAGATGGTGATAACGCTGATACCAGAACCAGCGATGGTTATCGACCTGAATAAGCACATGGCAAAAAAGCGGTTTCCCGCTGTCCACGCGAAGATCCTGCGCGAGATCGGTCTGCATTAATACCAGCGCGGCCGCATGCGGGTCGGCATGATGGCGAACATCAATAATCTGCGGCAGGGCAAACACGCTATCATCGTCCAGTTGCTGCCAGACCTCGCCATTGTCTTCTGTAAAGCGCATCCGCAAAGTATCAGCCTGGGCCAGGCCTTCTTTGATGGCCTTCGCCAGTAGCGGTGCGTCCAGTTCGCCGTCCAGCTCGACATAGTGGGCCACGCTCCAGGCATTGGGCTGCGTGGAGAGTTTTTCTGCCATCCAGATCCCAGGCTGCGCGGCCACGAGGGGTAAACGTGTGGTCATTCGCGTCTCCTTAGCAGGCGTGATGCGCCGGGGTTAAACTCTGCCAGTTGGCGTTGAGCCAGGCGTTACATGCCTCCTGCGAGGCGGGCTGGCATACCACGCGCCATCCTTGCGGAAGCGCGCACTGCTGTGGCCACAGGCTAAACTGCTGCTGCGCGTTTTGCAGAATAAAAAATTGCCCCTGTTGATTATCGAAGGGGTTGCTGCATTCCATACCAGGCTCCTGTCGTAATTGCGCTTATTGCGTCGCGCGTGTCAAAGGTTGCCAGAGGGTCATCAGCCCTGCGGTCAGCCCGCCGCGCCAGCAAAGCGCATCATGTCCGCCGTCAACCTGACGCCAGAAAACCGTCTGCTGTGTGTGTTGTAATTGGGCATAAAGGGCCTGATTGGCCCGGAAAATAATCGGCTCGCGCACCCCGGCTTCCAGCACAATACGCAGCCCCTGCGCGGATACCTCGCCGCGTTTGAGTTGTTCGATAAGCAGGCCATCCTGCTGGCCGTCGCGCGTTGGCCACCAAAAGGAGCCCGACTGACTCAGCACGCAGCCAAAACGCTGCGGCCAGTGCAAAGCGGCATAGAGCGCTGACAAACCGCCAAAACTCTGCCCGGCCACCACCGTGCGGCCAGCGTCATCGCTAAAGGGAGTTACCGCCTGCACTTGCGGTAATAATTCCTGCTGAATCGCCAGCCAGAAATCGGGATTACAGGGCAACTCCTGGCTGCGGTGGGTGGTATCAATTACATCGATGAGCAGATAGACGGCAGGCGGCAATAAACCCTGTTCGGTAAGGGCTGCCAGCGCGGGCCAGACAGGCATGCTTTCCGCCCAGAACTGACCGTCGAGCAGTATCGCCAGCGGGCGCTCAGCGCTCGGGTCATCGCCGGTGGCGT
This sequence comes from Phytobacter diazotrophicus, assembly GCA_004346725.1. GTDB lineage: Bacteria > Pseudomonadota > Gammaproteobacteria > Enterobacterales > Enterobacteriaceae > Phytobacter > Phytobacter diazotrophicus. Next base: position 377,297 of record SMDE01000006.1, on the reverse strand, counting down.
AGACCCACACGCGGCGATGGTTATTCAGGCGTTGGCTATGCCAGCTCATCACCGTCGCCGGGGTGTATATGGCATCGGGCCGATCCCAGCCTGGCTGATGCGGGGCACCGGGCATCGCCAACGGCGATACGGGATGGCCTCGCCCGCCACGCCAGCTATGCGGGTTAAGCGGATCGGCAATCGCGCGTGGCAGCAGTTTGCGCCAGCCTTCGCGCAGTGCCATACGATCCGGCGGCAATTGGGCAAACACCTGCGGCGAGAAGTCGTCAGCGCCATCGGAGGGGATCAGGCAATAGCTTCCACGCCACCCTGCTTCCAGTTGCGTTTGCCAGCACCAGACATCCGTTCCGGGAATGCGCGCCAGCGACTGCGGCGTCGCCTGCTGATGGTGGTCAGTGACGCCAGTGATATAGATCCAGACATGGGTAGTGCTGGAGGTGGTTTCGGTACCCGCCGGGTCACGCCACCAGAAGGTAACCTGATAATTTCCATCACTTTCCAGACACCATTCTGGTCCCGTTTTCGCCTTCCACCAGGCCTCGCTTCCCGCTATCAATGCCAACGTCATAACCTCACATTCACTGTGGAAATTTTTGCTTGCAGATTAACAATTATTGATAATATTATTGATAACTATTTTCATTTGCAATAGCGTACTGTCGCGCTTTGGCGAGCGCGTCTTTCATAATCACAATGCCGTCTTTTGCGGATTTTCTCAGGATGAGCCCCCTTCGCATTTGAATGGCAATGGCGTGCCGTGTTTCTTACCCGTCTGGGGATGGATCGCGCGGGAATACGGCAAGAAAAGCAGGAAAAACAATGAAAAACAAAATGCGTTCCCTGACCTTATTGGTCAATCTGGGAATTTACGGCGTGGCTTTACCCGCATTCGCGGCAGAGACGACGACCAACGACACAGCCAGTAATGATGACACCATTGTGGTTACCGCCGCACAGCAAAATCTGCAGGCGCCAGGGGTATCAACCATTACCGCTGATGAGATCCGCAAAAACCCACCCGCACGTGACGTTTCCGAAATCATCCGCACCATGCCCGGCGTTAACCTGACGGGCAACTCTACCAGCGGTCAACGTGGTAACAACCGCCAGATTGATATCCGTGGGATGGGGCCGGAAAACACCCTTATCCTGGTCGACGGAAAACCGGTCACCAGCCGTAACTCTGTTCGTCAGGGTTGGCGCGGTGAGCGTGATACTCGTGGCGATACCAGTTGGGTACCGGCCGACATGATTGAACGTATTGAGGTTATTCGTGGCCCGGCCGCTGCGCGTTATGGTAACGGTGCTGCGGGGGGGGTGGTGAATATCATCACCAAAAAATCGACCGATCAGGCCTGGCACGGTTCGTGGAACAGTTATTTCAACGCACCGGAGCACAAAGATGAAGGCGCGACTAAACGTACCGACTTTAGCCTGAGCGGCCCGCTGGGCGGCGATTTCAGCTTCCGTCTGTACGGTAACCTGAATAAAACGCAGGCCGATGCCTGGGACATTAACCAGGATCACCAGTCTGAACGTACCGGTATCTACTCCAACACTATGGCCGCAGGGCGTGAAGGGGTGGAGAACAAAGATATTAACGGCGTCGTGCGTTGGGATTTCGCGCCGCGACAAGCGCTGGAGTTCCAGGCCGGTTACAGCCGCCAGGGGAACCTCTACGCGGGCGACACCCAGAACACCAACAACGACAGCAGCACCAACAACTACGTGAAGGAAAACTACGGCAAGGAGACCAACCGCCTCTATCGCCAGAACTATTCCATCAACTGGACGGGCGGCTGGGATAACGGTGTGACCACCAATAACTGGGCACAGTATGAGCACACCCGCAACTCACGTCTCGGCGAAGGGCTGTCGGGCGGGCTGGAAGGTCTGTTCAACAGCAACCATTTCTCAGATATCGATCTGGCAGACGTGATGCTGCACAGCGAAGTGAGCGTGCCGTTTGACCTGCTGATCAACCAGAACCTGACCGTCGGTACCGAATGGAACCAGCAGCGGATGAAGGATATGGCGTCCAACACCCAGGCGCTGCAGGGCGGCCCGATTTCCGGTTTCGCCAGCACGGGCCGCAGCCCTTACTCCAGCGCGGAAATCTTCTCTGTCTTCGCCGAAGATAATATGGAAGTGACCGACACCACCATGCTGACGCCAGGCCTGCGTTTCGATCACCATACAGTGGTCGGCAACAACTGGAGCCCGTCGCTAAACCTGTCTCAAGGTCTGGGTGATGACTTTACCCTGAAAATGGGGATCGCCCGCGCGTATAAAGCGCCGAGCCTGTACCAGACCAACCCGAACTACATTCTGTACAGTAAGGGTCAGGGCTGTTACGCCAGCGGCACCGGCGTGGGCTGCTACATGATGGGTAACGACGACCTGAAAGCGGAAACCAGTATCAACAAAGAGATTGGTCTGGAGTTCAAACATGAAGGCTGGCTGGCGGGCGTGACCTGGTTCCGCAACGACTACCGCAACAAGATTGAAGCGGGCTATTCACCGTTAAGCCAGACCAAAGTCGGCAGCACCAAAACCGATATCTATCAGTGGGAAAACGTACCTAAGGCGGTCGTTGAAGGCCTGGAAGGGACGCTGAACATTCCGGTCACCGACGCGGTAACCCTGAGCAACAACGTCACTTACATGCTGCAAAGTAAGAACAAAACCACCGGTGAACGTCTGTCGATCATCCCTGAATATACCCTCAACTCAACGCTGAGCTGGCAGGTTGTGCAGGATGTTTCCGTGCAGTCCACCTTCACCTGGTACGGCAAACAACAGCCGAAGAAATATGACTACCAGGGTAACCCGGTGACCGGTTCTGCTAAAGACGAAGTCAGCCCGTACAGCATCGTTGGTCTGAGCGGTACCTGGGACGTGAACAAATACGTGAGCCTGACCGCAGGTGTCGACAACGTCTTTGATAAACGTCACTGGCGTATGGGTAACGCGCAGAGCACCGGCGGCACTACCGGCTGGATGTACGGCGCAGGTGCCAATACCTACAACGAGTCCGGTCGCACCTGGTATATGGGTATCAATACCCACTTTTAAGCACTAACCTTCCCTCTCCCTGCGGGGAGAGGGCGGGCGTAAGGCGAAATATGGATATCCTTCACTCCACGCTTACCCTTCATTCCCACCCGGTCCATTTCATCACCTTCGACCCCGCAACCTTTGCAGAGCGCGATCTTTTGTGGCTGCCCCACCATGACCGCCTGGCAAACGCCGGACGCAAGCGTAAAAGCGAACATCTGGCCGGGCGGATTGCTGCCGTGCATGCCCTGCGAAATTATGGTCATCAGGCCGTGCCGGGTATCGGTGCTGGCGGCGAACCGCTCTGGCCCGCCGGACTTTACGGTAGCATCAGCCATGCCGGGCAGACCGCTGTCGCCGTTGTCTCATCTGCCTGTGTCGGCGTGGATATTGAGAGCGTATTCTCTCCTCAACTGAGTAAAGAGATCGCCGAAAGCATCGTGAATGCCGAAGAAAACGCGTTACTACAGTGTGCCTCGCTTCCCTTTGAACAGGGGTTATCGCTTGCTTTTTCCGCAAAAGAGAGTCTTTTCAAAGCCTTTTCCACCCTTGCCTTTCCCTTTCCCGGCTTCCATAGCGCGCAGCTCATTGCACTGAATGACGGGTCACTCACCCTGCGCACCAATGCGCAATTCAGCCGCCATCACGCAGGGATGTGCGTCGATATTGCATGGATTTCTCATGCAGAACAGATCCTGACTCTGGTGAGCGGTATTCCTACAGGATCGTGATCGTTTTCTCCTTTTAAGAAATTTGCTGCACAAACCATAGACAGTTCAGCATTGCCGTTTTATCGTTAACTTGAATAATAAATCATTATTGAATAAATATTCAATGTGGAGAAAAAGATGAAAACGACCCTACTGAAATCTGCTGTACTGGCTTCCCTGATCGCCGCTTCCGGCTCGCTGTTTGCCGCGGATAACGGACTGATCGCCATTATCACCCCCTCACACGACAACCCATTCTTTAAAGCGGAAGCAGACGGCGCGGCGGCAAAAGCCAAAGAACTTGGCTACACCACCCTCGTGGCTTCCCATGATGATGATGTAAACAAACAAAACCAACTGATCGAAACGGCGATTGCCCGTAAAGCGAAAGCGATCATCCTTGATAACGCCGGCGCAGACGCCACCGTCGGCCCGCTGGAAAAAGCCAAAGCTGCTGGCGTACCGGCCTTCCTGATTGACCGTGAAATCAACAAAACCGGCGTTGCTGTCGCGCAAATCGTCTCTAACAACTATCAGGGCGCACAGTTGGGCGCACAGAAATTCGCCAAGTTGCTGGACGGTAAAGGTAAGTATGTCGAACTGTTAGGGCGTCAGTCTGATACCAACGCCAGCGTCCGTTCACAGGGCTACCACGATGTGCTGGATGATTTTCCGGATATGAAAATGGTGGCGCAACAGACCGCGAACTGGAGCCAGACCGAAGCCTTCACCCGTATGGAAGCTATCTTGCAAACCAACCCGGACATCGTGGGCGTTATCTCCGGTAACGACACCATGGCGCTCGGCGCAGAAGCCGCGCTGAAAGCCGCCGGGAAAACCAACGTCATTGTGGTTGGCTTTGACGGCAGCGATTACGTGCGTGACTCCATCATCAATAAAGGCAACATCAAAGCCACCGTTCTGCAACCAGGCTGGCAACAGGCGCAAATGGCAGTCGAACAGGCCGATTACTTCCTGAAAAACGGCAAAGCCCAGAAAGAAGAGAAACAGCTTATGGACTGCATGCTGATCGACGAAAGCAACGCCAGCAAACTGAAAATGTTCAACCTGAGCAAGTAAGAGCGGAGATGTTATGTCGTTAAAACAATGGGGTGCTGCATTCGTAGGGTGCACCACCCTGTTGCTGACGGCCTGCACAGTGGTGGATCTGGATGCAAACGGCAAGCCGATAATGCCTGCCGATCCGAATGCGAAAGCCAGCTTCGATAACATGACCCCACAGCAGATCGCGCAACAAACATGGCAAGAACGCGTCATCGACGCCGCCCACAAGCATGCGTTGGACGCCACCGCACTCACCACACAACTGAAGGCGACAAGCGACAAACCACAAAGCGTGTTTGTTCACCTGACAAGCAAAGTCGAACGCGTCGATGTCAGTAATGAACGTGAACAAAAGCTGATCATTATGTTCAACGGCCAGCCGCTGGAAGTGCAGGCCGGGCCGGTTATCCAGGGCAATGCCATTCGCGATGCCACAGGCTTTAAATTTGAAGACTTTACCAACCAGGTTCAATTTGCGCAGTTATCACGGGCTTACAACCGCGAAACCATCAAGCACTTACCCAAAGTGGATGAGAGTTGGGTGGGTAAACAGGCGACTGTGCTGATGGCCATCACGATTAAGAGCGGTAAGGCAACAGATGCCGCGGCACTGGAGTTGAAACAGGAGACACAGTAATGAGCGATGTACCTGTGGATGACATTATTCTGCGCACGCGCGGCATCTCGATGCTCTTTCCCGGCACCATCGCGCTGGACAACGTGGACTACAACGTCTGGCGCGGCAAGGTGAATGTGATCATCGGCGAGAATGGCGCAGGGAAATCCACCCTGATGAAAATCCTCGCGGGTGTACAGCAACCGAGCCTGGGTGAAATCGAACTCAACGGCAAACCGGTGCAGATTTCCAGTACCCGTGCCGCTGCCGCACTGGGTATCGGCATGGTGCACCAGGAGCTGAACCTGTTTGAAAACCTCAACGTCGCCGAGAACATTTTCCTGGGACGCGAGTTGCAAAAAGGGATTGCGCCTATCAACGAAGCGGAACAGGAAAAACGGACCGCCGAGCTGTTAAAACGTCTCGACCAGCCTATTTCACCGAAAGAGCTGGTGGGCAACCTGAAAGTAGGCCAGCAGCAGCTAGTGGAAATCGCCAAGGCGCTGGCGGAAGACGCGGACATCCTGATCCTCGACGAACCCACGTCGGCGCTGAGTAAAACGGAAGTGGAGATCCTCTTTCGCGTGATCCGTGAGCTGACCCGCCAGGGGGTGTCGATTATCTATATTTCGCACCGTCTGGAAGAGTTAATGGCCATTGGCGATGTCATCACCATTCTGCGCGACGGTAAGTTTCAGGCCGAAGCGAAAGTGTGCGACATCGACGTCCCGTGGATCGTTCGCGAAATGCTGGGCAGCGATCCGGTGAGCAACTTCCTGGCACCGGGCCGTACCTTTGGCGCGCCGGTGCTGGAAGCGGAGCACATCACCTGCGTTAACAGCGCGGGCAATGCGGTGGTGGACGATGTGACCTTTAAGGTTCACAGCGGGGAAATTGTCGGTATTTACGGCCTGATGGGCGCGGGGCGCACAGAGTTGTTTGAATGCATGCTCGGTACCGAACGCAACTACCTGGGCAAACTGTGGCTCGACAGCAAACCTGTGCCGCAGCGGCTGGCAACGGCGGATCGTATCCGCATGGGGATGAGCCTGGTACCGGAAGACCGCAAACGTACCGGTATCTTCCCGATATCGTCGGTGGCAACCAACCTGACCATCGCCAGCCTGTGGCGGCGGTTGCAGCGCGGGATCACCATTTCGCAAAAAGATGAGCAGGCGGTGGTGGCCAGCACGATTGGCAATCTGTCGATTAAGGTCTCAACGCCGGACGTGGAAATCCAGGCGCTGAGCGGCGGTAATCAGCAAAAAGTGGTCATTGGTCGCTCGCTGTTAACCAACCCGAAAGTCCTGTTTCTGGATGAACCGACACGCGGGATTGACGTGGGAGCGAAAGCCGACGTCTTCCGCATGATGGTGCAGCTCTCCGAACAGGGGATCGCAGTGGTCTTTTCCACCTCCGATCTGAAAGAAATCATGGCGGTATCTGACCGCATTCTGGTGATGTCAGGCGGCAAACTTACTGCCGATATCGTGCGCGATCGGGCCGAAGAATCGGCGCTGGTAACGGCAAGTGCTCAGGGGTTCTGATATGAAAACAACACAATCTGTGGCGGTGGCCCCGCGCGCAAGCGCATCGCTGTCACGCGAAAGCATTCTGCTTCTACTGTTAAAGCTGCGAACCTTTATCGCACTGTTCCTGATTGTTGGCTTCTTTACCGCCACGGTACCCGGCTTCCTCTCGACGGGCAGCCTGGTGATCATGATTAAACATATCGCCATCAACGCCTTCCTGGCGCTGGGCATTACGTTTGTCATCATCACGGCCGGGATCGATTTGTCCATCGGCGCAACGCTGGGCCTGTGCGGGATGATAGCCGGCTGGATGATCACCAAAGGGATTGTGCTGCCGATGTTTGGTATCGCCATTTTCCCCAGCGTCTGGGTGATTGTGCCGCTGGTGTTGCTGATCGGCGGCTTAATTGGCGCGGTGAATGGCTGGATAATCACCCGCTATAACGTCGCGCCGTTTATCTGTACGCTCGGTACGATGTATGTCCTGCGTGGCGCCGCGATGCTCACCTCAGACGGGCAAACCTTTCCGGGGCTTTCCGGCAATCCGTTGCTGGGCAATACCGGCTTTGATGAGATTGGCGCCGGTACGCTGTTTGGCATTCCGTGGGCTATCTGGCTGATGATCGTGCTGGCGGTGGTGATTGCCTATGTCGCGCGTCGCCTGCCCTTTGGCCGCCACGTTTATGCCATCGGCGATAACGAGCGTGCGGCAGAGCTTTCCGGCGTGAAGGTCAGGCAGGTCAAAATCTGGGTCTACACCATTTCCGGGTTCTGTGCGGCGCTGGCTGGGATCGTGGTGTCGGCACAGTTGCTGGCAAGCCACCCGGCGAACGGTACAGCCTTTGAAATGAACGCCATCGCTGCGGTGGTGCTTGGCGGAACCTCGCTGGCAGGCGGGCGCGGCACCGTGCTCGGGACACTGATCGGCGCCTTCGTTATCGGCTTCCTCGCCGACGGGCTGGTGATGATGGGCGTGAGTGAATTCTGGCAGATGGTGATTAAAGGTATCGTGATTATCGTTGCGGTCATCATCGATCAGATGCAGAACCGTATGCAGCAAAAAGCGGCGGTGGTTGCGCAAAAAGCAGTGATAGAAAGTAAGTAGTTTTATCGGCATGGCCTGGTTTCTCAGGCCTCAGATATCGACAAAAGGTCGCCAGGGTGGTGGCGGTGAGCCACCCTGGCACGTTCACGGGTTCTGTCGCGACAGAAAAACAAGGAACATAAGGTGAACGCAATGACCATCAGAGCCGCATTTTCCCCCTCACCCTGGCCCTCTCCCCAAAGAGGAGAGGGGACCGTTCGTGCTCACATTTTTGTGGGGATTCCTCAGCGCCGGAGGCGGCGTAACCCATGTCAACCGTGGCTTACCAGACTACGCGCGGTGGCGTAATCCGTGATCAGGACATCAATATAATTCCCTTGCAACGCGCCGCGAATCGCATTGTGCTTTTCCGGCCCGCCCGCAAGCGCGATAACCTGCTGGCAGGCGCGAATTTGCTCCAGCTCCATGCCAATCACCGGGTCCTCCTCCTGGGTAAGGACGGGTTTGCCCGACGCATCGTAGTAATGCAGGCAGATATCCCCTACCGCGCCACGTTCGGAGAGCAAATGCAGCATATCTTCGTTGTAGTAGTTGCCAGAATTTTTCAACAATTGTGATGGCTCCAGCTCGCCAATCCCGACAATCGCCACATCGACCTCGGCAAATTTCGCCACCACCGCCGCCACATCCGGGCTATTTACCAGCCGTGCGCGCTCTTCAACCGAGTGCTCAATACTTTGTGAAGGCAGCAGCCAGGCCGGGCAGCCTAAATGTTCCGCCAGTTGTTGAGTCAGAATGGTCGCCTGCACGTTGCCGTTCGGCCCCACCCCGCCAAGAAGCTGAATAACACCCTGGGCGCGGATATTTTGCGGGTGCATTTCATCGACCATGCAGCGAATGGTACTACTCCAGGCAGAGATCCCCACCAGGTCTTCCGGGCGGACGCGGGTTTCCACATAGTGCGCCGCCGCACTGCCAATGGCATGTTTTATCTGCGCATTGCTGGCGTTTTCTCCCACATCCACCACAATTGCCTGACGGATGCCATAATGTTGCTCAATGGCCTTTTCCAGCGACACAAAAATATTGGTGGGCTGCACCACGGTAATTTTCACCAGCCCTTCTTTTTGACAGCGCGTCAGTGCGCGTGAGACAAATGACTGCGACAAGTTCAACAGCGAGGCAATCTCTGACTGCTTTTTGTTCTCGTTGTAATAAAGCGTGGCGATCTTCACCAGCAAACGCTGCTCATCCTGCTTTGACATTGGTTTCCCCTTCAATTTTCTCCTGTCATTTTTATTCATACCCGAATAGATAACAAGCTGCGGAATACCGGGCGGGAGGATCCAAATGTGATCCTATTCTCCTTTCTTCCAAATTTGCTTTCACAAGGCGTAGACAAACCTCCGGACAAGGCATATCTTTACTCATGAATAATAAATCAGTAGTGAATATATATTCAAAGCAATTACAACCTGACGTTTAACCTTGTGGGATCGACCGCAAAAGGGTGCGCAGGTGTGCTTTTTCACCCTGATTGAATATTTATTCATGTTAGATTATAAATTCAAGAGGTGGACTATGAATCCGTTTTCGCTCTCTGTTGAGGAGCTTGAAAAAAAAGCACGCGCCGTACGCCGTCGCATCATCGTGCTGAATGCCGAAAGCCCGGCAGGTGGGCACACGGGCGCAGACCTATCCCAGGTTGAGCTGCTGACTGCGCTCTACTTCCGCATTCTGAACTGTTCGCCAGAACTGAAAGAGAGTGATGAGCGCGACATTTACATCCAGTCAAAAGGCCACGCGGTGGGGGGATATTACTGCATTCTGGCGGAAGCCGGATTTATCCCTGTCGACTGGCTGGCAACCTATCAGCATCCCGATTCGCATCTGCCGGGCCATCCGGTAAAACATAAAACGCCGGGTATCGAACTCAATACCGGCGCACTGGGCCATGGCCTGCCCGTTGCGGTCGGTATCGCGCTGGCGGCCAAGCGCAGCAACAGCAAACGCCGGGTGTTTGTCGTCACCGGTGATGGTGAACTGGCGGAGGGCAGTAACTGGGAAGCCGCGCTGGTCGCCGCCCATTACCAGCTCGATAACCTGATCATTATTAACGATAAAAACAGCCTTCAACTGGCCGGCCCAACCAAAGAGATCATGAACACCGATCCGCTGGATGAAAAATGGCGCGCCTTTGGCATGCAGGTTACCGAGTGTAAAGGTAACGATATGGCCGACGTGGTGGCGACGCTGGAAGGATTGCAGCCTGCGGGGAAACCGCACGTCGTGATTGCTTACACCACCAAAGGCGCTGGCATCTCCTTTATTCAGGGACGCCCGGAATGGCACCACCGGGTGCCGAAAGGTGAAGAAGTTGAACTGGCGCTGGAGGAACTGAAAGATGAGTAATAGCGAACATCTCGCAACGGTGATGGTGAATGCGTTTATCGACGCGGTTGACCGCGGGATAGACCTGGTGCCGGTGGTGGCAGACTCCACCTCCACGGCCAAGATCTCACCGTTTATGAAGAAATTCCCAGGCCGCCTGGTGAATGTCGGTATCGCCGAGCAAACACTGGTGGGAGCCGCCGCAGGGCTTGCCATTGGCGGCAAAGTTGCGGTGACCTGTAATGCCGCGCCATTTTTGATCTCGCGTGCTAACGAACAGATCAAAGTAGATATTTGCTACAACAACACCAACGTGAAGCTGTTTGGCCTGAATGCCGGTGCCAGCTATGGCCCGCTGGCCAGTACGCACCATAGCATCGACGATATTTCCGTGTTGCGTGGTTTTGGCAACATCGAAATTTACGCCCCTTCCTGCCCTGTTGAATGCCGTCAAATAATTGACTATGCGCTGGACCACGTCGGCCCGGTCTATATCCGCCTCGACGGTAAAGCGTTGCCGGAGCTGCATGATGAAGGTTATCAGTTCAAACCGGGTGACATTGATGTGCTGCGCAAAGGGAAAGACATTGCGCTGGTGGCGATGGGATCGACAGTCCATGAAATTGTCGCCGCCGCCACACAACTGGCAGAAGCCGGTATTGAGGCCTGTGTTATCAGTGTACCGTCTATTCGTCCGTGTAATACCTCGCAATTACTGGCCGCACTGAACACCTGTAAAGCGGTCGTCAGCGTTGAAGAGCACAACGTCAACGGCGGCGTGGGCAGCCTGGTCGCCGAAGTACTGGCAGAAGCCGGACACGGCATCCCGCTGCGCCGCCTCGGTATCCCTGATGGTCAATATGCGATCGCCGCCGATCGGGCCTCCACCCGCGCGCGCCATGAGATTGATGCCGCAGGTGTGGTGAAAAACGCCCGTGAACTGCTGACACGGCAATAAGAATAATAAAGAACAACTTACTGGAGAGAGAGCAATGTCCCGAATTCCTCAACAACTGACCATGGCAGTGATTATCGGTAACCGCGGATTTTTCCCAAGCTACCTGGTGGCAGAAGCCCGTGAACAGGCGGTCGCCCTGTTTGGCCGTCTTGGCATTAAAACCATTATGCTTGATGAGACCCAGACCGAGCTCGGCGGTGTTGAAACCCGGCAGGATGCCAAAATCTGTGCCGAACTGTTCCGCGCCCACCGTGATGAAATTCACGGCGTGGTTGTGCTTCTGCCAAACTTCGGCGATGAAAAAGCGGTGGCGGAAACCCTGCGCCTGTCCGGCTTGAACGTCCCGGTGCTGGTCCAGGCGGAAGAGGACAACCTGGATAAGATGGGGCTGGCGACGCGCCGCGATAGCTTCTGCGGCAAGATCTCCCTGTGCAACAACCTGCGCCAGTACGGCATCCCGTTCACCCTGACAACACAGCACGTTTGCGCCCTGAGCGGCGAGGTTTTCGAGCAGGATCTGAAACGTTTTGAACAAATTTGCCGCGTGGTGAGCAGCATGCGTGGCGTTCGCGTGGGGGCCATCGGCGCACGTCCGGCCGGTTTCAACACCGTACGTTATAGCGAAAAACTGCTCGAACGCCTGGGCATTGCAGTGGAAACCCTGGATCTGTCCGAAGTCTTCACCCGTATCAAATTGCTGCGTGATGATGATATCCGCGTAGATGAGAAACGCCGTCTGCTGATGGATAACGCCGATGCCAGCGGTATCGCCGCCGACAAACTGGTCACCATGGCGAAACTGTTTGTGGTTATCAGCGAATGGGTTATCGCCAACGATATCGACACCACGGCCATTCAGTGCTGGACCTCGTTGCAGGAAAACCTGGGCATTAACGTCTGCTCCATCATGAGCGTGATGTCCGGTCAACTGATGCCGTCAGCCTGTGAAGTCGACGTGATGGGCGCGCTTTCTATGTACGCACTGGCAAGCGCCAATATGAGCCCGGCCTCGATTGCCGACTGGAACAACAACTTTGGCGACGATCGCGACAAATGCGTGCTGTTTCACTGCGGTAACTTCGCTGCCGCCAGCCTGGAAACCCCGCATATGGGCACCGCGGACATCATCGGTACAACCGTGGGTAAAGAGAACACCTGTGGCGCGGTGCATGGCCGCCTGAAATCCGGCCCCCTCACCTATTTCCGTCTGAGCACTGACGATTTAACCGGTGAAATCAAAGCCTACGTGGGCGAAGGCAAATCCGTCGACGATCCGCTGGATACTGTCGGTTGTCGCGCAGTCATTCAGGTTCCGCATCTGGAAGCGTTGCTCACCTATATTTGCCGTAACGGTTTTGAGCACCACGTGGCGATGAACCACGCGGCCAGTGGCGCCATCCTGCATGAAGCCTTCACGCGCTATCTCGGCGTTGATACTTACCTGCACCAGTAATGCAGTGCGCATGGGCCTGATGGAGAAATACCATGTCGAAAGATATTGTCATCGCGCTTGATGAAGGGACAACGAACGCCAAAGCCGTCGCGCTGGATGCTCAGGGCAATGTGGTGGCGAAAAGCGCGCGCCCGTTGACCATCCAGACACCCCGCGAGGGCTGGGTAGAGCAGTCTGGCGAAGCGCTATTGCAGGCGTCACTGGCGGTAATAAGCGAGGTGATTGCGCAGGTTAGCCCCGAGCGAGTAGCGGCGCTGGCGATCAGCAATCAGCGGGAAACGGCCATTGGTTGGTATCGCGCAAGCGGGTTGCCGTTAGGTCCGGCAATAACCTGGCAATGTTCACGTACGGCAGATTTTTGCCATGCTCTGCGCGAGCAAGGTCAGGACGCTAAAATTAAAGCGGTGACGGGGCTGCCCGTCGCCCCGCTGTTTTCCGCATCCAAAATGCGCTGGCTGTTAAATTCGCTGCCCAATAGTCGGGGGCTGGCGGAACAAGGTGAAATTTGTCTTGGCACAATAGATAGCTGGCTGCTCTGGCACCTGACGGCGGGCGAGTCATTTTGCTGCGACTACTCGAATGCCTCGCGCACACAGTTACTGAATCTTAATACCGCCGACTGGGACGCGGAGATGCTCACACTCTTCCAGATCCCCCGTCAGGCGCTACCGGAAATTCGCCCCTCCAGTGGATTGTTTGGCTACACCAAAGGGCTGGACGCCATCCCGGAGGGTATCCCGGTGCTGGCGATGATCGGCGATTCGCACGCCGCGTTGTTCGCCCACGGCCTTGGCGCCGCCGGGTGTGTGAAAGCGACCTACGGCACGGGGTCATCGGTAATGGCTCCGGTGGTCTCCGCACAGTGTGACGTGAAATCACTGGCGACCACCGTAGCGTGGCATGATGGTGAACGGCTGGTGTACGGGCTGGAAGGCAACATTCCTCATACCGGCGATGCAGTGGCATGGATGGCGGAAAGTACAGGCTTAAGCGAGCTGCCGGAAGCGGAACTGGCGCAGGCGCTGAATACGCTACCGGCCTCAGTGGAATCAACACTCGGCGTCTATTTTGTTCCGGCACTGACGGGCCTCGGCGCCCCCTGGTGGGACGAAGATGCGCGTGGTCTGATTCATGGCCTGAGCCGTGGCGTCAAGCGCGCGCATCTGGTTCGCGCAGCGCTGGAGTCGATCACCTACCAGATTGCCGACGTGGTGGTTGCCATGCGCCAGCACGGCGATTTCGCCTTAAAAGCGCTGATGGTCGATGGCGGCCCTACCAGGAACGACTGGCTGATGCAATATCAGGCCGACCTGCTCGGTTGCCCGGTGATGCGCAGCGACGTCCCGGAGTTATCAGCTATGGGAGCGGCACTGCTGGCACGAAAGGCACTGTTGCAGATCGATACAGAACAGCTTCGCCAGTATCTTCCCGAACATGCGACGTTCACACCGGATGCACAGCGTCACGACAGATTGCAAAAACGCTGGCATGACTGGCAAAGCGCAGTACAGCTTGCCCGCACACAAAAAACGCAGCCAGGCTAAAGAGTTTGGGTGCGTGAGGATCCCACCTGACAAGATGATTTGCGGGGATTGCTCCCCGCAATTCAGGTTAGCTACTTCTTCGGTTGTTCGCGAGACTCGCCTTAAATCAAAACATCAGGCTATCTTCTTTGCCAGTTTTGACCAGGGCAGTGCTCACAATCCTCACGTACTTCGTGTACGCTCCGGTTGTTGCGCGCTGTCCGTGTCAAAACTGGCTGCAGCGAAAACACCTGATGTTCCGATTTCGAACTTTCAAAAAATGGTCAGAACCCCTCTACAAGAGCACCGCACCACGATCGCCACCAGGGCGTACTTCGTTAGCATGTCGTTGCCTCCGTGCAAAAAAGAGACTAACATCCAACTTGTCTAGGGTTGGATGATAAGCCTCAGGTTGATAACACTATCTCCTGGGGCTTTCACCTTTCTGAACCCTGCAAATGCCTGGCTCAGAAAGCCTCAGGCACCCGCGAGAATGCTACCCGCTTACTTCCCTCTGTACGAATAAAACTGTATTTATATCCAGTTAAAATCAATTTTTCAGAAAACATAAAACGCTAAAAATCCCTCCGCTTTTTCATCTTTGTTTGGCTCCATTTTCATAGCCAAATAATCTGGCTTATGCCTTAAGCGCATAAATAAAGACGAATTTAAACTTTAAGAAAAATCGGAAGCAGCCTACTTTAGCGATACAAAATAATGACACTAAATTAACTTTACAGGGATCTCATATGACCAAAAAACTGCTGCCTCTCGTCATCATGACGCTGCTCTCTGCCACCAGCTATGCGGCAACGCCGCCAGATACCCTGGTTGTTGCACAAGGTCTGGACGATATTGTCAGCCTGGATCCGGCAGAGGCCAATGAGCTTTCCAGTATCCAGACCGTTCCAAGCCTGTACGAGCGCCTGGTCCAGCCGGATCGTGAGAACCCTGAAAAGATTAACCCGGTGTTGGCAGAAAGCTGGCAGCCCGATGCGGCCGCTAAAACCCTGACCATCAAACTGAAAAGTGACGCGAAGTTTGCTTCCGGTAACCCGCTGCGCCCTGAGGATGTGATTTTCTCCTATACCCGCGCGGTCACCATGAACAAATCCCCGGCCTTTATTCTTAACGTCCTGGGCTGGGAACCGGACAATATCGCCAGCCAGTTAAAGAAAATCGACGATCATACGATCCAGTTGCACTGGACGGCGGATGTAAGCCCGGCAGTGGCACTGAATATTCTCTCCACGCCTATCGCCTCAATCGTAGATGAGAAACTGGTCAGCGCGAACGTCAAAGACAATGATTTTGGTAACGCCTGGCTAAAACTGCACTCTGCGGGCAGCGGCGCGTACAAAATGCGCGTTTATCAACCGCATCAGGCTATCGTACTGGACGCCAATCCCACTTCACCTGGCGGCGCGCCCAAACTAAAAAATATCATTATTAAAAACGTGCCGGATCCGGCTTCCCGTCGTCTGTTAATTCAACAGGGCGATGCCGATGTGGCGCGCGATCTCGGTGCCGATCAGATTAGCGCGCTGACAGATAAGGAAGGCATTAAGGTGCTGAGTATTCCGTCTGCTGAGCAGAACTATCTGGTCTTTAACGCCGGTAACAGCGCGAACCCGTTGCTGAACAATCCCGCATTCTGGGAGGCGGCACGCTGGCTGGTCGATTACGACGGCATCACCAAAGATCTGCTGAAAGGGCAATATTTTGTCCACCAGAGTTTCCTGCCAGTCGGCCTGCCAGGCGCGCTGGAAGATAACCCGTTTAAATTCGACCCGGCAAAAGCAAAAGAGATCCTCGCCAAAGCGGGCATTAAGGATGCGCACTTCACCCTGGACGTCGAAAACAAACCGCCGTTCATTACCATCGCCCAGTCTATGCAAGCCAGTTTTGCTCAGGGCGGCGTGAAGGTAGATCTGTTACCCGCTGCGGGTAGCCAGGTCTATGCCCGCGTGCGTGCCAAACAGCATCAGGCGGCGATTCGTCTGTGGATCCCCGATTATTTTGACGCCCACTCCAACGCCAGCGCCTTCGCCTATAATGACGGGAAATCCAGTACGGTTGCCGGATTGAATGGCTGGCAGATCCCTGAATTAAGCAAAGCCACGCTCGCGGCCGTTGCCGAGCCGGATGCCGCCAAACGTCTGGAGCTCTACAAAAAAATGCAGCAAGAGTTGCAGCATAAATCCCCTTATATCTTTGTTGATCAAGGGAAAACGCAAATCGTGGTACGTGATAATGTGAAAGGCTACCAGCAAGGGTTAAATGCCGATATGGTGTGGTATGACCGCGTAACCAAGTAAGTTAGCGATTGCGCCGTTGACCCTTTCTCATTACGAGAGAGGGTCATCATTAAAGAACGATGCCATTAAGAGTTAGTCATGTCCCACATCTCACCCAGGCTGTTACGGGTTATCCAGACCCTGATAACCCTCGCCCTGACGTTATTTGGTCTGTTACTGGTTACCTTTTCACTCTCGGCACTCTCGCCCGTTGACCGTGTGCTGCAAATCGTCGGTGACCATGCCAGCCAGTCGACCTATGACCAGGTCCGCCACCAACTCGGGCTGGATCAACCGCTGCCCGTGCAGTTCTGGCACTATTTACTCAACCTGTCTCACGGTGATTTAGGCACCGCCAGCGCCACCGGACAGCCCGTCTTGCAGGATCTGCTCTCCGCCTTTCCTGCCACGCTGGAGCTGGCTACCCTGGCATTGGTTATCGGTACCGCGTTGGGTATTCTCGCGGGCGTATTATGTGCCCGTTTTGCCGGTTCCCCGCTGGATCTGGCCGTGCGCACTTTTACCCTGCTCGGTAACTCTGTCCCTATCTTCTGGCTCGGTCTGTTAATGCTGGCGCTGTTCTACGCGAACCTGCAATGGAGCGCAGGCCCCGGCAGGCTGGATGATATTTATCAGTACACTGTCACCCCGCAGACCGGCTTTGTGCTTATCGATACCTGGCTTTCCGGTGACAGTCAGGCATTCAGAAATGCCCTTAGCCATATGGTACTTCCGGTCACCCTGCTTGCTTACTATTCTCTGGCCAGCATTACGCGACTAACCCGCTCGGCCTGCCTTGGCGAAATGAATAAAGAGTATATCTTGCTGGCACGCGCAAAGGGGGCTGGCGAGATGACAATCATGCTGCGCCATGTCCTGCCAAATATTCGCGGCACGCTCCTGACCGTGGTTGCGCTGTCCTATACCAGCATGCTGGAAGGCGCGGTGCTGACAGAAACCGTCTTTTCCTGGCCGGGTATTGGCCGCTATCTCACGACCGCGCTGTTTGCCGGTGACACCACGGCGATTATGGGCGGCACACTGGTTATCGGTGTCTGCTTTGTCCTGATAAATAACCTCGCCGATATGCTGGTACGGCTCACTGACCCGAGGATTCGCTAATGCCGACGACTCTCTTTTTACGCCGTCTGCGCCATTCGCCTGCGGGTTTTAGCGGATTGATTATTGTGGTGTTACTCCTGCTGGTTGCTATTCTGGCGCCGTGGCTGGCACCGCAAGACCCCAACTGGCAGGATGCCGCATCGCGCTTACAGCCGCCCTCGGCTGCACACTGGCTGGGAACCGACAGCTATGGCCGTGATTTGCTGTCACGGCTCATTTATGGCACGCGTCCGGCGCTGGGGCTGGTGGCCCTGGTCACCCTCATTACGCTGCCTGCCGGTCTGCTGGTCGGTATTTTGTCTGGCTATTACGGTGGCTGGCTGGAACGCGTTCTGATGCGCTTTACCGATGTGGTCATGTCCATGCCGCGTCTCATCCTCGCGTTTGCGTTTGTCGCCATGCTTGGCCCGGGCCTCGTCAATGGCGCACTCGCCCTCGCGCTGACCACCTGGCCTGCCTATGCGCGTCAGGCACGTAGCGAGATCCAGCGACTTCGTCACAGCGATTACCTGGCAGCGGCTGAGATGATGGGAATTCGCGGCTGGCGGCTGTTACTGGGGCATATTCTGCCACTCTGCCTGCCATCCGCGATTGTGCGTCTGGCTCTGGACCTGGCGGGCATTATCCTTGCCGCCGCCGGACTGGGTTTTCTGGGTCTGGGGGCTCGCCCACCGATGGCGGAATGGGGCGCCATGATCGCCGATGGTATGCAAGTCATCTTCGATCAATGGTGGATTGCCGCAGCCCCTGGCGCGGTCATTTTACTGGCGAGTCTTGCGTTTAACCTGCTGGGCGATGGCCTGCGTGATGTACTGGAGCCACAACATGACTGAAAAACGGATTATCGTATCGGGTCTTAATGTTGATTATCCCGGCGCCCGCGTGGTCAATAACCTGAGTTTCACCTTGGGCAATGAACGCCTCGCGCTGGTGGGCGAATCTGGTTCCGGTAAATCAATGACCGCCCGTGCCCTGATGGGGCTGGTACGTAAACCCGGCAAGGTCAGCGCCAGTGAGCTGAGCGTATCCGGGCATGATTTACTGACCATGGAGAATAAAGCGTGGCGCGCCCTGCGTGGCAATGGCATTGCGATGGTACTGCAAGACCCGCGCTATGCGCTTAATCCAGTCCAAACTGTGCAGGCACAACTGGACGAAGCCCTGACGCTTCATCAGCGCCTGAACCGCAAACAGCGGCTGGAAAAAATAAACGAGGCATTGCGCGCCGTGGAGCTGGAACCGGCGGTGTTGCAACGCTACCCCGGAGAGCTTTCCGGTGGTATGGGCCAGCGTGTGATGATCGCCATCGCGCTGGTTAACGACCCACAGGTGCTGATAGCAGATGAACCGACCTCAGCGCTCGACGCGCGCCTGCGCAATCAAATCCTTGAACTGCTGGTGGCGCAGTGTGAGCAGCGGCAAATGGCCATGCTGCTTATCAGTCACGATTTACCGCTGGTCGCGCAGCACTGTCATCGCGTGCTGGTGATGTACCAGGGGCAAAAGGTGGATGAAATGACCGCCAGCGAACTTCCCAATGCCACGCATCCTTACACGCGCACGCTGTGGACCTGTCGACCACAGGCGCAGACCTATGGACAAATGCTCCCGACACTTGATCGCAGCCAAATCTTTACGGAGTCAGACCATGGTCATCGCTGAAATTCGCCATCTGGAAGTAAGCTTCGGGGAAAAAACCGTCGTCCGTGATGCCAGTTTTAGCCTCGAACAGGGCGAGACGTTTAGCCTGATTGGCGCATCAGGCTGTGGCAAATCAACGCTGATGCGCGTACTGGCAGGGCTGCAGCGTGACTGGCGTGGTGAAATGTCACTCTTCGGCTCAGAGATAAAAGCGGGCACGCGTTACCAGGGGGCATTGCGACGCAACGTACAAATGGTCTTTCAGGATCCGTACGCTTCACTGCATCCCAACCATACGCTGTATCGTACTCTCGCAGAACCGCTACAGATTCACCGTGAGAAAGCGGTAGACCAGCGCGTCAGCACGGCACTGGAAGAGGTGGGGCTGCCTGCGGATGCCGCCAGACGCTATCCACATCAACTCTCAGGTGGTCAGCGTCAGCGTGTGGCGATCGCCCGGGCATTGCTGTTGCGACCACAGATTCTTCTGCTTGATGAGCCAACCTCAGCGCTGGATATGTCGATCCAGGCAGAAATCCTCAACTTACTGAACCGTCTGAAAGACCAGCACAATATGAGTTATCTGTTGGTTAGCCACGATGCCGATGTCATTGCGCATATGTCAGACCGGGCCGCCTTTATGGCGAACGGTAAAATCGAGCGCTTTTTTGACCGGGATGCGCTGGCACGTGGCGAACACCGTATGGGGTAAGTGAAAAGGGTTTGGGTGCGTGAGGATCCCACCTGACAAGATGATTTGCGGGGATGGCTCCCCGCAATTCAGGTTAGCTACTTCTTCGGTTCGTAAGCGAGAACAGCTTTAAACTCAATACCACGTTGCCTGTAGCTCATCTCGCAAAGCGAGTCGCGTACTAACAGCGTGAAACCCAGTGCAGTCATACACAGCACCACGATCGCCACCAGGGCGTACTTCGTTAGCATGTCGTTGCCTCCGTGCAAAAAAGAGACTAACATCCAACTTGTTCAGGGTTGGGATGTAAGCCTCAGGTTGATAACACTATCTCCTGGGGCTTTCACCTTTCTGAACCCTGCAAATGCCCGGCTCAGAAAGCCTCAGGCACCCGCGAGCATCCTAACCTGTTCATTCCCTTCGCACGAAAGAAAAACTGTATTTATATCCAGTTAAATTCACTTTTCAGAATATGTTCAGGCGTGATGCTATCACTTCGCCAGGCTGCCAAACTGCCCAAGCACGGCATCAAAAATCGCTAACCCTTTTTGCACTTCGGCGGCATTCATAGTGCAAGGCGGCACCACGTGAATACGGTTTTCAGCGACAAAAGGCAAAATCCCGGCGTTGAGCAACGCGCCTTTGATCGCCGCCATATCGGCTGCGGCTACTGGCGTTTTCGCTACGCGGTCGGTGACCAGCTCCAGCGCCTGGAACATACCACGACCACGCACATCACCGATCAACGCATGTTTTTGCGCCAGCGACGTCAGGCCAGCGCGCAACACGCCGTCCCCCACCGTTGCCGCGTTTTCTACCACTTTTTCATCTTTCATCGCATCGAGCGTGGCGACAATGGCCGACATCGCCAGCGGATGGCCGGAATAGGTCAGGCCGCCTGCAAAGAAGTGGTCGTCAAAGTAATGTGAGATTTTTTCGGAAATAATCACGCCGCCCGCCGGTACGTAACCCGCATTAACACCTTTTGCGAAGGTGATGAGATCGGGAACAATGCCATCCTGCTCGAACGCAAACCAGCTACCTGTGCGACCGAAACCGGCCATCACTTCATCGACAATCAGCACAATGCCGAACTCATCTGCCAGTGCGCGCACCCCCTGCATATAGCCTTTTGGCGGCACCAGAATCCCGGCCGTACCCGGTACGGACTCCAGCAGAATAGCGGCAACAGAATTCGGCCCTTCACACTCAATCATCCGGCGCAGATGCGCCAGCGCGCGCTGACACTCTTCTTCTTCGGTCGTGGCGTTAAACTCACTGCGATACAGGTACGGGTTAAAGAAGTGAACGTGTCCACGGGCATATTCATTCGGAATACGGCGGGGATCGCCCGTGGCCACAATGGCGCTACCGGTATTCCCGTGGTAAGAACGGTAGGCAGAAAAAATCTTGTCACGCCCGGTATACATACGCGCCATACGCATGGCGTTTTCGTTGGCGTCGGCCCCGGCGTTCGTAAAGAACACTTTGCTAAAGCCTTCGGGCGCCAGATCAACAATCCGTTTTGCCGCTTCGCCGCGTGCGAGGTTTGCCGTCGCCGGCGCGATAGTGGTCAATGATTCCAGTTGTGCCTTCATCGCCGCCAGAACACGCGGATGCTGATAACCGATATTGACGTTTACCAGTTGGCTACTGAAATCCAGATACGTATTGCCATCGTAATCCCACAATTCGCACCCTTGTGCACCGGCGATCACCAGCGGATTGAGGTTGCCTTGCATCGACCATGAATGGAACACATACGAACGGTCTAGCTGACGTACATCATCATTGGTTATCACCATCTCGCTCTGAAGTGCCAGTTTCATACCCTGCTCCTTTCATACCGTTGTTGTTGATTCCATCATGCGGCGCACCTGGCGCAGTCAGGTAGAGCCAGTCTTGTTAGCGGCATGTGACACACGTGTCACATATTTACTCACCAACTGGCTCTGTCTCTCCTGCGCGCGCGTTTTTTATAGTGGCGGAAGAAACCAGCACAGGAGAGAGAGATGACAACAGCAAAGAAAGTGGTCTTTATTACCGGCGCGACATCCGGGTTCGGCGAAGCCGCCGCGCGGGTCTTTGCCAAAGCAGGTTGGTCGCTGGTACTGAGTGGACGCCGTCTGGCACGCCTTGAGGCGTTGCAGGATTCGCTGGCGGCAGAAGTACCCGTTCACATTATTGAGCTGGATGTACGCGATAAAGATGCCGTGAAGCAGGCCGTTGCCGCGCTCCCCCCCGCGTTCGCCGATATCACCACGCTTATCAATAACGCCGGGCTGGCGCTTTCACCGCAACCCGCACAAAACGTTGAGCTGGAAGACTGGCAGACCATGATTGATACCAACGTCACCGGGCTGGTCAATGTGACTCACGCGCTGCTGCCCACGTTGATTCAGCATGGCGCAGGGGCGAGTATCATCAATATTGGTTCGATTGCCGGACAATGGCCCTATCCGGGTAGCCACGTTTATGGCGCAACCAAAGCGTTTGTAAAACAGTTTAGCTATAACCTGCGCTGCGATTTGCTGGGTACAGGTGTGCGGGTGACCGATCTGGCGCCGGGTATTGCGGAAACCGAATTCACACTGGTTCGCACCAAAGGCGATCAGGCGGCATCCGATAACTTATACCGTGGCACCACGCCGCTTAGCGCACAGGATATCGCCGAACAGATGTTCTACATCGCCACACTACCAGACCATATGAATATTAACCGGGTGGAAGTCATGCCGGTGCGTCAGGCCTGGCAGCCGTTTGCCATTGACCGGGATTAAGATGTCTGTGGTAGCCTGGATAAGGCGCTTGCGCCGCATCCAGGCTATTCCCCGGTAACGCGATGATTACCGGGTCTACCCTTGAGAAGGGACATTAGCGGCTGGACTGCAAAAACTTACGTACCCGGTCCGAATCCGGATTGGTAAAGAACTTCTCTGGCGATGCCTTCTCGATCAGCAACCCTTTCTCCAAAAACACCACCTCGTCCGACACCTGACGGGCAAAATCCATCTCGTGCGTTACCACCACCATCGTGTATCCTTCGGCGGCGAGGTTTTTCATCACTCCCAGCACCTCATTGACCAGTTCAGGATCCAGCGCCGATGTCGGTTCATCGAACAAGATCACCTCTGGCGACATCGCCAACGAACGGGCAATCGCCACACGCTGTTTCTGTCCGCCGGAAAGGGTAATCGGATACACATCCGTTTTATGGCTCATCCCGACCTTATCTAACTGACGACGACCAATCTCGTCAGCCGCGTCCCGCTTCATGCCTTTCACGTGGATCAGCGCTTCGGTGACGTTTTGTAACACCGTCAGATGCGGCCACAAATTAAAGCTCTGGAATACCATTCCCACGCGTTCGCGGATTTTGGACAACTCTTTATGTGACATGGCCTTGCCTGAGGCGTCATCAATACCCAGCCGCTGACCGCTAATGCGCACTTCGCCGCGATCCGGCTGCTCCAGCCAGTTCATACAGCGCAACAAGGTCGATTTCCCGGAACCGGAAGAACCGAGGATACTCACCACCGTGCCCTTCTCCACCGTCAGGTTGATATCACGCAATACTTCAACGTTATCAAACTGCTTGGACAGATTCTTAATGCTAACCGCACTTTGTTCAGGCATGGGTCATTCCTCGCTTGTTTCCATATTGGCTTAGTCGTTTAATCAGCAATTCAAGTAAAATGCTGATGCCCCAGTACAGCGCAATGGCGACGATAAAGGCGTTAAACGGAATAAAATACGTCGACTGCACGCTATTCGCGGCGGCGGTGATCTCCTGTACGGTAATAATGCACAGGAAAGCCGTGTCTTTCAGACAGATAATTAACTGGTTACCCATCAGCGGCAGCGCAGAAGAGAAAATATTAGGCAGAACGATACGCTGAAAGATTTTATAGCGAGAAAACCCCTGCGACACAGCGGCTTCAATATAACCCGCGGAAAATATACGACGCTGGCTGCGTAATATCTCGAAGAAATAGGCACCATGATAAATCACCAGCGCCAACAGACCGGCAGTCCAGGCTTCCATACTAATACCCAACTGCGGCAGACCGTAATAAAGTAAATAGGCCAGAATCAAAAAGGGAACAGCACGCATCAGGCTGACGAAAGCAATAATTACTCTGTCAATAACGCGATTTTGGTATTCCATAATGTAGCACAGCAAAATGCCGATAAATAAACCGACAACGGCTGCAATAATAAACAGCTCAAGCGTTGAAAGCAGGCCATTAAAAAAACTCTCGCGTGCTGACCAGACAATACTCCACTGACTCATATACCCTCCTGCTTTTATCGCGCCAGGCGCTTCGCTTTACGTTCCGCCATGCCCTGCAATTTCAGCAACAAGCCGATAATGATGACGTAGAGCAATCCCGCCGCCAGAATGGGCGACAGAGGTTCATAGGTCACCGAAGAGATGCGATTGGTGACGCGGGTCAGGTCTACCACGCCGATTATCGCTATCGCCGGGCTGCCTTTAATCAGGAAAGACATCTCATTGACCAGCGCAGGCAGGCTTTCAATCCACATCTGCGGCAGCATGATGTAACGGAAATAGGTCCAGCGCCGCATACCGACAGATTCGGCAGCTTCCCGCTGTTCTCGAGGGAAGTTACGAAATGCGTTACGCCAGATTTCGGCATTAAAGGCGGAGGTATTCAACGTCAGCGCCACAATCGCCGCCGCCGTTTTATCCAGGTTTATCCCAAGCGTCGGCAGCGATAAGAACAGGAACAGAACCAGTGTCACCAGCGGTGTGGCGCGCGCCAGACTGATATAGACCACCAGCACCTGGTCGACGACCGGGATTTTCATCATTCGAATAAAGGCGATCACCAGACCGATGACCACCCCGAACGCGATAGCCACGCCCGAAATCCAGAGGGTCGTCCATGCGCCTTCAATTAATAACTGCCATGCCATTGAATCCATGGTGCCCCCTTTTCTAACTGGCGGCGGTTACCCGCCGCATTGAACTTATAAACCCGCTAACTTATGAAACTGATCGGCGCTGGTGATCGGCTCTTTCGGCAGATCGTAGGTTTCGCCAAACCATTTTTTCTGCAACTCAGCCAGCTTGCCGGTTTCGGTCATGTGATTCATAAATTTGGTCATGAACGCCAGTAATTCCGGGGAGCTTTTGGAGATTGGCCATGCCATGTAGCCTGGGCCAGAGACCGGTAGCCCTTTGGCAAACACTTTCGGCTTCGCTTTCACCAGGTCGTTGACGGAGATAACCACGTTAATCACGTAATCGACGCGTTTATTGGCAAGATCGGCATAGGCTTCCGGGTAAGATTGATATTCCACAACCGGGCCCAGTTTACCGCCCACTTTCTCCAGCATCGCTTTCAGTTCCGGCAGACGCGCCAGTAATGCGCTGCCCGCCTGGACGCCCACTTTTTTACCGCTCAAATCGGCGATGGTATTTAATGTCTTATCATCTGCGCGTTTCACAAAATAATGCTGGGCAGACGCCCATGGCGGGGTGAAATTAAATACATTGAGACGTTCATCGGTAATCACCGCACCGGTTAACGCCATATCGTATTGTCCGGTAGAGACGGCGGCGAGCAGCCCCGTCCAGGGTAAAATACTTTGGTTGATATTGAATTTTGCGTATTTACGCAACTCGTCGAGCATATCCTTGTTAAACCCTTCTGATTTACCATCCTTCATAAAGTTAAAGGGCGCATAGTCATCTTCGGTCGCCACTTTCAACGTGCCAGACTTTTCGATTTCGGGTAAATCTGCTGCGACTGCGTGTAAAGAAAAAGCCAAAGTGAACATGGCTGCAAGACAATATTTGCCGAATACTTTTTTCATTTCTCTACCCTTAATTAAATATGCCAGAAAGGTTCATCCCAGACATGCTGGAACTATTGCAATAAATATGCCGACTGCGTTTCTTGACCGCGCTTTTGTGACTGCGTTTTTACAATAGGGAGCCTTTTTGCTTTCTGAATAGAGCCAGTTTCGGCAAATGAATGTGTCAGATAACGGGAAGCTGGTATGGAATTTGCTCAAATATATCCATGTCTTTTCCAGCGGAGTGCGTCATGATTCGTCACCTTTTGCATGTCAATTTTGATGGTCAGCGTGGGTTACAGGAACAGGTGCGTGAATCACTGATAAACGCCATCCTGAGCGGCATTTTTCCGGCCGATACGCCCCTTCCCTCATGTCGCCAACTGGCTGGTCAGCTTAATGTTTCTCGCAATACCACGGCGCTGGTGTTTGAAAGCCTGGTCAACGAAGGGTATTTGGTCAGCCGCCCACGCAGCGGGTATTACCTGCACCCGGATTACTACCACGCCGGCCAAAACGTGTCGCAAACTGCACCTGAATGCGAAAGCGCTGCACCACGATGGGGCAACCGCCTGCAAATCACGCCCAGCCAGCAGGAATCTATCCTCAAACCGGCTGGCTGGATGCACTATCGCTACCCGTTTATTTACGGCCAGCCGGACACACAACAGTTCCCCCTCGCCTTCTGGCGCGCTGCGGCAAACTGGCTGCACGGCGGCGTGCGAGACCCCTCCTGGGTTATCGATCATATCGATCAGGATGTGCCCATGCTGGTTGAGCAGATCCGCACCCGGGTGCTGCCGAAACGCGGTATCGTGGCCGCTCCGGACGAAATCCTCATCACGCTGGGGTCACAGAACGCCCTCTATTTGTTGACCCGCCTGTTGATGTCCCGGCAGACGCGTGTGGCGGTCGAAAATCCGGGATTTCGTGAAGCGATCAACACCTTTCTGCTTAACGATACCCATATCGTTCCGCATCCGGTTGATGAAGAAGGCATTGTGCTGGGCGAAACGCCCTGTGATTACTACTACGTGACGCCGGGTCATCAGGTGCCGACGGGCGTCACCATGAGTAAAGCGCGCCGGGTCCAGTTGCTCGAATACGCTACCCGGCATGACGCGGTGATCATTGAAGATGACTACGACTCGGAAAGTAACTTTACGCAAAATCCGTTACCGGCGCTGAAAGCCAGTGACCGCAGCGGCCGCGTTATCTATGTCAGCAGTCTGTCAAAAGCCCTTTCGCCAGGTCTGCGACTCGGTTTTATGGTGGCTGCCCCGGAAATCATCGACGAAGCCCGTGCGTTGCGCCGCCTGGTGTATCGCCATCCACCAACCAACATTCAATATCAGATGGCCCATTTTCTGGCTCAGGGCCATTACGAGACGCACCTGCGCCGCTACCACGAAGACTCCGCGCGCCGTTGGGATACCTTACATAACGCGCTGCAAACCTTTTTGCCCGAATGCAAAACCTTCGGTGGCAGCGAACATGCCAACGCCTTCTGGCTGAGTACACCAAAGCATATCAGTACCCAACAACTCACCTGGCGAGCAGCCCATGCGGGGGTATTAATTGAACCGGGGGCGCGGCATTTTCTTGACGACGCCCCCCCGGATAACTATTTCCGGATGGGGTTTCACGCCATCAATCCGGATGCCATCGTGCCCGGCGTGGAAGTGCTGCGTGGGCAACTGGAGCAAATCGGATAGTTCGCATAAAGGCGGGTTTAGAGGGCATGCCTATACTTAATCCCAACCTCACAAGGAAAGGATAAGAAAATATGCCTCTACCCGACTTTCACGTTTCCACTCCTTTTACCCTGGGCATTGAACTTGAGTTGCAGGTCGTTAACCCACCGGGATACGACCTTAGTCAGGACTCCTCGCGGCTGATCGATGCGGTAAAAGCACAGGTCAAAGCCGGTGAGGTCAAGCACGACATCACGGAAAGTATGTTGGAAATTGCGACAGGGGTCTGTCGCGACATCAATCAGGCGGCACACCAGTTTTCTGCCATGCAGCAGATTATTTTGCAGGCGGCAAACGAGCATCACGTACAGATTTGCGGCGGCGGCACGCACCCTTTTCAAAAATGGCAGCGTCAGGAGATCAGCAACGATGAACGCTATCACCGGACGCTGGAAATGTTTGGCTACCTGATGCAGCAAGCGACCGTTTTCGGCCAACATGTGCATGTGGGTTGTCCGAGTGGCGATGACGCCATCTATCTTCTTCATGGCTTATCGCGCTTTGTGCCGCATTTTATCGCGCTTGGCGCCGCTTCCCCATACGTGCAGCGCACCGATACCCGTTTCGCCTCATCGCGTCTGAATATTTTTTCCTCTTTTCCGGATAATGGCCCCATGCCCTGGGTCAGTAACTGGCAAGAGTTTGAAGGGCTATTTCGTCGCCTGAGCTACACCAGCATGATTGAAAGCATTAAAGATTTGCACTGGGATATTCGCCCGAGCCCCCATTTTGGCACCGTCGAAGTGCGGGTAATGGATACGCCATTGACCCTGGCGCATGCCATTAATGTCACTGGATTTATTCAGGCTATCGCCCACTGGCTGCTGGCAGAGCGCCCGTTCAAACATCAGGAGCGCGATTACCTGCTCTACAAATTCAACCGTTTTCAGGCCTGCCGTTTTGGTCTGGAGGGGATCATTACCGATGTCCACACCGGCGAGCAGCGTAAAATAGCCGACGACATCGAACGAATGCTGGAAAAAGTTGCGCCATGGGCAGATAAGCTCAACGCAGGCAGCGCTATCTCCGAGCTGATGAACTTCGTCAAACGAGGGAAGAGCGAATCGCAAATGATGCGCGATTTTGTCGCCGACGGCGGCTCGCTGATCGGCCTGGTGCAAAAACACACCGAGATTTGGGCGGCGGGCTAGAACGGTGCAGGGAGATTGCACCCTTACGCACTTTCCCGGACAATGTCGTTTTTAACAAGCGATTAACTGTCATGAAGCACCCACTGGAAACATTAACCACCGCAGCAGGTATTCTGCTGATGGCTTTCATCTCGGTATTGCTGCTACCCGCCCCTTCCCTGGGGCTGGTACTGGCGCAAAAACTGCTGGATACCTTCCATTTTCAGGACCTGAATCAGCTCTATACCGTGTTGTTTTGCCTGTGGTTTTTACTACTGGGTGCGATCGAGTTCTACGTGGTGCGCTTTATCTGGCGCCGCTGGTTTTCGCTGGCTTAAGGCCTGGCCCGGATCAGGCGCTTGCGCCGCCATCCGGGATGTTTTTCCCCTTACCCCAAAGAGAGAAGCGGCACACCGGGCGGTGTCATCCAGGCCAAAAAAAACCCGGTTGACCTTAGGCCACCGGGCTTATGCGTCAATGCGCGCGCGGATGATTCTCTTTGCGCCAGGCGCCCGGCGGCTGATTGAACGTGCGGGTAAAGATCCGCGTAAAGGTCTGCTGCGAATCAAAGCCATATTTCAGGCAAATATCGTAGACCTTATCATTGGTATTGAGTAAATCCCGCGCCGCCAGTGACAGTTTACGTTCGCGAATATAGCGCCCCAGACTCTCACCTTTGTAATGCAAAAACAGCCGTTGCAGATGCCACTTTGAATACCCGGCGTGGCGCGCAATATCATCAATACGCAATGGTTGGTGTAAATTGTCGTCGATCCACTCGACGATAGTGTCGATAACCTGAGCGGAAATAGTCATACAGCGCTCCCCCTCTCTGCTCTTCGAAATAAACCGTTATTCCCACCAGGCGCGGAATTGCTGGGCGTTATCCGCCGCATGCACCGCTTCGCCGAGGGTGGGCGTTAACAATCGATACCCTTTGCCGAGGCTTGCCGCCGCCAGACGTTTATAAGGATCGTCCCAGGTATGTTTTGCCAGCACGAATCGTCCGGCGTGGCCCGGCAGTACCGCCCGCGCATTTAACTCCTCCGCTGCTTGCGCCGTTTCCTCCGGCATCATGTGGATGTACTTCCAGTCCTGGTCGTACTGACCGTTTTCAAGAATCGCCAGATCCACCGAACCAAACTGTTCTCCGATGGCTTTAAAGTGCGGCCCGTAACCGGTATCGCCGCTGTAATAGAGCTTGCGATCCGGGGTGACGAACATAAAGCTCGCCCACAACGTCTGATTACGTTTCAGACCGCGCCCTGAAAAGTGCCGTGCAGGCAGCACATGCACCTCCAGATCATTGCTAAACGTGATTTTTTGTTGCCAGTCCGCTTCCTGGATGATGTCCGGATTCATGCCCCAGTAACGCAGGTGCGATCCCACACCCAGCGGGACTACCACCCGTTTGATTTTTGGCATCAGCGCCCTGATGGTGGCGTAATCCAGGTGGTCGTAATGGTCATGGGATATGATCAGCAGGTCGATCTCCGGCATGGCCTCTGCCGTCCACGGATAGTCACCGTCGAAGGCTTTATTCAGAAACGAGAACGGCGCGGCGTAATTGCTGAGCACCGGATCGATAAGAATGCGTTTCCCGGCCAGTTGCAGATACCAGGATGAATGGCCCAGCCATACGACCGTATCCTGCTCCAGCGGCAGGCTTGCCAGATCGGTCTTCACCATCGGCAACGGCCGCTGCGGGCGCGCATTTTCCCGACGGGTGGTTAAAAACTCCCACATTGCCGCCACCATGCTTTTTTGCCCCGTGTAGCTGGGCGTAGACAACTGGTTATGAAATTCACCGTCCCGGTAGTGCGGGGACTGCTCAACTCTGGTCAGTTGCTCACCCTGCGGGCGCTGACCAAATCCGGCGTTCAAAACAAAAGGCAAACTGGCGGCAGATACAACGAGCATAATAAGAACCACGCTAAGTAAGAGACGATGCATACCCTGATCCGAGAAAATGTCCCTTCCGTTGGCACATTGAAATAGACTGGACTTGATTATGAGTGAGTAAGCACTCATTATAGAAATGAATAGAAAGTCGTCAAGATGATTTTCAATCTTTGATGTTCAGCGTTGCAGCGTCACAGTGGGCATGGTTCAATCGTGGTTTTTCAAAATATATGAGGAAAAGTGTAGTGGCTCGTCCGAAGAGTGAAGATAAGAAATTAGCATTACTGGATGCGGCGGCTGTCGCTATCGCGCAAACCGGTATTGCCGCCTCGACCGCGGTGATTGCCCGTAACGCGGGCGTGGCTGAAGGCACCCTGTTTCGTTATTTTGCCACCAAAGACGATCTGCTCAATGCGCTTTACCTGCATTTAAAATCTGACCTTTGCCAGACCATGATCGACAGCCTCGACAGGTCGCACAGCAATTCCAAAATACATACCCAATCCATCTGGAACAGCTATATCGACTGGGGCATCCGTCACCCGTCAGCACATAACGCGATTCGCCAGATTTCGGTGAGCGAAAAAATCACCCCGGAAACGCGCCAGCAGGTTATCGATATGTTCCCTGAGCTACATGAAATCTGCCACCGCTCGGTGAGGCCTGAATTTCTTTCCGAAGCGCTCTCACCCTTTGGCGACGCCATTTTTCTGACGCTGGCAGAAACCACAATGGATTTCGCCAATCGCGACCCGCAAAAAGCAAAAGAGACCAAACGGCTGGGCTTTGAAGCCATGTGGCGCGCGCTCACCGTGGATAACTGCGATGGACAGTAAAACCCTGCAAGAGACCGCACGTCGCATTGCGCTGGAACTACCGTTCACTGAACCGTGCTGGCCGTTTGGCCCGGAACACGACATTTTCAAAGTCGGCGGCAAGATTTTCATGATGATCACCACCGCTCATGGTCGGCCTATGGTGACCATGAAATCAGATCCGCAAAAATCCCTGCTCAATCAACAGATTTATCGCAGCATTGAGCCGGGATATCACATGAATAAAAAGCACTGGATCTCCATCTTTGCTGGCGAGGATATCAACGAAGATTTGCTCGTCGATCTGATCAACGACTCGCGGGATCTGGTGGTCGACACACTGGCGAAAAAAGATCAGCAACGTCTGCGTCCGCGCTGACTGTTCGGAAAAACGAAAACGCGTTACCGTAGCGTTTTCGTTTTCCGAGAGGAGCACGCGCAGTGGAACTTGAGATTTACCAGGTTGATGCTTTCAGCACACGCCCTTTTTCCGGCAATCCGGCGGGCGTGTGTATCACGCCCCAGGCGCTTGAAACGGCCATCATGCAGCAGATCGCCGCAGAGATGGCCGTCTCTGAGACCGCGTTTCTGGCACGCGATGATTACCGTTTGCGCTGGTTTACTCCTCAGGCTGAGGTCGATTTATGCGGTCACGGCACGCTCGCCACGGCCCATATTTTGCGCCAGACCGGACAGCTTGCTGTCGGAGAAAGCGTTGTCTTCACCACCCTTTCCGGCCCGCTTAAAGCCACCGCCCGCCCTGACACTATCGAACTGGATTTCCCGCTCTTAGTACCAGATATGCATTATGCGCCGGATAACGCTTTACTGGACGCCCTGGGTCTCAACGCCAGTGACGTCTCTGCCAGCGGGACATTTGGCCCGAAAGCGATGATTGTGGTGGAAGACGCGCAGGTCATTGAGCAGCTCAAACCCAACTTCCAGGCGCTTGGCGCACTGCCCGGACGCGGCGTGGCCATTACAGTACCCGGTAATGGCAAAAACGATTTTATCTCTCGCTACTTCGCGCCGTGGGTGGGGGTAAATGAAGATCCGGTGACCGGTTCCGCGCACTGCGCGCTGGCGGCCTACTGGGGTTCGCGTCTGGATAAGCGTACCCTCAGTGCCTGGCAGGCCTCACCGCGCGGCGGCGAATTGCAGATTGCGCTCACCGCAGAAGGCCGGGTAGCGCTGGCAGGACAGTCGCATACGGTCCTGGCCGGAAAACTCTATCTTTGAGAAGCGGCTAAGCGTGCTCTGCCAGCCAAGCCAGCGCCTGCTCGCCCCGCTCATCTATCGGTAAATAGACCAGCAGCCGCGAGCCGTTACGCGGCGCTGAAAACCAGTACATCTGCTGCAAAGAAAATTCGCCTAATTCAGGGTGGGTAAAGGTTTTCAGTTGATTTTCAACGCCTCGCACGTCGTAGCGCTTATGCCACAGCGAGGCAAACTCTTCCGATACTGCGCAAAAGCGCGCCAGCTTCGCTTCCCACTGCGGGTCGCCCCGATGTTCCGCCATCGCCGCCCGGAAATAGGCAACAAAGGTCGGCAGCACACTCTCCTTACGCCCAATACGGCTACGCCAGGTCGGGTTGGTCAGATAGAGATAAATACAATTGCGCTCATCTTCTGGTATTTGGTGAAAATCAACGCCCATCATCCGCGAAAAAGCATCATTCCACGCCACAATATCAAAATTGGATTTTTGGATGCTGGCCGGTTGGGGTAACAGGCTATCAAGCATTTTACGCGTCCCGATGCTGATGCCTTCACACTGCGGCACCACAGGCGTTTCCGCAGGCGTCAGCCCCGCCAGTAAAAACAGGTGGCGGGTTTCAGTTGCCGAACACTCCAGCGCGTTGGCGATTGCCTGCATCACGCTGGCCGACGGGTTCACATCCCTGCCTTGCTCAAGCCAGGTATACCAGGTCACGCCAACGTCAGCGAGCAAGGCCACCTCTTCACGCCTTAAGCCTGGCGTACGACGCCGTCCACTGCGCGGCAGACCGAGACGCTGCGGGTCAAGGCTTTCCCGGCGGGAGCGTAAAAACGCGCCGAGCTGTTTGCGGTTCTCATCCTGGACGCTCAACAGAGGGGATCGTTCCGACATCAGGCTCATAAAACCTCCAGCATGGTATTGCCAGTACCAGTATAAGCAAGAACTGGTACCCGTTTTTCGTATCAGCGATGCTACGTCTATCCGATGAATGACGCAATGGAGTTACCATGAATACGTCTGCTGTTTCACCCGGTCGTGCGGGCTTGTTATTACTGTTGACCGGACAAATGCTGCCGCTGATCGATACCTCGATCACCAACGTCGCCCTTGATTCCATCACGCTTTCGCTGCACACCAATACCACGCAACTCTCTCTGATTGTTGCGCTGTACGGCGTCGCGTTTGCCGTCTGCCTGGCGATGGGGAGTAAACTGGGTGATAACTTTGGCCGCCGCAAAATGTTCTTATGGGGCGTGGCGCTGTTCGGGATCGCCTCGCTGCTGTGCGGTATCGCCAACTCCATCAACGCCCTGCTCGCGGCGCGTACCCTGCAAGGGATGAGCGCGGCGCTGATCATGCCGCAAATTATCGCAACGCTGCACGTGACCCTCAAAGGTACGGCCCATGCCCGCGCTATCAGCCTGTATGGGGGGATTGGCGGCGTGGCGTTTATCATCGGGCAGATGGGTGGCGGCTGGCTGGTGTCGGCAGATATCGCCGGGCTCGGCTGGCGAAACGCCTTTTTTATTAACGTGCCGATAAGCCTGTTGGTGCTGGCATTGAGCCATCGCTATATCCCGGAAACCCGCAATGAAACCCCAACGCGCATTGACTGGCAGGGCACCTTCGCGCTGGCGCTGATCTTATGCTGCCTGCTCTTCCCGCTCTCCCTCAGCCCGGATTTAGGCTGGCCATGGCAAAGCCAGGCGGCATTACTGGCGATCATTCCGCTAACACTGTGGATGCGTGCCGGCGCGCTGCGTCAGGAACAGCAAGGGCTGCATCCGCTGATGCCGCCACGTTTACTCAAATTGCCCAGCATCCGTTTCGGCCTGTTAATTGCGTTGCTGTTTTTCAGCGCCTGGTCCGGCTTTATGTTCTGTATGGCGCTGACATTACAGGCAGGCGTAGGCATGGCGCCGTGGCAGTCCGGTAACAGTTTTGTTGTGCTTGGGGTGACCTATTTCGCCTCGGCGTGGTATGCGCCGAAACTGATTGCCCGCCACAACGTACGTACCATTCTGCTGAGTGGCATTGCGATTCAAGTAAGCGGCCTGCTGGCGCTGTTCGCCACGCTCTGGTTGACCCATGGGCACCTCAACGCCCTAAACCTTGCGCCTTCTACCGCGCTGATTGGCTACGGCCAGGCGCTGATCGTGAACAGTTTTTACCGTATCGGGATGCGTGACATTGCCACTCAGGACGCAGGGTCGGGCAGCGCCATTCTCAGTACGCTGCAACAGGCCACGCTGGGCCTGGGCCCGGCAGTACTCGGCGGGTTGTTTTTGCATCTGCTCAACCTCACCCAGGGCAACTACAACGAAGCGCTGGGCGGGTTTTTAGTGGCAGAGATCGTGATGATGCTGATGCTTGCCGTCGCCGCGATTGGCGCGCGCCAGCAGCTCGCCCCCCGCTGCCCGGCAAACTGAGGGGATTAGATCTTAGACGGCAGGCGTGCCACCAGCCGCCAGCGAAACCAGATTTGTGCAACCAGAATCAGCACGCCGCCGATAATTTTTTGCAGCGGCAGACGTTCGCTGTACCAGAGGGCGGCAACGATCACCGTCAGCAACGGTTCGAGCACCATGATGATGGCAGCGCTGGCGACAGCGGCATATTTCTGCCCCTGCAATTGCAGGCCAAAGCGCAGACTGGTGGCAATCAGAATGCTGGCGACCAGCCACAGCGCAGTGGTGCCCGTAAACGGCTGCGTCCAGTGTTCAAATAAAAGTGAGATCAACACGCCCGCAACCCCCGTCACCGCCAGTTGCACCGTGGTGAGCGGGAGTAGCGGGACATCACGGGCAATGCGGCTGGTGTAGCAAAACGAAATGGATTGCACAAAAGCGGTCAACAAAAACCAGCCCTGGCTGGGATGAAAGACAATCGGCGTATGCAGGCTTAACAGCGCCAGGCCAATAAAGGCGAGCGGCAGGCACTCCCAATAGGCGCGGGCCGGACGCACACCCATCATGGCCCAGGCCACCAGCGGCACAAACAGCATAGAGAGGCTCATGATAAATGCCCCCTCGCCCAGCGACGGTGTGGTCGACACCGACCAAATCCACAGGCACAACGTGAGTGCCATCCACAACGCGCTGATAAAGACCTGGCGCAATTTTGCCAGCGCAATACGCTGCCCGCGACAAAATGGCAGCAATACCAGCGCCGCGCCTAAAAAGCGCAGCCCCAGAAAGGCAAATACGGGCATCCCGGAGATGGCCTCGCGGGAAAAGATCCAGCCGCAGGCGGCAATGATGGTGGTGATGACCAGAAACAGTTCTGCTTGTCGTTGCCGGTTCATGGCAAAGCTCCCAGGGTATAAAAAAGCCAGCGAAAGGCTGGCAAAAAAATCACATCAATATTATCAGGCGCTGGCGCGGGAAATATACTGCCAGTCCATCATGATCCTCTCCGCCGGGGCCTCGGGGTTATCGATTTTATTGAGCAGCAGCCCCACGGCTTTGCGACCAATCTCTTTTGACGGTTGATAAACGGTCGTCAGCGGCGGTGTCACCATTTCCGCCAGTTCTGTGCCATCAAACCCAACCACCGCAATATCCTGCGGCATTTTCAGGCCAGCTTCGTGAATGGCCAGCACGGCCCCCGCCGCAAGGGTATCCGACACCGCAAAGACCGCATCGGGACGTTCAGTGTGGCGCAGCAGCGCCTGCATGGCCGCTTTCCCGGCGCTAAAACTCAGGTCGCTGGCATACTCAACAAACGCATATTCGCACTGGTGCGCCTTAAGCCCGCTGTGGTAGCCCTCTTCCCGCGAGCGGGCATATTTATAGCTGAGATCGTGGTTAATCAGCGCGATACGCTGACAGCCGCGCGCCAGTAATCGATCAATCACGCATTGCGCGGCGCCAACATCATTGATGCCCACGCAGGAGACATCGCCGTCATCGGCATATTCCGCGCACTGCACCCAGGGGGCGTTACCGATAAGCGTCGCCAGTTCCGGCAAGCGCGAAGAGGCGTCCATGGTGATAATGCCGTCGACGATTTTCCCGGAAAGCAGGTTCAGCGCCGAGCGGGAGCGCGCCATGTCCGAACCGGTATTGCACAGCAGAATACGAAAGCCGTTTTTTTCCGCTTCCTCTTCAATTCCTTTTACCACCTCGGCGCAAAACGGGTTCGCGATATTGGAAACCAGCACCAGAATCATTGAGCTGCGGGCGGTGCGAAGCTGGCGCGCCAGCAGGTTCGGCTGATAATTGCTTTCGGCAATGGCTTTGAGCACGCGCTCGCGGTTTTTTTCTTTAACAGATTCGCTGTTATTGAGCACGCGCGAAACGGTCGCGACGGAAACGCCAGCCAGCCTGGCGATTTTCTGAATGGACATAACGTCGATATTTCCTGCGGTTAGCGTCTGGCTAGCAGGCTACCACAACGTCGGATGGCATGCACGATGCACACCTGGTGCCGCATCCGGATAGCATGGCAGGCGTAAGCGCCGCCAGGGTTGTCCCGGATGCGGCCAGGCCTTATCCGGGACAACCCGCCCAGGGCGACCTACCTCAACAGGCCACTGTCACCCACTTTTGCTGCTGGTGACTTTGCACGATGGCATCGATAATAAACATCACGCTGGCCCCATCATAGAACGAGGCAAACCGCGCCTCATCGCGGGCTGGCATTTTCCCGTCCTGCACCGCGCGATAGAAATTCAGCATCATATTCTTAAACGCATCCGGCCAGCCTTCGATATGCCCGCCGGGGAAATGGGCGCTGGCGGCGACATCCGGCGACATCAGCCCTGGGTCATCGGTCAGTATCTGGTTAGGCTGCTGGCGGTGGCCAATCCAAAGCTGTTGTGGCACTTCCTGGTCCCAACCCAGTGAGCACTCACTACCGTTTACTTCGAAACTGAGGCGATTTTTCCGCCCCGCACTCACCTGCGACACGCTAAAACAGCCCTTACTGCCATCATCAAAACGGACCAGCACCGACCCGGCATCCTCGGTAGTCACGGTTTTGTCCTCCACCTCTGCGGCCTGCTGAGTAGAAGTGAAGGTTGCGGCCCCGCGACTGGCTTTGCGTGTCGGCCAGACAATAGAGAGATCCGCCATCACCTGGGTTATGCGCCGTCCGGTGACAAACTGCAATGTATCGCACCAGTGCGAACCGATATCGGCCACCGCCCGCGATGGCCCGCCGGTTGCCGCGTCGACGCGCCAGTTATAGTCCGTTTCCAGCAGCATCCAGTCTTGCAGATAACTGCCGTAGACGGAAAACAGCCTGCCGAGCCGCCCGGAGCGGCGCAAACTCGCCGCCTGCTGAACCATCGCAAACTGGCGATAGACAAAACTGACGCCATGCACCACCTTTGCCTGTTCGGCAAGCGCCACCAGTTCACGCGCCTCTTCGGCGGTCATGCACAGCGGTTTTTCCGAAAACAGATGCTTTCCGGCCCGCAGGGCCTGGCGGTTAATTTCTGCATGCAGATGATTCGGCGTACAGTTATGAACCACCTGTAACCCCGGATGCGCCAGCAGTGCCTCCACGCTGGCATAGGCGTGCGGCACGCCAAGCTGCCGCGCCTTTTGCTGCGCGTCCGCCAGATCCGCATCGCACAGCGCCACCACCTCAACAAAGCCCAACCGCCGAATAGCTTCAATATGCGCCGGGCCAATAAACCCGGTGCCAATAATCCCGACCTGAATCATTCCACACTCCCAAGTCCTAACATGTTGCGCACACTACCCCGGTCTTCTTGCCCGGCGGCAAAATCATCAAACGCGTATGCCGACACGGGGATGATGTGGCGGCGAATAAACTCGCTCCCTTCCCGCGCGCCGGTCTCTCCCGCTTTCAGGCAACATTCCCACTCCAGCACCGCCCAGCCGTCATAACCGTACTGGGTGAGCTTGCTGAACACCGCGCCAAAATCGATTTGCCCGTCGCCCGGCGAACGAAAACGGCCGGGCCTGTCGACCCAGTTCTGATAGCCGCCATACACGCCACTGCGGCCCTCCTTCCGGTACTCCGCGTCCTTCACATGAAAAGCTTTGATGCGTTCATGATAGATATCGATAAACGCCAGATAATCAAGCTGTTGCAGGTGAAGATGGCTCGGGTCGTACAGGATATTGCAGCGCGGGTGGTTGCCTACGCCGTCAAGAAAACGCTCAAAGGTGACGCCGTCATGCAGGTCTTCACCGGGGTGAATTTCATAGCACAGGTCCACGCCCTGTTCATCAAAGCGGTCCAGCACCGGTCGCCAGCGGCGGGCTAATTCAGCAAATGCCTCTTTAAATAACAGGGCGTTATGGGGCGGCCACGGGTAGAGATAAGGCCAGGCCAGCGCGCCGGAGAAGGTCGCATGGGCGCGTAACCCAAGGTTGTTTGAGGCACGCGCCGCCTGAAACAGTTTTTCTATAGCCCAGGCCTGACGCGCCGCCGGTTTTCCCCGCAGCGCCGCGGGTGCAAAGCCGTCAAACGCCGCGTCATAAGCCGGGTGTACCGCAATCAGTTGCCCTTCAAGGTGGGTGGAAAGCTCGCTAATCACCAGACCGCGCTCCGCCAGCACGCCGCGCACATCATCACAATAACTCTGGCTTTGCGCCGCCTGTTCGACATCAAAAATCGCCGGATGGTTACAGGGGATTTGCAGCGCCTTGTACCCCAACCCTGCCGCCCAACCGGCCAGCCCCTCAAGCGTATTAAACGGCGGTTTCTCCCCAATGAATTGCGCCAGAAAAATCCCCGGCCCCTGAATGGTTTTCATAGCACCTCCCACAGCTTATGCGTGCTCTTGGTCGTTGTATTTAAAAGAAAGAAGGAAAATCAGCGCGATAACGGCCGCGGCAATCGCCGGGATCCACCAAAAGGTCACCCACGCCTGCGGCAACGTCTGCCCGGCGACAAGGCGGTTGTATAGCGCGCCGGAAATTTGTGAGCCTAGCAGCATGCCAATGCCATAGGTAAACATCACAATCATGCTTTGCGCCTGGCCTTTTACCTTTTCGCCCGCCACGCGGTCGGTGTAGATAAAGCCGACAACGAAGAAAAAGTCGTAACAGACACCGTGCAGCAAAATGCCGAGATAGAGCAGGAAGCGCCCTTCCTCACTGACGCCGAGGGCAAAAAAGGCGTAACGCACAAACCAGGCACACATGCCGATAAGCAGCATGTACTTCACGCCAAGACGGCGAAACAGCAGCGGGATCACCAGCATAAAGAAGATTTCAGACATCTGACCGAATGACATGGCGGTACTCACATCCGCCACACCGGCATCCGCCAGATACGAGGCGGTATAGGCGTAATAGGTGCCGAGTGGGACGGAAATCAGCGTCGCGCAGAGCGAGAAAACAAAGAAGTGACGGGTTTTGAGTAAGGCAAATGCATCGGCACAGAACAGATCGCGCATAGCGACAGGCAGCCCTTTAGCGGGTGCCGGCGTATGCGGCAACGTCAGGCTATAGAGCGCCAGCGCTACGGAGCAGATTGCCGCCACCTGGAAAATGGTCACGCTGGAGGAAATGCCCGTTACGCCGATAAAGATCCCCGCCACAATCCAGCCAATGGTGCCGAACACGCGTACCACCGGGAAAGTTTTATCGATATTGCTCAGGCTGTGGAAGGCAATATTGTTGGTCAGCGCAAGTGTAGGCATATAGCACAGCGTATAGCCAAACAGCAGCGCAATCAGCATGGCGCCGTTTTCCGCCACCAGGGCCTGCGGCACAAACATCAAAATCGCGGCCCCCGCCAGGTGCATCACCGCCATCACTTTCTGCGAGGCGAAGAACCGGTCCACCAGCATGCCGAGCACGAACGGCGACAGAATAGACGCAATAGGCCCGGCGGAAAATGCGTCGCCAATCAGCAGCGACATGTTGTGCTGCGTCATCACCAGACCGAGCGTGACAGACCAGCTCCCCCAGATAAAAAACTGTAAAAACATCATCAGCGACAGCCGCGGTACCAGCAGTCGATGCTGGACCAGATTTCCACTACTTTCGGTTGTTGACACCATTTTTTTGCCTCACCTTTAAAAAGTAATCGATTACAAAACGCATCAACAAGAAAAGTAATCGATTACAATTTATTTATCCTGCGCGCTGACGCAATTGTGGGAGATCAATCACGATAAATTTGCCAGGGAGAAAATGCCCCGCCGGATCCGGCGAGGCAGCGATCATTACGCGCGTTTTGCAGAACGGCGTGACAGGCGGAAAGCAGCAAACAGGAAGAGGATCCACACCGGCAGCAGAATAGCAGACAGGCGCATGCCGTCCATGGTGCACATCAGGATGAGGATCATCAGCATAAAGGCGATGCACAGATAATTGCCGAAGGGATAGAGCAGCGCCTTAAACTGGGGATCGCGCCCTTTGCGGCGCATCGCGGCGCGGAATTTCAGGTGCGCCAGCGAAATCATGATCCAGTTCAACAGCAGCGTCGCCACCACCAGCGCCATCAACAGCCCAAACGCCTCTTTTGGCAGGATGTAGTTAACCAGCACCACCAGCGACGTGATCGCCCCGGAGAGGAACAGTGAGTTCACCGGCACGCCGCGACGGCTGACGCGGGTCAGGAACGCCGGCGCATTTCCCTGTACCGACAAACCAAACAGCATACGGCTGTTAGAATACACACCGCTGTTATAGACCGACAGTGAGGCCACCAGGATGACAAAATTCAGCGCCGATGCCACGAGGTTGCTGTTCAGGTTATGGAAGATCATCACAAACGGGCTGCTATCCGCTTTGATATCAACCCACGGATAAAGCGCCAGCAGAACCACCAGGGAACCGATATAAAAGAGCAGAATGCGATAGACCACCTGGTTGACCGCTTTCGGGATAGTGGTATGCGGCTCGCTGGCTTCTGCCGCCGTGATCCCAATCAGTTCCAGGCCGCCAAAAGAGAACATAATTACCGCAAGGGAGAGGATCAGGCCGTTCCAGCCGGTGGCGAAGAAACCACCGTGAGACCAGAGATTATCAAAGCTGGCTTTTTCTCCGCCGTGGCCGCCGAACAGCATCCACAGGCCAAAG
This sequence comes from Phytobacter diazotrophicus, assembly GCA_004346725.1. Classification (GTDB taxonomy): domain Bacteria; phylum Pseudomonadota; class Gammaproteobacteria; order Enterobacterales; family Enterobacteriaceae; genus Phytobacter; species Phytobacter diazotrophicus. The sequence goes on along the minus strand of SMDE01000006.1, from coordinate 335,539 downwards.
CCGATCATGCCAATGATCGCCAGCACTTTGATCAGGGCAAACCAGAACTCGGTTTCGCCGTACAGACGCACGTTAACCAGGTTGACCGCATTAATAATGATAAAAAAGGCGGCAGCCCAGATCCAGGTGGGGACATCGGGAAACCAGTACTGCATATAGATGCCGGCGGCGGTCAGTTCCGCCATGCCCACCAGCACAAACATCGCCCAGTAGTTCCAGCCGGATAAGAAGCCTGCAAAAGGTCCCCAGTATTTAAAGGCAAAATGGGCAAATGAACCTGATACCGGCTCCTCAACCACCATCTCACCAAGCTGGCGCATAATTAAGAAAGCAATGATGCCCGCGACGCCATAGCCCAGCAGCACGGCGGGCCCCGCCATCTGAATTGCCGGACCGATACCCAGAAACAGCCCGGTACCGATAGCGCCCCCCAGGGCGATTAATTGAATATGGCGGTTTTTTAGTCCTCGTTGCAGCGTCGGCCCCGATTCCGACGCGGTATCTGCTGAATGCTCAGATACCCTTGACGCGTTTTTCACGTCTTTCCCCTTTTCGTGTTTTCGTAAAGCCGCACCTTTTAACATTTACGGCACGGCGTAGCAAGAAAGTCAGGGCCGCCAAAAAGGCGTCGTGAGCAGGCACGCAATATCGCCTGCCATGGAGACGCACGGGATAATAACCCGGTCTGCGTAAATGACTTGAGAAGCCCTCCGGCAAAAAACCGCGTATTTGCGACAGAAGAAAACCGAAAACAACGCATCACGCGTTATGCTTGAATATCGGGACATCGGGGAGCAAAGTGGGTCGGCAAGCGCCGTGTCATGCCGCTGTCAGGTTACTGTCGGGTGCATGTCGTGTCGCTATTTCCGCTTTTGGGCGACGCTGTCATCCTGCTTACCACGGAGACATTCTGATGAGTACCAATCGAGTGAAAGAGTTTCGCCTTGCCCGTGCCTGGTCACAGGAACAACTGGCGGAAATGGCTGCATTAAGCGTGCGCACCATACAGCGCATTGAAAACCAGGAGCAACCAAGCCTGGAAACGCTCAGCGCCCTGGCTGCCGTTTTTGAAGTGAGCGTTAGCGAACTATCCGGCAGCACACAAAGCGAAGGCGATGAAGCGCTGGATCAGCGCATTACGGAAGCCAGAAAGCAACTGGAAGAAGAGAGCCGCCTGTACCGCTCGATATTAACCGCGGTGGTGGTCTGCGTTTTACTCTATATCCTCAATCGCACCACCTCGCCAGAGAGCGTCTGGTCGCTCTGGGTGGCTACCATCTGGGGCGCATTACTGGTGGTGCGTGGGCTGCGTGTTTTTGTCTTTGGCAATCTGATTAGCGGGTGGCAGAAAAAAAGGCTGCAAAAGCTACTGCGCAAGTAATGAGATAAGCGCGCTACTGCCAGTGCGTAGCGCCTTGCCCGGACCTTACAGGCGCTTGATAAAACAGACCGCCTCAGCCCTGCCAATATAGACACCGTAATTGTCGGTAACGGTGTAGCCATGCTTTTCATAAAACGCCACGGCCTTGTGGTTGACGCGCCGCGTTTCGAGGGTAACTTCGCGATAGCCAAGCATCCTTGCCGCCTCTTCCAGAAAGCACAGTATTGCGCTGCCCACCCCCGCTTCGCTCCCCGTGGAATACATCCTTTTCAGTTCCGCCGTTTCCTGGGTTAACGGGCGAATAGCGCCACAGCCTATCGCAACACCCTGCGCGTTTCGGGCCAGCGCCCATACTGAACGCGCGGATTGCAGGTCCTCAATGTTAAAAGAGCGCTTGCCGCTGCTGCCGGTGATGCGCGCAAGCACGGCAGAGAGTTTTTCAATAAGCGCCTGCGAGTCTGCCGATAGCGGATCGGCTCTTTCTACCTGGATCATTCTTCCCTCTTACGGCTGATACAGAGCGCGCGATCGGCCCCTCGCCCTGTAGGGAAGAGGAGAAAACGCTAACGCTGCATTCCCCAGCGCTTAATCGTCACTTTCTCCAGAGTGGCAAACACCACCCCCTCCACCAGCAGGCCAATCGCAATCACCGTCACCAGCCCGGCGAATACCCTGTCAGTAAACAATTCATTGCGGTTCTGGAAGATATACCACCCCAGCCCGCCCTGGCCGCTCGAGGCGCCAAACACCAGCTCAGCGGCGATCAGTGTACGCCAGGCAAACGCCCAGCCGATCTTTAACCCGGCGAGGATCGACGGTAGCGACGCCGGGATCAAAATGGTTAAAACATAACGTGGCCCACTCAGCCCATAATTGCGCCCGGCCATGCGCAGCGTTTCCGGCACGCCACTGAACCCTGACCAGGTATTAAGCGCAATCGGCCACATCACCGAATGTACCAGCACAAACACCAGGCTGACATTCCCCAGCCCGAACCACAACAGCGCCAGCGGCAGCAGCGCAATGGCGGGTAATGGGTTAAGCATCGCCGTTAGCGTGCTCAGCAGGTCACGGCCAAACTGCGTGGTGACTGCCAGCGCGCTCGCCAACAGGGCCAGTACGCTGCCAATCAAATAGCCCTTTAATAACGAGCTAAACGAGTTGACGATCTTCTCCGGCAACTCGCCGTTACGCATGTCCTCTGCCAGAGCATGCATTGTCTGCACCACGCCTGGCAACATCAAATCGTTTTGCGCCACCCGCGCGGCCAGCTCCCATAACGCCAGTACCAAAAGCAGAATCAACGATTTGCGCAGCCATGTCTGATTCCATAAGCGCTGGCCCAGCGGTAGCGGCGTCTCAACCGGGAGATCGCGCAGCGGCGCCAGCTCACGCTCAAACTCAGGACGAATGTAAGGTGGCTGCGACATAGGCACGCTCCTGTTTCTGTTCGGGCCGCGGGTCGTTCGCCGTGGTCGGGAATAACAAATCGTGAATATGACGGGCGGCATGTTGAAACGCTTCGCTACCGTAGTCATTCAGGGAATATTGATGGCAATTGAGTTCAGCACGTACCCGGCCAGGGTGCGGCGACAGCACCAGAATTCGGCTTCCCACCACCAGCGCTTCCTCAATAGAGTGCGTCACAAACAGCAGCGTAAAGCGTTCTTCCTCCCACAGGGCGAGCAACTCCTCTTGCATCGTGCGACGCGTCAGGGCATCCAGTGCGGCAAAGGGCTCATCCATCAGCAGAATACGCGGTTTCATCGCCAGCGCCCGGGCAATCGCCACCCGCTGCTTCATGCCCCCCGAGAGCATATGCGGCATCACATCGGCAAAGTCCGCCAGCCCGACCTTGCTCAGGAAATGCAGTGCCGTGTCACGGGCTTCCGGGCGAGTAGCCTTGCGACTTGCCAGCAACGGGAACATCACGTTCTCCAGCACCGTCTTCCAGGGCGGCAACTGGTCAAACTCCTGGAAAACCATCATCCGCTCCGGACCAGGGGCGCGAATACGTTGTCCTTCGAGCAACATTTCCCCGCCGCGCGGCGCAAGAAAACCCCCTGCCGCTTTTAGCAGGCTGGATTTTCCGCACCCGGAAGGTCCGAGCAAAATAAAGCGATCGCCTGGCCAGACATCAAAGCTGACATCATGGGTAGCCCGCACCTGGCGTTCACGGGTGCGGTATTCAATATCCACATTTCTGACCTGCAGCATTGGTCCGTCGGACGTTGTCTGTGCCATCGTTGCCTCCGCCATGCGGCTTAACTGCCTGGGTTTTCCCACGCTTCGTTGAAGAAATAGTCTTTCCAGGAGTCGGCTTTGTTTTTCAACACGCCCAGCTCATGAAGTTTTTCGGCGTATACACCCGTACGTTCAGGCGAGACGGTAAAGCTGATTTCCGGGTCATTAACAATTTTTTGTACCAGCGCCAGCGGCAGGCGAGATTTCTCTACCCGAATATAGGTTTCTGCGGCTGCATTTTTATCGGCATTAATAATTTTTGCCGCTTCGACCAGCGCACGATAAAACGCTTTATAGGTTTTTGGATTCTCATCATGGAATTTTTGCGTGGTGTACAACACGTTAAATGTCGCCTGTCCGCCAAGCACATCATAAGAGCTGAGAATTTTATGTACATTGCTGTGTTCCAGCGCCTGATACTGGAATGGCGGGCTGGAGAAATGAGTTGTAATTTCCGAGCCACCGGCAATTAATGCGGCACTGGCATCCGGGTGTGGCAAGCTGACGCTTATATTATCGAAACGTTTGAAATCGGCGTTGCCATATAATTTGGCGGTTTCAATTTGCAAGGTTCGCGACTGGAATCCCACCCCTGCTGCGGGTACTGCGATACGGTCTTTATCGCTAAGATCTTTTATGGTTTTCACCGCCGGATTATTGCTGAGCAGGTAGTTAGGCATCGATCCTAATGAGGCAATCGCCTTCACATTTTGTTTGTCTTTGGTGCGATCCCACAGGGTCAGAAGCGGTGGAACCCCGGCAGATGCCACATCCAGCGCGCCGGAAAGTAGCGCTTCATTCATGCCTGTTGCCCCGGAAATGGTGCGCCAGTCAACCTCAATATCGAGCCCCTCTTTTTTCCCCTCTTTTTCGATAAGCTGTTGGTCACGCACCACATCAAGAATCAAATAACCAATACCAAACTGCTGTGCAATGCTGATTTTTCCTTCTGCCAGCGCCGATGCGCTAATACCGCTCAGCGCGACGGTCAACATTGCGCTGGCGATCATTTTCATTTTATTCATGTCCTTTCCCCGGAGGTTTCATAAGTCATATCCGGAAAATGATTGGCTGGCGGGGCATTAAAAAGGAAATGATTTTATTCGCAATGCTTAGCTAAAAATTCACAATAGAGATTTTCGGTGTTTCATGAAGATGAATAGTTAAAAAGTGGCAAAGCTAAGTTATTTTTGATGGTTATGTAAAAAAAGCATCCTCGCTATAGTCAAAATACACTCAATAACCCTGCTTGCGGTAAGATTAATTATGCCCGTATTAACCCACCAGCAATTGCGCACACTGCTGGAACAGCATCTCGTGCGTGTAAATACCCCACAAGACATTGCCCGCCAGGTCGCTGACAACCTCGTCGACGCCTCGCTAAAAGGTCACGATTCACACGGCGTTACCCTGCTTCCACGCTATATCAGCGCCATTCTGGCGGGCGATTTACAACCGTCGGCGCAGTTGCGGCTGATTCGCGATGCTGGCCCCCTGCTCTCTTTTCATGGCGGATATGGTTTTGGCCAGGTTCTCGGCAGGCAGGCGATGGCGGCGGGTATTGAACGCGCGCAGCAATATGGCGTCGCGCTGGTAAGCCTTGCGGATTCACACCATCTGGGGCGTATCGGCGCATGGGCCGAGCAGGTCGCCGCGGAGGGGCTGGTGTCGATCCATTTTGCTAATGTCGCCGCGCCGTCTGCGGTATTACCGTTTGAGGGACGCAACCCGCGCCTTGGCACCAATCCCTTCTGCGTGGGCGTGCCGGTCAGCGGGCGAGCGCCGGTGATTCTGGACTTCGCCACCAGCGCCATCGCCGGGAATAAAGCGCGCATTGCCTGGAATGAGGGGCGCGCCATTCCGCCAGGCTGTGCGGTGGATGCAGACGGTAATCCCACCACCGATCCGCGCTGGCTAATGGAGGAGCCATATGGCGCGCTGCTGGCCTTCGGCGGGCATAAGGGCGCAGGGCTGTCGCTGATTTGCAGCCTGTTGGGGGCCGCGCTAACCGGCGGCGAGACCGAGAGCCACCAGATCCCGCCGCGCAAGGGCATCATCAATAATATGCTTTCTATTATTTTCGATCCTGCCCGGCTGGGCGCGGGCGAGAATTATGTTAAGGAGGTGATGGCTCAACTGGACTGGATGAAGCACGACCAGCAGGGGCACGATGTTCTGCTTCCCGGCGAACCGGAAGCCCGCGCCAGGCAACAGCGGCTGGAGAACGGAATCTACGTTGACGAGGTGAGCTGGAAACAGTTTGAGGCGCTGGGGCTGTAGGTTTTCCCGCAAAGTGACCTTTTCCCCTCACTCCAGGGGCGAGGAAACCGCTTTTCACCCTCTCCCTTGAGGGCGGAGGGGATAGCCTACAAGGACGCAGGCTGGTCCCCGACCCGAAAGTCAGACGACATAAGCATCATGGACCGCGCCAGCGGCGATTTTCCTGGCCGGGAGCCCGGGTCGCCAGGGTGGTGGCGGTGAGCCACCCTGGCACGTTCACGGGTTCTGTCGCGACAGAAAAGCAAGGAACATAAGGTGAACGGAATGACCATCAGAGCCGCATTTTCCCCCTCACCCTAACCCTCTCCCCAAAGAGGAGAGGGGACCGTTCGTGCTCGCATTTTTGTGGGGATTCCTCACCCCTTGAGGGACAGGGAACAGCCGCAGACCCCTCCCCGCCACTTTTTTTTGAAAGTTGCACAAAATTTGGGGTTGATAACCAAGATGATAAAGATTATCTTTCTCATCACCGAGTAGTTGAGTAAATCGCTCAGGTATTCGGTACGACATTGCTCACATTGCTTCCAGTATTATTTGCCCGCACGTCACGTGCGGGCTTTTTTTTGCCTCTGGCAAAGTGGCTGTGATTTGCCTTTAGGAACAATAATCTACCGTAATAATCATCTGTAATCCGCTGCAATGAAACCGTCACAATCAGGCTTTATCCTCAGATTATTCTTATCAAGGAAAACAGCAGGATCATGGATATACCTCTTTCATCGCGGCAGCTTACTGCGGGCGTGTTACGTATTGCCGTTCCGCACGTAACCCCCGAAGCAAATAATGTGCAGGTCATGTCGATGTTCTCCGAACATAAGTCACTGATTGGCTTACCCGTTCTTGAACAGAATCGCCCTATTGGCATGATTAACCGCCACATTTTTCTTTCGCAGATGAGCCGTCCGTTTTTCCATGAACTGTATGACCAGAAAAGCTGCATCGCGTTTATGGATAAAACGCCGCTCATTGTCGAGGCTGACGCAGGCCTGGATTACCTGGCCGAGCGCGTCATCGAAACGGGCGATAAAGCGATTACCGAGGGGTTTATCCTGACCGAAGATAACCAATACATCGGTATTGGCCTCGGTCTTGATCTGATTCGCACGGTATCGGATTTGCAGGCGAAACAGCATAGGCAAATCATGCAAAGCATTGAATATGCACGCATCATTCAGGAGTCCATGCTCAGCCGCTCACGGCAAAACATTGAGCAAACGCTGAATGACTGGTGTCTGTACTGGCACCCACGTGATTGTGTCGGCGGCGATATTTACGCCTTTCAGCGCTGCGAAAACGGCTGGCTTCTGGTGCTGGCCGACTGTACCGGGCACGGCGTTCCCGGTGCGTTTATGACCTTTATTTTTTCGTCTGCGCTCGAAAAAGCGCTGACTCAGGCGCAGGCCCACGAGCCAGATCGCCTGCTCGCGTCAATCAACCATTATATAAAACAGACGTTGAGCCAGAGTCATCCCACCGCAGATATGGGCCAGTCCAACGACGGTTGTGACGCCATCGCCGTGTTTGTCGATACGCAAAATGAGCAGCTCATTTGGTCTAACGCGCGTATGCATGCCTTTATGCTCGGCGCGGACGACGAAGAGGTCGTTAATCTTGACGGCGATCGCAAAGGTATCGGCTATTCAGATACGGCCATAGATTATCAGTGGCGTCGTCATCAGCGTCCGTTACGTCGCGGCGATCAGTTGTTGATCGTAACCGATGGCGTAACCGACCAGATTGGCGGTCCGCGGGAAATAATGTTTGGTAAGAAGCGTATTCAGTCATTGTTATTGCAGCAACGTGCGCTGCCAATGTCATCCATTTCCGAGGCGCTACTCCTGGCGCTGACGAGCTGGCAGGGCAAGCAATCCGCGCGTGATGACATGACCTGGTTTGGTTTCCGTTGGTGATAAATTAAATGAAAATAAGCGACCTGCAGGTCAAAGAAGCGGTTTTGCTCCCCCTTTTCACTCTTCAGCGGCAAAGCGCTGTCGAGCTTTTTTACACGGGCTATTTTTCCCAACAGCACATTGTGTCGATGGGTGACGTGATGCGCACGTGGCTGGATAAACATGAAGCCTCCTCTGCGACGCGTCGCAAATTATTCTCCGTCTTTATCGAGATGGGGCAAAACATCGTTCGCTATTCATCGGATGAACGCTTTCTGTGCACGGGCCAGGATGAATTGCGCTATGGTTCACTGTGTTTTCACACCGACCAGGCAAATTATTACCTCGAAACCGCAAATCTGGTTGGCCCGGAAGAATCCTCTTTGCTAAAAACAAACCTCGAAGTCCTGCGCACAATGACCCAGGCGGAAATCCGCAATGCCTGGAAACAGGGATTACGCAGTGAAGCGCCTGCCACAAGCAAGGGTGCGAACATTGGTTTGTTGACCATGGCGCGGGATACCAGTGAGCCACTGGAGTATCGCATTCATCCACTGGCGGCCAGTCCGTTGTCCGCCTTTCACCTAAAGGCAACGTTTTGCCATGACTGATATGACATTAACCTCTTCCATTGAGCAGCCCGCAACCCAGGCCACACCGGAAGTGAATTTTGATTTTTCAGCACATCGTCTGGTGCTTAAAGGTGAAGCCTATCCTGAAAATGCCGCGGCGTTCTTTCGCCCGCTGTTGCAGGCCATTGAGAACTGGCTGCAAGACAAACCGGCCACCGATGAACCGGTTCGTCTGCATGTCGCGCTGAGCTATTTCAATAGCTCCAGCACCAAGCTGTTATTTGAACTGTTCGAGTGTCTGAATGGCTTTGCGAAAGGCGGTATCGCCTGCGAGCTGCACTGGTACTATGACGAGGAAGACGATATTTCCGAAGAGTTCGGTCAGGAGTTACGTATCGACTTCCCTTCCCTGGCGGTCTTTCTTATCCCGGATCTTGACGCATGCTAGATATTAATGAGCTTTTCAAGGAGGAATATTCCGTACTCGAAGAGGCTCGCCTGGCAGCGGCAGACGCCACGCTGCCCGCAGACGCCTGTCGTGAAAAACTGTGGAGCGTGGCGAAGCATTATCAACGCCTGATCCGCGAATCCTACCGCGTGATCAGCCGCAGCGACCGTGCGGAACGTGAACTGAACCGTATGAATGAGCAACTGCAAAAACTGGCGGCGCAGCTTGAGTATGAGGCCACGCACGACCCGCTCACCGCCGTCTTTAACCGCAGCGCCATCATCAACCACATCAATAAATCCCTGACGCAGGCAAACGTCGCTCTGATCCTGCTGGATATTGATCACTTCAAACGCATCAATGATGAATATGGTCACCCCACGGGTGACAGGGTGATTTGCGCGCTGGTATCGCGCATTCGCCGCGCGCTGCCGGAAAGTGCGTCCATTGGTCGCGTCGGCGGTGAAGAGTTTACGATTTTACTGCCGGAAGCCCGCATTGAAGATGCGATGATCATTGCCAGTTACATTCACTCTTCCCTGAATGCATCGCCGCTGGATGTCTTACCGCAACAACTGGTGACCGCCAGTTTCGGTGTCAGCCTTGGCATGAAAAACAGTGATTTTGAAAACCTGTACAGCGCCGCCGACGCCGCGCTTTATACAGCGAAAAAGCGCGGGCGTAACCAGGTTGCGCTGCATGAGGACTTTTTTCGCCAGGCCCCCCCGGTCCAGGCGAACATCGCACTCGTCCGTTAGGGTAGCAGGGCATCCTGATATGCCGGTCGTCAGTCGCGTTATTCGATGACGACCAGCGGCTCGTCAAACTCAACAGGCTGACCACTTTCCGCCAGAATCGCCTTCACTACCCCTGCTTTGTCCGCTTCGATCTGGTTCATCATTTTCATCGCTTCAACAATACACAGGGTATCGCCCACATTCACTTTCTGGCCGACTTCACAGAACGCTTTGGCATCCGGGCTCGGCGTGCGATAGAAGGTCCCGACCATTGGGGAACGCACGATGTGACCACTGATTTGTGCGGCAGCAGACTCTGCCGCCACTGTGGTTACGACTGGCGCAACCGCGTTTGACTGTGCTGGTTGCGGCATGACGGGGAGGGTATACGTATGCTGTGCCGCAGGGGTAGCGACCGCGCGACTGATACGCACCGACCCTTCGCCTTCGGAAATTTCCAGTTCGGAGATGCCTGACGCTTCGACCAATTTGATCAGTTGCTTGATTTTCTCAATATCCATAGGGGTTCTCAGTGGTTCAGTGCCGGATGTCGCGCAAGTGTAACGACGTGAATATGCAGTGTATAGAAGAGGTTATTGCAAAGCGCAACGATAAACAGGATCTCCGGCGATCGAAGGGGAATAACGAAATGCGCAGGGCGAAGAAAAACAGCGGCGCTAAAAACGATTAAGCCCTGGCAGATGCCAGGGCCTGGTGTTTTAAGTCGAGCAAATACTTCAAGTTTATTTACCCTCCCGGCGCTTATCTCCGGCACTCACTATCTATTGTGGCGTTAGCTCTGTCTGGGGGTGAAGCCATAGTAGTCTATCGGAAAATTCCTGGCAATAAGCAGATCATACCAGCTTTTCAGAATTATGACGGCGATCATAATTTCCTAAAGGTTCCAAAAAAAACCACTAAATGGCCAAAAAAAAGCCAGCTCTCACGAGCTGGCCGCAACATGTCCAAAACCTTTTATCCAACAATGTCTTTCAATAGAGAAGACCATCATTACATACACAGAGAGCTTTGCATTCCTAATGCGCTTTAAGCGTAGACCGCAAAGTTAGCCCTGCCATAAAACAAGAAAATTCCTGGCAACACGATTAAAGCCATTGCTCTAAAAGCAATCCCTGCGCGCCAAAAACCGGGTCGCTATGAGGAAATGTCGCACTGGCAATCGCGGCTAACCTTTGCGCATCGGCTGCATCACGGCAGAGATCGAAATCCTGCCCTGGTGGATACGCGCCGACGACGGAAAAATCCGCGCTACTGCCGAGATTACAGTGCCCCGTCCCGGCAGGTAATACCACCACATCGCCCGCCCGCACGGTCAATTCTTTACCGCCCGGACCGCCCAACATCAACCTGGCTTCACCGCCGACAAAACCCAGCACCTCATGCGCCGTGCTGTGGTAGTGATGGTAATCAAACACCCCGTCCACCCATTGCGGCGGCCAGCCATTTTTCGCAAACAACTGCTGCGCGTCCTGGGCTGTTGCCCGCCCCGGACTCACCTGACGATACAGCAATACGGGCAACACAGGATTATTGGGTACCCACTCTTTTGGCGAAAGCAAGAAAGCCCCGGTCACGGGAGCCGAAGCTGCCGCGGACTGCCCCTTTTCAGCCGCCTCAAGCAACCAGGGGGTCGTCAGCGCAGCGCCAGAGAGCATCTTCATAAAACAGCGACGATTCATATCAGCCATAGCACCTCCTGCATGTTGATCCATCTCCTTAGCGTAGATGAAATCCCACCATCCCTTCGCCCTCTTGCGATATCTGTCGCTGCGGATCCCGGCGGCGATCATTTTTCTGCCGATGAAATTCCTGTAATTTCATCAAGATTACAAATGGGTTATCGATCGCCAGGGATCCGGCCATTAAAGGTAGGTCGTTGTGCAAGAAAATAAGAAGATGTCCGCGTCGCCTGACGCGAAACCCACATTGGGGCAGCTCTGGCTGGCCTGTTTTATGTTAGGAGTGACCGGGTTTGGCGGGGTGTTGCCGCTTATGCACCGGGCGCTGGTGGAAAAAAAGCGCTGGTTATCAGAACAACGCTTTGCCGAACTGCTGGGGCTGTGTCAGTTTCTGCCTGGCGGAAATGCCGTGAATTTGTGCGTCGCCACCGGGGTGGAATTTCATGGCATAAAAGGGGGATTTATCGCGCTGGTGGGGTTACTGACCGCACCGCTGCTGGTTATCGTCTGTCTTGGCAATATCTGGCTGCTCTGGCATGACAACCCGCTGGTCGCCTCGGTCTTCGCCGGTATATCCGCCGCTGCCGCGGGGCTTATCATTGCTACTGGCCTGAAAATCCTGCGCTCAATGCCGCGTGCGCTGACATCGTGGCTTATTCTTGGCGGGATCATTGTTGCGATTGCCCTTTTCCGCCTGCCGCTGCTGCCAGTCTTACTGGTCGCCGTGCCGCTGAGTATTATGCTGAGCTACCGGAAACACACATCATGACAACGCTGTTTTCCCTCGCCTTCATTTTTTTACAGCTCTCGTTTTTAGCCCTGGGCGGCGGTAATGCCATTATCCCTGAGTTGCAACGCCAGGTGGTCGATGTGCACCACTGGATGACCTCACGGGAGTTCAGCGAACTATTCGCTCTCGCCCAGGCCGCGCCTGGCCCCAATATGATGATTACCTCACTGGTCGGCTGGCGTGTTGCGGGCATCGCCGGGCTGATGGTGTCGACCGTTTGCCAGTTCATCCCCTCGTCACTGATCGTGGTGGCGTGTGTGACCTTATGGAATAAGAACACCGACGAGAAAATGAAACGCGTGTTAAACCATGCGTTAATCCCGCTGACGGTCGGGCTGGTTATCTCCGGCGGGGCGCTGGTCGCCGGAGCGGTGATCCATGATTATCTGCAACTCGCCACGATCGCGGTCTGTATTGTCCTGTTTTTGAAAACCCGCCTTTCGCCGCTGATTTTACTGGCTGCAGGCGGAATCGTCGGACTGATAGCCGCCTTATACGGGCTATAACCTCATCTGCCACACCGCCACATTCAGACTGTCACTCCCCCTTTGCGAAGGGGGCGTGTAACCTGCATACTACCGCTTCTTTTTTCACCGAATTCGCCCTGACTTCCCCACACCGCCTTGCCCCACGACCACGCACCATTGTCGACATTTGCACCAATTTAGCCATCAAAAAACCTTATTTTGCCGCCAAAAACCGCGAAGAACCGCCTTTTAACGCCTGGCACAAAAATGGCATAGAGAAACAAACTTAACCAGTTAGTCAAAAAACAGGGGAGGCCTGGAATGAGCCAGTTGATCTATGCAGAGGAATCTGCGGTCGTACCGTTAAAACCGGCAACCGCCACCGCACGGCCTGCCATCAGGGTAAACCAGGCCAACGTGATTTATCCGGCAGCCGACCAGCCGGTACATGCGCTCAAAGACATTAACCTGACCATTCGCCAGGGGGAGTTTGTCTCGTTTATCGGCCCTTCCGGCTGTGGCAAAACCACGTTATTGCGTGCCATTGCAGACCTCGAACCCATCACCTCCGGCGAAGTGCTGGTTAACGATATGTCGCCTTCGGAGGCACGCCAGGCGGGGGCCTACGGCTATGTCTTCCAGGCCCCGGTCCTGTTGCCATGGCGCACCGTGCTGGCCAACGTCAAACTGCCGCTGCAAATCCAGGGCGTGCCGCCGGAGCGCTGCGACGAAATCGCCCGCGAGCAGTTGGCACGCGTCGGGCTAAAAGGCTTTGAGAAAAAATATCCGTGGCAGCTTTCCGGCGGCATGCAACAGCGCGTCTCCATTGCCCGTGCGCTGGGTTTTGAACCCAAAATTCTGATGATGGACGAACCCTTTGGCGCGCTGGATGAACTGACGCGCGACAATCTCAACCAGCAGTTACAACAACTGTGGTTTAACGAACAGCGCACGATGGTCTTTGTGACCCACTCCATTTCCGAGGCCGTCTACCTGTCGACCAAAATTGTGGTGATGTCGCCGCGTCCGGGCAGGATTGTGAAGGTAATTGACTCCCCGCTTCCCGCCGGGCGCTCCCTTGCCATTCGCGATACCCCGGCGTTTTTACAGCTCGCCGCCGATGTGCGCGAAGCACTGGTGGAGGGACATCATGACCATTAGTCAGCGTCTGCATCTGCACGTTCTGCCCGTCGGCAGCGTATTGCTGGTGGCGTTGATCCTCTGGTACGTGCTGGCTTTCGCCCTGAATGCTTCCGGGGTGATCGACCGTGTACTGACCCCGCGCGGCCCCTGGACAAGCACAGACCTGATTGCAGCCTCCCTCAATGCCACCCGCCCGCTGCTGCCTGCACCGCATCAGTTGGTTATTGATATCTGGAACAGCATCACCCAGTGGCCGCTCACTTCGCCGCGCAACCTATTACTGCATACCTGGGTGACCGCCAGCGCCGCGCTGACCGGTTTCGCCATGGGCGTGATGTTAGGCGTACTGCTGGCGGTGTGCATTGTCCATTCACGGACGCTCGATAAAGCGCTGATGCCGTGGATTGTCGCCTCGCAAACTATTCCGGTACTGGCGATTGCCCCCATCGTGCTAATTATTCTCGGCAGTCTGGGGGTTACGGGTATGCTCCCCAAAGCAACCATCGCCATGTACCTGTGCTTTTTCCCGGTCACCATCGCCACCGTGCAGGGGCTGCGTTCGCCGCAAAAAATGGAGATGGAACTGGTGCATACCTATGCCGCCAGACGGGTCGATATCTTCTGGATGGTGCGTCTGCCCTCCTCGTTGCCCTATCTCTTTCCGGCCTTTCGCGTCGCCATTGCCAGTGGTCTGGTCGGCACGATGGTGGCGGAGCTGCCCACCGGCGCACAGGCCGGGCTGGGGGCAAGGCTGCTCACCGGCTCCTATTACGGCAACACCATTCAGATCTGGTCTGCGCTGGTGATGGCCTCCCTGCTGGGCCTGGCATTAACCGGGCTGGTAACCCTGACCGAACGGCTGGTGATGCGCCAGCGTAAGGGGGCATGATGAAAAAAAATACAACGCCCGGCACCCTGTTGTTAGTCAGTGCCTTCATTGTTGCTGTTCTGTCGCTGATTCAGTTAAGCGGAGACAGCGATGCCGCTTATGGGCTTCGTTTCCATGCGCTGTTACTTGTTGTCTGTTCGCTGCTGGCCTGTTCACAGACGGCTTTACGTAGCGTGCTGTTCGCCGCTGCGCTCGCAGGCAGCGCACTTTGGCTTGCGCTGTTGCCGTTTAATGGCCTGAGCACCCTCGCCCTGGCGCTGCTTGCCGCCGTCAGCGTACAGCGACTGGCGAGCGCCCCGGTTCCGCCTGCCGCCGTCGCCGCGCTGCTCGGCATCTGGCTGCTGTGGTTCTGGCAGATTCTGGTCACCGGCTTTGCCGTTCCGCAGGTCATCCTGCCTGCGCCACTGGATATTCTCACGGCGTTAGTCGACGGCGTCTCACTACTGGCGGGTGACCTGGTACAAACGGTCCTCAAATCGGTGCTGGTGGGATATCTGCTGGGTTGTGGTTTAGGCATTGGCGTGGCGCTGCTTATTGACCGATTACCCTTCCTGCAACGCGGGCTGCTGCCGGTCGCCAGCCTGACCAGCACCGTACCGCTGGTTGGCGTCGCGCCTATCGCGGTGATGTGGTTTGGTTTCGACTGGCCGTCAAAAGCTGCCGTGGTCATTCTGGTGACCTTTTTCCCGGCGCTGGTCAGCACGCTTGCCGGGCTGAAAGCGAGCGGCAAGCTTGAGCAAGAGCTGATGTATTGCTACGCCGCAACGCCCCACCAGCAGTTGCGCATGCTGCGCCTGCCCGCCGCACTGCCTTTTATTTTTAGCGCCCTGAAAGTGAACGCCACCCTGGCGCTGATTACCGCCATCGTCGCCGAATATTTTGGCTCACCGACCGCCGGGCTTGGCTTTCGTATCTCCACAGAATCGGCGCGCATGCATATGCCCATCGTGTGGTCAGCGATTGTGGTGTCATCGCTGGCCGGTTCGCTGATTTACACCTTGCTGGTCCGGCTCGATCGCCGCGTAAATTTCTGGCATCCCTCGATTCGCGGGATGGCAACGGAAAAGTAAAACAACATAAAAACATGATGATGCACACTAACCCGAGGAGTTATCCCATGATGAAACGTTCCGCTTTTCGCCGGGGGTTGTTGCTGGCGGCAATGTCTGTGGCTTTTACCTTTTCAGCACACGCAGCAGAGAAAATCACGCTGCAGTTGAAATGGGTACCGCAGGCGCAATTCGCTGGCTACTACGTGGCGCAGGAAAAAGGGTTTTATAAAGAGGAAGGACTGGATGTCACGATCAAACCCGGCGGTACGGATATCTCCCCGGTTCAGGTGATTGCTGGCAAATCCGCGGATGTCATCGTCAACTGGCTGCCGGATGCGCTGGCCTCACGCGAGGCGGGCGTGCCGCTGGTGAACATTGCACAGATTTATGATCGTTCCGGGATGATGCTGACCTGTAAAAAATCGAGCGGCATTAAAACGCCTGCCGACTTCAAAGGTAAAACGCTGGGCGTCTGGTACGGCGGCAATGAGTACCCCTTCTTCAACTGGATGAGCAAACTGAACCTGAAACCGGGCAAAGACATTACCATCCTCAAACAGGGCTTTAACGTCGATCCTCTGTTGCAGGATCAGGCTGCCTGTATCTCAACGATGAACTACAACGAATACTGGCAGTTGATCGACGCAGGCTTAAAAGAAGCGGATCTGATCACCTTCCCGTATGAGGATCAGGGCGTTTCCACTCTCGAAGATGGCCTGTATGTGCTGGATTCCAGCCTGAAAGACCCGGCGTTCGTCGCCAAAATGGCGAAGTTCCTCAAAGCCTCGTTCAAAGGCTGGGATTATGCGGTGAAACACCCACAAGAGGCGGCGAAAATCGTGGTTGCTGAAGATGCGTCCGGCGCCGCCACCGAAGAGGTACAGACTCGCCAGATGGAGAACGTGGCGAAGCTCATCACTAACGCCAACACACCGAAAATCGGCTATCTCGACCCGGCGGCCTACCGTCGCACCATTGATGTTTTACTGCACAGCGGTGGCGATACCCCGGTAATCAAAAAAGATCCGGGTGACAGCGCGATGACCCATACCGTCTGGGATGCCGCGGCGAAACTGAAATAACCCCTCCCCCGCCAGGGAGGGCGGATTTCACTGGAGCCTGTCATGAACGAAAGCCTGCTGAGCGGCATTGCGGTCTCGCTGGAGAAAGGGCGTATTCGCCAGGATAACGAGGCGATCATTATGCCCGCAGCCGAACGGGTCTTCGCCCGTTATGGGTTTCGCGGCACCACCATGCAACAGATTGCCGATGCCGCCGACCTGCCTAAAGCCAATCTGCACTACTACTTTGGCAATAAACAAACCCTTTATTTGCGCGTGCTGGAGTGCATTCTGCACGACTGGCTGGCGCCGCTGGAGGGGATCTCTGCCAGCGCCGATCCCAAAACCGCGCTGGAAGAGTATGTCCGTAAAAAGATCGGCTTTAGTTTCGCCCGCCCGGAAGCCTCCCGCCTGTTCGCCAATGAGATCCTGCAAGGCGCGCAGGTGGTTCACCCGCTGCTAAAAACCCAACTTCGACAACTGGTAGCGGAAAAGGCCCGCATCCTGGATGGCTGGATTGCGCTCGGCAAGCTCTCTGCGATGGACACCACCCACTTCTTTTTTACCGTCTGGTCGATGACCCAAACCTATGCGGATTTTGATATCCAGATTGCCGCCGTGCTGGGAGAGGACTCACACAGCAAGACGGCACAGCAACGGGCGACAGAACATGTTTTGCGTTGCGTCTGGCGGATCTGCGGCCTTGAATGAATCCTGCCGCAAAATGCAGCAATCAGCGTCAAATAAGGTGCGAAATGCACCAAAAAACAGCAATAAACGTCCGGTTATTTTATTCATGTTTCTCTGGGTCCCTGAATTTACGCGTCATGCAGCAAACTTGTCGTAAATGGCACGTAATTAGCATGGTTATTACGCGAAAACTTAACCATATGGTCAGGATTTTAACGCGGGGAGAGATAACCCCACTGACAATTCAGGAGAAGCATGATGAGCAACGATTCAGGTAGCCATGCCCAGGGGATCCAGGCCGCACGGCTTGCTCCCGACGCGTATGCCCGCGAGTTTGCGGACTGCGCCCCCCCGTTAACTGCCCCCCAGGCAGTGATTGAAGCAGAACGCTGTTACTACTGCTTTGACGCCCCCTGCTCGCGGGCCTGCCCGGCGGATATTGATGTGCCGAGCTTTATCCAGCGCATCGCCCAGAGCAACGATCGCGGTGCGGCAGAGGTCATTTTGCGCGCCAATGTGTTAGGCGGGATCTGCAGCCGCGTCTGCCCTACCGAAACCTTGTGTGAACAGGCCTGCGTACGTAACGCTCAGGATGGTCGCCCACTTAATATCGGCCTGCTTCAGCGCCACGCCACCGATCATTTTTTTGCTAACCCCGGTAAACCGTTGTTCGTTCGTGGGCCTGAAACCGGTAGACGTGTTGCCGTGGTCGGCGCTGGTCCCGCCGGGCTTACCGTCGCTCATCATCTGGCGATAGCGGGCCACAGCGTGGATCTCTTTGATGCCCGCAGCAAAGCAGGCGGCCTGAATGAATACGGCCTTGCCAGCTACAAAGTGACCGACGATTTCGCCGCACGCGAAGTGGCCTGGCTGCTCTCCATCGGCGGTATTACGCTGCACACGGGTCAAACACTGGGCGAAGATTTCAGCCTCGCGCAGTTACGGGCCAGCCACGATGCGGTATTTCTCGGCCTTGGGTTGGCGAGTGTTAACCAACTGGAAACCGACGACGCAGAACCCGAAGGCGTTTGTGAAGCGGTGGATTTTATTGCCAGGTTGCGCCAGTGCGCGGATCTCAGCGAGCTCCCCGTTGGCCGCAAAGTGGTGGTGATTGGTGGCGGTATGACCGCCGTCGATGCCGCCGTTCAGGCGAAAAAGCTTGGCGCTCAGGAGGTCACGCTGGTCTATCGCCGTGGCGAAGCACAGATGAAAGCTTCAGAAAAAGAGCGCCAGTGGGCACAGCTTAATGGTGTAACGATACGCCTGTGGGCCGCCCCTCTGCGCTTCGAGCAGCACAATCGCCAACTGACCGGCGTGACGTTCAGCGTGGTGCGGCAAGGTGAAGTCAGCAATGAGACCTTCACGCTGGAGGCCGACATGGTGCTTAAAGCCATCGGTCAGACCTTCGACAGCGCCCCTGTCGGACAAGCCATCCAACTTAAACACGGGCGTATCGCTACCGACGAGTGCGGCCGCACCTCGCTGGCGGATGTCTGGGCCGGAGGTGACTGCTGTGCAGGCGGCCTTGACCTGACGGTCGATGCCGTACGCCAGGGCAAACTCGCCGCCCGCTCTATCGCGCTGGCCCTCACTATCTCCGACGCCGCTAACGCCACCTCATTTCAGGAGCACTCTCATGGCTAGTCTGCATACCGATTTTCTGGGCATCAAAAGCCCCAATCCGTTCTGGCTGGCGTCTGCGCCGCCTACCGACAAAGAGTACAACGTGGAACGCGCCTTTCAGGCGGGCTGGGGCGGCGTGGTGTGGAAAACGCTCGGGCTGGATCCGCATGTGGTGAATGTCAGCGGGCCGCGCTACGGCACTCTACTCGGTACCGATCGGCGCGTTCTGGGGCTGAATAATATCGAGCTCATCACTGACCGTACGCTGGCCATCAACCTTGAAGAGATTACCCGCGTCAAAAAACGCTGGCCCGACCGGGCGGTAGTGGTGTCGATCATGGTGCCCTGCGAAGAAGAAGCGTGGAAAACCATTCTGCCGCAGGTAGAAGCCACGGGGGCAGACGGTATCGAGCTTAACTTCGGTTGCCCGCATGGCATGAGCGAGCGCGGGATGGGCGCGGCGGTCGGCCAGGTACCGGAATATATCGAAATGGTCACCCGCTGGTGCAAACAATATTGCAGCCTGCCGGTGATCGTCAAACTGACGCCGAATATCACCGATATTCGTTACCCGGCGAGAGCCGCGAAAGCGGGCGGCGCGGATGCCGTGTCGCTTATCAACACCATTAATTCAGTGATTGGCGTCGATCTCGACCAGATGTTGATGTCGCCGCATACCGGCAGCCAGGGTTCACACGGCGGCTATTGCGGCCCGGCGGTGAAGCCGATTGCGCTGAATATGGTCTCGGAAATTGGCCGCGACGCGCAAACCCGTGGACTGCCGATTTCCGGCATTGGCGGCATCTCCACCTGGCGCGATGCGGCGGAGTTTATCGCGCTGGGGTGCGCAACGGTGCAGGTCTGTACCGCCGCGATGGTTCATGGCTTCCAGATTGTGCGCGACATGATAAGCGGCCTTGAGAACTACATGGACCAGAAAGGATTCCGGACCCTCGAAGACTTTCGCGGCATGGCACTGCCAAGCGTTACCGACTGGCGCTATCTCAACCTCAACCACGTAGATAAAGCGGTGATCGACCAGGCGTCGTGCATTAAGTGCGGGCGCTGCCATCTGGTGTGTGAGGACACGTCGCACCAGGCGATTTCCGCCACCACGGGTGACGAACGGCGTTTCGAAGTGCGCGAAGAGGATTGTGTCGGCTGCAACCTGTGCGCCTCGATTTGCCCGGTGGAGAACTGCATTTCACTGCGCAGTCTGCAACCCGACGAAGTGGATAAGCGTACCGGCAAGGTGGTAACGGACCAGTATGCCAATTGGACGACGCACCCGAATAACCCGATGGCCGCCACGGCGTAGTTGACGGTGTGCGGCCTGCTCCCCCTCACCCCGACCCTCTCCCTCAAGGGAGAGGGGGAAAAGCAGGCCTGCTCGGTCCAGTCCCCTCGCCCCTTTGGGGAGAGGGGGAAAAGCAAACCAGCTCGATCCAGTCCCCTCGCCCCTTAGGGGAGAGGGTCAGGGTGAGGGGAAAAGAACATAACTAATCAAACCAAAGCACTACAGGAGAAAACGAATGCGTAACCTGTTGATCAAAGGCGGAACCGTCGTCAACGCGGACCATCAGCGTCGTGCCGATGTGCTCTGTGTCGACGGCGTCATTGCGGCCGTCGGCGATGCATCCCAATGGGACATCCCCGCCACAACCGAAACCGTAGACGCGGGCGGGCTGTATGTCATGCCCGGCGGCATTGACCCGCACACCCATATGAATTTCCCGTTTATGGGCACCACTACGGTCGATGACTTCTACAGCGGCACCGCTGCCGCACTGGCGGGCGGCACAACCACTATCATCGATTTCGTCATCCCTAACCCACAGCAACCGCTGATGGACGCTTATCAACAATGGCGCGGCTGGGCGGAAAAAGCGGCGTCCGATTACAGCTTCCACGTCGCCGTAACCTGGTGGGACGAAAGCGTACGCCAGGACATGGGCACGCTGGTCCAACAGGAAGGTGTCAATAGCTTCAAACACTTTATGGCCTACAAAAACGCCATCATGTGCGATGACGAAACCCTGATGAACAGCTTCCGCCGCTGCCTTGAACTGGGGGCGATGCCGACAGTACACGCGGAAAACGGCGAGATGGTTTACCTGCTGCAACAAGAGATGCTCAAGCAAGGCATCACCGGGCCGGAAGCCCACCCCCTCTCCCGCCCGCCGGAAGTGGAAGGTGAAGCCGCCAACCGCGCCATCACGGTCGCCAGCATTATGGGGGTGCCAATTTACGTGGTACATGTCTCCTGCCGCGAATCTGCTGAAGCCATCGCCCGCGCGCGTGGTCGTGGGCAGCGCGTCTATGGCGAAGTTCTTGCCGGGCATTTAGTCATTGACGACAGCGTCTACCGCCATCCGGACTTTAGCTTTGCCGCCGCTCACGTCATGAGCCCGCCGTTTCGCGATAAATCCCACCAGTCAGCGCTGTGGCACGGCCTGCAATCCGGTCAGCTCCACACCACCGCCACCGACCATTGCACGTTTTGCGCCAACCAGAAGGCGGCGGGCCGCGATAATTTCACAAAAATCCCCAACGGCTGCGGCGGCGTGGAAGAACGAATGGCGGTCATCTGGGATGCGGGAGTCAACAGCGGACGCCTGACACCGAGCGAGTTTGTGGCGATTACCTCCGCCAATACCGCGCGCCTCTTCAATATTTATCCGCGTAAAGGCTGTGTGGCGCAGGGCGCAGATGCAGACCTGGTGCTCTGGGACCCGGCGGGCAGCAAAACGCTCTCCGCTAGCACTCATCATTCGCGCAACGATTTTAATATTTTCGAAGGCCGCACGGTAACCGGCGTACCGGCCTTCACCATCAGCCAGGGCCAGTTGGTATGGGCTGATGGCGACCTGCGCGCCCGCGAAGGCGCGGGGCGCTATATCAAACGTCCGGCGTTCGGCCCGGATTTCAGCGCAGCGGCTGCATGGGAGCGCCAGCGCGCCCCACAGGCCGTCGCCCGCTAATCACCTGACATTGAGGAAATAATCATGAGCAGTGAAGTCGTTTCACCAGATACGAATAGCGTTGATATCAGTGACCTGCGGGTTGATGGCGAGCGTTTGTGGCAATCGTTAATGGACCTCGCGCAAATTGGCGCTACCCCCAAAGGCGGAGTCTGCCGCTTAACGCTGACCGACCTCGACCGTCAGGGTCGAGATTTGGTCGTCGGCTGGGGAAAAGCGGCCGGGTTGACGGTCGAAATAGATCAGATCGGCAATGTCTTTATGCGCCGCCCAGGCCGCAACAATGCTCTAAAACCGATTGTCGCCGGTAGCCATATCGACACCCAGCCAACCGGGGGCAAGTTCGATGGCAACTTTGGCGTGCTCTCGGCGCTGGAGGTTATTCGAACCCTGAACGATCGCGGTATTGAAACCGAAGCGCCGGTAGAGATGGTTTTCTGGACTAACGAAGAAGGCTCACGCTTTGTGCCGGTCATGATGGGCTCCGGCGTCTTCGCGGGTATCTTCCCGCTGGAGACAGCCTATGCCGCAACCGACACCGAAGGAAAATCGGTGGAAGATGAGCTGTTCAAAATTGGTTATGCGGGCGACGTTGTACCGGGCGACCACCCTATCGGCGCCTATTTTGAAGCCCATATCGAGCAAGGCCCCATCCTTGAAGATCAGGACATCACCATCGGCGTGGTGCAGGCAGTGCTCGGTATTCGCTGGTATGACTGTACCGTTACGGGGATGGAGTCCCACGCCGGACCAACGCCCATGGCGATGCGCAAAGACGCCCTGCAAGTTGCCACACATATCATGCAGGAAGTAGTCAATATTGCCGGGCAATTTGCGCCTCACGGACGCGGGACCGTGGGCATGGTGCAGGTGCATCCTAACAGCCGCAACGTCGTGCCCGGCAGTGTGAAATTCTCCATCGACTTTCGCAATATGACCGACGCCGAGGTGGACAAAATGGATGCGGCCTTAAAAGCGTACATTGCGCAGATTGAACAACAAACCGGGCTAAGCGTAGCGCTGCAACAGGTCTCCCACTACCCTGCCGCGCCTTTCCACCCGGATTGTAAAGAGGCCGTACGACGGGCAGCGCAAAAATTAGGCTACTCTTCTATGGATATTGTCTCAGGTGCCGGACATGACGCGGTGTATATGAGTATGCTCGCACCTGCTGGCATGATTTTTATTCCCTGCAAAGATGGCATCAGTCACAATGAGATAGAATATTCCGCGCCGGAACAGGTCACGGCCGGGGCAAATGTCTTGTTACACGCTATGCTGGAAAAAGCCGGCGTTGTCTCTCGGTCATAATCGGGTTCCCCTCATTAAAAACCCGGTTGCAGGCAATCGGGTTATTTTTTTAGCGAACTGAACATTTTTTCAGAAAACCGGCTCAATAATGCCCTGTAAACGTAGATGGGATTTGACTTAAGTCCCTAAGAAGTTTACAAAAGATACTGCCTTCTGTAAGACCCACATGCGTCTTTGCCATTTTCGTCCAGGCTTCCCTTTCATCGGTAAGAGAAAATGCTGGGGGATTAACCGGTTACATACCTGTTTAACCGGGTTTTGATATCTACAGGCATCTGTATGGAGTATCCAATGTTTTCTTTTGTCGCCCGCCAGGCGATTTTTGACGAAAATATGAACACAGTCGGTTATGAGCTGTTGTTCAGAGACAGCATGACGAACCGGTTTCCCGACGTTACTCCGGAATATGCCACTGCCCAAATTATCGTAGAACAATTTCTTGGTGCGCCGCTGGGCCGTCTCAAGGAATACAGCGCGATCTTCGTTAACTTCCCCTATGAATTGTTAATACAGGGCATGGCGGAGACCTTGCCCAAAGATCGCGTGATTGTGGAAATACTCGAAACGGCTGAACCCACGCCACGCCTGCTTAAGACCGTAAAACAGCTTTATCAGCACGGTTTTCGTATCGCCCTGGACGATTTCGAACTCGGCGATACATGGAACGATTTTCTGCCCTATGTCAGCATCATCAAATTTGATGTGCGCATGAGCACGCCGGAAGAGATCAAAGAGTACATTGAAAGCAAAGCTGAGCTGCTCAAGGGCACAGTCTTTCTGGCCGAGAAGGTTGAAACGCAGGAAGAGTATGAGTGCTACCGCAACCTCGGCTGCACCCTCTTTCAGGGGCACTTTTTCAGCAAGCCGGTCATTCACGCTAACAACAAGCTTATCCAGAATCAGTCCGTAACCTTAAAGCTGATGAAGGAAGTGAACACTGACTCACCGGACTTCGCCAGAATCGAAGCGCTGCTAAAACAGGACCTTGCGCTCTCTTTCAAGCTGATGCGTTATGCGCAGAACATCGTCTTCAACGCGCGCGGCATTAAAAACTTTCGCAGCCAGTCGCTCAAAGACATCATCTTTTATCTTGGCGCCAATGAGCTACGCCGGTTCGTGCTGGTGGCCTGCTTAACGTCGGTGAATGTCGGCAAGACCGATGAAATCTACCACCGCTGCCTGATTCGCGGAAAGTTCTGCGAGCTGGCTGCCGCCCGTTCCATCAGCCGTCATTCATCGGACGATGCCTTTATTGTGGGCCTGTTCTCGCAACTGGACGATATTTTCGAAATGCCGATGGCGGATTTGATTGGCCAGATTGACGTCTCAAGCAATGTCATGATGGCGCTTAAAGAGAAACGTGGCCCGCTCTATCCTTATCTGCACCTGGCGCAACTGTATGAAAACCATAAATGGGAAGATGTCAGCGCGCTGGGCCATCGGCTCGGCTTCAACCGCAGCGTGGTGGCTGAATTGATCACCACCGCAACACAGTGGGCAGATGATATCCCAACGGGTATTACCAGCTAAATCCCCCCGGGTTTGGAAGTAGCGCGCATTGAGACGCATTCTACAAACCCGCGTTTTTCCACTCCCACAACACACGTTATATTTCATCAATAAATATATCTACCAGTACCATTCATACCAATGGATAAAAAATGCTATTCGCTTCGTTTTCGCTTCCTAATTATTACGGGAATCGCTATTCTTTACTGCCCCTGAAATATATTCCTCGTATCAATACATTAAATTACCAATATAAACCTCATTTATTTATCCCGTTTAATTATTAACACAAACAAAACAATTCGAATTAAAAACCACTAATAGACTAAAAAACAGGATAATTATTTTAGTATAAAATGATGAAGATTTTGTGAGTTCAGGCACGATTCAAATCAGTGTAACAATGCAAAGTTTCGTTCGTTACAAGATCAATAAAATTTTACACTAGAAATAATCTACAACTTAGTATTTCGCCTTGATTCTATGGTTTAATGAAATAAAGTTGATTAACGAACGGAAAAATCAATAACATTCACCCCGTCAGCAACACAGAGAAGAATTATGATTAAGCAGGCAGGAGCGCCAGTCAGTCTTAATCAGCCCTTCCAGGATGAGAAGGAAGATTAAGGACAATGGTCAAACTTACAGTGTATGGATATCGTCTTGGCGAACGCAACGAAGTTGAGTTCCTGCCGTTTAAAAGATGTCTACTGCTCCCCGAAACACCGGGAAAAGCGGTTGAATACCTCAGACCGACCATGGCAAACCTGCTGGAATACTTGCTGGCAAATGCCGTTGGTGAAATTGTCCCGGATAAAACCCTGCAAATCCAGGTCTGGGAAAATAACGGGCTGAGCTGTTCCAGCCAGCGTTTGTGGCAGGTGATGCATAATCTGAAAAACAAACTGGCGCTGGTTGGTCTGCCGGATAACTTTATTATGCGTATTACCGGCAAAGGCTACATGATCGCTAACGAAATGGTGATGGAACTCTACTGTAAGCGCAGGCAGTTCTCTAAAAACGGCGCAGAGTATCCATTACAGCGCACTAAGACCTTTGAATCATCAATAAGCAGAATGATTGAGTAGAAAACATCACAACCAAAAATAAAAAATATTATTCGAAAATATCATCAATAATTAACTAATGGACAGGGTTAAATCGAAGGGAATATCGATGAAGAGCTTATTTTTAGTGCCGATGATCATAACAGCAATATCTCTGGTAAACACTGTAAATGCGGCTACCAGCGGTACGGTAAACTTTAGCGGCAAACTCACCGATCAGACCTGCCAGGTTGTACTGAACAATGGAACCAGTGCAAGCGGCACGGTGACATTACCGACGGTTCCGAAAGAAAATATTCCTAATAAGTATGATACAACAGGTAAGACAGCGTTTACGTTAAAATTATCTGGCTGCAAGGCCAGCTCAACTGAATTCGGCGTGTTAGCCTATTTTCCGCCAACGGCGTATACAGATACAACAAATTCAGTTAATTATGGTGTCCTGAAAAATGTTGAAACAGGCACAACGGCGGCAGAGGGCGTGGCTCTTGCGATAAATCAAACGATCGGGGGTATCGAGAAGAAGCTCAATGTGGGACTCCCCATCACTGATCCAAACTATCGATATACCACTATTGCCGTTGGCACAACGTCAGCGACTCTGCAGTACAACGTAGAATATGTAAACCATACGACTGGGGCAATAAAAGCAGGCAAGGTTAAAGGCATAGCTGTTTATGAATTAGCGTATAAATAGCCAATATAAAACGCATCATCAATAATTAACTTACGGAACAAGGTTATATCGAAGGGAATATCGATGAAGAGCTTACTTTTAGTGCCGATGGTCATAACAGCAATATCTCTGGTAAACACTGTAAATGCGGCTACCAGCGGTACGGTAAACTTTAGCGGCAAACTCACCGATCAGACCTGCCAGGTTGTACTGAACAATGGAACCAGTGCAAGCGGCACGGTGACATTACCCACTGTGTCGAAAGAGCTACTGACAGGTGGCGGTGGGTATACCGCAGGAAAAACACCGTTTACATTAACATTAACTGGCTGCAAAGCCAGCACTACCACATTTGGCGTGACCGCTTATTTTCCCGAAACCGCGTATACAGATAGTGGCGGCCATTTAAAAAATATAGAAACGGGCACAACGGCTGCCAACCGTGTTGTCCTTGAAATAGTTCAAAAAAACGGTACTACCGAGACGGTTTTAAAAATAGGAAAGCCAATTACTGATGCCAGCTATCAATTTACCACCGTTGCCGCTGGTGCTACATCGGTGACTATGCACTACGCAGTGCGATACAAAAACACTTGGGTCAGTGGGTCTCAGTACAACACAACACCTGGCAAAGTCAAAGGTATTGCCATATACGAATTAGCGTATCAATAACCGATAAAAGAAATATCACCGATAATTAACTTACGGAATAGTGACATACCAAAGGGAATAGTGATGAAAAAATTATTTTTAGTGGCGTCTGTCACTGCGGCAATATCTCTGTTAAATACCGCCAGTGCGGCCACCAATGGTACGGTAAATTTTAGCGGTAAACTCAACGACCAGACCTGCCAGGTGGTGCTAAATAACGGTAGTGCAAGCGGTACGGTGACATTGCCAACGGTGCCAAAAGAAAAGCTCGCCGCGAAGTATGATCAGGCAGGTAAGACACCGTTTACATTAAAGTTAACCGGTTGTAAGGCCAGCACGACTTCATTTGGCGTATTAGCCTATTTTCCTTCAACAACGTATACATACGATACAGGTGCTTTTGGCTTCCTGAAAAATCTGGAAACCGGCACAACTGCGGCAGACGGGGTTATGCTTACAATATATCAAAAAAAAGGCACTACCGAGACGCACATCAATGTGGGAAAACCACTTACTGACTCCGGTTACCAATATACCACCGTTGCCGCCAACGCAACGTCTGCGACCATGGAGTACAATGTACGATACATTAACTACCGTACTACGGGCAGTTCGCCCGTAACAGCGGGAAAAGTTAAAGGCATGGCCGTTTACGAATTATATTATCAATAACTAATAAAAGAATATCATCAATAATTAGCTTACGGAATAGTGACATATCAAAAGGGAATAGTGATGAAAAAATTACTTTTAGTGGCGTCTGTCACTGCGGCAATATCTCTGTTAAATACCGCCAGTGCGGCCACCAACGGTACGGTAAACTTTAGCGGTAAACTCAACGACCAGACCTGTCAGGTTGTACTGAACAACAGTAGCAGCGCAAGCGGTACGGTGACATTGCCAACTGTGCCAAAAGAAAGATTCCCTAGCAAGTATAGTACGACGGGTAATACAGGGTTCACATTAAAATTAATGGGTTGTAAGGCTAGCTCCACCGCATTTGGCGTATTGGCCTATTTTCCGCCTTCATCTTATATACAAAAGATGAATAATTACTTTAGTTTCCTGAAAAATCTGGAAACAGGTCCAACGGCAGCACAAGGTATATATCTTTCAATATATCAAATGTTTGGGGCTACGGAGAAGCAGATCAAGTTGGGAGAACCCATCACTGATGCGAGTTATCAATATACTACCGTTGCCGCCAATGCAACGTCGATGAACCTGACGTACACCGTGAAATATATTCGATGGGATGACGGAGTAACAGCCGGCAAAGTCAAAGGCATGGCCGTTTATGAATTAGCGTATCAGTAATCAATAAATAAATGCATCATATATAATTAGCTTACAGAACAGATCTATATCGAAGAGAATATCGATGAAAAAATTACTTTTAGCGGCATCTGTCACTGCGGCGATATCTTTCGTAAATACAACTAATGCCGCCACCAACGGTACGGTAAATTTTAGCGGCAAACTCAACGATCAGACCTGTCAGGTTACGCTGAATGATGGAAGCAGTGCGAGTGGTACTGTAACGCTTCGTACGGTATCTAAAACAGACCTGCCTAATCTTAATTCGACGGCGGGTAAAACCCCGTTTACGCTGAAATTAACCGGCTGTAAGGCCAGCACAACCGCATTTGGGGTAACAGCCTATTTTCCTAATAATGAGAATATATACAATCAAAAACTGGTTAATAAAGAAACGGGGGCAACCGCTGCCACCGGCGTTAGCCTCCAGTTACTATACACACCAAATGGAACCGAAAAAACAATACCCTTAGGCTGGTCATCAGGTCAATATGATTATCAAACCATAGCTGCGAATACAACCTCAGCCACAATGAATTATGCCGTAAGATATATTAATACCGGTGGTTCTGGCTCAGTAAAATCCGGTAAAGTGACGGGTATTGCTATTTACGAATTATATTACAAATGATTTTTGCAGTACAAAACCATTCCATAAACACATAATTGGAAAGTAGGGAAAGCATTAGGTAGAAAAAGGATATCGCAGTTATTCATCCTGAAGTACTTAATAAGAAATTGATAATTACGCAGCGGTAATTATTGCTGATAATTATCATTCACAACGAGTAAGTTCATATCAAAGGGAATATTTATGAAAAAGATTCTGTTAGTCGCCTCTATTGCCTCCGCAATGTCTCTGGCGAATGTCGCAAACGCAGCAACTGGCGGTACCATTACCTTTACCGGTAAAATCTCTGACCAGACCTGCCAGGTTGTACTGAATGGCGGCTCCAGCGCAACCGGCACCGTAACACTGCCAACCGTACCGAAAAGCGCGCTGGCTGCTACAAACAATACCGCAGGTCAAACTCCGTTCTCATTAGATCTGACCGGTTGTACTTCTGCCGCAACCGCGTTTGGCGTGACCGCGTACTTCCCGGATAACTCCACCAACATCGACACCACCACTTCAACGCTGAAAAACCTGGAAACAGGCGCAACAGCAGCAACCAACGTTGGCCTTGAACTGCTGCATGAGGCAGTAGCGGGCACTAAAACTGCAGTACCGTTGGGTAAAGCTATTAGCGATACTGGTTATAAATATACCTCCGTGGCTGCAAATGCCACTACGGCCAAGATGCAGTATCACGTGCAATACAAAAACAACGGTTCTGCAGCGGCGACCGCTGGTCTTGTGAAAGGTGTTGCCGTTTACGAGTTAGCTTACCAATAATTAAACACAGGGGGGGCTTCCCCCCTTTTTTCCAAGGAACTGGATATGTCTTATTACGCCAAAATTATCTCCGTTACCCTATGCTCAATATTGATGACGGGTCTTGGTAATATTGCCAACGCCAGTATTGTGCTAGATGGCACACGCGTAGTTTACCCAGCCGGAAAAAAAGAAGTCACGGTGACGGTATCTAATCAAAATAACAACCCGGTACTGATACAAAGCTGGATCGACAGCGGAAACCCGGATGACCCTGCAAGTCAAAAAACTCCCTTTATTTTGACGCCGCCTATTAATCGCATTGACGCGGGTAAGGCACAGACCCTGCGTATCAGCTATCTGGGCTCGGCGACAATGCCAACAGACCGCGAGTCTGTATTTTACTTAAATGTGCTGGAAGTCCCGGCAAAAGCTAAAGACATGGACGAGAAAAGCAAGCTTAATATTGCCTTTCGTTCACGTATAAAATTGTTCTACCGTCCGAATGATCTTCCTGGTTCAGCAGCAGACGCAATGGAAACGCTGCACTGGAAAATGAAAAGCGGCGGCGTAGAAGTGACCAATCCATCGAAATTCTACGTTTCCCTGGTCAATATTATATTTACCTCAGGCGGCAAAAAAATGGCCACAAAAGGTAAAATGATTGCACCCGGCGCTACGGAATTTCATGAAATTGAGGACAGTTCAATAACCAGCATTAACCAATTGAGTTATACCACGGTGAACGATTATGGCGGCTATAACGAATTTAAAGCCAAACCATAATACCCGGCGGCATAAATAATTAACGAAGAATGTTTTTATCACAAAAATAAAAATGCATTCAGGGACGAAGACCTTTCGGGAGTTATTATGAAAATATCCACCGTACGCTATCATCCATTATTGTTTAAGGCTCGGTTATCGCCCCTGGCTTTAATGTTAATGATGGCGTTCCCGGTCGGTATTGCGGAAGCGCAAGACGATAAACCCCGCGACTATGCACGACGCAACGTTGTGGAATTTGAATCCGACCTGTTACGTCTGGATAGCGGCAGTAAAGTCGATCTGAGCCGTTTCTCCTTTGGTTCCAGCGCCTCACCTGGTACCTATCAGGTGGCTATTTCTATCAATGGCGCAGAAGCGGCCAATGAAACGGTGGAATTTAAAGCCGACGATAACCGGCAAGTTTACCCGTGCCTGACACCGCGTCTGATTGAGCTTATTAACTTTAACGAAGACAATCTGCCGTCCGAAATGCGCCAGGCGCTCGCCACGCCGGCAACCTGCGCCAATCTGGAAAAAATTATTCCCGAGGCCAAATTCGAGTTTGACAGTAACAAGCAGGAACTCAACATTGAGGTACCGCAGGTGTATGTCAACCGTATTGCCCGCGGTACCGTCAACCCGGAACTCTGGGACAGCGGCGTTCCGGCATTACTTTTCGGCTACTATGCAAACGCCTACGATTCCAAATACAGCAACGGGGGCAACAGCCGTTCTGTCTATGCTTCGCTCAATGCCGGGTTAAACATCGGCGCCTGGTATTTCCGCCATAACGGTTCCTACAGTTGGCAGAATGACACAGGCGGTGAATACCAGGTTTCAAACAGCTATTTGCAACGTGATATCAATGCTATTCGTGGCCGTGCGGTTGTAGGTGAATATAACACCACCGGGCAACTGTTCAGTTCATTACCTTTCACGGGTGCACAAATCGCCAGCGACGAACGTATGCTGCCGGAATCACAGCGCGGTTACGCACCGGATATTCGCGGTGTGGCCAAAACCAATGCCAAAGTCACCGTTAAGCAGCTAGGCAATATTATCTATGAAACGACCGTCACCCCCGGTGCCTTCGTTATTAACGATCTCTACCCGGCAGGTTACGGTGGCGATCTGGAAGTCACCATACAGGAAGCCGACGGCAGCACCCAGCAATACACCATTGCCTACGCCTCTGTCGCCCAGTTGCTACGCCCCGGTTCCCAGCGCTACAGCGTTACTGCGGGCAAATTGCGCAATGCGGGGGTTTCAGATGAACCCATGTTCTATGAGGCTACCTATACGCGCGGCCTGAGCAATATTTTTACCGGTTATACCGGGGCGCAGATAAGCGAACATTATCAGGCTTATCAGCTTGGGCTGGCGACAGGCAGCATTGCGGGGGCTATCAGTGTCGATGCCACCCATGCCATCAGCCAGTTGGGTAACCGGGCTGGCGGCAAGAAAACAGGCCAGAGCTACCGGGTGAGCTACAGTAAACTGTTCAGTGAAACCAACAGTAACGTAACCCTTGCCGCCTACCGCTACTCGACGGCAGGCTATATGGAGCTTTTGACCGCCTTACAAACCCGCGAAACGGTGGCAAACGGCTACGATCCAAATAGCATCTGGCGCTCGAAAAACCGTTTTAACGTGAGCTTTAACCAGGGATTACCTGAAAAATGGGGCAGCCTGTTCGTCAGTGCCACACTGGAAAACTACTGGAACAGTGATAAGAAGGGCTATAACAAACAGTACCAGATAGGCTACTCCAATAACTGGAAGCGGATGAATTACAGTGTCAACGTTGGCCGCAGTAAAACCAATGACGGGCGGGACCAGACCTCCTGGTACTTTAACCTCTCTTTCCCGCTCTGGGAAAGCTGGGAAACGCAGGCGCCTTATTTCAGCCTCAACTACAACCAGGATAACAACGGCGGGAAGTCTGAGCAGGCCATGCTGTCTGGCTCTATGGGCAAAGACGGCAAATATAACTACAACCTTACCGCCTCACACGACCAGGGTGGCACATCAGGTAACGTCAGCGGCGGTATGACAGGCAGCATAGCGACGGTGAATGGTGGTTATAGCACAGGCAGTGGCTACCACAGTATGTCGCTGGGTTTCTCCGGCGCACTGGTAGCACACTCCGGCGGGGTGACATTTACCCCTTACAACAGTGACACCTATGCGCTGGTGGAAGCAAAAGACGCGAAAGGCGCCAAAATCAGCGGTTACGCAGGTACTTCCATCGACAGCTTCGGTTATGCGCTCTTCCCGTCGTTGTCTGCATATCAAATGAACCAGGTCGCCATCGATCCGGAAGGTTCGTCGCTGGATGTAGAATTTGATAATACAGCGCAACGAATCGCGCCGCGTGCGGGCGCTGTGGTGAAGGTGAAGTTCAACACCAACAAAGGGACACCGGTACTGATTGCCACCTCTTTTGGCGGCGAGAACTTACCTTTCGGGGCTGAGGTTCTTGATGAAAATAACACCTCTATCGGGGTCGTAAACCAGACCGGGGCAATTTATGCCCGCGTCAAGGAAGACAAAGGCACGCTGTTGGTCAAATGGGGCAATAGCACCGATGCAAGCTGTAAAGTGAACTATATGCTGGCGCCAACGAAAAGCGATGCCCAGACCAGCCATATCCAGCAGTTCACCAGTCCATGTCTGCCGGTGCAAGGCCCGATAACTAAAGGTCCAAACACCGAACTGGCCAGCGCTCAGTAAGCGAAAGCGCAGCAAACGGTTTTCGTCAAAGCATCCATAGTTGCCGCTATGGATGCTTTTCTTTTATTAACAATAAGTTATATATGCTTTCAACAACACCGCACTTTATATAACTTCACGTTATATTAATAGATGAAAATTAACTGCATTTTTATAGTGTTCCCATTTGTAAAGATACCCTTCCCTGTCTACTTTTATCAGGCAAAACGAAACACTCCCGCCATCGTGGGAAAGAAATCAGCCTCTTTTTTGACAGGTGCATTTGTTGATGAGCGTTCATGAAATGGATATTGAATCCCCCGCAGCCCCGCATCTGGACGCCAACGATACCGGGCAGCAGATTATTGCCGGGATCCGCACAGCGCTATTGGCCCGTAAATCCATGGCCACAAATAAGGACATTATTCTGGAGTTGCTGGTCAGGCTGGAAACCGAAAAAGACATGGCAAAACTGGAAATTTACCGAAATGCGCTTGAACGTGTGGTGCATGCCACGCCGGATGATATCTAAGCTCTGCGTCTCGTTTCCTCCACCTGTGGGTGGAGGTTTTTTCTCCCGCATGCCGTGCCCGATCCCCCTCTTTCCCCCGCTATACGCAGAAGCCACACTTTTTATAAGAGATTGATGCTCATCGTCATCATCCATGAAAAATATTTATACATATGGCTTTTATAATCACGCTAATTATTTTTAAGAGGCTTTTGTAACGAATGGCCATATGGTCTCCCCTTCTGAAGCCATGGATTTATCTTCAGAAGGGGTATTTTTTGCATTGTCGATCGGTATCGACTCACCCGGCATGTGTGTCCGCAGCAACCACCCGATTACGTCCCTGCTTTTTCGCCGCGTACAGCGCAGTATCGGCTTTACCGATCAGCGCGCTGGCAATCATATGTTGCGGCTTGTCCTCAGAAAAGATGCTTTCGCAATCGAGCGTTGCCACACCAATGCTGATCGTTAAGAAACCCATCGGGCTTGCGGCATGCGGCAATTTCAGCGCGTTGATTTGCTTACGCAGACGCTCGGCAATCGATAATGCAGCCGATTTATTGGTATCCGGTAATATCACCAGAAACTCTTCCCCACCATAGCGGCTGACATTGGCATCCGGGTGAACCAGGGAAGTAACCAGCGCCTTCGCCACGATTTGCAGGCATTCATCGCCCGCCTGATGTCCCTGGCTGTCGTTATAGAGTTTAAAAAAGTCGATATCCACCAGACAGATAGAGAGCGGAAAGTGGCCGTGATAAGAACGTGTGACTTCCGTCAGCAGGCACTCATCCATATACCGGCGATTAAACAAGCCGGTCAGGTGATCGTGCTGAGCATGCCGCTGTAACACCAGGTTCGCGCCCGCCAGTTTTTGTTCAGCCTGACGACGCGCGGTGATATCCACCCAGGTAATCGACAGCCCCACAACATTACTGCTCGCATCTGTCACAGCAATAGATTGCGCATCGTAGCAGCGGTCATGCCAGATCATTTCACGACGGGGAATGGCCTCGCCCATGTCTGCCAGCGCAAAATCTTCCTCGAAAAGATGCCAGAACTCTGGCATATGCTCGGAAAGATAGCTCTCCGCAAGCTCATGCCCGTCATTATGCAGCAGATGGTTCATCGCTTTATTCGACATCACCAGGCGGCCATGACGGTCAATCATACACAGCGCCACGGGGGTGGTGTCGTAGATAGTTTCCAGTTGCAGTACACGCTCGCCAAGGGTCGAGATATTGCGATCCACACCCCGATAGCCGCGTAATTCACCGTTTTCATCAAAAAGGGGAACGCCGCTGGTTTCCAGTACCACAATGCGCCCATCGGCACGCTGGTTACGATTCACCAGACCTGAAAAAGCCCTTTTCTCTTGCACGATCTCCATAAAAGCGCGTCCAACGCGTTCTGCCTCGCCGGGGGGCATAAAATCGAATGGCGTCTTACCAATGACTTCACTCGGGGGATAGCCGAGCAAGCTGGTGACCACATCGGAGGCCCAGGTATAACGTCCTTGCGCATCCACTTCCCATACCCAATCCGAATTTTGATTTAATAAATCATACAGATGCTGTACATCCACATCCTGGAGAGGCGACGGCTTTTTTTTATCGTTCATGAATGTTATCCGCATGTCCAAAAACCGCCCGGACAGCAAGGGCAAAGTGGTGTTGACGCCTGACTACACGTTTCAGCGAAGCGCTAAACTCACTATCATTGATACAGTAAATGTTAACGTTTTACTAATTCGCTGTAACGATAACAACGCAGAAAAAACTGAAACGGGCCCGGTCGCTGGCGAGCTCAATGAAGCACCCGGTAAAGATTTTTCACTCACGATCAATGGATGCGCCTGCGAGGGGCTGTTTGCCCCTCTCTTTATTTCTTCGGTTTCTGCGAAACATTTCGCCCCGCCCCGGCTTCAAGGCGCGTCATGTCATACAGCCCAACCGCCGTGATAAGCGCAATCATCACAAACCCCAGCTTAAAGGCCATCCCCTGAATATCGCCATACCCCAGATTGTCGGTGATGAGCGCGCCTGCGCGAATACTCAGCGCCCCCAGCGTTACCCCCAGGCCGTTAGCCAGTTGCAACGAGGTGCTAAAGAGAGTGTTCGCGGAGCTCATCTCTGCCGCCGGTATCTCGGCAAATGCCAGCGAACTGATGCCGGTAAACTGCATTGAGCGGCTCAGCCCCCCGATAAACAACAGCTCGAGGGTAAGCATCTGCGGTGAGTTCGGCGCTAAAAAAGCACAGAAAAACAGCGATAACACGCAGACAACACCGTTGCCAATCAACAGCTTTTTAAAACCGAAACGGCGAATCAGCGGCGTCGTGGCAGGCTTCATCGCCAGGTTACCGGCAAAGACCGCCAGCACCAGCGACCCGGCCTCAAACGCGCTCATCCCGAAGCCCACCTGAAACATCAGGGGCAACATAAAGGGCGCGGAACTGATAGTGGCGCGGAGAATAAACCCGCCGCGCATCGTAACGCGGAAAGAGTGTACCGACAGCGAACTCAGGCCAATCAGCGGCGCAGGCGCACGGCGCAAGTGATGAATACTCCACACCAGCGCCAACAGACCAACGGCGAGCGTCGCCCCGGCGCTAACCATGCTCACATGCTGCTGGCTCAACATCTCAAGCCCCGCCACCAGACACAGCATGGTCAGCCCTGTGGCGATAAAACCCACTACATCGAACGGACGTTTTTCATCAGCCGATAGTCCCGGCATCATTTTCAAGGCCAGAACGATAGCCACCAGCCCCAGCGGCACATTGAGGAAAAAGATCCAGTGCCAGCTCGCATAGGTAGTAATAAAGCCCCCCAACGGCGGACCAATAATCGGCGCGACCAGCGCAGGCCAGGTCAAAGTGGCGATGGCTTTAATCAACTGCTCTTTCGGCGTGGTACGCAAAACAACGAGACGCCCTACCGGCACCATCATTGCGCCCCCCACCCCTTGCAGGATGCGCATCAGCACAAACCCGGTGACGTTATTTGTCAGGCCGCAAAGCAAAGACGCCACGGTAAAAATCAGCAGCGCCAGGCTAAAAACCGTCCGTGCGCCAAAGCGTTCCGCTACCCAGCCGCTGGCCGGAATCAGCATCGCCAGCGTCAACAAATAGGCGCTAATACCGATATTCAAATCGATAGCGGAAACACCAAAGGCTTTCGCCATGTCCGGCAGGGCAGTCGCAATCACCGTGCCATCAAGAAACTCCATAAAAAACGCGCTGGCGACCAGCAATGCCAACCCGGAAATCCGCCCGGAACGGGTCACTTTTTCCCGTGGCGTTTGCGTCTGGGTTGTCTCAGACGAGGCCATAACGTGTCCTCAACATGGATAACCTCTACTGTCTGGCAGAGGTCTGACAAGAATAGAAAGTTGTTATACCAAAAATGCAAACCGTCCGATAACCCAATTTATTGTTGATTGTCCGCAGATTGATATTTTGCAATTTATCGCTCTCCGTCTTCGTCGATTTTCTCTGGCGCAAGCTGACAAAAATGTCAGTAAAATGTCAGCCAGGTGTTGGCAATAACGCGATAAAATCCCCTGCATCATCACATTTGTCCTTTGCGACAAAGGAAGAGCACAATGCGACTTCTGCTGGTCGAAGACGAGGAAAAAACCTCGTCCTATATTTATCGTGCGCTCAGCGAGCTGGGTTTTACCGTTGACGTCGCCGCCAGCGGTACAGAAGGTTTGCACCTGGCGGTTGAATTTGACTATGACGCCATCATTCTCGACGTCATGCTGCCAGGCCTTGACGGTTACAGCGTGCTAAAAGGGCTACGTGCCAGTAAAAACACACCGGTGCTGATGCTTTCTGCCCGTGGCTCCGTCGATGAACGGGTTAAAGGGCTGCGTCAGGGGGCAGACGATTATCTTCCCAAACCGTTTTCCCTGATTGAACTGGTCGCCCGTATTCAGGCCTTGTTGCGCCGCCGATCCAGTGATGGCGCTGACACCACGCAGTTGCAGATCCATGATTTACATCTCGACCTGCTCGCCCGTCGCGTCTCACGCGCCGGAGACCGTCTTGAGCTGACAGCCAAAGAGTTTGCCCTGTTAAGCCTGCTCGCCCGCCATAAAGGTGAAATCCTCTCCAAAATGATGATTGCGGAACAGGTGTGGGATATGAATTTTGACAGCGATGCCAATGTTGTGGAGGTGGCGATTAAACGCCTGCGGGCCAAAGTGGACGCCCCCTACCCCGTAAAACTGCTGCATACCGTGCGGGGCATGGGATATGTCCTTGAAACCCGGCCCGAGAGCCCCGCTAAATAGAGTCAGTCTATGCTCAAACGTTCGATTTCAGGACGCCTTGCATTAATGTTTGCCCTCGCCTCCGTGCTTATCGTCTCGGCAATCGGTTTTCTGCTGCGCAGCACCCTGCATGAATCCTTACAAAAACAGATGCATAACGAGCTGCTTTTCAGGGAATCGCTGATGGAGCCGTGGCTGCTATCGCGCACCACGCTGCACAGTTGGCAAATGCTCGCCACCAAACTCGCCGATATGACCACGGCAGAAGGCGGACGCGTACAGTACTGGGTTCTCAGCGATGATCCCCGCTTTCAGGTGGGCGGCGAGCCACCGCAAGGGGTCAACTGGACGACACTCGCCGACGGATTTAGCGAAGCGCCGGGCGCCACGAAAGAGTCCTGTTCGCTCTTTATCCTGATCAAATTAATTCCGGCGCGGGGGGAACGTCCGGCGATCCGCTACGTGATTGCCATCGATTCCACGCCTTATATGGGCACGCTGGAAGAGTTCACCCGCACGCTGCTGCTGATCACCGCCCTCGGGGTGATGCTGGTTGCCGTATTAGGTTTTATGATTGCACGGTTTGGAATGCGCCCGGTGAACACAATGAGCGAGCAGGCGCACAAACTTGCCCCCGGCGATCACGGACAGCGCCTCGACACCACAACACTGCCGGATGAACTGCAAACGCTGGCGGAAGCATTCAACGGTGTGCTGGAACGCCAGGAAGTGGCCTGGCGGCAACTGGAAAGTTTCAACGCTGACGTCGCCCACGAGCTGCGCACACCGCTGACTAACCTGATAGGCCAGACACAACTGGGATTATCCCGCGAACGTTCCGTCAGTGAACTGGAAGATTTACTGGAATCCAATCTGGAAGAGCTGGCGCGTATGACCTCGATTGTCAATGACATGCTCTTTCTCTCACATGCCCAGGCCGGGGAACATGCCACCCAGCTTACCGAGGTATCGCTGCGCGAGGAGGCGTGGAAAACCGCCGAATATGTCGAACCCTCCTTTGCCGAGAAGAACCTCACTATCAACGTGGAAGGCGATATCATTGCCTGTATCGACCGTCGGCTGTTCCACCGTTCGCTGGCAAACCTGCTGGAAAATGGGGCTCGCCATGCAAAACCGAATACCACGGTCACCGTTTCCATTCGCCAGCGGCATGAGCATGCGATCATAGCTGTCGCCAACGTGGGTGAACCGATCGCCGCAGAACATCTGGATCGCCTGTTTGAGCGTTTTTATCGTATCGACTCGTCCCGCACGCGTAGCGATACGCATCATGGTCTGGGTTTATCCATTGTTCGTGCGGTCGCATTGATGCACCGTGGCGATGTGTTTGTTCGGAGTGAAAACGGCAGCAATACTTTTGGTCTGTCACTGGCAATCGGTAAAACAGATACTGTTGCGCCAGGTGACAAACCGGCGCTTGATGAGCAGACACAGTTCAAAAACGCCTGAACAGAAAAGCAAACAGGAGGCTAAGCCTCCTGTTTTTCGGCTTATTTGTAGATAACCGCCACGCCGTGCATCTGGTTTTCGCCCCCGGCCGCCACGATGCGATACGAACCTGCTCCCGCCGCTTCGGCTTTTTGCGCCAGCTCCTCATGCAAACCCGACAGCGTTGTCGCGCCCGATGCCGAGACCGAACCCATTTTTTGCAGACCGTTACCAGACTCTACAGGGACCGCCGCCAGCGCACCGGCGGAAAACAGGCCGACTATCATTGCGGTCATAATGCCTTTCGTCATCTTCATGTTTCCACCTCGCAAAGAGAATCGTCAGGAATATCCGCTGACATGAATGATTTTAGAAAGGCTGGCTGTCAGTTCACTGACGCCAAAATAACAGATGCGTCAGATAACAAAAATATACATTTATTTTAATTTATCCTTTAAATATTGTTATTATCAGGATTTGTTCGCACCTCTGAAATACGACAAATATAAGAATGGCTCGCCAGTATTTTCAGCATTTATTCATCGATCACCCGCCAGGGCTCGCCACCCGCCGCATTGTTCACAAACCTGACAGGAATGTCATTTTCACGT
Organism: Phytobacter diazotrophicus; assembly: GCA_004346725.1. Lineage (GTDB taxonomy): Bacteria > Pseudomonadota > Gammaproteobacteria > Enterobacterales > Enterobacteriaceae > Phytobacter > Phytobacter diazotrophicus. The sequence continues at coordinate 295,357 of SMDE01000006.1, read as the reverse complement.
CACGCTAACGACAGCCACGCTGATTTAAACTCAGCTTCCTGGGTAATACATCGGGCAATTATGTTGCGCTTTTTCTTGCTGTTCAAAGAGACGACGCGCATTCATATTTAGCAAAGAGGGGCATATATTATGGCCATGCAAAAATCGGTTATCCTCGATATTCAGACATGGATTGATAATAATATTGACAAACCTTTACGGATTAATGATGTTGCCCACCGGGCAGGTTATTCCAAATGGCATTTACAGCGCCTCTTTCATCAGATTATTGATATTCCGTTAGGTGTGTATATTCGCAACAAAAAGCTGGAAGGCGCCGCCCACGACCTGAGCGTGACAAAGGAGTCGATCATCACCATCTCCACCCGCTACGGCTTCGACTCTCAGCAAACTTTTACCCGGGTTTTTACCCGCAAATACAGTATGCCGCCGGGCGCATGGCGTCGCTATCATCAATCGGGTGAGGAGTAGGTCCCTCACCCGCTATCGCGCCCGGATAAGGCGCTTACGCCACTATCCGGCCGCCCCCTGTATGGCCAAAGCTACACGGCTACGGTACGGAACACGCTCATCAGCGTGACCAGATGCTGCGCCTGATCGCGCAGATCTTCCGCCGCCGTACTTGACGCCCCCACCAGCGCCGCGTTTTGCTGCGTCACTTTATCCAGTTGGGTAATCGCTTCATTCACCTGTCCGACACCTGATTCCTGCTCACGCGTCGTCACGCCAATCTCGTCGATCATCCCCGCCACATGGTGCGACTGCCGCACCAGTTCGCCAATGGTCGCGCCCGCGTGATTCACCAGCGCCGTGCCATTATCCACACGCTCGATGCTATCCATAATCAGGGCCTTTATCTCTTTTGCCGCAGACGCCGACCGCTGGGCCAGCGAACGCACCTCGCCCGCCACCACCGCGAAACCCCGGCCCTGTTCCCCAGCACGCGCCGCCTCTACCGCGGCGTTCAGGGCGAGGATATTGGTCTGGAAGGTAATGCTGTCAATCACCGCAATGATCTCACTGATTTTGCGGGAACTTTGGCTGATCTCATCCATCGTACGCACGATATTCTCAATCGCCTCGCCCCCTTTTGCGGCAATTTCGCTGGCCGTTGCCGCCTGCTGATTGGTGACCCGCACCGTATCGGCATTCTGGCGAATCGCCTGGCCGATTTGTTCCATGGATGCGGCCGTCTGCTGCAAACTGGCCGCCTGCTGTTCGGTACGCTGGCTCAGGTCAGTACTGCCCTCCGCCACACCATTTGCCCCCGCCGAGATCGACTCACTGCTTTCCCGCACCTGGTTGACGATACCGCTCAGGCTTTGTCGCATCTCATCCATCCCTGCCAGCAAACTGGTGCTGTCATCAGGGGCAAGCGTAATCCGGGTGGCCAGATTTCCCTGCGCAATTTCATGGACGACCTGCAGCGCATAAGCGGGTTCTCCCCCCAGTTGTCGCTTGATGTAGCGCGTGAAAAGCCAGGCAATGGCGATCCCAAGTAACGCCGCCACCGCAGCAATCATCAGCAGAGCGTCGCCAGCGGAGCGGGCGCTTGCGGTGGAGGCCGCCGCCGCTGAGGTCGTGCTGGCCTGCTGGGTCTGGATCATCGCGGAAATCTCTTCAAACAGGCGAATCTGTAACGGCTGCATCTTTTCGACCGCCAGCGACTGGGCATCCAGCATCTGGCCATTCTTCGCCAGCCCCACGGTCTGGCGCACAACATTCACGTACTCCACCTGTGTGGCTTTAAAATTGTTCAGCATGTTCTGTGCGTCAGTATCCTGCACATTCGCCTGCAACTGCGCCACCAGTTCGTCGTTGCGTTTAATCGACAGTTCGGTCAGTTTTTCCTCTTCCATCTGGCTCTTTTCATCATCCTGAAACACCATGATGAATGTCGCCTTGGTGGCGTTATTGAGATTGTCTTTTAATGCCTGCATCGACAGCAGATTAGTCAGATGGTACTTCTCGTAGAACTCAATATGTTGACTGGTGTTATTCAATTCAGCACGACCAAAAATCGCCACCAACAGACCGATAGCAATAATCGCGGCAAAGCCGGTGCCCAGCAGCGCACCCAGAGAGAAATGTCTTTTTACTCGCATATATCCCTCGATAAATGAATTCCGAAACCCCTTAACGGCGAAAACACACTCGTATCAGCCCCGAGAAGACAACTGCAAGCGCACGAATGCGTAATAGCGAACAGGGTTAATATACGTAGCGTAAAAAACCGGGGAAAATATGAAATAGCGATGGTTTGACCAGGTGGACAGGTTGCGCCAGAGCAGACATGAGGAAACGCGTCGTGAGCAACCAGGGGAATAGTCAGTATATTAAAAACTTATTTTTCATAAAGTTACAACAATTCAACTAAACGGTAACATCAGCAAACTAATAACGCCATTGCCCGCTCATCCCTGAGCCCTTTTGCACGCCCTATTTGGAGATTTCTCAATAACCCATTAATCAACCAACTCCTCCATACGATCGATGGCAAATTTTAATATTTTCTCTGCATCAATGGCGGCATACGGATAGCCGGCAATAACCTCAATATGCTGGCCTTCTTTAATCGCTTTTTTCAGTTCTTCTTTTTTATATTGAATATGCGGTGCCACCAGGAAACAATCAAAGGCAGGCGCCACACTGGCAAATGCCTCAGCCCCTATTCCGCTAATTTGAATCTGATACCGATTTGCATCTGCAACATCCTGCATTTTTTTGGCCAGCGTTACCGCCGTGTTACCAAACAGGCAACATATTAATAACCTTTTCATGGTAGTGCCCTCCTGGAAGTTACCGATACGCTATGCCTGCCCTGGCTTAAAAAATGCGCCCTGCATCATGTTTACGAATATATTTGATTAACATTTAATCAATATGAGCAAATTCTCCACATAAACACCTCTCCTCCTCCAGGTCGATCAGCGGTAACATCTGAGATGATAATAAGATACACTTCCGATTTATAAACCGTATGATGGTCGTTTTTATACGCGCGTAGCGCCATCCTGGGGTCAGGCGGGGAAGCCCGCAGCATAGAATGTGGAAAAGGCTCTCGCCGTAGCAGCGAAATAGTGCATCTGGTTAGCAGCCGTCGCCGGATGGATATTCATCATTACCTGCGGGCTGCACAGAACAATAAGGAGATTGACATGCTGGAAAAATTGCGTACCCGTGAGGGTAAAAAATTCCTTATCGCCGTCGCGTTTGTTTTTGTGGTCGCCGTGTCGGTTATCTCAGAAGCCGCCTTCCAGGGCGTGGTGGATCAGTACGATTTGCCGATGGACGAGTGGTCGGTGTCGATGTTTGTGATTCAGGGCGCGTGGGTGTTTATTTACAGCCTGATGTTTACCATCATCGGTTCGCTGCCCTTCGCGTTTTGGTTCCTTGGACCAAAGGATGATCGCGGTTAGGTTCAGTGCTGGTTTCCCCGGTTGGCGGCGTAAACGCCTTATCCGGCTACGGGTTCGGTACCCGATCTTAGAGGCTGAGGGATCCCCACAAAAAATGCGAGCACGATCGGTTCCCTCTCCCTGAGGGAGAGGGCCAGGGTGAGGGGGAAAATGCGGCTCAGGTGGAGGATTCCGTTCCCCTTATGTTCATGGCGAAATGGATCTCCCGAACACGTGAACGGGTAAAGGGGAACACCGCGTTCCCCTTTACAATCCCCGCGGCCCCGCAAAAAATCGGTGCTTCGCACTGCGTTCGCCTCCCGCCCCGCTGCCTGCGGTCGGTTTGACTCGACGTCCTGTCTCGACAAACCTCAGTCCGCCATCCCTGGCGGCCTGCCCTTGTCATCGGGTCTTCGTCTCACCGATTTCAGCGGGGACTCAACCCCCTCGCTGCACGCTCTGCGCCAGGGGGGCACCAAGATGTCGCTGTGGTTGTCATGCGGGAAAACGAGTCAGTCATGGCTAAAAAGGTTGAAGATGTCCACAGTATCTACGCGCCAGCCGGGGGAATACCCGGTGTTGAAATCAGTGCTGAGTTGTTTTTCTCCCTCTCCCTGTGGGAGAGGTCCGGGGTGAGGGCATCAGACCGCACAACAACCCATCCCGCCTCACTTCACCCACCGATATCCAGCCCGCTCAGCGCACAGAGCAGCGCATCCACCTTTGGCAAGAGCTGCTTACGGCGCGGCCACACCAACGTCAATGCCAGCCCGTCGGGCTGAACATGCGGCAAAATTATCTCCAGCTCCCCACGCGCAAGGGCATCGCGAATCAGCCATGTCGGCATCTGGGCAACGCCTAACCCGCTACGCACTGCCTGTAACTGGGCATCCACATCCCCCAGCGCCATATGGTAGGGCACGGTACGCCAGTCCGGATACCCATCCTCGGTGATAAGCTGCCACGGCTTACTGCTGCCGTCGACGCGCTCGTACAAAATGGCCCTGTGCTGCAACAGCGCCTCGACGCTTTCCGGGTGCCCCTCGCGCGCCAGATACGCGGGTGAAGCGCAGAACACCATCTTCTCCCGCCCCAGTTGCCGATACCCCAGCGACGCAGGCATCTCCGCCGTTTTGCCAATCCGCACCGCGACATCAATCCCTTCATCAAACAGATCCACGAAACGGTCAGAAAACGTCATGCTGATATCAATCTCCGGATGCTGCTGGCAAAACGTAATCAATAACGGCATGACGCACAGCCTGCCATAGGTATTCGGCACGGCCAGCCGCAGACGCCCGGATGGAATACTGCGTTGCGCCGCCAGTACCGACTCCGCCTCCGCCAGCTCTTCCATTATGCGAATACAGGTCTGGTAATACGCATGCCCGGCGTCGGTCAGTTTCAGGCGTCGGGTTGTCCGCTCCAGCAACGTTGAGCCCAGCCGCGCCTCCAGCCGACTCACGCTTTTACTGATAGCAGAGCCGGTCACATGCAAGCGCTCCGCCGCCGCGGCAAAGCTCCCCCCTTCTATACTGGCAACAAAGGGGACAATGTCCTTCAGTCGTTGATCGTGCATTGATTCATGAACTCAGGTTAGGAATGATGTGAATTAATGCCAGAAATAAGAACAAAATTCTCGATTAGTCTACTCATAACGTTTACGCATGAGGAGAGTGAAATGCAAAAAGAGGCACTGATTGTCGGCATCAGCGGGGTGATTGGCCGCGCGCTGGCGCAAAAGCTGATGCAGGAAGGCTGGAAGGTCTCAGGGCTGTCGCGCGGGCGCAGCGCGGTGCCGGAAGGCTGCACCCGTCTGACCGCCGATTTGACGGACCCGCAGGCGGTGAATACGGCGCTGGCGGGCATAAAGCCCGACGCACTGTTTTTCAGCGTCTGGTCGCGTCAGGCAAATGAAAAAGAGAACATCCGCGTCAACGGCGCGATGGTCAAAAACGTGATTGAGGCACTGGGTGACCGCCTGAACGGCGCGCATGTCGCACTGGTTACCGGGCTAAAACACTACCTTGGTCCGTTCGAGGCCTATGGCAAAGGTGCCGTACCGGTTACGCCTTTCCGTGAAGAACAGGGGCGCCAGCCCGTGGATAATTTCTATTATGCTCAGGAAGATGAAATCTTTGCCGGCGCGGAAAAATACGGTTATCGCTGGAGTGTGCACCGTCCGCACACCATCATCGGTTATGCGGTTGGTAACGCAATGAACATGGGTCTGACGCTGGCAGTCTACGCCACCCTGTGCCGGGAAAAAGGCTGGCCGTTTATTTTCCCGGGCTCGCCGGAACAGTGGCATGGCGTCTCCGATGTCACCGATGCAAACCTGCTCGCCGAACAACTTGCCTGGGCGGCACAAAGCCCGAATGCGGCAAACGAAGATTTTAATTCGGTTAATGGGGATGTATTCCGCTGGAACTGGCTTTGGCCGCGCCTGGCCGCCTATTTTGGCATCGAGTCTGGCGGAAATCCGCAGACCATGATGCCGTTGGAAGGACGGATGCAGGAGGCAGCCGCCGCATGGCGCGAGATTGCCGCCCGCTACTCGCTTGCCGAGCCCGATATCAGCCGACTGGCCTCCTGGTGGCACACCGACGCGGACCTCGGTCGCCCAATGGAAGCCTTCACCGACATGAGCAAAAGCCGCAAGGCCGGGTTTACCGGCTACCGGGCCACACTGGATTCGTTTACCCACCTGTTTGATACGTTGAAGGCGGAAAAAATTATTCCGGATCGCTAATGTCTTGATGATGAAGCCAGGGGCGATCATCTTCGTCCCTGATTTTTATAATCTGTCGGTCGTGTTGCGCCATGTGTTGAAAGGTATTTATCTCACGATAACAGGCCTTCCCCCGCCACATTGCCTTCTTGAAAATGACAATTGGAAGCATGAATAACAATGCACATAGTTTCACTGGGGGTTTATAAAATTTCTTTTTAAATCATCATAACGTATTCTTAAACAAGACAATACCGCCCTCATTTTTGCACATTCAATACGGGTGTCACGAAAAAATAAACGCTTTTCTTACGGTTTGAGACTAACCACTTGCAATTAACGTTATTATTTGATTACACCAAGACAGTCTCATTATGAAAACATCAAAACACCAAAATAAGAAAAACAATAAAATCATAAAGTTAAAAATGTTGCAAAATAACCACTACCAGACGATGTATTAATTTTCTTAACCTTAAGGTTATCTTAATATTAAAAACGACATTTTTTGTTTTTCTTGCATAAAAAATGATGTCTATCACAAACTTAGCCGAACGTATAAAAACACGCATTTTTATTTAAAGTTTAATTGTCCCTTGCCGTTAATACAGATGACTAGAAAAACATATTTTGCTAATTAAAACGCGTAGAAAAGGTGAAGTATGAACATTTTCGATGACCAGTACGCTCCTGCGTCTGCACCTGATACGCATCGCATCATGAAGCAGACCGTGACGCTGGTACTGATGCTTATGGGCTTCATTTTTTTAACGACAATATTTGCGCTCATTCAGACAGAAAATGATCTGGCGCGTAACACCCGCCACCAAACCCGACAACTGCTAATGAAAGCGCTCGACAATCGTCAGGAAAACCTTCGTTTGCATCTTGCCGATTACGCCGCGTGGAACGAAGCCTGGGATAATCTCCATCGCAAGATAGACTTAAGCTGGGCGTGGGATGAACAAAACCTGGGTAAATCACTGTATTCGAAATTCGGTTACGAAGGCGTGTTTGTACTCTCCCCTAAAGAAGAAACGCGCTACAGCGTCATTAATGGCACTCTTAACCTGGTCCCTTTTGAGGACTGGCTGGGGAAAAACCTTAATACAGAATTAAGCACGGCACTGAAAGTGAACAACGGTACAGCCGTTTCGCGCGTCGTTTTTGCCAATAATGAATTAATCCTGATTTCAGCGGCCTGGATTACCACTGAGGATAGGGCTGTTCTTGCGAAAGCGCCTGCGGATCATTCTATTATGATCTTTGTTGATAAACTGACGCCTAAAAAACTCGCCGCTATGGGTGAGGAATATGCCATTAAGGATTTGCATCTCCTTGCGTCAAAACCCATACGCCGTCCACCACATACAGCGGGTTTGTTATGGCCAGTAACAGGGGGTGAAATCTATTTTGAATGGAACAATAAAAATCCCAGTGACACGCTGCTCACATGGGTACTCCCTCTTCTTGTTCTGCTGATGCTCACATCGGTCCTTCTGGCGCTCTCTCTTGTGCGCAAAGGGCTTTTAAAAGCAAGGCTGAATGACGAAAAAACATTCCTGCTGGAACAAAGCCGCCGGGCATTCGCCATTAGCGAGCGCCGTTTTCGTGACGTGGTGGAAACAACGACAGACTGGATCTGGGAAGCCGATGAACTCTTACAACTTACCTGGATATCTGTGCGCTTCCCGGTTATTACCGGTCACCGTATTGATGACTGGATAGGCCGCTCGCTGCGGGCGTTTCTGTCACAAGACAACCCGGCACTGACCAAATGGCTGGATCTTCCTTATGCAGGTAACTTCCTCACCCTTAACCATTGCAGCTATTTTTCCGCCCAGGGAAACCAACGCTACTGTAATTTAACCCTCAAACGCGTCACCCTGATTGATGGCTCATTGGGGTTTCGTGGTACCGCAACAGATGTCACTCTGGAAGTGGAGGCCAGCGAACGCATTCAGTATTTGTCACATCATGACGAATTAACCGGCCTGCCTAACCGCGTCCGGATGAAAGAGTTCCTTGACGGCAGACTGCAATCAAAAAACGAATCGAAAAATGCGCTGGCGATGATCAGTCTCGATCTGAATGATTTCAAAACCATTAACGATGTCTATGGTCATACGGTGGGCGATCAGGTACTCAGTGAAGCTTCTAATCGCCTGCGCCACTGCATGCGCAGCATTGATTTGGTTACACGCCAGGGCGGAGATGAATTTATTATTATTGCCGCAGACCTTAACCAGCGTGAAGATATTGAAGGTTTTTGCTCGCGGATTGTAGAGGAGTTGAACCGTCCTTTTGATATCTGTGGTAACGAGATTATTATCGACGTCAGCATGGGCATTGCCCTGGCACCACAAGATGCCGTTACCGCAAGCGATCTCCTCCGCTATTCTGATATCGCGCTGTATAAAGCGAAAAATGACCCGCATGCCTATTGGGTTTTTTATGAACCTGATATGGCTGAACAAATTGTTCAACGCAGAGAACTGGAGCAAGAACTCCGTGAGGCAATAAAACAGGATCAGTTATTTCTTTTATATCAGCCTCGCTACGATATAAGTCAGCAGAAGATAACGTCACTCGAAGCACTTGTACGTTGGCAGCATCCGACGCATGGGCTTTTTATGCCTGACCAATTTATTCCTCTGGCTGAGGAGACCGGAATAATTATCTCGCTAACAGATTGGGTTCTGACAACAGCATGTCGCGAGGTGAGAGATAAATCAGCAGACCTGTCCCTGTCAGTAAATATATCGCCAGTTGAATTTAAGGCCAGCGACATTGTTCTTCGCGTCAAAGCAATACTGGCTAAAACAGGTTTTGACGCTTCGCGTCTCGAACTTGAAGTTACTGAAAACGCTACCCTGAGCAAGCCAGAAAATGCTTTAAAAATCATGCAACAATTAAAAAGTCTCGGTGTCAGACTCTTGATGGATGACTTTGGCACTGGCTATGCTTCACTTAATTATCTACGGAGTTTTCCTTTTGATGGCATCAAGCTCGATAAGTCTTTTATTATGGCGATGGGCGACTCTGAGAGTGCAAAAAATATTGTCGAGAAGATTATCGGACTGGGTAAAGATTTTAACCTTGAGGTCACTGCCGAAGGGGTAGAAACGTTCACTCAGTTACAGCAACTTGAAGCGTTCGAGTGCGATATCGCACAGGGGTATTTTATTAGCCGCCCAACGACTCTTGATAAAATTGAACTTAACCAAAATTTCAAAAAGAAAAAACCAGCCATAACCGAAGAGGAATTTTAAATCATAGATTTGTGATCCTACGCCAGGATGCAATAACGACTTTAGCGTATATAAATTTTATGTTACCATCATTAACCTTACCAGAACATTATTTACAAGCCCTAAACATAATATCTTTACCGATGTTTTACGCGTGTCGTAAACATCCCTTCGAAGGATAACGATTAGTCTGCGAAATTTAATTTTATGCCTTATTGCATAAGAACTTTAACACCAGGCCTGTTCAACCGGGCTGCTCGTCTGCAAATATATTTTATATTCAGTTACCGGGGGTAGCTATGCAAATTTTACGCGATATCACCATCAGGAAAATGATATTACTGATACTGGTTGTTTTCAGTATTATTTGGGGAATGGCTACCCTGCTTACTTTTTATAACTTTTCCACAATTGATCAGTTACTCACACAAAACGCGTCACAGAAGAATGCCTATGCCATGCTGGTTAAAGGCAATGACCAATATTTTCGTACCATGACGCGTATGTTACGGGCAATGGATTATCGCCAGACCGGCGATGAAGCAAACGCAGCCAAAACAATGGATTCTGCCGCAAAAGCGCTGGCAACCAGCCAGAATATGCTTGCGCAGTTTCGCGATGCGCAACATCCTGGCGTGAGCGATGACGTCATAAAAGCGATGATCAATGACTGGGACGCGTTGCTGAATAACGCCATTGTGCCTATGTACGATGCGGCAAAAAATAATCAGCCGGATAAATTCCGCGAGTTATTTCGTAAAACCTACCCGCCTTTAAGCGTGCAGTTTGGTGCAACCGCTGAAAAATATACTCAGGCGATTCAGTCAGATGCCATTCTGGTGAAAACCAAAGACCAGATGTCCTATAACAAAATAGTGCTCATCAGCGCATTACTGGCAGGTCTGGTGACGCTCTTATTGACCGACCGTTATTTAGTAAATTACCTGGTTAAACCGCTTGGGATGTTAAAAAATCATCTTGAGTTGCTGACCGCAGGAAAATTAAGTAGCCAGCTTGAGACGTTTGGCCGTAACTGCGCCGGGCAGTTAATTCCCTATGTACAAAAAATGCAGGAAAGCCTGCATACAACGGTAAAAACCATCCAGGATAGTTCCGCCAGCATTTTTGCCAACACCAGTGAAATCCGCGGTGGTAATGAAGAATTGTCGAGCCGCACTGAGCAGCAGGCCGCAGCCTTGCAACAAACAGCAGCCAGCATGGAAGAGTTAACCTCTACCGTCAAAAACAACGCCCAGAACGTGCGTGAAGCTCTCAAACTGACCGAAGAGGCGCAAAAAACGGCGAAAAGAGGCGGTGACATCACCTCAACGGTGGTGAAAACCATGCACGGGATCACCGACAGTTCGCAAAAAATTTCCGATATCACCAGCGTGATTAACAGTATTTCGTTCCAGACCAACCTGCTGGCGCTGAACGCCGCAGTGGAAGCGGCTCGCGCTGGCGAGCAAGGGCGTGGCTTTGCGGTGGTCGCCAGCGAAGTACGCCTGCTGGCGCAGCGTAGTGCGCAGGCGGCAAAAGAGATTGAAGCCTTGATCAGCGAATCGGTCAACCGAGTCAAAACCGGTGCGGAGCAGGTACAGGAGGCCGGTGACGCCATGTCCGTGATCATCCAGTCTGTCGCCCAGGTAAACAGCCTGATGGGCGAAATCTCCGTTGCCTCAGATGAACAAAGCCGTGGTATTGAACAAATCGGGCTGGCGATGACCGAGATGGATGGCGTGACGCAACAAAACGCCACGCTGGTACAGGAAGCCACCGCCAATGCGGTCTCTCTTGAGTCCGAAGCGGAAAGATTGAACAAGACCGTCGATCGCTTTGATCTGGGCAACGGTGTGGTTTCCGCCACACGCAATGCGAAGAAAACCAGCGTGAAGACACAGCGCGTGCCTGTATCCACCCCAAGTAACGATAACTGGCAGACCTTCTAAGCACGGGTCACCCTCAGAGAAAATGGCCGGGTACACACCGGCCATTTTTATTTTAAGCTCCTCTCCCCTTCTTCTTTTCCCATCATTCTGCGTTTGCTTGTCATTTCGTATAACTTTGATCGGCTAAAATAACTCTTACAGGCGCGCGTAACCGATACCTGCACAGGCACGCACGCCATTGCCACAACTCCATGCACTCCTGAGGTTTTTGCTATGCAAAATGAAGAACAACGGCTTATTGAGGGGCTTTTCCAGCGTCTGAAACAGGCGGAACAGCAAAGCGGCGCACGGGATAGCCAGGCCGATCATATGATCGCTGAGTTTGTGCGCCAGCAGCCCTCTGCGCCTTACTATATGGCCCAGTCGATGCTGATTCAGGAAGCTGCGCTGAAACGCCTTCATGCACAGATTCAGGATCTCCAGAATGAAGTGGCCTCCCTGAAAAACAGCCAACAAAGCGGCGGCGGCGGCAGTTTCCTGAGTAGCCTGTTTGGCGGTGGAAAAAGCCAGCCACAGCAGCCAGCCAACAACTGGAACAGCGCGCCGCAGCAACAAGCGGCGCCCACATATGCGCAACCGGCAGCCCGCTCCGGTGGTTTTATGGCCGGTGCGCTGCAAACCGCAGCCGGGGTGGCCGGTGGGGTCGTGCTGGCCGATATGCTGACCAGTATGTTCCACCACTCCCAGCCACAAGAGATCGTGAACATTATTGAGCAGCCTGTCGAACAGGTCTCAGATGTCGCCGGTGATAGGAATTTCACCAACGATTTTCAGGATCAGGACAGCTTCACCAATGCCTCCGACCGCAGCTTCTTTGACCAGGGCAACGACGACAATAGCCGTTTCCTCGATCAGGATGATGACTATGATTTCGGCGGCAATAACGACGACGACAGCTTTATCTGATTAATCGCAATGATGATAATCCCCGCCACACCAGCCCGGTGCGGCGGGGATTTTTTGTCGGTGTTTGACTAGGGCAGCATGATGTCGTGATAGAGCGCGGAAAGTCGCTCTCGCAGATAGCGTACCGCTTTGTGCTTACGCGACAGCAAGGTCTGTACGGGCAGCCCCGTCTCAGCGGAAAGGGCTTTGAAGCTGTAATTTTCCAGTTCGGTTTTTTCGAATACCTCGCGTTGGGCCGCAGGAAGCGCCGCCAGCGCGCTTTCCAGTTCATCCCAGAAAATCTCTCTTAAGCGCGCCTCTTCGGATGTTTGCACATCGCCAAAAAGCACATCATAGAGTTGATCATCAGCCTCCTCGTCGTCCGAAAATAACCACTCCCGCTTTTTGCGTCCGCGGTCGATCATTTCATTGCGTGCCGCGCGAAACAGCCAGGCGGAGACATTCTCAACCGGTTGTTCGACGTTGATCAATTGCAGCGTCACATCCTGCAAAATATCGTCCACGTCTTCTCGTTGCGGAATACGGCGGCGGATAAAGGCTCTCAGCGTTGTCCGGCACGCTGAGAGCGCTTCAAGGAGCCGTACAGTTCGGGCGTTGTCGGCCTTATCCATTATGCTCACGCATTGTCCGACGGCTTCGGTGATTCATTCTCTGTTGGCATGTCAGGGCCACAGCGCCAGCCATCGCGCCCACCCCAACGGTGGCGTTTCTGGAAAAAGGCCTGTCTCTCTTCTTCGCTCATGTTCATCCACCGTTCATGCAATTGACGATGATCGCGCGCCATTCTGAACATCATCGGCCCCATGCCCATACCGCCAAACAGCACACGGCATAACACCAGCAGTCCAAGCGCGGTCCAGAAGCCGATGGTTTTCAGACCAAACAGACCCGGAATAATGGCGTTCCACAGGGTCATCACCACCAGCGTCATCACGACGGCAAAAACAATAAACATCACACCAAACTTACCGGGATGGCGTCGGTGGCTGCCAAATCTTCTCATGTTGTCTCTCCTTCATAGTGTTGTAATCGGGTAGACGAATGAGTGAGAAAAATATTGCTAAAAACTTATGATTTTTTTCAGGCGTCGGGAAAATGGAAACCAATAACGATTGTAATTAAATGATTTGAAATGATTTTCTATTGAAATGTTAGTGGTTAGATCGTGACCGCGCAAAAAAACAGCCATTTTTGTGATCCATATCACCTTAATGACGATTTGTTACAGCACTAAAAGCCAAATCTGACTATTCTCGTTTTTAAAGTAGCCCCATGTTTTCATTATTAACGCCCCCTAAATTTAGTGACAGCATAATGACAAAAGGATGACTATAAATATAAATTAAACAAAATTGAGATAGCGACAAAAAAATCTTTACGGTTGCTCAAGCCGCCGCTAAGTTATTTTACCCCTCTCGTGCCAAAATAAACATAACACCATGATAAACATAATAAAAATAACAAAAACATCGCCTGCTAATATTTATTTCCTCAACGCCAGTTAAACAGAAACGATCTTAAGTGAACGTTAATGAAAATATGCAATCTCTTAAGGTTGAGTTAATAAATAAGCCTTAGCCTAGGCAAGTACTAAGTACTCTCAACGAAATGAGTCTGCTGCTTCCCTGGCTACAGTGCGAATTCATTGCCAGCAACGGTAAGGAAAAGTAATGCGTGAATTTTTACCCTTCTCACGTCCTTCTATGGGCGACGAAGAATTAACGGCGATTCAGGACGTTCTGAAGTCGGGTTGGATTACGACAGGTCCCAAAAACCAACAGTTGGAAGAAGCATTTTGCCAGTTGACGGGCAACCAGCATGCCATTGCCCTGAGTTCGGCAACAGCCGGTATGCATGTCACGTTAATGGCGATGGGCATTGGTGCCGGTGATGAGGTGATTACCCCCTCCATGACCTGGGTCTCTACCCTCAATATGATTGTGCTGCTCGGCGCAACCCCGGTCATGATCGACGTTGACCGTGACACGCTGATGGTGACCCCGCAGAGCATTGAGGCCGCGATTACATCAAAAACAAAGGCCATTATTCCCGTTCATTACGCCGGCGCGCCTGCCGATATCGATGCAATTCGCGCGTTGGGCGAGAAATACAATATTCCCGTGATTGAAGATGCCGCACATGCCGCCGGAACCTATTACAAAGGTCATCATGTCGGCTGTCGCGGTACGGCGATTTTCTCCTTCCATGCCATTAAAAATATGACCTGTGCCGAAGGCGGCCTGGTGGTGACGGATGATGAGCAACTGGCCCAGCGTATTCGCAGCCTGAAATTCCACGGTCTTGGCGTCGATGCCTACGATCGCCAGACACACGGTCGCGCACCGCAGGCGGAAGTGATCTCTCCTGGCTACAAATACAACCTGGCGGATATCAATGCCGCGCTGGCACTGGTGCAGCTCGGCAAGCTTCACGAAGCCAACCAGCGTCGTACCGAGATAGCCCAGCGCTATTTACGCGAGCTGGCTGATACGCCGTTCCAGCCACTGACGGTTCCGGCCTGGCCGCACATTCACGCCTGGCATCTGTTTATTATTCGCGTTGATGAAACACGCTGCGGCCTGACCCGTGACGCGCTGATGGAAGCCCTGAAAGCACAGGGCATCGGTACGGGCCTGCACTTCCGCGCCGCCCATACGCAGAAATACTACCGCGAGAATTTCCCTGACGTTTCATTACCCAATACGGAGTGGAATAGCGCGCGTATCTGCTCGCTGCCGCTGTTCCCGGATATGACCGATGACGACACCAGCCGTGTTATCGCCGCACTTCATCAGTTGGCAGGGCAATAACGATGTTTGAAACCAGCCCCATTAATAAAGTATCCGTTGTGATCCCTGTGTTTAACGAACAGGACAGCCTGCCAGAACTGATTCGTCGTACGACCGCCGCCTGCGATCTGCTGGGTAAGGATTACGAAGTTCTGCTGGTTGATGACGGCAGTAGTGATGATTCCGCCAAAATGCTGGTCGAGGCCGCACAGGCCGACGGCAGCCATATCGTAGCCGTGTTGCTTAACCGCAACTATGGGCAGCACTCCGCAATCATGGCCGGTTTTAGCCATGTTACCGGCGATCTGATCATCACTCTGGATGCGGATTTACAGAACCCACCCGAAGAGATCCCTCGCCTGGTGGCAACCGCAGAAGAAGGTTATGACGTGGTGGGTACGGTTCGTCAGAACCGTCAGGACAGCCTGTTTCGCAAAACGGCATCACGCATGATCAACCACCTGATTCAGCGCACCACCGGTAAAGCGATGGGCGATTACGGCTGCATGTTGCGCGCCTATCGTCGTCATATTGTCGATGCGATGTTGCACTGCCACGAGCGCAGCACCTTTATTCCGATCCTCGCCAATATGTTCGCCCGCCGGGCCACAGAAATTCCCGTGCATCACGCGGAGCGCGAGTACGGTGATTCGAAATACAGCTTTATGCGTTTGATTAACCTGATGTATGACCTGGTGACCTGCCTGACCACCACGCCGCTGCGCATGCTGAGCGTGTTTGGCAGCGTTATCGCGCTGGTGGGTTTTGCGCTCTCCGTCGTTTTAGTCGTCATGCGTCTTGCTCTTGGGCCGCAGTGGGCTGCCGAAGGTGTGTTCACCCTTTTCGCCGTCCTGTTCACCTTTATCGGTGCGCAGTTCGTTGGCATGGGCTTACTCGGCGAGTACGTTGGCCGCATCTATAACGATGTCCGTGCCCGCCCCCGTTACTTTATTCAGCGTGTTATCCGTCAGGAAACCCCAAATTCTATTGAGGAAATTGAGTCATGAAAACCGTCGTCTTTGCGTATCACGATATGGGGTGCACGGGCATACAGGCACTGCTGGAAGCAGGCTTTGAAATTGCCGCCATTTTTACTCATGCCGACAATGCGGGGGAAAACCACTTTTTTAAATCCGTGGCGCGCCTCGCGGCTGAGCAGGAAATTCCAGTTTATGCCCCGGATGATGTGAACCACCCTCTGTGGGTTGAGCGCATTCGCGCGCTCGCGCCAGAGGTGATTTTTTCCTTCTACTACCGCAACCTGCTGTGCAACGACATTCTGAGCCTGCCGACAAAAGGCGCTTTCAACCTGCACGGTTCGCTGCTGCCGAAATACCGTGGTCGCGCACCGCTGAACTGGGTGCTGGTCAACGGCGAGAAAGAGACCGGCGTCACCCTGCACCGCATGACGCAACGTGCCGATGCGGGCGATATCGTGGCGCAACAGAGTGTAGCGATTAGCGACACTGACGTGGCGCTCTCCCTGCATCAAAAACTGTGTTCAGCCTCACAAACCCTGCTGAACGATGTGCTGCCGAAAATCCGCAGCGGCCAGACGCAGGAACGTCCACAGGATGAGTCTCAGGCCACCTATGTTGGCCGTCGTACCCCGGAAGATGGTCGTCTGAACTGGGAAAAACCGGCGCAGGAGCTGCATAACCTGGTGCGCGCGGTCAGCGATCCGTGGCCGGGCGCGTTTGGCTATGTGGGCACCAACAAATTTATCGTCTGGAAATCCCGCGTGCGTACCGATCTGGCGGCGGCGAAGCCGGGCACCGTGCTCTCCGTCGCCCCGCTGGTGGTGGCTTGTGGTGAAGGCGCGCTGGAAATCATTACCGGCCAGAGCGCAAACGGCGTTTACATGCAGGGTACTCAGCTTGCGCCGGCGATGGGTCTGGTACCGGGTGCGCTGCTCTCCAGCCGTCCGTTTGTGGCCGTGAAACGTCGTACCCGCGTGCTGATCCTGGGGGTAAACGGTTTTATCGGTAACCACCTGACCGAACGTCTGTTGCAGGATGATAATTACGAGATTTACGGTCTGGATATTGGTTCCGATGCGATCAGCCGTTTCCTTGACTGCCCGCGCTTTCACTTTGTGGAAGGCGACATCAGCATTCACTCCGAATGGATCGAATACCACATTAAGAAATGTGATGTCGTACTGCCGCTGGTGGCCATTGCGACCCCAATCGAGTACACCCGTAACCCGCTGCGCGTGTTCGAGCTGGACTTCGAAGAGAACCTGAAAATTATTCGTGACTGCGTGAAGTACAACAAACGCATCATCTTCCCGTCCACATCGGAAGTGTACGGCATGTGCACCGACGCGAATTTTGACGAAGACACCTCCAATCTGGTGGTGGGTCCGATTAATAAGCAGCGCTGGATCTACTCGGTATCCAAACAGTTGCTGGACCGCGTGATTTGGGCCTACGGCGACAAAACCGGCCTCAAATTCACCCTCTTCCGTCCGTTTAACTGGATGGGGCCGCGTCTGGATAACCTGAACGCCGCACGTATCGGCAGCTCCCGCGCCATCACCCAGTTGATCCTCAACCTGGTCGAAGGTTCGCCGATTAAGCTGATCGAAGGCGGTAAACAGAAACGCTGCTTTACCGATATCAGCGATGGTATTGAAGCCCTGTTCCGCATCATCGAAAACAAAGATGGCCGCTGTGACGGGCAGATCATCAACATCGGTAACCCGGACAACGAAGCAAGCATCAAAGAGCTGGCGGAAATGCTGCTCGACTGCTTCGAACGTCACCCGCTGCGCGACCGTTTCCCGCCGTTTGCTGGCTTCCGTGAAGTAGAAAGCAGCGACTACTACGGCAAAGGCTACCAGGACGTTGAGCACCGTAAGCCGAGCATTCGCAACGCTAAACGCTGCCTTGACTGGCAGCCGACGGTAGAAATGCACCAGACCGTTGAAGAGACGCTGGACTTCTTTTTACGCACCGTTGAGGTCACGGAACAGAAGCCATGAGAAAAGTCGGCCTGCGCATAGACGTCGATACCTTCCGCGGCACCCGTAAGGGGGTGCCGTCGCTGCTGGACATGCTCAATCGCTACGGCGTTCGCGCAAGCTTCTTCTTTAGTGTGGGGCCGGACAATATGGGACGGCATCTTTGGCGGCTGGTTAAGCCGAAGTTCTTACTAAAGATGCTGCGCTCAAAAGCGGCCTCGCTATATGGCTGGGATATTTTACTGGCGGGCACCGCGTGGCCCGGCAGGAATATCGGGCGCGCCAACGCGGATATTATCCGCAGCGCCGCCGCCAGCCACGAAGTGGGGCTGCATGCGTGGGATCACCACGCCTGGCAGACCTGGTGCGGCGTATGGGACAGCGATGAGTTGCTCCACCAAATCGCACTGGGTAAAGAAGAGCTGGAATCGATAATCGGCACGGATATTACCTGTTCAGCCGTGGCTGGCTGGCGTGCCGACCAGAGGGTCATTAAGGCGAAAGAAGCTTTTGATTTTCGCTATAACAGCGACTGTCGGGGCAGCGCGCCCTTTTTGCCGATAACGGGTGTCGGCCAGACGGGCACGGTGCAAATTCCGGTGACGCTGCCGACCTGGGATGAGGTTGTCGGGGGTGACGTGAGCGCCAGCGGGTTCAACGATTTCATCCTGACCCGCATGCTCGATGATCCCGGCGTGCCGGTTTATACCATTCACGCCGAAGTCGAAGGCATCGCCCATCGCCTGGAGTTTGAAGATTTACTCCAGCGCGCCGCCGAGGCGAATATTCAGTTCTGCCCGCTGGGAGAACTGTTACCTGCCAATTTACGCACCTTGCCTACGGGCAAAGTGGTGCGAGGTGAAATTGCCGGCCGGGAAGGATGGCTGGGTTGTCAGCAAATGGAGAGAACGGAATGACGAAGTCGTCACGCTACGGTCTGGTTGTACTTGCCCTGTTTGTCCTCTACTACCTGATTCCTGTTGAATGGCGTTTACTCTGGCAGCCTGATGAAACGCGTTATGCAGAGATCAGCCGTGAAATGCTCAGCAGCGGAAACTGGACCGTGCCGCATTTTCTTGGCCTGCGTTATTTTGAAAAACCGATCGCCGGTTACTGGGTGAACTCCATATTCCAGTGGCTGTTCGGCGAAACCAACTTTGCCGTTCGCGCCGGGGTTATCTTTTCAACCGCGCTGGTTGCCGGAATGGTGTCATGGTTTGCCTGGCAGCTTTGGCGCGATAAACGCGTGGCGATGATGGCCGCCATCATTTTCATCACCATGCTGGAAGTCTACGGTATCGGCACCTATGCGGTGCTCGACCCGATGATTGCCCTGTGGCTGGTTGCCGGGATGTGCACGTTCTGGATTGCCGTTCAGGCCAAAACCACCTCCGTAAAAGCGGCGGGCTATGTGCTGCTGGGCCTGACCTGCGGCATGGGCGTCATGACCAAAGGATTCCTGGCGCTGGCCGTGCCGGTTCTGAGCGTTTTACCCTGGGCAATCGCACAGAAAAAATGGAAAGAGGTGCTGATTTGGGGCTGGCTTTCCATCGCCAGTTGCGTGCTGGTTGTCCTGCCGTGGGGTCTGGCGATTGCCCAACACGAGCCGGATTTCTGGCACTACTTCTTCTGGGTGGAGCATATTCAGCGTTTTGCCATGGCGGATGCGCAGCACAAAGCCCCGTTCTGGTACTACCTGCCATTTGTCTTACTGGGAAGCCTGCCCTGGCTGGGGCTGCTGCCCGGTTCGCTTCGTCTGGCATGGTTCACCCGTGAGAATAACCGCGCGACGCTCTACCTGCTGTGCTGGGTAGTGATGCCCTTTCTGTTTTTCAGTATCGCGAAAGGCAAACTGGTGACCTACATCCTGCCCTGCTTCGCGCCGCTGGCGATTTTGATGGCGGGTTATTCGGTGCAGGCCGCAGAGAGAGGCTACCGTGCTTTGCGCGTGAATGCCTGGCTCAACATTGGCTTTGGTCTGTTTGGCCTGGTTGCCGCGTTTATTGCCTCCCCCTGGGGACCACTGAAAAACCCGGTATGGACGACACTCGAAAGCTATAAAGTGTTTTGTGCCGCCATGGCCTTTTTTGTCTGGGCACTGGTGGGCTGGTACACCCTGCGCAATACCGAAAAAAGCTGGATGCTCTCGGCATTGTGTCCGGCCGGGCTTGCGCTGCTGGTTGGTTTCGCCATCCCTAACCGGGTGATGGAGTCAAAACAGCCGCAATTCGCGATCGGCATGGCAAAAGAGTCACTGGCATCCAGCCGCTATATACTCAGTGATAATGTCGGCATCGCCGCAGGCCTGGCGTGGGAACTCAAACGCAGCGATATTATTATGTTTGGCCAGACCGGTGAGCTGCAATATGGCCTCAGCTACCCGGATGCGAAAGACAAATTTATTGCTGAGAAAGATTTCAACGACTGGCTGGAACAACACCGTCAGGAAGGCAAAGTCACGCTGGTGGTGCTGCTTTCACGCGGTGAAAGTGTGAATAGCCTGCCGATTCCTCCCCCGTCAAATGTGTTTGTTCAGGGGCGAATCGCACTTATTGAATATGCGCCACAACCATGATCTGGTTTCTGCTTATGCTGGCAAGCCTGCTGAGCTTTGCCGGACAGTTGTGCCAAAAGCAAGCGACGCGGCCTGCCCTCAGGGTGGGCCGCCGTCGTCATATCTTAACCTGGCTCGGGCTGGCGCTGGCCTGCCTCGGCCTGGGCATGATTTTTTGGCTGCTGGTCTTACAGAGCGTCCCCGTTGGCATCGCCTATCCGATGTTAAGTCTCAATTTTGTCTGGGTGACGCTGGCCGCCTGGGGGATCTGGCGTGAACCGGTTAACCTGCGCCACTGGCTTGGCGTGGGGTTAATTATTGTAGGCATTGTGGTTCTGGGTGGTGCAGCATGAAAGGTATTCTTCTGACGCTGGTCAGCGTGTTGTTAACCAGTGCGGCGCAGCTTGCAATGGGCTATGCCATGGCGGCCCTTCCGCCGGTGTCACAGTTTTATGCCTTTATCGGCGCGCTGTGGCCCGTTCATCTGGAAACAACGCTGCTGCTGGCCGGGCTTGCGGGTTATCTGGCCTCAATGTTTTTCTGGTATCTGGCGTTACACCATCTGGCATTGAGCAAAGCCTATGCCCTGCTGAGTCTCAGCTATATTCTGGTATGGTCAGCGTCCCTTATTTTGCCCGGCATGCGCGGCGTTTTTTCCGTTCAGTCGCTAACGGGCGTGCTGATTATTATTGCGGGCGTACTCGTTATTTTTCTGCCCGCACATAAAAAGCCCGGCTGATTATCGCCGCAGCGCCAGTAATAACACGCCTGCGGTAATCAGCAGCAGTCCCCCTGCTTCACGCAGCCCTGGCCGTTCGCCGAGAAAAATAAAAGCGAAAATCGCCACCATCACCACGCTCATTTTATCGACCGGGACAACTTTAAACGCTTCGCCGATCTTTAACGCCCGGAAATAACACACCCAGGATGCTCCCGTCGCCAGACCCGATAAGATCAGAAAAAGCCAGGTGCGTTTGCCAATCAGCAAGGGGTTCTGCCACTTATCGGTAAAGTAAATAAAAGCCGCTAGAATAACGATAATAATCCCGGTGCGGATTAAGGTCGCAAAATCGGAATCCACATTTTGAATCCCGACTTTAGCGAAAATGGCGGTCAGCGCGGCAAAAAAGGCGGACAGCAGCGCCCAGATAAACCAGTTGCTGAGTGAAAACATGCGCTCTCCCATTCATTATTACCATCAATATAGGCTCCTGCGGATAAAAGAGATTATGCCGCAAATCGGCGGGCTATTTTATGCCGCAAACACCCGCGCACGGCCTGTAATTTTGAGCGCAACCGGAGTGCCTGGCAATAATAATTGTGGGGTGACGGTATTAAGGGTGAGCGTTTGCGCACGATCCGTAAACCCCAGCGTCAGCGTCGAAAGATAACCGCCAAAATCGATATCCAGCACCGTCGCCTGCAACGCAGTTTCACCCGCTGACGCCGGGGTAATCATCAGTTGCTCCGGGCGCAGCATGATGCGCCGCACCCCCTGCGCCCTGTTATCATCCACCGGCACATCGCCGACCAGACATCTGGCTTTGCCGTTGGCGACCTCTGCCGTCAGGATTAACGCATCCCCTAAAAAGAGCGCCGTCTCTTCATCGACTGGCTGCGAATAGACCGCCTGCGGCGTCCCCACCTGGGCAAACCGCCCGTGGCGAATGACGGCAATCTGCTCGGCAAAAGAGAGCGCTTCGTTCTGGTCGTGGGTGACCAGCACGGCAGCAACGCCCGCCTCAGAGAGAAGATCAGCGGTCGCTTTACGGGTTGTGGCGCGCAGCCCGGTGTCCAGCGCCGAGAATGGTTCGTCCAGCAACATCAGCGCCGGTTGCTGCGCCAGCGCACGCGCCAGTGCCACGCGCTGCTGCTGGCCACCGGAGATTTCATGCGGCCAGTGGCGCGCCAGTTGCCTGTCCAGTGAGACGCGGTCCATCAGGGCTTCAACCTGCTTACGCCGTTCCTGGCGCGAGGCGCGGATCCCCCAGCCAATGTTTTCTTCAACCGTCAGATGCGGAAAAAGCGCCCCTTCCTGCGGGACAAAACCAATTTTTCGCTGATGCGCCGGAACCGATACTGTCGGGCTGAACAGCGGCGTGCCGCGCATCGTTATCTGGCCGCTATCGGGCATCTCAAACCCGGCAATCAGGCGTAACAGAGTGGTTTTACCGGAGCCTGATGGCCCCACTATCGCGGTGCGGCTGCCGGGTGACAGTGAAAGCGTGATGCTATCCAGCACCTGAGTGTGGCCAAATTTTTTCGACACATTAATAAGCTCGAACATCTTAACGACCCGATAATTTTTGTGATTGCTTGTAAAGCAGGCCCGTCAGGGGAAGAGAAATCAGGATCATGCACAGGGCATACGGGGCCGCAGCAACGTAGTCAATCTCACTGGTCAGCGCCCAGAAACCGGTGGCAAGCGTGCGTGTTCCCAGCGGAGAGAGCAGCAGTGTCGCTGTCAGTTCGTTGCTCACCCCCAGAAAGACCAGTGCCGCAGCCGCCGCCGCACCGGGCGCCGCCAGGCGCATTGTCACGCGACACAGCGCCCATCCTGGCGACACGCCGAGGCTTTGCGCGACATGTTCAAGTTCGACAGGCGCCTGGGCGATACCGGCGCGTAAGTTGATCAGCGCCCGGGGGATAAACATCAGCATATACGCCAGAAAGAGCGTCACTTCGGTCTGATAAATGGGCCGCGCGTAATGAATGGTGACCGTCACCAGCGCCAGCGCCGTCACGATCCCTGGCAGTGAACTGGCCACATAATTCATGCTTTCCAGCAGCCGGAACAGGCGACGCGGATGGCGAACCGCCAGCCACGCGCACGGAATAGCAAAGCCAGTGGTAATGAGTGCCCCGGCCGACGCCAGGACCACCGTTTGATGCAGAGATAACCACAAATCACCGTTCTGCCAGACCGCCAGGCCGCCCGCCCACAGCCAGCGCCCCAGCACCGCGATGGGCGTTCCCAACGCCAGCACGACCACGCAGGCTAGCAGAAGTTGTGCCAGCAGATGACCTGCCATTGCGGGTGCATGGATATTCTGACGGCGGGCGGAGCCTCCCCCCACGCGGGCATAGCGAGCTTTGCCGCGGGTTGCCCCTTCCAGCAACAGAAGCCCCAGGCAGCACAGCGCGAGCACCCCCGCCAGCATATTGGCCGCCGGGCCGCTAAAAGTAGACTGGAACTGATCGTAAATAGCGGTAGTGAAGGTATCGAAGCGGATCATCACATACAGGCCATACTCTGCCAGCAGGTGCAGGCCCACCAGCAGCGCGCCGCCCCAGATAGCCAGTTTCAGTTGCGGCAATACCACACGAAAGAAAACCTGCCACGGAGCAATGCCTAAAGATGCGGCAACGTCTTCGAGGTTAGGGTCCAGTCGCCGCAGAACAGCGGCAACCGGCATATAAATAAACGGGTAATAAGCCAGCACGGAGATAAACACGGCGGCCGCCAGCCCATGTAAAGACGGGATAACGCTCACCCACGCGTAGCTCTGCACAAAAGCCGGGATCGCCAGCGGCGCAACCACCAACAACGACCAGACGCGACGCCCCCGCAGTGCGGTTCTCTCCGTTAGCCAGGCCAGCGCTACGCCAAGACAAACGCAAATAGGGAGCGAAAAAAGTATCAGCAGCAGCGTGTTCGCCAGTAACTCCGCGACACGCGGGCGAAAGACGAGCGCCTTAACGCTCTCCCATCCCGTATCAATACCTGTCGCAATCACAAACCCAACGGGCAGTAACGCCAACAGGGAAACCAGCATGGCTAATATCACCAACATTCGCGCGGGGCGATGCTGATGCGTTTGGCGTTGCTGTTTTCCAGCCAACGGAATGCTCAAACCAGACATAAGGCGCTCACTATTATTATTTTAAAGAATACCCGCCTGGGTCATCAGCTCGGTGACTTTTTTACTGTTGAGCGTAGACGGTTCAACTTTCGGCGCTTCAAGTTTATTCAGCGGTACCAGTTTTTCGTTTGAGGCTGCGTTCACGCCCACCGCATATTCAAACGCGTTGTTGGTGCGCAGAATATCCTGCCCGGTTTTGCCGGTGATCCATTTAATAAAGGCCTGGGCCTGCGCTTTATGTTTGCTGGACGCTAACACACCGCCACCGGAAATACTGACAAAGGCACCCGGATCCTGATGTTTGAAATAGTGAAGTTGCGTGTTTTTGCTGTTCTCACCGGTTTTCGCCTGATCGACAAAATAGTAGTAATGGTAAATAACGCCACTATCAATCTGCCCGGCATTCACCGCTTTTAAGACAGTGCTGTTACCTTTATAAGCAACAAAATTAGTTTTCATCGCTTTCAGCCAGTCGAGGGTCGCCGGTTCGCCTTTTAACGCCAGCATAGCGCTGACAATCGCCTGGAAATCGGCACCCGACGGAGAGGCCGCCCAGCGCCCTTTCCATTCCGGCTTCGCTAAATCCATGAGAGATGTCGGCACCTGGGCCGGGCTGATTTTGCTCGGGTTATAAACGAACACGGTGCTACGCGCGGCAATCCCAATCCAGCGGCCATGGGCCGGACGATAAGCGGCAGGCACCTGTTTTAGAGTATCGGCATCGAGCGGAGCGAACAGGTTTGCGTTGTCGACCAGGGTCATTGCCGGAGAGTTTTCAGTCAGGAAAACATCGGCAGGCGAAACACTCCCTTCCTGGACAAGCTGATTACCCAGCTCGGTATCGCCGCCATTACGCAGGGTTACTTTAATCCCGGTCTCTTTCGTGAAACCATCAACCCACGACTGAACCAGATTTTCATGCTGGGCATTATAAATGACAATGCCGTCATCATTGTCGGCCGCAAAAGCAGAAGAACCCGCGAAAACAGAAGAGATGACCAAAGCTATCGAACACATGGCAGAAAAGCGATTTCTCATATTTATTCCTTATAAAAGGTGTGTCTAAACGAAGCGTTTGCAAGCTGGCTGGAGTTTAAACGCACAGATATCGGAATGAGAATCGAAATAATTCTCAATATTTGAGTTCGCTATTTAATACTGCCGAATTTTAAATATTTTAATAAACATATCGTCTTGAATTTCGAGAACATCCAAAGATTAAGAAAACCTTAACCCGCCTGAAATTTATCAACTTTTTCCAGCTTCCATTTTTTGTTATCGTCCTTTCTTTTCCGGGTTTATAAAATTAATATCATTCTATCCCTGATGCCAGCAGGGACACTATAATTAATAATAAAAGGCACGCTGACTCATCATGAACGGTAAAAAAATAGATACCATCGCAAAAATTGCCATGCGCAGTCGTGGCATTACGGTAAAGGAAAAAAGAGTTCGCTTTCAGGGCGTCACTGTTCTTTTTCGCTACAATGAAGGCCGTTATGATGTCTTCTCTGATAACGAAAAGGTCGACTCTATCGAAACCAATAACATTAATCAGGCCATTGCTGAATACAAGAAGAAAAAGCAAAGCTAACGCCTCCTGCCCCGTTCTTCCCCTGACAACTCAACCGCGTTAAACACCAGACGGCTACACTCATTACATCCTCTTTTGTCACCATGGAGATTGTTATGTCAGAAAAGCTTCACGCGCAGTGCCACTGCGGTGCCGTCGCTTTTACCGTTGAACTCACTGATGGGTTTAATACCTTACGCCGCTGTAACTGCTCGTTTTGCCGGATGCGCGGTGCGGTAGCTGTCTCTGCCCAGTTATCCGGGCTCGAAGTGACGCGGGGCAAGGAGAAACTCACCGAGTACCGGTTTAATACTCAGGCAGCGGCTCACTATTTTTGCTCCGTCTGTGGGATTTATACCTTTCACCAGCGCCGCTCCAACCCGGAGCAATTTGGCGTTAATGTCGCCTGCATTGAAGGCGTTTCCCCTTTCGATTTTCCGGTCATTCCTGTCATGGATGGCGTGCATCACCCCAAAGATGGCCCAAGCGATGGCATTATGGGCTATCTGACATTCAACTTGAAATAACCCCCCACCCTGGCTGACTTCGGGCCAGGGGTTCTCTACATTTACCTCGTGTTTTTGCGCATTTGCCCCTTTTACTCGCCATTGAAAGATACTAGTATGGTAGTTACAAAAACATGACTGAATAAAAGGACAACTGTGATGCAAATGACAATGCGCTGGTTTGGGCCAGACGAGGATAAAATTCCGCTTGAGCATATCCGCCAGGTACCGGGGGTTGAAGGTGTGGTCGGCGCGCTTTACGACGTCGCTGTCGGTGACGTCTGGCCTGTCGATAAAATTAAACACCTGGTTGGTCTCGCCCATCAGGCAGGCCTCAAGATGGAAGTTATCGAGAGCGTTAACATCCATGACGACATTAAGATTGGCCTGCCCAGCCGCGATCAGTACATTGAAAATTACCAGCAGACCATCCGTAACCTCGCCCGTTTTGGCGTGAAGGTGATCTGCTATAACTTCATGCCGGTATTCGACTGGATGAAGACCGAGATGAATTACGTCCTGCCGGATGGCTCGCTGACCATGGCCTTTGAGAAAAAAGGGATCGACAAGAGTCTTGAGCAAGTGGTGCGCGAGGTGCTGGATAATTCTAACGGTTTCGCCCTGCCCGGCTGGGAGCCTGAACGTCTGGCCGGCGTGCAGGAACTGTTCGCGAAATACAAAGACGTGGACGATAAGACACTGCGCACCAATCTGGTCTACTTCCTTGAGCGCGTCATTCCGGTGTGTGAAGAGGTTGGCGTGAAAATGGCTATTCACCCGGACGATCCGCCGTATTCGATCTTCGGCCTGCCGCGCGTGGTAAAAAACCGCGACGACCTTGACTGGATCTGTAACGCCGTCGACTCCCCGGCTAATGGCATTACGCTGTGCACAGGCTCCATCGGTGAAGACCCGGAAAATAATGTCTACGACATCCTGGCGGAGTTCACACGCCGTAAACGCATCCATTTTGCCCATGTGCGCAATATTAAGCTCATCAAAGACAAAGATTTCTACGAGTGCGCGCATCCCTCTCCGTACGGTTCGCTGGACATGTACAAGGTGATGCAGGCACTGCATGACAATGGCTTCGAGGGTTATATCCGCCCGGATCATGGGCGCTTTATCTGGGGGGAAACCGGTCGTCCGGGCTACGGCTTATATGACCGTGCTCTGGGTGTGACCTATCTTGTCGGCCTCTGGGAAGCGCTGCAGAAGAAACAGCATTAACCTGTTTGCCGCCTGCGCATAGTTGGGCAGGCGGTTACCCCACATTTCACATCTTCCTCTCCTCGCCATCACCGCACCGGGTAATTCTCCTCTTATCATTCAATAAATCCCTCCCTGATTTTTGCATTTTTTAGCGTTTCGATTACGCTTATGGATCAACTTGCCTGCCGCATGGCGTTCGCCAAATCTTTGGCTATAGATCCTGACTGAATGAGGCCGTCGTGAAGGGTACCCGTGACAGCGATGATGGTGCCATTAAGTGCCCTTTAACACAGATGCGCTCGTGTGAAGAGAGGTTAGGCGCGCTTGTGATAGAGATGTTGCACGCTAAGCAAACCATCAGCAAACGCACCATCTGCCTTAAAATTGCTGCCCGCATCGCGACTGAGACGGACGCGGCAACCGAAGCGCAACTTAACGCCTTAATGGCGCTGATCTTTACCAAAGGTCAGAAGTGAAAGCGCGGCCATCTTTTAAATAAGATCAACAAAAAGAGGCAGGTTTGGCCTGAGTGTGCATAATGTTTAGGGCTTGTGTAAAACAGTGTCGTAAATTTTGAGAGGCGAAATGAGTAAAAATGATAAGGACAAACTTGTAGATACTGTCATGGGAGAAGCGATTCTTACGCTTCTGGAATCAGCGGATGATATTTCTTTCGATGCCTTAATTGTGCAATTGCAGGAAAACCTAAGTAGTGAAACTGACAGTGAAAGGCAGGAAGCCTGGCGAAGCGCAATCAGTGGTGTGCACCATTTCCGTACGCAGCCCGAGCACAGCAAAAAAACGCCTGGTCTTTGCAAACGACCCAGCGCAAAAGTCGACTCCGTGACGACACTCTGTTAAGTATCAGCAAAGCAATCAAACACTAAGCATACACGCCCTGTTTAACCTGTATGGTTAACAGGTTTGCGATTCCACCTGTACCCTTCTAATCAGACTTGCGTCAGCATGTTCCGACATAATGCTCATTGTGAATTTGATCTGGCCTGACGGCTTTAGAAGACGTTCATCATCTCAGCAACGGGAGAGTAATTGAACGAAAATGAGCAAGTTCAACCAGAGGAAATCCATGAGGCGATTGGCCTGGCCGCCACTTATCTTATGAATTCGCGCCTGCCCATAAAGGCAGATAACCTCGTCATGGTGCTTCGCGCGCAGGAAGTCATGGCAACATGTTCCCGCCAGAGAAGCGTTCTGGAAGCCACCCGACACTATCTGATACAGCGACGCAAAAAGCCGCTGTAATGGCTACCCGGCATTATCCTGGCGTGACGGAGACAAGTACGATTGATGGCTGCCTTCGATTTCATCGCGAAGGCAGCATGTTATCAGGCAGGGAATCAGAAAATTTGAATTAAACGTCGTCGGGGGTTTTCTGAACAACCATTTCAAGCGCGTTGCGATAGATATCCAGTTTGACGATATCTTTTTCAATTTCAAGCAGTTGAATGAGCGCAAAGATAAGGTCTTTATTGCTTACATCAGCCTTGTGAGCACGGAGGCTCTGCGTGATTTCTGCGATAAGCTGTTCTTCCGCCTCGAAAGCATGAGGATCGCGACCAAAAAAGGCGTTTAGTTGTTCCTCAGTTGTCGTGCTCTGCATATTCATTCCTGTAAAAAAGTAAACTACGGCTCTCTGCAAGGTGTCAGAAGAACCAAACCAAGAATAAAATTAGACAGCAATCTCATTACCCGCAATGTCATTGATGAAATTTTTTGACCGTCTGGTCCAGACGCGCTTTGCCGCTTGCCAGACATCAATCATTCCGGCTTTTTGTACAGTAAAATACTGGCGTATGACCATAGACAAAATAGTAACTTGCCGCATTCGCTCGCACGATATCGATACTGATACCACGATCGCGAAGATGGTAAAAATCAGGCATCTGGTCCAGTAAAGGTTCCGTCCGTTTTGGCAGTTCATTGGTGTCGTTCGACACCATAATCATTTTCCCATTCTCATACCAATAATTAAAAGAGACGTTATTACTGGTTGACAGCGCCGGCTGAGTCCCTTTTATATATTTCCCCGATGATTCATAACTACCACTACCGCCATCGAATGAATAATTGGTAATGATATCCATTATGGCATCCTCATCGACAATAATGGCATGTGCATCACAGGTAAAATGATTACGCTGATAGCTGAGATACCCGGCGCAAAGTAGCGGCGTCGCAATGGCGATTAAGATAGCGCCCCAGAGCAGAAAAAGTTTATTGGTTTTCATGATATTTCTGCCGATAAAAAAGGGTCCTGCAATGTGCATTAGCGCTATCAGGTGTTTTATCACATATGAAGATTGATATTCCCTGTTGCAGGCGATTGACAGTCATATAGGCACTGTCCCCTGGCTTACAGGTGATCGGATAACGCGCCGATAACGCGTTAAACTGACTGCGACTGTGCTCCACATCGTACCAGGAAGAAAAAACCTCACAGTTGCCGATTTTTCCAACCTGCTGATAATCCGCAAACACGGCTTTATCATAATTAAGTGAACCGTAGAGCACAGCACATGAGAGACAAAACAGCAGGCCTGCCATAAAAAAGGCAACAGGTGAATGTAATAGCGCATCCCATCTTGAGTCTTGCTTGTTGATGATTATATTGTCATTCGCAACGGGCATATACCCGGCCTCAACAGGCTCAGGGATAACTGTCCTCTGTGGCAGAAAATCGGCCGCTTCCCCCGCGCAAATTTGCGCGACAGATTTAAACCCTGCCTTGGGAATTGTTTTAATCACATCATCGGCGAGTCCTGCAGACTTCAACGCTTTTCTGACTGACGCAATAGCCTGATATAAAGCGTTGGTTGTGACAACCGCCCCCTGCTTTCCCCATACCGCATCAAATAAAAAACGCTGCGAAAGCACCTCTCCGTTATGTAAAAGAAGCTGCAACAAGCATTCGTTTACCGGGCCGTGGAGGATAATGCATTGGGCAGGGTAGTTTTGTATCGCGCAAAGACGTCGCTCATCGGGTTCAAACAGGACAACATCGTTAATCAACCATGCAGTCTTCATAGCGTGATCATCAGAGATATACGCACATTGACTCCCCTTGAAACAACCGCGCGCACAAAAATCTGATTCAGATTTTTATTGTTAATTTTCAGCATCTTATTATCATTTTCTCAAATACTAAACCTACGTATTCCTGCCTGCGGATCGCTTTCCATTCAGTATAAATCATATAACGTCACTCCACTTTTTTTCCACATTCCCTAGAGTAGCTGACATCCGGCACGTCGATTGCACCAAAAGTATGTTCTCCGTCAGACAGGGTGCTGCAAGGCTCAGAGGCGGAAACAAGAAGCTGATGTCAGCATGAATGACCAGCTTCTAATAAAAATATAGTTATAAATCTTGATGACTAAAAAAAGAATCTTTAACAGCTAAAAGAGGAATGATGAAGCCACTTTTCAGGACAAAAAACTAAAGGTTCTATTTAGATGAGATTAAATGATTGAGGCGTGGAGTGGCATCCACCCCGAAATAGCGCAGCGGATCGGAGATTGGAAAGCCTCGGTATCAGCCATATAATCACCCTATAAATGTATGGCTTATCGAGAAGCACTCTGTGTCGCGGCATCAGGCCGATCTATTTTAATGCGAGCATGACAGAATGGGCTATCGCTTATATGGATTTATGATTGGTAAAGAAATACATTTCGACATTAACAGTCGTCGGTTGTACAGGTTACCAACCAGCCAATCTGATAACAATTTGATATTTGCCTCTGTTGTTTTTAACGATACGATGATGAATCTTTTTCTTTATTTATTGAAATATGGTCGACATAACAACATCAGTAAAGAAGAATTATTTCACAACATTTGGGAAGTAAGCAACTTAAGTCCTTCCTCGCAACGGCTATGGCAGGTTTTAAATAACTTAAGTAAAAAGCTTACTCTTATCGGTCTGCCCCGTGACTTTATCATAAATAAGAAAGGCCGAGGCTATACCGTAAATTATGAGGACGTTACCCCAATTTATTATCGAGTGAGTGAACTCCCGGCTCACTCTATTAAAAAAGAGGAGAAGCCAGATACCCTGAGAGAGTGATGTCAGCCAGGGATTTGCCCTGCGCACCCCCGTGCAAAGGGCTTTTTTTTCTATTGTAATCCGATCGCGGGACGTAATCTGCCGCCCCTTTAATACTGATGCTATGAAACCGTCCAATGACGGTAATGCCGATACTGGAAGAATAAATGAATCTGATACAACCTTTTTTAAACCTGAAAGTTGGCAGGAAATTACTGTTAGGTTTCTCGATCGTATTGTTTGTTACAATCGCGGTTCTGACCTCCGGTATGTTTGGCTTAAACAATATTCAGGATAAAGTTACCAAAAATGAGCTTTCAACCGATCTCTTTAATTCACTATCAAGTGTAAGGCTTGGTCGAACTAATTTTCAGTATACGCTTGATCAAAAATATTTAGACCAAACAAATACCTCCGCACGTCATATGCAGGACACTATCAACCAGCTTAATACATTCACCTGGTCGGTTGAGGGTAAAAGCGCCCTGGACAAAACGGCGAGTGCGGTTAGCGACTATGTCGAAACGCTAAATCTTTTCACCAAAGCGCTGAACACGAAGAAGCTGAGCGAGAAAAAACTGGATACGCAGGAACTCAATGACGATTCCGCACTGGCAGATAAAACCAGTAAAAACAGTTCACTCACTCAAAGCCAGGCACTTCTCGCCGAGCAAGTGGCTTTCCTGATGAGTGATATTGACTCGCAAGTCACGGTCTATAAAAACCACCCGACGGAACAGTTGCAAAAGGAGATTGTTGTTCGCCTGACCGCCTGTAAAACAGCAACGGAACAGCTTCTTCTGCAATTGCCGGATGACCAGAAAAGCTGGCTTGCCGATGATGTGCCTTATTTCCAGAATATTGCTGCGGAACTCGAGCACTATCGCAATGTGTGGACGGAACAGTCCACCCTGTCATCTCAACTGACTGACCGGGCCGTGATATTAACTAATGCCATTCAGGCTCTGTTTGACCTCCAGCAGCAAATTGTCGCCACGGTCGTCAGCAATGTGCAATGGCAAATGAGTACGGTAGCGCTGATTGGTATCCTGGCCGGTATCGCTTTAGCGTTCTGGATCACCCGCACCATTACCAGCCCGCTTAATGAAACCCTGTATGTGGCGGAACAAATTGCGAAAGGCGATCTGACCAGTACGCTGACCAGCAACCGTAGCGATGAGCCGGGCCTGTTAATGCAGGCAGTTGCCACCATGAATGAGAATTTGAAAAACATCATTTATGACGTGCGTAATGGTGTAGAGAGTGTGGCGCGGTCATCCTCGGAAATTGCCGCAGGCAATATGGACTTATCATCTCGTACTGAACAGCAATCCGCCGCCGTCGTGGAAACAGCCGCCAGTATGGAGCAGCTAACCTCCACCGTGGCGCTCAATGCCGAAAATGCCAGCCATGCCCGTCTGCTCTCAGAAGAGGCATCGCAAAATGCCAGCCAGGGTAGCCAGATCTCGCAGCAGGTTATCGACACCATGAAGAACGTGCGTAGCAGCTCGCACCGCATTTCGGAAATTACCACGGTTATCAATAGCATTGCCTTCCAGACCAATATCCTGGCGCTCAATGCGGCGGTTGAAGCCGCGCGTGCTGGCGATCAGGGGAAAGGCTTTGCGGTGGTCGCTGCCGAAGTTCGTAACCTCGCCCAGCGCAGTGCGCAATCGGCAAAAGAGATTGAAAACCTGATTCAGGAGTCCGTGGTGTATGTCGACAGTGGCTTCACGCTGGTCGAAAGCGCGGGTGAAGCCATGTCCAAAATCGAGACGTCGGTAGCCCAGGTACGCGACATCATGGGCGAGATTGCCGCGGCAACCGATGAACAAAGCCGGGGTATTTCGCAAATTGCCCAGGCGATGGCAGAGATGGACACCACCACGCAGCAAAATGCCGCGCTGGTTGAAGAGTCCTCCGCCGCTGCCAGCTCGCTGGAAGATCAGGCGGCGCAGCTCGAAAAAGTGGTTTCTATTTTCCGGGTCGCCAAAGAGACCGCCATTCAGAGTGAAAAACGGATGCTGACGCGCAGCAACATGACAGTACTACCGACGAAAAAAGCCAGCAACCATGATAATGGCGACTGGGTTAAGTTCTGAGTCTCCGTTTTTCTAAATCTCGTCAGGCAATCGTAATTGCTGATTGCCTGACGACACAACCACCGATTGCCACCCTTTTGACTCTGTTTTATGACAACGACACCGGACTATGCCAAACCTGATTAAAGCAGCAACGTTGTTTTCACAACTGCAACAGAAAACCTATTTTGGTTTCGTCGTGATGACAGGCACGGTGAAATTAATAGCCGCTGTATTTTTATCACTGGTCTTGCTGGCATCAGGGCTTAGTTTGATAGCGATGCATCAGTTACATTCAGAACGGGAAAATGCCCGCGTCGCGGCACAAAGCATCCTCACCTATACCGAGGAGTTGCTGGGCGAAGCCAGCGATGCCGCTAAAAGTAGCCTGCAGGCGCAACAGGTCATATGCAGTGGCAGCCTCTCTCGTGAACAGGCGTTTTTGCTGAACCATTTCCCCCATATTCAGGCAATAAGTTTTGTGCAAGGGGATACGATTGGTTGCTCCTCATTAACCGCGGCCCAAAGGAAAATAATTCCACAACGGCTGTTTTCACATATCGGCACAACAGAAGCTCCCGTTGAAACATTATTGTTTGATATGCCAACCCTTTATTATCTGGCCAATATTCAAAACAATACGTTACTGGTCAATATCAGCGCCTCTTTTATTAACAATGCCTTTAACCTTGATGGTGTGCAGGGAAATATGTATCTGCAAATTGGCGGCGCACAGGTCTGGAGTGACGGCAGTATTATTTATGCCTCCGGAGACAACGACCACTTTATGCACCTGAGGTCGGCGACCTTCCCGGTTTCGGTCGCCTGGCAAAACCCCGTGGCGATACCCTTGTATCACTTTATTGCGGAAAACACGTCAATACTCGCGTTTGCCCTGCTGGTTTCAACAATGTGCGGCTATCTCTTCTGGCGACTGATGGGCTATTTCACATCGCCTTTCCAGACGTTACAGCAGGCGATTACGCAACGGCAGATTCATCCGTTTTATCAGCCATTCTTTAAAGGTGATACGGGTAAGATCGCCGGGTTTGAGGTACTCGCCAGGTGGAAACACCCCACGTATGGCTATGTTTCACCTGATATATTTATTCCGCTGGCCGAACAGCATCATCTGATTGGCCCATTAACCCGGCTGCTGATGCAGCAAATCACCGCCGATTTTCAGAAGGCTATCCATCACTTTCCCGATGGACTCTATATTTGCATTAATATCAGTGCGCAAAATTGCCTTGATCCCCATTTTGAAATTGATATCAGCGACATGATGCACAACCTGGAGGCGAAAAAACGCCATATCGTGGTTGAAGTGACCGAACGACATCCGCTGCATGTCACGCCACAACTGAACGAATGGCTTGCCGGCCTGCGTCGCGCCAACATATCCGTGGCGCTCGATGATTTCGGCACCGGTTATTCAAACCTCGCCTATATTTGCGCACTGCAGCCTGAATTTCTCAAAATCGACAAAATGTTTGTCAGCCAGATAGACAACAATACCGATACTCGCCTGGTGGAAAGCGTCATTGACCTGGCGAAAAAAATGCGGCTCAAGGTGATTGCCGAAGGGGTGGAAACCCAGGCGCAGGTAGATTACCTGCGCGCAAAAAATGTCGATTTCATGCAAGGTTACTATTTCTGCCGTCCACTGCCTGCAGAAGACTTTATTAAGCGGATGAGGCTTGAGGTTAGCGCTGCGTCGTCGCCAGCTTAAGGGCCAGCCCTAAAAAGACCACCCCGGGCAGGAAAGCACAAACAGTGTCAATGGGCACAGGGGAAACCTTCTGCACAGTAAGGAAAAGCGAGGTTAACACTGAATGTGCAGGCGTAAAACGCCCTGTGTTATCCGGGAGGCTATAACTGCGTTACACCCAGCGCCGCCGCCTCATCGCGCCAGGCGAGCAGCGGGGAATAAGCCTCGCGCGCAACCGGGCTAAACCCCGTTATCAGCAGTGCGTCGCAGACCGCCTGGTAACGCGCATCGTTGACCAGTTCAAATAATGCCTCCTGCAGGAGTAAAAGGCTCTGTGCCGATGTCTGTTTTGCGGTGATAAGTGGAAGTCCTGGGGCCAGCGGGCTTGAGCCAATCACCACCAGTCCGGCCAGCAGTTCAGGTTCATGGCGCGCTAACAACGCCCAGCTCACGCAGTCAATGGCCGCGATATCCGCCCTTCGCTGCCCAATCGCCACCAGTGATTGTCGGTGGCTACCGCTCAATACCACGGATGAGAAAAACGCCCCGCCCTCTGCCAGCGGTGCCACCATTTTGCGTAATGCGTTGTAGCCCGACTGGGAGTCCATACTATTGCAGGCCGCCACGCGGCCACGGAAATCCGCCAGCGTTGGCCGGGTGTTTTCCTCGCGCGTCACCAGCAGGCTGCGGTAGTAAAAGCCGTCACAGCCGGGGGCAGAATAATGAAAGCAGCCGACCGTTTGCACGTCAGGCAACTGCGTGACCAGCGGAAAACCACAGGTCTGGCTTAGTAAAAGGGCGTCACTTCGCCAGTGGGAAAGCAGCGCCTCTTGCGGCCAGACCGCGTTGACGGTAATCCCCTTCGCCGCCAGCCGTTCACTCACGGCGTGAATCAGCGCCAGGGTGTCCGGGCGGTGCAGGTCGTACATCGGAAAAGCGATTTCATGGCGCATGATTGTTATTGCTCGCGGTAAACCCCGGATGCGCGTTCACATCGACAGCGCGGAACAGAAAACGCCGCAGCCATACGCCATACCCACGCACCACAAATCCCCCGTTGCGTGCCTGATAACCGGCGCGATCGTATAAGTAGACCGTGCGCAATCCGTACCAGGGCACGCCCGGTAAGTCGTGATGCACAGAATGATAGTTCAGGTTAAGGAATAACACGCGCCAGGGCCACGCGGCTTCGTTAATGACCGAGCGGGCCAGCGGGTCTTCTTCTGCCCGATGCTCCAGGAACGAGCGCACTTTGGTGAGTGCCAGCGCCGGATAACTGACCGCCAGCAGAAACCAGATGAGCGAAAAGCCGCAGTGGGCAATCCACGCAAAGGTCACCACCAATAATATCCCGTGAATCAGCCACATCGCGATAGCATCACGCTGGCGGGTGCGAAATGCCGTGATCATACCCTCAACCATTTGCGCGATGTCGAATAGCGGGCCCAGCAGCAAACGCCCCGGAAAGGTATTACGTAACTGGATAAGGCGGCGCTGCCAGCGGGGTAAACGCTGCCAGCGATGGGCGGAAAAGTAGTAGGATTCCGGATCGTCATCCGGCAACGTCAGCAGGTGGGCGCGGTGGTGCGCAAGGTGAGAATCGCGGTACAACCCATACGGATACCAGACGGCCAGCGGCATCAGCCCCAGCAGTTGGTTGACCCACGGGTAGCGCGTGGGGTGGCCATGAATAAGTTCATGCTGCAATGACATATACCAGGCGGTAAACCAGATAAGCAGTAACGTGGCGGGCAATAAACCCAGCGTTTCATGGCAGGCCAGCGTGGCAAACCAGCCACCATAGATAACGACTATCAATGCCCAGGTTGGAAATTCACTGCGCCACAGCCAGGAACCGGACAGCCGCCGGATAAACGCGCGCTGCTGCTCGTGTAGGTAAACCGCCTTACTTTTTGCCATCCACTCAATGCCCTTTTTCAGCCTTTTTCTGTGCCGACGATGGGAGAAAAAGCTGGAAATAACAAAGTATTTAAATGGATGAGCTATTGCGAAAAAGCGCTATACGCAGCTATCAAATAAACAGACGAATGGCGTTATCAATAATCAATGGGGGAACGCGTGGATAGCGTCGGGAAAACACGCTGTGTTACGTCTTAACCCGCCAGCGCACATCCTGCTGTTTTCCTGAGCGCTTTGCCGTCAACGATACTCCCTCGACCGAGGTCAGGGTGACGGTAATCGACGCCATTCCATCAAGCGGGAGCATCATTAAACGAGAGTCCATCATCAATACCGTTTCCAGCGTCTCCTCACCGAGAAGCGCTGAAACGGCATTTAACTGGTTAAAACGTTCATTCTTGTTCATCAGCAGACCTTACTTGAGATAACCCACCAGCGTTGTACCGTGTTTGTAATACGCTTTTTGTTGAGGAAAATAGTGAATCACCGTCTTGTCGCCTGACTGGTAAACCGTTGCCCCAGGTTCGCGTTCGATAATGTCGGCGCGTTGACCGTCAATAAACGCCTCTTCTTTGCTTACATACTCAAAGGTAATGCCGTAGCCGGACCAGCGACGCAGCACTGACGTTTGCGCAGGAACGGAAGCTGCGGAGGTAGCCGCGTCTTCACTGCGGGTCTGAGTAGATGTTATGGGCGCAGATGTCATACACCCCGTCACCATAAACGCCAAAATAATCACACTTAAAATGTTACGCATCTTACTGATATTCCTTTTCTTTGATGTTGCACACCCGGTGTTGAATGTGTTTTGTAAGTCGTTTAGATTCATGGGGTCTGAACATGATTCGGTTGTAATGCCAGCCAGAAGAGTCGCGATAAATAGGATTGTCACAGACGTCTATTTCAGCGGCGAATATCCTGTTTGAAGTGCCCGCTTCCGGGCGCTGGAGACTGTTTTCGCATGGCGTGGGGGCGACGTGTTGTACGCTTTCGTCTCCCTCAAACCACCCGCTATAGTCCACGACCTCGTCGCTCTCCGTTGCAAACATCAGCGCATGCTTAAAGGCCTGCATACTTTTCAAAAACGGCGAGTGCGAATCACTCGCCTCCCAGCCCGAATCGCTTAAATTATCTGAGGCGAAAAACAACTGATAAGCCTGCGTCACGCAGAGCGCCAGGAGGGCGCCCGTCACGATATTCATGCGGGTTGGTAACTTCATTAAACGTCTCTCTCCATTTACGCGTTACCCTAACGCTTATCGTGACTGCGCCCGTCTTACTCAGTATCGGCGTGGGGTGATTACCAGGAGCCCGATAAACCGACAGAGCCGCCTGTCGCATTACCGTCATAGGAGACCTGCACGCTTACCGAGGTCTTCGCCGTCAGACCAAAGTTCAGGCCGCCTGCAACGGCAGTTTCATTGTCATATTCACCCACCGCCACCGCATACCCGGACTGGTGGCCGGCATAATGCAGGTTACTGGTCGCTTGCGACATCGCTCCCACTTGGTTGATCGTTTTACGGTTTTCATGGATATCTTTGCTGTTCTGATCGATACGTTGTTTGTTAGCCGCAATCGCGGAACGGTTCGCAGAGATAGCGCTACGGTTCTGGTAAATGTTGGTGGTGTTGTTGTAAATGGCGGTATTGTTGCGGCTGATCTGGGTTCGCGCTGTCGTATCGACCGTCCAGGCATTAACCGTTAAGGTCGTCGCACTGTTCTTACCATTCGTACCGTTGGTGCCATTTTTACCCGGCTGCCCCACAACATTAATCACCTGAATATTCCCGCCAGATTGCGGCGTCCCGGAAGGTTGACTATTGATGGTGGTCACTTTCGTCCCGGTGATAACAGTCTGTACAGGCATTGTCGTTACAGTGGTCTGCGGATAGGTTTTCAGCGGTACTGTCACTGATGCATGTTGAGTCTGTGCTGAAACAGTGTTCGGCTGCGGCGTCTGTTGCTGCACGGTCGGTACTGCCTGCGGGATCGGCGTCGGCGCTTTCATCGGCTGCGGCGTCTGCTGCTGCACGCTCGGTACCGCCTGCGGAGTCAGGGTCGGCGCTTTCATCGGCTGCGGTGTCTGCTGCTGTACAGTCGGAATGGCCTGCGGAATCGGCGTCGGCACGGCCATCGGCTGCGGGACCTGCTGCTGCACGGTCGGAACTGCCTGCGCTGTCAGGGTCGGCACGGCCATCGGCTGCGGCGTCAGTTGCTGCATGATCGGAACCGCCTGCGGAGTCAGGGTCGGTAATGTCATCGGCTGCGGCGTTTGCTGCTGTACGGTCGGAATGGCCTGCGCTGTCAGAGTCGGCAATGTCATCGGCTGCGGCGTCAGTTGCTGCACGCTCGGTACCGCCTGCGGAATCGGCGTCGGCACGGCCATCGGCTGCGGGACCTGCTGCTGCACGCTCGGAATCGCCTGCGGAGTCAGGGTCGGCGCTTTCATCGGCTGCGGGGTCTGCTGCTGCACGGTCGGAACCGCCTGCGCTGTCAGGGTCGGCACGGCCATCGGCTGCGGGGTCTGCTGCTGCACGCTCGGAATCGCCTGCGGAGTCAGGGTCGGCGCTTTCATCGGCTGCGGGACCTGCTGCTGCATGGTCGGAACCGTCTGCGGGATCGGCGTCGGCACTTTCATCGGCTGCGGGACCTGCTGCTGCACGGTCGGGATCGCCTGCGGAGTCAGGGTCGGCGCTTTCATCGGCTGCGGGGTCTGCTGCTGCACCGCCGGAACCGCCTGCGGAGTCAGTGTCGGCGCTTTCATCGGCTGCGGCGTCTGCTGCTGCACGCCCGGAACCGCCTGCGGGATCGGCGTCGGCACTTTCATCGGCTGCGGCGTCTGCTGCTGCACGGTCGGAATCGCCTGCGGAATCGGCGTCGGCGCTTTCATCGGCTGCGGCGTCTGCTGCTGCACGCTCGGAACTGCCTGCACAGTCGGAACCGCCTGCGCAGTCAGCGTCGGCGCTTTCATCGGCTGCGGCGTCAGTTGCTGCACGCTCGGTACTGCCTGCGGAATCGGCGTCGGCGCTTTGATCGGCTGCGGGATCTGTACAGGTTTGGCAACAGGCGTGAACCCTGTGACTGCCTGCAAGTCAGCCATATGTCTGGACGCGATATTCATCGTCTGCCCTGCATTAGACCACTCTTTGATCTCCGCATCGGTCAGCATCGCTATCTGATTATGGGTGTTTTTATATCTGCGATTCACATCTGCGGCCTGGTTGAGATCATGCCGTGTGGCCTGAATATCGGCAACGTATTGTTCAATAGTGCCAGGGTAGATCGTTGCGTTCACAGAACAAATCGAACCCACCAGCACGGCAAGGGTCGTCAGTCTGGCAACCGTATTACGTTTCATTATGTGCTTACCATCATTCGTTAAGTTGAAAATGAGGCACAGACAATGTCGCTAGCCCCAGAGTTAATCAAGACTTCAATGTCGCGAAGACTACAGACATACAAAAGACTTATCAACTGTTTCTTTATTAGCTACACATGGGTTTTAAAGATGACTTTGAAAAGACTAATATTTTTGTCTTAAAATATTTCATAGCTTTAAAAAGTTTTTCTAAAGACATCAAATAGTCACGTGAGTGATAAATAACACGCCAAACAAATAACTGATAACTCTTTTCAAGAAGATGGTAAGAAATGAGATAAAACCATTAAAAACAATAAATAAGAGATAAAAACCAGCATAAGAAGATAAGAAAACTGAACAAAGGTAAGCGTTAACCTGTAAAACGACTGGTTTTTGGCAGTGTTGAGAAAAAGGTAAGGTGGAAGAGTATCAGAAAGAGGGAAAAGACAAAAAAGACGTAGTTTCACATCACCAAAGACCAGACATGAATCAATCAAGTAAGAAAAAGACATAATAAAGACTACAAAAAGTCATTAAAAGAAAATGACACTCATCCCCAAACCTGAGGAATTCCCAGTAATCTTACGTTTTACAGCGACAACGCCGCTTAATAAAACAGTGGCAGCGATGACAGGGTCCGGCTGAAAATCGATGAGGCGTTGGCGGCTGACCGGGGCCGCCCGCAGGGAAGCGGGCGGAGGGGATAGCCTGCAAGGACGCAGGCTGGTCCCCGCCCCTAAAGTCAGACGACATAAGCATCATGGACCGCGCCAGCGGCGATTTTCCTGGCCGGGAGCCCGGGTCGCCAGGGTGGTGGCGGTGAGCACCCTGGCACGTTCACAGGTTCTGTCGCGACAGAAAAGCAAGGAACATAAGGTGAACGGAATGACCATCAGAGCCGCATTTCCCCCCTCACCCTAACCCTCTCCCCAAAGAGGAGAGGGGACCGATCGTGCTCGCATTTTTGTGGGGGATTCCTCAGCCCCCAAACCGTACTCAGCGCGCACGGCTGTGGCTCTTTTTGACTTGATGACGCTTCTTACTTTGCTGGAGCGAAGATCCGCGTGCTAAGAAAATCGATCAGTACACGTAGCTTTGGCGAGGGATGTTTACTGGCAGGCCACAGAAGATGTACCACGCCGGTGTGGCTGGCGTAATCGGCCAGGACTTCCCGCAGCGCGCCCTCTTCCAGCGCTTCGCGAATGGCGAAGTCAGGTAACCAGGCAATGCCCAGCCCACGTAGCGCGAAGCAGACGCGGGTTTCAATGTTATTGCATACCATGGTCGCCGGAAGCGCGAGTTCGTTTTCCGCCTCGTTGCCACGCATCACCCAGCGCTCCAGTTTACCGCTTGAGGGAAAACGGTATTGCAGGCAGGCATGGCGTGTAAGATCCGCAGGGGTTTGCGGTTCACCACAGCGGGCCAGATACTCTGGCGATGCCACGACCACGGTACGAAAGTGGCCCAACTTGCGGGCAGAAAGCCGTGAATCCGCTGGCGGGCCGATGCGCAGCACGGCGTCATAGCCTTCGGCAATCACATCAACCATGCGGTCGGTAAATTCCAGATCCAACTGGATCTGCGGGTACTGGCGCATAAAATCACCCAGTACGGGTAGTACCAGCGACCCCACCAGCGGCAAGCTGAGTCGCAAACGTCCGACCGGGTGCTCCGCCGCCTGGGTGAGTTCCTGCTGTGCGGCCTCGATTTCCGCGAGGATGCGTCGGCTGCGCTCCAGCAGTAAATGCCCTTCTGCCGTCAGCGTGATACTGCGCGTGCTGCGGTGAAACAACCGTACACCGAGCTTATCTTCCAGACGGGCGATACTCTTGCCAACCGCCGAGGCCGACACGCCAAGGTTACGCCCGGCGGCCACAAAGCTGCGCATCTCCGCCACCTGCACAAACACCACAAATCCGTTAAGACTTTCCATACGCCCCCGCTATTACGGACATTTATCTCCGCAGTGTCATGAAATATACCCCTCTTTTTCCGCAATCGCGAAGCTTCTACTGTGGAAACGTTGAACACTGAGGAGAGAATATATGCACGATTTCATTCAACGCGTTTTCCGTCAGGCTCTGCATGAACGCCGCCTGGTGGGGGTGGAAGTCATGGTCGCCCACCATGGGCAAACGCTTTATCACCAGGCGGCAGGCTACGCCGACCGGGAAACGCAGCGCCCGATGACGCTGAATACCCGTTTCCGCCTTGCGTCGGTCAGTAAACCTATCGTTACCACCGCCGCGATGGTGCTGGTGCAGCAGGGGAAATTGCATCTTGATGAGGCCATCACCCGCTACCTGCCTGACTTTACCCCGCCCTTGCCGAATGGCGGCCAGGCCACCATCACGCTGCGCCAGTTAATGAGCCACAGCGCCGGTCTGGGTTACCGCTTCCTTGAAGAGGATGCGAACGGCCCCTACGCCCGCGCAGGGGTTTCTGATGGGATGGATGCATCCGGGGTAACGCTTAACGAAAACGTCCGTCGTATTGCCACGGTCCCTCTGCTATATGCGCCGGGAACCGCGTGGTGTTATTCGCTGGCCATCGATGTGCTGGGTGCGGTGATTGAGCAGGTACAAGGACAACCGCTGGATGTGGCGATAAAAACGCTGGTTACCGGGCCGCTGGCCATGCACAACACCGCCTTCGCGCTAGCCCCACAACAAGAGGTCGCCACCGCCTATGTAAATGACCAGCCGGAGCCACACCGCCTGCAAGAGGGGGAGTTTGCAGCCCCTTTTGAGAACACTGTGGGTATCTGCTACAGCCCGTCACGGGTCTACAATAGCCAGGCGTACCCGTCGGGCGGGGCGGGAATGGTCGGCACCGTGGGCGATATGATGCGCCTGCTTGAGACGTTGCGCAGCGGTGGCGGTTCCCTGCTGGCCCCCGAATGGGTGGCGGAAATGGGCCGCGATCAGATTGCGCCACATGAACTCCCGGACGCCCCCGGCGTGGGCTTTGGACTGGGCTTTTCCGTTCTTCGCGATCCACAACTCGCCGCCTCGCCGGAATCCCCCGGCACCTGGCGCTGGGGTGGCGCCTACGGCCACGCCTGGTTTGTCGACCAGAAGCAGGCACTCAGCGTAGTGGCCTTTAGCAATACGCTGTATGAAGGCATGTCGGGACAGTTTGTGAATGATCTGCGCGATGCGGTCTACCACGGCCTGCGGGAGGCATCATGACAGGCGCGGAACGACTGCCCATTTTGCCGCTGCTGGCGCTGGGGATGGCGGCATTTGTCACTATTGTCACCGAAACGCTGCCTGCCGGGTTGCTGACGCTCATGGCAGACGATCTCTCCATCACGCCCGCGGCGGCCGGGCAAAGCGTGACGGTCTATGCCATCGGCTCGTTTATCGCCGCCATCCCGCTGATGTCGTTACTGCAGGGGTGGCGACGACGCCGCCTGCTGTTGCTGACGCTCGCCGGGTTCACGCTGGCAAATACCGTCACCGCGTTTGCCACCGATTATTGGCTGCTGCTCGCTGCGCGCGGTATCGCTGGCATCGCAGCCGGTATTCTGTGGGCGCTGCTGGCGGGGTTCGCCGCGTCGATGGCCCCCGTCCATAAAAGGGGAAAAGCGATCGCCATTGCCATGGCAGGCACACCGCTGGCGCTCTCCATTGGCGTGCCCATCGGCACTTTCGTGGGTAACCTGATTGGCTGGCGACTCTGTTTTGCGATGCTTAGCGTAATGTCGTTGCTGTTGATCATCGTTCTGCGGCTGAGCGCCCCGGATCATGGCGCGGCAGCCGTACAACAGCGCTTATCGCTACGCCGCGTTGCACAACTGCCCGGCGTGGGCGGCGTCCTGCTGCTGGTGCTCTGTTTCGTACTGGCGCATAACCTGCTCTACACCTATATTTCGCCGTTTCTGGCCCCCGCAGGGTTAACGGCAAGAACGGATGCTGTCCTGTTACTGTTTGGTCTGTGTTCACTGGCGAGTATCGCGGTAACGGGGGTGTTGATTGCCGCCACCTGCACCGACTCACCCTGCTGAGCGTTGGTCTGTTTATGCTGGCCGCCCTGCTTCTGCAACTGAATGCGAGCAGCGCCTCCACGGTCTGGGTCGCGGTGACGCTGTGGGGGCTGGCCTTTGGTGGGGCCGCCACCCTGTTTCAGACCGCGATGGTGA
This sequence comes from Phytobacter diazotrophicus, assembly GCA_004346725.1. Classification (GTDB taxonomy): domain Bacteria; phylum Pseudomonadota; class Gammaproteobacteria; order Enterobacterales; family Enterobacteriaceae; genus Phytobacter; species Phytobacter diazotrophicus. Next base: position 250,374 of record SMDE01000006.1, on the reverse strand, counting down.
TCCGCGCGAAAGCGGCGACAGACATCGCGCAATCAATGCTGGTAACGGTGTGGAACCTGGCGATTGCTGGCGGCGGCGTGCTGGGAGGCATAGTGTTACAACACACTGGAACAGGCGGTTTTACCCCTCTGTTGCTCTTACTGCTGGCCGTGGCGATGGGGGTGGCATGGGTAACAGGCAAAAAAACCTGCGCGGGTGAGCAACAGTCATTCATCGAACAGTAAGGCAACGAGCACATCGGCACGCAGCGTGATATGTTGTGCGTATTGTGAATAATTTTGCGAAATGCGCAAAGATGATAACGCCCAATTTTGCCGAGTATCTCTCAGTCTTCGCCGACGTCGTGCGCAGCGGCAGCTTTTCCGCTGCTGCGCGTAAGCGTGCACAAACCCCGTCTGCCGTGGTGCGGCAAATTGATGCGCTGGAACATGAGCTGGGTGTCGCGTTGTTTATTCGCTCAACGCGCTCACTGACGCTGACAGATTCGGGGCAGAAACTGTACCAGCGGGCGCTGCGCCTGCTTGATGAGCTGGCTGATGTTCACGCGGAGGTCTCAGCATTTGATATTTCCGTGTCCGGCACCCTGCGCATCGCGTGCCTGCCCTCTTTCGGCAAGCGATACGTTCTGCCGGTCATCGCAGCGCTGGAAGCGGAACACCCGGCGCTGCACGTTGAACTCGATCTCACCGAACGGCTTTACAATCCGGTCACAGAGCGGCTGGACGTGATGATTCGCATGGGCGATCTGCCGGACAGCACACTTATCGCCATGACGCTCGCGCCGCTGACACGCCTGCTGGTGGCAAGCCCCGCTTACCTTGCGCGTGCAGGCCAGCCGGTCAATGCCAGCGAACTGGTCTCGCACCGCCTGCTCGATAAACTGCACGGCACCGACCTGCTGGGATGGAAGGAGATCCCCGGTTTTTCGCACAGCGAAGCGCAACGTGCCGGGGTGTTCTTTCGCTGCGATGATTTTGAAGCCTTACGCAGCGCGGCACTGGCGGGTATGGGCATCGCCTTTCTGCCCACCTGGATTGTCGGGCAGGATGTAAAAGCGGGCGCACTCACGCGTCTTTCGCTCGACGGCGAACCCTGGAATGCCGCTCCGTCGCGCATTCATCTGCTGCGCGCGTTGCCACAGCCCGGTGCCAAAGTCCGCGCCTTTAATGCGGCACTTTGCCAGGCCATCGGCACACCGCCTGTCTGGGAACCCTGAACTTCATCTTTGCATAATGCGCAAAGATGTTGCGTCCGAAACGGCGTTATCATCCTGCATCGTGCCGTATAGAGTGGTGGCAACTCTTGATACGGGATTGATGCCACCATGGTTACCTCTTCTTCATCGTCAGCGCCGCTCTCGGCCACCACCGTTTTTCTGATGGCCCTGGCCTGCGCCTTTGCAGTTTCAACGCTTTATTACAACCAGCCGCTACTCGCCAGCATGGGGGCAACCTTCGGGCGCTCCGATGCGCAGGCGGGCCAGATTGCCATGCTGACGCAACTTGGTTACGCCAGCGGCCTGTTCCTGCTGGTTCCACTCGGCGATCGGGTCGATCGTAAACGACTCATCATCGCGCTGCTGGCATGCAATATGGTCAGCCTGCTGGCGGTGGGCGTCGCACCCAATTTTAACCTGTTAAAACTGGCCAGCTTCGCGGTCGGCGCCAGTGCCGTGAGCGCACAAATTATTATCCCCACCATGTCGGGTCTGGCCGATCCGACCCTACGTGGACGGGTTGTAGGCACACTATTGAGCGGCCTCTCGGCAGGTTTACTGTTTGCCCGCACCTTAAGTGGTTTTGTCGGTGCCAGTGAGGGCTGGCGTATGATGTTTTTGCTGGCCGTCGCCATCGATGTACTGGTGATGGTGGTGATTATCCTCCGCTTCCCGTCAACCGCGCAGGCTACATCACTCCCCTATACCGCCTTGCTGTCATCACTGTGGGCACTGTTTAAAGATGAACCCACCGTTCGCGCCGCTTGCGCTACGGGATTTCTGATGTTTGCCGCCTTCTCCGCATTATGGTCTACGCTCGCTATGTTGATGGCGCGCCCGCCGTATGAATTTGGCCCGGACGCCGTGGGGGCATTTGGTTTCGTCGGAATCGCCGGTCTGCTGGCGTCCCCGGCGATTGGCCGCGCGGTTGACCGCGTGGGTTCCGGCAAGATGCTTTTCGCTGGCGCACTGCTGTTAGTGGCGGCTTTTGCGCTGGTAGGCGTCGGCGCTTCACATCTGTGGTTACTCATCGTGGCAATGGCGACGATTGATATCGGTAACCGTGCGGGCCTGGTGGCGAATCAAAGTCGTATTACCGCGCTTTCGGCCACGGCGCGTAGCCGCCTTAATACCCTGTTTATGACCAGCTATTTTCTTGGCGGCGCAACGGGAACGGCGGTTGCGGCCACCACATCAGCTTCACTCGGCTGGCACGGGCTGGCGCTGACCGGGGCACTCTTTGCCGTTACGGCGCTGTGCGCCCATCTTTTAATCAGTACATCAACGCCGTCGCATCGCTAAAACGCACGGACTGAGGAGATAATATGTCTGAACAAACGAACGTGATCCCCGACACCATGACTGCCATCGAAATTACAGAGCCCGGTGGTCCGGAGGTGCTGAAACCAACAACGCGCCCGGTACCGCGCCCTAAAGAGAATGAAGTGCTGATTCAGATTGCCGCGGCGGGCGTCAACGGTCCTGACGTGATGCAACGCAAAGGGCAATATGCGCCACCGCCTGGCGCATCAGATATCCCCGGTCTGGAGGTTTCCGGTGTTGTCGTGGCCATCGGTAGCAAAGTACAGCGTGTTAAGCCGGGCGATCATGTGGCCGCGCTGATCCCAGGCGGTGGCTATGCGCAATACTGCGTGGCGGATGAAATCAATATCCTGCCCTTACCGCCTGAACTTAGCCTGACCGAAGCTGCCGCGTTACCCGAAACGTTTATGACGGTCTGGCTCAATATGTTCCAGCGCGGTCAGTTTAAAGCGGGCGATATTATCCTGATACATGGCGGCGCATCCGGTATTGGTACGACGGCGACCATGCTGGCAAAAGCCTTTTGCGCCGGGAAAATCATCACCACGGTCGGCTCAGAAGCGCATCGCCAGGCCAGCCTGAAACTGGGGGCGGATGCCGCCATCCTCTATAAAGTGGAGGATTTTGTGGATGCCGTTCATCGTGAAACCGACGGGCATGGCGCGGATATTATTCTCGACATTGTGGCCGGGGATTACGTTGCCCGTAATTATGCCGCTGCTGCGATGAACGGTCGCATTGTGCAGATTGGCGTGATTGGCGGCGTAGCTAAAGAGGTTGATTTGTTCCCTATGCTCAGCAAACGGCTCACGCATCTGGGCTCCACGCTGCGTTCGCGTACCCCAGCGGAAAAAGCCGAGCTGATTGATGCCCTCACCGAAAACGTGTTGCCGTTAATTGAAACCGGGTCGGTGAAGCCGCAAGTCTTTAAAACCTTTCCACTGACCGAGGCAAGCGAAGCACACCGGATGCTGGATGCCAGCGCGCATATCGGGAAAGTGGTGTTGGTGATGGAGCAGTAAACGCACCGGCGATGTCTGGCCCAGGGCAGGCATCGCCAACAGAGAAGCGAGAAGAGGCCGATCGCCTCCGTCACCACAGTAACGCCTATCGTTGAGCAAAGAATAAACGATTGAAGTTTGTATGTTTTGCATATTCCTATAAAAAACAACGGTCATTTTGCGCCACGGTTATCGGATGCAAAATGTATATAGTTTCTTAGCAAAATTATTTATCTCTCCCCTGTATTTATTTATCAGCACTCCTGTTAGACTCCAATTAAATCGCACACTATCAAATATCGAGCGATTTACATTGCGTGCCGTTAACGCCCTTTGCCACCTCTCTAAAACAGAGCGCGACTATGAACTCATTAAAAAACTTCACCATCCGCCGCGTTGTGCTATGCATCCTGCTCACGGCATTTGCACTTATCACCGCGACCGGTGGTTATGCCGCTTATACAGCTCACAACATGAATAAATACGCCGAGCAGAGCGCGGCGCAGACACAACAGGCCCTTTTCCTCGCCCACGCCACGCTGGTTTTACAACAAGGCACAGACGCTGAAAAACAGGCGCTTAAGAATGAAATCCCGGCGGGCCCGGAATGGGCGACGCTGTCCCAGGCGTTATCGGACACCTCCGCTAACTGGCAAACAGAAGCCACGGCGCGTATTAAAGACCTGACACAGCATGCCGTTTTCGACAGTGCGCTGAATTCATCTGACGGTAAGCGACTGAATATAGTGCTGCTCATCGCGCTGTTTGCTCTCGGCGGGCTGGTTCTGTTCTGTGACTGTTATCTGGTCATCCATCTGGTCAAACCGGTTGGCGATATTCGTTCATACTTCCAGGTTATTGCGCAGGGTGACCTTACCCGTGAGCCGAAAGATATTGGACGTAACTGCGTCGGCCAGATGATCCCCCTGGTGCGGGAAATGCAGCACAGCCTCCTTAAGACGGTCACCGCGATAAGCGAAAACAGTGACGCGCTTCATCGCGAAGCAAGTGAGATCGCAGCGGGCAATAGCGACCTGGCAAACCGCACCACGCGGCAGGCGGCCTCTCTGGAACAGGCGGCGACGAGTATGGAAGAGTTAACCTCAACGGTAAGCCATAACGCGGATAACGCCCGCCAGGTTCGCGACCTGTCAGTGACGACCGCAGAAACGACGGAAAAAGCCAGCGAACTGGTTGAGAATCTTGCCAGCACCATGAACCGTATCGCGGACGGCTCTGAGCAGATTCGCCAGTTCACCTCAACCATCAATAGCATTGCTTTCCAGACCAATATCCTTGCGCTTAACGCAGCAGTAGAAGCGGCGCGAGCCGGTGAGCAGGGGCGCGGTTTTGCTGTGGTGGCGACGGAAGTGCGTTCCCTTGCCCAGCGTAGCGCAACGGCCGCACGGGAAATCGAGTCCCTGATAAAATCAGCCATCGTTTCGGTGCATGAGGGCAAAGAGATTACCGATGCTGCGGGTGCGGCAATGACAGAGGTGAAAGGAAATGTCGCCAGCGTGAATACGCTTATCGGCGAGATTGCACTGGCCTCCGATGAACAAAGTAAGGGAATTTCACAGCTCAACCATGCGGTTGCGGAGCTGGACAGAGTGACACAGCAAAATGCCGGACTTGTCCAACAGGTGACGACGTCTGCCAATAATCTCAACGCCAGAACCGAAATCCTTAATGAGGTGGTCAGTCACTTCACGCTCCCTGGCACCACGGTACGGCGAGAAAGCACCCACGCAGATTTTGCCAGGAAGCTTATCCCCGCCAGAGCACAGTGAGTCAGACCGGGCATAAGAACGAACATCTATAACGTCACGGACACCGCAGTGTTTTACAACATGAAGGTGTCCGTGACGCGTAAGTGCAACACCGCATCGCTGCGCTTCGCAGCCCCCCGTTTCTGACACTCCCATGCCCGGCAGCCACTCCCCTTGCGCTTAATGACTGAATTTACCAATCCAGGGGCTGGTTTTATCCTGCGACCATAGCTTCATCAACATCTCGCGAAATTTCTCGGCCGCCGGGCTCAATGAATCCCCCCTTCTTAACACTAAGCCAAGCGTTCTTCGGATAACGGGTTCGATAAGAGGGCGGCTAACCAGCACATGATGCTCATCGGTAGGCATTGCCAGGCTGGGGACAACCGCAACCCCCAGACCCGCTTCCACCATCCCGAGAGATGTTGAGAGATGCCTGACTTCATAAAACCAGTTCGGCTGCCAGTCGAACCCTTCGAGCGCCTGGTCGATCAGAAGCCGGTTGCCGCTCGATTTGCGGACGCCGATAAGCCGGAGCCCGGCAAGATCTTCCCACATCACCAGCGATTTTTTGGCGAGTTCATGATCGCGTTTACAGGCCAGAACAAAAGGTTCATTCACCAGAGGGGTAAACTCTATATTGGGATGTGTGATGTTTATCATATTTATGCCGAAATCTGCGTCGCCATTAAGCACGGCTTCGAGGCAGTCGCTGGCACTATGCTCAAGAATGCGGATGCGAATATTCGGGTAATGTTCATTGTAATCACGAATAACGGAGGGCAAGAAATAGAACGCGGCGGTAGGTAAACAGGAGAGCGTAATAACCCCCGTTTGATGCGTTGCCATCTCTTTAATGCTGAGAATAGAGCTTTCATAAAAATCGATGAGATTCTTTGCCTTAGGCAGAAAATCTCGCCCCACGGCGGTCAGTTTTACTCGTCTGGTCGACCGCTCAAATAACGTTGTGCCCAAACTCTCCTCAAGCTTTTTTATTCGCCTTGTTAAGGCAGGCTGGGAGATGTGTAAAAATTGTGACGCCCTTGTAAAACAGCCAATTTCCGCAATCTTAACAAACGCTTGAATACCCTGTAATTCATGCTGCATGTTTATCCCCCCACGTTTACCCCGCTATTAAACCATCGTAACCGACAGCTTATTAATGTGTAAAACGCATTAATCCTTCGTTTTTTGACATTAGAGTTATTTATCCGCATATGGGACGCTTACTGCATCATTTAATGTGTGGAAAGAGAAAACCTATGTTCAACATACCTTGCGTACTGATGCGCGGCGGTACTTCTAAGGGACCCGTTATTCTGGCAAGCGATTTGCCCACCGATGTTCAGGAACGTGATGCGGTTCTGCTGGCGCTGATGGGTGCCGGCCATGAGCTGGAAATTGATGGCATCGGTGGCGGCAGCCCGCAAACCAGTAAAGTGGCGATTGTGAGCCGTTCAGAGAGCCCGGATGCGGATATTGACTATCTGTTTGCCCAGGTCATGGTGAAAGAGCGCCGTGTTGATACCACGCCCAACTGCGGAAATATGTTATGTGCGGTTGGCCCTTTTGCCATTGAAAAAGGGCTGGTTGCGGCAAAAAACCCTGTCACCACGGTTCGCATCCGCAATCTCAACACCGGAACATTTGTTGACGCCGAAGTGCAAACCCCTGATTTCAAGGTGTGCTATGAAGGCGACACGCAAATTGATGGCGTGCCTGGCGCCGCAGCGCCGGTCGGTTTAACGTTCCTCAATTCCGCAGGCTGTAAAACCGGTAAATTACTCCCGACCGGTAACACAACGGATGTTTTTGACGGAGTGGAAGTCACCTGCATTGATATGGCGATGCCGATGATCTTAATCGATGCACAGCAGATGGATAAAACCGGTGGTGAATCCCCTGCGGAGCTGGAAGCCGATCTGGCGTTTATGCAACGTCTTGAAAAAATCCGTCGCAAAGCTGGCGAGGCCATGGGTTTTGGCGATGTCAGCGACAAAGTGATACCCAAACCTGTGCTTCTGAGCAAACCTACGGCGGGCGGCACGATTAAGGTTCGCTATTTCATGCCGCATAATTGCCATAAATCGCTGGCTATTACCGGATCTATTGGTATTTCAACAGCAACCATCATTGATGGCTCTGTTGCCCAGAAAATCATTAGTGACCAACCGAAAGATGCATTTACCAATATTGTTAATATTGAACACCCAAGCGGAAAAATTACAGTCTCATTATTAAAAGACGGAAATAAAATCGAAAACACCCGTGCTGCTGTAATCAGAACGACCCGTAAATTGTTTGAGGGTAGTGTTTATGTTCCGGAAATCGCTTTAGCGGAAGTTATCTGAACATCAGCCAGCCTTTTAGAAGTTTTACCGATTAATACCTTTAGCCTGTAACGGCTAAGAAGCTCTGTACCAGAAAAATAATGTCGAGGATATTATGGCTATAACGAACGTTAAAAATATTTCAGGCGGTTCCGGCGATGTAACAGCGAGCCAATACATCCGTGTCATCTTTGCTTTAGCCCTGTCAGGTTTGGCTGAATTAGCGTCTTTGTTTTTCATTCAACCGTTGTTACCTGTTCTCGCGGTTGAATATGATGTCCCGGTCAGTCAGGTCAGTATCATTCTTTCCGCAGAAACCGCCCTGCTTGCCATTGGTCTGTTATTCACGGGTACACTTTCCGATCATTATGGCCGTAAGCGCCTGATTATTGTCTCCTTATTACTGGGTGGGTTACTCACCATTCTGTGCCCGCTGGTCCAGTCATGGGCGATGCTGGTGGCGTTACGTGCCGTTATTGGCCTGGCGCTGAGCGGCATTGCCGCTGCGGCAACGGCTTATATTAGCGAAGAAGTGGCCCCGGTCGTTGCGGGCGTAGTCACCGGTTACTTTGTGTTTGGCAACTCAATGGGTGGAATGTCGGGCCGTATCGTGGCCAGCCAGTTGATTGAACACATTTCCATAAACACGATTTTCTACGGTTTTGCGGCAAGCCTGATTGTTGTTGCGCTACTGGTTTACTTTATTCTGCCCGCCTCCAAAAACTTCAAACCGACGGAAACCCTGAATGTATTCCGTGTTGTGAAGGGCGCCGCGTCGCATTTCCAAAATAAAAAACTCGCTCTGGCATTTGTTATTAGCTTTATCATTTTTGGTACCTTCACCTCTCTCTACAACTATCTGGCCTTCTTCCTTAAGGGCGAGCCGTTCCATATTTCCCCTGCCAACGCCGGGCTGCTCTCTTTCAGTTTTGCGTTAAGCTTTTTCACGGCGCCGCAGGCCGGGCGGTTCTCTGCGAAATATGGCAGCATGAATGTGCTTCGCGTGTTGTTCGCCATCATGTCTTTGGGGATGTTGCTGACGCTAACCTCTAACGTCATCACCTTTATCCTGGGTGCCGTCATCTTCACGGCATGCTTCTTCGGTTGCCATTCCATCGGTCTGAGTTGGGTAAGTAAGAACGCCACACATGCTCGCGGGCAGGCCGTCGCCCTCTATTTATTCTTCTACTACATGGGTGGCTCTGTTATTGGCTTCCTGAACGGTTTCGTCTTCCACTCAACCGGTTGGGCAGGCATGACCGCATTTATTATTGCTCTGCTGGTGCTGGGTATGATTGTCGCAACACATCTTGCCTCAGGCGCGAAAGCGAATCTGGTGCCAGAAACGTCAAAATAATCGCAATCGATATACCACTCACGCCATCAACTGGCGTGAGTAAATAAAGTTTAAAAGCCAGAATTAGGTGTCATTATGAAACTTGCAAGTTACATTCATCACGGTCGTAAAAGCTACGGTATTTATACCGAAGCAGGTATTATCGACCTTGGTCAAAAAATTGGTCAGCAATATCCAACATTAAAAGATCTCCTGCAATGGGATGCTCTCGATGTCGCCCAGCAATATGTTGACTACCCGGCGGATATTACAGATAAAGATATTACGTTCTTACCGGTTATTGAGGAGCCTGGAAAAATTTTTTGCGTGGGAATGAACTATGCAGAAAAAAGAAAGGAGTTCTCCGAAACCAACAACGCGCCAACATTATTTATCCGCTTCCCGGATTCGCAGACAGGCCACGCACGGCCGGTCATCAAACCGAATCTTACTGAGGAATTTGATTACGAAGGCGAACTGGCCGTCATCATCGGAAAAGCGGGCGAGAATATTAATCGTAGCGATGCGTTAAGCCATGTGGCGGGCTATAGCTGTTATATGGACGGTTCGGTTCGCGACTGGCAGCACGCATGGTTTACTGCCGGTAAAAACTGGCGTCAGACCGGCGCATTCGGGCCCTACATGACAACCGTTGATGAAATCCCCGACCCGCACGCATTATCCATTCAGACGTATTTGAATGGCATGCTGGTGCAGAATGATTCAACTGCCAGCATGATTCACAAAGTCGCCGATCTCATTGCTTATATCAGCACCTTCACGATGCTTAGCCCTGGCGATGTCATTATTACGGGGTCACCGGGTGGTGTTGGTAAAAAACGCAATCCGCCTTTATTCATGCATGAAGGTGATTGTGTCGAAGTCGCTATCGAAAAATTAGGCAGGCTGACCAATACCATTGTCGAGTCGACATCGCCATCCAATGCATTTGCCCTTTAATTCGCTCGTCATAACACATGCGTCATTCAGTATCGATGAACACCAGGTCAGGAGAAATTTAGATGTATGCCGAAAAAACGCTAGAATTCGATACGGTTGAAACTAGCAACGGTGTTCTCAAAGACGAGATTATCGCATTTCTGAAAAGTAATGGATTAGGAATAGATGATGATGTCGGGCAATTCGTCATTGCGCGCGCTGGCAAAGAATTAATTGCCTGTGCGGGCCTGGCGGGCAATACATTAAAATGTATCGCTGTGCATATTGAATGGCGCGGAACATCGCTGGGATTACAGTTGATTCGCGAAGCGGAAAATCTGGCAAACCAGAACGGTGATCATCATCTGTTCCTTTTAACCTGCCCTGATAACGTTAAATCTTTCCGTGGTTGCGGCTTCTTTCCTTTAGCCACCCTTGATGGCAAAGCCGCGTTAATGGAAAACACCCCGGTTGGCATTCACCGTTACTGTAAGAAACTGCGCGCAGAATTTTTCGTCCCGGCGGCCAATATTGGCGGTATCGTTATGAATGCGAACCCCTTCACGTTAGGGCACCAGTTCCTTATCGAGCAGGCCGCCCGTGCGTGCGACTGGCTGCATGCATTTGTTGTGGAAGAAAACTTATCACAGTTCTCCTTTACTGAGCGCATTGCAATGGTGCGTGACGGGGTGAAACATCTCACTAACGTAACGGTACATCCCGGTTCCAGATACATTATTTCTCGCGGCACTTTCCCCAGCTATTTTTTAAAAGAGAAACAGGTGGTGAATGATGTCTATTCCGCGATCGATTTAATTATGTTCCGACGTTATATTGCGCCCGCACTGGGTATTACACATCGTTTCGTTGGCACAGAGCCATATTGTAAAGTTACAGCCCAGTATAACCAGGCTATGCACCACTGGCTTGAAGACGAATTGGTCATTCCCTCCACCGCCATTAAAGTGCATGAAATCGACAGAAAAACCGATGAAAATAATTATCCAATCTCAGCATCGGCTGTTCGCGCCCTCTTGAATAAGAACAAACTGTCAGTCGCAAGAAATATGGTGCCCGAAAGCACCATGCCTTACTTATATAACTGGCTAAAAGCAAATCACCCTGACTTGCCGGAACAACATCTGGCAGGGAATCTTATGAGCATTAGCGTAGGACTCTAACATGAAAATTATACAGGCAGCTCTGGCAGGCACGCTGGAATCGAGCGACCTCATGGTTAAAGTTAGCCCTTCTGACAGCGGGCTGGATATTGTTATTAATAGCGAAGTGACGAAGCAATTTGGCGAACAAATTACTCAGGTCGTCAAAGAAACGCTGGCTGCATTCAATGTCACCCACGGGCAAATCATTGTTGATGACAAAGGCGCACTGGATTGTGTTATTCGCTCCCGGATGCAAGTTGCCATCATGCGAGGAACCTGTAGCGATGAAATTAACTGGGAGAAATTACAATGAAAAAATTACGCCGCAGTATGCTTTTCTTACCGGGCTCAAGCGCTTCCATGTTATCGACCGCGTTTATTTATAAACCAGATTCAATCATGTTTGACCTTGAAGATGCGGTTTCGTTAAGGGAGAAAGACAGCGCTCGTATATTGGTTTTTAACGCCCTCCAGCATCCCATGTATAAAGATATTGAAACGGTGGTACGCATTAATCCGCTGAACACCCCATTCGGTTTAAAAGATCTTGAGGCGGCGGTCCGCGCCGGGGTCGATGTTATTCGCTTGCCGAAAACAGATACGCCAGAAGATATTCATGAGCTTGAACGTGAAATTGTGCGCATTGAGGAAAGCTGTGGCCGTGAGGTTGGCTCCACACAGGTGATGGCGGCTATCGAGTCTGCAATTGGCGTTATCAATGCTGTTGCCATTGCCCGCTCCTCAGAGCGACTGATGGGCATTGCGTTAGCCGCATTTGACTATGTGATGGATATGCAGACAGAACGCGGAGACGGTACTGAACTGTTTTATGCGCGTTGTGCGGTTCTCCATGCGGCGCGTGCCGCGGGTATCGATGCGTTTGACGTTGTTTATGGCGATGTGAACGACGAAGAAGGCTTCTTAAAAGAAGTGGATTTAATTCGTCGCATGGGCTTCAACGGTAAATCTTTAATTAATCCACGGCAGATTGAGTTGCTACATAACGCCTATGCGCCAACCCAGGAAGAGGTTGATTATGCAGAACGCGTCATCGCTGCCGCCGAAGAAGGTGAACGTAGCGGGCTGGGTGTCATTTCTCTGAATGGCAAAATGATCGATGCGCCAATCATCAATCACGCCAGGGTCGTTCTTGAGAGAAGAAAAGCATCAGGCATTCGCCACTAATCGACGGGATAATAAAGATGAAATTAATCGAAGCTTTACAAGAACAGGTCGGGCAATCAAAAAAATATGTGGCATTTACCCATGCCAACGCGACCACACCTTATCTGGCAGATGTCGGGCAAAAGCACCAGCGTAAACTTTGTGACAGTCTGGACGAGATGATAGACCGCTGCGAATTACGTGATGGGATGACAATTTCATTTCATCATGCCTTTCGTGAAGGCGATAAAGTTATCAATCTTGTCGTTGATAAACTCGCTGCATTGGGTCTGAAAAATATTACCCTGGCATCCAGTTCATTAATGACCTGTAACGCCCCCTTAATTCAGCATATTCGTAACGGTGTTATTTCTAAAATTTACACCTCCGGCATGCGCGGGGAATTAGCCGATGCGATTTCGCATGGCCTGATGGCGCAACCGGTAGAGATTCACTCGCACGGCGGTCGCGTTAATCTCATCCAGAAAGGTGAAATTAATATTGATGTCGCCTTCCTCGCTGTCTCATGTGCTGATGAATATGGCAATGCGAGTGGGAGCGGCGGTAAATCACGCTGTGGCTCGCTCGGCTATGCGATGGTCGATGCGCAGTATGCTAAACGCGTGGTACTGCTGACCGAATCCATCGAGCCCTTCCCTTATATGCCCGCAAGCATTGTTCAGGACCAGGTCGATTACATCGTAAAAATTGACAGCGTAGGCGACCCGGCAAAAATCAGCGTCGGTGCGGCCCGCGTAACCAGCAATCCTCGTGAGCTGATGATTGCGCGCTCGGCGGCGGATGTGGTCGAGCACTCCGGTTATTTCGAACAGGGTTTCTCCATTCAGACCGGTTCTGGCGCGGCATCAACGGCCTGTACGCGCTTTTTAGAATCGCGCATGAAAAATAAAAACATCACGGCGAGTTTTGCCTTAGGCGGTATCACCGGCAGCATTGTGGATCTTCATGAAAAGGGGCTGATCGCCAAATTGCTGGATACCCAGAGTTTTGACGGTGCCGCCGCCGCTTCTTTAGCCAGAAACCCAAACCATGTTGAGATTTCCACCAACGTTTACGCGAATCCGTCATCCAAAGCGGCATGCTGCGACCAGGTCGACATCGTGATTTTGAGCGCCCTTGAAATTGATACTGATTTCAACGTTAACGTGCTGACGGGCTCTGATGGCGTGATGCGCGGTGCCTCCGGCGGTCACTGTGATGTGGCTGCCGCCGCAAACCTGACGGTGGTGGTTGCTCCGCTTATCCGTAGCCGAATTCCAACGGTGGTGAAGCAGGTAACCACCTGCGTGACGCCGGGCGAAAGCATTGACGTTTTGGTTACCGATCATGGTATTGCCGTAAATCCTTCACGTCCTGAAATTCATCAGCGGTTAGTGGCTGCAGGCTTGCCTGTGCTGAGTATTGAGGCGTTGCACCAGCGCGCTCTGGAAATCTGCGGTCACCCAAAAGCCATCGAATTTACCGACAAAATTGTGGGCATTGTTCGTTACCGTGATGGAAGCGTCATTGATGTCGTCCGGCAGGTAAAAGAGTAATGAACGCGATGGCAGACGCAGCGTGTTTACCTGTCTCATTAGCGCAGCTATTAGCCTCCAGAGACGCCCGCGCAGAGCAACAGCAGCGCTGGTTAACGCAGTGGGGACAGACGCTCATTTCGACGACCCTGGTCTGGCCGGGCGAGGTCAAAGACACGCCGGTCTCCAGGGCTGTAATGGAGGTGGCGAATGCGGCTCTTTCGGGGCTTATTCTCGCTAATGGCTGGGAGATCGTCCGGCACGACGCTCGCCTGCTTATCACCGGACCGGAGTCATTCTGGTCCGTTAATGCGCCCGCATCGCAGGTCAAAAAGGCCACCATCCTTCTTGAGGAGAGCCATCCTCTGGGCAGGTTGTGGGATATCGATGTGTTTTGCCCGGAGAATGGCTTATTGAGCCGTAAATCCGTAGGTGAAAACAAAAGACGTTGCTTCATCTGTGATGAACCCGCACATGTCTGTTCACGCATGCGGCGCCATTCGCTTCATTCCCTGCAAACTGTCATGGAGGCCAGGATCAATGACTATTTCTGCCATCAGAAGTGAACCGTTGGTTGAGGGGCTTAACGTTGCTGAGCTCGCCGCAGAGGCGATGTACCGCGAAGTGATTTTGACTCCCAAACCGGGGCTGGTAGACCGTCATAACAATGGTTCGCATACGGATATGAATATGAAGCTCTTTATGTCCAGTATCGCGGCCATTGCCCCGTGGTTTGCGTTGTTTGTCTCCAAAGGGATGCAGACAGCCAGACAGGAGCCCGGCCAGACACTTCGGGCTATCCGCCCTATCGGGCTTGCCTGTGAGCAGGCCATGTTTCGCGCGACGGGGGGCATCAACACCCATAAAGGGGGGATCTTTTCGCTTGGTCTGCTTTGTTCTGCCGCCGGGCGTCTGCAAGGCAAAGGCGAAGCGATCGATCGCAGCGCGCTCTGCCGTGAAATGAGTCTGATCTGCGCCGGTATGGTGAGCCGTGAGTTGAAACAACATGGCGATGCGAAGACCAAAGGTGAGCGACTGTTTCGGGATCATGGCTTCACGGGCGCCCGTGGTGAAGCGGAAAGCGGATTTGTGACGGTCAGGCACTACGGCTTACCCGCATGGGAAAAAGCCATAACGTCGGGTTATTCACCAGAGGAGTCTTTGCTGCGGGTTTTGCTTTCCTTAATTGCCCATAATCCTGACACCAATATCCTCTCGCGAGGCGGCCTTGATGGATTGCGCTATGCCAGGCGGTATGCGGCCCGACTTCTGCGTATTAAACATCTTACCGGCAACAGGTTCAGGCAGGCTCTTTTTAATATGGACAAGGCGTTTATCGCCCGAAATTTAAGTCCGGGAGGAAGCGCCGATCTGCTGGCCGTAACCTGGCTCCTTTCCCGTTTTCCAGCCTGAGGGCGAAAACGAAAGATTGACGGAATTTACCATGACAATATCGCGCCTGTTAGCACTGGATGATGTTTTTACCACTATTCTGGTTCCGGGATTGAGGGATAGCGACGAGTACCACTGGCAGACCTGTTGGGCACGCCAGTTACCTCGCTGGAAAAGAATAAGCCAACGAAACTGGATCCAGCCGGATATTGAAAACTGGTGTGCCGCGATCCGCAGGGAATTAACCACGTGCAAATTACCCGTTATTTTAATTGGGCATAGCTTTGGTGCCCTTGCCTCCTGGTATCAGGCTCAGCGTCAGGCGTCAAATATTGCCGGAATTGTCATGGTCGCACCGGCGGAACCTTCCTGGTTCGAACTTGAAGAGATCGTCACCGCGTCAAAGCTGAACGTGCCGGGCCTTGTCTTTGCCAGTCGTAATGACCCGCTGATGTCCTTCAACCGCGCGCTATTCTGGTCCGACTGCTGGGGATGTGAGCTTATCGACATGGGTGACGCTGGTCATATTAATTCGGAATCAGGTTTTGGTGAGTGGAAATATGGCCTTGAAAGAATATCTGAATTTGGAGAAGGGCTGTTAAAAATAGCAACATGATTATTTGATGTAAAAACACCATAGCACATTTTTTAATTTCCTTATGATAAGGTCAGGATATTTTATGTTTGAAGAATATAAGAAGCATGTCGCTGAGCGCGCAGAAAATGGAATACCCGCTAAACCCTTAACCGCGCAACAGGTCAGAGAATTAATTGCCCTCCTCGAAAATAAACGGTGCGAGGATCGAGAGGCGTTAATTAACCTGTTAATTAACCAGGTTTCTCCCGGCGTTGATGCTGCTGCAAAAGTGAAAGCAGAATTCCTTGATAAAATTATCAAAGCAAAAACAAGTGAATTCGGT
Organism: Phytobacter diazotrophicus; assembly: GCA_004346725.1. GTDB lineage: Bacteria > Pseudomonadota > Gammaproteobacteria > Enterobacterales > Enterobacteriaceae > Phytobacter > Phytobacter diazotrophicus. The sequence continues at coordinate 234,286 of SMDE01000006.1, read as the reverse complement.
ATCACGCCGCAGGACGCTATTACTATTCTTGGAACCATGCAGGGGGGCTACAATATTCAGCCGCTCATTGATTCGCTGGACGATAGTGAACTGGCTCAGTTAGCGGCGAATAAACTCAGCCACACTATTCTTATCTTTGAAAAATTTAACGATATCGAGCAAAAAGCCCGTAACGGGAATGTGCATGCCAAAGCGGTTATTACGTCATGGGCGAATGCCGAGTGGTTTAGCGAACGCACGAAGCTTGAGGAAAAAGTCACGCTGACAGTCTTTAAAGTGCCCGGCGAAACCAATACCGATGACCTTTCGCCAGCCCCTGAAGCGTGGTCACGTCCGGACATTCCCCTGCATGCGCTCTCCATGCTGAGTTCCCCCCGTGAAGGTGTGAACCCGGACCAACCGGGGCAATACGGGCCAATCGCCCAGATCCGGGAACTAAAAGCCCGGCAGTATCCTCTTGCTTACGTTGGCGATGTGGTAGGGACCGGCTCTTCACGAAAATCCGCAACAAACTCCATCCTCTGGCATATCGGGAAGGATATTCCCTTTGTCCCCAATAAACGCAGCGGGGGCGTTGTCTTAGGCGGAAAAATTGCGCCGATCTTTTTCAATACCCTGGAGGACTCCGGCGCATTACCCATTGAAGTGGATGTCTCCGGTTTATCGACAGGTATGGTGATTGATCTTTATCCGTACAAGGGCGAGATTCGCCACCATCACGATCAGACGCTTATTGCCTCATTCAGCCTGAAAACAGACGTCTTGCTGGATGAAGTCCAGGCGGGCGGTCGCATCCCGTTGATCATTGGCCGCAGCTTAACGGCAAGAGCCAGGGCCTCTTTAGGCCTGCCGGCAACGTCCATTTTCAGGAAAGCCAAAGCGCCTGCGCCATCCTCAGCCGGGTTTACGCTGGCGCAGAAGATGGTGGGCAGAGCGTGCGGCGTGGAAGGTGTTCGTCCTGGGCAATATTGTGAACCTAAAATCACCACCGTAGGATCGCAGGATACCACCGGCGGGATGACACGTGATGAACTGACGGACCTTGCATGCTTAGGGTTTTCTGCCGATCTGGTGATGCAGTCTTTTTGCCATACGTCAGCCTATCCCAAACCCGTCGATGTTAATTTGCATGAGACGCTGCCGCAGTTCATTACCAGCAGAAAAGGCGTTGCGCTGAAACCCGGCGATGGGATTATCCACTCATGGCTGAACCGTATGCTGATCCCGGACACCGTCGGTACGGGCGCGGATTCACATACGCGCTTTCCCTTAGGGATCTCGTTTCCGGGCGGTTCCGGGCTGGTTGCTTTTGCCGCCGCCACGGGAATTATGCCGCTCGATATGCCGGAATCTGTGCTGGTCCGCTTTAAGGGTGAAATGCAAAAAGGGATCACCCTGCGCGATTTGGTTCACGCGATCCCTTACTACGCCATTAAACAAGGGTTGCTGACCACCGAGAAGAAAAACAAACGCAATATATTTTCCGGTCGTATTCTGGAAATCGAAGGTTTACACATGTTGAAGGCTGAGCAGGCCTTTGAACTGGCGGATGCCTCCGCAGAGCGCTCAGCGGCTGCCTGTGTGCTACGCCTGGAAGAAGAGAACGTTGCCGAATATTTGCGTTCCAATGCCACATTACTGCGCTGGATGATTAGCCAGGGTTATCAGCACGCGCCGACCCTTGAAAAGCGTATTGCAGAGATCGAAGCATGGCTGGCCAATCCGTCATTACTCAGCGCTGATGAAAATGCCGAGTACGCCGCAATTATTGACATCGACCTGACTGAAATTACGGAGCCGATCGTTTGTGCGCCCAATGACCCGGATGACGCCCGTTTACTGTCTGAGGTTGCGCGCACACCGGTACAAGAAGTGTTTATTGGCTCGTGTATGACAAACATTGGTCACTTCCGGGCCGCCGGGAAGCTGCTGGCGGATGCAAAAGAGATCCCTGGCCGCCTGTGGATTGCCCCACCAACCAAAATGGATGCCCAACAGCTTTCAAGCGAAGGTTATTTTAATAAGTTCATCCGTTCCGGCGCACGCATCGAACCGGCGGGCTGTTCTCTCTGCATGGGTAACCAGGCCAGGGTCAAGGAAGGGAGCAGCGTTGTTTCAACATCTACCCGCAACTTCCCACACCGCCTTGGTACCGATGCAAATGTTTTCCTGGCGTCGGCTGAGCTCAGTGCCATCGCGGCCATGCTTGGAAAAATGCCGACGGTTGAGCAGTATCACTGGCATATGGACAAAATCAATGACACCCGTGAAGAGACCTATCGTTACTTAAATTTCCATACGCTGGCAGAGTATCAAGTAGCGGAAAAGCAGCGAATTGACGTGGTAACAATGTAATCGTCTCAAAAACATGCCCGGTAATATTCCCGGGCATGTTTTTCGCCTTCTCATTACCTGTTTTTTTGAATTGGCAGAGGTCTCATTTTTAAATTCGACCTCTGTATTGTCAAAGGAATGGGTTAATTAAAGCGAGCGCTAAATTATTATTCCTCGCTTTCATTATCAGCCTTTCATTAATGACATCGCCGCCTGACGGCCTTTCAAAAGAGGCATGGGTACTGGCCAGTATTTATCTTGCGGCGATCATTGGTCTGGTGAGCAAACCCTATCCTGAAAATTCGTTATTTATTTGCATCCGGTGGCTGCATTACCCATTATGGCGGCGCGGCAGGGCCAATTACTTTTGCGGCTGGCTATAATGATATAAAATCCTGGTGGATAACGGGTACGATTGTCGCATGATTAACGCTTGTTACTCATATTACCGTCGGGTTCCCGTGGTGGGCGTATTTGAAATCGAGTGGCATGCTCTAATGACAAGAGCGTGCTGATCTTACTTGCGTCTTGTTGATGTCTTATCGCTCAGATGCGTCGGATGACGTAGGATGTTCTCCATCGCCGCCCTGTACCTGTGAAATAGTACAGGACAGATACGTCCGCTCCTCTCCCGGAGCGGACAATTGTGTAACGCCTCAATCAAAATCGCATCGCCGACGGCTGCGGTTAAGTATGCCTGCGCTTTTATCGTTGTTGATTACCACTCGCAGTAAGCATGGCGAAACCAGCCCCGGCACACTCTTTTCTTTATAAATGCAGCGCTTATTATTAACACGCTAATGCTGTACATACCGTTACACAGCAATGCTCATCTTTTCAGATGCACCTGGTATAGAATGTCAAAGAAGATAGATTGGAATAAAGTCCAAATACCCATTGTCCCATTTGTTGTCTATTTGTTGTAACACTAAGAATCAACAAATTTTAAACAAGTTAATGTCATGTAGTCTTACTTTTTTATAATGATAATGAAAATCAAAAATACTCTGTGCCTACATATCCTGATGGCTCTCCTCGCCATCCTGGTTCTGAGCGTTCACCCGGTGGTGACGAGCTTTGATCCGCCGCTTAAATTCCAGCCGATGATTAAATCGATGGAAGGCACACCAAAAGAGCAAGCAGAAAAAATAGCCACAATTTCCCATGCATTACAAGGGAATGCGATTTTCTTTATCGGGGCATCAGAAGTTTCTACTTCCGAAAATGAACATTACGCTGCCTATAATTACTTCAATAAGCAATTGCACAGACCTTTAGTGGCATATGGCGATAGTTATGTCGACGACGTCACACAATTTTTACTGTTCTCCCGTTTTAAAGACAGCCTTAACGCAAACAGTAAAGTGGTGTTGCTCCTGGCACCGGATAGCTTTTATTCAAATGGGCTTCCTCCGGCAATCTTTGCGGATAATTTCCCGGGTTCAATTTTCGATCCATTAATGAAAGACAAGCAGGCTCGTCCTTTGCTGGTCAATTACTTAAAACATATTGAAGCGGACGATATCAGCCATTTGAGCTTTGGTGAAATGGCCATTTATGGCTGGCATCCGGATCTGATCTGGGAAGAAGTGAGCTATCAGTTTGCCAACTTCTGCACCATGATAAAAAACGACTGGCTGGACCTGCTCAATATTGAGCCACAGCCTGCCGCGCAACCCTGGCCCGCACAGCCTGGCAACATAACGATGCCCGACTGGGATCAAGAGCTGGCGAATGCCCGTGAACTCAACAAAGTACGCAAGCAAAGTGCAGCCACGATGTGGATGGATAAGGCGGTTTATGAGGCCGGGGATACCCCTGAGCAGTGGGATGACACGCCTGTCGTGCCGAAGCAAATCGAGGTTTTCCGCGCCACCATCAAGCTCCTGAAAGAGCGCCATGTCCAGGTAATTGCAATTGTCGACCCGATTAACCCGTGGGCGCTGACCAATACCAATACGTTCCAGCCAGTTGATAAACAAATTCAGGCAATCCTGACGGAAAACCAGGTGCCTTATTTAGATATGTATGCGATGCCGTATCAAAACGGCTGGAACTGGGATCGTCTGCACCCATCGGAAACGGCATGGGTTCCTATGGTTCGCTTTATCGCGGAGAACTTTAAATGATGAAAACCGCCATTCGCCTGTTTTTACTTTATCTCCTGCTGGCGATAACCATTGTCGCGTGGACCTCCGTGGATGACAGCATGAGTTTGCAATTGCATTTTGAATATCAAAAGTTCTGAGGACGAATAATGTACAGCTCAGGCATGTTTTTCTTCTATTTGTTCTCATCAGCGCTGGTGTTTGCGCTGGTTAACCGCGTATTGCGTCACCGACTGACATATATATCCGCTTTTTCCGTGCTGGCGGCTTTAGGCTGGGGGTATATCTTCGAAGGCGACTATATTGTCCCGGCGGCAGTATTTTTCAGTTTTTATATTCTTGTCACATTAAAAGAGAAAGGTTGGTTAAAAACCTGGCAGGCGGTCACATTAACGCTGCTGCCGCTGTTCCTGGTGAAATTACATCTGAACAACCACTGGGGCATGATCGGGCTCTCTTTTATGACTTTCCGCGCCATCGATGTGCTGCTGTACCGCAGTAAAAAGGATGGCCAGAATTTTCTGCACTATTTCTGCTACCTGTTTATGCCGTTTATTATCCTGGCCGGCCCGATGTATCGCTGGCGGACCTGGATGACGGATATCAATAAACCGGTTTTCACGCTGACTCGTGAGCAGTTTTTAGTGGCTTTAGAGCAAATTATTACCGGGATTATCCAGAAATTCTTGTTCGCCATGCTGGTCGATACCCTGGTTGTTCAGCCGTGGAGCCATGAAGCGTTTACCCTGAAAGTGGGCGTGGTGATGTCGATTGCCTACAGCGCCTATCTCTACTTTGATTTTGCGGGTTACAGCAACATGGCTATCGGGGCGGGCCGCTTATTTGGCCTGAACATTCCGGCAAACTTCAATATGCCGATTCTGGCGAAAACCCCGCAGGATTTCTGGCGCCGCTTCCATATCAGCCTCTCTGAATGGCTGAGGGATGTGGTCTTTATGCCGATTTATATGAATCTGATGAAGCACAATTTTTTCCGCCAGAACAAAACGCTGGCGCAAAATATTGGCATCTTCTGCACCCTGTTTTGTATGGGGGCATGGAATGGACTCGAACGACACTACGTCATTAGCGGCGCGCTGTTTGGCGCCATTTCCGTTGTTCACAACATGCTGCAATGGTTTGCCAAACGCCATCCGGCTTTGAGCAACGGACTTCAACATCCGGTTTCTGTGTTTGTGGGACGAATTTTGACGCTGGGAAGCGCCGCGGCCTCCCTTTACATCTTTAGTGGAATGTCTCCCTTATGAAAAATGACTCCGAACTTCTGGAACTACAAGACTTCTTGCGTGCGGCATTACGCGATCCCGCGTCCCCTCAGCAACTGGCGATCAGCGGTAGCGATGAAGCCATCACCTGGCAACAGCTCTCCGTCGCGGTTACTGACTGGGCGCAACGTTACCAACAATGCAACCAACCTGCTGGTACGCCGGTGGTGTTGTACGGGCATCAGCAGGCGGAATTTGCCATCGCGCTCTACAGCTGCCTGTTGCACAATATTCCGTACATTCCGGTGGACTGCATCTATCCGCAGGAGCGTCTCAAAGAGATTTGCCAGCTCGCCAATGCCCCCTTCTATTATGATGTGGCCGCGAAGAAATTTATCGCGACCGGCATAACCGGCCAGGTACTGGCCGAGCCAGATCTCGCCTACATCATGTTCACCTCCGGCAGCACCGGAAAACCGAAAGGGGTGCAGATCGGACGTGAAAGCGTCTGGCATTTCATGAAGTGGGTAAGTCAGGACTTTTCCTTGCCGGAAAAACCGGTGCTGATGAACCACGCGGTGTTCAGCTTCGATCTCTCGCTGATCCCCCTGCTGGCGAATCTGGCGACTGGCGGGCATATTGTGCTGAACGCGAAAGAAGATATCGCAGCGGAAAACTGGCTGGATCGCCTGAAAGCGAACGATGTTTCCGTCTGGGTTTCCACCCCCTCTTTTGCCTATCAGCGCCTGCTGTCGCCCCAGTTTAATAGCGACTATCTGCCTGAACTGAATGTCTTTATCTTCATTGGCGAAGTATTAAATAAAGCGCTGGTAAAACAGTTACGCCGCCGTTTCCCGCAGGCCAAAATCCTTAACTCCTACGGCCCAACGGAAGCGACTATCGCCACCACGGTGGTTGAAATCACCGATGAAATTCTCAATAACGACAACCCGCTGCTGCCCGTTGGCGTGATGATGCCGGACACCCACATGGAAATTACCGCCGATGGCGAGTTGATCATCTGGGGTAAAAATGTGATGCGTGGTTATCTCGGCCTGCCGCAAGAGAACGCGACAAAATTGCTGCGACGCGAAAGTGAAGAATATCGCGGTTACAGAACTGGCGATCTGGGTTACGAAGACGGTCTTATCTACTGCCAGGGCCGCAACGATAGCCAGATCAAACTGAACGGCTACCGTATTGAAATCAACGAGATTGAAAATCGCCTGCTGGCGATGTCCGGCATCAGTGAAGCGGTTGTGCTGCCGCTGATGAAATCATGCGGAAGCGTTCTGCGAATTGCGGCATTCTGCGTGACGGATCTGGCACCAGAGGTGATCAAAACATCCCTTTCGAAAGTGATCCCCCATTACATGGTGCCGTCACAAATTATTATTAAAGATGCATTGCCGCTTAATCCGAACGGCAAAATCGATCGTAAATTGCTGGACACCCATGCCCGCACGAATTAATTAGCCAGGAAACTATTATGGAACAAGAAATTCTCGCCCTGTTTGAAAAAGTGTTATCCCGCAAAGTGGGCTTTCATGATGAACTGATTGAGTCTGACATTCTCGACTCAATTCTGGCGGTCGATCTGGTGCTGGAAGTGCAGGACGTTTACGGCTGCATGATCCCGCCGACCGAAGTCGCCACCGTGCTGAAAACCCCTGCGGATTTGGCGCGCTACATTGAAGAAAACCGTTAATCGTTTGTGAGGTTAATGGCTTTTGTGAAAACCCTGAATGATTTGATTCGGGGTTTTTTTATACCATTTCATCTCCCCTGACACTCCCTATTTCGCTTGTTATTAAATAACTTTAATCCCACTAAAAATATTAGTGTGATCGCCCTCATATTTATCTTCATGACATAAAAATCGTCAACCGCGTTACTAACATTAACTCTTTATTTACCAAGCAGTTAATTTCTTTACAACAAAAAAGGAACATATTTAATATTTATATCGATTTTATCGATTAATTTCTTTTCTTTAATTCCCGATAAAAGATATAGCGCGGTCTGATACCAGGGTTGCCGACGCTAAACCAACCATATAAAACAACAACAGGTTAGCATGCTATGAAATTATCCTTTGCCCAGAAACTGTGGATCCCACTCATCGTCGCGCTGTTATGTCTTGCCGGAACGTTATTTTTCGGCTCTGTAAAAATTAAAGAGAACCAGCTCACATTGCGAGAACGGGAGTTAATGCATGTATCGCAGTTAGCCCTTAACGTTGTAAAAACGCAGGCTGCACTTGCCGACAAAGGATTGATTTCACAAGAGGAGGCACAGCAACGGGCCCTTCAGACTATTAAAGATTTGCGTTATGGTGAAACCGGTTATTTTACCATTCTGAATAACCAGGCGCAGGTCATCATGCACCCGATAAATGCCGCGCTCATTGGCAAAGGACCGGATATTTCCGATGCAAATGGGGTTTATATTTTTCGGGATATGGTGGCGGTCACCAAAAACGATAACGCCGGTTTCACGCAGTATATTTTCCCGCGTCCCGGCGAAACAGAGCCGCAACCTAAAGTTGCCTACAGTATTCCGTGGACACCGTGGGGCTGGATAATCACTACCGGGTTATATGTCGATGATATTCAGCAAGCGTTTATGAGTTCGCTTTACCAGAATATGATTGAATTCGTTGTCATCAGCCTTGTACTTTCGATTCTTGTCTATTCCATTAATCGCAGCACGCTGAAAACGCTCGGTGGTGAACCGCGTTATGCCGCAGAAGTCGTCTCGCGGATCGCCTCCGGGGACCTGTCGCAGGCGGTGAACAAGAAAGCCAACGATAACGAAAGTCTGGTACATGAAATGGGAGTCATGCGCGAGCAGTTGACCTCGGTTATCGCGGAGATCAGGGGCGTCGCGGAAGTCATTAACACTAGCACCCATGAGATCGTCGCCGGAAACCAGGAGATCGCTGAACATTCCGAGCAGCAGGCCGTGTCGCTGGAAAAAACGTCGTCCAGCATGGAAGAGATTACCGCTGCCGTAAAACAAAACGCAGAAAATGCCGGGCAGGCGCGCGAGCTGGCACGAGGCGCGGTGGATATCGCTTCGCGTAGCGGCGTGATGATGCAGAATGTGAACGGCACCATGAGTGGCATTTCTGAAAGCGCCGGTAAAATCGCCAACATTATTGAGGTGGTCAATAGCATTGCCTTTCAGACCAACATTCTTGCGCTGAACGCAGCCGTTGAGGCAGCGCGCGCCGGTGAGCAAGGAAAAGGGTTTGCTGTAGTGGCCAGTGAAGTGCGAAATCTGTCCCTGCGCAGCTCTCAAGCCGCACAGGAGATAAAAGTGCTGGTCGAAGAGTCGGTAGCGCGAGTCAACAGTGGTTCTACCCAGATCAAAACCGCCGGAAGCCATATCGACGAGATGATTGAAGCCGTGCAGCGTGTTTCAGATATCATGTCGCAAATCTCGGTAGCGACCGATGAGCAGAGTATCGGGATAAGTCAGGTGAATGAATCGATCGTACAAATCGACTCGGTGACGCATCAGAACTCCCAACTGGTTCAGCATGCCGTTGCCGCCGCCAGCGCCCTGGAAGCACAGACCCGGCGGCTGACGCAAACCGTGGCCTTCTTTAATACGGGCCGCTAATCGATCCGTAACACACCGGGAACCCGTGCACGAGGGTTCCCGGTAATTAACATCGTCATTCCAGGCCCCTTTCGACCAGAAAGCCATTCCCTGTCAGATAAAGCGCAAGGCAGATTACTGTATTAAATATCTGCTATTCCGACGGATATCGCCTCTCAGTATTATGACTACTCGTGACGTTATCCTTTAAATTTCTGCACCGGAATTGGCCGATTATGACAAACTGCCCGCAACGTTAAGCATGGAAGATGTCCGGATTATCGGCGCACGTTACAATAGGGGGCTTATCCCGACGCTGGAAGAAATTAAGAGAAATACGTCGTATGCCGACTTTATTGTCAATCACTGGCAGCGATTCAGCAGACTGATTTGGGGATAACATGAATAAGTTAGTAAGGATTGTTTTACTGTTGACGTACTGCCTGGGTCTTATACTTTTATGCCTGATCTCCGTCGATAAATATTCATGGATGAGTGAAATGGATCCCTCACTATCTGCGGTTTCAATCACCGCAGATACCAGCAACAGCGACCTGACCTCGCTTTTGATCTTTATCGGCATCATCGTTATCCAGCTTATTGCCGTCATTTTCGAGAAAACGCGTAAAATGAAGGGCCTTGCGGTTGTCCTGGCTCTTATCGCCGCCGCCGTTTTTGTCGCCAGAACACACTATTTCTAAGCGGCGAAGATTTGTCACTCCCCCGTTTTTGCCGATCGCGCGCCGCTTACTGGCTGGCCGACCACTGTGTTAACAGAGCATGCAGCGTTGCAGGCTCCAGCGGCTTGCGCAGCACCAGATACCCCTCCTCTTCTGCGTCGCGCAGTACCGGAGAGTTGAACTCGCCGCTGACCATCGCCCCGCTGACCTTTGGCAGGCGTTCAAGCAGCGCCTTGAGGATTTCAAAACCGCTTTCACCCGAGCGCAATCGCTGATCGCACAGCACGACGCTTGGGGTAAATCCCCCGTCGACAATAGCAAAAGCCTCTTCGGCGGAGGCGGCGCAGCGCACAACGATCCCCCAACTGCTCATCAGACTTTCCCAGGCGGAGGTGACCAGCGGATCGTCATCAACCACAAGACAGCTTCCCCGTAGCGATGCCCGGCGGGTAACCGGTACGACGGCGTCAATGGCTGGGGTGGGATCGAGCGCTTTACTCTCTCCCTGATGCTGCTGAAAGCGCATCCAGAAGCGGGAACCTTTATCCTCAATAGATTGCATACCGTAAGTGACGTTCATCAGTTTCGCGCAGCGCGCCACCACGGCAAGCCCGAGGCCGTGCCCGGCACTGTCGATTTTCCACGCCAGTTCGGGGCGGTAATAAGGGGAGAAGATTTTGTTTTTTTCGTCATCGGCGATGCCCACCCCGGTGTCCCACACTTCAAGGAGACACGCTTCACCGCGCGGGCGGATCGCCACCAGCACGCCCCCTCGCGGCGTGTAGCGCAGGGCATTCTGGATCAGATTGATCAGCGACTGGCGCACCAGCAGCGGGTCGCCCATCACGTAGATGCGCCGACCGGGCCGCCAGATACGGAGCTTCAGTCCCCGGCTTTTCGCCTCCTCGCGAAACAGCGTGATGACTGAATCCAGCAACGCACCGATGTCCACATGGGTTGTGGTGGTCATCATATTGCCCGATTCAATCTTGCTCAGATCAAGTAACGAATTGAACATCAACTGAACGGAGCGCACGCTTTGCTGCAAGTCCAGCAACTGCGGCATCAGCGCGTCATTGCTGTTTTTATGAATAATCGCCTCAATAAGAAAACCCATGGCGTGTACGGGCTGGCGCAGATCGTGGCTGGCGGTGGTCAGAAACTGATTTTTATCGCGCAGCGCCTGCTCAGCCTCCTCTTTTGCCTGGCGAAATTGTTCTGCCAGACGCGCACTCTCCTCTTCCAGCCTGGCCTGCTGAATAAAAAAGGCATGCGACGTTAACGCGTGACGGTAGATCGCAAAACCGTACAGCAGGTTCAGCATCAGAACGATCAACATCACGTCGTCCATACGCCAGATGATGCCGAGATTTAAGAATCCCCAGGAAGAGAAAAAAAACCGTTTAAAGGTACTGATGACCGGTGTTAAATGCGTCGCGTTGGCGGCGACAATCGCAGCGATGCTGATATTCAGCAGCAGGAAAAAATCAAAGTTTTGGTTCTGCGGGGTAATCAGGTAAAGCGAAGAAATACCCATGCCGTGAGCGAAGGCGACCTTATTAAGATTCGGCAGCCAGCGGCGCAGAACATCATCTGCATTATTTTCTTTGATTTCCCGCAGATAGCGTCGGTGCCATATTCTGATTAACCCTGCGCAGAGCAGGTAAATAACGATCCAGACAAGGGTTGGCCCGGTGTTTCCCCCTAACCAATATATCCAGATTGCAAATGGAATGCCGACAAAAGGCACAGCAGTAAAGCTGAACACCAGGCGGATAAAGGTATTATTGAGCAGGCGGATCTGCGCGCGCGATGAAATGGCACTATTATCCACATCGGCTATCCATTTCATGATGATTCGTCCCGCTGGCCGTGGAGAAGTGTAATGACTTCCACACGGGTATTCACACCCAGTTTTTTTAAAATATTGCTGATGTGCTCTTTAACCGTAGGCTCTGATATTGAAAGTTGCGAAGCGATCCTTTTATTGGGCAATCCACGCATCATCATCTGTAAAACCTCTCCCTGACGTGGCGTTAAGTTAAATTTTTGCAATATAGCACTGTCTTTTTCATTTATCTCAGCATGAGGTTCCGGAAACCATGTCTGATTATTCATAAGCGCTTGAACTGCCTCACCAAATAATTCCGGCGCCTCGTTTTTCAGCACAAAACCATGCCCCCCGGCATTCTGCACTTTCATCCGGATATCATTATTTTCGTCGCCGCTTACCACTAGCAAACGCACTTTAGGAAAGTTGTTCTTAATTTCTTTTAGTAATTTCAGTGCGGTAGAAGATGAAAGCCAGAAATCAATGATCAGCAGGTCTGGCGGGCCATTGTCGCGGATATGCCGATAACAGCTCTCCTCATCCGCCACCACCATGACTGATCTGAACCCTAAATGGGACGCCAGAAAATTAGCAATTCCGCTGCCGACCAAAGGGTGGTCATCAATAACCAACGCATAATATTTTCCCAAAGGTATCTCCTTTTGGTGAGTGGAAAGGGCGATATTCTGCCAATTTCCACATCAACAACACTCCCTACTTTAGGAGGGTTTTGTATTCCAGAAAAGAGAAATATCTTATTTCAGTTCTTAAAAAAGAGAAATGTTTTGCCATAGCGCAATCGATACGGACTGATTACAAGGATAATTTATGAAAAAGCCACTCATCGCACTCGCCGTTACAATTATGGTCGCGGGTTGTTCAACGTTGAAAACCGATCAGGCTATTCCGCTCCTTCAGGCGGAAACAGCAAAAATGCTGGGACTGGGATCATCCGATGAAATTACCGTTACCCAGGTGAATGGTGCTCAGCCTGATGCGCTGGGCGGGCAAAAACTTACCTATCGCGCGACCACAGAAAAAGGCCGTATTTTTGATTGCTCATCCATGATGATGCCGGGAATTTTAGGTTCTGCGCCGACCCTGAGCGCACCAACCTGTACGCCGGTTGTTACCCATAAATAATCTGTCGCAGAGAACGTTATTGCCGTTCTCTATATTCACCCGCCGCAGCGTAATAACCAGGGAGTTATAGGTTTTCGCTTCGCCGGATAATTTACCTGCACGCCTGAATTCGCGAAATAAAGCGTCATACAAGTCAGTGAATTTAATCTCTATAAAACAATGACCTTCGCGACATCACGTTAATCAATCTGGAGATAGCACGTGAATGACAATTTCTCGCACCAATTAAAAGTGAAAACCTCACTTTCTAAACTTTACCTCGCCCTGTTCTCTGCCCCGCTGATGTTATTGATGCCCGAGGATACCCGGGCTGCCGATGTGATTTTTGACGGCGATACCCAGGTCACGCAGTCGTTAGTCTATACCGACGATGTCTATGTGGGCCGCACGCAGAGCGGCAACTTGCTCATCAATAACGGGAAAATAACGGCTTACAACGTCAATATCGGCAGGCTCTATAACGGTCAGATTTTCAACAGCACGGTGACGGTCAGCGGACCGGATGCTGAGCTGAACGCCCTGAACGATCAATTCGTACTGCACGGCAGTATGGACCTCGGCCTCGGCACGCTAAGGGTCGAAAATGGTGCGCTGGCCAGCGCGAAAGAGATTGTGGTGGGCACCACCCGGGGCTATGACAGCCACCTTATCGCCACTGGTGCGAACTCCCGCGTCACCAGCAACTATCTGAGCGTTGGCACCACCGCGGGTTCACGCTCTACCGTTTCAATCGAGGATGGCGCGCTCCTTACCACCAACCTCCAGGCACGCATCGGCGATGGCTACGATCCGGATGAAACGGACAAGCTGAACCCGAAAGCCACAGTGACGGGTGAAAACTCCCGGTGGAACGTCACCCAGTTACTGACACTTAACGGCGATCTCGACGTGCTCAACGGCGGCGCAGTTAATGTCGGCAGCATTGAGGTCGAGGGTGTTTCCGGTACGCGTAAAACCGCCGAGTTGTACGTCGCGGGCAATAATTCCCGCTTCACCAGCGGTGGCAATATCCTCGTGGGCGATTACGGTAACGGCGTCGTGTCAGCGGTGGATGGGGCGGTGATCTCTGCAGGCAGTAACGCGATCGTACTGGGCGATACCGGATCGGGTTCCAACCGCGGAGCGCTGGTTATCGGTAGCCGCGGCAATATAGATACCGGCACCGGCCTTACTGAGCCAACGTTAGGCGCAGCAGGTGGCGCGGGCACCATTGATGCCCAGACGGCAGTTGTCTTGCGCGGTGGGCTGTTCGGCAGCTACGTCTACTTCAATCACACCGATGATAATTATCTGTTCGCCAACACCATGAGTGGCGAAGGTGATGTCATCAACGCCTCGGGGCAGACGACACTCAACGGCGACCTGACCGGACTCAAAGCGAATGTCCTCGCCCGTGGCGGCAAAATCATTATTGCCAGTGATATCAATACGCAGCCTGAAACCAATATTTTTGATATCCAGACCCTGAGCGCGGAAAACGGCGGGACGTTAATCCTCAACGCCACCGCCGGGAGTGACGTCAGCAACGGCCTTGGCTACAGTAGCGCCGCGTCGATTAAAGCGGGCGGTATCCTTGGCGGCAACGGCACCCTCGGGCAAACAGAGATCCTCTCCGGCGGTCATATTTCTCCGGGTGATGGCGGCATCGGCACTCTGACGCTGAAACGCTACCTGAACTTTATCGGCGAGTCGTTCTATGACGTCGATATTACAGGTGACGGGCGCAGCGATCTGCTGAACGTGGAAGGTAAAACCACCATCAGCAATCAGGCTACCGTGCAGGTCACCGCACTCGATCCGCAGACCAGCTACCAGAGCGGCCAGGTCTATCGCATTCTAAACTCGGCAGGCGGTATTGATGGTCAGTTCGCCTCTGCGGTCTCTAAATCTGCCTTCCTGGATGTGGCATTGAATCAGAGCGCAAATGCCGTAGACCTGAGCATCACGCAGAAAGAGAACGGTGAGAATCCGGGTAATCCGGGCGGTGAGAATCCGGGGAATCCGGGCGGTGAAAACCCGGGCAACCCTGGCGGTGAAAATCCGGGCAACCCCGGCGGTGAAAATCCGGGTAATCCGGGTGGCGAGAATCCGGGCAATCCGGGTGCGGGCAACCCCGGCAGCGGCAAACCGGGCATCTTCCAGACTGTGGCACAAACGAGCAACCAGTGGAATACCGCAGGCGCACTCTCGACCCTCACACAAAGCGGCCCATCGCTGGCACTCTATAATTCGCTGCTGATGTTAAGCGCACCGGAAGCACGCGACGCGTTCAATCAGCTCTCGGGCGAGGCTTACCCTTCCGTTCAGTCCACGCTTATTGCGGGCAGCACTCAGTTGTTTAACGTGTTGAATCAGCGCATGGCGAGTTCATTCGACAATGACACGCTGCCGATCCCGCCGCTGGTCATGTCATTTGCCCAGTCCGCCCCTGTGCAGAACAACGGTGTGTGGGGACAGACATTCGGCTCCTGGGTGAAAACTGACGGCGACGGTAATACCGGTAAGCTGGACGGTAACACCGCGGGCTTCCTGCTGGGTGCCGATCGTAAGCTGGACAGTCATAACGTAAGAGTGGGTGGCTTCTTCGGTTACAGCCGTGGAAATTACGATGTCGACAGCCGTCGCTCCTCAATGGATATCGATAACTACCATCTCGGCCTGTATGCAGCGGCGCGTCAGGACGCGTTCTCCCTGCGTGGCTCACTGGGTTACACCTGGCATAAAATTGACGCCGAACGTAAGGTTGATTTCAGCGGCTACTCGGATCGCCTGAATGCCAATTACGATGCCAACTCACTGCAGGCCTTCACCGAAGCAGGCTACCGCTTCGGCCAGCCGGAGCAAAATATCGAGCCATTCGTTAACCTTAGCTATATCCGTCTGAACACGGATGACTTCAAAGAGGACGGCGGTGCTGCAGCCCTGAGCGTGCGTAACGACACGGTTGACACCTTCTTCTCGACGCTCGGCGCACGCGCGGTGACTGAACTGCCGAAAAACGTCAGCCTTTACGGCTCGTTAGGCTGGCAGCACGCCTACGGTGACCGAAAAGCCTCCTCGCGTATGGCGTTTGCTGGCAGCGACGGCTTCACGAGCGAAGGTAACCCGGTTGATAAGGATATGCTGGTAGGCGACGTGGGCGTCAGCTTTACACTGCCGCACTCAGCGACGCTGAATGTCGGTTATAAAGGACAAATCGGTTCCGACACCCGTGTCAACGCCGTGAACGCCAATCTCCGCTGGTCATTCTAAGTGATGTAGTGTGTTACCAGGCCGCCCCGATGGGCGGCTTTTTTGTTAACAGGGCGAAGGGATAATCAAGAATTTTACTCGTCGGTAACCGCGCTACGGAAAGAAAATAGATAAATGACATAACTCGCGCCCGCGCAGTTTGTGATTCTGGCAACCTGCCTCAATTTGATTGTTCCATAACCTGGCAATCTGGCTCCCCGCCACACCATATATAAATCATATAACTCTATAAATACATTAAGTTAACCACCAAAAGCGTCCATGGAACCCCCTGAGAAAATCGAGCCACCTGGTAACCTTGCGCATGAAGGTGTAATAGTCAGAGAAAGTGGATTCCCTTATCGTTGAGGTGGTTTTATGCGTGCAACAGAACAGAGTAAAGAGGAGATGGCGAAAGCTATCGGTTACGCAGTGATGGAGTTAGAAAATACAGGATGTGCTATCACGGCAGAAGCCATCAACGCGCGGCTGGAAATACGCAAGGGTTCCGAAAAGGCGTTTGCACAAAGAGCAGCGGAACAGCCATACCACATCAGGTTTAACGAATCGTTGTGTGGATGAAAACCGACAGGATTGGAACCTGTGGCCTACGGCTTAAAGAACCCTGAATGCGAATTAACGTACTGTGAAAAAAGTGTTTTCCGCATTCGGAACCGTATTTGCGTCTTTGCGTGTCGTAATAAGTACCTCTGAGAAAAAACGGTTTATCCCGTCACGACACAAAAACGACATTTTAATTCCACATCACCGGGCTGTGGTCGTAGTCGGCATGGTTAACGAAACACGCCACGCTCCCGACAACAATAACGTCCTCAGACTATTCCCCCTCGATCGCCTCACAATCTTACGTAATGAACGCCAGGCCCATTAGTATCGCAAAAAGCTTATGATCGATACATTCAAGAAAAGCCAGAGCGAATGGTTAAAATACCGTGACGATTACTGCAATGTAGCAACAACTGACGCTCAATCAACACACTTCCTGGGAGCCGCTTTTACGGGGTGCTATATAAACATGAATAACCGTCACACTAGCGAAATAAAGATGATTAAAATAAAAAGTGTAGAGTAAATTTATTAGCGCATTGTTTTTTCAATATCTTACCAATCCCCGGCCCGAGTGTATAAACGCCATTAACTTGTGCCGGGGCATCCCTTTAAATAAGGTTTCATCAATTTAGCTGCGCCATAATGTCCCCATCAGGCGTAAGCACGCACGGTAAATAGATGCCATTTTTGGCAATAACGACAAAAATACGACACAGGGAGGGAATCAGGCTGGGTTGAAGTTAGCCTAACATCTTGAAAATGGTACGCCCTACAGGGTTCGAACCTGTGACCTACGGCTTAGAAGGCCGTTGCTCTATCCAGCTGAGCTAAGGGCGCACTGATATCCCTTACGGGAGAGTTGCGGATCGGGATTATACGGTCAACACCTGTCGAGTCAATGACTTTGCTCTCAGAT
Organism: Phytobacter diazotrophicus; assembly: GCA_004346725.1. Taxonomy (GTDB): domain Bacteria; phylum Pseudomonadota; class Gammaproteobacteria; order Enterobacterales; family Enterobacteriaceae; genus Phytobacter; species Phytobacter diazotrophicus. Next base: position 216,641 of record SMDE01000006.1, on the reverse strand, counting down.
GCTCGCGAAGTGAGCACCATTACGCACTTTCACCGCCCTGCCTTTACGCACGAAACATAAACGGTAACTGACAGCGCCGCCCACTTCTGACAAAATATACACATCCCCACTTCTTTTTAGTTACAGATGGAATCTTCTCTCTGATGGCAGCAAAGATTATAGATGGTAAAACGATTGCGCAGCAGGTGCGCTCTGAGGTTGCTGAAAAGGTGAAAGCCCGCCTGGCAGCCGGAAAACGCGCCCCTGGTCTGGCCGTTATCCTCGTAGGTAGCAACCCTGCGTCGCAGATTTATGTCGGCAGCAAACGCAAAGCGTGTGAAGAGGTGGGGTTCATCTCCCGCTCCTACGATTTGCCGGAAACCACCACCGAAGCCGAACTACTAACACTTATCGACAAGCTCAATGCCGATAACGAAATCGACGGTATTCTGGTTCAGTTACCGCTGCCTGCCGGTATCGATTATGTCAAAGTGCTGGAATACATTTCGCCGGATAAAGACGTCGACGGTTTCCACCCGTATAACGTTGGCCGCCTGTGCCAGCGTGCGCCGCGTCTGCGCCCGTGCACCCCGCGCGGTATCGTGACGCTGCTTGAGCGTTACAACATTGATACCTACGGCCTGAACGCCGTGGTCATCGGCGCATCTAACATCGTCGGTCGCCCGATGAGCATGGAGCTGCTGCTGGCCGGTTGCACCACCACCGTGACCCACCGCTTCACCAAAAACCTGCGCCACCATGTGGAAAACGCCGATCTTCTGGTCGTTGCGGTCGGCAAACCAGGCTTTATTCCTGGCGAGTGGATCAAAGAAGGCGCCATCGTGATTGATGTTGGCATCAACCGTCTGGAAAGCGGCAAAGTGGTTGGCGATGTGGTTTACGAAGACGCCGCCGCGCGTGCCTCGTATATCACGCCGGTGCCGGGCGGTGTAGGCCCGATGACCGTCGCAACCCTGATTCAGAACACACTACAGGCGTGCGAAGAGTACCACGACGTGGAGAAAGCATAAGATGGCAACATTCTCACTGGGCAAGCATCCGCACGTTGAACTGTGCGATCTGCTGAAACTGGAAGGCTGGAGCGAAAGCGGCGCGCAGGCGAAGATCGCTATCGATGACGGTCTGGTCAAGGTCGACGGCAAGGTCGAAACCCGTAAGCGTTGCAAGATCGTTGCCGGGCAAACCGTTGTATTTCAGGGACAAAGCGTCACCATAGTCGCCTGACATCCTTTCTACAGGCCCGTTCACCGGGCCTGTTTCCCTCCCCATTTCCCTTAGTGTCCGCACGGTCAATAATTGATCGCCTTCAAATAATCACATTTTGCTATGACCGAAAGTGAAATTTCAGTTGCGGAGAAGAATCGCTTCTAACACGATAAGTAGAACGTTTTACTAGAACGTTCTACTCACAATAAATGTGCGTATTTCGCGCAACAAAAAAGCCTGGATTCGGGGGAATCACACGATGAATGTGTTATCAGGGTTTATTAAATCACTCTCAAAGTTGTCCATGATTGGGCGTGCGTTAATGCTGCCCATCTCATTACTGCCGGCCGCCGGTCTGCTGCTGGCGTTTGGCGATAAGTTTCATTTACCGCTGATGATGAATGCCGGTGGGGTTATTTTCGATAACCTGCCGCTGCTGTTCGCCATCGGCTCGGCGGTTGGTCTGGCCTCTGAATCCGGAATTGCCGCCCTTTCTGCGGCCGTGTCGGTGTTTGTCACCAACATTACCATCAGCACCGTGCTATCGATTACGCCGGAAATGGCTTCACAGGGCGGGAAATATGCGATGGTGGTCGGTATCCCGTCGCTGCAAATGGGGGTGTTTGGCGGCTTAATCTGCGGCATCCTCGCAGCCTGGTGCTATAACCGCTTCCACACCATGCAGTTACCTGAATTTTTGGGCTTCTTCTCCGGTAAGCGTTTTGTCGCCATCGCCACCGCGTTTATGTCGTTTATTCTCGGCCTGCTGCTGCCCTACGTCTGGCAACATATCCAGGCGGGCATTGACGCGCTCTCCGTTATCGTTAACGGCGATAATCAGGCAGCCTCAACCTTTATCTTTGGCCTGACGGAACGTGCGCTGATCCCGCTCGGTCTGCACCATATCTGGTATCCGTCGTTCTGGTACTCCTTCGGTGACTACACCACTCAGGCAGGCCAGGTTATCCACGGCGACCAGACAATCTGGTTCAAAATGCTAGAAGAAGGCACCAAGTCATTCAGTAGCGACACCTATCAGAACGCCGGCAAATTCATGCAAGGCGAGTTCCCGCTGATGCTGTTCGCACTGCCTGCCGCCTGTCTGGCGATGTACCACGAAGCGCATACCAAAAACAAAAAAATCGCTGCGGGTATTCTCTTCTCCGCCGCGCTGACCTGCTTCTTAACGGGCATCACTGAGCCAGTCGAATTTACCTTTATCTTCGTCGCGCCGATTCTGTATGTGTTCAATGCGATCATGGCGGGCCTGGCCTACATGTCCATGTACCTGATGCATGCGCATATCGCGAAGTCGTTCTCAGCCGGTCTGATCGACTACATTTCGTTTGGTATTCTGCCGTCGTTTAATGGCTATGAGACAAACTACCTGAATGCGGTGATCATTGGCGTGCCGATGGCGCTGATCTACTACTTTACTTTCCGCTTTGTTATCCGTCGCTTTGATGTCAAAACACCGGGCCGTACCGAAGTGTCTGCGGACGCGAAAGACAAAACGGACGAGGAGTTGGTTACCGAGATTGTTGACCTGCTGGGCGGGGCGAAAAACATTGATTCCGTTGGTTCTTGTATTACCCGCCTGCGTATTGAAGTGCTGGACGGCAGCCAGGTGAATAAAGAAGGACTTAATGGTGTGGGCGCACGCGGCGTGGTCTTTGTCGGGGATAAAGGCGTGCAGGTGATCTTCGGCGCCAGAGCCCAGTTTATTGCTCAGGCTATGGCGACATCGCTTGGCAAATAACCTTGTGCTGGTAAGGTGAAATAAGTCTCCTGTATTTATGCAGGAGGCTTTACTATTTCTGACTGATTATTCTGTACTTTCAGGGAGCACGATTGAAAAAGGTCAGCATCATTGATGTCGCTAAACTGGCGGGCGTTTCGGTTTCAACCGTCTCTCTGGTGTTGCGCCAAAAGGGAAAAATCTCCGATGCCACCATCGAGAGAGTTCAGTCGGCTATCAATGAGCTGGGATATGTGCACAACGTCGCGGCCGCTAATCTGCGCGCCAATACCTCGAACCTGATTGGCCTGATCTTGCGTGATTTCAGCGACAGCTTTTCCATCAAGGTGATGGCGAGCATTGTCCAGGAGCTGGAACGTAAGGGCTATATGGTCTTCCTGGGGCAGCCGCTGGATGATCATGAGCACCTGGAACGCTGCCTGCTCTCTTTTAAGCAACAGGGCGTGGCGGGCGTGATATATCTCTCCTCGGATCCCCTTAATCCGCATTTACCGGAAAAAATCAGCCAGTGTCCGCTGCCGACGGTGGTAGTGTCCCAGTCCATGCCTGCCGAGAGCTGCAATCTGGTGATGCGCGATAGCCGCCAGGCCGCAAGCCTTGCCACGCGCTACCTTATCGAACGCGGGCATCGCAGCATCGCCTATATCGGCGGTCTGGAAAAAGACCTGGTACGCCACCAGCGTTTGTTGGGCGTACACAGCGCCCTCAAGCAATACGGTATGGTGCTGCGCGATGAATATGCTCCCGCCTGCAGTGAATCGACTGAATCAGCCAGCCTGGCAACGCGTCATTTGCTGGAAAAAAACAACACCATCACTGCCCTGCTATGCCATTCGCCGAACGCGGTGATTGGCTCTATCAGCGGTATTCATCAGGTGGGGCGCACCATCGGTAAAGATGTCTTTCTGACGCAACAGGTGGCGCTGATAGGCTTCGAGGATATGCTCCACGTGAACCTCACCTCTCCCTCTTTTACCTATGTTTCGTCGGCCAGTGAAGAGGCGGGGCGTCAGGCTGCGGGGCTGATTATACGTAAGCTGAAAGAGCCAGATTTGCTGACGCAGACGATTACCCTTTCCGGGCAACTGGTGGTGCGGGAATCCGCATAATAAAGCGAGTATTGGCCCGCATTTTTAATGGATGCATGCACTGAGTCATTCGCGTTGCATTACGGCGGCAGCATTCACCACATCCCCCATTTTTTCAGGTGTCATGGCGCACTCTGCCGGATAAGTCACCTTGCGCATCAGAGCGGGTATTTCGGTTTTTGTATAACATCACCCTGTTTATACGGCAGACCAACTATCGGAAAACGCTGATGTTAATTTCCTGCCGCATGGCAAAAATATTTTTTTCTTTATACCCTGACTTCTCAGAAAACACACATCCGGCGATGTAAGCCGTCTCGTTTATACTCTTTTCTTTTGTTCAAGGACTGACAATGCCAACCGTTATTACTCACGCCGCCGTGCCACTTTGCCTTGGATTAGGACTGGGCAACAAGGTGATCCCCAGGGGATTATTGCTGGCAGGCGTTGCCCTTGCGATGTTGCCGGATGCCGATGTGCTGGCATTCAAATTTGGCGTGGCGTACGGCAATGTGTTTGGTCATCGCGGCTTCACCCATTCGCTGTTATTCGCCTTTGTAGTGCCGATTCTGGTGACATGGCTGGGGCGACGCTGGTTTAAAGCGAGCCTGATGCGCTGCTGGGCTTTTTTGACCGTCTCATTGCTGTCGCACAGTTTGCTGGATTCGATTACCACCGGCGGCAAAGGGGTCGGCTGGCTTTGGCCGTGGTCAGATGAACGCTTTTTTGCGCCCTGGCAGGTGATTAAGGTCGCGCCTTTTGCCCTGTCGCGGTATATGACGCCTTACGGGCATCAGGTGATCATTTCGGAATTGCTGTGGGTGTGGGTGCCGGGGCTCATTCTGATGGGCGTGCTGTGGCACTGGCGGTCCCGATAACTCAGGCGGCGTAACCGCCTTATCCGCTGTGGCGAGAGGGGAACATCGCGTTCCCCTCAGGAGCAGTAATTACTTACGGCGCCAGGTCGTACCCTGTGGGCCATCTTCCAGCACAATGCCCATCTCATTAAGACGGTCGCGCGCCGCATCTGCTGCTGCCCAGTCTTTCGCTTTACGCGCATCCAGACGCTGTTGAATCAACGCTTCAATCTCAGCCACTTCGCTATCATCTGCCTGCGCACCGCTTTGCAGGAACGCATCGGGATCCTGTTCCAGCAGCCCCAGTACAGAAGAGAGCTTACGCAGATGCGAGGCCAGCGCATTCGCCGCCGCCATATCTTCTGATTTCAGGCGATTCACTTCACGCGCCATATCAAACAGCACTGAATAGGCTTCCGGCGTGTTGAAGTCATCGTTCATGACCTCAACAAAGCGCGCTTCAAACGCCTCGCCACCGGCCGCCGCAACAGACCTGTCGGTACCGCGCAGCGCGGTATACAGACGTTCCAGCGCTGAACGCGCCTGCTTGAGATTCTCTTCGCTGTAGTTCAACTGGCTGCGATAGTGGCCGGACATCAGGAAGTAGCGAATAGTCTCGGCGTCGTAATATTTGAGCACATCACGGACGGTAAAGAAGTTACCCAGCGATTTGGACATCTTCTCGCGATCGACCATCACCATGCCGGAGTGCATCCAGTAGTTCACATACTCGCCGTCATGGGCGCAGGTTGACTGGGCAATTTCGTTTTCATGGTGCGGGAACATCAGATCAGAACCGCCGCCATGAATATCGAAATGGTTGCCCAGTTGTTTGCAGTTCATCGCGGAACATTCAATGTGCCAGCCCGGACGCCCTTCGCCCCACGGCGAGGTCCAGCTCGGCTCGCCCGGCTTGGACATCTTCCACAGCACGAAGTCCATCGGGTTACGCTTCACATCAACGACGTCTACGCGCGCGCCCGCCTGCAACTGGTCGAGATCCTGGCGCGACAACTGACCGTAGTTCGGGTCCGTCGGCACAGAGAACATCACGTCGCCATTGTCAGCAACATAGGCGTGACCACGGGCGATCAACTGTTCAGTGATTTCGATGATCTCATGAATATGGTGCGTCGCACGCGGTTCCATGTCCGGGCGCAGAATATTGAGGGCATCAAAATCTTTGTGCATTTCCGCGATCATTCGGTCAACCAGCGCCACAAAGCTTTCGCCGTTTTCATTGGCGCGTTTGATAATTTTGTCGTCAATATCGGTAATATTGCGCACGTATTTCAGTTTATAGCCGATAAAACGCAGGTAGCGAGCGACCACATCAAACGCCACGAAAGTACGGCCATGACCAATATGACAGAGATCGTAAACAGTGATACCACACACGTACATGCCGACTTCCCCGGCATGGATAGGTTTGAATTCCTCTTTTTGGCGCGTCAGTGTATTGAAGATTTTTAACATCGAAGATTCCATGTAGACGTGTGTGGAACGGAAAAACGCATATATTACCTGTAATTCAATCCCGAAGCAGCACACTTTGCAAGGTGATCCAACCTCCCGGTTATGCTATAACAAGCGACTATCACTGACCCACAGTCGGGTCTGCGCACTACTCTACCGGAACAGGATGCAAAAATGGTTACTTTCCACACTAATCACGGCGACATCGTAATCAAAACTTTTGATGATAAAGCGCCTGAAACAGTTAAAAACTTCCTGGACTACTGCCGTGAAGGTTTTTACAACAACACCATTTTCCACCGTGTCATTAATGGCTTTATGATCCAGGGCGGCGGCTTCGAGCCGGGCATGCATCAGAAAGCAACCAAAGACCAGATCAAAAACGAAGCTAACAACGGCCTGAAAAACACCCGTGGCACGCTGGCAATGGCGCGTACTCAGGCTCCGCACTCCGCAACTGCACAGTTCTTTATCAACGTCGTGGATAACGACTTCCTGAACTTCTCTGGCGAAAGCCTGCAGGGTTGGGGCTACTGTGTGTTTGCCGAAGTGGTTGAAGGCATGGACGTGGTAGACAAAATCAAAGCCGTTCCTACCGGCCGCAGCGGTATGCATCAGGACGTGCCGAAAGAAGATGTCGTGATTGAAAGCGTGACCGTCAGCGAGTAATCGTGGCGACACTTTTTATCGCAGACCTTCATCTGCAAACAGAAGAACCGGCGATCACCGCCGGTTTTCTGCGTTTTTTGACAGGCACAGCCCGACAGGCTGACGCGCTCTATATTTTGGGTGACCTGTTCGAAGCCTGGATTGGCGACGATGACCCCACTCCCCTGCACCGTGACATCGCCGCCGCCATTAAGGCGCTGGTCGACAGTGGCGTGCCCTGTTACTTCATCCATGGCAATCGCGACTTCCTGATCGGCCAACGCTATGCGCGCGAAAGCGGCATGCAGCTTCTGCCGGAAGAGAAAGTGCTCGATCTGTATGGTCGCAAGGTGCTGATTATGCACGGCGACACGCTCTGTACGGACGACGCAGGCTACCAGGCGTTTCGCGCCAAAGTCCACAAGCCCTGGCTACAGAGGCTGTTTCTTGCCCTGCCGCTGTTTGTTCGCCAACGTATCGCAGCCAGAATGCGCGCGGGAAGCAAAGCCGCCAACAGTAGCAAATCGCTGGCCATTATGGACGTTAATCCGCAGGCAGTGGTTGCCGCGATGGAAAGACACCAGGTTCAGTGCCTGATTCACGGTCATACTCATCGCCCGGACGTGCACGAGCTTATCGCAAACGGTAAACCCGCCATGCGCGTTGTCCTCGGCGCCTGGCACACCCAGGGCTCTATGGTGAAAGTGACCGCAGACGACGTCGAGCTGATCCCTTTTCCGTTCTAAGAATTTGAACCGCTGATGCGCATGCTCCGCAACAGCGGATTGCAGCATTCATCGCCACGCAACCGTTTTCCTTGCCCGTTTTCCGTGCTATTCTTTGTGCCCTCAAAAGCTGTCCGTAGTCACACCCACAGGAGTTTTCTTAACGCATGTCTTCTGTTAACCAACCGGCGCGTATCGCCATTGTCATGGGATCGAAAAGCGATTGGGCGACCATGCAGTTCGCCACCGAAATTCTCGATATCCTGAATGTCCCGCACCACGTTGAAGTCGTCTCCGCTCACCGCACCCCCGATAAACTGTTCAGCTTTGCCGAAAGCGCCGAAGAGAACGGTTTTCAGGTGATCATTGCGGGTGCAGGCGGCGCGGCGCACTTGCCGGGGATGATTGCAGCGAAAACATTAGTGCCGGTGCTGGGTGTGCCAGTACAGAGCGCCGCGCTGAGCGGTGTGGATAGCCTCTACTCTATCGTCCAGATGCCGCGCGGTATTCCGGTCGGTACGCTGGCCATTGGCAAAGCCGGGGCCGCGAATGCCGCCCTGCTGGCCGCGCAAATTCTGGCTCAGCACGACGCCGAACTGCATCAGCGCCTGGCCGAGTTCCGTCGCGCCCAGACCGATGAAGTGCTGGAAAACCCGGATCCACGGGGTGTGGCATGAAACAGGTTTGCATTTTAGGTAACGGTCAGCTTGGTCGGATGCTGCGCCAGGCAGGCGAACCGCTGAGCATCGCCGTGTGGCCCGTAGGGCTCGATGCAGACCCGGAAGCGGTGCCGTTCGCCCAGAGCGTGATTACCGCAGAGATCGAACGCTGGCCGGAAACCGCGCTGACCCGCGAGCTGGCGCGTCATCCGGCGTTTGTGAATCGCGATGTGTTCCCGATTATTGCCGACCGCCTGACGCAAAAGCAGTTGTTCGACAAACTTAAGCTTGCCACCGCACCGTGGCAGTTGCTGGCAGACAAAAGCGAATGGCCTGCGGTCTTCAATACGCTGGGCGAGCTGGCGATTGTCAAACGCCGTGTGGGCGGGTACGACGGCCGCGGTCAGTGGCGTCTGCGTGCAGACGAAACGGAACAATTGCCGGAGGATTGCTACGGCGAATGCATCGTTGAGCAGGGCATCAATTTTTCCGGTGAGGTATCGCTGGTGGGCGCACGCGGCCATGACGGCAGCACGGTGTTCTATCCGCTGACTCACAATCTGCATCAGGACGGTATTCTGCGCACCAGCGTGGTCTTTCCGCAGGCCGACATGCGCCAGCAACAGCAAGCGGAAAGTATGCTCTCTGCCATTATGCACGAGCTGAATTATGTGGGCGTGATGGCGATGGAGTGCTTTGTGACCCCGGCGGGCTTGCTGATCAATGAACTGGCGCCACGTGTGCACAACAGCGGCCACTGGACGCAAAACGGCGCGTCTATCAGTCAGTTTGAATTGCATCTGCGCGCGGTGGTGGATTTACCGCTGCCGCCACCGGTGGTTAACAGCCCGTCGGTGATGGTGAACCTGATCGGCAGCGATTTGAATTATGACTGGTTAAAACTGCCGCTGGTGCATCTGCACTGGTACGACAAAGAGGTGCGTCCGGGCCGTAAGGTGGGGCACCTTAACCTGAATGACAGCGACACCGCCCGCCTGAGCGCGACGCTGGAAGCGCTGGTGCCTCTGCTGCCGCCGGAATATGCCAGCGGCATCGCCTGGGCACAGGCAAAACTTGCCTGACTGGCTCCCCGGCGGCGCTGCGCTTGCCGGGGCCAGGGTTCAGCTTGTTGCCCGGATCAGGCGGTCACGCCGCCATCCGGGAACATCTCAATGCCTGTCGCGCTTGTCCGCCCTTTGTGCCAGCCAGTCGCCCAGCATCTGCACGACCTGCACCAGCACAATCAGCGCGACCACGGTGACAATCATCACCTGGGTTTCGTAGCGGTAGTAACCGTAACGGATAGCCAGGTCACCGACACCGCCGCCGCCCACGATCCCCGCCATCGCCGAGTAACCGATCAAGCTCACCAGCGTGATGGTTAACCCACGCAGCAAGCCCGCGCTGGCTTCCGGCAACAGCACCGTGCAGATGATGCGCATCGGGCTGGCGCCAAAGGCTTCCGCCGCTTCAATAATGCCTTTGTCCACTTCACGCAACGCGCCGTCCACCAGACGGGCATAGAAGGCAATCGCCGCCACGGACAGCGGCACCGATGCGGCAATCGGCCCGATGGTGTTGCCAAGCAAAAACTGAGTTAACGGCAGCAGCAGAACCAGCAGGATGACAAAAGGCACGGAGCGGATGATGTTCACCAGCACGGAGCTGATGAGATAGACCGCGCGGTTTTGCCAGAAGAGGTTTCGGTCGGTCACGAAGATCAGAAACCCCAGCGGCAGGCCACCGATGATCGCCAGCACCGTTGAGATGCTCAGCATCTGGAAGGTTTCACCAAACGCGAGGCTCAAATCGGCCAGTAAATTATCCACGGATCACCTCCACCTGAGCGGTACGGTTACGAATGTAGTCTACCGCCTGTTCGACAACAGCCGGGTCTTCTGCGGTAAGTTGCACCACCAGAATGCCGAGCGCGCGCTCACCGATATACTCGATTTTCCCGTGCAGAATGTTAACCGCCACACCAAAGTTGATGGCCGCATCGGAGAGAACCGGCTGCTCAGCAGAATCGCCAATAAACAGGATTTTCAACAATTGCCCCGGCAGGTGCTCCCGCAGACGGTCCGGCAATGTCAGATTTAACGTGCGTGAAACCAGTTGTTGAGTAAAGGCATGCTGCGGATGGGCGAAAATATCAAACACATCGCCGGTTTCTACCACCTTGCCGCCGGACATGACCGCCACGCGATCGCAGATGGATTTGATCACGTTCATCTCATGGGTGATCAGCACGATCGTGATACCGAGCTGTGCGTTGATCTGCTTGAGCAGTTCGAGAATAGTGGCCGAGGTTTCCAGATCCAGCGCCGAAGTCGGCTCATCGCACAGCAATACATCCGGGTGGTTAGCGATAGCGCGGGCGATACCGACACGCTGCTTCTGCCCGCCGCTCAGTTGTACCGGGTAGCGGTTTGCTTTGTCGCCCAGCCCCACCAGTTCAAGGATTTCCGTGACGCGCGGGGCGATTTTGCTGCGATCCCACCCCGCCGCTTTCAGGCTGAACGCCACGTTTTGCGCGACGGTGCGGGTATGCATCAAGTTGAAGTGCTGGAAGATCATGCCGATACGCTGACGGGCTTTACGCAGCGTCAGGCCTTCCATTTTTGAAATCGCCACGCCGTTCACTTTGACGCAGCCTTCACTTGGGCGTTGCAGGGCATTCAACGTACGCAACAGGGTGCTTTTCCCCGCGCCGCTGGTGCCAACAATGCCAAAAATCTCACCGGGCGCAATACGCAAGCTGACGTTGTCCACGGCACGCATGGGTTTCGCTCCCCGTACGGCGGGAAAATCCACGCACACCTTATCTATCTCAATCATGTGTCCCTCAAATAGCAAAAGGCAGGCCGCAGCCTGCCTGTTAACCCAGCGCTGCCTTTACTTCTTATCAGCGGCAGTCATCCACTCCGGTTTCTGGAAGGCACCGTAAACATTTTTCGGATCGTCAATCACCGCACGGTAAGCCGGAGATTTCACGACCTCAACAATGTCTTTGGCGAAGGGTTTATCCGCATCTTCACTGCGTACCGCAATGATGTTTTTGAGGTTCTCATCCAGATGTTCTTGCTTGATCGCAGTAGAAAGATCCAGCCCAGCGGCAATAGCGAAGTTACCGTTGACCAGGGCTGCGGTGGCGCTATCCAGCGTACGCGGCAACTGTGCGGCTTCCAGCGGTTTAAACACCAGCCCTTTCGGGTTGCTGGCGATATCGCGTTCAGAGGCTTTGGTCGGATCGATATTGTCTTTAATAGTGATCAGATCCAGCGATTTCAGGAAACGCAGGCCACGAGCCAGGTTAGTCGGATCGTTGGACAGCGTAACGATGTCGCCTTTTTTCAGCTCATCGAGGCTTTTAATTTTGTGGGAGTAGAAGCCCATGCCCGCCGTCGGTACGGTGATCAATTTGGTCAGCTTCAGCCCTTTATCCGCAGTGAATTTATCGAAATAGAGCGAGTGCTGGAACAGGTTGGCATCAATACTGCCATTCGACAGCGCCATATTCGGCTGCACGTAGTCGCTGAATTCGCGCACCACGACTTTGTAGCCTTTTTCTTTCAGTGACGGCTCAATGGCCTGTTTGACCATGTCGCCGTATGGCCCCGGCGCAACGCCGAAGACAATGGTGTGCGGATCGCTATTGGCCTGCGCGGAAGATAAACCGCATGCCAGAAGTAGCGCCCCAACGGTGGCGCGTAAACCGAGACGACGTCCCATACATTCTCCCTAACGAAGTGTGTCTGCTGTGTGGCGCACCGTCGACGCGGCGCGCTCCATATTCATTACAGGGATAAGATGGCATAAACATAACGCAGCGGTAATTGAAATAAATTCATGTTGTTGTGAAGTATGTCACTGAATGATGGGAGATTTTGCAAAGCTAAGGCGATGAAGCATAAAGAAAAGCGAAATTCAGTCGCCTTCCTTTATGCTTTTTTTAGATAAGCAAAGTGAGATCTTTGCTAAGCAGAAGTGCAGGACGCTAATTCCGGGGTCAGTTGGCCTTATCGGCGCAGGCAGGTTGAACACGGACAGCGCGCAGAAACCGGAACGGACACGCAGTACGTGGGGTTTCGAGCACTGCCGGGTTCAAACTGGCAAGTCAGATAGCCAAATGCCTGGAATTTTAGAAGTCGTAACGCAGACGCACCAGGTTCATATCGCCCAGATCATCGGTGCTGGAGGTAAACACGTGTTCGTAATCCACGCGGAAACCATAATCCAGTTGGAAGCTGATACCTACACCGTTATCGATACGCTGGTAGTTGCGTCCATTCACGTATTCGATGCGATCGCCCATAAAGTACGGCTGGACAGATTTCACAGCGTACTGATTAACCGGGATCTTATAACCGGCGAAATATTCAACGCCCCACGCATCACCCGCGAAGTAATTGTGAACCGTGTTTTTCTTGCTCAGCAGGAAGTTCTGATACCAGCCGCCGCCAGCGGAGAAGGTCCAGTTATCCGGTGTCCAGCTCAGCGCAGTACCGAGAATATTCTGGTCGTACGTTTTGCTGTCGTCATTGCCCGGATTGCGCATTTCGGCACGGGTATAGTTCCAGGCCGCGCCCCATGTCAGGGTGTTAGTCAGATGGTAATCCAGGCCCAGCGAGCCACCACCTTTACGTTTGTAACGCAGACCGTTACCCGGCAGATATTCGTTATCATCGAACAGATATGAGGCGTAAAGATCTGCATCCCCGAACGTATTCTTATATTTCAGCATATTGCGTGAGCGATAAGAGCCATCATAGTCGCCGTTGATACCGTTACCCGGCGCCTGACCGATCATGTCGTAATCCCAGATATCGGTTTTCGCCCCTACCACATCATAGTAAATGCTGTTTTGCTGACCGTAGGTTAATGTCCCCCAGGTTTTGCTTTTCAGTCCGGTATAGAGCATACGGCGCGTGGTGTCGTGGGCACCTTTTGCATAGTGGTTATCCCAGTCAAACACCGCCGGAATATTGACGCCCAGCTCGTAGTAGTTAATCCAACTGATGTCATCAAACAGATAGTAATCACTGGCGAAGCGGAAACGGGTACCGCCGTCGAAGCCGTTACGTTTGTAAGAGCCTTTATCCCCATCTCCCGTCATCATATTGAACTGCGGACGAATACTGCCGCCCACGGTGAAATTCAGACGGCTTAACGGATCGCCCGCCTGCGGATCTTGTTTCAACAGCGTGATCTCTGCTTGCGTTGCAAATGAGGTCATCGCCAGTGCCGCGCCGATCGTTATCGCCAGCGCTTTTATTTTATGTGCCATGCTGTTTCCTTGGTTAATAAGCAGCCAAATAGTTGCCAGCTGAATATTAACGCCGATTAAGCACGCCATGTTGTCGAGTTTTTCGTACTTTGTGCGCTTAAAAATCAGGTAGTTAGCAATTTGTGCACTTAAAAAAATACACGCCGATTATTTAACCGACGTGTAATCAAAATGACATGATTTTACTGGTTAAACTGGCGGAACAGCGCTTTCCCTTTGAGTAGCCGTGTGCCCAGCCAGCCACCGCATGCGGATAACAAAACGGCGCCGCACAGCGGTAACGTTAACCACAACCGCCAGTCCGGCTCCCAGGGGAAATCAAAGACTTTTGTTTGCAGCACCGCCAGCGCCGTTTCCGCACCGATCGCCGCCACCAGCCCGGAGACAAGCCCGAGCAGGGCAAATTCACACCACAGCGTGGTGCGTAACAGTCGCTTGCCGGCGCCGAGCGTGCGATACACCACCAGTTCCTGATGACGCTGGCGCATCCCCACCTGCACCTGGGCCAGCAACAGCAGCACGCCGCACAGGGTGACCAACACAACCATCACTTCCAGCGCCCGACTCACCTGCTCCAGCACCTGACCAACCTGTTTTAAGATAGCGCCAATATCCAGCAGGCTGATGGTGGGAAATTCGCGGTTAAGCTGGGTCAACATACCGTTGCCATTCTGCCAGCGGAAACTGGTCAGCCAGCTTTGCGGCTGTCCGTCCAGCGCCCCCTGCGGGAAAATAAAGAAGAAGTTGGGACGCAGACTTTCCCAGTCCACTTTACGCAGGCTGGTGACTTTAGCGGTGAAATCCTGGGTATCACCCATAAAGGTCACGCTGTCGCCGAGCTTAAGCTTGAGGCGTTTTGCCAGTTCTGCTTCGACCGAGACCTCACCGGGTTTTGGTGGCCAGGAGCCTGCGGTAACCGGGTTGTGGTTTGCATCCGCCCCCTGCCAGGTCAGATTCAATTCGCGGTTCAGCGCCTCATCCGGGTTCCCTTCCGTACTTTGACCGTTTATCTGCGTCAGTCGGGCACGCACGATAGGCCAGAACGCCTGGGTTACCACCTGGTGTTCAGAGAGAAACGCTTTCACCGGTTCGACCTGCTCCGGGGCAATATTAATGAGGAAATAGTTCGGGCTTTCCGGTGGAAGCTGTTGCTGCCAGCGGTCGAGCAGATCGCCACGCAGCACCAGCAACATTGCCAGCAGCATGAAGGACAGCGAGAAAGCCGATAACTGACTCAGCGTCGACCATGGCTGGCGCAGCAGACGATTGACCGCCAGACGCAGCGGCAATGTTTTGAGGGTAAGCTTTTTCATTACCCGCAGCAGCAGCCAGCCGACTACGCCGCACAGCAATGCCAGGACCACCGCCCCCGCCAGCACCGACCACAGCAGCATGCTGGCCCCCATCAGCCAGGCCAGCAGCAACACAGACACGATACTGATAACGGGAATATAAAATTTCAGCGGCCAGACATCGGCGACAGCGTCACGCCGCAATACCCGCAAAGGCTGCGTTGCCAGCAGCAAGCGCCAGGGCCGTATCCCCACCAGCAACGAAATCACCAGCATGGCGCCAATCGACCAGAGCCACGGCCAGCCGCTGGCGGCAGGGAGTGCCACCGGCAGAACCGGCTT
The DNA here is from genome assembly GCA_004346725.1 of Phytobacter diazotrophicus. Lineage (GTDB taxonomy): Bacteria > Pseudomonadota > Gammaproteobacteria > Enterobacterales > Enterobacteriaceae > Phytobacter > Phytobacter diazotrophicus. The sequence goes on along the minus strand of SMDE01000006.1, from coordinate 201,302 downwards.
GAGCAAGATCAGCAGGATTTTTTCAAACAACAGCCCCATCGCGCCACCGATGATGGACGCCAGCGCGAGCACCATCAGCCACTGCCCGATAATCAATTTGCGTAACTGCGCCCTGCTCGCCCCCAGCGTTTTGAGAATGGCCACCAGGTCGTAACGACTGCGGCAATAGTGCCCCATCGCGACAGCCACCGCCGCGACTGACAGCAGCAGGGTTAACAACGCCGACAGCAGCAAGAATTGCTGGGAGCGCTGTAATGACTTGCCGAGCGCGCCGTCATCCTGCTCAAGGCCATACCAACGATGTTCCGGCTTAAGCTTCGGCAGTAACCATTTTTCGTAGGCCTCCAGTTGTGCGGGTGTCCCGGCAAATTTTACCCGCCAGGTGACGCGGCTTCCCGGCTGTACCGCTCCTGTTTTCGCCACATCCGCCGTATTCATTAATAATCGCGGCGCCATTTCGAAGGGGTTAAAACCGGAATCTGGCTCCTGCACAACCTCCCCGGCGATACGCAGCGTGGCATCCCCCACATCAATCGAGTCGCCGGTTTTCAGGTTTAGCAGCGCCATCAACCGTGGGGCCAGCAGCACCGTTCCGGCCAGCGGTTTGACCGCAGGCGGCGTGGTTTGCAGGTCGCCATAGAGCGGATAACTGTCATCCACCGCTTTCACGTTTGCCAGTTGTGGTGTGTCACCGGCGAAGGTCATCGTGGCAAATGAGATTTGCTCGCTAACTTTAAGCCCCTCTTTTCGCGCCTCTTCCAGCCACGCCTGCGGAATTTCACGTGAACTGCGCAACGCCCTGTCGCCAGCCATAAACTCGCGGCTCTGCTGGCTTAATCCTTTTTCCATCCGATCGCTGATATTGCCCAGCGCCAGCACACAGGCCACCGCCAGGCTTAGCGCCAGCCAGACAATCAGCAATGAAGGAGAGCGCCATTCGCGCCAGAACCAGCGGGCGATCATGCTTCCTCCCGCAGTTCGCCGTTCACCAGACGTAAACGCCTGTCGCAACGCGCCGCCAGTTGAGGATCGTGCGTGACCAGAATCAGGGTGGTGCCATATTGCTGGTTCATCGAGAAGAGCAAATCAGCAATCTTATCGCCGGTCTGCCTGTCGAGGTTGCCGGTGGGTTCGTCGGCAAACAGCAGCGCCGGGCGGCCATTAAACGCACGGGCCAGCGCCACACGCTGTTGCTCGCCGCCGGAAAGCTGCGCGGGAAGGTGATCGAGACGTTTCCCCAGCCCCAACTCTTCCAGTAACCCTTTAGCACTGGCACGACTCTGCGCGCTGTTTTCACCCCGCAGCAGCGCCGGAAGCTCGACGTTTTCCAGCGCATTCAGGGTGGGGATCAGCATAAAAGACTGGAAAACAAAACCGACGTGCGCGGCACGCAGCTTTGCCCGCGCCTCTTCATCCATCGCGTGAAGCGGCTGGCCCAGCAGGTTCACTTCGCCGCTACTGCCATCATCAAGCCCGGCAAGAATCGCCAGCAATGTTGACTTACCCGACCCTGATTCACCAATCAGGGCGATGGTTTGCGCCCGTTTGACAACAAGCTCAACTCCGGTGAGGATGGAAAGTTCATGCTCCCCCTGACCGACGGACTTCTTAAGATGATGAACTTCAACAATGTTTTCCGCTGGCATTTGGCCTTCCTGTTTTTGCTTCTGTTTAGCCTGCGTGCCGCCGCTGCGGACACGTTACTGGTTCTGGGAGACAGCCTGAGTGCGGGCTATCGCATGGCGGCCAATACCGCCTGGCCTGCGTTGCTCAACGAGAAGTGGCAACAAAAACCGCCCGTCATCAACGCCAGCATTAGCGGCGACACCTCGCAACAGGGGCTGGCACGCTTACCCGCGCTGCTTAAAGAGCATCAGCCTCGCTGGGTGTTGATTGAGCTGGGAGGTAACGATGGTCTGCGCGGCTTTGCGCCCCAACAAACAGAACAAACGCTGCGTACCATTTTGCAGGCGGTAAAAGCCGCAAACGCCGAACCCTTGCTGATGCAAATACGGCTGCCCGCCAACTATGGACGCCGTTATACTGAGTCATTTAGCGCCATCTATCCTAAGCTCGCCAAAGAGTTTGATATTCCTCTGTTGCCGTTTTTCATGGAAGAGGTCTATCTCAAACCCCAATGGATGCAGGATGATGGGATCCACCCGAACCGTGACGCTCAGCCTTTTATTGCCGACTGGATGGCGACCCGGTTGGCTCCATTAGTTAATCACGACTCCTGATTTATCAGGGACGCTTTCAGGTAAAGTTATGCAAAAAACGATCTTAATAACAGGATGTTCCAGCGGTATCGGTCTGGAAAGCGCCCATGAACTCAAGCGTCAGGGCTTTCGCATCCTGGCGGCCTGCCGCAAAAGCGAGGATGTTGCACGTATGAATCAGGCCGGATTTACCGGCGTACTGTTGGATCTCGACCTCCCCGAAAGCGTAGAACGTGCCGCTGACGAGATCATTGCCCTGACGGAAAACCGTCTGTATGGCATTTTTAATAACGCGGGCTTTGGCCTGTACGGCCCGCTGTCTACCATCAGCCGCGAGCAAATGGAAAAACAGTTTTCCGCCAACTTTTTTGGCGCACACCAACTCACCATGCGCCTGTTACCCGCCATGCTCCCGCACGGCGAAGGCCGCATTGTGATGACGTCTTCGGTAATGGGGCTGATTTCGACCCCCGGTCGTGGCGCTTATGCGGCCAGTAAGTACGCCCTGGAAGCCTGGTCCGATGCGCTGCGTATGGAACTGCGCCACAGCGGCATCAAGGTCAGCCTGATTGAGCCAGGCCCTATCCGCACCCGCTTTACGGAGAACGTCAACCAGACGCAGAGTGACAAACCGGTGGAAAACCCCGGTATTGCCGCACGTTTTACCCTCGGCCCGGAGGCGGTCGTCGCTAAAGTACGCCATGCTTTTGAAAGTCCGAAACCCAAACTGCGTTATCCGGTCACGGTCGTCACCTGGGTGGTAAGCCTGCTGAAACGCATACTGCCGGGACGCGCAATGGATAAAATTTTACACGGGTGAGTTGAAGGCACAGCGCCTGTCCCCATGTATCAATAAACACTTAAACAGAGAATGACCCATGTCTGTACAGAACATCGTCAACATTAACGAAGCAAACCTTCACCCGACGCTTGAACAGTCAATGACCACGCCGGTGCTGTTCTATTTCTGGTCCGAGCGTAGCCAGCACTGCCAGCAGTTGACCCCGGTGCTGGAAAGTCTGGCGGCGCAATATAACGGGCAATTTATTCTGGCGAAGGTGGACTGCGATGCTGAGCAGATGCTTGCGTCACAGTTTGGTTTACGTGCGATCCCAACGGTTTACCTGTTCCAGAACGGCCAGCCGGTCGACGGTTTCCAGGGGCCGCAGCCGGAAGAGGCCATACGCGCCCTGCTGGATAAAGTCCTGCCGCGCGAAGAAGAGTTAAAAGCGCAACAGGCCATGCAACTGATGGAAGAAGGCAAACATGCCGAAGCGCTGCCGTTGTTGAAAGAGGCCTGGCAGTTATCGCAGCAGAACAGTGAAATCGGCCTGCTGCTGGCGGAGACGCAAATTGCGCTCAACCGCTCTGATGATGCCGAAGCGGTGCTGAAAACCATTCCGCTGCAGGATCAGGACACCCGCTATCAAGGGCTGGTGGCGCAAATCGAGCTGCTGAAAAAAGCCGCGGACACCCCGGAAATTCAGCATTTGCAAGAGCAGGTCGAGAAGAACCCGGCGGATGCGCAACTGGCAACACAACTGGCGCTGCAACTGCATCAGGTTGGCCGCAATGAAGAGGCGCTGGAGCTGCTGTTCAGTCATCTGCGTAAAGATTTAGGCGCAGCAGACGGTGAAGCGCGCAAAATGTTGCAGGAGATCCTGGCCGCGCTGGGTACCGGCGATGCACTGGCCTCGAAATACCGTCGCCAGCTCTACTCTCTGCTTTACTAGTCCCGCCCGCTAAATTTGGGGGTCGCGCTGTTAAGATCCCCAAATTTGGTTAGAATGACATCAAATTAAACAGGAGGTTTATTTGATGCTCATCGTCATCCCCGTTCTTATCTTAGTCGCGCTGGTCATTGTAGGCGCGGGTGTCAAAATCGTTCCGCAAGGATATCAGTGGACGGTAGAACGCTTCGGTCGTTATACCCGTTCTCTCCAGCCGGGTCTGAGCCTTGTGGTACCGTTTATGGACCGTATTGGTCGTAAGATCAATATGATGGAGCAAGTTCTCGATATCCCATCCCAGGAAGTCATTTCCAAAGATAACGCCAACGTCACCATCGACGCGGTGTGTTTTATTCAGGTTATCGACGCCCCGAAAGCCGCCTATGAGGTGAGCAATCTGGAACTGGCGATCATTAACCTCACCATGACCAACATCCGTACTGTGCTCGGCTCGATGGAGCTCGACGAAATGCTCTCTCAGCGCGACAGCATCAACACTCGCCTGCTGCATATCGTGGACGAAGCCACCAATCCGTGGGGCATCAAAGTCACCCGTATCGAAATCCGCGATGTTCGCCCACCGGCGGAGCTGGTCTCTTCCATGAACGCCCAGATGAAAGCCGAACGTACCAAGCGTGCTTACATCCTGGAAGCCGAAGGGATTCGCCAGGCGGAAATCGTCAAAGCGGAAGGTGAAAAGCAGGCCAAAATCCTCAAAGCCGAAGGTGAACGGCAGTCGGCGTTCCTTGAAGCAGAGGCCCGTGAACGTTCGGCAGAAGCAGAAGCACGGGCGACCAAAATGGTCTCCGAGGCGATTGCGGCGGGCGATGTGCAGGCAATTAATTACTTTGTGGCGCAAAAATACACCGAAGCGCTGCAACAAATTGGCTCTGCTAATAACAGTAAAGTCGTGATGATGCCGCTGGATGCCAGCAGCCTGATGGGCTCGATTGCCGGGATCGCGGAGCTGGTAAAAGACAGCACCAGTGAACGGAAAAAATCATGATAGCCGTGCTCTTTGAACATGCCTACATTTTCTGGTTGAGTCTTGGCGGCCTGCTTCTGGCCGCTGAGATGCTCGGCGGCAACGGCTATTTGCTGTGGAGCGGCGTGGCGGCAGTGGTCACCGGCCTGCTGGTCTGGCTGGTTCCGTTCGGCTGGGAATTACAGGGGGTGATCTTCGCGGTACTCACGCTTATCGCCGCCTGGCTGTGGTGGCTGTGGCTATCCAGACGGGTACGTGACCAGAAACCGGCAGATGCGTCGCTTAATCAGCGCGGACAGCAACTGGTGGGCCGCCGTTTTATCCTCGATAATGCGCTGGTCAACGGGCGCGGGCACATGCGGGTGGGAGACAGCTCCTGGCCGGTGAGTGCCGGGTCAGATTTACCGGCAGGAAGCAAAGTCGAAGTTATCGCCGTCGAAGGCATTACGCTGCACATCAAAGCTGCGGTCGAATAATCGTAATAATACGCAAGGAAAGATGGTGAAAAAAAGCCACCTCACGCTGGGCCTGTGCCTCTCATTTGCCACCAGCAGCGCTGCGCTGGCGTCAATGGATATGGATTCTTGTGCCTGGGCGAGCCCGGGCTGTTTTCTGGTCAGCCCGCCGGTCCTTGGCGTGGCGAACGATACCCGCGATAACCTGCTGCGACTGCTGGATGAGCAAAAAGGCTTTTCATCCCTGCGCCAGCCTGTCCCGTCGGATATTACCCGCAGCCGGGATTTCTATTTCGGCATGCATATGCTGGATTACGATCCCCCGGTGGATGACGACTCGGACACGACGCCTGGCGAGGATCCCCTCAGCCAGCAAATCGCGACCCTGGGCCTCGACGCCGAGGCAATCACTCACCTGACGGCGTTGCAGGACGAAAACGAAAACCGCTTTGTGTCGCTCAATAGCGATACGCTATCGGATTTTTTCGCCGCGCTGCTGGCCGATACAACACTGACCCCCGAGCTACGTCAGACGCTGGCGAAGACGCGCCTGCTTGTCGATGGCAGCAGCAATGCTCAGGATGAACTCAACAAACTCACGGTTCCGGAAGGCTCTGCCGCTGCGTTTCGTGACTATTTGCAGGCCGCAAACCAGTTTTACGCCGGAAATTACACCGCAGCCAGGCAGAGCTTTACCGCCCTTAGCACGAACCCGCAGCCGTGGATCGCCGAAACCGCCAGCTATATGCTGATGCGTAACGCGCTTAACGCCAGCAGTGAAAATGCTAACGGCGAATACGGTGATTTTGACGTCACCAAAGTGGATAAAACCCTGGCGCAACAGGCGCGGGACAGCGCGGATACCTACCTCAAAAAATGGCCGCAGGGAAAATACGTCGACTCAACACAGGGGCTGCTGCGCCGTATCAACTGGTATCTGCAGGACTGGAATACGCTGGCAACACTCTATGAACACATTCTGCCGCAGGCTGCCGACAGCGATGCGCTGAGCGCCCTGATTAACGAAAGCGACAATAAGTTGCTCAGCAAAGACCTGACCTGGGGAGACAGCTATTTTCTAAGTGCGCCCGATGCGTCGTTGCTGACCTTTATCCAGACGCTCAGGCTGATGCGCGATAATCAGTGCGAAAATCACGCCCACTGTGTCGATCAGGCGTATCTCAATGGTCTTAAAGCCGATTTCGAAAAAAACAAACGCGCCGATCTGTGGAACTATTTGCGCCTGATGCTCGCTTACAACAAGCAGGATTACGCGACGGTGGTGAAAGACATTACTCCGGCGCAGAGCCTGCCCGAGCACAATATCCTCGCGTTTAGCGAACAGGCGCTCTACGGCGATGCACTGATGGGCCAGCAGCAATGGGATGCCGCACGCGATCACTGGCTGCATCTGCTGGATCTCAGCAAAGATGTTGAGCAACAACAGTTACTGCAGGCGAAGCTGGCGGCCACGCTGGTCAACAGCAATGCGCTGGAGAAGATTTTCGCCCCCGATAGCCGCATCACGAATCTGCGCTATCGCTCGCTGGTGCTGAAAACCAAAGCCACTCCTGAGCTGTTACGCCAGCAGGCGGGCAAGGGGCCAAACAACGAAGAGCGCACCATTGCTCTGCATACCTTGCTGACGCAGGATCTGGCACAGGGCCACTATGCCGACTGGTTGCAGGATAAATCCCTGCTCACGGCCATCACCGCCGCCATTCCCGGCGAAGCGTTTGACGATGTGGATGTCAGCGTCTTTAAATGGACAGGCACAGACCCGGAAAAAGCCTATGCCTGCGCATCGTTGAATGACACCGTTGGCGTGCTGAGTAAAAATCCGCAGGATGGCCATGCCCTTAACTGCCTGGGTGAGTTTTTCCGCACCACGCAAACCGAAGTCAGCCTGGCGAAAGACCGTGGCGGCAACGATGCGCTGGATGTCGCCACACGTCAGGACGATTTTTCCGGGAAACCACATCGTCTGGCGTGGTACCAACAGGTGATTAACGACACGAAGGCCGAACCGGAAGACAAGAGCTATGCGCTTTACCGCGCGGTGATGTGCTATGCGCCATCGGGCTACAATGATTGCGGTGGCGAAGATGTCGATAAAGCGGTGCGTAAAGCCTGGTTCTTGCAACTCAAGCGCGATTATCCAGGAAGCGTATGGGCGAAAAGCCTCAAGTATTACTGGTAATCGCCTTTATCAGTTCCCTGTTTATGTCTGTGGCGAATGCCGCAGACGGGCAGGATTTTTGGTTATGGTCGGGCGTTAAGACAGGTGACGCACTGCGCGACGCCCGCACCGTCTATCTGCATCAGGGCGATGTGATTGCCCTCTCAGGCACCGCCGTATTTGAACGCAAAGGATTACCGGTTAGCCGCCTGACGTTTCCCCATATCTGGCTGACCGTGCGCCTGACGACGCTGGATGTTTCTGATGAGATGCTGGCACGCCTGAACCGTCTGTTACTGCGCTGGCAGGCCGCCGGTAACAACGTGACGGGTCTGCAGATTGATTTTGATGCCGCCACGCACCGCCTCGATCATTACGCGCAGTTTCTGCACCGGTTGCGGGAAATCCTCTCGCCGCAGTTCGCGTTGGGGGTGACGGGGCTGCTGGACTGGGCGAAAACCGGCAGCGTGAAAACGCTGAACGCCCTGCCGGTGGATGAACTGGTGGTGCAAAGCTATCAGGGGCGCAACACCGTCGAGGATTATACCGCCTACCTTCCTGCGCTGGCCGGGTTACGCATTCCGTTTAAAGTCGGACGCGTGCAAAACGGCGTCTGGGATGCGCAAGAGGAACAGCGCCTCGCCGCCTCGCCATGGTATCGCGGCACGGTGATCTTTATGCTCAACCCTTAGCGTGTGCCTTGTGATGGCAGCAGCCGGAAAGATTATCAATAATCGGGCAGTCGGCGCTGTCATCGCCAGGGCAGGATTCCGCCAGCGACATAAGCTGCTTGCGCATCGCTTCAAGTTCGACAATATGACGCTCAATTTCCGCCACTTTTTGCAATGTGCGGGCTTTGACATCCGCGCTGTGACGGGCCGGATCGTTAAACAGATTCACCAGTTCGCCACACTCTTCGAGGTTGAACCCCACCTGGCGCGCCTGTCGTAGCAGTGTCAATTCATTGATGTGTTGCTGCGTGTAGCTGCGGTAGCCGTTTTCCCCGCGCAGCGGCGGCGTCACCAGCCCTTTATCTTCATAAAAGCGAATCGCTTTGCTGGTTAAGCCGGTCTTTTTCGCCACAATACTGATATTCACCTTTCCCCCTTGACCTTCCCCTTGATGGAAGGTTTAACCTGTTACACAGTTAGTACATGTAATTAATCAGGTCAATCTTTATACGACCCATCATACAGGAAATTAATTATGTCTCACATTACAGAGCTGGAGCTGGACGGACTGTCCTGCGGCCACTGCGTTAAACGTGTTAAAGAGAGTCTGGAACAACGTGCTGACGTTGAGCAGGCGGACGTTACTCTTACCCATGCGCAGATCACCGGCAGCGCCGACGCTTCGGCGCTTATCGATACCATTAAACAAGCCGGGTACGGAGCGAGCATTAGCCACCCAAAGGCTAAACCGCTGGCAGAGTCATCAACCCCGTCGGAAGCACTGACAGCGGCCACTCCTGAGCTTCCGGCAACGGATGACCTTGATGACAGCAAGCAACTGTTAATCAATGGCATGAGTTGCGCCAGTTGCGTCTCCCGCGTCCAGAAAGCCCTCCAGGCGGTTCCGGGCGTCACGCAGGCACGGGTCAATCTGGCGGAGCGCACTGCGCTGGTGATGGGTAGCGCCTCCGCACAGGATTTAGTGAGCGCCGTCGAAGGTGCCGGTTACGGTGCGGAAGCCATAGAAGACGATATAAAACGCCGCGAACGTCAGCAGGAAACGGCCAACGCGACCATGAAGCGTTTTCGCTGGCAGGCCATTGTCGCCCTGCTGGTCGGCGTACCGGTGATGGTCTGGGGGATGGTGGGTGACAACATGATGGTCACCGACGCCAACCGCTCCCTGTGGCTGTTTATTGGCCTGGTGACGCTGGGCGTGATGATTGTCGCGGGCGGCCATTTTTATCGTAGCGCGTGGAAAAGCCTGACCAACGGCACCGCCACCATGGACACCCTTGTGGCGCTCGGTACCGGTGCAGCCTGGCTTTACTCGATGAGCGTAAACATCTGGCCGCAGTGGTTCCCGATGGAAGCACGCCATCTCTATTATGAAGCCAGTGCGATGATCATTGGTTTGATCAACCTCGGCCATATGCTGGAAGCGCGTGCGCGCCAGCGGTCCTCAAAAGCGCTGGAAAAATTACTCGATCTGACGCCCCCCACCGCCCGTGTGGTAACCGAAGAGGGAGAGAAAATGCTCCCTCTCGCCGACGTTCACCCCGGCATGACGCTGCGTTTAACCACCGGCGATCGGGTGCCTGTCGATGGAGAAATAAGCCAGGGCGATGCCTGGTTTGATGAAGCCATGCTCACGGGCGAGCCGATTCCCCAGGAGAAAAGCATTGGCGATGCCGTGCACGCCGGAACGGTGGTACAGGACGGTAGCGTGCTGTTTACCGCCAGCGCGGTAGGCAGCCAGACAACGCTGTCGCGCATTATTCGCATGGTGCGGCAGGCGCAAAGTAGTAAACCGGAAATCGGGCAACTGGCCGATAAAATTTCGGCGGTGTTTGTGCCCGTCGTGGTAGCGATAGCCCTGCTCAGCGGCGCTATCTGGTATCTCTTCGGCCCGGCGCCGCAAATCGTCTATACGCTGGTCATTACCACCACGGTTCTGATTATTGCCTGCCCTTGTGCGTTAGGGCTGGCAACGCCGATGTCGATCATTTCGGGCGTGGGTCGCGCGGCGGAGTTTGGCGTGCTGGTGCGCGATGCCGATGCGCTGCAAAGAGCGAGCACTCTCGACACGCTGGTGTTTGATAAAACCGGCACCCTGACCCGCGGCAAACCGCAAGTGGTGGCCATCAAAACAGCGAATGGCTTTACCGAACACCAGGCGCTGCGCTTTGCCGCCGCGCTGGAACAAGGCTCAAGCCACCCGCTGGCGCACGCCATCCTCGAAAAAGCGGGCGATGAGGCATTGCCGACGGTGCAGAGCTTCCGCACGTTGCGCGGCCTTGGCGTGAGCGGCGAAGCAGAAGGCAGCCGCTTACTGCTCGGCAACCAGGCGCTGCTGTCGCAACAGCAGATCACCGTACGCGAACTGGAAGATGAGATGGCCTCCCAGGCCGCGCAAGGGGCCACCCCGGTACTGCTGGCAGTTGATGGCAAAATTGCCGCCCTGCTCGCCATTCGCGATCCGCTGCGCGAAGACAGCGTCAATGCCCTGCAACGCCTGCATCTTGCTGGCTATCGTCTGGTGATGCTGACCGGAGATAACCCCACTACGGCTAAAGCCATTGCGAAAGAAGCCGGGATCGATGAAGTGATTGCCGGGGTTTTACCGGATGGTAAAGCCGAGGCCATTGCCAAATTACAGCGCGAAGGTCGCCGTGTGGCGATGGTCGGTGACGGCATCAACGATGCCCCGGCGCTGGCTCAGGCCGATGTTGGTATCGCCATGGGCGGCGGGAGTGATGTCGCGATTGAAACTGCCGCCATTACCCTGATGCGCCATAGCCTGACGGGCGTTGCGGACGCGCTGGCTATTTCGAAGGCAACGCTGCGCAACATGAAACAGAACCTGCTTGGCGCGTTTGTCTATAACTCGCTTGGTATTCCCATTGCCGCCGGGATCTTATGGCCGCTGACGGGAACCCTGCTTAACCCGGTGGTGGCGGGGGCCGCGATGGCGCTCTCCTCTATTACCGTGGTCAGCAATGCTAACCGCCTGCTACGCTTTACGCCGAAAGACTGACCGCGGCCGCCCCGCCATCCGGCGGGGCAATTGCACCTTTCTCCCCTACGCGCTAGCATGGCGTTTTCATTTCAGGAAGCGCGTATGGGCCTGTTTGACTGGTTAAAAAGCTTTTTTCGCACGCGCCGTTACCCATGGCCCGCGGTGGATATTACGCTGTCGGGCAATCGCCATCTGCATCTGATTGGCAGCATCCATATGGGTACCCAGGGGATGTCCCCCCTGCCCGCCCAACTGCTGCAAAAACTGCGCAAAGCCGATGCGCTGATTGTCGAAGCCGATGTCGCCAGCAGCGGTTCACCCTTTGCCGATATCCCCGATAGCCCACCCCTGGCCGAACGCCTGAGCCCCGCGCTTCTCACCCAGTTGAGAGAGACCATCGAAGGTCTTAATCTGTCGCAGAGTGAGTTTGAAACACGTCCCGCCTGGCATATTGCGCTGGTGTTACAGGCCATGCAGGCACAGCGGCTGGGCCTTCGCCCCGACTACGGCATCGATTATCAGTTGCTACAGGCGGCGCGTCAGTTCTCAACGCCGGTGATTGAACTGGAAGGGACGGAGAACCAGGTCGCAATTTTGCGTCAACTGGCGGATGGCGGTCTTGAACTGTTACAGGATACGCTGACCCACTGGCGTGAAAATGCGCGGCTGCTGCAGGTGATGATGAGCTGGTGGCTGGACTCCCCCCCCACCAGTGAGCCGCTGTCGCTACCGTCGACGTTCAGTCAGTCGCTGCATGATGTGCTGATGCATCAGCGTAACCGCGCCTGGTGTGAACGGCTGCTGGCGTTACCGCCGGGGCGTTATGTGGTCGCCGCAGGTGCGCTGCATCTGTATGGTGAAGGGAATTTGCCGTCGCTGTTAGCGCAAAAAAATGGCCAATAAGATTATTGGCCCGTCAAAGAGGAATTTCAGTTTTTATAGTTATACCGAAGCTCGTGCTTCGGACTAGCGGATTGTCGCTCAAACTTTTCGTCACTGCCAATACTATTGCGCAAGATAGTACTATTTTTGCGTGATAAATCGGGCGTAAGCTGGCTGCGTGAAATTACTGTGGTTTGAAGGATTGCTATGACTCCCGCCGTTAAGTTATTAGAAAAAAACAAGGTTCCTTTCCAGATACACACCTATGACCACGATCCGAACGAGACAAACTTTGGAGACGAGGTGGTCCGCAAGCTCGGTCTGAATGCCGATCAGGTGTACAAAACGCTGCTGGTTGCGGTCAATGGCGATATGAAGCATTTGGCCGTTGCGGTGACGCCGGTTGCCGGGCAACTGGATCTGAAAAAGGTCGCGAAAGCATTGGGCGCGAAGAAAGTGGATATGGCCGACCCGATGGTGGCACAGCGCACAACCGGTTATCTGGTGGGTGGTATCAGCCCACTGGGGCAAAAGAAACGTTTGCCCACGCTGATTGACGCCCCTTCACAGGCATTCGCCACTATTTTTGTCTCCGGCGGCAAACGCGGGCTGGATATTGAACTGGCGGCGAGCGATCTGGCAAAAATGCTGGACGCGAAGTTTGCCGATATCGCCCGCCGGGATTAACGACTTTTGCGAAGACAGGGCGCTATTGGTGAAGGCAGTTTTTTCCCCTCACCCTAACCCTCTCCCCAAAGAGGAGAGGGGACCGTTCGTGCTCGCATTTTTGTGGGGATTCCTCAGCCCCAAAGGGGAGAGGGAACAGGACAAGAGGAGCTACTTGAGTGTTACTGCCAGCTCACCTCACCCTTCGGCTCGTAAGCATTCGCATCCAGCGGCGAGTTCTGCTCAATAAATTGCTTAAGCACCTCGGCATCAATAAAGCCGGTATTGACATAACCCGGTTTATTATCAATGCGCGGATAGCCGTCACCACCGGTGGCGTTAAAGCTTAACGTTGCCAGACGGTAGGTTTTCGCCGGGTCGATAGCCTCACCTTTAATTTTCAGGTCGCTCAGTACGCCGTTCTTCACCACGAACCCGACATTGGCAAACTGCGGATAAGCACCGGAATCCGGCTTCATTTTCGCCACCGCAGTGAGATAGTCCGTCAGCTCTTTACCGCTCATGTCCGCATAGACCAGGGTGTTGCCAAAAGGCTGTACTTTCAGCACATCTTTATAGGTAATAGCACCCTCTTCAATGGAATCACGCACACCGCCGCCGCTCATTACTGCCAGGTCGGCATTGGTACGCGCCATCTGCCCGGCCAGAATCAGACGCGCCAGATTGGTCTGTACAAAGCGGACTTTACTGCGGTCACCTTCGAGGTGGCCGTTGGTATTGCCGATTTTAACCTCGAGCTGCGCTTTACCTTTATTCTGGAACGGCGTCAGCAGAGAGAGCATTTGCTGGTTTTCCTGAATTTCCGGGGTAAAGAGTACGCGCTCACTCTTGCCGTTATCGTAGGTGACTTTCTTCTTGAGGTTCACCGGAATCAGTTGATAATTCACCAACTTCATTTCGCCATTACGAAACTCAAAGTCTGCACGTCCTACGTACTTGCCCCATTCGTGGGCCTGAACAATCCAGATACCATTCTGCTTATCCGGCGCACAGGGCGTACCCGGTACGTAATTCACCTGCTTTTTGTTTTCCGACGCCATGCACACCGGGTCTTGTGAGTGACCACCCACAATCATCGCCAGCGACCCGGCAGGCAGACTGCGCGCCATTTCCACATCGCCCGGCGCATTGGAACCGTGCTCACCATTGTCATAGTGCCCCATGTGGGTGGTGGCAAGGATCACATCCGGCTTCTGGGTTTGTTGCAGCTCTTCAATCACCAGCTTTGCTTCGTCCGCCGGTTTGCGAAACTCGATATCGGTAAAATACTCGGGATTACCGATTTTTGCCGTGTCATCGGTGGTTAAACCGATCACGGCGATTTTCAGCCCTTGCCTGTCAAAAATCATCCACGGTTTAAAAAGACGCTCACCGGTGCTTTTCTGATAGATATTGGCGGAAAGGAACGGGAATTTGGCCCACTTTTCCTGCTGGCGCAGCACGCTCATCGGGTTATCAAACTCGTGATTGCCCACCGCCATTGCGTCGTAGCCAATCAGATTCATGCCGCGAAAGTCAGGTTCTGCGTCCTGCAGATCGGATTCCGGCACGCCGGTATTGATGTCGCCGCCAGAGAGCAACAGGACGCTGCCACCTTCAGCCGCCACCTCTTTGCGGATCCCGTCCACCAGCGTTTTTTGTGCTGAAAGGCCGTACTCGCCATAATCGTTGCGCCAGAAGTGACCGTGATGATCGTTGGTATGGAGGATGGTTATCTTATAGGTTTTGTCCTGCTCATAAGCCTGAGCCGAACCACTTGCCAGAGTAAAGGCGGCCAGCAGCGCCAGCACCATGCTCTTTTTTAACAATTTCATGCTTCTCTCCCTGATTCATTAACAACCGCAAAAGTACTGTGCTCTGAAAGAATAGACAAATAAGTTTTCAGAATTGCGACTTCCTTCAAACCTTATCCGCAGGTATGTTAGCCAGATAACTATTTCAGTTCTGACAATTCTTACATCGCTCAACCTGACAGAGTATTTATGGCAATCAGTGAAACTCCTCAGCCACTGACCCCGTCTTCCGGGGCAGTCCCTAAGGTGCGCACCGCCTTTGGCATCCTTGGTGCGATTAGCGTTTCCCATCTGCTTAACGACATGATCCAGTCGCTGATTCTGGCGATTTACCCGCTGCTACAAAATGAGTTTTCTCTCTCATTTTTACAGATTGGGATGATAACCCTGACTTTTCAGCTTTCGTCATCATTACTACAGCCGGTTGTCGGTTACTGGACGGATAAGCATCCGATGCCATGGTCGCTTCCTGTCGGCATGTGCTTTACCCTCAGCGGCCTGGTTCTGCTGGCGCTGTCAGGCAGTTTTGAAACGGTGCTGATTGCCGCCGCACTTGTGGGCACGGGATCGTCGGTGTTCCATCCGGAATCCTCTCGCGTGGCGCGTATGGCCTCTGGCGGACGCCACGGGCTGGCACAATCTATCTTTCAGGTAGGCGGGAATTTCGGTAGCTCGCTTGGCCCTCTGCTGGCGGCCATTATCATTGCCCCTTACGGCAAAGGTAACGTCGCCTGGTTCGTGCTCGCGGCGCTGCTGGCTATCGTGGTACTGGCGCAGGTGAGCCGCTGGTATGCCGCACAGCACCGGGTCAACAAAGGGAAAAAAGCGGCGACGGTAATCAATCCACTACCGCGCAATAAAGTGGTTCTGGCAGTGTGCATCCTCTTAGTGCTGATTTTCTCGAAATATTTCTATATGGCGAGCATCAGCAGCTATTTCACCTTTTATCTGATGCATAAGTTCGATTTATCCGTCCAGAATGCGCAGATTCACCTGTTTATTTTCTTGTTCGCCGTTGCGGCGGGCACGGTGATTGGCGGGCCTGTCGGCGATAAGATCGGGCGAAAATATGTGATTTGGGGCTCTATCCTTGGTGTTGCGCCTTTTACCCTGCTTTTACCCTACGCAACCTTGTTCTGGACGGGTGTATTGACGGTGATCATTGGTTTTGTGCTGGCATCCGCGTTTTCCGCCATCCTGGTGTACGCTCAGGAGCTGCTTCCAGGACGTATCGGTATGGTTTCCGGGCTGTTTTTTGGTTTTGCCTTCGGTATGGGTGGGCTTGGAGCGGCAGTACTTGGGGTCGTTGCCGACCATACCAGTATCGATCTGGTCTATAAAATCTGTGCTTACCTGCCCTTATTGGGGATATTGACCATATTCCTGCCCGATAATCGCCATAAAGCGTGATTTCCCTCCGGCCAAAGCCTGGCTTTGGCCTCATACTTCTCAGGCAAACATGCACTTACAACGGGATCTCTGCTCTCTATGGCCGGGTTGCCGTTTAATTTCGCCCAACGTGCCATTTTCTTCAGAATTCAATGATTATTCATGAACACGATGCTTAAAATTGTCATAAACTGTAACCTGGGTTTTGGTTAATAAACCAAAATGGATCCACGCATCAACGAAAGGAGACGGAATGCATCACGCCACACCGCTTATCACCACCATTGTCGGCGGGCTTGTTCTCGCTTTTATCCTCGGCATGCTTGCCAATAAACTTCGAATTTCTCCTCTGGTGGGTTATCTGTTAGCGGGTGTGCTGGCCGGACCTTTTACGCCAGGTTTTGTCGCCGATACCAAGCTGGCGCCGGAACTGGCGGAGCTGGGCGTGATCCTGCTGATGTTTGGCGTGGGGCTGCATTTCTCTTTAAAGGATCTGATGGCGGTAAAGTCCATCGCCATTCCCGGAGCGATAGCGCAAATTGCCGTCGCCACGCTCCTGGGTATGGCGCTCTCCGCAACATTAGGCTGGTCGCTGATGACCGGCATAGTGTTTGGGCTGTGTCTTTCCACCGCCAGTACCGTGGTGCTGCTGCGTGCGCTTGAAGAACGACAGTTAATTGATAGCCAGCGCGGGCAAATCGCCATCGGCTGGCTGATTGTCGAAGACCTGGTGATGGTCCTGACGCTGGTTCTGTTACCCGCCGTTGCCGGAATGGTGGAAAAAGGCAATGTGGGGCTGGCGACGCTCGCCGTCGATATGGGAATAACCATCGGCAAAGTGGTCGCCTTTATCGCCATTATGATGCTGGTGGGCCGCCGCCTGGTGCCGTGGATTATGGCGCGCAGCGCGGCAACGGGTTCTCGCGAGCTTTTTACCCTTTCGGTACTGGCACTGGCGCTCGGTATCGCTTTCGGGGCTGTCGAGCTTTTTGATGTCTCCTTCGCACTGGGTGCATTTTTCGCCGGGATGGTATTGAATGAATCCGAACTGAGCCACCGCGCCGCACACGATACCCTGCCGCTGCGTGATGCCTTCGCAGTGCTCTTCTTTGTTTCCGTGGGCATGCTGTTTGACCCCATGGTACTGATTAATCAACCACTGGCGGTGCTGGCCACGCTGGCAATTATCATTTTCGGTAAATCGGTTGCCGCTTTTTTCCTTGTTCGCCTGTTCGGTCACTCGCCGCGTACGGCCCTGACTATCGCCGCCAGTCTGGCGCAAATTGGTGAATTTGCTTTTATCCTCGCCGGGCTGGGTATGGCGCTGGATTTACTGCCGCAGGCAGGGCAAAACCTGGTGCTGGCAGGGGCAATTCTCTCCATTATGCTGAACCCGGTGCTGTTCACGCTGCTGGAAAAATACCTCGATAAAACCGAAACGCTGGAAGAGCAAACCCTCGAAGAAGCCATTGAGGACGAGAAGCAGATCCCGGTGGATATTTGCAATCACGCGCTGCTGGTGGGTTTTGGTCGTGTCGGCAGCCTGTTAGGCGAGAAGCTGATGGCCCAGGGGATCCCGCTGGTGGTCATTGAGACATCGCGCACCCGCGTGGATGAACTGCGCGAGCGAGGCATTCGTGCCGTGCTGGGGAATGCGGCCAACGAGGAGATCATGAATCTCGCGCATCTGGATTGCGCCCGCTGGTTGCTGCTGACGATTCCGAACGGCTATGAAGCGGGCGAGATTGTCGCAACAGCGCGCGAGAAGTGTCCGAACATTGAGATTATCGCCCGCGCCCATTATGACGACGAGGTGGAATACATTGTCGAACGTGGCGCAAACCAGGTGGTGATGGGCGAACGAGAGATTGCGAACACCATGCTGACGTTGATTGAGAAGCCCCCCGTTGTTGAAGCGATGACCGGGTAAAGGCCTGGCCGCCTGATGCCCTCACCCCGCCCTCTCCCACAGGGAAAGGGCAAAAACCGTAGCCCGCACGCACCTCCGATTGGTAACCCGGATAAGCGCCAGCGCCATCCGGGAAGCCATTAAAAGGCCTCGCACAGAACTACCGTGACCAGTACGACTCTTCCAGACTGTCTTCACGCTCCGGCAGCCCGCGGGACAAACGCGGCGCATGCTGGTTCAATACCTGATAGCTCACACGGTTGGCATATTTACAGACCTGCGCCAGCGACGAGTAAGTCAGCCAGGTAAACTGGTGCTTACTGGAATTTGGCACATTGATACGGTGGTAATTGTTGGCGGTGATATCATGCAACAATGCCGCCAGCGCGCCATCTCCCGCCCCGTTGGTATTCATGATTTTTTCCGGGCCGCCCATGTACGGGGCAATATGCGAATAAATGCGCAGCGGCTGCTGGCAATCTTTATGGCGCATCGCGCGGCTAAATTCATACTGATTAAACTCAGCAATCGCCCCTGGCAATAAAGGATGCTGCGTCTTGCGTTTCGCTTCATCTTCGGTAAAGCCGGCCATATACAGCCCCACCGGACCTGCGGTGCAAAGCACCAGATCGACCCAATCCAGCGCCTTATCCGAGGCCAGCAGCGGATCGCTTTCTCCGGTCAACGCCTGCGCCTCTTCTTCATTCATCGCCAGAATGGAGACATGTTCTTTCAGGAAGTTCTGCCACCATTGCGGGTTATCAGCAATCACATATTTCGTACCGAGCGTCAGCACCACCGGCACGTTATGCTTTTTGGCGTAAGCCACGGCCTGCATGGTAGCTTCCGGCATCGGTTCACCCGGATTACACCGCACCAGGTAAGAGGTCAGTACCAGGGCGGAGGCACCGGCGATGACCGATTCAGGAATACTTTGCGGACGCAATTGATTCATATGACCGGGGCTAATAGCGAACGTACGCTCTCCCGACTCGCTGATCAGGGTAAAACAGCGGCCTATTGCACCGTCTACGCCTTGCAGATAGTTCAGGTCGGTACGGCTTGAGGTATTGCACAGGTAACGATAGGCGTAGCTGCCAATCTCAATATTGCTGCACATCACCCCCAGTAAGACCGAACGGTCATCCGCCAGTACCGAGTAGTTGTGCATGGTATTGCCAATGGTGCCGCCCGCAAACTGATGGGTAATCAGGTTTTCGCGCACCAGTTCCTGATATAGCGCCTCGGCCACATCGTCTGCAATGACCAGAGAGTGACCCGCGCTCAGACCGTAACGGGCGATAAACGCATCATCCACTTTCGCTTCAATATCCACCAGCGTCTGGTCAATACCCACCACCCAGGAGGCGCTGACTTCATTCTCTGGCTGGATTTGCTGCAATAACGGATCGCGGGCGTTAACGGGAAAATAGTGTTTGGATTTACGTTTACCGGGAAATTTCATGGTCATCGTTACGGGTGAGGATTGGGCGAAGAATGGTAGCACATTCCCCGCGCCAGGCGATCGGCATTACACCGTATACATGTTCAATATCGGCTACGCAGATCCCGGTTCAGGTCACCTTGCCCCTTACAATGAAGGATTATTTACCGGAGGACACCATGGATAAAGGGAATAAAATACGCGTCCTTGAGCGTATCTCTGCTGAAATGCAGCAAGTATTACACTTTCAACAGGAAAACCCACAGCCCGAACCAGACGGCAATGATTATCCCACCCAGCGCCGGGCCTATAACGAAGAACGGCGCTACTGGAACGCCGGAGGACCAGACATACCGACTAAAGACGTTGACGTCCCCACGCGCTATGGCACCGTTCGTACGCGCATTTACGCTTCGCCAAAACCAGAGAGTCAGGCGACGCTCTTTTATCTTCACGGTGGGGGTTTTGTGCTGGGAAACCTCGACACACACGATCGTATCATGCGACTGCTGGCGCACTATACAGAGTGTACGGTGGTCGGGATCGATTACACGCTTTCACCTGAGGCGCGATTTCCACAAGCCATAGAGGAAGCTGTAGCGGTATGCCAGTTTTATGCGCAACACGCTCACACCTTAAACCTGAATATGCAGCGTTTCGGTCTCGCAGGAGACTCTGCTGGCGCCATGCTGGCGATGGCAACCGGATTATGGATACGTGATCACAACATTGACTGCGGGCAAATGACAGCGCTGCTGCTCTATTACGGCCTCTATGGTTTACAGGACTCACGTAGCCGCCGGC
Organism: Phytobacter diazotrophicus; assembly: GCA_004346725.1. GTDB lineage: Bacteria > Pseudomonadota > Gammaproteobacteria > Enterobacterales > Enterobacteriaceae > Phytobacter > Phytobacter diazotrophicus. Next base: position 181,136 of record SMDE01000006.1, on the reverse strand, counting down.
TCTATGGCGGCACCTGGGATGGTTTAACCCGGAAAGATTTGCAAAGTTACGATCAGGCTTATCTGCGCGATGAACAGGATCGCGAATCACCTTACTACTGCATCTTTAACAACGACCTGACGCAGGCAGTTCCTCCCTGTTTTATCGCAAGTGCCGAATATGATCCCTTAATAGATGACAGCAAAACCCTCTACGCGATCATTCGGGAACATAACGCGCATTGTCGTTATCAAATGTATCCGGGAACGCTGCACGCGTTTCTACATTACTCACGAATGATGGAGACCGCAGATCGTGCGCTACGCGATGGCGCACGATTTTTCTGCGAAAACAACCGTTAGCGATATTTCTCCGTGAGACTGACCATCATCTCGATATGATCCGGGGAATCATTAAGTGCAGGAATATATTCATATTTCTCGCCGCCCGCTTCGAGGAAAAACTCACGGTTCTGCACGGCGATCTCTTCGAGAGTCTCAAGGCAATCGGCGGCAAAACCCGGGCTCATAACCTGAATATGTTTTACGCCCTTCTCACCGAGCATTTTCATGGTCTCATCGGTGTAGGGCGTTAGCCAGGGCTCGCGACCAAAGCGCGACTGGAAGGTCATCATCACTTTTTCTGGCGGCAGTTCCAGGGCTGAAACCAGCTCACGTGTGGTATCCCGGCAGCGCTGCGGGTAATCATCACCTTGATCCGCATAGCGTTGCGGAATGCCGTGATAAGAGAGCAGCAGCAAGTCGGGTTCGCCATGGCGGGCAAATGAGGCACGCACGCTATTCGCCAGCGCGTTGATATAAGCGGGATCATCCGCATAGTCGCGAATAAACGAGATACCGGGAATATGGCGTTTTGGGGCAAGGATACGCGCGAGTTCGTCCCATACCGCCGCCACCGTTGAACAGGAGTATTGCGGATAGAGTGGCAGCACGACGATATGTTCAACGCCTTGTGACTGGAGTTCCTCCACCGCGCTCGCCAGCGACGGCGAACCGTAACTCATTCCCAGCGCAACGGGGACATCAGGAAGACGTGCGGCCAGCGCGGCTTGCTGCCTGCGGCTGTAGACCATCAGCGGCGAGCCCTCTTCCATCCACACGGATTGATAGAGCTTTGCGACGCGCGGAGAGCGAATAGGCAGAATGACGCCACGCAGCAAAGGCCACCACAATAAACGGGACGTATCGACGACGCGCTGGTCGCTTAAGAATTGCCGCAGATAGCGCTTAACGGCCTCGGGAGTGGGTGCTTCGGGGGTACCAAGATTGGCCAGCAGAATACCTGCTTTCGTCTGACTCATTCGCGCCTCTTAACCATTGAACTGGCTAATGATTGTAACTGAAAAGCGCGTAAACGAAACCAATCACAGCGATTGGAAGATTATCCCCGGCGAACACCGGGGATAGAGGCGATTAGCCGAGGATTTTTTCCAGCTCTGCGCGCACGTCAGCCACGGCTTTGGTGCCGTCAACTTTCGCGTATTTGGTGTTACCCGCCTGCGCTTCTTTGGAGTAGTAACCGATCAACGGCGCAGTCATCTGATGGTATTCCACCAGGCGCTTACGGACGGTTTCTTCCTGGTCATCTTTACGGGTGGTCAGCTCTTCGCCGGTCACGTCGTCTTTACCTTCCACTTTCGGCGGATTGAATTTAACGTGGTAAACACGGCCAGAAGCGGCGTGTACGCGACGACCTACGATACGGTCAACGATCAGCTCGTCCGGTACGTCAAATTCCAGGACGTAATCGACTTTGATACCGGCTTCTTTCATTGCATCAGCCTGCGGGATGGTGCGTGGGAAGCCATCGAGCAGGAAACCATTGCGGCAGTCTTCCTGTGCAATACGCTCTTTCACCAGGGCGATAACCAGTTCGTCAGTCACCAGTTTACCGGCATCCATGATGTCTTTTGCTTGCTTGCCCAGTTCGCTGCCAGATTTCACAGCGGCGCGGAGCATATCGCCCGTGGAGATTTGCGGAATACCGTATTTCTCCATAATGAACTGTGCCTGAGTTCCTTTACCCGCGCCTGGAGCGCCAAGCAGAATAATACGCATTGCGGAAATCCCCTCAAATGTCGATTCAATTTTTCAAAAAAGCGCTAAACGATACCACCAGAATGAGTATGGCTCAAGGAAGGCTACGGGGCTGAAACGGTTAGTGGGAAAGAATGTTTAAAAAATGCGGCAATCCTCCCCACAACAGTCCTCTTCCGGGGGAACGAAGGAGAAAAAAGTGCGCTGTGCCATATCCTCTCCCCTGCGGGGAGAGGATAACGGTGAATTTACGACATTAACAAGGTATTCAAACGCTTAATAAAGAGGTTGGGATCTTCCAGCGTGCCGCGTTCAGCGAACAGCGCCTGATCCAACAGCAGTTCGACCCATTCGCCAAACTTCGTCTCGTCCTGAGTATCGGCGGTGCGTTTCACCAGCGGATGATCCGGGTTCAGTTCAAAGATGTACTTCACTTCCGGCACGCTCTGGCCCGCAGCGGCAAACAATTTCGCCATCTGCGTGCTCATTTCGTCGTTATCGGTGGTGACTATCGCCGGGGTATCGGTCAGACGATGCGTCAGGCGTACCTCTTTCACGCGGTCGCCCAGCAGGGTTTTGACGCGCTCAACAAACGGCTCCAGCGCTTTTTCTGCTTCTTTGGTGGTTTCGTCCACTTCATCAGCCAGTTTATCCAGCGACTCGTCAGCTTTAGAGACCGACTGGAACGGCTTACCGTTGAACTCGGTCAGATAGCTCATCATCCACTCGTCGATACGATCGGAGAGCAGCAGAACTTCGATACCTTTCTTACGCAGCAGTTCCAGATGCGGGCTGCTCTTCGCCGCCGCGTAGCTGTCGGCAGTGATGAAGTAGATTTTCTCCTGCCCTTCTTTCATGCGCGAGAGGTAATCCTCCAGCGATACGGTCTGTTCGGAAGAGTCCGTGTGGGTAGAAGCAAAACGCAGCAGTTTGGCAATCGCTTCCTGGTTGGCATTGTCTTCTGCCGGGCCTTCTTTTAGCGCCAGGCCGAACTGTTTCCAGAAGCTCTGGTATTTTTCCGCGTCATCTTTGGCCAGCTTATCGAGCATCTGCAGGGCGCGTTTGGTCAGCGCATTACGCAGATTACGGGTAACGGTGCTGTCCTGCAGAATTTCGCGGGAAACGTTCAGCGGCAGATCGTTGGAATCTATCAGGCCGCGCACGAAGCGCAGGTAGTTCGGCATAAACTGTTCGGCGTCGTCCATGATAAAGACGCGCTGTACGTACAGTTTCAGGCCATGCTTATGGTCGCGGTTCCACATATCCCATGGCGCCTGCGAAGGGATAAACAGCAGGCTGGTATACTCTTGCTTGCCTTCCACGCGGTTATGGCTCCAGGCCAGCGGGTCGGTAAAGTCATGAGCGATATGTTTGTAGAACTCTTTATATTCGTCGTCGCTGATTTCCGACTTGCTGCGGGTCCACAGCGCCTGTGCTTTGTTGATTTTTTCCCAAGAGACCACGGTTTCGCCGTCGACCTCTTCCTGCTTCTCAATTTCCACCGGCAGCGCAATATGATCGGAATATTTGCTGATGATCGAGCGCACACGCCAGTCGTTCAGGAAGTCATCTTCGCCTTCGCGCAGATGCAGCGTGATTTCAGTACCACGCTCCGGTTTGTTGATGTCGGCAACGGTATATTCACCTTCGCCAGCAGATTCCCAGAACACGCCATTATCAGCACTTTCACCCGCAGCACGGGTGCGCACGGTGACTTTATCGGCAACGATGAACGCAGAGTAGAAGCCCACCCCGAACTGACCAATCAACTGGCTGTCTTTCGCCTGATCGGAGCCCATCGATTCCAGAAATGCTTTGGTGCCAGACTTGGCAATCGTACCGAGGTTCTCAATGACCTCGTCGCGGCTCATCCCGATACCGTTATCGGCAATGGTCAATGTGCGGTTGTCTTTATTAAACGAGACGCGCACACGCAGTTCGCCATCGCCTTCGTACAGATCCGGTTTGGACAACGCGCGAAAACGCAGTTTGTCCGCCGCATCCGAGGCGTTGGAGATAAGCTCACGCAGGAAGATTTCTTTATTGGAATACAGGGAATGGATCATCAGGTGCAGAAGCTGTTTTACTTCTGACTGGAAACCGCGGGTTTCTTGTCCTTTCATGTAAGTCGACCTCAACAATGCCATTAAAAAGTAATAGCCGTCATTCTTCGCGCCGCGAATGTACAGGCTATTGAAATGATGAGGGTGAGATGGGGATTGAGAAGGATTTTTTCAAGCGGAGGCCACGTGTCGCAGCCTCCGTTTGGTCAGAATTTAATCTTGTGGCGACCCGCAAGCGAATGGGACAGCGTGGTGCCGTCAACCATTTCCAGCTCACCGCCAACGGGAACGCCGTGAGCAATACGACTGGCTTCCACTCCATATTGCGCGCAAAGCTCGGCAATATAGTTGGCGGTTGCCTCACCTTCTACCGTCGGGTTGGTGGCGAGAATCACCTCTCGCATCGATTCCGCCTGCAGACGCTGCTCCAGTCGATCGAGACCAATATCGTCCGGCCCGATACCATCGAGCGGCGACAGGTGGCCCATCAACACGAAATAGCGTCCGGAAAACTGGCCGGTCTGCTCAATGGCGTAGATATCCGCAGGACTCTCCACCACACAGATTTGACCATTTTCCTGACGGCGCGGATTGCTGCAAATATTGCAGATCTCCTGCTCGGTAAAGGTGCGGCAATCGGCGCAATGGCCGATTTCCGACATGGCGCGGGTCAATGCCTGCGCCAGGCGCATTCCACCGCTGCGGTCACGTTGCAATAGCGTAAACGCCATGCGCTGCGCCGATTTCGGGCCAACGCCCGGCAGGCAGCGCAACGCTTCCATAAGCTGCGTTAACAGCGGACTGGTCTGCATCAGAACGGCATCTTGAAGCCCGGCGGCAGTTGCATACCGGAGGAAACAGAAGCCATTTTCTCTTTCTGGGTTTCTTCAATGCGGCGCGCAGCGTCGTTGAACGCCGCAGCCACCAGATCTTCCAGCATGTCTTTATCGTCTTCCAGCAGGCTCGGATCGATCTCTACGCGGCGGCAGTTATGCGCACCGTTAATAGTCACTTTCACCAGGCCAGCACCAGACTCACCGGTCACTTCCAGCTTTGCGATTTCTTCCTGCATCTGCTGCATTTTTTCTTGCATCTGCTGGGCCTGTTTCATCAGGTTACCCAGACCGCCTTTTCCACCAAACATAGGCTCTTCTCTCAGTAAGTCATAGTTAAGGTTGACAGCAAGCCAGCTTACCATCAAATGGGACGAATACTCTCTTCATCCAGATCCGCATCGAAGAAGCGTTGCAGTGTCTGAATGTTGTTATCCGTAATAATCGCCTCGCGCGCCTGCGCAAGTTTCTCTTCATATATGGCCTGACGCCATTCCAGTGGCGTGCGCACCGCCGGATTATCATCTTCAATGATAGTCAATTCAACCGTGTTGCCATGTAATGCCGAAAGCGCGTCCGCCAGCGTTTTTTGCGCAGACGGCGAATTCAGGTGCCGCTGAGCAGAACGTAAATGCAGGCAAATTCGGCTCTCATCCTGCTCTTTCCAGGCGTTGAGCGCCACCTGTTCAACCAGTTTTGGCAGGGTGAGTCGGCTGATTTCCGCCGCCCAGGCATCACGCTCAAGCGACTCTTCGGCCAGTTTCTTCGACAACTCCGGCGTTTTTTCGTGCTCAAGCGCTTTTTTTAGCGCCTTCGGCGTGGCTACCGTCTCTTTCACCTCTTCGGTGACGGTTGTCGCTTTCCAGCGGTAGGCCTCTTTTTTTACCGCAGCCTCTTCATGTGAAGAAGATGCCGGGCGCGACTGCACGCGCTCGGTGACTGACGCCAGTCTCTCCAGCGCGCTATTGTTCACCGGCCGCGCGCGGGCTGCGGCTGCCGGTTCACTCTTTTTTGTTTTGTCCGCTCCCTGAGCGCGCTGCAATTGGCGACGGGCCGCCAGCACCTGGCTGGTGGCATCGGGCAGAGCGACATCATGTTGCGGCTGCTGTTGCGGCTGCGATGGCGCCGCCTGCACCGGAACCTGCGCCGAATTCAACACCGCAGCAGGCGCGGCTGGCGCGAAAGAAGCCTGGGGCGCATCCGGCACCGTTAATGGCTCACGCGGATGAAACGCCAGCGCACGCAGCAGGGTCATCTCCATACCCATACGTCTGTCCGGCGCATACGGCAACTCTTTGCGGCCAATGAGCAGCGTCTGGTAGTAGAGCTGCACATCGCCCGGTGGCACTATGCGCGCCAGTTCCCGCATGCGTTGTTCAATGGGTGCCATATCGCTGCCGAGCGCCGCAGGGCTGAGCTGAACCATGGCGATGCGGTGCATCAGCGTTTGCATCTCCACCAGCAGGGCTTCCCATTCGACGCCACGGGAGGCAGCCTCATTTACCAGCGCCATCGTCCGTTCGCCGTCAGCAGCCACAAGCGCTTCAATCAGCGCCAGCGCCTGGTCGTCATTGAGCGTCCCGAGCATCGTGCTGACAACTTGCGCAGTCAGTTGCCCATCACCGCTGGCAATTGCCTGATCGGTAAGGCTCAGCGCATCGCGCAGGCTGCCGTCTGCGGCGCGGGCCAGCAACTGGAGCGCACGCAATTCGTGGGGAATACTTTCGGCATCAAGAATGTGTTCAAGCTGCTGACGGATTTGATCAACGTCCAGCGCTTTGAGATGAAACTGCAGACAACGCGACAGAATCGTCACCGGCAATTTTTGCGGATCGGTCGTCGCCAGCAAGAATTTGACGTGCTCAGGCGGCTCTTCAAGCGTCTTCAACAGCGCGTTAAAGCTGTGGCGCGAGAGCATGTGCACTTCGTCAATAAGGTAGACCTTGAAACGGCCGCGCGCGGGGGCGTACTGCACGTTATCCAGCAGGTCACGGGTATCTTCGACCTTGGTGCGGGATGCCGCATCAATTTCGATTAAGTCAACAAAGCGCCCCTGTTCGATTTCCCGACAGCTATCGCACACGCCGCAAGGCGTCGCCGTGACACCTGTTTCGCAATTCAGCCCTTTTGCCAGCAGTCGGGCAATAGAGGTTTTACCGACGCCACGCGTACCGGAAAACAGGTAGGCATGATGGATGCGTCCTGAGGATAAGCCGTTCGCCAGTGCGGTCAGCACATGCTCCTGGCCGACGACGTCAGCAAAAGTTTGGGGTCGCCATTTACGGGCTAAGACCTGATAACTCATTGGCAGGCTCTGAAACGCTGGAGGTGGATTAATAGGGGGGAATGCTATCACAACCTCACTTAATCAGCGAGGTTGTCTCTTAGTGACGGACAGCGCACTGTAACCGGAACGTACACGGAGTACGTGAGGATTACGAGCACTGCCCGGCGCTAAAATGACAAATAAAGCAGTCTGATAATTAATGCCCCGGGAATGGCACCAGACTAAAGCAGGTCAGCCCCTGTTTTTCCAGACGTTGTTCACCGCCCAGATCGAACAGGTTAATGATGAATGCTGCATCGGTCACTTCGCCACCCAAACGGCGGATCAGTTTTACGGTTGCTTCGATGGTGCCGCCGGTCGCCAGCAGATCGTCAACCACAAGGACTTTATCGCCAGCCTGGATCGCATCGATGTGGATCTCCAGCTGATCGGTACCGTATTCCAGTTCGTAGCTTTCCGCGATGGTTTCACGCGGCAGTTTACGCGGTTTACGTACCGGTACAAAGCCAACACCCAGGCCTAACGCAACCGGTGCGCCGAACAGGAAGCCACGCGCTTCTGTACCTACTACTTTCGTGATCCCGGCGTCTTTGTAGCGTTCAACCAGCAGTTCAATGCTGAGAGCGTACGCTTTCGGGTCTTCCAGCAAACTGGTGACATCACGGAACAGGATGCCCGGCTTCGGATAATCCTGAATGCTTTTGATGCTGTTTTTGAGAAATTCAAGCTGCTGCGCAGTCGCTGTCATGGATTTTTGCCTGATAGAAACGGTGTTACTCACGGCGCACACTGAGGTTTCGCATGTAACCTGCGGTTAACATTTAACCAGTCGCGCCTGTGCTCGAAAACGCTCGAATTTACTGGCAGAACGCGACAATTGCAACTTCCATCGGTGAGCTTTATGGTTTTTGTTGCTTTGCGTCAATCACGGGCAGTCGCCACATAAAAATCAGCAGGCAAGACAAAATAACCAGCAGCAGCAATCGCACCCATATAATCTTCACCATCCACAGCGAAATGGCGAAAGTGACCACTATCACGGCGATGGCCCGGGGTTTGGCGCCAGGCGGCATCGCTTTATAGGTTTGCCAGTGACGCAAATAGCCACCAAACCAGGAACGGTACAATAACCACTGATGAAAACGGGGCGACGAGCGCGCAAAACACCAGGCGGCCAGCAGAATAAACGGCGTGGTCGGCAGCAATGGCAAAACGACGCCGAGAGTACCCAGCACTACCGCCAGCCAGCCAATGATGATTAAAATAGTCCGTTGCATAGTGCGAATCATTATCATTGATGAGCGGCTAATGTAGCATAGTCGGCGTCATTTACAGGGGAGATAATCGTGAGAAGCGCGTTGCTTTTACAGGCTCTGGAACAAAAGCTGGACGAGCTGGCGCGACAAATCGCTCCTCAGGCAAAGCACGCCACGGTGAGCCCACGTTTTGATCGTCATCTGTTCCGCACACGTAGCACCACAATGGATGCCTGCCTGCAAGAAGCCCGGCACAGTCTGAGCGCGCTTCGCCATGCCGTCGACGCACAGCAAATCGAGCAGGTGGCATGGCTTGCAGAGCACCTTGGGGCACAGATTGCCGCCCTGAGTCGCGAATCGGCCTCTTGGTCGCTGCGTGAGTGGGATAATTCCGCGCCCGGCATTCAAAAATGGCAGCGTAAGCGACTGCAACACCAGGAATTCGAACAACGTCTGATGGCGATGAAATGTGAGCGGGAAACGCGTCTGGCAAAGGTCGAAACTTTCGCCGAACAGCAGCAATTACATAAAGAAATCACCGCATTTGAAGGCAGGCTGCGCCGCTGTCGCGAGGCGCTGGATAATATTGAGCGGGTGCTGGCGCGCCTGACACGTTAACCCGAGGAGAGAGTATGTCGCTGGAAGATGCACCGGATGAGGTCAAGCTGGCGGTCGATCTGATTATGCTGCTGGAAGAGCATGCTATTGCGCCGGAAACCGTGCTCAAAGCGCTGGAAATTGTGCAGCGGGATTTTGAACGCAAAGTGAGGGAGCGTGAGGGTTAAGCCTGGTGCGGCCTGATGCCCTCACCCCGGCTATCTCCCACGAGGAGAGGGAGAAAACCGTAGCCCGGAACAGGCGGTCACGCCGCCATCCGGGAATAATCCCCGGTGGCGCCAGCGCTTACCGGGGCTACGACAAGAGAGATATCTGAATCAACTCTGTGCAGGCGTCGGATCGTCGCCTTTCAGCTCGCGCTTCACTTCCGTATGCTCGTCACCGCTCGCATTGCGTAAATGCACTTCCAACTGGTTAAAGGCGATATTGATGTTATTTTCACGACACAGTCTGTCGATCGTGCGGTTTAGCTCATCCACCGTATAGCTACGATCGCGCAGTTCACGTACATACAGACGCAGTTCATGATCCAGCGTACTCGCGCCAAAGGTGGTAAAGAACACCGACGGCTCCGGATCGTGCATCACCTTCGGATGCTCCATCGCCGCTTTTAACAATACCTCTTTCACCTTATCCAGATCGGAGCCGTACGCCACGCCCAGACGGATGACCACGCGGGTAATGGTGTCTGACAGCGACCAGTTGATCAGACGTTCGGTCACAAAAGCCTTGTTGGGAATAATGACCTCTTTGCGGTCAAAATCGGTGATCGTGGTGGCACGAATACGGATCTTACTTACCGACCCGGAGAAAGTGCCGATGGTGACGGTATCGCCAATACGCACCGGACGTTCGAAGAGGATAATCAGGCCGGAGACAAAGTTACCGAAAATCTCTTGTAAACCAAAACCCAGACCAACCGAGAGAGCTGCCGCCAGCCATTGTAGTTTGTCCCATGAGACACCCAACGACCCGAACACCGTCATCGCACCAACGGCAATGATGACATAGTTCAGAATGGTGGTAATGGCGTAGGACGCCCCCTGGCGCATGTTCAACCGCGAAAGAACGATAACTTCCAGCAAACCCGGTAAGTTACGAATTAGCGCCCAGGCCACCACCGTGGCAATCAAGGCAAACAGCATGCTCCCCATAGTCACGCTTTTTACGGCGGCGACGCCTGCTTCCGTGCCGTTGTAGTGCCACAGGACAACGCTGTCCAGGTAAGCGAAAACGGTGATCAAATCCGACCAAATCGCCCAGAACACCACGCCAAAGAGGGCGATCATCAGCAACATGGTAATACGTAATGTCTGCTGGTTGACCTGCTCCAGGGCTATACCCGGCTCTTCCTGCGGCTCAGCGCCTTCTGCCCCTTCTTTTATCAGGTTCTGGCGGCGGGCCAGCGCACGACGGTAAGCAATACGACGCGCAGCAACGCTCAAGCCACGCAACACAGTCTGGTAAAGCAGGTTCCAGAGAATGACCAGATAGACAGTTTCAATCCAGCGTCCGGACAGGCGCAGCGTTGTATAGAAATAGCCAGTTGCCGTCAGCACCATCAATGCTATCGGAACAATCGCCAGAACGGTGATGGTGATAAGACGAATGCTATGAGATTCTTTATCCCGCCAGCTTTCCCGGAACATCGGCCATACCAGCCCGGTGATGACCAGCAAGTTAAGCAGGATCACCGTTTGTCCGAGCACATCATCCATCAAGTGCAGTGGCGAAAGCTCAGAGACCACGGACCAAAAATGGAGTGGCAGCAGCGCAAGGCTGATGCGCACAATCTGCCGACGCCAGTGGCTGGTCAGTTGTTCCGGCATATTGAAATGGTTTACCGCCACGCCGTCTTTTTCCAGCACCTTCCAGCACAGGCCAAATACCAGCCAGAATACGGTCAGTTTTTTACTGAACGCCCACAGCAATTCACTAATATTGAGCTGCATCGTCAGTAAAATGAGGCCGATAGCCAGAATGATCAGGCAGACTGGCAGCGCGCGAATGAGATCGATAAGAATCGCTTTCGGCGTATGTAACTGACTGTCATTGCGTAACTGGCCTACCTGGGTCGCAAGACGCGCCTGATAGCTGCGCAACCAGCCAAGACGCCAGCGAATTAAGCCAGCGATCAGTAACAGGGGTAGGCCTGTGAGGAAAGCAATGGCCACCGCCGGCCAGGCTTTTTCCCAGTTACCGGTGATTTTCATTTTGCTTATCTGGTCTTTCAGCGCCTGTGGGAAAGATTTAACCCAGTCCCCGTCCATTGGCTTGTTGCTGTTTACCCAGAAAATTTGCTGCGTCAGGATCTCCTGAAGGCTTTTCGACACGCTCATCAGTTGCTGCTGATTAACCTGCAGGTTAATCGCCATCATCAGCTGATTACCAAGCTGCTTATTCAGTTGATCGAGCAGTTCACGACGCATATCCACGACTTGTAACAGCGCGTCATGCACTTCGTCGTTAACCTCACTCGAATGCCCCTCTTCCAGTTTTGCCACGAATGCATCGCTCTGGAAAAGGGCATCGCGCTGTTGGTTGACTTCAAACTGCTCCAGACGCAGGTCCGCAATGCGGTTGGTCATGTCTTCAAGCTCATCAGCGGAAGGGAGCGTTTGTTGTTGCTGATAAAGGATACGCGACAGCAGCAAGCTGCCTTTAAGTACTGAAATCTGCTCTTTCACGTTGCGCTCAGATTGCAGCGCGCGGTCAAGCCAGTTTTTTACTTTGATGTTTTGCTGCACCAGCGAGTTACCGTTTTCTGTCGCGGTAATAAGCTTCTGGCTAAGCTGGTGGTTAACGTCCAGTTCCTGCTTCACTAACGGCATCGCCTGGATACGCGCGGTTTCATCCGGCGTTACGGCTTCCTGGGCGGTTTTTTCTGTCAGCGTCAGCCGCTTGTTATTGACGGCTTCCTGCAACAGTTGCAGTTGATGTTCAAGGCGATTGCTGTTCGCAGTAGTGTAATCACGCTGTTTCTGCAGCGTGTCCTGCAACGTAGTATTACCTTCGAGACTCTTACGCAACTGTTCGATTTGCGCATTCAGCAATGCCTGTTGAGCAAGTAAAAGTGTCTGCTGCGTCGGACGCAGAGCCCCCTCACCTGCCGCCGTGCCATTAAGACGATTGCGGATTTGCTGTAACTGTTGCGAAGCGGTGTACATGGAACTTTGCACACGCTCCGGCTGCGTCTGTAACGAGACTAACTGGCTGTTATAATTCGATAAATCGTTCTGAGCCGTTTGTAAGTCATCCAGTAACTGTGCCACGCGCGACTCAAGCTGGCGCAGAGAAAGCGTTGCCAGCGTTTTGCGTGTTTCATCGTCGTTATCTTTATCACTGAGCGCATTGAGGGCATCAGTCGCCTGACGCAGTTTGTCCGGCGCCTGGGTGATTTTCTGTTTTAAGAGAACAGTTTCCTGCTTAACCCGTTCTATTTTGTCCAGAACATCCAGGGTTTCCGTTAAATCCTGAATAACCAGTTTATCCGTAGCGGTGGGATCTTTTTGCTTATTCAGAGCGTCGAGCTGACTCTGGACATCGGAGCGAGCGGGTAAGTCGTTGTTTGTCGGGGCCGCGAAGGCACTGCCTGTAATAAAGGCAAGGACAAAAAACAGCGCGGCAGCCAAAACCGGGAGCGCACTTTTTGAGCGTGTGGATTGCAGCATCATTTGCGTGATTAATCTGTGAACAGGAAAGATGGCCGAAGCTAGCCACGCGCGAAGAATATCACGCCGTGAAGTTACAACCTAGTAACGTAATGTTAGCAGTCGCTTTTTCCGCTCATTCTGACTCAGGCTGAAAGGCCTGACGCTTTATTATGCAGCGTTGGACAAAACTGGCACATCTCCAGTAATATCGCGACATAGTCTCGGGCTTCTTTCTTTAAATCAAAAGATTGGGGCGAGAAAAGCCAATTCTCCATCACACCGGAAATATAGGCACGCATCAGTACTGCCGTCCGGCGGGTGAGTAAGCTCTCAGGAAGCAATTTGGCTTTAATGCACTCATTAAGTGTATGCTCGATGCGGTCGTAACTCTCCAGGCACAAATTACGCTGCGCCTCTTGCAAGACCGTCATTTCGCCAACAAACTCACACTTGTGAAAAATGATTTCCATCATGAGTCGGCGACGCTCTTCGACTACGGTTGCTTCAAGGATATAGACCAAAATTTCCCTTAAAACTGACAGTGGATCGTCAGGGAATTTTGCCCGATACTCAGTTTCGAGATCGCTGATGCTGGATTCTGACAGCGCCCAGATTTCACTGAATAAATCCGACTTATTTTTGAAGTGCCAGTAAATCGCACCACGGGTTACCCCCGCTGCCTGTGCAATATCTGCCAGTGAGGTCGCTGATACGCCCTGCCGGGAGAACAAACGCAAGGCCACATCAAGGATGTGCTGGCGTGTCTCTTGTGCCTGCTGTTTGGTTTTTCGTGCCATATGTTGGTGAATTGACAGGAGTCAGATTTACATACATTTATGAATGTTTGTACCATAGCATGACGATAATATAAACGCAGCAATGGGTTTGGGACATTTGATCCATTGATCAATTTGAAATCGGACACTCGAGGTTTACATATGAACAAAAACAGAGGGTTAACGCCTCTGGCGGTCGTTCTGATGCTTTCAGGCAGCTTAGCGCTTACAGGATGTGATGAAAAACCCGCTCAGCAGGGTGCTGCGGGTCAGGCGCCAGAAGTCGGCGTCGTCACGCTAAAAACAGAACCTCTGCAGATCACAACCGAACTTCCAGGTAGAACCAGCGCGTTTCGCGTTGCGGAAGTCCGTCCTCAGGTCAGTGGCATTATTTTAAAGCGCAACTTCACAGAAGGTAGTGATGTAGAAGCGGGTGTCTCGCTTTATCAGATTGATCCGGCCACTTATCAGGCTTCTTATGAAAGCGCGAAAGGCGATCTGGCAAAAGCGCAGGCTGCGGCAAATATCGCACGCATGACCGCTGCCCGTTATCAGAAATTGTTGGGTACCAAGTACATCAGCCAACAAGATTATGATACCGCTCAGGCTGACGCACAGCAGGCCGATGCGGCTGTCGTTGCGGCAAAAGCCGCGGTTGAAACCGCGCGTATCAACCTTGCTTACACCAAAGTCACCTCTCCGATCAGCGGCCGTATTGGTAAATCGTCCGTGACCGAAGGTGCGCTGGTGCAGACCGGGCAGACAACCGCGCTGGCAACCGTTCAGCAACTCGACCCGATCTACGTTGATGTTACACAGTCGAGCAATGACTACCTGCGGCTGAAACAGGAACTGGCGAACGGCACGCTGAAACAGGAAAACGGTAAAGCGAAAGTCGAGCTGGTGACCAACGACGGCACGAAATACCCGCAGAGCGGTACACTGGAGTTTTCTGACGTCACTGTTGATCAAACTACCGGTTCTATTACCCTGCGCGCCATTTTCCCGAATCCGGATATGACGCTGCTGCCAGGTCTGTTCGTACGCGCGAAACTCGAAGAAGGCACTAATCCTAATGCACTGCTGGTTCCACAGCAGGGTGTGACCCGTACCCCGCGTGGTGATGCTACCGCGATGGTCGTAGGTGAAGGCGATAAAGTCGAAATCCGTAAACTCACCGCGACTCAGGCCATTGGCGATAAATGGCTGGTGACAGATGGCCTGAAAGCAGGCGATCGCGTGATTGTGACAGGCCTTCAAAAAGTAAGACCCGGTGCGCAGGTAAAAGCACAGGAAGTGACCGCTGAGAATAAAGAGCAAGCCCAGGCCGGCGCGCAGTCACAGCCGTCTAAGTCTTAACTTAAACAGGAGCCGTTAAGACATGCCAAATTTCTTTATTGATCGCCCCATATTTGCCTGGGTGATCGCCATAATCATCATGCTTGCGGGGGGACTGGCGATCCTGAAGCTGCCTGTCGCGCAATATCCAACGATTGCGCCACCGGCAATTCAGATCAGTGCGTCCTACCCAGGTGCTGATGCAAAAACGGTGCAGGATACCGTTACGCAGGTTATCGAACAGAACATGAACGGTATCGATGGCCTGCTGTATATGTCCTCCACCAGTGACTCCTCTGGTACGGTACAGATCACCATCACCTTTGACTCTGGTACCGACGCGGATATCGCCCAGGTACAGGTGCAGAACAAACTGCAACTGGCAATGCCATTACTGCCGCAGGAAGTTCAGCAGCAGGGTGTGAGCGTTGAGAAGTCGTCCAGTAGCTTCCTGATGGTTCTCGGTATGATCAGTACCGATGGTTCCATGACGCAGGAAGATATTGCCGACTACGTGGGCGCCACCGTGAAAGACCCGGTCAGCCGTACCAAAGGTGTGGGTGACGTACAACTGTTCGGTGCGCAATATGCAATGCGTATCTGGATGGACCCGAACAAACTGAATAACTTCCAGTTGACTCCTGTTGATGTCATTACGGCTATTAAAGCGCAGAACGCCCAGGTCGCAGCAGGTCAGTTAGGTGGGACGCCGCCGG
Organism: Phytobacter diazotrophicus; assembly: GCA_004346725.1. GTDB lineage: Bacteria > Pseudomonadota > Gammaproteobacteria > Enterobacterales > Enterobacteriaceae > Phytobacter > Phytobacter diazotrophicus. Next base: position 165,560 of record SMDE01000006.1, on the reverse strand, counting down.
TGAAAGGCCAGCAGTTGAACGCCTCTATCATCGCGCAGACACGTCTGACCTCCACGGAAGAGTTCGGTAAGATCCTGCTGAAAGTTAACCAGGATGGTTCGCAGGTTCGTCTGCGTGACGTGGCAAGAATTGAGCTGGGCGGCGAAAACTACGACGTTATCGCCCGCTACAACGGTCAACCCGCATCCGGTCTTGGTATTAAGCTGGCAACCGGCGCGAACGCGCTGGATACCGCAAACGCGGTGCGCGCCACTATCGCCAAACTGGAGCCGTTCTTCCCGCACGGGCTGAAAGTGGTTTATCCGTACGATACCACCCCATTCGTTAAGATCTCGATTAACGAAGTGGTGAAAACGCTGGTTGAAGCGATCGTACTGGTATTCCTGGTTATGTACCTGTTCCTGCAGAACTTCCGCGCAACGCTGATTCCAACCATCGCGGTGCCAGTCGTCCTGTTGGGTACCTTCGCCATACTGTCAGCATTTGGTTACTCGATAAACACCCTCACCATGTTTGGTATGGTGCTGGCGATAGGCTTGCTGGTGGATGACGCCATCGTCGTCGTAGAGAACGTTGAACGTGTCATGTCCGAAGAGGGCTTGCCGCCAAAAGAAGCCACGCGTAAGTCCATGGGCCAGATTCAGGGCGCGCTGGTCGGTATCGCGATGGTTCTGTCGGCGGTATTTATCCCGATGGCCTTCTTCGGTGGTTCTACCGGTGCGATTTACCGTCAGTTCTCTATCACCATTGTTTCAGCAATGGCGCTCTCTGTGCTGGTAGCGTTAATCCTGACGCCAGCGCTCTGTGCGACCATGCTAAAACCGATTGCCAAAGGCGATCACGGTGAAGGCAAGAAAGGTTTCTTTGGCTGGTTTAACCGCGTATTTGATAAGAGCACGCACCACTATACCGACAGCGTAGGTAACATTCTGCGCAGTACGGGGCGTTACCTGCTGCTCTATGTTCTTATCGTGGTTGGCATGGCCATCCTGTTCGTTCGTCTGCCAAGTTCGTTCCTGCCAGATGAAGACCAGGGTGTGTTCCTGACTATGGCGCAGCTTCCGGCGGGCGCGACGCAAGAGCGTACGCAGAAAGTGCTGGATGAAGTGTCGAAATACTACCTGGAAAACGAAAAAGATAACGTGAACTCTGTGTTTACCGTTAACGGCTTCGGCTTCTCCGGGCGTGGTCAGAACACCGGTCTGGCGTTCGTGTCGCTGAAAGGCTGGGATGAACGTCCGGGTGAGAAGAACAAAGTACCGGCGATTGCAGGTCGTGCAAGTGCGCACTTCTCGCAAATTAAAGATGCGATGGTCTTCGCCTTTAACCTGCCAGCGATCGTTGAACTGGGTACGGCGACCGGCTTTGACTTCCAATTGATTGACCAGGCGAACCTGGGGCATGACAAGCTGATGCAGGCGCGTAACCAGTTGTTCGGTGAGATTGCACAGCATCCGGATCTGCTGGTGGGTGTGCGTCCGAACGGCCTGGAAGATACGCCGCAGTTCAAAATCAATATCGACCAGGAAAAAGCACAGGCGTTGGGTGTCTCCTTAAGTGACATCAATACCACGCTTGGCGCGGCATGGGGCGGCAGCTACGTCAACGACTTCATCGACCGTGGTCGCGTGAAGAAAGTGTACGTTATGTCTGACGCGAAATACCGTATGCTGCCGAGCGATATCGGTAACTGGTATGTCCGTGGGGCAAGCGGCTCGATGGTGCCTTTCTCTGCCTTTGCGACGTCGCACTGGGAGTACGGCTCTCCGCGTCTGGAACGCTATAACGGTTTGCCATCCATGGAAATCCTCGGCCAGGCTGCTCCGGGTAAAAGTACCGGTGAAGCAATGGCGATGATGGAACAACTGGCCGGTAAACTGCCGACGGGTATTGGCTATGACTGGACAGGTATGTCTTATCAGGAACGCTTGTCAGGTAACCAGGCGCCTGCGCTGTACGCCATTTCCTTGATCGTGGTGTTCCTGTGTCTGGCGGCCCTGTACGAGAGCTGGTCAATTCCGTTCTCCGTTATGCTGGTAGTTCCGCTCGGGGTTGTTGGTGCGCTGCTGGCCGCGACCTTACGCGGTCTGACTAACGACGTTTACTTCCAGGTGGGCCTGCTGACAACCATTGGCTTGTCGGCGAAGAACGCGATACTTATCGTCGAATTCGCCAAAGATCTGATGGATAAAGAGGGCAAAGGGCTTATTGAAGCGACCCTGGAAGCGGTACGTATGCGTCTGCGTCCAATCCTGATGACCTCGCTGGCGTTTATCCTTGGGGTTCTGCCGCTGGTTATCAGTACGGGTGCAGGCTCCGGTGCGCAGAACGCCGTAGGTACCGGTGTAATGGGCGGTATGATTACCGCGACGGTACTGGCAATATTCTTCGTTCCTGTGTTCTTTGTGGTGGTGCGCCGCCGCTTTAGCCGCAGAAGTGACGATGTTGAGCACAGCCATAAGGTTGAGCAACACTGATAGTCATGAATGAAAAAGGCCGCGAAAGCGGCCTTTTTCTTATTCGCTGTTCTGATCATTAAAAGTACGTATTGTCTCTTCGTTTATTTTGTGCAGTCGTAATAGCGTACAGAATTAATACTCCATTAGGAGAACACCTTATATCCTTAGGTAAAATTCTTAATTATCTGGTACAATCAGTTTAAGTAAGAATATTCCTGGTAATTAGTGATTCTGGAATATTTAAATAACCTTAAATATCCAGCACCATTGACTAACCTAATGAAGAGTAAGGAAAGTTTTGATTTCGATGTCGGAAATTCTCACATAAAACATGATAATAAACTGCGCGATCCCTCCATTTTCGGAGAGCAAAACGCGATAATTGTAATTTTTCGTAATAGCGCAATGAAATCTTTTTAAGACTGGCTTATAGTTAAATCAATGAGGAAAAGCAGCATATGCTGCTGGTCAGATCAGACGTTTCCACCCCGGAGCAGTGTTCAGTGAGTAAAAAAAGCGACTCAGAAGGGGATGTGTTATGGACGAATACTCGCCAAAAAGGCATGATATCGCGCAGCTTAAATTTCTCTGCGAAACGTTGTACCATGATTGTCTCCTGAATCTTGAAGAAAGCCATCATGGATGGGTTAACGATCCTACTTCGGCAATCAATTTGCAGTTAAATGAGTTGATTGAACATATAGCAACCTTCGCACTTAATTATAAAATTAAGTATAATGAAGATAATAAACTGATTGAGCAGATAGACGAATACCTTGATGATACGTTTATGCTGTTCAGTAGCTACGGTATCAACACACAAGACTTGCAGAAATGGCGTAAATCGGGAAACCGATTGTTCCGCTGTTTCGTCAATGTGAGCAAGGCTAACCCTGTTAGTCACTCCTGTTAAATATTTCAACCAGTAAAGGTAAAATCATGTCTGATAAGCCATTAACCAAAATTGATTATTTGATGCGATTACGACGTTGTCAGACAATTGACACGCTCGAACGCGTTATTGAAAAAAATAAATACGAACTGCCTGACCATGAACTGACGGTGTTTTATTCAGCAGCCGATCATCGTCTGGCTGAGCTAACCATGAATAAACTGTATGACAAAATCCCTCCTTCTGTGTGGAAATTCGTACGCTAAGTCTTCCCGACGTTTATTTACGGTTTTAATTTTTTATCCAGCGGCATTAGCAGGCGCACGTTATCTTCATGAGCGAAGAAAAAGTTAAAATGATTTCCGGCTTACCGTATCGACCTGCGGACGATACGCTGCGAGCTGACCGCATGCATGCCAGAGCGCTGCTTCATCGTTATAACCATTCGGCCCCTGACGAAAAAGCGGAACGCAGTGCGATTCTTGCTGCATTACTCGGCCAAAGTTCAGGTGTTTATATCGAACCAAACTTTCGCTGTGATTATGGCTACAATATTTTCCTGGGTAAGGATTTTTACGCCAATTTTGATTGTGTCATGTTGGATGTCTGCCCCATCCATATTGGCGACAATTGTATGTTAGCGCCAGGTGTACATATCTATACGGCAACACATCCGCTGGAGGCCAATGCGCGCAACAGCGGTCTCGAATACGGCAAACCGGTTCGCATTGGCAATAACGTCTGGATTGGTGGACGTGCGGTAATCAATCCAGGCGTGACCATTGGCGATAATGCGGTTATCGCCTCCGGTGCGGTGGTGGTAAAAGACGTTCCGCCGAATATGGTGGTCGGTGGCAACCCCGCCCGAGTTATTAAAGCCATTCCGGGTGAAGCAATTTAACTGTTATCTTTTTTTGTCGATAAACTGTTACTTTTTTCACACAAAATGGCAACCTAAAATACGCTCTAATCGGTATATCCCCAAAGACGAAGGCGTGAGATGACAGAGATCCAGCGGCTGCTCAGCGAAACAATCGACGACATTAACCAGCGCGAAAAGCGAGACAACCGTCCGCGCTTTAGCATCAGCTTTATTCGCAAACATCCGGGCCTGTTTGTCGGCATGTATATAGCCTGGCTGGCCACGCTTGCCGTTATGTTGCAATCAGAAACACTGGTGGACTCCGTGTGGCTGCTGGTGGTGCTATTCGTCTTATTGAATGGCTTCTTTTTCTTTGATGTCTACCCGCGCTATCGCTACGAAGATATCGATGTGCTCGATTTTCGCGTCTGTTATAACGGCGAATGGTACAACACGCGTTATGTGCCGCAAGAGCTTATCAGCGCCATCCTTACTTCGCCTGCGGTCGATACTACGCGTAAAACACAGCTCCAGCAGATGTTATCCCGCAAGGGGGAACTCTCTTTCTACGACGTCTTTACCCTTACCCGCCCCGAGACTGCGTAATCAGCCGCGCCAGCGTACGAACACCGCCGGGAAACAGGCTGGCAGAGGTATTACCGTAGCCGAGAACCAGCCCACTTGATGCCGGTGATGGCTGTAAATAAAAACGGCTTAATGCATGAGGCGCAAGGCCAAACCTGCGCGCCTCACGCACAACATTCAGGTCATTCATTCCCGGTACTGAAAGCGTCAAATGGAGCCCGCCCTCGCCTCCCAACACCCGATGTTCCAGATCAAGACCGTTCTGTAATGCCTCACGCAATTGTGCCTGTCGTTTACGGTACAATCGGCGCATCGCCGCCAGATGGCGCGCGTAGTGACCATCCTCAATAAAATGCGCCAGAGCCAGTTGCTCGCTACGATGCCCACCGCGCAACAGACTATTGATAACCGGTGCCGCCGCGTTCGCCAACGCAGGCGGCATCACCATAAAACCAATACGTAACGATGGAAACAGTGTCTTGCTGAATGTTCCCAGGTAGACCACAGGTGGATTGGGGATCATTCCCAGCATGGCAGGTACCGGATCGCCGTGATAGCGAAACTCACTGTCATAGTCATCTTCGATGATCCAACTTCCGGTCCGCGCGGCCGCCTCCAGCAACTGCAAACGACGGGCAGCACTCATCACATAGCCCAGCGGATATTGATGTGACGGCGAAGTATAGATAATGCGCGGCGGCGTTATCGTCTCCACCAGCGTCATTCCTTCTTCATCCACCGGGATCCCTTTCACTTGCAACCCGGCTGCCAGAAAAGCGCTTTTCGCGCCGTTATAGCCCGGCTCTTCTACCCAGGCACTGTTTCCCGGATCGCAGAGAAGATGAACACATAACATCAGCGCATCCTGGGCGCCTTCGGTAATTACAATCTGCTCGACGTCACAATGAATGCCTCTGGCCAGCGCGAGATGTCGGGCGATAGCCGCGCGCAGTCGCCGCTCTCCGCCAGACTCGCCATAACCCAGCAGCGCACTGCCCTCGTCACGCCAGACGCGCTCACTCAGCCTTCGCCAGATTGCCGTGGGGAAATAGTTCACCGCCGGTAGACCGGGGGTGAAAGCAAGTGCGGGGGAATTTCGCCTCACCCCTTGCGGCAGGGTCCGGACCCGTTGTGCGAGGGATATCACAGGCGTGTTACGTACAACAGGCGCACTGGCCAACATCAATACCCGTGTTCCCTGCCGTTCACGCTGAACGAAGCCCTCGATAGCGAGTTGTTCGAGCGCGGCGTTTACCGTATTTCGGGAAACGGCGAGTGTTTTTGCCAGCACGCGTGAGCCCGGTAGCAGCGAATGCGCTTTTAACGTTCCACCACGGATAGCATCCCGCAGTGCCATATATAGCGCCCGCTGCCGCGTTAATCCGGCACGTTCAGCCAGCGCCGGGCGCAGCAGTGCCTGTAAAGCGTCATCGGGAATATTCATCGCGCCGCTCCTTAGTGGACCCATGAAAATATAGTTTGATGGCACTTCTTATGGAACCAGTGAAATTCTACGCTAGGTGAATCGCAAAGAGGAGCCACTATGAGCCAACTGAATCAATACGGACAACCCGTGGGCGATGCCCTTCCCGACTGGCAGCCCCGCCCTTTTCCTGAACGCGTGACGCTTGAAGGCCAGTACTGCCGCCTGGAGCCGCTGAGAGTCGAACACGCGCCGGCACTGTTTGCCGCCCATCGTCTGGCCGGAGATGACCGAAGCTGGACCTGGCTGCTGCGTGAACCGGAAACCGATCCCGACGCCTTCACCGCATGGGTAACAAGCGTCTGTGAATTAAAGGACCCTATTCATTTCACGGTTATCGATAACCGCACGCAGTCGCCTGTCGGTACACTTTCGCTCATGCGTATTGACGCCGCCAATGGCGTTATTGAGGTGGGCAGTGTGCATTTCTCTCCTCTGCTTATGCGCACCCGCGCCTCTACGGAAGCGCAGTGGCTACTGATGCGATATGCCCTGGAGACGCTGGGGTACCGCCGCTACGAATGGAAATGTAATAGCCTGAACGAACCGTCCCGTCGTGCCGCACTTCGGTTGGGCTTTCAGTATGAAGGGCGATTTCGCCAGGCGCTGGTTCAGAAAGGACACAATCGGGATACCGACTGGTTTTCTGTTATTGATAGCGAATGGCCACGCCTGGATAAGGCGTTTCGACAGTGGCTTGCCGCCGGAAATTTCACTGCCGACGGCAAACAGTTGCAATCCCTTGAGAGCCTGCGCGATTAACGCTTTTTCTTTCTTCCCTGCACAGCTTTAAAACGCGGATTGGATTTGCAAATCACATACAAACGCCCCTTGCGCTTGACTATCTGGCAGTCAGGGTGGCGTTGTTTCGCACTGCGTAACGAGTTCAGTACCTGCATGCGTTAGCCTCTTTTTGTGCCAATAAAACGCCCATAGCGCTGCTGGAAACGCGCCGCGCTTCCCTCATTACCCACTACTTTCTGTTTACCGGTGTAATACGGATGGGAAACAGAAGAGACGTCAATAGTCACGTAAGGGTATGTCACCCCTTCCAGTTCAATCTCGCGATCGGTTTTGATCGTCGAACCGACTTTAAAATATTCGTTCGCGCTGGTGTCATGAAACACCACCGTGCGGTAGTGCGGATGGATATCAGGTTTCATTTTGCTCTCGCATGTATTGTTATAACATAACAAAAGTCTAGCGAAATTCTTTTCCCTAAGCAACTCCTGCGCTAAATGCATTTTTCGCAAAAGCAACGAACCCTGCACGGTCATAAATTAGAAAAGAATGTTATTGGTTGATTTTTTTGCCTTAAGGCAAGCTGAACCTAAATCACTTGTGAGGAAAGCATCATGATGCGCTGCTGTTGTGCCCAACCCCGGACTCTAAAAATGATCACCTGCGAACGACTATTCGGAGAACACAATGAACGCGACAACATTACCCATCCTCGATCTGGCCCGCTACTTCAACCCCGCTGAACGTGAAGCCTTTCTCGATCAGCTGCGCACCAGCGCACGCGACATCGGCTTTTTTTATCTTATTAATCACGGTGTGAATGACGAGCTGCAGCGCGCCGTTCAACACGAAGCCCGCCGCTTTTTTGCCCTCAGCGATGAGCAAAAACAGCAGGTGGCGATGATTCACTCCCCCCATTTTCGCGGCTACAACCGCGCGGCATCGGAAATCACCCGTGGTAAACCAGACTGGCGAGAACAGTTCGATATCGGCGCGGAACGCCCGGAACTGCTGTTGAGCGACAGCGACCCGCGCTGGCGGCGCTTGCAGGGGCCGAACCTGTGGCCAGCGGAGCAACCAGAGCTGAAAACCACGCTGCTCGACTGGCAAAAGTCGATGACCGAGATGGCCATTGTGCTGCTGCGTGCCTTTGCCGAAGCGCTACGCCTGCCTGCTAATGCCTTCGACGCACTGTATGGCGACAAACCCAATGAACATATCAAGCTGATTCGCTATCCCGGTCAGGATAACACCCAGAGTAATCAGGGTGTCGGCGCACACAAAGATTCCGGGTTTCTGAGTTTCCTGCTCCAGGACGAGCAAAAAGGATTGCAGGTAGAAGTCTCCCCCGATCACTGGATCGATGCCGTACCGCTGCCGGGTAGTTTTGTGGTCAATATCGGTGAGCTGCTGGAGCTGGCGACCAATGGCTATTTACGCGCCACGGTCCACCGTGTGGTATCGCCGCCCGCCGGACAAGATCGCCTGTCGATTGCCTTTTTCCTCGGCGCACAACTGGACGCCGTGGTTCCCGTTTACGCCCTGCCGGAAGCGCTGGCGCGTGAGGCGCAAGGGCCGGAAAGCGATCCACAAAACCCGCTTTTACGCGATGTCGGCTGGAACTACCTGAAAGGGCGTTTACGTTCGCACCCGGATGTCGCCGAACGTTATTACCGCGATGTACTGCGTGAGCGCAGTGAACAATTGATCGTATAAACCATAACAACACAGGAAAAACACCATGAAATATGCCGCTTTTAAACTGGCAGGGGTAGCGTTGTCTCTTTCTCTGGCATGGGGTACTGCACAGGCAGAAGCACTGCGTATCGCAGCGGACCCGGTTCCACACGCGGAGATCCTGAACTATGTCAAAAAACTGGATCCGAAACTGGATATCAAAATCGTTGAGCTGACCAGTGGCGCAAATGCCAATGAATTGCTGGCGAGTGGTGATGTGGATGCCAACTATTTCCAGCATGTGCCTTACCTGAAAAGCCAGGAAAAAGCGCTGGGTAAAACCTTTGCCGTCGCCGCCACGGTACATATCGAACCACTGGGCATCTATTCGCACAAATACAAAGATTTTAAATCGGTACCGGATGGCGCCACCGTCGCGGTCCCGAACAATGTCACTAACCTGAGCCGTGCACTGTTCCTGCTGCAAAGCCAGGGGTTAATCAAACTGGATGCGAAATTTACCGATCCGGCAAGCACGCTGGCCACACCAAAAGATATCGTTGAGAACCCGAAACACTTAAAGATCCTCGAAGTGGAATCCCCACAGATCCCGCGCTCGCTGGATGATGTCGCCCTGGCGGTGATCAACGGCAACTACGCGCTGGAAGCAGGTTTATCGCCCGCCAAAGATGCGCTGGGACTGGAGAGTGCGGAGCATAACCCGTACGCCAATATTCTGGTAACCAACCCGTCGCTGGCAAACGACCCACGCATCAAAGAACTGGCCAAAGATCTCACCTCTCCTCAAGTGGCAGAGTTCATTCGTAAAACCTACAACGGCTCGGTGATCCCGGTTGCCCCGCAGTCATGATTGATATTGAAGGGCTGAGTAAAACCTATGCCGGAACAGGCCGACCGGCGCTGAACAACGTGTCGCTGCATGTCCCCAAAGGGGCTATTTATGGCATCCTGGGCCGCAGCGGCGCGGGGAAAAGCACCTTAATCCGTTGCCTGAATCTGCTGGAGCGGCCCACTTCGGGCCGCATCATCATCAACGGCAGCGACATTACGCAGTTGGATAAAGCCGGTTTGCGCGAGCATCGGCTGCGCACCGGGATGATTTTCCAGCATTTCAATTTGCTGCACGCGCGTACGGTGGCGGATAACGTCGCCGTTCCGCTGGAAATCGCCGGCGTGCCGAAACCGCTGCGCCATGCACGTGTGGAGGAGCTACTGCATCTGGTGGGCCTGAGCGATAAAGCCGATGCTTTTCCTTCGCAACTTTCCGGTGGGCAAAAGCAGCGTGTCGGTATCGCCCGGGCGCTGGCGGCAAGGCCGGATGTGCTGTTGTGCGATGAAGCCACCAGCGCGCTGGATCCGGAAACCACCGCGTCTGTCCTGGCGCTGCTGGCAGACATCAACCAGAAGCTGAATTTGACCATCGTGCTGATCACCCACGAACTGGATGTCGTAAAAACTCTGTGCGATCACGTGGCATTGCTGGAAAACGGCGAAGTACGGGAGAGCGGCAAAATCGCCGATCTGCTGGTTGCGCCCTGGTCCAAACTGCGCCATGCGCTATTGCACGATCCACAGGCTGAGCAGGATTTCCTTGCCCGCCACGGTTTTAACGGGAGGCCTTTATGCGGGGTAGCATGAGTTGGGAAGACCTCTGGCCGCTGCTGCTCAACGGCACGCTGGAGACGTTATACATGGTTGCTTTGGCGTCGCTGTTTACCGTGCTGATCGGCCTGCCGCTGGGCGTTATTCTGTTTCTTTCGCGCCGTGATGGCCTGTTCCCCTTACCACGTGTCAATGCGCTGCTGGGGGCCGTCGTCAATTTCGGGCGTTCGTTGCCATTTATCGTGTTGTTGATAGCGCTTATCCCCTTCACGCGTCTGCTGATCGGTACCACTCTTGGTAGCACAGCCGCGATAGTGCCTATCACCATTGGCGCGTTTCCCTTCTTTGCACGGCTTACGGAAAGCGCGCTGGATGAGGTGGATTACGGACGCATCGAAGCCATTTTGTCGATGGGGGGTAACGTCTGGCATGTGATTGCGAAAGCCCTGTTGCCTGAAGCGCTGCCAACGCTGCTCGCGGGCATTACGCTCACCGTTGTGATGCTGATTGGCTTCTCATCTATGGCGGGCGTTATTGGCGGCGGTGGGCTGGGCGATCTCGCTATTCGTTATGGCTATCAGCGCTTTAACGATCAGGTGATGGTGGGTACCGTGGTGATTTTACTGGCAATGGTACAGGGGGTGCAGATGGCAGGCGATCGCCTGGTGCGCCGTCTGGCGCACCGACGGTAAGTTATTCCACCGCGTCTTTGCCGACCAGTACAGTGGTCAGCAGGAAGGAGAGCACCAGCGCCATCGCCACCCCGGAGAGCGCAAAGACGAAGTATGGGCCGATATACGCCGGCAGGCTAAAAATGCTCGATAAAATATAGCCATACAACCGCACGCCAAAGAAAGCGATAAACGCAGAGGCCAGGGAACTGGCCACCGTGGCGGCAATAAACGCCTTTTTGTAACGCGTCAGGACACCAAAGAGTGCGGGTTCCGTAATCCCCAACAGCGCGGAGATCGCCGCCGACAGGGTCACCGTTCTCTCCTGACGGTTTTTACTTATCCGCCAGATGGCGAACGTCGAACCGGCAATCGCCATATTCGCCATAAACATCATCGGCATCAGCATGTCATAGCCATGCTCACTAAAATTTTGCAAGGCGATGGGCGTCATGGCGTGATGCATGCCGGTGAGAATGGCTACCGGGCGAATGGCCCCCACGACCAGCCCGGCAAAACTGGCTGAAATACCGAAAAGTCCCTGAATAAAGAAAGCCAGCGCTTTCCCCAACCAGATCCCAATCGGCCCGATAATCACCAGCGCCGCCAGCGCCCCCAGGAACAAAGTCAGCGTAGGCGTGAAGACCGTTTTTAATACGTCCGGCATTATCCTGTCCACCCAGCGGTGGATATAGCTCAGTGCCAGAATAGAGAAAATGACCGGAATGACGCTTGAGGCGTAGTTAAACACTGAAATCGGTAGCGCGTTGAGTAGCCAGAAGGCACTCACCGCCCCTTCCTGATGCGCCGCCAGGGCTTTTGCGGCATCGATCAGCGACGGATACATCAGACAGGCTGCGACTGCCGCTGCCAGGTACTCATTGGTCTTGAAAATTTTTGCCGCCGAGACCGCCAGGAAAAACGGCAGGAAATAAAAGACACCGCTGGCAATCAAATCAATCACCACCACGGTGTCGCTTTTCGCCGACACCACTTTCAGGGCTATCAGCCCGGCCAGCAGGCCTTTAATCATCCCCGCACCGGCAATCGCAGGCACGATAGGGCCAAAAACGCCGGATACCGTATCCATAAACATCGAGACCAGGCTTTTACGCCCTTTGATATGCGTCTCGCCTTGCGGGGCTTTTCCCAGCACCGTCAGCATTTGCTCATACCAGCTATTGACCTTCGGCCCGATAACAATCTGGAACTGGTCGCTTTGCAGTTGTGCGCCCAGAACCCCCGGCAATGCCTTGATGGCGCCTTGATCAACTTTATTATCATCAACCAGATCAAAGCGTAAGCGTGTCATGCAGTGCCAGACATTGTTGATATTATCCTGCCCACCGACCAGACGGATAATATTGTTGATGGCTTCTTGCGTCCCCATAAATGCTCCTGCAGGAATATTGTCGTTTTAATATCTGTATCCAAGGGTAGAGAAAGAGAGAAAACTAAACAAACCAATAAAACATGATGAGCATCACAAATTGCCACTACACAACACTTAAAAAGACATAAAAATCAAAATTGGTATGGTTTTTAATTAAATTTAAAAGGAATAACTGACCAAAAAATTTATCAAAAAAACGGTTTACCTCAGCGCAAAATTAAGGAGATGATAATACCCATTCCGGCATATCACGTCGTTGTAAAGGAGTTTCCCAGTGACGCCAACCGTAATTAACAATATCGAATGTTTTATCACTCGCCCCGACAGACATAATCTGATTACCGTGCGGGTAATGACCGATAAAGGCATCACAGGCCACGGCTGCGCCACCTTTCAGCAACGTCCGCTGGCGGTCAAAACCATGGTCGATGAGTATCTAAAGCCTCTTCTGATCGGCCGTGACGCCAACCACATTGAAGACCTCTGGCAAATGATGAACGTCAATGCCTACTGGCGAAACGGTCCGGTGATGAATAACGCGATTTCCGGCGTCGATATGGCGCTATGGGATATCAAAGGCCAGCTAGCCGGTATGCCGCTTTATCAACTGCTTGGCGGGCAATCCCGGGATGCCATCGCCGCTTACAGCCATGCCAGCGGTGAAACACTGGAGGAACTCTTTGCCAGCGTAGACCGCCTGCGCGAACAGGGTTATCGCCATATTCGCTGCCAGTTGGGTTTCTACGGCGGCACGCCAGCGCAGTTACATACGCCGGAAAACCCAACGCCCGGCGCCTGGTTCGATCAGCAAGAATACATGGACAACACCGTCGCCATGTTCAGGGCGCTGCGGGAAAAATACGGTTTTAGCCTGCACATTCTGCATGATGTGCACGAACGTCTTTTCCCCCAGCAGGCGATACAACTGGCAAAGCAGCTTGAGCCGTATCAGCCCTATTTCATTGAAGATATTTTACCGCCGCAGCAGAGCGCCTGGCTTGAACAGGTACGCCAGCATAGCTGTGTGCCGCTGGCGATGGGGGAGCTCTTTAATAATCCGGCCGAGTGGCACGATGTGATAGTGAACCGGCGTATAGATTTTATTCGCTGCCATATTTCGCAAATCGGCGGCATCACCCCGGCGTTAAAACTGGCCATACTGTGTCAGGCCTTTGGCGTACGCCTCGCCTGGCATGGTCCGGGCGATATGTCACCCATTGGCGTCGCGGTGAATACGCACCTCAATATTCATCTGCATAACGCGGCCATACAGGAGTACATTCCACGCTCCGTACAAACCGACAACGTCTTCCCCGGCGCTCCGGTGGTGAAAGACGGTTTTGTCTATGCGCCGCAAACGCCGGGTATTGGCGTGACCTTTAATGAAGAGGAAGGTCTGCGTTACCCGGTGGTGTACCGCCCGCATGAATGGACGCAAAGTCGCCTGCCGGATGGCGCAATCCACACCCCCTAAATCAGGTGTCGCCTTTACGGAAGGCAAGGTTCGCCCGGTTATGCGGGATCACATAGGTGCAGGTGTAGTTGATGTCGATAATATCGCTAATTTCATACACCCTGCCGCCGTCCAGGATCCCGCGATTACTGATATGCATCGCCGGGCTGCCTTTCTTGCAACCCAGCAGCGCCGCCTGTTCACGACTCACATTAACCGCCCGGTAGGTCGTCAGCATATGTGAGATTTGATACCCCTTGCCTAAGACATACTGTTGCAATGAGCTCTCAATGATCTGTTGATTCAGATCGGCAAAATCAGCAGCAGGCATACGGGAGATTTCAATTTGTACGGCCTCTTCATCCACAAAGCGCAGCCGACAAAATTGCCAGATAAAGCTGTCATCCGTCAGCCCAAAGATCTGCTGTTCATCGCGATCGGGACGTTTCTTGTGCAGGCTAATCAGCCGAAAACGGATCTGATCGAAACGCTTTTCAGTGATGGAGTTATAGACCAGCGGGTTGTTGCGCGCCTGCTCGTTAATCCAGATCCCGGAACCTTGTACGATCCGCACGACGCCAATACTTGCCAGCTTTTCGACCGCCTGGCGGATGGTAAAACGGGAGACGCCATACTCTTCGGCTAGCTGCCTTTCAGGGGGGAGTTTGCGTGGGCCGGCGTCGTTATTTTGATAAATTTTACTTAAGAGATCCTGCGTCACAAATTCTTTTTTCTTCATCCCTGCAATTCCTGAAAGAAATCACTCATTGACGCGTGTTATAACACTTGCTGGTCTCAAATACGCTTGTTTCTCAGTATCAAACAGGGATTTTTGGTCATGACAAACCGACGATTAGTTAGCCTTATTACAGGCGTACTGCTGTTCGCCGTTCTCTTGCCGGTGGCTTTAAGCGTCTGGCTGGCGCATCGCCAGGCTGAAGAGTCGTTTATGAACGAACTCAATACTTTCTCCGCATTAGTAAAAATGCGTGCTGACCGCGTGGTGAGCCAGGGGAAAACGGCCTTGCGTCAACTGGAAACTTACGACGGTATTTCGTGTAGTCAGGATCACCTGCTGGCCATGCGACGTATCTCTTATACATTCCGTTATGTCCAGGAGGTCATTTACCTCGAAGGAACGATCCCGCTTTGTTCTTCACTGGAGAGAAACAGCAGCAGCGCTCCCTTTCCTGCGCCGCAAAGGGTAACTAAAGATGGTTTTCGCGCCTGGCTGACCAGCCATAACGATTTGGGCCTGACACGTGCAATGGTCGGCCTTGGCACTCGTCGCTATATTGTTATTACCGATCCACTCTCTTTTATTGATGTGCTCTCGTATGGCCCGTGGCCTATCAATATTGCGCTGGTCGGGACGAACAGCGGACGGGTGATTGCCAGCAACCGTACGCTGGATCCGGAGATGCTAAAGCAGATTGACCTCACTACCCCTACTCAAAGGCTTATCGGCGGCGAAGCGTGGAATACGTTACAGGTGCCCGAACTGGGGGTGACCATCATCACTTGGGCATCGCTGACGCCGCTTAAGGAGAGCTGGCATCGGTTATTGGTAATTTGGGTGCCTGTTGGCCTGCTGCTGAGCCTGGTGCTGGCCTTCTTTTTATTGCGCATGCTGCGTCGCCTGCAATCACCGCAACACCGTATGCAGGATGCCATTCGCGCACGGGAAATTGAGATGTTCTACCAGCCAATTGTGACGCTGGCAGACGGGAAGATTGTCGGTGCGGAAGCGCTGGCCCGCTGGCGACAGTCGGATGGCAGTTACCTCGCGCCGGACACCTTTATTCCGCTGGCTGAGCAAACGGGGCTGATGCCGCAACTGACAAAAGTGATTATCGAAAAAGTGTTTGAGGACATGGGACCCTGGCTACAGAAGAACCCGGATCTGCATGTCTCCATTAACCTTGAGCCCTCCGATCTCTTAACCCTGACGCTTCCGGCACAGTTACAGCAACGGGTTAATGACTGGCAAATTTCGCCGTCACAAATCGCGCTGGAAGTGACCGAACATGGTTTTGCCGATCCCACAACCTGCATGCCCACCATCACAGCATTACGTGCGGCCGGACATGCCATCTATATTGACGATTTTGGTACGGGTTACTCCAGCCTCAGTTATCTGCAAAATCTGGATGTCGACATTATCAAAATCGACAAATCCTTTGTGGATGCGCTGGAATACAAAAACATGACCACCCATATCATCGAAATGGCCAAAGCGCTAAAGCTGGCGATGGTGGCCGAAGGTATCGAGACCGAAGGCCAGCTCAAATGGCTTAGCGAACATGGCGTGCAGTACGGCCAGGGCTGGCTATACAGCAAAGCGCTGCCGAAAGATGCGTTTCTGTGCTGGGCAGAAAGCAACCGGAATATTTCCTGAGTTTGTGACCTGTGAAACGGGTTTACTCGTGGAGATAGCGCAATGAAAAAGCCATTCTCACCGCTGCATGATGTGCGCCACTGGCTGAAATACAGTCCGGTGGTGCGCATCCGCAGCGTGAAAAGAGCATCATGACACTGGGCTGGCAAAGTACAGGGTCTCAGACGGCCCTCAGCCAACATACCGCAAGCCCTGCATTACGCCAGAGGGGATGGTTAGAGAAGTGTCCTGAGGCTCATTCGTCCAGCAATGGGACAAAGCCGCCATAAATCATACGCTTGCTATCGAAAGGCATTTGGTCTCCCAGCTCACGCATGCGGGGATCGGCCATCATTTTTTGATTGGCGGCATCACGCACCTCTTTAGAGGGATATTCAATCCAGCTAAAAACCACCTCTTCATGATCTTCTGCTTTTACCGCCCGACGAAAATCGGTGAAATTTCCAGCCGGAACGTCGTCGGCCCAACACTCCACAATACGCGTTGCGCCAAACGCTTTAAACAGCGGGGCGGCCCTGGCCGCGAGTTGCAAATAAGCGTCTTTCTTATCTGCCGGAACCGCCACCACGAACCCATCGACATACTTCATGAGTGAGCCTCCGAAGTGAACCGCGCAACGGGACGATTCCCGCTGCGTCTGGCTGACTAAGTTTAGCCCTGAGACCAGCAGAAGGTGTAGCGCACGACATCGTCGCTGAGGATAAATTCCGGGGACACACTCGGACTCCAGGAGTCGTCGCCACCGAGCCCCATGTGAAAGGCATCCAGTTGCAGCCAGCATCCGGCCTCTTCGCGCAGCAAATGGCGGTGAGAGGTTTCCCTTAATTGCTGCTGGCTGTAGCGACTCAGGGAAAAGTGGAACTGCCCGTTCAGATGATGCGCACCATAATTCACCTCGCGCGTGTCGCAACGCAGGCCATTTTCGGTCGGGAAAATATAGTCCGTATGCAGTTGCGCGAGCGGTAATGTCCAACGTCCCTGCCGTGCGGCCAGTTTGCGATCCGGGTAGTTTTCATGCGGCCCAAGTCCCCGCCAACTGACCTGCTCTGCAACCTCAGCAAGCTGACACTGCAAGCCGATACGCGCAGGCGGCGGCACATCCAGATTGCGTTGCACCTGAACATCGCCATGCAGAACGCCATCGCCAGCCACTCGCCAGGTTTTTTTACTGATAAACAGCGTCTGCCCGTTGTACTGCCAGGCATGGCGCGTGGCGATGACCACATCGGTGGCGTTTTCCAGCGCCTCGCACTGCAACAACACTGGCGTCAGGTCATACATTCCCGCCGCTTTCCAGCGCTCCACCCACGCATTGGGATCGATGCGCGTGGCCTCGCTGACGCCGATATCATTGTCCAGCGGAGCGCGGGTAAAGTTATCAAGTACCGGCGCAAGGAGCGTCGGTTGACCATCACGCCACCACTGCGTCAGATGGCCGCTCGTCCGGCTGAACTGCCAGCGATGCCCGCCCTGTTCAATCACGAAATGTGCAGAGTCAGTCTGTAACGCGGGCCGCGGTTGTGCGGCTTTTTCTCCTGGTAATGCGAGCGCTGTCGGCAGTTGCCACTGATCCCAGGCGCAGCGGTGCTGCGCGGGTGACCAGCTTGTCGCATCACGCTGATAGATATCCACATTCAGCCAGACGTCCCCCGGTTGCGCGGCCAAAGGCGGGCAGTTAAGTTCAATACGCTGGGTTCCCTGCGGGGCAATCGCCAGCACCACCTCCCCTTGCGCCAGCACCTCGCCATCACGGGTAACAGACCATCGCAGAACTTCGTTATCCGTCGAACGGAATAAATACTCGCTCGTTACCTCGATTGCCAGCGGTGAGGTACTGACCCGTTGGAACTGGAAAAACTGCTGGGCGCGTTGCGCTTCATAGAGCGCCGGGTGCGGGGTTCTGTCCGGGAAGACCAGCCCGTTCATGCAGAACTGTCGGTCATTTGGCGTATCGCCGAAATCACCGCCATAGGCCCAGAATGGCTCACCGTTTTCATCGAGTTTGGTCAGCGCCTGGTCAACCCAGTCCCAGACAAACCCGCCCTGCAGGCGGGGGTAAGCGCGGAAAGCCTGCCAGTATTTGGCAAACCCGCCGAAGCTGTTGCCCATGGCATGCGCATATTCACAAAGGATCAGCGGACGGGTTTCATCCGGCATACCGACCCATTTTTTTATCGACCATTTCGGCACCGCCGGGAACGGTTGATCCTGATCGACGCGGGCATACATCGGGCAGACGATATCTGTTGCCGCAGTATTGGCGCCACCGCCTTCGTACTGTACCGGACGTGTTGGATCGGTGGTTTTCACCCAACGATAGAGCGCGTCATGCGACGCGCCATGACCGGATTCATTTCCCAGCGACCAGATAATGATCGACGGATGGTTACGATCGCGCTGCACCATGCGGGTAACACGCTCGCTCATCGCCGGTAGCCATTGCGGATCATCCGCCAGACGGCTCATCGGTACCATGCCGTGCGTTTCAATGTTTGCTTCATCCACCACATAGAGCCCGTACTGATCGCACAGGCGATACCACAGCGGGTGGTTGGGGTAATGTGAACAGCGTACGGCATTGAAATTGTGCTGCTTCATCAGTTCGATATCGCGGCGCATCGTGGCTTCATTGATCGCCTGACCGTTTTCCGGATGGTGTTCATGGCGGTTGACGCCACGAATCAGCAGCGGCTGGCCGTTCAGTTTCAGCAACCCTTCGCTGATCTCAACATGGCGGAAGCCCACATCGCACGCTTCCACTTCCAGCAGATGGTTTTCACCGTCATACAGCGCCATCGTCAAACGATACAACTCAGGCGTTTCCGCGCTCCACAGTAGTGGTCGCTCAACGGGCATCGTCACGCTTACGCGCTCGGCCCAGGCTCCGCGCTCATCCACCACTGCGCTACCCGGTCTCTGGCTGGCCTCAGCGATTTTCTCTTCCCCTCGCCACAAGGCGACGACCACCTGGCAGCCAGCAAATTCCCCGGCGAGCGTTATCTCCGTTTGCAATTGCGCGTGGGTAAATTCCGCATTCAGTTGGGTGGTGTAGTGATAATTGGCAATGCGGGTATGGGGTTTATGCTGCAGGGAGACATCACGGAAAATGCCGCTCATGCGCCACATATCCTGGTCTTCAAGGTAACTGCCATCGCACCAGCGCAGCACCATAACCGCCAGACGATTTTCCCCGGCCACCAGCACGTTGCTCAGATCAAATTCCGCAGGCAGGCGGCTATCCTGGGAATAGCCGACCCACTGGCCATTACACCAGAGATAAAACGCGGAGTTGACCCCATCAAAAACAACATGCGTTTGCCCGTTCGTCAGCCACTGTTCTTCGACATCAAATGTGAGCGAGTAACAACCGGTCGGATTGTCCTGCGGTACAAACGGTGGATTCACCGCGATGGGATAGGTCACGTTGGTGTAAATGGGGGTATCAAAGCCCTGCATCTGCCAGTTCGACGGCACCGGCATTCGCACCGCATCGGTGAGATCGGCCGTGATCCAGCTTTCCGGTACAGATTCGGGTGATGAAAAGAAGTTAAACTGCCAGTCGCCGTTAAGTAAACGACGGGTTGACGGCACGTCATCACGAAGCGCTTCGCCCACATCCCGCCAGCTTGACATTGGTGCGTGCGCCGGTAAACGGTGCCAGTGCGTGATGACCGGGTTTTCCCAGTCCCGACGAGCGAATAACGAACTTAACGCGGAAACAGACATATTGACCTCATTTTGCGAAGCGCTCACAATTTTATGCACAATGCACCGAATCGGCGCTAACGTAAAGATTTTACGAGCAGCAAAGCGAAAAGGATCACAAAAGCGTTAACGCCGATCGAGTTGCGCAGCGAGTTGTGCCAGCTCATTCAGTCGTCTGGCCAGCGTTTCGCCACTGACGTTAATCGATGTTACCGGTGAGGTCGAGGCGCGCTCCACCAGCGTTACCGGCAGCCGCGTCTGGCCAATCCCGGTATCGTCACCGGCGAGGCGTGCAAGGAGCCATTCCACGCTACGCTCGCCCGCGATTTTGAACGCCTGGCGGATGGTCGTGAGCGGCGGTGAGTACCAGGCGCTGTCGGCGGTATCATCATAACCAACCACTGAAATCTGGCCCGGTACGGTTAAGCCCCGCTCCGCGCAGACACGTATCACGCCAAGGGCCATCTGATCGTTGGCGACCAGGATAGCCTGCGGCGGCGTATCTGCCGCCAGAAGCAGGTGCCCTTTTTCATAGCCGGATGCCGCGCTCCAGTCGCCGTATTCACAGCCACAGGGCGATAGCCCCGACTCCGCCAGTGCCGCCAGCCATCCTGACATTCTTGCCCTTGCAGAGACCGATGACTGCGGTCCCCCCAGCAACGCAATACGCTGATGCCCCTGCTCCAGCAAGTGCGCAGCGCCAAGCCGTGCCCCCTGGTCTGCATCAAAAATCAGACTGTTGACGGCCGCCATTTCACTGACGTCAAGGAAGAGGACCGGCACCGGGCCGGCCAGTGCCGATAAGGCCTCTGCCTGTTCATCATCCAGCGGAACGTTAATCAGCAACCCATCGACCCGTTGGGCCAGTAGATCCTGCAACGCAGCAGTACATCCCCGGGTGTCCTGCACTTCCGGCATGGAAATGATCACATTCACGCCGGATTGTGTGGCGCGGGATTTTACCGCCGAGGCAATTTGAGAGGGAGCATGCAGGGCCAGGTCGGAAGTCAGTAGACCCAGCGTTTTGGTCCGTTTCCCCGCCAGTTGCTGCGCCCCGCGATTGGGGATGTAGTGCAGTTCCGCCATCGCCGCCAGCACTTTCTCCCGCGTCCGGGAAGACACATGTTCGCCCTGATTGATAACGCGCGAAACGGTTTGGTAAGAGACCCCGGCAAGGCGGGCGACATCATAGAGCGTAATGGTTTTCATGGCACTCATCTGGCGACGGATTTCGCGTCAGTGTACCCGATTACGTCAGCAACTGTTATGCAGGTGTAAGAAATGCCAGCAAAGCTATACGCGTCAGGCAAACAAAGCGGGGATAAGAAATGTCGACGAGCCAGACTGGCCCGTCGTAAACATCGTCCGTGATGATGAGATGGTTACAACTGAATTATATTTTGTATCATCATCACAAAACTGAGTGCAATTTAAATGACAGTTTCATGACAATACAATTACTGCTGACGCGGAATAGGAAACCCTTTAATAGAAATAACGAAACTATCGCCTTCTTTTTTTATTTTTGCGCCAGCATCACACCAGTCGGTAGCGATGCGAAAGAACTCATCGCTACCAATATTCCAGTTCAGACGAACATGTTTAACAAAACCTGATCGTAACAGGTCACAGGCCTCGCAATAATTGCTGGCCGTTGAGAGCAGTTGTTGGTTCATTTTTTCTTCTTCAGAAGTTTACGTAATGCCTTGATCTCTTTTGGATTTAATGGAGCAGTACTTTCTTCTTCAAGGTGTTGGTTATCGATATCCTCTTCCGATACTCCGCCCTGCTCAACTGACTGAAACGCCAACAGCAGCAGTTTTTCAGTCGCCGTACTGAGGTTCTCATTATTTTCTTCTGCGTAATGACGGAGCTTTTCTTTTAACGTCTGATCAATTTTGACGTTCAATACCGCACTGGTCATGATTATCCCTTCCCGTGTGAAGTTAGCAAAGTATTAATACACGAAGTTAACATACTGATCCAGAGTTATATTAAAAGCTTATGACAAATTAAAAATATCCACAAATATTTTAACCTTGTTTTATGACATTTAAGTGAAAGTAATATTTCAAATATATGACAATGCATTATTAATGGCTGGGAATGGGTAACGGCAGCTACGGAAAGGGGTGACGGTGGCGTGTTTTTTCGAGGTAGCGTTGGTGTAACGAGTCAGCAAATTGCTTTACTTGCCCTTCGCCAGCACTAGCATAATGCGAATAAGAAGAACCTTAACCGCTAATTATCACTTAGCAAAAAGAGATGCAGGATATGGATCTCTACGCTAATAAAACGGCGTTGGTTTCTTCCGCAGGCAACACCATGGAAATTCAAAAATCGCGCAGCACCGTTACCGGAGGCAACCGCTGAGTTAGCGTTGTAAATCCCGCCACGCCTCGCGGGTGATTTCCCAAAGTTCGGAATCCAGTTCACCCGCCACATAGTGTGCTTTTTCGCGACGGACCAGACGCATACCGCTACGCTGCGAAAAATTAACTGACCGTGTGTTCACGGCAGCCTTTGGCGCACGTAGCACCTCTTTATCTAATTCCTCAAACCAGTAGCGCGTCACCGCATCACTGGCTTCTGACATCAGGCCCTGCCCCTGCCACTCTGGCACCAGCCAGAATCCGCGATTATTATCGGGCAGGTCCATCAGACATATAACGCCAATCAGTTGCATTGGCTCGGCTTTACGCCGAATCGTCCAGTACCAGCCCTTTCCCGCTTCTGCCGCTGGCAAAGCGACATGATTAACATACTGGGCAGCGCCATCGTCCGGATAAGGCCAGGGGATCGTGCCAATCAGGTAACGCACAATCTCCCAACGAGGGAAAACACGTTGAATTTGTTCCGCATCGGCGGAAACCAGCGGCTGAAGGAGTAATCGTTCGGTGATGAGTTGCGGTGTGGTCACAGGCATCCTTTCTGCATAAGCGGCGGTAAATTGACCATAAAGCAGAAAGCGTACAGAGGGCAAGATAAAAGAAGATACCAGAAATGGGTGGGGGCCCTGCCATCAGCCATTAGTACTAAATTGTGTTGGTTAATCAATTGGTTATAGTGGTAGTACTACAACAGTACTGTACCACTCTCGATAGTACCGTCCAGCACAAAATCTTGCAAGGTAACGTGCCGGGGGAAGTAGGATGAGAGCCATAAGATTTACATTGAGCACAAGCATGACAGTAGCCTATGTAAAGCAATGGGAGTCTACATTTATCTGATATGCGTTAAGCGAATGCTAAATCTTGAATTGGATGAAAGAGTAAGAAGCGGATGGCTCAAAGACATCTTTAACAGGCTATGCCGCCATATGCTTTGCTTACTTCATGATGACTTTCCCCGCAAGCTCTTAAAATAATAAGTGCATTCCGCATTAATGCCTCACTGCGTTCAGGTTCAAACCATTCACCGTTGAATTTACCGCCATGAAAGAGGTTGTTCCTTACACGACGTATCAGGATTAAAATTTTTTTTGCGATGATTTTCTCTTCAATGGGAGTCTGATCCCATGCAAGCACACCATCATTAACAACCTGCTTTTTGGGAGGGAAATTTAAAAAATATTCGATTGCAGCTTTAAGCTCAGGATCTTGGGGTGACTCAAAGACATGAGTAACCGCCATAGCGTACATATCCCAGTTTGCTTTCGCATCTCTGGTATGAAATCGAAAACCGGTGACTTTTAGACAGTACTCATAGCGTGCAAACTCTCGGAAAAACTCATAACACAGATTGTCTATCATCGAGATTTCCTAGTTGGTTAATATCCGCTCAAACATACAATAACCTAACGGTATAGAAAGCAAGATAACATATTAAATAAATTTCACTTTAGTAACGACGTCGAATGAAATATTAATCAACACACGAAACTAAGCAGTGTTGCACTCTCATAACCCTTGTTCGGTAAAATTTAAAAGGGGCGATTAAGCCCCTCTTGGGCTACTTCTTGTCTTTTGGCGGACAAGGATCGTTGCCATGAGAATCTTTTTTCGCAATCTTGCCATCCTTGTTATGGATCACAAGCTCACTTTTTTGATTTGTAGCAATCCCTCTTGCAGCGTCCACCGCAGATTGCTTTGTTGAGTGAACGGAGGTCGCTTTACTGTTTCCTGCCCCCTTGACGGCCCAACCTCCATCATGAGGAACAACATGCTGATCTTTACCCATTATCGAACCCTCTATTTCCATGGAAACATCAGCATATAGTTACATCACTAGCCATTCAATACTACATATTGTACTTAAATTGATTTTCATCACAAAGCATGCATAGATATCGAGAGGATTCTCTTGCTACAAAACTATAAGGACCCTTTCTTAACCCTATACCGCTATATCCGTTCACAATCTGGCAGTACTGATACAATCTGCCGTTATCTATTAAATTTCTATCGGTGCAGAATTTTTCGCCACTTTTGCGATGGTAGCTCTAGAACAACCAATCAAATCCTGAATTTTGCTCCAGCTTTTACCGTCAGACAGCAGTTCTTGTACTCTACGATGCAAGCTCTCATCGACTGGACGACCACGATACTTTCGCTCTCTCTTGGCCTTTTCAATACCCTGTTTTTGACGTCTACGGCGATCTTCATAATCCTTACGAGCGATCGCGGCTAACATATCCAACATCATGCTATTCAAAGCTTCGAACATACGTTGAGTAAACTCATCTGTACTGTGCAAAAGCTGGTGGCTCGTTGGTAAATCAAGAGAAACGAGCCTAATACCTTTACTCTCGATTATCCGTCTAAGGTTCTTCCAATCCTCATTGGTCAATCTTGATACACGGTCAATCTGCTCGCACAAAAGAACATCACCCCGTTCTGCTATATCAAGTAAACGGAAAAGCTCAGGACGTTGCAGGCTGGCACCAGATTCATTTTCAATGAAGAACTTCGAAATTCTGAAATTGTTCGACTTTGCAAAATCTTCAAGCTCAGATTTAGCTCTTGTCGCGTCTTGTTGGTCAGTCGAGGCTCTCAGGTAGCAATACACTCGCATGATCATCTCCATTGGTCTGTTTTATATGGTTCATTATATTTGGTTCATTTTAAGTTGTAAAGATCATTTAATGAACCGGCATTGCCGCTGCTCTGGGATGGTCTGCTTGAGGTATACCCTTAGTGTCCTGTCTGAATCTCAATTTTAACTTCGGTAAAAATTATCAACTTGTTATTAACAATATATCTATGATCTAAAATGCTCACTTCTTATAAAAAAGGGGGCAAAAACCGCCCCCCCACCTTAGTTGATATTAGTAGTTATCTTTTGTTTCTAATACCCTAACCATAGGGTGTAGATCATTATTCGTTTTAATACTAAAGTATAGGAACGGAAAACACTTTTTGGGTAGTGATTTAAATCTTGCCACTAAATTAATTTTATTTATATCATCAGGTTCCATAACATAACGCTTACGAAACTCCCTGTTTGTGACCGTTGGGCATTTCAATATATTGTATATTACTCTGCATTCCTCTTCATTACTAAGTACTGATAAAATACGAAGTTTATCGGTATTACCAATTTCCTTAGTAGTTCCAAAGAAAGCATCTCCGTTAATAGATCTTCCATTTATAACGTTAACACTTAAGAGATTTGGCATTATTGATTCTAATGTTTCACGGATTTTTATAATTGCATCATCAGTATATAAGATGCAACATA
Organism: Phytobacter diazotrophicus; assembly: GCA_004346725.1. GTDB lineage: Bacteria > Pseudomonadota > Gammaproteobacteria > Enterobacterales > Enterobacteriaceae > Phytobacter > Phytobacter diazotrophicus. Next base: position 139,939 of record SMDE01000006.1, on the reverse strand, counting down.
TATTTATTGTTCTGACTTTATCGAATTTCGTTTTAAGATGTATTCCATTTTCATCTATCAAGTTATAATAGCATTCATTTGTACCAATTTCATTTATATAATAGTTCATGGCTTTACATATTTGTGCACCACTTATAATTACATCAGCAACTATGCAAACATCATTAGCATTATTGTCATCTATTAAATTCGGGTCTAAAGAAGCAAGTGTTCGGCTCAATTCTTCATTAGTGTGGAAGCATCTAATAGTGCCATTGTAATCGTTAACGCACTTTATCATCATCGTGTTTTCTTTATTTTTAATACGATTAAGCACTAATGTACAGAATTTTTTTATTTCTTCTGACGTCATATATTGATGAGATGCAATGATTAATACAAAAATATCACGGAATCTTTCAGGAAACATTGATAGCCATTGAACTAAAATATCTTGGGCGTTTTTGTATGGGATTGACTGGTGGTTTTGAACAACATTTAATGCATCTTCAAAACGATCAAGGCTGGTAATTTGGGATTTGCAAATTTGATATGGAAGGTATGACATGGATTTATATATTGTCAAGGATTTAAATTTACTATCTATGTAATCAAATGCTTTAGATAAAGAGCTTGGAATCGCGATTAAATACAGAACTCCGTTGTATTCACTTTGATAGTTGTGTGTAGCTGAATTAATATAGTGTGTATTATCTAGTGATAAGTCATCAATTTCCCCAGTTACATTATTAATGATTTTAACATTAGAGTAATTAAATCTTTTACTGTTGCTAAGTTGGAGGGTATTTCTTATTTGGTTTAATTTTATTTGGCACTTGGCGAATGAAGATATTTCAACAGGACAAGAGTTATCTTCCTTTTGTATTATGCGTGATATTGATTTGAAATAATCATTAATGCCATCTTCAATATTCAACATCAAATATGGGTATGCCTCCGTCTTTGTCAGCTTAATCGAATGCAGTATTGATTCAATTAAATCACCAGGGCTGCCATCACTAATATTCATCATGTTATTAACTGAAAAAACGTGGAGATCATATTCAGTATCGAGGAAATCACTTGGAATATAAAATTCCGTAAATCTATCAAAACAAGATAATGGGGTGTTATTTTCTTCGAGGCAACTGTAGAAAGCCGAAGCGACTGACAAGTCTATCAATGCGGTTGAATTTGCATCATCAATCTCATCGAAATTTTTAAATTGTAGAGAAAGGTATTTCAGAAACTTATCAACTTCAATATCTTCAGGAAGCTTAGATATGTATTTTTCGTAAATATCTATAGAGGGCGTACTGGTTGCCTCTGCATACTTAGTAAACATTAAATTCACAAAACTATTCTTAGAGTATTCTTTTATTGAAACTGATTTATTACTCTCTTCAAAAATAAAATTACGTGGAGAGTAAAGCTCTAATGAAAATGGCTCTAAGGAGTTATCTTTGAGAAGTCTAGCATTTGAAAAAATGTTTGGAAAGCCACTTACATTGGTCTTAGACAGTTCAAATACAAGAAACTCTATGAAATGCTTTAGATCCATATTGGATATAAGATTCTTTACGCTGTTAAGAGAATTAATATTATAATCTTCAATGAGTTCACTGTACCCATCCTCACTAATATAATTAAGATTGGATACAGAAAAAAGTTCATGAGGTTTTCTAATAAGAACTTGATCTCCTCTTTTTAGGATGATCGTATTATTGAAAATGATGTTATTATCGAACCATTCTCTTACCCCAGGAAGGAATTCTGTTTTATCTCTATCAATTATCCACTCATAGAAGTTTGATTTACTCTTTATATCTTTAAGCAATTCGTCAATTTTTTTTATTTCTAAATCAGGCAATTTATCTGAAAGAAAAACAAGTAAAAGAGTATGATATGTTTTAAAAATGGATTTCTTATCAATAGTCCCTCTAAATATTTCACCATCTATAATAGATGAAAGCAACAAATAAAGTTTTTTGGTGTCCATCTCTATGGTTCTAATTTTATGTAACCAACTATAGTCTATTTTTTCATTGAGATCATATTTAAAATTATTGAAAAGGCATGCACAATATTTCCACATACGAATAAGTAACTCATGAGAATTATTGGTCATTGATAACGAAAACAAAGAAACTAGGTAATGGAATTTTATAGTAAAAGTCAGTGATTCAGTTATATCTTCATCCTTTTTATCGAATTCACATCTATTCATATGTAAAGATACGAATGAATAAAATACTGAGGCAAGTTTTGTTATTTCTGTTTTGTTTATTTGATTTGCATGGGTGATTGCATACATTACATTAATGAATTTATATTTATCATCCATGCTATTAAGTTCGGTGTTAATATAATCTAGTAAGTTTTCAGTTGTTTCTATTTTTAGTTGTTTAGGGAATGAACTAATTAAATCGATAATAGAATTGGCATTTATTTGTTTATAATCAACATCTAACCCCATTAACAAATTCATAAGAAATAAATGTTCTTCTACCATTTTTGTAATCGTAAGCTTTCTAATAATAGCCTGCATGAGTTCCTTAAATTTATCGTGATTACTTTTCCCCTCTTCGATTATATTAATAATTGTTGATGTCAATACTTCTGATTGAAGAGAGTTAAATTTGTCTACATTTTTTAAGAAATACCACACATTTTCATTTTCTAGGATATGGATAAATAAATTCCTAAATAAACTACCTCGACCTACACCACTTTCAAGAATGTTGGGAATTTCATTGTTTTTAAAGGGTTCAACTTCCTGAACACCTCTTAAATGTGAAAATATAAAAGAATAATCATCCTGCTTTGTATCCGAAAGAATTAGCTTAATAAACTCATCAATGGCATAGCTTTTTTCTTCATCTGTTGCTGTTAAATATTTTGTTGAAATTCTATCAACTGAATATTTAGATTGAGATCGATATTTATCGTATTCTGGCGTAAATTCTTTAACTTTTTTGACGATTGTTTTGGAATGTTTAAGGGTAAGGCCGAGGTGGCTAAGTTCTTGTGTTAGATATTCGAGATAGAACTTTGCCTCATCCTCGCTTCTGCATACAATAAAAATGTCATCAACATACCTTTGATAAAGAACAATTGATTCATCATTTAATAAATTCTCAAATTTTTGATCAATATCACTAAGATATAATTCTGCGAAAAATCTTGCATATGCCGGACCTTGAGGAAGTCCTTTATCAGCCCCTACAGTTTTTTTTGCGATTTCTAAGCAAATGGAAATTAGTCTTTTGTAATTGGATATAGATTTTTCATCTAATCCTAAAAGTTTTTCTCTTATACTTGTTATTGGAGAGCTTTCTAATAAAATCCTTTTCAATTTGTCATGATCAATTTGACTATAAAAAGAAGTCACATCCGTTTTGATTATATAATAGTCACTATATTCTTCATTAACTAATGCACTTGAAATATTAGATAAGAATTTCATCCATAAGTAAAGCCATGGCTCGAAAATATAACCATCTTTAAACCCCTTTCTAACCTTATATCCATGCGTTGAACTACTATTTGGCAAATTAAAGAAATGATGTATCTGCTTAAGTATCGTGCTCGTTGTTATTCTTTCTAAGCACTCCAAGCTGATTAAGTTGCGAATTTTATCGTCTTCATGTCGGTCGTGTATATAATATTTCACCTCTGCTTGAGAAAAATTATCTATGAAATCATGGACATGATGTAAGTATTCGACTGATTTAATACTACCTAATTCATTAAATACCTTTCTAGATTGAGCCTCATCGTTTTGAATCAAATATCTCATTTCAGCATTTCTTGATATTTCAATATCAGTTATGCAGAAATCAAAAAAACCCTGGTCAAAACTAATAACATTAATAAATATTGAATCTAATAATTCAATAGTATTGATATCACGACTGAATCTTTCCTTAAGAATATTTTCAACTTGCTCCTTACTTGGAAAATAATAAGATGAGAGTGAGTTAATTGCTTTCTGAGTAATGTCTGAGTTATAATTTTTTTGTCTTTTAAAAATTTCTGTTAATATGTACTCTCCAATTTTTTTATGATTATGACTTACAGCATTAATTAAAATGCCAACCAAAAGTTTTCTTTCTTCATTATTAAGATTTCCATCTTGTATACTTACGCCCAGTTTTTTTAATGGAGGTTCACTTTCCCAGTGGGATAATAATGAATCTAAGTTAAAGTCAGCAACCACCACTTCTTTAATTCTTGCTTCATAATAAGAAGTATCATTGTGTGATAAAAAAACATTAAATGTTTTTTCTATTTGATCCAAAGTCATTGATGTATGGTTATCTAAAATAAACTGCTGTTTTTCTATAACATCTGAACTTAAAAATGTAACTCTGGTAATATTCTTTAATTCACTTTTATTCGCTAAGAAAAATGAGTAGCCGTTTGATTTTTTATGTTTGGATAAGGGTAGTTTTACACATGACCCAACGCTATTAGTAATCTTATTTGAATGAGGGAATAAATCTATAGCAATATAATCTGAATCATAGTTAAGTTCTGCATGTTCAAGTATGAGCGTTGTTATATCAAAACCAGTTTTAAACGGAATCTCATTTTGAAATGTTATCCAAATATGAATACCTCTATTCCCCGAGTATTCTAGGAGGTATTTTATCTCCTTTTTATCCAAGAAAAGACAGAACTTTTCAACGGTAGACATAAGTTCTTGTGTAGCTATTTCCCTGCTATTTTCCTCTAACTGCGATTTTATTATATCAAAGTCATAACAAATCCATTTTATGTTATCATTTATATTTCTTTGATAGACAGCTATTGAACCATCGTTATCAAGCATCTGCTTGATCCTACTTGGTACTACTTTTCCTGATTTCTTTAAGTATCTTCCATCGCTCTGCTGCTCAGCATGGAAATCTTGATCTGAGGAAAATAACTTATTGATCTTTAATGATAATTGTGTTTTTTCGTCCATTTGATTCATATCTCTTTATATATTTATATTCATACTTTATAATATAACTCTAGATAGTCAAACATATTGTATAAGTAGTACGACTCGAACAACTATCCTTGCATGCTCCAAATCTCTTAAGTACTAAAATAACTCAATATCATTCACACCTGATACGATAATCAAAGCGAAATATTTCATTGCATCCTTTAGTAGCTTTGAGAGGCTGTATCTTTAAAAAATAAACAAGATTACATCAATCTTAATCACTTCAAAAATAATAATTACAACAATTTAAAATCTATATCCCCGACGCTAATATAGTTGGTGGGGAGCATTATTACTTTGTGAGAGCGATTTCAATTCCGGATGTATTCCCTTTGCTATTTTTGCGTTAACTTAGAATTAAGACCTTAACCTATGGCATTAATTTAAATAAAGTCTTAAAGTGCGTATCTTGTTTCAAGAGCAATACGGTACTGGAATCGATATTGATAGAGCAAAAGAGTTTATTATCAATAAAAACCTTCCTTCATCAATAATAAAATATCCTATATCAATAAGATAGACCAGTCTTTCGTGGATAGTCCTGCTCTGCATTATTTCAGCAGATGTTGACCTGAGCAAGTTTAGCCCATCCTTCTGAAATCTGGTCAGTACTTCCACTCCTAACCGTTTCTGATCTGTGCTCATTACAGGTTGTGCAACATATTGAGTAATCATCTATAGTGATCCTGATTTTTAATATGCTGATGTTTAATTTCACCAAGCAGTTCAGCTACAAACTAACGTGGATAAAAAACACTTCACTTTTAATATGTTTATGTAATACCTTAAACTTTCTAGTTCTGTAATGATTGAACTAGGGTTTGATTATTTAACATGTTTAAGCCCAGTAACATTAACCAAATCGAGATTTTTGCAACAACCAAAAAAAGGCCGCTTTCGCGACCTTGTTTAGCACCGTGCTCATTGAGAACGATCAAGTACCATATACGCTGGCTGGCACATACTGCCCCGCTCCTGTAGCCAGTAGTAATCAAGATCGGCTACATGCACATCCAACCCCGAATCCACACGGTTGATCTGTAACCGTAGCCCTACAGTGTCCTTGTACGATAAACCAGATTTAACAACGTATTTGTACTTAACACCGCTTTCTTCTTCAAATGACCTGAGATAGGGGGTGATTTGCTTCTGGATTTCTTTCAGACAAATAACTTCACCATCAATTACGAACGGCTTTTCTGTTTTCCCGTCAGGAATAGTAGCCGCGATTGTGGTTAATGGAGCTATCGCCAATAGTACTGATAATGCTCTTTTCATCTGTTCTTTCCCTTGAATATAATCATTGTTTAGAACAAATTTGTGTAATCGTTGCATTATGGTTAAATTCAACATCAATTACTTTTATAGTACCGTCATTAAGTACAGATACAAAATAATTGCTTGACGAATTTCCGTACTTCTTTGACCCATCTGCTGCAAAATTGTTAAATTCAGCTGTATATATACTATCTTCTTCGCCAGGAATTGGCATTCTGCTGATTAATTCATTGTCTGAAATAGTATAGTAAATTGAAATCCCTTTATCGGAATAATAACCTGAATCGTATTTTGTTCCCTGTCGAGTTTGTGTTATCGCATCAAACTTATCACATTTATAAACATTGGACTTTGTCTTTTCCGTACTGTCAGCTGTTGAAGCCTTTGCATCAGTACTCTTTTCTTGTGAAACAATCCCTGCACCAATTCCAATAGACACTATGAAAACAATAAAACTCATCATCAAGGAAAGTGTTAAAGTAAGGAATTTTCCCCGACCTTTATTTCTGGAACGGTTTGAAACTTTCTTATAACAAAGTACCGAAATTGCTATGCAGATAATGAAAACGATCAATCCAGGCATACATTTTCCTCAGATTTCATTTACGTTAAGTTTCTCATAGCGTTCAGGCCAGATCGTACTAACGGGTACACCGATAAAATCGGCAATAATTCGCTCACCTTTCGGCCAATGTCGCTCAAGTACGTTATAAAGTGTTCTTTCATGTAAACCGCTATCTCTGGATAACTGTGCCAACGTTCCTCCTCGCTTCTTGATAGCTGCTAAGATATCGGCCCTATGCCAGTTCTCAGTACTGGAATTCTGATCCTTTATCTGCGATCCTGATTGATTGTGAATACTCATAATGACCACTCATTACTAAGATTAAGAACATGATTGATCATTAAAAGGAATTCGTCAAATAAAAATAAGGAACAAAGTTCCTGTTAATGTGGTGACTGTGAATGGCAGGCAAAAAAGAGAGCGTTGAGCAGTTCAGCGAAAGACTTAAATCAATAGTACCTTCTGGTTCAGGGCGAGATTTCGCCAAAAAAGCAGGCATTGGCTACAGTACTGTCCACAACTATCTACAAGCTGTATCAAGCCCTACGCTTGAGAATCTTGTGCTTCTGGCTAAAGCTGGTGGCGTGTCGGTTGAATGGCTGGCTACTGGAAAAGAGTTTTCAAAATCGGCAAACACAGACCAAGCCGAAGAACTGTTGAAAATTCCTTTTATTGATTCTAATGATTTCCTTTTACTGGATTCAGGTGTTTTCCCCGATTTACAGGAAAAGGCAGGAACTCTTGCTGCATTACGGGTCAGTACAGATGTAATGGAACCAACATTCTTAGTTGGCAGTATTTTACTTGTTGATCAGCAACATAAGCAATTAAAAGACGGTAAAGTGGTAGTACTCCACAAGGAAGGAAACTACTTGTACAAGCGAGTTCAGATAGTGCCAGATGGATACAATTTAAGCAGTGATAACCCCAAATACAGTGCGATGATCGTCAATCAGGATTCACTATTCTCCTTTGATATGCTGGGTGAAGTACTGATAGTACTGAATCATCTGTAGTATGTGTTTATGAAGCCCTTTAAACGTTCTCAGTGCATTTCTGAGGTGTTTTTTTACTGCTCCGATGCCTTATGAACTACCTCCCCCTCAAGGGCTTCCTGTGCGTTTTGTCCGAAACACCGTCATAGAAAGGAAATGACTGGATCGGGGTTCGCTCCGCTCTGGTCAGTACTGACAGGGCTTTTCAAGTAACTAAAACAGCAGATACGCACTAAGTACACAAAGGGATTATTTGTAAAATAAGTAATTAAATAACAGTCAGTATGTACTTCCGAAAAGAGCAAAAAAACGCGATTTGGTTCGCTCTGCAAGTGACCGAAGGGAACGAGCAGTAGAACCTAATCCAGCGAACAGTACTCGCTTGCGGGTACTGTTTAATCATTTATATAATTATAACAATAAGATAGCTATCAAGTACTCACTGCGTGAGCACTCTCACTAACTACCCGAAACAGTTCGCTTGCTTCGCCGCTCCTGCTTTCAGGCAGTTAATTCGCTTTCGCTCTTTGGTTGATGTCCGTTTTTTCTCTAACTAATATTATAAGGGGTTATTTTTGGACATGCTGCTGCTTTTCATGTCGGTGTTTCGGACTGAATTTGCATCTCTTTTTTGTACTGCTTTCTGGTATCTGCCCCACATAGCCGTAGTATCGTCAGTACTGAGATCCGCGTTGACAGTACTTGCAAGAAATGCTTTGAATGCCACTAACTCAAGCCCCGGATTCTCCTTTTTCCAGCGACTGAAACGCTTCGATTTTGTATCACTCAATGCAGGCAGTCTCTTAACGTTTGTGGCTCCCTTTGGCCTTCCCGGCACACCCGGTTCCACGTTTTCCAGCACTCCCGGAATATGTTCAATATTTGTACTCAATGATTCAGCCTGCCATTTATCGAACACATAGACAATCTGAGTTTCGGTACTGTTAAACTGACGTGATATCCCTCTTAAAGCGAACTGGTGAAGGTTTTCGTACTCTCTCGCCTGATGGATGTCTTCACCTGTAATCTTTAATAGCAACTCACACAGTTTCGCTTCTGTGTCGTCAGGACGCATACAGGCTAACCAGACGCATGTATGTTGATCTTTGTAGTCGTTATGCCCCCTCGCATCAGGGCTTATTCTGTAAGCCTTGTGCAGCCTCTGCTTGTCGGTATTGTTGTTCGTCCAGTAGTATTCCTGACCTTCGAGTACTTCAGAGAGGTAAGCATAAACACGTTGGAGTTGACCGGGATTTCTTTCCTTCCATGTCTTTGATAATTTTATATTTTCTGAGAAATAGTATACTTTGAGGCGTTCAGTTAAAGGTACTTTTCGTTGTTGCAGATCATCCAGACTGATTTCTTCAAACATCCCTTGATTTGCCTTATAAATCAATGAATTTTCGAAGTTTGCCCCCATGAAAGTAACAGGTAATCCGAGATACTTACTGAGATCTTTCCATCCAAGAATGCTCAATTGCACTTTCTCTGGATCGACAAAGTAATCGTTGTTCATGATGAAAATATCATTCTCAGCTATAACAGAAAGCTCTTGGGCGATTTTGTTTATTAAATCCCCTTTTACTGCTTTCTTTTTCGCTGTTAAATATCGTTCCTTTTCCTCGTCGACAATCTCATGCTCCTGCATCAGTTCATGATATATAATGTCTTTGATTCTCTGATTATCGTCATTAATATTTTTGAATGAATGGAAATTAGTCACATCATCAAGCCAAATCTGCCAACCTTCTAACATTTCAACTGGTATTCTAAAAAATGTTTTATCACTAATGATAAGAACCCGCTCAACTGGTGCTTTGAGGAAATCCAGCACTGTATTAATGACATTTTTACTCCCGGGCATTAAATCACTAATCAGCAATTTGCAGCTATCAAAGTTTTTAGACGTATCTGTTGCAAGTTTCTGTGTGTTTTGTACGATAATGAACTTTTCAGTACTGCCTTTTGTGTTAAGTACTTTATTGATATTCTCACATAATTTATATGTTTTACCTGAACCACACTCAGCAGATACGTACCTAAATTTATTATAAATAGGTGTAGGATTAATCATTTGCACACGCTCCATATTGATTAATTTAGAAAGGCCGATTCCTTCCAGTGAATTGGCCTTTCGTCGTTTTAGTTATTAGTATTTAGGAGTTGCGACAACTACAAGACCATGTTTATCAACAAGTGAAAGAAGCTGCTTCACTGCCTCAAAAGCTACAGGAAGTTTCATAATTAATGTCGAATACATCGCAAATTTTACTTCGTTATCTTCTATATCGACTTCTGTTATATTGCCGCTTTCTATGTTAAGGCCACGATATCGTATTTTATCGTCCTTTAGGTAAATGGTGTGAATCCTCTCACTCCTCTGATATTCATCCAAAACCTGGATGTAGGCTTTTGTACTACTTTGCCTACGTTGAACTGTAACGCCAAAAGCAGCTAGCTCATTAAATAGATGTTTTATTTCATTAACAATTACGGAAGGGATCCTACTATTTTTCTTTGACATTTTGTTACTCCTCTAAATTAAAAATCATCTCATGGTTAACCTCCTACGGCTGCTATTTATGTTCGATTGGCTATATGTTAACGGGCAAAATTGCCCCAATCAAGGAATAGTTGCAAGTTTTTCTTGACAATCACATTACTATTCAAATAAAAAAATCATATATCATTTAGGCACTATCTTTGTACTTTCTAAACGATACATCCTTCGATTAAGTCGCAGGTATATTTGTACTTCTTTATTGATACATTCATTAATTATGTCAAATGTTCTTTTGTACTTTCCAAGTGGTACAGACATTTATGCAACAGTACGATCCAATGGAATACTGGACTATTAAAGATAAAAAAGTATCTATAAATCATTGCAAATACGTTACCTTGCAAGATTTTGTGCTGGACGGTACTATCGAGAGTGGTACAGTACTGTTGTAGTACTACCACTATAACCAATTGATTAACCAACACAATTTAGTACTAATGGCTGATGGCAGGGCCCCCACCCATTTCTGGGTAAGTACTTGTTAGACAACGTCTAACGTACTGAAATCTCTCCCCCATAGCCTTAGTGGTACAAAAACTGTGTATCACCAGTAGGCTGCACTATGTCTCTTATGCTCTCCCGTCACTAAGCAGGATCTCAGCGAAGAGGCTGCTTAGTACGAATCAAATATGTTTCAATAAATCATATAGTTGAGACACAACGACTGACTTACCATATCTTCGGTATGTGATTGAATTATCTGCATGTCCTAAGAATGCAGCAGCATAATGCTCCACTACACCAGCATTTTTTAACTTGGTGGCAATGTAATGTCGCAGTGAATGAAACTCTGGAACCCCTAATTTTTTGCGATAACCGCTAAACCAGCGGGTGAAGTAGTGGCTGTATGACCCTTTATAGAAAGTTAACTGCGGGAACAGTCTACCCTTCTGGTTCTGTACATAGTCCAAAAATCCTATATCTATCAATTTATTATGAATTGGTATTGTACGTTTACTGTTCTCCGTTTTGACCACCTGCCCATCATGACGATCATCAATCCTGATGCACCACCTTCCATCATCACTTAATATATCACCATGATATAGCTGACAAATTTCGTTAGCTCTCATCCCTGTAAATCGTCCGAGCAAAATAATCCATCTTTTCCAGTCAGGTAAAGTACTAATCCCATTCTCCAGGCGTCTGATCTGAGCAGAGGTATATGCCTCCCGCTTCTGGGATACTGGCTCGCGATCCTTTTGGAGCAATCCCTCAAAGGGATTCTGAAAATCATAGTCAGTACGGTGTTTCAGCCATCGGAAAAACCCACTGATTTTCTTAACATATTTGTTCTTTGTAGGAATCGCGACATCCAGCCCGCTAATGAATTCAGCAGCCCTGCTACGCTTAAACACCTGATCAGTGAAGCTAAAGTACTTATCAATACAGCATTTGATAGAAGAAACTTCCCTTTCACAAACTTCACGGCTTTTAAACTCAACGTACTGCTCAGCATGAAGTTTTAGCTCGCTAAGCGACAAGTCTGAATGGGAGGATTGGATCAAATCGATTGTAGTTGTAGAAGTTTCAGTAATCAGCCAAGGGCGATCTGCAAAGCGTAAAGATCGCTTTGTCGCTTCAGTCTTTGAACGAGTACCTAACGAACGACGAAACTCACGGCGTTTACCACAGGGTAAGACGTTAACTTTCCGGTAGTACCAGATCCCATGACGGGAGAGCATAAGAGACATAGTGCAGCCTACTGGTGATACACAGTTTTTGTACCACTAAGGCTATGGGGGAGAGATTTCAGTACGTTAGACGTTGTCTAACAAGTACTTACCCAGAAATGGGTGGGGGCCCTGCCAGCTACATCCCGGCACACACGTCCTTTGCCTTGGCTGCTTCCTTCCGGACCTGACCTGGTAAACAAAGTAGCGTTGCGGGAGAACCAACAGAGCCCCCATTGAGAGCGTTGTTAACCAACGCGCTGGCGCATTATCCATGTCCCATGCCGCAATTGCAAGCCGCACCCTGACGGATGCCGATTTCTTGTGCAATCTCCCCTTCACAGTCACGACCAGGCTGTTTATGCTGACCTTTCGTCAGTCAGGAAGGCAGTATGGATAATCACGATTCTTTTCCACAGCGGGTATGGCAAATCGTCGCCTCGATTCCAGAGGGCTATGTCACAACCTATGGTGATGTCGCCAGGCTGGCGGGGTCGCCACGTGCAGCCAGACAGGTCGGTGGCGTGCTAAAGCGTTTACCGGAGGGCAGTACTTTACCCTGGCATCGGGTGGTTAATCGCCACGGCTCAATTTCATTAAGCGGACCGGATTTACAACGTCAGCGACAGGCATTAATGGAAGAAGGTGTAGCGGTATCCGGCAGTGGACAAATTGATATGCAGCGCTATCGCTGGATTTACTGAAACCTCCTCTCCCACAGGAGAGGAGGCACGCACATTACATCTGCGTTGGTGCAGGCGTTGCCGTAGAAGGGCTTACCTGGGTTGGGGATGTTGAAGGCACGGTAGTTGTCGCGCCACCGCCTGACTGCAACGGAATAGCGGTCTGCTGGACCGGAACCAGTGTCAGGTCAGCTTTCGTACCGCCCTGGTTAATGATCGGTTTAACCGTATCGGTTACAAAGACCATTTTGTCATCAATGGTAATAGCCGCACTCAGCAGCAGACGCGCGTTAGGCTGGATGTCTGCCGGGTTAAAAGGCAAGACAAAGCTAAACGGCGCCTGTTTACCTTCGGTGCGAACCGCTTTTTGGGCAATCACTTTAGACGGCGCATCGGCCATGGAGGCGTCAGAGACAGTGACGGTCAGGACCGCATTCGGCGGTAACGCCACTTTCTGGCGGATCCATACCGTACCAGAGACGTTAGGTTGGGTTATCGCCGCCGTACTCGCCGCAGGTGCCTGCGGGTTTGGTGCAGGCGTTGGAATGTCTGCGGCTTTTTTTGCGCAGGCAGTCAGCGCTACAGCGACTGCTAAACCACTTAACATGTGCACGAGTTTCATGAGTTCTCCTTATCTTCTATGCACCAGCAAGAATGTTTTCTGCCAGAATGTGTGGTTGGACCATCGTAACGTGTTCAAGTGTGGCACATGTCACTGATTTTTGCCTGCAAACCCCCATCTATTCAGATTATTGCACCCATCGGACCACTTTTATTTCCAGGTTATACTGATCAAGGAATCCGCTGCGTCGGTTTTATTTTTATTGAGGACACCTATGAGTCAGGCGCTTACAAATCTGCTGTCATTGTTGAATCTGGAAAAAATAGAGGAAGGTCTGTTTCGAGGGCAGAGCGAAGACTTAGGTCTGCGCCAGGTGTTCGGTGGTCAGGTGGTTGGGCAAGCGCTATACGCGGCGAAAGAAACCGTACCGGCAGACAGGCTGGTGCACTCGTTTCACAGCTATTTTCTGCGTCCGGGCGATAGCCAGAAACCCATTATTTATGACGTCGAAGTGTTACGTGACGGTAATAGTTTTAGCGCTCGTCGCGTGGCGGCCATTCAAAACGGGAAACCGATTTTTTATATGACGGCGTCATTCCAGGCACCGGAACCGGGCTATGAGCATCAAAAGGCGATGCCTTATGCGCCAGCACCGGAGTCGTTGAAATCCGAAACGGAAATTGCCCGCGAGCTGTCTGCGTTTTTACCGCCGCTGGTAAAAGAGAAATTTCTCGGCGACAAACCGATTGAAATCCGCCCCGTGGAATTTCACAACCCGCTAAAAGGACACGTCGCCGAGCCAACCCGCCAGGTCTGGATGCGCGCCAATGGCACGTTGCCGCAGGATTTACGCGTCCAGCAATATCTGCTCGGCTACGCGTCTGACTTTCACTTCCTGTTGGTTGCGCTCCAGCCCCATGGCGTAGGTTTTCTCGAAAAAGGCATGCAGGTGGCAACCATCGACCACTCCATGTGGTTCCATCGCCCTTTCGATTTAAACGACTGGCTGCTTTACAGTGTGGAAAGTACCTCGGCATCGAGCGCACGCGGTTTTGTCCGCGGAGAGTTTTACAACCGGGATGGCGTCCTGGTCGCCTCTACCGTCCAGGAAGGGGTAATGCGTAACCGCGATGCGGCGGTCTGACCGCAGTACAATAACATAAGCCTCCCAATGGGGAGGCTTATGTTGCTCAGGAGATAACTCAGTTCGATCAGGCGTTGTAGGCGTTCTCGCCGTGGCTGTTGACGTCCAGCCCTTCGCGTTCCTGATCTTCCGGAACACGCAGACCCACTGTCATATCAGCCAGTTTGTAACCGATAAAGGCGACAATACCAGACCATACGATAGTAATGGCGATACTTTCCAGTTGTACCAGAACCTGATGGCCCATGGTCACGCCTTCGGCATAACCCACGCCGCCCAGTGAAGTGGCTGCGAAGATACCTGTCATGATACAACCTACGATACCGCACACGCCGTGAACACCGAAGACATCACACGGGTCGTCAACACGCAGCCAGCGTTTCAGCGCGGTAACGCCCCACAGCCCCGCCAGACCTGCAACGATGCCCACGATCAGCGCGCCACCTACACCAACGTAACCACACGCCGGGGTGATACCCACGAGGCCAGCAATCGCACCAGAACAGGCACCCAACAGAGACGGTTTGCCGCGCAGCGCCCACTCACCGAAGACCCAAGAGAGGATCGCACCCGCTGTTGCCACGACGGTGTTAACGAAAGCCAGACCCGCAATTTCGTTCGCAGCACTCGCAGAACCGGCGTTGAAGCCGAACCAGCCAAAATAGAGGATTGCTGTACCGGTAAACACCATCGGCAGGTTGTGCGGTTTAAACGCTTCTTTACCGAAACCGACGCGTTTGCCAATCAGGTAAGCACCCACCAGGCCTGCAACGGCTGCGTTGATGTGAACGACTGTACCGCCCGCAAAATCCATGGCGCCATGGGTTGCCAGCAGACCACCACCCCAGACCATGTGTGCGATCGGCACGTAGGACAGCGTCAGCCATACCACGACGAAAATCAGTACTGCGGAGAAACGGATACGTTCTGCCAGCGCACCGACAATCAGGCCGACGGTAATACAGGCAAACGAGCCCTGGAACGCAACGTGAATGTACTGATAGATGGTGCCCATCAGCGCTTTCAGCTCAATATTTTTCAGCATCACCCAGTCGAAGCTACCGAAGAAGCTGCCGCCAGTGCCAAAGGCCAGAGAGTAGCCGTAAACCACCCACAGCACGCACACCAGTGCGAACGTAACCGCAACCTGTGTCAGCATAGAAAGGACGTTTTTACCGCGGATTAAACCACCATAGAACAGGGCGATGCCCGGAATTGACATAAACAGCACCAGCGCGGTGCAAATCATCATAAAGGCATTGTCGGCTTTATCGACGACAACCGGATCGGCTGCCATAGCCAGACACGGCAGTAATGCCAGCGAGGCCAGACCCGCTTTTAATAGTGCTTTCTTCATTTTACCCATCCCCTCACTGTGTGCCAGGTATTACAGTGCCGCTTCGTCGGCTTCGCCGGTACGAATACGAATGACGCGTTGCAGCTCGGCAACGAAAATTTTGCCGTCGCCAATTTTTCCGGTGTAGGCCGCTTTGCTAATGACATCAATGACTTCATCGAGCTGATCGTCAGCAATTGCCACATCAATCTTCACTTTTGGCAGGAAGTTAACGCTGTACTCCGCACCACGGTACAACTCAGCGTGTCCTTTCTGACGTCCGAAACCTTTCACTTCGGTTACGGTTAACCCTTGAATACCAATTGAAGACAGCGCTTCACGAACGTCTTCCAGTTTGAATGGCTTAATTACCACGGTAACCAGCTTCATAGATCCCCCTCCAGTCGAAAATCGATAATGGCCGCAGCTAATACGCATGAGATATTGCAAGCGGTGTGCCAAAAATGAAAAACGGGAAAATTTCAGGCTGTTAAGCCGTCTAAGAAGGATGTCATAGCGCAGCGATGAAAATGGGAATGGTTCAGATTGTTCCTGGAAAAGAAAAACGCACCACGACAGTGCGTGGTGCGTTACTTTTTTGCACCAACAGCGGATCCTGTTAGTAGCATGCTTAATTTTGGTGCATCAGGCGATTAGCGATTCTTCTCGAACACTGGCGGCAAGCTCCTCCCCTGCCAGTTGCAGTTGATACATCTGCCAGTAGCGCCCTTTTGCCTCAAGCAGTTGCTGATGCGTACCACGTTCAACGGCCTGACCGCGATTGAGGACAAGAATGGTTTCCGCCTCGACAATCGTCGACAGCCGGTGTGCAATCACGACCAGTGTCGTGTGCTGCCGGACCGCCACCAGCGCCTGCTGAATGGCCTTTTCGGTGCCTGAATCGATATTCGCCGTTGCTTCGTCCAGAATCAGAATTTGCGGCGTATCAACCAGTACACGCGCCAGCGCCAGCAGTTGCTTCTGCCCGACGGAGAGATTATTCCCCTGCTCGCCAAGGCGGGTATAAATCCCCTCCGGCATTTCGCGCGCCAGCCCGGCCAATTGCACCACCTCCAGCGCATGCCAGACCTGCTCCTCGGAAATATCACGCCCCAGCGTGACGTTGGCAAAGAAGGTATCCGCCATCACCACCGGGTCTTGTTGCACCATCGCTACTCCTTTACGCAATGTGCTGTGGCTCAGCGCGGAGAGTGGCCGGCCATCCAGGCGGATTTCTCCTTTGGTCAGCGGGTAGTAGCCCATGAGCAGGCTTGCCAGCGTACTTTTACCGCTACCGGTATGCCCCACCAGGGCCACAAAACTGCGGGCAGGTACATTCAGGCTAATGTCCTGCAGCACCAGACGGTCATCACGATAGGCAAACGAGACATCGTTGATATCAATAGACCCGCTTTTTAGCGGCTCATCGTCGTAGCCATAGGTCTGGCGTGGACAGTCCATCAGCTCAAAGACACGCTCCCCGGCCACTACTGCCTGCTGGAGCATCGACTGCTGGGTCGTCAGCTCAATCAACGGTTCATTCAGGCGACCAAGATAACTGATAAAGGCATACAGCACCCCAACCTCCATCGTGCCAGCCGGGCTAAAGCCAAACAGCATTAACAGGCCGCACAGCACCAGCGCGGAAAAGAGGCTCAGTAAAGGACGCAGCAGGAAGCCATCGAGACGTAACGTCTGCATTCGCGCCAGGTAATGGGAGCGGCTTGCCGATCCCATGCGCTCACCAAAACGCGCCTGCTGGCGAAACTGCTGGATCACGCTCATCCCATTGATGACTTCGTTGAAGCCATCGTTGATATCCGCCAGGTAAGCCCGCATACGGCGCACAATTGGCGTGCTGTAACGCTGATATATCAACATCACGATGATAACCGCCGGGAAGATACAGATAGCGACAAGCGCCATACGCCAGTCGAGGCTGAACATCGCCACCAGCATCGCGCCAATCAGCGCCGCACTGCGCAATACTGTCGCCACCACCGTCACATAGAGATCGCGGATCACTTCGGTATCGTTGGTCACACGCGAAATGATCTGCCCGACCGGCTGGGTGTCGAAGGCGCTCAGCGGCTGTCGCAGAGCAGCATCCATCACATCGGTACGCAACCGCTGTACCACGCCGACGGCGGCCTGGTTAAACAGCAGCGCCTGGGCATAATGCAGCCCGGCCGCCAGCACCTGCAGGCCGACATAGACAACGACCATCCCCGCCACCAGCCCAACGGGCAGGTAGCTTTTCGCCACCATATTGTCGATAAAATAGCTGATCAGCGCCGGTCCGGACACTTCCGCCGCCGCCGCGACCCACAGCATCACGACGGCTTTGGTCAGCGGTTTACGCCAGGGAGAACCGTAGACCAGCAACCGTTTCAGAGTAGGCCACTGTTGCACTAACTTACGCATCAACCGCCTCCTCTGGCGTGTCATCCAGCGCCGCTTCCAGTTGTTGATAGCGATACATATCACGATACCAGCCGGGCTGGCGCGCAAGCTGTTCATGTTGCCCACGTTGCCCGATATGTCCATGCTGCATCACTAAAATCTCACTGGCTTCCGTCAGCGCCGACAGGCGATGAGCGCTGATAATTACCGTACGCCCTTCTCCCCACTGACGCAGGTTATGTAGAATCTGGTGCTCGGTGCGGCCATCTACGGCAGAGAGCGCATCGTCCAACAGCAGAATCTCTGCGTTCAGCAGCAGCGCGCGGGCAATTGAGATACGCTGCTTTTGCCCGCCGGAGAGCATTACGCCGCGCTCGCCGACTTCGGTATCATAGCCCTGCGGCAGGCGCAGGATATCCTCATGCACGCTGGCAAGCCGCGCCACATGTTCAATCTCGTCCTGCGTCGCCCCCGGTTTACCCAGCGCGATATTATTGGCGACAGTGTCGGAGAACAGGAACGGTGTCTGATTCACCACCGCCAGGCGGCTGCGCCAGTCATCCAGTTTTAGTTGCGTCAGCGGCACCCCATGGAAACGAATATCCCCCTGCTCAACATCGAAATGGCGCTGAATCAGAGAGAGCAAGGTGGATTTACCCGCCCCCGTTGGCCCGCAAATCCCTAACATCTGGCCAGGTAGCAGGGAGACATTCACATTATTCAAAATCGGCTGTGCCGTTTGCGGATACGTAAATTCGCGAATCGTAATCTGCAGGCTACCGCGCCCTTCCGGAACCGGTTCTGTACCGTCGGTCACCACCGGCGCTTCCGCCAGCATGTCGCGAATACGGCTATAGGCGGCGCTGCCGCGCTCAACGATGTTAAACATCCAGGCCAGCGCCAGCATCGGCCAAATCATTAAGCCAAGATACATGGTGAAGCTGGTAAGCTGCCCCAGCGTGAGCGAGCCCTGAATCACCATCCAGCTCCCGCCGCCAATCGCCAGCAGGTTTGCCATGCCGATAGCAATATAAATGGTCGGATCAAAACGGGCATCGACGCGGGCGACACGCATGTTTTTCGCCCCGGTATCGGCGGCCTCCGCGGCAAACAGCGCCGATTGCCTGTCTTCCAGACCAAATGCCTTGATCATGCGAATGCTGGTCATGCTCTCCTGAGTACGATCGTTCAGCGAGGAGAACGCCGCCTGCGCCAGCTTGAAGCGCTGGTGCAACTGGTCGCCGTAACGTTTAATAAAAATGGCCATAATCGGCATTGGCAACAGCGACAACAGCGTCAGCTGCCAGCTAATCTGCGTGGACATCACCACCAGCACCACGCAGCCCATCACCAGTGAATCCACCAGCGTGAGCACGCCTTCCCCGGCGGCGAACACCACCCGGTCAACGTCATTCGTAGCGCGCGCCATCAAGTCGCCGGTACGGTGGCGCAGATAAAATTCCGGATGCTGGCGGCTGAGCTGGCGGTAAAAATCTTCGCGTAGCTCGACGGCGAGCTGATAGGACGCGCCAAACAGCCAGACGCGCCAGACATAGCGCAGCAGGTAGATGACGATAGCAATCAGCACCAGTGTCCCGACCCACATCATGATCTGCGATGCGGTAAAGTGCTGGCGGGTAACGCCATCGACAATGATCCCCACCACCTTAGGCGGGACGAGTTGTAGAATCGCAATAATGATAAGCAGGCCTACAGCACCGAGATAGCGTCGCCACTCCCGGCGAAAGTACCAGCTTAACTGAGCAAATAATCGCACGCGGTTACATCCTGAACGTGAGTTTTCCGGCTACCGCCGGGAGGGTTATTCAATGGGCAAAGCCGTGGTGTATTTTATCTGTTCCATCGCAAAACTGGATGTCACATCGGACAAGCCAGGTACACTATTGACCAGTTTTTTGTAGAAGTCGTCATAACGTTTCATGTCCGCAACCTGAACGCGTAACAGGTAATCATACTCCCCCGCCATACGCCAGAATCCAAGCACTTCCGGCATTTCCGAGACCACGGCGGTGAAGCGACAGTACCAGTCGCTGCTGTGATGCTGGGTTTTGATCAGCACAAATGCGGTCAGGCTCAGGCCAAGTTTCTCCGCATCCAGCATGGCTACCCGTCCGAGCAGGATCCCCTCCTCCTCAAGCCGCTTTAGTCGTTTCCAGCATGGCGTGCTGGTCAGATTAACGGCATCCGCCAGCGCCTGCAAAGAGAGTGTGCAGTCCTGCTGGAGCAAAGAAAGCAACTTACGATCTATTTTATCTAGCATTACGCCTTCCCGGAGAAAGTTTTTCTCTTAACAGTCTATTTCAAAGTTTAAATGGCAACAATTTTTCCTGCGTTTTCCGCTAATCTGGGCACAAAATGATAAATGGAAACGATGTATGAACAGTGACTGGGTTAAGCACGCCATTAACGAAATCAATGCCGATTATCAGCGATCTGCGGACACGCACCTGATCCGTCTCGCGCTGCCTGCTTTCCCCGGCATCAGGCTCTATCTGAAAGATGAAAGTACGCATCCAACCGGAAGCCTTAAACATCGTCTGGCGCGTTCACTCTTTCTCTATGGCCTGTGTAATGGCTGGATTAAAGAAGGCACCACCATCATTGAAGCGTCATCCGGTTCAACGGCGGTATCAGAAGCGTATTTTGCCCGTCTGCTGGGATTACCGTTTATTGCCGTTATGCCTTATTGCACGGCAAAACGAAAAGTCGAGCAGATTGAATTTTACGGTGGTCGCTGTCACTTCGTGGAGAGCGCCTGCGAGATTTACGCGGCCTCAGAAACCCTGGCGCGTGAACTGAACGGCCATTATATGGATCAGTTTACCTATGCCGAGCGCGCCACCGACTGGCGCGGTAATAACAACATTGCGGATAGCATTTTTCGCCAGATGAAAAACGAGCCGCATCCGGTGCCGGACTATATCGTCATGAGCGCAGGTACGGGTGGCACATCGGCCACTATCGGGCGTTACATTCGCTGTCAGGGCTACAGCACCGAACTGATGGTCGTGGATCCGGAAAACTCGGTGTTTCTCGATTTCTGGCAGACCCGAGACGCCAGGCTGCGTTCCTCGGTGGGAAGCAAAATTGAAGGCATTGGCCGACCACGCGTCGAACCTTCATTTATTCCTGACGTGGTGGACGAGATGTTGCGAGTGCCGGATGCCGCCAGTGTGGCAACGGCGCAATGGCTGGAGACACAATTAGGGCGTCGGGTTGGCGCATCGACCGGCACCAATATGTGGGGAGCCTTACAACTGGCGGCGCGTATGCGCGACGAGGGGCGGAGTGGCTCTATCGTGACCCTGTTGTGCGACAGCGGCGAACGTTATCTTGATACCTACTACAACCCGCAGTGGGTCGAAGCCAATATCGGCGATATTCGCCCGTGGCGGGAAGAAATTAACTCGCTGATAAAATAAAAAAGCCAGGCATTCACACCTGGCCGCTGGAAAAGATCTCATCATTCGGGGGAATAAGGAAGATTAGGTGTATCCAGCCAATGCGTTAAGAAGTGCGACACGGCCTGATCGCGGCAGTGTCCGATAACCGGTAAGTGTGGAAGCGCGGCGCGCAACTGTGGCATGGCATTTCCCATGATCATGCCGCGCCCTACGCTTGCCAGCATCTCTCTGTCATTCATAGCGTCGCCGAACGCCATGCAATCCTGCATCGGCACGCCCAGCAGCGAGCTGAGCATGGTCAATGCCGAACCTTTGTTGCAGCCGAGCGGTAATACCTCCAGACAGTAAGAGGCGGAAAAGCATAAATTGGCGCGTCCGCCTAACACTTCATTCATCTGGATCCGCAGACGGCACAGGTCGTCATGTTCACCCACAAAACAGATTTTGGTCACGTCATGGGCAGGCAGTCGCTTGAGATCCACCAACTGGTAAGTGAATCCACTGTAGATATGTTCGTCCAACGCCTCCGGGACAGGTTTATCCGTCATCCAGCCGTCATCGTTAAACGCATGGATGCTGGCCTGCGTATCCCATTTGCTGTGCAGTACGAGTTCAGCCACTTCGGGATCAAGGTCCTGGCGATGTAAAAGCTCCCCCTCCAGAGAGTGGACGCGCGTACCGTTGCCGGTTATCAAAAAAGCGTCCAGCGCGAGGATGTCGATGAGCTTGCGCATCTCCAGCGCATGCCTGCCGGTCGCAAAAGTGAGGGTAATGTCGCGTTCACGCAGACGGCGCAGCGTTGCTACAGTTTGCTCACCAAGGCGGTGATCGGGCATCAACAAAGTACCGTCCATATCAAAAGCAGCCAGCCGGGCCATATTTCATCTCCAGATGTGATCGCCGTGTATTGCGCAGAAGTATTGCCTGATATATACGGAAGTAATAGTGAGCAGATAGAGAGAATTGTTCCGGGTTTATGCGACTCCTTAACAGACTCAATCAATACCAGCGCCTCTGGCAGGTCTCATCAGGAGAAGCGCAACAGGTCAGCGTGGCCGAACTTGCCGCACGCTGTTTTTGCAGCGAACGCCATATGCGTACGCTATTACGCCAGATGCAGGAAGCCGGCTGGCTGAACTGGGATTCCCGCTCCGGGCGGGGTAAGCGTGCAGCGTTGCAGTTTTTGCGGACGCCGGAATCCCTGCGTCAGGAGATGATGGAGCAGGCGCTGAATGAGGGCCAGCAGCAAAACGCGCTGGCGCTGGCGCAGCTCGCGCCGGAAGATTTGCGCATTTTACTGAACCCCTTCCTTGGCGGGCTCTGGCAAAACGATACCCCGACGTTACGCATTCCTTACTACCGCCCTCTGGAGCCGCTACGGCAGGGTTTTTTACCTGGCAGGGCGGAACAGCATCTTGCCGGGCAAATCTTCTCTGGCCTGACGCGTTTCGTTGACGATAGCTTTTTACCGCAGGGGGATTTAGCGCATCACTGGGATATTAGCGAGGACAAGCTGACCTGGCGGTTTCATATCCGCACGACGTTGCACTGGCATAACGGCGATGTCGTGAATGTTCGCCAGTTGCAAACACGTTTCATGCTACTCCTTGAACTGCCCGCCTTACGGACGCTGTTCGCCAGCGTCAAAAGCGTGGAGGCGACCCATTCCCACTGTCTGACATTTACGTTGCACCATCCGGATTTCTGGCTGGCGCACCGGCTTGCCAGCTATGCCACCACGCTGGCGCATCCGCAAATGCCACTAATCGGTACCGGGCCGTTCCGTCTGGCCTCATTCAGTAAGGAACTGGTCAGACTGGAAAGTCATGAGCAGTACCACCTCACTCATCCATTATTGAAAGCGGTGGAGTTCTGGATTACACCGCAGCTTTTTGAGCAGAATCTCGGGACCAGTTGTCGCCACCCGGTGCAGATTGCGATTGGCGAGCCTGATGAACTCGTGCATTTGCAGCAAGTGAGTAACAGTGTCAGCCTTGGGTTTTGTTATCTGACACAACGTATTGGCGCGAATCTCACCCCGGCACAGTCACGACGCCTTGTGCAAATCATCCATCAGACGTCGCTGCTGGAGACACTGCCGCTGGATGAAAACCTCATTACCCCCAGTAAAGAACTGCTCCCTGGCTGGACGATTCCGCAGTGGCCACCGGAAGAGAGCGTTGAGTTACCGCCCACGTTAACTTTGCTTTACCATCTTCCGGTGGAATTACACACTATGGCGCAACAGTTCAAACGTTATCTGGCGGAACAGGGTTGCGATGTCACGCTGATTTTTCATGATGCGAAAACCTGGGATGGGTGCAGTGCGCTGGCGCAGGCAGACTTACTAATGGGCGACAGGCTGATTGGCGAAGCCCCGGAATATGCGCTGGAACAGTGGCTGCGCTGCGACCCGGTCTGGCCCAATGTACTCAGCCGTGCGCAATTCTCCCATTTGCAGGCTACGCTCGATGCCGTGCAAAGCGTGGCGGACGAAACTGCGCGTAGCGAGGCGTTGCAGGTGGTATTCAGCCACCTGATGGATGAGGCCATACTGACACCGCTGTTTAATTATCAGTATCGGATTAGCGCGCCACCAGGCGTAGAAGGCATTCGCCTGAACACCCGTGGCTGGTTTGATTTTACCCAGGCCTGGCTACCGGCACCGGCGCGGTGAAGAAGCTGGTCGGGGCAATCCGCACGCGCTACCATATCGCCTTTATGAATGAATACCGGGAATAATTATGAAACGTGCCGTAGTCGTGTTTAGTGGCGGGCAGGATTCCACAACCTGTCTGGTTCAGGCGTTGCAACAATACGATGAAGTGCATTGTGTCACCTTCGATTATGGTCAGCGTCATCGTGCGGAAATCGATGTGGCGCGTGAACTGGCATTACAGTTAGGCGCACGTGCGCACAAAGTGTTGGATGTAACGTTACTGAATGAACTGGCCGTCAGCAGCCTGACGCGCGACAGCATCCCGGTACCGGATTATCAGCCTGATGCCAGTGGTATCCCGAATACGTTCGTACCCGGGCGCAATATTCTGTTTTTGACCCTGGCGGCCATTTACGCATATCAGGTGCAGGCCGAAGCGGTGATCACCGGCGTTTGCGAAACCGATTTTTCCGGTTATCCGGACTGCCGCGATGAGTTTGTCAAAGCCCTGAACCATGCGGTTACTCTGGGCATGGCGAAAGATATTCGCTTTGAAACGCCATTGATGTGGATAGACAAAGCCGAAACCTGGGCGCTGGCAGATTACTGGGGCAAGCTGGAACTGGTGCGCAATGAGACGTTGACCTGCTATAACGGCATCAAAGGCGATGGCTGCGGACAGTGCGCCGCCTGTAACCTGCGGGCGAATGGCCTGAGCCATTACCTGGCCGATAAGACTGCGGTGATGGCTACCATGAAAAAGAAAACCGGGTTGAAGTAACGTATCCTTCTGGGTTCCCGGGTGCGCTGCGGTATGAACCGGGAACATGGCTTCCCCGGGCTACAATTTGTATCCACTGCGATAATCGTGTAGATACTGTGAACGTCTTCAACCTTGTTAGCCATGGCTGACTCGTTTTCCCGCATGACAACCACAGCGACATCTTTGTGCCTCCCTGGCGCAGAGCGTGCAGCGAGGGGGTTGAGTCCCCGCTGAAATCGGTGAGACGAAGACCCGATGGCAAGGTCAGGCCGCCAGGGATGGCGGACTGAGGTTTGTCGAGACAGGAGGTCGAGTCAAACCGACCGCAGGCAGCGGGGCGGGAGGCGAACGCAGTGCGAAGCACCGATTTTTTGCGGGGCCGCGGGGATTGTAAAGGGGAACGCGGTGTTCCCCTTTACCCGTTCACGTGTCCGGAGGTGACATTTCGCCATGAACATAAGGTGAACGGAACCCACCTCCCGGGCCGCATATTCCCCTCACCCCAACCCTCTCCCAGGGGGAGAGGGAGAAAACCGGTGGTAGCCCGGATAAGGCATTTATGCCGCATCCGGGAGATTTTTGCGACTGTCACGCCTCTTCGCGGATCATCTCTTCCAGCCTTTCACGTAACTCCCCTTCCAGCGCCAGCGCCTTTTGCGTTTTAAGATCGATACACACAAAGGTCACTAACGCATCCGCCACCACTTCACCTCCCGGTTCCAGCGTCACGACCTGGCTGAGCACGCCGCTTCGTCCGTTAATCTGTTTAACGTGGCTGGTCACCGTCAGGCGGTCGCCCAGCACGGCAGGACGACGGTAATTGATATTGATGTTGACGACCACGAACGCGATGTTATTCGTCGTCATCCACTTAAAGTTTTCATTGTTTTCCAGCCCATCCCAACGCGCTTCTTCCAGGAATTCCAGATAACGGGCATTGTTCACATGCTGATAGACATCGAGGTGATAACCACGAACTTTGATCTGAGTCTGCATAGCGCTTTAACCTTTACTTTTGTTATAGGAACAGAGGTCATAACTGGTATGACCTCTCTAGTCTGGCAAAATTTCGCCACTACGCAAGCATCATCTTTTATAGGGTCAGATTTCCGAGGTTGCGTTCAACAAGCGCGCTCCCCATACCAGGCACCTGTTTCAGATCGTCCAGAGTCTTAAAGGGACCGTACTCTTGCCGGTAGCTCACAATCGCCTGCGCTTTTTTCATGCCCACGCCATTCATCACCCGCGCCAGATCCTCAGCGCTGGCGGTATTAATGCTAACCCTTGTACCGTCATCATCAGTGCTTTTTGCCGTGTCGGGAGTTTTAGCACCCGGCGTCGCGACATTATCGGCTTTGGTTTGTACCACTGGCGCTTTCGCACCACCGCCATTGGGGGCTGCCAGCGTACTATGGCTGATACCAGCACAGGCAAAAGAAAGGGTCAGTAAAAGTACTTTGATTCCATGTTTCATGCTGTTTCTCCTTGGTGTTTAACAACGAGGCTACGATAAACAACCGGGAAAAACGGGACAAATGGCGAAGCGCAAATGTGGAAAAGGCCGCGAAAGCGGCCTTTTGAATTGCAAAGCGTTGCAATATTTGTGGGAAGCGTCTCGCTATTCCTGCTGTTCCATAATCGCGCCAAGTTTGATTTTGGCCTCTTTACGCAGGTTGGTCATCAGCGCCTCGAAAGCGATCTGTGCATTGTTCTGGGTAATACCCTGAACCATCGCTTTCTTCTGGTCGTCCGGCATGGTGCCAGCTTTCACTTCATCTAACGCCAGAATCGCGACATTGCCCTGGGCATCGTTCGCTACGCCATAACCCGGTTTGTCTTTCTCCGGCAACGGCAGGCTGAATGCCGCCTGGCTAATCGGATCCTGACCGGTACGAGTCAAGGTTTTCGCCGCGCCAAAGCTTAACCCTGCGGCTTTCAGCGCATCATCGCCTTTACCCGCTTTCAGTTCAGCGATCAGCTTGTCAGCATCCAGTTTGGCCTGCTGCTCCGCTTTGTTGTGTTTAACGATCTCACTGACCTGAGCTTTAACCTCTTCCAGTGGCTTAACCGCCTCTGCTTTATGCTCACTCACACGCAACACGAAGGCGCGGTCGCCATCGACA
Source organism: Phytobacter diazotrophicus (assembly GCA_004346725.1). GTDB lineage: Bacteria > Pseudomonadota > Gammaproteobacteria > Enterobacterales > Enterobacteriaceae > Phytobacter > Phytobacter diazotrophicus. Next base: position 112,792 of record SMDE01000006.1, on the reverse strand, counting down.
GTAATAATGTCAGAGTTACTGCCCGGCGCACCGTTCACACCCACCAGACCACCGTCAAAAATAGCATTGGCAACCGGTTTAAAATTAAGTTCTTGCGGCAGGCTGTCACGGCTAAACCAGCCCGTTTCAACGGCTTTTGTCCCGGCGACTTGCTCAGCACCCGCCAGAGATTCATTATCGTTACTTGCGGCTTCGCTCACCTTCTGTTGCAGGGCATACCAGGCATCCAGTGCCTTATCCTGCTTCACTTTCGCGGCGATCTCGTCATGAACGTCGCTCAGCGGTTTAGCTTTTGCAGGTTGAATGTCATCAAGACGAACAACCAGGAAGCCAACGGAAGATTTGATCACGCCTGACAGTTGGCCTTTGTCTTTCAGACCTGAATTTTTCAGTTCGTCAGGTGTGGTGGCCGGCTCCAGCCACCCCATATCACCGCCGTTACGGGCAGAGATAATGTCGGTGGATTTTTCTTTCGCCAGTGCGGCAAAATCTGCCCCTTTGCTCAGTGCGTCCAGCACGGCTTTCGCGTCATCTTCTGTTTTGGTCTGAATAACGCTATAGCGATTACGCTGCGGCTGCGTGAACTGATCCATGTGCTGATCATAGTAAGACTGAATATCCGCATCGCTGACGTCCTGCTGCATATTGGCCGCATCCAACTTGATATAGCTGACACGGAACTGCTCCGGGGAGACAAAGCGGGTTTTATTCTGCTCATAGAAGCCGGCGATCTCCTGATCGCTTACGGTCTGTTTTGCCGCCAGCGCATTCACGTCGATCAGCGCCTGACGCACAACGCGCTGCTGGGAAACCAGCGCCGCCAGTTCATCCGTCTCACCTTTGAGCATGAAGTCCGTACCCGCAATCGCGTTGATCAGTTGCTGAGAGGTCAGTTGGTTGCGCAGCGCCTGTGCATACTGATCTGCATTCATACCCATCTGGTTGACGATGCCGTTGAAACGGTCGTTATCGAATTTACCGTTGGTCTGGAAAGCCTGGGTGGAGAAAATCGCTTTCTTAACCTGCTCATCGCTGATGCCCAGGTGCAGGTTATGCGCGTACTGGTCCAGCAGTGCTTCGTCGATAAGGCGGTTCAGCACCTGCTGACGCATGGATTTGATATAGTTTTCATTCGCGGCCAGCTCTGAGAACTGGTCACCCAGTTGCTGCTGCATACGATTACGTTCACTGGCAACCGCATTTTCGAATTGTGCGCGCCCAATCTCCTGGTCATTGACCTTTGCGGCATAATTATTGTTACCGCCAATAAGGTAGCTACTGACGCCGGTCAAAATGAACGACACGATAATGACGCCGAAAATGATCTTGAGCACGATGCTGTTTGCTGCCGTGCGTAAATTGTCCATCATGGTGTAACAACACTCCGCTGTAGGTGACTGTAGACCTCTCGCAGTCACTCAGTTTCCCGACGCTGCGTATAGGGTCGTATTTTGACAAGAAAAGGGGGCAATTGTCAGCCCACAACTCGCAGAAACTCAGATAAGAGTGACTGAATAAATAAAAAAGGCACATCTCTCGATGCGCCCTTGTACTTTTCACCTCCCACAGGGAAGCGATCAGTTAACCGCGTCTTTCAGTGCCTTGCCAGCGCGGAAGCCCGGAACCTTAGCTGCGGCGATAGTGATTTCTTTGCCGGTCTGAGGGTTGCGACCTGTACGCGCAGCACGCTCTTTAACAGCAAAAGTACCAAAACCTACCAGCGCTACATCGTCCCCTTCTTTCAGAGATTCAGTAACAGAAGCAATTAAAGCATCTAACGCACGTCCAGCAGCCGCTTTAGAGATGTCAGCCCCCGCGGCAATCTTGTCTATCAGTTGAGATTTATTCACTCTTCTCTTCCTCTCTTTATAATTTATATCGCGCCTGAGTCCTTCACAGCGCGACCGCGCAGCAGTTATATCAGGCCTGTCATGCCCTTACAACACCAGTTGATGATGACACACCCAACCAGCAATCTAAATTAGCTATACAAAAAAAGGCTGGCAAGTCCGAAATGCCTTACCAGCCTTGTTTTTATCAACGCTCTTTGCGCGCGGTCACTATTTTACGGTCGCGACCTGCATACCAAACGGTTCGTTTTGCAATGCCAGGGCCAGAACCTCGTCAATGCGCTTAACCGGATGGATGTCCAGGTCGGCAATGACGTTTTCCGGAATTTCCTCAAGATCGCGTTTGTTCTCGTAAGGAATTAGTACGGTTTTGATCCCGCCACGGTGCGCCGCCAGCAGTTTTTCTTTCAGGCCACCAATCGGCAGAACCTGACCACGCAGGGTAATTTCACCCGTCATCGCCACATCAGCACGTACCGGGTTGCCTGTCAGGCAAGAAACCAGCGCGGTACACATCGCGATACCGGCGCTCGGGCCGTCTTTCGGCGTAGCCCCTTCCGGTACGTGAACGTGAATATCGCGTTTTTCGTAGAAATCCCCGTTAATACCGAGTTTTTCCGCCCGTGCACGCACCACGGTCAGCGCGGCCTGGATAGATTCCTGCATAACTTCACCAAGCGAACCGGTATAAGTCAGCTTGCCTTTGCCCGGTACGCACGCGGTTTCGATGGTCAGCAGGTCGCCGCCGACTTCGGTCCACGCCAGCCCGGTTACCTGACCCACACGGTTTTCGTCATCCGCGCGGCCATAGTCAAAGCGCTGAACGCCCAAGTAATCGTGCAGATTGTCCCCGTTAATCTCGATGTGTTTCAGTGTCGGATCCATCAGTAGCTGTTTCACCGCTTTACGGCACAATTTCGAGATTTCACGCTCAAGGCTACGCACGCCCGCTTCACGGGTGTAATAACGGATGATGCCGACAATGGCGCTGTCATCCACGGTCAGTTCCGTCGGTTTGAGCGCATTACGTTCGATCTGTTTCGTCAGCAGATGCTGTTTAGCAATATTCAGCTTCTCATCTTCCGTGTAACCGGAAAGACGGATGACTTCCATACGATCGAGCAGCGGTGCCGGAATGTTCATGGAGTTAGACGTCGCGACAAACATGACATCGCTGAGATCGTAATCCACTTCCAGATAGTGATCGCTAAATGCAACGTTCTGTTCCGGATCAAGCACTTCCAGCAGAGCAGATGCTGGATCGCCACGCATGTCCGAAGACATTTTGTCGATCTCATCGAGCAGGAACAGCGGGTTTTTCACGCCCACTTTGGCCATTTTCTGGATCAGTTTGCCTGGCATGGAGCCAATATAGGTACGACGGTGACCGCGAATTTCCGCTTCGTCACGCACGCCGCCAAGCGCCATACGGATGTACTTACGTCCTGTCGCTTTGGCGATGGACTGACCCAGAGAGGTTTTACCCACCCCCGGCGGTCCAACCAGACACAGGATTGGGCCTTTGAGTTTGTTCATACGGCTTTGTACCGCGAGATACTCAAGGATGCGGTCTTTGACACGCTCAAGGCCATAGTGGTCGGTATCGAGCACTTCCTGCGCCTGACGCAGGTCTTTTTTCACTTTGCTGCGCGCATACCACGGAACCTGAATCATCCACTCGATATAACCGCGGACCACGGTGGCTTCCGCAGACATCGGGGACATCATTTTCAGTTTCTGCAGTTCGGCTTCGGCCTTCTCTTTTGCCTCTTTTGGCATTTTGGCCGCGTCGATTTTGCGTTTCAGCGCTTCGTTCTCATCCGGCGCGTCATCCATCTCGCCGAGTTCTTTCTGAATGGCCTTCATCTGCTCATTCAGGTAGTACTCGCGCTGAGATTTCTCCATCTGTTTTTTAACGCGATTACGGATACGTTTCTCGACCTGCAGCAGGTCAATTTCCGATTCCATCATCGCCATCAGATATTCCAGACGTTCATTAACGTCGGACATCTCCAGAACGGACTGTTTATCGGCCAGTTTCAATGGCATATGCGCGGCAATGGTATCGGCCAGACGCGCAGGGTCGTCAATGCTGTTCAGCGAAGTCAGCACTTCCGGTGGGATTTTTTTGTTGAGCTTGATATAGCCTTCAAACTGGCTGATGGCAGTGCGTACCAGCACTTCCTGCTCGCGCTCATCAATGGCCGGGGAATCGAGATATTCCGCTTTAGCCGTGAAATGTTCGCCATTATCCGACAGCGTGGTAATGCGCGCGCGCTGCAGACCTTCCACCAGCACTTTGACAGTGCCGTCAGGCAGTTTCAGCATCTGCAGAATAGAGGCCACGGTCCCGACGGTGAAAAGATCGTTTACACCCGGCTCATCCGTTGAGGCTTCTTTCTGTGCAACCAACATGATTTTTTTATCATGGTCCATGGCCGCTTCAAGACAACGGATAGATTTTTCCCGCCCTACAAACAGGGGTATGACCATGTGCGGATAAACCACCACATCGCGCAACGGCAATACGGGGATTTCAATGCGTTCAGAACGCTCAGGATTCATAGAGCTCTCTCTTAGTTTAATGTCCGCCAGGTAATCCGGTGACGTGACTGTGCAACACGCACCATTAACATGTAAAGCAGTATATGGGGATGTTTCCCACACATTCAACGGCGAGAATCAGGAAAAATAAAAGGGGAGATAAAATCCCCCCTTTTTCATTAACTGTATGTATGGATTGGTGAATTATTCACCAGATGCCTGTTGCGCTTCGTGCTTACCGTAGATCAACAGCGGTTTGCTTTGCCCGGCGATGACGGACTCATCAATAACCACTTTGTCGACCTCTTCCAGAGACGGCAGATCATACATGGTGTCCAGCAACGCCGCTTCAACGATGGAACGCAGACCACGCGCACCCGTTTTACGCACCATCGCTTTCTTCGCGATAGCGGTCAAGGCTTCGTCACGGAACTCCAGATCTACACCTTCAAGATTGAACAGCGCCTGATACTGTTTAGTCAGGGCATTTTTCGGCTCTTTCAGGATCTGAATCAGCGCTTCTTCGCTCAGCTCGTTGAGGGTTGCCACCACCGGCAGACGACCAATAAATTCCGGGATCAGACCAAATTTGATCAGATCTTCCGGCTCAACCTGGGCCAGCAGTTCGCCTTCATTCGCTTTTTCGGATTTCGCTTTTACCGTCGCGCCAAAGCCGATACCAGAACCGGTTTCAACACGATGGGAAATCACTTTATCCAGACCGGCGAATGCGCCACCACAAATGAACAGGATCTTGGAGGTATCAACCTGTAAGAATTCCTGTTGCGGGTGTTTACGACCACCCTGCGGCGGCACGGCTGCCACGGTACCTTCGATCAGTTTCAGCAATGCCTGCTGTACGCCTTCACCGGATACGTCACGGGTGATAGACGGATTATCAGACTTACGCGAGATCTTATCGATCTCATCAATGTAGACGATACCGCGCTGCGCTTTTTGTACGTCGTAATCGCACTTCTGCAACAGTTTCTGGATGATGTTTTCAACGTCTTCACCCACATAACCCGCTTCGGTCAGTGTGGTGGCATCCGCCATGGTAAACGGAACATCCAGCAGGCGCGCCAGTGTTTCAGCCAGCAGCGTTTTACCGGAACCGGTTGGCCCGATCAGCAGAATGTTACTTTTGCCCAGCTCAACACCATTGCTGGTGTCGCCGTTGCGCAGACGTTTGTAGTGGTTGTATACCGCGACGGCCAACACTTTTTTCGCCTGTTCCTGGCCGATAACATAATCGTCCAGGTGATGGCGAATCTCGTGCGGGGTCGGCAGTGCACTGCGCTCGCGATGCGGCGCAACTTCTTTAATCTCTTCGCGAATGATGTCGTTACACAGATCAACACATTCGTCGCAGATATACACGGACGGCCCGGCAATGAGCTTGCGCACTTCATGCTGGCTTTTGCCGCAAAAAGAGCAGTACAACAGTTTGCCCGAACCATCTTTGCGTTTATCTGTCATGAGTCAAAACCTCTTTTCTGTTCTTTGTGCCGCACATGACGACGCAAATGCCATTCCAGGCGCAAAACGCTTGCCAGCGTAGTGCCGCTCGATATTCATTATAGCGGCACTACTCCGGCCTGAGCATTAATTACGATGGGTCAAAATTGAATCAACCAGACCGTATTCGACGGCTTCGTTCGCAGAGAGGAAACGGTCACGTTCTGTATCTCGTTCAATTTGCTCTAAAGATTGACCCGTATGGTGCGCCATGAGTTCGTTCATACGCCCTTTCACTTTCAGTATTTCACGGGCGTGGATCTCAATATCCGTCGCCTGCCCCTGGTAACCACCCAGCGGCTGGTGAATCATCACGCGTGAGTTTGGCAGGCAGAAACGCTTGCCTTTTGCTCCCGCCGTCAGCAGGAATGCGCCCATGGACGCGGCCTGGCCCATACAAATGGTGCTGACGTCAGGCTTAATAAATTGCATGGTGTCGTAAATTGACATTCCGGCGGTGATAACGCCACCCGGAGAGTTAATATACAGGTAAATATCTTTTTCCGGATTCTCCGCTTCCAGGAACAACATCTGCGCCACGATCAGGTTTGCCATGTGGTCTTCAACCTGACCCGTCATGAAAATGACACGTTCCTTAAGAAGACGGGAGTAGATATCAAAAGAGCGCTCACCGCGTGAGGTCTGTTCAATAACCATTGGCACCAGGGCCATATGGGGTGCAAAGGTATCTCGTTCGCCGCTGTATGACATGTCCGTCTCCTGGATCTAAAAATAAATAACCTGCTGTACTGATTGTACTTGAGTGAGCCAGGTCTGACTACGACCCCTCACGGACGGATTATCAGCCAGAGTGTTCACAGTCGATAGTCCCTTAATGGGGATGACCACACCTTATTTCAAGCATAACAACCTTTTGCTGTTACGCTAACACTGAAACGCCCTTTTAGCACACTTCTGATAACATCAATGCGATAAAAAAAGCCCGTCACCAGAAGGTGACGGGCTTATTGTTTACTCTTTATACCGGATGAGTAAATTAAGCCTGCTGGTTCATCAGTTCCTGGAAGCTGGTTGCTTTCTCAGTCACTTTTGCTTTTGCCAGTACAGCTTCAACAGCCTGTTCTTCCAGAGCGACGTTACGCATGTTATCAGTCAGCTCTTTGTTTTTGCTGTAGAATTCGATAACTTCAGTCGGATCTTCGTAAGCAGAAGCCATCTCTTCGATCAGGCCTTTCACGCGTTCCTCGTCAGCTTTCAGCTCGTTGGTGCGAATCACTTCGCCCAGCAGCAGACCAACGATCACGCGGCGTTTAGCCTGCTCTTCAAACAGCTCACGCGGCAGTTCCAGCGCTTGTTTCTCGTTACCACCGAAGCGCTGAGCAGCCTGACGACGCAGAACGTCGATTTCGCTGTCGATCAGGGCTGACGGGATTTCGATCTCGTTCGCTTTCACCAGACCTTCGATTGCCTGAGACTTGATGCGGTTACGCACTGCGCCTTTCAGCTCACGATCCATGTTCTTACGTACTTCTGCACGCAGACCAGCAACAGAACCATCTTCAACGCCGAAACGTTTGATGAACTCTTCGGTCAGTTCCGGCAGCTCACGTTCTTCAACTTTTTTCAGGTTGATAACGAATTTCGCCGCTTTACCTTTCAGGTTTTCAGCGTGGTAGTCTTCCGGGAAGGTCACGTCGATGGTGAACTCATCACCTGCTTTGTGGCCTTTGATGCCGTCTTCAAAGCCTGGGATCATACGACCCTGGCCCATCGCCAGCACGAAATCAGTGGCTTTGCCGCCTTCGAACTCTTCACCGTCTACAGAGCCAGTGAAATCAACAGTCACACGGTCTTCCGCGTCAACAGCACCATCTTTATCTTTCCAGGTTGCTTGTTGTTTACGCAGGGTGTCCAGCATAGTGTCGACGTCAGCGTCGGTCACTTCTACAACCGGTTTTTCAACTTCGATAGTTTCCAGGCCTTTCAGCTCAACTTCCGGATAAACTTCGAATTCTACGGAGTAGGTAAAGTCTTCGCCCAGTTTGTATTCGCCCGGAACATAGTTCGGTGCGCCAGCCGGGTTGATTTTTTCCTGAATGATCGCGTCAATAAAGTTGCGGCTCATCAGTTCGCCCAGTACGTCCTGACGTACGGAAGCACCATAACGCTGAGCAACGACATTCATCGGTACTTTGCCTTTACGGAAGCCGTCAATACGTACTTTCTTCGCTACGTTAACCAGCTCGCTCTTCACAGCGGTCTCGATGCTGTCAGCAGCGATAGTAATCGTTACACGGCGCCCAAGGCCCTGAGTGGTTTCAACTGAAACTTGCATCTTGTTACCTCAAAAAATCACAGTGCTCGGTCAACTCTACTCTGGAAGCTGTCATAGGGCTTCGCAGAACCGGGATGCTCTCTCAAATCAGATATACATTCCCTGTCACCAGAATCATCCCGAAGACGTTCATATATAAAGACGCGGCATTATAGCGGCATCACTTTAGTGAGTCGAGAACGGGAACGCCGCATTGTTGCGCCATTTTTCACAATTCCGAGGTAATTTTGACCTAAAAATTGCGCTTCTCGCTCAAAACTCAGACAAAACAAAACGGCCCGCAGGCCGTTTTTACTTAAACTGTACGCAACATACTGGAAAAGCTCAGGCAGTTGCAAATGCGTTTTACGCGATGCTGCCTGCTCCCCTGCATGGCGGCGAGGCGAAAACGGTGTCCTGCAGACCTTCCCACTCCTTAATCGTGTAGGTATGCAGAGCCAGTGCATGAACGGTGGACGAGAGTTCCGCCGCAAGGGTGCCGTAGATCATACGGTGACGGTTGAGGAAACGCTCCCCGGAAAAGCGGTCACTGACCAGCACAACTTTGAAATGGCTTTCGGAACCGGCCGGTACATTGTGACGATAGCTTTCATCAACAACTTCGAGGAACACGGGTTCAAACGCTGCCCTTAATTTATCTTCTATCTGCTCACGTATCATCATGAAAGGACTCCTCCGACAACGCTGAGATGCGACCCATCCCTTTAAATGTTAGCCGCTTTTATCGTGTTCATAACAAGAAAACAACAAAAATTTAGCTTTCGTCCTATTTTCTCAGTCAAAGGTATGAACTCTACTGAAAAGGTCAAAAATGACGTCATGTTCGACAGAGCAAATCGTTCGTGCGGTTAAAAAAAGCACAAGGCGATGAATTTACATGCATTGAGGACTTCCCCTTGTTGACGGCGATGTTATGATGGCAAGAATTTTCCCAATCTAAGCTTAAGATCCACTGAGAGCCTGAACATGTTAAAAAAACTTCTCTTCCCATTGGTCGCTTTATTTATGCTGGCCGGGTGCGCCACCCCGCCAACCACTCTTGAAGTGTCACCGAAGATTACGCTGCCGCAGCAGGATCCTAGCCTGATGGGCGTTACAGTGAGCATCACTGGCGCAGACCAGCGTCCTGACCAGGCACTGGCAAAAGTCACCCGCGATAACCAACTGGTTACCCTAACGGCATCCCGCGACCTGCGCTTCTTGCTACAAGAAGTGTTGGAAAAACAAATGACTGCACGCGGTTATATGATCGGCCCAAGCGGTGCGGCTAACCTGCAAATCATTGTTAACCAGCTGTATGCCGATGTTTCTCAGGGCAACCTGCGTTACAGCATTGCCACGAAAGCGGATATTGCGATCATCGCAACCGCAGCTAACGGCAATAAAATGACGAAAAACTACCGCGCCAGCTATAACGTTGAAGGCGCACTCCAGGCGACTAACGACAAGATCACGAATGCCGTTAACAGCGTGTTGACCGACACCATCGCGGATATGTCTCAGGACACCACAATTCATCAGTTCATCAAGCAGAACACGCGTTAAGTTCCGCACGCTGGCCCGGTTCGCCGGGCCAGTACTCAACCATGTCCAATCATTACCTTCGTATATTTCAGCAACCCAAATCAGCCATTCTGCTGATGCTGGGCTTCGCCTCAGGTTTACCACTGGCGCTGACATCCGGTACGCTCCAGGCGTGGATGACAGTAGCTAACGTCGATCTGAAAACCATCGGTTTCTTCTCGCTTGTCGGCCAGGCCTATGTTTTTAAATTTCTCTGGTCGCCAATGATGGACCGCTATACCCCGCCCTTCCTTGGCCGACGCCGCGGTTGGCTACTCCTGACACAACTGGGTTTACTTGTCGCGGTCGCTGCGATGGGCTTTCTTGAGCCAGGCAGTCATTTGCGATGGATGGCAGGTCTGGCCGTCGTTATCGCTTTTTGTTCTGCTTCACAGGACATTGTTTTCGATGCGTGGAAAACGGATGTGCTACCAGCAGAGGAGCGCGGAACCGGGGCGGCAATCAGCGTTCTGGGTTATCGCTTAGGCATGTTAGTGTCTGGCGGTCTGGCGCTGTGGCTGGCGGACCGCTGGCTCGGCTGGCAAGGCATGTACTGGCTGATGGCCGGACTGTTGATCCCGTGCATTATCGCAACGTTGCTGGCCCCTGAACCGACCGACGCTATCCCGGCACCCCGTTCACTGGAGCAAGCCGTTGTCGAACCGCTGCGTGATTTCTTCGGTCGCAATAATGCCTGGCTTATCTTGCTATTGATTGTCCTTTATAAGCTTGGTGACGCGTTCGCGATGAGCCTGACCACCACCTTTCTGATTCGCGGCGTCGGGTTTGATGCCGGTGAAGTGGGCGTAGTCAACAAAACCCTTGGGCTTATCGCCACTATTATTGGCGCACTCTGGGGCGGTGTATTAATGCAACGCTTGTCGCTGTTTCGCGCGTTGCTGATTTTCGGTCTGCTGCAAGGCATTTCGAATGCGGGATACTGGCTGCTTGCCGTGACGCCGAAAGATATGATCAGCATGGCGTCAGCGGTTTTTCTGGAAAACCTCTGCGGCGGTATGGGCACGTCTGCCTTCGTTGCGCTGCTGATGACACTGTGCAACAAGTCCTTTTCTGCCACTCAGTTTGCCCTGCTTTCCGCGTTATCTGCTGTTGGTCGGGTTTACGTTGGGCCGCTGGCAGGCTGGTTTGTTGAAGCCCATGGCTGGTCGATGTTTTACCTGTTCTCTATCGCGGCTGCCCTGCCAGGTCTGTTGATGCTGCTGCTCTGTAAAGAGACGCTTGAATTCACGCAGCGCACAGAACGTTTTATGCCACGCACTGAGTTTGCCAAAGCCTACCGCCTGGCATTACGTCTGCTTTCTACTGGCTGTCTGTTACTGGGTTTCTGGCTGGTCATCCTGATAGTGAACGCCAGCGGATGGGTCCATATCGACATTGGCAGTACGTTGCTGGAATTCGGCGCATTACTGGCGCTGGTGGGTATTGTCTATGGCGGATTATTAGATTTTCTGGCGCTACGCAAAACGCGTGTTGTCTGAAAGCGCCAGTATCGCTGGCGCTCGCACAGTGATTAATTGAAAAAATAGAGCCACTTAATCACGTAACTGTATAACGGTGGCAGGATGATAAGCCCGACCACATTGACCATCGGCGGCAACTGCTTGAGAAACAAGATAGGCAACATGATCAGTTTCACGACGCCATTAAAGGGTATTGCGTACCACTGATGTAAATTACTGCGCACCAGCCACCAGACAGGGTAAGCAATCACCGCAGTAAACATACAGACCCGCGCAACGCCCGCACTCGCTGGCGGATAGTGATACAGTAGCGCGTAGATGTGGAACAACGGGACCGCCATAATGACCCATGAAAGTAGCCAGAAGAAAATATGGCTTATGCGTGCGAGAAGTGCCTTACGTTCGTAGCACGCCAGCAACACAGGCGCCCCCCATAAGTACAGGATCACAATCCCCACCATGGTTACCGCCTGCCAGACCAAATGTTCATCAGCCCGCACCTGGATATAAAGAGCAAATCCCCAGAACCAGATAGCGATCAGCGCCCCCCTGGAGACGGCTGGCGTGGGAGTCGAAAGGAGCCGGAGCAGCGCCGGGTTAACTCGTTCCAGCAACTGTGGATAAGCATTTTTGATCTCAGCCACCTGATTCAACAACCCCTGAACAAAATCTGGAATGAGTCGCGCCCACCAGGGTAAATGCGCTATTTCGCCACTGAGGATTCGCCAGGCCAGACGGCTCTGTCGATCCAGGCTAGCCTGTCGGCGTAAATAGTCCCAATGATGGTCCGCAGCAGTCGCCTCAATTTGCGTTTCCAGGGCGTGAACGATCCAATAAGGCAGTTGGGAATCGCGATACCCACCCAGATCCCATCCCATAATGTCCGACACATTGTTCACCAGACTCCGGGAAATGCCCGGTCGTTGACTCAACGCCTGGGCCAGCTCAAGGCTAAACACCCGTCGGGCTTCCAGGGCATCAGGCAGGTGGTGATCAAGATAGAATCGCAGCGCATTTAGCGCGTCACTTTCATCAGCAAGTAACTGGACGGAAAAGCGCTCGGCATCCTCCTCAAGGGTTTCTCGCTGCCAGTCTGGCTGCGGTGGGAGCGCTGGCTGCACGGCCTCTTGTGATTCAGCTTGCGGTAACTCAGACAACGCCCGGTCCAGATTGATGACCGCTTTCACATTGTCATCGTCCAGCCAGATTATCTCGCCTTTTGCGAATGCTTTCGCCGCATCGAACGCTTCACGCAGTAGCTGGTAGCCTTGCGGATCCTGATCGGGACGATGCAACTTAAGCTCTCGCGCGTATGCCCGGCGAATGGTGGATTCATCGGTTGTTGGTTCGATGCCCAGTGTTTCCCACATTGTCGACATCACTTAAATCCCATCATCAAATTGGTTGAGCACCTGACGCAATTCATCCCGCGCGGCGGCAATCATACGTACATCCTGGCGATCAAGTGACTGTTCAAACAGGCTGGTATAGTGATCGATAATTTGTCGCCGCTCCCCAAGATGCCGTTCGTAACAACGAGAAGCCTCTGCCAGTAAATGACGATTTTCTGGCACATCACGGGGATGCATTTTCAGGCCATCAAGCTGACGAAGACGTTCACGTATCTCCTCTTCGCTAAGCTGGCCTGGCACTTTTTCAATGACCAGGGTTGATGCGGTCTCTTCACCCTGAACTTTACATTCAACCTCAAGAATGCCGTCCAGCGTATAGGTGAAGCGGATGTCAGCGCTCACGTCACCGGCTTTACGACGCGGGACATTAATCTTCATTTTGTCCAGCAACAGATTGTCGCTGACCCGACGGGCTTCCCCCTGGTAAACTTCTATCTCCAGATACTGTTGATTATCAAACAGCGTGCTCACGGTTTTCATCACGCTCACCGGTACAAAGGCGTTGCGTTCAATAATCGGCAGGAAATGGCCGGTATCGATTTTGTCGCCAGTTCTGCGTGAAACCTCGATCCCCAGGGAATAGGGCATGACATCGGTCAGGACAATATCATCCAGCGCGCATGCCCGGGCAATCAGTCCGGCCTGAACACCGGCACCAAGGGCCACCACTTCATCGGGGTTTAATTCGCTACGCGGGAAGCGTCCGAACATGCGGGTCGCCATCTGACGAACAATCGGCATCCGGGTGGCGCCCCCCACCAGAATGACATGGTCGAGGTGTTCGGGGTCGAAATGCGCATCCTGCAAAGCCTGTACAACCGGTTTTTTTAGCCGCGTGAGAAGTGAGGCGGCACAACCAGCAAAGGTCTCAGCCGTTAATGTCCAACAGTACTCTTCACCGTTATAACTCAGCGTCGCGCTGGTCTCATCCTGCTGGCTCAGTGCGCATTTGAACGCTTCGGCAATCCGGGTTAACTCCGCCGCACACTCTGTATTCGGATGAGCTAGCGCAGGGTAACGCTCCTGCATCCATTGACAAATAGCCTGGGTAAAATCATCGCCACCAAGCCAGGCATCGCCGCTGCTGGCGCGAACTTCAATCACCCCTTCAAACATATCGACGATGGAGACATCGAAGGTGCCGCCGCCGAGATCGAAAATCAGGAATTTTTGCTCGCGATTATCCGCAAGTCCATATGCCAACGATGCCGCGGTGGGTTCATTCAGCAAGCGCTCAACCTCAAGCCCGGCCAGTCTTCCAGCCGCTTTAACCGCTTTACGCTGAACGTCATTAAAATAAGCCGGTACGGTGATGACGGCGCGAGAAACAGTGCCACCCAGCGCAACTTCCGCGTCAGTCTTCAGTTTACGTAGCACCAATGCCGACAGATCTTCTGCCCGGAACCGGCGTGACCCCAGACTCCACGTCTTATCTGTTCCCATGTAGCGTTTGAAACTGGCAATGGTCAGGTGAGGATGACTGACCAGTCGCGCTTTCGCCGCTTCACCCACCAGCAGACTACCGTCATCGTCCAGTCCAACCACTGAGGGGGTCAATCGTTCGCCCAGCGCGCCCGTGAGCAACTGTGGGTTTTCACCGTCAAACCACGCGACTGCACTGTTCGATGTTCCCAGATCTATCCCAATAATTGGCGAGTCGTTTCCTGTTATGGCCATTTCCATCCCTTAGTCACTGATAAAAAAGCAAAAACGAATCGCAATATAATAATCAGCAAGTTATGCGGATTCGCTTTAGATATTACCTTTCAGTTATTATTTCGTTCAATAAACGAGCAAGAATAAAATATTCAACATACGAATATTTATCGAGAGGGTAAGAAAATTTCTTTAATTATTTTGTGCGGTATTAATTAAGGGTTACTCTTGAACGATTCAGCACGGTTATTAATTATATGTTTCCAGTAATGTTCAATAAATGCTGAAATATTGTTAAGCAATTGTTTATGATTTTGATTGGTTATACCAATTTACCCGCCCCCTTATTGTATTCCTGGGATTTCGTTATAACCTTAATGGCAGGCTGTGCGAACACCCGATTTTACAGGTTGTTGCATTTCGTGTGACATAATCGGCAGAACCCAGTAACACCATACTGACACTACGCCATTCATGTTTACAGTAATGTAACCTTCCCGTAAAATGCCAGCACACTTTAAACGCCACCAGATCCCCGTGGAATTGAGGTCGGTAAATGAGACTCAGGAAATACAATAAAAGTTTGGGATGGTTGTCATTATTTGCAGGCACGATTTTACTCAGTGGCTGTGATTCTGCACTACTTGACCCCAAAGGACAGATTGGACTGGAGCAACGTTCGCTGATACTGACGGCATTTGGCCTGATGTTGATTGTCGTTATTCCCGCCATCTTGATGGCCGTTGGTTTCGCCTGGAAGTACCGTGCGAGCAATAAAGATGCGAAGTATAGCCCTAACTGGTCACACTCCAACAAAGTTGAAGCTGTGGTCTGGACGGTGCCGATTCTGATCATCCTGTTCCTTGCTGTACTCACCTGGAAAACTACCCACTCGCTCGAACCGAGCAAACCGCTGGCGCATGACGAAACACCTGTCACCATTGAAGTTGTCGCCATGGACTGGAAATGGTTCTTCATCTACCCGGAACAAGGCATTGCTACCGTGAATGAAATCGCCTTCCCGGCGAACACTCCGGTGGAATTCAAGGTGACCTCCAACTCCGTGATGAACTCGTTCTTTATCCCGCGTCTGGGCAGCCAGATCTACGCGATGGCGGGTATGCAGACCAAACTGCATCTTATCGCCAATGAAGCCGGTACCTACGACGGTATCTCCGCCAGCTATAGCGGACCAGGCTTCTCCGGTATGAAGTTCAAAGCTATCGCCACGCCGGACCGCGCAGCGTTCGATCAATGGGTCGCTAAAGTGAAACAATCTCAGAACACCATGGCTGACATGGATGCTTACGAGAAAGTTGCCGCACCAAGCGAATACAATAAGGTTGAATACTTCTCCAGCGTGAAACCCGATTTGTTTAAAGACGTTATCAACAAATTTATGGGCCACGGCAAGAGCATGGACATGACCCAGCCAGAAGGTGAGCACGCCTCGCATGAAGGTATGGAAGGCATGGACATGAGCCACGCGGAAGCCTCTCACTAAAGGGGTCGAGGAAGAATACGATGTTCGGAAAACTTACACTGGATGCAGTGCCGTACCATGAACCCATTATTATGGTCACGGTTGCTGCGATTATCGTCGGGGGACTGGCGGTAGTCGGTCTGCTCACTTACTTCAAAAAGTGGGCATGGCTGTGGAATGAATGGTTTACCTCTGTAGACCACAAACGTCTTGGCATTATGTATGTTGCGGTTGCAGTCGTTATGCTGCTGCGTGGCTTTGCAGACGCCGTGATGATGCGTAGTCAGCAGGCGCTGGCTTCTGCCGGGGAAGCAGGTTTCCTGCCACCTCACCACTACGATCAGATTTTCACCGCTCACGGTGTGATCATGATCTTCTTCGTGGCGATGCCATTCGTTATCGGTCTGATGAACCTCGTGGTTCCGCTACAGATCGGCGCGCGTGACGTGGCGTTCCCGTTCCTGAACAACCTGAGCTTCTGGTTCACGGTTGTCGGTGTGATTCTGGTTAACATCTCTCTGGGCGTCGGTGAGTTCGCGCAGACGGGTTGGCTGGCTTATCCGCCGCTGTCGGGAATTGAATACAGCCCTGGTGTCGGGGTCGATTACTGGATCTGGGCACTCCAGCTCTCTGGTATCGGTACGACGCTGACCGGTATCAACTTCTTCGTAACGATTCTGAAGATGCGTGCGCCGGGCATGGGTATGTTCAAGATGCCAGTCTTTACCTGGGCATCTCTGTGCGCCAACGTCCTGATTATCGTCTCGTTCCCCATTCTGACCGTGACCATCGCGCTGTTGACCCTCGACCGTTATATCGGTACCCATTTCTTTACCAACGATATGGGCGGCAACATGATGATGTACATCAACCTGATTTGGGCCTGGGGCCATCCGGAAGTGTACATCCTGGTTCTGCCGGTATTCGGGGTATTCTCCGAAATCGCAGCGACCTTCTCGCGTAAACGTCTGTTTGGTTACACTTCGCTGGTATGGGCGACCATCTGTATTACCATCCTGTCGTTCATCGTCTGGCTGCACCACTTCTTTACGATGGGTGCAGGCGCGAACGTAAACGCCTTCTTTGGTATTACGACGATGATCATCGCTATCCCGACCGGGGTGAAGATCTTCAACTGGCTGTTCACCATGTACCAGGGTCGCATCGTGTTCCACTCTGCGATGCTGTGGACCATCGGCTTTATCGTCACCTTCTCGGTGGGCGGTATGACCGGCGTTCTGCTGGCGGTGCCGGGTGCGGACTTCGTCCTGCACAACAGTCTGTTCCTGATTGCCCACTTCCATAACGTGATTATCGGCGGTGTGGTGTTCGGTTGCTTCGCAGGCCTGACCTACTGGTGGCCGAAGGCATTTGGCTTCACGCTGAATGAAACCTGGGGCAAACGCGCATTCTGGTTCTGGATCATTGGCTTCTTCGTGGCATTTATGCCGCTGTACGTGCTGGGCTTTATGGGTATGACCCGTCGCCTGAGCCAGCAGATTGATCCGCAGTTCCACTCGATGCTGGTGATTGCAGCCTGCGGTGCGGCACTGATTGCTATTGGTATCCTCTGCCTGCTGATTCAGATTTACGTGTCTATTCGCGACCGCGACCAGAACCGTGACCTGACCGGTGACCCGTGGGGTGGCCGTACGCTGGAATGGGCGACTTCTTCTCCGCCGCCGTTCTATAACTTCGCTGTGGTTCCTGAGATTCACGAACGTGATTCCTTCTGGGAAATGAAAGAAAAAGGCGAAGCGTACAAGCAACCGGCGCATTATGAAGAAATTCATATGCCGAAAAACAGCGGTGCGGGCGTTGTGATTGCCGCCTTCGCAACGGTGTTTGGTTTCGCGATGATCTGGCACATCTGGTGGATGGCGATTGTTGGCTTCGCCGGCATGATCATTACCTGGATTGTGAAAAGCTTCGACGAGGACGTGGATTACTACGTACCGGTTGCAGAAATCGAAAAACTGGAAAAACAGCATTTCGATGAGATTTCTAAGGCAGGGCTGAAAAATGGCAACTGATACTTTAACGCATGCGAATGCCCACGCGCACGAACATGGGCACCACGATGCAGGCCCGACTAAGGTATTTGGGTTCTGGATCTACCTGATGAGCGACTGCATTTTGTTCTCATGCCTGTTTGCTACCTATGCCGTTCTGGTGAACGGCACGGCGGGTGGCCCGACAGGCAAGGACATCTTCGAGCTGCCGTTCGTCCTGGTAGAAACCGCACTGCTGTTATTCAGCTCCATCACCTACGGCATGGCGGCGATCGCCATGTACAAAAACAACAAAAGCCAGGTTATTTCCTGGCTGGCACTGACCTTCTTGTTCGGTGCCGGGTTCGTAGGCATGGAGATTTATGAATTCCATCACCTGATCGCAGAAGGTATGGGTCCGGACCGCAGTGGCTTCCTCTCCGCGTTCTTCGCGCTGGTCGGCACCCATGGTCTGCACGTAACCTCGGGTCTGGTATGGATGGCAGTGCTGATGTTCCAGGTTTCGCGTCGCGGCCTGACCAGCACTAACCGTACCCGTATCATGTGCCTGAGCCTGTTCTGGCACTTCCTGGACGTGGTGTGGATCTGTGTGTTCTCTGTAGTCTATCTGATGGGAGCGATGTAATGAGTCATTCAACGGAACATGGCGCTTCCCACGGTAGCGTAAAAACCTACATGACAGGTTTTATCCTGTCGGTCATCCTGACGGTTATTCCGTTCTGGATGGTGATGAGCGGCACGGCATCTCATGCTGCGATTCTGGGCACCGTACTTGTTACCGCGGTTGTGCAGATTCTGGTGCATCTGGTTTGCTTCCTGCACATGAACACGAAGTCCGATGAAGGCTGGAATATGACAGCTTTCGTCTTTACCGTGATTATCATCGCAATCCTGGTAGTCGGCTCCATCTGGATCATGTGGAACCTCAACTACAACATGATGGTTCACTAAGAGCGGCGAGTATGTTGAAGCAATACCTGCAAGTAACGAAACCTGGCATTATTTTTGGCAACCTGATCTCGGTGATCGGTGGGTTCCTGCTGGCCTCTAAAGGCCATATTGATTACCCGCTGTTCGTCTACACGCTGGTTGGCGTGTCGCTGGTTGTCGCCTCCGGTTGTGTATTTAACAACTACATTGACCGTGACATCGATAAGAAGATGGAGCGGACGAAAAACCGCGTGCTGGTCCGGGGCCTGATTTCGCCGAAAGTCTCGCTGGTTTACGCTGCCTTGTTGGGTATTGCTGGCTTCATGCTGCTGTGGTTTGGCGCGAATCCTCTGGCCTGCTGGCTGGGGGTGATGGGCTTTGTGGTGTATGTGGGCGTCTATAGCCTGTATATGAAACGCCACTCGGTCTACGGCACGCTGATCGGCTCGCTTTCCGGCGCAGCGCCTCCGGTGATTGGCTACTGTGCCGTCACCGGCGGGTTTGACAGCGGTGCGGCTATTCTGCTGGCGATTTTCAGCCTCTGGCAGATGCCTCATTCGTACGCCATCGCCATTTTCCGCTTTAAAGATTACCAGGCGGCAAACATCCCGGTACTACCGGTGGTGAAAGGCATTTCGGTCGCCAAAAACCATATCACGCTCTATATCATCGCTTTTGCGGTCGCAACACTGATGCTCTCCCTTGGCGGTTACGCCGGGTACAAATATCTGGTGGTTGCCGCGGCCGTAAGCGTATGGTGGCTGGGTATGGCGCTGCGTGGCTACAAAGTGGAAGATGACAAAGTCTGGGCGCGTAAGCTGTTCGGCTTTTCCATCATCGCGATTACCGCGTTAAGCGTAATGATGTCAGTGGATTTTATGGTCCCTGACTCTCACAATCTGCTCGCGGCTGTCTGGTAACGGATAACACCTTTTAAAAGCCGGGGATAACCCGGCTTTTTTATGTCTGTCAGTTGGCTACAGCGTTCCACCTCCCCATAGCCCCCTCCCCTCGTCTCTTTACCGCGATATGGCCTTTATAATTCTTTCGCGGCACGTTTCCAGAGTCGGTTCGTTTCGGCTGGGTAGTTAATGTGTGCTGGCAGCGAAATAAATACCGTTCACAGCCTCGTAATATCTATTAAACAATCACCTATTTACCGCGCCTGGCGCCCCGCCTAAACTATGGCCTGTTTTTCGATTGAGGTGGTAATGAACGATTATAAAATGACGCCAGGCGAGTTGCGCGCAACCTGGGGTTTAGGGACTGTTTTTTCCCTGCGCATGCTTGGCATGTTTATGGTCCTGCCCGTTCTGACCACGTATGGCATGGCATTACAGGGTGCCAGCGAGGCGCTGATTGGTCTGGCGATTGGCATTTACGGCCTGGCACAGGCGGTGTTTCAAATTCCTTTTGGTCTGCTTTCAGACCGCGTTGGTCGCAAACCGCTTATCGTCGGTGGCCTCGCCATCTTTGTGATCGGCAGCATTATTGCGGCCCTCTCAGATTCCATCTGGGGCATTATTCTTGGGCGCGCGCTCCAGGGCTCCGGCGCCATTGCCGCCGCGGTGATGGCTCTGCTTTCTGATTTAACCCGTGAACAAAATCGCACGAAAGCCATGGCGTTTATTGGCGTCAGTTTCGGCGTGACCTTTGCTATCGCGATGGTGCTTGGCCCGATCATCACCCACACACTGGGTCTGCACGCCCTCTTCTGGCTGATTGCCGCGCTGGCGACCCTGGGTATCGCGTTAACATTGTGGGTGGTGCCAAACAGCCACAACCACGTGCTTAACCGGGACTCCGGGATGGTAAAAGGCTGCTTTAGTCAGGTCATCGCCAGTCCGAAACTGCTGAAACTGAACTTCGGCATTATGTGTCTGCATATCCTGCTAATGTCCACCTTCGTCGCCCTGCCGGGCATGCTTGAAGCCGCCGGATTTGCCGCCCGCGATCACTGGAAAATCTATCTTGTTACGATGCTGGTGTCGTTTGTTTCCGTGGTGCCTTTTATTATTTATGCGGAAGTGAAGCGCCGCATGAAGCGCGTGTTTGTATTTTGCGTCGCGCTGCTGCTTATTGCGGAGATCGTGCTCTGGGGGGCGGGTCCCCATTTCTGGGAACTGGTGCTGGGGGTTCAGATTTTCTTCCTCGCCTTTAACCTGATGGAAGCCCTGCTACCGTCGCTTATTAGCAAAGAAGCCCCTGCCGGATACAAAGGCACGGCGATGGGGATTTACTCCACCAGCCAGTTCCTTGGGGTGGCGATTGGCGGCGCGCTCGGTGGCTGGGTCGACGGCCTGTTCGACTCACAGACGGTCTTTCTGGCCGGCGCCCTGTTGTCCATGGTCTGGCTGCTGGTCGCCGGAAGTATGCAGGAGCCGCCCTATGTCAGTAGCCTGCGCATTGCGATACCGGAAGGTGTCACGCCAGATGCCTCACTGCAGGCGCGGCTGCTGGCAACTAGCGGGGTAAGCGAAGTGCT
Organism: Phytobacter diazotrophicus; assembly: GCA_004346725.1. Lineage (GTDB taxonomy): Bacteria > Pseudomonadota > Gammaproteobacteria > Enterobacterales > Enterobacteriaceae > Phytobacter > Phytobacter diazotrophicus. The sequence goes on along the minus strand of SMDE01000006.1, from coordinate 91,562 downwards.
GGTCGTCGCGGAGGAACGCAGCGCCTACGTCAAAATAGACAGCAAAGTCACCAACCGTTTCGAGGTTGAGCAAGCCATCAAAGGGGCATAAAAAAAGCGGGGAAATCCCGCTTTTTTATTAATCGCGGAAGTTTTTGAACTGGAAAGGCTGTCCCAGATTACCGCCGCGTACCAGCGCCATTGTCGACTGCAGATCGTCGCGGGATTTCCCGGTGACACGAATCTCTTCGCCCTGAATTTGCGTCTGCACTTTCAGTTTGCTGTCTTTAATCAGCTTAACGATTTTTTTGGCAACGGCGCTCTCAATGCCCTGCTTGAGTTTGGTTTCAACGAACCAGGTTTTGCCGCTGTGGACAAACTCTTCCGGAACATCAATTGATGTGCCTTCGATACCGCGTTTTAACAGCTTTGCGCGCAGGATATCCAGCAATTGATTGACCTGAAAATCGGACTCACTGAGAACTTTGATCGTCTTATTCTGTTCATTCAGCTCAAAAGTGGCTTCAACGTTACGAAAATCGAAGCGTGTTTCGACTTCACGGGTCGCATTTTCAACGGCATTGCGGACTTCCTGAAGATCAACCTCAGAAACAATATCGAAAGATGGCATCTTTTCTTCTCCCTCAGTGTTTATTGCGATGCATAATACCCGCAACCAAGCATAACTCAACTTGTAATAGCCGAATGCAGTGCTGACGGCGCTATACTGTAAGCAGTGACACCTGGCGCAGTTGCAGGTGAGGAGGAACAATGAAAATTACCGTACTCGGATGCGGTGCTTTAGGGCAATTGTGGTTAACTGCTCTGTGCAAGCATGGACACGAAGTACAGGGTTGGTTGCGCGTACCGCAACCCTTTTGCAGTGTGAACCTGGTTGATGAAGACGGCTCCATTTTTAACGAATCCCTGACCGCGAACGATCCCGAATTTCTGGCGAGCAGCGACTTATTGCTGGTCACGCTTAAAGCCTGGCAGGTTTCTGACGCGGTAAGAGGTTTAGCGGCGATGTTGCCAGCCACCACACCCATTTTGCTGATTCATAACGGCATGGGCACGGTAGAAGAGCTGAAATCACTGTCGCAGCCCTTACTGATTGGCACCACGACGCACGCGGCGCGCCGCGACGGCAATGTCATTGTGCATGTTGCCAGCGGCACGACGCATATTGGCCCGGCGAGGCAGCAGGACGGCGACTTTAGCTATCTGGCTGATAGTCTGCAGGAGGTGCTTCCGGATGTGGCCTGGCACAACAACATTCGTCCGGCCCTCTGGCGCAAACTGGCGGTTAATTGCGTGGTGAATCCGCTGAGCGCGCTGGAAAATTGCCGAAACGGCGATTTACGTAACTTTCCCGATGAAATCAAGAAAATCACCCACGAGGTCGCTGCCGTTATCGAACGTGAAGGCCACCATATCTCGGCAGATGAGTTACTCAGCTATGTCTACCAGGTGATTGATAACACGGCGGATAATATTTCCTCAATGCTGCAGGACATTCGCGCCATGCGTCATACCGAGTGCGATTACATCACAGGCTACCTGCTCAAACGCGCCCGTGCCCACGGTATCGCGGTGCCGGAAAACGCCCGCCTGTATGACTTAGTGAAACGTAAGGAGAGTGAGTATGAGCGCATCAGCTCTGGTATGTCTCGCCCCTGGTAGTGAAGAGACCGAAGCGGTCACCACTATCGACCTGCTTGTTCGTGGCGGCATCAGCGTGACCACCGCCAGCGTTGCCAGTGACGGTAATCTTGCGATCACCTGCTCGCGTGGGGTCAAGCTGCTGGCAGATGCGCCGCTGGTCTCTGTGGCAGACGGTGATTACGACATTATCGTCTTACCGGGGGGAATTAAGGGGGCAGAATGTTTCCGTGACAGCCCACTGCTGGTAGAGACCGTACGGCAATTCCATGCCTCCGGACGTATCGTCGCGGCCATATGCGCAGCGGCAGCTACCGTATTGGTGCCTCACAACCTGTTCCCACTAGGCAATATGACCGGCTTCCCGGCGCTGAAAGAGAAAATACCGGCGGAGCAGTGGCAGGACAAACGCGTTGTCTGGGATCCACGCGTAAAATTGCTCACCAGCCAGGGGCCAGGCACGAGCATTGATTTTGGCTTAAAGATTATTGATCTGCTGGTCGGGCGGGAAAAGGCCTATGAAGTGGCATCGCAGTTGGTGATGGCGGCGGGGATTTATAATTACTACGAAGCCTGAACAGGCGGCGGGAGTAGTTTCCGCCGCTAAACGGATTACAGATGTTGTTTAATAAACGCGATTACCTTTTCTTGTGGGTAATCCGGTAAATGAATGGGGATCCATAAAAACCCTGCCGGCCCCATGACGATATAATCAAGCGTACCATCACTCATTACTGATGTGACTTTACTCCACGCCATAAAGGCGTGAGAAGCGTGATTATCAGCATGCGTCCACTGTATCCCTTCATTTGTCAGCTCAAGCGAGTAGCCATAACGGTTGGCATCATTGACTTCATAATATCTGCGTGACCATTGCCTGTAACGCCGGGTCATCGTTATCTTTACGGTCAATACACCTGCGATATAGCACAGCACCAATAGCGACAGGGCCGCACCATCGCGAAAATAAAAGAGATAATCATCTGTTGTATCGTCTGCAACCCAGCCCATAAAACGGAAATGAAAATTGCCTTTAAACAGTGAAACCGCAAGGGCTATTACCAGCCACATAAAGAATGCCGTAATGATAAACAAGGGCAATCTGCCAAAGCGGCGACGAGTTTCAGGTAATGTCGCACGGCAAAAACCCAAGCCTCGTAAATAATGTTCAAAAGATAAAGACTGCGCGGGTACGTTAATTGAAAAGCGCACGTCATCCTGACGTGCGGATACAGATTCATAATCCATTATGGGTAAACATCCTTGTTTTACTGAATTTAAGGTCGGTACACCTTCACATTCTCAAAACCCTGCTCACGTAGATAGAGCGCCTGCAGGCGGCTCATCACCCCACGCTCACACCACAGTAACCAGGTTTTGCTCTGATCGAGGTCGCCGAATTTGGTGCTCAGCTTATAGAACGGCAGCGACACCACGTCGATACCTTCCACCGCCAGCGGTTTATCGTCCTGCTCGTCAATAGAACGGATATCGAGAATCACATCGTTCGGGCCAAATCCGCTGACCGTTTCGACCTCAACAACCGTTTCGCTGGTCTGCGCGGCGATATCACGAATATCGATATTCGAGGCTTCCGCAACCACACGATCCAGGATCTCGAAATCGAAATGTGCTTCTTCCGCTTCGATTTTGGCCTTCACGGCTTTCACCGTCGGGCTTTTCGAAATAACACCGCAATATTCCGGCATCGTACGGGCAAAATCTTCGGTACCGATTTCACGCGCCAGATCGATGATGTGCTCTTTATCGTAAGAGATCAGCGGACGCAGGATCAGGGTATCGGAGACATTATCAATCAGGCGCAGGTTGGTCAGCGTCTGGCTGGAGACCTGACCGAGCGCTTCACCCGTTACCAGCGCCTGCACACCATAGCGCTCGGCAACTTTGGATGCCGCACGCACCATCATGCGTTTGAGCACTACGCCCATCTGGCCGTCATCGACTTTTTCGAGGATCTCGCCAACCACTGGTTCAAAATTGATCGCCACAAAACGTACCCGGTGGGAGCTGCCAAAGCGGTTCCACAGGTAATGCGCAACCTGACGCACGCCAATCTCATGCGCCGCGCCGCCCAGGTTAAAGAAGCAATAATGTACGCGACAGCCACGACGCATCAGCATGTAGCTGGAGACGCCGGAGTCGAAACCGCCGGAAATCAGCGACAGAACATCTTCCTGCGTACCAATCGGGAAACCACCGATGCCTTCGTAACGGCCTTTTACCAACAACAGGCGATCATCTTCGATCTCGAGATTCACGGTGACATCCGGGTGCGTCAGCTTCACGCGGGCGGACTCTACGTGCTGATTCAAACCGCCGCCGACATAGCGTTCCACTTCAATAGAACTAAACTCGTGCTTGCCACGACGTTTTACACGCACGCAGAACGTTTTGCCTTCGATCTGGTCGCGGTATTGCACCAGCGCTTTTTCGAAAATATCGTGCAAAGAGGTGAACGGGACATCCTCCACCTCCAGAATATGGTGAATACCCGGGATACGGGTCAGCGCGTCACGAATCACCAGACGTTGGTTTTCATCTTTGGCGCGCACTTCGATATTATCCCAGTGACGGACAACGGCGAGGGTCTCATCATACTGCTTAAGAACGTTACGAATGTTCCCGGTGAGAATTTTAATAAAGCGCAAACGCACAGATTGGCTTTTGATGGTGATTTCCGGGAACAATTTAATGATAAACTTCATGGCGGCAATGGTTCGTTGGTAAGCCCGACGGGGCTAGAAATGGAAAATAGTACAGCAGCCCTTATACACAAAATCATTCAAAATGCTTCGCGGCGGCAACTGAGTGAACCCAGAAGCTTACTCATGTAAGTGACTGGGGTGAACAAAGGCAGCCAACAAAGAAGCAGTTTGAAGGATGAAGTGTATACCGCGGCTGCCATCCAGGCGCGGAAGTATACCACCATCGCGAAGCTCCTGCGCATTTTGCATGACCATTGCGCGTTATTTGCTAAGCCTCACGACTTCGCTACCATATCGTAGTCGGTATCAATAAGAGTCAGACATTCACTATGCCAAAGAAAAACGACGCACCCGCCACATTTGAAACGGCGTTGAGCGAGCTGGAACAGATTGTTACCCGTCTTGAAAGCGGCGATCTTCCGCTGGAAGAGGCCCTTAATGAATTCGAACGCGGCGTACAGCTTGCCCGTCAGGGGCAAGTGAAACTCCAGCAGGCGGAACAGCGCGTACAGATTTTGCTGTCCGACAATGAAGAGGCACCTCTCACGCCGTTCACACCGGATAACGAGTAAATGGACTTTAGCCAACAATTACAGGCCTGTGTCGAACATGCCAACGATGCACTGCGGCGGTTTATTGCCCCTCTTCCCTTTCAGAACACTCCTCTGGTTGAGGCCATGCAGTATGGCGCATTATTAGGCGGTAAGCGCCTGCGTCCGTTCCTGGTCTATGCGACCGGCGGTATGTTCGGCGTCAGCCGGGAAACCCTGGATGCCCCTGCTGCAGCGGTTGAGTGTATTCACGCCTATTCGCTGATTCACGATGACTTGCCTGCCATGGACGACGATGATTTACGTCGTGGCCTGCCCACCTGCCACATCAAATTCGGCGAAGCCAATGCGATACTGGCCGGAGACGCGCTGCAAACGCTGGCGTTTACTATCCTCAGTGATGCGCCCATGCCAGAAGTGGCAACGCAGGACCGCCTTGCCATGGTACGCGAACTGGCGATTGCCAGCGGTGCTGCCGGCATGTGCGGAGGTCAGGCTCTGGATCTCGCCGCAGAAGGTCAGCAGGTCGATTTAGCCGCGCTGGAGCGCATTCATCGCCATAAAACGGGCGCATTGATTCGCGCGGCGGTAAGAATGGGTGCACTCAGTGCGGGTAATTCAGGACATCAATGGCTGCCGGTGCTGGATAAGTATGCCGAAAGCATCGGTCTGGCCTTCCAGGTTCAGGATGACATCCTGGATGTTGTCGGCGATACTGCGACACTTGGTAAACGCCAGGGTGCCGATCAGCAGCTCGGCAAAAGCACCTATCCTGCGTTACTGGGCCTTGAGCAAGCCCGGATTAAAGCCCGCGATCTGATTGCCGACGCTCGCCAGTCTCTGGATCTCCTGGCGGCGCAATCACTGGATACAACGGCACTGGAAGCACTGGCGAATTACATAATCCAGCGTGATAAATAAACAATACGCTCCGAATCGTCCGGGTTGCCGAAAGGCAAAAACATCGCCCAATGGATGACGAGCAACACGATGAGTCTCTGATGAGTTTTGATATAGCCAAATACCCGACCCTGGCACTTGTCGATTCCACTGCGGAATTGCGTTCGCTGCCAAAAGAGAGCCTGCCGAAGCTGTGCGATGAACTGCGTCGCTACCTGCTCGACAGCGTGAGCCGCTCCAGCGGACACTTCGCCTCCGGGCTTGGCACGGTTGAACTGACCGTGGCGCTTCATTATGTCTATAACACGCCATTTGATCAGTTAATCTGGGACGTTGGCCACCAGGCTTATCCGCACAAAATTCTTACAGGCCGACGCGACCGCATCGGTACTATCCGGCAGAAAGACGGCCTGCATCCTTTCCCGTGGCGAGGTGAGAGCGAATACGATGTGTTAAGCGTCGGTCACTCCTCCACATCCATCAGCGCGGGCATTGGTGTTGCCGTTGCCGCCGCGAAAGAGGGCAAACAGCGCCGTACCGTCTGCGTGATTGGCGATGGCGCGATTACCGCCGGGATGGCATTCGAAGCCATGAACCATGCGGGCGATATCCGCCCGGATATGCTGGTTGTGCTGAACGACAATGAGATGTCGATTTCGGAAAATGTCGGCGCGCTGAATAACCATCTGGCGCAGTTACTCTCCGGTAAGCTCTATTCCACGCTGCGCGAAGGCGGCAAAAAGGTGCTTTCCGGCGTGCCGCCAATCAAAGAGCTCATCAAGCGTACCGAAGAACACATCAAAGGCATGGTAGTGCCCGGCACCCTGTTTGAAGAGTTGGGCTTTAACTACATTGGCCCGGTTGACGGCCATGATGTTATGGGGCTTATCAATACGCTTAAGAATATGCGTGGTCTGAAAGGCCCGCAGTTCCTGCATATCATGACCAAGAAAGGCCGTGGCTATGAGCCCGCCGAGAAAGACCCAATCACTTTCCATGCGGTACCGAAATTCGACCCGACCAGCGGTACCCTGCCGAAAAGCAGTGGCGGCATGCCGAGCTATTCGAAGATTTTCGGTGACTGGCTGTGCGAAATGGCGGCAAAAGACAGCAAGTTGATGGCGATTACCCCCGCGATGCGTGAAGGTTCAGGCATGGTGGAGTTTTCCCGTAAATTCCCGGATCGCTATTTCGATGTTGCGATCGCTGAACAGCACGCGGTGACCTTTGCCGCCGGGCTGGCGATTGGCGGTTATAAGCCAGTGGTCGCCATCTACTCCACCTTCCTGCAGCGCGCCTATGATCAGGTTATCCATGACGTCGCTATCCAGAAACTGCCGGTGCTGTTCGCCATTGATCGTGCAGGGATCGTCGGTGCTGATGGCCAGACTCACCAGGGGGCGTTTGATATTTCCTATCTGCGCTGTATCCCGGACATGATTATCATGACGCCAAGCGACGAGAACGAATGCCGCCAGATGCTGTTTACCGGATATCACCACAACGCAGGCCCGAGCGCCGTGCGTTACCCGCGTGGTAACGCGGTTGGTGTGACGCTCGAACCGCTGGAAAAACTGCCGTTAGGTAAAGGCGTAGTGAAGCGCGAAGGTGAGAAAATCGCCATCCTTAACTTCGGCACCTTATTGCCGGAAGCCGCAAAAGCCGCGGAAGCACTCAACGCCACACTGGTCGATATGCGTTTCGTTAAACCGCTTGATAACGCGCTGATTCTGGAGATGGCGGCACGGCATGAGGCGTTGGTTACGCTGGAAGAAAACGCCATCATCGGTGGTGCGGGCAGCGGGGTGAACGAGCTATTGATGTCGCAGCGTAAGCCGATTCCTGTCCTGAACCTCGGCCTGCCGGACTTCTTCATTCCGCAGGGAACCCAGGATGAAGCGCGTGCCGAACTGGGGCTGGATGCTGCGGGTATTCAAGCACGTATCACAAGCTGGCTCGCATAACCTCCCCTGTCGCTCCTGCTATGCTTAACGGTAATGTTTGTAATCCTACTCTAAATAGTTCGGGTTGCAGGAAGGCGGCAAGTCAGTAAGTCCCCAGGAGCATAGACACCTATGTGACTGGGGCGCGCTGACGCAGGCAACGCACCTGTCACTCGAAATATAACGAGTATAAGCAGGAGTGGACCCATGCAATACAACACGTTAGGAAAAACAGATCTTAAAGTTTCCCGCCTTTGCCTTGGCTGCATGACCTTTGGCGAGCCAGATCGTGGCAACCACGCCTGGACGCTGCCGGAAGAGAGCAGTCGTCTGATTATCCAGCACGCCCTGAATGGCGGCATTAACTTCTTCGATACCGCAAACAGCTATTCCGATGGCAGCAGTGAAGAGATCGTAGGCCGTGCGCTACGTGACTTCGCCCGCCGTGAAGACGTGGTGGTAGCCACCAAGGTCTATCATGCATCCGGCACGCTCAAAGAAGGCCTCTCACGTGCGCAAATTCTGCGCTCCATTGATGACAGCCTGCAACGCCTGGGGATGGACTATGTCGATTTACTGCAAATCCACCGCTGGGACTACAACACGCCGATTGAAGAGACGCTGGAAGCGCTCAATGATGTCGTAAAAGCCGGGAAAGCGCGTTACATCGGCGCGTCTTCCATGCACGCTCACCAGTTCGCACAGGCGCTGGAATTGCAAAAACAGCACGGCTGGGCGCCCTTTGTCACTATGCAGGATCACTACAACCTCATCTACCGTGAAGAAGAGCGTGAAATGCTGCCGCTCTGCTATAAAGAGGGGGTGGCGGTGATCCCGTGGAGTCCGCTGGCGCGCGGTCGCCTGACTCGTCCCTGGGGTGAAACCACCGCGCGAATCGTATCAGACGAAGTGGGGAAAAAACTCTACAACGAAAGCGATGAGAACGACGCGCAGATTGCTGAGCGTCTGGGCTCCATTGCCGAAGAAACGGGCGCTACGCGCGCGCAGGTCGCGCTGGCATGGCTGCTGAGCAAACCCGGTATTGCCGCCCCGATTATCGGCGCATCACGCGAAGAGCAACTCGAAGAGCTATTACAGGCGGTAGATTTAACACTAAAACCAGAGCAGATCGCCGAAATGGAAACACCGTACAAACAGCATCCGGTGGTCGGGTTTAAGTGATTCGTTAGTGATTATTTGAACGGTCTGAAATGTCCCGGATGCGGCGTTAAACGCCTTACCATCCGGGCAACCTCTGATAAAAGCAATGGTTAGAGAATACCAATAGGCCAGTAGTGACCCACCGCATACAAAATACCTGCGGAGATAATCCCGGCCACGATATCGTCAACCATGATCCCCATGCCCCCATGCACATTCCGATCAAACCAGCGAATCGGCCACGGTTTCCACATGTCGAAAATACGGAAGATCACAAAACCGGCGGCGACCCACTGCCAGTCATTCGTCGGGAGTGCCATCAGGGTGATCCACATCCCGATAAATTCATCCCAGACGATGCTGCCATGATCGTGCACGCCCATATCTTTCGCCGTACGATGGCAGAGATAAACGCCCACGCTAATCCCCAGCATCACCAGCAATGAATAGAGCTGCCACGGCAGAAAGGTCATCAGATACCAGAACGGGATAGAGGCCAAAGAGCCCATTGTGCCTGGCACGACAGGGCTTAATCCGCTGCCAAAACCCGTAGCCAGCAAATGCCACGGGTTGCTCATTTTCAAACGGCTTTTGGCAATGTCTTTAAAGCGCGGCAAAATGGTCATATCCTTTCCAGTCAAGCGTCACAGTTTTACCTTCACGGGTAAAATTCAGGCCTTCCACATCCGCGCTCATCTGCCCAATACAGGTCACTGGCACACCCAGATGGCCCACGGCTACCTCCAGCGCGCCCCGGTTAATTTCCGGTACGGTAAAGCACAACTCGTAATCTTCTCCGCCTGACAACGCCCAGCGCAGAGCCTGTTCCGCATCCACATGACGCAACATCGCCTGCGAATAAGGTAACGCATTGAGATCGACCCGCGCACCGCAACCGCTGGCCTTGAGAATATGTCCAAGATCCGAGATCAGCCCATCGGAGAGATCGATAGCCGAGCTTGCCAGATTGCGCATCGCCTGCCCGTGTAAAACGCGCGGTACAGGGCGCAGGTGGCGCTGCAATAGATATTTGGCATCTTGTGCGTCGGCAACCTGTAACTGCTTTTGCAAAATAGCCAGCCCGGCTGCGCTATCGCCCGGTGTGCCTGTGACATAAATCCAGTCACCAGGCTTAGCGCCGCTACGTTTTAAAGCGCGCCCGGCGGGAACATAGCCATGAATACCCAACGTCATCGACAACGGGCCACGGGTTGTGTCACCGCCAATGAGTTGCATATCGTAGTAATTGAGTTGCTCGAACAGGCTATCGCTAAACGCTTTAAGCCAGTCTTCATCGACATTCGGCAGGGTCAGCGCCAGCGTTAGCCATGCCGGATCAGCCCCCATGGCCGCCAGATCGCTAATGTTCACCGCCAGGGCTTTATATGCCAGGTCAGCCGGTTCGATATCAGGAAGAAAATGGATGCCTGACACCAGCGTGTCAGTGCTGATTGCCAGCGTCTGCTTTTCGGGTACGTTGAGCAGTGCACAGTCGTCGCCAATGCCGGTATCGACGTCACGGCGCGAGCTTGTTACACGGTCAAAATAACGGGCAATCAGGGAAAATTCGCCGCATGCCATACGTTATGCCTCAGCAAAGAAAAGAAAAAGCCGGATCGGGCGTGTCAAAACAACGCCCGGCTCCGGCTTACGGATCATTTTTTGTGGGGACGGATCGCGGGGGCTGCTTTGTCGAGCACGCCATTTACAAATTTGTGGCTGTCTTCTGCGCCGAAGGTTTTCGCCAGTTCGATAGCTTCGTTAATCGCAACTTTGTACGGGACATCATCACGTTTAGACAATTCGAACAGAGCAATGCGCAGCACCGCTTTTTCAACCTGGCCCAGCTCTTCGAGCAGACGGGACAGGTACGGCTTCATCAGGCCGTCGAGATACGCGCTGTTAGTCGCCACCCCGGTCAACAGTTCACGGAAGTACAGAACGTCCACATCTTTTACGTCCTGTTCCGCCAGGAACTGGTATTCAACATCAGCGATGTCGTTTTGGGACAACTGCCAGGAGTAGAGCGCCTGGACGGCACACTCACGGGCGCGGCGACGAGCAGCAGGTTTCACGGAATTCCCCTTACAAAATTCAGGCCTTGATGGCTTTCAATACGTTAATCATTTCAAGCGCGGTCAGTGCAGCTTCTGCACCTTTGTTACCGGCTTTGGTGCCAGCACGTTCGATGGCTTGTTCAATACTTTCAGTGGTCAGAACACCGAAGGCTACCGGGATCCCACTGTCCTGAGCGACATGCGCCAGACCATTGCTTGCACCGCCAGCCACATATTCAAAGTGCGCGGTGCCGCCACGGATAACGGTACCCAGCGCAATCACCGCGTCATATTTACCGGTTTTCGCCAGCGCGTCAGCCGCCAGTGGCAGTTCATACGCGCCTGGCACCCAAACAACGGTAATGTTGTCATCTTTTACCTGACCAATGCGTTTCAGGGCGTCAATCGCACCTTCCAGCAGGCTGTCATTGATAAAGTTGTTGAAACGCGCAATGGTGATGGCGACGCGAGCGTCCGGGGTAGCAACGTTAGCTTCAATAATGTTCATACTCTTCCTTCACAGGTTCAGTTCAGACCCCGCAGGGGGGCGGATTTTATCATAATATTTCACGCGCTGCCTCCCTTTTACAGCAGAGGCTACGCGTGGGTAAGATGCAGGCAGACGTCTGGCCCAACCTGACGTATCTCATTGAATTTAAAAGAGGGTGCATCGACCAGCGCTTCCAGCCCTGGCAGCACGCACAGCCCCCGAGCATCCGCGCCCAACAGTTTCGGCGCAAGATAGACAATCAGTTCATCGACCAGCCCCGCCTGCAGCAACGCGCCCGCAAGGTTAGCCCCCGCTTCTACCCAAATGCTGTTGATCTGCTGTTTGCCCAGCATCATCATCAGCGTGACCAGGTCTGCATGACCACGGTGTTCCGACACGAGGATCTCACGTACTGATTCAGGCCAGGCTCGGCTATCGTGGCGTGTCCGCGCAAACCAGGTCTCTCCCGGCTGCTGAACGATGGCATGCTCAGGCGTCACACGATGCTGGCTGTCCACGACAATACGCACCGGCTGGCGCAGGTTTTCCTGCGGATAAAGCTTTTGTATGTCAGGGCTCAGCTCGTCCCAGCGGACGGTCAGTTTGGGGTCATCCGCCAGTACCGTCGCGCTACTGGTTAAAATCGCGTGGCTCTGGGCGCGTAAACGCTGTACGTCGCGTCGCGCCTGCGGCGACGTGATCCACTGGCTCTCGCCGCTGGCCATCGCGGTACGGCCATCAAGGGATGCGCCAAGTTTAAGCTGGATCCAGGGGAAACCGGTACGCATGCGTTTTAAAAAACCTTTATTCAGCGCTTCGGCTTCTGACATCATCAGACCATGACTGACCTCGATGCCCTCCTGCTGCAGGCGGTACAACCCCCGCCCGGCAACCTGCGGATTCGGATCCTGCATGGCCGCCACAACGCGAGCGACACCAGCGGCAATGAGTGCTTCACAGCACGGCGGTGTACGCCCATGATGGCTGCACGGCTCAAGCGTCACATACGCGGTAGCCCCCCGTGCGCGCTCACCCGCCATACGCAATGCATGTACCTCAGCGTGCGGTTCACCCGCACGATAGTGGAAGCCTTCGCCGACGATTTCGCCGTTATTCACAATCACGCAGCCGACATTCGGGTTCGGATGAGTGGTGAAACGCCCGAGTTGCGCGAGCTTAAGCGCGCGCGCCATGTACATTTCGTCGTGCATGATCAGTCCTGTAAACGGGCGATCTCTTCGCCGAACTCTTTGATATCCTCGAAACTGCGATATACCGACGCAAAACGGATATAGGCAACTTTATCGAGCTTTTTCAATTGTTCCATGACCAGATTGCCGATCATTTTGCTGGGAATTTCTCGCTCACCGGTAGCACGTAATTGTGACTTGATGTGATTTAACGCCATCTCAACGTCATCAGAGCTCACCGGGCGTTTTTCCAGCGCTTTTAACATGCCGCTGCGTAGCTTATCTTCGTTGAACGGTTCGCGAACTTCATTGCTTTTTACAACGCGCGGCATGACAAGCTCAGCCACTTCGAACGTGGTGAAACGTTCATTACATACCAGACACTGGCGGCGGCGGCGAACAGAGGAACCTTCACCGACAAGGCGAGAATCAATTACTTTGGTATCCACGGCGAAACAGAATGGGCAATGCATACGACGTCCTGGCGAGTGAGTTAACTGAAATCTATTTTACCCTGAACTGGCATGACAACAAAGACGAGCCGATTTTGAGACAATGGATCGATGGCAACGTAGCTGTTGCGATCTACCATAAAGAACATCCTCATCTTCAAGGAAACAGACAGAATGACAAGACGTTACCTAAGATCCCTGTTGCTGGGAAGCGTTTTCGCCCTTAGCGCCTGTGCACAGCAAAGCGAGGTCCGCCAATTGCATCAGGATGTCAGCACCCTGAACAATGAAATGGCCAAATTGAACAAAGAGACGGTGAAAATCACCCAGCAAAACGCGCTGAATGCTAAATCCACCAATGGTGTCTATCTGCTACCCGGCTCCAACACCCCTGCCCGGCTGAACAGCCAGATCGGTATGCTGCGTATGACGTTGAAAGACATCACGCCAAATGCGAACGGCACGCGGGCCACGCTGCGAATTCAGGGGGAGTCTAACGATCCACTCCCGGCATTCAGCGGCACCGTTGAGTGGGGACAAATTCAGGGCACCACGCAGAACTTCCAGGAAGTTAACGTGCAAAACCAGCTTATTAGTGCTCCGGCCAGTACGCTCGCGCCAAGTGATGTTGACGTCGCGCTACAACTCAATGGCATCACGCCGGATCAGTTAGGTTTCGTTCGCATCCACGATATTCAGCCCGCCACTCCGCAATAATTTTCCCCGGCGACGCCGTCGCTCTTATTCACACTTTGTTACGTCTGAACACCCGCCGGATGAGAATCTGGTGGGTGTCATTTATTGGCAACAATGATGATCATCAGTACAATCCCCGCTGCTTAATACGCGAAAACGTGAACGCAATCGATTACGTGTGTTTCATTAATGTGAAACAACACATATTTTTGTGAGCAAGGATACTTATAATAAGCCCGCAGAAACATGAAATATTTAGAAACGCAATGCGTGCATTCTTTCATTCCCGTAAGGGATCTCTTATCAGTGGCATAATTATGAAGAAAACATTACTCGCAGCCGGCGCTGCACTGGCTTTTACGACCTCTTTCTCCGTGAATGCAGCGGATAACAGCAAACCGGAATACGTGTCTGACTGGTGGCACCAGAGCGTTAACGTGGTAGGCAGCTATCACACCCGCTTCGGACCGCAGATTCGTAACGATACCTATCTGGAATATGAAGCATTTGCTAAAAAAGACTGGTTCGATTTTTATGGCTATGCCGATGCCCCCGTCTTCTTCGGTGGTAACACCGACGCAAAAGGTATCTGGAACCACGGCTCTCCGTTGTTCATGGAAATCGAACCGCGCTTCTCGATTGATAAGCTGACCGGTACCGACCTGAGCTTTGGCCCGTTCAAAGAGTGGTACTTCGCGAACAACTACATCTACGACATGGGTCGCAACGCATCCGGCCGCCAGAGCACCTGGTACATGGGTCTGGGTACTGACATCGATACCGGTCTGCCGATGAGCCTGTCTCTGAACGTGTACGCGAAATACCAGTGGCAGAACTACGGTGCAGAAAACCAGAACGACTGGGACGGCTACCGTTTCAAAGTGAAATACTTTGTGCCGATCACCTCCCTGTGGGGCGGCAACCTGAGCTATATCGGTTTCACCAACTTTGACTGGGGTTCAGATCTGGGCGATAAGAGTGCGTATGCTGAAAACGGCATCAAGCAGCGCACCAACAACTCTATCGCCTCCAGTCACATCCTGTCTCTGAGCTACGATCACTGGCACTACTCTGCTGTTGCGCGTTACTGGCACAATGGTGGTCAGTGGAATAATGATGCCGACCTGGTCTGGATGAAAGAGAACGTACGCTCTACGGGTTGGGGTGGATACCTGGTTGTGGGTTACAACTTCTAAGCGCTTTTCGGCTTAAAATCAGGCACCGAATGCGATTTGCGTCGGTGCCTTTTTATTTTCAAACAGTAAACGGGCTCAGCCAGTAACCGAGCGCCAACAAAAGCGCCACGCACAGGCAGCGCCGGGGAAAGGTAGCGAACATTACCAAATCTCCTGAATGTAAGGTGGGTGCTGCTGTTCCTGACGCAATTTTTCAAGCCGCCTGCGCAGGCGTAGCCAGTCGCTGACCCGAGATGAGCATAAGCGTGTCAGTTGAATAGCCAGGTCGCTTCCCCCAAGCAGTGCGCCACAGAGGATGCAGAGGACGGAAAACATACTTTTCAGTGCCCCGCAAACTGCATGCCAGCGCCATACGTCGCCCGCGCTCAATGCAAAGCCCGCGCTAAAAAGCATCATCAGCGCCATCATGCATGGGGCAAAGATAAACAACATCCCCCGATAAAATGCCGCCATACTTTGGTCACTACGATACCAGTTGCCGTTGGCGATGTAGCAGCCGCCATCGGTAAAGTTATAGACGCCAATCGCTTTATTTGAATGGTGGTTGAAAATGGTCAGAACATGATCGCCCTGACTGATAAAAGGCGCGTGGGTCCGGTAGAAAAAAGGCAAAATTTTATCGATCTGGCTGCGCAGCGCCGGATCTCCCATCCGCCATGACAGCGATAACCCTCGCCCCTGACATACATATACCAGCGCCGCACCGGAATTGTCGGCAACATACGATTTCCACTCCCCGCTTCTGACAGCCGAGACCGTCTGTTTTATTTCACTCAACGTTGGGCCAAAGTCAGAGAAGCCTTCCGGCATCGAATCGGGATACGGCGGGTTTAACAGCGCCCGACCAATATCTTCGCAAAAGGAGGTATCACCCCGCTTTGCCTGCTCAAGCTTTGCCAGAAGATCACGAACCCGTGGGGAAAAGCGCAAACAGACCGCATGAAAGTCCGCCAGTCCCCAGGTTAGCAGCATCATCGTGACGGACAGAAACAGCAGCGGCATAAGAAAAGCAAATCCCCAGCTAAACATCATTGAGCCAGAGATAAAAAAAGCCGGAATTCCTGTTAGCAGGCGGCTAATCGGAAGAAATAATGCGGGACGTGCGTGAGCAATCTCAAGCGTCGTCGTGCCATCAGTTATCCAGTCAATCCAGTAACTGCCATCTTTTAAACGGTGGGTTCCAAGGTAGATTCGACTGTCTGGCTGAAGCTGGTCAAAGCCTGAATCATCCTTGAAAAAGCGCTTGTCGGTATAAAAAGTGTGATGGCGGGTAATAAGGCGCAGATAGCCGCTTTCGGGATCGTTACCCACGGCAAAACCGCAAAAGCGGAATGTAAAATAGTGAGGTTTACTCATAGCAGACATCCTTGTTCGTCAGAAAACCATCCGTGGTTTTCACTTTTGTTTTATTTTTTCTTGTTGAGCATCGCTTTCAGGTCGGCGAACGGATTATAGGTCGCCTCACCAATATCCTTTTGCGCATCCTCCCCTGCAACAACCGTCGAACCGTACTGGTCCGCTTCGGTATATTTCGAATGCTCATGATCGTGGCAGAACAGGCAAAGCAATTCCCAGTTACTGCCGTCTTCGGGGTTATTGGTATGATCGTGATCGATATGGTGAACGGTGAGTTCACGCAGGTTCGAATAAACAAACTCCCGCGAACAGCGCCCGCACACCCATGGAAACAGTTTTAATGCTTTTTCACGGTAGCCGCTTTCCAGCCGCGTATAGTTTTTAGGGATAATCGCCATATATGTCAGTACCTGGATAAATATTGGATTAGCGTCAGTTTCGCGCGCACCAGCGTTTTTATCAATATTCCCGCATCTGGACGGAGAAAGTCCTCTTTGATGTAACGCAGCCGCATCAGCCATAAAAAAACCGCAGTTTGCGGCTGCGGTTTTTTTAAGCGGAGAGCCGGATTACGGCAGAATTGACGGCTGATCCGCCCCTTCTTTTTCCACTTTCTGCTGAATCAGATGCTCGCGTTTCATGCCCAGTTTCAGCGCCAGCGCAGAGGCCACGTAAATCGAGGACGCCGTACCAATGGTGACACCAATAAGCATGGTCAGGGAGAAGCCCGCCAGAATCGGACCACCAAACAGATACAGCATCAGGATCACGACTAAGGTTGTGCCGGAGGTGATCAACGTACGATGCAGCGTCTGGGTCAGCGACACGTTAAAGATTTCGTAAGAGGTTCCGCGACGGATCTTGCGGAAGTTTTCACGAATACGGTCAGACACCACGATACTGTCGTTGAGCGAGTAACCGATAACGGACATCAGCGATGCCACGATAGTCAGGTCAACCTCGATATGGAACAGCGACAGCACGCCCATGGTAATGATGACGTCATGCGCCAGCGCAATAACTACCCCTGCCGCCAGACGCCACTCAAAGCGGAATCCGACGTAAACAAGGATACAAATCAGCGCCACCATTAGCGCCATAGCACCGGTTTGCGCAAGGTCTGCACCCACGCTCGGGCCAACAAACTCAATACGTTTGACCGTTGCATTCTGGCTGCTGGTTTCGTTAATGACTTTAACGACTTTGCTGCCCAGCTCCTGACCACCGGTTTCCCCGTGTACAGGCGGCATACGTACCATGATGTCGCGGCTACTGCCGAAGTTTTGCAGCAGCGGCTCTTCAAAACCCGACTTCTGCAGTGCTTCACGCATCTGGTCCATATCCACTGGTTTTTCCAGCGTGATTTCGATAACCGTACCGCCGGTAAAATCCAGACCCCAGTTAAACCCGCGCACGCCAATGATAGCGATAGAGATGATTAACAGCAGACCTGAGATGCCGAACGCCCAGTAATCCCAGCGCATAAAGTCCCAGACTTTACGGCCGTAGTTCAATTGTTCAACAGTGTATTCCTGTGCCACAACGCACTCCTCAGATAGACAGCTTTTTAACGCGCTTGCCGCCGTACAGCAGGTTCACGATGGCACGGGTGCCGACAATGGCAGTAAACATCGACGTTGCCACACCGATACCGGTTGTAATGGCAAAGCCTTTGATGGCGCCCGTACCCACTGCGTACAGGATCAGGACTTTAATCAGCGTGGTGACGTTCGCATCGAAGATGGAACTGAACGCGCCTTTATAACCTTCATCAATGGCTTGCTGCACCGAACGACCGTTACTCAACTCTTCTTTGATACGTTCGTTTATCAGTACGTTAGCATCGACCGCGACCGCAAGGGTTAACACGATACCCGCAATACCCGGCATGGTGAGCGTCGCCCCTGGCAGCAGGGACATAATGCCGACAATCAGTACCAGGTTGGCAATCAGTGCGCTCGTCGCGATCAGACCAAACTTCTTATAGAAGAAGATCATGAAGATGATGGAGACCACCAGACCTGCCAGACAGGCTTCCAGCCCCTGAGTGATGTTCTGCATCCCCAGTGTTGGACCAATGGTACGTTCTTCAACAATCTGAATCGGCGCAATCAGCGCACCGGCACGCAGCAGCAGAGAGAGCTGACGCGCTTCGGTCGGGTTACTGATACCGGTGATACGGAAGCTGTTACCCAGACGAGACTGGATATTGGCGATGTTAATCACCTCTTCCTCTTTCACCAGAATAGCGCGGCCATTCGCGTCTTTCTTACCGCTGTCTTTGTACTCCACGAACAGGGTCGCCATCGGTTTGCCGATGTTGTCCTTCGTGAAGTTAGACATGATGTTACCGCCAGCGCTATCCAGGGAAATGTTCACCTGTGGCTGGTTGTACTCATCCTGGCTGGACGTGGAGTCCGTGATATGGTCACCGGTCAGAATCACCCGTTTGTACAACACAACCGGGTTGCCTTCGCGGGTCTGCTTCACTTCGGAATCGCCCGGAACGCGGCCCGCGGCGGCGGCGGCCTGATCAACATTGCTGTTTACCAGACGGAATTCCAGCGTCGCCGTTGCACCCAGAATCTCTTTCGCACGCGCCGTATCCTGAATACCCGGCAACTCAACCACAATACGGTCTGAACCCTGACGCTGTACCAGCGGCTCAGCGACGCCGAGTTGGTTCACACGGTTACGCAGGATATTAATGTTTTGCTGCACCGCGTATTCGCGGGCTTCGCTCAGACGCGCGTCGGACATCACCGCACGCAGCGCATTGTCGCCCTGGCTGGTGATAACAAGATCACGGTGACGTTGGGTCAGATAAGTGACCGCCTGGTCACGTGCGCTGGCATCGCGGAAGAGAATGCTCAGGCCATAGTTATCTTCCTTACGCACAGTGGTGTAAGGAATGCCTTTATCGCGCAGATCGCTACGCAGGCTGTCGATATTCTGTTCCTGGAGTTTGCCAAGCGCGGTGTCCATGTCCACTTCCATCAGGAAGTGCACGCCGCCACGCAGGTCAAGACCCAGTTTCATGGGTTCGGCATTGACTGCGCTCAGCCAGCGCGGGGTGGCCGGAGCAAGGTTAAGCGCCACGACAAACTGGTCACCCAGCTCAGACACCAGCGCTTCACGCGCGCGTAACTGAACGTCAGTGCTGTCAAAGCGAGCGAGAATAGCGCCGTTTTCCAGTGCCACAGACTTCGCGTCGATTTTTTCTTCTTGTAGAGTTTTCTGGACCTGGATCAGCGTTTGCTCACTGGCGGCGACACCGCGCGCACCAGTGATCTGAACAGCCGGATCCTCACCATACAGGTTGGGAAGTGCGTAGAGCAGGCCGACGGCAATGACGACGACCAGCATAATGTACTTCCACAAAGGATAACGGTTTAACACGGCAGTTCCCTTTGGGAAAACAAGAAATTACAGCGCCTTCATGGTGCCTTTCGGCAGAACGGCAGCTACGAAGTCACGTTTGATAACCACTTCGGTGGTATCGTTCAGCGCGATAGCAATGTAGCCAGTTTCCGCTACTTTGGTTACGCGACCAACCAGACCACCGTTGGTCAGCACTTCATCACCTTTCGCGATGGAGTTCATCAGATTTTTATGTTCTTTGGTGCGTTTCTGCTGTGGGCGAAGGATCATGAAGTAAAAAATCAGACCAAACACCGCCAACATCAGGATCAGAGACATCGGGCTCTGGCTGCCACCTGCCGCGCCGCCTGTTGCTGCTACCGCATCAGAAATAAAAAAGCTCATTCAAATTCCCTCATTATTAAAATTAAGCAACATTCAAAGGCGGAACATCTCGCCCCTGACGTTGGTAAAAATCGGTCACGAAGCTCTCTAATTTACCCTCTTCAATAGCCTTACGTAAACCCGCCATCAAGCGCTGGTAGTAACGCAGGTTATGAATGGTATTGAGTCGCGCGCCCAATATTTCGTTGCAACGATCGAGATGATGCAAGTAAGCGAGGGAATAATTGCGACAGGTGTAGCAATCACACTCAGGGTCGAGTGAACCCGTATCGCTCTTATATTTCGCGTTACGGATTTTCACCACGCCATTGGTCACAAACAGATGACCATTGCGGGCATTACGTGTTGGCATAACACAGTCAAACATATCGATGCCGCGACGAACGCCTTCTACCAAATCTTCTGGTTTACCCACGCCCATCAGATAACGTGGTTTATCCGCCGGTATTTGCGGGCAAACATGTTCCAGAATACGGTGCATGTCCGCTTTTGGTTCACCCACAGCGAGACCGCCGACAGCGTAGCCATCAAAGCCAATCTCTACCAGACCTTTCACAGAGATATCGCGTAAATCTTCGTAAACGCTCCCCTGAATGATGCCAAACAGCGCATTCGGGTTTTCCAGCGAGTCGAAACGGTCACGGCTGCGTTTTGCCCAGCGCAGCGACATCTCCATTGAACGTTTAGCGTAGTCCCAGTCTGCCGGGTACGGCGTACATTCATCGAAAATCATGACGATATCGGAGCCGAGATCGTACTGAATTTCCATGGATTTTTCAGGATCGAGGAAGATCGGATCGCCGTTAATTGGGTTACGGAAGTGCACGCCTTTCTCGGTGATCTTACGAATGTCACCCAGGCTAAAAACCTGGAAGCCGCCGGAATCGGTCAGGATCGGCCCTTTCCACTGCATAAAGTCATGCAGGTCGCCGTGCAATTTCATAATTTCCTGACCCGGACGCAACCACAGGTGGAAGGTATTGCCGAGGATAATCTGCGCGCCAGTGGCTTCCACTTCTTCCGGCGTCATCCCCTTAACGGTGCCGTAGGTGCCGACAGGCATAAAAGCAGGCGTTTCCACTACGCCACGATCAAACACCAGACGGCCACGGCGTGCGCGACCATCGGTGGTATCCAGCTCAAATTTCACTTCATTTCTCCTGCATCAGAGAGACAGTCTGATGGTTAACAATTCACCCCGGCATCACGCCAGGGTGCTAATAGTGCCCCGGCTGGCGCTATCGCTTAGCCGGGCTACGACGGTCAGGGGAGATCACTCACCCGGACGTTCATTAATTGCCTGCGGATTGTACGTGATAAACATCGCATCACCGTAACTAAAAAAGCGATATTTGTGCGCAACCGCTTCCTGGTAGGCGTGCATGGTGTGCTTATAACCAGCGAAAGCCGAAACGAGCATAATCAGGGTCGATTCCGGCAGGTGGAAATTGGTCACCAGCGCATCGATAACCTGATATTGATAGCCCGGAAAAATAAAGATTTGCGTATCGCCAAAGAAGGGCTCGATCAATGCATTTTTCGCCGCCTGCGCCGCGCTTTCCAGCGAACGCACGGAGGTGGTCCCCACGGCGATAACACGATTGCCACGCGCTTTGGCCGCCAGCACCGCATCGACAACCTCCTGCGGCACTTCGGCGTACTCAGAGTGCATAATATGGTCTTCGATGCTGTCCACGCGCACCGGCTGGAAGGTTCCCGCCCCGACGTGCAGCGTGACGAATGCCATCTCAATCCCCTTCTCGCGCAAACGCGCCAGCAGCGGTTCATCAAAATGCAGACCGGCGGTAGGCGCCGCAACCGCACCCGGCTTCTGGCTATAGACCGTCTGGTAAAGCTCACGGTCAGCGTCTTCGTCAGGACGGTCAATATAAGGCGGCAGCGGCATATGGCCGATGGCGTTAAGAATATCAAGCACCGGACGTTCGTCGTTAAATTCCACTTCGAACAGCGCATCATGACGGGCCACCATGGTGGCATTGATGCTCTCGTCATCGCCCAGCAACAGTTCCGCGCCCGGTTTCGGTGCTTTAGAGGCACGGATGTGCGCCAGAATGCGCTTATCATCAAGCATACGCTCAACCAGCACTTCAATCTTACCGCCGCTGGCTTTGCGCCCGAACAGGCGCGCCGGGATCACGCGGGTATTATTGAAGACCAACAGGTCGCCAGGATTCAGTTTGTCGAGTAAATCCGTGAACGTACCGTGCGCAAGCGCGCCTGTCGGCCCGTCCAGCGACAGCAAGCGGCAACTGCTGCGCTCAGGCTGCGGATAATGGGCAATCAGGGATTCAGGTAATTCAAAGGAAAAATCGGCAACGCGCATGACACTAACTCGAGACGTAAATAAGAGGCGGGTAGTCTAGTGCCGGGGCGTTCTCCCTGCAACCTTTACCCCTCCGGAGAGTTCATATACTCTAAATAATTCGCATTACAAATGGCGGCAGCACAGGAAATTCCCAATCATCGCTGGTGAATGACCCACGCCGCTACGATATGCGACCTGAACAAAAACGAGTATAACGATGAATTTTCTCGCACACCTGCACCTGGCTCACCTCGCCAATAGTTCGCTTTCCGGTAATTTGCTGGCGGATTTTGTTCGCGGCAACCCGGATGAACTCTACGCGCCCGACGTGGTTTCCGGCATCCATATGCACCGCCGTATCGACGTACTGACCGACAACCTGCCGGAAGTCAAAGAAGCGCGCGTCTGGTTTCGTCCTGAAACACGCCGTGTCGCGCCAATCACGCTTGATGTGATGTGGGATCATTTCGTCTCGCGCCACTGGGAGCAGATCTCGCCCTCAATGCCGCTTAGCGAATTTGTCGGCTACGCGCATGCACAAGTCAGTGTGATCCTGCCGGAGGCGCCGCCACGTTTCGTCAATTTAAATGATTATTTATGGTCGGAGCGCTGGCTGGAGCGCTACCGGGAGATGGATTTTATCCAACGGGTGCTAAACGGCATGGCCAGCCGCCGACCGCGACTCGATGCCCTGCGTGACTCGTGGCAGGACCTGGATAACCACTACGAGGCGCTGGAAGAGAAGTTCTGGCAATTCTACCCACGCATGATGGCGCAGGCAGAAGCCAGAACGCTGTAATTACGCCTTCTCTTTCACCTCGCGCCAGATACGCAGCGCCATCCATGCCAGCGCCAGTACCCCCAGCACCAGCGCGGCCCAGACCAGGCCGGTAAGCCACTGGCTACGCTGCTCAATCGGTGAGATGGCGCTCAGACGCGCTTCGCCGCCCAGTTTTACCTCGTCGCCGACCCACGCCTCTGGCAGGCTTTCCGGCGCATGCTTCTGGCGTAAAGCCGCAGGAATCAACGCATCGAGATCCGTTGCCACGCTTTGCGCCGCTTTATTCCCCCACGCAAGAATGTACGGGCCGCTCCCCTGGGCATTAAAGATAAGCGTCTGGCCTGGTCGTAGCCCTGTCAATTGCGGCACGACTTTCGGCAGGTGAGCGTTGACCGTTGTCACCTGAATCTCCTGCACGTTACCCACCGTGACGGGGATTGGCTCTGATATCTGGTTATTTAAATTCCACAGCACTGTTTTCGTAAGCGGTCGCCACGCCTCATCGGCGCCGGAGCGCCAGGCGATCTCTACCGGCAGCGTACCCTCCTCTTCCAGACTCAGGGAAATGGAGGTCACAGGCTGCGGGCTGGCCCAATGGTAAAGCGCCTTATCCTGCGAGAGCGCACGCCCGGCTGCGGGCAGGGCCACGTTCGTTATCTCCGTCGATTGCGGGTTTTCAATCACCACTGCGCGGGTAAGCGTGACAGGCAACTGCGGCTTATCAAACACCAGCAGTAAATAGCGCGGGGTATTGGTAACCATCGAAAGAGTAATGTTGATGGTATTCAGCGTCAGGCGATCGCTGCCGCTCGCGACGTCCATCAGCGGCGCATCCGCCTGCATCAAATCCCACTCTTTCATATCACTGCTGTAGTAGAGCGATGCTTTCCCCTGCCAGTTCACCGCCGGTTTATCCCAGCTAAGCTGAAGCTGTGTGACGTTCTGTCTTTGCACGTTATCCGGCAGCGCCAACAGATAGCTCTCGCCCATCGTGTTAATGCGTTCCCCTTCAAGCTTGATTTCATAACCCTCCGGGGAACGCAGCCAGACCCGTTCCCCGGAATCTGACAGCTTTTCAACAGGTGAAGCTGCAAGAGGGAAAAGGCGTAAAGCCTGCTCCTTCGGCGCGGGCTGCGCCTCCTGCTGCACCTGGAGCGTAAAGGGCACACGCTCACCCTGATGGTTAAACACCCGGACATCGCGCAGATCGGGCCAGACGCTTTGCTGGTAGACATCGTCGGGTAGCGTAACCCGATACCAGGGCGATGAGGCCGCTGTCGTAAGCGACCTGCCCCAGGCATAATCCTGCGGCGACTCCGGGGCGGTTTCCTGGGCAAGCCCCGGTAACGCCGCGCACCATAACGCGCCGGTAAAAATCGCTATCTTCCATTTCATGATTTTTCTTCCTCGCTGAACGCCTTCGCCCCTTTAGGCGGTAAGGGAGAGAAATACCCCACGATTAACACCAGCACCGCCACGCCAATAAAGGCGATAGCCCGCGCCAGGCCGCCACCGCCCGCGCTGTCTACCAGCATTAACTTCACGATGACAACCCCTAGCAACGCCGCGCCGCCGAGCCACTGGTGCCGTGACCCACGCCGGGTAGCCAGCAGCATCACCACCAGCGCACCCAACATCCAGAACAGCGCGAAACTGGTCTGAATCAGACGCGAATTCCACAGGCTTTCGCTATCCCAGTCCACACCGCCATAGTGCGCAAGCAGGCGCAGCAATAGTCCGTTAATCCACCAGAAAGCCAGCGCCAGCAGCGCAGGTGCAACCAATGGCGTAACGGTCGCAGGCAGGCGCGGCCGCGCATAACGACACCAGAACCACACGCCGAGCAGCGCGAAGGCTGCCCCCTCTTCCAGCGGATTAACCAGCGGCAGATAAAGGGAGTGAATAACGCGCCCGTCATGCATATTGCCTGCCACCAGCAGAAAAACTAACAGCGGGATAAGCGGCAGCGGCCCCAATTGACCATAGAGTGCAGGCCAGACGCGTAGCGGCCAAATGTTGCGACGAATGCCGCCGTGAAGCAGCAGAATAACTATGCCGCCAGCCGCCATCGGCAAGCCGATACGCCAGGCATCCATTCCCCAGGGTAGTGCATCAACAAACCAGAAAAGCTCGGTTCCCGCCGCCAGTAAAATCATCCACAGCAGCGAAATATGAAGCCCTTGCGACAACCGGGCAGGAACTCTGCGCTCCCGCAATAACAGTAAGTACGCCGAGGGCAGCGCCACGCACCAGGCGAGGTTTTGCCAGCCCGCCCCCAACAATTGTCGCTCGATAGTCAACTGCCAGAGCAAAACCACCAGCATCACGGGCCAAAGCAGCCATACAGCATAGTGCAACGCCCGCCAGTGAAGCCGCCGTGCCATATAGCGCCAGCCCCAAACCGACAGCGCCAGCAGTCCCAGTACCGCCGCCGGAATGCCTTTATTGAGTATCCAGTCAGACGCGCCCCAGAGTGCCACCAGCCAGAAGGCGATACCGCCCGCCAACAGCACCAGGCCGCCCGGTGCCGGCAGGCGACGCCACAATCTGGCGGCAACCAGCCAGGTCGCGCTTAATACCGCAAAAATCACCATCACCGAGAACGCCGTTGTGCCGTCGGTCATCGCCCATAGCGCACTGCCGAGCGCCAGTACCAACAAACCCGTACCGCTATAGCTCATGCGACGCTGGCCTTGCATCACGCCAAGCCACAGTACGCCCAACCCTTCCAGCGCCCAGGCCATCGCAGTCCAGCGGGCTGAAAGCGCCAGCGGAATAGCAAGCGTGGTGAATGCGCCGCCAAGTGCCAGCGCCGCCAGAACAAGCGGTTTTCCCGCCGCAGGAAAGCGTTTTACGGCGCTCCAGGCCAGCAGCATATAAAACGCGCCGTAACCCAGCGCACTGAGTGCCGGGCCATATGTCAGGTGCTGTGTGATGGCATATTGCATGCCAAACCCTATCAGCGGCGGGGCAAAGAGCAGCACGCCATCGATAATGCGCTTGCCTTTCTTTTGCGCACGCAGTGACAGCGCCACGCTCAATACGCCGAAGATCAACAGATTAGCAATCAGGAAGAGCTGGCAGCTCAGATAGTACTGAGGCCGGTAGTCGGCGATACCCCACACTCCCCCCACCCCGAAGGTGAAGAACATCCCCAACAGGTTGAGTTCGCGCCAGTGCTGCCAGACGCTGATGGCCAGGATGCCGACAGACAGTAATAAATAGAAAGAGAATAACGTGACATGACTGCCGCCGCCCGAAGACAGCAGCAGCGGCGCGGCGTAACCACCCAGACTCGCCAGCATGGCCAGACTCAACGCGCGCTGTAGCACCGCCAGCCCGACGCTGGCCGCGCAAATTAGCAATAACAGCGCAAACGCCAGCGACATGGGGAGCATCTGCCACAGTCGAAACGCGCCAAAGACCGTTAAATAGAGCGCGCCTGTTGCACCACCTTGTAGAATTAAGGCAAAAACAGGCTGCTTGTGTCGCAAACGCCAGCCGAGGAATAACAGCGCCATCGCACCCAGCGCGGCAACGGCCAGACGCAGCTCCAGCGGGAAGAGCGAGCGTTCAACGCTATAACGAAAGAGAAAGGCCAGCCCAAGAAACAGCAGGATGATACCCAGCTTTGCCAGCGGGTTTCCTTGCATAAACCAGCGCAACAGCGCGGTGACCATACCGCCAGCCTGGCTGCCAGACGCGGGCTCCTCGCGTTCCGGTAGGGGAATGGAACCTCTGGCCGACACGGTTGCCGCCGGCGTCCCTCGCGCCCAGACATTCACCGGAGCCGGTTCGATAGGAACCGGTTCGGGTTCAGGCGTTGGCTGCGGTTCCGGAACTGAAACCTCAGGTACGACAACATCAGGTACGATAACCTCAGGCGAGTCAACAGGAGAAGCGGTCTCCTGCGCTGCAGGCGCATGTCCCGGCGCATAACCACTCATCTGCTGTTCAAGCAGAGCCACGCGCTGGCGCAGGCGCGACAGCTCATCTCTGGCCGCATTACTACGCCGGTAAGCCAGAATCGACATTACCGGGATAACCACCAGCAATAGAAACAACACAGTACAGGCTATCAGTACCAGTCCATCCATGATTTCACCTTCATTCCGGAGCGTGCATATACTTTGGCACAAAGTATCGGAATTGCGCTATTCCCGCTGCGCTTTCTGGTAGGTGTTAGTTCCCCTGCCACACAGAGGCAGAGATTGCCGGTAAGGACAGCACCCCATCCTGCAATGTGCCCTTGCCCTCTTTACCGTGCCAGACTTTGACATCCAGTAGCGGCGATTCCGGCAGGACAACTTCGCAGGGCTCGCCACGGTTAATCGCCACCAGCACCCTTTCTTGCTGATACAAACGCAAAAAGATCACCACGTTCCCTTCGGCGTAGATAACCTGACAGCCGCCGTAACAGAGCGCCTGGCTACGTTTGCGCAGACGGGCCAGCCGCTGATAGAGCGCCAGCAGTTCCGTGTCCTGTTTCGCTTTATCCCACGGGAAGGGTTTGCGGCAGAAGGGATCGTTGGCACCGTCCAGCCCAACCTCATCACCATAATAAATGCAGGGCACGCCGGGCCAGGTAAACAGCCAAACCACCGCCAGCGGCAACCGGGCCACATCTTTCCCCAACACCGTTTTAAAACGCGGTGTGTCGTGGCTATCCAGTTGGTTGAACATGCGTAACTGTTGCTGATGCGAAAGCCCGGCGCGGTAATTATCCATCCACACCATGCAGGTGTGCGCATCAATACGCTGGGGATCCATCGAAATATCGGTATTCGCCAGAAACGCCCATACCGGAAAGGTAAAACCGCGGTAGTTCATGGCGGCGTCTTCCACGTCCGCCTGTAGCCACTGGCGCGCATCGCCGAAATGCTCGCCGACGATATAGGCCTCAGGCAGTGTCTCTTTGGCGGCTTTGGTTATTCCGGCGACATGTTGCAGGTTATTGCGCGCACCGCCCCCCTCGCCCAGCATGTGCACCACATCCAACCGCCAGCCATCCATATTCCAGGGCGCTTTCAGCCAGTGACGTACCACGCTGTCTTCGCCCTGGTACATCTCGTCCACCAGAGTTTGCGCCTGGTAGTCCAGCTTTGGCAGGCTGGAATAGCCCAGCCAGTCACGCGCGCGGCCATCCTCATCAAAACTGTACCATTCACGCCATTCGGAAGCGGGGTTATGACAGGCACCAGTGGTGCCGCGGTTGTGTCGGTCAAACCAGGCATGTGAATCACCGCTGTGATTAAAGACCCCGTCCAGTACCAGACGGATCCCCAGACGATGGGTACTCCGACGCAGGCGAAGCAGTGCCTGATCGTCGCCGAAACGTGCGTCCACGTGACGGTAATCTTCCGTATCGTATTTATGCACGCTAGGGGCGACAAAGACCGGGTTCAGATAGAGCGCAGTTACACCCAGTTCATGCAGATAGGGCAGCTTTTCACTGATACCGTCCAGCGTGCCGCCGTAAAAGGTTGAGCCACCGGCCTCGCCGCTCAACGGTTCATCCCAGTCGCGCAGCACAATCTCCTGGCCTGCGGCGTGGTGATAGTAAACGTTGTTCTGTTGATCTTGATGTTGTTCACTACGAGCAAAACGATCGGGGAAGATCTGATAGAACACCTGTTCTGCTACCCACTGCGGCCCACTGTCAGGGGAATCGACGGCGAATTGCTCCAGCCGTGCAGGGGGAAACGGGCTGAACCCCTGCGGGGTAAACCAGAGCTGGCGGTCGTCCCACAGTAGCTTAAAGCTGTAACGACGCCGCGGCTGGCCACTTTGCAGTGAGATGGCTGCACTCCAGGCCGTCACGCCTGATTTTGGCGTCAGGCGGACCCGCCGCATCGGTATCAAGGTCTCTTCATTATCTATCTCGGCCCGTAACGTGACGCGAGACGGAGGCTTACTTCCGGTTAGCCAGAGTGTCATCACCAGTTGGTCTTTGTTCTGTTTTACAAATGGCGCGACAGGCAGATGCCAGGCTTGCAACATCGACTTTCCCCTATGTCAAAAATGACCTCACTCTTGCATAAATCTCGTCTCGACAGCTCATCTTTTCTGCGTTTTTATGGGGTTGAGAACCAGGGCGCAGAAAACTCGCTGCGCATATTTTTCGCAAAGCCAGATGTGATTCGTCGGTATAAGCGCGGTAAGATGGAAAATGATGGGATAGTGGTAAAACAGCGTTTGCCCGGTAGCCTGACACTACCGGGTATTAGCGAATTTATGCTTTCTGGCGTTTAAACATCCAGCCAATCAGTAGCAGAACAATCCACGCGAAACCCACATACAGCGAAATGCGCGTGTCCGGGTGCCAGCCAATCAGGGCGATAATAAAGACCAGAAAAACCAGGCCAGCCACGGTGGTGGCAACGCCGCCCGGCACTTTGAATTTCAGGGCATTCACTTCCTGCGGCGACAAACGACGACGGAAGGCAATTTGCGACAGCAGGATCATGATCCATACCCACACGGTGGCGAATGTCGCCAGCGAAGCAATCACCAGGAAGACGTTTTCCGGCATGATGTAATTGAGGTAAACCGCAAACAGCAGCGCGATGGTCATCACCATTACCGTGACCCACGGAATGCCGCGACGGGACGTTTTGGCAAACACTTTGGGCGCACTGCCCTGCTCCGCCATACCGTGCAGCATACGCCCCACGCCAAACACATCGGAGTTAATCGCCGACAATGATGCTGTCAGTACGACGAAGTTAAGAATGCTGGCCGCGAAAGTGATCCCCATATGCTGGAAGGTCAGCACGAAGGGGCTGCCGTCGGTCCCCACCTGGTTCCACGGGTAGATAGACATGATGACAA
Source organism: Phytobacter diazotrophicus (assembly GCA_004346725.1). Lineage (GTDB taxonomy): Bacteria > Pseudomonadota > Gammaproteobacteria > Enterobacterales > Enterobacteriaceae > Phytobacter > Phytobacter diazotrophicus. Next base: position 61,500 of record SMDE01000006.1, on the reverse strand, counting down.
ACAGCGTGCCCACGTAGAACACCAGAATACGCATCGGTACGGAGTTAATCGCACGCGGAATAGATTTCTCAGGGTCTTTCGCTTCCCCGGCGGTGATGCCGATGATTTCAATACCGCCGTAGGCGAACATCACCATTTGCAGCGACATCACCATCCCCAACCAGCCGTTACTAAAGAAACCGCCGTTGGTCCACAGGTTACTGATACCGGTAGGCTGGCCGCCGTTGCCAATCCCCCAAATGATGATGCCAAAACCGGCGACGATCATGATGATGATGGTAGCGACTTTGAAGAAAGAGAACCAAAACTCCAGCTCACCAAAGACTTTCACGCTCATCAGGTTGATGGCGCAGATGATCAGCACCACGCTGAGCACCCAGATCCAGTGCGGTACGGCGGGAAACCAGACCCCCATATAAATGCCAAAGGCGGTCACATCGGCAATCGCCACAATCAGGATTTCGAAACAATAGGTCCAGCCGGTGATATAACCGGCCAATGGCCCGAGGTTTTCCTGCGCGTAGCGGGAAAATGAACTGGCGGACGGGTTGTGTACTGACATCTCGCCCAGCGCGCGCATGATGATATACGCCGCCACACCACCGATGATATAGGCCAGCAATACGCTTGGCCCGGCCATTTTGATGGCATCGGCTGAACCGTAAAACAGCCCGGTGCCAATCGCCGACCCCAGGGCCATAAAGCGAATGTGCCGGGTACTAAGACCTCGCTTTAGTTTGTTCGTACTTTCCATGGTTTCCTGTTCCAGGATCTAAAAAAAACAAAAAACCACGGGACTTTACGTCCCGTGGTTAGTAAACCTTATTGCGCAATTAATGGGCGCTGGATGTCACCTGACGCCCGGCGGCACGATCCCAGCACACAGCCAGAGCCACCATCACCACTGTTGGCATCAACCAGGCCAGCCCCTGCTCTGCCAGCGGCAGACGCTGAGTCCAGGCCGGAAGCATATCGCTAAATGCAGATGCTTTGATACCGTCCAGTACGCCAAACGCCAGACTGATGAACATCGCCGGTGCAATTACGCGGGTCGAATTATGCCACCAGGAGCGCGTAAAGCTTAACACCACAAGTGCGATACACGGCGGATAAATCATTGTCAGCACCGGAATAGAGATTTGAATCAAATGACTCAGCCCCAGATTCGACACCGCCATGGAGAAGATCCCCAGGATAAACACCAGCGCACGATAAGAGAGCGGCAGATATTGCGAGAAGAACTCCGCGCAGGCGCAGGTCAGCCCCACTGCCGTAACCAGGCAGGCGATAAAAATCAGCGCAGCCAACAGGAGGCTGCCAGCGCCACCAAAGGTATGGGCAACATATGCATGCAAAATCGCAGCACCATTGGCAGACTGATCCACCAGCGTCGAGCTATCAGAACCCAGACGGAACAGCGCCAGATAGAGCAGCGTCAGACCGACACCGGCCATCAGGCCAGCCCAGACGGTATAGCGGGTCAGCAAGCGGGCTTCTGTTACGCCACGTGAACGTGCCGCATTAACGATAACGATGCCGAACACCATCGCGCCCAGCGTATCCATGGTGAGATAGCCATTCACAAAACCGTTCGAGAACGCCGCATGCTGGTAGGCATCCATCGCATGGCTAATCGGACCGGCTGGCCAGATGATAGCGGCGACAGAGAGAACGATCAGCGCGATAATTTTCAGCGGCGCGAGAAAATTCCCGACGGTATCCAGCAATTTGCCCGGATAGAGCGACACCAGAATGACCAGCGCAAAGTAGATAATGCTGTAAATCAGCAGCGGCAGTGAGCCTTCACCGGTCAGCGGCGCAATCCCCACCTCAAACGATACCGTCGCGGTACGCGGCGTGGCAAACAGCGGCCCCACGGCAAGATAGCAGACGGTGGCCAGCAGTACGCCGGCTACTTTACCAATCGGCGTGCTGAGGCTATCCACCCCTCCGCCCACTTTCGCCAGCGCGACGACCGTCAGCACCGGCAGGCCCACAGCGGTAATCAGAAAGCCAATTGAGGCAGTCCAGACATGCTCGCCCGCCTGCAAACCAACCATCGGAGGGAAGATGATATTTCCGGCGCCGACGAACAACGCGAAAGTCATAAAGCCCAGAGCAACAATGTCTCGTGGTTTTAAATGATGGGTCATAAACGTTTACTGCCTGTGGATGTGATGTTGTAAGTGTTGAAATTTTCGCCTTATTTCAGCGGAACATTACGGCGGAAATAACCTTTAAACGTAGCGGGAAACACTTCCCGCGCTGCGTGACGGAGAATAGTTTTTCGATTTACCACGCAAATACAGTCGGTCTGACGACATACGGGGCGCAATTTAAACGCTTATAACGTTTAAAGGCAATAAGGGATCGCAAAACCAGATGGTTATACCAGCTCTACAATAAATGCCAGATGAAGATACTGTATATAAGAAAAACGGATGGCTAATCATGCGAACAAAAAATAGTCAGAGACATAATCTGTTTGAAGATTCGGGAAAAACGAAGTGTGAAAAGCGGGTCTATGACAGAAGTGGAAAGAAAAACTGACACCTCAGGTGTCAGCTTGCGTTCTTCACGACGAGACGTGCGGGCAATGTAAAACTGAAACGGGTGCCTTTACCCGGCGTACTGTCGATTTCGAGCTTACTTTCGTGATGGTTAAGCGCGTGTTTTACGATAGCCAGCCCCAAACCGCTACCACCGGTTTGCCGGGAGCGGGCTTTATCAACGCGGTAAAAGCGCTCTGTCAGGCGAGGAATATGTTCAGGCCCAATCCCCGGCCCATTATCTTCAACGATAAACTGTGCGCCAGAGATCGCACGCAGCCAGCGCACGGTAATGTGTGTTCCCGCTGGCGTATGGTTCACGGCGTTATAAACCAGATTGGAAATCGCGCTGCGTAGCTGATCCTCATTCCCCAGCACTTTCAGGTCGTTGTCGACCACGAATTCAAGCTCATGCTTCTTTTGGCTTAACGTCTGCGCCTCGCGCTCCACAACACGCAGCATCATCGGCACATCTATAATTTCATTCGGCGGTAACGTCGGCGCCGCTTCTATTTTGGATAATGTCAGTAACTGTTTAACCAGACCTTCCATTCGCGATGTCTGCTCACGCATGGTGTGCAGCGCCTTGTCACGCGGCGGCCCTTCCAGCGTCTGCTCCTGCATCATTTCCAGATAGCCCTGCAATACCGTCAGCGGTGTGCGTAGCTCATGGCTGACGTTGGCAAAAAAGTTACGCCGGGCCCCTTCAAGCTGATGCATTTGCGTGACGTCACGCGCCACCATCAATAACTGCTGCTCGCTGTAGGGCATCACGCGGATCTCCAGATGGCGACCATTGTTAAGCACCAGATTAAGCGGGCGGGTGAAATCTTTCGTTTTAAGATAGCGGGTAAATTCCGGATAACGCAGCAGGTTGAGAATGTTTTGTCCGTTATCGTCCGGCCAGCGTAGATTCAGCAATTGCTGTGCCAGGCCATTACACCAAAACATCGTCCCCTCTTCGGTGATCATCACTAACGCATCAGGTAGCGACTCCGCGCCACTACGAAAACGTTTGATCAGATTACCCAGCTCACGACGGCGTTTTTTATTACGCATCTGCATCTGGTGCAGACCATAAAGCAGGGGTTCCCAGCTTCCCGTGCCCGGCGGCGGCGTCATACTTTTATCGACCCACAACCACCAGGAAAGACGCATTAAATTCCAGAAATGCCAGGCCAGTAACCCGGTGACTGCCACCAGTAAAAACCAGGGCAGATAACCAAAGAAAGCGCCGAGCAGTGCAGCGGGTAGACAACAAAGGATGAGTTCGAGTACCAGCCTTTTCCATGACAGCCGTTCCAGCACGCGTCACACTCCTTTCAGATTTTAGAAACGGGTCGAGAAACGATAACCCGTGCCGCGAACGGTTTGAACCATACGATCGTGGCCGCTGTGTTCCAGCGCTTTACGCAACCGGCGAATATGAACATCCACCGTGCGGTCTTCAACATACACATTCGTTCCCCATACATGGTTCAGCAGTTGTTCGCGGCTATACACACGCTCAGGATGCGTCATAAAGAAATGCAGTAGCTTAAACTCCGTCGGCCCCATGTCCAGAGGATTTTCACCGGTCATCACACGGTGAGAACTTGGATCAAGGCTCAACCCCTGCATTTCAATGACTTCTTCTACCGCCATCGGCGAGATACGACGCATGACAGCTTTAATACGTGCCACCAGTTCCTTGGGCGAAAACGGCTTAGTAATGTAATCGTCCGCGCCCGTCTCAAGTCCGCGCACGCGGTCTTCTTCTTCACCACGGGCGGTCAACATCATCACCGGGATATCCCGGGTCATCGCTTCACGCTTGAGATGTTTAATGAACTGAATACCTGAGCCACCTGGCAGCATCCAGTCGAGCAAAATCAGATCGGGCCAGGGTTCATTAAGTTGGTTCACCGCGCTGTCATAATCTTCCGCTTCGACAGGTTGAAAGCCGTTTTGTTCGAGCACGAAACACACCATCTCACGGATTGGCGCTTCGTCTTCTACGACCAGAATGCGTCTTGCCATAATTTGCCCTGTTTAAATTAAGTCATCAGCTAAGTGCGGCGCCATTATGCGTCACTTTTGTGACAGATTTATGAAACAAATGACCAACAGGTGACCCAAGCCTTTGTTTTATGACAGTGGGAAATTCTTTCACTGGCGGCTCGTGTGCCCCTGAATGTTATAATCGCGTTTACGCTTTTTTGCCACGGAACCGCTATGCGCATCCTTCATACTTCGGACTGGCACCTGGGTCAGAACTTCTACAGTAAAAGCCGCGCCGCCGAACACGACGCTTTCCTCACCTGGCTGCTGGCCACCGCTGAGGAGCACCTGGTCGACGCCATTATTGTCGCGGGCGACATCTTTGATACCGGCTCCCCGCCCAGCTATGCGCGCGAGCTGTACAACCGTTTTGTGGTGAAATTACAGCAGACGGGTTGTCATCTGGTTGTGCTGGCAGGTAATCATGATTCAGTAGCCACTCTTAATGAATCGAAAGATATTCTTGCGTGGCTGAAGACAACCGTTGTTGCCAGCGCAGGCAGCGCGCCTTTTTATTTACCGTTGCGTGACGGCTCGCCCGGCGCGGTTTTCTGCCCGGTGCCTTTTTTGCGTCCACGCGACATCATGACCAGCCAGGCGGGACTTTCCGGGCAAGAAAAACAGCTACATTTGCTGCAAGCCATCACCGATTACTACCAGCAACAGTATCAGGCCGCCTGCGAATTACGCGGCGACAGCGTGCTGCCGATAATCGCCAGCGGGCATCTGACCACCGTCGGTGCCAGTAAGAGTGACGCCGTACGTGACATCTATATCGGTACGCTGGATGCCTTCCCCGCGCAAAACTTTCCGCCTGCGGATTACATCGCGCTTGGGCATATTCACCGCCCGCAAAAGCCAGGTGGGCAAGAGCATATCCGCTACTGCGGCTCGCCTATCGCTTTGAGCTTTGACGAAACCGGTAACAGCAAATATGTCAATCTGGTGACATTTTCAGCAGGAAAACTGGCGGATGTGACAGCGCTGGAAGTCCCTGTTACACAGCAACTGGCGGTTATCAAGGGTGATCTTGAGTCGATTCGTCAGCAACTTGAGCAGTGGCGTGGCAGCCCAACTGACGCTCCCGTGTGGCTGGATATCGAGATCGCGACCGAGGATTATCTGAGCAACATGCAGCGAAAAATTCAGGCACTCACCGCCGATCTGCCGGTCGAGGTGTTATTGGTTCGCCGCAGCCGCGAACAGCGGGAGCGCATCCTCGCAGGTGAGCGCCGCGAAACCTTAAGCGAGTTAAAAGTGGAAGAGGTTTTCGCGCGTCGCCTGGCGCAGGAGGAGCTCGATGACATTCAGATTGCCCGCCTGCAGTCGCTCTTTTCCGAAACGCTCCACTCGCTCAATCAGGAGCATGACGCATGAAAATCCTCAGCCTACGCCTGAAAAACCTTAACTCATTAAAAGGCGAATGGAAGATTGATTTCACCGCCGAGCCGTTTGCCAGTAACGGCCTGTTTGCCATCACCGGGCCAACCGGCGCCGGGAAAACGACACTGCTGGATGCCATCTGCCTGGCGCTCTATCACGAGACACCGCGTCTGAATACCGTTTCACAGTCGCAGAATGATCTGATGACCCGCGACACCGCCGACTGCCTGGCAGAGGTCGAATTTGAAGTTAAAGAGGTCGCTTATCGCGCATTCTGGAGCCAGAGCCGTGCGCGTAATCAGCCGGACGGTAATTTGCAGGTTCCGCGTGTAGAGCTGGCCCGCTGTGCAGACGGCAAGATCCTCGCCGACAAAGTAAAAGACAAACTGGAGCTAACCGCCGCCTTAACCGGGCTCGATTATGGCCGTTTCACCCGCTCCATGTTGCTCTCCCAGGGGCAATTCGCCGCGTTTCTCAACGCCAAACCGAAAGAGCGCGCAGAACTGCTCGAAGAACTGACCGGCACCGAAATCTACGGGCAGATTTCTGCCGACGTGTTTGAAAAACATAAAGTCGCCAAAATCGAGCTGGAGAAACTGCAGGCGCAGGCCGAAGGCGTGGTTCTGCTTACCGATGAGCAGCGGGAATCGCTGAATGCAAGTGTGCAGGCACTCACTGACGAAGAACAGCGTCTGTTAGACGGGCAGCGGAGTGTGCAGGCACAACTGAACTGGCTTATTCGCAGCGGTGAACTGCAAGCCGCCTGCGACCAGGCACACAAAACCCGGCAGCAGGCACAACAGGCACGCACTGCCGCCGAGCCTCAGTTGGCGCGGCTTGCGCGGGTTCAACCGGCCCTGCTGCTGCGGCCCGTCTGGGAACGGTTACTGGAGCAGCGAAAAGCACAGGACAGCAGTCGTCGCCAGAATGAAGAAGTAAATACTCGCTTACAGGCGAGCCTGGCGCTGCGGGCCCAGATCCGCGCCTGCGCCGCACGCCAGCATCAGGAGTTGATGGCGTCGCAAAAAACGCTGTCGCTCTGGCTTGAAGACAACAAACGCTTCCAGCGCTGGCAGACCGAGTTAACCGGCTGGCGGGCGATGCTAAGCCAGCAGGAAGATGACAAAAAGCCGTGGCATGCCCTGCAGGAACGCATTCAGCAAAACGAGTACAAATTACGTAATCTGATGACCGTCTCGCTGGAGATGACCACCGATGAGGTTAACGCAGCGATGACGCTCTGTGCGCAGAACCGCCCGCTGCGTCAACGCCTGACCGCCCTGCATGCACGTTTTGCCCCGCTACAAAAACATCTCGTCCAGCGGCAGCAAAGCCTGACCGAATTGAAAGCTGAGCAGGAAAAACTGACGGCCGAGCTGGCGCGTAAGCGTGAGCTTTATAAAGAAAAAAACCAGTTGCTGACGGATGTTCGCACCCTTTGCGAGCTGGAAGACCGCATCCACAGCCTGGAAACCGAACGCGCCCGTCTGCAACCGGGTCATCCCTGCCCGCTTTGTGGTTCGACATCGCACCCTGCGATTGCTGAATATCAGGCCATCGTCCCCGGCGTGAATCATGCCCGCCGCGATGCGCTGGATCTCGAAGTCCGTCAGGTAAAAGAGGATGGCGTGGCGCTCAGCGAACGTCTGAAGGGGATAAGTGAGCGCATTGAAAAAGACGACCGCGAAGCGAAATCACTTCGCGAGCAGGAGCAAACGCTTACCAACGAGTGGCAGGAATTGTGCCTGACGCTGAATGTCACCCTGCGGCCGCAGCAAGACATCTCCAGTTGGCTGAGCACGCAGGATGCCTACGAACATCAACTCTATCAGTTGAGTCAGCGTTTGACATTACAAAGCCAGATCAACGAGTTGCGCCTGCAGGTTCAGCAATACCAGCAGGCGGCAGAGGCGCGCCGGGCCAGTCTGGCCGCGATGCTGGAACCACTGGGGCTAACACTGCCGCCAGAAGGTGAAGAGGCACAATGGCTGGCAGCACGCACCTCCGAAGCGGAACTCTGGCAGGAAAAACAGAGCGCATTTAGCGCATTGCACGAGCAGATTGCACTACTGACGCCGCTTCTCGACACACTGCCGGAAGAGGCAGTACCGGAGGCGATAAAAACCGTTGCTCTGGACAACTGGCGGCAGGTACATAACGATTGCGTGTCGCTGCACAGTCAGTGGCAAACGCTGCAACAGCAACTGCGGCTTGAGACGGAGCGCCTGGCTGAACTGGAGAAACAGTTTGCCGATGCGCTGGCAAACAGTGAGTTTGCCGATCGGGAAGACTTTCTTGCTGCGCTGTTGAGCGATGACGAACGCGCGCGCCTGGAGCAACTTCGTCAGCGTCTCGACCGTGACGAACAACAGGCACAGGTACTGGTCGCCAACGCTGAACAGGCTCTCGCGGCGCATAGCGCGCAGCCTCCTGCCGCCCTGACTGACGATACGGACGCCGAAAAATCCCGTGAAGCGCTGGAGTTGCTGGCCCGCCAGTTGCGTGAAAACACCACCCGCCAGGGGGAGTGCCGACAGCAACTTAAACAGGATGCAGACAATCGCCAGCGCCAGCAGGCGCTGAGGCTGGATATTGAACGCGCGGCGCTGCGCTGTGACGACTGGGGGCATCTCAACGCGCTGATTGGCTCAAAAGAAGGGGATAAATTCCGTAAATTCGCCCAGGGGTTAACTCTCGATAACCTGGTGTGGCTGGCCAACAATCAATTGAACCGCCTGCACGGGCGCTATCTGCTTAAACGCAAAGTCAGCGAAGCGCTGGAGCTGGAGGTCGTCGATACCTGGCAGGCCGATGCGATACGCGATACCCGCACCCTTTCCGGCGGCGAAAGTTTTCTTGTGAGCCTGGCGCTGGCACTGGCGCTGTCGGACCTGGTGAGCCATAAAACCCGCATCGACTCACTCTTCCTCGATGAAGGTTTCGGTACGCTCGACAGCGAAACACTGGATACTGCCCTGGATGCGCTCGACGCACTGAATGCCAGTGGAAAAACCATAGGTGTTATCAGTCACGTTGAGGCGATGAAGGAGCGTATTCCGGTGCAGATTAAGGTCAGGAAGATTAACGGGCTGGGGTACAGCAAGCTGGATAGCGCATTTTTAATCATTAATTAATAATTAAAATTGGGGCAAGACGGCGTATCAGGATTGCCCCTGTTTAAAGACACACTAATCATAACCAATTATAACTTCTATAGCCGTTTTGGCTGGTCCCGGCGAAACATTACCGGTCGTGCGAATAAAACGAGCCGCCATTTTTATCGTCCCGTCCTGACCTGATGCAATGGCGGATGAACCGATATCATAGGCTCCCGCGCGAAAGGCAGAAGAGTTCAGGCTATTAGCGGTTATGGGGGTATTAAAGATAACGGGTCTGGCGGGTTCGCCCGAGCCTAATGTAGCGGCGTCCCCCCAGGAAAGTTGCACACCGTATCCTTGTGCCCCACTCCCATCAAGAGCGATAGTTCCGGCGAGAGGCGCGCCCAGCCAATTTTGGCTGACAATCGCGGTTCGGGGAATAATTCGAATTGTTATTGGATTGTTTTTGACAGAGTTAGCCGCCGTCACTGTTCCGTAATCACCTATCCCTGTAGTACTACTCCAGGTTCCGTTACCGTTCTGACCACCATAACCATAAGCATTCGGGCATACGATATTAAAACTTGCATCTTTCCAGGAGGACTTCCCCATTGTCTGGCTTGAGGAACCGTTAAACACCCCCATCTGGACCGTCTTATCCCCACCCTGGAGATTACATGTACTGTTAATTAAATTTATACTACCTGTAATTCGTGAATAATTACCTGTGAACCATTTTCCAGGGCTGGGAGACATGGTGGTATCGCTAAATGTGTCGGTACTATTTTTTGATACGATACCCTGATTAATTGTTGGACCAATGAAAGTGATCGAACCGGGATTGAGTGGGACAGAACCTGCTATTTTCCAGAGCCTGATATCAAGCCACATACCCATCGCCACTATATCGGAATCGGCAACATTTTTATTGATATCATTCGGGTATTGATTTACAGGCTTACCGTTTGTTGCACCTCCCGCATCAGCATCATTAATAGAAATACCAAGACCTGATATATTTGTAGGATATATGGATACACTGACACCGCCAACAGTCCCTTGATAGACTGGCGTTCCCGCATTTTGCAACGCCAAATGCCAGAGCATATCTGATGACTTGCAGTTGTATACTTTCTGAACGCCGGGTGTCACATGCTTAATCGTATAGAGAAGTGTGTTATCTGGCGTGCTGGCATTCAATGTAATATTAACTGGAGGAATTTTGAAATCGTTACCCATAACTGATGGAAATGCTCGAGTACATCCCCATGTTGTAGCAAACACTGCAGGGCTAAATAAAAATAAAAAAAACAGGGTAAGCAGGGAGTTCCTTGGCATACTAACCATTCCTTAAAAACTGCAAACATATTCAATGTGAATGGCAATCACTTTATTAATACATATGGCAGATAGTTCTTGCAGCGGTATCAAGAATAAAATTAAATCACGGAATTTTATACCCCTGTTCACTCCGGCAGTCAAACGGATGAATAAAACCTCTCCACTTCATTGCGGCAATATCAACGCATAAACCAACCACGGCGCCTTTAATCTCTTACTTAATTACGCGTCAGGAAGATTTTTCACAAAGAAATACAGTAACAAAGAACCATGCAACAAATGGTTACTCAAAATATTAGGGGGGAATTCCGAAAGAAGAAACACATATCAACAATCAATAATTAACCATTGTTTATTTCTTTAAATAATACATAAAAACCGGCAGGATCACCGCCGGTTTGATTATTACGCCTGCGGCCACAGCCAGGCTGCACCACGCACACCACTGGAATCACCGTGCAGCGCTTTACGGATCGGGGTTTCACACTCACCGCCGAAAACCCAGTTTTTCACCAGATTTGGCACGGTTTTATACAACCGTTCGACATTGCTCATCCCGCCGCCAAGCACAATCACATCCGGATCGAGAATATTCACCACATGGGCCAGCGACTTCGCCAGACGCAGCTCATAACGGCTTAACGCCAGCTCGGCAAGCGGATCCTGCGCGTCCACCAGGCGGATGATTTCATTGCCTTTAAGCGTGTGTCCGCTTAAGCGCTGATAATCGGTACCAAAGCCCGTGCCGGAGATAAAGGTTTCGATGCACCCTTGCTTGCCGCAATAGCACGGCACCTCTTCCCGATAACGCAATTCATCTGCATCCATCCACGGCAGCGGATTATGCCCCCACTCGCCCGCCGTCCCGTTGCCGCCGATATGCGAGCGGCCATTAAACGCCAGACCCGCTCCGCAGCCTGTACCGATAATCACTGCAAACACGGTCTGCGCACCGGCCGCTGCGCCATCCACCGCCTCAGAAACGGCCAGGCAGTTAGCGTCATTCGCCAGACGAACTTCCCGGTTTAAACGTTGGCTTAAATCTTTATCGAACGGCTTACCGTTGAGCCAGGTTGAGTTGGCATTTTTTACCACGCCCGTATAGGGAGAAATAGAGCCGGGGATCCCCATACCGACGGTGCCCGTTTGCCCGGTTTCTTTCTCAGTCAACGCCACCAGAGAGACCAGCAGATCAAGGGTTTGATGGTAATCACGCGGTGTCGGCTGACGATGGCGAAACAGCTCGTCGCCGCTATCGCTGAGCGCAATGATTTCCGTCTTTGTGCCGCCTAAATCGATACCAATACGCACATAATGCTCCTCATAGTTGGACAACGCATTCACATGCAAGCGCGGCGACAATTGGTTATCATGCCCGCTGCAATTAACGACTAGACCGTGGAAAATATCATGCTGTGGTTCAAAAATTTAATGGTATACCGTCTCAGCCGCGATGTAGCGCTGCGGGCGGAAGAGATGGAAAAACAGCTTGCCCCACTATCGTTTACCCCGTGCGGTAGTCAGGATATGGCGAAAACCGGCTGGGTTCCACCGATGGGTTCACACAGTGATGCGCTGACCCACACTGCGAACGGTCAGATTATTATCTGCGCGCGCAAAGAAGAGAAAATCCTGCCTGCGCCAGTGATCAAACAGGCGCTGGAAGCCAAAATTTCCCGTCTTGAGGCCGACCAGGGCCGCAAGCTGAAAAAAACCGAAAAAGATTCTCTGAAAGACGAAGTGCTGCACTCATTGCTGCCGCGCGCCTTCAGTCGTTTTAGCCAGACCATGATGTGGATTGATACCGTTAATGGTCTCATTATGGTGGACTGCGCCAGCGCGAAAAAAGCGGAAGACACCCTGGCGCTGCTGCGTAAAAGCCTGGGTTCTCTACCGGTTGTCCCGCTGACGCTGGAAACCCCTATTGAACTGACGCTGACGGAATGGGTACGTTCCGGTACGGTGGCACAAGGCTTCCAGCTTCTCGACGAGGCCGAACTGAAAGCTATTCTGGAAGATGGCGGCGTGATTCGCTGTAAAAAACAGGAACTGGTCAGCGATGAGATCGCCGTGCATATCGAAGCGGGTAAAGTGGTAACCAAACTGGCGCTCGACTGGCAGCAACGCGTTCAGTTTGTGGTGTGTGATGATGGCTCGATTAAACGCCTGAAATTTGGTGACGAGCTACGCGATCAGAACGAGGATATCGACCGCGATGATGTCGCCCAGCGCTTTGATGCCGATTTTATTCTGATGACCGGTGAACTGGCGACGCTGATCCACAGCCTGGTAGAAGGGCTCGGCGGCGAAGCTCAGCGCTAAGACAAAAAATCAGACGCTAAAAAGCAGAACGCCCGGTTAAGCCGGGCGTTTTTTTACAGATAACGGCAGAGGTAAGAGGTCGGCTCGGCTACCTGCAGATGAAATTCACTTTGGCCGGCAACATTGAACACTTCACCCGCAGAGTAAGTCTTCCACTCGGTTTCACCAGGCAGCAGAACATGAAGCGCACCGCTAATGACCGTCATCTCTTCCGGCTGCGCGGTACCAAAAGTGTACTCACCTTCCACCATCACGCCCACACTGGCGCGGCCAGTACTGCTGCTGGTAAAACCAATGGATTTCACTTTACCGGAAAAGTATTCGTTACTTTGAAGCATGAACTGGCCCTTATAAAGAAAATGTCTGGAAAAACACTATAGAGGCCAGACTTCGCTTCTGTCACGCGAAATTGCAGGGTGATACGGCTTATACCAGCAGTTCCGAGGCGAGCCGCGCCACCAGAACATTAGAAAGTAATACTGGCACATCCAATGATTTTTGAAGTAAATCTCTGTGCCATTGATGAAAACCGAGGCAATCAAGCATTAATACGTCCGCACCCTGCTCAATAAGCTCTTTTCCCGCCGAAACCAGTTGATACTCAGTCGCCTCGTACGGGTGTGCCAGCGTGTAAAATGGCGTCTTTTCCAGCACGCTCCATTTTCGCTGCTGCGGTTCCATCAGTTCAGGAATCGGCACAATCACCCCTACCTGATGACCATCAACAATCGAGGCAACAAGGGGCGGAATAATACGCTGTGGTTCGATCAAAATGGCATTACGCGCATTCAGCCCACGGATATCTGCCGTACTCATCAGCAAAATAACGTCGTAGCCCTGGTTGTCCATCACTTCGATAACGCTTTGCAGATCACGCTCCACTTTCTCTCGCGAGACCATCGCAATACTGCCATCGCACAGGCGCGTAGGCAGCGGCGTTTCGCCCGGATCAACTTTGTAATCTGTCAGGACGTCCTGGGGATCCATTTTACCCAGCAGGCTGAAATGGGTTATCTGCTGTTCAGAAATATGCTCGGTCAGCAACGGTAATATCGTTTGAACAGGCACCACCCCCACGGTGAGGATCGCCATCGTTGAACTCATCTTGTTCATCCACCTTGCAACACTGCTTTTTCGTTAATGCTTTGACGCAGCCTAAATGCACAGGCAACTTCCAGGTTCTTAAAGATTCCCAAATACGCCAGTAATGTCTGATTATTGACGGTCCTCATCCATCTTGCCAGAGTGAAAAATGTGATGAGGCCCCGCTTATTTCATGTTTCAGAACTTTTTCAAGGCAATCAGTTTTTATCTGGATCCTCATACCGCTTTTTAGCATCCAGGGCTTCTTGCTCAGTGGGGTGCTCACTGATTAAAGAGTCAGGTTTAGGATGGTCGGCACGTAATTCGTACCAGGTGACGGTCTGCCCGGCTGTGCCTTTTTCGACAGCAACAACACGGGCTTCACGAGGATAAGGTGGTTTACCAGGCATGACGTTACCTCAGTTACGGGGTCAGGCCTTAAGTATAGACAATCGTTTCGCTAACTGGCGCGCGCCAGACGCAGAGCCGTCTGAATTTCAGCGATCACCAAATCAAGATCTTGCGCGGCATTCACAACATGATGTGCAGCTTCACGGTAGAGGGCATCACGGACCGCAAGAATTTCGCCCACCTCTTCGCGAACAGGCTTACCGGTCAGGGTCGGACGCTGGCTCTCTTTCGGGTACGCTTCCAGACGATCAACCAGTACCGGGACAGGTGCAGAGAGATAAATCACCACGCCCTGCTCGCGCATAAATTTGCGATTGTACTCGCTCAGAATGATACCGCCGCCAGTGGCAACAACACGCGCAGGCGCGGTAACAGCTTCCAGAGCTTCGGTTTCACGCGCACGAAAACCATGCCAGCCTTCTTTGCTTACGAGCTGGGCAACGGTCATCTGCGCCTGCTCCTGCAACCAGTGGTCTGTATCGACAAACTGACAAAGGTGTAACTGTGATAACGCATGACCAACGGTAGTCTTACCGCAACCACGTGCGCCAACTAAAAAAATGGGTAACGTCATGAACGGGTGTTCCCTCTGATATCGCAAGGTGAAAAAAAGAAAATAAGATAATGGTAAATCACCCTGCCGGGCGTTGAGTAATCGTAAACAAATCGTTACGCTTCAAAAACAACTTGCATCTTTCCTCATTAGAACCCAGAGACGACGCCACATTTGAGTGTAAAGATTTTAATGCAACCTATGTAGCGATAACCTTACTTTAAAAGATTGTCTGTTGACAAGCCCACAGGCTCGTTTAGCGTAACATATTCACATAACCGTTGATGATACTACTCGTCAGCCTTGCGGCGCTGGCGCTCGAGCAGCCATTTATCCAGTTGGGCGGCAAATTGCTGGCGGTCACGCTGGGACAGGCTATCCGGACCGCCGGTCTGAATCCCGCTGGCGCGTAGCGTATCCATAAAATCTCGCATCGTCAGACGTTCGCGAATCGTCGCTTCGGTGTAGCGCTCGCCGCGCGGGTTAACGGCTGCCGCGCCTTTGGCTAAAACTTCCGCCGCCAATGGGATGTCTGCCGTGATCACCAGGTCGCCCGCCTCACACAGACGCACAATTTCGTTATCGGCGACATCAAACCCCGCGGCAACGCGCACGGAACGGATAAAGCGCGAGGGGGGCACACGGATATTTTGGTTCGCCACCAGCGTCACTGGCGTTTGTGTGCGCTCGGCTGCACGAAACAGAATCTCTTTAATCACATTCGGACAGGCGTCCGCATCAACCCAAATCGCCATCATCGCTCCTCACTCTCATTTCGGGCATTGTCGCGTTAAATGCCCCGCTTCGCAAAGCATGACGTTAAGCTTTCGCCCTGTAAGCCTTTCCACGTTAAGCTATACCTCACAACACGTAACAGCAGAGAGACAGACGTAATGGAGAAAAAAATCGGTTTTATCGGCTGCGGCAACATGGGCAAAGCCATTCTCGGCGGTCTGATCGCCAGCGGCCAGGTACAACCTGGACAGGTCTGGGTCTATACCCCATCGCCAGAAAAAGTCGCCGCACTGCATGACCAGTACGGCATTAACGCCGCACAGAGCGCGCAGGAAGTCGCCCAGATAGCCGACATTGTCTTTGGCGCCGTAAAACCGAATATTATGGTCAAGGTTCTTAGCGACGTCGCATCCAGCCTGAATAAAGAGTCGCTGGTCGTGTCGATTGCCGCAGGCGTCACCCTCGATCAACTGGCGCGGGCGTTGGGCCACGATCGGAAAATCGTCCGCACCATGCCTAACACACCGTCGCTGGTAAATGCCGGTATGACCTCCATCACGCCGAACGCCCTGGTGACACCGGAAGATATCGCCGACGTACTTAACATCTTCCGCTGCTTTGGTGCCGCTGAGGTTATTGCCGAACCGATGATTCACCCGGTGGTGGGCGTCAGTGGTTCCGCCCCGGCGTATGTGTTTATGTTTATCGAAGCCATGGCCGATGCCGCCGTGCTGGGCGGAATGCCACGCGCGCAGGCTTACAAGTTTGCCGCGCAGGCGGTAATGGGATCGGCGAAAATGGTGCTGGAAACCGGCAAACATCCGGGCGAGCTGAAAGACATGGTCTGCTCCCCTGGCGGTACGACCATCGAAGCGGTCAAGGTACTGGAAGAGAAAGGCTTCCGCGCGGCCGTTATCGACGCCATTCAGGCCTGTATGGCGAAATCCGAACAGATGAGTAAATAAGACCGTGACTGCGCCGCCGGGCCACCTGCGGCGCAGTCATGTGCTACGCCAGCATCTCACTGGCCTGACGCAGAGGCATCGGCTGCTGCATTTTCACCAACAGTTCTGCCGTTGCGGTATTTTCACCGCAGCTTAGCACCGCTTTCAGCATCCCCTCTTCGCCATAAAGCACCGCAAAACGCTTATCCTCAAACGAACCAAGCATTTTCACACTGTCCCATTCCCGCGCATAACCCAGATATTCGAAGCGTGTACCGAAATGGGTGGTCCAGAAAAACGGTACCCGATCAAACGCATGGTGCTCACCCAGCATATTTTTAGCCGCCAGTCGCCCCTGCTGCTGCGCCACGCGCCAGTGTTCAATTCGCCGTCTGCCTTCCGGCGCCGGATAACTGGCGATATCGCCCACCGCCCACACTCCCGGCGCGGCGCATAAGGTTTCATCCACCGTCAGGCTACCGTCTTCTTCATGGTGAAGATCATGGGCCAGATCGGTAAACGGACGAACCCCGGTGGCAAACACCACCACATGTGCAGGCAGCGTAAGGCCATTTTTCAGGCGTACCCCCTGCACATGCCCGTTGCCCTCCAATGCCGCCGGCTCACCGGTCACAAATTTCACGCCATTCTGCTTATGCATATTGAGAAAGTGTTGGCCCATCTCTTCACCAAACTGCGGAACAAAAGGCAATTCGTGGCGCGACACCACCGTCACGTCAATATCCTGGTTACGTAAGGCTGCCGCCAGCTCCATGGCAATAAAGCTGTTGCCGATGATCACTAATTGATGTTCCTGCTCCACATCGTTGAGCAACTGTTGTGCCTGATGGAGTTCCCGCAGAACATGAACGCCTTGCAGGTGGTTACCTTCAATATCAGGACACAGCGGCTGCCCACCGGTCGCCAACAACAGTTTGTCAAAATGGAGCCTTTGCCCGCTGGCCAGGGTAAGAAAGCGCTCGCGGCTGTTGAGGTCGGTCACCTCTTCTCGCAGGCTTTCAACACCCGGCTGCTGGTAAAACGCATCATCAAGCACATGCGGCACTTCACTGATTTTCATTTTGCCTGCGGGGACAAATTTGCTCAGTGCCGTACGGTCATAGGGAGCATCGTTCTCTTTATCGATAAGCACTAAACGCCCGGAGTAACCCGAGTCGCGCAGCGTTATAGCGGCGGAACTCCCGGCGGCCCCGGTCCCCAAAATAACCGTGGTCTGTTCCTGTTCACCGCGGATCAGCGGCCTGCTGGCAGGGGACATCGGACGTGGATTAACCAGAACGCGGTTTTGTTCCAGCAGTACCGGATATTGTTTAAGGCTGGTCAGCGCTAGCGGCTCAAGCCACTGTCCATTCTTAATGTCGAATTCAGCTTTGTGCCACGGACAAACCAGCCGCCCTTCGCAGACAGCCCCTTTCTCAAGGGGAGCTCCCGCATGGGGGCATTTGCTCTGGAATGCGCGCACCTGCGTTAAGGTGCGAATGAGGATCATGGCGGTACCCGCCACTTCGACTTTTACCGGCTTGCTCTCCGGTAGTGAATTGATATCTAAGACGTATTGGTAGCTCATAACATTGCTCTCGTGTCAGTGTTGGAGATACGGACGTAACGCCAGACAGCGCACACCACGAGGAAATAAAAAGCACTCAATCTGTAATGATGACCTGTTAAGCCTGGCAGAGAATAGGCCTATAGCAACCAGGCGAGGAGTCAGGCAGCCACTTCGGTGCGATTGCGCCCGGCTTTTTTCGCTTTGTATAACGCCAGGTCGGCAGATTTTAGCCACTCCCGGTAGTGGGTCATTTCATCGGTCAGAGGGGCAACACCGACGCTGATTTGCAGTGCCAGTTGCGGAGCAGAAGGCAGGCGGAAGGCGGTAAGGCGGTCATGAACACGCTCCATGGCTGCAATCGCGTTTTCAGGCGGCGTGCCGCACATGATGACGGCGAATTCATCACCACCGAAACGCCCAATCAGATCGCTACCGCGCAAAGTAAGTTGCAGGTGACGGGTGATGGCAATGATCGCCTCATCGCCCACGTCATGACCCCAGGTATCGTTAATGGTTTTGAAATGATCGACATCGATCAGCAACAGCGTCGCGATCCGTTGATGACGGCGACAATCATCAAATTCATCACGCAACAGGCTCTCCCAATGGCGACGATTGTAAACGCCAGTCATACCGTCACGAATACTCATCACCTGCAGGCGACGCTTATGCTCCTCAAGCCTCGCGGCGTTACGGAAAGTCACCCAGGAAAAGAGGAGTGGATACAGCAGAAGTACCGGTACCGTCAGGCAGATAATCAGTGACGGGCTGTCGGGGGTAATGGCAATACCCGTGAGTTGGAGGGTAACCAGACAGGCAACCGCCATCAGAATAACGCCGGCAAGACACAGTCGCGGCCCACCCGCCCCCATCGTAGTGATAAAAACCACCATTGCCATGGCGATAGAGGGGAGCAGGTTCACACCGATGAGCCCCATCCACATTCCAGCCAGCAGGGCATCTGCCTTCAAATTATGGGTTTCACTGGCGTAGGGATCGCTTGAGCGGGCCGCCAGTTGCCAGGCGAGATGCGGCCAGACGAAAGTCCATAAAACCAATAAAATCCACCAGCCTCCCGCAACCGGCTGTAATACCAGTACCCCAGCGAGCGGCATAAACAGGCCAGCCAGCCCTACCGCCCGTGGCAGCCGTTCCCGCTGCGCGAACTGGAGCCCCATGGAATGGGGATCGTCATCGTGCAGAGCGCTACGTCTCTCCTTGCCACTCTCTGTTGTATAAAAGTTATTATCATTCATCATTATTGGGAACATTCTGAAACATTTTCCCAAATTATAGAGAGGGGTCATGCGGGGAAAGTATGAAATTTCGGGTGAGTCGCATGGCGAGCTCACCCGTTTGAATTAGCCTGTTTTTTTCAGGCAGCCACTCATAAATTTGCTGCGATCTTCGCCTTTAAGCGACTGCTGCGTCGCCTGTGCGTTGCATTCGCGCATTTTTTGCTGTTGAGGACTCAGACTTTTTTGTCCGGGTTCGGTTTTGGTGTTTTTCAGGCAATCGCTCATATACCGCTTGCGGGCATCACCGGAAAGGGTCTGCGCCGTAGCCTGCTGATTGCAGAGGGTCATACGTTGTTGTTGAGGGGTAAGGGTCTTCTCAGCGGCACTCAGTGCAGTAACAAACACCAGGCCGAACAGGAGCGTAACAAGTAATGTTATTTTCATAGCACCATCCTTCTGTAAGCCTTGCCCCTTAAGGATGGTCTGTCATGGAGAAAAAACCACCCGGTAGGAGAGATTTCCCACCGGGCAGCAACTTATTTCAGCCCAAGCGCGTTTTTCATAGTGAAGAACAGGTCGGTCTGATCGGTCAGGCCCACAACGTTAGCCGCGTGTGGGCCATAGGCTGCCAGACGAACCTGCGTACCGGTATGTTCCATCGACTCTTCCTCAGAGTTACCGTAGGTTATCGCCATCACCGCACCGTCTTTGGTGTTCAGCAACTGGCTCAAGCCAGGCGCTTTGGTGTCAGGCGGGATAATCTGGCTGGCGTGAGCATGATCAGCGGTAACGATGACCAGCGTATTGCCATCTTTTTTGGCGAAGGCCAGCGCTTTTTGCACGGCTTCGTCGAGGTCGACAGTTTCACCAATCTGGCCGCACGGGTTGGCAGCATGATCTTGTTTATCGATCGATGCGCCCTCCACCTGCAGGAAGAAACCTTTCTCGTTTTTGCTCAGCAGGTCGATCGCTTTTTCGGTCATCTGCGCCAGCGTCGGTACGCTATCGGTACGTTTAGCATTTGGCGTACAGGTCACCGCAGGTTTATCGAGATTACCGTGCAATGTGGCTTTCGGGCCTTCCCAACGAACCGGCATGTTGCCATCGGAGAACAGCCCCAGTAGCGGTTTATCCTGATTCGCTTCGGTGATAGCCGCCAGCGTCGAGGCGTCCCCCACTAACTGGTAGCCACGCGCCTGTGCCTGCTCACGCAACGTTTTGCCTTTCCACTCACCGGCGGTTGCCGTTTCACTGAAGGTCTTCGCACCGCCGCCGAGGGTGACATCGGCACGCGCATTCAACAACTGCTCGGTGATGGAGCCTTTGCCGCCTTTTTCCAGCGCATTGCTGGCACATTTTTCACTGGTAACGCTCGGGCCGTAGCATTTACGCGACGTCACGTGGGAAACAAGCGCGGCAGGCGTAGCGTCCTGCAATTCAGCGGTAGAGACGTTACCGGTAGCAAGACCCGCGGCCTTTGCCATCTCCAGGATCGTCATATGATCTTTTTCGTGGATATCGACACCCAAGGCGCCGTTATAGGTTTTCACGCCGGTAGACCATGCCGTGGCGGATGCCGCAGAGTCGGTCACGTAATCGGGTTTGCCCGTTTTCTTATCCAGCGCGTAATGCGTGTACTGACCCGTCAGTGGTAACGCATCGATACCTTTAAAATAACCGCCCGCCCCTTCGGCATAATTTCGCGCAGCGGTAATTTCTGAATCGCCCATGCCATCACCGATCAGCAGAATAATATTTTTAGCCGGTTTGTCATTGAGCGAGGAACGTATTGCGTCAGTTTGATCGGCAGTTAAACGGCGGGCGCCGCCTTGCGTCGTAATATCGCCCTGTGCGGCACGATTCTCAAGCACAGTGGTGGCGGAAGTGGTATCCGCATAAATAGCAGGGGTAAACAGCATAGGGAATAAGGCGACGAATAATGCGCTCTGTTTCACTTTATTTTCTCCGTGTATAAATACTTAAAAAGAAATAAAACAGAGCGACTATAGGCACCGCGTATGACAGTGAGATGACAGCGTGACTTATCTCAAAGTCTCAGTTGCGCGGGTGCCTTAAAAGCTTTTTTATATACTGTTGCAGCAACTCCGTATCATGATCGGAAACGTCCGTTCCCGGATGAACATCATCCATCGCGCCTTCAATACTCTGGATAAGCGCCTGTTGCTCAGGCAGCGCCATCTGACGCAAAAGTGCAGTGACAACGATCTCCAGCGCTTCCACCTGCGCAACCAGTTCTTTGGATTCCTCTTCCTTTTCCGCGAGTTTTACCAACAGCTCTGCAATGAGATTTTTCATAGCGCTATTTCCTTATGTGATATTCGATGACGTTAGCACTCTGTTCTGTAGTTGCAAAGTGGATGCATCTATTATTTTTCGCTAAATTTGCGCTATGTAGAACCGTAAAACAGGAAAGCCAGTAACGAAACGTTTCTCTGACATAGACGTAAATTTATTCGTGTGTCAAAGCGAGGCGGGAGATAAAAGAATATATTTTTTCTATAAAGAAAATTTATATCCAGAGCGGAGCCAGAAGCTTCCGATCTGGATATCCGTTCAACGTCGCGCTTTACGTAATGCCAGCGCCAGTTGCCAAATATTGCATAAAACCACCAGCGCCGTGGCGACAAATACCCAGCGGAATCCGGCCATCGCCGAGACAGACGCCCCCATCAGCGGCCCGACCACGTTACCCAGATACATAAACGACTGGTTATAACCAAAAATACGTCCGGTCACCTGGTCGCTGGAATATTTAAGCAGCAGCGTTTGAACGGCAGGCAGCATCGCCCCATCGGCGAAGCCAAGCATAAAACGCAAAATGCCCAGTTGTAGCGGCGAGGTGACAAACGACATGGCGAAAAATAGCACCACGGCGCAGATTAACGTTGCCATCAGAATGCGCGCCGTACCAATTCGATCGCCCAGTTTTCCCAGACGCGGCGCCGAAATAAGCGCGGAAACACCCGGTACAGCGGCAATCATCCCGCTGAGGAAGGCGATATTGCTGCTGTCGGGTGTCATTGACTGGATAAACAGCGCCAGGATAGGCCCGATAGAGCCATTGCATAACTGGATAACCAGCGTCGTCAGAAAAAGACTGATCACCAGGCCCGGATAAGGTAGCGAGGAAAAGACGGCCTTGCCGCTCAGCCGTTGCGCCTTGCTGACCTTAGGACGCGCCCCCTCTTTGATCAGAAACAGTGTGACCAGAAAACTGACGATCAGCAGCGTTGCGGTAATTAAGAAAACGGTTCGTAAACCAAAATGGTCCGCCAGAAAACCGCCCATTAACGGCCCGCCAATCACCCCACTGATTTGCGCCGTCGAGAGTGTGCTTAGCGCCCAACCGCTACGCTCACGGGGAGCCTGAGAGGCGACCAGAGCCATCGCATTGGGAATGTAACCAGACGTGAGCCCCATGACGCCGCGTAAGATGAGCAACTGCCAGACATTTGTCGCAAAAGCCTGCAGTAAAATGGCGATTGCCATCCCCAGAGAGGCGCGCAACAACATTAACTTGCGCCCTTTTCTGTCAGCAAGGCTGCCCCATAGCGGTGAAACTATCGCGGAAACCATAAACGTGACGCTAAAGGTCAACCCGGACCACATCGACAACGCTTCGTGAGAAGAGACCCCCAGTTGGGAGACATATAAGGGCAAGAACGGTAAGATTTGACTGATGGCAAGACCGGTGAAAAAACAGCCGAACCATACGGAAATAAGGTTAATTCTCCAGGATTCCATAAACAGCAATTATTATTCAGTTTTTGGCAAATTAGACACAGGTTAACAAGAACAGTAATAAGAATACGCACCAGAGGTGCGATTAGCTTTTTTTTGGTGTTTTATCTTCTCTATTCTGCCACAGGCCACAGCCCTGAATATCAACCACACTTATCACGGTAGTTTATGCTTTAGCGGCATAGTCCAAATCCACGCATCCCAAGATGAAAATGGTTGGCGTGCGCCGCGTTGTACTCCGGCCCAAGGCCATTGCCATAATACCCACAACTCGCGCTTAACATCGCCTGTAGCCAGGGGCGCGTATCATCACGCGTCCAGCCTCGCAATACCGTTACCTGTTGACCGTTTGCCAGATGAAAACCGCTAATATCCAGCGCTTCAGCAGTAGCGTGTTCGCTAAGTCGGGCATCGGGTCGGTTATAGATATTACGGCAGGCGTAACTTCCCAGATGGTCGATGCGAATGAGCGGGCTGCCCATAAATTGCTGCGTTAGCGGCCGGGCCTGTTGTTCAACAAAAAGCGCTGAACTGAGTGCCAGCGGGCAACTGGCAAGAAAACTGCTGCTAAGTTTGACCGGGCCAAAATCGCGCACCCGTACCACATTGTTCAGCGGACAGTCACCCTGGGTATCGGCGACAGATGTTGAGGAAATGAGTTGCTGCCGGTTTGCCTGTTGCAGCAACTCAACGCACTGCCCCGGATCGAGCCGGCGTAACTTAAATTGGGTAATGCGGCCTGGCGGATCATTGAGTTGTAATGGTGCGAAGGGGTTGTAGTAGGCGGGCAAAT
Organism: Phytobacter diazotrophicus; assembly: GCA_004346725.1. Classification (GTDB taxonomy): domain Bacteria; phylum Pseudomonadota; class Gammaproteobacteria; order Enterobacterales; family Enterobacteriaceae; genus Phytobacter; species Phytobacter diazotrophicus. Next base: position 37,678 of record SMDE01000006.1, on the reverse strand, counting down.
AGCGCCAACCCGCCGCCAGTCCGCCGAGCAAAATAAACAAACCGATGAAGCCTTTCCCTTTCACGCATCCCCTCCATTAATCACTGCAAAACAGTATGGCAGAAGTGATATGGTATGTGCTTTCTGATTCATGTGAGTGAAAGTTGAGATGGCAAAACTGCGGGTAGGGGTCGTGTTCGGTGGCAAGTCGGCTGAACATGAAGTGTCGCTGCAATCGGCAAAAAATATCGTCGATGCAATGGATAAATCGCGTTTCGATGTTGTATTGCTGGGGATCGATAAGCAGGGTCAGTGGCATATCAACGACGCGAATAATTATCTGCAAAATGCCAGCGATCCGGCGCGAATTGCACTTAATCCCTCTGAAAGCAGCGTTGCGCTGGTGCCGGGACAACCGTCACAGCAACTGATGAATGCCACGGATGCCAAACCCTTCCCACAAGTGGATGTGATTTTTCCGATCGTCCATGGTACGCAGGGTGAAGACGGTACGCTACAGGGCCTACTGCGCATGGCAAACCTGCCGTTTGTCGGCTCAGATGTGCTGGGCTCCGCCGCCTGCATGGACAAAGACGTGACCAAACGTCTGCTCCGTGATGCGGGTCTCGCTATTGCGCCGTTTGTCACCTTAACCCGCAGCAATCGCGATCGTATGACGTTCTCAGAGATACAGGCGAAACTTGGGCTGCCGCTGTTTGTAAAACCAGCCAACCAGGGCTCTTCCGTTGGCGTCAGTAAAGTCTCCAACGAAGCGCAGTACCATGCCGCCGTCAGCCTGGCGTTCGAATTTGACCATAAAGTGGTGGTCGAAACCGGCATCACCGGTCGCGAGATCGAATGTGCGGTGCTGGGTAATGACGATCCGCAAGCCAGTACCTGTGGCGAAATTGTGCTTAACAGTGAGTTTTACGCTTACGATACCAAATACATTGACGATAACGGTGCGCAAGTGGTTGTACCGGCGGCAATCGCCCCCGAAGTGAATGATCATATTCGCGCCATCGCCGTACAGGCGTATCAGACTCTGGGCTGCGCGGGTATGGCACGCGTCGACGTATTCCTGACACCGGACAACAAAGTGATTATCAATGAGATCAATACATTGCCTGGTTTCACCAATATCAGCATGTACCCGAAACTGTGGCAGGCGAGCGGTCTCGGCTACACCGATTTGATCACGCGCCTGATTGAACTGGCTTTGGCGCGCCATCAGGCCGATAGCGCGCTGAAAAGTTCGATGAACGGTTAATTCTGCGTTTTTTCGTCCTCATTCGCCGCTTCTTCGTTTTCTTCGGGGCGGCGGCGAATGATAAACCCGGCAAGCCAGAAACTGATAACCCAGGTCACCAGCCCGACGGCATAGTTTTGCCAGCCTTTCGTTTCAAAACCCAGCAAACCCACAACGCCATTCAGAATAAAGATCAAACCAATCGCAAACGCATAGTAGTGCCAGTCACGGCGTATTTTTGAAGGCAGCTTCATGACAACTCCGGCAATAAAAACGCCATCCTCGCATATTTGTCATGGCACGTCTGTGGCGCATACGGAAATTCTGAAATGTTAATTCGATGGTCGAAATGTTACAGAAATGTGAGCGCGTACAAAATTTACACATCCGGAATCATTCCCGCTGCGAAATTATCACCATTCCGATGTTGACAATTTAATCGAACTGTCAAAATTACACCGATTCACTGGCAATGAGCCAACGTAATTAAACGTAGCGGAGGTCTATATGGCTGACTTTACCCTGTCGAAACCCTTTTCGGGTAAAAAAACTCGCGACGCCTCTACGCCCGGTAATATCGCTTATGCCGTGTTTGTGCTGCTCTGCTTCTGGGCGGGCGCGCAACTGCTGAACCTGTTGGTGCATGCGCCCGGGGTCTTTGAACATTTGATGCAAATGCAGGACACCAACCGACCACACGTCGAGATGGGGTTAGGTGTTGGCACCATTTTTGGTCTGGTGCCTTTCCTGATTGGCAGCGCATTTCTGGGCGTGATTGCCCTGGTATTGCGCTGGCGACGCCATCATTAGTTTTTCATCATACATTGCGCCCGGCGGTCATCGACACGCTTAGCAAACCAGGCAGTTGTAAGGTTGCGCGTGATCTTCGGGCTTTCCAGTTGGATCCCCGGCAGCATTTCTCGCGGTAACGTCTTCCCGGTCTTCTGTTCTGCCAGACGATAAACGTTCTGGTATAACGCCGTTTTCTCTAAGGCAATACTGTCTCCGGTTTGTAACTGGCGGCGGATATCCCTGTCGCTCATTCCCAGTTTCGCCCCCAGTTTTCTGGCTGCCAGCTCCGTTGCACCTGCATCGTTGCTGCCGTACTGAATCAGATCGCCGTCCAGGGCCAGTTTAACGCCGGTCGCTTTGCTTAGTGCATTCTGGAATGCCGCGTTACGGCTGGCGTAATGTCCGGCATTAAAATCAGCAAAGCGATAAAGGGGTGCCGTGTAATTTGCCGGATAATTGAGCAGGTGGTATGTGCCAAACCACAGGCCACCGCGACGGGTAAAGACCTCTTGTCGCACCGTGCCTTCCATTTTCCACGGGTAGCCGTCGGTGTGCTTCTCAGCAAACGCAACGCTAATTTGCATAGGCCCGCCGGTATGCACCGGGTTATAAGAACCAAAAAGCGTCTGCCCCATCGGCACGACGCTGATAAAATCGTCGAAAATCTCGCTCAGTTGTTTTTCGGTGCGAACCTTGTCCAGACGCTCGCTATAGCTTTTGCCATTGGGCGATTCAATTTTCAGCGCGGTATGTACCAGGGCAAGTGGGATATGTAAACGTGCCGCACGGCGGTCAATCTCTTTCCAGGCGATTTTATTCAGCCCCGGCACCTGCGGATCGGCCTGATAGTTAGACTCCTGCTGCGCAACCGCCAGCACCGAACAGATATTTTCCAGCGTCGGAGCAATCGACTGGCTGCTAAAAGTGGTGGCAATATCTTGCGCCCACGCATCCCGGTCTTTCACACTCGCGGGCATTTTTTCTCTGACCACGCTCGCCACATCGCGGGGCTTCTCCGCTTCGGCCTCCTTCGTCTCTTCTGCGCTGGTTGTGTTTTTCGGTGTCGTACAACCGGCGAGAATCATTCCCGCCAGCAGTGTCATTGTGGTCGCGATAAGACGCGGCGCGCAAACAGGCATATCGTTCCTTGCTTAACTGAAAGTGTTGGTCATTTGCGATGCTGGCGGTGCATTCAACTCGCTTTCAAAGCTGCGCAAACGTTTATAGATGGACATCAGTTCCACCAGCGTGGTCCAGGAGGCTATCAGATACTGGAATGAACTGCGCACCTGTTCAAATACGTTTGTGATTTGGCGCATCAGACCAAAAGTAATCGCCCCGGCGGCGATGGTCGGGAAAAGGACAACCAGACCGAACACCACATCAACCTGCAGATACAAAATACGGGCAATGTTGAAATACATATAGTGGAAATAAAGACGGAAATAGTTACGGCGGACGGCAGAAAAAAGCTCTTTCACTGTATGAGGTTTCGCGCGGTTGACGTCATCTTCGCCATACACCAGTTCTTTACGATATGCGGCTTCTACGCGCTGATTTTTGAACTCCAGCCCCGGCAGTTTAATCCCGACAAACGCCAGTAAAAAGGTGCCGGAGAGCGCCCAGGCGATGGACGCAATCACCAGACCATACGGCAGATGCCCCACCAGCGGCAACTCCTGTACGTGTGGCGACAGTGCCACCAGAACCGGTAAAAAAGCAATCAACGTCATGACCGCATTGATAAAGCTAACACCCATGTCTTCAAGCGTAGAAGCAAAACGCATGGTGTCTTCCTGAACACGCTGCGCCGCCCCTTCGATATGGCGCAACTGGTCCCAGTGCTCCATATAAAATTCGTTCATTGCCGTACGCCAGCGAAAGACATAGTGGCTCACGAAAAAGTTGTTCAGCACCGCAACGGTGACCGCAATCAGGGCGATCCACAAAAAGACACCGATTTCGCTATAAAGCTGACCAATACTGACTTTATTCGGCGCACTCAGCGCTTTTTGAATAAGATCGTAAAATGGCGCATACCACGCGTTAATCGCGACGTTGATTTCCACCAGAAACCAGGTCACGAAAATGATTAAGGCCGTTCCCAGGATTGACCAGCGCTGCCAGCGATGCGGTGCGTAGAAAAACCAGAATAGGGCAAAAAGGCCAACGCATAATGCGTAGTAGGCATAAAACAGCAGGAAGTTCAGGGACCAGAAGCGCGCCGCGCTGATGGGAACATCCTCAGAAGCGCCAACCAGCCGCATTATCCAGACCTGCCCACCAGCCTGCCAGAAAACGACTGCGATCAGTGCCCAAATAAAGGCCGAGAGAAAGAACAGCTTCGGCTTTGGGAAAAAAGACTTAAACATAATACTCTCCTGCTCACTTCTTATTTTTGTGCATTACTCATACGGCGCACAACACACCTCCGCCACAGGAGCTTCCTGCGGTGGGGGAGCGTTGTGAGAACTGTAGAATCAGACCTGAGCGTAACGCCTTAGTTCGTTTGCCACTCGTGAAGAATTGTTTCGACGGGTTTCACAAAAACGGGGTTATCCGGCACCGTAAGTGTGCGCCAGACTTCATTATAATGGGCGATGAGTGTTTCAGCCGGAGCCGCTGGTCGGTTGGCTGTCGTATGGGCGTCTTCAGCTACGGTAATTGAATACCCACGGCTGGCACCATTTTTCAGCGTGGTATCGAAACAATAATCTGTCGCACAGCCGCACATGACGAATGCAGAGATATCGTGCTCGCGTAAAACATCCGCCAGCAGGGTACGGTAAAAACTGTCACAGGCGGTTTTGGTGACATACAAAGCGTTATCAGGCTGGTAAAGATCGGGCAGCAACTGGAACCCTTCGCTCCCCTCTTCCAGTCCTCCGCTTTCGATATGCTGGATAAAAATCACCGTATCCGCCGCCCGTGTGAGCTGATTTATCCGCGCTACACACGCTTCGCGTCGAAAACGTGGCGTCGCAAAAACCCCGTTTTGCATATCCACTACCATCACCACTCGCTTACCTGACATTGCTCGCCTCCAGAAATTCGCCGCGGAAAGAAAAAGGGTATCACAACGAAGCGGCTATTTTGTGGTCCGGAAAAAAGTTCATGTTTACCCCTCGTTACGTTATTTCGCGAAATAATGCGCTTTTCGGTGCTTTGAAATATGCCGCCTGGTAGTATAAATACGCATTATCCACTTCTTTCATTTACGGATGCTTTCGTTGAAACGTTGTTTGTTTTTCTCCGCGACGCTCTACGCGTTAACACTGACTTGTGCGCATGCAGCACAACAGTCGCCTGATGCTGAATTTGCGTCTGATATTGTTGATCGTTATGCCAACCATATTTTTTATGGCAGTGGCGCAACAGGGATGGCGATGGTGGCGATTGACGGTAACCAGCGGGTATTCAGAAGCTTTGGTGAAACGCGTCCTGGTTCGAACGTGCGCCCGCAGCTTGATTCGGTTATTCGCATTGCCTCGCTCTCCAAGCTTATGACCAGCGAAATGCTGGTGAAGCTCCTCGATCAGGGCGTAGTGAAACTCAACGATCCGTTAAGCAAATATGCGCCACCGGGTGCGCGTGTGCCGACTTATCAGGGTGCGCCGATTACGCTGGTTAACCTGGCGACACATACCAGCGCACTGCCGCGTGAACAACCGGGTGGTGCAGCAAAGCGAACCGTATTTACCTGGCCGACCCGCACAGAGCGCTGGAACTGGCTCTCTACGGCGACCTTAAAATCGGCACCGGGAACCCAGGCGGCGTATTCTAACCTGGCATTTGATCTTTTGGCCGATGCGCTGGCGAATGCGGCGGGGAAACCCTACTCTCAGCTTTTCGAAGAGCAAATTACGCGTCCGCTGGGAATGAAAGACACCACGTTTACGCCATCACCTGACCAGTGTCGTCGCCTGATGGTGGCGGAAAAAGGCGCGAGTCCGTGCGATAACACCCTGGCGGCTATTGGTAGCGGTGGTGTTTATTCAACGCCGGGCGATATGATGCGCTGGATGCAGCAATTCCTCTCTTCTGATTTCTACAGCCGTAACAGCCAGGCAGATCGTATGCAGACGCTGATTTATCAGCGCAATCAGCTTACACGTGTTATCGGAATGGATGTGCCGGGTAAAGCCGACGCGTTAGGCCTGGGCTGGGTGTATATGGCACCGAAAGACGGGCATCCGGGAATTATTCAGAAAACGGGTGGTGGTGGCGGTTTCATTACCTATATGGCGATGATCCCGCAAAGTAATGTCGGTGTGTTCGTGGTGATCACGCGTTCGCCATTGACGCGTTTCGTGAATATGAGCGATGGCGTAAACGATCTGGTTAGTGAATTGAGCAACAATAAACCGGTGGTTGCACCTTCGTCCTGATTTGGCCAGGCAGTTGGTCAATACTCATAAGGCAAGCGGTTGATTTTCAACAGCTTGCCTTTATGCATTTCGATATAGTTTCCTTTACGCAGTGCGGACAGGACTTCGGCAATCACAGAGCGAGAAACCCCGGTGCGCCGCTGAATGTACTGAATAACCCCAACGCGCGCTCTAAGCTGTTCGTCCCAGTCAGACATGGTTAACAGCGATGCCCGAATTTGGTCGTAGGTACTGCTGCCAATAAGCTGACAGTCGCGGGTTTCAGCAATGCGGTGCCACCATGTCAGCCACGCAAACGCTTCACGCCACAGTTGGTTTTTATCTATGAGCGTCATCGCTAAATCAGAAGGCAAGTAATATCCCGAGCATTCGTTTTGCGCGGTGTATATATACTCGGATGGGCGTTGAATAAGACCTGTACTTAGCCCTTTGATAAACGGTGCCCTGGCAATACCTAATAGCACATCGTTATATTTTCGACTAATAGCTATTTCACCCTGCAGAAGGACAAGGGTAATGTTATTCGGGTCGATTTTATTGAAAGTCAGAATGGCGTCATTGGCTAACTCAAAAGGAATACCATGAGCGGAAAAACATTCATCTAGTAAATATAACTCCGCAAGCGGCTTACTTAATGAAATCATTCAAGTCCCTTATAAAATAAAATTCCCGCCAATCCGTGGCGGGAATTTGGATACTGATAAAATAGCAGGGAAAATATATTCCCTGCCAGATTTATTACCAGGTGTATTTCACGCCAACTTTTGCGCCCCAATCCTGTTCAACGTCGCCGCCGCCCAGATAGTTCACATCAGTGTATGCGCTGAAGTTTTTGGTGAAGCTGAACTGCGTACCCAGACCAACACGAACCGCAGAACCTTCAACACCGTTGTCGATAGAATCGCCATTCACTTTTGCAGTGTTGTTAGAATCATCGTAAACGTATGCCAGGTTGAAGTACGGAGTCAGAGCCTGATCGCTGCCATAGGTGAAGGTATAACCTGTGTTCACGCCCAGTTCATAACGCAGGCTATCGTAGTCCTGATCGCCCGCTTTCATGTTGTTGCTCAGGCGGAAGTTATCACCAGACTGGAACAGACCAGAAATACCGGCATACGGAGTAACATAACCTTTGTCGTTAACTTTCCAGTCGTAACCCAGTTTCAGACCGAAGCCCCATGCATCCGTTGAGGAGTCGTCGTCAACATACTGGCCGTTGGACATGCTGGCAGACAGATCGTTATCGAAACGGCTGTAGCTCAGGTTACCATCCAGGAAGATGTTGTTAGTAAAGCGCGCAGAAGAGTAGATGTACGCGGACTGGCTATCCTGATCAACTTTACCAGAACGATCGCTTACATCACCTTTCGCAAAGCCTGCTGCCGCACCGACGATCCATTTCGCGTTGTTACCGTCAACGAAGGTATCAACACCGACCATGATGCCGCTAACGTCCTGATCGTAGTTGATCACGCCGTTGTCGCCATTCAGGTTGCCGCCAAAGTAGCTCACCCATGCGCCACCGTTGTCAGCCAGGCCATGACGACCATTGGTCAGACGGGTAGACAGAGTATCCTGTTGCAGATTCCAGATGTTGGTATTTGCAGAAGGAATGCTCAGCGCCATGTTCGCGTAGTCGGTCAGCTCCATCTGGCGCATAACGACGGTATCGCCTTTCTGCTCAGCCTGGTAACGATACGCACCGAGATCGGCTTTGTTAGCCCTGGTGAAAGAAGCTTTAGTATCTGCATTGTTGTCGTAGATACGAATAACTTCTTTATTTTTGTAATCTTTAACGGAACCAGTACCTTTCGCGTCATCAATACGAACTTTGTAATTACCAGCAACATCGCCATTCACCGCTAAGTGACCATCTGAGTTGATGGCAACAATACCGTAGTCGTAATCAGCTTTGGTTTTGTCGTTAGTGATATAACGCGCGTTGTTCAAATCTGAATTCAGCACGTATTCGCGGCTGCCTACATTAAGAACACCAGCGTCGGTCAGCACCATGTTGTGGGTATCAACCTGACCCAAGCCCAGATTCAACTGTGCACCGTTATCGACGGTGATAGTATTAGCGTAAAGTTCTGAGGTCTCTTCAGCCAGCGTTGCTGTACTGTAGCTATCCAAGTACAAATTATTGGTCGAAACCGTACCTGAGTTACCAAGATTAAGAGACGAAGTTTTGGTCAATGTGATGCTGTCAGCCAACAGGCTTGAGTTTTCGACATTAACCTGGGAATGATTGTTTACTGTCAGATCATCGATGCGGGAAGCTTTACGAGTATCCCACTCAGAGCCGTTATCCAGCGCAACATTGAAAATCCCGCTCTGATATACGTTAGTACCATTCAGATGACCATTAGAATCAAATGTGGATTCAGGCCAGATGCTATTGGCTAACAGAGCACGCCAGTCAGTGCTGTTGTAGCCCCAACCATACAATTTGTCGGTATAGTCTACATTCGCAACCGCCGCACCAACCCATTTAGAGCCGTTCGTCACTGTTACCGTCAGCTTGTCAGTATCATCCCAACCGTTAGTAGTCGGATTGTAGATACCGTCATTGGTGGTATCTGTAGCAGGGTCACCATTTTTGTAGAAGTTATTATCAAAGGAGCTGTAGAAAAGAATATCACCGGTGATCGTAGAATGATCAAAGGTTGCTGTAGTTTGCATAGCATTGTCTGCCTTGCTTGCAGCAACGATCAATGCAGCGTCATCCCATGAATGCTCAGCACCAATAGCGATATTGCTATAATCACTCGGCTTAGCGCTCTGACCATAGAAACCAGAGTTATCCAGTTCACTGTAGGCGCCAGAGGTCAGTACGGAATCTTTAACCGTCAGAGTGTTAGTGAAGATTTCGCTGTTATTCGCGATCCCATCGATCCCATCATACGGCGTGTTATCTTTCTGCTGATAACCCTGCAGCAGGGTAATACCAGCAATTTTGGAATTGTTCTGAATTACAATATCAGATTCAGTGTCCAGTGTAATGGCGTTACCCAGCCCATAGGTGTCATAAGACTTCATTGTTGTCTTATCACCATCAACCACATTGTAATAATAATGTTCGTAAGTATCGTTGATTGTGGAATTATCAACGGTCAACTGAAAACGCTGATATTGCTGGTGATCTTTATCATCTTCACATGTAGTCGTCATGCACTGTGAAGTGATCATCCCGTTGATTTTGCTGTTAGTAATGCTTAATGAATTTGCATTACCCTTCGCACCATCGTCCAGATAGTAAGTAGAAAGCACACCATTAACAGTGGCATTCTTAATTACTGGATAAACATCGCCGTAATAGGAATTGTCAGAACTGGAGTTATGCCAGTCAACATAGCCATCATAGAGAGCGCCATTATGGTTAGTCACGCTATCATAGCCAAACGTATTATACGTCGAGTTTGAAATATCAGCCGCATTTGCCTGAGAAGCAATTGCCAACGTGCAGGCTAATGCTAATTGAGATACTACAAGTTTCTTTTTCCACGAGTGCATTTGTCATCCCTCCTCAGGGACATTATCGTTGGTCCATCAATTATTAATGCATCAAATGCAATAAAATTATTTGCGGGGAAATTATGCCGCAGAAAAAGAAAATGGTTCAATTAAAGTTCACGTAAAGTCCGAATTCGGACATATAAAACACAAATATAAGAAATCAGAATATATAAATATTGTAAAATACTTTAAAATCAAACAGATAATCCCGATCCAATGAATATTGAATCGCAAAAAAAAGATATTAACAGGAGAAATAAAAATACGATTCACAATCACAATAAAAATAACATCATGAAGCACTATAAATCACGCCAATCAAAATTGAACTGATGAATGATTTAATGCATTTTAATGTCTCTGCGCATTGCCCTTCATATATTGCCGTTTTAACGCCGATTTTGGTGAAACATACCGGTCACTTTTCGGATACACTGTGCCCTCTGTTCCTAAGACATCAGGCAAATCATGACCGACTTAATCACCCGTCCGCGCCGCCTGCGCAAATCTGCCTCGCTCCGCGCTATGTTCGAAGAGACAACACTCAGCCTGAACGATCTGGTGCTGCCTATCTTCGTTGAAGAAGAGATCGACGACTACAAAGCCATCAGCGCCATGCCTGGCGTGATGCGCATTCCGGAAAAACACCTCGCCCGCGAAATTGAACGCATTGCCAGGGCCGGTATTCGTTCTGTAATGACCTTTGGTATCTCTCATCACACTGATGCGACCGGTAGCGATGCCTGGCAGGAAAACGGCCTGGTAGCGCGCATGTCACGGATTGCCAAAGACGCGGTGCCGGAAATGATTGTGATGTCAGACACCTGCTTCTGTGAATACACCTCACATGGTCATTGCGGCGTACTTTGCGACCACGGCGTCGATAACGACGCCACGCTGATTAATCTCGGGAAACAAGCAGTGGTTGCCGCCGCCGCTGGCGCTGACTTTATTGCCCCCTCCGCCGCAATGGACGGTCAGGTGCAGGCGATTCGTCAGGCGCTGGACGCCGCTGGTTTTACCGACACTGCCATCATGTCCTATTCCACCAAATTCGCGTCATCATTCTACGGCCCGTTCCGTGAAGCGGCAGGGACAGCGCTGAAAGGCGATCGTAAAACCTACCAGATGAGCCCAATGAACCGTCGTGAAGCGATTCGCGAATCGCTGCTGGATGAAGCCCAGGGCGCCGACTGTCTGATGGTCAAACCGGCAGGTCCGTACCTCGATATCCTGCGTGATATCCGCGAGCGCACCACGCTGCCGCTGGGCGCATATCAGGTGAGCGGCGAATACGCGATGATTAAATTCGCCGCGCAGGCGGGAGCCATTGACGAAGAGAAAGTCGTACTGGAAAGTCTGGGCGCCATCAAACGCGCCGGTGCCGATTTGATCTTTAGCTACTTCGCACTCGACCTGGCTGAACGTAAGATTTTGTAAGCCCTCAGGCCCGGCGCGGCTGCCGGGCCTGTTCTCCTCACCTCCCCCGCATTACCATTTATTCATAAAGCTGAAATGCAACTGTCATCCCGTACTTCTACTGTCATCGCAAGACGGCAGGAGGAGCCACCATGTTTAGTCTCGACAATGTACTCGACGACCTCTGGCCACAGGCCAAACCCGCGCCCTGGCAAAAGAATCTGCTCAGGCGTTTATTATACGAACAAGAGTTCCAGCAGTTCGCTGCAAACCATCCCCATCTGAAAGGGCTGGATATGGTTGAGCAGGTCCTGGAGCATCTACAAATTCGCTGCACCATCCCCGCATACGATCTTGAACAAATCCCCGAACAAGGCCCCCTGGTGATTATCGCCAACCACCCGACAGGCACGCTGGACGGTCTGGCGCTGATGTATGCGGTTTCTCGCGTGCGTCGCGACGTAAAAGTCGTGACCAACCGCATGCTGAGCCATCTGGAACCGCTCAGCTCCCTGTTTATCCCGGTGGATAATATGGGTGGCGGTCGCACCCGCAAGGCCTCGCTGCAGCAGATGGAAACCCAATTGCAGAACGGCGGTGTACTGATTTTCTTCCCGGCTGGTGAAGTTTCACGCCTGACCCGCAAAGGGATTCGCGACGGCAAATGGCACCCCGGTTTTATCAAACTGGCCGCCAAATTCCGCACCCCGCTTTTGCCGGTGTGGATCAATGCCCGAAACAGCCCCCTCTTTTATGGCTGCGCCTTGCTTTCCGATACGCTGCCAATGCTGCTCCTTATGCAGCAGATGTTCCGTCGCCGTGGTACCCAACTGCCCATCACCATCGGTCAGCGTATTCCCTGGGATAGCTGGCATTCAACCTCGCTGGCTCCACGCGATTTGGCGGATAAATGCCGTAAACACGTGCGACGCTTAGGCAAAAAAGCGCCCGGCGTCTTTAAAACCGAGTGTGCGATCGCCCGCCCGGAAGACCGGGCCACGCTGCGCCGCGAACTTAGCCGGGCGGAGTGTCTGGGACGCACCGCAGACGGCAAAATCATTTACCTCTGGCAACGTCAGGGGCAAGAAGATGCGCCGTTGCTGCGTGAGTTAGGCCGCCTGCGCGAAATTGCTTTCCGTGCGGTTGGTGAAGGTAGCGGCAAGCGTCGTGACACAGATCGTTATGATGATGACTACCTGCATCTGATCTTATGGGATGAAACCGATCTGGAGATCGTCGGCGCATACCGCTTTACGCCCACGGCGCGTCAGGTGGAGGCGCATGGCCCGGAAGGGCTGTACAGCTATAGCCTGTTCCATTACGACGAACGGATGTCAGAGATCTTAGAGCACGGCATTGAACTGGGGCGCAGCTTTATTCAGCCGCGTTACTGGGGACGCCGTGGCCTCGACTATCTGTGGTCCGGTATTGGCGCCTATCTGGCACGCTACCCCCAATATCGCTATCTGTTCGGCCCTGTCTCTATTTCCGGCGGTTTACCGCCCGCGGCACGGGATTTACTGATTGCCTTCTATCGGTTGTGGTTTCCGGCAAGATGGCCGCTGGCCGAATCTCGCCGCCCCTGGCCTGCGACACTACCGGATGTGCTGGCACAGTTTACGGGCGAAGATTACACCGAAGATTTGACGCGTCTGAAGTCGTTGCTGGGCAACCTGGGCTGCGGTATTCCGCCGCTTTACAAGCAATACTCCGAGCTGTGCGACCCCGGCGGCGTGCAGTTTATCGATTTTGGCTGTGACCCGGATTTCAACAACTGCGTAGACGGTCTGGTGCTCGTCGACCTGACCTATCTGAAAGCGAACCGCTATGAACGTTATATCGCCGCACATTTGAATGACACAGCAGCCTGATCCTCCGAAAGGATTCGTGGATGGCCAGGGATGGCCTCAATGGCGCCCCCTCTTTCCCTTCCCGGAACAGGTTAAATATTGCAATTTTGTTACACCGCTTACATATCATTGACCAGAGCATTGCCACGCGAAAACCAGACGGCATCATGAAGCTTTAGGCTTATGAGAGTGCGTTATGATTCGTGTGGTTCTGGTGGATGATCATGTGGTGGTGCGTTCAGGATTCGCCCAACTTCTCGGCCTTGAAGACAATCTCAGCATCACCGGGCAATACAGTACCGCCGCCGAAGCCTGGCCTGCGCTATTAAAAAGTGATGTGGATGTCGCCGTCCTTGATGTCGCCATGCCGGATGAAAATGGTCTGAGTCTGCTGAAACGCCTGCGGGCGCAGCGCCCTGATTTTCGCGCCATCATTCTAAGCATCTACGATACCCCTGCCTTTGTGCAAAGCGCACTGGATGCGGGAGCCAGCGGCTATCTGACCAAACGCTGCGGCCCGGAAGAACTAGTGCGCGCGGTGCGTTCCGTCGGTCTTGGCGGCCATTATCTTTGTGCCGATGCGCTAAAGGCGCTGCGCGGCGGGATCGAACCGAACAAAGTCCTGGCGTCTCTGACACCACGCGAGCGGGAAGTGTTTGATTTACTGGTGAAAGGCGATAGCGTCAAAGAAGTCGCGTTCAAACTCGATCTCAGCCATAAAACGGTGCATGTTCACCGTGCCAATGTGCTCGGTAAACTGAACTGCGCCACCACCATTGAACTGGTCCATTTTGCGCTTAACCATAATCTGCTGGCGAATCACTGATGTCGCGTTCATTACGCCACGGGATCATCTCGCTGTTTATTGTGCTGGCCTGGGGGCCTGGCTGGCTAATGCTGTGGACGCTCAGTTTCTACCTCACCCATAACGGCCAGCAGGCGGTGCTCTTTCTACCGCATGGCGTCTATCTGGCACTGCTGATTTTGCTCTCGCGTCGTTTCTGGCCAGCCTTATTGCTCCCCCAGTTGGCGCTGATTTTCTGGCTGCACAGCGAGCAGCTCCTGAGTGGCTATACGATGCTGGCCGCGCCCATCATCAGCCTGCTTCCGGCGCTGATGACGCAACATTTCTGGCACCGCTTTCCGCTCTACTGGCAACGATTGTCCCTGTTGTTGACTGCCGTTACCGCCAGCGCACTGCTGCATACCCTGCTGCTCGCCCCTTTTTTGCAAAGCACCATGCTGCTGGCGGGCCTGGCTTCGTTCACCGGCGGGGTGCTACTGACACCCTTTGTCTATCTCATTTTTGAATTCTTACGTCAGCAACATCGCCATCATCTGCTTGGCCTTGACACGATAGCGCCGCCGTTACGGACCTCGCTTATCATCTGGTGCAGCCTCTTTTTTATTATCGGGATCGGCACGCAGATGGTGCTGTCACCGCAGATTGAACGCCTGTTACTGATCGTGGTGTTTTTACCCAACGTGGTGATGGCATGGAAGTTCGGCTGGCAGGGCGGCGTGCTGTCTGGCCTGCTCGGCAGTATGTTGATCACCATCGCCCGTCAGATTGGGGTAGGGTTTAGCGACCTGTTGGAACTGGAAATCTTCCTTGCGACACAAGCGCTACTGGGGATTGGCCTGGGGATCGCCATCAGCCGTCAGCAACATCTGGCGCAAAATCTGCACCACTACCGCAAACGGCTGGAGGCGGAATTACAGGCCCGCCGGGTGTTGACCGAGAAACTTATCCATACAGAAGAGGACACCCGCAAAAGTCTCGCCCGCGAACTGCATGACGAAATTGGCCAGAATATTACCACCATCCAAATTCAGTCACAGTTGGTGAAGCGGGCGGGCGAAACAGATCGGGCGCTGGAAGCCGCGAATCAAATCAACGAACTCGCCAGGCGCATCCACCACTCCACCCGGCAACTGTTGCGCCAGCTTCGCCCGCCGGTGCTGGATGAGCTCTCGCTGCAAGAAGCCCTGCACCATCTGGTTAACGAATTTGCCTTTGCCGAGCGCGGTATTGCCTGCCATTTCGATTATCGGCTAAGTGCTCCCCCCGCCAGCGAAACCCTGGTTTTCACCCTCTATCGCCTGCTGCAAGAGTTACTCAATAACGTCTGCAAACACGCCTGCGCCAGTGAAGTGCGCATCGCCCTTAGCGAGCAAAACGGCCGTCTGTGTCTCGAAGTGCATGATAACGGCCTCGGTATAGCCGCTGAGAAGATGCCGGGCTTTGGTATCCAGGGAATGCGCGAACGTGTCCATGCCCTGGGGGGTGAGCTAACGCTTGAGTCGCGTCAGGGCACGCACGTAACTGTTAACCTGCCCACAATTTTGCAACAAAACCCGCTCTGACCAGGAAAAAGTCTTAGTCACCTGGGGAGTTTCTCTCATCCGCTTTCGTTTGCGCTTACCTATAGTCAGCGCAACTGGAGACCGCTATGCACGCCATCTCATCTGCTGAAGTTGAACAACGTTACCGGGCTTTTCGCCCACGGTTACTGCTGTGCATGGTGGTGGGCTATGCGGCGTTTTACCTGACGCGTAAAAGCGTCAATTACGTGCTTCCGGCGCTACAAAGCGATCTGGGGTTAGACAAAGGCGACATCGGGCTGATGGGCTCACTGTTTTACCTCAGCTATGGCCTGTCAAAGTTTGCCGCCGGGCTATGGCACGACAGCCACGGGCAGCGCGCCTTTATGGGCTGCGGGCTGTTCGCCACGGGTTTACTGAACGTGTTGTTCGCTTTTGGTGACTCACTGCCGCTGCTGTTAGTGGTCTGGACGTTAAACGGTTTTTTTCAGGGCTGGGGCTGGCCCCCCTGTGCTCGCCTGCTCACCCACTGGTATTCCCGCAATGAACGCGGCTTCTGGTGGGGATGCTGGAACATGTCCATCAATATTGGCGGTGCCGTGATTCCGCTGATATGTGCCTTTGCCGCCCACTGGTGGGGCTGGCAGGCTGCGATGCTGACACCAGGGATAATCAGCATGGCGCTCGGCGTCTGGCTGACAATGCAACTGCGGGGTACACCGCAGGAAGAAGGATTACCGAGCGTGGGCGAATGGCGGCATGACCCGCTGGAGCTCCGTCAGGTACAACAAAGCCCCCCAATGGGCTTATGGCAGATGTTACGTATCACCATGTTGCGTAACCCGATGATCTGGCTGCTGGGCGTGTCGTATGTGCTGGTCTACCTGATCCGCATTGCGCTCAATGACTGGGGCAACATCTGGCTGGCAGAAAGCCACGGCGTCAATTTATTGAGCGCGAATGCCACGGTGATGCTGTTTGAAGTCGGCGGTCTGTTAGGTGCGCTGTTCGCCGGTTGGGGATCGGATTTGCTGTTTAGCGGGCAGAGAGCGCCGATGATTTTGCTCTTCACGCTGGGGCTGATTGTTTCGGTCGCGGCACTGTGGCTGGCGCCGGTACATCACTACGCGTTGCTGGCGATGTGCTTTTTTACCGTGGGATTTTTTGTTTTTGGCCCACAAATGCTCATCGGCCTGGCCGCCGTCGAATGCGGGCATAAGGCCGCGGCAGGATCGATAACCGGTTTTCTCGGCGTCTTTGCCTATGCGGGCGCAGCGCTGGCGGGCTGGCCGCTGTCGCAGGTGATTGAACGCTATGGCTGGTCGGGGATGTTCAGCTTGCTCTCCGTCGCCGCCGTATTAATGGGTTTACTTCTGATGCCCTTGTTGATGGCGGGCATCATGACGTCTCGCAGTCCTACAACCTCACAGGAAGGATAAAACAATGAAAGTTACCCTGCTCTCTACCCTGGTGGCGACCGGTTTGGCGCTG
Source organism: Phytobacter diazotrophicus (assembly GCA_004346725.1). Taxonomy (GTDB): domain Bacteria; phylum Pseudomonadota; class Gammaproteobacteria; order Enterobacterales; family Enterobacteriaceae; genus Phytobacter; species Phytobacter diazotrophicus. The sequence goes on along the minus strand of SMDE01000006.1, from coordinate 20,669 downwards.
GCGGCATTCAGCAGCGCGGCCAAAGCAGAAGGTCGTCTGGTGGTCTACTGCAGCGCGACCAACGAAATGTGTGAAACCGAAACACAGGCCTTCGGCGAGAAATACAATGTGAAAACCTCCTTCATCCGCAACGGCTCAGGCAGCACGCTGGCGAAAGTCGATGCGGAGAAGAAAAACCCGCAGGCGGATGTCTGGTACGGCGGCACGCTGGATCCACAGTCGCAGGCCGGGGAGATGGGACTGTTGCAGCCCTATAAATCAGCCAATCTGGGCGAAATCATGGAGAAATTCCGCGATCCGGCCAAAGTGAAAGGCAATCTCTCTTCCGCCGTTTACGTGGGCATTCTCGGTTTTGGCGTTAACACCCAACGCCTGAAAGAGAAAAACCTGCCCATTCCGAAGTGCTGGAAAGATCTGACGAAGCCGGAATACAAAAGCGAAATTCAAATCGCCGACCCGCAGAGTTCCGGCACCGCCTATACCGCGCTGGCAACCTTCGTTCAACTTTGGGGCGAAGACCAGGCTTTCGATTACTTAAAACAGCTCAATAGCAATATCTCTCAGTACACCAAATCGGGTATCGCCCCGGCACGTAACGCCGCGCGTGGCGAAACCGCCATCGGCATTGGCTTCCTGCATGACTACTCGCTGGAAAAAGAGCAAGGCGCGCCGCTGGAACTGATTTCACCTTGTGAAGGCACCGGCTACGAAATTGGCGGTATCAGCATCCTGAAAGGGGCACGCAACCTGGATAACGCGAAGCTGTTCATTGACTGGGCGCTGTCAAAAGAAGCACAGGAGCTGGCATGGAAAAAGGGCAAGTCTTATCAGATCCTGACCAACACCACCGCCGAAACCTCCCCGAACTCGCTCAAGCTCGACGACCTGAAACTTATCAATTACGACATGGATAAATACGGTTCCACGGACGTACGTAAAGCGCTCATTAACAAATGGGTTAGCGACGTGAAGATGGGCCAGTAAACGCGCATTGGCGATCATATTGCCGGGTAGCGGCGTAACGGCTTTACCCGGCCTACAACACCGGAATGCTTATGTCACACACACTCACACTCCATCCCGCCCCCAAGCGGGATGCGATATTCCTTTGGGTTCTGCTTGGCGGGCTGGCCTTTGCGCTGCTGCCAAGCTGGAGCCTGGATTATGGCCTGCTGGAGTCCACGCGCGATGAAATTATCGACGCCTACGGCTGGTCGCACGTTAACGTCAGTTGGTTGTGGTATCTGCTGCCCGCCGTGTTATTGCTTCGCCCACTGAGTGAAGCGAAGCGCGAGCAGCGAGGCCGCCACTACTTTGACGCCGGCTGGGCCTTACTGTGCATGGCGTTTGTGGCTGTCAGCGCCACCGTAGAAGGACGTGGTCTCGGTTATGCGGTGATTGTGCTGTTTGTCGCCCTTGCAGCCATCATGACTCTGGCACTCACCCGCCTGGAGTGGCTCGGCGGCGACCGTTTTGTTATTGGTTCGCTGATTGTCATCGTGGCGCTGATCGGCGTCTTTATCGTCTGGCCAAGTATTGCCATCTTTATTCCTATGTTCACCACCGCCAGCGGTGAATTTGCCCCGCTGGCGTTTATGAATGTGCTCGCCCAGGCGCACATCATTCAGGTGATTTTGAACTCCATCTGGCTCTCTATTGCCGTGGGCGTCGGCTGTACCTTCTTCGGCCTGGTGCTGGCGATTTACACAACCCGCATTGCGCAGCGCAGCGCGATTATTGGCCGCATTTTCTCGATTCTGCCGATCGTCACCCCGCCGTTTGTCGTCGGCCTCGGCGTTACCCTGATGATGGGACGTTCCGGCTATATCACCGAATTAATGGTCGACTGGTTCGGGCTCACCAATACCAACTGGCTGTATGGGTTTACCGGTATCTGGCTGGCGCAGGTGCTGGCATTCACTCCCATGGCCTTTATGATCCTCGACGGGGCGATTAAGACTATTCATCCGTCACTGGAAGAGGCCTCGTACACCCTGCGCGCCAGCCGCTGGCAGACCTTTAACGGGGTATTTATCCCGCTGCTAAAACCGGCGCTGGCTAACGCGTTTCTGATTGTGGTCGTGCAGTCGCTGGCCGATTTTAGTAACCCGCTGGTGCTTGGCGGCAACTTCGACGTGCTGGCAACGCAAATCTACTTCTACATCACCGGTTCGCAGCTTGATTATCAGGCCGCCAGTACGCTTGGTGCGTTCCTGCTGCTCTTCTCGCTGCTGGTGTTCTGCGTGCAGTACATGTGGATCGGCAAACGCTCTTACGTCACCGTTTCCGGCAAATCCTATCGCGGCGATGTGCAGCCTCTGCCGGTCACGCTGGTATGGAGCGTAGTGGCGCTGCTGGCAGTCTGGGTGGCCTTCAACGCCCTGCTCTATGGCAGCATTTTCTACGGCAGTTTCACGGTGAACTGGGGCGTGGACTACACCCTGACGCTGGATAACTTTATTAAGCTGTTTGGCCAGGGAATGAGCGATGGCGCGTGGCCTTCTCTGCTCGATACCCTGCTTTACGCCGGGATTGCCGCCCCGATCACCGCCATTTTCGGCCTGCTGATTGCCTGGATTGTGGTGCGCCAGCAATTCAAAGGGAAAAAGACCATCGAGTTCACCACCATGCTGTGCTTTGCGGTTCCGGGCACCGTGGCGGGTGTCTCTTATATTCTCGCCTTTAACAGCGCCCCGGTGTACATCACTGGCACCGCCGCCATTGTTATTATTTCGATGGTGATGCGTAACGTGCCGGTGGGTATTCGCGCCGGGATCGCAGGCTTAGGCCAGATTGATAAATCACTGGATGAGGCCTCACTTAGCCTGCGCGCCGGGTCGTTGCGTACCATTACGCAGATTTTGCTGCCCCTGCTGCGCCCGGCGATTTTGTCCGCGCTGATTTACAGCTTTGTCCGCGCCATCACTACCGTCAGCGCCATTGTCTTTTTGGTAACGCCGGATACGCGTGTGGCGACCGCCTACATTCTGAACCGCGTGGAAGACGGCGAATATGGCGTGGCAATTGCCTATGGCTCAATCCTTATTGTGGTGATGCTCGCCATCATCTTCATCTTTGACTGGCTGATCGGTGAGGCGCGTATCTCCCGTTCCAAAGCTAAAAACCAGGCCTAACGGAGCGCGACCATGACACAAAAACATTTCGTTGAACTGCGCAATGTCACCAAGCGATTTGGTAACAACACAGTTATCGACAACATTAATCTTGCCATCCCTCAGGGGGAGATGGTGACGTTACTTGGCCCATCAGGCTGTGGGAAAACCACGGTGCTGCGTCTGGTGGCAGGGCTGGAAAAGCCCTCTGAGGGACACATTTTTATTGATGGTGAGGATGTCACGCATCGCTCCATTCAGCAGCGCGATATCTGCATGGTGTTCCAGTCCTACGCCCTCTTCCCCCATATGTCGCTGGGAGAAAACGTGGGTTACGGTCTCAAGATGCTGGGGGTTTCACGTGCGGAGGTGAAAACGCGGGTGAAAGAAGCGCTGGCGATGGTGGATCTGGAAGGCTTTGAAGACCGCTACGTGGATCAGATTTCTGGTGGGCAGCAACAGCGCGTGGCGCTGGCACGCGCGCTGATCCTCAAACCCAAAGTGCTGTTGTTTGATGAGCCGTTGAGTAACCTCGACGCCAACCTGCGTCGCAGCATGCGCGATAAAATTCGCGAGTTGCAAAAGCAGTTCAACATCACGTCGCTGTATGTGACGCACGATCAGAGCGAGGCATTTGCCGTCTCCGATACTGTGCTGGTGATGAACAAGGGTCACATCATGCAGATGGGCTCTCCGCAGAATCTGTATCGCCAGCCTGCGTCACGCTTTATGGCGAGTTTTATGGGGGATGCCAACCTGTTCCCGGCAACGTTCCACCCGCAATTCGTTGATATCTATGGATACCGTTTGCCTGTGCCGGCACATTTCTCGGCCCAGGGAAGCGGCACGGTGGGTGTCCGTCCGGAGGCCATCACGCTGGGTGAACAGGGTGATGACAGCCAGCGTTGCGTGATCGTGCATGTGGCCTATATGGGGCCGCAGTACGAGGTGATTGTGGAATGGCACGGCCAGCGCATTTTGTTGCAGGTCAACGCTACCCGTCTGCAACCGGATGTTGGTGAGCAGTATTACTTGCAAATCCACCCCTACGGTATGTTCGAACTGGCCGAAACCGCGTGAGTTTATCCCGGATGCGGCTGCGCCTTATCCGGGTTACGGGTTCGGTGCCCGATCGTAGAGGGGGAGGGATCCCCATAAAAAATGCGAGCACGATCGGTTCCCTCTCCCTGAGGGAGAGGGCCAGGGTGAGGGGGAAAATGCGGCTCGGGAGGTGGGTTCCGTTCACCGTATGTTCATGGCGAAATGGAACCTCCGGACACGTGAACGGGTAAGCGTCAGCGCCACCGGGGGGATGCTCCCGGATGCGTCTGCATCAACGGAACACCTAACCTTCCTGACCAGGAGTCTCACTTATGGATGGTTTGCGACCACACGCAGCCGCGCTCGCCTGCTGCTCAGCCGTGGGTTAGTCGTAAAAATGACATATAAAATTGGTCGCCAGGCCATATGCCCCTCCTTAGTTAAATATAATCCTGGATTTGCCTGAAAAATTTTTCTCTCAAACTAAAGTGCGAAACAATTCAGGTCAACTCATTCTCAATGATTAAATTTAACATCAGGTAATTACCTGAAAACATTGTGATACAACCAACAAAACAATGTCATAAGGTAATGAAATCTAAAATGTAAAAACTATGTGAAATAAAAACAGTAAATATCTTCAATAATTAATAATAGTAAAGCGTCGCCGGGATAAAAAGGGTGTAAGAATTGTCGGATTTATTCCCTGCCTGCTCCCTATAATATTTTGTTTTTTCCTGAACCATAAAAGATTCAAACTACTATGCCTAATGAAATTTCACTCAAGGCATTATTTTTACGCTTCGCTTTCAGCAAGTTCCTCCTGGGAAAAACATCAAAAGCCTTTACCCTACGGCAAATTTCACCATTGCGGGGCAGCATGCACCAGAATTACCCGTCAGGCGCTACATCGGTGCCGCATTTTTTTCGCGCCATTCCTCGCGCCATCCATAACCAAATGAATTTATTTAATTTTTAAGCTTGGCACTGCCTTTGCTACTGACATTGCACTGTGTTTAATGGCGAGGCAGTAAATGATGACCACAGAATCAACCACATTAAAAAGAACACTCGGCAGCTTCCGCTTATGGGGCATAGCCGTCGGCCTGGTCATTTCAGGCGAATATTTTGGCTGGAGTTATGGCTGGTCCCAGGCCGGAACGATGGGATTTTTGATTGTCGCGCTGGCGATTGCCGCCATGTATTGCGCATTCATCTTCAGTTTCACTGAGCTGACAACGGCGATCCCACACGCGGGCGGCCCTTTTGCTTACGCGTATCGGGCTTTCGGCCCCACCGGCGGATTTATTGCCGGTTTCGCCACGCTCATTGAATTTGTATTTGCGCCACCGGCTATTGCAATGGCTATCGGGGCCTACCTGAACGTGCAATTTCCGTCCCTCGATCCGAAATGGATCGCCTGTGGTGCCTATATCATTTTTATGGCGTTGAATATTCTCGGTGTCGGCATTGCCGCTACGTTTGAATTGATCGTCACCCTGCTGGCGATATTTGAATTGCTGGTCTTTATGGGTGTTGTTGCACCAGGCTTCTCCTGGGACAACTTCACGGCTAACGGCTGGGCAGGCGCAGAAAGCTTTAGCGCCCCGGCATTGTCGGGAATGTTTGCCGCTATCCCCTTTGCTATCTGGTTCTTCCTGGCAATTGAAGGCGCGTCGATGGCCGCCGAAGAAGCCAAAGACCCGCAACGCACCATTCCTCGCGCGCTGGGCGGCGGTATCCTGACGCTGACCGTATTGGCGGTTGGCGTAATGATATTTGCCGGCGGCGTGGGTGACTGGCGCGCCCTGTCGAACATTAATGACCCCTTACCGCAGGCAATGAAAGTCGTGGTGGGCAACAGTAGCGGCTGGCTGCATATGCTAGTCTGGCTGGGGCTGTTTGGCCTGGTGGCCTCTTTCCACGGCATTATCATGGGTTACTCCCGTCAGATCTACTCACTGGCGCGTGCGGGCTACCTGCCTGCCAGCCTGGCGAACCTGAACCGTAAAACGCGCACACCGCACCTGGCGATTCTGGCCGGCGGCGTGGTGGGGATCGCGGCAATTTTCTCCGATTCGCTGGTAACCATTAGCGGCATGCCGCTGACCGCCTGCATTGTGACGATGTCAGTATTCGGCGCTATTGTTATGTATATCATCTCAATGGCCGCGCTGTTCAAACTGCGCCGTAGCGAGCCGAACCTGGTGCGTCCGTTTAAAGCGCCCCTGTTCCCGATAGCGCCCGCGTTTGCGCTGGGTATGGCGGTACTCTGTCTGGTCGCGATGGTCTGGTACAACACCCTGCTGGCGCTCATTTTCGCGCTGATGATGCTGGGCGGTTACATGTGGTTCCGTAAAACAGCGTCAGCCCGTGAGCGTGCGGCGATGGATCCGCAACTGCGTGCGCTCTCCTGAGGAGGCGAAATGTATAAAACGACCCTGGCGCACCGGACATACCGGTTCGCCAGTCTTAAAGAAGTCATGGCAAAAGCGTCCCCGGCCCGTTCCGGGGATGTACTGGCGGGTGTTGCGGCAGATTCAGCGGAAGAGCGCATGGCGGCGAAAATCGCCCTTGCCGATATCCCGCTGCGTGACCTTCTGGACAATCCGCTCATTCCTTACGAAAGCGATGAAGTTACCCGCCTAATCGTTGATACCCACAACGCCGATGCCTTTTCGCTTATCCGCCACCTGACCGTCGGCGATTTCCGTGACTGGTTGCTGGCCGATACCACCGATGCCGCCACGCTGACACACATCGCCCCGGCCGTCACGCCGGAGATGGCAGCCGCGGTAAGCAAGCTGATGCGTAACCAGGATTTGATTCTGGTGGCCAGCAAATGCAGCGTGATTACCCGTTTTCGCAACACCATCGGCCTGCCCGGCCATTTAAGCGTTCGCCTGCAGCCGAATCATCCCACCGATGATTTAAAAGGCATCGCCGCCAGCATGCTTGATGGCCTGCTCTACGGTGCGGGTGATGCGGTGGTGGGTATTAACCCGGCCAGCGACAGCCTGCCGGTCCTCGAACGGCTCAATCATATGATGGATGACATCATCAGCCGTTTTGCCATCCCCACCCAATCCTGCGTGCTGACGCACGTCACCAACACGCTGCAACTGATTGAACGTGGCGCACCGGTGGATCTGGTCTTTCAGTCGGTGGCGGGAACCGAAGCGGCCAACAGCGGCTTTGGCATTAATCTGTCGATGCTTAAAGAGGCGCAGGATGCAGCCCTGAGCCTGCAACGCGGCACGCTCGGCAACAACGTGATGTATTTTGAAACCGGCCAGGGGAGCTGCCTGTCGGCGAATGCGCATCACGGCGTTGACCAGCAAACCTGCGAAGCACGGGCCTATGCCGTGGCGCGCCACTTCAACCCGCTACTGGTCAATACCGTGGTCGGATTTATCGGGCCGGAGTATCTCTATGACGGCAAGCAGATCATTCGTGCCGGTTTAGAAGATCACTTCTGCGGCAAGCTGATGGGGCTGCCTATCGGCTGCGACGTCTGTTACACCAACCACGCCGAAGCAGATCAGGATGATATGGACACGTTGCTGACGCTGCTGTGTAACGCCGGGCTGACGTTCCTGATTGGCGTACCGGGCGCGGATGACATCATGCTCAATTATCAGAGTACGTCGTTCCACGACGCCCTCTATGCCCGCCGTCTGCTGGGGCTGAAACATGCGCCCGAGTTCGCCGACTGGCTCACCCGTATGCAAATTATTGATACCCACGGACAGTTGCGTTTAACCGGGGCAAACCACCCGCTGCTGACCGCATTACCGCAAGGAGTGAGCGCATGAATCCACCCGATGCCTGGACATTACTGCGCGAATTTACCGATGCCCGCATCGCGCTTGGACGCAGCGGCGCCAGTCTGCCCACGCGTGAGGTGCTGAACTTTGGCCTGGCCCATGCTCAGGCCCGCGATGCTATCCACCAGCCGTTCGACAGTGAAAGTCTGGCGACACAGTTACACGAGCTGGGGCTGCAAACGCTGAATGCGCACAGCGCGGCGACAGACAGGCACATCTATCTGAATCGACCGGATTTGGGGCGCATGCTCAGCGAAGAGAGCCGCGATGCCTTAAAAGCGAGTCGGACGCCCGCCCACGACCTGCTGCTGGTGATTGGCGATGGCCTCTCTTCACATGCGGTGCAACGCCAGTCCGTCGGCCTGATTAAAGCGCTGCTGCCCTATCTGGAGACGCTGGGGATTTCACTTGCCCCGGTGGTACTGGCGCATCAGTCACGGGTTGCGCTGGGGGATGACATTGGCGAAACGCTCAACAGCAAAGCGGTCGCGATCCTGATTGGTGAACGCCCCGGCCTCTCCTCCCCGGACAGCCTGGGTGTCTATCTGACATGGAAACCCGAGCACAAACGGCTGGAGTCGGAGCGCAACTGCATTTCGAACATTCGCCCCGAGGGGCTGAACTATGACGCCGCCGCCTTTAAGCTCGCCTGGCTGTTGGAACAGGCGTTCCTGCGCAGGCTTACCGGCGTGAAGTTAAAAGACGAAAGCGATAACCCTGCCCTGCACGGACGCGTGACCCCACGCGTTCGCTAACCTCCCGCGCGCTTTATCGCCTAAGGGTAAAGCGCGACGCGTAACGCAAATTTTGTTCCATACTCTGTTAACCCTGTGTGCATTCTACGTTTGTGGAGACTCCAAGGTGAAAGAGACCGCACCTGATCCCCAGAATCATCCTGTAAGAGAGAACCCGCGCTGGCTGAGATTCGAATCCCGGGTACAACAATATGGCGCTTATCTGCTTTTTTTGATTGTCATCAGCGCCCTTGCAGGCCTGTTTTCCCACGGATTTTTAAGCGACAGAACGCAGGAAACTGGCGATAAACAACTGCAAGTGCATTACGAGCGATTCGGGCGTTTACAAAGCGATATGGCGCTGGCCATTACCGTCAGGGCGCCAAAGCATGAGCAGCTCGTCATCACGCTGGGCGGCGATTTTATGCAGCAATATGAGATACGCACGCTTCAGCCGCAGCCAGACCAGGTCTCCAGTCGAAACGGAATACTGCGTCTGGAATATTCCCACGCGCATCCGGGAGACGCCTTTGATCTTTGGCTGGGGCTGACCCCACAGCTTCCGGGCAGCGTAACGTCGCAAATTGGTGTGGAAGGCGCATCCAGCACCAGCATCTGGCAATTTATTTACCCCTGAGGGCGAGACAATGGAAATGGTATTGCGGGCAATCGCCATCTATCTGGTGTTAATGGTGGTTTTTAAAATCGCCGGACGCCGGGCACTGTTACAAATGACCTCTTTTGATCTTATCTTGCTGCTGATCATCAGCGAGGCCACACAACAGGCGTTACTGGGGAATGATTTTTCCGTCACCGGTGCGGCGCTAACCATCATTACCCTGGTGACGGTGGACATTCTGTTCGGCTATCTCAAAAAATATATCAATAACGCGGAAGACATGATCGACGGTGCTCCGGTCATCCTGGTGGAACATGGCCAGATGTTACGCGGCAAAATGAAAGAGGCTGATATCACCTATGATGACATCATGGTCTCTGCACGTAATAATCAGGGCATTGATAAACTTGACGATATTAAGTACGCCATCCTTGAGCGCAATGGCCATATCTCGATTATTGCGAAGTCGCCATAAAACCCGATTTACACTGTGGCTGTCTGCAATTATGCCGCAGGCAGTACACAGTGCGCTGTCTTCTGTCCGTCCCTTTAATTTCATTATCTTTCCATAAAACCCGCAACAGTGGCATTTAAAAATTCCATTTCTTATAATTACGATCAAGATCACACCCATATAAAAACAGGAAAAACCGCAAGTTACACTCATTAAAAAATAAATGAGAGGCGCATCAACATAATTAATCCGCAGGTTGATTGACTCTTATGCACACGTGTGCATAAATAAATACAGTATGATTAAAAAGCTACATTCGGGACGGTAAGCATTTATCAAGGCATATTCTTTTCGCCATGATAGATACCCTATTGCTGTAAATAATTAACGTCGTTGCGCCACGGCTAATTCAGTCGCAGGGGAACGCTTGTCTGCTGCTTTTTACTCATCAGAAACAGTTACGTAAATACATCAATTACGGGTGATGAATGGAAACGTGTTTCAAAGATCTGTCGATAGATCAGGATGCAATACGTGATGTATTGCAAACGATGGGCCTCCTCGAAGCTGAAGAGGCCCTGCACGTCAGCCCACTCACGGGCGGCGTCTCTTCCAACATTTTAAAAGTCAGCACCGGGGAACGGCAGTTTTGCCTGAAACAGGCACTGCCAAAATTGAAAGTCGCCAAAGAGTGGCATGCACCGCTTGAACGTGTCTTTGCCGAAATAGACTGGATGCAAACCGTCGCCGGTATTGCGCCGCACTCGGTTCCCCATATCACAGGCATCGACCGTAGCGCGCTCTGTTTTGTGATGGATTATCTGCCCGCAGAGCAGTTTCATAACTGGAAATCACAACTGTTAAGCGGAGAAATCGATATCGATTTTGCCGCGCAGACAGGCAGCATATTAGGTGAAATTCATCAGAAGACGGCGAAAAGCGAAGCGCTGGCAAAAACCTTCGCCTATGACGACAACTTCTTTTCGCTGCGTCTGGATCCCTACCTTGGGGAGATCGCCCGCGTTCACCCGCACTATGCTGATTTTATTTTGACGGTATTACACAGAACACAATCCACCAGACTGGCACTGGTGCACGGTGATATTAGCCCGAAAAACATCTTACGCGGCCCAGATGGCCCGGTCATTCTCGATGCGGAATGCGCATGGTATGGCGACCCGGCATTCGATTTAGCATTTTGCTTAAATCACTTCCTGCTAAAAACGGTGATTGCCGGATCGCAGGAGACACAGCAAAAACTCATGCTCGCCTTTGATGCAATGTCCCAAAGCTATTTTCACCACATCACCTGGGAACCTGCCGGGGAATACGAAGCCCGTGTCGCAACACTGTTGCCCTGTTTAATTCTGGCCCGCGTCGACGGCAAATCACCGGCGGAATATCTCCAGGGTAGCCATGCGAATAACGTACGTCGCGCAAGTTGCGCATTACTGGAGCGTCAATTTACGCAATTGAAAGACATTACATCATTCTGGCGGAAGGAGAACGGGTTATGAGTCGTATTAAAAATGTGGTTGGCCGTCGCGTGTGGGATTCCCGGGGCTGGCCGACAGTTGAGGTTGAAGTGCATCTGGAAAATGGTCTATTTGGTCGCGGCATGGCACCGGCCGGGGCCTCTTGCGGGATGCACGAAGCGGTGGAACTGCGCGATGGCGGCAGTGTTCTTTCCGGCAAAGATGTGCAAAAAGCGCTGCATAACATTCAACATGAAATTGCCCCGGCGCTTATCGGCACGGATATCAACGATCAGAAACTTATCGACAGCATTCTGATTGAACTGGACGGCACGGGCACGTTCTCCCGTCTGGGGGGCAACGCCTCGGTCGCCTGCTCCATGGCGGCTATCTATGCAGCGGCTAACAATGCCCACCAGCCGCTGTGGAAGTATCTGGCAGGCGATCGGAAAGTGGCGATGCCGCTGCCGCAAATTCAGATTTTCGGCGGCGGTGCGCACGCCGGGCGGCGTATCGATATTCAGGATTTGATGGTTATCGCCAACGGGGCGAAATCCTTTGAAGAAGCGTTGGTGATGACCGCTGAGGTGTATCACAGCGCGGGGCGCATCATGAAACAGCGCGGCCATTTAAGCGGCGTGGCGGATGAAGGCGGCTGGTGGCCAGAGTTCAGCAGCAATGAACAGGCGCTGGACACGCTGGTAAAAGCGATTGAAAGCGCAGGCTATGTACCGGGCCAGGATGTCTCTATCGCACTGGATATCGCCTCGTCTGAGTTTGGCAAAGAGGGCCGTTACCGCCTGGCGCTGGAAGCCACGGAATATGACTCAGACGGCATGTGTGAATTATTGCTCGGCTGGTTGGATCGGTATCCGATTCTCTCTATTGAAGACCCGCTGGCAGAAGATGATGAACAAGGTCTTATCGCCTTTACGAAAGCCGCAGGTTCTCGGGTGCAAATTGTCGGTGATGATTATTTCGTGACAAATGGCGAGCGCGTAAAAGCAGCGGCGGAAATAGGAGCCTGTAACGCCGTATTATTAAAAGCCAACCAGGCTGGCACCATTACCCAATTACGTCATGCTTTTGCCGAAGCGCAAAAAGCAGGATACGGCTCGATTGTTTCCGCGCGCTCCGGTGAAACCGAAGACAATATTATTGTCCACCTCGCATTAGGTTTGGATGCCGGGCAATTAAAAGTGGGCTCAATGACCCGCTCAGAGCGTACATCAAAATGGAATGAAGCCATTCGGCTGGAAGAGGCCAATGCTCTGGGATTTTTCGGCATCGCCGCATTAGATCATAAATAATTTTTTAATTTTATTCCGATTAGCTGAACAGGCGTTATCTCCGGGCCCTACGCATTGACCTGAATTTTCGATGTCTGTTCTGGTTGTATGAGTTTTTCCAAATTGTCGATATATAATTTCAGGAGATTCAAATGACCGATTACAGCGGCGAGGCATTGCCTGCAGCCAAAAAGAAAATGCAGATCAAACCCATTGTTCAGGTGGGTGCCGGAAACGCCCTCGAAATATATGACTTTATGGTCTATGGCTATTATGCGCGCTATATTTCGCAGGCTTATTTCCCTTCTGATAATGAATACGTGTCATTAATGCTCACCCTAATGACATTCGCTTTAGGCTTCTTCGCCCGTCCGTTCGGGGCCATTATTCTGGGGGCTTACACCGATCGTCATGGCCGTCGAAAAGGGTTAATTATGGCGCTGACCCTGATGTCCATCGGTATTTTGTGCGTCGCCATGACGCCGACCTATGCCTCCATTGGTATCGCCGCACCAATCATCGTCATTCTTGGTCGATTGCTACAAGGTTTCTCAGCCGGTGCGGAACTGGGTGGCGTGGTTGTGTATCTGGCAGAGATATCGCCGCCAAACCGGCGTGCGTTCTATACCTGCTGGCAGGTGGGTTCCCAGCAGTTTGCGGTCATGGCAGCGTCTATTATCGGCCTGGTACTGCTCTACAACATGTCCACCGAAGATCTGCACGACTGGGGCTGGCGCGTTCCGTTGTTGATTGGCTGCGCGGTTATCCCGCTGATGTTCTGGCTGCGTTCAAACCTGCAAGAGACGGAAGTTTTCGCGAAGAAGAAAACCACACCGAGCGTAAAAGAGATTTGCACAAGCCTGGTGACCGGCTGGCGCACCATTGTGGTCTGCATGGGGATGGTGGCGATGGCAACCGTCACCGCGCAAACGGTCACCACCTATGCCCCCACTTTTATCAAAAGCCTGAACCTCGGTGAGAACGTTGGCTTTATCACGCTGTTCTTTGTTGGCCTGTCGATCCTGTTCTGGCTGCCGATCACAGCGATGATCGCTGACCGGGTCAACAGAAAAACCATGCTTATCGTGGTGACGCTGACCGGTGCGCTCACCGCATGGCCGATGCTCTCCTGGCTGGCAGCCGACCCGACGGTGTTTAAATTTGTCGTCTTTGAACTGTGGTTCTCTTTTATGTATGCCTGCTACAGCTCCGTTCAGGTTGCCGCGATGGTCGAACTGGTACCGGCACATGCCCGTACGGCCGGTTACTCTTTTGCTCAGGCGGTTGCCGCCGCCGTACTGGGTGGCCTGACGCCGGCAATTTGTACCTGGCTTAACCACACCTTTAACAGTAATGCGATGGTGGGCGTCTGGCTTGGATTTAACGCCGTATTAAGTTTGCTGGCCGTATTAACCCTCGACCATAAACAAACAGCCATTAATCAGACCAAAGAATTACATTAATTAATTGCTGACCAAACAGCAGTACATCGATTAAGTTGGTGTACTGCTGAAAATAAACTGGAAAAGGTAACGTATGAAAATTGTTATTTTAGATGGTGGCGTACTTAATCCTGGCGATCTGTCGTGGGATGCGCTTTCGCAACTGGGAGAAATATCCGTTTATGATAACTCGGCCCCGGAAGAAGTGGTGGAACGAATTGGCGATGCGGAAATAGCGATTATCAATAAAGTCGTCTTAAGCGAAAAAGAATTTAGCCAGTGTCCTAACCTGAAATTTATTGGCGTTACGGCGACCGGTTATAACGTTATTGACCTCGCAGCGGCAAAAGCCCACGGCGTGACGGTCTCCAATGTCCCGACATACGGCACCTCTACCGTCGCACAATTCACAACTGCGCTGATGCTGGAACTCTGTAACCAGGTTGGCCTGCACGACAGCGATGTCCACGCCGGTGGTTGGGGGAAAAAACCGGATTTCTGCTACTGGCTGAAACCGATGCTCGAAGTGGCGGGCAAAAACGTGGGTATTATCGGCTATGGCCGTATTGGTCAGGCGTTCGGCGCCGTGGCGCAGGCGCTGGGTATGAATGTACTGGCTTATGACGAATACCAGAACAAAGCGCTGGAAAACGACCGCGTCCGCTATGTCGACCTCGATACCCTTTACGCCGAAGCCGATGTGATTAGCCTGCACTGCTTACTGACGCCAAAAACACAGGGCATGATCAACGCACAATCCCTGCGCAAAATGAAGAGATCCGCCCTGCTGCTTAACGCCTCGCGCGGCGATCTGGTTAACGAAGCTGACCTTGCCGATGCGCTCAATAACGGCGTGATTGCCGGTGCCGCTGTCGATGTCCTCTCCAAAGAACCGCCGGTGCCTGAAAACCCAATGTTAACGGCGAAGAATTGCATTATTACCCCACACATTGCCTGGGCCTCGGTTGAAGCGCGCGGACGCATTCTGGCGACCACCGTTGATAACGTCAAAGCGTATCTGGCCGGACAACCGCAAAATCGCGTAGGCGACTGATATAACCCTACAAATCAAATAGATAACTAGAGCAAGAACAATGGAAAACAACATTATCAAAGCGGCAGACTTGCTGCGCCATGCCTGGGATAACAACGAAGCGGGCGACCCGATTCGCGAGCTGGTCGACAGTGAGAACCTGACGACTGCGTACATGATTCAGGATTACAACGACAAAATCTGGCAGGCGCAGGGCCGCCGTCTGGTCGGGCGTAAACTGGGTTTAACCAACAAAGCCGTGCAGAAGCAGTTCGGTATTTCAGACCCCTGTTACGGCAACATCTACGCCGACATGGTGCTGATCGACGGTGCGGAAATCACTAAACCGGTCGTCAGCGATCTGCGCGTGGAAACCGAGATTGCCGTCGTCCTGAAAAAAGACCTGACGCAAACTGAACACACCATCCTCGACATCATCGACGCCGTTGATTACCTCCTTCCGGCGTTTGAAATCTGCGACAGCCGCGTCACCGGCTGGAACGTGAAGTCCTGTGATTTTATTGCAGACAACGCCGCCGCATGTCTGGTGGTACTGGGTACCAGGCCGGTCGCCCTCTCCGACTGCGACATCACACGCAGCGAAATGGTCACCAGGCGCGCGGGTGAAGTGGTCTCACAGGGCAAAGCGACCGCCATTCTCGGCCACCCGCTACATGCGCTGAAATGGCTGGCGGATGACCTGGTACGTATCGGTAAGCCGCTGCGCGCCGGGGAGTTTGTTATCACCGGCGCTATCGGTCCGGCGGTATCCGCCAGGCCGGGGGATGCCTTTGATGCAGAAATCACTGGCGTGGGGCTCATCAGCACCCGCTTTGCCGACTAAGGAAGTCTCGCAGGCTTAAAGGAGCCGTTATGGAACTGCAAAAAAATCATTTCAAGCATGCCATTAAAAACAACAGCGTACAGCTCGGCCTCTGGACTCAACTGGGCAGCTATATCGCCGCTGAGATCCTCTCCGGCTGTGGTTATGACTTTATTGGACTCGATGCGGAACATGGCCCGAGTGAATACATCGAAATTTACTCGCAGTTGCAGGCCTGCGCGGCTGGCGGACCGACTCAGCCCATCGTACGCATCCCCAATCATGATATTTCGCTGATTAAGCGTTATCTGGATGCGGGGGTAAATACCCTGATGGTGCCGCAGGTAGATACCGTCGAACAGGCAAAAGCGCTGGTCTCTGCCGTGCGCTATCCACCTCATGGCGTGCGCGGCTACTGTGGCGCGCCGCGTGCCTCCGGCTTTGGGCGGATAAAAAACTACGCCACCACCTGCGAGGAAGAAATTTGTCTCATCGTGATGCCGGAAACCACCCTCGCGCTGGAAAATATCGAGGCGATGGCGGCCATTGATGGCGTTGACGCTTTCTTTATCGGCCCCGGCGATCTCGCGGCCAGCCTCGGTTATATTGGTCAGCCGATGCACCCGGAAGTCATTAAAGTGATTGAAGAGACCGGCCGACGCATCAAAGCGGCTGGAAAAGCCGTCGGCATTCTCTGTACGGATGAAGCACAAACCCGCCGTTATATCGAGCTGGGTTTCCAGATGATTGCCATTGGTTCTGACCAGGGGCTATTGACCAAAGGCGCGGAGCAACTGCTGGCGAAATTCAGATAGTTTCCCGAAGTACTTGTTTTGGTGTTTCTTTTCCGGATGCGCGCGGCAGCCTCATCCGGTTTTTTCTTTTAGCGACGGGGGCGAATCGCTTTTGTGGAGTCGCCGGTCACCAGTTGCGGGGTAAAGATCTGGCTATCGGTGGAGGCGTAAAAGGCCTCCGGAGGAAGCGTCTGCTCCTGATTCATCAGGCGATCAATGATGGCAACACAGGCGTCAGCAATCTGTTTTTCCGGCAGCGAAATATAGGTCAGTTTCATCTCCAGCAGGCTGGCCCAGGAGACATCGCCATAGGCCACCAGCGAAAGGTCGTCCGGGATACGGATATTTTTCTCTTTCGCAGCCAGTAAGATGCTCATGGCATAACGTGGGCTACCGAGCACCAGGGCGGTAGGCGGCACCTCTGCGGCCATCACGCGCCTGAAAGCCTCACCGCCAAACTCGGCCTGCGGCGGACCGACATGAATAAGCGCCTGGAGCGCCGTCTGTTCTGCCGGGGTGAAACATTGCAGAAAGCCCTGTAAACGTTCATAGCCGGTGCTCAACTCTTCGGAGGAGCCAATATAACCGATACGCTGGTGGCCCAGTTCTCGCAGATGTTTTACCGCCAGCGAAATGCCGTGGCGATCGTCTATGGCGATAACCGGCGCCTGCAGGCTGCGATGTTTGCGCAGTAGCTGGACGGCATTCGTACGGGTAATCAGCTCTTGCGTTTCTGCAAGAGGGTTGGCGGTTGGGGCGAAAATAATGCCGTCCACACGGGCGGTCATTAAGCGCAACAGCGCGGCATGTTCCATCTCCGGCTTGTCGCTGGTAATGCCCAGCATCATCTGCCAGGAGCGCTCGGCGGCGACATGCGCGATGGCATTGGTGACGGTAATAAAGAAATCGTTCTGAATATCCGGGATCACCAGACCAAATGCGCCGGTACTGGCATTACGCAGCGCGCGCGCGGCGCTATTGGGAATATAACCATAATCTCTGGCAGCCTGTAGCACACTGTCTTTGGTGGCCTGGCTAATGGCGGGGTGATCGTTTAAAGCACGCGATACCGTGGTATGAGATAAGCCCAATATTGCAGCCAATTTTTTTATTGTCACTGCGTCACCTTAATGTCGTCCTGGCGCGGATTTCCCGTCATCAATTCAGAAAGCCGGGGATTAAATTATAATCCCTACAGTTTTTCGCTGTGAAAATGCATCAAGAATATTGTGCAGAAGCCATAATAACAGATTCTTATATCTGGCACTATCGTTTTACCATACTAACATCTGCCTGAATTAATTAGACATAGTGCAAACTTATAAATATTTTAACTTGCCTTAAGAATCGTTTTCTTATTAAGAAAAAATTAAGGGTTATTATTATTGATAATGAAAAATGATATTTAATTCCCCGAAACGCTCCCTTCCCTGTGCGCCTCTCCTGCCCGTCGTACCGATCTTTTACAAGAACAAGCGAGACATTCCTCACACTTTTACATGACAGGCTATGCTGTTAGGGAGGACAAATTTCATTCTAAGGAGACGCCAATGACCACCCGGCAACCGCTTTTCCCCCGCCGCCAGACGCATCCCGTTGCAGACGAGCACGCTGTTTTAAACTGGGCGCAAAACGCCACGCTGGCACAGGAACGCGCGGTTATCACACCAGAAACTGAAGCGCAGTTGCAGCAGGCGATTGCCAGTTGTCAGGGGCGGGTGCGCATCATGGGCAGTCGCATGTCTCCGGGCAGGATGCTCGCGATAACCCAGCCGCAGGATATCCTGATTGATCTCTCCCGTCTGCGGGGCCTGCTGGCGGTGAGCGACGATAGCGTCACCTTTGCCGGTGGTACTCCGCTGCATGAGGTTTATGAAGTGCTGACCGCCATGAACCGTATGCTCCACGCCTCGCCGGGGGTGATTGCCTCGCAGACGCTGGCGGGCGCGATCTCGACCGGCACGCACGGCCAGGGTATGCAGCAAAGCTCGCTGGCGGATGAGGCGCTTGCTATCCGGCTTATTGATGCAGCGGGCCAGATTCATACGCTGGATGACCAGCATCCCTGGTTTGCGGCGGCACAGTTGGGGCTGGGAACGCTGGGCGCCATCAGCGCCGTTACGCTACGCACACGTCCTTACACGCAGTTTACCTGTTTTAAAAGCGCGCACAGTGCCGATACGCTCGAAGAAGATCTGGTGGCCTGGAATCAGCAATGGACATTCAGCAAGGCCTGGTGGTTTGTAGATGAAAACAAAGTCCACGCCTGGAATGCCCGTGAAGCGCATGACGATGAGCGTCAGGCCTGGCGGGATAACCATGGTGACCTGCTGACGCTGGAAGAGACCAGTGATCAGATGAATGTCGCGGTGGAAAACACCCTGCAAAATATGCGCAACGACACCCGTATCGTGGATGAAAACGGTAAGCCGTTTCGTACTGTGACGCGCTTTAAAGATTTCTCCGACGTGATTGGCGATGTCTATCAGGTCTTCTGTCGCGGCATCGCCACGCCGCAGATCAATATAGAGATTGGCGTACCGATGGACCGCGCCCCCGCGCTTATCACACGGATCCGCGAGTGGCATACCCGCGAACAACCTCATATGCACTACCCGATCATTTTGCGCTGTACCGGGCCATCAGGCGCCTGGCTGAGCCCATCCTGGCAGCAGCCCACCTGTTTCTTCGGTTTTGTGGTCTATTACGCTGAGGATGGTTCACTCTCCGAAGAGGGGCTGGCCTTTTTGCGCGCGGTGGAGACGTTTTTGGCAAGTGAGGGTGGGAAGCCCCACTGGGGGAAATATTTCGATGCCAGCCTGTATGACTGGCCCGCGCTTTACCCACAGTTACCTGCTTTCAAGGAGGTGCGCCAGGCGCTCGATCCGCAGGGTAAATTCCTCAATGACTTTATGGCGGAGCTGTTGTCATGAGTGCCGCGTTCGCCTGGGTGACGTTGCTCACCCAGCCCGGCTACGTACCGGGCGTGGAGGCATTGCGCCACTCGCTGCAAAAAAGCGGTTCACCGTGGCCGCTGGTGGTGATGGTGACGCCTGGCATTGAGGCCGCGACACGCAGGTCGTTGAGCGATGCCGGATGTGTGGTTCGGGAGGTGCCGATTCTTGGCCCCGATCCCGCGCTGGCACACCGCTACGCTAATGCCCGTTTTGCCGAGGTGTGGAGCAAACTGGCGGTATGGACACTTGAGGAGTATCAGCGCGTGGCGTTTCTCGACGCCGATATGCTGGTGGTACAGAACATGGATGAAGTGTTCGAGTTACCGCTACAGGCGGGCTTTATTGCCGCCTGCCACGCGTGCCGGTGTAATCCCAACCGTATCGCCAGCTACCCGGAAAGCTGGCAGCCTGAAAACTGCTATTACAGTTGGTGTGAAGATCCGCAGATGACGGCGCATCCACCGGCGACACTGGATAATTATCTTAATGGCGGTTTTCTGCTGTTGACGCCGGATAAAGATATGTACGACAGGATGGTGACGCAACTGGCCGCCATGGCGGATATCTCCGATTACGTGTTTGCCGAGCAGGATTTTCTCAACGATGTTTTCCGCGATCGCTGGGTGCCGCTGCATTATGGTTATAACGCATTAAAGACGCTGGCGTTGCAGCACCCGAAGATGTGGGATTTCAGCCGGGTGAAGAATGTGCATTACATCATTGATAAACCGTGGGAGAAGTTCCCCGAGCCGGACGATAAGTGGTACGCGTTGCACCGCCTGTGGTGGGAGTATTACCCACATTGAGGGGGGGCTGTGTGGTCTGCTCCCCCTCACCAGAGCACATTCAGGAAAAATCCCCGGTGGCGCTGCGCTTACCGGGGCTACAAATCGTAGATACTGTGAACGTCTTCAACCTTGTTAACCGTGGCTGACTCGTTTTCCCGCATGACAACCACAGCGACATCTTTGTGCCCCCTGGCGCAGAGCGTGCAGCGAGGGGGTTGAGTCCCCGCTGAAATCGGTGAGACGAAGACCCGATGGCAAGGTCAGGCCGCCAGGGATGGCG
>SMDE01000005.1 GCA_004346725.1 Phytobacter diazotrophicus | reverse complement strand
AGGTTTTGAGCTGCGCACGGACATGTGGGGTGCCATCCGGGCGAAAAAGGGGATATTCATCAGCGCCGACGGTCAGGAGCGGGCGCAGGGGCAGGTGCGGGAGATGGCGGCGGCGATGGGGATACTGAGCGGTGCACAGTCGCAAATGGCGTCTCTGTCGGCGGATGCGGAAACGGCGAATGCTGACCCGGCAGACCTTGCGTCGCAGGTGACGTTGCTGGAGGAGTGTGTAAAAGAACTGACGCAGGCGGTGGTGCTGTTAAGCGGTCCGAAAGGTGTGACCCTTGCCAGCGGTGAACATATGCAACTGGCGGCGGCCAGGAGTCTCGAAATGAACGCTGGCAATAATGCCGATATTGGGGTGATGAAAAACCTGTTTATCGGTGTGGGGCAGGCCCTGAGTGTATTTGTACGCAAAGCGGGGATTAAGCTGTTTGCCAATAAAGGTGCGATCTCACTACAGGCGCAGAATGACCTGATGAAATTACTGGCGAAAAAATCGATAGAGATCACCAGTACGGAAGATGAGATCACTATTACCGCGAAGAAGAAAATCACGATCAACGGTGGCGGAAGTTATATTCGTCTGGATCCCTGCGGAATAGAAGCCGGTACGCAAGGTGAATATAACGTCAAGGCAGGATATTACGGGCGTAAGCCAGGAGCGAAAATTACGCCTGAGGTGATGGCATTTCCGATGATAAAAGAAACATGGGATGGTATACGGATAATTACAACGCGGCAGCGGAATGGTGATTCGTCACCTGTTGGCTTAGATTTTAAAATTAAGAGTGATAATGATTTGACATTATTCAGAGCGAAAACTTCTAATATTGATGGTAAGAGTTGCGTTTTTTCTGAGGAGAAATTTGAAAAAATGGATAGTTTATTAATTGGTAAGAAGAGTGATGAGTGGGTGTCTTATTCTTTTGAAGAGGATTTGCAGGGGAATGAAGAGTACTTATGAAATCCAGACTTGTTATTTCATTTAAAAATTCATTAATGGGGCCCTCTTCGGGTTTGAATTATAGGGTGACTGTTAACAATGTTAGTATTGATCAATCTACTGTGAAAGATACGAATTCTCCATTGGTATATGAGTTTGAAGAAATTAGTAGTGGTCGTGTTGTAATATTCAATAGCGAAGGTGTAAATGTCGAGATAAACAGAGGGAATTCATATCAGATTAAAATTGGTGTAATTGATATAAATAGCAATATCGAAAAAGAAGTTGGGGTTGAAACCTTGAATACAGGTAAGCAGCTAACAATGGTTATTGTGTCGCCATGGACAAAAATATCAATTCAGAACATTGGGAGGGACGATTTTTCTGGAGGGTTTTATAATGTTGAATATAAAATAAATAAAACGGGTGAGATCAGGGAGCTAAAAATAGCAATAAAAGATATTCCCAGGAAAATTATAATAACTGCCCTTAAATACCGAGGGGATATTAAATGGGCTGGTACAACCAGTGTTGCATCAAGGCATCCGGAGCTGGGCGATGAGGTAACATTTGGATCAGGTACAAATAAGTGTAATATCTTCGTTAATGATGTTTTGACAGAATCGGGTGTTAAAGTCGCCTGGATTGAGCATGGTAAGTCAACAAATATTCCATTTTATAAACGATTAAGCCCTCCAACAGCAGGGGAATGGGCTAATAGTTCAAAGTTGCTTAATAGCTGGAGCGTGGAAAATACGCCAGAGCCGGGAGATGTTGGTGCCTACTCTTATAATTATAGTGATGCGTCAGGACATGTTGGAATTATTATTGCGGATGGTGTGACTATTTCAGCAGGCTGGAATAAGATCGAATTAAATGATTGTGGGTTTAGAGTTAAGTATAATACTGCCAGTGAACCATCTCAAGAGCATGATTTTACGATTTTTAGACGTTATAAAGGCATGTTAAGGTGATGAAAAAAAATACTAAATTTATACTCGGAGTTGTTCTTTTTTTGTTTGTGTATGGGTGTTTTTTTTATTTAAATGGAGAGGTGTGCTCTGAGAGTACGTATAGGATTTCAGAAAACAAAGAGTATTATAATCTAATCGGTCGGTACGCGGAAAAAAGAACTATAGTAGACAAGTATGGGGGGCGTGTTCTTCATGTTGTATCATGGAAAGATGCAACGAATGTTTATGATATATACTATGATGGTATCGCTCGGGAAATTAATGAGCGTCCAGAGTATTACCTTTATGATGTCTTGAAGGTTTTGTCTGGTGCTAATTATGATCAAAGTCAAAAGCTATACTCCATTCTTTTGATGCAACATCTTTCGATTGGTGATTATATTTGTTTGATGAGTGTTGCTAATGAGTCCTTTGAAAGTGGATATATTGATAAGGAAGTCATGCGGTTTGCTCTTTTCCCTGACCAAAATATAAAGAATGGGACGTCTGTTTATTACTGGTGGCTACCCGCCTGGAGGAGGCAATTTATCAAAAATGCATATAAGGTGGCAGATAAAGAATCTGTTGACGCTGTTTTAAATGGAAGTTGGTCATTTAATCTCATAATGCAGTAAGAGAGAATATCAATATGTTCATTTTGATTGTTGTGAAGTACAGTGCGGTGGTTTGTTCTGGTTAAATATTTTTATAAAAACCCGCTATATAACTTAATAAATTGAAAGTGAAATAAAGATATATGGTTGTTCCGTATGTAAATAACAAATCATTTTATATCGGTAAGAAATTGTATAACAGGATATATAGAATTTTGCGCGGGTGGCTGATTTGTTCAAAATATGCTAATGATATGGCTGTGAACAGTTGAGGTATATGAAACTGGAGGTAGCGAAAATACTGAATGAAAATTTTCCTGTACTGCACTGGCAACTGATAAACAGATTTGAGTGCTCCTCAATTGGGGCCGCCATCTGGAATGGTGCCCGTACTGATAGTGCTGTGGAATATTGGTCAGGTTATCGGGGCAGGCTGCGTACGGCAGGATGTCAAAGGCAAGCTTTACGGCGATGGAATCAAAACTGATGGGCGCCTTTAAAAATCATGTTCAGCAGGAGGCCAAACGATGATGGCATCATTAGATACCGGGGGCGCAGTACGGGCGCAATCAACGATACCGTCGAAGGGCGTTCTGTTACTGACTGGATGGCTGACTATAAATCTGAGGTAAACCAGTACTGGCGGGGGCGACTTACTCCAATATCTATGGCACGGATGCCGCAGAGACGCCGCCTTTGATTTCTATCTTGATATCTATTTTATCTGGCTGGCAAAGCAATATTAACTCTACTGCACCGAGCTTAATCACCTGGGTGAGAAACTGTCGTGAGCGCGTCGTGAAAAGATAAGCGAGTATGGTCCGCTTGCAGGAACAGGGGTGAACCCGAATCGAAAATCTGAAGAGATAAAGGCGCAGATTGCTGAACTTAAATCACTCTGGGGATGGCTGGATGATGTCAAGCGTGTCGCCACCGGATTATCAAATGATTTTAATTACGGGCGACAAATGGATACTCGCATGGACAACCATAAAGAGATTTATTTTCCTGCATCGAGACGGGCTGAGCTGTTCCTCGATTTTTATCATAAGGCATGGAATGGCGAAAAACTCCCCGACATCACATGGCCAGGAATAAATACACTTCATGCTTATTTTGCTCATGATTTGCATACGGTAGATACAGGGGTTTCTATCAACGAAAGTTTCTTTCTGCGCCGTATGGCTGAATGTCCAAAACCACAATAAAAGAATATAAGTCACTTGCTATCGCTGACCTGAAAAACCAGGCCAGCATAGCGTGCTAACAAGATCGGCTCATTACTGACTACAGACGCCCTTATTTGCATCAGGCAAAAATCGTCATCAAATAGGCCGCAAACAGTGCCAGATGTGCGGCGCCGTTCAGGACATTGGTGCGACCCGTTGAAAACGAAATATGGCACAGCATCAATGACGCCAGCATCACCACCAGCTCCGGTTTGCCCAGGCCAAACATCAAATCATTACCGGTCACCCAGGCAATCAGCGTGACAACCGGTACGGTCAACGAAATGGTCGCCAGAACTGAGCCGAAGAACAGATTCATTGCACGCTGCACCTGATTATTTAATACCGCTTTCAGGGCGCCCAAGCCTTCGGGAGAGAGAATCAACAGTGCAACCAGGAAGCCGGTAAAGGCAACAGGCGCATTCATTTCCGTCAGCAGATTTTCCAGCGGATTGGCATTCATCTTGGTGACCGCAATAACGGCAATCAGATGGACCAGCAGCCAGACGGTGTGCCAGCCGCTACTGTGCGCAGACGGTTTGCCGTGGTGCGGGTCATCATCGTCGCCGTCATCTTCGTGCTCATAAACGAACAGACTCTGATGCGTTTTCGTTTGAATCAGCAGGAATACGCCATACATAGCGGCAGAAATAAGGGCCACCAGTAATGATTGTCCGGTCGTGAAATTGCCGCCTTCTAAGGCCACCGGGAAGACCAGAACAATAATGGCCAGCGGGAAGAGGGCAATCATATATTGCTTGATGCCGAACAGGTTCACATATTGCGTGGCAAATTTCCGCCCACCGAGCAATAACGAGAAGCCAACCAGACCACCGCTAACGATCATAATGATGGAATAAAGTGTGTCGCGCATGAGCGTTGGCGCAGCATCGCCGGTTGCCATTAACGCAGAAATCAGACTCACTTCAAGAATAACGACAGAAAGGCTTAAAATTAATGAGCCATAGGGTTCACCGAGACGGTGAGCAAGAACATCGGCGTGGCGTACGACGCTAAATGCGCTGGCAAGAATCCCCACCAGGGCCAGAGCATTCATTCCGATTATCACTGGCAGCGACTGACTGTTTCCCCAATAAAGCAGGGCTGCCAGTGCCAGAACCGGGAAAATGAGCGAAGTCTCCTTGTGGCGGGTTTTAACCGCCTCGTGCGTTGTTGTCATTGTTGATCTCCAACCAGCAGGTATTTGTAATTATAGAAAGAAATTCAGGGCGCATAAAATAACAAACATTCGCCTTTCATTATCCCTTTTTTACGCTTTTTTACGTCATGCGAATTTTCTGCTTAGAGATGAATATTTATAAAGATTTAATGGAAAATATAGTTAATTAACAATGTAATGCCATTGGGGTTTTGTCGAAAATCAAAATCGGTTGGATAAGACGGGAAGAATAAACCAGACTTAAGTTTTTGCTTAAGGAGGTATATACGATGCCCTATAAAACGAAATCAGACTTACCCGATAGCGTGCAACATGTCCTGCCTGCCCACGCCCAGGAAATCTATAAAGAAGCCTTTAATAGTGCCTGGGAGCAATATAAGGATAAAGACGACCGCCGCGGTGATGCCAGCCGCGAAGAGACCGCGCATCGCGTAGCCTGGGCGGCGGTAAAAAATGATTATGAAAAGGGTGACGACGATAAATGGCATAAAAAGCGATAACCCTCTGAAATAGTGAGCCACATTTTTATATTGTCAACATGATGAATCGCCCTTCGCTTTACGCCCTATAGAGTTCACTTGAAAACGGCCTGTGAATTGCATATCGTCATTGAAAAGCGCCAGGAAGGCGGCAGTAAAGTCGTCGCAAGGAAGCAGGCAGTGGCGGAGGTAGAAAGAGATGTTGACGCGTGATTTCTTGATGAAGGCAGATTGTAAAACGGCGTTTGGAGACATTGAGGAATCGCTGTTATGGTCGGCGGAGCAACGAGCAGCATCGCTTGCAGCGACGCTGGCTTGCCGCCCGGATGACGGCCCGGTATGGATTTTTGGTTACGGTTCGCTGATGTGGAACCCGGCTCTGGAATATGACGAGTCCTGTACCGGTACTCTTCCCGGCTGGCACCGCGCATTTTGTTTACGTCTGACGGCGGGACGCGGCAGCGCATGCCAGCCCGGACGTATGCTTGCACTAAAAGAGGGCGGGCGCACCACCGGCGTGGCCTATCGCCTGGCAGAATCCACCCTACACGAAGAGCTTTCCCTGTTGTGGAAACGCGAGATGATCACCGGCTGCTACCTGCCGAGCTGGCGCAAGCTGGAGCTTGACGACGGGCGTACGGTAAATGCGCTGGTATTCATCATGGACCCGCGTCATCCGCTTTATGAGTCCGATACCCGCGCGCAGACAATTGCGCCGCTTATTGCCTCAGCGAGTGGCCCGCTGGGTACCAACGCGCAATATCTGTTCTCGCTGGAACAAGAGCTGATCAAACTGGGTATGCAGGATGATTGCCTCAACGAGCTGGTGGGGAGAGTGCGTCTGCTGCTGGAGGGAGAAAAACCAGGTCCGGAGATGCAACCTGGTTTCGCCTGAGTGTGATGCTAACTTATGCTGGAACGTAACTGATGGAATGTTCCAGCGACTGGCTGTGGCTATCGATCAGCACATTCCAGATGCCGCTGTAAGGAACCGCCAGATACGCACTGGCACGATCCTGAACGCTTAACACATCAGTCTGACTTGCGGCCTGACTCTTTTCGCTCATCAGATGGATATGGCAGCTCTCAGAACAACGTACTACCACTGTATCCCCACCAAATAACTTCAAACTTGTTTTTACCAACGCCATTGTTTTAAACCCCGTATATATCGACAACGCACTCCCTGCGGGAAAATCCCGTGCGTGATTTTGTTCACAATTCACTCATTGCATAACACCAAAGGGAAGGGGTTCAGATGCTGACTTTGATCAAAAAATGGCGTAACGATTAAACAATAATGACAAAATTCGGCGGGGGATTATGTCGGCGCGTTAAATTCGGGGAAAAACGCGCCGACAGAAGATTAAATGCGGAAATGCCCCGCAGTTTCAGCAAGCTCGCCCGCTTGTTCCTGCAGCGCGCCTGCGGCGGCGGCTGACTGGATCACCAGTTCGGCGTTTTGCTGCACCATTCGGTCAAGATCGATGACCGCATGGTTAATTTCCTGGATACCTTTCATCTGCTCGTTCGTGGCGACGGTGATTTCACGCATAATGACCGAGACGCTGTCAATGCTGGAGACAATTTCCCCCATACTTTCCCCGGCCAGGCGCACGTAGCGGGAACCCGTTGCCACGCTGTCTGTTGTCGAATCAATCAACGATTTAATCTCTTTCGCCGCCTGCGCGCTGCGACTGGCAAGGTTGCGCACCTCGCCGGCAACAACCGCGAAACCACGCCCTTGCTCGCCTGCACGTGCTGCTTCGACCGAGGCGTTCAGCGCCAGGATATTGGTCTGGAAAGCGATCCCGTCAATCACGCTGGTAATATCACCGATTTTGGCCGACGCCACTTCGATTGTCTGCATGGTTGAAATGGCCTGCGATACCACTTTGCCGCCGCGTGACGCCGCCTCAGAGGCGCTGTGCGCCTGTTCGTTAGCCTGAGCGGCGGAATCGGTTGACTGGGCGACGGAGGCGGTAATCTGCTCGACGGCACTGGCGGTCTCGCGCAGGCTGGAGGCGGCCTGTTCGGTACGCCCTGACAGATCCTGGTTGCCTGTCGCAATCTCTTGTGCCGCCTGCTGAACAGAGTGGCTGGAATCGCGCAGTTTAACCATCACTATGGCGAGTTTATCGCTAAAGGCGTTAAATGCATGGGCGATTTGCGCCACTTCATCGTTACCTTGTTCCGGCAAGCGCTGCGACAGGTCATCTGTGCCGCTGCTAATTGCGTTCATCGCGTCACGAATGGTGATCAGGCGCTTGAGCATAGTGGCGACAATCCAGTGCATCAGGGCACCCGCCAGCACGACCAGTACAATCAGCGAAACGGCTGAGGCTTTTAATTGCGCACGCAGGCCCGCCGTGGCGTCTGCGCTGTCCAGAGCGACAACCAGCAACCAGTTGGTGCCGTTCACTTTGGTGGCAAGAAACGCTTTTTCCGCACCGGCAAAGAGGCCCGTGAGCGGTTTACCCGCTTGCAGATCGGCAAATTTTACTTCCCCGATGGCCTCGCCAAACGGTTTCAGCGTCAGTTTGCCATCGTTGGCGGCAATCACGCTGCCATCACTGTTAAGTAACAGTCCGCTGCTGTTTGGGGTGGGTTTAATACCCTGGACGTTGGCCACCACGCTGTCCATTGACACATCACCTGCGACCACCGCTTTAAGCGTACCGTTTTCTTTGACTGGTACTGCGAAGGTGACCACCAGTTTCCCGCTGCCTGCATCGACATAAGGTGCGGTGACTATCGGAGCATCCGCTTTGGCGGCCTGCTGATACCAGGGACGAATGGTCGGATCATAATCCGCAGGCACACCGTCCGGGTTTGAGAATTTGGCCGTTTTACTGGCGTACCCCACATAGACGTTGATAAAGCCGGCGGCCTGAGCAATCTGGGTGAACACCGGAACGGGGTCGTCGGTTAGGGCGACTTTCTGGAGAGAGGAGATGGCGGTCGTTTTACTGCTGACCCAGTCGCTGATAGCGAGGCTATGGCTGGAGCTGGTGCTGGTGAGGATGTCTTGCTGAGCGTCCTGATTATGCTGGCTGGTTACCTGGTAGTTAATAACGGTGTTAAGAAGAAGAGCAATAGCGAGACAGCCCGCCGTCGCCGCAATGATACGAGCGCGAATTGACCTGAACATATTTATGAGTACCTGCTGTGTTGTCTTTAATGCCTATCGGCAGCACAGCAGGCAAACTTGATGCCAGAGAGGCACCCATAAGAAAAAAGTATTAAAGAATGATGAATATTAGAAGGTCAGCACTTTATCTGCCGCCAGCGTCCACTGCGCCAGTTCGACCAGGGTGCCAATCGCCACGCCATCCACTAAGGGCAACGTCGTGATACCACGCCCGTCGGTGCAGGTCTTACACAATTTCACCGGTACATTTTGCGCAGTAAGGATTTCCAGCATTTGCTGAATATTGTACCCCTCGGCGGGTTTTTGCCCACGCAGCCCGGCGGTCACCGCATCGGACATTAAAAACAGGCGTAAATCGAGGTCGGCTTCTTGCTCGCGCAGGGCGATGGCCAGACGCAGACTGTTAAATAAGGATTCACTGCCGTACGCCGCGCCGTTGGCGACAATCACGATCTTTTGCATCTTCACTCCTTCGATAGGGCATGGTTATTGCTTATTACTCTCCAGCAGACAGCCACGGAGAGTAAGCATGAATAATTATACTGATGCGACACCCGACGCCACCGACTGGTTTCGCTATGCGCGTCAGGTCCAGAAACAACAGCTTTACCAGCTCACCCAGCTTGGCGTGCTGGCGGGAAAAATCAGCCATCTGACCCATATGTTGCAGTGCGAACGCGGCGCATCGAATATCTGGCTGTGTTCAAAAGGGCAGCTTTACGCGCTGGAATGTCGTGCCAGCAGCGCCCTTGCCGATGAGAACATCACCCCGTTTTTACCGTTACTCGCCACGCTCAGGCCACTTGCAAGTAGCGCATTATGCCACCGTATTGCCGCCGCTGTTGGGTGTCTGGAACAACTTCCACAGTTACGCGAACAAATAAAAACCCAGCGTATTACGGCAGAACAGGCGATGACGCAGTTCAGCCGTACCATTAGCCATCTGCTGAGCATTATTCCGCAGCTTAACGACAGCGTTGATGATCCCAGAATCGTTAAACATCTGGTGGCCCTCTACAGTTTTATGCAGGGAAAAGAGCTGGTAGGGCAAGAGCGCGCGCTGGGGGCGATTGGGTTTACCCAGGCGGCATTTAGCGATGCATTGCGCCAGTCGCTGGTGGACCGCATTGATGGTCAGCAACCCTGTTTTGAGGCCTTCCTGTCACTTGCGGCGCCTGATGTCAGTGCGATATTTGCCCGCGAATGTACCGCCGGGCTGGAGATTGAACAGCTCCGTCGCCAGGCCTGCACCCGCGTGCCCCCCGCAGACGGCGGCGAAGGGGCGCTACGCTGGTTCGCACTGCAAACCCAGAGGCTGGAACATCTGCGTGCGCTGGAAGAGTTGCTGATCAATGAACTGATGCACACGACAGCGACCATGCTGGAGGAAGACGACGACGTTAATGTCAGTAGCTGGATTGAGGAAACGACGAGCGACCGCCTTTCCGCGCGGCTCGACAAACAGCTCTTACCCCTGGTGCGCCAGCAAGCCCGTGAACTGGAGCAGCTTAGTGCGCAACTGGCCTCATTACAGGATTCCATGGAGGAACGCACGCTGATTGATAAAGCGAAAAATATCCTGATGAATCACCAGAACATGAGCGAAGAGCAGGCCTGGCAATGTCTGCGCAAAATGGCTATGGACAAGAATCAGCGCATGGTTGAAATCGCCCGCGCGCTGCTCACTGTACGGGCATTATGGCCTCTAACACCTAAGGAGTAGTTGCACATTCTGCGGGCATTCCCTGCACATGTGCAGTGCGAAAACATCCTGAAAACAGATGAAAAGCACGAAAAACAGCGGCTTGTAACCTGGCATAGTGGTTGCATTGTTAAATGTGTAAATGAATACATTTGTGGCGGGGAACCAACGGCGGTTCACTGACCATACGGATAAAGGCGTCCATTGGTGCGAAAGCATCGACGGGCGCTTTTTTTTGCTTCGGGAGTGGGTATGGGCGATTCATCGGTTTCACTAACGCGCAGGCGTTTTCTACAGGCTGGAGCAGCACTGGGCGGTGCGATGCTGATGCCCGGCCTGATGCAGTCCGCGTGGGCGGCAGGTTCCGACAAACCGGAACTGACTATTGTTCGTGTCGGGTTTATTCCGCTGACCGATTGCGCGCCGCTGGTCATTGCTGCCCTGAAAGGGTTCGATAAAAAGTACGGCATCACCCTGGTGCCAACCAAAGAGGCCAGTTGGGCGGCGGTGCGCGACAAACTGGTCTCCGGCGAACTGGACGCCGCGCACGTGCTTTATGGCTTGCTATACGGGCTGGAACTCGGGATCGCCGGGAAAACCCAGTCGATGGCCAACCTGATGACCCTTAACCAGAACGGTCAGGGGATCACCCTTTCCAGCGACCTGCTGGATAAAGGCGTCACCGATGGCGAGAGCCTGAAAAAACTGATTGGGCAGAGCGCCCCCGGAACATACACCTTTGCCCATACCTTCCCGACCGGCACTCACGCCATGTGGCTCTATTACTGGCTGGCGAGCGCGGGCATCAACCCCTTTACCGACATTCGCACGGTGGTCGTGCCGCCGCCGCAAATGGTGATGAACATGCGGATCGGCAATATGGTCGGTTTTTGCGTGGGTGAACCGTGGAATGCCCGCGCCATTAATGACCGCATCGGATTTACCGCTGCGACCAGCCAGTCCGTGTGGCCGGATCATCCGGAAAAAATTCTCGGCACGCGCAGCGCCTGGGTCGAACAAAACCCGCACACCGCCCGTGCGCTGGTCTGTGCGGTGATGGAGGCGTCCCGCTGGATTGATGCTTCCGATGATAACCGCCGTGAAACCGCCCGCATCCTCGCGCGTCGGGCGTGGCTTAACACCAAAGAGCAGTATCTGACCGGGCGCATGCTCGGTGAATACGACAACGGTGCGGGCAAGCGCTGGCAGGACGCGCACGCTATCCGCTTTTTCAATGACGGCCAGGTGAGCTACCCATGGCACTCCGACGGCATGTGGTTTTTAACCCAGTTTCGCCGCTGGGGGCTGCTGAAAAGCGCACCGGATTATGCCGCCATCGCCGGGCGCATTAACCGTATCGATATCTGGAAAGATGCCGCCACGGCTATCGGGGGCATTACGCCGCCTGCGCAGACCATGCGAACCAGCACACTGATGGATGGCACGCGCTGGGACGGTACCGACCCGGAGCAATACGCCAGACGCTTCGACATTCAACGAACAGGGGCCTGATATGAAACATCAACAGAACACACAGCGCGTTACGCCGCCGTCCATACCTGGCGAAGTGATTACGCTGCCTCCGGTCAAAGTCCGCACCCGTAAGCCGGCCTTGTCGCGTAAAACTCGCGCGGTAGCCGAACGTGTTGTTCCCGCGCTGCTGGGACTTGGGCTGTTGCTTATCGCCTGGGAACTGGCGGCAATCAACAGCAAAGGCTTTCCCACCCCGCTCAGCACGCTGGATTCGGCAATGACGCTATTTGCCGACCCGTTCTATCGGGATGGGCCGAATGACATGGGGATCGGCTGGAACGTACTGGCTTCATTGCAGCGCGTCGCCATCGGTTTTGGTCTGGCGGCGCTGGTGGGGATCCCGCTGGGTTTTATGATTGGCCGCTTTATCTTTCTGGCGCGGATGTTCAACCCGCTGATTGCACTGCTGCGCCCGGTCAGCCCACTGGCATGGTTACCGATTGGCCTGCTGCTTTTCCAGAAAGCGGAACCGGCATCAAGCTGGACCATTTTCATCTGTTCTATCTGGCCGATGGTGATTAATACCGCCGAAGGGGTGCGCCGCATTCCGCAAGATTACCTCAACGTGGCCCGCGTTCTGCAGTTGTCCGAATGGACAGTCATGCGCCGCATTTTGTTCCCGGCGGTGTTGCCCGCCGTGCTCACCGGCGTCCGCTTGTCGATCGGCATCGCCTGGCTGGTGATTGTCGCCGCGGAAATGCTCACCGGCGGCCTGGGGATCGGTTTTTGGATCTGGAACGAATGGAACAACCTCAATGTGGAAAACATTTTAATCGCCATTGTCATCATCGGTGTGGTCGGTCTGCTGCTGGAGCAGGGGCTGATGCTGGTGGCACGTCGCTTTAGCTGGCAGGAGAAATAAGATGAGCAAAAAACCGATTATCCAGGTGCAGGCGGTGAGCCAGCGCTTTTCGACCGCGGGCGGTGAGTTTGTGGCGTTGCAAAATGTCTCATTCGATATTCATGAAGGGGAAACGGTCAGCCTGATTGGTCATTCGGGTTGTGGGAAATCGACCTTACTGAATTTGATTGCCGGTATCACGCTCCCAACCGAAGGCGGTTTGCTGTGCGATAACCGGGAGATAGCGGGGCCTGGCCCCGAGCGCGCGGTCGTGTTCCAGAACCACTCTTTATTGCCGTGGCTGACCTGTTTTGACAACGTGGCGCTGGCGGTGGATCAGGTGTTCCGTCGCACTATGCACAAAGCGGAGCGCCGCGAGTGGATTGAGCACAATCTGGAGCGGGTACAAATGGGCCACGCGCTGCACAAACGTCCGGGGGAGATCTCCGGCGGGATGAAGCAACGTGTCGGCATTGCCCGTGCCCTTGCCATGAAACCCAAAGTGCTACTGATGGATGAACCTTTTGGCGCACTTGATGCGTTAACCCGCGCCCACCTGCAGGATGCGGTCATGCAGATCCAGCAGTCGCTGAACACCACCATCGTGCTGATTACCCATGATGTGGACGAGGCGGTGCTGCTTTCTGACCGGGTACTGATGATGACCAACGGCCCGGCGGCAACCGTCGGTGAAATCCTTGACGTCAATCTGCCGCGTCCACGTAACCGGGTGCAACTGGCTGATGACAGCCGTTATCACCACCTGCGCCAGCAGATCCTCCATTTCCTCTATGAAAAACAGCCGAAAGCGGCCTGAGGTGAGTGAGATGACCCTGCGACTGTTAATCATTGGCAACGGCATGGCGGCCACCCACCTTGTCGAAAAACTCAGCGAATCGGCTGCCGACCGCTATGCCATCACGATGATTGGCGACGAGCCGGGCCATGCCTATAACCGCATCCAGTTATCACCGGTGCTGGGTGCAGAAAAAGCGTTCAGCGACACCGTCCTGCATGACGCGCAGTGGTACAAAGCGCGCGGCATCAGGGTACTGACGGGGGAGACGGTCACCCAGGTTGATGTGTCGGCGCGTCGGGTCATTACCACCCAACGCGAGTTGACCTGGGATGAACTGGTGTTTGCCACCGGATCGACGCCCTTTATCCCGCCCGTACCGGGCCACGACTTACCGCATGTCCATGGTTTTCGCCGTATCAGCGATGTGCAGGCCATTCTGGCAGGCAGTGGGCCGGTGGTTGTCCTCGGCGGTGGCGTGCTGGGGGTTGAAGCGGCTGCGGGGCTGCGCCGTCATGGTGACAACGTCACGTTGGTAAACCGCGGCGAATGGCTTATGGAGCAGCAGCTTGACGCACAGGCCGGGGGGCTGCTGGCAGCGCATCTGCGTGAGCGCGGCATTGACTGCGAACTCTCTGCCAGCATCCGCTGTATTACACCCGATAGCGTCACGCTGACCAACGGCCGCGTTTTGTCGGCAGGCCGCGTGGTAATGACCACCGGCGTGCGCCCGGCGATAACCCTTGCCCAGGCCAGCGGTATTCCCTGTGCCCGTGGCATCGTGGTGGACGGGCAGTTGCGCAGTGCGGTCGCCGGGGTGAGCGCCCTCGGTGAATGCTGTGAAATTGCCGGACAAACCTGGGGGCTGGTGGCCCCTTGTTTGCAGCAGGCGGAGATTCTCGCTGCGCGTCTGCTCGGCACGCCTGAGGCAGACTTTCACTGGCAGGCGGGCGGGCTGCGACTGAAAGTGACCGGCATCGACCTGTTCAGTGCCGGGGACGTGCAGGCGCGTGATGGCGATGACATCTGGACCAGCCTCGATCCCCTCAGCGGCCATTACCGTCGCCTGCTGGTGCGGGAAAACAGACTGTGCGGCGTACTGCTGCTGGGCGATTGTGCCAGTGCGGCTGCACTCACCGAACGATTAAATACGCCGGAACCGCCGCAGGCGGGCTGGCTTTTTGACAGCTTTACAGCGCAGCCAGCGGCTGCCGGGATCCCAAAGATGACAAAACCTACTCTGGTTGTGGTTGGACACGGTATGGTCGGCCACCATTTTTTAGAACAGTGCGTGAGCCGCAACTTGCATCAGGCCTATCACATCGTGGTATTCGGCGCGGAGCGTTATGCCGCCTACGATCGCGTGCATTTATCCGAGTACTTTGCCGGACGCAGCGCGCAGTCGCTCTCCATGGTCGAGGGGGATTTTTTTGACCAGTACGGCATTGAGCTGCGTCTCAACCAGACCATTACCGATATCGACCGCGCGTTACAGGTGGTGCGGGATGCCCAGGGGCATGAAACGCGCTGGGATAAACTGGTGCTGGCGACCGGTTCATACCCGTTTGTGCCGCCGGTTCCGGGGCATGATGCCCGTGGCTGTTTTGTCTATCGCACCCTGGATGACCTGGATGAGATTGCCGCGCGTGCGAAAAACGCCACCCGTGGCGTCGTGATTGGCGGCGGGCTGCTGGGGCTGGAAGCGGCGAATACGTTAAAACAACTGGGGCTGGAAACCCACGTGGTGGAGTTCGCCCCGGCGCTGATGGCCGTTCAGTTGGATGAACAGGGCGGCGCTATGCTGCGCAAGAAAATCACCGCGCTGGGGGTGCAGGTTCATACCAGCAAGGCGACCCGGGAAATCGTGGCGAATGGCGACACGCTCACCCTCAACTTTGCCGATGGTGAGAGCCTGACGACCGACATGGTGGTGTTCTCCGCCGGCATTCGCCCGCAGGATGCGCTTGCCCGAAGCGGGGCGTTGGACCTGGGGGAACGCGGCGGGATCAACATTAATGAACAGTGCCAGACCTCGGATGAAAACATCTTCGCCATTGGCGAATGTGCGGTGTGGGAGGGCAAAGTCTATGGTCTGGTGGCGCCAGGATATCAGATGGCGCGTGTAGTGGCGGCTCATCTCAGCGGCGAAGCGGCGGCGTTTACCGGTGCGGATATGAGCACAAAGCTGAAATTGCTTGGCGTTGATGTGGCGTCGTTCGGCGATGCCCACGGGCGCACACCCGGCTGCCTGAGTTATCAGTGGACCGACGGCCCGGCGCAAATCTATAAAAAAATCGTGGTCAGTGAAGATGGCAAACAACTGCTCGGCGGCGTACTGGTGGGGGAAGCCAGCGACTATGCGACGCTGCTGCAAACCATGCTCAACGGGCTGGCGCTGCCAGCACAACCGGAAAGCCTGATCCTGCCTGCGCTTGCTGGCAGTGCGCCAAAAGCGCTCGGCGTGGCGGCCTTGCCGGACAGCGCGCAGATTTGCTCCTGTCATAACGTCAGCAAAGGCGATATTTGCCAGGCGGTCGGCGCGGGCGCCAGCGACATGGGAGCCATCAAAAGTTGTACCAAAGCGGCCACCGGTTGCGGCGGCTGCAGCGCGCTGGTCAAACAGGTCATGGAACACCAACTGGCGTCGCAGGGCGTGGAAGTGAAAAAAGACATCTGCGAACACTTCCCGTACTCGCGCCAGGAGATCCACCATCTGGTGCGCGTCAACCATATCCGTACTTTCGCACAGTTAATCAGCCGTTATGGTCACGGGCAGGGCTGCGAGGTGTGTAAGCCGCTGGTCGGGTCGATTCTGGCCTCCTGCTGGAATGAGTATCTGCTCAAACCGGCGCACCTGCCGCTGCAGGATACCAATGACCGTTATTTTGCCAACATTCAGAAAGACGGGACCTATTCCATCGTGCCGCGGATGCCCGCCGGGGAGGTCACGCCGGATGGTCTGATTGCCATCGGGCAGATCGCCAAACGCTATCAGCTTTATAGCAAAGTCACCGGCGGCCAGCGTATCGATCTCTTTGGCGCCCGTCTGGAGCAACTTCCGGCCATCTGGCAGGAGCTAGTCGATGCCGGGTTTGAAACCGGGCACGCCTACGGCAAGTCATTGCGCACGGTGAAATCCTGCGTTGGTTCGACCTGGTGCCGCTATGGTGTGCAGGACTCCACCGGGCTGGCGGTCACCCTGGAGCATCGATACAAAGGGCTGCGTGCGCCGCATAAGATAAAAATGGCGGTGTCCGGCTGTACCCGCGAGTGTGCGGAAGCGCAGGGGAAAGATGTGGGGGTGATCGCCACGGAGAAAGGCTGGAATCTCTATGTGTGCGGTAACGGTGGCATGAAGCCACGTCATGCGGATCTGTTTGCCAGCGATTTAGATGAGGCCACGCTGATCCGCACCGTTGACCGTTTTTTGATGTTCTACATCCGCACGGCTGACCGCCTGCAACGTACCAGCACCTGGCTGGATAACCTGGAGGGCGGCATCGACTATTTGCGCGATGTTATCCTGAACGACAGCCTGGAGATTGCCACTGAGCTGGAAGAAGAGATGGCGCGGGTGGTGGACAGCTATCAGTGCGAGTGGCAGACCACGCTTAACGATCCTGACCGTCTGGCGCTGTTCCGCTCGTTTGTTAACAGCGACGTGCCGGACGAAACCGTTCACCGCGAGGTTGTCCGTGACCAGCCGCAACTGGCGGCGGCACCGGAGCAGTCAGAAGGGCAACTGCCGTGGCGGCCATGGCAGGTTATCTGCGACATTGCCGCGATACCTGAACAGGCGGGGATTGGCGCACGGCTGGGTGAGCGGCAAATCGCACTGTTCCGCTTTGGCGAAACCATCTATGCGCTCGATAACCACGAACCGGGCAGCCACGCCCAGGTCCTGTCGCGCGGGATCTTAGGCGACACGAACGGTGAACCGCTGGTGATTTCGCCGCTCTACAAGCAGCGTATTCGTCTGCGTGACGGCTGTTATGCGGAAAGCGGTGAACCGGCGGTCCGCGCCTGGCCGGTCAAAATTGAAGGTGGCAAAGTGTGGGTCGGCAACCAGGTCCTGTTGATGCGCGCGGAGGCATCATGAGTACCCGCACCACCTGCCCGTATTGCGGTGTGGGCTGCGGCGTGGTTGCGACCGTCACTGACGATGGGGTGAGCGTGGCGGGTGACCGCGCGCACCCGGCAAACGCCGGTCGGCTGTGCGTGAAAGGGGCGGCGCTGGGGGAAACCACCGGGTTAGCGGGGCGGCTTCTGGCTCCGCAGGTGGATGAACAGACGGTAAGCTGGCAGGCGGCGCTGGATGCCGCCGGGGAACGCCTGAACGCCATCATCAGCGAATTTGGTCCGCAGGCGGTGGCGTTTTATGCCTCCGGGCAGTTGCTCACCGAAGATTACTATGCCGCCAACAAGCTGATGAAAGGCTTTATCGGCGCGGCAAATATCGACACCAATTCACGGTTGTGCATGTCATCTGCCGTTACAGGCTACAAGCGGGCCTTTGGTGCAGACGTTGTGCCGTGCAGCTATGAAGATATCGAAAAGAGCGATCTGCTGGTGCTGGTGGGATCGAATGCCGCCTGGACCCATCCGGTGCTCTACCAGCGCATTGTGCAGGCAAAGCATGATAACCCGGCGTTAAAAGTGGTGGTCATCGACCCGCGCGTCACCGCCACCTGTGACATTGCCGACCTCCATCTGCCGCTAGCGCCAGGGAGCGACGCCGGGCTGTTTGTCGGCCTGCTGAATATGATTGCGAAGGAAAATCAAACGCTTGTCGATTTTGATGACAGCGAGGCCGCACTGGCTGCCGCGCGTACGTGGACACCAGAGGTGGTCGCGTCATTCTGTAATTTGTCGCGTGACGTTGTCACAACGTTTTATGACTGGTTTATTACCGCGCCACGGGCGATGACGCTGTTCACCATGGGAATTAACCAGTCATCGAGCGGCAGCGATAAGTGTAATGCCATCATGAATGCGCATCTGGTCAGCGGCAAATTTGCCCGTCCGGGATGCGGCCCGTTTTCGCTGACCGGACAACCGAATGCCATGGGCGGGCGCGAAGTGGGCGGTCTGGCGACACAACTGGCGGCACACATGAATTTTGAAGCGGCGGACCTTGCCCGGCTGGCACGTTTCTGGGGGACGGAGCGGCTGGCGCAAACGCCGGGACTGATGGCAGTGGATCTGTTTGAGGCCATCGGGCGTGGCGAGGTGAAAGCGGTGTGGATAATGGGCACCAATCCGGCGGTTTCGCTGCCGGACAGCCATGCGGTGTGCCGCGCACTGGCGGCCTGTCCGCTGGTGATTGTCTCTGAGGTGGTGGCGCAGACTGACACCAGCCGCTACGCTCATATCCGTTTTCCGGCGCTGGCCTGGGGGGAGAAAAATGGCACAGTGACCAATTCCGAGCGACGCATCTCACGCCAGCGGCCCTTTTTACCCCCGCCGGGCGAGGCAAAAGCTGACTGGTGGATAATCTCACAGGTCGCGCAGCGCCTCGGCTTTGGCTCCGCGTTTGCCTGGCAGCATCCTCATGAGGTGTTTTCTGAACATGCGGCGCTTTCCGGCTTCGAAAACAACGGTACGCGGGCGTTTGATATCAGTGAACTGGCCGGGTTAACGCGCGAACAGTGGGACAGACTGGAACCCTACCAGTGGAGCGTGACCCCGGCGGCATTACAACGCGGCTGGCGGCCTTCCGGGCGTTTACGCATCGTACCTGTATCGCCCGCACGCGCAGTGGCGCAACCGACGGCGCACTATCCACTTTTACTTAACACCGGGCGGATCCGCGATCAGTGGCATACGATGACCCGCACTGGCACCGTTGTGCGGTTGATGCAGCATATTGCCGAACCCGTGGTGGATATTTCCCCGGCGGATGCTGCCCGTTTTGCACTCAGTGAGGGAGACCTCGCACATATAAGCTCTCCCCGCGGCGTTATGGTGGCTCGAGCGCGTATTCAGCACGGTCAGCGGGAAGGTGAACTGTTTACGCCGATGCACTGGAACCATGCCTTTGCGCGTCAGGGGAAGGTTAACGCACTGGTGGCCCCGGTGTGCGACCCGCATTCCGGGCAGCCGGAGAGCAAACAAACGGCGGTGCGCATCGCCGCCTGGCAGCCAGACTGGCAGGGCGAATTCTATGCGCGTGAAATGCCGCCGCTCCCCGCCAATATCTACTGGGTGCGCAAAGCGACGGATAGCGCCTTGCATTTCACCCTGGCGGGCAATGGCGATGCGTCGGCATGGCTGACGGCATGGTGTCAGATGCAAGATTGGCAGATACAGACTCTTCGTGCCGGTACGGTGAAAAATCTGCTGGCCTGGCATCACGGGCAATTGATGCTGGGGTGGTGGAGTGATACGCGGCTTCCGGTTATTGCACATGATGTCATTGTGCAGGCATTTATCACCGCGCCGGCAACGGCGCAGGCGCGGCATAGCCTGTTAGCCGGGCAGTCACCGTCCAGCTTACCCGTGCCGGGGCGCACGGTCTGTAGCTGTTACAGCGTGGGGGAAAACGCGATTCGCGCCGCGATTGCCACAGGGTGCGACAGCACCGCAGCGCTGGGGAATGTCCTGCGCTGCGGCACAAACTGTGGCTCCTGTCTGCCGGAATTAAAAACGCTACTGTCCGAAGCGGCCAATTAAACCTGCCGCGCCCAGGGTGTGGCCTTTGAGTTTGGCAAACAGCTCGTCCCGGGTTAATCCTTTGGGGAGATCCGGGGCGAGGCTGGTGGCAATCAAGGTAAAGGTGTAGTGATGTGCGCCGCTACCCGGTGGGGGGCAAGGACCATACCACTGCACGGTGCCGGGGGTATTTTTACCGCCGGTATAGCCTTTGCCGTCACGCAGATCATTTTCGGCAAAACCGGTGCCGGAAGGGGGAATGTTGTAGGCTACCAGATGGGTAACGCCAAGGCCCATCGCCCCTTCAGGGTCATGTACGACCAGGGCGAAACTTTGCGTTTTTGCAGGCGGATTGTTCCACACCAGTGCCGGGGAAATATTCTCTCCCGTGCAGTTAGGATTGCTGGTGGCGTTGCCCGCGAATCTTTTCTCCATCAGCGCGTTATCGCCAAAAGCAGGGGATTGCAGTTGGAAAATGTCGGTGGCGCTGGCCGACACGGCATACAACAAAATGGAACTGCACATGGCCCATCGTAGTGTCTGAGTCATTCGCTTTTTCTCAGTTATCAGCATTCAGTTAACTGTAGTCTGGCGAAACGGGAAGGATTAAGGATTTTCCTGAAATTTGCGCAAAAGCTGAAATTGTCGGGCAAAGCCGCTAACCTGAACGACTGGCGATCATTTCCAGCCCGGAGCGACCCCCTACAAACGTGATGCACTGGTTTTCCTCTTCCCCAATACTGCTTTTATTCTTGCCGCTGGCGGGAAGCGCGGTCAGTGGCGTACAGACCGCCCCGCAATCCTGGTATGTTCAGCAGGCTCAACATCCGTTTGATAATGATGGTGATTCTCTGCCCGATCTCGGAATGACGCCCGACAAAGGCAGCAGTGAAAAACATCTGGCCGAAATGGCGAAAGCCTTTGGTGAAGCCAGCATGACAGACAACGGGCTGGATGCCGGAGCACAGGCGCGCCAGTTCGCCTTTGGTCAGTTGCGCGATGTGGTGAGCGATGAGGTAAACCAGCAGGTAGAGTCCTGGCTGTCGCCATGGGGCAAAGCGACCATCGATGTCAAAGTTGATGACAAAGGGGGCTTTAACGGCAGCCACGGCGACTGGTTTGTCCCTTTGCAGGATACGTCCCGCTATCTCAGTTGGAGCCAGCTTGGTCTGACCCAGCAGGATGAGGGGCTGGTCGGTAACGTGGGTATCGGGCAGCGCTGGATTTCCGGTGACTGGCTGCTGGGGTATAACACCTTCTACGACAACCTGCTCGATGAAAACCTGGCCCGTACCGGACTGGGGGCTGAGGTGTGGGGACAGTCGCTGCGTTTTTCCGCCAATTACTATCAACCGCTCACCGACTGGACGTATCGTTCGGCAACGCTCCAGCAGCGCATGGCGCGCGGCTATGACATTACCGCTCAGGCGCGTTTACCTTTCTGGCAGCAACTCGATACCAGTGTCAGTCTGGAACAATACTTTGGTGAGAGCGTGGATTTATTCGACTCCGGGACGGGGTATCGTAATCCGCTGGCGGTAAAAGTGGGGCTGGATTACACCCCCGTACCGCTGGTAACGCTCTCGGCGCACCATAAACAGGGAGAGAACGGCGAAAGTCAGAACGATTTAGGCCTGAAACTGAATTATCGGTTTGGTGTTCCTCTCTGGAAACAGCTTTCCGCCAGCCAACTGGGAGAGGAGGCCTCTTTGCGCGGCAGCCGTTACGATAATCCGGTGCGCGATACGGTGCCGGTATACGAATATCGCCAGCGCAAGACACTCTCAGTATTTCTCGCCACACCGCCCTGGGATTTACAGCCTGGCGAAACGGTGGCACTTAAACTGGATATCCGCAGCACGCACGGGATACGCGAGTTACGCTGGCAGGGTGATACCCAGCAGCTTAGCCTGACGCCGCCTGCTCACCCCAGCAGTACGGAAGGCTGGTCGATCATTATGCCGAAGTGGGATAACAGTGAAGGGGCGACCAACGAGTGGCATCTGTCGGTGATTGCCGAAGATGAAAAAGGTCAGCGCGTCTCATCCAATGAGATTGTGCTGACGCTGACGCCACCGCTGGTTGACACCTCTGACGCGACGCCGCGCTGGGAGCTGATGGCGCCTGACAATTAGAAAATGCGTTCCTGATGAACCCAGACCGCTGCTTCCACGCGGGATTTCAGGCGCATTTTTTTCAGCATATGTTTCACGTGCACTTTTACCGTACTCTCGGTGATGTCGAGGCGACGGGCAATCATCTTATTCGGCAGACCCTGCGCGATAAGCTTAAGAATGTCGCGTTCGCGCGGTGTTAACTGGCTGATATCGCGATCCGAGGTTGCACGGTTGGCGCGCAGGCTGGCAGCCAGCACGGGGGTTAGCGCATCGCTCAGAACCATCTCACCCGCTGCGGCCTGCTGGAGGGCTTTGAGTAAATCTTCTGGCTCCATATCTTTAAGCAGATAGCCATCGGCGCCGCGTTTAAGGGCAGTGACAACATCCTCTTCGTGATTCGATACGCTAAAGACCACCACGCGACCCGACAGCGTTTTTTCACGCAGTTTATCGAGCGTTTCAAGGCCGTTCATCCCCGGCATATTCAGATCTAACAGAATCAGGTCCGGGTCCAGATCCTCTGCCAGTTCGATGCCTTGTTCGCCATTGCTGGCCTCGCCGACGACGGTGATTTCAGGCGACATGCTGATAAGTTGCTTGACGCCGGTACGCAACATCGGGTGATCATCGATGAGCAAAATGGTAGCCGGTTCCTGGTTAGTCATAGTTATCTCCTTGCACTGATGAGAGAAGATTTTCGGGAATAAACGTCACGGTCACATCGGTACCGCCGGACTCACGCCGTCGAACCTGGCAATCGCCACGTAAACTTTGCGCACGGTCGCGCATGATAATCAAGCCATAATGGTTTGTTCGCGCTGCGTTTTCCGGCACGCCACAGCCGTTGTCGCGAACTTGCAATATTACCCGTTTTTCCTGTTGGACGACCGAGACGATAACCTCAGTCGCGCCGGAATGTTTCAGCGAATTGCTTAAGGCTTCGCGGGCAATCTGCAATAAATGGATTGCCTGATGTGAGGGCACGAGACGCGCGGGGAGCTGGTAATCCAGCCTGACCTGAAAACCGAAGCGCGCGCTGTATTCCTGACAACTGGACTCCAGGGCCGGGCGCAGTCCAGGCTCTGTTAATTGTAAGC
This sequence comes from Phytobacter diazotrophicus, assembly GCA_004346725.1. Classification (GTDB taxonomy): domain Bacteria; phylum Pseudomonadota; class Gammaproteobacteria; order Enterobacterales; family Enterobacteriaceae; genus Phytobacter; species Phytobacter diazotrophicus. Next base: position 402,189 of record SMDE01000005.1, on the reverse strand, counting down.
GGAATGTCGTCAACAGCTCACGCAACTGCGCCCATGAGGTATTGAGCTCGTTTCGTATTTGCCCCAGCAACTGCTGGCTACTTTCAGGCAGGTCGCCGCCCTGCATCTGCAAACAACTGACCTGCATCTTCATACAGGAGAGAGACTGGGCGATGGAGTCATGCAGTTCCCGGGCGATGGTGGCACGCTCTTCCATCACCATCATCTGCTGCAGATGTTCCTGATGACGGTCCAGCGCCAGCGTCGCGGTTAACTGCTCGACAAGCGTATCCACCAGTTGTTGCTGATCGTGGCTAAGATGCCTGCCGTGGGGGAGCTGCGCGAGTAGCAAGCCATATTGTGTATGGTTGTCCGCCAGGCGCCATTTCAGGGTGGAACTGCCGCCAGCGGGAGCAGGCAGGATGCCGCGCGGACATAAATGGCACCCCCGATCATCACAGGTAATATCCGAATGGCAGGTGAATTCCTGGTGGTTTTTCTCATCTTCCATGTCGTAAACGCGCAGCTCAATATCATGCAGCAGCGTCAGGTTTTGCAGCCCGTGAAGCACCGGTGACAAACGTTCGCACAAAGGAATACGCGAATGCAGACGATGGTTGGCCTGCCACAGGAAAGAGAGAATCTGGTTTTTTTGTTCAAGTCCGGCGGTTTTTTCCTGAACGCGCTGTTCAAGGACGGCATAACTTTCCGCCAGCTCTTCCGACATATTATTCAGGGCGGTACCGAGGGTCGCCATCTCATTGCGTCCGCTGATTTGTGCCCGCCGGGTAAAGTTACGCTGGCTGACCGCCTGGGCCATTTTCAGTAACTGTTCCCACGGCTGGAGCAGGCGGGCGCGAAGCCAGACAACGGTAAAGAGCAGCAGTAAGCCCAGCAAGATGGCCATCACCCGATGCAGGATCACCACGCGCGCCATGCGCTGTTCGGTGCTGTGATCGAAGGCGGTAACCAGCGTGTCGATTCGATTTACGTAGGTGGCTATTTTATCGGTGACAGCCTGAGGCTCCTGGGCCTGCTTAAGGGCTGGCGCGACCTCGTTGCGCCAGAAATGTTGCAGCGCCTCTAACTGCTCTTGCTGCCCGTCACGTTCGGCGACATCAGCCAGTTCAGAACTGAACGCCGTTTGCTCCATCTCTTTGAGTAATACGTCGTCTGCCGGGCGTAGCGGCACGCTTGCCAGCAGCCGATAACTTTGCATACGCAGCGAGCCCGCTTTGTTGATGGCGTGGGCACTGCCCTGAACGCCAAGCACCAGCCAGCCGGAAACCGCCATACCCGCCACACCGATAACCGTCGACAGCAGCATTGTCAGTGCGACCTGGTTAACCAGGGAGAGCGGTGTAAAGAGGCGTTTAAGCATAGAGGGCAAGGCTCCGGCGCACGGAAATAAAGAGTGGTCGATATTGTCCGCCATACCCTGAGGTATACCCATACCTACAAAGAAGTACTCCTTTATCGTTGCCGGTATCCATAAAAGGAGTGGGTCTTTTTCATCAGGCGACAGGGTTGTGAAAAACCACACTTTTTTAAGAAAAACGATCTACTCACTAATGAGCATGGCTATTTTTTGCTCGTCGTTACGCACACTTTTCCTTTGATTTATATCAACTTACCTTGCGCTGTAAAAACTAATGTGGCCTCGTCAAATCAATAACCAGAGGTGTCTATGAGTCACTCTTCTACCCCCCAAAGGGCGTCAGGCCGAATTATTAGCGACTGGCGTCCGGACGATCCGCTTTTCTGGCAACGACAGGGGCACGGCATCGCCAGCCGTAACCTGTGGATTTCGGTTCCGTGTCTGTTGCTGGCGTTCTGTGTGTGGATGTTGTTTAGCGCCGTTGCCGTAAACCTGAATAAAGTTGGCTTTCAATTTTCGACTGACCAACTCTTTATGCTGACTGCTTTACCGTCCGTGTCGGGCGCACTGCTGCGCGTACCGTACTCTTTTATGGTCCCGGTATTCGGTGGCCGCCGCTGGACCGCGTTCAGTACCGGCATTCTGATCATTCCTTGCGTCTGGCTGGGCCTGGCGGTTGAAGATACCTCCACCCCATTTAGCACGTTCATCATCATTGCGCTGTTGTGTGGTTTTGCCGGAGCGAACTTTGCCTCCAGTATGGCGAACATCAGCTTTTTCTTTCCAAAAGAGAAGCAGGGCAGCGCGCTGGGGATTAACGGCGGTTTCGGTAACCTGGGTGTGAGCGTGATGCAGCTTCTGGCACCGCTGGCTATTTCGTTTTCGATGTTTGCTGTGTTTGGCGCAACGGGTGTGGCGCAGCCTGATGGCAGTATGATCTTCCTGGCGAATGCCGCATGGGTATGGGTGCCGTTGCTGGCCGTCTTTACCCTCGCCGCCTGGTTTGGCATGAACGAACTGACCGCCTCGAAAGCGTCACTGAAAGCGCAGTTGCCGGTGTTAAAGCGTAAGCATATGTGGATCATGAGCTTTCTCTATCTGGCAACCTTTGGTTCGTTTATCGGCTTCTCTGCCGGTTTCGCCATGCTGTCGAAGACCCAATTTCCGGACGTGGTCATCATGCATTACGCCTTTTTTGGCCCACTCATCGGCGCGCTCGCCCGTTCTGCGGGTGGGGCGCTGTCGGACCGCCTGGGGGGGACGCGTGTTACCCTGGTGAACTTCATCCTGATGGCTATTTTTAGTGCCTTACTGTTCCTGACGCTGCCAACCAATGGCGTGGGCGGGAATTTTACCGCCTTCTTTGGCGTCTTCCTGATGCTGTTCCTGACGGCCGGGCTGGGCAGTGGCTCTACCTTCCAGATGATTTCAGTCAATTTCCGCAAGATGACGCTGGAACGGGTGAAAAACGCCGGCGGCAGTGAAGCCACGGCGCTGCGTGAGGCGGCAACCGAAACCGCTGCTGCACTGGGCTTTATTTCAGCTATTGGGGCGATTGGCGGCTTCTTTATCCCGAAAGCCTTCGGCACCTCGCTGGCACTCACCGGTTCCCCGGCGGGCGCAATGAAAGTGTTCCTGGTGTTTTATATCGCCTGTGTGGTGATCACCTGGGCTATCTACGGACGGAATTCTAATAAAAAGTAAGTAAATGTTGATTATCCTTGCGCGGGCCTGGCTCGCGCTTTTTTTTTGATCTGGCTTAGTTACAACATACTTTAAGAAGGAGTTACCCACGACAGAGAAAAACCTTCGTCTTCAGGGGGCTATACCCCTTAATACCTGCTTAGCGCATTTTTTCTCGCTTGCTGTCATTTTGGTTATTTATTTTCCTTATATATCAATAAATTAAATTTAAAACCATTCTACCCTTTTGGAGGTAGATAGTGATTTCCCTGCCTTTGTGAAGCCCTTACAGCTTGATCGCCATCAATTCTTCTCGCCTTTCAGAGCGTTACTTTCGCCGCAAATGCTGTAACCCCTAATTTGTGCAATGTCGATTTATCAGAGAGCCGTCAGGCTCTATACAGGAGAAACCCGATGAGTAAATTCCTGGACCGATTTCGCTACTTCAAGCAGAAGGGCGAAACGTTTGCCGATGGGCACGGCCAGCTTCTCGAAACAAACCGGGACTGGGAGGATGGATACCGCCAACGCTGGCAGCACGATAAAGTCGTGCGTTCTACTCACGGTGTAAACTGCACCGGGTCTTGCAGCTGGAAGATTTACGTCAAAAACGGTCTCGTTACCTGGGAAACCCAGCAGACCGACTACCCACGTACCCGCCCTGATATGCCAAACCATGAGCCACGCGGCTGCCCTCGCGGTGCCAGCTACTCCTGGTATCTTTACAGTGCGAACCGCCTCAAATACCCGCTGATGCGCAAACGCCTGATGAAAATGTGGCGTGAAGCGAAAGTGGCACACCCTGATCCGGTGAACGCCTGGGCCTCGATCATTGAAGATGCTGATAAAGCGAAAAGCTTTAAACAGGCACGCGGACGCGGTGGTTTTGTTCGCTCCTCCTGGCAGGAAGTGAATGAGCTGATTGCGGCCTCTAACGTCTACACCGTGAAAACCTACGGTCCTGACCGCGTGGCAGGCTTCTCGCCGATCCCGGCGATGTCGATGGTCTCCTATGCTTCCGGCGCACGCTACTTGTCGCTGTTAGGCGGTACCTGCCTGAGCTTCTACGACTGGTATTGCGACCTGCCGCCAGCCTCGCCGCAGACCTGGGGTGAGCAGACCGACGTTCCGGAGTCCGCCGACTGGTATAACTCCAGTTATATCATCGCCTGGGGTTCCAACGTACCGCAGACCCGTACCCCGGATGCCCACTTCTTTACCGAAGTCCGCTACAAAGGCACCAAGACCGTTGCCGTAACCCCGGACTATGCCGAAATCGCCAAGCTGTGCGACATGTGGCTGGCACCGAAGCAGGGCACCGATGCGGCAATGGCGCTGGCGATGGGCCACGTCATGTTGCGTGAATTCCACCTCGATAACCCGAGCCAGTACTTTACCGATTATGTGCGTCGCTATACCGACATGCCGATGCTGGTGATGCTGGAACCGCGTGAAGGATACTACGCCGCGGGCCGTATGCTGCGCGCATCGGATCTTGTGGATGCGCTGGGCCAGGAGAATAACCCGCAGTGGAAAACCGTTGCGCTCGCTGATAACGGCGAAATAGTGGCGCCGAACGGTTCCATCGGTTTCCGCTGGGGCGAGAAGGGCAAATGGAACCTTGAACAGCGTGATGGCACGACCGGCGTTGAGACAGAGCTGCAACTGAGCCTGTTGGGTCGTCAGGATGAGATCGCGGACGTTGGCTTCCCGTACTTTGGCGGCGACAGCACCGCGCACTTTAGTAAGGTTGAACTGGAAAACGTTCTGCTGCATAAACTGCCGGTTAAACGCCTGCAACTGGCCGATGGCAGCAGCGTGCTGGTGACCACCGTTTACGACCTGACTCTGGCGAACTATGGCCTGGAGCGCGGTCTTAATGATGAAAACTGCGCCACAAGCTACGACGATATCAAAGCCTATACGCCGGCCTGGGCTGAAAAAATCACCGGAGTTTCCCGCGCCAATATTATCCGCACCGCCCGTGAATTTGCGGATAACGCCAACAAAACGCATGGCCGCTCGATGATCATCATCGGGGCCGGGATGAACCACTGGTATCACCTCGATATGAACTACCGTGGGATCATCAATATGCTGATCTTCTGCGGCTGTATCGGTCAAAGCGGCGGCGGCTGGGCACACTATGTAGGCCAGGAAAAATTGCGCCCGCAAACGGGCTGGCAACCGCTGGCGTTTGCCCTGGACTGGAACCGTCCTGCGCGCCATATGAATAGCACCTCCTACTTCTATAACCACTCCAGCCAGTGGCGCTATGAAACCGTCACCGCACAGGAGCTCTTGTCGCCGCTGGCGGATAAATCACGCTACACCGGCAGCCTTATCGATTTCAACGTGCGCGCCGAGCGTATGGGGTGGTTGCCATCGGCACCGCAACTGGGTACCAACCCGCTGCGTATTGCCGAAGCGGCGAAAAAAGCAGGTATGTCGGCGGTGGATTACACCGTGAAATCCCTGAAAGAGGGCGCCATGCATTTTGCGGCGGAGCAGCCAGAAAACGGCAAAAACCACCCGCGTAACCTCTTTATCTGGCGTTCAAATCTGCTGGGCTCCTCCGGTAAAGGCCACGAGTACATGCTCAAGTACCTGTTGGGTACGGAAAACGGTATTCAGGGCAAAGATCTCGGCAAGCAGGGCGGCGTGAAGCCGGAAGAGGTGGAGTGGAAAGATAACGGTCTCGACGGCAAGCTGGATCTGGTGGTGACGCTGGACTTCCGTCTGTCGAGCACCTGCCTGTACTCCGACATCGTACTACCGACGGCAACCTGGTATGAGAAAGACGATATGAATACGTCGGATATGCATCCGTTTATTCATCCGCTGTCTGCTGCCGTTGATCCGGCCTGGGAGTCCAAAAGCGATTGGGAGATTTATAAAGCGATTGCCAAAAAATTCTCTGAAGTCTGCGTGGGCCACCTCGGTAAAGAGACCGATCTGGTGACCCTGCCGATTCAGCATGACTCTGCCGCTGAACTGGCGCAGCCGCTGGATGTGAAAGACTGGAAAAAAGGCGAATGTGATCTGATCCCAGGTAAAACCGCACCGCATCTGATTGTGGTTGAGCGTGATTATCCGGCGACTTACGAACGCTTTACCTCCATCGGTCCGTTGATGGAGAAAATCGGTAATGGCGGTAAAGGTATTGCCTGGAACACCCAGAGTGAAATGGACCTGCTGCGTAAGCTCAATTACACCAAAGCGGACGGCCCGGCGAAAGGCCAGCCGATGCTTAACACAGCGATTGATGCCGCAGAGATGATCCTGACGCTGGCACCGGAAACCAACGGCCACGTGGCGGTCAAAGCCTGGGCAGCGCTCAGCGAATTTACCGGTCGCGACCACACGCATCTGGCAACCAACAAAGAAGAGGAAAAAATCCGCTTCCGCGATATCCAGGCCCAACCGCGCAAAATTATCTCCAGCCCGACCTGGTCCGGCCTTGAAGATGAGCATGTCTCTTATAACGCAGGCTATACCAACGTTCATGAGCTCATTCCATGGCGCACCCTCTCCGGCCGTCAGCAGTTGTATCAGGACCATCAGTGGATGCGTGACTTCGGTGAAAGCCTGCTGGTCTATCGTCCACCCATTGACACCCACTCAGTAAAAGAGGTGATGGGCGAGAAGTCCAACGGTAACCCGGAAAAAGCGCTCAACTTTCTGACGCCGCACCAGAAATGGGGGATTCACTCCACCTACAGCGACAATCTGTTGATGCTGACCTTAGGCCGCGGTGGTCCGATTGTCTGGATGAGTGAGACGGATGCTAAAGACTTGGGTATCGAAGATAACGACTGGATTGAAGTCTTTAACAGCAACGGTGCCCTGACTGCCCGCGCGGTTGTCAGCCAGCGCGTGCCAGCCGGGATGACCATGATGTACCACGCTCAGGAGCGTATCGTGAACATTCCAGGGTCAGAAATCACCGGTCAGCGCGGGGGTATCCATAACTCGGTAACCCGAATTACGCCAAAACCGACCCATATGATCGGCGGCTATGCTCAATTGGCCTATGGCTTTAACTACTACGGAACGGTTGGCTCCAACCGCGATGAGTTTGTGGTGGTACGTAAGATGAAGAACATTAACTGGCTGGATGGCGAAGGCAATGACCAGGTACAGGAGAGCGTAAAATGAAAATTCGTTCACAAGTTGGCATGGTGCTGAACCTTGATAAGTGCATCGGCTGTCATACCTGTTCCGTCACCTGTAAAAACGTCTGGACCAGCCGTGAAGGGATGGAGTACGCGTGGTTTAACAACGTGGAAAGTAAGCCCGGCGTCGGTTTCCCTAATAACTGGGAAGACCAGAAAAAATGGAAGGGCGGCTGGATCCGTAAAGTGAATGGCAAATTGCAGCCGCGGATGGGTAATCGTCCGATGCTGCTGGGAAAAATTTTCGCCAACCCGCATCTGCCGGGCATCGACGATTACTACGAGCCGTTTGATTATGACTACCAGACGCTGCATACCGCGCCGGCTGACAGCAAACACCAGCCAATCGCCCGTCCGCGCTCGCTGATCACCGGCCAGCGGATGGATAAAATCACCCGTGGGCCAAACTGGGAAGATGACCTGGGCGGCGAGTTTGAGAAGCTGTCGAAAGACAAAAACTTCGAGAACATGCAGAAGGCGATGTACGGCCAGTTTGAAAACACCTTCATGATGTATTTGCCGCGTCTGTGCGAACACTGTCTTAACCCGGCGTGCGTGGCGACCTGCCCGAGCGGCGCGATCTACAAACGTGAAGAAGATGGCATTGTGCTGATTGATCAGGATAAATGCCGTGGCTGGCGTATGTGCATCACCGGTTGCCCGTACAAGAAAATCTACTTCAACTGGAAGAGCGGTAAATCCGAGAAGTGCATCTTCTGTTATCCGCGTATCGAAGCCGGTCAGCCAACGGTCTGTTCCGAAACCTGCGTGGGCCGCATCCGCTACCTCGGCGTGCTGCTGTATGACGCGGATGCCATTGAGCAGGCGGCAAGTACAGAAAACGAGAAAGATCTTTATCAGCGCCAACTGGATGTGTTCCTTGACCCGAACGACCCGAAGGTTATCGAGCAGGCAATTAAAGACGGCATTCCGCTGAGTGTGATCGACGCCGCCCAACAGTCGCCGGTGTATAAAATGGCGATGGACTGGAAGCTGGCGCTGCCGCTGCACCCGGAATATCGCACGTTGCCAATGGTCTGGTACGTGCCGCCTTTGTCACCGATTCAGTCTGCGGCGGATGCAGGTGAGCTGAGCAGCAACGGTATTCTGCCGGATGTGGACAGTTTGCGCATCCCGGTACAGTACCTGGCAAACCTGCTGACCGCAGGGGATTCCGGGCCGGTACTGCTGGCGCTGAAACGTATGCTGGCAATGCGTCACTACAAACGTGCGGAAACCGTGGACGGCAAAATCGATACTCGTGCGCTGGAGGAAGTGGGTCTGACCGAAGCACAGGCGCAGGAGATGTACCGTTATCTGGCCATCGCCAATTACGAAGATCGTTTTGTGGTCCCGAGTAGCCATCGCGAGCTGGCGCGCGAAGCGTTTCCTGAGAAGAACGGTTGTGGCTTTACCTTTGGTGATGGCTGCCACGGTTCGGACAGTAAATTCAATCTGTTCAACAGCCGTCGCATCGATGCCATTGATGTTTCAGTGAAAACGGAGCCGCATCCATGATTGAGCTGGTCGTTATTTCCCGTCTGTTGGAATACCCTGATGCTGCCCTGTGGCAGCATCAGCAGGAGTTGATCGAGGCACTGCAATCGTCAACGCACTTCACGGCATCTCAGTCACAAGGTGTTATCGATTTTCTGCAGCAGTTGACCTCGCAGGATCTGCTGGACGCCCAGGCAAACTACAGCGAGCTGTTTGATCGGGGGCGCGCCACCTCATTGCTCCTGTTCGAGCACGTTCACGGCGAGTCCCGCGACCGTGGACAGGCAATGGTCGATCTGTTGGCGCAATACGCCCGGCAAGGTCTGGAGCTGGACAGCCGCGAGTTGCCGGATCACCTGCCGCTCTATCTGGAGTATCTGGCGCAACTGCCGCCGGCGGAAGCGTTGGGCGGATTGCAGGACATTGCGCCGATCCTTGCGCTGCTGAGCGCTCGTCTGCAACAGCGCGACAGTCACTACGCGATGCTGTTTACACCGCTGATCGAACTGGCGAATACCGCTATCGATCAACAAAAAGTGGCTGAAAAAATCGCTGATGAAGCGCGTGATGATACCCCGCAGGCGCTGGATGCCGTCTGGGAAGAAGAGCAGGTGAAATTCTTTGCCGAACAGGGGTGTGGCGAATCTGACATTACTGCGCATCAACGTCGCTTCGCTGGCGCTGTCGCACCGCAGTACCTGAATATCACAACCGGAGGACAGCAATAATGCACTTCCTGAATATGTTCTTCTTTGATATGTACCCGTACATTGCCGGGACGGTGTTTCTGGTGGGGAGCTGGCTGCGTTATGACTACGGCCAGTACAGTTGGCGTGCCGGTTCCAGCCAGATGCTGGACCGCAAAGGAATGGTGATTTGGTCAAACTTGTTCCATCTGGGGATCCTCGGCATCTTCGCCGGGCACTTCCTGGGGATGCTGACGCCGCACTGGATGTACGAATCCTTCCTGCCCATCGAAGTGAAACAAAAAATGGCGATGATTGGCGGTGGGGCCAGCGGCGTGATGTGCCTGGTGGGCGGTATCATGCTGCTGAAACGCCGACTGTTCAATCCGCGGATCCGCGCGACATCCACGGCGGCCGATATTCTGATCATGACTTTGCTGATGGTGCAGTGTGCGTTGGGGCTGTTAACAATTCCTTTCTCCGCACAGCATATGGATGGCAGCGAAATGATGAAGCTGGTGGGCTGGGCGCAGGCCGTGGTGACGTTCCACGGCGGGGCTTCCGCGCATCTTGACGGGGTGGCGTTTATCTATCGTATGCATCTGGTGCTGGGGATGACGCTGTTTGTGCTGTTCCCGTTCTCGCGGCTGGTGCATATCTGGAGCGCGCCCGTTGAATATCTGACGCGCATATATCAGATTGTCCGCGCCCGCCGCTAACTGGACCGTGTTTTGATTCCAACCCCGCATTCGCGGGGTTTTTTTTCACCCCAACCCAGGTTATTACCAGCGGCAGCAAACAGAATCAATACGCCGCCCATCAGTTGTGTGGCGTTGAGCGAATGACCAAAGATCAGTTTATCGACCACAATCGCAATCACGGGATAAATAAAGGAGAGCGATCCTGTGATGGGAGTTGGCAGCTTCTGGATCGCGCTATAGAGCAACTGGTACATCACGCCGGTGTGTACGATCCCAAGAGTAAGTAAGATCAGCCACGGATAGTCGGCGGAAAACACAGGCCTGCCGGTCAGTGGCAACAGGAGAACGACCCCGGTTAACACCTGGATAAAGGCAATATGCTGCGGCGCTATCCCGCTGAGTTTGCGGGTGATGATTGCAGTCAGCGCATAAAAAAAAGCGGCGCTCAGGGCCAGCACAATACCAGAAAACCACTGTGCGGAGTGGCCGGACGTGAGCTCGCCGGAGAGCAGTATCACCACCCCTGCAAAGGCCAGAAAAAGCCATCCCCATTTGACCAGGCTGACCCGCTCGCCCAGCGCCATCCCCATTAAGACCAGCATGAACGGCTGCGTATTGTAGACCACTGTCGACAGGCCAATTGAGATACGGCTATAGGCGGCGAACAGCAATAACCAGTTGACGACCAGGGCGATACCGCCCGCAATGGCTAATGCCAGCGTGACTTTAGTCAGCGGACTAAAGGGCTGTTTACTGGCGCGGATAAAGATAAACAGTGTGAGTGCGCCGATCAGGCATCGCCAGAAAACCACTTCCGTGACCGGTAATCCCGACAGCAAAACGAATGCGCCAATGGAACCGGAAATCAACATCGCCAGGCTCATCTGCCAGACGCCTTTTTGCCTGTTATTCATAAACCACCTCCTGAATGATGGCCCTTATTGTCGAAAATGGCAGGCCACTTTTACAGAGATGATGTAAGGTGGAATTTGCGTATGACATTTATTAATTAGGTAAAACCAATGGAAAACCTTATCGATGAGATCGACCGACAAATTCTGGCGTGTCTGGTGGAAGATGCGCGGATGTCGCTAAAAGTATTAAGTGGTCGCGTCGGGCTGTCGTCACCCAGCACGGCAGAAAGGCTCAAACGCCTGGAAGAAAAGGGGGTGATTGAGGGGTACGCGGCGCGGGTGAATCTGGCGGCGTTAGGGTATACCTTGCAGGCGTTGGTACGTGTTCGGCCATTGCCGGGGTTATTACAGAAGGTGGATAAGTACATTCAGGCGATGCCCGAATGCATCGAGAGCGATAAGGTCACCGGGGAGGATTGTTTTGTTATCCGGCTGGTGGTGCGCTCCATTGAACAACTGGATACATTGCTGGATGGTTTAGCGGAATACGCACAGTGCAACACCTCGATTGTGAAAAGCTCGCCAGTCAAACGCCGTTTGCCACCCGTGTAATGATTTTGGCATCCCGATGCGCTGCGTTTATTCGACGTACGGACCGGTAGCCCTGATAAGCGCAGCGCATCAGGGGAAATGTTGCTTCTCATCCTTCCCGGCATGGGGAGGATATGTGGGATTGAGGATGTGATTTGGCAATGCGCTACATGAAGTGATGGTGGTGGGGGAAGGATTACTCGTCGCGCTGCTACTCACCCTTCGGGCCGTTGCCTGCGGCAACGCTTTCTCGCTTTCGCTCGACTCGAACCTTAGTCGAAGGTTCTCACCCTTCCCGGCATGGGGAGGATATATGGCATTAAAAATTTGATTTGGCAATGTGCTACATGAAGTGATGGTGGTGGGGGAAGGATTACTCGTCGCGCTGCTCCTCGCCCTTCGGGCCGTTGCCTGCGGCAACGTTGTCTCGCTGCGCTCGAATCGAACCTCAGTCGAAGGTTCTCACCCTTCCCGGCATGGGGAGGATATATGGCATTAAAGATTTGATTGGGCAATGTGCTACATGAAGTGATGGTGGTGGGGGAAGGATTACTCGTCGCGCTGCTCCTCGCCCTTCGGGTCGTTGCCTGCGGCAACGCTTTCTCGCTGCGCTCGAATCGAACCTTAGTCGAAGCTTCTCATCCTTCCCTGCATGGGGAGGATATATGGCATTAAGGATTTGATTTGGCAGTGTGCTACATGAAGTGATGGTGGTGGGGGAAGGATTCGAACCTTCGAAGTCGATGACGGCAGATTTACAGTCTGCTCCCTTTGGCCGCTCGGGAACCCCACCAGGGGTAATTCATATTGTCTGGAACTGCTTTGAAGATGGTGGTGGGGGAAGGATTATTCGTCGCTTCGCTCCTCACCCTTCGGGCCGTTGCCTTTGGCAACGTTGTCTCGCTTTCGCTCGACTCGAACCTTAATCGAAGGTTCTCACCCTTCCCGATAAGTGCAAACTTCGCAAACTCTCACCGGTGTTACCACATTGCAGTGGTCAATAATGGTGGTGGGGGAAGGATTCGAACCTTCGAAGTCGATGACGGCAGATTTACAGTCTGCTCCCTTTGGCCGCTCGGGAACCCCACCACGGGGTAATGCTTATACTGGCCTGCCTCCGTTTCAGGAAGCGGGGCGCATCATACCAAATGACGCGCCGCTGTAAAGCTTTCCTTCAACGAAACTGAACCGTTTGCGTACTTTTCATCCGTAACGGATTAAAGCTAATCAATTCATTCCGTTAGCGATTAAAGAATAATCGTTCTGTTACCGTAAACGAAGACACGTTGCGCCAGCACCTGATACAGCGCACGGCTCAGGACATTCTTTTCAACATCGCGGCCCGCACGCATCATATCTTCGGCAGTGTAAGTGTGATCGACGTGAATGACGTCCTGCATAATGATTGGACCTTCGTCCAGATTATCGTTTACGTAGTGTGCCGTTGCGCCGATGATTTTTACCCCGCGCTCATAAGCCTGGTGGTAAGGACGCGCGCCGATAAATGCCGGCAGGAACGAATGGTGAATATTGATTATCTTATTCGGAAAACGGGAGACAAAACCCGGCGTCAGTACACGCATGTACTTCGCTAACACCACATAATCCGGTTGATGTGCTTCAATGGCTTGCGCCATCCGCTCATCGTGCTCTTCGCGGGTTAACCCTTCATGGCTGACCAGTTCAAACGGAATATCAAAGCGCTCAACCAGCGAACGCAGCGTTTCATGGTTGCCGATGACCGCTGCAATATCAATATCCAGCCCGCCGTAGTTGGCTTTCATTAATAAGTCGCCAAGACAATGTGCTTCTTTAGTCACCAGAATAACCACGCGACGCTGTCCTGCGGGGTTCAGTTCGCGGACAGAACCTTCCGGCAGCGCGCTGTCCAGGTCGGCCAGCAGGGTAGAGTCGTTAAAAATACCTTCCAGCTCGGTACGCATGAAAAAGCGACCGGTGCGGTGGTCAACAAACTCATTGTTTTGCACGATATTGAGTTCGTGTTTGTAACAAATGTTAGTAATCCGCGCGATGAGACCTTTTTGGTCAGGGCAAATGGTGCGTAATACTTTACGTTGTAATGAATGCATTGCCGGGTAAATCCTGTTGATGGTGTTTGCTATGAGTTATCGCTGGGCGTATTGCCCGCAGCACTTTTTGAATTTCTTACCGGACCCGCATGGGCACGGATCGTTACGGCCAAATTGCGGACGTGTGCCGTCAATATAATACCACCGGCCGTTCTCCTTTAAGAATCTGGAACGTTCAATAATTGCTCCCGCTTTGCCATCCTCATTGAAACGGGCAATAAAACTGACGTAACCTTCTGTGTCGTTTTTCCCGCTGGCATGTTCGAACACCGTCAAACCCAGCCACTGGGTACGGTTGAAACCGGCTTCAATGTCCGGACGAAACGTGGCGGCATGGCAAGTCGGGTGCCAGGTGCTGACCAAATAGTCGGCGTCTTTCATCACAAATGCGCTATAACGGGAGCGCATAAGATGTGATGGATCTGGCGCAACCTGTGAGCCAGACAGATAAGGCTGGCAACATAGGCTATACTCGACTGCGCTACCGCAGGGACAGAGTTGAGACAAAATCGGCTTCCTGTACAAAAATAACGGCACTATAAGCCAGAGTAGCGTTATGTTAACTGAGCTGTAGCTTCGTGGCTACGCCAGTCGTTCCGGGGGACAAAAATCCAGGTAATGAGAACGGTTAAAATTGGGTTGGCGCTGGGATCAGGGGCCGCCAGAGGCTGGTCACACATTGGTGTGATAAACGCATTGCAACATGCAGGGATCAAGATTGACGTCGTGGCGGGGTGCTCTATTGGTTCCCTTGTGGGCGCCGCGTACGCCTGCAATAAACTCCCCAGGCTGGAAGCGTGGGTACGCTCTTTCAGTTACTGGGACGTCCTCAAACTTATGGATCCGTCGTGGCGACGCGGTGGATTATTACGCGGCGAACGTGTTTTCAACCACTATCGGCAAGTCCTGCCCGAAACGCTGTTCACTGATTGTCAGTTGAAATTCGGTGCTGTAGCAACCAACCTCAGCACCGGGCGAGAGCTATGGTTTACCGAAGGCGATCTTCATCTGGCGGTGCGCGCATCGTGCAGTATGCCAGGTCTTATGTCGCCCGTTGCCCATAATGGCTATTGGCTGGTCGATGGCGCGGTGGTGAATCCCGTTCCTGTCTCCCTGACGCGCGCGCTGGGGGCGGATATCGTTATTGCCGTCGACCTGCAGCATGACGCGCATTTGATGCAGCAGGATTTAGTGTCGACGACGTTGATGGAAGAGGCGCAAGAAGGCGATGAGAGTGACGACTTGCGCTGGCATGAACGTCTTCGGGACAGGCTAAGTAAAATGAAAGCCCGGCGCACTGTTGTTGCACCGACGGCAATGGAAATCATGACCACATCCATTCAGGTGCTTGAGAATCGACTTAAGCGCAACCGAATGGCTGGCGATCCCCCCGATATTTTAATACAGCCACTTTGCCCGCAAATTTCGACACTTGATTTTCATCGGGCAGAGGCGGCAATCGCTGCGGGGCAACTTGCTGTTGAAAAGAAAATCGATGAACTACTACCGTTGGTAAGGACAATAGACTAAGTATGTTTTTTTTATTCGAGTTCAGCAAATTCTGACAGGCGATTATTGATAGATCATGCCACTATTTATTTATCGTCGGGCAGGGGAGATAAGATGACGCAGCCGTTAGCAGGAAAACAGATACTGATCGTTGAAGACGAACCCGTCTTCCGCTCGCTGCTGGATTCCTGGCTCTCATCTCTGGGAGCGGAAACACTGGTCGCGGATGACGGTGTCTCAGCGCTCGAACAACTGGACAGGGCTTCCCCTGATCTCATGATTTGCGACATCGCCATGCCGAGAATGAATGGCCTTAAGCTTGTTGAACATTTGCGCAATAAAGGCGACCAAATGCCGGTGCTCGTCATTTCTGCAACCGATAACATGGCAGATATTGCGAAGGCGCTGCGTTTAGGGGTACAAGACGTTTTACTTAAGCCGGTTAAAGATCTTAATCGTCTAAAAGAGACCGTATTCGCCTGTCTCTATCCCAATATGTTTAATTCGCGTGTCGAAGAAGAAGAACGTTTGTTCCAGGATTGGGATGCACTGGTTGAAAATCCCCAGGCCGCGGCCAAACTTTTACAGGAATTACAGCCGCCGGTTCAGCAGAAGATGTCGGGTTGCCGGGTTAATTACCGCCAGCTCGTGTCTGCCGATCAACCCGGTCTGGTGCTTGATATTGCGCCAATATCGTCACACGATCTGGCTTTTTATTGCCTTGATGTGACACGCGCAGGCAATAATGGTGTTCTGGCAGCATTATTACTGCGTGCATTGTTCAACGGCTTACTTCAGGAACAATTGTCACACCAGCATCAAAAACTCCCCGAAATGGGTAGCTTGCTTAAGCAGGTAAACCAGTTACTGCGCCAGGCAAATTTGCCCGGACAGTTTCCTCTACTGGTTGGGTATTATCACAGCGAATTAAAGAACCTTATTTTAGTGTCGGCAGGCCTTAATGCGACACTAAATACTGGCGAACACCAAATTCAAATCAGTAACGGCGTACCGTTGGGTACTTTAGGAAATACGTATCTGAATCAATTGAGTCAACGTTGCGATGCCTGGCAATGTCAGGTATGGGGGGCCGGTGGTCGTCTGCGTTTAATGTTGTCTGCGGAATGAGCAATCGCAACGTATTACGCAGATAGCTTTACCTCCTTTTTAAAGCGAGTGGTACTATCGCCACAGTTTTGCGTATTAATCCTAATTAAACGTTATAGCGTCCTTTTCAGACCAGGTCATTACGATGGTACTGATATACTCAGATGCGAATTAATTCATGAACATGCTCAAAGCGTGAACAGACCAGGAGATTTTCAATGGCTGCCATAAATTCGAGAGTGACTAAAGCAGTTATCCCGGTTGCGGGATTGGGAACCAGGATGCTGCCTGCGACAAAGGCGATTCCTAAAGAAATGTTACCGTTGGTTGATAAGCCATTAATTCAGTATGTCGTGAATGAGTGTATCGCTGCGGGTATTACCGAAATTGTTCTGGTTACGCATTCGTCGAAAAATTCTATCGAAAACCATTTCGATACCAGCTTTGAGCTTGAGGCCATGCTGGAAAAACGCGTGAAACGTCAGTTGCTGGAAGAAGTTCAGGCTATTTGCCCGCCGCACGTTACCATTATGCAGGTCCGTCAGGGGCTGGCTAAGGGGCTTGGACACGCGGTGCTGTGCGCGCATCCGGTTGTAGGAAATGAACCGGTGGCGGTTATTCTTCCTGACGTTATCCTGGACGAATTCGAATCCGATCTTTCCCAGGATAACCTTGCGGAAATGATCAAGCGTTTCGACGAAACCGGAGCCAGCCAGATTATGGTTGAGCCGGTTGCCGATGTGACTGCATATGGTGTTGTTGACTGCAAAGGCGCTGAACTCAAACCGGGTGACAGCGTACCGATGGTCGGTGTGGTTGAAAAACCGAAAGCGAATGTCGCGCCGTCTAATCTCGCTGTCGTGGGCCGTTACGTTCTCAGCGAAGAGATTTGGCCGCTGCTGGCGAAAACGCCTCCGGGAGCAGGCGATGAGATTCAGCTGACCGACGCCATCGATATGCTTATCGAGAAAGAGACCGTCGAAGCTTATCACATGAAAGGCAAAAGCCATGACTGCGGTAATAAGCTGGGTTATATGCAGGCTTTCGTAGAATATGGTATTCGCCATAACGTACTTGGTGAAGAATTTAAAGCCTGGCTGGAAGACGTTGTCGGTGTCGCTAAAGCGTAACCTGATTTAGACCCAGGGAATAAAGCCGGATTGATGATTATCACTCCGGCTTTTTTATTGCCTGTAGACACCTTTGGCGTGCCAGACCAGGCGCCAGGAGAAATCTTTGTCCAAAGTGGGAATATCGGTAGGGGAACGTTGGTGAGCAAATAGTATCAGCAATGCACGTTTATCTTCATCGTTACAGAATATTGTTCAGCAACAATGGCTAAAAAATGGTCAAAAAAAATCCCGCCATCGGCGGGATTCTTCATAAAGGCTTAGGATTATTCCTGGATCAGGAAATCTTCCAGTTGTTTACCTTGTTCGTCCATCGCTTTTTTGATTACTGCTGGGGTACGGCCCTGGCCAGTCCAGGTTTTAGTTTCACCGTTTTCGTCAACGTAGCTATATTTAGCCGGACGTGCAGCGCGTTTAGCTTTAGTTCCGGTTTTAGCTGCGACCATGCTGTTCAGCAATTCATTCGGATCAATACCATCAGCAATCAGCATTTCACGATATTGTTGCAGTTTACGAGTACGTTCTTCGATTTCAGCAGCTGCAGCGCTTTCTTCTTCACGACGCTCGTTAACTACCACTTCTAATTTTTCCAGCATTTCTTCGAGCGTTTCCAGAGTGCATTCTCTTGCCTGCGCACGAAGAGTACGGATGTTGTTCAGAATTTTAAGTGCTTCGCTCATTGTAGTAATCTCAAACTTATATTGGGGTGGTTTGTTGAGCTAATAATAGAGCGTTAATTTGAGTAGTGCAATAGGCGAGAATGTAAGGAATTCAAATTTCCTCTTTATTTACCACATTTTTAAAAACCGCTAACTTAAATTTTTCTTGAAGAACCGCACAAAAAAGCCATATAGAAAGCATTATCACCCGAACGGCTCAGGTGTTTAATCAGCGCTTTTAACTGATTAATCTCATACGAATTATAGTTTCGATGGATAAATATCAACCTTTTTTATTAGGGTTCACAACAGCGTCGTTTTGCATAAAACATTAATAATTTCTTGAGCCTGGCGCTGAAACTTCTTGTTTTTTATACCCAGAAAAGGCGCGGTGCGCTTATTGTCTGTTTCTTTGTCAGCAACAGCTTACGAGAGAAAAATAGCGTGAAGTATATCGCTGAAATCATGTCCGCAATGTAAGTAAAGTGTACGCCCGGCATTCCAGGTGGCATGTTAAAATATGATACAATCCTGCCGAGGAATATCACACTTTGATTGGGGTCTTGCGGGCAATGGCGCAACTTTATTTCTACTACTCAGCGATGAATGCCGGAAAATCCACTGCTTTACTGCAGTCTTCCTACAATTATCAGGAACGTGGCATGCGCACGCTGGTCTATACCGCGGAAATTGATGACCGCTTTGGGGCAGGGAAGGTAAGTTCACGTATTGGCTTATCGTCGCCGGCGCGTCTTTTTAACCAAAATACATCCCTTAAAGATGAAATTAATGCTGAGCACCAGCGCGAACCTATCCACTGCGTTTTAGTTGATGAAAGTCAATTTCTAACCCGCCAGCAGGTATATCAGTTGTCTGACGTTGTCGATGAACTTGATATTCCCGTGCTCTGTTATGGATTAAGAACCGATTTCCGTGGCGAGTTGTTTATCGGTAGCCAATATCTTCTGGCGTGGTCAGATAAACTGGTTGAACTAAAAACGATCTGTTTCTGCGGACGCAAAGCCAGCATGGTGCTACGCCTTGATCAGGCGGGTCGGCCATATAATGAGGGTGAGCAAGTCGTTATTGGCGGTAATGAGCGCTATGTATCCGTTTGCCGTAAACATTATAAAGAGGCCCTCACAGAAGGCTCTCTGTCCGCTATTCAGGCGCGCGTAAGAGGATAGTTCAACTGTAGCTACGTGCGCTGCTGATTGATTACGGGCTCAAAAACAACGCTCAAAAGCCTCAGGATTTGCGCCTGGGACAATAAGAGCGTCGTGTAGTGCATATCACCTTTATGCGGCGCTAACCGCTTCTACAGCGATATCAGGGCACACGGTCTGGTGGTTGGATACTCAGTGTGCCTCTTCGCATTCCCTTCGTTTATCCCCGCCACTTGTCTGCTCAGACGTATCTGTGCGTGCAAAAGTGTTCTCATAGCCAATATCAGACAGCTAGTGACGTCTGTGGGATGTTTATGCTTACGGCTGTGGACTTAAGTCGATTCGACAGAGATAGTCTGCTGTTAGCAGAAGAATGAGGCGGATTTAGCGCGGTTAGAGATTACATCAAGGTATGTTGAAAATATAAAAAAGCCCTATCAAAGAATTGATAGGGCTTTTGTCGTTTACCTGCCGGAAAGTTCAACCGGTCATCTTGCTTAACTGACAGGTGTTACCCATCAGGCAGGTTATCGTAGCCAGGACAATTAAGCGGTTTTCTTCGCTTTTTTGTCTGCTTTATCCGCTTTGACTGCTTCGGCTTTCACTTCTGATGGCGCGCCTTCTTTGAACTCACGTCCGTAGTAGGTATCCAGCAGGATTTGTTTCAGCTCAGAGATCAGCGGGTAACGTGGGTTAGCACCGGTACACTGGTCATCGAACGCATCTTCGGACAGTTTGTCTACGTGAGCAAGGAAGTCAGCTTCCTGAACGCCTGCTTCACGGATTGACTTAGGAATGCCCAGTTCAGCTTTGATGGTTTCCAGCCATGCCAGCAGTTTCTCAATTTTCGCAGCAGTGCGGTCACCAACAGAAGTCAGACCCAGATGGTCAGCGATTTCTGCGTAACGACGACGAGCCTGCGGACGGTCGTACTGGCTGAATGCAGTCTGTTTAGTCGGGTTGTCATTCGCGTTATAGCGGATAACGTTGGAGATCAACAGGGCGTTCGCCAGACCGTGCGGAATATGGAACTGTGAACCCAGTTTATGCGCCATGGAGTGACACACACCCAGGAAGGCGTTCGCAAACGCGATACCCGCGATGGTAGCAGCACTGTGTACACGCTCACGTGCAATCGGGTTTTTAGAACCTTCATGGTAAGACGCTGGCAGGTTTTCTTTCAGCAGTTTCAGAGCCTGCAGAGCCTGACCATCGGAGAACTCAGACGCCAGTACAGAAACGTAAGCTTCCAGTGCGTGGGTTACTGCATCCAGACCACCGAATGCACACAGTGATTTCGGCATGTCCATGACCAGGTTTGCGTCAACAACTGCCATATCCGGGGTCAGAGCATAGTCTGCCAGCGGATATTTCTGACCAGTGGCATCGTCAGTTACAACTGCGAACGGCGTCACTTCTGAACCGGTACCGGAAGTGGTGGTGATAGCAACCATTTTCGCTTTCACACCCATTTTCGGGAACTTGTAGATACGTTTACGGATATCCATAAAGCGCAGTGCCAGTTCTTCGAAGTGAGTTTCCGGATGTTCGTACATGACCCACATGATTTTCGCCGCATCCATCGGGGAACCACCACCCAGCGCGATGATCACGTCAGGTTTGAAGGAGTTCGCCAGCTCTGCGCCTTTACGTACGATAGTCAGCGTCGGGTCAGCTTCAACTTCGAAGAAGACTTCTGTTTCTACGCCAGCCGCTTTCAGCACAGAGGTGATCTGGTCTGCATAACCGTTGTTGAACAGGAAGCGGTCAGTCACGATCAGCGCGCGTTTGTGACCATCAGTAATCACTTCATCCAGCGCGATTGGCAGAGAGCCACGGCGGAAGTAGATAGATTTCGGAAGTTTATGCCACAACATGTTTTCAGCTCGCTTAGCAACGGTTTTCTTGTTGATCAGGTGTTTCGGACCAACGTTTTCAGAGATGGAGTTACCACCCCAGGAACCACAACCCAGAGTCAGGGAAGGTGCGAGTTTGAAGTTATAAAGGTCACCGATACCACCCTGAGAAGCCGGGGTGTTGATCAGGATACGTGCGGTTTTCATTTCCGCGCCGAATTTCTGCACGCGAGCCGGCTGGTTATCCTGGTCAGTGTACAGGCAAGAGGTGTGACCGATACCGCCCATGGCAACCAGTTTCTCTGCTTTTACTACCGCATCGTCGAAATCTTTCGCACGGTACATTGCCAGAGTCGGAGACAGTTTTTCGTGAGCGAACGGCTCGCTTTCGTCAACAACAGTCACTTCACCGATCAAAATTTTGGTCGTTGCAGGAACCGTGAAGCCTGCCAGTTCAGCAATTTTGTATGCCGGTTGGCCAACGATGGCGGCATTCAGCGCGCCATTTTTCAGGATAATGTCCTGAACGGCTTTCAACTCTTTACCCTGCAGCAGGTAGCCGCCGTGGGTAGCAAAACGTTCGCGAACAGCATCGTAAACAGAATCAACAACCACTACTGACTGTTCGGAAGCACAGATAACACCGTTGTCGAAGGTTTTAGACATCAGCACAGAAGCGACAGCACGTTTGATATCAGCGGTTTCGTCGATAACAACAGGTGTGTTGCCTGCGCCTACGCCGATAGCCGGTTTACCGGAGCTATATGCTGCTTTCACCATGCCCGGGCCGCCAGTTGCGAGGATCAGGTTGATGTCAGGGTGATGCATTAATGCGTTAGACAGTTCAACAGAAGGTTGGTCAATCCAGCCAATCAGATCTTTTGGCGCGCCGGCAGCGATAGCCGCCTGCAGAACGATATCAGCCGCTTTGTTTGTTGCATCTTTAGCGCGCGGATGTGGAGAGAAAATGATTGCGTTACGAGTCTTCAGGCTGATCAGCGACTTGAAGATTGCCGTAGAAGTTGGGTTAGTTGTTGGAACGATACCGCAGATGATACCGATAGGTTCAGCGATGGTGATGGTACCAAAAGTGTCATCTTCCTCAAGGACACCGCAGGTCTTCTCATCTTTATAAGCGTTGTAGATATATTCAGAAGCAAAGTGGTTTTTGATCACTTTATCTTCGACGATACCCATGCCGGATTCGGCAACGGCCATTTTAGCGAGAGGGATACGGGCATCAGCGGCAGCCAGGGCGGCGGCGCGGAAGATCTTGTCAACTTGCTCTTGAGTAAAGTTGGCATATTCACGCTGGGCTTTCTTCACGCGTTCAACGAGTGCGTTAAGTTCAGCGACATTAGTAACAGCCATAATGCTCTCCTGATAATGTTAAACTCTTTTAGTAAACCAGCTGTCCGAAACGACAGTATAGACAGACCGGGTGCAGGTTGCGTAAATTACAGAAAAACAAGTAGTTAACGCCTTGCCCAACCTAACTGATTTACTGAAAGAGCCTCAACGAAACATCATTCAAACTGATGGTTCTACTCCCTGACGACGTCTCCAAGAGTACTCACTTCTGAGTACCGATTACGTGATCTAAATCAAGTTACAGCAAAGCTGACACCTTTCAGCAGGCTGTTTTTGGGCATTTGTATCAAATGTTAATGATAAAAGGGCGGCGCCAACTAACATTATCATAATTAGTACAAATGCATAACATGCCGGGATGTAAGGAAGATGACAGGATTTATGGTGAGTTGTGCTGCAAATAATCGTATATTTAGCAGGGTCTTATTGTTTCTATACTTTCTTCTTTGCCTTGCAATGCTGCGGAGCACTCTGTGACTCAAACACTGTTTGACTTTCCTACCTGGTCTAAGTTTTTTATCGGCCTGTTCGCGCTGGTCAATCCTATTGGAATTATTCCTGTCTTTATTAGTATGACCAGCTATCAAACGGCTGGGGCGAGGAACAAAACTAATCTCACCGCGAACCTTTCCGTTGCCATTATTCTCTGGACGTCGCTTTTTCTGGGAGACGGGATTCTTCAGTTATTTGGTATTTCGATTGACTCGTTTCGTATAGCCGGGGGGATCCTGGTAGTCACCATAGCGATGTCGATGATCAGCGGCAAACTGGGTGAGGACAAACAAAACAAGCAAGAGAAATCAGAAACGGCGATCAGAGAGAGTATCGGCGTTGTGCCGCTGGCTTTACCTTTAATGGCAGGGCCCGGTGCTATCAGCTCGACTATTGTCTGGGGCACGCGCTACCACAGCGTGGAGTACCTCGCGGGATTTTCAGTGGCAATAGCTCTTTTTGCTTTTTGTTCCTGGGGCGTGTTCCGCATCGCTCCGTGGCTAGTGCGCCTGCTTGGGCAAACCGGGATTAACGTGATTACCCGTATCATGGGTTTATTGCTGATGGCACTCGGTATTGAATTCATTGTTGCAGGCGTTAAAGGGATATTCCCGGGTTTACTACACTGATTGCTGCCTGGTGAAATAATGCTGCGCAGGGCGTTCGAAACGCAGCATTATCAGCAAATCATATAACTAAAGTCAGAAAAAACCATAAATATAATAAATCAACATGATTTAAATAAGTGCTTTTATTTCAGTAAATTACATTTCGCTACATTGCCAGATGGCGAGAAATTAATCCAACGACACTGTTATTTCCCTCACACGATACTCTGGGGCTTGCTGTCAGATAATTGAAATGATATTAGTAATTTCGTCGCTCAGACAGACAAATGTGCTAGATAATAATCGAATGTTGATTTTTTGTGCAAAAAACGCGCAATCGTATTGCGAATGTAACAACACCGATGAATTGCTGTCTATCTGTATGATTTAAAATACTAATTTTTTATTTAAGCATGGTTGCGCGTTCTTGCAACACGGTTGAAAAGCCGAATAAAAGAGAATTAGTTAACAAATTTGCAAATTGTATTGGCGACGTAATGGGCCATTTGGTACTTTCCGGCCCTGTATTTATCTTAAGAATCTACGCAGATGAGAATTATTTTCAAATACAAATCTCATCCTGCAAATGCAAGAGAAACAGGCGTCTCGACAGGGGAGACGTGTAACAAAATCGACGTAAGGGCGCCATCCGAGCGGCTCGTAAGAAATAAAGTCGGTGATAGCAAGCAGTAAAACGATGCCTGACAGCAGCCAAAAGCTCCTGCGCTGTACAGGCCCCCTTTAGGGGACAAAACAGGCTGGCATTAATGTCAGTAATTATAATGAGTGGAGTATCAACACAATGTCCATCATCACAAAAAAAAGTCTCGTAGCGGCGGGCGTTCTCTCCGCGCTAATTGCAGGTAACGTAGCCATGGCGGCGGATGTTCCTGCTGGCGTTCAACTGGCAGAGAAGCAAACGCTGGTTCGTAATAACGGTTCGGAAGTACAATCTCTTGATCCGCATAAAATTGAAGGCGTGCCGGAATCAAACATCAGCCGCGATCTGTTTGAAGGCCTGTTAGTCACAGATGTTGAAGGCCATCCAAGTGCCGGCGTCGCTGAAAAGTGGGAAAACAAAGATTTCAAAGTCTGGACCTTCCATCTGCGTAAAGACGCGAAATGGTCCGACGGTTCGCCGGTTACGGCACACGACTTCGTTTATAGCTGGCAGCGTCTGGCAGATCCAAAAACTGCATCCCCTTACGCCAGCTACCTGCAATATGGTCACATTGCGAATATCGATGACATCATTGCCGGTAAAAAACCGACCTCAGACCTGGGCGTAAAAGCGCTTGATGATAATACCTTCGAAGTCACGCTGAGCGAACCGGTTCCTTATTTCTACAAACTACTGGTACACGCCTCTGTGTCGCCCGTTCCTAAAGCCGTTGTCGAGAAATTCGGTGATAAATGGACGCAGCCCGCGAATATCGTGACTAACGGTGCGTACAAACTGAAAGATTGGGTTGTCAACGAACGTATCGTGCTTGAGCGTAATACCAATTACTGGGATAACGCGAAAACGGTAATTAACCAGGTAACTTACCTGCCTATTTCCTCAGAAGTGACAGACGTTAACCGCTACCGCAGCGGTGAAATCGACATGACCTATAACAACATGCCGATTGAACTGTTCCAGAAACTGAAACAAGAAATTCCAAAAGAAGTCCACGTCGACCCGTACCTGTGTACTTATTATTACGAAATCAATAACCAGAAAGCGCCGTTTACTGACGTTCGTGTTCGTACCGCGCTGAAACTGGCTCTGGATCGTGACATCATCGTCAATAAAGTGAAGAACCAGGGCGATTTGCCAGCCTACAGCTACACCCCGCCATACACTGACGGTGCAAAACTGGTTGAGCCGGAATGGTTCAAATGGTCACAAGACAAACGTAACGCAGAAGCGAAAAAACTGCTGGCTGAAGCAGGCTACACGGCTGACAAACCGCTGACGTTCAACCTGCTGTACAACACCTCTGACCTGCATAAAAAACTGGCTATCGCGGTTGCTTCTATCTGGAAGAAAAACCTGGGCGTAGACGTCAAGCTGGAGAACCAGGAGTGGAAAACCTTCCTCGACAGCCGCCATCAGGGCACCTTTGACGTGGCGCGTGCAGGCTGGTGTGCGGACTATAACGAACCGACATCCTTCCTGAATACCATGCTGTCTGACAGCTCCAACAACACCGCGCACTATAAGAGCCCGGCCTTTGATAAGCTGATTACCGACACGCTGCAAGTCACCGACGAAGCGCAACGTACGGAGCTTTACACCAAGGCTGAACAGCAGCTCGATAAAGACTCTGCGATTGTCCCGGTGTATTACTACGTGAACGCCCGTCTGGTGAAACCGTGGGTGGGTGGTTATACCGGTAAAGACCCGATGGATAATATCTACGTTAAAAACTTGTATATTATCAAGCATTAATGGCAATGAGTGGGGCAGGGTAATCCTGCCCCACAGTGTCTTATTTCATCGCACTACAAAGGCACAGGCCAGAAGGTACGGGCAATGTTGAAATTTATCCTACGTCGCTGTCTGGAAGCGATTCCGACGCTATTTATTCTTATTACTATCTCATTCTTTATGATGCGTCTTGCGCCGGGTAGTCCTTTTACCGGTGAGCGTACGCTGCCGCCAGAAGTCATGGCGAATATCGAAGCGAAATATCATCTGAACGATCCGATTCTGACCCAGTACGCCAGCTATCTGAAACAGCTCGCGCACGGTGATTTTGGGCCGTCATTTAAATACAAAGATTACACGGTGAATGATCTGGTCGCGGCCAGCTTCCCTGTTTCTGCGAAATTAGGCGCTGCGGCGTTTTTACTGGCGGTAATTTTTGGCGTGAGTGCGGGCGTCATTGCCGCGCTGAAACAAAATACCAGATGGGACTATTCCGTGATGGGGCTGGCGATGACCGGGGTTGTGATACCGAGCTTCGTTGTCGCTCCGCTGCTGGTGATGATTTTCGCCATCACGCTTAAATGGTTACCTGCCGGGGGATGGAATGGCGGCGCGCCAAAATTCATGATCCTGCCGATGGTCGCATTATCTCTGGCCTATATTGCCAGTATTGCGCGTATAACGCGTGGCTCGATGATTGAAGTGCTACATTCAAACTTTATTCGTACCGCACGAGCGAAAGGCTTACCGATGCGCCGCATTATTTTCCGCCATGCGCTGAAACCCGCATTGTTGCCCGTGCTCTCCTATATGGGGCCCGCCTTCGTCGGTATTATCACCGGCTCAATGGTTATCGAAACGATTTACGGTTTACCCGGTATTGGCCAGTTGTTTGTGAATGGCGCATTGAACCGTGATTACTCGCTGGTATTAAGTTTGACCATACTGGTAGGGACGTTGACTATTGTATTTAACGCGATTGTCGATGTGCTGTATGCCGTTATCGATCCGAAAATTCGTTATTAACACTGGAGTACGCCATGATGTTAAGTAAAAAAAACAGCGAGGCGCTGGAAAACTTCAGTGAAAAACTGGAAGTAGAAGGTCGCAGTCTGTGGCAGGATGCACGACGTCGCTTTATGCACAACCGTGCAGCGGTCGCCAGCCTTGTCGTCTTGTTCTTTATCGCGCTTTTCGTGGCCCTGGCGCCGATGCTATCGCAGTTTAGCTATTTCGATACGGACTGGGGCATGATGTCCAGTGCGCCTGATACAACCTCCGGGCACTATTTCGGGACGGATTCATCCGGCCGTGATCTCCTGGTGCGCGTAGCCATTGGTGGACGTATTTCGCTTATGGTCGGTATTGCTGCCGCGCTGGTTGCGGTTATCCTGGGGACACTTTACGGATCACTGTCCGGTTACCTCGGCGGTAAAGTGGACTCTGTGATGATGCGTCTGCTTGAGATCCTCAACTCATTCCCGTTTATGTTCTTCGTTATCCTGCTGGTGACTTTCTTCGGGCAAAACATCCTGCTCATTTTTGTGGCTATCGGTATGGTTTCCTGGCTGGATATGGCGCGTATCGTCCGTGGTCAAACGCTGAGTCTGAAACGCAAAGAGTTTATTGAAGCGGCTCAGGTCGGTGGGGTATCGACGGGCAATATTGTCATTCGTCATATCGTTCCCAACGTGCTGGGTGTCGTGGTGGTGTATGCCTCGCTGTTGGTGCCGAGCATGATTCTGTTCGAATCGTTCCTGAGTTTCCTTGGCTTGGGAACGCAAGAGCCGTTAAGCAGTTGGGGCGCATTGCTCAGCGATGGCGCAAACTCGATGGAAGTTTCCCCGTGGCTACTGTTGTTTCCGGCAGGCTTCCTGGTGGTGACGTTATTCTGTTTCAACTTTATCGGCGATGGGCTGCGTGATGCTCTCGACCCGAAAGATCGTTAAGGAGTGCTGTTATGAGCAAGCATGAAACCTCATTGGCGCCACAGGCGCAGCAGCATTCGGGCATTCTTCTGGATGTTAACGATCTGCGTGTGACGTTTAAAACCCCGGACGGTGACGTTACGGCGGTAAACGACCTGAACTTTAGCCTGCGTGCCGGTGAGACTCTCGGCATTGTGGGTGAATCGGGTTCGGGTAAATCTCAGACCGCATTTGCACTGATGGGCCTGCTGGCATCGAACGGGCGTATTGGTGGTTCGGCGAAATTCAATGGCAAAGAGATTCTGAACTTGCCTGAGCATGCGCTGAACAAATTGCGTGCCGAGCAGATTTCCATGATCTTCCAGGACCCGATGACCTCACTGAATCCGTATATGCGGGTCGGTGAGCAGTTAATGGAAGTGCTGATGCTACATAAAGGGATGGGTAAGGCCGAAGCATTTGAAGAGTCGGTCAAAATGCTCGACGCCGTGAAAATGCCGGAAGCGCGTAAGCGTATGCGCATGTACCCGCATGAGTTTTCCGGCGGGATGCGCCAGCGCGTAATGATTGCTATGGCATTAATGTGCCGGCCAAAACTGCTCATTGCCGACGAACCGACTACCGCACTGGACGTGACCGTACAGGCGCAGATCATGACGTTGCTCAATGAGCTTAAACGTGAATTCAACACTGCCATTATCATGATCACCCACGATCTCGGCGTGGTTGCGGGCATCTGTGACAAAGTGCTGGTGATGTACGCCGGGCGTACTATGGAGTACGGTGTGGCGCGCGATGTGTTCTACCATCCGGCACATCCCTATTCGATCGGTCTGCTCAATGCGGTACCGCGCCTCGACGCTGAAGGTGAAGAGTTGCTGACCATCCCTGGTAACCCGCCGAACCTGCTGCGGTTGCCCAAAGGGTGTCCATTCCAGCCGCGTTGCCCGCATGCGATGGAAATCTGTAACAGTGCTCCGCCGCTGGAGGAGTTTGCCCCAGGACGTTTGCGCGCCTGCTTTAAGCCGGTGGAGGAACTGCTATGAATGCCGTCACAGAAGAAAGAAAAGTACTCCTGGAAATTGCTGACCTGAAAGTCCATTTCGACATAAAAGACGGTAAGCAATGGTTCTGGCAGCCATCCAAAACACTGAAAGCGGTAGACGGCGTTACGCTGCGTCTGTATGAAGGGGAAACCCTCGGCGTGGTGGGCGAATCCGGTTGCGGGAAGTCGACCTTTGCCCGAGCGATTATTGGGCTTGTCAAAGCAACTGACGGCAAAGTGGCCTGGCTGGGCAAAGACTTGCTCGGGATGAAGCCTGATGAATGGCGCGACGTGCGCAGTGACATTCAGATGATTTTCCAGGACCCGCTGGCATCGCTGAACCCGCGTATGACCATTGGTGAAATCATCGCGGAACCGCTGCGTACTTATCATCCGAAAATGCCGCGTCAGGAAGTGCGTGACCGCGTCAAAGCCATGATGATGAAAGTGGGCCTGCTGCCAAACCTGATTAACCGCTACCCGCATGAGTTTTCCGGCGGCCAGTGTCAGCGTATCGGTATTGCCCGTGCGCTGATCCTCGAACCGAAGCTGATTATCTGTGACGAACCGGTTTCTGCACTGGACGTGTCAATCCAGGCACAGGTGGTCAACTTGCTGCAAAAACTGCAGCGGGAAATGGGGTTATCGCTGATCTTTATCGCCCACGATCTCGCGGTGGTGAAGCACATCTCCGATCGCGTGCTGGTCATGTATTTGGGACATGCGGTGGAGTTGGGCACCTATGACGAGGTGTACCACAATCCGCAGCACCCTTATACCAAAGCGCTGATGTCTGCTGTGCCAATCCCGGACCCGGATCTGGAAAAGAACAAGCAGATTCAGTTGCTGGAAGGGGATTTGCCTTCACCAATCAACCCGCCGTCGGGCTGCGTGTTCCGTACGCGTTGCCCGATTGCCGGACCCGAATGCGCGCAGACGCGCCCGGTGCTGGAAGGTAGCTTCCGCCATGCGGTCTCGTGCCTGAAGGTTGACCCGCTCTAAATGAAAAAGGCTGACGAAAGTCAGCCTTTTCTTTTTACTACTCGCGCCAGAGAATGTGGCACAACTTATGATCTTTCTCACGACAGAGAAGTACGCGGGCAAAGACATCGTTGATTTCGCCACCGTCGCTATCCGCGAGGCCAATCACCACCTCGGCGAAAAAGTCCGGGTTCAGATCGTAATCAACATGCTCTTGCCAGTCTTCGCTGGGATCAAACAATTCCGCACCGCCACGCTCTTCAAACTGAAGATTGAACAGAATGATATCTGCCGGGTCGAGATTATCCGCCGCAAGTTCGAGAAAAATATCGTA
The DNA here is from genome assembly GCA_004346725.1 of Phytobacter diazotrophicus. GTDB lineage: Bacteria > Pseudomonadota > Gammaproteobacteria > Enterobacterales > Enterobacteriaceae > Phytobacter > Phytobacter diazotrophicus. The sequence goes on along the minus strand of SMDE01000005.1, from coordinate 371,956 downwards.
AGCCTGCTCCAGCGTTTCGTCTTCGCTCAGGCGGTTGTTCAGATCCATTTCCATAATGACTACCTGTTTAATATCATTTGGGCACGTTTTACAGCAATGGGCTAAAGAAGTAAAACAGTCGTTCTGCAATCCGGTGCCAGAACGGACGTTTAACCCACAGACGTGCGTCCAGCAAGCGAGACCGCGAAATATAATCATCCTGCACGGCGGCCAGATCGCTGCCAAAGCCGGTATCGTCGATAACCAGTGTAATCTCAAAATTAAGCCACAGACTGCGCATATCAAGGTTCACTGTTCCCACCAGGCTTAACTCGCCATCGACCAGCACGCTTTTCGTATGCAGAAGTCCGCCTTCAAACTGATAAATTTTTACCCCCGCAGCCAGTAGTTCGGTGAAAAAAGCCCGGCTGGCCCAGCCAACCAGCACCGAGTCATTCTTACGCGGCAGGATAATGCTGACGTCAACGCCTCGTTGCGCGGCGGTACAAATGGCATGCAGAAGGTCATCGCTGGGGACGAAATAGGGAGTCGTCATAATCAGGTATTCGCGCGAGGCATAAACCGCGGTCAATAATGCCTGGTGAATAAGGTCTTCCGGGAATCCCGGACCAGAGGCGATGGTGTGGATTGTGTGCCCGCTGGCCTGCTCAAACGGCATGATATTGGCATCCGGTGGCGGTGGGAGGATGCGTTTCCCGGTTTCTATCTCCCAGTCGCAGGAGTAGACGATCCCCATCGCGGTAGACACCGGGCCTTCCATCCTTGCCATTAAATCGACCCATTGACCGACGCCCGCATCCTGTTTGAAGAAGCGAGGGTCCACCATGTTCATACTGCCGGTATAGGCGATGTAATTATCGATAAGGATCATCTTGCGGTGCTGGCGCAGGTCCATCCGACGCAGAAACACACGCATCAGATTAACTTTTAACGATTCGACCACTTCTATACCTGAATTGCGCAGCATGCCGGCCCACGGACTGCGGAAAAACGCCACGCTGCCTGCTGAATCAAGCATTAAACGGCAATGCACACCACGGCGGGCCGCCGCCATCAAGGATTCGGCGACTTGATCGGCCATTCCTCCTGGCTGCCAGATATAAAACACCATCTCGATGTTATGGCGGGCTAGCTGAATGTCGCGGATCAATGCCTGCATCACGTCATCTGAGGAGGTGAGCAACTGGAGCTGATTACCTTTCACCCCCGCAATGCCCTGACGCCGTTCGCAGAGTTTGAACAGAGAAGTGGCGACACTGCTGTTTTCAGTCGCGAAAATATGGTGATACGTCTTAAGGTCTTTTAACCACTTGGCAGTGGATGGCCACATCGCACGAGCGCGCTCGGCGCGGCGCTTACCAAGATGTAGTTCCCCAACGGACAGATAAGCGATAATCCCCACCAGAGGGAGAATATAAATAATCAGCAGCCATGCCATGGCAGAAGGGACCGCACGGCGCTTCATTAGAATGCGCAGCGTCACACCAGCGATGAGCAGCCAGTAGCCCAAAAAGATCAGCCAACTCACAACCGTGTAGAAGGTTGTCATAACAAAAAAATCCTTTTGAAAATCTGATATAAGGAGTTTACGCATAAGGACTCATCTGGCAAACAAAAACGGCGCTGAAAAGGACTGGTCTGGTGACGTCCAGGGTTTATAATGGGGGTTCTTTGTTAGGAAAGAGTCGTAGAAATGAAGCGTAGTAGAACGGAAGTGGGGCGCTGGCGTATGTCCCGGCAGGCCAGTCGTCGCAAGGCGCGCTGGTTGGAAGGGCAGTCTCGTCGCAATATGCGTATCCACGCGATAAGAAAGTGTATTCTTAATCGGCATCGCAACGCGTTAGTTTTTGATTTTTACGGGTTCTGATGGTTCTGGGCACCTTTATGGTGCCCATTGTTTTTTTATCTCTTACTCAAAAAGGGTGAATGCTGCATGACTGTTATTGATAGTTTGATTGCTTTTACCCTTGCGGCGACACTGCTGACGCTCACTCCGGGTCTCGATACCGCACTAATTTTACGTACTGCCGCGGTGGAGGGCCGGAGTCAGGCATTTAAAGCAGCCTTCGGCATTAACACCGGTTGTCTCATCTGGGGGGCTGCCGTTGCCTTCGGCCTTGGGGCATTAGTTGCGGTGTCGGAACTGGCATACTCTATTCTCAAATATTGTGGCGCTGCCTATTTATGCTGGCTGGGCGTGAATATGCTCATTCGCCCGCGTACCGATGTTTTCCCTGTTGCGGGTGAAGATAAAAAGCAGAACTGGTTTATTCGTGGCATGTTAGGCAATGTACTGAATCCCAAAATGGGTATTTTCTACGTCTCTTTTTTGCCACAGTTTATTCCGCATGGGCAGCCGCTTATTATTTGGACATTTGGCCTGGTGATGATTCATGTGGTGCTGGGAACCATATGGTCAACAACGTTAATCGCGGCGACGCGCCCCCTGTCATCATTTTTACGTAAAGAAGCCGTTATACGCTGGATGGATCGCACAACCGGCGTTGTGTTTTTGCTTTTCGCAACCCGCCTTGCGCTAAGTAAACGTTAATTCGCCTTTGGATAACCATGAATAAAGAAGCCATTATTTTTCTCGCCCTGGCGATTGTCAGTGAAGTCATTGCGACCACTGCGCTTAAAAGTTCCGATAGTTTTACCCGCCTGGTGCCCAGCATCATCAGTATTGTTGGCTATTGTATTGCATTCTGGTGTCTGACCATCCCAATGCGCACTATACCTACCGGAGTGATTTACGCCGTCTGGTCCGGGGTAGGGATTGTATTGATTGGTACAGTGGGCTGGATTATTCACGGACAGAAACTGGATTTTCCGGCGATGCTGGGGATGGGGTTAATTATTGCCGGCGTGGTTATTATTAATTTGTTCTCAAAAACGATTACCCATTAAAAACGGATAATACAAAGGGGTATTATGACGCTTACCCCTTTGTTATTTCTGACAGTCAGAACACTTTCTTAAATTGTCATTCCGCCCGAGTTAACTGGTTTCGCCCTAAAACGAACCGTTACTCAGAAACTCCTCTATAACTGCCATTCCGACTGAAAAACCTAACTTTTTGCTTATCATCGTTACATTGTATGTATCTTTGAGCAACGTATTTTGTGTACACTTTTGAGTACCAGAAAATGCCAGGTACACACAGGATGCTTACCGACACCAGACTAAAAAAATTACTCGGGAAAAGAAGGGAAGCGGTAGAGATAGAATCAGATTCTCATGGCCTGAATGCCCGAATCAGCCTGAATTGTCACAGGCTTAACAGACACCTCAGAGTCATTTAAGATGACTTAAGTTAGTCAGTACACAAGCTATGAATGGTAGTCGTTCCTGAAATCGCACGGACTGGAGGGCAGTATGAGTCTTCGCGGTAACCATCATGACAACGCGGTTGCAGAAAGCTTTTTTCTGCTACTGAAGCGTGAACGGATAAAGAAGAAGATTTACGGAACGAGAGACGAAGCCAGAAGCGATATTTTTGATTACATCGAAATGTCTTATAACAGTGAGCGTCGGCATGGTTCGAGCGAGCAGATGCCACCGGCTGAATATGAAAACCTATATTATTAACGGCTCAGAAGTGTCCAGATCATCCGTGTCGATTCAAGAAGCTGTTTCAGGGTATCTCCAAAGGAATACCAAGAACTGTGTTGATGCAGATATTTAATGACTATGGTGTAGCAAGTGAGAGGCCCTGGTTATATTGAGATGGTGGAATCCAATAAAAAATAAGGATGTATAGTATGCGGCTGATTATTGTCTTGTTAGTGACGTTATCGCTGGTAGGATGCGCGAAGAGTGAAATGCCCGTTCAGTGTAAAGGTTATGCCACTTTCCAACCTGTACCCAACGATGAGAATGTGAAACCAAAAACTGCAAGCATTAAATTGGATAAGTTACGTCAAAATGCAAACGGTACCTGGGATTTTCATCGAATTAACGGAAAAGGAATGACATCACAATCGGCGTGGATGAAGCCTACGGAATATGATCGCATTGAATGTACTCAGGGACCAGTTGAGCAACTCATGAGTTTAAAAACCCGCAAAGGGCAACCAGTGACAATGCTTTAATTTAATTGCTTTGATTTTCTAAAATCACCTGTTCATAATACCAGTGACAGCCTGAACAACTGACAGCCTGCGCGTCATCATAAGGACCTTATGGCGCAGCTAAACTGATGAGGCTTTCGTTAAGGGGATTCCCCGGCTTAAGTTAATGGCACCTATAAAATCGGACCGGGGAAGGGGAAATTATTGTGGTAACAACGAACTAATTAACTTACTCCAGGCTTGTCATTTTAATCATCTTTATTTCACTAATACGGCGGTTATTCATGTTTATATTGCACCCCGTAGAAGCTGCTCCCAGGAAGTGTGTTCCTTGTGCATCGGTTGTTGCTACATTGCAGTAATTGTCACGGTATTTTAACCATTCGCTCTGGCTCTTCTTGAAAGTATCGATCATACGCTTTTTGCGATCTTCATCGCCCATCCACCATTTGGTGTAATCAAAACCTTCCATTTCTTTAAGCTTTGCGGTGTAAGCTTTGTTAAGTGAATCGTCTGCTTTATCGCTGATTTCTTCCAGACATTCGCTGTTGTTTTCACCGTATTTTTGGATGCAGGCATCTACATCTTTATTCGACGTAATACTATCATCAGCAGAAGCCAGCGAAGCATTAGATGCCAGTAACAGGGAAACTAAAACAAGGAGCTTTTTCATTACTGTAGGTTCCTTACTCTTATGTTTGTTCTTCTAACATCGCTGCTAAGATTACTGTCGTTGCGCAGATAATCGATGATTTTCTGTCTGCTACCACCTTCGGCCATGATTTTAACCATTTGTTGCGCCGTAGCGTTACCCTGATATAGCGTGTCAATAAAGGTATCTCTGATGGCTTGATCTAAGCTGTTCCAATTAAGAGCATTGGTAATGCCCAAGCGCCGCACCTGACGGTTGTAAACACCTTTTCCATATTCAATTTTTTCACGGTATGCTATTTCGAATAATCGTATTTGCTGCTGGTGTGTAATTTCACCTACGAACGGACCATACACTTTTACGAATTGATCTGCTTCTCGGTTCTTAAGCCCGGCAGCTTTTGCACACAGTTGGGCTTTATATTCCTCAATACCCGCCAGCCTGAGCGTCGCCAGAATTTCCCCCGCACTGCGATTACCCATATCGTATCCTCTGCCCAGAGTTACACCTGACCCGCCAACTGGTGGCCAGTGCAGTATTCTGGAAAAATATGGATATGGATTCTGCCTGAATGGTATCACTGCGGTGATATAATCTGTGCCTTCAGCATCAAACGTTGTCTGCCCGATGCTTACCCGAAGAGGGCCACTGATATTTTTGGGCCGCCAGTGGGGTGTGGTTGCTTCTTCCAGTGCCTGCATAAACCAGTTATCAGTAGCATTTATCAGTCCTGATGGTGATAAATTCAGCAATCGTTGATACCAGCGTATTGCTTCGACGGTATCAAGGTTACAACGCCCATCAGGTTGAATATGTCTTCCTGTCGCTACAGAATATCCGGCATCGACAAGCTTCTGCTGGACAATTTTAACTTCTTTCGGATCGTTCGTTCCACAATCGCCTACTGAGGAAGTCAGCCTGAATACCCTGGGGGCATGTTGCTGGCTATGTCTCATTTGACTCTCCTTTTTCACGACATAATTCTGATTTATGCATAATACTTTTTTTGCACATTGCATTGTAACTGGCTTATTCATTGAAATCCCGCAATAGAAATTTTGAATATTAGGTATGTGCTGATTGCATAATGTTTCCCGTTTTGCTTTTCCGTACGCAACGCCACTGCATCAGAAAGTCTTACCGGCACTGACGTTATGGCTGGACTTGGCCTGTCCGGGGCGAAATGCGGATTCGGCTTTGATCTTTATCTGGCGAAAATTGGCATTAGCAGCCTCGAGCGGGCAATGGAGTATCTTTATGAGTCATCCGTCGAAATATCAAGACGCTATAAAGCCATTTCAGAGCTCAATGAAGGTGTACGCAGGAGAGTTCTAGAAATCATGTGTACTTTCATCTGCAAGGTAAGCCAGGCATTCTTCACGCGTTTGGACCTGGGTAAATCGTCCACACATGAACACCTCCGATTGGTCAGGTTTAAAGTATAGGAGATGGAAGAATGCCGAAAGGGCTAAAGCAGGATCGGGATGGTGCGAATTACTTTGGAGGCGCGAAGTGGATTGTTAACCGTGCGGGTGAGGACGGTACCCAATTTTGTGAGTAATAAAAAGGACACAAAAAATAACGTGTACTTCAATGTGTCCTTTTTTAAATAAATCAATATTTATATATTAGTAACATATTGGTTTATTTAAGTTAATTATCGTTTTTAGAAAACCTTTTTAAACGGCTTAACGATGACGTGCTGATAAACACCCGCCGCGACGTATGGGTCCGCGTCGGCCCAGGACTGCGCCGCTTCCAGAGATTCAAATTCTGCGATAACGGTTGAGCCGGTAAAACCCGCCGCACCCGGATCGTTACTGTCTACGGCTGGCATAGGGCCTGCCGTTAATAAACGACCTTCGTCATGCAGCAATTGCAGACGTGCCAGATGAGCCGGGCGCACGGAAAGGCGTTTTTCGAGGGAATCAGCAACGTCCTGTGAGAAAATTACATAAAGCACGGGTAGGGCTCCTTCATGATGAGAAAACAACTACGTTATGTGAATCCATAAGTGCCTGCAACGCAAAGATGATGACGCGTGAATATCCTCTTTCAGAGTGCGCTTTTTTTAACCGTATGCGCGCAAAATCTGGGTCAGACGCGATGGCTGGTTGAATATGATTGCTATTTGCATTTAGAATCTAGCTTTGCTTTTTCAACTGAAACGATTATGACTTCAATGGCCCTTGATTTACCCCGTCGCTTTCCCTGGCCGACACTGTTGTCCGTCGGTATGCATGGCGCTGTCGTGGCGGCCATCTTGTATGCCTCGGTACATCAGGTTATTGAATTACCGGCACCCGCTGCGCCGATTACGGTGACCATGGTGACACCGGCAGAGCTGGAGCCGCCGCAGGCGGTGCAGCCACCACCAGAACCCGTTGTGGAGCCGGAACCCGAGCCGGAACCCGTTCCCGAGCCGCCAAAAGAAGCGCCGGTGGTGATCCACAAACCTGAACCGAAGCCAAAACCTAAACCGAAGCCGAAACCGGAGAAAAAAGTCGAGCAGCCTAAGCGTGAAGCAAAACCGGCAGAACCCCGCCCGGCGGCACCGGTAGAAAGTAACGCTCCGCCGCGCCCGGCGATGAATAACGCGCCAGCCATCGCCACCAAACCTGTGCCGTCGGTCCCGGCAGGCCCGCGCGTATTAAGCCGCACCCAGCCTCAATATCCGCCGCGTGCACAAGCCTTGCGTATTGAAGGACGTGTTCGCGTGAAATTTGACGTACTACAGGATGGCCGTATCGACAACGTGGAAATTCTTTCAGCACAGCCGGCGAACATGTTTGAGCGTGAGGTGAAAACGGCCATGCGTAAATGGCGTTATGAGCCGGGTAAACCGGGCACCGGCATCACGGTTAATATTATCTTCCGTATGGACGGTGGCGCGACAATGGATTAAGCAAGGAAGCCTCCTGATGGAGGCTTTTTTTATGCCTGCACGGGCAGCGGTCGCGGTTTGCCGTCGTTATCCACGGCAACATATATAAACAGTGCCTCCGTGGCTTTATAACGATGACCAATAGGTTCTGAGGCGACCTTTTTAATCCAGACTTCGACGTTGATGGTAACCGACGTATTACCGCGTTTCACACAGCGCGCATAACAACACACCACATCGCCCACGGCGACAGGGCGCAGGAAACTCATGCCATCGACGCGGACAGTGACGACGCGTCCGTGGGCGATCTCTTTAGCAAGGATCGCACCGCCCATATCCATCTGCGACATCAGCCAGCCGCCAAAAATATCACCGTTCGCATTGGTATCTGCCGGCATTGCCAGTGTGCGCAGAACAAGTTCGCCCTGCGGTGCATCCTGAGTGTTAGACATGGTTATCTCATCAATAAAGAAGGGGGAATTCTGGCGGGATGCTACTATGGATTTATGGCTGAAAACAATTAGATAAGCTGATATGTAGAAAAAAACCGGGCACAGCCCGGTTTTTTATGTGCCACTCAGGGTTTATCGTCCTGCGGCATGTGACGATAGATATAAACACCGCTTAATACGGTAAAGATAAGAGTCAGCGCCGTTAAGCCAAACACTTTGAAATTCACCCAGATATTTTGTGGCAGCCAGAAGGCGATATAAATATTGGCCAGACCACAAAGGATGAAAAACAGCGCCCAGGCAAGGTTGAGGCGCTCCCATACTACCGGTGGCAGGGTGAGCTCTTTACCCAGCATGCGCTGGATAAGTGGTTTTTTCATTACCCACTGGCTAAACAGCAAGGCACCGGCAAACAGGGCGTAGATAACCGTGACTTTCCATTTAATGAATTCGTCATTGTGGAAGAAAATCGTCAGTCCACCGAAAACGGCCACCAGTACAAAAGTAATCAGCGCCATTTTTTCGACTTTACGGTAACGCACCCAGCTATAAATCAGGACAACAGCCGTAGCGATGATCAAAGCTGTCGTTGCTGCATAAATGTCATACAGCTTGTAAAAAGCGAAAAACACCACCAGTGGGAGAAAATCAAGAAACTGCTTCATTCTACGGTTCCGTTAAATTGCCTGCTATCGCAGGCGAAAAATCACTGACGTATCAGCATATACAGGCGAAACAGATAAATGAGCAAAGCGACAGATATCATGTTGCTCACCGTGTTTGCGACCACCGCACCGACTTCCGGCGTAAGAAACGCTAAATTATGTGCAAACATCAGCAGTGCGATTTTTGCCAGCAACCAGCCGATGACCGCAGGCGCGACCAGACGCATATTGTTCCAGCCCAGACGCATACTGCCGCGCATCGCCGAGAAGACGCCCGCGCGATCCTGAACCATCATCACCGGTGCGAACGCCAGCAAAATAGCCAGTAATACGCCGGGTACGAAGATGAACATCATGCCGATTTGCACCATAAAGGTTGTCAACATGAACAGGATAAACAGCGCGGGCAAAACCGGCGCACTGGCACCGATAGCACGAAGCGCGCTAACGCGTTGCCCTGCCGAGATCATCCGGATCATCATCAACGTGCTGCCCGCCAGGATGGCATTCCCGATCAAACCGGAGAAGGTGGCTGCCGCTGATAAGCGTAGCAATACCTGCTGCTGTTCCTGCGTCATATTGCGCACCAGGTCGAACAACCCGGTGCTTTCCGCCAGATAATCACCTTCACCCAGGATCGAAAGCTGGGCGTCACTGGGCGAAAAGACGCGCCCTAACAGCACTGTAATAAATGCACATAGAAGTGCAATCAGTAAAATGGTAACAAACTGATTACGAAAAAAATTCCCCGTGTCACGGTAAACGGATTCTGCCGTGATAGACATGCACTCTCCTTGAGTTCTGCAATGTTAAATTCATCACAATTGTACCCTGAAAGCGTCATCGGTGGCAGCCTCCGTGGATGTATGGAAAAGCATATCTTTGTAAAGCGGTGGTAATCCGTAATACGCACGGGCGCGATCGCAGGCCTCATTGGCCTCGTCATTCTCGCCCGACATCATAAATTCGCGGCAAGGAGATGGTCGTTGCTCATAAATACGGCAACGCGCTGACTCACCCGGAATGCCTTCCAGCGCGACACAATGGCTTCGCTTCTGATTGGTTCCGCGCATACAGCGTAAAAAGGGGGTGACAGGCTCAGTCAGTTGAGCCGGTACGGAACCGCCAGCGTCATCCGCCTCGGCCCAGTAGAAAGAGACACGAAAATAAGCACAACAGGCTCCGCACGACATGCACGGGTTGAGATCACTCATGGCACACCTGCAATAACTACGCATCAATTCAAATTGTGAGTTCATTAAAGTAGACCCACGAACACGCGTCGGCAAGAGGGAACGATGACGATTTTTTTAGCAAGTTTAAACGGCAAAATTGATGTGAATACAAAAACTAAAAGTGTGAACTGGCAGTCAAAATTAACTCAGATCAATAAATGTTAAATTAACGAATGTAATGTGATCCAGATTGGATCACGATGTACTTATTTATAGGTATATTCACGGCGCCTATGAAAAACCACATACATGGAGTGGATATGAATAAATTAGCCGTGGCAGCATTGATCCTCAGCAGTCTTTCCGCAGGTGCGTATGCGCATGAAGCGGGGGAATTTTTCATGCGTGCCGGTTCCGCGACTGTGAGGCCGACGGAGGGATCGGATAATGTGTTAGGGAGTCTGGGAAGTTTTAACGTCGATAATAATACCCAGCTCGGACTGACCATGACGTATATGGCAACGGACAACGTTGGCGTGGAATTGCTGGCAGCGACCCCGTTTCGTCATAAAGTAGGGACCGGCCCAACCGGTAATATTGCAACCGTTCACCACTTGCCCCCAACGCTCATGGCACAGTGGTATTTTGGTGATGCCGCAAGTAAAGTCCGCCCGTATATTGGTGCGGGTATCAACTACACCATGTTCTTTGATGAAAAATTCAACGATACGGGTAAATCGGCTGGACTTTCTGATTTAAGCCTGAAAAATTCCTGGGGCGCGGCAGGACAGGTAGGGGTGGATTATTTAATTAACCGTAACTGGCTGATTAATGCCTCGGTCTGGTACATGGATATTGATACGGACGTTCGCTTTAAAGCGGGAGGCGCTCAGCAAAGCGTGAGTACGCGGCTCGATCCGTGGGTATTTATGTTCGCTGCTGGCTATCGCTTCTGACAGGCACTATAAAAAACTGGCCGCATAAGGGTGGCCAGTTTTTATCAAAAAGAAATTCAGGTGAGTTTTTTTAGCACACCGTATGATCCCCAATTGATGACTATTGCGGCAATAACCCCTATAAGCCATGGAATACGTGAACCGGCAAAATAGTAATGGCCTATATAACTGCCAAGGGTGAAACAGGTGAAAATCGTCGCAATTGTAAACCAGCCTCTTATCAATGCGGCTTTATTAAACATATGGACATCCTTCCCATTAAAGACATCAGCGTCTGACGGATGATGAATACGCTACGTTGTTTACTGTCATCCGTGTCCCACATATCCTCGACATTATTAAGCCTTAGCGTTATGCAGGCAACGCAGAATTGACCCGCTATAGCCGTCGCGAGTCAGGATTGTGTTGTAGTTAACAGTCAGCCACCGGGTGAAGAAAAGGGAAACGACAGGCCGCTGAAAAACGAATAATAAGACAGACGCATCAGCAAAGAATGAGTGCTATTGGTGAAATGGGGCTGTGCCGAAGGTGCAGACGCTGTTTCAGTGAGCGGAAAAAAACGCCCGGCGGTGGGCCGGGCGTCAGGAGGCATTACTGACGAGTGCCAGCTTTCATCGCCCGGACAAATGCGCCAAGTTCTTCGAGCATCACGGCAGGTTTATCAAGGTTCTTCTCAATAATTTTGACGATAGCGGAACCTGATATTGCCCCGGCAGCGCCCGCGTCAATGGCTGCGGTCACCTGGTCAGGCGCAGAGATACCAAACCCTTGCAATGGCGGTGCAGCATGATACTCGGTCAGTTTTTCGACCAGGTGGTGGAGCGGCAACGCGGCACGGTTTTCCGCCCCGGTAACCCCGGCACGGGAGAGCAGATAGGTATAACCGCGACCGTGCGAGGCGATTTGACGCAGCAACTCGTCATCGGCGTTTGGCGGGCAGATGAAGATCGGCGCGACATTATGCCGCAGCGCGGCCTGACGGAACGGCGCAGACTCCTCCACTGGCACATCGGCGACCAGCACTGAGTCGACACCCGCTTTCTCGCACTGGGCATAGAACTCATCTATACCGCGGCTAAAGACGAGGTTGGCGTACATCAGCAGGCCAATCGGGATCGTCGGATGTTTCTGGCGAATCGCGGCCAGCATTTCAAAACACTGGCTCGGCGTGACGCCTGCGGCAAAGGCGCGCAGCGTGGCGTTTTGAATGGTCGGGCCATCTGCCAGAGGGTCTGAAAACGGGATCCCTAATTCCAGTGCATCGGCGCCAGCTTCAATCAGCGTATCGATGATTTTCAGTGATTGCTCAGGTGAGGGATCGCCCAGCGTGACAAAGGGAACAAATGCGCCTTCCTTGCGTTCCTTCAATTGTTTAAAAAGTGTCTCGTAGCGTTCCATCAGATTTCCCCTCGCGCTTTCAAAATATCGTGTACGGTGAAGATATCTTTATCTCCACGGCCAGACAGGTTAACCACCAGCAGTTGCTCTTTTTCCGGGTTCTCACGCATCATTTTCAGCGCATGGGCCAGGGCGTGGGAGGATTCGAGTGCCGGAATAATCCCTTCGTGGCGGCACAGCGTCTTAAAGGCTTCGAGTGCTTCGTCATCGGTAATAGAGACATAATCCGCACGACCGGTGCTGTTCAGATAAGCGTGCTGTGGCCCCACGGACGGGAAATCCAGCCCCGCAGAGATAGAGTACGACTCCTCGATCTGGCCTTCATCGGTCTGCATCATTGGGGATTTCATTCCGAAATAGATCCCCACGCGGCCATGCTTAAGCGGCGCGCCGTGTTCACCGGTTTCGATACCGTGTCCGGCAGGTTCGACCCCAATAAGGCCAACACTGGTTTCTTCAATGAAATCGGCAAACATGCCGATCGCATTGGAGCCGCCGCCCACGCAGGCGATGACGGCATCCGGCAGGCGGCCTTCTTTTTCGAGGATCTGCACTTTGGTCTCTTCACCGATCATCCGCTGGAATTCACGCACAATAGTCGGGAAGGGGTGCGGGCCTGCGGCGGTACCGAGCATGTAGTGCGCGGTATCGTAGCTGCCAGACCAGTCGCGCAGCGCTTCATTACAGGCATCTTTCAGGGTGGCGGAGCCGCTGTGTACCGGGATCACCTCTGCGCCCATTAAGCGCATACGGAAGACGTTTGGTGACTGACGCTCCACATCTTTCGCGCCCATGTAGATGCGGCATTTCAGGCCGAGCAGGGCGCTGGCGAGCGCCGATGCCACACCGTGCTGCCCGGCACCGGTTTCGGCGATGATTTCTGTTTTACCCATCCGTTTGGCCAGCAGCGCCTGTCCTAATACCTGGTTGGTTTTGTGCGCGCCGCCGTGCAGTAAATCCTCACGCTTCAGGTACAGGGTGGTATTCGTCCCTGCGGTAATGTTCTGGCATTTAGTCAGCGCGGTCGGGCGACCGGCGTAGTTTTTCAGTAAATCGGTAAATTGCGCCTGAAACTCAGGATCTTTTTGCGCGCTGACAAAGGCTTCTTCCAGCTGACGCAGTGCAGGCATCAGGATTTGCGGCACATACATGCCACCAAACTCACCAAAATACGGGTTTAATAATGTCGTCATGGTTTTCTTCCTTAATAAGCGCGTAAAGTTCGGAATACCGAGGCCACTTTATCGGCGTCTTTTTTCCCGGGTTCAGACTCTACGCCTGAATTGAAATCGAGTCCGGCACAGCCGGTTTTGGCCGCCTCCACGCAGTTATCTGCGCCAAGTCCGCCAGCCAGCAGTACGTTGTCCAGCGTTTGCCCTGACAGCAGGCTCCAGTCAAAACGCTTACCGCTACCGCCCTGGCCGTTATCAAACACATACTTATCGACATGGTTCAGGTCGCGGGCCGGCAGGGTGTCGCCCACGCTCAGCGCCTTCCAGATTTTTACGCTATCCGGCAACTGCTTACGCAGTGTGTCGATATAGTGCTGGTCTTCACTGCCGTGTAACTGTACGGCGACTAACCCCAGTTGCTCCACGTTGGCCGACACGGTTTCGACCGGCGCATTACGGAACACACCAACATACTGGAGCGGTGCGCCCGCCATAACCGTGCGGGCCTGGGCGATGTTGACGGCACGGGGGGAAGAGGCAACGAAAATCAGACCGCCATAAATCGCTCCCGCTTCATAAGCGACCAGCGCATCTTGCGGGCGCGTCAGGCCGCAGACTTTATTTTCGCCAAGCAAAACGCGTTTAACGGCGGCGTCCAGATCGTCATGAGACATCAGCGCGGAGCCAATCAGGAAACCATTGGCGAAATGGCTCAGTTCACGCACCTGGGCATAAGTGTTAATCCCTGATTCGCTGATAACCGTTACCCCCGCGCCCAGGCGCGGAGCCAACTGACGTGTACGATTCAGATCGATGGACAGATCGCGCAGGTCGCGGTTATTGATGCCGACCACTTTTGCCCCAAGCGCGATAGCGCGTTCCAGCTCTTCTTCATTGCTGACTTCGGTCAGTACACCCATGCTCAGACTGTGGGCGACGGCAGAGAGCTGGCGGTATTGCTCATCATCCAGTACCGAGAGCATCAGCAGGCAGGCATCGGCCTGGTAAAAGCGCGCCAGATAAATCTGGTAAGGGTCGATAATGAAGTCCTTACACAGAATCGGCTGATGCGCGATCTGGCTGACAACAGGCAGGAAATCAAAACTGCCCTGGAAATATTTCTCGTCGGTCAGTACGGAGATGGCCGACGCATGGTGTTTGTAAACCCCGGCGATTCGCGCCGGGTCGAAATCATCGCGAATCACCCCTTTTGACGGGGATGCTTTTTTGCATTCCAGGATAAACGCGGTGCGCGTACCCTGCAGGGCGTCGTAGAAGCGACGAGTGCTCGGCACCACGTCATTCTGAAAACTGGCCAGCGGCTGCTGCTCCTTGCGGGCGGCTACCCAAATCGCCTTATCCGCGACGATTTTTGCTAATACGGTTTGCATTCTTTACCCTCTTGCCGCAAGTGCGGTGACTTTGTCATAGGCGGCGCCGCTGTGCAGCACCTGCATAACTTTTTGCGCGTTAGCTTGCAAATCCTCTTCACCATGTAAACGCATCAACATGGCGACATTTGCAGCGACGGCGGCCTCATGGGCGGCTTCACCTTTACCTTGTAGTAAGCGTGTCAGAATGTCACGGTTTTCTTCCGGTGTGCCGCCTGCCAGTTGCTCCTGGTGATAGGGCGTCAGACCGAAATCAGCAGCGGTAAGCTGGTAGCTTTTGATCTCGCCGTCACGCAATTCAGCCACTACCGTCGGGGCATGCAGTGACACCTCATCCATCCCACCGCTGTGCACAACGGCCGCACGTTGATAGCCCAGAACACGCAAGGTTTCGGCAATGGGTAACACCAGTTCCGGGCTGTAAACACCGATCAACGCCAGCGGCGGGTGCGCCGGGTTAATCAATGGCCCCAGGACGTTAAACAAGGTGCGCGTTTTAAGCTGCTGGCGCACCGGCATCGCGTGGCGGAACCCGGTGTGATACTTCGGTGCAAATAAGAAACAGACCCCCAGTTCATCCAGCGCAGTGCGGGATTTATCCGCATTCATATCCAGATTAATGCCGAAAGCTGCCAGTAAATCGGATGAGCCGGAACGGCTGGAAACGCTGCGGTTACCGTGTTTGGCAACCTTAAGCCCACAGGCCGCCGCCACAAAAGCGCTGGCGGTGGAAATATTGATACTGTTGCTGCCGTCGCCACCGGTGCCCACGATATCGGCAAACGGGTAGTCCGGGCGTGGGAACGGCGCGGCATTTTCCAGTAACGCGGTGGCCGCCCCGGCGATTTCATTGGGGTGCTCACCACGCACTTTCATACTGACCAGCGCTGCGGCCAGTTGTTCAGGCTTCAGCTCGCCGCGCACCACGGCAGAGAAAAGCTGGTGGCTTTCCTGTTGGCTCAGGGTTTGCGCCTGATACAGTTTTTCCAGTACTGGTTGCAGGGTATTGGTCTGCTCCAGTTTCTGCAGCGCCCAGGCCAGGGTTTGTTCCAGCAAGCGGGCGCCTTGCGAAGTCAGAATGGATTCCGGATGGAACTGGAATCCACACACGCGATCCGCATCATGACGCACGGCCATCACCATGCCATTAAAATGCGCGTTGATGGTTAACCCTGCTGGAATGTTGCTGCCCACCAGTGAATGGTAGCGCGCCACCGGCAGCGGGTTCGCCAGCCCGGCAAACATGGCCTGACCGTCATGTTCAATGCTTGAGGCTTTACCGTGCAGGATTTCGCCTGCCTGACCGACATAGCCGCCATAGGCTTCTACAATTGCCTGATGTCCCAGACAGATGCCGATAATCGGCAATTTGCCGCGCATGCGGGTCAGCAACTCAGGCATGCAGCCTGCTTCTGACGGCGCCCCTGGCCCTGGCGAGAGCATCAGCACCGGGTTTTTCATGGTCGCCAGGCGGTCAATCAGGGTTTGTGCCGGAACATGGTTACGGTAAATCACCACGTTATGCCCGCTGGCGCGCAACTGATCCGCCAGGTTATAGGTAAATGAGTCGATATTATCGAGCAGCAGAATGTCAGCCATCAGAATGTCTCCTGAGCGTTATGCGCTTTAGCAATGGCGCGCAGAACCGCGCGGGCTTTATTACGTGTTTCATCGGCTTCTGATTGCGGCACTGAATCCAGTACCACGCCAGCGCCTGCCTGAACGGTGGCGACACCGTCTTCAACCCAGGCAGAACGAATCACGATGCAGGTATCCAGGTCACCGTGGGCGGTGAAATAGCCCACCGCGCCGCCGTAACTGCCACGGCGGGAGCCTTCTGCATCGGCAATAAGCTGCATGGCGCGTACTTTTGGGGCCCCACTGAGCGTGCCCATGTTCATACAAGCGCGATAAGCGTGGAGCACGTCCAGGTCCTGTCGCAGTTCACCGACCACACGCGAAACCAGATGCATTACGAAGGAGTAGCGGTCGACTTTGGTCAGATCTGCCACATAGCGACTGCCTGGAGTACAAATGCGTGCCAGATCGTTACGCGCGAGGTCAACCAGCATCAGATGCTCGGAAAGCTCTTTATGGTCGGTACGCATTTCGAGTTCAATACGGCTGTCCAGGTCACGATCCAGGGAACCGTCGGCGCGACGTCCGCGTGGGCGAGTCCCGGCGATCGGGTAGATTTCAATCTGGCGTGAGGTGGCGTCATATTTGAGAGAGCTTTCCGGCGAGGCGCCAAACAGGGCGAAGTCATTGTCCTGCATAAAGAACATGTACGGGCTTGGGTTGCTCTTTTTCAGTACTTCATAGGCGGCCAGCGGTGACGGGCACGGCAGGGTGAAACGACGAGACGGCACGACCTGAAAAATCTCACCGGCACGAATCGCTTTTTGCATCTGGCGCACAACCGCGCCGTACTCTTCATCGCTCTGGTTGCATTCGCAGCGCATATCGCTGACGGATTCAACTGGCAATGGCCCTGGCGGCACATTTAATTGTTCATGCAGGGTTTCAATTCGTTGAGTCAGTCGCGCTTTTTCGTCAGCATCGGCGGAAAACAGGCTCACCTGAATGCGGGTGTGACGCTTCTGATGGTCGATCACCAGTAAAGTTTCTGCCAGATAAAAGCAGTAGTCCGGGCAGCGACGGTCATGGCGCAGCGCGGGTAAATCTTCGAATCCGGCCACCAGGTCGTAGGCAAACAGGCCGCCGAAGAACATGGCTTCGCGCTCATCGGCAGGGACTTCGACCAGCCCCTGTAACAGACGGAAGGCATCGAAAACAGAGAGTGAACACAGGCGTGCGTCTTCGTCGAGCAGGGTGCTGACGGGCGGAAAACGTAAGACGCGAGTATCTGCCCGGACGGTGTTTTCTACACCAGCCGGAAGCGCGGCATCCAGCAGCGGTAACAGAGACGCGCCGTTTTGCGTTAACGCCTCAATAGTGACAGTGTCACCCAGCGCGGTAATGCGCAGCGCGCTATCCACCAGCAGCAGGCTTTTTAAATCGTTTTTGCTGTCGATGTCGGCGGATTCCAGCAACAAGGTTGCCGGACGTGCACCACACAGTTGATGGAATAACGCGGTCGGGTTCTCCCGGTACAGCGCGTTGCTAGTGAGCAATTCGAGTGTCGGTTTTTGCGTTTGCATAGTTGCTCTCATAAATGTGTTCAAAAAAAAGCCCGCTCAGTTGGCGGGCCGGGTATCGGTGTGCTGAATACGCACGTGAAACACTGCCCAATGTCAGGGAGTGCGCCACCAGCGGTTTACGGAAATATGCATATTCATCAGTGATACCTCGTGGAGTGAACTTGCGTACTAGTTAACTGGTTCGAGCGAGGAAAGTCAACCCTCGATTTCAGAAAATCGCCGCAGAACGTTATGATAGGGCACAGTTATTGTTTTATCGGCCACGGGAGCCGCTTTTGAGCGACACGAATTACGCAGTGATTTATGACCTGCACAGCCACACTATTGCCTCCGATGGCGTCCTGACACCACAAGAACTGGTCCACCGTGCGGTTACAATGCGCGTAGGGACCCTGGCGATTACCGATCACGACACTACCGCAGCCATTCCCGCTGCGCGTGAAGAAATTGAACGTGCCGGGCTGGCACTCAAACTCATTAGCGGTGTGGAGATTTCCACCGTCTGGGAAAACCACGAGATCCACATCGTGGGGCTGAATATGGATATCGAAAACCCGACGCTGTGTACATTTTTACAGGATCAGCATGAACGACGCCAGCAGCGCGGCAGACTGATTGCCGAGCGGCTGGAAAAGGCGCATATTCCGGGCGCATGGGAGGGCGCGCAGCGACTGGCGCAAGGGGCTGCCGTCACGCGTGGCCATTTTGCCCGCTTCCTGGTGGAGTGCGGTAAAGCCACCAATATGGCCGATGTATTCAAAAGGTATCTTGCGCGCGGGAAAACCGGATATGTTCCACCGCAGTGGTGTACAATAGAACAAGCTATTGAAGTGATTCATCATTCTGGCGGAACGGCGGTCCTGGCCCATCCGGGTCGATATGACCTCTCCGCTAAATGGTTGAAAAGACTGCTGGCGCATTTTGCCCAAAGCGGCGGAGAGGCGATGGAAGTTGCCCAATGCCAGCAGGCTCCCAATGAGCGTAAACAACTCGCCGAGTATGCCCGCCAGTTTGGTTTACTGGCCTCGCAGGGATCGGATTTCCATCAGCCATGTCCATGGATTGAGTTGGGGCGCAAGCTTTGGCTACCGGCTGATGTTGAGGGCGTCTGGTGCAAATGGGAGCAGCCGCAAAACAGTGAAGAGAGGGAAGTATGAGTCAGTTTTTTTACATTCATCCGGAGAATCCTCAACCGCGCCTGATTACCCAGGCCGTTGAGATTGTCCGTAAAGGCGGGGTGATTGTTTACCCTACCGATTCCGGCTATGCGTTAGGCTGTAAAATTGAAGACAAAGGGGCGATGGAGCGTATTTGCCGTATCCGTCAATTGCCGGATGGCCATAACTTTACCCTGATGTGCCGCGATTTGTCTGAGCTATCGACCTATGCGTTCGTCGATAATGTGGCTTTTCGTCTGATCAAAAATAACACCCCAGGTAACTACACCTTTATCCTGAAAGGAACGAAAGAGGTGCCGCGTCGCCTGTTACAGGAAAAACGTAAAACCATCGGTCTGCGTGTCCCGGCGAATCCAATTGCGCTGGCGTTACTCGATACCCTTGGCGAGCCGATGCTCTCTACTTCGTTGATGCTACCTGGCAGCGAATTTACCGAGTCCGATCCGGATGAAATTAAAGACCGTCTGGAAAAGCTGGTCGATTTGATTATCCATGGCGGGTATCTGGGGCAACAACCGACAACGGTGGTCGATCTTACCGACGATGCCCCGGTTGTTATTCGTGAAGGCGTCGGCGACGTTAAACCTTTCCTATAATGAAGCAAGCCGCTATACTACGCGGCCATTTCACAGGTGCCGCAGTGGCCTGATGACCTTATTCGACGCCTGTGAAGGCGACACCCGAGGAAGCTCTATGAGCGAAAAGTTACAGAAAGTGCTGGCGCGAGCTGGCCACGGCTCCCGCCGTGAAATCGAAACCATCATCGAAGCAGGCCGCGTCAGCGTAGACGGCAAGATTGCCACGCTGGGCGATCGCGTTGAAGTGAACCAGGCGCTGAAAATTCGCATCGACGGTCATCTTATCTCGATAAAAGAGTCCGCTGAACAAATCTGCCGTGTGCTGGCGTATTACAAACCAGAAGGTGAGCTGTGCACGCGTAACGATCCGGAAGGCCGTCCGACCGTTTTTGATCGTCTGCCAAAACTGCGCGGCGCCCGTTGGATTGCAGTTGGACGTCTTGATGTCAACACCTGTGGTCTGCTGTTGTTCACCACCGACGGTGAACTGGCGAATCGCCTGATGCACCCAAGCCGTGAAGTGGAACGTGAATACGCGGTGCGTGTATTCGGCCAGATTGAAGAGGCCAAGGTGCGTGAACTGTCACGTGGCGTTCAACTGGAAGATGGTCCGGCAGCATTCAAAACCATTAAATTTAGCGGTGGTGAAGGGATCAACCAGTGGTATAACGTGACCCTGACCGAAGGGCGTAACCGCGAGGTGCGTCGCCTGTGGGAAGCGGTTGGCGTGCAGGTTAGCCGTCTTATTCGTGTGCGCTACGGCGACATTCCACTGCCGAAAGGATTGCCGCGCGGTGGTTATACTGAACTGGATCTGGCCCAAACCAACTACCTGCGCGAGCTGGTAGGGTTGCCGCCGGAAACTGCATCAAAAGTGGCGGTCGAAAAAGATCGTCGCCGCATGAAAGCCAATCAGATTCGTCGTGCGGTAAAACGCCACAGCCAGGTGTCAGGCAATCGTCAGGCACCGGGTAGCCGTCGTTCCGGTGGGCGTAACAGCAACGGCTAATTTCCTGACGTTTCCGGTTACCTTGCCGGAAACGTCCTCTCGTTCCCGCATATTATAATTTCCGCCATACTGCGCTGGAAAAGCGTGACACTGTCACATGTGTGGGCGAGTGTGATGGTTGAACAAATCACTGGCATGGCAGCAGTGTCGCATAGCTACGCTACTGCCAGCGGTGTCTTAATAGTCGATACCGATCTGTGCCTTGACGCCCGCTTCGAAAGCATGTTTTACCGGGCGCAGTTCACTGACCGTATCGGCAATCTCCAGGATATCGCGGTGACAGCCGCGACCGGTGATGATCACCGTCTGGTTTGCCGGGCGCTTTTCCAGCGCATCAAGAACGGTTTCCAGCGGCAGGTAATCGTAAGCCACCATATAGGTCAACTCGTCGAGCACCACCATATCCAGCGATTCGTCCGCCAGCATACGTTGCGCATGTGTCCATACCTCAAGGCAGGCGGCAGTGTCGCTCTCGCGGTTTTGCGTGTCCCAGGTGAACCCGGTTGCCATCACCTGAAATTCGACCCCGTGCGGTTCCAGTAAATTACGTTCACCATTAGGCCAGGTGCCTTTAATAAACTGAATGGCGCCGACCTTCTTTCCGTGGCCGACGGCACGTGCGGCGGTGCCAAATGCAGCGGTGGTTTTGCCTTTACCATTGCCGGTAAAAACGATAATGATGCCGCGCTCTTCCTGCGCTGCCGCCACGCGCGCTTCGACCTTGTCTTTCACCCGCTGCTGGCGTTGCTGGTAACGTTCTTCACTCATTGTGATATCCCCGGTTTTCGTCCTGGCTGAGCATCAAAACTCATGCCTGTTTTGCGACGGCTGTCATCGCCCATCAGCCATAGATAGAGCGGCATAATATCGGCTGGCGTTTTTAATTTCTGCGGATCTTCGCTCGGGAAGGCGCTGGCGCGCATCTGCGTCCGGGTACCGCCCGGGTTGATGCAATTGACCCGTAAACGGTTTTGGTACTCCTCAGCCAGCACTTGCATCATGCCTTCGGTGGCAAATTTAGAGGCGGCATAGGCACCCCAATTTGCACGGCCCTGGCGGCCAACGCTTGACGATGTGAAGACCAGCGAGCCGCTTTCCGCTTTGAGTAATAAAGGAAGGAGCGCCTGGGTCAAATAGAAAGTGGCGTTGACGTTAACCTGCATTACGTTATCCCAGACGGCTGGCTGCTGTTCGCTCATTGGGCAAACATCACCCAGCACGCCAGCGTTATGCAGCACACCGTCCAGTCTCGGGTAGTGTTGCGTTATCTCGTTAGCAAGACGCTGACAATCATCGGGTGTACAGGTGGCCATGTCCAGTGTGAAGAGGCTGGCGGCCTGGCCGCCTTCGGATGCTATCTGTCCGGCAACGGCCTGGAGTTTGTCTTCGTTACGCCCCAGTAAGATGACGCGCGCGCCGTAGCGGGCATAAGTCAGCGCCGCTTCTTTGCCGATGCCGTCACTGGCGCCGGTGACCAGAATAATGTGGTTTCGCAACAGGTCGCGTTGTGGCTGGTAATGCACGCTAACTCCTTGGTCTCAACCCGTTTTTAAATCGTGTTGGCTTTATGCCTGAAACAGAAAGCGATTTCAATCAGTCTGGCAGAGAGTCTCCCGTGCGTTGGGATAATGTATAGCGGAATGTGCTGAAACTGGTCGACTGAATATCCGAAAGGGTGGCAATGCGAGACTCGCCAGAAAGGCTCATGTACACTGAATGCGATTGTTAAGTGGCTGAACCAAGGTGGAATGCGTGGAATTACTGTCTGAATATGGTTTGTTTTTAGCCAAAATTGCGACTGTTGTGGTTGCGATTGCGGTGGTCGCAATTCTTATTGTTAATCTGACACAGCGCAAACGTCAGCGGGGGGAATTACGTATTACCCGCATGAGCGAAGACTATAAGGAAATGCAGGAAGAGATGGCTGTGGCGTTGCTGGACAGCCAGCAGCAAAAGCTGTGGCATAAAGCCCAAAAGAAAAAAGCCAAACAGGATGCAAAAGCGGCAAAGGCCAAAGCAAAATCTGGCGACATGGCCTCAGCGGGCAAACCACGCGCCTGGGTGCTGGACTTTAAAGGCAGCATGGATGCCCATGAAGTGGGCGCGCTGCGCGAAGAGGTAACCGCAGTGTTGACGCTGGTGAAGCCAGAAGATCAGGTGGTTCTCCGTCTGGAAAGCCCCGGCGGCGTTGTTCATGGTTACGGGCTGGCTGCGTCGCAGTTGCAGCGTCTGCGCGATAAGCAGGTTCCGCTCACCGTCGCGGTTGATAAAGTCGCCGCCAGCGGCGGTTATATGATGGCCTGCGTGGCGGATAAAATTGTTGCGGCGCCGTTTTCTATTATTGGATCGATTGGCGTTGTGGCGCAGATCCCCAACTTCAACCGCTTCCTGAAAGGTAAAGAGATTGATATCGAACTGCATACTGCCGGGCAGTTCAAACGCACGCTGACTCTGTTGGGTGAAAACACCGAAGAGGGAAGGCAGAAATTCCGCGAGAGCCTCAATGAAACGCATGACCTGTTCAAAGGCTTTGTGCATCAGATGCGCCCGCAATTGGATATAGAACAGGTAGCGACCGGCGAGCACTGGTATGGTTCGCAGGCACTGGAAAAAGGGCTGGTCGATGCGGTCGGTACCAGTGACGAGCTGCTGCTGGGGCTGTTTGAGAGCCATGAGGTCATTGGCTTGCGCTATCAGCAGCGCAAAAAGCTCATCGACCGCTTTACCGGAAGCGCTGCAGAAAGCGCAGACCGGTTGCTGATGCGCTGGTGGCAGCGCGGACAGAAACCGCTGATGTAAGGCGAGTACAAACAAAAACGCGAGGCCATGGCCTCGCGTTTTTGTTTAATCGATCAGATGGTATTTTTCAGACAGTTCATGCGCCAGATATTTGAACATATTGAACACTGCAGTGCTTTTCCCGGTCGGCAGCCCCTGTTCATCCAGAAAATACTCGCCGCTAAACACCAGCACCCCGTTGCGCTGGCTTACGTCGGTTGCTTCAATGCCGGACAGTGTGTCTTCATGATCGCGGATAAGTTGGTTTGCCAGCTCAAGCAGAGACTGACGATCGATAGGTTGCTTAGTCGGCTCCATTTCGCCCCTCCTTAAAAATTTAACAAGTTTACGCCCCACGCGGCCCAGGGGCAAATTTTCCCTGCGCAGGCAAGGGGTTTCCCGTTACGGTAGTGCTGGCGTGATTCGAATTTGCATGCTAATAAAGTTGCGTAACAAATTTTATCAGGTACAGTGTGACCCTTTCGTCAATCTGGCAACAGATTTGCTTGACATTCGACCGTAAAATCGTCGTGCTGTATCGTAGACTAGCGAAAAAGCCTGTTAACTCAATCATCTGCTAGCGATTACTTTCGCTTATGGTCAAGAAAAGGGTTGATATCCATTGTCGCCACCGCAATATCATTGGCTCGTCGCCAGCGGAAGGTGAATCAATGTGCGACGTATTCCTGGAAGAATTTTATTAGGTAAAGGTGAATATGGGTAAAGCTCTCGTCATCGTTGAGTCCCCGGCAAAAGCCAAAACGATCAATAAGTATCTGGGTAATGACTACGTGGTGAAATCCAGCGTAGGTCATATCCGCGATTTGCCGACCAGTGGCTCAGCACCTAAAAAGAGCGCTGACTCTGCCTCCACCAAAACGGCTAAGAAGCCTAAAAAGGATGAACGCGGCGCTCTCGTCAATCGCATGGGCATTGACCCATGGCACAACTGGGATGCGCACTATGAAGTGCTGCCCGGAAAAGAGAAGGTGGTTTCTGAGCTGAAATCGCTCGCTGAAAAAGCCGACCATATCTATCTCGCAACCGACCTTGACCGCGAAGGGGAAGCCATTGCATGGCACCTGCGGGAAGTGATCGGTGGCGATGAAACGCGCTATAGCCGCGTGGTGTTTAACGAAATCACCAAAAATGCGATTCGCCAGGCGTTCGAAAAGCCGGGCGAGCTGAACATTGATCGTGTGAATGCCCAGCAGGCGCGGCGCTTTATGGACCGCGTGGTGGGTTACATGGTTTCTCCACTGTTGTGGAAGAAGATTGCCCGTGGCCTGTCGGCTGGTCGAGTACAGTCGGTTGCTGTGCGTCTGGTAGTTGAGCGTGAACGCGAAATTAAAGCCTTCGTTCCGGAAGAGTACTGGGAAGTTGACGCTAATGCCGCAACGCCGGGTGGCGATTCTCTGCCACTCCAGGTGACGCACGAAGGGGATAAACCTTTCCGTCCGGTTAACCGTGAACAAACGATGGCGGCAGTTAGCCTGCTCGAAAAAGCCCGTTATACGGTGCTTGAGCGCGAAGACAAGCCGACCAGCAGCAAGCCGGGCGCACCGTTTATTACTTCCACACTGCAGCAGGCGGCAAGTACCCGTCTTGGCTTCGGCGTGAAGAAAACCATGATGATGGCCCAGCGCCTGTACGAAGCGGGTTACATCACTTATATGCGTACTGACTCCACCAACCTGAGTCAGGATGCGGTCAGCATGGTGCGTACCTTTATTGGTGATAAGTACGGCAAAAAATATCTGCCGGAAAATGCCAACCAGTACGCCAGCAAAGAGAACTCCCAGGAAGCGCACG
This sequence comes from Phytobacter diazotrophicus, assembly GCA_004346725.1. Classification (GTDB taxonomy): domain Bacteria; phylum Pseudomonadota; class Gammaproteobacteria; order Enterobacterales; family Enterobacteriaceae; genus Phytobacter; species Phytobacter diazotrophicus. The sequence continues at coordinate 346,625 of SMDE01000005.1, read as the reverse complement.
AAGCGATTCGTCCCTCCGATGTTGGGGTTGAGGCTGACGCCCTTAAAGATATGGAAACTGATGCGCAGAAACTGTATCAACTGATCTGGCGCCAGTTTGTCGCCTGTCAGATGACGCCGGCGCAATACGACTCCACCACTATTACCGTGGGCGCGGGTGATTATCGCCTGAAAGCACGCGGTCGCATTTTGCGTTTCGATGGCTGGACGAAGGTGATGCCAGCGCTGCGTAAAGGCGATGAAGACCGTACGCTGCCAGCGGTAAACACGGGTGATGTCCTGTCGCTGATTGATCTAACGCCGGCTCAGCACTTCACCAAACCGCCTGCGCGCTTTAGTGAAGCGTCACTGGTTAAAGAGCTGGAAAAACGTGGCATTGGCCGTCCGTCAACGTATGCGTCGATCATTTCGACCATTCAGGACCGTGGCTATGTGCGCGTGGAAAACCGTCGCTTCTATGCGGAAAAAATGGGTGAAATTGTTACCGACCGTCTGGAAGAGAACTTCCGTGAGTTGATGAATTACGATTTCACCGCGCAGATGGAAGACCGTCTCGACCAGGTGGCAAACCACGAAGCGGAATGGAAGAAGGTGCTGGACAGTTTCTTCGGCGATTTCTCCCGCCAACTTGACCAGGCGGAAAGAGATCCGGATGAAGGCGGCATGCGCCCGAATCAGATGGTGCTTACCAGCATTGATTGCCCGACTTGCGGTCGTAAGATGGGGATCCGTACTGCCAGTACCGGGGTGTTCCTCGGTTGCTCCGGTTATGCACTTTCACCAAAAGAGCGCTGCAAAACCACCATTAACCTGGTGCCGGAAAACGAAGTATTGAACGTGCTGGAAGGCGACGACGCGGAAACCAATGCGTTGCGCGCCAAACGCCGTTGTACAAAGTGCGGTACGGCGATGGACAGCTACCTGATCGATCCTAAACGTAAACTACATGTTTGCGGTAATAACCCGACCTGTGACGGTTATGAAATCGAAGAGGGCGAGTTCCGCATCAAAGGTTATGACGGTCCGGTGGTTGAGTGTGAAAAATGTGGCTCTGAAATGCACCTGAAAATGGGACGTTTCGGTAAGTACATGGCCTGTACCAACGACGACTGCAAAAACACGCGTAAGATCCTGCGTAATGGCGAAGTCGCGCCACCGAAAGAAGATCCGGTTCCGTTGCCGGAACTGCCGTGCGAAAAATCGGACGCGTATTTCGTTCTGCGTGACGGCGCAGCCGGAGTTTTCCTTGCGGCTAACACCTTCCCGAAATCGCGCGAAACGCGTGCACCGTTAGTGGAAGAGTTATATCGCTTCCGCGACCGTTTGCCGGAAAAACTGCGTTATCTGGCGGATGCGCCGCAGCAGGATCCGGAAGGGAATAAGACCATTGTCCGTTTTAGTCGTAAAACGAAACAGCAGTATGTTGCGTCGGAAAAAGACGGCAAAGCGACAAACTGGTCGGCGTTTTACGTTGATGGGAAATGGGCGGAAGCCAAAAAATAACGCTGTAAGATTAATAGCTTAAATTGAGGGCCGGTTATCCGGCCCTTTTTTTATAACATGGTTATTATTTTTTGTTCGAATCTATACATAGAAGATATAAATGATATAGTGGTTATAGTTAAATCCTTTTTTATTATGAAATCGTCTTAAGCGATTGCCCGTTTGCGCGAATTTGGATGGTCTTTCATGAAATTACAGCAGCTTCGCTATATCGTTGAAGTGGTGAACCATAATCTCAACGTCTCCTCAACGGCAGAAGGTCTTTATACCTCTCAGCCAGGCATCAGTAAGCAAGTTCGTATGCTTGAAGATGAACTGGGGATACAGATCTTTGCCCGCAGCGGTAAACACCTCACCCAGGTAACGCCAGCCGGACAGGAAATCATCCGTATTGCCCGCGAAGTTCTCTCTAAAGTTGACGCCATTAAATCGGTGGCGGGGGAACATACCTGGCCGGATAAAGGCTCGCTCTATGTTGCGACCACCCATACGCAGGCGCGTTATGCGTTACCGAACGTGATTAAGGGATTTATCGAACGTTATCCCCGGGTCTCGTTACATATGCATCAGGGGTCGCCAACGCAAATTGCGGAAGCTGTCTCCAAAGGTAATGCGGATTTTGCTATCGCTACCGAAGCACTGCATCTCTATGACGACCTGGTGATGCTTCCGTGCTACCACTGGAATCGCTCGATTGTGGTGACCCCGGATCATCCTCTGGCAGGTAAGCCATCGGTGTCGATTGAGGAGCTGGCGCAATATCCGCTGGTGACATACACCTTTGGTTTTACCGGGCGTTCTGAGCTGGATACCGCCTTCAACCGGGCAGGGCTGTCGCCGCGTATTGTCTTTACGGCGACCGATGCGGACGTTATCAAAACCTATGTGCGTCTGGGGCTTGGTGTAGGGGTGATTGCCAGTATGGCCGTCGACCCGATTTCCGACCCGGATCTGGTAAAACTGGATGCGCAGGAAATTTTCAGCCACAGTACGACCAAGATCGGTTTTCGTCGCAGCACGTTCTTGCGCAGCTACATGTATGATTTCATTCAGCGCTTTGCGCCACACCTGACGCGTGATGTGGTTGACGCCGCCGTGGCGTTACGTTCGAACGAAGATATTGAGGCGATGTTTAAGGACATTAAACTTCCGGAAAAATAATGTTAGCGGGGTAGCCTTTTATAGCAAAAGGAGCCCCTTAACCTTCCCTAAGTCGAATTATTGTTATCATCCTCTTATTTCCATCTGATACTTTTGCCTGATTGATTTTCTCTCCTGTTACATAATCTGTCATAAATTTGCGACAAACATAGAAACTAAATTGCCCCTTCGCAAATTTTTCACTTCAATAATTTATTTGCGGTCAAAAGATTAAATATTCTTTGAACAGGATGCGTAAATTCACTAGCTTTTCGACTAAAGTTTCTTTAGGATTTATCTCATCCATGATTAATTGTACCGATTGTTGGTGCCTAAAATGATAAGTGATGTCGATTGTACGAGGTTAGCAATGCCATCAGGAAGCGAAGAACCGCAAAGGGACCCGCAGCTCAAGCGTAAAGCGTGGCTGGCGGTATTTCTGGGTTCTGCCGTCTTTTGGGTCGTGGTAGCGTTAATTATCTGGAAATTCTGGGGTTAAAATGGCTGTGACAGGTCGCTCTGAGCCAGTGAAGCAAGTGTGTCATCCGCATGACAAACCGAAAGCAGCGAAACCGCAAGCTTCAACTACTGTTCCGGCGTCCTGGAAATTGACGCCTCAGCAGCAAGCGTTTATTGACATCTTCGCGGAAGACGAAGTGCCAAAACAATAATTGTTATCATTAGAATTAGCGAGGTAATTAACTCATGATTCTGATGTGTACTTGTGTACTGTTAAATAAATACACCACAGCAATAATAAATTGCGTCTCAACGCAGCTTCAATGAATACATTCTTTGGTGTGTATATGATGAATAATCGCCGTTCTGTAAAATACTGGTCATGGATGAGCGCGTTTTCTTTTTCCCTGTTGTTTTGGGGAGAGCTCATCAGGATATGGTTATCCTAATCAATTGAAAAACCTCGCTCAGGCGAGGTTTTTTGCTTTAATCTCCAGCACTTGCCCACCTGACCTCAAGATTTAGCCTTTTGAGTTGTTATAAAAACGTTACGACATGTTTGTGTTATCTTTAATACAGACCCTGATAAGCATCAGGGTTTCGCTATCCCTGTTATTAAGGAGGAGCTTATGTCGTCTACCCTACGCGAAGCCAGTAAGGACACGTTGCAGGCAGAGAATAAAACGTATCACTACTACAGCTTGCCGCTGGCCGCAAAGGAACTTGGGGATATTGCGCGTCTACCCAAGTCGCTAAAAGTATTACTCGAAAATCTCCTGCGCTGGCAGGATGACGATTCTGTCACAGAAGAAGATATCCGTGCCCTTGCGGGATGGCTGAAAACAGCCCATGCCGACCGTGAAATTGCTTACCGTCCCGCCCGCGTTTTGATGCAAGACTTTACCGGCGTCCCGGCGGTGGTCGACCTTGCCGCCATGCGTGAGGCGGTTAAACGCCTCGGTGGCGATACCGCTAAAGTGAATCCGCTTTCCCCCGTTGATCTCGTTATCGACCACTCCGTCACTGTCGATCATTTTGGTGATGACGACGCTTTCGAAGAGAACGTCCGCCTTGAAATGGAACGTAATCACGAGCGCTATGTTTTCCTGCGCTGGGGACAGCAGGCGTTCAGCCGTTTTAGCGTCGTGCCGCCGGGAACCGGAATTTGCCACCAGGTCAATCTGGAATATCTGGGCAAAGCGGTATGGAGCGAATTACAGGACAAAGAGTGGGTGGCGTATCCGGACACCCTGGTGGGAACCGACTCGCATACCACGATGATCAACGGTCTCGGCGTGCTGGGGTGGGGTGTCGGTGGGATTGAAGCGGAAGCGGCTATGCTGGGCCAACCCGTCTCCATGCTGATTCCTGATGTGGTCGGATTCAAACTGAGCGGTAAATTACGCGAAGGGATCACCGCCACAGACCTCGTTTTGACCGTAACCCAGATGCTGCGCAAGCATGGTGTAGTGGGCAAATTCGTTGAGTTTTACGGTGATGGCCTGGACTCGCTTCCTCTGGCTGACCGGGCGACTATTGCCAATATGGCGCCGGAGTATGGCGCGACCTGCGGCTTTTTCCCGATTGATGGCGTAACGCTTGAGTACATGCGTCTTAGCGGACGTAGCGAAGAGCAGGTTAGCCTCGTTGAGGCTTATGCCAAAGCGCAGGGGATGTGGCGTAACCCAGGCGACGAGCCCATCTTTACCAGCACGCTTGAGCTGAACATGAATGATGTTGAAGCCAGCCTGGCCGGGCCGAAACGTCCCCAGGACCGTGTGGCCCTGGGAGATGTGCCTAAAGCTTTTGCTGCCAGTACCGAACTGGAACTCAATACCGCCCAGAAGGATCGTAAGCCAGTAGAGTACGTGTTCAAAGGTGAAAAACATGAGCTTCCTGACGGCGCGGTAGTGATCTCTGCGATTACCTCTTGCACTAACACATCCAACCCAAGTGTTCTGATGGCCGCGGGGTTGCTGGCAAAAAACGCGGTCAAGGCCGGCTTAAAACGTCAGCCATGGGTGAAAGCCTCACTGGCGCCGGGCTCGAAAGTGGTTTCCGATTACCTCGCTCAGGCGAAACTAACGCCGTATCTCGATGAGTTGGGATTCAACCTCGTCGGGTACGGTTGTACTACCTGTATCGGTAACTCGGGGCCGCTGCCAGAACCTATCGAGCAGGCCATCAAGCAGGGGGATCTCACGGTTGGCGCGGTGCTCTCGGGCAACCGCAACTTCGAAGGGCGCATCCATCCTCTGGTGAAAACCAACTGGCTGGCATCACCGCCGCTGGTGGTCGCTTATGCGCTGGCGGGTAATATGAACATCAATCTGGCCACGGATCCGCTGGGTCACGATCGTAAAGGCGATCCGGTCTATCTGAAAGATATCTGGCCATCCAGCCAGGATATCGCCCGCGCTGTCGAGCAAGTCTCCACCGATATGTTCCGTAAAGAATACGCAGAAGTTTTCGAAGGGACAGCGGAATGGAAGGCGATTCAGGTGGAAAGCTCGGACACCTACGACTGGCAGGGTGATTCAACTTATATTCGACTGTCTCCGTTCTTTGAGGATATGGAAGCGAGTCCGAAACCGGTTGAGGATATTCACGGTGCGCGCATCCTGGCGATGCTCGGCGACTCCGTCACCACCGACCATATCTCACCGGCGGGTAGCATCAAAGCCGATAGCCCCGCAGGTCGTTATCTACAAAGCCACGGCGTCGAGCGGCGGGATTTCAACTCGTATGGCTCGCGTCGCGGTAACCATGAAGTCATGATGCGCGGCACATTTGCTAATATTCGCATTCGTAACGAAATGGTCCCCGGCGTGGAAGGGGGAATGACCCGTTATTTACCGGGTGAAGAAGTGGTTGCTATCTATGATGCCGCGATGCGCTACCAGCAGCAGGGTACGCCGCTTGCGGTCATTGCCGGTAAAGAGTACGGTTCCGGCTCCAGCCGTGACTGGGCGGCGAAAGGGCCGCGCCTGTTGGGCGTGCGGGTGGTGATTGCGGAGTCTTTCGAACGTATCCACCGCTCAAACCTGATTGGGATGGGCATCTTACCGCTGGAGTTCCCGCAGGGCGCAACGCGTAAAACGCTGGGGCTGACCGGGGAAGAGAAACTGGATATCGCCGGGCTGAATCAGCTTACACCCGGTGCGACCATTCCGGTGACGTTAACCCGCCCTGACGGTACGCAAGAGGTGGTGAATTGTCGCTGCCGTATCGATACGTCCACAGAGCTGACCTACTACCAGAATGACGGCATTCTGCATTATGTGATCCGCAATATGCTGCATTAAACGTCCGCTATGCCGGGTGGCTGCGTGACAGTTACCCGGCATATTCAGTGTTATTCGCTCAGCAGATGACCCATCTTCGCGGCTTTGGTATCGAGATAGTGCGCATTTTTCGGGTTACGCCCGACAATCAGCGGCACGCGTTCAACGATATTGATTCCGGCCTCGGTGAGGATCTCGACTTTGAGTGGGTTATTGGTCAACAGACGTACTTCATCCACACCCAGCAGTTTGAACATATCGGCGCACAGGGTGAAGTCGCGTTCGTCGGCGGCAAATCCTAACTGATGGTTTGCTTCCACGGTGTCGTAACCCTGATCCTGCAGCGCATAGGCGCGAATCTTGTTGAGCAGGCCAATATTACGACCTTCCTGGCGGTGGTACAGCAACACGCCCCGGCCTTCCTCGGCAATGTGCGTTAATGCCGCTTCGAGCTGGAAACCGCAATCGCAGCGCAAGCTGAACAGCGCGTCGCCCGTCAGGCATTCCGAATGGACTCGTGCCAGAACAGGTAACTGCCCGGAAATATCCCCAAAGACAAGTGCAACATGATCCTGCCCGGTTGCCAGTTCTTCAAAACCCACCATCAGGAAATCGCCCCATGGGGTTGGCAGTTTGGCTTCTGCCACGCGTTTAAGCTGCATGTGATTCTCCAGATTTATGCTGGCCGTCAGACGATTGGCCTTTTGTATAACGTCATTTTGCCACAATGCGCTTTACATCACTAACCACCTCCTGACGCATTGCTGTTAAAACGCACAAATCTGGCACTTTTCCCGAAAATGTTATTTATCAGTTATGATTGTGAAGTTACAGATCAAAGGAGAAGAGATGTTTTCTATTGCAAAGCGCACGACAGTCGGTGCGGGAATACTGTTAATTATGCCGGTTGTTGTATGGATATCAGGCTGGCGCTGGCAGCCTGGGGAAAGCAGCGGATGGCTGCGCGCAATGTACTGGATGACGGAGACCGTGACCCAACCCTGGGGCATTATCACCCATGTAATTCTCTGCGGCTGGTTTTTGTGGTGCCTGCGTTTTCGATTAAAAGCGGCACTCATGCTGTTTGCTATCCTGGGCTGTGCGATCCTTGCGGGCCAGGGGGTGAAATCGTGGGTGAAAGAGCGGGTACAGGAACCCAGGCCATTTGTGGTCTGGCTTGAAAAAACACATAATATTCAATCCGATGAGTTTTACAGCCTGAAACGTAAAGCGCGAAGCCAACTCGTGGAAACACAGTTGATCAACCAGGCGGCTATTCCTGAGTTTTTACGCAAACACTGGCAAAACGAAACGGGGTTTGCATTCCCCTCAGGCCATACCATGTTTGCTGCAAGTTGGGCGCTCCTTGGTGTCGGTTTGCTTTGGCCTCGTCGTCGTACCTGGACCCTTGTCGTGTTACTGCTGTGGGCTACAAGTGTCATGGGAAGCCGATTACTGCTGGGCATGCACTGGCCTCGCGATCTGGTTGTCGCGACACTCATCTCCTGGATGCTGGTGACAATCGCCACCTGGCTTGCGCAACGCCTGTGTGGACCGTTGACGCCACCCGTCGAAGAGAAGCAGGAAATCGCCGAAAGGGAGCAGGAAAGTTGAAATTCTGCATTTAGACCCTAAATCAGTATGAGGTGTCACGCATTTCCGTTTCCCGCCAGACGCTAAAATGGTAGTTTATAAGGCTGGATGCAGTCAGTTGAACATAACTTATTCGCTCATAACCACATAACGGGAAGTAATGTGAAATATTTACTCATTTTCTTATTGGTGCTGGCGATTTTTGTCGTTTCGGTCACGCTTGGTGCACAAAACGATCAGCAGGTGACCTTCAATTATCTGCTCGCCCAGGGCGAATATCGCATCTCGACATTACTGGCCGTTCTTTTTGCTGCTGGTTTTGTCATTGGTTGGCTGATTTGTGGTCTGTTCTGGCTGCGCGTACGTGTTTCTCTGGCGCGTGCGGAGCGGAAAATTAAACGACTTGAGCATCAACTCGCGCCTGCTACCACGGCTGCTGTGAATCCCGGTACGCCGATAGTAAAGGAATAATCGTATATGTTGGAGTTGTTGTTTCTGCTGTTACCTGTTGCGGCTGCATACGGCTGGTACATGGGGCGCAGAAATGCTCAACAAACTAAGCAGGACGAAGCAAACCGGCTATCGCGTGATTACGTAGCCGGTATGAACCTGCTTCTGAGCAACCAACAAGATAAGGCGGTGGACCTGTTCCTCGACATGCTCAAAGAGGATACCGGCACTGTCGAAGCCCATCTTACCCTCGGAAACCTGTTCCGCTCGCGCGGCGAAGTCGATCGCGCTATCCGCATTCACCAGACCCTGATGGAAAGCGCGTCGCTCTCTTATGACCAGCGATTGCTTGCCGTTCAGCAACTGGGCCGTGACTACATGGCCGCAGGGATGTATGACCGTGCGGAGGATATGTTCAATCAACTTGTTGATGAGACAGATTTTCGTATCAGCGCGCTCCAGCAGCTCTTGCAAATTTATCAGGCGACCAGCGACTGGCAGAAAGCCATTGATGTTGCGGAGCGGCTGGTTAAGCTTGGTAAAGATAAGCAGCGAGGCGAAATTGCCCATTTTTACTGTGAACTGGCGTTACAGCAAATGGGGAATGACGATATGGATAAGGCGATGGCCTTGCTGAAAAAAGGAGCGGCCGCCGACCGCGATAGCCCACGCGTGTCGATCATGATGGGACGCGTGTTTATGGCAAAAGGGGAATACGCCAAAGCGGTAGAGAGCCTTCTGCGTGTCATCGACCAGGATAAAGAACTGGTCAGCGAAACGCTGGAAATGCTGCAGGTGTGTTATCAGCATCTGGGCAAACAGGACGAGTGGGCCGCGTTCCTCCAGCGCTGTGTCGAAGAGAACACCGGCGCAACAGCGGAATTGATGCTGGCGGAAATTATGGAAAACCGCGAAGGGCAGGATCCTGCGCAGATGTACGTCACGCGTCAATTGCAGCGCCACCCAACGATGCGTGTTTTCCATAAATTGATGGATTACCATCTGAACGAAGCGGAAGAAGGGCGCGCAAAAGAGAGTCTGATGGTACTGCGCGACATGGTAGGCGAACAAATTCGCAGCAAACCGCGCTATCGCTGCCATAAATGTGGTTTTACCGCCTTTACGATGTACTGGCATTGCCCGTCCTGCCGTGCCTGGTCGACCGTTAAGCCTATTCGCGGTCTCGACGGGCAGTAGTATTAAAAAAAAGCGCGCTTTAGTTACAACATACTAATGGTTTTTTTCACCCGTCAGATTTAGCACCGCAGTCTCATCGCCTGGCAGTGGGTGAATGGAGCCTGTCAATTCCGCTTTAGCACAGGTAGAATGCTCGCCGTTTATTATTCGCGCCTGAGCGGGTGCCCTCATCAAAGAAGGTCTCATCATGACGTCCACTGCTTCATCTATTTCCCGCGCGTTAACGTCTTCTCCGGTCGTGGTCGCGCTTGACTACGATAACCGTGATAAGGCTCTGGCCTTTGTTGACCGCATCGATCCCCGTGACTGCAGGCTGAAAGTCGGCAAAGAGATGTTCACGCTGTTTGGCCCGCAACTGGTTCGCGACCTGCAACAACGCGGTTTTGACGTGTTTCTGGACTTAAAATTTCATGACATTCCAAACACGGCAGCGCACGCGGTAAAAGCAGCGGCAGATTTAGGTGTGTGGATGGTGAACGTACATGCTTCTGGCGGTGCACGAATGATGACCGCCGCCAAAGAGGCGCTTCTCCCTTTCGGTAACGATGCGCCACTTCTTATTGCAGTAACGGTACTCACCAGTATGGAAGCCAGCGATCTGCAAGGATTAGGTATTACCGCTACCCCTGCTGAATACGCAGAACGTCTGGCGGGCCTGACGCAGCAATGCGGTCTGGACGGTGTCGTCTGCTCAGCGCAAGAAGCGGTGCGCTTTAAAGCGGCTTTTGGTCAACAATTCAAACTGGTGACGCCGGGTATTCGTCCGCAGGGCAGTGAGGTGGGCGATCAGCGTCGCATTATGACCCCGGAGCAGGCGCTGGCAGCCGGTGTAGATTATATGGTGATTGGTCGCCCGGTCACGCAGTCTGCTGATCCTGCTCAGACCCTGCGCGATATTAACGCATCTCTTGGCCTGGAGGCGTAATGAGCGATAACAATAGTCGTCTGGTCTATTCCACCGAAACCGGGCGAATTAATGAAGAAAAAGCGCCCGTTGAGCGCCCGAAAGGCGATGGCGTTGTGCGTATACAGCGTCAGACCAGTGGCCGTAAAGGGAAGGGGGTATGCCTGATCACCGGTGTTGAAGGTGATGACGCCGCGCTTGCAACCTTAGCCGCTGAGCTCAAAAAGAAATGTGGCTGCGGCGGCTCAGTAAAAGATGGCGTTATTGAAATTCAGGGCGATAAACGTGATTTGCTTAAATCGTTACTGGAAGCGAAAGGGATGAAGGTTAAACTGGCAGGCGGGTAAGATTTCTGCCTAAGAGAAAGGCCGCGATTTTCATCGCGGCCTTTTTAATACTGCTTATTCAGACCTGAAAGAAAGTATCTTTATTCTGTTTTAAGTGCCGTGATGAAGCGAATTATTTACCAACCTGGTGACCGATAATACCACCAACCGCCGCGCCACCCAGTGTACCCAGCGTGCTACCATCGGTTAAGACAGCACCACCTAAAGCACCCGCGCCGGCACCGATTGCGGTATTACGATCGCGTTTTGACCAGTGACCGCATGCACTCAGAGACATTGCCAGGGTTACAGCCAGCAGAGCGGCTGCCATTTTTTTGCTTGTTAACATCATCATACTTTCTCCTGAATAGTTGATTCACGGAAAGTGTTCTCTTTAAGTATAGTGCCTTTAGCCTGTACTAAAGACTTTCCGTAAAACCTTATGGCGCAGGTGTTACTAAATTCACGCGTGTGATAGTTACGTCCTGTTATATCGCTGAATATAATTTTACGTCTGAACATTTTTACCGGCAGGGTAAATAGTCTTAATTGGCGGGTCAGAATAGTCTCAGATATGAAGGAGATAGCCCGACTGAGCGGGCTGTTTCTATTAAAGCGAAGCGGCTGTGTTGACGATATCGACCAGAAGACCAGATTCCTGCAACTGGCGCTGAGCATCTGCGGGGATACCCGCATCGGTGATTACACGATTAAAGCAGTTGCCCACGCCCAACGTGTATGGATGCACCGCGCCAAATTTTGAGCTGTCGGTCAGGACAATGGCTTCGTTGCCTTTTTCCAGCACCGCGTTAACCACGTCAGAGCGCATCATATCTCTGCCGGTAAAACCGGTATCAGGCAACCAGCCATCAATGCCAATAAATGCCTTGCTGAAATGCACTTGCTGAACGTATTGCCGGGTAAGGGGGCCGACGACGCTTTCACTCTTCTTCTGATAGATACCGCCCAGCAGAATAACGTCACACAGGGCATCTTTAAGGAGATGTGCGATATAGCTGCTAACGGTAATGATAGTGATGCCACGTTGCTCACCAAGACGACGGGCCAGCAGCGCGTTGCAGCTACCGTTTTCGATAAATACCGTTTCGCCGTCACTTACCAGCGATGCGGCGTAGTCAGCAAGCTCACGTTTTACGGTGTAGTTATTCATCATGCGCGTTTCGACGTCGTCGCTATCCAGCGGAACGGCAAAACCGTGCGTACGACGCAGGTAACTCTGTTTTTCAAGGGTATTGAGGTCCTGTCGGATGGTCACTTCGGAAACCCCTGTCATTTTTGACAGATCCGAAACGCTCATTCGCCCTTTATCGATTACCGTCTGCAGTATTAATTGTTGTCGGGAATTCATGTCCACTACTTTCAGAGTCGTTACGTCTATTAATAAAAAGCTATAACGGCGCCACCTTCCTGTGGTCCGCTAACGCGAGAGGGTATCAGTCAGACTTCCCAGGGTGTTTTAGGGGTGCCTGCAGGTGCGGATTTATCCGCGTTATCAAGGTGCTGTAATTCAGCCTTCAGAATTTCCAGGTTACGAATGGCGGATTGGTAATCGCCCGCAACCAGAATGTCCAGCACGGTATCGAGCCGTCCGGTCAGTTGCTTTACATCAATGTCGGCCATGTCTTCACCTTTATGTTTGAAAATTAACAAAATGAATGATGCAGAAAACAGTGTAAAAAGAGAAGGGGAAAAGCGAAATCTCAAAATATTATAAGTACCAATTATATATTCATTAAGTTACATACAGCTAAGGTTGCTGCTGGATTAGTCTTGCTCTGCGCACACTGCGCTTTTATTTCCGGAGGAGTAAGTCTATGACAGTTATCAACCAGGCTACGTGTAAACTTTTTACGGATAATGAACGTTTTACGCAACTTTCGGGCTACTACGAAGAAGAACGCCGCACTGTATGGATGATGTTGCGCGCTCAGCCTCGGCCCTGTTTTAACCATGTATTAATCGAAGAGATCATGAACATCTCCTGGCTTGTCCGGCAAGCGGGATTTGCCGTCGATTTTTGGGTAACGGGCTCGCTGGTACCCGGCATGTACAACGTGGGGGGCGATCTGAACTTCTTTGTTGACTGCATTCAAAATGGCCGCCGGGAAGCACTGCGTGCCTATGCCCGTGCTTGCGTCGATTGCGTACATGCGGCGTCTCGCGGGTTCGATACTGGCGCGATTTCGCTGGCCATGGTCGAAGGCAGTGCATTAGGCGGCGGCTTTGAAGCGGCGCTGGCGCACCATTTTGTCCTGGCGCAACGCGATGCTCGCCTCGGATTTCCGGAAATTGCCTTTAACTTGTTCCCGGGCATGGGAGGTTATTCGCTGGTGGCCCGTCGCTCAGGGATGAAACTGGCGGAGGAATTGATCTACAAAGGCGAGTCTCATACTGCGGAGTGGTATGCGCAACAGGGTCTGGTGGATGAGCTTTTTGAGCCCGGACAAAGCTATCTGGCTGTACGTACGTTTATTGATACGCTGCAACCCCGGCTCAATGGTATCCGCGCGATGTTGCGCGCGCGTCAACGCGTAATGCAGCTTCCTCGCAGTGAGCTCATGGACATTACCGAAGACTGGGTTGATGCCGCCTTCTGCCTGCAACCGAAAGACGTGGCTTATATGGAACGTCTGGTGCAGTTGCAGAACCGGCATTCATCCACCAGTTTAAGTAAAGCGAGCTAGCCCTTTTTCCGCGCCTGATAGCGCTTATACCATCGCTCGAATACGGCAGCGGGCATGGGTTTAGCAAATAAAAATCCCTGCCGTTCGTTGACGCCGTTCTTGGTAAGGAAGGCGTCTTCTTTCGCATTTTCAACCCCTTCGGCAATCACCTGTAAATTCAGCGCCTGTGCGACCGCAACAATCGCCCGCACCAGCGACTGCGAAACAGACTGCTTATGGATATCCTTAACGAAGGATTGATCGAGTTTTATCGCATCTATAGGAAAACGCGCCAGTTGTGAAAGGGAAGAGTAACCGGTGCCAAAGTCGTCGAGATGTACCTGAGAGCCCAAATCACTGAACTGCTGAATCACCGACAGCGCAAGATCCGCATTTTCAATCAGACAACTTTCTGTCAGTTCAACGTCTATCGGGCAATATTCAAAATTCAGGTCATGCAAAGCCTGTTTTAAATCGCTGAATATCGACTGGTCTGCTAACTGCCGTGCTGAGACGTTTACCGCCACACGCAAATTGATGCCCTTATCGCGCCACTTCGCGACCTGACGCACGACATCGAGCATAACCCAGCGCCCCAGGGGCACAATCAGCCCTGATTCTTCTGCATAGGCAATAAAATCCTGCGGCGGAATTAACCCACGTTCCGGCGACTGCCAGCGCACCAGGGCTTCCAGGCTGCGCACTTCACCACGCCAGGTGACTTTGGGCTGATAGTGAATCACCAGTTGGTCATTATCGAGTGCTTTACGCAGGTTAGTATCAAGCCATAAATACTCGAAAACCCGCTGATTCATCTCGGGAGTGAAAACACAGAATTTCCCACGTCCGTTTTCTTTTGCGATATACATCGCGGTATCGGCGTTGCGAATAATGCTTTCGCGATCGTTACCATGCTGTGGGGCAAGGGAAATCCCCAACGAACAACCGGTGTAAATCTCGATGAGGCCAATCCGGAATGGCTGGCGCAGACGGGTGATAATACGCGAAGCCATTGCCTCCAGCGCGCTTTGCGACGAATCTGTCGCCAGGACAATAAACTCATCACCTCCCAGGCGCGCCAGAGTCTGGCCTTCGTCCAGACAGCTTAAAATCGCCAGGGCCACGGCCTGTAAAAGTTGGTCGCCGAACATATGGCCATAGGCATCGTTTACTTTTTTGAAATTATCCAGGTCCAGGTAAACGATACCAATTTGCGAGTCGCCACGATTATCAATCGCGTTGCTGATTAACTCATGAATAGCATTACGATTGGGCAACCCGGTAATGGTGTCGGTATTCGCTAAAACCCGTAAACGCTCTTGTGCCCGACGTTCTTCGGTAATATCGGTGCCGGAACAAATAAGGAAGATTTCGTTTTTTCCGCTGCCGCTGTGTACGAATTTATTGCGAAATAAGAACAGACGTTGCCCCTTTCGCGTTTTAATCCAGCGTTCGACTTCGTAAGAAGCGCCGTTACGGAAAAATTCAGAGATATTGCGTTTAGAGGCTTCGGCTTCATTATGGCTCATAAAGAGTTTAAAAACGTTTTGCCCTATAACCTCTTGCTCTTTTAAACCCGTATATTCTTCACAAAGTCGATTAAAGCGCTGGATATTGCCATGGCGATCGAGGATGACGATTACGGAATTGGCTTCGGAAACAACCTGTTCGGCAAAGGAGAGCCCTTGAACCAGATCCCGTGCCACAGATGACGTGTCATTCCACGCCGACGCGGTTCCGGCCCACTCGGTTTTATTGATTTTGCGGCCAACTAAATGAACGGGAACATTATCGCCAAATAAAGATATATGCATAGTCAGGCTGGAAGTAATAACGGTCATTTGTCGTAGCTGTGTTGCCTGCTCATCATTAAGTGTCACCACCTGACTTGACTCAGAGTCTTCATCAGGAGCGAAATGTAATGCGTTGCTGTCAGCGGTCAATCGCCAGAATGGGCTGCTGGAACCCAGGTAACGAAACAGTAGATTCTGTTCCTGATCGTCTCTCATGCTGTCTCCCAACCCACCAAAAAGCGCAACGGTTACTCATCTAATGACGGATTAACCCCCTTTTATTAAGGGGTAATCAGGGATGAAGGTATTGTTTTTATTTACAATCTTATAATAAAACGAGTTCCGTACAAAAGAACATCAGATGCGAAAAATGGATAAAACGCCGCAAAAAAGTGCAAAGTTATTTTATTGTGGTCGCTTTTAATGCTTTTTGTGAGGATTTGAAAAAAAATGAGGGTGGTATCGCTTTCACAAAGAAATTTTTGCTCCCTCTGAATGAAAGAGGGAGCAAAACAACGTGGTTTATCAGGCGGCTGGGCGCGCGATAATACTACGGGTTTCCATACGAACTTCCGCAATTGTGACATCAATAACGTCAGTCACTTTATAAACGGTTTCGCCCTTAATTTGCACGGTCCCGGTTTCCTGGCTGCATACTAATTCATCGCGTACTGCATGCAGGAACGGTGCCGGGATAAACGCAATGGCGCCGTTATCCACCAGACGAACACGCATGCCGCCACGGCTGATATCGATAATCTCGGCACTAAATCGGGTTTCGGTACCGGCTTTATTCTGCAAGAAACGGGCATACAGCCAGTCACCAACATCGCGTTCCGCCATGCGATTAAGACGACGACGCTCAGCCATCTGCACGGTAGCTTCGGCCTGTGGACGTTCTGCGGTTTCACCTTTGATTACCGCTTTCAGCAGGCGATGGTTGATCATATCGCCATACTTACGAATAGGGGATGTCCAGGTGGCGTAAGCTTCGAGACCCAGACCAAAATGTGGACCTGGATCGATGCTGATTTCCGCAAAGGACTGGAAGCGGCGAATGCGACTGTCGAGGAAACCGGACGGCTGTGCGTCCAGCTCGCGACGCAGCTTACAGAAGCCATCCAGCGTCAGCACTTCTTCCGCATCCACGTGCATTCCGTGGCCTTTCAGTAGCGTGGCAAGCTGTTCACTGTTCGCCGGGTCAAAGCCCAAATGCACGTTATAAATGCCAAAACCGAGCTTGTCTCGCAGTACGCGAGCCGCGCAGATATTGGCGGCAATCATTGACTCTTCCACAATACGGTTTGCGATTCGACGCGGCTCGGCAACGATATCCAGTACTTCGCCTTTTTCGCCAAGAATAAAGCGATAGTCTGGGCGGTCTTTAAACACCAGCGCATGGGTCTGGCGCCACTGAGAACGAGCCTGACATACGCGCTGCAGCAGACGAATTTGAGTAGCGATAGCCTCGTTTTGTGGCTGCCAGCTACCGCTGTTTTCCAGCCAGTCAGAGACCTCGTCATAAACCAGTTTGGCTTTTGACGTAATCGTCGCGGCGAAGAATTCGATATTGTCTTCGATAGCGCCTTGCGCATCCAGCGTCATGCGGCAGGCCAGTACCGGGCGAACTTCATTAGCGCGCAGTGAACACAAGTCATCAGACAGTTCACGCGGCAGCATCGGGATGTTGAAGCCCGGCAGGTAGTTGGTAAAGGCACGCACTTTGGCGATGTTGTCCAACTTGCTGCCTTCTGCGATCCACGCGGTTGGGTCGGCAATCGCAACGGTCAGTTGCAGTTTGCCTTCGGCGGTCTCTTCAACATACAGCGCATCGTCCATATCTTCGGTGCTGGCGCTGTCGATGGTAACAAAATCCAGCGAGGTCAGATCGATACGCTCAAGGCCTTCATCCAACATGGCGGTCGCAACACCATTTGGTGCTTCTTTTTCAAGATTATGACGTGCCAGGGTGACCCACCATGGCACAAAATGGTCGTCACCGAAGGTGATGAATTGCGTCAGCTCAGCATAAAAGCTGCGATCGCCTTTGAGCGGATGACGGCGCATTTCAGCAACCGCCCAGTCACCATCTTTGAAATCGTGCGTCACGCCACGTTCAGCGCGGCAGGGGATAACATCTTTAATTAACGGATGGTCAGGAACGATAGAAAGACGGTCATCTTTCTTCTGCACCCGGCCAACAAAACGGCTCAGGAACGGCTCAACCAGCTCTTCAGGTTCAGCGGATTCGCGTTCCTTTTCTGTGTGGATCACAGCGATAATTCGATCGCCGTGCATCACTTTTTTCATCTGCGGCGGCGGAATAAAGTAGCTTTTTTGCGCATCGACTTCGAGGAAACCAAAGCCTTTTTCCGTGGCTTTAACGACACCTTCCGCACGGGGTGTTTGGGAATGAAGTTGCTGTTTTAGCTGCGCGAGCAGCGGGTTGTCCTGAAACATAATTTTGTATTTTCGTGGCTGAAAGAGCGGCTGACAGTTTTACGCGAATCTGCCTGTTGCAGCAAGCGCTGTTTCAGCAAAATGCCCGTCCCTGACTTAGCAGAAAGCCACATGCCGGGTAAGGGCGCTTGTAGCAGAATCAGGCGATGTCACCGAAGGCAATTTTCAGACGGTTTAACCAGCCGCATAACGCGCACCAGATAAGCAATCCAATGGCTGATGCTTCGTTAATGCCATTCTCTTTCAACTGAGCAAAATGCGCCGGGCTAAAACGGTCGGGCGCACAGGTCAACATCTGAACAGCTTGCACAATGGCACCTTCTTTCTCGCGAGTTTGTCCGAGGCATTTCAGTACCCGATCACCATTCCGCACCGCTTCGGCAAGGTCATCATCACCGTACCAGCGTTGCCAGGCTTCGCTAAAGCAATTTACGCTACCATTTATACGTGCAGTGTAGAGAGTGACCAGTTGTGTAATGTTGTCGTCCACCAGCGCCGTGAGCGCGCCGCTATAAATTTCACCCAGCGCATCCAGTGAGGGGTACTCATGCGCCAGTACGGGCGCGAGAAGCTGAAAAGCAGGCAACGGTTGCCAGTTGGCAAGTGACTCCATCTGACGTGCGCTGGCGGTGCGTAAATCCACCGGCGCAATGCCTGGCGTCCACTGTACTTGCGTTGCGTCAAACAAGGCATGTTCGGCCTCTTGCTGCATTTCCATGCCGGGGATCCAGCGCACAGGCTGTCCCTGTAGCGCCTGAAAAGTGGCGATGGCGCGCGCCTGAAAACCAATAAAACCGATAACCTGGCCCATCAAAATAATGTCGTATTCTGTTAATCCCACGTCATCAAGCTGCTGGCGGGCACGGGCGTCAATAACGCCAGGTGACAGCGCGAGCTGGCGGGCATATTGCGTGATTTGCGCCAGACGTCGATTGCTTTCCCGCGAAGAGTCCGGGCCGGGAAGGGGGGCCAGACGTGCGGCATAGTGATTACACAGGCGCTGCACGCCATATACCTGAGCGACAGTCAGTGCAGTACTCAGGCGGTCGTAGGCGCTGAATGTGTGCAGGCGATTGACCGTTACGCGCTGGGGAAACAGGAATTTGTACAGTGTTCGTGCTGGCGTCAGCCAACTGTTGCACGCCTGAATTAATGCATCGGGCAGGGTGAGGTTTAACAGAAACGGGTCGTCAACAGTGGCTGCTTCGGGAACTAAGGGTAGCGCCTGAGCCTGACGGGCGCTCGACTGGGTTTCATGATACCAGTGGCTTTTGCCGGAAACACGGCGTTGTTCCATGGTCGTTCCTTGGTCTAAAAGTGGCGATCCGGACTCGTCGTTATGCTGGTACGCGGATCTTTTTCGCTGTTTTATCCTGGCGTAAGCGGTGGAAGGGATGAAAGAATGTTACGTGATAATAAATATCAGAAAGATATATATAACGTTAAAGCGCACAGACAGCAGGATGTGGGGGACAAGCGGGAATACAAAGGGGAAAAGGTGTAATGAAATGCGCCCCCTGTGGCAGGGGGCGAGGGCGATTATTTCAGTTCCAGCTCATTCATTGCAGCGATGTTGAAACCGCCATCAACGTGAACAACTTCACCGGAAATACCTGCGGACAGGTCAGAACACAGGAACGCAGCGGTGTTACCGACATCTTCAATGGTAACGGTGCGGCGAATTGGGGTAACTGCTTCGCAGTGAGAGAGCATTTTACGGAAATCTTTGATACCAGACGCCGCGAGGGTGCGGATCGGGCCAGCAGAGATACCGTTAACACGAACACCTTCCGGACCCATCGCGTTCGCCATGTAACGAACGTTCGCTTCCAGAGAGGCTTTTGCCAGACCCATAACGTTGTAGTTAGGAATAGCACGTTCTGCGCCCAGGTAAGACAGCGTCAGCAGTGCGGAGCCTGGGTTCAGCATTTCGCGGCAGGACTTAGCCAGTGCCACAAAGCTGTAGGAGCTGATGTCATGTGCGATTTTGAAGCCATCGCGGGTTACGGCATTTACGTAGTCACCGTCCAACTGGTCGCCCGGCGCAAAACCGATGGAGTGAACGAAACCGTCAAATTTCGGCCATATTTTAACCAGTTCACTGAACAGGGCTTCGATGCTGGCATCTTCCGCAACGTCACACGGCAGTACGATGCTGGAACCCAGTTGAGCGGCAAACTCTTCCACACGGCCTTTCAGTTTGTCGTTCTGATAAGTGAACGCCAGTTCAGCGCCTTCGCGGTGCATAGCTTGCGCGATACCGTAGGCGATGGAAAGTTTGCTGGCAACACCCGTTACCAGAATGCGCTTACCGGTAAGAAAACCCATAGCTTTAATCCTTATAGTCATTGCTTTTATTTACTTTAACAATCAATAGGTTATGATTGCCATTTCAACATAAATCAAAACGAAATCGAATTATCCCAGCAGCCGCTGTCGGTGTCACGTTTTTTCCGTGATGCCAGAGCGCGCCAGAGGATTGTTTCAGACTGACTCATTAACAGTTCGATACCGCAAAAGTATATCATCAGTCTGCCATTTCGGGTCATCCAACCAGCGGGAAAGAGGGGATATAAGCGGAGCAATACGAACGGGGCATCTGGGTGATATCTGGCCGTATTCATTTTAAATGACAATGATATTATTAGGATAAGTATCACTTTTAATTAATCAAGAATGCTATTTTCGTGATGAGATTTACCCAGGGGAAATGCCATCAGGCTATAAGTATATTCTAACTCATATATCAATTCAGGTTTGCGATATTTGAATGGAATCAGTCGAAAATGGACTGTCTTGAATCAATATGTCTGGTTAAGATTATCCGCCAGCGCCAGAGGAAGAAACATACCTTTACATAAAGAGTGTTTTAATGGTTGTCATAATCAAAAAACAATATTTTTGATAATTCCTGGTTAAATCTCTGGTTGATATATTTTTCATGTGAATCATATCATTTGGTTTTATATAAAAAACTAATTAAAAAGGCAATTTTTTTGGCTTGTGAACCATTATTCTGGAGAGATCTAATATCTATCCATGATGAACTATTGTATATTTTCCTCAATGGATAGTAGCTGGCAAGGAGTTCTCAATGCGGAAAATTTTGGCGGTAATGAGTGTGATGCTGATATTAGGCGGTAAAACAGTTCATGCGGAAAATATTAATATTAGTGTGGATGGCACTGTGATTAGACCTTACAGTGTAAACCTCACAAATAAAGCCACTCTGGGGAGTGGCTTGTCGAATTGCGCAATGATAGGTAGTGTTAATTCGGTTAATATGGGGGGGACTGTTGTAACAAAAACTTCTGGAAGCGGAAAGGTAACCTATTATACACTTATCGATAGGTCATCGAGTTCAGCAAATGAAGTTTGTTCCGGACAATATGCGAATTATCGAATTTACAAAACGTCGGTTGACGGTATTGGTATCTCCTATAATGATGCAGATCCCAGTTCAGAATCCAAAGGAAGTCCAATAACACCAACCGCGCTGACTAAATATATAGCAAATGTAAACACAACTAACGTCCATGTATGGGTAGACGTGCGTTTATGGCGTTACTCGGCCTCAGCAGATTCCCTGCCATCTGGTTTGCTTAACATCGAGGGGCCTACCATAGCTCAGGGGGTTGGGGCTAGTTCGGCTGGAGATGTGATAGATCGTTGCAGTTCCTATGCAACAGGAACCAATCCAAGGTTATGTCTAACCGACATCATTAAATTTCCGCTAATTACGACTTCTGTCTATTCCGGTACCTGTGAATTTGTCGATGCGTCAAAAACCGTACAAATGGGCAAGCGTAATATCCCGGCGAATTCTGCCGAGGGATATGGCACCGCATGGGTGGATGCCAGTTTTCAGTTACGTTGCCCGGATGCCTGGGGCTATTATTCAAACCCTTCCAGCCCTACGACTGTGACAAGAAACAGTGCCGTGATGGTCACCGTTAAGCCGCGTGATGGTGTGGTGAATGCCTCTAAAGGCATTTTCAAACTCGACGGCTCCGGGGCGCAGGGGGTAGGTATTCAACTTGCCTGGGGAGATTACGGCAGCCAGGGTCAGACACCAGCGAAACCGGTACAGCTCGATACGCCGACCAATGCGAGTAGCATAAGCAGTAATTTTGCCGCCGGGCCTTACGCCACAGGCAGTAATGCCGTGTCGGGGGACGGTACGATAAAAATGGCTGCCCGCTATATTCGCACAACGGGTACAGTACAACCCGGGCCGGCGAATGGCCTGGTAGAAATCCTGGCCAATTACCAGTGATGCTACGACAGTGGAAAAATCGACTCGCCGGGACGGGCCGATAACGCTGCTCAACCTCTTTCAGACTAATAAAGATGGTCAGACATATTTACCTGATAAAATCCGGGCAAATAACCAATAGCGTCAAATGAAAATCATCATGGTGCTATTTGCCGGGCGCGAAGAGCGCCCTATGCAGTATCAGCGATCCTGCCGCCAGGCATCGGCGGTCAGCGCCTCGCCAAAATGTCCGGCAATCAAGCGTTTAGTCAGATCGTGAAGCGGCGAAGCCAGCACGCTCGCGGTACTCCCGCGTTCAACCACTTCACCCTGATGCATCACCAGAACCTGATCGCTAATATGTTTCATCATACCGATATGCTGGGTCACATAAATATACGAAATACCCTGTTTTTCCTGTAATTCCAGCATCAGGTTAATCAGTTGCGAGCGCATTGACATATCCAGCGACGCCAGCGCTTCGTCGGCAATAATCACCTTCGGGCGCAATATTAAGGCGCGAGCCAGCCCCAGACGCTGTTTTTGCCCCGGCGCGAACATGTAAGGATAGTAACTGGCGTGATCGGGCAGCAGGCCAACCATGCGCAACGTTTCATAGATGCGTTTTTGCCGCGCCTCCGGCTCCAGGTCTGTGTTCAGACGTAGCGGGAAATCGAGGATCTGCGAGATGCGCTGACGCGGGTTTAGCGAGGTCGACGGGTCCTGGAAAATCATGCGGATACGTTGACTACGAAATGAATAGTCGCCGTAATGCAGAGGATGATCGTCAATCAGTAACTCACCGGTGGACGGTTCCACCATGCCTGCCAGCATCTTTGCCAGGGTCGATTTGCCAGAGCCATTCTCGCCGATAATGGCCAGCGTTTGCTTCTCACGCAGGGTAAAACTGAGCGATTTAACCGCTTCCACGGTTTGTGGACGAAACCACCCGGTACGATAGCGGAACGTCTTACTTAGATTGCGCACTTCGAGTAGCGTTTCAACCATCTCACTCTCTCTCCATATTCAACGGGAAATGACAGGCATACAGATGGTTTTTCGCACCACTCAGACGCGGTCTTTCTACACATTTGCGCTGGGCATAAGGACAGCGCGGCCCAAGGCGACAGCCGATCGGCAGATGTTCGAGCAACGGAATGGCACCCGGCATGGTGTTCAGGCGGCTTTTATGCGGCATGGCACTGCCAAAATCAGGAATGGCGCGAATCAACGCCTGGGTATAGGGATGATGCGGTGTCGTCACCAGTTCTTCGCTTGGTGCGGTCTCCACGGTTTGCCCACAGTACATGACGTTAATGCGGTCGGCCCATTTGCTCAGCATCTGCAAGTCATGACTGATCAACAAAATGGTAGTGTTGTTGTTCTGGTTTAGTCGAGTTAACAGACGGAAGATTTGTGCCTGTGTTGTCGGCTCCATGGCGTTTGTCGGTTCATCGGCAATCAGCAGGCGTGGTTGGTTGGCCAGTGCGATAGCGATCATCACTTTCTGGCATTCCCCTTCGGTCAGCTCATAGGGGAAGCTGCGCATCGCGTCTTTATGATCTTTAATGCCCACACGGTGCAGCAGCTCAATAGCGCGCTGTTTGCGCCAGCCAAAACGACGGAAGAAGCCGCCTTTCCACGTCCAGCCGGGGATATTTTGCATCAACTGTTTGCCAATTCGTTCAGACGGGTCGAGACACGACTGCGGCTCCTGAAAAATCATGGAGACGTTATGGCCAAGCAGCTTGCGCCGCTCGCGCGCGGAAAGCCGCATCAGATCGATATCATCAAAACGCATACGGTCGGCGGTCACCCGCCAGTTCTCTTTCGTCACCCCGCAAATGGCTTTGGCGATAAGGCTCTTACCGGAACCGGATTCACCCACCAGACCGCGGATTTCCCCTTCGGCCAGCGTCAGACTGACCCGGTCAACGGCCTTAACCCAATCGTCACCGGTCTTCACTTCAATGGTCAGATTGCGAATATCCAGCAGTGGCATTATTCCACCCCCGCATTAATCGCGCGGCGAATACCATCGCCCAGCAGATTGACTAACAAGACGCTCAACATAATTGCAGCACCCGGTAGCATTACTGTCCAGGGGGCAACATAAATGAGTTCCAGTGCATCACCGAGCATGGCGCCCCATTCCGGGGAAGGGAGCTGTGCGCCTAAATCGAGGAAGCCCAGCGCCGCGATATCCAGAATGGCCATCGACAGCGAACGGGTAATTTCGGTGACCAGCCCGGCGGTCATGTTTGGCAGCACGGCAAACCACAGAATATTCAGCGTGGATGCGCCATCAAGACGGGCGGCAATAACGTACTCTTTTTCCAGTTCATCATGCACCAGGCTGTAAACCGACCTCACCATGCGCGGCAAGAGCGCCAGCCAGACGGCAAACATGGCATGAGAAAGGTGCGGCCCGGCGAAGGCCACCACAATGATGGCCAACAGCAGCGACGGAATAGAGAGCAGGGTGTCGAGAATATGGTTGAGTACCGCTGAGCGCAGACCATGGGTCGCCCCGGCGAAGACGCCCAACACCAGCCCAACGAGCGTGGCGGCGAGCGTCACCACAAACGCGCCCCCGACAGTGGGGGCCGCGCCGCTCAGTAAACGGCTTAACACATCGCGCCCCAGGTCATCGGTGCCGAGAAAGAAAGAGACCTCGCCATAGCGTGACCAGGACGGCGGCAACAATTGGTAGCCCAAAAATTGCTGATCAATGCCGTAGGGCGCGAACCAGCCACCGAACACGCATAACACCGCCAGCGCCGCACAGCCGTACAGGCCGATCATTGCCGGCGTGTCGCCATAGAATTTTCGCCACGCGGTGAGCAGGGTGCTGGGCGGGCGCTTTTCGCTATAGACGCTATCGTAAGGCATACCATTCCTTATGTTTCAACGGGTTCGCCAGTGCGCCCAGAATGTCAGAAAGCACGTTCACGATGATAACCAGTGAGCCTATCACCATTACCCCGGCAGAAATTGCCGCATAATCTTGCTGGCGGATTGCGTTGATGACCCAGCGCCCCAGGCCTGGCCAACTGAACACCATTTCGGTAATCATCGCCAGCGTCAGCATGGTCGAAAACTGCAATCCCAGGCGTGGGATGACCGGCGGCAGGGCATTATGCAGAACGTGGCGGCGCAAAATAGTCAGGCGTGACATACCACGCGTGGCGGCGGCCTTAATATAATTTTTGTCGAAAACGTCGATGGTGCTGATACGCATCAAACGGATGACTTCGGTGGTTGGAGCAACCGCGAGTGTCAGAACCGGCAACACCATATGACGGATGGCGCTGATAATCATCTCGTCACGCCACGGCGAATCAGAAAGCCATGCATCGAGGATAGCGAACCCGGTAACAGACTTTACTTCGTAGAGTAGATCGAAGCGGCCAGAAACCGGCAGCCAGCCCAGAGTCAGGGAAAAGAACAGTGTTAAGAGCAGCGCCAGCCAGAATACAGGAATGGAGAAGCCGAGCAGGGCGATGGCGCTTATCAATTTATCCTGCCACTTATTTCGCATAATGCCTGCCATCATGCCTATGGGAATACCCACCAGCAAGGCAAAGCCAAAGGCGAGGATGCACAGTTCCATGGTTGCCGGGAAAACCTCTTTCAGTTGTTCAGAAATCAACTGACCATTGATGCTCGACACGCCAAAATCCCAGTGCAGTAGCCCGTTAAACCAAAAAACCCAGGCGTTCCACAGCGAGGCGCCCTGCAATGGCGCATGGGGGGTGAAATAGCTCAAACTAAAGCCGATAAAAGTCAGCAGAAAGAGCGTCACCAGCAGGAGCAACAGGCGGCGTAAGGTAAAAATGATCATGGTTTTTTCACCTCTTCTTCTTTTTCCCGCGTCACCCCGGCAAACGAGGCGCTGCCAAACGGGCTCAGCACCAGCCCTTTAATATCGTAGCGATAGGCCTGCAGACGAAGCGATGAGGCGAGCGGCAGTACCGGCAGTTCCTGCGCCAGAATATTTTGCGCCTCATCGTAGGCATCAATGCGCGAGGCAAGCTGCTGCGACGCCAGCGCTTTTTGCAGGACGCTGTCAAATTCGCGGTTACACCAGTGGGCGAAATTGGTTTGGGAATCGATAGCCGCGCAGCTCAATAACGGACGAAAGAAACTGTCCGGATCATTACTGTCGGTTGCCCAGCCAGAGAGGGTGAGGTCATGGTTCATGTCCATCAGACGCGCCTCCTGGAAACGGCCTTCAACGGGAACAATCACCACCTTCACGCCAACCTGCGCCATATCGGCCTGAATCAGTTCTGCTGTTTTGAGCGGACTGGGGTTCCAGGCCTGCGAGGTGGTCGGCACCCATAAATGCAGCGTCAGGTTTTCCAGCCCCAACTCTTTAAGACGCTTTCGCGCTTTCTCCGGATCGTATTCGGTAACCCTGGCTTCACCGTCATAAGCCCAGGACGCGCGTGGTAAAATCGATGCCGCCGTTTCAGCCGTGCCGTAATAGATGGACTGCATCAGGCGCTGGTTGTTAATCGATAAGGCCAGCGCATGGCGAACTTCCGGGTTATTGAGCGGCGCTTTATCAGTATTAAACGCCAGATAGGCGATATTCATACCCGGACGCAGGGTCAGGCGCAGGCGCGGGTCGTCACGCAAAATGGTTAACTGACTCGCGGCAGGCCAGGCCAGCACATCGCACTCACCGGTCAATAATTTCGAGAGTCGGCCTGTACCACCGGAACCCAGATCCACCACCACTTGTGGCATCAGCGGTGTGCCACGCCAAAAATGGGCGTGACGTTGTAACCTGACATACTGCCCGGCGCGGTACTCTGCTAACTGGAACGGACCGGTGCCGACGGGCTGGCGATCAAGAAGTTCCTGACGGTCGGATTTTGCCAGCATTGCCGCATACTCCGCAGACATCACCGAGGCGTAGTGGGTCGCCAGATGCCATAAGAAGGAGGCGTCTGGCTGGCGCAGACGAAACTCGACGGTGTGGCTATCGAGCTTACGCACGCTTTGCACAGAATCAGCGAATTGCAGACTGTCGAAATATGGGAAGTTGGTGCCGTTAACGTTATGCCAGGGGTTGTCGCGATCAAAAATGCGCTGAAAGGTAAAAACGACGTCGTCTGCGTTGAAATTACGTTTGGGCTTGAACCACTGCGTCGTCTGGAAAGCAACGCCATCACGCAGGTGGAAGCGGTAGGTCGCACCGTTATCCATCACTTCCCAGCTTTCCGCCAGTTCGGGCACCAGGCGGTAGGTATAGGGGTCAACGTCCAGCAGGCGGTCATAAAGTTGCGCTGCCAGCGTATCGACAATCAGGCCGCTGCCCGCTTTCTGTGGATTAAATGTGCTCACTTGCCCGTTGACGCAATAAACGAAGCCACTGTCGCGAATATCGGCAGTCGCCGCCTGCGGTGAAGCAGAGTGCGCAAAACCGGCCCACAGGCTCGCGGTGATTAGCAGGAAAGGGGAAAGCAGACGCATGTTTTATTCAACGATTTTAGGTTCATGTGCAAAGTGTATCGCACTTGCCATAGCTTCGTACAAATGTCTGATAACGACTGCTGTTATTGTCAGCGATTTCAGCTTATCTGGTGCTTTTTCAGCAGCGCCCGCAACTGGTGATAGGTCAACCCCAACAGCTCCGCCGCCCGTTTCTGATTAAATTTTGCCTGCTGCAAGCTGTTTACCAGTAACTCGCGTTCCTGCTGATGCTGGAACTGGCGGAGGTCGACAGGCAGCGTCGGTAAACCGCCCGACTCAGGCAAAACCGCTTCAACGATTGGCGTCTCGTTGTTAAAGGGGTCAATGATGATCTCATCAAGTGGCGTTTCGC
This sequence comes from Phytobacter diazotrophicus, assembly GCA_004346725.1. Classification (GTDB taxonomy): domain Bacteria; phylum Pseudomonadota; class Gammaproteobacteria; order Enterobacterales; family Enterobacteriaceae; genus Phytobacter; species Phytobacter diazotrophicus. The sequence goes on along the minus strand of SMDE01000005.1, from coordinate 318,742 downwards.
TTGTCCCGTGCCGGTAAACCGAGCGTTCAACGACGTTTTTAAGCTCGCGAATATTCCCCGGCCAGTTATAACGCATCAACGTTTCGCGCGCGCGCTCTGTAAATCCGGCAAATAGCGGCAATTTAAGTTCGCGGCACATTTGGATGGCAAAGTGATCGGCCATCAGCATGATATCGCTCTGGCGCTGGCGTAACGGGGGAAGTTGCACCACATCAAAGGCCAGACGGTCCAGTAAGTCGGCGCGGAAAGTGCCTTTATAAACCATCTCCGGCAGGTTGGCGTTGGTGGCGCACACCAGGCGTACATTCACCTGCAGAGGCTGGCTGCCGCCGACGCGCTCCAGCTCACCGTATTCAATCACGCGCAGCAGTTTTTCCTGAACCAGCATCGGGGCGGTGGCCAGCTCATCAAGAAACAGGGTGCCGCCGTCGGCGCGCTCAAATCGACCTGGATGACGTTTTTGCGCACCGGTGAAGGCGCCCGCTTCATGACCAAACAGCTCGGTATCAAGCAGATTTTCATTGAGGGCAGCGCAATTGAGGGAGATAAACGGCCCTTGCCAGCGGCTCGACAGATAGTGCAGACGGTTGGCGATTAACTCTTTCCCTGTGCCGCGTTCACCGATGATAAGTACTGGTTTATCGAGCGGCGCCAGACGCGAAACCTGTTCCAGCACCTCAATAAAGCTGTTGGACTCGCCCAGCAGATTGTCTCTTTGTTCAGCCATGATGAATTTCGCCACTTGTTAGCGTTATTCACCACTCTAAACTAAAAATGCGCAACGGTAAAATAGAGTGTTTCTTTTAAAATCAATAAATTAAAAAATTGGCACGAAGATTGTAATACCTGAGAGCAGGGCAAGGCCCGATTACAGAAATTAAGAGGAACAGATTATGGGTATTTTTTCTCGTTTTGCCGACATCGTGAACGCCAACATCAACTCGCTGCTGGAGCGCGCTGAGGATCCGCAAAAGCTGGTGCGTCTGATGATTCAGGAAATGGAAGACACGCTGGTCGAAGTACGTTCAACCTCAGCCCGTGCGCTGGCAGAGAAAAAACAGCTCGTACGCCGCGTTGAGCAGGCGACCGCGCAACAGGTTGAATGGCAGGAAAAAGCCGAGCTGGCTCTGCGCAAAGATAAAGACGATCTGGCGCGTGCGGCGCTGATCGAGAAGCAGAAAGTGACGGCGCTTATCGATACGCTGGAGCAGGAAGTGGTGCAGGTTGATGAAACTCTCGCCCGGATGAAAAAAGAGATTGGCGAGCTGGAGAGCAAACTCAGCGAAACGCGCGCACGCCAGCAGGCGCTCTCTTTACGCCACCAGGCGGCGAGCTCGTCCCGCGATGTGCGTCGCCAGCTTGATAGCGGCAAGATTGATGAAGCGATGGCCCGTTTTGAGTCTTTCGAACGTCGTATTGACCAGATGGAAGCCGAAGCGGAAAGTCATGGTTTTGGTAAACACAAAACGCTGGATCAGCAGTTCTCTGAACTGAAAGCGGATGACGAAATCAGCGAACAACTGGCGCAGCTGAAAGCAAAAATGAAACAAGATAATCAATAACATTTTTGCAAGACATTGCAGGCGGCATCGGGAGATGTCGCCCCATTATCACCTGTAAGGAGTACACATGAGCGCGCTTTTTCTGGCCATTCCCCTGACGTTATTCGTTCTGTTTATTTTGCCGGTCTGGTTATGGCTCCATTACAACAACCGTACCTCACGCGGTGAACTACCGCAAAGTGAGCAGCAACGGCTGGTGCAACTGACCGACGATGCACGGCGAATGCGTGAACGTATTCAGGCGCTGGAAGACATTCTTGATGCAGAGCATCCGAACTGGAGAGATCGCTGATGGCAGGTTTAAACAGCAATAAAAAATTATGGCGTATCCCACAGGAAGGTATGGTGAAAGGGGTGTGCGCCGGTGTTGCGCACTATCTGGATGTACCGGTGAAGTTGATCCGTTTGATAACGGTGTTGGCCATGCTGTTCGGGCTATTTTTCCCGGTTGTGGTGGTCTATATCGTTATGACCTTCGTTCTGGACCCGATGCCGGAGAGCGCAGTGGATGCCGAAAATACACCAACCAGCAGCCAGCTTCTGGATGCCGTGGACGCGGAACTGGCAGCCGGTGAGCGTCGTCTGCGCCAGATGGAGCGTTATGTCACCTCCGACACGTTCTCTCTGCGCAGTCGTTTCCGACAGCTTTAATGAAGAGGTATCAGGCAATGGCAACCTGGCGACAGGCTACACAGAAAGTTAAACCGGGGATGAAAATCGCCGGGAAAGTTGTCCTGCTGGCCGCGTTGCGCTATGGCCCGGCAGGAGTTGCAGGCTGGGCGGTGAAATCGGTGGCGCGACGCCCGGTAAAAATGTTGTTGGCTTTTGCGCTTGAACCGTTGCTCAATCGCGCGGCGAGCCGATTCTCGAAACGCTTTATGAAGTAACCCGTGCGCAAAATGCGATAACAGCGCTACAACCGGGTTGTAGCCGGGCGTATAGTTGGCGAAGGAATTAACAAAACCAAAGGAAGGAAAGATGTTAAAACAAACGGTTATCGCCGCTGCGCTCGCTGCCAGCACACCCACTTTTGCCGCGGAGCACTGGATCGACGTACGGATCCCGGAGCAGTATCAGCACGAACATATTCAGGGCGCACTGAACATACCGCTCAGTGATATTCAGGCCGGAACCTTCTCGCCACTGGCAAAAGAGGACACCCTGTACCTGTACTGCAATTCCGGGCGTCAGGCGACGCTGGCCCAGGAGGCATTACAGCAAATGGGTTACCAGCATGTCATCAATATGGGCGGTATAGCCGGTCTGAATAAGCCTGTCGTTACCTCTAAATAAACCTTCTGGCGGCGGGGCATTCGCCTCGCTACCGTTGATATCTGCCGTAGTGCACCTCATCTCATATATCCTATGAATAAATTTTCTGATTTCATGGCGGCACGGAATGACGATTGAACGCTGGAAAAATGAACTTAATGCCCTGGTAAACCGGGGAATGGATCGCCATCTGCGGTTAGCCGTTACGGGGCTTAGTCGCAGCGGAAAGACGGCGTTTATCACCGCAATGGTGAATCAATTACTTAACGTTCACGCAGGCGCGCGGCTTCCCTTGTTTAGCGCGGTACGTGAAGAGCGGCTGCTTGGTGTTAAACGCGTTCCTCAACGTGATTTTGGTATTCCGCGTTTTACCTATGACGAAGGGCTTGCACAGCTCTATGGTACGCCACCCGTCTGGCCAACCCCGACACGCGGTGTCAGCGAGATTCGACTCGCGCTGCGCTTCCGGTCGCAGGAGTCGCTGCTGCGCCATTTTAAAGAGACCTCCACGCTGTATCTGGAAATTGTCGATTATCCAGGGGAATGGCTGCTGGATTTGCCGATGCTGGCTCAGGATTATCTAAGCTGGTCACGACAGATGCGCGGCCTGTTACAGGGACAACGTGGCGAATGGTCGCAGAAGTGGCAGGCCTTGTGTGAAGGGCTGGATCCTTTAGCGCCTGCCGATGAAAACCGTCTGGCAGACATTGCCGCTGCCTGGACAGATTATTTGCATCAGTGCAAACGCGAAGGGCTGCATTTTATTCAGCCGGGGCGTTTTGTTCTGCCCGGTGATATGGCTGGCGCACCTGCATTGCAATTTTTCCCATGGCCCAATGTGGACGAAACGGGGGAAGCCAGACTGGCGCAGGCGGGCAAACACACTAACGCGGGCATGCTGCGCGAGCGGTTTAACTACTATTGCGAACATGTGGTGAAGGATTTTTATAAAAATTACTTCCTGCGTTTTGACCGCCAGATTGTGCTGGTGGATTGCCTGCAACCGCTCAACAGCGGGCCACAAGCCTTTAATGATATGCGTCTGGCGCTGACGCAACTGATGCAAAGCTTTCACTACGGTCAGCGGACGCTGTTTCGCCGTCTGTTCTCGCCGGTTATCGATAAGCTGCTATTTGCCGCCACAAAGGCGGATCATGTCACGCTCGACCAGCATGCCAATATGGTGTCGTTGCTCCAGCAACTGATTCAGGATGCGTGGCAAAACGCCGCGTTTGAAGGGATCAGCATGGACTGCGTTGGTCTGGCCTCTGTCCAGGCGACACAGAGTGGCTTGATTGATGTTAATGGCGAGAAAATTCCCGCCTTACGTGGCCACCGGCTGAGCGATGGTTCACCTCTGACATTTTACCCCGGTGAGGTGCCGGCGCGTCTGCCAGGCCAGGCATTCTGGGAAAAACAAGGGTTTCAGTTTGAGTCCTTCCGCCCTCAGGCGCTGGATGTGGATAAGCCATTGCCGCATATCCGTCTGGACGCTGCGCTGGAATTTTTATTGGGAGATAAATTGCGATGAGTGAACCCCTCAAACCGCGTATCGATTTCACCGGGCCGCTGGAAGCGGAGACCGTCATGCAGGTCAAGGCCGCGCAAACATTCAGCGACGATCTGGCTGATAACTTCGCGCCAGTCAATCCCGACGAGATCCGCGAAGAAGGCCCGGCAGAAGCCGCAGTAGAAGCGGCGCTGCACCCGAAACGCAGCCTGTGGCGCAAAATGGTGCTCACCGGGATGGCGCTGTTTGGCGCAAGCGTTGTCGGTCAGGGCGTGCAATGGGCGATGAATGCCTGGCAAACTCAGGATTGGGTCGCCATGGGCGGGTGTGCCGCTGGTGCATTGATTGTCGGTGCGGGCGTTGGGTCTGTGGCGACGGAGTGGCGTCGGCTATGGCGATTGCGACAGCGAGCCCAGGCACGAGACGAGGCGCGGGAACTGCTTCACAGCCACGGTACGGGGAAAGGGCGCGCATTTTGTGAAAATCTGGCGCGCCAGGCCGGGCTAGACCATGCGCATCCTGCACTCCAGCGCTGGTATGCTGCGATTCATGAGACACAAAATGACAGGGAAGTGGTCTCGCTGTATGCCCATATCGTCCAGCCTGTATTGGATAACCAGGCGCGGCGTGAAATCAGTCGCTCCGCGGCTGAGTCAACATTAATGATTGCCGTCAGTCCGCTTGCGCTGGTGGATATGGCGTTTATCGCCTGGCGCAATCTGCGTCTGATTAACCGCATTGCCACGCTTTATGGTATTGAGCTGGGGTATTACAGTCGACTGCGTCTGTTTCGCCTGGTGCTGCTCAATATTGCCTTTGCCGGCGCCAGTGAAATGGTGCGTGAAGTGGGCATGGACTGGATGTCGCAAGACCTTGCCGCACGTCTTTCCGCCCGTGCCGCGCAGGGGATTGGCGCTGGCCTGTTGACTGCCCGATTAGGCATCAAAGCCATGGAACTGTGCCGCCCGTTACCGTGGCTTGGTGATGACAAACCGCGTCTTGGCGATTTTCGTCGCCAGTTGGTGGTGCAGCTCAAAGAGACGGTGCAAAAAGGCAAAGCGTCGAAGCGAGATGGATAGTTCTCTCTTGCCGTTAAGTTTACTGTGGTTGTTTTTACAGAAGTCCCATTTTGGGATAAAATGGATAGGGTCCCACGATGGGACAGGGATAATTCAATGAAGATCATATCCATCAAAGCGCTCAGAGATTTTTGGACGACACATCCGGATGCGGAACAGCCCTTAAAAGCATGGCACGATGAGGTTCAGCAGGCTGAATGGAAAACGCCTGCAGACATTAAATCTCAATACCGTAGTGCAAGCATCCTCAAAAACCGGAGGGTCGTGTTCAACATTAAAGGTAACGACTACCGTTTAATTGTCTCGATTGCGTATCAACGAGGCTGGGCGTTTGTGAAATTTATAGGCACACATCATGAATATGATGTTGTCGATGCAGACAACGTTGAACGAGGGTAATCTGTATGCAAATCAAGTTAATCAAAACGGAACAGGATTACGAAGCCGCGTTAAAAGCGGTTGCCCCTATGTTCGACAATGAACCTCAAATGAACACACCTGAGGGTGATTACTTTGAGGTGATGTGTTTGCTTATCGAAGAGTATGAAAAAAAACATTATCCAATCGATCCTCCTGATCCGATTGAAGCCATAAAATTCAGGATGGAGCAGCAAGGATTGACCGTCAGCGATCTGGAGTCTGCAATTGGCAAATCGAACCGGGTATACGAAATTCTGAACGGTAAGCGCAATCTGACGTTACCGATGATTCGAAAACTCCACTGTCAGTTTGGCATTCCCCTGGAAAGCCTTGTTGGACTATAAATTGCGCGCTGCGCGTTTAACTTTACGGCACAGCGCCCACTTTTCCGCCATGCTGTCAATATTTCTTGACAGACATCTTCCTGCCAGAGAGGAACTGACATATCATCCCGGCATTCGTTGATTATCTGGGGTGATATTTCCATGCGTCTTGAAGTCTTTTGTGAAGACCGACTCGGTCTGACACGCGAACTGCTGGATTTACTGGTGTTACGCGGCATTGATTTACGCGGAATCGAGATAGACCCTGTCGGGCGCATCTACCTGAATTTTGCTGCTCTGGAGTTCAATACATTCAGCAGCCTGATGGCAGAGATCCGCCGTATCCCTGGCGTAACCGACGTGCGCACCGTGCTGTGGATGCCTTCCGAGCGTGAGCATCGTGCGCTGAGCGCGGTGCTGGAGGCGCTGCCGGAACCCGTGTTATCGCTGGATATGAAAGGGAAGATTGAATTGGCGAACCCGGCGAGTTGCCAGCTATTTGCGCTGGACCAGAGCAAACTGCGCAATCACAACGCGGTACAGCTCATTTCCGGTTTCAATTTCACGCGCTGGCTGGAAAGCAATCCGCACAACTCTCATAGCGAACATGTTGCCATTAATGGGCAAAATTTCCTGATGGAAATCACCCCGGTCCATCTGGAAGGCGAATCCGGCGAACCGGTTCTGACCGGCGCGGTGGTGATGCTGCGTTCCACCGTCCGAATGGGACGTCAGTTACAAAACCTTTCGCAACAGGATCTGGGCGCTTTCAGCCAGATTGTCGCCGTCAGTCCGAAGATGCGCCAGGTGATGGAGCAGGCCCGGAAGCTGGCAACACTTACGGCACCGCTACTGATTACCGGTGACACGGGGACGGGTAAAGATTTGCTGGCACGAGCCTGTCATATGGCCAGTCCGCGTGCGGCGAAACCCTACCTGGCGCTGAACTGCGCGTCGATTCCGGAAGATGCCGTCGAAAGTGAACTGTTTGGTCATGCCCCGGAAGGGAAAAAGGGCTTTTTTGAACAGGCGAATGGCGGTTCTGTGTTGCTGGATGAAATCGGCGAAATGTCGGCGCGTATGCAGGTTAAACTGCTGCGTTTTCTCAATGACGGGACTTTCCGCCGGGTGGGGGAAGACCATGAAGTACACGTCGATGTGCGGGTGATTTGCGCCACCCAGCGCAACCTTGTGGAGCTGGTGCAAAAGGGGATGTTCCGCGAAGACCTCTATTATCGCCTGAATGTTCTGACGCTGAATCTACCGCCGTTGCGGGAGCGTCCGCAGGATATCATGCCGCTGACCGAGCTCTTTGTTGCCCGTTTTGCCGATGAGCAGGGCGTTCCCCGGCCTAAATTATCGGCCGATCTGGGTAATGTTCTGACCCGTTATGGCTGGCCCGGCAACGTACGTCAGTTGAAAAATGCGATCTACCGTGCGCTTACCCAACTGGAAGGCTACGAGCTACGCTCACAGGATATTCTGTTGCCGGACTTTGATGCCACTACCATGCCTGTTGGCGAAGATGCTATGGAAGGGTCGCTTGATGAGATCACCAGTCGCTTTGAGCGCTCGGTACTGACACAGCTGTATCGCAGTTTCCCCAGCACGCGTAAGCTGGCTAAGCGCCTTGGTGTTTCGCATACGGCGATCGCGAATAAACTACGGGAATATGGTTTGAGCCAGAAGAAGGGTGACGAGTAATACGAATTGCCCGGTAACAGGGTGTTACCGGGCAGACTTTATTAGCCTTTCAGCACTTCAAGTGCGGCAGCATAGTCAGGCTCATTGGTGATTTCATTCACCAGTTGGCTGAAAATGACATTGTCGTTTTCGTCAATGACCACCACAGCACGTGCTGCCAGACCTTTCAGCGCGCCTTCGGAAATACCCACACCGTAGTTTTCCAGGAACTCAGTATTACGCAGAGTGGACAGGGTGATCACATTGCTCAGACCTTCAGCGCCGCAGAAGCGAGACTGGGCGAACGGCAGGTCAGCGGAAATGCACAGAACGACAGTGTCGTTTACGCCTGTTGCCAATTCGTTAAATTTACGCACAGATGCGGCGCATACGCCGGTATCAATGCTCGGGAAAATGTTCAGAACTTTACGTTTTCCTGCAAACTGGCTCAATGCAACGTCAGACAGGTCTTTCGCCACGAGAGAGAACGGTGCGGCTTTGGAACCGACCTGCGGAATCTTACCGGCAACGGAAACTGGATTACCCTGGAAATGGACAAGCTGTGACATATATATCTTCCTGTTTACATATAGTTAACTTCATCGCTAGTGTATTCTGAAAGCAAGGACCACGGCAAACCTAATTTCACATCTATAATCGTGGAAAAGGCGGCAGAGGAGAAAGGGATGAGAAGCGTTAAGGTTTATGATGAAACCTGGCCGTTACACACGCCATTTGTGATCGCACGGGGTGCGCGCAGCGAGGCTCGGGTAGTGGTTGTTGAACTGGAAGAAGACGGCGTGAAAGCCGTAGGTGAATGCACACCATACCCACGTTATGGCGAGAGCGAAGCTTCAGTGATTGCGCAGATTATGACGATCCTGCCGCAACTGGAAAATCGTTTGACCCGCGAAGAACTCCAGACATTGCTTCCTGCCGGTGCGGCGCGTAATGCCGTTGACTGTGCGCTTTGGGATCTGGAAGCCCGGCGACAGGGAATGACGCTTGGGCAGTATGTGGGAGTGACATTGCCCACCATAGTCACCACTGCGCAAACCGTGGTCATCGGTACGCCTGAGCAAATGGCCGCCAGTGCCTCGGCGCTTTGGGAGACGGGGGCAAAGTTGCTTAAGGTGAAGCTTGACGATCATTTGATCAGCGAAAGGCTGGTGGCAATACGTGCCTCTGCACCGGAAGCCACGTTGATCGTTGATGCCAATGAGGCCTGGCAAAGTGAAGGACTTGCTGCCCGTTGCCAGCTTCTGGCAGACCTTGGCGTGGCAATGCTCGAACAGCCCCTTCCGGCAGGCGATGATGCCGCGCTGGATAACTTTATTCATCCGTTGCCCATCTGTGCCGATGAAAGTTGCCACACGCAACGGGATCTCGCCGCGCTGGCGGGGCGTTATGAGATGGTTAATATCAAGCTCGATAAAACCGGCGGGTTGACAGAAGCGCTGGCGCTGGCCCGTGCGGCGCATGAGCAGGGTTTTGGCCTGATGCTGGGCTGCATGATCTGTACCTCACGCGCCATTGGCGCGGCACTACCTTTGGTGGGTGAGGTTCGCTTTGCCGATCTCGACGGCCCTACCTGGCTTGCGGTAGATGTCGAACCGTCGCTGCAATTCACCCCTGGTCAGCTTCATCTCTCCACATCATGACGCAGTAGCGCTGTCATCGCGCTGAGGTATTTCTCGCTGGCTTCATCGGCTGAAACTGGCGGGAATTCCAGTGTGATGCAGTGTAAATTCATATCCGCACACCAACTACCGAAAGAGCCGGGTGTTTCATAGCCGACACTGGTGACCAGAGGTAAGTTAAACGCCTGCGCCAGCCACTGACCAAAGGCACTGTTGCGAGGATCTTCCACACACGCCAGCGGATCGTGAAACGACACCACCCAGGCGGGGCGGACCTGATGAATCAACTGGCACAATGCTTTAGTTTCTGGTTCGGAGCCGGGTGCATCACCTGTCGATAACACCACATCACGCGCTTCGGCGGCACTGTTCCAGCGGTAAACCGTCTCGCCGGGTTTCCAGTTTGCGGCAGGAAAGTTGCGATTCAAATCCACGCCGCTGGCATTCGCACGCAGGCCAAGCTGGCAACCATCCGGATTGACGGCCAGCACAACATGGTGTCGACGAAGTTCTGGTTTCAATGTCCGCAAGGCGCAGGAAAGCGTCACAATAGAAGAATTTTCATCACCATGAGTTCCCGCAATGATAAGCCCGCTGGCATGTGAAGCTTCGGTTGCCGGAAACCAAATGAGCGGGGCACCTAACAGAGAGTGTCCGTAATATTCGCTACCGGAAGGAAAGGCGCCCCGTTCCGGGCGTGGGCGTGAAGCAGGCATAGTCATCCTTATTCTGGTTGGCTTATTGCAAGTGTTGGGCATATTTCTCGCCTGGGCAAATTATTGCTGTATTCAGGCAAAAAGGAATAGCCGTCAACTTTCCATCGACGAAAATTTGCATTCGCTCTTTCTAAAACAAATAATTACCTCATCTTTCGTTTTGCTTCAAAACATAAAAGGGGATCTCATGAAGCATCCTGTCTCGTTGCTCAGTTGTGCGCTTTTACTCTGTGGTTTTTCCTCATCGCCCTGGGCTGCGGATGTTCCGCAGGGCACGGTGCTGGCTCAGAAACAGGAGTTGGTTCGCCATATTAAAGACGAACCCGCATCGCTTGACCCGGCGAAGGCGGTAGGGCTGCCGGAGATTCAGGTCATTCGCGATCTGTACGAAGGCCTTGTCAATCAGAATGAGAAAGGCGACATCATCCCTGGCGTGGCCACCAAATGGCAGACCAGCGATAACCGCGTCTGGACATTCTCCCTGCGTAATGATGCAAAATGGTCCGACGGCACGCCGGTCACCGCACAAGATTTTGTTTATAGCTGGCAGCGCCTGGTCGATCCGAAAACAACGTCACCTTTTGCCTGGTTTGCGGCGCTTGCAGGAATCACCCACGCGCAGGATATCGTTGATGGCAAGGCGACGCCGGATAAACTTGGCGTGACGGCGGTCGATGCCCATACGTTGCGGGTGCAACTCGATAAGCCGTTGCCATGGTTTGCGAACCTTGCTGCGAATTTTGCGTTTTACCCGGTGCAGAAAGCCAATGTTGAAAGCGGCGCTGACTGGACGCGTCCAGGCAACCTGGTCGGCAATGGCGCTTATGTGCTGGAAAACCGGGTGGTGAATGAGAAAATTGAACTCAAACCGAATACCCATTACTGGGATAACCGTAAAACCGTCATTCAGAAAGTGACATTTGTGCCGATCAATCAGGAAACGGCGGCGACAAATCGCTATCTTGCCGGGGGAATTGATATCACGGAATCCTTCCCGAAAAATCAGTACCAGAAATTGCTCAAGGAGATTCCCGGCCAGGTTTACACCCCGCCGCAGCTCGGCACCTATTACTATGCCCTTAATACGCAAAAAGGGCCGACAGCCGATCCGCGCGTACGTCTGGCGCTGAGTATGACCGTAGACCGCCGCGTGATGGCTGAGAAGGTGCTGGGAACCGGGGAAAAACCGGCCTGGCGATTCACACCGGACGTCACCGCAGGCTTTAAACCACAGCCTTCGGCGCTGGAAAAGATGAGCCAGGCGGAGCTCAATGCCCAGGCGAAAACCCTGCTCCAGGCCGCGGGTTATGGCCCACAACGTCCGCTGGAATTGACGTTATTGTATAACACCTCCGAAACGCATCAGAAAATCGCGATTGCGGTGGCATCGATGTGGAAAAAGAATCTGGGCATTGATGTCAAACTGCAAAACCAGGAGTGGAAAACGTATATCGATAGCCGTAATACCGGCAACTTTGATGTTATCCGCGCCTCATGGGTGGGGGATTACAATGAACCGTCTACCTTTCTGTCGCTGTTAACATCTACCCATAGTGGCAACATCGCGCGTTTTAACGATCCGGCATATGACAAGGTCATGAATCAGGCTGCGCAGGAGACACAGGCCGAAGCCCGCAATGCGGATTACAATACGGCTGAGAAGATCATCGCGGAAAAAGCACCCATCATTCCTATCTATCAATACACCAATGGTCGCCTGATTAAGCCATGGCTTAAAGGCTATCCCATCACTAACCCGGAAGATGTGGCGTATACACGCACAATGTATTTGATTAAGCACTGAGTTTTCTGACGGGTATAACGTCTTTCGACATCTCCGCTGGCGCTTATGCAGCGCCAGCGCCGCATTTTCCCCGTTTACCCATAGGCCGATGCCTGCCATCGAAGGAATGTGAAGCGTGGAGACGAACGCGCATACGACCTTGGTCAAAAAATGGTCGAAATAATGTGTTATAGTGATTATGTTTTAACCACACATGAGGATTATATGCACACCGAATTAGACCCCACTCAGTTGGCAATTGAATATCTCCGTCGCGATAAAAGCGGATTGACGCCTGCGGAATACCTTAAGAAATTAAAACAACTCAGGCTGGAATTCGCGGATTTGCTGACGCTCTCGCATAGCGAGCTAAAAGAAGAGATCGATTTTGCCTGGCGGATGGGCATCCACTAAATAACGCCCATCGTTGAAAAGCGCCCTCGCAAGGGCGCATTTTTTTGTCACGAATTCAGGCTGCCAGCACTTTATTACGCCCACTGTTTTTTGCACGGTACAGCGCTTCATCCACACGCTTAAACAGATCGTCCAGCGATTCTCCCGCCAGATGGCGAGCCACGCCAATACTTACAGTGCATCCCGGAAGTTGGGGAATATTGATACTGGCGACGGCCTGACGTAACTGTTCAGCGATGCCAACAGCGGTTTCCTCTGTCGTATGGGGCAACAGCAACAGAAACTCTTCGCCGCCCCAGCGGAAAACATAATCTCCGTGACGGCAATGTTGCTCAAGCGTGCGGGAAAGTTGTATCAGGACTTCATCACCTTTCTGATGCCCGTATTGATCATTGATGCGTTTAAAGTGGTCGGTATCGACCAGCAACAGGCTGAAATCGAACGCGGTCGGCATAATCTGTTCAGTCAGATGGTAGAACTGTCGGCGATTGAGTAAACCGGTGAGTAAATCGCGGTGCGCGGCATATTCCAGTTCCTGCTCAAGGCGTTTCTGCTCAGTGATATCATGAATAATGCATAGCATCAGTCGATCATTATAGATTTCAACCGGGCCAGCATAGGTCTGAACATGGCGGGTTGAGCCATCAGCCAGCTTGTGTACAAAATTGAGCGGCTTATGGCCGCCAGGCAGATGGGCGATTTCAGCCATCACTGGCAAAATACCACGTCCGAGGGTGTTGATCTCCCAGGTGTGTTTTTGGCACATCTCATCGTACGAGTAGCCGTAAAAACGCAGTGCAGCGAGATTGGCATCAACGATCAGGCCATCTCTGGCGGGGTCGATAAGCAGGATAGGTGCGGAATTGGTATAGAAAAAACGGGCATAAAAGCCCTGTTTGCGATGGCGGTATGTTGTTGAGCGGCTGGCTTTAACTCTGGCGGATGTTCCCGAGGATAATCCTTCAAAAAATATCACTTCACCTATGCCACTGATTTCGCGCAGGGAGGCTTTACAACTTAAACTCACCTCTTCGCCATCCATGTGAACAGTCCAGACTTCGATAATATTGTGTTGATTCCTGAGACCCGGCAGGTACATGGCCAGGCTGTGATGTGCATATGCCGAATATGTCCCGGTTCGCAATTCCCGTACTGAACGCTCAGCGGTCAATTTCTTCGCCACTGCGTTGGTGAAGAGCAATTCTTCTGTTTCAGGTGAAATCACCCAAACGGGTGTTGTCAACAGGTTTAGCGCATCCAGGCGATCTGTAAGCATGGATTTATCCCCTTATCGTGCGCGTCGCTTTAGTCTTTGTAACTTATCGAATAATAGCGTTTTCGGCAGTTTTATTATCAGACTTGAGGAAAATCTAACGCAAAAAAATGTGAATTGATATGTATCGTTGCAATAAGCAAATTTTACTTTTGATTGATTGATATATCAGAGAGGAAAAAAGGAGTGTTTGCCGCATTGTGAGTTATTGCCGGATGCCAGACTTCCCAGCCATTACGCCCATTTTGTTTGACACGATACATCGCGGCGTCCGCTTTAAATTTCAGATCCTGAACGGTGTCACCGTGCAGGGGATAAAAACTGATGCCCACACTTAATGACACGTTTATGACATGCCCTTGTTCGTAAAATGGAAAATGAATAGTGTCTACCAGTCTTTTTGCCAGTATGGTGATTTCCTCATCTATACAATCAGGTATCAGCAAAATAAACTCATCGCCCCCAAGGCGCGCCAGCGTCATTTTTGCATTGACGCAGGTCGAAAGTCTTACGGCGACGGACTTCAATAATAAATCGCCAATGTGGTGTCCAAAGGCATCATTGACCTGCTTAAAACGGTCAAGATCCATAAACAATACGGCAAATCGCTGCCGCTGGGCTGCTGCGCTGGCAAGGCAAGCATCCAGTAAAATATCGAATTGGATCCGATTTGCCAGGTTGGTCAGGGGGTCGAAATGGGCCTGCATCTCCAGCTGATGGTTTAACTGACGCAGGCTCTCTGTGAGTCTCGAGGTGCGGATCTGGGAGTCAATGAGTGAAATAAACAGCATTATTCCCAGTACAATCAGCGTGGAGGTCGAGACCCAAATTGAAAGGCCGGCTTCGCTCACGCTGGTATGTGTAGAGTAATAGGCAGTACTGCGAACAATAATTCCAGCGCTGTCTTTACCATTGCTAAACTCAACGGCGCTCATCGCCACATAATGCATGGCGCATATCGTGATACCGAGAACGAGACCAGCGAAAACCCGATAGATAAATGCGCCGTGATGGTTGACCTGGCGAACAAAGGCAAGCCATAGCGAAAAACCGGAGGCAAAAAAAGCAATGGTTACAGAGAGGATGAGACGCGGCGTGTTCCAGTAGAGAGTGACGTAATCGGTGAGGGCGGCCATACCGAGAGCATGCATTCCCACTATACCCAGACACAATAAACAGGTCGCCAGGATAAGACGTTTAAAGGGCAGTATCTCTTCGCTGACAACAACGTTGATGGCCAGTGTTGCGGCAATTAAGGCAACAACGAAGGAAGCAATGGTTAACACCAGGTCGTAATGCATCACGATAGGCATGCGCATTGCCAGCATACCAACAAAATGCATTGACCAGATTCCCATGCCTAGTGTCGCACCGCCACAGAGTCGCCAGAACAGCGCGCCGCGAACGGTGGATGAAAAAATTTTGCTGGCGCTATCCAACGCCACAAATGAGGCAATGAACGCCACAACAAAAGAAATACCGATAAGTATGGGGTCCCACGATACATAAAGCATTATGCATTTCACGCCCGCTGAAAAGGAAAGAGTTAATTCTAATTTTTATTCTAGCAGCTAACCTGGCGAATTTATGTTGTTGGAAGTATTTATTATTTATACTGCTATTTAAGTTGAATTAAAAGTAAATTATTATTATCGGCATTCACATAAATAACTTTAGGGTTATGAATCATTTTAGCACGGCTTAAATATAACTTAAGTGGCGTGATGGATTAAATTGTTGAGATGTAAAGCTGCTTTTTGTATGGCGGATTACCGCCTGATATGACAAGTTATTTAGATATCTTAACTTTAAAATTTGCTGTATCTCTTGGTTTTTGGATTTTAATGTCGCCCTTAAGTTAAATTTAAGTGAAGGTAAGCTAAACATGTCTTACGATCAAATTCGGGGTGAAAAAGTTATTTTCGAATGCTATAAGAATATTATCCCTCGCGAAGTATTGTTGGTGCCCCCATGCTTAAAAATATTAGTGTAAGAAGCTTTATATTATCATTCCTGATTGTCTCTTTTTTCATCATCGACCTTTTAGTGATCGCTATCTCAAAAAATATGGCCTTATTTACAGCAATTAGCGTGGTTTCGGTAGCAACATTGGGTTTGCTTTGGCTGTATATGACGTATTATTTAGTCACGCCAATTAATACGGTGAAGAAAAGTATCGAAGAGGTGACTGCTGGCAACCTCTCGATTACGATTCCCGAATTTGGCAACAATTGTGCCGGGCGCTTAATTCCAGGCATTAATAGCCTTTCTGCAAGTATCGCAACGCTGGTTAATGAAATTCGTCTCTCTTCACAGAACGCAATGGATCTCTCCGATCAACTGGCATCGCGAAGCGGCGAGCTGTCGGTTAAAACTGAAGAGCAATCTGCGGCACTGGTGCAGACAGCGGCCAGTATGGAACAGATAGCCAGTAGTACCCAAAATAATGCCGAAAACACGCGGCTTGCCAGTACCCGGGCGAACGACGCCAGTGCGAATGCGCGAAAAGGTGGCGACTTGATGGGGCAGGTGGCGAAAAATATGCAGTCCATTACTGACTGTGCGGGCCAAATGGCAGATATCATCTCCCTTATTGATGGCATTGCTTTTCAGACAAATATACTCGCGCTTAACGCTGCTGTGGAAGCGGCAAGAGCGGGGGATCACGGTAAAGGCTTCTCTGTGGTAGCAGGAGAAGTCAGAGGCCTGGCACACCGCAGCGCCGAAGCGGCCAAAAATATTAAGTCGCTGATTGCCGTCACCACGGAAAACGTCACGCAAGGGGCGACAGTCGTCAACCAGGCCGAACAAAATATGCATGAAATTGTCTCCGGTGCGAGTGTGGTCAGCAAGTTAATGGGTGAAATTGCTGTATCGACCCTGGAGCAAGAAAAAGGCATTTCGCAGATTACCCTGGCACTGTCTGAGCTGGAAAAAGTGACGCAGAGTAATGTCACTATGGTAGAAGAACTGGCGGGTTCTTCTGATATTCTGAAAAACCGGGTTATCGAACTGCAGGCTCGTACCTCTAAGTTCCGTCTGGCGGACAACCAGGTAACAGACACTGGTCCCGTTACGACACCCTCAAGCGTTCCTTCCGAAAATCGTAGAAATCGTCAGGCAAGCCCTGCTATCGGTAACCAGGAAAATTACTGGCATTCGTTCTAATTTTCAGGTCATCCCGCCTCTGGCCCGCTCATGCGGGCTTTTTTTTAATATTTGTAACGAATTCAGCATGATGGTTGCTTAACGGGCGCAGAGAGCTAGACTGACAACAGCACTTATGTTGATTGGGAGGCGCTGTGGAAGCGATCAAAGGAACGGATGTTGATATTCCGGATGCGGTTTTCGCCTGGCGTCTGGATGGAAAGGGCGGAGTCAAACCGCTGGAACCGGATGATGTGATTGATGCACAGCATCCTTGCTGGCTGCACCTGAATTATACCAATCAGGAGAGCGCGCAATGGCTCGCATCAACGCCGCAGTTACCTAATAGCGTGCGTAACGCGCTGGCCGGTGAAAGCCTGCGTCCACGTGTCAGTCGCGTAGGGGAAGGTACGCTTATCACGCTGCGCTGCATTAACGGCAGCACAGACGAGCGCCCGGACCAGTTAGTGGCCGTGCGTGTTTATATGGATGAACGGATGATTATCTCAACGCGTCAGCGTAAGGTGCTGGCGCTGGATGATGTCGTGAGCGACCTGGAGGAAGGGACCGGGCCGACGGACTGCGGCGGCTGGCTGGTGGATGTTTGTGATGCATTGACCGACCATGCCAGCGAGTTTATTGAAGAGCTACACGATAAGATTATCGACCTTGAAGACAATTTGCTTGATCAGGAGATTCCCCCCAGAGGTTTCCTTGCATTACTGCGTAAACAGTTGATCGTGATGCGTCGCTATATGGCGCCACAGCGAGATGTTTTTGCCCGTCTGGCCAGCGAGCGGCTGCCGTGGATGACCGACGATCAGCGTCGTCGTATGCAAGATATTGCAGACCGACTGGGGCGGGGACTTGATGAGATTGATGCCTGCATCGCGCGCACGGCGGTGATGACGGATGAAATCACACAGGTGATGCAGGAGTCATTAGCGCGCAGAACTTACACCATGTCGTTGATGGCAATGGTCTTCCTGCCCAGCACCTTTTTGACCGGGTTGTTCGGTGTCAATTTAGGCGGAATACCCGGCGGTGGCTGGCGATTTGGCTTCGCACTTTTCTGCATTATGTTGGTCATCCTGATAGGGGGTGTTACCTGGTGGTTGCATCGTAGTAAATGGCTGTAAAATTTCACTTTTTTAACAAAAATTGAACATAAAAACGCCGTTTACTTTGAGCGATATCAATAAATGCTCTACGCAACCAGTGCAATATTGCACTCGCAGGTGAATGCAACGTCAAGCGATGGGCGTTGCGCTCCATATTGTCTTACTTCCTTTTTTGAATTACTGCATAGCACAATTGATTCGTACGACGCCGACTTAAAAGAGTCGGCTTTTTTTTGCCTCTCAGTTTGTCCGGTCTACCCTTAAAGGATGGCAACGCGAAAGAAGGAGGCGAAAATGTGTACATTAACCCCACTGCAGATGAGCGACCCACTTCCAACAGATCCGGTTCCAGTGCCTGACCCTATACCAAAACCGCAGCCCATTCCCGACCCGCCGTTCGACCCGGACCCTCGTCCCATTGTCGATCCACCGCCGCACAGATAGAAAAAAGCCCTCTGTGAAAGAGGGCTGATGGCTTACTTGATTTCAAGTATATCGAGGCGACTGGCAGCGAAATCGCCGTCGTCTTCATCAGGTTGCCAGCCTGCTGGCCGTAAAGGGATCTCTTCGCGGTCAAAGGCGAGGTCGCCACCGTCCACTACCGCAGAACCGTGATGAATAGATTTGAAATCAAACAGGGTGGTATCGCTCAGATGTGAAGGCACGACGTTTTGCATCGCACTGAACATCGTCTCAATACGCCCAGGATAACGTTTATCCCAGTCGCGCAGCATATCGGCAATAACCTGGCGTTGCAGGTTCGGCTGTGAACCGCACAGGTTGCAGGGAATGATAGGGAATGCTTTTGCTTCGGCAAAACGCTCGATATCTTTTTCGCGGCAGTAAGCGAGCGGGCGAATCACGATATGTTTGCCATCATCGCTCATCAGCTTAGGCGGCATGCCTTTCATTTTGCCGCCATAGAACATGTTCAGGAACAGCGTTTGCAAAATGTCGTCACGGTGATGGCCCAGCGCGATCTTAGTGGCACCCAGCTCAGTGGCCGTACGGTACAAAATGCCGCGACGCAGGCGTGAACAGAGCGAACAGGTGGTTTTCCCTTCCGGAATTTTCTCTTTTACGATCCCGTAGGTGTTCTCTTCGACGATCTTATATTCGACACCCTGCTGGTCCAGGTAAGCTGGCAGAATGTGTTCCGGAAAGCCCGGCTGTTTCTGATCGAGGTTGACCGCGACAAGGCTGAAATTGATCGGCGCGCTTTGTTGCAGATTGCGCAGAATTTCCAGCATGGTATAGCTGTCTTTACCGCCGGAGAGACAGACCATGATGCGGTCGCCTTCTTCAATCATATTGAAGTCGGCAATCGCTTCGCCCACATTACGGCGCAGACGTTTTTGCAGCTTGTTCAGATTGTATTGTTCTTTTTTGGTAATTTCTTGATTTTGCGACATGAAAAAAAGGCTCAATTCAGGTGTTCAACGTCAACCAGGCATGCCTGACCAACAGATATGGGCGCTAAAGCGAGATTGTAGCAATGCTTGACGGCGAATACAGGATTTTTATCGCGGAGACGATGGCAGGAATGAATGCCGCTATTAGCCCGGCGTAGCGTAGCCACCGATAATAAACCAACTGAGAAATGCGACAGCGACGATAAATACGATGATGGGGAAAGCAATACCCAGTCTCATAACTGTTCTCTAATGCCAGAGGTGAAAAAGCAGAAGAGCACATTACCCAAACCGGATCGGCTCTGCAAATGTTATAACGCGAAAAATGACTATTGCTTAACGGCTCTCACCAGAATGACCGTTGTGAGTACTTATTGAGGCGTTTAGCGGTAAGAGGAAAGGGCATTGCCGTTACGTTGAGGGAACATAACGGCGGACAAAAACAGGTATTCAGGATCTGCGGTTAGTCAGCACAAGGCTGAACTTCTTCCATTGGTTTTCGCGTTGACGCTGCAGGCTCCAGTGAATCTGCATCGTGCGGCGAGTTCTGCTTAATTTCATTCAATCGTTCTCAATGGCTAAGGAGTCGTCAGACCAATGTTCAGGTCTGAACATGAGTATGGCGCACTTATTTGACAGTTTTATATCAGCGGCGTCTGTTTGGCAGGATTTTCAGACAATGCGCCACTTTTTTACGCGTATTGGGAGGTTTTGCCTGTCTTTCAGGCCACTTTCTTTTCCGGAAATTTGCCTTTCACTACGCCATCGTAATAGCGGCCTTTCGATACAACCGTCAGAAACACTGTAAAAATTCTTTCCGGCACGCCGTGGTACTGCCAGGTGCTTTTATCGTGAAAACGGACTTCCAGCGTGTTTGTGCATTCATCATAGCCAATGGATGCAATACGGGAGGATTTTACGGGATGGTGTCGCATGCTGGGTGTCCTTTACAACTCGGCGCGGGGAAGGTTTATCATCCACCAGATGCGCCGTCTGTTGCAAGACGCAAAGAAATAAAAAGCCTGCAAACATGCAGGCTTTTTGTTCAACTTATCTTGTTATTCCGTCGAGCTTTTTTCCGATTTTCCTGCCATTTGGGCGAGGAAGTCATAGCGTTTTTGCAGATCGGCGGCGGCATCTTTCCAGAGCTGTTCTGCCACTTCCGGTTGCTGGGCGTTAAGCCGCCTAAAGCGTTGCTCGTTGAGCAGCGTTTCGGCCAGCGCATCAGACGGTGGACGGGAATCGAGCGCCAGCGGCAATTTGCCTTCATCCGCACGGCGCGGGTCGAAGCGATACAGTGGCCAGAAGCCGGTTGCCGTAAGTTGACGCATCTGATCATGGCTTAACGCCAGATCATAGCCATGCTCCTCACAGGGACTATAGGCAATGATCAACGACGGTCCAGGGTAGGCTTCCGCCTCCTGAATCGCTTTTACCGTCTGGTTGAGCTGCGCGCCAAGTGAAATCTGCGCGACATAAACATGGCCGTACATCATCATGCTGACGCCAAGATCCTTACGTGCCTTACGCTTGCCATGTTCACCAAACTTGGTGACCGCTCCAAGCGGCGTGGCTTTGGATGCCTGACCGCCGGTGTTGGAATAACATTGCGTATCGAGCACCAGGATATTGACGTTCTCGGTGAGGCTGAGCACATGGTCCAGACCACCAAAGCCAATGTCATAGGCCCAGCCGTCGCCGCCAATCAGCCAGATCGATTTCTCGACCAGCGCATCAGCATCGGTTAACAGCTCTTTGGCCTCCTCGACACCGGCCAGTGCCTGACGCAGCGAGGCAACCTGTTCACGACGCTCTTCCGGTGTCGCATCGGCATGCAGCGCATCGTTGAGTTCGCCTGGAATATGCGCGGCGAACTGTTCCAGCAGGCGCATCACGCGTTTGCGGTGCTGATCGACTGTCAGGCGGAAGCCCAGACCAAACTCGGCGTTATCCTCAAACAGGGAGTTCGCCCATGCCGGGCCACGTCCTGCCGCATCAGTGGTATACGGTGTGGAAGGTAGGTTACCGCCATAAATCGACGAACACCCGGTGGCGTTAGCTATCAGCATGCGATCGCCATACAGTTGGGTTAACAGCTTGATGTACGGCGTTTCGCCGCAGCCAGAACAGGCGCCGGAGTATTCAAACAGCGGGCTGATAAGCTGCGAGGTGCGAATATCGATACGTTCCAGTTTGCTGCGGTCAATTTCCGGCAGATTGAGGAAGTAGTCAAAATTCACTTTCTCTTCTTCAACGTGCTCCAGACGCGACATCATATTGATGGCTTTGATTTCCGGGTTCTGACGATCTTTGGCCGGGCAGACTTCCACGCACAGGTTACACCCGGTGCAATCCTCTGGCGCCACCTGCAGCACGTACTTCTGTCCACGCATATCACGGGATTTCACATCCAGTGAATGCAGGCTTGCCGGAGCCAGTTCCATCGCTTCGGGTGAAACCACTTTGGCGCGAATGGCTGAATGTGGGCAGGCCGCAACGCAGTGGTTACATTGCGTACAGAGCTCCTCTTTCCAGACAGGGATCTCTTCGGCGATGTTGCGTTTCTCCCAGCGAGTGGTGCCCATCGGCCATGTACCGTCTGGCGGCAGCGCAGAGACGGGCAGGGCGTCACCCAGGCCTGCCAGCATGGCGGCCGTAACGGTTTTAACGAAATCGGGGGCGGCATCGGAGACTACGGGTGGGCGGGGCGCGCTGGTCGGATTCACCTGTTGTAGCGGAACCTCAAACAGCGATTCGCGCGCCATTGCCAGAGCCTGCCAGTTGCGCTCAACCAGTTCCTGGCCTTTGTTGCTGTAGCTTTTGGCAATGGCCCCTTGCAACTCCGCCAGCGCGCTGTCGCCTGGCAGGATGCGGGTCAGATGGAAGAAGGCCATCTGCATTACCGTGTTGATTCGTGCGGCCAGGCCACATTCGCGGGCGATTTTCGCGGCGTTAATGACGTAGAAATGGGCTTGCTTCTGGTTCAGCACGGCCTGAACTTCCTGCGGCAGTCGATCCCACACTTCGTCGGCACTGTACGGGGTGTTGAGCAGGAAAATGCCGCCAGGTTTCAGGCGCTCCGCCATCTGATATTTATCAATAAACTGCAATTGATGGCAGCCAACGAAATCCGCCTGCGAGACCAGATAGGCTGAGCGAATCGGGTGCTCACTGACGCGCAGGTGCGAAACTGTCAGGCCGCCCGCTTTTTTGGAGTCGTAAACAAAATACCCCTGTGCATACCACGGCGTTGAATTACCAATAATCTTGATGTTGTTCTTGGTGGCTGAAACACTCCCGTCACTGCCAAGTCCATAAAACAGGGCTTCCAGCCGGGATTTTGATGGCAACGTGTTTTCCGGCAATGGCAGCGACAGGTTTGTCACGTCATCATAAATGCCGACGGTAAAACGCGGTTTAGGTTTGCTGGCGCGCAGTTCATTGAAGACGGCCAGAACGCAATCCGGGCCAAACTCTTTGGATGATAATCCGTAGCGTCCACCGATAACCCGGGGCAGGGTTTCGCGTTCACCGCCATTAAAGGCTTCTGCGAGCGCGGTCATCACGTCCAGATAGAGAGGTTCAGCCAGCGCACCTGGCTCTTTTGTGCGATCGAGTACGGCTATAGTTTTTGCCGACTCCGGTAAGACGGCAAGCAGATGCTGCGCGCTGAACGGACGGAACAGGCGCACTTTCAGTACACCGACTTTCTCACCGCGGGTGAGCAGTTCGTCGACGACTTCTTCACAGGTACCAATTGCCGAACCCATCAGGATAATGACGCGCTCAGCCTGAGGATGACCGTAATACTCAAACGGCTTGTACTGGCGTCCGGTGGCGGCGGCAAATGCATCCATAGCCTGCTCAACGTGGTCATAGACGGCGTTGTACCAGGGGTTAGTCGCTTCACGTGACTGGAAATAGGTATCCGGGTTGGCGGAGGTACCGCGAATGACGGGGTGTTCAGGATTGAGCGCACGGGAACGGTGGGCATCAATCTCGTCCTGTGGCATCAGGGCGCGGATCGTATCGTCAGAGAGCGGTACAATCTTGTTAATTTCGTGCGAGGTACGAAAGCCATCAAAGAAATGAATAAACGGCACACGGCTTTTGAGCGTCGCGATATGCGAAATCAGCGCAAAGTCCTGCGCCTCCTGCACACTCCCCGCACAGAGCATCGCGCAGCCAGTCTGACGGACAGCCATCACATCGGAATGATCGCCGAATATAGAGAGCGCATGGGTAGCAACCGTACGGGCCGCCACGTGCAACACGAACGGCGTGAGCTGACCGGCGAGTTTATACAGCGTCGGGATCATCAGTAACAGACCCTGCGACGAGGTAAAGGAGGTAGAAAGCGCGCCCGTTTGCAATGCACCGTGTACCGCAGCAATGGCCCCGGCTTCGGATTGCATCTCCACAACGCGTGGCGTATCACCCCAAACGTTATTTAGCCCATTCCCGGCCCAGGCGTCTGCCTGCTCAGCCATGGTTGAACTGGGGGTAATAGGATAGATGGCGATAACTTCACTGGTACGGAACGCCACCGAAGCGACCGCGCCATTACCGTCAATAGTGATCATATGGAAACTCTCATTGCTTAAATGTCAGTTTTAAAGCGGCTTTATGCTTGCATCGCGACTCTCTGGTGCACCAGCAGGGCAGTAACAAGCATTTTTTTATTAAATAGATTTATCACGTTCGTTCTGGTGTATGTTCGCTTCGCTTTCAGGGTTATGGCTCATAGTCCGTTCTTCTTTCAGACCTGCAGCCGCCCCTCATCATGCTTTCAGTCAGTATAGACAGCCAGGAAGCAAAGGTTTTTGATCTCATGGGCTTTAGCGAAAGTTATAAGCCTGAGGAATATATTGCATTCCGTCGTTCGGGCGCTGGTCGTAACCTGTTGAGCATGTCGCGTCATGTCCACTCCCGGAAAATAGCGCAATTTTGTGATCGCCATTTTCCCTTGAGTAGCACTAATTCGTTTTGCGAGGAGGGTAGGCGAACGTCTGTAACGGGCCGCAGAAAAAAATTATTCTTCAGGGCTTGAAAAACCGTTTTCGGCGCTTATTTTTATCAGCGGACAAGCCACGCTTGCCTTTAACTTGAACTTTTGAATCCAACATTCAGGAGGTTAATTTATGGCACTCAGAACCTTGTCAGCACTTCCGGGCTTTTCTGATTCTGTCTTTGCTGACCGATTCAACCGTATCGACAAACTTTTTAGTCAGTTAACCGGGGATTCGCCTGTTTCGGCGTTACCGGCCTATGACCTCAAAAAAGTCGACGAAAATAACTACCTTCTAAACGTAAGCGTTCCAGGCTGGAAAGAAGACGAGCTGGAAATCGAAACCGTAGGCGGCACGCTGCATATCTCTGGTAAACGTGCGGTAAATGACTCTCAGGATGAACAAGGGTGGATTTACAGAGGCATACGCCGTTCTGATTTTCGGTTAAGTTTCTCGCTGCCAGAGCATGCTAAGGTCAGCAATGCGAAACTGGAAAGCGGCCTTTTAGAGGTGAATATCTACCAGGATATTCCTGAACATGAAAAACCCAGGAAAATTGCCATTGAGAACAGTCAAAAAGTGATTGAGCATCACGCCGGATAATTTCCGTTAATAGTTTGCCTGTCTTAGGCCCGCTCTGGCGGGCCTTTTTTGTACACGCAATCTGCCTTTTATCAGGGTATCCGCAGGGGCCTGTTGGCACGCAATGTCTTTTCTGCCTATGCAGTTGCTCACAGCTTCCTGGATACGTTTAAACATCGCATACAGCTTTTTACTTTTGCTCCCGCAATATAGCCGCTGCAAGTTATCAACTTACAGGGTCATTGATGATGGGTAAGACGTTAAGAACGGCGTGGTTTTTACTGATTTTATCATTGGGCTCGGCGGCAGCTTACACAGAACAGCCTCCGGTTCTTCTGCAAGGGCATAATAATATTGTCCGACATTCCTCAGGAGAGGGTGATCTTGCCGAAAATCCGGATGAACATGTCCGGGAATCGATGGAGCAGTTCTTCCGTAAGGCACAACGCTAAAAAGGTGTGCGAGTAAACGTCTTCGAAGCCTGTCCATCTGACAGGTTTTTTTATTTCCAGCCTGCACAATGGCGCACGATTATCTCGTTATACATCAATTTTGACTGCGTCTTATCTCTAAATCCGTTTCAGGCATAACGTCAATTACTCTATTGCGATGTGCTATTTTGCGTTTGCGCAAAAAAATAGCATCAAAATGTTTCCAGAGCGCATAAAGGTGCAGTTTCGGTCTCGACGTAACGGACTGTGCTGCCTATGATGCTTAGGTTTTGCTAAATCATTGGGGGATGAGAAATGCGTTCAGCGTTTTGGGTAGGGTGTGCTGTTTTATTACTCTCTGCATGCAGCAGTGAACCCGTTCAGCAGGCAACGGCCGCACATGTGGCGCCGGGGTTACGTGCGTCAATGTCCAGCAGCGGTGAGGCGAATTGCGCAATGGTCGGTGGGTCATTGTCTGTCGCACGCCAACTGGATGGATCTGCAATCGGGATGTGTGCACTCCCTAACGGCAAACGTTGTAGCGAACAGTCGCTTGCCGCCGGAAGTTGTGGCGCTTACTGAGCCTGATCGGCCTGGGTATAAATTAACGTTTGATCGGCAGTTGTCAGCGTAAGCTGACCATCGGTCAGATCGACCTGGGCACCTTCACTGAGCATTTTACCGATGATGTTGTCCAGTGCGTTGCGCTGGGCATCAGCACACATCATGCGCGTCATGGCCATCTTTTTCACCGTCAGCGTGCCTTCGGACAATTTCCCCTGACCCGTAAAGCGATTGCACATACTGCCAGAGACAACCATTTTATTGTCAAAATGGATGTCTGCCGGATGCTCGCCTTTCTCGACAGCTTGTCCGTTGACCGTATCGAGCACGAAGCGATGCTGTGCAAGCTGCGTCTCGTTTACTGAATTCTTGCTCACACCATGGCTTACACAGCCGGATAGCAGCACGCCAAAGGCTAACAGGGTAATGATCCTTTTCATTGGGTCCTCAAAGAAAATCAACGTAACGGCAGGATAGTAACAGACTGGGGTAATTGAGTGTTGGCAGGAATTGTCTTAAAGGGTTCCCTTCGGATGAAGGGAACCGCAGTGTTTACACCAGTGCGTTCGGGCAGGTTTCGCCGTTCTCAAGCTGGCGCAGATTATTCAGTGTGGTTTCTGAAATGCTGATCAGCGCTTCTGCCGTCAAAAATGCCTGATGGCCGGTAAAGAGCACGTTATGGCAGGCTGACAGTCGACGGAAAATGTCGTCCTGAATGACGTCATTAGATTTGTCTTCAAAGAAGAGATCGCGTTCGTTCTCGTACACATCCATCCCAAGCGAACCGATTTTCTGGTTTTTCAGCGCTTCAATCGCTGCCTGCGAATCAATCAGACCGCCACGACTGGTGTTAACGATCATGACGCCATCCTTCATTTGATCGAAGGCCGCGTGGTTAAGCAGGTGATAGTTTTCCGGCGTCAGCGGGCAGTGCAGGGAGATAACATCGGACTCGGAAAAAAGCGTCGTAAGGTCGACATATTCTACGCCTAACTCGAGTGCGGCAGCGCTCGGGTACGGATCAAACGCCAGCAGTCGCATGCCAAAACCTTTCAGGATCCGCAGCGCGGCAACGCCAATTTTCCCGGTACCGATAACCCCCGCCGTTTTACCGTACATGGTAAAGCCCGTCAGCCCTTCGAGTGAGAAGTTGGCGTCGCGGGTACGCTGATACGCGCGGTGAATACGACGGTTCAATGCCATCATCATCCCGATAGCGTGTTCTGCCACGGCTTCCGGGGAATATGCCGGGACACGTACCACGTGGAGTCCCAGCTCTTTTGCCGCATCAAGATCGACGTTATTGAAGCCGGCACAACGCAGTGCGATGAATTTAACGCCATGCTTTTTCAGCTCTTCCAGAACCGGGCGACTGCCGTCATCGTTAACGAAAATACAGACGCCTTCGCAGCCATTAGCCGTTTTTGCCGTTTTCTCTGTGAGTAGAAAGTCAAAAAATTCAATCTCGTAGCCGAACTGCTCGTTTACGTGCTGCAAATACTTTTTATCGTATTGCTTTGTGCTGTATACCGCGAGTTTCATAAGACTTTCTCCATTAGGTTTGTCACCACATTAACATGGTTAAAATAATTGTGTAAATACTAAAAAATAATTGATAAACAGAGACATATAAAACAGTTTAAAACATCTACGCTTAAAAGGGGCAGCGACTTCACCTGTCAGGCTAAACATGCCACAATAATGGCCAGAATCGGCTTAATTATACGCAAAATCAGGATATTAACTGCCCATGAAGGGTAAATACAAAGCCGCAATCGCATTGCTACTACTGTTTATTCTGCTGCCGTTGACGCTGCTGCTGACGCTCGCGTATTGGGTGCCGACGCTTGCAGGCATCTGGCTGCCCGCAGGCACACGTATAGTCTTCGAAGAAAGCCCACGTTTTACCCGTCACTCGCTGCAAATCCCGGACCTGCATTACCTGATTGAAGATTGTCCTGTGGCGCTGGTCAAAAATGCGCAACTGACGCACCCGAGTCGCTGGAAACTGGATATAGGGTCGCTGGACATCAACACTTCCTGTTTAGCGAAACTTCCCGAGACAGAACCGTCGCCTGGTGCGCCGACAACGCTGGCGGAATGGCAATCCATGTTGCCGAAAACGTGGGTTAACATTGACCGTTTCACCGTCTCGCCCTGGCAAGAGTGGGAAGGAAAAATCTCGCTGGCGTTATCCAAAGAGAATCAGGATCTCCACTATGACGGCGACCAGGTCTCCTTTAAGGCTCGTCTGCGCGGGCAGATGCTCACCCTGACACAAATGCAGTTACGTCTGATCGAGGGCGAACCGCCTGTCACGCTGGGCGGCGAGTTTGTCCTGCCAAATGTACCGAACGGCATACCGGTTAATGGTCATGCCCAGACCACGCTCACGCTGCCAACGGAACCGTCGCTGGTCGATGCCGATCTGGAGTGGCGCAATAATGAAGGGCAACTCGTTATTACCGCACGCGACAATCCGGAACCTATTTTGGATCTGCCCTGGCAGGCGACACGTGAACGGTTAACCATCAGCGATGGCCGCTGGAACTGGCCTTATCAGGGGTTCCCCCTAAGCGGACGCGTCGGATTACGTATCGATGGCTGGCAGGAGGGGTTGCAGAAAGCAGAAATCAGCGGGCGTCTGAACGTTCTGACGCAGGGCGATGCCGGAAAAGGGAATGCGGTACTCACCATAGGGCCGGGGCGTCTCAATATGGTGAACAGCGATATGCCACTGCAACTGACGGGTGAAGCTAAACAGGGGGAGATGATCTTCTACGGCGTGCTGCCTGCGCATCTTACGGGCGGGCTTAGCGACCCGAGACTGGCATTTACGCCCGGCGCGCTGTTGCGCTCAAGCGGACGCGTGATCGACGCGCTCAATATTGATGATATTCGCTGGCCACTGGCGGGCGTCAAAGTTACCCAGAAGGGCGTGGACGGGCGCTTGCAGGCCATTTTGCGTGCCCATGAAAATGCGATGGGGGATTTTGTTTTACACCTTGACGGCCAGGCGCGTGATTTTCTACCAGACGATGGTTTGTGGCAATGGCGTTACTGGGGGACGGGTAACTTTACCCCAATGAGCGCCCGCTGGGATGTCAACGGACGCGGCGAATGGCGTGACAAAACCATTTTGCTCAGCGATTTATCTACCGGTTTCGACCAGTTGCAGTACGGCACGATGCATGTAAGCTCGCCACGTCTGGTATTGAATGAGCCGGTGCGTTGGTTGCGCGATGAGGATCACCCCTTTTTTAGTGGCGCGTTAACCCTGGATGCCGGAAAGACGACCTTCACTGGCGGGAGCGTGCTGCCACCTTCAACGTTAACGTTTAGCGTAGAAGGGAGCGAACCCACCATCTTCAAGTTCAAAGGCGATTTACGCGCTGAAAAAATTGGCCCGGTACGGGTAAACGGGCGCTGGGACGGTGAGCGCCTGCGCGGACAAGCCTGGTGGCCGCGCCAGTCGCTGACGGTGTTCCAGCCGTTGGTGCCGCCAGACTGGAAGATGAATTTATTGGACGGTTCTTTGTATGCCCAGGTGGCCTTTTCTGCCGCCGCCGGGCAGGGTTTTGAGGCGGGTGGGCACGGGGTGTTGCGTGGCGGCAGCGCCTGGATGCCGGATAACCAACTTTCCGGTGTCGATTTTGTTCTACCTTTCCGTTACCGCGAAGGTAACTGGCAACTGGGTACACGCAGGCCGGTTTCGTTGCGTATTGGCGAAGTGGTGAATCAGGTGACGGCACGCAATATTGCCGCCGATTTACAGGGCAGTTATCCCTGGAGTGAAGAAAATCCCTTACAGTTGAGTAACGTCAGTATTGATGTACTGGGCGGCAAGGTCACGATGAGTCAGTTACGTTTACCGCAACACGATCCGGCTCTGCTCCGCTTGCGCAATATCTCATCAAGCGAGTTAATCAGCGCCCTTAACCCTAAACAGTTTGCGATGTCCGGTCCTTTTGACGGCGCGCTACCGTTATGGCTCGATAACAACGGCACATGGATTATCAAAGACGGCTGGCTGCATAACCCCGGCCCCATGACTTTGCGCGTGGATAAAGATACGGCAGACGCGCTGGTGAAAGACAACATAGCAGCCGGTGCGGCTATCAACTGGCTGCGCTATATGGAGATTTCACGCTCCTGGACGACGCTCAATTTGGACCGTCAGGGCGTGCTAAAAATGAAGGCGGCCATTAAAGGCACCAGTTTTGTGGAAGGAAAAAGTAACACGGTGAACCTGAACTATACCCACGAAGAGAATGTCTTTGCGTTGTGGCGCAGTTTGCGCTTCGGCGACAATCTTCAGTCGCTGCTAAAACAAAAGGCAAAGCTGCCTGCGGTCCCCTGTGCGAACGGAAAAGAGTGTGAGGATAAACAATGAAAACCCTGCCAGTGATAATGATGACGATGATGCTGGCTGCCTGTACGCCGAGGATTGAAGTGGCTGCGCCGAAAGAGCCGATCACCATCAATATGAATGTGAAGATCGAGCACGACATCAATATTAAAGCGGATAAGGAAGTGGAGACATTGCTGGAGAAACAGAACCCTCCTGCGAGCGCAGGAGGGTAATAACACTTAGGCTGCGACCAGGCTGTCGATCGCCGCTTTTGCGTCGGTCTGCGCTTTGGTGGCAACTTCCGGACCGTAAGCAATACCTTCTGCAAACACGAAGTTCACGTCGGTAATACCGATAAAGCCCAGGAACAGTTTCAGGTACGGTGCAACCAGATCGCTTGGGGTATCTTTGTGAATACCGCCGCGGCTGGAAACAACAACAACGCGTTTACCGGTTACCAGACCTTCCGGGCCTTTCTCGGTATAACGGAAGGTGACGCCAGCACGAGCCACCAGGTCAAAATAGTTTTTTAGCTGTGTCGGGATGTTGAAGTTGTACATCGGGGCATTAATGACGATCACATCATGCGCTTGCAGTTCAGCAATCAGCTCGTCAGAAAGGGCCAGCGCTTCCTGCTGACGCGGTGTCAGCGGGGCGTCGGAAGGACGCAGCGCGCCAACCAGTTCGCCATCCAGTACCGGAATAGGGTTTGCCGCCAGATCGCGAACGGTGATCTCATCAGCGGCGTGTTTTGCTTTCCACTGATCAACGAAATAGTCAGCCAACTGACCAGACTGAGAGTACCCTGCCAGAATACTGGATTTAAGAACTAATACTTTGCTCATGGGTGTATCCTTGTTATTTGATATGGGGGCGCGTGCCCCGTTACTGAATGACACTCTATTCACAAAATTGCTGCATGAATAGCGCAATATATCGAATCCTCTATTCAAATTTCTTGAACAAGAAATGATTTATTACGATGTGGTATCCTACAAGTATTAAGCCAAAGAGATTTTTCCCGTCAGTGCGCTGACCGATAACACTATGACAGAACAAAAGAAATTGACCTTATCCGATCTTCATCAGCAGTTAGACTCGCTGATGCTACGCGATCGGTTGCGTTTTGCCCGCCGCCTGCAGGGGGCAAAGAAAGTTAAAAATCCTGAAGCACAGCAGGGCATTTTTCAGGCGATGGCTCAGGAGATGAACGAAGCCGCAGGGAAGGTTATGCTGCGTGAAGCCTCACGTCCCGCCATTACCTATCCCGATAACCTGCCGGTAAGTCAGAAGAAACAGGCGATCCTTGAGGCTGTACGTGACAATCAGGTCGTGATCGTTGCAGGTGAAACCGGCTCCGGGAAAACCACCCAGTTACCAAAAATTTGTATGGAACTGGGGCGTGGGGTGAAAGGGCTGATTGGTCATACCCAGCCGCGCCGCCTGGCGGCACGCACCGTCGCAAACCGCATTGCCGAAGAGCTACAAACCGAGCCGGGCGCTTGTATCGGCTATAAAGTCCGTTTTAGCGATCATGTCAGCGACAACACCCTGGTGAAGTTGATGACTGACGGCATCCTGCTGGCAGAAATCCAGCAGGATCGCCTGTTGATGCAGTACGACACCATTATTATCGATGAAGCGCACGAGCGCAGTCTGAACATTGATTTCCTGCTCGGCTACCTGAAAGAGCTGCTACCCCGGCGTCCGGACCTGAAAATTATCATTACATCGGCGACCATCGATCCGGAACGTTTCTCGCGCCACTTTAATAATGCGCCGATCATTGAGGTATCCGGTCGTACTTATCCGGTGGAAGTGCGCTACCGGCCTATTGTTGAAGAAGCGGACGATACCGAGCGCGATCAGCTACAGGCCATTTTCGATGCAGTGGATGAACTAAGCCAGGAAGCGCCGGGCGATATCCTGATTTTTATGAGCGGTGAGCGTGAAATCCGCGATACCGCCGATGCGCTGAACAAGCGCGATCTGCGTCATACGGAAGTGTTGCCACTCTACGCGCGGCTGTCTAACAGTGAGCAGAACCGCGTTTTCCAGTCACACAGCGGGCGACGCATTGTACTGGCGACTAACGTTGCGGAAACGTCGCTGACGGTGCCGGGGATTAAATATGTGATTGACCCCGGTACTGCGCGTATCAGCCGCTACAGTTACCGTACCAAAGTACAACGCCTGCCGATTGAGCCGGTTTCCCAGTCGTCTGCTAACCAGCGTAAAGGGCGCTGCGGGCGTGTTTCCGAAGGGATCTGTATTCGTCTCTATTCAGAGGACGATTTCCTCTCCCGTCCGGAATTTACCGACCCGGAAATCCTGCGTACCAACCTGGCGTCCGTTATTCTGCAAATGACCGCGCTGGGGCTGGGCGATATTGCCGCGTTTCCTTTTGTTGAAGCGCCGGATAAACGCAATATTCAGGATGGTGTGCGTCTACTGGAAGAGCTCGGTGCTATCACCACTGACGAACAGGCCACTGCTTACAAGTTAACCCCGATGGGGCGTCAACTCAGTCAGTTGCCGGTAGACCCGCGTCTGGCTCGCATGGTGTTGGAAGCGCAAAAACACGGCTGTGTACGCGAGGCGATGATCATCACCTCGGCGTTGTCTATTCAGGATCCGCGTGAACGTCCGATGGACAAGCAGCAGGCGTCCGATGAAAAGCACCGTCGCTTCCACGATAAAGAGTCTGATTTCCTTGCGTTCGTGAATCTGTGGAACTACCTTGGCGAGCAGCAGAAAGCCCTCTCGTCAAATCAGTTCCGCCGCCAGTGCAAGCTGGACTACCTCAACTACCTGCGCGTGCGCGAGTGGCAGGATATCTATACCCAACTGCGCCAGGTGGTGAAAGAGTTGGGGATCCCGGTGAACAGTGAACCGGCAGAGTACCGCGAAATCCATATCGCATTGCTGACCGGGCTACTGTCGCATATCGGGATGAAAGATGCCGATAAACAGGAGTTCACTGGTGCCCGCAATGCGCGTTTCTCTATTTTCCCTGGTTCCGGTTTATTTAAAAAGCCGCCGAAATGGGCCATTGTGGCTGAACTGGTGGAGACCAGCCGCCTGTGGGGGCGCATCGCGGCGCGTATCGATCCGGAATGGGTAGAGCCTGTCGCCCAGCATCTGAGCAAGCGTTCTTACAGTGAACCGCACTGGGAATGTTCGCAGGGTGCGGTGATGGCAACGGAGAAGGTGACGGTTTACGGTTTGCCGATCGTGGCTGCCCGTAGCGTGAACTACAGCCAGATTGATCCGGCCCTGTGCCGCGAGTTGTTCATTCGCCACGCGCTGGTGGAAGGCGACTGGCAGACGCGCCATGCGTTTTTCCGCGACAACCTCAAACTGCGCGCCGAAATCGAAGAGCTTGAACATAAATCCCGTCGCCGCGACATTCTGGTCGATGACGATACGCTGTTTGAGTTCTATGACCAGCGCATCAGCCATGATGTGATTTCTGCCCGCCACTTTGATAGCTGGTGGAAGAAGGCGAGCCGTGAAACCCCGGATCTGCTCAACTTTGAAAAGAGTATGCTGATCAAAGAAGGGGCGGAGAAGGTCAGCAAGCTGGACTACCCGAACTTCTGGCATCAGGGCAACCTGAAACTGCGTCTTACCTATCAGTTTGAACCGGGTGCGGATGCCGACGGCGTGACGGTGCATATTCCGCTGCCGTTGCTCAATCAGGTTGAAGAAAGCGGCTTTGAATGGCAAATACCGGGGCTGCGTCGTGAGCTGGTCATTGCCCTGATTAAATCGTTACCCAAACCGGTACGACGCAATTTTGTGCCGGCGCCAAACTACGCGGAAGCGTTTTTAGGCCGCGTAACGCCGCTTGAACTGCCGCTATTAGATGCTCTGGAGCGTGAACTTCGACGCATGACGGGGCACACGATTGATCGCGATGACTGGCACTGGGATCAGGTTCCCGATCATCTGAAAATCACCTTCAGGGTGGTAGATGAGAAGAACAAGAAACTGTCAGAAGGGCCGTCATTAAGTGCACTGAAAGCGTCGCTGAAAGGAAAAGTGCAGGAGACTCTGTCTGCGGTGGCAGACGACGGTATCGAACAAAGTGGGCTGCATATCTGGAGCTTCGGCCAGCTTCCGGAAAGTTACGAGCAGAAACGCGGCAACTATAAGGTGAAGGCCTGGCCCGCGCTGGTGGATGAGCGCGACAGCGTAGCCATCAAGCTGTTTGATAATCCGCTTGATCAGCAACAGGCTATGTGGAGCGGCTTACGCCGTCTGCTGTTGTTGAATATTCCTTCGCCCATCAAATATTTACATGAGAAGTTGCCGAACAAAGCCAAGCTCGGGCTGTACTTTAATCCGTATGGCAAAGTGCTGGATCTGATTGATGATTGTATCTCCTGCGGCGTTGATAAGTTGATTGACGAGGCGGGGGGGCCAGTCTGGACGGAAGAGGGCTTTACGGCGCTGCATGAGAAAGTCCGTGCTGACTTGAATGAAACGGTGGTTGAGATAGCCAAACAGGTCGAGCAGATCCTCACGGCGGTGTTCAACATTAACAAACGTCTGAAAGGGCGTGTGGATATGACCATGGCGCTGGGGTTGTCGGATATTAAGGCGCAAATGAGCGGGCTGGTCTACCGTGGTTTTGTTACTGGCAATGGTTTCCGCCGTCTGGGTGATACGCTGCGCTATCTGCACGCCATTGAGAAGCGTCTGGAGAAGCTGGCGGTTGATCCACACCGCGACCGGGCACAAATGCTGAAAGTCGAGCAGGTTCAGCAGGCGTGGCAGCAGTGGCTGAACAAGCTACCGCCAGCGCGTCGTGAAGATGAAGAGGTCAAAGCGGTTCGCTGGATGATTGAAGAGCTTCGCGTCAGTTATTTTGCGCAGCAACTCGGCACACCGTATCCGGTTTCCGATAAGCGCGTGTTGCAGGCGATGGAGCAGGTGAGCGCGTAGTTTTTTCTTGCATCCCGAATGCGGCGCAGATTTTCTCCCTCTCCTGTGGGAGAGGGATCCCCACAAAAAATGCGAGCACTAATGGTCCCCTCTCCCACAGGGAGAGGGCCTGGGTGAGGGCATCAGGCCGCACGATGCCTTCCGGGAACTAACGCTTACGCATTCACCCACGCCAGGGTAAATCCATCCCACCCTTTAACGCCTACGGTCTGTATCGCGGTCGCGGTCAGCCGTGGGTCTTCGCCCAGCATCTCAATAAAGGTTCTGACGCCCTGAACCCTTGCGTCATCACTCTGTGGGTTGGTCACTTCACCGTCGCGAACCACATTATCACCAATGATTAACGTACCGGGGCGGGAATAGCGCAGCGCCCAGCGCAGGTAATCCGGGTTGCTCGGTTTGTCGGCATCAATGAAAATCAGATCAAACGGCGGATGTTCGCCCAGTTGTTCAAGGGAATTGAGTGCAGGGCCTTCAATAAGTTTTACTCGCTCAGCCACTCCTGCCAGTTGCAGATTCTGCCGGGCAATACTGGCGTGATGCGCGTCGGCTTCCAGCGTCAACAATTCCCCGTCGGTTGGTAATTCGCGCGCCATCCAGATGGTGCTGTAGCCACCGAGAGTCCCTATCTCAAGGATACGTTTAGCCCCCGTCATGCGCACAAAAAGGGCCAGTAACTGACCCTGGTTGGCCGCCACATCAAAGGCGGGAAGCCCTGCCTGCTGGTTATTCACCAACACCTGCTCAAGGATGCCATCTTTTGGGATGAGTTTTTCAATCAGATAGTTATCAACATTGGACCACTGTTTCTGCATAACATAACTCCCTGGTTAATCGTGCACTGCGGGCGTGGACCATCCACCGCCGAGTGCGCGATATAAATCGATTTGTGCCAGTAACAGGTTACTTTTGGCCTGAACGACGCTGAGCTGCGCGGAGAAGAGCGTGCGTTGGGCATCAAGCTCATCAAGATAGGACGAGTAACCATTGCGATAGCGGTTTTGCGCAATGCGTAATGCCTCCTGCGCGACCAGCGTCTGCGCCTGCAATTCCGCCAGTTGTTCCTGCAAATGCGTTATCGCATCCAGACTGTCATTGACCTCTTTAAAGGCATTTCTTACCGTCTTTTCATAGCTATACAGCGCCTGGTTTCGTTGTGACGCCGTCACGTCTACCTGCGCATTCAGCGCCTGACGATTAAGCAACGGAGCCAGAATACTGCCGCCAACACTCCATAGCTGGAGCGGGTTATCCAACAAGCCGGGGAGGGTTCTGTCCTGAATGCTGCCCGTGGCGGTGAGATTAATGGATGGCAGCAAACTGGCGCGCGCGGAAGCCAGCGTGGCATCGGCGGCGATCAACTGTTGCTCCGCCTGGGCAATATCCGGGCGACGATTAAGCAGTGACGATGGCAGGTTTGACGGGATGCTCAGCGGCGTGAGTTGATCGAGCTCATTTTGCCGGGCGATGCTGCCAGGGTTGGCGCCAATGAGCAGACTAAGCGCATTTTCCTGCTGGGCGATTTGGTGGCGTAAACCGGGAATTTGTGCCCGCGTTGCGCGCATCTCAGAATCTGACTGCATCAGTTCCAACCGCGAGCTGTATCCCGTTTCATACTGACGCTGCGCCAGCCTGAACGCTTCTTCCCGGGCTTTTAAGGTCGATTCTGTTACCCGTAATTGATTATCAAGCGAAAGCAGACTGACATAGCCGGAGGCAACCGAGGCGGCGACGGTTAAATCAGCCGCTGCGGCTGCGGCTTTTTGTGCCGCCAGCGAGGCCTGTGCGGCATCGCTGGTAGTGCGATGAACGCCCCAGATATCCACATCGTAACTGGCCGTGAGCGTGCCTTTATACAAGGTGCTGTAGATAGGCAGGCCGGTGGCCGCAGACTGGCTCCGGGCGCGCGTGCCGCTCACACCGGCACTGAGCGAAGGAAAAAGACTGCCCTCTGTGCCGTAAACCCATGCCTGGTACTCATTGACCCGCTCACGGGCAATCAGCACGTCACTGTTATAGCGCAGCGCCTGGTCTACATAACCGTTGAGCGCATTATCGTGAAAATTGCGCCACCAGACCTTTTCGACCGGGCTCGACGGACCAACGGCACTCCGCCAGGCCGCCGGGATCTGTAACGTGGGTTTCGCCGGTTTTACGTCAACGGACTGACACGCTGTCAGCAGCAGGCAGGTGAGTGCCACGAGAGGACGCACAGTCATTGCTTCGCCTCCCGGGTATCAATATGGACCTGTACCGACATGCCGGGGCGCAGGCGGGCGACGTCTTCTTCTTTGCCATTCACTTCAATGCGTACCGGGATACGCTGGGCGATTTTCACAAAGTTGCCCGTGGCGTTGTCCGGTGAGATGGCGCTAAATTCCACGCCAGTCGCCGGAGAGATACTCTCCACACGACCTTCAAACGCTTTACCGTCGAGCGCATCGACGGTAAATCGTACCGACTGACCAGGATGAACATTCGCCAGTTGCGTCTCTTTAAGATTGGCGATAACCCAGTGTTGGGCGGGGACCAGCGACGTCAGATGCGTACCGGCGGTGACATATGCCCCCAGTCTGACGCTAATTTGCCCAAGCTGGCCGTCGCGCGGGGCGACAATGCGGGTGTTTTGCAGGTCGATATCTGCCAGTTCTAGCGCCGCTTTGGCATTTTCCACATCCGCTTCCAGGGAACCGCGATTAACGATAGTGGTTTGCAGATCCTGACGGGAGACGTCAAGGGTGGCCTGTGCCTGCGCAATACTGGCATTGCCCTGCGCCGCGCTGGCGAGAGCCGCGTCGCGTTCACGAACAGAGAGCGAACCGTCTTCACTCAGGGCTTTTACGCGTTTAAGGTTCGCCTGCGACTGGATATTCTGCGCTTTCGCACTGGCCAGCGCTGCCTCGTTACGCTGAATCACCGCCTCGGCACTTTTCCGTTGCTGAATATTGTTATTCAGCGCGGCGATTTTCATTGCCAGTTGCGCCTGTGCCTGATGGACGCGCTGACGATAAATACGATCGTCAATCTGCATCAGCAGGTCGCCTTTTTTCACCCTGGCAAAATCCTGAACATTCACCTGCGTAATATAGCCGTTCACCTGAGGACTGATGAAAGTCGTCAGACCGCGCACGTAGGCGTTATCGGTAAACTGGGTTTGCCGGGTAAAAGGGGGCAACTGCCAGGCATAAAGAATCACCAGTACGCCAACAATGCCAATAGCGGCAGCGGCGAAAATTGATACAACACGCAGGTTACTGCGGGTATTTGCCCGCTCTTTGGCGGCATCCTGCTGGCTCATAGATACTCCAGTAAAGTTAACACTCTTATTTTTTGGTTCCGGTTGCCTGTCTTAATACGATACGCGCGGTGATACGCAGGCGTAGCAGTCGCCAGAATATCCACACCAGGGTGGCTGCCGCGACGGAGGCGGTTAACAGATAAGTATCGTTATAAGCGAGAATATTCGCTTCCAGCGTCGAGACGTTTTGCAGTTGGGTGGCGGCCTGTACGCTCAGTAACGTACTGTCACCGATCATGCTCTGGTACATCTGGCTGTAGAGTTGCAGCCGTTCGTTGACCAGTGGGTTAAGCGTGGTGAGCTGGTCGGCAAGCAGGCTGGAGTGATATTTCTCACGCCAGGTCTGGAATGTCCCCAGAATGGCCGAACCCAGTAGGCCGCCAATATTCTGGCTCATCCCAAACAGTACCGAAAAGCTAACCAGATTACGCGGATCGGCTACCACGCCGCCGATCCCGGCCAGCATGGCGGGCGCGAGGAAGAAGGCGCTGCCAAAACCGAGCAAAAACTGGCTTATCATCAGTTGGTCCGGGCGCGTCAGGCTGGTTGACTGGCTGTCCATCAGCGAGGCAATGATCATCAATACCAGCGAGGTAACGATAGGCCAGGACAGGCGTTGGGGCTTGATCGTCAGACAACTGGCGATAATGCCGCAAATGATCCCGGCAAGAATAGACCACGCAAGGTTGGTCATCTGTTCGTTCTGCAAACCGACATACTGCAACCAGCCAAACACACCGGTGTTTTGCTCTGCCAGCACAATACGGATTAACAGCATGATTAAACCAAGCCGCACAATGCTGCCGCTGGAGAGCCAGCGCGTATTTAAGAGCGGGTTGCTGCGGTTATGCTCGAACACAATAGCGCTCACGATTAGCACCACCGCCAGCGCCAGTGACCAGCCAATCCACGGCGCTTCAAACCACCAGTCGAGACGACCCAGCGACAGTACGGCGCAAATCAGCGCCATACCGGGCGCCAGCAAAAAGAAGGTAATAAAATCCTTCTTTTCAAAGACTTTCTTGCGATCGCCCGGCGGAAGTTTGAGCATCATCACGCAGGCGAGGGAGATCAGCGCCAGACCCAGTTCGAAAAAGTACAGGCCACGCCATTCATCAAGTTGCAGGAGTTCGGTGGAAAACAGCCTCGCGATGGGAATGGCCAGCGACGAACCGGTGATGCCGATCGTCAGGGCTTTCAGTCGATGACGGGCAGGCCAGGCCTGAATTTGATAATAGATCCCAAGCGAACTGAGCGCGGCAGCGACCATGCCGTGGGCCGCGCGCACCAGTAAGGCTGAACTGAGATCGTTAACGAAGAGGTGAAAGAAGGTCACCAGCACGTACAGCACCAAAAACCCTTCGGTAAAGGCGCGCAGCCCAAACTGCTGGCGAAACTTGACCAGCAGCAGGTTAATAGACACATTCGTCATTACGTAGACGGCGGGCAGCCAGGCAATTTCCGTCGACCAGGCGGCAAAGGTACCTTGCAGGTTTTGCAGATTAGCGGTGACCATGGCATTACCCAGCGCCCCGGTCATACAGACCAGCAGGCCAACGATGCCATAGGCGATGCGTTTCGGCGTGCTGTGAAACGGGGTCGAGGGTGATCCCAGCAGCATCGGCTTTTCGTGGGGCGCCCATTCTCGTGGCGCATACGGATCGCTTTTCGGCAGGCGCATTACTTCTTCTCAACCTCAATGAGCAGTTTTTCCAGCACCCGGCGGGTTTGTGCCTGCTCCTCAGGGCTGATGACCGATAAAATTTCTTCGCGCAGGCTATCTGCCACGGTCTTTACCTGATGGTAAAGCGCCATGCCTTGCTCTGTTGCGACCAGCAGGCGTTTGCGCTTGTCCTGATCGGTCAGTACGCGCTCTACCAGTTGCTGTTCCACCAGGCGATTAATCAGCGGCACCAGCGTGGCGTTCTCAATGCCCAACTCCTGTGCGAGTTCACTCTGCGACAGCGGGGTTTCATTACGCGCGATCGCGGCGACCGCAACCCAACTGGCCTGGCTCATGCCCAACCCTCGCAGGCGACGATCAACCGCCAGGCGCCAGTGATGGGCCGTGAGATAGAGCAGGTGAGAGAAAGTGAGGTCGCGGTTATCCATATCGTTTTCTGATGATTAGTTAGATATCTAACGAGTTTATCGTTCACGTCGTGAATATTTCAAGTGTATTAGAAAGCTCAGGTTTTGTTGGAAAGCGCTTAAAGATAACAATGCCCAGGGAAGGGTCGGCATAATGGACGGGATCGTAGGGTGCTTTACGCTGTAGTTACGCTTCACTAAGCTGTACTGAGGCTTAAAAATGGAGGGCTCTTTCCATGATGAATTTTCCCCGCCTGGCTGAACAGACGCTTGCGGCTGCCAATACGCTGGGTCAGTGGCTGGCGCAAAATGATTTTGTTAGCAAGCCGACCCCCGTGCGTGCCGATGCGGTCATCATTCCTGGCCATTCGGTGATTCCAGTGATTGATGCCGCCTGTGCTATAGCTTCGGCTCAGCATATTCCGCTGATCATTAGCGGCGGCATTGGGCACTCCACGCCATTCCTTTACGCCGCGGTTTCCCGACACTCTGCCTACAATTTAATCCCTACCACGGGGCGCAAAGAGGCGGAAATCATTGCGGATATCGCAGAGAAATTCTGGAAGATTAAGCGCAAAACGATTTTTGTCGAAAAACAGTCAACGAATTGTGGCGAAAATGCCCGGTTCTCGATGGATATGATGTTGTCGCACGGCATGAACGTCAAAACCGTATTGATTGTGCAAGATCCCGCGCTGCAGCGCAGAACGATGGCGACATTTACCCGGGCAAGCCAGGGCTGCGCCAGTGCCCCTCACTGGCTGAGTTACTCAGGGATTACCCCTGAGCTGATGAATACCGCTGATGGTCTGGCTTTTGTATCCCCGAAAGAAGGGCTATGGCCAGTTGATCGGTATTTATCACTGATTCTGGGCGAAGTGCCGCGCTTAAGAGATGACGCGCAGGGCTATGGCCCGGCAGGACGCGATTTTATTGTTCACGTTGATTTACCCCCGGCGGTTGAGGAAGCGTGGCAGGTTCTTCAGTCCGATGCGCTACTTTACGAAACGCTGCGCCGGCGTTCGCTGGTTTAAACGATGCCCGTTTGCGTCGACGCTGGCGCAAACGGGCAATCAATGTTGGTTTGATGTTATTCCATTGTTGCGTTTATGCTTTTCTTTTATGAGTTGACTCACAAAACTCGCTCTCCACCCTGGGAAACAGACCGTGCACTTGTAGATTTTTAACAATGAGTTCACTTGTTAAAAACAATGTCATTACAGGAGCAGGTCATGACAGCACCCGTACAGCACCCTATGTATATCGATGGTCAATTTGTTACCTGGCAGGGCGATGCCTGGATTGATGTCACCAACCCGGCAACGGAAGCGTTGCTCTCGCGTATCCCGGACGGGACCGCGGAAGATGCGCGCAAAGCGATTGATGCCGCTGATAAAGCGCAGCCTGCGTGGGAAGCATTGCCTGCCATAGAACGTGCCGGGTGGTTACGCAAAATTGCCGCCGGTATTCGTGCCAGATCGAGCGAAATCAGTGCGCTGATTGTTGCCGAAGGCGGCAAAATCCAGCAACTGGCGGAGGTGGAAGTCAATTTCACCGCCGACTATATCGATTATATGTCGGAGTGGGCGCGTC
Source organism: Phytobacter diazotrophicus (assembly GCA_004346725.1). Classification (GTDB taxonomy): domain Bacteria; phylum Pseudomonadota; class Gammaproteobacteria; order Enterobacterales; family Enterobacteriaceae; genus Phytobacter; species Phytobacter diazotrophicus. The sequence continues at coordinate 276,518 of SMDE01000005.1, read as the reverse complement.
GCTATGAAGGTGAAATTCTCCAAAGCGACCGTCCCGGCGAAAATATCTTTGTCTTTAAACGTCCACTTGGCGTTACCACCGGGATCCTGCCATGGAACTTCCCGTTCTTCCTGATTGCCCGCAAACTGGCGCCAGCGCTGATTACCGGAAACACCATTGTCATCAAACCGAGTGAATTTACCCCTAATAACGCCATCGCTTTTGCGCAGATAGTGCATGAAGTGGGATTACCCAAAGGGGTCTTTAACCTGGTGCTGGGCCGGGGTGAAACCGTGGGCCAGGAGCTGGCGGGCAACCCGAAAGTGGCGATGGTCAGCATGACGGGCAGCGTGGTCGCGGGTGAAAAAATCATGGCCGCGGCGGCGAAAAATATCACCAAAGTCTGCCTCGAACTGGGTGGCAAAGCCCCGGCTATCGTTCTTGACGATGCCGATCTGGAATTAGCGGTGAAAGCCATTGTCGATTCCCGCGTGATCAACACCGGACAGGTCTGTAACTGCGCCGAACGTGTTTATGTGCAGAAAGGCATTTACGACCGTTTTGTTAATCGCCTGGGCGAGGCGATGAAAGCGGTGCAATTTGGTGATCCGGGCCAGCGCAATGACATCGCAATGGGGCCGTTAATTAACGCCGCCGCCCTTGAGCGCGTAGAATCCAAAGTCGCCCGCGCGGTGTCGGAAGGGGCGAGTGTGGTGCTGGGCGGTAAAGCGGTAGAAGGTAAAGGCTATTTCTACCCGCCAACGCTGCTGCTGGATGTGCGTCAGGAGATGTCCATTATGCATGAAGAGACATTTGGTCCGGTGCTGCCGGTTGTGGCATTCGATACGCTGGAAGAGGCGCTGGCCATGGCCAATGACAGCGATTACGGCCTGACGTCCTCTGTCTATACGCAAAACCTGAATACCGCGATGAAAGCCATTAAAGGGCTTAAGTTCGGCGAAACCTACATTAACCGTGAGAATTTTGAAGCGATGCAGGGCTTCCATGCCGGCTGGCGTAAGTCGGGGATTGGCGGCGCGGATGGTCGTCATGGGTTGGAAGAATATCTGCAAACCCAGATGGTCTATCTGCAGGCATAACGGAGGATCCCCGGTGGCGCTTCGCTTACCGGGGCTACTCAGGGATACGCAACCACACCGCACACATTTCGCGAGTGGCGCGATCGCGTAGCCAGGATAAGGCGGTTCACCGCCGCATCCGGGACATCACACAACTCACACCTTCGTTTCAATCCAGTTCATCATCAGATCCGGCCATACCGCGGCAGGTAACCCCTGCGCATCGCGGATACCAAAACCATGTGCACCCTGCTCGAAAAGGTGCATCTCAACCGGCACGCCAAGACGACGCAGCGCGCTAAACATCACCACACTGTTTTCTACCTTTACCGCCGGGTCATCCACCGCGTGGAGTAAAAAGGTCGGCGGCGTATTACTGTCCGCGCGTTCTTCTAACGAATAATGATGAATCTGCTGCTCCGCAGGCGTATCGCCAATGAGTTCGTGGCGAGAGCCGGGATGGTCAATCTCCGCCCGCATGGTGATAACCGGATAAACCAGCGCCATAAACGCCGGACGGGCGCTAAATCCATCAATGTCATCCAGAATCGGAGAGACCTTTTCGGCGTAGCGTGTCCCAAGGCTGGCGGCGGCATGGCCCCCTGCGGAAAACCCCATAACGCCAAGGCGCTCCGGGTCAAGCTGCCATTCCTGCGCCCGCGCCCGCAGGGTTCGCATCGCGCGCTGAACATCGGCAAGCGGGGCGTTGGCACCTTCGATATGACCGTCACCCGGAAGGCGATAGGTCATCACAAAGAGTGTGTAACCCCGGGCGTTGAAGAAGGGTGCCAGGGCGCTGCCTTCTTTATCGAGTACCACGCGGCGATACGAACCGCCCGGCGTCACGAGGATACCAACCCCATTGGGTTTTTCCGGCGCGTAAACGGTAATTTGTGGCGCACGAACGCCGGTGACAGAACGGTCAAACGCTGACGGGCCAGTATGATTTTCTTCCAGTTGAAAAACCGTCGGGCTGGCAATGGCGCCGGGCGCTTCGCCCTGCGGCCAGACCGGAAAAGTCGTGCAACGATCTACCGCGTCTTGCATAAGGGCAACTAACTCTTGCGTACTGATGTGCTTCACGCCGTATCTCCACAAATTGAAACGGTGGTTTATATCACAGGCATCAGCCAGAAAATGTGGGCGAGGTGGGAAAAGCGGGTGGCAAAACCACCCGCTTCATAACTTAGAGTTGGCGGTATTTTTCCAGAACGCGAACCAGTTGGGTGACGAAGCCATATTCGTTATCGTACCAGGAGACCGTTTTGACTAATTGCAGGTCGCCCACCTCGGTGATTTCGGTCTGCGTGGCGTCAAACACCGAACCGAAATGGCTGCCAATCACGTCAGAAGAGACAATCTCCTCGTCGGTATAGCCGAAGGATTCGTTATTCTCGGTGGCTTTCTTGAGCGCCTGATTAACGTCGTCCGCAGTGACTTTTTTGCCGAGAACGGAGACCAGCTCTGTGACGGAACCGGTTTTCACCGGTACGCGTTGAGCATGACCTTTCAGCTTACCGCTCAGGTCAGGAATGACCAGACCAATCGCTTTAGCTGCCCCTGTGGTATGCGGAATAATGTTTTCCGCAGCGGCACGGGAGGCACGAAGATCCTTCCCGCGAGGTCCATCTACCAGTGCCTGGGTGCCAGTATAGGCATGGATAGTGGTCATCGTACCCACCTTAATGCCAAAACTGTCGTGCAGTGCTTTTGCCATCGGGGCAAGGCAGTTAGTGGTGCAGGAGGCAACGGAAATAATGGTGTCCTGGGGGGTGATCGTGTCGTCATTGACGTTAAAAACGATGGTTTTCATCTCGCCAGCCGGGGCAGAGATCAACACTTTTTTCGCCCCTGCTTCCAGATGCGCCTGTGATTTTTCGCTGGAGGTATAAAAACCGGTACACTCCACGATGATCTCAGCGCCTGCGCTGCGCCAGGGAATGTGTTTTGCCTCTTTTTCTGCATAAACGGTGATTTTTTTACCGTCGACGATCAACGAATCTTCTGTGAAGTCCACGCTCCAGCGGAACGGGCCGTAGTTTGAGTCGTGCTTTAACAGATAAGCCAGCACTTTCGGGGAGGTCAGATCGTTGATAGCAACAACTTGTGCATCGCTGCCCACTTCGAGCAAACGGCGCAATACCAGACGACCAATACGCCCGAAACCATTAATGCCAATTTTACTCATCACTCTTCTCCATCGGGTTCAAAAAAATCACTTCACCAGGCATAGCCTGGGTTACACACAACGGCAAATGACAGCTTCTCATTCAGACGTAAGCGATTGATAATTGATAAAGAAAAGTTAATGAATTTTTAAGAAAAGCCCGGTATGTTGGCTTTTCTTCTGTTTCGTTTCAGGATTTTCATATGCGCAGCAACTATTCCGGGCTTCAAATTGCTATACACTGGCTGGTGTTTCTTCTGGTCATTGTCACGTATTGCGCCATGGAGTTTCGTGGTTTTGCGCCGCGCGACTGGCGTCCCTATTTCAATATTGTCCATGTCTCCTGTGGCATCACTATTTTGGTATTGATGATCGCACGCCTGTTGGTTCGCCTGAAAAGCCCGACACCGCCCATCGTGCCGAAACCGTCGCCGATGCTGACCGGACTGGCGCATCTTGGCCACCTGATCATTTACCTGCTGTTTATCGCTCTGCCGATTCTGGGCCTGTTAATGATGTATAACCGCGGCGGTAACTGGATTGCTTTTGGTTTGTCGATGCCACACGCAGCCGAAGCCAACTTCGATCTGGTTGATATGCTTAAGGAATACCATGTGACGCTGGCGATGTTTGGTTATTATGTCATCGCCCTGCATGCTTTGGCCGCGCTTGCACACCATTATTTCTTCAAAGACAACACGTTATTGCGCATGATGCCGAAGAAACGTGTATAAATATAAATGCGATAGCGGTGTCATCATGCCGTTATTTTTAAGCCTCGCCTGGTTGCGGGGCTTATTTTTTTGCTTAAAAGAAATGTGATCGTCTTTGGTTTTTCACCGAGAAAGCAGGGCGGCTATCACACTTTGGGCGTTAGTTGCTGTGCGAAATTCGAACTGTCAGTGTAGATAGTATATCTATTATAGAAACACTGTCATAAATGGAGGGGCTATGACACAGCCTGCACAGCAATCTCTCGAACGGACGGTTTTATCGGAGGATGCCACTACGTCACGCAAATTACGTAAAGTTCTGCTGGCCACGGGCGTCGGCCATTTCGTCGAATGGTTCGATTTTGGTCTCTACGGAACACTCGCGGCCATCATCGGTTTACAATTCTTCCACGCGGAAAATCCCAGCGTGGCGCTGTTGTCATCGTTCGCCGTCTTTGGCGCGGGCTTTGTCATGCGCCCACTCGGTGGTCTGTTTTTTGGTTCTCTTGGCGATCGGAAAGGGCGGCAAAAAGTCCTTGCTACCGTCATTCTTCTGACCTCGGGCGCGACCTTTGTGATGGGGTTGTTGCCAACCTATCAGCAGATTGGTATTACGGCCACCGTGTTGCTGGTAATAACCCGACTCGTGCAGGGCTTTGCCGCCGGTGGTGAAAGTTCCGGTGCAACAACCTACCTGGCAGAATACGCGCCCGTTAACAAACGCGGCTACTTTACTTGCTGGATAGATAACTTTGGCTTTATGGCATTTGTGGCAGGCTCCGGGCTGGTCTTTCTGTTGACGGCATTTCTGGGCGAAAGCGCCATGAATGACTGGGGCTGGCGAATCCCGTTCCTTATCGCCGGGCCATTAGGCTGGGTTGGTCTTTATCTGCGAACGCATCTGGAAGATTCACCCGAGTTCCTGGAAGCGAAAAAACAGGGGCAAACGGACGCCACACCGCTGCGCTCTGCGGTGACCCACGCCTGGGCGGCGCTGCTTTTCTGCGTGGGATTTGTGGTCATCAAAGCGGTCGGCCACTGGACGCTGCAAACCTTTATGCCCGGTTACCTTTCGACAGAGCTGCACTATTCGAAGCTGGATTCGTATGCCATCACCACGATAGGCCTGTTTTCGGTCGCGGTACTGGTACCCTTTATGGGCTATTTATCCGATAAATTTGGCCGTAAGCCGTTGATGCTGACGGGATGTGCCGGTTTTATTCTGCTGAGTTACCCGGCGATGATGCTCATGGCCAACGGTGATATGTTCTCAGCGGTGCTGGCAATGGTGATGCTCGGCGCGTTTATCGCGGCCTTTGACGGTGCCTGCAGCGCGGCGATGGCGGAGCTCTTTCCCACCAGTGTACGTTATGGCGGGTTGTCCATTGCCTACAATTTCGCTGTCGCCTTCTTTGGTGGTATTACGCCGTGGTTCTCTATCTGGCTGATAACCACGACGGGGGACAAATTCTCTCCGGCGTATTATGTGATGGCCGCTGCGTTGATTACCTTCCTGACAGTCCTGCGCGCCCGCGAAACGGCTGGCTTGCCCCTGAAACGTTAATCGGTCGCCCGGTAGCCATGTTGCTACCGGGTGTTTATCTCTTGTGCCAAAAGCGATCAAAAAGTGATCATTCGATCGGTTTTGTCGATCAATGATATATTTTTATTTGATTAATCCTTTCAATGGCATAGACTCAATTCTGTTCTGCCTGTTAGGCCAACACCAGAAAAGGCAGAACATGTTGCCCTGGCAAGACCTACGCGGTCTTTCAGCTCGCTCAAGGATGGCGTAATAGTTCTTGCCAGGGCGACACCCTTAAATCCAGCCATGATATTTTACCGTGGTCGTGCTTTATTTATGTCGGTATGTTATTGAATGAGATTGAACAGACCCGACGTTGATAACGCACCTTAAAGGAATACGTTATGCTGGAATTGAGACCTGGCTGCGAATGCTGCAATACCGATCTTCCTCCCGATTCCACCCAAGCGCGCATTTGCTCGTTTGAATGCACATTTTGTGAGGATTGCGCGCAGAAGATGGCAATGCGCTGCCCGAACTGCGGCGGTGAACTGGTCAGCCGACCCCGCAGGCCGGCGGCAAAACTGGTGAATAACCCGCCATCAACAACCCGCATTTTTAAACCGCAGGGGTGCGCTTAATTATTTACGCACCGGTAAGATTCCGCGCGTAATAATGCAGCGCTTTTTGATAGCGTTTAATATTCTCTGTCGGTGGATGTTGTGCAAGGAGTTCCAGCATCATCGACATCGCCTTATCGTGTTCGCCAAGGTTATGCAGGCACAGGGCATAAAAGGGGATAATTTCCGTTGCCTCAGGCCAGGTCGCCAGTGTTTCGGCAAAACGGGCTTTGGCTAAAGTGTATTTCCCCAGACACCGGTAAGTGCAGGCGAGGCCAAATAGCGCTTCAAACTTGTCTTCTCCTTCAAGGCCTGCCTCTAAAGCGGCTTGATAATATATTTCCGCTCTATCCTCAACGCCCTGGTTGTCCCAGGACCAGGCAATATTGAGCAGCGCGCGTGCCTTTAATTCCTCAATATTAATAAGGCTTTCAAGTAATTCACGGCTTTTTTCATATTCGCCCCCTTTACGCAGAGCAATGGCGGTGTGCAGGTTTTTTTCCATAGGTTCTGTTTAAAAGCCTCATCCAGATTTACGTCATCCCCGACAGTAAAATGAATAACAGGAAAGAGAAAGAGGATTTTCCTCGATACGCGGCGTCATTGATGCTGACCTTGCGTTCGCGCTGAGATGTGCTTTGGTTGAATAAAGTGACAGTCGTGAGGATAAATAAGGAAGCGAAAAATGGTGACTGATTTATTGCTACGCGTGGCACTGGCGGGGTTACTTGGCGGGCTTATTGGTCTTGAACGTCAGTTGCGCGCGAAAGATGCTGGATTAAGAACGCATGTTCTTGTCGGGATTGGTAGCGCGCTGTTTATGATTGTCTCCAAATATGGTTTTGAGGATATTTTGCAGGAAAATCATGTGGCCCTGGATCCCAGCAGGGTGGCGGCACAGGTGGTCAGTGGCGTGGGTTTTCTGGGGGCCGGGACCATTATTATTCAAAAGCAGATCGTCAAGGGGCTGACCACAGCCGCAGGGATGTGGGTCACATCAGCCATTGGGCTGGTTATTGGCAGCGGAATGTATGCCATTGGCATCTATGGCGCATTTATGACGCTTTTCGTGCTCGAAGTCTTCCGGCAGTTAAGTCATCATTTTTTGAGCAAGCATTATGGCGTGCAGATAAAACTGAAACCGGAAAGTGTACCCATCGTTTTGGTCGCGTTGCAGGAGAGGAACGTTAAATTTGCCTTTCGCTCCCTGAAAAATAGCCAGACGGGAGATAAAACAAGTGAATTATTTCTCGTGTTAACGCTACGCCCCGGTACGCCAATAAGCGATATTGGCGCGGATTTATCCCGCATTGAAGGCGTGAAATCGCTGGCGATTAAATGAAAACCGGCTTATGGCGAAAACGCCTGTGCGCCAGGATCGCGATCCTGGCGCACAATAAGACTTAAACCACGCGGAACGTTCCTACCGTTTGTGTCAAAGTTGACGCCTGTTCCTCCAGAGAGGCTGCAGCCGCTGCGGCTTGTTCAACTAACGCGGCGTTTTGCTGCGTCACGTCATCCATCTGGTTCACCGCCACTCTGATATGTTCAATGCCGGAAGATTGTTCTCCGGATGCTGATGAGATTTCGGTCATCAATGAAGAGACTTCATGAATAGAGGCCATGATTTCATCCATTGTGGAGCCGGCCTGACCGACCAGCATCGAGCCTTCAGATACTTTGGCACTGGACGCTTCTATCAACTCTTTTATTTCCTTAGCAGCGGTCGCGCTTCGCTGCGCAAGTCCCCGGACTTCACTGGCGACGACAGCAAAACCACGGCCTTGTTCTCCCGCTCTTGCCGCTTCAACTGCCGCATTTAATGCCAGAATATTCGTCTGGAAAGCGATCCCCTCGATGGTCGCGATGATCTCAACGATTTTTTGCGAACTGTCGGAAATAGAACTCATTGTATTAATGACATTGTGCACTACCTTGCCACCACGCTCCGCGACAGATGAGGCAGTGGCTGCCAGCGTACTGGCATGCTGCGCGTTAGATGTGTTTTGGCGCACCGTTGCCGTTAGTTGTTCCATGCTGGCCGAGGTCTCAATAAGTGATGCGGCTTGCTCCTCAGTCCGGCTCGATAAATTCGTATTTCCGATCGCCACTTCTCTGGCGGCCTCGTCAATTGACGCTGCTGAATCCTGAATTTTTTCGACAAGTGAACGTAACTGCATTTGCATGGCATCGAGCGCGCTAAGAAGTTGCCCGGTTTCATCACGGGAGTGTCCTTTAATCGAAGACGTTAAATCACCTTGCGCAATGGACTCTGCGGTTTTTACGGCAATCTGCAACGGTGCAGTAATGATACGCGCAACAATAATGCACAGTGCCACAGCAATAATCACGCTCAGGAGGGCGCCAAAAAGAAGAATAGAGCGGGTTTGCGTCTCAGTAGACTTCACGGTGTCTTGCCTGACGAGTAGTAATGCACTTTCCGCATTAATCATCTCATCAATTATGCCCCGCATAGTGTCCATCTGACTTTTGCCTGTATTCGCTTCGAAACTGGCATTAAAGTCATCAATACTCATCTTTTGGTTCACGACTTCCCGGCGCTGGTTAATAATTTTCTCGGCGACGTCGTGTAACCACAGCGAATACTGTTCAGAAAGGTGTTTTAGGCGCTCTTGCTGAGCGGGATTGTCGGCGGTAAATTCTTTAAGTGCGTCCCAGTGGCTGGAAAATGATTTCATGCCGATGTTGTAAGGTTCCAGCATCTCCTCTTTACCCGTGAGCGCAAAACCGCGTAAGCCGGTTTCCATATTTACCAGGCTTAATGTCAGTGCTCTGTTCTCATCAATGACTTGATAAGTATGCACATTCCAGTTGTTTGCGTTAACCAGAGTGGAAAAATTATAATAAAATACGCCACTTAGCACCAATAAGACCAAAATAATCAAGCTAAAAGCCGATGTTAACTTCCGACGGATGTTCATATTCTTAACCATATCTTCCTGCTCCAGCGTGAAACCAAAAATAATGCGACTGTATAAGTGTTCAATAAAAGTATTATCGTCATGGGGTTTTAATAATTTATATTTCGTGAGAAATAAATGAGTCTGGCGTTACACATAGCTATATATCAATAAGTTGAAGGCGACGGAATCTTTTAAAAAATGAGGGTTATTAACATTGCTGCTTGTTATCATTTAGTGAAGCTGAATTAATGCAAAGCATGGCTAAACTTCTTCCGATAATATATTTATTTTATTCTTCACTCACACATCTTGTCGTTTCGCAAGATATATTCCTGTGCGTATGTAGAACGCAACAAAATTGCATATGCATTGCTTAAAAATATATCGGTTATAGATGACGCTATACCAGGGCGTTTATCTTGTATCGGGATAATTATCTGACCCGCGGGAAAGAGCAGGGGGAAAGCGCTCACTTTCGACCTTTCCGATGGTGCTGACGGTGCAGGTCAATCCCCATACAATTCAACCAGTGAGTCATTGAGACGCGAAGGGTAGCTTGTGTGCTGGTTTTTTATTTGTTAACGCAACACATTAATTTTACAGCAAGACATCGAATCATGTACCATACCCCCCTATAGTATAAAAAGGAGTGGCTATGCCGCATTCACCTGAAGATAAAAAACGTATCCTCACACGGGTTCGTCGTATCCGTGGGCAGGTCGACGCACTGGAGCGCGCGCTGGAAAACGGCGATCCCTGCATTGCTATCCTGCAACAGATCGCTGCCGTACGCGGTGCAGCTAACGGTCTGATGGGGGAAATGGTGGAGATACACCTGAAAGATGAACTGGTCAGTGGTGATACTACGCCCGATCAGCGCGCCGCCCGTATGGCGGAAGTCGGTCATCTTTTACGCTCTTATCTAAAATAAATTCTAACGTACACCTAAAAAGGAAGTGTCTGATGAAATCACGTGCTGCTGTTGCGTTTGGGCCGGGTCAACCGCTCAAAATTGTTGAGATTGATGTCGCGCCGCCGAAGAAAGGCGAAGTTCTGGTACGCATCACTCACACCGGCGTTTGCCATACCGATGCCTTTACCCTTTCAGGTGATGATCCGGAAGGCGTATTCCCGGCGGTCCTGGGCCACGAAGGCGGCGGTATTGTTGTGGAAGTCGGTGAAGGGGTGACCAGCCTGAAACCCGGCGATCATGTTATTCCGCTGTACACGGCAGAATGTGGCGAGTGTAAGTTCTGTAAATCCGGTAAAACTAACCTTTGTCAGGCCGTTCGTGCCACACAGGGTAAAGGCCTGATGCCAGATGGCACCACCCGTTTCTCCTACAATGGTGAACCGATTTACCACTACATGGGCACCAGTACGTTTAGTGAGTACACTGTGGTGGCAGAAATCTCCCTGGCAAAAGTCAACCCGCAGGCGCCGCTGGACAAAGTCTGCCTGCTCGGCTGCGGTGTGACCACCGGTATTGGTGCAGTACACAACACGGCGAAAGTGAAAGAGGGCGACACCGTTGCGGTGTTCGGCCTGGGCGGGATTGGTCTGGCGGTTATTCAGGGTGCGGTTCAGGCCAAAGCCGGTCGTATTATTGCCGTGGATACCAACCCGGATAAATTCACCCTGGCGAAAGAGATGGGGGCCACCGATTTCGTCAATCCTAAGGATTACGAAAAACCGATTCAGGAGGTGATTGTTGAACTGACTGACGGCGGTGTTGATTTTAGCTTTGAATGCATCGGTAATGTGGATGTGATGCGCGCGGCGCTCGAGTGCTGCCATAAAGGCTGGGGCGAAAGCGTCATTATCGGTGTGGCCGGTGCGGGCCAGGAGATCAAAACCCGTCCGTTCCAGTTGGTAACCGGTCGCGTCTGGCGTGGTTCAGCATTTGGTGGCGTAAAAGGGCGTACTCAATTACCGGGAATGGTGGAGGATGCGATGGCAGGTAAGATTCGTCTCGACCCGTTTATTACCCATCGACTCCCGTTAGATCAGATCAACGACGCCTTCGATCTCATGCATCAAGGCAAATCCATTCGTACCGTCATTCATTTCGGCGACAAATAAGTACACGACTGGCCAGCGGTTACGCCGCTGGCATTTTCAATGTCTAAATCTGTGACCCGCCTGACATTTTTCCCCTTAACATAAATCCCACAATTGCCGATACCTTTCTTACAGGCGTGTTTTACGCATCTTATATAAAAGAGAGTCGATAGCCATGGATAACACAGCAGCGATGCACAGACAGCAAAGCATTGGATTTATGCACAATATTCGATTGGTTCCCTTATTTTCCGCTATCCTGAGTGGCATTTTGCTGTTATTTGCGCTGAGTTCCGGGTTAGCAGGGTATTTCTTGATGCAGGCTGACCGAGACCAGCAGGATGTTACGCAAGAAATCCAGGTTCGTATGGGGTTATCTAACAGTTCCAATAACTTACGTATAGCGCGTATCAGCCTGATCCATGCCGGGGCGGCCAGCCGCATTGCGGAAATGGATGATATGAGAAAGAACATTGCGGATGCGGAAAAACGTATCAAGCAAGCGCAAGATGGCTTTAATACCTATATGGCCCGTGCGGTGAAAACGCCGGAAGATTTAGCGCTTGATGGCGAATTGACCACGCGCTTTAACGCCTATTTCGACGGTATGCAGCCGATGCTGAAATATGCCAAAAACGGCATGTTTGAAGCGATCATCAACCATGAAAATGAGCAGGCGCGCGTTTTAGACAGCGCATTTAATGAATACCTGCTTAAAGCGATTCAGATTCGTAGCGATCGCGCTGCTCGCCTCGGTGAACTGGCTCACCAACGCACTCAGCTTGGGCTGATCTTTATGGCAGGGGCTTTTGCTATCGCGCTGTTCTTAACGGTCATAACCTTTACCGTATTACGTCGTGTGGTCATTAATCCGCTGCAACGTGCTGCCAAACGTATTGAACATATCGCGGCCGGAGACCTTACCGTCGCGGAAGAGGTCACCGGACGCAGTGAGATTGGTCGTTTGACCCACGATTTGCAGTTGATGCAGCACTCCCTGGTCAAAACCGTTACCACTGTGCGTGATGGCGCGGAAGAAATTTATCGCGGGACCAGCGAGATCTCTGCCGGGAACACCGACCTTTCTTCACGTACTGAACAGCAGGCTGCAGCGATTGAGCAGACCGCCGCCAGTATGGAAGAGCTTACGGCGACTGTGAAACAGAATGCGGACAATGCGCATCATGCCAGCAGCCTGGCGCGTGATGCCTCCGGTAAAGCGACGAAAGGCGGTGAGATTGTTGATGGCGTGGTACAGACCATGGGCAATATCACCTCCAGCTCGAAGAAAATATCTGAAATTACTGCGGTCATTAACAGTATCGCCTTCCAGACAAATATTCTCGCGTTGAACGCCGCGGTTGAAGCTGCGCGTGCCGGTGAGCAAGGCCGCGGTTTTGCAGTGGTGGCCAGCGAAGTCCGTACACTGGCAAGCCGCAGTGCGCAGGCAGCGAAAGAGATTGAAGCACTGATCAGCGAGTCAGTGAGTTTGATTGATAAAGGCTCAAGTGAAGTCGTGGCCGCAGGTGAAACGATGGATGAGATCGTGACGGCGGTGAAACGCGTTACCGATATCATGCTGGAAATTGCCGCTGCGTCGGATGAGCAAAGTAAAGGGATTACTCAGGTAAGCCAGGCTATCACCGAGATGGATAATGTCACCCAGCAGAACGCCTCACTGGTAGAAGAGGCAACGGCGGCGGCAACGTCTCTGGAAGAGCAGGCTGCGCGTCTTACCGAAGCGGTTGGCGCGTTTCGCGTGCATGCCGGTGGCACAAGTCGTCCGGTGAAATCTTCATCAACCCCGACGAAACCCGTCAGTACTCAGCGCCCTGCGATGGCACATGGCAGCGAGAACTGGGAAACGTTCTAATGGTATGAGGGCCGCTAATGCGGCCCTTTTTATAACTCCCCTTTAAGAAAACTCTCCACTGTATTTATCGAGATTCCTCGCAAAAACATATCATTAATGTTGCTTTTATATGCATATTTGATAGCGTTACCATGGGTTTAACGGAGGGAACCGGATGAAATACAGTGAGTTCAGACCATGGCGCAAAGGAGATGCCGGAAGGCACAAGAAAAAAGATAATCAAAGATCTTGGGCTTTAAAAGGTGAAAATATGTTCAATTATGCCGTGAAGTTAACTCAGGATGCAGAAACGCGAGTTTATGAGGTGTCCTGTCGCGATTTACCGCTGATGCACTCGGTAGGAGATACGCCGGAAGAAGCGCTCCTTGAGGCCGAAGATGGGATCGTTACCGCTATTTCACTTGAAATGGATATGCGCCGTCCGATTCCGGTGGCGACTCCCGCCAGAGAGGATGAGCGTGTTGTTATCATTCCGGTTCTGGTTGCAATGAAGGCTGCGCTTTATAACGCGATGATTGAAACGGGAACCCGTAAAGCCGATCTCGCTCGTCGATTGGGCGTGAACGCACCGCAGGTTGATCGTCTATTAGATGTAGAACATTCGTCAAAAGTTGAGAAAGTTGAATTTGCTCTTGCGCAATTAGGCCGAAAAATTCAGGTTGAAATACAGATAGCATAGAACCCGCCATTGCGGCGGGTTTGTTGATAACGCGGCCAGTTTACGGCTTATCTGGCAACGCGTAAGCAATAATATAATCACCGCGATCCGGGGACTGACGTGCGCCACCCGCATTGATGATGATGTACTGTTTGCCCGTTTTTGGCGAAACATAGGTCATCGGGCCAGACTGGCTGCCGACCGGCAGACGCGCCTTCCAGATTTCTTTCCCCGTTGCGGTATCAAACGCACGCAGATAGAAATCCTGGGTGCCTGCGAAGAACAGCAACCCGGACTGGGTAGACAGCGATGCGCCCAGCGTCGGCATCCCGACCGGGATCGGCATATGCATGCGGATACCCAGCGGACCGGTATCCTGAACGGTACCCACGGGAACCTGCCACACCATTTTCCCGGAGGTCAGGTCGATAGCGGACATTGTCCCGAACGGCGGTTTCTGGCACGGAATACCCAGCGGTGACAGGAAACGTTCGCGCATTGCGCCAAACGGTGTGCCGTCCATCGGTACAATACCCATCTCAATCCCACTGGCGTTTTTCGCTACGTTTTCACGCGGCACCATATAGTTTGCCAGGCCCAGACGCATATCGTTCACAAACATCAGGTTGTTAGTCGGATCGACCGAGACGCTGCCCCAGTTCATGCCGCCCAGCGACCCCGGATATTGCAATGCGCGATCCAGCCCCGGCGGAGTGAAGACACCCTGATGACGCATCCCTTTAAAGGCGATACGGCACATCAGCAGATCAACAGGCGTTGCTCCCCACATGTCGGACTCTTTCAGGGTTTCATTACCGATCATCGGCATGCCCACCGAGTACGGCTGAGTAGGGGAATAACGTTCGCCTTTCACATTACCAGCCGGAACCGGGCGCTCCTCAACCTTCGCCACCGGCTCACCGGTTTCGCGGTTGAGCATAAAGATCATGCCCTGTTTACTGGTCTGTACCAGTACCGGCGTGGTCCCGCCTTTGCCATCCGGTAAGTCATAGAGCAGAGGCTGTGAGGGTAAATCAAAATCCCATAGATCGTGGTGGGTGGTCTGAAAATGCCAACGTACATCGCCGGTTGTCGCATCAACCGCCACAATCGACGAGCTGTATTTATCATCCAGCGCGGTACGTTCACCCGCCCAGAAATCTGGCGTGGCGTTGCCGGTTGGCAGATAGATCAGGTTCAATTTGGCGTCGTAAGACATCGCCGACCAGACGTTTGGCGTACCGCGTGTCCAGGTTTTCCCCTCAGGCGGCAAGCCTTTCAGGTCCGGGTTACCCGGATCCCACGCCCATGCCAGTTTGCCTGTATGGACATCATAGGCGCGAACCACGCCCGGCGGTTCGCCGGTGGAGAAGTTATCCGCCACGCGGCCACCGACCACAACAATATTGCCGGCCACCAGCGGCGTGGACGTTTGCTGATAATAACCCGGTTTGATGTCGCCCATGCCGATGCTCAGATCAACGGTACCGTTATCACCAAAGTCTGCGCAGGGTTGCCCGTTATCGGCATTCAGTGCCACCAGACGTGCATCGGTGGTGGGCAGAAACAGCCGACGTTCGCACGTAGCAGGCTGAGCCTGTACCGTTGGAGAGGCGGCAGTGTGCGGCTCTTCGTAATATCCTAAGCCACGACAGCGCTGCCAGTTTGGCGCCGTCACTTTTGCGTCGTAGCGCCATTTCTCTTTACCGGAATCCACATCCAGCGCCAGCACTTTGCTGTATGGGGTACAGACATATAACGTGTCGCCAATTTGCAGCGGCGTGTTCTGATCTTCCGCGCCGGAGCCATTGCTCTGCGGAATATCCCCGGTATGTGCTATCCAGGCGACTTGCAGCTTGTCGACATTCTGTTTGTTGATCTGGTCAAGCGCCGCAAATCGATCGCCATGGGTGGTATTGCCCCAGTGCTTCCAGTCGTGCTGTTCACTGCCAGGCTGAACCGGTTTAACGGTAATCGACTCGGTTGGGGAGATCACATTCCACGTTTTAAACATTCCGCCAATACTGACCAGAAGTAAAACGGCGAGGATCGCTGCGGCGCTAAACGCAGATTTGTTTACCGGTTTTACCGTCTGCCGGGCGCGCATAAATGGCCACAGCAGTGCCGCCAGAAATGCCAGCACGGCAAAGGTAAACAAGCGTGAGAACAGGGGCCAGAATGCCCATCCGGCATCGTAAATTGCCCAGATGATGGAAACAATAAAGCCCAGTGCATACAGAATGAGGCCGCCGGGACGATTTCGCAGGATAAGTATTGCGGCAATCAGCATCACGACACCCATCGCGGTAAACCAGACGCTGCCGCCTAATGTGATGAGTTTAATGCCAGGAATGCCGATGGCCAGACCGATGACGAGCATCAGAATGGCGAGGAGCCAGCGCAGAAGGGTAACCAGCCTGCGTGGGGTGCTGCCAGGTGCCATATCCATCTCCTTAAACACACCGTTTATCCGGTACGCAATGATAAATCCTGTACCAAATGGATAACGGTTTTAGAGGGTTATCGTTTTATTGCAGATGTTATCGAGGGAATCCGCGTGAAAAACTCACAGTTTGCATGGTAAACGAACCATTTGGTGAATTTGCAAATATGATAAATCTGTTAAATTGCTTGATGCAATTGTTAATAAATTAGATCGCATTATTTGAGAATTGGCCCGCACAGGGCGGGCCTTGCTGTTCAGGCGATACGCAGCGTATCGGCGCTTTGCGACGGGGTAATCGTGACAGGGATGGATTTAGAGGTTGGTGTGCCAGTACCGTCACCGTAGCGGGTCAGGGGAACCAGTGGGTTCGTTTCCGGATAGTAGGCTGCGAGATTACCGCGAGGGATAGCGTACGCAACGAGACGGAAACCGGTAACCTGACGCGTAATGCCGTCGGTCGACAGGGTGGTAATATCGACGCGATCGCCATCGCTCAGCCCCAGGGCCAGAATATCATCCGGATGCATAAACAGGACGTCGCGCTGACCATAAACGCCGCGATAGCGGTCATCCAGACCATAAATCGTGGTGTTGTACTGATCGTGGGAGCGTAGTGTTTGTAACACAAAGGGCGCGCTGATCTCCGGGCAGACGGCATCCGGCAGCGGCGCGCTGCTGAATTCCGCTTTCCCGGATGGCGTGGCAAAGGTGAGGGATGCCGCCGCGTTCCCCAGCCAGAATCCACCGGGTTCTTCGCAGCGGGCGTTGAAATGAGTGAAGCCGGGGATGGTAGCGGCAATATGATCGCGAATCAGGTTGTAATCATCGGCTAAGGCCAGCCAGTCCAGCTTGCTGTTGCCCAGTACCGCATGGGCGATACCGGCCACAATCGCGGTTTCTGATTTTTGCGTGTCTGCCAGTGGCTTACCGATGCCTTCTGAGGCGTGCACCATGCTAAATGAGTCTTCGACGGTCACGAACTGACGGCCTGTCGCCTGCATGTCTTCTTCGGTTCGTCCCAGGGTCGGTAAAATGAGCGACTGCGCTCCCGGCATCAGATGGGTACGGTTGAGTTTAGTACTGATGTGCACAGTTAAACCGCAACGTTTCAGCGCCTCGCAGGTCAACGTGGTATCCGGCGCGGCGGCAGCCAGATTACCGCCCAGCGTGATAAGCACTTTCACTTCATCACGCAACATAGCCTGAATCGCGGCCACGGTGTGATGTCCCGGAGCGCGTGGGGGTTCGAAACCAAAGTGACGCGCCAGGCTGTCGAGCAGGGCGGCAGACGGTTTTTCATCAATTCCCATTGTCCGGTTGCCCTGCACATTACTGTGTCCGCGCACCGGGCACAGTCCCGCGCCCGGTTTGCCCAGATGGCCGCCGAGCAACTGCAAATTGACGATTTCACGTACCGTGTCCAGCGAGTGTTTATGCTGGGTAATGCCCATCGCCCAGGTGCAAATAACACGCCTGGCGCTCTGCCAGACGGCGGCGGCGTCACGTAATTGCTGCTCACTCAAACCGGATTGCGCTTCAAGGGACTGCCAGGACGTGGCATCGATTTGCGCAAACCAGGCCTCAATGCCGTTAGTGTGTTGCGCGATAAAGGCATCATCAAAGATACCGGCTTCGCCGTTCGCCAGGCGCTGACGATGGGTTTCCAGTAAGGCTTTTGCCATCCCGCGTACGGCGGCCATATCGCCACCCAGATTTGGCTGGTAATAGGCAGAACTGATCGCGCCCGCCATCGAGGTGACCACTTCCAGCGGTTTTTGCGGGTCAGCAAAACGTTCCAGACCACGTTCACGCAGGGTATTAAAGGTGACGATACGCGCGCCGCGATCGGCAGCATGACGCAGGCTGTGCAGCATACGCGGATGGTTGGTGCCGGGATTCTGCCCAAAAACGAAAATGGCATCGGCCTGTTCAAAATCGGTGAGATGAATGGTGCCTTTACCGACGCCAATGCTGCGTTTTAGCCCGGCGCCGCTGGCCTCGTGGCACATGTTTGAACAGTCGGGGAAATTATTCGTGCCGACCATCCGGCCAAAGAGCTGGTAAAGGTACGACGCTTCATTACTGGCGCGACCCGAGGTGTAGAGTTCCATCTGGTTCGGGTGGTCCATCTCACGGATATGGCGCCCAATCAGGGCAAAGGCATCATCCCAGCTCACCGGTTCGTAGTGATCGGTTTGGGGGTTATAGCGCAGCGGTTCCGTGAGTCGGCCCTGATATTCCAGAAAATAGTCGCTCTGCCGGTTGAGAGCGCTGACGCTGTGTTGCGCAAAAAAGCTGGCGTCAATCTGGCGGCGTGTTGCCTCCCAGGTCACTGCTTTCGCGCCGTTTTCGCAGAAACTGAAAGTACTTTTATTGTCATCACCCCAGGCACAACCGGGGCAGTCGAAACCACGGGCTTTATTCATGCGCAGCAGGTTGCGCAAGTTTTTAAGGGCATTTTTGCTGTCGATAACGAAGCGGGTGGTTGCTTCAAGAGAACCTAATCCACCGGCAGCGGCGCGATAGGGTTTTATGGCAGTTTTGAATTTCATGTGTTCTTCCGGACAGCGGATTGCGCTTACGCAAATACTACGCTGCGTAACAGCAATCCTTAATCAACAACTATCTTTTATCACACAATTAACAATAAGTTTACCATTTGCGCAACTGCCCGTGCCTGCCGCGCGTGCAGATTAATCCGGCACGGTTTTACGAATAGCGGCGATCAGCGTTTGCACGCCGATGGAGAGGGGGGCATCCACGCGGGTAAGAATGCCAATAGGATCGCCCATACCCGGCGGAACAATGGGGAGCGCGGTGAGTGAACCTTCGCGTAAATCGTTTTTAACTGCGCCTGAAGGGACAAACCAGACATAATCAAAATTGACAGTCAGTTGTCGCGATAGCGACGCAGACAGCGTTTCAATACAGCCAGTCGGCAGTTTGCAGCCCTGACTTTGCAGCAAATCCTCTGTGTTCTGGCGCGGCACCGTACCGGTAGGCAGCACAACGACGGGCCATTCCAGCACCCGGCTCAGTGTTATCGTGGTTTGCAACAGCGGATGGTTGGGGCGTACCACCAATTTGAGCGACTCAAGGAACAGCATCTCATAGGTCAATCCGCTCATCAGTTCCGGGTCTGACATACGGCCAATGCCGACATCCAGCTCACCCGATTTCAGCCCGGCCAATAACATCGGATTGTTAGTGGTGGCCACCTGAATGGTGATATCGGGTTGCTGCTTATGGACCTGGCCAATTACCGACGGCAGAATGCCCAGAGCCGCAGTAGGTAACGCGCCAACACGGATCACCGCATTGTTCTGCTCGGGTTTGTAGTTGAGCGACTGCCCTGCGGTATTGAGCGCATCGAGTACCCGAACTGCATGTGTTAAAAACTGCTCGCCCACCAGGGTAAGTTGCGCCCCCAGACGACCACGTTCAAACAGACGTGTGCCGATGAGTTGTTCCAGTTCATTGAGCGTCTTGGACAGTGCTGGTTGACTAAGGTTAAGGGTCTCTGCCGCACGCCCCAGGGTTCCCTGCTGAGCGACGGCGACGAATGTATGCAGATGGCGCAAGCGTATGCGCTGATTGAACAAACCGTTTTTTTCCATAAGATGATGTAAAAACGAAGCGATGTCCGTGGCAAGTAAAGTTGCTTAATTATGTTAACTTGGTAGCAAAACATTCTTAACATTTAATCTCGTTGAGTTACAAACAAATTTTCCCGGCAGTGTGATGTCAACCGCATGTCTGTGGGGGTTTAAGCATAATTTTTGGTTATGCAAATAGCCGGAAATACGGCATTTTTGGTTTTATGCCGCGATCACACTTCGTAAATTATCTCCCACAGGCCAGCAAGGGCTTCTCTACACTCCAGGTAATACACACTGGAGACATGACAACATGGCGAACACCATCACGGCTGATGAAATTCGGGAACAATTTTCGCAAGCAATGTCAGCGATGTACCAGCAGGAAGTTCCACAGTACGGCACCTTGCTGGAGCTGGTTGCGGACGTCAATCTGGCAGTCCTTGAGAATAATCCCCGCTTGCATGAACAACTGGTTAACGCAGACGAACTGGCGCGGCTGAACGTCGAACGTCATGGGGCGATTCGTGTTGGGCGCCCGGATGAGTTGGCGACGCTACGACGGATGTTCGCGATTATGGGTATGTTTCCGGTGAGCTATTACGACCTGTCGCAGGCGGGGGTTCCGGTACACTCCACCGCCTTTCGCCCCATTGAAGATGCGGCTCTGGCGCGTAATCCCTTTCGCATCTTTACGTCGTTATTGCGCCTTGAGCTGATTGAGGATGTGCAGCTTCGCGATAAAGCCGCCGCCATTTTACAACGCAGGGATATTTTCACCCCGCGTTGCCATGAACTCATTGCCCTGCATGAACAAACCGGCGAGTTCACTGCCTCTCAGGCGAGTGAGTTTGTGAAAGAAGCACTGGAGACCTTTCGCTGGCATCGTCATGCCACCGTGGACGCCCTGACATACCATGCGCTCCACAATGAGCACCGCCTGATCGCCGATGTGGTCTGCTTCCCTGGTTGCCATATCAACCATCTGACACCACGCACCCTGGATATTGATCAGGTACAGGCGCTGATGCCGAAATATGGAATCGAGCCCAAAATCCTGATTGAAGGGCCGCCACGCCGTGATGTGCCGATTTTATTGCGCCAGACCAGCTTCAAAGCGCTTGATGAACCGGTATTGTTCGCCGGTGAGCAGCAGGGGACACATACTGCCCGTTTTGGTGAAATCGAACAACGTGGCGTGGCCCTGACGCCAAAAGGCCGGGCGCTGTATGATCGGCTACTTAACGAAGCGGGAACCGGAAAAGACAATCTGACCCATCAGTTACATTTACAGGAGATGTTTCATGCTTTCCCCGACAGCGAAATGCTATTGCGTCGCCAGCAACTGGCTTACTTCCGTTATCGCCTGACGCCTTCCGGCGAGGCTCACCGGAAGGCGATTCGTCCGGGCGACGATCCGCAGCCGCTTATTGAGCGCGGTTGGGTTGTTGCGCAACCTATCATCTATGAAGATTTTCTCCCCGTCAGCGCGGCCGGGATCTTTCAGTCAAACCTTGGCAATGAAACGCAACAGCGTAGCCACGGTAACGCCAGCAAACTGCGTTTCGAAGAGGCGCTTGGCTGCGAAGTGCTTGATGAGTTTACCCTCTACGCGCAAGCGGAAGAGCGCAGCAAACGACGTTGCGGTCTGTTGTAAAAAAGGTACTCTGCTACGGATGTGAATAAACAGGATGTTGTCATGGAAAATCCCTCCGCCCCGATAGCAGAAACCCGCCACGGCACGCTTTTGGGCACACTGGATGATGATTGCCTTAGCTGGCGCGGTATCCCTTACGCGGCGCCGCCCGTTGGTCCACTACGCTGGCGGGCGCCACAGCCGCCAGCGCCCTGGCAGGGGATTCGCTTAGCCGATACATTTTCTGCCGCCAGTTGGCAAAACAGTGAAACCTGCACGCAGATCGCCGGTGGCGATCCGGGAAGGCTTTCCGAAGATTGCCTTTATCTGAATATCTGCGCGCCTGCCGCGCGTAGTGGGTCACTTCCGGTGATGGTCTGGCTGCACGGCGGCGGTTTTACGATGGGCGCGGGCGATCTGCCGCCCTATGATGGCAAAGCACTTGCCCGGCGCGGCGTGGTGCTGGTTACGCTCAATTATCGCCTTGGCCATCTCGGCTTTTTTGCCCATCCGGCCCTGCAAGGAGAAGAGGAGGAAACCCTCTGTAACTTCGGCCTGCTCGATCAAATTGCGGCGCTGCATTGGGTTAAAGAGAATATCCACGCTTTTGGCGGTGATGCCCGCAATATTACGCTGTTTGGCGAATCCGCCGGGGGGCGTAGCGTGATGTCGCTGATGGCCTCGCCGAAGGCAAAAGGGCTGTTCCATAAAGCCATTATCCAGAGTAGCTATACCTTGCCGGATACCCCGCTTGAGCGTGCGCTGGAAAAAGGGATTGCCGTTGCAGAGCATCTCGGCGTGGCTGACGCCACGGCAGAGACGCTGCGTGCGATCCCGGCTGAGGCATTCTGGCCGCTCGCTTCCCCGTTAAAAATTGCCCCCGCGCCGATTGCCGGAGACAGCGTCTTACCCGTGCCAGCGCTGGACGTTTTTTTCAACGCAACGCAGCATCCGATGCCGGTTATTGTGGGGTCGAACAGCGATGAAGCCAGCGTAATGGCCGAGTTTGGCGTCGACCTTGCCGGGCAAATTGATAAGTTACGGCGCGAGCAGCGTTTTGGCCTGGGGATCATTAAGCTGCTTTACCCTGGGGTAAAAGGGGATGCGGAACTGGGGCGTCAGGTCTGCCGGGACATGGCGTTTACCTCGCTCGGGCTGGTGGTGATGCAGGCGCAACAGCGCATCGGGCAGCCGTGCTGGCGTTACTGGTTTGACTACGTTGCAGAGGCCGAGCATGACACCTACGCTAACGGCGCGTGGCATGGAAACGAAGTGCCGTATGTGTTTGATAACCTCATGCTGACGGAACCGGCGTGCCATTACGTCAATGAGCGAGACCTGGCGTTTGCGGCAAAGGTTGCCGATTACTGGGTAAGTTTTGCTCGCGAGGCCAGCGTCACCTGCGATGTGCTGCAGGGGCCTGTACGCTGGCAGTCCTGCGGCAAAGGGCGCGACAGATTGCTACGCATGGGACTGAATAAACATGCGGGCTTTCGCATGACCAATCGCTTTATGCGCGCACGCCTGATGCTGTTTAAACGGGTCATGAGGCATCACGTCAAACTTGATTAATTATTCAGTAAACTCGTACGGAATGCCGCCAGCCCGGCGGCATTATTCTGAGAATCTCTCAGTACCAAACGATAGCTCGCCCCCGTCTTCACGCTTTGCGCATAGGGGCGCATCAGCCGTCCGGCACGAATATCCTCCGCGACCAGGGTTTCATCGGCAATCGCCACCCCCAGCCCCTGGATGGCCGCCGTGATCGCCAGATCCATGGTGTCGAAGTGTTGATTTTTTTTCATAACCCACGCTACGCTGTCCTGTTTCGCCAGCCACAGTGACCAGTCCGTTTTATCTCTGGTCGGATGCAGAAAGGTCACATTACTGAGCCTTTCATCGGCCGTTAATTGCGTGCTCATTACCGGCGTCAGCGCTTCATCAAACAGCAGATCGCCCGCGCTGAAATGGGTACCAAAAACAATTGCCGCATCATACGGCTCGGTTTTGAAGTTAACGCCATGGTCAGTGGTGGTGGTCAGTGCTACCTGTACGTCCGGGCAGGTCTGCTCAAGCTGGATAAGCCGTGGAACCAGCCAGCGCATCGCACAGGTTGGCGCTTTCAGACGAACGACCTTTTGTTGCGCGCGCGCCTGTGCGGCAAGCGTTTGCAGGTGTTCAAAAGCCGAGCGCAATTCCGGCAGCAGGGCGCTACCCTGAGGCGATAACCGCAAACCACGCGCATGACGTTCAAACAGCGGGAAACCAAACCATGCTTCCAGCGAAGCAATCTTACGGCTTACCGCGCCCTGCGTCAGACATAACTCTTTTGCCGCATGGGTAAGGTTTAAATGGCGGGCTGTGACCAGAAAAGCGTCAATAGCGTTTAGTGGCAACGTACGGTTCGGCATGACAACTCCAGCTATGCAATTTACTCATGGCTATTATGACAACAAATCGATTGTGGACTCAACGCGCTTTTATTTGAATGGTTATGCACTTTTAATGGGAAAGGATTAAGAATGACTCTGCGTACACCGGTGAAAACCCGCTCTAAATTACCCGACGTGGGTACGACCATTTTTACCGTTATTGGCCAGCTTTCCGCACAGCATAATGCGATTAACCTTTCTCAGGGCGCGCCCAATTTTTCCTGCGACCCGCAACTGATCTCCGGCGTGACCAGGGCGATGCAGGCCGATCATAACCAGTACGCCCCGATGACGGGTTTACGCCCGCTGAAAGCACGCATTGCGCAGAAAATTCACGACCTGTACGGCACACAGTATGACGTGGACAGCGAAATACTGATTACCGCCAGCGCCAGTGAAGGTCTCTATTCGGCCATCAGTGGTCTGGTTCATCCGGGTGATGAAGTTATCTATTTCGAGCCGTCGTTTGACAGTTATGCGCCGATTGTCCGTCTGCAAGGGGCGACCCCCATCGCCATTAAACTGACGGTCCCTGATTTTGCGGTGAACTGGGATGAAGTTCGCGCGGCCATCACACCCCGCACGCGCATGATCATCATTAACACGCCGCATAACCCGAGTGGCCAGGTCTTTTCCGCTGATGATTTGCAACAACTGGCGGCGTTAACGCGTAACACGGATATCGTGATTCTGTCTGACGAAGTGTACGAGCACGTGGTCTTTGATGATCAGCCGCACCACGGTATGGCGACCCATCCGCAACTTGCGGAGCGCAGCGTGATTATCTCGTCCTTCGGTAAGACCTATCATGTGACGGGCTGGCGCGTGGGGTATTGTGTCGCGCCCTCTGAGTTGATGGATGAGATTGTGAAAGTCCATCAGTTTTTAATGTTTTCCGCCGATACGCCAATGCAGTACGCTTTTGCCGAGCATATGACCGATCCCCAGACCTGGCTGTCGCTGTCGGCGTTCTACCAGCGCAAACGCGACTTGTTGCAAACCCTGCTGGCAGAATCGCCATTTCGCTTATTACCGAGCGCGGGCTCGTTCTTCCTGTTGGCGGATTACAGCCATTTCAGTGACGAGAGCGACAGCGAGATGGTCAAAAGGTTAATTACCGATTACGGCGTTGCCACCATTCCGTTATCGGCGTTTTACACTGATGGCACTGATAACAAATTGATTCGCCTCTCTTTTGCCAAAGATGAGGCCACACTCAGAGCAGGCGCGCAGGCCCTGTGTCGTGTTAAGCCACGCTAAGGAGCGTTAATCGTGAAATTGAAAGCACTCTTTCTGGGCATGGGCATGCTTTGCTCATTATCTTCTTTCGCCGCCACCCAGTTACGCTACGGCCTGGAAGCGGAATATCCGCCATTCGAAAGCCGCAATGCGTCCGGCGAACTGGAAGGCTTTGATATTGAGCTGGGCAATGCCATCTGTAAAGCCGCAGAACTGAAATGTACCTGGGTTGAAACCTCGTTTGATGCGCTGATCCCAGGCCTTGTGGCGAAAAAATTTGACGCTATCAATTCAGCGATGAATATCACCAAGCAGCGTCGTCAGAGCATTGATTTCACCCAGCCTATCTATCGCATTCCCTCTCAGTTAGTGGGCAAATCGGGTGATGGGATGGAAGCGACAGCCGAAGGTCTGAAAGGCAAAACCATCGGTGTATTGCAGGGTTCCATTCAGGAAACTTATGCAAAAGAGCACTGGGAAAAGCACGGTGTCACCGTGGTGTCTTATAAAGATCAGAATATGGCATGGGGTGATTTGCTAAATGGCCGCATTGACGCCTCGCTGGTCATGTCGGCGGCCGGGCAGGCAGGTTTCCTGAGCAAACCGCAGGGTAAAGGTTTTGGCTTTATTGGCAAACCGGTATCAGACGATACGATCCTCGGCAGTGGCATCGGCTTTGGGTTACGTAAAGGTGACGAGGCCACCAAAAAGCAACTTGACGCCGCAATTGATAAAGTCCGCGCCGACGGCACCATCAAAACCCTGGCGGAGAAATATTTCCCGGGTATTGATGTTAGCGTCAGCGCTAAATAACAAGCCCACCTTTTCTGACCCCAGCCGTCGATGTCCGGAAGGGGTCTTTTTATATCCGAAATCATCTCGTGTTCCGATCCAATACGCCATGGGGTGCTTCATGCGGCAATGGCGTATGCGCCGTTACGTTTGCGCTATGACCAGGCGCGAAAAAGAGTCGCGATACATTTAGCAACGTAATGGGATGTTTTCCGCTCCGCCAAAATTATACCTTTCTTTACACCGTTTTCAGGTCGATCCCATCGACAAAAATATTTCAAGCTTTGCGCAGAATATCACCCGTCAACAATTGGATTCTCAATCAATTTTGTCTAGAGTGTGCGGTCATAACCGTTAGCTTTTGCCGTGGTTTTGTTTTGTACAAAACCGCTTCTCACGACCATAAGGACGTATTATCAGGCATGAACCGCAGACGTTTCATTAAGGCATCAATGGCGCTGGCCGCAGCGTGCGGGACTTCCGGCTTTGCTTCTCTGTTCTCCCGTGCGGCGTTTGCTGCTGATTCCGATATCGCCGATGGTCAGAGTCGTCGTTTCGATTTTTCCGTGTTGCAGTCCATGGCACATGACCTGGCGCAACAGCCGTGGGGCGGTGCGCCGCGTCCACTGCCGGATACGCTCGCAAACATGACGCCACAGGCCTACAACGCCATTCAGTACGATGCGCAACATTCATTGTGGAACAATGTTGAGGGTCGTCAGCTTGACGTGCAGTTTTTCCATATGGGGATGGGTTTCCGTCGCCGTGTGCGCATGTTCTCGCTTGATCCCGCAACCCAACAGGCGCGTGAGATTCATTTCCGTCCTGAATTGTTTAACTACCATGATGCAGGCGTCGATACGAAGCAGCTTGAAGGGCAGAGCGATCTGGGGTTTGCCGGTTTCCGCGCCTTTAAAGCGCCTGAACTGGCTCGTCGCGATATTGTCTCTTTCCTGGGCGCCAGCTATTTCCGTGCGGTAGACAGTACTTACCAGTACGGGCTTTCCGCACGTGGTGCGGCAATCGACACCTTTACAGACACACCGGAAGAGTTCCCGGATTTTACCGCCTTCTGGTTTGAAACGGCGAAAGCCTCTGATACCTCTTTTACGGTCTATACGTTGCTCGACAGCCCGAGTCTGACCGGGGCCTACAAATTCGTGATCCACTGTGAACAGAGCCAGGTGATCATGGAGGTGGATAACCACCTGTATGCGCGTAAAGACATCAAACAACTGGGTATCGCGCCGATGACCAGTATGTTTAGCTGCGGTAACAATGAACGTCGCGTGTGCGACACCATTCATCCGCAGATCCATGACTCCGACCGTCTGGCCATGTGGCGTGGGAACGGGGAGTGGGTTTGCCGCCCTCTGAACAATCCGCAGAAACTGCAATTCAATGCCTTTTTGGACAACAACCCGAAAGGCTTTGGTTTACTGCAACTTGACCGCGACTTCTCTCACTATCAGGACGTAATGGGCTGGTATAACAAACGCCCAAGCCTGTGGGTCGAGCCGCGTAACCAATGGGGTAAGGGCAGCGTTGGATTAATGGAAATCCCGACCACCGGTGAAACCCTGGATAACGTGGTCTGTTTCTGGCAGCCGGAGAAACCGGTTCGTTCGGGTGATGAGCTGGCATTCCAGTATCGTCTGTACTGGAGCGCAATGCCGCCGGTACGCTCGCCGCTGGCGCGTGTCTATGCCACCCGTACCGGTATGGGCGGCTTCCCGGAAGGGTGGGCGCCTGGCGAGCATTACCCGGAAAAATGGGCGCGCCGTTTCGCCATTGATTTTGTCGGTGGTGACCTGAAAGCCGCTGCACCGAAGGGGATTGAACCGGTTATCACCTTGTCTAACGGGGAAGCCAAACAGGTTGAAATCCTGTATGTTGAGCCTTTCGACGGCTACCGTATTCTGTTCGACTGGTACCCAACGTCCAACTCCACCGACCCGGTTGAAATGCGCCTCTTCCTGCGCTGTCAGGGGGATGCGATCAGCGAGACCTGGTTGTATCAATATTTTCCGCCTGCGCCGGACAAGCGCAACTACGTGGATGATCGCATCATGCGCTAAATCGGTAACCTCCCTCGGGGAGGGAGGTTCTGATACGAGGAGATGTCATGGATTCCACCGACAGCCTGATCGTCGTCAACGACCATCTGGCACTGCATGCCATTGATGAGCGTTTTGTTCACGATCTGCACCAACTGATCGTTAAAAACCGCGAATGGCTACAGCATTTTCTGGACTGGCCGCAGTATGTGCGCTCGGTTGACCAGACCCGGCAAACCGCGCAAAGCAATATTATTCTGCATCAGCGCGGCTACGCCAAAATGTTCCTGATCCTCGAAGATAACGTGCTGGTGGGGGTGCTCTCCTTTAACTCCATCGAGCCGACCAACAAAACCGGCTATATCGGTTACTGGCTCGATAAAGACAAAGAGGGAAAGGGGATTGTCTCCACCTGCCTGCAGGCGTTTATGGCATTTTACGCTCGTCGGGGTGATGTCCGCCGTTTCGTCATTAAATGCCGGGTTGCGAACGAGGCAAGCAACCGTGTCGCGTTGCGTAACGGCTTTATCCTCGAAGGGTGTCTGCGGCAGGCGGAGTTCCTGAACGGCAGCTTTCATGACCAGAATATCTACGGGCAGATTATCGATCGCTCATCATAGCAGCCCGGCCAATGGCGTGCGGGTAATATACTGTGCGCCATTAATCACCTTCTGACCACGCAGCAAAATACTTTCGCCATCCGGTGCCTCAACCACCGCGTCATCGGTGATTTCAATATGATTCTCGATCAGCACATTGCCTTTGATACGCGCATTTCCCTGGATAACAACTTTTTCATCCAGCAAAATCGGTCCGCCGATTAAATGCGCATTGCCACCGACAAGCACGTGGTGTTTGAGCACACAGTTGCCTTCGATGGTGGCATTTTCCGCAACCTGAGCACTGTAGCGCAACGTAGGAATGGCATCTTCATCACTTCCGGCCACAACGCGCGCTTTGCCGTAAACTTTGGCACAGTCGCACACCCAGACATCATTTTGCTCATTGCCTTCCAGCAGGGCGAAATCAAACACCTCGGCGCGATGTTCTATAAACGCGAACTTAACGATGGCATCGCCATAAATTTGCGCCTGGTGGACCACGCGCGAATGGGTAACCGTGGCGCGGTCATAAATTTGCAGTATTTGTTGATTATCCGGCGTAAGGCCCTGCGCGGCGATGATTTCACAGCCGTGTAAAATACGCGCGTTACCGAACAGGTGGCAGGCACCACGCACAGTGGATGTCTGCACAGTGACGTTGTCACTTAATACGACACCATGACTTAGCTCTGCCGCATCAACCCAACTGTTACCGCCAATTTCAACGTCATGGCAAACAAGACAGGGTTGCGTCAGACGGGCGTCATCACGCACATGACTGTTGGCAAACACCATGCTGTTCACATCATAAATCCAGCAATTTCCTTCTTGTGAGAGGGTGGTTTCATCTTCCACCCAGCCACCAACGGTGCCGGCCGTTACATCACCAAAATCACGCAACGCAATAATCTGGCGCAGCGAGACCTTCTGTTTTTCGCCGTTAATCTGATAACTGAACGCACGGCGCTCGTCACTGAGTCGGTATTTAGTCATTGTTTGCTTCCATTAATTCCCCACGATAAACGTAGCAAACTTTGCGATACTGGCTATTCAGAATGGAAAAACATAAAATGCATTTAAAATACATCTTATAAGTTTGCGCTTATATAGGGAAAAATAAGGAACAACCATGACCACGTTTGACGACAGCTATTTTACTGAAAAATATGGACTGACCCGCACCCACTCAGAGGTACTGCATGCCATGCAGTTTGTGAAACCGGGTAAAACACTGGACCTGGGCTGCGGCAACGGGCGTAACAGTCTCTATCTGGCGGCCAATGGGTTTGATGTGACGGCATGGGATAAAAACGCCGCGAGCATCAATAATATCGACACCATTCGTCAGGCCGAAGGGCTCAACACGCTGCAAACCGCGATTGTGGATTTGAACGCACTCAGCTTTGAGGGTGAATACGATTTTATTCTCTCGACCGTGGTGATGATGTTTCTTGAGCCGCAAACCATTCCGGGGCTTATCGCCAATATGCAGCGTTGCACCAAAGCGGGAGGTTACAACCTGATTGTGGCGGCGATGGACACGGCCGATTTCCCCTGCACCGTTGGTTTCCCGTTTGCCTTTAAAGAGAATGAATTGCGTGATTACTACGCAGGGTGGGAACTGGAAAAATACAATGAAGACGTCGGTGAGTTGCACCGCACCGACGCCAATGGCAACCGTATCAAACTGCGCTTTGCGACCTTACTGGCGCGTAAAGCTTAACGCGCCGCCAGCAGGCATAACTGTAGCGCGACCTGGTATGAGGCCTCGAACGATTTCACCGGCAGAAATTCAAATTGCGAATGAAAATTGTGCGCGCCGGTAAAGAAATTCGGGGTTAATAACCCTTTTGCAGACAGCGCCGCGCCGTCTGTGCCGCCGCGCATGGGGGTGGGTTTGGGAGTGATGCCAAGCGTGGTCATCGCCTCGAACAGTAAATCAATTGCGCGTTTGTCTTCGCCGATGGCGTTACTGATATTGCTGTAAATATCGCTGATGCTGTACTCCACTTTCGCGGTGGGGTACTGCGCGGCGATTTTTTTTGCGACATCGGCAATCTGCTGTTTCCTGCGCTCAAAGCTCGCTTTGTCGAAGTCACGGATGCTGGCGCTGAGATGCGCGTGCCCCTGAACAGCTTCCATCCCATTGAACCACACATAGCCTTCGCGGCCTTCGGTATGTTCCGGCGTTTGCTGGCGGTCAAAGTGGCTGATGTAATCCATGGCCATCAGCAGTGGGTTAACCAGCACACCTTTTGCCGACATCGGATGCGCGGTGACGCCTGTAAAATGGATAGACGCCGAGGCGGCATTGAAGTTTTCAAAAACAATCTCGCCTTTTTCGCAGCAGTCGATAGTCCAGGCGAAATCGACATCAAAGCGTTTTAAATCCAGTGCCTTCGCCCCACGCAGGCCGACTTCTTCATCCGGAACAAACGCCACGACAATATCCCCGTGTTGCTGTTCTGCCGTCAGGTTTTCCAGCAACGTCATCACAACCGTGACAGCGGCTTTGTTATCTGCCCCCAGTACGCTGGTGCCATCGCTAAAGATGATCTCTTCATCAAGGTAGGCGTTAATTTCCGGGTGTTCCTCCACACGCAGCCAGATATCTTTGCTGGCGTTCAGACAGAGATCTTCTCCCTTGAAACGCAGAATTTGCGGATGAATATCCGGCGACAAACCCACGTCTACGGTGTCGATATGGGTGATAAAACCAATACGCGGCGCGCCCGGCACCGTGCCTTTTTTCACCGCAGTGACCGTGGCGTGTTCATCCAGCACAATCTCATCCAGGCCCAGCGTTTGCAGCTCTTGCGCCAGTGCGCGCGCCATGTCTAATTGCCCGGGCGTGGTCGGTAATGTCGTGGCGGCAGCGTCACTTTGGCTGGTGATAGCAAGATAGCGAAAGAAGCGTTGCGTTAATTGACTGGCGAGGGGCGATGTCATAGTGATTCCTTCTTTATTTGACTTATCAGGTGCTTGCAATATTACTTTAATGTTATTTATGGAAGCGCAAACAACAAGCACTATTTGGCTCATGGAAAGAAAACGACAGGAAAATCTATGACTAGAAAACAGACAACAGTTGCGCTGGCCTTGCTGGCCCTGGCAGTGAGTTCCTCTGTGGCGGCAAAAACCCTGGTCTACTGTTCAGAAGGATCGCCAGAGAATTTCAATCCGCAACTCTATACCTCAGGCACCAGCGTCGACGCCAGCGCGGTTCCGGTTTATAACCGGCTCGTCGATTTTAAAGCCGGGACGACCGAACTCCAGCCAGGGCTGGCCGAGAGTTGGGAAGTCAGCGAAGACGGCAAGGTGTATACCTTCCATCTGCGTAAAGGGGTGAAATTTCAGAGCAATAAATACTTTACGCCGACGCGCGATTTTAATGCCGACGACGTCATTTTCTCTTTTATGCGGCAAAAAGACCCGCAGCATCCTTACCATAACGTCTCTAACGGCAACTATTCCAATTTCGAAAGTCTGGAATTTGGCAAGCTGATTACCGCTATCGATAAAGTGGACGACAATACCGTGCGCTTTACGCTGGCACATCCCGAAGCGCCCTTTGTGCCTGACCTGGCCTGGTATTTCGCCTCTATCTTATCTGCTGAATACGCCGATGCGATGCTAAAAGCCGGGACGCCGGAAAAAGTGGATATGGAGCCAATTGGTACCGGCCCGTTCAAACTGGCTCAGTACCAGAAAGATTCCCGCATTCTGTTTACCGCCTTCCCGGAATACTGGCAGGGCAAAGCAAAGATCGACCGTCTGGTGTTCAGCATTACGCCAGATGCCTCAGTACGTCTCGCCAAGCTTGAGAAAAATGAATGTCAGGTGATGCCGTTCCCGAACCCGGCGGATTTGCCGCGTCTGAAAGAGAACAAAGACATTACGCTGATGAGCAAATCGGGGTTGAATACCGGTTTCCTTGCTTTTAACACGCAAAAAGCGCCGCTTGATAACGTAAAAGTACGCCAGGCGCTGGCGATGGCTATCAATAAACCGGCCATTATCAATGCGGTTTTCCAGGGCACAGGAACCGCCGCGAAAAATCTTCTGCCCCCTGGCGTCTGGAGTGCGGACAGCGAATTGCAGGATTACGCTTACGATCCGCAAAAAGCCAAAGCTTTATTGAAAGAGGCCGGGTTGCCAGAGGGCACCACCATTGATTTGTGGGCGATGCCGGTTCAGCGGCCTTACAACCCGAATGCCAAACGGATGGCCGAGATGATTCAGGCCGACTGGGCGAAAGTCGGGGTCAACGCGAAAATTGTCACCTATGAGTGGGGTGAATATTTAAAACGGGTGAAAGGGGGCGAGCATCAGGCGGCGCTGATGGGGTGGACAACCGCGACCGGCGACCCGGATAACTTCTTCGGCCCGCTATTTACCTGCCAGTCTGCCCATGGCGGTTCTAACTCGTCGAAATGGTGTTATCAGCCGTTTGATAAAATCATCGCCGAAGCGAAAACCATTACCGATCACGACAAGCGCGTGGCGCTGTATAAAGAAGCCCAGCAGATGATGCACGATCAAATGCCTGCGGTGATGATTGCCCATTCCACTATTTTTGAACCGGTACGAAATAACGTGAAAGGCTATGAAGTCGATCCGTTCGGTAAACATATTTTCTACCAGGTCGATATCAATAAATAATCAGACGCGCCGGTGCCTTGCGCCGGCGTAAGCGTCCTTTATTAGAACAGTGAGTATTATATTTTTCTGAAATTTGAGCGTGACAGCTTTTTTCCGCCATCGCTGTAGCCGATTGTTTGCTATAACTTTTAGTGCATATATAAACTCAAAGGGACCTTCCATGCGTACTGTATTTAACGTTGCCGTGCTTGCCGGCCTGCTTGCGTTATCAGGCTGTGCATCAAAAGTGACTCAACCTGAACAATATTCCGGCTTCTTAAAAGACTATTCCAACTTACAACAAACAACGTCCGCAAGCGGTAAGCCCGTATTGCGTTGGGTTGATCCTTCATTTGATCTGAGTAAATACGACAGTATTGTCTACCATCCGGTAACCTATTACCCGGTAGCAAAACCGACCAGCCAGGTGAGCCAGCAAACGCTCGACGGGCTGTTGACCTACACGAACACCAAATTGAAAGCTGCCGCCGCGCAGCGTAAACCGCTGGTGACCTCTCCGGGGGCGCATAGCCTGATTTTCCGTGGCGCCATTACCGGCGTGGACAGCAGCAAGCAAGGCCTGCAATTCTATGAAGTGATCCCGGTTGCGATGGTGATTGCCGGTACGCAGGCCGCTACAGGTCACCGGACTATGGACACCCATCTCTATTTCGAAGGTGAATTGATTGATGCACAGACCAATAAGCCAGTGATTAAAGTGGTGCGTCAGGGCGAGGGTAAAAGTCTGAGCAATGCCAATGCGCCGATGACGGTAGATACGCTTAAACAGGTCATTGATAACATGGCGACCGATGCCACCATGTTTGATGTTTCCAAAAAATAAAAACAGGCGCGCCATCCCAGAGGATGGCGCTTTTTTTTCAGGCTAACTTCCGTATAAACGACAGCGTTCCCGGTCGCGAAAACATCACTAAATTTCCCGTCAGAATCAGCAGCAGGCCGACAACCCCGTTCATATGCCAGACATAACCTTCATAGACCGTTGAAATACTCAGCGCGACCAGCGGAAATAGCAGAGTACTGTAGGCTGCGTTGCTGGCACCGATACGGCCAACCAGGGTGAAATAGGCGCCAAAGGCAATGACCGATCCAAAGAGGGCGAGATAGACCAGCGCACCCAGATAGCTGAAAGTCCACTCAGGGGTAAAATCATCGCCGCGAAACAGGGCTATTGCGCCCATAATGATTGTCCCGTAGAGCATCGCCCAGGCGTTGGTGGTCATGGTTTCCAGCCCGTTGCGTTGGTGGCGCATACTGATCATATTGCCAAGGGAAAAGCCAAATGTACCCAGCATCGAAAGCCCAATACCCAGTAACAGCGTGCTGTTCAGACCGCTGGCCAGCAAATCATCCCAGAATAGCGTCACAATGCCCGTCAGCCCAAGAAAAGCCGCGGGATAGAAGCGCGAAGGGGGCTTCTGACCGAAGAACAGGAAACTGTTAACCGCATTAAACAAGACGGCCATTGAGAAAATGACCGACTCCAGCCCGGTGTTAATCCACGCGGCGGCGTTGTAAAAACAGAGGAAGTTGAAGCCAAACACACAGCATCCTTGCAGGATGCAAAAAAGATGATCCCGCAGGACAAGTTTGCGCAGCCGCCGCAGGGCAATCAACACCACCATGATGGTGAGTGATGCGAGCGCAAAGCGCCAAAAAATAGAGACCGGCGCCGCGACCGGCCCCTGTTGCAGAAAAATGGCAATCCATGTCGTGCCCCATATCACCACCACCAGACAATATAAAAAAATGTTCATTGCGATCCCCGTTACGCCAACAGGTTTCCAGTCTTGCCAAAAAATGTCTCTCCGGCTTGCATAAACCCGCCGGTCACTTGCAAATTCTTGCGTTTTTTTGGCGAAACACTGGTATCGGGCAGGCGCAATTCATAGACTGAGATTCTGGTGACATTTTTGTTAATTGCGTCCATGACTGTTTATAAAGCCTTCGAAAATTTGCAACATCACAATGCCGTTCTGCATGACTCGGTTGCGCTGCATTCTGGTATTCAACTGGCGGCATGGTCTAATAAGCGCGATAACATCACCCAGTATTGTGATCACCACACCCTGAGCCTGTACATTGCCGACGGTTACGAGAGCTACCATAAAACGTCGCAGGGCTGGAAAAATGGCGGAGGGCCGGACAGGTTTTGCCTGATGCCAAAAGAGAGCGAATCCAGTTGGGATATCCGTGATGATTTGTCGTTTGTGCATCTTTATTGCACTGACGAACATCTGCGGGAGATTGGGGAGAAGGTGTGGGATCGCAGTCCGGCGTCGTTTACCCTTGATGAGAAAACCTTCGCCCAGGATGAGCGCATTACCGCGCTCTACCGCCAGTTCTTACTTGGCAGCGACTGGCATCAGCAGGCGAATCAGCTCACGCTCAGTACGGCTTCTACGCTGCTTCTCACCCATCTTGTCCAGCATTACAGCAATGTGCAGTGGCGTTTGCCCACCGTTAAAGGCGGTCTTGCGCCGGTGGTACTGCGTCAGGTGCTGGACTGGATAGAGGCGAATCTCGCCCAGCCGCTGTTGCTGAGCGATCTGGCGGCGCAGGCAGCGTTAAGTGAATACCATTTCGCGCGGATGTTCCGCCAGTCGATGGGGGTTGCGCCGCATCAGTATGTGATGCATCGCCGGATGGTGCAGGCGAAAGCGCAACTGTTAAATACCGGGCTGCCGCTGACGACAATCGCGATGGCCTGCGGTTTCAGTTCTGCCAGCCATTTCAGTAACCGCTTCCGCGCCGTTTTTGGCATGACGCCGTCGCAATTACGCGCGGCGCGCCAGTGACAGTGCGGCATAGCAGACGCCCCCTGCAACCAGCCCCCAGAAGGCTGACCCCACACCCAGCAGTGTGACGCCGCTGGCGGTAACCAGAAACGTCACGATGGCGGCATCACGCTCTTTTTCCTGGGACAGCGCCTGGAACAGGCTGCCGCCTATCGTACCGAGTAAGGCAAGCCCTGCAAGCGTCTGGATCCAGCTCAGCGGTAAGGCTGCCAGCAATGCGGTGATCGAGCCGCCAAATACGCCCGCTAACAGATAGAATACACCCGCTGCCACCGCAGCCTTCCAGCGCTGTGCGGCGTCGGGGTGCGCATCCGGGCTCTGACAAATTGCCGCCGTAATGGCGGCGATGCAGATAGAGAAAACCCCAAACGGCGAGAAAAGCAGCGCCAGCCCTCCGGTAAAAATGATCAGCGGCGACACAGCCGCACGGTAGCCCGCCGCCTGCATTGTCGCGAAGCCTGGCGCATTTTGTGACGCCATCGTGGCGAGAAAAAAGGGTATGCCGATACTGATAAACGAGGTCCAGTTAAAGACCGGACGGGTAAATTCCGGTACCACAAAGGCAACGTCCAGTTTCGCAGTGACAATATCGCCGCTAAGCCAGGCGACCAGTGCGCCAATAATCAGTGTCGCCACAATGGCATAGCGTGGGGCGAGGGCTTTACAGACCAGCCAGGCCAGTAGCATACTGCCGCACAGCACAAAATGGCCCTCAACGTTGTGAAACGCCTGCAAGCCGAAACGCAACAGGATCCCGGCGAGCATAGCTGCCGCGAGGGTATGCGGAATAATTTTCATCAGCCGGGCGAACAGTCCGGTCACGCCGCAAAGCACAATCAGCGCATTAGCAAAAATAAACACGCCGATGGCTTCGGCAAGCGTCAATCCTTGCAAGCTCGTCGCCAGCAATGCGGCACCGGGCGTGGACCAGGCGGTCAGTATTGGCATGCGATACCACAGCGACAGCGCGATGGTGCTGACACCCATGCCTAAACCGAGCGCCGTCATCCAGCCGGCAATTTGTGTGGCGCTGGCCCCCGCTGCGGCAGCAGCCTGCCAGATAATAGCGGCAGAACTGGCATAGCCGACCAGTACGGCCACAAAACCCGCCAGAAGCGTGGTAAAAGGAAACACGTGAGTGCGCATGATCTTTCCTCGTGCGTTATAGCGTCCAAAGAATGTACCATTGTGCGTTATAGCGTACAAGTATACGCAGCGAGACTGACAGGAGGAAAAATGGATCTAACACATTATCTGGCGAGCACCTTAAAGAATCTCCGTCAGGCGCGCGGCTGGAGCCTCTCACGTCTGTCTGACGAGACGGGCGTGTCAAAAGCGATGCTCGGGCAAATTGAACGTAATGAGTCCAGCCCCACGGTGGCAACGCTGTGGAAAATCGCCACCGGTCTCAATGTGCCGTTTTCGTCCTTTATTGCGCCGTCGGAAAGCGAAACACCTCATTCCTTCGATCCGCAGCAGCAGGCCATGGTGGTCACTCCGCTGTTCCCCTGGGATGAAGCGCTGCATTTTGATCTCTTCTCGATAATCCTGGCGCCGGGCGCTCTGAGCGAATCAACGCCGCATGAGCAGGGGGTCATTGAACATGTGGTGGTGATTGGCGGGGTGCTGGAGATGTGTATTGAAGGGCAGTGGCGAACCCTGACGGCGGGTAGCGGGATTCGTTTCGCTGGCGACCGTCCCCATGCCTATCGTAATAGCTCAGCACAGAGCGCGCATTTCCACTCGCTTATCCACTAC
Source organism: Phytobacter diazotrophicus (assembly GCA_004346725.1). Taxonomy (GTDB): domain Bacteria; phylum Pseudomonadota; class Gammaproteobacteria; order Enterobacterales; family Enterobacteriaceae; genus Phytobacter; species Phytobacter diazotrophicus. The sequence continues at coordinate 238,901 of SMDE01000005.1, read as the reverse complement.
CCAAAAGAAAAAACCGCAAGCAAGCTTGCGGCAAAGAACGACGACGAGTAAACAACAACGTACAACGTGACGAGGAATGTCCGATTACGCGTCCTCTTCCAAATGGCCTCTTTGGGCCTGCCCAGGCCACTCTGTCACTTACTCATGTAAGCTCCAGAGGTTGCCGCTTGCCGCCGCGACGCCATTTGAACGCTTTCGCGTAATAGTGGTTACCTTAACCTGCGCCGTTACGGCTGGAAAATAGCAATTTCATCAATGCTTTGCCGCCTGGCGGAAATTGGCCTTCGCCACAGGTGGTGAAAAGCCGGGGATGTGACTACAATAGCCGCCATTTTGCACATAATGGATAACGACGATTGTATGCGCCTGCAACCCCATCATCTTGAACTCTTAAGCCCTGCCCGTGACACCGCGATCGCTCGCGAAGCCATTTTGCACGGTGCGGACGCGGTCTATATCGGCGGCCCGGGGTTCGGTGCCCGCCATAACGCCAGCAACAGCTTGCAGGATATTGCCAGCCTGGTGCCGTTTGCCCATCGCTATGGCGCGAAAGTGTTTATCACACTGAACACCATTCTGCATGATGATGAGCTGGAGCCTGCTCAGCGCCTGATTACCGATCTGTACGAAACCGGGGTGGATGCCCTGATTGTGCAGGATATGGGGATCATGCAACTCGACATCCCGCCGATTGAGCTGCATGCCAGTACCCAGTGCGACATCCGCAGCGTAGAAAAGGCGAAGTTCCTCTCCGATGCCGGTTTTAGCCAGATTGTATTGGCGCGTGAGCTGAACCTGCAGCAGATCCGCGATATTCACGCCTGTACTGACGCGACCATCGAGTTCTTTATTCATGGCGCGCTGTGCGTGGCCTATTCCGGGCAGTGTTATATTTCCCACGCCCAGACGGGGCGCAGCGCCAACCGTGGGGACTGCTCACAGGCCTGCCGCCTGCCGTACACCCTGAAAGACGATCAGGGGCGCGTCGTGGCCTATGAAAAACATCTGCTGTCGATGAAAGATAATGACCAGACCGCTAATCTTGGTGCGCTAATTGATGCCGGCGTACGCTCCTTCAAGATTGAAGGGCGCTACAAAGACATGAGCTACGTAAAAAACATTACCGCGCATTATCGCCAAATGCTGGATGCGATTATTGAAGACCGCGGCGACCTGGCGCGGGCATCGGCGGGGCGCACAGAGCACTTCTTTATTCCGTCCACCGATAAAACCTTCCATCGCGGTAGTACTGATTATTTTGTGAATGCGCGTAAAGGCGATATCGGTGCGTTTGATTCGCCGAAATTTATCGGTCTGCCGGTCGGTGAAGTGCTGAAAGTAACCAAAGAGTACCTGGACGTAGAAGCCAGCGAACCGTTGGCAAACGGCGATGGTCTGAACGTACTCATCAAGCGCGATGTTGTCGGTTTTCGCGCCAACACGGTAGAAAAAACGGGCGAAGGTCGTTACCGCGTCTGGCCGAATGAAATGCCCGCGGAGATGTATAAAGTGCGCCCGCACCATCCGCTGAACCGTAACCTGGACCATAACTGGCAACAGGCACTGACCAAAACCTCCAGTGAACGTCGCATTGCCGTGGATATTGAAGTGAGCGGCTGGCAGGAACAACTGGTGCTGACCCTGACCAGTGAAGATGGGGTCAGCGTGACCCATACTCTCGACGGGCAATTCGATGAGGCTAACAACGCGGAAAAAGCGATCAATAGCCTGAAAGAGGGCGTGGCAAAACTGGGTCAAACCATCTACTACGCGCGTCATATCGCTATCAACTTGCCGGGTGCATTGTTTGTGCCGAACAGTATGTTAAATGCGTTTCGTCGCGACACCGTTGAAATGCTTGATGAGGCGCGTCTGGCGAGTTATCAGCGCGGCAGCCGTAAAGCTGTCTCCGATCCGGCACCGGTCTATCCTGATACCCATCTGACTTTCCTGGCGAACGTTTACAACCATAAAGCGCGTGAGTTCTACCAGCGTTTCGGTGTGCAACTGATTGATGGCGCATATGAAATGCATGAAGAGAAGGGCGATGTGCCGGTGATGATCACCAAACACTGCCTGCGCTTTGCCTTTAACCTGTGCCCGAAACAGGCCAAAGGGAATATCAAAAGCTGGAAGGCAACCCCAATGCAACTGGTGCATGGCGATGAAGTGCTTACGCTGAAATTCGATTGCCGGCCATGTGAAATGCATGTGGTTGGGAAAATCAAAAATCACATTCTGAAGATGCCGCTCGCCGGGAGTGTTGTGGCATCGGTCAGCCCTGAAGATCTGTTGAAAACGCTGCCTAAGCGCAAAGGCGTTTAAGACAGCACATCCCGCACAGTCGCGGCAGGGTATTGCCGCGACTGTATTTACATTTTAGCGTTTATCATCCAGCAACGGCGGTTTTTTACCGTCTTTGGGCGGCTGTTTGCCGTCATGCTTTGGCGGTTGGCCGTCGCGGTGATGCGCGCTGTCATCATGCTTCCACGTTTTCCCGTCATTATTCCTGTGCTCCCGCGCATGTTGCGGGTTTTTGTCGTCATGACGCGGCGGCTGACCGTCGTGCGTTAGCGGATATTTTTGCGGTGGGACAGGCGCGTTGTCTGCGGCAAACACATAAGACGACAAACTCATGGCCACAATGGCAGACAGTGTCACGATCTTTTTCATACTCACTCCTTCTCTCATTTATCTGAGTGACACGGATTTCAACAACAAATCGTGGAGAGAGTATGAAGACATCTTTAATTAAGAATATTCCTTCCATAGTAACTGTAAAAAATAAACGAATATGTTACCTGACTGACAGTAATTTTATTATTTGCTGCAATTTATGCGTTGCATCACACTATTAACATAATTTTCACAGGTTAAATAATGATACTCGCATCTCATTTTATTACTCTTTGATTTTTATAGTTTTAATTCCACTGTGCCCGTGTGGGTTTTATTGAGTTTCGTTAAAGATTTCACTTAGTTTGACGATAATTACACTGTGATCAAAATATATTCGTGGAATTTCCCGGCACTGTAAAAATCATAGACTTGATGTATAGCCTGCTAAGTTCCATAAATTCACCAGACGCTCCACCCTATAAATGATCTCATAATACATAAAAGGTGAAATATGTTATCTATGGCGAAAAGGTTTTTAACCGCATCCTTAGGCCGCAGCCGCTCACAGCCTGCGAATGGTACCTATGATTGCCAGAATATGCCTCAGTCATTATCAGCAGCGGGTTTAAGCAATAAAGCCAGCGGTATCCTCATGACATTCGTTCCCCCTGGTGCCGACTATTCAAACGTGAGCCAGGCGTGGCAACGGTTTTCTTCTCCAGCCTTAACGGTTATTACGCTTTCTTCCAGTGGCGCATTGAGCAGTAGCTGTCGTGAGACGACCTATTGTGATGCGGCGGGGCAACAGGGTAGCTGGTTAATGCTGCCCAAAACACTCATTGCCGGGCACGAAACCCATATTATTGATTTACATGTTAAAGATACCCGAACAGCAACAGATCGCATCATTGCAATTCAGAACGAGCTGGAGCGGTTACAGGTACGCATGCCGCTCTCCTCAGATCATACTTTTGCCATGGTGTACTGTGACGGGCTCTCTGCCTCCGAAGGCTTTCTGATGCAGGCCTGGTATAATTGTGGGCGTTTTCCCTGCCTGGCTATCGGCGGTTCAGCAGGCGGCAAACTCACCTTTGACGGCACCTGGATAAGCGTGAATGGCAAAGTGCTGCAGGGCAAAGCGGTGATTATCTTTTGCAAAATGGCACCAGGAAAATCCTTCGCACCCTTCAAAAGCCAAAACTTCAAACCACGCAATAAAAGCTGGCTGATTGCTCAGGCGGATCCGGTCGCCCGAACGGTGACGTCAGTCTTTAATGAACAGGGTGAACAGAAGCCTTTCACTGCTGTTCTGGCCGAACTCCTGCAATGTGGTGAGCAGCAGGTGGCAGATAAACTAAAAGGGCTCACTTTCGGGGTTAAAGTCGGAGATGAATATTTCATTCGCTCTGTCGCAAAAATTGATGCTGAAGGCGTTCATTTTTTCTGTGATCTGGAATTTGGCGATCGCTTGCATTTACTGGAAGAAACCGACTTTAAACAAGCGACACTGCATGACTGGAAAAACTTTATTACCGGACGAGGTAAACCGGCGGCCATTCTGATGAATGACTGTATTTTGCGCCGTCTTGGCAGCGAATCACACTTACACAATGCCCATTTCTTTAAAGGCTTGCCCGCTGCCGGTTTTTCCAGCTTTGGGGAGATCCTCGGCGTTCCCATTAATCAGACGCTCTCCGCGCTGGTCTTTTTCAATCATGACGTGAAAGCCATGGCGCATTTCCCGGTGGAATATGCACGATATGCCGGGCATTACGCCCAGCGTGCGCTGCGCCGTTGGGAGGCACTGAATGATTTTCAAAGCGGTGTGATCAATCGTGTCGTGGCATATCAACAAAAATTGGGTCCCCTGATGACGGCATTACCGATGCTGGAAGCCGCGACGCAGACACAAAACGACACCTTAGGAATGGCAGAAAATAGCATTCGTTCGATCAGCGATATTGCGCTCAAGAGCCAACAGGCGCAAAACCGGTTGGTGGAAGGGCTGGACGACCTGGAGAAAATCTCAGCGGGGATTAATGAGATAACCAGCGGGATCAGTAACATTGCTTTTCAGACGAATATTCTCGCGCTCAATGCGGCGGTGGAAGCTGCGCGGGCGGGTGAAGCAGGGCGCGGATTTGCCGTGGTGGCAAGCGAAGTCCGGCGGCTGGCGCACTCGTCCAAAGAGCAGGCAGACGCTACGGCCGCCAATATCAACCAGGCGGTAAATACGATTTCCCGCATCCGTACTGTTGCCAATAATACCGTGGAGACCGCCAGCAATATGGCTCAGCACTCCATTTCCGCGGCTGACACCATCGCGGCCATGAGCAGTAAAACCAATAACGAACGGGATAATATTGTGAAGCATCTCAGTAGCCTGCACGCCCTGACATCCGGCATGGATGCGATGCAGGAAGCGGTGGCGCAACTGACGGTGTTGCAAAAACTCTCCACCCGCCACGGCCAGCACTAAAAAAGCTGCCCTGATGTTCAGCATCAGGGCAGCTTTGCAAGCCGGTTGTATACGTCGCCGGGTCATAAAACTAGTGCGACTTAAACCCCGCGGCGGTCATCAGTACGCGGAAAAACAGGCCGACCAGCGCAAGGGCCAGCACACTGCCGCCCCATAAAACGACCAGCCACATCAGGCGCTTCCATAAGGGTTGTTGCATCAGTGATATCCCTCCCCATGCTGAACTTTGCCGCGAAATACGTAGTAGCTCCAGAAGGTATAGACAAGAATAATCGGGATAATCAGCAGCGCGCCAACCAACATAAAGCCCTGGCTTTGTGCGGGGGCTGCCGCCTGCCACAGGGTAATGGACGGCGGAATAATATGTGGCCAGATACTGATGCCAAGCCCGCTGAATCCGAGGAAGATCAGCCCGAGCGTCAGCATAAACGGTAATTTTTCGCTCTGTGGATGATTCAGGCTGCGCCATTGCCACAGGCTCAGCAGTACGACTAATACAGGGACGGGCAGCAGGAAAAACAGATTCGGCAACGTAAACCAGCGGCTGGCGATGGCCGGGTGGGCAAGCGGTGTCCAGAGACTGATTACCGCAATCACCAGCAGCAGGGCCAGTAAGAGCCGCTTTGCGAGCTGGCGCATCCGCGTATGCAAGCTGTTTTCGCTCTTCATCACCAGCCACGTCGCCCCCAGCAAGGCATAGGCGACCACCAGCCCGAGGCCACAAAACAGAGTGAACGGGCTCAACCAGTCGAAGGGGCCCCCGGCGAAGGTGCGCCCGTTGACCGGAAAACCGTTAATCACCGCCCCAACAACGACCCCCTGTGTGAAGGTTGCCAGAATCGAGCCGCCTAAGAACGCTTTATCCCAGAAAGGACGGTGCGCGGGTGTCGCTTTGAAGCGAAACTCAAAGGCTACACCGCGAAAAATTAACCCCACCAGCATCAGCGTGAGCGGAATGGTCAGCGCATCGATAATCACCGCATACGCCAGCGGGAAGGCGCCAAACAGCGCCGCACCGCCGAGCACCAGCCAGGTTTCGTTGCCGTCCCATACCGGGGCGACGCTATTCACCATCACATCGCGGTCTTCGGCGTTTTGCGTCGCGGGAAAGAGAATGCCAATCCCCAGATCAAAACCGTCCATCACGATATACATCAGGGTGGCAAAGACGATAATCACAAACCAGATAAGCGAAAGATCGATACCCATTACGGTTTCTCCTGCAGACTGTCGTGAGTATTCACCGCAGAAAGCGGCCGGGCGGGGCGTCCATCCTGTTCACTGGCAAAGGATTCATTCGCCTGAGGCCCTTTTTTAATCAACCGCACCATGTAGCTGTACCCCACGCCAAACACCGAACTGTAAACGAGGATAAAACCCAGCAGGCTAATGCTCATGTGCAGCGTGCCATGGGCGGAAACGGCATCGGCGGTGCGCTGCAAGCCATAGACCACCCACGGCTGGCGGCCCACCTCTGTGGTCACCCAACCGGCAAGAATCGCCAGCAAACCCGATGGCCCCATCAATAATGCGAACCACAGAAACGGGCGCGAGTGATAGAGGCGCTGCTTGCGGCGCAGCCACACGGCGACAACACCCAGCAATATCATCAACAGACCAAGCCCCACCATCAGGCGAAACGACCAGAACACCACGGTCGAATTAGGCCGGTCTTCTTTGGCGAACGATTTCAGCGCGGGAACCTGTTTGTCCAGGCTGTGGGTGAGGATCAGGCTACCCAGCGCCGGAATCGCCAGCCCATAGCGGGTGCGCTCTTGTTCCATATCCGGCCAGCCAAACAGCAACAAAGGCGTCGGCTCGCCGGGTGGGTTTTCCCAATGGCCCTCTATCGCCGCAATTTTGGCGGGCTGATGCTCAAGCGTGTTCAGCCCGTGCATATCGCCGATCAGCGCCTGGATAGGGGCCACAATGAGTGTCATCCACAGCGCCATGGAAAACATGGTGCGAATGGCCGGTGAATGATTGCCCTTAAGCAAGTGCCAGGCGGCCGACGCGCCAACAAACAGCGCGCTGCTAAGGAACGCGGCAACGGACATATGCAACAGGCGATACGGGAAGGAGGGGTTAAACACCACCGCAAACCAGTCGACAGGTACCACCTGGCCATTCACAATTTCATAGCCCTGCGGCGTTTGCATCCAACTATTGGAGGCGAGGATCCAGAAGGTGGAAATGATCGTCCCCAGCGCCACCATGCAGGTGGCGAAGAAGTGCAGCCCTGGGCCAACCTTGTTCCAGCCAAACAGCATCACCCCTAAGAACCCGGCTTCGAGGAAGAACGCGGTCAGCACTTCATAGGTCAGTAACGGGCCGGTGATGCTACCAGCAAACTGGGAAAATCCGCTCCAGTTGGTGCCAAATTGATAGGCCATCACCAGACCGGAGACCACGCCCATGCCAAAATTGACGGCGAAGATTTTCGACCAGAAGTGGTAGAGCGAACGCCACACCGGATTGCCGGTTTTCAACCACAGCCCCTCCAGCACCGCAAGGTAGCTGGCAAGACCGATGGTGATCGCCGGAAAAATAATGTGGAAGGAAACCGTAAAGGCAAACTGGATCCTTGCCAGATGAAACGCATCTAAACCCAACATACTTAACCTCTGAAAAATGGCTCTCCCGCAAATGGTAAAGAGCGGCGGAGAGGATTATCAGAGGCAGAAAAGCCAAATTTATCTATAACAGTTGGTAAAAATGTGCTTTTTAAGCACGCTGATATAGAATGAATGCAGGGAAGGAGAGAGCGATGAAAAAATACCAGCGCCTGGCGCAGCAAATCATTTCGCAAATTGAACTGGGCGTCTGGCGACCCGGCGACAGGCTGCCCTCGCTGCGTGAACAGGTGACCAGCAGCGGGATGAGTTTTATGACCGTCGGCCACGCTTATCAGCTGCTCGAAAATCAGGGCTATATTACCGCCCGGCCTCAATCGGGCTATTATGTGGCGCCGCGCTCTCATCGTCCGCAAACCTTACCGCCCGCCACCTTAAAGCAAGACGAAGCGGTGGATATCAATACCTATATTTTTGATATTTTGCAGGCCAGCCGCGATGCCTCGATCTTGCCCTTCGGTTCGGCGTTTCCGGATCCGCGGCTGTTTCCTCTGCAACAGCTTAATCGCTCATTAGCCAATGTCAGTAAAAGTGCGACTGCGGTCAGCATCATTGAAAACCTGCCGCCGGGAAATGCCGGGTTGCGTCATGCCATCGCCCGTCGCTACGCCCAGCAGGGGATGACCATTTCACCAGATGAAATCGTCATTACCGCCGGGGCGCTGGAAGCGTTAAACCTGAGTTTGCAGGCTGTAACAGAGCCAGGTGACTGGGTGATTGTCGAAAATCCCTGCTTTTATGGTGCGCTACAGGCGCTGGAGCGTCTGCGCTTAAAAGCGCTGTCGGTGCCGACGGATATTAATGAAGGTATCGATTTACAGGCGCTGGAACAGGCGCTGAAATCCTACCCCGTTAAAGCCTGCTGGCTAATGCCTAATAGCCAGAATCCGCTCGGTTTTACCCTGAGTGCAGAGAAGAAAGCGCAACTGGTGGCGTTGCTGATGCAGCACAACGTGACCTTGATCGAAGACGATGTCTACAGCGAGCTCTATTACGGGCGGGAAAAACCGCTACCTGCAAAAGCCTGGGATACCCAGGACATGACGCTACACTGCTCATCGTTTTCCAAGTGTCTGGTTGCCGGGTTTCGTATCGGGTGGGTCGCTGCCGGGAAACATGCCCGTCGGATCCAGCAGTTGCAGTTGATGAGCACCTTATCCACCAGTTCGCCCATGCAAATGGCGCTGGTCGATTACCTTGGCACGCAACGCTATGACGCGCATCTGCGGCGTCTGCGGCGCGCCCTGGCTGAACGCAAGCATCAGGCATGGCAGGCTCTGGTGCGTCATCTGCCTGCGGAGGTGAAAATTCACCGCAGCGACAGCGGTTATTTTTTATGGCTGGAGTTGCCGCCAGAGCTGGATGCCGGAGAGTTAAGTCAGCGTGCCCTGGCCCATCAGGTCAGCATCGCGCCGGGCAAAATGTTCTCCACCTCCAGAGAACCGACGCCGTTCTTTCGCTTTAATGCATCCTGGCAATGGGGCGAGCGGGAAGAACGCGGCGTTATTCTGCTTGGCAAAATTATTCGCGAAATGATGAAATAAAAACGCAGGCGGTTGTTCTTATTTTCTGAATAATATTTTCTCAAATTAAAAATATCTCTGCGGAAATTTAAGCCGCAGAGGTCATTATTTTCTGTACTTGCCCATCAGGCATTCATACGAAATGTGAATGGCAACATAAATTAACCTTTCTCTGCTAACTCCTTGTCTATACTCCAGAAGATGCACCGCCAGCATTTTCGTAATAAATGTAATGCGTTGTATGTCACAACCTGGCGAAATTTCTCATTGACGGGATTCAGCCTTTCGGCGCTCCGTCTACCTTTAAATCAGGAGATATTTTTACGGCAAGGCGGCCGCTCATTTTCATTACGACAGGAGTAAAACATATGAGCAAGAAATTTGCCCCGAGCTGCCTGTGTGCGCTGGGCATGACCCTTATGACAGCACACGCCGCCGAGCCGACGGAAGTAGGGAAAGGAGAAGGGCGTCTGGATATTATTGCCTGGCCGGGGTATATCGAACGTGGCCAGACGGACAAGCAATATGACTGGGTTAGCCAGTTTGAAAAAGAGACGGGCTGCGAGGTCAACGTAAAAACGGCAGCGACCTCCGATGAGATGGTCAGCCTGATGGCTAAAGGCGGTTATGATCTGGTGACCGCATCCGGCGATGCCTCGCTACGTCTGATCATGGGCAAACGCGTACAGCCCATTAATACCGCGCTCATCCCGAACTGGAAAACCCTCGATCCGCGCATTGAGAAAGGTGAATGGTTTAACGTCGGCGGTAAAGTGTACGGCACGCCCTATCAGTGGGGGCCAAACCTGCTGATGTATAACACCAAAACATTCCCGACGCCGCCAGATAGCTGGTCGGTCGTCTTCGTGCAGCAAAATCTGCCGGATGGCAAAACCAACAAAGGCCGCGTGCAGGCCTATGACGGGCCGATTTATATCGCCGACGCCGCGCTGTTTGTCAAAGCCACTCAACCGCAGCTTAGCATTGAAGACCCCTACCAGCTAACCGAAGCGCAGTATCAGGCGGTGCTGAAAGTGCTGCGCGATCAGCACGCCTTAATCCACCGTTACTGGCATGACACCACTGTTCAGATGAGCGACTTCAAAAACGAAGGCGTCGTGGCGTCCAGCGCCTGGCCGTATCAGGCCAACGCCCTGAAAGGGGAAAACCAGCCCATCGCCACCGTGTTCCCGAAAGAGGGGGTAACGGGATGGGCAGATACCACCATGTTGCACGCGCAGGCGAAACACCCCAATTGCGCCTACAAATGGATGAACTGGTCGCTGACTCCGAAAGTACAGGGTGACGTCGCCGCCTGGTTTGGCTCACTGCCGGTGGTGCCGCAAGGCTGTAAAGCCAGTGATTTGCTGGGTGAAAAAGGCTGTGAGACCAATGGCTACAGCTTCTTTGACAAGATTGCGTTCTGGAAAACGCCTGTTGCGGAGGGTGGCAAATATGTCCCTTATAGCCGCTGGACGCAGGATTACATCGCCATTATGGGTGGACGTTAATCGGTCAGGAGTGATGTATGACCTATGCTGTTGAATTTGAAAATGTCTCGCGGCTGTATGGTGATGTTCGCGCCGTCGATGGTGTCAGTCTGGCGGTAAATGACGGGGAGTTCTTCTCAATGCTGGGGCCATCTGGCTCCGGCAAAACCACCTGCCTGCGTCTTATCGCCGGTTTTGAGCAACTGAGCGGCGGGGCTATTCGTATTTTTGGCCGTGAGGCCAGCGAATTGCCCCCCTGGGAGCGCGACGTCAATACCGTTTTCCAGGATTACGCGTTATTCCCCCATATGTCGATCCTCGATAACGTGGCGTATGGCCTGATGGTCAAAGGCGTGGACAAGAAAACACGCCATGCCAGCGCGCGCCAGGCGCTGGAAAAGGTGGCGCTGGATTTTGTTCACGCCCGTAAGCCATCGCAACTTTCTGGCGGCCAGCGCCAGCGTGTGGCTATCGCAAGGGCATTGGTTAATCAGCCTCGCGTTTTACTCCTTGATGAACCGCTGGGGGCACTGGATTTAAAATTACGCGAGCAGATGCAATTTGAGCTGAAAAAGCTCCAGCAGGATCTGGGGATCACTTTTATTTTTGTGACCCACGACCAGGGTGAAGCGCTGTCGATGTCCGACCGGGTGGCGGTGTTCAACAATGGCAAGATTGAGCAGATTGATACGCCGCGTGAACTCTATCTGCGCCCACGCACGCCTTTTGTGGCGGGTTTTGTCGGCACGTCTAATGTTTTTGACGACAGGCGCGCGGGCGCGTTGTGCGCGATGAATGGCGTTTACTCTCTGCGACCCGAGCATATTCGCCTTAATCAGCCGGGGGAAATTCAGGTCCAGGGGGTGGTACAAGCGGTACAGTATCAGGGGGCGGCTACCCGTTTCGAACTGAAACTTACCGACGGCGAAAAACTGCTGGTCAGTCAGGCGAACATGTCCGATGCGCTGTTGCCTGACACCTTAGCACCGGGGCAAATGGTGCTGGCGTCGTGGTCGCGAGAGGCGATGGTGCCGTTACAGGGAGCGGGGTGATGGAGATGAGCCTTTCCCGTTCACCCCAGCGTAAACCGGGAAGCCGCCTGAGTGGCCTGTTCTGGCGCAAACCGGCGCTGGGGTTGTTCCTGTTGTTGCTGGGGCCACTGATGTGGTTCGGCATTGTGTATCTGGGGTCGTTGTTGACGCTGCTATGGCAAGGCTTCTACACCTTTGATGATTTCACCATGTCGGTAACGCCGGATTTCACGCTGGCGAACCTGCAGGCGCTGTTCAATCCCGCCAATTACGACATCATCTTACGTACCTTCACCATGGCGGTCGCCGTGACGCTGGCAAGCGCTATTCTGGCCTTCCCGATGGCATGGTATATGGCGAAATACACCAGCGGAAAATGGAAAGCCTTTTTCTATATTGCGGTGATGCTGCCCATGTGGGCGAGCTATATCGTGAAAGCTTACGCGTGGACGCTGCTACTGGCGAAAGACGGTGTTGCCCAATGGTTTCTCGGCCATATGGGGCTGGAACCTGTACTCGGCGCGCTGCTGACGCTGCCTGGCATCGGCGGCAATACGTTGTCGACCTCCGGTCTGGGGCGTTTTCTGGTCTTCGTCTACATCTGGCTGCCGTTTATGATCCTGCCGATTCAGGCGGCGCTCGAACGGTTGCCGCCGTCGTTATTGCAGGCGTCAGCGGATCTTGGCGCCCATCCCCGGCAGACCTTTCGCCATGTGGTTTTGCCGCTGGCAATTCCGGGTGTGGCCGCTGGCTCTATCTTTACCTTCTCCCTGACGCTGGGTGATTTCATTGTGCCGCAACTGGTGGGGCCGCCGGGGTTCTTTATCGGCAACATGGTCTATTCGCAACAAGGGGCAGTCGGCAACATGCCAATGGCGGCAGCCTTTACGCTGGTCCCCATTGTATTGATTGCCCTTTATCTGGCGTTCGTGAAACGTTTGGGAGCGTTCGATGCACTCTGACCGCGCACCGTTATTTCTCAAAATTGCCGCCTGGGGCGGGGTTATCTTTCTCCATTTCCCGTTATTGATAATCGCCATCTATGCTTTTAATACCGAGGATGCCGCGTTCAGCTTTCCCCCGCAGGGCTTTACGCTGCGCTGGTTTAGCGTGGCGGCGGCGCGGGGCGATATCCTGGATGCAGTGACACTGTCACTGCAAATTGCGGCGCTGGCGACCCTTATTGCTTTAATCCTTGGCACGCTTGCTGCAATAGCTCTCTGGCGCAGTGAGTTTTTTGGCCGGAACGCCATCTCACTGTTGCTGCTGCTGCCGATCGCCTTGCCCGGCATTATTACCGGGCTGGCGCTGTTAACGGCATTTAAAACGGTGGATCTGGAACCCGGTTTTTTCACCATCGTTGTTGGTCATGCCACGTTTTGCGTAGTGGTGGTTTTCAACAACGTGATAGCCCGATTTCGTCGCACGTCGTGGAGTCTGGTTGAAGCCTCAATGGATTTGGGCGCCACCTCATGGCAGACGTTTCGTTATGTGGTGTTGCCCAATCTCGGTTCGGCGCTGCTGGCCGGGGGAATGCTGGCGTTTGCCTTGTCGTTTGACGAAATCATCGTCACGACCTTTACCGCAGGGCATGAACGCACCTTGCCGCTCTGGTTGTTAAATCAACTGGGGCGCCCGCGTGATGTGCCGGTAACCAATGTGGTGGCGCTGCTGGTGATGCTGGTAACGACCATCCCGATTTTGGGCGCCTGGTGGCTGACCCGTGACGGTGAAACCGTAGCCGGAAGCGGCAAATAACTGACAACTCTGAAAGGATAGCGCTATGCAACATCAATTATTTATCAATGGAGCACTGGTCGACGGCGAAGGCGAGAAACAGGCCGTGTTTAACCCGGCCACCGGCGAGGTGTTGCTGGAGATTGCCGAAGCCTCGCCTGCGCAGGTAGACGCGGCGGTGAAGGCGGCCGATGAGGCCTTCAAAACATGGGGACAGACCACGCCAAAAGCACGCGCCGAGTGCCTGCTGCAACTGGCGCAGGTGATTGAAGACAATGCCGAAACCTTTGCGATGCTTGAGTCACTGAATTGCGGCAAACCCTTGCATTGTGTACTGAGCGATGAAATTCCGGCGGTCGCGGATGTCTTTCGCTTCTTCGCAGGCGCCGCGCGTTGCCTGAACGGACTGGCCGCCGGGGAGTATCTGGAAGGGCATACCTCAATGATTCGCCGCGACCCGGTTGGCGTTGTGGCCTCTATCGCCCCGTGGAACTACCCGCTGATGATGGCCGCCTGGAAGCTGGGGCCAGCGCTCGCGGCAGGTAACTGTGTGGTCATTAAGCCGTCAGAAATCACGCCGCTGACGGCGCTCAAACTTGGCGAGCTGGCGCAGGATATTTTCCCGCCAGGAGTACTGAATGTGCTGTTCGGTCGGGGGAAAACCGTTGGCGATCCGCTGACCGGGCACGAAAAAGTGCGCATGGTCTCGCTGACTGGCTCGATTGCCACCGGTGAGCACATTATCAGTCATACCGCCTCTTCGATTAAACGTACCCATATGGAGCTGGGCGGTAAAGCGCCGGTTATTGTGTTTGATGACGCCGATCTGGATGCGGTTGTCGAAGGCGTTCGTACCTTTGGTTTCTACAATGCCGGGCAGGACTGTACCGCCGCTTGTCGCATTTATGCCCAAAAAGGGGTTTACGATGCGCTGGTTGAAAAACTGGGTGCCGCGGTGGCGAGTCTGAAAATGGGCCCGCCGGATGATGAAACCACCGAGCTGGGCCCCCTGAGTTCCGAAGCCCATTTGGCGCGCGTCAGCAAAGCGGTGGACGAGGCGAAAGCATTAAGTCATATCCGTGTGGTGACCGGCGGCAGCAAGCGTGAGGGGGCGGGGTTCTACTTCCAGCCCACATTGCTGGCCGGGGCAAAGCAAGACGATGCGATAGTGCAACGCGAAGTCTTTGGGCCGGTCGTCAGCGTGACGGTATTTGATGATGAAGAGCAGGTGCTGGACTGGGCCAATGATTCGCAATATGGCCTGGCATCGTCCGTGTGGACCAAAGATGTTGGCCGCGCGCACCGTCTCAGTGCGCGTCTGCAATATGGCTGCACCTGGGTCAATACCCACTTTATGCTGGTCAGTGAGATGCCCCACGGTGGACAAAAATTTTCGGGGTACGGCAAAGATATGTCGATGTACGGGCTGGAAGATTACACCGTGGTTCGCCACGTGATGATCAAACACTGAGCTTTTAACCCGGCTTAGCGTGAGCGTGGGAGTTACCGTTTCTGTAGCCGTTTATTCACAGGTACAGAATAATTGAGGTAACTCTCACGCTTTATAATTTCTTGTGTGTCAAAAAACGTAAAGATGGTATATTCCTGACGATGCTTAACGCGCCTTACCCGCGTAGCGTGACCAACATTAAAATAAAACCTACAAATGTAATACTGCATATCACGGCTGGGATTGTCACATTAATTTAATTAGTGCGACAAATTATCATCACATCCCGCCATTGATAATGTTGCTTTTTTAGTCTCTGGGGGAAACAAAATGAGTAAAGTCGTTGTGGTACTGTTGCCTGGCGGTATCCCTGAGTATTTGACGGTTAATGATAGCGACACCACCGTAACCTGGTCTGTAAACAAGACAGCAGACGGCGCGTCCGGTCTGACGTTGCCTATAGAAACTTATTTCTGTGAAGGCGAGGAGCTTCATTTTGCCCGCTATGAACCTGCGTTAAGTAGCGCAATGACCGGGCAGCATTTTTTAAACGCCTGAAAACCATGCCGGTTAATAGTGCAATTGACAAGTAATCGCGTTTCATAAACGTTTTAAATAAACTTAGCAGGCTATGTGAAATAGAGCATGACCGGTGATGCGACGGCAGGGATGCACGGCGTAAAGCGTATTTCATATTAAACACGTGAAAATAAAAAAGGGCGCAGCGGCCCTTAATATTCAAATGATTCGCAGGCTAGCGTTTCAGGATGTTTTCATTATCCCGTGGAGCCCAGTCTTTTTCTGAGAAATCATATATAGAATAAGACTGATCGCGTAACCCATTGGCGCGTAACATTCCCCGGACATCCGCTGGCAAATTCTCATCACGAAAAAGCTCAGCTATCACAAACATTGCGTCGCTAAAGGATAGCTGTTTAATTTCAAAGGGTTTCCAGCCAGTACGCTTGAAAATAAGATGCCACAGAGCTTCTTCCCCGGCCAGTGCCACATAAGGGCTGGCATACTTCTCCCGATGACGAGACAGCAGGACTTCCAGAGTAAAAATATGTGCGACGCGTTGCTTCGCAGCAGATCCCCTGGCCGTCGTTTCGTTCGTCAGTTCCTCGTGCGTTATGTCATTGTTTTCACACACTCTGGTCTCGATGGCTTGCCATAGATCGTCAAACTTTTGCATTACTGTTACCCTGTAAGAATTAGTTACGGCATTGAGACAATACCAGAGAAATCAGCCATCCGCCAAAGCAAGCATCCGGTGAATTTATGACAAAAATGAAGGCACCCCGTTCTCTTTTTTTATGTCAATTTCACGCCAGGCTTAATCTCATGATTTATAAAAAACTTAACGTAAATCAAAAAAGAAAAATATATAACTCACGGACTGAGTGGTCTGAGAAAACAACCGGATGTTGCTTGCGATCAATATTGTCGTGGGGGTAGCGTCCTACATTGAAAGCTCATCTCCTCCTTAATGAGACGCCTCAATGAGAATCACACCGTGGGTATTGATCGTGCTGGCTGTAACCAGTGTGCTGAGTATTGAAAACAGTCTGGCTAAAACACAGATATTGAGTGATGCACAGGTTAAACAAAAGGTGATTGAGGAGTCCATTGCAGCTTACCCGGGGCCATGTGCCTGCCCGTTTAATCAGGCCAGAAATGGCAGTAGCTGCGGTAAACGTAGCGCATGGAGCAAACCGGGTGGCTATGATCCTGTCTGCTATGTCAGTGAGGTGACACCGCAGATGATCAAAGACTGGCGTGAAGAACATAAACAATAGATGGCTCATGCAGTAGTGTCAGTTTTTGTGACCGAGCGCTTAAGCCCGCCATCCTGATGTTCAGCACGTTTTAATGCCGTTTACTCTCACTGTTATATAGTGGCGCCAGTGAGATATTCAGGACGTTAAAATGTTCGAATTTGCATGCGATAAATGCGGAAAAACCGTGATTATCGAAGATTTGGCAGCCATCGCCAAAGATAAGGCGAGGGGAATAACCTATTGTCCCCATTGCCACGCCAGCATTGCAGACGAAAAAATTGTCGCTCATGCAAAAATCAGGGCGACTGAAATGATTCACGCCGCTCTCGATTCCCTTCAGGCGAGACGTAAGGCCTCCGGCACCGGGGCGACTACCACCAGAGAACTTCAAACGCATTCTTAAACGCCTTTTTCTTTCGTTGAATTATCAGAGTCAGCCTGTCATGTCCTTTGAAGGTAGACTGAGATGCCACAGTGTATGTTTAAGGGTTGAACAAGGGAGGTTTACATGGTCAGGCGTGCTTTCGTGAGTTTTTTCCTGTTTTGCGCATTTGCCGCAAACGCTGCTGATGGTGGGAATGGGGGGGACGGGGGAAACGGTTCTGATGGCGGCAACGGATCGGATGGTACGGCTGGCGTCAGCGCTCCAGGCCGCGCGGGTTGTCCGGGTGGCACAGATCCAGATCGGTCGGGAAAATTTTATCTTCCGGGTACAAAAGAACAATGCAATCCCGGCAAGCAGGATGCAATGAAAAGCGCCAGGCAGTAGTGTTGACGCGGGCTGATTTGCATCCAGTGATGGCCCGGCTTCGCATCGCAGGCATTACGAATACGGGTAAAGTACAGTAACAAGAAGCGACGGTCACGCGTTGCCAGTCCGTAAAATCAGGGGCACATCAATTTCCCCCTCGTGATAAAGCGCACGATTAGTGAAAAAACTTGATAAATGTCAATAAAAGCGGCATATTGCGCCCGTTTTGTTATCACAGGGTTAGTGTGGCTATGTCGCTTTATCAAAAAATGCTGGTTTTTTACGCAATTATGGCGCTGCTTTGCGCAATTATTACCTGGTTTTTATCCAGCGACCGTAAACGGATCCGTTTTCTGAGCGCGTTTCTGGTGGGCTCAACGTGGCCGATGAGCTTCCCGGTGGCCTTACTGGTCTCACTGTTTTGATCTTTTGATAAAGAGTGACGCAAGGCGTGACCGGTTAGACAAAAATAATCTTAAAAAATGTGCAACATAGTCTGCGTATGTTTTCCATGGAAAGGAGGCGGACGATGGACTTGTTCATTAAGATGTTAATGTTTTATGTCGTGATGGCATTACTGACGGGCGTAGCGACCTGGTTTTTATCCAAAGAGACTCGCCGGATCAAAACGCTCAGCGCGTGCTTAGTCGGCGCAACATGGCCGATCAGTTTCCCGGTTGCCCTGGTGTTCTCATTTTTCTAACATACTGAGCGCGTGTAAAGCGATAAGGCCCGACCCACCGGTTATGGTGGCCGGGTCTTTTTTATGGCAGCAGCGTTTTGAGTTTCTTGCGCGCGGTGGGAGAAATATCATGCGGATGGCTATAACCCATGTTTTCCACTGACCGGGTATAGAGAGCGACCAGCCAGTCGTAAACATAGCGCGTTGCCGCATGAACAGGTTGTTCGCCTAAACGCGTTAACCGTTCCGTCGAGCCAGAACTCGCGGAGGCGAACACAGCGCTGCCTTTCTGCACGCGGCTGGCAGGGCGCTGCGCTTCCGGAACATCGGCATAACCCAGCCAGGCGACAAAATTACCAATGGCGGCGTACAACTGCGCCGCAGAAGCGGTATCGCGCTGCATAATCTTCTGCAACTGCTCCGGCATATTCAGTCGGTAGCTACTAATGATGATGATTTCCGCCATCTGCCGCACCGTGGCGGACGAGAGGCCAAGCCGGGCGGCGTTCTCATCATTACGACTCCACTGACGCAAGTGGTTGATCCACATCGCGTGCGCCTGTTGGCCCGCATCACGCGCCACTTGAGGCTGTTCGCTGCTCTCTGCCGCCTCGCCAAACAGGTCGATGGCATCGTTAAACAAGCCGCTGACCTGTTCTTCGCGCGGTTGCTGAACCTTCCACAGAGAGTCAAATTGCTGCATATCCGGCAGCAGGCCTTCCAGCAACTCGCCATGACGCGCCGCATGGGTCTGCAACTCACGCACGACCGCTTCTGCGCGGGTACGCTGAGCGGCATTCTCTTTTGCGGGGGCGATAAGCCAGGCCTGCATCAGATCGCGCAGCGCCAGTTGATGACGTTCACGCAGGGATTTGAAGCGATGCTGACGCAGCGCCGGGGCGGTTGCCTGGGCGAGCCACTCAAGAACCCGTTGTAAACTGCTGGCATCCAGCGCCTGCAGCGTCCCCCAGTGCTGGCCCGGTTTCCCGACCAGTTGTTGCACCACTTCATCAAGATTCTGTCCGCTGGTAAAACGGGCATCGTGCGGGGTGATGGTCCAGACCAGGCCAGGCAGTGCGGTCTCATGGCCTGATTGCGTCTCCTTCACCCAGTTCAGTAACGCTTTCGCCGTTGCCGTCGTGGTTGAGCGATGCGCCGTGGCATTGCAAATCAGTAAGACATCCGGCTGTAATTGCTGACGATAGCTCTCCAGCAGCCAGCGGCATTTACTGTTCCACAGCGGATGTCCCTCCTGCGGCGCCGGGGTGGGGATATCCAGAATATCCACACCGTTCAGTTCACTGTTTTCGACCGGAAGCACCAGCTCTTTGGTTAACAGCGCCAGCGTCGAAACAGGAATACTGACCGCATTCTGTAATTGATCGTCCGACCACGGATGCACCACCACCTCACCGGCAATGGCTTCATTGTCCTGTTCCGTAGGGGTGAGAAAACCTTCGGTCGGCAGGGCGAAGTTATCGACTAACAGGCTCAACGGCGCCGCCAGTTCCCTGGCGTTTCCGGTCTGGTGCAGCGTATGCGCCAGCGATAGCCATTGTTGAGTTAACTCCTGTTGCTCACCCCACAGCAGTGCCCAGGCACTGGCGCGAGCGCTCAAGTCCAGCGATGGCAGAAGGCAGGCGAACTGATACCATAGCGCGTCGTCCATATGCTGTTGTGATGACGGCACCACCGAGCGCCAGAAACGGGCAATTCCCCCGACATCTTCCGCGCTAATGCCCGGAACCGGGTTTGGCTGGCGCAGTGCGCGCCATTTTGCCAGACGGCTTTCAATAACCGTCTTGTCGACGACACGCACTTCCGGCATGGCCTGCGCGTGCGCGATGAAGACCTGCACCAGTTCCGCCTCGCTAATCAGACGTAAGCGCAGGGGGAAATTATCATCAACACGCGGATTTTCGCGGCTGAAACGCAGCGCCATACTGGTCAACATATGGCCGGGGTTGAGATGGCTGAAATAATCCAGCGTCTTCTCACCCAGCAAGACATGTAAACGTCCGTTGCCGCTGTCGCACAGCGCGGCAAGTAAATGGGCTTTGGCTGCCTGAGCATGCCCGTACAGCCCAACGGTGCAGGGCATTTTCGCGGCGCTTTCCAGCGCAGACTCCTGCGCCGTGAGCGCCGTTAAGCGCGCCAGTAGCGCGTCCGCGTCATCATCCAGCAACGGTGAAATCTGACGGTTTTCATTGATCCATGCACTGATCGCCTGGGTCGTGCTCATACTTGCACTCATTTCAGATACACACTCCCGCTGTCGATCCAGTAATGGCTGCCACTGTGGCGGCGATCGGCCAGCGTATTCAATTTGAAGGTTAACGCATCGGCGGGAACCGGCGTACCATCCTGCAGCCAGGCTTCGCTCAGAATAAACGATTCCGGCCCCTGGTGTTTGTTGCCGCCGCTAAATTGCAGCCGCACATTCAACACCCCGTCGCCGGCGATGGTTTTCGCCAGGTCAGAAGAGTTAATGCTCAGCGTGTAGAGCGGGGTGGCAGGCCAGCGGGCGTTTGCCAGTTGACGAAAACCGAGCGTGACATTACCACGCAGCGGGAAATGCAGACGGGCATCCAGCTTCGCGCCCGGTTTATCCAGATCGATATCGTGATACCAGATATTCTCATCGCGCAGGGTGTTGACCACGTTATCCAGCACGCCGAGATAGCGCACGGTCGAGTAGGCGCCGATGTCAGCGGCTTTAAAGTTAAAGCGCGGCAGACGCAGATCCAGCGCCAGGCTGCACAGCATTGCCCCTACCGCCGCGGTCGATTTCGGGTTGCCGATTTTGCCTTGCTGGCTGAACGGATACCACTCATGTACGCGGTACTTATCAAGCCAGATCATGCGGTTAACCGGCACCGGCTGCAAATGGCGAATCAACGCCTGCACACCCGGCAGACAGCCAGGACGTCCGGTAATCAACAGGACATCACAACAGTAATGGCTGATGGCTTCGCAGACCGCGTGCAGCGGCGAGGCAAGAGTAAATTGCCCGGCTAGCATCGCGTCCTGTAATTCGCGGAAGTTGACCTGAATCGGCACGCTCAGCACATCAAACTCCGGCGAGCCGGCAGGGAGCGCATGGTCGATCGCCTGTTTGAGGTAGTTCATCACGTTGCGCGTTGGCAACTGGCTCAACAGTTCGCCGAACGTGGCATACAGTCCGGCAAGCGGATCGTTAACATCACTCTCTTCCCACGCCGCCAGAATGGCATGGCCAATGGGCATGAACAGTTGCAGGGTGGTTTGTTGGCGCAACACCGCCTGCGTATCAATACGCCCGGAGTCGCCAAACAGGGTTGCCAGCAACGAGGCGGCATCCGTAATCCCGGCTTTTTGCAATTGGGTTTGCATCGCAGGCAGCACGCAGCGCTGAATCACATCCAGCAGCACATCGTCACCCGCCACTTTAAACCCTTCACGGAACAGCAATTGCGGGGTGATTTTAACGTTGCTGCCGGTACCATCATCAAGTTGATAATGGGTGATCGCCATATCGGTTGTGCCGCCGCCGACATCCACCGAGGCAACGCGCAGGGAGCGTCCCGGCCGCGCGCCTGGAGCTTCGGCCCGATCGGGACGGGCGAGGGAGGCAAAAAAAGTTTCGGTTTGCCCGGCGTAGCGGGAAATCGCCTCGTTATACAGCCAGACGAGTTGACCGCAACTGGCTTCGTCCCACTCCATCTGGATATGCGGAACCGGCACCACGCTTTTTTCCTGCTGCTTGCGATGCGCAAAGTCATCATCTTGTGGATGCCAGCCCATGGCTTTCCAGACCAGCGCAATGGCTTCGAACATCCGGCGGCGGAAAATTTCACGTTCCTGCTTCGGCATCGCCGACGGCAGAGTCAGAATAATGGTGCGCAACTGACGCGGCGAGGCGGGAAAGCCCAGACGCAAACGGGTGGCGACGCTATTAATCTGCCCGAGCGCCTGTGCCAGCAGCTCGCACAGCATATGTGTCATCAACGTGCTGCGACTGTATTGTGGCGAAAAGACGGGCAGGCGCTCATCGACGGGCAGGGTATACAGCGGCTGACCTTCATCGTTCATCAGGTTCATCAGCGGAAACGCGGTTGCCAGAGGTTCGCGCTGCGTTTTGCTGTTCATCTGGCTAAAACGCCAGTCCTGCAATACCGGGGTTTCATCCCAAAGGTAACGGCGCGGGCTGGAAATTCCGCTGTTGCCTTCGGTACCCAGACGCTGCATCGCCAGTTTGCGGGCCTCGTCGCCGACACGCACAATAGAAGGCCAGATAAACGCGTCTTCGCGTCCGCTTTCTACCGAGAAATGCTGTTTGCCAAAGCGTGCTTCGGAGAACTCCAGGCGGCTGGTGAACAGGGGTTCATTAAGGAATTGCGGTTCGCTTAAGGAACGCACCTGCAGCTCGGCGGTCTGGCGCAGCCCATCGTTGGCATCGCCATGATCTTCAATAATGACGCCACAGGTATGGGTGTTGCCGACATCGAGAATTAAATCCACCGGGATAGCCGGGGTGCTCAGCGTGTGGGTGACAATTTTCACCTCAGGCACCAGAAGTTGTGTTCCCAGCAGGGTAAGCAGGTTCAGCCAGTGCGCCTGATATTCAAAGCTGCGCAACGCCTGGGTAATTTCACGCTCACTGCGTTGTTCATCCTGATTGATGTGCTGAAGAAACGCCTCCCGTAACCAGCCATCTACCCAGGTCTGATCGAGAAAATCCGCCACTTCGTCATCACGCCAGGCCAGCGCGAAGCGTGTGCCGTTAAGAATATCGTTCTCTTGCGGTGCCAGCGCTGACGGGGAATTGCCGTTGATCTGGCTGTCGAGGGCCAGGGTTACGCGGTGGGTATTCCCGGCGCCATCCGGTTCACTCAGTTTACGAATTTGTACCCGCGCCCAGTTTTCTGGCCCTTCGACAAAGGTACGCGGCGGGTTGAAGCGTAAGAACGGTATGGGCAGCCACACGCCATCGAGCACCGCCAGCGACGCGTGCAGCGACTGGGTGCTTTCCGGTTTGACTACCTCGGGCATGCCGCCATTGTGCGCCGGTAGGGTATAGCGTTCATTGACCAGATCGTAATCCAGGCGCAACAGTGGACCGTTCGCCGTCTTACGTACAAAGCGACCGCTTTGTGCCGACTCCTGTGGCGTCAGGCCAAAATCGAGAAACTGGACGCCACTGTTGGCGATAAGTGTGACGCTCTGTTTGTAATCACAAAGATTAACCAGCATAAAATCAGGCACCTGTTTTTCTGAAGGTCACCGCAACGGGCGTGGTATTCGCTTCAAAGCGCGCACTGCATTCCGCGATATCATTGGTTCCGGCTTTGCAGGAAATCTCCGGCATTGGGTAGCGGGAACCGTCGGTGCAACGTGCCGTGCTGCGACTCTTGATCATTAAAACCCCGGTTTCGTGCAGGCCGGAGTACAGGTCGGCGCGACAGCTCAAATTATTGCCCTGAATAACGCGCGCCGTGCCTTTATTGTTCTGAATCTGAAAACGCATGGTGACATCTTTACCGGTGGCCTGGTCTTTCACGTCCATCACGACGCGCCAGTTACCATTGAGGAAACGGGTTGAGCCCGTTTTCACTTCCAGCGCGTCCATGACCAGCGCATCTTTCGGGATAGCGGTGATCACCAACGGTTTTTTCTCATGTACCACGGGTTCAGGTGTTTCCACTTTGGGCGCAACCACCTCGGCCTGATGGAGCGGCAGATTTGCATTCAGCGTTGGGGTGTGACGCACAACGGCGACCGGCGCAGGTTCGGGGCTGGCCACCACAGGCGCAGACTGTACGGTTTTCGGGGCGGGGGCTTCATGTTGCTGATTTAACCATAATGGCACCGCAACCGCCGCAGCCACGGCGGCCGCAATCGGCAAAACCCACAGGCCGTAGCGGCGACGTTTTACCGCGACAGGGGCTGGCGTCGGTTCCGGCTCGGGAATGGGCTCAGGTTCAGCAACCGGCGAGGCCATTTGCATTACCGGTTCGTCTTTCGCTACGGCTGTGCTGATTCCCGGCACAGGCGCGAGCAGCGGTTCGTCGGCGTGGCTTATCGTGACCGTGGCAACAGGCTCTTCGGCAGGTTCCGGTTCTGGCTCGATAACGGCAAGCGGCTCCGGAATATCTTCTTTACGCAGGCATTCCAGCACATCTTCTCTGGCACTCTCATTGAGATTAACAAAGCCCCAGAAGGTGATGACCGGCTTACCGTCGACAAGAAAAACGTGGTTTTCACCGGGAAACTGCAACGCTTTTTCCAGCAGTGAACCAAACAGTTGCTGTGCTGTTTTTGGCGACTGCATGCATTTGCGGCTGAGGGTCGCGGCGCTGTCCAGGGTGCTTTCCAGGTAACGTAAGGCACGAAAGCGTGCATCTTCATCGGCGGCTTTCCAGGCCTGGGCGCGGCCTTCAACAGGGGAGTACCAGTCAACGCGGTCGCCTTCATCATTCACCTGCGGTATGGCAAGGCAGTCAACCAGCGCCTGCTGCTTACGCAGACGCAGGGCTTCACGAATTTGTAACGCCGAATCAAATACGGCCTGACCGCCGCCGCCCACGGCTTGAAAATCATCAAGATCGCCGCTGCGCAAGAGTGTTTTTGCCACGTTTTCATCCCATAGACTTTTTCACGCGTCTACTGTACGCAATGTCATCACAAACAAACGGCAGAAGAGAGCGCAAAACCATTGAATTCTCGACGCATTGAGACCATCTCATAAACCTTGACGGCAAGAAGTTCGTTTAAGTTGAATGATAAATTTAATTTTGCTGGAAAATTCAGCAAAAACAACTGGATTAGAATAACCTGATAGTGATTCGTTATTTGCCAGTTCACTTCTGCTGTGCTGAGATTAATACTCCAAATAATAAATAAGGCCCGAATCTATGTTCGCAAGGAAATCCCTGCTCGCGCTGGCGCTGAGCACGCTGTTACCTGCAGGCGCCGTGTGGGCGGCAAACAATGACACCCTTGTCTATTGCTCCGAAGCCTCGCCGGAATCGTTCAACCCGCAAATCGCCAGCTCTGGCCCATCGTTTGTCGCCAGTTCACAGGTGCTGTATAACCGACTGGTGAACTTCGATCCGGTGAAAAACACCCCGATTCCATCACTGGCCACCGCCTGGACAATCTCGCCGGACGGGAAAACATACACCTTTACGCTGCGTCAGGGCGTTAAATTTAACAGCAATAAATACTTTAAACCGACCCGCGATTTTAATGCGGATGACGTTATTTTCTCCGTCATGCGCCAGAAAGACCCTAACCATCCTTATCATAATGTTTCGAAAGGAAATTACGAATATTTCAGCGATGTTGGGCTGGATAAACTGATTCAGGATGTCAAAAAGGTTGATGACTATCACGTTCAGTTTGTTTTGAGCGAGCCTAACGCCGCGTTTCTTGCGGACTGGGGAATGGACTTCGCCTCCATCCTCTCGGCGGAATATGCCGACGCCATGCTGAAAAAAGGGACGCCGGAGAATGTCGATAACTGGCCGATCGGTACGGGCCCGTATGTCTTACAGCAATACAAAACCGACGCGCAAATCCGCTATCTCGCAAACCCCAACTATTGGGACGGCGAGGTGCCGACAAAACACCTGATTTTTGCCATCACCCCGGATGTCCAGACGCGTCTGGCGAAACTGCAAACCAACGAGTGTCAGATTATCCCGGCGCCTGCGCCGGTTCAGTTTGAGCAGATTAAGGGCAATAAAGATCTGACCCTGCACACTATCGATGCGCTGAACGTCGGCTATCTGGCGTTTAACACCGAGAAAAAACCGTTTGATAATGTCCTGGTGCGTCAGGCGTTGAATTACGCTACTGACAAAAAAGCGATTGTCGATGCGGTCTTCCTGGGGTCGGGTACCGTGGCGAAATCGCCGCTGCCGCCGAACATGCTGGGCTACAAAAAAGATCTGAAAGATTACGGCTACGATCCGGAAAAAGCCAAAGCACTGCTGAAACAGGCCGGGCTGGAGAAGGGCTTTGAAACGACCCTCTGGTCCATGCCGGTACAGCGTCCGTACAACCCGAACTCACGTCGCATTGCGGAGATGATCCAGAGCGACTGGGCGAAAGTGGGCGTGAAAGCGAAAATTGTCTCTTATGAGTGGGGCGAATACCTGGCCGGGATGCGTCGCGGTGAGCATGATACCGCGCTGTTTGGCTGGATGTCGGATAATGGCGACCCGGATAACTTTGCCGACACCCTGTTAAGCTGCGCCAGTGTGAAAAGCGGTTCGAATGCCGCACGTTGGTGCGATAAAGCGTATGATGGCCCGGTACTGCAGGCTAAACTGACCAGCGATCCGGCAAAACGCGCCGGGCTTTATGGTCAGGCACAAGAGGTCTTCTATCAGCAGGCGCCGTGGATTGCGCTGGCGAACGGTAAAACCTTCTATGCCACACGCAGTAACGTCACGGGCTATAGCGTGAGCTTAATGGGCAGTGATTTTTCGAAAGCAAAACTGAATTAACAGGGGTAGGCATGTCACATCTGGATGAGGTAATCGCCCGCGTGGACGAAACCATTGCACAAAGCGTGATTGCAAATATGAACGAGCTGCTGATTGCACTGAGCGACGATAGCGCGCTGAGCCGGGAAGAGCGTTATACCCAGCAACAGCGCCTGCGTCACGCCATCTCGCAGCATGGTCGTCAGCATAAAGAGGATATGGAAGCGCGACGCGAGCAGCTCACCAAAGGTGGCAGTATCCTGTAAATCAGAACTGGCGTCTGGCAACCAGCCAGGCGCCAATCACCAGCAGAACCGCACCGCATACCGGGCCAATCAGGGCTTTGAGTGCCACCCCCTGGCTTCTGACCACATCCATCACCAGCCCTCCAATCAACTGACTGGCTACCAACACGGCAATGGTGGTGGCGGCCCCCACGTACTGATAACCACTGATACTGGCGAAGACAAAAAACGAACCGAGCAGCCCGGGGATCAACGTCCACCAGCGGACGGTTGCCGCCAGTTCGCTAAAGCCGGACAGGCCGTGTTTTACCAACAAGATACTGACAAACAGAACGATCCCCACCAGCGAGTTCAGCAACATCGCGATCAATATAGTGGACGACGACTGGGTGATGCGCACCATCAAAGTATTTTGCACCACCAGGCCAATGCCAGCGGCAACCAGAAAGCAGAGGGTAAGGGTCTGATTCATCAGATGGCGTCCGGGTCCTGGCGCTGATCCAGTTGCAACTGCATAAACGTCAGATCCAGCCAGCGGCCAAATTTGGTGCCCACCTGCGGCATCTGCGCAGTGACGGTGAAACCCAGTTTCTCATGCAGATGGATAGAGGCATGGTTCTGCGACTCAATGCCTGCAACCATCACATGTTTGCCAACGCGTTTAGCCTCGTCAATCAGTCGCGCCATCAGCGCCTGACCGATTTTCTTACCCTGGTGATCCGGATGGACGTAGACAGAATGCTCGACTGTGTGACGGAAACCGTCGAACGCGCGCCAGTCGCCAAACGACGCATAGCCAGTGACAACGTCACCTTCTTCGCTTACCAGTACGGGATAACCCAGTAGCGCGCGTGCTTCGAACCAGGCAATCCGGTTATCCACGTCAACAGTTTTGTCATTCCAGATGGCCGCAGTGTGCACGACGGCGTGATTGTAGATCTCTGCAATTGCCGCGCAATCGTCTTTAATGGCGTAACGAATATTCATGGTTGAACCTCAGTGATTGTTCACTATAGTATTACGATATGAATACTATTACAGACAACATAAATCAACGGATCAGTGCGCGAATTCGCGTTGAACGGGAATCCCGAGGCTGGTCGCTTAGCGAACTGGCCGAGCGCGCTGGCGTCTCGCGCGCCATGATCCATAAGATTGAACGCGGGGAAAGTAGCCCTACGGCGACACTGCTTGCCCGCTTATCCGGGGCGTTTGGCATTAGCATGTCTACCCTGATTGCGCGCGCTGAGATGCAAGAGGGTAAGCTGTTGCGCTTTGCCGACCAGCCCGTCTGGCGCGACCCACAGACGCATTATTTGCGCCGTCATATCTCGCCGCGCAGCGATCTGCCCATCGACCTGGTACAAATCGATTTACCCCCTGGCAGTAATATCCCGATGCCCGCTTCTTCCTACGCACTTGCCAGGCAATTGATCTGGTTACAGGAGGGGGAGCTGGTCTTTATGGAGGGTGATACGCGCCATGAAATGAAAGCGGGGGATTGCCTGGAGCTCGGCCCGCCTAACGACTGTCGCTTCATTAATGAAACTGACACATCCTGTCGCTACCTGGTAGTGCGCCTTAATCCAGGTAGTTAACAATGGATGTGCATCTCCTGTTTTCCACGACTAGTATCAATAGAACTTTTCATGGGAACAGGAGAGCAACATGAAACAACAGCATGACCGCAACCGCCGTTGGGTTCTGGCCTCAAGGCCAAAGGGCGCACCGACAGTCGACAATTTTCGGCTTGAAGAAGATACCATTGCCACCCCAGGCGAAGGCCAGGTGCTGCTGCGAACCGTCTACCTTTCACTTGACCCCTATATGCGCGGCAGGATGAGCGATGCGCCATCTTACAGTCCGCCGGTGCCGGTTGATGGCGTCATGTGCGGCGCTACCATCAGTCGCGTCGTACAGTCACAGCATAACGATTTCCACGAAGGCGACTGGGTGCTGGGCTACAGCGGCTGGCAGGATTACGAGATTTCCGGCGGTGAAGGGCTCGTCAAACTCGGCGAAAATCCTGAACATCCATCGTGGTCGCTTGGCGTGCTCGGGATGCCGGGTTTCACTGCCTATATGGGGTTACTGGATATCGGGCAGCCGAAAGCGGGAGAGACGCTGGTCGTCGCTGCGGCTACAGGGCCGGTAGGGGCGACGGTCGGCCAGATAGGTAAAATCAAGGGGTGCCGGGTTGTGGGCGTTGCTGGCGGCAGTGAAAAATGTCGCCATGCGGTGGATACACTTGGTTTTGATGCCTGTCTCGATCACCATGCCAGCGATTTTGCCGAACAACTGGCGAAAGCCTGTCCACAAGGCATCGATATTTATTTCGAAAATGTCGGCGGCAAGGTATTTGATGCGGTATTGCCATTATTGAATACCGCAGCACGAATTCCGTTGTGCGGGCTGATTAGTGGTTATAATGCGACCTCTTTGCCGGATGGTCCGGATCGTGTCCCGTTATTAATGGGGACGCTCCTGAAAAAAAGAATTCGCTTGCAGGGGTTTATTATTAGCCAGGATTATGGTCACCGCATCAACGAATTTCAGCGTGACATGTCGCAGTGGGTTAAAGAGGGGAAAATCCATTATCGCGAGCAAATCACTGACGGACTTGAAAGCGCGCCAGAGACCTTTATTGGCTTACTTGCCGGGAAAAACTTCGGTAAAGTTGTGATTCGCGTCGGCGAGGATGACTAAAAATGGTGGTGACGGTGAAAACCGTCATCATAATACGTGCAAAATTTTTAAAAACGTCTTTAATTATACAAGCATAAGGAATCGACGACCTTATCGGTAACGGTTCCTGGTAGTTGTGCATAAAAAATAACATTTTGTTCTAACTTTACGCGTCAATCCAATACCAGGCATGCTTATACATAATATATCTTCATAAATTATGTTCACCGACACGCTACCAGGCTGAAAATAAATAAGAATTTGGACGGGACACAATCACATGCTTGATTTGGAAAAAGCGCAGCGGACGAGCCTTACTATGCAGGTAGAAGCCAGTCTAAAGAGTGCGCTTATTATTGGTGCGCTTAAACCTGGCGCCCGGCTCATCACGAAAGAAATTGCAGATCAATTAGGAACCAGTATTACGCCTGTCAGGGAAGCATTGTTGCGTCTTGTTTCCGCAGGGGCACTTCATGCTACTCCTGCGCAAGCATTCCTTGTTCCGGACGTGGGTAAGGCGCGATTCATAGAAATTAGTGATATCCGCAAAAAACTTGAAGGCATGGCTGTACGCGCTGCCTGCAAAAATATGACGGCAGGTAAAGTTCATGAATTGCGTATTCTTGCCGAGGCTTTTAGTGAGGCGGCAAAAACAGGAAATACTGAATTGACTTTGCAGTCGAATCGCGTATTTCGTTTTGCCGTATATCATTATGCGGAAATGCCCACGCTTGCCGCAATAATTGAACAATTATGGGTTCGGATTGGCCCATGCTTTAATTATCTTTATCCTTCATCACCTGAGTTATCGCGTGGATATGATTATGGCGATTTATTATCCGCATTCGAGAAAGGCGACGAAAACGGTTGCGAAAAAGCAATATACCGCACCATTGATGATGGCGCAGGCATACTGTTAAAGCAGTTCAATAGCTGAGTGATAGTTTAGTCTTGAAATCATTCAGTGCAATTTGATGATTTTTAAATGCTCCCCACCAAAAATTTGGCAAAGGGGAGCATCATCATCACGTTTTTTGTCTTCAGCGATTTTCCCTCTTAACTCCCTGGGCTGCCTGCCGATAATCGATGAGTGCTAAGTTGAGCGCTAACATTGATGTGACGCAAGGAGTTTGGGATGTCTTTTAGCCAGGGGTTGAAAAATATAACTATCAGTAAAAAGCTGTCAGTCGGGTTTGGGATTGTGCTTTTTCTGGTTGCCATTGCTACCGTTCTGAGCGTATTGCGGTTTAAAGAGATCCGCGACGTCTACGCAAAAACCAACCTGATTTATAGCGTTAACATTGAGGTCTTCCAGGCCAAGATTAACCGCCTGAAGTATCTTTATGGTGATGAGAAAGCCGGTCCGATCATGTCCGACTACGTAAAACATGCGTCGCAGCTCACCGCCAGTGCGAGTGAAATGTCATGGAATGATGACGAGAGCGCGCAGTTGCATACGCTGTCAGGCCATCTGGCGAACTTTGAAGCAGGGTCTGCGGAAATGCAGCAAGCGACGAACGCCATGAAATCCGTTCGCGAGACCCTGGACCAGCTCGGAGCAGACGATAAGCGTGCACGCTTTAGTACACTCGTCTCCACACCTGTGGCTGATAACGCATTAAGCGCCCGGATTTTTGATCAACTGATTGCCATCGGTGGGGTGCGCGATGCCGCGTTAATGGTGCGTTTTAGCCCGACGAAAGAGACGCGCAATATTCTCGATGATCGCTTCAACAAAGCACAGGCGGGGTTACAAACGCTTTCAGGCCAGCTTCCGGCTGAGCTGCTTTCTCCGATGCAGGCATTGTGGGATGAAACCGCCCGTTATCGCGACCTGAGCATCAACTATTTTACTGCGGTTCAGGCGATCAAAACGGCTGAGGATAAAGTTAAAGTCGCTGGCGATGACAGCAGCGCTGACATCAAGAAACTGATTGCGCGGGTGAAAACCTATAACGATGCGCTGGCGGATAACTCCAGTACCACAGCGGCCATTATCGGCATTATTGCCATTCTGATTGGCGTAATTGTCTCTTGGTGGATTATTCGTCAGATCACCCGTCCTGTTGTCCATAACCTGGCGCTGGCCGAGCGTATCGCCAGTGGCGATCTCAGTTCGCAGATCACCGCGCAAAGCGACGACGAACTGGGCAAACTCACCGCTGCAATGGGGCGTATGAATAGCCGTCTTCGCGAGATGATTTTTGACGTTCGTAATAGCGTGGCGCAGGTTTCCCATGCGGCAACGGAGATTGCCGAAGGCAATACCGATCTCTCTTCTCGTACAGAGCAACAGGCCGCCGCCGTCGTGCAAACGGCGGCCAGTATGGAAGAGTTAACCGCGACGGTGAAAAACAACGCGGATAACGCGCGTAATGCCAGCAGGCTTGCAGCGCAGGCTTCGAACACGGCCAGTGAAGGTGGCAACGTGATGCGCGATGTGGTGAAAACGATGAGTGATATCCACAACAGCTCAAACAAAATTGCCGACATTACCGCGGTCATCAACAGTATTGCCTTCCAGACCAACATTCTTGCACTTAACGCGGCGGTAGAAGCAGCCCGTGCGGGAGAGCAGGGGCGCGGCTTTGCGGTGGTCGCCAGTGAAGTGCGTAGCCTGTCTCAGCGCAGTTCCCAGGCGGCGAAAGATATCGAGCAACTGATTACCGAGTCGGTGTCACGCATCAATACCGGCAGTGAACTGGTGGCTAAGGCCGGGGAAACGATGGGGCAAGTGGTGCAGTCGGTCACCCGTGTTAATGACATCATGGGTGAAATTTCTTCTGCCTCTGAGGAGCAAAGCCGCGGGATTGAACAAATTGCCCGCGCGGTGGGTGAACTGGACAGCACCACGCAGCAAAACGCCGCCCTGGTGAGTGAGTCGTCAAGCGCAGCAGGTTCTCTTGAAGAGCAGGCGTTACGCCTGGAGCAACTGGTTGCGACATTCCGTCTTGAGTCGGGCGCGACGCCGGTAAAATCATCGACGCCTGCCAGGCCGCAGCCGCCAGTCTCAACGCCGCGTAAACCGGCTGAGGTGACCAGCGACGACGGCTGGACGACCTTCTGATAGAACAGAGGCCCGCTTTGCAAAAAGAGGGCCTCTGGTTATTCAACCGCCATCACTCAAAGCGATAGGCAACCGATAAACCTACGCCATAATTGCGCCCCGGCGCCGGTTCGTAGTAACGGTTATTGAATTCGTTAACAATCACCGATCCCACATATTCACGATCAAACAGATTATCCACGCGCCCGAACACATCCATCATCCAGTTACCGTAGTTAAATTTATAGCCGGTATTCAGGCCGACCACCGTCCAGGACGGTGCGGTTGCCGTGTTTTCGTCATTAGCGGCGATATCACTCATATAGTGCACATCCGCACCCGCATACCAGCCTTGTTCGGGGACATAACCCAGTGATGCAAAGCCCATATTGCGCGCGATACCGGGGATCCGGTTGCCGTTGCAATTACTGTCCCCGCAGACGTCGCTGCGGTAGGTCGCATCCAGATACGTCCACGCCAGTTTTGCCCGCCAGTTTCCGGCGAACTGCTGATCGAGCGCCAGCTCCGCACCCTGACGGCGCGTTTTGCCGGCGTTTTTATAAGTGGCGCGTCCGCCGCTATTGGTATCGGTGACAATTTCGTTATCGGTATCGGTGCGAAAGAGTGCTGCACTGAGTAAGCCATAACCCACGCGAGTTTTGCTGCCGATTTCGACGGTATCGTTTGTCGATGGCTTAAGGGCAAAATTGAGTCCACTTTGCCCGCCAGAACGGTAAGAGAGCTCGTTAATGGTCGGCGTTTCAAAACCACGCCCCGCCGCCGCATAGAGATTCCAGCTATCGGTCAGCGCATATTTCAGCGACCCGGCAGGCAGCCATTTGTGATAGCTGGCATCACCACTGTCATCGCCGTTGCTCGCCGTAATATAGTGATCGTTTGAGTCAAACCAGACCGAGCTATAACGCAGACCCGCATCCAGCGACAGCTTATCGGTCAACTGCCAACGGGTTTGCACATAAGGGTCGACGTTCCACATCAGGTTGCGTTCGTTACGACGCAAATTCCCCTCACGACCATAATCCGGCGCGCCATTGACCATCACAAAGTTTTCATAGCCTTTGCGCTGCTCGCTCATGGTTTCGTAATTCAACCCGCTGGTAATAGTCACCGGTACCAACAGTTCGCCGCGATGGGTCCAGCGGGTGTCTATCCCCTGGTAATGGCGGGTCAGGTCGATCACGCCCCCGGCGTGATGTGGGTTCAACTGGGGGCCGCGGAAATATGACTGGTACTGGGTGGTTTCCCGCTCCCCGGCGTACATCATGACACTCACATCATCCTGCGCGCTGAGCTGGCGCTCATAACGCAGTCCGGCCTGAGTCTGTTTGACCGTTTTGCGCGTGTCGAACTGTACAGCACGCGGTGACTGGCGCGGGTTATCGTGCCACTCCTCTTTCGTGAGACCGCCCGGATCGTTCGCCTTGATATCCACGCTGTTGAAAATCAGCGTCAGCTTACTGGCCTCGTCGATACGCACACCCAGTTTGGCGTTGGCGAGATTTTTACGCGCACCGCTGCGATCGCGATAACCGTGGGTGACAAAACGGGTCGAGGAGACCGTGTAATCCACATCGCCCGGCTGTGTGCCATCGCCCACCGCACCGCTGGCTTTAGTGCCATAGCGCCAGCTTCCGTAACTGCCGTAATAACTGCTGGCTTCAAGTTCCGTTGGCTGATGGCCCGTCTGGGTGGTCACATTCACCACACCGCCAGATGCATTGCCGTACAGAGCAGAGAAGGGGCCGCGCAGGACGTCGATACTCTCGACACTGGTGAGATCGATATTCGAGGTTTGCCCCTGTCCGTCCGGCATGGTGGCAGGAATACCGTCGACATACATGCGGATACCGCGCACGCCGTAGGTCGAGCGGGAACCAAAACCGCGAATGGAGAGCTGTAAATCCTGCGCATAGTTCTGGCGATTTTGCACCTGTAAGCCAGGCACGCCGCCCAACGATTCCGAGAGGTTTATTTGAGGCGTGGCCTGACGAATATCGTCGCCGTTCACGACACTGATAGCCGCCGGGGTGTCAAGTTCTGAAACTGTGCGGGGTGTCGCGCTGACGATCATCGTTTGTTCATTGTCGGCCGCCAGCACGGCAGGCGCGTAGATGACCGGAAGTAACAGCGCTGGAAACGCTGTTCTTGAAAGGGCAAAAATATTCATAAATTGACCAGAATAAGAAACGAACCAAATGGGAACATGGCGTAATGTTAATATCTTTAACAATTCATGAAAACTTTAAGGGCACATTACGTTAACAAAAAGTGTAGACGTTACCGCCGATGACAGTAAAAACAGATTTACTGCTCCACATTTCACGTAATAATGATTACTATTCTCAATTAATAAGGCGGGGCTATGACCCCGGCGTCATGGAAGCATGTGAAGCAAAACTATATTTGTTTATCAAAGGGAGTCGTCATGTCTTTACGTCATTTATCTGCGCCACGTCTGCGTCGTTCACTGTTGTTAGGTTCACTGCTGCTCGCCGGGACATTTCACGCCCAGGCCAGCGAAGAGATGCTGCGTAAACCGGTCGGTAAAGGTGCCTACGAAATGGCCTGGAGCCAACAGGACAACGCGCTGTGGGTGGCTACCTCACAGAGCCGTAAAACCGATAAAGGCGGCGTGGTCTACCGTCTGGATCCACTTTCACTGGACGTGACGCTGGCTGTCCATAACGATCTCAAGCCGTTCGGTGCCGCCATTAACTCCCGGACGCAAACCCTGTGGGTGGGTAATACCACTAATGGCGCCGTCACTGCCATTGACGCGAAAACGGGCGATGTGAAAGGGCGTCTGGTACTTGATGACCGTAAGCGCAGTGAAACTGTGCGTCCGCTGCAGCCGCGTGAACTGGTGGTGGATGAAACGACTAACACTGTTTACATCAGCGGTATCGGCAATGAGAGTGTGATTTGGGCGGTAAATGGCGAAACCATGACGCTCAAATACACCATTACGGGGACCGGTAAATTCAGTACGGGTCTGGCCATCGATGCGGCGGCAAAACGGCTGTATACCACCAACGGTGACGGGGAATTGCTGACTATTGACACCGCCAGCCACAAAATTGTGGCGCGTAAGAAATTGCAGGATGACGGTAAAGAGCACTTCTATCTGAATCTGAGCCTGGACACCGCAGGCCATCGCGCCTTTATTACCGACTCCAAAGCACCTGAGGTTTTGGTCGTTGATCTGCGTAATGGGGCTGTACTGCAAAAGATCGCCGCGCCGGAATCCCTGTCGGTGCTGTTTAACCCGACGCGTAACGAAGCGTATGTCACCCATCGTCAGGCGGGCAAAGTCAGCGTGATTGATGGCAAAACCTATAAGGTGGTGAAAACCTTCGATACGCCAACGCATCCGAACAGCCTGGCGCTCTCCGCCGATGGTCAGACGCTCTATGTCAGCGTGAAACAGGCGGCCAGCAAAGAGAAAGAGGCCACTGAGCCGGACGACATCATCCGTATTGCCCTCTAAGCACGCATAAAAAAAGCCAGCCGGTGGCATACCTGGCTGGCTTTTATTTTTACACGTCAGATTATTTCGCGGTTTCTTCTACAAGCTCAGTGGGTGCAGCGGTAGCGTCAGCCACGACCGGCGCGGTGCTGTGAATTTCCGCTACGCGTTTACGCACACCGAACCAGCCAATCACCAGCAGCACAATCAGCAGTGGGAGACAACCGATGGTCAGGGTGCCGTTCGGGTAGTCAAACGCCATCAGAACCAGCACAGAGAAGAGGAACATCAGCGTTAACCAGGAGGTGAACGGTGCCCCAGGCATTTTAAAGCTGACTTCCGCCGCTTTACCTTGTTTGATGGCTTTGCGCAGACGCATCTGGCAGAGCACGATAAAGCCCCACGACGCGATAATGCCCACAGACGCCTGGTTAAGAACGATTTCAAACACCTGTGCCGGAACCAGATAGTTCAGGAACACGCCCACAACGTAGACCGCCAGGGTCGCGAGGATCCCCGCGTACGGTACGTGCTGTTTGTTCATTTTGGACATGAACTTAGGCGCGGAACCCCCCATCGACATGGAACGCAGGATACGCCCCGTGCAGTACAAACCGGAGTTCAGGCTCGACAGCGCAGCGGTCAGGACCACGATATTCATCACGTCGCCCATGTACGGTACGCCCAGTTTGGAGAAGAACGTCACAAACGGACTCTGCCCCGGCTGATACGCCATCCACGGCAGCAACAGAACCAGCAGCACCACGGAACCAACGTAGAACAGGCCGATACGCCAGATAACGCTATTGATCGCTTTCGGTACGGTTTTTTCCGGGTCTTTACATTCACCGGCTGCGGTACCGACAAACTCGATAGAAGCAAAGGCGAAGACCACACCCTGGATCAGAACCAGCGCAGGGAGCAGACCGTGGGGGAAGAAGCCGCCATTATCGGTGATCAGATGGAAACCCGTCGCGTTGCCGTCCAGCGGTTTACCGGATCCCAGGACGATAGTCCCGACAACCAGGAAAGCGACAATGGCCAGTACTTTGACCAGCGCGAACCAGAATTCCATTTCAGCGAACCACTTCACACCGATCATATTCATGGTCCCGACGATGGCAAGCGCACCAAGGGCAAATACCCACTGCGGTACATCGCCAAACGCACCCCAATAATGCATATATAACGCAACGGCGGTGATATCCACGATGCCGGTCATCGCCCAGTTTACGAAATACATCCAACCGGCGACATAGGCCGCTTTTTCACCCATAAATTCACGGGCATACGAGACAAAACTGCCGCTGGAAGGGCGGTGTAATACCAGCTCACCCAGCGCACGTAAGATGAAGAAAGAGAAAAGACCACAAACCAGATAAACGATCGCCAGTGATGGCCCCGCCATCTGCAGACGCGCTCCGGCGCCTAAGAATAACCCCGTTCCGATTGCGCCGCCGATAGCGATCATCTGTACGTGGCGGTTGCCCATCGCTTTGTTATAACCCTCTTCGTGAGAGTTTAACCAGCGTCGTTTCGCGGCCTGATGCTCCGCCGCGTTGTTGTTGGTTGTTTTCATTGCGTTACCCGTTGACCTGTCTGAATCTTTTGGAACTTCCTCGACCCCACAGAGCAGCAAGACAATCGTTTGCTCTGTTGGGAAAGCGTTCTGTCTTTTCAATCATTCTACGTATGAATAAGACACAACATGGCGCAGCATCCTACCTGCATTTTTTTGGCGACGCAAAACATACCAGACGAAAAAACGATGGGTATGAGTTGAATTTGTGACGTAAGTGTTACTTGACAGTTTAACTGATTCAATATGGCGAAAAAGACGGCAGAAATGACTAAGCATGCAAAAGGAAAGACGATGTCGGCGAGGTTGCACGGCACAGGGGAATGCGGCCTTATTCATAAGCGCAAATAATGACTACCGTCCCTCTGCGGGGGCTACTTTGCAAATTTTTTGCTTATTTAATGTAAATTAATTGTTTCACAAGGCCGTAAGCCCATTCCAATAATGCAGACATGTTACCCAATAAGAGCGTGCTGCATGTCTTATCGTCTGAGTTTGCTGGATAAAAGCCCGATTGCGGAAAATGAAACCGCACAGGATGCGCTGAACCGTACGTTACAACTGGCGCAACAGGCAGAAAGAGGCGGTTTTCACCGCTTCTGGATTGCGGAACATCACAATACGTCCCAACTCGCCAGCCCATCCCCTGAACTGCTTATCGCCTGGATTGCCGGACAAACGCAGCGGATCCGCATCGGCTCCGGCGGCGTCATGTTGCAACACTACAGCCCTTATAAAGTCGCGGAAAACTTCAACGTGCTGGCTTCTCTGGCTCCT
Source organism: Phytobacter diazotrophicus (assembly GCA_004346725.1). GTDB lineage: Bacteria > Pseudomonadota > Gammaproteobacteria > Enterobacterales > Enterobacteriaceae > Phytobacter > Phytobacter diazotrophicus. The sequence goes on along the minus strand of SMDE01000005.1, from coordinate 200,435 downwards.
GGCCGTATCGATATCGGTATCGGTAAAGCGCCAGGCGGACTGCCTCTGTCCACGCGCGCATTACAGCGAGGATTGCATCCGGAAGATAAGGGGAGCTTTGCCGACCAACTCGGTGAGCTGGATAACTGGCTTAACGCGAAGCAGGCTACTGCCGATGCGGAATCTCTGGCCGCCACACCGCTTCCCACAGAACGTGCGCAGGGGTTTCTGCTCGGCGCGAGCCTTGAGAGCGCGAAACTGGCGGCGAAACTCGACTGGAATTTCGTTTTTGCGGCCCATCTCAATGGCGACAGAACATTGCTACGTGACGTTGTAACGCAGTGGCGAGCGCTGAGCCAGCGCGACCTGATTGTCGCCGTGCAGGTGATTGTTGCCGACACGCAAAACGATGCCGAACGGCTGGCGCAGCAGGTGGAGATTTGGGGTGTTGAACTGGAAAACGGTCAACGGGTCAGCGTTGCCAGCGAAGCCCAGGCTCAGGCTTTCGCACGTCAGGCCGGAAGCCCGGCGGTACGAATTTTCCGCCGGGAACCGTCGCTGATTAAAGGCACCGCAGAAACTGTGCTGGCCGGGCTGGATGCGCTGGCAGCGGAGTTTGGCGTGGATGAGTTCATTCTTGATAACCCGTTGGTTGACCCCAATGCGCGTATCACTTCATTGCGCCTGCTGAGTGAATCCTGGCGGCAGAGCACGGTTATCCAGGAGGTGGCGCAATGAGTTTTGCTCAACAACTGATTGACTGGCGACGTGAGCTGCATCAGTACCCGGAACTGTCTTTACAGGAGTTTGAAACCAGCCGCCGGGTTAGCCACTGGCTGGAAAATGCCGGGCTGCGCTTAGTCCCCACCACCTTGCCTACGGGCGTGGTCGCGGAGGTGGGTAGTGGCGACAAGGTGATTGCTCTGCGCGCGGACATTGATGCATTACCGATTGAAGAGGCGGTCGACGTGCCTTATGCCTCGCGCAATAAAGGGGTGATGCATGCCTGCGGCCACGACATCCATACCAGTGTCATGCTCGGCGCGGCACTGTTGCTAAAAGAGAAAGAATCCGCTTTACCGGGACGCGTGCGGCTGATCTTCCAGCCTGCGGAAGAGAATTTCGGCGGCGCAAAGCGGCTCATTCAGGCAGGCTTGCTAAACGGTGTCAGCGCTATTTTTGGCATGCACAATGAGCCTGGCCTGCCCGTGGGCACGTTCGCCACGCGCGGCGGCCCGTTTTATGCCAACGTTGACCGCTTTGTCGTGCAGGTTGGCGGTAAAGGGGCGCACGCCGCGCGTCCCCATGAAGGTAATGACGCCATCCTGCTCGCCAGCCAGCTTGTGGTCGCGCTACAAACCATCGCCAGCCGGAATGTGGATACCCTGGATTCGGTGGTATTGAGTGTTACACGGATGCAGGGCGGTAATACCTGGAATGTGCTGCCGGAGCAGGTCGAACTGGAAGGCACGCTGCGTACCCACCGCAGTGAGGTGCGTGAAAAAGTGAAGGTGCGCGTCAATGATATCGCTGCCGGACTTTCCCGCGCCTTTGATGCAGAGATCACCGTGCGCTGGTTCGAAGGCCCATCGGCGCTGGTTAACGATGAACGCTGGGCCGCCTTTACCCGCGACGTTGCGGACTGGCACGGCTATGACACGCAGGTCGCACAGTTGCATATGGGCGGGGAAGATTTTGCCGTCTATCTCGAACATATTCCCGGTGCGTTTATCAGTATTGGCAGCGCCAGTGAATATGGTTTGCACCATCCGTCGTTTAATCCTGATGAAGCATTAATTGAAGACGCCGCGCGCTATTTCGCGTTGCTGGCTGAAAAAGCCTTACTCCAGCCATAACGGAATAAAACAACCTGGGGCGACAGCTCCGGGGAACCTGTTGCCTGAAAATGAGGATGGATTATGTCACAAGCTCGTCAACTGCGCCTGGGCACCATATTGCATGGCGCATCCGGAAATATGTCCGCGTGGCGACACCCGGCAGCCAAAGCCGACGCCAGTATTAATTTTGCTTTTGTTCAGGAAACGGCATTAAAAGCCGAAGAGGGAAAACTCGATTTTTTATTTGTCGCCGATGGTTTATATATTAATGAAAAATCCATTCCCCATTTTCTAAACCGTTTTGAACCCATCACCGTATTATCGGCACTGGCGAGCGTCACCCGCCATTTAGGGCTGGTTGGCACGTTATCGACCTCCTATAGCGAACCATTTACCGTGGCGCGTCAGTTTGCCAGCCTCGACCATTTAAGCAACGGGCGCGCGGGCTGGAATGTCGTCACCTCGCCGCTGGAGGGCTCGGCAAAAAACTTTTCTCGCCACCAGCACCCGGAACATGCGCTGCGTTATCGCATCGCCGATGAATATCTGGACGTGGTGAAAGGACTTTGGGACTCCTGGGAAGAGGATGCTTTTATTCGCGATAAAGCGACAGGGCAATTCTTTGACCCGCAAAAACTGCATACGCTTAATCATCGTGGCGATTTTTTCCAGGTCGCCGGGCCACTGAATATTGGCCGCACGCCACAAGGACGACCCATTATATTTCAGGCGGGCGCATCTGATGATGGCAAGAAATTAGCGGCACGACACGCTGATGCGATTTTCACCCACCACGAGACGATCGACGAGGCCAAACATTTTTATCGCGATGTCAAAGCGCAACTGATTAATAATGGCCGTCGCGAAGATGAATTACATATCTTCCAGGGCGTCAGCGTGATTGTCGGTGATAATGCGCAGGACGTTGAGCAGCAATATCAGACCACCGCAGCGCTGGTCTCCATTCAGGATGCGCTCAATTACCTTGGCCGTTATTTCGAACACCATGATTTTAGTCAGTACCCGCTGGATGAACCTTTCCCGGACATTGGCACTCTGGGGCAAAACAGTTTTCGCAGTACCACCGATGAAATCAAACGTCATGCCCGTGAGCGCCACTTAACGTTGCGTCAGGTGGCGCTGGAGGCGGCCTCACCGCGCCCGCGTTTTTCCGGCACCCCGGAGCAGGTGGCAGACGGCCTGCAACAGTGGTTCGACGAGCGGGCAGCCGACGGTTTTATCATCCAGGGCGGTACGCCGGATACTTTCCCACGCTTTGTCGACACCGTGGTGCCGATTTTGCAGGCTCGCGGTCTGTTCCGTAAGGCCTATCCCGGCACGACCCTGCGCGAAAGTCTTGGTTTACAACAACCTGCGAATCAATTCACAAAACAATAAAGAGAATACGCTATGCAGAAATCATCGCTCCTCCTCGCAGTGACACTGGCGTTCGCGCCGCTGGTCTGGGCCAATGACGTCACGATTAACGGCACCGGCGTTAGCCTTGAAGCTAACAAAACGCCCATTAACACGCCGCGCAATGCCGACGCGGTGGCCCGCTTGCCGAAAGATTATCATCTGGCGGTACCGGGAAAATTTACGGTGGCGGTGGCCGCCCTTAACTCGCCGCCGCTGACGGTCTTTTCTGATGACAACAAAACCCTGCTCGGCAGTGAGGTAGATATCGCCCGTCTGGTTGCCGACAGCCTCGGTCTGGAACTGAACGTGGTGCCGACCTCCTGGGAGGACTGGCCGCTCGGGGTCACCTCCGGCAAATATGATGCGGCAATCAGCAATATCACTGTCACCAAAGCGCGCAAAGAGAAGTTTGATTTCGCCACCTACCGCAAAGATTCCCTCGGCTTTTACGTGAAATCCAGTAGCCCGATCAAAGCCATTGAGAAGGCAGAGGACATCGCCGGGCTGCGTATTATCGTCGGCTCCGGCACCAATCAGGAGGCCATTCTGCTGGCGTGGAATGCGGAAAACGAAAAGAAAGGGCTTAAACCGTTCACCCCGGTCTACACCAAAGATGATGCCGCCCAGACGCTGGCACTGCAGTCCGGTCGTGCGGATGCCTTCTTTGGCCCGAATGTGATTGGCGCCTGGAAAGCCGCGCTGACCAATAAAACCCGTCTGGTAGGCAGCGTGGACGGCGGCTGGCCGAAAGCGGCGCATATCGCGGTCACGCTGAAAAAAGGCAGCGGCCTGGTGGAGCCGGTACAGATTGCGCTTAATGGCGTCATTAAAAATGGCGACTACGAAAAAGTGCTCAATCGCTGGGGTGAGGGCGTTGAGAAGATCCCGACCTCAGAAATCAACCCCGCCGGATTGGGCGACTAAGGAGGCGCAGATGAGCGAACGTTTCCGTGATATCTCCCCTGACGCACCGGAATTGCAGCCCGTGATAGCCGGTCTGTTTGGCGAATATGCCGCCCGTTATGGCGATTATTTTTCTAAAGATGCCGAGGTGGAACTGACGGAGTGGTATCTGCCGCCGCAGGGGCTATTTATTGTGCTGGAGCGTGACGGGGCGATTATCGCCACCGGCGCGTACAAACCGAAAGATGCCCACACGGCGGAAATCAAACGCATCTGGACACAACACACCCTGCGCAAGCAGGGGCTGGCCAGTAGAGTGGTGGCCGAACTGGAACGGCGCGCGGTGCTGGCGGGCTACAGCCGCATCTTTCTGACCACCGGCTTTCGTCAGCCGGAAGCGGTGCAGCTCTATCTTCGCCAGGGGTATGAAGCGCAGTTCGATCTGACGCGCGACCCGGAGGAGTACAGCCAGCCACCGTTCGATGGCCGCCTGCGGTTTACCAAGACCTTAGCGGTCGACACGCTCAGTAAAACTGCCTGAGGGATAAACATGAAAACGACAGAGTCTATCAAAGTTGTCCCGGCACGCTACCCAATGCGGATCGTCGGGGCTGTTATCGCGTTGATCGTACTGGCGATTGTAGTCCAGTCCGTCGCCTTTAACCCACGCTGGGAGTGGCGCGTTTTTGCCCGCTGGTTCTTTGATCCCGTGATCCTGGACGGTCTGGGTCAGACGCTGTTATTAACGCTACTCGGTACGGCATTAAGCGTTATCTTTGGCGGCGTGCTGGCGCTGGCGCGGTTGTCCAGCTCTTGGCTATTGAGCAGCCTGGCGTGGAGCTATATCTGGCTGTTTCGTTCACTGCCGCTGATTGTGGTACTGATTATTCTCTACAACTTTTCTTATCTCTATGACACGCTGACGATTGGCATTCCGTTTACGCAACTGAGCTGGGCGCACTACGAAACGGTGAATGTGCTGGGGCAATTTTCCACGGCGGTGGTTGGCCTGACGCTGGTGCAAAGCGCCTATACGGCGGAAATCATTCGTGGTGGTTTTTTAGGGGTCGATCACGGGCAGTATGAGGCCGCCGCCGCATTAGGGCTTCCTGCCTGGCGACGCACCCTACGCATTATTCTGCCGCAGGCGCTGCGGACCATTTTGCCGTCCGGTTTTAATGAAATTATCAGCCTCGCTAAGGGAACGGCGATGGTCTATGTGCTGGCGATGCCGGAGCTGTTCTACACCATTCAGATGATCTACAACCGCACCCAGGAGGTGATCCCGTTACTGATGGTGGGTGCCGTGTGGTATCTGGTGATCACCAGCGTGCTGTCGGTGATTCAGCATCTGGTTGAACGCTGGCTGGCGCGCAGCGAACGTCGCTCCGCCGTCAATTCCCGCCGGGTGCGGGCTACGACACCTGCCCGTGTCGCGCAACCACAGGAGCCGATTCATGCCAGCCTCTCTTAATGGTCATATTTCGATTACCGGGGTCAGCAAATATTTTGGTCGTCATAAGGCGCTGGATGATGTGTCGCTTGAGATCCCGCCAGGCACCGTGACCGTGATTCTCGGACCTTCCGGCTCCGGCAAATCGACGCTTTTGCGCACCATTAATCATCTGGAGCGTGTCGATGAAGGCTTTATTCAGATTGATGGCGACTATATTGGCTATCGCCGCAAAGGGGATAAGCTCTATGAACTGAAAGAGCGCGAGATCCTGCGCCAGCGGGTAAACGTGGGCTATGTGTTTCAGAACTTCAATCTGTTCCCGCACCTCACGGTACTGGAAAACCTGATTGAAGCGCCGATAGCCCATCAGCGGCTCAGTCGCAAAGAGGCCATTGAGCAGGCGTATCAGTTGCTCGATGTGGTAGGGCTGCGCAATAAAGCGGATGCCTGGTCACGCCATCTTTCCGGTGGGCAGCAGCAGCGTATTGCCATTGCCCGCGCGCTGGCGCTGCGCCCACGGGTAATGCTATTCGATGAACCCACCTCTGCGCTGGATCCGGAACTGGTTGGCGAAGTGCTGGATGTCATCAAAAAGCTGGCCCGTTCCGGTACAACCCTGGTGGTGGTTACGCACGAGATCGGTTTTGCCCGCGAAGTCGCGGATCAGGTGGTGTTTATGGTAGATGGCAAAATTGTGGAGCAGGGCGACAGCGACACGGTGCTCAACCATCCGCAGCATCCAAGGACAAGGCAGTTTTTATCGAAGGTGTTGTGAGAGACGAAAATGCTGCTTCGCCGGATGCGAAGCAGCGTACGTTCATTTTCAGGCGGCGGAAGGCGTAAGTTGAATACGCTCCAGCGAACCGACAATAAACAGATAAGAGAACAGGCCAATTAAGCCCATTGATCCCACATACAAAATGGCGTAATCAAACGACTGGGTACTGGAGAGAATCACCCCAATCACCAGAGGCGTAATAATACTGGCCAGATTGCCGCACATATTAAAGACGCCACCCGCAATGCCCAGCACTTCTTTCGGCGAGGTATCGCTCAGTACGCACCAGCCTAAATTACCGAAGCCTTTGGCGAAGAAGGCCAGGCTCATGGCAGCAATGACCACCACTTCTGACTGGGTGTAGTTTGCCACCACAATCACACAGGAGAGCAACATGCCGCAGATAACCGGGAATTTGCGCGCAGTGGTCAGGCTGTAACCGCGTTTTAATAACCAGTCAGAAATCACACCGCCCATCAGGCCGCCAATAAACCCGGCGATCGCCGGAATACTGGCAATAAACCCGACCTTGAGAATCGACATCCCTTTTGCCTGATATAAATAGGTCGGAAACCAGGTCAGGAAGAACCAGGTGATAGACGTTACGCAGAACTGACCGATATACACGCCGATCATCATGCGATTCACACAGACGCTTTTGATCTGGGCAAGGGAAATCTTTTCCGATTTTTTCGCATTACCCAGCTCCGGTTCGCCGCCGCCTTCGCGGATATAATCCAGCTCCTGCTGGTTGATTTTCTTGTGCTGTAGCGGGTCGCGAATCTTCGCCAGCCAGACAATTCCCAGCACCACGCCGATAGCGCCGATGTAATAGAACACGTAGTGCCAGCTCATGTTATGCAGGATAAGCGTCATCAGCGGCGTGACAATCCCGAGCGAGATGTACTGTGCGGCCTGATAAACCGCCGTCACGAAACCGCGCTCTTTATTGGGGAACCACTGTACGCTCAGGCGGCTGTTCGCCGGAAAGGCCGGTGCTTCAATCGCCCCCATTAGCAGGCGCAAAATAACCAATACAATTAACGGACTGGCAAAAAGATAAATTGTTCCCTGAAACATGGTGACGATTGACCAGCCAATTAACGCGCAGCCATAAACAAGGCGCGAACCATATTTATCCAGCAGCCATCCGCCGGGGATTTGCATAATGACATACGAAATGCCGAATGCCGAAAAGGCCAGTCCGAGTGCTTCTGGATCAAAGCCTAATTCTTTACTCATGATAGGGGCGACCACTGAAAGGGTCGCGCGGTCAGCATAGTTAAATACCGTAGCCAGAAATAAGAAAATAAGAATACCGTGGCGCACGCTGGTGCGCTTAATAACATTACTCATAATCGATTCCTCGACGAGGTTTCCCCCGACGTGTGTATTAAACGGGAATGGCTCCGTCGGTTATTTACTTCGTGGCGTTGACCGAACGGACAAGCAGGCCGGCCAGCGGCAGCACGCGGTTGCTATGGCAGAGTGGGTACGTTGTCTCTCGGCATAAGATGGCGCCAGTACAGGCACTCAAGGTCATGGAATACTCCTTTTCTTTATGTATGTTTGCGCTAACATTTATATAAAAATACCCAGAGCGGATCCATAATAAATGTATAAATGTGCCCTCACGATCACATATATTCTGCAATTGCATTATTTATGTGGGAAATTAAAAGATCTTAATCGGCTGCTGTTTTTTTAAAGGTGAATGGATAAGCGTAATAAATATATTTAAAAGTGACGGGAAGGGATAATGCCAGGATGTTGACGCAACCTGTGACTGTAACGGGTTATTTATATTGCGTGCGCGAAAAATAAAAAACGCTGCTCCGTCGGGAGTACAATAATATGGCGAAACAGCGGGGCATAACTATGCCAGTCTTCATGCTGCAATAAATAAAGACGGGAATATCTCCCGTCTTTATGACCTGTTACGGACGTTTGCCAAATTCACAGCTTAGCTGAGTCCAGGCGCGCGCTTGTTCACTCAGCGTGAAGCCCAGTCCATGACGGTCGGAGACGTACATGCGGCCATCGCGCAGTTCAAGCTGCTCATTAAACAGCGGGTTCAGCCATTCGAAGTGCTCCAGCCACGGCTCAAGCGGGTAGGCGGCAGAGAGGTGCAGGTGCACTTCCATGGCAAAGTGCGGGGCCAGTTTACGGCCATGCTTCGCGGCCAGATCCATGATTTTCAGGAACGGAGAGATACCGCCAACGCGTGGGGCATCCGGCTGAACGAAGTCGCTGGCGTTGCCCAGAATAAGCTGTTCGTGTTCGCGGAAACTGGTCAGCATTTCACCGGTCGCGATGGGCGTATCCAGTGCGGCGGCCAGTTGGGCGTGGCCTTCCACGTCGTAGGCGTCCAGCGGCTCTTCAATCCAGATCAGATTGAACTGCTCCATTTTACGCCCCATGCGAATGGCGGTCTCGCGGTCCCATTGCTGGTTCGCGTCAACCATCAGCGGGAAATCATCGCCCAGTGCTTCACGCACGGCGGTCAGACGACGGATATCCTCTTTGGTGTCCGGCTGACCGACTTTCAGTTTGATACCCCCGATGCCATTTTCACGGGAGATCACCACGTTTTTCAGAACCTGATCCAACGGTGTGTGCAGGAAGCCGCCTGAGGTGTTGTAGCACTGTACGGAATCACGGTGCGCACCGAGCAGTTTTGCCAGCGGCAGACCGGCACGTTTTGCTTTCATATCCCAAAGCGCGATGTCGATAGGGGAGATGGCCTGTACGGCCATACCGCTACGGCCTACGGATGCGCCAGCCCACAGCAGTTTGCTGTAAATTTTGTCGATATCGTTCGGGTCTTCGCCCAGCAGATTATCGGCAATTTCTTTGGCGTGAGCATAGATACCCTGGCCGCCTGCACGTTTCGAGTAGCTGAAACCGACGCCTTCGAAACCGTCACGGCTGCGAATTTCCGCGATGATAATGGCAACTTCGGTCAGCGGTTTCTGACGACCGGTCAGCACTTTCGCATCACTTACGGGGGTAGCCAGCGGCAGGAACGCGAGGGAGAGTTTTACCCACTCGATACGGTCGCCGGTTTCGGCGGCAGTTTTAACACCCTGCGCTTTGGCATAGGTTACAGCAGCGGAATTCGCACTTACGGTCATGATTGACTCCTGTGAACGGTAATAATGTTTGCGCTAACATTTTTAATTCAGTTGAGAATAGACCGCCAGCATTTTGCCGTCAATATGTACAATTGATCACAATAAGAGACGTCAAAGAGAGATTTTATTTGTGCTGGTTCACACTTCATAACAGTTTGTGAAATTGCCCAACCTTAAATGATATCGCTAACATCATGGTGTGATTCTGTTTTTAATCTACTGATTTTAAAGCTGATTAAAATAATGAGAGAGAAGCGAATTAAGCTAACAAATCGCTTATAATCCCTGTCACAAAAAGAAGCCGTTGTGAGTTTACATGTCGAAAACCTCTCGTCCTGTGCCCCCCAGGGCCCCCACATTAGAAGATGTCGCCCGCGCGGCGGGGTTGTCATCAATGACCGTCAGCCGGGCACTGAACACCCCGCAACTGGTGCGTCCTAAAACCGTGGAAAAAGTGCTGGCGGCGGTCAAGGCCACCGGCTACATCCCCAACGCGCTGGCGGGGGGGCTGGCGTCCCGGCGCAGCAAACTGATTGCCGTTGTGGTCCCGCAAATCAATAACAGCATGTTTGTCGATACCATTCAGTCGATAAGCGATGAGCTGGCGGTACGCGGTTATCATATGCTGCTGTGTGTGGCGGGTTACGCCCAGCAAACGGAAGCAGAGCTGGTGGCTACGCTCTTATCACGTCGTCCGGACGGTATTGTCCTCACAGGGATCCACCACTCAACGGAATTAAAGCGTGTGATCCTCAATGCCAGCGTACCGGTGGTAGAAATCTGGGATCTCACCCCCACACCATTGGATATGCTGGTGGGCTTTTCCCATGAAAAAGTGGGGGAGGCAACGGCGGATTATTTGCTGCGTAAAGGCTATAAACGCCCCGGCTTGCTGTGGACGGTAGATAATCGTGCGGCGCTGCGTAAAAGCGGACTGTGCGAGGCGCTGGCGCGTAATGATATTCGCGAGCCCGCTTTTGTGGATGTCTCGCTCCCGGCGCGTTTTGCCTCGGGGCGGCAGGGGCTTCGCGATTTGCTGAAAAAGGGTAGCTTCGATGTGATTGTTTGCAGTTCGGATACCCTTGCTCAGGGGGCGATTGTTGAAGCACAGGCCAGCGGATTACGGGTGCCACAGGATCTGGCGGTGATTGGCTTTGGCGATCTGGATTTTGCCGCCGATACCTATCCCTCCATCACAACGGTCAGCGTCGACAGGCAGGTTATCGGTCAACGTGCCGCTACGCTGCTGGCGGATCGCATCGAAGGGCTGCCTCAGCAAGAAACCATTGTGGATATTGGATTTCATTTTGTAGAAAGAGATTCGGCATAACGCTATGAAAATTAATGTGATCGGCACTAGTGGTAGCGGTAAAAGCACGCTTTCGCGGCGGCTGGCCGCGCAACTTAATGTGCCGTATATCGAAATGGACAGGCTTTACTGGCTGCCGGAGTGGCAAGGGCGCAGTGATGAGGACTTCTACGCATTGTTAGAAGAGACGCTGAATGCCACGCCAGGCTGGGTACTGGACGGCAATTACAACCGATCGCGGCCGATCAAATGGCGGGATGTCGATCTGGTTATCTGGCTGGATTACGGTTTCTGGCGTACCCTGCGCCAGGCGGTGCTTCGGGTGATTCGCCGGGCATGGCAGGGAAAAGAGCTGTGGCCTGGCACCGGCAATACGGAAAGTTTCCGCCGCGCATTCTTAAGCCGCGAGTCAATCCTCATCTGGACATTAAAAACCTGGCGCCATAACCGGGTACGTTACGCGGCCGATATGGCTAACCCGAAATATCAACACATCCGCTTTGTGCGTCTTACCAGCCCACAGCAGGTCGACACCTTTCTTGCCAGTTTGACGTAGACTTACTGTTCACTCGCAAGAAAGGAGGTCATATGATCACCGTTTATGGCGCACCCGGCTGGGGTTCAGCCATCAGTGAGCTGATGCTGACGCTGGCGGATATCCCTTATCAGTTTGAGAATGTTGAAGGGTTCGATTCGCCGGGGCACAATCAGGAAAAATTGTTGAAACTCAACCCGCTTTGCCAGGTGCCTACGCTGCAACTTGACGATGGCAGCATCATGACGGAATCGGCTGCCATTGCGTTAATGATCCTTGATGAACACCCGCAACTGGCGCCGCCGACAGGCACGCCTGAACGTAATCAGTTCTGGCGTCTGTTAGTCTGGCTGGTGGCAAATGTTTATCCGACATTCACTTATGCCGATTATCCCGAACGGTTCGTTCCCGGTGCGGCGCAAGAATTGCGCGACCACTGTATCGCGTATCGCAAATCACTCTATATCTGGCTGGAACAACAGTTACACGCCACGCCGTACGCATTTGGCGAACAGCTAACTTTGTTGGATATCTATATCTGTGTAATCAGAACCTGGGGGCCACGGCACGACTGGTTTAAGGAAAACACGCCGAAAATCAGCGCGATTGCCGATGCGGTTTGCGCGCAACCCAGGCTGCAGCCCGTTTTACGCCGTAACAACATTATTTGATAACTGACGTTTTTTCAGTGTGGTAGGTTGGTTATCCCACAATAAGGAGCACACCATGCCACATGTTGATATCAAATGTTTTCCCCGTGACCTGAACGATGAGCAAAAAACCGCGCTGGCGGCCGATATCGCCGATGTGATCACCCGTCATTTAAGCAGCAAAGACAGTTCCATCAGCGTAGCGTTAACCGAAATCGACCCGGATGCGTGGAAAAGCGAAGTATGGGATACGGAAATCGGGCCGCAGATGGACACACTCATTAAGAAGCCCGGTTATCAGATGTAATGGCTTGCGGGGAAATGTCTGCACACGCTTTTCCCCTCAACCCAGCCCTCTCCCAAAAAGGGGCCGGGGGGACGTAGCAGTGATAAGGCGTTTACGCCGCATCCTGGAATTGTCCCCGGTGGCGCTGCGCTTACCGGGGCGAGTTTCAGGTTAACCCGGAACTTTTATCGATTTGCCGCTGGTGACGAAATTGCCGCCACCCAGATGGTGAATGGTGTTCAACTGATCATCATCAAACTGCCAGTGCCCGTTGCTAAAGGCGCGTTCATCCGCAGCGGCGGAGACCACCTCACCAAACAAGGTGTCATACTTTTCCATTGCGGCAGTAGGCGGCAACAGGCGGCATTCCATCCACGCCAGACATTTTTCCTCTACGACCGGCAGCCCCAGTACCGGGCCAGCGATGGCCGGAATACCGTAACAGTTGAATTTATCCTCTTCGCGACCGCTAATGCTGCCCACCGCCCAGGTCCAGCGGGTGGCCGCCACGCCCGGCACCACAATGCCGAACATACCGCTGCGTTCAATCAGTTCACGCGACCAGGCGCTTTTGTCCACCACGATCGCGATGCGGGCGGGGGAAAATTCAACGGGCATTGACCAGGCCGCCGCCATGACATTGCGACGGTCGATACTCTCATCACGACTGGTAATCAGTATGGTCGGGCCGTGATTCAGCAAGCGGCTGGCGTGATCCAGCGCCACCGGACGGAAAAAACTCATAAGCCACTCCTTCGTTCTGTCGTGCAGGAATTAAAGCACAGATGCCCGGTACTCACACCGTGCATTGCATGTTTATCCCGCACAGAAACAATCTTCAGGTCATTATTCTCTGTGCCCGTACAGTTATTGACCTCAGGCAAGCTCACATGCAGCATGGAAATGCAGACAACAACATAATAAATGGAGAATTATCAATGGATACAGGGCTTCGTCTTCATCCCCAGCGCTTACACCATTTTATCGAGAAAATCCTGCACTATGCGGGCAGCGAACCACAGGAAGCTCGCCTGGTTGCGGACCATTTGCTGGCGGCAAATCTTGCCGGACACGATTCTCATGGCGTAGGGATGATCCCGAGCTATGTTCGCTCCCTTGAACAGGGCTACCTGCAACTTAACCGCCATGCCAGCGTGGTGAAAGATATGGGCGCGGTGGTCACCCTGAACGGCAATCAGGCTTTTGGTCAGGTCGCCGCGCATGAGGCTATCTCACTGGGCATTGAAAAGGCCCGACAACATGGCCTTGCCGCCGTTGCGCTTCACAATTCCCATCATATTGGACGTATTGGTTACTGGGCCGAACAATGTGCCGCAGCCGGTTTTATCTCCATCCATTTTGTCAACGTCGTCGGCGATCCGATGGTGGCCCCGTTTGGCGGAAAAGACAGCCGGTTCGGAACAAATCCTTTTTGCGTGGTTTTCCCCCGGGAAGGGCAATCGCCCCTGTTGCTGGACTACGCAACCAGCGCTATTGCATTTGGAAAAACGCGCGTGGCTTATCACAAAGGCGAGCCGGTGCCCGATGGGTGTCTTATTGACGCGCAGGGGCTTCCCACTAACGACCCGGCGGTTATGCATCGTTCGCCGCTGGGGGCACTGGTGACGTTTGCGCAACATAAAGGCTATGCGCTGGCGGCACTGTGCGAAATTATGGGGGGAGCCTTATCCGGCGGACAGACCACCCATCAGGGCTCTTTGCAGGCCAGCGTCGATGCTATTTTCAACTGTATGACCACCATTATTTTAAACCCGGACATGTTTGCCGCGCCGGATATGCAGCAACAAACGCAGGCTTTCGTTGAATGGGTGAAACAGTCGCCGCATAGTAATGACGAGCCGATTCTGGTGCCGGGCGAGTGGGAAGAGAACAACCGCCGTCTGCGTAAGGCGCAGGGGATTCCGTTGGACCCGGGGAGCTGGCAGGGGATTTGTGCGGCGGCAGTGCGCGCCGGGATGCCGCAGGACGAGGCCGATCGCTTGCAGGCAGACTGTGAGCAAGTGACACTGTAACGAAATGGCTGCGCGCACTGCCGCGCAGCCGTCATATCAGGAGGAAAGGTGCGTCTGCGGTGCGTTGGCGTTACGGGCGACCACAATCTGGCCGCGCCCCTGTTCTTTCGCCATATAAAGCGCAAGGTCCGCTGCCCGGATCAGATTTGCCGCCCGCGCATGCTGCGGCCAGGTAGCCAGACCGATCGAGATTGAAACCTGCCCGATATCATGCGACTCATAAAATATGCGATGGTCCAGTACGCTTTGCAGTAACCGTTCAGCCAGTTTTTTGGCATCGGTCTCGCTGGTATCCGGCAAAATAATCAGAAACTCCTCGCCACCGTAGCGGAAGGCAATCCCGTTATCGCCCACCGTATCCTGTAACAACCGGGCAATGTCGCGCAGCACTTTGTCACCCGCTTCGTGTCCGTGGCTATCATTAAGCTTTTTAAAGTAGTCGATATCGATCATCAGGCAACTCAGCGAGGTTCCGTTTGCCATCGACTGATCAACCAGGCTGCGAAGGGTCTCATCCAGATTATGGCGATTACGCAACCCGGTCAGCGAATCATGGGTCGCTTTTTCTGTCAGGGTATCGCGCAATATCTGGTTTGCCAGCGCAAGCGCGATGGTCTCTGCCATCAGTTCCAGATAGGCGTAGGTCGGCTCTTTCTGCTGCTCATTATCGAAGGTGAGCAGGCCGATAATCTTGTTTTGCGCGATTAACGGAACACAGATGGCCCGTGCGGCCACCTCCGGCACAAGATGTTCGCAGGGCATATCTACCGAATCGTGCGACGGACAGTGCAGTTGTCCACGTTTTAATGCCCAACAGGCATCGGGGGTAAAGGGGGCATCCTCGCCGGAGGGCAGGAGCCAGCGGGCCGCGCATTTCATGCGGTTTGTCCGCGAATCCAGAATGTAGAGTCGCCCCCCCATGTCGGGGATGATTTTCGGCGCGAAACGGCCGACGACCCTGACAATGCCCGCATGGGAATCACAGCCCTGTAGACGTTGCGTCATCCTCGCCAGCAGTGTGCGCGAAGCCCACTCGGCATCACGTTCTTGCTCCAGACGCTGTCGGGCCAGACCGTTCTCACGAAAAATATGGATGGCCTGCGCCATATCGCCAATTTCATCTACCTGCGCCAGTACCGGTGTTTCCACCGCATAATCCTGTGTCGCCAGCCGGTTCACCACGTCGCTCAGCGTGACCACCGGGCGCAAGATGCGGTGTTTGATAATAAACCCAAGCACAAACAAGAAAAGCAGGGCGGTTATCGCCACCATCACCTCAGACACCGTGCGTAGCCGTTGCGATAGCGCCGTCGCCTCGGCAATGACGCTCGCAGTGCGTTGATCCGCCAGGCTGCGAAAATGGGCAAAACGGTATTCGGCCTGAGCAAGCTGGTCTTCATACTGCTGACCAAAGATGATATTCATGCCTTCATTAATATTGCCCGCTTCCACAGCGGCTATGGCAGCACGCTGCTCATCTTCAAGTTGATCAAAGACTTTAAGGCCATCCCGGAGGATCAATATTTCTGCTGACGTTGCGCCGTTATCGTGTAAACCCAGCAAATGGTTTTCGAACTGGATATCGGTCTCCAGCATTTGTCGCCAGGCCTTGATGTTCTCCGGCTGCCGCTTCACCACCGCCTCACGCGCAAGGTCACTCAACGCATAAGCTTCTCGTTCAAGATCATCGGTCAGCGTATCGAAAAGGCGAATCTGGGCGACGGCTTCCCGTTCGGCCCGGTCCGCACCGGATGCGCTGAACAACGCAAAGCCGGAAGAGAGTGTCAGAACAACGGTTGCGATGTATGCAAAATTTGTGATCGTTGCGATACGCACGTAATCACCTTTTTATATTAGGGAAAATCAGGAGAGATCTTCTAAGAGTTTACTATTCTTCTATATAAATCAAGACGCAACATTACCGTAATTTATACGTCACATTTCCTGCCTATAGTCAGCCGCATCAAATCCCAAAGAGGATAACAATATGTATGCTCCCCTGACGTTCGTGCAGGTGGACGCGGCCCGTTGGATGAAGACCACGGGTATCAGACGCTTTCTCATTGTGGGAGAGCGCTAATGGACGCGTTCACAGAAATCCGCCTGGAAGGTGTGTCGTATGCCTTTGGCAGCAACACCGTTCTCAATCAGATCGATCTCCTTATTCCCGCAGGCACTATCGTGGCTTTGCTCGGCCCCTCAGGCTGCGGCAAAAGTACGCTGTTGCGTTTACTTGCCGGATTAACACAACCTGCTGACGGCACCATTACCTTCGGTTCGCGTCTGGTGGCGAAGGCCGGATGGGCGTTGCCGCCGGAGTCCCGTGATATTGGCATGGTTTTTCAGGACTATGCGCTGTGGCCGCATATGACGGTAGAAGAGAATATCGCTTTCCCGTTAAAGATGCGTAATGTCCCGCGCGCTGAACGTGAAGACCGTGTCCTGCAAGCGCTGGCGCGCGTTGGCCTTAGCGAGTTTGCTAAGCGCAAACCCTCCGGGCTCTCGGGTGGCCAGCAGCAGCGAGTGGCGCTGGCACGGGCCATTGTCGCCGAGCCGCGCGTGTTGTTGTTTGATGAACCCCTTTCCAATCTCGACAGTGAGCTGCGCGAATCTTTGTGCCGTGAGATGGCCTCTCTGCTTCGCCAGCTCGGCATCACCGCCGTTTATGTCACCCACGATCGCCGTGAAGCCGAGATCCTCGCTGACCGTATTGTTCATTTGTCTGCCGGTCGTGTAGACGCCATTCGTTCTATTACAACAACCTCAGGGGAAATTGCATGAAAATATCTTTGAAACAAGGAGTTGCTTTAGCCATGGTGTTATCGTCCGCTATGATGTCCAGCGCTCATGCGCTCACCGTTTATACCGCCGGTCCGGGCTCTCTGGCGAAAGGTCTTGCCAGCGGATTTGAGAAAAAAACCGGGGTGAAAGTGGATATCTTCCAGGCCACAACCGGCAAAGTCATGGCGCGCCTTGAAGCTGAGCAGGCCAACCCGCAGGCGGACATTCTGATTTCCGCCTCCTGGGACACCGCAGAAGATCTGCATAACCGTGGCTGGTTGCTGCCTTACCAAAGCGCTAACGCCGAAAAGGTGCCTGAAATGCTCAAAAGTACGGATTATGTCGCCCAGGGCGTTTCCGCGCTGGGTATCGTCTGGAATACCAAAAGCGGTACGCCAGAGCCGAAAGAGTGGAAAGATCTGACGGCGGCTGCGTTTAAAGACAAAGTCACTACCCCGGATCCGGCCCTGTCTGGCGCATCGCTGGACCTGCTGATCGGTCTGCAAAACGGCATGGGCGAAGGCGCCTGGACACTGTTTGATGAACTCAAGAAAAACGGCATGGTGGTTAGCGGTCCGAACGCCCAGGCGGTCACACCGGTGATGCAAGGTGCAAAAGCAGCGGTGTTTGGCGCGGTTGACTATGTTACCTATGGCAACATTGAGCAGGGTGAATCACTGAAAGTCATCTTCCCGGCCAGTGGTACCGTGATTGCGCCACGTCCCATGATGATCCTCAAATCCACCCAACATGAAGCTGACGCTAAAGCGTTTGTGGACTATGTGCTGTCGCCGGAAGGACAGAAACTGGTGGCCGATGCCTGGCTGATGCCAGCGCGTACCGATGTGCAGGCCAAACGTCCTCTCTTTAACGAGTTGAAAATTCTGCCGACCAAAAACGACGGCACCAGCGAGCGCGGCGCCGTGCTCAAGCGCTTCAACACACTTTTCGCTCAGTAATCATCATCTGACGGGGGCAACCCCGTCTTCTGGATACTCGCCGTGAACCAACGATTAATCTCGCTTGCGACCGTGGCCGTGCTGATGGTTCTGGTCGCGTTGCCGTTGCTGTTTATTGTTCTGCAGGCCGTTTTCCCGCAATTTAGCGCAGGCTCCTTGCAGGGCGCGTTTTCCGGGTTACGCCCGCTGTTTTCTGAACCACAATTCCCGGTAATGTTTGCCGGAACGCTGCAAATTGCCGCAGGCGTTGCGCTGCTGAGCGCCTGTATTGGCCTGCCGCTGGGGGTGGCGCGTGGACTGTTCGATTTACCCTGTCCACGGATGTGGGATCTGCTGTTTCTGATCCCGTTTCTGACGCCGCCCTATATTGCGGCGCTCTCCTGGATGCTGGTTTTGCAAACCAATGGCTATCTTGCCCAGTTACTGGGGTTCGATCTCAATGCATTGCTATTCAGCAAAAGCGGGATCGTGCTGGTGATGACACTCAATATTTTTCCGGTCGTTTACTTCGCGGTATCCCGTAGCCTGCTTGCCAGCGGGCAGCGTCTGGCGCTGGTTGCCCGCGTGCATGGCGCAACGCCCTGGCGTGCCTTTTGGCATGTCACGCTGCCTATGTTATCGCCTTCGCTGGCGGCAGGAATGCTGCTGGCCTTCACCCTGGCGATTGAAGAGTATGGCGTACCTGCCGCGTTGGGCACCCGTTCCGGCGTGGTAATGCTGACCGTTGGTATTGAAAAAAAACTGGCCGACTGGCCCATCGACTTGCCGGGCGCCTCCATGCTTTCGCTGATTCTGATCGTGATTGCGCTCAGCGCCTGGTGGTTACAGGGCAAGTTGACCGGTGGAAAGGACGTGACCAGCGTGACCGGTAAACCCACGGAAAATATGGGGGCGAAACTGGGTATCGCGACCGTGCCGGTGGTAGGGGCGATGGCATTTGTCGGCTTTCTGGCTGTGCTGGTGCCGGGGCTGTCCATGGCGATCACCGGCGTGATGTCGACCCTGTCGGGCGGCTTATCACTGGCAAACGCCACGACTGCCCATTATGCCGCGCTGTTTGCTCAGCAGGGCGATGCCTTAACAGCCCTGGGGACCAGTTTGTCACTGGCTTTTGCGTCGGCATTGATCACCGGTTTTGTCGGGCTGCTTGCCGCCTGGCTTGTGGTGGTTCAGCGCATCAAAGGGCGCAGTGTTATAGACGCCCTCTCGCTGATGCCCGCCGCGCTACCGGGTATTGTGGTGGGGGTGGGGCTGATTCTCTTGTGGAACCGCACGTTCTGGCCCGTCTCGCCGTACAACACCTGGGCTATTTTGCTGCTCTCGTACTGTTGCCTGTTGCTGCCCTGGCCGGTGCGCTATGTCGGGAGTGCGCTGCGTCAGTTAGGCGGGAATCTGGAGCCAGCCGCCCGTGTTCATGGCGCCAGCCCCCTGCAGGCATTGCGTTTTATTGTCCTGCCACTGGTCTTTCCGGCCATGCTGGCGGCGATGCTGATGGTTTTTGCTATCGCGTCGCGTGAGCTGGTGACATCGCTGCTGCTGGCCCCGGCAGGAACGCAAACGGTGGCGGTCTTTATCTGGCGGCAGTTTGAACAGGGATCGGTTGGGCAAGGCATGGCGATGGCGACGCTGACGCTCATTACCGGGCTCGCATTGATGCTGACCGCGCTGGCGATTATGCAGCGGAGCACACAACGATAAATCCACGGCACAAAATCCCCTGTGCCCTGAAAAAAATGAGATATAACAGAAGGACATCTATTGCAGGAGCTTCTTATGACCTCGTTTTTGGACGACTATTTCGCCCGTATTGGCTATTCCGCTGTCCCGGCTGTAAATCTGGAAACATTGCGTACATTGCATCTGCAGCATAACAGCAGCATTCCGTTTGAAAATATTGAGGTCGTTCTGCCTCGGGAAATCGAACTGAGCGATGAGGCCATCTTTAATAAACTGGTGATTGCCCGTCGTGGCGGCTACTGCTTTGAACAAAATGGCCTGTTTGAGCGCGTATTGCGCGAAATCGGCTTTGAGGTGCGCAGCCTGCTGGGGCGCGTGGTGCTGGCAAATCCGCCGCAGATGCCGCCGCGCACGCACCGTGTCGTGCTGGTGACGTTAGGGGATGAGCAGTGGATTGCGGATGTCGGCTTTGGCGGGCTCACGCTCACTGCGCCTGTACGCCTCAAGGCGGATATTGAGCAGGCGACGCCGCATGGTCTGTACCGCCTTCAACAGGCCGGGCCGGACTGGATTTTGCAGTTTCGCCACCACGATCGCTGGCAGTCTATTTACCAATTTGAGATGGGGCAGCAGTATCAGGCCGATTTTGTGATGGGGAATTTCCACTCGGCGCACTGGCCGCAATCGCACTTTCGCCACCATTTGCTAATGTGCCTGCATCAGCCGGACGGCGGGAAATTGACGCTGACTAACTATCACTTCACCCACTGGCGCAACGGGCATGCGGTGGAGGAGAAGACCTTACCGGATACCCAGGCGTTGTATGACATCATGCAGCAACGATTCGGCCTGGGTACGGATGATCCGCATTATGGGTTCAGCGTTGAAGCGCTCGACACCGTGATGTCGCGTTTCGATCTTCACGGGGAAGGGGCGTAAAACAACTCGCGATGAATCATGGCATCCAGATGTCGATCAAACGCCGCATCGTCGACATCTGGCATGCCAAGCACATAGATGCCGTCAAGCCCGCAGACCAGGGCAATTAAGCGCCAGGCGATGTTTTCCGTCGAATCATGGCGGATAAACTCACCCGCTTTCACGCCCGCATCAATGATATCGACCACCTTTTCATGCCACATTTCCATCGTCAGCACATAAGCGCCTTTTAACTCGTGCTCTTTGCTTGCCAGCAGTTGGGCTTCCCGCCACAGACGGATATAGGGATCGAAGCCATCTTCATTGCTGCCAAGCATGGCATGCAACCGTTCGCGCCAGCTTGCGGATTCGGGTAACAGATCCACATCCAGCAGTTCGCCCATCACCCGCACAAACGCCTGCGCTTTTAGCTCTGCGCCCGAGCTGAAATGGTGATGTACCTGGCCCGTGGCGACACCGGCTTCGCTGGCTATCCTGCGCACGGTCATCCCGGCAAATCCGTCGCTTAACGCAACGCGTATCGCCGCCTGCAGGATCAATTCCCGGCGCTCGTCCCGACTCAAATAGCCCATATATCCCCCTAAACGTGAAGGAAACGGAGTCTAACAAAAAGCTGGACAGTTGTTCAACTTTCCGTAGGATCGCCATTCTGGACGCGTGTCCAACATAAGTTATGAGGAAATTATGGTTCGTCAGTGGTTAACATTGGTCATTATCGTGCTGGTTTATATTCCGGTCGCTATTGATGCCACCGTCTTGCACGTGGCATCACCGACATTGAGTGCAGAGCTGGCAGCCAGCGGTAATGAGTTATTGTGGATCATCGATATCTATTCTCTGGTGATGGCGGGCATGGTGTTGCCCATGGGGGCGCTGGGAGACCGCATCGGTTTTAAACGCCTGTTGCTGACGGGCAGCGGTCTTTTTGGGCTGGCCTCCTTTCTGGCGGCCATGTCTGCCAGCGCGGAGCAGTTGATTGCCTCGCGCGCCATTCTCGCCATCGGCGCGGCGATGATTGTTCCGGCGACACTTGCCGGTATCCGCAACACATTTTCAAAAACAGAACATCGCAATATGGCGCTTGGCGTCTGGGCCGCGGTGGGCTCCGGCGGCGCCGCGTTTGGCCCATTGATTGGCGGCTGGTTGCTGGCTCATTTCAACTGGGGTGCCGTGTTTCTGGTCAACGTGCCGATCGTGATGGTAGTGATGGCGTTGACCGCGCGTTATGTGCCTCGCCAGCCGGGGCGGCGTCAGCAACCACTCAATCTCAGCCAGGCGGTGATGCTGATCGCGGCCATTCTTATGCTGGTATGGAGCGCCAAAACGGCGCTCAAAGGTAGCGTTGCCGCCTGGGGGGTGGTCGCGGTGTTCTTCGTAGGAGCGACACTGCTGGCCGGATTTGTGCGTCGGCAACTGGCGGCGCCTGTCCCGATGATCGATCTGCGCCTGTTCACGCATCGCATCATTCTGAGCGGGGTGTTAATGGCCGTGACAGCCATGGTTGCTCTGGTCGGTTTTGAGCTGCTGATGGCGCAGGAGTTACAGTTTGTTCACGGCTTTACGCCGTTTGCCGCCGGACTGTTTATGCTGCCGGTGATGCTCGCAAGCGGGTTCAGTGGTCCGATAGCCGGTATGCTGGTCTCCCGCCTCGGCTTACGCCAGGTGGCATCCGGCGGCATGGCGCTGAGTGCCTTTAGCTTTTTGGGACTGTCGGTAACGAACTTTTCCACCCAACAAACTCAGGCCTGGATCCTGATGGCGCTGCTGGGGTTTAGCGCGGCCAGTGCGTTACTTTCTTCTACAGCAGCCATCATGGCGGCAGCCCCGAAAGAGAAAGCGGCCGCCGCAGGGGCTATTGAAACCATGGCATACGAACTGGGGGCAGGGCTTGGCATCGCGCTGTTTGGTCTGATTCTCACTCGCAGCTTCTCGTCTTCGATTACGCTACCCGCGGGGTTAAATGACACGCAGGCAGCGCTGGCGTCGTCATCAATTGGTGAGGCATTCCAGTTGGCGAAAGAGGTCTCACCCCCCCAGGCGGAAGGGATTATGCATGCGGCCAGAAGCGCGTTCGTTTCGTCGCATAGCGTGGCATTAAGTACCGCTGGCATCATGCTGATGGTGCTGGCGGTCGGCGTGTGGCTGAGCCTTAAAGGTGTTGACAGACAGGCTAGCAAGGACGGCTAAGACGGGGATCCAGCATAAAGGGTTCGGACTTTACGCTTTTGAGGACTTTCGCCGCCTGTGGGTGTTCGGGGTTAAACAGCGCGTTCCATTCGCCGGTGATGGTACTGGGGACGCGCAGTACCAGCCCGTTTTGCTTTGATGCCAGCCACTCATCGCCGATGTGTTGCGTGGAAACAGGCGGCGGGTCAGCTTTCCAGTCTTCGGGTAGGGCGGTCAAATCCAGCGTCGCGATAAGATTACGCGGTACATCGAGCGTTAAGAAACAGTAGCCCTGGGCGATATCTTCAATCTCAAGATGTACCAGTGTTTCCAGCACGCAGAGAGCTTTTGATTCACCCAGGTAGACGCATTCATGCCCCGGTGAATTCCAGCGTCCGCCAAAGGTTCGGGCTCCGTAGCCGTCGAAGGCGGTCAACGCATAGCGTTCTTTGACCAGACGCCAGAAGGTGACAGTTTCCATTAGCCGATCACACCGTGCTCAAGGCGACCAATCAATGTCAGTACCGCTTCCGCACCGGCGGGTGTCGAGAGAAGCTCTGCGGGTTTTTTACCGCCAAGGCCTTTCGCGGGTTTATTGAGCCAGGTGGCCATACGCTCGCTGTCACCTTCAAATAACTCACGAGCGGCGCTGATCACTCGTGCGAGCGTGTAGACGCGCGCACTCTGTTCTGGTGAAAAGCGTTTTTCCGCGCTGTTAAGCCTGCGGCTATAGGTATTACGATCAATGCCAGCCATTCGGCACAGCGTGATTTCATCAAGAGAGACGGCACCAGCGATATCACGCAACACACCTGCACTCAGACCGGCATTAATGCTGTCATGAGCGGCAATCGCCGTGGCGGGCAGCCCCAGGATGCTGAGCAGGTCGTGCGGGATCGCGCGTACGCCCGGTGTATAGAGTTGCATTTTTCTGCTCCATCTGTTCATTTGATATTAATTTTAGTTCAAATGAACAGGGGGTGCAATGATCACTACTGACGCCGTGTCGCCCACCAACAAAGCAGGGATCCGCCGCACACCATAAACGCGCCCTGCCAGAAGGAAAACGAGAGCGGGGCGCTCAACACGGCGGCTGCCAGCGCCGAGGAGAGTACCGGTGTGAAGTACGACGCGGCAGCGAGTACGGCAACGTGGCCGTGTAAAATGCCGGTATTCCAGGCCGCGTAGCCGAAGCCCAGCGCGACGGCGGTCATTGCCAGTTTGATCACCACAGGAAGTGTAAAATGCATGGCGGGTTGATCGGTCAGGGCAAATTTTATCCATAAGGTTGCCGCCGTCAGCAAAATAAAGAGCGTAATGCCATTCGACCCTTTGGCATATTTACTGGTGACGGTACAGTAAGCTGCCCAGATAAATGCACCGGCAAAAGCAAGAGAATAACTTAACGGGCTTGAGAGAATATTTTGTGTAATATCGTGAAGATTCAATCCCTGTTCGCCGCCCAATACCCAGCTCACCCCCATAACAGCCAGAATGAGTCCCGGAATGACCCACAGAGTAGCTTTTTGTCCATTAAACAAGATCGCAAATAGAATGGTTAAGCTCGGCCATAAATAGTTAACCATGCCGACTTCTATCGCCTGCTGGCGTGTTGCGGCAAACCCCAGTGACAGTGCGAGGCAGAGTTCATAGCTGACAAATAAAACGCTGCCCATCAGTAAATAGCCGCGAGGGAAACGGCGAATATCGGGAAAACCGACCGTGAGAATAAGTAAAATGCCGCTCAGGGTATAAATCATCGCCGCACCGCCGACCGGACCTAAGCCTTCGCTAACTGCGCGAATCAGACCCACCATCGTACTCCACAACACGATGGCTAACAGCCCGGTCAACGTGGCTCTCTTCTTATTCATGTAACTCTATTCCCTTAAAAAACAGCAAAGAGGGAATTTATAGCACTTTACTTAGCATGCCTACTAATAAATCACGATGCAATATCACCCCTTTAGGGGTAATTAAATGCGCCAGAAAAGACTATTAAGAAGTTGCTGCGTTGCAATATTGATTTGCCGCAAATAACGCAGGGATATAGCTGTTAGTTTTCCTCGCCAGTACACCCGTCATATTTCAAGTTGCTGATGCGTTGGCTGTGTTCGCTTTTCGTAAGCACCAGGGAATCCGTTCTCTTGCCGCCTTTGCGCAACTCGAATTATTCAGGGTCTCTCTTCATATAACGAGGAACACAATGGACGTCAGCCGCAGGCAGTTTTTTAAAATCTGCGCGGGTGGTATGGCCGGGACAACCGTTGCTGCGTTGGGATTTGCCCCCAAAGCGGCACTGGCGCAGGCGCGAAATTATAAGCTCCTGCGTGCGAAAGAGGTTCGAAATACCTGCACATACTGCTCCGTAGGTTGCGGGCTATTAATGTATAGCCTGGGTGATGGGGCGAAAAATGCCCGTGAATCGATTTATCACATTGAAGGTGACCCGGATCATCCGGTTAGCCGCGGCGCGCTGTGCCCGAAAGGGGCGGGCCTGCTCGATTATGTTCACAGTGACAACCGTCTGCGCTACCCGGAATACCGCGCCCCGGGGTCTGACAAATGGCAGCGCATCTCCTGGCATGACGCCTTCGAACGTATTGCCAGACTGATGAAAGATGATCGTGACGCCAACTTTGTAGAGAAGAATGCGCAAGGTGTAACGGTCAATCGCTGGCTCTCCACCGGGATGCTGTGCGCCTCGGCAGCCAGCAATGAAACCGGCATGCTGACGCAAAAATTTGTGCGCTCTCTCGGCATGCTGGCGGTAGACAACCAGGCGCGCGTCTGACACGGACCAACGGTAGCAAGTCTTGCTCCAACATTTGGTCGCGGTGCGATGACCAACCACTGGGTTGATATCAAAAACGCGAACGTCGTGATGGTGATGGGCGGTAACGCCGCTGAGGCACATCCGGTGGGATTCCGCTGGGCGATGGAAGCAAAAAACAGTAACGATGCGACGCTGATTGTCGTCGACCCGCGCTTTACGCGTACGGCGTCGGTGGCGGATATCTATGCGCCAATCCGTTCCGGTACCGACATCACTTTCCTGTCGGGCGTACTGCTGTACCTGATCGAAAACAATAAGATCAACGCCGAATACGTCAAACACTACACCAACGCCAGCCTGCTGGTGCGGGACGATTTTGCCTTTGATGACGGCTTGTTCAGCGGTTATGACGCGCAAAAACGCCAGTACGATAAATCCTCCTGGCACTATCAGTTCGATGAAAACGGCTATGCCAGACGGGATGAAACGCTGACCCATCCGCGCTGCGTGTGGAACCTGCTAAAAACGCACGTTTCCCGCTATACGCCTGAGGTGGTGGAAAATATCTGCGGTACGCCAAAAGAAGACTTCCTGAAAGTCTGCGAAGTGCTGGCCTCCACCAGCGCGGCAGACCGTACCACCACCTTTCTGTATGCGCTGGGCTGGACGCAGCACACCGTGGGTGCGCAGAACATCCGCACCATGGCGATGATCCAGCTTCTTCTCGGCAATATGGGCATGGCTGGCGGCGGCGTTAACGCGCTGCGCGGTCACTCCAATATTCAGGGCTTAACAGACTTAGGGTTGCTGTCGACCAGTCTGCCGGGCTATCTGACGCTGCCGTCAGAAAAACAGGCAGATCTGCAATCTTATCTCACGGCAAATACACCGAAAGCCATGCTGCCCGATCAGGTGAACTACTGGGGTAACTATCCGAAGTTCTTCGTCAGTCTGATGAAATCCTTCTATGGCGATGCCGCGCAGAAGGAGAACAACTGGGGCTTTGACTGGCTGCCGAAGTGGGACCAGGCCTATGACGTTATCAAGTATTTCAACATGATGGATAAAGGCAATGTCACAGGCTACCTCTGCCAGGGCTTTAACCCGGTGGCGTCTTTCCCGGACAAAAACAAAGTGGTGCGCAGCCTGAGCAAGCTGAAATACATGGTGGTTATCGATCCGCTGGTCACGGAAACCTCTAATTTCTGGCAGAACCACGGCGAAATGAATGATGTGGATCCGACGGCCATCCAGACTGAAGTTTTCCGTCTGCCATCGACCTGTTTTGCCGAAGAGGAGGGTTCAATTGCCAACTCCGGGCGCTGGCTACAGTGGCACTGGAAGGGGCAGGATGCGCCGGGTGAAGCACGCAATGACGGTGAAATTCTGGCCGGGATTTACCATCGCCTGCGCGAGATGTATCGAAGCGAAGGCGGCAAAGGTATTGAGCCGCTGCTCAAAATGCGCTGGGCGTATAAGCAACCTGAAAGCCCCGAGCCTGAGGAAATAGCAAAAGAGAACAACGGCATTGCGCTGGCGGATCTCTACGACCCAGCGGGGGCGTTGATTGCGAAGAAAGGGGAGTTACTGAGCGGTTTTGCGCTGTTGCGAGACGACGGAGCCACCGCGTCTTCCTGCTGGATTTATACCGGTAGCTGGACCGGGCAAGGCAACCAGATGGCTAACCGCGATAACGCTGACCCGTCAGGGCTTGGCAATACGCTGGGCTGGTCCTGGGCGTGGCCAATGAACCGCCGCGTGCTTTACAACCGCGCTTCGGCGGATATCAACGGTCAACCCTGGGATCCGAAACGCATGCTGATCCAGTGGAACGGCAGTAAATGGGCGGGTAACGATATCCCGG
Source organism: Phytobacter diazotrophicus (assembly GCA_004346725.1). Lineage (GTDB taxonomy): Bacteria > Pseudomonadota > Gammaproteobacteria > Enterobacterales > Enterobacteriaceae > Phytobacter > Phytobacter diazotrophicus. The sequence continues at coordinate 172,953 of SMDE01000005.1, read as the reverse complement.
ACTTCAACACCGCCCCGCCGGGCAGCGCAACCAATCCGTTCATCATGCAGCCGGAAGGGCTGGGACGTCTTTTTGCGCTTGATAAGCTGGCAGAAGGGCCGTTCCCGGAACACTACGAGCCGATGGAAACGCCGCTCGGCACGAACCCGCTGCACCCAAACGTGATCTCCAGTCCGGTCGTCCGTCTGTACGAAGACGATGCCGCCCGTCTTGGCAAGAAAGACAGGTTCCCCTATGTCGGCACCACTTACCGCCTGACGGAGCATTTCCATACATGGACCAAACATGCGCGTCTGAACGCTATCGCGCAGCCGGAACAGTTTGTCGAGATAAGCGAAGGGCTGGCGAAAGCCAAAGGCATTGCCAACGGCGACCGCGTGAAGGTCAGCAGCAAGCGTGGCTTTATTCGCGCAGTGGCGGTAGTCACGCGTCGTCTGCGCACGCTGCACGTTAACGGCCAGCAGGTGGAAACCATTGGCATTCCACTGCACTGGGGATTTGAAGGGGTGGCGCAGAAAGGCTACATCGCCAATACCCTGACACCCAACGTCGGCGATGCGAACTCGCAAACGCCGGAGTACAAGGCGTTTCTGGTCAACATCGAGAAAGCGTAAGGAGCGACGATATGGCAATGGAAACACAGGACATTCTCAAGCGCTCCGCGACAAATCCCATCACCCCCGCGCCACGTGCGCGGGATTATAAAGATGAAGTGGCCAAGCTGATTGATGTCTCTTCCTGCGTGGGCTGCAAAGCCTGCCAGGTGGCCTGCTCTGAGTGGAATGATATCCGCGATGAAGTCGGGCACTGCGTCGGGGTGTACGACAACCCGGCGGATCTGAGCGCCAAATCCTGGACGGTGATGCGCTTTAGCGAAACCGAGCAGAACGGCAAGCTGGAGTGGCTGATTCGCAAAGATGGCTGCATGCACTGTGAGGATCCGGGTTGTCTGAAAGCTTGCCCATCCGCCGGGGCGATCATCCAGTACGCCAATGGGATTGTTGATTTCCAGCAGGAAAATTGTATCGGCTGCGGCTACTGCATCGCCGGGTGCCCCTTTAACGTCCCGCGCCTCAATAAAGAGGATAACCGGGTCTATAAATGCACCTTGTGTGTGGATCGCGTGAGTGTCGGCCAGGAGCCGGCCTGCGTGAAAACCTGCCCAACCGGGGCCATTCACTTTGGTACCAAAAAGGAGATGCTGGACATCGCGCAGGCGCGTGTGGAGAAACTCAAAAAACGCGGCTATCCGAATGCGGGGGTCTACAACCCGCAAGGCGTTGGCGGCACACATGTGATGTATGTGCTGCACCATAATGACCAACCGGCGTTGTACCACAACCTGCCGAAGGATCCGGTCATCGACACGTCCATCAGCCTGTGGAAAGGGGCGCTGAAACCGCTGGCTGCCGCCGGATTTATCGCCTCGTTTGCCGGGTTGATTTACCACTACATCGGCATTGGGCCGAATAAAGAAGTCGATGACGACGAGGAGCATCATGAGTGATTCGAAAATCATTGTGCGCACCCGGTTTATTGATCGCGCCTGTCACTGGACGATGGTTATCCTCTTCTTCCTGGTGTCGCTGTCGGGGATCTCGTTTTTCTTTCCGACGCTACAATGGCTGACGGAGACCTTTGGTACACCGCAGATGGGGCGCATCTTGCACCCGTTCTTTGGCGTTGCGGTCTTCCTGCTGCTGATGGTGATGTTTGTGCGCTTTGTGCATCACAACATCCCGGACAGGCAGGATATTCCCTGGTTGAAAGGGATTGTGGAGGTATTGAAAGGCAACGAGCACAAGGTCGCGAAAGTCGGCAAATATAACGCCGGGCAAAAGATGATGTTCTGGACCATCATGAGTATGATTTTTATCTTACTTGTATCCGGCATCATAATCTGGCGCCCCTGGTTTGCCCCATATTTTCCGATTCAGGTGATCCGCTATAGCCTGCTGATTCACGCAACCTCTGCCATTATCCTTCTTCACGCCATCCTGATTCATATGTATATGGCGTTCTGGGTGAAAGGCTCAATTAAAGGGATGATCGAAGGGAAAGTGAGCCGCCGCTGGGCACGCAAACATCATCCGCGTTGGTACCGTGAGGTCGAAAGACAGGAAGCCAAAGAAGAGAACATACACGGGCTCAGATAGCGTTCGCCGGGTATGCCAACTGCGTATTTACCCGCTTACCCGGCCTGGCGCGTTCACAGGCGTCAGGCTGGGGAGGGTGATGGTCAGACATTGGTGATCAACGCGTCGATGGCATTGACGACGTCTCGCCTGGCCGACCTGAGGTTACAAATAAAATCTTTATGATGAATCCGCGACGTTTCCAGATTTGTCAGCATCGGTGAATAAAGCGTTAGCGATTCAAACTCGACATTAATTTTGGGTGCGACATTGAGATGCCATAAAGGCAGCTTTGGGTTTCGCATAAGAGGAATGATGACTCGGGTAGAAAAATCATCATAACAATCGTCCTGAACAATCATATAATATGGCAATACTTTATTGGTTTGCGAAGAAGGATTTCGATATACATTAAATTGTCTCAGCATTAAAGCACCCTAAAATATTCGTCATCCGTAATAGTTCCATGTTCTGCAACAAACTCATTCATCGCTCGAATAAATTCCTTTTCATTTTCAGATAGCTTCGTACCATTAGGCTTTCCTTTTGGTTTCGCCTGTGGCGCGTTGCTTCTGGCATGTGAACGAGGCGCCGCACTATGTACGGAATAATTTTTCATCAGTTCATCTCCCTTGTGTTTATGTAAACATTATCAATCCCCCCGCACAAAAAACAATACTGAACCCCCTGGTAATTCCCTTTCTGCGAGAACAATTCCAGAAAAAAAGAAACACGTGAAATAAAGGCAACTGCATCGGCAGCGGTAACCGATGCAGGAAGACACTTATTCAGAACGGTTCGGGAATAATACGGAAAGGATAATGGGTGGGTTTAACTTTACCTATTTTGCGTTTCGGGAACTCCACCGGATCGTCCGGAATATCCTCATAAGGGATCTGCGTTAGCAGGTGGGTAATGATATTCAGCCGTACACGTTTTTTGTCTTCGGAGCGGGCGACAAACCACGGTGCCCATGAGGTATCGGAGGCTTCGAACATCGCGTCTCGCGCAACAGTGTAATCATCCCAGCGGTCGAAGGATTTGATATCCATGGGGGATAGCTTCCAGGTCTTGCGGCCATCGTTCACGCGGTCGCGCAGACGGCGTTCTTGCTCTTCCGGCGTCACCTCAAGCCAGTATTTCAACAAGATAATGCCGGACTCAACCATAGCGCGCTCCATCATTGGGATGCTTTCCAGAAATTTATCTACTTGTTCCATTGTGCAAAAACCCATCACGCGTTCAACCCCGGCGCGGTTGTACCAGCTACGGTCAAAGATAACAATTTCACCTGCCGCCGGCAGATAGGGAACGTAACGCTGCAGATAAAGCTGGCTTTTTTCGCGCTCAGTGGGTGCGGGCAGGGCGACAACGCGGAAGATACGTGGACTGACGCGTTCAGTAATGGCTTTGATGGTGCCGCCTTTGCCCGCGCCATCACGCCCCTCAAAGACGATGCAGACTTTGAGCCCTTTGCTGACAACCCAGCGCTGAAGTTTTACCAGTTCAACGTGAAGCCGGCGTAACTCTTTCTCATATTCCTTGTTTTTAAGCGGCGCCGCAGGAGGTGCGTCAGCGATGGTGCTGATGTTTTTCTTCTTTCCCATGACTCTCTTCCTCTTTCAAATAAATAACGAGACGCCTAAGAAGTGTAATGGTCGGTTCAGGTGCGCGCGAAAATTACTCGTGTCATTGTATTTCAGGGGGTTCCGATATATCGCATAGGGTATGAAAACATTCACAGCCTGAGCTGAATGTATGGATGAATATGCCAGCAGGAGAGTTTGAACTGGCTCACACTTAACGAATGGTCGATAATGCTTGTTGCATTCTATTAACATGTGGTTGTGGTATGAAAAAGACGATTTTTTCGTTAGCACTGGGCACTTTTGGCCTTGGCATGGCGGAATTTGGCATTATGGGTGTGCTGACCGAACTGGCGAAAGATGTGGGGATCTCCATTCCGTCGGCGGGCAATATGATCTCCTTTTATGCTTTTGGCGTGGTGATCGGCGCGCCGATTATCGCCGTGTTCTCCAGCCGTTTTTCCTTGAAAACCATTCTATTGTTCCTGGTCGCCATGTGCGCGGTGGGGAATACAATTTTTACCTTTTCATCGTCATATACCATGCTGGCCATTGGCAGGCTGGTGTCGGGGTTCCCTCACGGCGCGTTCTTCGGCGTTGGGGCAATTATTCTGTCTAAAATCGCCCCGCCGGGAAAAGTGACACTGGCCGTTGCGGGTATGGTCGCCGGGATGACGGTGGCTAACCTTGCGGGTGTACCGCTGGGAACCTGGCTTGGTCATGCCTTTAGCTGGCGCTACACCTTCATGCTGATTGCGCTGTTTAATTTGCTGGTGCTCGTTTCCATTCTCCTCTGGGTTCCTCAACTTTTTGATAAATCCGAAACCCGTTTTACCGAACAGTTTCGCTTTCTGAAAAAGCCAGAGCCGTGGTTTATCTTCGCCGCCACCATGTTTGGCAACGCGGGCGTCTTCGCCTGGTTCAGCTTTGTGAAGCCATTTATGCTGAACGTTTCCGGCTTTTCGGAAATGTTCATGACAGTCATCATGATGCTGATGGGGCTGGGAATGGTCTTGGGTAATCTGTTAAGCGGCAGATTGTCCGGACGATATAGTCCGCTGCGTATCGCAGCCACCACCGATCTGGTGATTGTATTGTCTTTGCTGCTGCTGTTTGCCTTCGGCGAAAACAAAGTCGCCTCTTTAACGATGGGGTTTATCTGCTGCGCGGGTCTGTTCGCTCTGGCGGCACCGCTACAAATTCTGCTTTTACAGAATGCCAAAGGCGGTGAATTACTGGGGGCGGCAGGGGGGCAAATTGCCTTTAACCTCGGCAGTGCCATCGGCGCTTATTTTGGCGGCCTGATGATCACGCTCGGTCTGAGCTGGGATTTCGTCACCTTGCCCGCCGCAATCCTTTCGTTCTCGGCCATGTCAGCGCTGCTTATGTACGGGCGCGTAAAGGCGAAGCGGGTTCGGGCTGACGTTAGCGCACTGGCCTGAAAAAACGTTCTCAAGGGAGCGTTTATCGTCACATCAACAATTAATCGCGCAGCCACGGCGTAATGCTTAAGCCCACCAGAATGCCCTCCGGGCTGAGAAAGCGGGTGATGCTTTGTCCCCAGGGCTCAAGGCGGTTCTCCACGAGCAGGGCGTAGCCTTTTTCGCGCAGTACACGGGTTGCGCTGTCAAGATCGGCGACTTCGAACTCAATCCAGCTTTGCGGCGCGGGAATATCGGCAGGCCATACTTCTGTGCCAAAGCAGGACTGTGCCGCCTGATGCAACGGCCAGAGTGCAAAATGTTTTGCGCCGTCCAGCGCGCCATGTTCGGCTAACAGGTAATCTTCATTGCCCTCCATGGGCTTAATGGGAAGACCTAACGTCTCCTGGTAAAGTGCTTTACTGTCGCCCACGTTGCGTGGGACTGGGCCAAAACCTGCAATAAACAACACATCCAGGCCACGGGTCGAAATATCCATATCTGTTTCACCTCAGTCGGTATGCGGAAAAATATCAATAAGACAGCGCACGTATAACGGCATGCAAAAAAATATGCGGTTATGCGGGGCCATTTTTAGCGCTTACATTGCTTTTTACAACAGATAACGCCTCTCTCGCCATGAGAAAAAACAGGCGCAAAAAGCGCCTGTTTAAGTAGGTGTCTTACATCAGTAACCGGTTGATTCTGGCTATCTCCTCTCGCCACTGCGCCTGTAGCAACGGTTTTTGATGCGCCGGTTTACGCGCCAGATCCTGCTCAAGGCGGGTTTCCAGAGCAATTAACTGCTCCAGTAACGCATCGCTTTCATCAACCAACTCCGTTGATGCCGCTTTTGCTGTCACCGGCGTCTCGTCTCCCTGTTGTTGCTGGCGCAGACGGTCGTAGACCACCTCGACGTCGTGCCATTCGCTAAACTGCCCCTGTTCAACCAGCCAGAAACGGTTACAACTCTGACCAATCAGCTCACGATCGTGGCTGACCAGCAGTACACCGCCCGAGAACTGTTGCAGCGTTTGCATCAGTGCCTCTTTACCGCTCATATCCAGATGGTTAGTCGGTTCATCGAGCATCAGCAGGTTGTAGCGTGCCAGCGACAGGCCAACAAATAGCAGCCGGGAGCGCTCGCCGCCGCTGAGCGTTGCCACTTTTTGTCCGTGACGAGCCCAGGCAAACCCGGCGCTGATTAACGTCATTTTGCGCAGTTCCGCCGAGGGCGCGAACGGCTCCAGCGCGTCCAGAAGCGTCGCGTCATCGGGCAGTTGCTCCAGCGTCTGATCATAGTACCCGGCATGCAAACGTGGATGAACCGCCATTCCTGGAGCCGCGATATCACCGGTCAGTTGACGCCAGATAAGCCGAAGCAGGGAGGACTTCCCACAGCCGTTTTGCCCGATAATGGCAATTCGGTCGCCGGTTTTCACGCGCGCCAGCGGCACGGAAAAGAGCGGTGGTAAACCCGGCGCGGCGCTGACGGGGAGATGTTCCATCTCCAGCAAACGGTCGGCAATCAGCGGTTCGCCCTGGAGTGTTAAACGCCACAGACTTCCTGCCGTCAGTTGCGTCTGGCTCTCTTTGAGGCGTTCTACCTGCTTTTCCATTTGCTTTGCTTTGCGCGACAGATCTTCATTGTCGTAAACACGCCCCCAGGTCGCCAGCCGTTTGGCGCTGCTGGTAACCCGGTCGATCTCTTTTTGCTCTGCTTTGTGGCGCAATGCATCGCTGGCATCCCGCTCCTGTAGCGCCTGACGCGCGGCAGAGCAGGGAAGAGCGAAGTAATGCAGCCGGTTATCGCGAAGGATCCAGGTGCCATTGGTCACGGCATCCAGTAGCGCCCGGTCGTGAGAAACCAGCACAAAGCTACCAGACCAGCGCTGCAGAAATCGCTCCAGCCAGAGCATGGTTGGCAGATCGAGATGGTTACTGGGCTCATCCAAGAGCAATAAATCAGGATCGGTGATTAACGCGCGGGCCAACAATAGCCGGGTATGTTGCCCGCCACTGAGAGTTGCCGCAGGTAGGGCTATCTCATGTTCACTGAGTCCCATTCCGGCTAACAGCGCTTGCGCACGCCAGCGCTGAACGTCACGTTCGCCCGGCGCAAGTCGGGCCAGCACGGCGTCAAGCAGGGTGAGATCCAACAGCGTGTCGGGCAGATGTTGCTCAACGCGCGCCATCAGGCAGTGATTCGCCACTGAAACGCTGCCCGCAGAGGGCAAAAGGGTGCCATCAAGAACTTTCAATAGCGTACTTTTGCCGCAGCCGTTGTCGCCAATGAGACCAAGCCGGTCGCCTTGTTTCAGGGTAAAGGAGATATCAGAAAATAACGGACCAAATGCCGTTTCAACACGTAATGATTGTGCAGACAGTAATGTGCTCATTGCTTACTCAAGAGTTACAGGCATAGACATGCCTCGTCAAACATCGCTGACGATAACCCGGTAAGCCCGAGGAAGGGTGTTAGTTAGCTTCGCTCAAGCCGAAGTTATCGCAGCACGATACCGATAACGCTTGAGCTGGTGCGATCACCAAAGGCATGTGAAACGAGAAAACGTTCACAGTACGACATAATTATCCTCCTTTTATTTATCCGGTTAATGGGTAGCAGCAGTGTAGCGAGGTTTTACCGAGGATGCCAGCATCGGCGTCATGGGCATTTACAGTTTTTTTATGCCGGTAAATTCCCTTTTTACAGGCTCTTTATGCCGCTTATTTTATGCTGCTTTCATCGCCGTAAGGCCTTAATGAAAGAAACCCATGAACTCACTGATGAACTTTACCTCACTCAAAAATATGCGCTCTCTTTTCCCGTTTACGGCAACATCCTCTGCGGTTGTTGCCCTCATGGATGTATCAAAGAAGAGGATCGAAAGTGATTTTGCGAAAGAAGTTCACCACTATCTGGCGCGTTACCCGGATACCCGCCACGTTGATATTTATCTGACCGACACGCACGGTATATTCCGTGGAAAACGCATTGCCATCGCTGCATTAGACGCACTGGCACAAGGATGTTATTTCCCGCAGTCTGTTTATACCATGGACAAAAAAGGCCATGTCATCAGTCGGGGAGAAAATGATAATGCAGAAGATGAGCCCGATAATCTCTGTATGCCCGTCCCCGGAACACTGCGTCCCTGCGCTCAGGATCCCAGTCACCATGCACAATTATTATTGATGATGCGCAATCATGAAGGCGGCGGCTTTGAGTACGACCCGCGCGCTATTCTCGAAAACGTCCTCGCGAAATTTCATTACCACGGTTTATTCCCCGTTATCGCGCCGGAAATTGAATTTTATCTCATCGATCCACACCAACAACATCAGCAGGAAGCCGGCTGTTTTCATTTGACACTGTCGGCCGCAAAGACGGCTTTTGTTGAAGAACTGGAAGCGATGGCCGCCGCACAAAACTTGCCGTTATCGGGTGTGGTCTGTGAGGCAGAGCCCGGGCAGTTTGAACTGAATTTGCACCACTCCCGCGATGTGGTCGCGCTGTGCGAAAACGTTCTGGCATTACGCAAATTAACCTCTGCCGTAGCGGAAAAGTTGGGTTTGCAGGCAAATTTCATGGCAAAACCCTTCTCCGCGCTCGCGGGTAATGGCCTGCATTTTCATATCAGCCTTAACAATGTCCATGGCGAGAATATCTTTGCTTCCGATGAGGGTGAACTCAATGAGATGACCCGCCTGTGCCTGGCCGGATTGCTCCGGCTTATGCCAGCATCAATGGCCATCATGGCTCCGGGTGTGAATGGATTCAGGCGCTTACGTAAGGGGATTGATACACCGATCTTCAACGCCTGGGGCTTTAACAAGCGCTCCGCCGCACTGCGGATACCGTGTTCAGGTCATGCGGCCAGGCGTATTGAATATCGACTGGCCGGTGCCGACGCTAATCCGTATCTGGTTATGGCGACAATCCTGACCGGCATGCTGTATGGTCTGGAACAGGTTAACGATACCGAGCTGCCGGAGATTCTCAATAACGCGCCAGTGCTACCGCTTTTTCAACAGGACGCCCTCACTCTCTTCGCCCAATGCGACTACCTCAAGGCGGCGCTGGGCGCTGAATTTTCCCGTTACTGGATCCATAGCCGATTGATGGAATTAAGCGCTTTCGAAGGCATCGTGACGGCCGAAGAAACGCATTTCCCGTCATGACTCAGAGCATTCTTGTGAACAGGTCGTAGTGAAGAGGCCTGACCGGAAAAAACAAAAATAGCGGCGGATAAAAGGAAAGAAACCCGGCAACATCGCGCTGCCGGGTGAGTCATCAGATAGAGGTTCGACGATAGTTGCGATATTCCGGCAACCAGAAGTTATCGTCAATTGCCTGCAACAGCGCCTCTTCGGACGTTTTCACAGCAACACCTTCTTGTTGGGCGACTTTTGCCACCGCGAAGGCGATTGCGCGGGAAACGATATGGATATCTTTCAGCTCCGGTAAGACCAATCCTTCACCGTTAATGACCAGCGGAGAGTATTTCGCCAGTGTCTCACTGGCGGACATCAGCATATCGTCGGTAATGCGCGATGCGCCGGAGGCAATCACACCCAGACCAATACCCGGGAAGATATAGGAGTTGTTGCACTGTGCAATAGGCCAGGTTTTCTCGTTCCAGGTTACCGGCGTGAATGGACTACCTGTGGCGACCAGCGCCATCCCGTTCGTCCAACTGATAATGTCCTGCGGTGTCGCCTCAACGCGCGAGGTCGGGTTTGACAACGGCATGACGATCGGACGCGGGCAATGCTTGTGCATTTCTCGGATGATCTCTTCCGTAAACAGCCCCGGCTGGCCGGAAACACCAATCAGTATATCCGGCTTAACGTTACGCACTACGTCGAGCAGAGACAGCGCATCGGTCTGCGCATCCCAGTTCTGTAGATTTTCGCGCTTTTGTACCAGCTTGTTCTGGAACGGCAGCAGGTTCGGCATCTGGTCGGTGAGCAGGCCAAAGCGGTCCACCATGTAGACTTTCTGACGGGCATCGGCTTCGCTTAACCCTTCACGCTGGGTCTGGGCAATAATCTGCTCGGCAATACCGCACCCGGCAGAGCCCGCGCCGAGGAAGACAATCTTCTGGTTGCTGAGCTGGCTACCCGCCGCGCGGCTGGCAGCGATCAGCGTACCAACCGTCACGGCGGCGGTTCCCTGAATATCATCATTGAAGCAGCAGATTTCATTGCGGTAGCGATTAAGCAATGGCATTGCGTTTTTCTGGGCAAAATCTTCGAATTGCAGCAGCACATTCGGCCAGCGATGTTTCACCGCCTGGATAAATTCATCAACAAACGCGGTGTACTCATCGCCAGTAATGCGCGGATGGCGCGAGCCCATATACAGCGGGTCGTTAAGCAACTGTTGATTGTTGGTACCGACATCCAGGACCACGGGCAGGGTGTAGGCCGGACTGATACCACCACAAGAGGTATAAAGGGAGAGTTTGCCAATAGGAATGCCCATACCACCGATACCCTGGTCACCCAGACCGAGAATGCGTTCACCGTCAGTGACCACAATCACTTTGATGTTATGGTTCGGCACATTTTGCAGTATATCATCCATACTGCCGCGGTCTTGCAATGAGATAAATACACCGCGCGCGCGACGGTAGATTTCCGAGAAACGTTCACACGCCCAGCCTACGGTCGGGGTATAAATGACCGGCATCATCTCATCGAGATGGTTCTCGACCAGACGATAAAAGAGGGTTTCGTTGGTGTCCTGGATATTTCGCAGGTAAATGTGCTTGTCGATATCCGTCTTAAAGCCCTGGTACTGTAACCAGGCGCGTTCAGCCTGTTCTTCAATGGTTTCCACCACGGCTGGCAACAGCCCCAGCAGGTTGAAGTGGCTTCTCTCTTCTACACTAAATGCGCTGCCTTTATTGAGTAGCGGGAACTCAAGTAATACAGGCCCGGCATAGGGAATATATAGCGATCGGTTTTTATTATGCTTCGTATGCATTTTACAGCTCCTAAGTCGACGATTCCGGCGCGAATGCCTGTTCGCGCGGGTACAGCGGCGCGCGCCAGTATAAAGCATACATATGGTAAATACTTCTTGTTCACGCGATTTGGGAGATGAATTTTACGAGGTGTAATGCCACCCCAGGCGGGGCGGCATGAAAGGGGAAATGTACGTTATTCAACGCGACGATGACGACCAGAACGGTGCGTCACGGTCACTTCCTGATCGTCCTTATTCACCACTTTCCTGATATTAGAGACTTTGTAATCCAGCCCCATAATATGACGTGCCTGACGGTTCGATTTCATGCTTACTCCTTAATCCAGTTGATGTTTCAAGGACAAGCCCGGCGCGATGACCGGGCGAAATATAACCTGATCCAGTGCGACTACAGGGTAGCCGCAAAAGTGATGGTCCCCTAATCCGCCAGCAAGTGCAATGACCGATGTCCGCTTTCGGAACAGTCCGGCTGCGGTTAATGGGCGGCAAAAAGCCAGCTCAGATCGCCGCCCAGCCGGGTGCTGTGCAGCGGGCGCAGAGCGACAATTCGCTGATTTGTCCGGGCATCGCAGGTTTTCAGCGCACACCAGGCCTCAAGCCAGGCAATGCTGGAGGCCTGCTGAGTAAAAGCGCTGTCCTGGGGGATACCGGTCTTACGGGTGAACACATCCGGATTGTCGAACCCGGACAAAATGCGCCGGGCCAGTCGCTGCATCGCGTTATCATTTTCCGCCGTCACCTCAACACCATTACTGCGCGCGAACAGGGCAATCATCACCAGCGGCTGAATGGCATAGTTGTGATAGGAAAAAGCGCGCTGCTTGCGGCGCAGTTCATTGGGTAAGAAACCCTCGCTATCCACCTGGTTTGCGGCGGTGCGGTACATCGCCAGTGACTGATCAAACAGATCGCGTCGGTCGGTAACAACCGCCGTCGCCATAATCGCCCAGGCCGCCCAGTAGCTGTGGTTGTTAACGCGTTTTAATGGCAGGTCACGCCAGTCCGCCACTGTCAAATCGGCCAGATGACTGAGCCAGTGTTCAACGTCGGCTGCTTTTTGCTGCTGTCGGTCTAACGGATGCGCAGGGGAGAATTTCAATTGCAGCCAGGACGAAGAGAGCGTTGCCAGTGCCCACTTTCGCATCGATTTCCCGGTGTGGTTTTTGGCAACAGCGGTTAATGCGCCGGCACGCGCCCAGGCATCCAGGCCATTGACCACGCAATCTGCCCGCGCCGGGTCGCCATCGCGGGCGAATCCCGTCACGACCTGGCTGACCACTTTTTCCAGTTCAGTGATCGCCTTTGTCTGCTCATGGAATGCCTGGTCGGCTTGTGGATTCAGCGTGGCGCGAGCGCTGTCCGACCCCTCATATTTACTGGTGAAATCTAATGCCCCGGTAAAGGGGGCCGGAAAGGAAGGGCAGGTAAAACGGGAAGCAGCATGGTGTTGCGGTGGTTGCTGGTAACCTGCCGGGGGTTGCAAACTGGCCCCGGCAGATGTCGCCGTGACGGCGGCAATAACCAAACACAACCTTCTGACCAAAGCGAACATGGGTAACCTTGCGCGTCAGCATAGTGAGACACTGACTATAGCATGGTCATGAAATAATTAGCCTTCGCTACTCCCGAACACATGCACGGCGCGATGCAGACGCGCTGCGCGCTCAGAGAGATTTTCTGCCGCACTGGTCACGTTTTCCACCATACTGGTGTTGTTGTGCGTCATCACCCCGACGCGGGAAACGGATTTATTGATAAGCTCCAGGGCCTGCGTCTGTTCATGCGTTGCGGTGCCAATCTCTTTGATCATCGTCGACATCGTCATGACGTTATCAATCATCGCCGTCAGGTGGGTTTCGGTGTTTTCCACCATCTCAACGCCGTTTTTGACATTCGCCACGTTCTGTTCGATAAGTGCCTGAATCTCCCGCGCTGCCGAGGCTGAGTGCTGTGCCAGGTTGCGAACTTCCGCCGCAACAACCGCAAAACCACGCCCTGATTCGCCTGCTCGCGCCGCTTCTACCGCGGCGTTCAGCGCCAGAATATTCGTCTGGAAGGCGATGCTGTCAATCACGCCGATGATATCGACGATTTTGCTGTTATCCTGGGAAACGGCCTGCATCATCGAGATTGTTTTCTTCATGATGGCGCCGCTGTTTGTCGCACTGACGCTGGTTTCATCTGCGCGGGTCATCGCCTCTGCGGCGGTTTCAGCGGTCTGCCTTACCGCGCTGGCAATCTCCTCAACGGCAGCGGCAGTCTGGTGCAGGTCCGCAGAGGTTTCTTCTGTGCGTTTTTGCAGGGACTCGCCTTCTTCGCTAATGCGCAGGCTAATGTCACGAATGCCATTGATCTGCGCGGAGACATCACCGACCAGTGAATTGAGGTTAAGGCCTGACTGATTGACCAGGCGCATCAGTAAACCAATTTCATCCACGCGATTAAAATGGCGATAATCGGCTTTACGCCCGGAGACCACTTTTTGCATCTGGGAGAGGATAACTTTCAACGGACGACAAATTTGCGCCTGTAAATAAACCGACAACAGGGCCATTATTCCGATTGTCGTACCGACTTTTTCTACCAGATTAAAGGGGGCAAATTGCATCGCCACGAATAATGCGGCGGCGATAAAAAGGCCAAAGTTAGCCCGCCGCGTTACACTCATGCGCTGGAAAATGGATAAAAAAGAGAGCAGGCCACGTCGTACTACCAGGCCTTTATAAAAACGATGCCCGCCTAATTTATTATCATTGACTAACTGGTAAAGTTTTTCACTGGCGGTAATTTCCTCGCGCGCTGGAATATTACGCACTGAAATATAACCAGTAAGTTGCCCTTGTTGATAAACAGGGGTGACATTTGCACGAACCCAATAATGGTCGCCATTCTGACGGCGGTTTTTCACCATGCCGGTCCAGCTATCGCCTTGCTGAATGGTAAACCACAGATCGCCAAACGCGGCGGGGGGCATATCCGGGTGACGAATAAGATTGTGAGGTTCACCGACAAGTTGGTCCTCAGTAAATCCGCTGGCGTCTATAAATGCTGTGTTTGCATAAGTTATATGGCTATGCGTATTCGTTGTCGAAAGCAATGTCGTACCTTCGTTAAGCAAATACTCTCTCTGTGTAACAGGAGTGTTACGCTTCATAAATAACCCCACAATAAACTGCGTACAATAAACAGGATTTTTTCTGTCGGTGAAGGTGTTTTTTTTATTAACCCGACAGAGAGTTTTTTTGTTATTACCTGCACATTTTCCACGAACAGCCATACAACTGAAAGTAGCTGCGATAAATATTTTTTAAGCCATGCTTACGGTAATTTATTTAAATATTGTTATGATTTTGCAAAAGAAAAATGTCATGATGTTTTTCACCAGGATGAAAAACAAGACTTAATGCAAATTAAAGGCGGGAAATACAAGAAAGCATAGAAAATAAGCGATCAAAAATAGAAACATTAACATAGCAGACTAATATATTCGCAAAACTGTAATATTTTTGTCATTATCAGATCAAAATCTTCTGGTGGATATATAGTACATACTAAAGTGTAGCTAAAAGTCTGCTGGTGAGCGGTTAAAATGTTTATCTGTAGGTTAGGCAGTTTCTCAAGGTGGGTGGGCTAGTCCACGATAACAGGCACAGAAAAGGCTTTAATCAGTGAACGGAATTTGAGCTTCCTTGTTACACTATTACCATTGCGTCTATTCATGCAGTTTTTGTGTGGATATTTTTTTGAGGGAAGTACTCAGTGTTAGCGACTTTGATCTATCGTAGCCGGCTTAATTATGCGTTGGATCCTTCGCAACTGGCTGGGCTTGTACAGCAGGCAAGCCTACGGAATACGGCACTGCAGGTGACGGGTGTGTTGCTGTTTGATGGCAGACAGTTTTTACAGGTACTGGAAGGCCCCATCTCTGCAGTCAACGCGGTTTTTGAGCGTATCAACAAAGATGTTCGTCATGCACACGTCGTAGAGCTGATGCGTGATTTTGCGCCACATCGCCGCTTCCTTGACCAGGGACTGGTACTGTTTGATCTGAGAAATACCAGACCGAGCGCAGTACTGCGCATGGTGATTAAATTTGGCAGATTAAAATACCATCTTGCCCGCAATGATCGCGTCTATAAATTTATTCGCAATTTTGTCGCCTCACCGCTTCCGTCAAAACACATTTTAAATTACCCCGCTGAACGCTGGCGATTGAATACCAAACTTCCGCCGTTTGAGCTGGCGAACGTTCCCATATTACATAATCAACCCTGTCAGTTTGCGTTTCAGCCCATTGTTGACCCCGCGCGCGGCAATATATCCTCACTCGAAGCGTTAATCCGTGGGCCGGATGGTGGGAGCCCGCAGGACTATTTTTCAACCATTCCCGAACATAAATTACACGAGGCAGACCTGGCGTCAAAAGGCTGGGCACTGGCGATGGCGCGCCGTCTGGGGATTGGAAATCACAAGGTGGCCATCAACTTGTTGCCGATGTCACTGGTAAAGATACCCGGCGCCGTGAACATTTTGTTGGATCACATTAAACGCAATCAACTCGATCCTGAGCAGGTCATCGTTGAAGTGACAGAGGATGAGATGATTTCCAGCTATGACGAATTTACCTCCGCTATTCGTCAGTTACGTGCGGCGGGAATTGGTCTGGCGATCGACGATTTTGGTTCCGGGTTTGCGGGGTTGTCTCTGCTTGCCAAGTTTCAGCCGGACAAACTCAAGATTGACCGCAGCATCGTCACCGATATCCATATGCACGGCCCGAAGCAGGCTATCGTCAAAGCGATTATCGATTGCTGCGCTGAGATGCAAATTACCGTAGTGGCCGAAGGCGTCGAGAAAGTGGAAGAGTGGTGCTGGCTGGAAGCCGCAGGGATTGAGCGTTTTCAGGGTTTCCTGTTTGCCCGCCCGATACTCAACGGTGTCTCATCTATTAACTGGCCGCAGCGCATAAAACGTTAAGCGGGGGCGACATAAAGAGACGGGAGAATACGATCAGGTCATTCTCGTTTTTATGTCGCCAGTGTCATCTTAATGGCTGAATAGCCAACGCGAAGCAGCGCCGGATATATCCTTTTAATAACGTCATCTAACAGGTTTTATTTCATTATAAGAAGACACTTCACTCGCTGATGATAGCGCGAGACATCTCAGTTCATCCTTAGCGCAACATGATTTTGCTTATAAATCATCGTATTTTCATGCTTAACTTAAAGAACGGGATGTGAAGCACGGGGAAAAAATGAACATCAATAAACATATTTCAGGCGCACTGGCTCTGGATTCCTCCCTTGGACGTAGCATCACTTTTTTCATGACCGCATTATTACTGGCGGGGGTGATGACCAGTAGCTGGACGCTGACCCGCTCCTGGAATCGTGCCGTCGAGGATATGGAACGTAATGCTATCAACTTGTCCGTTTCCCAGGCGCGTCAGGCAGAAGATACCGTTTTACAAACAGAGCTGGCGCTGCGTGATATTCGCCGGACCATACCGGCAGACAGTATTTCGACATTAGATGCCGGTCGCTTCGATGTGCTGTTAGCTGAGCTGAAAGAGCGCTTGCCGCAACTGCACGGATTGTTCATCTATGATGCGCAGGGAAATATGAAAGCCACGGCGCTTGGCCGGCTCCCGATGGTCACCAACAGCAGCGACCGCGAATATTTTAACTATCATCAGCGTAACGGGCATAACAACATTCATATCGGACGGGTAATTTCGAGCCGTTCAACAGGCGATCTGGTGATTCCCGTATCCATGCGCATCAGCGATTCCGCAGGCGGTTTTGCTGGCGTAGTGCTCGCCACCATCCGGGTAGATTACTTCCGTCACTTTTATAGCTATTTCGAACTGGAAAACCGGGATCTGCTGGCCTTAATGATCACTGACGGTACGGCGCTGTATGTCCGTCCTTTCCCGGATGATGTCATTAATCGCAACCTTTCAGCGAGCCCGCTCTTTACCCGTGAACTGGCGAAAAAAGATCGCGGTAATGCAACCTGGGTTTCGGCGCTGGATCACGTCGAGCGCATCTATGGCTTTGCGCGCCTTGAACGTTATCCGCTGGTCGTGGCCGCCGGTTATGACAAACCGGCACTCTGGTCACGCTGGCTGAAGGACAGTTTGCCGGACCTGGTGCTTAATGCCATGTTGCTGCTCGGCACCTTACTCATGGGAATTATCGTTTTTCGCCAGGTGCGAATGAATGTGCGTAATCAGACCGAACTGGCGGAACTGCGTGATGAGCTGACCACCATCAACCACACGTTGCAACTGATGGCGCTGGCCGACGGTTTAACCGGGCTTGCCAACCGCCGTCAGTTCGATCTGTTTTTGAGCCAAAGCCTGAAAGCCTCTTCATTGAGTAAAAAGCCGGTTTCACTGGTGATGCTCGATATCGACTTTTTTAAACGCTATAACGACTTCTATGGCCATGTGGCGGGCGATAACTGCCTGCGCGCGGTGGGCGAAGTCATCCAGAAGCTCAAACTGCGTAATTCCGATTTGATTGCCCGATACGGGGGCGAAGAGTTTGCGATCATTCTGCCGGATACCGGGCCAGAAGCCGCGCTGTTTGTTGCTCGTCAGGCGGTGACGGCGGTGCGCAGCGCAAGAATTCCGCACGTCGAATCGGGGGCGACAAACAAAGTCGTCACCATCAGTGCGGGCTGTTTTTCCCTGATCGGCAGCGGTAATGAAGATGACGCGAATCGCCTGAAAGAGGGGGCTGATAAGGCGCTGTATATGGCAAAAATTCAGGGCAGGGACCGGGCGCTTGCCAACCCGGAGGCCCTCTAAAGATTACAGGCTGGCCAGCGTCTTGGTGAGGTAATGGCGCTGGATGCCTTTTTCCGGAAAGTCATCCAGCGTCATCTGCAGTACATAACCCTGCTTTTGGTAAAACGCTAATGCCTGAAAGCTGAACGTATCCACCAGTGATTGCTGGCAACCCTGTTTTACCGCTTCTTTCTCTGCGGCCTTTATCAGTTCTGTACCCAGCCCGCTACCGCGCAGGGTTTCGCTAACCCATAAATAGCTGATACACAGCCATTCGCTTTTACACGTGCCAATCAATCCGCCGGTCATTTTACCGTTTACATCACGACAAAAGACGCCAACAGGTCCCCATTCACGATTGCGGAGAAAGGGACGATTAAACTCCCGTAAACCGTCCAGTAACTCGTTTTGTTCTTGCTCAGTGATTTCCGTCGTTACGCGTAAAAACATAAGGCATCCTTTTTAGGGTGTTACCAGTTGGGGCCGTATTGTAGAGCGCCGCCATTCTCTGAGAAACGGCGGCGCTTAAAAAATCAGTTGTTATACAAGATATCCTTTAGTGCGGGCTGGGCCTTGCCTGGTACAACCAACGTCCCACAACTGTCCGGTCGCGGTTTACCCGCCAGCACCGCCTGAACAAAGGTGAGTTCATCTGCAAACGCGGTATTCACAATGCCGTTATGGGTGATGCCCTGATAGGTTTTCCATTCAAGCGGGTTACCTGCCGCGCACAGTGCCGCCACGGCGGCATACTGGTGATAGGGCGACAGCGTGCGATCCGCCAGACCGGTCGCCAGAAACAGCGGCGCGGGAAAGCGTGCTGATGGCATATCCGTGACGGGTTTTAACACAGAGGTGATACGCTCGCTGCCGCCAATAAACGCATTGTTGGCATTCAGATGCAGACGGCGTTGAACATGCCCGAGTTCAGGCATGCAGGAAACCCTGGCCCGTGCCAGCAGCTTTGCCCCGTTGTCTGTCACCAGCGATTCAGGCGCTGGCGCATCATCCGCCAGCGAACCTCCGATCAGGCGTAACATTTCCAGGCGGGGTGGTGTGCCATGAATTCGCCCGTCACCCGCCGCAACGGGGCCGTCAGGGAATGTCGCCACCAGACCGGTGGCAATGGTCGCCAGTAGTTTGAGTTCCGGCGCGTAGCCCGGGGCAATATAGCTTGCACCCAGTGAGGCCCCCGAGCCTTGTGATTGCCCGGTTATCACAAGGCGATTAGCGAGCTGCTGCGGGTGGGCCTGCAACGCCGCGCGGACGCTATCAAGCACTGAGCGTCCTTCGGCTTGCCAAATCAGATAAGGGTGCGGCCCCGGCCCGCCAAGCCCCTGATAATCCGTTGCGACGACGGCAAACCCCTGTTGCAACCATTTATTGATGTAACTCGCGTCGCGCGGTGCATGCCCTGTCCAGGAGGGGGCGCAGGTGTCAGCGACACCCAATGTGCCGTGTGCCCAGGCAACCAGCGGCCAGCCGCCTGACGGCGGTTTGCCTCGCGGAAAATAGAGCGTCCCGCTCACGGGGACAATACCGGCATCCCAGCGCACGTCGCGGGAGGTATAGAGGATTCGCCGCGATTGTGCCGCAGCGATCTCCGGCTGGTGTTTCATGGGCTCTTCACGCAGCATAACGCCGGGTTTATCGGGGAGCGCACCATTCCAGCGGTAAAACGGGGATAAATCCTGGTCGCCGACCTGCGGCCCGACGGGTAAAGCGGCAAGGCTAACCACTGGCACCAGTATGCTTAACACAAGCGCAAGTCGCAAAAGGGGGTAATATCTCATGTGATGTTCTCCAGACCCGGCATCAGAAGGGCGACATAATCATCGAGCAATATTGCGCCATTATTAACAGTATGCCGTAATCGTTAATGCACGCCGCGATAAAAAGATGAAAGATAGGGTAAAAATCTGTCGCTTAATCAAGGATGTCACTGATGACGAACACCACGCAAATTAACCAGTACGGGCAGCAGGTCGGTTTTGCGCTGCCAGACTGGCAACCCGTTGCCAAACCTGCACGCGTCGCGCTTCCCGGCCACTACTGCCAGTTAGCGCCCCTCGACTCAAACCATTGCGATGCGCTTTTCCAGGCTTTTTCGCTGGCAGAAGATGACCGTGACTGGACATGGCTGGGCGCAAATAAACCACAGACGCGCGAAGAGATGGCTGCCTGGATCGCTCACAAAATTGCGGATGACAGCCTGGTGCCATATGCCGTCATCAACTGTACCGATAATCGTGCCTGCGGCGTGGTGTGCTGGAGTGCGATTGATACCGTTAACGGGGCCATTGAAATCGGCCATGTGACCTGGTCCCCGCTGATGCAACGCAACGTGATGGGTACAGAAGCGCTCTATTTATTGCTGAGCCAGGCCTTCGCGCTGGGTTATCGCCGGGTGGCATGGCGCTGCGACTCAACGAATATCGCTTCACGACGCGCCGCTGAGCGCATCGGGTTCACGTTTGAAGGCCGTTTTCGCCAGGTGATGACCCGCAAGCAGCGCAATCGCGATACCGACTGGCTATCCATTATCGACAGTGAATGGCCTCCGCTGCGTGCAGCGCTCGAAGCCTGGCTTAACCGGGAAAATTTCGATAGCAAAGGGAAGCAAAAGCGTGCGCTTGAGAGTTTTATCCAGAGACCTGAGCAGTGTAATACCGCACCAGACTGAGCATCAAAAATGCCGTTCAGCCTCTTCTGCGAACGGCATTTCAGGTCTGACTTACATTACGGGCCGGGTTTTTAAACGACTGACGCTCACCACGATCGCCAGCAGCGTCGCGCCCGCCGCCAGCCACAACCCCAGACGTACCGCGAACGCCTCCTGGGCCAGCGTGCCTGACGGCGCGTAAACTGACAAAATCACGCCAATAAAAGCCGCCCCCAGACACTGACCAAACGTGCGCATGATAGCGAGAATACCCGACGCATAGCTGCTGTGTTCCCGGGAGGCGCTGGCCAGCATCTCCCGGTTATTGGGGCTTTGAAAACAACCAAACCCTATCCCACACACCAGACCACGCAGGCTGATATCCCACACCGGCGCGTTTTCCGGCAACAGCGCTAACAACAGGAGCCCGACGCCAAAGAGGCATAATCCAACAGTGGAGATAACGGCCGGGGCATAGCGATCGGCCAGCCGTCCGGCGTGGGGAGCAACCAGCACAATCCCGACGGGCCAGGCGGTAAAAAGCAGCGCAGAGGTAAACGCGCTATAGCCATAAACGCTCTGAAACAGAAACGGCAGCGCAACGAAGGTCATCCCCTGGCTGACGAACGACGCGAGCGAGGTTAAGGCGGCCAGAGAGAAGCGGGCAGAGGCAAAAAGCGTAAGTGGCAGTAAAGGTTGTGCCGCCCGGCGCTGACGGTAAACAAAAGCGATACCCGAGATAACGGCAACAAGCCCGTAGATCGCCGGGGTTAATAGCGAGCCTCCGGCTTCACCGGGCCGCGAGAAGGCGTTTGAGGCCATGATCACGGCACCCAGCATAATGGCTGAAAAGAGGGCGCCGGCAACATCAAAGCGCCCGCGAATGATACCGCGATGGACAGGCACCACGCGCAGCGTCAGTAGCAGGGCGATGACACCAAAAGGGAGATTTATCGCGAACAACCATTGCCAGCCGAGGGAGGAGAGTAAGGCACCGCCGATCACCGGGGCGATGGCCGTATTGGCGGCGATGAGCAGGGCGTGGATCCCCAGGATCCGCCCCAGTAAACGGCCAGGGAAAATGGAGCGCAAAATGGCAGGCGCAATACTTAATGTCGCGGCACCGCCAATGCCCTGCAACAGTCGCATCGCCACCAGCATCTCCAGTGAGGTCGACAGCGCACAGCCCAGAGACGCCAGCGTAAAAAGGCTTATCCCGGCGGCAAAGAGGGCACGAAAGCCCGTCCGGGGAGCCAGTGCGGCGAAAATGGCCAGCGTCATGGCGGCGGATAACAGATAGCCATTGGCAACCCACACCGCATCGCCGGAGGAAACCTCAAGCACACGGGCAATTTGTGGCAGGGCGATATTGACCATCGAGCCGTCAAAAACAGCCATCGTGGTGCTGGTCATTACCGCCACCATCGCCAGACGGCGTTCGTGTCCCGGCAGTCCTTCATCACCCGGCTGGTCAGAGAACAAATGCATAAAAAACCTCTGCGAAATAGATGCGAGAGGTCACTATAATGACTGGATATACAGGGCGGAAGACGCAGCATTTGCACTTATAACCTGCACCAAACGCCTTATCTCAATACAGGACATATGATGACCGAACCCGATCTGAACCTTCTGTTTGCACTGGACGTTCTGCTTGCTGAAAAAAGTGTTGCGGGTGCGGCACGCCATCTGGGGCTAAGTGCCTCGGCGATGAGCCGCACGCTCGGTCGCCTGCGGGAGACCACCGGCGATCCCTTACTGGTGCGGGCGGGGCGCAACATGGTGTTAACGCCCTATGCCGAAGGGATCCGCGCGCGTACGCAAAACGCGGTTTTCGAAACCCGCGCGTTACTGCGCCCGGCACAGACCGAGCTGAACATCAGCACCCATGAACAGCTTTTTACCCTGCGTGCCAACGACGGCTTTGTGGAAGTGTTCGGCCCGGCACTGGTTGCCGAAGCCGCGGCCATTGCACCGGGTATCACTCTGCGTTTTGCCGCAAAGCCGGAGAAAACGCCGCATCCTTTACGTGAAGGGCTGGTGGATCTTGAGATTGGCGTGCTCGGTGAGATGGGGCCGGAGATCCGCGTCCAGGCGCTGTTTCGCGACAGGTTCGTCGGCGTGGTGCGAAAAGGGCATCCGCTGGCCCAGCTTAAAGAAGTGACAATGTCACATTACAGTGAATGGAAGCATGTCGTGGCCTCGCGCCGGGGAACACTTTCCGGCCCGGTGGATGACGCACTGGCAGAGGTCGGCCTTACGCGCAAAGTGGCAGCCCTCGTTCCCGGTTTTCCCGCTGCGCTGGCTGTGGCCCGGGCGACGGATTTGGTGGCGCTGGTTCCGGCTTCGTTTCTCATTCATCGGTCGGCGGTCGCCGATCTGTCGGTATTCGAACTGCCGGTGAAAACACGCGGGATCACCGTATCGCTACTGTGGCACCCCCGAACAGAAGGCGACCCGGCACACCGTTGGTTACGGACGTTTGTACGTGACGTATGCCAACGCCTGCTACCGGAAAACTGAACTGTCTTGCAGGGAAAAACAGGCGTACTATCGCTCCTCACGTGATATTTCAAAAGGATAAAAAATGGACGTGGAAGTACGCGAGGCCAGACCCGACGATTATGCTGTGTGGTCAGTGCTGTGGCAGGGCTATCTTGATTTTGCGGGCAGCACGCTAAGTGATGCCGTTACGCGCGCCACCTGGGCGCGCATTCATTCCCCCGAATCCACACTGTTATGCCGTGTCGCCGTTATGGATGGACAACTGGTGGGTTTTGCCCTGTGCGTCATGCATGAAGGTACCTGGGTCACGAAGCCCATCTGTTATCTGGAAGACCTTTATGTGGATGCACAACTGCGCGGTCGCGGTGCGGGACGAGCGCTGATTGAGGCAATTCGTCAGGAGGGTGAAAAAAGCGGCTGGGCAAAACTCTACTGGGTGACCCGGACGAACAACCCAGCCCGAAAACTGTATGATCAGGTTGCGGAACTGGGCGATATCGTCCGTTACAGCATCAGCCTGTGACTACAGGCCGAAAAAATAGCGCAGGCCTGTGTAGGCTACCATCCCGGCAATAACGGTGGCAAAAAGCCCACGCGTGATAATCCCGGTAATGGCGGCGATGGCAGCCGCCAGTAACGATATGCTTATTCCGTTGCTGGTCAGGGCCGGTTTCTCGATAAGTTCCGCCGCAATAATGGCAGCCATAATGGCGGCGGGAATAAACCCCAGCCACTGCTGAACGACCGGAGCCAGACGAAAGCGGGAAAGCAGTAAAATCGGCACCGTGCGCATCAGCGCCGTCACCAGGGCCGCGATCGCAATCGTCAGTAAAATATTTCGCTCCATCTTATTTCGCTCCTTTCTGCGTCACGCGTAACAATACCGTAGCCAGTGTTGCCGACAGAGAAGCGGCGACAATCACAATGACACTTAACTCCATATGACCGGCGGCAAAGAGCGTAACGAGTACCGCTATTGCCACGCTGAACGTTTCGAGTTTTTTCTGCCGACTGGCAAACCAAATCATCAGCACCAGACCGATAAACATCGATACCAGACTGAAACTTAATCCTTCCATTAACGCAGGTGGCAGCGCCGAGGCCAGGCATCCGCCCACCACACAGGCGAGGATCCAGTTCAGCCACGCGGCCAGGTTAAGCCCAAACATCCAGGCAAAGGGCACCGTTCCCTGATGGCCGCCGCGCTGAACCGCCACGCCGAAGGTTTCATCGGTCAACAGTAAGCCACTCACGATTTTCTGCAGCGTTGTCTGCTCGCGAAAGAACACGCTCATTGCCGAGCTCATCAGCAGGTAGCGTAGATTCACCAGGAACACGCTCAGCACCACCGAAGCCATTTCTGCCCCCGCAGCCCAGAGCGAGTAAAACAAAAATTGGGCCGAGCCGGTATAGAGCGCGGTCGCCAGAAACGCCGTTTGCCAGACGGTAAACCCGGACAACGTGCCGATAGCACCGGCGGCAAAACCGATACTCCAATAGCCGGGGATGGTTGGCAGGCAAGCGGCAACACCGCCACGAAACAGGGCTATAGGGTCATCCTTGCGCATGGCGTCACTCTTCATCAACATTACTTTTCCCTTTCTTTCTTGTCCGAATGTGCAATCTTAAGGATCCTGAAAAATCGCGATAGTAAAATCCTGCGCATTTATAAAAAATGGCGGTAGAGCGGGCTGGAGAACGAAGACGTGACGCAAAACAGACGGGATGACATCAAGCTGTGGCGTGATAATGAACTGCACGGGGGAATGGAGATCCTGCGGGCCTCATGTTATGAGCACAGTTATCCGCCGCATTTCCATGACGAGTTTGTAATTGCGGCGTTTGCCCGTGGTGCCCAGCGCACCCGAATATGCCGACAAAAAGGGATCGCGGCGGCGGGAACGGTAATGGTGATTATGCCAGGCGAAGTGCACACCGGCGAGGCGGTGCAGCGCGATGAAGGCTGGGATTATTGCGCGTTTTATCCGTCGCAAAGCCTGATCAATGACGTCGCAGAAACCGTGCTGAAAGGGCGAGGAGACGTCAATTTTGGTACCGAAGGCATGCGACACGACCCGCGGATTGCCCGACGAATGCTACATGCCGCCCAGGTGCTCAATGCCAGTGATGACCCGCTGGAAAAAGCGTGCGTGATGTACCAGATACTCAATATTCTCATCGGCAATTATGGTGAACGGACAGTCAAAGGTGCACGTCAGGATGTGATGCGCGCCGACATCCGCAAAGCCATTGAATTTCTGCATAGCAGTTACGCGCAGACGCTGACCGTGAAAGAGATTGCGACCGTCGCGGGCTTAAGCGAGTTCTATTTTATGCGTACCTTCCAGGCCATGACCGGTTTGTCAGTGCACCAGTATCTGACGCAGATTCGCCTGGTCAGAGCAAAAGGGCTGCTTTCCCGTGGTATAAGCGCATCGCAGGTCGCCAGCGATGTCGGTTTCTTCGATCAAAGTCATCTGATAAAACACTTCCGCGCACACTTTGGCACCACGCCGGGCTTATTCGCTGCGGCCTCGGCCTGACGTGCTCACCTATCCAGGCACAAACAGATGATAAACAGAGAGTATTTTGACGTTCCCTTTGCCGGACACACCCTGCGTGGCGACTCCTCTTATGGCAGCAATGGTCACATATTAATGATCCACGGCGGTTCGAAAGACCGGGAGGTCTTCGCCCATTACCGCCAGCTACTCGATGAAATGGGCTACGGGACCACCGCCTTTGACTGCCTCGGACATGGCGCATCGACAGGTTCGATGAGTGAGTCCTCGCTGGAAAGCCGCACCCGGCAGGCGCTGGCGGTCATCGCGCACCTCAATGTGCCGCTCACCGGCTGTCTTGGCTCCAGTATGGGTGCGTACAATGCCATACAGCTCAGTGCGCGGGTGGATTTTCGCTCGCTTATTCTTCTCGTGCCCGGTGTCTATACCCCCGTGGCCGCAACGGTAAACTTCGGCCCGGCCTTTTCACAGATAATCCGCCAGGAGAAGAGCTGGCAGGACTCGGATGCCTGGCCGCTGCTTGCCGGTTTCAGAGGGAAGATACTGATTGTCGCCGCAGAGCGCGATGAAGTCATACCACAAGAAATCCCTGCGAAATTGCATAATGCCGCAAGGGAGGCGCTCTGGAAAACGCTCTTTATTGTCCCGAATGCCGGGCATAATAGCGTATGGAAAAATATTACCCAATCGGCGGCATTGAAGGAAAAAGCACATGCGTTTTTCCGTACCTGCTTAGCGCCTGTCGATAAAGCCTGAAACGTTACTGCGTGGCGCTTTTGCCAGGGCTGACAATCATCCAGACCGCAAGACAGACGATCAGTGCCCCGATGCCAAAACCTTCACTCAGGGTTTCCCCCAGTACGAGGTAGCCCCACAACACGGCAAAAGGGGGGATTAAAAAAGTGACAGTTAATGAGCGCAGCGGGCCAATATCGGCAATCAGCCGGAAATAGAGAATGTAGGCCACCGCGGTGCAAATGAGTCCAAGCGCGATAACGCTTGCCCAGACATTGCCCTGTAGCCAGCCAATGGCAGGGCCGCGACCGACTGACCAGGCAAAGAAGGGCAAGAGAAACAGCGTGGCGCCGAGCTGGCTGCCGAAGGCGACCATTTTCGGATCCAGCCCGCCGCGCTGGCTTATCCAGCGGCGCGTCAGAAAACCGGCCAGTCCGTAACAGGCTGTGGCGACAAGGCAGGCGATAACGCCTGTGACAACGCTGGCGGTCACGTCTGTTTTACCTGTCGTCGTGATGATCATGATGCCGACAATCCCTGAAACCACGCCTCCCCATTTACGTAGCGTCAGCGTCTCGCCAAAAAAGAAGCAGCCGATCAACGCCCCCATCAAGGGGGTGGTGGCATTGAGGATCGCAGAATAGCCCGCTGGTAAGCGCGTTGCCGCCAGGCAATACATCAGAAAAGGCAGGCCAGAATTCATCACCCCGAGCAGCAGTGCCACGCCAAATTTTTGCTCAAAACGAAAGGGGGATTTCATCATGACCAGGATGGCGGCAAGACCGATAACGCCCAACAATACGCGAAGAAAGGCGGTCGTGACGGCGCCGAATTCGGGTGCGGCAATGCGCATAAACAGGAAACTGGCCCCCCAAATGGCAGCCAGCAGGAAGAGTCTTGTGTAATCAGAAGGGCGCATGTGATACCTGTTTGTTTCATCGGAAGGTGGCAGAAAAACTAAAACGTTAGCCAGAGGCATGACAAGCAAGGATTTCTTCTATAATTAAGTTTTCCTAAATCATGGAATCGAGGCGACGATGAAATTGCCACCTTTACATGCGCTTATGTGCTTTGAATCTGCGGCAAGACACATGAGTGTTAAGCGGGCCGCCGAAGAGTTATGCGTTACCCCCAGTGCCGTGAGCCAACAAGTGTCCAAACTCGAAGAGATGCTGCATTCACGCTTGTTCATTCGAGGCGCGCGGGCGCTGGAATTGACAACAGAAGGGCGCATTTATTTACGCGCTATCCGTCCGGCCTTTGACCAGATATCCGAAGCGACGCAGCGTCTGCTGGACGAAGAGAAGCAAAACAGCATTACCGTCAGTTGTACCAGCGGCTTTGCTATTCAGTGGCTGCTGCCGCGCCTGCCAGCGTTTGAGAAGCAGAATCCAGGCGTTGAGGTGCAAATCAGTACCACGAATCGTCAGGTGGATTTGTTAACCGAAGGGATTGATTTTGCTATCAGACACGGCTCCGGGCACTATCCGGGTCTGGAGGCGGAGTGCCTGATTAACGATCGTCTTCTTCCGGTATGCAGTCCAGGGCTTATTCCCGATGGACAAACACTTACCTCGCTGCTGGACCTGACCCAATTCACATTGCTGCATGATGAGCATCGCATGGACTGGGCCGTCTGGTTTAAGGCGGCCGGTATCGCGCATGCCATTGAGGAAAAAGGGCCGGTATTTGTTGATTCCAATGGCGTACTGGAAGCGGCGATTGCCGGGAAAGGCATTGCGCTTATTCGAAGCACCATTATTCGTGATGAATTGAAAAAAGGTCTGTTGATCAATCCGTTGCGCGTCACCATTGATTCGCTACTGGCCTATTATCTGGTCTATGACGAATCGGCGCTGCTCCAAAAAATGAGTCGCAAATTCCGCGACTGGATTGTCTCTACCGCCAGCGCGGAGAGCAATGAATATTCAGCCTGAAAGACCAGCAACCCGGTCTTCACCATCAGGCAGTAAACGTCGAATCTCTTAAGGGGAACAAGATGGCCGGACGCCGTATTTCTATCGAGCAAAGTGATGCCTCCTGGCCCGAGCGCTATCAGAAAGAAGCGTTATTATTACAATGCGTGTTATCGGACATACCTGTCGCTATCCACCATATTGGCAGTACGGCTGTTCCCGGCCTTGCGGCAAAACCCATCATCGACATCCTGCTGGAAGTGACCTCGTTACATCTGCTGGATAAACATAACGACACCCTGCGCCAGGCGGGTTACACGCCGCGAGGTGAGTATGGTATTGCGGGCAGGCGCTATTTTGTAAAAGGCGAGAATCAACGAACCCATCATCTTCACGCCTTTGAGCTGGGCAGCCAGCACGCGGTACGACATCTGGCATTTCGTGATTATTTGCGCCAGCACAGCGATATCGCTCAGGAATACGAAAGGGTAAAACGCGAGGCGGCAGAACACAGTGGAAACCTGTCTGAGCGCTACAGCCAGCTCAAAAATGATTTCATACAGCGCCATGAAGCGCTGGCGTTACGGGAAAAATCACACCGTCAGCCGGGCTGATTTCACGTTATCGATAACGCGCATTGCACTCTTTTTAAGCAGTAAAAGCACCATGCCCGTGCACACCAAATGTGCACACGCCGATCCCTGACAGCCGCCAGGGATCGCATCTGCGTAACACCTCTGTAAGATATCGCTTACTTTTCAAAATCCTATGAAATTTATCGTTGCCACTGACTCAGTTGGCATGTTTCATGCCTCTCTAATGTCGTTCAAGTAACTTTACTTATGTTCAAATTACTTTCAGAGAGCACGCCATGACACTGACCCGTTTGACTTTACCTGCCTGTCTGACACTGGTATCCGCCAGCCTTTTTTGCGCCCAGGCGTTTAGCGCCGATCTGCTTGAAAGAATTAAAGAGGCCAAAGAGATCTCCGTTGCCACGGAAGCGCGATACGCCCCCTTTGAGTATGTCGATAACGGAAAGATCGTCGGCTACGACGTTGACCTGATGAACCATATTCTTGCGAAATCATTGCCGGGCGTGAAGGTGAAACAACTGGACCTGCCTTTCCAGGGCATCCTGCCAGGGCTGGATGCGAAGAAATTCGATTTCGTGGTCACTGCCGTTACCGTCAATAAACAGCGTATTGAACACTTCGGCTTTACCGCACCGGTAGCGGAATCCACCGTTGCTCTGCTCAAAAGGGCGGGAGACGACGCCATCAAAACCCCGGATGACCTGAGCGGCAAAGTCGTGGGTTCACAGGCCGGTTCCGGTCAGTTGCAGGTGCTGCAATCCTTCGACCAGGCGCTGCGCGCGAGCGGCAAACCAGGCATTAAAGAGATCAAACAGTATGTGGCGTTTGATGAAGCCTATGCTGACCTGGCGTCTCGCCGACTTGATGGCGTTGCCCAGTCGCTCTCAAACCTGGGGCCGTTAATCAAAACCCGTCCCGGCGTGTTTGCCACGCTCCCGGAGATGATCGGGCCACAAACCTTCTTTGGTTGGGTAGGGCGTAAAGATGCCGACAGCGCCTCCCTGGTCAAGCTTATCAGCGACGGGATTATCGAAGCCAACCGCGATGGCACCATGAAGGAACTGCAACAGAAATGGTTCGGCTTCACGATGACCGTTCCGGCGACAGAAATGCCTGAACCGGCACTGTGAGCAGTCAACGATGACGGATTTCATAACGCGCTTTATCCACTGGCTTCCCATGCTGGCGCAAGGGGCGCTCACGACAGCGGCACTGTGCCTGACGGCGATGATCGCCGGTTTTCTGGTGGGTATTGGGGTATGGCAGATGTCGACAAGCCCGTTACGCATTTACCGTATGATGGCCCATGGATGGGTCAGTCTGTTCCGGGGAACCCCGGTGCTGGTGCAGTTGCTGCTCTGCTTTTATTTGCCGTCGCAGTTGGGTCTCAACATTCCCGGCTTTGTGGCCGCCGCGCTGGCCTTAACGCTGAACACAGCCGCCTGGCAATCGCAAATTCTCAAAAGTGGTTTCGCCAGTATTCACCCCGGCCAACTGGAAGCCGCCGCCATTTGCGGGCTGAGTCCCCGACAGATTTTATGGCGTATTCAGGTGCCGCAGGTTATCCGGACAACGCTGCCGTCGCTGATTTCCGAACTGATTGATGTGATCAAAGCCTCGGCGGTGGTGTCGGTGATTGCGCTGACCGACCTGATGCGTGTGGGCCAGCAACTGGCGTCGTCCACCTACCAGCCGTTGCAGGTCTATCTGGCCGTCGCCCTGGTCTACTTACTGCTGACCAGCCTGCTGGCGCTGTTGGGCCGCCAGGCGGAACGCCACTGGCAGAGGGAACAACGATGACTGAACTCACACAATACCTGCCTGCCTACGTTCAGGCGCTGGGGGTAACGCTGTGGCTAAGCCTGTGTGCCGCGTTCGGCGGCATGTTGTTGGGGTTTGCCATCAACGGGCTCTGTGGCAGACGCGGCCTGATGTTTCGCCTGTGGCGCGTTTACGTCTGGGCTATCCGTGGCACGCCGTTTCTGGCGCAGCTTGCCGTCATTTACTTTGGCCTGCCGTCTGTCGGCATCATGCTGAGCGCGACGGAGGCCACGCTGCTGTCGCTGACGCTGTATAGCGCCGCCTATTTCAGTGAAATTTTTCGCACCGCGTGGAACAGCATCCCGCCGGGGCAGCGCGAGGCGGCACTCGCCAACACTATCTCTACGCGTCGCTGCTTCTGGCATATCCAGATGCCGCAGGCCGTTCGTTTTGCGCTACCGCTGTTGGGTAATCAGTTCATTCTGACCATTAAAGAGAGCGCCATCGCGTCAATTATTACCGTCCCGGAATTGACCATGACGACGAGTCAGATTGTGGCCAATACCTACAGCTATATCCTGCCTTACACCCTGCTGATCATCAGCTACTGGCTGCTGGCCCAGGGGGGCAGCCTGAGCGTAAGAACACTGAGTCATGTACTACGAACCGGAGAATAACGTGAGCAATACCTCTGCGCCGGTGCTCGAAATGCGCCATGTAGGCAAGTCATTCGCAAACCATGTAGTGCTGAATGACATCAATTTACGCGTCGATCACGGTGAGATAGTCACCCTGATTGGCCCGTCCGGTTCCGGGAAAACGACCGCGCTGCGTTGCATGAATTTTCTCGAAGCCTATGACAAAGGCGACGTGCTGATTAAAGGGCAGTTGCTCGGTTATTCCGGTACGCAGCGTGGCCCCGCGCATGTCGACAGCGCCAGCCTGATTGCCGACGTGCGCAGGCCACTGTCGATGGTGTTCCAGCAGTTTAATCTCTGGCCGCATATGACGGTGCTGGAGAATGTCGCCGCACCGCTGGTGCTGGGCAAAAAGATGCCACGCCAGGCGGCAAAAGCGGCGGCAATGGCTGCGCTGGGACACGTCGGGATGGTGCAAAAAGCCGATGACTGGCCGGTGAGGTTGTCCGGTGGTCAGCAACAGCGGGTAGGCATTGCCCGCGCACTGGCCCTGAACCCGGAACTCTTGCTGCTTGATGAGCCCACCTCGGCGCTCGACCCGGAACGTGTAGAAGAGGTGCTGGACGTTATCCGAAGCCTTGCCGGACAGGGCATGACCATGGTGATGGTCACCCATGAGATGGCGTTTGCTGCCCATATCTCATCACGGCTGGTGTTCATGGCCGATGGTCACATTATTGAAAGCGGTACGCCGCGCCAGATGTTCACACAGCCGAAAAGCGAGCGCCTGAAAAGCTTCCTCGCACCGCTGTTTCGCAGGCCGCTACAACCCGAAGAGCTGGAGAAATTACCATGATGGAAACGAGCTTACGGGTCGCCCGCCAGGTTGACGAGGCGTGGCTGAATCAGTTGCTGGCGCAACTGGCGGAATTTGGCAAGTTAGCGAATGGCGGCGTGGATCGTCAGGCGCTGAGCGAGGTGGAACTGGATGCACGGGCGTGGATTATTGATCTCGCCTGCGAACTCGGTTGCGAAGTCTACCGCGACGCCGCCGCCAATTTATTCTTCCGCCGTCCGGGACGATTAGCCGTTTCACCCGTCGTCACCGGTAGCCATATCGATACGCAGCCATCCGGTGGCAACTACGACGGTTGTTACGGTGTGATAGCCGGGCTGGTGTGCCTGAAAGCGCTCAATGACGCGCAGGTTACCACCGGGCGTCCAATTGAAGTGGTTATCTGGACCAACGAAGAGGGCAGCCGCTTCGCGCCGGGAGCTATGGGCTCCAGCGCCTTCGTCGACCCGGCGAGATTGTCCGATCATCTTGGCGTGATGGGCGTGGATGGCGTGTCGTTTCGCGACGCGCTGGCACAACATCAGACGCGTTTTGCGTCGATCCCGTTGCGTCCTGACCGCGAAATGGCCTGCTTCGTGGAGTTACATATCGAGCAAGGCCCGGTGCTGGAAAACCGGAATTTGCCGCTGGCTGTTGTTAAAGGCATTCAGGGCGTGCGCTGGTATCAGGTTACCTGCCATGGGGTAGCGGCCCATGCCGGGACCACGCCGATGACACTGCGCCAGGATGCGATGACTCTGGCCCGCGAGCAGCTTGTTCACATTGAGCAGGCAATGGGCGATGCAACAGATGACGCGTTGCGTCTGACGTTTGGCCGCTGGCAGGTCACGCCGAATGCCATCAACACCATCCCGTCATGCGTGCGTTTTACCCTCGATTTTCGTCATCCATCGACGGAAAAACTGGCACAGCTCGATGCGCTGATGAGCTCGCTTTCGAGTGAACACGTCACCGTCGAGCCTTTATTGAACAAAGCGCCGGTCACCTTTGACGCCGGTATCAATCACACTCTGCAAGCGGCCGGAAATGCGCTGGATATCGCTCATATGGAGCTGCTGTCTGGTGCGTTTCACGACGCCATGTATCTGGCCGAACACTGTCCGACCAGTATGATTTTTGTCCCCAGCCATCAAGGCATTAGCCATAACCCGGCTGAATATACCGATCCTCGCTCACTGGCGGCAGGCGCCCGCACGCTGGCCTGCGCGCTGACTGAGCTATCCCAATCATTTGACGGAGTTAAATCATGACTGCAACTGCACATTACCCAACCTGCTGCGAGAAAGACAATGGCGACGCGCTGGGAATCAACCCGACGGCAACCTCGCCGATTTCAGCCGATGGCGCGCCGGTATTCAATGAGCTTTATACTATTCCACCCCGCTGCGGACGCGCCGTTTTACTGAAAAAAGGGCAGGTGATTAAGATCATCAACACCCCTGGCAGCCAGGTGTGCGATACATGGTTTTTTAACAGCAGCGATCTCAGCGAATTTGCCTCTATGGAGCACACCCGTGCTTTTATCGACAAAATCATCCCGCAGCCGGGTGATGTGCTGGTGACCAACCAACGTCGCGCCATCGCGACGCTGCTGACCGATACCTCACCGGGTGTGCATGACACGCTGATTGCCGCCTGCGATCTCTACCGTTACACCAACATGGGCATTACGGAGTACCACGATAGCTGCGCCGATAATATGCGTATGGCGCTCAATGCGATTGGTCTGCGCGCCCGCGAAGTGCCACAACCGCTCAATTTATGGATGAACACGCCGGTAAATCCTGATTATTCCATTTCCTGGTTGCCCACCGTCAGTAAAGCAGGTGATTATGTAGAGATTCGTGCCGAGCTGGATTGCGTGGTCGTGATGTCCGCCTGTCCACAGGACATCGTGCCGATTAACGGCTGCTCACCGAAAGAAATTCAGTTCGTCGTTGTGGGATGATTTTTCTTGCCAGGCCTGCGCGACGCAGGCCACAGGCAGACTTTATTGAAGCAGACAGATGAAAAAAAACGCTGACATCAAATCTACCGGAACCCCGCTGGGAATGCGGCTGCGCCACGCACGCCTGGTGCAGGAAATGACCCTCAAGCAGCTTGCGCAAAAGGTGGAATGCTCGGAAAGTCTGTTATCCAAACTGGAAAATGACGCAGCTTCGCCGTCGCTGGCGATGCTGCACCGTCTGGCAAAGGCGCTGGAGACCAGTATTGCCGATCTGATGGCCGATGACTGGACCGCCGATCAACCCGTTCTGAAACCTTCCCAGCGTAACCGTAAACGTTTTTTGCAACGCAGCAAAAAAGGGGGGATTGAGCTTGAGAACCTGACCTGGCATCACAAGGGCGGTTTGCTGCAGGGAAATATTCATATTATCGAGCCGGGTGTCGCCAGTGACGGTCTGATTGAGCACCACGGCGAAGAGATGGGCTATGTGCTGGAAGGTGAACTGGAACTGCGTCTGGGAGACGATGTCTGGACCCTGGAGCAGGGGGATTCGTTCTATTTCCCGAGCCAGATCCCGCATGGTTACCGCAATATTGGTACCGTGGTCGCCAGAGTGCTATGGGTGAACACGCCCGTGACGTTCTGATCGTAATAAGACGAAAAAACCACGCCGCAGCGTGGTTTCGTTTATGCGGATGTTATTACAACCCGCGCTGTGCCATCTTTTTCGCAAGGTCAACCAGGCGGTTAGAGAAGCCCCACTCGTTGTCATACCAGGCGAGGATTTTCACCAGATTACCGCCAATCACCAGTGTCGACAGCCCATCGATAATGGACGAGCGCGGATCGCCCTGGTAATCGCTGGAGACCAGCGGTTCGTCGCTGTACCCCAGGATGCCTTTCAGCGGACCGGCTTCGGCAGCGTTGCGGAAAGCCGCGTTCACTTCGTCTACCGTCACATCGCGTTTTAAGGTCACGGTCAGGTCCACAATCGATACCACTGGCACCGGCACACGTAAGGAATAACCGGTGAGGCGTCCGTCCAGTTCCGGGATAACTTTCCCCAGCGCTTTCGCCGCGCCGCTGGAATACGGCACGATGGAGAGTGCCGCCGCCCGCGCGCCACGCAGGTCTTTTTCTGGCTGGTCGTGCAAAACCTGGCTGTTGGTGTAGGCGTGAGTGGTATTCATCAGGCCATGTTCGATACCAAAATTCTGATGCAGCACCTGCGCGGCCGGGGCCAGACCATTCGTCGTACAACTGCCGTTGCTCACAACAAAATGGCGCGCGGGATCGTATTGCTGGTCATTAACCCCCAGCACAATGGTCAGGTCATCGTTTTTACCCGGAGCGGAGATAATCACGCGTTTCGCGCCGCCGCTGCTGATGTGTACCGCCGCTTTTTCGCGATCGGTAAAGAAGCCGGTGGCTTCAATCACAATATCGACGCCAACGTCACGCCAGGGAATATTTGCCGGGTCGCGTTCGCTAAACACCCGTACGGCCTGACCATCGACAATTAACTGGCCTTCGCCTGCTTCGACGGGAACGGGAAGGGTGCCCAGTAGTGAATCGTGTTTTAACAGATGCGCCAGCGTTTTGCTGTCCGTCAGATCGTTAATCGCCACAATCTGAATTTCTTTATCGCCCAGCGCAGCACGCAGTACGTTACGACCAATCCTGCCAAAACCGTTAATGCCGACCTTAACCATGATGAACTCCTTCTTATCCGATGTCTGACATCACTGTAGGTCGGCGGCGGTTTGGCGTAAACGACAAATAAGGATCACTTTACGCCATTTTGCGGCAGTGGAAGCGCTGACGATACTCGCCAGGGGTAAGGTGTAACTGGCGTTCGAAAATTCGCCGTAAATTGATGCTGCTGCCAAAGCCGGTCTCAGCGGCAATCTTGTCCAGCGTTTCGTTGGTTTGTTCCAGCCGGTTACGCGCCGCGGCCAGGCGTGCTTCGGCAACGTAACGCGCCGGTGGAGCACCCGTTTCGCGCGTGAACACACGGGTAAAATTACGCGGGCTCATCGCCGCACGTTCCGCCAGTTTGTCCACCGACAAGTCTTCGTTCAGATGGGTAAGGATCCAGCTTTGCAGGTCACTGATGGGACCCACGCTACTGGCCTGCTGCAAATTGTAACGACTGAACTGGAGCTGACCGCCAGGACGACGCAGATACATCACCATATTCTGGGCCACTTCCAGCGCGAGGCTAAACCCGTAGTCGTCTTCAACCAGCGCGAGCGTCAGGTCAAAGCCCGAACTGACGCCGCCGGAGGTCCAGACAGGGCCATCCTGAACATACAAGGGGCCGGCTTCGAGGGTGATGTCAGGAAAGCGTGTTTGCATGGTTTCCAGCAGTCGCCAGTGGGTGGTTGCTCTTCGTCCACTGAGCAACCCTGCTTCGGCCAGCAACATCGCGCCACCGCAAATAGAGACCACCCGCCGCGCATGGGGGGCAGCGAGACGTAGCCAGTCGACCACCGCGGTGCCTTCGTCTTCATCCTCGCCGCGTCCGGTAATCATGATGGTATCCCAGGGCTCACGCGGGTCGATTTCATGCAAACGGCTATCGGCGAGCAGATTTAACCCGGATTGACCATGGATGACCTGGTGAGGTTGAGTCGTAGCGAGAGAGAAGCGGTAGCGCGGCTGCGGGCCGTCTTGTGCATGCAGACGATTAGCCTGCATCAGAATGTCGGCGATACCGGCGGCTTCAAACAACATGCCGCCATCAGGAACGATTATCAGGAATGTCTTCATGTCCTGAAATGTACGCTTATTACAATTTAAGTCAACAGGAAGAGGGGGGGCAAGGGGGTAACGGCGCACACAGCGACTGACATCAATAAAAGGGGGAATACCCCCCTTATTGTTCCATTATATTAGCTTTGCATTTGCTGCCCATTGCGGAGGAAATGCATTTGAACACAACATGGGCTCGATATTAAGTACATTCACGGTAACCTTGTTGTGTATGACAAACGGGTCTTTTTCCAGATACGCGTAAATATCTTTTTCATTATCACCGTGAAACAGAATATACCCTCCGGTACCGCTTGTGAGAGGTCCGGCCAGGATGACACCTGCTTTACTGATCCCCTCAACCAGCCACTTTTTATGCGCATCAATATGGGCACCCAGCTCCGATTCAGAGCATAAATAATACAGCGTTACGGCGTATAACATAGCGAGATCCTATTAGTGTGTAATGCTGTCAATAAGTTGGGGAATAACGCTCAGCGCGCGCAATATTTCCTGCTGCTTAATATTTTCGCCTTTTGATGCCCCCTCGACCCGAATAAATTCCACCTGGGTGATGCCCAGAAAAGCAAAGAAATGGCGCAAATAATGTTCCTGAAAATCCATTTCTGACAGGGGCGTGTTGTGATAGAAACCGCCTCTCGCAGAAGCCACAACCACTGTCTTGCCGGTCGCAAGCCCCACCGGGCCATTTGCCGTGTAGTGAAACGTCTTACCTGGTTGCGCGAGCCTGTCTAACCACGCTTTCAACTGGCTGGCGACCGTAAAATTGTACATCGGAGCACCAATGACAATCATATCGCTGGTCAGAAACTCGTTGACGATCTTTTCTGAAAGGGCATATTCAGTGGCCAGTTCAGGTGTGGTCACTGCGCCAGATACTGCTCTGAACCCGGCAGCAATATCACCCGTTAAGTGAGGTATTTCGTCTTTAACCAGATCACGATAAATAATATTTTCACACTGTCCGTTTTCCGTTAGCGCTTTTACAACTTCATAAGATAACTGACGGGAAACAGAATTTTCCAATGTAATACTGGAATCGATATGTAGGATTTGCATGATAAATACACCTGTGTAATGTCACTGTTTAAGGTTGTGTGCTGCTTTATCAATAAGCGCCGCAACGTCCTTCGGGTGCGATACCATTGACATATGACTTGACGGGAGGTGGGTGATATTAGCGCCAGCTTCTCGCGCCAATAAGTTTTGTACGGCAGGGTTAAGCGCGTTGTCTTTTACTGTGACTAAATACCACGATGGCTTATTGTGCCAGGCGGCATGGTTCACTTTTTCATTGAAGGCTTTCGCTGCTATCGGTTGTTGTGCTGCGGCAAGTAAACGCGCCTGAGGCTCAGGCAGATCATTTGCCATAACGTTTTGGAACATCTCCGGGTTATCCAGCCAAATCAAGCCGTTGTTATCTGGCTGCATCCCACTCATGGGGCATTCAGGCGCGTAAGGGTATCGGTAACAGATTCACCGCTGTCGGGCACCAGTGCCGACAGATAGACAAGCCCTTTCACGTTTTCACCATTTCCGGCCTGGGTAATCACCGCGCCACCCCAGGAGTGGCCGACAAGCAGTACGTCGCCGTGTTGCCGTTGCAGGACGCGCTCCGTTGCCGCCACATCATCGTTAAGAGAAGTCAGCGGGTTTTGTACGGCGGTAACGTTATACCCTTTGGCCTGCAGGAGCGCAGTGACAGCGGACCAACTCGATCCATCGGTAAATGCGCCATGAACCAGAACGATGTTTTTGATAATTGACTCCT
This sequence comes from Phytobacter diazotrophicus, assembly GCA_004346725.1. Classification (GTDB taxonomy): domain Bacteria; phylum Pseudomonadota; class Gammaproteobacteria; order Enterobacterales; family Enterobacteriaceae; genus Phytobacter; species Phytobacter diazotrophicus. The sequence continues at coordinate 134,335 of SMDE01000005.1, read as the reverse complement.
GTGCGCCAGCGCTTGTTGCAAAAATGAGGCAGAGCAGAAACGACGCGTGTCGCATGATTTTATTGATGAAAAAGGACATAGCAGGGTATCCCGATGCGTATAAATAACGTTTCCAGAGTGTAACGCCATGCCGAAAGCGATATTAAGTGTCGTTAATGACAGGTATCATGCAAAATCGGACATTGTGTTTTTCAGGACTTGATGATGAAAATTGCCTTACTCGCGGTGCCGGGAAGTATGAAATCGGCCCTCTCGGGGTTGTCTGATATGTTCTGGCTGGCAAATCAGGTGGCTGAGCAAAACCCGGCGCTGTGTCATCGCGATGCCGGTAACGAACCGGGTTTTAGCGCGCAGATCGTCACGGCGGATGGTCATCCCGTCATCGATGCGCAGGGCAGGCGGATTGAAAGTGAAGGATCCTTTGAGAGCGATAAATATTCGCTGATTATTGCCAGCGGCATGCGTCTTGATGAAGAAAAATATCCGCTTTCCAAAGCGGCAATCACCGATGCAGCGCGGTGGGTAAAAGCACAATATCAGCAAGGATGTGCCGTTGCCGGTGCCTGCGCGGGGGGCTTTATTCTGGCAGAAGCCGGGCTGTTAAACGGACGGATGTGCGCGACAACATGGTGGTTATATCACACGTTCAGGGAACGCTATCCGCTTACAAAACCCGTCTGGGGGAAAGCGCTGGTGGAAGACCGGAATATCATCACCACCGGCGGGCCGCTTTCATGGGTGGATCTGGCGATACACGTTGTCAGGTTGTACGCGGGCGATGAGATGGCAAAACTGACTGCTGATATGGCCGTTGCTGATAGCCAGCCACTCTCACAACATCTCTATGCCCCGGCGGGATTTTTGAATTCGCGCCATCCGTTACTCATTAAAGCCGAACACCTGGTGCGTTTTCAGGATCCATCGATAACGGTCGAGCAGCTTGCCGCATCGCTTAATATGACCACCAGAACGCTCAATCGCAAAATGACAGAACTCACGCAGGAAAGTCCCAAAAGCTTTATTACTCGTGTACGCATGGAGACAGCGGCTATGCTGCTGGAAAATCGCGGCAAGACGGTTTCACAAGTCGCAACAGAGTGTGGATACAACGATGAAACGGCATTCCGACGCGCATTTAATGCCGTGATGGGCATGTCTCCGGGGATGTACAAAGAGTGGGTGAAAAACCGATCCAGAGACATGCGCGGAGAAATAACGCGTTAACGGCTCTCTTTTCCCCGCCCGGTCCGGCAAATAAAAAACAGGGCGATAGCGCTTAAAAACGGAAATACCGCCAGTTGCAACCAGGGGGAGATGGCATCGGCTGAGGGCGTTAACGCCCGGTCGAGCTGGCTGCCCAGCAGGAAATTACCCGCCAGCACCGTAATACCGCCAGCGGTTGCCAGTGCACCATAGTGTGCACCCAACATGGACGGCGCGGCAAATTGCGGGATCAAATCTTTTGCTGAGGGCACCAGTAACATCTGTCCCATCGTCAGCAGCGTAACAAAACAGGCGGCGGGCAGCAGGCGAAGCCAGGAGTCCGGGGGCGTCGATGCGGCGAACAGAGCGACACTCAGAAACGACGCGGACAATAGCAGAAAGCCGCAGGGCAATATCCGCACCGCGCCAACGCGCCGGGCAAAGCGGGCGAGGGGAAGCTGAAACAGAATGATCAGCCCCGAAGCCAACATAAACAACGGCCCTAAATCCTTCTCGCTGCCGCCGGCGCGGGCAATCTCCACCGGCAATGCCAGGTATAATTGGTTGTAGCTCAATAGCCATGAACTGTAGGCGATAATAAACGCCACAAACCGCGGCTGGCGAAAGGTGGTCCACCACGGCGTAATATGCAGCGTCGTCTGGCGTGACGGATTGCGCGGCAGGCAAAAATGCAGCACGCCAAGCGCAACGATAAATACCGCAGCCCCCGCCAGAGAGACCTGGCGAAATCCCAGACCGGCCAGCATGGAACCCAGAACAGGGCCGAGCACCGCGCCAAGCTCGCCGCAGACGGCAAAAAGCGCGAACCATTCCGCGCGGTTGCGCCTGCCGTTCGCTTCACTGTCCGTACCCGCCTTTGCCAGCAAGGCTTCTATGGACGGAGAGAAAAGGGCGCCGCCAATGCCTGTCAGACAAGCGCCGAGAATAATCGGCGTGATACTGTCACCCAGTGCCAGCAGCAGATACCCCACCACGCGGATAACACAGCCGCAAAGTATGATGCTGCGGGCGCCGAAGCGGTCGGACAGGGCACCGCCAACGATAAACATGCCCTGTTGTGAAAAGGTTCTTAACCCGAGAATCAGGCCGATCATTCCACCGGAAAGCAGCATGTCATCGCGAAGAAAGATCGCCAGAAAGGGAACGACAGCGTAAAAACCGATATTGAATACAAACTGGCTGCCCAGTAAAACGGGCGGCCAGAGGTGTGTGGCGGGGCGAAGTAAATGCATCCAGATAGTCTTATTCAGATAAGGTAGTGAATATGCTTCTTGCCATGAAACGCCGATATTTCAATATGCGTTTTCACCCGAAAGACCTCCCAGAGTAACTCTTCGGTCAGAATCTCCTGCGGGGTGCCCGTGGCAATCACCTGGCCTTGTTGCATGACAATCAATGCGTCACAGAACATCGAGGCATGGTTAAGATCGTGAATAGCGACAATACTGGTCACCGGCAGCTCACTGATGAGTTGCATCAGTTGCATCTGGTGATGAATATCCAGGTGGTTGGTTGGCTCATCCAACAAGATTTCGCTCGGTACCTGTGCCAGTGCCCTGGCGATGTGCACGCGCTGGCGTTCACCGCCCGATAAACTCAGCCATCCCTGATCGCTTTTTCCGAGCATATCTACCCGTTCAAGCGCCGCATTTACCGTCTCATCATCGTGAGATGTCCAGCCAGAAAAAGCGGAATGGTGCGGAATGCGCCCCAGTTTTACCACGTCGCGAACCCGCATATTGGATTCGGTCATCCCGTGCTGTTCAACGAAGGCAATGCGACGGGCAAGCTGCTTTTTAGGCATCCGGGCGATGTCGTGACCATCGAGCGAAACCGTGCCTGCATGCGGGCGACGTAATCCGGCAAGTATACGCAGCAACGAGGATTTTCCGGAACCGTTGGGACCAAGTAATCCCACCGTTTGTCCCTGGGAGACAGCCAGTGAGACATTATTGACGATGGTTTTCTTAGCTATCTTCCAGGTAATGTTTTCAGCAGTGATGCTCATCACTTGTTCCTTGAACGATAGATAATGACAGCAAAGAAAGGCACGCCAACCAGCGCGGTGACTACGCCGACCGGCAGGCTCTGCGGTGCGATCAGCATTCTGGAGGCGATATCAGCCAGCACCATCAGGATTGCGCCTGCCAGCGCACTGGCAATCAGTAACGTACGGTGAAGCGGGCCGAAGAAAAAGCGCATCATATGCGGCACGACCAGACCGACAAAGCCGATCGATCCCGCCATACTGACAATGGTGGCGGTCATCAGCGCTGTGGCAGTAAAGAGGATCAGGCGAACCACGGGAACATTGATACCAAGTGACGCTGCGGCATCGTCGCCAAAGGTAAAGGCATCCAGTGCGCGAGAGTAAAAAAGGCATACCGCAAGACCAGCCAGCAGAACGACCAGTATCAGTTGAAACTCCGGCCAGCGAACGCCGCTAAAGCTGCCAAGGAGCCAGAACATCACGTCACGCGCCTGTTGTGCGCTGGCGGAAGTACTGATGGTATACGCCGTGATGGCGTTGAAGAGTTGGGATGCCGCGACGCCCGCCAGAATCGTACGCTCATTACCGCCACGTGCGCCGTTGGTGAGAAAGGCGACAAACGCAAAAGCGGCAAAGGCCCCGGCAAACGCACCTGCGGACAGGGAAACTGCGCCAGTACCGATACCGAGCACCACAACCGAGACGGCACCCGTTGACGCGCCAGCGGATACGCCAAGTACATAGGGTTCCGCAAGGGCATTTTTCAGCAGACTTTGCAAAACGGCGCCACACATCGCCAGCCCCGCACCACAACAGGCTGCGACCAACGCACGGCTAAGACGGAAATCCCAGATCACACTTTCATGGATGCGGCTGAGTGGCATGTCGGTGAATCCGGCTTTGTTGGTCAGCGCATAAAAGACGCTGCTAAGCGGAATGGACAGTTCGCCGACGCTGACGCCTGTGGCAATCACCACAAAAAGAAGAATCAGCGCCAGCACTGTTGATGTGGTGAGTATCAGGCCCTGGCGGGCCTGTTGTACTGCAGAACTCATCAATTCAGTCCCATTTTTCTGAGCTGTTCGGCAACCTGTTCAGCACCATAGATAGTACGAATTGTCGGGTTCATCGCCTGGCCGTCCATCACGACGATGTGACCTTTTTTAACAGCATCGAGCTGGCTGACGGCCGGATCGCTTTTCAGGAATTTAATTTTTTCTTCGGCGTTATCCAGTGCCCAGCGGTTGCGGTCAAGACTGGAGACGACGATGACATCCGGGTTAGCGGCGATAATGCTTTCCCAGCCAACCGTTGGCCATTCAGTTTCAGAGGTAATGGCGTTGTGGCCGCCCAGGACATTCGCGATAAATCCTGACGCGCTATTCTTGCCGCCAACATAGGCATCAGCAGACGGGGATGAGCTGGAGAACCAGAAGACAAACGAGAGGTCTTTTTTGTTCTTGCTGAACTCAGCACGCAGATCATTTTCACGTTTTTTGAAATCGGCAATCAGCGCCTTACCGCGATCTTCTACGTTGAAAATAGTCGCGAAATCCATAATTTCCTGGTAAAGGAAGCTCATATCCCATAGCTTCTGGCGGCTACCGTACATATCGCCAACGCCTTTCTTCGTGGCGCACATCCCCGGCGACATATAGCTATTGACGCCAACGGTGCTGAGATCTTCACGTTTAGCGACTTTGCTTTCCGGCCCCAGTAACAGAGGGATCTGGGCAGGAACGAAGTCCGGGTTTTGGGCGAGGATGGATTCGAGTGTCGGGATTTCAACGGTCAGATTTTTGATTTTACTGTTTTTTTCTGCAAGTGATGGCAACACTTTTGTCGGCCAGAATGCGCTGGCAACCACTTTGTCCTCAAGGCCAAGTAACAGAAGGATCTCAACAGTGTTTTGGCCCAGCGCGACGACGCGCTCAGGGGCTTTGGTGAATGTTTCTTTATATCCGCAATTTTCGATGGTAACAGGGTAGGTAGTAGCAAACGCGGAACTGACCGAAGCGAAAACCAATCCTAAAGCACTGATGACCTTTTTCATGTAACGCTATCCTTCGTTAGCGAGTTTCCAGGGCAGGAAACGGGTAAAATCGTAAATGAGAATTAATAACAAGGCGCGGTTTTATACAATGCCAGGGAAAGGGTGTCAACGGTAATGGTAATCATTTGTTATTAAGGCATTTTTATGCGTTAAGAATTTGAATTAAAGCGCAAATGAATTGAAACGTAACGCTAAGACCGCAAGAGCAGAAATAATGGTCGTGAGTGTCGGCCTGGCGCGAAACAGGATCGGCGAAATGTTAGCGAACAAACAGGAAAATCGGGATGACACAAGATGTGCTGGCATTACTCATACAGAATGAGCAGAAACTTCATCATGCGAAAACGCGAAGTCAGAAAACGTTGCTGGAGAAATTGCTGCACCGCGATTTTTTTGAAATTGGCCGTTCAGGTCAGCGGTACGACAGAGAACATGTCATCCATGCGTTAGTCATGGAAACCGGCGATCAGAAAATCCAGTCCGATGATTTTGCGTTATCTGTGGTGGATGACGCGTGCGTGTTATTGACGTACCGAAGTTTTACGGTTGATGAGCAAGGCCGCATCGGTCGACAGACATTGCGAACATCGCTGTGGGTGAAGTGCGCAAGCGAAACAACGGACTGGCAGATGCGATTTCATCAGGGAACGCCAACAGATGAAAACAGTGGCAGAGTCGGCTGTGAAGAATGATAAAGGTCAGCGCGGTGGCGCCGTTGAACACGCATTCAAAGGCGACAAATGACCAGAACAAGGATGACCAAACAAAGCCGGATTCTGCGGCACTTTATCTTAGTGCGCATAATGTATATTATGTTAAATGAGATTATTGTTGTGATTTAACTAAAGCGCACTCTGTTCTACTGCTACTACGTTAACCGCCTGCATTGCATGTACGAAACCTCAGCCTGTATGGCGAAGCTGATTCGATTACACTCTCACTCCGGTCAACAGTTACTTTGCCCAGTCTTCCAGAATCAGACCCGGCACCCGCTCAAACTCCCGCGTATTATTTGTTACCAGCACGACGCCAGCGGCAATAGCATGCCCGGCAATCGCGGTATCGTTCGGACCAATCGGCGTACCAGCCAACGCCAGCGCAAGCTTTATTTGCGTAGTGGCATCCACTGCCGCCCGGTCCCAGGCGAGCACGGCATCAAGGCGAGCACAGAACGCATCAACCAGCTTCGCATGATGCGGCGACGCCTTTTTACCGATCGCGCCGAAGCGCATTTCCGCATAGGTGATAGCCGATACTACGATTCGATTGTTGCGCAACACTGCCTGCTCCAGACGCTTAATAACGCTTTCCGGATGCTCGCGCATGATGAATGAGCAAATATTAGTGTCGAGCATAAAGGTTTTCTTCATAGATCAAAGCGTCCCTCATCACTGACCACATCTTCACGTTCTGCCATAAAATCCGGGTCGGCTTTTTCTAATTGCGCGAAAGAACTCCACGTCGGTCGCACCGGGCGCAGGATGATGCAGTCCCCTTCCCTGATGATCTCCAGTTCGCTCACTCCTTCGAAATCCAGATCGCGAGGCAGACGGATGGCACGATTGTTGCCGTTTTTGAAGATGGATACGGTTCGCATGACGTCCTCCTGATTATATGGCTTTATGGCATACCTACATATGCCAAGTATATGCAGATGCCTTACATATGTATACTTAATGCTCAACATAATTAAAATCGACCACTTACACCTCAAAACAGGGTCTGCCGTACCAGACTGTGACGGCTAAGTCGTTTATTTACTGGATCCTCTTCTCTTTTTGTCATCCGGAACAAATTTACGTTATGTTGACGGAATGTTTCCTTCATCCGTCCTCATAATGTTTGATACGCACGATGAAATTTAACGCCTTCATGCGCCTTGGTCCCGCATTCTTCCTTTTACAAACCGCAACGACCCTCAGCCTGTTGGCTGGGCATGTATTCCGTCTGGCTCTGGCATGGTGGTGCTTAAAGGAAACCCATTCAGCGGTCGCCTTCTCATCATTGATCGCGTTTTCCGTTGCCGCCGAGATTTACCTGAAGCCTTTTCTCGCCTCATTCGGCGATCGGTTTCACCGCGTAAAGTTTATTAACGGCTGTCAGCTCGCGGTTTTCGTCATCATGATGCTGTTTTCTCTTGCCTGTTCGGCGGGACAATTCCACCTTGTTTTACTGACCGCAGGCCTCATCGCGATGAGCGCGGTGGCATCAGTCAGAGAGCCCACCATCATGGGTCTGATCCCCGATCTGGTCGATGACGGTCATGTTTCACGCGCCATATCCAGCCGCTCGGCCATTAATTCCGTGATTATGCTCACCGGGCCGGTGCTGGCCGCCTCGCTAATCGCTTTGTTTTCTATTGGTCTGGCGCTTTATGCCGCCGCGTTACTGCAAGGATTATCGTGCCTGGCCTGCGTTCTGCTTGCGAAACGGCCTGTGCGCATGCATTCGCCACGCGCAGATGAAAGCTGGTTCAGCAAAACGAAAGGCGGATTTGTCGCCATCTACCGTGTCAAATCAGAGTTCCACATCGCCTTAATTTCCGCGCTCATCAATTTTACGATGTTCCCCTTCTTTTCTGTGACGATTCCGTTTTGGATGAGCACGGAGTTGCACCTGCCCGCCTCGTACCTTGGTGCATTTGAATTTTCCTTCGCCATCGGATTACTGGCCGGCAGTCTCTACCTTAATGCGGCAATAACCCGAAACGTTGGACGTTTCTGGAATGTCGTTATCGGGTTTATTTTGTTGGGTGGGAGCGTCCCGGCTATTGTGCTAGTCCCGGATATCAACATCTCGATTGCGCTGGCCTTCTTCTGTGGCCTGGCGTTCAACTTAATCAATGTGAATCTCAGCACCCTGAGAGCAACCGCCACCCCCGGACATTATCGGACACGGATGGCGGCGATGTCGGCGTTTCTCTCGAGTCTGGTCAACCCCTTCGGCGTCATGATAGCAGGCGGGTTTATTCACTGGCTGGGTGTGAGTGTGTTCACGCTCTTTTCAGGGCTTGCCGTGTTAATGATAGCCCCTCTGCTTCTCTGTTCATGGCATCTTAAGAGGGCGCTGTCCCTTGAAGAGGGTGAGATGAAAGGCTATTACGAAAAAACCTACCCGAAGGCCTTCACCAAAGAGGGATAAGAAACACAGTCCTCAGTCCGTTTACGCGTCAGGCGCAACCGGACTGAGTCTGGATGTAAATGGACTTTCTGAGCGTTTAACCGCGCCCGACAAACGGCATTTTGGTCGCCATCACGGTGATAAACTGCACATTGGTATCCAGCGGAACGCTGGCCATGTAGACCACGCTGTTAGCGACCTGCGACACATCCATCATCGCTTCCACCGCCAGTTCGCCATTGGCCTGCTTCACGCCTTTAGACATCCGCTGCGATAGTTCCGTATATGCATTACCAATATCAATCTGCCCACAGGCGATATCGTACTTTCTGCCATCGAGCGAAATGCTCTTCGTCAGCCCGGTCACGCCATGCTTGGTTGCCGTATAGGCTGCCGAATCAGGACGTGGCGCGTGCGCCGAAACAGATCCATTGTTAATGATACGGCCCCCCTGCGGAGTTTGTTCCTTCATCAGGCGGAATGCGCCCTGAGCACAAAGGAACATTCCGGTCAGATTGACATTCACCACGGCGGACCACTTCTCGTAGCTCAGCTCTTCAAAGGGGATACCGGGAAAATTGGTTCCGGCATTATTAAACAACACATCAAGGCGCCCGAGCTTATCCTTGATCCGCGTAAACAGCGCATTGACCGATTCGGGGTCGGTTACATCAGTCGGTACGACCATGGTCTGGCCACCGTCACTGCTATCTTCCATCGCGGCAACTGTCTCCAGTAGCGGATCCAGACGACGGCCAGCGAGAACAACAAAATAGCCGGCACGGAACAGCGCCAGCGCCGTTGCCCTGCCAATCCCGGTGCCCGCGCCGGTGACCAGGGCAATCTTTCTTGAGGTGATCATCACTGCTTCCTTTATTTAATAGTTTGATAAACAGAATAATAGCAGTCCTGCTCAACGGGTCAGACTGTTCTCGGGACGCTGTCCGGAAAGCGCCTGGGCAAGACTCGCCAGCACCATTTCCCCCATCGCGGTACGCGTCTCCACCGTGGCACTGGCGCGATGCGCCTGCAACACAACGCTGTCCAGGCCAAAAAGCACCTCAGGAACATTCGGTTCATCAACGAAAACATCCAGCCCCGCACCGCTGATGCGTCCTTCGGTTAACGCCGCGACCAGATCAGGTTCATTGACCAGTTTTCCGCGAGCGATGTTCACGAGGAAACCATCCTGCCCCAGCGCATCAAGGACGGCGGCATTAATAATGCCTTCCGCTTTGTCCGCAGAAGCGGAAAGGATTAGCGCGTCGCTCTGGCGGGCCAGTTCCTGAAGGTCAGCAATAAACGGGTAATCAAGGTCTTGCATGGCATGCAGGTCGGTATAGCTGATCGGGCATCCGAATGCCGATGCGCGGGCGGCAATGGCGCGCCCTACCCGGCCCATTCCGACAATGCCGATCCGCATGCCGCTGAAACGGCGGGAAAGCGGAATGGAACCCGGATGCGGATTTTTCGCCCACAGGCCGTTACGCACCACACGGTCGCCGGAACAAATACCGCGACAGGTCGCGATCAGCAGGCCAATGGCAAGGTCAGCCACATCTTCTGTCAGCGCGCCAAGCGTGGCAGTAACATGAATTCCACGTTTGCGGGCGTAGTCCAGATCGACCGCATCCACACCAACGCCATTAATAGCGACCACTTCAAGCGCGGGCAGTTTTTCCATAAGCGCATTGCTAATACCCGTATGACCACCGGAGACAACGCCACGAATGCTATTACCGTGTTCTTTAATAAAGGTCTCTTTATCGTCGATCTCAAAGTAACGGTAAACGGTATAGAGGGCGTTCAATCTCTCGCTAATCGCGGGAATCAAAATAGGGTTTAACTGTAAAATACTGGGTTTCATAACATCAGATCCATAGTTGCGCCAATCAATGGCTGGCGTGTTAGTCGTTATTGCCTGCGCACTGCCGAATTTATGGCAGGTCTCTTTCAAGTATTTCAATGGCGATATTTTGCGGTCCGCGAATAAAGCACCCGCGCACACCGGGACGAAGCGTTTTTGGCTCCTGAGTAAATACCACGCCGCGTTTTTTTAATTCGGCGGCCACGTCATCGAGGTTGTCGACCGTCAGGCCAAAATGGTCCAGCCCCTGGTATGGCGGCAGTGGTGGTGGCGCAACGCCATCGCCTTCACTTACTGGCGCGATAAAGATATCGATTCCGGCAAGGCGAATATCCACTTTGCCTGGCTTACGGATAATTTCGGCATCCAGGCAACGTTCAAACCATGACGCGGTCAATTCCGGGTCCGGGCTGCGCAGTTGTAAATGGTCCCATTTGAACTTAATCACTTCTCTCTCCCTCGTTATAATCCAGCCTGACCCCATGACATTGTGAATCTTTAACGACGCAGGCTGGATAAATCAGTACACAATCGCTGTGGTATTTAACGTGTTATTCCGCTAATGGCGTTAATCCATTTCAATTCGGGATAATGGTCCGAGAAGGAATGAATAGGCGAATGCGCCAATCAAACACATAATCCCCATCATATTGAGCGCCCAAAAGAACTGGCCCGTCGCATGCAGAATATAACCAATCATGATCGGCGTGGTGACGCCAGCAATATTAGCGGCAAGGCTGGTGATGCTGCTGGTTAACCCAATATATTGCCGTGGTGCAATTTCCGACACGGCAGCCCAGGACGACGACCCTACCCCCTGCGCAAAGAAAGAGACGGTTAAAATAGCGATAATCAACTCATTCGAGGTGACGAAATTAACCAGTAAAATAGAAGACCCCAGCAGCGTACCGATGATCAACGGCGCCTTGCGCGCTGCTGACATAGAATAACCACGGCGAATGAAATAATCAGAGAAGAAACCCGCTAACAGAATCCCTGCGGTTGCGCCGAGAAATGGCAATGCCTGGAAAATTCCCACCTTAATCATCGTCATCTGACGCTCTTCGACGAGATAAGTCATAAACCAGGTGGTGAAAAATACCAGGATGGCATTATTGCAGAATTTACCCAGGCAAATCGCCAGAATTTGACGGTGTTTCAACAAGCGCAGCGCATTTTTCCAGTCAAAACGGTCACGCTCTTTTTTACCGACAAGGCCGCCGCCCTCACGAATATGCTTTAGTTCCGCCGCATTTGCCGAGCGATGATTGAGCGGATCGCGGTACCAGAAGTACCACAGAATACCAAAAAGCACGCCAGCACCACCGGTCAGATAAAAGGCGGAACGCCAGCCAAAACCATTCGCCATCCATAAAATCAGACCGGTGAATAAGGGGGTACCGATGTATTGCCCCATAACATATACGCTGGTAGCAAATCCCCTTTCGCTGGTCGGAAACCACATGGTGACCGCGCGTGCATTAGAGGGAAAAGCCGGTGCTTCAAGGGCCCCAATCGCCAGTCGTGAACCGAATAGCATATTAAATCCGCTTGCCAGCCCTTGCGTCATGGTCGCCAGCGACCAGGTAATCAGCGAAAAAGCGTAAGCAATACGGGAGCCTAGCACGTCGGCAATAATACCACCGGGGATAAGCGCAAAGGCATATGTCAGGCCAAATGCCGCGAATATCTGTCCCATCTGAACTTTATCGAGAGTCAGATCTTTACTGATAAACGGGGCCAGAATACCAATACACGATCTGTCGACAAAATTAAGGATTGTCGCAAACAAAATAAGACCCAGCATGTAATATCGAATGCGTGTTGCCTTTCGCGGTGTTGCTATGTCGGCCTCTCTTGCTGCCTCGGCAAGCTCTTGTTGTTGCACATGGTTCATATTTTTGTCCTTCATGGATTTGTAGGTGTTCTTTTATTTACCGCCCTGCAATTTCAGAGAGGTAATAATTATGGGTAAGTGTTCTTGCCGACAAAAATGTGCGGTAGTCGTTATAATTAATGCTTTATATTTACCGTCATTCATTTTGTCGTTTTTATCATTGAGTACTTATTTGACGGTAGAATAAGGTCTTGTCAGGATCAATCTTGATTAAATTAATCAATATAAATATCTGTCATCAGAACTCAGGAGTGTGACGAGTGAGCGATAGATTGCATCTCTTCGTTGACAACATCCTTATTCAGGTATCTCAAAATGTCATGCAATGAGAAAACGAAGCGGCAGAGTATTTATTTCCTCGCTTTATGTCACGTCATCACCAATATCTCACCATTTTGCGACCTGGCTATCAGTTGATTATGTTAATCAACATTGATTGAACAACGACTGAAATATAAAGTTTATTGATTCGGTTCAGTGGTGATCAGGCTCAATGATGGAACCCAAGACTAAAGTAGCGCCATGGCTTACGCTGGAGGAGGTTCAGGACTTTCTCGGCGTGCGTGCGCAAACCATCTATGCATACGTTAGCCGTGGATTGATTGCCTCCCATCCGGATCCACACAACATACGCCGCAGCCTGTACAGCGCCGAGAATATACAGAAGCTGAAACAGAAGAAGCAGCAAGGCCGGAAACGGGAAACGCTCGCCGCAAATACCCTTTTTGGCACCGAACCCAGTATTCCGACAGCTATCTCGACGTTTGCCCGTGGTCGTCTGTTTTACCGGGGAAAAGATGTGATCAACTTTGCTAAAGAGGCGACACTGGAAGAGACCGCCCGCCTGCTATGGGACGCAGAAAGCCTGGACGCGTTTTCCGTTCAGGCGCGTGATTACCCGCCCTATCCGCCGGATCGCACGCATGCGTTTGTCGCGCTGGCAACGGCAACCGCCACGGGCCACTCCACCCATGCGCGCACGCCACGCGTACTGCATGCAGAAGCGGCAAACCTGGTCGGCCATCTGGCCTCGACATTTGGTGCCGAAAATACTCCCTCTTTGCTGATTCATCAGCGTCTCGCAAAGGGCTGGGGAAAAGAAAAGGATGTGGCGGATCTCCTGCGCAAAGCGATGGTGCTGCTTGCCGATCATGAGCTGACCAGCTCCGCGTTCGCCACGCGTATTGCCGCCTCTAACGGCGCATCGTTACCCGCCTGTCTGCTGACCGGGCTGGCGACCTTTACCGGCCCGCTGCATGGCGATGCCACCCCGCGCGTGAAAGCGCTGTTAGATGAGGTCGAGCGTTCCAGTGCCGAGCAGGTGGTTAACCGTTATCTCTCCTCGGCGCTGCCGATTCCGGGCTTCGGCCACCATCTGTATCCCGATGGCGACCCGCGCGCGGTTGCCCTGCTGGAAGAGTTCGAGCCGCCGGATGAGATCGCCAAATTTATCGAAAAGGTCACGACCCTGACCGGGCTTTATCCCAACATTGATGCGGTGCTGGCCGCTCTGGTAACACGTTACCGGCTACAGGGCGATGCGGCCTTTGCGCTTTTCTCCATCGCCCGCAGCGTCGGGTTGCTGGCGCATGCGATGGAGCAAATCAACACCTGTAAGGTTATTCGCCCGCGCGGTCGCTACATCGGGCCAGATCTGAATATGCCGGGGAACGGGCGCAACTGAGCAGGCATAAAAAAACCGACAGCATTTCTGCTGTCGGTTTTTACAGGCTCAGGGGCTACATCAGGCGTTCAGCAGTTGCTGACCGCACGCTTTCACGCTTTCCAGCAGCACTTTAACGTCCTGCAGGTTGACGGTCGGGTTCAGCAACGTCAGTTTCAGGCAGGTGATGCCATCTGCTTCGGTTACCCCCACGTTCGCCGCGCCAGAAGCCAGCAGCGCATCGCCGATACGCTGGTTCAACAGGGCAACAAATGCCATATCACCCTGCGCCGGACGGAAGCGGAACAGCACGCTCGCCAGTTGCGGTTTCATGACCAGTTCCAGTTGCGGCTGCTCAAGAACCCAGGCGGCCACATCCTGCGCCAGCGTTACACCGTTATCGATGATTTCGGCATATTTCTTCTGACCCAGTGCTTCAAGGCCCATCCACAATTTCAGGGCGTCAAAACGACGAGTGGTCTGTAAAGACTTCGATACCAGGTTCGGAACACCGTGCTCTTCGTCAAAGTCGGAGTTCAGGTAAGCCGCCTGGTAACGCATCAGTTGATAGTGACGGGCATCTTTGAGCAAGAATGCGCCGCAACTGATGGTCTGGAAGAATTGTTTGTGGAAGTCCAGTGTCACGGAATCCACTAACTCAAGACCGTTCAGGTAATGACGATACTTCTCGGACAGCAGCAGTGCGCCGCCCCAGGCTGCATCGACGTGAACCCAGATCCCTTCTTTTGCTGCCAGTGCTGCGATATCGGCCAGCGGATCGATAGCGCCCGCATCGGTGGTGCCGGCGGTTGCGACAATCGCCATCACCTGCTCACCGTTGGTTTTCGCCTGCGCCAGTTTCTCAGACAGATCGCTCACGTCCATGCGTGAGAATTCGTCCGTTTTCACCAGCGTGACAGAACGGTAGCCCAGCCCCATCAGCGCCATATTCTTCTGCACAGAGAAGTGCGCATTTTCAGAACAGAACACTTTAAGCTTGCTGAGATCGCCCGTTAAGCCGTTCTGCTGAACGGAGTGACCCTGACGCGCGAAGAATGCATCACGCGCCAGCATCAGGCCCATCAGGTTACTCTGCGTTCCGCCGCTGGTGAACACACCCGCGTCGCCCGCCCCGAAACCGACCTGCTCACGCAACCATTCAACCAGCTTCACTTCCATGATGGTGGCTGACGGGCTTTGATCCCAGGAGTCCATACTCTGGTTGGTGGCGTTAATCAGCACTTCCGCCGCCTGGCTAATCACCAGACTCGGGCAGTGCAGATGCGCTACGCACTGCGGGTGGTGCACGGACAGACTGTCTTTGAGGAAGTACTCCACGGCGCGCTCAATAGCGGCCTGGTTACCCAGGCCCTGAGAGTTGAACTCTAACTTGATGCGCTCGCGGAGCTGCTCGACGGTCTTGCCCTGATACATCTCAGGTTGCTGTAACCATTGCACAACGGCTTTCGTGCTTTGCTCAATGGCGTCCTGATAGGCAGCAATGCTCTGCTCAGAACCTGACAGAATCGGATTAATATCAGACATGCGATCGACAACTCCGATTAAACAGGCTTAACGCCAGCGTTCAGCAACGCGGTTTCAAATTTATCCAGGAAGATTTCCAGTTCTGCATTGCTGATCAGCAGCGAAGGCAGCAGACGCAGTACACAACCGTTACGGCCACCGCGCTCCAGAATCAGACCCGCTTTGAAGCACTCTTTCTGCAGCAGCGCAGACAGTTCGCCATCAGCCGGGTAGCAACCCATGTGATCCTGCGCTTCGTTCGGTTTCACGATCTCGATACCGATCATCAGACCCAGACCGCGAATGTGACCGATAACCGGGTAACGTTGCTGCAGCTCGGCCAGTTTGCCTTTCAGCCACTCGCCCTGTACAGCGACTTTATCGGCAATGCGATCGTCTTTGAGGATTTTCAGTGTGGTCAGGCCGGTAGCCATTGCCAACTGGTTGCCACGGAACGTCCCGGTGTGGTGCCCCGGAGCCCAGGCGTCAAACTGTTTTTTGATACCCAGTACAGCCAGCGGCAGACCGCCACCCACAGCTTTGGACATGACAATAATGTCAGGCTCAATACCCGCGTGTTCAAAGGCGAACAACTTACCGGTACGGGCAAAACCAGCCTGCACTTCGTCGATAATCAGCATGATGCCGTGTTCCTGGGTCACTTTACGGATCCGCTGCAGCCACTCAGCCGGGGCCGGGTTAACACCGCCCTCGCCTTGTACGGCTTCCAGGATCACAGCAGCAGGCTTACGCACACCGCTTTCGACGTCGTTAATCAGGTTATCGAAGTAGTAGGTCAGCGCTTTGACACCGGCTTCACCACCGATACCCAGCGGGCAGCGGTACTGGTTCGGATACGGCATAAACTGGACTTCTGGCATCATACCGTTGACGGCTTCTTTCGGTGACAGGTTACCCGTCACGGAGAGCGCGCCATGGGTCATGCCATGGTAACCACCGGAGAAGCTGATCACGCCAGAACGGCCAGTGACCTTTTTCGCCAGTTTCAGTGCGGCTTCAACGGCGTCAGCGCCGGAAGGACCGGTAAATTGCAGGCAGTACTCTTTACCCTGACCCGGCAGCAGCGACAGAAGATAAGATGAAAACTCATCTTTCAACGGCGTGGTCAGGTCGAGCGTATGTAACGGTAAGCCACTGGTAATGACACTTTGGATGCTCTGAAGCACTTCAGGATGGTTATGACCAAGCGCCATCGTCCCGGCACCTGCGAGGCAGTCAAGGTATTGATTGCCCTCCACATCAGTGATCCAAACGCCCTGTGCTTTGGCAATCGCTAAAGGCAATTTGCGCGGATAGCTGCGGACATTGGATTCAAACTCAGCTTGTCTTGCTAAAAAGGTTTCATTGCTTTGCGGTAATGAATTAGCACTCAAAGTATCAATACGGACTTTATCCGTCATCATATCACTCCTACAACCGCGGGTATGTTTAACGCCGGGTTGAATTAATGTTTAAGGGGGGGTGTAAAAAACGCGGCTAATATATGTTTTTTTAGCAACGGACTCAATATTTTATTTTCCACACCCGTTTAAGCTTTTTTTATTTGAAATCAATGGGAAACAACGCAACTGGCTTTAATGCAGGCATCATAATTTGTAACTAATTCTGTTACTTAGTGAGTAATGCCTGTTTTATGTACAACATCATGATAACAACGCCGCCTTAACCTATATTATGGTTATTTATTCTGGCTTTACTGTCATTTAAAGTTAATGATGATGGAAGCAGTTGAGTGCATTATTATTTTTTTTACTTCTTTGCCATAAAGCGTAAGGAAATTATCGATCCGGCGGGTTAAATCACTTACTATGCCCGCGATAAAAATCCCGCACGTCGCGATAGCGGGTAAAAGCGACGATTTCGTTTGTTAAAACTAACGAGAAAACGTGACGTTTTCTCGCAAGCTTACCCTGCGCGACAAAGAAGAAACGTGTATTGCAAAAGGAATTAATAATTTAAGTCATAAATAAGTAACACCCCGGTAACGCGTTACAGGCAAACATGTTATCGACAACGGGAGCAACATCCTGGGTTGTAACCAGAAATGTTCGCGGGCGGACATTTCGTAAGGCGTAAGCCGCTGACGTAACGGGTATCTCCCCTTCACGCAGCCCGCTTCCCTTATGCCGAGAATGAAAATTTTCATGCCATTCCTTATATGGCGCCCTGATATGAGATTGTTATGACTCGCATTTATCCACAAATCGTTGTTGCGAAATTTGGCGGCACCAGTGTTGCTGATTTTGACGCGATGAACCGTAGTGCCTCCATCGTCCTTGCCGATCAAGATGTTCGTCTGGTTGTATTGTCCGCCTCTGCTGGCGTCACCAATCTGTTAGTGGAGCTTTCCGCTGGCCTGGAGAGTGGTGAACGCACGGACAAAATCGAAACGCTACGCGCCATCCAGTACAACATTATTTCCCGCCTGAGCCAGCCAACCGCTATCAGTCAGGAAATCGATCATCTGCTCGAAAACATCAGCCGTCTTGCCGAAGAAGCGGCCAGCGTCAGTTCAACGGCGTTGAACGACGCGTTAGTCAGCCACGGCGAGCTGATGTCCAGCCTGCTGTTTGTTGAAGTGTTGCGCGAACGCGGCGTTGAAACACAGTGGTTTGATGCCCGCAAAGTGATTCGCACAAATGACTGTTTCGGCTGTGCAGAACCGATGCCTGGGGCAATCGCAGAACTGGCGGAAAAACAGCTACGCCCGCGTCTTGAACAGGCGCTGGTGATCACTCAGGGCTTTATTGGCAGTGATGCGAAGGGGCATACGACAACGCTGGGTCGCGGCGGTAGCGATTACAGCGCGTCACTGTTTGGCGAGGCATTACACGCCGCACGTGTGGATATCTGGACCGATGTTGCCGGGATTTACACCACCGATCCCCGCATTGTTCCCCAGGCGCAGCGCATGGATAACGTCTCATTTTCTGAGGCCAGCGAAATGGCGGCCTATGGCGCCAAAGTGCTGCATCCGGCCACTATGTTGCCTGCGATGCGCAAAAATATACCGGTCTTTGTGGGCTCCAGTAAAAACCCGTCGGCGGGCGGCACTCTGGTGTGTTGCCATGCGGATAACCCACCCCGCTACCGGGCGCTGGCCGTGCGTCGTAAACAGACGCTGCTGAAATTGCACAGTCTGAATACCCAACCGGCCTGCGTTTTTCTGGCTGAGATGTTTGCGGTGCTGTCGCGACATAATACGGTGATTGATTTGGTCACCACCTCAGAAACCAGCATTGCGCTGATCCTCAACGCATCGGGCGCAACCTCCGGTGATGCAGATTCATTGACCACCTCGTTGTTGACCGAACTCTCGTCCCGCTGTCGCGTTGAGCTGGAAACCGGTCTGGACCTGGTGACGCTCATCGGTAACGACCTGACTCAGGCGTCAGGTGTCTGCAAAGATGTGTTCACTGAGCTGGAAAAACATCACGTGCGGATGATTTGCCACGGTGCGTCCGACCATACGCTCTGTTTCCTGTTGCCGGCCGCCTCCTCAGACAGCGCGGTAAAAGCGCTTCATCGCAGTTTATTTGAATAAGACTGCGCAACCCGAAGCGAGCGGATGCCCTGCTCGCTTCGGGTCAACGACCTACGGTATTTAAGCCGGGCTGGTTTCTGGCGTTACACCTTCAATGTGCTGCGGCTTAATTTTTGCCACCAGCGCCGAAACATTCACGTTGTCCGTTTTCTCGGGACCCAGATAGGTTTGTGCATAATCAAGCCAGACGCCCGATTGCAGGAAGAGGATAAATAGCTCCCGGTCCAGGTGATGTTCATTGACCATACTGACCATGATACCCAGCGCTTCAGAGAGCAATTTCCCCGGTTTATACGGTCGGTCGATGGCCGTTAATGCTTCGAAAACATCGGCAATCGCCAGCATTTTGACCTGCATACTCATCTGCGAATCATTAAGTTGATATGGATAGCCTTTGCCGTCTACCCGTTCATGATGTCCACCCGCAATCATCGGCACATTGGCCATTGTGCGTGGGAATGGCAGATTATCCAGCATGATAATGGTCTGCATAATGTGTTCATTGATTTTGTAGCGCTCTTCCTCATTCAACGTGCCGCGCCGGATACGCAAATTATAAATTTCGCCATAGTTATACTGGTGCAGCGGTTTTTTCAGTTTGAAGTGATATCTGTCAGCCTCTTTACTGACATCGGTGCGGTAGACGATGTGCTCTTCTTTGTCTGCGAGCATCGGCTCCTGTACGGGTAACGTCGCGGCGGGCTGACGTTGTTTACGCATCAACTCCTCTTGTGAAATGCCTACCGTATCGTCGAGTGTGCGCGTCCAGCGGTAGTTGGCAATCTTATTAATACGTGCCAGTGCATCATCAGAGAGAAACTCGCTACCAATATTACAGCGGGCAATAAAGTAGAAATCGTCGTCAAGCTGGCGCAGTGTCGCGTCCAGCGCCTGCGCATCAGTGCCCTTCCCGTGATGGCGCAAGAACTCAATTTCTTTTTCCCGTTTAAGCAGTTCAAAGCGCATGCGGATTTCATGGATCCGGTTGTAGATCTGCTCAAGCTTGGTGGCTTTATCCACGACAACTTCCGGGGTAGTGATCTTCCCGCAATCATGCAGCCAGCAGGCGGTATGTAATTCGTCCCACTCATTTGCGGAAAGCGTAAAGCTGGCGAAAGGCCCGTCTTGTGCTTCTACGGCGGCTTTTGCCAGCATTTTTGTGATAACCGGCACGCGCTGGCAATGACCACCGGTATAGGGGCTTTTCTCATCAATCGCCCCGGCGATCAGTTTAATAAAGGCATTGAGCAGTTTCTTCTGTTCTGCCAAAAGATGTTGCGCTTCAATCGCCACCGAAAGCATGCCGACCAGCGAATTAATCAACTGAATTTTTACATTTTCCTGTTTATTGCTCAGCACATCGGTATTAAACAGCAGCAGGAAACCCATGGGGTGATTATCGTGGGTTTGCATTGGTACGGCGACATAACGCACCGGGAGATGCGGTAAAAGAAACGCCAGCAGTGACGGGGGGATATTTTCACGGGTCAACATGCCGCTTACCGTCTGCCCCTGTAGTAATTGCCAGAACCTGGCGTAGTGTTCATGGTCAACGGCGAGCGGTTGAATGTCCGAGAAATCGATGTTTTCCTCACGCCAACGAAATGCGGCGGGCGTGAACACATTCGCATCCTGATTGGAAAGAAAAACCATTCCGCCGGTCATGTCAGCGATTTCCGTCGTTTCGGTCAGGAGTCCCTGCATCTGCTGGGTAAAGTTATTCTTAACGGTCAGCATACTGCCCATCGAAATAAATTTGATCAGCGTCTGTTTCATTTTTGCCATCGCAGTATGCAAATCATCTATCTCTTCGATGATCGAACGGCCACCAGGACGCTCTTCGGCCTCAAAATTTAACTGGCTTATCTCCTCGGCATCTTTACGCAGTCTGAGTAACGGATGAGAGATTTTGCGCGAGAAATACCAGATAACCGGCAGGCTAAGGAGGAGTAACAAGAAAGCGATCAAGGTAGAACGATCGCTGATTGTACTGGCATCGGCCGTCAAAAAAGCCGCCGGGGTGGCAATCACCAGTCGGTAGTCATTTCCCGAACTGTGAATGTTAACCACTGAGCCATACCAGTCTTCGTTTCCAACAGTGAAAATACGACTGTGCCTGGCATCGTCATGTGCCAGTAATGATTGTAATACCGGCAAGTTATCCATTTTCATACCGCCGTTATTACCAACCTCACCTGTTGGCAGGCTGGCAATAATCTCACCGGACTCTGACAAGATGGCGGCCTGGCTGCCAGGCGGTAACCCTTGTTGTTGCAAAAAGGCGGATAGTAAAGCGAGAGATACATCGAGACCCATCACCGCATGCTGATTATCAGCCCGCTGACTGTAGGTAAAACCGGTTTCGCCTGTGGCTTTAAAAATATAGTTGGGTGAGGTAATCAGTCCTTTTTCGTCGTGGGCGAGCGTATACCATTTCCGGGTGCGGGGATCGTAATTATCATAGGGCACAGTGGCCGATGAAATAATGTTTTGCGCACTGTCTAAATAAAACGCTTTTTTCTCGGGAGGATTTGCCTCAAATCGGTAATTTTGTACCAGCCATTGGGCATTAGCCGGGCTTTTAAATAACGCCCGATTTTGGTTCGTTAAGCGACGAAGAATAAAAAAGTCTCCGTTGTCCCAGGCGCAGTAGACGGAGCTGGCGTAATCATTCTGTTGCAGGATCGTGATGAAGCTACTCAACTGCGCCATGCGCTGTGGTTCTGTCATGGCATCAGCGACAGGCATCTTCGCCAGCATATTGACCGAACTCGCCATTGTGCGTGTCAGCGAATTCAGTTCCGCCGCCATCGCTTTACCCGTTTGTTGGTAGCGTTGATGTGTGCTGACTTCCGCAAGCTTTGTCAGCCGGCTATGGTTGAAAAGAATGATAATGCTGCCAATTGAAACAATGAGTAGTGTAAAAAGAACGGTTATCTGGATGTGCAACGGATATCGGTTTTTTAGTTTTCTTATTCGCGTTTTCATTGGCGCTTTTCCTTGGGCTTTTCCAGGAAAGATACGAATACATTTCTAAGCATAACCGAAGCCGTTAAAAGCGACAGGCGGCCCAAAAAAAGACTATTTTTCTGCGTATTAAGGCAGAATTTGCCCGATCCTGTCATGCATTAAGCCCTGCAAGTTGTCGTTACCACTGGCAGAGCAACATTGGTCAGCCGCTCTGCGCGTGTGCGCAATACGCTTTAACGCATTGACTTACCCCGTAATAAGCCGAAAATGTGCCTCCAGGCGACAACCTGAAATACTGGAGTATCCCATTAACCGCTCACGTCGTTTGTTTCCATTAACGAAAATCAAAAAAGCCAGTGTGTTTATGGCAACGGCGCTGTTACTCGCCAGTTGTGCCTCTAAGCCACCCGTCTCGCTCGTTACCCCGCTTCCGCCGGTCGCTAAACATCCCATCGCGGATAAAAGTTTGCAAAACAACGAGCCGGTGCGTGGGATCTGGCTGGCAACGGTTTCCCGTCTTGACTGGCCGCCACTTGCCTCGGTGAATGGCGTAGGCAGTGCGCAAAGCCGTATTGATCAGCAGCAGCAAGCCATGCGGGTAAAACTGGATAAGCTCAAAAGCCTTGGCATCAATACCGTCTTTTTCCAGGTAAAACCGGATGGCACGGCGCTGTGGCCGTCAAAAATTCTGCCCTGGTCCGATACCCTCACGGGGAAAATTGGTCAGGATCCGGGCTACGATCCGCTGCAATTTATGCTCGATGAAGCACACAAGCGCGGTATGCGGGTACACGCCTGGTTTAACCCTTACCGTGTCTCCACCAATATTAAACCCTCAACGGTGGCCGGGCTGAATTCAACCCTGCCGCTGCATCCCTCCAGCGTCTTTGTCCTGCATCGCGACTGGGTGCGTACGGCGGGTGACCGTTTTGTTCTGGATCCTGGTATTCCGGATGCGCGGGACTGGATAACCAGCATCGTGGCTGAGGTTGTCAGCCGCTATCCGGTCGATGGCGTGCAGTTCGATGACTACTTCTATACCGAGACGGCGGGTTCTGCGCTTAATGACGGCGAGACGTTCAGAAAATATGGTCAGGGATTTGCGTCGAAGGCCGACTGGCGACGGCATAATACGCAGCAGTTGATTGAACAGGTTTCGCGTACCATCAAACAGATTAACCCGGATGTTGAGTTTGGCGTCAGCCCTGCCGGGGTATGGCGTAACCGCTCTTTCGACCCGGCAGGTTCCGATACGCGAGGTGCCGCTGCCTATGATGAGTCTTTCGCTGATACCCGCCGTTGGGTACAGCAAGGATTACTGGACTACATCGCCCCGCAGTTGTACTGGCCGTTTGCCCGTGACGCGGCGCGTTATGATGTGCTGGCGAAATGGTGGGCAGGCGTTGTAAAACCGACCAAAACCCGCCTGTATATTGGCGTTGCGCTGTATAAGGTGGGCGAACCGTCGAAGAATGAGCCAGACTGGACGGTCAATGGCGGCGTGCCGGAACTGAAAAAACAGCTCGATTTGAATGAGTCGACGCCGCAAATAAAAGGCACGATTCTGTTCCGCGAGGATTATCTGAACCAGCCGCAAACCCAGCAGGCGGTCAATTATCTGAAACGTCGCTGGGGTAATTAATCACATTCTGGCGGGTGCAATTTCATTACTACACACCCGCCAGGATATTAATTGCCGATCCCTGCCGGATTATATCCCATATGAAAGCTGTCGCTGAAATGTATCACCTCCAGCCCGACTTTCCTGAATAAGATGTCCAGTGATTGCTTGGTGTGAATGGTGATATGTCCATTTCGTGGCGCAATATACCAGTGGTTCATTCCCTCACGGGTGGTTGAGTCATTGACCAGTGTGGAGAAAAAGTACGGCATGATCAGGTAATGTGCTCAAACAAGAGGTGTTGAAATCAAGCACACCGTGCAATTGAGCGTTTCCGTCACATATCTTACATTTCGAACGTTGTTGCAGCCCTTTAATAATCATACACCCTCGCGATAACCAGCTCATTGCCTTCAGATTAGCGTTCAACGATACCAACCCTGACTACAACTCATGTAGAGAAAAACCCCCCTTTTCATAGCTAATTTGCACCATCAGCGAGCATATTTGTTTCTGTCGCTTCAAAACCCCGTATGTCGCGCCAGCGATGTCACATCACATCAGGTGCCTTAGCATTTTGATATTCTTATCGTTCGGTTCCTGATGCAGCTCAACGCAATATTTTTCGCCGTAGACTTCGAGTAATTTTTGTACCGTGCCGCGACTGTTTCTGCTATCCATCCACAGCTCTTCTCTTGCCTTATCGCCAATTTTAACCATCTCGTTGTGGCTTAGTGCAGGCGGGGTTGTGCCGAAAAACAGCATGCTGTTCTTTTTATAATTATCCTGTGCATGTTCATTACCTAATTCATCAACGGCTAAACCACACTTTAATAATTTTTTAACTTTCGTTTCCTGGGTGTCACAACCTTGCAAAAGGAGAAGACTAAAAGCAATTATTACTGCTCTTGTGAATTTCATTCCTGACCTTAACTAAAATAAAAAGCCGCGATTTCATGCAATTATATTAAAATCCGTATGAAAGATGTAGTCTGTCTTGAAATAACTGAGAGCACGCACCTGCAATTAAGGAAAATAAATGAGCACTGCAAGCACCTCCATCGCATTAGGCTATTCTGATGTCCCGCCGGGACATGTGGCATCGGTCGTCACCTGTCTCGAAATGCGTTCCAAACCGCAGCAGGAAACCTTACCCCTGCCCGAGGGCATCACCCTGGCGCCGCTGGTTAACGTGGATTTGATCGCCTACCGCGCGCTGTTTCGCAAGATTGGCGCTAAATGGCTGTGGTTTTCCCGTCTCTATATGGCCGATGACAAACTGACCGCTATCCTGAACGACCCGAACGTTGAAGCCTGGGTTATTCGCGATGGCGCAGAGGATATCGGTATGCTTGAGCTGGATTTTAGTGAACCCGGCCAGTGTGAACTGGTGTTTTTGGGGCTGGTAGAAGGCACAACCGGCAAAGGCCTGGGCCGCGCCATTATGAGCAGAGCGACAGAACGCGCCTTTGTGAAACCCATCGAACGTTTCTGGGTACACACCTGTACCTTTGACCACCCGTCGGCGCTCAATTTTTATATCCGCTCAGGCTTTGTCCCCTACGCTTTTCAGGTTGAAGTACAGGCCGACCCGCGCCTGACAGGCCATCTACCTGCCGACGCCGCACCGCACATTCCACTGATCAGATGACGTTGTAAGCGGCGCGAAGCGTATTAAGCAGCGCCTGCGCCGCCGTGGAAAGCTGCGCATGGTCGAGGCGAAGAATCCCCACGCGCCGTTCGATCACCGGGTTTATCAAGGGTACGCACACCGCCCCCAGTTCGATCATCTGTTTTTCGCACAACGCAGGCACCGCGCTTGCGCCAAGACCACTTGCCACCATACGACCGACCGTCACCAGTTGATGACTTTCAAAGGCCACTTCCAGCTTATGCCCACTGCGGGCCAGTCTCTCTTCAAGCATGATGCGTACCGCTGAAGGCCGTTGTAGCGTAATAAAATCGAGCTTGAGCAGTTCACGCCAGCTAACCTGCTCCTTTTGTGCCAGCGGACAGTCGCGCGGCACCACGGCCAGAAAGCGATCCATGGCCAGCGGCGTAAAGTGCAGGCTGGACGCGGGCTCCGGCTCAAAGGCGATCCCCATCTCCACCCGCCCGTCGCTTATCATTTCGATAACCTGTTCGTTAATGACATCGTGCACCGTCACGTTAATGCCCGCATAGCGATCGCGAAACGCCTTAAGCACAGGGGGGAGCGCATTGGCAGCGAAAGATGGCATCGCGGCAACCGACACCTTGCCTCTCTGTAACGTAAAACGCTGACGCAGCGCCTCTTCGGCGTTATCGCAATCGGCAATAAGCTGGCGCGCCATCGGGAAAAGCGCCTCGCCTTCCGGCGTAAGGGTGACCCGCCGCGTGGTCCGCGTCAGCAATGCGCCCCCCAGAACCTCTTCCAGCCCGCGAATCGCCAGACTCAGGGCCGGTTGCGACATATTCAGCTTTTCGCTCGCATGGGCGAAGTTAAGAGTGTGAGCTACCGCTAAAAACGCGCGTAACTGTTTGATGGTCATTCTCATTTATCATTTCATTAACTTATTGAAAAAGATTAATTAACAAAAGATTAATAAGAAAAGCAAATCAATCCGTCACAAAATCAAAATTAACAAATCATTTTGCGCCCCGGATGATGCCGCAAAAGGACAACACAGGGGCAAGCGAATGGCTGGACTGGATAAACGCGTCGCAAGTTATCAAGAGGCGCTCGAAGGGCTTAGCAACAACATGACGGTACTGGCTGGCGGCTTTGGCCTGTGCGGTATTCCGGAAAATCTCATCGCCGAAATCCGCCGCCGCGATGTCCACGGCCTGACGGTGGTTTCCAATAACTGCGGTGTCGATGGCTTCGGCCTTGGCGTCCTGCTGGAAAGCCGCCAGGTCCGTAAAGTCATCGCCTCTTACGTTGGCGAAAACGCCCTTTTTGAAGAGCTGGTGATCAAAGGGGAGCTTGAAGTGGAACTGACGCCGCAGGGCAGCCTGGCCGAGAAGATCCGCGCTGGCGGTGCCGGTATTCCGGCTTTTTTCACCGCCACCGGTTATGGCACCCCTGTCGCCGAGGGCAAAGAGGTGCGTGAATTCGCCGGTCGCCCGTACATTCTGGAAGGGGCCATTACCGGCGATTTCGCCATCGTTAAAGGCTGGAAGGCCGACTGGTACGGCAATGTCATCTATCGCCACACGGCGCAAAATTTCAACCCGCTGATGGCCACCGCCGGAAAAATAACCGTAGTGGAGGTGGAAGAGATTGTGCCGCCAGGTGAACTCGACCCCGCCGCCATTCACACCCCCGGAATCTATGTGGATCGCCTGATTCAGGGCCGATTCGAAAAACGTATTGAACAGCGCACGCTGCGCGCATAAGGAGCCGGTATGTTGACACGTGAACAGATGGCGCAGCGCGTGGCGCGCGAACTGCGTGATGGCTACTACGTCAATCTGGGTATTGGTATCCCAACACTGGTAGCGAACTTCGTCCCGCCTGGCGTTGATGTGATGCTGCAATCCGAAAACGGCTTGCTCGGTATGGGGGCGTTTCCCACCGAAGCTGAGTTAGATGCCGACATGATCAATGCCGGGAAACAGACGGTGACCGCCAGACCCGGCGCGGCCATTTTCGACTCGGCGCAGTCCTTCGCCATGATCCGTGGCGGCCACGTGGATTTAACCGTTCTTGGCGCTTTTGAAGTGGATGTCGACGGTAATATCGCCTCGTGGATGATCCCCGGCAAAATGGTGAAAGGCATGGGCGGGGCGATGGATCTGGTGGCGGGCGCGGAAAACATTATCGTGGTGATGACCCATGCCTCAAAAAGCGGTGAGTCCAAACTGTTGGATCACTGCACCCTTCCGCTGACCGGGGCGAACTGCATTCGCCGCGTTCTCACTGACCTGGCCTATCTGGAAATTGAAAATGGGGCGTTCGTGCTTAAAGAGCGCGCGCCGGGCGTCAGCGTGGACGAGATCGTCAGCAAAACTGCCGGGCGCCTCATCGTGTCTGATGTAGTCCCCGAGATGCGTTTTCAATGAGGAGCGAACAGATGCAGGACGTGGTAATTGTCGCAGCAACCCGCACACCCACCGGTAATTTTCATGGCGCGCTGGCCCTACTCCCGGCGGTTGAGCTTGGCGTCGTCGTGGTGAAAGCGTTGCTGGAAAAGAGCGGAATTCGTCCCGATCAGGTAGACGAGGTCATTTTTGGCCAGGTGTTAAGTGCGGGCTGCGGGCAAAACCCGGCGCGTCAGACGGCGTTGCATGCAGGGATCCCGGTGACCACACCTGCGGTGACCATCAACCAGGTTTGCGGCTCCGGGCTCAAAGCGGTGTTGCAGGCGGTGCAGGCGATCCGCAGCGGCGATGCGCACATTGTGATCGCCGGCGGTCAGGAAAGTATGAGTAACGCGCCCTATCTGCTGGACGGCGCGCGCGCCGGGTTACGCCTTGGTCATAGCAATATGCTTGATAGCGTGATTCACGACGGTTTGTGGGATGCGTTCAACGACTATCACATGGGCATTACGGCGGAAAACCTCGCAGAAAAATACGCGATTGACCGTGCGCGTCAGGATGCCTTTGCCCTTACCTCACAGCAAAAAGCGGTCGCAGCCCGTGAGGCCGGGCGATTCAGCGCGGAAATCACCCCCGTTAGCGTTCCGCGCGGCAAAAAAGAGCCGCTTGTGGTCAGCCAGGATGAGCCGCCGCGCCCGGAAACCTCGCTGGAATTATTAAACCGTCTGCGCCCGGCGTTTCGTCCGGATGGCGGAACGGTGACGGCGGGCAACGCGTCATCACTCAACGACGGTGCCGCGGCAGTGCTGGTGATGAGTGCGGAGAAAGCCCGCGAGCTTAACCTTACCCCAATGGCCCACATTGCCGGCTATGCGGTGGCGGGTGTTGATCCGGCGGTAATGGGGCTTGGCCCGGTTCCGGCAACGCGTGCGGCCCTGAAACGCGCAGGCTGGGATATCAACGACCTTGATCTGATAGAAGCTAACGAAGCTTTTGCCGTCCAGGCGCTGGCCGTCGGCGACGAACTGGGCTGGAACAGCGAGCGCGTCAATGTGAATGGCGGCGCGATCGCCCTCGGTCATCCGATTGGCGCGTCGGGCTGTCGCATTCTGGTCACGCTCCTGCATGAAATGCAGCGCCGTGATGCACATAAAGGGCTGGCGACGCTTTGCGTCGGCGGCGGTCAGGGCGTCGCGCTGGCGGTGGCCCGATGAAGGAGAACAGCATGCAGCAGACCGTGGTCATCGGCGCAGGCCTGATGGGGATCGGCATTGCCACCCACTTCGCCCGCTTTCATCAGGACGTTCTGATCTACGATACCGACCCGGCTCGTCTGGCAGAAGTGGCAGGCGCCGCGAGCGCCATCCTCAGCGAACTGCGGGACGCCGGGCAATTCAGCGACGCAGACAAACCGGCGAAGCTGGCGCGACTTCACGTGACAACGTCACTTGACGATCTTGCGGATGCCCGCCTGCTTATCGAGGCAATTCCTGAACGCCTGGAACTTAAACACGCGCTTTATGCCGAGCTGGAAAAACGCATTGCCCCCGATGCGATCATTGCCAGTAATACCAGCGGCCTGCCACCGGATGCGCTGGCGGCAAAACTGGCGCATCCCTCGCGTCTGCTGATCGCCCATTTCTGGAACCCGCCCCACTTTATTCCGCTGGTCGAAGTGGTTCCCGGCAGCCAGACCGACCCGCAGTACATTGAGACGGTGTATCAGCTTTTACGCCGCCTTGAACTGGAGGCGGTAAAGCTTGACCGCGCCGCTCCCGGTTTTATCGGCAATCGCCTGCAGTTTGCCCTGCTGCGGGAAGCCTTACACATCGTCCACAGCGGCATTGCCAGCGCCGGGGTGGTGGATCAGGTTATGCGTGCGTCGCTTGGTCGGCGCTATGCCATGGTGGGCCCACTGGAAGCGGCGGATATGACCGACCTTAACACCGTACTGGACATCTATAGCCACCTGCTACCAGAGCTTGCCCAGGGCGATGCGATGCTCGAACTGATCAAGGAAAAAACGCAACGCGGCGACACCGGCGAGCGAAGCGGAGACGGATTTTATCACTGGGATGAGGCGCGACGCGTACGCATCCAACAACGACGCGCCTGGCAACTGCGTCATGCCCTAAAGCCTTAATGACCGGTTCTGTCCCCTACAAAAACAAGATTCAGGAGTCATGATGAGCGTAATAATTGCCCTGGCTGCACTGGCCTTGCTGATGGTCGCGGCTTATCGCGGCTACAGCGTCATTTTGTTCGCCCCGATTGCCGCGTTAGGCGCCGTGCTTCTGACCGACCCCGGCGCGGTTGGCCCGGCCTTTACCGGCCTGTTTATGGAGAAGATGGTCGGGTTCGTTAAACTCTACTTCCCGGTCTTTTTACTCGGCGCGGTCTTTGGCAAGCTGATCGAGCTTTCGGGTTTTTCCCGTTCGATTGTCGCCGCAGCAATCCAGTTATTAGGCCGTCGCCACGCCATCCCGGTGATTGTGCTGGTGTGTGCGCTCCTGACCTATGGTGGGGTCTCCCTGTTTGTGGTGGCGTTTGCGGTTTATCCATTTGCGGCTGAACTGTTCCGCCAGAGCGGCATTCCGAAACGGCTTATCCCCGCCACCATCGCACTTGGCGCATTCAGCTTCACGATGGATGCCCTGCCCGGTACGCCGCAGATTCAGAACATCATCCCTACCAGTTTCTTCGGCACCAACGCATGGGCAGCTCCCTGGCTTGGTTTGATCGGCTCGCTATTTATTATTGTGGTCGGCCTTTTTTATCTCGAACGTCAGCGACGCAAAGCGCAGGCCAATAATGAAGGTTACGGCACCGACTTACAAAATGAGCCGGAAACGCCGGATAACATCAACTTGCCTAACCCGATTATCGCCATTGCGCCGTTGATCCTGGTGGGTGTTTTCAATTTGCTGTTTACCCGCTGGATCCCGGTCAGGTATGGCGCCACGCATGAACTGACGCTCCCCGGTCTGGCGAAGCCTATTGTCACCGAGGTGGGTAAAATTAACGCCATCTGGGCGGTGGAAGCGGCCCTGTGCGCAGGCATTTTAATGGTGGTGATCTGTGGCTTTCGCAATATTCGCGGACGGCTGGCAGAAGGCAGCAAAACGGCCGTGGGTGGCGCCATTCTGGCGGCAATGAATACTGCATCTGAATATGGATTTGGCGCAGTCATCGCCGCTCTGCCAGGCTTTCTGGTGTTGTCCAAAGGACTGGCGGCGATCCCCAATCCGCTGTTGAACGAAGCCATCAGCGTTACGGTGCTGGCCGGGATCACCGGCTCCGCGTCCGGGGGGATGAGTATCGCGCTGGCGGCCATGGCCGATACGTTCGTTGCCGCCGCTCATGCGGCCCACATTCCACTGGAGGTGTTGCACCGCGTGGCATCAATGGCCAGCGGCGGTATGGATACCCTTCCGCATAATGGCGCGGTTATCACCCTGCTCGCCATTACGGGTTTATCACACCGACAGGCGTATGGCGGCATTTTCGCCATCACCCTGATTAAAAGTCTGGCGGTCCTGTTTGTGATCGGCGTGTTCTACATGACCGGTATTGTTTAAGGAGAACAAGATGCATCTGAACGGTAAAGTCGCGCTGGTAACGGGCTCCACCAGCGGCATTGGTCTGGGGATCGCCTGCGCGCTGGCAGAAGCGGGCGCAGAGCTTATTCTCAACGGTTTTGGCGAGGTAGATCGCGCCAAAGAGAAAGTCGCTCGCTATGGGGCAAGGCCCGGTTATCACGACGCGGATCTTAGCGACCCGACGCAAATTGAAGCCATGATGCAGTATGCGGAAAGGGAGTATGGCGGCGTGGATATTCTGGTCAATAACGCCGGGATCCAGCATGTCGCTCCTGTCGAACAGTTCCCGGTCGAAAAGTGGAACGCTATCCTGGCGATCAATCTGTCGTCGGTCTTTCATACCAGCCGCCTGGCGCTACCTGGAATGAAAGAGCGCAACTGGGGGCGCATTATCAATATTGCTTCGGTGCATGGCCTGGTGGCCTCGAAAGAGAAATCCGCCTATGTCGCCGCCAAGCACGCGGTAGTCGGCCTGACGAAAGTGATCGCCCTGGAAAATGCCCAGACCAACATCACCTGTAATGCCCTGTGCCCCGGCTGGGTGCTGACACCACTCGTACAACAGCAGATTGACCAGCGCATTGCCTCCGGGATCGCCCCCGACGTGGCTCGCGATTCACTGCTTGGCGAGAAGCAGCCCTCCGGTGAGTTTGTCACCCCGGAACAACTGGGCGCGCTGGCCCTCTTTTTATGCAGTGACGCCGCGTCCCAGGTTCGCGGCGCGGCATGGAATATGGACGGCGGTTGGGTCGCTCAGTGATCGGAAAAGGCTCGTCCCCGCTGATGCGCGGGACGAACCTGTGACTAACGGTGTCGGTACCCTTCAATCCCCTGAAAAAGCAGCATCCCGGCAAGCATGGCCAGCACGAAGATTAGCCCCTGAGTGAAACCGGCCCCCAGCAGCACCAGCCCGGGGCCGGGGCAGATACCCGCCAGCCCCCAGCCAGTGCCAAATAACAACGCCCCACCCACCAGACGTTTATCAATGTGACTGGAGGTGGGCAGATGCATCTTATCGCCACAGAGTGGCCGTTTGCGTCTGGCCGCCGCGCGAAAGGCAAAGAAGCCAACGCTAATGGCCCCACCCATCACAAAGGCCAGCGAGGGATCCCACACGCGGGTGATATCCAGAAAACCAATGACTTTTGCCGGATTGGCCATACCGCCGACAATCAGCCCGATACCAAACAGCAGACCCGACAATAAGGCAAAAACTTTGTTCATCAGAGCACTCCTTTTACGCTCAGCCACGCCAGAAACCGACCAGCCACACGGTAATAAACGCGGCGGCCATAAAGGTCAGCGTGGCGACCAGTGAACGCACCGACAGACGCGACAGGCCGCACACACCGTGGCCGCTGGTACAGCCGGAACCGTAACGTGTTCCCACCCCGACAAGAAGACCGGCCACGACCAGCATCGGCCAGGACGCCGTGATGCTAACCGCTGGCAGCGGCGCCACCAGACGCCAGAGCACCGGGGAAAGCACCATGCCGAGCAGAAACGCTATTCGCCAGCCCTTGTCGTTATTTTCCCGCGACAGCACGCCGCCGAGGATGCCGCTGATCCCGGCGACCCGTCCGCAAAACAGAATCAGCATTGATGCCGCCGCACCAATCACCACCCCACCGATGGCGCTTTCCAGCGGCGTGAAATGTGTCCAGTCAATCATCATTCCCCCTCCTCGTTTTCCGGTGTCGGGCAATAGAGTGTGTAAAGGGTGTTGAGCAATGTCAGCACATCCGGTGCCGCGACCCGGTAGAAAATCTGCTTTCCTTCGCGCCGGGTTTCCACCAGTTGCTGGCGACGCAGCACCCCCAGTTGTTGTGAGAGTGTCGGCTGCGTAATGCCCAGCGCCTGTTCTATCTCGCCCACGGACGCTTCGCCCTGGCTGAGGTGGCACAGCAACAGCAGGCGGTCTTCATTGGCCATCGATTTCAGCACCCCTGCCGCTTTGGCGGCAGCAGCGTACATGTGTTGTTTATCGGGTGTCTTCACGGGTGACTTACCTTTATCTACAACCGCATACAATATACTTTTTAATATATTATTAAATTATATATTGTTCAATGGCATTTTGTGCCAGCAGAAACACCCTCACTGCTGCCTCAACAACCCATGAAATACACAATTCTCCCCATTGTCGGGCTTTGTTACAGATAAAAAAGCAGGTCGAAAATTAATAAAATAGATTAAAAACAGCAGGATAATAAGCATTCATACTGTTATGAGACGGTGCCATTAATGTCGGCTTAAGGTTGTTTATTTATATCTGGTTCACCGTTATCTATGAGGGACATTCCGGTGAAAAATACATTTGCTCGCAGTCAGCGCATCATGCACTGGCTGGTGTTATTGATGATTGTTATCGCCTACGCGGCAATGGAGTTAAAAGGCTTTACCATCAAGGGCAGCGCGCCGCGCGCGTTGCTGGTTCTCACCCATTACACGGCGGGGGTAAGCGTGCTGATATTAATGGTGGTGCGTGTTGGTCTGAAACTCACCCATCATGATCCGGACATTATTCCGCAGCCGCCGCGCTGGCAGACCATCTCCGCCAAAGCCGTACACGGTTTGCTTTATCTGATGTTTTTAAGTTTACCGCTGCTCGGTGTGCTTTCACTCTATGTCGGGCAGGTGGAGTGGTCATTTTTGGGCCTGCAAATGCCCATCGCCGCGGCGAAAAACCCGGAGCTTCAGCACAGCCTGAAATCGGTCCATGAATTGATCGCCAACGCCGGTTATTTCCTGGTGGGCCTGCATGCTGCCGCCGCGCTGTTCCATCACTATATTGTTCGCGATAATACCCTTGAGAGGATGCTGCCTTTTATGCACCCACGCGCTAACCGAAAATAGTATCGGCTAACAGGGCTCATCACTTTCTGTCGCAGAAGGGTGATGAACCCTGTTTCAGTCTGCCTTCACCACCACGACACCGGCCTTTTCAAGCGCGGCGATTAGCCCGGCATCGGCCTCTTCTTCCACCACCATCGTATTCACCATCGCTAACTCGCCGATGACATAAGAAGACGCCGCATTTATTTTTTCTGCGGATGCCAGCACGATGGTCTCTGCCGCACGGCGGGAGAATGCCCGTTTGACGCTGGCTTCTTCGTAATCGCCGGTGGTCAGCCCCGCCTCGGCATGTACTCCCGTCACCCCCATAAAAAACAGATCCGCATGGATGGCGGAAATCCCTTCAATAGCGGCAGTTCCGGTGGTGACAACCGAATGTTTAAAGAGCTTTCCGCCAATCAGAATGACATCGATGCACGGATGTTCCACCAGCGCGAGGGCAATGCTCGGGCTATGGGTTACGACGGTGATATGCAAATCTGGCGGCAAGAAGGTGATCAGCTCCGCCGTCGTCGTCCCGCCATCAATAATCACTACCTGGCCTGGCAGGATAAGTTCAGCCCCCTTCTGCGCCACCCGCTTTTTTGAATCCAGGCGCAGGGATTTGCGCTCGGCGAAGGTGGCTGTCGCTCCCGATGCGGGGAGCGCCCCGCCGTGGACGCGCTGTAATTCCCCCTCTGCCGCCAGTTCACGCAGGTCACGGCGAATGGTGTCTTCCGATACCGCAAATTGCGTGCTGAGCGCTTTCGACAGCACCTGTCCTTCACGGGCGAGTTGTTCGAGGATAAGGCGCTTGCGTTGGCTGGTAAGCATAAGGCTATTCCTGTTTTTGCACGATTGATCTTGATAATGCACGAAATTGCTGTTTATGATGCCTACTCTACGTATGGAGGTGGTATTGTGCAATCAAAACGTGCAGAAGTACGCATTGAGGACAGCAAAATCCTGTCCGACGACTGGTATACGCTCACCAAATATACCTTTGACCTGCGCCGCCGCGACGGAGAGTGGCAGCGACAAAATCGTGAAGTGTATGACCGCGGCAACGGCGCAACGATCCTGCTGTATAACCGCCAGAAACGGACGGTTATCCTGACCCGTCAGTTTCGCTTTCCGGTTTTTATCAACGGACATGACGGTTACCTGATTGAAGCCGCCGCTGGCCTGCTCGATAACATGGATCCGGAAAACCGCATTAAAGCAGAGGCCGAAGAAGAGACCGGCTATCGCGTGGCGAATGTACAAAAGGTCTTCGAAGCCTTTATGAGCCCCGGTTCTGTCACTGAAAAACTGTTCTTTTACACCGCGGAATACCAATCGGGCGACAAGATAAGCCAGGGCGGGGGTATTGAAGCCGAAGGCGAAGACATTGAAGTCATGGAAATGACACTGGATGACGCCCTTGCGGCCATTGACAGCGGCCTTATCTGCGACGGTAAGACCATCATGCTGCTCTACCATGTCGCGTTAAAAAAAATACTGTGAGGGCATCATGAACCGACAAATCATTCTTATCGCTGGCCCTTATCGCAGTGGGACACAGGGCAAGGCTGACTTAATCGCGCAGAACCTTGCCAGACTTGAAGAGGCCGCGCTGGCGGTCTGGCAACGCGGCCATATTCCGGTGATTGGTGAATGGCTGGCCCTGCCACTGGCAAAAGCCGCGGGTTCCACATCGCACGGTGATGAAATCTGCGAGGCGATGCTCTATCCGGTCGCGCATCGGTTGATAACCCGCTGTGACGCACTCTATCGCATTGCCGGAGCATCGCGCGGGGCGGATATGGATATCGAGGTCGCCAGACAACACGGCCTGACAATTTACCCGTCGCTGGAGAGCATTCCTGCCGTTTAAGATGATCGCAGGTATCGGTCCGTGTGACGATATCTGCTGTTTTGCCGCCCCGTCTAAGCGTGACACTGTCACATCACTTTTCCCATTATCGTCTATGATCACCTTCGTATGCATTGAGGTGTCGCGTTCTTAAGGCACTTTTTGGCCATTGATCGCTTTTGCATTAAACGAGGTAACTGAATGGAGTCAACATCATTTCATAAAAGCTGGGGTGCCGAATGGCTTGGGAACGGTACCGTCCAGTTTCGTCTCTGGGCATCCGGTCAACCCGGCATCATCCTACGGCTTGCAGGTAAAGACCTGGAGATGCGTCCGTGCGACGAGGGCTGGTTTGAACTTACCGTTGAAAACGTCGCACCCGGCACGGAATATCAGTATGTTCTCAACGATGGTATGACAATTCCCGACCCGGCCTCTCGCGCACAAAAAGCGGATGTCAATGGTCCGTCTCTGGTCATTGACCCCACGCAGTACCGCTGGCAGCACCCGCAGTGGCAGGGGCGTCCGTGGGAAGAAACCGTTGTATACGAACTACATATCGGCACATTTACCCCGGAAGGTACCCTCCAGGCAGCCATCAGGAAACTGCCTTATCTTGCCGAACTGGGAATTACCCAAATTGAAGTAATGCCCCTGTCGCAGTTTGGCGGCAACCGGGGATGGGGCTACGATGGCGTACTGCTCTACGCACCGCATTCCGCTTACGGCACGCCGGACGATTTCCGCGCTTTTGTCGACGCCGCCCACGGTCTTGGGCTTTCTGTGGTGCTTGATATTGTGCTCAACCACTTTGGCCCGGAAGGCAATTATCTCGCCTTGCTGTCACCCGACTTCTTCGATACCTCCCGTTCCACCCCCTGGGGGGCGGGGATTGCTTATGATGTGGATGCGGCCCGTCGCTATATCGCGGAAGCGCCGCTCTACTGGTTGACCGAGTTTCGCCTTGATGGATTGCGCTTCGATGCCATCGATCAGATTAAGGATAAATCCGAAAAACACATTCTCACTGAGATCGCGCAGCGCATTCGTCAACAGGTAACCGACCGTCCCGTTCATCTCACAACAGAAGACAGCCGTAACATCACCGACCTGCACCCGCGCGATGAAGACGGTTCCGTCCCGCTTTTTACCGGTGAATGGAACGACGACCTCCACAATGCCGTGCATGTGCTGGCAACGGGCGAAACCCACGCGTATTACCAGGATTTCGCAAACGCCCCTGAACAATGGGTTGCCAGGGCGCTCGCCGAAGGGTTTGCCTATCAGGGAGAAGTCTCCCCGCACAGCGGCGAACCGCGCGGTGTGGACAGCCGAAGCCAGCCACCCACCGCCTTTGTCGACTTTATCCAGAACCACGATCAGGTAGGTAACCGCGCTTTAGGTGAACGACTGATTAGCCTCGCCGGGCCGGAACGCAGCCAGTGTCTGCTTGCTGCCCTGCTGCTCTCACCGCATATTCCGCTGATCTTTATGGGTGAAGAGTATGGCGAGACGCGGCCTTTCCTGTTCTTTACCGATTTCCATGGCGATCTCGCCCGCGCTGTACGCGAAGGCCGCGCAAACGAATTTGCCGGCCACTCCGGCTATGACGGTGTCGATGTCCCCGATCCCAATGACGAACGCACCTTCACGATGTCGAAACTCAACTGGCAGGCGCAGCAAAGCGCGGAAGGTAAAGCATGGTTGTCTTTAACCCGCGAACTGCTGTTGCTGCGTCAGCAGTACATTGTGCCGTTACTCGCCCACGCGACGGGCCATAACGGTACGGTCGTGGATACCGCGCCCGGCTATCTCGCCGTACGCTGGACGTTTCCTGGCGGCATGTTATCGATGGCGCTTAATCTCGGCGAACAGGCCCGGCCCGCTCCCGAGCTTCCTGGCAAAACGCTGTTTGCCCGCCCCGCTATGACAACCGAACTGCCTCCACACTCGATTGTGGTTCGCCTCGCGTCAGGAGATGCGCAATGACCATTCCAACGGCAACCTACCGTATTCAGTTTCGTAACGGCATGACCTTTGATCGCGCCGCGGCGCTGGTGCCCTATCTTAAACGCCTCGGCATGAGCCACCTGTATGCCTCGCCGGTTTTTACCGCCACCACAGGGTCCACCCACGGTTATGACGTAACAGACGCCAATGAAATCGATCCGGCCATTGGCGGGCGCAAGGGGTTTGACCGCATGGTCAACGCGCTCAAAGAGGCCGGGCTGGGTCTGATCCTCGACATTGTGCCAAACCATATGGCGGCATCGCTGGAAAACCGCTGGTGGCGCGATGTTATCGAACACGGTCCACAAAGCCGTTACGCCCACCATTTTGATATCGACTGGACGCGCCCGCTGACACTGCCTTTCCTGGGCGATACCTTTGAAAATGTGCTGGCGCGTGATGAGATCCGCGTGCAGCCGGACCCGCAAACCGGACATCCCGCCTTTGCCTATTACGACAGTTTTTACCCATTGACGCCGGAAAGCTGGCAGGACGACCCCGCCGCGATATTGAACCTGACGGATAAATCAGCCATCAGCGCGTTGCATGAGCGGCAACCCTGGCGACTCACCTGCTGGCGTGACGCGCCCCATTCGCTCTCCTACCGCCGCTTTTTCGAGATAACCGGTCTGGTGGGGGTACGCGTTGAAGATAAAACCGTCTTTGATGACACCCACCGGCTGATCCTCGAACTGGTGCATAGCGGCGTTGTTGACGGGCTGCGGGTCGACCATATTGACGGGCTGGCAGACCCGAAAGGCTACCTTGACCATTTGCGCCAACAGGCCGGGCCGGACTGCTATATCACCGTGGAGAAGATCCTGGGTGAAGGCGAACAGCTACCTCAGGACTGGCCCATCTCCGGGACCACCGGTTATGAATTTATCGCCGCGTTATCAGACGCACTGGTCGATGGCGACAATATGGAGACCCTGAGCCAGACCTACGAAGCGGTGCTGGGCAGAACGGTTGATATGGCAAACGAGCTGCGGGCCGCGAAGCTGCTGATGTCGGGGCGCAATTTTGAAGGGGAATTCAACACCCTGCTCAGGCTCAGCCTGGAGATTGCCACGGCGGAAGGTGTCGCGCTCGATGAAACCGCCCTCAGTACGGCGCTGCGCGAATTGCTGGTCGCCTTCCCCGTCTACCGTACCTACGGCACCGACAGTGGGCTGCCCCCGGCGGACCATGCCCTGCTGCAAAAGGTGGCCGATTCGGTGAGAGCGCTCGGAACCCTCCCGGATCCTGAGGCACTGGATTTCCTGCAACAGATTCTTGTTGGCGAGGTGAAGGAGAGCACCGATCATAACGTGCTCACCTTCCGCACCCGCTTTCAGCAACTGACCGGGCCGCTGATGGCGAAATCGGTGGAAGATACCCTCTTTTTCCGTCAGCACATGGCGCTGGCGCTCAATGAAGTGGGCTCTGAACCGCTACCGCGACCGTACGCGCTGGCCGCGTTCCATGAGGCAATGCAAACCCGCCGCGAGCGACAGCCGGATGCCCTGTCGACCACCTCCACCCATGACACCAAACGGGGTGAGGATACCCGCGCCCGGCTCTATACCCTCACCGAAGCGCCCGAACACTGGGCGCAGTGCGTTGTTCGCTGGCGCGAAATGAACAAGTCCAAAGTGGTGCTGATAGATGACGGCGCCGCCCCGCGCTCCGGCAGCAAATGGATGATCTATCAGGCGCTGGCCGGCGCCTGGCCCGTTACGTTACGCCCGGACGATCATAAAGGCCTCAAAGCCCTTGAAGCCCGCTTTCTCCCCTATGTGGAAAAAGCGCTGCGTGAGGAGAAACTGCGTACAAGCTGGGGTGACACCAATGACGCCTACGAACAGGCGGTGCTCGGCTATGTCACTCATCTGCTCTCGGCGGAAAACCAGCCGTTTCTGGTCGATTTCCACCGCTCCCTGCAACCTTTTATTCGCGCCGGACTGGTGAACAGCCTGACCCAGGCAATAATTAAACTTACTGCGCCCGGTGTACCGGATATTTATCAGGGGAGCGAGGCGTTTAACTTTAGCCTTGTGGATCCCGATAATCGCCGCGAACCGGATTTCTTTGCGCTGGCCAGCGCGCTTGACGATGAGGAAAAGCCGCTCACTACCGATAAAGACGCCTGGTTTAGCGGCAGGACGAAACAGCAGGCCATCGCACTCCTTGCCCGTTTCCGCCAGCAAAAACCGCTGCTGTTTCGCACGGGTGACTATCTGCCGCTTTCAGCGTCAGGGTCGCAGGCGAAAAATGTTATCGCCTTTGCCCGTACCACTGGCAATGAGGCGCTGGTTGTTATTGTCCCGCGCCTGGTCTTCGATTCGCTGGCCGCTCACCCCGACCGGCTCTACCCGCCAGGGTTGGAGACATCGGTCATGCTGCCGGATGCGCTTGCCGGACGGCGCTATCGGGATCTGTTTACCGGAAAAGAAGAAGACCTGAACGACGGCGTTAACCTGGCGTCAGGTGATGGCAGTCTGCCCGTACGCGTTTTGTATAGTTCATTTTAACCTTTTGTATTTATGGCAAAATCTTAATTCGCGGGAGAAGGAAAAAATGTCAGACGGAAAGTCATTTACCATTACGGCAGGAAATTATCACCAGCTTGGTGCTAATTACGATGGTGAGGGCGTCAACTTCGCGCTCTTTTCCGCCCACGCGCAGCGCGTTGAGCTGTGTCTCTATGCTCCCGACGGCAAACAGGAGATTGCAAGGCTCGATCTGCCGGAGTACACCCATGAAATCTGGCACGGCTACGTTCCCGGACTGAAACCCGGCGCACTGTATGGGTTTCGCGTCCATGGGCCTTACGACCCGGAAAATGGTCACCGTTTTAACCCGCATAAACTGCTGGTTGACCCGTACGCCCGCGAACTGGTTGGCAATGTGGAGTGGAATGAATCGCACTTTGCCTACGACCTGTTACATGAAGATAAAGATCTGACGTTTGATACCCGCGACAGCGGCCCCTATATGCCCAAATGCCGGGTGATCGACCCGAATGAATTTGACTGGCAGGACCAACATCGCCCGGTCATTCCCTGGTCCAGTGCGGTTATCTATGAAACGCACGTGAAGGGCTTTACCCAGCTCAACTCCGCCTTGCCGCAGGAGCTGCGCGGCACCTTTGAAGGCATGGGCCACAAGGCGACGGTGGATTACATCAAAAATCTCGGCATTACCTCGGTTGAACTGCTGCCTATCCACTGGTTTCCGGATGATCAGCACCTTCTGGACAAGGGGCTGAAAAATTTCTGGGGCTATAACACCCTGGGCTTCTTTGCCCCGGCTTCGCGTTATTACGGTCCGAAAGGCATTCAGGGCGTGCGCGATATGGTCCGCACCTTTCATGATGCCGGTATCGAAGTAATCCTCGATGTGGTCTATAACCACACGGCGGAAGGCAACGAACTGGGCCCAACGCTCTCGTTTAAGGGGATCGATAATTTCTCCTACTACCGTACCTTGCCTGAGCAGCATCGCTATTACATTAACGATACCGGTACGGGTAATACGGTGAACACCTCGCATCCACGGGTGCTACAAATGGTGATGGATTCGCTGCGTTACTGGGCAGAGTCGATGCATATCGACGGCTTTCGCTTTGACCTGGGGACCATTCTGGGACGTGAACCGGAAGGCTTCGACCAGCGCGGCGGCTTTTTTGACGCCATGATGCAGGACCCTTTGCTGTCACGACTGAAATTGATTGGCGAACCATGGGATATCGGTCCGGGCGGCTATCAGGTAGGTGGGTTCCCGCCCGGCTGGGCCGAGTGGAATGATAAATATCGCGACACGGTGCGTGAATACTGGCATGGCGATAATGTCTCCAGCGATTTCGCCGCCCGCCTGCTGGGCTCCGGCGACCTGTACGACCTGCGCGGACGTCGCCCGTGGGCCAGCGTTAACTTTATTACCGCCCATGACGGCTTCACGCTTAACGATCTGGTGTCATACAACGACAAGCACAACGAAGCCAACGGCGAAGACAATAAAGACGGCCACAACGATAACCGCTCCTGCAACTATGGCGCGGAAGGTCCAACAGAGGATGAAGGCATTAACGCCGTGCGCGAGCGGCAGAAACGTAACTTCCTTGCCACACTGTTCTTCTCACACGGCACACCCATGCTGCTTGCGGGCGACGAGTTTGGTCGCAGCCAGTTGGGGAACAATAACGGCTACTGTCAGGACAGTGAAATCTCATGGGTGCACTGGGATAACCTGCCGGAAACGGCCAGAACACTGCATGAGTTTACCCGCCACGTCATTAAACTTCGCGCCGACCAGCCGCTGCTGCGCCGTGAAAACTGGCGCGATGGCATGGTGATCGAGTGGTTTAACGCCGGGGGCGGTTTCCAGCAACCGGAACAGTGGGATGAGGGTTCGACGCTCGGTGTCTATATCGGTCGCCCGGACCTGCAAACGGAAAAAGGTATCTGGCATGATGTTCTGATGCTCATTAACCCGTTTGAAGGCAATGTGCCGTTTCGTATTCCGCAGTTTGGCGAAGGTGGCTGGGTGCTGGAGATTTCCACCGCAGAAAACGCCAAACGTGGGCTGGTTATCACCAAAGAGATGGATTTTGAACTGGAGGGCCGCTCTATCGTCCTGTTCAGGCGTCCATAGCGATACGCACCTTCGTTTAGGGTAAAAATACGTGACACCGTCACGTTAAAAGCCGTTCCCCTGAGCAGGCCACGCGCCTGCTCACTTTTAGCCCGCCTGCTTCCTGCTGCCGTTTACGCTCTGCCTGCAACTCTATACACTTCCAGCTTCGCTCGGCCATACAAGCAAAAAACAGATGAACAAAACGCGTATTAACCTTCCCGCCGGTTATTTTGGCATGGTACTGGGCATTATCGGCCTGGGTTTCTCCTGGCGATTTGCCGCCACCATCTGGCCTGTCACCACCCTGCCTGCCGATGTGCTGGTCATTCTCGCTATTCTTATCTGGGCGCTGTTGATGTTTGCGTTCATCACCCGTCTGATACGCCATACAGGCACCCTGCGTGAGGAGATCGGCCATCCGCTGAAAAGCAGTTTTGTCAGCCTTGCGCCTGCCACCAGTATGCTGGTCGCCATTGGCCTGACACCCTGGTGTTATACGCTTGCCCTGATCCTGTTTCTGGTTGCCGTTACCGCCCAGCTAACCTATTCCGCCTGGCAAACCGCCGGATTATGGCGCGGCACGCACCCGAAAGAGGCCACCACGCCGGGGCTGTACCTGCCTGGCGTGGCGAACAATTTTATCAGCGCCATGGCCTGTGGCGCGCTGGGCTTTACCGATGTCGGCCTGCTCTTTTTAGGCGCCGGTGTTTTCTCCTGGCTGAGTCTCGAACCGGCCATTCTGAGTCGCATGCGTAATCTGGAAGAGATGTCGCCTGCGGTTCGCACCTCGCTTGGCATTCAGATGGC
Source organism: Phytobacter diazotrophicus (assembly GCA_004346725.1). Taxonomy (GTDB): domain Bacteria; phylum Pseudomonadota; class Gammaproteobacteria; order Enterobacterales; family Enterobacteriaceae; genus Phytobacter; species Phytobacter diazotrophicus. The sequence continues at coordinate 91,095 of SMDE01000005.1, read as the reverse complement.
CCCGGCGTTCGTTGCCTGTAGTGCCTGGCTGATGCTGAACGGCGGTCAGGCGGATGTCTTTGCCAAACTGCTCTTTGGTTATGGTCTGCTGCAAACGCTGTATATGATTCGCCTCATCCCCTGGTACAGCGCGCAGCCGTTTAATCCCTCTTTCTGGAGCTTCTCGTTCGGCGTGGCATCGCTGGCGACCACGACCCTGAAACTGGGGCACGGTTCTCCCGACGGCGCACTGCACTGGATCGCCTTCCCGCTGTTTTTCGCCTGTAATCTGGTGATTGGTCTACTGATGGTGAAAACCTTTATGCTGCTGGTACGCGGCAAATTGATCATCCGCGAACCACACCCATGAGTGATAACACCGCCCTTATCTATCGCACCTTTGGGGCGCCAGAATCAGTGTTGTCACTGCAAAGGGTAGAGGCAGAGGAACTGGCGGCTGAGAGGGTGCGGGTCGCAATGGCGCTTTCCCCGGTCAATGCCTCCGATCTGATCCCCATCACCGGCGCATATCGCCACCGGATCACCCTGCCCGCCATTGCCGGTTATGAAGGTGTGGGCACCGTTATTCAGGCACCACCGCAGGCCGCCCATCTGCTGGGAAAACGGGTGTTGCCGCTGCGCGGACAGGGCACCTGGCAACGCCTGGTTGACTGCCCGGCGGCCTTTACCGTGCCGGTACCGGACGATATCAGCGATACGCTGGCGGCCAGGGCGTACATCAACCCGCTTGCCGCGCTGTTAATGCTTAATCTCTACCCGCCAGCGGGAAAACATGTGCTGATTACCGCCGCCGGGTCGGATTGCGCCGCTCTGCTCGGCCAGTGGGCGCTCAAGCGTGGTGCGCTGAGCGTCACGGGCGTTCATCGCTCGCCCGTTCATCGGCAAAAGCTGGCTGAGTGCGGCATTCGCCCGCTTGAGGAGACGCGCACCGCGGAAATCGAGACCCTGGCGCAAACGACAAATATTGTGTATGACGCCACCGGCGGAAAACTTGCCGACTTACTGCTCTCATCCATGCGCAAAACGGCGCTGTTTGTCAGCTATGGCCTGCTTTCCGGCCAGCCTTATCGCGTTCTTCCCCACCATCCACCGACCCAGTGGTTCCATATTCGCAACGTTCTGGATGCTGTCTCAGCGGCGCAGTGGCAGGCGCTGTTCGCTGAACTCTGGACGTTACTGCGCCAAAGCCAGCTCAATGACGCCAGCCTCTTTCCGCTGGCTCACTGGCAAGAGGCCATCGCGTTGTATAAAACGCCGGGCAGGACGCGCAAACCCCTGCTGGCTTTTTCCGCTAAGGCGTAGCGTGACGTAAGAGGCTACCGGGCGTTGAAATACTCAATAGTTTCTCTGACTTTGCGGGCAGCACTTTTCAGGGTGTCGATGTCAACCGAGCCAATAGCCATGCGCAGCGCGTGCGGTGTGTGAATGGAAGTACTGAACGGTTCTGCGGTGGTCAGTGAAATGTTCTCTTTAAGTAACGCGCTGACCACACGATCCGCGCGTACCTCTTCCTGTAACGGCAGCCAGACAAAATAAGAAGACGGATGGCTTACGCAGTGCAGCGGCGCCAGATACTCGCGCGCCACGGCCTGCCGGTAGCGGGCATCCTCCCTTTTTAACTGCTCCAGCCGCGCCACTGTGCCATCCAGCACCCAACCGCAGACAATCGCCGTCATCAGGGCGGGCGTATTCCATGTGGTTGCCCTTATGGCACGTTCAATACCCTGCTTTTTATCCGCGGGCGCGACCACCATCCCCACGCGCAGCCCGGAGGCCACATTTTTCGAAAAGCCCGCCAGATAGAGCGTTCTTTCAGGCGCGTAGTGGTGGATGGGCAGCGGCGGGTTATCCACCAGCCAGACATAGGTGGCATCTTCGATAATCAGCAGATCGTGTTCACAGGCGATAGCGGCCATTTCGCGGCGAAACGCATCATTTGCCACCCACCCCAATGGATTATGCAGCGTGGGCATGGTGTAAATGGCTCTCACCCGACGCTTTTTGCACAGCTTACGCAATGCCTCAGGATCCATCGCCTCCCCGCAGGCCGGTACCGCCACCAGTTCCAGATGAAACTGTTCGGCCAGCACCTTAAAGCCGGGGTAGGTCAGCGCGTCAACCGCGACCACATCACCGGGTTTGAGCAACCCCATCACCGCGACCGCCAGCCCGTGCTGCGTCCCGTTGACAATCATCAGATTCTCAGGGGCCGTCTTTACCCCGAATTGCGCCAGGTAATCAGCAAACACGCTACGTTCGCTGGTTTTCCCCCCGTGCGGCTGATAGCGCAGCAGCGATTCAATATCACCGCTGACCGAAAGCTGGCGCAGCGCGGTTCTCAGTAACTCCGCCTGTTCGGGCAGCGCCGGGTAGTTAAAGCTCAGATCAATCACATCGGAGGCGATCGCATGACGATCGATACCCTGCCCGCGCGGCAGCATAATCTCTCTGACGAACGTCCCGCGCCCCGTCTCACCGCTAACCAGCCCCATGGCCTCCAGTTCCGCATAGACACGGGTCGCCGTGACCAGCGAAATATGGTGCTGCGCCGACAAAACGCGGTGCGTCGGTAACCGTGTTCCGGCTACCAGTTCACCGGATTTAATGGCCCTGGCAAACTCGTCAACGAGGCTTTTGTAGCGTGCTTTCACGATTGTATCCATGACAATAATTTGATTGTCATGAATTCTCGGCCGTATGCTCAGTGCTGTCAAACAAGTTCAGATAACAATAACCACACATTGAGGTGCACTGTGCAAGAGAAGCAAGACAACCCGCCCCTGAGCGGCTGGATAAATGGCTTTGTCGGTATGATCATTTTTAGCGGTTCGCTTCCGGCCACCCGCGCCGCGGTGCTGGATTTCGATCCCCTGTTTCTCACCGTCGCCCGCGCCTCTATCGCCGGTCTGCTGGCCTTATTTCTGGTCATCACCCTGCGGGGAAAACGCCCGAACGGCGCCCAGGTTCTCTCCCTGATGGTGGTCGCACTTGGCGTGGTGGTTGGCTTTCCTCTGCTTACCGCCTTTGCCCTGCAACAGGTAACCTCGGCGCACTCCATCGTGTTTCTCGGTCTGCTGCCGCTCGCTACCGCCATTTTCGGCGTCCTGCGCGGCGGTGAAAGGCCACGTCCGGCCTTCTGGATTTTTTCAGGTCTGGGCAGTTTACTGGTGACCGGGTTTGCCTTAAGTCAGGACATTGCCGTTTCGGCGGTAGGCGATTTACTGATGCTGGCGGCGGTCGTTGTCTGCGGCCTGGGCTATGCTGAAGGTGCCCGCTTAACGCGGGTACTCGGCGGCTGGCAGGTGATCAGTTGGGCGCTCATCATTGCGCTGCCGTTAATGTTAACCGTTGCCGTGTTAACCCGCCCGGCCAGCTTTTCAGGGATCAGCGAACCCGCATGGTTTTCATTGGGTTATGTCTCATTGTTCAGCATGCTGATTGGTTTTGTGTTCTGGTATAAAGGGCTGGCGCAAGGGGGAATCGCCGCTGTCGGGCAGCTACAGCTCCTGCAACCCTTTTTTGCACTGGCGCTGGCAGCGACGTTTTTACAAGAGTCCGTCAGCGTCATGATGATCCTGGTCACTATGGGGGTCATTGTTTGCGTGGCAGGATCACGCAGGTTTGCACGTTAACCGGTTTATCTGAGCACTTATGCCCTGGTATAAGTGCCTTTTTCACGGCAGGAGGAGCAGTATGCTAAGAGGTCTGAGTGCCTTTCCACTCACCCCTATTACCAACAACAACGTGGATGAAGCCGCATTTGTTCATCTGATTACTAACCTTGTCGCAGCGGGCGTGGACTCCATCGGCGCAGTGGGTTCGACAGGCAGCTATGCCTATCTCACGCGCGATGAGCGTCGCCGCGTCGCAGAGCTGGCCGTTCAGCACGCCGAAGGGATTCCGGTGCTGGTGAGCATCGGCGCGATCCGCCTGGACGATGTGCTGGCGATTGCCGAAGACGCACAGCGCGCCGGGGTGAAGGCCGTTATGATGGCCCCGGTCTCCTATCAACGGCTTACTGCCGAAGAGGTTTATACACTCTACGAAACCGTCACCCGTCACCTTTCCGTGCCGCTGTGTCTCTACGATAACCCGGCGACCACCGGTTTTGCCTTTACGGATGACTTACTCGTTGAGATTGCCGCGCTTCCCGCCGTCTCTTCAATCAAGCTTTCTGCGGTCTCTACCGATCCCACGAAAGGCAAAGAGCGCCTTGACGATTTACGCGCACGCATCCCTGCGTCCGTCACCATTGGGATCAGCGGCGACTGGCAGGCCGCAACCGGCTTTGCGGCCGGCTGCGATGTCTGGTATTCGGTGATTGGCGGGCTATTCCCACAGGTAAGCCTGGCCCTAACCCGCGCCGCACGGGCGGGGAATCATCGGCTTGCAGGCGAACTGTCCGACCAGCTAGAACCGCTGTGGCAACTGTTTCGTATTCACCGCAGCCTGCGGGTGATGGCGGCGGCGGCGGAAATCATGGGCGTCGTCGGTCCTTCCTGTCTGCCTTTTCCTCTGCGCCCACTGGCAGGCGAAGACAAAGAGCACCTGCACGCGGTCCTCAAGTCCACCGGCCTGGTGTAGCGTTTTCTACGGGCAGGCCTGCGCGTCGGTCTGCCCGTTTATGATGTCAATGGAACGTCTTAAGCGCCGCTCGTACCTGTTCTTGTAATACTTTCACCACTGGCCCCCTGCCACTTTCCGGGCTGGTTGTCAGATAGGTTTTGATAGCCTGCGCCAGTAATTTCAGGTTCGCTTCGGATTTATTGTTATGGAAGGCTGCAAGCGCGTTATCGACACTTTGGATATTTTTACGGACGGTCTTACCAAATAATCCACTGGTGGTTGAATAGGATATAAAGTCAGCAGGGCTCATTACCCCGGCAAGACCCGCCATCACGATATTGTCTTGCTCAATTGCCGCCTCCAGCGTCTCACTGGCCATCTCAAGTGATTGTTCAAGAGCCTGTGTATCAGGAAAATGCAGTTTTTGGGCCTGATTTTTACTTTCTTGCACTTTGGCCAGTGGAAATGCCAGTCCATTCTCTTCCAGGATAGCGGGATTTATCTTTGCCAGTTTTTCCATTTTACCGATATTAATTTGAATATCTTTTGTTAATTGCTCTTCTTTATATACCAGGGCTTCATATTGCTCTTTTAATAATTCAAGGCCAAATTTTTCATTAAATTCCAACAGCCGCTGATTGACATCTGTACTGTTCATACCTTGGTGAATGGTATTGAAATAGATAACTTTCCGGCTCATTAACTTGATATATTTTTCTTTGATGGCTTCGCGCTTTTTGGCGGCAACAACACTCTCTTGCTTTAATGCTTTCAATAGCAGCTCCACCTCTTCTCTTTCACGATTGAGCATTGCTTTGCGGATATCGCCGCTACCGCCTATTGTGCGGTTGCTTTTTAATAAGGATTGCTCTTCTTCACCTTTGATTTCCCGATAGTCTGGCGAATTGAGTTTATTGTCTTCAATACCCAGATGTTCCGGCGTCTCGGGGACCATCTTATCGTTATTGTCGCCAATTTTACCTGTCAACTCGTAATTCCCCATCCGCCACTCGGCAGCCGTATATTCAAACAGGGTTTTGTTAATGAAATAAAGTGCTTTGGCTTTAATAACCACGCCGATAGAGGCAACAGCTTCCGGCTTAAAACTGTAGTCAATAATTAACGGTTTAATGGCATCAAATGTCCGTTTTTTGCGATTAAATTTCGCGGCTCCCTGTAAACCCGCGTTACTGTGTAACATGGCCTTCCCTTGAGCAAAGAAACCGGCACTCAGCGCGGCGATAACCTGTGAGCCGATATTCGCCCCCAGCTCGGCGCGCAGCAAAATAGCGCCGCTAAATTTCGCATGATCGCCTACCGACCAGACCCCCTCCTGACCTTTGGCATTGAGCAGAATATCAATGTCCAGATTCGCATCTGCGCCCAGGGAGCCATAAACCTCAAGGCCAGGAAATACGGGGAATATCATGGAAACATGCAGCGGCAAACCGACCGCGAGCTCCTGTAGCGAAAGTGATTTTTTATAGCCAATCTCACCAAACATCTGTTCAAGATTTAGCCGGGCGCTAGCCCCAAATGCGGAAAACCGTATCTCATCCAGCTTCGGTTTGAATGATCTGATAGTTAAGCCTGTTTTATTCAGGTTAACCCCTTCCACTTTGAAAGCCACGGAGCCGAAGGGAAGAAAATCCATCAATCCACTATTAAAATCGGGAACAAAATCGGTCATTTCCTTGCCATTACTGTTCTCGCTGGCGGGCAGTAGCTTAAGTGTTGCGCTCTCCACGGAAAACCCGTCTTTATCGACCTGCCCATTCTGAATATCCAGACCAAATAGCGACGTTGTGACATCAGCCGATGCGAGCGATCCTTTAAAACCGTCAGCATCAAAACCAATTTCTAACTGTTTCGCTTTCCCTTTGACTTTTGCCCGTTCGAGCGTTGCATTACTGGAAAGCGTCATGGATTCACCGTTTTGCTTAATCAGTAGTTGCAATTGCTCCAGCGTAAACCCGTCGAATAAAGTGATCTTATCCGGTCCTTTCACAATAGCAGTGGCAAAGCTAATTCCATTTTCGTCAATGGTGACATTGCTGACGCTGCCTTCAACACCAATGGATTTAATAAGCAGTTTTGCTGATTTCATCGAAAAACGTTTCTGATCGTGGCTATAACCTAAATCAGTCGCGGCAAAGCTAAACGCGTCATAATTGGCCGTAATCTGCCCATCATAAATTTCTATATGCGTTATTTTCTCTTTGCTGTCATAACTTATTTTCGCGCTTCCCTGTGCATTAACCTCAGAGAAGAGCATTTTTAACGTCGCATCAACACTAGCAGACCAATGACCGGGCTCTGCTGTGGCTTCGCCTTTTATGTGTTCAAGTATGATCTTTTCACCCAGCAGACGAATATTTTGCCCCGTAATATCTCCGCTGCCTTTTACCAATCCTTCCTTGATCTGCAACTGCGCGATTGTTGCTTTGATATCCAGTTGGGTCAGTTTTTCGAGATTGAGCTGGGCATTCTCCAGCATAAAGCCATCGTTGTTACTCAACTGCGCCTTTTCTATTGTGACCAGGCCTGCGCTCTCTTTAAAATTTGTCATACTCCCCTGTTCAAACGTCCCATCGGCGGCCAGATTCAGTTTAAGATGCGCATCCGCTTCCCAGTCATAAATCTTAAGCCCGGCTTTTTGCGCCTCGAAAATCGCCCCCTGCGCTTTTTTATATTCCGCCGTAACGTTCGTTGCGGAAACGGTACCGTTACCAAGAGAAAATTCCTGCAACGAAAAGGCCAGTTCATCCAGACCCTCATTACTGACGCTCAGCGACGTCATATGCAATTGACGTACAACAAAAAAATCACCGCCAAATACAATTTTATTAACCAGTGAAATCGGTTCTCTGGCTTGTAAAATCGCGCCGCCTTCCCAGGGCAGAATTAATGTCAGCTTACCGTCCTCGCCATAGCTGCCCTGGTAATCAAACAGGCGATATCCCAGCGCGAAGGTGGCATGCAAACCGCCTTTTTGTTCGTCTTTATCCTCTTCTTTTTTCTGGGTGTTTTTCAGGCCAATCGAGCCCACTTTCAGCCAGATGATATGCAAATCGATACTGGCGAGATCTTTCTTGCGCTCCTCTGGGGTGGCGGCTTTTTTGTCTTCGTGGGTGGATTCTGTCTTTTCGCCTCCCCACCACGTGGAATAAATATGTTTCCCTAAGTTAAAAACGCTGGTGACCGGGTTTTTAACTGCCTGAATAATCATTTGCAGATAGTCCAGTACCGTACGCAATCGCCCCACGGCTCCGTCGCCATCGGCGGCGACCAGTAGCGTGTGGCTGTAATTCACTATCGTCTCGTTCGGTAAATAGGTCGCCACTTTCCCGGTGAGAAACAAAATCCCGGTTTTGACGGGCGCGGGAATGGCATCCCAGATATTAATAGCGATAGTCAACGCATTGGCGAACGTCGTCACTTTGCCCACAATTTGGGTAAAGGTTTCAAGACGGGTCAATAGATAGAGTGTTCCCGTATCGGCAAGCGTCAACAGACCATTAAGCCCAAGCGTTTTGAACTGTGAATTCAGAAGCGACCACGTAAAATCGGACACCACGCTGCGCTGCATCACGGCGTTCTCGCCCTGCCACGCATAACGCTGTATCGTGCCGGAGCCCGCAGGCGTCCGGTTGTCAGCGAGATGACGGACGCTGCCGGAAGCCTGTGCCTGTTTACCCAGTTGTGTTGCCTCGGCCTCCAGCCCTGGATCGTCATTTAGCGCCGCGCCCTTCATCTGGCGTGTCGCACTCACCCGTCCTTGCGCCTGCTGCACAACATGCCCCAGTTCATGGGGTAGATGGTGTTCCTGACCCGGCGCCAGGTGAACATCGCTCCCCTGCGCATAGGCGTGGGCGCCATACTGCTCGGGTTTGTCCGAGTTGTAATGCACCCGTACATGGTCCAGCGACATGCCGGATACCCCCTCCATGCCGGTTTTCAATTTGCCGGGGATGCCCGTTTTTGCCGATGAACGATTATCCTGTAACGCGGGGCGCACCGGATGTTGCGCCGCCTGCTGGTGCGGCTTTCCCGAGGCGTCTGCGCGACGTTGCGTGTACTTTGCCATGGTTTAGGGCTCTTGCGGCGGCGAAAACGGCGATGCGCCAGAAGACGAAAAACGCATCGTTTTGTTCTCTTTATGAAACTCCTGACGAATACCGCCGATCAATTCATCGCGGTACACCACACGCTGGTCATGGCTGATGGCCTGTAGCGCGCATTGGCGCAAGACGTTGATGATTTGCCCCCCGGAGAGTTCAAAATCATCGGCAATTTGCACCAAATCAATGTCGTCGCCTAATTCACACACATCCTCAAACGCCTGCTGCCAGAGCAGTAAACGTTCATCAGGGCCGGGTAAGGTAAACTCGACCATATTCTGGAAGCGGCGGGTAAAGGCCTCATCCATATTGGCTTTTAGGTTGGTGGCCAGAATCACCGTGCCGGGGAAATCTTCGATGCGCTGCAACAGATAGCCTGTTAGCTGGTTGGCATGGCGGTCGTTTGAGGATTGCGTGGCGGTACGCTTGCCGAACAGGGCGTCTGCCTCATCAAAAAAGAGGATCCAGTCTTTATAGCTCGCGGCGTCAAAGACACGAGAGAGGTTTTTCTCCGTTTCGCCAATGTACTTTGAGACCACCATCGCCAAATCCACCCGGTAGACCTCGCGTTCACTCACCTTTGCCAGCAATGCGGCAGTGAGCGTTTTCCCGGTCCCTGGTGGGCCATAGAAGAGCGCGCGATAGCCCGGTTTCACTTTCCGATCCAGTTGCCAGTCTTGCATCAGGATATCGCCGTAGGTAAGCCAGGCGCGGATCTCGTCGACTTTCGCCATCACACGATCATCTAACACCAGCTCATTCCACTGTAGCGGCGTCTCCAGAGGGTGAGCGGGAAAGTCCATGCTCATCTCCGGGCGCGGATGCTGGCCGGTGATGAGAAATGCCAGCCACGGTTCATTCAGGCGATAGACCCCGGCCCACGCGGGTAACGCCGGGTCGGCAGGCATCAGTGTCGTGACCTGCTCGGCCATAAAACGGTGTCGGGGCGAGAGAATATGCATGGTCTCAAGCCGCCAGGCCGGGTCGTTTCCCGCTAACAAAAAGTTAAGCGTCTGCCCGGTAGGCACAAACCCGCTGAACGCTTTATCCGTCACCCCGCCAAATTCACTGAACCCGCGATCGGTATGCTGATTAAGCCCAAACAGCCGGTCCAGCGCGTCGGGGCGAATAGCGGGTGCCAGTGTCAGCGCCAGCGCCAGCCGCTCGAAAACATTCAGCTCCCAGTGCAGCACTAAATCAGCGTAGACGCTGCTGTGCCGTTCAAGCGCCGGAGGGGCTATTTCCAGCCAGTGGTTTTCATGCCCTGGCTGGCGCAGATAACAGCGAATGACCTGTTCAATGACTTGTGCTAGCCAGCCCGTTTCACGATAAAGCGCAGCAATATTGTGCTCCGGGGCAATCACGCGATGCCTGGTTGACGTCATGTTCTCTGTACCTCGTTAATCTGTCGTCTGGCCCGTTGACGCCGCGTCACGGCCGGGGCGCGATCCTAAGACCGGCCCGGCAGATAAACGCGACCCCTGCCGAATCGTTACGCGGCAAAGGCTGCCGCTTTTGCCGCCCCCAGTCCGGCATTTAACGAATTGAGTGACGCCGTGGCGCGGGCCAGCTCGGATTTTGCAGACTCCAGTTGGGTATTTGCCATATTGCTGGCCGCCAGGGCCGACTGATAACGTTCAACGGCGCGCTGATAACCGCGTTGAATCAGGGTATAGAGCGCGTTGTCCTGCTGGCTGCGAATGACAATGTTGAGTTGGGCGATATAGAAATCCGCCTGGCGGGTCAGATTGTTCAGTGTTTCGCTGGAGTCGCGATACTCCTGACGCGCGGTATCCATCGCCAGCCGGGCCTGGATAGCCTCCTGTTGCAGGCTCAGTACACGCTCGGACAGTTCTTCGTTCCTGCTCTGCGCTGAGACACTCTCCGTGTCATTTGAGGTGACACTGTCACCTGACGCATTATCCGCAGACACAGCGCTGGCGGACGCCTCAAGGGTGACAGGCCTGTTGAGCTGCCCCAGTTGCGCTTCATATTTCTGGGTCTTCTCATTTTGCTGGGACATCAGGTTTTGGTTCTCCCGCTGTGCTTTACCCAGCGCTTTGAGCACCTTCTCAACACTTTTGATAACCGCATTCACCCGTTTCTGCGCGAGGCTCTCCTGAACATCCGCAGAGGTTCCCGTCAACAGGGTTAGCCACTGCTGCGCCTGTCTGGCTTCAAGTGCCGACACGCTGCCCGCCTGGTCCACCGAGGCTGCGCTGGCATAGCTGCTTTGTAGCGCCGTCAGGGTTAATGCGACGGCGTTATTGGCATCGCTTGTGGCCTGGTTTAATACGGCGACCAGCGCATCGGGAATCACGTTGTTCGCCGCCTTCTGGCGATTAACAAATCCCGAGAGTTTCTCCACCACGTCTGCGGAAAAGATCAACTGTTCGATCAGTTCCGCCATGTGGTTGCTCGTCTCCCTGACGTTTCTCAGGCTCTTGTCCGTCTGCTGGCTGACCAGAATGGAGTAACGCTGCAACGTCTCGACATTAGCCACCAGGGTTTTAGCCTGATTCAGGTTCGCCAGCGCCGCGTCTTTTTTACTGTCGGCATCGGTCAACAGTGCAGCGAAATTGGCCTGTTTCGCCGTCAGAGACGTCACCACAGTCGTCAGTTGATTAACCCGAAATTGCGCTTTATTCACCTGACTTGTCAGCGCGTCAATCTCGGCATTCTTCTGTTCGGCAATGCCATTTTTCATGCTTTTCATCCTCTGCGCTCCTTACGGGTTAACTTTCGGTGGGGTGTTCGTTGTTATCGCCACTGGCGCTGGGGGCCGCGGCGGCGGCTTTCGCGACAACGGGCGCATCCTCACGACTGCCCGCCAGCGGAATCAGCGTTTCCGCCTTCGCGCCGAACGCCAATGTGCTACTCCAGGCATTCGCGTTGATGTTGATGGCTGACGGCACCGCCAGCACCACCGGCAGATATTCGATACCGGGGACCAACAGCGCGCCAAAGTTGTCGGTCATGTCGTCCGGGATAACCGCTTTCATGCTGCGCTCGAGTCCTCCCGCAACCAGTTGCGTACTGCTGCAATGCGCCACACGGTAATTGGCGCCCGGCACCTGTTCGGCAATCGCTTTATTGAAGTAAAAACCGATCGCCGCATCGCCACTTTGTGCATCGGTGTCCTCACTCGTCATAAAGCCTCCGGTCAACGGCTGCCCTGAGTGCAATAACATGACGCGAAACTCCTGTTGGGTGATGTCTTCACTCAGCGGCGGTAGCGTGAACAGCACCGATTTTTTGTCCGGGCTAAAGGCAATGCCTTTTGCCTGGCCAAGCGGGGCCTGCAGGGTGACGGGGAGCGAAACACTGGAGAGGATGTTATTGAAAGAATTGATATATTTCTGATAAGGCAGGCTCAGCACGACATATACGCCTGCCACGTAACTGACGCCTGCGGCCAATAAATCACCGTCAATATCCGCGACCGCTGACCCTGATGCGCTCACCGGCAGCACCACCTGCCAGCCGTCATCTGCGGTCACCGCATGGAAATATTTCGTCTGCTCGGTATTAAACAGCGCCTCTATCTGCTCGAGTTTCACGCTCCCGGCATTTTCCGCTTTCGCGATAAAGACATAATGTTCAGGGTTCGCGGCAGGGATAGTGATATCGCTTGCCAGGTGGATCCCCGCGCCTTCCGGCCAGGTGGTAAAAGGTTGCTGATACGGATCCAGACTCACGGCAATACCGTCAAATGTGCTGGTGACGCTGGCGATGAGATTGAAGTTAAGCGCCCGATTGCAGTCCTCCACCGCGCTGTTAATGGCGCGCATTTCGCGCCCGGTATCCTCCAGTGCCCCTTCAGCCAGCTTCTCAGCATTGCTGGCCGTTGCAAGCGTTGTTTGCCCGGCAACGACCTGCTGGGAAAGTGCGCTAAACTGAGCGTTGGCCGCCCCCTGCACCGTTTTCAGTGCCGCACGGGCCAGCGCGGATTGATTCACCAGATCGGTGGCAATCACTTCGGAGCTTGCCGCGGCGGCATCCATCGCCAGCCGGGTGATGTACTCCGCATGATTGGCGGTCGTGCGGATAAAGCTATTGGCTTCGAGCGTCTTTCGGTAGATATCCGTGCCGTAACAGGCGGCTGCGGCAATGTTTAACGCACTGCCCAGTTCCGCCGCCAGCGTCGAAATCGCCTTCGCCGCTGCCTGAATGCCCGCCGCCGTAGCGGCGCTATTGGTGACGGTGGTCGCGGTGGCCTGTTGCACCAGCTTTGCCGATGCGTCCAGATTGGTCGCCAGGTTATCGCACTCCACCCCCTGCTCGCTTATCAAACGGCTGGCCAGCAGTTGTTGTTTCACCTCCGTCAGACCCTCATAGGCGTTGAGCTGTGCGCCCTGTGCATAGTACAAACTGTATTGCGCGCTGCAGTTCTGCGATTGCAGTTGTTGCTGCTGCGCGTACAGGCCCGCAAGGGTATTTCCAGCGGCGCTCTGCACGTTTTCCCGGTACGAGTTCATCGTTTCACCTTCCCCTTCGTTCGTTGATTAACGTTCCACGGCTTACCCCGTCACAGCGCCGCTCAAATCGGCCAGGTGACATAAATCGGTTTGCCCATCCACGGCAATCGCACAATGGTGTATGACAACGACGAACGACGGATGAGAATGTCGTAAGCGCGTCGCTCTACCACCAGATCCCAGTGCTCACTTTTTTCTGTCAGGGTGCCGCCCCTGACCAGCCAGTTACCCTGAAATCCCGCCACGGATGTTGTGCCAATAGCGGGCCAGTACTGCGCCACCGCCTGAATCAGGCTGTGGACGATCTCTGTCTCGTTGCTGTTGATCTCGATACCGCCTTCCAGCGGCTGTGCGAGTGGCAGCCCACACAACACTTTGTTCAGCATCAGGTGATGCTCTTCGCTGTGGGATTGCCCGCAAATGAGGTATTGCAGGTAGTGCGTAGCCGCCCGCTGTGCGCTGGCGTTGACAAACTGATCGTGATGAATGAGTTTCAGGCGCTCAAAAAGCGGCTTGATATAGCTTTGCAGCAGCACAATGCCCGCGTTATTGATAACCATCGGCCCAGGACCTGGCCTGGGTTGCGGTGATGAAACGCCCGGCACATCCAATGTTTCGCGCGCGATCGCGGTCTGTTCTTCTGCCGCTAAAGGTAGCGTCCGGCTTGCATATTCAAGGTGATATCGCAGGCTATGGCTGGCGGGCAGACCGGGCGCGCTGAGCGCATCGCGCAACTGCGCCACTGTGCAATCCCCGTGGCGTAATAGCCGCCAGCAGAGCTGGTTAATAAGCCAGGATACGTTGACCTCCCCGGCGCGGGTCAACCACCCTTCCAGTAAACCGGCCAGCAACAACGCCTGACGGACAGCCTGGCTGATAAAGGGCAACGGCAGCGCGGGAAGAAGCAGACAGAGTTCGCGCAGCACACTGGCACTGACAGGCGCACGTTGACCCGCAGAAGTAAAAATCTCACACAACTGCACCAGCGAGAGGTGGTTTTGCAACCGGTAGCGCACCGCCGGCTGGTCAAAGTATGGTGCAACCGCCCGTCGAAACCCCTTCAGGTCATGCCGTATTAACCCATGCAACCATGCGTCGACAGACATTGACGCCGTCATCACCCGTGCGGGCAGCACGCCGGAAATCAACCAGCGCGTTAGCGCATCCTGGTATTCGTCTGGCTCGTCGGGTTGCTCCGCCCGTTCCCGTTCGGGAGAAGACGCGGCATCCGGCACCGCCAGCGTATCCGCCCCCTGGCGGCGCGGCAGGTGAACTTGTGTTGCGCCATGCTGGCGCTCGTCCATTGCCGGACGTTGAACCTCTGACGGCGCCAGCGGATAGAGTGCAGCGTCTAATTTCCCCTCGATCCGATCGGTCCGGGCGTTTTGCTGCCAGCGGCGGACCATCTCCGGGATCGTGGTCGCCGTCTGGCGAGCGAGGAGCGTCCACACGCGCGACAGCCACTGTCTGGACGTCAGGGCGCCACCCGCATGCCCGAACAGCGCCTGGAATAGCGTGATGACGAGGATGTTATCCGCCACCGTTACCCCGGACTGCGTCAACCGTCCCTGTCGGTTCCAGCGGCGCAGCGTATCCAGCAGTGCCAGCGCCGGAGCGCTTAAGTCTGGTGACAGTAGCCGCATCAGCCGATGCAGCGTAGAGAGCGTGGCCTCACCCTGCACGGTCAAAATGGCCAGCAGACGACGGGCCAGAACCTGTTCATCAACGCTGCCGGTACGCGACTGGCGTATCACCGCCAGCAGCGCACCGGGTGGTGAAGGCATCAGCAACAATGCGCGTAGCGCAATCAACGCTGTCCGAGGAGTCACATCCTGGCTGGGGTGTCCACCCATGGTAAAACGCCCGTAACGCAGATAATCACGTAGCGGTTGCCAGCGATGACTGCCCGCATGGTGTCGCTTACGCTGCTGCTGAACCAGCTCGTGCAAAATGACCAGCAGTTCAAAATGGCCGGGATGCGGTTGAGGCACGGCGGCCTGCATCAGCATCGTCAACAACAGAACATAGTCCATGCCGGTACGGGCGCTGATAGCCATCAGGGTTTCCTGCACGAACTGACGGCGGCTGAAATGGCTACCGGAATTGACCAGTAACCACGCCAGCAACACCTCCCAGATAAGCCGTCGCGGCTGATGGCGCTGGCGCAACAGCGCCTGGGTGCGCGTAATGTGCGTCATAATAAAGCGGTGATCGCGCGGCTCCAGCACGGCGACCAGTTGCGCCAGTTGCGGTGTACTTAACCGCTGGAACAGGTAATCACGCACCTGCGACGCGCGCCCTTCCTCACGCAGGATGCCCGCCGTTCGCGTCCGGTCTTTCGCAGCAAGTTGCGCCAGCAGTTCCGCCAGATGGACCACATCACCATTATGCCGCCAGTTATCCGCGCGATGGTGCAACAGCCGCTGGAACTGAAACCACAGGTCATCGTCATTCGGCTGCGTCATCGCAGGCGCGGGCTCGCGAGTCTCTTCATGTTGTAAATCGGCCAGCACCTGCAAAAAGAGCGGTGCGACACGCCCGCTTATCTGCAAGCGTTCAACCGCCTGGGCCAGGCCTGCCACAAGCTGGCGGAAATCCAGTTGATAGTGCTGCGCCATTTGCCAGAGTGTGGCGCGGACAAACTGGCGGGTATTGAATAAGCTTCCACGCTCAACCAGCAGATGGGTCAGGATCCAGTACCATAGCTGTCCGCTAAACCCGCTGTCCTGGCGTAGTACGATGCGTTGTTGTTGCTGGCAGGCAATGACCCTGTCGGCATAGTGGCAGATAAACCCCGCATGCCACGGCTCAAGCCGCCTGATGGTCTGACGAATCTGTTTGTCGCTCCATTGCCAGGCCATGCGCCGCCGCGCAACCTCCCTCTGTCCCACATCGCGGATAAGCTGGGTGAAGGGCTGCGCATCCTCTTGTAACAGTTGCGCCACCAGTGGCAGCAACGAGAGACGCTCACTGCGCCACCAGGGCGACGTGCCGTGCAGTAAAAACCAGCGCAACGCGTCCAAATCGGTCATCTCACCCGCCACCGCGTGCCCCGGCAATACCGATGCCGGAAGAAAACGCACCTCCTGGCGGTGAAACGCCCGACTTAGCGCCTCCTCCAGCGCGGCTTCAAACCGCTGCGCTAACGTCTCGTCCAGGGTATTAAGATCGATGGTCCCCAAATCCAGCTCAAGCGACGCAATGCGCCAGCGCTCGGTGGCCGGGCAGTGGCGGTCGAAAAAGCGCGTCAGGATCGCGGGCATCACCTGCTGGCTCCACTGGCTGATTGCGTTTTGCAACGCGACGCCGCTTGTGGGGTGATCGAAGCGCGTCTGCCATTCACAGCGGGCGATCATATGCTCAGGCACCGTCATCTGACCTCCCGTTGTCCCCGGTATGCAGGGCATTGAGAAGCGCCGCCGTCGCCTGTGGCGCAAAAGCTGGAGGGGATTGTGTCACGTCCGGTAGACGCAGGTTGTACCACTGACACCAGGCGTTGATAAGCATCGTCATTTGCCCAAGATTGCACTGCCGAACGTCCAGAGCGATATGCCCCGGCCAGTGCAACTGTCGCAGCATATCCAGGCTCTGCAAAAAGGCAGGATCACGGGTTAGCATCACATAATCCGGCAGCACCAACGTGGCGGATAGTCCACTCATCGGCGCCTCGTCATCCGGCGGCATTGCAGACGGGTGTGTTTGCAGTAAACCCTGTTCAACCAGCACCATGCCCTGGCGTACCCCCCCCAGCCAGGCCAGTTGATCAACATACTGCTGCAGGTCATTGACCGTCAGTGACGCTGTATCCGGCAGTTGCAATACGCACCGGCTGCCGATGGACACCGCTAAACCCGCGGCGTTTTTTTCCAGCGACACATCACCGGTGATCGGGTCATCTCGTTCGGGTTGCCGGAACGGTGACGCGCTGCCTGCCGACAACCACTCAACAAATAGCGGCTGTTGTAATAAGCGCCCCAGAGTGGCGGCCAGCAGACGCAAATGTGCAGGCAGGCCCAACAAAATGGCGCATTTCAGTTCGAATGTGCTGAAATCGGCAAAGGCCTGCTCCGGCAAATGGCTCTGACGCTCCAGCCTGGCCAGATCCCATTGTCCGTCACGTTGACACACCCCGTCTTCATTGAGCACCCGTTCGATAATGCGAACATTGCCGTCTTCGCGCACAATCGCCTCTTTCAGGCGCAGCCGCCACTGGAGTATCGCCTGCAGGGTAAGAGGGACGTCATCGTTGCCTCTGGCCGGGAGGGTGGTTCTGGCGCACGCGGCGGTGATGGCTTGCGGGCTGTCGAAACTTTTCAGGTATAGGGCATCAATTAACGGCACCATCGGCGGCGGACAGGCCATCTTCCACTGGCGATACGCCTCCTGTGAAAGGTGATAGCGCCCCGGCGGTGTAACGGGCGTGGCGCGCCAGCTATCGCCTGCCTGCGCCCGACGGGAAGAGAGCGCCTGTAAATTCAGCAGCCAGGTGCTTTTCACCACGATCCGGGTTTTCAGCTTACCGCCAGACCACTGCAGGGCATCGATAATGGCGTTGTACACGTCAGCCGGTTCACCATGGCGCGCCAGAAGGTGGCTGAGCATCTCATCGCGGCGCTGCTCCGCGTTTTCGGTACTCTCCATCGCCTGTACCAGGCCATAGTGATACGCATTAAAGGGATCGCGCTGAAAACGTTGCCACGCCAGTTGTGTTTGCAGGCGGGCATCGGAGGGGTCATCCGGCGCGATATACTGAAAACGCTCGCCGCCCAGCAGCAGCGCCTGGACATCGGGCACGTTATATAACGGCTGGCAAAACAGGGTCTGAATCGCAGGCTGGTCGGGAATACCACGCAGCGGATCTGGCCGGGTCAGTAAGCTTCCGACATCCTCTGGCCCGGTGACGGGCGTTCGGGTGAAGCCAAACGAAAACAGATTGCCCAGATTAGCCAGTTGTGCGAACTGGTTGGCCATCACCTGGTCGAAAAGCATCAGGTAACCTTTGAGCTGCCGCGCCTGCGCTACCCGGTAGTCCGGCGTATCGGCCTGCAATGAGTTCGGCCCAATGGCATAAATATTCGGAAAGGTGTTCTGAACCGAGTAATAGGCCGCGATGTTGCGATAACGCCCACCCGGCAACGGGGGCGCGACATCAATTTTCGCATCAATGCTGCTTTTCTGGTGCCGGGCCTGCAGTTGTGCCAGCGCGTTCAGTGCCGCATGCTGTGCCGCCGCCCCCGCAGTGGCCCCCTCTGTTTGCGCGGATGACGGCGTAAAACGCAGTCGTGCGACACAGCCTTCCTGTAGCGAAATGCTGTCAGCATCGTCGTTTTCCGTATCGCTAAACCGGCACCCCGCCACTCCCTGCACACCCTCAACGCCGCTGATACAGACCACAATATCCATCAGGCGGATAACGCTGCGTTTTTGCGCCGCAACAGTGCCATCCTGGATCCAGCCGTTATGCATTGCCGGCCCGTTGAAAATAGCGCAGGCATCCAGCCCCTGCGCCCGCAGCTCCCCATAGCCGCAGCGCGGGGCCAATGGCGCCACATAGCCCGCCAGCGCCTGGTTGATTTGCGCATATACCTGCTGCGCATCGGCATCCGGCGCCATAAACAACGTGGCGGTGACATTGATGACCTGCGCTTTCAGTAGCGTCGGTGCCAGGAACCCTTCACCGAGATTCCGCTGGCCGTTAAGCAACCTGTCGATACGCGCCAGCAGGCGGTTTACGGCGTCATCTTGTGCCGGGAGCGCTTTGTCCGCGACATCTACCGCCACCTGATACCAGCCGGTCGGCGCCTGCCCGCGCAGCAGCGGCGTCAGGTAGACGTTATCGACCTCCGGCACGTTATCCAGCACCAGCCTCTGATAATCCTCAACGGTTATGGGGCCAGTGGTCAGAATCTCTTCGGCCGCAAAAAATTGCTGCGCCCAGGCAATACGTTGATCGGGGCCGGTGAGCACATCTTCAATGGGGAAGCTGTTCACATAGCCCAGTTCGGTCAGGGCATAGCAAAGCTGCTCAAGGATCGTCACACCCGGATCGCTGTCGTTGTAATTACTCCACGTCTGACCCGCCATCGCTTTGAGGTAGCGAATGCCTTCCTGTTTGAGAAAGGTGATGTTTTGATCCGCAGGCAGCGGGCCGGACTGAATGCTGTTTTGCGTCACCTGCTGCGCCAGCGGGATAGCCGGTATCATCTCGCTCATCACCAGGCCTCCGATAAGGTATTTTGCGGCATCGACAACGTTGCGCTGGCGGCGCGCGCGGGCCCGTCGTTATTCGCGCGGATAAACGTCAGTTGATGCGTCAAGGCCGACACCAGAACCCGGCGCGCGTCGGACGGGACCAGCAGGCCGTCTGTGGCAGGTTTTTCCTCGCCGTTGTCGGCATCTGACTTGCACAGTTGCAGGCGCTGTACGGCGGCTACCCCGTCGAAGCTGGCTAAAAAGCTCAATACCGCGGCATGGCTGACCCCAAGCGACAGGGAGTATTGCACCTGCGCCGCGTCTATCCACGGCGAAAGAAACAACGTGATCCCCTGGTTCAGGGCATGCAGCAAATCGTTGGCATTGACCCATGCACCAATCACCAGGGTGGCTATCACCTGTACGGGTTCGTACTGCAAATTACAGACCGACACCTGCGCCATCGCCGATACGCGTCGGGAGAGGTATTGCTGGATCAGTTGCAAACCATCCGGCGACACCGCCGGGCGGAGCGCACCGATAGCGCCAGCGTTGTCATACCGTGGGATCACACCGACGCACAGATCGCCAGGCCGGGGCGTCGGCAACATCCGGGTATAAAACGCGTTGGGATACACCTCACGCGTCAGGGTCAGGCTATCCCACTGACTGCTCAGCCGATCTTTTGTCCTGAGCCGCTGGCTTACCCGCTGGCGAAACATAACGGGGTCTTCCGCCGGGCTGCCGCCGATAGAATCAAACGGCTGAATGACCCCGGCAATGGCGGGCTGAGTGATAAGCGGCGCGACAATACTGCCTGCCGGTAATTTTGGTTGCTCGCCAGGTGACAACGTCACGTTAAACTGGCGTTGTACCCGCGCCGCCAGCGTATTGCAGTACACCACCTGCACCCGCTGCGCGACATTTTGCGTCATCAGCAGCCAGCCACACGGCTGCCCTGGCGTCACGGTCGCGCTTAACACCGCAGAGTCCAGCGCCATATCCTGTGGCAGGTCAAGCACCATAATGCCGGAACGGCGTAGCCCCCCCGTCTCATCACTCACTACGCTGAGAGGTTGCCAGCCGTGAATACTCCAGTAAAAGAGTTGGATCTCAGCCGTCGCACCATCCGGGTCGGCCTCCTGCGTCAGTTCAATAAACAGACTCAGACGGCACGGCACCACCACCTGTGCGAGAGAGAAAAAGAGTGAACCTGCTGCCTGATTAACGCCCTGGAAAAGCGCCAGCCCGGCAGTGTTAGCCGCATCTGGCTGTAATGCCATCGTCGCCAGCGAGATCTGTGCAGCCTCTTCCCCGGCAGCCTTACGAAAATAGCAGTAGTCCGTTAGCGTCCCCTGATGAATAAGCGTGAATGCGTTGTTTGCAGCCAGCGGCCGGGTGAAATCGAGATATTGGCTCGCCTGATAATTGACCAGCGCCCGATTGGCTTTTGGCACCCAGGGCAGGTTTGGCATCGGCGTGGTGTCGCTTTTGCCAAACAGCGACATCAGCGCTTTGGCATTCTCCAGGCTGATATCCGCCACCAGTTGCGGGTAGAGGTTAAAACCAAACCCCGGCCCTGGCGCAATCAGGGTCATCCGCATACCCGGCCCGGTCGATGCGCTCTCCATATTCCAGGCCAGGGCCGTCGGGAAGCGGAATGTCCAGGTACTGGAAGGCGCATTGAGGCAGGTTTTACCCGTCTCCTGTTGGGCAAACAGTCCGCCCGGAAGCTGCGGTTCTGTCGGGGAAAAAGTGTGTGGCGTGCTGTGTAGCCGCTGCCAGATCCGCTGCCACCACGAACGGCGTGCAGCCGATTCTGGCGGTGGCGGCGCGTCATCAGAAGGCGGCACAATCGTTAGCATCGCCGGTAATATTTGCCACCCCATGGCGCTGTTTGCCTGCCAGGTCACGCGAAACGCGCTGTTACTCCAGGTTTTCGCCTCTTCGTCGTCTTCATCCGCCCAGTGGTTCCAGGTGGCGTAATAGCGGGCAAAGTCGGGCGGCTGGTTATCCCAGAACAGTTGCAGACTCAGCGTGGTGAGGGGCTTGCCGAACAACTCCGGCGCGTTGAGGTAGCAGTGATGCCCCACCTCCGGGATAGGGCCAAACACAGGCATGACTTTGTCAGCCACCAGCGGCCCGTTGTCGTTACTGAGGCTTAACGCCTCGCTCTGGGTCACGTTGACCGCTATGGTCAGGCTGAGCAGCCGCGGCGGCTGGCGCAAATCGACCTTCGCAGGCATGGTAATCCGGCACCAGGGGGCGGTCATATCAAAGGGCGCGGGGGGCACGGCAGTGAAGGCCGAAACCGGTGGAAAGGCGCTGTTCAGGTTCACTGTCAGCACCAGTTGTTGCGGTTTATCGCCCCGCTGCCACACGCCACAGGCTGTGGCATCCAGCCACTGTTGTGCGCCGCTTAAGGCGATTGCCGCACCCTGCCAGGCTTTGGGATCGACCGTCTGCGCGAAGGTAAAGGTCAGCGACACTTCACGTGCCCCGCCCGCCAGCCATAACATCGGGCTGGCAAAAGCAAACCCCTGGGTTTGTGTCTGTGGCGCGCGGTTCTCAAACCAGTCGCTGGCAAGGACCGTATTATCAGCGCCCCGACGGACCTGATTCGACGGAGCCAGCGTGTTCACATACTGCTGCCAGTCGCCATTGTCATCCTCTGCGTAGCGGCAACTGATTACCGGTCCGGGGCGGGCGGTGTTGATCTCTATCGGCTGTTGACTTGCAAAGATAATCGGCTGTTTTTGCGGGTCCTGGCCTGCCAGAAATGGCGTACCGGCAGGCAGTATCACCGGGGATATCCCCTCAACCGGCGTCAGACAGATCACCGTATGATCCGGCTGCGCCGTGCGTTGTTGCTGGTGCAAAAGTTGCTGATAGTAAAAGTCGAGATGACGGCCGCTAAAGGTGTTCAGGCCCGTCCGGGAAAATTCCAGCAGCCGGTTAAAGGCAATGATCAACGCCGTATCGGGGAAACCGTTCTGCTCTTCGCTTAATGCATCGAAAGCCTTGTTGGCATGGGTTATCACCTGAACGAAGAACGAAAAGACCTGCTGATAGAGTCTTTCAAGCGTACTCATGACCTCTTGCGGCGAACGTGGATAGGAAAACTGCGCGCCGCGAAATTGCCACGCATCGCCAAACGCACTGAGATCCAGGCCCGGCAAGATGCAATCAGGCCAGGCTTGCGCCAGCCAAATCTGCATATCCACCCGCCGCCACAGGCACGGCGAGAGGGTCGCGTTGACCTCCTCGCTAACGAATTTCTGCAACGGAAAGGTCACGGCGCTCTGCGGCAAATAGTGATGCCAGGTATTGATCTGCACGAACATGCTGTCCAGAAGAGAAAACAGGTGCGCAACCGCCTGTTTATCTTCGGTATTCGGGGTGGCGGCGGCAGGCAGCGCCTGAAACTGTTTTAGCCGTTCCTGCAATTGGTTAAAACGAAAATGCAGGGGTTGATACGGCGTTTTACCGATCACTGCCAGCAGAATCGCGGGCTCTTTTAACACCAGCGCGCGCCAGTTTCCCGCCGCCTGGTTGTGCTCATCGTAAAAGACAATCAGATCCGCGATAGCGGCGACAAATGCCAGACGATCGCGCATATCACGGCCATCAATGGCAATGCTCTCGGGATCCAGTCGCCGGTTGATGTCGCCCGCCAGGGCATCGATGTCAACGTTGATGCGCACCCTGCTGCTCCACGGTCAGATTAGTCCCTTCCAGCAGAGAGAACGGGAAGACATGGTTATGCCGCGAGTTGGTTTGCCTTATCAGATAACCGATATGGATCACCACCATGGCAGGCTCTGGCGTAAAAGAGACATCAATGGATTCAACGGTGATGCGCGGCTCGTCATTAAGCAGCGTGAGGCGCACGGACTGGATGATTTCGTCTTTAAGGGTCGCATCCGGCTGACGGAACAAAAAACTGCGTAACTCACTGCCGAAATAGGGCAGCAGGCAGCGTTCGCCGCGCGCGGTACGCAGCACCAAATCGATCGACTGATTGATATTATCCTGCGCGCTGTTCATCGACACTTGCCGGATGGCCCCTGAAAATGCGGGGGGAAATTGCCAGCCGCGACCAAGAAAATCACTCTCACTCATCCCCTAGCCTCCGATAATGACCGTAAATTCACCCATCACAATTGAGCCCCCGTGCGCGGTCTGATCCCCTACTCTGGCCGCCGGTAAACCGCCAATGAAAACCGTTGCAGACCCTTTGATAATGGTGTCCGGTGGCCCGACGCAGACCAGCATGTCGCCGAGTCGGGCGGCAGGAAGTTTGCCAATCAGCACTGTCGGACACCCCACCTGAATAATGGGGCCGCCCACATGGGGAATCGGCGGAAGCCCTGGCGTCACCATCGGACACTGATGAAAATCGGTCAGTCTTGCGGCTGGCGGCATCGTTGCCCCTCCTCTTAATTGATCATCACAATTGCACCCTTGAGGGTCAGTTCCGCACCGCCCTGCACCTGCGCGCTGGCATTGCCCTTCGCACTCAGGGCAATGTCGGCTTTGGCATTCACATTCATACCGGAAATCGCGACGTCGCCGGATGACGCCTGGAGACTGACCCCCATTTTCCCGGTGATATTGACCTTCTGATCGGCCTGAATGGTGATAGATGCGGGACTTTTGAGTTCAATGCCGGACGACGACATCGTGATGGCATTGTTGTGTTGATCGGTGATAGTGATTTGCTGCTTTTTATCGTCCAGCACGATGACATTTTTTGCTTTGGTGGTGATGGTCATAATGCTGTCCTTATCGTCAAAGACGATACGCATTTCACTGTGCGTGACGATGGCCTTCTTGCTGTTATCCGCATCGGGTTTCAGATCGCTGAAAGGGGCTCGCTTACCGCTGTAAACGCTACCGAGGATCACCGGAAAACAGGGGTCAAGATTGAGGAAGCCGACGATCACTTCATCTCCCACTTCCGGCAGGAAAAAAGCGCCCACGCCGCTGCTGGAATAAAAGTTGGCCATCCTCGCCCAGACGCCGTGCCCTTCGGTATCAAAGAGCGGCAGCGTGACCAGAATCCGGTACGCATTGTCCGGGTCCTGATCGATTTTCTGCACCGTGGCGTTAAATAACCCCTCCACGCCGGGCAGCACCCCGGCTGCCGCAGGCGCCATCACCTCATGTTGCTGAACAAACCACAGGGAAGAGAGACCCAGCGAGGCTCTGGTAAACCAGTTACCATCGGCGAATTCATGCTCAACACCAGAGACAAAATAGTCGCCATCAAAACGATCGCCGACGCCTGCCAGCGTCAGCCAGACGCCCGGCAACACCGCCGCGTTACCCGCCACACGCACCTCACCGGTGATTTTTGCCAGTTCGCTTTTCTGCATTTGCGCCTGTGACCATTGGGTCAGCGCGCCATTGTTGAGCGTGGCGGTAGACTGGAGAGTAAAGGTGGGTAGCCCCACTACTGCCGAAAGTTTCTTGCTGCTGATGTTACCCGGTCCACTGAGCGTATTTTTGGCCGTGGCGGAGATACACTTCTGGGTAGCGTAGTCCCAGGCGCTGGCTTTTACCTCGCTGAGTTGGGTGACGGCGTCCATATCCGCGCTGAATTGATAAAGATTCTCGCCGTAGGTCACCGTCAGTACCGACGTGGTGTTTTGAGTGGGCGAAAACACGGACACTTTGCCGTTCAGCGTGCTGACCACCAGGCCATTGATATCGGCGCGGCTGAGCATAAAATCCCAGTCGCTGCAGTAATACTGCACCAGTTCCGCCAGGGTCAGCGACGTGCTGGCGACGTCGCTACTAAGCCCGGACTGACTGATCAGCGCGCTTATCACACCGCTGTCGGTTTGATTCTGATAAACCGTGCTGCGGCGGCCAACGCTCATTTTGATGGCTTTATCGCGGCACTCTATCGACAAAATGGGGCCAATATTGCCCTCCACCTGTACCGACTGGCGCGTAACGATGCCGGAAAAAACGCTTTTATTCTCTGCGTCGTAGCCCAGCGAGATAACGATTTCCGCACCGGGCACAAAAGTTGACGAGGCGCTAACAGTAAAGTTTTCCGCATCGGCGGAGCCATCGAGAATCTCAAGCGTGGCGCGGCCAATACGGTTAATCAGCTGATCAACCTGAATACGCAAAATCTGATAATCACCGGGGATAGCACGGCCATTAGCCGTAATGGTATAGCTTGCCAGGCCACCAGACGGAGGGTTGCCGCTCATGCGTCACCTCCCTGGGTTAACGGGGGAACCTGTAGCGTGGTGCCCGACGTCAGATGGCGAAATTTATCGAGCTGGTTAAAGGCCGCCAGTTGAACATAGAACGTCGGGTCGCGATAAATCGCCTGGCTTATCTGCGGCAGGCTGTCGCCATCCACGATAGTGATGCGATGGGTCAAATCCGGTGATTTACGATCCTCTTCTTTCGCCGCCGTTGACGGGTCAAGGTACGAGGTAAATTGCAACGCGACTTTGGCGCGTAGCGCGGTGCCATCGGGGCGAAAAAAGGTATAGGTGGTATCAAAGGTCTGCAACACACCCTTAAACGAGAGGCCTTGTCCCCAGTAAAGAATCACATAGTTTGGGCGGTGAATATTGCCGTTATAGTCGTAGACGGTCTTTTTGAGCTGGTTTATCTCCTGCGTCAGATCGGTACGGGTGCTGTCAACCACGCCGGTACAGTCAATCACCAGGTCAAAACTCAGTTGTTCCCCCGGCGTCGCCCGATATTTGGACGACAGTTTGCCGCTGCCGGGAGCCTGTTCTTCGTTATAACTGACGCTGCGATTAATGCGCATTTGCTCGGGATTGAGGATCACGACATATTCGCCGCCCCTGACCTTGCTGGTGAATTTTTCATCACTGTAGGCCACCATCCGCATTTTCTTTATTCCACCCATTGGCCCTTCCTGAATCAGTAACGTTTCGATGGGATGTGCCGGAAGACCGTATGACTTAACGCTCCAGCGGATTTTTTCTGTCGCTCTTTTTGAGTTGGCGCAGGCAAGCCTGAATCACCTGCTGCCTGAGCGTCTGTAGCTGTTGTGGGTCTAACTGCGTCTGCGTTGGTTCAGGTTGACTCTGAATCGCGGTTTTGATGACCAGTTCACGTATCTCAACGGGCATAGCGACCTCTTGCGACGTTAGTAAGTATCAAAGTTGGGCATGTCGAAGTACTGATAAGCAAACTCCAGTGTTTCGATGAAAATCTCACTCTCCTGCGAACGTAAGTTGCTGGCTGACCACTTCACCGGCCAGGCGGCAATAAAATTCCAGTCCATGCTGATGTGACCATTTTCATCAAGGAGCCAGACCTTGATATCGCGGGTTTTGATAGGGGCGGACAGCCCATTATCCAGCGTATCTTTCACCCAGCCGATCAGCGCGGACTCCGCATTGACCACCCCGCGTCGCAGCACCAGGTTCTGAAAAGATGTCTGGGCAGGAAGGCGGTACTTGAACCGATTTTCCCCGCCGCACACCACCTCTTCGATACCCAACTCCTTGCTCAGGCCGCTTACCTCCTGGAAGGCGGCATCACTGCCGCCCATCCCGGTGATTGAGACGCTGAAATAAAAGCTGGTTTGCAGGTTATGATCCATTGGTCACAACAAGCTGTTCGTGAGCGATTTCCAGCGTATCCACGGCCACTTCATTGGCATCGGATTTCAAATCTGTGCCGGTGATTTTGGTCGGCCACGCATTGTTCAGTTGCCACTGCATGGTGACCGCGCCATTTTCATCAAGCAGCTTAATGAGTACCGTTCTGCGTTTGACGGTGTTCATCTTGATCTCATCCATCCACGCCCAGAAGTTGTTGTCGTTGACGAACACGCCACGCTTCATTGTGATGTTGCCGTACTTCGCAATTCCGGGCATTTTGATGGTCGAGAACAGCGTGCTATTGCTGTGCCGGTACTCAATCACCTGCACCTCTTTGTCCATCCCCGAAACTTCCTGAAACGCTACCCCTTTGAGTTCCGAGCCCAGATCAACCTCAAACCGGAACTTGGGCATAGGCCATGTAGTGCCTTCTTTGCTGCCGTCATCTGCCATGAGCATGCTCCTTAACAGTCGCTAATCAGTAAATTGACTCATTGATGTGTGAACAGGCCTTACCGCATCACTCAGCCTGATTTCGCCATTTCCTGCTCAAAGGTGATGACGAGGAATTCAGCCGGACGCACGATGGCGACCTTCACGGTGACATTAAGAAAACCGTTCAGGATATCGTCGCCCGTCATGGTGGAACCCAGGCCGCAAAAGACCTGAAACGCATCATTTGCCGTGGCCCCCTGTAACCCACCTTCTTTCCAGATATCGGTCAGGAAGCTGGAGATTTCACTGCGCACCGCCGCCCAGGTATTCGCCGTATTCGGTTCGAACACATACGCGCGCGCCGCCAGTTTCACGGACTGTTCGAGGAAGGTCATGGTGCGGCGAACCGAGATGTAGCGCCAGTCCTGGCTGTTGCCATCCAGGGTTCTCGCCCCCCAAATCAGGATGCCCTGCCCATTGAAAAAACGGATAGCATTGATGGATTTACCCGATACCGCGTCAACATTGAGATCCGCCTGTTGGGCATCGGTTAAGCGGATGGGTAACCGCGCTGCCCCGACAATGCTGGTATTGGCGGGGGCATTCCAGACGCCGTTCAGGTTGTCATTAACGGTATATACCCCGGCCATCGCGCCGCTTGGCGGCAGCAGGTTAGAGCAGGTCAGAACGTTATTGATGATTTGCGAATAGGTTTTTGAGGCGTTGAGCAGCGCGGCATTGAGTTGCGAATTGCTCATCGGGTTAGTTTGCGGCGGTGTTTCAATCATTGCGAGGATCTTCGCGACCACCGGGTCCTGCGCCGACGGCGGGTTAATCACCGCCCCCAACTGTTTAATGTCGCCACCAAACAGGTTCGTGAAATTGATATCACTGCCCTGCATGATGGTCGTACCGATAAAGGGATAATAAGCAACGCCGTAATTTAGCCCGTTTGAGCCGGTACTATTGCGAAACGCCTCAATATCATTGGTGTACATGATCGGGTCAGGCGTATCGCCGCCGATAATATCGAACAGGCAGACTGCGGTCTGCAACTCCGCCGCCTGCAGCAACATACTCTGCATCAGGGTGCCGTTATCCGTCGGGGAAAGCAGCGTGGCTTCCGGGCAGATGTACATGGTGGGTTCCTGTTCGTTTTCCAGCAGCGCCAGACCACCTTGCAGATCGGCGAGTTTCACGTTCGGGTTAACGATTTGCGCCCCTACATCGCCGGGTTTACCGCTGGACTCCCCATAGCTGCCGACCGAAACAATGTAAGCATCGCCGCCGCCGTTGAGATAGAACAGGCGAATGCTGTTATAGAGGTAATAGATGGTATTCGGGTCAGGCACTATCGAATAATAGGTGCCGTTCAATAACAGATACTCCCCCTTTTCCGGCTGCGTTTTTTGCGCCACCAGATAGTACTCAGGGTTGTACTGCGACGCGGGATCCGCCGGAGGCTGCGGATTCGCATTCATGTAGATGGCCTGAAATTCGGCAAAAGAGGTGATCTTCTGCGCCTTGTTGTAGTAGGACTTGCCCTGATACTGCGCGTTGGGTGTATAGCCGATAAAGGCCGGAACCGCGGTGGCGACAGGGACCACCGAGTTCGGAAAGGCATTCAACTCGTTGATATACACACCCGGAGTTTTGATATTGGATGCTAGCATGTCGTGGTTTTCCTTTGGTTCACTGAGTGAAATTCCTGTACTGCGAGTCGTTAGCCTGAAAAGGCATTAGCCCAAAAACATCAGAATCCGACCCCTGTTCGCCTGCGGGTGATGCGTGTTGCGCCCCTTTCATCAGACATACACATACATAACCGACACGGGCTGCTGATCCGCGGAATACGCGGTAAATAAACGATCTGCCGCAGGCGTTGGCAGCACAGACATCACCGTCTGCTGTCGGGTACGCCCGCTCTGCGTCTGGGTACGCGGAATATCCATCAACGCAAAGCGCTGTGGTGGCGCCTGTTGCAGGGTAATGGTTGAGGTGCTGCGGGTTACCCAGCCATTTTGTCCATCGACATCCCCACTGCTAACGCTGGCAGGGTTGAACGTAACCTGCCCTGATGCGTCCACTATCTCTGGGTTTTGCAAGCGCCGCTGTCCGCGCGGGATCAAGCGATATTCCCAGACGGTGGCGCGCGCCTGGAGCGTCACCGTAAAAGCCTGCCGGGGGAGCAAATCCGCCGGATAGAGACAGATTTCACCTGTCGCAATAGCGGGCGCGCTTTGCGCTTGCGCAGCGCCCATGATCATGGCGCCCGGCCTCTGCCCATCAGCAGTAATACGCTCACTACTGAATCCCAGCACCCCTTTCCACTCCCCGGGGAGTGCCGTGACCGCAAGCAGCCAGGCATTGGGCTGCACCAGCCAGAAACGCAATGGGTTGCGTGCATCCTGGGACACGCAATACTGCAAAAATGCCGTTCTGCCCGTCGGGGCATAGCCATAAATGCGCCATATATTGCCTGCTGCCACCAGGCTCAACCCCAGACGACGCATGAGTGCATGGGTGTTTTGATCCGGCACGAGTGTGGCGTCACGCCAGACGCTGTCTGGATAAAACTGATGCTGTAAGGTAATTTCCGCTATCACAAACATCAGCGTCTGGCCTGAGCCTGGCTGCCGACCTGTTCGAGAATGGGCGATTCCCCGCTTACCTGATTCGCCTGAATCGCGATATGACGAATTTTGTAGATAATCGAAGGTTGATACCGCGCCCCCAGCGCACTCCAGAGGTTGTGGGTGTTTTCGTAAGGTGAATTTTCAATTTCAAACTGCAACTGCTCAATACCGGCCGGGATATCAGGAAAATTCTGCCGCTTGATGATGGGATTCGCCTGAAAAAACGCGATAACCGCAGAGAGAAAGCGCAACGATTCGCTATAGTCATCAAAGCTGGCGGTAAGCAAGACATCCAGATTAAATCTCACCGTCGGCATCATCTGTCTGACGATATTATTTTTCGTATCGGGTGCGGTACGAGTACCATAAAAGGGCTTGCTGGTTTCATGCTCCAGATTGATAAGCGTCAGCACTAATTTATTTTGATTTTTTAAAGGCAAGCCGCCGCTCGAATCGACCAGATTATTTAAAACAACCATATTTCCTGCAATATCGAATTGGTTGCGTAATTGCTGATCAAGAATGTCTTTAAGATAACTCAATGCTTCATCAATCATGTCACGTCCTTAATGAGGGAGTTGCAAGTCGCCACACACCAAAGCGCTAATCTGAGACTGTATAATGTTTGTGGAGAAACATTACATTCAGGCAACACAAAGCCCATAAAAAATAAAGACAACAGGATCCAGTGCCTTTAATTTTTAAAGACAAGAGTGGTGCTCTGTCAAAAAAGAGACAGAGAAAATTATTTTATCGCTAACCGTGATGTGCTGTATGCATATTCAATGGGCAATACCTCCCATACAATAAGAAATGCGCTCTTATCGTTTTTTATTTATAGTGAAAAGCTAAAGTAAGTGGCATATCGGCATGGTTCACATGCAACGATGTTTTTTCAGTATAAGCGGGAAATCAGAAAATTCTATAAAATTATTAAAAAAACACCATCATTTTAAAATTTGCCAATTTTCAAAGAGATAGTTTTTTAAGAAATCCCCTTCCACTTCACGCACCGGGCATCACGTCAGCAACGGAAATACAGGCGTAGCGCGCCATGCAGGGCAGAAAATATGTCAAAAATGATGTAATGAAAAGCGCCGGTAAAATTTACAAAAAAACGGGCGTTAAGAATTTAAGATAAGTTATTTTAACTCGCCATTTCTTTTTTGCTTACGAAGTGTTTAGTCGTAGTAAAACCATTCTGAAACTATAAGATTAATAACCTTGCCGGGCATTATCTTTTCATTACATGTCAGACCAGATATTACTCTGATACGGTACAAATGCTCAGAACAACTGTTAAGAATATATTCAGCTTTACAGGCAGCAGCGAGGCTAGAAATAGCGAAGGGTATGCGCGCTAATCACACGCAGAGAGAAAGCGACAGGTGTCATTCTGAGTGCAAAGGATATTCTATCACGCAAAATAATATGCTTCCGTTGTCTTTTTCTTTGTAATATAGTGCCGTATCTTTACATGAAAACCCAGGCTAATTGCCCGCAGCTTGTCACCTGGAGATTATTTGCAGTGTTATTATTTACAACGTCATGCATTACAGCCAGAACGCAGGCATGACGTTGCTGATATTACACCTTCACCACCGCTTTATTTTTATCCAGTAAAAAAGGTCGCAAATACCCTACCGTGTTGGATAACAAAATAACCTCCTCAGGCAGGTCTATTTTCAGTACATCAGTGACATAGTTGCGACGCGCCTGCATACGCGCCCACACCTGCGTGTAATCCTGCGCCAGTTCATCGCGCAGCGCCTCATCGGCCAGGCCAACGGTATCTTCAATGCTACAGCCGCCATAACCCGGCACCGAGAGAATAATATCGATTTGCAGCAGCATGCCGCTTTCCAGGCGGGCCGCTGAACCGGGGTAAATCGGCGAACTTAACCACTCTTCATCGGCAACCAGGTGGCCAGGATTGAGATGCCAGTGCCAGCGATCTTTAGGTAACACCGACTCCACCAGGCGGTAGACTTCTGCGCCCGTCACGCCGGGCCGGATAAACTCAAGCCACTGGACCACGGTGTGATAATAGGGAATGGCCACACGGGTCAGATAATCTGCAACCGGCTCCGCCAGCTCATTTTCACTGGCGACAACCCAGGCTGCACGGCTGGTTAACCCGCCTTTATAACCGACGGTCAGGGAAAATTTATCGCCGCGAGCGATAATCTTGTCCGTTGGGTAGAGACAGGCATTGGTAAATCGGTCGCCAGTGGCGGCAATCATCACCACATTGTTGGGCTGTCCCCAACCGGCCAGAAGGTGCCCTATCTCTTTTTCACGCCGTCCTGGCTCAACGGCATTGAGCGCCGTCAGCACTTGCGTGGAGGCGAGATTTGCGCCGTACTCATAAAACGCAATTCGCAGGCGCTGTTCAGCCGCCGTACGCCCCGCTCCGGGGAGATAAACAGCCCGGTAGCATTGCGCACATTGTCCCGCCCGCCTGCCGCGCTGAACACCGCATCGAGAATAAACGCCGGAACATCAAACAGCGCTGAATCACCGGTGAATAATTTCCAGCCCACGACACCCACCCTGGCCGCAGCCGTGATGCCGCACGAGGCGAGCAACCCGGCCAACGGCGCATCCCCGTCCATCGGCTGATTGGGTAATGAGAACAGCGGCGTGTGCAGGCATTTGCCGCCGTTACGCGCAAAGGGCACCAGCTTGAGGTTTTCATTGCCCATGATGTAGCTCAGCTCGCTATCGGCATTAACGACCAGCAATGCTTCCTCGAAACGAGGAATAAACCCGGCAAGATACTCAAAATTGGCGCCGTGCTCTTTGTCGGCATAGATAACCAGATGGGTAAAACCACTGGCCTGCATCGCCAGCAGGACATTACGCAAGCGCTGTTTCATGGTGTCGTCAGAAAGGACGGGGTAAGCAATATCCGGGTAGGTTTGCGGCGCGGGTATCGTCTGTACGTGATAGCGCGGAACCGTTGTCATGGCGTCATTCCTTATGCGGCGGGAAAAGATCCTGATTGCTCTACGCCGTTGTGTTGACCAGAGCATTCTGACCATCAATACGTTGCGACAACATATCATGGAACAGACGGGTCGCCATGGATAAAGTCCGTTGACGGGGTAAACAGAGATCGACCTTCACTTTTCCCATCAGGGGATCGGCCAGCGGTACCGCCACAAACATTGCCTGCGCATCCGGCTCCTGATGATGTAGCTGGGGCAAAATAAGTAGCGTCCTGCCCTGCAGCGCCAGGGTCTTTTGCACCTCCATCGAACTGGTAATAAAGCGCATATCGAAGTGGACAGCTTCGCGCCGGGCGACGGATTCCAGTAACTGGCGCACCGCATAGTTGGCGGGAGGAATGGCAATCGGATGGGCGGCAATCTCTTTGAGGGTCAGACGCGGCTTCGTCGCCAGCGGATGGTGGGCGGACATCAGAACCTTGTGTTCCAGATGACAGCAATGCGTCACCTGAATCTCCGCGCTGACCGGGGTATAAAAGGCCAGCGCCACATCCGCATGTCCGCGAATAAGCTGTTCGGCAATGTACGGGGCGCTACCGGTGTCAATTTCGAACGACACCTCCGGGTTGTGCTGACCAAATGCCTCAATGACGGGCGCGATAAACAGCGCGACCAGGCTCTCGGCGGCGCAGATTTTTACCGTACCGGACACCACGCTCCGCCTTGAGGTGATGCGCGCCTTCACCGACTCCAGCTCACGCAATGTGGCGTCCACCGCCTGCGCCAGAAGCTCCCCTTCACGGGTCAGTTTAATCCCCCTCGGGCCTCGTTCAATCAATGCCGCGCCATAATAGTGTTCCAGAATGTCGATTTGTCGCGTCACTGCCCCTGGCGCAACAAACAATTTTTCGGCAGCCTCCCGAAAAGAAGCAGACTTTGCGACCTGACTAAAATATTTCAGCGCCCGTAATTGCATTGTCTCTCCCGTTGGATGAATCCATTGAAGCGACCTTATTACGCTGGCGAAATATTGGCAAACATCGACATAATTAGCGCCACATTGCACTTTTAGTAAGCACGGAGCGCCATTTTTGTGCATTCACTGAGCTATTCAAATTGTCATTACGCCACAATGGCCTGAATATGCGGCATGACCGCTTATTTATCGCTGCCCCATTCGGTAATCGGGTTTACGAACCAGGCACATTTTAAGTGCACTCGACGAAGTGAATATTTACCGCAGGGAAATCTCATCTCAAACGAAAAACAAATTCCATAGTAAAAACAGATAATTAAATTTAATCATATTATTTTCTTATTCGCTTAGCCTGCCGTGAGTGCATACATTTTTTAAACACTGCCTTCGCCTAATTGTGATAGTGAGCGGATCTGCGCCCTGTTATATGTCTGCTATGTCTTTTCACGTTTCACTTCGCCTGAACACATTGAGGAAGGCCATACGATGACAAACGAAATAAGTCATAGCGCGATAAAACCCAAAGCATCACGCAAAGAAGTGGTGGCTGTTGTGCTTGGCGCTGCGGTTGAATTTTTCGATTTCAGTGCTTATGCCACCTTTGCCGTGATGATCGGCAATATTTTCTTCCCCTCTGATAACCCCTTCACCAGTCTTTTATTGTCGGTCTCTGTGTTTGGTATCGGCTTTATTGTCCGCCCGCTTGGCGCCATATTTATTGGCAGCTATGCCGACCGTGTAGGACGTAAACCGGCGATGCTGCTCACCATGGTTTTTATGACCATCGGCACCGGCGGGCTGGTCTTTCTGCCCGGTTATGAAACGATTGGCATGGCGGCCCCTATCCTGCTGGTGATTGTCCGCATGCTACAAGGGCTGGCCTGGGGTGGCGAAGCGGGCCCCGCGACGACCTTTATTATGGAGGCGGCGCCAGAAGGCAAACGGGCCTTCTACACCAGTTGGCAAATTGTCGCCCAGGGGCTGGCAGGTATCAGCGCCGGGGTGATTGGTTATACGCTGACTGTCATCCTGACGCCGGAGCAACTGTCGGCCTGGGGCTGGCGCGTGCCTTTTGCTTTTGGACTGATCATCCTGCCCATTGCCATCTACCTGCGCCGTAACCTTAACGAGACCTTCACTACTGAGAACAGCGCCGCCAGCAAGTCCACCGGCAGTCTGCTCGGTGACGTGATGCGTAACTACCGTGGCCTGATTCTGGTGGGTATTTTTATTCTTTCAGGCAGTACCATTACGCAATATTTCCTCAATTACATGACCACCTATGCCCTGAAAGAGCTGGCTTTTGCGCCAGGTACGGCCATGGCGTCGACCATTCTTATCGGCGTGTGCGTGGTGGTGTTTTCCCTGGTGGGTGGCTGGATGGCGGACCGCTTCGGGCGCAAGATGACCATTATCGCGCCGCGCCTGATTCTGCTGCTCTTGCTGCTACCGGGCCTTGAGATGATCAATGCCTGGCGCAGTGAAGGCGTTTTCTTTGCCATCATCACCCTCTTTGCCGCTCTGCAATGTATCAGCGGCGCCGGCGTGCTGGTGGTGCTGTGCGAAAACTTCCCGCGCTATATCCGCTCAACCGGTTTTTCCATCGCCTTTGCCTTTGGCATCACCCTGTTTGGCGGGACGGCGCAAATTGTCTTCTCGTGGCTGATTAAATGGACTGGCGACCCGGTTTCTCCAGGCTACTACCTCATCGCCGCCAATATCCTCTGCCTGGTGGCGACACTGATGCTCAAAGAACGTACCCCTCATAAGGCCACCCGCCGCCTGAAAGCGCCGCAGGGTAAGATCCAGTTTGCGAAGGAGAAATCACAATGAACACCGTACTGAGCTGGGATGAGTGGGCCGCCTGCGACGCCACGGCGCTGGCAGAACTGGTCGAGCGCGGCGACGTCAGCGCCCGTGAACTGGCGCTACAGGCAAAAGCCGCAACGCTGCGGGTTAACCCGCAAATCAGTGCTGTCGTGGAACTGTTTGATGATGCCATCCACCAACCGGAAACCGACGGCACCTGTCTGGAGGGCGCGTTTAAAGGGGTTCCCTTCCTGATGAAAGACTTAGGGCCGGGGGTAAAGGGGCGTTTGCAGGAGCAAGGTTCCGCGTTTATGCGTGGCAATCGTCCGGATGAAGACGCCTTTTTGACCACGCAAATTCGCCATGCCGGGCTTAATATTATTGGCCGCAGCGCCACGCCGGAGTTTGGCGTCTGCGGATCGGCGGAAAACCCGGCGATTTACGTAACGCGCAGCCCGTGGAACCCGCAATACACCACCTTTGGTTCCTCTGCCGGAGCATGCGCATCGGTGGCCGCCGGGGTTATTCCCCTCGCCCATGCCACCGATGGCGGTGGCTCCATTCGCATACCGGCGGGGGCCAATGGGCTTGTTGGCCTGAAAAGTAGTCGGGGCGTCTTTTCAATTGGCCCGGCACTGTCGGATATCACCGGGTATGTCTCAACGCAAGGCTGTGTGAGTCGCAGCGTGCGCGACACGGCCCGCTTTGTCGATAGCTGCCGGGGTGGCGCACCGGGCGAGTTTATGCCTTACTGGCAGCCCCCGCAGCCCTATAGCGAGATGATCACTCGCGATCCTGCGCCGCTGCGTATTGCCGTGTCCCACGAATGGGGTAATTACCACGCAACGCCGCATTTTGTCGAAGAACTGGAGAAAACGACGCGCCTGCTTGAGGAGCTGGGCCATCAGGTGGAATGGGTGACGCCAGATATCCCGTTCGAAGAGGCCTTTGCCGCACAGACCGCCTGCTATATCAGCAATTTTGCGCAGTTTATTCAGCGATTGCTCGAAAAAAATAATCTCAGCGCCCCGCCGGAGGATCGGGTCGAGCCGATGAATATCCGCATCTGGCAAAAAGGGATTGGTATGTCCTACAGCGAGCGCTGGAAAATGCAGGATGCGTTTAACCAGATCTCCCGCAAGCTGGGGGCATTTTTCCAGACATGGGATCTGATCCTGACACCGACATTTTCCAAACCGACGCCGCTGCTCGGCGAGAAAAAGTACCTGACGCTCAGCGATAACCCGGACGTGATGGACTGGTTCTATTCCCTGTGGGATATCTTCTCCTATACCCCGCTTGCCAGTTTAACCGGCACGCCCGGTATTTCGTTGCCGCTGGCCTGGCAACAATCCGGCTTGCCGCTCGGCATGCATTTCCAGACGCGCCAGGGTAACGACGGGCTGCTGCTGCAACTGGCGGCCCAGCTTGAGCGCGCCTCCGGCGGGCGATTTATCAGCAACACCACGCCGCAGGTGCATGTTACGCGTTAACGCCAGACAGGTAATGAAAAGGCTGGAGCGCATCCTTGACGCTCTGGCCTTTTTTGTTTCTGCCCGGCAAACACCGGGCCGCTTCTCTTACTCTCCGGCCAGACGCTTGTACTGGGCGTAGCGGTCTTTGGCATCCTGCTCGGTCTGCGTAAACAGCGTATCGGCCACCTCCGGCGAAGTACGTCCCAGCGAGGCATAACGCACTTCCCCCATCAGGAAGTCACGGAAACTCTCTTCCGGCTCTTCCGAATCGAGAATAAACGGGTTTTTCCCTTTCGCCAGCAGTTGTGGGTTATAGCGCCAGAGGTGCCAGTATCCGGCCTCTACCGCGCGCTTCGCCTCGCTGATACTGCGCCCCATCCCCGCTTTCAGACCGTGGTTAATACAGGCCGCGTAGGCAATCACCAGCGACGGTCCCGGCCAGGCTTCGGCTTCGGCAATGGCGCGGAGCGTCTGGGCTTTATCGGCCCCCATCGCCACCTGGGCGACATACACATTGCCATAGCTGACGGCCATCATCCCCAGATCTTTTTTGCGCGTCCGTTTGCCTTCGGCGGCGAACTTGGCGATGGCAGCCACCGGTGTGGATTTCGATGACTGGCCGCCGGTATTGGAATAGACCTCGGTATCAAACACCAGAATATTCACATCCTCACCGGAGGCCAGCACATGGTCGAGGCCGCCAAAGCCAATGTCATAGGCCCAGCCGTCCCCACCAAAAATCCACTGCGAGCGCTTGGTGAAGTAGTCCTGATTTTGATACAGGCGATTAAGCAGGTCATCGTCGCCCTTTTCAGCCGCCAGCAGCGCGCTCAGTTTTTCCGCCCGCGCGCGGGTACCTTCACCGAGATCTTTGTTCTCCAGCCAGTCGCGCAGCGCCTGCTGCAAATCCGGATGCAGCGGTTTTTCCAGCACGCTGGCCGCATCACTGGCCAGTTGTTCACGGATGGCGCGGCCTCCCAACATCATCCCCAGACCAAACTCGGCGTTATCTTCAAACAGCGAATTTGCCCAGGCCGGCCCCTGGCCTTTGTGGTTTGTGGTCCACGGGATGGACGGTGCGCTGGCCCCCCAGATAGACGAACAGCCCGTGGCGTTGGCAATCATCATCCGGTCGCCGAAAAGCTGAGTAATCAGGCGCGCGTACGGGGTTTCGCCGCACCCTGCGCAGGCGCCGGAGAACTCCAGTAACGGGGTTTCAAACTGACAGCCTTTGACCGTAGCTTTGCTGAATGGGTTCTCTTTGGGCGTCAAGGCCAGCGCGTGATCCCACACCGGGATCATCGGACGCTGGCTGTCGAGGGGTTGCATCGCCAGGGCTTTGCCTTTCGACGGGCAAATATCCACGCAGTTACCGCAGCCAGAGCAGTCGAGCGGCGAGATAGCCAGATGATATTCATAGTGTTTGGCCCCCTGCGCGGGCTTGCTCAGTAACGCAGCAGGGGCCACTTCGCGCTCTTCACTGCTCAACAGCGCCGGGCGAATGGCCGCGTGCGGGCAGATAAAGGCGCACTGGTTACACTGGGTACAGCCTTCAGGCTGCCAGATCGGCACCTGCATGGCGATACCGCGCTTCTCCCAGGCGGCGGTGCCGGGCGGGAATGTCCCGTCTTCCATACCCAGAAAAGCGCTGACGGGCAGTCTGTCGCCGTTCTGGCGGTTCATCGGCTCAAGGATATTGCGAATAAAGTCCGGCATCAGTTTGCCGTCCTCTTTCTCCTCCTCTTCTGCATACGCCCAGTGGTCGGGAACGATAATCTCCTGCAGCGCATCCATCCCCAGATCGATCGCGGCATTGTTCATATCCACCACGTTCTGCCCTTTGCTGCCATAGGATTTTGCCACCGCTTTCTTAAGGTGCGCCGAGGCGGTTTTGGCATCAATAATGTCGGTCAGTTTAAAAAAGGCCGCCTGCATCAGCATATTAAAACGCCCGCCGAGGCCGAGTTTACGTGCGATATCGACCGCGTTCAGGGTGTAAAACCGCACCCCCTGGCGGGCAATAATGCGCTTCATTTTATTGGGCAGATGGCGCTCCACCTCTTCGCCAAACCAGGTGCAGTTGAGCAGGAAAATCCCGCCCGGATTGATGCCATCAAGAAGATCATATTTATCGACATAAGATTGCTGTGAACAGGCAATAAAATCGGCGTTATGAATCAGATACGGCGAAGTGATCGGGCGCTTACCAAAGCGCAGATGCGACAGGGTTATCCCACCGGATTTTTTCGAATCGTAGGCAAAATAGGCCTGCGCGAACATCGGCGTGTTATCACCGATAATTTTGATGGCGTTCTTATTGGCGCTGACCGTACCGTCGGAACCCAGCCCCCAGAATTTACAGGCGGTGATACCTTCACGGGAGACGTGAATGTCATAAACCGGTACCGGCAGCGAGGTGTGGGTTACATCGTCAAAAATCCCCACCGTAAAACCATCCATCGGCAGCGGTTTTTTCAGGTTTTCGAACACAGAAACAATGTGGCCTGGCAGAACATCTTTACCCCCCAGCGCATAGCGGCCACCAACAATCAGCGGTGGGTTTTCGTGATGATAAAAGGCATTTTTGACATCCAGACACAGCGGTTCCGCCTGGGCGCCCGGCTCTTTGGTGCGGTCGAGCACGGCAATGCGCTTCACGCTGGCGGGGATCTTCGCTATAAAATGGGCCAGCGAGAAAGGCCGGAACAGATGCACGGAAACCAGGCCGACTTTTTCACCGCTGTCGATCATCGCATCCACCACCTCCTGGATGGTGTCGCACACTGACCCCATCGCAATAATGATTTGCTCAGCATCCGGCGAACCGTAGTAATCGAACAGGTGGTATTCGCGCCCGGTGATACGGTAAATCTCCGCCATATACCCTTCGACAATCTCCGGCAGCGCCTGATAAAAGCGGTTGGAGGCCTCGCGTTCCTGAAAGTAGATATCCGGGTTCTGCGCCGTGCCGCGAATGACCGGGTGATCCGGGTTTAAGGCATTACGGCGAAACTGATTGAGCGCCTCCTGATCCAATAACGGCGCCAGCTCTTCATGTTCCAGCACCTCAATTTTCTGGATTTCATGCGAGGTACGAAAGCCGTCAAAGAAGTTGATAAAGGGCACGCGGCCTTTAATCGCGGCGAGGTGCGCCACCGCCGACAGATCCATCACCTGCTGGACATTGTTTTCCGCCAGCATCGCGCACCCCGTCTGGCGCACGGCCATGACATCCTGGTGATCGCCAAAGATATTCAGCGAGTTGGTCGCCAGCGCCCTTGCGCTGACATGAAACACCCCCGGCAACAGCTCGCCCGCAATCTTGTACAGATTGGGGATCATCAACAGCAATCCCTGTGACGCGGTATAGGTTGTGGTCAGCGCTCCCGCCTGCAATGCGCCGTGTACGGCCCCTGCCGCACCGGCTTCTGACTGCATCTCCATCAGACGCACCGGTTGACCAAACAGGTTTTTCTTACCCTGTGCCGTCCATTCGTCGACGTTTTCCGCCATCGGTGTTGAGGGGGTGATGGGATAAATCGCCGCAACATCAGTAAAGGCATAGGAGATCCAGGCCGCCGCAGCGTTGCCATCCATCGTTTTCATCTTTCCGGACATTTCTCGTTCCTCGAATGTGAGAGGCAAAGTCGCCGCCCGCTGACGGCAAACCGTAGTACCCCTGCATTGCACAGCCTGTGCCATATCGGGAAAACGTAATATCTGCGTTCAAATTCAAGGTATTAAATAAAAGTCCTGACTTGTGAGTCTTCCGACATTGCGCGGAATAAGACAGGCAGTCCGACATCCTGTTGAACAGCTAACAAAGTGTCAGCGCCGCCACAGCAGCGGCGGGTGCGGCGGCGAATTGTCCTGTTTCCAACAATTGGTCTGCATATTGTTCAGTGTTTGTTTTGCCACCCACAGAGGCGATAAATATAAAAATCAATAAATACAATAAATTATAGGTTATGGCACGGCTGGTATGTTCCCTGCACTGGTTAATGGGCAAACACACAAACAGGAGAACACACCATGACCATGCGTCAATGCGCCATTTATGGCAAAGGTGGGATCGGCAAATCCACCACCACGCAAAACCTCGTCGCCGCTCTCGCGGAAATGGGTAAAAAAGTGATGATCGTCGGCTGCGACCCGAAAGCGGACTCCACCCGTCTGATCCTGCATGCGAAAGCGCAGAACACCATTATGGAGATGGCCGCCGAAGTGGGTTCAGTGGAAGACCTTGAACTGGAAGATGTGCTGCAAATCGGTTACGGCGGCGTGCGTTGTGCAGAATCCGGCGGCCCGGAGCCAGGCGTGGGTTGTGCAGGCCGCGGCGTTATTACCGCCATTAACTTCCTTGAAGAAGAAGGCGCCTATGTCAGCGACCTCGACTTTGTCTTCTATGACGTCCTCGGTGACGTGGTCTGCGGCGGGTTCGCCATGCCGATTCGTGAAAACAAAGCGCAAGAGATCTATATCGTCTGCTCCGGGGAAATGATGGCGATGTATGCCGCTAACAACATCTCCAAAGGCATCGTGAAATACGCTAAATCCGGCAAGGTGCGCCTGGGCGGGCTGATTTGTAACTCCCGTCAGACCGACCGCGAAGATGAACTGATCATCGCGCTGGCAGAAAAACTGGGCACCCAGATGATTCACTTTGTACCACGCGACAACATCGTCCAGCGCGCGGAAATTCGCCGTATGACGGTTATCGAATATGACCCGAAATGCAACCAGGCCGACGAATACCGCGCGCTGGCGAACAAGATCGTCAACAAC
This sequence comes from Phytobacter diazotrophicus, assembly GCA_004346725.1. Taxonomy (GTDB): domain Bacteria; phylum Pseudomonadota; class Gammaproteobacteria; order Enterobacterales; family Enterobacteriaceae; genus Phytobacter; species Phytobacter diazotrophicus. The sequence goes on along the minus strand of SMDE01000005.1, from coordinate 49,064 downwards.
ACCCTGATGGTCGTCCCGACCCCTTGCACCATGGATGAACTGGAAGAGCTGCTGATGGAATTCGGCATTATGGATGTGGAAGACGCCAGCATCATCGGTAAAACCGCCGCCGAAGAAAACGCGGCCTGAGCCGCCTTGTAACAGGAACACAGTTATGAGCAATGCAACAGGCGAACGTAATCTGGAAATTATCCAGGAAGTGCTGGAGATCTTTCCCGAAAAAACGCGCAAAGAACGCAGAAAGCACATGATGGTGACCGACCCGGAGATGGAAAGCGTCGGGAAATGCATCATCTCTAACCGCAAATCGCAGCCGGGTGTGATGACCGTCCGCGGCTGCTCCTACGCCGGATCGAAAGGCGTGGTTTTTGGGCCGATTAAAGATATGGCCCACGTCTCCCACGGCCCGATCGGCTGTGGGCAGTACTCCCGTGCCGGGCGGCGCAACTACTATACCGGGGTCAGCGGCGTTGATTCCTTCGGGACGCTGAACTTTACATCTGATTTTCAGGAGCGCGATATCGTCTTCGGCGGCGATAAAAAGCTCACCAAACTGATTGAGGAGATGGAGGAACTGTTCCCGCTGACCAAAGGCATCTCCATTCAGTCGGAGTGCCCGGTTGGTTTAATCGGTGACGATATCGAAGCGGTGGCGAATGCCAGTAAAAAAGCGCTCAACAAGCCGGTGATCCCGGTGCGTTGCGAAGGCTTTCGCGGCGTGTCGCAGTCGCTCGGTCACCATATCGCCAACGACGTGATCCGCGACTGGGTGCTGGATAACCGCGAAGGGAAGCCTTTCGAATCTACCCCCTATGACGTGGCCATCATCGGCGATTACAACATCGGGGGGGATGCCTGGGCGTCGCGCATTCTGCTTGAAGAGATGGGATTACGCGTGGTGGCGCAGTGGTCCGGTGACGGCACGCTGGTAGAGATGGAAAACACCCCGTTCGTCAAGCTGAACCTGGTGCACTGCTACCGCTCTATGAACTACATCTCTCGCCATATGGAAGAGAAACACGGTATCCCGTGGATGGAGTACAACTTCTTCGGCCCGACCAAAATCGCCGAATCGCTGCGTAAGATCGCCGATCAATTTGACGACACCATCCGCGCCAATGCGGAAGCGGTGATCGCCAACTATCAGGCGCAAAACGACGCAATTATCGCCAAATACCGCCCGCGTCTCGAAGGCCGCAAGGTGCTGCTCTATATGGGTGGTCTGCGTCCTCGCCATGTGATTGGCGCGTATGAAGATTTGGGCATGGAGATTGTCGCCGCCGGGTATGAATTTGCCCATAACGACGATTACGACCGCACCCTGCCGGACCTCAAAGAGGGCACGCTGTTGTTCGATGATGCCAGCAGTTATGAACTGGAAGCCTTCGTGAAGGCGATTAAGCCGGACCTCATTGGCTCAGGCATCAAGGAAAAATACATTTTCCAGAAAATGGGGGTACCGTTTCGCCAGATGCACTCCTGGGATTACTCCGGCCCGTATCACGGCTATGACGGCTTTGCCATCTTTGCCCGCGATATGGACATGACGCTCAACAATCCCGCCTGGGGCGAGTTGACCGCACCCTGGCTGAAATCAGCCTGAATACTATCCTGACATCCCGTTTGTTCACCGATTTGTGGCGCGGGAGGAGAACATCATGAGCCAAACTGCTGAGAAAATTGTCACCTGTCATCCGCTGTTTGAACAGGACGAATACCAGACGCTGTTTCGCAATAAGCGCGGTCTGGAAGAGGCGCACGACCCGCAGCGCGTGCAAGAGGTTTTTGAATGGACCACCACGGCGGAGTATGAAGCGCTGAACTTTAAGCGTGAAGCGTTAACCGTCGATCCGGCAAAGGCCTGCCAGCCTTTAGGATCGGTACTCTGCTCGCTGGGTTTTGCCAATACGCTGCCTTATGTGCACGGTTCCCAGGGCTGTGTGGCCTATTTCCGCACCTATTTTAACCGTCATTTCAAAGAGCCGATCGCTTGCGTTTCCGACTCTATGACAGAGGATGCGGCGGTCTTCGGCGGCAACAACAACCTTAACACCGGGTTGCAAAATGCCAGCGCCCTGTACAAACCGGAAATTGTCGCCGTCTCCACTACCTGTATGGCGGAGGTCATCGGCGATGACCTGCAGGCCTTTATCGCCAACGCCAAAAAGGACGGGTTTATCGATGCCGCCATTCCGGTGCCCTACGCCCATACGCCAAGTTTTATCGGTAGCCACATCACCGGCTGGGACAACATGTTTGAAGGTTTCGCCCGGGCATTTACCGCCGATCACGTGGCGCAACCGGGCAAACTGGCGAAGCTAAACCTGGTGACCGGTTTTGAAACCTATCTTGGCAATTACCGCGTGCTCAAACGCATGATGGCCCAGATGGAGGTGCCCTGTAGCCTGCTGTCTGACCCGTCTGAGGTGTTAGATACGCCAGCCGACGGCCACTATCGCATGTATGCGGGCGGCACAACGCAACAAGAGATGCGCGACGCCCCCGATGCTATCGACACCCTGCTGCTGCAACCCTGGCATCTGGTGAAGAGCAAAAAAGTGGTGCAGGAGTCCTGGGGCCAGCCCGCCACAGAAGTGTCCATCCCAATGGGACTGACCGGGACCGACGAACTGCTGATGGCGGTCAGTCAGTTAACCGGCAAACCGGTGGCCGATGAGCTGACGCTGGAGCGTGGGCGCCTGGTGGACATGATTCTCGATTCACACACCTGGCTGCACGGTAAGAAATTCGGTCTCTACGGCGATCCGGATTTTGTGATGGGGCTGACGCGTTTCCTGCTGGAACTGGGCTGCGAGCCGACGGTTATCCTCTGTCATAACGGTAGCAAGCGCTGGCAGAAAGCGATGAAGAAAATGCTTGAGGCATCGCCCTACGGTCAGGAGAGCGAAGTGTTCATCAACTGCGATCTGTGGCATTTCCGCTCGCTGATGTTTACCCGCAAACCGGACTTTATGATCGGCAACTCGTACGCCAAATTCATCCAGCGTGACACGCTGGCGAAAGGCGAACAGTTTGAAGTTCCGCTGATCCGTCTTGGCTTCCCGTTGTTCGACCGCCACCACCTGCATCGCCAGACCACATGGGGTTATGAAGGGGCGATGAATATCGTCACCACCCTGGTCAACGCCGTGCTGGAAAAAGTCGACCGCGATACCATCAAACTGGGCAAAACGGACTACAGCTTCGACCTTGTCCGCTAACCATAATGCGCCCCGCCTTGTGCGGGGCAGCAAGGGGGAAACGATGCCAATAGTGATATTTCGTGAGCGCGGGCCGGATCTGTGGTGTTACATCGCCAAACAGGATCTTGAGGCAAAAGTCATCGCGATTGAACATGACACCCCGGATAACTGGGGTGGCGCTATTTCTCTGGAGGGGGGACGCCAGTATATCGTCAGCCTGCAACCTGGACGCCCCACCTTCCCCATCAGCCTGCGCGCCACGCGCGGCGCACTTTTGTGAAGGAGGTCATATGAACGATAACGATGTCCTTTTCTGGCGCATGCTGGCGCTATTTCAGTGTCTGCCGGAACTGCAACCCGCGCAGATCCTGGCCTGGCTGACAGGAGAACGCGACGACGCCTTAACCCCGGCGTACCTCGATAAGCTCAATATCCGCGAACTGGAAGCTACCTTCCCGTCTGAAACGGCGATGATGTCGCCCGCACGCTGGAGCCGCGTTAACGCGTGCCTTCACGGTACGCTGCCCGCGCACCTGCAGGTAAAAAGCACCGCTCGTCAGGGACAATTACGGGTAGCCTTTTGTTCACAGGATGGATTGCTGATCAATGGTCATTTTGGTCAGGGGCGGCTGTTTTTTATCTACGCCTTTGATGAACAGGGTGGATGGCTGCACGCGTTACGCCGTCTTCCCTCAGCCCCGCAAACCCAGGAGCCGAATGAAGTTCGCGCGCAGCTCCTGAGTGATTGCCACCTGCTGTTTTGTGAAGCCATTGGCGGCCCTGCGGCGGCCCGGCTGATTCGTCATAATATCCACCCGATGAAAGTGTCGCCAGGGATGTCCATTGCCGCTCAGTGCGATGCCATTACCGCACTGCTGAGCGGACGTCTGCCACCGTGGCTGGCAAAACGTCTTGAGAAAGCCAACCCGCTGGAAGAGCGGGTATTTTAACCGGCGATCCCCTGCGTCTGACCTGCGGATGCAGGGGGCCTTTCCCCGTTGTCCTCAATACGCCAATTGTCTGCTTTGTCGTAAACCTGACAGACTAATCCCTTTAAAAATCAATAACTCATTCCTGGCTTGCGAATTGCAACATTGGGCACAGCCCACCAAGTCAATGAGGTTACTATGAAGGGAAATGACATTCTCGCGCTGCTGGATGAACCCGCCTGCGAACACAATCACAAACAGAAATCCGGCTGTAGCGCCCCTAAACCCGGTGCAACGGCGGGTGGTTGCGCGTTCGACGGCGCGCAAATCACCCTGCTGCCGCTGTCGGATGTGGCGCACCTGGTCCACGGACCGATTGGCTGCACGGGAAGCTCCTGGGATAACCGGGGCAGTATGAGCTCCGGCCCCAGTCTCAACCGGCTCGGCTTTACCACCGACCTGAACGAACAGGATGTGATCATGGGGCGCGGCGAACGGCGGCTTTTCCACGCGGTGCGCCACATCGTCAACCGTTATCACCCTGCCGCCGTGTTTATCTATAACACCTGCGTTCCGGCGATGGAGGGTGATGATATTGACGCCGTCTGTCAGGCGGCGGAAACCGCCACCGGCGTGCCAGTGATTGCCGTTGATGCCGCCGGGTTCTATGGCAGCAAAAACCTTGGCAACCGTCTCGCGGGTGAAGTGATGGTTAACAAGGTCATTGGACGGCGCGCGCCTGCCCCCTGGCCGGACAGTACCCCCTTTGCGCCGGAACACCGCCACGATATCGGCCTGATTGGCGAATTTAATATCGCCGGGGAGTTCTGGCACGTTCAGCCGCTGCTCGATGAGCTGGGTATTCGCGTGCTGGGCAGCCTTTCCGGGGATGGCCGTTTTAGTGAAATCCAGACCCTACACCACGCACAGGTCAATATGCTGGTCTGCTCAAGAGCGCTGATCAATGTTGCCCGCACCCTGGAACAGCGCTATGGCACCCCCTGGTTTGAGGGCAGTTTTTACGGCGTGCGCGCTACCTCCGATGCCCTGCGTCAACTGGCATCCCTGCTTGGCGACAGCGATCTGATTGCCCGCACCGAAGCCGTTATTGCCCGCGAAGAAGCCACGGCAAATCAGGCGCTGGCCCCGTGGCGCGAACGGCTACAGGGGCGCAAAGTGCTGCTCTATACCGGTGGGGTGAAATCCTGGTCGGTGGTCTCCGCATTGCAGGATTTAGGGATGACCGTCGTGGCGACCGGCACCCGCAAATCCACCGAAGAAGATAAGCAGCGTATTCGCGAATTAATGGGCGATGACGCGCTAATGCTGGAAGAAGGCAATGCCCGCACCCTGCTGGATGTGGTGTACCGCTACCAGGCCGATTTGATGATCGCCGGGGGGCGTAACATGTATACCGCGTACAAAGCGCGGCTGCCGTTTCTGGATATCAACCAGGAGCGCGAACACGCTTTTGCGGGTTATCGCGGCATCGTCACCCTCGCCCAACAGCTTTGCCAGACTATTGAAAGCCCCGTCTGGCCGCAAACACACGCCCGCGCGCCGTGGCAATAAGGAGTGAAAGATGGCAGATATCATCCGTAATCAGAAACCGCTGGCGGTAAGCCCGGTAAAAAGCGGCCAGCCGTTAGGCGCCATTCTGGCGAGCCTCGGCTTTGAGCACAGTATTCCACTGGTGCACGGTGCGCAGGGATGCAGCGCGTTCGCCAAAGTGTTTTTTATCCAACATTTTCATGACCCTATTCCGCTGCAATCCACGGCGATGGACCCCACCTCAACGGTCATGGGGGCGGACGGCAATATCCTTACCGCGCTCAATACGCTGTGCCAGCGCAACACCCCGAAAGCTATCGTCCTGTTGAGTACCGGTCTGTCTGAGGCGCAGGGCAGCGATATCAGCCGCGTGGTACGTCAGTTTCGTGAGGATTTTCCCCGCCACAAAAATATCGCCCTCCTGACGGTCAACACCCCGGATTTTTACGGCACGCTGGAGAACGGCTTTAGTGCGGTGGTGGAAAGCGTCATCGAACAGTGGGTGCCGGAAAAGCCTCAGCACGGCCTGCGTAACCGGCGGGTCAACTTGTTGTTAAGTCACCTGCTGACGCCCGGTGATGTTGAGTTGCTGCGCAGCTACGTGGAGGCTTTTGGCCTGCAACCGGTGATCGTGCCGGATCTTTCGCAGTCGCTGGATGGTCACCTGGCAAGCGGCGATTTTTCGCCGGTCACCCAGGGGGGGACGCCCCTGCGTCTTATCGAACAGATGGGACAGAGCCTGTGCACGTTTGCTATTGGCGTGTCGCTGTCCCGTGCGGCATCGCTGCTGGCACAGCGTAGCCGTGGCGAGGTGATCGTGCTTCCCCATCTGATGACCATGGAACATTGCGACCGTTTTATTCATCAACTGAAGATCATTTCCGGGCGCGAGGTTCCCGCCTGGATTGAGCGCCAGCGCGGACAATTGCAGGATGCGATGATCGATTGTCATATGTGGTTGCAGGATGCCCGGCTCGCACTGGCCGCCGAGGGCGATCTGTTGGCGGGCTGGTGTGATTTCGCCCGTAGCCAGGGCATGCTCCCCGGCCCCGTTGTGGCGCCGGTCAGCCAGCCGGGCCTGCAACAGCTTCCCGTGGAGAAAGTGGTCATTGGCGATCTGGAAGACATGCAGGATTTACTCTGCGCTATGCCTGCTGACCTGCTGGTCGCCAACTCTCATGCCGCAGACCTGGCCGCACAATTCTCCATCCCGCTTATCCGCGCCGGGTTTCCTATCTTCGACAGGCTTGGGGAATTTCGTCGCGTGCGTCAGGGATACCCCGGCATTCGCGACACACTGTTCGAGCTGGCGAACCTGATGCGCGAACGTCATCACCACCTGCCCGTCTACCGCTCCCCCCTGCGCCAGCAATTTGCCCAGGACGCTGACGGAGGTCGCTATGCAACATGTTAATCGCCAGTTCAGCACTATCTGTTCCGGTGAATGGTTGATGAAAGTCGCCTTCGCCAGTTCCGATTACCATCACGTGGATCAGCACTTTGGCGCTACGCCACGCCTGGTGGTGTATGGCGTCAAAGAAGATGATGTCACCTTGCTGCGGGTCGTGGATTTTACCGTACTGGCTGGTCATCAAACCGAGAAGATAACCAGCCGCATCAGCGCGCTGGAAGATTGCGTCACCCTTTACTGTGTGGCGATTGGCGAAACGGTATTTCGGCAACTGCTGCAAATAGGCGTGCGCGCCGTTCGCGTGCCCGAAGACACGCCGATTGTCGGCCTGCTACAGGAAATCCAGCACTACTGGTACGACAAAGAACAGCGCAAAAGCACGCGGCTTCGCGATCCCAATCGCTTTTCGCAACTGCTGCTGGAAAGTCAGTGGCAGGACGACGATGAGCGCTAAAGATTGTGTCGTTTCTGCGACAAACCTCACATAAACCACGACATTGCGCGTGGGCTTATGTGAGAGGAAATTATTAACCCACTGAAAAACATCATTTTTACGCTCTGGTACTGCTTTTGCTTAATCTTCATACCCGCTGTTGATTAACGCGGTGAATTGCGCCCTGCGCTGTCCGTCATAATCCTGGGAGCTGAGAGCATGTGGAACTATTCCGAGAAAGTGAAAGATCATTTTTTTAATCCCCGTAATGCCCGGGTGGTGGCAGAGGCCAATGCGATTGGCGATGTGGGTTCGATAAGCTGTGGCGACGCCCTGCGCCTGATGCTGCGGGTCGATCCGCAAAGCGAAACCATTCTGGAGGCCGGTTTTCAGACCTTTGGCTGCGGTAGCGCCATCGCCTCCTCGTCGGCATTAACGGAACTGATCATTGGCCGCACGCTGCAAGAAGCGGAACAGGTCACCAACCAGCAAATCGCCGACTATCTCGACGGGCTGCCGCCGCAAAAAATGCACTGCTCAGTGATGGGCCAGGAAGCGCTGCGTGCGGCGATCGCCAACTACCGGGGCGAAACCCTCGATGACGATCATGAAGAAGGCAAACTTATCTGCAAATGCTTTGGCGTAGACGAAGGTCAGATTCGCCGCGCGGTATTGACCAACGGCCTGACCACCCTTGAAGAGGTGATCAACTACACCAAAGCGGGCGGCGGCTGCACGTCCTGCCATGAGAGTATCGAGCTGGCGCTGGCAGATATACTGGCCGAGCAGCAGGCGGCTCCGGCTGTCGCGGTGGAGGCGACAAAAGATCCGCACTGGCAAGAGGTGATCGACGCCATTACCGAACTGCGCCCGCACATCCAGGCCGACGGCGGGGATATGTCGCTGATTAATGTCGCGAATCATAAAGTGACCGTCAGCCTTTCCGGTAGCTGTAGCGGCTGCATGATGACCGATATGACGCTGGCCTGGCTACAGCAGAAATTAATGGAACGTACCGGCTGTTTTATGGAAGTCGTGGCGGCGTAAGCCACACCTCACTATCCGTTATGGGGGAATAAAGATGAAACAGGTTTATCTGGATAATAACGCCACCACCCGTATCGACCCGATGGTGCTGGAGGCGATGATGCCGTTTTTGACCGAACACTACGGCAACCCTTCCTCGATTCATGACTTTGGTCTGCCCTCGCGCGGGGCGCTGGAGCGTGCGCATCAACAGGTCGCCGCCCTGCTTGGCGCCGATCACGCCAGTGAAATCATTTTTACCTCCTGCGCCACGGAAGCGACCTCGACGGCGCTGCATGCCTGCATTGAACTGCTGCCGGAACGCCGTGAAATCATTACCACCACGGTGGAACACCCGGCGACACTGGCGGTCTGCGAACATCTGGAGCGCCAGGGTTATCTGATCCACCGTATTGCGGTCAATGCCGAGGGTGCGCTCGATATGGCGCAGTACCGCCAGGCGCTCAGCCACCGGGTGGCGGTGGTCAGCGTGATGTGGGCCAACAACGAAACCGGGGTGATTTTCCCGGTGGCAGAGATGGCGGAGCTGGCCCATGAATACGGCGCGCTGTTCCACTGTGACGCGGTTCAGGCGGTAGGGAAAATTCCGCTGGCGGTCGGTAAAACCGCTATCGACATGCTCTCCTGTTCCGCGCATAAACTGCACGGCCCGAAAGGCGTCGGCTGCCTCTATTTGCGTCGCGGCACGCGTTTTCGTCCGCTGCTGCGTGGCGGCCATCAGGAGCGTGGACGGCGCGCCGGTACGGAAAATATTGCCGGGATTGTCGGCATGGGCAGTGCGTGTGAACTGGCACAGGTTCATCTGCCCGGTATGGGCGAAATTGCCCGGCTCCGCGACTATTTGCAGGACGAACTGGTCAATAGCGTGCCGTCGGTGATGGTCATGGGCGGCAAACAGCCACGGGTGCCGGGGACCGCGAATCTGGCGTTCGAGTTTATTGAAGGCGAAGCCATTTTGTTACTGCTCAACCAGGCGGGGATCGCCGCGTCCAGCGGCAGTGCCTGCACGTCAGGCTCTCTTGAACCGTCGCATGTGATGCGCGCAATGAACATTCCCTATACCGCCGCTCATGGCAGCATTCGCTTCTCCCTGTCGCGCTACACGCGGGAAAAAGAGATTGATTACGTCATCGCCACGTTGCCGCCGATTATCGCCCGGCTGCGGATGCTCTCCCCTTACTGGCAGGACGGTAAACCGCTCCCGGCGACGTCCTCATTTGCGCCGGTTTACGGTTAAACGGAGGCGGCTATGGCCAGTGTGCTGATTAACGACACAACGCTGCGCGACGGCGAACAAAGTCCTGGGGTGGCATTTCGCGCCAGTGAGAAAGTCGCCATCGCCGAGGCGCTGTTTGCCGCAGGCGTTACGGCGCTTGAGGTGGGAACACCGGCAATGGGTGACGAAGAGCGTACCCGTATCCAGCTTGTCCGTCGCCATTTACCGGATGCGACACTGATGTCCTGGTGTCGCATGAACGCCGGGGACATCCGCCAGAGCGCCGATCTGGGCATGGACTGGGTGGATATTTCGATTCCAGCATCCGACAAATTGCGTCAGTACAAATTGCGTGAACCGCTGGCGGTGCTGCTTGACCGGCTGGAGAGTTTTATCGGTATGGCGCGCACGCTGGGGCTGGCGGTCTGCGTCGGCTGTGAAGATGCGTCGCGCGCGGATGACGACACGCTACGCCAGATAGCAAGTGTCGCACAGCGGGCAGGCGCGCTGCGTTTACGTTTTGCCGATACGCTGGGGCTGCTGGACCCGTTCGCGACGGACGCGTCTATCCGTTCGCTACGGAGCTACTGGAACGGTGACATTGAGATGCACGCTCATAACGACCTGGGGCTGGCCACCGCCAATACGCTGGCGGCCATCCGCGCCGGGGCAACCAGCGTGAATACCACCGTGCTGGGGCTGGGTGAGCGCGCGGGGAATGCCGCACTGGAGACGGTCGCCCTCGGTGTGCACCGTTGCCTGGCGCTTGAGAGTGGCGTCGATTTTAGCCAGTTGCCCACCCTCTGCCAGAAGGTCGCCGAGGCCGCCCAGCGCCCTATCGACGCGCAACAACCGCTGGTTGGCGAACAGGTCTTTACCCATGAATCCGGGGTGCATGTCGCCGCCTTGTTGCAGGACAGAGAGAGTTATCAGGCGATTGATCCGGCACTGATGGGCCGGGAATATCGCCTGGTACTGGGAAAACACTCTGGCCGCCAGGCGGTGGACGGCGTCTTTGCGCGTATGGGGTATCCCCTTAATGCGCTGCAAATCGACGTACTGCTTCCGGCCATTCGCCGCTTTGCGGAGAGCTGGAAGCGTACCCCGAAAGATTATGAACTGATCGCCATTTACGATGAGTTATGCGGTGAGCCGATACGCCAGGTGGGAGGATGAATATGCAGTGGTTTTATCAGATTCCCGGTGTCGATGAGCTGGAGAGCGCTGAATCCTTCTTTGATTTTTTTTCCGTCCCGTATGAGCCCGCCGTGTTGCGAAGCCGCTGCCTGCTCGTGCTGAAAGCCTTTCACCATAAACTGCGCGACAACGTCCCGCTGCATAATCTGCTGGAAGAGGACACGCGCGCGCCGTGGCTGCTGGCCCGGCGGCTGCTGGCAGAGAGCTACCAGCAACAGATTAGCGGAGGTGGGCAATGACTCCGATCTTTACCTTTGGCGATGAGGTGCGTGTGACGCGGGCCATTCGTAATGACGGCACCATGCCCGGCTATACACGCGGCCAGTTGCTGGTTCGGCGTGGCAGTACCGGGTTTGTTCGGGAATGGGGCGTGTTTTTGCAGGATCAGATTATCTACCAGATCCACTTTCTCGACGGTGACATTGTGGTTGGCTGCCGTGCGCAGGAGCTGATCCCGGCAAGCCAGCCCTGGGATGCCGGGATGCTGCAATTCGGCGATCCTGTCACCGCCTTACAGCCCCTTTCGATCAATGGCGCGGTGGTAGTCAGCGCTGGCGCAACGGGTCAAATCGAAGCTACCGATCAGGGGCATGACGGCAACAGTTACACTGTCACCTTTTCCGGACGCTGGTTTCAGGTTCCCGCCAGCGCCCTGCGCTTAGCGGAGGAGATTGCATGAGTACAGCCTGGGAGCAATTCGGCCGGTGGCGTCTGGCGAAGAGCCGCTGGAAGTGCGAGCCGCAGGAAATTCCCGCCAGTGAAAAAGCGGCCTTTGAACAGGCGTGGCGCCGACAGCGTTTTCTGGAACAGAGTGTCGTTCAGCAGGCCCGTGATTTATCGGTCACCGATGACCTGTTACAGCGCATTGGATCGTCGCTCGCAGAGTTACTCGCTGAGAGTGCGCTTAGCGGTGAAGAGCGCCTGGCGGTGGTACGTCATCATGCGCTGATGGAGCTGCAATTTGCGCGGATCACCGGGCAGGCACCTAAACCTGATGACCTGGCAGTGCTCGCCTGGTATCAGCGTAATCAGGAAAAATTCAGGCGCCCGGAGCAGCGGTTAACCCACCATCTGCTGCTCACCGTTGATGACGATAGCGAGAGTGTGCGCCGCCAGGCGATGCAGTTTTACCGGGACATTCAGGCCGCACGTGAGGTATTCCCCCGCCTGGCAAAACGCTACTCCCACTGTCCGAGTGCCTTAGAAGGTGGGCGGTTAGGCTGGATCAGTCGCGGTTTGCTGTATCCCGCGCTTGAATCCGCCCTGTTTGCCTTGCCGGAAAACGGTATCGCCGCGCCGGTGGAAACGGAGCTGGGCTGGCATCTTGTCTGGTGTGAACGTATTCGCGCGCCTCAGGCGTTGCCACAAACAGAGGCGCTGGAAAAAGCACGGGCGTTTTTATGGCGCCAGCATCAGCAGCAGCGGCAACAGACCTGGTTAAAGCAGTTGATGGCCGGGATGGCGGATTGAGTGCGCTGGTTTCTGAGTTTGCGCGTTTTTAAGAACCCTGACCCGGCTGGCGCTGCGCTGAGCCGGGCTACCTGGCACCGAACCCGTAGATACTGAGAACGTCTTCAACCTTTTTAGCCACGGCTGACTCGTTTTCCCGCATAGCAACCATAGCGACATCTTTGTGCCCCTGGCACGTTCACGGGTTCTGTCGCGACAGAAAAGCAAGGAACTTAAGGTGAACGAGATGGCCATCAGAGCCGCATTTTCCCCTCACCCAGGCCCTCTCCCCAAAGAGGAGAGGGGACCGTTCGTGCTCGCATTTTTGTGGGGGTTCCTCACCCCGGGGGAGAGGGAGAAAACCGCTTACAGGATCTGCGGCTTAATCTGCTCCAGCCACGACGCTACCCGCTCTTCTGTTAAATCAAACTGATTATCCTGATCCAGCACCAACCCGACAAACTTCCCGGCTTCAAGTGCGGCGGAAAAGGAAAAATCATACCCGTCGCCTGGCCACTCACCGACAACCTGCGCGCCACTGCCCACCACCGCGTCATAGAGGGGGCGCAACGCGCTGGCAAAGTTATCCGGATATCCCTGCTGATCGCCAAGCCCAAATAAGGCAACAATTTTACCGCTCAGATTGGCATCAGCCAGTTGATCGATAAACTCCCCCCAGGATTCATTTTCACACCCGGCGGCAAGCCCCGGCAACTGCCCGTCCCCCAGCGTTGGCGTACCGAGAACCAGCACCGGGTACGACAAAAACGTCTCCAGCGACGTGCGGTTAATATTTACCGGCGCATCCGCCACATCCCCCAGTTTTTGCTGGATCAGTTTGGCGATTTTGCGGGTTTTTCCCGTGTCACTGCCAAAAAAAATACCAATGTTAGCCATGTCGCGCTCCTGTTGAGAAAGAATAAGGCCGCCTGCAAACGGCGGATATCCCTTCTCCTGTTGCGAAGGCTGTGCCAGGTTTTTTTAAGGCCTTCTGTGCACTGAAATGGGTGAAAAAATGACTCTTTTTTGTGCAAACGCCGTCCTCTCTCCGCTATCCAGACCTGCTTTGAAGGCCTCTGAGGGCCAAATCAGGGCCAAAACACGAATCAGGATCAATGTTTCGGCGCGTTACCTGTTCGAAAGGTGCACTCTTTGCATGGTTAATCACACCCAATCAGGGCTGCGGATGTCGGGCGTTTCACAACACAAAATGTTGTAAATGCGACACAGCCGGGCCTGAAACCAGGAGCGTGTGATGACCTTTAATATGATGCTGGAGACCAGCGCACCGCAGCACATTGCGGGCAACCTCTCACTTCAACATCCCGGACTGTTTTCCACGATGGTTGAACAGGCTCCGATCGCGATTTCGCTGACCGACCCGGACGCGAGGATTCTGTACGCTAATCCGGCCTTTTGTCGCCAGACCGGTTATAGCCTGGAAGAGCTGCTCAACCAGAACCATCGCATACTGGCAAGCCAACAGACGCCGCGCAGCATTTATCAGGAACTGTGGCAAACGCTGCTGCAACAGATGCCCTGGCGCGGTCAGCTCATCAATCGCCGTCGGGATGGCAGCCTTTATCTGGCTGAGGTCGATATCACCCCGGTCGTCAACAAACAGGGCGAACTGGAACACTACCTCGCCATGCAACGTGATATCAGCGCCAGCTATGCGCTCGAACAGCGATTGCGCAATCACACCACCATGAGCGAGGCGGTGCTGAACAACATTCCTGCCGCCGTGGTGGTGGTCAACGAGCAGGACCAGGTGGTCATGGACAACCTCGCCTACAAAACCTTCTGTGCCGACTGCGGTGGCAAGGAGCTGCTCACCGAACTGGATTTCTCCCGGCGCAAAAGCGATCTCTATGCCGGGCAAATACTGCCTGTGGTGCTGCGCGGCGCCGTGCGCTGGCTCTCTGTCACCTGCTGGACCTTGCCGGGGGTGAGCGAAGAAGCCAGCCGCTACTTTATTGATACCGCGCTGCCCCGCACCCTGGTGGTGATAACCGACTGCACCCAGCAACAGCAACAGGCCGAACAGGGCCGTCTCGATCGTCTCAAACAGGAGATGACCACCGGGAAGCTGCTGGCCGCGATCCGTGAATCGTTGGATGCCGCGCTGGTTCAGCTAAACTGCCCCATCAATATGCTGGCGGCGGCGCGACGTCTCAACGGTGAAGATAACCATAACGTGGCGCTGGATGCCGCGTGGCGCGAGGGGGAGGAGGCGCTGGCCCGCCTGCAACGCTGCCGCCCTTCTCTCGATCTGGAAGAGAGCGCGCTGTGGCCTCTGCAACCGCTGTTTGACGACCTGCGCGCCCTTTACCATACCCGCTATAACAATGGCGAAAATCTGCACGTTGAAATGGCCTCTCCGCATCTGGCGGGGTTTGGTCAGCGCACGCAGATCCTTGCCTGTCTCAGTTTGTGGCTGGACCGTACGCTGGCCCTCGCCGCCGCGCTACCGGACAGAGCGCTGCATACCCAGCTTTACGCCCGTGAAGAGGATGGTTGGCTGTCCATTTGGCTGACAGATAATGTGCCGCTCATCCATGTGCGATACGCCCACTCCCCCGATGCCCTGAACGCCCCCGGCAAAGGGATGGAGCTGCGGTTGATTCAAACCCTGGTTGCCCATCATCGCGGCGCAATAGAACTAACTACCCGCCCTGAAGGCGGTACCTGCCTGACCCTGCGATTCCCGTTATTTCATTCACTGACCGGAGGCCCACGATGACCCAGCGACCCGAGTCGGGCACCACCGTCTGGCGTTTTGATCTCTCACAGCAATTTACCGCCATGCAGCGCATCAGCGTGGTGTTGAGTCGCGCAACCGAGATAAGCCAGACGCTGCAGGAGGTGCTGTGTGTTCTGCATAATGACGCGTTTATGCAACACGGCATGCTGTGTCTGTATGACAACCAGCAGGAAATTCTGAGTATTGAAGCCTTGCAGGAGGCAGACCAACATCTGATCCCCGGCAGCTCGCAAATTCGCTATCGCCCTGGCGAAGGGCTGGTAGGAGCCGTACTGTCCCAGGGACAATCTCTTGTGCTGCCGCGTGTCGCCGACGATCAACGCTTTCTCGACAGGCTTGGCATCTATGATTACAACCTGCCGTTTATCGCCGTCCCCTTAATGGGGCCAGGCGCGCAGACGATTGGCGTGCTCGCCGCGCAGCCGATGGCGCGTCTGGAGGAGCGGCTTCCTTCCTGTACGCGCTTTCTGGAAACCGTCGCCAATCTGGTCGCACAGACAGTCCGGCTGATGACCCCGCCTGCCGCCGCCACACCGCGCGCCGCGATTGCCCAGACCGAACGCCAGCGCAACTGTGGCACTCCTCGCCCCTTCGGTTTTGAGAATATGGTAGGCAAAAGCCCGGCCATGCAGCAGACAATGGACATTATCCGCCAGGTTTCGCGCTGGGATACCACGGTACTGGTGCGCGGCGAAAGCGGCACCGGTAAAGAACTTATCGCCAATGCTATTCATCACAACTCCCCTCGCGCCGCCGCGCCCTTTGTGAAATTTAACTGCGCGGCGCTGCCAGATACGCTACTGGAGAGCGAATTGTTCGGCCATGAAAAAGGGGCGTTCACCGGCGCGGTTCGCCAGCGTAAAGGACGTTTTGAACTGGCCGATGGCGGCACACTGTTTCTTGATGAAATTGGCGAAAGCAGCGCCTCGTTCCAGGCCAAACTGCTGCGTATTTTGCAGGAGGGTGAAATGGAGCGCGTTGGTGGCGACGAAACCCTGCGCGTCAATGTGCGTATCATCGCCGCCACCAACCGGAATCTGGAAGAAGAGGTACGGATGGGCAATTTCCGCGAGGATCTCTATTATCGCCTCAACGTAATGCCCATCTCCCTGCCACCGCTGCGTGAACGTCAGGAGGACATTGCCGAGCTGGCGCACTTTCTGGTGCGCAAAATCGCCCATAACCAGGGGCGTACGCTGCGCATCAGTGATGGCGCCATCCGTCTGCTGATGGGTTACAACTGGCCCGGTAACGTGCGTGAGCTGGAAAATTGCCTGGAACGTTCGGCAGTGATGTCAGAAAACGGCCTGATCGACCGCGATGTGGTGCTCTTTAACCACCGTGAAAACACGCCTAAACTCGCTATCGCCGCCGCGCCAAAAGAGGATAGCTGGCTTGATCAAACGCTGGATGAACGTCAACGGCTGATTGCCGCGCTGGAAAAAGCCGGGTGGGTGCAGGCCAAAGCGGCGCGTCTGCTGGGTATGACGCCCCGTCAGGTCGCCTATCGGATACAAATTATGGATATCAGCATGCCCAGGATGTGACGGCTCACTTTGTGACATTCAGCACATTGTCAGCCAAACGCCACATTTACGACAAACAACGACGAACAACGCTTTTATAACGTCATATTTTTCAAGTAATTACATTTTATGTGAGCGGTACGGGTTTTGCAGCAGGAAGACATGACTACGCAAATTAAGGAGCGATCATGACTTCCTGCTCTTCCGCTACTGGCATGGGTTGCCAGGCGCCTGGTGAACCCTTAACTGATTTTATCGCCAACAAAGTGGCATCACACCCCTGCTACTCCCGTAGCGGTCATCACCGTTTCGCCCGCATGCACCTGCCGGTCGCCCCTGCCTGCAATTTGCAGTGTAACTACTGCAACCGAAAATTCGATTGCAGTAATGAATCCCGCCCCGGCGTCTCCTCGTCGTTGCTGACCCCCGAACAGGCAGTGGCGAAAGTACGCCAGGTCGCGACGGCAATTCCTCAACTGTCGGTGGTGGGGATCGCCGGTCCCGGTGACCCGCTGGCGAACATTGGTCGCTCCTTCAAAACACTGGAACTGATCCGTGAACAGCTACCGGATTTGAAGCTGTGTCTGTCGACGAACGGCCTGATGCTGCCCGATGCCGTTGACCGGTTGCTGGAGGTCGGCGTTGACCACGTCACCGTGACCATTAACACCCTCGATCCTGATATTGCCGCGCAAATCTATGCCTGGCTGTGGCTGGACGGTGAGCGTTACAGCGGTCGCGAAGCCGGAAAGATCCTCGTGGCCCGCCAGCTTGAAGGGGTGCGCAGACTGACGGAAAAAGGTGTGCTCGTGAAGATCAACTCGGTGCTGATACCCGGTATCAACGATCATTCTCTGGTGGATGTCAGCCGGACATTGCAGCAATACGGTGCCTTTATTCATAACATTATGCCGCTGATTGCCCGACCAGAGCATGGCACCGTTTTTGGCCTCAACGGTCAACCTGAGCCGGATGCGGCGATGCTTGCCGCCACTCGCGAGCAGTGTGGCGAGGTGATGCCGCAAATGACCCACTGCCAGCAGTGCCGCGCGGATGCGATAGGTATGCTGGGCGAAGATCGCAGCCAGCAATTTCTGTTTACGCCGACAGAAACGGCGCCCCAACCCTGGCTGCCGACATTACAAAAACGCGCCAGGCTACACGCCAGTATCGCCACGCAGGGGGAGTCAGACGAAGCGGATGCCTGCCTGGTCGCGGTCGCCTCCACGCGGGGAGACGTGATTGACTGTCATTTTGGTCATGCGGATCGTTTTCGTATCTACAGTCTTTCCGCTGCGGGCGTTGTTCTGGTGAATGAGCGTTTTACCCCCAAATACTGCCAGGGAAGCGACGAATGTGAACCCCAGGACAGTGAAGCACGTATGGCGGCGATCATGGCGCTGCTGGCGGATGTAAAAGCCGTTTTTTGCTCACGTATTGGCTACGGTCCCTGGCAGCAACTGGAGGCACAGGGTATTGAGCCTTGCGTTGATGACGCGTGGCAACCGGTCCTTCCGGCGCTTGCGCGCTGGTGGGAAAAGGCGCGTCAACAGTGGCAACAAGCCGATTGTCACAAGGGGGTGGCATGACCCCCATCGCGCGGCACTACTGGCTTGATCGCCTGGTACAGCTCTATGCGCAGGGTGAAGGTTGTTACCCCTTGCAGATGGGACTTTCCGACGATCACTGGCTGGCGCTCAGCGCGCACAATACCGCGTCGTCGGATGTGGTTTTGCGGCGTACGTTGATGTCGGAGCTGATCGCCAGCCGTAAAGAGGAACGAACGCAACTGGCCGACTGGCTGGCATGCCATATGTTGCCGGGAGCAGAGCCGATGCATCAGATCATTGCCAGTGTGTCGCTGGCATTCAACCATCTGTGGCAGGATCTCGGGCTGAGTTCGCGTGAGGAATTGCGCGAACTGATGACCGACTGCTTTCCGCAACTGGTGGAGATGAACAGTGAAAATATGCGCTGGAAGAAGTTTTTCTATCGGCAGCGCTGTTTACAGACAGAAGGAGAGCTCATTTGTCGCTCGCCCAGTTGCGACGCCTGTTGCGAACGGCAGCTCTGTTTCGATGCGTATTAACCCTCTTGGCCCTGCCCCCATGCAGGGCCTCAATTCTTTACCTTTCACAAATTGTTAAATCACGTACTTATGCCTATATTTTTAATAATCATAAGGGAGTTTTTGCTAAGCAAGCGTGTTCATTTACCTGCGGCGTTAATGTACCTTGTATTATCGAGAATGATGTGAGGCGTACGGATTTGTGAGGTAATGAATGTTTTCTTTTGTGGCCAGACAGGCAATTTTTGATAACAAATTAAACACTGTCGGTTATGAACTGCTTTTCAGGGATAGCATGGTAAACCGTTTCCCTGATGTTTCATCGGAACAGGCAACCACGCAACTGATTGAAGAACAGTTTTTTGGCGCGCCAGTGGGCCGCAAAGATGAGAACAATTCCGTTTACGTTAATTTTCCGCATCAATTATTGGTGGATGGCCTCGCCGAAACCCTGCCCAAAGACCGTGTCATCATTGAAATTCTCGAAACCGCCAGCCCCGACCATCGCTTGCTTGAAACCGTAAAACGGATGCAAACCCAGGGTTTTCGTATTGCCCTGGATGATTTTTCGCTGAGTAGCGAATGGGATGCGTTTATTCCCTATATTAATATTATTAAATTCGATATTCAGAAAAATACGCGTGAAGAAATTGCTGCTTATATAGGCAATAAGCGCGAGATGCTACGTCATGCAGTTTTTCTTGCCGAAAAGGTGGAAAGTTATGATGAGTTTGAAGCCTATAAAAAAATGGGTTTCCACCTCTTTCAGGGCTATTTTTTCAGCAAACCCGTAGTACATAAAAGAAACAAATTGTTACACAACCGCGCATTTGCCTTAAAGCTCATGCACGAAGTAAACGTCGAATCGCCAGATTTGAATCGCATCGAAGATCTACTTAAACGCGATGTGTCGTTGTCTTTCAAAATTATGCGTTACGCACAAAATATCCTTTATAACAAAAGGGGTATTTCAGGTTTACGCAACCAATCGTTGAAAGATATTGTGCTTTATCTCGGGATTAATGAACTGCGTCGCTTTGTACTGGTCGCCTGTTTAACTTCATTCGAAACCGTCAAGACTACCGAAATCTATTATTTAAGTCTGATTCGCGCCAAATTCTGCGAACTGGCTGCGGCCCGAACCCCCTCTCACCCGTTATCCAATGAAGCTTTTATGGTTGGGCTATTTTCGTTACTGGATGTGATCCTCGAAATGCCGCTGGAAGATCTCATGGCGCAAATTGCGGTTTCACAAGAGGTGATCATGGCTCTGCAGCACCAAAACGGCGTGCTTTATCAGTATGTTTGCCTTGCTATGCTCTACGAGCAACGCATGTGGGAAGAAGCCAGCGATATGGCGCAGGATATAGGGCTACCAGAAGCAGCAGTGACCGAGATGATGAATAAAGCGACAAAATGGGCCGATGAGTTGCCAGTGAGTTTTGCAAAATAAATAACTGAAACCATTCCTTCGGTGGTTATTTTCACTGCTAAATTATTTATGGGTGAAACATTATTTCAGTTTTTAAATAAACATATTCTTTTCATTTTATTTACACTTTTAACATTCATACTGTTTCGGCCAGAGCCTGTTTTTTAACCACCCCCTATTCCATCTCAGTAAAATAAAAAATATGTGATTGAGATCAATTAAAAATAATCAATATTTTCGCGTTTATTACCGATATAGGTAATACCTTTCATTAAAAAAATGATCACTATGAAAAAATTTTCTCAGGCATCTGTATTAGCAAAATTGCTCACTGGCTTTTCCATTCTTATAGCGATGATGTTAGTACTTGGTATTGTCTCCATTTATCAGTTGCACATCAGTAAATCCCATATTGATAAATTCCGCGATAATCGCATGCCGGGCGTCAGATATACCCTGGAAATGCGTGGCGTATTATCAGAAATGCGCTTACAGCAAATTCAGTATATCGGTTCCGTCACACCTGCCGAGCGGGAGCAACATCGTGGCGAACTACTGCAAAACCAGGCGACATTTTTAAATGCCCAGCGCCAGTTTGCTAAAATTTCCGCCGACGCACCGGAAGATACACGCACACTGTTTAATACCGTTGTCGACAACTTCCGTAATTTCGTCGACGTTAACGCCAAAGTTATCGAGGCTGTTAGCGCGGGCAGACTTGAGGAAGCATCCAAAATCAGCGGCGCGGTGTCGTCCAAATACCGTACCCAGTTGATGAAAGACCTTGCTACCCTGGTGGACAAAGAAGTGGCCAGCGGTGAAGAAGCGGGTGCGATTGCGCAGTCCGGCTACGACAAAGCGCTCTACACTTTCTGTGGGTTGTTGCTACTGGCACTGATTGCCACCGGGTTCATCGCCCTGGTTATCTCCCGTAGCCTCTCTCGCCAGTTGGGCGGCGAGCCTGCTTACGCCGTGGAGATCATGAATGAAATTGCCTCGGGTAATCTGAAAGCCGACGTCAAACTGAAAGACAACGACACCCAGAGTCTGCTGGCAACCATCAAGTTTATGAATAGCAAACTGGCCGATATTATCGATGGCATCATTCATGGCAGCGAAGCTATCTCCCTTGCCGCCAGTGAAATTTCTCAGGGTAACAACGACCTGTCTCAACGCACTGAGGAACAGGCCGCCTCACTGGTGCAGACTTCGTCTAACATGCAGCAGATTACGGAAAATGTAAAAAGCAACGCCGACAACGCCCGCCGGGCCAGCGAACTGGCGCGCGAAACGTCACAGACCGCCGTAAAAGGCGGAAAAGAAGTGGACGATATGCTCAAGCGGATGCATGAAATCTCCGACAGCTCGCAGAAAATCGTCGATATCATTTCTGTGATTGAAGGGATTGCTTTCCAGACCAACATCCTGGCGCTCAACGCCGCCGTTGAAGCCGCCCGCGCCGGTGAACAGGGTAAAGGTTTTGCCGTGGTCGCCGGTGAAGTGCGTACTCTGGCGCAAAAAAGTGCCAACGCCGCGAAAGAAATTAAGCAACTTATCGAAGGGACCGTCCATAAAATTACCGACGGCTCTCGTTATGCAGACACCGCCAGCCGGGCGATGGAGCAGATCGTCACTTCTGTTAATAAAGTGACCGATATTGTCGCGGAGATTTCCGCTGCCTCGACCGAGCAGCATCAGGGGATTCGTGAAATCAGCGTCGCCATCGACCAGATGGATCAGGTTACCCAACAGAACGCCACGCTGGTGGAACAGGCCGCTGTCGCTGCTCACTCCATGTCTGAGCAAAGCGAACAATTGCGTAACTCCGTGCGTTTCTTCCAGTTAAAAATGCAAGATCCACGCTAAGAAAACGTGACGCCGGGAAACCGGCGTCTCTCTACGGTCGCTGGTGATCCTGGCAAAAAGGATCCCTGGCTGATCCTTTTTGTTTTCAGTTCATAAATCGGTCTTGCGAAAAACCATTTTTTACTGGGCTACCTGACCACCGCCTTCGGCTCCATAAACGCCGCTATCCCCCAGCGCCCCATTTCGCGACCGATCCCTGAGTGTTTAAAACCGCCAAACGGTGCCCCGGCTTCGTGTGCCAGGGTATTGATTTGCACCCGACCGGAGATGATACGCCCGGCGATACGCTGTGCGCGCTGCACATCTGCGCCCAAAACCAACGCGCTAAGACCGTAATCCGTGTCGTTAGCGATTGCTACGGCGTCGTCATCGTCTCGATAGGGAATAATCGACAATACCGGGCCAAAAATCTCCTCACGGGCGATGCGCATACTGTTGTCCACATCGGTAAAAAGAGTCGGTTTCACAAACCACCCCTTCCCGCTGTTTTCCGGACGCCCTTCTCCGCCAGTCAGCAGACGTGCGCCCTCTTGCAGGCCAAGGTGTATATATCCCTGTACCCGCTGCCACTGTTTTTCGCTGACCATCGGGCCAATGTCCGTTTGCGGGTCGAGCGGGTCACCGGATTTCACCGCCGCAACCGCTTTGCGCAGCGCCTCTTCACACTCGGCTTTGCGCGATTGTGGCACCAGAATTCGCGTACCGGCGATACACGCCTGACCGCTGTTCATAAAACCGGCCTGGATGGCAAGCGGTACCGCTGTCGCCAGATCGGCATCGTCCAGAATCAAGGTTGGAGATTTACCGCCAAGCTCCAGTGTCACACGTTTAAAACTTTCGGCGGCATTACGCAAAATCGCCTTACCGGTCTGCGTCGAGCCGGTAAACGAAATTTTGGCAACGTCCGGATGACGGCTTATGGCCTCACCCACCACCGTGCCAAAGCCGGTAACGATATTGCAAACACCCGGTGGTAGCGCGGCCGTATGCAGCGCTTTCATCACCACATGGGTTTGTAACCCGCTCATCTCGCTTGGTTTGATCACCGCCGTACAACCAGCCGCCAGCGCCGCGGCGAGTTTGCCGCAGATAAACCCGGCGTTACTGTTCCACGGTGTAATAAGCCCGGCCACCCCGAGCGGTGTCATCTTCACCTGGGCTTTGCCAACCGCAGTGGAAAATTCAAATTGCCGTAAATCATGTATGACCTGATCAATCACCGCCACCGGATAACTGGCCATCCACGCGGAACGTGACGCCGGGGCACCGTACTCCTCGCTAATGGCATGCAGCAGTTCATCCTGACAGGCGGCCATGGCATCACGCATTCGCTGTAAAACTGCCAGCCGCTCTTCAACACTTGTGTGCGACCAGTGAACAAAGGCCGCTTTTGCCGCTGCAATTGCCCGCGAGGCGTCATCGGCATTTGCCATACGTATCCGCCCTGTTACCTCGGCGGTAGAAGGGTTATATAGATCGAAATAGTCCTCGCCCTGGGACCGGGTAAATTCGCCATTGATCCAGAGATGTTCAAGCTGTCGCATAGTGCCCTCCACGGTTAATGCAGCCAGTCTGGCACAGCTTTATCGCGCCGATAATCCGGGTTATCCTGCAAGGGTTGTTTCGATTATCAGGATAATCTATGCATCGTTCAGGTTTGATTGAACTGGAAGTGGTGATGGCGGTGCTGCGTCGGGGAAGCTTTCGTGCCGCAGCTCAGGAGCTGGGGATGTCGGCAACGGCGGTCAGTAATGCCATCGCCGGGCTGGAAACGCGTCTTGACGCCAGACTTTTTAACCGCACGACTCGCAGTGTCGCGCTCACCGAAGCCGGACAGCGTTTTGTCGCCCGCATCGGTCCGGCATTGCAAGAGATCCAGCAGGCCGCGGACGAAATTCACAGCCAGCCTGATGAGCCTTCCGGTACCTTACGCATTAATGTACCGCAGGCTATCGGGCAGCTATTTTTCGATGAACTGGTGATTGCTTTTCTGGCGCGCTATCCGCAAATGCGCATGGAAACCGCCAGTGATGCCCGCATGATCGATATTGTCGCCGAGGGGTACGACGCCGGGGTTCGTCTGGCGGAAGCGGTTCCACAGGATATGATTGCCGTGCCGCTGACGCCGGATATTCATATGCGGGTGGTCGCCACGCCACAATGGTTTGCTGAACACGGCACGCCGCTCACCCCGGAAGCCCTCACCCGGCAGCAAGGTATCTGCATGCGAATGTCGCACGGGGGTATTTATCGCTGGGAGTTTGCGCGTCACGGCGAACAATTTGCCATTGCCGTGCCGCCGAGACTTGCCACCACCGACCTGTTTACATCCATTGCCGCGGTACGCGCCGGGCTTGGCATCGGTTTTTTACCGGAATTGTATATTGCAGATGATTTACGTTCAGGCCGGCTGGTCAGTGTGCTCAATGAGTGGACACAGCCCTTTAAAGGGCTGTGTTTGTATTACCCCGGTCATCGTCATATCCCTGCCGGTTTGCAGACGTTTATCGCCTTTATCCGCGAGTACAGGCAGCACTCACTG
This sequence comes from Phytobacter diazotrophicus, assembly GCA_004346725.1. GTDB lineage: Bacteria > Pseudomonadota > Gammaproteobacteria > Enterobacterales > Enterobacteriaceae > Phytobacter > Phytobacter diazotrophicus. The sequence continues at coordinate 24,430 of SMDE01000005.1, read as the reverse complement.
TAACCCGGCGCGATCCAGACCATAGGCCGCATCCTGCGAGCCGGGTGCTATTTGCGCGAGAATCTGCAGGCGGTTCCAGGCGTTGATGGTGGCAATGGCAAACGCCAGTTCGGAAATTTCTACCTCGCTAAAATGATCCCGCACGTGGCGATAAACCTCATCCGTCACCCCTTGCGGACCGAGATGTGTTAAGGCTTCGGTTAACGCCAGCGCCGCTTTTTCTTTGGCGCTAAACAAGGGTGATTCCCGCCAGATAGCCACATGGTAAAGACGCAGTTCGCGTTCGCCGCGCAGTTTGCCCTGCTTCACATGCATATCCAGACAAAACGCGCAGCCGTTAAGTTGAGAAGCGCGAATATCCACCAGGTTTTTGATTGCTCCATCCAGTGAACTTTTATGTGATGCCATGCTGGCTTCAACCAGCGTGTTGATAAGTACAGGTGCGGTCTGGAAGTGGTTAGCGCGAGTGGTCATTGTCATTTTCCTCATGAATTGATTTGACAGCCGCTATATTAGAGATTTATGACGTACTAAAAAGGTACAAAAACAGACAAATGAGGTAGGACATGAGATTAGGCTATCGTGACATTTACGAACGCTATCGCCACAACATTCTCAGCGGGTTGTTAAGACCCGGAGACAAAGTCCCTTCGGTGCGTGTGCTGGCTGACGAACTGGAGGTGGCGCGAAAAACCGTGGAAACGGCGTATGCCATTCTGGTAGGCGAAGGCTATCTGGTCAGCCAGGGTGCGAAAGGCACACGGGTAAACCCGGACCTGCTGATCCCCAAAAAGGCAGAATGCCCCGTTCAGGCCTGGACCGCTGACACACAGCTCAGATCAATGGTAGATGTTCGCGACAGGGAGGGCTATTTCCGTTTGGGCATTCCCGCACTGGATGCCTTTCCTTACAAGAAATGGCTGCTTCTGTCCGGCAAAGCCGTGCGCGCTATGTCACCCAAAGAGATGACCAATCCCCCACTGATGGGCTATCCGCCGCTACGTGAGGCCATTGCCCGTTATCTGAGTGTTTCTCGTGGGCTGACCTGCACGGCGGAGCAGATTTATATCACTGGAGGTTATCGTAATAATCTTACGCTTATCCTCGATGCGCTGGCGACGCGCGTCGATAAAGTCGTTATTGAAAATCCGGGCTATATCTTTGGTCAGCAATTACTGAGAAAGAAGGTCGAAAACCTTCATTACGCGCCAGTCGACAAGCAGGGGCTTAACGTTGATTATCTGTTGAAATACCATTCGGATGCCCGCTTTGTCTGCATCACTCCCTCACACCATAGCCCGCTGGCGGTCACCCTTTCCCTGCCGCGTAAACGCCAGTTACTGGAGTGGGCCAATGCTAACAACGCATGGATCATAGAAGATGATTATGATGGCGAATTCCATTACACCCGCAAGGTACTGCCTGCCCTCAAGAGTATTGATAATGAGGATCGGGTCATTTATATGGGCACATTCAGTAAAACGGTGATGCCTGCCCTGCGTATCAGCTATCTGGTTATGCCGCGCACCACCCTTAACGCCTTTCATGAGGCAGGTGAAATCACTGAAAGCGCACAACCGGTGCTGACACAAAAAATCGTTGCGAACTTCCTTGCAGAAGGACATTTCTTTCGCCATTTAAAGAAGATGCGCACGCTTTATCAGCAACGTCGCCAGATGGCACTCGATGCGCTAAGCCTGGTTTTTCCGGATCTGTTTGATGTTGAGGTTAACGATGGCGGCATGCACATTATCGCTTTTTTGCGCCATGGCACAGAAGATGTACATCTGGCAAAAATCTGGCAAAACGCGCAGCTAAAGGTCAGTCCACTTTCAGAGTGGTATAACAGCCCTGAAAAACGCTACGGGTTAATCATGGGTTACACCAATATTCATAGCAGCGAAGAGGCGGTGGCGTTATTACAACGAGTGTCGAAAGAAACACGGGAATGGTTTAAGGCCTGAAAGGGGAACGTGTCCCCTTTCAGGCAACTACTCAGGGCAAAGTACTGACGAATGAGATATCCCATGCCGTGGCAATAAGCGAAATACTGACGACCAGACCCATAACAACAGGCACCGCTCTTTCCAGCTTTTCCATTGCTTGTCCCTCTCTTTCGTTCTTGTTGCGCCAGGCTGCGGCAACAACGGATTTCCCTGGCCGAACGTATCGGCACTGGTGTGGCAAAGTAAAGTATAGAAAAGATCTTCCGTCCTGACAGACCTTTTCACATTTTTCCGCCGATTCTGATGCGCGTGCTTTAATTCTCTTTAATAGTATGTTGTAACTAAAGACAGGAAAAAGAAAACCCGGCGCAAGCCGGGTTCGTTACACGCTTAACAGAATGCCATTAGCACAGCGGTTTCACAGCCTGACGCATGCCCTGCAGCAGGATAGCGTCGAGATCCAGAGAAACTTGTTCTACCAGTCCACTGACTTGAGTCAGGTCCTGCTCCCAGTGTTCGCTGACCGACAATACCGCTTTTACCAGATCGCTGGTGCTGATCTGATGATCACCATGTTGGCCCCACAGTTGCTGGTAACGGGTGATCCAGTGGGCGTCATCCTGCACCGGATAGGCTTCGCCATTGCGGTCTGCACGGTAGAAAGCGATCAACGCGGCCAGCGCAAAAGTCAGGCGCGCAGGCAGTTTACCGGTAGCTTTCTGCCCTGCCAGCAGTTGCGGCAGAATGCGGGTACGGAATTTGGTCATGCCGTTCAGGGCGATAGAGAGCAACTGATGTTTGATATACGGGTTACGGAAACGCCCGGTCACCGCGCTGGCAAAGGATTCCAGCTCATCACGCGGCAGGTCGAGCACCGGGATGATCTCTTCATAAATCGCTTTCTCAACAAAGGCACAGATTTCGGTATCGTTCATGGCCTCGCCCACGGTATCAAGACCCGCCTGGAAGGCAACCGGAACCAGTGCGGTATGCGCACCGTTCAGAATAGCGACTTTGCGTTCTTTATAGGGTTTGATGTCGTCGACAATCAGCACGTTCAGTGGATATCTGTCCAGACGTAGTTCGGCGGCCAGTGACTGCGGCCCCTGGATCACAAACAGATAGAAGTGTTCTGCGGTGTCGAGGAAGTTGTCATGGTAACCCAGTTCCGCTTCAATTTTTGCCACTTCATCGCGCGGATAGCCCGTTACGATACGGTCAACCAGCGTTGAGCAGAAGGTGTTAGCAGAATCGAGCCATGCCACGAACGCATCGCCCAGCGCCCAGTCCTGCGCATAGCGCAGCACCAGTTCACGCAGCGCGTCACCGTTGTAGTCAATCAGTTCACACGGGATGATGACCCAACCTTTATCTGCCGCGCCGTTAAAGTGGCTAAAGCGTTCGAACAGCAGACGGGTCAGTTTCGCCGGATAGCTCACCGCAGGTGCGTCATCGAATTTGTCGCCAGCGTGATAGCTAATACCGGCTTCGGTAGTGTTGGAGAAGACGAAACGCATCTCCGGGTTATGCGCAAGTTTCAGGAACTCATCGTACTGCCCGTAAACACTGATTTCACGATTCACGGAACGGATCAGGCGTGAGTCGCTAACCGCTTCGCCCTGCTCATTCAGGCCACGAATGATAGTGGTATACAAGCCGTCCTGGGTGCTCAGAGAGGGCGGGAAGTCGCTGTCGATTGGACGAACAATCACCACCCCGGCATTGAGGTCAGTGTGCTCGTTCAATAAATCGATCTGCCAGTCGACGAAGGCACGCAGAAAGTTGCCTTCGCCAAACTGAATCACACGCTCTGGGTAAGAAGCGCCGGGGAAATCGCGACGGTTAACTGTGTTCACAATGGGTTCCTTTTTTGATTAGTCATACAACCTAGGAAGATTGGTCTAATAACTTACCAAACTTTTCGACCATGAACCCCTGTTTTGATCAAAGCGAGACAACATTTCCAACGGCAATCACAAAAATACAACACCCGTCACAAAAACTTATAAAAGACGCTCGTCGCGGTCATCGCCCCATCTGGCATTAGGGCATAGCGCGGGATCTCACCGACCTTTTGCCAGCCGCACCGGGTATAGAAAGATTCCGCCCCGCTCCCGGTACTGGTGTCCAGTACCAGTACCGTTTTTCCCTGCTCACGGGCAACGATTTCAAGGTGTGCCATTAACTTACCGGCGATACCCTGACGTCGGGCACGTTCATGCACCAGGAGTTTGGCGACATCGGCACGATGCGGCTGGTTTTCGGGCTGGTTGACAATAAGCTGAACGGTGCCGTTTATAAGGCCTTCACTATTTTCATCTACCAGTACGACGCGTTCATTACGCCCTGCGCTGTCAGCCACACCCTGCCAGAAGGCGCGAGATTTTTCCCGCCCAAAAGGCAACATAAAACTGACGGACGCCCCGCCCTGCACGCAGTTTTCTAATACGTCACAGAGTTCATCGATACGGGCACGGATTTCGCTGGCATCAAGGAGGCGAACTAAAGAGGTGGTGGTCATTTTTGTTCCTTAAAAATAACCACTATGCATTTTACATATTGTTAACACAACATCCCGTGTCATAGGTTTTTATTATGTCACTAGCGTTCGCGATGGTTTTTCGTCTTCATGGCGTACATCTTGGCATCCGCATCTTCCAGCCAGGCTTTTATATCGCCGTTACCGTTATGATCGAACTCACTTACCCCCCAGGAAAAGGCAAGCTTCCAGGGTTTGCCAGAGGACAAGTTCCAGGCCTGAGTCTGCTCCACCAGATACTCCAGGGCAATCCACGCCCCCTGCTCATGGGTGTCGGAAAAAAGGACTGCGAACTCATCCCCACCATAGCGCACTAACAGATCCGCTTCCCGGAAGCTTGCGCGCATCACTTTTGCCATTGAACGCAGGGCTTCATCACCCTCGTTATGGCCCCAGGTGTCGTTGATCTGCTTGAAACCGTCAAGATCCACCCACGCCAGCGCTAGCGGTTCCGCGCGACGACGGGCGCTGTTTATCGCAAATTTCACCAGGTTATCAAACGCACGGCGGTTAAACAGCCCGGTGAGTTCATCGGTGGTCGCGGCGCTCATCACCGCAAACTCATTTTCCACGATCAGCGCAAAATCTTTCAGAATATCCACCTCGGTGGATGAGAAAGCGCGCGGGCTGCGATCGAGCAGACAAAATGAGCCGACCAGCGCCCCATCGGGCAGACGCAGTGGATAGCCTGCATAAAAGCGCAGATGGGATTCGCCGGTTACCAGTGGGTTATCACAAAAACGCTCGTCGCTACCGGCATCGTTGACGATAAGCGGCGTTGTGCTGAGGATGGTGTGTCCACAAAAGGAGAGATGGCGCGGCAGGCTTTCGTGGGCGGTGCCGTCACTGGTTTTAAAATGCAGAGTCTTTTCACCCACCAGGGTCACCAGCGCGATAGGAACATTGAACAACCGCTTTGCCAGCCTTGTCAGGCGGTCAAAGCGTTCATTAGTTCCTGTATCAAGCAACCCGGATTCGCGCAACGACGCCAGGCGTTTTTCCTCATCAAAGGGAATTGCAGGAGTTTTCATAAAGTGCCTATCTCGCTAGTCAGTATCGGCAGGTGTCCGCGATTATAAGACGTGATCGAGCGACCGATTCGCGGTGTACAGGATAAAGCTTAGCGTATTCAGCACGTTTGTCAGTGTGAGTAGATTTGATTTTTGCCGCGGCGTTTTGCTTTATAGAGGGCGTCATCCGCCGCTTTCAGCCAGTCGGTGACGTTTTGCATCCCCTGGGTCGCACTGGCAATGCCAATACTCAGTGTACAGTGGAAGGCATATTCCTGAGTTACGCTCATCACGGCAGCGGAATCCATAATTCGCCCGGCAACGGCAAGCGCCTCTTCCTGGGTAGTATCCGGAAGCAAAATCACGAATTCATCCCCACCCAGCCGCGCCGGGGTATCCGTTTTTCGCGTCGCGGCATGCAGGATCTTCGACACTGTGACCAGCAGTGCGTCGCCCACTTTGTGACCAAACCGATCGTTAACTTCTTTGAAATTATCGATATCGATGAACATCAGCATTGAATTGCGCGGCAGTTCACGCAGTTTATCCAACTCATACTGGATACGTTTTTCCAGCAGGCGACGGTTGGCAATATCCAGCAGCGGGTCCATCATCGCAATGCGTTCCAGTTCGCGGCTTTTATTTCGCAGCTTTACGGCAATGTTGTCGGTCAGTACGCTGAGCGCCAGCATATAAATGGCAATCAGGGGCAGCGTCGTGAACATGGTGCGCTGAGACACCTCAACATAAAAATCCATCCCCTGCGCCACCCATGCCGCCACAAAAGCGGCCAGCATTAACATCCCCGCTTTGCGCATCAGCTCAACGCCACCTGCCGAGAGGCGATCGGCGAGCAGGATCGTGGCAATGACCACCGATGGCAGGGGGTTAACCGACATCATGGCTATCCAGAACCCACCGGCACCGGCATCTAAGATCAGGTTTTGATGTTCCAGCGTCAGGGGGGTGTCGGAGCAGCGGGCGCGCATAAACGCCAGTGTCGGCCAGATAAAGGCATTAGCGCCCAGTAAGAGTATCAGCCACAGGGGACGATGGAGTTCCAACAATACGGAGAGGATGGGGAAAAAACAGAGAAAGGTCCCAAGAATACGCATCAGGTACATGCGCCTGACGAACCTGCCGCCAGTGATCCGCTCGCTTTTCTTCAAATTGTCAGATCCATTCATGGCGCAAATTTTTTCCGATACATATACTCGGTTATAGTATTGACGATGAAAATTTGTAGCAAGTAATTTAATAACTTATCGCTATCGTTTTGCCTTATTACATTGCAGATGCGCGCTGTCGAAACAGGAGATTGAGAAACCGTTCGGGCTCAGAAACTGACCGAAGGCTTTAATGTTTCTTCCAGTGGCGACTGACGCATACTGGTGCAATTTCGCCCCGCCTTTTTGGAACGATAAAGATACTCATCCGCCTCAGCGAGTAATTTATTAAAAGCCTCCGTCAACGAGCCGGAAAGGACCTGTCCGTTGCTGACGCCAATACTGACCGTCAGGCGCAGTGTCTGGTCATGCCAGTGAAAAAGTTGCCCCTCAACCGACTTACGCAGCCGTTCAGCCAACAGAAAACCCTGCTGCGGACCGGGCGTAGCGGCTATTACCGCAAACTCTTCACCGCCCATCCGGGCAATAATGCCCTGCTCCCCCAGCGCCTGACGAACCTTCTGCGCAAACGAGGTGAGTATTCGGTCGCCGCACTCGTGCCCGTGGTTATCATTAACGCTTTTGAAGTAATCGATATCCAGCAGCATGACCGTCAGATGTTGGTTGGCAAAGCCATTACTGTCATGGTTGAGCGCTTCATACAGACCGGAACGGGAGTAGACGCGGGTCAGAAAATCGTAGTCCGCGCGCAAAGACACATGGCGCATCAAACGGTTGATGGTTTCTACGCTAACAGAAACGATGACCGGGCAAATTGCCATTGTGGCAATGCCCAGTCGGGCAGAAAACATGCGCGACATCTGTAACGGCGAGGCGACAAAAATATTGATCAACCCGTTAGCCACCAGGATGATCTCCAGCCCGCCGGTTATCAATGTCAGCAGGCAGGTCAACGGCAAGGAGAAAGTGACGGCGCACCAGATAAGCGCCGGCAGCGGGAATGCCAGACTACCCGCTCCCCCTACCCACACCGAGGCCAGTACGGAGACAATCAGCGCCAGTACTGGCAGCAACGTTTTGCTATTTAAAGCCAGCCGCGTATCCGGCCAGACAGCGGTCAGGATGCAGGGCAGGATCAGTACGCCCGTCGAGAACTGCTCGCTGAACCAGTCACCAAAGAGCATCAGGAAATCCTGGTTGATGACTACCCCCATCGAGCCAAAGGCACCGAAAAGCGAGCAGAGCATTGCCGACACCAGACAGTAGCCAAAAAGATTAAGGGCGTTTATGGGTTGCGGCGCATGACGCATAAGCCGCTGCTCGCGTTGCACCAGTTGCGCCATGGTTATGATAAAAACCATGTTAGAAAAGTTAATCACCACCGACGACCAGCCCCACGAGGTGGTGACGCCGTCATAGAGAAGCATCGCCACAAAGCTCATCAGATAGTAAGGCCAGCGCTGTAAGAAAGCGTAACGGGCAAAGATCCCTGCCATTACTGCATTTAGCGGCCAGAAGAGCGAAAGCGCCTCGACCAGACGCAGCATCGCCCCAACAAAATAAAAAAGCGTGGTGATCAGAAAAATCACCGTCGCATTGATGAACGGCTGATCATTTCGCAGCAGGCGAAATGTGGGCGAAAAAAGAGCGCGCATTACTTATCAATCCCAGGTAAGGATGTTGCAGGTCATTTCGACGCGACAAAAACGGCGTATAGCTTAACATGTAATGTCGATATAACAGGCTTTTAACATGTGTTTGCCGTTTAATTCATTAGTGTTATGAATTCATTTGCAGGACCAGCCAGTGATAAATCACCCCGACGATATAGCGCTGCTGTACCTCTGTAAGTTCAGCGCCTGCAGGAATAGCGTGCCATTTTGCCAGACACCCCCGACAGCAGGTGGCCGTGGCATGCTGGGCAATAAAGACCGGATGACCGCGCATCGGCGTCTGTTTGCCGTCATTATGAGGTAGCGCAGGGGCCAGGCGCCGGGCAACAAAATCAGCCGCGTGTGCCGCGATAACCTCTGCGCCCTTATCCACGCAGTACTGGCGCTCTTTCGCCCCCAGCCGAAAGCGGGAACGAAAAGTGGAGCGGGCAAGCCGCGCAAACAAAGCGTCGTAGTCAGACATCAATACACCGAACGCCCCAGTTTTTGGGTCAGCGCCTCCAGTAGGGCAATCCCCGCCAGTGAATTGCCGGCCTCGTCCAGTTCCGGACTCCAGACCGCAATGACCATCTCTTGCGGCACAATCGCGACAATGCCGCCGCCCACGCCCGATTTTGCCGGTAACCCGACGCGCCAGGCGAACTCACCGGCATTTTGATACATGCCGCTGGTTGCCATCAGCGCGTTGACCTGGCGTGTTTGTTGCGGCGTTAACACCGGTTGCGCAAGGTGCGGCGCCGTGCCTTTATCGGCCAAAAAGAGAAAGGTCCGCGCCAGCTCGACACAACTCATTTTCAGCGCGCAGTAGTGAAAGTAGTTTTGCAGTACCGTGGCAACATCATTATTGAAGTTACCAAAGGATTTCATCAACCAGGCAATCGCCGCGTTACGCGCGGAGTGTTCAAACTCGGAGCGGGCCACCACGCTGTCGAACGCGATATCCGGCGTGGCGGACAGTTTGCGCACGATTTCCAGCATCCGCTGGCGCGGGGCGCTCAGGCGGCTTTGCAACATATCGCAGACCACCAGCGCGCCCGCATTGATAAACGGATTACGCGGTTTGCCCTGCTCTATTTCAAGTTGCAATAGAGAATTAAACGGCTGACCGGACGGGTCTTTACCGACACGCGTCCAGATTTCATCCTCCTCGTAATGGTTCATCGCCACCACAAGGCTGAGGACTTTTGAAAGTGACTGAATGGAAAAACGCTCGTCGGCATCACCTGCCTGGAAATGTTCACCGTCGACGGTACAAATGGCGATGCCCAATTTATCCCCGCTGACGGTCGCCAGCGCGGGAATATAGTCTGCCACTTTTCCCAGACCTTTCAGCGGGCGTACCTGCTCAAGCAATGCCTCAAGTACGCTGTTATCCATGACTGTCGCCACACCCGATCCTTACTCGCAGCCGTAAAATGGGCTGCGAGTATAGCAAAAATCAGGCCGGGAGACGAAAGCGGGAAACGGCCTGCATCAACGCGTGAGAATCATTATGCAGTTGCACGGACGCTTCGGTGGCATCCGTGACCAGTTCCCCGGTGCGGCGCGCCACCTTATTGAGCGAATGCAAACGACGGGTCATATGATGAATGCTCTCCCCCTGGCTTAGGGTCGCCGTGGAGATATCGTTCAGTAATCCGCTAAGATGCCCGACCAGGCCGGTGACCTGCTGCAGGTTATCTTCCAGCTTACTGACCGCGTGAGTACCGTCGTTAATGCCCTGCAAAGAGTGGTTGATCAGTTGCTGGATGGTTTGCGTCGAATGGCTGCTTTTACGCGCCAGCAGCCCCACCTCTTTGGCCACCACCGCAAAGCCGCGCCCGTGGTTACCCGCGTGCGCCGCCTCGATGGCGGCATTGAGCGCCAGAATATTGGTCTGGAACGCCACCCCTTCAATCAATTCGACGATACCGCGCATTTCAGACGCCCGGCCCACAATGGCCTGCATCGACTGGTTTACCGTCTCCATCATGCTGTCGCCCCCCGCCGCGACTTTACGCGCTTCATCAGCACGTTCACTGGCAAGCTGGGCATAGCCGCTATTGCCTTCAACATGGGATTCAAGGGTCGCGATATGGGCCGTCACGTCCTCAAGCTCTTGTGCCTGGCGGGTCGATTGCTGATACAGCTTCTGGTTACCCTGCGCCAGGCTATCAATATTGTTCACCATCGAACGGGTGGCGTGACTCACCTGGCTGACCAGTTGCTGTAACCCGTGTTGCATGGTGTCGACGCTCAGGACAATCTGATCAACTTCACGGTTGAAGCGTTTGACCTCCGGCAATGGCGTGGAAAGGTCACCGGCGGCCAGAGTATTGATATGGGCAATAAGCCGACGCAGCGGTGAAATTACCCAGCGCGACATGCCAAACCAGACTGCAATGGCAATAACCACCAACAGCACGGGCACCAGCACAAACACCTGTTGCAGGCGAGCTAACCCGCCCATTAAGGTCAGGCGACCTTCATCGGCCCGCTTTTCACTGGCCTGCTGGAAGCGCGCGTAGTTGTCGTTAAAATCGGCCTGAAACGCCTGGGCCGGAACGGCAAAGAACGCATCGATAGAATTGGTTTTCACCAGCCCGTCGGCCTGTTCTTTGATCGCCCCGTAGAAAAGCTGGTAACTGTTGATCAGCCCGTCATCTTTCGGTGGATTCATCGCAAGCCATGCCTGCCAGGATTTCTGCGACGTCGCAAGCGCAGCCTGCGCCTCATCCATCAGGCTATGCCAGCTGCCGTCAGAACCGGTCTCTTTATCCTGCATAAAATAGACGCCTGCGCGGTTAAGCAGATCGCTTGCCGCCAGTAACGCCACGCGGGCTTCATCGACTTTTACTTGTTGCAGGTGGGTTTGTTGATTGAGCTGTTCGTTGTGTTGCGCATCGCGCAACGACAGGGTGAGAACGAAGGAGGAGGCAATCTGGAGTGCGGAAAAAAGCCCTATTATCCAGAAGATACCTGCCAGTAAGCCAAACTGCCGTGGTGTCAATTGCCGAAAAATTCGGCGGAAAATTTGCTTTAAGTTCATGATATTCTTCTATAACCTCACGATGCCCGCGAGTTTACGAAAGAAGTATGACGAAACCATGACATCCGCAGACGGCGCGCCCCGCAAGGGCGCGCATACGATCACAGGCGATCTTTCCATACGGTTTGCACGTTACAAAACTCGTGCAGGCCAAAATGCGACAACTCACGACCAAATCCGCTTTTTTTCACACCACCGAACGCCACGCGGGCATCGCTGGCGCTGTAGCCGTTAATAAAGACGCCACCGCACTCCAGGCGGGCGGCAAAATCCTCTGCCAGCGCCATATCGGCGGTAAACACCGTCGCAGACAGACCGAAATCACTGTCATTGGCCAGTTCCAGCGCATGTTCCGCATCGCGCGCTATGGTGATGGCTGCCACCGGGCCGAACATCTCCTGACGGAAAGCGGTCATCTCTGGCGTCACATGGGTCAGCACGGTTGCCGGGTAGTAGTTCCCTGCCCCGGATGGTTTTTCACCGCCGAGGGCCAGGGTTGCCCCTTCGCTGACCGTCGTCAGCACCTGAGCGTGCAGTTCATCACGCAGGTCGTAACGCGCCATTGGGCCAAGGTAGGTTGTCTCAGCCTTTGGTTCACCCTGGGGTAAGGCCGCCGCCGCCGCGATAAATTTCTCCGTGAAGGTATCGGCAATGCTGGCTTCAACAATAAAACGTTTAGCCGCCGCGCAAACCTGCCCGGTGTTCTGATAACGTCCGGCCACTGCTGCTTTCACGGCCAGATCGAGATCCGCATCACCAAGGACAATAAACGGGTCGGAACCGCCCAGTTCGAGCACACATTTTTTCAGCGCGGCGCCGGCCTGAGCGCCAATCGCCGCCCCGGCACGCACGCTGCCGGTAACGGTTATTGCCGCAATGCGCGGATCGTTAATCGCCTGGCTCACACCGTCGTTGGTGGCATTCACCCAGCCAAAGACGCCCTGCGGCACCCCGGCTTCGGCAAAGATTTTGCCTGTCAACGCCGCACAACCCAGCACATTCGGCGCATGCTTAAGCAGATAGCTGTTGCCCGCCAGCAGAATCGGCACCGCACCGCGCAGCACCTGCCACAGCGGAAAGTTCCACGGCATCACCGCCAGAATCGGCCCCATCGGACGGTATTCAATGGTCGCCCGGTTGTTTTCAACTTGGGTGGCTTCTGAACCCAGCATCGCCGGGCCGTGTTCGGCGTACCAGTCGCACAGGTTGGCGGATTTAGCGACTTCGCCGCGCGCCTGGGCTATCGGTTTGCCCATCTCTTGTGAAATCAACTGCGCCATCGCTTCGCCGTGACGGCGCAATACCTCACCGACCGCACGCAAAACCTGCGCACGCTCATTGACACTTTTTTGCCGCCACTGGCGATAGCCTCTGGCAGCAAGTTCCATGGCAGCGTCGACGTCTTCACGGCTGGCCCAGGGGGTAGCCGACAGGGTTTCCCCGGTCGCCGGATTCACGGAAATGGCATGGGTGGCAGATGAAATTGACATAATTCTCTCGCTTTCGCTGTTCAGGTATTGCGCTATCGTCGCTGAATTTGTTATTCCTGAAAACTGAATAATATTAACTTCACTATTCACGAATGGAGAACACTATGGATTTAACGCAGCTTGAAATGTTTAACGCCGTGGCGCAGACCGGCAGCATTACCCAGGCCGCGCAAAAAGTGCACCGTGTGCCGTCGAACCTGACCACCCGCATTCGCCAGCTTGAGGCCGACCTGGGGGTGGATCTCTTTATTCGTGAAAACCAGCGGCTGCGTCTTTCCCCCGCCGGGCACAGCTTTTTGCGCTACAGCCAGCAGATCCTCGCGCTGGTTGATGAAGCGCGGATGGTTGTGGCCGGGGACGAGCCACAGGGGTTGTTTTCGCTCGGTTCGCTGGAGAGCACCGCAGCAGTGCGTATCCCGGCCACACTGGCGAAATATAATCAGCGCTATCCGCGCATTCAGTTCGATCTGGCAACCGGGCCTTCCGGCACGATGATTGACGGTATTCTTGATGGCACGCTGAGCGCCGCCTTTGTCGATGGACCGGTGATGCATCCCGGCCTGGAAGGCATTCCGGTTTACCGTGAAGAGATGATGATTGTCGCCCCGCACGGCCACGAGCCCATCACCCGGGCCGCCCAGGTGAATGGTTCCAGTATTTATGCGTTTCGCGCCAACTGTTCCTATCGTCGCCATTTTGAGAGCTGGTTTCACGCCGATCAGGCTACCCCCGGGAAAATCCACGAAATGGAGTCCTATCACGGCATGCTGGCCTGCGTGATTGCCGGTGCCGGACTGGCGCTTATTCCGCGCAGCATGCTGGAAAGTATGCCCGGTCACCACCAGGTCGGCGCCTGGCCGCTGGCGGAAAACTGGCGCTGGCTGAACACCTGGCTGGTGTGGCGGCGTGGTGCGAAAACCCGCCACCTGGATGCCTTTATTGAAGTGCTGAAAGCCGATCCGCAGTCAGCCGTTTTTCCATAAAAATACTGAGCGGATCTTCTGCGTAAGGGGCAAAAGCCTCCCGCTGCTGGTATCCGCAGCGTGTATAAAGACGAACTGCCGACTGCTGTTTAATGCCCGTCTCCAGGCGCAGCGTATGGCACTCGCGCGCAACGGCCGCCGCCTCCAGGGCATTCAGCAGCTTATCCCCCAGTTGCTGACCCCGGTGGCGCGCATCGATATAGACCCGCTTCATCTCACCGGTACCATCGTCGTTAAGCACAATGGCACCGCAGCCGACCACCTCTCCGGACGTATGTACGATGGCTTGCATGATTACGCTCTCAGGTGGCAGGGTTGCCAGATCCAGCAGGTGATTACTCTCCGCCGGATAGAGTTGGGTTTGATAAGCATCCAGGGCGGCAATCAGAGTACGAATGCCCGGCTGGCTCGCCGAGGCGGGGATAAAGGTATACATGGGCTCTCCTGTTATGGTTCTGTTAAATTACGCGCAAACCCTGCTCACTTCGCCATACAATTAACTTATATATCCCTGTCCGGATTGCATAAATCGCGCCTGCGGCGGTAATTTACGCTCACGCGTAATCGTGATAACGGAAGAGAAATGAATACCAGAGCCCGCAAAGTGATGATCATCGGTACTGGCAATGTTGGCGCATCGGCGGCTTACGCCCTGCTGAATCAGAACATTGCCGAAGAGTTGATCCTTGTTGATTTGAACCGCGATCGCGTTGAAGGCCATGTGCAGGATCTGGCGGATGCCGCCGCGTATATGCCGGGCATGATGCATATCACCCACCGCGACGCCGCCGACTGTGCCGATGTGGACATTGCGGTCATCACTGTCTCCGGCGGCCCGCTTAAACCGGGGCAGACCCGCCTGGACGAGCTACAAAACACCGCGCGTATCGTTAAAAACATTGTGCCGCAGATGATGGAAAACGGCTTTAACGGCATCTTTCTGATTGCCACCAACCCGTGCGACATCATCACCTGGCAGGTGTGGAAACTCTCTGGCCTGCCGCGCAGCCAGGTCATTGGTACTGGCGTGTGGCTGGATACCACCCGGTTGCGGCGCGCGCTGGCGCAGACGCTGGATATCGGCGCGCAGAGTATCGATGCTTTTATCCTTGGCGAGCATGGCGACACCCAGTTTCCGGTGTGGTCGCACTCGTCGGTCTACGGTTCGCCGATTGCCGATGTCTGGAAGCGCCGTACCGGGCAGACGATCGATTTTGACGGACTGGCGGAGAGCGTGCGCAAACACGGTTTTGAAATTTACGCCCGTAAAGGCTGCACCGAGTACGGTATTGCCGGGACCATTGCGGAAATCTGCCGCAATATCTTTACCGGAAGCCACCGCGCGCTGGCGATCTCCTGCGTGCTTGACGGTGAGTATGGCGTAAGCGACGTTGCTATCGGTGTCCCGGCGGTCCTGACTCAGAGCGGCGTACAGCAGATTATTGAGTTACAGCTTGAAGAAGACGAAGTGGCAAAATTCAACCACTCCGTATCGGTAATAAAAGCCAATATCGCGCGCCTGCCCTGAGGGCGTGGCCCGGTTATTCCGCGATGGTTAACCGGGCAGGTAATACGGCAAGTTTCTGGCGGATATCGTCACCCAGGTGACTGTCGGTGACAATATCTGTCAGTGAATCAAGACGGGCGACGTTAAACAGCGACCACGCCCCGTATTTACTGCTGTCAGCCAGCAACACCCGGCGCTGCGCATTATCAATCAATGCCCGTTTCAGCGCCGCCTTCTCTTCGGTTGGCGAGGTGATGCCTTTTTCCAAATCCCAGCCGTTGCAGCTTACGAATGCCAGATCCGGCCAAATCCCCTGCAACAGTTTACGGCCATGATCGCCGATGCAGGACTGGCTGGTGTCATCAATACGCCCACCAATAATTGTCACTTCGATCTGCTTAAACTCGGAGAGGAACAGCGCAATGTGCAAATCGCTGGTGATCACCCGCAGCGGCAGATGCGTCAACTGACGAGCAAGTTCAATCATAGTGGTACCAGCATCAAGGACAATCGCGTCACCGGCTTTCACCAGCGACGCGGCCGCACAGGCGATGGCATGTTTTTCCGACAGGTTACGCTGCATTTTCTCATGCGTCGTCGGCTGCGAGGGGATAAACCGGTTAAGGGTAACGCCGCCGTGTGAACGGCTTATCACCCCTTCCTGATCGAGTTTGATCAAATCGCGGCGAATGGTGGCAGGTGACGCATTGGTGATGGTCACCAGTTGGTCTACCGTTACCAGATTATGGCCTTTCAGATAATCCATAATCTGTTCTAACCGGTTATATCCCTTCATATTATTCTCGTGTGATTTGCATAGCTAACTGGATGGAAACCGCCATGCTCTCCGGTTTCGCTTTTCCGGTCCAGGCGATATCAAAAGCGGTGCCATGATCCGCAGAGGTACGGATAAACGGCAAACCAGCAGTGATATTAACCCCATCGTAAAAGCCCAGCAATTTTAACGGAATATGTCCCTGATCGTGGTACATCGCCACCACCATGTCGTACATCCCTTCGTTGCACTGCATAAACACCGTATCTGGCGGGCACGGGCCGTAAACATTGATTCCTTCTGCTTTCATGGCCTCAACCGCCGGACCTACAGTGGTGATCTCTTCATCGCCAAACAGGCCATTTTCTCCGGCATGCGGGTTCACCCCGGCCACCGCGATACGCGGATTTGCAAAGCCAACGCGTTTGAGGAACCTGTCTGCCACACGAATCACCGTCTTGATACGATCCTGATTCAGGGTATCGAGGAATTTACGCAGCGCGATATGCGTAGTGACGTGAATCACTTTGAGTTTGTCGGTATAGAGCACCATCGCGTAGTCATTAATGTTGGTCAGTTTCGCCAACAGTTCAGTATGCCCCGGATAGTGGTGGCCACCTAAGTGCAGTGCTTCTTTGTTCAGCGGTGCGGTGGCAATGGCCTTCACGTCGCCGGCCATCGCCAGTTCGGTCGCACGACGTACGCAGCGGTAGGCCAGATCGCCTGCCTGGGCTTGTACTTTACCGGGTTCTAATGCCTGCGGGTCCGCCAGCGGTTCATCCAGTACGTTAATCACGCCAGGGGCAAAATGGGCCTCACTGACCTGGTTAATAATGCGCAGTTCCGCATGCGGCGTGATGTTCAGCGCCAGAACACGGTTAAACGTTTGGGCACAGCCCACAACCACAACCGGCGCCCCGGACAGTTCCCCTTCGACCAGCGATTTAATAATAATCTCCGGACCAATCCCCGCAGGATCGCCCATGGTTACGGCAATAATGTTAGTCACTCGACTTCTCCTCAATAAAATGCAAAACCTTGCGTAACGTGGTTTCGTCGCCGAAACCGCCCGCTTTGGTCATCACTGGTCGTTGCCATTCGCAACCTGAAAAATATCCCCAGGGCACGCAACCTGCGGCGCGCCCACGAATCTGAAACCCTTTTGCCCCGAGCGCCCTGGCGACCGCTATCGCCACATCACCCCCCGAGAGATAGAGACCATCAGGCGTACTGTGTTGCAGCACATCGCGGGTAAGTGCGCCTAAATAATCACAAATACGCTCGCCGCACTCAGCGCGGCTCACTCCCCAGCGCTCGCACAGCGCCGCCACCTGATGGCGCGCCTGTTCATCCGGGCAGGTATGGACCAGGCAATGGCGTCCACCGTTAAGCGCGGCGACAATCGCGGTGCGATAATCGGTGGCTGACGACTGAAAGACGTCATTAATATCAACAAAGATGTGTTCGCAGCGTGGATGCTGCGCGGCTACGCTCACCTGTTTTTGAGCGATTTCACTCATTGAGCCGACAACCGCCAGGACTATCGGCTGTTTTTGCGGCGCCAGACGGCGTGACAGGGCATCACATAACCCGGCGGAACCGACCAGCAGCGGCCTTTCACTCGCCTGCATGGCATGGGTGATGATGTCATCCAGATCGGCATCCGTTTGCGCATCCACCACCAGCAGCGCCGGGACTTGCGCACTGCCACTCAAGAGTGCGACGGGCAACTGCGAGGGTGTGATGTTCTGGCTATGTCCGCTAAAGAGCGCGCCCACGTCCGCACGGGTAATCGGCGTTTTCGGATCGCTGGCAAACTCGGTGTCGGTAAGCAGCACGCCATTGACCAGGCATTTCCCCTCGCGGGTAATGCGCCCTGCAGCCGGAAATGCCGGGGCGATAATCACAGCCTTTGCACCCGTAATTCGCTGCATGGCCATCACTTCCGCCCCCGGATTACCGCGCAGCGTGGAATCTATCTTTTTCACCAGCCACGCGGGTGAAGAGAGACGCAGTACGCTTTCGGTCAGCGCGGCGACCTTCTCGTACGCCGCCGTCGCCGTCATCGCCCGGCTGTCGCTGTTATAAATGAGCGCCTGCGCATCACTTTGATATGTCGCTTCCAGTGCCACTTCTACACGCATCCCTGCCTGCGCCAGGCTTACGCCCGCATCGTTTGCGCCTGTGAAGTCATCGGCCAGAATCACCACTTGCTGGACCGCGCTTTGTTTGTTCATCCCTACTCCGCGTCGTTACGTTCTGGATATGATTATATTCAATCATAATTGATTATATGTGAGCAAGATCAACTTATTTAATTTGCGAATAAATTATAAATTTATGCCATACAGTGACCGTGATTGAAAAAAAGATGATTGAGTTCAATCACCACAAAGACAGACAGGAGAACGTTGTGGTAACAATAAACAGCACCCTGATAAGCGGCGCAGGGGCCATCCCCGCTATCGCGCCTTTGCTTACGGGTAAAAAGAAACTCTTACTGGTCAGCGATGGCAACGTCATCAAACTTGCCGCAACGCAGCAAATTCTGACGCTGCTCCAGGCAGAAGGCCGACTGGTACAGATTATTGACAACGTACCGCCGGAACCCAGTCAGCATGATGTCGCCCGTATTCTCGCCGATGCGCCAGACGCGGCATTTGATCTGGTCGTCGGTATCGGCGGCGGCAGCGTTCTCGACGTCAGCAAACTGTTATCGGTACTCTATCACCCGTGCTCTCCGGGCCTTGACGCCCTGCTGGCCGGGGAAAAGCCGACCGCACGCGTACCGTCTTTATTGATTCCGGCCACCGCCGGGACCGGCTCCGAAGCCACGCCGAATGCGATTCTGGCGATCCCGGAACAGAACACCAAAGTGGGGATCATCTCTCCGGTGCTGCTGCCGGATTATGTCGCCCTGCTGCCGGAACTGACCACCAGCATGCCTGCGCATATCGCCTCTTCTACCGGTATTGATGCCCTGTGCCACCTGATCGAGTGCTTTACCGCCACGATCGCCAACCCGGTAAGCGATAACGTCGCCCTGACCGGTCTGCGTAAGCTTCTGCACAACATCGAAACCGCCGTCAGTGAGCCACACAACCTGACCGCGCGCCTCGAAATGTTGTGGGCCTCTTATTACGGTGGGGCGGCGATCACACATGCGGGTACCCATCTGGTGCATGCGCTCTCCTATCCGCTGGGTGGCACTTACCACCTGCCGCACGGTGTCGCCAATGCCATTCTGCTGGCCCCCTGCATGAAAGTGGTGCGCCCGTATGCCGTCGAAAAATTTGCGCAGGTGTGGGATCTGGTTCCGGGCGCGGATACCACGCTCAGCGATGAGGATAAATCCCACGCGCTGGTGGATTACTTTGCCGCGCTGGTAAAACGCCTCAACCTGCCGGACAACCTGGAAGCGCTGGGGGTGCCGCGCGCGGATATTCCGTCGCTGGCCGATGCCGCCCTGAACGTTAAGCGCTTGATGAATAATGCCCCTTGCACTGTTGATCACGCCGCCGTGCAAGCGATTTACCAGACATTGTTTCACTGATTTTTCATGGAGAGATGTGCAATGAGTAAGAAAATTGAAGGCGTGCTGACGGCGATCGTCACGCCTTTTGATGAAGAAGGCGGATTGAACGTTCAGTCACTAAAAGAACAGGTCAATCGCCAACTGGCTGCCGGAAACGGTATTTTCTGCGGCGGCACAAACGGTGAATTTTTTGTGCTGAATGAGCAGGAAAAAATCACCGTCACCGCAGCCTGTGTTGAGGAAGTGGCCGGTCGCGCCAATGTGGTGGCTCATATTGGTGAGATCGCTACCCGCGAAACGATTCGTCTGGGTAAACAGATTGAAAAACTGGGCGTCGACGCGGTATCCGTGATCACCCCCTATTTTGTGCCCTTAAAACAAAACGAATTAATTAACCATTATACCGCTGTCGCTGATGCCCTTAGCGTCCCGGTATTTCTCTATAACATCCCTGCCCGCACCGGGAATACTCTTGAACCGCAAACCGTTCGCGTGTTGGCGGAACATCCAAACATTATTGGCATTAAAGACAGCGCAGGCAGCTATGAAAGTCTGAGCGGATTTCTGAACGCCGTAAAAGATATCGATAATTTCGATGTCCTTAACGGACCGGACTCCCTGATTCACCGGGGATTCGTGGAAGGGTGTTCAGCCTGTATCTCTGGCCTTGCGAACGTCGCCCCGAATGAAATTAATGCGATCTGGTCGCATTTCAGGGCTGGCGACGTGGAAGGTTCTCGTCAGGCGCAAGAAAATGTCACCGGCCTGCGCACCGATCTCTATAGCGTAGGGTTCTCTCCGGCGGCGGTTAAAAAAGCAGTACAACTGATGGGCTATAACGTCGGCGAAAGTCGTTATGCCGTTTCATTCACCGAAGAACAACAACTGCAAATTCGCCAGATAGTGACGCAGTACGTGCGTTAAGGCGTTTTTCATTCGTCATTAGAATATTGGGCACCTCAGGTGCCCTGGCTTCACTCGCCCCAAAGAGAGGCAAAGATGAACACGTTTACTTCACAAGATACCCTGATCATTGTCGGTATAGTCATTGCCTATATCGTCTTTACCACCTGGCTTACCTTCCGTTTACGCAGTAAAAACTCCGGCGATTTTATGGAAGGCTCGCGCGCAATGCCGGCCTTTCTGGTAGGCATCTTATTGATGTCTGAATACATCGGCGCAAAATCCACTATCGGTACCGCACAGGCCGCGTTTGAAGGTGGGATTGCCGCCTCCTGGTCCGTTCTGGGCGCGGCTATCGGTTTCCCGTTGTTTGGTCTGCTGCTGGTAAAACGTATTTATAACACCGGTAAAATCACCATCTCCGGCGCGATTGCGGAGAAATACGGCAACAGCACTAAGAACATCATTTCTATCATCATGATCTACGCGTTGTTGCTGGTAAACGTCGGTAACTACGTCAGCGGCGCGGCGGCTATCGCAACCGTGCTGAAAGTGAGTCTGCCGGTGGCAGCCTTTATAACCGCGATTGTCAGTACGTTCTACTTCGCTTACGGCGGGATGAAAGGGGTCGCCTGGGTTACCCTGCTGCACAGCGCACTGAAATATTTTGGTATCCTGGTGATCATGGGCTTCGCGCTGTACAAAACCGGTGGTTTCACCCCTATGATCAGAGAGATGCCGCACTTCTACTGGACCTGGGACGGTAACTTTGGTCCAAGCACGATTTTCGCGTGGTTGATTGGCACCATCGGCTCTATTTTTTGTACCCAGTTCGTGATTCAGGCCATCTGTTCTACCAAAGACGTGAAATCCGCCAAACGTTCCACCTGGATTGCCTTCTGGTTCTGTCTGCCTATTTCCCTGGCGATTGCGGTGATCGGTGTGGCAGCCAAATATCTGCATCCGGAAATCAGTAGCCTGTACGCGATGCCTATCTTCCTGCAGGATATGAATCCGTGGATTGCCGGACTCGTGACAACGTCACTTGTTGCCTCCATTTTCGTGAGTGTGAGTACCGTGGCGCTGGCTATCGCCTCGCTGGTCGTCAAAGACTTCTATGTGCCTTACCGCAATCCAACGCCGGAGCAGGAATTTAAAGCGACGCGCTGGCTGTCTCTGTTTATTGGCTTCCTGCCGCTGATTTTCGTGCTGCTGGTCCCGGAAGTACTGAAACTGTCGTTCTTTACCCGTGCTATTCGGTTGTCCATCACCGTGGTCGCTGTGATTGCCTTCTATGCGCCCTTCTTTAAAAGCACCCGTGGTGCGAATGCTGGCCTGATTGGCGCCTGTGTCGTCACGTCTGTCTGGTACGTGCTGGGCGACCCGTTTGGTATTAACAATATGTATATTGCGCTGATTACCCCTGCGGTGATTATGGTTCTTGACCGTCTGATCCCGAATAAAGAACACCCAAAAGCGCCAACACCCGTTCAAAATAGTGGAGTTTGATATGTCCGTAACCGTTAATCGTGATGGTGTAATTCGTCAACAGGAAGACGCACAGGTACTGAGTGCAATGCTGCCCTCGCCCTGCCCGCAAAACCACGCGGCCAACATCCTGCCGCTACCTGATGGCACTCTGATGTGTGTCTGGTTTGGTGGCACCCAGGAAGGGGTAGCGGATATTTCCGTGTGGGGCTCACGCCTCGCACCGGGCAGCGAACGCTGGAGTGACGCGGTGAAGCTGTCTGACGATGCCACCCGTTCTGAACAGAACCCTGTCCTTTTTCTGGCCCCGGATAACGTACTGTGGCTGATGTGGACCGCGCAGATCTCCGGCAACCAGGACACGGCAATTGTCCGCTATCGCCAGTCGACCGATCTGGGTGTCAGTTGGGGTGAGATTGCCACGCTGCTTGATAAACCTGGCACCTTTATTCGCCAGCCGATCACCGTACTGGAAAACGGCAACTGGCTGCTGCCGGTCTTCTATTGCCGCACAAAACCGGGCGAAAAATGGGTGGGTAATGATGATGTCAGCGCGGTGAAAATCTCCGCCGACCAGTGGAAAACCTGGCGTGATGTTGACGTTCCGCAAAGTCTCGGCTGCGTGCATATGAACATCACCGCGCTACACAACGGCACGCTGGTCGCGCTCTTTCGCAGCCGCTGGGCGGATAACATCTATTACAGCCAGTCTACTGATGGCGGTGAAAGCTGGTCCGTACCGGAACCGACAACGCTGCCTAACAACAACTCGTCTATTCAGGTCACGACACTGGCGGACGGTAATCTGGCGCTGGTCTTTAACCACATGAGTGCCGCCGGTGCGCTGGAACGTCGCGCCTCCTTATACGATGAGATTGATGATGGCGACGGACGTAAAGAGCCGGAAGTGACCGAAGGGCGAAGCGCGTTCTGGGGGGCGCCGCGCGCGCCGATGACCGTGGCGATATCACCTGACGGCGGGAAAAGCTGGCCGTGGCAGCGTCATCTTGATGAAGGCGACGGCTATTGCATGACCAATAACTCCCAGGAAAAACTGAACCGTGAGTTCTCCTACCCGAGCATCAAACAGGGCGCGGACGGCAGTTTGCATATTGCTTACACGTATTTTCGCCAGGCGATTAAATACGTGCGCGTATCACCGGAATGGGTTAAGGAGTCAGTGTGATTTTTGGCAATCTTAACGACCTGCCGCAGGCAGGGTTACCTGCGGTGTTGCGCGATATTCTCGCGCTTCCCCAGTGTTCGCTCGCTGCACTGCAGACGCGCGATGACGGACGTTTTCAGTTACCGGGCGCAGAATGGTTCTGTACCGTTGGCCCGGCTAACACGCAACGGCGTGAAGACCGCCATACGGAATATCACCACCAGTGGGCGGATATTCAGGTACTGCTGACGGGGGAAGAAATTATCTGCGCCGGTACGCAAAATACGCCGCTGGCAACGGATGAGGAACGTAAACCGGATCTGTTTATCACCACCACCGCAGAACTGCCGGTCAGTATGCTACTGCAAGCGGGTGATTTTGCCGTGTTCTTACCCGGCGAACCGCATCAGGCACTGTGCGCGACGGCGGAACCCATGACCGTTCGCAAAGCGGTGTTCAAAGTGCCGCGCTCACTGCTGGGGGTGTAAACATGCCACATGCGATTGTAACGGGGGCAAGTTCCGGGATTGGCGAGGCTATTGTCAGCCGCCTGCTTGAGCAGGGGTGGAATGTCACCGGGCTTAGCCGTTCAAAGGTCACGCGCGACAACACACACTTTAACAGTGTCTGTGTCGATCTCAGCGACAGCGCGGCGCTGCGTGATGTGCTCAATACCCTGCCTGTGCCCCATGCGCTCATTCATGCCGCCGGAATGATGGCCGCCGCACCGCTTGGTGAAATAACGCCTGAGGTCAGTCAGCGGTTGTGGCAATTGCATGTGCTGGCGGCGGAAACGCTGGTGAACCACTTCGCTCCACAGATGGCCTCCGGGGGCAGGATCGTGGTTATCGGTAGCCGGACGTCGCGCGGCGCGGCGGGACGATCGCAGTATGTTGCCACCAAAGCGGCGCTGGTGGGAATGGTGCGCAGTTGGGCAGCGGAGCTTGCGCCGCGCGGTATCACGGCCAACGTGGTGGCGCCGGGTGCGACGCAAACGCCGATGCTCAGTGCGCCCGGACGCGAAAGTTCGCCACCCAATATGCCACCCATCGGACGGTTGATTAAACCGGAAGAAGTGGCCGCGCTGGTGGGATTCGTCCTGTCACCGGACGCGGCGGCCATGACCGGTCAGGAGCTGGTGATATGCGGCGGCGCATCGCTTAAGTAATAAATATCCTCCGGCATAGCCGGAGGTTTTTCAGATGCGCCTGTAAGGCTCTGTTACCAGCCGCGCCCTAACAGGCGCATACGATCTGACATT
>SMDE01000004.1:331952-425737 GCA_004346725.1 Phytobacter diazotrophicus | reverse complement strand
GTTTTAACAAATCAAAAGGGGTTTTAATAACTGGCTTAAAGCTGAAAGCTTTCCGGAACCCCCAGCCTAGCTGGGGGTTTTCTATAGACAAAAAAGCCGGGCAACATCACGTTTGCCCGGCCTGTCTGTCTCGTTCTTTAGAGAATTGCTTTTATTCCTGTTTCGCTGTCAGCTCGGCGATACGCACGATTACCTGTACCGCTTTTTCCATCCCCTCAAGCGTCACGAACTCATGTTTGCCGTGGTAGTTATAACCGCCGGTGAACAGGTTAGGACAGGGCAGCCCCATAAATGATAGCTGCGCGCCATCGGTACCGCCGCGAATCGCTTTCATCTGCGGTTCGATATCACAATCGCGCATGGCCTGACAGGCAATATCGATAATATGCGGATGATCGACTATCTTCTCGCGCATATTGTAATAACTGTCTTCAATCACCAGCTCGATGTAGCAGTCCGGATGCAGACCTTTCCCGACTTTTTTGGCAATTTCCATTATTTTGCGCTTACGCGCTTCAAATGCTTTGCGGTCAAAATCGCGAACGATGTAATGCATCTCCGCACGTTCAACGGTGCCTTTGATGCTGGTAAGATGGTAAAAACCTTCATAACCTTCGGTATTTTCCGGGCTCTCGTCGGCTGGTACCAGCGCATGAATGCGGCTTGCCAGTGACAGCGCGTTCACCATCACCCCTTTCGCGGTTCCCGGATGGACGTTATTCCCTACGATTTTGATGGTGACCGAGGCGGCATTGAAGTTTTCGAACTCCAGTTCCCCCACCCCACCACCGTCGACGGTGTATGCCCATTTCGCGCCAAACGCCTCGACGTCAAAATGCTTCGCCCCTTTACCGACCTCTTCGTCCGGGGTGAAAGCCACATGAATATCACCATGCGGGATTTTTTTCTGTTTCAGCACCGCCATCGCGGTCATGATTTCCGCCACGCCGGCTTTGTCATCGGCACCCAGCAGGGTTTTACCGTCAGTGGTGATGAGCGTCTGCCCCAACAACTGGTGCAACACCGGGAACATAACGGGTGAGAGGATTTCATCACCGATACCCAGCGCGATATCACCGCCACGGTAGTTTTCGAGGATTTGCGGATTTACATTTTTACCGCTGCAATCCGGGGAAGTATCAACATGCGAGATAAAACCGATAGCAGGTACCGGCTTGTCAACGGTAGAGGACAGCGTAGCCATCACTGTACCTTTCTCGCTCAGTGTGACGTTTTCCAGCCCCATCTCTTCAAGCTGCTGCTGGAGTAAACGCAAGAGCTTCCATTGCCCGTCGGTACTCGGTACCTGACGGACACCCGGCTTCGACTGAGTATCCAGCGCAACATACTGCAAAAAACGCTCTAATAATTTATCCATACAGCCACCCTCGCTAAACGTGACAACATTATCAATAAGCCGGAAAAGACAAATATTGCGTCAGGTCACTTTTATCCCGCAAACGAGAATATTTTCATTTTTGTTTTGTTCACTTAAACGTAGCTGACAAAATTCGCTTTTGGCCGCGTAAATAGATCAATGATTGGCGATTTCAGTGCTTTGCCGTAGAATGCCAGCCCTTCATCAATGTGTCAGACCCTAAGGTGGTTAATCACAAACCCCGCATCCGGAGCGTTATCCGATGCGTTGACAAGGGACAGAGTAAAAAATTGAATACACAACCGCGTTCGCCCACTCCGCTGGTGCAACTGGTCGACCTTTGTAAAGGTTTTGATGGTAAAACAGTCATTTCAGACTTTAACCTGACCATCAATCACGGCGAATTCCTCACCCTGCTCGGCCCGTCCGGCTGCGGCAAAACCACTGTGCTTCGCCTGATTGCCGGGCTGGAAAGCGTTGATGTGGGCCATATCAAACTCGACGATCGGGATATCACCGACGTTCCGGCGGAACATCGCCACGTTAATACCGTCTTTCAAAGCTACGCCCTGTTTCCCCATATGACCGTGTTCGAAAACGTGGCATTTGGCCTGCGGATGCAAAAAACACCTGCGGCAGAGATTGCTCCACGCGTCACTGACGCCCTGCGTATGGTGCAACTTGAAGCATTCGCCCAGCGCAAACCGCACCAACTCTCCGGCGGTCAACAACAGCGTGTGGCTATTGCCCGTGCCGTAGTGAACAAGCCACGCCTCCTCTTACTGGATGAATCGCTCTCCGCGCTGGATTACAAGCTGCGCAAGCAGATGCAAAACGAATTAAAAGCACTGCAGCGCAAACTTGGAATTACTTTCGTCTTCGTAACCCATGACCAGGAAGAGGCGCTGACGATGTCAGACCGGATCGTGGTGATGCGTGACGGTAAAATAGAGCAGGACGGTACGCCGCGGGAAATTTACGAAGAGCCGAAGAACCTCTTTGTCGCCAGTTTTATTGGTGAGATTAATATTTTCAGTGCCACCGTCATTGAGCGTCTTGATGCACAGCGCGTGCGTGCCACCGTCGAAGGGCGCGAATGCAATATTTACGTCAGTTTCCCGGTCGAAAAAGATCAGCGACTAAACGTGATGCTGCGCCCGGAAGATTTGCGTGTCGAAGAGATCAACGATGTCGCAGAGGTCGAAGGGCTGGTAGGTTACGTGCGTGAGCGTAATTATAAAGGGATGACGCTGGAGTCAGTAGTCGAACTGGAGAACGGCAAAATGGTGCTGGTCAGCGAGTTCTTCAACGAAGATGACCCCGATTTTGACCACTCTTTGAACCAAAAAATGGCGATTAATTGGGTGGAAAGCTGGGAGGTCGTACTGGCTGATGAAAAGCACAAGTAAATTCCAGAATGGGGTGATTGCCACTGTCGTCGGTTGGCTTGTGCTGTTTGTCTTTCTGCCCAACCTGATGATTATTGCGACCAGCTTTTTGACCCGTGACGATGCCCACTTCGTGGCGATGGTCTTCTCGCTGGATAGCTATGCCCGTCTGCTGGATCCGCTCTATTTTGACGTGCTGCTGCACTCGCTGAATATGGCGGTAATCGCCACACTTGCCTGCCTGATGCTGGGGTATCCCTTCGCCTGGTTCCTGGCAAAGCTACCCACAAAAGTGCGTCCGTTATTGCTGTTTTTGCTGATTGTTCCGTTCTGGACCAATTCGCTGATTCGCATCTATGGCCTGAAAATATTCCTCAGCACCAAAGGGTATCTGAATACATTTTTACTCTGGCTGGGGGTTATTGATGAACCGATCCGCGTGATGTTCACCCCGGCGGCGGTCATTATCGGGCTGGTCTATATCCTGCTGCCATTTATGGTCATGCCGCTTTACTCCAGTATCGAAAAACTCGATAAACCGTTGCTGGAAGCGGCGAGAGATTTGGGCGCCAGTAAATTACAGACGTTTTTGCGCATTATTATCCCGCTGACCATGCCGGGCATTATCGCGGGCTGCCTGCTGGTATTGCTGCCCGCGATGGGATTGTTTTACGTCTCAGATCTGATGGGGGGCGCAAAAAACCTGCTGATTGGCAACGTGATTAAAAGTCAGTTCCTCAACATTCGCGACTGGCCTTTTGGCGCGGCCACCAGCATCACGCTCACCATTGTGATGGGCCTGCTGTTACTGGTTTACTGGCGCGCCTCGCGTCTGCTGGACAAGAAGGTGGAACTGCAATGATCGGTCGACTGCTGCGCGGCGGTTTTATGACCGCCATTTA
Organism: Phytobacter diazotrophicus; assembly: GCA_004346725.1. Classification (GTDB taxonomy): domain Bacteria; phylum Pseudomonadota; class Gammaproteobacteria; order Enterobacterales; family Enterobacteriaceae; genus Phytobacter; species Phytobacter diazotrophicus. The sequence continues at coordinate 422,069 of SMDE01000004.1, read as the reverse complement.
CGCCTACCTCTATATTCCCATTATCATTCTGATTGTGAACTCGTTTAACAGCTCACGGTTTGGGATTAACTGGCAAGGTTTTACCACCGACTGGTACAGTCTGCTGCTGAACAACGACAGTCTGTTGCAGGCAGCACAGCACTCGCTCACGATGGCGGTCTTCTCCGCCACGTTCGCCACGCTTATCGGTTCGCTGACCGCGGTGGCGCTGTACCGCTATCGCTTTCGCGGCAAACCCTTTGTCAGCGGCATGCTGTTCGTCGTGATGATGTCGCCGGATATCGTCATGGCTATCTCATTGCTGGTGCTGTTTATGCTGCTGGGCGTTCAGCTTGGATTCTGGTCGCTGCTGTTCTCGCATATTACGTTCTGCCTGCCCTTCGTAGTTGTGACGGTTTATTCGCGCCTGAAGGGTTTTGATGTGCGGATGCTGGAAGCGGCAAAAGATCTGGGTGCCAGCGAGCTCGTGATCCTGCGCAAAATTATCCTGCCGCTGGCGATGCCTGCCGTGGCGGCCGGATGGCTGCTGAGCTTTACCCTGTCGATGGATGATGTGGTGGTCTCGTCCTTCGTTACCGGACCGGGCTATGAAATTCTGCCGTTGAAAATCTATTCCATGGTGAAAGTCGGCGTCTCACCCGAGGTGAACGCGCTGGCAACCATTCTGCTCGTTCTGTCGCTGGTGATGGTGTTCGCAAGCCAGCTTGTTGCACGTGATAAAACCAAAAGCCTGGCGCGCCAGGCATAACCTCAGGGGACGTTAAATGAAAAAATGGTCACGCCACCTGCTTGCTGCGGGTGCTCTGGCACTGGGCATAAATGCCGCTCATGCGGATGACAGCAAGACGCTCTATTTCTACAACTGGACAGAATATGTGCCGCCAGGCCTGCTGGAACAGTTCACCAAAGAGACGGGCATTAAGGTTATCTATTCGACCTATGAATCGAATGAAACCATGTATGCCAAGCTCAAAACCTATAAAGATGGTGCATACGACCTGGTGGTGCCCTCCACTTATTTTGTCGACAAAATGCGTAAAGAGGGCATGATCCAAAAGATCGATAAAACGCAGCTAACCAACTTCCATAACCTCGATCCGGAGATGCTGAACAAGCCGTTTGACCCGAATAACGACTACTCCATTCCGTATATCTGGGGTGCGACAGCCATAGGTATCAACAGCGAAGCGATTGACCCTAAGACCGTGACCCGTTGGGCAGACTTATGGAAGCCTGAGTATAAAGGCAGCCTGCTGCTAACGGATGATGCGCGCGAAGTCTTCCAGGTAGCGCTGCGTAAACTGGGGCTTTCCGGTAATACCACCGATCCGAAAGAGATTGAAGCGGCCTACAAAGAGCTGCAAAAATTGATGCCTAACGTGGCGGCGTTCAACTCCGATAACCCGGCGAACCCGTATATGGAAGGGGAAGTGAATCTCGGGATGGTGTGGAACGGTTCCGCGTATGTCGCCCGTCAGGCGGGCACGCCGTTGCAGGTAATTTGGCCGACGGAAGGCGGTATCTTCTGGATGGACAGCCTTGCTATCCCTGCCAATGCCAAAAACAAAGCGGGCGCGCTTAAGCTTATCAACTTCCTGCTACGCCCGGAAATTGCAAAGCAGGTGGCGGAAACCATTGGCTATCCGACATCAAACCTCGCGGCCCGTAAACTGCTGAGCCCGGAAGTGGCAAATGATAAATCACTCTATCCGGATGCAGAGACCATCAACAAAGGCGAGTGGCAAAACGATGTCGGCAGCGCCAGCGCTATTTACGAAGAGTATTATCAGAAGCTGAAAGCAGGACGTTAAGTTTTGCATCCGGGCCGGGCGCGGATGCCCGGCCTCTTTTGCGCAGACAAAGGAAGGGTACGCATGCAGCAGGACGCGAAGGTTTTTCGCCGCATTTTTACCGCGCTGGGCGCCATACTGCTGCTCATCGCCGCAGCTATTGTTTACTCACAGTTTCGTGACGCCCGCGACGCCGTACATACTGATGGCCTGATCGTCGATACTGTCTGGCGCAACAACCACCCGCGTAGCGTCGGCAACAGCGGCGCCTGGTTCCCGGTGGTGGCTTTTCGCCCTACCCCGCAATATACCCTGGTTTTTGAATCCTCCATTGGCAGCGTTTTTTATGAACATAGCGAAGGCGATGCGGTTGGGGTGGCCTTCCCGCCGGGTCAGCCGCATAAGGCGGAGATTAACAGCCTGTGGGTTAACGCCTTTGCCTGGGGGCTGTTTGCCATCGGCGGGGTTGTTTTCATCGCCGTCGCGCTGTTCTTAAGTGATTCCCCGCGCAAAAAGCGTCGGGCGAAACGGAGGGGGCGCAAATGAAAAGGCTTTTAATTCTGCTCACGCTGCTCCTGCCGCTGGCGGCGCTCAGCGCCGCGCCGGTGCCAATAATGCGAACCCTTTTTACCGATGTCACCGGTACGGTGCCCGGCGCGGAGATGCTTACCCACAAAGCAGAACTGTTCCGCCAGCGCACCGGGATAGCACTCTATATTCTGGTGGTTCCCGCTATGAATGAGGCAAGCCTGCTGCGTGACGGCAAAAGAATGCTGGCGCGGGCAACGGCAAACCAGCCCGAGATGACGGGGAGCGTAATGATTGTGATTACCACCCAAAAGCCGCAGGTGCTGCTGGTCGGCAGCTATCAGACGGCGCAGCAACTGCCGGACCATATATTACGCTTGATGGTCGAGAACCAGACGCTGGCGTACTTTCATCGCGGCCTGATGTTCCAGGGGGTCAACACCGCGCTGGATGTGCTGGAAGCGGCGCTGACAAACCAGCCGACGCCGCCGCTGAGATGGTATCCGCCGCCGGAACAGAACGGGCCGGACAGCGTTGCCGGCAACAGCTTTGGTTTTATGGCCTGGGCCTGCGCCTGGATAGCCTTTATGATGCTTTTTAACTACACCAGCCGTTTTCGCTACGCGATGAAGTTCACCCTGGCAATGACCATCGGCAATATCGGCTGGCAGGCGTTTTGCCTGTGGTTGGCTAACCGGGCAGTGTCGGTTGCGAATATCTCCCTGGGGTGGGCGCTGATGATAGGCGTGGCAACGTTTTTCGCGGTATGGCTATGGACAAGGAAACGGCATAGCGCAGATAACCCCTAGCGCTCCCGGCCTCCGGGTGCGGCGCTGTCTTATCCGTGGGCTACGAAACGGCCCGGGCAAGCGTGAGCGCACCCGGGAAAACGCCCTCATTTTTTTGAGAGAGCCAGGCCTTACAGCCCTTTCAGCAGCTTCTCAACATATTCCGGCACCACTTCGCTGGCGAGGCCATAATGCTTCTCTTCAAACTCGCTGCCCACCTGGCTTGGTTCAAGATTTAACTCAACGGTATGCGCGCCGTGCAGTTTGGCCTCATGGACAAAACCAGCCGCTGGATAGACATGGCCGGAGGTACCAATAGCGATAAACACATCGGCCATTGCGAGCGCATGATAAATCTCATCCATCCCCAGTGGCATCTCACCAAACCAGACCACATGGGGACGTAGCGGCGCGGGAAACTGGCAGCAATGGCATTTGTCTTCCGGGGTCACGTCCTGCGTCCACGTCAGCACCTGCCCGCTCTGCGAACAGCGCACTTTCAGCAATTCACCGTGCATATGGATGATATGGTGGTTTCCGGCGCGTTCGTGCAGGTTGTCTATATTCTGCGTCACCAGTAAAAAGCGATCGCCGAGGATATCTTCCAGCTTCGCCAGCGCCAGATGTGCAGGGTTGGGCGCAATCTCCGGTAACTGGAGCTGCTGGCGACGCGCATTATAGAAAGACTGCACCAGTTGTGGGTTGCGGGCAAAACCTTCTGGCGTCGCCACATCTTCCACATGGTGTTCTTCCCACAAACCGTCCGCGGCGCGGAAGGTGCGAATGCCTGATTCTGCGGAGATACCCGCCCCCGTTAGTACCACTACTCTCGGTTTTTCCATCACTTCCGGCACCACCTGGTCTCTGAAAAAGATCCGCTGGCGTAAACGCTCACGCAAACGGCGTTTGTTACGGCGAAAACAGCTGAGACGATGTGACCGACGAGACTGCATATCATCCTCTCAGGATTAATCAGTAAGATGAAGGAAAGCGGCGCCACGCATGCCGCCTGCATCGCCGTGGCGAGCACGTTCAATGCGGGGTATCCGGGCTACCGGTAACAAGTGTGGCGGTAAACGCGCCGCCAGTAATGACGTCAGGGCAGAGAAATTCGATAAGCCGCCACCGATAACCAGTAAATCCGGATCCACTATCGTCAGGATATTCCCAAGACACACCGCCAGCAAATCAGCATAGCGTTCAACATGGGCTTTCGCCTGCGCGTCGCCCTGCTCCCAACGCGCAATAATTTCCGGGGAGGACAATGATTGATGGTAGTAATGTTGGTACAGCCAGGCAAAGCCGCGCCCGGACAGATAATTTTCGATACAGCCCAGTTTGCCACAGCCACAGCGCGTCAGCGGAAAATCAAAGCCCATTAGCGCCATCGCATCAACTGGCAGGCGAATATGACCAAACTCACCGGTAATATAGCTGCGGCCCTTAAGCGTCTGGCCGTTGGCGACAATGCCACCGCCAACGCCGGTGCCCAGGATAAGGCCCATTACAATCGGGTATTGGCGAAATTCATCATCCCAGGCTTCGGAAAGGGCAAAACAGTTGGCGTCATTATCAAGGCGGACATCACGCGCGAGCCTCACGCTCAAATCTTTGCGCAGTGGACGACCACTGGCGGCAGGCACATTGGCGGCATAGAGGGTGCCATCGGCGGTTTCCGGCATACCCGGAATACCAATGCCGACACTGCCCTGGCCACCGAAGCGCGCATCGGTTTCGGCTACCAGTTGAGCGATCGTCGTTAAAAACGTCTCGTAACTGTCTTTCGGTGTGGCGACGCGCTTTTCCCATTGCAAACGTCGGGTATCATCAAATACCCCCAGCGCGATCTTGCTTCCGCCGATATCAAATCCGTAATACATCGCCTCTCCTTTGTGCTTCTTATTATTGTCCGCTCAATACCCTCGCCGGATCGATATTGCTTGCCCGGCGCGCCGGATACCAGCTTGCCAACAGACTCAGCACCAGAGCGGTGACCAGCACATACACCACATCCAGTGCGTGCAGCTCCGACGGTAGAAAATCAATAAAGTAGATATCGCCGGATAAAAATTGGTGACCAATCATCTTTTCAATCACGCGGATGATCGCGGTCAGTTGCAGTGACGCTACCACGCCGATCACCGCACCGATCACACTGCCCAGCAGGCCTGCCAGCAGCCCGTACCAGACGAAGATAGCCCTGATCAGGCCATCTTTTGCCCCTAATGTACGTAGCACGGCAATATCACTACTCTTATCTTTTACCGCCATCACCAGCGTGGAGACAATATTAAAACAGGCGACACCGATCACCAGCACCATCGCCAGATACATAATGGCGCGGATCATCTGAATATCGCGATACATATAGCCGTATTTACCGATCCAGCTTTTAATATAGACATAGCTGTTGGTGACTTCACCGGCGTTACGCACCAGCGTGTTCGCGTTAAAGACGTCCTTCACCTTGATAGCAATGCCCGTAACGCTGCTGCCCATATCCAGATACTGCTGCGCGTCTTCCATGGGGATCATCGCAAACGCATGGTCGAGTTGCCCGCTCAATTGCAATACACCAGTGACATGCAGTCTGACGCGTTTTGGCTGTAGCAGTTTGTGGTCGGTGTCGGAATTAGGGATCATTATCGATACCCAAGCGCCCTGTTTCACGTTCAGCGCATCGGCGACACCCTTACCAAGGATAATCTGCTGTTCACCGGGTTTAAAATTGCGCCAGGCATCGGCCTGCACAAAATTCGGTAATGCGCTCAGACGGGACTCCTGCTCAGGGTTTACCCCTTTCACCTGAATCGCTCGCAAATTGGTGCCGCTCTCCACAAGCCCGGTGAAATTAATATAAGGTGCGGCGGCGACAATGCCCGGCACTTTTTCCACTTTTGCCAGCGCGTCGTTCCAGTTATTCCACGGCTGATTCACCGGCTCGATTTCGCCATGGGGCACCACCGCCAGAATACGATTATTGAGCTCGCGTTCGAAGCCGTTCATTGCGCTGAGCCCGACGATCAACACCGCAACGCCAAGCGAAATCCCCACGGTGGAGATGACGGAAATCAGCGATACCATGCCGCTGCGGCGGCGACCACGGCTAAAACGCAGGCCAATCAGTAATGAAAGGGGAGACGCCATCACTCAGCCCCCATCAGGGTCATTTCAGTGCTCAGGCGGCCATCGCGCATCTCCAACTGGCGGCTCATTCGTTTCGCCAGTTGCAGATCATGTGTGACCACCAGGAACGCGGTGCCCTGCGACGCATTCAGTTCCCCCAACAACTGGAAGATACTGTCCGCATTACGGGCATCCAGGTTGCCGGTCGGTTCGTCCGCCAGCACCAGACGTGGGTTATTGACCAGCGCACGAGCAATCGCCACGCGCTGACGCTCACCGCCAGACAGCTCTGAAGGGCGATGGCTGGCGCGATGCTCAAGCCCAACCGCTCGCAGCATTTCCCGCGCCCGGACATCAATTTCTGCCGCTTTATGCTTACCAATCAGCAGCGGCATCGCGACGTTTTCCAGCGCGGTAAAATCGGGCAGCAGGTGGTGAAACTGATAGATAAAGCCCAGTTCGCGGTTGCGTAGCTCCGCTTTCGCCGCAGAGGAGAGTTTGCTCAGTTGTTGGTTATCGAAGGTCACTTCGCCGGAGGTGGGCGTGTCCAGCCCGCCTAACAGATGCAGGAGCGTACTTTTTCCGGAACCGGAGCTGCCGACAATCGCCATCAGCTCCCCCTCACCCACGCTAAAGCTTACATCGTGCAACACATCGGTTTGCACTTTCCCTTCCTGATAGCGTTTGCACAGGTGGTCGCATTGCAACAGGATCTTATTCATAACGTAAAGCCTCAGCGGGTTGGGTGGCGGCAGCGCGCCAGGAAGGATAAAGCGTAGACAGCAACGCGATGGCCATCGCCACCAGCGCAATAACAACTACCTGTAATGGTTCGATGGCTACCGGCAGCGCAGCGCCATCAAGAAACGCACCGATGACCGGCATCAGATTATTCAACTGGCTGGCCAGCAGTGCGCCAAGCCCGGCCCCCAGCAGCGCACCAATGATGCCCGCGCTGGCGCCCTGCACCATAAAGACCGCCATGATCTGACGCGGGGTCAGCCCCTGAGTTTGCAGGATCGCCACCTCGCCCTGTTTTTCCATCACCATCAGGCCAAGGGAGGTAATGATATTAAAGGCCGCCACCGCAATAATCAGGCTTAACAGCAGCCCCATCATGTTTTTCTCCATACGTACGGCCTGGAATAACTCGCCTTTACGCTCGCGCCAGTCTTGCCATTTGGTTCCTTGCGGCAGCGTTTGCTGGCTCAGAACATCAACCTGCAACGGTGCATCCAGCCATAAACGCCAACCGGTAATATTGCCTGCGGGGTAACGCATCAGACGGGACGCATCCTGAATATTGACCAGCATCTGGTAGTCATCGACTTCACTGCTGGCGGCAAAGGTCCCGACAACGGTAAACAGACGCTGGCTGGGTAAACGCCCCATCGGGGTGAACTGGCTGGCGGACGGCACCATGACGCGAATCTGATCACCACGATTGACGCCTAATTGCCCGGCCAGCCCTTCACCGAGGATCACGTTGTACTGCCCGGCTTCCAGCGAAGATTGCTGCACGTTGACCAGGTACGGAGTCAGCGGATCTTTTTGCGACGGATCGATACCCAACATGACACCCACGGCCACGCTGCGCGCACTTTGCAGAACGACATCACCGGTACTCAGCGGCGCAATGCGATTGACACCCTGCAATTTGAGCCCATTGGCCGGCAATTGTTCAGGATTGATAGAGCCGTTTTGCGCGGTGATGACGGCCTGCGGCATCAGCCCCAGGATGTTGTTTTGCAGTTCGCGCTCAAAGCCATTCATGACCGACAGCACGGTCACCAGCGCCATTACGCCAAGCGTAATGCCAATGGTCGACAGCCAGGAAACGAAACGACCGAAGCGGTCGGCTGCGCGCCCACGCATATAGCGCAGGCCGATAAAGAGAGTGACAGGCTGGTACATGAAATCCGTCTGGTTGCTGTTAGCAGACTCCGAAGTATATAAGCGAAAGCGTAGAGCGTAAATGAGTGAAACGGTAAGCGGACATCTCAGAGGGCAGGAAAAAATCCGATAAATCAAATTGCTAGTTGCGCGACTTTTACGCATTTCGCCTCCCGTAGAGAGATCCTTTTTCCACGCGCCCTCTGATATTTATCCGAAAAAGGAGGAAATACAGACTGTTTACCGTTACACCCCACGGCGACGCCATCAGGATAAACGCCGAATTTTGTAATAGAAACGGCGAAAGACGATGAAAAAAAAGACTCTATGGATTAATCAAATCAAGGGATTATGTATCTGCCTGGTGGTCATCTATCACTCAGTCATTACGTTTTACCCGCACCTCACCACATTTGGTCACGCGTGGTCGGAAACGCTCGCAAAGTGCTGGATCTACTTTAATCTTTACCTTGCCCCCTTCCGCATGCCCGTGTTCTTTTTTCTCTCTGGCTACCTGATTCGACGCTACATTGATGAGGTGCCATGGAAGGAGGCGATCGACAAGCGTATCTGGAGTATCTTTTATGTGCTTGTCATCTGGGGTGTGCTGCAGTGGCTGGCGCTCAGCCATATTAATGACTGGCTGGCACCCACGCGCGATTTAAGCAATGCGTCCAACGCTGCCTATGCGGATACACCCTCAGACTTTATCAAGGGAATGCTCACCGCCAGTACCAGCCTGTGGTATCTCTACGCGCTGGTTGTCTATTTTATTCTGTGTAAATTGCTGAGCCGCTGGTCGCTTGCAGCACTGGTCGCCATGACACTGCTGAGCGTGGCGATTAACTTTTTGCCCTCGCCCTGGTGGGGTATGAATAGCGTACTGCGCAACATGATCTACTACAGCCTGGGGGCATGGTTTGGCGGCGCTATTATGGATGCGATTAAACGCCTCTCTTTTCGCCGCTACGCCATCATGCTGGCGGTGGCGTTACTTGCTGCGGTGGCGCTATGGTTTTTAAATGTGCCCTTACCCTTGAGCTTGCTGTCGATCGTGCTGATTTTGCGGTTGTTCCGCGCGCTGGAAGAGCGCGTTGGCTCACGCGAAAACGCACTGCTGAATATCGTGGGCAGCAATACGCTTGCCATCTACACCACGCATCGCATTCTGATTGAAGCGCTCAGCCTTGCGTTGTTGACCCCGATGAATGCCGGGCGCTGGTCGCCTGCTTTCGAGCTCACCATCGTCTTGCTCTATCCGTTCTGTAGCCTCGCTATCTGTACGCTGGTTGGCTTGTGTATACGGAAAATCTCTTCGGCAATCTTTGCCGATCTGCTTTTCACCCCGCCAGCCAGGCTGGCCTCACCTCTGCAGGCACGATAAGCGCATGTGTTGAGGTTGGCGAATAGTGCACAATCGCGGATAATAAAGGGATTGCGTATCAGTGATATGCCCCCATAACAAGGGGCATATCCATAAGAGACCCAGACCCTATCTATGCCTGAACAATACCGTTATTCTCTGCCCGCCAAAGCTGGCGAGCAGCGCCAGCTTGGCGAACTCACTGGCGCAGCCTGCGCCACCGAAGTCGCGGAAATCATTGAGCGCCATAAAGGTCCGGTGGTATTGATTGCGCCGGATATGCAAAATGCCCTGCGTCTGCATGACGAAATTACCCAGTTTACCGACAACCTGGTGATGAATCTTGCTGACTGGGAGACACTGCCGTATGACAGTTTCTCGCCGCATCAGGAAATTATCTCCTCCCGTCTCTCCACGCTCTACCAGTTGCCCTCTATGCAGCGTGGTGTGCTGATTGTAGCGGTGAATACCTTGATGCAGCGCGTCTGCCCGCATAGCTATTTGCACGGTCACGCGTTGGTCATGAAAAAAGGTCAGCGTCTGTCCCGTGACGCGCTGCGCGCGCAACTGGACAGCGCTGGGTATCGCCACGTCGATCAGGTTATGGAACACGGCGAGTACGCGACTCGCGGGGCGCTGCTGGATCTCTTCCCGATGGGCAGCGCACAACCTTATCGCCTTGATTTCTTTGATGATGAAATTGACAGTCTTCGCCTGTTCGATGCGGACAGCCAGCGTACGCTGGAAGAGGTCGAAGCCATCAATTTACTGCCTGCTCACGAATTCCCGACGGATAAGACCGCCATCGAACTGTTTCGCAGCCAGTGGCGAGATAAGTTCGACGTCAAGCGTGATGCCGAACATATCTATCAACAGGTGAGCAAAGGCACTTTGCCAACCGGCATTGAATACTGGCAGCCACTGTTTTTCAGTGAGCCTTTGCCGTCGTTGTTTAGCTATTTGCCGGACAATACGCTACTGGTAAACACGGGGGATCTTGAAAACAGCGCTGAGCGCTTTAGCCAGGAGACCCAGGCGCGCTTCGAAAACCGTGGCGTGGACCCCATGCGTCCTTTGCTGGCGCCGGAATTACTGTGGCTGCGGGTTGATGAACTGTTCAGCGAACTCAAGCGCTGGCCGCGCGTGCAGCTCAAAACAGAAAGCCTGGCAGACAAAACCGCCAATGTGAACCTCGGTTACCGGACGTTGCCGGATCTGGCCGTTCAGGCACAGCAAAAGTCGCCGCTGGATAATTTGCGCAAATTCCTCGAATCCTTTACCGGTCCGGTCGTCTTTTCGGTTGAGAGCGAGGGGCGTCGCGAAGCGCTGGGAGAACTCCTCTCACGCATCAAAGTGGCGCCGAAGCGCATTACCCGGCTGGATGACGCGCAAGATACAGGGCGCTATCTGATCATTGGCTCCGCAGAACATGGCTTTATCGACACGCTACGTAACCGGGCGCTGATTTGCGAAAGCGATCTGCTGGGCGAGCGCGTTGCCCGCCGTCGCCAGGATACACGCCGCACGATTAACCCCGATACGCTGATCCGCAACCTCGCTGAACTGCACCCTGGCCAGCCAGTGGTGCATCTGGAACATGGGGTTGGACGCTATGCGGGAATGACCACGCTTGAAGCGGGCGGCATAAAAGGCGAATACCTGATGCTGACCTATGCCGGGGATGCCAAACTGTACGTGCCGGTCTCGTCGTTGCATCTGATTAGCCGCTATGCCGGGGGTGCCGAGGAGAACGCGCCGCTGCATAAACTGGGCGGCGATGCATGGGCCCGCGCGCGGCAAAAAGCGGCAGAAAAAGTCCGGGATGTGGCGGCGGAGTTGCTGGATATCTATGCCCAACGCGCCGCGAAGTCCGGCTTTGCATTTAAACACGATCGCGAACAATATCAGCTTTTCTGCGACAGCTTCCCGTTTGAAACCACGCCAGACCAGGCGCAAGCCATTAACGCGGTGTTAAGTGACATGTGCCAGCCACTGGCCATGGACCGCCTGGTGTGTGGCGATGTCGGCTTCGGTAAAACCGAAGTGGCAATGCGTGCCGCCTTCCTCGCCGTCGAAAACAACAAGCAGGTGGCGGTGTTGGTGCCAACCACCCTGCTCGCCCAGCAGCATTTCGACAACTTCCGCGATCGCTTCGCCAACTGGCCGGTGCGGGTGGAGATGCTCTCACGTTTTCGTAGCGCGAAAGAACAGACACAAGTGCTGGAGCAGGCGGCTGAGGGCAAGATTGATATTCTTATCGGCACCCATAAGCTGCTGCAAAACGATGTGAAGTGGAAAGATCTGGGGCTGCTGATCGTCGATGAAGAACACCGCTTCGGCGTGCGACATAAAGAGCGGATTAAAGCGATGCGTGCTGACGTAGATATCCTCACGCTAACCGCAACACCCATTCCGCGTACACTCAATATGGCCATGAGCGGTATGCGCGATCTGTCGATCATTGCCACCCCGCCTGCGCGCCGCCTGGCAGTGAAAACCTTCGTTCGCGAATACGACAGTCTGGTAGTGCGCGAGGCAATACTGCGTGAAGTCCTGCGTGGTGGGCAGGTTTACTACCTTTATAACGATGTCGAAAATATTCAGAAAGCCGCCGACAGACTGGCGGAACTGGTTCCGGAAGCGCGCATCGCCATCGGACACGGGCAGATGCGTGAGCGCGAACTGGAACGGGTAATGAATGATTTCCACCACCAGCGTTTTAATGTGCTGGTATGTACCACGATAATCGAGACCGGGATCGATATTCCTACCGCGAACACAATCATTATTGAACGTGCCGATCACTTTGGCCTGGCGCAGCTCCACCAGTTACGTGGCCGCGTGGGACGTTCGCACCATCAGGCCTATGCCTGGCTACTGACGCCGCATCCAAAAGCGATGACCACCGATGCGCAAAAGCGTCTCGAAGCGATTGCCTCGCTGGAAGATTTAGGGGCGGGTTTCGCGTTGGCGACCCACGATCTGGAAATCCGCGGGGCTGGCGAACTGTTGGGCGAAGATCAGAGCGGTTCAATGGAGACCATCGGCTTTTCACTGTACATGGAGCTGCTGGAAAATGCGGTCGATGCGCTCAAAGCCGGGCGAGAACCCTCGCTTGAAGATCTCACCAGCCAGCAAACAGAAGTCGAACTGCGCATGCCTTCCCTGCTGCCGGATGATTTTATTCCCGACGTTAATACTCGTCTCTCTTTCTACAAGCGCATTGCCAGTGCGAAGAGTGAAAATGAGCTCGATGAGATTAAAGTGGAACTGATCGACCGTTTTGGTCTGCTGCCTGACGCCGCGCGAAACCTGCTTGATATTGCGCGGCTGCGTCAACAGGCCCAGAAATTGGGGATTCGTAAGCTCGAAGGGAATGAAAAAGGCGGCACGATTGAGTTCAATGAAAAAAACCATGTCAATCCCGCATGGCTTATCGGCCTGCTGCAAAAGCAGCCTAAACATTTCCGCCTCGATGGCCCGACACGCCTGAAGTTCTTCCAGGAGCTGACGGAACGCAAAACCCGCATGGAGTGGGTACGCAACTTCATGCAGCAGCTTGAAGAAAACGCGATGGCATAGTGTTCCGCGGGCCAGTTATCACCACTGGCCCGTTTTTTTGAAATATTTACAAACACTTTGCACTCTTCCAGGACTTCCCGACATTCCTTCCCACCATAATTTCATTACCTGTGTCTGCAAATAACCTTATCAATTACATGGATTATGGTAATGATTAATAATTCCCGTTTTGTCCTCTGGGCGGTTTTCCTCGCCGCCACGCTCGTTTTACCCGCGAAGGCGAATACCTGGCCTTTACCCCCCACCGGTAGCCGGGTGGTCGGGGAAAACCGGTATCACGTGGTAGAAAATGATGGCGGTTCGCTGGAGGCGATTGCCAAAAAGTACAATGTCGGTTTCCTGGCCCTGTTGCAGGCGAACCCTGGCGTCGATCCGTATGTTCCTCGCGCAGGTAATGTACTGACTATCCCGTTACAGACACTCTTACCCGACGTGCCGCGAGAAGGTATCGTCATCAATCTGGCCGAGCTACGTCTCTATTATTATCCGCCGGGTAAAAACGAAGTGACCGTCTACCCTATCGGAATAGGGCAACTGGGTGGAGATACCTTAACGCCTACCATGGTGACAACCGTTTCTGATAAACGGGCTAATCCTACCTGGACACCAACGGCCAACATTCGCGCACGTTATAAAGCCCAGGGAATAGATTTACCGGCAGTCGTTCCGGCCGGGCCGGAAAACCCGATGGGCCACCATGCCATTCGCCTTGCTGCGTACGGTGGTGTCTACCTCATTCATGGGACCAACGCTGATTTTGGCATTGGCATGCGCGTCAGCTCCGGATGTATTCGTCTGCGTGATAACGACATCGCCACATTGTTTAGCGTTATCAAACCCGGTACGCGCGTGAATATTATCAACACGCCGATAAAAGCCTCGGTTGAACCTGACGGCACACGCCTGGTGGAAGTGCATCAACCGCTGTCAAAATCCATCGACGACGACCCGAAGACATTGCCGATTGTGCTTAATGCCACTATGCAGACTTTCAAAGATTCGCCACAAAGCGCAAGCGATGTGTTTGAACGCGCAATGGAAGTGCGCTCTGGCATGCCGGTGGATGTCACTCTCCATGACAGCGTGCTACAACAATCCCTTTAATTTCCGTAGAGCAAAAAAAAGCCTCGCAATTGCGAGGCTTTTTTATGAGGGTTAATTCAGTGGCTTAACTTATTTGTACAGTACTGCGGTGCCGTGCAGAGTATCGGAACCGGTCACAGAGGTGATACGGAAAGATTTTGCACCCATCTCATCGGCTTTTTGTGCCAGTTGATCTTCAACAGAAGAGAGGTTAGCACCCGCAGAAGCACCAATAACAGCGACTTCCTGTTGGCCTGTCGGTGCGTTTTGAACTTCAACGGCAGCGAAGCTTGCAAAAGAGAGTGAGCTCAGTACGGCAGCGGCGATCAGAGTTTTAACGTTTTTCATGATTTTGTTCCTGTAGCAGATGAAAGTAGCGTCGTAAGCATTTACTTAACGATCGATAGACAAATCATAAGTGTGATCTATGTCACTCGTCAATGCATTTTAATAACGAACGTTAATTAAATTAACAAATCCATATTTATCATATAGATAGAATTTATTAATTTGTGCTATTTTGCCTCTGGTGTCTGACAGCATTTATTTTTATAATGATTGTTCAACAAACCAACAAAGGTTGAACGGCACTATGACCAGTGAAGTCACTTGTATGAAAAAAAGCCGTGGCCGTCCGAAAGTGTTCGACAGGGAAGTGGCGCTTGATAAGGCCATGGCATTATTCTGGCAGCATGGCTACGAAGCCACGTCATTATCAGATCTCGTAGAGGCAACGGGCGCGAAAGCACCGACGCTGTATGCGGAATTTACGAATAAAGAAGGCCTGTTCCGCGCAGTGCTGGATCGCTACATCTCGCTTTTTGCAGCAAAACATGAAGCCCAGTTGTTATGCGACGATAAACCGCTGGGGCAGGCGTTAAAAGATTACTTCACGGCGGTGGCACACTGCTTTACCAGCACTGAAACCCCGGCGGGCTGTTTTCTGATCAACACCTCCGCGACGCTGGCCGCCTCTTCGCAGGCAATTGCGCAGACCATTAAGTCACGCCATGCGCAGCAGGAACAACTGTTGCTCAAGTTTTTGCTACAACGTCAGCAAAGGGGGGAAATCCCCGCTCACGCGGACGTTCAGGAACTGGCGCAGTTTTTAAGCTGTGTGCTGCAGGGCATGTCTATCAGCGCCCGTGAAGGAGCAAGTTGTGAGAAATTGCTGCAAATTTCCGCGACGACTCTGCGTTTATGGCCCCAGTTGACCACATCCTGATTTGCCCTCCTTAGCAATAATTATCGTTTTCACCTATTATATTAATAGGTGAAAACAGCATGTCGTTTTTGCCGCTTTGCTAATATTAAACAGGAATTATTTCGCTGCTAACCATTAGTCGTAAAAGAACCATAAACGTCAGGATGACGACATAAGCGAATTTATTGTTCTAACCCTACGCTATCTTATTGTATATACGGAATTTATGTACTTTGGCTGACTATTCACATTCAGAAGGAAAATGGAAATGATTTTGCTATTACCATTACTTAAAGTGCTAATAGTAATAACATTGTTATTCGGGCTCTGGGTTGTATGTGGTGGTTCGGTTTTATTCGCATTTATCTCTGTGGTCATTACCGGCTTTCTGCTCTATCGCCAGCACGACCTTATCTGAATCTTCGGCCTGTAAAAAAGGCTCCTCAGCCTGAGCAATTGAGGAGCCAATGGGTACAGTACTGCTATTTTAGGCTTTGTTATTCAAAATAAGCTGACCGTTGTCATCCAGTGGGATCTGGGTTCCAGGGTCTTTATCCATGCGGATCTTCCCTTGCTGGTCGCCAATTTTGTAAGTGACGTCATACCCCAGCATTTTTTCCGATTTGTCATACACCGTTTTACAACGTTGCTCAGTAGTGGTGTATGTATCTCTTGCCTGCATCTCGCCCTGGACCTGGTTCCCGGCGTAGCCACCACCCAGCGCGCCGACGACCGTGGCGACATCGCGACCACGCCCCCCGCCGAACTGATGACCGATAACCCCACCGGCAACAGCACCCAGTACAGAACCGGTCAGGCGATTTTCATCCTGCACCGGACGACGATGCGTCATCGTGACATTACGACACTCCTGACGCGGTGTTTTGATGGATTCTTTGATTGGCGTGGCGGAAACCACCTGCGCATACTGCGGCCCGCGATTGAAGACATTCATACTTGCAACCGCTGCGACACCCAGAGCAGCGGCCACGCCAATACCGATACCCGCTAACATTGATTTATTCACAGGATTTCCTCCCTGGTTTGCTATTCGTAACAATTTTGCAACTTGGGAGTGTACGAAGCCAATCGGAATGAGAGGAAAAAAGGAGAGATTAGGGAGAATCCAGCATGATTCGGAGTTATCCGAGCATATACTGACTGTATGACAGAAGGATGTACTGCTCCCCTGCAACGCTATGCAGGAGAGCAGTCAGGCAAATTAATGCAATTTCAGGCGGGGACGGATCACACGGTTAATGCTGCCGACCAGCATCATTAACCCCGTCTTGAAGTAACCATGCAGCGCAATCTGATGCATGCGGTACAGTGAGATATAAACAAAGCGTGCAATACGCCCTTCAATCATCATGGACCCACGCATCAGGTTACCCATCAGGCTCCCCACGGTCGAGAAGTTGGAAAGTGAAACCAACGAACCGTGATCTTTATAGACATAGGACTTCGTCGGTTTACCTTTCATTTGCGCCAGGATGTTGTGCAGCGCGAGGCTGGCCATCTGGTGCGCAGCCTGAGCGCGCGGTGGCACAAAACCCCCTTCCGGACGCGCGCATGAAGCACAGTCGCCAATGGCATAAATGTCCGTATCACGGGTAGTTTGCAGTGTCGGCTCAACGACTAACTGGTTAATACGGTTCGTTTCCAGGCCGCCTATCTCTTTCATAAAGTCCGGCGCTTTGATACCCGCCGCCCAAACCATCAGGTCGGCTTTGATGTATTCACCGTCTTTAGTATGAAGACCGCCTTCATCGGCGCTGGTAACCATAGTTTTAGTCAAAACACGCACGCCCATTTTGGTCAGCTCATTGTGCGCAGCTCCGGAAATACGCGGCGGCAACGCAGGCAAAATACGCTCACCCGCTTCCACCAGCGTCACGTTCAGCGCTTCATTGGTCAGACCTTTATAGCCATAGCTATGTAACTGTTTTACCGCGTTATGTAATTCGGCAGAAAGCTCTACTCCCGTTGCACCACCACCGACGATAGCGATGTTCACTTTGCCGTTTGCCCCGAGGCTGGCAGAGTATTTCAGGAACAGGTTCAGCATCTCCTGGTGGAAACGGCGTGCCTGATGCGGGTTATCGAGGAAAATGCAGTGCTCTTTCACGCCAGGGGTGTTGAAGTCATTCGAAGTACTGCCTAACGCCATTACCAGCGTGTCGTACGCCAGCTTACGTTCAGGCACCAGCAGTTCGCCTTTCTCGTCACGCAACTCTGCCAGAGTGATGGTCTTCGCTTCGCGATTGATATCAACCACCGAGCCCAACTGGAACTGGAAATGGTGATTACGCGCATGCGCCAGGTAGCTCAGCGCATCAACGCCTTCATCCAGCGACCCTGTTGCCACTTCGTGCAACAGCGGTTTCCACAGGTGGCTGTGGTTGCGATCCACCAGCGTAACCTTCGCTTTTTTACCGCGGCCCAATTTTTTACCCAACTGTGTCGCCAGTTCAAGCCCGCCAGCACCACCGCCAACAATCACAATTTTCTTCAATGGTGTAGTCAACGTGACCCCCTCAAAATTATTAACCAATTGTTAATTAAAGGTTATAAATATAACTCTTAATTAACAACAAGTTACATCATGAAAACCAAATGATGTCAGTGAGAATAACATGAACGGTGCATTGGTCATACCAAAATTGATATGCATCAAGTTTTGATGCCTAAAAGATGAACAAGTGTAGTTGCTATGAAACAAACCGGGCGAAAACGTGCGCTAAAACATGGGGGCAAAGGCAGCAAAACAAAGCCCGACGAGTGTCGGGCTGAGGGGATTAACCGAGTGTTTTAAAAGCTTTAATTCGCTGCAGGTGCGGCGAGATATTTTTAAACTTGTGCGTCTGTTCTTCGTCCCAGACAATTTCATAGTAATGGTGCAGAACGTCCGATGAACGCTGGCTGTCCAGCGCTTCATCACGGCGAGAAAGGATAGCCAGACAGCGATCGCGATTTTTCTCGCGAAAGTTCGACACACACTTGGTGGCAATGTCGAGGTACTCTTCCGGCCGGTCGATCTTGCCTTCCATGTTCTCAAACGGGAACAAATTAGGGTTGAACATAACCTGCCGAATATCGCACAGGAAACCAATGCGCTCCGCCCAGTATCCTCCCAGCCCCACGCCGCAAATGAGCGGCCGTTCATCCACGTTTAGCTGCAGCATTTTGTCCACCTCTTTTAACAAATGCTGCATATCATGCTTCGGATGACGCGTGCTGTAACTGATCAACCTGACGTCCGGATCGATAAATTGCAGCTGCAACACCTTCTCATGATTTCCAGGACTGTTTGAGTCAAAACCGTGCAAATAGATGATCATTGTATCCTCACCCTACTCCAGTACCCCGCCTACAAAGGTTCACTGAGCCGACTTGTATTCCTGCCAACGCGCATGGAGTTGCTCCAGTTCACGGTTGGCAGCCTTCCAGCGTTCAGAACTCAGCAATTCCTGACGGGAAAATGAACCTTTATGATACAATTTCGTAACACGCTCTGCTTTGATCGGCGACAGGTTATCCAACACACTCACTGCGCCCTTACGATTATTACAGACCAGGATCATATCGCAACCTGCATCCAGCGATGCCTGTCCACGCTCAGCATAGCTGCCCATGATCGCCGCGCCTTCCATCGATAAATCGTCTGAAAAAATCACGCCATCAAAATTGAGTTCACCACGCAGCACCGTTTTCAGCCAGTAGGGAGAACCGCTGGCCGGGCGCGAATCCGCATCCGTATAAATAACGTGCGCAGGCATAATCGCATCCAGCTTGCCCTGTTCAAGCAACGTGCGGAATACCGCCATATCTTTGCTGCGGATCTCCGCCTGAGCACGCGGATCGCGCGGCGTCTCTTTATGTGAATCGGCCGTCACAGCACCATGTCCCGGAAAATGCTTACCGGTGGTTTTCATGCCCGCGCTGTGCATACCATCAATGAAACGTCCTGCGATAGAGAGCGCTTTTGCCGGATCTTCATGGTAAGAGCGTTCGCCAATCGCCGCGCTGATATGGCCCACATCAAGCACGGGCGCGAAGCTGATGTCGATATCCATCGCAATCATCTCGCTTGCCATCAGCCAGCCCGCCTCTTCTGCCACTCTGCCGCCCTCTTCCATTCCCAGCAATGCTGCAAAAGATTGTGCTGCCGGCAGTTGGGTAAATCCTTCACGAAAACGCTGGACCCGCCCCCCTTCCTGATCGACCGCGACCACCAGGCGATGATGCGACGCGGCGCGGATCTGGCGGACCAGTTCGCGCAACTGCGCCGGATCGTGATAATTGCGGGTAAACAGAATCAGGCCACCCACCAGCGGATGCGCCAGAATTTCGCGCTCTTCCGCATCCAGTTCGTAGCCTTGCACATCTAACATGACCGGACCCACACTCACCTCTCTTTTCCTTTCATCTTTAACTGGCGCCATGCATCATCGGCCAGCGTTATAAATTGTTGATCGCCCGTCTGCTGCAAACGGCATTCAAACCAGCCCGCCATCAGCATTGCTATCCACGGACGCCAGCGAACGACCTGGCGCCATAATTGCGTTTCATCGAGCATGGCACAGCGTGCGTATTCAGCCACCAGTTCACGGCGCTGATGCTCACTCCCGGTCCAGACAGCTGCCAGCTCCATCGAGATATCACCGTCACCGGCATACTCCCAGTCGATCAACCGCAACCCGTCCTGGCTGTGCACCAGGTTACCCGCATGGACATCCATATGTAATGGAGCCAGTCGCAAGGGTAGCGGCTCTCCCTGGCGCCTGCGTGCTTTTAATTGCTGCAGCCAGAACAGCGTACGGCGCGACGGCAAACATTGCTGCCAGTACGTTTCCAGTAAAGGCAACAGGTTAAGACGCCAGCCAAAGGGAGGACAGCGATGCAGATCATACAGTAAGGCCGCAAGGTTATGGCTATCCGGCAAACTGCTTTGTACATCGCCAGGAATATAATCAATTGCCATCCAGCCTTTAGCGAAGAATTGCGGTTGCGGCGCGATGTGGCGCGGTAATCGTTTAAGCGCGCGATACTGGCGCAGAAAGGGTGACGATGTCGCCTGATGCTGTTGACGTAAAACCAGACGATGATGACCGTTGCTGATAAGACAGCTCCCGCCACTCAGGCCAGTATCCTGGCCTTCGACGGGAGCATAATGCGGGAAATAGCGTGACAACAGCGCGTCACGCATAAGATTATTGTTGCTGAACCGCACCTTTACCTGACCAGACAATTTCGCCAGTCTGCACCAGCATCAGTTGCATTTGCAGCGTCGGCGCATTGGCATTACCTGTCGCACTGGAATACAGCACGTACTGGGCCCCTACATTGCGGGCAATACCAATAGCTTTACTGCGTGTACCGAGACTATCCTGCGGTGACAGGCCCAGTTGCTGCTTGGCAATTGACAGTTGCTGCGCCGAAACCAGCGTAAACTTGCCATTGTTGGTCAGCGCGCTGCGCAGGGTTTCAGTTGCTTCGCTGGTGTTCACCGAACCGTTTGTCCGGTTGTTCACACTGTCAACGAGCAGTACGTTACCCGCCGAGGCTCCGCTCGCCTGCAACATTTTACCCATCATCGGCTGTACGGCGCTGTTCCAGTCATAGTGACGTTCACGCGGCGTCGGCTGAGTCGTTTGATCAGGGTGTTCGATTGGCCCTGGTTGCTCCGGGATCGACGGAACAGACGGCACCGTCGGTACAGGTTGCGACGGCTGCGGTTGCTGCGGAACAGGCTGTTGTGGCGTTGGGTTCGCTTGTTCAACTGGCGCGGGTTCTTGCTCGCCGCGCGTAATACACCCGGAAAGGATAACGGCCACTGTGGCCAGCAGCGCGAAACGTCCTAATGTTTTAATCAATTTTCACCCCTTATAGATAGAGATAAAGTCTGACCTTGTGCGCACCCAGGAAATTTGCATTTCCATAAAGTGTGACAGCGGAGTGCGCCGGGATCGTGATCCTACGCGGTTCTTCGAGCGGGTGCATTTCCAGGCCTCTGGCGTCGTACCAGTAAAAACGGTAATTGATGGTTACCGGCTGCGCGCGTTCATTGAACAGGCGAGACGAGGCAGAGGGCTGGATTTCCTGCGTGCTCAGCGTGGGGGAGTCAGCGGTGATACCTGCGGCCAGAACATTGGCTTCCATCACCAGCGTTTGATCGTTGGCCACCGGGATCGCAGGACGCGAGCCACAGCCGACTAACGCCAGGGCCGTCACCAGAAGTGCAACGCGTCCGTTGATCATATCACTCGCCTTTATGTGCCAGCATCGGGCCTAAGGGGCGACCACCCAACAAATGCATATGGATATGCCAGACTTCCTGTCCGCCGTGGCGGTTACAGTTCATGATGAGGCGATAACCATCTTCCGCAATGCCCTCAGCACGGGCAATTTTTGCCGCTACGGTCATCATCCGTCCCATCGCCTGTTCATGCGCTTCGGTAATGTCATTAGCGGTAGGAATGAGGATATTCGGCACAATCAGAACATGCGTCGGAGCCTGGGGAGAGATATCACGGAAAGCGGTAACTAATTCATCCTGATAGACGATGTCCGACGGAATTTCCCGACGGATAATCTTACTAAAAATGGTTTCTTCGGCCATGACGTTTTCCTTTTTATACGCGCGGGCGAAACCGCCCCATCACGAGATACAGTGTAGAGTATGAGCGAGATTCTCCGGCTGTTTCAACTATAACGCTCTTTTTCTTCAAGATTTCGCCACCGGCTGGTGGTGTTATAACCAACCCTTACCCATAACCGCGTTAAATCAACCACTCAGCCACGGATATTACATCTGTTTACATCTTAAGTATGAATGCGTATATTTCGCATTTGCATTTTCATGCGCATTTATTAACTGAAAAATAAAAACAGACCGGACGCCGACAATGCATCGCGATCCGGACAATCCCGTTCACATACCATTAAGGGTTAATAATGTCTTTCACCATTAACGCCAGGAATGAGCAGCGTCCGTTTAACAGCGCGCCATCATTGCTGGCCGTTTGTATTGGGCTCGCGTTGACACCAGCCGCAGGTTTTGCAGCATCCACATCCGGCACTGATGAGACCGTTATTGTTGAAGGCGCATCCGGCGACCAAAGCGATACCCACCAGGACCAGGACTATAGCGTTCAGACCACCACCACCGGCACTAAACTGCTGCTCGTGCCGCGCGATATCCCGCAGTCGGTAAGCGTTATCAGTCAGCAGCGTATGCAGGATCAGAACCTGAACTCAATCGGGCAGGTATTGACCAATACCACCGGCGTCACCGCGCAGGTACAGGACAGCGATCGCACCGTGTTTTATTCACGTGGCTTCTTTGTCAGCAACTACGCCTACGACGATCTTCCAACCTCCATTAGTGAAGTCTGGAACTTTGGCGACACCGCCGCCGATACCGCCATCTATGACCGCATTGAAGTGGTACGCGGCGCGACGGGTCTGATGTCCGGTACTGGCAACCCGGCGGCCTATGTCAACATGGTGCGTAAGCATGCGGATAGTACTGAATTCAAAGGTAACGTGTCCGCCACTTACGGTAGCTGGGATAAACAACGTTATATCCTTGATCTGCAGGCTCCGCTGACCGAATCGGGCAAAGTACGTGGCCGCGTCATTACCGGTTACCAGGATAATGACAGTTGGGTGGACACATACCACTACCGCAAGAAATTCATCTACGGTGTTGTTGATGCTGACGTAACCGACAGCACCACCTTATCGCTGGGATATGAATATCAGGAAAGTCAGACTGACAGCCCCACCTGGGGCGGTCTGCCGACCTGGTACGCCGATGGCAGCAAAGCAAAATATGACCGCAGCACAACCGTTGCGCCAAACTGGGCCTATTCCGATAAAGACAACACCAAAGTCTTCGCCAACCTGACGCAGCGGTTTGGCAATGGCTGGGAAGCGCATGTTAACGGTATGCATGCGGAAACCAATTTCGATACCAAAACGATGTATATGTACGGTTATCCGGATGAAGCCACAGGCCTGGGAATGGTCGGTTACGGCGGCTGGAACCGTGGTGAGCGTAAACAGGATGCGATTGATGCCTTCATGCGTGGCGGTTTTGACCTGTTCGGCCGCCAGCATGAGTTGATGTTCGGCGCAAGCTACAGCCGCCAGCGTAACCATTATGACAATTCCCTGCCGGACACGCCTGGGACGATTGTCGATGTGGGCTCATTCAACAGCGGCTGGAGTGGTAATATTGCCGACCCGGCATGGACACCATGGGCGCTGTATAGCAAGGACGATATTCGTCAGTCTTCTGCCTACACCTCTGCGCGTGTCTCGCTGGCCGATCCACTGCACCTGATCGTGGGCGCACGTTATACCGAATACAATATTCGCTACAACCCGTCAGGTTCACCTTCTACCCGGCTTGAAAGCACCAAAGACGATGTCACACCGTATGCAGGCCTGGTCTATGACATCAACGAAGACTGGTCCGCATACGCCAGCTATACCGAGATCTTCCAGCCACAGGACAAACGTGACGCATCCGGGCGCTATCTCGATCCAACCACCGGTAAGAGCTATGAAGCAGGTGTGAAAGCAGACTGGTTTAGCACCCGCCTGACAATGTCCCTTGCCGTGTTCCGTATCGAGCAAGACGGTGTCGCCAGTAATACGTACACTTACATGCCAGGCGGGGAGTCCATCTATGAATCCCTGGATGGCATCGTCAGTAAAGGTATCGAATTTGAGCTGAACGGTGCGCTGACCGATAACTGGCAGTTAACCTTCGGTGCGACTCGCTTTATTGCCGAAGACAAGCAGGGCAAGGCAGTCAGTTCCGATCAACCGCGAACCACCATGAAGTTGTTTACCCGCTATCAGTTGCCGGCACTGCCTGAGTTAACAATCGGCGGAGGGGTAAACTGGCAGAACAAAGTCTGGACCGACGTGTCAGATACCCAGCGCGCAGAACAAGGCAGCTATGCACTGGTGAATCTGTTCGGGCGCTATCAGGTCACTAAAGATTTCGCCGTCCAGGCAAACCTGAACAATGTGTTTGACCGTGAGTACTACGATTATGTAGGCAGCTATACCGTCTACGGCGCACCGCGTAATTTTTCCCTCAGCGCCAGCTATAGCTTCTGATGACGGTGTTCAGATGCTAACCCCTGCCCGTTAGTTCGCTGACGGGCTTTTTTATATCTCATTGCCCTTCACCTTTCTGACGTGACAGATGACCTTCTTGTCTCATTTGCCTTAAATGTAAAACCTTTGAACGTAAAAAAGGCAGCCTTTCGGCTGCCTCAGTCTCCCCAGACTTTACGGCTTAGTTGCTACGGATGTACTCATCCATTTCGGTTTTCAGGTTATCGGATTTAGTACCGAAAATTGCCTGTACACCAGAACCAGCAACCACCACACCTGCCGCGCCCAGTTTTTTCAGACCAGGCTGGTCAACTTTTGCCACATCGGCAACGCTAACGCGCAGACGAGTGATGCAAGCATCCAGGTTAGTGATGTTTTCTTTACCGCCGAACGCAGCGACCAGTGCCGGAGCCATTTCGCTGGTTGCGCCAGCTTTAGACTCTTCGGACGCATCTTCACGACCCGGGGTTTTCAGATCCAGCGCTTTAATCAGTACGCGGAACACGGTGTAGTAAATCGCTGCATAGCACAGACCTACAACCGGGAACAACCACAGTTTGCTGCCGTTACCGGACAGGACGATGAAGTCGATCAGGCCGTGAGAGAAGGACGTACCGTCACGCATACCCAGCAGGATACAGATCGGGAATGCCAGACCAGCCAGAATCGCATGGATTGCGTACAGGATCGGCGCAACGAACATGAAAGAGAACTCGATCGGCTCGGTGATACCGGTCAGGAACGAGGTCAACGCTGCGGAGATCATGATACCGCCCACTTTCGCGCGGTTCTCTGGTTTAGCAGAGTGCCAAATCGCGATAGCAGCAGCCGGCAGGCCATACATTTTGAACAGGAAGCCGCCAGACAGTTTGCCCGCAGTCGGGTCGCCTGCCATGTAACGCGGGATATCGCCGTGGAATACCTGGCCTGCTGCGTTGGTGAATTCGCCGATCTGCATCTGGAAAGGAACGTTCCAGATATGGTGCAGACCAAACGGTACCAGGCAGCGCTCGATGAAGCCGTAGATACCGAACGCAACAACCGGGTTCTGGTAGGCAGCCCATTGAGAGAATTCCTGAATAGCAGTACCAATCGGTGGCCAGATGAAGGACAGCACAACACCGAAGATAATAGCGGCCAGACCGGAGATAATCGGAACAAAACGCTTACCGGCGAAGAAGCCCAGATACTCAGGCAGCTTGATACGGTAGAAACGGTTAAACATATACGCAGCGATGGCACCGGCGATGATACCACCGAGGACACCGGTATCTGCCAGGTGTTTAGCCGCGATCTCTTCTGCAGGTAAATGCAGTACCAGAGGTGCAACCACGGACATGGTTTTCACCATGATGCCGTAGGCCACCACAGCAGCAAGACCGGATACGCCATCGTTATTGGTGAAGCCAAGAGCAACACCGATAGCGAAGATCAGCGGCATGTTAGCAAAAACAGAACCGCCTGCTTCGGCCATTACGTGAGAAACCACTTCTGGCAGCCAGCTGAAGTTAGCAGACCCGACGCCCAGCAGGATACCTGCGATAGGCAGTACGGATACCGGCAGCATCAGCGATTTACCGACCTTCTGCAGGTTAGCAAATGCATTCTTAAACATAATTGAGAGTGCTCCTGAGTATTTGTGCTTTTTTTACGCTTTTTGCGCATTGGCACGGGGGGAGAACCGTGCTGTGAACAGGACATCTAAGTGCCCTTTATTTATTACACAGAGTAAAATAAATCCGCATAAGTTTGTTTGACGGCTATCACGTTTCAGTTAGCGCCAGAGGCAAAACTTTCATAGATTTACAAAACCCATTACCGAATGTGTCAAAAAAAGCGTTCACCGCCTCTTTTGTGGCGGTGAACTTTACTCTCATTACTTATTAATTACGAGCACTAAAATAAGCTGAAAATTCAGAGGGATTGCAGGCGGGCCGGATCGATATGGAACAGTCTGGCGAAGTTTTCTGTGGTTTGTTGCGCCAGTTCATCGACCGAAACGCCCTTCAAAACTGCCATGTATTCAGCAACATCCCGGACATACGCCGGTTGGTTTTCTTTACCGCGATGAGGAACCGGTGCCAGATAAGGTGAATCTGTCTCCACCAGCAAACGATCGAGCGGAACGTAACGCGCCGCATCACGCAGTTGCTCCGCGTTACGGAAGGTGACGATCCCGGAAAACGAGATATAGAAGCCCAGATCTAATAACTGACCTGCCGTTTCCCTGTCTTCCGTAAAACAGTGTAGTACGCCTCCGCAATCCGTCACCTTTTCTTCGCGAAGGATAGCCAGGGTATCTGCCCGCGCATCACGGGTGTGAACAATTACCGGCTTATTCAGCTCACGACCAATACGGATATGATCACGAAACGACGCTTGCTGGCGGGCTTTGGTTTCCGGCGTGTAATAATAGTCCAGACCCGTTTCACCCATTGCCACAACGCCTTCTTCTGCGGCCATGCGGCGTAAATCTTCCACCGCATAGTCTTCATCCTGATTGAGCGGATGTACGCCGCAGGAAAAAGCCACATCGCTACGCTCTCCCACCAGGTCACGCATACTGCGGTAACCCGGCAGTGTCGTCGCCACGGCGAGGAAGAATTTCACGTCGCGGGCCGCGGCTTTTTCTAGCGCGTCATTAACATCCGTATGTAACGACTGATAATCCAGGCCATCAAGATGGCAATGGGAGTCGACTAAAAACATAATCTCTCTCTTAGAAATGCTGTCCGGGCAACGTAGCGCCGGGTTGCAGGTAACGCTCAATGCGTAATAAAAGGTCGGTCAATAACAATTCACGGTTGACGCCCACTACGGTCATCAACTGTTCGCGGCATTCAACCGCCGCGTGAAGGCAGGCTTGCAGGCGTTCGCCATTAAACTGGCTGGCAAGCTGGCGCACCAGCATTATCGCATCCATATTCGTCAGCAATGTTGCGCCCTGCTGAACCTTGAGGGCATCGAGCAGCAGTGTCGCCAGCCAGTGCAGGCGTTCGGCCACCTGTTCGTGGTTCAATATCGCCAGTAGCGAAAGCCAGTCGCCATTATTGAGTATCAGCCCAAGGGACTGACACAGCGCCTGACGCGGTGCGAGGTTGTCCGCCTGCAGCAGTTGCTCGGCCGCACCGGGTGCGCCGCCACACAGGCGTAATGCGCTGACAATAGTCTCTTGTGACGCGCTGTGCTCGCGAGCAAGCCAGGCGCAGGCATAGTTCTCGGCAGGCGGCGCGAGGTGATGCATCCGACAGCGGCTACGCAAAGTTGCCAGTAAGCGCGCCGGTTCGCGACAGCTCATAAAAAACCAGGTCTCTTTCGGCGGCTCTTCCAGCGTTTTAAGCAGGGCATTTGCCGCGGCGTCTGTTAAAAGCGCGGCGTCCTGAATCCAGACCACTTTAGCACCGCCAAGACGGGCGTGTTCATACAGTTTTTCGCTGACCTCGCGCACCGCGTCGATCCCGAGCGTGGTCTTGCCCTTTTCTGGTGCTAACGGGTAATAATCCGGATGCGTCCCCGCCTGCATTAACTGGCAGCCCCGGCAATGGCCGCAGCTTTTGACATTTTCCGGATGCTGGCAAAGCAGATAACGGCTCAGCGCATAGATCAGCGCATCGTCACCCATTCCCGGTAGCGCGTGGACCAGCAAGGCATGATGTCCGCGACCGGCATGATAACTGGCGACCAGTTGCTCATAATCCGCTCGCAGCCACGGGTACCATCTCATGCGCCCTGCTCCTGCACCCAGGCGGTGACAGTCTGGCGGATATCCGCCACCACGTCTTCGAGCGATTGCGTGGCGTCGATGGTGCGAATGCTGTCATCTGCCGCCGCCAGTTCAAGATAACGGGCACGTGTGCGGTTGAAGAAATCCAGAGATTCCTGTTCAATGCGGTCCAGCTCACCGCGAGCACGGGCGCGCTTGAGTCCGACTTCGGGCGTCACGTCCAGATAAAGCGTCAGGTCCGGGCGGAAATCACCCAACACCGCGTCGCGCAATGTTGCCAGCATGGTCTGGTCAACGCCACGTCCACCGCCCTGATAGGCTTGTGTAGAGAGGTCGTGACGATCGCCAATCACCCAACTTCCGTTGGCCAGTGCCGGTTTAATCACTGTCTCCACCAATTGAACGCGGGCAGCATAAAACATTAATACTTCGGCCTTAACCGTAATCGTCTCATCGCCAACAGAACGAATGTCCAGTACCAGGCTGCGCAGTTTTTCTGCCAGTTGCGTACCGCCCGGCTCGCGGGTGAAAACCATCTCCTCTACGCCCAGTTGACGTAGCGTGTCGACCACGACATCACGCGCGGTGGTTTTTCCTGCCCCTTCGAGCCCTTCAATGACGATGTATTTACTGCCCATTTTTTTCCTTAAGTACTTTTAAATAGTCCTGCACTGACCGATTGTGGCTCGCGAGATTGGTGTTAAATGTGTGACCACCCTTGCCATCAGCGACAAAATAGAGATACGGCGTTTTTGCCGGGTGCGCCGCGGCTTTCAATGAGGCTTCGCCAGGCGTGGCAATCGGGCCCGGCGGCAGGCCGCTGATGATATAGGTATTGTACGGCGTTGGCGTTTCCAGATCGGCACGTGACAACTTACCATTATACCGCTCCCCCATCCCGTAAATCACGGTGGGATCCGTTTGTAGTCGCATCCCAATTCGCAAACGGTTAATAAAGACCGATGCGACTTTATCGCGCTCGCTGGCCACCGCCGTCTCTTTCTCGATGATAGACGCCATCGTCACCATCTGGTTTTTATCCTGGTAGGGTAACCCCTCCATACGCCCTTCCCACGCCTGATCAATTGCCCGCACCATTTTTTGGTGCGCACGCTTGAGAAGTGCAATATCCGTGGTATTTGCGGTATACATCCAGGTATCCGGCCAGAACCACCCTTCTACCCAGTCCGCATGCTCGAAATCCAGCGCCTTCGCAACCGTCGCGTATTCATCATCTTTCAGGGTGTGCTTGATATAGGGTGCGTCACGCAGTTGCTGCAGATAATCACTTAGCCGCATCCCCTCAACCAGACGGAGTGGGAACTGCGCCTCTTTGCCGCTTTCCAGCAACTGGAGCATGTCACGCACCGTCATAGTAGGGGTAAACCGATAGGTACCGGCTTTAAAGTGCGAAAGATCAGGCTCCACGCGCAGCAACCACTGGAATACGCGTGGGCGGTTAATCACCTTCTCGCTATAAAGCTGTTCACCCAACGCAAC
This sequence comes from Phytobacter diazotrophicus, assembly GCA_004346725.1. GTDB lineage: Bacteria > Pseudomonadota > Gammaproteobacteria > Enterobacterales > Enterobacteriaceae > Phytobacter > Phytobacter diazotrophicus. The sequence continues at coordinate 392,350 of SMDE01000004.1, read as the reverse complement.
GCGCCCGGTTCCTGCTTCCAGTGTAAAAATAGTCTCCTCTTTAATGAGGAGCTTACTGTCGGCCAACTGGCGAACTTTCCATATACCCGCGCCTGCCGCAATCACCAGGACCAGCAGAAGGAGAAGTACAACGCGCAACATTTTTTTCATGACGATATCGGATGCTCACAAAGAGGGGCTAAAAATTGGTACAACTCCCGGGAAGTCCAGCTTATGCCCTCCCACGCGCGCACGGGGATCACGGGCATTAATGCATTACAGATGATGACTTCATCAGCAGTGTTAAGTGCATCTGGCGACGCATTGATTTCGACAACGCGATAGTCGGAAGATGCCAGTTGGCGCAGACAAAATTGCCGCATGATGCCATCAACGCCAGCCTGACTCAGGTTTGGGGTAAAGACATCGCGGCCTTTGCGCCAGAAAATATTCGCGGCACAGCATTCCGTAACCCACCCTTCACTGTCAAGAACCAGCGCCTCGTCACCGTGAGATTGCTCAAGATAACGGCGGATCAGGACCTGCTCCAGCCGATTGAGATGTTTGATGCCGGCAAGATGCGGATTGCGCCCCAGACGTACCGGGCTGAGTGACAGCGTAACCCCCTCTTCTCGCCAGCGAGTGTAATGCGTCGGATACGCAGAAACGCTGAGAATACGTGTCGGACTCTGGCACCCGGCTCCGCTATAACCACGTCCACCACCGCCCCGGCTGATAATTGCTTTCAGGACTCCACTTGTCCTTCCCGCGGCGAGACGACGCATTTCGTCTTCCAGCGTTTTCCACTGGTTAAAAGGGATAAAGAGCCTGTCACAGGCGAGTTTCAGACGATGCAGATGTTCAGCCAACAGACTGATAGTGCCGTTGTCGATACGCGCCGTCGTGAAACAGCCGTCGCCAAACTGAGTCGCTCTGTCATTTGCGGCAAGAAATGTCTGCTCGCAACCATTAATCAACAACATAGAGGCTCCTTATGCGTGGCTGATTAGTGTGGCAGGACACTCTGCGCAGGACAAGCGGAGAAAACTGAATAAAAAAGGCCCGCAGTGCGGACCTTTTTACAGGCTGGGGTAATAAACAGCGCTACGCTCAGACCTTTTTGAAGATCAGGGAGCCGTTAGTACCACCAAAGCCGAAGGAGTTACACAGCGTGTACTCCAGACCATTTACCTGACGGGCTTCGTGCGGAACGAAATCCAGATCGCAACCCTCAGACGGGTTATCCAGGTTGATGGTCGGCGGAACAGCCTGGTCGCGCAGTGCAAGGATAGAGAAGATAGACTCTACCGCGCCCGCAGCACCCAGCAGGTGGCCCGTCATAGATTTGGTAGAGCTAACCATAATGCGGCTTGCTGCATCACCAAACACGGATTTAACCGCCTGCGCTTCAGCTTTGTCACCCGCCGGGGTTGATGTCCCATGGGCGTTTACATAACCGATTTGGCCAGGTTCAAGGCCCGCATCACGAATGGCGTTGACCATCGCATCAGCAGCACCCGCACCGTTTTCCGGCGGAGAGGTCATGTGGTAAGCATCGCTACTCATGCCGAAACCAACAATTTCCGCATAAATTTTCGCACCGCGTTTTTTCGCGTGCTCATACTCTTCAAGCATGATAATGCCTGCGCCATCGCCAAGAACAAAACCATCACGGTCCTGATCCCACGGACGGCTCGCAGCCTGAGGATTATCGTTGCGTGTAGAAAGCGCACGTGCCGCACCAAAGCCACCCACGCCCAGCGGGGTACTCGCTTTTTCTGCGCCACCGGCAAGCATCGCATCCGCATCGCCATAGGCGATCATACGTGCAGCATGGCCGATATTATGCACACCAGAGGTACAGGCTGTGGCAATCGAAATACTTGGGCCGCGGAGGCCAAACATGATGGTCAGGTGACCGGCCACCATATTAACAATCGTCGACGGGACGAAGAACGGGCTGATTTTACGCGGGCCACCATTCACTAAAGAACTGTGGTTTTCCTCAATCAGGCCGAGACCACCAATACCGGAACCAATAGCGGCACCGATGCGGGTTGCGTTCTCTTCCGTCACTTCAAGGCCAGAATCCTGCATGGCCTGAACGCCAGCGACAATTCCATATTGAATAAAGTCATCCATCTTGCGCTGTTCTTTACGCGAGATGATGTCTTCACAGTTAAAGTCCTTTACTAAGCCAGCAAATTTCGTTGCGTAGGCGCTAGTATCGAAATGGTCGATCAGGCTGATGCCACTCTGACCGGCAAGGAGAGCTTTCCAGGTAGACTCTACGGTATTGCCGACAGGAGACAACATGCCCAGTCCGGTCACAACTACACGACGCTTAGACACGGTTGTCCTCCAGGGAGGGAAAAAAGATTAAGATTAGGGGGATAAAAGATAAAACGCAGGCGGTCGAATGACCGCCTGGAGATGTTCACTTACGCCTGGTGACCGTTGATGTAATCAATGGCAGCCTGAACGGTGGTGATTTTCTCAGCTTCTTCGTCCGGAATCTCAGTATCAAACTCTTCTTCCAGAGCCATTACCAGCTCAACGGTGTCAAGAGAATCAGCGCCCAGGTCTTCAACGAAGGAAGCATTGTTGGTAACTTCTTCCTGCTTAACGCCCAGCTGCTCGCCGATAATTTTCTTAACGCGTTCTTCGATAGTGCTCATACTCTTAAATTTCCTATCAAAACTCGCTTTCGCGATGGTTTTCGTAGTGTATAAAATGTTGAAAAATTTGCAACTAAATCCCGGCAGTTCGTACCACGATTTTACGCTATTTTGAGGCCTTTCGCCCTAATAACGCAAATAATTTTAATCGTGGTTAAACCATATACATTCCGCCGTTGACGTGCAGGGTCTCACCAGTGATGTAACCTGCTTCGTCAGAGGCTAAAAATGCAACCGCGCTGGCGATTTCCTGAGCACCGCCAAGGCGACCCGCTGGAACTTGCGCCAGAATACCCGCACGCTGATCTTCGGTCAGCGCACGCGTCATGTCCGTTTCAATAAAGCCCGGAGCAACAACGTTCACAGTAATCCCGCGTGATGCGACTTCTCGCGCCAGCGATTTACTGAAACCAATCAGACCCGCCTTCGCCGCAGCGTAGTTTGCCTGACCAGCATTTCCCATGGTACCAACCACAGAACCGATAGTGATGATACGACCATGACGCTTTTTCATCATAGCGCGCATCACCGCTTTTGACAGACGGAAAACCGATGACAGGTTAGTTTCGATAATATCGTTCCACTCGTCATCTTTCATGCGCATTAACAGGTTATCGCGAGTGATACCGGCATTATTGACCAGGATATCAACTTCGCCAAACCCGGCACGAATGTTTTCCAGCACAGATTCAATAGATGCAGGATCGGTCACATTCAACATCAGACCTTTACCGTTGGCACCTAAATAATCACTAATAGCCTGAGCGCCATTTTCGCTGGTTGCAGTACCGATAACCTTCGCGCCACGAGCAACAAGGGCTTCCGCGATTGCGCGGCCAATGCCACGGCTCGCGCCGGTAACCAGCGCGACTTTTCCTTCAAAACTCATGGTTTTCCTCTTTTATTGCGCAAGTGCCTCTGACAGCGCGGCTGGCTCATTAAGCGCAGACGCTGTCAGGGTATCAACAATACGTTTTGTCAGACCGGTAAGCACTTTACCTGGGCCAACTTCATACAGGTGCTCAACGCCCTGTGATGCCATAAATTCAACGCTTTTGGTCCATTGCACCGGGCTGTAAAGCTGACGCACCAGCGCGTGACGAATTGCTTCCGGCGACGTTTCGCATTTCACATCAACGTTGTTTACAACCGGAACCTGCGGAGCGCTGAACGTGATTTTTTCTAATTCCGCCGCCAGTTTCTCTGCAGCAGGTTTCATCAGCGCACAGTGGGATGGCACGCTGACCGGCAGCGGCAGCGCGCGCTTCGCGCCAGCAGCTTTACAGGCAGCACCCGCACGATCAACCGCATCTTTGTGGCCTGCGATAACAACCTGGCCCGGAGAATTATAGTTTACCGGAGAAACAACCTGCCCTTGCGCGGACTCTTCACACGCTTTGGCGATGGACGCATCATCCAGACCGATAATTGCCGCCATAGCACCAGTACCTTCCGGCACGGCTTCCTGCATGAATTTACCGCGCAGTTCAACCAGACGCACCGCGTCTGCAAACGGGATAACACCTGCACAGACCAGTGCAGAGTACTCGCCCAGGCTGTGGCCGGCCATCAACGCAGGGGTTTTACCGCCCTGTTGCTGCCACACACGCCATAAGGCAACGGAAGCCGTCAACAATGCAGGCTGCGTCTGCCAGGTTTTATTCAACTCTTCCGCCGGCCCTTGTTGAACAAGTGCCCACAGATCGTAGCCAAGTGCCGCAGAGGCTTCACGGAATGTCTCTTCAACAACCGGGTGAGTTGCTGCCATGTCAGCTAACATACCCACGGTTTGAGAGCCCTGTCCCGGGAACACAAATGCAAATTGCGTCATGTTTTTATCCTTAGTACTAGAAACGAACCAGCGCAGAGCCCCAGGTGAAACCACCGCCAAAGGCTTCCAGCAGAATCAATTGGCCGCGCTGAATGCGCCCGTCGCGAACCGCTTCATCCAGCGCACAAGGGACAGACGCCGCAGAAGTATTACCGTGACGATCGAGTGTCACCACCACGTTATCGAGCGACATGCCCAGTTTTTTGGCTGTCGCGCTGATAATGCGCAGATTTGCCTGATGCGGCACCAGCCAGTTCAGCTCGCTGCGCTGCAAATTATTCGCTTCGAGGGTTTCGTCGACGATGCGAGAAAGCTCAGTCACCGCCACTTTAAAGACTTCGTTTCCTGCCATTGTCAGGAAAATAGGACTCTCTGGATGCACACGATCGGCATTCGGCAGCGTTAACAGTTCGCCGTAACTACCGTCAGCATGCAGATGCGTAGAGATAATACCCGGCTCTTCGGATGCGCCGAGCACAACTGCGCCCGCGCCATCGCCAAAAATAATAATGGTGCCACGATCTTCCGGGTCGCAGGTACGCGCCAGAACGTCAGAACCGATCACCAGCGCATTTTTCACCGCGCCCGATTTTACATATTGATCGGCGATGCTAAGCGCATAGGTGAAACCCGCGCAGGCAGCAGCAACATCAAATGCCGGGCAGCCTTTCACGCCTAACATGTTCTGCACCTGACATGCGGCGCTAGGGAATGCATGCGTTGCGGAGGTGGTAGCGACAATAATCAGACCAATCTCATCCGCACTGATACCTGCCATCTCCAGAGCGCGCTTTGCAGCTTCAAACCCCATGGTGGAGACGGTTTCATCTGGCGCAGCAATACGGCGTTCACGAATACCTGTGCGGGTGACAATCCACTCGTCAGACGTATCCACCATTTTTTCCAGGTCGGCGTTAGTTCGCACTTGTTCAGGCAGATAGCTGCCGGTACCAATAATCTTCGTATACATGTACGCTCAGTCTTTTTCCGGTAACACAGATTCCAGGCGAGCGGCAATTCGCCGGGGAACTTGCCGCTGCACCGCCTGCACTGCCTGTTCAATCGCGACGGTAAATGCTCGCTGATTGGCAGCACCATGACTCTTAATCACCGTGCCGCGCAATCCTAACAGACAGGCGCCATTATACTGGTCGGGGTTGAGGTGACTGAATCGCCTGCTCAGGCTTTTTTGTAACCAACGCTTTAATAAAATCAGCCACCACGACCGTTTTTTCCCTTCACCCTGAGATTTCAGCAGCGAAAGAAACACTCTGACAACACCTTCCATCGTTTTTAATGTGACGTTTCCCGTAAAACCGTCACAAACCAGTACATCCGTTTTACCGGTGAGTAATTCGTTCGCTTCCAGATAACCAATATAGTTAATCGTCGGAACCGCTTTTAAAATCGCTGCAGCATCGCGAATGTTGTCATGGCCTTTGGTCTCTTCTTCACCAATGTTCAGAAGCGCCACGCGGGGGTTAGCGATCTCCAAAACTTCTTCTGCCATCACCGCACCCATTACTGCAAACTGCGCCAGCATCTTGCCATCGCAGTCGACGTTGGCGCCTAAATCGAGCACCACCGTTTTCCCTTTCTGCTGGTGCGGTAAAACAGTCACCAGCGCGGGACGCTCAATGCCCTCAATGGGTTTGAGCAACATTTTAGCCAGCCCCATCAGCGCGCCGGTATTACCAGCACTGACGCAGGCCTCGGCACGACCTTCTTTTACAAGCTCCAGCGCCATACGCATTGAACTGCCGCGACTGTTGCGGACAGCTTGCGAGGGGCGCGCATCGCTGGCAATAACTGACTGTGCGGGAATAACAAGCAAGCGCGAGCGTTGCTCGAAATCAGCTTTGGCGAGCAATGGTGTGATAGCGTCGGGATCGCCGACTAAAAGAAGATTAAGATGCGAATTAGAGTTCAGTGCCTGCAAAGCTGCAGGCACTGTCACGGAAGGGCCAAAATCGCCCCCCATGACATCTAACGCCAGGGTTAGACGAGTCAAGGTATCGGTAAATCCCCGTTTTCACGGGGAAATCCTCACTAAGTTTGATCACGCTTGCGCGTGATTACTTAGTGATTACCTTGCGACCGCGGTAGAAACCGTCGGCGGTAACGTGGTGACGCAGGTGGGTTTCACCAGAGGTTTTGTCTACAGACAGGCTGGTGACTGCGGTCAGCGCGTCATGAGAACGACGCATGCCACGTTTGGAACGGGTTGGTTTATTCTGTTGTACGGCCATGGACCTTACTCCTTAATTACGATTTACCCCCGTTTGAGCGGGGAAAACCTATTACTTACGCTTTAAGCTGGCTAATACGGCAAATGGGTTTGGCTTTTGCGCTTCATCAGGCAATTCACCAAAGACCATGTCCGCCTCGGACACTTCACAGTGTTCAGAATCATGCACCGGAACTACGGGCAAGGAGAGGATGATTTCATCTTCAACCATCGCCAGCAGATCGATTTCACCGAAGTCGTTAACCTCAATCGGTTCATACGCTTCCGGCAGTGCTTCAGCCTGTTCGTCGGAACGGACAGGACTAAAACAATATGTTGTGTGAACCTGATGGGTAAACGGCTTGCCGCAACGCTGGCATTCGAGGGACACCGTCACTTTCGCATCGCCGGTTATAACCGCGAGGCGTTGGTTGTCGATGGCGAACGAAATGGAGCATTCCACATCACTGTCCACACTGACTACAGATTCGGCGACACGCTCAACCTGATTGGGCAGATAGATGCCCTCATAATCAAGGCGTTTCTGAGCCGTGCGAACCGGATCGAGAGTCAGGGGTAATTTTACCTTTTGCATAGGGCGCGCATATTAACTTTGTAACGTCATAGAGTCAAAGAAAAAGGCAGCCTGAGGTTGCCTTTTGCCAATAATTCGCACACATTGCGGCCTACAGTTTAAAATGCCTGTCATGGTTAAGCCATATTTGGTGAAAAAAATATGTCAGATATTGTTCTTGCATCGACATCGCCCTGGCGTCGTGCGTTATTAGAGAAGCTCGGGCTGGCGTTTGAATGTGCCGCGCCACTGACCGACGAAACCCCACAACCCGGCGAGTCCCCCCGCCACCTCGTGCTGCGACTGGCGCAAGAGAAAGCGCAATCGCTGGCCCAACGCTTTCCCCATCATTTGATTATTGGATCTGATCAAGTGTGCATGCTGGAAGGTGAAATTACCGGCAAGCCGCTGACCGAAGAAAATGCACGTCAGCAATTAACCCGGGCCAGCGGAAATATTGTGACATTTTATACCGGGCTGGCGCTGTTTAATTCCGCAACGGGTCATTTACAAACCGAGTGCGAACCTTTCGATGTGCATTTTCGCCACCTGAGTGCCCAGGAAATAGAAGACTACGTGCGTAAAGAAAACCCTCTGCACTGTGCGGGAAGCTTTAAGAGTGAAGGTCTTGGGATTGCGCTTTTTGACCGCCTGGAAGGTCGCGATCCGAATACGCTGGTTGGCCTGCCGCTGATTGCACTGTGCCAGATGCTGCGCCGGGAAGGCTGTAACCCGCTATCGCGCTAATAAATCCACTCATGTATTGCGGTTATGTAAGGAAGCCCCGGTGGTGAAACGTCGCGTATCTCAAGAGCCGTCAGCGGGGCTGTGGTCGCTGGTTGCCCTGGCCAGTCTGATTTTAATGATAACCATGGGTGTACGGCAGACGGTGGGGCTGTTTGTCCACCCTATTGTGCACTCCACCACAATGAGCATTGCCGAAGTCAGTATGGCACTGGCAATAGGGCAACTAATGTGGGGCGCATTTCAGCCACTATTTGGTGCCTGGGCGGATAAGCGCGGAGCTTTCAACGTGTTGGTCATCGGTGCTGTCCTGATAGCGCTGGGGCAGCTTGGCACACTATGGGCGTCCTCTTTTTTACCGCTGACGCTCGCACAGGGACTGTTGAGCCCGGCTGGCGCCGCCGCGGGTAGCTTCTCTGTATTGATCGGCATCGTCGCGGGAAGATTGCCATCTGATAAAGGCTCCGTTGCCAGCGGTATGATTAACGCCGGTGGTTCCATGGGGCAATTTATCTTCGCCCCACTAATACAATTTATTGTCAGTCTGCGTGGTGTCGCCGCAGGACTGGTTTTCCTGGCCCTCGCCGCGCTGTCGACAATAATTCCATCGTGGTTTCTGTGTCGGAAAAGCGAAAAACCTTCGCCCACGCTGACTCAACCTGCAGTATCAGAAGATCCGGGGCTTAAACAGCAAATTCGCGCGGCCTTTCGTCATCCCAGCTATCTGCTTCTGCATGCCGGTTTTTTGACCTGTGGCTTTCACGTGGCATTTCTCACTACGCATTTGCCGAGTGAAGTTAGTTTGTGTGGACACGATGCCTCTGTCTCTGCCATTAGCCTTTCGCTGATCGGTCTTTGTAATATCGCAGGCAGTATTTTCGCGGGGTTTCTCGGAAAGCGATTCCCGATGAAATATATTCTCGCCGTGCTATACGCGTCCCGTGCAATACTGATCATCGTTTTTTTGCTGTCGCCAAAAACGACGCTGGCATTCTATCTCTTCGCCTGTGCGATAGGCTTAACCTGGCTTGCTACCGTGCCGCCAACGGCAGGTATTGTTGGTAAGTTATTTGGAACCCGTTATCTGGCGACACTGTTTGGCTTTACCTTGTTTTCACATCAGGTTGGCGCTTTCTTTGGCGCGTGGCTGGGCGGACTGGCCATGCAATATGCAGGAAATCTCGACTGGGTATGGTATGCAGATATCGCCCTGGCCCTACTGGCCGCGCTGGTCAATCTGCCTATTAAGGAAAAGAACACTGCGGTGCCGCTTAAAACGACTCGCGCATAAAAGAAAGGCGGTCACCATGACCGCCCTTACTTATGCTTTCTTGTTGCGTAGCACTTGCAGACAGCGCTTGAGTTGATCGTCCAGCGGCGCTTCTATACGAATAGTTTCGCCGGTATTGGGGTGGGTAAACTTCAACGCCGCGGCATGCAGAAACAGCCGTGTTAACCCGGTGCCTGCCAGTTGTTTATCAAACTCACGATCACCATATCGATCGTCAAAGGCAATCGGATGACCCGCATATTGGGTATGGACGCGAATTTGATGCGTACGACCCGTCACCGGGCTACAACGCACCAGTGTCGCGGCTTCATAACGCTCTTCGACTTTAAAGCGGGTTTCTGACGGCTTTCCTTCCTGGTTCACGCGCACAATACGCTCACCGCTTTGGAGAATATTTTTCAACAGCGGCGCCTGCACCACTTTGACGTGGGACTGCCACTGCCCGCGCACCAGCGCCAGATAATCTTTCTGCATGCCTTTATCACGCAACTGCTCATGCAGGGAACGCAGCGCGGAACGTTTTTTGGCGACCAGCAGCACACCGGAGGTGTCTCGATCCAGACGGTGCACCAGTTCCAGAAAACGCGCTTGCGGACGTAATGCACGCAGGCCTTCAATGACGCCAAAACTTAACCCGCTACCACCGTGTACCGCAGTGCCAGAGGGTTTATTCAGCACCAGGATATGTTCATCTTCATAAAGAATGACGTCGCTCAGCGCGGCAACTTTTTGCAGGTGCGGGGAAACCGCTTCCTCTTCCCGTTCCGCAACGCGGACAGGTGGAATACGCACTTCATCGCCCGCTTCCAGCTTATATTCCGGCTTCACGCGTTTTTTATTCACGCGGACTTCGCCTTTACGCAAGATGCGGTAAATCATACTTTTTGGCACACCTTTCAGTTGGGTGCGTAAAAAGTTATCGATGCGTTGCCCCGCTTCGTCATCGGCGATAGCAACAATTTTTACGGAAGGAGTCTCAGTTTTCATGGGAGGCGATTCTAAATAGCGTCGATGAATAGCGCCACTCATTTTTATATGCTTATATTTACTTTTGATCCTGGCCTCCTTCGTTCGACACAGACGTTTTGGCGGTTATTAAACCAATCGCCAGGCAAAAGTGAAAAAACTGTGAGTAACCGGGTGATAAAAGGTAAAAGTCAGCTTGCTATAACAGGGTTCGCAAGGAATAATGTTGCAGTTTTCCGCGTTGGATCTTGTTATAACAAGCAATTGTGCGGAATGACCAGTTTTGCCTGTCCGACCATACACGCAGCAATGGCGTAAGACGTATTGGACTTTCAGGCAGTTAGCGGGCTGCGGGTTGCAGTCCTTACCGGTAGATGGAATCTTCTCTGGAGAGTTTTTCCCAGGCTGTTCCCCTGATAATTGCGCTGTGTTTTCCACAGGAAATACAGGCAACCGACACACTGCGCCTCTTAAGCGAACGACAACCGTGAGGTTGGCGACGTGAACAGACACGAGGCCATCGGTTCTCCCCCGGAAAGGCGTCATCATGCCCGCAGCTTAGTCGTCAATGTAAGAATAATGAGTAAGTTACGATGAAAAGAATGTTAATCAACGCAACTCAGCAAGAAGAGTTGCGTGTCGCCCTTGTTGATGGGCAGCGTCTGTACGATCTGGATATTGAAAGTCCTGGACACGAGCAGAAAAAAGCGAACATCTACAAAGGTAAAATCACCCGAATTGAACCGAGCCTGGAAGCTGCCTTTGTTGATTACGGCGCTGAACGTCACGGTTTCCTTCCCCTCAAAGAAATTGCCCGCGAATATTTCCCTGCCAATTACAACTCTCATGGCCGTCCGAACATCAAAGATGTATTGCGCGAAGGTCAGGAAGTTATCGTCCAGATTGATAAAGAAGAACGCGGCAACAAAGGCGCTGCGCTGACTACCTTTATTAGCCTGGCAGGCAGCTATCTGGTACTGATGCCAAACAACCCGCGCGCGGGTGGCATTTCTCGTCGTATTGAAGGCGATGACCGTACCGAACTGAAAGAAGCGCTGGCCAGCCTCGAATTGCCCGATGGCATGGGTCTGATCGTCCGCACCGCCGGTGTGGGTAAATCTGCTGATGCTCTGCAGTGGGATCTGAGCTTCCGTCTGAAACACTGGGAAGCTATTCAGAAGGCCGCTGAAAACCGCCCTGCTCCGTTTCTGATTCACCAGGAAAGTAACGTTATCGTTCGTGCTTTCCGTGATTATCTGCGTCAGGACATCGGCGAAATCCTTATCGATAACCCGAAAGTGCTTGAGCTGGCTCGCCAGCATATCTCCGCGCTGGGCCGTCCGGATTTCAGCAGCAAAATTAAGCTCTACACCGGTGAAATCCCGCTGTTTAGCCACTACCAAATCGAATCGCAGATTGAATCCGCCTTCCAGCGTGAAGTACGTCTGCCGTCCGGCGGCTCTATCGTTATCGATAGCACCGAAGCGTTGACCGCCATCGATATCAACTCCGCGCGTGCAACCCGTGGCGGTGATATCGAAGAGACCGCCTTTAACACTAACCTGGAAGCGGCAGACGAAATTGCACGTCAGTTGCGTCTGCGTGACCTCGGTGGTCTGATCGTTATCGACTTTATCGATATGACGCCGGTACGCCATCAGCGCGCGGTGGAAAACCGTCTGCGCGAAGCCGTTCGTCAGGACCGTGCGCGTATTCAAATCAGCCATATTTCTCGCTTCGGCCTGCTGGAGATGTCCCGTCAGCGCCTGAGCCCGTCACTCGGCGAGTCCAGCCACCATGTGTGCCCGCGTTGTAGCGGAACCGGGACTATCCGTGACAACGAATCCCTGTCACTTTCTATTCTGCGCCTCATCGAAGAAGAAGCGCTGAAAGAAAATACCCAGGAAGTGCATGCCATCGTTCCGGTGCCGATCGCCTCCTATCTGTTGAACGAAAAACGCGCCGCAGTCAGCGCTATTGAAACCCGTCAGGGTGGCGTGCGTTGCGTAATCGTACCGAACGATCAGATGGAAACGCCGCACTATTCCGTACTGCGCGTGCGTAAAGGCGAAGAGACAACCACCCTCAGCTACATGCTGCCGAAGCTGCATGAAGAAGAGATGGCTATGCCGTCAGACGAGGAATCTGCCGAGCGTAAACGTCCTGAGCAGCCAGCGCTGGCTGCCTTCGTCATGCCGGAAGTTCCGCCTGCACCAACGGCACCTGAAGCCCCTGTAGTGAAGGCGCAACCGGCTGTCAGCAGCGAGCCTTCAGTAGCAGCACCTGCTGCTCCGGGTCTTCTTAGCCGTCTTGTCTCCGCCCTGAAAAACCTGTTTGCCGGGAGTGAAACTGCCGCACCAGCCGAAGTTCAGGAAGAGAAGAAAGAAGAGAAGCAGGAGCGCCAGCAAGATCGCCGCAAATCGCGCCAGGGTAACCGTCGTGACCGCAATGAACGTCGTGAACCGCGTGCAGAAGGTAATGAAGGGCGTGAGAACCGCGATGACAATCGCCGTAATCGCCGTGAGAAACCACAGCAGAATGCCGAAGCGCGTGAAGCCCGCCAGCCAGTACCCGTAGCTGCGGAAGAGACGGAAAAAACGAAACAGCGTGATGAGCAGCAGCCTTCCCGCCGCGAGCGCAATCGTCGTCGTAATAACGACGAAAAACGCCAGGCGCAGCAGGATGTGAAAGCACTGAACCGTGAAGAACAACCTGAGCAGGAAGCCGAACAGGAAGAGCGCGTTCAGGTGATGCCGCGCCGTAAACAGCGTCAGTTGAACCAGAAAGTCCGTTTCGGTGATGCTCCGGCAAGCACAAGTGAAGAGGCTGTTGCCGTAGAACCGGGTACCACAGAAGCCCCTGTACAACGTACAGAGCTGGCGAAAGTGGATCTGCCGGCCGTTGTTGAGAACGTTGCTGAGCAAGAAGAAACTGCAGAAAACCGTGATACTGCAGGTATGCCGCGTCGTTCTCGCCGTTCGCCGCGTCATCTGCGCGTCAGTGGTCAGCGTCGCCGTCGCTACCGTGATGAGCGTTACCCGGCACAGTCCGCAATGCCGCTGGAGATTGCCTGTGCTTCTCCGGAAATGGCGTCCGGTAAAGTGTGGGTTCGCTATCCGGTTACGCGTCCTCAGGACGAGGTGCAAGAAGCACCGGTTGTTGAGCAGCAAAACAGTGTCACCGCTACCGATGTCGCACCTGCCATTGCCGAAGTCGAACAAGTTGTGGCCACCGCTCAGCAAGAGCAGCAGTCCGTCGTAGCTGATGTACAGGCACCGGCTGAGGAAGTGGTTGAAGTCGCACCGCAGGCACCGGTTATCGAGCCAGAGCCTGTTGTGGTCGAAACCACGAATCCGGAAGTGATCGAAGCCCCGGTTGAAGCACAGCCGGAACTGATCGCAGAGGAAGACCGTCCGGTCGCGGAAGAGGTGGCGAAAACCGCTGAACCTGCGGTTGTTACACCGGTTGTTGAAGAAACAGCACCTGTTGTTGCAGAGCAACCGCAAGCGCCTGTTGCTGTCGAGGAAAAACAGCCAGAAGCTACTCCGGTAGCCCCGGTTGTTGAACCTGTAGCCCCGGTTGCTGCAGCGATTGAGCGCGTAGCACCTGTGGCAGCCAGCGAGGTCCATCATGCCACTGCGCCGATGACCAAAGCGCCTGCACCTGCCTATGTGCCGGAAGCGCCGCGTCACAGTGACTGGGTCCGTCCACAGTTCAACTTTGACGGCAAAGGTTCTGCAGGCGGTCACAGCGCCACGCATACCGCAACGGCGCCAGCTACACGACCGAACGCCGCGGAATAAGCACTCTGCTGATAAAAAGCCGACCTCCGGGTCGGCTTTTTTTATGCTTTCAGCGCAGGCTGTCGCATTCCACTCAGGCCCGGCATGACCTCGCGCATCAACTGGAGAAACATCCGCAAACGTGCCGGATAATAACGCGCCCAGGGGTACACCAGATGCACAGGCAACGGTGGGATCTGCCACTCAGGCAGTAAAGCCACCAGTCTGCCGTTGCCGATATTCTCTTCTACCGTCCAGCTTGAGACAACGGCCACACCCAGCCCTGACAGCGCGGTATTGCGTGCCACATATAAACTGTCGGTATAGAGCCTGGGCGCAATAGTTATTTGCTCTGTTACCCCGCTAAACACGTTGGTGACGGCAACGTTATGCTGGTAAAAGGTGCTTAACGCAATCCACGGCAGCGCCGCCAGATCCTGAGGCGTGCGGATTTCCGCAAAACGGGCCAGCAGCGTCGGCGATGCGACAATGGAACGCGGAACTTCGGCAAGCAGGACGGAAACCGTCGCCGGGTCCACTTCGGCCCCAACCCGAATCGCGCAATCAAGATTCTCGCTGAGAAAATTGACTGTTTTATCGTTAAGCATCCATTGCACCGAAAGCTGCGGGTAGCGTTCCAGAAAACGCGTCAGCGGGGCCAGGAGCTGTTCCTGACCAAAGGCATGAGGCGCTCGCACACGAAGCATCCCGACGGGCTCATCTTCTGTCTGGCTCAGTTCATCTTCAAGCGCAAGCCAGGTATCAATGACACGTCTCGCATGTTGATAGCAGCGCTCGCCATCGTCGGTGAGCTTCATCGCATGGGTGGTACGAAGAACCAGTTTGACTCCGAGCATGGTTTCCAGCGACTGCAGACGACGACTCACCGTGGCCTGCGTGGTATTGAGCTGGCGCGCTGCGGCCGATAGCGACCCCGCCTCTACAATGCGCACCAGCGTGCGCATCAGATCAACGCGGTCTATACGTTCTGCACGCTGCATTTAAATTTCCTCTATACGTTTCACGTATAACCGTTTTACCACTCTGCTGGCTACCGCGTCACGCTGTAATCGACAAAAATACATTCACACCAACTATGAATATGTTTGAGGAAAAGTTATGAACCGTCGTTCTCAATCGTTAAATCCGGCGCAGTGGATTATCTTTGCGCTGGCGCTGGGGGCGGGTTTTAGCGTCGCCGCGATTTATTATGCACAACCCTTATTACCACTGATGGGCAGCGATCTGCATTTGACCGTTAACGGAATGGGGCTGGTTCCGACGCTGACGCAGGCAGGCTACGCGCTGGGCATCCTCTTTTTATTGCCGCTGGGCGACCGCTACGATCGTCGTCATCTTATTCTTGCGAAAAGCGTGGCGCTGGCTTTACTGCTGCTGGCCTGTAGCTTGATGGCACATTTGCCGGGGTTATTACTTATCAGTCTGTTGATCGGGATGGCGGCCACCATGGCGCAGGATATTGTTCCCGCCGCCGCTATTCTTGCCCCCGAAGGTAAGCAAGGGAAAACCGTCGGTACAGTGATGACGGGGTTACTGTTGGGTATTTTACTTTCTCGTACCGTGAGCGGCGTTGTTGGCGCAGCGTTTGGCTGGCGCATTATGTTCCAGCTTGCTGCTGCCAGCATTGCATTTATCGCCGTTCTGATGTGGTTTGTGTTGCCGCGATTCGCCGCGCATTCAACGCTCGGTTATCCCGCGCTGATGAAAACAATGGCGCATCTTTGGCAGCGTTACCCTGCCCTACGCCGTGCTGCGTTTGCGCAGGGCTTTTTATCCATCGCGTTTAGCGCTTTCTGGTCAACCCTTGCAGTAATGTTGCTGGATAACTATCAGCTCGGAAGCGCCGTCGCAGGTATGTTTGGTATTGCAGGCGCAGCAGGCGCACTGGCGGCACCCTTAGCCGGGGGGCTGGCAGATAAAGTCGGTGCTGAAAAAGTGACTCAACTGGGTGCCGGGCTGGTCACAATATCCTTTGCGCTGATGTTCGCACTGCCGGCATTGCCACCGCATGGACAACTGGCACTGATAGCCCTGTCGGCTGTTGGTTTTGATCTTGGCTTACAGTCCAGTCTCGTGGCGCACCAGAATCTGGTGTATGGCCTGGAGCCAAAGGCGCGTGGCCGTCTGAACGCCCTTCTCTTTACTGTCGTATTCATTGGGATGGCGCTGGGTTCAGCGCTCGGCAGTAAGGTCTACACTATCGCCGCATGGCCTGGCGTGGTGGCGCTGGCAACGTTGACTGGCGCAGTCGCCCTGGTGATCCGTTTAGTGGATAACCGTCGTGTTACTGCACAATCGCGCAATATCGGCTAAAAAAAAGGCCCGCACCGGATATCGGTGCGGGCACACAGAACATGTTCCAGTTTCCAGACATGTTCTAAAGCGAAGATTACTTATTGAGCTGGAACAGCGACATGCCTTGCATGTCGCTAAATGTTTTATAGGATGCCTGCAATGCCGTCTGCTGCATGGTGTAAGACGAGATGACCGAGTTCCAGTCTACATCAACGAGATCGCTCATTTGTGTTTTCAGTGAAAGCGAACGGTCATCACCCAACTCATCGAGATTGGTCAGCTCTTGTAACTGCGTACCCAACTGTGCACGAACGGTCGATACGTTATTCAGCGAGTTGGTCAGGCCACGGTTGGCTTTATCCAGGGCTGCCTGAGAAACAGCCTGAGCTGCCTCGTTACCTGAAACCGGGACTTTCAGCGCCGCAATCGCGTCATCTAACATACTGAACACGTTGGTTTGCGAAGTACCACCACCAGGTTCCGGGATCGCATTGCTGGTAATGCTATTGAAGACCTGGTCGCCCGTGTGGGCAATCACCATGCTACGGGAGGCATCCACCTGCTGACTGATCGCAACACTGCCGCCATTGTAAGCACCTGCGGCGTTAAACGGTGGAGTGTCGGTTTTATAGCCACCAAAAATATAGCGACCGTTACCATCAGTGCTGTTTGCCAGGTTGAGCAATTGATCGCGAACACCTTGTAGCTCTGTCGCCATAGACGCACGGTCATCGTCGCTCAGTGTACCGTTCGCAGCCGCAACCAGCGAGGTATGTGCCGCAGTTACAGCAGTGGTCACCTGTGACAGCACGCTTTCTTCCAACGATACTTTCTGAGTAGCGAAAGTACGCGCGGTTTTATACTGCTCGTTCTGCTGTTGAGCCTGAGAAACCACTACAGCCTGGGAGGCGGCAATCGGATCGTCAGAAGGTTTGTTCACGCGCTGGCCTGTCGACATTTGCAAGCCATAATCCATCCACTTAGTCTGTGAATTGGTAATGCCGCGCATGTTTTGGTCATACATCATCTGAGTACTAATACGCATCTCTTACCCCTTACTTAGCGTACGTTCAGTATCGCATCGAACAGCGTGTTTGCCGTCTGCAACACCTGCGCGTTTGCGAGATAATATTGCTGGTAACGCTGCAGGTTACCGTACTCTTCGTCGAGGTTGACGCCAGAAATCGATTGCTGCTGGTCAGTAAGCTGCGTAACAACATTCGCCTGCGTAGTACTGCTGGTTTTCAGCGTAGAGGTCGTTGTACCGACATAGCTGATCATTGACGCGTAGGCATCGTTAAAACTTTTTGTATTGCCGATGACTTTGCTGTTTTGCAGATTTAACAGCGCCTGGCCATTGGTGTTGTCGCTCTTACCAGATGTCGCGCTGGACGCCATGGCAATTTTCGACTCATCGGTGATGGCCACACTCATATTGGTAATGGCGTTCACGACCGGTTTCACCGTGAAACTGTCGTTTTTGTTCGCTGTACCGGAAACACTGACGGTCAGACCGTCAAAACTGAGGTTGCCGCTGGCATCCGGAGTAACGGCAAACGCCGTATTATCTGCCAGTCGGGTCACATTCCAGCCAGTATCGGTTTTAAGCAGCTTGTAATCCGTCGCCTGCACTTTGGTGCTGTCACTAATGATTGTTGACAGGACACCAGTACCGGTGTTTTTCGCATTGCTCAGAGTGGACGGCGTGCCAATCGTGAAGAAGTCGGTACCCGGATCACCATCGGTGTCATAGCCTTGTTTATGCTGTGCATTGAACTTATCTGCGAAAACATAAGCCAACTGGCCCAGCGTATTGCGCGTTTTGTCCAGATCCTGAGAGCGGAAGGTCAACACGCCACCCAGTGAACCGGTTGTCAGCAGTTTTTCCGGAATTTCAATGTTCCCTGCGGTCGGGTCAACATAAGCAACCGTCGTACGGGCAGGATCATCACTGGATGCCACCGCGGCCAACTGGCGGGAAGTACTACCCTGAACCAGCGTATAGCCATTCGCCATTGTGATGTTAAACGTGCTGTTGTCCTGGACGCTGACTTCAACGCCCACAATGCCGTTTAGCTCACTTACCAGTTGGTCGCGCTGATCCAGCAAGTCGTTCGGCGATGCACCGCCACCTACTGCCGTCAGACGTGAAATTTGGTCGTTCAGATTAGCGATTTGCTTGGTGTAGTTATTAATCTGATCAACGCTTGAGGAGATAGAGGTGTTAACCTGTTTATCCTGATCGCGCAGGTACTGGTCAGCCACTTTAAACTGGTTAACCAGACCATCGGCTTTACCCAGTACACTCTGGCGGGATGATGAATCCTCGGCGTTACTGACCAGAGTCTGAACGCTGGAGAAGAAACCTTGCAGCGCAGTGGCCAGCGTATTGGTTGAACCCGACAACATATTGTCAATTTTTGACATTTGGTTATAACGGGTCGTCAGGCTGCTACTCTGAGTATTCGCTGCGCGTAGCTGGTTCGTAATAAACGAATCATATTCACGTTGCACACCTGAGACAAACGCACCGTTGCCAATCCACCCACCAGCACCCAGGGTGCTATTCGCCGCAGTCAGGACTGTTGTCTGGCGGGTATAGCCCGTCACGTTATAACTTGAAATGTTATTACTGGTGGTATTAAGCGCCGCCTGGGCTGCACTGAGCCCACTCATCGCGGTATTAATCAAGTTGGCCATTGAGGTTCCTTATAAACTTTGAGACATAAGTCCTGCTAACGATTATCGGCAACCCTGAGCTGAACTTGAGTCGTTTCAGAACAGATTTTCAATATCATTGCTATAGGCCTTGCTGACCTTCTCGCCCATCGACTTAAGCTGCTGAATCATACTTGTCAGTTTCTGCGCATATTTCGGATCGGTGGCATAGCCCGCGTTCTGCAACGCCTGTGCGCCTTGTTCCGGCGTTGCCGCTGTCGTCACCGCCGCATACCGCGGATTGCGACTTAGCATGCTGACATAATCAGAGAGCGCTTCCAGATACGAGCTATAGACACGGAACCTGGCTTTGACCTTTTTGGCTTCGCCATTTTCATATTCAGTGGTGGTGATTTCGGTGGTCGGCCCTTTCCAACCAGGCGTCGCCTTCACGCCGAAAATGTTAAAGCTCGGCGCACCGTTTTCACGGGTGATTTGTCGCTGGCCCCAACCCGATTCCAGCGCGGCCTGCGCCAGAATCAAATGGTGAGGAACCCCGCTTTGCTCACTGGCAAGACGAGCAGGCAGGGAAAGTTGAGCCAGGAAGTCTTTACTGTCGCCGCTCAGCGGCTCGTCACTATTTTCCGGCGCTTTCGGCAGTGCCTTACGCACCATTTGCGTAATAGCCTGGCTTTGATAAGTTTTGATGGTTTCGGGATCGAATTTCATCGGCACCTGCTGCATCTGGTCACCCGCAGCAACCGGCGCCTGCCCGCCGGACATCTGTTGGACCATCATATCGGCCAGTCCCAGCCCCTTGCCTGCCGTCATCTGCTGGGCAATTTGCTGGTCATATAAGCTGGTGTACATCCGCGTGGAATCGCTGCTGAAAATACCGTCTTTTGGCAGGGCTTCGCGCATGCTTTTCAGCATCATTTGCACGAACATCCCCTCTACCTGACGCGCCACAGGCCTCAGGTTAGTCTGCGGATCCTGCCCGGCTTTGGTTTTCAGATCGTTAAGCGATTGCGCGTCCCATGCCGCGCTCGCCATCAAGCGGCTGTCAGTCAGCATTAAATGATCTCCAGCTTAGCCCGCAGGCAACCTGCGCTCTGCATTGATTGCAAAATGGACATCAGATCAATAGGTGTTGCGCCCAGCGCGTTCAGTGCGCGTACCACGCTATTCAGATTGGCGCTGGAACGAATACTTTGCAGGGAGCCGCCACTCTGACGCAGGTCAATCTGTGTCTGCGGCGTGACCACTGTCTGACCACCGCCAAACGGCGTGTTCGGCTGGCTGACATTGGCTGACTGGTTGACCGTGACCGAGAGGTTCCCTTGTGCCACGGCGCAGTTATCCAGCGTGACTTCGCGGTTCATAACAACAGAACCTGTACGGGAGTTGATAACAATTTTAGCGTCCTGCGGCGCGACACCCACTTCCAGGTTCTGGATATCCGCCAGCATGCGCACCTGCGAACTGCCGCCTTGCGGCACGCGGACCTGAACCGTACGGGCATCCAGCGCGGTTGCGCCACCCATGCCACGACGGTTGATGGTGTCAGCAATCTGCTGCGCCATCGTGAAGTCATCCTGGTTCAATTGCAGGTTGATGGTGTTGCCATTGCCAAACTGGGAAGGCAACTCGCGTTCAATCACGGCACCGCCAGTGATACGTCCACCGTTAAGCTGGTTAACCGCCACGCTGCTGCCACCAGCGGATGCGCCTGCGCCACCGACCAGGATATTCCCCTGCGCCAGGGCATAGACCTGACTATCCACCCCTTTCAGTGGGGTCATCAGCAGCGTACCGCCACGCAGGCTTTTGGCGTTACCCATAGAGGAGACCACCACGTCGATGGTCTGCCCCTGGCGGCCAAACGCCGGAAGCTGGGCGGTAACCATGACCGCCGCAACGTTTTTGAGCTGCATGTTGGTGCCAGCCGGGACGGTGATCCCCATCTGCGACAACATGTTATTCAGGCTCTGAGTAGTGAATGGCGTTTGGGTGGTCTGGTCACCCGTTCCGTCAAGGCCAACCACTAAGCCATAACCAATTAAGGAGTTTTCACGTACGCCCTGTACACTGGTGAGGTCCCGGATGCGGTCGGCCTGGGCGACAAACGCCACCAGCACTAACGCTATTCCAGCCAGAAATCTAAACATAATTCACCCCGGTTACATCGGCGATAAGTTGAGGAAGAAACGCTGCAGCCAGCCCATATTCTGCGCTTCGTTAATGTAGCCGTTGCCGACATACTCGATGCGCGCGTCCGCCACCTGTGTGGACGGAACCGTATTGCTGCCGCTGATGGTGCGTGGGTTCACAACACCTGAGAAGCGGATAAATTCAGTGCCCTGGTTGATGGCGATCTGTTTTTCACCCACCACGTGTAAATTGCCGTTGATCAGTACCTGGTCGACCGTAACGGTCAACGTGCCGCTAAATGTATTGCTGGCGTTAGCGCCGCCTTTGCCGTTAAACGAGTTGCTGCCTTCGCTCGTCAGGTCTGCACGCGCATTACCGAACAAGCCTTCCAGATAGCGAGGCGTGGTATCCATTGAGAAACTGCTTTTGCCATCGCGGCTGGCATTCGCTGATGAACTCTTACTGGCGCTCACGTTTTCTTGCAGCACCAGCGTCAATGTATCCCCGACGTTACGCGGGCGACGGTCTTCAAACAGCGGCTGGTAGCCATAGTTGATAGGCTGCGCAGTCTGGTAAATAGAGCCATTGACGACCGGAACGGGTCCCGGCATCGGTTGAGCGGTCGTTGCGCCCTGCACCAGCGGTGTTGAGGGAACCCAGGCACATCCGTTCAACATCAGTGCCAGTAAAGCTAACAGGGGGTAGCGGCCCGCGGCGTTTTTTTGCATTACATTCATCTTCGAAATCAGGGTTCCGGTGCAGCCTGCGCCGCACCGGATAACGCCTTAGAGTTGCGACAGTTTCTGCAGCATCTGATCGGTGGTCGATACCGCTTTGCTGTTAATTTCATAAGCGCGCTGAACCTGGATCATGTTCACCAGTTCTTCCGCCACGTTTACGTTCGAGGTTTCCACATACCCCTGATACAGCAGACCCGCCCCGTTCAGCCCCGGCGTGGTGGTGTTCGGCGTGCCGGAAGACTGTGTTTCGAGGTACAGGTTTTCACCGATACTTTCCAGACCGGTGTCGTTCATAAAGGTTGTCAGGTTGAGCTGCCCCACCTGCACAGGCGCTGTCGCCCCCTGCTGCGTGGCGCTGACCACACCGTCACGGCCAATGGTGATACTCAGGGTGTTAGCCGGAATGGTAATGGCAGGCTGAACCTGGAAGCCGCCCGACGTTACCAACTGGCCATTCTGGTCAACCTGGAATGAACCATCACGGGTATAAGCAGAGGTACCGTCCGGCAGCAGAACCTGGAAGAAGCCCTCGCCTTTGATAGCCACATCTTTGCTGTTGTTCGTCTGGGAGAGGTTACCCTGGCTGTGCAGACGTTCGGTGGCCACCGGGCGAACACCGGTACCAATCTGCAGGCCAGAAGGCAGCGTAGTCTGTTCAGAAGATTGCGCACCAGGCTGACGAATCGTCTGGTAAAGCAGATCTTCAAATACCGCGCGCTGACGCTTGAAACCATTGGTGCTGACGTTCGCCAGGTTGTTGGCGATAACGTCCATATTGGTTTGCTGGGCGTCGAGGCCGGTTTTAGCGATCCATAATGAACCTATCATAGGAAATCCTGTTTATTAGCTCATGGACAGTAACTGGTTGGCACGCTGCGCATTCTCATCAACGTTACCAATAACTTTCATTTGCATTTCAAAGCGGCGCGCGCTGGCGATCATATCGGCCATTGCCGCCATAGGTTTAACGTTACTGCCTTCCAGCACACCTGACATGACGCGGATGTTTGGGTCCGGCTGTAACGTCTGGCCACGTGTGGCTTGCGCGCTTTGGCTGACGCGGAAAAGACCGTCATCGCCACGCACCACTTCACTGCCGTTCGCTTTCACCAGTTTCAGTTTGCCAACCGGGGAGACCGTGTTCGGCGGATCACCGGCGGTCAGGGCGGAAATGGTCCCGTCCGCGGCAATGGTGACCTGTGAACCTTCCGGAACAGCAATCGGCCCGTTCTCACCCATGACCGGATGCCCCTGAATGGTCAGTTGCCCGGTCGGTGTGACCTGAATGTTACCGTTACGGGTATACCCTTCGGAACCATCCGCGCTCTGCACCGCCAGCCAACCATCCTGTTGCAGGGCAACATCCAGTGGGCGTGACGTGTAGTTCAGATCGCCTGGCGTCATATCAGCGCCAGGTGTGGTCTCGGCGACCAGTGTACGGGTCGGCAGCGACAACCCTTCTACCGGTACCGCACGCAGCGCACTAAGCTGCGCACGAAAGCCCGGTGTTGAAGCGTTGGCCAGGTTGCTGGCGGTGACAGACTGCTGGTTCAGCGTCTGACTTGCCGCACCCATCGCTGTGTATATTGCGTGATCCATTAGACCATCCCGTCAGCCGATTAACGCAGGTTAACCAGCGTGTTAAGGATCTGATCCTGGGTTTTGATGGTCTGCGCATTCGACTGATAGTTACGCTGCGCGACGATCATATTGACCAGTTCTTTACTCAGATCCACGTTAGAGGCTTCGAGTGCGCCGTTGGTCAGCGAACCGAAGTTACCCGTACCTGCCGTACCCAACAGCGCCACGCCAGATTTGTTTGTGGCAGACCATACGTTATCACCCTCAGATTTCAGGCCTTCGTTGTTGGCGAAGTTCGCCAGGACAATCTGACCCAGCACCTGTTTCTGTTCGTTGGAGTAGGAACCCACGACGGTACCGTCATCGTTAATGGTGTAGCTCACCATAGAACCCGGCTTGTAGCCGTTCTGCGAGGTGCTCACGACGGCGCTAGTGGTGTTCTGCTGCATGGAGTTCAGGAAACTCAGGGAGAATGTCGCCGCTGTAGCGCCGTTAAGCGTACCGGAAGTGACAGTAATGGCAGGATTCGTATTCGCCGTCGTGGACAGATCGTAGTTACCGGTCGTGGTATTAAAGGTGTAGTTGTATACACCTTGCAGGCTACCGTTCTGATTAAAGACCATCTGCGCCGCTTTGGTCGCCGTAGAGCCCGTTACGCTGGAATCCTGCGTGTAGACATCCCATGTATTGTTATTTGTTGCGCTTTTGACATAAAACACGTTCATGTCGTGGGCGTTACCCTGGCTGTCGTAAACGGTGATCGGCCCTTTTAAGTTGTAGCTGTCAGCGTTAGTCGGGTCGAACGTGGTCACTGTCGGCGTCTTAGAAGACGAGTTCAGGTTAACCGGCATCGTTGCGGTGGTGGTGATTTGTGCCGACATCAGCGTCGTTGGGATATTGATCCCCGTTGGGTTCGCGCCCGACTGGATGGTCGGAGGCGTACCGCTTGCCGGAAAACCCGTTACTTGCAGACCCTGCATGTTTACCAGGTTGCGGTTTTCATCCAGCGTGAACTGGCCATTACGGCTGTAATAAACAGAACCGTTGGTATCAACGAGGCGGAAGAAGCCATTCTGGCTAATTGCGACATCCAGGCCGCGTCCCGTATTGGTGGTGGTACCGTCGTTAAAGTCCTGGGTAACGCCCGCGACTTTAACACCCAGACCTACTTTAGAACCCGCAAACATGTCAGCGAAGGACGCAGTACTGGATTTAAAGCCATACGTAGCGGAGTTGGCGATGTTGTTACCAATAAGATCGAGGTTGGTGGCCGCAGCATTCAGACCGCTGACCGCTTGTGAAAAGGCCATGACTTACTCCTGATAAGTGTTAAGGCTTAAATAATCTGCCGAACTTCGTTGAGCGTAGTGGTGCCGTAGGTACCTAAATCTAACTTGTTGCCTGATTCCGACAGCGTTACCCCCTGAACCAGAGCGTATTGCAGCGGCTGAGCAACCAGTTGCGTAGTGCCTGAACTGGCGGCGATAGAAACTTTATAAGAGCCATCTGGGGCGGTGGTGCCGTCCGACAGCTTTCCATCCCAACTGAAGGTATGGACGCCAGCGGTCAGCGGCCCCAGGTTGACGGTCTGTACCACGGTGCCGTCTTTGCTGGTGATGGTCGCGGTCGCTTTATCTGCGGCCTGGGTCAGTTCAACACCAAACGGCGTTGTGGTTGAGCTGCCAGCCAGAATCGTCGTACCTTCAATCATTACACCGTGACCTACCAGATTGCTGGCCTGCAGCGCCTGGCTGTTATCGATCTGCCCGGAGATAGATCCCAGAGTGGTGTTCAGTTTTTCAATCCCGTTCAGCGTACTGATCTGGGCAAGCTGTGAGGTCAGTTCGTTGTTCTGCAGCGGATTGGTTGGGTCCTGGTTTTTTAACTGTGCGACCAACAGGGTCAGGAAGCTGCTCTGTAGGTCTGACGCGCTACTCGTAGTCAGTTGAGACGAGCTGCTACTGCTGCTGGTGGACTTGACACTACTGCTGGACGTGTCGTTCACATTTACGGCGATAGACATTTATGTCTCCTTTTACTGGCCGAGAGTAAGCGTTTTGAGCATCATATTTTTAACGGTGTTGAGCACTTCGACGTTCGCCTGATAGCTGCGAGACGCGGACATGCTGTTCACCATTTCCCCGACAACATCAACGTTAGGCATTTTGACGTAGCCCTTCGCATCCGCCAGTGGGTTGCCGGGTTCATAAACCAGCTTGTCGGGTGCCTGGCTTTCAACAACGCCAGCCACTTTTACGCCACCCGTTGCCTGGCCTGGTGCAGCATCCACCTGGAAAACGACTTGCTTAGCGCGATAAGGTTGACCGTCCGGTCCGGCGACGCTGTCGGCGTTCGCCAGGTTACTGGCAGCCACGTTCAGACGTTTGGACTGCGCGGCAAGCGCGGAGCCGGAGATATCAAAAATATTCAGCAATGCCATGGTTAGTTATTCCCCTGCAACACGGACATCATGCTTTTAATCTGCCCGCCCAGCACGGTCAGCCCTGTCTGATACTTAAGGCTGTTATCCGCAAACTGTGTACGCTCGCGATCCATATCCACGGTGTTGCCATCGGCAGATGGCTGATCCGGGATACGATAAAGCAGGTCTGGAGACGGGGTGGAAATGGCTTGCGCCGGAATATGGCGACTGGAAGTTAACGCCAGCGAGACGCCTGTGTTCTCTGCACGGCCACGTTCCATCACCTTTTTCAGTTCGCTGGAAAAATCCATATCACGCGCCTGATACCCCGGGGTATCGGCGTTCGCAATATTGGCGGCCAGGATTTCCTGGCGCTGCGCGCTCAGATTCAGTGCTTCTTGCTGGAACCGTAACGCGGCATCAAGTTTATCGAGCATGGCTTCCCCGCTGATGACAATTATTTAGTCAACAGCTTAAATCTCCTTACGCGCGCCTTATCGACGGAATAAGCGCAAAATGCGTCGCTATTTATTGCGTTGATAGATTTGCGTGACGGGTAGAATCCTGTCATCTCTTCAACAAACAACAGGCAGGGGTCTGCGATGAACACGTTGAAAAGCGGTTTAGCCGCGGCATTGCTGTTTTTGATTTTAAGCCCGCAAGTGTTGGCGCAAGACTTAAAGGCGCAGCTCACCGCGTTTTTTGCACAACGACTGGCTGGCTTTAGTGACGAGGTGGTGGTAACAATACGTACGCCGAAAAATCTTTATCCCACCTGTGAGCAACCGGCTTTAAGTTTGACGGGCTACGCTCAGCTTTGGGGGAACGTCAACGTATTGACAAACTGCGGTAACGAAAAGCGCTATTTGCAGGTAAACGTCCAGGCGACGGGTAATTATGTTGTCGCCGCTCAGGCGATTGCCCGTGGTAGTGTACTGACGCCGGAAAGCGTAAAGCTCAAACGAGGCAGGCTCGATCAGTTACCGCCGAAAACAATGCTCGATATTTCTCAGGCACAAGATGCCGTAAGCCTGCGCGATCTCTCACCCGATCAACCGGTTCAGCTCTCGATGCTGCGCCAGGCCTGGCGAGTAAAAGCCGGCCAGCGAGTGATGGTTGTAGCCAATGGCGAAGGCTTTAGTGTCAATAGTGAAGGCCAGGCGCTGAACAATGCGGCGGTGTCGCAAAGTGCCCGGGTACGCATGTCTTCTGGACAAATTGTAAGTGGAATTGTCGGCGCTGATGGGAATATTCTGATTAACCTATAATCTTTTTAAAGAATTCGCGGCATCTGCCGATAAATAAGCAACGACTGAAGATGGCAGACCCAAAACGCCGGAAAACCTCTATGAGGACAACACACTATGAGCATTGATCGTACATCGCCTTTAAAGCCGGTTAGCACCGTACAACCACGTGAAACCAGCGACACCCAGGCAACGAAAGTACGTCTGGAAAAATCGAAAACCGCCAACAGCACGAGCGTAACGCTCAGTGATGCCCAATCCAAATTGATGCAGCCGGGTAGCAGCGACGTCAATATGGAACGCGTTGAACAACTGAAAACGGCAATCCGTAATGGTGAGCTAAAGATGGACACCGGTAAAATCGCCGATGCCCTGATTAACGAAGTGCAGAGTTACTTGAGTAAATAATGTATGAATCAACTGTCAGACATTCTTGATCAGATGACAGTTATCCTGAACGCATTAAAAGACGTGATGGATGCTGAGCAAAAACAACTCTCTGTGGGCCATGTGCATAGCAGCACGTTGCAACGCATTACGGAAGAGAAAAGCTCATTGCTTGCCACACTGGATTATCTTGAGCAGCAACGCCGCGAAGCGCAAAAGGTGCAAAGTAGCGCGAATGACGATATCGCCGATCGCTGGCAGATAATCACACGAAAAACGCAACACCTGCGTGATCTGAACCAACACAACGGCTGGTTGCTCGAAGGGCAAATTGCCCTTAACCGAAAAGCGCTCGAGGTACTGAAACCTCACCAGGAGCCAGGGCTTTATGGTGCGGACGGTCAGACCTTTACGGGTAGCAGGGGCGGAAAAAAGATTTCCATTTAGCTAACGCGTTCACATTCTTTTATGCGGGAGTCGACTGTCATGGTCGACTCCCTTTTGCGCTTACGCTATCCGGCGGGCAAAATCTTTAACTCTGAACCCCAGCACCGCAAGCGTCGCGAAGTAAGCCACAACGCCTACCACCACCACGACCATGAGCCGAGCCAGGCGATGCGCCATGTTGCCCTGCGCCCAGTCAGGCATCACATACAGCATGCCCAGCAGTGCGGCTGCCATTACGATCACCGCAATAAACAGACGTGTCAGGAAACGGCCCCAGCCGGCCTGTGGGGTAAAGATATTCTGCTTACGCAACTGCCAATAGAGCAGGCTGGCATTCAGACAGGCCGCAAGGCCAATCGAGAGTGACAGACCGGCATGTTTTAGCGGGCCAATAAATGCCAGGTTCATTAATTGCGTCATCACCAGCGTGACAATGGCAATCCTGACCGGCGTTTTGATGTCCTGTCGTGAATAGAACCCTGGAGCCAATACTTTCACCACAATAAGGCCCATCAGGCCAACCGAATAGGCGATCAGCGCTCGCTGAGTCATCTGGGCGTCAAACGGGGTAAACTTACCATACTGAAAAAGCGAAACCGTCAGCGGCTTCGCAAGAATGCCTAACGCCACCGCGCTGGGCAGCGCCAGCAAAAAGCATAACCGCAACCCCCAATCCATCAGGCGGCAATATTCATCATGATTACCGCTGGCAAAACTTCGCGAGAGCGACGGCAGCAAAATCGTCCCCAGCGCCACACCCAGCACCCCGGATGGAAACTCCATCAGGCGATCAGCGTAATACATCCAGGAGACCGAACCGGAGACCAGGAAGGAGGCGAAAATAGTGTTAATAATCAGTGAGATCTGACTAACCGATACGCCAAGTATCGCCGGCCCCATCTGTTTCATCACCCGCATCGCGCCCGCATCGCGGAAACTGATACGCGGCAGCACCAGCATGCCAATTTTTTTCAGATGCGGCAGTTGATAAACCAATTGCAGGATACCGCCCACCGTCACCGCCCATGCCAGCGCAAGCACCGGCGGATGGAAATACGGCGCACCGAACAGAGCAAAACCGATCATGCTGATATTAAGGAACGTGGGCGCAAATGCCGGGACGGAGAAACGGTTCCAGGTATTGAGGATCGCCCCGGCGAGCGACGCCAGTGAAATCAGCAAAATGTAGGGGAAAGTTATCTGCAGAAGCTGAGAGGTCAATGCAAATTTATCAGCCGTGTCGGCAAAGCCCGGCGCCGTCACCAGAATCACCCAGGGCGCCGCCAGCATGCCGGCAACGGTGACAATCGCCAGTGCCAGCGTCAACAGCCCCGATACATAGGCGACAAAAATGCGCGTCGCCTCTTCGCCCTGTTTACTTTTATATTCCGCAAGAATGGGGACAAAGGCCTGAGAAAATGCCCCTTCGGCAAAAATACGTCGTAAGAGATTTGGCAGTTTAAAGGCGACAAAGAAGGCATCGGTCGCCATCCCTGCACCAAATACCCTCGCCACAATGGCATCGCGCGCAAAACCCAGCACGCGAGAAAACATGGTCATTGAGCTGACGGCCGCCAGCGATTTTAATAAGTTCATTTAAGGTTCCATAAACACAACGCCTGCACAAAGCAGGCGTTGGTATCGCGAAGCGCTTAGTCTACCTGGAATAACGCGAATTTCTACCGCCATATGTTACAGAGGGTTATTCGCTCATCGCCTCGCGCCAGAGTTTTTCAACGATACGCTGGGCCAGGATAGCCTGCTCACCCGCCGTTTCCGGAACCGTCTGATTTTGCACGCATTCGATAAAATGGCGCGCGCATCCGGCGAAGCCTCGTTGCTCCAGCGTATTCTGCCAGCCGGGTATGGGCGGAGTCACAATCCCCTGCCCCTGTTCTTCACGCCATTCACGCATATCGGTAACGTCATACAGTCCGCCGTCCGTTACCGCCTGCACCCATTCGCGTTGACTACCGGCACGGCGATGCATACTGGTAGTGATTTGCAACGCGCCCTGCGCAAAATGGTGCTCGGCATAAATCATTTCACCCTGGTCATTAGTCAGCAATGTGCCGCTGGCAAGCGACGCACTGCCACCGGCCAGCCAGAGAGCGGTATCCACAACATGCAGATAATCATCGAGTAAGGTGAAGCGCAGATCGTGCGGACCAACGCTGTTGCTGCGATGTTTATCCATTCGCAGTGATGCTGCCTGCGGCAAATGACTTTTTAACTGACGGTACAGCGGAGCAAAACGGCGGTTGAACCCCACCATCAGCGTCAGCTTTTTGCGCGCCGCCAGTTCAATGAGCTTTTCCGCATCCGACAGATTTTCTGCCAGGGGTTTGTCGACACAAACATGAACACCTGCATTCAGGAGTTCGCTCACCACCGCATAGTGCGAGGCGGTAGAGGTGTGAACAAAAACCGCGTCACACTGCGCGGCGAGCTCGCATAACGAGCCGACATAAGGAATACGCCAGGTGTCGCACACACGCTGCGCTTTTTCTCGCGTGGGTGACCAGGCTGCCGCCAGCGTCCAGTCAGTTGCCGCCCCCAGTACCGGTAACCATGCTTTTTGCGCGATACCGCCTAATCCCACAACCCCTATACGTAATACCGCCACGATTAATCCCCCAGATGTTCGAGTAGTGAAGCCAGACGCTGTTTCAGTTCGGCAACGTCGTTTTCCAGCGCTTCAACCCGCGAAGCCAGATCGTTGTCGCTATCCAGCGGGCTTACTGTCTCCACAACGTTAATCAGCGTCTCCACATCACCGCTGAACAGATGCATATAGCGGCTTTCCCGTTTGCCAGGCTCGCGTGGTAAACGCACAACATACGGACCATCTTCGCGCTGCGCCAGATTCTCCAGCGCGCTTTCCACTTCACCCATATCGTTAAATTCATGCATCCGCGCCGCGCGCCCGCGCAGTTCACCCGGCGTTTGAGCGCCGCGCAGCAACAGCGTGGTAATAATGGCCACTTCCGCCGGGGAGAGTTTCAGGTCGCCGAATTCGGAGTTGCAGAAACGCTGCTCATATTTAGTGACACGGTTACCGAAACCACTGACGGTGCGCAGGTAGTGGCGCTTTACCAGCGTATCCAGTATCTCCTGCACCTCATGCTCGCTGAGGTTCATTACCGGTTCACGGTTGGTTTTTTGGTTACAGGCGGTCACCACGGCATTGACCGACAATGGATATTGTTCAGGGGTAGTGATCTGTTTTTCCAGCAGGCATCCGATAACGCGCGCTTCCGTGGCGCTGAGTTGGTACTTCATGTTTTCTCCTTAACGACCCGGGGTCCAGTCTTTGGTGGTCAACGCCGTCAACACGTGGTCACGCCATTGCCCGTCAATCAGCAGATACGCTTTTGCGTAGCCCTCTTTTTCAAAACCAAGGCGCGCCAGTAAATCGCCGCTGCGTTTATTGTGCGGCATATAATTCGCCATAATGCGGTGCAAATGTTGCGTTCGTTGCATATAGCGAATGGCGGCCGTCAGCGCTTCGAACATTAACCCCTGCCCCTGCCATTTTTGACCGATGGAATACCCCAGATAGCAGGCATGGAAAGAACCGCGTACCACATTGGAGAAATTCGCGACACCGATGATCTCTTTTTCTTCTGGATCGAGTAATGCGAAATAAAAAGCGGTTCCTTGTTTATGGAATTCGTTAATCATCCCCAGGCGAGCCTGCCAACCAGATGGATAGCAATGGCTCTCGTCACGAACCGGTTCCCAGGGCTTTAAAAATTGACGGTTCTCAGCGTAATAGTCCGCAAGCCGCCAGGCGTCCCGCTCATGAACTAAGCGAACCACCAGCCTGTCTGTGACCAGGCGTACTTTCGGCACATTACTGCGATAGCCAAACATTCATTCCTTCTCCTTCCGGTTACCACTCTCAACCCCTTCCCTTTACTATACATTTGCGCAGCCACTCTGTGAAAACAACAACCTGCATTTTCGCAATACATAAGCTTTTTCGATGAGAAGTCTGAATTAAAGCCCGCTTTTGATAAAAAAATATTGTCGCGCCAACGATGGGAAAAAATCAGACGACCCGGCAGAATATTAACGTACTTACATTTATTTCCCGGGAGGGGAAATGTCACGCGTATCGCAGGCAAGGAGCCTGGGTAAATATTTCCTGCTCGTCGATAATATGTTGGTGGTGCTGGGCTTTTTCGTCGTTTTCCCGCTTATTTCTATACGTTTTGTTGATCAACTCGGTTGGGCTGCCTTGATGGTTGGTATTGCCCTTGGGTTAAGGCAATTCGTGCAGCAAGGGCTGGGCGTTTTCGGCGGTGCCATCGCGGACCGTTTTGGTGCTAAACCACTGATCGTCACCGGCATGCTAATGCGTGCTGCCGGTTTTGCCACCATGGGTATCGCCCATGACCCCTGGCTGCTGTGGTGCTCCTGCATATTATCCGGACTCGGCGGTACGCTCTTCGATCCGCCGCGCACGGCGCTGGTGGTTAAACTGATTCGCCCATCACAGCGCGGCCGCTTCTTCTCGCTATTGATGATGCAGGACAGCGCGGGGGCGGTGATCGGCGCACTGATTGGCAGTTGGTTGCTGCAATACGATTTCCGTCTGGTCTGTATTGTCGGTGCCGCCGTGTTTGTTCTTTGTGCAGGCTTTAACGCCTGGCTGCTGCCTGCATGGAAATTATCGACGGTAAAAACGCCGGTGCGTGAAGGGCTGGGCCGCGTTTTGCGTGATAAACGTTTTGTCACCTACGTACTGACACTTACCGGCTATTACATGCTGGCGGTTCAGGTAATGTTGATGCTGCCAATCATGGTGAATGATATCGCCGGTTCGCCTGCGGCAGTAAAATGGATGTATGCCATTGAAGCCAGCCTGTCGCTGACGCTGCTGTACCCTATTGCCCGCTGGAGTGAAAAACGTTTTCGCCTGGAACATCGGCTGATGGCCGGGCTGCTGTTTATGTCATTCAGTCTGTTGCCGATAGGCCTGGTCAACAGCCTGCAGCAACTGTTTACGCTGATTTGCACCTTTTATATCGGCTCCATTATTGCTGAACCGGCACGTGAAACGTTAAGCGCGGCGCTGGCAGATTCCCGCGCCCGCGGCAGTTATATGGGGTTCAGTCGCCTGGGGCTGGCATTTGGCGGTGCGTTGGGTTATGCCGGCGGGGGCTGGCTGTTTGACGTGGGTAAAGCACTGAGTCAGCCGACGTTACCCTGGATGATGCTGGCGCTGATTGGCCTTATCACCTTTTTCGCCCTGCTGTGGCAATTCGCGCAAAAACGCACCCCGTCACGCCTGCTCGAACCGGGCGCATGATTTGCCAGCCCTTTTAATCTCTTCCATACTTTTTTGTGATGGACAATCAGTATGGAGGAGAACCGTGAAACTCTACATTTATGATCACTGCCCGTTCTGCGTTAAGGCCCGCATGATTTTCGGCCTCAAGAATATCCCCGTCGAACTCAACGTGTTGCTCAATGATGACGAAGCAACGCCGACCCGAATGATCGGCCAAAAAATGGCGCCGATACTCCAAAAAGACGACAGCCGCTATCTACCTGAAAGCATGGATATCGTCCATTACGTGGACAAACTTGACGGTAAGCCGTTGCTGACCGGAAAGCAGAATCCAGCCCTCGACGCCTGGCTGAGAAAAGTCAATGGCTACGTCAATCGTCTGCTCATTCCGCGTTTTGCCAAAAGCCCCTTCGACGAGTTCGCTACGCCTGAAGCCAGAGCCTATTTTGTGGCGAAGAAAGAGGCGGCGATCGGCAATTTTGACGAGCACATGGCCCACTCAGCCGGGCTTATCAAAAAAATCAGCGATGATTTACGCGCACTGGATAAGCTTATCGTTCAGCCTAATGCGGTAAACGGAGAGCTGTCGGATGATGATATTCACCTGTTCCCCTTACTGCGTAATCTGACCATTGTGGCGGGGATTAACTGGCCGACGCGCGTGGCCGACTACCGCGATAACATGGCGAAACAAACGCAGATTAACCTGCTCTCATCAATGGCGATATAATGCCCCAGGCGGAAGCGTACGCTTCCGCTTTCAGCTTTTTCTGCTGGCTTATCCTCTGCCCTGGACTGATGCTACAGACAAGGATGAATACACAGGCACTCTCTTGAGGAACATAATGAAAAAGATTATTTTCGCCGCGGCTCTGATTTTAAGCGGCGTTTTGGTGGGTTGTAACCAGTTAACACAGTACAGCATCAGCGAGCAGGAAATTAACCAGTCACTGCAAAAACGCAACGATTTCGCCAAAGACATCGGCCTGCCCGGCGTGGCGGACGCGCACATCGTCCTCAGTAATCTGGTCAGTCAGATTGGCCGTGAGGAACCGAATAAGATTACCCTTTCCGGCGATGCCAATCTGGAGATGAACTCTCTTTTCGGTAATCAGAAAGCGACCATGAAGCTCAAAATGAAGGCGCTGCCGGTCTTCGATAAAGAAAAAGGGGCAATTTATCTCCAGGAGATGGAAGTGGTTGACGCAACCGTCACACCACAGAAAATGCAGTCCATTCTGCAAACCCTTCTGCCCTATCTGAATCAGTCCCTGCGTAACTACTTTAATCAGCGCCCCGCTTACATTCTGCGTGAAGACAGCAGTAAAGGCGAAGCGCTGGCGAAGAAATATGCCAGGGGTATCGAAGTGAAGCCGGGTGAAATTATCATCCCGCTCACCGATTAAGCCCGTAAGGGCTTTTTCTCTGGAAAACAAGCAAGCCGAAGCGTTTATACCCACCATCATTCGCGTTGCGGGAAAGCGAAGACGCCATGAACACCCGGGAGCTTATTCACGTTCGTGACCGGGACAAGCGCGAAGTGGCTCAGATGCAGCTTGAAGTATGATGGGTATACGCTTATGCTTAGTGCCCGGCAAAAAACCAGCCATATTGACTGATTCTCACCCAGCCGGAGCACTCCCATGACAGCACATTCCCAGGTTTTAAAAATCCGCCGCCCTGATGACTGGCACGTTCATTTACGTGACGGCGATATGTTAAAAACCGTCGTGCCCTGGACCAGCGAAATTTATGCTCGCGCCATCGTCATGCCCAATCTTGTCCCGCCGGTGACCAGCGTTGAGGCGGCAATTGCTTATCGTCAGCGCATTCTTGATGCCGTACCTGCCGGACATGACTTTACTCCGCTAATGACCTGCTACCTGACCGATTCACTCAATCCCGACGAAGTGGAACGCGGTTTTCGCGAGAATGTCTTTACCGCCGCCAAGCTCTACCCGGCGAATGCCACTACCAATTCAAGTCATGGGGTGACCAGTATTGATGCCATCATGCCGGTACTTGAGCGCATGGAAAAACTGGGGATGCCACTGCTGGTTCACGGTGAAGTGACCCAGGCAGAGATCGATATCTTCGATCGCGAAGCCCGCTTTATCGAGACGGTCATGGAGCCACTTCGCCAGCGTCTGCCGGGGTTGAAAGTGGTGTTCGAGCACATCACCACCAAAGATGCCGCGGAATATGTCCGTGACGGCAATGAGCTGTTAGCGGCCACCATCACACCGCAGCATTTGATGTTCAACCGTAACCATATGCTGGTCGGCGGTGTACGTCCGCATCTGTATTGCCTGCCTATCCTGAAACGTAACATGCATCAGCAGGCGCTGCGTGAACTGGTCGCCAGCGGCTTTACCCGCGCGTTTCTCGGCACGGACTCTGCGCCACACGCCCGCCATCGTAAAGAGGCAAGCTGTGGCTGTGCAGGCTGCTTCAACGCGCCGACTGCGCTGGCAAGTTATGCCACCGTGTTTGAAGAGATGAATGCCCTGCAGCATTTTGAAGCGTTCTGTTCACTCAACGGCCCGCATTTTTATGGCCTGCCGGTGAATGAAACCTTCATTGAACTGGTGCGTGAAGATTCAACGGTCATCGACAGTATTGCTTTGCCGGAAGATGCGATTATCCCATTCCTCGCCGGTGAGACAGTCCGCTGGACAGTGAAATCCTGATTTTTTTCACCCCCCTGTTGTAAATCTTGCAAGGTAACTGTATAAACATACAGTAAATAACACAGGGGGTTGCCATGCGCATCGAAGTGACTATTGCCAAAACTACACCGCTCCCGCCAGGTGCTATTGATGCCCTGGCGAGCGAGTTATCCCGCCGACTGAATAATTATTATCCTGATAGCGAAAATAAAATTACGGTTCGTTATGCGACAGCGAATAACTTATCGGTGATGGGCGGAGCAAAAGAAGATAAAGAGCGCGTCAGTGAAATTCTGCAAGAAACGTGGGAAAGCGCCGACGACTGGTTTATCCGCGATTAAAAAGAGTTTGTATTGTGCATGTTTTTGCCGGGTCGCCCCGGCTTTTTGGTTTTTTTAAGCAAAAATCTTACTTTCCTCCTGACCTGCTTAAAAATCACGCGTAAGTTAGCGTTTTCTTGTTCAAAAAAATCCAACTGAAATAAAATTATGTTGCAGAGTGTTATTTATTCGATCAGCAAGGTTAAATATTGGTATACTGAAAAGGCTTCACAAAAACACGCATTGAACCTCGAAAGTCGTTGTCAGTTAACACGCCATAAGGGGGTTATGATGGAAAAGAATAATGAAGTCATCCAGACCCATCCTCTGGTTGGATGGGATATCAGCACAGTGGACAGTTACGATGCACTGATGTTGCGCTTACATTACCAGACCCCAAACAGAGCCGCTTCTCAGGACACCGAAGTAGGCCAGACGTTGTGGTTAACGACCGAAGTTGCCCGCCAGTTTATTTCGATTTTAGAAGCGGGTATCGCCAAAATAGAATCAGGCGAGTACCAGGAAAATGAGTATCGTAGGCATTAGCGATAATGCTCAATAATCACTCAACAGGCACCCACGTGGTGCCTTATTTATTTCCCGTCTTGTATAACGCCTCCCGGTTATTTACCCTCCCGATTACGACTTGATGGAGAACGACATGAAATACGATTTGATCATCATTGGCAGCGGCTCTGTCGGTGCGGCGGCGGGCTACTATGCGTCCCGCGCCGGTCTCAACGTACTGATGACCGATGCGCACCTGCCACCGCATCGGGAAGGGAGCCACCATGGCGATACTCGTTTAATCCGCCATGCTTATGGGGAGGGGGAAAAGTACGTTCCGCTGGTATTGCGCGCCCAGGAGTTGTGGGATCAACTGGTTGCTGACAGCGGCGAAGCCGTCTTTGAGCGCACCGGGGTACTTAATCTTGGCCCGGCACATTCCTCTTTTCTGGCAAATGTCGCGCAAAGTGCGCTGCACTGGAATCTGGCCGTGGAAAAGCTTGATGCGCCGTCACTGATGGCACGCTGGCCAGAAATCACCGTCCCGGATGACTACATCGGCTTGTTCGAAGCGGACTCCGGCATACTTCGCAGCGAACTGGCAATTAAGGCCTGGATTCGCCTGGCGCAAGAAGCCGGGTGCGCCCAACTGTTTAACTGCCCGGTGACAGCCCTGCATACTACCGATGATGGTGTGAGTATTGATACATCTGAGGGAACATTCAGCGCGAAAAAGATCCTCATTAGTAGCGGTACATGGGTTGCGAACCTTGTTCCCGGCTTACCTGTCCAGCCGGTACGAAAAGTCTTTGCCTGGTTCCAGGCTGATGGTCGTTACAGCACCAAGAATCGCTTCC
Organism: Phytobacter diazotrophicus; assembly: GCA_004346725.1. Lineage (GTDB taxonomy): Bacteria > Pseudomonadota > Gammaproteobacteria > Enterobacterales > Enterobacteriaceae > Phytobacter > Phytobacter diazotrophicus. The sequence continues at coordinate 354,677 of SMDE01000004.1, read as the reverse complement.
CGGCCTTTACCGGCGAAATGGCGGATGGATCTCAATACTATGGTTTCCCCGCTGAGGATAATGCATTAAAAATCGGCAAGCATAACGGCGGACAACGTATCAACGAGGCCAGTGAACGCGTACCGTTTGGCGCAGTAGCCTCAGATGGTTCAGAGTGTTTTCCCTTCCTGCGCCAGTTCTTACCGGGCATCGGTGGTTGCCTGTACGGGTCCTCTTGCACTTATGATAATTCGCCTGATGAAGATTTCATCATCGATACCCTTCCCGATTGCCCTCATGCGCTACTGGTCACCGGGCTGAGTGGGCATGGTTTCAAATTTGCGCCAGTGCTTGGGGAAATTGCGGCCCAGTTCGCCCAGGGTGAAAGCAGTAAATTTGATTTAACCCCCTTCTCTTTAGCGCGCTTTGCAGGATAATTCCTACCCGCGACCCTTTTCCTTTTGGGTCGCCTTTTCTTTTGGCCGAATATCTGGAGAGATTATGCGCCGCTTGTTCTTCTTTCTTGTTAATAACGTCCGCGAGCATTTAATGGTATATATCGCTTTATGGTCACTCATCGCTCTTGTGGACTTAATTTATGTTGTCTGGGCTGAATGACGAACATTGACATTTACTGACATTTATTTAAAAAAACTTAAAATTACGACAGATTTTTTGAAATAAAAAATCTCCTTACCGCCTCTGCCCTTAGCCCTGCAAAGCTTCTATCACTTCCATACCCTCTAATGAACTGAACATATTTTTGAAAATTAATTCAAAATTTTTGATATACAAAAAATAAGATTATTAATTGTTATTTTTAAGTTGCAATATTATTTTTCTGACGCCATTTTAAATTAACTTTTACACTCTTGCGGTTCACATTATGCAACTCCGTAATTCTCCATTTCGCTATGGCGCAATTTCTGTTGCCCTGCACTGGCTGGTCGCAATTACAGTCTATGGCATGTTTGCACTGGGTTTATGGATGGTCACGCTTAGCTACTATGATGGCTGGTACCACCAGGCGCCCGAATTGCATAAAAGCATTGGCATTGTCCTGATGCTGGTCCTGGTGGTTCGCCTTATCTGGCGTCGCCTCTCTCCACCGCCCGCGCCACTCGCAAGCTACTCGCGACTGACCCGCGTCAGCGCGGTTGTTGCACATATCGCCCTTTATTTGCTGCTGTTCGGCATCCTGTTCAGCGGTTACCTCATCTCCACGGCTGATGGCAAGCCCATCAGCGTTTTTGGCCTGTTTGAGGTGCCTGCCACCTTTGCTGATGCGGGCTCGCAGGCAGACCTGGCCGGAGATATTCACCTGTGGCTGGCATGGACGGTCGTTATCCTATCGGTCTTACACGGCCTTGCCGCCTTTAAACACCATTTCATCGATAAAGACGACACCCTAAAGCGCATGCTGGGTAAATCGTCATCTGACTCTGGAGTATGATATGAAGAAAAGCCTGCTGGGTTTCACCCTCGCTTCGTTACTGTTCTCTGCGGGTTCCGCGATGGCAGCGGAATATAAAATCGACAAAGAAGGCCAACACGCCTTCATCAATTTCCGCATCCAGCACCTCGGTTACAGCTGGTTGTACGGCACATTTAAAGATTTTGACGGCTCTTTTACTTTTGATGAGGCAAATCCTGCCGCCGATAAAGTCAACGTCACCATCAATACCAACAGTGTCGATACCAACCATGCGGAACGCGACAAACACCTTCGCAGTGGCGAATTCCTTAATGTGACGAAACACCCGCAGGCAACCTTCACCTCTACTGAGGTAAAAAAAGATGGTGATGAGCTGGATATCACCGGCAATCTGACCTTAAACGGCGTAACCAAACCCGTGAAACTGGAAGCCAAACTGATGGGCAAGGGTGATGATCCGTGGGGTGGCAAACGCGCCGGTTTTGAAGCAGAAGGGAAAATTAAACTTAAAGACTTTAATATCACTACCGACCTTGGTCCTGCATCGCAGGAAGTCGATTTGATCATCTCGGTGGAAGGCGTACAGCAGAAGTAAAACCACGCACGCAGCAGGGGCGGATCATTCATGATTATCCGCTCCTGCTGATTCGCCTGCGAGCCTGTTGCTTACGCAGGCGAAAATCTTTTACTCAGGGTCCGGGATACCGAGCTTTGTATTCAGACGTCCGCGTGATTTGTTGAAAATCTTGTTGCCGTTTTCCCGCCCGGCTCGCCGCTTACGCTGTTCCTCTTCCGGCAACTGGCTCTCTTCAAGGCAGGCTTCGCTACAGCATCCTTTGAACTTTTCAGCGCACGACGGGCACTGAATAAACAACAAATGGCAGCCGTCATTCACACAGTTAGTATGGCTGTCACAAGGCACACCGCACTGATGGCAATGGGCAATCACATCGTCAGAGATACGCTCCCCCATACGCTCATCGAACACAAAGTTCTTACCGATAAAGCGTACCGGCAGCCCCTGCTCACGGGCGCGACGGGCATATTCAATGATCCCGCCTTCGATGTGCCAGACCTTGCTAAAACCGTTGTGCTTCATCCAGGCGCTGGCTTTTTCGCAGCGGATCCCGCCGGTGCAGTACATGACAATCTTTTTGTCTTTATGTTCCTGCATCATTTCAACCGCTTTTGGCAACTGCTCGCGGAAGGTATCGGCAGGAATTTCCAGCGCACCATCAAAATGGCCCACTTCGTATTCATAGTGGTTGCGCATGTCGATAAAGACCGCTTCCGGATCGTCCAGCATCGCGTTCACTTCGGCGGCTTTCAGGTATTCACCGACGTCACTGGCATTAAACGAGGCATCCTCAATCCCGTCAGCGACAATGCGATCGCGCACTTTCATGCGCAGTACCCAGAATGATTTACCATCATCGTCAATGGCGATATTCATACGCAGGCCATTCAGAGCAGGATCGAAACTGTACAGATAGGCTTTCAGCGCTTCGAACTGGCTTTCCGGCACGCTGATTTGCGCGTTGATCCCTTCATGAGCTAAATATACGCGACCGAACACATTCAGCTTTGTTAAGGCGGTATAGAGTGCGTCGCGAGTGGCCTGCGGGTTGACGATGGAGAAATATTTATAGAATGAGACGGTCTTGCGCGGCTCGGTTTCGGCGAGCATGCGCGCTTTCAGTTCATCATTCGAGATGCGGTTGTGTAACACTGGCATGGTGTACGTATCCTGCAATGCGGTAGTCAATAAAATCGGGCGGCATCATAAAGCAATTAGTGGCAATTTACATCCACACAATTTGCGCTACATTTCCCTCATTAAAATCATCTTTCAATAACAATAGCCTGGCAATTACGCATTCAACTGGTAGAGGTTTTGGTTGATTCGATAAAAATGCGACAATGCAGGAGATTTTTGCTGAGTAAGGAACGATATGACGCATTTACCAAAATTTTCCCCGTCACTGCTCCATCCGCGTTACTGGCTAACCTGGTGCGGAATTGGGCTGTTGTGGCTGGTGGTACAACTGCCTTATCCGGTCCTCTATCGCCTGGGTTGCGGTATGGGGCGACTGGCAATGTGCCTGATGAAACGCCGCGTCCGTATCGCACATCGCAACCTTGAGCTTTGTTTCCCGCAGATGCCTGAGCAAGAGCGTCAGGAAATGGTCAAAAAGAACTTTGAGTCGGTTGGGATGGGGTTGATGGAAACCGGGATGGCGTGGTTCTGGCCGGACAGCCGGATCAATCGCTGGGTTGATGTTACGGGCATGGACAATACCAAAATGCACTTCGCCGAAGGTAAGGGGATTTTGCTGATTGGCGTACATTTTTTAACGCTCGAACTGGGTGCTCGCGTCTTTGGCATGCATATTCCGGGCATTGGCGTGTACCGTCCTAATGACAACCCGCTGCTGGACTGGCTGCAAACGTGGGGACGGTTACGCTCAAACAAGACGATGATAGATCGAAAAGACCTGAAAGGAATGGTACGTGCGCTAAAAAGCGGCGATGTCGTCTGGTACGCGCCAGACCACGACTACGGCCCGCGTTCCAGCGTCTTTGTGCCCTTCTTCGCGGTCGAGCAGACCGCGACTACGACCGGTACCTGGATGCTGGCGAAAATGTCTAAAGCTTGCCTGGTACCTTTCGTACCACGTCGTAAACCGGACGGTAAAGGTTATGAGTTGATCATGCTGGAAGGTGAAACCACCCCGCCGCTGGAGACCGCAGAAGAGACCGCCGCCTGGATGAATAAGGTTGTTGAGCGCTGTATTCTGATGGCCCCGGAGCAATATATGTGGCTGCACCGTCGCTTCAAAACCCGCCCGGACGGTGTCCCTTCGCGCTATTAATCCCCGTAGCCCGGTACGCCGGGCTACGTTTGTTGCATTTCTACACATGCTTTCCGTTGCAGGTGTCATCACCCAGGCGCATAATTAGCAGGCTTATTATTTTCAATCGCTAATTCTCCGCGTGTGAAACGCGTAACGTGAACGGTAATGTCATCTCCTGCTCCCATAAACTGGAAACGTAATCTGACCGTGGCCTGGGTCGGCTGTTTTTTAACTGGCGCGGCATTTAGTCTGGTCATGCCTTTTTTGCCTCTCTACGTTGAGCTACTTGGCGTTACCGGGCATAGCGCGCTCAACATGTGGTCCGGTCTGGTCTTTAGTATTACCTTTCTTTTTTCCGCCATGGCTTCCCCCTTCTGGGGCGGCCTCGCTGACCGTAAAGGGCGTAAAATTATGCTCCTGCGTTCTGCACTCGGGATGGCGATTGTCATGGCCCTGATGGGCTTTGCGCAAAATATCTGGCAATTCCTTGTGTTGCGTGCGCTGCTCGGCTTACTCGGCGGCTTTATACCTAATGCCAACGCGCTGATCGCGACACAGATGCCACGAAACCGCAGTGGTTGGGCGATGGGAACACTATCGACGGGCGGTGTAGCCGGAGCACTGCTTGGACCGCTGGCAGGCGGTCTGCTGGCCGATGTATATGGGCTGCGGATGGTCTTTTTTATCACCGCCTCGGTTCTGTTTATCTGCTTCTTGTTGACGCTCTTTTGCATTCGGGAAAATTTCACTCCGGTGGCGAAAAAAGAGATGCTTCACGCCAAAGAGGTTTTAGCTTCACTGAAAAGTCCGCGCCTGGTGCTGAGCCTGTTTGTCACAACGATGATAATCCAGGTCGCAACCGGGTCTATCGCGCCTATTCTGACACTCTATGTCCGTGAACTGGCGGGTAATGTCGGTAATATCGCGTTTATCAGCGGCATGATAGCGTCGGTTCCCGGCGTGGCGGCGCTGATGAGTGCACCGCGACTTGGCCGCCTGGGCGATCGTATCGGTCCGGAAAAGATTTTGGTTGCCGCACTGCTGATTTCCGTCTTACTGCTGGTACCGATGGCCTTCGTACAAACGCCGTGGCAGCTTGGGCTACTGCGTTTTTTACTCGGTGCTGCCGATGGCGCGCTACTGCCTGCGGTACAAACGCTGCTGGTCTATAACACAACCCAACAAATTGCAGGCCGCGTATTCAGCTACAACCAGTCATTCCGCGATATCGGCAACGTAACCGGCCCGTTGCTCGGCGCGGCGGTCTCGGCAAACTACAGTTTTCGTGCGGTATTCTGCGTCACGGCGGGCATTGTCCTGTTTAACGCCTTTTACTCCTGGGTCAGTTTACAACGCCCTGCGCGCCAGAGGGTCGCTGACCGGGTCACTGATGATTAACACCGATGACTGATTTTTTTGTTCGGGTACTTGCAAAACCTCATATTCAACTATTCTTTCCCTGAATACCTCGTCAAACCACAGGGAGAAACTTATGACTATGTACGCTACGCTCGAAGAAGCAATTGACGCTGCTCGCGAAGAGTTCCTCGCCAATAATCCAGGCGTTGAGGAAGAAGATGCGAATGTGCAGCAATTCAACGTCCAGAAATACGTTCTCCAGGATGGAGACATTATGTGGCAGGCAGAATTCTTCGCCACAGACGAAGAGGAAGGCGAGTGTCTGCCAATGTTATCGGGCGAAGCCGCACAGAGTGTGTTTGACGGTGATTTTGATGAGATAGAGCTACGTCAGGAGTGGCTGGAAGAGAACACGCTGCACGAATGGGATGAAGGGGAATTCCAGCTTGAGCCTCCACTTGATACCGAAGAAGGCCAGGCTGCTGCGGATGAGTGGGACGAGCGTTAATTATTCGTATGGGCCATGATGTGCGTCAATGGGCAGTAAGAGCGTATCGAACACCAGCGAGAATGGCAGATCGAGTACGGTGACATAGCGCCATGCGGAGTCGCGGACATCCCATTTGACACCAGGGTAGTACTGATTGCCATGCCCCTGGCCTGGGATCGTCCGGCTGATGATGCTACCACATCCGCTCAGCAGACATGCCATAAGCGCCACAATGACTATTCTCACTGACTACCTCACATACTTATTTACGTAAAAAAATACCGGCCCTGGGGCCGGTATTTTCCTTAATGTCGGCTTACTTTGTTTTCAGGGCAAGCGGATTAAGCTTCACATCCTGATAAAAGTTAACCCAGGAGAGATATCTCTCAGGCGATGCCCATACGCGGTAGTGCATGCGCGCCATAGTAACCGGGTCACTCAGCAGCACCAGACGACGGTCACGGGTAAGCTTGTCCGGGGTCTCGTTCAGCGCCTGCTCAACGTGACGCTCACGGGCGATCTCCAGAATATGCCCGCTACGGTGACGTGCCGTTGCCATTGCCGTTGCCAGCGCGTTAAACGACGGGTTGAACACCGCGTGCATAAAGCCATCTTCCAGTGAACGGCCGCGGTTCAGTTCCAGATACTTGTCGGTATCGACCAGTACCTGCGGCGGAGAGTACTCCTCCGGGATCAAGAACAGTTTCCAGCGCTTAGTACGCAGGCCCGTCGTTGAACGACTGGAAATGACCGACACGAACGGAGAGAGGATCAGCGAGAAGACGATCGGCGCCAGCCAGAACAGGAAGCGCAGATCCAGCCATGCCATACCCACTGCCCATACCAGCCCCAGCAATAGCTGAGAACCGTGGCGCATGAAGGCTTCGCCCCATGGAGTCGAATCATCGTCACGCTGCGGTGAGTTCCAGACCACTTCCCAGCCGAGGAATGCGCTGACCACGAACACCGTGTGGAACAACATACGCACCGGCGCCAGCAGTACAGAGAACAGCACTTCCAGCAGCAGAGAGAGCGTCACCCGCACAAATCCACCGTACTCTTTCGGCCCTTTGCACCACACCAGAATGATACTCAGCAGTTTCGGTAAAAACAGCAGGACCATTGTTGAGGCAAAGAGCGCGATAGCCAGTTCCGGGCGCCACTGCGGCCACACCGGGAAGAGCTGACGCGGTTGCAGGAAGTACTGTGGCTCCGTTAATGCATGTACCACCTGCAGCGCAGTCGACAAGGCCAGGAACATAAACCACAGCGGCGCAGACAGATAGGACATTACCCCCGTCAGGAACACCGCACGGTGTACCGGGTGCATCCCCTTGACGAGGAACAGACGGAAGTTCATCAGGTTGCCATGACACCAACGGCGGTCACGTTTAAGCTCATCAAGCAAGTTCGGCGGCAGTTCCTCGTAAGAGCCTGGCAGGTCATAGGCAATCCAGACGCCCCACCCCGCACGACGCATCAGCGCGGCTTCCACGAAGTCATGCGAAAGAATCGAACCGGCAAAGGAGCCTTCACCCGGCAGCGGTGCCAGCGCACAGTGCTCGATAAACGGCTTCACGCGGATAATCGCGTTGTGACCCCAGTAGTGCGATTCCCCCAACTGCCAGAAGTGCAGACCCGCAGTGAACAGTGGGCCATACACGCGTGTCGCAAACTGCTGACAACGTGCGTAGAGCGTATCCATACCGGAGGCTTTCGGCGACGACTGAATGATACCCGCGTTCGGGTTCGCTTCCATCAAACGCACCAGCCCGGTCAGACAATCACCGGTCATCACGGAGTCGGCGTCCAGCACCACCATGTAACTGTACTGACTACCCCAGCGACGGCAGAAATCATCGATGTTACCGCTTTTACGTTTCACGCGGCGGCGGCGGCGGCGGTAGAAAATTTGCCCTTCGCCCTGCACCTCGGCGATCAATTCCATCCAGGCTTTCTGCTCGGCAACGCAGATGTCCGGGTTGTAACTATCACTCAGGATGTAAACGTCGAAATGCTCACCGTTCCCGGTCGCTTTAACCGACTCCCAGGTCGCACGCAGGCCCGCAAAAACGCGATCAACATCTTCGTTACAGATAGGCATGATCAACGCAGTACGGTGCTCAGGATTGAGCGCCTCATCACCGACAGTGGAAGCGGAGATACTGTATTTATCCCGCCCTATCAGCAACTGTAAGAAGCCCATAAGCGCGGTCCAGAAACCGGCCGACACCCAACAGAACAGGACGGCGAACAGAATAAGGATGCCGGACTGCAGCACATACGGCAGTAGCTGCATAAAGGAAACCCACAGATTCTGACCCACCATGTCCGACGGGTTAATCAGCGCCCAGCCCTGGTAAGGCAGGATGGTCTTCATGTACCAGGTAGCGACCACGGTTTGCGACAGGGTCAGCAACAACAGGATGTAACGGCGAATAGAACCCACCGTACGCCATTTTTGCTCGCTGGCCTGCTCTTCTTTCGTTAAACGCGACATATAGCGCGGCTGAACATCGCGACCGCGCAGCCGATCCCAGAAGCGCCCAAGCGGGTTCGTTCTCCATGGATCAGGGAACATTGATGAGCGCTTCGCTTTTGGCATCGCCTCCAGTTGTGTACGCCCTTCATCATCTTTAACAAGTTGACCTTTCGCGAGGGAATCAGGCCAACTGTGTTCAAGACGCGCTTTCACTGAACCCAGCGGCGAATCATCATCACGAGTCCAGCTATGACGTTCCTCGTCCAGGGCTTCATGCACGGCACGAAGACTCTCTGTCGGCAGCGCTGCCTTTTCCGCATCCGGAAGCGGCAGCGCGTCGATATACTCAGTTGTCTTATTCATTGGAAGGTAGCTGATAGCTCCAGGTTTCACTCAGAGTCTTGTCACCATTGACCAGCGCGGCACGCATATCGGTGGTTTTCTTCGGATCTTTAACCTTAACGCGCAGCATTAAACGCCAGCCTTGCGTGACAGGATTATAACGAACGGTGTTTTCAACGATTTCGCCATTATCACCGATACTGGCCTGCGCGGTGACGGGGGTGTCTTTCGGCAGTTGCTTCATATCCTGACCGGTGAAGTCCACCACAAAAGCCTGTGTGCCATCCGGCTGACGAATCAGGTTGGATTGTTTGACATCGCCAGTAGAGCGACGGGTCTGCATTACCCATGCGTTATCAGGCGCGTGCAGTTTGTCTTCATCGCGGCTAAAGGTGATGGTGTATTTGAAATTCATCTCTTTACCCGGTTCCGGCAGTTGATCCGGCGTCCAGTAAGTGACGATATTATCGTTGGTCTCGTCGTTGGTCGGAATTTCCACCAGCTCTACCTTCCCTTTACCCCAGTCGCCTTTCGGAGTGATCCAGGCGCTCGGACGCAGGTCGTAGCGGTCATCAATATCTTCAAAACGGGAGAACTGACGACCACGCTGCAGCAGACCAAAGCCCTGCGGGTTTTCCATGGCATAACTGCTTACCGCCAGGTGTTTCGGGTTATTCAGCGGACGCCAAATCCACTCGCCGTTTCCGGCCAGCATCGACAGGCCGTTGGAATCATGCAATTCCGGACGGTAGTTGGTTGCCGGTGACGGCTGAGACGGCCCGAACAGGAACATACTGGTGAGCGGCGCTACGCCCAGTTTGCCCACTTTGTCACGCAGATAGACTTTAGACTGCACGTCAACGACAGTATCGCGCCCTGGAATGATCACAAAACGATAGGCGCCCGTCGCACGCGGGGAATCCAGCAGTGCAAAAATGGTCAGGCGTTTATCCGTCGGTTTTGGACGTTCGATCCAGAACTCTTTAAAGTGAGGGAACTCCTCCCCTGACGGTAGAGCCGTGTCGATCGCCAGACCACGGGCGGAAAGACCATATACCTGGCCTGCGCCAATCACACGGAAGTAGCTGGCACCCAGCATACTGACGATTTCATCGTTTTTATCTTTATTATTAATGGGGTAGAGGACTTTGAAACCGGCAAATCCGAGATCTTTGACCGTGTCTTTATCGTGCTGCACATTGCCAAAGTTAAAATAATCCGGGCTGTATTTAATTTTGCGAACAGCGGTGGCAGTCACTTCATTGATAGCAACCGGCGTGTCGAAGTACATGCCCTGGTGATAAAATTCAAGCTTAAATGGGGTATTAATGGCGTTCCAGTAGGCCTTATCATGGTTGAATTGAATCTGCTGATAATCCGCATATTTCATCTCACGGAATACGGATGGCAGATTGCTCTTTGGCGCTTCGTAACCTTTGCCTGCTAAGGATTGTGCCTGTTTTGCGACATCGTCAATGGAAAAAGCCCAGCCTGATGACGTATAAAGTGACAACAGTACCGCAGCACCCAACCAACGCATTTTCATCATTCGTAATTTAGGTTTCATAATAACTAAGCACTTCCCCCTTTGTGTGCTTAAATCGATCCGATCCATTTTAATGGAAACTTTGGCATTCCGACAACTGAATCCCCGCTTTGTTCAGCGCGCTGGCTCAGTGAATAAGCAAATGAAACTAACCCTTTATCGTTTTGCGTACTTATCCTGGAGACAGTCTATCGGTCATAGTGTAGGGTTGATTAGGAATGTAATCATTATTTGTCTTATGGATAAGACGAAAAGTCTGAGAGTTAAAGGAGTCATATGAGCAGAATACCCGCACAACGTGAATATTTCCTTGATTCCATCCGCGCGTGGTTAATGTTGCTTGGGATCCCTTTTCACATTTCGCTGATTTATTCGAGTCATATGTGGCACGTGAACAGCGCACACCCCTCGTGGTGGCTGACCTTGTTCAATGACGCGATCCACGCCTTCCGTATGCAGGTGTTCTTCGTCATTTCCGGCTATTTCTCTTATATGCTTTATCTGCGCTACCCGCTACAACGCTGGTGGACGGTACGCGTCGAGCGTGTTGGCATCCCGATGCTGACCGCCATTCCACTGCTCACGCTTCCGCAATTTATTATGTTGCAATATGTCAACGGACGCGCGCAGGACTGGCATACGTTATCGCTGTACGACAAATTTAACACCCTGGTGTGGGAATTGATTTCTCATCTCTGGTTTTTGCTGGTACTGGTCGTTCTCACCACGGTCAGCATGTGGCTGTTCCGCAGAATTAAAAGCAATGCGGCCCGTCTGCTCGACAACATTACGCTGGGCAAACTCTCCCTGGCGTTTCTGGCATTCGGCATCATTTACGCGGCATTCCGCCGACTCGTATTCATTATTTACCCTGATATATTGCGCGACGCGCTGTTCAATTTCGCCGTCATGCAATCGCTGTTTTATATTCCCTTTTTCCTGCTGGGCGCGCTGACCTTCATTAATCCGCGCCTCAAATCGCTCTTTATTAACCCCTCCCCTGCCTGTTTTGTTGCTTCGCTTATCGGCTTTGCCGCCTATCTGCTGAATCAACACTATGGCAGCGGTGATGGCTGGATGTATGAAACCGAATCGGTGATTACCATGCTGCTGGGTTTATGGATGGTGAATGTGGTCTTTTCGCTGGGTTATCGCATGCTGAATTTCCAGTCTGCCCGCGTGAGCTATTTCGTTAACGCATCGCTGTTTATCTATCTGGTACATCATCCGTTAACGCTGTTGTTCGGTGCGTGGATAACCCCACACATTCACTCTAACTTGCTTGGATTCACCACCGGCCTGGTGTTTGTCATTGGTTCTGCGCTACTGCTCTATGAAGCGCACCTGCGTATTCCGGTGCTGCGTTTCCTCTTCTCGGGTAAGCCGGAAGGTAAAACCAGCAACACACATGCGACAGCGCGTTAATCGCAGAGTGGCTGCCTAATCAGAGCAGCCACTCAACCGGCAGGCGTGACGCCAGCCGTACCAGCATCCGTTGCCAGAACCGCGTCTGCGGTTCTTTTTTCAATACCGTCTCCTTGCCGTTTTGCAACGCCACCCAGTTAATACGTCCCCAGCGATCAAGGCGTAGTTGCCAGGCTGCCGCACGCTGACTGCGCAAAAAACGGTGGTGAATCCGCTGCGCCAGATCGGCACTGTCGATCACAAAACCCATCTCGGTGTTCAGCATGGCCGAACGCGGGTCAAAATTAAACGATCCGATAAAGACCTTTTCACCGTCGATACTGAATGTCTTGGCATGCAAACTGGAGCCAGAATTCCCGGTCAGCCCACGATCATGGACCGGGTGTGCCTCATCACGAGTTGGCTTAAGTTCATACAGTTCTATTCCGTGACGAAGCAGCTTCTTGCGCCAGCGCGCATAGCCCGCATGAACCACTGAGACGTCGTTCGCCGCCAGAGAATTGGTAAGAATAGCGATACTTACACCTTTGCGCGCCAGACGGATAAGCTGGGCAACCCCCCGACGTCCTGGAACAAAATAGGCCGAGATAATATCCACCTGCCGTTGCGGCGTACCCATCACATTATTCAGACGCTCCGGTAACAAGGTATGCGTACGTGCTTTTCCCTGCCCTTTACGCGGGTCATCGCTCAGTAGCCGGGTTTTCGCCCAGACTATGGGGAGTGTCCCGGACTCGAGCTGACTGGCAAAAGGGGTAGATTCCAGCTTGTTCCGGTAGCGCACTGCGGTGATATCCTGATACCAGGCCTCCGGCAAACGGATGCGCCCGGCGATCTCTTCGCGTGGCAAATCCAGTACCGCATGCAGCGGCGACACGGACTCAGAGTGCCAGTAGCGGGAAAAATCCTCGCTGACATCACGTACCACCGGGCCTATCGCCATAACATCAAGGTCGGTAAATAATGGCTCTTCCCCGGCGCCAAAATAGGCATCTCCGACGTTGCGGCCACCGACCAGCGTCACCACACCATCGGCAGTAAAGCTTTTATTGTGCATACGACGGTTGAGGCGAGCGAAATCGGTAAGATATCCCAGCGCTCGTAACGTGCGAAATGAGAAGGGATTGAACAGGCGAACCTCAATATGCGGATGGGCGTCAAGCTGGCGTAAAACATCATCCATGCCAAGCGTATTGTTGTCATCAAGCAGCAACCGGACGTGAACACCGCGATCCGCAGCCTCCAGGAGCGCAAGTAACAGTAGCCGCCCGGACATATCATCCTCCCAGATGTAATACTGCACATCCAGGGTTCGCTGGGCCATTTCCGCCAGTCGATACCGCGCCACAAAAGCATCCAGGCTGTCATCAAGCGCCACCAGCCCGCACAGGCCCGGGTGGGCCGCGCACAACGGCGTGACAGCGCGCCCCAGCCGCGTATCTGGCGGCGGGGTCGCAGGCTTTTGCGAGGGGAAATCAGGTTCATCGAATATTTTTATTGTCATAGCTGTCAAAGTATATCTGCCCGCGCCGCGTCTGGTGGGGTAGATAATCCGAAACGCATCGCCGCAGGCGTTCTACGCCTGCGTTCGTTAACAAGAAAATGGGCAGGTAAAAGGAAAAGTATCGCAGCGATGCGCTGGCCATCCCGTTTTCTATAAAGCGTAGCTATCCGAGCTGCATACCATGACCAGAATGATTTTCGTAAAGGCGATAATTAGCAACCTGCGGCATCTTATCCGCCGGCATTCGTCTGCGTTCCACGTTGTGTCAGCAGTCGCCGATACAACTTGGCGTTTTCGTCATCAAAGCAGACAAACACCACCCGACGTATTTGCGGATGGTCAGCCAGAAATGCCTCGACGGTATTGACGGCGATTTCTGCGGCGGCGGCTTTCGGATAACCATAGACGCCAGTGCTGATCGCCGGGAAAGCAATGGATTCGTAGTTATTGGCTTCGGCCAGCATCAGGCTGTTGCGATAGGCATCTTCCAACAGGTGAACATCATGGTCATCTCCGCCATGCCATACCGGACCGACAGTATGTACTACGGCTTTTGCGGGTAACTTTCCGGCGGTGGTGATCACCGCATGTCCAGGCGGACAATCCCCTTGCTCCTGACGTACGCGCCGACAGGCCTCCAGCAATGCCGGACCAGCCGCCCGATGAATAGCACCATCCACCCCACCACCGCCGAGCAGTGATGAATTCGCCGCATTAACGATAACATCCACGCTGACGGTGGTGATATCCCCCTGAATAACCTGCATTATCGCTTGCATGTTTCTGCCTCGTGGCTTTCTCTTCTCTCAAGTGTAGCGCAGCCAGGTATGAAAATTGATCAGGCCCAGTCTGCATTATTTCGCACATTGAGCCTGTAAAAAGATCAGTTATAGGTGATGTCCATTACAGCCAGCGTATGCGCGGGGTTGAGGTAGTTGATTTTCATCGTCACAAGGTTGTCGAAGCCACTCTGCTCCTGGGCAAGGTTTTTCAGGGAGAATTGTTGAGTTTTCGCCTGTCCCTGGCGGTCACAGGCTACCGTCGCACGATGGGCGTCGACACGGACATCACACGGGGTTTCGACAACAGCCCCTTCAAAATAGATAACACCGCCGGTCGCCGCTATCGCAACAGAGCTGCATACAGCGGCACAGAAAAGGGCTGCTGGAATAAGCAGCATATGTGAAGTTGACATATATACCTCAATAATGAATGGTCTTTGCAGGTGGTGAGAGGGGCACCGCGCAGACACCTTTTAAAACAAAATGTCAACTTTATGTATACATTAATTAATCAAATTTAACAGCCATGAAACAAATTATTTTTCAGAGAAACATTTATTAAATGAATAGGTTACAGCGTTTGCTGTGATGTCCAGCGCTGAGACAAATTCACTGACTGGCCATCCGTAACGGTAACCACGATGTCGACACTATCCTGCGCTTCAATATTCATACTTAAGCGCATCAACGATGTCGGTTGATTTGCGATAAATTGAACCGTCTTGCGTTGCTGGGTGCGACTCTGGCCGCCCTCCCCCTGTCGCGTTGCCAGAATCTGTACCTGACAGAGGCAATTTTCAGTGAGTAAAACCTGTGGGGTAATCGTGTACATATCGCCGACGCGGGTCGTGTCGAAGGTAATCTGGCTGGACAGCGCGGCAAGTAATAACAACGTATTCATAACGCCTCCCAAAAAGAAACAGGGCCGTAGCCCTGTTTCTTCAAACGATATGTCTGTTAGTACTGGTTGGCAGTGGCGTTGTTGCCGAAACCAACCTGATGAACGTTTACGGTAGAGCCAGAAGCAGTCTGGTTGACCAACGCACCATTGCCGCCACCATACTGGCTGACAGAAATTGTAGAGTCTCTGCTGTTCCACTGGTCAATGGTTGCGCTGTTATGGAAACCGTTTTGTGACAGGCTAATGGTGCTGTCATCAGAACCCTGACCAACATCAGCACCGTTGCTTGAGCCATTCTGGCGAATTGTCGTTGTAGAATCGCGAGCATCGGATTGCAGTGCCAGCGCGGAGTTGCTGCTACCAGTCTGGTAGATGCTCAGTTCAGAATCCGGACCGCCATAGTTATGGCCGCCATGACCTGAGAACTGCGGGACGCTGCCTGCAAAAGCACTGGCTGAAACGACGATCGCTGCTACTGCTGCCACTTTGAAAAGTTTCATGGTAAACCCCCATCGGATTGATTTTAAAGCCACAATGGCATCAACGTTGTATAACGCGTATGTCCATTTGCGACTGTCTCTGGACAACGACTGCTGTTTTCTGTGTACCGTACTGAGTAATACTCGCCCTGTTACCCGACCCTTTTTGGATAATCATTGCGGTGTTGCCGTAAGCGCCTTGTGTAATATTCGCGTCATTAGCACTGCCTGACTGATCGATATATGCAAGGTTATATGCTCCTGACTGGTCAATTTTTGCCGAATTGCTCCCGCCGTTCTGGGAAATAACTGACAATAACTTCGAGCCAGTTTGATTAATTTGTGCGTTATTATTTGCACCGGATTGACCAATAATGGCCGCTTTATTGTAGGCAGCGGCACTTAATTCATTCACCGCCAGGTTATATTCCGAACTTGCCATATCATAACCTGTAGCGGCGGCGAACCCAGGTGCACCCAGCATTGTTAACATCATAAATAACAACTTGTTTTTCATGTTGTCACCCTGGACCTGGTCGTTTATTAAAAAACAGTTTAAATATTCGTTCCGCTGGCGATAACACACTCAATTAATTTGTTAACGCTGCGTTACGGAAATCAGTATGGTCAGGTCGTAAAATAAAATATCTCACCCGCGATTCGTATTTTTTACTCCCTAATTAATACCAAAGTATGAATATTCGTATTGTTACAGTCAGGCGTATATAGAGAGCGTATTTAAACCATTTTAAAAAGGCGGGTTTGCTTATAACAATTTGGTTGTAACGAGGTAATCAGTAAGTATGTTCTGCGAAGGAGATAACATTTCTTCGTTCGACCTTCACAATGCCTCCTTTTTTTCGATGCACAAATTGGACATCACCTCTCATACCAAAATCTTTGTTATGGTATGAATAATGCTACTTTTTAATTACTAGAAATATAATTACAATACAATGACATACAATAATTTGTATGATTTTTTAAATTTGTGCAAGTATGATTTCGTGTACAACTTACCTATCAAAAATAAACAATAAAAAATCTCTTAAGAAATATTTTAATATTTATTTTTACATTACGTTACATGTTTAACACTTGCTTTAAGAATGGCAATGACTAGATTGGAATTAGCAGCACTCATTTTGATTTATTAATTTCCCTTAATTGTTAGGGATTAAGTATTTATTACTACACACAGCAACACAACATCTGTCAGTACCTCTGGTTCCCCACCTTTTGGGTGGGGAAGCTGCGGATGTCCTAAACGCGGGGTTTCATCATGTTCAGTGAAGTCCAAAGTTCGTACAATCATGCATTGTTGTTAATTACCAAACCCTCTCTGCAGGCAACAGCCTTGTTGCAGCATCTGAAACATTCTCTGTCGATGACAGGAAAATTGCATAATATTCAACGCTCTCTGGATGATATTCCCAGTGATTGCCTGGTGTTATTCGATATGATGGAGGCGGATAAGAAAATCATTCAATACTGGCAGGACGTTTTGTCCAGAAAAAACAATAACCTAAAGTTATTGTTAATGAATACGCCTGATGACTATCCGTTCCGTGAAATCGAAAACTGGCCACATATCAATGGGGTATTTTACGTCTCGGAAGACGAATCCCGCATGGTTGAGGGATTACAAGGGATCCAGCGCGGCGAGTGTTACTTTTCACAAAAGCTTGCCAGCTACTTAATTACCCACTCTGGAAATTATCGTTATAGCAGTTCGGAGTCGGCATTGCTGACCCACAGAGAAAAAGAGATTTTGAATAAGTTGCGCATTGGCGCATCCAATATTGAAATCGCCCGCTCTCTGTTTATCAGCGAGAATACGGTAAAAACGCATCTTTATAATCTTTTCAAAAAGATAGCGGTTAAAAACCGAACTCAGGCAGTCTCCTGGGCCAACGATAATCTCAGGCGTTAACGCCATGAAACGCGCATCGCATTACCTTGCGGCAGCAACATTATTGCTCGCCGCCGGGAATCTGCACGCTGTCGAAGTGGAGATTCCCGGTTTATTAACCGACCATACGGTTTCTTCGATCGGACACGATTTTTATCGTGCTTTTAGTGATAAATGGGAAAGTACCTGGACAGGGAATTTAACTATCAATGAAAGACCAAGTGCTCGCTGGGGAAGTTGGATAACTATCACGATTAATCAAAGTGTTGTTTATCAGACTTTTATGTTCCCAACGCGGCGCGATTTTGAAAAGAACGTTGATATTGCACTTGCACAGACACACGAAGCACTCGACCGTCGCCAAATTGATCAGGCACTACTGAGCACCCGCGATTTAGCGACAGATGAATTCTAAAAAACGATAAATATCCGGAGGGTAACATGCGTATCGCATATGCCGTCATTTCATTAATGTTGATAACACCATTAAGTTGGGCGGGACAAATGACATTTCAGTTCCGTAATCCTAATTTCGGTGGTAACCCTAATAATGGCGCTTTTTTATTAAATAGCGCACAGGCTCAAAACTCTTATAAAGATCCCAGCTATAAAGATCTTGGCGTTGAGAGCACATCAGCGCTTGATAATTTTACTCAGGCTATTCAATCACAAATACTGGGTGGATTATTAACAAATATAAATTCCGGTAAACCAGGTCGAATGGTAACCAGCGACTTTATTGTTGATATTGCCAACAAAGATGGACAGTTACAATTAAATGTAACTGACAGAAAAACAGGCAAAACGTCGACTATTCAGGTTTCAGGTTTACAAAACGGTTCAACCGATTTTTAAAGCATCGCCATTACAGGACAATAATCATGCAGCGCTTATTCATACTTCTGGCCGTGTGTTTATTAAGCGGATGCTTAACTGCGCCGCCAAAACAAGCCGCCAAACCTACGTTATTACCTCGGGCACAAAGCTACAGTGATTTGACACATTTGCCACTGCCTTCCGGTAAAATATATGTGTCGGTGTATAACATTCAGGATGAAACCGGGCAGTTTAAACCCTATCCGGCCAGTAACTTCTCGACCGCCGTTCCGCAGAGTGCGACCTCCATGCTGGTGACGGCGCTAAAAGATTCACGTTGGTTTGTTCCACTGGAACGCCAGGGGCTGCAGAATTTATTGAATGAGCGCAAAATCATTCGCGCGGCGCAGGAAAATGGCACGGTTGCAATTAATAACCGCTTCCCGCTCCAGTCATTGACTGCAGCAAATGTCATGATTGAGGGCTCGATTATCGGTTATGAAAGTAACGTGAAATCGGGGGGCGTTGGCGCGCGATATTTTGGTATAGGTGCGGACACGCAATATCAGCTCGACCAGATTGCCGTTAACCTGCGAGTGGTCAACGTGAGTACCGGGGAAGTGCTTTCGTCAGTGAATACCAGCAAGACTATTTTGTCCTATGAAGTGCAGGCCGGGGTATTCCGCTTTATTGATTATCAGCGTCTGCTGGAAGGCGAAGTGGGCTACACGGCTAACGAACCGGTCATGCTTTGCCTGATGTCAGCGATTGAGACAGGGGTGATTTTACTGATTAACGACGGTATCGACCGTGGGCTTTGGGATCTGCAAAACAAGGCAGAAAACAAAAACGAAGTGCTGGTTAAATATCGCGAGATGGCGGCGATGCCTCCGGAATCCTGATGGCAAACGCAGAAAAAGCGTGACGGGTTAAATCGTCACGCTTTATTTTGTTCTTTTGTCATATCACCAGCGTTACGGGCTGCGAGCCACAGGCCGCTGTTTTTCATGGCATAACCAAACAACAACCCGACCACAAGCGAAGGCACTATCATGCGCCAGTCGCCCTGCCCCGCAAAAGTCGCGCACGCGCCAATAAAGGTACCCGGAACGAAAGAAAGCAGCAGATTTTTCGCCTGGGCACACATCAGAAACGCCACCAGCCCGGTCATGACATACCCTACAATCTCAAGATGCGGAGCCAGCGCGCTACCGTGAATAATTACCAGCGCCCAGGCTACCCCGCTCATTAACGTGCAGGCAGAGATTAACAGGCCTTTAAGACCACCTTGCGGACAGGCAAAGTAAGCGGTACAGCCAAGGAATCCGGCCCAGCCGATCAGACCGAGAGAGACGGCAACCCAACCCCAGAGACCGGAGAGAATACCTGTTGTTAATGCAATAGAGAGGAGTATGTTCATGGCGCGCATCTTAGCAGATACGCACCTTATTTATGTGACAGGAGACGCAATAATTGCAATATCACATTTCCCGTTGCATATTAAATGTGATTAAAATCACACTTTATTCCTCTGCGGATTCCTGCAACTCATCCCACATGGCAGAGAGAGCATCACGCGTCAGCGGCGCCATAGTACGCCAGAATGGGGTAGTCGCATGCGCTTCCACCTTACCGAGGAAGGTGCCACACCACGGCAGCAGATATTCTGCAAAGAGCGTTTCCAGCGCTTCACTTTCATCTTCTGCTGACTGATCTTCAAGCCAGGAGGCGGCCAGCAGCAACGTGCCAAAATGGTCCGCAGGTGCGTCTGTCAGCGGCATACCGCGAGTCGAGAGAAATGCTCGCACTTCGGCTTCCGTAGCCCCAACCACCCATGCGCTGCGATACGGGGAAACGCGGCACTCGTTGCCGACAAATAGCGCATTGAAATCAGCGGCCAACCCCTGCGCGTCACAATTCTTTTGCAGACGCTCCAGCATTTCATCCTGCTCCAGCGGCCAGTTTTGCGCCAGCTTCCCTTCACGTATGAGGGTATAGAGCGGCACGAGTAAGGGATCCTGTGGCTGACGATAAAACAGTGAACCCAGTACGCGGCAAAGGATGGAAAATTCGTTCATGCAATGATTCCAGTGGCTAATTAAAAGTCGGCAAATTCAGTAATGGGCGTCATTCCGCGCGCTTCAAGGAAGCTCAGCATCCGGCGCGGTGTGACATTCAGAATACGATCTTCCGGGAAGTCGACCTCATCAAGGATTTCACGGCACTGCGCAAATTCACCCAGCGTAAATGCTGTATGCGAGTCGGAACCCAGCGCAACCCATCCGCCCGCATCACGCACGGCGGCAGCAATAGCACGGCAATTCGCTTCGCTGCCTTTCCGCGAATGAAGGAAAGAGGAGTTGTTGATTTCCAACGCCACGTTGTACTTCGCGGCAGCAGCGGCAATCGCCGGGATGTCCACCGGATATTTTGGATTACCCGGATGGCTGATGATATGCGCATAACCATTCGCCATTGTCGCAATCATCGCCTGAGTATTGGTGTCTTTATCCTGTGGGGCAAACACCGGTTCGTGAAAACCCGCAATGATCAGATCGAGCGACGTCAGCATAGGACCGCTACAATCGATTTCCCCTTCAATATTTTTGATGTTGGCTTCAATGCCGCGCAGAATGCCTACGCCATCCACAACGCGTGGCCAGATACGCATGTTAATGAAGTGCCAATGGTGCGGCGCATCATCCATATCAGGGCCATGATCGGTGATAGCGAAAAGCTTAATCCCTTTATGCTTTGCTTCGGTAATGTAGTCTTGCAGGGTGCTATAGGCGTGGGTGCTGGCGACGGTATGCATATGCAGGTCAACGGGATACATGAAACTCTCCTGTAGTTGTTTGTGCAAGGATAGCAGTTATCGCCGCCATTTTTAATGAAAAACCCGGCCTGACACGTAAGTGCCATTAATAACCGCGAAGGCGATCGACACGACCTTTCACCCTTTCGCCACGTTCAAGTTTGTCGATCGCAGTAGCAATAAAAGCAATGGCCTCATCTGCACGGGTGGTGGCCGCAATATGTGGCGTCATGGCAACGCGGGGATGCGCCCAGAGCGGATGGTCGGCTGGCAGCGGCTCGCGGCTAAAGACATCCAGCATTGCCCCTTTCACTTTGCCGCTATTAAGCGCCTGCAGAAGATCGTCTTCAACAACGTGAACACCGCGCGCCAGGTTCATAATATAGCTATTGTCCGCCAGTTGGTTTATCACGCTCAGGTTAATGAGCCCCACCGTTTCTGGGGTGTTAGGCAGTAAATTGATCAATACGCGTGTTCCGTGCAGAAACGCGCCAAACTCTTCCGCCCCTGCAAAACTGACCACGCCCGGCAGATCTTTACGTGACCGACTCCAGCAGCGTAGCGGAAAACCCCAGGCGTGCAGGCTGGCGGCCACTTTCGCCCCCAGTATTCCGGCGCCAAGGATGCCAATGGTAAAATCTTCGCGCCGATATTCTTCCAGCTCCAGCCACCTGGCCTGCTGTTTTAATGCCTGGTAATCATCAAACCGACGGAACCAGTGCAGTACCCGGCTCACCGCATATTCCTGCATCTGCAATCCCATGCCAGTATCTTCCAGGCGAAATAGCGGGATGTGTTGCGCCAGCATTTCCGGATGCGCCTTGAGCTTACTCAGAATAGAGTCGACGCCGGCCCCCAGCGCAAACACCCCTTTGAGCTCACGACCGCGTAGCATTTCAACAGGCGGATGCCAGACCAGCGCATAATCGGCAGGGCCATCATCACCCTCGCGCCATTCACGTACGTTCGCGCCGGGTAATGACTTGCGCAAGGCTGGCAGCCAGGCGGCGGGATCGAAGGTCGGGTGATAAAAGATAATCTCCATTTCTGCTCCAGATTGATGGTGTTGTTTCCCGGTTAATGTCGGGTTTACTTGCCGTTTTGTTAGATGATTATGTTCACACATCACCTTAGCAAATATCACTGAAAGTCTTCATAAAAGTGTTTCGCGGGGAAAAAAGCCAGTTTCAGAACATTTAAGAAGCAAGTTGATTGAAGTTTGTCTAAACGCGCTAATTTATTGAAAAAGAAGATTGACGGAAGTGCCGGTTTTCCCTACATTAGCGCCCGTCCCGACAACATCGGGAAGACAATGTGGTGAGGTGTCCGAGTGGCTGAAGGAGCACGCCTGGAAAGTGTGTATACGGCAACGTATCGGGGGTTCGAATCCCCCCCTCACCGCCATCATTTCAGATGAGAGCCTGTACGAAAGTACGGGCTTTTTTCTTTTTATAATCTCCCATACCAGGGGGGATGAGAACCCCCGACCGGGGGCTCGACAACCGGCGCCAGCCGGGTGGACAGATGACGAGCCTGCGAGGAAGCTGCCCGCAGGGCGAGCGAAGCGAGTCAATCCCCCCCTCACCGCCATCATTTCAGATTA
>SMDE01000004.1:0-331854 GCA_004346725.1 Phytobacter diazotrophicus | reverse complement strand
CGCCAGCCGGGTGGACAGATGACGAGCCTGCGAGGAAGCTGCCCGCAGGGCGAGCGAAGCGAGTCAATCCCCCCCTCACCGCCATCATTTCAGATAAGAGCCTGTACGAAAGTACGGGCTTTTTTCTTTTATAGTCTCCCATACCAGGGGGGATGAGAACCCCCGACCGGGTTCGACAACCGGCGTCAGCCGGGTGGACAGATGACGAGCCTGCGAGGAAGCTGCCCGCAGGGCGAGCGAAGCGAGTCAATCCCCCCCTCACCGCCATCATTTCAGATGAGAGCCTGTACGAAAGTACGGGCTTTTTTCTTTTTATAATCTCCCACACCAGGGGGGATGAGAACCCAATGAAAGTTCAAATGCCAGCAATGTGCTTTTATTTCCCCTCGCCCCTATGATCGGTTCAGTGCGCACCGTTATCCGGTAGCCCGAATAAGCGCCAGCGCATCCGGGGGAAATCAGACAACCGGGCCTGATACCACAAGACGAATCTGCGCATTGCCAGCCATCATTTCCCTGCCGTTGCTCATACCTTAAGCGAACAATCATCAATACCGAAAATATGCTTGACCGTTTTAGCGCAACTCCCTATAGTAGCGCCCCGTTGCCCCCCAGTGGTGTGGCAGCAAAACAATGTGGTGAGGTGTCCGAGTGGCTGAAGGAGCACGCCTGGAAAGTGTGTATACGGCAACGTATCGGGGGTTCGAATCCCCCCCTCACCGCCATCATTTCAGATGAGAGCCTGTACGAAAGTACGGGCTTTTTTCTTTTATAATCTCCCCCCAGGGGGGGGATGAGAACCCCCGACCGGGTTCGACAACCGGCGCCAGCCGGGTGGACAGATGACGAGCCTGCGAGGAAGCTGCCCGCAGGGCGAGCGAAGCGAGTCAATCCCCCCCTCACCGCCATCATTTCAGATGAGAGCCTGTACGAAAGTACGGGCTTTTTTCTTTTATAATCTCCCAATCTGGAGGGAGGACGCTGCCCTTTCCAACTATTAAGTCTCTGGGAATTGATGGCAATGCGAATGCTGAACCCGCAGATCTCCAGCGGATCCTCTGAGTTTTCGCAAACGACTAAAACGCAACAGCACATCGTTGCCCATTTTCAGTGAGTTGATGTCGTCAGCTATGGACGCCTTCATCTGGCCGCCAAACTGCGGCCTGAGGACACACCTCAGGCAACAATAGAAGACCGAAAAGTGAAAACTGTTACTGTTATCGGGGGATCAGAAAACGTGAATGGCTACGCGGTCAGGGGAAAACCACCTTATGCCGCATCTTCGGAAAGGAGTGTATAAAAACAAAAAAACCACCCGGAGGTGGTTTCACGACACTGCTTATTGCTTTGATTATACTTATCTTTCCCATGGTACCCGGGGCGGGACTTGAACCCGCACAGCGCGAACGCCGAGGGATTTTAAATCCCTTGTGTCTACCGATTCCACCACCCGGGCTCGGGAAGAAATTGGAGGCGCGTTCCGGAGTCGAACCGGACTAGACGGATTTGCAATCCGCTACATAACCGCTTTGCTAACGCGCCAGATTCTTCAGGCCTTTCGACCAGCACCCGCAATATGCCGATGCTTGTAAACTGGAGCGGGAAACGAGACTCGAACTCGCGACCCCGACCTTGGCAAGGTCGTGCTCTACCAACTGAGCTATTCCCGCAATATCAAGTTTTGTTCTAATCACTTGATTTTGTTATCTTCTGGCGAGCTACGCTGCCGTCTGATGCGATGCATTCTACTTACCTGACGCACTGAGTCAACGATATTTTTCAAAACCCGGATCGTTTGCTGAAAATTAACGCGAAACGATCACTGTTCAAGCAAATCTCCGCGTGCCGCGTTCAGGTATTGCAACATCGACCACAATGTCAGTACCGCAGCAACCAGGAACAGACCAATCCCCGCCCACTCTACCCACTCGTTTGGACGCCACAGCATCCAGACCAGTGCAGTCATCTGCGCGGTCGTTTTCACTTTACCGATCCAGGAGACGGCAACGCTGTTGCGTTTCCCCAGCTCCGCCATCCATTCACGCAGGGCTGAAATAATGATCTCACGGGCAATCATGGTAGCCGCCGGCAACGTCACCCACCAGGTATGGTAATGCTCTGCTACCAGCACCATTGCGATTGCGACCATCACTTTGTCCGCTACCGGGTCCAGGAATGCGCCAAAGCGCGTGCTCTGGTTCCAGCGACGCGCAAGGAAGCCGTCAAACCAGTCGGTTACGGCGGCCACCAGAAAAATCAGCGCGCATGCGAACGAAGCCCATTGAAAAGGCAGGTAAAATGCCAAAACAAAAAACGGGATAAGAATGACGCGAAACAGGGTAAGCAACGTAGGGATATTAAATCGCATAATGACGGTAACTATCTGTTGTCAGTAAATTTTGACCCTATGTTGCTACAGAGCCCTTAATGTTTCAACGAGTAGTAGATCTTTTCTGCCAGACCTTGCGAGATGCCCGGCACTTTTGCAATTTCTTCAATGCTCGCATTCAGCAAACCCTGCAGACCCCCCATGTACTTTAACAGCATCTGACGGCGTTTTGGACCAACGCCTTCGATGGTTTCCAGCGTACTGGTACTCTTCACCTTTGCCCGCTTTTTACGGTGGCCGCTGATGGCATGATCGTGCGACTCATCGCGAATATGCTGAATCACATGCAGTGCCGGGGAATCTGGCGGAAGACTAAACCCTTCGCCTTCAGGTTCAAAGAATAAGGTCTCGAGCCCCGCTTTACGGTCTGTTCCTTTCGCCACGCCCAACAGCAACGGATGATGTTTATCCCATGGGACGTCGAGTTCGGCAAATACCGTTTTGGCCTGCCCTAACTGCCCTTTCCCACCATCAATCAAAATCACATCCGGAATTTTGTTCTCTTCAATCGCTTTCCCGTAACGACGACGCAACACCTGATTCATGGCGGCGTAATCATCACCAGGCGTGATGCCCGTAATGTTATATCGCCGGTATTCCGCACGTACCGGCCCGTTGGCATCAAACACCACACAGGACGCCACCGTCTGCTCACCCATCGTATGGCTAATATCGAAACACTCCATACGCTTCACTTCCGGCAATTTGAGCAAGGTCGCCAGCGCGGTCAGGCGTTGATGGACGGTCGACTGCTGCGACAATTTCGTACTGAGGGCCGTCGCGGCATTCGTACGTGCCAGCTTCAGATAACGCGCCCGATCGCCGCGTGGTTTGGTCTGCACGTTAACTTTGCGTCCGGCAAGCTCAGACAATGAATCCGCCAACAGTGTTTTGTCATTGAGGTTGAAATCAAGCAGGATCTCACCTGGCAGCGTGCGCATCTGGCTTCCCTGCAGGTAAAACTGGCCGACAAAGGTTTCCACCACCTCGCCAAGTTCAGTGCCATTCGGCACTTTCGGGAAATAACTCCGGCTACCCAGAACCTTGCCCTGACGAATAAAGAGCACATGCACGCAGGCCATGCCAGCATCGAACGCCACGCCGATCACATCCAGATCGTCCCCGGTATTTGAGACAAACTGTTTTTCGGTGACCCGGCGTACGGCCTGAATTTGATCGCGAATACGCGCCGCCTCTTCAAATTCCAAAGCCTGACTGGCTTTTTCCATCCGGGTAATCAGTTTCGTGAGCACCTGATCATCTTTACCGGCAAGAAACAGCCGCACATAGTCCACCTGCTGTGCGTATTCCTCTTCGCTCACCAGTCCCGCCACGCAGGGGCCAAGACAGCGGCCAATCTGGTATTGCAGACACGGACGCGAGCGGTTGCGATAGACACTATTTTCGCACTGGCGGACCGGGAATATTTTCTGCAAGAGCGCCAGGGTTTCCCGCACAGCATAACCATTAGGAAACGGGCCAAAGTACTCCCCTTTAGCGTGCTTCGCACCACGGTGCATCGCCAGGCGCGGGTGGGTATCACCGCTTAGGAAAATAAAAGGATAGGATTTATCATCGCGCAGCAGCACGTTGTAGCGCGGCTGATAAAGCTTGATGTAGTTGTGTTCCAGCAATAATGCTTCCGTCTCGGTATGGGTTACCGTGACGTCAATCTGCTGGATCTGTGCAACCAGCGCTTCTGTCTTTCGCGAGGCGAGATTGCTGCGAAAATAACTGGAGAGGCGCTTTTTAAGATCTTTTGCTTTGCCTACATAGATAACTGTGCCGCCGGTGTCATACATTCGGTAGACACCCGGCTTGCTGGTCACTGTCTTGAGAAAGGCTTTTGAATCGAAAACTTCATTCACTGACTTGCTAACGTCTCCGCATTGCACAGACCATGGCGAATCGCCAGATGAGTCAGCTCCACGTCACCATGAATGTTCAATTTACTGAACATGCGATAGCGATAGCTGTTCACCGTTTTGGGGCTGAGATTCAGTTGCTCAGAGATCTCATTGACCTTCTGACCTTTAGTGATCATCAGCATAATCTGCAATTCGCGTTCAGACAAACTCTCGAACGGTGAGTCGGTTTTTTCCGGTTCAATCTGACTGAGAGCCATCTGCTGAGCAATGTCGGACGCAATGTATCGCTGCCCGGAATGGACGGAGCGAATCGCATTGACGACTTCCTGCGGGGCAGCGCCTTTGCTGAGATAACCTGACGCGCCAGCTTGCATTACTTTCGCCGGAAGCGGGTTTTCTGTGTGAATGGTAAGCATGATGACTTTGGTGTCGATATTAGCGCGCGCAATCTTGCGTGTGGCTTCAAGGCCACCGATGCCCGGCATGTTCATGTCCATCAACACAACGTCGACAGAATGCGCCCGGCACCATTTTACGGCATCCTCGCCGCAACAAACTTCGCCAGAAATTTTTATGCCTTTAATATCTTCGAGAATGCGTCGTATCCCTGCGCGCACCAGTTCGTGGTCATCAACAAGAAGTACGTTGATCAATGGAATATCTCCAGAAAAGGGATGACGCTGCTGCAAGCTAATTCTTCACATACTAACGGTTTTTGCTGCGTTAATGAAAGTTAAAAAATGCCACTCATTCGATTTCGGTCTCGTTTTTGGAAATTAACCTGTACATTTTGTGGAAACTTTCACACCCCGCGCCATATCAGGTTTGCATGTTTAAAAGTACTTTTCGGAAAGCTGCCTGAACGCACAGTTTTATTCTGATGGGGAATTTAAAGCGGCACTTTGTAACAATAATTAACCGTCATTCTACCTCTATTAAACATATATTTTGCCTACACTATTCAAATTAAATATATGGCTAATGTTTAATTTAATAAACCAGACAGCGGGTACGTGCAAAAAACAACCACTGCTATTTTTCCCCTGGCTTGTGGTATACTCCGCCGCTTTGACATTCACCGTCACGCTAAGCACGGTAACTTAACGAGGTAAATAAATGAGCACACCTGATTTTTCCACTGCTGATAATAACCAGGAACTGGCTCAGGAAGTCTCATGCCTGAAAATGATGATCACGCTGATGTTGCAGGCTATGGGACAGGCCGATGCAGGTCGCGTCATCCTTAAAATGGAAAAACAGATCGCAGCGCTGGAAGATGAAACCCAGGCGGCGGTGTTCACCAACACGGTGAAGCAGATCAAACAGGCTTATCGCCAGTAAGTGAATCCGGCTGGCAGCCTACAAAAGCTGGCAGCCGGTATACGTCTGGCACGCAGAACGAAGGTTCAGGTCAGATAATTCCCGTCGCAGCCGCATAACAGGCAATCTGCGTTTTATTCGGTGCGTTGAATTTTTTCTGCATGTTCTTCTGGTGAAAATTCACCGTATTCTCAGATATGGACAAAATCATAGCGATTTCGGCCGATGTCTTCCCTTCCGCTGTCCATTTCAGAATTTCTTTCTCGCGCTTACTGAATTTCATTTCTGGCGCAATGACCATATTGTCACCCAGCCGGGAAAGCGTGATCAGGCTTTGCTGAATCATCGTTTGCAGGCGCAACTCAATCTCTTCATCATGCTGTGGATGATGGAGAATACTTGTGCGGGACACGGACAAAAATCCCATTGCGTGGTTTGGCAGCATCAAACACTGCGTAATCCCTTTGCGTAATCCAAAATCCCGCGCACCATTCCATAATTCCGGCGTCTCGTGAAATAATTTGTCATTCCACGGCAAATGCCCGTGCAGGAAATTCTCTGGTTTGAGTACCGGGTCGACAGCGAAATAATTTTCGGACTGATAATGCGCCATCCAGGCATCCGGATACGTGGTGTGTACATTGATTTTCGGGCGCGTGAACGGCACCGGATGTCGGACACACAGTGCAAAAAAATCAAATTCAAGCAGCTGCGTTTGCTGCTCTAATGTTGAATATACCTCTTCCTTGTCCGTTATCTCCTGAAAACGTAGCAGCATCTCCCTGCGCCACGAGAAAAAGTCATTATCCTGCATACTGACCGATATCACCCCTGACAATAATAATCATTATTATGGATACATTAAATTAACACATAAATCTTTTTTATAAGTGTGAAATATCGGTATCAGCGAAAATCAGTAAAAATTTTTGCAGGTTATGGCGAGCAGATAAGGCAGAAAACACTGTTTTTTGTGGGAAAACGCGACGGCGAAGCGTGGTCAAATATCTTTATTGGCAATGCATATGATTAAAAGCGCACGAATAAATTTAGCTTAAGTTAGCATTAATCACCGATTCGGAAAGCGAGTTGCTGCCGAATCGGTGAATCATTACTGCATCAGGAATTTTTCCAGAAACTGCTGTGTGCGTGGCTGCTGCGGATTGGCGAATAGCGACTTTGCAGCGCCCTGTTCGACAATGCGCCCCTGGTCCATAAAGATGGCCCGGTCCGCCACATCGCGCGCAAAGCTCATTTCATGGGTGACAATCACCATCGTCCTTTTTTCCTGCGCCAGTTGCCTGATGGTATTAAGCACCTCCCCTACCAGTTCAGGATCCAACGCCGAGGTCGGTTCATCGAACAGAATGACATCCGGGCGCATTGCCAGCGCGCGCGCAATCGCCACACGTTGCTGTTGTCCGCCGGATAAACGCCGCGGATAGCTGGTCTCTTTACCACTTAACCCGACTTTAGCCAGCAACTCTCGTGCCCGCGCTGTCGCTTCCTCTTTCGGTTCGCCTTTCACAATGACCGGGCCTTCAATAATGTTTTCCAGCACCGTACGATGCGGAAAGAGATTGAAGTTCTGGAATACAAAGCCTACATGCTGGCGCAACTGGCGAATCAAATTTTTCTGTTGTCCTATCGGTTTTGCCGTATCGATGGTTATGTCACCCACCCGAATCGTACCGCTTTCAGGCTGCTCCAGGAGATTGATACTGCGCAATAGCGTGGTTTTACCGGATCCGCTAGGCCCAATGATAGCCACCACTTCCCCTTGCGCCACGTCCAGATCGATGCCGTGCAGCACCGTCTGGCCGTGGAATTGTTTCACCAGGTTTTTCACTTCGATGGCACTCATTTCGGATCGCGCTCCTGCCGGTTCAACTGGTTTTCAAAATAGTTCTGCAACGCAGAGAGTACCGTCGCCATAACCCAGTAAATGAGCGAAGCGGCCAGATACATTGTGAACACTTCCAGCGTACGTGAGGTGATCAGTTGCGCCTGACGGAACAGTTCCGGCACCTGAATCGTCGCCGCCAGCGAGGTATCTTTCACCAGGCTGATAAAGCTGTTAGAGAGCGGCGGCAATGCCACACGCGCAGCCTGTGGCAATATTGCGCGCCGTAACGTTTGCCAGGGTGTCATCCCGATACTGGCGGCGGCTTCCCACTGCCCTTTATCGATAGACGAGATAGCCGCACGCAAGGTTTCCGAGGCGTAAGCGGCGGTATTGAGCGACAGACCGATCATCGCCGCCGGGATCGGGTCCAGCTCTATGCCAAATTGCGGCAGCCCGTAGTAGATCATAAAAAGCTGGGCGATGAGCGGCGTACCACGGAAAATCGAGATATAGATGCGCGCCAGCCAGCGCACAGGGAGCAGCGGGGAGAGGCGCATTAACGCCAGCACAAACCCCAGCAGCAGGCCAAAGAACATGCCGCCGATGCTCAGTTGCAGCGTAAATACCGCCCCTTTAAGCAGGTACGGCGCAGAGTCGATCACCAGTTGTAGACTTTCTTGCATTATGGTTGTTCTGCCCGGCAATTAAACATGTGGGTGATAGGCAAACAGCGCCGGAGCGCCACCGGTGTGGACAAACAAAATCGGGCCGTCATCTTTAAAACGCTTTTGCTCAATCCCATCAAGCAGCCCTGCCATCGCCTTGCCGGTATAGACAGGATCGAGAAGAATACCTTCCAGGCGCGCAAGCAGTTTAACCGCCTCCATGCCTTCATCATTCGGCTGACCGTATCCCGGCGCAAAATAGTCATCCCAGAGGGTAATCTCTGCGCTGGCCTTCACCTCCAGCAGTTGCGCGATCTCCTGTTGCAGGGTCACTACTTTGGGTTTTTGGTCAGCCACACTGCGCGATACCGTCACGCCGATTAACTCGACATCCGGGAGCAGTTGTTCCAGACCAATCGCCAGCCCGGCATGCGTTCCGGCGCTGCCCGACGCCACCACGACCGAAGAGAGCCCCACGGCACCTTCACACTGTTGGGCAATTTCTAACGCACTTTCGACATAACCCAGCGCCCCCAGCGCGTTTGAGCCGCCAACCGGAATCACGTAAGGGCGAAAACCCTGCGCTTCAATACGTGTTGCCAGCTCATCCAGTTGGCGTTTGGGATCAGTCAGCGCGTCGCACATTTCGATTTGCGTATTAAACAGGTCCAGCAACAGGCGGTTACCGTTGGTCAGATAGTTTTCCGCGGTCGTGCCAATGGGGTTTTCCAGCAGCGCCACGCAGTGCAGCCCCAACTTTGCCGCCACCGCCGCCGTCTGGCGCACGTGGTTAGACTGAATAGCCCCTGCGGTAATCAGCGTGTCAGCCCCTTCGCGCAGCGCGTCTGCGGCGAGAAACTCCAGCTTACGCAGCTTGTTCCCCCCCATCGCCATGGGGGTAACATCATCGCGCTTAATAAAGATGTCACGACCGACGAAATCAGAAAAGCGCGGCAGGTATTCAAGCGGCGTCGGCGCGCCGATAAATTCCAGGCGGGGAAAACGGGTGAGATTTTGCAAGGACATCGATCCTCCGGTAGCGAGATAGGAATGGCTTTTATTATGCACGTATACCGCGCGTAAATAAAAAAGGCGCTGAAGGTAGCGCCTTTTTTCTTACGGAGAGATTACTTCGTTACATCAGCGCCGAACCATTTTTCCGATAGCGCTTTCAGCGTGCCGTCTTTCTGCATGTCGGCAATCGCCGCATCAATGGCTTTAAGAAGATCTTCGTTACCTTTGCGCAATGCGATACCGGATTCCTGACGAGAGAAAGCATCACCCGCAACGGCCAGCGTATTGTTGGTTTTTTTCACCAAATCGAGGGCGGCAAGGCGGTCCACCAGAATGGCGTCAATGCGTCCTACACGCAGATCCTGGTATTTGGTCGGGTCATCATCGTAGGTGCGGATATCCACGCCCTGCACGTTGGCACGCAGCCACTCTTCATAGTTAGTACCCAGACCCACACCCACTTTTTTGCCTTTCAGATCGGCTGCGGATTTGATGCTTCCTTCATTGCCTTTTTTCACCAGCGCCTGAATCCCGGAGACGGTGTAGGGGGTGGAGAAATCATATTTTTTCTTACGTTCGTCAGAGATGGTGACCTGGTTAATCACCACATCAATACGTTTTGAATCCAGCGACGCCAGCATGCCATCCCACTTGGTGGGTTTCAGGTCCGCTTTCACGCCCAAATGTTTCGCCAGCGCATCGGCAAACTCCACTTCAAACCCGGTGAGCTTGCCATCATCCCCCTGGAAACTGAACGGCGGATAAGTGCCTTCCAGTCCAACCAGCAAGGTGCCACGCTCTTTAACTTTATTCAGTAGATTTTCAGCGGCGAACGTTTTGACGCTCATCCCCGCAACCAGCGCGACAGCCATAACCCCCATCAGCGCCTGACGACCCAAAAGTGCAAGTTTCATAGTGACTCCGACCAGAAAATGAAGAGCGTAACGCACGGTACCTGAATCATTTTCAGGCACCTGTGCGTCACATTTTATTCATTTTTAATATATATCAGATCGAGCACCGACAGCGATCTTTTGCACAACGTTAAAGCGTGATTGTGCTTTAAATTGTGCGTACTTACGCAACGCGATACGGTAATTATTGGTACTGGTGGTAGGTAACCAGGGCTCCAGATTCTCATCAGGGTACCCTTCGTCAAGAAGATCACGGGAGATATTAAGCTCACTCAAATGATTTCCGAGGCGGCGAAGACGAACGACGTATTCACGCACCGTGCCATGGCTCATTTCAGTGTGATCGAACAGGAATTGTTTAAATCCAATGATATCGAAGAAATCACTTTGCTCTTTGCAATGCAGGTCCCCGCAGAATCGGCAGAGTGCCACCCATTCTTTTTGTTCCTGCTGCCAGGCTGCCTCATCCAGAAGCATATCCAGGCGTGAGATTGCAATTTTGTTCACAATTTCGCCTCGACGCACCAGGGTGATGCGGTCGAGTAATTTGTGACAATGTGCGCAATGCGTTTGGCTGTGTTTAAAGTCTTTTAAATAGCGGCTTAGTGGCCGTCTTTTAGGTTGCTGCACCGTCATGATAACTCCTGGTTGTCAATGCGTTGTGCGGCATTTTTCAGGGGCGATCCAGTACAGACAGTCTCACCAACCTATAACTTACCCAGCTTTGTACGTAAGCGCTTAATAGCCTGACTATGCAATTGGCTAACCCGAGACTCTCCGACGTCAAGAACAGCGCCAATCTCTTTGAGATTAAGCTCTTCCTGATAATAAAGCGTCAGAACCAGTTGTTCGCGCTCCGGTAAGGATTCAATGGCTTCCATTACACGGTGACGCAAATTACTTTCCATTAACTGGAATAACGGGTTTTCCTGTTGATGATCGTCAGTCACCACTTCGATACTGTCACCATGCTCTTCTCGCCATTCGTCATAGGAGAAAAGCTGGCTATTATTGGTATCAAGCAACATCTGACGGTATTCTTCAACCGGAACACCGAGGCGTTGTGCAACTTCTGTTTCGGTCGCATTACGTCCCAGCTCTTGCTCAAGTTGCCCCATAGCCTGTGCTACTTCGCGAGCGTTACGCCGGACACTGCGCGGTACCCAATCACGGCTGCGCAATTCATCCAGCATAGCCCCACGAATGCGCTGCACTGCGTAAGTGGTAAATGCCGTTCCTTGCAGAGCGTCGTATCGGTCCACTGCATTCAGTAACCCGATCCCGCCCGCCTGTAGCAGATCGTCCAGTTCCACACTCGCCGGCAAACGCACCTGCAGGCGCAATGCTTCGTGACGCACCAGAGGTACATAACGCTGCCACAGCGAGTGTTTATCCATTACACCTTCAGCGGTATAGAGTGAATTCACGATAAACAGCCCTGCGTTAGTTTGAGTTATCGGCATGATTATCCGATTCTGTAGCACTTTTAATCGGATGAATAGTGGGTGAAATGGGGGGTTATTTGCATTAATAAAAAAATACACATCGTCGAAAATGAATTTTGTAAAGAATTCATGACGATCTCTATAACGACGCAACTGTGACATCGGAAATTGTGCTCATTTTTAATGCATTATGATAAAAGGTTTTGTCTGCTGTCACCGATTTCATTACATAAACAGCTCGTTATCCTTTGATTTTACAAAGCATTAACAGTGAATTTATTCTATCCGCTAATTAGCGAGATAAAATGATGGTTATTTACTAACTGGAAATACATGTCTGTCGTTTAGATTAGAGTATTAATGACAATTCTCTCCTCTTTTCTCGAGCGTCAAGCGAGAATGCGATGATAACTTCTGCGCATAGATACCAATACTGAGAGACTGCGGCTAAATTAGAGGATACGATGAAACTAGCAATCTACGGGGCTGGTGGGCTCGGCAGAGAGGTTCTCGAGCTTGCGATGCAAATCAATAAGCTGCAATCGCGCTGGTCAAGTCTTTGTTTTATTGATGACATCAACGCCAACAGGCAATTAAAAAGCCACGACGTTTTATCGCTTGCGCTTATCTCACCACAAGAGTACGAAGTTGTGGTTGCGGTGGGTGAACCCAGTTTACGAAAGTACCTTGCGGAGAAAGCTAAAGACGCAGGCTTTAACCTTGCCACGCTGATCCATCCCGACGCCTATATTAGCAGTGATACAACAATCGGTATGGGTTCGGTCATATGTTATGGCGCTTTCATTTCTTGCGATACAGTTATCGGAGACAATGTCCATTTACAGCCCAATGCGAGTCTTGGCCACGATTGTTGTATCGGTAATCATTGCGTAATTTCCTCATATGCCAATCTTGCAGGCCATTGTATTGTTGGCGATCTGACGTTTATTGGTATGAATGCCGTTGTGCGTGAAACCAGCACTATTGGCGCTGAAACCATTATCAGCATGGGCTCTGCAGTCTTTAATGATATCGCTTCCGGTGTGATCGCGATGGGCAATCCTGCACGCGCCATCCGCAAAAATGATGAAAAGAAAGTATTTCGTTAAGCCGCTGCGCTCACGAAACCTCATGCACTACGCCGCCCGCATGTGGGCTGAATGAATTTAACCTAATTTCCAAGCTACTCTGGAGAAAAAGATGTCAAACCTGGAAACCTATAACCGTATTTTCGTTGAAACCTTTGAAGTTCCTGAGGAAACTCTCCCTGGCTACAAATATCAGGACACACCATCCTGGGATTCCGTTGGCCATATGACCATGATCGCCTCTCTGGAAGATGCATTCGACATAATGATGGACACTGATGACATCATCGAATTTGCCTCCTGGGAAAAAGGTAAAGAGATCTTGAAAAAATACGACGTGGAATTCCAGGACTAACTTATGTTGCTGAAAGCGAAAACGGCTGTCATCACCGGTTGTCTGCAAGGCATTGGTAAAGCGACGCTGGAAACCTTCGCCAAAGCAGGCGCCAATGTGTTTGCTTGTTGCCAGGCGGAAGATCCCGAATTTACGGCATTCGTTGGGCAACTGAGCGCGAAATACCAGGTTGATATTATCCCGGTTTATTTTGATCTGACGGATAGCGATGCCATTAAACAGGCGGCAATGTCCATCCAGAAAAGCAAAAGACCCGTTGATATTCTTGTGAACATCGCAGGGGCCAATTTTGATGCCAATTTCCAGATGGTGACCCTTGAACAGTTGCAAAAGACCTTCACGATCAATTTCTTTTCGCAGATTGCCTTTACGCAATATATTGCGCGGTTAATGTTACGCCAGAAAAAAGGCAGCATCATCAATATTTCCAGCATCTCGGCCCTGGATGGCAACCCGGGACAGCTCGCCTATGCCAGTGCAAAAGCGGCATGGATAGCAGCAACGAAAACAATGTCCGCCGAGCTTGGACCTCAGGGTGTACGCGTCAATGCCATCGCACCGGGCGTCATCAGTACGGCAATGACAGCCTCTCTTCCGGAAGAGGTGATGGCACGTCAAATGTTACGCTGTGAACTGAAACGTCCGGGTCAACCAGAAGAAGTTGCTAACGCGCTGATGTGGCTCGCATCTGATGCCTCCAGCTACGTCACAGGACAAGTTATCCGCATTGATGGCGGTATGGGTTAAGGTAAAGACTATGTTGATGCAAGGAAAAAACGTTCTGATAACTGGCTGCCGGCGTGGGATGGGCCGAGCCATGGTTGAGATCTTTGCTGCGAACGGTGCCAATATTTATGCGCATGCACGTGAGGCTGATGAGTCTTTTGTCAGCGATATGGCAGAGGTAGCACTACGCTATGATGTCGAAATCTGGCCACTGTGCTTTGAAATGACCGACTACGATGCCATGAAGCTAGCCGTAAAACGCGTGATGAGTGAAAAACGCCCACTGGATGCAGTAGTTAATAACGCCGGTATCACGCTCAACAGTTTGTTCCAGATGACAAGTGAAGCACAGTTACGCGCTCAGTTCGAAGTCAATTTCTTCTCGGTTTATCTGTTCTCACAATATGTTGCCAAGCTGATGACCCGCAACCAACGCGGCAGCATTATCAACATTGCCTCTACAGCCGGTGAAGATGGAAATCCAGGCAAATCAGCCTATGGCGCATCCAAAGCCGCATTGATTGCGATGACCAAATCCATAGCTGCTGAACTTGGTGAGAAAGGTATTCGTGCGAATTGTATTGCGCCGGGCATTACTGACACTGAAATGCTATTGACGATGCCAGCTCAAGTCGTAGAAGAGGCAAAAAAAGGTGCTGATCTGCGCCGGGCGGGTGAGCCTTCGGAAATAGCTCAGGCGGCGCTGTTCCTCGCCAGCGACCTTTCCAGCTATATAACTGGTCAGACAATCCGTGTGGATGGTGGTTTAAAATGAAGCAAAACTCACAGAGTTTGAGTGAATCGGCGCAACGAATTCGCAGGCGTATTCTGAGCGTAGCGCATCATGCACCAAGTGATGGTGTTCATGTCTCGCCTGCCCTGTCGATGGTTGATGTGCTAAGCGTTTTGTTTGGTCGCCTGATGCGCTACAACCCGCAATCGATCACTGACCGCCAGCGCGACGTGTTCATTTTAAGTAAAGGCCACGCAGCATTAGGGCTTTACGCAACGCTCTGTGAGTACGGCATTATCAGTGAAGAACAGCTAAACCGTTTTGAAATCAATGGTGACGTTTTGCAGGTGCATCCGACAAAACATCCGGAATACGGGATTGATTTTTCGGGTGGCAGTCTGGCTCAGGGACTCTCTTTCGCCTCCGGACTGGCAATGGGACGTCGGCTGAGAGGTGAAAGCTGGCACACCTATGCACTCGTCGGTGACGGCGAATGTAACGAAGGAGCTATCTGGGAAAGTGCATTTTTAGCCGCACATCAACAGTTGGATAATTTGACATTAATTGTTGACCGCAACGGACTGCAATCCGATGGATTCACCCAGGATGTGTTGCGGATGGATCTGGAAGCGTTATGGAGGGCGTGCCACTGGGAAACCCTTGTTTGCGATGGCCATGACATTGATGCCTTGCTGTCGGCTTTTGACGCCCCCCACCATGGTAAACCCAAAGTGATTATCGCCAATACCATCAAAGGTAAAGGCGTTTCGTTTATGGAAAACAATAAAGAGTTTCATCGTAATCGCGTTTCTGCTCAGCAACTTGAAGATGCGCTGAATGAGCTTAACGGAGGCGTGCAATGATCGCATTTAAACCCGCGACAATCCGCTCCTGGGCCATGCTGGGTTCGCGTGGCACTTTTGGGATGGCACTGCTGGAATTGGCACAAGAAAACGAAAGTATTGTCGCCTTATCGGGTGACCTTTGCAAATCCTCAGGATTAGACCGTTTCAGCACAACTTTCCCTAACCGCTTCATTAATGCGGGTATTGCAGAACAAAACATGGTCGGTGCCGCTGCTGGGCTTGCTGCAAGCGGTTTCATCCCATTCGTGACCTCATTCCCGAATTTTCTTACGCTTCGTGCCGCTGAACAGGTGCGACTAAATCTGGGTTACATGCAGGAAAATGTTAAACTTGTTGGCCTTGCCTCCGGACTTGCTACCGGTATGTTTGGCGCGACACACCACGGTATCGAAGATCTCGCCCTGCTACGCTCAGTTTCGAATATCACCATCTTCTCACCCGCGGATTGTACCGCTACGGTGAAAATGACGCAGGCTGCGCTGGCTCATAATGGTCCAGTTTATCTGCGTCTGACGGGCGGAATGCGGGCACCTATCGTCTATAAAGAAGATTTTGAGCTCATACCGGGCAAAGCCATTTCCCTGCGTGAAGGTACTGATATCGCTATTGTCGCGACCGGAAGTATGGTGCATACGGCACTGGTTACCGCTGACTTGCTCAGCGATCACGGCATTAATGCTGCCGTGATTGATATGCATACCATTAAACCGCTGGATGAAGCCTCACTCGGACAACATCTTGATAAAAAGCTGCTGGTTACGCTCGAAGAGCACAGCGTTATTGGCGGGCTTGGCAGCGCCATCGCTGAATATCTGGCAGGAACGGAAAACAGTCCTCGCCAACTGCGTCTGGGCATTCCGCAGGGCTATCCGCACTCGGGTGATTACGCCTGGATGCTTGAACAAAGCGGTTTGACTGCTGAGCAGGTTACCGCGCGCATCATGAGTACACTGTGATGTCCAAATTTTATGATTTATCCCAACCTGCATCACGAACGGCGCTTATCGACGATCGTGGCATGACGCTCAGCTATGGTGAACTGGCGCAACGGGTGCAATCCCTCGCAGAAATGCTCCCTTCACGGACGTTGGTTTTTATATTTTGTCGTAACCAGGTCGAAACAGTTGTTGGTTACCTGGCCTGCCTGCAAAAGGATGCCGTTGCACTTTTACTTGATGATAATCTGGACGCCACGCTAATTGAACACCTCATCCAGACCTATAAACCTTCATGGCTCTGGCGCCCAATAGACGACTGTTACCAATTGCTGAACACTGGATTACCGCGGTGGCCTTTACATGATTCTCTGGCGCTTCTGATGACGACATCCGGATCTACTGGTAGTCCGAAACTGGTGCGTTTAAGTAAACAGAATCTCGAAAGCAACGCAGCGAGCATTGCGCAGTACCTGGGGCTGACTGCGGAAGAACGCGGGCTGGTTAGTCTGCCGATAAACTATGTTTACGGGCTGTCGATTATTAACAGTCATCTCAGCGTCGGTGCAACCCTTCTTCTTACAGGAAAAAGTGTCATGCAACGCGAGCTGTGGAATTTTGTACGTGAAGAACGCGCCAGTTCCTTTGCAGGCGTGCCTTACACCTATGAAATATTGAAAAAACTGCGGTTTATGCGTATGGATTTACCAGACTTACGCACACTGACCCAGGCTGGAGGCAAATTGTCGGCGGCATTACAGCAAGAATTTACCGAATATGCAGAGCAGTCTGGTAAGCAGTTCATCGTGATGTACGGAGCAGCAGAAGCGACCTCGCGTATGGCATGGCTTGCGCCACAGGATGCATCTACCCGTTATGGCTCCATTGGCAAACCGATCCCGGGCGGTGAATTTATGCTGCTCGACAGTGACGACAAACCTATAACAACGCCAGGTGTTGCCGGAGAGCTGGTGTATCGCGGTGCAAATGTTGCGCTCGGTTACGCAGAGAAAGGGGAAGATTTAACGCTTGGCGATCAGTTTGCCGGAACATTACACACAGGCGATATTGCAACCTGTGATGCCGATGGTTTTTACAGCATCATTGGACGTAAAAAACGCTTTCTCAAGATTTTTGGTAACCGCGTGGGCATGGATGAGATGGAATCGCTGCTAAAAAATGCGTTCCCAGGTATCACATGCGCTTGCGATGGCCGCGATGATCTTTTGTGTATCTTCCTTACGGATGCCTCACTCGCCGATACAGTGAAACACTACGCGGCCAACTTAAGTAAGCTTCACGCATCCGCATTTCGTATCATTGTATTGGATGCCATTCCTGTCAACGCCGCAGGAAAAACGCTCTATCACAGGCTAAAAAATTATGTCCCTTCCGTTTGAGGATATCCTCTCGATAGAGCCTTACTCACTGGCGCGTGAAGAAAAAAGGGCGCTCTTACTTGATCGTTTACGCGCACTGACGGCGTTACACTACGCCCAGTGTGAGCCTTATCACCGCATGCTTGATGCGCAATCGATTATTCCCGATTCAATTAATAATATTGAAGACTTTCCCTTTCTGCCTGTTTCACTTTTTAAGACGTTGACGCTAAAAAGCATACCAGACGAGGCTGTGGTAAAGACCATGACCTCATCCGGTACCACCGGCCAACAGGTATCACGCATTTTTCTCGATAAAACAACCGCGGCATATCAGCAAAAAACACTGGTTAAAATCGTCAGTCAATTTACCGGCGCAGGGCGACTCCCACTACTGATTCTGGATACCCCTGGCGTGCTGAAAGACAGGCTGCAGTTTTCCGCCCGAGGGGCTGGCATTCTGGGGTTTTCACTGTTTGGTTCAGACAGGGCGTGGGCATTGGACGAGGCGATGAATCTTGATTTCGATGCCATCGAGGCATTTTTGTCCAGGCATGCGGGTAAACGTATTTTACTGTTCGGCTTTACTTTTATGGTCTGGCAGCATTTCTATAAAGCGCTGGCAGCCAGCGGCAAAACCCTGGATCTCACCAATGCGTTGCTCATCCATGGTGGTGGCTGGAAAAAATTACAAAGCGAAGCAGTTTCACCTGAGGATTTTGCTGCCCGTCTGAAAAGCGTCTGTGGACTACCAGCCGTGCACGATTATTATGGCATGGTGGAACAGACAGGATGCATTTATATGCAATGCGAACAAGGGCATCTGCATACGAGTATTTTCTCCGATGTGATTATTCGCCAGCCACATGATTTCTCCAGTGCGCCGGTGGGCATCAGCGGAATTATCCAGGTGCTTTCACTCCTGCCCGAATCTTACCCCGGTCATTCACTTCTTACCGAAGATGAGGGCGTACTCCTTGGTGAAGATGATTGTCCATGTGGACGTAAAGGGAAATATTTCAAGATCTTAGGCCGCCTGAAGAAAGCTGAACTACGGGGATGTAGCGATACCTATGCCGTACAATTTTGATGGATTGAATGTGGTGCTGGGCGAATTGTCTGCCCTGACATTGATGAAAGAACTTCCACCACTGCCCCCTTTCTCCGATCCAGTGATTGCATTTTTGGACGCGTTCTCACGACGGGTCATGCATGATGGCGAAGCCAAAAGCTGGCCTGACGTCATCAGCCTTGGTTTCTGGTGCCGCCGGGCATCGATTGAAAAAATGCGTGCAAACAATGGTGATCTCTCTAACCGCATCGGGCGTGGGGTGGCATTCCACATTGCTCCGGGAAA
Organism: Phytobacter diazotrophicus; assembly: GCA_004346725.1. GTDB lineage: Bacteria > Pseudomonadota > Gammaproteobacteria > Enterobacterales > Enterobacteriaceae > Phytobacter > Phytobacter diazotrophicus. The sequence goes on along the minus strand of SMDE01000004.1, from coordinate 312,954 downwards.
CGTCGCGGCCAACTTCGCTTACTCACTTTTTACGGGCTTACTGAGTGGTAATGCCAATATCGTGCGCCTGCCGGGTCGCGATCACCCTCAGGTGTCAGTGATTACCCGCTTACTTGATGAAACTCTCCACCTGGAACCTTCGCTGGCCTCTTATATTTGCCTGGTTCGCTACGATCGCCAGCAGGCGATTAACGATGCACTCTCCGCATGTTGTGACACCCGTATAATCTGGGGAGGGGATGAGACAATTGCGCAGATTCGCCGCTCCCCGCTACACGCCCGCGCATTAGATATTGCTTTTTCCGATCGTTATTCCATTGCTGTTATCGATGCAGATAGCTATCTGATTCATCCAGAAAAAAAGCAGTTAGCCCAGGCCTTCTATAACGATACCCTGCTCAATGATCAAAATGCCTGCTCATCGCCTTCGCTGGTGGTATGGACCGGGCGGGATACCGATACGGCACGCTCACTTTTCTGGCAGCATTTTCAGATACTGGCAGAAAAACGCTATCCGCTGGAGCCTGTCATGGCAATTGAAAAACGCGCCCGTCTCTGTGTCATAAGTACACAATATCCGGGAGTGAAGAAAGTTTCAGGTGAAAGCAATATGCTTGTGCGCGTCGAGTTACCCACTCTGGACGCCTCTGTTCTGGCATTGCGCGGCAACTGCGGCTTTTTCATGGAATATGTTGCAAACAACCTTGATGAGATAAATGCAGTTTGTGGGGAACGCTGCCAAACGCTGGCGAGCTTTGGTATTTCCAGTGATGCCTTCTCTGCCTGGCTTAGCAGAGCACGTCCTAAAGGGATCGATCGTATTGTACCGATCGGTCGTACGCTTGATTTCAGTCTGCAATGGGATGGTTATGATCTTATTGCCATGCTGACGCGCACCGTCGCGCGTGTCTGCTGATGAATCAATGTTTCCATACTATTTTTGCAGTTTCTGCTATTCCGGGAGAACTTCGTGAAAACATTCATTAATTTGCTAAGCGAGACACGAAATCACTTTATTGATAGCGTCCATAAAATGATGTCGAACGGGTGTCCGATTGTCATTTGTGGCGCCGGTTATATCGCGCAGATTACTTGGGAATTTATGCAAAAGCGTGGGCTAAGCGCCGACTATGTTGCTGTTGATGAACAATATCTTACGCAAGACATCCATTTTAACGGATTGCCTGTGACCTCCTTTGAAACACTCACACATTCCGGCAAGCAATACAACTACATTATTGCGATGCAGCACTTTAGCGACGTGCTACGGGAAAAACTTGCTCAGAGTTCACGGGAAATGCTCTTTTACGATTGCGCATTCATTGGTGTTAATAGCCCCGAAATATTCACCTTTGAATGGTGTAAGGCAAACGATGCTGTTCTCAATGATTTTTATACCAGCCTGGAAGATGTTCGTTCGCAAGAAACGCTACTTGCTTATCTGAACCAAAGAATCTGTGCGCGGGAGGGGTATTACGCCCAGCAACTTCATACCCAGCATTATTTCCCGCAGGAGCTAATTACACTGGGTGAGAATGAAGTTTTCGTCGATTGTGGTGCTTTTAATGGTGACAGTATTGACGGATTTATGCGCGCGCTGGCACGCAATGACGCAGGACCGCCTGAGCGCATTTTTGCCTTCGAACCAGACACTGAAACCTTTGCACTACTGCAAAAGAACACGTCATCACTTCCTCAATGCCTGTGCCTGCCAAATGGTGTCTGGCATGAAAAAACTTCTATGTATTTTAACGCATCAAATTCGCTGTCATCGTCGATTGATGATGAGTCTGGTGCGTTGAAGGTAGACCTGCTTACCATTGATGAAGTGACTGCTGGTCATGATGTCAGCTTTATTAAGATGGATATCGAAGGGGCTGAACTTGCGGCATTGAAAGGGGCGCAAAAAACCATCACTGCTCATCAACCTATTCTTGCCATCAGCCTCTATCACAAGCCAGAAGATCTCATCACCATCCCACAATTTATTCATGAATTGCATAGAGACTACCGTTTCTGGTTACGCGCCCATCATCCTCGGTTCGCCTATGAGATGGTACTTTACGCCATTCCACCAACCAAAGTTGTGGCGTGATAACCGCCCCACATGAAAAAGGCCAGTCGATAGACTGGCCTTTTTCAATACTTAAATATCAGGCAACGTGACGTTCGTTCTTACCTTGCACCGGTTGCTGCGCATGTTTATGAATAACATCGATCACCCGTTGCTGCTCTTCCTCAGTTAAATCCGGAAAAATAGGCAGGCAGAGAATCTTTTTCGAAACCACATCTGCCGTTGATAAATTCTCAACTTTTGCAGAAGCAAGATGGCGATACATTGAGAAGGAGCTGATTAATGGATAGAAATATCGACGCGTGTAAATATTCTGTGTTTTAAAAAGATTATAAAGATCGTCACGACTGATCGGGTAGTTTTCATCAACCATTACCGGGTAATAAGAATAGTTCCAGTCAACATTTTCCGGTGCCGTAAATAAGCTGATGCCGGGTATATCTTTTAGTGCTTCGCAGTAACGTTCATAAATCGCTGCACGCTTCGCCAACGCACCATCAATATACTTCATTTGCAACAGGCCAAACGCCGCCTGCACTTCATTCATTTTTGCGTTAATACCCGGTGCAACTACCGTTGTTTCGTCAATAAACCCGAAGTTTTTCAGATTATCAATGCGCTGCTTCATTTTCGCATCATGGCAAATAATTGCACCGCCTTCGAAGGTATTGAATACTTTGGTCGCATGAAAACTCAGAATAGAGAGATCGCCAAAGCCGAGCACACTCTTACCGTCTTTTTTTACACCAAAAGCATGTGCCGCATCATAAATAACTTTCAGTCCCCAACCATCGGCAATGGACTGAATCTTATCCACGTCGCATGGAAGGCCGTAGCAATGTACTGGTAAAATAGCGGTGGTGGCTGGTGTAATCAGCGCCTCTATTTTTGTCGGGTCGATGTTGCAAGTCACTGGATCAATGTCGGCAAAAACCGGGGTCAGTCCGTTCCAAAGCAACGTATGCGATGTGGCAACGAAGGAATACGGAGTGGTAATCACCTCTCCGGTAATACGCAGCGCCTGCATTGCAGTCAACAGTGCCAGGGTACCATTGGCAAACAGACAAAGGTGCTTCACACCCAGATATTCCGCCAGCGCTTTTTCCAGCTGCTGGTGAAACTGCCCACCGTTTGTCAGGTATTTATTGTCCCATATTTTTTCCAGGTAAGGGACAAACTCTTCAAGGGGCGGAAGCAACGGACTGGTAACAAAAATATCTTTCATGACGCACCTCTTCTGTACACCATTCGCCGGGTAAACGCTACGAATATATTATTCGCAGCGCATGGCTTATTTATTTATCTACAACAAATGAACGTGGCTTTTCACCACGGCAATACATTTCCCACGCTGTACGTAAAGCATGTTCAAAAGTCGCCGCAATATTGAAGCCAGAACCTTGTTTGGTGGGTATTTTACTGCGCATATCACGACGAAGTTTGCTCAATTCATCAATATGTGCAGCCCAGTGAATTGCTTTACTGACATAATCGTCTTTGCTAAATGCAACAAAATTCTCAAGCCCATAGGTATACATTATATCCAGTCCCTGACAACCTGCTAAAGTCTCTCCGCGCAAAGTCAAGGTTGGCACACCCATCCACGCCGCGTTGTTGGTTGTTGTCCCCCCAGTGTAAGGGAAGGCATCAAGCATTATATCGACCTGGCCATGCGCTGACAGGTAATCCAACATAGTCATTTTCCCTTTGAAAATAAGCTGTGAATTACTGACGCCTTTATTCTCCATAAACTCGGAAATAGAGTTGATAACATCCAGATCGTCCATAAAACCAATCATAAGTTTAGCGTTGGGTAAACGCAGCAATATCGATGCCCAGACATTTAACACGTCATTATTGATTTTTTTAGGGCGGTTAAAACTGCAGAAGGTGATATAGCCATTTTTAATTGCTGGCAATTCACTGACATCCGGACTTTGCTCATTGGGCTCAAAAGTTTTTTCCATCCGGACATACAGAAGGTGCTCACTGAATTGTTCCTGCATTTTGGGCACATTGAGAATAGTGTCAGGCACAATTCGATAATCAATAGCTTTCATCCCCGTTGTGGCAGGATACCCAATCCAGGTCATCTGCACCGGAGCCGGGCGCAGACCAAACATTGGCAGCCGGCAATAGGTTGTATGGCCGGACAGGTCAATCAGAATATCGATATTGTCGTTATAAATCTGATCGGCTAGTTCGGTATCACTGATATCGTCAATATCCCGCCACAGTGATGATCCCGATTCCAGATAATCAGTTATATCATCACGGACAGGTGAGGCGTTATAGCCTATAAGATCGAACCGTTCACGATCCATTGCATCCCAGAATGGAATAAAGAAGTGACTCACCGGATGGCGCACAAAATCTCCGGAGACAAAACCAACCCGCAGTTTTCTATCTGGATCACGGCTACCTTTATAACTGGTTTTAATGCCGACACTCTTCGCCCATGCATCCACTTCCTCACCATATTTCAAGTGGGCGTGGTACATGGCCTGTGGCGAAGTTTTAGGGTCATGCGTCAGTACAAACAGATAGTTGCTGTAATAGCCAAGATGGTTACCTGAGATGTCGACAGCTTTTTTGAGGTGCTTGAGCGATTCCCCCATAAGCTGCTTTTCACTTAATAATGTACCGAGGTTGGTCAGATAATGGGCATTCCTGGGTTCGAATTTGACGGCTTTGCGCGCACAAATCAGCGCATCGTTAACGTTATTATGATCGCGGTATAAGCAGCCCAATAAATCCCAACCCCGAGCATTTTCCCGATCATTACGCAGCAAAGCACGAATAATGCGCCCAGCGTAGAACGGGGCTCGTGTTTTAGAAAAAGCATTTGCGAGGTCGTAATAAAATTCCCAATTGGAAGCATGGTTAGCCAGCAATCGCGACAGATACGTCAGCGCTTCGTAATATGCGCCCGTAAGTAAAAATGAACGAGAAATTCCATTGAGCAACTGGACATTGTCGCCCTCAGTTTCAATGAGTTCCTTCATATAAACCCGGACATCCTCATTGCGCCCTTCGCGGAACATTCCGTCAGCTTTCTTCAAAAAAACACGAATCTTTTCAAGTTCTTCTCTGGTCGGATCGTCTTCGCGCTTTTCGAGCACATTGTCATTCAGGAAGCCACCAATATCCGCACGACTTGAGAACAGTATTATGGTCATGCAAAGCTGGCGAAGGATGTCTGAATCACCATGTAGTAAACAGGATTGAAAGGCGTACTTCCACGCGCGAGGGGCTCCGTATAGAACTCCTTTCTCACGTAAAGTCAGGAACATATCAACACTGTCAGCGTCATTAATAGATCTTTCGCCGTTAAGGAATTCGCACTCATCAGCAGAAAGCGTAATCGCTTCGCCCCAGAGGTTAAACCCACTCACTTCTTCCTCGCCATTTTCGCAAAGAGGCAATCCAGGGATAGGTTGCAACACCGGTGAAGTGTTTACGTTATAAGCAGAAGGACCGAAGCTGAACAAAAGACCATCGCGGCCTTGTACAAAAAGTAATTTCAACGCCTCAGCAACCTTCTCACGGTGGTTTTCAGGCGTTTCGGGTAAGAGTGTTTGCGTTACCAGTTGCTCGAAAGAGACGCTGAGAGGCCAGGCATCGCCCAGCAAGTCCATGATACTCAACTGCAATGTATCTTCGGAAGAGACGCAATGCCCGCTGCGATTCAGGTGTGCATTACCAACAATGCCGTCTTCTGAAACAAAACGCTTAAAGCAGCCAGCCCAGTGTAATGACTCAACATTGATAATATCGGGTTCATCTCGCACAGCAAGATTACGGCTGGCTGGAACGATGATACTAAAGCGCTCAGCGCGATTAACAGCAAAATCAAGATATTGCTGCGCCAATACCTTCCCTTTACCTGGCACAATGGTTTCGTGAACCTTGTTAACATTTTCACCGTAGTACAAGGCACATTCACTTTGCGGAAAAATATCCCCCACATACTGAAACTCGCACTCAACCAACATCTGGTTAAAATCAGCCAGATAGACAGCATCATTAAAATTGTGCAGATAACGCAACAAAAATTCGTTATCGCTACTGGCCGCAGCTGAACTCAGTACACTATTTATTCGCCCTGGCTGCTGTGCCATTTCCAGGTAGATGATCATGGCGCGCGCTGAATTCAGCGTCATCTCATCATCGGTAGCATCCGCTGTATGCAGTGCGATAGCATCCTGTATAGATTTTGCGTCACGGCTGCCAGGTAAACTGTTCCAGCGCATGGCGACAATACCGTTTGGCGTCAGACTACGAGAAGCAAACGCCAGCAATACAGCGCGTTCCGTTTCAGGAAGCAAACTGAAAATGCCATTGATAATGATGTAATCAAACGTTCCCGCCTCGATGTTAACAAGGGAATCAAGCCCCAGTGCGTAGAGGGACACGTTTTTCACACCCAGCTGCTGACGTTTTTCTTCTGCATTGGCAATGGTCTGCGCGTCCAAATCAATACCAACACATTCACTTTCAGGCCATGCCAATGCATGAGTCAGCAGCAGTTGAGCGTTCCCGCATCCCAGTTCAAGAATTCGTGCATTTGCAGGTAAAACACCCGTAACACCATAAACAGCCGACATAGCACCAATGTGAGACGTTATCCGGCGTGAAGAAATATACATGTCATTCACTGTAAAAGATCCATTATTGGGAGGTCAGAGCACAATCTGTCACTGCGCTAAATCACCGATGCGAATGCGGCTGTACACATGGGCATGACATCACTGCATTTTCGAAAGAGAAAATTACGACTTTAGCCATCGTAGCAGTCCCCTGGCGTCTTAATGAGGTGAAAACCCTGTGGATTGGTATCTTATTTGTGTGATTGAAGAGAATGGAAAGACGGGTTGACAAATAAAAAAACTATCGCCCGGAGGCGATAGTTTGTATATCAATGATGCTCAATATTAACGCAGCAGAGACAGAACAGTCTGTGGAACCTGGTTCGCCTGAGCCAGTACAGAAGTACCAGCCTGTTGCAGGATCTGCGCACGAGACATGTTAGAAACCTCTGTCGCATAATCAGCATCCTGAATACGGGACTGCGCTGCGGACAGGTTAGTCACGGTATTGTTCAGGTTAGAGATTGTGGACTGGAAGCGGTTTTGAATCGCACCCAAGTCAGAACGTTGGTTATCAACTGCTTTCAGCGCGCTATCAACAGAAGCCAGAACGTCGTTAGACATTACGTCGAAGCCGTAGCTGCTTACGTTACGAGAAGTAACTGTGCTGTTAGTTGCACCCGCTACGCCGCCAGCGCTGTATTTGTTCCAGGAGCTGTTAGAGTTGATGGTAATACCGATGGTCTGACCGTCGTTTGCACCCACCTGGATGGAGATAGTGGTGGTGGAGTTGGTGCCAGCCAGGATGTTGATGCCGTTGAACTGAGTCTGACCAGCAACACGGTTGATCTCTTGCAGACGTTGGTTAACTTCAGACTGAATGGAGTCGATATCAGAAGCTGAGTTAGTACCGTTCTGAGCCTGAACTGCCAGCTCACGAATACGCTGCAAGTTGTTGTTGATTTCGTTCAGAGAACCTTCGGCAGTCTGAGCAATAGAGATACCGTCGTTCGCGTTACGAGAAGCCTGAGTCAGACCTTTGATGTTTGCACTGAAACGGTTGGAAATTGCCTGACCAGCGGCATCATCTTTGGCGCTGTTGATACGCAGACCGGAGGACAGACGCTCAATAGCAGTGCCCAGCGCAGACTGAGATTTGTTCAGGTTGTTCTGAGTAGTCAGTGACAACAGGTTAGTATTGATAACTGCCATAATTACTTTCCTTCAAAAATTGATTTAGGGTCGGTGCCTAACACTTACGGCGTCTCTCACCGTCAACAAGGGTATCGGCGCATCTTCGAAGGACTTTAGAAATAATCGACAAAAACTTTTAACCATTTGTTTTTAAATAATTTAAATTTACTAAAACAGTTTTATCGCTTAAAAAACAACCTACCGCAACGGTTTTTGTCTTCTACAATCCTCTTATTTACCACTAACTGCTCCCGCTTTTCTGGCGATTATTTTTTCATACGATGTGTAAACTTTTTTCTCGGGTTGCCGATAGAGAGTCAAGTTACACACAAGACGCAAAGGAAAACAGACATGGCTTCTATTAGTAACCTTGGTGTAGGTTCCGGTCTGGATCTAACCACGTTGTACAACAACCTGGAAACAGCTGAAAACACCAAGCTGACAACGATTACCAACCAGAAGACCACATATACCGCTCAATTAAGTGCGTATGGTAAGTTGCAAAGTGCCTTAACCAGCCTTCAAACCGCGACAGCGGCGCTGGGTAAAGCAGCTACATGGAACTCAACAACCGTTAATAGTACGAACACCTCATTCTCTGCGGCCACGACCAGTGATGCAACCGTCGGGAATTATACTGTTAACGTAAGCCAGGTGGCGACAGCGCAAGTACTGATGTCATCCAGTATTGCCAGTAATACCGCGCAGCTTGGTGGGACGACGGCTGGTAATACGCGTACCATTACCATTACCCAGGCAGGGACAAAAACGCCGCTGACGGTGCAATTGGCAGATTCGGATACATCATTGACCGGTATCGCTAATGCCATCAATAAAGCGGGCGGCAACGTCAGCGCGACCGTAATGAAGGCAACGGACGGCGACTATCGCCTGATGCTGACCTCAAAATCGACTGGTACCGATTATGACATGACGGTCACTGTAACGGGCGATGATACCCTGCAGCAGAAGATTGGTCATGACAGCACGACGACAGCTCTCGGCGTGCAGACTGCTTCGCAAAATGCGAAGGTATCTATTAACAATGTTGCAATTGAACGTGCAAGCAACACCATTACTGATGCATTGCCAGGCGTGACGCTGACGCTCAAGTCAAAAAGTACGGCAGATGAAACGCTAAGTGTTGGCCGTGCAACAGATGCGAACACCACGGCTATTAATAACTGGGTTACCGCCTATAACTCACTGCAATCCACCATCGCCAGCGTAACGAAATATGTGACAGTGGATAAAGGCGCTGATAGTCAGTCCTCCAGTAATGGCGCGCTATTGGGCGATTCGAACGTGCGATCGATTCAGTCTCAACTGCGTTCGCTGCTGACTGATGTACAAAGCCAAAGCGGAAATTACAAGATACTGGCCCAGCTTGGGATTACCCAAAACCCGATAACCGGTTCCGATGGTTCAACCGGTACATTAACCGTCGATTCGACGAAGTTATCGAAAGCGTTAACGGATAACCCGGAAGCAGTTCAGGCCTATTTTATTGGTGACGGTACCAAGACCGGTTTAGCGACCAAGATGAACAATACCCTGACAACGATGCTGAGCACCGCGACAGGTAGTACGGGCGTTATCCAAAACGCGCAGGACGGTATTAACAAGACCATTAAGACTCTTGATCAGCGTTATACCGAAATGGAAGCAACCATCGAAGCAACCATGGCGCGCTACAAGGCGCAGTTTACTGCGCTTGACACAATGGTCAGTAAGTTAAACAGTACCGCAACTTACTTAACGCAGCAGTTTAGTTCCCGCAGTTAAGGATTTGATATGTATAGTCAAAGTGGTGCTAGTTCTTACCAAAAAGTTGGGCTGGAAAGCGCGGTAATGAGCGCAAGCCCACATCAACTTATTGTCATGCTTTTTGACGGGGCACACAGTGCCCTCGTCAGGGCGCGACTGTTCCTCGAACAAGGGGATTTGGTGTCTAAAGGCCAGGCGCTTTCACATGCTATCAGCATTATAGATAATGGTCTCAAGGCAGGGCTGGACATGGATGTTGAGGGAGATCTTCCTCAAAATATGGCATCGCTTTACGACTATATGGTGCGCCGTTTGTTACAGTCAAACCTGCATAACGACGTAGAAGGCATCATCGAGGTAGAGGGACTGCTGAACAATATCGCCGATGCGTGGAAACAAATTAGCACATCGGCTTCTACTCATCAGGACATGCGTTGATGACTAACTTCATCCCATCTCTTACCGACTGGCATGCGTTGCATGCTCTAAGCATCACCATGCTAAATCTCGCCCATTCAGGTAAATGGGATGAATTGATTGAACAGGAAGTCAACTACGTACAGCTTGTAGAGAGTATTGCTCGCAACCCGATTTCACCCGGCAATAAAGTACAAACTCAGCAGGCTAAAGAGCTGCTGGGTATGGTGCTGTCAAACGAAGCTGAACTCAAGGTGCTGTTGCATAACCGCATGGAAGAGCTGCGCCACCTGATTGATAAAACGGGTAAGCAACAGTCCCTGACCTCAGCCTATGGCAATTTGTCCGGTAAAATCTTGTTCCCAAATAATTTAAATCAGTAACCACCAATCCTATGGTTTTCTTCCATACTCCAGAAGTCCAATGACGCTACTTCTGGAGCAAGGAAGATGAAAAACCCCACTTTATTACAGACCTTTCACTGGTATTACCCCGATGGCGGAAAACTATGGCCCGAAATTGCGGCCCGTGCTGCCAGCTTCAATGATCTTGGCATCAACATGGTCTGGTTACCGCCCGCGTATAAAGGCGCTTCCGGTGGTTATTCTGTGGGATATGACACCTATGATCTCTTTGATTTAGGTGAATTTGATCAAAAAGGATCCGTGGCCACAAAATATGGCGACAAGGCTCAGCTTCATGCCGCTATCGACGCGCTGCACAGCCACGGCATTGCTGTTCTTCTGGATGTGGTGGTGAACCATAAAATGGGCGCCGATGAAAAAGAGGCCATTCGCGTCAATCGTGTGAACGAGCAAGACCGGACACAAATCGATGACACCGTGCTGGAGTGCGAAGCCTGGACGCGCTACACCTTCCCTGCCCGCCAGGGCAAATACTCGAAATTTATCTGGGATTTTAAATGCTTTAGCGGCATCGACCATATCGAAAATCCGGCAGAAGACGGCGTATTTAAAATCATCAATGATTACACCGGCGAAGGCTGGAACGATCAGGTGGATGACGAGATGGGTAACTTCGATTATCTGATGGGGGCGAATATCGATTTTCGTAACCATGCTGTGACCGAAGAGATCAAATACTGGGCGCGCTGGGTGATGGACCAGACCCACTGTGACGGTTTCCGCCTTGATGCCGTGAAACATATTCCCGCCTGGTTCTACAAAGAATGGATAGAACATGTTCAGGATGTGGCGCCTGAGCCGTTATTTATCGTCGCCGAATACTGGTCACATGACGTCGATAAACTGCAGCAGTATATCGACCAGGTCGATGGCAAAACCCTGTTATTTGACGCACCGCTGCAGATGAATTTCCATGAGGCCTCACAGCAGGGGCGCGACTACGATATGAGCCAGATTTTTAACGGTACCCTGGTAGAAGCTGACCCGTTTCATGCCGTGACGCTGGTCGCCAATCATGACACCCAGCCGCTTCAGGCGCTGGAAGCGCCGGTAGAAGCCTGGTTTAAGCCCCTGGCCTATGCCCTTATCCTACTACGGGAAAACGGCGTGCCGTCCGTGTTTTACCCGGATCTGTTCGGCGCAAGTTATGAAGATACTGGCGGCGATGGTGAAAAACATCATGTCGATATGCCGGTTATCGAAAAGCTGGACCAGCTCATCCTCGCCCGCCAGCGCTTTGCCCATGGCGTTCAGACGCTCTGGTTTGATCACCCTAACTGTATCGCCTTTAGCCGTAGCGGGACGCAAGACAATCCCGGCTGTGTGGTCGTCATGTCAAACGGTGACGACGGCGAGAAAACGCTGAATCTCGGTGCGAATTATGGCAATAAAGTCTGGCGTGATTATCTGGGATACCGCCAGGAGAGTGTCACCACCGATGAAAACGGTGAAGGCACATTTTTCTGTAATGGCGGGAGTGTCAGCGTCTGGGTACTGGAAGAGGTGCTGTGATGAGTGCGCTGAGCGAAAGGACTCCCTCAGCGCCTTCGTTCAGGGTTTAACGCCAATAACCGTTTTCTTTGCCAACGCCTGCGTGCACTCGACAGTCGGCTTATCAACCCGACGCAAGGTCATGCCGTCATACTCCAGTTGACTACCGTCGCGCTCAAGGCGATAGATATCGCGCTGTTGCGTCACGTTATACCAGTCATCTCCTCTGGGCATCAGCTTGCCCGGTACCGCAATCACACGTTGCCACTGGCGGCAATCCAGCGTATCCCCTTCTGGCGTAATGATCAGCGAGGCAATGGCCTCAGGACTGACCAGACTGCTTTGCGGTCCCACCGTCTGCCAGTTACCCGCCAGCCCTTCCGGGGCCGGGTGCTTGACCACAGAGGTAAAATCATCCACCTGAACGCAACCACTCAGTGCCAGCATTGCGCCAATAATCAGTTGTTTTTTCATCATCTTTCCTGCTTTTCGCGACAGAATGAGTGTGGCACTAAACGCCCTCGGCCACCAGGGTTTCATCATACCAGACCCGATTTTTGACTGAGTACAGGTTTCCATTCATTAAACACAGGTAATATGCGCGTCCCGGGCACCGTCCGGTTCCTGTTTTGTTGGCTCCTTCTGAGTTCAGAGGCTAATACCATGTCATGGCAACACATTAAAACGACCTTCCTGATTAAATTCTGGTCGCCCGTTCCGGCGGTTATCGCAGCCGGGATCCTTTCCACCTACTATTTCGGCATTACCGGGACCTTCTGGGCCGTTACGGGAGAATTTACCCGCTGGGGCGGGCAGCTCCTGCAACTGGCGGGCGTGCATACGGAGGAGTGGGGTTATTTCAAACTCATTCATCTTGATGGCACGCCGCTGACCCGAATAGACGGCATGATGATTATCGGCATGTTTGGCGGTTGCTTCGCCGCAGCCTTATGGGCAAACAACGTAAAGCTACGCCTGCCGCAACATCGTATCCGCATTGCCCAGGCTATCGTCGGCGGGATTATCGCCGGGTTTGGCGCGCGTCTGGCAATGGGCTGTAATCTGGCAGCCTTCTTTACCGGCATTCCACAGTTCTCGCTACACGCCTGGTTTTTTGCCGTCGCCACGGCCATCGGTTCGTGGATGGGCGCCCGCCTTACGCTCCTTCCCCTGTTTCGCATTCCGGTAAAAATGCAGAAAGTCTCAGCGGCATCGCCACTCACCCAAAACGTGGACCAGGCACGGCGTCGCTTCCGTCTGGGTATGCTGATATTCGCCGGGATGATTGGCTGGGCTCTGCTGACCACCATGAACCAGCCGAAGCTGGGGCTGGCCATGCTGTTCGGCGTTGGCTTTGGTTTGCTCATTGAACGGGCGCAAATTTGCTTCACTTCTGCCTTCCGCGATATGTGGATAACGGGTCGTACGCTGATGGCGAAAGCCATTATTTTCGGCATGGCGGCGAGCGCGATCGGTATTTTCAGTTACATACAACTGGGTGTGGAAGCCAAAATCATGTGGGCAGGCCCGAACGCCGTGCTCGGTGGCTTGCTGTTTGGTTTTGGCATTGTGCTGGCGGGTGGCTGTGAAACTGGCTGGATGTACCGTGCTGTTGAAGGGCAGGTACATTACTGGTGGGTCGGTCTGGGTAATGTTATAGGTTCAACCCTGCTGGCTTACTTCTGGGATGACATCTCCCCTGCACTCGCCACAAGCTGGGATAAAGTGAACCTGCTGAAAACTTTTGGTCCGCTCGGCGGCCTGCTGGTGACGTACGCGCTGCTGCTTCTCGCCCTGCTCTTTGTTATTGGCTGGGAAAAACAGTTTTTCCGCCGCGTATCGCGGGCGGCAATTAAGGAGACCGCATGAATATCGTACCCGATTACCGTCTGGATATGACCGGTGAACCCTGCCCTTACCCGGCGGTAGCGACGCTGGAAGCACTGCCTCAGCTAAAAAAAGGCGAGATTCTGGAGGTCGTCAGTGACTGCCCGCAATCAATCAATAACATCCCCGTCGATGCGCGAAACCATGGCTATACAGTGCTGGATATCCAGCAGGATGGGCCAACGATTCGCTATATGATTCAGAAATAGGGGAAATGCGGCCAGGGAATGGCTCAGCGTAAGAGGTGTGATAAAAAAAGTGACTGCCCCGCACGGGGCAGTCATCAAATACACTAAACCTGCATATTCATGATGTCCTGATAGGCCGTCACAAGTTTGTTACGCACCTGGACACCCATCTGCAGGGAAATGGATGATTTCTGTAGGTCGGTCATTACGTCATTCAATGCCACGCCCGGTTCACCAAGGGTGAATTTTTCAGCCTGTGTACGCGCTGCAGTCTGCGTATCGCTGATTCGGTCCAGCGCGGCATGCAATTGCCCGGCAAAACTCACCGTCTGAACGCTGTCAGCGTTATTAACGCTTTGATTTTTCGCCAGACTAGCCGTTGCCTGCAGTTGGCTGACAACGCTTTCTATACCCTGAATTGCCATGGATTATCCCCGGATGGTTTGATACGCGGATAAGGTTACCAGTTCGTCAATAAGATAATGGCGGTAAATAACGATAAAAAACCAGGTTATTTGAGGCATAGAAAATTCTGAATCATCAAATAATGGCATAGCCATATTAATGGACAAATGTCGAGTTTGCCGATCCGGGAGTCTGTTTTGTTTCACTACTCAAATAACAACATCCACCCTGAGTTACGAGGTGCGCAATGAGTGCGACTGCAACTTCTGCACCACAGAATAAATCTCTGGAGTGGCTCAACCGCTTACGCGCGAACCCCAAGATCCCATTAATGGTGGCGGCGGCTGCAGCCGTTGCTATCGTCGTCGCCATGGTACTGTGGGCAAAAAGCCCGGACTACCGCACGCTTTACAGCAACCTCTCCGATCAGGACGGCGGGGCTATCGTTACCCAGTTAACCCAAATGAACATCCCCTACCGTTTCTCTGAGAACGGTGGGGCTATTGAAGTTCCGGCAGATAAAGTCCATGAACTACGTCTGCGCCTCGCGCAACAGGGTCTACCGAAAGGCGGCGCTGTCGGTTTCGAATTACTGGACCAGGAAAAATTCGGCATCAGCCAGTTCAGCGAGCAGGTTAACTACCAGCGTGCGCTGGAAGGCGAACTGGCTCGTACCATTGAAACACTCGGTCCGGTGAAAACCGCACGCGTCCATCTCGCGATGCCGAAACCGTCTTTGTTCGTGCGTGAACAAAAATCACCGTCCGCCTCGATCACAGTCAACCTGGCGCCGGGTCGCGCCATGGACGATGGTCAAATCACGGCGATTGTTCATCTGGTTTCCAGCGCCGTCGCCGGCCTGCCGCCGGGTAACGTGACCGTGGTTGATCAGAGCGGTCGACTGTTAACCCAGTCTAATACCGCCGGTCGTGACCTGAACGATGCGCAGTTGAAATACTCAGCAGATGTTGAGAGCCGGGTACAGCGTCGTATTGAGTCCATCCTCGCGCCAATCGTGGGTAACGGTAACGTCCATGCCCAGGTTACCGCACAGATTGATTTTGCAAATAAAGAACAAACTGAAGAGCAATACCAGCCAAACGGCGACGCCTCTCAGGCGGTACTGCGCTCTCGCCAGACCAACGAAAGCGAGCAGATTGGTGGAAGTTATCCGGGCGGCGTACCAGGTGCGCTGTCTAACCAGCCTGCCCCGGCTAATGCTGCACCGATCACCACACCGCCTGCAAACCAACAAAATGGCCAGCAGAACGGACAGCAAAATCAGAATGGTCAGCAGGCGGCCTCTTCTGCCACCAGCAACGCGGTGCCGCGCAACACCACCCGTAACGAAACGGCAAACTACGAAGTCGATCGCACCATTCGTCATACCAAGATGAATGTCGGCGATATTGAGCGTCTCTCTGTTGCCGTCGTGGTGAACTATCGCACCCTGGCGGATGGCAAGACCGAAGCGCTGAGCGCAGACCAGCTTAAACAAATTGAAGACCTGACCCGCGAAGCCATGGGCTACACCGAAAAACGTGGCGATACCCTGAACGTGGTGAACTCACCGTTCAACGCAACCGACGATGTAGGTGGTCAGCTTCCGTTCTGGCAACAGCAGAGCTTCATCGATCAGATGTTGAATGCAGGTCGCTGGCTACTGGTGCTTATTGTCGCCTGGCTGCTGTGGCGTAAAGCGGTTCGCCCGCAACTGGTTCGCCGTCAGGAAGAGGCGAAAGCGGTACAGGAAGCGCAGCGTGCCCGTGCTGAAATTGAAGAATCCGTGGAAGTTCGTCTGAGCAAAGACGAGCAACTCCAGCAGCGTCGTAATAACCAGCGTCTGAGTGCCGAGGTGATGAGCCAACGCATTCGTGAAATGTCAGACAACGATCCGCGCGTTGTGGCGCTGGTCATTCGCCAGTGGATGAGTACTGAAAATGAGCAATAATGCAACCGGCCTTAACGGTACCGATAAAAGCGTCATTCTGTTAATGACCATTGGAGAAGACCGCGCAGCGGAAGTGTTCAAGCATCTGTCCCAGCGGGAAGTGCAGCACCTTAGTACCGCGATGGCCAGCATGCGTCAGTTTTCAAATAAGCAATTGGTGGAAGTGCTGCAGGAATTTGAAGCCGAAGCAGAGCAATTTGCGGCGCTGAACATCAACGCCAACGACTACCTGCGTACGGTACTGGTGAAAGCGCTTGGCGAAGAGCGTGCTGCCAGCCTGCTGGAGGATATTCTCGAAACCCGCGATACCACCAGCGGTATCGAAACGCTCAACTTTATGGAACCGCAGAGTGCCGCCGACCTTATTCGCGACGAGCACCCGCAGATTATCGCCACCATCCTCGTCCACCTCAAACGTGGTCAGGCTGCCGATATTCTTGCCCTGTTTGATGAGCGTCTGCGCCATGACGTGATGCTGCGTATCGCCACGTTCGGCGGCGTACAGCCAGCCGCACTGGCGGAACTGACCGAGGTACTCAACAACCTGCTCGACGGCCAGAACCTCAAACGCAGCAAAATGGGCGGCGTGAGAACGGCGGCGGAAATCATCAACCTGATGAAAACGCAGCAGGAAGAAGCGGTTATTACTGCGGTTCGCGAATTCGACGGCGAGCTGGCACAAAAAATTATCGACGAGATGTTCCTGTTCGAAAACCTCGTGGATGTGGACGACCGCAGTATCCAGCGCCTGCTGCAGGAAGTGGATTCCGAATCCCTGCTTATCGCGCTCAAAGGCTCCGAAGCGCCGTTGCGCGACAAGTTCCTGCGCAACATGTCTCAGCGTGCGGCGGATATCCTGCGCGACGACCTTGCCAACCGTGGCCCGGTCCGTCTGTCTCAGGTGGAAAACGAGCAGAAAGCCATCCTGCTTATTGTTCGTCGTCTGGCCGAAACCGGCGAGATGGTAATTGGCAGCGGCGAGGATACCTATGTCTAATGAATTGCCGTGGAAGATCTGGACCCCAGAAGATCTCGCTCTACCGGTACCTGAGTTTATCGCGGCACTGTCCACAAGCGATGAGCCGCGCGTAGAAGTTGAAGACGAGCAATCTGCTGAGCAAAAGCGTCAACAGCAGTTGGCGCAGATACAAATGCAGGCGCATGAAGCAGGCTATAATGCAGGTCTGGCGGAAGGCAGACAAAAAGGCCACGAGCAAGGCTACCAGGAAGGCCTCTCTCAGGGCTACGAAAATGGTATGAACCAGGCACGCCAGCAGCAGGCACCTATCCATGCCCGTATGCAACAACTGGTTAGCGAATTTCAGTACACCCTGGATGCGCTGGACAGCGTTATTGCCTCCCGTCTGATGCAGATGGCGCTTGAAGCCGCGCGTCAGGTGATTGGCCAGGCCGCCTGCGTGGACAATGGCGCATTGATCAAACAGATTCAGATGCTGCTGCAACAGGAACCCCTGTTCAGCGGTAAACCGCAACTGCGCGTGCATCCGGATGATTTGCAGCGCGTAGAAGAGATGCTTGGCGCAACGCTCAGCCTGCACGGCTGGCGGCTGCGCGGTGACCCGACCCTGCACCCCGGTGGCTGTAAAGTCTCTGCGGATGAGGGCGATCTCGACGCCAGCGTGGCAACGCGCTGGCAGGAACTGTGCCGTCTTGCGGCACCGGGAGTCGTCTGATGACTGCACGTCTGACCCGATGGCTGACTTCGCTCGACAATTTCGAAGCCCGAATGGCACAACTGCCTTCCGTGCGTCGTTATGGTCGTTTGACTCGCGCTACCGGTCTGGTGCTGGAAGCGACAGGTCTGCAACTGCCGCTGGGTGCGACCTGCGTTATTGAACGTCAGGAAAACGGCGAAACCCGTGAAGTTGAAAGCGAAGTTGTCGGTTTTAACGGACAGCGCCTGTTCCTGATGCCGCTCGAAGAAGTGGAAGGCATCCTGCCTGGCGCACGCGTGTATGCGAAAAGTATTCTTGGCGATGGTTTGCAAAGCAGCAAACAGTTGCCACTGGGCCCTGCCCTCCTCGGCCGTGTGCTGGACGGCGGCGGCAAACCACTTGATGGCATGCCCGCACCGGATACTGGTGAAACGGGCGCGTTGATTACCCAACCGTTTAACCCGCTGCAACGTACTGCTATTGAGCATGTGCTCGATACCGGCGTGCGTGCCATCAACGCCCTGCTAACGGTTGGCCGCGGCCAGCGTATGGGGCTGTTTGCCGGTTCCGGCGTGGGTAAAAGCGTCTTGTTAGGCATGATGGCCCGCTATACCCAGGCTGACGTTATCGTGGTCGGTCTTATCGGTGAGCGTGGTCGTGAAGTTAAAGATTTTATCGAAAATATCCTCGGCGCCGATGGCCGCGCACGTTCGGTTGTGATCGCCGCGCCTGCGGATGTCTCGCCGTTATTACGTATGCAGGGCGCTGCCTACGCCACCCGCATTGCGGAAGATTTTCGCGATCGCGGTCAGCACGTGTTGCTGATTATGGATTCCCTGACGCGTTATGCGATGGCCCAGCGTGAAATCGCGCTGGCTATCGGCGAGCCGCCAGCCACCAAAGGTTATCCGCCTTCCGTCTTTGCCAAATTACCGGCACTGGTGGAGCGCGCAGGCAACGGTATTAGCGGCGGTGGTTCTATTACCGCATTTTATACCGTCCTGACCGAAGGGGATGACCAGCAGGATCCTATTGCCGACTCCGCGCGCGCCATCCTGGATGGACACATCGTACTGTCTCGCCGACTGGCAGAGGCGGGGCACTACCCTGCCATCGACATCGAAGCATCTATCAGTCGTGCGATGACGGCCCTGATTACGGAAAAGCATTACGCCAGAGTAAGAAATTTCAAACAGTTGTTGTCGAGCTTCCAGCGTAACCGCGATTTGGTGAGCGTTGGCGCCTATGCGCGAGGCAGCGACCCGATGCTGGATAAAGCTATCGCATTGTGGCCGCAGCTTGAGGCTTTTTTACAACAAGGCATTTTCGAACGTGCCGGGTGGGAAGATTCAATACAAGCCCTTGAACTCATTTTCCCGAACGCATAACGCAGTGGGAGAGCGACGACTATGACGCAAAATAGCGCATTAACGACGCTAAAGGATTTGGCAGAGAAAGAAGTTGACGACGCAGCCCTGAGATTGGGTGAAATGCGCCGCGGTTGCCAGCAAGCGGAAGAGCAACTAAAGATGCTGATGGATTATCAGCATGAATACCGCAACAACCTGAATAACGATATGAGCCAGGGCATCGGAGCCCAGCGCTGGCAAAACTATCAGCAGTTTATTCAAACGCTGGAGAAGGCCATCGAGCAGCATCGACAACAACTGATGCAGTGGAATGAAAAGGTTGATACCGCACTGAATTGCTGGCGAGAGAAAAAGCAACGACTGCAGGCATGGCAAACTTTGCAGGAAAGACAAAACGCGGCCGCACTACAGGCGGAAAACCGCCTCGATCAAAAGAAAATGGATGAATTTGCACAACGCGCATCCCAGAGGAAACATGAATGATCAACTTGCAGAAATTGCTTACGACAGATGTGGATGCAACCTCCGGTGTGCAAACGGGTGTCGGTAAAACCAGCGGCGATACGGCGCAAGATTTTCTGGCCCTGCTGGCAGGCGCCCTTGGCGGAAAAACGCTAACCGGTACCGACGCAGAGGGTAAGACAACCTTAACCCTTGCTGACCTGCAAGCCGCCAGCGGTAAGTCGCTGAAAAACCTGCGCGCATTGTCTTCTGACGATGCGCAGAGCCCTGCCCAGAAACTGGCAGATTTACTGGCGCGTCAGACGGCGAAAACCGATACCGATACACTGACCACCGACAGTAAAACCCAGGTACAAACGCTGTTATCTGGCCTGACGCCGGAAACCAAAAGCAGTGTTCTTGCTGCGCTCGGAAAAACGAACACCGCCACTGACACCACCATTAAATCAGCCACTGACGATGACAGCAGTGATTTAAACGAAGAAGAGCTGGCGGGGCTTAGCGCTTTGATGGCTATGCTGCCGCATCAGCAAACCGCACAACTGGCTCCGACGAAATCCACCGCCGATGTTTCTACCGCAGCCAACAGCGCACTGGGTGCGACAAAACGTAGCGGTGTTGATCTGGCGAGCCTCGCAGCCAGTGCACAAAAAGGCGATAACGCCAATACCGCGCTGCATGTGACCCCCCCTTCTGCCGGTGATGATACCGCGCAGCAGCAGGCAGGCATTTTTGGCAGCGCACTGGCGCCCGCCGCGAAGCAAGATGCGGATAACGCCACCATGACCATCAACACAACGGCCAGTATCGCACCGGTTATCAGTAATGCGTCATCAGCACAAGCCAGCGCGCCGATCTCATCTGCGGTTCTGAGCGCACCGCTAGGCAGCAGCGAATGGCAACAGACGCTCAGCCAGCATGTCACTATGTTTACCCGCCAGGGTCAGCAAAGCGCTGAGTTGCATCTGCACCCGGAAGATCTTGGCCAGGTACAGATCTCCCTGAAACTCGATGACAATCTGGCGCAAATTCAGATGGTGTCACCGCACAGCCACGTCCGTCAGGCGCTGGAAGCGGCGCTGCCTACGCTCAGGACATCGCTGGCTGAAAACGGCATCCAGTTGGGGCAAAGCAGCATCAGTAGCGAAAGTTTTGCCGGGCAGCAACAGTCTTTTTCTCAGCAGCAGCAGTCTTCACGTACCGGTGGCGGCAGCAATCTGGCGGCTGAAGAGGATGAGCCGCTGATCGTGCCTGCAAGCCTGCAATCGGCGGCGCGTGGTAATAGTGCGGTCGATATCTTTGCCTAAACGCCAGAGGTAGCATGATTATCTCCGTCTTTTCCGCGCTTTGACGCGGACAGGACACGGGATAATCAGACTATGAGCAGTACCTAACAGGAAGCACGTATCAGATGACTGACACCGCTATCAACAAAAAAAAACGTAAGCGTAAAATCTGGATCCCGCTATTGGTGTTAATCACCCTCGCTGCATGCGCGACTGCTGGCTATAGTTACTGGCGTATGCAACAGCATCCGTCTACGGAAGCGAAAGCGGAGGCAGAAGCCCCGCCACCGCCGCCGGCGCCTGTATTTTTCGCACTCGATACCTTTACGGTCAACCTGGGCGATGCGGACCGTGTGCTGTACATCGGCATCACGCTGCGTCTGAAAGATGACGCCACGCGTGCCAGACTGAGCGAATATTTACCAGAAGTGCGTAGCCGTTTGCTGTTGCTGTTCTCACGTCAGGATGCCACAAAGCTCGCCACTGACGACGGTAAGCAACAACTGGCTACAGCGATTAAAGAAGCAATCGCAACACCGTTAGTGGCAGGGCAACCGAAACAAGAAGTCACTGACGTTCTTTATACAGCTTTCATTCTGCGGTAAAGACATGGGCGATAGCATTCTTTCTCAGGCCGAAATCGACGCGCTGCTCAACGGAGACAGCGATACGAGCGATGCTCCGAAGCCAGGTGCAAGTGGCGATAGCGATATTCGTCCCTATGACCCGAATACCCAGCGCCGCGTTGTACGTGAACGTCTGCAGGCGCTGGAGATTATTAATGAACGTTTCGCGCGCCAGTTCCGTATGGGGTTGTTTAACCTGTTGCGTCGTAGCCCGGATATTACCGTCGGCGCGATCCGCATTCAGCCCTATCACGAGTTTGCGCGTAACTTACCG
Organism: Phytobacter diazotrophicus; assembly: GCA_004346725.1. GTDB lineage: Bacteria > Pseudomonadota > Gammaproteobacteria > Enterobacterales > Enterobacteriaceae > Phytobacter > Phytobacter diazotrophicus. Next base: position 290,872 of record SMDE01000004.1, on the reverse strand, counting down.
GTTCCGACCAACCTTAACCTTATCCACCTTAAGCCACTGCGCGGCACGGGATTATTTGTCTTCTCCCCAAGCCTGGTGTTTATTGCCGTAGATAACTTATTTGGTGGTGATGGACGTTTCCCGACGAAGGTAGAAGGCCGCGAATTTACGCACACTGAACAGCGTGTCATTAACCGCATGTTGAAGCTGGCGCTTGAGGGCTACAGCGATGCGTGGAAAGCTATCCATCCGCTGGACGTTGAGTATGTCCGTTCGGAGATGCAGGTTAAGTTCACCAATATTACGACCTCACCTAACGATATCGTGGTGAATACGCCATTCCATGTGGAAATTGGCAACCTGACCGGTGAGTTTAATATTTGTTTGCCGTTCAGCATGATAGAGCCGCTGCGTGAAGTGCTGGTCAACCCGCCGCTGGAGAACTCCCGCTCGGAAGATCAGAACTGGCGAGATAACCTGGTGCGCCAGGTTCAGCACTCCGAGCTGGAACTGATTGCTAACTTTGCTGATATTTCGCTGCGGCTGTCGCAGATACTTAAACTTAAGCCCGGCGATGTTCTGCCGATCGATAAACCCGATCGCATCATTGCGCATGTGGACGGAGTGCCTGTACTCACCAGCCAGTATGGCACGCTAAATGGTCAGTACGCCCTGCGTGTCGAGCATCTGATTAACCCGATTTTGAATTCGCTGAATGAGGAACAGCCCAAATGAGTGATATGAACAATCCGTCCGATGAAAACAGTAGCGCAATGGACGATCTGTGGGCTGACGCGTTGAACGAACAAAAAACCACGACCAGCAAAAGTGCAGCCGACGCTGTCTTCCAACAACTGGGCGGCGGTGATGTCAGTGGTAGCCTGCAGGACATCGATCTGATTATGGATATCCCGGTCAAACTGACCGTAGAGCTGGGCCGTACGCGCATGACCATTAAAGAGCTGCTGCGTCTGACGCAGGGTTCTGTGGTTGCCCTTGATGGCCTGGCCGGTGAACCGCTGGATATCCTGATCAACGGTTACCTTATTGCGCAAGGTGAAGTTGTGGTCGTTGCGGATAAATACGGCGTCCGTATTACCGATATCATTACCCCATCTGAGCGCATGCGTCGCCTGAGCCGCTGAGGCCAATGAATGAAAACCCAGGCCACGGTTAGCCAGCCGTCAAATGTACCGGGTTCGCCACTGCTGCAAGTCAGTGGCGCACTGGTGTTGATTCTGGCGATAATTTTTATTGTCGCCTGGCTGGCGAAGCGTCTGGGATTCGCCGGGAAATCTGCGGGTAGCCGCAGTCTAAAAGTCAGCGCCAGCACCTCTGTAGGGCCACGCGAGCGCGTGGTCATTGTGGACGTAGAAGATGCACGTCTGGTGCTGGGCGTTACCCCTTCGCAGATTAATTTACTGCACACGCTTCCTCCGGCGCCCGCCGAAAATGAAGAAATGAAAGAGAAGACCCCGGACTTTCAGTCCGTGATGAAGAATTTGCTTAAGCGTTCCGGGAGAACCTGATGCGCCGTTTGTTACCTTTCGCGCTGGCCGGATTATGGCTGGCTGCCCCTGCCGCATTTGCTCAACTCCCGGGCCTGGTGAGTCAACCGCTGGCCAACGGCGGACAAAGCTGGTCTCTGCCGGTGCAGACGCTGGTCTTTATCACGTCGCTGACCTTCCTGCCTGCCGTACTGCTGATGATGACCAGCTTCACCCGTATCATCATCGTGTTTGGTCTGCTGCGTAATGCCCTGGGTACGCCTTCCGCGCCGCCGAACCAGGTTATGCTGGGGCTGGCGTTGTTTTTAACCTTTTTTATTATGTCGCCGGTCATCGATAAGATTTACGCCGACGCCTATCAGCCTTTTAGCGAAAACAAGATTTCCGTCGATGTGGCGCTGGAGCGCGGTGCGCAACCGCTGCGTGAGTTTATGCTGCGCCAGACGCGCGAAGCCGACCTCGCCCTCTTCGCCCGCCTGGCCAATAGCCCGCCAATTCAGGGGCCGGAAGCCGTCTCCATGCGCATCCTGCTGCCAGCTTATGTGACCAGCGAACTCAAAACCGCCTTCCAGATTGGTTTTACGATATTCATTCCGTTTTTGATTATCGATCTGGTGATCGCCAGCGTCCTGATGGCGCTGGGGATGATGATGGTGCCACCTGCCACTATTGCCCTGCCGTTCAAGCTAATGCTGTTCGTGCTGGTGGATGGCTGGCAGTTACTGGTCGGTTCGCTGGCACAGAGTTTCTACAGTTAGGAGTGAAAGATGACACCTGAATCGGTCATGATGATTGGCACCGAGGCGATGAAAGTTGCCCTCGCGCTTGCCGCTCCGTTACTCCTGGTAGCCCTGGTAACGGGTCTGATTATCAGCATTTTGCAGGCCGCCACGCAGATTAACGAAATGACGCTCTCGTTCATTCCCAAAATCATTGCGGTATTTGTGACTATCATCATTGCCGGGCCGTGGATGCTCAATCTGCTGCTGGATTATATGCGCACGTTATACAGTAACCTGCCTTATATGATTGGATAAGCCCCGCATGTTTCATGTCACCAGCGATCAATGGCTTCAATGGCTCAGCATGTATTTCTGGCCCTTGTTGCGCATTATGGCGCTGATCATGACGGCCCCTATCCTGAGTGAGCGCTCAATCCCCCGGCGCGTAAAAATGGGGCTGGGGCTGGTGATTACCTTTATCGTCGCCCCGACTCTACCGCCAGTCGACGCGTCGATGTTTTCCTCTAATGGCTTATGGCTGGCGATACAACAGCTTCTGATAGGCATCGCGCTTGGTTTTACGATGCAGTTTGCCTTTGCGACGATTCGTTATGCCGGTGAGCTGATTGGCTTACAGATGGGCCTGTCGTTCGCGACCTTTGTCGATCCTACAAGCCACCTTAATATGCCTGTCCTTGCCCGGTTTATGGACATGCTGGCGATGCTGCTGTTTTTAGTGCTCAATGGCCATCTATGGCTGATTTCAATGCTGGTAGACACCTTTCATACGCTGCCAATAGGCGCAGACCCGGTAAACAGCGACGCGTTTATGGCCATTACCCGCTCCGCGAGTATGATTTTCGTCAATGGCGTTATGCTGGCATTACCCATCATTACCCTGCTGCTGACCATCAACCTGGCGATGGGTTTATTGAACCGTATGTCTCCACAATTCTCCCTTTTTGTTATTGGTTTCCCGATAACATTGACGGTGGGTATTTTGCTGATGGTCGCCATGATGCCGTTAATCGCGCCCTATACCGAACGAGTATTTGGTGAAGTTTTCAATCTATTAGCCGATATAGTCGGTGAACTACCGAAGAAATAACAACCCACACTTTTTATATAGCCTTCCTAAGGAAATTCCTAAAATCAATTCAGGAAATCACCCCCTACGATATACCTGGCGCGGGTTAATTGTTTTTAAGGTTCTCACAGAACACAACATTTACTTTACTTTGAGATGATTCCTGGCAAATTATACGTAACTTTACGGGATAGTGGTTTCGCCTGAGGTCGTCCTGCTCATTGTTTATTACTTTTTTGCCTGGTGGTTCGGGGACCTCTGGCGAGGGTGAATTATCGTTACGCATTGAGTGAGGGTATGCCATGTCAACGATTATTATGGATTTATGCAGTTATACCCGGTTGGGACTAACGGGGTATCTGGCAAGCCGGGGGGTAAAGAAACGAGAAATCAACGACGTAACAACGGTTGATGAACTCGAATCGGCATGTGTGGCGTTACAACCCACGGTGGTGTTTATTAATGAGGACTGCTTCATTCACGATCCTGTCAGCAGTCAGCATATAAAAGAAATCATTACTCAACACCCCCGGACGTTATTTATTGTATTTATGGCAATAGCTAATATTCACTTCGATGAATATTTGTTAGTTCGCAAGAATTTATTGATCAGTTCCAAGTCAATAAAGCCTGAGTCCCTGGACGATATTTTGGCTGACTATCTTAGTAAAGAGAAAAAAAGTATTGGGCACATTAATTTACCCACGCTATCACTGAGCCGGACGGAATCCAGCATGCTTAAAATGTGGATGTCGGGGCAGGATACCATCCAAATATCCGATCAGATGAATATTAAAGCGAAAACGGTATCATCACATAAAGGTAATATAAAAAGGAAAATCAAAACGCATAATAAGCAAGTAATCTATCATGTCGTGCGTCTGACCGACAATGTGACCAGCGGTATCTTTGTGAATATGCGATAAAAATTGAGGGATCACCCTCCGGAACGGAGGGCGAAAAAACTAATCAAGCAATTCAACAAAAACCCCGTCCGGATGACCTTTTTCATTAAAGAACCAGATACCGAGCGGGTAATCATCAAGTGACACCAGGTACATCGTACCTTCATTGAATTCTTCAATAGCCAGCACAACACCCGGACGGCGCGGACCACCGTCCGTCTTGACCGTAACCCGATCGTTTACCTTCATATTCATCCTCCTGTTTCATTTGTGCCAGTGTAGAACAATTCTCAATAACTAGCAGCGCCCGGGCGTTTGGCTGGCTATTTTTTCTACCGACTATACTTACCCGTGGGCCTGACGATGAGGTGAAACGGATGAGTACAGTTAAAGAGTACAGCGACACCGCAAAGCGTGACGTCAATGTCGACGTTGATGCCCTGCTGGCTGCAATAAACGAGATTTGTGAGAGCGAAATCCATCGTGTTGATGACGGCGAGGGTCAGCGCGTTAGCGTCGATGGGCGGGATTACCATACCTGGCGTGAACTGGCGGAGGCGTTCGAGCTTGATATTCACGACTTTAGCGTGACAGAAGTGAATCGCTAGAAAGAAAAAATCCCGGTCATGGGGTGACCGGGATAAAGCTTGCTCTCGCAAGAAGCACTTGAAAATTCGTTACACCAGGGAATCTGATGTAACTGGCACCATATCCTCAAACTTATTGCATGACAAGGTAATATTTCTTTGCTGAATAATTTAGATGCGTAATATTTTCATTGCGGACATATCCCTAACCCCCGCACCATGCCGCTTACCTGCTTTTGTTGCGAACTTTTCGCTAAGTGGCCTTACGAATAAATGAGATTTGTCTTACCTGACTGCAAGGAGCAGACCATGCCAACACTTGACGACCCACTGCTGGTGTTTTCCGATGTTGACGGCACACTCCAGGATAGCCACACCGGCGACTGGCAGCCCGCGGCTGAGTGGCTTGCCCGCCTGCGTGAACATCGTATCCCCCTGATCCTCTGTAGCAGTAAAACTGCCGCCGAAATGCTTGCCGTGCAACGCATGGTGGGTCTGGAAGGGCTGCCCTTTATCGCCGAAAACGGTGCTGTCATTCAGCTTGATGAACGCTGGCAGGATCACGAAAACTATCCGCGTATCCTTACCGGCTCCTCCCACGAGGAGATTGCTAAAGTACTCATCGAGTTGCGCAGCCGTGATGGCTATAAGTTCACGACCTTTAGCGAAATGGATGAACATGTCCTGGCCGATGTCACCGGTCTTCCCCCGGCACAAGCCTCGCTGGCTCGCTTACAGGAAGCGTCTGAGACCTTAATCTGGCGGGATAGCGATGAACACATGCAGGCTTTCGACGCCGAACTGGCCCAGCTCGGCTTACGTTTTGTGCAGGGAGCGCGGTTCTGGCATGTCCTTGATGAGCGTAGCGGGAAAGATCAGGCCGTAAACTGGTTACTGCGCCAGTATCGCCATTACGATGGGGGCAGCCACATCACTATAGGATTGGGCGATGGTCCTAACGATGCCCCTCTGTTGGACACCGTCAATTTCGCGATTGTGGTAAAAGGGCTGAACCGTCAGGGGATCCATTTACAACATGATACGCCAGAGCGGGTATATCACTGCGCCCTTGAAGGCGCAGCGGGGTGGCGTGAAGGCATGGATTATGTGTTGGGTAACGGTGTCACGCCGTCTTCGGCGCAAACCTGATTACGGCCGTTATTTTTTGCGTGATACAACCGACTGTCGGCAACAGACTGGAGATACTCGAAATCATAGTTGCCGCTTTCCAGCGCGCTACTCACGCCGAGTGAAGCGGTAACGCGAATGGTTTTGCTCTTTTGCACAAAAATTTCTTTGCTACTGATACGCTGGCGGATTTTTTCAGCAACGGCGGTTGCATCCGCAAGCGTTGCCCCCGGGAGCAAGACGCAAAACTCTTCGCCCCCGACGCGCCCGGCCACATCCTGTTCGCGAATCGATTTACCAATCAAGCCCGCGGCATACGACAAGACCAAATCTCCCGCCTGATGACCGAACCGATCGTTAACCCGCTTAAAATGGTCGAGGTCGATTTGAATCACCGAGAGCGGGAGATTTTGCGCCGCACACTCAGTTGTCAGCACCTGGGCGCGTTCAAACAACGCGCCGCGATTATTTAGCCGCGTCAATGGGTCATACCAGGCCTGCCATTGCAAAGTATGCTGGAGCTGGAACATATTGCTGACCATCCGGCGGATCACCCCCCAGGAGAGCAGCAGCATGGTGGTAAACAGCAGCCACAATAAAGCCAGGGCGATACTGATACTTCCAAAATCACCGCGCAGTCCCTCATGCAAGGTCTGGATACGCAGCACGCTGCCTTCGAAATGTTTCAGTTTTACCCAGCTCACAAACCGCGTCCCCAAACGAAGACCGCCTGCTGTATCTCTGGCCATCTCCCGTTGCAGTTGCGCATGTTCATCAGAGGAAAATTGCTGGCTCGTCGTTCCTTCGTCTGCGGTAGTGGTTAGCAACGTAAACTGCGCATCATAGAGCTAGTATTCTCCTTTATCCTGACTCTGTCGTGCTTCTGTCAGCAATGCCTTCATTGACGACACGGGAAAACTCATTGATAGCACGCCATACCAGTAGTTTTGAAAATCCAACGGTACACTGGCGGTCACCAGCGAATCGGCAATATTCGGTGTGTGTGCTTCGTCGCTAAACCAGCGTACCCCGCGCAGTTTGTTTTCGCGCTCACTTTGCCCACTAAACCAGGGGCTGGTCAGATATTGGTAGTACTGCTGTACGATTTCATTGTTGTTCCCGACAGGCAGAGTAGAGATAAAAAAACCCGCCCGGGAAACATAAAGCGCACGGCGCGGAAACATGGTGGCACTGGAGGAAAAACGGAACAGATAACCGAGCTCCATCGCTGCGGTCAGCTCATTGTGCAACAACGGGTTGTCACGGCTTAGCAAGGCGCTTTGGTCAACAAAATAGTCCGACACGCCATATAACGGTAGCGTTCGACGGTTATCCAACCCTATTTGCCAGTAAGGAAGTATCCGCTCCTTTTCGAACTCCGCCTGGATGTTACGCAAAACATCGAAAGCCAGCGGAGTTTGTACCGCAGACTGCATACCATTGCGGAAAAAGAGCAGACGATCGATACCCACCTGCATCTGCCTGTCCAGCACATTGGTAACGTTATCCAGCGCGTTTCGCTGACTAACGACATAGGCGCCCTTCATCACAATGACTTCACGCCACGTAAGTACCGTAGAACAGACCAGTACAATAACAAAACAGAGATTCACGACCCGGCTGGGTACAAACCAGGTTTTGACAAACGCAAGTCGCGGAGGACTTTTTACGACTTTTTCCTGCCCCACAAAGACTCCCTGAATAAACGCAACGCGGAAGCGTTATGCGATCGCCAATGGCAAAAAACTGTAAGAAGAAAAACGCCCGGACATGCCGGGCGTTTTAATGGCTATGCCTCTTCGCAAAGCTTTTGTCCTTCACCGGGAACCAATTCATCTTCCCGAAAGGCTTCACGTTTCACGACGTGACCGTCATACCAGCGGCACTCGACCATTCCACTGGAATAACCGGTGACAATCATGCGCGGCCCACCATTTTTTGCTTTTACTTCATCACTGACCAAAAAGACCATCTTTGCCTCCTGTATCAGGGTGAAACGATTTCACCTTAGACGAAGTTTCAACCTTTTGCGTAGTGGCAAAATCGAGAATTCAGGCATGGGTACCGCGCAGCCGTGCAATAAGTTTCACCGCCGACAGTACTATCGCACCGATGATAAAACCCAGGACCAGATTAGCCAGCACAGGGAGCAACGCCGCAACGATGCTATTACTGCCTTGCGCCATATGTTCAATGGCGTGGTGTAACGGCGCGATACCATGAACCACAATGCCACCGCCGACCAGGAACATGGCCAGCGTCCCGACGACTGACAATATTTTCATCAGCCATGGCGCAATAAATAACAAGCTTTTACCCAGCGCCTGCGCCAGAGCAGCCCGTTTTTCTGCCAGCCAGTAACCCATATCATCCAGCTTGACGATAATGCCCACCAGGCCATACACCCCAATCGTGACCAGTACCGCAATTCCGGACAGAATCAGCACCTGATTTAACAGCGGCGCTTCGGCTACAATGCCCAGAGTGATGGCGACAATTTCCGCCGATAGAATAAAATCGGTGCGGATTGCGCCTTTCACTTTATCACGTTCAAATTCGCGCGGATCTTGTGCGGCCATCGCGTTCAACCGCTGCTCGCGCGCTTCCGGCGTTTCTTTATGCTTACGGGCCTCAACGGTGTGCAAGACTTTTTCGACACCTTCAAAGCACAGAAATGCCCCGCCAATCATTAATAACGGCGTAACAGCCCAGGGTATAAAGGCGCTTATCAACAGCGCCAGCGGCACCAGAATTACTTTATTGAGCAGTGACCCTTTCGCCACGCTCCAGACGACAGGTAATTCGCGGTTTGCGCGTACGCCCGTAACCTGCTGGGCATTGAGGGAGAGATCGTCCCCCAGTACACCTGCTGTCTTTTTCGCCGCCAGTTTACCCATCACCGAAATATCATCCAGCAATGTGGCTATGTCATCGAGTAAAGTTAATAAGCTACTGCCTGCCAAAATGGTCTTCCTTATTGATTGTCTGTGATTTTTTACCGATTGATTCTCTTAGTATGATGTAAAAAGGCGGCAGCGAAAATCCTCCAGAGCAATACAACAAAAATTTAACAGATAAAATACAATTAACCGCTCGCCAGGGCGATAGTTTTGGCGTTTACTATATGCTTCCTTTTTATTTTGCTGTGAGGGAGTATGCGTTTCAGGCAGCTTTTACCGCTTATTAGTGCACTTTTCGCGCTGTATATTATTTGGGGTTCCACGTACTTTGTAATTCGCATCGGTGTTGAAAGTTGGCCACCGTTTATGATGGCTGGCGTACGCTTCCTTTCTGCCGGCATTTTGTTAATGGCGTTCCTGCTCATTACCGGTCATAAACTTCCCGCTTTACGTCCCCTGCTTAATGCGGCACTGATTGGCGTGTTACTGCTGGCCGTTGGTAACGGTTTTGTTACCGTTGCAGAACATCAGAACGTCCCTTCCGGCATCGCTGCCGTCGTTGTAGCGACCGTTCCGCTCTTTACACTCTGCTTTAGCCACTTTTTTGGTATCCAGACCCGCAAATTGGAATGGATGGGTATTGCTATTGGTCTGGCAGGTATCATCCTGCTGAATAGCGGCGGCAACCTGAGCGGTAACCCATGGGGCGCGCTGATGATCCTCATTGGCTCTTTAAGCTGGGCATTCGGTTCCGTCTATGGCTCCCGCATTGAATTACCCACCGGTATGATGGCTGGGGCAATCGAAATGCTGGCGGCAGGCATCGTACTGTTGGTCACCTCGGTTCTCAGCGGCGAGCGGATGACCACATTACCAACGGTGCAGGGCTTTATGGCTGTCGGTTATCTGGCGATTTTCGGTTCAGTGATTGCCATCAATGCCTATATGTATCTGATACGCAATGTCAGCCCCGCTATCGCCACCAGCTATGCCTACGTTAACCCGGTTGTGGCCGTTTTGCTGGGTACCGGTTTTGGCGGCGAGCATCTTTCCAGCATCGAGTGGCTCGCGCTCGGGATTATTATTATGGCTGTCGTACTGGTGACGCTGGGGAAATATCTCTTCCCTGCCCGTCCTGTCGTGACCCCTTGTGAAGCGGAAAAATAGCGTTCATTGATGAATGCCACGTGTGTCGATCTGCGCGGTGTCGCCGCCCCCGCAGATCCACTCTTCAAGCCGCTCCCCCAGCGCATCGTCCGTTAATTTAAGCCGCCCGCGTAACGCACACTCCCAGACAATTAAGACCCGCCACCCCTGTTCATACAATAGTGCGTTATCACGCTTATCACGCACGACATTTTTGCCGATTTTTTCCAGCCAGAATTCAGTTCGCGTCGCGGGGACTTTAAATAAATGGCAGTCGTGGTGATGCCAGAAACAGCCATGGGTAAAAATGACGGCGCGATACTCATCCAGCACAAAATCAGGGCGCCCCGGTAACGCCGCATCCTGGACACGATACGTCAGGCCCAGTGTTTCCAGTAGCGAAGCAAGTCGTTTTTCAATTGCTGTGTCACGGGTGGCAATGGCACGCATGTTTTTGCTGCGCGTCGCCTTATCGTGGACATCTGCCATTCGCTCCCCCTCACGCTATCAGTCTGGTTGGTGATGACCAAAACGATGTAAGACATCTCTGTCCAGCACGTGATAATCACCCTGCAATTCGGCGCTGATTTTCGCCATAAACTGCACCAGATAATCGGCATTATGCTGCGCCAACGCCCTCCCCTTTTCCGTCTGCATGGTGGCAGGCAACGTCAGCAGCTTGGTCTGAAAATGGTCAAGCGCATAACGTTTATCATTGAGCTCGCGCTCGTCGGCAAAGGGATCGTTGCTATCAAATAGCGCCACCCCCAGCGAACCGGCTACCGCAAAAACGCGCGCCAGCCCAATCGCCCCCAGGGCTTCAAGCCTGTCGGCATCCTGGACAATTTTCGCTTCCGGCGTTTGTGGCACAATCCCGGCGCTATAGCTGTGCGCCTCAATAGCGTGGCGTACCGCAGGGTAGCGCTCTTCCGGGAAGAGTGGAAAATCTTCGCGCAGGATCGCTGTCGTTTTTTCCGCCGCCATGCGTGAGGCTAATGACCGCTGCGGATCATTTTTTGCCAGGCTCACAATATCGTGAAAGTAGCAGGCCGTCAGAATCACCAGCCCATCCACCTCCTGGCCCGCCATAAGGGACTGTGCGGTACGCCAGACCCGGCGAAAATGGGCGACATCATGGGCGGCGTCCGCCTGGGTATAATGTTGCGCGACCCACGCGTCAAAGCGTTGTTGCCATTCAGTTAAGGTCATTGTCACTCCTTCCAGGGAAAGCCGTAACCATAGCACTATTTTATTTCATTGCTTAGGCGTCCTTCCTTTATGGGCGAGGTAGACCCTGCCATGCCCTCAACAGAAGACCCGTTGCACTATCATCGCCACTGCAACAACACATATCTTTTCACAAAAAATGCGAAATCATCGTATTACACTGGCTGAGCAATCAGTTCAAAAAACTTTATGCCGTGGCAAATACCAACTCCGTCCTATATTTATATTGAAAATTTGCTTTTTTTGCAGCTTTTTTGCTCACTTCAATTCATTTTAAAAATAATTAATCATCCTCTAATGCAACGTACGCAATAAAATCCATCTTTAAAGGCCAGTTTATTCATTTCACTTCTGTGGTAGTATTTAGCGGCTATCAGCATTGAGTTGCTCTATTTTATTTATCATCCTTTTTCAATGATGTGCCCGGGGGAATGCCTGGGCTTTTTTTTTGCCTTTTATATACACCGATAGAATACAATCCACTCACATATAAAAACGCAAAATAAAATACACTTCAATTATATTTTTAACCCATCAATAAACACAACAAATACAATAAAATCAATGAAATGAATACATCAGACCACTTTAAATTCACAGAAGAAATACCACCACCCTAAGAAACATTTTGCAATATTTTAAATAATTTGCTTACATATTTGACGTAAAAATTAATGAACTTAATAGAATAGTATTCACTTTGTAATTTCGGATGAAATTGCACATATTCATATAAATTATGATCTCAAGGGAATAGATTATGAAAAGAAAAGTACTGGCGATTTTAGTGCCTGCGTTATTATTTGCAGGTGCAGCAAATGCGGCGGAAATTTATAACAAGAACGGTAATAAAGTCGATTTCTACGGAAAAATGGTCGGCGAACGCATTTGGTCTGACACTGATCAACACAACAGCGAAAATGAAGATACCTCTTACGCCCGTATCGGCATTAAGGGCGAAACCCAGATCAACAGCGAACTCACCGGCTTTGGTCAGTGGGAATACAATATGGATGCCAGCCATCCTGAAGGCGGCCAGGATGAGAGTACACGTCTCGCCTTCGCTGGTCTGAAATTTGGCAACTTTGGTTCTTTCGATTATGGCCGTAATTATGGTGTCGCTTATGATGTCGCGGCATACACCGATATGCTGGTTGAATGGGGTGGTGATTCCTGGGCTTCCGCCGACAACTTTATGAATGGCCGTACCAATGGCGTTGCTACTTACCGTGTCACTGATTTCTTCGGTGAAGTTGAAGGCCTGAACCTGGCGCTGCAATATCAAGGCAAAAACGACAACCGTATCGTAAAAAAACAGAACGGCGACGGCTACAGCATGTCTGCTTCTTATCAGTTCGATGGATTTGGATTTGCCGCAACCTACGGTAAAGCGGACCGTACTGACGAGCAAGCTGCCGACCGTAAAGGCGATAACGCCGAAATCTGGTCCATCGCGGCAAAATACGATGCAAACAATGTTTACGCTGCAATGATGTACGGCGAAACCCGTAACATGACCGTTGAGAAAGACAGCCAGTTCGCTAATAAAACGCAGAACTTCGAAGCCGTTATCCAGTACCAGTTTGATTTCGGTTTGCGCCCTTCTCTCGGTTATGTCTACTCTAAAGGCGATGACCTGAGCCGTCGCGGTAGCTTTAAAGGCGGCGACGCTGCGCGCGTAAACTACATCGAACTCGGTACATGGTACTACTTCAACAAAAACATGAACGTTTACGCGGCGTACCAGTTCAACTTGCTGGATGACACGCGCTACGTTCGTGAAACAGGCACCAATAAAAACGACCAGTTCGCACTGGGTATTGTTTACCAGTTCTAAGCATACTTTTCTTTCAAAGCCCGCCGCGAGCGGGCTTTTTTGTGGCAAAAGCACAGGCCGACCGCATGATATCGCATGCAGTGATAAAATTTACGGGAGTAATGAGAAAAACATCTGTGACAAGAGTCGTTGAAAGCAAAGCGCGTAACTGTTTGAATAGTGGCGGAGAGAGGGGGATTTGAACCCCCGGTAGAGTTGCCCCTACTCCGGTTTTCGAGACCGGTCCGTTCAGCCGCTCCGGCATCTCTCCGTTTCAATGGTTGCCATGATGCCAGGTAATTTGGCATTTTAACAGACCCTGTCCCGTTAATTTGGTTCAAGTGGCGAGTTTGCGAGCAAAGCGATGATTAAGTGGCCCTGGAAAACAAAGGAAGCCTCTCACGGTGCGGAATTCCCATGGGAAGAAGCGTTAAGCATCCCCGTGTTGGCGAGCCTTTCTTTAGATGAACAAGAGAAACTGGTTCACCTTGCAGACCGTTTTTTGCAACAAAAGCGGCTGGTTGCCTTGCAAGGTTTCGAACTGGATGCGCTAAAGAGCGCGCGTATCGGCCTGCTCTTTTGCCTGCCGGTACTGGAACTCGGCCTTGAATGGCTGGATGGTTTTCATGAAGTGCTCATCTACCCTGCCCCGTTTGTCGTTGACGATGAATGGGAAGACGGTATTGGCCTTGTACATAGTCAGCGTCTCGTCCAGTCGGGGCAAAGCTGGCAGCAGGGGCCCATTGTCCTGAACTGGCTCGACATCCAGGATTCGTTCGATGCATCAGGATTCAACCTGATCATTCACGAAGTCGCACACAAACTGGACGCCCGCAATGGCGACAGGGCAAGCGGTATTCCACTTATCCCTATGCGTGAAGTGGCTGGCTGGGAGCACGATCTGCACGCTGCGATGGACAATATTCAGGATGAAATCGACCTGGTAGGGGAAAGCGCGGCCAGTATCGATGCCTATGCGGCAACCGATCCTGCTGAGTGTTTTGCCGTGCTGTCGGAGTATTTTTTCAGCGCACCTGAACTGTTCGCCCCACGTTTTCCGGCGTTATGGCAACGTTTCTGTCATTTCTATGGTCAGGATCCGTTATCGCGTCTGCGCGATCGGCCTTATTCAGCAAATGATCCCGTAAGCCGTGTGCACTAAAAAGGCAATTTGCACTTTAATTCACCAATTGAATCAGCAAGTTAAATTAGGTATTGACACATATGAACGTGGCAAGTAGTATGCGCCCCGTTCACACGATTCCTCTGTAGTTCAGTCGGTAGAACGGCGGACTGTTAATCCGTATGTCACTGGTTCGAGTCCAGTCAGAGGAGCCAAATTCCGATTCATACGCTTCCTTATGAGTACTTCTTTGATTATTATTCAATAAGTTAGCGTAAAAATCTTTCCCGATGCGTATTCAGTTTTCCCTCCGCATTCGGTTACTTTGGTGGTCAGATTTGGGGTCAGGTTGGTTCGATTCTGGAGTGCCCCCCAAATGTCTTTAAATCATTCAAAAATCCGCAACTTAAAGTCCCCTTCCAAACCCGTAAAATTTTCTGATTCGCACTGCCTGTATCTTCTGGTCAATCCCGGCGGTTCACGTATCTGGTATCTCAAATATCGCTTCAATGGCAAAGAGTCGCGCGTCAGTCTGGGCGCATATCCGCTGGTTTCTCTCGCTGAAGCCCGCCAGCAGCGCGACGGTATCCGTAAACTGCGGGCGCAGAATATCAATCCCGCGCAACAGCGTGTCGCTGAAAAAGCCGCCGCGTCACCGGAAAAATGCTTTGAGGCCGTTGCGGTGGCATGGCACAAAACCAACAAGAAATGGTCGGCTGACTATGCAGAGCGCATCCTCGCCAGTATGAAAAATCATATCTTTCCGGCAATTGGTCATATACCTGTCACTCTGCTGAAAACGCAGCATTTTACGGCATTGCTGAACGTTATCGAGGATAAGGGCTTTCTGGAAGTCGCGTCCCGTACCGGCAGCAACTCTGCAACTTTATGCGTTACGCCGTTCAGCAGGGACTGACCGAAAACAACCTGGCGCTGCATCTGGAAGGCGTCACCGCGCCGCCAGTTAAAAATCACTATCGGGCCCTGCCGCTGGAGCGGTTGCCCGAGCTGCTGGCACGTATCGCTGACTATCAACAGGGACGGCAGTTAACAAGACTGGCGGTAGCGCTGGCTCTGCATCTGTTTATCCGTTCCAGCGAACTGCGCTTTGCCCGCTGGAGCGAGATTGATTTCAGACACAATCTGGACCATCCCCGCCACTCGCGAAACCATAGAAAAGGTCCGTTTCTCTGGTCGCGGCGCGAAAATGCGTACTCCGCACATTGTGCCGCTTTCCCGGCAGTTTATTGCCATTCTGAAGCAGATACACGAAATTTCCGGCCATCTGGAACTGGTGTTCCCTGGCGACCATAATCCGTATAAGCCGATGAGTGAAAACACCATCAACCGGGCGCTGCGTCTGATGGGTTACGATATCAAAACCGACGTCTGCGGGCATGGTTTCCGGGCTATGACCTGTAGCGCACTGGTGGAATCTGAACTCTGGTCGCGGGATGCCGTGGAGCAGCAGATGAGCCATCAGGAACGCAACAGCGTTCAGGCGGCGTATATCCATTGCGCTGAACACCTCGACGCCCGCAAAGCCATGATGCAGTGGTGGTCAGATTCTCTGGACGTGAGCCGCGAAGGGTACGTTGCCCCGTACATTTATGCGCAGCGGCATAAGGCGGCCTGAGCCAGCGAAAATATAATTTATTGATAATGAAAAGAGAACCAGAACCTAAAAGTGCTACGAGTGGCTTTAAATGGGTACTATATAATGTAGCCGAAGAGATCCCCCATTATCTGACTCATCTATAGCATTCCGTAATATGCTAACTCGACTAATCGTTGACAATATCAGGCCTGACACTAAAAGTGTATTATCAAAAAAGTCGTTTTAGTTATTTATGCCGTGCTCTGGTGAAGATTTGCCCAAAACAAATTATGAACCATGTGCAGCCAGATGAGAAAGATATGATCCTTTCATGCCTGGTTAGTTGTTTATTTATGAAAGGAGACGCTTATCTTTGCCAAAATGATATAACAACAATTCTTTCAACACTAAATAGCATACCAACTCTATGTGAGTATATCTTTAAAACAGAATACGGTTTAATAAAAAAGTCAGTAAAGAGGATATTGATACAGGAAGTATTTCAGCAAATACATTACTTTCATCGTTCACCGAAGAAGATTTTACATGGATGCATCGCTTACTTCATCAGGAGAGCAAAGAATCATCTAAAATGGCTTTACTGAAATTTATATTGCGCTTCGTTTTATCCGGAAATATCATTGCTAAATATAGAGAGCAACTGATTTCTGCTGTCGAGGAAAATGATAACCTTCTGTCTGTCATTGAGCGATGGTTCAGCCCAGAAGCTGTTTCCTCTTCACAAATTAAAAAAGAGTATTCATGGGAAAGAAGAGACAGAGAACGTATCAGGGAAAATAAACGAAAAAAATACGAAGGTAAATTTAGTGTTTCAAAGATAAAGTTATCAGCACCATTCACTATACTAGCCTCCGATTATAAAAAATTCATTATATCACATAAAGATAATGAGAGATATCATACTAATAACATATTACTACTCATGCGATGAATATACAAATTTCATCTGTTGATTTTGAATACAAAAACCATGAAAAGAACTATTCCCTCTTACTATTTCGGCACATTGTTCATCCTTCCTTTCTTCAAAGTTTCTTACATACACTACTCTCACATCCCATCACGTCAAATTATTACTCACTCGGGACATATGCACCAAAAATATTAAAGCCAGCCTCCCTGCCGAAATTATTGGTAATGCCGAATAACACTCCTACCTTAGAGTAAATACATAAATTAGATCTTTATCACAATCCCTATAAGGAAAATGGCTTCCAATTAATAACAGTACTTTTATTATATGAAATCCTTATGCAGCATTCTCTGGCATCAGGCGATATTAACAAATACAGTTACAGATAATATTGCCTCTACCTGAGTGAATAGTCTGAGGGGAAATGGATAATTTATTTCAGGGAGCCTGTCGCAATGAATTCTGTACCCACACTGAATTTCGACCACTCGCACCACAAGCTAAAAATTCGCGGCCTGAGCAGCGCAACGGACGTGCTGTCCTTTGAAGGCAGCGAACAGCTGAGTACGCCGTTCCGCTACGACATTCAGTTTACCAGCAGTGATAAGGCGATAGCGCCGGAGTCGGTGCTGATGCAGGACGGGTCATTCAGCCTGACGGCGCCGCCGATCCAGGGAATGCCGGTACAGACGCCGCTGCGCACCCTGTACGGGGTGATCACCGGCTTTAAGCTGCTTTCGTCGTCACGCGATGAGGCCCGGTATGAAGTGCGGCTGGAACCGCGTCTGGCGCTGCTGTCCCGCAGCCGACAGAACGCGATTTACCAGAACCAGACGGTGCCGCAGATTGTGGAGAAGATACTGCGCGAGCGGCACGGGATGCGCGGTCAGGACTTCGTGTACACCCTCAAAAGCGAGTACCCGTCGCGCGAGCAGGTGATGCAGTACGGCGAGGACGACCTGACGTTTATCTCGCGGCTGCTGTCGGAAGTGGGTATCTGGTTCCGGTTCAGCACCGATGCTCGGCTGAAAATCGAGGTTATCGAGTTTTACGACGACCAGAGCGGCTATGAGCGCGGGCTGACGCTGCCGTTGCGTAATCCTTCGGGGATGAGCGACAGCGGAACGGAAGCGGTGTGGGGGCTGAACACGGCATACAGCGTGGTGGAGAAAAGCGTCACCACGCGGGACTACAACTACCGCGACGCGACGGCAGAGATGACCACCGGCCAGCTTGACGTCACGGGCGGGGACAGTACCACCTACGGGGAAGCCTACCATTACGCTGACAACTTCCTAAAAACGGGTGATAAAGACACACCGGAAAGCGGCGCGTTCTATGCGCGTATCCGCCATGAGCGTTACGTGAACGAGCGGGCCATCCTGAAAGGAGAGAGCACCAGCTCGCTGCTGATGCCGGGTCTGGAGATAAAGGTACAGGGCGACGATGCGCCGGAAGAGTTTCGCAAGGGCGTACTGATAACCGGCCTTACCGCCAGCGCAGCCCGCGACCGCAGTTATGCCCTGACGTTTACCGCCATCCCGTACTCTGAACGCTACGGCTACCGTCCTCCCCTCATCCCGAAACCGGTGATGGCCGGGGCTATCCCGGCGCGAGTGACGAGCACCACGGCTAATGATATCTACGCCCATATCGACAGGGACGGTCGTTACCGGGTGAATCTGGATTTTGACCGCGACACGTGGAAGCCGGGTTACGAGAGCCTGTGGGTGCGGCAGTCACGCCCGTATGCCGGAGACACCTACGGTCTTCACCTGCCGCTGCTGGCGGGAACGGAGGTCAGCATCGCCTTTGAGGAGGGCAACCCGGACAGGCCATATATTGCAGGCGTGAAACACGACTCGGCGCACACCGACCATGTGACCATCCAGAACTACAAGCGCAACGTCCTGCGTACCCCGGCGAACAATAAAATCCGGCTGGATGACGAGCGCGGGAAGGAGCATATCAAGGTCAGCACGGAGTACGGCGGGAAGAGCCAGCTAAACCTCGGCCATCTGGTGGATGCCGGAAAGCAGCAACGTGGTGAGGGTTTTGAGCTGCGCACAGATATGTGGGGTGCGTTGCGGGCGAAGAAGGGGATCTTTATCAGCGCTGATGCGCAGGATAAGGCTCAGGGGCTGGTGCGGGAGATGGCTCCGGCAATGGCGATACTGGATGCTGCGCAGTCGCAGATGACGTCACTCTCCACGGATGCTGAAACAGCAAAAGCTGCTCCCGCAGACTTACAAACACAGGTCGCATTACTGCAACAAGAGGTAAAAGATTTAAAGCAGGCCGTAATATTGTTAAGTGCCCCAAAGGGCGTGGCAATGACCAGCGGGGAAAATCTACAACTGGCGGCCTCGAAAAACCTGATCGCGAACGCAGGAAACCACGCCGATATCGGTGTCGTGAAAAATATGTTTGTCGGTGTGGGTCAGGCGCTGAGCGTGTTTGTGCGCAAAGCGGGTATTAAATTATTCGCCAATAAGGGCGCGATATCGGTGCAGGCGCAAAACGATCTAATGGAGCTGCTGGCTAAAAAGTCGATAGAGATCATCAGTACGGAAGACGAGATAAAGATCACTGCGAAGAAGAAAATTATTATTAATGGTGGAGGAAGTTATATCCGACTAGAAGGAGGAGGAATAGAAGTAGGGACGCTCGGTGATTACAACGTTAAAGCTACCTACTATGGACGTAAGCCGGGGGAAACAATGCAACCAGAGCTAATGTCGCTGCCAGTCATAACATCGGAAGATGATGACTCTTCATTTGATGAGCAGTTTTTACTTCAGGATAATGAGGGGAATCCAATCGCCTTTCAGAAATACAAAATTTCAACAAGTGATGGGCAAGTTTATAGAGGAATGACAGATAAAGATGGTAAAACTCAGCGAATCAAAACGCCTTCTGCTGAAGAGCTTGTTTTTGAATATGATATAGACGACATGGAGTAGTATATGCCTGTAACTAATAATAGAGGCTCATCAAATCAATCATCAGGAAGTATACAGGTTGTGAAAGGTGAAGTCGTTTACAGTAACATCAGACCACAGGATAAAGATGGATGGCTTTTGGTAGCATTAGAAGGTGGTGGTACTAATAATATTCATGAAAATGTCAAACTTCTTACATTGGGTGAGAAAAACGGTAGAGTCTATTATAAAATATTAAGCGACAGAAGGGATTTAATAGGAAAGACTGTTAGTTTAAAGAAGGAAAATGCCGTACTTTGCACACATAAAGCTGGTCCAGTGCAAAAAAGTGCCATTCTGAAAGTAACATATAGCGGCGGGCGTGTTGATGAATATTCGAGATTTAAAAGGGGTATGCTTTCCCAACAATTTGCCATAATGAATGTTAATGGTGCAAATATCAAAGTAACACTAAATAGTGCATGGCCTCCCTCTTTCTCATACTCGCCTATAATTCCAGGCACTCATAAAATAATGGCTCCAGATTATTCTCATAAAGTGGAAGGTGATACAACTGGGTATAGAGATGCATTTCCTCTTGGTACTATTAGATGTAACGATATTTGGTTTCCTATTGAACTAGAAGGAACAAAAGGTAATAGTTCAAGATATGTCCACCTTGGCAACGTTTCGCATGGGTGTGTAACTGTCTATGATGTGAAGAAATGGAATATTGTTTATAACTATCTTATTTCTCACAGAACGCCGGGAACGGATGGGACGTACGTAGGTAAATTGGTTGTAGTGAGGTAATACTCATGAGATATTATATTTTATTACTTTTACTATTTTTCTCTATCGATGTGTCAGGAGAAGAAGCCTGTGAAAAAGAACCAGAATATTTGGAATATTACCACCTCAAGCAAGAATTAGAAAATAGTCACACATCAAATGAAAAGATTTATCATATACTAGAGCAACAAATTAAAACTCTTGAGACATGTTATGAAAAACCCAGAGAGGACCTTTATGATTTCAGAAATAAAATGTATTCATATAAAATCAAAGGCAATAAAATTAAAGCAAGTAATATTTACGATTGTGATAGTATTTCCAGTAATAACCTATGTCTGAAAAAAGACCGTGTTGACTGGGATTGGACTGATAGGATATATCCAAGATCCAGTTCAACGTTAAGAAGACCGATACCAGATAAAAATAATATAGAATTTCCATTTAGAGTTGATGGATATGAATTAGCCACAATAACCCTCACATACATTGATAACTTGGGAAATAAAATTGTTCGCCCAATAAAATATAAGAAAAATAACAATTTCATTTACACCTCAGTAAATGTAAGTGAAGTTTATGATAAAAAAATTGTTATTGACAATCAATTCTCAAATTCTTGGTTGATTGTTATTTATAAAAATACAAACGGAAAATATCTTAAGGCCGTATGGTATTATGCTGAATGAGACCTCATGCAAACTGATTTATAAAGACATGATGAAATATATAAACACGGAGTTGGTATAATGCCTGTTAGACTCAATACTATTCCTGGCCCTAAAATGTATCCAGTATCGCCTGGTTATATAAAATGGGCGAGCATGTTAGTTCTTTTACTAACTGTAGGAGTTGCAATCACTTCACTATTTGCAAGTGGTGAACTAGTAAAAAATAGCCAGTATTTCTGGTGTATGGCCTGCGGCATACCAGTATTAATATGGTTACTACTAGTGGCGATACGCTGGCTCGTATTTATAACATACCAAATACAGGCCGACGCATGGAACCAGCGACGGGAAGAAGTGATTTTACAGGAAACGTGCCGAGGAAGGCGGGCACTACAAATTCTTCATGTTTCTTTGTTAGTGGCAATAGAACGAGACGAGGAAGAAGATCTACTTGATGCTTTCCTTAATCGCGAGCAGATGCTAAATGCACGCTTTGTGCCAAAGAGCAATAACTGGGTACGCCATAGCATGGTTCCGGTACTTATCGGTGAAAATGTTTCCTGCCGTCTATCAAGAATCCTTTTGCAGCAGTTTATTGAGATCAAACAACAACTGGAGCTATTATCTGAAAATCTCCATATCAAAGTACTTCTGGATATTCATACTCCACTTTCTGAGGCAGAAGTAATAGCTATCTGGCAGGATGAATGGCAAAAAAATGGACTTCCTAAAGCACACCCATTTTCCGCTTCAGAGCCGGGACTAGCCAATGTGGATGATTGGCTGGATAACCACATACACGAAAAAGCCGTTCTACTAGTGAGTTCTGTATATCTGGAGCCAGAAAACCTTGCAACGACAGCAGAGTCCGCCTGTGTGCTATTACTGGCAAATCGACTAACTCAGGATGAACTTATTCCACGAGCACTACTACATCGCCCAGAGCGCATTACCACCATTGAGGCAATTGCAACAGGTGTTGAACAAGCATTGGACTGGGTACCTCTTTATCCCGAGGCTATATCAGGTACATGGGGCGCAGAGCTGAATACGAAACAACGTGCTGTACTATTATCACTCAACCAACCGTTTTGCCAAGAGAGGACCCTGTATGATCTCGATACCTTTCTTGGCCGTTCCGGGCCTGTTGCACCGTGGTTATCTACTGCTATCGCAGCTCTGGCTGCAATATATTCACAACATCCCCAACTGACGTTCAGTGGAGTACCGAATAAAGATCATTTATGGGCAACTGTAGTGTCGCCGTATGTTATTCCACTAGAGCATAAATAATAAAAACGTAAGCATCCAGCGGTGGCGTCTTGCCGTATGATTTCAGAACGCTATCCTTTCCTCAGCCGAAATGATTTTCCAGATAAGGCAGCAGTTCGCACAGCCGAGTGCTGGGCCACTGCGGTAAGCGGGTAAGCACACTAAGCAGTCAGCGGATAGATGATCGTGTACGGCTTACAGGATGGTTTAGGATGGAGTTTTACAAATTACCTCACAGGGAATCACACCCAAGAATCGAACCCAGAAATTGTTAACCACCACTTAGATAAACGCTGCAAAAATATATCAGGACACAGCAGCAACCAAAACAAGTCATGGGCACAACAACGAGCAGAAAATGAGTTACGAAAAGGTGGTCATTCTGGTGGTTTTGACAACCCCCATTTTTAGGTTGAGCTTACTAATCAGCCAGTTAATGGCTAAGGCGATCCCAGTCAGAGGAGCCAAATTTAAAAACACGCTTAAGGCAACTTAAGCGGGTTTTTGCTTTTATGGCCTCACATCCCCTTCTCTGCCAGCGCCTGTAATTCTCCTTTCAGCCAGTCCGTTGCCGCACGCTTACCACTGCGCTTATGCGAATAAATTTTTACCTCAAACGGCGGCACGGCAAAGGGGAGTTCAAAAAGCGCTAATTGCGCCGCCAGCTTCATCTTCCCGGCAGCAAAACGCGGAATAGCGAGCAGCAGGTCGCTCTGCTCAATAATGAACGGCGCGCTGAGCATCGAGGGTGTTTTTATCGTCACCTGCCGCGTATACCCCATCCGCTCCAGTTGCAGATCCAAAATACCCTGCTTCTCATTCCAGGGGGTGACCACCAGATGCCTGGCCGCAAGATAATCTTCAAGCGTGAGCCGCGTGCGCTGGCTGTTACTGATGACGACATACTCATCTTCAAACCAGACAATATCATCCAGTTCTGGATGCGCCACGTCATCCGGCGCACTGAACCCCAGCGCCAGATCAATCTCGCCTGCAAGCAATTCCGTCAACGCCGGGCTATGCGGTAAATAACGCAACTCAAAACGCAGTCCTGGCGCAGTCTCCTGTAACCGATTCATTAAGGCCGGAAAAATACAAAATGCGGTGAAATCCGTAATAGCAATCTGAAAACAATCGGTACTGCTGGCCGCGTCAAACGCAGGTTGTGGCGTCAACTCCTGATTAAGGGACTTCAAGGCCGGGGCGATCGCAGGTGCGAGCTGGGTCGCATACACGCTGGGGCACATCCGGTGGCCTTCGCGATAGAACAGTGGATCGTTCAATGTGACGCGCAGCCGCGACAGCGCATGACTGAGCGCAGACGTACTCATCGCCAGCTCCTCGGCGGCCGCTCTGACGGAACGATGCCGATAGATAGCGTCAAAAACGGGCAAAAGGTTTAGATCAAGACGTCGCAAAGCATGATGCATAATATTCATCAACCAGTGATTTCATTGCACTTAATTCTTTTAACAATACCCCTTATGCTTAACGCCAGCAATTTGAACCCACGCATAACAGACAGGAAGAGAAATGAGCATCACGATTCGCCAGGCACGCCCAACGGACGCAAATGCAATTTATGACATGATTTATGAACTGGCGGTGTACGAAAAAGCCCCGGAAGAAGTGGTGACCACCCCGGACGAAATTAAGGCCACTCTGTTTGGTGCCGACAGTAAAACCGAAGCGTTAATCTGCGAGATCGACGGTAACGTGGCGGGTTATGCGGTCTTCTTCACCAGCTACTCTACCTGGCTCGGACGCAACGGTATCTATATGGAAGATTTGTATATTTCCCCAGATTATCGCGGCGCAAGGGCAGGCAAAGCCTTACTGAAATACATTGCGCAATGCGCGGTACAGCGCAAATGTGGTCGTCTGGAATGGAGCGTGCTCGACTGGAACAAACCAGCAATTGATTTCTACCTGAGCATCGGCGCACTGCCGCAAAGCGAGTGGGTACGCTATCGTCTTGATGGCGATGCGCTGCTCAAATTTGCGGAGTAACCTGCAACGCGCGTATCCCCCGACGGCATCCGTATGCGGGGGACGCTGTTTTCAAATCTGGTAATCAATCACCTCTTCGTCCGGCTCCATCACCTGACGTTTGATATCCTCAACCGACAGCCCTGCATTACAGAGCTCAATAAAACGCCAGACATAATTGCGCTGCAGTTGACCGCGTTTAAGCCCAAGCCAGACGGTATTGGCATCGAACAGATGACGCGTATCCAGCCGCACCAGCTTGTCCTCTTCGTTCTCCCCGCTCGACTGCTCGGCCACCAGCCCAACCCCCAGCCCCAATTCAACGTAGGTTTTGATGACATCCGAATCCTGCGCGCTGAGCACAATATCCGGCAGCAACCCCTTGCGACCAAACGCCTCATCAATACGCGAACGTCCGGTGATCCCCTGCCGATAGGTGATCAGCGGCCAACGACTGATCTCTTCAAGCGTAAGAGGAGAGGTTTGCAATAAGGGATGATCTTTAGGAACCAGCAGGCTGTGGTGCCAGCGGAACCAGGGGAAAGCAGCGAGAGTGCTGTCGTTACTGAGTCGCTCACTGGCGATGCCGATATCCGCGCCGCCATTGTGCAACAGCGTCTCAATCTCCTGCGGCGTCCCCTGAATCAGCTCAAGCCGAACTTCGGGGAACAGCGCGCGGAACGATTTAATCACCGTAGGCAGGCTGTAGCGAGCCTGTGTATGCGTTGTCGCAATCGTCAGCACGCCGGATGTGTCATTCGTGAAAAGGTCAGCGAGGCGGCGCACATTGCTCGCCTCATTGAGAATACGTTCGGCTATCACCAACAGCGCTTTACCCGGCTCGGTCATCCCCAGCAGCCGTTTGCCCCGACGGATGAAAATCTCAATCCCCAGCTCTTCTTCAAGCTCGCGGATATGACGACTCACCCCGGATTGCGATGTATAGAGCATGTTGGCGACTTCGGTCAGATTATAATCCCGGCGCGCCGCTTCCCGGATAATTTTCAGTTGCTGGAAATTCACCCTTCCCTCCAGGGCCATCAGACATGACGCTATTGTTAAAGTCTGAGGCCTGGCAGAACAAATAATAAAAACCAGCATGTTATTCCGTAATGGAATAACGCTTAACTTACCAACTGCAACTCCTGGCTGTCCATCGCCGGGCGGCTTACCAGAGACATAAGAATATCTTTTACCGCCTGTGCCTGCGGCGAGAGCGTACCGCGGGCAGAAACGTTCAGAGAGAGCGGTAAATTCATCGACGGCGTGGTAATACGCGCCATCCAGCCGTTCGCCGCACTGCTCAATGAGCGCGCGGCGGATTCCGGCAGCACCGTTACGCCCATACCACTGGCAATCGCCGCCGTGAGGGTGGCGATCGATTCGATTTCGCCGATGATTTTTGCCGTCAGGCGACGCAATGAGAACGCTTCGTCAACCCGCAAACGCACCGCGCTGTAGTCACGTGGCAGGAACAGGTTCATCTCTGCAACGGCTGTCAAATCAACGCTTTGTCCTGGGCAATCGCGCGTGCCGACCAGATACAGATCTTCTTTCAGCAGCGGTAAGCTGTTGATGCCGGAACCGGGTGCGCGCTCATACAGCACGGCCATATCGAGTTGACCACTCAGGAGCTTGTCGTTCAGTACCGTACCGCTATTTTCATGCAAATACACGGTCACTTCCGGTAACTCGGAGCGCACCGCCTGCAGTAGCGGCATCGTTACCGAGGAGGCTGCCGTGCCCGGTGCAAGGCCGATGGAGACCTGTCCACGCAGGCATTGCCCCACGTTGTTCACCGCCAGTTGTGCCTGTTCGCACTGACGCAGGATAGTCCGCGCATGGGCATAGAGGATCTTGCCCGCTTCGGTCGGCGTCACGCCGCGCTTAGTGCGAATCAGCAACTGCTGATCCAGTTCGCCCTCCAGCGTAGCCACCTGCTGGCTCAGCGCAGGCTGCGCGATATGCAGTACCTCAGCGGCCTGAGTCAGGCTGCCGATATCGACGATTTTTACGAAGTATTTCAGGCGTCTTAAGTTCATTTTGCCTCCTGTTCGGAATACCAGTGCCAACGCCGGCAGTCATGTTGTCGGAGGAGTTGCAATATGCTTGCCAGTTTTAGATAAGTCATCTGACCATCGCTAACAGGCTGGATAATAAGAGATTCTGATAACCAGGGGGGATATGATTACTGAAACAGTGGTTTGCCCGATGCCCCATAAGAGACTCCTCTGCCTCATGATGGTGCAAACAGGCGGCGGACTGACTATCTTGCAGGCGCATTGTCGAAATAGTCGACAAACAGAACGAGAAAGGTATTGCAGCCTTTGACAAGGCGATCAGGCCTCGTTAATATGCGCCCCGTTCACACGATTCCTCTGTAGTTCAGTCGGTAGAACGGCGGACTGTTAATCCGTATGTCACTGGTTCGAGTCCAGTCAGAGGAGCCAAATTCTTGTTTTCAGGCGTGCTTATAAGTCCCTATGTGATTAGGTTTCAATAAGTTAGCGTGAAAATCTTTCCCGATGCATATCTGGTTTTCCCTCCGCATCCGGCGAAATTGGTGGTCTGATTTGGAGTCATTTCAGTTCGATAATGGAGTGACCACCATATGTCCCTGTCCGACGCGAAAATTCGCAGCATCAAGCCTTCTGATAAACCCTTTAAACTGACCGATTCTCACGGTCTGTATCTGCTTGTCAATCTGGGCGGTTCACGCCTCTGGTATCTCAAATATCGCTTCAACCGAAAAGAATCCCGCATTGCCTTAGGTGTATATCCACAGGTCTCGCTATCCGACGCCCGCCAGCAGCGCGACGGTAGCCGTAAGCTGCTGGCGCAGAATATCAATCCCGCGCAGCAGCGTATGACTGAAAAAGCCGCCGCATCACCGGAAAAATGCTTTGAGGCCGTTGCGGTGGCATGGCACAAAACCAACAAAAAGTGGTCGGCTGACTATGCAGAGCGCATCCTCGCCAGCATGAAGAATCATATCTTTCCGGCGATTGGTCACCTGCCCGTCACTCTGCTGAAAACGCAGCATTTCACGGCGTTGCTGAAAGTTATCGAGGATAAAGGCTTTCTGGAAGTCGCGTCCCGTACCCGGCAGCAACTCTGCAACATCATGCGCTACGCCGTTCAGCAGGGACTGACTGAAAACAATCCGGCGCTGCATCTGGAAGGCGTCACTGCCCCTCCGGTTAAACATCACTATCCCGCCCTGCCACTGGAACGGTTGCCCGAATTGCTGGCGCGGATCGGTGACTACCAGCAGGGGCGGCAGTTAACAAGACTGGCGATAGTGCTGACCCTGCATCTGTTTATCCGTTCCAGCGAACTGCGCTTTGCCCGCTGGAGCGAGATTGATTTCAGACACAAAGTCTGGACCATCCCCGCCACGCGCGAGACCATAGAGAAAGTCCGATTCTCTGGCCGTGGCGCGAAAATGCGCACACCGCATATTGTGCCGCTTTCCCGGCAGGCGATTATCATTCTGAAGCAGATAAAGGAAATCTCTGGGCATCTGGAACTGGTGTTCCCCGGAGACCATAACCCGTATAAGCCGATGAGCGAAAATACCATCAACCGGGCACTACGTCTTATGGGCTACGATACCAAAACCGATGTTTGCGGACATGGCTTCCGGGCAATGGCCTGTAGCGCGCTGGTTGAATCTGAACTCTGGTCGCGGGATGCGGTGGAACGACAGATGAGCCATCAGGAGCGCAACAGCATGCGGGCGGCGTATATCCATCGCGCCGAGCACCTCGACGCCCGCAAAGCCATGATGCAATGGTGGTCGGATTATCTGGACGTGAGCCGCGAGGGGTACGTTGCGCCCTATATTTATGCCCGGCAACATAAAGCGGCCTGAGTCAGTAGCAGTATGATTTATTAAAAATGAAAAAGCAGATCCTGATTGAATCCGGATCTGCTTTTTGCATTGAAAGGATTTGCCTTCAATTTTGGGGTTATTAATCGGAAAGCGTACAAAATTATTCGACTCGAATAATTTTGTACGAAAACC
Source organism: Phytobacter diazotrophicus (assembly GCA_004346725.1). Lineage (GTDB taxonomy): Bacteria > Pseudomonadota > Gammaproteobacteria > Enterobacterales > Enterobacteriaceae > Phytobacter > Phytobacter diazotrophicus. The sequence goes on along the minus strand of SMDE01000004.1, from coordinate 262,541 downwards.
TATCAATATATTACGAATCAATAGGCAAATAACGAAAATTATTCACAGTAAATAATTTCAGGCGATAGCTGTCAGACAATCCACGCCAGAGACTGATTTGCCGATACGTCATAACTGCACCAGTTCAATGTCACCGTTTATCTGTACCAGCCTGTCGTCGCCTGTATACGGCTGGACTGCACCAGATATCGCCGTATATATCGATCTGCACCAGCTTTAGCCTTTTAAGCCCTTTGGCCCTTTCAGGTCTGGCGTTGTTACCCTTATCTGCCCTTTACCTTTATCTGGCCTTTTTCCTTTTGCTGGCGCAATCATCAGCAGAAATACCGTAATGCTGCACCAGAAGCCTGTTAATAGGCTATACCGTTCGTAAGTACCGTTATTAAGAGGAAATCGTACAAAAAATTTCTACGTAGAAATTTTTCGGTAGATAACGATGAATAAAGCATATTTTATAATATGATGGCTATCAAAAATCGATCATCCAAACATAATTCATTGATTTATAATGAATAACAATGAATTTAATAGTCGATGATTATTGTTCTTATCAATATTGATAGGAAAGTGTACAAAAAATTTTGCCCCCAAAATTTTTTGTATGAAAACCGATTAATACTCCGAGATTAATAGGAAACTACCCAAAATTATTTGGGGGCAAATAATTTTGGGTGAAAACCGATGAATAACACCATATTGCAAGTTTGAGGCTATCAATCAGCATCATCCTTTCGCCCGTACACCTGCGCCACATACCGCCCGCGCCCGTCGCCGTGGCCCAAATCCATCGCCGTCATTGCCAGCGCTTCCTTCTCACAGAATCCCTGCGCCAGATAATGACGAATGGCATCCTGCGCCCACGCATAGCGCAACGAGTGCGGGGAATATGCGCCAGTTAACCCGAGACGTGACGCCTGGCTGTGCCAGTATTTCATGGCGCTTTTCATATCCGGCTTATCTATCAGCCTGCCGTGGCGATCTTCCGCCACAGCCAGCGCATTATCCAGCGCTTTTTTGACTGCGCCAGCATCAAGAATAATGGTTTCACGCGCGCGCCCGCCTTTAGTGCCGAAAACTACAGTTAACCGGGTATCGCCACGCTCCAGCGCCTGCCGCCACGTTTTAAGCGACTGTACGCTCTGCACCGCCTCCTGCGAACGCAGCCCCATCAGCCTTGAGAGTTCCAGCGCAGCCGCCATCCCCGGATCTTTTGCGCGGGCCATCTCCAGCACATCACGATAGTGCTCCGGCGTGATAGCCAGCTTTGTACCGTTACGGGATGCGCCAGACAGACCAAGAGAACGGTTGTTCAGCCGCTCGCTCTGCGCCAGCCTGTCACGCCCGGCCTGTTTCAGAATGCAGCGTACCGCCGCCATCTCGTTTTGCAGGGAACGCTTCGTGATGCCCTGCGCGAGTCGTTCGCGGATATAGCCCTCGATATGCCGCGCCTTAAGCTGCTCCACCCGGCGGATCTGCACATTCTGCGCCAGTACCAGACGTTCACAAAAACGCTGCGCCAGTTTAATGCGGTCGTGAACAGTCTTATGGCTGCCGCCCGCCTGCTGTGCAAACCGCTTCATTTCCTGCTCCAAAATCCCCATATTTTCCCCTTTTCATGAACGCCGCAAACTCATCCCAAAAAACTAGCACTGATACAGCTTTCCCCGGCGCGTAGGCCGATAGCCCCTGTTTTTTGTCGGGGCTGCGAACGATACCTGAGCGCCGGGGCGGCAGCCGTTGAGGTGTGGTGGGGCTTCGGTTGTGCTCTCTGAGCAGCCGCCCGCCTTAGCGGGTCATCCCCCGGACCTTCCAGTTGGTCCCCCTCCGGTATCGGTTCATGTTCTCCTTATTGGTCAAATGGCCTGAAGAGGCGGTGTCAGGATCCAGCCGTGAGCTGGCACAGTTGAGTTTTCTGGTGCAGGTCGAAAGGGCTGCGTGCGTCACTTTCCCGCGACTTTGCGGTTAAAGTGACGCACTGGCACTGATGCAGTATCTGAAAATTTATCGTCTGGTGCAGTTTTGCGGTCACGCGGCAGCAAAGCCTTCGGCAATGCAGGCCACTGCCCGTCATGAAGGGGTTGACGCTCCGGTTCAGGGAGCGTCAGTGTTTACAGTACAAATCCGTAGTGAGAACCATCCGGCAGTTCAACATCAAGACGTAGCTTGCCGCCAGTCGCTTCAACGTAGCGTTTGAGAGTGGAAAGCTTCAGATCGCGCCCTGGTTTTTCCATTCCTGCAACGGTAGGTTGCCTGATGCCCAGCGCCTGTGCCATCTCCACCTGCGTTTTCTGTACTTTCTCACGCAGTTCGGCAAGGTGAATGTTGAGCAGGATGTCCGTCGCCATCGCCTGAGCTTCAGCCACGACTTCAGGTTTTTCATTCGCAATAAGCTGTTCCAGCGTTCTGCCCATCGCGTTACTCCTTCTCTTTTAATGTGTTCAGCCAGTTCGTGAATTCCCTGTCAGCAACAGGGAGCATCTCATCGTAAAAACGTTTTTCATTGCCGACCTTATTTCCGGCACAAAGCACAATGCCGATACGGGTCGGGTCAAAAGCGAAAAACGCCCGTATCGGATCGCCCCGACTCTGAATACGTAGCTCTTTCATGTTGCTGTAGCGGGAACCTCTGACCGTATCGGCATAAGGTCTGGACAAACCCGGCCCCTTTTCCCGCAGGACCAGCAGTGCTGCAAGCACGCTGACCCTGTCGGTATCGTTGAGCGAGGCAAACCAGCGATCAAACGTATCCGTTGTTTTAATTGTCCACACGGGACCTCCCAATTAATATAGGTTAAATACTATATAGATGTAAAGCTATAAAGCGGATTATGAAGTGATGGGATGAGGGATTCATGCGTCATTACTTCAAAGATGAAGACGCATTCGGGTATTTCAGTGAATAACATGCAAGACATTCACCGTTTTACGACCTGTACCGAAAAACCAGTTCAGGTATTAACGCAGTGTGAAGAGTGACCTTAACTGCAACGCAGTCCGACATTTTCAAAGGTATTGTCGGTAACGGGACGACCAGCCTGAAATCAGGCCGCTTCTTGCAGGTCATGGAAGCGTAAGGGCAGCCCGGAGGGCCATTCGTTGCATGGGGGAAATTATACGAATGTAACTGGCGCAGAAAGAGGAAACTGTTTTTGCCTGAAAAACATTTCCCGTTGATTTGATTTGATGCTGAGTTGCCGCGCGTCACTGGCGTTCTCTCGATCTCCCGCCTGCAAGTACAGGCGGAAGATAGGGAGGAGCGGTTTGCCTTATCGATTATTCTGATTTGCGGTAGCGTGAAGGCCAGATTTTTTCAGGCGCGACGCCCAGCGCTTCCGCTATCAGCCTTTCACCTTTGGGCCAGCGGCGGTTAAGGGCGTTGGTCAGCGTGGAGGACGCCAGCCCGGCGTTACGGGAAACCGCCGCCAGCGATGTTCTCCGCTTTTTCAGCGCCGCGATAATGTCGGCAGGATGCCAGTCCTGTTGCATCATGCCGTCACCTCGTCAATAAATTTCACGCCTTCAGATGTGCGGAGCCAGCGAGGGGCTTTCATTTCTGCGGCGAAATAGCTGATCAGTTCATATAGCAGGCAGCTAAGGTGTTTCTCCATTTCAGAGTAAAAGCCCTGCCCTGCCAGCATCTGCGTCAGGGAGAGACAATAGCGACAAAGCTCTGTGCATTCAGGCTCGAAACGGGGGGTGTTTGCAGGGAGAGTGTCAACGGTCAGGCTTTCAATAAGATGGGGTGGGACGGGTTCTAACAGCGTGGGTTGTAACAGCGTCAGACAGGCATTGAGCCTACCACAGAGCGCCATTTTGAGTGTGGGATCGTTGCTTTCAATCAGGGTTTCGGCGAAGTTTTCGCAGTGTTCGGCCAGTACGGTAAAATCCGTGGCGGCATTAAAGGGAACAGCAAGTAATGGATGTGTTTGGATTGGGGTAGTAGCCATAGTGGCAGCCTCCTGTAACGGGTTTAAAACCCACCACCAGAGGTTCCAATCTCGTGGTGGTGGACTGAACGGGGTTGGAACTACCGGCGTTACAGGCAACCGGCGCACCTTGCGGTGCCCCCGCCCAGCCCACCATTGAGGTATAACCGAGCGCACGACATAAAAAAAGACGCGGGCGCGTCGTATGTCGCCTGTAACATTTCGGGGTTCCAATCCCGGCACCTGATTTTGCAGGTGCGGGATAAGGATACTGCGATTGGGGATGGACAGCAAGAAGCATCGATGGAAAATAGAAGCAGAAATACAATGCCCCCAGATAATTTTTCTTTAGCACGTAAAAGTCGAAATTTCAGAGCCATATCAAATTATGCACAATTTTCTCTCATTAAACTGGATCAATTTAAGTATTGAAAGTGCCCATATGGGTATTTGAATACTTTGTTCGCAGCAATATTAGTCGTGGAATGAACGGTAGGATTCAGTTGGACTGATTGTCTATCGTATTTAAGAGATATGTATGAGGATGATACATCAATGATCAATCAGATTGACATTTCTAATTTTGGTAGTTTTAGTGATTTTACCTGGCGAAAAAGTGTTAAAGATCGCGGTAATAATGTTCAGAGCTTTAAACGATTAAATGTCTTGTATGGGCGCAACTATTCGGGAAAAACTACCTTATCACGGATCTTTCGAGCTTTAGAGACAAAACATCTTCCCCCTAACTTTACGACTCCATCTTTCACTATTTACGGCGATAAGGGTAATATTACTTCTGCCGACGTCAATAACCACCACTACGATATCAGAGTCTATAATCGTGATTTTGTGAACGATAACCTCAGTTTTCTTGTCAATCAGGATAGTGGTGAAATCAAAACATTTGCTATCGTTGGTGAGAAAAATAAAGAAATCGAAGATGCCATTGCAGAAATAGAAACCGAACTTGGTAGCATAGAAACAAAATCAGGCTTTCGCTTTAATCAGGAAGAAAAAAACAAAAAATGGAATCAGGCTAAGGCCAACCACCAAACAGCTTCAGATGCCTTAGAAGAAAAATTGAGAGCTCACGCTAATAACAAGATAAAAAAGAATCGCGATTATGGAAAATCAGTTTACAGCATTACAAATATAAAACAGGATATCTCAATTACTAAGAAAGCCGGATTTAAATATCTTAGTATGGAAGAGCAAGCGCACAAGCTTTCACTCCTGAAACAGGAGGCACTTCCTGACATTACTACCTTGATCGATATTGATCTTAAAATCGCAGAAATCAGAAAAAATGCAGAAGAGCTTCTCTCCAGACGTATTATACCTACCCAGCCTCTCCAGGAACTACTTAACGATAGTATTTTACAAACATGGGTAAAACAAGGGATCTCACTTCATAAAGAAAAAAGAGAGACGTGCGCCTTCTGTCGCCAGAATCTACCGCACGATATCTGGCAGGTTCTGGACTCTCATTTTAACGAGGAGTCTTCAGTTCTAGAATCAGACATTGATAGCTGCTTAGCGTCTATCTCAAATGCAATTGTTAAGATTCCCACATTTATGACTTTGACAGGGAATATGTTTTATCCTGAAGAGCGTGTTGTATTTGAACAAAGTAAGACGGACCTTGATGAAGAATTAACCGTCTACAAACAAGATCTAGAATTTTTAGAAAAAGCATTAACCTCAAGAAAAAATGACCTTTTTAAACCGTTAGAAATGCCCGACGTCCATTATTCCATTGAGAAAATCCAGCAGTATTCTCGCGATATCAATAACCTAGTGAGTCAAAACAATACCCGAACGAAGACACTTGAAAAAGATAAGAATGCAGCCCGCGATGCACTAAGACTTACTGATGTTGCATCTTTCATTCAGACAATTAACTATGATGATGAACTAATTCGCATAGAAAATTTAAATACAGAAGCCAACAAAGCTTCTACTGATTTTCTTAATGCCAGAAATCAAGTCACCGAACGAGAAACAAAGATCACACAGCTACAGGGAGAGCAGAAAGATGAACGCAAAGGGGCAGAAAAAGTAAATGCACTGCTCAACCATTTCTTTGGGCACGATAGTATACAATTAGAAGCCAAAGATGATTCGATTAAAACATCAGTTAAATTTGAAATTATGCGAGGAGGAAAATCGGCTTTCAATCTAAGTGAAGGTGAATGTAGTTTAATCGCATTCTGTTACTTTATTGCAAAACTGGAAGAACCAGAGAGTAAAGGCAAAGAACTTATTATTTATATTGATGACCCAATCTCCAGTTTAGATGGGAATCATATATTTTTTATGTTCAGCCTGATTGAAGGGTTGATAGCTAAACCAATTAAGAATGCTGATGGTTCCAATGGTTATCGATACAAGCAACTTTTCATTTCCACACATAATTTGGATTTTTTAAAATACCTGAAGAGGTTATCTATTCCTAAAAAGAAAATCACGGTGGGTGAAGGTAAGGCAAGAAACGTCGAAGACAAAGAAAATTTCATGTTGGAACGTAACGGCAGAGGAAGTAATATTATACTTATGCCTGCGTATTTGAATGATTATATTACGGAATTTAATTATCTTTTTCAGCAGATCTACAAATGTCGGGACCAGACTATGGCAAATGAATGCTACGAACCATTTTATGCTTTCGGAAATAATCTCAGAAAATTTCTGGAAGCATTCTTGTACTTTAAGTATCCCTGGCATGACGATAAAAATGATTCATTTGAGAAGATCAAGAAATTTTTCGGCGATGAGGATGCGACTGCCATTGCACTGATAAATCGCCTCAACAATGAATATTCGCATCTTGAATCAATACCTGACCGTGGATTTAAACCACTTGAGGTTCCTGAGATTTCCAGAGTGGCCAATTTCGTTCTGGATAAAATGAATAAATCAGACCCTGATCAGTACAATTATTTGTTGAAAAGTATTGGAGAATATCAGGAAGTATAAAAATAATATATTTCAGATGCCCGACTTAAACCGGGCATCGTCATAGTAAGTATGACCTAACAAAATCATTTTTCACAATATATTACTGGCACTGCATTAACTTCTTTAACCGCATGAGAAAAAGAAGACAGTATCCATAAAAGTTGTATCACATGCGGCTTTACTGGCTGATTACGTCGTAATTTACCAAACTCACGCTTAACTTCTTTTTTTGAAATAAATGAACAGCTCAAAATACATTTCCTGTGCAATTTAACATCTTTTGATAATTCATCAAGATACTTTTTGAGCTTTCTTGTATCACCTTTCCTTATTTTATTGATCTTTGTAGCCGTATTGTTGTTTACATAGTTTTTCTTTAATTTATTTTTAACTTTGTCCAAAAGGTCTGGTGTACTAAAATACATATATCCCAGATTTTTAATTGCCTGCCCGACGACATCATGTAACTTGCTTGCTGACGTAGTCTTCGAGCCATGTTTTGAATGAATGAAACTGATGCAGGAATCTTGTTTATTAAACGTTATGTGGTCAGCCCATTCGTTCCCCAGATCGTCGCAAAATATATAGTCATCATTCTTATGAATTTCCTCAACCAAATCAAACATTGATCCCGTAGAGAACTTAGTACTCAGTTTTGTAAAGGTGCCTTTTTCACTTAATACCTTATCCATATTTTCAACAGGCATAAGAATGTCCAAAATGCTATTTATTTCTGAAATTCCAGACGCATCCTCGAAACAATTCCCCATAAAATACATATAACGAGGATCCTGAAATGTTATGCTATAGAATCCATTTTTAAAGATAAAACTCTGGAGAGTAGCCTCTTTGCCATTCGATAGAATTTTTAACCGTCTAAGGATAGTTGACTCTATTGTAAGCGTTTTATTATTTCTTTTTATTTTTGCACTGCCAATAGCTGAATCAATCGTTAAATCATCTCTAATTTCATATACCTTTTCGAGTTTTTGAAAAAGCTTATTAAGCATCTTCTCAGATAGATAACAATCTTCACCGTCGGGTAGTTTATATTTAATCCTTAGCCCTTCTGACTCTATTTTTTCATACAAAGCAGTACTTTCAATGAGGAGTGCATTCGGCTGAGTTAATGCCATAACTTCATTTAATTCTTTCTGTTGTGCAAAGTAATTTAAAAAATCTTTAACACCGCCACCTTGCCTGACAAGGCATAATTGATGGTAAGACCATGAGGCAATATCATCGAAACTAATTCTCTGTGATGCTTCAACTAATCTGCCACTGCCTGAAATTGTCTTAATTGTTGGGCCTTGTCGAAGTTTCAAATAGTAAGGTATTGATCTGCCAGCAGCATGTGTAGAAAAAGCCCCCTTAAGATCTGATGATTCAAATGAACGACTCCTGATAGCTTTATCCGAATTCGTCATGCTTCGCGTGGATATTTTCTGAAATGAAACATCAGAATCATTAAATGTTCCTGCCAATGAGTGACTTGTGATTAAATTAAAATCATTCTCTAACTTATCAGATATGTTTGCACAGCTCTTTTTTATTATGGCTATACTGTTATCAAATTCCAGAATCAATATGAACGCATATATTGTATCGTAAAAATTCTCACCACCTTCAAGTTCCCCCATAAAATAGACAGGCCTTAGTGTAGGGAAGACGCGAAGAGAATAAATAAAATGAACATCAGCATCAATCAAATTCCTTCCCACCCTGAAATCATTTATCAGATAATCAGAATCTGGTTCAATATTATCATCGGCAGAATTCAGGATGCTCAGAATTTCGTTATTTGTAATTTGTCTTTCCTCATTATCGAGAGGAACTTTAAGGTCATAGAACTGGACATTTTTTGTAAGCTCTAATCTGTCAATCATTAAACTATCCTTTATGAATTTTACAAGTCTAATTTCTTTTTTCTACACATCTTGTTCAATTGAGTTTTCCGTCGATTCGATATGTACTATTTCATCACCAGAATGATTGACCAACCTCTGTATCGCTGCAATACAACGGTAATCCACAACCAGCACCTCCTGTTCAATCCAGCGCTGTTCCTGCTTTAATTGCCTGAGTTGAGGGCAATCCGGCGCGGTATCCCAGGCATGTTTTCCGGCTCCTATTATGTCATTAACCTGGTGTGCTGACGGCCAAAAGTCCGGTAACCAGATCCGGCAGGCTCGGGCCAATGAGTAGGATAGTTGTCGGGCAATCATCAATCCATTCGGATCGAGATCGGGAAAATGTACCCAAGGTATATCCTGCCCGTATTGCGAAATCCACCGGCAGGCGGGTTGATAATTCAGACCGGGAGCAAAAATCAGTATCAAACCATCAACAAGCGGCATATCAACATAAGCACCTAAATTTTCAACGGTCATGATCAGTTGTGCCGATGACATGTCCACAGAGAGTAAATCAAGTAGCATTCGTTCTGGCAAACAACACTCCGAACGCCATCGACTTTCATCATCGGCAAACAAAACGTTTTCCCTATTATTGCCGGTAAACGTTAGCCGCAGCGCTGTCCCCTGGCTACGAAGTCGTAAGATATCATCATAGGTAACGGTCTGCCCTTTGACTAAGGGTTGGCTCAGACTTGCTTTACTGTTACCTCGCCATGCCGACGCTGATTTATGATGGATCCTCTGCATTCGCCGAGGGATAGCCGGACGATGCTCTTTTCTGCCAATGATCTGTTGTTGTATCTGTTGCTGCACCTGCGCCAGCAGGATTTCCAGGCGTTCACTTTCCACCAGCCGCCAGCGATTGCGCGTGAAGGGGATGATAATACCCAGTTCAGCCAGATAATTTCGTAGCAACTTTTCCTTATCATTTTCGAACATCATTTGCCGTTCTTTCAGTTGCTGAAGAATATCGCCAAGTTCACTGACCGGGAAACCTAACTGAAACAGTTGCTTATGCATTAAATTGCTTTCACCTCGTCACTTTCAGCATTCTCTTCTGTAGCCAGATAGCTATCAACGTCAAATGGCAACTGCTGGGCGTCGCGGACACCGGTAATTTTCACCTGATGGTGCGTAACACTTTGCCCGTTGGCTCCCGTGTCCTCTGTCCTGACTATGCGCACCAACTGGTAGCCGGTTCCGGTAATTTTTCCTAACGTTTCCGGGGCTGCAACCAACATCTGGCACCCGGTTCTTACCGCCAGTTCGTGGACTGTCGCCTGAGAGGCGGCATCCAGACGGGAAACCTCGTCCATCACCAGCGGCAAAGTGAAAGGCTCTTTATTACCGTGAGAGCTACGTCCCCAGTGCCTGAGCACGGCAATCAGCACCGCCAGCCCGGAGCCGATTCGTTCCCCGGTTGACAGGCTGGAAGCGTTCAGTGGTTCAAACTGCTCTGCACCACGACGCTGTATTAGCGTTTTTACATCCAGATAATTACGGTGATCCAGCAAATGTGAACCATCAATTTCATGTTGATTGATTTTTTTATACAGGCCAGCCAGCGCTTCGGTAACGGTTCCTGCCGTGGAAAAGAGATCGTCCATACCATATCCGCCTGATTTCAGGGCGTTCAGGGTATCCTGAAAATGCTTAACCGTCCTGGCTTCCAGACGCACACTGGCAACCTGCCCAAAGCCAATTCCGGTAAGTTCAGCGCTTAACCGGCTTATCGCCCTTTTTTCATCGTTAATCCGGCGCGATAGAGCGTCGGCCAGTTCATCCCGGCGCATCTGGAACGCAGCCTCGGTTTCAGCCAACATGATCTGTGCGTCTTTCGCCGCCTTAGATAACGCCTGCAACATTTCTCTTGGCTGTGTGGCGCGCTGGATATCCTGCCGTGCACGGCGGCGAAACAGCGCCACTGCGCGGCTGTAAAGCGTGGCACAGACTTCAGCGATGTCAGATGTATCCTGACCGCAGGACGCTAATTGCTGCATAAAGGGGTCGGCTGAAGAAATAGAATATTCAATAGTTAACCGGGTCAGTTGAGTCAGCAATGATTGATCAACTAGCAAAAGCGCTCCCGGTGATGGTACTTTGCCATTGATCAGCATTTCGCGCATTACAGGTTCCAGCTCACCATAAGAGCCATCGGCTTTTAATGCACTTATAATTCCGTTGCGCTGCTTAGTTATCTGTTCAATTTTTTCTGTCAGGGCAGTAAGTTTGTTATTTTGATTTGTCAGGTTTAATTCTTCTTTTGAGCGTTGCTGATGCAACGCAGCCGTTTTTGTATAGCACTCTCTTAAATTGTTATTCAGTTTTTCAAGTTGGCTCTGTAAATGCGCGAGCTGTGAGGCAAGTTTAATTTCCAGACCGAATGTGTAGGGAAATGGCAAATTATCCAGATCATTTTTAGCCTCATCACGATTCTGGCGGTAGCGAGTAATCGCGGATATCAGATCTGAGTAAAACTTATCTTTTTCAGCTAACTCATTTTTTGCAGTTGTGAGTTCTTGTTTAATTCGGTCACCGTCCTGTTCCAGCCGTTTTTGATCGCCAGATAAGAGGATTTGTGCTTGTGCTTCATCTTCCAGTATTTTCTGAGCATTAGCATATTCCTGGTTAAGGTGAGCACGCACACTGTTTAACTCTTTCACCAGTCGAACTCGCATTGCAGAGGTTTGCCAGGTTTTCTCGTTCTGCTCAACCTGCTGGCGTACTTGCGCTATATTTTCCGGGTATTCTTCCCGTAGTAATGGATACTCTTTTTCTATCTGATTAATTAACGGCTGATAGCGTTTAATAGCACGCCCGGCAGCTTCAGCCCGCTTTATCTGATCAGCAATCTCGGCCAGTTCCTGAGGAAAATCCCGAAACAGGATTTTACTGTCTGGTTCACATTCCTGTAGCGCCAGTAAGAGATTCCGGCTTTTTTTCCACTGACTGGACACGCTTCTGTGTTTTTCTTCAATATCTGTCAGAGCGGTATGACGATGGCTTCGCTGTCGGCGAGTATCTTCCAGCGGCGGTTCATCATCCCAAATAAATGAGGGAGCCGCGCTAACGGCCTTAAGATGTTCGTTGTTACGTTCAACGTCTTCAATCTCACGTTCCAGCGTCTCGCTCTTTTCTTCTACCAGTTGAATCTGTTGGTCCAATTGAAGGATAAGCGCCTCGCGGGCTTTATCACCTAATACGGGCTCTGAACGTATCTGGCTGATGCGGCGGTATCGCGGTTCATCTATAACACACCAGGGCGGGAGGATACTCTCCACCGTGTTATATTCGTCGGTGATATCTTTAAAAAGTAATTCCGACTCGAACGACCCGTTGCGTAAAACGTCTATAGGTTGGGTTACACTGATCAACAAAATATCGGGAAGCGGCCATTGCTCATCGTATTGTGTAAGCAATTGTCTGGCGGCATCATCGACATCACCATTGACAAGTATGGCGAACATTAACGGCCCTAATGCCGCCTCAAAATATCCGGCGTCCTGTACTTCGATATCTGCGTACAATTCAGCAACCGATATTCCCGATACGTCAGCGGCAAGAGTCCGCAAATACTCAAGACTTCCTGCTTCTCTTCCACTCAGTTTGTCACGGCGCCCCTGGCATTGTTTGATTTCCGTTTCGTAGCCAATGACTACCTGCCGAAGTGATTTAACGTGTAACGCATGGTCAAGAATTAGTTGTTCGCAGCGTTGCGGCGTCAAATCATCATCAGGAAAAATAGTACGTAAATAGCTAACCGATGGCTGATATTGGTGCCACTGCTGACTCTGTTGCTCATAGCGTGCAATATCGATATCAAGCTGCTTAATTTGATCTTGTACTTCGGTCTGACGTTGCGCTAATTGTTCCTTTTGTTCATTTAAGTGCAATTCTTGCTCTTGTTGTATCGCCAGTTGCTGCGCAAAGTCCTCATCGTTCAATGGCAACGATAGCATGCCTGCATCACGAAGCCGTTGCTGAAGACGTCGCTGTTTTTGATGATCTCCCTGTAACGTCTTATGATGCTGTTGTCGCCCCCCCAGTTGAGCGTCTTCGATACGCCATTTTTCCAGTTGACCACATTTTTCCCTAAACCAGCGCTGAGCGTCTGGAGGAGAGATATCATCCCCCAATTTTCGCGCACTGTTTGCGGCAACAGTATAAGCATCCAGGATTTCCTGATGAGATCGTAATTGGCGCTCCGCATGGTTGAGGGCATTTCCCGCCTCTTTTTCCTGGTTCACGAGTTGTTCAATGAATGCGCTTAATCCTGACAGAGTAAAAGCCATATTCCATTGGTTAATCTCATCATAGAGCTGTTTTGCGTGGTTATATTGCGATGCCATTTTCTGAGCGATGTCATAACGCGTAACGACATTAGACAGCTGTTTGGCTGTGCGTAGCTGGCTCTCTTCATTTTCACTTTTTTTTCTTTCCAGCTCATCAACAATACCTTGCTGGAGTTTGCTTGCTTCTTCCGCACTCTCTAACTGTGGTTCAAGTTTATTCAGTTCACCAATTGCTTTTTGCTCTTGATTAAAGTAAATCCTACCGGCATTAGCGCATTGCTGTCGGGGATCAATATCGCTTATCTGTTGTTGCGTTATTGACAGTTCCGATTTTATGGCGTCTTCCTTGCGCCTTAGTGAACCCAGAGTTTCCTCAATTTTTTCCAGCTCACGTTCAATCCGATATTTTTCTTTCTGAATAGTCGTGCGCTCTTCATCATTCATCGCCAGAGCTTTCTCAATGACTGACCACGTATTGGCTGAAAATGATAAGCTCAACGTAAGTAATGAATTAAAAAATTGATAATCCTTTTGATAATTTTGCAGGTCTTGCTGCGTAAGTCTGACTTTGATCATGGACTCATGCACCATATTCACTACGGAATGTATATTCCCGCGAGTATGGGCCATTAAATAAGCGCTGAGATGTTTTTCTATCGATTTATCCAAACGCCCGGCCATTGCTGAATGAAGGATCTGGGCCAGACGATATTTATCATCGGGTGACTGACAGGCTCGGGGTAAAATGCCATGCTGAAACAGTGCCAACATGTAGGCATTTGGGTCTTTAAATGTCTGAATAGCGCATCCTAAAAGTGCTGCTTTATCCCGTAACTGGTCTGTCGTTACCGGGTGAGCCACTTGTCCTTTACGATCAAGTAAACAATCCAGTGGGTTAACGCTATCGGGAAGTTTCAAACAAAATAGCTGGGTTTCTAATGTTGTTCCTGTCTTTTTTTCAGCCCTAACGACGTACAGATGCCGGTGGCCCGTCCCCCGGGCCTCAATCTCCAGAGCAACAATACTGGGCTGCCCTAAGCGTGGAAACATTTCGCTATCTTTTATTGATGTTGAAACTTTGAAATCATCCTTAGTCCCTAAGCTAATATAGCGAATATCAGGGATCTGGCTGAACATAAACGCGCCCAACAAAGACGTTTTTCCCGCACCATTATTGCCCAACAATGAAACCGTGCCGCCATATTGTCGCGATGTACGCAGTGCGTGAGGATTTACCAGATTTAACGTTCGGGCCATAATGCCATTAATGTTGACAATACTAAGGCTACGTATCAGAGGGTAGTGGTTCACAATTGTTCCCCTTCATGAGTCCCGGAAGCAAATAAATCACCCGTTGCATCCATTTCTTCTTCGGCAGAGAAACGCTCGCTCTCTGCCAAATCTTCATCTACACTATCCCGCGCTGCTTCATCAATATTGACCAGATAACCGTCTTGGATCAGTTCAGCCAGGCGTTGTGGAATTTCTGACTCTTGCTGTAATCCTCGCAGCGGTTCAATAAAACGATAGATAGCGGGTGTTGTCTGGAAGGATTGCCGATCCTTAGAGAGTTGAATAAAAGCATAGCGATCGAATACTATGAGCGACTTTCTTATTTCATCCTGGATTTTAGATAAATCGTATTGGGTCTGTTGACCAGGACGACGGCGAAATAACTCCAGCATTCTGGTTTCAGATAATTGATTACTCATTCGCTCCAGTAGTTGATTCGTGGTAAACCACTCTTTTTGGCTAAGCTGTTTTTCGAGTTCCATTGCGACAATAATCAAACCAGTGACCATCTGCAACTCATTAAATCGCTCTAATGGTATTTACCCACGGCGCTGAGGCAGTAAGTAATAAACAGATTCATTGGAAAAACATAAAGATAAAGACAAGCAGTCGTAATATTCACAAAGCGGATTAAATGCCTGATTAATAAATGAATACAGCATATAATCCGCAGGTAATATATTAATCCCTCTACGTAATTTATAATCTACAACAGGGAATAGAGGTGATTTCATCACATCCAGAAATGTATTAAATTGATCACCCTGTGTAGATTCAAGCTCAGTCATTGAGATCACCCTGTGAAATTAACCATTGCTCTTCGATTTCGTAATTTGCTGACTCATCCATTAAAACCCATTCCGGGGAGATATCATCCTGAATATTGTCACTCTGTTTCATCAGTTCTTTTATTGTACACTGTGCCAAGCGAAAGCGATCCGTTTCATTGAATGGGAATTTACTTAAAATATTTCTGATAACAGAAACGTTACTCACCGGTTTATTATCACTTAATGCCTTTTCAACAAACTCCTTTGCGAAACTCTCTAACTGAAACGCAGGCATCTCCCGCACCAATTCTTCATCATCATTATCATCGAGGAACAACGCATTATCCGCCGGAGGCGGCGGTGTGTCCCATTCACGTAATTGCATTAGCTTAATGGTCGAAGGTAATGCTAACGACCATGATGACCGACCAAACAACTCGATAGTACGATCGATTAAATATCCCAGATTAGCATTGGGATCTAACGCGATACGGATGCGTATACGGTCCAGCACGCTGCTAAAGAATCCGGATAAATCCCTTAAGGAATGATTAGCGAATTCTCGAACATCCATTAATGAACCAAACAAAGAGGATAATGTATTTTTTAATCGCTGAGCCCCACCTTTTTGTACGACTGTATTTTGCAAAATTTCCAGTTGCATTAATACCGCATCGGCACGATTCATTACTAACATTCTCAAATCGTTGATCTGACCAGCCAGCGTGCGTATTATTTCCAGAAGTTGCTGAATTTCCGTTTCCAGAGAAATACCAATTTCGGTTTGTATCTCGGAGCGCATTGAATGAAATTTAGAGATAAGGAATTCCTGATTTTTAAAAACACCTGTCAGCAGATCCTTCAGGCTCGGTAAAAAAAGGTCTACCTTCACCAACCATTCACTATCAGTAATATTGTCTCCATCGCTGGCAGCATTTAAACTGGACAGTTCCTGATCAATTCTCAGATAACGTTGGCTTAATGTTTCTTTATCCTCTAATTCATCAGATTGTTGAAAAGGTTTTAACAAATCATGTGCCAACTGAGTCAGACGATATGTTCCCCCCACATCAGCGACAGACATTCCGGCCAGTGACAACAATCCCTGTTCCAGCGCTCGTTTCAGAAAGTTATTAACCCGAACATCTGAGGTATTAGGATCTTCATTAATTCTTTCATCCACATAACGGATGATGCTGTAACATGTCGTCTCATCGTAGCCGGATTGTCCAAAGTAATGCCCACTATTTGATTCGACATCCGAGTCCTCGATACCCCACATAGCCATCGCCGCCAGATAGCTAAACTCATTAGGGGTAAGATGTAAATTAGGCTGGTATTTACTGATTTTTAACAGTATGTAGTTTAGTGGGCTAGTAAACTGCTGCGGTATAGGTGCGACATTGTCCATGATAAAGCTCACCTCGGCTTTTCTCGTTCAGTCTCCATGCTGTTATATCAGATTAATAGCAGAAGATCCTTTTTTCTCGTTGAAACATGGACATAAATTTAGCCTCCACCTCAAAACCGCTGTAGAAATCGGTAACGACTTAAACTTCACCGCTATCCCGATAAATCTCACCGCATAAGCGCAACTCCGGCGGCTTTGCCGGTGTAATAACCCCAATCCTGAGTGGCAAAGAACTCTCATTTTGGCATCGTTTTTTGATAAGTTGCCAGTTTTCGGTTTCAGACTCCATGTGGGTAATCAGGGAATCAAAGGCCCCATCGGCAACTTCTATTTTTAGCTGTTTATCTTCTCCACCGTCAGTGAGATTAGATTCAGTCTCCTTCGATACCTCGCTTTCCAGTCCATTGAGACTATTTTTTAATCCGTCAAAGCAGCTCGTAGCAGCACTTGGGGTATAGAAGAACAAACCGCTAATGAAAATGGCTTCCATCACTTCATAGAAGGAAAAAGAGGTATCCCCATAAACGAAACGGCTACGATCGGTACTATTCACCCCAGAGACACTTTCTCTTAGCAACTCATCCTTCTGCAAGGTCATCAGCGTTTGCTTGTTGTAGAGGATTACAGGTAGGTTTTTAATTTCGTGGACATTTTCGCTAAGGCTCCAGCGTTCTTTATCACCTTTGATAAAACCGGAAGCATCGCAGCTACTTTCTATATCAAACTCGTCGGTGGGGATCCGCTCACGATTGAACCAAGCTGTAAAATCCTCACCGTCTCCCATATCCTGATGCTGATATGCGCGGTAAACAGAGCTTCGGCGATCAATGCCAATCCACTCCAGATTCCATGTGGTGGGTTTGGATGGTTTTCTTACTTCGTCAATATAGGCCCCAACATCCCGATCCAAATAAGCGGTTAGCAGTTCCTTCCAAGGCTCAATGGCAAAAAAGATATTCGCCAGTGTTGTTCCTTCTTCAATCATCACGGTATGACGAAAGAACCTGAGAAGAAAAAAGGGATCGGTATCTGAAATAGTTTTCTGGATTGATAGCAACGAAAGTGCTGTTGTTTCATCATAGTCAGAGCGAAAGCGCAGGATCGAATCCGAACAGAAAATTAATTGACCTTCCATCATTTATCTGGCTCCTGATGTTATGTAGCAATCCTTGGCTTATCTACCGCAGCTTTTTTGCGCTTTATCTGGTTTGAAGGAAAGCATAGATGAGGTGGTGTACAAACCATAATACTCGGCTTGCGTTCAGAAAGGAAAAACCAGAAAAAAATGGTGGTCATTCTGGTGGTCTTGACAACCTCAATTTTTAGGTTTAGCTTACCAATCAGCCAGTTAATGGCAAAGGCGATCCCAGTCAGAGGAGCCAAATTTAGAAAACCCGCTTAAGGCAACTTAAGCGGGTTTTTGCTTTCCAGCGCAGCACACGCCGTTCATTCGACAAATCCGCAGTGGGCACTTATTCTTTTCTAAGGTTTTACCGGAACATGCCGATGATACTGTGAGGCTTTGTCCTCGCACTGTTAGATTTTTTGTTTGTTAACAATAGGATGATCGAAATGGATACATTGCAAATCGCATCATTATCGACCAGTCTCAGTGCTTATAACCTCCAGAACCAGGTCAGCACCATTGTCCTGAGAAAAGCGCTGGATAACCAGGAGGCAACGGCAACCGGTATCATTAATCAGATACCTCAGGTGCCGGCAAATCCGTCAATTGGTCGTCACGTGAATACCACCGCATAAGCAAGTTTGCCCAATTACGCTTGCGTTTATTGGGCATTCCTGAGTACCTATGCTGCCAGGCCCGCCCAGATGCGGGCTTTTTTATCTGTGATTTACAACCGTTCTTTACTCAAACCAGCGCTGTGCGCGGACTCGCTGATGTTCACTGGCATCCCGGAGCGGCGTTCAAGCACCTCAGCCGCCCTCAACGCATCCACACCCTCGCCTTTAATGACGGCATGTAACGCTGGCGTCAGAGGCAACGGCACTTTATTGGTGGATTCAAACTCGGCGCGATTGCGCGATAGCGGTTCGTGGACTTCAACCCAGCGGCTGCCATCCGGTTCTACGGTCGCTTTCACCGGCTGGTCAATCAACTGCACACGGGTGCCCACCGGCACATTATCGAAGAGATATTTGATGTCGTCATTACGCAGACGAATGCAGCCCTGGCTGACGCGCAGCCCGATGCCGAAATTGGCGTTGGTCCCATGGATGGCATACAGCTTGCCGATATAAATAGCATACAGCCCCATCGGATTATCCGGCCCGGCAGGCACCATCGCAGGCAGGGTTTTCCCCTCTTTGGCATATTCGCGACGGGTGTTCGGCGTAGGAGACCAGGTGGGGCCTTCCTGCTTACGTTCAACAGCAGTAACCCAGTTACGTGGCGTTTCGCGTCCGGCCTGACCAATGCCAATAGGCAGGATCTCAACGGTATTGCTGTCTTTGGGGTAGTAGTAAAGGCGCATTTCAGCGACATTCACTACGATGCCCTGACGCACCGTGTCGGGCAAAATGATCTGCTGCGGCACAATCAGTTCGGAACCCGCTTTTGGCAGGAAAGGATCAACACCGGGATTGGCCTCCAGCATATTGCTCAACCCCTGGCCGTACTGCGCGGCAAAGGCCTCCAGCGGCAGCGTATTACCCTGCGGCACGGTGACGACCTGCACGCTGCCGACCAGGCGGCTTCCCTCCGGCGGCAATGGGTAACTCACCGCCAGCACGCTCTGACTGGCGAGCAAAATAAAAAGGCCATAAAACAGTTTAATACGACGCATGATTTCCTTTCCTCAGACGCGACAGGCGTAGCCTAATCATAGTCTTTTTTGTCCCTGTCTCGCTAATGCTCACGGGTTATACAACGAAGGCGTAATGCGACCCATCAGGCAGTTCGATATCAAGACGAAGCTTACCGCCAGTGGCTTCAACGTAGCGCTTAAGCGTCGACAGTTTTACATCGCGACCCGGTTTTTCCATTCCCGCCACCGTAGGTTGCCGTATCCCCAGTGCATGCGCCATTTCCACCTGCGTTTTTTGCACTTTCTCACGCAGTTCGGCCAGGTGAATGTTCAGGAGAGTCTCAGTCGCCATCGACTCAGCCTGTGCCACAACCTCTGGTTTTTCATCCGCAAGCAGTTGTTCCAGCGTTCTGCCCATATTTACTCCTCTTTCTCTGGTTTTTTCAGATAGTTTGCATATTCCTGCTCAGCTCGCGAAATCATTTCGGCGTAGAAACGTTTTTCATTTCCAGCTTTACTTCCTGCGCACAGCACAATAGCCGCCCGTCTGGGATCAAAAGCGAAAAAAGCGCGTATCGGCTCCCCACGACACTGAATTCGCAGCTCCTTCATATTGCTGTAGCGCGCCCCTTTTATCGTGTCGGCCCAGGGTCTGGGCAATCCGGGGCCTTTCGTTCGCAACACGATCAGCGCCGCCAAAACGCTCGCACGCGTGTGATCATTTTGAGCGATTAACCACTCATCAAACCTGTCCGTTGTTTTAATTTCCCACACAAGATTTCCTTATAAATATAGGCCAAAAGCTATATAGCCGCAAAGTGATAATCTGCAAGGTGAAAGAAAATCAGGTGAAGCGCACTTAATCACAGCCAAAACCGGAAGCAAGGTTCCAGACTTTCTTCATGTACCGTAAAGCCATTCCCCTCGCTTCGCTTGCTAAGCATTCCGATTGCGCGTAGGCTGGCGACAATTAAAACCAATCGGTCTAAATTATGAGTAACGAAACGGTCGTTGCGCAAAAACCCCGGCGTGGCAGGCCTCCAAAGGTCGAACGCGCGTTTACCGACACCCGCCAGGAACTGATTCGTTCGGGTCTGGCGGTGCTGACGGAGACGGGATATTTGTCGGCGGGTATCGATGCGGTCATTAAAAATATCGCCGTACCGAAGGGATCGTTTTACCACTGCTTTAAGAGCAAACAGGAATTTGGCATGGCGGTGCTTGCAGCCTACGGTTCCTTTTTTGCCCATAAATTAGACAAATTCCTGCTTGATGGCACCCTGCCGCCGCTTGAGCGGATGGCCGCTTTTGTGCTTCATGCGGGTCAGGGGATGGCGAAATATCAGTTTCGCCGCGGTTGTCTTGTTGGCAACCTACTACAGGAGTCCCCCCTCTTACCCGAAGCGTTCCCCCAACGATTAAAAGCGATCCTCGAAAAGTGGGAAACGCGCGTCGCCCGTTGCTTTACCGAGGCGCAAGCGCAAGGCGTTATTCCACAGGATGCTTCGCCGGAAAAACTGGCGCGGGTGTTCTGGTCCGGCTGGGAAGGCGCCGTGATGCGCGCCAAACTGTTCCAGTCTGCCGACCCGCTCAATCAGTACTGGGAATTCTTTTTGTACAGCATTACTCAAAAATAACACCTGCACAGGACGGCCCTGCGCCGAAAACCACAGTCAGACGAGGAAAACTCAGTCATGAAAGCTTTAGTTCTGGAACAGATTGAAAACAAAACCCTGGCAGCCGTGAAAGATATCGCTCTGCCCGCCCTCGCCGATGGCGATGTGCTGGTCGACATCGACTGGTCCAGTCTTAATTACAAAGACGCGCTGGCGATCACCGGCAAAGGGAAGATCGTTCGTCAGTTCCCGATGGTACCGGGTATCGATTTCTCTGGTCGCGTCAGCGAAAGCCGCGATCCGCGCTTTGTTCCCGGCCAGTCGGTGATCCTCACCGGCTGGGGCGTGGGTGAAAACCACTGGGGCGGTCTGGCCGCACAGGCGTGTGTAAAAGGCGACTGGCTGGTTTCTCTGCCAGACGCGCTCAGCGCCCGTAACGCAATGATTATCGGTACCGCAGGTTTTACCGCCATGCTCTGCGTGGATGCGCTGGTTGAAGCTGGCGTGAAACCGGAAAGCGGTAAAGTGCTGGTCACCGGGGCCAGCGGCGGCGTTGGCAGTACCGCCGTTGTGCTGTTGAAAGCGCTGGGTTACACCGTTGTCGCGGTCTCTGGCCGTGAATCCACCCACGACTTCCTGCGCCAGTTAGGTGCCGATGAAATTCTGCCGCGCAGCGATTTCGAAGAGACCCGTCCGCTGGAAAAACAGCTATGGGCCGGTGCCGTCGATACCGTCGGCAGCAAAGTGCTGGCAAAAGTACTGGCACAGACAAACTACCGTGGCTGCGTTGCCGCCTGCGGCCTGGCGGGTGGCTTCGATCTGCCCACCACCGTGATGCCGTTTATTCTGCGTAACGTCCGCCTGCAGGGTGTGGACTCCGTGATGGTACCGACCGCTGAACGCGCTGCGGTCTGGGCGCGTCTGGCCAGTCTATTGCCGGAGAGCTACTACCAGCAGGCATCCACTGAAATCGGCCTGGAGCAGGCTCCGGCGTTTGCCGCCGATTTCCTGAGTAACAAGATTCAGGGCCGTACGCTGGTGAAAATCAACGGCTAACTGTTACCCCGGCGCGCCCTGTCGCGCCGGCTTCTCGCCATACGCCCCATTATCATTAGATTTACGCACTCAACGCGCGGCAATGGTATTGAAGACAGGCATCCTCCGAAACCCATCATCCGGAGTTATTGTTTCATAAAGCTGTGACATACTATCGTCTACAGCCGTACACCTGTGAAACAAGGAGTTAATGATGAATAAAAAGGGTGCACATCTGACCCCGGAACAGGCACTGGATCAACTGGAAGCCCTGTATGAGCAGTCAGTGTCGAACCTGCGTGCAGCCATCAGCCGTTATATCGAGGATGGCACGCTACCCACGCATGAAGCACGCGCCAACGGCCTTTTCGTCTACCCTGAGCTGTCGGTAAGTTGGGATGGCAGCGCCACCAACCCACCGAAAACCCGCGCTTACGCCCGTTTCACCCACTCTGGCTGTTACACCACCACCGTCACCCGCCCCGCCCTGTTTCGCAGCTATTTACACGAACAACTCACGCTGCTGTGCCAGGACTATGGCGCACATATTGAAGTAGGGCTATCAGCACATGAGATCCCGTATCCGTATGTTATTGACGGCTCGGAACTGACGCTGGACCGTTCAATGAGCGCCGGGTTGACCCGCCATTTCCCCACCACCGAACTGGCGCAAATTGGCGATGAAACCGCCGACGGTCTGTTCCATCCTACCGAGCTCTATCCGCTGTCGCATTTCGATGCCCGCCGCGTGGATTTCTCACTGGCCCGTCTGCGCCACTACACCGGCACCCCGGTGGAGCACTTCCAGCCGTTCGTGCTGTTCACCAACTACACCCGCTACGTAGACGAGTTTGTCCGTTGGGGATGCAGCCAGATTCTGGACCCGGAAAGTCCCTATGTTGCCCTCTCCTGTGCGGGTGGCCACTGGGTCACCGCTGATACCGATGCCCCGGAAGAGGCCATCTCCGATCTGGCGTGGAAAAAACACCAGATGCCGGCCTGGCATCTCATCACCGCCGACGGTCAGGGCATCACCCTGATTAACATCGGCGTCGGTCCGTCAAACGCGAAAACCATTTGTGACCACCTTGCGGTGTTGCGCCCGGATGTATGGATGATGATTGGCCACTGCGGCGGCCTGCGTGAAAGCCAGTCGATTGGCGACTATGTGCTGGCGCATGCTTATCTGCGAGATGATCACGTACTGGATGCCGTACTGCCCCCGGATATCCCCATTCCGAGTATCGCCGAGGTGCAGCGTGCGCTGTACGATGCCACCAAAGAGGTGAGCGGCATGCCCGGCGAAGAAGTCAAACAGCGCCTGCGTACCGGCACCGTGGTCACTACCGATGACCGTAACTGGGAGCTGCGTTATTCCGCGTCGGCGCTACGTTTTAACCTGAGTCGCGCGGTGGCTATCGACATGGAAAGCGCCACCATTGCCGCCCAGGGTTACCGCTTTCGCGTGCCGTACGGCACACTGCTGTGTGTCTCGGATAAACCGCTGCACGGCGAAATCAAGCTGCCGGGTCAGGCCAACCGTTTTTATGAAGGAGCGATTTCCGAGCATTTGCAGATTGGTATTCGCGCCATTGACCTGCTGCGGGCAGAAGGTGATCGGTTACATTCACGTAAACTGCGCACCTTTAACGAACCCCCGTTCCGCTAACAATAAGGAAGGATTCTTATGCAAACCCCAACACCGCTGGCAGCACTGCGTACACAGCTAGCGGCCATGGATGTCGACGGCATGATTGTGCCACGCGCTGATGCCTACCAGAGTGAAGACTGCGCGCCGCACGATAATAAACTGGCCTGGCTGACCGGCTTTAGCGGCTCGGCGGGCCTGGCGCTGATCCTCCGTGACCGGGCGCTGATGTTTGTCGACGGACGCTACCAGGTGCAGGTTCGCCAGGAGGTCGATCTCAACGCATTTGAGATCCACCATCTGCACAATGAGCCGCTGGCGCAGTGGCTTAACGACTCGCTGCCCGCTGGCAGTCGTATCGCCTTTGAGCCGTTGCTGATGGTCAACAGCCAGTTTACCGCACTGGAGGCGACCCACTGTGAACTGGTGGCGCTGAATAATGATCCCTTTGACGCCATCTGGCACGACCGCCCGCCGACCCCCTGCGGTGCAATCCGCGAAATGCCACCCGAAATCAGCGGTGAAAGCAGCGAGGCGAAACGTGCACGCATTGCTCAGGTGCTGGCTAAAGAAGGTGTCGATCTGCTGGCTATCACCCAGCCGGATAACATCGCCTGGCTTTTAAATATTCGGGGTTCGGATGTGGCGATGAACCCGGTCGCTCACTCATTCGCCCTGCTCAGCCGTGACGGAGAGATGGAGTGGTTTATCGATGCGGCGAAAACGCATGCCTTATCGGATGACCTGAAATCTTCCCTGCGGATCTCCGCATGGACCGATTTTCTGCCCCACTGTCAGCAAGCGGCCGCTGGCAAGAAAGTGATGCTGGACGCCGATTACGCCCCGGTCGCCCTGCGTTTTGCTATCGAGCACAATGGCGGCGAAGTGGTCTGGCACGCGGACCCCATTACGCTTATCAAAGCGCACAAAAACCCCGTTGAGCTGGAAGGTTATCGCGACAGCCACCATCAGGATGGCGCGGCGTGGGTTAACTTCCTGGCATGGCTGGCGCGTGAAGTCCCGGCACGTGAGGCCGCAGGCAACCCGCTTTCCGAACTGGAAGCACAGGCAAAACAGCTCACTTTCCGCCAGCAACAGGCCGGTTTCATTGAGCAGAGCTTTAGTACCATTTCCGCCTCTGCCAGCAACGCCGCAATGTGCCACTATCACGCCAGCGAAGCCACCAACGCCGCCATTACCCGCAGTAATTTCTACCTGAATGACTCAGGCGGTCAGTATCGCAATGGCACAACCGATACCACGCGCACATTGTCGTTTGGCCCCCTGTCTGATGAACAGCGTTTGCACTATACCGCCGTACTGAAAGGCTTTTTGTCGATGCTGACGCTGCAGTTCCCGAGCGGCACGCAGGGGCACCAGATCGATGCCTTTGCCCGCCGCGCGCTCTGGGAATTAGGCCTCGATTTCGACCACGGTACCGGGCATGGTGTGGGACACCAGTTGTTGATTCACGAACAGCCACATCGCATTGCCAAAAAGGTTAACCCATGGCCGCTGATCGCCGGGAATATCATGACCATCGAACCGGGCTATTACCTGGCCGATCGCTACGGCATTCGCATTGAAAACCAGGTGGAGGTCGTAGAAAGCCAGCCCGGATTCTGCCGCTTCTCATCGCTGACGCTGGTGCCTGTGGATCTTAGCCAGGTGGAATGGTCGCTACTCTCGGAGCAAGAAAAACAGTGGCTTGATACCTACCATCAGCAGGTTCGCGACACGCTTTCACCGCTGGTCGACAGTGATGCGCGAGCATGGCTGGATGCCGCGACGGCCCCCGTGTGCACATATATGGGTTAAACAATATAAAGCCTGCATATGTTTAATATGCAGGCTTTAATGTAATGGCCAGGTTTAACCGTTTTAAGAATTATCCTTATTTTTATTCAAAGGTTATTTGCACGCCTCCTTTACCGCCACTATTTAATATTGCGGATAAAATACATCAATCACATACCTTTCTTGACATAGCCTTACTAATAGCATGGTATTGTGTTTCCGCATTAACACCTCGACTGATATTTAAATATCCATTAGGATTTTTCCTAAGTCAAATTGACAAATTCTCATTTTCCTTAAGATTATGAGAGAGTTATTGCTTTTGTTTTATTCAGGTATATAGAATAAACCAGCCAATACCAGGATGCCCAGAGGTTGCAAGGGAATGAAATTTTTAATAAATATTGATAATGACACATTATTCTCTACTGGCATCGTCGGTTTAATTCGTGACGCTATTAAAGAATGCAATATCTCTTCGCCTTCTCTTTCCTGGGATTTTAGCGTTGAGAATATTCATAAAGCAGATTTTATTTTCATGACCGTATGCGCGGGAGAATATTACTTATGTTTTAGAGACTTAATTAACAGGAAAAAGTCAGGGAGGATTTTTATCTTTGTCGCCGGCGATACGATTCCAGCGAGACATATCCTGCCTGACTGCATCAAAGACGCACAATTCTTTCTCCGCAAAGAGCGTTCGGCTGTGGTTTACGACGCCATCGTCAAAGCGATTCATGGCAACCCTGCGGCAAAAGAGCGCGCCAAAAGTGCGGGGAAATGCGCCTATTCCTGTATTAACTGTAACTATAGAGCCCTCTCTTTTACCCAGGAGAAAATTGCCTATGGCTTACATGCCTGCATGGGCATGAACGATATCGCGGATCGTATTGGTATTACCTACAAAACGGCCATTAGTCACAAAAAGAATATTATGAATAAATTCGACCTGAACAGTAAACTGGAACTGTATGAATTTATTGCCTGTTATCACAAAAAGAAGCATTAGTGCTTAATATGGAGCTAACGATGCTTTGCCGATTAAAGCATGCCTTACTTGCCAATAATATCAACCTTTACTACCAACCTATTTACTCAGCCTGCACAAAAAAGATTGTCGGGTTTGAAGCGTTATTGCGATGGCGTGATGCGCGATTCGGACGAGTCTGCCCGGAAACGTTGATCGGGCTCGCCGTTGAAAATGGCCTGATGAGTACCGTTTCGCTCTACGTAATTAAAAAAGCCATTGCCGAAATGGCGACATTATTAGCCCGGCACGGACTGTTATTAAACCTGAACATCACACCTGGCGATCTGAATTCAATCTCATTTAAGAACACGCTGCTTAATGAACTTGCGCGTCATCAGCTCAATGCCTCGTCCATCGTGCTGGAGATAACCGAGGTCAGTTGCAACGATACCCAGGCGCTCATGACTAACGCGACACAGTTCAGACAGCACGGCTTCCACCTGGCGCTGGATGATTTTGGTAAAGGTTGTTCGAATCATGAAAGGCTGCTCAGCCTTCCCGTAACGGATGTCAAAATAGATAAATCCCTGACTCAGGCACTGTGCGCAAAGACTCTACACGGAGAAAAAACCCTGCGTATGTGCAGGGCGCTGTATGAACGACCTTACCGGTTAATCTTTGAAGGGATTGAGTTCGCGGAACAACTGGCCTGTATCACCCGAGAGTTTCCCGGCGCCCGTGCGCAGGGCTGGTATTTCTCAAAAGCGCTGCCCGTAGAGGGCGTGCGGGCGTTACTGAACGAAGCCTCACCCGAGGCCGTCATACAACGCCTGGCCTGACGGTCAGGGTGCAATCATCACCTGCACATTCGCCAGTTCAAGGGCGGTCGCCAGTACCGCAGGCGGTGCGCTATCTGTTATTAGCAGATCGATATCCTGCCACTGCGCCACCTGCACCAGCGACATATGCTGGAATTTTGCAGAGTCGCAGAGCAGCACTTTAAAGCCGGAACGGCGAATCAATACCCGTTTCATTTCCGTCTCATCCAGTGCGCTATCGTAAATGCCCTGGCTGGTAATGCCCGATGCGCCAATAAACGCAATATCAAACCAGAACTGCTGGAACTGCTCAATAGCAGACGGCCCGACAATCGCCATCTCGTCATCACGCATCATCCCCCCTGCCAGATAGACTTCCGGTGCCTGCGCATAGCGGCCCAGCGCATGGGCAATGCGCACACTGTTGGTGAAGATTTTCAGACGCTCATGCTTCACCAGCTCGTCGACCATAAACAGGGTTGTGGTGCCGATATCAAGCGCCACGCTCTGGTAGCGCCCGGCCACCTCAGCAGCCATGCGGGCAATGCGCATTTTGTTCTCCCGATGAAGGGAAAGGCGTGCGTCAAAATGCGCCGGAAGCGGGTCCATAATCGGCTGGCTGACCGTTTCGGTCAGTACCGCACCGCCGTGTACCCGGCTGAGTTTACCCTCGGTTTCTAGTTCGGCGAGATCGCGGCGTACTGTCATCTCCGAGACCGCCAGCTCCGCTGAGATATCCACTACTGTCACGCGCCCCTGCTCGACCAGCATGTTAAGGATCCGCTTTTTGCGTTCCTGAGGAAGATAACGGGCCTGAATCTCGGGTTTAGCTGACATAACGATAGATACTCTGTTTCGGGTGGAGGGGCTTAAACGATATAGCTCACAATATTAAGGGGAAGTGGTGTGATTTAAAACCCAATTTGTTCGAATGTGTTCATTTCTTTGCGCGGAACATCCCTTTCCCGCGCGAAACTGTGCGAATCAAAACCAGTCGAGGATCCGCGTCAGCGAGGTGATTTCTGTTACCCCCTGCTCAGAGGCAGGTGACGCGCCATAAAACGCGACGTGCATTCCGGCGGCCTGCGCCGAGCGCATCCCGGTCGTGCTGTCTTCAACCGCCAGTACCGCCGCCGCAGGCAATCCAAACGCCCCCAGCGCATGTTGATAAGGTTCGGGCGCCGGTTTGCCATGGTGTACATCATCCAGCGTCACCACCACATCAATAAACTCACGCACACCCAGCGCCTCAAGATTCGCCTCGACTATCCGTCGGCACGAATTCGACACGCAGGCCTGTTTGATACCTTTCGCCGCCAGCTTGCGGATGGTTTCGCGGCTGCCGGGAATAGCAACCAGTTCGTGGCGGTGGTCATGGTAATAGTCTTCAATCGCCGCCAGCCACACGGACTGGTCCAAATCGGCGGGCAGTTCTGCGCACAAGGCCAGCCAGACATCGTTAATGTGCACACCGTAAAAGCGCGTCTCGGGAATATGGCTCAGATCCAACCCGAAGCGATGGCAGACAGCCAGCAGTGCCCGGTGATGAAGTGGTTCGCTATCGACCAGCGTGCCGTCAACGTCCCAGGCAATGGCAGTAAATTTCATGGTGTCTCCTGGCGGGTCAGTGGACGACAGGCTTCATAGAGCTGGCGGAAACGCGGATATCCCTCATGGTAAACATCGGCATGTTCAGGCCGTGGCGTAATCACATCTTTGAGGTTGACCCACGCGCTGGCTCCCTTCCAGTCTGTCGATACCCCGACACCCATCGCCGCCGTCCAGGCGGCCCCCAGACAAGAACCGGGGTGCCCATCCAGGCGAGTCAGCGGCTCGCCCAGCACATCGGCGACAATCTGCATCCACAATTTGCTTGCCGAACCGCCATCAGAGACGATGTAGCGTTTTACCGGATAGCCGATGTCAACCAGCGTCTCGATATGGTGTTTGATGGCGTAGGCGTAGGCTTCGAGCAGCGCGCGCCAGATATGCCCCGCGTCGTGGCTGAGCGTCAGGCCAAACAGGATGCCCCGGGCATTTGGATCATGTAACGGGGTTTTCTCCCCCAGAAAATAGGGCAGGAAAATCAGGCCGTCACTGCCCGCCGGGCGGTTTTCCGCCATCGCGTCCAGGTACTGATGGATACTCATGCCCTTTTCACGTGCTGCCGCTTCATGCTGCGCCGCGAAGTTCTGCACAAACCAGTTTAGCCCCGAACCGCCGGTCGACATACAGCCGTTGGGCATGTAGCAACCCGGCACAAGGTGATAATCCAGATACAGGCGCGGGTCAGGGGTAGCGCTTTGCGTTACGGTCAGAATATCCACCGAGCCGCCGAATTTGAGCAGCACTTCGCCAGGCGAAGTCACCCCCGCGCCGAGCGCGGAGGCAATCAAATCCGCCGCCCCGCCAATCACCGGTGTGCCTTCACTGAGCCCGGTCCAGGCCGCCGCCTGCGCGGTAACCGCGCCGATAATGTCATGAGAGCGGACCAGACGGGGGACTGCATAGCGGGGAAGATGGGCAAAGGCAATCAGTTCGTCATCCAGCGTATTGTTGCTGATATCAACAAAACCCGCCTCCAGCGCCCAGTTCTGCTCGATGATTTTCTCACCCGTGAGCTTCCAGTTAATAAAATCATAGGAACCGAACACCGTGGCAATACGTTCAAACACTTCCGGTTCATGATGTTCAATCCAGCGGATTTTCGCTCCCACCAGTTGCTGGTTAATACCGTTTCCGGCGCGCTCTAAAAACTGCTGACTGTCCATTTCGCAGCGCATCTGCTGCACTTGTGCGCCGCTGCGACCATCGCTCTGTTGAATGCTCGGACGCAGCAGGCGGTCTTCGCTATCCAGTAAAACCACGGCAGGCAACATCCCGGTCACGCCAATGCCACAGATTTCGCTCGCCGCAATGCCGCTTTGTGTGAGCAACTGCTGGCAAATTTCACCGACATTCTCCCACCACTGCTCCGGCGACTCCTCCGTCCAGCCGCTGTGCGGGGCGAAAAGCGTGACCGGGCGGGAGGCCGTACCGAGCACCTTATCGGGCAGGCCGATCAGGATGCCAATGGTTGAGGTTGTACCAATATCAATACCTAACAGATACTGCATCTTATCCTCCCGTTCCAGGGGTTATGTTTAGCGCAGCTTTTCGACCACATCCATAAAGCGTTTTACCCGATCCCCGTCGACCTGATTCCAGGTGTGCCCGTCGACCTTAAAGTGCGTGCCGATGACCACACCGCTGGCAATGCTCAGAATGTCGGTGACGTTATCGATGTTGGTGCCGGTGTTGGCAAAAACCGGAACGCCCTCTACCGCTTCGCAGACTTTGCGCAGATTAGAATGTTCAGCCGGTTCACCGGTGATCGGTCCGGACACCAGAATGGCATCTGCCAGTGACGAGAAAATGGCGCTGCGCGCGCGCAGTTCGATGGGGCGCGCATCCAGAGAATGGGCGAATTCGGCGTTGATGTTAAAGAGCAATTTCATATCTTCACGGCCCAGGTTGCGGCGCAGGCGAGACGCGCTGGCACAATCCGGCTCCCAGATCCCCATATCAGAAGCAAACACGCCGGTGAAAATTTCACGCACGAAGCTCGCCCCGGTGGCAGCACCAATGGCGACACTGGCGTTAGGATCCCACAGGTAGTTCACGCCGAACGGCACTTTCAATATCGATTTCGCCGCCTGTATCACAGCCGACATGGCCGAGACGCCTTCCAGCGACGCTTTAAACACATAAGGACGGTCATTTTCGTTGCCGAACATAATCGCATCCACGCCACCTGCCTGTAGTTTCTCTACATCACTGAGAACATCGTCGATGAGCTTATTGAGTCCACCTTTAGCGTCGTACAGCGGCGCGCCAGGCAGCGCGCCAATATGGGCCATTGCGATAACCGCTTTTTTCTTATTACCCAAAAATTCAAAGATCATAACTTTCTCCGGTGTTGGCTGATATGTCATGGTAAAAAGCGATCACGCGTCTTTCGGCAACGCAGGCGCGATGATCACATCAATATTTGCCGCCTCAAGCATCGCCGACAGCGCGGGTGGTGGTGCCTGGTCGGTGATCAGGATGTCGAATTGCCTCAGTGTGGCGAGGTGCACCAGCGACATTCGTTGAAACTTGCTGGCGTCACACAGCACCACTTTCAGGCTGGAACGGTTGAGATAAAGACGTTTGAGTTCCGCATCCTCAAAGGCATAGTCATAAATTCCCTCGGCGGTCAGACCAGAGACGCCAATAAAGGTGATGTCGAACCACAGGCTGGAAAACTGCTGTAGCGCCGCAGAACCGCCGGTCGACATTTCATCCGGGCGCATCCGCCCGCCCGCGAGGTAGATTTCCGCCTTCGCAGGGGCAATGTCATGCGCCACGCGAAGGCTGTTCGTAAAAATTTTCAAATGTGAACACTGGCTGAGGTAACGTGCGGCAAGAAACGTCGTGCTACCGACATCCAGTGCCAGTGTGCGAAATTTCTGGCCGAGCTCTGCCGCCGCCGCCGCGATGCGCAACTTAGCCTCATGGTTTTGCAACAGGCGGGACTCGAAACTCGGTTCCACTTTGTCAATCGCCACTGCGCTTGCGCTCTGCGGTAAAACCGCCCCACCATGCGTACGGCAGAGGCTGCCCTTCTGCTCCATCTCCATCAAATCACGACGGATAGTCATTTCGGAAACGGCGAACTTCACGGCCAGATCCGGCACAGACACCGCACCTTGCTGAACCAGCAGTTGCATGACTTCACTCTGACGCGACGCAGCCGAACGGCGTAAACGCGCACCGGATCCGGGGGCGTCAGGCTGAAAAGGCAGAGCGTCGTTGTGCGTCATCGGCTGACTCCGAACATTGAAGTTAACAAAAACAAACATACAAAACAAAATTTGTGATCGCAATTGTTTTTATCATAAGAAATATGTTTTGTTGTGTTCGTTATATTGGTGTAAAAAATAATCATCAACACAGGGGAAAAGAACATGCACACATCACATTTGACGTCCGGACACTATCCGGACCTGCAAGGTAAAGTGGCGATTGTTACCGGCGGCGCTACGGGTATTGGTTATGCCATCGCCCGCAATCTGATTCGCCAGGGCATGCGGGTCGCTATTGGAGACATCAACGAAGAAGCCGCCTGGGCAGCCGCCACCGAACTCGGCGCGAACACGGTGGCGTTTCATCTGGATGTTCGTTTACGTGCGTCCGTTGAAGAAGGCTTTGGCTGGGTAGACAAAACGCTGGGGGACTATGATCTGCTGATCGCCAACGCGGGCGTATCAACGATGCAAAAAGCCCTGGCGATAACAGATGATGAGTGGGATTTTAATTTTGACGTCAACACCAGGGGTATTTTTCTTACTAATCAGATTGCCGCACGCAAATTTGTGGCGCGCAAATCCGGTACTATCGTGAACACAGCGTCGCTTGCCGCCAAAGTTGGCGCGCCGCTGCTGGCCCACTACTCCGCCAGCAAGTTTGCCGTCCTCGGCTGGACTCAGGCGCTGGCACGGGAACTGGCCGCTGACGGGATCCGCGTGAATGCCGTCTGTCCGGGTTTCGTTAAAACCGGCATGCAGAGCCGCGAAGTACAGTGGGAAGCACAACTGCGCGGCATGACGCCTGAACAGGTCATTGATGATTACATTCGCCAGACGCCGCTTGGCCGCCTGGAAACGCCCGAAGATGTCGCCGAAGTGGTGGCCTTTTTGAGTTCCGACGCCGCCCGTTTTATGACGGGTCAGGGCGTGAACGTGACCGGCGGGGTGTATACGGGCTGATAACACGCCGTTGTGAACAAAGCTGCTTCATTTCGAACAAAACCGAACATGGATGTCACCAGTCCCAGGACGGGCAACACGTAACAGAGGTAACCCAATATGGCCTCCATTGAATTACGGAACGTGTCGAAATCCTACAACGGCAATCAGCACAGCGTCCGTAATGTGAATTTGCACATCCGGGATGGTGAATTTGTTATCTTCCTTGGCCCTTCCGGCTGCGGAAAGTCCACTACACTCCGCATGATTGCCGGACTTGAAAGCATTACCGATGGCACATTGTTAATCGACGGGCGCGACGTGAGTCATGTGGCGCCGCGCGATCGCAATATCGCCGTGGTATTCCAGAGCTATGCGCTCTACCCGCACATGACCGTCGCCGAAAACATGGCCTTCGGCCTGAAAATGCGTGGCGTGCCGGGCAACGTCATCAACAGTAAAGTGGCCGAAAGCGCTGCAATGCTGGGGCTGGATAAACTATTACACCGCAAACCGGCCGCGCTTTCCGGCGGGCAGCGCCAGCGCGTCGCCCTGGGCCGCGCTATCGTGCGTGAACCGCAGGCCTTTTTGTTAGATGAACCCCTCTCAAACCTTGATGCTCAGTTGCGCGGCGAGATGCGTAGTGAACTGATCAAGCTTCATCGTCGGCTGGGAAAAACCATGGTCTATGTCACCCATGACCAGGTAGAGGCCATGACAATGGCGGATCGCATTTGCATCATGCGTGATGGCCATTTGATCCAGTGCGGGACTCCGCTGGAAGTCTATAACTACCCGGTAAATACGTTTGTTGCCCGTTTTCTCTCCTCTCCGTCCATCAACCTTCTTCCCTGTCTTGTGCAACGGACGGGCATGGATGTCAGCCTGCAACTGTCCGACGGCCCACAGCTCCCGGTGCCGGGCTGGATGGCCGCCGACTATCAAAGCCTGGCGGGAAAACAGATGACCCTCGGCGTGCGACCGGAAGATTTTCACGCCCACCCACGCAGACCAGACTGGATCCCGCTGGAAATTGCCGTCAGCGGGGTGGAGGCGCTGGGTGCGGAAAACATTGTCAGCGGCACGCTCGGTAAAGTGCCAGTGGTGATCCGCCTTGATCATCATACGCACCCGAAGGTGGGCCAGACGCTTAGCATCTGGCTGGATCCCAACTCACTGCATCTGTTTCACCCTGGCAGCGGAGATGTGGTTGAGCGCCGTAAAACACCTGACAACGCTGACACCCCAGGCGCGTGAGGAGCGAACATGCTACGAAAAATTGGATTGCATACCGGGCTGGTGCTGGCCTGTCTTTCAATTTTACTGCCGGTGCTGTGGATTGTGAGAACCAGCCTGGTGCCGGAATCGATGGCCTACAGCAGCGATATTTTCCCGCAGTTTTCCGCGGAAAATTTCCGCTCGCTGATTGAGAACAACGGTTTTTTACGTCATTACGCCAATAGCCTGATTGTCGCCACCGGGTCGGTTGTCCTCGCCCTGCCGTTTGCCGCCGCCACCGGCTATGCCTTTGCCCGCTTTAAAACGGGCGGTAAAGCGGCGCGCTTTATTATGCTGGCGACCCAGATGCTGCCAGCGGTAGCACTTGTGTTACCCGCCTTTGCCATGCTGCGAACCGTTGGGCTGACCAACTCGCTCTTCGGGCTGACGCTGGTCTATGCCGCGTTAAACCTGCCGTTTCTGACCTGGATCCTGATGGGCTTTTTCGAAGGGATCCCGGTGGATCTGGAGTGGGCCGCGATGACCGACGGCGCCACCGCCTGGGGCGCGTTCTGGCATGTGGTGCTGCCCGTGTCGCTGCCGGGTCTTGCGGCCTCCGCCGTGCTGGGCTTCATCCTGTCGTGGAATGAGTTTCTTTTTGCCCTGGTGCTTAGCGGGCCGGAGACCGCCACGGTCCCGGTGTCGCTTGCCGCGCTACAGACCTCGAACGGTGTTCAGATTGGCAAGGTTTCGGCAGGCATTGTGCTGGCCGTGCTGCCACTGATGGTCGCCTCACATTTTATTCAGCGTTACATCGTCAAAGGACTCACCTTCGGCGGTGTTAAGTAAAGTCATGCCATCCAGACAGAAAATTGTCGCCGTTAACACTCCGGCACCTTCTCCAGGAGTTAATTATGTTGAATCGTAAGAAAGTCACATTGTTATCGGGTCTGATAGTCCTTAGCCTTTCGGCGTCCGTTCGGGCGGAAGATGTTGTGCTGCGTGCGTTGATGGAAGATGTTCCGGAAACGAAAATCATTGAAAAAATGCTGCCTGATTTTGAGAAGCAGTACCACATCAAAGTGCAGTTCGAAAAAATCGGTTACGGCGATATGCATGACAAGCTGGTATCGCAACTGATTCAGTCGCAGAGCTATTACAACCTGCTGGAAGTGGATTTTCTGTGGGCGGGGGAATTCAGTAAAGCCGGCTGGCTGACTGATCTCACGCCGGATGTGAAAAAATCTAACTTTGATATGTCGGCCTTTATTCCGGCCACCGTGTCGCTCATTAATGTGACGCCTAATAAAACCACGCTGATCCCGATGTACAACTATTCCATGGGGCTGATTTACCGCACGGATGTGTTGCAGGATGAGAAAATAAAGAGCGCCTATCAGGCCGAGTTTAAAAAACCGCTTGAGCAGCCCAAAACCCTGGAAGAGTACGTTACGCTTGCCAAATTTATCAAGAAGAACAGTGACATGGCCGGGGCGGCTATGCAGGGGCAGCGCGGCGACCCGAACAGCATGGAGTTCTCGAATTACCTGTTCTCCAGCGGCGGCGCTTACGTAGACGACAAAGGTAAATCCGCACTGAACAGCCCGGCGGGGAACAAAGCGATGACGCTGTATGCGGATGCCATCAAGAATGCCGCGCAAACCGGTGCGCTTTCCGCCACCCTCGACGATACCGTGCGTCTGATGTGCAGCGGTAAAGCGTTCAGTATGTTGACCTACTGGTGGATGCTGCCGCAACTGGATAACGCCACCGCCTGCCCTGCCGTGGCCGGTAAACTCGCGCTGACAACCGTTCCTGGTGGTCACGGGGAGAGCGGCGGCTGGGGTTGGGGCATTCCGAAAAACGTCTCAGATAAAGAGAAACAGGCCGCCTGGACCTTTATTCAGTGGGTGCAGAGTAAAGAGGTCACTACCGCACGCGCATTACAGGGGCACGCGCCTGTTCGTTCCGATGTCTATGAAAACGCCGAGGTACTGAAAAAGTATCCTTACTATAAAGACGCTCTGAATATTGTGGCGTCCGGTAAGTCCTTCCCGGTCTTCTCCTATTCCGCTCAGTATGAAGATGTTCTGGGGACACAATTGTCCCTGCTGGCGAGTGGCGAAAATACCGTCGACAAGTCGCTGAAAAATGCATCCGACCAACTGGATAAGTTGCTGGTGAAATAAGACAAAGGGGGCCGGCAGATGGCTTTAGCTGAGGAATTTAGCGTGAAACCGAAGTACCGTTTAACAATAGACAGATTCCGGGTAACAGGCTGGGCATTCGCCCTACCTGGGTTGCTGGCTCTGGCGATTGTGCTCGGCTTCCCTGTTATCTATTCCGTTGTACTGGCTTTTTCGTCCTATACGCTGATGCATGCGGAGATCTTCCCTTTTGCAGGGCTGGACAATTTTATCAGCGTGCTGAGCAGCGATACCTTCTGGCACTCTGCCTGGCTGACTATCCGTTACTCATTATTGACGGTAACCGGTGAGTTTATTGTCGGGCTGGGTATCGCCCTGATGCTAAACCGGGTGGTGAAAACCCGCCCGGTCTATTTCGCGTTACTGACCATTCCGATGGCGATGTCGCCGGTGAGCGTGGCGT
This sequence comes from Phytobacter diazotrophicus, assembly GCA_004346725.1. Lineage (GTDB taxonomy): Bacteria > Pseudomonadota > Gammaproteobacteria > Enterobacterales > Enterobacteriaceae > Phytobacter > Phytobacter diazotrophicus. Next base: position 225,730 of record SMDE01000004.1, on the reverse strand, counting down.
TGATCTGGCGTATGTTGCTGCAACCAAACCTTGGCATTATCAACCATATGCTGCAAAGCGTTGGCCTGCCGGGCGTCGACTGGCTGGGTAACCCTACGCTGGCGTTCTGGAGCATGGTGTTTATTGATGTCTGGCAGCAGATGTCATTCGTGGTGCTGATCCTCGCTGCGGGGCTGGCGTCGCTGCCTAAAGACCCGTACGAGGCCGCCGAAATTGACGGTGCAAATAGCTTGCAGCAGTTCTGGTATATCACCCTGCCGATGCTGCGCCCGGTTTCGGCAATTGCGATTGTGATTCAGTTAATTAACGAACTTCGCACCTACGACCTGCCCTATATCCTGACCCGTGGCGGGCCGGGGAATGCCACCGAAGTGCTGAGCTTCTTTGCCTATCGCCGGGCATTTCTGGGGCTGTCGCTCAACGAAGGGGCCGCCGCCGCGCTGATTTTGCTGTTAATTGTGCTGGCGATGACCATCGTCTATTTCGTGCTGCTGGAACGGCGCAGATAAACGCGAAGTGGAGGAAGCAGGAAAAGCAAAAACCCGCTTAAGTTGCCTTAAGCGGGTTTTCAAATTTGGCTCCTCTGACTGGACTCGAACCAGTGACATACGGATTAACAGTCCGCCGTTCTACCGACTGAACTACAGAGGAATCGTGTGAACGAGGCGCATATTAACGAGGCCTCCAGCCCTTGTCAAAGGCTGTTTTCACAAAAATGTCCGTTTGCCGATTTATTCTCCACTCTGCGGGAAAATGAAGCGGTTACGTGTGATCTCGCGGTACTTTTGGATATTTCCACAGCCAACGGCCGCTCACCATTCGCCAGTAGAAGAGCGCTCCTCGCACCGCCCAGTCGAGTACCATCCCAAGCCAAACGCCGACGACGCCCATACCGAGCATAATCCCGAGCGTATAGCCCGCCACCACGCGACAACCCCACATACCGAGCATCGACACCCACATGGCGAAACGGGCATCGCGCGCCCCTTTCTGCCCCGCAGGCAGCACCCAGGAAGCGGCCCAGATCGGCATAAACGCGGCGTTCAGCCAGAGAAGTATCTTGACCACCTCTTTTACATCTTCTTCATGGGTATAGAACGACGCCAGCAGCCCTGCGAACGGCGCCGTGCCCCACGCAATAAGCGTCAGTATAATGGTCGACAGCCAGAACACGTGGCGTAGTTGTCGTTCGGCCTGGCTGCGTTGCCCCTTGCCCAGTCGCTTACCGGTAATGATGGTCGACGCCGAGCCCAGGGCGTTACCGGGCAAGTTAATCAGCGCGGCGACGGAGAAGGCAATAAAGTTACCGGCGATAACGTTGGTCCCCATCCCGGCGACAAACATTTGTGTCAGCAATTTCCCGCCGTTAAACAGCACCGACTCGATACTCGCCGGAATACCAATCCCCATAACTTCCCAGATAATGGCGAAGTTCAGCGGCTTGAAATAGCTTTTCAGCGGGATGCGCAGCGCCGGGTTAAAGCCAATCATCAGCACCCAGATAATGGCAATCGCGCCGATATAACGGGCAATAGTGAGCCCCAGCCCGGCACCGGCAAAACCCAGCCCCGGCCAGGAGAACGCGCCGTAAATCAGGATGCTACTGATAATGATGTTGAGGATGTTCATCCCGCCGTTTATCAACAGCGGAATCTTGGTGTTCCCGGCCCCACGCAGCGCGCCGCTACCGATGAGCGCAATAGCCGCCGCCGGATAACTCAGCACGGTGAGTTCCAGATAGGTCAGCGCCAGCGCTTTGACCTCCGGCGTGGCCGCCCCGGCGATAAAGTCGATGATTTGCGTGCCGAAGTAGTGAATAACCGCCGCCAGAATAATGGAGAACAGGGTCATGATCACCAGCGACTGCCGCGCTGCCGCCCTCGCCCGCTTTTTATCGAGCTTGCCGAGGCTGAATGCCACAACAACGGTGGTCCCGAGGTCAATCGCGGCGAAAAACGACATGATGACCATGTTAAAGCTGTCGGCCAGCCCCACTCCCGCCATGGCTTCTTTACCGAGCCAACTGACAAGGAAGGTGCTGAGCACACCCATTAACAGGACGCAGGTGTTTTCAAGGAAGATAGGGATGGCGAGCGGCGTGATTTCGCGCCAGAACAGGACCTTGTAGCTCTTGCGTTTGGCGTACCATGGCGTGCGCATGATAGCCTGGCGTATCGGGGCGACGACGTTCAAAATTGACCTTAGTGAGAAAGATGAAACTTCATTTCAAATGATGGGGTAGAATTCGTGATCCTGCAAAGCATTTCCAAAAAATTGTTGTTAATTACAGCAAACTGCCGTGATTTGCGGCAGTTGCACAAAACCGCCTGAAATCAGGTTTGACAAAAGTTTTTTCGCCGCTAAGATACGACTCCACACCGATTCCTCTGTAGTTCAGTCGGTAGAACGGCGGACTGTTAATCCGTATGTCACTGGTTCGAGTCCAGTCAGAGGAGCCAAATTTAAGAAGCCTGCTCAGGGAAACCTGAGCGGGCTTTTTGTTTCTCATGCAACTCTGCGAATCCTTATGTGATTCTTATTCAAGAAGCCAGCGTGAAAAGTCTTCCCGATGCGTTTTCAATTTTCCCTCCGCATAAGTTGAATTTGGTGGTCAGCTTCGGGGTCAAGTTGGTTCGATGACAGAATGCCCTCAAATGTCTCTTAACGACGCGAAAATCCGCAAATTAAAGCCATCCGCAAAACCCTTCAAAGTTTCCGATTCTCGCGGCCTATAACTTTTAGTTAATCCAGGCGGTTCACGTCTCTGGTATCTCAAATATCGTATTAACAGAAAAGAATCCCGTCTCGACTTAGATGCCTATCCTGATGTCCCTTTGGCCAATGCTCGTCAACAGCGTGACAGTATCCGGAAATTGCTGGTATAGAATATCAACCCAGCACAACAGTGATCCGCTGAACGAACCGCTTCCTCACCAGAAAAACATTCAAAACCGCGGCATTGAGCTGGCATAAAAGAAACCGAACATGGTCAGAGAACTATGCTGCCCATCTACTTGCCAGCATGAACAATCATATCTTCCCGATAATTGGACACCTGCTAGTTACAGAACTAAAAACCCGCCACTTCATCGACCTGCTGAAAGGGATTGAGAAAAAAGGTCTGCTGGGAATTGGCAGCACGCGCTCGCCAGCATATGTGTAACATCATGCGTCATGCCGTGCATCAAGAGTTGATAGAGCACGATCCACCGGCCAATCTGGCCGGTATAATAGCTCCTCCTGTTCAACGCCACTACCCTGCCCTTCCGCTGGAGAAGCTACCGGAACTGTTGACTCGCATTGAAGACTACAAGCAAGGTCGAGAATTAACCCGTTTGGCAGTATCACTTACTCTGTATCTGTTCATCCGTTCCAGCGAGTTACGCTTTGCCCGTTGGTCTGAGATCGATTTTAGAAACAAAATCTGGACCATTCCTGCTAGCCGTGAAGCCATTGTAAGCATCCCTGTAAACCGGCCCATTCACTTTTAGAGATCTTCCGACATACTGATTATGTCTTCCTGAGGAGATCGCCGTGCGTAAAGCCCGATTCACCGAACACCAGATCATTGCCGTTCTGAAGTCTGTCGAAGCCGGACGCACCGTCAAGGATGTCTGCCGTGAAGCCGATATTTCCGAGGCCAGCTATTACAACTGGAAAGCGAAGTATGGCGGTATGGAAGCCTCTGATATAAAAAAGATGAAGGATCTTGAGGACGAAAACCGCTGACTGAAACAAATGTTTGCTGATCTGAGTCTGGAAAATCGTGCGTTAAAAGACGTCATCGAAAAAAAGCTTTAAAACCAGCGATAAAACGTGAGCTCGTCAGCTATCTGACCACCCAGTTTGCGATGAGCATACGCCGGGCATGCAGGATGTTATCGCTGAGCAGGACGGTATTTCTTTACCAGCCGGATACACGGCGTGATGAGCCAGTGATTGTGGCGCTGACTGTAGCGGCTGAGCGCTATCCACGGTATGGATTTAATAAACTTTTTCAGATACTCCGCAGACAAGGCAATTCCTGGAACCATAAAAGAGTCCACCGGATTTACTGCCTGCTGAAACTGAATTTTCGCCGTAAAGGAAAGCAGCGTTTGCCGGTACGTAACCCGTCACCACTGGCAACGCCGGAAGCACTTAACCAGAGCTGGTCGACAGACTTTATGCATGATGCTTTGGTCTGCGGCAGACGGTTCCGGACCTTCAATGTGGTTGATGACTTTAACCGCGAGGCCCTCGCAATAGAAATCGATCTGAATATTCCGGCACAACGGGTGGTCCGGGTGCTGGACAGGATCGTGGCAAACCGGGGTTATCCGCTGAAACTGCGGATGGACAACGGCCCGGAACTCATCTCGCTGACGCTGGCGCAATGGGCAGAAGAGCATGGTGTGGCACTGGAATTTATTAAACCAGGCAAGCCAACACAGAATGCGTTTATCGAACACCTGGCGGACAGAAATACTGGATTTTTACCTGTTCAGGACACTGAATGAAGCACGGGAAATAACAGAGTGCTGGCTGACAGAATATAACAGTGAGCGGCCTCATGAATCCCTGAATAACCTGACGCCGGAAGAGTACTGGCTGATGGCTGAAAAACCGGAAATCTCAAAAAGTGCGTGGAACTAAAACGGGTGTGCTTACAGTAGAAGCATTAGTTTTCTGAGGTTGTAGTGGCAAATAACCATCACCACTACACGCACGCCCACATTCAGTAAATATCATCAACAGTAAGTTAAATATAAAGGTGGCTGCCCATTTTTGGAGGTAATTCTCAGTGATGCTGACTCTTCCAGTAATTGGTGTACAGACCAAGACTTATCGGATATTGGGTGAAATAAAATAAAATAAGCCAAAAATTTCATAAGCTCTTCTTTTTTAAATAAACTTGTCCCATAGAAATGATATGACTTCCCACTATTTATAATATGACCTTTTGCCCCCAAAGATAATAATACCTCCTTGACTATTTCAGTATTTTTATCCTTGTAAGGTATTTTAAAATCTAACAATGGGATGTGTTTTATTTCACCATTTTTCATGATTACAGCTGAATTGATTGCAATATTTTCCGCAGGCGGATTAAGCAGGAAATTACTGACATCTTTAGTTTTTACATATATATAATTGCCGTTTTCATTATGAAATAATGACTCATTTAATAATCTATTGTTTATTTCACCCTCTTCTAGGCTAACTCTGAAAAAAGATTCCCAGAATGATGTCTTTGTTTCATTTTTATGAGAAATGGTTTTGTTTATCACTCTTTTTTCTGCTTCTGACATGACTCCAAGCCTAGTTTGTACATTATTCTCGAAAGTAAATTTGAAAAATCTAAATATTGCTATTTCAGGATTTTTATTAATCACATCAGATATATGATTTATATTGTACATATGCTACCTTTAAATATATTTTTCCGGTGGACGAACTGATTCCTCGATCTTTCTGTAATTATTGTAATTGAAGTCATGATAACGTGTATCACCCGTTTTATCTTGACTTGTAACAATAACACTATCTGATGAATAATCTCCTGTAGATGGTAACGCATCAATGACGTTTTCGACAATAATTGCATTCACTGAATCAAGGCCTAAATCTCTTATACAATATGTCAGTCTACTGTTCCCTTCTATTAATCTATACTCACTATTATATTTTTCGAGTATTGGTGGAGTAATCAAAAAGGAAACTCCATCGGAGAACTTGATTGCACATGGATTAAATAATGGTATTTTGAATTCATCTAATATTTTAAAAAACTTTTCAATTTGATTATATTTATATGACTTTACATATTTTGTTAAAAACTTAACTTCTTTTATAGGCACATCCATTTGGGTTATCTTTATCTTTTCACCAACATATTGGCTGACATTTTTCAATGCACTGTATAGTTCCTCAATTGGACTTTTTTCAATAGTGAATAATACATCACAATCAGTGCCAGTTTTTTTCATGCGGTCAGTTTCATTTAAACTCAAAGAAGAATATATGGCGTCATGAATTTGATCATCAGTTTCGTGACCGTAAATAGTCCCATAGCCAATTTTCTTTATTTTATCTTGGTCGGTATTATAAATTATTGATTTATTACCATCTCCATTTTTGGATCTAAAAATAAAACAATTCAATGGCACGTCATTTCTTTCTATTAACGTTACCCCTAATTTCTTTAGGAGAAACCGTCTGTATTTTTCATGTTTGTTTTTTTCTGAGTTATTTTCATAGTTTATTTCTTTTGTAATAAATGTCACACTAACTCTATTTTTTATCCAATCAAGAATCGTTGGAAATAAAGAGTAAACAAATTTAGTATCATCTAGAGATAAAGTTATTGAATGATGTAGTGCAGGATTCTCTAAAACGACAGAGTTTATTATATAATCTTTACTATGTTTAATTGTTTTTCTCTGTCTTGTTATGTTGATAATTTCATTATCAAAAAAAACAGCCGAGGATTTTCTCCCTATATCTATCGTTTGATCTATTAGTTCATGACTTAGAACTTCAAAGCTTGTAGTTGAAATAGGTAGACCTTCAATCTTGATGTTGTACACATTATGCTGAAGCTGACCTTGAATGGTAGTTGCACCATCTACAACAGAAGACATTATGCTATAAATATAATCTAGTGTATTTTTTATTTCCTTTGGTCTCTCTGACAATGTAAAGCATAATATTTTTTCGAAATTACTATCATTATCTTGTAATGAGAATGTAGGTAGATTGCTTAATAAACCACCATCAACAAAATGCATATCAACAGGTTGAAAATAAAATGGAATACTTGAAGAACATCTTACTGCATAGGCAACAGATTCATCTGGGGTATTTTTTACACTCCATATAAAATGACTTTTATTTTTCAAATCAGTAGCAATCACGTGAAGTGGTATGTTTAAATCTTTAAATTTTATTATTTCTTTATTTTTACCAAGCAATTCGTTCAGTTTATCGTTAAGCCATACTTCTATTTCCTTAGATGAATATAATCCTAGATGCTGTAGAAATGTAAAAGCCTTATGAGGGATTTTACCTTTTGGGGTTAATAACTTAAGTTTACCCCATGAAGATCCATATTTTTTTTCATAAGCAGGATCTACGGTTGCATTGAATGTACTAAAATTTACATCTTTTACTAATTTCTTTAAATACTCTGGTGTGGCACCAGCAGCTACCAACGAAGCTATTATCGAACCAGCAGACGTCCCGGCTAATTCTGAAAAATATACGCCCCTAAGTTTTGCCTCTTCATATGCGCCAATGAATGAAATAGCTTTACACCCACCACCTTGAAATACACCTAACGAATTTTTAAAATGTGTTGTCTTTTTATTTTTTTCCATAAATTTAAACCATAATAGTTTGTGAAAAATGATTACTCTTGATTCTTCTGGGTTGTTCTATTGCTAATACGTGTTGATATAAATAAAACCTGCTTTCTATAAGACAAAGTAAATATCATAATTAAAAACAATGTCACTATAATTTCAATTAACATATTTTTATTGTGAAAACAAACATGTATAATTGAGCATAAAATAAATAATATCAATGACATACACAAAAGGTTTCTGTACATACCAGATGATTCTTGGAGAGAGTTTATTTTTTCATCTTGAGTAGATGCATTTATAAATTCCTTATAAGGAATGTACTCAACTATTTTTATAAGTTTCAGAAATGGAGTTAATATAGTAGAGCCTATTCTACCAATAACTAAACCGACTATATAGTACACTATGATACTTTTGATTAATTGATTCCCAGAAATATCTATATTTAAAGATGTTTCTATGAAACTGACAAAAAAAGCTCCAGGAACTAGATTATTGAAAATTTGGTAGGTGGATATTTTGTTTAAAAAATCTTCCATATACATACCCTTTTCAAATTATCATGATGATTATCTATAGAATTTTACCATCGTGAAGTATTAATGGCTTCACATTATGCAAACCATTTTAAAGTAGAAATCTATTCCAATCAACGTCCTAACGCAAGAATTTTCTCAGAGTCGATTCTTTCTTTAAGATGTTCAGACCAATATCACACCGGATACTAATCAACCAAAAAAGATACAACTGATGCCATTTCTACAAGAGTTACTAACGTAGCAACGAATTATTGTAGACTGAATAACTCTTGGTTGATTGATTTTCGCTTTATGATAATGATCATACTCGCGTAATGTGGACATGGAATTAAACAAAGGTCTGATTTTCAAATTCTTCTAGGCTTATACCGTCACACTTACTATGACGGCGGCTGCAATTGTAATAACCATCAATATAACTTGACACAGGTATTTTCATTCTTTCACATCAACAAATCATTCCATGAGGATGTACTCTACTTTCAGTGAATAGAAGAAAATTTCCGTACAGACTAAGTTCATCTATTTAGCACTGGATTTACTGACTCACTGAATTAGGTTTTCAAGGCCCTATTACTTTACCTACCAACTGAGGACAGCAGTGGCTCTGTGAATATATCTGTCCATTGTTGCACTAGCACATGAAATGTTTACTCATGGATTTTTGGTTATTCATGAGCGCACTGTAGCAAGGAATCATTCACTATAAATATTAATTGGATAACCAGATTTAGATTATATATCAGAATACTCGACTACTTGCTGAATGTTGCGGGCCTAGTGTTGAACAGGACAACTCTCATGCTGCACATCATGATCTGCATAAAATGAAAAATGGCCGATATTGATCAAGCAGTTCAGAAGCCCGATATTTCACGAAGTTAAAATGAATATTAAGTTTAACCAAAATGGCGTAATCAGGAAGGATCTCGGGCAGAAAACAGGGTAGAAACTCCCTGGCAGAATGAAAAAAAACATGGTGGGTGCATTGCTTGACGCTACAGATAAAATAAATCATGAGAGCGAGATTATTAAAAGCTAATATTTAAAAGACTCTTCAAGAATATTAATCACATGTACTTTCGGACCAAAATTATCGTGTCAATCGTAGATACTTATTTTATTACAAAAACCGGAATAATATGAGCTAGAAAACAAATTGAAATAAAAAGGAGGTCTATCTGGTGGTCTTGACATGAGACACTTATAGTCATAGCCAATTAATAGCTACGGCGATCCCAGTCAGAGGAGCCAAATTTAAGAAGCCTGCTTACGAGCAGGCTTTTTGCTTTTTTGGTCCCTGATATTTCTTCTGTACCGAGCGTCGGGCTTTTGGCATTTCGCTTCGATGATGTAACACTCACCAAACTTCCCTGCCTTGCCGCAAAATCTCAACTCAGAATGGCTTCCAGTCGGGCCAGCACTTCATTCACGACAGCATCGGGTATACGTTCCAGACGCTTGCCATTTCGGGCCTCCATATCAATGGTTCTGGGCTGATCGCAGCGAATCACACCCGTGGTTTTCGTTCCCGCACCGTCCAGTGAGACGGCAAAACCCGCCGCTCGGGCAAAGTTTCCGCCACTGGTGACCGGAACAACAACGGGCAAACGGGTGAGTGCATTAAATGACGCGGGAGAAACGATAAGCACTGGACGTTTTCCGCTTTGTTCATGCCCGGTGGTCGGATCCAGTGAAACGAGCCAGATTTCCCCTCTGTCCATTTACAGAAGCTCCTTGCCCGCCGCAGGCGCATCAATCCATTGCCGATCCTCTGCGCTGATTTCGGCGTGCGGATCACACTGCGCCAGCAATTCCTCAAGCGAGTAATGTGGCCGTTTCTGGGGTTCAATAATCAGGCAGCCATTCTCAATGGTCATACCCACTTCGCTATCCGTCGACAGCCCCAGGGTTTTCAATACGGCAGGAGGAACCGCCAGCATGACGGATCCTCCAACCTTTTTAAGGCGAGCGATATACATAGAACACCTCCAAATATTATATTTTAATATAACATCAGAGGCTGCATGTGTGCAATTTTTAGTCAAATTCATGGTGGCTGGTGTCCTTACCCTTGCGAAGCCCGATAATCCATAGGGTGATCGTTGCGGCTGTTTTCAAAGACAGCAGCGTTGCCGATAAGAAAAGGCAAGCTCCCCGTTTTTCTCACGTCATAGAGCATGTCGTTCACGCAGTATTGCGGCGCGCATTAAACATGTCCGATAGTAGAAAACGGGTTATACGGTTCAAAGGATGTTGACGAATCAGATAATCAAATTGCGGCGCAGTTTCCATATCCGGGCTGCGCCGGAGAGATATCAGCGATAGCGTGAAGGCCAGATTTTTTCGGGCACATATCACTAACGCAACGGCGTACAAAAAAAATGAGCAGCAGGTCATAGACTTCTACTCATTTTCCAGCCAGTTAATGAAGAACTGAGTGAAGGCGGTAACCGGCAGCGGCTGCAGCCGTCGCTGCGGATAGACAAATTGCAGTCCGACATTTTTTTTATCAAAACGGCTAAAGCCAATAAAACTTTCCGCAAACAGCAGTTGCAGCCTGCCCTGCTCCACATCACGCTTTACATCCCACCATGATTTGCTGGCAATACCCGCATCAGCCAATACCCACTGGCGGAGTAGCGCACCATCGTCGCACACCATGGCTGGGGTAAAACGTAATGCGCTCTGTTTACCATCATGCTCAAAACGCCATTCGTTCATAACCATGCCACGCAGCTCCAGGGCCAGGCATCGGTGGCGGTGTAAGTCTTCAATGGTATTGGGTGTGCCTGCCGCCCGGAGATAATTGGCTGAGGCGACCAGTACCCTATGATTCGGGCGGATATTTCTGACGACCAGGCTGCTGTCTGGCAGGTTTCCGAAGCGAATGCTCATATCCAGACGGTTGGCGACCAGATCTTCGACATTTTCGCCCAGGTACACCGAGCATTTCACTGCCGGATGCTGGCGGGAAAAATCGAGCAGCGCCGGGCTGAGGTACTGTCGGCCAAAATCAGAGGGGGCCGAAATGCGGATATTACCGCTGAGCACCCCTTCTTTTTGGGTAAGCAGCGACTCCGCGTGGTTCATTTCCTCCAGTACACGTAGTGCAGCGTGATAGAACTCCTCACCGGCACGCGTCATCGTAATGGCGCGGGTGGAACGGTGGAATAGCCGGGTCTGATAACGCTCTTCAATCGCCTTTAGTCTGGCGGTCATGGTGGCCGCTGAGAGCCCCATACGGCGACCAGCGGCTGAAAGCCCGCCAGCCTCCACCACTGCAACCAGCAGTGCCATATCTTCGAGCTTTCCCATTATTCAGAAATCCTGAAAAGACAATCATATTTTAATGCCATTATCAAAATATCTCTCGCCACGTAAAGTATTTTCACAGATACATTACGGGGGACAGAAAATGCAAAATCGGACACTTTTTGACAGCTACCACTTAAAGGCTCTGAGCCTGAAAAACCGGATCGTAATGGCACCAATGACCCGGGCGCGGGCGTTACAGCCGGGAAACGTTCCTTCCGCATTAATGGCGGCGTATTACCAGCAGCGCGCCAGCGCGGGTTTGATCATTACCGAAGCCACGCAGATTTCACCGCAGGGCCAGGGATACTCATGGACGCCAGGTCTGCACTCCGCTGAACAAGTTGAAGGATGGCGATTGAGCACAGAAGCCGTTCACCGTGCCGGAGGGATTATCTTTTCCCAGCTCTGGCACGTGGGGCGCATGTCATATGCGGGTTTCCATGAGGATGGTAAACCTGTCGCGCCGTCTGCACTCGCGCCCGATGCTCAGGTATGGGTTGTTGATGAGCAGGGGAAAGGACATATGGTTGACTGCCCGCAGCCGCGGGCACTTGAGCATACCGATATTCAGCAAATTATTGCTGATTATCGGCAGGCCGCATTAAACGCCATTAACGCCGGATTTGATGGTGTTGAGGTACATGGCGGTAATGGTTACCTGATCGATCAGTTTCTTCGCCGGACATCGAACAAACGTACCGATGAGTACGGCGGCAGCCTGGCTAACCGGATCCGTTTTGCGCAGGAGGTGCTGGATGCCATCAGCGACGCCATCGGCAATACGCGCACGGGCATACGCCTTTCCCCATTCATCACCCAGCGCGGAATGAACGACCCGCAGGTGACTGAGGCGATCCTCGCGCTGGCTGCATGGTGTGAAAAGAAAGGTATCGCCTATATCCACCTGGCAGAGGCTGACTGGGACGATGCCCCACAGGTACCTGCTGATTTTCGTGAAACTTTACGCGCCACCTTTAGCGGTACCCTTATTGTCGCTGGAAATTATACCCTGAACAAAGTGGACAAACTCCTTAAGGCGGGGCTGGCCGACCTGTTTGCCTTTGGCCGTCCGTACATTGCCAACCCTGACCTGCCGTACCGGCTCAGGAATAACCTTCCATTAGAGACCATAAACGATCCCGCCACGCTTTTTGGTGGAAACAGCGCAGGCTATACCGATTACCCATTTTATAAAACTGACGAGACGTAACAGGATGGTGAAAAAAACAGTAATCATCGGCGGAGCTTCCGGCATTGGCTTTGCCGTGGCTGGCGCTCTCGCTGAACAGGGAGAAAGCCTAATCCTTGCAGGACGGGACAGCGGAAAGCGGATGCAGGCCAGGGACATCGCAAAAGCTATCTGTTTGTTATGGACAATCCGTTTGTTACCGGAACCCTACTGGATATCGAAGGCGGCGCGCTGATTAACTCATCCTGACGTTACACCCACAGGCGGCTGAAATGCGCCCGAGTCACCTGTTTCCCTTAGGCAACAAAAAGGACATTCTTATGAAAAAGTTGACGCTTTATCCTCAACGACTGGCGGCACTTATGCTTCTTCCCATGGCCAGCGCTGTGTTTTCTGCACCGCTTGAACTGGTAAAACCCCATGAATTGCTTGCGGAAAGCCAGTTATCTTCCGCACACGTGGCGATGCTTGAAACTGTCGCAAGACGTTACGCAACATTCTGGAATACGGGCGATGAAACCCTGGCCCGTGAGGCATTGGCCGATAATTTTGTCGATAAGACACCGCCCGAGGGGCGCAAACAGGGACCAGAAGGCGCGCTTCTGGCCTCACGTGCCTTCCGTACCGCCGTCCCGGATCTGAGTTGCGAGGTTGAGCAGATGATCATTGCAGGCGATCGCGTGGTATCGCACCTTCATTTTCGCGGGCATTTCACGGGAACCTTCGGCAAATTGAAAGGTACAGGCCAGAAGGTTGATTTTATCGCGACGGATATCTATCAGGTCAGGAACAATAAAATTATTGCGAACTGGCATCTTGAAGATAACCTGACCCTGATGAAACAACTGGGCGTGTTATAAAATGGCTGCCCGGAGCGGTGATATTGTCAGGCAGTTTGGCAAGGGTTGAAATATTTCAATATCCGTCCCTGGCATCTGCACGCCGACACCGCGCAAGGTGGCGATAAATAAGGGGCAGAGGTGCACGCTCTGCTCAATTCTTCGCTCCCGGATAACATCAAGACATTTTGCGCATACAACCTATTATTCGACCTCGCCAATGATCATTCCTCTCTTCTCGCCTATTATTGCCAACGTCAAGCAAAGGAACCCACCACATGGACACCCGCCAGCTCAAACAAGCCTACGCACACCTCGTTGCCGGTAAATATTATAAGGTGGCGAAAACCTTCGTCGATTACGACGGAGTCACCCGTTTTGAAGGCGAAGTCTGGAAGTTTGTTGGTTCCAGTTTTTTGGCGTATGAAAGTGGGCTGTCGCTGTTTTTCAAAATCAAAGGAAAGGTCATGCAGGTGAGATTACAGGCTATCCCGGAAGAACAAAGCCATATCACTGAACATCTCGACCAGTATTTTGTTGAACATAACCCGTGGTGGCAGTTCTGGTGATACGTCGCGCCGCAGAGTAATAATAAAACGCGATGAAGAACGGGTTGCGACGCACGTGATAACCTCTTATTTTGAAGACATTTCTTCCCCATTGAGGGGCAATATTGCGTCAGCTAACGAGGGAAAATGGAACGCTTGTTTGTCTACGGGACACTACGTCCGGGTCACTCTAATGCTTATATTCTGGAAAACATTGGTGGTGAATGGCTGCCGGGTTATGTGACGGGCACGTTTTATGAACGCGGCTGGGGTGCAGCAGCGGATTTTCCGGGGATTGTGTTACACAAAAACGGGCCGCAGGTTCAGGGTTACCTGTTTACCTCGGATAATCTTGAGGCGCACTGGCCAATGCTGGATGAATTTGAAGATGGCTACGATCGCGTTGAAGTTGACGTCATCACCACAAATGGCGAGCAGGTCAGCGCATGGATTTATCAGCTACAACCTCAAACGCAGCCGTAAGCGATGTGAATGTAACGCCTCGCCTGTTTGCACAGTGCGAGGCGTTATTGCTTTTTAATCGCGCCAGCCCATCGCCGGAGCAACATGTTTCAGAATGGACTCAATCACATGCACATTGTATTCCACGCCCAGTTGATTCGGCACCGTCAGCAATAAGGTGTCCGCTTCGGCAATCGCCTCATCCTGTTTCAACTGTTCAACAAGCTTGTCCGGCTCGGCGGCAAAGCTGCGCCCGAAAATCGCGCGGGTTTTCTCGTCGAGGAAACCGACTTTATCGCTGTCATCACGGCCTGAGCCGAAATACATCCGGTCCCGATCGTTCATCAGGGCAAAAATACTGCGGCTGACCGAAACGCGTGGCGTACGGGTGTGCCCCGCTTCCGCCCAGGCTTCTCGATAGGCACGGATCTGTTTTGCCTGCTGAATGTGGAACGGCTCGCCGGTTTCATCATCTTTCAACGTCGAGCTTTGCAGGTTCATCCCCAGCTTCGCCGCCCATACTGCGGTGGCGTTAGAGCCGGCGCCCCACCAGATACGCTCACGCAGCCCGTCGGAAAATGGCTCAGGACGCAGCAAGCCCGGCGGGTTCGGGAACATCGGCTGCGGATTGGGTTTCGCGAAACCTTCACCGCGCAGCACATCCAGCAGCACTTCGGTGTGCCGACGCGCCATATCTGACTCGTTTTCCCCCTCAGACGGGACGTAGCCAAAGTAGCGCCAGCCATCAATAACCTGCTCCGGGGAGCCACGGCTGATGCCCAGTTGCAAACGCCCACCGGAGATCAAATCGGCCGCACCCGCATCTTCTGCCATATAGAGCGGGTTCTCGTAGCGCATGTCGATAACGCCCGTGCCAATTTCAATGTTGCTGGTTTTCGCCCCAATCGCCGCCAGCAGCGGGAACGGCGAGCTTAACTGGCGCGCAAAATGGTGCACCCTGAAATAAGCGCCATCGGCTCCGAGTTCTTCGGCGGCAACCGCCAGATCGATGGATTGCAGCAGCGCGTCAGCGGCCGAACGGGTTCCCGACTGCGGCGACGGCGTCCAGTGACCAAATGACAAAAATCCAATCTTCTTCATGACGTGGGTCCTTATTCTCAGGGATATGTCGGCAGCAAATAACCTCACTGCCTTTGATGCTCACTACTCTACGCATTACCCGATGAGAATAAATATCGTTTGTTTAACATAATGCATCAAATTAATTGACTAACCTGCGGAAAAGCGCTTATTTCACATTCAACAACGCCGCTTCCATCAGTTCCCCCAGCTTCGCTCGCGCACCGGTATCTGCCACATTCCCGTGCCCGTGCGCCAGCATAATCCCCAGATTGCCCGGCGATGGCAGCGTACTTCCCGCTACGCGAAGATGAACGGGCATCCCGACACGCGTGCGTAGCGTGATGCCGAGCCCCGCCTGCACCGCCGCCCAGATACCGCTCAGACTGTGGCTGACAAACACCACGCGCCAGGGAATACCCGCCCGATCCAGGCAGGCGATGGCGCGTGATCGCATCAGGCACGGGTTGTCAAACATCACCAGCGGCAATGGCTCGCCCTGTGCCAGCAGCGCGCTAATGTCCATTTCCGGATGCTGTATCCACTCAAGCTGACACTGGCCGATAAGTTTCCCCTCGCGCGGGCTGTTTTCCGATTGCCACAGAAGTGCCATATCCAGGGCGTCGTCATCCAGCGCCGAGAGCAGCGCCTGATTGCGATCCACCCGGGCGATGATCCGCAGCCCCGGATGGTGGCGCCTGAACTCGCCCAGAATGCCGGGCATCAGCGATTCGCCAAAGTCTTCCTGCATACCAATATGGATCTCCCCCTGTAGCAGCTCGCCTTTCAATGCCCGCTGCGCCTCGTCATTGAGCGCCAGCAGACGACGGGCGTAGCCCATCAGGATCTCGCCATTGCGGGTTAATGCCAGGTGGCGGCCCTGCTTCATCACCAGTTCGGCATCGCACTGCTGTTCCAGCTTTTTAAGCTGTGCGCTTACCGCTGAGGTCGAGCGGCACAAGCGGCTTGCCGCCAGCGCAAAGCTGCCGCACTCAATGCCGGTTACAAAACTGCGCAGCGCGTCGAGGTCGAGCGTTAAGGGAAGTTTGTCCATTATCGTCCTGAAATGCGGGATGGTGGATTGCATATAATTTGATTTTCAGGATGAAACTATGGCGCCAGAATCGCTTTACTGTCAATACGGAGAGAAAACCATGGCTAAATCCCTCGATCGTGAAACCCTGGCCCGCGTTGCGCCAAAGCTGGCCGAACTGAGTCAGGACGTGCTGTTCAATGATATCTGGCAACGGGAGGCGCTTTCTCCACGCGAGCGCAGCCTGGTCACACTGGGTGCGCTGACGGCGCTGGGCCGCATGCAACAGCTTCCCTGGCATATCAATTTCGCACGGCAAAATGGCCTGAGCCGCGAAGAGTTGGCCGAAGCCTTCACCCACCTGGCGTTCTACGCGGGCTGGCCTGCGGCAGTATCTGCCCTCGGCTGTCTGGAAGAGGAGTAAGCGTATGCCCTTCACCCGTATCACTCTGCGCCAGGGGTATAGCGACGCGCAGATCACGCAGATTTCCGACATCCTGCAGCAGACGCTGGAGGACGAATTTTCCGTTCCGTCCGGTGACCGTTTTCAGGTATTTGAAGCGCTACCGGTCAACCAGCGCGTGTTTGACCGCCACTATAAAAGCGGCGGGCGCAGCAATAATTTCATTCAGTTTCATATTCTCGCGGGGAAACCCCGCACGCCTGAGGAGAAGCAAAATCTCTGCCGCGTACTCTGCCAACGGCTACAAAGCACGCTGAATATTCACCCGGATGATGTGATGGTGATGATCCAGTTTAATACCGCCGATGAATGGAGTTTCAGCCAGGGTTGGTTGTTGTCGGAGGAGGCGTGATGATTGTGATGCAATACCGCTTTACTCTGCCTGCCGACTACGACATGGCGGTGATTGAGACGCGCATTCGGGAAAACGGCGCGAAACTGGACGGCTTCCCTGGCCTGCTGGTTAAGGCGTATCTCTTTTCCCGGAGTGAGGACGCGCATTGCGCTGAGAATCGCTACGCGCCGCTGTATGTCTGGAGAAATCCCGAAGCGATGGCGCGTTTTTTACAGAGTCCCGGCTTTAAAAAGCTGACAGAGGATTTTGGCTGGCCGCAAATTGATACCTGGCTGGCGCTGCGTCTGCCCGATATTGATGAGGTGCGCAATGCTGCCTGGCTGTCGATAAGAAAGCAGCCAATTGCCGCACACAGTGACCTGGCGACCCTGGCGTTGGAGCGGCGACTTTGCGCGTGGGATGTGAGCCGCTGGCAAGGGTTGCAAGTGTATCCTGGCGCTGCGCCGCAGGCGGGTTGCGAGAATTACCGGGTTGGGTATGTGGCGGCAGGTGGATAAGCAAGGCGGCATATCAGTACAGTTATCGTTATGAATAGCGAGCCTTTCGGCCTTAGTTCGTCTCTTTGCCCTCGTATGTGTCTGTTACAATTTTATAATGTCTCAATTTCGCGCTCAGTCCCAAGGAGCGTCAATAAAATTAATCATCAGGAGATACGGGAAACACATGGAATATTATCGCACTAAGACAATGCATCAATACTACCGGGATGTTTATACTGCTCAATTGAAAATATCAGAAACGGGTAACTTACCCTTAATGAAAATAATTGAGTTTACGTATCTCCGCTCCCTGGATTTATTCTCACTTTATCAAAATATACTTTCTATTGACTCAGGCCTCCCGGAAAAGCATGATAAGGGTCTAAAGAAAATACTATTAGCCATTGGCATGTCGAATCTTGCATTAGATAATGTCTGGCATGGACAACAGACCAAACTCCCACAAGATTATATTACTTCCATTAAAAATTGCATTTTTGCCGCACTGGAATACCACCCAAATCTCGAATATCTGGAAATAGCTATCAAAATATTATTTCGTGTGGGCGATATTGAAAGCGTTATTGAACTGGTAAGCAAAAATAGTGAACACTTGCTGCATTCTCCGGACATTCTCAAGATTATGTTGCTCATTTCGAACATTGAAGAGAATTATGAAGATGCTTTAGCGTTGGTAAAAATACTGATAGCGGACCCTGATCTAATTGGTGAAGACCCGTTAGCGCTGCTTATGACTGTGTCTACCATTTACAAGAACGGTGGTATTCCGGAAGACTATATCGACTTCAAAAGCTTATTTAACAACAACCTAACCATTCCTCAGGATGAATATATTATTGCCATACCACCAGCAAAAGCGAACGAAAATACTACTATTTTGGTTTGCTGTGACCCTGGGTATTACGAAAAACATGCTATTCATCTGATGCGTTCTATTTATCATACCAATAAGGGTGAATTAAATCTCCATTTCCATATCTATAATATAAACAATGATATCCTTACAGACATCAAAAAATATGCAAACAGATTCCCGGAATTGAATATTTCATGTACATCAGAGGTTGTCGCACAAGACGAAAATAAAAAAACCGCTTACGCATCCAAGCGATTTATTTTCGCTGAGCATGCTCTAAAGTTATTGTCAACACCGGTGTTAATTGTCGATGCAGACAGTTTAATTCGTAAACCATGGAAAGAGATTAGTAATTGGGTTGAAGATAATGATCTATTGGTAAACAAACCTGAAGTGTCTCCCTTCTGGGAAAGTATTATCGGTGGATTCGTGTGGTTGGGTGGCAAAGAGCAGTCGACAAGTTATATCAAAAAAGTGTCCCTCTTTTTGCGCAGCAACTTTGCTCAGGGCAATTACCCATGGTTTATCGACCAGGTCGCATTAAGTGCCGTGATGCACGAAATGGAAAAAAAACAGCCAGTTCGCAGCATTCCTACTGAGTGGGTTTTTGATATCAGGCACAACGAGCAAAGTTTTGCCTGGTCTGTCACCACAATTAAAAAAGGGAATAAAAAATATGAAGCATATCAAACACTTCTAGAGAAACAGTATCCTGCTTAAGCAACCCTACTACATAAAAACCTCAATAGCGTAACACCATTCCCTTAAGATGTTTTGAGCGTAAGGGATACAGATTTTTGTAATTCGAACGGCCCTTTCTTTGGGCTGTTTTCTCTTTCATAGCAGGATAACTGTGATTTCCTCCCTGAACACAGCGCGAGATTAAGCAGCAAAACGAGGGAATTTCTGATGTGCCATCAACTGTAAAGAGCCGCAGATCTTGCCAAAGGCCATTCTTATTCTCCTGTTGAGTCCAGGGCACAACCATCGACATGAACAGTTCATGAAACAGTTCACCGATGAGCCGGGCCATGGAACTGGGGGAGGAAACGGCCAAAGTACATGCCCACAATCAGCCATACCACGAGTTTCAGGGGAACTTAAGTTTACGGATACTGGCCTTATTAGCGGAATCAAGCATTGATAAATCCGCTTAGGGGGAAAGGCATGCTGAAAACAGGAAAGTAAAGCGTGTTCAGCCCAGGTCTGCGTATCGTCAAGCCAGATCGAAAGCGTAAAAAACCACCTGCATAGCAGGTGGCATTGATTTCGCCCCATAGGAGCGCACTAAGTCCAGACTCAGAGAGCCTTCCCTTCACACTTATTTCAGTGGAAGCTGGCTCTCTTCAACTTCCTGTGTTTCCTGATACTTCACGTACTTTCTTATCATTTCTTCGTTTATACCTACGCTATCGACACAATAACCTCTTGCCCAAAAATGATTCCCCCACAGCTTGTTCTTACGCAAGTTGGGAAATTTACTGAACAATCGAAGGGCTGTTTTACCCTTTAAGTGCCCTATTACATGGGAAATCGAAAGCCGTGGAGGCACTTTTACCAGCAAATGGACATGGTCTATCTGGACATTCAGCTCCACTACTTCTATCCCGAGCTGCTCACTTGAGATCCTTATCTGCTTATAGACCTCTTTTCCAACATTGTTCCTAAGGATGCGAAATCGGTACTTGGGTGTCCATACGATATGATATTGACAACACCAGAGCGCATGAGATGCTTTCTGGAATCTACTCATGGTTAAATCCTTATCAGTTATGTGGATAAAAGATTCGGATTTTCCCATGAGTAGCATTACTGGCAGAGCCAACTTATTGCTGACCACCTCCATAGGAGGTGGTGTTCATGCAGGGATAAAAAACCCCGCCGGAGCGGGGTTTTGAGTTATAGCCAACAGGTTACGCTTTGGCGCGACTGGCAATGATATCGTCCGCCACATTGCGCGGGGCTTCCGCGTAATGGTGGAACTCCATGCTGTAGGTCGCGCGGCCCTGTGACATGGAACGCAGCGTGGTGGAGTAACCAAACATCTCCGCCAGCGGCACGTCGGCGCGGATAATCTGGCTACCGAAGCGCTCTTCCATGCCCTGCACCATCCCGCGACGGGAAGAGAGATCGCCCATGATATTCCCGGCGTACTCTTCCGGTGTTTCCACTTCCACATGCATAATCGGCTCAAGGATCGCCGGGTCCGCTTTGCGCGCGCCATCTTTAAAACCGAAGATCGCCGCCATACGGAAGGCCATTTCCGAGGAGTCGACGTCGTGATACGAACCAAACGTCAGGGTCGCTTTTACGTCCACCACCGGATAACCCGCCAGCACGCCGTTGTTCATGGCTTCGCGCAGCCCTTTTTCCACAGACGGAATGTACTCGCGCGGCACCACGCCGCCTTTGGTAGCATCTTCAAACACGAAGCCACTGCCCGGCTCCAGCGGTTCAAGGCTCAGCACAACATGTCCGTACTGCCCTTTACCGCCTGACTGGCGCACAAATTTCCCTTCAATCTCTTTCACCGCTTTACGCAGGGTCTCGCGGTAAGTGACCTGCGGACGCCCAATATTCGCTTCCACGCCAAACTCACGTTTCATACGGTCGACGATAATTTCCAGGTGTAACTCACCCATCCCGGAAATAATGGTCTGCCCGGACTCTTCGTCAGTGTGCAGACGGAACGACGGGTCTTCAGACGCCAGGCGCTGTAAGGCGATACCCATTTTTTCCTGGTCCGCTTTGGTTTTCGGCTCAATCGCCAGCGAAATCACCGGTTCCGGAAACTCCATGCGCTCCAGGGTTATCACCGCATCCGGATCGCTCAGGGTGTCGCCGGTGGTCACATCTTTTAGCCCCACACAGGCGGCAATATCGCCCGCCCGCAGCTCGTCGACTTCATGGCGATCGTTGGCATGCATCTGCACGATACGACCAATACGCTCTTTTTTACCTTTCACCGGGTTCCATACCGCGTCGCCTTTTTTCAGCACGCCGGAATAGACACGGATAAAGGTCAGCTGACCCACGTACGGGTCGGTCATCAGTTTGAACGCCAGAGCCGAGAACGGCTCATCATCGTTCGGATGACGTTCCGCAGGCTGGCCTTTTTCGTCCACGCCCTGAATCGCCGGAATATCCAGCGGCGACGGCATCAGCTCAATCACCGCGTCGAGCATGCGCTGCACACCTTTGTTTTTAAAGGCGCTACCGCACAGCATCGGCTGGATTTCCCCGGCCACGGTGCGTTTACGCAGCCCGGCGATGATTTCCGCTTCGTCCAGATCGCCCGTTTCCAGATATTTGTCCATCAGCTCATCGCTGGCTTCGGCCGCCGCAGAGACCATTTTTTCACGCCACTCCTGGGCGGTGGCCAGCAAATCATCCGGCACAGGCGCATAGCTAAAGGTCATACCCTGTGTGGCGTCGTCCCAGACAATAGCGCGCATTTTGATGAGGTCCACCACACCGGTGAAATGCTCTTCCGCACCGATAGGGATAACAATCGGCACCGGGTTCGCTTTCAGGCGGTCAATCATCATCTGCACCACGCGGAAGAAATCCGCGCCGGGGCGGTCCATTTTGTTGACGAACGCCAGGCGCGGCACATGATATTTGTTAGCCTGCCGCCAGACGGTTTCCGACTGCGGTTGTACGCCGCCAACGGAGTCATAAACCATCACTGCGCCATCCAGTACACGCATGGATCGTTCCACTTCAATGGTGAAATCCACGTGCCCTGGGGTGTCGATGATATTGATGCGATGCGGCTCATAACCTCTGTCCATACCTGGCCAGAAGCAGCTTACCGCCGCGGACGTAATGGTAATCCCGCGCTCTTGCTCCTGTTCCATCCAGTCGGTTGTTGCCGCGCCATCGTGTACTTCACCCAGTTTGTGGCTCATCCCGGTGTAAAACAGGATGCGTTCTGTGGTTGTCGTTTTACCGGCATCGATGTGCGCGGAGATACCGATGTTGCGATAACGTTCGAGGGGGATGGGTCGGGGCATGATGCGTCCTTAGTCAGTTTGACAATAAATGGCCGATATGGCCGGTTAGGTTTCGCAAACTATAATAGTCCAATTGTACGAGTATTCTAGTACTATTTTTAAATTTTGCGCTATCATTGAGATTGTTGGTCCTGATGCATGGCGCATAGCCGTGCCTGTACGCATCGGGTATATTACCGGCCAGCCGCCGATACGGGCTGCTGCTCATGATGAGCAGAGCAACCGCCGACTCAGGAAAACTATGATTGCGAACCACCCCGATACCGAACAAATATTGCTGGAAAACGTCCTTTTTGCCCTTGGTAACCCTTTGCGTCTGGCGATGATCAAGCGGCTCGCCGATGGCAGTGAGTTGAGTTGCAATGCGTTGCGCCCGGAGGATGTGGCAAAGTCCACCATGACCCATCACTGGCGCGTGCTGCGCGACAGCGGCGTGGTCTGGCAGCGTCCGCAGGGGCGGGAGAACATGATTTCATTACGCAGGGAAGACCTGGACGCCCGTTTTCCCGGGCTGCTGGATACGTTGTTGCAGGTGATGCAGGCGGGAAGGTAAGTCCCTTAGCCCCTAAGGGGAGGGGCGCGAACACGTCATGTAGCCCCGGTAAGCATCGCGCCACCGGGGACATTTTACTTACTTTCGGGCAACACAATATTGCTGTTAGCCAGCGTTCCCATCTTGTTGTGCATGGCGCAGGCGGCATCCACCAGTTGCATGGCTAATGCCGCGCCGCTGCCCTCGCCCAGACGCATCCCCATATTGAGATACGGCTCCAGACCGAGGTTTTGCAGGGCGATACGCGCGCCTTTCTCCGCCGAAAGATGCGACGGGATCAGATAATCCTTCACTTTCGGCTCGATACGGCACGCCGCCAGCGCCGAGGCATAGGATAAGAACCCATCCAGCACCACTGGCAGGCCGCATGACGCGGCACCGATCATCACGCCCGTCATCCCCAGCAGGTCAAAACCACCGACTTTCGCCAGCACATCCAACCCATTGTTTGCATCAGGCTGGTTAACCTCAATGGCGCGACGCACCACCTGCGCTTTATGTCCAAGCTGCGACTCAGGCAAATTCGCGCCAATGCCCACAACCAACTCCGGCGCTTCCCCGGTCAGCACGCTGACAATCGCCGCCGCTGGTGTGGTGTTCGCCATACCCAGCTCGCCCACGCCAAAAAGCTGCACGCCATCAGCCGCCTGTTCGCGGGTATAGCGAATGGTTTCCAGCAGCAGTTCCTGCGCTTGCGCGGTACTCATTGCCGGCCCCTGGGCGATGTTGTTACTGCCACGCGCGACTTTCATATTGATAACGCCGGGAATCGGATCGCTGTCGATACCGACATCCAGCACATGCACTTTCGCCCCGGCCTGCGCTGCCAGCACGCAAACACCGGTGGTGCCCTGCGTCATATTCGCCGCCTGAATAGCCGTCACAATTTGCGGTGAAATCGCTACCCCTTCGTGCCAGACGCCGTGGTCGGCGCACATCACGATAATGGCCTTCTTTCCGGACTGTGGTTTGCCGCCTAACCCCGGCATCCCGGCAAGCTGCACCGCCAGCGACTCCAGACGCCCCAGGCTTCCGGGCGGCTTGAGTAGCCCATCAATATGCTGTTGCGCCTGCGCCATCGCACCCTGATCGAGCGCGGGAATTGCTGCCAGTAACGAAGTCAGTGTTTGCATAGGAATTCTCAGTAGTGGTAAGGCGCCGCTCAAAGCAGCGCCAGAAGGAAGACCAGTTCACCCAGTTCAATGGCGGCACCCAGGGTGTCGCCCGTTTGCCCGCCCAGCGTGCGTTTAAGCATCAGGCCGAGCAGAAAAATCGCCAGCACGGTTATCAGCACAGCCGTCAGGCCGCGTGCCCCTTCCAGCCCCACCGCCACCAGCAGCGCAAGCGCCAGCGTGATAACGGTCTGCGTGAAAGTGACCTTGCCGATAAACAAATTACCCAGCCCCTCCTCGCGGGCGTAGCGATGACCATACATCATCACCACCGCGCAACCGCGCCCGGCGGCACAGGCCGCGGCCAACGCCGCCGGAACCGCAAGACCGCGCAAAGAGAGTTCGCTGATAACAAGGATTTTCGCCACCAGCACAAACACCAGCGCCAGCCCACCGTGGGTGCCCAGACGGCTGTCGCGCATGATTTCCAGCATCCGCTCGCGTGTGCGGGCAGAAAAGACGCCATCGCAGGTATCCGCTAAACCATCGAGATGAAAGCCGCCGGTCAGCAACGCCAGCGCCAGAACCGTAAAGAGGGCCGCCAGCGGCGCGCCGCACCAGGGCTGGAGCAGCATAAATACACCACCGCTGATACCGCCAAGTACCACGCCAACAAACGGAAAGGTGACGATACCACGCACGTAGTCCTGCACCTCCAGCCCCTGAACCAGGCGGGATGGCACTGGCAAACGGCTGATAAACGACAGCGTGGCAAAAAACAACCTGATCATTTGATTTTGACTCCGATCCCCGACACCACCAGCCAGACGTTATCCGCCGCCTGCGCCAGACGTTGATTCACCCGCCCGGCGATATCGCGAAAATGCCGCGCCAGACGGTTTTCCGGCACAATGCCCATTCCCACTTCGTTGGTCACCAGCACCACCGGCGCCGGGCAACGTTCACAGGCGGCGATTAACCGCTCGATCTCTTCCTGCACCTGCGCTTCCAGCAGCGCATAGTCCCAGCCGTCCGGGTCGCTGTCGCCACCCTGCGCGAACAACAGATTGGTCACCATGGTGGTGATGCACTCCAGTAAAATGGCCTCGTCCGGGGAGTTATCCGCGGTAATGATATCGGCCAGCCCCTGCCAGCGCTCTTCGGTGCGCCAGTGCGCCGGGCGGCTATCCCGATGGTGCTGAATGCGGGCCGCCATCTCCTCATCAAAGATTTGCGAAGTGGCGATGTAGAGAACCCCCTTCGCATTTGCAACCAGCGATTCAGCGTGGCGGCTTTTGCCGCTGCGCGCCCCACCCGTAACCAGCGTTAACATGCGCGTTCCTGATGTT
This sequence comes from Phytobacter diazotrophicus, assembly GCA_004346725.1. Taxonomy (GTDB): domain Bacteria; phylum Pseudomonadota; class Gammaproteobacteria; order Enterobacterales; family Enterobacteriaceae; genus Phytobacter; species Phytobacter diazotrophicus. The sequence continues at coordinate 200,169 of SMDE01000004.1, read as the reverse complement.
GATGCATAATCTGATAGATCCTGTCGATGTCGATATTCTTGCGCATGGCATCTGCCAGCAGGTCAAACTGCTGCGCTTTGTAGTGGGCATAATCCACCGTACTGTCCAGCGGCGGCAAGCCTTTGCGCGCCCGCAACGTGTTAACCAACGTGCGGGTAAAATCATTGCTGTCAAAAAGCCCGTGCAGGTAGGTGCCAAATACCAGCCCGTCTTCACTGACCGCACCATCGGCGATGCGTTGCCCCTCTTTTTCCAGCCACAACATCGGACGACACCCTTCATGCAGCGTGGTTTCACCCATATGGATTTCATAGCCGTGCAGGGGGAGATGCCCGCAGCCCGCCAGCAGCCCAGGGAGTTCGCCCTGCACGGAGGCCGCCACCAGGGTGGTGGTTTTGTTCGGCGCAAAATGAGTGACGGTATTGAGCAGCCCCAACCCCGGCAGCGTGCCCAGGCCTGATTCCACCTCATCGACAATGGTTTCGCCGAGCATCTGGTAACCACCACAGACCCCCAGTACGGGCACGCCCTGGCGATGCTGTTGTAAAACCGCCTGCGCCAGCCCGCTCTCCTGTAGCCAGGCAAGATCCCCCAGCGTGTTTTTGCTGCCGGGGAGGATAATGAAATCGGTATTGTGCAGATCTTGTGGCGAGCGAACATAGTGCACGCGCACGTCCGGTTGCGCGGCGAGGGCGTTAAAATCGGTGAAATTAGAGATGTGCGGCAGTTGCACCACGGCAATATCGATGGCCCGCTCGCCGGTGCGCAGGTATTTGCCACGCTGCAGCGCCACGCCATCTTCGTCTTCTAAATCCACCTCCAGCCACGGCATCACCCCCAGCACCGGTACCCCGGTCAGGGCTTCAATCTGTTTAATGCCGGGGGTGAGCAGGGCCACGTCGCCGCGGAATTTATTAATGATGACCCCTTTTACGCGCCAGCGCTCATGTTCCTGCAACAGCGCAAGGGTGCCATAAATCGCAGCGAAAACGCCGCCCCTGTCGATATCTGCTACCAGCACCACCGGGCAGCCGGCCATCTCCGCCATGCCCATGTTGACGATATCGCGATCGCGCAGGTTAATCTCGGCCGGGCTGCCCGCCCCTTCCAGTACAATGGCGTCGTATTCACGACTCAGGCTCTGGTAGACGCTGATAATCTGCTCGCGCAGACGCGGTTTGTAGTCGTGATAGCTGACGGCGTCCATATCGCTCGCCACTTTGCCCATCAGCACCACCTGCGCTTTACGGTCGCTGGTGGGTTTGAGCAGAACCGGGTTCATGCGCACATCCGGCACAATCCCTGCTGCCTCTGCCTGAAAAATCTGCGCACGCCCCATCTCTTGCCCGTCCGGGGTGATACCCGAATTAAGCGCCATATTCTGCGATTTAAAGGGGGCGGTCTTTAATCCATCCTGATACAGGATGCGGCACAGCCCCGCCACCAGCACGCTTTTACCCACGTCTGATGCCGTGCCCTGGAGCATAATCGCCAGCGTCATGACGCCTCCTTAATGTACGTTTCCCGCATGCGGGTAAAGAATTCGGCTTCACTTTTACACAGCGGCATTCCCAGTTCGCTATGCAGTTTTACCAGCCAGGGCTGCGTTAACCCCGCCTGTTCGATCTGTGCTTTTTGGGCAAAAACCTCACCCGGCGTGCCGTACGCCAGCCTTTCGCCGCGGCGTAGAACATACACCGCATCACAAATCTCATAAATCAAATCAATATCATGGCTGGAGATCACCACATGATTCCCCTGCGCCAAAATCCGCTGAATGATCGCGATCATCTGGGTGCGCCCCGAGGGGTCCAGCCCGGCGGTGGGTTCATCCAGCAGCAGATACTTCGCCTGCAAGACCAGCGCCCCGGCAATGGCGACGCGCTTTTTCTGCCCGTGGCTCAGGCACTGAATCGTCTGATGGCGAAAAGAGTGCGCATCCACCAGCGTCAGCGCATCATCGGTGCGTCGGGCAATCTCCGCTTCCGCCACGCCAATATTGCGCAGGGCAAAGGCGATATCGCTGTCGATATCGGTATAGAAAATCTGCTGATCGGGATCCTGAAACACGGTAGCGACCTGCTGGCGCAGCGCAAGCAGCCCGCGTTTACTGTAATCCAGCGGTTTTCCCTGCCACAACACCGCGCCTTGTTGCGGACGTAAAATACCGCTCAGGTTCATAAACAGCGTCGATTTCCCGCAGCCGTTCGCCCCCACCAGCCCGGTGACCGGCTGGCGCGAAAAATCGAGCGTTAACCCTTTCAGAATGGGCTCTTCCTGATAACTGAACCACAGCCCCTCGGTCGCCAGCATGCCATTCCTTACAGGTGAAAATCACCCTGATAGAGTTTGATATCCAGCGTGGTTGCCATCTCTTTGTAGCGCAGCAACACGCGGGTAAATAAAAGCCCAACCAGCATCGCCAGCGAGCGGTAGCCCAGCGGCAAGGTTCGGTAACCAAAGCGCAGGGTTTGCGCCCGGTGAATGGCCGCGGCCTCTTCCAGCAGGATAAAGATAAACCGCCAGGTTAGCAGGATTTGCTCGGTCAGCAGACGCGGCACTCGCCCCTTTCTGAGTAACACAATGAGCTGCGGAAACGGCAGGTTCAGCACCAGCCAGAATGTGGCCGCCAGCGCCGCCAGGCTGCGCCAGAAGGTCGTACTGGCCATCGTCAGCCCTTCCGGCAAAACGCCCAGCCAGTAGCTTCCCAGTGGAATGCCCACCAACAAGTGCTGCGGCTGCTGGGTGATGCTAAACAATATTGTCACCACCCCCACCAGCAGAAAACCGATGGGGATCGCCATCCAGCGTAACCAGCGCCAGAACGAAATACGCAGTAGCCAGCAGGTAAACGCCGCCAGCACAACCAGCAAAGCTCCCTGCCCGACCGGAGGCAGCGAAAACGCCAGGACCATCATCGCCAGCCAGAGAAAGAATTTGCGCTCCGGGGCAACAGTAAACCAGCGGCTCTGGTAGCTCAGCCGATCAAGCCCGTTCGTCAGCACGCTGTCTGCCTTTCATGTAACCCAGAATGTAGAAAATAACCGCCGCGCCCAGCGATCCTTGCAGGGTAAAGAGCAGGCTTTCGATTTCCCCACTGGCGGGTTCATACAGCGGCTGGAACCAGGGTTTATAGTGTGGCGCAACGGCCTGAATCTGGCTTTCCGCCTCGCCGTCTGAACCACCGTACTCGCCGCCGTGATTGATAAAAAACGGCAGAATCACCAGCGCGATAACCATCGCGAGCAAAATCAGTGTCTTTTTCATCTTAATGTCCTTGTGCGGTGATCAACTGACGTTTAGTGAGCTGGTCGTAGATCATTACCGTGAGCAGCCCTTCGGCAATCGCGATAGGGATCTGCGTCAGGCAGAAGATACCCATAAACTTGATGATGGAACCGCTCGCTCCGGCCTGCGGATCCGGGAAGGCCACGCCAAGCTGCACGGAGGTGACAAAGTAGGTCACCAGGTCAGCGAGCATGGCACATAAAAAGACCCCAACATCACGACGAATACCCGCGCGACAGGCCATCTGCCAGACCAGATAACCGACGACAGGCCCGATCACCGCCATCGACATGCCGTTTGCCCCAAGCGTTGTCAGGCCACCGTGCGCCAGCAGCAGCGCCTGAAACAGCAGCACAATCGCGCCGAGGACAGCCACCACGCCCGGCCCGAAGAGGATAACCGCCAGGCCCACCCCTGTCGGGTGTGAGCAACTGCCCGTCACGGATGGGATTTTCAGCGCCGAGAGCACGAAGATAAACGCGCCGCAAAGCGCCAGCAGCACCTTCTGGTTACTGTCTTCCGCCACGATACGGCGCAGACGCACCAGCCCGTACCACAGGCAGGGTAAAAACAACATCCACCAGGCCAGCGCCCATAACGGCGGTAAAAAGCCCTCCATGATATGCATGGCAAATGCCTGCTCCGGTACGACAAGCAGTAACAGACCTGCTGCCAGCCCGCTTAACGACAGGCGTTTAAGCTGTTGTTCCCGTTTCATCGCCTCTCCCACTGTTTATTAACCAGAATGGTCGAAAAATACGGCAGTGGCTGTTCGTCGCTCACCTCAGCGAGCTGCCGCCAGCACTGCTCTCCCGGCAGGGTTGCTTCGGCCATCATCACTGCGCGGTCAAGCAATCCGGCATCGGCCAGCAACGCTTTGACGCGTGCGAAGCGGCCATAGACTTTCATCAGCACCAGGCTGTCGTGGTTCGCCAGCGCCTGTTTAATCTCCGCCTCCGGCGCGGTACAGGAGACCACCGCCAGCGACTGCTGCTCCATGGCAAGCGGCGTTTGCGTGCGCGCGGCAATGGCGGCAAAAGAGGTCACCCCAGGCACGATTTCCAGCCAGTCAGGACGCCCCAGACGCTGCAACAAGAAGACCCAGGTGCTGAACAGCATGGCGTCACCCAGGGTGATGAACCCCACCTGTTTTCCGGCCAGAGTTTCTGCGCTAAGCGCGGCGGCCACGTCATCCCAGACAGCCTCTTTTTCCGCACTGTCGGCGCTCATCGGGAAATGGGTACAGCGGATTTCCGTCTGCTCGCCCAGATATTCCCGCACAATGGAGAGCGCCAGACTGTCGCCTCCTTTGCGCCCCGCCGGGGCATAGAGCACATCAAGTTTGCCGAGAATGCGCGCAGCACGAACGGTGAGAAGGTCGCTGGCGCCGGGGCCAATCCCTAATGCGTAGAGTCTGCCGCTCATGCCGCCACCTCCAGAGACTGGCTTAGCGCCTGATGCAGGTGCGCGACAAACATCGCGCGGATAGCCGGGTTTTCGCCCAGCCCCTGCAACCACGGCGTTGCGGCAATCCCGACCCGCTCAAACTGCGTTTTCCACGAGTCTTCTTCATCAGAGGCCATATCGTTAATGGCATGATCGCCTGCTACCAGCATTAGCGGCATCAGGTGTACCGCGCTGATCCCTTCGCGGCGCAGACTGTCGATCAACACATCTACGTCCGGGTAACTTTCCACCGCACCGACACGCGCCGGGAAACGGTGTGCCGCCATCATATGATCGAGACAGGCGTAAGCGGCGAAGGCGTGATGGCTGGCGCCGTGGCCCATAAACACCACTTTTTCACCGTCTGCCAGTACCGGCATCTGGCGGGCCAGCGCCTGCATCAGATGCATGTAGTCGTCGTGGCTGCTGAGCAGCGGTGCGCCGATCACCATGCGTTTGAACAGATGCCGCAGGGTTTGTACCTCACGGACAATTTTTTCGTATTCGTCACCGTTAATGATGTGCAAAGACTGGATCGCCACATCCTGATAGCCCAGGTCGGCCAGTTTTTGCAGTGCCTGCAAGGGGGTGTCGATGTGCAGGTTGTCGCGGCGTTTGAGCTTGCGAATGATCATTCCTGAGGTAAATGCCCGAAAGAGCGTGCGATCGGGACAACTGGCGGCCAGTTCCCGTTCACAGGCCACAATGTTCTTTTCACAGGTGTCGTGATAGCTGGTGCCGAAACTCACCACCAGAAGCGCTTTTTTCATGTTCTTTTCCTCACTGAGTAGCAAGCCAGCGCAGCAGTCGCTGCGAAAACGCATCCAGGCTTTCCAGTAGCTCCTCACCCGAAACCGCAGGCTGCGGGCGTGTAATAACAATGCAGGGGATCCCTGCGTCCAGACATGGCTGAACTTTTTCCTGATAGCCGCCTTCCGCACCGGAGGCTTTGGTGATCATCACGTCAGCGCGGCACTGTCGGTAGAAGGCGGCGTTGAACTCTGCGCTAAACGGCCCGCACATGGCGTAGATCTCGCCAACACCAAAACCGTTCTCGGCGCACTGCGCCATCACATCGGCAACCGGCAGCACCCGTGCCAGCAGGGTCTTCTCACCAAGCCCCGCACGCCAGAGCGCCAGGTCTTTACTGCCAGTGGTCAACAACACGCGCTGCCCGAGTCCGCGCGCGACTTTACAGGCTTCATCAATCGAGGCGACCTTGTGCAACAGGGGATGTTCCAGCTCCGGCAGTTGTTCGGGACGCTGGTAACGGCTCAACAGCACTTGTGCCTGCCGACAGGCCCCGGCAATGTTCTGGCTGACTACCTCGGCATAAGGGTGTGACGCATCCACGACCCAGCGGGTCTGGTTATCGGTAAGCCAGCGCAGCATGGCGTCAGGATCCATCCGCCCACAGCGCACTTCGCCGCGAATATCACCCGCCAGATGCTTTCCGGTGGGGGTTGCCACCGACAGGGTGTAGCGCACCCCGGCGGCGTCGAGTTGCTGGCAAATGGCCCGCGCATCGCTGGTCCCGCCAATTACCAGTACGTCGCCTGGCCTCACAGCTCGTAGCCTCGCGGTGTAATCATCAAGCCATCCGCTACGTAGGTGGCCTTGTTGCCGACAATCACCAGGCTGGTCATGTCGACCGGTTCAAAGTCCATCTCACCGAGGGTGGTTAGCCACTTCTCTTCTTTTTTACGTCCGGCGGATTTCACAATCCCCACCGGGGTTTGCGGGCTTTTGCTGGCCGCCAGCAGTTCAAATGCGCGCGCAAGATGCCCTTCGCGGCCTCGGCTACGTGGGTTGTAGAAGCAGATAACAAAGTCAGCTTCCCCGGCGGCGACAATCCGTTTTTCAATGACCGGCCATGGGGTCAGTAAGTCGCTCAGGCTGATATGGCAGAAGTCATGCATCAGCGGTGCGCCGAGTAACGCCGCCGCGGCAATACTGGCGGTCATTCCGGGGATCAGACGCACTTCCACGTCCAGTTTCTGTTTACTGACCAGCTCAAGAACCAGCCCCGCCATGCCGTAAATCCCGGCATCACCGCTGCTGATAAGCGCCACGTTATGCCCGGCCTGCGCCAGTTCAATCGCCGCCTGGCAACGCTCAATCTCTTTGCACATGCCGGTTTTGATCACCTGCTTGTCGCCCGTGAACGCTTTCACCAGATGGGTGTAGGTCTTGTACCCCACCACGATTTCCGCAGCCTGCAAGGCTTCGATCGCCTCCATAGTCATCATTGCCTGTGAGCCAGGGCCAATCCCGATAACGGTTAACATCAGTGTGAAACTCCCAAAGTAATAGTGACGCCCTGCTCACGCAGAGTCTCGCCAACCAGTTGCCCACGACTCATCAGCCAGGCTGCGGGTCCGGATACGCTTCCCACACCGGTGGTCTGACGCACAAAGTCAGAGGCAGGGAAACGATGCTCATGCTGACGCAGGGCATCAGCGGTAAAAATTTCAAACGGCACACGCAGGCTTTCTGCCAGTTGCGTGAGCGCTTTCTCATGCTCTTTCAATGTGATGCTTCCTATCGCTCGCAGTGCCAGCGGGTCGAAAGCGTGTACCTGCAACTGTTGCTTAAGCAGCCCTGATACCACCGCAAACGGGGTATCGCGACGACAACCGATTCCTGCCACCACACGGCGGGGAACCAGTTTATAGACCGGCACCGGGAGTTCGGGCAGCGCAGCGCGCACGGTCACACAGATCAGCGCCGTCAGCTCGGGCAGATCATCAAGAGATGTCACCGGAATAAACCCGCGCGTGTCGCAGCGTTCGACTTCTTCGCGCAAGGCGTCTTCACACCACAGGCCAATACGTTCGCCGCTGACCAGCCAGTGGTTGATTGTCTTTACTGCTGCACGCAGATCCTCCATGCGCGCATCCAGTTGACAGGCCAGCGTATCGAGCGCTGCCAGTTCGTTAACATCCGTTGCCGTGGTGATCACCGGGTCTGCGCCCAGCACGCCCGCAAGATAGCGGGCCAGCGCATTTGCCCCACCAAAATGGCCAGAAAGCAGGCTGATGACATGCTGTCCGCGCTCATCGATAACAATCACCGCCGGGTCGCTGAATTTGTCATTCACCAACGGGGCCAGCACGCGTACGGCAATCCCCGTCGCGCCGATAAATACCAGCGCAGAATGTTGGGTGAAGGCATCACGCAACGCAGGGGCAAAGCCGCCGTCGAAAGGTACAAACCCCTCTTCCAGCAATTTCTCACTGGTGTAGCAGGTCATGGGCAGCGCCAGTTTCAGCCGGTTCGCCAGGGCAACACCGCCTGGCGTCAGGCAGAACAGCGCAATGGATTCAGGCTTTACGGTATTCATGGCTAAAGTCCGCCGCATAAAGACGTGAGTAGTGGTACTCCTCGCCAAGAAATGCGCCAACGAGGATCAGTGCGGTTTTACGAATACCGGCATCGCGCACCTTGTCAGCAATGTCCGCAAGGGTCCCGCGCACCGTCTGGCTTTCCGGCCAGGTGGCTTTATAAATGACTGCCACGGGCGTGGTTGCCGGATAGCCACCTTCAATCAGACGCTCAGCAACGCGATTGATGCGTTGTACGGAGAGATAAATCGCCATTGAAGTCTGGTGGCTGGCAAAGGATTCCAGTTGTTCCAGCGGCGGGACCGGGGTACGTCCTTCGAGGCGAGTGATGATCAAACTCTGCGACACTTCCGGCACGGTGTATTCCACACCCAGCTCTGCCGCCGCCCCGAGGAAAGCACTCACGCCGGGAACGACCTTCCACTGAATACCACGCTCAGTCAGCACTTCTCCTTGTTCACGCACGGAGCCATAAAGGGAGACATCACCGGTTTGCAGGCGCACCACCACTTTGCCCGCTTTCACACCGGCTTCCATCAGACCGATGATCTGCTCCAGGTGCAGTTCGGCGCTGTCGTGGCACTCGGCGCCCGGCGGGCAGTATTCGAGCAGCTCGGTATTAATGAGCGAGCCCGCGTAAATGACGACCTGTGCCTGCTGCAACAGGCGGTATCCTTTCAGGGTGATAAGCTCGCGGTCACCGGGGCCAGCACCGACAAACCAGACGGTTTGCGTATCAAATTGTTCAGCCATGAGACTCTTCCTTCTCGCAGGAAATCACAAAAACAGGGTTATTCGGTTTGAAGTAGTGGCCGCTGCCCAGCGCATGAAGAAGCGAAACCTGAATTTGCTGGCAGTCCAGCGCGGCGACCTGGCAGGTAGCGAGGTGGCTCAGCGCGCTGCTGAGGTTCTCCTGCAAAATAAAGGTCATCACCAGGCGGCCACCGGGGAGCAGTTGGGCCAAAGACCAGTCAATCAGTTGGGTCAGGTTGCCACCGCTGCCGCCCATAAAGACCGCGTCGGCGGGCTGTTCGACAAATAACGGCGCCACGCCCGGGACAATGGTGATATTGCGACAGCCAAAGTGCTGGCAGTTCTCTTCCAGCAGCCCCAGCGCCGCCGGATTGCGCTCAATGGCGGTCACCTGCAACTGCGGGTGGCAGACGGCAGCCTCAATCGAGACGCTGCCTGTGCCTGCGCCGATATCAATAAAATGGCGGGCAGCGGATAAGTTCAGCCGCGAGAGCGCCAGCGCGCGGACCACTTCTTTGGTCATCGGGACACTTTCACCGCGCAAAAACAGTTCATCTTTCATTGAGGATCACCACGACATTCATCTCATACTGCGCCTGGACATCACGAGCGGGCAGCCAGTGAATGCGTTCGTTGTCCATCGCCAGATTTTCGCCAATCACCAGCCAGCGCTCTCCCGCACCGCGCGCCACCAGGGCCGCGGCAATTTCCCGCGGGCCACAGCGGGCATCAGTCACCATCGCGGTTTTAGGGGAACGGGCCAGGGCGTCAAAATCCACATCGCGCCCGTGGGAGCTGGTCAGCCAGATATCATTCATATCGATGCCGGTCTTCGCGCACAGATACTGCACAGCGCTGATGCCCGGAATAATGCGCACCTGTTCTATGCCGAACTCGGCCACCAGACGTTTGCCAATGCCGTAAAACAGCGGATCACCGGATGCCAGCACCACGACGCGCTGATGCATCCGCTGCGCAATCCAGCGTATTAATCCGGGGATGTCGGCATCCAGCGCACGGCGTTCGCCTGCGAAATCAGGGAACTGCTCAAGATGGCGTTTACCGCCAACGAGTACCTCGGCCTGCGCGACAGCATCCAGCGCCATCGGGGTCATTAAGGCCAGTGAGGCAGGCCCCATGCCTGCGACGGTCAACATTGCAAATCCTCCACAATGTCCTGGAACGAGCGGTTCGTGCCGAGGATGTGGTTATCAAACGAAAACATAATGGCGTCGCACTGGGGGGGATTTTTGGTAAAGCGCAGGTTCTGCATGACGCGCTGGCAGATACGCTGCGCCAGATGGTCGTACAGATGGCCGAATCCCGCCGCGTCGATGTGCTCCATCGCCGCTTCGGTGGTGTCACACTCGCTGACTTTTTGCAGCAACTCATGGGGTGCGCCAAGCAGCGCCAGATGCGCCACCAGCGTTTCCATGCGCGCATCGGCGATATGGCTGTGGGTGTGGAAAATCCCGGCGGCGATTTTTACCAGCTTGCCCGGATGGCCAATCAGCACAATTTGCCGGTAACCGAGGCGAACGGCCTCTTCAATCATGTAGCCCACGAAGTTGCTCATGGTGACCACGATGTCGCTGGAAAGCCCCATTTGCTCGCGGACAAAGCGCTCCCCGTGATTGCCTGGCACCAGTACAACCCGCTCCAGCCCCGCTTCGCGCTTGATTTCCAGTTCCAGAGAAAGCGAGCGTTTCCAGCTATCTTCGGACATCGGCGTGACGATACCCGTGGTGCCGATAATCGAGATACCGCCCAGGATGCCCAGCCGGCTGTTATAGGTTTTTTGCGCCCGCTCTTCCCCTTCGGGCGCGAAAATTTCCACGTCGGCGCCACGCGAAGGACCGATCACTTCGCGTACAGCGGCTTCGATGGTCTGGCGCGGTGTGCGGTTAATGGCGGCGCTGCCAACCGGCAGGCCAATCCCTTTGCGGGTCACGGTGCCTACGCCTTCGCCGCCGGACAGCACAATCTCGCCGCCATCATTCAGCGTGACACGCGCAAAAATCAGCATGCCGTGGGTGGCATCTACATCATCGCCGCCGTCTTTACGGATAGCGGCAATCCCTTGCTGGCCTTCAATATGCGGCGATTCAACGTTAAGACGCAGCGTGACGCCAGAGGGCGTGACAATCGACACCTGATGGATAATGTGCTGGCGCAGGACCATCAGCGCAGCGACTTTTGCCGCCGCCGTTGCGCAGGAACCGGTGGTATAACCTTTGCGTAGCGCTTTGCCGTTGTGCCACACCGGGGCGTCGAATGTCTCTTCGCTCATTACGCCTCCCGCATGAAATATAAAAAGGCGTTAACGATCGCCGCCGCCACATTGCTGCCGCCTTTACGCCCCAGCGCGGCAATGCCCGGCAACCCGCTTTCCACCAGTGCATCTTTCGATTCTGCCGCACCGACAAACCCGACCGGGACACCAACCACGCCACGCACCTGAGCGTTTTGCTCCAGTAAGCGGAACAGCGCGGTGGGGGCATTACCGAAGACGAAAATTTTTTCGCCCTCTTCGCTGAGCGCCAGATCCACCGCCGCCATCGAGCGGGTGATCCCCGCCTCTTTTGCTTTGCGCACCACGCGCGGGTCGCTGATGTAGCACTTCACCTCGCCGCCAAATTTTGCCAGCAAAGTTTTGTTTATCCCGGAAAGGGCCATGGTGGTGTCGGTATAAAGCGTACAGCCGCTGCGAATCGCGCTGCCGAGGCTTTCAAGGGCATCCGGGGAAAACCACAGGATGTCCAGCCAGTCGAAATCGGCGGTGGTGTGGATCACTCGTTTGATGATGGCTTCGTGCAGAGGGCTGGCAAAACGGTAATCAGGCCGCGTTTCGCGAATGATATCGCCAATAATGACAAAACTTTTGTCTTCAATGGCCTGGGGTTGCTGCAAATAATCCATTGTTTTCATCAGATTGCTGCTCCTGCGAGCGTAACATGCGTAAGCGCAAATACGGCCAGTGCCAGGGTGGAGGCTACCCACATCAGGCGTATGGTTTGCGTAATATCGTCAACGGTGATGGCGCGAGTCTCATCGCCAATCCAGGGTTTTTCGACGCGCTGGCCGAAGTAGTCATTTGGGCCGCCAAGCTGCACGCCAAGCGCGCCCGCAACGGTGCCTTCCGGCCAGGCGCAGTTGGGGCTGCTGTGATTGCGGCGATCGCGCCAGCCGATACGCAATGCCCGTGCCGGGTTCAGGCGGCAAAACCAGGCGGCAACGCTCAGCAGTAGCCAGCTCAGGCGGGCCGGAATAAAGTTGGCCACGTCATCCAGACGTGCGCTCACCATGCCAATGGCACGAAATTTTTCGTGTTTGTAGCCCACCATCGAATCGAGGGTATTTACCGCTTTGTAGGCCATCGCCAGCGGCGCGCCGCCCAGCAATAAAAAGAACAGCGGGGCGATAACGCCATCCACGGTATTTTCTGCCACGGTTTCCACGACCGCGCGGGTGATCTGCGGTGGCTGTAGCTGCGAAGTGTCGCGCCCGACTATCCAGGAGAGTTTCTCCCGGCTTTGGGCAAGAGTGCCGTGGCGCAAGGCGTGCTCTACTTCCCGTGCCGCATCTGCCAGGCAACGCGCCGCCAGCAGTGTGTAGATCATCCACACCTCCACACACCAACCGAGCCATGGATGGATGGCTTGCGCGCAGGCCAGCACGCCGTATGCCACACTCCAGGTCACCCCCACGACCACCAGCCACATCACCCCGCCACCAATACGTAAGGCGGTATCGGAATGGCAGACCCGGCGAACGGCACGCTGTGTCAGCGTAATCAGTGCGCCGATCCAGCGGACCGGATGCGGCCAGTGCGGAGGGTCACCCAGCCAGCGGTCAAGAAGCCATGCGACAAACCAGGCAAGGATCGTCATAACACGCTCCTTGCGGCGGCGATCCAACGGCTCAACATGGTCGGGCGTTGAGCAAAATGGATGTGCAGATAGCTGGCGTAGGTGTTGCCCACCTGCCAGCCGCCCTGCCACTGGGATAACATCCTGCCATCGCGGGTTTTCCGGCACTGCATGACCGCATCCTGCTCAGGGGTAAAATCGGAGTAGTGGAATTCATGGCCGCGCAGCGTCTCGCCTGCATCGGCAAGCAGCATGGGCTGGCTGGCGGTGGCTTCACAATAGCCAAAGCGGGTCAGGCGTTTTCCCATCTCGCTGTGACCGGGTATCACCCCCACCATAGAATGAATGTCACCTGCGGCATCGCGAAGCGTAGAGCCGAGATACATCAGGCCGCCGCACTCGGCGTAGATCGCCACACCACGCTGGTTCGCCGAACGGATAGCGTCAAGCATGGACCTGTTAGCAGAAAGGGCGCGGGCGTAGAGTTCCGGGTAGCCGCCGCCGAGCCAGAGCATCTGGCATTCGGGCAATTTTGCGTCGTGCAGCGGGCTAAAGCGCACAATCTTCACACCCGTATTGCGAAGCAGTTCTATGTTATCGGGGTAATAAAAGTTGAATGCCTCGTCATCGGCCAACGCGAGCGTTATCCCCTCCCCTTCGTCACGCGCCGGTAAAGCGGGCCATTGCCCCTCGGGTAATGACGGGAGCGTGCTCAGGGAAAGCAGTTTATCGATATCCAGCGTTTGCGCGATGCGCCCGGCAAAATCACGCCAGGATTGGGAATCAATGACAGATTCACGTGCGGTGACCAGCCCCAGATGCCGCTCCGGCAATGCAACTCCGGCCGTCACAGGCACATAACCCAGCGCAGGAATGCCGCAATAGTGTTCGATAGCGTGTTTGAGCAACTGGTAATGGCTGTCGCTGTTGACGCGGTTAACAATAACACCCGCAATAGTGAGCGCAGGGTCGAAATGTTGAAAACCCATCACCGTGGCGGCGATAGAGGTCGATACCGCTTTTCCGTCGACCAGTAAGATGACCGGTACGCCAAGCTGTTTTGCCAGCGCGGCGCTGCTGCAATAATCAGGGTCAGTGCCATAGCCATCATAAAGGCCCATGACGCCTTCAATGACGGCGATATCGGCGGCTTGCATTTGCTGGTTAAACAAGGCATTCAGCGTCGGGGCAGGCAGCATAAAGCTGTCAAGATTGCGGGATTCCACGCCAGTTACGGCGGTATGCCAGGCGGTATCGAGATAGTCCGGGCCGACTTTAAATGGCTGTACCCGCATACCGCGCTGCTGTAAAACGCGCAGCAGGCCGAGGGTGACGGTGGTTTTACCACAGCCACTTCCGGTACCGGCAAGGATAAAGGCGCGACGCCCGTCAGACATACCTTAAAGCCCCGTTCAGGGTGGAAAGGCTGTGCCAGGCTGTGCGTAGTCCCAGTCAATGACTGTACGCGTCTGAGCAACCGACTTCCCACCGAAGTTGTTGAGAGTAACCATCAGGCCGGTCTTCTGGCTTAGCGTCGTCCTCGCCCGTCCTTCCCAATCTTGCGATCAGTGGTGATTACGGGGTCGTCAGCATCACAGCAGCGGGGGCTGCGGGGGATTCTCACCCCCTTCCCAGCCGCGATAATTTGCGGCAAACCTGTTGGCTTCATTGTTCGTTTCACTCATACAGCATATTGCTGAAAAAGTGATTTTGCTCCTGACTGCAATCTATCGCATCAGGGAAATAAAAACTGGTTCAGTTTATCCCTGCATCGGCAATAATTTGTTGCGCTATAACAATTTATTGTCCGGCCTTTTCTCTAATCTCTTACTTTGACGGTCTTTCAGGCAATTTTATTGGTTTTAGGAATAACAAAATATTGTTATCGGAAATTTAATCACCGTCATAGTTTGCATTATTCTGCAGGCGGAAAACTTGTGGCGTCACCTGATATGTCTGGCGAAATACTTTGCAAAAATAACTTGTTTGAGAAAATCCTAAATTGCGCGCGATGCTGGCGATACTCCAGTCACTGTGACACAGCATTTCTTTTGCGCTGGCCATACGCTGGCGATTGACCCAGGCATTAAAGCCAATTCCCTGATATTTTTTGAACAGCTTACTGAAATAATACGGGCTGAGATAAACATGCGCCGCCACGTCTTCCAGGCGCAACTCATCAGAGAGATGGGCATCAATATAGCGCAACGCCTTCTTCATCTTACTATCATGCGGCCCCTGATTTCGACTCGTTCGCCCCGCCTCCTGAGCCTGTTGCTGATCTTTGATGACAACGAAATTGAGCTGTTTTTTAAGGCAATTTTCGACTATCAGTTTAAGCAGATCGGCTGATGCAATGACCCGCGAGTAATCCATCTCTGGTACGTTCAGAAACTCATCCATCAATTTCTGATCCGCCTGCCAGCGATCGTCAATGTTAAGGATATTAATGAGTTCAACACTATCGCCTTCACGCAAACGTACCTGCCCACACAGTACAAACCCGACCAGGTGCCCGGCAATGACCAAAGGAATAGAAAAATCGGTAAGTCCGGCATGGCAACGGTAGATGCAGGGTTGGTTGGATTTAGAGGCTTCGAAGCCGCCACAACGATCGCTCATACGACACCGCGCGCTGTGTTGCGGGTTCTGACGCATCAGCTGGCAAAAGGGTGTGAAGTTGAAAAGCTCGGAAATTTCTTCGCCGTGGATATTAACGACAACAACGGCCAGACCGGTGGCTTGTGCAAAATCCTGGGCGATTTTATTAATGAGTTCGGAGTTTAGTGCACTCGCAGAAATCATGATAAAACCTCTCAGTTAATTTTAATTTATTGTTATAAACAAACCTATATTGTTTACACATCATTCATATTAAATGGCAATCAATAACACTGAATGACCATAGGCTGAATTCAAGATAACAAAAGTCTCCCATCCCTGGGAGACGATTTCGTGCGTTCGTGAAAGCAGATCACGAAATAAATAATTACTGGACAGTAATTTCAAGACGCTATTTCGAAGAGGCGTCAGCTTTTGCTCTCTTCCAGCTTACAGGCATTGCAAGGGAGGTTTTTGCCAATCAAATAACGGTAGCAGGCTGCCCCTCCGCAAGCCCCAATAATGGGGGCAATAATCGGTACGAGGAAATACGGAATATCGCGGCCCCCCGTAAACGCAATGTTTCCCCACCCCGCGAAGAAAGTGAACAATTTCGGGCCAAAATCACGCGCCGGGTTCATCGCAAATCCTGTTAATGGCCCGGTAGCCGCACCAATCACCGCCACAAGCACACCGATCAACAGCGGTGCTAAAGGACCACGTGGTACACCATTGCCATCATCGGTCAGCGCCATGATCATACACATCAAGATTGAGGTAATGATAATTTCCACCAGGCCCGCTTCCCAGATACTCAGCGCGGCAGCCGGATAAGTGCTGAATAACGATGCCAGTTGCAGGCTCTCCACACTGCCTTTAACGATATGATGAGCGGTTTCATATTCAATGAACACGCTGTGATAGAGCAAATAGGCCACCGCGGCCCCACCGAACGCACCCGCAACTTGCGCCACAATGTACGGCACCACCTTACGTGCAGGGAAGCAGGCAAACAGCCACAAGGCGATGGTAACCGCTGGGTTCAGGTGCGCACCGGACACTGCGGCGGTCAGATACACGGCCAGTGAAATGCCCAGCCCCCAGATAATGCAAATCTCCCATAGCCCCAGCGTAGCCCCGGCAACTTTCATGGCGCACAGACAGCCGATTCCGAAGAACAAGAACAGCCCTGTGCCTAAAAATTCGGCAATGCATTGTGCCTTAAGTGAATCATTCATTTGTGTCACCTTCCAGGTAGAGTCACGATCTCACCAGCACGCCTGAAGCTGGCAGCAGAGTACAACGCCGCTCACTATAGGAATGCGATATTGAAAAGTGTTGGCAACCTCAGGGTAAAAACGCCAAAAAAATCGCCTCTCAATAACAATATTTTGCCATTCAGACTAAATGAATATGGGGCTGAGCCCTAATTCACTCACTATTATTCGCATTATTGAAATAACAAATTATTGTTATTTTTCGTGTGTCGTTTTACAGCATTGCTCACAGAATGATTTCGCCCGCGCAAATATCACATCGTTTTTATAAAGTCACTATCAAAAATGTAAATGTGAAATTGACATAGCAATATTTTGCCATGTTAATACCAATAAAAAGCCATTAAAAATCATATATATAATAATTATAAAAGCAATTATTTCACTTAATTAAACCAGGATGTTCCGAATGTAATTTAAAGACAGCCATTCTTTTTCCTCGCTTATTTGTATAGTCCAAAAATCGGGACAACCTTATCGAGGTCTTTATGCAACAAGAAGCATTAGGAATGGTGGAAACCAAAGGCTTAACGGCCGCAATTGAAGCCGCAGATGCAATGGTGAAATCCGCCAATGTCATGTTAGTGGGCTACGAGAAAATAGGTTCTGGCCTGGTGACAGTCATTGTTCGCGGCGACGTTGGCGCCGTGAAAGCAGCAACGGATGCAGGTGCTGCCGCAGCCGCTCAGGTGGGTGAAGTGAAAGCCGTACACGTCATCCCGCGTCCGCACACTGATGTTGAAAAAATCTTACCTAAGGGAATTAGCCAATGAGTAGCAATGACCTGGTGGAACAGATCATGGCTCAGGTGATCGCCAAAGTGTCTTCACCGACACCCGCGACCTCCCCCACTGTAACCCATCCCAAACGAGAGACGGCTATGGCAGAAAAAAGCTGCAGTTTAACGGAATTTGTTGGTACGGCGATTGGCGACACCGTTGGTCTGGTGATCGCGAACGTCGATAGCGCATTGCTTGATGCAATGAAACTGGAAAAGCGCTACCGCTCAATCGGTATCCTCGGCGCACGTACTGGCGCAGGTCCGCACATCATGGCGGCGGATGAAGCCGTCAAAGCAACCAACACCGAAGTGATCAGCATCGAATTACCGCGTGATACCAAAGGCGGTGCGGGCCACGGCTCACTGATCCTGTTCGGCGGTAATGATGTCTCTGACGTCAAACGCGCCATCGAGGTTGCGCTGAAAGAACTCGACCGTACCTTCGGCGATGTTTATGCCAATGAAGCTGGCCACATCGAAATGCAATACACCGCTCGCGCCAGTTACGCGCTGGAAAAAGCGTTCGGCGCGCCGGTTGGCCGTGCCTGCGGCGTGATTGTTGGCGCTCCAGCCTCCGTCGGCGTGTTAATGGCCGATACGGCACTGAAATCTGCCAATGTGGAAGTGGTGGCGTATAGCTCCCCGGCAAAAGGCACCAGCTACAGCAACGAAGCCATATTGGTCATCTCCGGCGACTCCGGCGCTGTACGTCAGGCCGTCATTTCTGCCCGTGAAATCGGCAAAACCGTACTGGGCACAATGGGCTCTGAGCCGAAAAACGACCGTCCGTCCTACATCTGATAACAGAGAGGCTGTTTCATGAGATCGAAACGATTTGAAGCGCTGGCGAAACGCCCTGTTAACCAGGACGGCTTTGTGAAGGAGTGGATTGAAGAAGGCTTTATCGCAATGGAAAGCCCGAACGATCCCAAACCCTCTATTCGCATTGTCGACGGCGTGGTTACTGAACTGGACGGTAAACCCGCCAGTAAATTTGACCTGATTGACCACTTTATTGCCCGCTACGGTATCAACCTGGATCGCGCGGAAGAAGTGATGGCGATGGATTCTGTCAAGCTCGCCAACATGCTCTGCGATCCTAACGTTAAGCGCAGCGACATTGTGCCGCTCACCACCGCAATGACTCCGGCAAAAATCGTCGAAGTGGTGTCGCACATGAACGTGGTGGAAATGATGATGTCGATGCAGAAAATGCGCGCACGTCGTACCCCATCACAGCAGGCGCACGTCACTAACGTTAAAGACAACCCGGTGCAAATTGCCGCCGATGCCGCCGAAGGTGCGTTCCGTGGATTCGACGAACAGGAAACCACCGTCGCGGTCGCCCGTTACGCCCCCTTCAATGCCATCGCACTATTGGTCGGTTCGCAGGTTGGTCGCCCTGGCGTATTAACCCAATGCTCACTGGAAGAAGCAACCGAATTGAAACTGGGGATGCTCGGCCACACTTGCTATGCAGAAACCATCTCGGTTTATGGTACTGAGCCTGTGTTTACCGACGGCGATGATACTCCGTGGTCAAAAGGTTTCCTGGCATCTTCCTATGCCTCGCGTGGCCTGAAAATGCGCTTCACCTCCGGCTCTGGCTCAGAAGTTCAGATGGGTTATGCCGAAGGTAAATCCATGCTGTATCTGGAAGCACGCTGCATTTACATCACCAAAGCCGCCGGTGTTCAGGGTCTGCAAAACGGCTCGGTAAGCTGTGTGGGTGTGCCTTCTGCCGTGCCGTCAGGTATTCGCGCCATTCTTGCCGAAAACCTGATTTGTGCCGCCCTGGATCTGGAGTGCGCATCCAGTAATGACCAGACATTTACCCACTCGGATATGCGCCGTACCGCCCGCCTGCTAATGCAGTTCTTACCGGGTACTGACTTTATCTCCTCCGGTTATTCCGCTGTGCCGAACTACGACAACATGTTCGCAGGCTCCAACGAAGATGCGGAAGACTTTGACGATTACAACGTCATCCAGCGTGACCTGAAAGTTGACGGCGGTTTACGTCCGGTGCGTGAAGAAGATGTCATCGCCATTCGCAACAAAGCGGCTCGTGCTTTGCAGGCCGTCTTCGCAGGAATGGGATTACCCCCTATCACTGACGAAGAAGTGGAAGCGGCAACCTACGCCCACGGCTCAAAAGATATGCCAGAGCGCAATATCGTCGAAGACATCAAATTCGCACAGGAAATCATCAATAAGAACCGTAACGGTCTCGAAGTGGTGAAAGCCCTGGCCCAGGGCGGCTTTAAAGATGTCGCGCAAGACATGCTGAACATTCAAAAAGCCAAACTGACCGGTGACTACCTGCATACCTCGGCCATCATCGTCGGCGACGGGCTGGTGCTCTCAGCGGTAAACGATGTAAACGACTATGCCGGTCCGGCAACAGGTTATCGCCTGCAAGGTGAACGCTGGGAAGAGATCAAAAATATCCCGGGCGCACTCGATCCGAACGAATTGGGCTAAGGGGTGAATGATGGAAATCAACGAAAAATTGCTGCGCCAGATCATCGAAGATGTGCTGGCAGAGATGCAAACCAGCGATAAAAAAGTCTCGTTTAGCGCCCAACCTGGCGGTACCGCAAAACCTGCAGCAACGGCTGAGGGCGGCTTTCTGACGGAAATTGGCGAAGCGAAACCCGGCACCCAACAGGATGAAGTGATCATCGCCGTTGGTCCGGCTTTCGGTCTTTCACAAACCGTGAATATCGTCGGTTTACCGCACAAGAGCATCCTGCGCGAGGTGATTGCCGGTATTGAAGAAGAAGGCGTGAAAGCACGCGTGATTCGCTGCTTCAAATCGTCTGACGTGGCGTTCGTCGCCGTGGAAGGTAACCGTCTTAGCGGCTCGGGCATCTCTGTGGGTATCCAGTCAAAAGGCACAACGGTCATTCACCAACAAGGATTACCGCCGCTTTCTAACCTGGAGCTTTTCCCGCAGGCACCTTTGCTGACGCTTGAAACCTATCGTCAGATTGGCAAAAACGCCGCGCAATACGCGAAACGCGAATCGCCGCAGCCTGTGCCGACGCTGAACGATCAGATGGCGCGTCCGAAATATCAGGCCAAGTCCGCCATTCTGCATATCAAAGAGACCAAATACGTCGTGACCGGGAAAAACCCGCAAGAGCTGCGCGTTGCGCTTTAAAAGGACAACACCATGAATTCTGACGCAATTGAATCAATGGTTCGTGATGTGCTGAGCCGTATGAATAGCCTGCAGGGGGCAACCCCGGTAACGGCGCCAACCGCGCCATCAGGCGGCACCACGCACCAGGCCAAAGTTAGCGATTACCCGCTGGCGAATAAACATCCGGAGTGGGTGAAAACATCCACCAATAAAACCCTGGATGAGTTAACGCTGGAGAGTGTGCTGGACGGGAAAATCACCGCACAAGATATGCGTATCACCCCGGAAACCCTGCGTATCCAGGCGTCTATCGCCAAAGATGCAGGGCGTGACCGACTGGCTATGAACTTCGAGCGCGCGGCGGAACTGACCGCCGTACCGGATGACCGTATCCTGGAGATTTACAACGCACTGCGTCCCTACCGTTCAACCAAGCAAGAGTTGCTGGATATCGCAGAAGATCTGGAAAGCCACTACAAGGCAAAAATCTGCGCAGCATTTGTACGTGAAGCGGCAGCGCTTTACGTCGAACGCAAGAAACTCAAAGGCGACGATTAATCACAGGGATGACTTATGCGTTATATAGCTGGCATTGATATAGGTAACTCGTCAACCGAAGTGGCACTGGCCACCATGGATGAGACTGGCGCACTGAACATTGTGAGCAGTTCGCTTGCGGAAACGACGGGTATAAAAGGCACACTGCGCAATGTATTCGGCATTCAGGAAGCGCTGAACAAAGTTGTCGCCAATGTGGGTATCTCTGTCAGCGATATTTCGCTTATTCGTATTAACGAAGCGACACCGGTGATCGGTGATGTAGCGATGGAAACCATCACGGAAACCATCATTACCGAATCAACAATGATAGGCCATAACCCGAAAACACCCGGCGGTATCGGGTTGGGAGTTGGTATCACTATCACACCGGAAGAGCTTCTGACGCGTCCAGCGGATCAACCTTATATTCTGGTTGTTTCCGCTGCATTCGATTTTTCCGATGTTGCGCGCATGGTTAACGCCTCAACGCAAGTCGGCTATCGCATCAACGGCATCATTTTGCAGCGCGACGATGGCGTACTGGTCAATAACCGCCTCGAGCGCCCTGTCCCCATCGTTGACGAAGTGCTGTATATCGAGCGCATTCCGATGGGGATGCTCGCCGCTGTTGAAGTGGCGATGCCGGGCAAGGTTATCGAAAGTCTCTCTAACCCTTACGGCATCGCTACTGTCTTTTCCCTGAGCGCCGATGAGACACGCAACATTGTGCCCGTGGCCAGGGCGCTGATTGGCAACCGTTCCGCCGTCGTCGTGAAAACACCGTCCGGTGATGTCAAAGCCCGCTCAATCCCCGCGGGGAATATTGAGTTAGTCGCCAAAGGCAGAACGCTCAAGGTCGACGTTGCCGCCGGGGCCGATGCCATCATGAAAGCGGTGAATGAATGTCCAACACTGGATAACGTCACCGGCGAGGCTGGCACCAATATCGGCGGCATGCTGGAACATGTCCGCCAGACCATGGCTGAGCTAACCAACAAACCCAGCAGCGATGTATTTATTCAGGATCTCCTCGCTGTCGATACCGCTGTACCGGTCAACGTGACCGGGGGGCTGGCGGGTGAGTTCTCGCTCGAACAAGCCGTTGGCATCGCCTCGATGGTCAAGTCAGACCGCCTACAGATGGCCATGATTGCCCGCGAAATTGAGCAAAAGCTACACGTTGATGTGCAGGTGGGCGGTGCAGAAGCAGAAGCCGCTATCTTTGGTGCGCTCACCACGCCGGGCACATCGAGGCCACTGGCCATTCTTGACCTTGGCGCCGGTTCTACCGACGCCTCCATTATTACGCCGCAGGGGCAAATTACCGCCACCCATCTGGCCGGAGCCGGAGATATGGTGACGATGATCATCGCTCGCGAATTGGGGCTCGAGGATCGCTACCTTGCGGAGGAAATCAAAAAGTACCCGCTGGCGAAAGTCGAAAGCCTTTTTCACCTGCGTCATGAAGACGGCAGCGTGCAGTTTTTCCCGACCCCTCTTCCACCTGCGGTGTTTGCCCGCGTGTGTGTTGTGAAACCCGATGAGTTGGTACCGCTGCCGGGAGACATGGTGCTGGAAAAAGTACGCATTATTCGCCGCAGCGCCAAAGAACGCGTGTTTGTCACCAATGCCCTGCGCGCGCTGCGCCAGGTAAGCCCAACCGGAAACATCCGCGATATTCCATTCGTGGTGCTGGTTGGCGGCTCCTCACTCGACTTTGAGATACCGCAACTCGTCACCGATGCCCTTGCCCACTACCGACTGGTGGCCGGACGGGGAAATATCCGGGGCGTTGAAGGTCCACGCAACGCGGTGGCAACGGGGCTGATCCTCTCCTGGCAGAAGGAGTATGCCAATGGACGTTAAGCAGGACAGTCCGGTCATCGTTATCACCGCGCTCGCAGAGTGCCAGCCGCAGTGGCAGGAAGTGCTGTGGGGAATTGAAGAGGAAGGTATTCCCTGGCGCTGGCAACAGGCCTCCGGGCTTGATGTCGTCGCCCATGCCTGGCAGGCGGCCAACCAGTCAGCACTGCTGGTTGGCATCGCCTGCGATAACCAGCAACTGGTTATCCATTACCGAAATTTACCCGCATCAGCGCCGCTTTTTACGCTGATGCTTCATGAAGACCTCCAGTCCAGGCGCAAGGCAGGTAATAACGCCGCCAGACTGGTGAAGGGGATACCGTTCCGGTAACCACTTTTATCCATAAACAGGAGAAACGCAGTATGAACAACGCATTGGGACTGGTTGAAACAAAAGGTCTGGTGGGTGCAATCGAAGCCGCCGATGCCATGGTGAAATCCGCCAACGTGCAACTGGTAGGTTACGAAAAAATTGGTTCGGGTCTGGTCACCGTCATGGTGCGCGGTGACGTGGGTGCAGTGAAAGCCGCCGTTGACGCAGGCGCTGCGGCAGCCAGCGCGGTGGGTGAAGTGAAATCTTGTCACGTGATCCCGCGTCCGCACAGCGACGTCGAAGCCATTTTACCGAAATCAGCCTGACTGGCAGATAAAGGAGCACAGCGTGAAGCAATCACTCGGATTACTTGAAGTTAGCGGTCTGGCGCTGGCTATCAGTTGCGCGGATGTTATGGCGAAAGCCGCTTCCATCACGCTGCTGGGTATGGAAAAAACCAATGGCTCTGGCTGGACGGTAATCAAAGTCGCTGGTGATGTGGCCTCTGTTCAGTCGGCCATCATCACTGGCGCCAACTTTGCGCAAACGCGTAACGGGCTGGTGGCACAAAAGGTCATTGCGCGGCCTGCTGAGGGGATTCTGGCCTCTGCGCCAACGCGTGCAGCCATTCCTGAAACGCCGCCTGTGTCGATAACAACAACGGAAAAACCGGTTCAGAGCATTGAGCACGAGCAGCCATTGCGTGAAGAAACATCCGCCGCTTCCGAATCGGCGGCGATTCAACTGGTGACCTGCAATCTTTGCCTTGACCCGGCGTGTCCACGCCAGAAAGGGGAACCACGCTCGCTGTGTATTCATAGCGGTCAGCGAGGGGAATAAACATGGATAAACAGTTAGTCGAAAATGTGGTCACTCAGGTTCTGGATGAGATGCGTGCGCGTCCCATCCCTCTGGGTATATCGAACCGACATATCCATCTTTCACCTGAGGATTTCGAGCGGTTATTTCCCGGTCAGACGGTGACGATTAAAAAAGCGTTGCTGCAACCCGGTTATTTTGCGGCGGAGCAAACCGTCACGCTGGTAGGACCAAAAGGGCAACTGAAAAATGTGCGCCTGCTTGGCCCGCTACGCGGCGCCAGCCAGGTCGAGATTTCACGTACGGATGCCCGTACGTTGGGTATCGCCGCCCCGCTGCGCATGTCCGGCAATCTGGCGGGTACACCAGGGATCAGGCTGGTGAGTCCGTATGCGGAAATCGACTTACCCAACGGCGTCATCGTCGCACAACGGCACATTCATATGTCGCCGCTGGACGCCCTGGTTCTGCGCGTTTCCCATGGCGACAACGTCTGCGTTGCAGTTGAAGGCACCGGGCGCCGGGTGATTTTTGATGATGTCGCCATCCGCGTGACGCCGGGTTTGCTTCTCGAAATGCATATCGATACCGATGAAGCGAATGCCTGTGGTGCAGACGAACCTGGCGCTCGCGCTCGCCTGGTACCATGCGCATGAACAGCGAACAGTTAGCGCACATCGTCGGGCTGATCGTTGCCCGCCTGCAGGCCAGGCAGGGCAACACCCTCACGCTCAGTCAGGAAGAGCTGCGTCATGCTTCTGTGATGAAGTTTTTTCTGAACCATGACGCGCTCTGCGTGCAACAAACCGATCTGTGTTTTCTGGGAGCGCTGGCAGACGGCGACCAGGACAACACCGCCGTTGCACACCTGTTTGAAGCCCTGGCGTTGGGCATGTCCGTGAGCATTACGTTAAACAGCAGGCTGCTGCCCTGCTTGCCCCTGAAAACACTGGCAAAACTGCCTGTGACATTCATGGATGAGCAAGGCGTCACGGTGGTTATCCATCAGGCAAAAGTATTGAGCTACCGCGATGTCGCTGGCCTCAACGCGTGCTGGCTTGCTGTCTCACGTAAAACGGTTATCACGGCACTGGCCCGTGACGCAGTGATTTCACAACACATACGACTCGTGAAGCAGGAGTAAAGCATGCATCTCGCAAGGGTAACTGGCTCGGTGGTCTCGACACAAAAATCCGCTTCTCTGGTGGGAAAAAAACTGCTGCTGGTCCGGCGGGTTACGGCAGACGGCGAACTTCCCGCCAACCCATTACAGGGTGATGAAGTAGCCGTTGATTCCGTTGGTGCAGGTGTCGGCGAACTGGTTCTGCTCAGCAGTGGCTCCAGTGCGAGGCATGTTTTTTCCGGCCCGAACGAAGCCATTGATTTGGCGGTGGTGGGCATTGTCGACACCCTGTCGCGCTAAGGAGGAATAATGGCCATTTATACCCGCACTGGCGACGCTGGCACGACGGCTCTGTTTAGCGGCCAGCGCGTCAGCAAAACCCATCCGCGCGTCGAAGCATACGGCACGCTGGATGAACTCAACTCTCAGTTGAGTCTCTGTGCCTGCGCCGTGCAAGCCCCCGCCAGCAAGCCATTCCTGGAAGCGGTGCAACTGCAGATTTTCTGGTTTAGCGCAGAACTGGCGAGTGAAAGCGAAACACCCTCGCCAAAACAGCGCTATGTCAGTACCGAAGATATTGCTGCGCTGGAACAAGCAATAGACAACGCGATGTCCCAGGTCGACAACGTCCACAGCTTTGTGCTGCCAGGCCGCTGCGAAGCAGCAGCCCGTTTGCATGTTGCCCGGACACTGGCCCGCAAAGCCGAGCGTCGCCTGGTGGAGTTAAGTGAACAGGTAAACGTCCGTCAGGTGCTGATGCGCTATATCAACCGCCTTTCCGACTGCTTGTACGCGCTGGCCCGCCTTGAAGACCATCTGGCGCACCAGGAAAAAGTCATTCACGAAGTCGCGGCGCGTTATCGCGCTGCGGCACAAGCCATACCGGTGAAAGGCACCTCTATGTCACTTTCATTTCATGACCTTCATCAACTGGCCAAAGCCGCGATGACACACGCTGGCGAGCTTAACGTGCCGGTGGTGATAAGCGTCGTGGACGCCCATGGCATCGGCATGCTGACCTGGCGCATGCCAGACGCGCTGCTAGTCAGTAGCGACCTGGCACCGAAAAAAGCCTGGACGGCGGTCGCGATGAAATCGGCCACACACGAACTTTCAGACGCAGTGCAACCAGGACGCGCGCTGTATGGGTTAGAGGCGCACATGGAAGGCAAAGTTGTCACTTTTGGAGGCGGTTTCCCCATCTGGCGTGACGGCAACATTATTGGTGGTCTTGGCATCAGCGGCGGTTCCGTTGAACAAGACATGGACATTGCTCAGACCGCACTTGCGGCGATTAACATGGGAAAAAAATAATGAATACGACCGAACTTGAAACCCTTATTCGCACCATCCTGAGCGAACAACTCACACCGACACAAGAGAAAAAAGAGAGCTGCACCAAAGGGGTATTCGCCACGCCAGCAGAAGCTATCGACGCAGCACACCAGGCCTTCCTGCGCTATCAACAGTGTCCCTTAAAAACCCGCAGCGCCATTATTGGCGGTATTCGTGATGAGCTGGCCCCCTATCTGGCCGAACTGGCCGAAGAGAGCGCCACAGAAACCGGTATGGGCAACAAAGAAGACAAGTTTCTCAAAAACAAAGCCGCGTTGGAAAACACCCCGGGTATAGAAGATCTCACCACCACCGCGCTGACCGGCGACGGCGGCATGGTGTTATTCGAATATTCCCCGTTTGGCGTTATTGGCTCCGTTGCGCCAAGCACGAACCCGACCGAAACCATTATTAACAACAGCATCAGCATGCTGGCGGCTGGCAATACCATCTATTTCAGCCCGCATCCGGGTGCGAAAAAGGTTTCGCTCAAGCTGATCCGCATGATTGAAGATA
Source organism: Phytobacter diazotrophicus (assembly GCA_004346725.1). GTDB lineage: Bacteria > Pseudomonadota > Gammaproteobacteria > Enterobacterales > Enterobacteriaceae > Phytobacter > Phytobacter diazotrophicus. The sequence goes on along the minus strand of SMDE01000004.1, from coordinate 173,153 downwards.
TCGCGTTTCGCCATACGGGTATTCGCAACCTGGTAGTAACCGTTGCCGAACCTACATTCGAAGCCACTCAGCAGATGATGGCGCATCCCAAAATCGCCCTGCTGGCGATTACCGGTGGCCCAGGCATTGTGCTGATGGGCCTAAAAAGTGGCAAGAAAGTGATCGGCGCAGGTGCCGGAAACCCACCCTGTATCGTCGACGAAACTGCCGATCTGGTGAAAGCAGCGGAAGACATCATCAACGGCGCATCCTTCGATTACAACCTGCCCTGCATTGCAGAAAAGAGTCTGATTGTTGTCGACTGTGTTGCCGACCGCCTGATGCAACAGATGCAGGCATTTGGCGCGCTGCGCATTACCGGTGCGGATATCGATAAACTGCGTGCCGTCTGTATCCAGGATGGGGTGGCCAATAAAAAACTGGTCGGTAAAAGCCCTTCACACATTCTGCAAGCGGCCGGTCTGAGTGTGCCGCCTAAAGCGCCTCGCCTGTTGATCGCCGAAGTTCAAGGCAACGATCCGTTGGTTACCGCAGAGCAGTTAATGCCCGTACTGCCTGTCGTTCGGGTTAACGATTTTGATGCCGCCCTCGCCCTTGCCCTCGTTGTTGAGGAGGGTCTGCACCACACGGCGGTGATGCATTCACAAAATGTCTCCCGCCTGAACCTGGCCGCGCGCAGCCTGCAGACCTCTATTTTTGTGAAAAACGGACCGTCTTATGCGGGGATTGGCGTGGGCGGTGAAGGCTTTACCACATTCACAATAGCCACACCTACCGGCGAAGGCACGACATCAGCAAAAACCTTTGCACGTTCGCGTCGTTGCGTACTGACCAACGGTTTCTCCATTCGCTAATTGAGGCCGATATGAAGAGATTTTCGCTACAAACGCGACTCTACAGCGGAGCGGGAAGCCTTGAGGTGCTTAAACGCTTTCGTAACAAGCACATATGGGTTGTCTGCGACGGTTTTCTTGCCAGCTCTCCGCTTATAGAACTACTGCGCAAGGCAATCCCGGCAGATAACCGCATCAGCGTCTTTAGCGACATTACACCTGATCCGACCATCGCCACGGTTGTGGAAGGCATTACACAGATGCATTCACTCCAGCCGCAGGTGGTTATTGGTTTCGGTGGCGGCTCCGCGCTGGATGCGGCGAAAGCGATCGTCTGGTTCAGCAAACAACAGGGCGTCAATATCGAAACCTGTGTCGCGATTCCGACCACCAGCGGCACTGGCTCGGAGGTGACCAGCGCCTGCGTGATAAGCGATCCCGAAAAAGGCATCAAATATCCATTGTTCGATAATGCGCTCTATCCCGATATCGCGATCCTGGACCCGACGCTTGTCGTTAGCGTCACGCCCGCTATTACGGCGAATACCGGCATGGATGTGCTGACCCACGCCCTCGAAGCCTATGTGTCGCCTCGGGCCAGCGATTTTACCGATGCGCTGGCAGAGAAAGCAGCACAGTTAGTGTTCCAGTACCTGCCAACGGCGGTACGTAAAGGCGACTGCCTGGCGACGCGTGGCAAAATGCACAACGCCGCGACCCTCGCTGGCATGGCGTTCAGCCAGGCGGGGTTAGGTATTAATCACGCCATTGCCCATCAGTTGGGCGGGCAATTTCACCTGCCGCATGGGTTAGCTAATGCGCTGCTGCTGGGGGCAGTCATTCGCTTTAATGCCAGTGATAAACGTGCGGCGAAGCGTTATGCCCGGCTGGCTAAAGCCTGCCATTTTTGCCCGACAGGCGCGAATGAGTTGGTCGCCATTCATTCACTGATTCGCCAGATTGAGCAGCTTCGTCAGCAGTGTGAGATGCCGACGCTCTCGGTCGCGCTAAAAGCAGACAAAGATAAATTCCGTGAGCGGATCCCCGCCATGGTTCAGGCTGCACTGGCGGATGTCACGCTGAAAACCACGCCTCGCCCTGCCGATGGCAATGACATTCGACATATTCTGGAGGAATTGCTGTGAGTGAAGCGGCCCTTCTCCCGTCCCCATGGGGCGAATTAACCCCGGCAACGGCAGAGACCATTCGCCAGCGCGTACGCGAAGCTGGCGTCGTTGGCGCTGGCGGCGCCGGGTTTCCAACCCATGTAAAACTGCAGGCACAGGTCGAGATTTTTCTGGTTAATGCCGCCGAATGCGAACCGATGTTGAAAGTCGATCAGCAGTTGATGGCGCAACAGGCGGCACGACTGGTGCGTGGCGTGCTTTATGGCATGACGGCAACGGGCGCGACAGAGGGCATTATTGCGCTCAAAGAAAAATATCGCGCCGCCATCGCCGCACTTACTCCACTACTACCTGCGCAGATTCGTCTGCATATTCTGCCTGACGTCTACCCCGCCGGAGACGAAGTTATCACTATCTGGATGGCGACAGGGCGTCGTGTACCGCCTGCCGCGCTGCCGGTCAGCGTGGGGGTTGTCGTCAATAACGTGCAGACCGTTCTCAATATTGCACGCGCGGTGGAACAGCAATATCCCGTGACCCGCAGAACCCTGACGGTAAACGGCGCGGTACGTCATCCCCTGACTGTAACGGTCCCGCTGGGTATGTCATTACGGGAAGTGCTGGAAATGGCGGGTGGCGCCACGGTAGAGGAGCCCGGTTTTATTAACGGTGGCCCAATGATGGGCGGCCTGCTGCCATCACTGGATGTGCCGGTGACAAAAACTACGGGTGGTCTGCTGGTACTGCCGAAATCACACTCGCTGATTCAGCGCCGCCTGCAGGATGACCGCACCGTGCTGACCATCGCCCGTACCGTCTGCGAGCAGTGTCGGTTATGTACCGATCTCTGCCCCCGGCATTTAATTGGCCACGAACTCTCGCCTCATCTTCTGGTGCGGGCCGTCAATTATCAGGGCGTCGCTACGCCGCAAACGCTGCTCAGTGCCCTGACCTGTTCTGAATGCAACGTCTGTGAAAGCGTCGCCTGCCCGGTAGGCATCTCACCGATGCGGGTAAACCGTCTCCTTAAAGTTCAATTACGCGCCAGCGGCGCACGCTATGAGGGGCCGCTTCGCGAGGCTGATGAGATGGCGCGCTATCGCCTGATCCCTGTCAAGCGCCTGGTGGCCAGGCTTGGCCTGCGCGACTGGTATCAGGATGCGCCGCTGGAAGAGCACGTCATTACCCCTTCACAGGTCGTATTGCCGCTGCGCCAGCATATTGGTGCGCCAGCGATTCCTTGCGTAAAAGAAGGCGACGTCGTCATCCGGGGGCAGCGCATTGCCACTATCCCCGAAGGTGCGCTGGGCGTTCCCCTTCATGCCAGTATCGATGGCGTTATTGCGTCGGTCACAGATAAAGCCATTACGGTTGTACGAGGTTAACCATGTCACAGGCTATTGGAATACTTGAATTAACCAGCATCGCCAAAGGCATGGAACTAGGTGATGCCATGCTCAAAAGCGCCAATGTGACGCTTCTGGTCAGTAAGACGCTTTGCCCCGGCAAATTTTTGGTCATGGTGGGAGGCGATGTCGGCGCAGTCCAGCAGGCTATTGCCACGGGCGACAGCCAGGCCGGAGAGATGCTGGTCGACAGCCTGGTCCTTCCAAATATTCATGCCAGCGTGCTGCCTGCGATTAGCGGTCTCAATGCCGTCGAGCAACGTCAGGCAGTGGGTATCGTTGAAACCTGGAGTGTAGCCGCCTGCGTGAGCGCGGCCGACCGTGCAGTGAAGGCGTCGAATGTCACCCTGGTACGCGTTCATATGGCGTTCGGCATTGGCGGCAAATGCTACATGGTCGTGACCGGTGATATTTCGGATGTGGAAAATGCCGTCGCCGTTGCCAGTGAAAGTGCTGGCGAAAAAGGTCTGCTGGTGTACCGCTCGGTGATCCCGCGTCCCCATGAAGCCATGTGGCGACAGATTGTGGAGGGCTAATGGAGACACAACGCAGTACTGAACGCATGATTCAGGAGTATGTGCCCGGTAAACAGGTCACCCTGGCCCATTTGATCGCCAATCCAGGCAAAGATCTCTACAAAAAGCTGGGCTTAAGCGAGACGGCTTCTGCCATTGGCATTCTGACGATTACCCCCAGCGAAGCCTCAATCATCGCCTGCGATATCGCGACCAAATCCGGGGCGGTAGAGATCGGTTTTATCGATCGTTTCACAGGTGCCGTGGTCCTCACGGGGGATGTTTCCTCAGTGGAGTATGCACTACGTCAGGTGACGCGTTCACTCGGCGAAATGCTGCACTTTACGACCTGCCAGGTCACAAGGACCTGATGCGATGAAACGAATGATGTTAATTGGCCCAAGCCAGTGCGGTAAGACATCGCTAACACAACGCTTGCGCGGTGAGGCAATGCGCTATCAAAAAACGCAGGCCATTGTCTGGTCACCTGAGACCATCGATACGCCGGGGGAGTACCTCGAAAACCGATGCCTCTACAGCGCCTTACTCACCAGCGCCTGCGAAGCCGATGTGGTGGCGCTGGTACTGAATGCCGACGCCGAATGGTGCCCATTTTCACCCGGATTTACCTTGCCGATGAACCGCCAGACGATTGGCATCATCACCAAAGCCGATCTTGTCGCAGAACACAAGATCACGCAAATCGGCGAGTGGTTACGGCAGTCAGGTGCAGAGCACCTTTTTATCACCAGCGCGCAAACCGGTCAGGGTGTCGCTGAGGTCATCGCTTTTCTTCAACCCCAGGAGCACGCATGTCCCGAACAATAATGGCAATCAACGCCGGTAGTTCTTCGCTTAAATTTCAGCTTCTTATTATGCCTGCAGGCACGCTTCTCTGTCAGGGTCTGATCGAACGTATCGGGCTTTCCGATGCCATTTTCACCCTCAAGCAGGGGGAACAAAAATGGCAGGAGACACGTGCCATTGCCGACCACAAAGAGGCGGCGGAATTACTGCTGGAAAAATTGCTTTCACATAACATTATCTCCTCCTTATCGGCAATAGACGGCGTGGGGCATCGTGTCGCACACGGTGGAGAAACTTTTAAAGACTCGGCGTTGATTACCCATGACGCACTGGCAGAAATCGAACGCCTTGCGGAACTGGCACCATTACACAACCCGGTCAACGCAGCGGGCATTCGCATTTTTCGCCAGGCGCTGCCACATGCCCCAGCGGTTGCCGTGTTTGATACTTCATTTCATCAGACGCTGGAACAAAGCGCTTTCATCTACCCTTTGCCCTGGCGCTATTACGCGGAACTTGGGATTCGCCGTTACGGGTTCCATGGCACCAGCCATAAATTTGTCAGCCAGCAATTAGCCGAAAAACTGGGCGTTCCATTAAGCGCATTGCGGGTTATCTCCTGCCATTTAGGCAATGGCAGCAGCCTGTGTGCTATTAAAGGTGGGCGCTCCGTCAACACCTCTATGGGGTTCACACCGCAGTCGGGGGTAATGATGGGTACCCGCAGCGGGGATATCGACCCCTCTATTTTGCCCTGGGTTGCGTTAAAAGAAGACAAGTCGCCGCAACAGCTTAACGCTCTGCTAAATAACGAATCGGGGCTGCTCGGGGTCTCTGGCGTATCGAACGATTTTCGCGATGTCGAACAAGCATCGAATGCTGGCAACGCGCGCGCAACACTGGCGCTCACTCTTTTTGCCGAACGTATCCGCGCCACTATCGGCAGCTATGTAATGCAATTGGGTGGCCTGGATGTTCTGTTATTTACCGGCGGCATTGGTGAAAACTCCGCACGAGCCAGAGCGGCCATCTGTCGCAACCTGCATTTCCTGGGGCTGGACATTGACGCCGGGAAAAACGACCGCAATGCCACGTTTATCCAGACTGACCATTCTGTGGTGAAAGTCGCCGTGATCAATACCAATGAAGAACTGATGATTGCCCGTGACGTAATGCGCATCGGGCTGCCGGAATATGCGGAGGCAGAAGCATGACAGGTAAAGTCTGGCTGGTGGGCGCAGGCCCGGGCGACCCGGGTCTGCTGACCGTAAAAGGATTAAACTGCCTGCGTGAAGCCGAGGCCGTTGTTTTCGACAGGCTGGTTAATCCGCTTCTGTTACAGGAAGCCCCGGCGGGTTGTGAGTTGCACGATGTGGGCAAAGAGGCGAATCGCCACCCTATCCCGCAGCCACAAATCAACCAAATCCTGATTGATTGCGCCAGCAGAGGCCTCAGGGTTGTGCGCTTAAAAGGCGGTGATCCCTTTGTTTTTGGTCGCGGAAGCGAAGAGATGCAAGCATTACGGGAGTGTGGTATCGAGTGCGAGGTGGTACCAGGTATCACCTCCGCGATTGGCGGGCTTGCAGCCGCGGGTATCCCGGTCACGCACCGTGATTTTGCCTCCAGTTTTCATGTTGTGACCGGCCATTTACAGGACGGTAAAGAACCTCAGGACTGGGGTAAACTTGCGGTCCTGCCGGGGACGCTGGTGATCCTGATGGGGATGTCGCAGATACAGACCATCTGTGCCGCTTTGATGAGTGCAGGTAAACCAGCCGATACACCTGCAGCCGTGGTGATGCGTGCCAGCACACCGGAACAGAAAGTTCTCTGCGCACCGCTGTCTGCGCTGGCACAAGAGAGCGAAGCCGCCGGGTTTCACGCCCCCGCGCTGATCGTGATTGGCGGCGTGGTGTCGTTACGCGAAATTCTGGCCTTCAGCGGATCGGCATGACACTATCCTGACGTTACGCACCACAATGAGAGGTTGAACTTGGCGCTGGCACAGTGTCCCGCATCCTGCGGCGAAATCATTCAGGGATGGATCCTGGGCAGTGAAAAGCTGGTTTCCTGCCCGGTCGACTGGTATAGCGAGGTTGAAGTCACAGCCGGTACGCCTGTGCCTGCTGAACGCCCCCTGGTACGAGCGATGGTAAAACAGGTGCTGGCACACTGGCAGCTACCTGCTGCATTAAGTGATGAAATCCGCATTGACTGCCGCTCGACCATTCCCGTCGCCAAAGGGATGGCGAGCAGTACCGCAGATATCGCGGCCACAGCGGTTGCCACATCACGTCATCTTGGGTTTACGCTTGATGACGTCACCCTCTCTCAGCTTTGCGTCGCGCTGGAACCCACCGACAGCACCGTTTTTCGCTCGTTGACGTTATTTGATCACAATACCGCACAAACACGGATCTCCTGTGAGCGTGTTCCCACTCTCGATGTCTTATTACTGGAAAGCACGTTAACGCTTCGCACAGAAGATTATCATCGCCTGCCCCGGCGGGCCGCACTGATGGCCAACGCCGATGCTCTCGACAGCGCCTGGCGTAAAGTGCAGCGCGCCTGCCTGACAAACGATCCGGCACTACTGGGCGAGGCGGCATCGCAAAGTGCCATGGCAAGCCAGACGCTGCTACCTAAACCGGGTTTTAATTCACTGATGGGGATAGTGGAACAGTGCGATTTGTACGGGCTGAATGTCGCCCATAGCGGTAGTGTTGTGGGCTTATTTCTGGACAGACAACGTCATGATCTGGCGAAATTGCGCGCGTTACTGAGTAAACCTGCATTGCAACAGCACTGGCCGCAACAACATCTGTTGCGCATGGTGGAAGGCGGGGTAAGAGAACGGTGAGAGAGGCCCTCTCACCGTCAGAGTGATTACTCTTCTTTTGGCTCAACGGGTTTCTGCTCACCCATTGTTTTCAGTTTTTTGGAGATCTCACGACGTTCTTTGGAGATCTCGGCGTTTTTGATGATGTAATCATCAACGCGGTCTTCGTAATCGCTTTTCATGCTGGCGATAATACCCTGGATAGCTTCAACGCTCATACCCGGCTTGATATAGTCGCTCAGGTTGTCCAGCAGCAGTACACGTTTCTGGTTATCACGGATCTTTTTCTCAACATCCTGGATTTCGCGCTGCAGTTTATTCTTACGACGGAACAGACGAACAAACTCCAGAACGTCCTGGAATGAAGGCTTACTTGTTTCCATTTTGATACCCCTGCTAATGTGAGATTCGGATTCGTTAAAGCAACCGCCTAAGACCTTACTTTTAGCCGTTGCTGATGACAATGATTTTATCCTTTTCTCTATCATAACCCCAAATTGGGCTGAATCGAAACAGCCTGACTGTTTTTCCGAATTGTGTGAAGCTTATTTGCGCAGCGCCCGACATATTAAATGTGACATCAACTCCAGTTGCCGTGCCAGCTCCATGCTCAGCCACACATAGCCGTGAATCGAATTCTCCGCCAACGCATCGCCCTGATGATCGCGGAGCAGGTCGCGCAATTCCGTCACAATGTCAGTCAGTTTTTCCGTATTGGCCAGAATCGGTTGCGGATTTCCTTCATAGAGCGCATGGGCGATGGTCAACAACGTTTGCTGCGTCATTTGCTGCGTTTCACTCAACGTACTGGCGTTGAGCATAACGAAGTGGCTGGCGCGGGAAGCCCAGTGCGCGTTCATTTGCAGTTCCAGCACACACACCATATTGCGGCTTACGGTTTGAATCGCTTCAAAAATGGCTTTCTGGATATGCGTCTCTTTACTGGCGGGTGTAATCAGGCCGCGCATTTTCACCACATCATTGAGTATTTTTTGCAGATGCCTTTCCAGCCGCGGGCGCTCAACGAGGTTACGCGAAAAACCGGCCTGATAGACCCGGTTAAAGGCGGTAACGTAGTTTGCCATTTGGATACGCCAGTGCAGAAAGGCTCGCTGCGGCCAGATACCGGTGAAGAGCATTGCCAGTAACGAGCCAAAAATGACGTCGCCACTTCGCCACAACGCCGTATTCATATCCCCGGCCGGCGCGCCAACCACCACCGACAGCGTGATACCGATAAGCAATGCCTGATAGGGCTTTTTACCCAGCGCCAGCCAGCCACAGAGGAACATGGCTCCCGCACACCACATCACCATCAGCGGAAGGGACATCAGCTCAAGCTTAAGCGCGACAAGCCCCAACGCAGAGCCACAGATTGTGCCACCAATGCGCTCAAATGCTCTGGGAACCACATTTCCCCAGAACGAAATCGGCCCCATGATCACCACCAGGGTGATGAGTGGCCAGGTACCCTCGGGTACATTGAGCAGACGAACCAACAAAAAGGTCAGGATAAAAGCCAGCGCAATACGTACGCCGTGAACCACGCGATAATGTCGGTAAAGACGGATCTCAAAAGGACTGAGTGATTTGTCGGGACGCACACCCGCTCTCCAGTCAAAAAACAACGAAGGCGCAATTGTAGCGATCTTTCTGCGGCAAAGGTCACTATTTAGAACAAAAAAAGGGTTCACTGCTTAAAATCCGCGTGTACAGATTGAACAGTGAACCCTTTTAACGTTTACGATCAGAGCACTTTTGGTTCTACGGGAATGTACATATCGATTTCCCAGTAGCCATCCTTCTGCGCTGAATTCAGATAGACTTCAAAACAGGGGCGTAAAGCAATCTGATACTGCTCGTCTGCCATCAATTCATCAAAAAAAGCATCCCACGCCTGTTCAAACTCTTCGTTATAGACGCGAGCACGTGCCACTGCGTTCAGGCCTGCCGGAATCTCAGTACGCATCACCCCTTCACTGTTTTCAGGAATGACGAAATCAGCCGGAACCGAAACAACCACATCAGCACGCAACTTTTCCGCGGGAACTTCATCGGGATTGTCATAGTAAACCGTGATCCATTCCTGAGTCTGAATCTGTTTACCGTTAACCCACATCGCTAACTGCTCGAACCCTTTCTTGACGGTGACATCCCAGGGGCCAACCAGGTGAAACCCGGCGATAGTGCGCTTATCAACCTGTCTTACGGTGTATGCCATGTTACCCTCCCTTCACTGTTTATTTGTACAGTGTAGTGAAATCATCGAAACCGGGCACTCACAACAGATCAATTATGTGAGCAGATTCGCGTCACAGCCAGTCCGCATCATCATCAGGCTTTGTGGTGCAGATAGTCGCTCAACCGCGAGAACAAGCCACCCTTACCGACATCATCCAGCGTCACCAGCGGCAAGTGCGCCACCACTTTGTCACGATCGTAAAGCTGGATTTCGCCCACGCGCTGATGAGCGGCAAGCGGGGCTTCGAGCTCTTTAGCGTCTATGACATAGCGTGCTTTGATATTCGGGAGTTCCGCTTTCGGCAGCGCCAGCCAAAGATCCTGGTCGGTACCGACCGTCATCTGTTCCTTATCGCCATACCAGATACGCTCGCTGCCAACTTTTTTACCTTTTTGCAGAATCTGCACGGTATCAAAATTTTGCTGGCCCCAGTGCAGCAACTTCCGCGCCTGGTCTTCACGGCCTTTCGGGCTTTCCGCCCCCATCACAACCGCAATCAGGCGACGCTGCCCATCAACGCTTGATGCTATCAGGTTAAAACCGGCACCCGAGGTATGCCCGGTTTTCAGGCCATCAACATTCAATGATGAATCCCACAGCAGCCCATTACGGTTCTGCTGGGTGATACCGTTCCAGGTCAGGCTTTTCTCACTGTACATATGATAAAAATCTGGCTCACCGCTGATAATGGCGCGGGAAAGCACCGCCAGATCATATGCCGAACTGTGCTGCCCGGGTGCGTCCAGGCCATGTACCGTTTCAAAATGGGTATCACGCAAATTTAGTTTTTGCACATAATCGTTCATCATGCTGACAAACTGCGGCTGGCTTCCCGCTACATAATCGGCCAGCGCGACGCAGGCATCGTTGCCGGAATCGACAATCAGCCCGCGGCTCAGGTCGCGCACCGTAACGCGATCCCCGGCTTTCAGGAACATTAACGAAGAGCCGTCAAAGACCGGATTTCCTCGCGCCCAGGCATCCTTACCTACCGTAACCACATCGCTGGCGCTGATACGGTGGCTGTCGATGGCGCGATCCACAACATAGCCAGTCATCAGCTTGGTCAGGCTGGCCGGATTACGCTGCTGATGTTCATTGCCTGCAGTGAGGATCTGCCCGGTGGTGTAATCCATTAAGACCCATGAGCCCGCCTGAATTTCCGGCGGCTGGGGAGAAATCGGCATATCATCTGCCAACGCGCAATGGATTGTCGCGGACAAAAGGGAGAAGGCAAAAAACAAACGGCATTTCAAAGAAATATCCTCATTTACGTGAAATTAGCCGTTCTTTTTACGCAACTTAATATGTCGATACTGGGACAAATTGCAAACAAATGTGACCAACATCGGTTTTCATGTGCTGAATGACCGGAGAAGCGTAAAAAACAGTGCAGCTTTTATGGGTTTTCATAGGTCACCTATAAAAATTGATAGTTTAAAGAACGCGAGAACCAAATGTGCATCAGAATTAAGAATGTACTCATTGCTAGATATGCAATTCTTAGCAGGAAGCAACAATACTAGCTAACCATTTGAAATTAAATAAAATAATCATATTTCCATTGGATGCCTTCGCGCGGAAATGGCCTCAGTGATTAAGTTGTAATGACACAAGATAATAGGTATTTTCATCGTTGATCGGACATGTTATGTCTGAAAAAATCGGATTCATGCCGCCCTTAAGCGGCGAGCAGAAGAGTACATACCGATACTGCTCCCTGTTCCGTCAGTTGCATCGCTTTCGATATATTGCCTCATTCTACATCTTCATCAGTTCCATCTTGAGGATTGCTCTGCATGTATGTTGATATTTTTGGATGGGCAATGTAGCCGATTCTTGTCACTGTTTCTTTTTTTGATGAAATAAACCAAATAAATGCTACTATATGCGATTACAAAAATTCATGTTTTCTTTACATTTGGTGGTTTATGGCTCGATTATTGCTTAATCGTTAGTTGCATCAATTCATTGATTGAATTTTGTACAAAATATGAAGAATTTACAATCAGTTACTATGAGTTAAGGGTGAGAGTGTGGTGAATAACACTAATGTGTCACAACAATGGTCTCTGGCAGCAATGAGAATTCCATTAACTTTTATATTCTGTCTAAGTCTTTTCCTTTACTGGAACCTCCGTATAATGGGATATGGAGAAAATTTTTTAGGCTCTGATTCATTTTTAGTTGTAAATAAAATATTTCATTCTCATGAATTAGAATGGTTTGCTCAGACGTATTTATCTCAATTTGGCCTTCCTTCAATAATATTAGCAAAACTACATAACCAGCCATTTAACTTCAGCGTTATTAGTATTAGTTTATCTGCTGCAACTTTATTCTCATTAATAACTGCCGCAACCTTATCCATTCCAGTAAGAAAAATAAATAACATTGCTGGTTTCCCAGGTGTAGTATGTTATTGGATTGCCCTTGCATGTTCGCCCTGGATTCTACCGTTCTCCTATTCATTATACTGGGTACCATTTACAATATTCATACCCGCATTTATAACACTATACGCGGGAACTTTAATGCATGACGCCAGAAAATGGTTTGTTCTGACACTTGTATTAATTGCCATGGTAATAAAATGCTTATGTGGCTATGAATATATAACCACTGTAACTTTATTTGCCTGTGCAGGATATGTCTTCTCATTACTGAGGACCGGGATAAAAGTTAGAAAGTCTGCTTTAGCGCTTATTTTTTGCACATGTGTAATTGGTTTTTTGATAGCCCTTAGCATTCATGTATTCCAGCTACATAATATTAATGACAACTATGGAATTTCAACCATTCTTAGTCGAGCGGAGGCTCACACAGGGACGGATGGTGGAAATGATGATGCGTCATTGCTTATTCAACGTCTTGCTAAACGACCAGGAAACGAAGATTTAATTTCTATACTGTCAACCAGTGCAAACCAGCACAAAATACTGTTTTTCTGGACGGCATTTAAAGAATATTTTTATCTACCGGGCCTGGCTATAGGTGGAAAGAAAATTCCATTTGCATGGTTTGTATTAATCTCGTTTATCATGTCAGCGATCTGCCTTAGCCATTTTTCTAAAGCTAACAAAGAAGAAGTGAGTTCAGATTTAAAGATCTTTTCATTTGGTGTTCTTCTCATATTTTTGGGCGTGTTTTCCTGGCAAATCCTTGCCTGGCATCACATGACGATTCATTACCACCTGAACGGACAATTATTTGCATATGGAATTGTACCAATATCTATGGTCGGCATTGGTGCTTTAATTAATATTGCGTATAGCAAGATTAAGAGTTCAATAAGAGATCAAGTCTTAGTTAGCTTATCTTTTATACTATGTACAAGTCTTATCATCGTATCTATTTTTAATTTCCATAAGTCATCATCAATTAATGATGACTTTCAGGTTTATGAGAAAAGTACATCTCAGGTCATCGCTAGCCTTGATGAGGTAACAATAACCGAGGGTGGTTCTGAGCTGTATAGAGGAATGGAGATGGAAGTTAATACAGTTACTGTCTCAGGCTGGGCTTATGCTCAGGGGCGTGACAATGCACGGATTTTCGTCTTTGTAAAAGGTGGATTAGTTGGTGCAATTAAACCTACTATCGTAAGAAACGATGTTTATCAAGTTCACCCAGAAGCAGGATTAGTGAGTGGTTTTAACTTCACGTATAATATCCCGGGTAAAATTACAAGAGATGATATTCGTTTACTTATACCAGATGGTACTGGGAAGTATGTTGAACTGAAATAAACATTAAGCCCCGAAAGGGGCTTTTTTAATGAAATTACATATCCCCTCGTCGTTTTAGTTGCTTGTATCGTCCAGCGAAATATATAAAATCTTCATTATTTGTAATATCACAGTCAGGTTGAGAATAAAACATATTCTCTATTCGAGATAACCCGTTTCCTTACACGTCATTACTGATACTAAATCAGAAAGAAAAGTATCTAAAAGGGAACAGATTACAGAACTCCCACAAAAAGCGATGTGCTTTTACGGGTTTATCCAACACAGTAAGCGAATCAAAGTGCAAAGTTAACGGTTTCAGCCCTACTGTAATGGTCAAATTGATCAATCCCGACGACTGATCGTCTTACTGTCCCGCACAATTATCTGCGCTACTTTTGACGCAACGGAATATGGTTTACCATAATGATACATAATTTTGCATCACTCATAACGACAAATGAATTGACTCATTCGAGTTAACAGACTTATCGAGTTAAGCGTTTTCAATAAAAGTTAAGCTTGACGGGCCGCTAGATAAATTCTTATATAAAACAGTATATTAACAAAAACCCTGGACAAAACTAGACAATGAGTGACGACGAAAGACAACCCACATTTCTTTTCCATGACTACGAAACGTTCGGTACCAGCCCCTCGCTGGATCGCCCCGCACAGTTTGCTGCGATTCGTACCGACGCCGATTTCAACATCATTGGCGAGCCGGAAGTCTTTTACTGTAAACCGGCAGATGACTATTTGCCTCAGCCAGAGGCAGTGCTGATTACCGGCATTACGCCACAGCACGCCAGAGCGAATGGCGTCAATGAAGCTGACTTTGCCCGCCGCATCCATGATTTGTTCACCGTCCCCAAAACCTGCGTACTCGGCTATAACAATGTCCGCTTCGATGACGAAGTGACGCGGAATATCTTCTATCGCAACTTTTACGATCCCTATGCCTGGAGCTGGCAAAATAACAACTCGCGCTGGGATTTGTTGGATGTGATGCGTGCCTGCTATGCCCTGCGCCCGGACGGCATCAACTGGCCGGAGAATGACGATGGGCTGCCGAGTTTCCGCCTTGAGCATCTGACAAAAGCGAACGGTATTGAACACAGCAATGCCCACGATGCCATGGCCGACGTTTACGCCACCATCGCCATGGCGCAACTGGTGAAAACCCACCAGCCGAGGCTGTTTGATTATCTGCTGAGCCACCGTAATAAGCATAAACTGGCGGCCCTGATTGATGTCCCGCAGATGACGCCGCTGGTCCATGTTTCCGGCATGTTTGGCGCCTGGCGCGGCAATACCAGTTGGGTTGCTCCGCTGGCCTGGCACCCGGAAAACCGCAATGCCGTGATCATGGTGGACCTCGCGGGCGATATGTCGCCGTTGCTGGAACTGGATGCTGACGCGCTGCGCGAGCGCTTGTATACCGCAAAAGCCGAGTTAGGTGACAATGCTGCCGTGCCGGTGAAGCTGGTACATCTGAATAAATGCCCTATCCTGGCACAGGCGAAAACGCTGCGTCCTGAGGATGCTGAACGGCTGGGGATTGACCGCAAACAGTGTCTGGATAACCTGAACGTTCTGCGCAATAACCCGCAGGTACGCGAAAAAGTACTGGCTATCTTTGCCGAAGCCGAACCGTTTGTACCCTCTGAGAATGTGGATACACAACTTTATAACGGTTTTTTCAGCGACGCAGACCGTGCAGCAATGAACATTCTGCTGGAAACCGAGCCACGTAACCTCCCGGCGCTGGATATCACCTTTGTCGATAAGCGAATCGAGAAACTGCTGTTTAACTACCGGGCGCGTAACTTCCCCGGAACGCTCGATTATGACGAACAACAGCGCTGGCTGGAGCATCGCCGTCAGGTGTTTACGCCTGAGTTTTTGCAGGCCTACGCCGATGAGCTACAGATGCTGTCCCAGCAGTACGCCGACGATAAAGCGAAGCTGACACTGCTGAAATCGCTCTGGCAGTACGCCCAGGAGATTGTGTAGCCGCCAGAGTGCAGGCAAAAAAAAACCGGAGGCCCTGGCCTCCGGTTTTTTTATTCAGTCATTCATTACTGCGCGATATCTTCGTACTGTGGCACCGGGTTGCGGAAACTTTTCGTCACGCAGGCCAGATAGACCAGACCGATCCCCCCCCAGATCAGGCCCAGAATCATTGAGCTCTGCTCCAGGTTAATCCACAGTGCGCCTACGGTCAGCGCGCCACAGACCGGCAGTACCAGATAATTGAAGTGATCTTTCAGCGTCTTGTTACGCTTTTCACGGATCCAGAACTGCGAAATCACTGACAGGTTAACGAAGGTAAACGCCACCAGTGCGCCGAAGTTAATCAACGCTGTCGCCGTCACCAGGTCGAATTTAATCGCCAGCAGTGCAATCGCGCCAACCAGCAGGACGTTCCATGCCGGAGTACGCCACTTCGGATGAATATAACCAAAGAAACGGGTCGGGAAGACGCCATCACGGCCCATCACGTACATCAGACGCGAAACGCCCGCATGTGCCGCCATACCCGATGCCAGAACGGTCACGCTGGAGAAAATCAGCACGCCCCACTGGAAGGTTTTACCCGCCACATACAGCATGATTTCCGGCTGAGACGCATCCGGATCTTTAAAGCGAGAGATATCCGGGAAGTACAGTTGCAGGAAGTAAGAGGCAACGATAAATACCAGGCCGCCAATCAACGCCGTCAGGAAGATAGCCTTCGGAATCACGCGCTCTGCATCTTTGGTCTCTTCTGACAGAGAAGAGATACCGTCGAAGCCGAGGAACGAGAAGCACAGGATAGTCGCGCCGGTAATCATCGGCACCACGTGTGCGCCTTCGGACCAGAACGGACGCGTGCTGGTCAACGTACCTGCGCCTTCACCGTGAGAGACGCCGTAAATGATCAGACCAACGATAACGGCCACAATGCCCATCTGCAGAATCACAATCAGGGTATTGAAGTTGGCCACGGTCTTGATGCTGCGCAGATTAGAGATGGTCATAAAGGCCACTAGCGCGACAACAAAGATCCACGATGGAATAGAAGGCACCAGCGCTTCAAAATAGATTTTCGCCAACAGAATGTTGATCATCGGCATGAACAGGTAGTCCAGCAGCGAAGACCAACCCACCATAAAGCCAACCGCCGGGCTAATGGATTTCTGGGCATAGGTGTATGCGGAGCCCGCAGACGGGAAACGGCGAACCAGCTTACCGTAGCTCAGCGCCGTAAAGAGAATGGCCACCAGCGCAAAGGCATACGCCGTTGCAACATGGCCGTCGGTCAAGCCAGAGACGATACCAAACGTATCGAACAGCGTCATAGGCTGCATATAGGCGAGGCCCATCATAACAACCGGAATCAACGTAAGTGTTTTACGCAATTCCACGCGAGAGGTCTTTGGAGTAGCGTTATGCGACATAGTTATCCCCTTTTACGGTGAACGCCAGCGCGTAAGCAAAAGATTGCCCCATTTCTTTATATTCCTCAGCGACAACGACTGTCGGTTTTTAGTAAATATCTATCCGGTACGAAGCCCGGCCTCTTGGATTGAATGACGTTTCTAAAGTGCAAAAAAATAACCGACGTCTGATTAACGTCGGTTAGTTTCAATTTTTTGCAGCGACATATTTTGCACCAAAGTGAGGCGTTTTGACAAGCCTGTGCAATGGCGCTCACAAAGCGGTAACACCTAACTTACTGAATTTAAATAATTCACTTTGAACCAGAGCAAATTAATAGCACTTTTTGCTAAAATGTTTCTGCACTGTTTCAGGGAAATGACAGACTTCCCCCGTGTTTATGGCATTAAACTGTTTAAAATCAGTCCAGTGGCATGGTCATCGGATTCGGATATTCATACTCAAATCCCAGTTCGTGGCAAATGCGGTTGCCGTCAACCACTTTCCCTTTTTCGCCGGGCGCAGAGTCGAGGAATTGTGGCTCAGGCAGGCCAAGCTTGCGCGCCATGGCCGGGTAAAACTGCGCTCGCGCCGGGTGCTCAGGTGCACATAAATTATAGATATGCCCGCCCTTCGGCGCCTGAAGCAGCAACGTGATGGCGGAAATAACATCCTCCAGATGGACCAGGTTGACCCCCTGTTGCCCGTCTGGCGCCGTCTTCCCGGCAAAAAAACGCCCCGGATGGCGAGCCGGCCCTACCAGCCCTGCCAGACGCAGAATATCCACCGATGTCCCCGGCAAATTATGCAGCCAGTCCTCAAGCTCTTTCAGGACTCGTCCGCTCGCCGTTGACGGATTACGCGGTGAGTTTTCTTTTACTGTGCCGCTGGTGTCGCCATACACCGAGGTGGAGCTGGTAAAAATGATGCGCGGGATATGATAGGCCAGCGCGCTATCAACAATCTCCTGCATCGCCTGCAGGTAGAAAGCCTCGCCAGGACCACTGCGTCTGGCGGGCAAAGTGATAACCAGCACGTCGACATTCATTAATGCATCCAGATCGTCTGGCTCGCAGAACAGCTCCGGTTCGAGTTTCAGCACGTAGCTTTCAATGCCGCACATACGAGCCGCCTCCACGCCATCCTGAGTGGTTTTGCTGCCGGCGACCTGCCAGCCGCGCGCCGTTAATGACAGCGCCAGCGGCATGCCCAACCATCCTAATCCGACAATAGCGACCTTTTTCATGTGTCTCTCCCGACATTTCGCAGATTCCATTTTAAGGCTACGCCAGCCCGACGAAACTGACAATTCATAGAGCGAATATGAAATGATTTAATGATTAAAAAAAGCCCTTGCCTTTGATGGTGAAAGTGGTTTAGGTTAAACGACATCAAATGAATAAACATTCATCGAGAATTTTATGACAGGCGTTCAATTTAAACTTCACCATCATCACCATCATCCTGACTAGTCTTTCAGGCGATGTGTGCTGGAAGACGTTTGGATCTTCCAGTGGTGCATGAACGCAAGAGAAAGCCCCCGGAAGATAATCTTCCGGGGGCTTTTTTTTGGAACAAATTCAGCAGGATAATGAGGAAAACAGAATGTTAGACAATACCCGTTTACGCATAGCTATTCAGAAATCAGGCCGTCTGAGCGATGACTCACGCGAATTACTGGCCCGTTGCGGCATTAAAATCAACCTGCACACACAGCGTCTGATTGCCCTGGCCGAAAATATGCCGATTGATATTCTGCGCGTGCGTGATGACGACATTCCGGGGCTGGTCATGGACGGCGTGGTCGACCTGGGTATTGTGGGCGAAAACGTCCTGGAAGAAGAGTTACTGACCCGCCGCGCACAGGGGGAAGACCCGCGTTATTTCACCCTGCGCCGCCTTGATTTCGGGAGTTGCCGCCTGTCACTGGCGACCAACGCCGATGAAGAGTGGAAAGGCCCGGCGTCACTCGACGGCAAACGTATTGCCACCTCTTATCCGCACCTGCTCAAACGCTATCTCGACCAGAAAGGTGTCGCCTTCAAGTCCTGCCTGCTGAACGGTTCTGTTGAAGTGGCCCCACGTGCCGGTCTGGCGGATGCCATCTGTGATCTGGTCTCCACCGGCGCCACCCTGGAAGCGAATGGTCTGCGCGAAGTGGAAGTGATTTACCGCTCCAAAGCCTGCCTGATTCAACGTGACGGCGATCTGCTGGATGGCAAACAAGAGCTGGTCGATAAATTGCTGACCCGTATTCAGGGCGTGATTCAGGCGCGTGAATCAAAATACATCATGATGCACGCGCCAACCGAGCGTCTGGATGAAGTAATTTCTCTGCTGCCGGGCGCCGAACGTCCGACCATTCTGCCGCTGGCAGGCGATCAGCAACGTGTCGCCATGCATATGGTGAGCAGCGAAACCCTGTTCTGGGAAACGATGGAAAAACTGAAAGCGCTGGGCGCCAGTTCTATTCTGGTGCTGCCAATCGAGAAGATGATGGAGTAATCCACCTTACGATTCGCCCGGTGGCGCTATGTCTGCCGGGCCTGGACATCCAGGCCGGATAAGCGAAAGCGTCACCCTGCCTATAAAGGAAAACGATTATGAGCTTTAACACTATCATCGACTGGAACAGTTGCAGCCCTGAACAGCAACGCGAGCTGCTGATGCGCCCGGCGATCTCTGCCTCAGAAAGTATCACCCGTACCGTTGTGGAAATCCTCGACAACGTGAAAAGCAACGGCGATAACGCCCTGCGCGAATACAGCGCGAAATTTGATAAAACTGACGTTACCGCGCTGAAAGTGACCGCGCAGGAAATTGCCGATGCCAGCGCCCGTCTCGGTGACGACATCAAGCAGGCGATGGCCGTGGCGGTTAAGAATATCGACACGTTCCACGTCGCACAGAAACTGCAAACGGTTGATGTCGAAACAGTGCCAGGCGTGCGTTGCCAGCAGGTCACCCGCCCTATCGCCTCCGTCGGGTTGTATATCCCAGGTGGCTCCGCGCCGCTGTTTTCCACCGTACTGATGCTGGCCACTCCGGCACGCATTGCAGGCTGCAAAAAAGTGGTGCTCTGCTCCCCTCCCCCTATTGCGGATGAAATTCTCTATGCGGCGCAACTCTGCGGTGTACAGGAAGTCTTTAAAGTGGGGGGCGCGCAAGCGATTGCGGCTCTGGCATTTGGCACGGAATCAGTGCCAAAAGTCGATAAAATCTTTGGACCCGGCAACGCCTTCGTGACCGAGGCCAAGCGTCAGGTAAGCCAGCGTCTGGATGGCGCTGCTATCGATATGCCAGCGGGTCCTTCGGAAGTGCTGGTGATTGCCGACAGCGGCGCCACGCCTGATTTTGTCGCCTCCGATCTGTTGTCGCAGGCGGAGCACGGCCCGGACTCGCAGGTGATCCTGCTGACGCCGGATGCCGACATGGCCCGCGCCGTTGCCGACGCCGTTGAACGTCAGTTAGCCGACCTGCCTCGCGCGGAAACGGCGCGTAAAGCGCTCTCCGCCAGCCGCCTGATTGTGGCGAAAGACCTGGCACAATGCGTACAAATCTCTAACCAGTATGGTCCGGAGCATTTGATTATTCAGACCCGTAGCGCGCGTGACCTGGTGGATGATATCACCAGCGCCGGCTCGGTCTTTTTGGGCGACTGGTCACCCGAGTCCGCCGGTGATTATGCCTCCGGCACTAACCATGTCCTGCCAACATACGGTTATACCGCAACCTGCTCCAGCCTGGGGCTGGCCGATTTCCAGAAACGGATGACCGTCCAGGAATTATCGCGCGAAGGCTTCGCGTCTCTCGCTTCTACTATTGAAACGCTGGCGGCCGCTGAACTGCTCACCGCCCACAAAAATGCCGTCACCCTGCGTGTTAACGCCCTTAAGGAGCAAGCATGAGTATTGAGGAACTGGCTCGCGCCAACGTACGTGCCCTGACCCCGTATCAGTCTGCCCGTCGTCTTGGCGGTAAGGGCGATGTCTGGTTGAACGCCAATGAATTCCCGACGGCAGTGGAATTTAATTTCACTCAGCAAACGCTGAACCGCTACCCGGAATGCCAGCCAAAAGCGGTCATTGAAGGGTATGCGCAGTACGCCGGGCTTAAGCCGGAACAAGTGTTGGTGAGTCGCGGCGCTGATGAAGGCATTGAGCTCCTTATCCGCGCGTTCTGCGAACCGGGTAAAGACGCCATTCTGTTCTGCCCGCCGACCTACGGTATGTACAGCGTCAGCGCAGAAACCTTTGGCGTTGAGTACCGCACGGCCCTGACACTGGACGGCTGGCAACTGGATCTGCAAAACATTGCCGACCAGCTTGAGAACGTCAAACTGGTGTATGTCTGCAGCCCGAACAACCCCACCGGTCAAATCATCAATCCGCAGGACATTCGCGCCGTGCTGGAGATGACGCGCAGCAAAGCGCTCGTAGTGGCCGACGAAGCGTATATTGAATTTTGCCCTCAGGCGACGCTGGCGGGCTGGCTTGAAGAGTATCCGCACCTGGTGATACTGCGCACACTGTCCAAAGCCTTTGCGCTGGCAGGCCTGCGTTGCGGCTTCACCCTGGCAAATGAAGAGGTGATCAACCTGCTGATGAAAGTGATCGCCCCCTATCCACTCTCTACACCGGTGGCCGATATCGCGGCCCAGGCTCTGAGCCCGGAAGGGATTGTGGCGATGCGTGAGCGTGTCGCACAGATCGTGGCCGAGCGCGAATATCTGTCAACATCACTTCGCGACATTCCCTGCGTGGAGACGGTGTTTGATTCAGAGACCAACTACATTCTGGTACGCTTCAAAGCCTCCAGCGCTGTCTTTAAATCTCTGTGGGATCAGGGCATTATCCTGCGTGACCAAAATAAACAACCGACCTTGAGCGGCTGCCTGCGTATCACTATCGGCACCCGCGAAGAGAGCCAGCGCGTCATCGACGCTTTACGTGCGGAGTCTGTATGAGCCAGAAGTACCTTTTTATTGACCGTGATGGAACCCTGATTTCCGAGCCGCCATCTGATTATCAGGTCGATCGTTTTGACAAGCTGGCCTTTGAACCGGACGCGATTCCGGTTCTGCTCGCACTCCAAAAAGCCGATTTTAAACTGGTGATGATCACCAATCAGGACGGTCTGGGCACCAGCAGCTTCCCGCAGGCCGATTTTGACGGCCCGCATAACCTGATGATGCAAATTTTCACCTCTCAGGGTGTGGTGTTTGAAGAGGTGTTGATTTGCCCGCACTTCCCGGGCGATGAGTGTGATTGCCGCAAACCGAAAGTAAAAATGGTTGAGCGCTGGCTGGTTGAGCAAGCGCTGGATAAAGCGAACAGCTACGTCATTGGCGATCGCGCAACGGATATTGAACTGGCGGCCAACATGGGCATTGCCGGGCTGCGTTACAACCGCGAAACCCTGAACTGGGCAGCCATTGGCGAGCAGTTGACCAAACGCGATCGTTACGCCCACGTTGAACGTAAAACCAAAGAGACGCAGATTGACGTCAAAGTGTGGCTGGATCGCGAAGGCGGCAGCAAAATCCGCACCGGCGTGGGCTTCTTTGATCATATGCTCGATCAAATTGCCACCCACGGCGGCTTTCGCATGGAAATCGACGTCAAAGGCGATCTCTACATTGACGATCACCATACGGTTGAAGATACCGGCCTGGCGTTAGGCGAAGCGTTGAAACTGGCGCTGGGCGACAAGCGCGGTATCAACCGTTTCGGTTTTGTGCTGCCGATGGACGAATGCCTGGCACGCTGCGCGCTGGATATTTCCGGGCGTCCGCACCTGGAATATAAAGCTGAGTTTACCTATCAGCGCGTGGGCGATTTGAGCACCGAGATGGTTGAGCACTTCTTTAGTTCTCTTTCTTACACCATGGGTGTGACGCTGCATTTGAAAACCAAAGGGAAAAACGATCACCACCGCGTGGAGAGCCTGTTCAAAGTCTTTGGTCGTACGCTGCGCCAGGCCATTCGCGTCGAAGGCGATACCCTTCCCTCCTCGAAAGGAGTGTTGTGATGAATGTCGTTATCCTGGATACCGGGTGCGCTAACCTCAACTCTGTGAAATCGGCCATTTCGCGTCACGGCTACGAGCCGCTGGTGAGCCGCGATCCGGACGTGGTGCTGCGCGCCGACAAACTGTTTCTGCCCGGCGTAGGCACAGCGCAGGCCGCCATGGATCAATTGCGCGAACGCGACCTGATTGAACTGGTAAAAGCCTGCACCCAGCCGGTGCTGGGCATCTGCCTGGGCATGCAGTTACTGGGACGTTTCAGCGAAGAGAACAGTGGCGTGGATTTACTGGGTATCATCGACCAGGACGTGCCGAAAATGGAAGATGTTGGTTTACCGCTGCCGCACATGGGCTGGAACCAAGTCTATCCGAAAGCAGGCAATCGCCTGTTTCAGGGGATAGATGACGGCGCGTACTTCTATTTTGTTCATAGCTACGCCATGCCGGTTAACCCTTACACCATCGCCCAGTGTCAGTACGGCACGCCGTTTACTGCAGCGGTGCAAAAAGACAATTTCTATGGCGTGCAATTCCATCCGGAACGTTCAGGGCGCGCGGGTGCACAACTGCTGAAAAACTTTCTGGAGATGTGATGATTATTCCGGCTTTAGATTTAATTGATGGAACGGTAGTGCGCCTGCACCAGGGGGATTATGGTCAGCAGCGCGACTACGGCACCGACCCGTTGCCACGCCTGCAGGATTACGCCGCCCAGGGTGCGCGAGTGCTGCATCTGGTGGATTTAACCGGTGCGAAAGATCCGGCGCGTCGCCAGATCCCATTGCTGAAAACACTGGTTGCCGGGGTGAATGTGCCGGTACAGGTCGGCGGTGGTGTACGTACCGAAGAGGATGTCGCCGCGCTGCTTGATGCCGGCGTCGCCCGTGTGGTCGTTGGTTCAACAGCCGTGAAATCACCTGAGGTGGTTAAAGGGTGGTTCGAGCGTTTTGGCGCCGATGCGCTGGTCCTGGCGCTGGATGTACGTATTGATGCCGCAGGCAATAAACAGGTGGCAGTAAGCGGCTGGCAGGAAGATTCCGGCGTCTCGCTGGAAGAACTGGTAGAAACCTATCTCCCGGTTGGCCTCAGGCATGTGCTGTGCACCGATATCTCCCGCGATGGTACGCTGGCAGGCTCGAACGTGTCGCTGTATGAAGAAGTGTGCGCGCGATATCCGCAGGTTGCGTTTCAGTCTTCCGGTGGTATCGGCGATATCAACGATATTGCGGCGCTGCGTGGAACAGGCGTGAAAGGCGTGATCGTGGGTCGCGCGCTGCTGGAAGGTAAATTTACTGTAACGGAGGCCATCCAATGCTGGCAAAACGGATAATTCCTTGTCTCGACGTACGCGATGGTCAGGTGGTGAAAGGCGTTCAGTTTCGTAATCACGAAATCATCGGTGACATCGTGCCTCTGGCGAAACGCTACGCCGAAGAAGGCGCAGACGAACTGGTTTTTTACGATATCACCGCCTCCAGTGACGGGCGCGTGGTCGATAAAAGCTGGGTCTCTCGCGTCGCGGAAGTGATCGACATTCCGTTCTGTGTGGCGGGCGGGATCAAGTCTGCTGACGATGCGCACAAAATTCTCTCTTTCGGCGCAGATAAGATTTCCATCAACTCCCCGGCGCTGGCGGATCCGGAGCTTATCACCCGCCTCGCCGATCGTTTTGGCGTGCAGTGTATTGTGGTGGGTATCGATACCTGGTTTGATGCGTCGACCGGCAAGTACCACGTCAATCAGTATACCGGTGATGAAAGCCGCACCCGCGTGACCACCTGGGAGACGCTGGACTGGGTGCAGGAAGTGCAGAAACGCGGAGCTGGTGAGATCGTGCTTAACATGATGAACCAGGACGGCGTGCGTAACGGTTATGACCTTGAACAACTGAAAAAAGTGCGCGAGGTTTGCCACGTTCCGCTTATCGCTTCCGGTGGCGCGGGTACAATGGAACACTTCCTTGAGGCCTTTCGCGACGCCAACGTCGACGGCGCGCTGGCGGCATCGGTGTTCCATAAGCAAATTATCAATATTGGTGAGTTAAAAACGTTCCTGGCAGGCCAGGCCGTGGAGATAAGGGTATGTTAACAGAGCTGCAACTGGCCCAACTGGACTGGGAA
Organism: Phytobacter diazotrophicus; assembly: GCA_004346725.1. GTDB lineage: Bacteria > Pseudomonadota > Gammaproteobacteria > Enterobacterales > Enterobacteriaceae > Phytobacter > Phytobacter diazotrophicus. The sequence continues at coordinate 148,086 of SMDE01000004.1, read as the reverse complement.
AAAACCGACGGACTGCTGCCCGCCGTGGTGCAACACGCGGTCTCCGGCGAAGTATTGATGCTGGGGTACATGAACAAGGACGCGCTGGCGAAAACGCTGGAAAGTGGCAAAGTCACCTTCTTCTCGCGGACCAAAGGACGTTTGTGGACCAAAGGCGAAAGTTCTGGCCATTTTCTGAATGTGGTGAACATTGCGCCGGACTGTGATAACGATACCCTGCTGGTACTGGTGAATCCCATTGGTCCAACCTGCCACACGGGAACATCCAGTTGCTTTGGCGACAATGCCCATCAGTGGCTGTTCCTCTACCAACTGGAACAACTGCTCGCCGAACGCAAAACGGCAGACCCGGCCAGCTCATATACCGCGAAGCTGTATGCCAGCGGCACCAAGCGTATCGCACAAAAGGTGGGTGAAGAAGGTGTGGAGACCGCACTGGCGGCCACCGTTCACGATCGCGAAGAACTGACCAATGAAGCGTCAGACTTGATGTATCACCTGCTGGTCTTGTTGCAGGATCAGAACCTGGATCTGACCACAGTTATCGAAAATCTGCGTAAGCGTCACCAGTAATTGCTATGGGGAGTGCCTGCACTCCCCCTCTTCCCCACTGAATTAACAGTTATCATTCTGCTTCTCAACAGGTATGATCCGCCTCATGGTTCAGCGCTGCTCCTGCCGCGCTGCATGTTTTGCATCACCAGACATTGAGGTTGAAGATGAAATTTTTGGTCACCGGCGCAGCCGGCTTTATCGGCTTTCACGTCAGCGAACGTCTGTTACAGGCGGGCCATCAGGTCACAGGGATAGATAACCTTAATGATTATTATGAAGTCAGCCTGAAAGAAGCACGCCTGAACTTACTGGCAAACGAAAACTTTCGTTTTGTGAAACTGGACCTGGCAGACCGTGAAGGGATGGCACAGTTATTTGCCGAAGAGAAGTTCGACCGCGTTATCCATCTTGCCGCTCAGGCGGGCGTACGTTATTCACTGGAAAACCCACATGTTTACGCCGAAGCTAACCTGACTGGTCATCTGAACGTGCTGGAAGGCTGCCGCCACAATAAGGTTCAGCATTTGCTGTATGCCTCCTCCAGTTCTGTTTACGGCCTGAACCGCAAGATGCCTTTCTCTACGGAAGATTCGGTTGATCACCCGGTATCGCTTTACGCCGCAACCAAAAAAGCCAATGAGCTGATGTCGCATACCTATTCACATCTTTATGGTTTGCCGACCACGGGACTGCGTTTCTTTACGGTTTACGGCCCGTGGGGACGCCCGGACATGGCGTTGTTTAAATTCACGAAAGCCATGCTCGAAGGCAAAAGCATCGATGTCTATAACTACGGCAAGATGAAACGCGACTTTACCTATGTGGATGATATTGTTGAAGCCATTATCCGTATGCAGGATGTGATTCCACAGGCTGACCCGACCTGGACCGTTGAAAGTGGCTCCCCGGCCAGCAGTTCAGCGCCCTACCATATCTACAACATCGGCAATAGCTCGCCGGTCGAGTTGATGGATTACATCACAGCGCTGGAAGAGGCGCTGGGTATTGAAGCGCAGAAGAATATGATGCCGATTCAGGCGGGAGATGTGCTGGAAACCAGTGCCGATACGCAGCCGTTGTATGACACCATCGGTTTTAAACCGCAGACATCGGTTAAAGAAGGCGTGAAGAAATTTGTCGAGTGGTACAAGTCGTATTACAAAGCGTAAAAAAACGGCCCTGACGGGCCGTTTTCATTTCTGTGGTTAGTCGTTACCGAACAGATCGCGGGTATAGACTTTGGCTTCAACATCCGCCAGCTCCGGCGCCATGCGGTTTGAAATAATCACATCCGATTCTTTCTTGAAAGCGTCCAGGTCACGGACAACGCGAGAGTGGAAGAACTCGTCTTCCTGCATTACCGGTTCATAAATGATGACCTGTACACCCTTCGCCTTGATACGTTTCATAATCCCCTGAATAGAGGATGCGCGGAAGTTATCCGAACCGCTCTTCATAATAAGACGGTAGACACCCACCACCTTCGGTTTACGGGAAAGAATGGAGTCAGCAATGAAGTCTTTGCGCGTGCGGTTCGCATCCACGATAGCCGCAATAATGTTATTCGGCACCGACTGGTAGTTCGCCAGCAATTGCTTGGTATCTTTTGGCAGGCAGTAGCCGCCATAGCCAAATGACGGGTTGTTGTAGTGATTGCCAATACGCGGGTCAAGGCAAACCCCTTCAATGATCTGGCGCGTATTCAGCCCCAGCGCTTCGGCATAGCTGTCCAGCTCGTTGAAATAGGCCACGCGCATTGCCAGATAGGTATTGGCGAACAGCTTGATGGCTTCGGCTTCGGTGGAATCGGTGAACAGCGTTGGGATATCTTTCTTGATAGCCCCTTCCTGCAGCAGCCCCGCAAAACGCTCTGCGCGTGCGGAACGTTCGCCAATGACAATACGTGACGGATGCAGGTTGTCGTAAAGCGCCTTACCTTCGCGCAAGAACTCCGGTGAGAAGATGACATTGTCGATGCCGAGCTCATCTTTGATGGACTGGGTGAACCCCACAGGGATGGTAGACTTGATAATCATCACCGCATCGGGGTTGATTTCGTGCACATCGCGGATGACCGACTCAACACTGGAAGTATTGAAGTAGTTGGTTTTCGGGTCGTAATCAGTCGGGGTGGCGATAATGACATAATCGGCGCCCCGATAGGCATCTTGCTTATCCGTGGTGGCGCGAAAATTCAGCTCTTTTGTCGCCAGATACTCTTCAATTTCTTTATCAACGATCGGCGATTTTTTCTGATTCAGCATATCGACTTTAGCCTGCACGATATCCAGTGCGACCACTTCATGATGCTGCGCAATCAGAATACCGTTCGATAAGCCAACGTAGCCTGTTCCTGAGATTGTTATTTTCATTCGATAAGCAACTTTTGTCAGTGTTTAGAACCGAAGATGGCACTACGCCGCCATCACGCTAGATCAATAACTGTTGGGGTTTTTACCTCTTCTGTTGATAGCCTGTCAAGGCAGGTCCCCGCTGAAACAGCCGCGTTCTGTTAGCAAATTATTCCATCGTTGCAGGATTGTTTAGAAAAATGCACTGCTATAACCGGGATTAAGGCAAAAAAAAGCCCGGTTATCGCTACCGGGCTCTCATGAGGTAACCACCAATTATCGGATAAATCCCGCACCAGAGTGAATTGCAGAATATACCCGTCCGTTATCTCTTTATTTTAACGTCAAAAGTCGTTGCAGGTTCCGGCAGACAAAGATCTGGTCACCCGTGCGTCCACTCAGACTCACCGTGTAATCGCCGTGCAGCCCGGAGGTATCTGCTTTTATCTCATAACCCGCATTTTCCAGGGATTGTTGACCAAATACCTTAATCAGGTCTAACCGGTTGGTTTGCTTGGTCAAAAAATACAGTTTATGATGACTTTTATCCGTTACTACAATATAGATTGAATCAAAAAGCGTTCCTTGTCCGGTGGATTTTGCTAACCAACCTTTTAGAGCCATAGGCACTAAAAGTTCGTCGTCAGAAACAGGGGGAATTATTTCATCAATACTGCCTTCACAGTCAATCTCAGCCGTAGAATGTGTCGAAGGTAACGTTACAGGTTGAGTCGCTATTACTTTCCGTCGTTGATAGCTGATTAATGGCGTTTCAGTTGCAAAAATTTGCGCATCAAACTCAGGTTCAAGGTAATAATTAGAATCCGTTTCAAACATCACTTCAACTACATCTTCGCCGGTAAATCCATTTGCATTTAAACCATCAAGAAGCGGCGAGGCCCACACACCATTTTGTGAATTGATGATATTTAAACGATACTCTTTCTCCAAACCAGATTTTAGTTTGTACCTGATTTTAATAACGTCACCTCTGAATAGAATATTTTTAACGTTCCCAACTGTGGTGACTTTAAAATTCGGGAATATTTTCACAATACTCCCTTTAGCCTCTGGCAATGAATACCAGACGCCAAACTTCATATTCTCAACTTTCTTGAGTATAAAATTCGCCGGTCGAACCGTATCCCTTTGCGTCAACAAAAGAATGGGCTCGCTATTTTTCCCTCGAGCAAATCCGGCAGGTGTATAATTCTCCAGAATTGCCGTTGATGTTAAAGGGTCTTCATTTAAAATATATTTATTATCCAAACCCGTAAAGCTGTTGCAATCAGCATCTGCACATGCAATACCACTATTCCATATTATTTTTTTTGGTTTTTCAGAACTATTATAATAATCCGCGTTATACTGATCCAAAACAGGAGTTAATGTCATATAATTTTGGAACAATGGGCGCGGTTTGTAATTCAGATGATTTGCAAACATATACTCATTATTATAGGGATATATGTCAACAGAATCAGAATTAATTAGCTTTACGAAATCCTCATCTAGCTTATACTGACTATAAATTTTCGCCATCCTTTCTTTATAAGCGATATCACTCGAAAACGGAAAATCAAAAGGATTGCTTAAGTTGGGAATGTTGATATTTGAAAATGCAAGATCTAATTTTGGTGAATTATCATAAGATGAATGCGTACCAAGATAATATAAACTAAAAAAGGAGACCAGAAAAAGTGCCTTGGTAAAATTACCCTTTTCATAGGAAATCAGCAGCATAATAAAAGCACAAGGTATCACAAAATAAGTTATGTAGTGATCTGCGCGACCAAATCCCAATTTAAACAATAGTAGCCATGTAAATACCAGGGGTAACAAAAACAACAGTCTCTTGCGTATACCATAAGCAACAAAGCAAGCCAGGACAATAAAGGCACAGACATATGCAAAAAAATAATTCTCAATGCCTAATGTCATATCAACGCCGTTGCCGTAACTCAATTCCATGTTTACAACAATATACTGAACAACCGAATCGATATTGCCATAAATAAGCATACCAAAGACAATCGATGAAACCGCAAAAGCTAATATGAAGGCTGATATTTCTTTTATACAAAATAGTTCTTTTTTACTGATTTTTTTATAACCCTGCGTAATTATATAGCCACTAATAACTGCAACCGAAGTGATTCCATAGAAAAATCGAATATATAATAAAAAACCAGATATTACGCCTAAAATTAAACAAACCCGGGCATTAATATAAAAATTTTTTTCGACAAAGGATTGTCGATAAACTAAAAATAGCAGAGGCCAAATAAATAAAAAAACCCTAAGATAATACAATGAAAAGAAACAAATAATGATCACTAATAATTGCAAATATCCTTTTGCTCTATGCGTTAAAATTAATATCGAATAAATCACCAAGGAATAAAAAAACAATATAAACGCCATGGAAAGAAAATAACTCCAGGCATTATAATATTCAGTAACGCCACCGACTAACCAATATAATGGCCCGTAACTAAATGTAAAGCTATAGTCACCATCGAAAAGAGCGTTAGTTAAATTCATCCATTGTTCAGCATTACCAGCCGAATTTACCACCCTTCCAGCAGCGATGGTATTTAAAAAAGGCAGCAATACTAAAAAAACAATAACAAAAAGTATAAAATTCTTTGTCATTATACGTTGAGAAAATTGCCCTGCAAATTTCACGCTCATTGCCCTCTCTTAACGTTATATGCACCAAAGCAACTCTTAAACAAAATTTTCAGCACAGCAAGATTCCCTCTAAAGCTACTGATTTTTGTTGGTACTTCCCCTTCCGGGTAGATGCGTGAGGTCGGCAGTTCGATGCAACGGAAACCCAGTTTCGGCGCAATATAAGACAGGTAGGCCAGTAACTCATACGTCATAAATACATCACGGAATGGCGCAACACGCTCGTCCAGCAACATTTTGCTGCTGTATGCGCGGAAACCTTGCGTTGTATCAGTCCAATGGAATCCCGACGCAATACTCAATACGGGGGCGTGGATGAATTTTATCGCAAAGTCACGTGATTTAGGCGTGTTAACCGCTACACCACCATTTACAAAACGCGAGGCCTGTACGAAATCATACCCCTGCTCTAAAGCGGCGATAAACTCCGGAATAGGCGCAGGATCATCTTTGTCATTACCATCAATGGTAATGATATTTTTATAGCCTTTTTCCAGAACAAACGCATAACCACAGCGCAATTGCGCACTTAACTTACCTGGCGCGGTTTTAAGTAACAGACCGCTGACGTTTAACTTTAATAAGTTTTCTGTTTCCAGTGAACCATCTGTACTACCGCCATCTACAATAATGATATCTGCGATGTTGTTAATATTCAGATTATTCATCTTAGTGAGCAGGCTGACGATGCGGTTTCCTTCATTAATGACCGGAATTACTACGCAAGCATCATGCTTTTTTTCCGTCCATAACGTGACGTTGTATGCAGGAACTTCCCATTTTTTTTCGTTATTCATAGCAAAATCCATTCTTGTTAAGCCGCTTTCGAGGTGATCAATGCAACACCGACGATAACAAAGGCAACACCCACTATGGTCGTCCAGTGAAATGTTTCGTTAAAAACAACGACCGACAGTATTGCTACCGCAGCCACCGCACCGGTTGTAAGCACAGGATGTGCAATATTAAGTGGCAACACTGCAAGCGATGCGGCATACAGAACAAATGCGCCACCGTAAAGCGTCAGCCCTAACCAGAACGGCCAATTTGTTAACGACGCAAGCGGGTCTGCCAGTGAAGGAAATTTACGCGGTGGCATCATCGCCATTTTAATTAAGACACTGGCTGAGGCATTACATGCGATGCCTAAAATAAGTATTAACCATTTCAAGGTCGTTGTACCTGTTTAACGATATAAGGAAGTGACATGAGAAAGAGCGCGACGGATAGAAACGAGATGTGATTCCTCTTTCGTTGCAAGCATTTCAATCGTGGCCGGGAAAGTTGCCAATTGCGTTTTTAATACTTCGGCCAGCGCGGCATGTCCATTGAACGTATCGCCAACCGTCGCAAGTTGCGCCTCACTGATATGCACATGCCCGATAACATTCTTCGCCTGAGCCAATACAGTCTTGATATTTTCCTGGTTAATAATGACTGCTCCAGTATCAAGCTGCATTTTGATGTTGGGGTGAGCAATGCCCGTGACAACATTACAGGTCTCATTGCTTGTTGTCATAAAATTGGCGCCATAAACCGCCGGATTTGGCTCCAGACAGATAATCACACCTTGATCGGCAGCAATATCACCAAGTTTACGGAAAAACGTTTGGGCAACACGCTCGGTTTCCGTTGCACTAAGACCGGAGCAATCACGATTTTTTGGCGAGCCAAACACCAGACGAGTAGCCCCCAGAACAGAACCGATACGACAAATATCAGCTAAATGCGCCAGTAGTTTTTCCTGGACCGCTTGCGAACCAAATACATTTAAACCTGTAGTACCAAACAAGAGTGACTGCATGCCGATGATGTCAACCCCCTGCTCTTTCCACCAGGTTTTTACCGCCACGATATCTGCGGTTGTTGCTTTGGCTGGCTCTGGAAAATACTTACCGGGCGCAATATCGATAGCATCAACTTGAAATTCTTTAAGCAGAGACAATACGTCGAGATCTTCGCTAATATCCCAGGCAAGGTTTGAGATGGAGATTCTCATTGCTTATCTTCCTGAGCTTTTTTAGGTTCCGACTGCGCGTAATGTCTGACTGCCTGCAGCGTTTCCTTCGCGGAGTACTGGTAATGGGCAGTGCCGCCAAATAATGCGCCATATACACTGCGCATATCATAAGAAACGGGGGATGCGGCCTGTTGACGGGTAAATTCGAAACCAAAACCTTCACCCGCAATTTTTGCAACAGAAACAGGCTCAGCAGTCAGATGAACGAGGCTGATATTATTTTCAAGTGCTTTGTTGATATCAAACCAGAGATTAACCATCGGGTAAAACTGGAAAACGCTACGGCTTTCGATTTTGGCAACGTTATTATCATTGAGAAAATCAAAGATGATATTTTTACGCAGCCCGGGGCCAACCAGACCTGGTAATCTCACGATCACGTGACGCGTAAATTTTTGCGCAACAAACTGCTCAAGGCGGTAGCGATTCAGACCATAAGCGTGCAGATCCTGTACATCAATCGGTGTGTTTTCATCAACGCCCACGGGTGTTTTAAAAACGTCAACCGTACTGATTAAGACAAAGTTGTCGCATTCAATACTGTCGAGGCAGGCGATCAGTGAGTCAATTTTCTCACTGTCTCCTTGTGGATCGGCATTGGCAATCCATTTCTGCGCGGGGGCGCCAGCACAGACAACAAGATCGAATTTTTTACCTTTAATATCATTAATATTCGTCGAACGATAAAAATCGTCAAATTGGGTTTGCTTCATCAAAGTAGTGCCAACAAACCCGGTATACCCAATTAACGCCTTCGCCATGTTCTCTCCTGTAATTATCGGTCGCGTCCGGTCTGCACAAGATTAGACTCTTCAGCAGTGGCATCATTTAAAACGTTTACGCGGTCCTGATTCACCATCACCGCGCTATTTTTCTCAAATACGACGGAATAAGCCGCTTGCTCACTTCTATCATCCAGCAGTCGGCTGAGGTATTCACCGAAAAACGCCAGCATAATGAACTGGAGCATAAAGAGCACCGACATAAACAGAATGGTTGTCGTCCATCCCTCAACAACGTGGCCATTAATGAGATTGACCACAATACTGTAAATAGCAAACAGCAACGCACATGAACTTCCGACGGTCCCAACAACTGACATCCAGCGCAGTGGCCGTGAAGAGTTAAATACCATCAGCCGCACTAAATTACGAAAACCATACACAATCGATTTTTTAACATGATTTTCGCTAATCGGTTGATAAACCAATTCGCTTATCGGGTAGCCGGTCTTTTGAATGCGGAGGTAAAACTGGTGATGAAAACGGCCAGTATCCGTCACCGCATTTACCGCACGACGACTTAAGCAACGCAGTCCGGTAGAGTTCTTGGGAATATGGTAATCAATCGCACTCAGAATATGGGATGCGGTATTGCGTAAAAAGCGATAGACGCATGGCAGAGGTTGATTAGAAACACCAACGACGACATCATAACCAGACTTACACTCTTCAACAGCACGATGAATAACGTCGACGGGATCGGTCAGGTGATCATAAAGAACAACAAAATCACCGATCGCATTTTCAAGCCCGGCAGCCCAAACCACGTCATCATGTGCTGCACCGGAGAGTTGCATAAAGCGCACACTGGGGATCGTTGCTAAAATTTGATCCACAGCCGATTTTCTCGGTACGTCACGATAGGGGCCTTTAGAAACAACTAAGATTTCGTAATCACTATAATTTACATCCAGTAATTGCTGGATCTGTTGTAATTTTGATGTCAATTCACCCGAGAGATCATGTGTTTTTAAAACAACAGAAACAAAAGATTCGCTTTTCACTTGTGTAGTCTCTTTTTATTCTTAAATAATATTCATATTCTTAATAGCTTCAACGGCATCGTATACGTTATCTATCTTGCCGCCCATAATACAGTGAAACCCATTCATGCCATGATGAGGTCGGAAAAGAATAGGTCGAGAGTCATCCGTTTCACTGCGTGGTAATAACGTTTTCACTTCCCAGAGCGAGCGTTCGTAACGGCAATCATTGAGAATAGGCATATACCGGGAGGCATCCTTAACCATATAATGCCATGCGCTATTTCTCTTATCCTCATCAAACTTCACATGCGAGTCGCGATATTTTTCACCCGGATTATCATGCCATTCGTAATGCGGCGTATAGCGTACATGACTGAAAGAATGCAGGCCAACAGAAGGGAAAGGCATCACGGAGAAAAACGGACCGCACATAATCGTAAACCCGGTTTTTTTTAATTCATCGGGTATATCAACCAGGCACATTTCCGTCATTTCATGCTTAAGTGGAATCAGTTCAATCCCGGAGTTATCAAGTAAATAATTCAAATGTGAATAGGTGCAATTAAAGACATGATCAGCATGATGGGTCTCAACTTCCCCACTGGTTATATTTCGTACATATGCTGTAATTCTGTTATTGATGCTTTCGACTTTATCAACCGAGTAACCACAGCGATACTCAGCGGTAGAACTTGCCAACCGTTGCAACATCATATCGCGCAGCTTGAATGCATCGAATGCAAATTCTTTGACCGTAAAACAGGCATCGATCAACTGGGGGTTGACCATATTCTGAATTTTAGCAGGCGCCACATCGCAATCGGCACCAATACGCTTACAGAACATACGGAACTGACCCGCAGACACTTTACCCAGCAATTCGCTAATTAAATAATATTTATCAAAATCCGAGTCTACACAATCCCTAAACTCTTCAACAAAGCGGGGGAAAGAGATGCGAGAGCGTAAAGCGGTTAATATACTTCGGGGATAATGGTAACCATTATGCACACGGGCCTGATTATTATAAGACGCGCGGGACATATAGTTATTCTCTTTTTCAAAGAGTTTGACTCCATGTCCTAGCAGAGAAAATTGCTCGGCAAGGTACATACCAAAAAAACCACCGCCGACAATTATTATATCTTTGCGCATGATTGCATTAATGCCTTTAATCAAGTGAGATTTATGTTATTCCTTTTACACTCAAAAAAGCAGAAATAACTTTAAAGTGGAATTTATTTCAAAGTAAAGCCATCCGTTTGGATGGCCTTTTATATATATGTATTATAAAAGCAGACTAATTAATCAAGCCATTCCGTATGGAACACGCCTTCTTTATCAGTACGTTTATAAGTATGCGCGCCAAAATAATCACGCTGAGCCTGGATCAGGTTGGCTGGAAGTACGGCAGCACGGTAGCTATCGTAATAGGCAACCGCAGCGGCAAAGGTCGGGACTGGAATACCATTTTGCACCGCGTAGGCTACAACATCTCGGAGCGCCTGCTGGTACTCATCAGCTATTTTCTTAAAGTACGGAGCCAGCAACAGGTTAGCAATTGCCGGCGTTTCTGCGTATGCATCGGTAATTTTCTGCAAGAACTGAGCACGGATGATGCAGCCTGCGCGGAAAATTTTCGCGATTTCGCCGTAGTTTAAATCCCAATTGTATTCATCAGACGCAGCACGCAACTGAGAGAAGCCCTGTGCATAAGAGACGATTTTACCGAGGTACAGTGCACGACGAACTTTCTCGATAAACTGCACTTTATCACCAGCAGGCTGTGCCTGCGGGCCGCTCAGAACTTTAGACGCGGCAACGCGCTGCTCTTTCAGCGAAGAGATATAACGTGCGAATACAGATTCAGTGATCAGGGAAAGCGGTTCGCCGAGATCCAGTGAACTCTGGCTGGTCCATTTACCGGTGCCTTTGTTGGCCGCTTCGTCCAGAATCACATCGACCAGATAGTTACCGTCTTCATCTTTCTTGGTGAAGATGTCCTTAGTGATATCGATCAGGTAGCTACTCAGCTCGCCTTTATTCCACTCGCTAAAAGTAGTGGCCAGCTCTTCGTTAGAAAGGTTGAGGCCGCCTTTGAGCAGTGAATAGGCTTCTGCAATTAACTGCATGTCGCCGTATTCGATACCGTTGTGAACCATTTTAACGTAATGGCCCGCACCGTCAGCACCGATATAGGTCACACATGGCTCGCCATCTTCGGCAACGGCTGCAATTTTGGTCAGGATCGGTGCGACCAGTTCGTAAGCATCTTTCTGACCGCCAGGCATGATGGATGGGCCTTTCAGCGCGCCCTCTTCACCACCGGAAACACCGGTACCAATAAAGTTAAAGCCCTCAGCAGAGAGTTCGCGGTTACGACGAATAGTGTCCTGGAAGAAGGTATTACCACCATCAATGATGATGTCGCCTTTTTCCAGATACGGTTTCAGGGAGTCGATAGCAGCATCTGTGCCAGCGCCCGCTTTCACCATCAACAGGATGCGACGGGGAGTTTCTAAGGATTCAACAAACTCTTTCACGGTGTAATACGGAACCAGTTTCTTGCCAGGGTTCTCGGCAATCACTTCTTCGGTCTTATCACGGGAGCGGTTGAAAACGGAAACGGTATAGCCACGGCTTTCGATGTTAAGCGCCAGGTTGCGCCCCATCACGGCCATACCAACAACGCCGATTTGTTGCTTAGACATTACTTACTCCTGTCAGGTGTGGTAACCCTCTGGCGGTCAGGCCATTGGGCTTAAGTAAAGATTATAGTAACGTAGATTACACACGCTGGGTACCTGCGAAAGAGGCAACTTACCGCCAGGCCATATGCAGCCGTAAGGAGCGGCAGTTTCACAGGTTAATGACTGAAATGATGTTACTTCCGTATGTCGTGCGACATGTCAGGTAATCATTATCTCGTTCAGAGAATTTAAGCATTGATAATCAGAGTATCAATTGGTGAAAAATGCGATTATTTCAGACTCTTCTCGTTCATGGGCAATAAAAACTCGAGAATAATGAATTAACTTATGTAACAGCGTTTCGAAAAAGCAATGCTCACGGCTGCACAACAGCCATAAGGTTCAATTAAAGAATACATTATTGTGCCGCGCGTATTCAATCGCAAAATCAGCACAATGTTCTCTTTAATAGTAATCAACTCAACATTGATTGTTCACAATAAAATATGGAACAAACATATATTTAACTAATTAAATAATCTTCAACGCACAGTGATTTCAATCTTGAGCTACCCCACGCGTCAAAATTTGAAATACCTGTGATTGCTGAATAGTCCTGCCATTTTTTATTTTGCACCAGAGTAAGCATACTCAAAGTAAGCTCATGCGGTGTCAACTCAACGTTGAGACGCTTGCTTAGCGCGTTGTAATTTTCTGCGAATAACATCGCACCATCACAGATATCGGAAATACTCTGAGATAAATCGCGTTTTAACCCACGCCCTTGGTCTCCAACGGGTGCGGATGTGGTTGCGTCATACCCAATAATTGAGTCATGCGGCGCAGAGAAAAAGAGTTCAATGGCCACACGGTTTTCATAGATTTGATCAATGAGAGTTATATCGGTATTTTCAGCTTCATACATCGCGTGCATTTGCAGGAATGTCTTACGTCTGAGTTTTTCTGCAGTATTTGCAAGGCAGAAATAATAACCGTGGATCTCTACATCAATAAATTGCTTCACCGCATGGTAAAAGGCCTCTTGCGTGGTACCACTCCATCCTACATCCACGAGAGCAATTTTCTCACCTGATTTAATACCTAACTTTTGAATATAAGCGAAAAGACCACGGCGATTTTTACGGCAAACTTGTAAGATTTGCCATCTCCATGCAAATAAAAAGTTGGTCATCGATGGGAATAGCTCAGGCGTCAGCGCAGTTTCCGCAGACAGTCCAAAAGAAGCCATAATCTCAGGGGCTGGCGGAACGACACCAATTCGCTCAAGGACTTCACGTGGTTGCAACCCCTCGGCTCCAGAGAGTAAAAAGGGGATGAACTGGACAAAGTTCTGATCATTAATTGTCGCAAGCGTCAGTGCTGTTCGGGAACCATAAAAATATGTTGAATCAGGGAAATCACCAACATCGCCCCGCTCCACCATTTTTTGCATTACATAGCCATCACGGGATAAGAAAAACACGTGATCAATCTGCTGCGCTGCCGCCTGAGTTTTAATCCATTTAAGGAAACCAAGAGATGCAGCACCGCCATAGGTAAAACCTAAGCTTTTATAAGTCTGCAGATCATGATAACCCTCATGACTTTTTAACATCCCCTGAGCAAAAGAGAGGGACAGCGGTAGACCTTTGCAAATGGTGCTTAAGTAATGGGAACAATAGTGATATGCAAGAAGACCTTTCTCACGTGGGCGTATCACATCGGATACTTCATTATCACCGACATGTAGAATCTGATCTGGTGAAACATTCAGTTTCCGTGCAATAACGTCAAAGAGTTCTCCTGAATCACGCTTAGTCGCGTTTTCATCAGCCGAACTGAACACCGCAACACTAGTAACCCCGTATTTCTCCAGTGCCTGCTCAAAAAAACGCGCCGGTAAATACATATCGGAAGTAACAATGACTGTTTTTCCAGTTGCTTTCAAATACTTGAATAATTCGAAAAGAATACCATTTGGTTCAACTAAGTTGAGTTCCAGCTGGTACTCTGCATTGATTAATTGTTCCGAAGTATATGTATCATCCACGAAGGCCGCATAAATGCCTTCAATAGTGATCTCTTTTTTCCCGCTCGCAATCATCTGACGAAACGCTTCAACCTGAGCGCTTTGTCTCTTCATCTTGAAATTATCAATACCCAGTTGCTTTCCAAGAATGTCAAAAGCATCTTCCGGATCAGCAAGCGGACGGGTAAATAATGTATCGAAAAAATCAAAAGAGATCACTTCCGCATCATTTAATGCGGTTACTGGCATATCTTTTAAAGAATTAATTGCCTGTGCGTAGTGATTTAATTCAGGTCCCAGAATAGTATTCATAAGTATCAGCAACCAATCTCAAAATTAATGCCGTTAGGATGCAAGTTAATATTAAAAAACGGATCATATTGATAATAACGAGGATGTTTTTCGTTGAGTCGACGTTTCTCTCGCAGAAGGCGCTGTGCTTTTTCTACATCGAGATGATCCACGCCACGGCTGACGGATTCATGATGATAGAGCTCCGCTGCCTGGCAGACTACATTAAAATAACCAGCATCTACCGAACGGAAACACAGTTCAATATCGTTATAAGCAATCGGGAATGTTTCATCAAAACGCCCCACACGATCAAATTTTGATCGCTCCATCATCAAGCAAGCACCAGTAACTGCTAACCAGTTATATTCCAGGATGTTCCGCATGTAATAGCCAGGTTGATAACGATCGGTATTCAGAAACGCATGGCCGGGACCATCTTCCAAATTCAGGACGCCCGCATGCTGGATACGATCGGTCCCCGGATAAAGTAATTTCGCGCCCACAATGCCAATATGCGGCAATTGTGCATACCCCACCATTCTCTCTAGCCAATCAGGATGAATAACCTCGGTGTCATCGTTAAGGAAAAGCAGAACTTCTCCGGAAGATTGTGTAACACCAACGTTGTTCAACTCCGAAAAATTAAAAGGATAATCGTGACGAATAACTTTAATATTATTTTCGCCATCTAGCGATGCAAAATAGTTAAGCGCATTTTCTGCTACAGAACCATTATCAAGAATAATTATTTCATAATTAGAATAGCGGGTAATATTCTTAATTGAATCTATGCAACGGTGCAGAACGCTGTAATTATCTCGGGTAGGTATAATGATACTAACAAGCGGGTTACCTACCGGGAAATAATTTACTCGAAAATAGCCTGGGAATCCTGCCACCGGTTCTACATCCCCTGTCAAACCGCGGCGAGTGAGTGCCTCACTACGTACCTTTTTGGAAGCTTCAAGCACATAGTCTTTCGCTGCAATATCAGAGGCAATGGACTGTGGAATAATCCGCCAGTGATACAATACCTTAGAAATATGGCTAATTTTTGACGTCTGTTCAGATACGCGCAAAACAAAGTCCCAATCCTGACAGCCATCAAATTCAGAACGTAATAAACCCGTTTTTGCCAGTAATGTTTTTTTGACACAAGACGCATGGCACGTAAACATTGTGCTCATCATAGTATCCGGCGACCAGTCAGGCTTGAAGTGAGGCTGGACGTAGAATCCATCTTCAGAAACTTTATCTTCATCACTGTAGATAAAGTCAGGATCATCATTGTTAATGCACAGCGCCATTTCATATAAGCAATCTGGCGTCAGGAGGTCATCATGGTCCGTAAAGACAATATAATCCCCCGCTGCATGCTCAATAGCAAAATTCGTTGCACCGGAAATACGGCTATTCGTTTCAAGATGAACAACTTTGATCTGTGGATTGGTGATACTTTTTAAGACATCATAGAGTTGCGGATCGGTACTGCAATCATTAGCCAGAATCAATTCCCACTGTGGGTACCACTGCGCTTCGATAGATTCGATGAGCTCATGGAGCAGATCCAGAGGCGTGTTGTAGACTGGCACCACAATCGAAAAAAGTGGTTTCACAACCATATTATTAATAATGACGGATAAATTTTCTGGCTGTGCAGGTGTAACGTAACAGTACTCCGCAACACCATGGCGAAGATGGTAGCCTTCATTTGGATTGTACGTAATCGTGGTCGGCAACATTACCGCCGCAGGAGCTGCAAAGCCAGCAACAGACGTGGCATTCCCATCATCACCCGCGATGAAAGGCGCAGCCATCGGAACTGGCGCAACAGCATGCAACATCTGCATCATACGCTGCTGCCGAAGGCGGGCAACGACACCTTTCCAGCCCTCCCGACGCAAGGTACTCATCCCGCGTGAAACAATTTTCTTCAGCCCGTGCTGGCGATACAAACGTCGCGTAACAGAGGCTAATGCCTTAGATCTGTGTTTTATTTTCCCTATTGTGCGCAGCGGTGCCGTAACTTTCCAACTGGATGAGTTCTCAAGGGCATTTATTCTTGCCATTGCGCCCGCGAGCTGAGCATTAACATGAGCAAGTTGCGCATTAGCAGATGAAAGTTGCACTTTAGTATTTTCAAGTTGTGCATTTCTGGCATCCAGTTGCGCCTCGGTATCTTCTAATTCGGTATGCACATCAATAAGTCGTACAGTGGTCTCACCCAATTGTACGGTTGAATTCTCCAGTTGCACGGTGGCTTTCTCCAATTGTGCCGTGGTCTTGTCCAAATGTACCGTGGTGTTCTCGAGTTGAACCGCTGTGTCGTCCAGTTCCTCGGTAGTATTATCCAGTCGTACCTTGGTGCTTTCTAGTTGTACCCGGACATTGTCCATCTGTACTTTAGTATTTTCCAGTTGGGTCCTTGTCTTCTCTAATTGTCCAGAGGTTTCATCCAATTGCTGTGTGGTTTCTTCAAGTTTTTCAGACGTTATATCCCGTTGTCTGGCGGTCTCCTCCAGTCGCTCAATTGTTTTTTCAAGACGAGTTGTCGTTTCGGTTAATTCAATATGGGTATCATGTAACTTCGCGGATACGTCATTTAATTTTTTCTGTTCAAGCATCAAGTTATGTGCTTTATTGGCTCTGAAAATTTCAGCCAGCGCACTTTCCCTGATAAGTTCCACTTCGGCTTCAATATACATCTCAGAGAGTGCAGGAATATTTTGCAAAACGATCTGTGGGTCTTGCGATGTCGAATAATAAACGTCCTGCGGTTGTCCCTTCTGAACTTTCAGAATATCTCTGTATTCACCGTTAGCCTTATGGGAATTTAACTGCCAGATAGTTTCACCATCGGCATTTTTGATAGCCAATCCTGACATTGAGAACCAGTGGCAGCCATCTACCGGGTCGAACCGTAACTTCGTTACAGGCTGCTGGTCGCTTCTATTAATTACCCAGCGAATTGTATTTTTGCCCCAGTTCAGCACAGAGAACTGTGTATTTTCTTCCGTAAAATCTTCCTCTCCGGAGGCGAAATAGATGCAAGTTCTGCTGCGCTTAATACTCACAGGTGCCAATGGGCGCTCTTCATGCCAGACAAGTAAATCGTCAAAATTGCGCCCTGTAACCTGGTGCTGGAATTGAGCCTCTTTGTGGATATAACGCTGCAGATCATCATCTGTCAACACAATATCCAAGCCAGCAAATAATTGATAAATAAAATCTTTTCGGGTAATCAATTCATTACCGATAAGTGGGGATACCCTTGCCTGATTGAGAACCAGGATGATTCCTCTGAATAGGAGATGCCCCAGTTCAATTCGCTCCGTACCTTCCCACTCAACGTCGAATAAAACAGGCTGCCCATCAGTGAGAATAATATTCTGCGGGATGGCATCAATAAAATACGCAGGTAAACTAAAATCAGCATTGATTTTCAAAACCAGACTACTATCCCTATCATTCTTTATGAAGTAATCAAGAGCAGATAGCCATTGTTTCATCAAGCCCACAATATCATCAATTGTCCAATTGGCGGTGCAGAGAGTATTGATAAATTGCTGACCCAGTAGTGTTCCGCGATAATATTTATCGACATCCTTCCTGATTTGCGAGTATTTATTCTCTTCCTGCTCAACACTCTCACTTGTAAAAAAGCGGTAAGAAATATCCACTTCACCATTATCAGTGCGGCGAAAGAGTGTTTCTTTAGCGTATTCTTTTTTGCGTTGTGTACTGTAATGGTAAGCTAGAACCGTCTTGTCTAAAGGTATTTCAGCATCAATACTGGCGACAAAAATAAACGAGTTCGCAAGTGACACCCCAAGCTTGTTCTTGAAAATTTCGGGGAAGCTATTCTGTAGCGAAAATGTCAAATGCGCAGGTAATTGCGGATCGCTGAACACACTCTGAACGGCAAGCGCGGACGCGTCAAAGTCCGCCATATCGCTACCCTGTGGGGTAATAATCGACATGGGAAGTTTGTAATCCGGGAACGGTAATAATACATCCGATCGCTTATAACCCGTTTCAGTGAGAAGATTGCTTAATTCCGCATAACCCCAGGTTTTTGCTTCTCCTGCTTTATAACGTCCTTCGATGCCATACATTGACTGACGAATATGATCTTCAGGCGCGCCGGCAAAATACTTAAGGCCTAATTTATTTTCAATGGCTATAAATAAAAAGCCGCCGGGCTTAAGCAATTTACGGACCTGGGTAAGTAAATCCTTCTCCGGATGCTCACCATCGCCAAACATGGTTGCATATTCAAGAACGCCGATAAGCGTAATTGCATCGAACTGACGCCCTGGATTAAAGCGATCAAAGCGCTCTGCAACAACCTGCACATTATCCAGATCGCGAGTACGGCTGGCAGCTATTGATGCCCGGCGCTGACTCCCTTCAAGGGCCAGAATATTACCACCGTTTTCGCCAAGAAAACGACTAATTGCCCCACAGCCTGCGCCAATTTCAAGGACATCACCTTGCAGTAAATGAGCAAAAGGACGCAAGACGTTACCGCGCTGTGAGGTCAAATGATAGAGTGTCTGCCAGTCAATGCATTGATTGCGCAACTCATCAGAAAAAACCGAAATATCTTCTGCATCGCGAATGATGCCAGCGAGGCGTTCTTCCGCCTCATCGCCATCGTTGTAACCAATATTGGTGTAGTCTTCACGTCTCCATACATTTAGACTTTTGTCGAAAAAATAGCCAAGACTTTCGAGTTGAAACATAAAACCCACCTGTATTTGTAACACCGCTCAGGCAATGCCACGCGATCTTACAGCTCATTGCAGACTAATATGAGTGTCCAAATTTACTAAACCGATAAACTGTACCCGGTTCAACACACTCAAATGTATAGAATCGTAACGCCTGTCATGCGGCACAACGGAACCGCCCTCATCGCAACTTGCGATGCCTACCGAGATAAAATAATCTCCGGATGCCAGGTTGACGGGCATTGATAAAGAAGCATGCATAATATCTCCGGCATTGAATTGCCTGGACATATCAATATTCTGAAATTCACTATTGGTGTTATAAATTGTCACCCCTTCTTTGGTTTTGAGTGCAAAACCGAAGATAGGGCGATATACCGCTTCTTTAAACCTTACGTAAAACTGCAAATGAATAGCACGTTCACCCTCAATGACCAGTGGATATTGCTTATCATCCTGAACCAACTGATAGTCTACTATTTCAGCCTTAAGATCGCCCCAGCGGTACTCCGAAGGGTTGTAATTAGGCCTTTGTTCAAAACTTAGCCCATCCCTGACCCAGTTCTGACCGCTCAGTAACTCTTGTTTCTTCTCTTCTTTGCGCTGCTGCTCAATGTTCGATTCGATTTCATCAGCAACGGCTTCTTTTTCATTCGTTTTGCCAAAAAGAAGATCGAGATATTTATTCACCACTACGCGTGGGCTGTCTTGCATGAGCATAACTCCGTCATTAATTAAAATGGCAGAGTCGCAATGGGTCACAATCTGTTCAGTCGCATGGGAGACAAACAGAATAGAGGTTCCCTTTTCTTTTAGCTGTTTTAAACGCGCAAAACATTTCGCCTGAAACCGCGCATCACCAACCGCCAGCGCTTCATCCACAATTAAGATTTCCGGTTCTATTTGCGCCTGGATAGCAAATGCCAGGCGCACCAGCATCCCGCTTGAATAAGCACGAACAGGTGAGTCAATAAAATGTCCGATATCTGCAAAACTGATGATATCATCTAATTTTTCTTCAATTTCAGCTCTGGTCAATCCCAGTAATGCTGCATTGAGGTAGATATTTTCCCGGCCCGAAAAATCGTTATTAAACCCGGCACCCAACTCAAGTAATGCGGCGACACGTCCATTTAACTTAACGCTCCCGGAAGTAGGAGTCAGCGTGCCGGCAATTATTTGCAGAAGAGTTGATTTCCCCGAGCCATTTTTACCGACAATCCCGACGGTTTCGCCTTTTTTCAAGCGAAAGCTAATATCCTGCAGCGCCCAAAACTCATCATGATACAG
The DNA here is from genome assembly GCA_004346725.1 of Phytobacter diazotrophicus. Taxonomy (GTDB): domain Bacteria; phylum Pseudomonadota; class Gammaproteobacteria; order Enterobacterales; family Enterobacteriaceae; genus Phytobacter; species Phytobacter diazotrophicus. The sequence goes on along the minus strand of SMDE01000004.1, from coordinate 127,662 downwards.
TCTGGTTACTTTTCCTGTGCGATGATGCACTTTCGGTACGATAAATTCTTTTAATCTTTTAATGGGATTATCGTAGACTTGATAGCATTTACTGACATTATCAATTTCAATTGCATACAGATCAGATGACATCAGCAAACCCTCCTCGTGTTTTCTGGAACCAGTAATAACAGACATAGGTAATCCAAAAGGAGGCTACTGAATAAATTGCTAATCCTAAGAAATCGGGCAGTTGCCCCCAAACAATAACAACGCGTGATTGCTCAATAATATAAGTCAGGGGATTAAGCAGCACGATACTTTGCATCCACTCGGGCAATGCCGCGAGTGGATAAAAAACAGGAGAAAGAAATATTAAAACAGTAACAATTACACCAATCGACTGCCCGATATCACGGATATAGACACCCAGCGAAGAAATAAGCCATGAGAGTCCGAGAGACAGTATAACAAGTGGTAAGAAAACAAGCGGTGCAAATATAATCGTCCAATTTATATAGCCATTAAAAATAAAAAAGGCCATAATCAATACGGCGCAACTGATGATGCTCTGAAAGACAGATGATAGAACAGTGACTACCGGTAATATTTCAAGCGGGAATACAACCTTTTTGACATAATTAGAATGCTGTAAAATTAAATTCGGCGATCTTACTAAACACTCTGCAAGAAATGAATGGATAATCAGCCCAACAAATAAAATAACAGCAAATTGTGTTTTAGGCTCATCAGCGGCGGCATTTCCCCACCGGGCTTTAAACACAACAGAAAAAACCAATGTATATATTACGAGCATAAGGATAGGGTTAATTAAGGACCATACCACACCAATCGCCGAACCCTTATATTTACTCAAAATGTCTCTTTTCGTCATTTGAAAAATGAGACTTCGGTTATTCCTCAGAGAGTTCATTAAAGAACTAAAGGAAACCGTATTCGATTTTCCATTCACACCTTCACCTCAAAAAAAATTCATATCTGACATCAAATTTTATTTAAAAAAATGGCGACGATTAGCGCAATGTTTCCACACCAGGTTTGTCGATATAACCTCGTTTCGAGTATCATGCGAATTCTTGAGAAAATATTCGCATTCCGCTTGCTGTCGAAACTCGATAAGATTTTGGCATTTTCCGGGGTCAATCTATTCCGGAATGGCTTAATAAGCTCAAGGTTTTTATCATTCCAGCGCTTAAAATGCCCCCCCATCAGCTTCTTGATCCGTTGCGCGCGCGCAATCATTGTCAGATTAGATCCGATGAGGTTTTCCTGATGCTGCCGATATTTTATTGTAGGCGAAGAATCATAGTGGACATCCCCTCCACAGCCCGTGATCAGTATGTATACCCACCAATCATGAGAGATAATTTCCTGCCATTTAGGGGTTTCGATGACAATATCTCTGGCTTGCTTATTAAGCACCATCGTATTACCGCCAGCGATACTTTGCACTAACGCATTACGGAATGAAGGTGTTTTATCAAATAACGGAGAGAGGCCAATAACTTCCCCTTTTTCATCTGTAAGGATAGTCCTACCGCAATATACTGACGGTGTTTGAGGATTTTGCGCTAAGTAATCCAACGCATGGGAAAGTTTGTTCTCAACCCACTCATCGTCTTGGTCGCTGAAAGCATAATAATCAAAATCATCGCCACAGTTTTCAAGCGCAGAGATAAAATTCCAGGCAAATCCCTTATTAGGTCCACGGAGCAGGACAATTTTGTCCTCTCCATAGCTTAGCTGGTACTCATGGATAATTTCCAGAGTACCATCAGTCGAACCATCATCAGATGCAAAAATAACCCAGTTCTGATGAGTTTGATTAGTAATTGAGTCAAGCTGTTTGCGTATAAACTTACTTCCATTGTAAGTACACAAAAGTATCGCGACTCTCTTATCCATCTTCATGTTAGGGATAGGTTTCCGCACCTGATAAGAGAAGCCCATTCTGATCTTTTGCCGACAATTGCACTTGACCAGCCTCCGGCCATTCAATATTGATTTGTGGATCGTTCCAAATAATGCAACGTTCCGACTGTGGCGCGTAGTAATTTGTCGCTTTATAAACAAACTGTGCCGTATCGCTCAGGGTTAAAAAGCCGTGAGCAAACCCTTCTGGGATCCACAACTGTCGCTTGTTCTCTGCGCTCAATACCGCGCCAACCCATTGACCGAAAGTTGCAGAATGTTTTCGAATATCCACAGCAACATCGAACACTTCCCCTTCGATACAACGCACCAGCTTGCCCTGAGCATGCGGGTCAAGCTGATAATGCAGACCACGAAGCACACCTTTCTGCGATTGTGAGTGGTTGTCCTGAACGAAGTCGATTTTTTTTCCTACCGCTTCCTCAAAAATTTTTTGACTGAAACTTTCAAAGAAAAAACCACGGGCGTCACCAAAAACTTTCGGTTCAAAAATAAATACTTCAGGAATTGCAGTCTTAATTACATTCATTTATTTACTTTCCAAGCATTTCAGTCACGACACGTTTTACACCTACTTTCCAGTCAGGAATAACGGTTGCAAAGGCGGTCTGGAATTTCAGATTCGACAAACGCGAATTGGACGGGCGTTTGGCCGGGGTTGGATATGCAGATGTGTCAACCCCTTTCACTTCCTTGATGACGAGTGATTCACCCAGTTCCTGGGCGACGGAGAAAACATATTGCGCATAGTCATACCAGGTGGTTTCCCCACTGGCGACGAGGTGATAAGTACCAAATAACGAGGCATTATTTGTCGCAGCACGGATGGCGATCGCGGTGCAATCTGCCAACAATTCCGCGCCGGTTGGCGCGCCATGTTGATCGTTGATAATCGCTAATTGTTCTTTTTCTTTTGCCAGACGAAGCATTGTTTTCGCAAAGTTCGCACCGCGTGTTGCATACACCCAACTGGTGCGGAAAATGAAGTGGCGTGGGTTGTGGGTTGCCACAGCCAGCTCGCCCGCCAGTTTCGTTTCACCATAAACATTCAGCGGCCCCGTCTGCTCATCTTCCAGACGAAAATGCGTGCCCTGGCCGTTAAAGACATAATCAGTAGAATAATGCACCAGTAACGCACCGAGCTTCGCTGACTCTTTCGCGATCACTTCAACGCTATCAGCATTCAGCAGTTGCGAAAGTTCTCTTTCACTTTCCGCTTTATCTACCGCCGTATGCGCAGCCGCATTAACAATGACATCCGGTTTTACACTACGAATGGTTTCGGCAATCCCCTCAGGATTGGTCAGATCACCACATAACTCAGTATCAAAAAAATCGACTGCGACAAGCTCACCTAATGTTGACAAAGAACGTTGCAGTTCCCAGCCCACCTGGCCATTTTTTCCAATTAATAAGATCTTCATCGTCTTCTCGTTTTTGCTGCTCTGTCACGCTTTTTCGCTGATCAATAATTGCAGGTAGCGGCCGTAGTCGGTCTTCGACAATTTTTTAATCTGTTCCGCAACTTGTTCTTTATTTAACCAGCCTTTACGGAACGCAATTTCTTCAAGGCAGGCGACTTTCATGCCCTGCCGTTTCTCAATGGTATGAATAAATTGCGATGCTTCGACCAGGCTGTCATGGGTTCCGGTATCAAGCCAGGCAAACCCACGTCCCAGCAATTCAACCTGCAATTCACCACGATCCAGATACATCTGATTCAGTGTAGTAATCTCCAGCTCACCGCGTGCTGAAGGTTTCACCTGTTTTGCCATTTCGACGACATTTTTGTCGTAAAAATAGAGGCCGGTCACTGCCCAGTTAGATTTTGGTTTTAATGGTTTTTCTTCGATAGATAACGCGGTGTAGTTTTCATCAAATTCCACGACACCAAAACGTTCCGGATCCTGCACCTGATAACCGAATACCATTGCACCAGAGGTCAAGTTTGCTGCGGTTTCCAGTTTCTTGCCGAAACTTTGCCCAAAATAGATGTTATCGCCCAGCACCAGCGCACATGGCTCGTTATTAATAAATTCTTCGCCGATAATAAACGCCTGCGCCAGGCCGTCCGGCGATGGCTGTACTTCATAGGAAAGACGGATACCAAACTGCGAACCATCACCTAATAAACGCTGGAACGATGCCATATCTTCCGGCGTCGTGATAATCAAAATGTCACGAATACCTGCTAGCATCAGTACTGAGATTGGATAAAAAATCATCGGTTTGTCGTAAACCGGCAACAACTGTTTTGACACACCCTGAGTAATCGGATAGAGGCGAGTTCCGGAACCGCCCGCTAATACAATACCTTTCATTATTCCGTCCTTATGATTTTATTCTGCAAGCCCCAGGCGTTCACCAGCATATGACCCATCCATCACACGCTGCCACCAGTCCTGGTTAGTCAAATACCATTCAACCGTTTTGCGGATACCCGATTCGAAAGTCTCTTGTGGAACCCAACCTAAATCGTCTTTTATTTTACTGGCATCAATGGCATAACGCAGGTCATGACCCGGACGGTCAGTAACATAAGTAATTAATTCTGCAAAGCTACTAATGTTATTAGGTTTTGTGGCAATAATGTCATCCAAAATAGCGCAGATGGTTTTTACCACCTCAATATTCTTACGCTCATTATGGCCACCGATATTGTAAGTCTCACCAGCAACGCCTTCTGTCACGACTTTATATAAGGCGCGGGCATGATCTTCGACAAATAACCAATCGCGAATTTGCTCACCATTGCCATAAACCGGTAATGGTTTACCAGCCAATGCATTAAGGATGATCAGCGGAATAAGTTTTTCAGGGAAATGGTACGGACCATAGTTGTTAGAGCAATTCGTCACCAGGGTCGGCAAACCGTAAGTACGGCGCCAGGCGCGAACTAAGTGATCGCTGGACGCTTTCGATGAGGAATACGGGCTGCTGGGAGAATAAGGGGTTTTCTCGGTAAACAGCGGCAAGGCAGTGCCAGCGGGGACCTCATCCGGGTGCGGCAAATCGCCGTAGACTTCGTCCGTTGAGATATGATGGAAGCGGAACGCGGCTTTTCGTGTTTCATCCAGTAGAGACCAGTATTTACGTGCGGCTTCAAGCAGCACATAAGTGCCCACGATATTTGTCTCAATAAAGGCTGCAGGTCCGGTGATCGAGCGGTCAACATGGCTCTCAGCAGCCAGGTGCATGACAGCATCAGGCTGGTGAGTGGCGAAAATACGCGCCATCGCCTCAGCATCACAAATGTCTGCACGTTCAAAAACATAGCGGGCACTGGTTTCAATTTCGACCAGCGATTCAAGGTTGCCCGCATAGGTTAATTTATCAACATTAACTACAGAATCCTGAGTATTCTTAATGATATTACGGACGACAGCAGATCCAATAAAACCTGCCCCACCTGTGACCAATATTTTCACGAGATTATTCCATCTACTTTGCGAGTTGTTACTGTGGCACCGACATGCAAAATTCAAGCCAGGGCATAAAGTCAAAAACAAGGCACGCTACCGCCCCTGGCTCATCAGCTACCAGTGTGCTGTACGTAACGTCCAACGATTTCATTAGAAACGGACATAGTAGTGCAACTGAGAATCATTACCAGGCACTAAATGTTAAAAAACACATTTTCTGCTTAAACCAATATGGAAACAAGAAAAATCTCAAGCCATTAAAGTAACTCTGAAAGTTCCGTTTATTTCTTATACGTTGACCTGGCATGAAAAATATAAAAAAAAGCAGCGAGAATGTTCTGAAGCACTTATGCTTCCTGTTGCCACTCTCAGCTGCCATTCTAATTACTTAATTTTTAACTTTTTATCTGATCCATTACTGCGTCAAAAGCTTCTTAATACTTTCGCGGAATTTTTGACCTTCTTTGAGGTTACGCAGGCCGTAGTTGACGAATGCCTGCATGTAGCCCATTTTTTTACCGCAGTCGTAGCTCTCGCCAGTCATCAGCATGGCATCCACAGACTGCTTCTTCGCCAGTTCCGCGATGGCATCCGTTAACTGAATACGTCCCCAGGCGCCAGGCTCAGTACGCTCCAGTTCTGCCCAGATTTCAGAGGAAAGTACATAGCGGCCTACAGCCATCAGGTCTGAATCCAGCGTTTGCGGCTGATCCGGTTTTTCGATGAACTCAACGATACGGCTCACCTTACCTTCGCTATCCAGCGGCTCTTTGGTCTGAATCACTGAGTACTCAGACAGATCGCCCTTCATGCGTTTTGCCAGCACCTGGCTACGGCCGGTTTCATTGAAACGGGCAACCATTGCCGCCAGGTTGTAACGCAGCGGGTCGGCAGAAGCGGAATCCAGAATGATATCCGGCAGGACCACCACGAACGGATTGTCGCCAACGATTGGGCGCGCACAGAGAATGGAGTGCCCCAGGCCCAGCGGTTGCGCCTGACGGACGTTCATGATTGTCACGCCTGGAGGGCAAATTGACTGCACCTCAGCCAGAAGCTGACGTTTTACGCGCTGTTCAAGTAACGCTTCCAGCTCATAGGAGGTATCGAAGTGGTTTTCGACCGCGTTTTTGGAAGAGTGAGTTACCAGGACGATTTCTTTGATCCCTGCAGCAACAACTTCGTCGACGATGTATTGAATCATTGGCTTATCGACGATAGGTAGCATCTCTTTAGGAATAGCTTTGGTGGCGGGTAGCATATGCATCCCCAAACCTGCTACCGGAATAACTGCTTTCAAATTAATCATTATGCCTTCCACCTGTAAATGATTGATAAATTATAGACCTTCAACTTCTTTTCGCCAGCGTTCACGGGACGAGTTGCCGCGAAATATGTTACGCCGATTGTCGTATAATTGCTGTAGATGTAATCCTGGCAGTGAAATAAAGTCACCAGGATTCATCGCAAAGTATGACAATCTCCTTACCGCTACGGCTTCGCCGGCAAACGGAAGTTGAGATTTTGTACATTCACAACCTGATGATCGATGCGATCGATATCGACGGAGCTCTGCCCTTTCTCATTCACAGCTTTAATATTTGCCAGCGACAGCAAGGTATCCTGCCGCGCCATAAAGCGCCCGCGCACATCCTTACGTAAATCGAAGTTAAGCTTGAGTGCCGGCCCCACAGAGGAGTCTTGCATTACATTGATATTTCGCAGGAAAAGGTGTTGTGGTTTGTTATGGAACTCCAGCGTTGCCCGCTGTAAGTTGAGGTTGGTAATGGCCACAAATGAGGTGGCGTTACCGGACGATATCTGGATACCGCGCAGCTTGTACTGACTCTGTGCATTCTCCAGGCGAATATCGTTCAGTTTGAAATTTTGCGGAATGGACAAATAATCGCCTTTGATAACCCCGTAGCCGATGAGCATCCCGGCGCTGTTGACCATCGAGACGTTATCAATGACAAAATTGTCACAGCCATATATCGCCACCGTCGCGTTATCTATCCCGGCTTTTTTGCTAAAGTCCGGGGTAATATTTTCTGCCTTAATGTTACGAATAATAAAGTGTTTGCCGTTTTCAACGTGGACCAGTTGTCGGCAATTGCTGCCGGTGATGTTGGCAACAACAAAATTCTTCACCGCCTGGTCTTCCGGGTAGGTGTTATCGTAGGTACTGCCCGCCAGCCCAATACCGATGCCCCAGTTGATTTTACCGTTTGTGCAATCAATATGGTCAATGACATGGTCAGAGATCAGGATATCGCGATCGTTAATGGCGACGTTCCACTCTATGGCGTCACCTTGCAGGTAGCTAAAGCGACTATTGGTGATCCGGGCGCCAATAATCTGATTATGGAAGCCCTGACGCAGAATGGCGTAGTTGGCCTTGGTGACCGTAATGTTGTCGATGGTCAGATTGCGCATCACCTGCGGCTCTTTTCCACCGATGTAGATTTGCGCCACCGGGCCATAACCGCTCATATTCAAACCTTGAATGACACAATCTGAACCGCGGACATCAAGCGTCAGATTGTACAGACTCCCCCCCTTCTCACCGATGACCTTACAGCCATCCTGCAATACCAGACGTCCACGACCATTGCTTTTAATACTCCCCCGCACCAGCAGCGTCTTCCCCGGCGGAATAAAGACCCCGGTATTGAGATTTTCACACACCAGGCCTTCCGGGATTTCAACCGTTTGCGCTTCACTAAAGGCCTGTTTCAATGCCGCAGGCCAGTCGGTTGTCTGATAGCGACGGATATCCACCGTTTCGGCGCGCGCTGTGGCAACCGGTAAAAAAGGCAGCGCCGCAAGAGCGGCGCCAGCAGTCAGGAAACTGCGTCGGTTAAACGCAAATCGATTCTTTTTTTCGAACTCAGACATAGGACCTCGATTCAGAGCGCCTGTAGCAGCGTGGCAAGTTGCTGATTGATACGTTGCTGGTTGAAGTCGGTTTCGATTTTTTGGCGGGCACGGGCAATCACCGGCGTCAGATCCTGACGCTGCATTGCACTGAACTCGGCGAGCTTGTCCGCCAGCGTGCGGGCGTCATTTTCCGGCACCAGCCAGCCAGACTCCCCAGCGTTGATCAGTTCAGGAATGCCACTGTGCACCGTTGACACCACCGGAATACCTACGGCCATCGCCTCCATGAGGGCCACGGGAATCCCTTCCATATCGCCATCCACACCGGTGACCGACGGCAATAAAAAGAGATCGGCTTCATCCAGCATCGCTTTGACCTCATGGCTGGGCTTAAAGCCCGGCATGTGGATCACATCATCCAGTTGGTATTGCTCAATCAGGGTGCGCAAGCGCCGCTCCCACGGGCCAATGCCCAAAATAGTCCAGGTAAAGGCCACACCACGCTCTTTAAGTAAACGGCAGGCTTCAATACCTACATGCAGCCCCTTTTTCTCAGTCAGCCGCGCAACAGAGATCATCTGCAGCGGCGTTCCGGGGGCTTTCACCGGGCGCAGGGTAAAACGGGCGATATCTACCCCCATGCGCGAGATGGCAATTTTTTCTTCCGGGCAGCCCATACTGCGTAACCTGTCCGCCCACAGTTCACTAATAGGTAACATCAGGTCGCCGCGGCGAAAGAGCTGCTGATATTCCGGCGTATAGTGGCTGAGCACATCACGATGCGAAATATCAATGCCGTGGAAAACAGTGGCAATCTTGCCTTGTAACAGGCCCAGTTCGCGCAGTTTCGCCGCCGTAACCCCTGCCGGGCCAAAATGGGCAATAAAGACATCGGCGCGAAAAACCTGCGGTGTCAGACCGCAGATGGCTGCCAGAATCAGATTTCGCGCTTCATCACCGTAGCGCGACATATTGAGCGCTTTCCAGGTGGTCGCGCGTCCTGCGCCGCGTAATATCGCCTGCCCACGATAGCGCAGTTTCGCCAGCTTGCCCTCCGGCTCATCCAGTAACCAGTGGGTTTTTTCCGCCAGACGGTACTCCGTCCAGGCACTATGGGTATTTTGCAGATCGCCCTTATGCAGCGCGACAATCTCCACCTCATAACCCATGTTGATAAACGCCACAATCTGATTCAGAACAAAGGTTTCTGAGGCGAGCGGGAATTTCAGCAAAAAGAAGCTGACTTTCATTTCACCTCCCGAATGCGATCCAGCACCGATTTCACCATCAACGCGCCTTTCTCTCGTTCGGCCGCCACGGCGGTGGCCAGACGTTGATTGAGCGCAGGCAGTTGCCCCAGGGTGTCCGCCGCCATCGCCGCCAGCGAGCCATCCAGCAAGTGGCGAATGTCCACCGCCATCTCCGGCATACCGAGCTGCTGCATAATCCCGGCTGATTTGTGTTCGTAGTTAATGGCGATAGCCGGCGTACCGAAGTTCATCGAGATGATGGCGGAGTGCAGGCGTGTACCCACCGTCAGGTCACAGGCGGCGAGGATTTTACCCATTTCGAGGTCGTTAAGTTCATCCATGACCACGTGGTAGCGGGACGGGTCGCTAATATGCTGACGCAGATTGAGCGCCACCATCCGGTCATCTTTGTTGTAACTGTCGATACCGGTACAGGTCGAGAGCGCGATCACCTGCCAGCCTGCATCCAGAATGCGGTTCACCACGTCGGCAAAGGCCTTTTCATAGGCTTGCTGGGTCGTACCCAGTCGCTTATCAAACGGCGCGAGTTCACGTAGCGTAATAGCGACGGTTTTCTGTTTTGCGGCCACATCCAGCCAGTGACGGACGGCGTAGCTGGGGATAAACGCCGCATCATCTTCCACCAGCCAGGCGGTATCAACGCCCTGCTCCACTTTCTCGGTCGTGATTTCACTCTGCTTCATTAAATTCAGACTGACGCTCTCACGTAGGATCAACGCGTCGCAATGACCAAAGACATAATTTGCCAGTTGATTAAACTGCGGATCCTGGAACGGCCCGACGCTGTGGCCAATCATATACAACGGCTTTTTAGCCATAAACGTACAGAGGGCATGTTCGAACTGCGGAACGCCGTAAAGATCGACAAAAAAGGAGCCACCCACCTGGATAATCGCGTCATAACCTGCAAGCAGGCGGACGAAATCGGTAAAACCCTGGGCAATAGCGATGTTGCGCAATTTGCCGCTATCGGTCACCCGAGAAAGCAGTACCTGGTGCTGGTAGCGACGGCGCAGGACCTTTTTCACCCGCCCCATTAACCCGGCGGCAGTATTGTGCGCTTTCATCTGGCTGTAGAGTGGATCACCCATGACCGGGCGGTTCAACAGCCAGGAAGAACTCACCGGGTAGCGGCTCATTACGTCCACTTCCGCTTGTGGTTCGATGCGTGCAATCGCATCCAGCAACCCGCGCAAAATGGCGCTGTCGCCACGGTTGCCGCAGGTGTGATTGCCAAGAATTAATAATTTCATAATGACCTCTTAAAAAATTCCCCTCCCCCCAACCCTCTCCGTTTGGGAAGAGAGCCGGGGTGAGGAGGAAATGAATATCAACCGGCACGCAATAGCGTTTTCATCTTTTCGTTGCGGCAAAACTGGCGCTTCATCTCCACCACCAGCGCATTGCGTGACAGCACAATCATCGCCGCGAATGCCAGCGCGCCCGCCATCACCTGAACGGCAAGCAATGCCGACACAGGCAGACGCCCGGCGAGTGACAGCCCCAGCCCATAACTCACCACCAGCGTTGGCAGCGACAGATAGAACGGCAGCCACAGACTCAGGATGTACTGGCGATAGCTGGATCCCAGAACAGGTTTGATCATCACGAAATAGCTCAGGACGGTGTTAATAATCTGCACCAGCAGAAAGCCCAGCGTGACGCCAATGGCGCCTGCCAGGTGGCCGCCAATAATGATGGCGGGAATAAACAAAAAGGTTTTGAAGACATTGAATTTAAAGCTGATATCCACGCGGGCTTTGGCCATTAACAACGACCCAATCGGATTGCCGACCGCACGCAGCAGCCCCACAATGCATAACAATTGCAGGACAGGAATGATGCTGCTCCACTTCTCGCCGAACACCAGCGGCACGAAATTATTCGACACCACCAGCAGCCCAAGCAGGATCGGAAAGTTAATGATCCCTACCACCGACAACAGCTTGTAAAAATTAAGCCGCAGCTTTTCCGTGTCATCCTGAATTTTGGCGAAAGCCGGGAACAGGACGCGCGTAATGATGGGGTTGAGTTTCATTGGTGGAACGACGGCCACGTTATAGGCCAGGTTGTAACCGCCCGCGACGCTGGCCCCAAGGATGCGCGCCAGTACCAGCGTAGAGAGGTTGGTGTTCAGGTAGTTAATGACGCTGTCCGCCGTAAGCCACGCGCCAAACTTGAGGTTAGAACTGACCGAACGCAGCGAAAAATGCAGACCAGGACGGTAAATCTTGCGGCCAAACCAGCCGAACAGCAGCGTACGCACGGCGCTGTTAACCAGATAGCCGAGGATGGCGGTCATTGCCAGTGGCCAGAAAAAGGCGCTGACCACCGTAAAGGTAAAACCAGCCAGCACCGAGACGGTTTCTATGCTGCCGATCTTGTTAAACTCCAGCTCCTTTTGCATCAGCGCCCGGAACTGCTGACCATGCGGAATCAGCACAAAGGCCAGCGACAGGGTTTTTATCAGCGGCGCCAGATCCGGGTTATGCAGCAACCCGGCAATCAGATCGCTGAGTAAAAAGATAGCCACACAGACCACCAGCCCCAGCCCGACATTCAGCCAGTACAGGGTGGTGAGTTCGAGATGACTTATCTCCTTACGCTGAATGATGGAGTTGGCAATACCAAAATCCGATAGCGTATCGGCGAGCGCGATAATCACCAGCGAGACAGTGAGCAGGCCAAACTGGTGGTTATCGATAATGCGCGCCAGTACGGTCATCTGTACCAGCCCAAGCCCGATAATGGTCAACGTTGCCATGGCCGACCATTTCGCCCCGCTGATGGTTTTTTCACGTAAGCTCATGATTTTTTTTCCTTTGAACATGGCCCATAAGGCGTTATTGGCGCAGGCAGTTTGAACACGGACAGCGCGGAAAAACCGGAACGTACACGAAGTACGTGAGGATTTTGAGCACTGCCCAGGTTCAAAATGACCAGCAAAATAGCCTTATGGGACAAGTTCCTAATACGCCGCTTTATTCACAAACCCTTTAAAGATGGTCAGAAAAACGATTTTGATATCGAACCAAAGACTCCATTCACGGATGTACTCAAGGTCGAACTCAACGCGTTTTTCCATTTTTTCCAGCGTATCCGTCTCGCCGCGCCAGCCATTAATCTGCGCCCAGCCGGTAATACCCGGTTTCACTTTATGACGCAGCATGTAGCCTTCAATGAGCTGACGGTACTGCTCGTTATGCGCCACCGCATGAGGGCGCGGACCGACGATAGACATCCCGCCCGTCAGCACATTGATAAACTGCGGTAGCTCATCCAGGGACGTCCGGCGCAGGAAGCTGCCAACTTTGGTCACGCGCGGATCGTTTTGCGTGGCCTGGGTTACGACTTTGTCGTTCTCCATAACTTTCATGGAGCGGAATTTCCACACTTTGATGGGCTTACCGTCCATACCGTAACGGGTCTGGCGGAAGATAACCGGGCCCGGGGAGGTCAATTTCACCGCCAGCGAGATCCCCAACAGAACCGGTGAGATCAGCATCAGGATGAGAGACGCCAGCACAATGTCTTCGAGGCGTTTGAGAATGCGGTTGACGCCCGAAAGCGGCGTGTCATACAGCGGCACCACCGGCACGCCATTTACCTCTTCAATCCGCGAATGCAGAATGTTGAAGGTGAAAACATCGGGTATCAGGATCACCGAGCAGGTGGTGTCTGCCAGTTGCCGCACCAGATGTTTGATGCACTGAGCGTCGTTCATTGACATGGCGATGTAGACGTTGTGGATTTTCCCGGCGCGAGCGTCGTCAAGTAGTTGGTCATAATTGCCCACCCAGTCACTGCTCACACCACCCGGTTTCGCGTCGTGATAGACACCGATCACTTCAAAACCCAGCCAGGGTTCATTACGAAAACTCTCCAGCAGTTCCTGCCCGGCGGGAAGGTCGCCCGCCACCGCAACGCGACGGGTGTTATAACCATGATTACGCAGCCAACCGGCGGCAAAACGGATCACACCACGGCAGATAATCAGCCCTGAACTGCTGAGCAAATACCAGGCAAAATAGAGGGCAAAGGTATTGTTAAGTTCGCTGCGAAAAGCCACCAGACCGGCGCTAAAGACAAAACTGAGGGTCCAGTTTTGCAGCAATAAAACCAGCTCGGTCATAAACCGCACACCACGCCATGAACGATAAAAATCAGTCATGCCGCCAATCATCTGGAACACTACGAGGGTAATGAGGGCCATCAGCAGGTGCTGATAAAAGAATGGCAACGTATTGAACCTACAGACAATGTACAGCCCACCGAACATGATGGTGATGTCTGAGAATCGCTGCACGATTGAGATTAACGATGCATTCGTTTTGGCCCGGTCGCGCTTTTTTAGATTTGTCATCGTTGTACCTATTCATTTGTTTCCCCCCACCCCAGCCCTCTCCTCTCGCAGAAAAGGGTTAGAGTGAGGGGAAAACAGAGATTACTGTTTCAACAACGCCAGAATGTCCTGTGTTCGCGCCTCCATCAGCGCGGTGTCGCTGCGCGATTCCACGTTCAGACGCACAACCGGCTCGGTATTGGACGAGCGCAAATTAAAGCGCCAGTCCGGGAAGGACATGCTGATGCCATCGGTACGGTCAACGCTAAGCGCAGAACCGCTGAAATGTGTTTCGACGCGGGCGATTGCCGGCGCGGCCTGGTCCAGCTTTAAGTTGATCTCGCCGCTGGCCGGGAAAGCCGCCATGCGATCGCGTACCAGCGCTTCCAGCGTTTTGCCCTTGAGACACAGCAGCTCCGTCACCAAAAGCCATGGGATCATGCCGCTATCGCAATAGGCAAAATCACGGAAATAGTGATGCGCGCTCATCTCACCGCCGTAGATCGCATCCTCTTCACGCATCCGCTCTTTAATAAACGCATGCCCGGTTTTCGACATCACCGGCTTACCGCCTGCCGCTGTGACAACGTCCACCGTGTTCCAGGAAAGGCGTGGGTCGTGGATGATCTTCGCGCCGGGGTTTTTCTCCAGGAATGCCTGCGCCAGCAGACCGACGATGTAATAGCCCTCGATAAACTGGCCGTTACCGTCAAAGAAGAAGCAGCGGTCAAAATCGCCGTCGAACGCGATACCTAAATCCGCATGATGTTCAATAACCGCGTTTCGGGTATCGTCACGGCATTCCGGCAGTAGTGGGTTCGGGATACCGTTCGGGAAGTTGCCATCGGGGGTGTTGTGCACCTTGATAAAGGTGACGGGAACATTGTTCGCCTTAAAGCGCTGTTCCAGGGCATCAATGACCGGCCCTGCCGCCCCGTTACCGGAATTGATCACCAGTTTTAACGGTTTGAAATTCGCCAGGTCGACATAGCTGAGCAGGTGATCAATATAGGCGTCACGCAGGTTGATTTGCCGATAGCTGCCGCGTTTTTGCGCATTCACTGGCGGGAAGTCATTCGCTTCTGCCAGGCGCTGAACATCGCGCAGCCCCGTATCACCGCTGATTGGACGGGCACCTTTACGGACCAGCTTCATGCCGTTGTAGTCCATCGGGTTATGGCTGGCCGTCACTTCAATCCCACCATCGACGCCCAGATGGAAGGTGGCAAAATAGATCTCTTCGGTGCCCGAAAGGCCGATATCCAGAACATCCACACCCGCGTCTTGTAGCCCTTTGGCCAGCGCCAGCTTTAATGTTTCGCTCGTTAAACGGACATCACCGCCCAGCACGATGGTTTGCGGTTTTAAATACTCGCCATAGGCTCGGCCAATCCGCCAGGCAATGTCTTCATTCAGCTCTTCACCCAGCTTGCCGCGAATATCGTAGGCTTTAAAACAGGTTAATTTTTCCATCATTACCTCGTTTTCAGGCAACAGTTAGCCCTCTCCGGTGTGGAGAAATAATCAAAAAGAATTCAATCGTTATAGCTATCCGACGTCGCGTTGCGGCAAATCAGCGGCTGCGCGAAAGGTGTCGGACAGCGTCAGATGCGCCCGTAGCGATCTTCAAACCGCACAATATCGTCCTCTTCAAGATATGAACCGGACCGTACTTCAATTAAATCGAGCGGTATTTTCCCTGGGTTCTCAAGACAGTGACGTGCGCCGAGCGGAATGTAGACCGACTCGTTCTCACCCAGCAGTTTGATCTCGTCATTAATGGTGACTTTCGCCGTACCGGCCACCACGACCCAGTGTTCAGCCCGATGATGATGCATCTGGACCGAAAGCCCTTCGCCAGGTTTCACAGTGATGCGCTTCACCTGATAGCGATCGCCCGCATCAATGGAGTCATATTTCCCCCAGGGACGGTAGACTTCGCGGTGAATGTGGTGCTCATGGCGGCCATCCGCTTTGATCTGCTCGACCACTTTCTTCACATCCTGCACATGGTTACGGTCCGCAATCAGCACGGCGTCCTTGGTCTGCACCACCACCAGATCTTTCACGCCGACGGTGGTGACCAGACCGGACTCCGCATAGACGAAGCTGTTCTCCGTGTCATGACTGATGACGTCGCCGTGATGGACGTTTCCCTCGGGCGTATGGGCGCTGATTTCCCACAACGAGGACCAGGAACCCACATCGCTCCAGCCGGCATCCATCGGTACCACCACCGCATCGGCGGTTTTTTCCATTACCGCGTAGTCGATAGACTCTTCCGGGCAGGCCAGGAACGCGGCTTCATCAACACGGATAAAGTCCAGGTCCGGGTCCGTTACATTCATTGCGCGTTCGCAGGCCTCGTAAATATCGGGACGATATTTTTTCAGCTCTTCCAGATAGCGCCCGGCGCTGAACAGGAACATGCCGCTGTTCCAGTAATATTCGCCACTCGCCACGTAACCCTGCGCCGTATCAAGGTTCGGTTTTTCCACAAACTGCGCCACGTCGAAGGCCAGACCTTCACCTTTACCTGGGGTCACTTCGCCACGACGAATGTAGCCATAACCGGTTTCCGGCAGGTCCGGTACGATGCCAAAGGTCACCAGTTTGCCGCTTTCGGCATAAGCCAGCGCCTGGCGCACCGACGTGCGGAACGCTTCTTCATCCTGAATCACATGATCCGCCGCCAGCACCAGCATCAGCGGGTCAGAGGTCGGGTTATGGCGTTTGATCGCCATTGCGGCCAGCGCGATCGCCGGTGCGGTGTTACGTCCCGCCGGTTCAAGGATGATGTTTTCCGTCAGCTTGTTGAGCTGGCGCAACTGCTCGGCAACGATAAAGCGGTGTTGTTCATTACAGATAACAACCGGGCTTTCACACTCCACCCCGTCCAGACGGCAGACGGTGGTCTGCAGCATAGTCAAATCGCCTTTCAGGCAGAGAAATTGTTTTGGATACAGGACACGGGACAGTGGCCACAGGCGGCTGCCGGAGCCTCCGGCCATCACTACCGGATACAGTTGTGTTTGACTCATGATTTATCCCCATTCCCTTCGTAATTCAGACGTTCGTCTTGCGCATGGGCGGCCTGCCCTGCACTGACCGCCGGATCGCGTCGGGAGATATCAGTCATAAACTGGGTTAACACGCTCTCTTTCTCGAGCGTGCGTTCGGCATATTCACGTGCCACCGCGTTGGTTTTGGGCATCAAGAGTGCCTGTTCGATGCCCGCCGTTAACGCCGGTACGGATTCAGGCTCTACGCACACGGCAATGCCCGGCGATGCCAGACACAGTTGGCCCAATTCGGTGGACGCCTCAGCGGTGATAACGGCATTGCCGCCCACGGCGAGGATATTGGTCAGTTTCGATGGCAGCACGGCATCCGCCGCGCCACGTTTTTGAATCACCAGATGGCAATCGGCCATCTTGAGCAGCGCAGGCAACGCCTCGTAAGACTGCAACGGAAAGAATTTCACGTTATCCAGCCCCTGTTGCAGAGCCTGTTTTTCCAGTCTGACTTTGCCGCCACCCTGACCCACAATCACAAACAACCACGGTTGCTCGCGAAGGTTAGCCGCCGCCGCAATCACATTTTCCAGCCCCTGCTTTTCACCAATGTTGCCGGAGTAAAGAATGATTTTTTTATCTTCCGGCAATCCCAGCGCTTGTCTCAGTTGGGCAACGTCCTGCGCGTCAACGTCGCGAAAGCGGGCCACTTCTGACCAGTTCGGGAAGAAGATTATCCGCCCTGGCTCCACCCCTTTTTCCCGTGCTTTGTTCATCATTGAGCGGGAGATGGTGGACACATTGTCAACGTTGTGCAGGCCGCTGCGCTCAAACGCGGCGGCCAGTTTCGCCACTTTGCCGGTTTTGCCTTTGCCGGCCATCCCTAAACCAAGCATGGCGTCAACTTCATAATCCTGGATGTGCAGCAGCGTGCGCGCACCGGTGAGTTTTGCCAGCAGGCGCATACCCGGTGTGCAAAACAGTGTTGGTACCACGCCGATGATGCGATCCGGCTTCCAGCGACGCTGTGCCATCAGCGGGAAAAAGCTGCTCACGGCGAAGCTGGTCAGGTGAATCAGGCGTTTCAATGTCGAAGGCTGTTTCGGCACATACAGAGGACAGCGCCAGACGGTCGCGGCACCGCTTTCCCGGCGATAACGCCAGGCGGAATACGCCTTACCCACCTGCCATTCCGGGTAGTAAGGCGGAGCGGTGATGACACGCACGTCATGCCCCTGCCGGGCCATCCATTCAACCATCTCGCCGGTGTATTTACCGATACCGGTTAACTCCGGCGCATAGTTGATGCCGTAAACAAGAATTTTCATAAGCCCGGTACTCCCCGCGCTTCCTTGAAGTAGGCGCGGCTATTGTCATGTACCAGCGGGTCAGCAATCAGCACATCAGGCGTCAGCCAGCGATAGTCATCATGCTGTTCTGTCGGCAGGGCCAGCGTGGAGGCATCGACCCGTAAGCGAAAGCCGAGCACAATGTAGTGGGTAGAAAAATCGCTGCCGGAGAAGTTGTCGTCATAGAAGTGCTGCCAGACGCCATAAAACTCTCCTGCCGACATCGGCAGGAGTACGCCCAGTTCAGCCAGCGTCAAACGTTCAAACGCGCTCGCCAGAGGTTCATCTTTTTGCACCCGTCCACCCGGCACAAACCAGTAACCCTGCGCCGGACGATTCGTACGCTTGCCGAGCAAAAACTCGCCGCTTTCGTTCTCCACGATAAGATCGATGGAGATAAGCGGAGTCGAACGCACGACCGTGGCAAAATCTTCCGGACGTAAAAACATGCTTACCCCCTGAACCGTTGCTGATTTTCGAGGAACCACTGGTAGGTGCTTGCCAGCCCCTGCTCCAGCGAGATCTCGTGATACCAGCCAAGCGCGTGCAGGCGGGACACATCCAGCAGTTTGCGTGGCGTACCATCCGGCTTGGTGGCATCAAAGACCACCCGGCCTTTGTAGCCCACGACCTGGGCGAGCGTTTGCGCCAGCTCACGGATCGTGCAGTCCACACCGGTACCGACATTAATGTGCGACAGCATCGGTTCGGTATTCTCCTGCCACACTTCCCGGTCCAGCTCCATCACATGAATGCTGGCCGCCGCCATGTCGTCCACATGGAGGAACTCACGCATCGGCGTGCCGCTGCCCCATACCACCACGTCAGGCGCGTTGCTGAGCGTGGCTTCATGGAAGCGACGGAGCAACGCCGGGATCACGTGGGAGTTGCTTGGGTGGAAGTTGTCATTCGGCCCGTACAGGTTGGTCGGCATCACCGAGCGATAATCACGGTTGTACTGGCGGTTGTAGGACTCGCACAGTTTGATACCGGCAATTTTGGCAATCGCATACGGTTCGTTCGTCGCCTCCAGCGTCCCCTGCAGCAGTTCACTTTCAGCCATCGGCTGGTGCGCAAGCTTCGGGTAAATACAGGATGAACCGAGGAACAACAGCTTGTTCACGTCATGCGAATGCGCGGCGTGAATGATGTTGCACTCCATCATCATGTTCTCGTAGATAAAATCTGCCGGGTAGGTGTTATTGGCGACAATACCACCTACTTTCGCCGCCGCCAGATAGACCTGGTCGATACGTTCGCTGGCAAAGAACGCCTGCACCTGCGCGGAATCCAGCAGGTTCAGTTCATCACGGCTACGCAGCACCAGCTCCACGTCTTCGCGCTGCGACAGCAGTCTTACAATGGCCGATCCGACCATGCCGCGGTGACCCGCGACAAAGATACGTTGTTTCGTCATTCTCAGGACTCCAGCGCGATGGCAACCTCGTAACCGTGAGCTTTTAACAGCGAATGTTTTTTCGCCGCTTCAAGATCTTTGGCTACCATCTCAGAGACCATCTCCTGCAGCGTGGTTTCCGGTTTCCAGCCCAGTTTTTCGTGTGCTTTGGTCGGGTCGCCGAGCAGGGTTTCCACTTCCGCCGGACGGAAGTAACGCGGGTCAACGGCAACAATCACATCACCCGGTTTCACGCCTGGCGCGTCATGACCGGTGACGGAAACCACAATCCCCTTCTCTTCCACGCCTTTACCTTCGAAGCGCAGTTTGATACCCAGTTGCGCCGCCGCCATTTCCACAAACTGACGTACGGAATACTGCACGCCGGTGGCGATAACGAAGTCTTCCGGATGGTCCTGTTGCAGCATCATCCACTGCATTTTCACGTAATCTTTCGCATGCCCCCAGTCACGCAGGGAGTCCATGTTGCCAAGGTACAGGCAAGATTCGAGGCCCTGGGCGATGTTGGCAATCGCGCGGGTAATTTTGCGGGTGACGAAGGTCTCACCACGGCGCGGAGACTCGTGGTTAAACAGAATGCCGTTGCAGGCGTACATGCCATAGGATTCACGGTAGTTAACGGTGATCCAGTAGGCGTACAGTTTTGCCACCGCATACGGAGAGCGTGGGTAGAACGGCGTGGTCTCTTTCTGCGGGATCTCCTGGACCAGACCATACAGCTCAGAGGTAGAGGCCTGGTAGAAGCGTGTTTTCTTTTCAAGGCCCAGGAAGCGAATGGCTTCCAGCAGACGCAATGTCCCCATAGCATCCACATCTGCGGTATATTCCGGCGATTCAAAGGAGACCGCTACGTGGCTCATCGCCCCAAGGTTATAGACCTCATCCGGCTGCACTTCCTGCAGAATACGGGTCAGGTTAGAGGTATCCGTCAGATCACCATAGTGAAGGTGGAATTTCGGGTTACTGGTGTGCGGATCCTGATAAATATGGTCCACACGCTCAGTGTTGAATGAAGAGGCACGACGCTTAATGCCATGAACTTCATAACCCTTTTCCAGAAGCAGTTCTGCCAGATAAGAGCCATCTTGCCCGGTAACGCCGGTGATGAGAGCGACTTTAGACATATTTTATTCCTCTATTACTTATCAGAAGTTATTCAGTTTTTACGCGTTCGCGCGTTACCACTGCGGGGTTGCCACGGCAAACTGCGTTTGCCGGAAGCGTCTTAAAAACACTGCTGCGCGCACCGACAACCGTTCCGTCACCAATACGCACGCCGGGAGCAACAAAGACATCCGTTGCCAGCCAGCATTTATCGCCAATCACGATGGGCGACGCGGTAATATCAAAATGCGCGCTCATAAAATCGTGACTGCCGGTACACAAATAACATTTCTGCGAAATCACAGAATTAGCGCCAATTGAGATATCGCCCAGGGTATATAACACAGCGTCATCGCCAACCCAGCTATAATCACCCAGCGTTAATTTCCATGGATACGTTATTTTCACCGACGGACGAATCACTACGTTTTTTCCGATTTTTGCACCGAATAAACGCAACAGAAAGGCACGCCAGCGATACATAATTTGTGGCGACCAGGCAAATAATGTTGACTGCACCGCCCACCACAATTGAACCTTAATAGCATTCCCGCCCCGAAAGCCTTTCGGCACGGAGAATCCTTGTAAGTCTTGCATCGTGTTTCCTTATACGTGTACCCGTTATTTTTCAAACCGCCGGTGCGTTAACTGCATGCGTTCATCCGAATCACTTACACACGTAAGCTCATCGTAATTCTCTGACTTTCCGTTTTCCCGCGATTCAAATTATCCAGGGCATTCACATTATGCTTTGTTATATAAGGCTTTCGCTTTGCCAGTCGTACGCAGACGTAACAGGTACGACAATTCCGCCCAGAAGCCCGGTACGTGTAATATTTTTCGTTGGACGTTGCGAGCATCCCGACATAATTCAAGGTTATTTGACGTAGAGACGCCACCCATTGAAAATTCGGATACCAGACCGTGCAGGCGTTTAAAGCGAAAGCCTGCCTTAAACATTCTGGCTGCCAGCGCGTAATCGGAAGAGACTTTATATTGTAAATCGTAGGGGTAGGTTTTCAGACCACTCATCGGGAAGAATATGGCCTGATGGCTGGCGGGTAAGCTATGGTAAATATACCAACCGCGTTTCGCGCTACGGCGTATTTTTGTGCCATCGCCGAAATCTAATAATGCATCACCAATGTACATGGCATTGTCACGTTTTTCTGCCAACTGGCGGATAACATCGACGCTTTCCGGATGCAGAATATCACCTGAGTTGAGGAACAGCGCGAAGCGGCCATTGGCCATGCTGATGCCTTTATTCATCGCATCATAGATGCCATTATCTTTCTCGCTGACGTAACGTAAGTGGTACTGGCCGTTAAGGTTTTTCAGAAACTCTGCGGTACCGTCAGCAGAGCCGCCATCCACAACAATCCACTCGAATGCGATATCCTGCGCCTGTGCCAGATGGGCCAGCGATTCCCAGGTTTTCATCACGCCTTCATAATTACGAAACGCAACGGTAATAACGCTTAGTAACATGTGACCCACCTCGTCATATGCTCGAAATATTTAACGCCTTGCGGAAAATAAACGGGCAAACAATTAAAAATGCGTATTCAGGACTAAAAATCGACCCCGTAAAAAACCACGATATCGGAGCGAAAAGATAAAGCTGAACACGAAAATTCTGATTATTACCAAACGCATTGACAGTCATTCTTGCTACTTTGAACAAATACCAACCGGTCAGTAATACGGCAAACCATGAAAAATAGATAATTAACAGATACAAGCCATTGTCTATGGTTTTACCGACATCTGCACCGTTAAAGATTCCGAATGATGCGACATATTCGTAAAGTGAGCCGAATCTTACCACACCATCAATGTTGGCCAGGGAATATCCCACCATCGCCAGCGGTCCGATAATTCGATAATAAGAGGAGGAGCCTTCTGTTCCTAAATCACCGAGACGTTCCGCAATATAAGGAAAGGCGAACACCACCCCGACAACAAATACCGCCAGTGAAATAATGGCCAACGGTAATTTCTTGCGTATCGCTTCCTTGTTTAAATACTGAAATGCCCATTCCAGTAGATAAAAAAGGATAAATGTCATTACCCCTGAAAACGATCCCGAAAGAACTATCCCTGTCAGAATCATAGCATCTGTCTTCGGCGTTTTGATACCAAACTGTTTGATGCTGAGCCAAATTGAGATTAATGCCAGAGCGAAGAATGCCGGTTCGAAATAGAGTGCCGTGGTTCGCTTACCGCCAAATTTGATAAAATTCAGTACGTAGCTGTTACTGTAAATCAGATATTTCGAAATTATCTCCATCAGGCTGCTGCCGCCGGAGAGAATAATTTGCGCCATTTCCGCCGCTGCCAGCATCACGACCAACGCAACCACCACGTAGAAGAAGCGGAGTATTTTGCGGTAGTTATGCGGCGAAACAGTTTTGAACCGAATGCTCCACACCATGCCGATGATGATCACGATATAAACAAACAGCATCGTTGAGGTGACATACTTACTGGCGTTAAGCGACTGACCAAAAATGTAGTTAAACAGTGTTAATCCCGCACCGGTGCCCAGGGCAATCATCAACTTTTTCAGGTTGAGTTTATCCACATAGAGCAGCAGTAACAGCGGTAAGAACGTCACAATGGTTATCGGAAAGCTTTCGCCAAGCTGGAAAATCTTCACGTTAACCAGCAGGTAAATCAGCGGCAGCAGGAGATAACTACAGACCCTGATAGAATGAGACATATTCCTCCAGCATCTGTTGTCCACTGTAAGCACGGCGACTACGCGCCCGAAACGCGTCCAGCGATGTGCCGAATACGGCCTGCGCGATGTCGGCTTTGTGACGTTGCACCAGCGGCACGACCTCCGCGTCGCTAAAGGTCTTGCCGCCGGACTTCTCCAGAACCTCACGCGCTGCATCGCTGTGCGTGGCAATCACCGGCACACCAATGGAGAGCGCTTCACACAAAATGAGCGGGTAGTTATCCACACGCGAGGTAAAGAGCAGCGCATCCATCTGGTTGAGTTCGCTCATTAACTGACGTTTATCCGTCAGAAAGCCGTGGTTCACCACGTTCGGTCCCTCAAAGGGAGAAAACTTGCCAAAGGTATGCAGCTCAACCTGTTCACCCAGCGCCATCACGTCACGGACAAGTTGTTGATTGGTCTTGCCGTCATAGCGCAGGTCGTGCGCCACCACGGCGATTTTCGGGCGCCCCTGGGTGACAGTAACCGGAGATAACTCCGCCAGAATGGCTTCGGTCGCCACATCAATTCCATTATTGATAATGCGGCAACGCCCCGCACCGTACAGACTGTTGAATGCCTCCGCCACGTGCTGGCTGGGGGAAATAAACTGGCAGCCGAGGGCCATCATCTCGTTAAATAAACGGCGCTTCTCACCCACCAGTTGATGCGCGCGATCCACTTTTACCGGTGGATAGTTCGCCAGCGTCGGGCATTTTTTGCATCCCTGTTTCCAGCCTTCACAGCCATCGGTGAAGGCACAGCGCCCGGTGACACTCCAGTGATCGTGCAGCGTCCAGACAAAGGTCACGTCAGACTTATGCGCTTTCAGTTTCTGGCAGAATGCCACCACTTCGTTCAGGTTCAGCCAGTAGCTGTGCATCACGTGAAAGTGCAGCACCACCGGGCCTTTGGTGCGGCTGACGCTGCGATAGAGATTGTTAAGATTGCCAAATACATCGCGGTTAAACAGGCGAAACAGCGCCAGGTTTGCTATCGATGTCAGACGTGGAGTCTGTTTAAACACGTTGGGATACTGGTCATGGCTGACACTTTTCTTGCCGCCTTTACCGTAACCATAGACGAACCGCGATTGCATGCCTTGCTGCAATGCCCGCTGGTGTAAATCCAGCGCGACACCCGCCGCGCCGCCTTCGGCGAGGCGAACGTTAAATTGTAATATGTTCATTTTATTGTCTTCACCCGCGCTTTTTCACCCACCACCAGCGCATTATCCGGCACGCTGTCGAGCACGACGCTGCCTGCGCCAACCACCACGTTATTGCCAATGGTGATATCACCCAGCAGGACGACATTGGCCCCGAGCTCAACGTTGTTGCCGATGACCGGACAGGCCAGATTGTCTGCGCCACGATTGCCGATGGTCACGCCATGGCGAATGGTGAAATCATCACCCGCGACCACGTGCTTATTGATCACGACGGCATAACCATGATGAATAGTGAAACGACGGCCAATCGTCGCAGCCGCCTGGATCTCATAGCCAAACAGGCATTCCGTCATAAAGCGGTAAACCAACAGCACGGGGGCAGCCCACAGGTTGTTGAGCACATTTTTCTTACGCCATACCGAGCAAAAATGGGCGACGCGATAGGCCGCGACCATGCAGCATGGGCGCAAACTCCATTGATTAGCGCGAAAATCTTCCAGTCGCATTATTTCCCTCGCAGACCATCAGCCAGACGCTTGCCATTACGCACGGAGAAAAGAGTCAGCAGCGTGCGCCAGTTCATACGCTTGTTGCGGATCTGGTACAGCGTGAAGAGCTGATATTTCTTGCTGGCGCGGTCAAACTTGGCTTTGTGTTTCCGGTAGAAATGGAAGTAGCCGGAGAATTTTTTCGGCGACGAAGTAATCTGCATTTCACCGTGATTGATGTGCAGAATTTGCGTCGCTTTTTCGATTTTCCACGGTTCGCCGTACTGCTCCACCATGCGTAAAAAGATGTCGTAGTCCTGTGCCGCTTTCAGTTTTGTATCGAACAGACACTCTTTGAAGCGCCATGACCAGCTAAACACCTGGTTGCCTACAATGTTGCGCTTGTAGAACAGCTTGCGGGAAAACGGCGATTTTGGGTAAAGCGGTAAACTGGTCGGTTGTGAATAGACTTCGCCCTGGCAGACATAGTCATTGGCATAGAGAAAAGCCCGCGTTGCCAGATGGTGTTTATGTTCCAGAAAGACCGACAGGCGGTCCGGCGTCCATTCATCATCATCATCAATGCCAGTAATAAACTGACCTGTCGCCTGCATGATCGCCTGGTTGCGTACCGCACAGGCGCCGGAATTAAAAGCGTTACGGGTATAGGTCACGCGTGGATCATTCAGTTCGGCCACATAACTCTGGAGTTGCTCAAAGGCCGTCGAGCAGTCGTCAACAATGATCATTTCCCAGTGGGTGTAATCCTGACGCAGCACCGATTTGATGGCGCGGATCGCCAATTGTTGGCGGTTCCACGTTGGCATATAAATCGAGATTAACGGACGTTCTGTGGTCATTTTCTTCCCCGATTGATCAATATTCCCTTCACCCCGGCCCTCTCCCTCAAGGGAGAGGTTTAGGGTGAAGGGAAAATATTATTTGCTATCAGACTTGTATTCGTATTCGTAATAGCCGTAATCCTGATAGCCAGTAGCGCGGCGGAAAATGGAGTTCAGGATGACGCCTTTGACCTGAATACCGTTTTGCTCAAAGCGGCTCAGGCTGGTCTGGACCTCTTTCACCGTGTTCACCGCGTAACGTGCGACCATCAGCGTGGTGCCCGCGTGGCGACCCACAATCGCGGCATCGGTCACCGCAAGGATTGGCGGTGTATCAATCAGCACCAGGTCATAATGTTTACTCGCCCAGTCGAGCAACTGCGTGAAACGTTCGCTCATTAAGAGTTCGGACGGGTTTGGCGGGATCTGCCCACGCGGCACCAGGTCAAAGTTGGCGATGGAGGTCTTTTTGGCGCAGCTTTCAATATTGCCCTTGCCTACCAGAATGTCCGACAGACCGTTAACGTTATCGGTACCGAGCAGTTCATGGGTATAGCCTTTGCGCATATCACAGTCGATCATCAGCACACGTTTGTTGGTCTGGCTAATGACCGCCGCCAGGTTGGCGCAGACAAACGTTTTACCAATCGACGGGCTGACCCCGGTCATCATCAGGACGTTATTGGGCGCCTGCATCATGGCGAAATGGAGGCTGGTGCGCAGGCTGCGTACCGCTTCAATCGCCAGATCCGCCGGGTTACCCACCGCCAGCAACTGACGCTGCTTGTAACGCTTGTTGCCCTTGACGGTTTTGACCGTATCGCGCGCTTTTTGCCACTCCGACAGTGGGATGCTGGCGTAAACACTGATCCCCTGCTCTTCCAGCGCCTGCGGGCTTTCGATACCACGATTAAAGAGTGAACGCAGCAGAACCACCACAACGGAGAGAATCAACCCAAGGATGATACTGCCAAGAATGATCAGCGCTTTTTTCGGTTTCAGTACGCCAGGTTGAGTAATGGCGGCATCGACAATGCGCACATCCCCTACAGTACTGGCCTCGGTAATACGCAGCTCTTGCTGTTTATTCAGCAACTGCATATAAACCTGCTGGCCGGATTCCACATCACGCGTCAGACGGACAATCTCCTGCTGCGTTTTTGGCATGGCCGTCACGCGGGTGTTGAGTTTGGCCTTTTCATCTTCCAGCGCTTTGCGTTTTTCCAGCAATGTGCGGTAAGCCGGGTGCGCTTTGGTGTACAGCTTGGAAATCTCCGCCTCTTTAAAGGTCAGTTCATTAAGCTGCGCATCGATGTTAACCATCGAGTCGAGCACCGATTTCGCTTCCAGCGGCAGGTCGACAGAGTCTTGCTGCTGACGATAGGTGTTGAGTTTGTTTTCGGCCACGTCCAGTTTGGCGCGCACTTCCGGCAGTTGTTTATTGAGGAACTCCAGGCTCTTAGCCGCCTCTTCGGATTTACGCTCAACGTTCTGTTGCAGGTAGTTGCGGGTAATACTGTTCAGAATATCGCGGATCTGATCGCGATCTTCTCCGATATAGGTAAGACTGAGCACCCCGGTATCTTTGCCGTTCTCGGTCACGCTCAGGTTGTTTTGCAGATTATTGATCATCCCGAGCGTCGAGAATTTGGTCACGGTGAATTCGCTGTCGTTCGCCGCCTGAATGGCGCTTACCAGCATGGTCACACCGTCCTTACTTAACGGTTGCCCTACTTCACCACGAGCGCTGAAACCCCCGTCGCTGGTCAGGGAGTACTGTTTCGGCCCCAGCACCTTGAGGGTAAAGACCTGATCATTCATGCCTTTGGGGAGCGTGAATGTCGTCACTTTGACCGTGTCATTTTGCCGACCCATCAGTCTGTCCCAGCCCGCGCCAAAAACCGGAAAGGTGTTTTTGGTTACGGCGATATCCAGGTTTAAATCATCGACGGTTTTACCCAGCACCAGCCTGGACTGAATCAACTGAATTTCCGCTTCTGACGCGGGTGGCTTGTTTGTCAGCGCCGAACCGATATCCTGCACCAGCGAATTACCGGCATTCTGCTCAATCTGTACCAGCGCATCCGCACTGTAGATGGGCGTGGCAAACAGGCAGTAAACGATAGCAGCCGCGGCAAATAAGCCGGTGATCCCCAGCACCCACCAGCGTGCCTCGACGACTGTACCGATTAATCGCCCTACATCGATTTCATCATTTCCCACCGACGACGCGGCGGAATGGTGTGTTTTCTCTGTCATTGTTATCCCTGCTGAGCGTTCAGTGCCTGCGCCCACTGGCGGGCAGACTGGTCAAGTAAGGTGTAAACAGCCTCAAAGGCGTCGCGGCTTTTGCGATACGGATCGGGAATTTCACGTTCATCGTCCCAGTGACCAAACAGCATCACTTTGCCGCGCATTTCCGGCGCGATTTCGCACAGTGCGGCGATATGCCGTTTTTCCATGACCAGAATCAGGTCGAAATCACGGCACATTTTTCCGGAAATCTGCCGGGCGCAATGCCCTTCAAGGGACAGATTGTTTTTCTCTGCCACGCGCGTTGCTTCCGCATCCGCGCTTTTACCTACCAGCGCCCCGAGACCGGCTGACTCCACCGTTAATGCGGGCTGATACTTTTTCAACAGCCGCTCCGCCGTGGGGGAACGGCAAATGTTCCCCACACACACCACCAGAATTTTGTTAAACATCGCCTATCACCAGGTGTGAATGTCGCGCGCCGTATCCGTCATGTAGCGAACGCCACTGATGGTTGGCAGCAACTGATTGATGAGACGGTTCCAGCGAGCAACCGGTGCGGTCGTCACATACACCACGTCATACGGCTGGAGGCGGAATTCAGTCGCCATCACCAGCGATGTCGCATCGGACATATCAAGCTGATAGATGTTGGCAATCTTGCCGCCGCGACCGTTCTCGCCTTTCAGCGGACGAATAACGAAGATGCCGCTGGCGTTGGAGGTTGTCAGATCGATGCCCTCGGCCTGACCCAGCGCTTCGGTCAGCGTCATACCGCTGAAGTCCATTTTGAGGGTGCTCTGTTTTTTAACTTCACCCATTACGAAGACTTTCAGATCGTCATTACGCGGTACGAAAAGGATGTCCCCCGGATAGAGCAGACGGTTTTGGCTCAAATCGCCGTTCTGCATCAGCGCCTGCAGGGAGATACGTTGTTCTTTGCCGTTATGTGTCAGCACCACATTGCGCCAGTCGGCGGCATCGGTCAGTCCGCCCGCGGCGTTAATCGCATCCAGAACCGTCAGCGGAACGTTGGTGATGGCCTGCTGGCCTGATTTGTTGACCTGCCCGGAGACATAGGCTTTCTGCGAACGGAAGGCGGCGATATTAACGTCCACCTGCGGGTCAGCGATGTACGTCGCTAAGCGGCTGGTAATATCACTGCGGATTTCGCCAAGGGTTTTCCCCACAACGTGAACTTTGCCAATATAGGGATAGAACATGGTGCCATCGGGCTGTACCCAGTTACCGGTGTCGCTTGAACTGCGGTACTGGCCGGCCGGTGTGGTCAGTTCAGGGTGGTCCCAGACGGTAACGCTAAGCACATCCCCTGGGCCAACGCGATATTGATAGTTTGAGATTTCCTGATCCAGCGACATATTCGGCTGGGCGACATTCGGTCGCGGACGTAATTGTTCAACCAGACGTGGCGTCAATGGATAGACATTCACCATGCGGTCTAAATCAAAATCGGCGTCTTGTTGTTTAATCACATCTTTTCCCGATGTTGACATATTGCTACCGGGAAAAACTGTGCAGCCACTCATCAAGCTCATGGACACCAATAATGGTATCAATTTCGTTTTGGATTTCATCATTGATTAATTATCACTTTTGCAGAGTAATTATCCTGTGTATTTAAATAAGCGACTGATCATAACGGAAGCAGAATGCAGTTAATCGAAACTTAATATAACTGGTATCAGTCCTAAAAATCGCTTATTCAACCACATGCTATTGACAGAATAATCCAGACTTTTTGACATGCTGTCAGGCAGGCTACCGCCCTTGGCTTTCAGCTACCAATCCACTGATTAAACAGTAAGTTATTGAAAACACCCTTTTGTACCCCGAACCTGATAGAGAATATTCCTGGATGCCTTAAATACGGCAGTCATAAGGATTTACGCTGTTTAGCTGCATTAAAAATAACTTCACAGGTATATTTGAAACATGCTGGAGGAATTGTTGCAGCTAAGCGAATTACAGGCAAGGCAACATCCCGCCCTAAACATATTTTTAAGAATAATATTAAGAGCAAATATTTAGGTTTTTAGGATTTTATTGATATTGACAAAATCCTTACCTGCATTTACGCATGCGAAATATCCGAAAAGGTCTTTTCATTTGCTGGCGCGAATAATCCCAATATTAATAAGGAAATAGATTTTTAATATATTCCCTGCCGCAATCACAAATAAGATAAATCGCATACCGGCATTGCAATTTAGATGGGCTTTATCCATGATCAGATAACGACAATTGTTAGAATTGATAAGGTGTTACACATACGATGGAATGGATTGCCGATCCATCAATCTGGGCCGGTCTGATTACGCTGATAGTGATCGAACTCGTGCTCGGCATTGATAACCTGGTTTTTATCGCGATACTTGCGGAAAAACTCCCACCGGCGCAACGCGACCGTGCCCGTGTCACAGGGCTGCTACTGGCGATGGTCATGCGCCTGCTACTGCTTGCGTCTATCTCATGGCTGGTTACGCTCACCAATCCTCTTTTTTCCTTCCGCGACCTCAGTTTCAGCGCGCGCGATCTCATTATGCTTTTCGGCGGCCTGTTTCTGCTCTTTAAGGCCACCGTGGAACTCAATGAACGCCTGGAAGGTAAGGACAGCGATAACCCCACGCAACGGCGCAGGGCGAAGTTTTGGGCCGTGGTAGCGCAAATCGTCGTCCTGGATGCCGTTTTCTCTCTCGACTCAGTGATTACCGCAGTCGGGATGGTTGATCATCTGGCTGTCATGATGGCCGCCGTGATTGTCGCCATCTCGCTGATGCTGCTTGCCAGCAAAGCGCTGACGCGTTTTGTAAACAGCCACCCGACGATTGTCATTCTTTGTCTGAGCTTTCTGCTGATGATTGGCTTTAGCCTTGTCGCCGAAGGCTTTGGTTTCCATATCCCGAAAGGCTACCTGTATGCCGCGATAGGCTTCTCGGTCATGATTGAAGCGCTTAATCAGCTTGCTATCTTCAACCGTCGCCGTTTCCTCTCAGCCAACCAGACCTTACGCCAGCGTACTACAGAAGCCGTCTTGCGCCTGCTGAGCGGCAAAAAAGAGGATGCGGAGCTTGATGCTGAAACCTCTTCACTGCTGGTCGACCATGACAGTAGCCAGCTTTTTAACCCGCAAGAGCGGCGGATGATTGGACGGGTGCTTAACCTCAATCAGCGTACCGTTAGCAGTATCATGACCTCCCATCATGATATTGAACATATCGATTTGAACGCCCCGGAAGCGGAGATTCGCGATCTGCTGGAGAAAAACCAGCATACGCGCATAGTGGTGACCGGTGGCAATGAAGAGAGTGATTTGCTGGGCGTGGTACATATTATTGATTTACTGCAACAGTCCCTGCGTGGTGAGCCGCTGGATCTGCGCGTATTGATCCGCCAGCCGCTGGTATTCCCGGAAACCCTGCCACTGCTGCAGGCGCTGGAGCAGTTTCGTAGTGCCCGCACCCATTTTGCGTTTGTGGTCGATGAGTTCGGTTCGGTTGAAGGTGTGGTCACCCTGAGCGACGTGATGGAGACCATCGCCGGCAATCTGCCGAATGAAGTTGAGGAGATCGATGCCCGCCACGACATTCAGAAAAACAGTGACGGTAGCTGGACCGCGAATGGCCATATGCCGCTGGAAGATTTGGTGCAATATGTCCCGCTGCCGCTGGATGAAAAGCGGGAATACCACACGATCGCCGGGCTACTGATGGAGTATCTGCAACGGATCCCGACGCCAGGGGAAGAAGTTCAGGTAGGCGACTATGTCGTAAAAACGCTGGAGGTGGAAAGCCACCGCGTGCAGAAGGTCCAGATCATCGCCCTGAATACGGGCGACGAACTGGATTATCAGGTCTGACTGACGCCGGGGCTCCCGGCGTTACAGTTTATTGAGCAGTTTTTTCAGGTCTTTACCGTTCTGGCTGTCTTTGTTGCGATCCGCCCACTCATTCAATCGGCGTTTCGCTTCATCCTGCAAATGCTTACGTAAAATCTGATCGACCTGCAGGCTGTAATTCAGTGACTGCCATTTACCATACACGTTCAGCGGAATGTCAGTAGATTTCAGGTAATCAATCAGTTTACTGTCGCCTTTCCAGCCGTCGAGTACGCGAATGTTGAAGTGAGTATCACACTGCTCCTTCACCAGGTCCATTTCACCCTGGCCGGACAGGCTCAGCAACGGTGAACGCCCCTGCATATCCGCCAGCGTCATGACGCCCGAGTCCAGCGACAAATCAGTGCTGAAGGTATCGAGACGCGTCACGTTATCGTAATTTTCCTGCGCCTGTACATCACTGCTACGGGCAACTGCCTGCTGGACCAGTTGTTGGAAGTTCAGCCCTTCCATCTGGCTGTCTTTTATCTCGACATGGGCATCGCCCTGCCAGTGACGGCGGAAATCATCGGCATCAATCCGGCTACCCGAAAAATCGCCCGCCAGAGAGAGTTTACCCGTGAGGGCTATCGGGTAATTGAACGCTTTAAGAATATTGCCAATCTCGACGTTATCCAGCCGCGGCTGGAAGACGGCACGTGACTTATCACGGCGTACATCCAGCATACCGGGCAGAGAGATATCCCCATCGCCCATTTTGCCCTGCAGCGTAGAGATGCTGAGCAAACCGGCATTATTAGAGAACTGACCGGTGACGTTATCAAAACGCATTCCGCGCCAGCGAATATTATTGGCGGTAAGCGATACCTGCGCGGTGAAATCACGCAGGCTGGTATATTCCTGCTGTACGCTATTGGCAATCACCGGCCGCGGCATACGCCCCTGCGCTTGCTGCCCCTGTTGTTCGGTCGAAGCATCCGTGGAAGCCGTCTCTTTCGGCGCAAGCAGGTTATCGAGATTCAGCGTGTCGAACTGTAAATCCAGCAGCCATTGCGGTTTTGCGGAAAGAATGACGCTGCCCTTGCCGCTAAATGCGCTGTCGTTGGCGCTAAGACGGAGATTGCTAATGGAAATTTGCTGACGATCGCCCTGCCACTGCGCGGAGAGGCTCCCCTCGCCCGCAATACCCTGTGCCGGGACATCGCCACCCTGCAATTGCCATTTCAGATCGCTAATCGCCGCCGTGAGGTGGGTCGGATAATCGCTGGCATCCACTTGCGCTTTCAGGGATAACGAGAGATCGCGCTGATCGCGATTCACGCGCCCTGAAAAGTCCAGCGTCGCCTGGTGCGTAGCATCCTGTTCCATCTGCAGATGAATATCGCGTACGGTAATCTGTTCGTCGTTTTCATGCTGGAAAACCAGCACGCTGTCGGCAACCTGTAGTCGGGCAATATCCCACGACCAGCCACGATCTTCGGCAGCCTGCGGCAGCGTGTTCTCTTTGGGGGCCACCGGTGCATCATGTTCTGGTGCCGCATAGGTCTGCGGCGTCAGTTGAATGACCGCCCCTTTGAGCATGACCTGCTTCACCTGAAGCTGATGAGAGAGCAGCGGCAGCAGCCCAACATCCAGGCGCATATTGTCTGCTTTCACCACCGGAGCTTCCGCTCCCGGGGCGGTCAGGGTAATGCGCCCGGAGAGAATGCTCAGTTGCGGCCAGACATGCCAGCGCAGCGGGCCGTCAAGTTGCAACTGATAGCCGCTACGGGCTTCAACCTGACGCACCATATAGTCACGAAAATCGTTTGGGTTGACCATGACGACCAACGCCGAAAGGCCGGCTACCAGCACGACCAGTAAAATCATTAGCGTGGTTAACACTCTTCTCATGGCAGCCTCAGCGGGTACAAATCACTCAGTCCTTATCAATGCGGCTGGCAACCGCGCCCTGCTGATCGCGATACTTCGCGTCCTGGCGGCGGTTATACGGACGGTCGGCCGGGCCGGAGAGCGGTTCAAAGCTCAGCGCACCAATCAGCATACCGGGGCGCAATGCCAGCGGCAGTTTGCCAGAATTATAGAACTCCAGCACGATACTGCCGGACCAGCCGGGATCGATGCGGTGTGCGGTGACGTGGACCATCAGCCCCAGACGCGCCAGTGAAGAACGGCCATCCAGCCAGCCCACCAGGTCAGCCGGCAATGTCACCGATTCAAAGGTCACCGCCAGCGCCAGTTCCCCAGGATGCAGGAAAAATGCTTCCCCGTCGGGGAGAACGATTTCATCGCTCATTACACGATCGAGCGCCGCGCTCACTTCATCTTTCGGCCCGCTCAAATCGATGAACGCAGCAGTGTGCCCCCGGAAGGTACGAAATTTGTTGCCCAGGCGGACATCGACAGTCGCGCCATTAATGCGCTCAACGGGGGGACGCGGGGTAATCGACAGACGCCCCTGATCCAGCCAGGCTTCAATATCTCGGTCGCAAAGACGCATGGCACTTTCTCCTTTCGTGCATGACGCCCCTGACAGTTCAGGGGCAAAGCAAAGTAAACTAAAGGGTACAGCCTATCATGTATTATTCAAAAAACTGGCTGATTTTGGCTTTCAGAATATCAATGGCGATACGGTTTTTACCCCCGCGCGGCACGATGATATCGGCATACTGCTTGGAAGGCTCAATAAACTGCAGGAACATCGGGCGAACCGTCTTCTGATATTGTGCCATCACCGAGTCCATTGAACGGCCACGCTCGTTCACGTCACGCTTGATACGGCGCATCAGGCAGATATCCAGCGGGGTATCAACGAAGATAGAAAAGTTCATCTCATCACGCAGGCGCGCATCGGTCAGCAGCAGAATGCCTTCAAGAATGATGACTTTTTTCGGTTCGATGTGAATAGTTTCCGGTGTGCGGGTATGTTCTACATAACTATAGACCGGTAATTCAATGGCCTGGCCGCTTTTGAGCATCTGCAGATGCTGGAACAGCAGACTATGATCCATGGAGCTTGGATGGTCATAATTGGTTTTGACACGCTCTTCCATCGACAGATGGCCTTGATCTTTATAGTAACTGTCTTCCGGAATAACGCCGATATGCTCATCACCCACCTGCTCACGCAGTTCACGATAAAGCGTGCTGGCAATAAGACTTTTACCTGAAGCCGATGCGCCGGCGATGCCGATAATGACGCACTGATGTGACTTATCAGTCATAAATTTAGCGACCTGATTAACCTGGATGTAAAGGAAGGACGACGCCTGAGCGTCAAACGCGGCAATTATAGGGATTTCGCGTCCATGATACCAGTCGAATACGTCCTGTACGCCGTTCGGGAAAAAAGCGCGGTGCTTATTTTGCAAAATGCGACTTTTCGCAAATCAGAACGTTCAAATTAACAGCGCTTGTCGGCTTTTTTCCCGAAACTAAGTAATTAATAACATTATGATGTCAAATTCTGAGCAGACGGCATAGGAATTGTAAATTGTTTGTACTAGCATAATCCGAACTCATATTTAACTCGTCCGGACGCCGTTCCTGACAACATAGGGTTTGCGGATTAAGCGGTAATGATGAAACAAAATCAGCGAGTCTTGATGGCCACCCCTAACCTTATACTGCGTCTGCTCAGTTTGGGGTTATTGTCGTTCATCTTTTCGTTATTCTCGCTGCAACTGACCCGCTTCGGAACGCACCTCTCACCGCTATGGTTTCCCTCTGCCCTGATGATGGTGGCGTTTTATCGCCACGCCGGAAAAATGTGGCCGGGCATCGCCGTCGTCTGTTCGTTGGGCAGTGTGGCGGCCACCATTCAGTTGTTTTCGGTCAGTTCAGTCAATATCTGGTATACGGTTATCAACGTTATCGAAGCGGTCACCGGGGCCATGCTACTACGCAAATTTTTGCCCTGGTATAACCCGCTACAGAATCTAAGCGACTGGATACGGCTGGCTATCAGTAGCGCGCTCATCCCTCCCCTGCTGGGCGGGATTTTAGTTTGCCTGTTGGTGCCCACAGACAACCTCGTGCGCACCTTCATGCTCTGGGTGCTCTCAGAGGCCATTGGCGCTCTGGCGCTGGTGCCGATTGGTGTTCTCTTTAAACCACACTACCTGCTGCGCCACCGTAAACCGCAGTTGCTTCTTGAAACCCTGGCAACCCTTGCCGTGACGCTCTGCCTGAGCTGGCTGGCAATGACCTGGCTGCCCTGGCCGTTTACCGCCGTGATCGTGCTGCTGATGTGGAGCGCCATCCGCCTGCCGCGTATGGAAGCGTTCCTTATCTACCTGATTACTATCATGATGGTGTCGCTGATGATGGCGGCTCATCCACAGGTGGGCATTCTCACACCCAAAACTGGCGCGATGTTGAACGCACCCTGGCTGCCGTTTTTAATGATTCTTCTGCCCGCTAACGTCATGACAATGGTGATGTATGCCTTCCGGGCCGAACGCAAACATATTAGCGAAAGCGAAGAGCGCTTTCGTAATGCGATGGAATACTCCGCCATCGGCATGGCGCTGGTCGGCCTCCAGGGGCAGTGGCTACAGGCCAACAAAGCCCTGTGCAATTTTCTGGGCTACACCCAGGAAGAATTGCGGCTGATGACCTTCCAGCAACTTACCTGGCCGGAAGACCTGAATAAAGACCTTGAGCAGTTGGATCTGTTAGTTCGCGGTGAAATTAATACCTACTCGCTGGAAAAGCGCTACTACACCCGCAGCGGCGATTTGGTCTGGGCGCTACTGGCAGTGTCGGTGGTGCGTCACGCGGATGGCTCTCCGCGTTATTTCATCGCCCAGGTCGAAGACATAAACGATCTGAAACAGACTGAGTGGGTCAATAAACGGTTGATGGAACGTATCACCCTGGCGAACGAAGCCGGGGGGATAGGTATCTGGGAGTGGGAACTGGAGCCGGATATCATCAGTTGGGACAAGCGTATGTTCGAACTGTATGAAGTGCCGTCGCACATTAAACCGACCTGGCAGCTTTGGTATGAACGTATTTTGCCTGAGGACCGGGAAGAGACCGAACGCATTATCCGCGACTCTTTGATGTCGCGGATCGCCTTTAAACTGGAGTTTCGTATTGCCGTAAAAGACGGTATTCGCCATATCCGTACCCTCGCCAACCGGGTGCTTAACCGCAATGGCGAAGTGGAACGTCTGCTCGGCGTTAATATGGACATGACCGAGGTGAAGCAACTCAACGAAGCGCTGTTCCAGGAAAAAGAGCGTCTGCATATTACCCTGGACTCCATCGGCGAGGCCGTGCTCTGTACTGACGTTGATATGAACGTCACTTTTATGAACCCGGTCGCCGAAAAAATGAGCGGTTGGTCGCAGGAACAGGCAATGTCGCAGCCGTTACTGAACGTACTGCGAATTACCTTTGGTGAAACCGGCCCGTCGATGGAAAACATCCATAGCGGCGATATGTCCCGCTCTGCTATCGAGCAGGATGTGGTGCTTCACTGCCGTACCGGCGGCACTTACGATATCCATTACAGCGTGACGCCACTGAGCACCCTGGACGGGCAAAATATCGGCTTCGTCCTGGTTATTCAGGACGTCACCGAGTCGCGTAAGATGTTACGCCAGCTCAGCTACAGCGCCTCTCACGATGCCCTGACCCATCTGGCGAACCGCGTTAATTTCGAAACGCATCTTAAGCGCCTGCTGAAAAGCGTGCAGGAGTTACATCAGCGTCATGCGCTGGTATTTATCGATCTCGATCGCTTTAAAGCAGTGAACGATACCGCCGGGCATGCCGCTGGCGACGCCCTGCTGCGTGAACTCTCCTCTCTGATGCTGAGTATGCTGCGCTCCACCGATATTCTGGCCCGTCTGGGCGGCGATGAGTTTGGCCTGCTGTTGCCGGACTGCAACGTCGAGAGCGCGCGGTATATTTCCGGGCGCATTATTCAGTCGATTAACGACTACCACTTCATGTGGGAAGGCCGCATGCACCGTATCGGCGCCAGCGCGGGGATCACCATTATTGATGAAACCAACCATCAGGCCTCGGAAGTCATGTCGCAGGCCGACATTGCCTGCTATGCGTCGAAAAATAATGGCCGCGGACTGGTGACCGTCTATGAAGCGCTGCAAGGTCAGATGCTCCAGGAACGCAGCATGATGTCGCTGGAGGAGCAATGGCGGATGATCAAAGACAATCACCTGATGATGATTGCCCGCAGCGTCGCCTCACCGCGCGTACCGGAAACCTGCAACTTCTGGTTGCTCTCTCTGCGCCTGTGGACCAGCGAAGGCGAAGTCATGGAGGAGCGGGCTTTCCGCGCCGGGTTAAATGAGCCGGAGCTGATCCGCGCCCTTGACCGCCGCGTATTCCATGAGTTTTTCCGTAACCACGCCACCGCCGTTGCGGCGAAAGGGTTGGGTGTCGCATTACCACTTTCGGCTGCCGGGCTTTCCAACAGCAAACTGGTAGATGAAATACTGGACCTGCTCGAACATGGACCGATGCCGGGTCGCCTGCTGCATCTGATGATCAACGCCGACGCCCTTATGCGTCAGGGCAAAGAGATTATCGATAACCTGAAAAAGCTGCGCCATGCGGGCTGCCGTATCATCCTGAGCCACATTGGCCAGGACCTGGAAATTTTCAACCACCTTACGCCGCACACCGCCGATTACCTTTTGCTCGACCAGGAACTGGTGACAAATGTTCATGGCAATCTGATGGATGAAATGATGGTCACGATTGTTCAGGGCCATGCCCAGCGTCTGGGCCTTAAGAGCATTGCCGGGCCAACAAACCAGCCGCTGATGATGGATACGCTTTCCGGTATTGGCATTGATTTGATCTTCGGCGACACCATTTCGCAGCCTCAGCCGCTGGATATGATGCTCAACACCAGCTACTTCGCCATTAACTAACGGTAAGATGTGGCTGCCAGCCCTCGGTATACCAGATGTGCAGCAACGCGTAAGAACGCCACGGCTGCCAGCGCTCGGCATAGCGGCGAATCTGCGCGGGCGTCATTCCGGCAAAACGCTGCTTAATCAGATAATCATCCGCCAGGAAAACATCTTTTGCCTGCCAGCCGCGCAGAGCGAAATAGTTCGCCGTCCAGCGGCCAATTCCCGGAAAGGTTTGTAGCGTTTTCATCCCGCGTTCAACATCATCCGGCATCGTCAGGGGAAACGTCCCGTCCAGCACCGATTGCGCGAGAAAGATCAGCGATTCCGCGCGCTTTACCGGCATGCCTAATGCTTTGAGCGCCAGCGGATCCGCCTGCGCCAGTTGCGCGGGCTGCGGGAACAGAACGAACTGCTCATCCAGCCTGTCGCCGTACAGAGCCGCCACGCGGGAGGTCAGCTTTGCCGCCATCGCCACGCTCACCAGTTGGCCCAGAATTGCGCGGACGGCCTGTTCAAACGGGTCCACGCAGCCAGGAAGGCGCAGACCTGGTCGCGCGGCCCCCACATCCCCGAGCGCATCGGTAATGACCTGTGGCGTACAGTCGAGATCAAAAAGCTGGCTCAGCCGCTGCAAACAGACATCTGCCACCGGCAACAAGCCATCGCTCAGCGTAACTTTAAGGGTTGAAGTGGCCTCATCCGGCTCGGCGCTCATCACGCCGCGATGCTCGCCAAGAGCGAACGAGCGGGTGTACGTCGTCTGGGTAATCACTTCGACGCCAGAAACCGTACGCAAGCGTAAAAATTCCAGTATCCATGCCCAGTCATAGGGCGGCTGCCAGCGCAGTGTGTACATACCATCTCCTGTCATTAGTGGCTAAGAGCATATACGCATTCATGATTTTGCGCTTTGCTTTGATATTCCAGTTGTCCTGTCGCGCGCATTCGGCTAAAGTCGCCCCCCTTCTTCACTGGCATGGGGATAAACACGTGTTTGTAGGTTTTGATTACGGCACCGCCAACTGCTCGGTCGCCGTTATGCAGGAAGACACTCCACAACTCTTAAAAATGGAAAACGACAGCACCCTGCTGCCGTCGATGCTCTGCGCGCCCACGCGCGAAGCGGTGAGTGAGTGGCTCTATCGTCACCACAATGTCCCGGCAACGGGGAGCGAAACGCAGGCGCTGCTGCGCCGTGCCGTGAGCTATAACCGCGAAGAAGATATCGACGTCCAGGCGTCAAGCGTCCAGTTCGGCCTGAACTCGCTGCGTCACTATGTGGAAGATCCGCAAGAGGTTTACTTCGTTAAATCACCGAAATCGTTCCTCGGCGCAAGCGGGCTAAAACCGCAGCAAATCGCGCTGTTTGAAGATTTGGTCTGCGCCATGATGCTGCACATCCGCCAGCAGGCAGAAGCACAGCTTCCGCAGACGATTGACCAGGCGGTGATTGGCCGGCCGATTAACTTCCAGGGGCTGGGGGGTGATGACGCCAACGCGCAGGCTCAGGGCATCCTTGAACGTGCGGCAAAACGCGCCGGTTTTCGCGATGTCGTGTTCCAGTACGAACCGGTGGCTGCCGGGCTGGATTTTGAAGCCACTTTGCGCGAAGAAAAGCGCGTGCTGGTGGTGGATATCGGCGGCGGGACAACCGACTGTTCGTTATTGCTGATGGGGCCACAGTGGCACAATCGTCAGGATCGTGAGACCAGCCTGCTGGGGCACAGTGGCTGCCGTGTCGGCGGTAACGACCTGGACATCGCGCTGGCGTTTAAAAACCTGATGCCGCTGCTCGGCATGGGCGGCCAGACAGAAAAAGGCATCGCGTTGCCGATCCTGCCCTGGTGGAACGCTGTCGCAATTAACGACGTTCCGGCGCAAACCGATTTCTACAGCGCGGCAAACGGACGCCTGCTCAACGATCTGGTACGCGACGCACGCGAGGCGGACAAAGTCGCCCTGCTGCAAAAGGTATGGAAGCAGCGCTTAAGTTACCGCCTGGTGCGCAGTGCCGAAGAGAGCAAAATCGCCCTCTCCGGGCAGATGCAAACCCAGGCGCAGTTGCCGTTTATCAGCAACGAATTAGCGACCGCTATTGATCAGGCGGGACTGGAAGCCGCGCTGAATCAGCCATTGCAGCGTATCCTGGAGCAGGTGCAACTGGCGCTGGACAACAGCGACACGACGCCGGAGGTGATTTATCTCACCGGGGGCAGCGCGCGCTCACCGATTATCAAACGCGCACTGTCACAGGCGCTGCCGGGGATCCCGATTGCCGGTGGCGATGATTTTGGCTCGGTAACTGCCGGCCTGGCCCGTTGGGCACAGGTGGTATTTCGTTAAGGGTTGTAGCACCGCTGCCAGCAGCATAACTTTTTGCGTAACGCAGATAAGTATTATGCTGGCGCGGTATCCCATATTTTCCCGCGCTGTGTCGGAATTTAAATAAATTTTCACATCGGTGATGTATTACGTTTCAATTCCCAAAAATTGTTTATTATTTCCATAAAAACCATTATTGCCTTCATCTTATTTCATCTTTTTTCATTCTCTTCTCACCCCTCGCCAATAATTATTTTCCAAAAAGGCTAATCTGCTTTTTTTCATAAAAACCGCACAGATGGGGGAATAATATACCCCAAAGAGGCGCATGAATCGCCACAGGCACTACAAATAAAATTACAAAAAACGTCCCGCATTGTTTTTATTACTCTTTTCACAGTGTATATCACATTGTCGCATTTTCCGGATTGCAACCTGCTCCTGAGATTGTTACAACCAAAGGCAGTTTTTTTTGCCGATACAATATCTATCCGAGACCCCATAGTAGCGCATAATCCCATAAGCTTTTCATTCCAGTTCATATCACTACCCGGTCATATATTCATATTAAAAATAATATCATACCTGTTACGGCTGAATTTAATTGCCATAAATATTATCGCTTAAGGAGAAGTAATGATAATACGAACGTGGTTTTTTATGATTGTAGTCAGCCTGTTTGTTTTTTGTTCCAATACGCTAGCGGCGTGTTATTTTTATGGCGTTGGCACAATGTCCGGAACACAGAAATTCACTGTCCCCGTCTCGCTGACGTTATCGGTACCCCCCGGCATTCAAAATGGGCAAACTATTTATCAGCAAAATATTAACCTGCAAAACATCAGAGAATTAATGATTAAGTGTGATACCAGTGGGCAATTTTTGTTTGATTATGATTATCTGGCAACCCCGAAACCCGCCTCGACTTTGAACAATAAAATTTACGAAACGGGTGTTCCAGGAATTGGGATAAAATTTTCGGCATCCGGCCAGGACTTTCCCTCAACGCAGAACAATACGGATTGTAGCAATACGAACTTATGCAAATACCGTTATGGCTGGAATGCCATATCCTCATTTTCTTTAGTTAAAATCGCCGACAATATCGCCGCGGGTGTCATCACCGGAAGCAATCTGCCGACCGTCAGCTATAACTTTGGGCAAGAAGGCAACCTGGTCAACATCTATCAATTCTCGATTACCGGGAATATCCATATTTCTGTTCCTACCTGCGATATTTCGCTTGCCAGTCAACATATGACGGTGCAAATGGGCAAACACTATAAAGGAAATTTTGCCGGGGTCGGCACGGGAACAGACTGGAAGGACGCCAGTATTATTCTGATTAACTGTACACAATTTTACGGTAATAGCAGTGCAGGCGACAGCGGCGCCACTTTTAATGGGACCAGCACCACCTACTCTATTGCGCCAAACAGAGCGGAGTTGACACTTAAGGTTCTGAGCGGAATCGAAGACGCAGCCAATGGCATTATGAAAATTGACGAGCATCCACAAAAAGCGACAGGGGTTGGCATTCAGCTTTCCACCACACGTAGCACAAGCGGCAAGGTGGATCTCAATAATCCGCTCATCTATCCGCTACCACAGGACGGCTCTTCCACGATCGCTATCCCGCTCTATGCGCGCTACGTTCAGACCAAAAATAAGGTACAAGGCGGTGTCGCCAACGGCAGACTCGAATACACCATCACTTATCAATAATCGGCGACCTGGCGAGAACGACGTCAGGTTTCGAATTTCCCCGTTTTTTCATCGGAAAAACACCCTAACGCAAATTAAACTCTCAGAAAGACGTTTCCAGACAGTACTTCATATTATCTCCATTTTTCTGACGCCTGCCCTCACTAAACTAGTATTATTTCAGGCAATGTTTCTGGATGAGATACGAATAAAGATGAAAGGCAGAAAGTCTTCCCGCCTGGTGATAGCAGCAGTGGTGGTCATTGCGGGCATTGCCGCTATTTGGTACGAGTTCAGCCATAAGGAAACAACGCCTGCAGCCGGGGCAACAAACGGGCAAACGCAGCGTCCGGGAGCGGGCGGTGGTCGTCATGGTATGCGTGGTGGTGCGCTGCCGCCGGTACAGGCAGCAACGGCAACGCAACAGGCAGTACCGCAATATCTTACGGGCCTTGGGACGGTAACGGCCGCCAACACGGTAACTGTGCGCAGCCGCGTGTCCGGGCAGTTACAAGCCATTCATTTCCGGGAAGGCCAGCAGGTGAAAGCTGGCGACCTCCTTGCGGAAATTGACCCGAGCGCTTTTAAAGTCGCACTGGCACAGGCCCAGGGGCAGTTAGCGAAAGACAAAGCCACCCTTGCCAATGCCCAACGCGATCTCGCCCGTTATCAGCAACTGGTTAAAACCAATCTGGTCTCTCGTCAGGATCTGGATACCCAGCAGGCGTTAGTCAGCGAAACCCAGGGCACCATCAAAGCCGATGAAGCATCTGTCGCCAGCGCCCAACTCCAGCTCGACTGGAGCCGCATTGTCGCCCCTATCGACGGACGCGTCGGTCTCAAACAGGTGGATATCGGCAACCAGATCTCCAGCAGCGATACCTCCGGCATTGTGGTGCTGACCCAGACGCACCCCATTGATCTGGTGTTCACCCTGCCGGAAAACGACATCGCCACCGTTATCAAGGCGCAAAAAGCCGGGCAAACGTTAAGTGTCGAAGCCTGGGACCGTACGAACAAACAGAAACTTACCACCGGCACGCTATTAAGCCTCGATAACCAGATTGATGCCACCACAGGGACTATCAAGCTGAAAGCCCGCTTTGATAACCAGGATGACACCCTTTTCCCGAACCAGTTTGTGAATGCGCGCATGCTCGTCTCTACCCAGGAGAACGCGGTTGTCATCCCGACTGCCGCCCTGCAGATGGGTAACGAAGGGAATTTCGTCTGGGTGCTCAACGATAAAAACCAGGTCAGCAAACATACGGTGACGCCGGGTATTCAGGACAGTCAAAAAGTGGTGATCGCCGCGGGGCTTTCCGCCGGTGACCGCGTGGTGACGGATGGGATCGATCGCCTGACCGAAG
This sequence comes from Phytobacter diazotrophicus, assembly GCA_004346725.1. GTDB lineage: Bacteria > Pseudomonadota > Gammaproteobacteria > Enterobacterales > Enterobacteriaceae > Phytobacter > Phytobacter diazotrophicus. Next base: position 83,301 of record SMDE01000004.1, on the reverse strand, counting down.
GGGCGACAGTGGAAGTGGTCGACGCCAAAAGCGCTGACCAGATGCCCGCCAAACGCGAGCGTCCGTCGAAAGGAGCGCAGTCCTGATGCAACTGCTTCCGCCAGGCAGAACCGGCGGCCCGTCGCGCCTGTTCATTATGCGCCCTGTCGCCACCACCCTTTTAATGGTGGCGATTTTGCTCGCCGGGATCATCGGCTACCGCTTCCTGCCTGTCTCCGCGTTGCCGGAAGTGGACTACCCCACCATTCAGGTCGTGACGCTCTACCCCGGCGCGAGCCCGGATGTGGTGACGTCTGCGATTACCGCCCCGCTGGAACGTCAGTTTGGTCAGATGTCGGGCCTCAAGCAGATGTCATCGCAAAGCTCCGGCGGCGCATCGGTGATTACGCTACAGTTCCAGTTAACGCTGCCGCTTGATGTCGCCGAGCAGGAAGTGCAGGCGGCAATGAACGCCGCTAATAGCCTGCTGCCCTCTGACCTGCCTAACCCACCGGTGTACAGCAAGGTAAACCCTGCGGACCCGCCGATCATGACCCTGGCCGTCACCTCCTCCGCCATGCCGATGACGCAGGTTGAAGATATGGTGGAAACCCGCGTGGCGCAGAAAATCTCGCAGGTCTCGGGCGTCGGCCTCGTCACGCTTGCCGGGGGGCAGCGCCCTGCCGTGCGTGTCAAACTCAATGCGCAGGCGGTGGCGGCCCTTGGGTTGACCAGCGAAACGGTCCGCACCGCGATCAGCAACGCGAACGTGAATTCCGCTAAAGGGAGCCTCGATGGCCCGGCCCGCGCCGTCACCCTGTCCGCGAATGACCAGATGCAATCCGCCGAGGAGTACCGGCGACTGATTGTGGCGTATCAGAATGGTGCCCCCATCCGCTTAGGCGATATCGCAACCGTTGAACAGGGGGCGGAAAATAGCTGGCTTGGGGCGTGGGCCAACAAACAGCAGGCGATTGTCATGAACGTTCAGCGCCAGCCGGGCGCAAACATCATCAACACCGCCGACAGTATCCGCGCCATGCTGCCGCAACTGACCAGCAGCCTGCCGAAATCGGTTGAGGTGAAAGTACTGTCAGACCGCACCACCAATATCCGCGCCTCTGTCTCCGATACCCAGTACGAGCTGATGCTGGCTATCGCGCTGGTGGTCATGATCATCTATCTGTTTCTGCGTAATGTCCCGGCCACGATCATTCCGGGCGTCGCCGTGCCGCTCTCGCTGATAGGTACCTTCGCGGTTATGGTATTCCTGGATTTCTCCATCAATAACCTGACGCTGATGGCGCTCACCATCGCCACCGGTTTTGTGGTGGATGACGCCATCGTGGTCATTGAGAACATATCGCGCTATATCGAAAAAGGCGAGAAGCCGCTGGCTGCCGCTCTTAAAGGGGCTGGCGAGATCGGCTTTACCATCATCTCGCTGACCTTCTCGCTGATTGCCGTACTGATCCCACTGCTGTTTATGGGCGATATCGTCGGGCGACTGTTCCGCGAATTTGCCGTTACCCTGGCGGTGGCGATTTTAATCTCGGCAATTGTCTCGCTAACTCTGACACCGATGATGTGCGCACGCATGTTGAGCGCGGAATCGTTGCGTAAACAGAACCGTTTTTCCCGCGCGTCGGAGCGTTTTTTCGAACGGGTGATTGCCGCTTACGGTCGGCTGCTCGCCAAAGTGCTCAACCATCCATGGCTGACGCTGAGTGTCGCTATAACAACCCTGCTACTGTCCGTTTTGCTGTGGATAGTGATCCCAAAAGGCTTCTTCCCGGTGCAGGATAACGGCATCATCCAGGGGACGTTACAGGCACCGCAGTCGGCGTCGTTTGCCAGCATGGCGGAGCGCCAGCACCAGGTCTCGGATATCGTGCTCAAGGATCCGGCAGTGCAAAGCCTTACCACCTTTGTCGGTGTGGATGGCACCAATCCGGCGCTCAACAGCGCGCGTCTTCAGATCAACCTTAAACCGCTCAGCGAACGTGACGATCGCGTGCCGGTGGTGATTGAACGTTTACAGCAGTCGGTGGCGAAAATCCCCGGCGCAGCGCTCTATCTGCAACCAACGCAGGATTTGACCATCGATACCACGGTCAGCCGCACGCAATATCAGTTTACCCTGCAGGCAAACTCACTGACGGCCCTGAGCGAATGGGTGCCACAGTTGATGGACAAATTGCAGGCATTGCCACAGCTCGCTGATGTCAGCAGTGACTGGCAGGATCAGGGGCTGGTGGCGTATGTCAATGTGGATCGCGACAGCTCCAGCCGCCTTGGTATCAGCATGTCCGATGTGGACAATGCCCTGTACAACGCCTTCGGTCAGCGTCTTATTTCCACGATCTATACCCAGGCGAATCAGTATCGCGTGGTGCTGGAACACAACACCACGCAAACGCCGGGGCTGGCGGCGCTGGATAATATCCGCCTTGCCAGTAGCAGTGGCGGTACCGTGCCGCTGAGCTCGATAGCCAAAATCGAGCAGCGTTTCGCACCACTGTCGATTAACCACCTGGATCAGTTCCCCTCCACCACCATCTCCTTTAACGTGGCGGAAGGTCACTCCCTGGGCGAAGCAGTGCAATCGATTATCGACAGCGAGAAGACGCTCAACCTGCCGACCGACATCACCACCCAGTTCCAGGGCAGTACCCTGGCGTTTCAGGCCGCGCTCGGCAGCACCGTCTGGCTGGTGGTTGCTGCCGTGGTGGCGATGTATATCGTGCTGGGCGTGTTGTATGAGAGCTTTATTCACCCGGTCACCATTTTGTCTACCCTGCCAACCGCAGGGGTCGGCGCTCTGCTGGCGCTGATGATTGCCGGGAGCGAGCTGGACGTTATCGCCATCATCGGTATCATTTTGTTGATTGGTATCGTCAAGAAAAACGCCATCATGATGATTGACTTCGCCCTCGCCGCCGAACGTGAGGAGGGGATGTCGCCACGCGATGCCATCTTCCAGGCCTGTCTGTTGCGTTTTCGTCCGATCCTGATGACCACGCTGGCAGCGTTGCTGGGCGCGCTGCCGCTGATGCTGAGTACCGGCGTTGGGGCGGAACTGCGCCGTCCGTTGGGGATTGGCATGGTGGGCGGTTTGATGGTGAGCCAGGTGCTGACGCTGTTCACCACCCCGGTTATCTATCTGCTCTTTGACCGACTCGCGCTCTCTCTGCGTCGCCGCTTCCCGCGCCGTGAAGAGGAGGCGTAAATGAAGTTTTTCGCCCTCTTCATTTACCGCCCGGTGGCAACGATACTGATCTCCGTTGCCATTACGCTCTGCGGCGTTCTGGGTTTCCGGCTGTTGCCGGTAGCCCCGCTGCCGCAGGTGGATTTCCCGGTCATCATGGTCAGCGCCTCCTTGCCGGGAGCCTCGCCGGAAACTATGGCCTCGTCGGTTGCGACCCCGCTGGAGCGTTCGCTTGGGCGTATCGCCGGGGTCAACGAAATGACGTCGTCCAGTTCGCTTGGCAGTACGCGTATCATTCTGGAGTTTAACTTTAACCGCGATATCAACGGCGCGGCGCGTGATGTCCAGGCGGCGCTGAACGCGGCGCAAAACCTGTTGCCGAGCGGCATGCCAAGCCGTCCGACCTATCGCAAAGCCAACCCGTCTGCCGCACCGATTATGATCCTGACGCTCACCTCCGATACCTATTCGCAGGGTGAGCTGTATGATTTCGCCTCTACGCAACTGGCGCAAACCATCTCGCAGATCGACGGCGTCGGCGATGTCGATATCGGTGGAAGTTCGCTGCCCGCCGTGCGCGTTGGCTTAAACCCGCAGGCGCTGTTTAACCAGGGGGTCTCGCTGGATGCGGTGCGCACCGCCATAACCCAGGCCAATGTTCGGCGCCCACAAGGGGCGATTGAAGACGCAACCCACCGCTGGCAGGTGCAGACCAATGACGCGCTGAAAACCGCTGCCGCTTACCAGCCGTTAATCATCCATTACAAAAATGGCGCAGCCGTCCGTCTGAGTGATGTCGCGTCAGTGACCGACTCCGTTCAGGATATTCGTAACGCCGGGATGACCAACGCTAAACCCGCCATTTTGCTGATGATCCGCAAACTGCCGGAAGCCAATATCATTCAGACGGTGGACAGCATCCGCGCTCGCCTGCCGGAATTGCAAAAGACCATTCCGGCGGCGATTGACCTACAGATTGCCCAGGACCGCTCGCCGACTATCCGTGCCTCCCTCGCGGAAGTGGAGCAGTCGCTGGTGATCTCGGTCGCGCTGGTTATCCTGGTGGTCTTCCTGTTTCTGCGTTCCGGCCGGGCGACGCTGATCCCCGCAGTGGCAGTCCCGGTGTCGCTGATCGGTACTTTCGCCGCCATGTACCTGTGCGGTTTTAGCCTTAATAACCTCTCGCTGATGGCGCTGACCATCGCCACCGGTTTCGTGGTCGATGACGCCATCGTGGTTCTGGAGAATATTTCCCGTCACCTGGAAGCGGGCATGAAACCGCTGCAGGCGGCACTGCAGGGAACGCGGGAAGTCGGCTTTACGGTGCTCTCGATGAGTATCTCGCTGGTCGCGGTGTTCTTGCCGCTCTTGCTGATGGAAGGGCTGCCGGGGCGCCTGCTGCGGGAGTTTGCCGTCACCCTTTCGGTGGCCATCGGCATATCACTGGCTATCTCGCTCACCCTCACGCCGATGATGTGCGGTTGGTTGCTGCGTAGCCGCAAATCCCCGGCCGCCACGCGCAACAAGGGCATTGGTCGCCTGCTTCTCGGTCTACAGCGCGCCTATGCAAAATCACTCAAATGGGTGTTAAACCACGCGCGCCTGGTGGGGCTGGTACTGATTGGCACCATCGCGCTGAATATCTGGATGTATATCAGCATTCCAAAAACCTTCTTCCCGGAGCAGGACACCGGCATCCTGATGGGCGGTATTCAGGCGGATCAGAGTATTTCGTTCCAGGCGATGCGCATTAAGTTGCAGGACTTTATGAAAATCATCCGTGACGATCCCGCCGTCGATAACGTGACGGGCTTTACCGGCGGCTCGCGGGTCAACAGCGGCATGATGTTTATTACCCTTAAGGCACGCAGTGTACGCAATGAAACCGCCCAACAGGTTATCGACCGTCTGCGAGGAAAGCTCGCCAAAGAGCCGGGGGCCAGTCTGTTTTTGGTGGCGGTTCAGGATATCCGCGTGGGTGGACGGCAATCCAATGCCAGTTATCAGTACACGCTGCTCTCCGACGATCTTAGCGCCCTGCGTGAGTGGGAGCCGAAAATCCGCAAAGCGCTCGCCTCGCTGCCGGAACTGGCGGACGTAAACTCCGACCAGCAGGATAACGGCGCGGAGATGAACCTGACTTATGATCGCGAAAGCATGTCGCGCCTGGGGATCAACGTACAAGAGGCCAACAGCCTGCTGAACAACGCCTTCGGCCAGCGGCAAATTTCCACCATCTACCAGCCGCTTAACCAGTACAAAGTGGTGATGGAAGTCGATCGACGCTATACCCAGGACATTAGCGCGCTGGATAAGATGTTTGTCATTAATAGCGAGGGCAAACCTATTCCGCTGTCCTATTTTGCCCGCTGGCAACCGGCGAACGCCCCACTGGCGGTCAACCATCAGGGGCTATCGGCGGCGTCCACGATTTCGTTCAACCTGCCCACAGGGATGTCGCTATCCGAAGCGAGTGACGCAATTGACCGCGCCATGACCCAACTGGGGGTGCCTTCGACGGTGCGCGGCAGTTTCGCCGGAACTGCGCAAGTCTTTCAGCAAACTATGAATTCGCAGGTGATCCTGATTATCGCTGCGATCGCGACAGTCTATATTGTGCTGGGCATTCTTTATGAGAGTTACGTACATCCGTTGACGATCCTCTCGACCCTGCCCTCAGCAGGTGTCGGGGCGCTACTGGCGCTGGAGCTGTTTGGCGCGCCCTTCAGTCTGATTGCGTTGATAGGCATTATGCTATTGATTGGTATAGTGAAAAAGAATGCCATCATGATGGTGGATTTTGCGCTTGAAGCCCAACGGAAGGGAAATCTGAACGCGGAAGAGGCGATTTTCCAGGCCTGTCTGCTGCGTTTCAGACCCATAATGATGACCACACTGGCGGCGCTGTTTGGCGCGCTTCCGCTGGTGATTTCGGGTGGCGACGGTTCCGAACTGCGCCAGCCGCTGGGGATAACCATTGTTGGCGGTCTGGTAATGAGTCAATTGCTGACACTGTATACCACTCCGGTGGTGTACCTGTTCTTTGACCGCCTGCAACGCCGATTTGCCCGTAAACGCAGAGAGCCTGTAACAGAGTGACAGAACTACCCAAAAATGTGCGTTGGCAATTGTGGATTGTGGCGTTTGGCTTCTTTATGCAGTCGCTGGACACCACGATTGTCAACACCGCCCTGCCCTCCATGGCGCGAAGTCTGGGAGAAAGCCCGCTGCATATGCATATGGTGGTGGTCTCCTACGTGCTGACCGTTGCTATCATGCTGCCTGCCAGTGGCTGGCTGGCAGATCGCGTCGGGGTGCGTAATATCTTCTTTACCGCCATCGTTCTCTTTACCCTGGGTTCGCTGTTTTGCGCCCAGGCCAACACGCTCAATGAACTGGTGATGGCCCGTATATTACAAGGCGTTGGCGGCGCGATGATGGTGCCCGTCGGCAGGCTGACAGTGATGAAAATTGTCCCGCGCGATCAATACATGGCGGCAATGACCTTCGTCACCCTGCCCGGCCAGGTAGGGCCACTGCTCGGCCCGGCGTTAGGTGGCATTCTGGTGGAATATGCCTCCTGGCACTGGATCTTCCTGATTAACCTGCCCGTTGGCGTGGTGGGGGCGATCGCCACCCTGTGGTTAATGCCCAACTACACCTTACAAACCCGTCGTTTTGATCTCTTTGGCTTTTTACTGCTGGCGTCGGGGATGGCAACGCTGACGCTGGCGCTCGACGGGCAAAAGGGGCTCGGAATTTCACCACTGCTGCTCGGCCTTCTGGTGGCGGGCGGCGTGCTGGCGATTGTTATCTATCTGCTGCATGCCAAAGGCAATGCGGGAGCGCTGTTTAATCTGCGCCTGTTTCGTACGCCGTCATTCTCCCTTGGCCTGTGCGGCAGTTTCGCCGGGCGCATAGGCAGCGGCATGCTGCCCTTTATGACGCCGGTCTTTTTGCAGATTGGTCTGGGTTTTTCGCCGTTTCATGCCGGGCTAATGATGATTCCGATGGTCATCGGCAGTATGGGAATGAAACGGATTGTCGTTCAGTTAGTCAACCGCTTTGGCTACCGTCGCGCGCTGGTGTGTTCAACGCTGGGCCTGGCCGCCGTCAGTCTGCTGTTTATGGGAACGGCGCTGATGGGCTGGTACGCTCTGCTGCCCTTTGTACTGTTCGCGCAGGGCATGATCAACTCCATGCGTTTTTCATCCATGAACACCCTGACACTGAAAGACCTGCCCGATGAACTGGCAAGCGGCGGCAACAGCCTGTTATCAATGATCATGCAGCTTTCGATGAGTATCGGCGTCACCGTCGCCGGGCTGCTACTGGGGCTGTTCGGCCAGCACAATCTGTCCGCCGACAGCGGCGTTGCCCATCACGTCTTTCTTTATACCTACCTGTGCATGGCGTTCATTATCGCCCTGCCCGCTTTTATCTTTGCCCGAGTCCCGAATGATGTCAGTCAGAACGTGGTCATTTCCCGGCGCAACAGGAGTCAATCATGAAAATCTGGCGACCCGGTATTACCGCTAAGCTCTTTCTGGCTATTTTCGCCACCTGTATCGTGCTGCTTATTAGTATGCACTGGGCCGTGCGCATCAGCTTCGAACGGGGTTTTATCGACTACATTAAACGCGGCAACGAACAGCGTCTGCAGTTGCTCAGCGATGCCCTGAGTGAGCAATACGCCCAGCATGGAGACTGGGGCTTTTTACGCAATAACGACCGCTTTATCTTCCAGATCCTGCGTTCATTCGAGCGAGACAACGAGCGTGAGGGTGGGCCAGGTGGCCCAGGGCCTGGGCCGGAACATGGTGATAATCATGAGCATGAGCCGCCGCCAGGCCCTCCGCCAGAACCCGGTAATGGCATGCCGCCACACGGCTGGCGGACACAATTTTGGGTGACTGACGCATCGGCGGAAGTGCTTGTTGGGCCACGTAGCCCGGTACCGCCCGACGGAACACGGCGAGCCATTACGGTTAATGGTCAGCCTGTCGGCTGGGTCATCGCCTCGCCGGTGGAGCGCCTGACGCGCAATACCGATATTAACTTTGACCGTCAGCAGCGGCGCACAAGCTGGATGATTGTCGCGCTCTCGACCCTGCTGGCCGCGCTGGCCACCTTCCCACTGGCCCGCGGCCTGCTCGCGCCGGTCAAACGGCTGGTTGACGGTACGCATAAGCTGGCCGCCGGGGATTTCTCCACCCGCGTTAACCCAGGCAGCCAGGATGAGTTGGGCAAGCTGGCGCAGGACTTTAATCAGCTCGCCAGTACGCTGGAGAAAAATCAGCAGATGCGCCGTGATTTTATGGCGGATATCTCCCACGAGTTGCGTACACCACTGGCGGTACTGCGCGGCGAACTGGAGGCCATTCAGGATGGGGTACGGCAATTTACACCGGAGTCGGTGACGTCTTTACAGGCGGAAGTCGCCACCTTAACCAAGCTGGTGGACGATTTGCATCAGTTGTCCATGTCAGATGAAGGCGCGCTGGCTTACCAGAAAAGGCCGGTGGATGTCATTTCATTACTGGAGGTGGCAGCCGGAGCGTTTCGTGAACGTTACGCCAGCCGCAATCTGACTATCGACATGACGCTACCGGAGCACGCCGTGGTTTTTGGCGACCCGGATCGTCTGATGCAACTGTTCAATAATCTGCTGGAAAACAGTCTGCGCTACACCGATAGCGGCGGCGGTATGCACATCTCCGCAATGACAGAGGGCAATATGCTTACCCTCGATTTTGCCGATAGCGCGCCCGGAGTCAGCGATCTGCAGTTAGGCAGATTATTTGAACGCTTTTATCGCACCGAAGGTTCGCGCAACCGCGCCAGCGGCGGCTCCGGCTTAGGTCTGGCAATCTGCCTGAATATTATCGAAGCCCACGGCGGCAAGGTCCGCGCCGCGCATTCGCCTTTTGGTGGGGTTAGCATTAAAGTTGAATTACCCCTGGAACGGGACATAGCGAGAAACGTATGACTGAGTTACCTATTGATGAAAACACCCCACGCATTTTGATCGTGGAAGACGAGCCAAAGCTGGGTCAGTTGCTGATTGATTATCTGCGTGCGGCCAGTTACGCGCCATCGCTGATTAACCATGGCGATCAGGTACTGTCGTATGTGCGCCAGACGCCGCCGGACCTGATCCTGCTTGATCTGATGCTCCCCGGCACCGACGGGCTGACACTGTGCCGTGAAATCCGTCGTTTCTCCAATATTCCCATCATTATGGTGACGGCAAAAATCGAAGAGATTGACCGTCTGCTGGGACTGGAGATCGGTGCTGATGACTATATCTGCAAACCCTACAGTCCGCGCGAAGTGGTGGCGAGGGTGAAAACGATCCTGCGCCGCTGTAAGCCGCAGCGTGAAATACAGGCGCTGGACGCAGAAAGCCCGCTTATCGTTGATGAAGGTCGCTTCCAGGCAAGCTGGCGCAGCAAGCTGCTGGATTTAACGCCAGCGGAATTTCGTCTGCTGAAAACCCTCTCCAGCGAACCGGGGAAGGTATTCTCGCGCGAACAGTTGCTCAATAACCTGTATGACGATTATCGCGTGGTGACTGACCGCACTATCGATAGCCATATCAAGAACTTGCGTCGTAAACTGGAGTCGCTGGATGAAGAACAGTCCTTCATCCGCGCCGTCTATGGCGTGGGTTATCGCTGGGAAGCTGATGCCTGCCGACTGGCATGATCTTCATCCGCTCCCTGATGGCATTTCATTCATCGACGCCGTGGATTGTGCATCACATCCCGGCAGCGGTGGCACATATCTGCAACCGACTCTTTCATGCAGGAAGCATGCTGACGATCATGAGCGATAAATCTTTTCTAAAGCGCTGGTTCTCCTCATTCACCGAGCCACCTCTTGATGAAGAAACAGAAATTTATCAAGAAATTAGAATGCTGCTCAACGAGCCGCGTAATGGCAACTATTTGCTAAAAAATAGCGATATCCGCAGTGTCGAGAGTCTTTGCCAGCTCACCCATCACCACAACGGTTTCTTGCGTGAAAAAGCCGTAATGGCGCTCTCTTTAAAAGGCGACATCGCCGCCCTGCGGGAACTCCTGATTTGCGCTAATGACTGGGTTAAGCCGATTCACCGCCTCGCCACCCAGGAAGTGATGGCGCTGATGACGGCGGAAAATGCGCCCGCCTTTATTGCCCATCTTGCGCAGGTCAGACAGTTGCTGACCTGCAGACGCTACAACCACGCGCCTTTAGTGGAGTTGATAAGCCACTTTTTGGCCTCGCAGGCCCATATAGCCGACTTAAGGCAGGCGCTCTATTCCCCTGATCGCGAACTGCGCCATGCCGTGTTGCATACGCTTATTGAGCAGGAGCAGTTGCACGATGAAGCCGCGCTGGCCTTTGTACTGGATACCGGTGATACCTATTTGCGGGGCATTGCGGTTACCTACTGGCTGGCACGCGCGCCGAAACTGTCTGAGTCACTGATGACACGCCTGCTGCGCGATCCCTGGCCGCGTATCCGTCGCGATACCCTCTTTTATCTCGATGAACATGGGCAAGCGCTGCCTGAACCATTACACAGGGAGTTACTGCTGGATAAGAACAGCCTGATCCGCCAGCGCGCCCGTCACATGCTATCTGAAACCGTTGATGCTACCGCGTTTTGGCGCGACGTTATCACTTCGCCGGCCTGTTCGATAACTCAGCGCCGTTCCGCGCTCTGTGGTCTGAAAGAGGCACGCGATCCCGCATTGCATTCACTGGCGTTGTGGGGCTATTCGCAGCCTGAAAACGGTATCCGCCAGGCGGCGCTGCATATCTTGTTGACGCTTGAAGGTGAAGAGGCGAAACCCCGCATCCTGGCCGCCTTAGCCGACCCGAGCCTGTCTTTCGCTATGGCGGCAATGAAATCACTGGCACACCACCCGCTTTCTTTTTCACGAAGCGAGCTTGAGGCACTGCTGACGCATACGCCCTCGGAGAAGCACACCCTGTTGTACTGGCGGTTGGTACACCAGATAAACAAATGGGACTGGCTCATCGTGCTGCTACGCCATTTCCCTTTCCTGTCGCCGTCACAGCAGGCAGAAGAACTGGCGAGCTGGAAAGGGAAATACAATCAGGCGGGGATTAACCCCACGTCTGGTCAGCAGGAAATCCTGACCTGTTTGCTGGCGCAGGCGCCCGAAATACGCCGGTCGCTACAACACTACCTGGTACAATGACCCGCTTACATACTGTGTGGGTTTACTCCCTTTCCCGCCAGCGCTACAATTCCCGCCCTAAATTTATGGGATCTCCCCAGCCGCCTCACCTGGTGAGGCGAATCTGACCTGTCATCAGAACGAGAACATCATGTTTAAACCGGAACTCCTTTCCCCGGCGGGAACGCTGAAAAATATGCGTTACGCTTTCGCTTATGGCGCGGACGCCGTTTATGCGGGCCAGCCACGTTATTCACTGCGCGTGCGCAATAACGAATTCAACCACGAGAATTTGCAAAAAGGCATTAACGAGGCCCATGACCTCGGCAAAAAATTCTACGTCGTGGTGAATATCGCGCCGCACAACGCCAAGCTGAAAACGTTTATTCGCGATTTAAAACCCGTGGTGGATATGGGGCCGGATGCGCTGATTATGTCCGATCCGGGTTTGATTATGCTGGTGCGCGAAAACTTCCCGGAGATGGATATTCACCTGTCCGTACAGGCTAACGCCGTAAACTGGGCGACGGTGAAGTTCTGGAAACAGATGGGGCTGACCCGCGTGATACTCTCTCGCGAACTGTCGCTTGATGAAATCGCCGAAATCCGCGCTCAGGTGCCGGACATGGAAATTGAAATTTTCGTCCACGGCGCGCTGTGTATGGCCTATTCCGGCCGCTGCCTGCTCTCTGGCTATATCAACAAGCGCGACCCGAACCAGGGAACCTGCACCAACGCCTGTCGCTGGGAATATAACGTCCAGGAAGGTAAAGAAGATGACGTCGGCAATATCGTGCACAAATACGAGCCGATTGCCGTGCAAAACGTTGAGCCAACGCTGGGTATCGGCGCGCCAACGGATAAGGTATTTATGATTGAAGAGGCCCAGCGTCCGGGCGAGTACATGACCGCGTTCGAAGATGAGCACGGCACCTACATCATGAACTCCAAAGACTTGCGCGCGATCGCCCACGTTGAGCGTCTGACACAAATGGGCGTGCACTCGCTGAAAATTGAAGGCCGCACCAAATCCTTCTACTACTGTGCCCGCACCGCGCAGGTCTACCGTAAGGCCATTGACGATGCCGCCGCAGGCAAACCGTTTGACACCAGTCTGTTAGAGACCCTTGAAGGGCTGGCACACCGCGGCTATACCGAAGGCTTCCTACGTCGCCACACTCATGACGATTACCAGAACTACGAGTATGGTTACTCCGTCTCTGAGCGTCAGCAGTTTGTCGGCGAGTTTACCGGTGAGCGTAAAGGCGAGCTGGCGGCCGTGGCGGTGAAAAATAAGTTTATCGTCGGCGATAGCCTTGAGCTAATGACCCCGCAGGGCAACGTTAACTTCACGCTGGAACATATGGAAAACGCCAAAGGCGAGGCAATGGAGGTTGCACCGGGAGACGGTTATACCGTCTGGATGCCGGTTCCCCAGGATGTGATGCTGGAGTATGCCCTGTTGATGCGTAATTTTACTGGACAGACCACGCGTAATCCGCACGCTAAGTAATTAACCGGGGTTATTTTTTCACTCGACAAGAATCTTAGAATCGGATCACATACCGTTGCGGTCATTATGGGTATTATCCTCATCGCTGAAAAACATAACCCATAAATGCTAGCTGTACCAGGAACCACCTCCTTAGCCTGCGTAATCTCCCTTACGCAGGCTGATTTTTTTATCTCCCCTTTTACCTTCCTTCCAGGCGCGCTTTCCGGTCGTGAGATACACTTTGCTCATGGTATTTTCGAAGAGCGAAAAGGATGAGCAATTTTCCAGGCAGTTTATTGATCCTCAACGGTAAAAGTGCAGGCGACGACATGTTGCGCGAGGCCATTACCCTCCTGCGCAACGAAGGGATGGACATTCAGGTGCGCGTCACCTGGGAAAAAGGCGATGCAGAGCGCTATGTGGCAGAAGCCATCAAACTCGGCGTCGAAACCGTGATTGCGGGCGGTGGCGATGGCACCATTAATGAGGTCGCCAGTGCGCTGGTGCACAGTGATAGCGACAACCCACCTGTATTGGGGATTTTACCTTTAGGCACCGCGAATGATTTTGCCACCAGCGCCGATATCCCGGAGCCACTGGATAAAGCGCTACAGCTCGCTATCGTGGGTAAAGCGGTGCCTATCGACATTGCCGAAGTGAACGGCAAAACCTGCTTTATCAATATGGCCACTGGCGGGTTTGGTACCCGTATTACCACCGAAACGCCAGAGAAACTGAAAGCCGCGTTGGGCGGTGTCTCCTACATCATTCATGGTCTGATGCGCATGGATACGCTTAAGCCGGACCGCTGCGAAATCAAGGGTGAAGATTTCCACTGGCAGGGCGACGCGCTGGTCATCGGCATCGGTAACGGACGCCAGGCAGGCGGCGGGCAACAGCTATGCCCTGGTGCGCTCATTAACGACGGCCTGTTGCAACTGCGTATTTTTACCGGCGATGAGATCCTGCCTGCCCTGTTCACCACCCTGACCCAGCCGGAAGATAATCCGCATATCATTGACGGTAAATCCGCCTGGTTTGAGGTGAGCGCACCGCACGATATCACCTTTAACCTGGACGGCGAGCCACTAACCGGACAGCATTTCAGTATTAACATTCTGCCCGGCGCGCTGAAATGCCGCCTGCCGCCTGACTGCCCGCTACTGCGTTAAGCCTTACAGTAGATTGACGGCGGTCGACGGGTGAAAAAGAGCCGTGATTGCCGTAAGAGAATATCTGCAAGAAGAGAATTGAAAAGCGCATCTCTCCCCGTCTGACGAAGAGAGATGCGTTATTTATGCGGGTATTTAAGCGATAGTCACTTTCTTATCGAGATAAACATCCTGAACGGCATTAATTAATTTCACACCGTCGGCCATCGATTTTTTAAACGCCTTACGGCCAAGAATCAGGCCCATGCCGCCCGCACGCTTATTAATAACCGCCGTGCGCACTGCATCGCTTAAATCGGTTTCACCACCGGCCGCGCCGCCAGAGTTAATTAAGCCGGCGCGCCCCATGTAGCAGTTTGCCAGTTGGTAGCGCACCAGATCGATAGGGTTATCACTGGTCAACTTGCTGTAGACGCGTTCATCGGTATAGCCGAAGTTTACCGCTTTATAACCGCCATTGTTTTCCGCCATTTTCTGTTTGACGATGTCCGCACCGATGGTTGCCGCAATATGGTTAGCCTGGCCGGTCAGGTCGGCGGAAACATGGTAATCCACGCCATCTTTTTTGAATGCCGGATTACGCAGGTACGCCCACAGCACCGTGACCATACCTAACTCATGAGCTCGTTCAAATGCGGCAGAAATTTCTTCAATCTGCCGACGTGACTCCTCAGAGCCAAAATAGATGGTCGCGCCAACGGCGACGGCCCCCATGTTGAACGCCTGCTCTACGCTTGCATAGAGCGTCTGGTCATATTCGGTGGGATAGCTGAGGGTTTCGTTGTGGTTAAGCTTGACCAGGAACGGAATACGGTGCGCGTAGCGGCGCGCCACAGAAGCCAGCACCCCATAGGTGGACGCCACACAGTTACACCCGGCTTCAATTGCCAGCTCAACGATGTTTTTGGGATCGAAATAGAGCGGGTTAGCAGCAAACGAGGCCCCGGCGGAATGTTCGATACCCTGATCAACCGGCAAAATCGACAGATAACCCGTTTTAGCAAGTCGGCCCGTGTTATACAACGTCTGCATGTTACGCAGTACCGCTGGCGGACGGTTGTTATCCATCATCACACGGGTGACGTAATCCTCTCCCGGCAGGTAGAGTTGGTCGGCCGCAATGGTCGTGCAACGGTGTTGTAAAAGGGTGTCGGCATCGTTGCCTAGTAACTGCACAATATCAGTCATCGCTATACTCCCGTAAGCTCCGCACAAAGGCGGATGTGGTTTGTCCTGACCCGATGAATGGGCAGAATAAGCCTGGTACCGTTTGTCGAGGCTTGCCACCATATCGCCGTTTTTCAGCATTTTCTGGTGGCACGTTTCGGCTAGTGGTTTACCGCTGTGCGAAGCTTACTATTTTGCCCCCGATTCCCCACCCGGCTGGCGCTACGCTAAGCCGGGCTACGTATTACGTGTAGCGCCATTCGGGGCCCCCTCACCACCACGCATGAAAATGGTGTACCGGGCCGATGCCATGTCCCACCTCCAGCGTGTCTGCCTGGGCCAGCGCCGCTGACAGCCAGCGCTTGGCCTCATTGACCGTTGAAGCCCAGTCCGCGTGACGTGGACGCAGTGCCGCCAGGGCGGCCGACAGCGTACAGCCCGTGCCGTGGGTATTTTTGGTTTTTATTCGGGGGGCGGTAAAACGTTCAGTGCCATTACGGGTAAACAGCCAGTCCGGGCTTTCATCGTTATCCAGATGCCCGCCTTTGATTAATACCGCTTCGCATCCCAGCGCCAGCAACGCCTGTCCCTGCTCATGCATCTCACGTTCGTTGCGGGCGTGAGGGGCATCCAGCAGCGCGGCGGCCTCAGGCAGATTGGGAGTAATCAGTGATACCTGTGGCAACAGATGTTGTCGCAGCGCCGTTACCGCCGAGGAGGAAAGCAGCGGGTCACCGCTTTTTGCCAGCATGACGGTATCGAGCACCACATTTTGCACCTGATAGCGGCGCAAGCGCTCCGCCACCGCTTCAACAATATCGGTTTCCGCCAGCATGCCGATTTTGGTCGTATCAATGCGCACATCGCTGAACACCGAATCCAGTTGCGCGGCAACAAAATCAGGTTCAATGCGATAAACCGACTGTACGCCGCGGGTATTTTGCGCCACCAGCGCGGTAATGACCGAACAGCCGTAGGCGCCCAGCGCCGAAAAAGTTTTCAAATCGGCCTGAATACCCGCCCCGCCGCTGGGATCCGTTCCGGCAATGGTCAGTGCGTTGATCCGTTTCATACCAGCACCTCCCCGTGAAGCGCATAGAGGGCATCGAGAAAAGCCGGGATAAAGCTGCCAGGCCCGCGCGTGGTCGCCACGGCCAGACTGCCTGCCTGTGCCATAAAGGCGCAGGCCGCCGCCACGTTATACAGGCGATCGCCGGGTAATGCGCAGCAGGCGGCTACCACCGCAGACAGTGCGCAGCCTGTTCCCACCACTCGGGTCATCAGCGGGTCGCCCCCCGTAACGCGCAGGGTGCGAAGACCATCGGTGATGTAATCCACCTCACCGGTTACCGCAACAGTAGCCCCCGTCTGGCGTGCCAGCGCCTGGGCCGCAGGCAGCGCGGCAATGGCGGTATCGGTAGTGTCGACACCGCGCCCTCCGGCACTCATCCCGGCAAGCGCCATAATTTCCGAAGCGTTACCGCGTATGGCGGCTGGCTGCAAAGTCAAAAGCTCACGACAAAAATCGCTGCGGAAGGTTAATGCCCCGACGGCAACCGGATCCAGCGTCCAGGGTTTACGGGCGGCATTAGCGCTCAAGATGGCCGCGTGCATCGCATCGGCGCGTTCCCGGGTCAGTGTGCCGACATTAATCAGCAGCACGTCAGCAATGGCGGCAAATTGCTGCGCTTCGTCGCGGTCAATCACCATCGCCGGGGACGCCCCCAACGCCAGCAGAACATTGGCCGTAAAGGTCTGCACCACATCGTTGGTCATGCAGTGGACAAGCGGCTTACATTGACGGAATTGCTGAAGAATTTGCGCGATTTGCGCACGGTGAAGCAGGTCAGGTTGCATCGATTCGCTCCTGCCCGGCGTGAAGAAGGGATGCCGGGCAGGCATCTGACTTCCCTACGCTGGCATTATCCAGATCAGGTGGTACGGGTATTTCTCAGCCCTTTGTGAAAAGGGGCACCCCGAGTCAAATAAAATCAATTACTTGCGATTAACGTTTGTTAATCCAGGATCAGGATAAAGCCACGGAGAAGTCTTGTAAACGGCAAACCCACTTTCCTTACTAAAGCGTCGGTAAGTCGATAGATATGCTTTGGCACCACCCGGCTGGGTAAAAGGCCTCGTCACACTCCCCCTGGAATATCATTTACGAAAATCCTTCATTGCAAATTTGTATATAACATCATCAGAATCGGCATGTAATTCCGTGATGGTGAGAGAAGTATTTATAACAGCAAACACCACATTGTATTCAACATTGCCTGAGCCATCCCAGCGAGCTGAACTTTGCCCTGACTCCCTCCAGATAACATTATTGTCAGAAAGCTTACAGTCGAATGAAAAACGCTGACCATCCAAAGGACGACGGTATGACAACGTAAACACGCCTGCTATTTTTGCATTCGTAGCTTTGATTATATTGATTTTACGTCCGAACATACCCGCGATAGCGGCTTTGCAAACCTGAGCAGCAGTAAAAGGTGTTGTGGCAGCAGGAGAAAGATTAACTGGCGAAGCTCGTCTTAGTTTAACAACATCTGGCGAAACAAAAGATTGGCTTATCGGTGCATTGCTGTTGGCGACATCATTTGAATGGTATGAATTATCAGAACTTCCCCCACTACTGCACCCTTTAAAAATGGCAATGACGACAATTGCAATAAATATGACTCCTCGAACCGGAGATTGATACGGTTCTTTTATCCCGCAGACAGGACAAACCTTTGCCGCTGAGGATACGGGCTTGCCACACTCCCGGCATGACTTCATTGCCATAATGAATGCGCCTTACTCAGCCACACCAACGACATAGCGGCCATCTTTATTCTTGATCGTGTACCTGTGCGAATCATCACAAATCACAATCAGAGAACCGCCGAACGCGGAAGGATAAACGCCTTCCACCTTGTTGCATTCATGGCCAGCCTCGCGAATCAGCCTCTGGCTTTCCAGTTTCAGTTGCGGGGATCCCGAATCAGCAAGAGCGCCAGCGCATATGCCAACGCCCAACATCACAATAAGAATCCGTTTCAAAGCAACCTCCTTCGCCGGGTAATTAACAGTACCATCGGCAAAAAGTTAAAAGAAATTAATCAATTCAGTCGATAGAAAAGGCAATATTGAGTTTAAAAATAAATAGTAACAGCACCACTGGCTGCAATATCAGGAGGTCGCAACTGAAATCATTGAACCCGTTGCGCTCGGCTGCTCAGCCCAAAATACCGTGCACAGCACTCTGCCATACTGAGTAGCGCTCTGTCACTGCTCACCGCAAGGAACTTTCAGCGTTGAGGCATCGCACGCTATTTTCACTTCTGGAGGATAAGTGCTCCCCTCCCGCGCGGGTTTTTCACCTGCCCCCTGGCGAACTAGCATTAACACATCCCCTGACGAATACTGAAATCACGGAGTGTTTATGAAAGCTATTGCTATTACTCAGGCCGCACAGAACGGCAGCAACATTGACTTTTTAACCGACATTGAATTACCGACACCGAAAGCCGAAGGTCATGATGTGCTGGTCGAAGTGAAAGCCATCTCTGTTAACCCGGTGGATACCAAAGTCCGCGCCGGGTTTAACGCCGATAAACCCCGCGTACTGGGCTGGGATGCGACCGGAGTGGTTACCGCCGTTGGCGACAAGGTCACGTTATTTAAGCCCGGCGACGAAGTCTGGTATGCCGGGGCATTGACCCGTCCTGGCAGTAACAGCGAATTTCAACTGGTGGATGAGCGCATTGCCGCCCACAAACCTGCCTCGCTGGATTTCGCCTCTGCCGCGGCCCTCCCGCTGACCGCCATTACCGCCTGGGAAATGTTGTTTGACCGTTTAGGCGTACGTGAAGAGGGCAACGAAGGCGACGTACTGCTGATTGTCGGTGCCGCAGGCGGCGTAGGCTCTATTCTGACGCAACTGGCGCGTAAATTGACCCGTCTGACGGTGATTGGCACGGCATCCCGCCCGCAAAGCCAGCAGTGGGTTAGCGAGTTGGGCGCGCACCATGTTATCGATCACAGCAAACCGTTAACCGAGGAGCTGGCGCGCATTGGCATTAAGCAGGTCAGCCACGTTGCCAGCCTCAACAACACGGAGCAGCACTATCAGCAGTTGATCAACGCCCTGCAACCACAAGGCAAACTGGCCCTGATTGACGATCCGCAATCACTTGACGCTGTGCCCTTAAAAGTGAAAAGCATTTCTCTGCACTGGGAATTTATGTTTACCCGCTCCATGTTCGGGACCGCCGATATCGCGGAGCAACACCGTTTACTGGCGCGTGTCGCCGCACTTATCGATGATGGGGTTATCAAAACCACGCTGGGAGAACACTTCGGCGCCATCAACGCACAAAATCTGCGTAAAGCGCACCAGTTGCTTGAAACGCACCGTGCGGTAGGCAAAATCGTGCTGGAAGGATTTTCTGCGCACTAACGCATTGAAATATAGCCAGGATTTCTCTTAAAAACACTTTTATACTCAGGCGGATAGCGAAAAAAGCGTTCCGCCTCTCCTGCTGTTCTCTTCTTTTGCTTACACTTTTTACCAAAGCATTATTTTCATAACATTTTCGCGGTTGCGACGTCGCCAGACGGTAGTCGATGATAAGCCCCGCGAAATGAAAACCCACGACACCTGGAGAGATTATGGGTAAAACAAAAATGTTGCTTCTGGGAACATTATTGGCAACGGCCAGTGCGACTTTTGCTGCACCGCAAACCCCTGCCGCGACAGGCGGAACCCAGTCTTATGAAGTGAAGGATTTTGTTGCCGATTTTACTAAATTCACCATCGGCGATACGGTGCCCGAAATGTACCGTAGCGAAGAGTACAACATTAAGCAGTGGAATCTGCGCAATTTGCCTGCGCCTGATCCGGGTAGCCACTGGACCTATATGGGTGGAAATTACGTGCTTATCACGGACGCCGACGGTAAAATTTTGAAAGCCTACAATGGCGACATCTTTTACCACCGTTAATTTCAGGAAATCCTATTGATTATTCGCCCCTGGCAAGAGAACGACCGCCCTTTTCTGCGTACATTGTTCCTGCATTCCCGCAGGGCAAACTGGACATGGCTGGACGGTAGCGACTGGCAACTGGAAGATTTTGACGCCGTTACCCGTGATGAAACCATCTGGGTGGCGGAAGAAGACGGGCACCGGCTTGGTTTTGCCGCCGTGTATGTGAACGACAATTTTCTGCATAGCCTGTTTGTTGACCCGAATGCACAAGGCAAAGGGGTCGGCAGCGCGCTGCTGAAAAAAGTGCAGTCTGAATTTACCAGTACAGGTTCACTGAAATGTCTGGTGCAAAACCACCACGCGCTGGCGTTTTATCAGCACCATGGCTGGCACGTTGAAGCGGAAGGCACATCGCCGGACGGGAACTATCTGCTCATGCATTATCGGCTGCCCTGACGGGCAGCCTTATCCATTTATACCGCGCGAAACGCGATATCACCGGGAATCACTTCACCCTGCCAGTAGAGTTGCGCCGCAACGCGCCCCGCCAGCTTGCGATACAAACCGGTGAACTCGCTGTCCGGACGGCTGACCACCGTCGGTTGCCCCCGGTCGAGATCTTCACGCAGGCTAATGTGCAGTGGCAGTTGCCCCAGCAGTTGCGTGTGGTACTGCCCGGCCAGTTTCTCTGCCCCGCCGGTACCGAAAATCGGCTCGTGATGACCACAGTTGCTGCAAATATGCATGCTCATGTTTTCCACGATACCCAGCACCGGTACTTCCACTTTCTCGAACATCACAATGCCTTTTTTGGCATCAATCAGCGCGATATCCTGCGGCGTGGTCACCACCACCGCGCCGGTAACCGGAATATTCTGCGCCAGGGTAAGCTGGATGTCGCCAGTGCCCGGCGGCATGTCGAGTACCAGATAGTCAAGATCGGGCCACATAGATTCTTGCAGCAGTTGCAGGAGCGCCTTGCTGGCCATTGGGCCTCGCCACACCATGGCATTATCGTCAGTCACCAGATAGCCAATGGAGTTGGTCGCCAGTCCGTGCGCCATAATCGGCGCCATATGAGTGCCATCCGGCGAGGTCGGGCGTTCACCTTCCGCCCCCAGCATCATCGGGATTGACGGACCGTAGATATCCGCATCCAGAATACCGACTTTTGCCCCTTCCGCCGCCAGCGCTAACGCCAGATTGACGGCGGTAGAGGATTTTCCTACCCCGCCTTTACCGGAGCTGACGGCAATGATGTTCTTTACCCCGTTCACGCCAGGCTGATTTTTCACCCGCTTTAAGGTGGCGACATTGTGGGAGAGCTTCCAGTCAATCGCTCGCGCCCCCGTAAGTCGCAGTAGTTCGGCACTGCATTGCTCTTTCAACTCTTCAAACGCACTGCGCCAGACAAAGGGCATCAGCAGCTCAATATGGACGGTGTCATCCAGCCAGGCAACATGATGAACCGCCTTAAGCGCGGTAAGATTATGCTTGAGGGTTGGGTGCTGAAAATTGGCCAGCGTTCCGGCGACGAGCGCACGCAAGGCTTCAGGGGATTTGGCCTGGGATTGAGAGTTCATCCCGACTCCTTGTTTTGTTGTTCTAAAAAGACATTGTTAAGGTTCAAGTTTACTCCACTGTCACCCATTTTTCATTTCTCAATAGTGCCCAATCCAGGGCGGGCTTTTATGGCACAACTTTTCCCTTTCAGGTAACATCAAAACCCCTTTTTACTAAAGAAGAAGTAATACCCACTATGACTCAAGTCGCGAAGAAAATTCTGGTAACGTGCGCATTGCCGTACGCCAACGGCTCAATCCACCTCGGCCATATGCTGGAGCACATCCAGGCTGATGTCTGGGTCCGTTACCAGCGAATGCGCGGCCACAATGTCAACTTCATCTGCGCGGACGATGCTCACGGCACGCCGATTATGCTCAAAGCGCAACAAATGGGCATCACCCCGGAGCAGATGATTGGTGACATGAGTCAGGAACACCAGACGGATTTCGCTGGCTTTAATATCAGCTATGACAACTACCACTCTACGCACAGCGAAGAGAACCGCGAGCTGTCGGAGCTGATCTACACTCGCCTGAAAGAGAACGGTTTTATTAAAAACCGTACTATCTCTCAGCTTTACGACCCGGAAAAAGGGATGTTCCTGCCGGACCGTTTTGTGAAAGGCACCTGCCCGAAATGTAAGTCTCCGGATCAGTACGGCGATAACTGTGAAGTGTGCGGCGCGACCTACAGCCCGACCGAACTTATCGACCCGAAATCCGTGGTGTCCGGCGCAACGCCTGAAATGCGTGATTCCGAACACTTCTTCTTCGACCTGCCTTCGTTCAGTGAAATGCTGCAGGCGTGGACCCGTAGCGGTGCGCTGCAGGAGCAGGTGGCCAACAAAATGCAGGAGTGGTTCGACGCCGGCCTGCAGCAGTGGGATATCTCCCGCGACGCACCCTATTTCGGTTTCGAAATCCCCAACGCGCCGGGCAAATATTTCTACGTCTGGCTGGATGCGCCTATCGGCTACATGGGCTCCTTCAAGAACCTGTGCGATAAACGCAGCGACCTGAACTTTGACGACTGGTGGAAAAAAGAGTCTGATGCCGAGCTGTATCACTTTATCGGTAAAGACATCGTCTATTTCCACAGCCTGTTCTGGCCAGCGATGCTGGAAGGCAGCAATTTCCGCAAGCCGACCAATCTGTTCGTGCACGGTTACGTGACAGTGAACGGTGCGAAGATGTCCAAATCGCGCGGCACCTTCATTAAGGCCAGCACCTGGCTGAACCACTTTGATGCGGACAGCCTGCGTTACTACTACGCGGCGAAGCTCTCTTCCCGTATCGATGACATCGATCTGAATCTGGAAGATTTCGTTCAGCGCGTTAACGCTGATATCGTCAACAAAGTGGTGAATCTGGCGTCCCGTTGTGCAGGCTTTATCGCCAAACGTTTCGATGGCGTACTGGCGGCTGAGCTGGCGGATCCGGCACTGTATAAAACCTTTACCGATGCGTCAGCCACCATTGCTGATGCGTGGGAGAGCCGTGAATTCGGCAAAGCGATTCGTGAAATCATGGCGCTGGCTGACGTGGCTAACCGTTATGTTGACGAGCAGGCACCGTGGGTTGTCGCGAAACAGGAAGGTCGCGATGCTGATCTGCAGGCGATTTGCTCCATGGGTATCAACCTGTTCCGCGTGCTGATGACCTGGCTGAAACCGGTTCTGCCGACCCTGAGCGAACGTGTCGAGGCGTTCCTGAACACCACACTGGTTTGGGATGCTATCGAACAGCCGCTGCTTGGCCACAAAGTGAATACCTTTAAGGCGTTGTATAACCGCATTGAGATGAAACAGGTCGAAGCGCTGGTTGAGGCGTCAAAAGAGGAAGTGAAAGCCGCTGCCGCACCGGTCACCGGTCCGCTGGCAGATGACCCGATTGCCGAAACCATCAGTTTTGACGATTTCGCTAAAGTCGACCTGCGCGTGGCGCTGATTGAAAACGCGGAGTTTGTCGAGGGTTCTGACAAACTGCTGCGCCTGACGCTGGATCTGGGCGGTCAGAAACGCAATGTCTTCTCCGGCATTCGTTCCGCCTACCCGGACCCGCAGGTGCTGATCGGTCGCCTGACGGTGATGGTCGCTAACCTGGCGCCGCGCAAAATGCGCTTCGGTATTTCAGAAGGTATGGTAATGGCCGCAGGCCCTGGCGGGAAAGATATCTTCCTGTTAAGCCCTGATGAGGGTGCAAAACCTGGCCAACAGGTAAAATAAATCGCTGAAAGGCGCTGTGAAAACAGCGCCTTTTTTTTATTGCACTATTCTTCAATGGACAGGATTTTTCTAACAAAAGGGGCTTTATGAATATGTTTAAAAAAATGATCGCCATCGCACTGACTACTCTGGTCTTATTTGCCGTCAGCGGCTGTGGTGACAAAGAACAGAGTAAGACATTTAACTGGACGGATGGCAAAACAGAAATTTCTCTGACCTATTACTATAAAGACGATGTGGTATTACGTCAGACGGCAAAGAATAAGATTCAGTACGCAAGCGTTGGGGCCGCAAATAAAGAGGCAGCTATGCAACGCCTGGGGCCGATCAGTGAGAAATACAAATCGATTCAGGGCGTAACGGAAAGTATCGATTATCAGGACACTTACGCGACAGAAACATTGACTGTCGACTATACCAAAGCCGATCGTAACGCATTGCAGCAGATACAGGGCGCGGCGTTCACCGGTGATGTGAAAGATGGCGTCAGCATGACGAAATCACAGCAGCTTCTGGAATCACATGGTTTTAAAGAAGTGAAATAATCAACGTGCCAGCGCGTTTGTCACGCGCTGGCATTGCCTTTACTGAGCAGCAGGCTTCGCATGCTCACGCACCGCCAGTCCACGCAGGAAATAACGCAAGAACTGATCGCCGCATTCACGGAAATTTTTATGCTCGGTCGCCCGCATCATGG
The DNA here is from genome assembly GCA_004346725.1 of Phytobacter diazotrophicus. GTDB lineage: Bacteria > Pseudomonadota > Gammaproteobacteria > Enterobacterales > Enterobacteriaceae > Phytobacter > Phytobacter diazotrophicus. Next base: position 58,624 of record SMDE01000004.1, on the reverse strand, counting down.
CGGTAATCTCCGGCATGGAGACGCGGAATTTCTGCTCGGTGAGGATCGCCAGAATATCGTCCGTTTTCAGCGAAAAGGCGATGCGTAATTTTTTAAGGATGATGTTGTTTGTCATCTTACGCTCGGTCACCAGCGCAGGCTGAGATTCATCTTTACCACGGCGTTCATAAATCAGGCCGTTGAGGAAGACAGACATCATAATGTCCGGACAGCGCTGAAAGCCCTCTTCATCTTCTTTGTGCAACCAGCCGACAAGCTGCTCGTCACTCACCGGGGCGTCTGCCAGCGCAAATACGCGCTTGAGGTCGCCATTATTCATTTTCAGTGCGTAGCGTAAGCTACGTAAGATATCGTTATTGAGCATAAAGCCTTCGAAAAAATCATCGTAAGCGCGCAGTCTATCATCAAAAGCTACAACCCCAGCGCTTCTTTTAGATTGCAGCCGGTTAAACCTTATCAATAACCAGTTGCACACGTTTTCCAATCAGTGTTGCCATACCGACCAATGTATCAATGGTGAATTTTTCTGTTTTCTGGTTAACGACATCGGACACGCGGGGGCGAGAGACATGGAGAACTTTGGCGGCATCGACCTGTTTAAGACCGTTGTGTTTCATCCAGTCGGTGATTTCCATCATCAGTTGCTTCTTTAATTCATCGACTCTTGCCATCTCTTCTCTGGACGCAGCCAGCAGTTGCGATGCCTCCTGCGGGGCAAACCCAAGGTCAGAAAAAATGTTGCCACTGGCTTTTGTGATGTGACGAACCTTTGTATCCACTTTATGCGTCATTTTTTCTCTCTCCAATGGCGATATCCCGCAGGCTCGTTTTTTGTGTTTTCTTTTGAAAACAATGCAGGACACAAACGACATCGGAAAACCTGGCGACATACACCACACGATACTCACCGTCTTCACCATGCAGGCGAATCTCAATGACGCCCATCCCCCACTCATTAATCGGCTTCCAGTCCGTCGGTTCCCTGCCATGCTGAACTTTGTGGAGTTCGAAACCTGCGATACGCCTTATCGCCTGCGGGAAAGTGATGAGATCGTCGAGTGTAGAGCCTCGCCAGTTGATATCCTTTGCATACATTACTGCGCATCCTTACTGTGTGTGGATGCGTATAAAATTATATACCAGGTTTGTTCACAATAGCAGCGATGCTTTCTTGCGAAAAAGTTCGCGTTTTATTAGCGGCTACAACCCCAGCGCTTCTTTTAAGTTCTTAAGATAGCGACGGCTAACCGGTACAGTCTGTCCGTCGCGCAGCAGCAACTCCGCCTGGCCGTTATCTTCCAGACGGATCTCTTTCAGATGTGCCATATTCACCAGATACTGCCGATGGCAGCGCAGCAACGGTGTACGGCTCTCCAGCGTGCGCAGGGTCAGTTCGGTGAAGCCCTCTTTGCCGTCGTGGCTGGTGACATAGACGCCGCTCATGCGGCTACTCACAAACGCAACCTCATCCATCTGCAACAGATAAATGCGGCTATGCCCGGTACAGGGAATAAATTTCAGCGAGGCCTGATTTTCCGGCAGCACCGATACGTCCTGGACATTGCGCTCCTGGCGCAGCCGGGTGAGGGTCTTCTCCAGGCGGCGCGCCTCTATCGGTTTTAGCAGATAGTCAAAGGCATGTTCCTCAAACGCCTTCACCGCGTATTCATCAAAAGCGGTGAGAAAAACCACATAGGGTCGGTGTTCCGGGTCGAGCATCCCTACCATTTCCAGCCCGCTAATGCGCGGCATCTGAATATCAAGAAACAGCACGTCCGGGCGCAATTTATGCACAGCACCGATACCCTCAACCGCGTTGGCACATTCGCCCACAATCTCAATGTCGTTCTCTTCCTGCAGTAAAATACGCAGATTTTCACGCGCCAACGGTTCATCATCAACAATTAGCACTTTTAACATGCGCTTTCCTCCAGCGGGAGTCGTAGGGTAATTCGGGTAAAGATATCAGGCTCGCAGGCAACCGAAATGCCGCATCCATCACCAAAGCGCGCCCGCAGGCGCTTATCCACCAGACTCATCCCTAAACCACTGGCATCCGTTTTGGGCTGATACAGCCCGGCATTATCTTCAATATCCAACACCAGATGGTCACCGTCCTGGCTGGCGTTAATGGTGATTTCCCCTACGCCAAGCAGTTGTGAGGTGCCATGTTTAATGGCATTTTCCACAATCGGTTGCAGGGTAAAAGCGGGCAGATGGAGATGCGAAAGCGCATCCGGTACGTGCAGTTGTACCTGTAGGCGGGACTGAAAGCGCGCCTTTTCAATTTGCAGATACGCATTAACGTGTTCAAGCTCATCGGCCAGGGTGACGATTTCCGACGGTCGCTTAAGGTTTTTGCGAAAGAATGTCGACAGATATTGCACCAGCAGACCGGCCTGATCGCTGTCGCGGCGGATCACCGCCATCAGTGTATTCAGGGCATTGAACAGAAAATGGGGATTGACCTGCGCATGCAGTAATTTGATTTCCGACTGGGTCAGCAACGCTTTTTGCCGCTCATACTGTCCGGCAAGGATTTGCGCCGACAGCAACTGCGCAATCCCCTCTCCCAGGGTGCGGTTGATGGAGCTAAAGAGCCGGTTTTTTGCTTCATACAGTTTGATGGTGCCCACAACGCGCTGGTTTTCACCGCGTAATGGAATGACCAGCGTTGAACCCAGTTTGCACTGTGGATGCAGCGAGCAGCGGTACGGCACCTCATTCCCATCGGCATACACCACTTCGCCACTTTCGATGGCTTTTTGCGTCCAGACAGACGAGATAGGCCTGCCGGGAAGATGATGGTCGTCCCCCGTGCCGGTAAACGCCAGCAGCTTCTCGCGATCGGTAATCGCCACCGCGCCGATATCCAGCTCTTTATAGAGAACCTGGGCAACTTTCATGCTGTTTTCTTCGTTGAAGCCCTGACGCAAGATCCCTTCGGTCGATGCGGCGACTTTGAGGGCCGTGGCAGAAAACGCCGAGGTGTATTTTTCAAACATGGCGCGCTTGTCGAGCAGGATACGCATAAACAGCGCCGCGCCCACGGTATTGGTCACCATCATTGGGGCAGCAATACTTTGCACCAGATGCAGCGCGCTCTCATACGGTCGGGCGATAAGCAGGATGATCAGCATCTGTGTCAGCTCCGCTACACAGGTAATGGCCCCGGCGGTGAGCGGATTAAAGACCCTGTCGGTGCGGCCACGCTTGATCAAAATACTGTGTACCAGCCCACCGAGCAGCCCTTCCACAATGGTGGAAATCATACAGCTCAACGCGGTCATGCCGCCCATTGAGTAACGGTGTAACCCCCCCGTTAACCCCACCAGCCCGCCCACCAGCGGGCCGCCGAGCAACCCGCCCATCACCGCACCAATCGCACGGGTATTGGCAATAGAATCTTCAATATGCAAACCGAAATAGGTACCCATAATGCAGAAAATCGAAAAGGTGACATAACAGAGCAATTTATGCGGCAGACGTACCGTGACTTGCATCAGCGGAATAAAAAGACGTGTTTTGCTCATCAGCCAGGCGATAACCAAAAACACACACATTTGCTGGAGCAGCAGCAACACCAGATTAAATTCGTACATACCCGCAGCACCGCGTTGACTGAAAGCGCGTACCTTACATGGAGTCGCGCAGAGATTCTTTGAGGGTTTCCAAAAAAATGTTAATTCGTGCTCGTTATCACAATCCTGAAAGCATAATGATACGAAATGGATACATATCGAACATTAAACAAACAATTCAACCTGGTTTAAGTAAGAACGGCTAAAGTTAAAGTGGGGGATTTCTTGCAAAGGTGAAACCATGGCGCTTTACACGATTGGTGAAGTGGCGATGTTATGCGATATCAATCCCGTGACTTTGCGGGCATGGCAGCGACGCTACGGATTGTTCAAACCACAGCGCACGGAAGGCGGTCATCGGTTGTTTACCGATGCCGACATCGACCGAATTCGTGAAATAAAACGCTGGATCGATACCGGGGTCCAGGTCAGTAAGGTACAGACCCTGCTCAATAATGAACCCGAACATGAACGCAATGGCTGGCGCGCGCAGCAGGAAGCAGTATTGCAGATTCTGCAAAGCGGCAACCTGCAGCGGCTGCGTCTGTGGATCAAAGAGCGCAGCCACGACTACCCGGCAGAGACCCTGATAACCCACCTGTTTATCCCTCTTCGTCGCCGTCTGCAATCCCAGCAGCCTGCCCTCACGGTGATGCTCAGTCTGCTTGATGGGGTGTTGATTAACTATATTTGCGGTTGCCTGAATACCGCGCGCAAGAAAAACGGGCGTGACGCGCTGGTCGTCGGCTGGAATGTGCAGGATACTACCCGAATCTGGCTGGAGGGCTGGATGGCAAGCCAGCAAGGCTGGCGGGTCGACGTGCTGGCGCACTCGTTGAGTTATCTGCGCCCGGAGATGTTTGAAGGCCAGACATTACTGGTGTGGTGTGGCGAGGCCCCCTCCTCGTCACAGCAAAAACAGATGCATGACTGGCAGCAAAACGGACATGCCATTTTTCCCCTGGGCATTTAATGGTTCATTAACAGCCCCGCTTCCTCGTATAATACTTTTCTTAACAAAGGAGCGAAAAATGAACCTGTCCAAACTTACCGTCATTGCGATTTTTCTGCTGATGGCGATCGGCGGCATCGGTGGCGTGATGCTCGCTGGCTACTCTTTTATTGTTCGCGGCGGTGCAGGCTGAATAAGCGGGCAAGACGCTCAAATCCTCTATCAACAATGATAGCGGCCAGCGCAACCAGAACGGCCCCTTGCACGACGTAAGCCGTATTAAACCCGCTCAGACCGATAATGATCGGCGTTCCCAGCGTGCTGGCGCCGACCGTAGACGCAATGGTCGCCGTACCGATGTTAATAATCACGGACGTGCGGATCCCGGCGATAATGACCGGCGCCGCCAGCGGCAGTTCAACCCTGAAAAGTTGCTGCATACTGCTCATCCCCATCCCTTTTGCCACGCTGTGTACGCTCTCCGGCACGGCGGCAATGCCCGCCAGGGTGCCCTGTAATATCGGCAAGACCCCATAGAGGATCAGCGCGATAATGGCAGGCTCGCGGCCAAATCCCATAACCGGTACCGCAATGGCCAGTACCGCCACCGGTGGAAAGGTCTGTCCTACTGCGGCAATGGTCTCCACCAGCGGGCGAAATTCGCGGCCCCACGGGCGCGTCACTGCAATTCCCGCCCCCAGCCCGATAACGATCGCCAGCAGACTCGACACCCCCACCAGCCAGAAATGGGCAAGCGTCAGGGAGACAAAACTTTCCTGCTGATAAACCGGTCGCGGCAACTGGGGAAATAGCGTGCCAAAGAGTGCGCCGCTGTAGGGCATCGCCACCAGCAGTGCGACAAACACGGCGATAAGCCAGAGTAACGGGTCACGCAGAAGTCTCACTGAGCGCCTCCGTTCTGAGCAGGTCGCGAAAATGCAGCGTACCGCAGGGCACGCCTTGCGCATCAGCGACGGGGAGCACATCACACTGGCGGGCGACAAACAGCGATAAGGCTTCGCGCAAGGTCATATCCTCTCGCAGTGGTTCCCCGGCCACCGTTTCGCCCGGCCGCATCCAGGCACTGACATGGCGCAATGAAAGCAGACGAACCCCCAACTCGCTGCGACCAAAAAAGTCGCGGACAAACGGGGTTGCCGGGCGGGTTAACATCTCCAGCGGTGTCCCCTGCTGCACAATCGCCCCACTGTCCATTAAGACCAGGTGATCCGCCAACTGTAGCGCCTCATCAATATCATGGGTGACCAGCACAATGGTGCGGCCCAGCAGACGGTGGATACGAATCATCTCCTGCTGGAGCGCACCGCGCGTGACCGGATCCAGCGCACCGAAGGGTTCATCCATCAGCAACACCTCCGGGTCTGCCGCCAGCGCGCGGGCTACACCAACACGTTGCTGCTGACCGCCGGAAAGTTGATGGGGAAAACGGTCGCGCAGGCTCTCATCCAGCCCCAGTAAAGCCATCAGTTCATCTACTCGCGCGGCGATTTTCCCTCGCGACCATTTTTGCAGTTGCAACACGGTGGCGATGTTGTGGGCCACCGTCCAGTGCGGAAACAGGCCTATCGACTGAATGGCGTAACCCATCCGCCGACGCAGTTCCAGTACCGGCAGGCTGCGGATCTCCTCACCGGCAAACAAAATGGTGCCTTCATCATGTTCCACCAGGCGGTTGATCATTTTCAGGGTGGTGGACTTCCCGGATCCTGATGTACCAATCAACACGGAAAACGCGCCGGTTTTACATTCAAGATTCAGATCGCTCACCGCCTGTTGCCCGGCGAAGGATTTGCTGACATGCCTGAATTCAATCATGGCTGTTTTACCTCCAACAGCGCGATACCCAGCGCAAACAGTGCGTCCACGACCACTGCCAGAGCAATAACCGGGATCACACCCAATAACACAAGATCCAGTGCGCTACTTAAAAGCCCCTGAAACACCAGTGCGCCAAAGCCGCCTGCGCCAATCAACGCCGCAATCACCGCCATGCCCACCGTCTGTACCGTGACCACCCGCAGGCTACGCAGCAAAATGGGTAACGCCAGCGGCAGACGTATATGCAAAAACCGCTGACGGGCGCTCATGCCCATCCCTTTGGCGCTTTCCAGTACATCTACCGGCACCTGGTTTAAGCCCGCCACCACACCGCGAACCAGCGGTAACAACGCGTAGAGAACCAGCGCAATCAGCGCAGGTGTGATACCGGTCCCCGCCACGCCGAGCGAACCCAGCCAGGGGAACTGCGCCACCAGCCCTGCCAGTGGTGCGATCAGCAGACCAAATAGCGCAACGGACGGCACGGTCTGAATCACATTCAATACGGCAAACACCGGTTGTTGACGCGACGGATGGCGATAACACCACAGGCCGATACCCACCCCCAGCGCCAGCGCCGGTAGCAGCGTACCAAACAGCAGTTTGAGATGTTGCGCCAGCGCATCGTTAAAGACGTCCTGCCGATTCGCGTACTCCTTAAGCAAAGAGAGCGAATCCAGTTGCCCACTGAGCAGCAGCCACAGGGGCAGGATCCAGATTTGCGCATGCAGCAGCCAGCGCCAGACCGGATTGACCGTTAGCCGTCGGATTGCATCACTACTGGCCAGTAACGACAGCGCCAGCCACAGCCATAAGCCGCTGCCGGGGGAGGTGCGGGCAAGTGCGCTGCCAGACTGCGCCAGATCGGTGGCCGCCCTGCCCGCGCACCAGACTAAGGCGCAAAATGACGCTTCGGTAAGCAGTAACGTTGCCAGACTGGCAATGCGATGCGGGAGAAAGCTCAAAAGCAGTAGCCCTGCCGGTACAAGCAGTCCCCAGGCGGCATATGCGGGCCAGACCTGCCAGATTGCACGACTTTCCCCGGAGACCAGGCGGTTAGGGGCGTAACTCACGAAGGGCAGTGTTATTGCCGCCAGTGCCAGTAACACCAGCAGCAACAACACGCGGTTATGACAACGTCGCTCCACGTTTATTTAATCAGTCCCTTTCCTTTCAGGTAATCGGCGGCCACTTTTTTGGCGTCGAGACCTTCCACTGCAATACTGGCATTCAGTTTCTGCAGCGTTTTTTCATCCAGGCTGGCAAATACCGGTTTCAGCCACTCATCCAGTTGCGGGTAAGCTTTCAGCACCGCTTCGCGCACAACCGGGGCAGGCGCATAAATGGGCTGAACGCCTTTCGGGTCGGTCAGGGTTTGCAGCCCCAGCGCCGCAACCGGCCCATCTGTGCCGTAGGCCATCGCCGCATTCACGCCTGATGTTTGCTGTGCAGCGGCTTTGATGGTCACTGCCGTATCACCCCCCGCCAGCGACAGCAACTGCTGCTGGTTGAGCTTGAAGTTATAGGCTTTTTCGAAGGCCGGTAAGGCATCGGTACGCTCGATAAACTCGGCGGAAGCGGCAAGTTTAAAGGTACCGCCCTCTTTCAGATAGCGACTGAGATCGTCAAGGGAGACCAGCTTGTTTTTCTGCGCAACATCCTGGCGTACCGCGATAGTCCAGGTATTATTGGCAGGCGCTGGCGTCAGCCAGACCAGTTTGTTTTTCTCCGCATCCAGCTTTTTGACCTTGTCATAGCCTTGCTGCGCATTTTTCCACGCCGGATCGTTCTCCTCCTTAAAGAAAAACGCGCCATTGCCGGTATATTCCGGGTAGATATCCAGTTCACCCGAGGTGATCGCCCCGCGCACCACCGGGGTGGTACCCAACTGGACTTTATTGACGGTTTTCACGCCATGGCTTTCCAGGACCTGCAAAATGATATTGCCCAGCAGCGCGCCTTCGGTATCAATCTTGGAACCCACTTTAACCGGCTCAGCCGCCTGTGCGCCTGCGGCCAGCATCAATAACCCTGCAGCGCTCCATTGCGAAAATGATTTCATGCTCTTACCTCTTTTTTTGTGGTGCCTGGATTTCCGGCTGTGCAAAAAGCGTAGTAGAGAATCGACCTGGAATAAATCAGTCGTTCAGATTTTGATGTTTCTGATTAGACGAAGCGGTTATAACGCAAGGGGTTTAAAGATGAAAGGCCGCTAAAAAGCGGCCTTTGCGGGGTTACTGGAGGGTAAATTCACCCTGTTTAACACGGGCTGAATCCAGGCCGATAAAGACATTGAATTTGCCGGGTTCTGCATCGTATTTCATGCGTTGATTCCAGAACTTAAGCGCCTCGATATCAATCGGGAAGCTGACGGTTTTGGTTTCCCCGGCTTTGAGATCCACTTTTTCGAAACCACGCAGTTGTTCTACCGGACGACTCATGGACGCCGTCACATCCTGCAGGTACATCTGGACAACCGTCGCGCCGTCGCGTTTGCCGGTATTGGTAACATCGACGCTGGCCGTCACTTTGCCGTCACGGGTCATGGTCGGCGCCGACATTTTCACATCGGAGACGTTAAACGTGGTGTAACTCAGGCCGTAACCGAACGGATACAGCGGACCATTGGCCTCGTCGAAGTAGCGTGACGTGTACTTGTTCGGTTTATCGGCATTATACGGACGCCCGGTGTTCAGGTGACTGTAATAGACCGGGATCTGCCCGACGGAGCGCGGGAAAGACATCGGCAGCTTGCCGGACGGGTTGTAATCACCAAACAGCACATCAGCGATGGCATTACCGCCTTCGGTACCGGCAAACCAGGTTTCAAGGATCGCATCGGCCTGCTGATCTTCTTTCACCAGCGCCAGCGGACGACCGTTCATCAGCACCAGCACCAGCGGTTTACCGGTTGCTTTTAGCGCGGCAATCAAATCACGCTGGCTTTGTGGGATGGTCAGATCCGTACGGCTTGACGCTTCGTGTGCCATCCCCTGGGCCTCACCGACGACCGCTACGACGACATCCGATTTCTTCGCCACGGTCACGGCTTCATCAATCATCTCCTGCGGGCTGCGTTTGTCCTGCACTACGGCTGGCTCATACAGATTGAGGAAATCGACAATGCCTTTATCGTCAGTGATATTCGAACCGCGAGCGTAGAGGATAGTGCCTTTAGGCCCTACTGCGTTGCGGATACCTGTCAGCACGGTTACGGATTGCCCCGCCACACCGGCTGCCGACCAGCTTCCCATCATGTCACGCTTGCTGTCCGCCAGCGCACCGACCACCGCGATGGTCGCGTCTTTTTTCAGCGGCAGTGTGTCAAGACGGTTTTTCAGCAGAACCAGACTTTCGCGCGCCACTTCTCGTGCTTCTTTACGATGCAGACGACTTTCCGCATTGGTGTCTTTCGGGTCTGAATCTTTCGGCCCCAAGTGACTGTACGGGTCGTTGAACAGACCCATGTCATATTTCACGTTCAGCACGTGGCGGGTCGCATCGTCGAGTTCCGCCATGGTGACCTTACCGGATTTGATAAGCCCCGGCAGGTACTTGCTGTAGTACTCGTCGCTCATGCTCATGTTAATACCGGCTTTGAGCGCCACGCGTACCGCATCTTCCGGGTCAGCGGCCACGCCGTGTTTGATCAATTCTTTTATTGCGCCGTGGTCTGAAACGGTGATGCCTTTAAAGCCCCACTCATCGCGCAGGACATCTTTAAGCAGCCAGGAATCGGAAGTTGCCGGCGTGCCGTTGAGAGAGTTCAGCGCCACCATGACCGCACCGCTGCCTGCCTCCAGCCCGGCTTTGTACGGCGGCAAATAGTCGTTGAACAGACGCTGTGGGCTCATATCAACGGTATTGTATTCCTTGCCCCCTTCAACCGCGCCATAGGCGGCGAAGTGTTTGACGCTGGTCATAACCGAATAGCGATCCGCCGGGCTTTTGCCCTGCATGGATTTCACCATCGCGCGGCCCATTTCCGTGGTCAGGTAGGTATCTTCACCAAAGCCTTCAGAGCCACGGCCCCAGCGCGGATCGCGGGATACATCCACCATTGGCGCCCAGGTCATATTCAGGCCGTCATCCGCCGCTTCATAAGCGGAAACGCGCCCGACGGTTTTCACCGCATCAAGATTGAAGCTGGAGGCCAGACCCAGGCTAATCGGGAAGACGGTCCGTTGACCGTGAACCACATCGTAGGCAAAAAACAGAGGAATTTTCAGGCGGCTAAGCTGCATGACCTGATCCTGCATCGCGCGGATATCCGGGCGGGTCACGGTATTAAAGATGGCGCCGACCTGGTTTTTGGCAATCATGTCACGGATGGCTTCTTTCGGATTGTCCGGCCCGACGCTAATCAGTCGCAGTTGCCCAATTTTTTCATCCACCGTCATTTTTTTTAGTAATTCAGTGACAAACGCATCCCTTGCTTGCGGCGTCAGAGGATGGTTACCAAACATCTCTTCTGCCATCACCGGTTGCAGCGCAAGGCTTACGGCGACACCTACCGAACATAGCCATTTCATGTCGTTCACTCTCTCGTTTATACAGCCACTCACGGGCCTGACCATGAAAAAAACGCAGTTTGCCATAATCGTAGTCCGGCTTGCAGAGTTATTCTCTGATTTTTCTGAGAATTCCTCACTTTCAGACACTATGCTTTAAAGCGAGAACGCTGTTCCACCACCAGGGAGAGGAAAATGTCTTCTACAACTTCCCAACACCATATCGCTTTTATCCGTGAACTCGAACGCCTCACTGGAGCTTCACATGTCCTGACCGACCCGGCCAAAACGGCACGCTACCGTAAGGGGTTTCGTTCCGGGCAGGGTGATGCGCTCGCCGTCGTCTTTCCCGGCACACTGCTTGAATTATGGCGTGTACTCAGCGCCTGTGTGAACGCCGATAAGATCATCCTGATGCAGGCGGCAAATACCGGCCTGACCGAAGGCTCAACGCCAAACGGTAATGACTACGACCGCGACATTATTATCATCAGCACCTTACGGCTCGATAAACTGCATCTTATCGATAACGGTGAGCAGGTACTGGCTTATCCGGGCACAACCCTTTATTCGCTGGAAAAAGCGCTAAAACCGCTTGGCCGCGAGCCGCATTCCGTCATCGGTTCATCCTGTATCGGGGCATCGGTCATCGGCGGGATTTGCAATAACTCCGGCGGCGCGCTGGTGCAGCGCGGCCCGGCATACACCGAAATGTCGCTGTATGCGCGAATTGACGAAACCGGCAGACTCCAGTTGGTTAACCACTTAGGCATTGAGCTTGGCAGTTCGCCGGAGCAAATCTTAAGTAAACTTGATGACGAACGGGTGACCGACGCCGATGTGCGCCACGATGGGCGTCACGGGCACGATCAGGATTATGTCACCCGCGTGCGCGATGTGGATGCGGATACACCGGCACGCTACAATGCCGACCCGGATCGTCTGTTTGAATCCTCCGGCTGTGCCGGGAAACTGGCCGTCTTCGCCGTACGGCTGGACACCTTTGTCGCCCCCACCCACCAGCAGGTGTTTTATATCGGCACCAACCAGCCGCAGGTGCTGAGCGCGCTTCGCCGCCATATTCTTAGCGAGTTCACCCATTTGCCGGTGGCGGGGGAGTATATGCATCGCGATATTTACGATATCGCCGAGCGCTACGGGAAAGACACCTTCCTGATGATCGACAAGCTCGGCACCGACAAAATGCCTTTCTTTTTTACCCTGAAAGGCCGCACCGATGCCCTGCTGGCAAAAGCCTCCCTATTTAAGCCGCACTTTACCGACCGGGCAATGCAAAAGCTGGGGCACCTGTTCCCCTCTCACCTGCCACCGCGAATGAAAAGCTGGCGGGACAAGTATGAACACCATCTGCTACTGAAAATGTCGGGTGACGGTATCGCTGAGGCGCAACGCTGGCTGACCGAGTACTTTAAGACGGCAGAGGGCGGGTTCTTCGCCTGTACAACAGAAGAAGGGAACAAAGCCTTTCTTCACCGCTTCGCCGCAGCGGGGGCGGCAATTCGTTATCAGGCGGTACATGCCGATGAAGTAGAAGACATTCTGGCGCTGGATATTGCCCTGCGCCGCAATGACGATGACTGGTTCGAACACCTGCCGCCGGAGATTGACAGCCAGTTAACCTGGAAGCTCTATTACGGCCATTTCTTCTGCCATGTTTTCCATCAGGATTATATTGTGAAGAAAGGCGTTGATACGCACGCGCTCAAAGAACAGATGCTGGAATTATTGCGCCAGCGCGGCGCGCAATACCCGGCTGAACACAACGTGGGGCATTTATATGAAGCGCCCGATGATTTAAAACGTTTTTACCTGGAAAATGACCCAACAAACAGCATGAACCCTGGAATCGGAAAAACAAGCAAGAGAAAAAACTGGCAATAGGCTATTACGTTAGTGGTTCGTCGCAGTCTAACTGCGATATATGTTTAAGCCAGGCTGTATTGTACTCTTCATTCGTACTAAAGTAGCAGGCCAGAGAAACGTTTCTCTGGCCTGCTACATTGAGGAGTTACTCCATCATGTCTGCCGTTGATGTCCTGTCCGAAAACGCACTCGTGGTGCGTGATGCCACGCTTGATGATGTTCATGCGATTTCATCTCTCTATGCCTGGCACGTGCTGCATGGCCGCGCCTCCTTCGAAGAAGTGCCGCCCACTATCGACGAAATGCGCCAACGCATGCACAAAATCGCCAATGACGGGCTTCCCTGGATGGTCGCGCTCTACCACGGCATCGTGGTGGGGTATTGCTATGCAAGCCCTTACCGTCCGCGCCAGGCCTACCGCTATACTCTGGAAGAGTCTATCTATGTTGACGCCAGTATGACCGGACGCGGTATTGGCAGTATGCTGATGGATGCGCTGATCGCAAGGTGTGAAGAAGGTCCGTGGCGGCAGATGATCGCGGTGATCGGCGATGGGCAAAATAATGCCGGATCGCTACGCCTGCACAAAAAACACGGCTTCGAAATTGTCGGGCAGTTACGCAGCGTGGGCTACAAGAAGGGTGACTGGCGGGATACGGTTATCATGCAGCGCCCACTCAACGATGGTGACTGGACGCTGCCGGAATAATTAGTCGTTTTGCGCGGTTTGTGCGCCGTGGTTTTCCACCATCTGCGCCGCTTTCTGACGTTTGTAGCTTAATGCGGAAGCGGGTACAGGCTGTGCTTTCCCGGTTTCAATCCAGGTCCGTAAACGGCTGGCATCCGCAAAGTGGGTATATTTCCCGAAAGCATCCATCACCACCAGTGCCACCGGCTTATTATTAATAACGGTACGCATCACCAGACAGTGACCCGCCGCATTGGTAAACCCGGTTTTGGTCAACTGAATATTCCAGTTATCGCGATACACCAGATGGTTGGTATTACGGAACGGCAGCGTATACCCCGGATTACTGAACGTCGCCATGTCTTCCCGCGTGGTGCTCAACTGGCCCAGCAGCGGATACTGTTTGGTGGCCACCAGCAGTTTAATCAAGTCGCTCGCCGTGGACACATTGCTGATAGATAAGCCTGTCGGCTCGACATAACGGGTATGCGTCATGCCCAGCGCCTTCGCTTTCGCATTCATCGCACGAATAAACGCGTCATATCCACCAGGATAATGGTGAGCAAGGCTCGCCGCCGCACGGTTTTCTGAGGACATCAGCGCCAGCAGCAGCATATCTTTGCGGCTGATTTCACTGTTCAGGCGTACGCGAGAGTAGATCCCTTTCATTTCCGGCGTATGGCTGATATCCACTTTTATTTTTTCATCCAGCGGCAGATGCGCATCCAGCACTACCATTGCCGTCATCAACTTAGTGATAGACGCGATGGGACGTACCAGATCCGGGTGGCTGGAATAGATAACCTGGTTGGTTTGTAAATCGACAATCATCGCGCTACCGGAGGCAATTTCAGGTTGCGCGGACGCCGTTGCCGCAGCAGTTTTTGCCAGCGCCTGCGGTGCGACGGGCACGGCAAACATAAGCGCGAGGCTTAATAAAGAAACTCGGATTTTCAGCATGGTGTGACTTCTGATGATTATTCATGCACGTGATTACGCACACCGCATCTGTTCAGGAAGTAAATAACAGAAGCTGGCCCTGGCATAATAGCCGCCACGCCCGCATGTCGCCACACAAGATTCATTGCAGAAGATTGCGTTGCTGGTACTTCAACCAGCAACGCAATGCGATTAGAACAGACGGTAGCCGTAACCCCAAAGAATGACCGTGAGCGCCAGTAGCACTTCAAGTACCAGCACCCCAATTGCCAGCGTCGAACTGGAGAAACTCAGCCCTTCCTCTCGGTTGATATTGAGGAAGGTGGGTATCCCTACATAGAGCAGATAACCGGTATAGAAGAGTGCTACTGTCCCCACCAGCGCGCACAGCCAGACCAGCGGGTAGAGCGCCACAATACCGCTCAAAAAGAGTGGTGTTGCGACATACCCGGCAAACACCATACAGCGCGCCAGAGAGGGACGCTGCGGGTAGCTCCTTGCCATCCACCAAATCACACGGCCCATCACCGCCACACCGGCCAGCATCAGCGCATAGAAAATGACAGCCAGATAAAACGCGGTAAACCAGTTCAACTGAACCACGCTTTCTTCGCCAAAATTCCAGCCTATTTGCGTCGTGCCAATAAAAGCACAGATAACGGGAATCGCCGCCATGAACAGTACATGGTGGGTGTAGTGATGCGAAACGGTTTCGTTTTCGCCCTTTATGACCTGCATTTCACGATCGGGATGGGAAAAAAGTCCCCAGACATGGTTCATAACGCCCCCTTGCTGAATGCCCGAATACAGACACCTTAAGTATAAGTCACTCTGCTGGTTATTTTGTGTTCAGATCAAAAAATACGTAGCGACAATCCGCGCAACGAAACGGTGGTTGTCGGCGCAT
Source organism: Phytobacter diazotrophicus (assembly GCA_004346725.1). Lineage (GTDB taxonomy): Bacteria > Pseudomonadota > Gammaproteobacteria > Enterobacterales > Enterobacteriaceae > Phytobacter > Phytobacter diazotrophicus. Next base: position 43,322 of record SMDE01000004.1, on the reverse strand, counting down.
TCAATTCATAGGGTGTATGCTTAAAGGGTTTAACGGGAGAATTGTTGGATCTATGGATATGAATCATCTTATTAGCCAGTACGGCTATGCCGCGCTGGTTGTTGGTAGTATTGCTGAGGGGGAAACCATCACCCTGCTGGGTGGCGTTGCCGCGCATCAGGGGTTGCTTAAGTTTCCGCTGGTAGTCATGGCCGTTGCGCTCGGCGGGATGATTGGAGACCAGTTGCTCTATTTGCTGGGGCGCCGATATGGCATGAAGATCCTGCAACGCTTTTCCCGCCATCAGGACAAAATTAACCAGGCACAACGCATGATTAACCGCCGTCCCTGGTTGTTTGTCATCGGTACGCGTTTTATGTACGGCTTTCGCATCATCGGGCCGCTACTGATCGGCGCCAGCCATCTGCCCCCAAAAATCTTCCTGCCACTGAATATTTTCGGTGCCATCGTCTGGGCATTGATTTTCACGACGTTAGGCTACCTGGGTGGGGAAGTTATCGGGCCGTGGCTGCATCAGTTTGATCACCATCTTAAGAAGCTGATTTGGCTGGTACTGGCCGTGGTGGTGGTCTTTTCCGTGCGCTGGTGGCTGCGGCATCGGCAAAAAAAACGCCGCAACCCACCGTCAGAGTAGTTAATGGCGGCTGGCGTTAAACTGCGGATTCGCCAGCATAAAGCCGCCGTCGACAATGAACGACTGCCCGGTGGTATAACTGGCGTCATCAGAACAGAGCCAGGCCACCAGGCTCGCAATCTCCTGGGTTTTACCGGGCCTTGCCAGCGGGATGTTCGGCATAGAGCCCGGTTTGGCGTCAGCATCGCTCATGTTATTCATCGGCGTGGCTATCGCACCGGGTGCCACCGCATTCACCAGTATGTTGTAACTAACAAGCTCCAGTGCCATGGATTTGGTTAATCCGCCCAACGCGTGTTTCGCCGCCGTATAGGCGCTGGCTTCGGGCAATGGGGTATGTTCATGCACAGAGGTGATATTCACAATACGTCCCCCCTGCCCCTGCTTAACCATATGACGCGCGGCAATTTGTGAACACAACATAGCCCCTTCAACATCCACGGTAAAAATCTTCCGCCACGCTTCCAGACTGACATCCAAAAACGGTGCTTTGGTCATTGCACCGGCATTATTGACCAGCGCATCGACACGGCCGAACGCGTTAATCAGCGTCTCGATAGCCTGAGCGCCATCCGGCAGATGGCTTAAGTCGAGCTGGATGGTACGGGCCTGTCTGCCGCGCGCTTCTACCTGTTGAACAGTATCGCGCGCCCCGCTGTCATCCGAGTGCCAGGTGATACCAATATCAAACCCTTTTTCCGCCAGCATTAGCGCGCAGGCTTTACCAATACCTGAATCCGCTGCGGTCACAATAGCGACTTTCTGCATGGTCATTTTCCCCTCCGGTCGTGAGGCCAAACCTTCAGTATAGAGAAAAGGCATATTTCTGAACGGTTGCTACACTTTGCGGTGAGTAAAACGCATCAAGGGAGAGAAACGCATGTTGAAAGTATTGCTGTGGGTTATTTTGATTATCTTTTTGATTGGGCTATTGGTGGTCACCGGCGTATTTAAGATGATTTTCTAAAAACTCCCCCTCACCTCCGTGGAAGTGAGGGGGTATTGCGAATGACAGCCGTTAGCTTATCGCTTAAGCGATGCTCCTTTGCTGGCGATGACTTCCTGATACCACCAGAAACTTTTCTTACGGCTGCGCGCCAGCGTACCGTTACCGGCATCATCACGATCAACGTAGATAAAGCCATAGCGTTTGGAAATCTCCGCTTTTGACGCGCTCACCAGATCGATTGGCCCCCAACTGGTATACCCCATCACCTCCACCCCGTCTTCAATGGCTTCGCGTACCTGCACAAGGTGATCGTTAAGATAGCTGATGCGGTAATCGTCATTGATGCTGCCATCCGCTTCCGGTTTGTCTTTCGCACCCAGACCGTTTTCCACGATAAATAACGGTTTCTGCCAGCGATCCCACATGACGTTCAGCAGCGTGCGCAGGCCAACCGGGTCAATCTGCCAGCCCCATTCTGAGCTTGCAAGATGCGGGTTCGGTACCATGCTGAGTATGTTGCCACGCGCTTTCTGGTTCAGCTCTTCATCGGTCGTCACACAGCCGGTCATATAGTAGCTAAACGAGATAAAATCGATGGTGGTGCGCAGCGCGTCACGATCCGCATCGCTAATGTTGAGATTAATGCCGTTTTCGCGGAAGAAACGCAGCATATAACCCGGATATTCGCCACGGCACTGCACGTCGCCAAAGAACTGCCAGGTACGGTTTTGCTGCAGCGTTTCCAGCACGTCTTCCGGTTTGCAGCTCAGCGGATACATCAGGCCGCCGAGGATCATGTTGCCGATTTTGGCATCCGGGATAATCTCATGGCAGGCTTTTACCGCCAGCGCGCTCGCCACAAGCTGATGGTGGATAGCCTGGAAGATCTCCGCTTTGCTGCTACCTTCCGGCAGGCCGACACCCGTCATCGGGGCATGCAGCGACATATTGATCTCGTTAAAAGTCAGCCACAGCTTCACTTTGTTCTTATAACGTTCAAATACCGTGCGGGCATAACGCTCAAAGAAAGTAATGGTCTGACGGCTGCCCCAGCCGCCGTAACCTTTCACCAGCCCCCATGGCATTTCGTAATGCGATAACGTCACCAGCGGCGTCATCCCTTTGCTGATCATCTCATCAAACAGTTTGTCGTAGAACGCCAGCCCCGCTTCGTTGGGCGTGGTTTCATCCCCGTTGGGGAAAATACGCGTCCAGGCAATGGACACCCGCAGGCAGCTAAAGCCCATTTCTGCAAACAGGGCGATATCTTCCGGGTAGCGGTGATAGAAATCGATAGCGACATCTTTCAGGCCGCTGTCACCTGCCACGCGCTCGACCACGTCACCGAATACGCCTTTTGGTTGCACATCCGAGGTGGAAAGGCCTTTGCCGTCTTCCAGATAAGCGCCTTCCACCTGGTTTGCAGCGATAGCGCCGCCCCATAAGAAGTCATTCGGGAATGTATTCATTGATATCTCCTTTGATTAACGATTGACGGCCAGTAGCGGCATACCGGATTCCACCGATGTCGATGCCACGGTCGTCACAGCGCGATAGTCGTCACTGTTGCTGATGATAATGGGCGTTGCCAGATCGTATCCGGCTGAGAGGATCGCATCGCGATCAAACTCGAGCAGTAAATCGCCAGGCTGAACCTTATCGCCAACGCTGACATGCGCGGTAAAGGGCTTGCCCTCCAGCTTGACGGTATCAATGCCCACATGGATCAGCACCTCAATGCCGCTGTCGCTTAATAAGCCGATGGCATGTTTTGTCTGAAAGAGTGAGGCCACTTCACCGGCAAAGGGCGCAATCACTTTATTGTCTGAGGGGATAATCGCCGCCCCCTGGCCGAGCAACCCGGCGGCAAAGGTGCTGTCCGGCACCTGTTCAAGCGCCAGTACGGTTCCGGTCATTGGTGAGAGGATGTCGTTTTCACCCGGCACAACGGCAATCGGTTTTGTCACCGCAGTCGTTTTCGGCATCCCCGCCACAAAGGTCAGGATGCATGCCAGCACCAGTGAAACAACGGTGCCCAGAATCCCGCCCCACAGGGTGGCATCCACGCCGCCCGGCGGGATCATCTGCGCCAGAGTAAAGACATTGGCAAAACCAAACGAGTAGACGTGACTGTCGCTAAAGCCAACAATCGCCCCGCCGATAGCCCCGGAAATGCAACCAAAAATAAACGGACGGCGCAGCGGTAGCGTCAGACCATAGACCGCTGGTTCAGTAATACCGAAGATACCCGCCGTCGCCGCCGAACCGGCCAGTATTTTCTGACGAGGGTCGCGGGTACGCAGGAAAATCCCCAGTACCGCCCCCACCTGGCCCAGTACCGCAGGCAGTAAAATGGGCAGCATCGTGTCCTGGCCGAACACGGTCAGGTTATTGATCATGAGCGGCACCAGCCCCCAGTGCAGACCGAAAATCACGCACACCTGCCACAGCGCACCCAACGCTGCGCCAGCAAGCCAGGGGGCAAAGAGGTAGATGGCCTGATAGCCGTGCGCCAGCCACTGGCTCAGCAAGGTTGCCAGCGGACCGATCGCCAGGAAGGTCAGCGGCACAATCACCGCGATGCAGATCAGCGGACTAAAAAAGTTCTTCACTGCCGAGTGCAGGAATTTATTACATTGCTTTTCCAGCCAACAGCTTGCCCAGGCGGCAATGATGATCGGAATAACCGAGCCGCTGTAATTGATAAAAGTTATCGGAATACCCAAAAACGTTTCGCTGACCGCCCCTGGTGCCTGGCTTGCTTCAAAGGCTTTTATCATCATCGGGTGGGTCAGCGCGCCGCCAATCGCGAGGGTCACAAAGGCGTTACCGCCAAATTTCTTCCCGGCGGTGTAACCGAGAATCAGCGGGAAGAAGAAGAACAGCGCGTCGCTGGCGGCAAACCAGATTTGATATGTTCCGCTGTTTGTCGTCAACCAGCCGCAGACCACGGCCAGCGCCAGCAGCCCTTTCAGGATCCCTGATGCTGCCATGATACCGATAAAAGGGGTAAAAATGCCGGAGACGACGTCGATCACGCGACCAACAAGTGAGACTTTATCCCCTTGTTCCGGCTCAGCAACCGGTGTGTCATCCGTGAGCCCGGCTTCATCACGCACCGCCTGCCAGACGTCATGAACGTGGTTACCCACCACTACCTGAAACTGCCCGCCGCTTTCGACCACCATAATGATGCCTGGATTGGCTTTCAGCCCTTCGCCATCCGCTTTCTTGTTATCTTTGAGCTTAAAGCGTAACCGGGTGGCGCAGTGCACCAGGCTGGTAATGTTCTCCTTGCCCCCAACGTGGCTGAGAATATCTTTCGCCAGCGCTTGATATTCCATGCTTTTTCCTTACTTCTTATGCCCGAAGGCTGTGACTGAGATAAAAAAAAACCTGAGTCCAGCACCTCGCGGGCCGGGCTCAGGTTTTGCCTGCGAGATGCAGTAACAATCCTGTTTTACACTTCGTTCTTCACGCTATTTTTAGCGTTTATCTTTTCGTACACGCTCAATATGAATCGCAAGGAACATAATCTCTTCTGTGGTGAGGTTCCGCTGATAATTTTGTTCCAGATGGCGGGCCACCTTTTCCGCACAACGCCAGGCGCTGGCATAGTTCTCTTTAACCGCCTGGTGCAGCGACAAATCGTCATCCTCGACCACCGTGCGGGTTAACATCCGCTGCGAGAAAAATTTCAGGTGCGTGACGAACCGATGATAGCTGAGCGACTCTTCGTTATAGTCGAGTTTCAACTGATACTTCACGATATGCAGGATCTCCTGCATCACTTTGGTGATATGCATAACATCCGGCATATCACTGTTAAGCTGGGCGGTAACCAGGTGCAGCGCGATAAATCCGGCTTCATCTTCTGGTAATTCCACGCCCAGGCGTTTTGCGATGATTGCCCGCGCCTCTTGCCCAATCTGGAACTCTTTGGGATAGAGACGGCGTATCTCCCACAACAGAACATTGCGAATCACCTGCCCTGTTTTCAGCCGTTCAATGGCAAAAAAACAGTGGTCTGTCAGGGTGATATAGAGGCTATCCTGCAACTTCCCCAGCCGACCACGCGCCAGTTCAATAATGCGATCGCAGGCGGTCATCACCTCAAGCGGGATCTGATTGAGCAACTCGCTTAAGCGTCTGACCAGTTCGTCACTTTGCAGGGCAAAAATCTTCTCGATTTTGCTGTCATCCAGCTCATCGCCGGTACGTTTCTGGAACGCGAGCCCCCGGCCCATAACGACCTGCTCGCGTTGTTGTTCATCCAGCACGACCACCACATTATTATTAAGTATTTTGGCGATTTTCATCCGAACCCCAGAAACAAAAAAACCTGACTTCCGGCAAATGCCAGAACATCAGGTTTAGCCTGCTTACGCAGTAACAATCCGCAGGAAACTTTATCAGGTTGGTTCATTCACTCAATCAATGCCACACAAAAACGTGACTATGATCGCAGAGTTTACGCTTTCAGTGCCTGAATCGCGCGGGCTATGTCCGGCGAACTCTTAAGGGTACGAATCTGCTCGAACAGCGTAGTCGCTTCGGCGTACTCTTTGCGCAGATAGCCCAGCCACTGTTTGATTCGCGCCACATGATACATCCCGGTATCGCCCTGCTTTTCCAGCCGCGTGTATTTTTGCAACAGCGCAACAACCTCGGGCCAGGGCATACGCGGCGCGTTTTCTTTGACGACCCGGCTCAGGTTGGGGACGTTCAGCGCGCCACGACCAATCATTACCGCATCGCAGCCGGTGGCTGCCATGCAGTCCTGCGCGCTCTGCCAGTCCCAGATCTCGCCATTCGCGACAACCGGAATGCTAAGACGCTGGCGAATTTCACCAATGGCCTGCCAGTTAATACGCTCCGCTTTATAGCCGTCTTCTTTTGTTCGCCCGTGAACCACCAGCTCAGACGCGCCGGCCTGCTGAACGGCATCGGCAATTTCAAACTGTCGTGCGCCGCTATCCCACCCCAGACGCACTTTTACCGTTACCGGCAGATGAGCGGGCACGGCTTCGCGCATGGCTTTCGCCCCGCGATAAATCAGCTCAGGGTCTTTGAGCAGCGTTGCCCCGCCGCCGCTGCCATTCACCAGCTTCGACGGACAGCCGCAGTTGAGATCGACGCCCCACGAACCTAACTCCACCGCACGAGCCGCGTTTTCCGCCAGCCACTCGGGGTATTGCCCCAGTAGTTGTACGCGAACCAGCGTGCCGGAGGGGGTGCGACTTTGATGATGCAGTTCAGGGCAGATGCGGTAAAACGATTTTGCCGGCAACAGTTGGTCGACCACCCGCACAAACTCGGTGATACAGTGATCGTAGTCGTTAACCTCGGTCAGCAGCTCGCGCACCAGCGAATCGAGCACACCTTCCATCGGCGCCAGTAATACACGCATACATTGCCCCTGAAAAAATGAGGCGACATAGTAGCGCCTCTGACACAGGGAAGAAAGTGTGTTTCAAAACGCTACTGCATCAGGCCGAGCGTCGGTAAGCGTCCACAGCCGGAAGGGTTGAACTCCCCTCACCCAGCGTGCGCTGCATAATAACAATATCCAGCCAGCGCCCATGCTTAAAACCGACATTGTTCAGCGTCCCTGTCAGGATAAAACCTGCCTGCTGATGCAGGCGCAACGACCCCACATTTTCACTGTTGCCAACAACGGCAATAAGCTGGCGATAGCCGTGATTTTCCGCCCATTCAATGGCTTTCGCCAGTAACGCTTTGCCCGCACCGCGCTGGCGAAATTGTTCATCAATATAGATAGAGTCCTCCAGCGTGTAGCGGTAGGCATAACGCGTGCGATAGTGTGAAAGGTAGCAATAGCCTTTCACGATCCCCTCTTCGAGAATGACAAACCACGGCAATCCGGCGCTGCGAGTCTTGTTCAAACGCGCCAGCATTTCCTCTCTGTCAGGCGCAGCGGTTTCAAATGAGGCGCTGCCATTCACCACGTGCCAGGCGTATATTTGCTGCATTGCGCTAATATGTTGTTCTTCTGCTTCGATAATTTCCATTGTCCGGCTCCTGCTCAGGTCTGTTGACAGGCTAGCCGTAACGCATAAGTACAGACATAGTGCTGCGCTTATTACCTGTATAAGGAAAACTTTGGATGGCACACCTCAGTCTCGATCAATTGACGACCTACAGGCTGGTCATCAGCCGGCGCAGCTTTACCGCTGCCGCCGAAGCGCTGGGGATCTCGCAGCCTGCGGTCAGTCTCCAGATGCGCCAGTTGGAGACCGCGCTGCAAACCCGCCTGATTGAACGCACCGGTCGCGGCGTTCGCCCGACACCGGCAGGGCTGACATTACTGGCCCACTGCGAAGAAATCGAAAAAGCCGTTAGTGCTGCCGTGCAATCTGTTGCTATGCATAAACTCGATATCAGCGGCACGGTTACGCTTGGCACTGGCGCCACGGTTTGTATTCATTTATTACCTGCCATATTGCAACAGCTACGTAAAGACTATCCTCAGCTCTCGGTTGGCGTCAGAACCGGCAATACGCAGGATATTGTCCGGGGTGTGGAGGAGAACAGTATCGACATCGGTCTTGTTACCCTGCCCGCCATCAGCAGGAGTCTGGATGTTACGCCGGTCCTGGTCGATGAATTCGTCTCTATCACGGCAAAACCGTCCGAGGGCGAGTCTGGCGTTGAGACGGAGCAACTGCCGTTGATTGTTTTTGCCGCCGGGAGCAGCACACGACAGCTTATTGACGGCTGGTTCCAGCGTGCCGGTAAGAATGCCTCGCCAGTGATGGAACTTGGCAGTATTGAGGCGATAAAACGGATGGTGCGCGCAGGGCTCGGTTACAGCATTGTGCCGCGGATGTCGGTTACGCAGGCAGAAGATTGCGCTGGCTTAACTGTTCAGCCACTGGTCCCTGCGCTGCATCGCACGCTTGGGCTGATTATGCGCCAGGACAAAGTCGTGAATCGCGCAATGCGCGAAGTGATCCACAGCATTCAGGCGATCCCCTCAGCAGAGCGTAAAGACAGCGCGTAATCCAGGAACAACAATCTTGTGGTAATGCCCGACGTTCCAGAATGGAATGTTTGGTATGCTCAGAATTCATGATGTGATCGGTAGCACATTTCCGGCTTTAATTGTATGATGAATGCGTTTCATCAAGGGTATACACCATGAGTAAATCACTGAACATTGTCTGGCAGTACCTTCGCGCATTTGTCCTGATATATGCTTGTTTATACGCAGGAATTTATATTTCATCACTGCTGCCTATTACGATTCCCGGCAGCATTATTGGCATGTTAATCATGTTCGTCCTGCTGGCACTGCAAATCCTGCCCGCCAAATGGGTCAATCCCGGCTGCTACGTGCTGATCCGCTACATGGCGCTCCTGTTTGTGCCTATCGGCGTGGGCGTAATGCAGTATTACGACATTCTGCGCGCGCAGTTTGGGCCAATAGTCGTCTCCTGTGCCGTCAGTACGGTGATTGTCTTTCTTGTGGTGAGCTGGAGTACCCATCTGGTACATGGCGAGCGTAAAGTCGTTGGCGAGAAGGGAAGTGAAAAATGATGGCATATATCTGGTGGTCGCTTCCGCTCACACTGGCGGTCTTTTTTGCAGCGCGTAAGCTCTCCGCGCGCTTCAAGATGGCGCTGCTAAATCCTTTGCTGATTGCGATGGTGGTCATTATCCCGTTCCTGCTGGTCACCGGTATCCCCTATGACCACTACTTCCAGGGCAGCAAAATCCTTAACGATTTATTGCAACCTGCCGTGGTCGCCCTGGCGTTTCCACTTTATGAGCAGTTGCACCAGATCCGTGCGCGCTGGAAATCCATCATCACTATCTGCTTCTTTGGCAGTATTGTGGCGATGGCGAGCGGCGCCGGTATTGCACTGATGATGGGGGCATCGCCAGAGATTGCCGCCTCTATTCTGCCTAAATCGGTCACCACGCCGATTGCCATGGCGGTTGGCGGCAGCATTGGCGGCATTCCGGCAATTAGCGCAGTCTGTGTGATTTTTGTCGGCGTCCTGGGCGCAGTCTTCGGTCATACCCTGCTGAATGCCATGCGTATCCACACAAAATCAGCACGTGGCCTGGCAATGGGCACCGCGTCGCACGCTCTGGGTACCGCGCGTTGTGCAGAGCTGGATTATCAGGAAGGGGCCTTTAGCTCACTGGCGCTGGTCATTTGTGGGATTATTACGTCACTGATTGCGCCATTTCTGTTCCCGATCATCCTCGCGATAGCGGGCTAAAATTTGCGATGCGTCGCGCATTTTTAATTTGAATTGCATACGTTGCATATACAGTGAGATGTTGATCACATATAAAGGCTAAAACGGCCCTTACACTACGATCCCAATACATTGTTATGAGGCAACGCCATGCATTCACGTTTTCACACTGCGTTTCCGACCCTTGCGGAGAATTTACAGGCCGCACTGGCACCGCTGTTGGCGGACGCGGATTTTCCCGCGATGTTAAGCGCAGAACAGGTAGCGGCTCTGCTTAACGCCACAGGGATGGACGAAGACGCGTTGGCTTTCGCTCTGTTACCGTTAGCAGCAGCCTGCGCACGTACTGAGCTTTCGCACTTTAACGTCGGCGCGATTGCCCGCGGCGTCAGCGGCACCTGGTATTTCGGCAGCAATATGGAATTCCTTGGCGCCACCATGCAGCAAACCGTCCATGCAGAGCAAAGCGCCATTAGCCACGCCTGGCAGCGCGGTGAAAAAGCGCTGGCCTCCATCACCGTTAATTACACCCCCTGCGGTCACTGTCGTCAGTTTATGAATGAACTGAACAGCGGCCTGACGCTGCGTATTAACTTACCGGGGCGTGCGCCGCATACCCTTGGCGATTATCTGCCAGACGCATTCGGTCCTAAAGATCTTGAGATTAAAACCCTGCTACTTGATGCTCAGGACCACGGGTTTGCCCTCAGCGGAGATGCGCTTTCTCAGGCGGCTATCGCAGCGGCCAACAAAAGCCATACGCCGTATACACAGTCACCGTCTGGTGTGGCTATTGAGTGTCGCAATGGGCGCATTTTCAGCGGCAGCTATGCGGAAAATGCCGCATTCAACCCGACACTGCCACCACTCCAGGGCGCGTTAAATCTGATGAGCCTGGCCGGGTTCGACTATCCGGATATGCAGCGCGCGGTACTCGCAGAAAAAGCCGATGCCCCTCTCACCCAATGGGACGCAACTGTCGCCACGTTGCGCGCTCTGGGTTGCCAGAACGTTGAGCGTGTTTTGCTCGACTAACCAGCTAACTGCGGGCATTTTGCCCGCAGTGATGAAAAACCCCGCAATTGAACGCCCGTTTCTTGCGATTGCCGGACGGGTAAAGTAGCCTTGAGTGAAATTTAATCCTGTATCGAGTTTGTCCGCATGCTAAAGCGCTTTGTATACAGCCTGTTGGTCCTTATCGGCTTACTGCTGTTGACTGCGCTCGGCTTAGACCGCTGGATAAGCTGGAAAACCGCCCCCTACATCTACGATGACCTGCAGGATTTACCCTGGCGTCAGGTGGGAGTGGTACTGGGCACCGCAAAATATTACCGCACTGGCGTGATTAATCAGTATTACCGCTATCGTATTCAGGGTGCGCTGAATGCCTACAACAGCGGCAAAGTGAATTACCTGCTGTTAAGCGGTGATAACGCTCTGCAAAGTTATAATGAGCCGATGACCATGCGTAAGGACCTGATTGCCGCTGGCGTTGACCCTTCTGATATCGTGCTGGACTACGCAGGCTTTCGCACACTCGACTCGATTGTGCGTACTCGTAAGGTTTTCGATACTAACGATTTTATTATTATCACCCAGCGCTTTCATTGCGAACGTGCACTTTTTATTGCCCAGCATATGGGCATCCAGGCGCAATGCTATGCCGTCCCTTCGCCGAAAAATATGTGGAGCGTACGTATACGCGAATTTGGCGCACGTCTGGGGACGCTCGCTGATTTATATCTGTTCAAACGTGAGCCCCGTTTCTTAGGCCCGCTGGAACCTATTCCTTCATTGCAGGAAGTACCCGACGATGCACAGGGCTACCCGGCGGTCACCGTCGAGCAGTTACTTGATTTAGACAAGAAAAATAACTAGATACCTCTCTACCCCATATCAAAACACGGATACACCACGCGCGGGTATTTTGGCAGGACGAATTAGCGAATAATTGCGCGCCATAAATTCTTGATGGTCGATATAGACTTGTCCTTGCTTATTCAGCGTCCAAAGCCCTGAGAGGGCGTTAAATGGCAATGTGATTTCGCCACCGGGCGTTGAGACAATATACTCGCCAGTCCGTAAGTAACCTGCATAACATTCAATACGCAATTGCGATCTATTTTGCATTGAAAATTCAATTTTACTGAATCCAGTGGGTATAACGGTATAAAACCAGGCAGGCAAATTGGTTATTTTCAGGTCACCAAGATCGGCAACAACAGCATTATCCCGTAGTAGCTGCACGGATTTTAAATAGTAGTGAACAGTGGTTTGTCTTTCGTGCGGCGGGTGATCAACTTTAAAATACACAACATTCATAGGCGCTCCAGTTCAGCATCACAATGGATTGCTCACCTATAATATATAGCGTAAGAAGCAGGCAATACGCCAACATTAAGAATTGGCTTAAGTGTTAACGTAGCGGCACTTAACTATTATGTAGTACGATTAACGAAATAAAATAGTAAGGTACCTAACAATAATAGGCAGCAGACTGCAATGAGCCACAGCTGCTGCAATGTTAATCATTCATAAACTGAGGGGTATCAGGCAACTTTTTCTTCATACTTATGCAGACTAACCTGGAGGTCGTAAATGAGGCTTTTAACCTTCTCCGGCGTCAGACTAAAAAACTGCGACTCGAACGTTGAACCGCCCGGCGCATAAGGGGAAGTACTGTAACCAAAACGAATAACCACGCCATTCAAATCTTCCACTGCTCCCACCTGCCATCCATTAACGGGAAATGCAGGAAATGCTGATTCATTGTTCATCCTAATCTCCTTGTGAATGTTGTGACTCAAAGAGCGTAGCACCGAAATGAAAAAATTAACAACAGAGAATAGGTGAACTTTTAACGCAAAAGTGAATTTGTTATTCCATCCGCAATATCACCGCGTTTATTAATTACCAACCTAAGTAAATTCTGAATATATGTTATTCAACAGAGGGTTATCAGTTAACAATTTGTTACCTTCATGTTCAAAAAAAGGACAGCCGGAAGATATATCCTTGACGAAACGCTTAAGAGAAATAGCCGCTTCGCTAGTTTTAGCTTTCACCAAAAAATAAGAAAAATGGCGCGCTCCGTTTGTATAAAAATTAAAAAAAACGTTTCGTTATTTCTGTTCTGATAGCGCGAATGAATATTAAGGTCTACCTTAAAATTCTGGTTTACAAAAGAGGAAAATAATTATGTCACCTGCGGATAAGAAACATCTTCATTACCCACGGCCTCCTTTTCCGGCGCAGCCACAGCAGCCGCCGGGGTTGGCTTCCGAGATGAAACCTATTCCCGATCATGGGGAAACAAGTTATATCGGATCGGGAAGGCTGGCAGGTAAACGCGCATTAATTACCGGTGGTGATTCAGGTATCGGCCGTGCCGTTGCTATCGCTTTTGCCCGTGAAGGGGCAGACGTGGCGATTAATTATTTACCTGAGGAGCAATCCGATGCCGAAGCGGTGATCGCCTTAATCACCGCGGAAGGACGAAAAGCAGTCGCGTTACCTGGCGATGTCCGCGACGAAGCATTTTGCCAGCAACTCGTCGCAAGCGCCGTCCGGGAACTGGGAGGACTGGAGATTCTGGTCAACAATGCCGGACGCCAACAGTACTGCGAATCCATTGAGGATCTCACCACCGAAGCGTTTGATGCCACCTTCAAAACGAATGTGTATGCGCCGTTCTGGATAACCAAAGCAGCCATCCCTCATTTGCAGGAAGGGTCGGTGATTATCAATACCACCTCGGTTCAGGCTTATCAGCCCAGCCCTATTCTGCTGGACTACGCGCAAACCAAAGCCTGTGGGGTCGCATTTACCAAAGCGCTGGCGCAGCAACTTGGCTCAAAAGGTATTCGCGTCAACGCCGTTGCGCCAGGGCCATACTGGACCGTGCTGCAATCAAGCGGCGGTCAACCCGAGGAAAAAGTGAAACAATTTGGTGCATCCGCGCCGCTTGGCCGCCCGGGCCAACCCGTGGAAATTGCCCCCTTGTATGTGCTCTTTGCCTCCGATGAGAGTTCCTACTCTTCTGGTCAGGTCTGGTGTTCTGATGGCGGAACCGGGACGCTGTAATACCTGTGGCAGGCTACGGCCTGCCTTGGCTGTTGTGGCTACTCTTGTTTTTCATTGGGTAATAATTTTCTTATTACACGTTCAACCTCACATCGGTTTTGCTTACATTTCTCATTTTTCCGGGCATTGCGCCCTGCTCCTTTTTTGCCCCGGATATCCAAACCAAACGTATATCTCCCGCCGGGAGCGCCAACGGTAAACAGGAATACATCCTCAGCGACCTTTAGTCAGCTTGATGAAAAGACAGGTCATTTTCCTGCGCTATCGCCAATCCTTGTTACGCTTGATCTACGCACTTATTTATGGCGGCAGATGGCGGCCATACTTATGACCAGGAGAAAAGATGAAGAACGAGTCGTACTCTCATCCGCCGCGTCATGATGGCTATGCGGGACTGGGCGATTACGCCGCCATTGGCGATGGCCGCTCGGTGGCGTTAATCGCCCCCGACGGCGCAATTGACTGGTGGTGCGCCCCCAATATGGACTCCCCGCCGCTCTTCGATCGCATTCTTGACGCCGCCAACGGCGGTTATTTCCAGATTGAGCCCACCGACGATTATCGCGTTGATCGCCGCTACCGGGAAAACAGCAATGTGCTGGAAACCTTCTATGAGACAGCATCCGGTAGCGTGGTGTTGACCGAATCCCTCAACAGCAATTACGCCGGACGCCTGCCCTGGTGTGAACTGGCAAGACGTATCGAAGGCATTAAAGGCGAAGTTGAACTGCGGGTGATATTTGTGCCGGGTACAGCGGCCTGTACCCGCTCCCCCTGGATTCAGAACACCAACAAAGGCCAGGTTATCCATATTGGCGATTTAATGGCGATGCTGCGGACCTCTGACGATGTCACCGTCACCCATTTCGATGACCACGCGATAGAGGGAACCGTTATCGCCCGTGAAGGTGTGCGTTCACTGGTGGCGTTGCTGGTCAGCCATAAAGAACCGCTCGCCGTACCCTCTCTTGAAAAAATTGACGGACATATTGATATCTCCGACCACGTCTGGCAGTTATGGTGCGAAAGCCTGACCTATAAAGGCATGTTCCCTGAGCACGTGACGCGTTCGGCTCTGGCGCTAAAGTTCCTGCTCTATTCCCCGACCGGCGCTCTGGCGGCGGCACCGACCACATCGCTGCCGGAAGGCATCGGTGGCGAGAAAAACTATGACTACCGTTACGCCTGGACACGAGATGCCTGCATGATCATTCGTGCTTTTACCGTTATCGGTGCGCTGGAGGAGTGCAAGGCGGCCTTCTCGTGGCTTACCAACACCATCCTGCGCCATGACGGCAAAGTCCGTGTTTGTTATACCCTTGATGGTGGTATCGTTCCGGCGGAAAGCTACCCGCCATTAAGAGGCTATAAGAACTCACGCCCGGTGCGCATAGGCAACAACGCACGTGACCAGCAACAACTCAGTATGTATGGCGATCTGCTGGCTACCGCTCTGCTGTTTGTCCGCGCCGGACACGTCCTGGATCTCACCACCGCCCGGCTGCTCGCCTCGCTGGCGAATACCTGCGCCGATATCTGGAAGCAGGCGGACTCCGGCATATGGGAACTGCACGATCTACAACACTATACTCACTCTAAAATCACCTGCTGGATAACACTGGATATTGCCGCCCATCTGGCGCGCGAGGGGCATCTGGAGGCAACCTGGGTGGCCCGCTGGGATCGTGAAAAAGCGCGTATCGAGGCGTGGGTCGAGACGCATTGCTGGTCGGAGAAAAAGCAGGCGTATACCTTTTATGCCGGCAGCGAGCGGCTCGACGCCTCGCTCTGTCTTGCCTGGCATTATGGTAAGCACTGTAATCCGCAGCGCATGCATTCAACCCTCAACGCCATTATGGACGAACTGGGGCATGGCGAACCCATGCTCTATCGCTACAGCGGTGTCGAGCAGGAGGAGAGCACTTTTGTCGCCTGTTCGTTCTGGATGGTGGAGGCGCTCGCGGAGATGGGGGATAAAACCCGCGCCCGGTACTGTATGGACACTATCCTTAAGACGCTCTGCGATAAGGGCAATGTGGAGACGTTTAATGAGATGTTCGATGTGCGTAGCGGCGAATGGCGCGGCAACGTGCCGCAGGGGTTGAGTCATCTGGCGCTGATTTGCGCCGCCGATGCGCTATCAAGGTAAGGCAATCCCGGATTCGGCATTAAAACACCTTATCCGGATTTGCTGCAAAAAGTAGTCTGAGCCCGGATACGGCAACGCCGCATCCGGGTTCTGATTGTTATTTCTTACGCGCGTATTTCAGGGAGTCCAGCGCCACCGCAAAGATGATGATGCCGCCCTTAATGATGTATTGCCAGTACGGGTTGATACCGATATAGGTCAGACCGTAGTTGATAACGGTGAAAATGATTACACCGGTCACCACGCCCAGAACCGTACCTACCCCGCCGCTAAAGGAGACGCCGCCAACCACGCACGCTGCGATAGCATCAAGTTCGTACATAAAGCCGAGGTTGTTGGTTGCCGAACCGATACGACCGGCTTCCAGCATCCCACCGAACGCATAGAACACACCGGACAGGGCATAGATCATCAGCAGGTTCAGCGCAACGTTAACACCAGACACTTTCGCCGCTTCCGGGTTACCACCGATAGCGAAAATGTTTTTGCCAAAGCGGGTTTTGTTCCACAACACCCAAACGAAGGCGACGGCAATAAGCGCATAGAAAGTGATGTAAGACAGGCGGAAAGAGCCTAACGCGATAAAGCCTTGCGTGAAGGTAGAGAAGCCGCTGTCAAAGCCGGAAATCGGCGATGCACCCACGAAGTCGTAGTACAGGGAGTTGATACCGTACACGATGATCATGGTACCCAATGTGGTGATAAAAGGCGTCACGTTGAGGTAAGCGATGATAATACCGTTCACCAGACCGATGACCGCACCGATCACACAGACAATGCCGATGACCGCGATGATCGGCATCGTGTGCATTTCCGGGAACACTTTGTTGACGTTTTCCATCGACTGCAACAAGGTCGCCGCCACTACCGCCGCCAGGCCCACCTGGCGCCCTGCGGACAGGTCAGTACCCTGTGTCACAATCAGCCCGGCTACGCCCAGTGCGATGATAATACGCACGGAAGACTGGGTCAGAATGTTACTTAAGTTCAGCAGACTTAAGAACGTAGGATCCTGGAAAATAATAATCGCCAGTAACACTAAAAGAACAACGTAAATACCGCCGTCTTTCAGATAAGTGAGAAAAGTTTTTTTATTTAACGCACTCATGAGGAGCCCCTGATCTTAAAGGTGCAAAGACGCAAGACGGAGTATTTCGTTTTGCGTTGTCGTTTTAGTGTCAACAATTCCGGCAACGAGACCATTGCTCATAACCAGAATACGGTCAGTGATACCCAACAATTCAGGCATTTCAGAGGAGATAATAATAATCCCCTTGTTTTTCTTCGCCAGCTCCGCAATCAGCTGATATATCTCGAACTTCGCCCCAACGTCAATACCACGAGTGGGTTCGTCAAGCATTAAGATTTCTGGTTGGGTTAACAACCAGCGACCAATAATCACTTTCTGTTGGTTACCACCGGAAAGCGATCCGATTTGGGTACGGTGGCCGGGTGTTTTCACGCGCATGGAGTCAATAACCCATTGGGTATCGCTTTTCATACGGGAATTATCCAGCAGACCGACTTTATTTTTATAGTTCTGAATATTGGAAATAAGCGAGTTAAATCCGATATCCAGGTAAGCGTAAATCCCGGTAGAGCGACGCTCTTCGGTAACCAGTGCGAAACCATTATTGATGGCTTCATTTGCATTGTGGTTATTAATATTTTTGCCGTGTAGCTTAATTGTACCCGTGGCTTTTTCACGAATACCAAATAATGTTTCTACGATATCGGTACGCTTCGCCCCAACCAGACCAGCAATACCAAGAATCTCACCTTTACGCAGATCAAAGGAGATATCGCGGATTGACGGCTGGCGCAATGAGGTCAGATTACGTACTTCGAGAATCGTCTCACCCGGCGTGTTCTGGCGATCCGGGAAACGTTGGTTGAGCGAACGCCCCACCATCATCGCAATGATCTTGTCCATATCCAGCCCTTCGAGCGGCTGGGTCGCAATCCACTGACCATCACGCAGGATCGTAATTTCATCGCACAGTTGGAAGATTTCTTCCATCTTATGGGAAATATAAACAATACCGCAGCCGCGATCTTTCAGCTTACGGATAATTTTGAAAAGATGATTAACTTCTTTTTCGGTCAGCGAAGAAGTTGGTTCGTCCATGATGACAATTTTGGCATCGTATGAGAACGCTTTTGCAATTTCGATCATCTGCATTTGCGAAACAGATAATGTACCGACACGCGCACGCGGATCAATATCAATATCCAGCTCATCAAAGATGGCTTTTGTATCACGGTACATTTTGTCCTGATCGACAAACACGCCTTTGGTTGGGTAGCGACCTAACCACATGTTGTCCATTACAGAACGCTGCAACACCAGGTTAAGTTCCTGGTGAACCATTGAGATACCATTTTCCAGCGCTTCTTTAGCAGAATGGAAATCGATTTCTTTTCCCTGAAAAAGAATGCTACCGGAATCTTTCTGGTATATCCCAAAAAGGCATTTTAATAATGTCGATTTACCGGCGCCATTTTCACCCATTAATGCATGGATTGAGTGCGGACGCACTTTTAAATTAACATTATCGAGAGCCTTTACCCCTGGAAAAGACTTGTTGATATTGCTCATTTCCAACAAGAATTCACCGGACGACTGAGTATTATTGCTGACCATAATTGTACCTTGTTGGCCTGGCATATCGTATTATAAGGGCGCAACTATTATTGTTGCGCCCGGTGAGAACATGCTTAAAACGAATTATTTACCGATGAACTGAGACAGATTGCCCTGATCTACACCAACGTAAGGAATACGAACAATTTTGTTCTCAATTTTCCAGTTGGTGCCGTCAGCTGCGCCTTTACCATCTGCCAGGTTTTTCGCCAGATCGAAGGTTGCTTTCGCCTGGTTGTTGGCATCGTTCAGCACGGTACCGGCCATTGCGCCAGATTTAACCAGTGCCAGTGCTTCTGGCAGCGCATCCACGCCGAATACCGGGATGGAAGATTTGTTGTGCGCTTTCAGCGCTTCAACCGCACCCATCGCCATCGCATCGTTGTTCGCGATCACGACTTCAATTTTGTTGGCGTTCGGGCCGGACAGCCATGCGTCCATTTTGTCTTTCGCCTGAGCGGTATCCCACATTGCGGTATCTAACTGCAGTTGCTCAGTTTTGATGCCTTTGTCATTCAGCTCTTTGATAACGTAAGTGGTACGTGCTTCAGCATCCGGGTGACCTGGTTCGCCTTTCAGCAGAACGTACTGAATTTGACCGTCTTTGTTCAGGTCCCAGTTTTTATTGTCAGCCCAGTGTTTGGCAATCAGGTCGCCCTGAATGATGCCGGATTCTTTGGAGTCGGTACCCACATAATAAGCTTTGTCGTAACTATCCAGCGCTTTGCGAGAAGGCTCTTTGTTGAAGAACACAACCGGAATGTTCTGACCACGTGCTTTTTCGATAACGGTGCCTGCAGCAGCCGGGTCAACCAGGTTGATTGCCAGGGCTTTAACGCCTTTCGCCAGCAGAACGTCAATCTGGTCGTTCTGTTTGGACTGGTCGTTCTGGGAGTCGTTCATCAGCAGCTGTACGCCAGAAGCTTCTTTGGCGTCTTTCTCGATGGCTTTACGGACAACTGACATGAAGTTGTCGTCATATTTATAGATGGTCACACCAATACGGGTATCAGCTGCATGTGCGGCTGCGCCAAAAAACATGCTTGCCATAACAGCAGACAGAGTCAACACCTTCTTATTCATGGTATCTCCGGTTTTTTTATGCAGGGTAGTTCATGCGAATAATGGTCGGCGGGGCAGCAAGTTAATGAAACGTTACTGTTCGCCGAAGTTCACTCAAAAAATTCGTTCTTCCGTGTTCGGTAACGCTCCAATAATGCGCTTTCTTCGATGCTTCAGGCTGAATGACTCAGTGAAAATGAATAATCACCGTTACATCGTGTTTCAGCTTCTAAAACGCTGACATCATAGTCACCGCCTTGTTAAGATACTGTGAATTTACTCACAGATTGAAAACGGTTACATCAACAAACATCATAAGTTAGTGATCGTTGCCACAGATTGACGTGAAGCGACAGAATGACGGCGTACCAGCGTTGGCATAAAGCAGTGTGAAGCCTCAGGATCGAGCTTGCCCGCAGCCCCCATCAGCGCCAGTTCCGTAGCCAGACGGGCCATTGACGCAATGGGGTAACGCACCGTCGTCAATTGCGGATCGGTATAACGGGCAATCGGGATATCATCGAAACCAATGAGAGAAAGATGCGGTGGCACCGCAATGCCATTATCTTTCAGCGCCGTTAACGCCCCGGCGGCCATGCTGTCGTTATAGGCAAACACCGCCGTAAGCTGCTGATTGCGGCTCAGGAGTTCCACCATAGCCGCTTCCCCGCCCTGCATATCCGGTGAACCCATACCCACCCAGGCATCCGGCGCGGCAATGCCCTGCTCCGCAAGCGCTTTAACCCAGCCCTCACGGCGCATGTCGTTATCTTCAATCTGATGGCTGGAGGCGAGATAGCCTATGCGTTGATGTCCGTGATTGAGCAGCATGCGGGTGGCCATCACCGCACCGCTGACGTTATCGAGTGAGACACAACGGTGGACGTAACCCGGCACCACGCGATTGATCACCACCATGCCAGGGATCTGTTCCATAAACCCGGCGAGTTCTTCATCACTTAGCGCTTTTGAATGAACAATCAATGCGTTACATCGTTGACGTATCAGCACCTCAATAGCGTGGCGCTCTTTTTCCGCTTCGTGGTAACTGTTGCCGATGAGCACATATTTCTGATGCTGCTGCGCCACGGTATCCACCGCTTTCACCAGCGCGCCAAAGAAGGCGTCGGAGACGTCCATCACCACCACGCCGATGGTGTCGCTGATCTGCGTGGCCAGTGCCTGGGCGTTGGCATTCGGGCGATAGCCCAGTTGCGCCACCGCCTTCATCACCGCTTCCCGCGTTTCCTGACTGACCAGCGCACTGTTATTCAGCACACGGGAAACCGTCGCGACGGAAACGCCCGCCTGACGGGCCACATCACGAATGGTGATCATATTGACCAACCTTTATGTTGATTACGGCAGCTCACAGATACCCCCTGTTTAGCAAGGAGGCCATTCTCTCAGTCGGCGAGCGGTTGCTGCGTGAGTGGCATCACATCAATGGAAACGGTTACATCCATTTTGTTAATGATTGTGATCCAGATCGTTATCTGGATGTGCGCGGCAATGATGTCCCCGCAGCACGCGCGGTTAATTGCCGCCACAACCACTCCATCGGCCCCTGACGGAACTGGCGCAGCCAGAGAACAGAGAAGAGAATATTGACGGCCCAGACCGGTGGGACGAAAGCCAGCAGTTGCAAGCGATCAAACTTCATCACCAGGCCGAAACGATAAAACAGCGTGGTACAAATGAGCGTTTGCAGCAGGTAATTGCTCAGTGCCATCCGCCCAACGCAGGCCACAGCATTAACCAGTCTCCAGCGGCACAGTTGCGGCCAGAAACCAAAGATAAGCGCGGTATAACCCAGCACCTGTATGGGTGCGCCCAGCTCACGCGGCGCTTGCAGGATAAACGCGCACCAGCGATATGCCCAGTCAAGTTGCCATTGGGCAATAATAGCCGGCAGGTTTATCGCTACGCCAAGCGCTATCAAAAAGCATCCCGTACGGCGATAGTGCCCCAGACTGAACTGCCCTTTCAGCCAGCCGCTACGCATCAGCGCTGCGCCCAGCAACATCAGCCCGGCCAACTCCCAGCCATACTGCGCCCCCAGCGCCAGCAGACCGCTGGAGAGCATATCAGCACGATTACTGATGGCCTCCATCACGCTGCCCGTCGTTTTCCACCAGACTTCATACTGGATATTGGCCGGTCCAGGTAGCCATGAACGGTTGGGCGCGCTACCGGAGATAACCCCCAGCAACAGCAACACCACAATGCCAATCAAATACAGCGCCAGCCCGGTGTTAAACAACGCTTTTACACTTTGCGCATCGCGAATCATGCGCCAACTGATAAGCCCAATCAGCCCATAAGCCAGCAAAATATCGCCATCCCAGAAGACCAGCGCGTGAATAAAACCCAGCAGCACCAGTAACGTTAAGCGTGACTGGATCCAGCGCTTGCCGCGTGGCAAGAGCATTTGCAGGCCCGCGCCAAAGAGAAGCGCAAACAGGGAGAGGAATTTCACCTGCGCAAACAGGTCGAGCGCCGCCCATGTCCAGGCATCGCTTAAGGTGATGCTGCCAGCCCAGGCGGGATTAAGATAGGCCGCTTTTGGCAGTCCAAAAGCGGTGATATTCAGAAGCAGGATACCGAGAATGGCAATGCCACGAACAAAATCCAGCGTGACATTTCTCTCCATGTATCCAGCTCTCCGGGCTAATTAGTTATGGTGACGTACTGCGCGCAGGAACTCCTGGCGAGTGTTCTGGCTGGACTTAAACAGCCCGCCCAGTGACGTCGTGGTAGTGGCGCTGGTAGCATCACGAATGCCACGTGCTTTCACACAGTAATGTACCGCGTCAATGGACACCGCCACATTATTGGTACCCAGCAGCGTTTGCAGCGCCGTCAGGATCTGCTGCGTCAAACGTTCCTGCACCTGTGGACGTTGGGCAAAGAACTGCACAATACGGTTAATTTTCGACAGACCAATCACCGACTCTTTGGGAATATAAGCGACGGTCGCTTTCCCATCGATAGTGACAAAGTGGTGTTCACAGGTGCTGGTCAGCGTAATATCACGCACCGTCACCATCTCATCCACTTTCATTTTATTTTCGATGACGGTAATTTTCGGGAAATTGGCATAATCCAGTCCCGAGAAAATTTCATCAACGTACATTTTGGCGATGCGATGTGGAGTTTCCATCAGGCTGTCATCATTCAGATCGAGATTAAGGAGCTGCATAATCTCGGTCATATGACCGGCTATCAGGCGTTTACGGGTTTCGTTATCCATGTCGACAGGCGGGCGCAACGGGGTTTCAAGGCCACGGGCAACCAGGGCCTCATGAACGAGAGCCGCTTCTTTACTGAGTGATGACATTTTTTATTCTCCTGCAGGTGTGGCATCTTCGCCGTGCGACGGGCGAAGCGAGCAATCATTGTGCGTGAGGTCGCGCACAGAATCCAGTATTCACGGTGATAATTAATGAAATTGCTCGTACCTTTCACGCCGAACGTTTCCAGACCAAAATCCCGCCGAGTAGCAGCGCCAGCCCGGCCAGCACTAGTGCGGGTTCCAGCCGCTGCGTAAGCCAGGTGGAGAGCGCAGACGTCATCGGCCCAATCAATTGCCCGACGGCATAGCCGGTGGTGAGCAAACCCGCCATATACCGGGTATGATTCGGCGCCAGTTCGCGGCCATACAGCAGCGATAACTGCACCGCACACAGAAAACCCCCGCCGACCAATAGCGCGCCCATGACCAGTCCACCCATCCCCGGCAATACGCAAGAGGCCACCACACCCAACCCTTGTAGCCACAGCACAATCGCCAGCCGCTGATGGCTATGGCCCACATGACGCAGGGCAATACTCAGCCCAATCCCGACAACTGCGGCAGCACCAAACACTGGCCAGACAAACTGCGCAAAGAGGCTACCGGGAAAGCGCAGCGCCGCCATTTGCGAAAGAAAGGTCGCAGGTAAGATGTAGCCAAACCCCGCCAGGCTATAGCTCCAGACCAGTCGTTTCAGATCCGTTGTCAAATGCAGCGGTTCTGGCTGAACGCCGGAACGATGTAACTGACCCGGATGCGGCAAATAGCGGGCGATCAATACCACCAGCACCAGAGCCAGTACGCCGTAGACCTGCCAGGCTGCCGTTGAGGAGAGCGCGCGCGACTGAATAACCACCGCCAGCAGGCCGCTCAGGGCGATGCCCGACCCCGGCCCGGCAAATACGGCGGCACTCAAACCCGGACGGGCGTAATGCGCCAGACGCTCGTTCGTCCAGGCTGCGGTAAGCACCATCGCCCAGCCGCTCATCGCACCAATCACCAGACGCAGCGCGCCGTGTGCAATGGCGTTATCCGCCAGCGCCGAAAGAAAGGTCAGCGCAACAGCACCCGCAACGCCAAGATACAGACGCATTTCGATATGTTTACTGGCGCGCATCGCGTCCCATGCTCCCAGTAAATAACCGAGGTAATTCATCGCGGCGACCAGTCCGGCACTGGTTAACGTCAGTTGTCCATCGCGAATCATCAGCGGCACCTGGGGCGTGAAGGCAAAGCGCCCTATTCCCATTGCCACCACCAGTACGATAAAGCCACAGAGCGCAATGCGTAGCGCCATGAAAACCTCTGACGTTAAAAAAAAGTAAAATTTATGATGCATTATGATGCAGCGAGGTGAAAGTGAAAGTTACTCACAGGCGCATGAATTATCTGTATTATGAGTGATCGTCACGCTTTAACTGTTAACAAATAATCAAGGAGCCTTGCATGGAATTGCTTGAAGAGCACCGCTGTTTTGAGGGGCGCCAACAACGCTGGCGGCACGACTCCACCGTGCTGAATTGCACCATGACATTTAGCATTTTTTTACCGCCCACGAAGACAACAACACCCCCTCCGGTGCTGTACTGGCTGTCGGGCCTGACCTGTACCGATGAAAACTTCACCACCAAAGCCGGCGCGCAACGCGTTGCGGCTGAGCTGGGGATTGTTCTGGTAATGCCGGATACCAGTCCGCGCGGCGATGACGTTGCCGACGCCGATGGCTATGATCTGGGCAAAGGCGCGGGCTTTTATCTCAACGCCACCGAACAACCGTGGGCGGCGCATTACCGCATGTATGACTATCTGCGCGATGAACTGCCCGCGTTAATTCAATCACAATTTACCGTCAGCGAACGTTGCGCCATCAGCGGTCATTCGATGGGCGGCCATGGAGCACTGATCATGGCACTGAAAAACCCGGGGCGCTTTACCAGCGTTTCTGCGTTTGCGCCGATTGTAAACCCGGCACAGGTCCCTTGGGGACAGAAAGCCTTTAGCGCTTATCTGGGCAACGACACCTCAACCTGGCAGGCCTGGGATAGCTGCGCGCTGATGCTGGCCAGCCAAAATAAAGATGCGATCCCAACGCTTATCGATCAGGGCGATGCCGATCAATTCCTCGCAGAACAGCTACAGCCCGCCCGTCTGGCTGAGGCCGCCCGCCAGACCGGCTGGCCGCTCACGCTTCGTGTTCAGCCTGGCTATGATCACAGCTATTACTTTATGGCCTCGTTTATTGAAGACCACCTGCGTTTCCACGCGCAATATCTGCTGAAATAATCACCGGAGGGCGGTGCCCTCCTCTTTACGATTCCTTACACTTGCCACTATCCCGCTGAAAAAACTAGATTTCCCCTCACCAAAAACAACAAATGCAAATGATTTCAATTATCAGTTGTATTTACATAAATTCACTTTTTATCCACAATCCTTCCGCTTCTCCATCACCAGAGTTCTTAAAAACAAATACTTATACTCTTCATGGTATTGCCCGATGGAGCTTTATTCATTTAAACGGAATGACAAAATGACTTTACCTCGCGCTAAATTGCTGGCAGTTGCCGTCTGCGCTGCCACCTTCCCCCCGGCACTCCTTGCGGCTGGAGAAGACACCGTCGTCGTCTCCGCTACCGGGTTTGAACAGAAAATCCAGAACGCCCCGGCTTCTATTTCGGTTATTTCTAAACAGCAGCTTGAAGATAAAGCGTACCGGGATGTCACCGACGCGTTGAAAGATGTTCCGGGTGTGGTGGTGACCGGCGGTGGCAGCAGCAGTGATATCAGCATTCGCGGCATGGCTTCGCAATACACCCTCTTTTTGGTCGATGGCAAACGAATCAGCACACGCGGTACGCGCCCCAACAGTGATAACGCCGGTATCGAACAGGGCTGGCTGCCGCCACTAGAATCCATTGAACGTATTGAAGTGATCCGCGGCCCGATGTCATCACTGTACGGTTCTGACGCAATGGGCGGTGTGATTAACGTCATCACCAAAAAAGTGTCCAATACCAAAGGCTGGACAGGCTCAGTGCATGGCGATGCCACTTTCCAGGAAAACAGTGATTCCGGCGATCTCTTCCAGACCAACGCTTCCGCTTCCGGCCCGCTGATTGACGGGCTACTGGGCGCGAAAGTGAGCGGGCTATTATCCCGTCGCGCGGAAGATAAAATCCTCAACGGCTATAACGAGCAGCGCCTGCGCAACGGTGGCGTGACGTTCAATTTCACCCCGGATGATAAAAACGATTTCGACCTGGATATTGCCCGCGAATTGCAGGATCGCAACAGTACGCCTGGTATGTCGTCGGCGGCGGAGACCTGCCGTGGCAACGTTTGTACGCCCAACAGCAAAAGTGACAGCCGCTACGAGCACACCACTTACTCGTTAACCCACAGCGGTTATTACAGCGACTTCAACACATCCAGCTACATTCAGCAGGAAGAGACCAATAACCCGGGTCGCCAGATGAAGTCGTATAACACCATCGTCAACAACCAGAACCAGATCTTCCTTGGCAGCCATACCATGACGGTCGGCGGGCAGTATCGCTATGAGAAACTGCGCGATAACGGCAATCAACTGGAAGCGGCGGACGGGCTGAATAAACTCACCCGCTGGAGCTGGGCGTTATTTGCAGAAGATGAATGGGCGGTGCTCGACAGCGTGACGCTGACTGGCGGCCTGCGCATGGACAAAGATGAAAACTACGGCACCAACTGGACACCGCGCGGCTACGGCGTGTGGCATCTGACCGACCAGTGGACAATTAAAGGCGGCGTGTCGGCAGGTTATCGCGCCCCGGATCTGCGTCAGTCTTCCGCAAGCTGGGGACAGGCGACAGGCGGTGGCCGCATGAATGGCATGATTGTCGGCAACCCCGACCTGAAACCGGAAAAAAGCCTCAGCGAAGAAATCGCCCTGCTGTGGGATAACAATGACACCCTCAATGCGGGTATTACGCTGTTCAATACCGACTTCAAGGATAAAATCACCGAAGTACGTCGGTGCAACAGCAGCGCCGATCCTGCCTGTACGATCGGCAGCGTCAGTTACGATTTTGTCAGCGATCGCGTTAACGTTGATAAAGCCAATATGCGCGGCGTCGAATCCACCTTCGGCTGGAACATCACGCGCGACCTTAACCTGACGGCCAACTACACCTTTACCGAGTCAGAACAGAAAAGCGGTCAGTTCTCCGGCAAGCCGCTTAACAAAATGCCGAAACACATGATCAACACCACGCTGGACTGGCAGGCCACGCAGGATGTGGGTCTTTGGGGTCGCCTGAACTTCCGTGGCAAAACCTCGGAATACTTAAGCCGCACCTCAATGTCGCAGGGTACGCCATCTTACAGTCAGGTGGATGTGGGTCTGCGTTACAACGCGAATAAGAATTTGCTGGTCTCCGCCGGGATTTACAACGTGCTGGATAAGCAGATTGATTACGACACCTATGACACGGTCCTTGATGGCCGCCGTTATACCGTTGGCTTAACCTATAACTTCTGATAACGCTTAACAAAAAACGCCCCGGTAATTTGCCGGGGCGTTTTTATTGGTCATCGCAGAACAACTGCCGGTTATTTCTTAAAGCGCTCCGGGAACACCATATCTTTGTAGCTTACAAAGTGGGTGCCTTTCGACAGCTTGTAACCAAACCAGATGATCAGGAACAGTGGAATACCAATATAGGTTGCCGCTACGGCCCCCCAGTCAATGGTATCCGCCAGGAAAGCCTGATAGTTCTGGCCCAGGGTGATGATCAGGCACAGCACAAAAGCGAAGATCGGCCCCAGCGGGAAGAAACCTGAACGGTACGGCAGGTTGTTCAGATCGTGCCCCTGCATGACATAACCACGACGGAAGCGGTAATGGCTGATAGCAATACCCAACCAGGCGATAAAACCGGTCATGCCGGAGGTGTTCAGCAGCCACAGGTAAACAGTCTGGTTGCCAAACATCGACGTCAGGAAGCACAGACCCGCAATCACGGTAGTGGCATACAAGGCGTTACGCGGCACGCCGCCCTTCGACAGCTTAGCGAAAATGCGCGGCGCTTTGCCATCGCAGGCCAGGGTGTAAAGCATGCGGGTAGACGCGTACATACCGGAGTTACCCGCCGACAGTACCGCCGTGAGGATAACGGCATTCATTACCGCTGCCGCAGACAACAGACCCGCATGTTCAAATACCAGGGTGAACGGGCTGACGCTGATGTCTTTCACATCATTACGCAGCAGGCTCGGATCGGTATAAGGAATGATCAGGCTGATGACCAGGATAGCGAACACATAAAACAGCAGAATACGCCAGAACACCTGACGCACCGCGCGCGGAATGTTCTTCTCCGGGTCTTCGGACTCACCTGCCGCAATACCAATCAGCTCGGTACCCTGGAAGGAGAAGCCGACAATCATCGCCACGCCAATCATCGCCGATAGCCCGCCCGCAAAGGGTGCGTCGCCTACCTGCCAGTTGCTCCAGCCAGCCGGCTGGTCGCCTTTGAAAATGCCGACGATCATCAGTACGCCAACGACGATAAAGATGATAACGGTGGTCACTTTGATAAGCGAAAACCAGTATTCCGCTTCGCCAAAGCCTTTAACGGAGATGTAGTTGAGCAGGAAGATCACGCACAGGAATACGGCGCTCCAGATCCAGCCGGGCGTATCCGGAAACCACCAGGTCATCACCAGTTGCGAGGCCACCAGGTCAACGGCGATGGTCACCGCCCAGTTGTACCAATAGTTCCAGCCCAGCGCGAAGCCAAAGCCTTCTTCAACGTATTGCTGGCCGTAAGTCGCGAAGGAGCCGGACACTGGCATATACGCCGCCAGCTCGCCAAGGCTGGTCATCAGGAAATAGACCATCAGACCAATAAGAATATAGGAGAACAGCGCGCCGCCCGGGCCCGCCTGAGAAATCGTCGCCCCTGATGCGACAAACAACCCTGTACCGATCGATCCGCCAATGGCGATCATCGTCAGGTGACGCGCCTTGAGTTCACGGCGAAGCGTGGGCGCTTGTGTGGTTTTAGTTTCGGAAACCATAAGAAAATGCTATCCATCTAAAAAATGAGGCGCGATTGTAGCAAACGAAAGGGCATCCTTCCGGCACAATCAACGTTTTATTAGAGACCTTCATGATCGCCAGTGGATTATAAGTAAAGCAGTGGAATCGACATCTGGCGAGCGAGGGGGAAAAGAGGCTGAAAGCTCACGCAAAGCGGCGTAACGGCAACCTCCCCTCTCCTTTTGGAGAGAGGGCCAGGTGAGGGGAAAAACGCAAAGACCTAATTCAGTCCACGCACTGAGGCGATAAATTGCTGCAATTCCGGGGTACGCGGCTGGCTAAAGAACGACTTACTCTCGCCCTGCTCCCATACTTTTCCCTGATGCATAAACACCACCCGGTCGCCCACTTCGCGGGCAAAACTCATCTCGTGGGTCACCAGAATCAGGGTCATCCCTTCGGCGGCAAGCTGCTCCAGCACACGTAACACCTCGCCCACCAGCTCCGGATCCAGCGCTGAGGTTATCTCATCGCAGAGTAATACTTTTGGTTTCATCGCCAGCGCACGGGCAATCGCCACGCGCTGCTGCTGCCCGCCTGACAAATTCGACGGATAATAATCGATGCGCTCACCGAGACCGACCTTCTCCAGCATCTCAATCGCCAGCTTGCGGCACTCATCCGTCGGCAATTTCAGCACCCGACGCGGCGCCAGCATCACGTTCTCCAGCGCGGTCATGTGTGGAAACAGGTTAAAACTCTGAAACACCATCCCCACCGAGCGACTGATTTCCCGCGCCTGCGACTCCCGGTCGGTTACCGTCATCCCACCGAGTTTAATACTGCCGTCCTGGTAGCCCTCAAGCCCATTCATGCAGCGTAACAAGGTGCTTTTCCCGGAACCGCTGCGCCCGATGATCGACACCACTTCGCCCATTTCGATATCCAGGCTTACGCCTTTGAGCACATGGTTCTCGCCATAGTATTTTTGCACGTCATTAATGGTGATGAGCGGCATGGAATTTCTTCTCCAGATAACGGCTGTAACGCGACAGCGGGTAACACATCAGGAAATAGCCCAGGGCAACCAGGCCAAACACTTTAAAAGGGGCGAAGGTGACATTATTCAGCATGGTGCCCGCTTTGGTCAGTTCGACAAAGCCGATGATCGAGGCCAACGCCGTCCCTTTAATCACCTGTACGGAAAAGCCGACCGTCGGGGCAATGGCAATACGAATAGCCTGTGGCGCAATCACCCGAAACAGTGTCTGACCAAAACTCAACCCCAGACAGCGACAGGCCTCCCACTGCCCTTTCGGCAACGCCTTAATACTGCCGTACCAGATATCCAGCAGGAACGCGCTGGTAAAGAGCGTCAGCGCCAGCGTTGCCGCCGTCCACGGGCTAACATCAATACCGAACAAGGCAATACCGAAGAAAGCCAGAAAGAGCTGCATCAGTAGCGGGGTGCCCTGAAAAAGCGCGGCATAGGCGCTGATCAGACGTTTCGGCCAGTGCCAGCGGCTGATGCGTAATACCAGCAGCGGCAGTGTCACCAGCGTGCCGCAGATAAACGCGATCAGCGACAACAGCAAGGTCCAGCGCGCCGCCAGCAACAGGTTGCGCAGAATATCCCAGTCGGTAAATGTACTCATCAACTCTCGCTCCCCAACCACTTCCGTCCCGCCGCCATCAAAACCTGACGCATCAACAGTGAAAGCGCCAGATACAGCAATGTGGTGACCAGATAAACTTCAAAACTTAAAAACGTACGCGACTGGATCAGGTTTGCCGCAAACGTCAGCTCTTCATAGGACACCTGCGAGACCACCGACGATCCGAGCATTACGATAATGCACTGGCTGACCAGGGCCGGATAAATACGCCGCAGCGACGGCGGCAGGATCACGCGAATAAAGGTCTGCGTTTTCGTTAGCCCCAGCACGCGCGCCGCTTCCCATTGTCCTTTTGGCGCCACCTGGATCCCGGCGCGGATAATCTCCGTACTGTAAGCCCCAAGGTTAACCAGCATGGCGATTAACGCCGCCTCGCCTGCCGTTAATTTCAGCCCCAGACCAGGCAGACCGAAAACGATAAAAAAGAGTTGCACTACGAACGGCGTATTACGAATAAGCTCGACATACGCGCCCCAGATATGGCTCGCCAGCGTGGGCTTGCCGCTACGTAGCGCCGCGCCCAGGATGCCAAGAGACACGCCGCCGATGGTTGCCAGAATGGTTAAGGTTACCGTGGTCCAAAGCCCCGCGAGTAGCTGCGGCCAGAACGGCCACAGCGCGGCAAAATCAAGCGTTGTCGTCATGCCAGACCCTTACACGCCCAGGGTGGCGGGCAGCGGCGCCTGCATCCATTTCTGCGAGAAGTTGTTGAGCGTGCCGTCTTTCAGTGCCTGTTCAATCAGCTTGTCCACTTCGGCTTTCAGCGCAGGCTCATTTTTCTTAAGCCCGATAAAGCAGGGGGAATCTTTAAGCATAAATTTGCTGACCGGCGCTTTTTCCGGGTTCTGGCGGGCAATCGCAGCCACCACCACATTACCCGTCGCCATATACTGCACCTGGCCGGAAAGATAAGCAGAGATGGTGGTGTTGTTATCTTCGTAGCGTTTGACCTCGGCATCTTTCGGGGCCAGATCGCTTAATACCATGTCTTCCACCGCCCCACGGGTGACGCCGACCGACTTACCGCTCAGCGCGGCAGCGTCTGCCAGAGTGGCGTCTTTCGGTCCAAATACGCCGAGGAAGAACGGGGCATAGGCGCGGCTAAAGTCGATCACTTTTTCGCGCTCCGCATTCTTACCGAGGCTGGAGATGACCAGATCAACTTTATTGGTTTGCAGATAAGGGACGCGGTTAGCGCTGGTTACCGGCACCAGTTCTACCTTCACTTTCATCTCTTTGGCCAGATACTCCGCCATGTCGATATCGTAGCCCTGCGGCTTGAGATCGGTTCCCACGGAGCCAAACGGCGGGAAGTCCTGCGGTACCGCCACGCGCAGCACGCCGCGCTTTTGAATATCCTGGAGCTGATCGGCCATCGCCTGCCCTGCGCAGGACACTATTAATGCCGCACCCGCTGCTGCCATCATCCACTTCTTCATTCTCGTCACCTCATCGCTCATGAAACAAAAGATTCTTTGAATAACTTTTTGCAACTAATGTGCCAACGAGATAAAAAGGCGAGCGGGCCCGCTATAGCGGCAGTTAAGCGGTCATAAAGAGGAGATAAAGCAGGCAGTCGCACACCAGAATGGTGCAACTGCCTGTTACTGGTGCAATCAAATGTCGCAATAACGCAAAAAGCGATTCAGTGCACTGGAAAG
The DNA here is from genome assembly GCA_004346725.1 of Phytobacter diazotrophicus. Classification (GTDB taxonomy): domain Bacteria; phylum Pseudomonadota; class Gammaproteobacteria; order Enterobacterales; family Enterobacteriaceae; genus Phytobacter; species Phytobacter diazotrophicus. The sequence continues at coordinate 10,919 of SMDE01000004.1, read as the reverse complement.
ATGCTTTTGACGGTGGTGAATACGCCACAGGGTGCGTACCAGGCGAGGCAAGGGAACAGGGACTTCGACCAACGAACCCGCTTCAAGCTGTTCGGCGATCACGCGCCGCGAAAGGCAACTGATGCCAAGCCCGTGGCGCACGGCATGTTTGATAGCTTCTGAATTGCCAAGCTCCATGCCGAGATGAAACTCAGGCAGATGGGATAGCAGCAGATAATCGACAATCTCACGGGTACCGGAGCCGCGCTCACGCAGGATCCACGGCGCAGCGGCCAGGCGCGCCAGCGTGACCTCCCCTTGCAACAACGGGGAGTCTGGCGGCGCGAACACCACCAGTTCATCCTCAAGCCAGGGTTCAGCGATGATCTCAGCCGTATGGCAAGGCCCTTCAATCAGACCTATATCGACACGAAAATCGGCCACCGCATTGATAACGTCCTGGCTGTTGCCCACGCTCATATCCAGCGGCAACTGGGGAAAATCCCGTCGATAGTGGGCAATGATCTCCGGCAGGATGTAATTGCCAATCGTACTGCTGGCGTACACGCGAATTGCGCCATTTTCTTCACGAAACAGTTGCTCAATTTCCGTCGCCTGCTCCAGCAGCGCCAGCGCCCTGGGATAGAGCAAACGGCCATGCTCATTCACCACCAGCCGTTTACCGACGCGATCGAAAAGCTGAACGCTGAGTTGACCTTCGAGGTCGGTCAGCGCAGCACTGACCGCCGACTGCGATAAAGACAGCATTTGCGAAGCCTGGGTCGTGGAACCGCTCTTGAGCACCTCGGCGAAAACTTCGAGCTGCCGTAATGTGATATGCATAAATTTTCACCGTCGGGGTAAGGGTTACTTACCACTTATAAAGATTAATTATAAATATATAATCAATTTTACCTTTAAGCCAGAGCCCCGTAACCTTTTACCCGGAGAAAGGAGAAGGTTATGACTGAAATCACACATCATGTTCCACGCAAGAACTACGTCACGTTGTTCGCACCGGGTCTGTTACTCAGTGCGGTCATTGCCGGGCTGGCATTGTGGCTGGGTAATATTCCTTCGGTCGCGGGTGCAGGCTTTAGCGCGCTAACGCTGGCTATCTTATTTGGTATTGTCGCAGGCAACACACTTTACCCGCGCATCCACGCTCACTGTGATGCGGGCGTATTGTGGTCAAAACAGTATTTGTTGCGACTCGGTATTATTCTTTATGGCTTGCGCCTGACATTTTCGCAAATTGCTGAGGTAGGCGTCAGCGGCATCGCTATCGATGTGTTGATGCTCTCCAGCACCTTTATGCTGGCCTGTTTACTCGGTCAAAAGGTCTTTGGGCTGGACAGAAAAACCAGTTGGCTGATTGGTGCAGGCAGCAGTATTTGCGGCGCTGCCGCCGTGCTGGCAACCGAACCGGTGGTCAAAGCGGAGTCCAGCAAAGTCGCCGTTGCCGTCGCCACCGTGGTGATTTACGGAACGCTGGCCATTTTTATCTACCCGGCCATGTATCCGCTGCTGGCGCACTGGTTCACCCCGGAAGCGTACGGCATCTATATGGGTTCAACCATGCATGAAGTGGCGCAGGTGGTGGCCGCAGGCCATGCCGTCAGCCCGGATGCCGAGAATGCGGCGGTTATTGCCAAAATGCTGCGCGTGATGATGCTGGCACCGTTCCTGATCCTGCTTGCCTCGCGGGTTAAACAACTCTCCCCGGCGGCAGAAGGCGAAAAAAGCAAGATTACCATTCCGTGGTTTGCGGTGTTGTTTATCCTGGTGGCCGTATTTAACTCGTTCCATCTGCTGCCAAAAGGTGTGGTTGATGTCCTGATTACCGTTGATACCGTTTTGCTGGCGATGGCGATGGCCGCACTGGGATTAACCACCCATATCAGCGCACTGAAAAAGGCAGGAGCGAAGCCGCTACTGATGGCGCTGGCGCTGTTTGTCTGGCTGATTGTCGGTGGCGGTGCAATTAACCTGCTGGTGCACCATGTGATGGCATAAAACCTTACGTCTGTTCCCTGTTAACCCGCTATTATTGGAAAATATTTATTTAATTACGCAAAATCCTTCGCGTTGCATCAAGGCGGCAAATGAAAGCATCCCCGGCGCGGGGTGAGTGAATGAAGCCAACAACGATGCAGCGTGAAGGATGACGCGTATTGCGGGTTTAACAGGAGTCTTTACATGAAATACATCGGAGCGCATGTCAGCGCCGCCGGCGGTCTGGCCAATGCCGCCATTCGCGCAGCAGAAATCGAAGCCACTGCGTTTGCCCTGTTCACAAAAAATCAGCGTCAATGGCGTGCCGCGCCGCTCACCAGCGAGACGATTGATGAATTCAAAGCCGCCTGCGAAAAATACCACTATCAGCCGGGACAAATTCTGCCCCACGACAGTTATCTGATTAATCTGGGTCACCCGGTTGAAGAGGCGCTGGAGAAATCCCGCGATGCCTTTCTCGATGAAGTGCAACGCTGCGAACAACTGGGGCTGACGCTGCTGAACTTCCACCCCGGCAGCCATCTTATGCAAATCGATGAAGATAAGTGCCTGGCGCGCATTGCCGAATCCATTAACATTGTGCTCGCACAAACCAAAGGCGTCACGGCGGTTATCGAAAACACCGCAGGCCAGGGCAGCAACCTCGGCTTTCGCTTTGAGCATCTGGCCGCCATTATCGATGGTGTCGAAGACAAATCCCGCGTCGGCGTGTGTATCGATACCTGCCATGCATTTGCCGCCGGGTACGACCTGCGCACCACTGAAAGCACCGCGAAAGTGTTCGCCGAATTTGAACGCGTAGTGGGGTTCAACTACCTGCGCGGTATGCACCTCAACGATGCCAAAAGCACATTCGGCAGCCGTGTCGACCGCCATCACAGCCTGGGCGAAGGCAATATTGGTCATGATGCCTTCCGCTGGATCATGCAAGACGATCGCTTCGACGGTATTCCGATGATTCTGGAAACCATCAACCCGGACATCTGGGCAGAAGAGATTGCCTGGCTGAAAGCCCAACAAAATGAAGAGGCCGTGGCGTAAATGAACGACAGGGAAAAACAGATATTACAAATCCTGCGCAGCAACCCACTTATTCAGCAAAATGAGATAGGCGATATTTTACAAATCAGCCGTTCACGCGTCGCCGCCCATATTATGGATTTGATGCGTAAAGGGCTTATCAAAGGCAAAGGCTACATTCTGACCGAGCAGGATTACTGCGTGGTGTTTGGCGCCATTAATATGGATATTCGCGGCGTGGCGGATATCCATTACCCGCAGTCCGCCTCCAACCCCGGTAACATCCAGTGTTCCGCAGGCGGCGTAGGGCGTAATGTTGCCCATAACCTCGCCCTGCTGGGCCGCGATGTGCACCTTATCTCCGTCGTGGGGGATGATTTTTATGGCGAAACGTTACTGGAACAGACCCGGCAGGCCGGGGTGAACGTGCAAAGCTGTATTCGTCTGCACGGGCACAACACCTCTACCTATCTGTCGGTTGCCAATCAGCAGGAAGAGACAGTACTGGCCATCAACGATACCCATATTCTGCAGCAATTGACGCCGCAGTTGCTCAATGCCTCACGCGATCTGGTGATGCATGCGGGTGTGGTGCTTGCTGATTGCAACCTGACCGAAGAGGCATTGCAGTGGGTCTTCACCATGGCGGGGAATATTCCGGTCTTCGTCGATACGGTTTCCGAGTTCAAAGCCGATAAGATTCGCCCCTGGCTGTCACGCATTCACACGCTGAAACCCACGTTACAAGAGCTGCAAATCTTATGGGGTCAGCCAATTCGTCGTGAAGCAGACAAAATCGCGGCGGTCAATTCACTCCATGAACAAGGGGTGCAACGCATCTTCGTGTATCTGGACGATGATTCCGTGTTCTGCTCTAAACGTGATGGTGAGCAGCTTCTGCTGACCTCGCCGGATCACACCTTCACCGACCGCTTCGGGGCCGATGACGGATTTATGGCGGGGCTGTTATATAGCTTCCTGGAAGGGGGAAATTTTACCGAGAGCGCCCACTTTGCCATGGCCTGTGCGGCGATTTCCCGCGCCAGCGTGAGCATCAACAACCCTGCCCTCTCAGCAGAAAATGCGATGGCGTTACTCAATACAAGCAAAGCTGAAGCGTAAAGAACGCACGCCAGTGACACTGGCGTGCCGTTGACTCAGACAAGACCGATAAAGAACCCGGCGATGGTGGCACTCATCAGGTTAGAGAGCGTTGCCGCCGCCAGCGCCCGCATCCCAAGCTGGGCGATTTCCGGCGCGCGTTGGGGGGCAATCGCGGAAAACGCGCCAACTACCACGCCAATGGAACCGAAGTTGGCAAACCCACATAGCGCAAACGAAATAATGGCGATGGTTTTGACATCCAGCGTGCCGCCCGCCTGCAGATAAGGCGAGAAATTGAGATAGGCCACGAACTCATTGATCGCCAGCTTTTGCCCAATCAGGCTACCGGCCAGCGTCGCATCGTGCCAGTCCACGCCCATGATCCATGCCAGCGGTGCCAGCGCATAACCAAAGATCCCTTCGAGCGTCGCGTTGCCGAAACCGAACCAGCCGCCCACACCGCCAATAATGCCGTTTAATAGCGCGATGATCGCCACAAACGCCATCACCACCGTCGCCACACCTGCCGCAATTTTCAGCCCGGCCACCGCGCCGCTTGCCGCCGCTTCTATGATGCTTTTTGGCGGTGTTTCGGTAAAGGAGAGGTTATCGAATGTGACTTGCGTCGCTTCAGTGGCCGGGCTTAACAAACGCGCAAATAAGATACCCCCAGGAATCGCCATTAATGACGCGGCCAGCAGGTAGTCAATCGGCACCCCCAAGCCGGCATAACCAATCATCGTTGAACCTGCAATGGACGCCATGCCACTACAAATGGCGGTAAAAAGCTCATTACGGTTTAACTTGTCGATAAAGGGCTTCACGATAGCGGGGATTTCATTCTGCCCAAGGAAAATTGTGGTCACGGCGACGAACGATTCAATCTTGCTGATGTTCAGGGCTTTTTGAAATATTCCCCCGAGAAGGCGAATAAGAACCCCCATAATGCCTATGTAATAAAGTAAACTCACCAGGGCGGTAATAAAAATAATGGCAGGCAAGACACGAAAAGCGAAAACAAAACCGGCACCATCAAAAACTGCATCCATTTTAGGCCCGGCCAGCGAACCAAATATGAAAGCGCTACCGGCATCGCTGTAGGTCATCACTTTATGAATGCCCATTGCGGCCTGCTCAGCCAACCATTTTCCCGGCGGAAAATAGAGCATAACGCCGCCAATTATTATCTGCAAACCTAATGCAGCAGAGACGGTTCTCATGCTAATTCTTTTTTTATTTACTGACAGCAGAAATGCTATCGCCAGTAATACCACCATACCCAGAATACTTCTCATTACATCCATAATGATTATCTCTGTCAGCTATTTTTGGTATGTCTGATATTGATATGGGCAACAGCATTCTGCCCATAAATACAGTTCAGGGGTAAGTTGTTTTAAACGCTACAATTTACAAAATAATGCAATAAATATTAGCAATACATGCGAACACATTCTTCCGTTAAATCCCAGAACCACTGAGTGTCAATGCTTATTCCCACTTTTGCATTGGCAGGTTTTCCTAATACGCCCAATTCATCACACACGGTCCGCCCGTAGCAAGGTCCGCTATTTACATCAACTTCGACATACATCTCCTGGGTTTTGATCCCATCAGGGTTGATCAAATAGCCGATACAGGTTGCGTCATGCACCGGGCCGCCTGCAAGTCCGTAATTCTCAAACTGCGTTTTGAGGGTAAAATTCATGATGTCGCTGAATAATTGACCCGCAGGTCCCCCCGCCTTTTCCATCCGCGCAATCACGTCTGCGGTGCAGACCGTCTGATTTGTCAGGTCAAGCCCCATCATTACCAATGGCACGCCGGAAGTGAAGACGACACGTGCGGCTTCCGGGTCGGCGAAAATATTAAATTCAGCCGATGGCGTAAAGTTTCCGGTACCATAGGCGCCGCCCATCAGAACGATTTCGCGGATCTTAGGCAGGATCGCAGGTTGCATACGCATCGCGACAGCAATATTACTCAGCGGCCCTACCGGCACCAGCGTAATATCGCCCTCGCTCGCCATCAGTGTATCGATAATATATTTCACGGCGTGCGTGGTCTCGGCTTTGCGGGTAAGCGGCTCAAATACCGGGCCGTCGAGACCGGATTCACCATGAATATTATCCGCCACAATTTGCTGACGCATAATGGGTTGTGGCATCCCGGCAAATACTGGCACATTAATACCCAGTTTCTGGCAAACATTCAGTCCATTAATGAGTGTTTTATCCAGCGTCTGGTTTCCTGCAACTATGGTAATGCCCAATAAGTCTATTGCAGGGTGGCGCGCGGCCATCATCATCGCAATCGCATCATCATGTCCAGGATCGCAATCAAGAATAATTTTTCTCTTTTCCATTTTTATTTCCTCTGTACGCTGCTAGGTTATTTATGTTTCATCAAAGAAAATTTAATCAAGTCGATGATTGAAGCATATCAGCAGGCCACATATGCTAAATATGAGAAATCTCATATCGGGAAGCAACGATGAAAGAAATTAAAAATGACGATCTGAAACAGCAACTAATAAATAATTCTGGATATAGATCACATTTTTCCACAGATGTTTTAGCCGATACCCGACTTTTTCATGTAGTTGCCGGAGATTATATTGTGAAGGAAGGTAGCCAGCCGCTGCATCTGTTTTACCTCGCGCGCGGACGGGCGAAACTCTATGCCACATTGCCGAACGGCCGGGTTTCGTTGATCGATTTTTTTGGCGCGCCGTGCTTTATCGGCGAGATTGAGCTGGTTGATAAGCACCACGAGCCCCGTGATGTACAGGCGATTGAAGAATGCTGGTGCCTGGCGCTATCGATGAAACAGTTTCGTCCGCAATTGCTAAATGACGCCCTTTTTCTGCGCAATCTCTGTATCTCGCTGAGCCAAAAGAATTACCGGAATATTGTTTCATTAACCCAGAATCAGTCTTTTCCGTTACTCAACCGTCTGGCTGCATTTATTTTATTAACTCAGCACGATGGCATCTACCATGAAAAGCACACTCAGGCGGCGGAATATATGGGAGTGACCTATCGGCACCTGTTATACGTCATTGCCCAGTTAATCCATGATGGCATCCTGGCAAAACAGAAAACAGGCTATGTCATTCGTAACAGAAAGGCGCTGACCGCGCTCGCGATGGAAATGGCTCCGGAGCATAGCTTTTCCGGATTGCTTCATTGAAAGTGGCAAAACGTGAAGGGACGCGCCAGCGAAACCTGACGCGCCGCTGAATCAGGCAAGACCGATAAAGAACCCGGCGATGGTGGCACTCATCAGGTTTGAGAGCGTTGCCGCCGCCAGCGCCCGCATCCCAAGCTGAGCGATTTCCGGCGCGCGCTGGGGAGCAATCGCGGAAAAGGCGCCGACCACCACGCCAATGGAACCGAAGTTAGCAAACCCGCACAGCGCAAACGAGATAATGGCGATGGTTTTGACATCCAGCGTGCCGCCCGCTTGCAGATAAGGGGAGAAATTGAGATAGGCTACGAACTCATTGATCGCCAGTTTCTGCCCGATCAGGCTGCCAGCCAGGGTCGCATCGTGCCAGTCCACGCCCATGATCCACGCCAGCGGTGCCAGCGCATAACCAAAGATCCCTTCAAGCGTCGCGTTGCCGAAACCGAACCAGCCGCCCACACCGCCAATAATGCCGTTCAGCAGCGCGATGATCGCCACAAATGCCATCACCACCGTCGCCACACCGGCGGCAATTTTTAGCCCGGTCATCGCGCCGCTTGCCGCCGCTTCGATAATGCTTTTTGGCGGTGTTTCGGTAAACGAGAGATTTTCAAACGTGACCTGTGAGTCTTCGGTGGCCGGGCTCAGCATACGGGCAAACAGGATACCGCCCGGAATTGCCATGAGTGACGCGGCCAGCAGGTAATCAATCGGCACCCCCATTCCGGCGTAGCCGATCATCATCGACCCGGCAATTGACGCCATCCCGCTACAGATAGCGGTAAACAGTTCGTTGCGATTGAGCTTATGAATAAACGGCTTCACGATAGCCGGGATTTCATTCTGCCCGAGGAAAATCGTGGTCACGGCGATAAAGGATTCGATTTTGCTGATCTTAAGCGCTTTCTGGAAAATCCCACCCAGAATGCGGATCAGCAGCCCCATCACGCCAATATAGTAAAGCAGGCTGATTAAGGCGGTAACGAAGATGATCGCAGGCAGCACGCGGAAGGCAAAAATAAACCCGGCGCCGTCAAACAGCACATCCATTTTCGGCCCGACCAGCGACCCAAAGATAAAGGCGCTGCCCGCGTCGCTGTAGGACATCACTTTATGTACGCCCAGCGCCGCCTGCTCAACCAGCCATTTGCCCGGCGGGAAATAGAGCATAATCCCGCCGATAGCGATTTGCAGCAGCAGCGCCGCGCCAACCGTGCGTAAACTAATGCGTTTTTTATTTACTGACAGCAGAAAAGCGATGGCCAGTAATACCACCATACCCAGAAAACTTCTCATTATATCCATAATGATTTTCCCTTCATGCCAGGAAACCCGGCGTAAACGCCAGGTTTTGGTATGTCTGATATCCCTGCGGGCGACCGCTCACTGCCCGCGCCCGGTTTATGCGAGACGTTGGTACTCTTTTGCGATTTCACATGCCAGTACGGCGTTGTTGAACACCAGCTGAATGTTTGACTTCAGGCTATCGCCGCCTGTTAACTCGGCTACACGAGCCAGCAGGAACGGCGTGCTATCTTTACCGACCACGCCCTGCTCTTCGGCCTCTTTCACCGCCCGATCGATAGCGGCGTTGATTTTCTCTTCCGCCATCGCAAACTGTTCAGGAATCGGGTTCGCTACCACCAGGCCACCGTTAAGGCCGGTTTGCCACTTCACCGCCATGGCACGCGCGATCTCGTTTGCGCTATCCAGACGAATGCTGACCTCAAACGGGCTGGTACGGCAGAAAAACGCCGGCAATGATTTGGTCTGATAACCAATTAACGGTACACCGAAGGTTTCCAGATATTCGGTGGTCAGGCCGAGGTCGAGAATAGATTTCGCCCCTGCGCAAACGACCGTGACATTAGTGTGCGCCAGCTCCTGCAAATCAGCGGAAATATCAAATGTATGTTCGGCGCCACGGTGAACGCCGCCAATGCCCCCGGTCGCAAAAACTTTAATACCGGCCAGCGCGGCAATAATCATGGTGGATGCCACCGTGGTTGCACCATTTAATCCAGCGGCGACCACAAAAGGTAAATCCCGGCGACTGACTTTTGCGACGCTGTGCCCTTCACGGCCTAATAATTCAATTTCCTCTTTCGTCAGACCAACTTTCATGACGCCTTTAATAATGGCGATAGTTGCCGGTACCGCACCGTGCTTACGAATAGTCTCTTCGACTTCAATTGCCGTTTGCGCATTTTGCGGGAAGGGCATACCGTGAGAAATAATTGTCGATTCCAGCGCTACAACCGGTTTATTATTTTCGAGCGCTTCTTTTACTTCCGCAGAGATATGCAGTAATTCAGGTGAAATCGTTAATTCAGACATCTTGTTTCTCCACTAGCGATGTGACTTTTGAAAAAGATAAGTCAGGATTATTGGTATATTCGGACGCCAGAGCCATAGACGAACACCCTTGCGCAAAACGGACCGAATCGATAAATGAAAAACCTTCTACCCAACAGGCCGCCAGACCCGCCATCATGGCGTCACCCGCCCCGGTGACATTAACGACCTGGGTTTTAATCGGAGGTGACCACCCACTTACGCCATCGCGCTCGCTGTAATAAACGCCGTCGCCGCCCATGCTCAGTACCAGCCGTCGCAGACCGCGAGCATGAAACCATTCGGCAACCTTTCCTACATCGTCGCGCCCGGAAAGCGTAATGCCACTGAGCGTTTCGGCCTCAAGGCGGTTGGGTTTCAGCGTATGAATCTGTCCCAGCCAGTCGCGTATTTTGACGCATTTCCAGGCGGATACCGGGTCGATGAAAACAGGCGTATCTCCCGCATGTGTCAGCAGCCAGGCGAGCGCGTCTTCACTGATATTGCAGTCGGCAACAATTACGCTGGCGTCGCGAATAAAATCGATATGTTTTGCCAGGAAATCCGCAGACAAATGGTCGGTAATATTCATATCGTTAATGGCTACCAGCATTTCGCCGGTATTATCCAGGAGCGATAAATAACTCGATGTATTTTCACCTGCAACAATAAGACATTTTTCTATTCGGACACCGGACTGACTGGTTTGATTTAAGAGAGACTGGCCATAAAAATCATCGCCCACCACGGTGAGTAGCCATGACTCAGTTCCCAGCAATGCCAGATTCTGTGAAATATTACGCCCCACACCGCCCGGCGTGAATTTTATTTTCCCCGGGTTGGAATCCGCGTAATTCAATACACCATGTGAATAGCCCGCCACGTCCATATTGGCGGAACCAATAGTGATTATATAATCCTTTTTACGCATAAAACGCCCTCTGGCAAGAAATGCCATATTAATGAGATCGTCGAGACAAAAATTCGTTTATCGTCTGGTTGCGAAACCTTATTAGAGCACATGTTTATTTTTGAACATGTGTTTATCGTAAGCCGAATTTGCGTAAAGTAAATACGCCCCCACGAGCGAAGGTGAATAGATATGAAGGTCATCACAAATTTATAGGGATTGAGATTAAAACACGTTACAGAAATGAGATGCGGGGCACAGAAGGCGGGGAATAATAAATATCCTCCGGCATAGCCGGAGGTTTTTCAGATGCGCCTGTAAGGCTCTGTTACCAGCCGCGCCCTAACAGGCGCATACGATCTGACAT
>SMDE01000003.1 GCA_004346725.1 Phytobacter diazotrophicus | reverse complement strand
TTGAGCTAACCGGTACTAATGAACCGTGAGGCTTAACCTTACAACGCCGAAGATGTTTTGGCGGATTGAGAGAATTTTCAGCTTAGATACAGATTTTCGGGAACGAAAGATTTTACGCTGAGGCAAGGCGGCAAATGAAGGAAAGGAAGGAGCATACATGAGTATGTGACTGACTTTGCGAATGCAGCCAACGCAGCCACAGTGAAAAAGATTCGTTTCCGGCAACAGAATTTGCCTGGCGGCTTTAGCGCGGTGGTCCCACCTGACCCCATGCCGAACTCAGAAGTGAAACGCCGTAGCGCCGATGGTAGTGTGGGGTCTCCCCATGTGAGAGTAGGGAACTGCCAGGCATCAAATTAAAAGACCTGCACCCGTCTTCGGGGCAGTTCGCTACTCGACAGAGAGTAGGACAAAAGCGAGCGCTTTTGAACGTTGCGCAGCAACGGCCCGAAGGGTGAATCACAACGTGATTCATAAACTGCCAGGCATCAGACAAGTAAAAAGCCCATCCTCACGGATGGGCTTTTTGCGTTTTTATCTCCTGAAAACGATTTTCGACAACTTTCCGTCTCTCCAGCCTGCATAGCATTGCCTTTTAAATAGCCTATCCTTATCCATTCGAGATGTTTAAGGAGACGATAGTTGACCAGCCATTCCTTCAATTACCAGCAAGATTTCGCCAGCATTAATTTTCGTGATCATCCTGAGCGCTATCAGGTGGGACGTGGTGAACAAGGCGTTTTGCTGGTTGAGCCCTATAAGAGTGAAATCCTTCCCTGGTGGCGTTACAAAGATCCTGAGTCCGCTACAACATCAGCTGAAAAAATTTACCAATTATTCGAAACCTATCGACAACAAAATGACTTTGTTGGCATGGATATGGCCCGCAAATTTATACAAATGGGATATACCCGCGCCCGGCGTTACGCCAACTATAAAGGGGGTAAAAAGTATGCTGAGGACGGTAGCATTCAGCAAAGAGGAAATGACCCGGTAAAAGCAGCCGCAGCGGCGATCTTTAAAAAATGGTGGGATAAGATCCGCCAGGATAAAGATTATCTCCGACGCAAGCGCGAACATATCACACGCTGGGGATAAGCGCATTCTTAGGCTAACATTCTGAAATGATAGCAGGCAAATCATTAACACTGTATTAACTTTTTACCCCGGCGTAATCTGATTTATATAAAAAATCGAAGATGTCCAATTAAAGGGGGAAATATGGCAGATGTCACCACTCGTCCTGAGCATAAAACAACCGATTTGACCGATGTACGTCGCAGAGTGTGGGCAATCGTTGGTGCGTCATCGGGAAATCTGGTGGAGTGGTTTGATTTCTATGTTTATTCATTCTGTTCGCTCTACTTTGCTCACATCTTTTTCCCTGCCGGAAATACAACGACCCAGCTACTTCAGACGGCAGGCATTTTCGCCGCCGGATTTCTCATGCGTCCGATTGGCGGCTGGCTGTTCGGGCGTATTGCTGATAGGCATGGGCGCAAAAAGTCGATGTTGATATCAGTATGCATGATGTGTCTGGGATCTCTGGTGATCGCTTGCTTACCGGGCTATGAAAACATTGGTACGTGGGCCCCGGCATTGTTATTACTGGCAAGACTGTTCCAGGGGTTATCCGTGGGTGGCGAATACGGCACCAGTGCAACTTATATGAGTGAGATTGCCGTTGAAGGACGTAAAGGGTTTTATGCCTCTTTCCAGTACGTAACTTTGATTGGGGGTCAATTGCTGGCGCTTCTCGTGGTCGTTGTTCTTCAGCAGATCCTTGATGATGCTGAGTTACGTGCATGGGGCTGGCGTATTCCCTTTGCAATTGGCGCCGCACTGGCTGTAGTCGCGCTCTGGTTGCGTCGTCAACTGGATGAAACATCGAAAAAAGAGGTACGAGTATTAAAAGAGGCTGGGTCGCTTAAAGGGTTATGGCGTAATCGCCGGGCGTTTGTGATGGTGCTCGGCTTTACCGCAGGCGGTTCACTGAGCTTCTACACCTTCACGACATATATGCAAAAATATCTGGTTAACACGACCGGTATGCATGCCAATGTGGCCAGCATTGTGATGACCGTGGCGTTATTTGTTTTTATGCTTATTCAGCCCGTGATAGGTGCCTTATCCGATCGCATTGGTCGCCGTGCTTCCATGCTCTGTTTTGGTGGGCTGGGGACGCTCTTCACGCTACCTATTTTAAGTGCGCTACAGTATGTCTCATCACCCTATGCCGCCTTTGCATTAGTGATGACGGCACTGCTCATCGTGAGTTTCTATACATCAATAAGCGGTATCCTGAAAGCCGAAATGTTCCCGGCACAGGTTCGTGCGCTGGGCGTGGGCTTATCTTACGCCGTTGCCAATGCGTTATTCGGCGGGTCGGCTGAGTACGTTGCGCTGTCGCTGAAATCGGCAGGTATCGAGACGGCCTTCTTTTGGTATGTCACTGCGTTTTGCGCACTGGCATTTATTGTTTCGTTGATGCTACACCGGAAAGGTAAAGGTATTCGTCTTTAGTGATTGGCTAGCTGCCAGACGGCGTAACCCGTGGTAGCGCCTGCAACATCCCAGGCAAAATCTTTCCAGCTCCAGCCGCTTCCTGCCGGGCGGCTGTCCCAAAACTCTTTTGATGCGCCAAGGCTAACAGAAAACATCAGGCCATAAACGGCACTGCGATCGCGACTAATTCCCTGATGTTGTGCATACTCGTTGCCCGCAGCGGAGAGCATGGCAGAAGCAATAAAATGCTGCGCTTTATCCTGCCCGCTCCATTGGTCATTTGCCATGTGCGCACACCCGGTTAAACACAGTACACTCGTTAATATTAAGCATCGCATCATAGAGGAACCTGAAAAAAAGCCCCATCAAATGACGGGGCCGGGTGTTACAGAATGCGGCTGATAAGTTTATCGATACGAATTCGACGTAAGCGGCGAATGAGCTTGCGTACTTTTACCGGATAGTCGGCGATACTTTGCAGATCGCGATAATGGTTAACTACCGTGGTATGGGTACGGATAAGATCCAGCTCTTTGTCACGCTGAGCCGCTAATTGATGTTTCGGGTCGTGGATCAGAATGGCATTTTCCAGATCCAGGCGCCAGGCACGCGGATTAAGGTTATTCCCCGTCAGCAGCACCCATTCGTCATCAACCCACATCCCTTTCAAGTGATAGCTGTTGTCGTCGTCTTTCCACAAGCGCACGACCAATTGATCGGTATTGACGTAATACTGCAGACGGCTCAGGAAACGGCGCAGGTTAATTTCATACAGATAAGGCAGGGCGCCAATAATTTTAAACGGTTGATCTTCTGGAATAAAAAAGTCATTAGCCGTTTTATCGCCAACGATAATTTCGACTTTTTTGCCTTCACGCAGGAGCTGAATAATATTGCGTACCAGCACAGCTGGCAGGTTGAAATAAGGTGTGCAGATAACCAGTTTCTCTTCCGCACAGGGCATCAAATGGAAAATGGTCTTATTCAGCAGGCTGGTTTTTCCAAGTCCAACTAATGGCGTAACCGAAAGCTGATCGTTATCGGCATCGCCCTCAACATGATAGGCCGCGTCGCGTAATTCCTGACGATACAGACGAATATCATTTTTGATTTCAGGGCTTTTCGGACGTTGCGCGTTGTCGAGACGATTTACGCCGCGCCCTTCAATCAGGTTTTGTTTGACCCAGCCCAGCATGATATCGGCCATTTTGGGATTTCGGATAAGCTGGTAGCGGTCGTAGCGGTATTTATCGTGTTGGTGGAGATAGACATCGTTCAGGCTCGCGCCGCTATACAGCACGCTATCGTCGATAATGAAGCCTTTAAAATGCAGTACGCCAAGCGCTTCACGGGTATTCACTGGCACGCCGTAAACGGGAATATCAATGCCTGGGTTTTCCTGCGCCATACGGCAATACCAGTCGGCGTTGGTGTTGGATGCTGCCACGCCAATACGACCACGCTGTGCCCGGTGCCAGTCGACGAGCACGCAGATTTCAAGCTCAGGGCGCTGACGTTTGGCATCATAGAGGGCGTTCAGGATACCTTTACCGCCATCATCCTGCTCAAGGTAAAGAGCGATGATGCAGATACGGCGTGTTGCGCTGGCAATTTTTTCCAGCAATGTCTCCCTGAAAGTAGTGGGAGAGTAGAAAAACTCTACATCATCAACTGATTGGGAAAGCTTGGGTAGTTGGGCAAGGTGTTGTTGATGTTTATTACGCTTAAATTTTGACAACATCACAGTGCGTTTCTTCTCTGTTTATTGAAAGGGCTTCTGTCCGATAACCCCGACAGAAGCGGACAATGATAACACCAGTACCTGTGAAAGTGGTCAACATTTCCAGTACCTTACTCAGGATTCACCGGTCTGCTTCAGATTCAGGGACAATCCAACGATCCCGTCCTCAAGCTGAATGTCGACCTCGAATCCCAGTTTACGCGCCAGAGTCACCATGCCGCGATTGTTTGGCATAGTAATACCATTCAAACGCTTAAGTCCGTGATCCCGAGTGTAACTGATGAGCTTTTCCAGTAACCGTCGCCCAAGACCCAATCCTTTCAAATCGGAACGAACCAACACAGCGAATTCGGCATCAATGTTATCCGGGTCAGAGATGGCGCGGGTTACGCCAAGGATCTCATCCTTTCCTTCTACCTGACGCACTGCAACAAATGCCATTTCCCGATCGTAGTCGATCTGCGTCATATTCGCTAAATCATCATGGGTAAATTCGTTGATCTCGCTGAAATAGCGGTAGTACAAATCTTCTTTTGTTACCCTGGCAATGAACGCCTGTAGCTGCGGTTCATCCTCAGGAAGAATAGGGCGGAAAAGCGTGGTCTCGCCGTTTTTTAGCTCAACGGTCTCTTCTAGCTGCTGCGGATAGGGGCGAACCGCGAGACGACTTTCACCGTTGCCGCTAAACGCCCCGACCGTGAGGGTGACATCAAGTGCGGTGAATTCATTGCCGGAGGCAAGCAGAGGATGAATGTCCAGGCGCTGGATTTCCGGGCAGTGCACAATAAGGTTTGAGACCTGCACCAGGAATTGACTTAGCCCGGCGATATCCAGTGTGCGCAGAGCGCTACGCCCGCGGATCTTCTTATTTTTAATGGCCTGGATAACCAGATAACGCGCCAGATTCATATTCAGCGGTGGTAGCGCAACGGCGGCCTGCTCCTGCGCGCGCCATTCGACGCCGCCTTCCCCCAACATGATAAGCGGACCGAACACCGGATCGGATTCGACGACCACACGAAGTTCCTGTGCGCCGGCACGGTTTGCCATGCTTTGTACCTGCAAGCCATGAATACGCGCCTGCGGCCAGTTCATTTTGACGCGGTCGATAATCGCATCTGCGGCCTGTTGGACCTCTGTCGCGGTGCGCAGGTAAAGCATGACCCCCTGGACCTCAGATTTATGCGGAATATCCGGCGAGCGTAATTTTAGCGCTACGGGGTAACCAATCTGTTCGGCAATATGTACCGCTTCGGCGCTATCGCCAGCAATCCACGTCGGCAGTGTCTGGATACCCCAGGCGCTGAGTATCGGCTGCACTTCATGAGTATCGAGCGTGGTTGCCCCTTCTGTTATCGCCTGTTGCAGTAACTGATGGGCTTCGGCCGTATTGGCCGTCAGGTGAGTAGGTAAGGCGGGCGTTTCACGTAATTGCTTCTGGTTACGCCGGTACTCGACCATATGCATAAATGCGGTGATCGTCCCTTCGGGCGTACGGTAGGTCGGCAGGCTCGCTTCGCTGAATAACCGTCGCGCTTCCTGGGAAGAATACTCGCCACACCAGTTTGTCAGCACCGTAACGTATTTACCGCGCGGATGTTTTTTCAGCGCCTCAATGAGCGCCAGCGCGCTCTCTCTGCCGGGGGCGGCGGCGCTCGGAGAATGAATAACCATCAGCGCATCAAAATCCTGGCTGTCGAGCAGGATCTCAAGCGCGGTGGTGTAGCGATCATTGCTGGCATCATCGCGTAAATCCAGCGGATTACCCACATTGACATAATCGGGTAATCCATTGCGAAGCCTTGCCAGCGTATCTTCACTCAACTTTGCCAGTTTGCCATTACGCGACCACAGCTGATCGAGCGCCAGCGCGGCAGGGGCGGCGCCGTTACTGATGATCATCAGCCGGTCGCCGCGAAGCGGGCGCATGTGACTGAGCGTTTCGACGGCGGAAAACAGCTCGTGGGTATCTTGCACACGCAGCAGACCGGCACGCTGAATGGCGGCATCCCACGCCGGATCCAGCCCGGCACGGGTCTGCAAAAGCCGCTGGGCTTCGGGGCTACGGCCACTCTTGATAACCAGAATCGGTTTATTGCGTGACGCGCTGCGAGCCGCCGAGACGAACCGGCGCGCGTCGCTTAAATGTTCGAGATAGAGCAGAATGGCGCTGGTTTTGGTATCACGTGCCAGGAAGTCCAGCAGTTCATCGACGTCGATATCCAGGCTGTCACCCAGCGCAATAAAATAGGAAAACCCCATCTCACGTTGCTGAGCCCAGTCCAGGATGGTGTTGGATACGGCGGCGGATTGCGAAATAAACGCAAGCTTGCCACGGGTAATCGGTACCGGGGAAAAGCTGGCATTAAGACCCTGCCAGGGCGCGAGTAACCCCATACTGTTTGGCCCGAGCAGGCGCATCTGGTAACGCCCTGCGCAGTTCAGCAGTTCGGCGTGTTGCTCAGGGGTGGCAGAAAGAATAATGCACGTTTTACAGCCCTTCTTACCAAGCTCTTCCAGCAAAGGCAGATTACGTTTTGCATTGGTACAGAGCACGGCGAGGTCCGGCACATAGGGCAGGCTGGCGATATCCGGCCAGGCCAGTACACCAAGTACGGCTTTGTACGCGGGTGTCACCGGTAAAACCGGCCCGGCAAAACCGCCAGCCAGAAGATTGCGCATCATCAGGAAACCGGCGCGATCCGGTTTCATTGATGCCCCGATCACGGCGATCGACTTGGGACGTAACAACGCTTCCAGCCCACGTTGGCTCATACCGGCCTCCAGTAAAGAGTGACCCGATGATTTTAAACGTTTTCTGCTTCTTTTGCTGTGACGCTACGCTGATGATTCGCTTTACCCGCCAGGTAACGTTCGCGAAAGAGGGAGAAATGGGCGCCCAGACTTTTCGCGGCAGCTTGATCGCCCGCTAAATCGAGAAGCGCAATCGCGACTTCAGCGGTACAGTACTGATCGTCGGCATGCGACTCGCGCAGACGATAGGCTGATATCCGTGATAGATCGACGGAGATAACCGGCAGGGCGTCCAGATAGGGACTTTTGCGAAACATTTTGCGTGCTTCGGTCCAGGTCCCATCCAGCATGATAAATAGCGGCGGTTTTCCACAGGGCGGTGCGGATAAGACCTGCCGTTCGTTTCCTGCATAGGATGCGGGAAAGACGACCATCGGCTGATAGTCTTCGCTGTTGCATAAATCAATAAGCGCCTGGGGTGGCTCAGTACGTGACCAGAGAAACGCCGTTGTGTCAGGCAGAATATCGGCGATAAGCCTGCCAGTATTGCTGGGCTTCATGGGTTCCGTATCGAACATCACCAGGCAGAACCGGCTGCGGGCCGTACTGGGTTGCAAGGTGTCGCACAGGCACTGTTGTTTTGGCAGCAGGCAGCGCTGGCAGCGAATAACGCGGTTGCCTCGGGCGAGGAAAGGGCGAGTGGAACGAGCAATACGCATTGCCCGGAGCGTGAGTACGGCGTTATCAGTCATGAGAATCGCGTGAAAAACGCCATTGTCGCAGAGCTGAAAACGGGGCACAAGATGTGCCCCGCCAGGATTAGAGAGATTCGTTAAGCCAGCTATTAAAAGGGGCTTTGGGAACGGCGCCGCTTAAGATGTCGACAACCTCGCCATTTTTGAACAACATAATGGTTGGGATGCTGCGGATACGAAAGCGTGCGCTGAGTTCGCGTTCGGCTTCGGTGTTCACTTTGACGAAGCGAACTTTGCCGCTACGCTCTTCCGCCACGTCTTCAAAAATCGGTGCGAAACTACGGCACGGACCACACCAGGGTGCCCAGAAATCGACAACGACCGGCAGGTCATCTTTCAGCAGTTTATCCAGTGTTTCGCCAGTGGCGTTAATCACATCGCCGTCGAACAGCTCATGTCCACAGCGTCCGCATTTTGCGACATCGCTAATGCGCGCTTCGGGGATGCGGTTAAGCGCCTGGCAGCTTGCACATACGGTATTCATAACTAACCTCAGGAGAGCAGTGGTACAGAGTGGCACAAGGCCGATATGTTTCTAATATGTTACATATTATTGATGAAGTGGTTTTAAACGACAACGCGTTTTATTCAATGAGTACAATAGTCGATAGCTTTTGAACGAATTAATGGCTAAGCGCCGACACATCAGGTAATCTGCGCGCTCGCGCAGCGCTGGTGGAGAAAAGCATGAACGATGAACTGAAAAACAAAAGCGGCAAAGTCAAAGTGATGTATGTCCGCAGTGATGATGATTCCGATAAACGCAGCCAAAACCCGCGTACCGGGAAAGGGCCTGCTCGTAGCGGATCGTCTCGTGCCGATGCTGGCCGTCGCCCCGCTCGCGAAGAGAAAAACAGTGGCCGCCGTCCTGCTCGCGAAGAGCGAAGCAATGACCGTGGTCGTGACCGTGACCGTCCACAGAGTGATTCCCCGTGGCGTACCGTTTCCCGCGCGCCGGGTGACGAGGCACCAACAAAGCCAGATCACGGCGGTATCAGCGGTAAAAGCTTTATCGATCCGGAAGTACTGCGTCGTCAGCGGGCGGAAGAGACCCGCGTTTATGGTGAGAATGCCTGTCAGGCGCTGTTTGCCAGCCGTCCTGACTGCATCGTGCGCGCCTGGTTTGTTCAGAGCGTAACCCCGCGCTTTAAAGAGGCGCTGCGCTGGATGGCGGCTAATCGCAAAGCCTACCATGTGGTTGATGAGGCTGAGCTGGCAAAAGCGTCCGGTACTGAACACCACGGTGGCGTTTGCTTCCTGATCAAGAAACGTAACGGTACCAGTGTTGAGCAGTGGGTGGCACAGGCCGGCGCCGAAGATTGCGTTCTGGCGCTGGAAGATGTGGGTAACCCGCATAACCTGGGGGCGATGATGCGCAGTTGCGCGCATTTCGGTGTGAAAGGCGTTCTGTTGCAGGATGCGGCCGTTATCGAATCCGGTGCGGCAGTTCGTACAGCGGAAGGCGGTGCGGAGCACGTGCAGGCCATTACGGGCGATAGCGTTCTCGAGGCGCTGGATGCTTTCCGCAAAGCCGGTTATGCCATCGTGACCACTTCCAGCCATAAAGGTACACCGCTGTTTAGCGCCACGTTGCCGAAGAAAATGGTGCTGGTGCTGGGTCAGGAGCGTGATGGTCTTTCCGATGCTGCGCTTGATAACGCGGATCTGAGCATTTCGATTAACGGCACCAACAACGTTGAGAGTCTCAACGTGTCTGTAGCAACGGGTGTGTTGCTGGCAGAATGGTGGCGTCAAAACAAAGCCTGATAAAACCACTATCAGCATGCCTTCAACGGCATGCTGATTTCTCCTCTCCTCTCTTCTGTCTGTTCGATGTACCCCCAGAGCAGATGCATCATCAAAATGAATGTTTCCATAACCCATGCTGATTGCACCAACTGTATGCGGTGAACCCTCGTTTACAGTTAAATTTGCATCGGCTGCCTTTACAGACCGGACGATCGCAGTAGACGTACGCATCGTTTTCGGCCAGTGCGAAGGTGGCTTCTGGCAGATCGCCTGGCCTGAGGAATTTAAACTGGCCACCCTGAAAGGTATAAACGTAGATCCACAGCAAACGGTGATCGTCTGTCATCGGATGTGGCGTTGTACCGATATTCACCGTCAGGGTATTTGATTCAAAGCCGCCGGAAATCGTCATCTGCGGCAGGTGGTCTTCTGCCAGCACATCGTTTGTATTCTGCGGGACTAATGCTCTCAGCGTTTCGTCACAACAGCGTAGTTGTGTCTCGCCGCCGTTGTTATTAATGGTCACAAGAAATTGTCCGCACCGGGGACAGTGATAAAACGTAGGCTCCCCCTGGATAAAAGACGGCTTGGTGCTGTTTTTTATTCGTGTCGATGTTTTCGGCTGTGTTCTGCCGCGAAGGTTATTGTTAATAAGCACATTGGTATCCTTATTTGGATATGGCCTCGTCGAGTGCCGGGGATGCGTTTTCTCGGGAGGCAAGGGCCAGGCGCTGAACGATATCTTTGCGTAACATGAATTTTTTGACTTTCCCGGAGGCCGTTCGCGGTAAATTGTCGACCACTACCAGGTGCTCCGGATATTTATATTTAGCGATGCGTTTATGAGTAAAGAAACGGATGATGTCAGCCAGTACCAGAGGTTGTTCTTTATGGGTTAGTACCACATAGGCACATGAACGTTCCCCCAGCCGCTGATCCGGCATCGCGACGACGGCGGCGTCTCGAATATCAGGATGTTGCAACAGAATATCTTCCACTTCCCGGCTACTGATATTTTCACCGCCGCGAACAATGATGTCTTTTTTTCGCCCGGTAATTTTAAGATACCCTGCCTTATCGACCCGGCAATAATCCCCGCTGTAATACCAGCCTTCATCATCAAGTGCCTGTGCCGTTAATTCCGGTTCATCAAAATAGCCGACAAACACATTCGGGCCGCGAGAAGCCTCTTCACCTTCGGTATATTCCGGCAGAGTGTTTCTCTTTTTATCGACGACTCTGATCTCCACTCCGTTCACCGCCGCTCCGTCCGTATTCACCTGGCGAATAAGCGAGTCTTCGGGACGGACGATGGCATGTGGCGCACTCTCCGTACTGCCATATACCCCCAGCAATGGAACTCCGGCTTTGTGGTAATCACGCACCAGTTTGCCCGGAATGGTGGTTCCGCCGCACAGAAAAAAGCGCAAAGAAGAGATATCGCACTGGCGGGCCTGCATCGCCTTAAGCAGGTCGCACGCAAACGGTGTTGCCCCCATAATGCAGGTGCATTTTTCCCGTTCAATGATCTCAAGGCACTGCTCCGGATTAAAAATATCCAGCAATACGCTGCGGGCACCCATCATAAACGGGGCGGTTACCCCATGCATAAAACCCGTGGCGTGGGCGAGTGGTGCTGGCATCAGCATAATATCCGTGCTGTTCAAATTAAGCGTTGCGCAGTAGGCCCGTTCGCTGGCGATGATATTATTGTGCGTCAGCATTACCCCTTTAGGGTGACCCTCTGTACCTGAAGTGAACAGCAGTGCGGCCAGGTCATCGCTTTTTGTCGCAATGGCCTGAGCTAATGGTGGCGTGTTTGCCAGTATCTGGCTCAAAGACAATTCGTGCCGGGCGGGCTCGAGCTTATCGACCGCAATCACCTTCTCCAGCCAGGGAAGCAGTGGGCGCAGCGCGGGCAGCATTTGAATGGGACGAACATTTTTAAAGCGCGTTGCGGTAAAGAGAATACGAGCCTGACATTTGTTCATGATCCACGCCAGTTCAGACTCCCGAAATGCCGGGAGCAGCGGCACGACGACGGCGCCGCATTTGAGACAGGCAAGATAGATAACGGTAAACTCACACCAGCCGGGAAGTTGCAGGGCGACCCGATCACCCGGCTGGATACCGTTTTCCACAAGCCACGTCGCCAGTGCGCCTGCTGCGTTGTCGAGTTCACGGTAGGTATACGCTGTGCCGTGGTTGTCGCTGACGGCGATTTTATCCGCCGACGCCTTTGCCGACAGATGCCAGTAATCCGCCAGCGTCGCGTCACCCCAGTATCCTTGCTGTCGATAACGCATTTTCAGCGCCTCGTTGATTTTCATGGTTGTCATTCCGTCGTTGTCCCTGGACATAACCTGGCCTAATGAGTTTTGGCGATAGCTCTTCGTTGCTTTTTGCAATACAGCGCCAGCGCGCCTGCCACCAGAGGAAGCGGCAGAAACATAAAGACTTCACTGAATGTCCAGCCCGCCGCCAGCATGGCTGAACCCGCACCTGCGCTGGTTATGGCACCCAGACGGCCAATTCCCGTCGCCCAGCTCACGCCGGTGGCCCGAATGGACGTTGGGTAAAAATGGGCGGCCAGCGCATAACAACCGGGGCTGATACCATTGACGGTAAACCCGAGCATCAGAACCAGAACACATAGCACCGGCAGTGACGGGATATGCATCCCCAGAATCAGTGCACTGCAGGCGCCCCCCAGCAGGGTCAGAATGATGGCGCAATGTCTACCCCAACGGTCCATTTCAATGCCGATGCAGAAATTGCCCATCATGCCGCCAATCTGAAATACCGAACCCATGATGACGGCCTGTGACAGCGTCATCCCGGTGTCCCTGACCATCAGCGGCAGCCAGCTTGATAACAGATAGACACAGAACAAACCGGCAAACAGTGTTAGCCACAGCGCGAGGGTGCCAAAGGTGTATGGCGGATGCAGAAGCGATCTGGCGGTACTGGCATGTGCTTTTTGCGGCTCAGAGGTATAAAAATGGGTCTTTTCGTCGGCAATGCCGGGGACGAATTTATTCAGCAAGTGCGTCAGGCGCTGTTTATTCGCGGGGTCTTGAACCAGATATTGCATCGATTCCGGCAGGTAACGTATCAGGATGAGGGCGAATATTAACGGTAATACCCCGCCGGTAATTAAGACGGAACGCCAGCCAAAGGTACCGAGTAATTGCTGGCTGAGCAGACCGCCCAATGCCGCACCGGTATTAAAACCGCAGTGAATTACGGTTGCCAGGCGCGAGCGATAGCGCCAGGGGGCATACTCTGCCACCAGCGTGGTGATATTGGGCATCGCAGCCCCCAGCCCCAGGCCGGTAATAAAGCGAAAAAAGGTCAGGCTGGATAAATTCCACGACCACGCAGAAAGCAGGCTGCTTGCACCAAAAAATATGACAGAGCCGATGATGAGTTTTTTACGCCCATAACGGTCGGCCAGCGGCCCGGAAATAAGTGAACCGGCAGCCAGACCAAATAAGCCGCTCATCATCACCGGGCCTAACATATGGCGGGATATCTGCCAGTCATCGATCAAGGCCGGGGCAATAAAACCTATTGCGGTAACATCAAAGCCATCAATACCTAATACAAAGAACCCTAAAAAAACTATCAGCCACTGGCGTCGGCTAATCGGGTGCTTATCCAGAACGGTACTGATATCAATTTTTTCCTGAGTTGACATAAATCCTCCCCGCGCAGGAGAGTGACGTTCACCACAAAGGGTGACGCGAGCAAAAGAGGGGATCAGCCAAAACGAAATTCAACGCCGAAGTTCCCCTGCGGATATTCCCATTTCTCTAATATTGTCCCTTCGCACAACACACGACATGTGCCACATTCCAGACAGCCGGCATAATCAAAATGGATATTTCCTGCCTCATCCTCGCGATATAGCCCGGCAGGGCAGGCAGTGATCAATTTACGAAATTGCGCTTTGTCTGGGTCTGCCACAAGGATGATGTGTGGGTTGGTTTCATCCACTCTGAATTTGTTGACGCCCAATTTCACATCGACATTTACCGTGCTCATAATGCGCGCCCTCCAGCGATGCCGTCTTTTAATAAATTCATTAACCCGACACGTTTTCCCTGTTTCAATATCGTCTTCCAGAAGGGCGTCGGTTTGGCGCCATCCACAGTGAAAAGATCGGACATGATATTGGCTGCCATCTGCGGGTATTGCGTAAAGAGTCGCGGGTTTTCCATCAGGCCAGGCAACTTGCGATAGTGCCGCATATCCTGCAAGACGCAGCTTTTCTCCAGCGCCTGCGCGTATTTTTCAAGCCGGGTATAGCTGAAATCATTACTCTCTTTTGCGGCAATGATGGTTTGCGCTGCGATATTAGCGGCCTCAATCGCCAAATCCATACCCCGCACGGTAAAGCCGAGGTTCAGACACATCCCTGCGGCATCGCCCACGACCAGCACGCCATCGCCCACCAGTTTTGGCAGCATCTCGATTCCGCCTTCTGGTACCAGATGAGCGGAATACTCAAGCAGCGTTCCCCCTTCGATAAGGGGGCGCACCGCCGGGTGTTGTTTAAAATCCTCCAGCATCTGCGGAACCGATTTTTGCGCTTTTTCAATGCCCCCCAGGCCGCACACCAGACCCAGTGAAATAGATTCACGGTTGGTATAGAGAAACCCTCCGCCCATTAAGCCATCCGATGGGGAACCGGCAAACAGCCAGGCCGCGCCTTCGTCACCCGTTACGCCAAAGCGGTCCTGAATGGTTTGGGCTGGCAGTGAAATGAGCTCTTTAACCCCGACGGCGTAATGATGCGGGTTCGATTTTTGTACCAGTCCAATTGAACGACCTAACAGCGAATTTACCCCGTCGGCCAGCACCACCACGTTTGCCTCAAGGACATCCTCCCCGGCCTGAACCCCGGTTACTCGCCCCTGCTGGTGGATTAACGCATCCACCCGAACGCCTGTGATGAACTGTGCGCCAACCGCTTCGGCTTGTTCCATCAGCCAGCTATCGAATCCATGACGCAGAACCGTCCAGGACGCTTTTTCCGGGGTCGTATCGCGAGACGGCGCCTGATAATCCAGCGTGACGGCGCTGTCATTGGTCAGAAAAGAGATCTTCTCTTTGGTGATTTTTCGCTCAACGGGGGCGCTTTGCGCAAAGTCGGGGATGATCTTTTCCAGGCTGTGGGCATAGAGCCGCCCGCCCGTCATATTTTTACTGCCTGCGGTATCCCCCCGCTCAATGACCAGTACGTCCAGCCCGGCTTTCGCCATCACATACGCGGCGGTGCATCCCGCCACTCCGGCACCCACGATAATCGCGTCAAATTTTTCGTCCGACATACTTTTACTCCATTGCCGCCATAAAAACTGGCGGCTTGCGTCTTATCGTTTTAATAATTCCGTTAACAGGGGGACGACCTTATAGATATCGCCCACCAGACCATAATCGGCGTACTGGAAAATCGGCGCGTTTTTGTCTTTGTTAACGGCGATAATGGTTTTGGCGCCATTGCCACCGACCATATGCTGGATCTGCCCGGAAATGCCCAGGGCGAGATAGATATCGGATTTCAGCAGCACGCCGGAAACGCCAACGTAACGTTCGCGATCCATCCAGTGTTCGCCTTCGGCAATCGGACGCGAACAGCCCACTTCGGCATCCAGCGCAGAGGCCAGATCCCAGACCATTTGCAGATCCTCTTTCGCCAGTAGGCCACGGCCAATACCGATGACACGGCGCGCTTTGCCAAGGTCGACGTTACTGGCCGTTTTTGACCGCCGTTCACGACAGAGCATTTCATTGGCGGGTGGGATGTAATCCACCTGAGTGAGTGGGGGAGTAGCGGCGTTTACTTCGGCCAACGGCTCATAAACACCGCTCGCCAGCGTGATGACGGCGACAGGGGTATTCACTTTTTCCCGCCCAAATGCCAGCCCGCCATACATGCGATGTTCGGCGTACAGGTCGTCGCCGTTGTGTTCCAGCAGGGTCACGTCATTCACCAGCGCGGATTGCAGCAGCACGCTGAGTTTTGCCGCCAGGCCTTTGCCACGGCGTGTCGCGGCCAGCAGAATCAGCGTTTTGCCGTCTTCTTTTCTGATAAGCGAGGCGAATGTTTCCGCATAGTTTTCGACGCGCTGCTTATCGGTTTTGCCACACAGCAAATAGACCGCGTCTGCCTGTTTAACCTCAGTGACGTCACGCTCATCCCATATCACTGCGTTAACGTGTTCACCCAATTGTCGTGCGCCAGCGAGCAGATCTGCATAGCGATCGGCACTGTCGCTGAATACCCAAACATTATTGATTTTGCCCATGATGCTTCTCCGCTGCCCTTAGCTCAACGCGTTGGTCAGATAATCACGCAGGCGAGAGATCTCTTCCTGCCCGTCGCCTTCAATGATGATGTGTTTGCGTTCCGTCTGTTGCGGCGCGTAGACGCCAGCTAATTCAGTCCGCGCTGAATCCGGTGCCCAGTCAATGTCACCCGCGCTCCATTGGGTGACGCTTTTCTTCCCGGCGCCGAGGATGGCTTTCATCGAGGGGATGCGTGGCAGGTTGATATCCGATGAGACGCACAGTACCGCCGGGAGTGGCACATCCAGCACTTCTATTTCATTTTCCAGCGTGCGCTCAACGGTGATGAAGCCCTCTTTGAGTTCAATTTTGCTGACGCCGTTCACCGCCGGGAGCTGCAACATTGCACCGACCAGCAGCCCGGTTTGCTGGGCGTACATATCGCCGGAACCTTCGCCACATATCAGCAGGTCGAAGGCGATTTTCTGGCTCGCGGCAGCAATAGCGCGTGCGGTGTCATAGGGCAGGGAACTGGCCAGACGATCATCGCGAACCAGGTAAAGCGCATTGGGACCACGTGAAAGGGCGTCTTTACGCAGTTTGGCGTTATCGAGCGCTTTTCCCCCTACGCTCAGGGCCACCACTTCATGGCTTTCCCCCGCGAGCTGAACGGCGGCCTCAATTGCGTTGAGATCAAAGGGGCTGATTTTTTCCCCGGCCTTGTCTGTCGCCAGGGTTCTGTCAGCCGTGATAACGATATCCTGTTCCTCAGGAACCAGTTTGTAGCAGGCAATAAATCTCATGGCATATCCTATTATTTTTCATACTGTTTCAGGATCTGGCGAGCGGAGATGTAAACCATAATCTCGTCGGTGCCGCCGCCAATGCGGTTTACGCGGGTGTCGCGCCAGAAGCGGGATACGCGGCTGTCATCGGTGTAGCCGAGCCCGCCCAGAATTTGCATCGCATCGTCAATCACCTCGCAGGCCGACTGAGCGCAGTACAACTTGCACATCGGGGCGGACAGACGCATCGATAAATCGTTGTCGCACTCCCAGGCGGTGCGGTAGACCATGTTTTTCATGTTCTGAATTTTGATGGCCATTTGGGTCAACTTGAGCTGTATCATCTGGAACTGGCCAATGTTTTGGCCGAATTGAATGCGCTGATTGGCGTAGCGCGCAGCATCTTCGAAGGCGCATTCCGCCACCCCCAGCGAGTGGGCGGCAATGACCAGGCGTTCGATATCGAAGTTTTGCATCATATGGATAAAGCCATAACCTTCCTGGCCCACCATGTCGCTCTCTTCTAACTCAACGTTATCCAGAAAGACTTCGCAGTTGCTGACCATATGCCAGCCGACTTTATGCAGATTGTTGCGTTTGACGCCGGGGGAATTGGGATCCAGCCACCATAAGGTGAAACAGCGCTTAGGATCTTCCGGCTCAGGATTGCGTGCCAGCACCAGCATGTAGGGGTAATCTTTTGCACCGGTGATAAAGGTCTTTTGACCATTCAGATACACTTTACCGTTCTTACGGGTGTAGGTGGTGGCGATGCGATTGTTGTCTGAACCGGCCTGGGGTTCGGTAAATGCCAGAGAGTAGGCGGGGATCCCCGTCAGGCCCACCTCGGCGGTTTTGGCCAGTTGCTCTGCGTTACCAAACCGCTGCATGTTATGGATGCATTGCCCCTCGGTCATGATGTAGGCCGGGGCGCCCATGCGGGCAATCTCTTCGAGCACCAGTACCTGGGTCATCATGTCGGCGGGCACGCCGCCCAGCTCTTCGGGAATGCCCAATAAACCAATGCCGCTTTCGGCTAAGGCATTGAAGAACTCGCGCGGGAAAGTCCGTGTCTCATCGCATCTTTTGAAATACTCTTCGGGAAAATTACGGGTAATCAACTCCCGAATACTTGCTAATAGTAATTCCTGTTCTTCGGTCAGGCTAAAGTCCATGACGCATCCTCTTGATAGGTTCTCCGGTGGGGATTTATAAAATAAAGCACTCCCCGGCATTATTTATCGCCGATCATTCTGTCCGGTTCGCCAGCTTTTATAATTACTGGTTTGAATGTTGTTTTATCTGGAATAATAATTACAGGTGTTGCGAGGATATATAGACATATCTCACTTGTTCCTGGACAAAACGAACATCAAAGCCCGTTTTGTGATGCGTGTTGGTAATTTTTAAATTTTTTATCGCCTGATTATTTTATTTATCTATTTGTTTTTATTGTTATTTTGTGTGCTATCGCTACATCATGTATGTTCGATTTGTCCAATAATTGGTTGGATATGTCAATATCAAGCCTTTGCGCCACTTTTTATAATCCCGGTGTCAATTCGTGAAGAAAGACGAAAAGGGGCCCAGGATTTATTGCAACTTACATTGGTATCGTCTGAATTCTTCAATGGTTATTTAATCATTTAATATGAAGTGGGGTTGGTATATGGCTATTTTATCTCAACAGCAACTGGAAGCACTGAAACAAAAAGTCAGAAAAGTCACGGAAACAGAGTTGGAGGAAATCCAACTGGTGGTTGAGCGAACTAATGTCTTCCCGGACTCCTATTACGACGTATGTCGCAAAAATGATTTATTTCGCCTGGCCATTCCTGAAGAGTTTGGCGGTCTGGGACTGAACTGCGAGCAATTCTTTTCCGTCATGGAAGAGTTCTGCCGCGGCCCTGGCGGTATGCGTATGAACCTGCACCATGCTAACGGCCTGAACTGGCGCATCATGTATGACCATGGCGCCCCCGACCTTCGCGCTAAATGGCTGCCGTTACTGGCCAATAAAGATGCTTACATCAACTTTGCACTGACCGAAGAAGAGTGTGGTTCCGGGGCGGATATCCGGACAACCGCAGTAAGAAAAGGGGATAAATACATTCTCAATGGTACCAAGACCCTGATCTCCCATACGGATATTTCTGACGGTAGCTACGTTATTGCGGTAACGGATGAAAGCAAACGCAAAAAAGGGGGATTAACCGCTTTCTTTATCGAAACCAACACGCCGGGTTATTACATCGATCCGATGCCACACATGATGGGCTGCCGTGGCGCGGGCCATGCATATCTGCGTTTTGAAAACTGCGAAGTGCCTGCGCACAACATTATGGGCAAAGAGGGCGATGGTCTGGATATCTTCATGGATGCGTTGGCGCACTCCAGAGCGATGATTGCTGTTACCTGCCTGGGCATGTCGCAGCGCTTCCTGGAACTGGCGATTGCCCGTGCGAAGGATCGTGTGACGTTCGGTAAGCCACTGGTAGCGCGTCAGGCCATTCAGCAAACGCTGGCAGACATGGGCACTCAGGTTCATGCCCTGCGCGTAATGCTGCGTGATTGCGCGCAGAAATTCGACCGCGGCGAAGACATCGAGATGGTTTCGGCGATGTGCAAACTGCACGGTATTGATACGGTGCGAACTGTGTCGGATAGCTGCCTGGAGATCTTCGGTGGGATTGGTTACTTCGAAGATAACCCGTATGGCCCGGTGGAAAGAATGTATCGCGATGCACGCGCGCTGTGGTTTGAAGAAGGCCCGCGTACCGTCCAGCGCCTGACGATTGCACGTCCGCTGATTGCCGCCGCGGGTGAAATTCGCTAATCCGCCTGAGCCCATGCAACGAAGGGATATCACGGGATGTTATTCCGTTATATCCCGCCTGTGATCGCACACTGCGCGTGATTTCGTGGGTGCGATCATTCTTATTTTCTCGCGAGAGTGACCTATGAGTACATCACCTGGGAATAGACGTTGGGGCATTATTGTTCTGCTGATTATTGATTATTTCGTTATGTTTGTTGCCCGTAGCAGTATGTCGATGTGCGGGCCGGCACTGATGCATGAATATGGCTGGACCGCCATTCAGTTTGGCTGGGTCTCCACCGCATTTTTTATTGGTTACGCGATAACAATGTTGCCGGCAGGGCTGCTGGCTGACCGCTTTGGCGGTGGGATTGTGCTGGTAACCGGTACCTTGTGGTGGGTCGTTTTTACTTTCTTAACACCGCTAGGTTCCACGCTCGGCATCATGATGCTGCTGCGTATTCTGGTTGGCGTCGGGCAGGGGCTGCTGGTTCCGGCGAACTTTTCGCTGGCGGCCAGATGGGTACCTAAAAGTGAATCCGGCAAAGCGACCGGCTTACTACAGGTTGGTTGTCCTGCGGGGATCGCCTTTGCCATGGTGCTGGCGGCCTGGATTATTCAATCTTGGGGCTGGAAATCCGTTTTTTACATCGTCTCTGTGCCGGGGTTAGTGTGGTGCCTGCTGTGGTGGTGGCTGGGTAACAGTCGCCCGCAAATGGATAATCGCATCAACCGTCAGGAGCTTGCGTATATTCAGGCGGGGCAGGCCGTTGCTAACGCGGAACCATCCGCTAAGAAAGAGACGGCAGGGGGCGATCTGACGAAAGCCGATATCCTGTCAACGCCCTCTATCTGGGCCTGTGCGTTGTGTTACTTCTGTACGAATTATCTGTTTTTTCTCTTTATGACCTGGCTGCCGACCTATTTCGCGATGGGACGCGGTATCGATCTTAAACAAAGCGCGATTTACTCCATGCTCCCGTATCTGGTGGCCATTCTGGCCTATCCGCTCGGCGGTCTGGTCACGGACGCGGCCTGTCGGCGCTTTGGACAAAATATCGGGCGTAAGCTCTCTCCGGTTGCCGGACTGCTGCTGGCCGGGGTGTTTCTGATTCTGGGGACGCGAGCAAACAGCCTCTGGAGCGCGGCTACGCTCATCTCCGCCTCGAATTTTTTCCTCTGTTTCACCATGGCTGCGCATTTCTCCATTCCGATTATTTTCTCCCAGAAAAACACCGGCATGCTGGTGGGGTTGAACGGCGTCTTTGGCACGCTGGCGGGTATTCTTTCGCCGGTTCTGGCGGGATGGGTTATTGATGTTTCCGGACAGTATGAGTACGCGCTCTACCTGGGGGCAAGCATCGCCATTCTGGGCGCATTCTTCATGCTTATCGCCCGGATTAAACCCATTGAAAAGAAAGGATTGCACGGGAATTTGCGCGGCGCGGGCGGACTGGCGGGGCGACAGGGTTTTTCCAAAATGAAGGAGCATGACTTATGAGGCCATTAGAAGGCATTAAAGTAGTGGATTTAACGTCATTCCTGGCAGCACCCACCGTGGCACGTATTCTGGGTGACTGGGGGGCGGATGTGATCAAAATCGAACCGCCGTCTGGCGATCCGGGACGTACTCAGGCTTCTGTGTTCAACATGCCTTACGAGGATGACGAAAACCCGGCATTTGATATCTCTAATGCTAATAAACGATTCCTGTGCCTGAATCTGAAAAAAGAGAGCGCGAAAGCTATTGCGTACCGCATCCTCTCGACGGCAGATGTCGTTGTGACCAGCTATCGCACAAAAGCGCTTGAACGGCTTGGGTTTTCCTGGGAAGAGTTGCACTTGCGCTTTCCACGCTTAATTTTCGCGCAGATCCTGGGGTATGGCGAAAAAGGGCCGGAAAAAGACACTGCCGGGTTTGATGCGACGGCTTACGTTTGTCGCGGCGGGATCCTTGGGTCAACCAATGAGCGCGGCGAAACCCCGATCAACTCGGTAAACGGCTTTGGTGATTTTCAGGCGTCCATGTGCCTGGTGTCGGGTATTTGCGCTGCGCTGTACGGGCGTACGCTTTCGGGAACGGGCGAGAAGGTGACGGTTAGCCTGCACCATACGGCGCTGTTTATGATGAGCATTGCTGTGACCTCAGCACAGTACGGCAACGTCTATCCGAAGTCGCGCTGTGAAGTCTCCAACCCGTTCAACAACACCTATAAAACCCTTGATGGGCGATGGATGGTCATTTGTATTCCGGAATACGATCGCTTCTTCAATAAGTTTATGGTGCTTCTTGGCCGTGAGGATCTGGTCGACAGTCCGGAATTTTGCCGTATTGCCGATGTGAACCAGTTCGGTCGTAATCGGGTCATTATCAATATTATCAGTGAGCAGGTCGCTAAACGTCCGCTTAGCGAGATGATGCGGCTCTTAAAAGAAAACGATTTTGCCCATGAGAAAGGGTATACCCCGGCTGAGATTCTGGAAGATGACCAGGCATGGGCGACCGACTGCCTGCGTCACGTTGAGTACCCCACGGGAAATAAACGGGTGCTGGTGACGCCGCCTGTTACGATCCACGGCATGGGAGAAGCGCAGATCCAACCGTCCCGGCGACTGGGATATCACTCACAACAAATTCTGAATGAATATGGATACTCAGCGAAGGATATTGAGTCGTTACGTCAGGAGGGCGCAGTCATTTTACCCGCCTGACGATCTCGTTTTTTAAATCGTTTGCTGCGCTGGTCTTCGAGTGCTGAATGCAGATATTCCGGAATAAGTCCGCTGTTTTCACTGTTCCCGACAGACCAGCCAGGCCGTGCAGCAGTACTGAGAAGAGTAGAGGAGCATTGATGGCAACCACTATTCCTACGTATGCATTATACGGTGAGCAGTCTGGGCTAAGCTGGGAGAATTTTTTCAATGTCGAGATGATCTCCTTGCGATCAAAGGATCTGAACTGGCGGGCAAGCCCACATGTACATGACTCGCTTATTCAGGTGTTATTCATCCAGCGAGGGCAGGTCGAAGTATTGATGAACTGCACGCGACAACTGGCAAAAGCCCCTTGCCTTATTCTGGTCCCCGCGCAGACTGTTCACGGTTTTCACTACACGCCAGATACCGAAGGACTCACCATTACGGCTTCGCAGCGACCGCTTGAGTCGGTCATTGGCGTGCTGGCACCCGATATCCTCAAGCTGGTGCATAAACCGTGCATTATTTCGCTGGAGTATTTCCCCGAGGAGAAGGATGCCATCTGGGCGTTTTATTACTCCATGTTGAATGAATTACGCGTGCCCATGATTAACCAGACAGCAATGTGCGCGTCCCTGTTTATCTCTATGTTTGTTCATCTATCGCGGATTACCGAGCCTGGTCTCGTCGATCAGCAGATGGATAATTCGTCGCGCAAGGCATCGCAGATCAACAAATTCCTCGCCATCGTTGACCAGAAATTTCGCCAGCGGCTGACGGTGAATGATTACTCCTGTGAAATGGGAATGTCGCCCGGACATCTCTCGCGTCTGTGCCGTTTAACGCTGGGCATGTCGAGTCTGGATGTGATTAATATGCGGGTGATTCAGGAAGCGCAGCGCGAGCTGGTTTATACCTCAAAGACCATCAAACAACTGGCTGCCTTTCTGGGATTTAACGATGAGGCTTATTTTACCCGTTTCTTTCATAAACATACGGGCGTAAGTCCCAGTCAGTTTCGGGAACGGGCCGTGCGGGAAATTGCGACGGGAGAAGAGTACCTGTAAATGCGTTCAACACATCCCGCCATCGCTGCGGGATGTGATCTGCGATATTTATTCACTTTCCGCCGGTAACACAGGCATCCAGTCGATCGGTGTCTGGCCGTGTTTTTCCAGCCATTCATTTGCCAGAACAAAGTGCTTACACCCGAAGAAGCCCCTGTGTGCGGATAACGGTGACGGGTGGGGCGCTTTCAATACATGGTGGCGTTTACCGTCGATAATTGCCCCTTTCTTCTGCGCATGCGATCCCCAAAGTAAAAACACCACGCCTTCACGGTGTTCATTGATGAGACTGATCACTTTATCGGTAAAGGTCTCCCAGCCAAGACTGGCATGGGAATGTGCCTGCCCGGCGCGTACCGTTAAGACAGTATTGAGAAGCAACACGCCCTGATGCGCCCAGCTTTCCAGATAACCATGCGTCGGGCGAACGAACCCGGGTACCGACTGTTCGAGCTCTTTATACATATTCAGTAATGATGGCGGGATGGCGATACCGGGACGCACCGAAAATGCCAGCCCATGAGCCTGACCGGGGCCGTGATAGGGATCCTGACCGAGGATCACGACTTTGACATCGCCCAGTTCAGTAAAACGGAACGCATTGAAGACATCTTTTTGCGGCGGATAGACGGTGACACCGGACTGCCGTTCTGTCGCTACCGCGCTGAGGGTATTGATAAAGTAAGGCTGTTGTTTCTCTTCTGCCAGCACATCGTGCCATGTTAATGAGGTGGTCATCCCGCTCTCCTGCCAATTTCAGTGACTGTAGCTTAACTGCTTCTTCCGCTGGCGCAAAATCGACACGTAAAACAGAACGTTAGATGCTTAAAAAAATTTGAAAATTTACAAAAATTTTAAGAGGCGGAAAGTTGCTAACTTGATGTAAA
Organism: Phytobacter diazotrophicus; assembly: GCA_004346725.1. Lineage (GTDB taxonomy): Bacteria > Pseudomonadota > Gammaproteobacteria > Enterobacterales > Enterobacteriaceae > Phytobacter > Phytobacter diazotrophicus. The sequence goes on along the minus strand of SMDE01000003.1, from coordinate 415,541 downwards.
ACAATAAATTCCGCCTATTACCTTTTTCGTGGTGTGGTTTTTATTGATTTTAATCAAAGAATCAGGGGTGTGTGGAGGGTATATATACACTCAAGCAACAATGGTTTTACCAATTGGCCGCCACAAGGCCGATCAAATCAAAAATAATGCCTAAGGGAGGCACATCATGATTACGGGTATCCAAATTACTAAAGCGGCAAATGATGATCTGTTGAACTCTTTCTGGTTGCTCGACAGCGAAAAAGGCGAAGCGCGCTGTGTTTGCGCAAAAGCCGGTTATTCCGAAGACGAAGTCGTTGCCGTGAGCAAACTGGGTGACATTGAATACCGTGAAATTCCGATGGAAGTGAAACCGGAAGTTCGTGTAGAAGGCGGTCAGCATCTGAACGTAAACGTGCTGCGTCGCGAAACGCTTCTGGATGCTGTAGAACATCCGGAAAAATACCCACAGCTGACCATCCGTGTTTCTGGCTATGCCGTACGTTTCAATTCTCTGACGCCGGAACAGCAGCGCGACGTTATCGCTCGTACCTTTACTGAAAGCCTGTAATCCGCAGGCTGCAGAAATAAAAACGCCGGGCTATCCCGGCGTTTTTTTTATTCTTCGTTATTTTGTTGTTCTGTCGCGGCGGCGCTTGGCTTACGACGCTTACCAATATTTTTGGTATCGCGGTGGCGCTGTTTAACGCGCGGCTTCTCTTTTTCTTTCTCTTTTTTCTTCTCTGCACGCTTAGCCAGCACTTTCTTCGACGGCTTGCCGGTCATTTTTTCGCTCGGCGCGCGCGTAGTGGGGCGCAGTTCATCGATCACGCGGATTTTCAGCGGTTCTTCAACGTAGCGACCAATCTTTTGCAATAGCAGATGATCGTGGGTTTCGACCAGTGAAATCGCGGTTCCTTTGCGTCCCGCGCGACCGGTACGGCCGATACGGTGCAGATAGGTGTCACCACTGCGCGGCATATCAAAGTTAAACACATGGCTCACGTCAGGAATATCGATACCACGGGCGGCGACGTCGGTGGCAACCAGCACATTAACGCGACCCTCGGTCAGGCGTTTGATGCCTTCAACGCGTTTCGCCTGTGCCATCTCACCCTCAAGATAGCAGTTGTTGATACCCGCTGCACGTAACTGCTCCGCCAGTTCATGGACACGCTCGCGTTTACGCACGAAGACGATTGAACGGGTCACGCCGTCTTGCTTGAGCAAATGCTTGAGCAATTCCAGCTTGTGTTCGTAGTTGTCCGCGCGGTAGTACCACTGGTGGATCTTTTTGCGTTCGCGGGTGGACGGCGTTGCAGAAACTTCAACCGGATCTTCCAGCAGACGCTCGGCGAAGTCTTTGATCGCTTCGCCTTCCAGCGTTGCGGAAAACAGCATGGTCTGTTTGCGCCAGCGTGTTTCGCCAGAAATATGCTCGATGTCCTGCGCAAAGCCCAGATCCAGCATGCGATCCGCTTCGTCGAGGATCAATGTTTCGACCGCACGGCAGTCAAAATTCTCTTCTTTAATGTATTGCAGCAGTCGGCCTGTGGTTGCGACCACGATATCCTGGTTTTCGCTGAACACTTCGGCGTGGTTCATATAGGCCACACCGCCGGTGATGGTAGCTATATCCAGGTGGGTATTTTTTGCCAGCTCGCGGGCGTGGTCGGCAACCTGCATCGCCAGTTCACGAGTCGGCGTCAGGATGAGAATGCGCGGCGGGCCGGATTTCTTACGTGGAAAATCCAGCAGGTGCTGCAACGCTGGCAGCAAATATGCCGCCGTTTTACCCGTACCGGTCGGCGCTGAGCCAAGTACATCACGCCCTTCAAGCGCAGGCGGAATGGCGGCGGCCTGGATGGCGGTCGGGCGTGTGAAACCTTTCTCCTGGAGCGCGTCCAGTAGGCTGTCGTCGAGTTCGAGTTCGGAAAAAGTCGTTACAGTCATGATCTACCTCTGTGTGGGGCGCTGATTATAGACGTTACGGCTGCAATCTTCATCTGTTTGTAAGCTTATTACTTTTCCGGCGCTTTGCTTTCACCTATGCTACGTCTGTTTCCGTATAGAGGTTGTAAAGATGCCCCACCAGAAGGCGCAGTTGCGCCGCGATGGTTTCACATTTAAAGCGTTTTTTGTTGCACACGATCGTTGCGCCATGAAAGTCGGCACCGACGGCATCTTACTCGGTGCGTGGTCGCCTGTTTCGCGGGCGAAAAGAGTGCTGGATATTGGCACGGGCAGCGGGCTGGTGGCGCTGATGTTGGCGCAGAGAACAACCGATGCGGTTGTCATCGATGCAGTAGAACTCGATGAGCAAGCAGCCGCACAGGCTCAGGAGAATGGGCAGGCGACACCCTGGGCTGCGCGTTTTCATGTCCATAATGCGGATATTCGCGATTGGTGTGCGGGGCAAACGGCACGTTACGATCTGATTGTCAGTAACCCGCCTTTTTTTGCGCAGGGCGTGCAATGTGCGACCCCGGAGCGGGAACAGGCGCGCTATACCACGACGCTGGATCACGCAGCGCTGCTGGACTGTGCGGCGTCGCTTATCACCGAAGACGGTTTCTTCTGCGTGATCCTCCCGGTAGACGTGAGTGAAGCCTTTGCCCAAAAAGCGCAGGGTATAGGCTGGCACTTACGGTTACGTACGGATGTGGCGGAGTATGAAAATCGCCCGCCGCATCGCGTATTAATGGCCTTTTCGCCAACGCCGGGGGAATGCTTCACCGACTGGCTGGCGATCCGCGGTGCCGATCAGCATTATTCTGAAAGTTACACCGCGCTCACTCAGGCTTTCTATTTATTCATGTAAGTGCGTGGCGACAAAACCGTTGGGCCGGATTCAGGCAACTGATCCGGATAATCCAGCGTATAGTGCAAGCCGCGGCTTTCCTTACGTTCCATAGCGCAGCGCACGATAAGCTCTGCCACCTGTACCAGGTTACGTAGTTCCAGCAAATTGTTCGACACGCGGAAATTGGCGTAGTACTCGTCAATTTCCTGCTGGAGCAAGGTAATACGTCGTAAGGCGCGCTCCAGACGTTTGGTGGTACGCACAATGCCAACGTAATCCCACATAAACAAGCGCAGCTCATGCCAGTTATGCTGGAGAATCACACGTTCATCGGCATCGTCGACGCGGCTTTCATCCCAGGCGGGAAGCGTGGGGGCAGGGCGGGTCATGCCGATCCGACGATCAATATCTTCTGCCGCCGACCAGCCGTAAACCAGACATTCGAGCAGCGAGTTAGACGCCATGCGGTTGGCGCCATGCAGGCCCGTATAGCTCACTTCGCCAATCGCATACAAGCCATCGACATCGGCCCGACCATGTTCGTCCACCATGACGCCGCCGCAGGTGTAATGCGCGGCAGGCACGATAGGAACCTGATCTTTGGTTAAATCGATCCCCAGCCCCAGCAGTTTTTCATAAATCATCGGGAAATGCTGGCGGACAAAATCCTCAGGTTTATGGCTGATGTCGAGATACATACAATCAACCCCCAGACGTTTCATCTCGTGATCAATGGCGCGCGCGACAACATCGCGCGGTGCCAGTTCGCCGCGAGGGTCAAAATCGGGCATGAAACGGGTGCCGTCCGGACGTTTAAGATGCGCCCCTTCACCGCGCAGAGCTTCGGTGAGCAGGAAATTGCGCGCCTGTGGGTGGAACAGGGCCGTCGGGTGAAACTGATTGAACTCCAGGTTTGCCACGCGACATCCGGCACGCCAGGCCATGGCGATACCGTCGCCGGATGAGATATCCGGGTTGGTGGTGTACTGGTACACTTTTGATGCGCCGCCCGTCGCCAGCACGACGGCTTTTGCATGGCAGGTTTCCACAATCTCTTTATTACGGTTCCAGATCCATGCGCCCACGACGCGACGCGTGCCGGGCAGGCCGATTTTATCGGAAACAATCAAATCCACCGCGTTGCTGCGTTCAATGATATGAATGTTTGGGTGATTCAGCGCCTTGCTGACCAGGGTGTTTTCAACCTCTTTTCCGGTGGCATCGGCGGCATGCAGAATGCGGCGGTGGCTGTGGCCGCCTTCGCGGGTCAGATGATAGCTTTCGCTTCCTTGTGCATCCACCTGCATATCGAACGCGACGCCCTGGTCGATCAGCCACTGCACGCACTGACGGGCGTTACTGGCAACAAACTCTGCTGCCTGACGTTCGACAATACCAGCCCCGGCAATCAGCGTATCTTCGACATGAGACTCAACGCTGTCGGTTTCATCAAACACAGCGGCAATACCGCCCTGTGCGTAAAAAGTTGAGCCTTCACTCACCGGCCCTTTGCTTAACACGATAACGTTGTGGCGTTCAGCGAGGCGCAGAGCAACAGACAGGCCCGCGGCACCGCTGCCGATGACCAGCACATCGCACGAAAGTTCGGGGGTTGTTTTCATGATGGTGTGTTTAATTTACTAAACAAGGTTCGGGCAGCATAGCACCGTATTCCGCCCTGGCGTAGCCATTTTTTAATGATTTGTACTAACGGCTAAACATGCGAGGGCGGCATAAATGCGTTGCCCGCAAGAAAATCGTTATCTGGCAGATTGTTAGCTGATATGGATTAGGTGATGAAAAAAAGGCTGTGTTGCGTTACTCTCTGGCGGTCTTCGGGTCTTTTCATAATCAACATACCCGATACAGAGTTTGTGGACTTATAATGAGTCATAATGAAAAGTCTGCAGAACGATTCACAAAAACAAAGGCGTAACGGAACTTTTTACTGAACCTTCGCTCTAAATGGCTGCTTGCTCATATAGTGCAGTTTTGGAGTGGCGTTTCATTTACGCGTGGAAATAGGTTTTGGGGAGATTTTACCTCGGATGAGCGAGCAGTTAACGGATCAGGTCCTTGTTGAGAGGGTCCAGAAAGGAGATCAGAAGGCGTTCAACTTACTGGTAGTGCGCTACCAGCATAAAGTGGCGAGTCTGGTTTCCCGCTATGTGCCTTCTGGCGATGTGCCTGATGTCGTACAAGAGTCATTTATTAAGGCTTATCGCGCGCTGGACTCGTTCCGGGGAGATAGTGCTTTTTATACCTGGCTATACCGTATCGCTGTGAATACAGCAAAAAATTATCTGGTTGCTCAGGGACGCAGGCCGCCATCAAGTGATGTCGACGCGATTGAAGCAGAAAACTTCGAAAGTGGCGGTGCGCTGAAAGAAATTTCGAACCCTGAGAACTTAATGTTGTCAGAAGAACTGAGACAAATAGTTTTCCGTACTATTGAGTCGCTCCCGGAAGATTTACGCATGGCAATTACGTTACGGGAGTTGGATGGTCTGAGCTATGAAGAGATAGCCGCTATCATGGATTGCCCGGTAGGTACAGTGCGTTCACGTATCTTCCGAGCGCGGGAAGCTATTGATAATAAAGTTCAACCGCTTATCAGGCGTTGACGATAGCGGGATACTGGAAAAGGTATTAGGCATGCAGAAAGAACAACTTTCCGCTTTAATGGACGGTGAAACGCTGGATAGGGAGCTGCTCTCTGAGCTGTCTCGCGATCCTGAAATGCAGAAAACCTGGGAGAGCTACCATCTCATTCGCGACGCAATGCGCGGTGATACGGCTGATGTTCTCCACTTCGATATCTCAGCCCAAGTTATGGCCGCGATTGAAAATGAGTCTGTTCAACCGACGACACCATTAATCCCTGAGGCTCAGCCTGCGCCGCACCAGTGGCAGAAAATGCCATTCTGGACAAAAGTCCGTCCATGGGCCAGTCAATTGACGCAAATGGGCGTGGCTGCGTGCGTATCGCTTGCAGTTATTGTGGGTGTCCAGCACTATAATGGCCAGTCTGAATCCACCCAGCAGCCAGAAGCGCCGGTGTTTAATACACTGCCGATGATGGGCAAAGCCAGCCCGGTAAGTCTGGGTGTTCCGGCTGATGCAACGGCGGATGTCGGTCAGCAACAGCAGGTGCAGGAACAGCGTCGCCGTATTAACGCCATGTTGCAGGATTACGAACTGCAACGTCGTCTGCACTCCGAACAGCTTAAGTTTGAGCAGGCACAAACCCAGCAGGCTGCTGTGCAAGTGCCAGGAAATCAAACGTTAGGAACCCAATCGCAGTAATGAAGCAACTTTGGTGTGCCATGTCTTTTGTGGCAGCAGGCCTGTTCTTCTCAAGCAACGCCTCGGCAGATACCTCGTCCGGGGCGTTGTTGCAGCAGATGAACGTGGCGAGCCAGTCACTCAACTATGAACTGTCCTTTATCAGCATTAACAAGCAAGGGGTAGAGTCTCTGCGTTACCGCCACGCGCGTGTAAACAATCAGCCTCTCGCTCAGCTTTTGCAAATGGACGGCCCCCGCCGGGAAGTGGTACAGCGTGGCAATGAGATAAGCTACTTTGAGCCGGGTCTTGAGCCCTTTACGCTGAATGGCGACTACATTGTCGATTCGCTCCCTTCGCTGGTATATACCGATTTCAAACGCCTTGCGCCTTATTACGATTTCATTTCTGTCGGACGTACGCGTATTGCCGATCGCTTGTGTGAAGTGATCCGGGTTGTTGCCCGTGACGGAACGCGTTATAGCTACATTGTCTGGATGGATGCGGAAACGCGCCTGCCAATGCGCGTGGATCTGCTCGACAGAGATGGCGAAACGTTGGAACAGTTCCGCGTGATTGCCTACACCGTAAACGGGCAACAGATCGCCAGCAGTATGCAGACCCTGGCAAACGCCAACTTGCCGCCGTTGCTGTCCGTTCCGCAGGGCGACAGCGTTGCCTTTAACTGGTTGCCTTCCTGGTTACCGCAAGGTTTTAGTGAAGTCTCCAGCAGTCGTCGCCAGCTTCCTACCATAGACATGCCTGTCGAATCCCGTCTTTATTCCGATGGCCTGTTTAGTTTCTCGGTGAACGTCAATCGTGCTAATCAGAACAGTGCCGATCAGATGTTGCGTACCGGACGCCGGACCGTGAGTACAACCATCCGTGATAACGCTGAAATTACCATTGTGGGTGAATTACCCCCACAAACGGCCAAGCGTATTGCGGACAGCATCAAATTCAGGGCAGCACAATGATCAAAGAGTGGGCGACCGTCGTCTCATGGAAAAACGGTGAAGCGCTGGTGGAGTGCGATGTTAAAGCCTCCTGTAGCAGTTGTGCTTCACGAAGTGGATGCGGGAGCCGCGTACTGAACAAACTTGGGCCGCAAATGACCCATACCTTATCCGTACCGTGCGATCAGCCGCTGGTTGCCGGGCAAAAAGTGGAGCTGGGGATTGGCGAAGCCAGTTTATTGACGTCAGCGCTGCTGGTGTATATGTCTCCGCTGGTTGGTCTTTTCCTGATGTCGGCGCTCTTCCAGACCCTTTTTAATCAGGATCTGGCCACGTTGTGCGGCGCCATATTGGGTGGGGTTGGCGGTTTTTTACTGGCGCGGAGTTTTTCGCCAAGACTGGCGAATCGTTCCGAATGGCAGCCTGTGATTATCAGCGTTGGCCTCCCTCCCGACCTGGTGCGCATCGACAATTCACCTGCCGAATAATGCCAGTGATTTTCCTGTCTTACCGGGGGGAATGCGCGGCCTGGTTTGTTGCCAGTATGAGCATTTCCCCGCATTGTGGTTGTAGTGTAGAATGCGGCGTTTCAGACTTTTGACGTCAGGCTCCGAACCGCGGCCTCTTAGTTATTCGTAAGGCAAAAAATCTCCCTATATGAAGAATATACGTAACTTTTCGATCATTGCTCACATCGACCACGGTAAGTCGACGCTGTCTGACCGCATTATCCAAATTTGTGGCGGCTTGTCCGATCGCGAAATGGAAGCTCAGGTTCTTGATTCTATGGATCTCGAACGTGAACGCGGTATTACCATCAAGGCGCAGAGCGTTACGCTGGACTTTAAAGCGTCCGATGGCGAAACCTATCAACTGAACTTTATCGATACTCCTGGTCACGTTGACTTCTCCTACGAAGTTTCCCGTTCGCTGGCCGCCTGTGAAGGTGCGTTGCTGGTGGTGGATGCCGGCCAGGGGGTAGAGGCGCAGACGCTGGCAAACTGCTATACCGCCATGGAAATGGATCTGGAAGTGGTGCCGGTACTGAATAAAATCGACCTGCCTGCAGCCGATCCGGAACGTGTTGCGGAAGAAATTGAAGATATCGTTGGTATCGATGCCACCGACGCGGTGCGTTGCTCTGCTAAAACCGGTGTGGGTGTTGTTGATGTCCTCGAACGCCTGGTGCGCGAAATTCCGGCACCTCAAGGTGATCCGGATGCACCATTACAGGCACTGATTATTGACTCCTGGTTCGATAACTACCTGGGCGTCGTGTCGTTGATCCGTGTGAAAAACGGTACGCTGCGTAAAGGCGATAAAGTCAAAGTGATGAGTACCGGCCAGGTCTATAACGCTGACCGTCTGGGCATCTTCACACCGAAACAGGTTGACCGTACTGAACTGAATTGCGGCGAAGTAGGCTGGCTGGTTTGCGCTATTAAAGACATTATGGGCGCGCCGGTGGGCGATACCCTGACGCTGGCGCGAAATGCGGCTGACAAAGCGCTGCCGGGCTTTAAAAAGGTGAAGCCACAGGTTTATGCCGGTCTGTTCCCTGTAAGCTCTGACGATTACGAGAACTTCCGTGATGCGCTCGGCAAGCTGAGCCTGAACGATGCATCGCTGTTCTACGAACCGGAAAGTTCTACCGCGCTGGGCTTTGGTTTCCGCTGCGGCTTCCTTGGTCTGCTGCATATGGAGATCATTCAGGAGCGTCTGGAGCGTGAATACGATCTGGATCTGATCACCACCGCACCAACGGTAGTCTACGAAGTTGAGACCACCTCGAAAGAGGTTATCTACGTCGACAGCCCGTCCAAGCTGCCACCGCTGAACAATATTTATGAGCTGCGTGAACCAATTGCCGAGTGTCATATGCTGCTGCCACAGGAGTTCCTGGGCAACGTGATCACGCTCTGTATCGAGAAACGTGGCGTGCAAACCAACATGGTTTACCACGGTAACCAGGTGGCGCTGACCTATGAAATCCCGATGGCGGAAGTGGTGCTCGACTTCTTCGACCGTCTGAAGTCAACCTCCCGTGGCTATGCGTCACTGGATTACAACTTCAAACGCTTCCAGGCTTCCAACATGGTACGTGTGGACGTGCTGATCAACGGTGAGCGTGTTGATGCGCTGGCGCTGATCACCCACAACGACAACGCACCATACCGCGGGCGCGAGCTGGTTGAGAAGATGAAAGAGCTCATCCCGCGTCAACAGTTTGATATTGCCATTCAGGCGGCCATTGGTAACCACATCATTGCCCGTTCGACGGTAAAACAACTGCGTAAAAACGTTCTGGCAAAATGCTATGGCGGTGACGTTAGCCGTAAGAAAAAGCTGCTGCAGAAACAGAAAGAAGGTAAGAAACGCATGAAGCAGGTCGGCAACGTCGAACTGCCGCAGGAAGCGTTCCTCGCCATTCTGCATGTCGGTAAAGACGGCAAATAACCCTTAAGGAGTTGGCATGGCGAATATGTTTGCCCTGATCCTGGTCGTTGCGACCCTGGCGACGGGATTTCTATGGTGCCTGGATAAGTTTATTTTTGCACCCAAACGCCGTGAGCGTCAGGCTGTTGCCCAACTGGCAACAGGTGATGCCCTCGATAACAAAACGCTGAAAAAAGTCGGCCCGAAACCGGGCTGGCTGGAAACTGGCGCATCGGTTTTCCCGGTGCTGGCGATTGTTCTGGTCGTGCGTTCATTTATTTATGAACCCTTCCAGATCCCGTCAGGTTCGATGATGCCAACGTTGCTGATTGGTGATTTTATTCTGGTTGAGAAGTTCGCCTATGGCATTAAAGATCCGATTTACCAGAAAACCCTGATCGAAACCGGTCATCCGAAACGGGGTGACATCGCGGTATTTAAATATCCGGACGATCCGCGTCTTGATTACATCAAACGTGTTGTCGGCTTGCCGGGCGATAAAGTGAGTTACGATCCGGTCGCCAAAGAGGTTACCGTTCAGCCAAAATGCAGCTCCGGCCAGGCTTGTGATAACGCGCTGCCAATCACCTACAGTAATGTTGAACCGAGTGATTTCGTGCAGACCTTCGGGCGCCGCACGGGCGGGGAAGCCAGCAGTGGTTTCTTCCAGTTGCCGAAAGGCGAGAACCGTGATGATGGTATTCGTCTGGGTGAGCGCAAAGAGACGCTGGGGGATGTCACCCACCGTATTCTGACCGTGCCGGTCGCGCAGGATCAACTGGGCATGTATTACAAACAGCAGGGCCAGCCGCTGGCGACGTGGATTGTTCCGCCGGGTCATTACTTCATGATGGGCGATAACCGCGATAACAGTGCTGACAGCCGTTATTGGGGCTTTGTACCAGAAGCCAATCTGGTGGGCAGAGCTACCGCTATCTGGATGAGTTTTGAAAAACAAGAAGGTGAATGGCCAACCGGCGTGCGCTTAAGTCGCATTGGTGGCATTCATTAATTCAACGGGGTGCGGACAGAATATCCGCACCCCGAATTATTTCCGCGATAAATCCGTTCAGACTAACGACATCCCATGTCGTTGCGTATAGAATGTTCCCCCGAAGTTTCAGGCTGGCTCCTCAGGGCGCCACAGCACACGAAACCGCGTTGGTTCTTACACTTCATCATGCGCGCCATCGATTAAAAGAGGCTGCCAATCGATGATATGTACTTTCAGGTCGGTTTCGTGTGCTGCATTGTTGACGCATTCATCTATTGGTATCGCATGAACCCCATCGTAATAAATCGGCTTCAGCGGAAGCTGGGCTACACTTTTCATCATCAGGAGCTGTTGCAGCAGGCATTAACGCATCGCAGTGCCAGCAGCAAGCATAACGAGCGTCTCGAATTTTTAGGCGACTCCATTTTAAGTTTTGTGATTGCCAATGCGCTATATCACCGTTTCCCGCGTGTGGACGAAGGTGATATGAGCCGTATGCGCGCAACGCTGGTTCGCGGAAACACACTGGCGGAAATTGCCCGTGAGTTTGAACTGGGTGAATGTCTGCGCTTAGGGCCTGGTGAACTGAAAAGCGGTGGTTTTCGTCGTGAATCCATTCTGGCCGATACCGTAGAAGCGTTGATCGGTGGGGTATTCCTCGACAGCGATATTCAGACTGTCGAGAAACTGATCCTGAACTGGTATCAAACACGTCTGGACGAAATCAGTCCGGGTGATAAACAAAAAGATCCAAAAACCCGTTTGCAGGAATTTTTGCAGGGTCGCCACCTCCCACTGCCGTCTTATCTGGTGGTGCAGGTGCGTGGTGAAGCACACGATCAGGAATTCACTATCCACTGCCAGGTCAGTGGCCTGAAAGAACCGGTAGTAGGCACAGGTTCAAGCCGCCGTAAGGCAGAGCAGGCCGCAGCCGAACAGGCGCTGAAAAAACTGGAGCTGGAATGAGCACTGAAACTGAAAAAACATATTGTGGGTTTATCGCCATCGTTGGTCGCCCTAACGTGGGTAAATCCACGCTGTTGAATAATCTGCTCGGGCAGAAGATTTCCATTACCTCGCGCAAAGCGCAGACCACCCGTCACCGCATCGTGGGTATTCACACCGAAGGGGCTTACCAGGCCATCTACGTGGACACCCCCGGCTTGCACATGGAAGAGAAGCGCGCGATTAACCGCCTGATGAACAAAGCGGCGAGCAGCTCGATTGGTGATGTAGAACTGGTCATTTTCGTCGTGGAAGGCACCCGCTGGACGCCGGACGATGAAATGGTGCTCAATAAACTGCGTGAAGGGAAAGCGCCGGTTATCCTGGCTATCAACAAAGTTGATAACGTGCAGGAAAAGGCCGATTTGCTGCCGCATCTGCAGTTCCTGGGTAGCCAGATGAACTTCCTCGATATCGTCCCAATCTCTGCTGAGACCGGCTTTAACGTTGATACTATTGCCAGCATTGTGCGCAAGCATCTGCCGGAAGCGGTTCACCATTTCCCGGAAGATTATATTACCGACCGCTCTCAGCGTTTTATGGCGTCCGAGATCATTCGTGAAAAACTGATGCGTTTTCTGGGCGCTGAATTGCCGTATTCCGTCACCGTCGAAATTGAGCGTTTTATTACCAATGAACGTGGTGGTTACGATATCAACGGGTTGATCCTCGTTGAACGCGAAGGGCAGAAGAAGATGGTGATTGGCAACAAAGGGGCCAAAATTAAAACCATCGGTATCGAAGCCCGTAAAGACATGCAGGAGATGTTCGAAGCCCCGGTTCACCTGGAGCTGTGGGTGAAAGTGAAATCGGGCTGGGCCGACGACGAGCGTGCACTGCGTAGTCTCGGCTACGTTGACGATCTTTAAGAGTTGATACTCTATGGATTTCGAGTTGCAGGAAGGCGGCAAGACCGTGAATCCCCTGGAGCTTACATCGGTAAGTGACTGGGGGGAGTGGGCGCAGCTAACGCGCCTGCAGCTTGAAAGACGGCGAGTATGATGGAGGGCTGGCAGCGCGCATTCGTCCTGCATAGTCGCCCCTGGAGCGAAACCAGCTTAATGCTGGACGTCTTCACGGAAGAGTCGGGTCGCGTGCGCCTGGTCGCTAAAGGCGCACGTTCAAAACGTTCCAACCTGAAAGGCGCGTTACAGCCTTTTACCCCCTTGCTGGTACGCTTTGGCGGACGCGGCGAAGTCAAAACGCTGCGCAGCGCTGAAGCCGTCTCTCTGGCACTTCCCCTTTCCGGGATTACGCTTTACAGCGGTCTGTATGTCAACGAGCTCCTGTCACGGGTTCTTGAACATGAGACTCGCTTCTCTGAACTTTTCTTCGATTATCTGCACTGTATCCAGGCACTGGCTGGCGCAATCGGTACGCCCGAACCGGTTTTACGTCGTTTTGAACTCGCGTTGCTGGGGCACCTCGGATATGGCGTAGATTTTCTGCACTGTGCAGGCAGCGGTGAACCTGTTGAGGACACCATGACCTACCGTTATCGCGAAGAGAAGGGATTTATTGCCAGCGTGGTGGTGGATAACAGCACCTTTACCGGGCGGCATTTGCGAGCGCTTGCCGAACGCGAATTTCCCGATATGGATACGCTCAGGGCGGCGAAACGCTTTACCCGCATAGCGTTAAAGCCGTATCTTGGGGGCAAACCGCTCAAGAGCCGGGAACTGTTTCGCCAGTTTATGCCGAAACGTTAACGGAGCCGAATTTCCGACTCGCTTTCACCTTTGCGCATGTGAGCAGAAGGGCGGGGTGAGTAGAACGTAAAGACGAACGAAAAAGAAAACGAGGATTGTGATGGCTGAATTACTGTTAGGCGTCAACATTGACCACATTGCCACCCTGCGCAATGCGCGCGGCACGGCGTATCCGGACCCGGTACAGGCGGCATTTATTGCGGAACAGGCCGGTGCGGACGGTATTACCGTGCATTTGCGTGAAGATCGTCGCCATATCACTGACCGCGATGTTCGCGTACTGCGTCAGACTCTGGATACGCGAATGAATCTTGAAATGGCCGTTACAGAAGAGATGCTGGGGATTGCGGTCGAAACGAAGCCGCATTTCTGCTGCCTGGTGCCGGAGAAACGCCAGGAAGTGACCACCGAAGGCGGTCTGGATGTGGCCGGGCAACGTGACAAAATGCGTGATGCCTGCAAGCGTCTGGCAGATGCCGGTATCCTGGTCTCGCTGTTTATTGACGCCGATGTTGAGCAGATCAAAGCGGCTGCCGATGTTGGCGCGCCATACATCGAAATTCACACCGGTTGTTATGCCGACGCGAAAGACGAAGCGGAACAGGCAAAAGAGCTGGATCGCATCGCTAAAGCGGCGAGCTATGCGGCAAGCCTCGGGCTGAAAGTTAATGCCGGACACGGCCTCACCTACCATAACGTGCAGGCTATCGCACGCCTGCCGGAAATGCATGAGCTGAACATTGGCCATGCCATTATTGGTCGTGCTGTCATGAGCGGTCTGAAAGAGGCGGTCGCGGAAATGAAACGCCTGATGGTGGAAGCGCGTAAGTAATGGCTATTCTTGGCATTGGCACAGATATTGTCGAAATTGAGCGTATTGAAGCGGTGATTGCCCGTAGCGGCGATCGCCTGGCAAAACGCGTGTTAAGCGACAATGAATGGGCCATCTGGGAGAGGCATCAGCAACCGGTGCGTTTTCTCGCCAAACGCTTTGCCGTCAAAGAAGCGGCGGCAAAAGCGTTTGGAACGGGTATCCGCAACGGGCTCGCGTTTAACCAGTTTGAAGTATTTAACGACGAGCTGGGCAAGCCTTGTCTGCGGCTGTGGGGTGAAGCGTTAGCGCTTGCGGAAAAACTGGGCGTGGCGCACATGCATGTCACGCTGGCAGATGAGCGCCGCTATGCCTGCGCGACGGTGATTATCGAGAGTTAAGGACCTTATTTCACAGGGCGTCATTGGCGATGTCAGTTTGAACTCGCATAGCAGAAACCGGAGCGTACTCAGGTACGTGAGGATTGCGAGCACTGCCCTGGCTTAAAATGACAAGTAATAGCCCTGAGTGAGGTTCTAGATCTTATCCGCGTGGTGCATTTGTACAAACTTGTCCCACAACTGCTCTTCGCTTTCGACATGTGCCGGATCTTTCAAAATGGTATTGGGGATCGGGCACACTTTCTGGCAGGTCGGTGTTTCGTAGTGTCCAATACATTCCGTGCAGCGATCGCTGTTAATCTCATAAATGCTCTCGCCCATCGAAATGGCCTCATTAGGGCATTCGGGCTCGCACATATCGCAATTGATGCATTTTTTGGTGATTAACAGCGCCATCAGGAAAATCTCAGAAACCTCACACAAACAGGGCGGGCATTATACGATCATTCCCTGTTCAAACCAGTTTTTTTACCAGCTCCTCGCTGTGACGAATACGCTCCGGCGCATGTTCCAGATCGCGCTGAACCAGGGCCATAAATAAAAGATCGGTGAGCATCGTTTGGGCGCTGGTCGATGAGATAGCCGCGCTGCGGGTCGCCTGTTCTTCGGCAATTGTGTACAGACAGTGGCTGGCGCGCTGTTGCAGGGCGTTAGGTGTGAAACCGGTAATCGCCAGAATGCGTCCACCGGCGCGCAACATTTCATCGGCAGCCATATTGATCTCACGGCGCTCGCCGGAGTACGAGATCGGTAACAACAGATCTTGTGGATCCATCGCCTGCACCGTGGCCAGCAGGGCGTGCATATCCTGCTCGACTATGGCATTCAGGCCAATTTTCATGAGTTTCCAGCCGAAATTACGCGCCACCAGACCGGACGCGCCAATCCCGGTCAACACAATACGTCTTGCCGTGCGCAGCATCTCCACGCTTTGCTGTAGCTTCTCTTCGCTGTTCACATCCAGGGTGGCGCGCATGGCGCTCAGATTCTCATTGATAAGCTTTTCGCCAACCACGCGCAGCGTATCGTCACCGAGAATCTGATTGTGCACAGTGATGGAAAAGGGATCCGGGCTGCTGGCGAGTGCCTCGCTGATCGCCAGTTTCAGTGCCGGAAAGCCTTTGAACCCCAGCTTCTGGGCAAATTTCACCACGCTCGACTGACTCACTCCCGCCTCCAGCGCCAGTTGCTGAGAGCTTAAATGACGAGCGCGATCGGGCTCGGCCAGCAAGAAATCCGCCAGCTTCTTATCGCTCTGTGCAAATCCGGCATAACGCTGGCGAATACTAAGTAAACAGTTCATCACGTCTCCTGAGGCAAAATGTGACCACAATTACAAATACGCATTTGACGCAGGCAAATGAATTTTATATTCCATGTCTTGCTATTATTATGAATAAAAAATTCTTTAGGAGCAAAAATGAATCTTGGCGCACTGGTTTCCGAGACACGCAATCCAGAAACTATGGATTTAGACGCATTAACGACCATCGAATTAGTTAACCGTTTTAACCAACAGGATACGCTGGTCGCTCAGGCAGTAAAAGCCACCTTACCGGAAGTTGCCAGGGCGGTGGATGCGGCGGCGCTGGCGTTGAAAGCGGGCGGCAGAATTATTTATATGGGCGCCGGTACCAGTGGGCGACTTGGGGTGCTGGATGCTTCTGAGTGCCCGCCGACCTTTGGCGTGCCGCACGGTCTGGTGGTCGGGCTTATTGCCGGTGGGCCTGGGGCATTGCTCAAAGCCGTTGAAGGGGCGGAAGACAATGCACAGCTCGGCGAGGACGATTTGAAAGCCCTCTCACTGAACTCTGCGGATCTGGTGGTGGGGCTGGCAGCGTCCGGGCGCACGCCCTATGTCATCGGCGGCCTGAAATATGCCAATGCCGTGGGCTGCACCACCGTGGCGATCTCCTGTAACCCGGATTCCCCTATTGCCCATGAAGCGGATATTGCCATTTCACCGGTGGTTGGCCCGGAGGCGCTCACTGGCTCCACGCGTCTGAAATCGGGCACTGCGCAGAAATTGGTACTCAATATGATTTCCACCGGGGCGATGGTGAAATTTGGCAAGGTTTATCAAAACCTGATGGTCGATATGAAAGCGACCAATATCAAGCTGGTGGACCGTGCCTGTCGCATGGTAGTAGAGGCAACAGGCGTCACGCGTGATGTCGCGGAAAGCGTACTAAAGCAGACTGATTTCGACGTCAAACCGGCCATTTTGATGGTGTTGACCGGGCTTGATGCGCCTGCGGCACGCGCGAAACTGACGGCGCATCAGGGCTTTTTACGGGCGGCGTTAGAAAACTAAAGAGGCGTGTATGGACAAAACAGCAGCGCTCGCCAGCGCCATCCTCAACGGGGTGGGCGGGCAGGGTAACATTCAGCGTCTTGAAAACTGCATGACCCGCGTGCGCGTCGAACTTTTCGATGACGCGAAGCTGGACCTGGCGGCCACAAAACAGTTGCCAGGGGTTAGCGGCTATGTCAAACAGGGCCAGCAGCATCAGTTTATTGTCGGGCCGGGTAAGGCGGCGCAGGTGGTGGATGCGATGCGATCACAAATGAGCGGGGCGGACGCGGCGCTAGATAATGTCGAGCGTAACAAGGCACAGGCGAAAGCCAAATACAAAGCCCCAATGAGTGATGCGCTGCGTAAGCTGGCAAACGTCTTTATTCCGCTGATCCCGGCGTTTATCGCCTCGGGCCTTATCACGGGTATTATCAATATCCTCAAACGTCCGGACATCGTCGGCGATTTTGCAACACAATACCCCAATATGCTCGGTTTGCTGGCCATTTTTGGTAGCGCCGTGTTTGCCATCATGAATATTCTGGTGGGGGTAAATACCGCGAAGGTATTTGGCGGCTCGCAGGCGCTGGGCGGGGTGATGGCCGGGATTCTCTCCAGCCCACAACTGGC
Organism: Phytobacter diazotrophicus; assembly: GCA_004346725.1. Taxonomy (GTDB): domain Bacteria; phylum Pseudomonadota; class Gammaproteobacteria; order Enterobacterales; family Enterobacteriaceae; genus Phytobacter; species Phytobacter diazotrophicus. The sequence goes on along the minus strand of SMDE01000003.1, from coordinate 398,236 downwards.
GCAAATTACCCTGTTTGGCGAGGCGCTGCAGCCGGGCCGTGGTGGGGTTATCGCGGTGTTACTGGTCGTGGCCTTAATGTGCTGGATTGAGAAAAAATTTCGCGACATTCTGCCCGGCTCGATCGAGCTTATCCTTAACCCGTTGCTGACCACGCTTATCGCAGGAATGGTGGCGATTATTGCGCTACAACCCTTGGGCGGCGTGATTTCCGAGGGCATCGCGCACGGGGCTTCCTGGGCTATTGATCGCGGTGGCCTGCTGGTGGGGGCTATCCTTGCAGGCGCATTTCTGCCGCTCGTTCTTACCGGGCTTCATCAGGGGCTGGTGCCCATCCACGTAGAGCTGGTACAGGCGCATGGTTACAACGCCCTGTTCCCGATTCTGGCGATGGCGGGTGTCGGGCAGGTGGGGGCGGCGATTGCGGTGCTCATGAAAACCCGTAATGCCCGCCTGAAAAAAGTAATCAAAGGCGCACTCCCGGTGGGATTACTGGGGATTGGCGAACCGCTGATTTTCGGTGTCACCCTGCCGCTGGGGAAACCTTTTCTCGGCGCGTGTTTAGGCGGCGCCGTGGGCGGTGCGCTGATAAGCTACTGGAAAGTGGCGACGGTTATCACCTTCGGCATCTCCGGATTACCGCTTGCGTTAACCATTGTTACCGGAAAAGTGATGCTCTATCTGTTAGGCTATTTGGTAGCAGTGATAGCCGGGTTCCTGTTTACCTGGCTGTTGGGTTTCACCGATCCTGAGGAGTAACATTTGGCTACCAGCGAGCGTCGCATTGTCTTTTTTGATCTTGATGGCACTTTACATCAGCAGGATATGTTCGGCACATTCCTGCGCTACGCGTTGCGCCATCACCCTCTGAATGTCTTGCTGGTTCTGCCTTTACTGCCCGTCATTGGCGTTGCTCTGTTAGTCAAAGGGCGCGCCGCGCGCTGGCCAATGAGTCTGCTGTTATGGGCATGTACTTTCGGCCACAGCGAAACGCACCTTAAGCGGCTTGAGCAGAAATTTGCCACCTGGTTTCGCGGGCATGTCACGGCATTTCCGGTGGTGCAGGAACGACTCACCAACTATCTTCTGGCCTCCGATGCAGATATCTGGCTTATCACCGGTTCGCCGCAGCCATTGGTGGAACAGGTCTATTTTGATACCCCCTGGCTGCCGCGAGTGAATATTATCGCCAGCCAGATTGAGCGCCGCTACGGTGGGTGGGTGCTTACATTGCGTTGTCTGGGGCATGAAAAAGTTGCTCAGCTTGAGCGCAAAATCGGCACGCCGCTGCGTCTGTACAGTGGCTATAGCGACAGTAAACAGGACAACCCACTGCTCTATTTTTGCCAGCATCGCTGGCGGGTGACGCCGCGTGGACAGCTCCAGCAACTGGAATGAGCGTGTGCAACACATAACGGCTGTGTATAATGCGCCCCGCTTGTTAACTGGAGTGTCCCCCTTTGTCCAACCCTGAACTTAACCACGACTACTGGATGCGCCATGCGTTAGCGCTGGCAAAACGCGCGTGGGAAGAAGGCGAAGTGCCGGTTGGCGCGGTGCTGGTCCACAATAATCAGGTTATTGGTGAAGGCTGGAACCGTCCCATTGGCCGCCACGATCCCACCGCACATGCGGAAATCATGGCGCTGCGCCAGGGCGGGATGGTGTTGCAAAACTACCGTCTGATTGATACCACCCTGTACGTTACGCTCGAACCCTGTGTGATGTGTGCCGGGGCGATGGTGCATAGCCGTATCGGCCAGCTTGTCTTCGGTGCGCGTGATGCGAAAACCGGTGCGGCAGGCTCGCTGATGGATGTGCTGCACCACCCGGGCATGAACCATCGGGTCGAGATTATCGAAGGGGTTTTACGCGATGAGTGCGCCGGAATGCTAAGCGATTTTTTCCGTCAGCGTCGGCTGGAGAAGAAAGCGCAGAAAAAAGGGCCGGAGCCGCTTATTTAGCCGCGCCTGGCACTTGCACCACCAGTTTGTCCGGTACAGTCAGCGGATTGCGCGGGAAGGCCTCGCCTGGCGTAAAAGCGCTAAAGGGCATGATACCGTAAGGCGCACGATTGAACTCCTCCGCCGCCACAGCCGGATACCCTTGCGCCAGTTGTGATTTCTTCGCCGCCTCTTTCTCTTTTTCCAGCAAATACCCCACCAGGCTGATTTCGTATTTACGGATGTTTTCCACGTAGGCGTAAGCTTCATGCCCACGCGCATACCCATAGGTGAGTTTGCTGTAATAGGGTTTCTGACTCAGCAGCGGCAGGCGCTGTTTTACGTCCGCCCAGCTATCCGGGTTGCCTTTTGTTTTCACCGTGAGCGACCGGGCGTCGAGCATGTGCGCATAGCCCATATTGTAGGCTGCCAGCGCAAACCAGATGCGCTCGTCGCGAGGGACGCTGTCAGGTACTTTATCCATCATATCCTGCAGGTAGCGCGCACCGCCGCTGATGCTTTGCTCGGCATCCGTGCGGTCGCTCAGCCCCAGGCTTTGCGCGGTATTGCGGGTAAGCATCATTAGGCCGCGTACGCCGGTGGGGGAGGTCGCCTGGGTATCCCAGTGGGATTCCTGATATGAAATCGCGGCCAGCAGACGCCAGTCAATATCCTGCGCGTATTTCGTAAACAGCGGCTGGAGATCGGGCAGAACGCTGTCCACCGCACGTAAGAAGGTGCGCGTGTCGACGTAATCAAAATCATCGCCATGACCGAGGTACTTCTCTTCCAGGCGCGCCAGGGTCCCGTCTTCATTAATGTTATTAAAGAAGTCGAGCATCGCCGCCGACAGGGTATTGTCGTCATCGCGGCGGCTAAACCAGGTGACCGGTTGCTCATCGCTGATATCGAGAGCGACAGCCAGTTCCGGATGGACGCGCTGGAACAGACTCACGGCGACCGAATCCGCTACGGTATAGCTGAGTTTGCCGTTCACCACGTCTTCAAGCAGATTGTTGGTGCCTGCTTTATCGTCCACCTTCCAGCTCAGATCCGGGAACGTTTTCTCTTTAAGTTCACGTAAATCGTTGATCGCCACATGGCCTGGGGCGATGGTGAGTTGGGTGTCATTGACGGTGGCCAGGCTGCGGGGGCGGTAGCTGCCAACGCGGTAAACCAGTTGCTGCGAAACCCAATAGTAAACCGGGCCCGGCTGGTAGTTTTCGAGGCGCTCATTGTTATAGACCAGACCGGCTGCCAGCATATCGGCCTTGCCGTGGTCGAGATCATCAAAAAGCTGGCTGATATTCTGGCGTACGGTCACTTTCAGTTTAACGCCAAGATAGCTGGCGAACTGTTGGGCGAGCTCGTAATCAAGCCCGTAAGGTTTATTATCTACACTGGCATACGTCAAAGGGGACGCGATAGTGCTTATGCGAAGCTCGCCCCGCGCCTTGATGGCCGCAACGCGGTTGTCGGCTTTGCCGAACCAGGGGATAGAAGGCCACAGGGCCGCTGCCAGCAGCAGGGTGACGATGCCGATAAGCAGATAATTAATCTTAAATTTTTTCAATTAGTTAATTCTCTGCGCCGTGCGATGCCTCAATAAATAGCCGCCATGAATACAAGGATGTTTATCGGTCGTTGAGCGGCATTTTGCGCAACAATACGCCAGTTGGCAACTAATTAGCGAAGCCGCTACGGTTTGCTGCGAAATGCCACTCAAGATTTTATTTCGACGCAAACGGTTTCGTCACCGCTCAGGATTCTCTATAATGACGCCCGTTTTCCCCCTGATGCACACTTAAAGCTTCGAAGACGAGAGACTTATGATGGAAATTCTGCGTGGTTCGCCTGCACTGTCCGCATTTCGTATCAACAAACTGCTGGCGCGTTTTCAGGCAGCCCGGCTCCCGGTGAGCAATATTTACGCTGAGTATGTCCATTTTGCCGATGTGAACGATCGGCTGAACGAGGAAGAGCTCACGCGGCTGCAACGCCTGCTGAAATATGGTCCGAACTTGAGCAGCCATACCCCAACCGGAAAATTACTTCTCGTTACGCCCCGCCCTGGCACCATCTCCCCCTGGTCTTCTAAAGCAACGGATATCGCGCACAACTGCGACCTTGGCAAAATCAATCGCCTTGAGCGCGGCGTGGCCTACTATGTTGAGGCCTCAACGCTGACCGAAGCGCAATGGGCAAGCGTGGCGGCTGAACTGCATGACCGCATGATGGAGACCGTATTTACCGCCGAAGCGGATGCGGCACGCCTGTTTGAACATCATCAGCCTGCGCCGGTGCAAAGTGTGGATCTGTTAGGTGAAGGGCGTCAGGCGCTGATTGACGCTAACGTGCGTCTCGGCCTTGCACTGGCGGAAGACGAAATTGATTATCTGCAGGATGCGTTTAGCCGCCTTGGCCGCAACCCGAATGATATTGAACTCTACATGTTTGCTCAGGCGAACTCTGAACACTGCCGTCATAAAATCTTCAACGCAGACTGGGTGATTGACGGCAAACAGCAGCCAAAGTCGCTGTTTAAGATGATCAAAAACACCTTCGAGAAAACCCCGGACTATGTGCTGTCTGCCTATAAAGACAACGCTGCGGTGATGGAAGGTTCTGAGGTCGGGCGTTTCTTCGCTGACCACGAGAATGGTCGTTATGACTTCCACCAGGAAGCGGCGCACATTCTGATGAAAGTGGAAACCCACAACCACCCGACGGCGATTTCTCCGTGGCCGGGCGCGGCAACCGGTTCTGGTGGTGAAATCCGTGACGAAGGCGCGACCGGGCGTGGCGCGAAACCGAAAGCGGGTCTGGTGGGCTTCTCCGTTTCTAACCTGCGTATTCCGGGTTTTGAACAGCCGTGGGAAGAAGATTTCGGTAAGCCGGAACGTATCGTTTCCGCACTGGATATCATGACCGAAGGCCCACTCGGTGGCGCGGCATTTAACAATGAATTTGGCCGTCCGGCGCTGACCGGGTATTTCCGTACTTACGAAGAGAAAGTGAACAGCCACAACGGCGAAGAGCTGCGTGGCTATCATAAACCGATCATGCTGGCAGGCGGTATCGGCAACATTCGCGCCGATCACGTACAAAAAGGTGAGATCACCGTTGGCGCGAAACTGATCGTCCTCGGCGGCCCGGCGATGAACATCGGTCTGGGCGGCGGCGCTGCCTCCTCCATGGCCTCCGGCCAGTCTGACGCGGACCTGGATTTTGCTTCCGTCCAGCGTGACAACCCGGAAATGGAGCGTCGTTGCCAGGAAGTGATTGACCGCTGCTGGCAACTGGGTGATGCCAACCCGATCCAGTTTATCCATGATGTGGGGGCGGGCGGTCTGTCGAACGCCATGCCGGAACTGGTAAGCGATGGTGGGCGCGGTGGTAAATTCCAGTTGCGCGACATCCTTAGCGACGAACCGGGGATGAGCCCGCTGGAAATCTGGTGTAACGAATCCCAGGAGCGTTATGTCCTGTCCGTTGCGGCCGATCAGTTACCGCTGTTTGATGAACTTTGCCGCCGCGAACGCGCCCCGTACGCAGTGATTGGTGAAGCCGTGGCAGAGCAACATCTGACCATGAGCGACAGCCACTTCGACAACCAGCCGATCGATTTGCCGCTGGATGTGCTGCTGGGTAAAACCCCAAAAATGACCCGCGACGTGCAAACACGTAAAGCGGCCGGTGAAGCCATCGATTCACGTGACATTTCTATTGCGGACGCGGTAAACCGTGTGCTGCATCTGCCTGCCGTCGCCGAGAAAACCTTCCTGGTGACCATCGGCGACCGTACCGTCACCGGTATGGTGTCGCGCGATCAGATGGTTGGCCCGTGGCAGGTGCCTGTCGCTAACTGTGCGGTGACCACCGCCAGCCTGGACAGCTACTACGGCGAAGCGATGTCCATCGGTGAACGTGCGCCGGTGGCACTGCTGGACTTCGCCGCCTCTGCCCGTCTGGCGGTCGGTGAGTCCCTGACCAACATGGCTGCCACGCAAATCGGTGAACTCAACCGCATTAAGCTCTCGGCAAACTGGATGTCCGCAGCCGGTCATCCGGGTGAAGACGCCGGGTTGTACGACGCGGTAAAAGCCGTGGGTGAGGAACTCTGCCCGGCGCTGGGCCTGACCATTCCGGTGGGTAAAGACTCTATGTCGATGAAGACCCGCTGGCAGGAAGGTCACGAGCAGCGCGAGATGACCTCGCCGTTGTCGCTGGTGATCACCGCTTTTGCCCGCGTCGAAGATGTGCGTCGTACCGTGACGCCGCAACTTTCTACCGAAGACAACGCCCTGCTGTTGATTGATCTGGGTAAAGGCCACAATGCGCTGGGCGCAACCGCGCTGGCGCAGGTTTACCGTCAACTGGGCGATAAAACTGCCGATGTGCGTGATGTCCAGCAACTGAAAGGTTTCTGGAATGCGATGCAGGCGCTGGTGGCAGAGGGCAAACTGCTGGCCTGGCATGACCGTTCCGACGGTGGTCTGCTGGTGACGCTGGCCGAAATGGCGTTTGCCGGTCACTGCGGTGTGAATGTGGATATCGCCGCACTGGGCCAGGATCATCTGGCGGCGCTGTTTAACGAAGAACTGGGTGGCGTCATTCAGGTTCGTGCCGCGGACCGTGAAGCGGTGGAAGCGCTGCTGGCGGCAAACGGTCTGGCGGATTGTGTTCACTACCTGGGTCAGGCCACGGCGAGCGATCGGTTTGTTATCGAGGCGGCAGGTCAGGCTGTGTTCAGCGAAAGTCGTACCACCCTGCGTATGTGGTGGGCAGAGACCACCTGGCAGATGCAGCGCCTGCGTGACAACCCGGAATGCGCTGACGAAGAGCATCAGGCGAAAGCCAACGATAGCGACCCGGGCCTGAACGTGAAGCTCTCTTTCGATATTAACGAAGACATTGCGGCACCCTATATTGCGACCGGCGCGCGCCCGAAAGTGGCCGTGCTACGTGAGCAGGGCGTTAACTCCCACGTGGAGATGGCGGCGGCGTTTTACCGTGCGGGCTTTGATGCCATCGACATCCACATGAGCGATCTGCTGGCCGGGCGTACCGGTCTGGAAGATTTCCAGGCGCTGGTTGCCTGTGGCGGCTTCTCTTACGGTGACGTACTGGGCGCGGGTGAAGGTTGGGCGAAATCAATTCTGTTCAACAACCGCGTGCGCGATGAGTTCGAAACCTTCTTCCACCGTCCGCAGACGCTGGCGCTGGGCGTATGTAACGGCTGCCAGATGATGTCTAACCTGCGTGAGCTGGTGCCGGGCAGTGAGTTGTGGCCACGTTTTGTGCGTAACAACTCTGACCGCTTCGAAGCGCGTTTCAGCCTGGTCGAAGTGACCCAAAGTCCGTCGCTGCTGCTGCAGGGTATGGTCGGTTCACAAATGCCTATCGCGGTTTCCCACGGTGAAGGCCGCGTGGAAGTGCGTGATGACGCACATCTGGCTCAGCTTGAAAGCAAAGGTCTGGTGGCGCTGCGCTTTGTCGATAACTTCGGTAAAGTGACCCAAACCTATCCGGCTAACCCGAACGGTTCGCCAAACGGTATTACCGCGGTTACCAACGAAAGTGGTCGCGTGACGCTGATGATGCCGCATCCGGAGCGTGTGTTCCGTACGGTTTCTAACTCCTGGCACCCGGAAAACTGGGGCGAGGACAGCCCGTGGATGCGTATCTTCCGCAATGCGCGTAAGCAGTTAGGTTAACCCCGTCCAGCACGCCCGGCCCACATGGTCGGGCGTGCTTCCTCTTTCCGGTTGCTTATCTAAAAGACAGAACTGGCGATATTGAGTACAATCGTTTCCGGCGCTAACAGGGAAGGGAACGGTTATGAAGCTGATTAAAAAGGTAAAATTAACCTTTACGCAGGGAGCCTCGGACAAGGTCTATGAGGTGGATCTCTGTGAACAGCCTGGCAACGAGGTGAATCGTTACTGGGTGAATTTTCGCTACGGACGGCGTGGCGGCACGTTACGGGAAGGGACAAAAACGCCTGCCCCCGTTGATTTCACCAATGCCGAGGCTATTTTCGCAAGCGTAGTGGTTGCCAAAACCAACAAAGGCTACGTTGAGGCCGGTTCACTTTCCCCCTCCGCTGTCAGCGCTTTCTCTTCTTCGTTACACACCTTAATCCGCCAAATCGATCGCATTAAAGAGAGCGAACAACGAGCCCGAAGCATATGGCGACTCCCTCAGCAGCCGAACGCTATGCTGGCAGACTGGCTGGAAAAGGGGCTTAACGAGGAACATCACTGGCTGGAAAATTACGCCCGTCTCTGGACGCTGGGGCGCACGGGAAATCAGCACAACCTGGCGCGTGTGAGCCCCTTTCTTGAAAGCTCATATCCGCCATTAAACAACCTTGCTTATGAAGTGTATCTGCGTCTGGGTGACGATGACGATATCACTGTGCAGCGGCAAAACTTGCTGGCCTCATTACCATCAGATCTGTCCCAGGCGTTAGCAGTTGGTGATACCGTGGCAATCGATACGCATCTTCAGCGCCACATTAATGACCAGAATCCCAACGCGAGTACATTACTCAAAACGCTCTATCGGGTAGCGCTGGACAACCCGCTATTGCATCAAGGTCTGATTCGTCTGCTATATGTTCTGCCTCTGCGCCCTAATCTGTTTAAAGGTGTGCGCTACCTGTTCAAAATGGCTGAGTTCCGCCTGGATGCGCCAGTGTTTGCCCTGCTGGCCTGGCGTTTTGATACTACGCGGGAATTTTATTCTGCCCAGTGGGATGGCGTCTGGGTGAACGGCGTGGGCTATATCAAACCCAGTCAGGAACTTCTGCGCGACGATAGCAGGCTGGCCTATTCGCGTAAAACGCGCGACTACCTGCGGCGCCGTAGCTGGCGTGCCCTGCGGCGTCTCGGTGCCCGTGGCGACGCTCGCTATGTCGATATGGCCTGCGCGTTTCTGCTCCAGTATAAGAAAGAATACCTGGTGCCAGAAAAGCAGAGTGATTCAGGCGTTTTCGCCAGCGATGCGCATCTTTTCGCGTGGAACGCCATTTTGCGCTTACATCACCCTCACTATCAGCGCCACAGGCAGAGAGCGTTATGGATTCGGGTCAGCGATGAAAAGGATGAACGCCGCGTCGAGGCATTTCCACAACTCTGGGATCAGCGCCCTGATGCACTGCTGACGATATTGTGCCTGAGCGAGAGTGAAGCCGTTTGCACGTTTGCGCTCAGGGCAATGAAAGATAATGCCTCCTTCTGCCAGGCCCTCACCGATAGCCAACTGGTGCAGTTGCTGGCTCGTCCGTTCCCGCTCATTGCCGATTTTGTGCTCTCGCTTCTTACTGCGCGTTCGCTCACTCCTGAGCTGCTGCTGGGGCTGATTAACAGTGTCCACCCGCAAGCGCGCAGCCTGGCGCTGACCCATTTAAACAGCATTAGCGCACTGTTTGACGAAGCCGAACTGGTTACCGCGCTTTTGCTGGCTGACGATGCGCAGATCAGCGCGTGGTTAGAAGAGCGTTTTTCCCGGCAGCCTCTAACCACCTCGCAACAGGTGACGTTAACGCGGGCGCTTTTGCTCCGGCTTAACGACGCGCAGACCACCTTTTCTGAGCAACATGCCCTCTGGCTGTCGATGTGCCTGGTGAGCCATCTGCCTGCCATGGCCCCGTTGCTGACGACTGAGAATTTCAGCGAGCTGCTCGCCCATCCCGATACGGGTGTGCAGCTTTTAGCCGCCCGGTTGTTGGTGAGTTCCGATTTGGCGCAGAGCCCGCTTTCGCAAGCCCTGCTGGTTCAGATTCACAACTCGCCTGTCGGGGCTATCCGCGCCGCGGGCATCGCGCTGTTAGGCAAACAAAGCCCGGAATTAGTCTTGCTGCAGTTACCGCAGCTAATTGATCTGCTCCAGTGCGGTGAGGCAGAAGAGCGACAAGCCTGTTACACGCTTCTGGGGCAACTGGCTGGGCAGCATGCTGCTGAGGTCTTTGCGGGATTATTCCCCTTAGTCTTTAAAAAAGAAGCCCACGAAGGCGCACACCAGGCGCTGTTAACGTTCTTCACGCACAAGCTTAATGCCTGCCTGCAATCCCTGGATAAAGACACCATCTGGCGGCTGATTCATGCCAGATCGCTGGCGGCGCAAAGCCTGGGACGTGAGTGTCTTCTGGCCCGTTCTCCGCTGGCGTGGAGCGTGAATCAATGGGTGGCGTTGGCAAATCACCCTGACCATTATATTCGTGATTATGCGTTGAAGGCCTTCACGTCACATGTAGATGTTGTCCGCGAACAGAGCAGTGCTGCGCTGGAGCTACTGGAAAGCGACTGGCCCGCAACCCGAGAATTTGGTTTTGCGTATTTCCGCCAGAACTACCCCTCCCCAGGCTGGACCCCGGAGCTGATCGTCAAGGTCTGCGACAGCAACCGCGACGATGTGCAGGCTTACGGTCGGGAACTGTTACAAACGTTCTTCCAGCGCGAGCAGGGGGAAGCGTACCTGTTAAAGCTGAGCCAGCATCCGTCATTGACAGTACAGACCTTTGTGACCCATTTTTTTGACGAGTATGCGACCGGAAAGCCCGATGTCATCCTGGCGCTGAAACCTTGTTTCCTGACAATCCTTTCCCAGGTTAACCGTGGGCGTGTCGCTAAAGACAGGACGCTTGCTTTTCTTACGCAGCAGGCGGCTGCCAGTCCGTTGGTGCTTGAGATGGTGGTGTCATTGCTGACTCGTCTGTCGCTGACAGTGGTGCAAAAAGACAAAGCGCCGCTGATCAAGGCCATGCTTCAACTGCAAAAACAGTATCCCCATTTGAATTTGCCGCTGGACATTATTGCCCGACCCGAACAAGGAGCGCCTCATGCAGGTTAGTTATCGTTATCAGGGAAAGAGTCAGGCCTCGGAAAACGGTTTGACGTTCTCGCCAGATAGCCTTCGCCCACCGGCGTTCTTCGTCGGTGAGCTCAGGCAGAAACTGGCGTTTCGCGAGGCCATCTCCGCGCTGCATAACGTGGTGGTATCGGACATGCGTTTTCAGCCAAAAGATAAAACCGACTATCGGCGCTGGCTGGCGGGAGAAGAACAGCGGTTATTAGCGGAATTTATTGCGCAGAAAAGCCAGCTTGAGCAAGAAGCGAATGAGATAAGCGGGCGATTACATGTGCTGAACAAAGAGGCTGCAACGCTGCTTGCACCTTACCATGAGGCGCAAAAAGCTTATTTCAATTATCTCTATAAAAACGATATTGATGCTTGGTATGTGTTGGATCCGGTGATCACTGTGCATCCCGATGAAGTCTTTTTTGAGTGTTTTTCTGAGGATGAATCAAGCTACGGCAAACTGAGTTGTCATTACGATGTTTTTGACAACATCAGCGAGCGTGCCTTTGGGACCACCAACATCGACTATTCCGAAGGGCTCTACCAGGCATTTCAGAAAATCCGTGATTATCACCCGACGCAGTTGAAAATTGATCCGGACGGCTTCGCCATTCAGACGGACGGCAGCGAGTGTGAAGAGAAGAAAATCGATCTGCCGGACAGTTGGGTGCGCGGTTTTTTACAAGTCAGCTCGGCGATGACCCTGCCGATGGTGAAATTCTCGCTTGCGCCCATGGATATGCACAATATTTGCTTCCGGCTCAGGCGTAAAAAAGAGCGTAGCGGGCCGCGCTCGCTGCGTTTTGAGCTGACGCCGGGGCAGCCCGTCAAAGTGATTTTTGAGCCGTGGAATGAAACGCTGGTCTGCCCACGTTCGCTCTACAAGGGCGACCAGCCGCGTTCCATACGTGTCTGGGGACGGCGCAGACTGCACATCCTCGAACGTCTGATCCCCGTTGCCGAAAAATTCGATGTCTGCCTTCTGGACGATGGTATGCCTTCATTCTGGACCGCAGATTTAGGGGCGATGAGTTTTACGCTTGGCCTGTCCGGCTGGAGCGCGAATGACTGGTCGGCCCAGGGTAATTTTGATTTGCTCGCGCCACGCCAGGCAGTCGATACCCTGACGCTGGAGCGGGTTTATCAGGCACTGAGCAAGCGCCATATGGCTTCATGCGTCTCTCTTGCCACCGAACTGGGGCTGGACGAAAGCATAGTAAAAGCGGCGCTGGCAGCCTACAGCCAGCATGGTCAGGTGCTCTATGACCTTAATAAAGATCTCTATCGTATTCGCGCGCTCTGCCGCGAGCCGATCCCACTGGAACAACTGCGCTTTAGTAACGAACGGGAAGAGAAAGCTATCAACTTCGTCAACGCCGGCCTGGTGCAGGTAGAAAGCGCCCTGAGTAATACCACCGGAACGCAAATACGCGGTCAGGTTCTGGATAATGCCGTACGGTACAACGTTTCCCTGATGCTGGATACAGACCAGCGGCTGACGGTGGGCGAGTGCAATTGTCACTATTTCCATCAGAACCGACTGCGTCGTGGTCCGTGTGAACATATGCTGGCATTGCGGCTGGCAGTAAAGGTAAAAGCATGATGAAAAGGACTTTTTCTGCTGTTATACTCGATGTTAATAGCGGCGTGGCAAGGAAACCTTGCATCCCGGATGGTGGATCGCCATTCAGGTTTTATGACTGCCCACGCGTCACTGATGCCATCTTCACTGGGCAGAGTGTGAGTACCTGTCACTATTGCAGTATGGCTTCAACGAAGCCAATGAGTGACAGGTACTCCACTCTGCGTCGAGTGGATAACCTCAGTACCAGGAACGCTTCGAAGGCCTTATTCGCCACGCCGCTATCCCTCCCGGTCATCCCCGTATTCTCTTGTCCATCACGGTCAGGGGGCATTCGTTATGTCTGAATCTGCAAAGCTGACCCGCCAGCAAATTTACGAGCGCATCCGCGAAACCAGTAAAGAGGAGTACATCTTCGCTGAAATGATCCGTCTGGGTTTCTGGGATGAAACGCAAGATAAACCCGCTCTCACCGCAGAATTTATCGCTCAACGTGCGGCGTTACAGAAACAGCTTGCGGAGCTGGGGCAGAAACAACGGCTTTATGATGACCCGCAAAAAGCATTGCGGGAATTGCACAAGACGCGCAAAAAAGCGGCCCTGGAGAAACGCGAGCAAACCCGCATTGCCCGTAACGAAGCGCGCTATGCGCGTGCGTTGCAATGGCACCAAAAGCAGCAAGCAGAGATAACCTGGCTGGGGGAGGGTGTTTCATTTGGCCTCGCCGACACCGCGCACAACGAAGCCCGATTACAAGCGCAGAAGCTGCCCGAGCTTGCAGACAGCCAGGCACTGGCATCTGCAATGGGCATCACGATTAATGAGCTGCGTTTTCTTTGCTTCCAGAAAAATGTCTCCCGAGTAAACCATTACCGGCGTTTTTCACTCGCCAAAAAAAATGGCGGTGAGCGACTGATTTCGGCGCCTATGCCACGCATGAAGCGCGCGCAGTACTGGATTCTGGAAAACATTCTGAATCGTGTGAAGTTACACGAAGCAGCCCACGGTTTTGTTACCGGGCGCAGCATTTTGAGTAATGCGCTGCCGCATGTGAACCAGGCAATAGTGGTCAATCTGGATATGGAAAACTTCTTCCCGACGGTGAATTATCGCCGGGTAAAAGGTTTATTTCGCCAGTTAGGTTATGCGGAGCAGTTGGCCACTGAATTGGCTTTGTTAACTACGGAACCTGAGGTTACGCAGGTGGCACTGGATGGCGAGACCTGGTTTGTGCAGGAAGATGCACGTTTCCTGCCGCAGGGCGCGCCAACCAGTCCGGCGATTTCCAATATCATCTGCCGTCGTCTCGACAGCCGTTTGCAGGCAATGGCACAGAAGCTTGGTTTTGTTTACACCCGTTATGCTGACGACATGACCTTTTCCAGTGCGCAGCCGTCCGCCAACGTGCAACAGCTATTATGGCGCTGCAAGCAAATTGTTCAGGATGAAGGTTTTAAGATCCACCCTGAGAAAACCCGGGTAATGCGCAAGCCGCAAAAGCAGGAAGTCACCGGTATTGTGGTGAATGAAAAGCCCTCCGTGGATCGCAAAACGCTAAAACGCTTTCGCGCATTGCTGTTTCAGATTGTAAAAGATGGAATGGAAGGAAAGCGCTGGGGATCGGGCGAGCTGATGGCGAGCCTTGAAGGCTATGCTAATTTCGTGGCAATGGTGGCCCCTGAGAAGGGCATTGTTTTGCAAAAGCAGGTCACCGACCTGAAAAGACAATATGGATATACAACCCAGTCGGGCCGAATTACAGCGCTGAACAAGAAGTTGTTCCGGGCAAAAGCCGCCCGTGGGGAATCGCCACGTGATAACTGGTGGCAGGCACAAGAAGCCCCGCCACCCGTTCTGGAACAAACCGCGCAGCAGCAGGCAACGCAAAAGGCGACATCATCAGCGACAGAGGCGTTGCATTTCGACGCGCAGCCTGAGGCTCATGCCGGTCAGGTGCCTGATAAGTCTCGTTCCCCTTTACGTTTCTTCTGGGTGCTTATCCTTGTGCTGCTGATTATGATTCTGGCGCGGATGTTTTAAATGTTATCTGTGTCATGTTGCAGTGTCGGGAAACCGCGACAAAGCCACTGTTCTGATGTCTCCAAAAGGAGACACTTAAGTCTTTGATTTATATAGTTGATGCGTTTGTGGTAAAAGGGTGTTGCTGATCGGAGACAGTTAGCGTGAAAATCATTCAACCGCTATTCAACGCCTGAATGTTGTTAACTTCTTATATTTCAGTCGGTTAATATTTTGTTTTGCGTTTTGGCATAAGTGTTGCATAATAATAACCAGTGGCTCATTCACCTTCTTATGTCAGCCCCTTCGGGACGTGCTACATAAACTTCGAATGACGCACTTAAAGGTGCCTGCCGTCCAACTGCTGATAAAAGTTCGCTTTTTCAGATATCGGGCGAAACGTCGAGTTAGGCACCGCCTAATTTCTAAGCAAAGCCGGGTTTATACCCGGCTTTGCTTTTTCTGGCTTCCCCGTAGCACATTACTCAGCTAGCATCCTGTTAAACCCGATTTGCGAGAGTATTGCGTTGAAACGCTGGCCCATTTTTCCCCGCTCCCTACGCCAGGTCGTTATGATGGCGTTCTTACTGATCTTATTGCCTTTGTTGGTGCTTGCCTGGCAGGCATGGCAAAGCCTGAATGCCCTGAGCGCCCAGGCGGCACAAACGAATCGCACCACGCTTATCGATGCCCGACGCAGCGAGGCGATGACCAATGCCGCGCTGGAAATGGAACGCAGTTACCGTCAGTACTGCGTGCTGGACGACGCAACCCTGTCAAAGGTGTATCAGAGCCAACGTAAACGCTACAGCGAGATGCTGGATGCCCATGCAGGCGTGTTACCGGACGAAAAACTCTACCAGGCGCTTCGTCAGGATTTGAACGATCTCGCTCAGTTACAGTGCAAAAGCAGTGGCCCAACCGCAGAGGCGTCCGCACGACTCGAAGCCTTTGCGGCGGCGAATACCGAGATGGTGCAGTCAACGCGGCAGGTGGTGTTCTCCCGTGGACAGCAGTTGCAGCAGGAAATTGCCGAGCGCGGTCAGTTCTTCGGCTGGCAGGCACTGGTGCTGTTTCTGGTTAGCCTCGCGATGGTGCTGCTGTTTACACGGATGATTATCGGCCCGGTGAAGGGCATTGAACGGATGATCAACCGATTGGGGGAAGGGCGCTCCCTTGGGCATACGGTAGTCTTTAAAGGCCCGCGTGAGTTGCGCTACGTGGGGGAACGCATCATCTGGCTAAGTGAACGCCTTTCCTGGCTTGAATCACAGCGTCATCAATTTTTACGCCATATCTCTCATGAACTGAAAACCCCGCTTGCCAGCATGCGTGAAGGGACGGAACTGCTTGCCGATCAGGTCGTCGGGCCGTTAACAGTAGAGCAGGAAGAGGTGGTGGCTATCCTGGATGACAGCAGCCGTAATCTGCAAAAACTGATTGAACAATTACTCGACTACAACCGGAAACTGGCGGATGGCGCGGTTGAACTCGAAGACGTTGAGATCGAGCCGCTGGTGGATATGGTCCTTACGGCTCACAGTTTGCCCGCGCGAGCTAAAATGATGCATACCGAGGTTGTGCTGGATGCGGCTTCATGCTGGTCTGAGCCGATGTTACTGATGAGCGTGCTGGATAATCTTTATTCGAACGCGGTGCACTATGGGGCTGAATCCGGTAACATTTATATTCACAGCTATCTTGCAGGCTCGCGGCTGCGTATTGAGATATCCAATACCGGTACGCCGATTCCTGAGGCGGAACGCAGTATGATTTTTGAACCCTTTTTCCAGGGGAGCCATCAGCGAAAAGGCGCGGTGAAGGGGAGTGGCCTGGGGTTAAGCATCGCCAGAGACTGCGTTCGCCGTATGCACGGCGAGTTGCATCTGGTGGACGTCGATCATGCAGATGTCTGTTTTCGCATTGAGCTACCGCTTAATGCGTCGGAAAAATCCAACAAATGAAGCGAAATCAGGTGAGTATGTCGCACGTTTTTTCCCGCGTGGCTGGCGCGGTGTTGTTGCCTAAGAAAATGCTTCGTGCATTGCCCTGCCTGCTGCTGGCAGGTTGTGTATCCCAGACGCCTGAGCATGCTGTACATGAACAATTCGAAGAGCAGCTTCCGGAACATCAACTGGCCGATTTCCTGCTGACGGACTGCGGTAATATCTGGTCATTAACCGGCCAGGCTTTCGATACCAACCCGTTATTCTGGCTGCGCAGTATGGATTGCGCCGGGCGCCTGGCGCCAGCAGAAGCGCGTGCTGAGGCGCGCGTCTGGCCCGACGATACGTGGCAGGACGCCTTTAAGCGCGGCATTTTACTGTCGAGTGCGAAAATTACCCCACTGGAACGGCGTGAGAATATCACGCGTCTTGATGTGTTAAGCCCGCAAATTCCCGCACCTGTGCGTCCGCTTTATCAGCTCTGGCGCGACGGTCAGACATCACAGCTCCAGCTTGCAGAAGAGCGTGGTCGTTATGGCAAGCTCCAGCAGTCGACGGATGCCGAGCTGGATACCTTACGCCAGCAGCAACAATTTCTGCGTGAGCAACTGGACACGACCACGCGCAAACTGGAAAACCTGACCGATATAGAACGTCGGCTCTCCAGCCGCAAACCGGCGGGCAATGATCTACCGGATAGCGCGCGCCCCGCAAGGACCGAAACGAAACAAGAGGACGCGAAACCATGACCAGCCGAAAACCTGCCCATCTGCTGCTGGTGGATGACGATCCGGGCCTGTTAAAACTGCTCGGTTTGCGTCTGACCAGTGAAGGCTACAGCATTGTCACTGCCGAGAGCGGGCAGGAGGGGCTTCGCGTGCTGGCTCGCGAGAAAGTGGACCTGGTCATCAGCGACCTGCGTATGGATGAGATGGACGGTATGCAACTGTTCACGGAGATCCAGAAGGTGCAGCCGGGTATGCCCGTCATTATTCTTACCGCACATGGTTCCATTCCGGATGCGGTCGCCGCAACGCAGCAGGGGGTATTCAGCTTCCTGACCAAACCGGTCGATAAAGATGCATTGTACAAGGCGATTGATGATGCGCTGGAGCACTCTGCACCCGCCTCAGACGATCAGTGGCGCGATACGATCATTACCCGCAGTCCGGTCATGCTGCGCCTGCTTGAGCAGGCGAGAATGGTGGCGCAGTCTGATGTCAGCGTGCTGATTAACGGCCAGAGCGGGACCGGGAAAGAGATCCTGGCGCAGGCGATCCACAATGCCAGTCCGCGCAGCAAAAATGCCTTTATCGCCATCAACTGTGGTGCGTTACCGGAGCAGTTGCTGGAATCTGAACTCTTTGGTCATGCGCGCGGTGCCTTTACCGGCGCGGTCAGCAGCCGTGAGGGGCTCTTCCAGGCGGCAGAAGGCGGTACGCTGTTTCTTGATGAAATCGGCGATATGCCCATTCCGCTACAGGTTAAACTGCTGCGTGTGTTGCAGGAACGCAAAGTCCGGCCGCTCGGCAGCAACCGTGATATCGACATCAATGTGCGGATTATCTCCGCGACCCACCGCGACCTGCCCAAAGCAATGGCGCGCGGCGAATTTCGTGAAGACCTGTTTTATCGCCTGAATGTGGTTAACCTCAAAATCCCGGCGCTGGCGGAACGTGCGGAGGATATCCCGCTGCTGGCCAACCATCTGTTGCGTCAGGCGGCTGACAGACATAAACCCTTTGTGCGCGCTTTTTCCACCGATGCGATGAAACGGCTGATGACCGCAGGCTGGCCGGGTAACGTGCGCCAACTGGTCAACGTCATTGAGCAATGTGTAGCGCTGACCTCATCGCCGGTCATCAGCGACGCGCTGGTTGAGCAGGCGCTGGAAGGTGAGAACACAGCCCTGCCCACGTTTGTGGAGGCACGGAATCAGTTTGAGCTCAATTACTTGCGCAAGCTGCTGCAAATCACCAAAGGTAACGTCACCCATGCGGCGAGGATGGCCGGGCGCAACCGTACTGAATTTTACAAATTGCTCTCGCGCCATGAACTGGATGCCAACGACTTTAAAGAGTAATGGCGTAGTGAATATGGTAGTGTGAGCAACCGATTACGAAGTAGCTTACTGGCAAGCGTTTTTAAGGACCAACCATGAAAAAGATTGATGCAATTATTAAACCTTTCAAACTGGATGACGTGCGTGAAGCGCTGGCCGAAGTCGGCATTACCGGGATGACGGTGACCGAAGTGAAAGGGTTTGGTCGCCAGAAAGGCCATACCGAACTGTACCGTGGTGCAGAGTACATGGTGGACTTTCTGCCGAAAGTAAAAATCGAAATCGTTGTCACCGATGATATCGTTGAGACCTGCGTAGATACCATTATCCGCACGGCCCAGACCGGTAAAATCGGCGACGGTAAGATTTTTGTCTTCGATGTTGCCCGCGTGGTACGTATCCGTACCGGCGAAGAAGACGACGCGGCTATCTGATCCTCTCCCTCACCCTGGCGGGTGAGGGCGATTCTTCCTGCTATTACAGTACCTTGTGCGGGCCAAAACATTCGTAATGAATGTTCTCTGCCTTCATCCCCAGCCCGACCAGTTGCTTCGCGGCAAACTGCATAAACGCCACCGGGCCACAAAGATAAAATTGCATGGCCGGATCGCTGAATGCCGACTCGTGCTTACTCAGATCCATCAACCCTTCGCTATCAAAGGCCTGCGCCTGTTTATCAAAATGGGTAGGCGCGCGATACCAGACATGAGACGTCACGCGAGGCAGTTTGCTGCTCAGTGTTTTCACCTCATCGGCAAAGGCGTGAACATTGCCATTTTCTGCTGCATGAAACCAGTTTACCTGGGCTTTATGTCCAGCCCGGGCGAGTGTATCGAGCATCGCCAGCATTGGTGTCTGGCCGACGCCTGCGGAGATGAGCGTAACCGGGGTGTTGCCCTCGACATCCATAAAGAAGTCACCTGCCGGGGCCGCCAGATGTACCACGTCGCCGACCTGCGCGCGCTGATGCAGCCAGGTTGAGACCTGCCCACCTTCTTCACGTTTAACCGCAATACGATAATGTTTACCGTCAGGGGCGCGTGTCAGGGAGTACTGGCGGATTTCCTGATAAGCAAATTCTTCCGGTTTGAGCCAGATGCCGATGTATTGCCCCGGACGGAAATCAGCAACGGGTTGCCCATCAACAGGGGCGAATTCAAAACTGGTGATTAACGTGCTTTGCCCGGTTTTTTCCACCAGACGAAACGGGCGCGTTCCTTCCCAGCCGCCGGTTTTGCTCGCATTTTCATCATACAGTTGCGCTTCTCGCTGAATAAAGACGCCAGCCAATACCCCATAAGCTTTACCCCATGCATCGAGGACTTCCTGGCCTGGGCTGAACATCTCATCAAGGGTCGCCAGCAGATGATGGCCGACAATGTCGTATTGCGCAGGCCGGATCTGAAAACTGGTGTGTTTTTGGGCAATCTTTTCCACTGCTGGCAGTAACGCGGCGAGGTTATCAAGGTTGCTGGCATAGGCCGCAATAGCGTTGAACAATGCTTCGCGCTGATCGCCGTTACGCTGATTGCTCATGTTGAAAATATCTTTGAGCTCGGGATTGTGCGTAAACATCCGGTCATAAAAATGGGCGGTCAGTTTTGGACCGGTTTCCAGCAGCAGAGGAATGGTGGCTTTCACTGTCGCGATGGTTTGAACGTCAAGCATAGTCGCTTCCTGTCAGGTGATTTATAAGATGTATTTAAAATGCATCTTATAGGCGAGACTGCGGGGTTGTAAAGAGGAAAGCGGCTGCGGCGATGAATTTCAACGTGAAGAAGTTGCATCACAAACGTGAAAAGAATTCCGTTGCAAAGGCAAAGTGCATTATCTCTCAAACCCTTGTCTGGCGCGTAGCCAATCGTTTGCGTAAAAACCTTTGTCAAGACCTGTTATCGCGATATGAATCAGTTATACTGTGAGCCGTTCCCCAAAACGGGCCCTCAAATTTGAGTTGCTTTATTGTTAGCTGAGCAGGAGATGCGGATGTTAAAACGTGAAATGAACATTGCCGATTATGATGCCGAACTGTGGCAGGCTATGGAGCAGGAAAAAGTACGTCAGGAAGAACACATTGAACTGATCGCCTCCGAGAACTACACCAGCCCGCGTGTAATGCAGGCACAGGGCTCTCAGCTGACCAACAAATATGCCGAAGGTTATCCTGGCAAACGCTACTACGGCGGTTGCGAGTATGTCGATATCGTTGAACAACTGGCTATCGACCGCGCAAAAGAGCTGTTCGGCGCTGACTACGCGAACGTACAGCCGCACTCCGGTTCTCAGGCTAACTTCGCGGTCTACACCGCGCTGCTGCAGCCGGGCGATACCGTGCTGGGTATGAACCTGGCGCAAGGCGGCCACCTGACTCACGGCTCCCCGGTTAACTTCTCCGGTAAACTGTACAACATCATCCCTTACGGTATCGATGAGTCCGGTAAAATTGACTATGAAGACATGGCGAAGCAGGCTCAGGAACACAAACCGAAGATGATCATCGGTGGTTTCTCTGCTTACTCCGGTATCGTTGACTGGGCAAAAATGCGTGAAATCGCAGACAGCATCGGCGCATACCTGTTCGTTGATATGGCGCACGTTGCCGGTCTGATTGCGGCAGGCGTTTACCCGAACCCGGTTCCACACGCTCACGTCGTCACGACGACCACGCACAAAACCCTGGCGGGTCCGCGCGGTGGCCTGATCCTGGCGAAAGGCGGTAACGAAGAGCTGTACAAAAAACTGAACTCCGCTGTGTTCCCAAGCGCACAGGGCGGCCCGCTGATGCACGTCATCGCCGCGAAAGCCGTCGCGCTGAAAGAAGCGATGGAGCCAGAGTTCAAAGTCTACCAGCGGCAGGTTGCTAAGAACGCGAAAGCAATGGTGGAAGTGTTCCTGAACCGTGGCTACAAAGTGGTCTCCGGCGGTACGGAAAACCATCTGTTCCTGCTGGATCTGGTTGACAAAAACCTCACCGGTAAAGAAGCTGACGCCGCGCTGGGCCGCGCCAACATCACCGTTAACAAAAACAGCGTGCCGAACGATCCGAAGAGCCCGTTCGTCACCTCCGGTATCCGTATCGGCTCCCCGGCTGTAACGCGCCGCGGCTTTAAAGAAGCGGAAGTGAAAGAGCTGGCTGGCTGGATGTGTGATGTGCTGGACAACATCAATGATGAAGCGGTTATCGAGCGCGTCAAAGGTAAAGTTCTGGATATCTGCGCACGCTTCCCGGTTTATGCATAAGCCCTGAAAGCATACAAAAATGCCCGCATCTTGCGGGCATTTTTTTGCCTTATCGCAGGGTGAAATAGCCGTGAACGCCCATATAAATCCCTACCAGTGCAATCAATACGCTTGAGAAATAGGGCGCGCGCCGCGCAAGAGTATTGAATCCTGACCAGCGTTTCGCCGCATGTTGCACACTCACTGCCGCTCCCACGCCTACCGCAACCAGGGTTAATGCCAGACCGATGCTAAAACACACCACCATCGTAGCGCCCAGCGTTAACGCCTTAAGCTGAATACAGATCAGCAGCACGGTAATCGCTGCCGGGCAGGGGATGAGCCCACCTGTCAGGCCAAACAGCAGAATTTGCCCGTTGGTCACCTTTGTGCCGTTAAAGCGGCGCGCGATATCCCGGGCATGGGCCAGTTCGTGCGCGTCACGATACTCTTCTTGTTTCTCCACTTTCCGCGCAGAGAGGATCACCGGCTGGCGCAGGCTCAGGCTGGCGGCTTGTACAGGCTGGAAAATCAAACCTTGAGCATGAGGGTGGGGATGCGGATGATCGTGATGGTGGTCATGACCGTGGTGATGATCATGGTGGTGACCCGCATGCCACTGGCGCTCACCTTGCCAGGTACGCCAGAACATCCATGCGGCTGTCCCCAGAATAATCACCGCTGAGATCATCTGCATCCACGGCTCAACGGCTTCGGCAGTGAACCGACGGCTGATAAACATCCCGCCCATCGCGATAAGCCATACCACCGCCGTATGAGACAGTGTGGCCGCAAGACCGAGCATAACGGCCTGTTTTACGGTGCCTTTGATCGCCACAATAAAGGCTGCCATCATCGTTTTTGAATGCCCAGGTTCAAGGCCGTGCAGCGCGCCGAGCAGAATGGCGCTCGGAATGAAAAACCAGCCATTTCCCTGCTGAAAGAGGGTCGCAAAATCGGTCATGAGAATAATTCTCGCTAATTGTTATCTCTTTTAAATCTACTCCCCCCCAGTAAAAAATACTATCCCCCAGTAGAAAGAAACTCCCCCCCAGTTGTTCTGTGATATGATTTTTCCACTCAGCAGACGCGAAAATGAGGCCAGTATGTCGCATACCATTCGGGATAAAAGAAAGCTCAAAGCACGGGCGAGTAAGATTGAAGGGCAAGTTGCGGCGCTGAAAAAGATGCTTGATGAGCCGCATGAATGCGCACAGGTTTTGCAGCAAATCGCGGCTATTCGCGGGGCGGTTAACGGTTTGATGCGTGAGGTTATTAAAGGGCATTTGACCGATCATATCGTTCATGAAAATGACGAAGTCAAACGTGAAGCCGACCTTGATGTGGTGCTGAGTGTGCTGGATTCCTATATCCGCTAGCGGTAAGGGAATACCACGCATCCCCAACCTGTTATATAACTGTTACTTGCCAGTTTATTGATTTACCTCCAGACTATCGCCTCATTCAGGAGGGAATCATGGTTTTGCAGTCCACGCGCTGGCTGGCGCTCGCTTATTTCACCTACTTTTTTAGTTACGGCATCTTTTTGCCCTTCTGGAGCGTCTGGCTCAAAGGCACAGGACTCACGCCGGAAACCATCGGGATCTTGCTCGGTGCAGGCCTGGTAGCCCGTTTCCTCGGCAGCCTGCTTATTGCACCTCGCGTCAGTAACCCCTCACTTCTCATTAACGCCTTACGTCTCCTTGCGTTGATTACGCTGGTGTTCGCGCTCGCCTTTTGGGCCGGGACTCATGTGGCCTGGCTCATGGTGGTGATTATCGGTTTTAACCTCTTTTTCTCACCGCTGGTTCCCCTGACGGATGCGCTTGCCAACACCTGGCAGAAACAGTTTCCCATGGACTACGGTCGAGTTCGCGTTTGGGGCTCTATCGCCTTTGTGATTGGCTCGGCGGCAACCGGAAAACTGGTTAGCGAGTTTGATTATCGTGCGGTGCTGGCGATGCTGACGCTGGGGGTTGCTTCTATGCTGCTGGGAATGCTGCTACGCCCTTCGATTTTACCGCAGGGAGATACCCGCCATCAGGATGCCACCGGCTGGAAGGCATGGCGCGACCTGGTCGTAAAAAGCTGGCGTTTCCTGGTTTGCGTTTCGCTACTGCAGGGGGCGCACGCTGCCTACTATGGTTTCAGCGCCATCTACTGGCAGGAAGCGGGGTATTCCGCTTCAACGGTGGGCTATCTCTGGTCACTTGGGGTGGTCGCAGAAGTCGTTGTCTTTACGCTCAGTAACCGGTTGTTCCGTCGCTTTAGCGCCCGCGATTTGCTTTTACTGTCTGCTGTTTGTGGGCTGGTGCGTTGGGGCCTGATGGGATGGACGACCGATCTGTCGTGGCTTATCGTCGTACAAATCCTGCACTGTGGTACCTTTACCGTCTGCCACCTGGCCGGTATGCGTTACATCGCTGCCCGCAAAGACAATGAGATAATTCGCCTGCAGGCCGTTTATTCCGCCGTCGCGATGGGCGGAAGTATTGCGGTGATGACCATGTTCTCCGGATTCTTATTCCAGCATCTGCATCAGGGGCTGTTCTGGGTGATGGCGCTACTGGCAGTGCCTGCACTGTTTTTGCGCCCGAAAGTTGCCGCTCAGCCTTAAGCTTCAAGCATTTCACGGATATGCGCCTGCTGATGACCGGTCAGCGGGCGATCCGCATGGATCAGCGGCGGTGAAAAGAGGGGGAGTGGGGTCGTGTACGGGGTCACGATCAGCGTGACATTGCGCGGAGCCCCCTGTTTCTGAAAGTCCTGTAGCGGAAGATATTTAATATTGAGCGGCAGCAGCGTGAGTTCACGCAGTTGCAATTCAATTTCCTGTTCGCGCTCTGGCTCATGGCCGGTAAGCAATACGACCTGTTTTTCATGCAGGTCGCTTTCCTGCATCAGCCATGCCCCGAAGATGACCGCCACCAGGCCCGCTTCCTCATCGCTAAAACGCAGGCCGTATTCTTTTTCCACCACCAATAACGCCTCGCGCGCGGTGCGTACCAGCCGTGGATAAAGACGGAAAATCTCCTCCTGCAGGCTGTCATCAATACCAATTCCAAAGAGATTACGATCCAGCGCCTGTGCCAGGTGAACATAGAGCTGTGCCGCCAGCCCTTGCTCATCGCTGAAACGCAGCCCGGCAAGCGCGCGAAAACGGGCAATCATATGCGTAATGGCTTGTTGCAGGCGTTTATCCTGTTGCTGACTGTCGTTCAGTGGGTCCGGGGTACGCAACATCATAAACAGCAGTGAGAGAAAGGCATGTTCGTTACCGGGAGGTAACGCGGTAACACGACGGCGCCAGTGACGCACGATTTCATGCGCCGCTGCGTATTCTGCGCGCATCTGTGTCCATGCCTGCTGAACCGGGTTAAACTCCGGCGTAAAACCGTAGTGGCTTTGCAGCAGGCAGTACTGGAGATAGAGACGCAGAAACTGAATGTCGCGGCATTCAAATGACCGTTCTAAGCGCCGGGCGCAGAGGTTAATCAACGCGCGCAAATTGGTGTCGTCATACAGCGTGCGGGCAACCCCCTGTTGTTTAAGGGCGGCTTTGAGCGCTGGCGCATACTGCTGAGTGATAAAATGGGGACATAAGCGCAGCCCACGCCGGAGCCATTGCAACAGGCATAAACGTTGGTCGAGTGCTGTGCCTTCAATCCGGTAGCTGCCGTCCTGTCGGGACGTAATAGTCAGCCGATGAAAACGCTGGATCTCATGGTCGGTTTCGGCAATATCCTGCCGGGTGACCTCTTCATCCACGCCATTCATGGCACGTATGATTTCCGTGGTGACAGTGTGCCCTGGGAGTGCGAGCATCAAAAGCACCTGGCAGCGGCGCTGCGGACTGGAGAGCACAGATGGCGGTGTCATTTCTATAGTCATCTGTCAGGCTCCAGTAAGGTTGTTTGATAAGAATAGCTAAAGGTATGTCTGGTGAAAGCGCAGCCGCAGCCCTTTCCTTCAGGATTGCCGGAGAGCATCACAGAATTTTTCTCGTGAGGAACACATGCAAGCAGTTAAACAATGCGCTTTTGGGCTCTTTCTCGCATTTTTATCATTCAGTGCGCTGGCGCATCCGCACAGTTTCATCCGCATAAAAATGCAGCTTGTGGTGGATAACGGGCAATGGACCGGGCTGAATATGCGCTGGACGATGGATGAAATTACCTCCGCCGATCTCCTCTATGATGCGGGTGATGCCAAACCGGGTGACGAGATCTGGAAAAAGCTGGCGGCGGAAGTGATGGCCAATGTACTGGGGCAGCATTACTTCACCGAAGTCTGGCATAACGGGCAAAAAGTGAAATTTCAAAATCGACCCTTAAGCTATGGCCTTGCGAGAGAAGGGCATAAGGCAGTGTTAACCTTTGTGTTGCCGCTGGCAGAACCACAGCCGCTGAGCGGGCAGACGTATACTTTTTCCACCTATGATCCGACCTATTTTGTCGACATGAGTTATGCCAGTGAAAGTGATGCCACGCTGCCGGATGTCGTACAGAAGACATGCAAACTTACAGTTAAAACACCGAAGCCGGGGGAAGATGTGCTGAACTATGCACAATCGCTGGATAAAGCGGATGCGCCGGAGGAAGACATGCAGTTGGGTAAACAGTTCGCGCAGACGGTGACGGTACAATGTCCGTAATTAACACAACACGCCGACCGCTGCGGCGCTGGCGGCAGTGGTGGCCTCTGGCCCTCTTTATCGTGCTCGCGCTGGCGGGTGTCTTCTGGCTCTGGCACGTCTGGCCGCAGGTACTGCGTGAAAGTGTCGGCTGGCAGCGTGCGTTTAACCGGCAAATGAGCGCTCTGATTCAGGCCGTGGCAGAAAACCCGACCGCCGCGGGTGGTTCTCTGCTGATGGTGAGCTTTATGTATGGCGTACTGCATGCGCTCGGGCCGGG
The DNA here is from genome assembly GCA_004346725.1 of Phytobacter diazotrophicus. Classification (GTDB taxonomy): domain Bacteria; phylum Pseudomonadota; class Gammaproteobacteria; order Enterobacterales; family Enterobacteriaceae; genus Phytobacter; species Phytobacter diazotrophicus. The sequence continues at coordinate 371,689 of SMDE01000003.1, read as the reverse complement.
GCATGGCAAAGTGGTGATCACCACCTGGCTTGCAACGCATCCTTCACGCCTGAAATCCAGTATTGGGCTGACGCTGGCATCTTCCCTACTGCAGGGGCTGGTGGCGGTGACGCTGGTGTTTGTCGTATTGAGCGTACTGGCGCTACCGGCCCGTCAGCTTCATTTAAGCAGCTTCTGGCTGGAGAAATGTAGCTACGCGCTGGTGGGGGTGCTGGGCCTGTTGCTCTGCTGGCGTGCTGTCAATAAACTCCGCGGCCTGTTACGCAAACCTACGTTTACCGCGTTTACGCCTCATCATGAGCATCATGAACACTGCGGGTGTGGACATCAGCATCTGCCCACGGCGGAACAGCTACAGCAGGGCGATGACTGGCGCGCGCGTTTGATGATCATTCTCTCGATGGGGATGCGACCCTGTTCCGGGGCCATTATGGTACTGCTGTTCAGTAAGGTGATTGGCGTTTTCGGCTGGGGGGTTGCCTCGGCGATGGCGATGGCGGCCGGGACATCATTGACAATCTCGACGCTGGCGCTACTGGTGCACAGTTTTCGTCAACTGGCGGTGAAATTGAGTGCGAATAAAGCCCCCGCCTTATGGAAGCAGGTTGGCTGGACGACGCTCGCGCTGGCGGGTGGGGCGATTCTTGTCACCGCATCGGTTGTGATGTGGCTCAGTGCGGAAATCATGGGAAGAGGGCTTCGGCCTTTTTGATTCGCCGAAAGAGAGTACCGCTTGCAGCCAGGCCGCAAGCGGTTATCAGGCATTAACGCTTGAGCGCGTCGCTCAGCTCTTCGCGCATGTTTGCCAGCATCGCTTTCACGACGCGTGGGTTACCTGCAACGATGTTGCCGGTTGTCATATAGTTATGACCACCGGTGAAATCGCACACCAGGCCGCCTGCTTCACGAACCAGCAGTTCGCCTGCCGCAAAATCCCACGGTTTGAGAGCGATTTCGAAGAAACCGTCAACGCGGCCCGCAGCCACATAGGCCAGGTCCAGCGCAGCAGAACCGGTACGACGGAAATCCGCGCACTCAGTAAACAGTTTGCCAACGATGTTGATGTAGGTCGCCGCGTGTTGCTTGGCTTTGAACGGGAAGCCGGTCGCCAGAATGGTGCCGTCCAGGTCGCGCGCAGTGCTGCCACGCAGACGATAGCCGTTCAATTGCGCGCCCTGACCACGGGTTGCCGTGAAGAGTTCATTACGCATTGGATCGTAAACGACCGCGACTTCGGTGCGGCCTTTAATGCGCACGGCGATAGAAACGGAGAAGTGTGGCAGACGTTTGATGAAGTTGGTGGTGCCATCCAGTGGATCGATAACCCATTGAACATCCTGATCTGTGCCTTCATGTTCACCGCTTTCTTCGGTGATAATGGTGTGTTGCGGGTAAGATTTACGGATAGTGTCGATAATCACTGCTTCTGCAGCTTTATCTACGTTAGTCACGAAATCGTTACTGCCTTTCTGGCTCGCTTCTACAGCGTCCGGGGTTTCATAGTGTTTGGCAATTACATTACCCGCCTTGCGCGCAGCACGCACGGCGATGGTCAGCATCGGATGCATCGGTTTCTCTCACTGGATGTTAAAGAACGGAAAACGGCGCGTATGATAGCAGCGAATTCGGATTATGTCTTCGCTTTATGATAATATGCGCGAATATTCTTTAGCCGTTGAAAAAATATGCTGCAAAATATTCGAATTGTGCTGGTTGAAACCTCTCACACTGGCAACATGGGCTCCGTCGCCCGCGCAATGAAAACGATGGGCTTAACCAACCTCTGGCTGGTGAACCCGCTGGTTAAACCGGACTCCCAGGCAATCGCGCTGGCCGCAGGTGCCAGCGATGTGATTGGCAATGCGCAAATCGTCGATACCCTCGATGAGGCGCTGGCAGGCTGTAGCCTCGTTGTCGGTACCAGCGCCCGCTCGCGTACGCTGCCGTGGCCGATGCTCGACCCGCGTGAGTGTGGCTTAAAAAGCGTTTCTGAGGCACAGCATGCGCCAGTTGCGCTGGTATTTGGTCGCGAACGCGTTGGCCTGACTAATGACGAACTCCAGAAATGCCATTATCACGTCGCCATTGCGGCCAATCCGGAATATAGCTCGCTGAACCTGGCGATGGCGGTTCAGGTGATTGCTTACGAAGTCCGTATGGCGTGGCTGGCGACGCAGGAAAACGACAGCACGGAAGAACATGAAGAGACGCCGTATCCGCTGGTAGATGATCTGGAACGTTTCTATGGACACCTGGAAAAGACGCTGCTCTCCACCGGTTTTATCCGTGAAAGCCACCCGGGACAGGTCATGAACAAGTTGCGCCGCCTCTTTACCCGTGCGCGTCCGGAAAGCCAGGAGCTGAATATCCTGCGTGGAATTCTGGCGTCAATTGAGCAGAAAACGCAGGAAAAACAGTAGAGTTACTGTATTTTTTCTTGCGTGTGTCCCGACTGCTTCAGCGGGCGAAGAATGCCCTTAAGCAAAACGGCACGTAAAGCCAAATACCTGACTAAAACAGTCAAGTAAATAGTTGACCAATTTAGTCAGGAATGTCAGACTTGCCCCTGCTATGCGACATTATTTTAAATTTTAATAAAAACCCCGGGCAGGGGCGAGTCTGAGGCTAAGTTAAGACATGAGACTGACATCTAAAGGGCGTTATGCCGTGACCGCAATGCTGGACGTTGCGCTCAACTCCGAAACGGGCCCGGTACCGTTGGCTGATATTTCCGAACGTCAGGGAATCTCCCTCTCTTATCTGGAACAACTGTTCTCTCGCTTGCGCAAAAATGGCCTGGTGGCCAGCGTGCGTGGCCCGGGCGGCGGTTATCTGCTGGGTAAAGATGCAGGCAGTATCGCTGTTGGTGAAGTGATCAGCGCCGTTGACGAATCTGTTGATGCAACCCGTTGTCAGGGTAAAAGCGGCTGCCAGGGCGGCGACAAGTGCCTGACCCATGCGCTGTGGCGTGACCTGAGCGATCGTCTGACCGGTTTCCTGAACAACATCACCCTGGGTGAGTTGGTCAATAACCAGGAAATCCTCGATGTGTCCGATCGTCAGCATACGCACGAATCCCATCGCACGACCCGTGGTCAGGATGCCATCGACGTTAAGCTGCGCGCATAATTTACCCGTCCTGTTTCGGGGCGCTGCTGCGTTGGCCGCACTTGTTTAACCCAGGCGCTTACTTATGTAAGCACCTGGGCATTCACAAGCCTGCCGCCTTGCCGCACCGCAAAACAGTTAGGTTAAAACACTATAAGAATTCAGAATCAGGCCGGGGTGATCCGTCACCCCGTATAAACGGTCGTACATCCAGCCGGTAGCCTGATTCATTGCATTGAGTGATGTACGGAGTTTATAGAGCAATGAAATTACCGATCTATCTCGATTACTCCGCAACGACGCCGGTGGATCCGCGTGTTGCTGAGAAAATGATGCAGTGTCTGACTCTGGACGGGACTTTTGGTAACCCAGCTTCTCGTTCTCACCGTTTTGGCTGGCAAGCTGAGGAGGCGGTTGATATCGCCCGTAATCAGATTGCTGAGCTGGTTGGTGCCGATCCGCGTGAAATAGTTTTCACCTCTGGCGCGACCGAATCCGATAACCTGGCGATCAAAGGTGCGGCCAACTTCTATCAGAAAAAAGGCAAGCACATCATCACCAGTAAAACCGAACACAAAGCCGTGCTGGACACCTGCCGTCAGCTCGAGCGTGAAGGTTTCGACGTGACCTATCTGGCGCCTCAGCGCAACGGCATCATCGACCTGAAAGAGCTCGAAGCGGCCATGCGTGACGACACCATTCTCGTCTCCATTATGCACGTGAACAACGAAATCGGTGTGGTACAGGATATCGCGACCATCGGCGAAATGTGCCGTGCGCGCGGCATTATCTACCACGTTGATGCGACCCAGAGCGTGGGCAAACTGCCTATCGACCTGAGCCAGTTGAAAGTGGATCTGATGTCCTTCTCCGGCCACAAAATCTATGGCCCGAAAGGGATTGGCGCGCTGTATGTGCGTCGTAAACCGCGTATTCGCATCGAAGCACAGATGCACGGCGGCGGTCACGAGCGCGGCATGCGTTCCGGTACCCTGCCAGTACATCAGATTGTCGGCATGGGTGAAGCTTACCGTATCGCCAAAGAAGAGATGGAAACCGAGATGGCGCGTCTGCGCGGTCTGCGTAACCGTCTGTGGGACGGCGTGAAAGATATGGAAGAGGTCTACCTGAACGGCGATCTCGACCAGGGCGCACCGAACATCCTCAACGTCAGCTTTAACTACGTTGAAGGCGAGTCGCTGATCATGGCGCTCAAAGACCTGGCGGTTTCCTCTGGTTCTGCCTGTACTTCGGCGAGCCTGGAGCCCTCTTACGTGCTGCGTGCGCTGGGCATGACTGACGAGCTGGCACACAGCTCTATTCGTTTCTCTTTAGGTCGTTTCACTACCGAAGAAGAGATTGACTACGCCATCAAGCTGGTTCGCAACTCCATTGGTCGTCTGCGCGAGCTTTCTCCACTGTGGGAAATGTTCAAACAGGGCGTGGATTTGAACACCATTGAATGGTCACATCACTAATCGGTAGCGGAATCAGGAGAACAGAACATGGCTTACAGCGAAAAAGTAATCGATCACTACGAAAACCCGCGCAACGTCGGCTCTTTCGACAACAGCGATGAGAGCGTTGGTAGCGGTATGGTGGGTGCGCCAGCCTGTGGCGACGTAATGAAGTTGCAGATCAAAGTCAACAATGAAGGTATCATTGAGGACGCGCGCTTCAAGACCTACGGTTGCGGTTCGGCAATCGCCTCCAGTTCACTCGTCACCGAGTGGGTAAAAGGCAAGTCCCTGGATGAAGCGCAGGCAATTAAAAACACTGACATTGCCGAAGAGCTGGAATTGCCGCCGGTAAAAATCCACTGCTCTATTCTGGCGGAAGATGCGATTAAGGCCGCAATTGCGGACTACAAAAGTAAACGTGAAGCAAAATAATTGAGGGCATTGTATGTCGATTACCCTGAGCGACAGTGCTGCAACGCGAGTGAATAACTTTTTGGCCAACCGCGGTAAAGGGTTTGGCCTGCGTCTGGGGGTCAGAACCTCTGGTTGTTCTGGCATGGCCTACGTACTGGAATTTGTTGACGAACCCTCGGCGGAAGACACCGTGTTCGAAGATAAAGGTGTGAAGGTCGTTATCGACGGCAAGAGCCTGCAATTCCTTGATGGCACGCAACTGGATTTCGTTAAAGAAGGCCTGAACGAAGGGTTTAAGTTCACCAACCCGAACGTCAAAGACGAGTGCGGTTGCGGCGAAAGCTTTAACGTGTAATTGCATTTCACCGATAAGCCCCACCATAGAAAAGACTCACATCCTTCGCGCTGAGTCAGCGTGAAGGACGCAGAGTGTGACTGTGCGTGGGGTTTGTTTTAGCAGGCTATTCCGAGATTGCTATGGATTACTTCACGCTCTTTGGGTTATCCGCCCACTATCAGATTGACATTCAGGCGCTGGCGTCACGTTACCAGGATCTGCAGCGTCAATACCATCCGGATAAATTCGCCAGCGGAACCCAGGCAGAACAACTGGCTGCGCTGCAGCAGTCTGCAACCATCAATCAGGCATGGCAGACGCTGCGTAGCCCGCTGAACCGCGCGGAATATCTCCTTTCACTGCATGGCTTCGATCTCGCCAGCGAACAGCATACGGTGCGCGATACCGCTTTTCTGATGGAACAACTGGAGTTGCGCGAAGAGCTTGATGAGATTGAACAGGCGCGGGATCAGGCGCGTCTGGAAAGCTTTAGCAAACGCGTGAAAGGTATGTTTGATTCCCGCCATCAGCAACTGATTGAACAACTGAATACTGAAACGTGGGATGTCGCGGCGGATACCGTGCGTAAACTGCGTTTTCTCGATAAACTGCGCAGCTCAATAGAACAACTCGAAGAAAAACTGCTCGGTTTTTAATTTTTCTGGAAGCACAAGATGGCCTTATTACAAATTAGTGAGCCTGGTTTGAGTGCCGCGCCGCATCAGCGTCGTCTGGCGGCAGGCATCGATTTAGGCACCACCAATTCTCTGGTTGCTACTGTACGCAGCGGCCAGGCTGAGACCCTTGCCGATAGCGCCGGGCGTCATCTGTTACCTTCGGTTGTGCACTATTCAGCCACCGAACATACCGTGGGTTATGACGCGCGTGCTAACGCCGCACAGGATCCGGTTAATACCATCAGTTCCGTAAAACGTATGCTGGGCCGCGCGCTGAGCGACATCCAGGCACGTTACCCGCATCTGCCGTATCAATTGCAGGCAAGCGAGAACGGTCTGCCGATGATTGCCACCAGCGCGGGGCTGATAAACCCGATCCGCGTCTCTGCTGATATCCTGAAATCCCTTGCGCTGCGCGCGCAGGAATCCCTGTCTGGCGAGCTGGACGGCGTGGTTATCACCGTTCCGGCATATTTTGATGATGCGCAGCGTCAGGGTACCAAAGATGCCGCGCGCCTGGCGGGCCTTCATGTTCTGCGTTTGCTCAACGAACCGACCGCAGCGGCGATTGCCTATGGCCTGGACTCCGGGAAAGAGGGGGTGATTGCCGTTTACGATCTGGGTGGCGGTACCTTTGATATTTCCATTCTGCGCTTAAGTCGCGGGGTGTTTGAAGTGCTGGCCACCGGCGGTGATTCCGCGCTGGGCGGCGATGACTTTGATCATCTGCTGGCAGATTTTATCCGCGAGCAGGCGAACCTGCCTCAGCATGGCGACAACCGTCTGCAGCGTGAACTGCTTGACGCCGCTATTGCCGCAAAAATTGCGCTGAGCGATGCCGCGTCCGTCACCGTTGAGGTGGCTGGCTGGCAGGGCACAGTGACCCGTGAACAGTTCGAAGCGCTGATTTCGACGCTGGTCAAACGTACCTTGCTTTCTTGCCGTCGCGCGCTGAAAGATGCGGGCGTTGAGCCTAACGAAGTGCTGGAAGTGGTCATGGTGGGCGGCTCCACGCGGGTACCTCTGGTTCGCGAGCAAGTGGGTGAGTTTTTTGGTCGTACGCCGCTGACCTCCATCGACCCGGATAAAGTTGTCGCGATTGGCGCGGCGATCCAGGCCGATATTCTGGTGGGCAATAAGCCAGACAGCGACATGCTGCTGCTGGATGTGATCCCGCTGTCGCTTGGCCTGGAAACCATGGGTGGGCTGGTGGAAAAAGTTATCCCGCGTAATACCACCATTCCGGTGGCGCGTGCGCAGGAGTTCACCACCTTCAAAGATGGTCAAACGGCCATGTCTATCCACGTAATGCAGGGCGAGCGCGAACTGGTGCAGGATTGCCGTTCGCTGGCGCGTTTTGCGCTGCGTGGTATCCCGGCGATGCCAGCGGGTGGCGCCCATATCCGTGTTACTTTCCAGGTGGATGCGGACGGCCTGCTCAGCGTGACGGCGATGGAGAAATCCACCGGCGTTGAAGCGGCTATCCAGGTCAAGCCATCCTACGGTCTGACCGACAACGAAATCGCCACCATGATTAAAGATTCCATGAGCTTCGCTGAGCAGGACGTGAAAGCGCGTATGCTGGCCGAACAAAAAGTGGAAGCTGCCCGCGTACTGGAAAGCCTGAACGGTGCGCTGGCGACAGATGCCGCGCTGTTAAGCGCCGCAGAGCGGACGGTTATCGACGAGGCTATCGCACAGTTAAGTGCGGTTGCTAACGGCGATGATACTGATGCCATCGAACAAGCCATTAAAAATCTAGACAAACAAACCCAGGAATTCGCCGCGCGCCGCATGGATCAATCCGTGCGCACCGCGTTAAAAGGCCATTCCGTCGACGAGGTTTAACATGCCAAAGATCGTTTTTCTGCCTCATCAGGACCTCTGTCCCGATGGCGCAGTTCTGGAAGCTAAGAGCGGCGAGACCATTCTTGATGTAGCCCTGCGTGGCGGTATTGAGATTGAACACGCCTGTGAGAAATCCTGCGCCTGTACCACCTGCCACTGTGTCGTGCGTGAAGGGTTTGATTCGTTGCCGGAAAGCAGCGAAGACGAAGACGACATGCTGGATAAAGCCTGGGGTCTGGAGCCGGAAAGTCGCCTGGGTTGCCAGGCGCGTGTCACCGACGAAGATCTGGTTGTGGAGATCCCGCGTTACACTATCAACCACGCCCGGGAGCATTAATATGGCACTGAAATGGACCGACAGTCGCGAGATCGGCGAGGCGCTGTATGACGCTAACCCGGATCTCGATCCGAGAACTGTCCGCTTCACCGATATGCACCAGTGGATTTGCGATCTGGAAGATTTTGATGACGATCCGAACGCATCGAACGAAAAGATTCTCGAAGCAATTCTGCTAGTCTGGTTAGATGAAGCATCTTGATATCGACGGGCTGCCTTCTGGCGGCCCGTTTTCATATCCCATGCGCTAAAGGACACAACAATGACAACAGAAGCGATGAAAATTACGCTGACGACCCAGGGCGCAGACGCTCGTTGGGGCGAAAAAGCGCTCTACAGTATTAATAACGACGGCATCACCCTGCACCTGACCGGTAAAGATGACACGGGCTTAATCCAGCGCGCCGCGCGCAAAATTGATGGCATGGGCATAAAGCATGTCGCGCTGAGCGGTGAAGGCTGGAACGCGGATCGCAGTTGGGCGTTCTGGGCTGGTTACAAAGGGCCGAAAGGGACGCGCAATGTTGAGTGGCCGACCTTATCAGAGTCCGATCAAAAAGAGCTCGACAGCCGTCTGAAAACTATCGACTGGGTGCGTGACATCATCAATGCGCCAGCAGAAGATCTCGGGCCGGAACAACTGGCGCAACGCGCTGTGGATCTGCTCAATGACGTGGGCGGCGAGGCGGTCTCTTACCGGATCGTGAAAGGTGAAGATCTGCGCGAAAAAGGGTATATGGGCATCCATACTGTCGGGCGCGGTTCTGAACGTCCGCCGGTCCTGCTGTCGCTGGATTATAATCCGACGGGCGATGTAGAAGCGCCAATCTATGCCTGCCTGGTCGGTAAAGGCATTACCTTCGATTCCGGTGGTTATAGCATCAAGCAGACCGCGTTTATGGATTCGATGAAATCCGATATGGGCGGCGCTGCGCTGGTGACCGGCGCACTGGCATTTGCGATTACGCGCGGCCTGAAAAAGCGGGTGAAACTTTACTTGTGCTGCGCGGATAACATGGTCAGCGGCAACGCCTTCAAGCTGGGCGATATCATCCGCTACCGCAACGGCAAAACCGTAGAAGTCATGAACACCGATGCGGAAGGGCGTCTGGTGCTGGCAGACGGTCTGATTAATGCCTCCGCGCAGAAACCGCAATTTATCATCGATGCCGCGACCCTGACCGGGGCTGCCAAAACCGCATTGGGTAATGACTATCATGCGCTGTTTAGCTTCGATGACAAACTGGCAAACCGTTTACTGACCAGCGCTGCGGCGGAAAACGAGCCGTTCTGGCGTTTGCCGCTGGCGGAATTTCACCGTAATCAGCTACCGTCAAACTTTGCCGAGCTGAATAACACCGCTGGCGCGGCGTTCCCGGCAGGGGCAAGCACGGCGGCAGGTTTCCTGTCGCATTTTGTGGAAAATTATCAGCAGGGCTGGCTGCATATCGACTGCTCTGCGACCTATCGTAAAGCGGCGGTGGAGCAGTGGGCCGCGGGTGCGACGGGCCTTGGCGTGCGTGCCATCGCGAATCTGTTGACCGCGAAGTAATTTTCCCCTCATCCTGACCTTCTCCCCAAAGGGGGGAGGGGGTTGTACGGTGCAGGCCGTCCCCCCTCTCTGTGGGAGAGGGCCGGGGTGAGGGCATCAAACAGCTTAAACGAACAGTAAAATTTATGTCTCATTCAGACCACGATCACGACCATCATCACGAGCCTGAAACTCTCGATAGCCTGCTGGAAAAAGCGGCGACCGAGCCGGCTTATCGCCCGGCATTTTTCCGCAAACTGCTGGAATCCACTGTTTGGGTGCCAGGCACTGCCGCGGAAGATGAAGCCATTGTTGAAGACAGCGCGTTGGATCTACAGCACTGGGAAAAGGACGACGGCCAGTCGGTGATCCCCTTTTTCACCTCCCTCGAAGCCCTGCAGCAGGCGGTGGAAACGGAGCAGGCATTTGTGGTGATGCCTGCGCGTACGCTATTTGAAATGACGCTCGGTGAGACGCTGTTCCTCAATGCGAAGTTACCGACCGGGAAAGAGCTCACGCCGCGTGAAATCAGCCATCTGGTGGGTAAAGATGACAGTCCGTTAAGCCAGCAGGAAGTGCTGGAAGGCGGCATGTCGCTGCTGTTGTCCGAAGTAGCAGAGCCGCCCGCGCAAATGATCGATTCGTTGACCAAATTGTTCTCGACCATCAACCACGTGAAATGTGCGTATCTTTGCTCTATCAAAGAGAAAAATGATGCCCAGCCGAACCTGCTGATTGGTATTGAAGCCGAAGGCGACATTGAGAGCGTGATTGAGGCGGCAGGCAGTGTGGCAATGGATACCTTACCGGGTGATGAGCCGGTGGATATTTGCCAGGTAGTAAAAGGGGAACACGGGGTCAGCCATTTTATGATTGCCCATATTACCCCCTTCTATGAGCGCCGCTGGGGCAGTTTCCTGCGCGATCTGAAGAACAACCGCATTATCTGATACGTCGACGGGCTTAGCCCGTCGCTTCCAGTAGCAGTAAATCCATCAGTAACACCAGATTCGACTCAAACGACGTTACCCCGGCCGCTTCGGCGGCAAAATGCACCGCTTCGTCATACAACGCAAAATGCAAATCCGCGAGGTTTGCCAGCGTATTCGCCGAGGCGCGAGTAAAGGCGATTACTGTCATACCGACATTCTGTGCAATACGCGCTTTATCCAGAACCTGTTCCGTTTCGCCGCTACGTGAGACGGCGATAAACACCTGGTAACGCGCCGCGTTGCTGAGGAAGATATTACGGCTGTCGCCGGGGCCAGAGATAAATGCCGTCTTGCCCAGCACCTGCAATTTTTTTGTCAGGTATTCCGCAAACAGATATGAAAACCCGGCGCCATAAAGAAAAAAACTCTCTTTCTCGCGCAGTAATGTGACGAACCGTTGGCGTTTTTCCTCGGTTACCCACTGAAAGGTCTGCTGGTAGTTCGCCATAAACTGATGGAAAAGCGCAGGCAGGGTATTGCCGTTTCCCGTAACCTGCTCTGGAATATGAGGGGTATCGGCCAGAAGCTGTTTGCAGTGCCAGATAAATTCGCTATAGCCGCTAAACCCCAGTTTCTGGCATAGCCGCATAATGGTGGCAGTAGAGACAAATGTCGCCGTCGCCAGATCGCGGACGGTGATATTGCCCACCAGCAGCGGGTGATCCGTGAGGTGGGCGAGGACCCGGTATTCGGCGCGGGTAAGAGACTCCCCGCGCGTTAAAAGGGGCGCTAAACGGTTATCCATTTACGCAGGTTCAATCGGCAAGTCGTCGCGCGCGCCCCATTCACTCCAGGAACCATCGTACAACTTCACGTTATTTGCGCCGAGCGTGGTGAGCGCCAGGATGACGACAGTGGCGGTGACACCCGAGCCGCAACTGACAATAATCGGCTCCTGCAGATTAACGCCCTGACGTGTGAAAATGGCCTCCAGCTCGTCTGTCGTTTTTAGTTCACCGTTAACCACCAGATCGCCCCACGGCACATTCAGCGCGCCGGGAATATGGCCGCGTTTCAGGCCTGCACGCGGTTCATCCACCTCGGCGTTGAAACGGGCCGCCGGGCGGGCATCCACAAGCTGTGCGGTACGCTCGTGGCTGACCAGCAGCACATCGGTCAGGCGTTTAACCAGTGATGGGTCAACTTTCACCTCGAAATCAGATTGCGGCAAGTTGGCGTCACCCTGCTCAAGCGGCAGTTCATCGCGCTGCCAGCCTGCGAATCCGCCTGCCAGAATTGAAACCCGCTCGACACCGAAATAACGCAGCATCCACCAGGCGCGCGGGGCGGAGAAGAGATTGCCTTCGTCATAGACCACCAGATGTTTGTCGTGGCTTACGCCCAGCTCGCGCATGGCGACGGCAAAGGCTTCCGGGCGCGGTAACATGTGAGGCAGCGAAGTGGTGTGGTCAGAAAGGGCTTCGATATCAAAAAATACCGCCCCGGGGATGTGCCCGGCGCGGTATTCAGCCGTCATATTACGGGTGTGTTCCTGGCCTGCAGGTGCCATACGGGCATCGATGACCTGAACCTCGGGGTCATCGGCGTGTTCAATCAGCCAGTCGGCTGAGACAAAAAAAGAGGTGGACATGGTTGCCTCCGTGTCATCAACAAGAAACCCGCCAGGCTGCAGGTGTATTGGCTGGATTCGTTCATCCCGGTCACTTACATCAGTAAGCTTCGGGGATTCTCTCATCTGCCGCCTGCCTGCAACTTGAATTATTCAGGGTATATCCTGAATTGTTAACGTTTTTTCCTGCCCCGACAAGCAACCATCGCAAAAGGCGCGAGTATCCTCGTTATTTTTTTATCGCCCGCCCATTTTCCCAGGCTTTTTGCAGCGCGGGCCAGTATTCGCGATTCGCCGCGATCATTTCATCAAGAATCGCTTTAGCGTGTTGCATGGTGGGCACTGTGCGGTTGAGCGTAAAGGCCTGCAGGGCTTTTTCATAACTGCCTTCAATGGTGGCTTCAACCAGCAGTTGTTCCGAAGCCAGTTGCTGCATCAATAACGTTTGATGAAACAACGGCACCGCCCCCATGCGCACCGGCTCCGGTCCGTTTGCCGTGATGTACGCCGGCACTTCTACCATTGCATCGTAGGGGAGGTTCGCAATCGCCCCTTTATTTTCGACGATCACCAGATGGCGCTGACGTAAATCAAAGGCCAGTGAGCAGGCGACATCAACGATAAACGCGCCGTGAACCCCGACATGAAACGCATCCGGTAAGACGCCGGTACGTTGATACTCCTGGGCTGCTGCAAACAGCTTTTTCTCCCTGCCGTTCATCACCTCATTGGCGCGGGTATAGTTGGGATCCTGATGTTCAACAATCTCGTTGGGCATCAGGTAGTACTGTAGATAGGGGTTCGGCAGATATTCCGGGAAATGATCCATCAGCGGTTTAATATTGCGCCATGTCTTCACCCACGACGGATCCGAGTGTTGCGGATCGGTCTGCGCGGCATCTTCGGTGAGCAGGCCAAAGCGGGCAATGTGTTCACGCAGTTGAGGCAGTCTGTCTTCACCATCAACAAGCACGCGGGTAAACCAGCCAAAATGGTTCAGGCCGAAGTAATCTACCTCCAGTTTGTGGCGATCAACGCCGAGGATCGCCCCCATATTGCGCATCGCCGCCACCGGCATATCGCAAATATTGAGCACGCGGGCGTCCGGACGCAGACGACGTACCCCTTCGGCAACAATTGCAGCGGGGTTGGAATAATTCACAATCCATGCGCGTTTATCGGCATAGCGCTCGACAAGGTCAATGAGTTCCACCATTGGCAGAATGGTGCGCAGACCGTACGCCAGGCCGCCAGGTCCACAGGTTTCCTGACCCACCACACCATGACGCAGCGGGATTTTCTCATCCTGCTCGCGCATTTTGTACTGGCCGACACGCATCTGGGCGAAGACGAAGTGGGCACCGCTAAAGGCCGCCTCCGGGTCGCTGGTGACGGTAAACTTGATGCTCTGGCTGTGGTCACGAATCACTTTTTCCACCACTGGCGCAATGGTGCTCTGTCGGGCTTCGTCAATGTCATAGAGGCGAATTTCCGCCAGCGGGAAATCCTCCAGACGCACCATCAGGCTTTTGACAATCCCTGGCGTGTAGGTGCTGCCGCCACCGGCGATAGAGAGAATAAATGGGGGTTTCAACATCTTTAGTCTCCTTTAGAGAAACGCCTCAACGGCTTCTCGCATTTTTTTGACATGCAGCCCGTAGACCACCTGAACGTTATTGCCTTGTTTGATGACCGCTTTCGCGCCTGTTGCTTTCAGGCGAGGTTCATCAATGGTGGCGACATCTTTCACCGTGACGCGCAGACGGGTATAGCAGTTGTCTACCACCTCGATGTTGCCGCGTCCGCCAAGTCCTTCGATAATTGCCTCGCCCAGTCCGTCATTGTTACCTTTGGCCTGGTAATCCTGCTTGTTGTACAAACGTGTCTCTTCGTCGTCGGTTTCCCGGCCTGGCGTCTTCATGTCGAAACGCAAAATCAGGAAACGGAAAATAACGAAGTAGAGGGCGAACATAATCAGCCCGACCACGATGTACATCGGCCAGTTCGACTTCTCAGTGCCGAGCGGCAGGTTATAGAGAATGAAATCAATGATGCCGTTTGCGCCGATGGCATGGACGCCAAGCAGCGAGAAAAGCATCATGCCGATACCGGTCAGCACCGCGTGCACCACGAACAGAAGTGGTGCGACAAACAGAAAAGAAAACTCAAGCGGTTCGGTCACCCCAACCAGAAGGGAGGTGAGCGCTGCGGGGATAAGAATCGCTTTCGCCGCCGCTTTGCGTTCGGGCTTTGCGGTCAAATACATAGCCAGTGCGGCGGCGGGCAGGCCGAACATTTTACTGATGCCACGCGCATCCCAGACCACGGTGCTGCTCAGTTGTTTCACGTCCGGGCAGGCCATTTCGGCAAAATAGATATTGCGCGCGCCCTGGTACATCGAGCCGCACACCTCCTGCGTACCGCCCAGTTCGGTATATAAAAATGGCGTGTAGACCAGGTGATGCAGGCCCGTGGGAACCAGAATGCGCTCCAGGAAGCCATAAATGGCCACGCCGAATGGCCCGGCACCTTTAATGGCCATGGCCAGCGTGCTGATGCCATGCTGGGCGAAAGGCCACAGCTCGCTCATGACAACGCCCAGCACCATAGAGACAGGGAGCATGATGATGGCGACAAAGCAGTGGCCGGAATAGATAGCCATCGCCCCGGAAAACTGTACGCCGGAATACTTATTGTACAGATATCCTGATAGCGCGCCGGTGAGGATCCCAGCGAAGACCCCCATCTCCAGTACCTGTACACCCAGCACCATACTTTGGCCCGCGGCTTTCATCTGATCGGCCGTTGCCAGCCCGCCCTGCATCTGCAAGGTGACATTCATGGCATTGATAAACACGATAAAGGTGACCAGACCAATGAGCGCGGCATAGCCTTTATCACGTGCGGCGAGACCAACGGGAATGCCGACTGCAAACACCAACGCCAGATTTGCCAACACGGAGACGGCGGATTTAGCAATCAGTTGCCCGGTATGTTGAATCAGCGGATGACCGAGAAACGGCAGGTACTCTGCCAGGTTGCCGTTGCCGAAAATATTTCCGAAGGCGATAAACAAGCCGACAATCGGCAAAATCAGCACCGGACCAAAGAGGGACTTCCCGAAATTTTGTAGGGCGTTAACGGCTCTGCTCATAACGTTCTCTCTTATATGAACCGCAAAAAAGGGGGTGAAGATGCATTAACGTTAGCAGGTGCACGCAAAAGTAAGCTACCTATCTTATTGTTTTAAAAACAAATGACCTGAAAGGTAACATGTAACGTTACGACCTGTGATCGCGGTAACATGACTGATCGAACCGGCTAAACGCAGCGAAGCGCTTTCCAGATTCTGGGAGGGTGTTTGTAATCGGCAAAGTCACGCATAATACTTACGCTTAACGAATTAACAGGCTTTGTGGGCCAGGGATAAAGGATGAAACTGAAACGTTCGACGGCGATCGCTATCGCCTTCTTTAGTGCGTTCATATTGGCAGGTTGTGATAACAACGATAAACCTCAGGAAGCGCAGGCCGCTCCGTCGGCAGCCGCGCCAGCCGCGAGTCAAACGCCACCCGCGACAAAACCGGATGGCGAAAAACTCAAACAACTGGCGGCGAGCAGTGAAGGCAAGCCGTTAACGCTGGTAGATGCCTCAGAGGTCCAGCTTGAGGGCGCGGCCGCCCTGGTGTTGACCTTTTCCATTCCGCTCGATCCGGATCAGAACTT
Source organism: Phytobacter diazotrophicus (assembly GCA_004346725.1). Lineage (GTDB taxonomy): Bacteria > Pseudomonadota > Gammaproteobacteria > Enterobacterales > Enterobacteriaceae > Phytobacter > Phytobacter diazotrophicus. Next base: position 355,689 of record SMDE01000003.1, on the reverse strand, counting down.
TGCCCAGACTGTCCACGTGGTGGATAAAAAGAATGGCAAAGTCGACGGGGCATGGGAACTCTCCACAAACCTGAAAGAACTTCGCCTGCGTCACCTTGAACCCAACCGCGAACTGTTGGTATCCGTTGACCGCGGGCTGGTGGCGCTTAATAAAGCCACTTTTGGTATTGATTACGAAAAGGCGATTACCACCCGTGATATTCAGCCTACCGTTGGCTTTGCCAGCCGTGGTTCTTTACTGCCTGGAAAAGTGGTGGAAGGGCTGCCGGTTATGGCGCTTAACGTCAATAATGTGGACGTTAACTTCTACCGCGTGAAGCCGGAATCGCTGGCGGCTTTCGTTAGTCAGTGGGAATACCGCAACGCGCTGACCAACTGGGAGTCGGACAATTTGCTGAAAATGGCCGATCTGGTTTACACCGGTCGGTTTGACCTCAATCCGGCACGTAACACCCGCGAAAAACTTCTGCTTCCGCTGGGGGAAATCAAGCCCCTACAGCAGGCCGGAGTCTATATCGCCGTTATGAACCAGGCGGGGCACTATAGCTATAGCAATGCGGCGACCCTTTTTACGCTGAGTAATATTGGCCTGTCCGCCCACCGTTACCATAATCGGTTAGATATTTTCACCCAGGGTCTCGAAAACGGTGCGGCGCAATCGGGCGTCGATGTTGTGCTGCTGAACGATAAAGGCCAGACGCTGGCGCAGGCGACCAGCGATGCACAGGGGCATGCCACGCTGACCACGGACAAAGAAGCGGCACTGATTCTGGCGCGTAAAGACGGCGAAACAACCTTGCTCGACTTGCAGCTTCCTGCCCTCGATCTGGCGGAATTTGCGATTGCCGGTGATCCGGGTTACAGCAAGCAATTCTTTATGTTTGGTCCGCGCGATCTCTACCGCCCCGGCGAAACCGTGATCGTAAATGCTCTGCTGCGTGACAGCGACGGTAAACCGCTCGCCGATCAGCCCGTGAAGCTTGAGGTGGTCAAACCGGATGGTCAGGTGATGCGTACCGTGGTAAGCCAGCCGACAAACGGTCTGTACCATTTTACCTACGCCCTGGATGCCAGCGCGCAGACCGGTACATGGTCGATTCGCGCCAATACCGGGGATAACCAACTGCGTAGCTGGTCTTTCCATGTAGAAGACTTTATGCCGGAACGCATGGCGCTGAATCTGAGCCCTCAACCGACACCGCTTAAGGCCGATGAGGATGTGGATTTCAACGTCGCTGGCTATTACCTGTACGGCGCGCCGGCCAACGGCAATACCCTGCAGGGCCAGCTCTATTTGCGCCCTTTACGCGAAGCGGTAAAAGCGCTGCCAGGTTTTCAGTTTGGCGACATTGCCGATGAAAATCTGACGCGTACCCTGGATGAAGTGCATCTGACACTGGATGAAAAAGGCCATGGTCAGGTTACAGCCCCCAGCCAGTGGCAGGAAACTCACTCACCGTTGCAGGTTATTTTGCAGGCAAGCCTGCTTGAATCGGGCGGTCGTCCGGTCACGCGTCGTGCTGAACAGGCTATCTGGCCTGCGCCTGTGCTGCCGGGTATCCGTCCGCAGTTTGCCTCGAAGGCGGTTTACGATTACCGCACCGATACCACCGTCAACCAGCCGATTGTTGATGAAAATGGTAATGCCGGTTTTGACATTGTCTATGCCGATGCGCAGGGCGTGAAAAAAGCGGTTTCTGGCCTGCAGGTCCGATTGATTCGCGAACGTCGCGATTACTACTGGAACTGGTCGGAAAGCGAAGGCTGGCAGTCACAGTTTGATCAAAAAGATCTGGTAGAGAATGAGCAGACGCTGGATCTCGCCGCTGACGAAACCGGGAAAATTACCGTACCGGTAGAGTGGGGCTCATATCGCCTGGAAGTCAAAGCGCCTGATGAAAGCGTCAGTAGCGTCCGTTTCTGGGCCGGTTATAGCTGGCAGGATAACAGCGACGGCACCGGGGCCGCACGCCCTGACCGTGTCACAATGAAGCTGGACAAACCCGCCTATCAGCCGGGCGATACCATTAAGCTGCACATCACCGCACCGGCGGCAGGCAAAGGCTATGCCATGATTGAGTCCAGCGAAGGGCCGTTGTGGTGGCAGGAAATCGACGTGCCCGCGACAGGGCTGGATCTCTCTATTCCGGTGGATCAGAAATGGCGTCGCCATGACCTCTACCTGAGCACGTTGGTAGTGCGTCCGGGGGATAAGTCCAAATCGGCAACGCCGAAACGCGCCGTGGGCTTGCTCCATCTGCCGATGGGGGATGAAAACCGCCGCCTCTCCGTGGCCCTGGAAAGTCCGCAAAAAATGCGCCCGAACCAGCCGCTGACGGTCAAGGTGAAGGCCAGCCTGAAAAACGGCACCGTGCCAAAACAGGTCAACGTGCTGGTCTCCGCAGTAGATAGCGGAGTGTTGAATATCACGGATTATGTTACGCCAGACCCGTGGGAAGCCTTCTTTGGGCAAAAACGCTATGGCGCCGATATCTATGACATCTATGGTCAGGTGATTGAAGGGCAGGGGCGTCTTGCCGCGTTACGTTTTGGTGGTGATGGTGACGAGCTCAACCGTGGCGGCAAGCCACCGGTTAACCATGTCACCATCATTGCCCAACAGGCACAGCCGGTTACGCTGGACGACAAGGGTGAAGGCACGGTTACGCTGCCTATTGGCGACTTTAACGGTGAACTGCGCGTGATGGCGCAGGCCTGGACCGCTGAAGACTTCGGTAACAGCGAAAGCAAAGTGATTGTCGCCGCACCGGTGATTACCGAGCTCAACACGCCTCGCTTCCTGGCCGGTGGCGATACCAGCCGCCTGACGCTCGATATTACCAACCTCACCGATAAGCCGCAGACGCTGAATGTTGCGCTGGCGGCAAAAGGCTTACTGGCGCTGGAAAGCGAGCAACCGAAGCCGGTGAACGTAGCGCCAGGGGCGCGGATGACGCTCTTTATTCCGGTACGTGCGCTGGACGGTTATGGCGATGGCGAAGTGACGGCTGCCATTTCAGGTCTGACGTTGCCGGGGGAAACCTTCGCGACGCAGACTAAATCGTGGAAAATCGGTGTGCGTCCGGCTTACCCGGCACAGACCATCAGCAGCGATGTCATGCTCTATCCGCATGAGACCTGGAATGCACCGGCTGAGCATACGAAACGTATTTCGCCAGTAGCCCTGCAGGGGCAGTTGTTGCTGAGCGGACGTCCTTCACTCAACATCGCCCGTTACATTCAGGAGCTGAAAGCCTACCCGTACGGATGCCTTGAGCAGACGGCGAGCGGGCTGTTCCCGTCGTTGTATACCAATGCGGCTCAGCTTAAGGCGATGGGTATCAAGGGTGATAGCGATGAACAGCGCCGTGCGGCGGTGGAGATCGGTATTGCCCGCTTGCTGCAAATGCAGCGTGATGACGGTGGCTTCTCGTTATGGGATAAAAACGGGCCGGAAGAGTACTGGTTGTCCGCCTACGTGACTGACTTCCTGGTCCGCGCCTCAGAGCAGGGTTACAGCGTGCCGGTGGAGGCGCTGAATAATGCCAATAGCCGTCTGCTGCGTTACTTGCAGGACCCGGCGGTGATGGCTGTGCGTTACAGCGACGATGTCCAGGCGACAAAATTTGCGGCGCAAAGCTATGCGGCGCTGGTGCTTGCACGTCAGCAGAAAGCCCCACTCGGCGCGCTGCGCGAACTGTGGCAGCGTCATGCGCAGGCGAAAGCGGGTCTGCCTCTGCTGCAACTGGGGGTGGCACTCAAGCTGATGGGCGATGCTCCGCGCAGTGAACAGGCACTGGCGCTGGCGTTAACTACTCCGCGTGCGAAAGCGCAGCGCTGGATGGCGGATTACGGCAGCGAACTGCGTGATAATGCGCTGATGCTGTCGCTGCTGGAAGAAAACTCGCTGTTGCCGGATGCGCAGAACAAGTTGCTAACCACCTTGTCTGAACAGGCCTATGGCCAACGCTGGCTCTCCACGCAGGAAAGCAATGCGCTTTATCTGGCGGGGCGTCATTTGCAGAACTTGCCGGGGACATGGCAGGCACAGACCTCCCTGACCAGTGAAGAGCTGAAAGGCGACAAACCGCAAACCCGTGAACTCAATGCAGACCAGATGACGGCGCTGACGGTGACAAACACCGGTGAAAGCCCGATGTGGCTGCGTCTCGACAGTACAGGGTATCCGGAGTACACCCCGGCACCGGCCAGCAATGTCCTGAATATCGAACGGCAGATCCTTGGTACCGATGGGCAGACAAAATCACTGGCCTCGCTGAAAAGCGGCGAACTGATGCTGGTCTGGCTTGAAGTCCGCGCCAGCCACAACGTGCCAGATGCGCTGGTGGTTGACCTTCTGCCAGCCGGACTGGAACTGGAAAACCAGAATCTGGCCAGCAGCAGCGCGAGCCTGCAGGATAGCGGCAGCGAAGTGCAGGAACTCCTTAACCGTATGCAGCAGGCTGATATTGCCCATATGGAATTCCGCGATGATCGCTTTGTCGCCGCCGTCTCCGTTAGCGAAGGGCAGCCAGTCACGCTGGTTTACCTTGCGCGTGCGGTAACGCCGGGAACCTATCAACTGCCGATGCCGCAGGTGGAGTCTATGTATGTGCCGCAGTGGCGGGCAACAGGGGCCGCAAGCGGTCCGTTGATCGTTCGCCCATAGCATGAATAAAGGGCGCACCTGGCGCTCCCGCGGGCTTTGGCTTGCGGGAGCGTTTCTTCTTATTCCGTTGGTGCTTTTTATCGCCGACAAACTCTGGCCGCTGCCTCTAAAAGAGGTCAACCCGGCGCGCGTCGTTGTGGCGGAGGATGGCACGCCGCTCTGGCGCTTCGCTGATGCCGAGGGGATCTGGCGCTATCCGGTGGCGATAGAAGATGTCTCTCCGCGCTATTTACAGGCGCTTATCGAATACGAGGACCGCTGGTTCTGGAAACACCCTGGCGTAAACCCGCTTTCGGTCGCCCGTGCTGCATGGCAGGATCTGCTGGCTGGCAGAGTTATTTCTGGCGGCAGTACGCTCACTATGCAGGTTGCGCGTCTGCTCGATCCCCATCCGCGTACCTTTGGCGGTAAAGTCCGCCAGCTATGGCGGGCGTTGCAACTGGAGTGGCATCTCTCCAAGCGCGACATTCTGACGCTCTATCTCAACCGTGCCCCGTTTGGCGGTACGTTGCAGGGCGTTGGGGCGGCAAGCTGGGTTTATCTGGGTAAATCCCCCGCGCAGCTCAGCTATGCAGAGGCGGCACTGCTGGCTGTCTTACCACAAGCACCGAGTCGCCTGCGCCCTGACCGCTGGTCGGAGCGTGCCCAGGCGGCGCGGGATAAAGTACTGGATCGCATGGTTTCGCAGGGCGTGTGGAGCCAAAAACAGGTAGCGGAGTCGCGCGAAGAGCCGGTCTGGCTGGCACCGCGTCAGATGCCGCAACTCGCGCCCCTCTTCTCCCGTTATATGTTGAGCAAAGACCCGGGCCTCAAAATTACCACCACACTTGATGCCAGCCTCCAGCGTCAGCTTGAAGACCTGGCCGCTGGCGTGAAATCTCGTCTGCCCCAGCGTAGCTCGCTGGCGATCATCGTTGTCGACCATACGGACATGAAAGTCCGCGGCTGGGTGGGGTCGGTGGACATTAATGACGACAACCGTTTTGGCCATGTCGATATGGTCAGCGCCATCCGCTCGCCGGGTTCGGTGTTAAAACCCTTCATTTATGGCCTGGCGATGGATGACGGTCTGATTCATCCCGCCTCGTTACTACAGGATGTGCCACGGCGAACGGGGGACTATCGTCCCGGTAATTTTGACAGCGGTTTTCACGGACCGGTCAGCATGAACGAGGCGCTGGTTCGCTCACTTAACCTTCCGGCGGTACAGGTTCTGGAGGCCTACGGGCCGAAGAAATTTGCCGCTACGCTGCGCAATGCCGGGTTGCCGCTTAAATTGCCGGAAGGCGCGGAGCCGAACCTGTCACTTATTCTGGGTGGGGCAGGCGCCCGTCTGGCGGATATCACCGCAGCGTATAGTGCCTTTGCGCGCCACGGCAAGGCCGGGCAATTACGCTTTCAGCCAGACGATCCGTTGATGGAGAGAACGCTGATGTCGCCGGGCGCGGCGTGGATTATTCGCCGCATTCTTGCCGGAGAAGCGCAGCCGTTACCGGACAGCGCGCTCCCGCAAGTGGTGCCGCTGGCCTGGAAAACCGGCACCAGCTACGGTTATCGTGACGCCTGGGCCATTGGGCTGAATAGCCGCTATGTGATTGGCGTCTGGACGGGCAGGCCGGACGGCACACCGGTTGCGGGCCAGTTTGGTTTCGCCAGCGCAGTGCCATTGCTCAATCAGGTGAACAATATGCTCCAGCCTCGTTCCGCGCTGGAGCTGGCGCGTTTACCGCAGGATCCGCGCCCGGAATCGGTCAGCCGCGATGTCATCTGCTGGCCTGGCGGGCAGAGCCTACCGGAAGGTGACAGCAATTGTCGCCGCCGTCTGGCGACCTGGCTTCTGGATAACAGCCAGCCACCCACGATGCTGATGGCGGAACAAGAAGGGGCGCGCGGCATTCGTTTCCCGGTGTGGGTTAACGCGCAGGGACAACGTGTTGCGCCAGATTGTCCCGATGCGCAGCAACGCACAATCATCGTCTGGCCTTTACCGCTGGAACCCTGGTTACCTGATGGCGAGCGCCGGGCGGCAAGATTACCTCCGCGCTCGAAAACCTGTCCTCCGCGCGATGAGAACGCGCCGCCGCCGCTGTTGCTCTCGGGGATCCGCGATGGCGCAGTGATCAAACGGTTACCGGGGCGCTCGCAGGCAACATTGCCGCTACAGGCCACCGGTGGCGAAGGGCGACGCTGGTGGTTTTTAAACGGAGAGCCGCTGGACGGTCATGATCAACTATTAAGCCTTAACCTTGATAAAAGCGGTCAGTATCAGTTACTGGTGATGGATGACGCCGGGCAGGTCGCGGCGGTAGAGTTCGCGGTGCAATAACGCAACACATATACGCATCCTTTTTTACGCTGCCTTTGTGTTGGTTGTACGTGTACACCCCGGTGACTGATTTATGTAAGTACCGGGGATGCCTGCGCTTGCCGCCTTGATGTAACCTGAATAATGTGGTGAAGAGACGTTTTGGTGAATGGTGTTGCTGAAACTCGTCTTATTTTAAAAAAATGTTACCTTTATCCATAGGCAATGCCCGCGTTGCTCTTTATAATCCGCGCCAGGTCATACGTATGTATGTACGACAACAGAACAACTTACAGGGGTTAACATGGCTATTGAACGTACTTTTTCCATCATCAAGCCGAACGCGGTGGCAAAAAACGTTATTGGTAGTATTTTCGCGCGTTTTGAATCTGCTGGTTTCAAGATTGTTGGCACGAAAATGCTGCATCTGTCCGTTGAGCAGGCTCGTGGTTTCTACGCTGAGCACGAAGGCAAACCGTTCTTCGACGGCCTGGTTGAGTTCATGACCTCCGGCCCGATCGTGGTCTCCGTACTGGAAAGCGAAAACGCGGTGCAGCGTCACCGTGACCTGCTGGGCGCTACCAACCCGGCTAACGCGCTGGCAGGTACTCTGCGCGCTGATTATGCTGACAGCTTCACCGAGAACGGCACCCACGGTTCCGATTCTCTGGAATCTGCGGCGCGCGAAATCGCCTATTTCTTCGGCGAAGGCGAAGTTTGCCCACGCACTCGCTAATTTCCGCGGCCTTACGCACCCTGTTGTGCGAAGCCCATCGGAAATTGTAAGCAGATTTACACTTTATTTTGCCAATGCCGCGCGCAGTCGTGGCATCTGCACAGCAGAATTTGTACAATGCAGCGCCCCGTGAATTGCAACATGCATTCCCGGGGCGCTTCTTTTTTCAACCCTCCAGGGGCCATAACGTGTAATAACGAGGCCGGAATAAACAACTATGTCTGAACAGATTGTCACGCCTGAGAACGTCGCACTGACGGTTCCCAATAAAGATGCAAAAATCAACCTGCTGGATCTGAATCGTCAGCAGATGCGCGAGTTTTTCAAAAACTTAGGCGAAAAAACCTTCCGCGCCGATCAGGTGATGAAGTGGATGTACCACTATTGCAGCGACGATTTTGATGAGATGACCGACATCAATAAAGTGCTGCGTAATAAGCTCAAAGAGGTCGCGGTAATCCGCGCTCCTGAAGTCGTGGAAGAGCAACGTTCCTCCGATGGCACCATCAAATGGGCGATTGCCGTAGGCGATCAGCGCGTTGAAACGGTATACATTCCGGAAGACGATCGCGCCACGCTGTGCGTTTCCTCACAGGTTGGCTGTGCGCTGGAGTGTAAATTCTGCTCCACGGCGCAACAGGGCTTCAACCGTAACCTGAAAGTGTCAGAGATTATTGGCCAGGTCTGGCGCGCGGCGAAAATTATCGGTGCGGTTAAAACGACCGGCGTACGTCCTATCACTAACGTGGTGATGATGGGCATGGGCGAACCGCTGCTGAACCTGACTAACGTGGTGCCGGCAATGGAAATCATGCTGGATGACTTTGGTTTTGGCTTGTCCAAACGTCGCGTTACGCTGTCGACTTCTGGCGTGGTTCCTGCGCTGGATAAGCTGGGTGACATGATTGATGTTGCGCTGGCTATTTCACTGCATGCGCCGAACGATACCATTCGTGACGAAATTGTGCCGATCAACAAAAAGTACAATATTGCGACTTTCCTCGAATCGGTTCGCGGCTACATTTCGAAGTCCAATGCCAACCAGGGGCGCGTGACCATTGAATACGTCATGCTCGACCATGTGAACGATGGCACTGAGCATGCGCATGAGCTGGCGGCCTTGCTGAAAGACACGCCGTGCAAAATCAACCTGATTCCGTGGAACCCGTTCCCGGGCGCGCCGTATGGTCGCAGCTCGAACAGCCGTATCGACCGTTTCTGTAAGGTGCTAATGAGCTATGGCTTCACCACTATCGTGCGTAAAACACGCGGTGATGACATTGACGCGGCATGTGGTCAGTTGGCTGGTGATGTTATTGACCGTACGAAACGGACGATGCGTAAACGTATGCAGGGTGAGCCGATTTCGATTAAAGCGGTTTAGTGTTCTGGCGTCGCGGCAGGCTTCTGTGTCGCGACGCATAAATATGCTGATTTAATCGCCTGATTATAGTTGTGCAATCAATAATTACTGTGCGTTTCTCTCGACTTTAAGGCAGTATGTAGCGATGGAACAACAGCTTAGCAAAAGTACGAAAAGCTGTTCTGTTATGACCGGCCTGACAGTCTTATACTGTCGGTCTAAATTTAACTGACCCTGACATTTCGCGGCGCGCCCAGGCAATGCTTACTACGCGCCTGAATCTTAAATTTTCACGTACCAGCAGTTGTAGCGAATGAATACTGAAGCCACTCACGACCAAAACGAAGCACAAACCACGGGCGTTCGTCTGCGCAATGCCCGTGAACAACTCGGACTTAGCCAGCAGGCGGTAGCTGAGCGCCTCTGTCTCAAAGTTTCCACGGTACGCGATATTGAAGACGATAAGGCTCCTGCCGAATTGGCTTCAACATTCCTGCGTGGTTACATCCGCTCGTATGCGCGTTTGGTGCATATCCCGGAAGAAGAATTGCTGCCGATGATTGAGAAACAGGCCCCGATTCGGGCGGCGAAAGTCGCGCCGATGCAGACCTTTTCTCTGGGTAAACGTCGTAAAAAACGTGACGGCTGGTTAATGAGCTTTACCTGGCTGGTGCTGTTTGTGGTTGTTGGCCTGACGGGCGCATGGTGGTGGCAAAACCACAAAGCGCAGCAGCAAGAGATCACCACAATGGCCGATCAGTCATCTGCAGAGCTGAACGCCAGTGGTAGCAGCGAAGGGCAGAACGTTCCGCTGAATAACGATGCAGTCAGCACTCCGACGGAAACACCAAATACTACGGCTGCGACTACGCCAGTTGAGCCAACGGCGCCGACAACAGCCGCGCCTGCAACAGCCGCGCAAACGCCTGCGGCAACCGCGCATTCCAACGCCGTTGTCTCGCCTTCTCAGGCACCTGTTACTCAATCCCCTGCCGCTCAGCCATCGGCTAACGCGAATAACGCGCCACTGCCGACTGACCAGGCGGGTGTCGCCTCCCCGGACGCCGCACATGCGCTGGTCATGAACTTCAACGCCGACTGCTGGTTAGAAGTGAGCGATGCAAGCGGTAAAAAATTATTCAGCGGCATCCAGCGTAAAGACGCGACGCTGAATTTGACCGGCCAGGCGCCTTACAAGCTCAAAATCGGTGCACCTGCTGCGGTACAGATTCAATATCAGGGTAAACCTGTCGATCTGAGCCGCTTTATCAGAACTAACCAGGTTGCACGCCTGACCCTCAATGCCGAACAATCAGCAGTACAGTAACAGACGGGCAACGCGGGAGATTTTTCATGCATAACCAGGCTCCGATTCAACGTCGGAAATCGAAACGGATTTACGTTGGTAATGTGCCGATTGGCGATGGCGCCCCCATCGCCGTGCAGTCAATGACAAACACCCGCACCACAGACGTGGACGCGACGGTTGCGCAGATTAAAGCGCTTGAGCGCGTTGGCGCTGACATAGTTCGTGTTTCCGTTCCTACTATGGACGCGGCAGAAGCCTTCAAACTGATTAAGCAACAGGTGAGTGTACCGCTGGTCGCGGATATTCACTTTGACTACCGCATTGCGCTGAAAGTCGCGGAATACGGCGTCGATTGCCTGCGTATCAACCCAGGCAATATCGGTAATGAAGAACGTATTCGCATGGTTGTTGACTGTGCGCGCGACAAAAATATCCCTATCCGTATTGGCGTTAACGCCGGATCGCTGGAAAAGGATCTGCAGGAAAAGTATGGTGAGCCCACGCCGCAAGCGCTGCTGGAATCCGCCATGCGCCATGTCGATCACCTCGACAGACTCAATTTCGATCAATTCAAAGTCAGCGTAAAAGCCTCCGATGTATTCCTGGCGGTGGAGTCATACCGTCTGCTGGCAAAACAGATCGATCAACCGTTACACCTTGGCATCACCGAAGCGGGCGGGGCGCGCAGTGGCGCGGTTAAGTCAGCGATCGGCCTGGGCTTATTGCTGTCGGAAGGGATCGGCGATACGCTGCGTGTCTCGCTGGCGGCGGATCCGGTTGAAGAGATCAAAGTTGGCTTCGATATCCTGAAATCACTGCGCATCCGTTCGCGTGGCATCAACTTTATCGCCTGTCCTACCTGCTCACGTCAGGAGTTTGACGTGATCGGTACCGTAAATGCCCTTGAACAGCGCCTGGAAGATATCATCACGCCGATGGATGTTTCGATCATCGGTTGCGTGGTGAACGGCCCTGGCGAAGCGCTGGTTTCTACGCTTGGCGTGACCGGTGGCAACAAGAAAAGCGGCCTTTACGAAGATGGCGTACGCAAGGACAGACTGGATAACGACGATATGATTACCCAGCTTGAAGCCCGCATCCGTGCGAAAGCATCAATCCTGGATGAAGCTAATCGTATTGCTGTGCAACAGGTAGAAAAATAACGTGATGGGAAGCGGCTGGCTTCCCGTGTATGATGAACCCGCAAGGCGCAAGCCCTGAGGGTTCATTTTTTGTATTCAAAAAGAGAATAAACGTGGCAAAGAATATTCAAGCCATTCGCGGCATGAACGATTATCTGCCTGGCGAAACCGCCATCTGGCAGCGCATTGAAGGCACACTCAAAAACGTGCTCGGCAGCTACGGTTACAATGAAATCCGTTTGCCGATTGTAGAGCAGACCCCGTTATTCAAACGCGCGATCGGTGAAGTTACCGACGTGGTTGAAAAAGAGATGTACACCTTTGACGATCGCAACGGCGATAGCCTGACGCTGCGTCCAGAAGGTACAGCGGGCTGTGTACGCGCCGGCATCGAGCATGGTCTTCTGTACAATCAGGAACAGCGCCTGTGGTATGTCGGTCCGATGTTCCGCTATGAGCGCCCGCAAAAAGGTCGCTACCGCCAGTTCCATCAGTTGGGTGTCGAAGTGTTTGGCCTGCAGGGCCCGGACATTGATGCCGAACTGATTATGCTCACTGCACGCTGGTGGCGTGCGCTGGGTATCTTCGATCACGTTAGCCTCGAACTGAACTCTATTGGCTCGCTGGAAGCACGTGCGAACTATCGCGATGCGCTGGTGGCGTTTCTTGAGCAGCATAAAGAGCAACTGGACGAAGACTGCAAACGCCGTATGTACAGCAATCCGCTGCGCGTACTGGATTCCAAAAACCCAGATATTCAGGCGCTTCTGAACGCGGCGCCAGCCCTGGGCGATTATCTGGATGAAGAGTCTCGTGAACACTTCGCGGGCCTGTGCAAACTGCTGGAAGCTGCGGGTATTGCCTACACGGTCAACCAGCGTCTGGTGCGCGGTCTTGATTATTACAACCGCACCGTTTTCGAGTGGGTGACCACCAGCCTGGGTTCTCAGGGAACGGTCTGCGCAGGTGGCCGTTACGACGGTCTGGTCGAGCAGCTTGGCGGGCGCGCAACGCCGGCGGTTGGCTTCGCGATGGGCCTTGAGCGACTTGTTTTGTTGGTTCAGGCAGTTAATCCGGAATTTAAAGCAGAATCCGTTGTCGATATATACCTGGTAGCGTCAGGCGAAAACGTACAGTCCGCTGCAATGCAACTGGCTGAACAGGTACGCGATGCGTTACCTGACGTTAAGCTCATGACGAACCACGGCGGCGGTAATTTCAAAAAGCAATTTGCCCGTGCCGATAAGTGGGGCGCTAAGCTCGCACTGGTGCTGGGTGAGTCTGAAATCGCTGACGGTAACGTTGTAGTGAAGGATTTACGCTCTGGTGAGCAAAATACGGTAACGCAGGACAGCGTTGCGGCGCATTTGCGCACACTACTGGGCTAATCTCCCCGGTGAATTATCGTTAAGGAGAAGGACTGCGTGGAAATTTACGAGAACGACAACGAACAGGTAGACGCGCTCAAACGCTTTTTTGCTGAAAACGGCAAAGCGCTGGCTGTTGGTGTCATTTTAGGTATTGGTGCATTAGTTGGCTGGCGCTACTGGACAAGTCACCAAATCGAAACAGCGAGATCGGCTTCGCAAGGCTATGAAAACGCCATTACCGCGATTCGTGCTGATAAACCTGAAACGCTGACGGCGGCGGAGAAATTCGCGGCTGAGAATAAGAATACCTATGGCGCGCTGGCATCACTGGAACTGGCACAGCAGTATGTTCAACGCGATGAGCTGGAAAAGGCTTCCGCGCAACTGCAACAAGGTCTTGCCGCCACCAGCGATGAAAACCTTAAGGGTATGATTAACATTCGTCTCGCCCGTATCCAGGTGCAGCTCAAGCAGCAAGATGCTGCGCTGAAAACGCTTGATAGCGTGAAAGGCGACGGCTGGGCGGCCATTGTTGCCGACCTGCGTGGCGAAGCGCTGCTCAGCAAAGGCGACAAACAAGGTGCACGCACCGCATGGGAAAATGGCGTTAAAAACAACGCATCCCCGGCGCTGAGTGAAATGATGCAGATGAAAATCAACAATTTGTCCATCTAAGAGGGACCCGATGCAATTGCGTAAATTACTTCTGCCTGGGCTGCTGTCCGTCACCTTACTGAGCGGTTGTTCCCTGTTTAGCGGCGAAGAAGACGTTGTCAAAATGTCCCCTCTGCCGACGGTGACTAACCAGTTTAACCCGTCTACCGCGTGGAGTACCTCCGTGGGTAGCGGTATTGGCGATTTTCATTCTAATTTGCATCCGGCGCTGGACAGTGGCGTGGTCTACGCTGCTGACCGTCGCGGTACGGTAAAAGCGGTTAGTGCGAGCGACGGCAAAGAAGTCTGGTCCGTTAACCTGGCAGAAAAATCTGGCTGGTTCTCAAGCAGCCCGGCGCTGTTGTCCGGTGGTGTGACCGTTGCAGGCGGCCATGTCTACGTGGGCAGCGAAAAAGCGAAGGTCTATGCGCTGAATACGAACGACGGTTCCCAGGCATGGAAAACCAACGTTGCCGGTGAAGCGTTATCCCGCCCTGTTGTCAGCGACGGCCTGGTGCTGATTCATACCAGTAACGGTCAGCTACAGGCGCTTAATGAGAGCGACGGTGCGGTGAAATGGACGGTTAACCTTGATATGCCGTCACTGTCCCTGCGTGGCGAATCCGCACCGGCTACCGCCTACGGCGCAGCCATTGTGGGTGGCGACAATGGTCGCGTAAGCGCCGTGTTGATGCAGCAGGGCCAGATGATTTGGCAGCAGCGTATTTCTCAGGCAACGGGTCCGACTGAAATCGACCGTCTGAGCGATGTCGATACAACGCCGGTGATTGTAAACGGCGTGGTGTATGCGCTGGCTTACAACGGTAACCTGACGGCGCTGGATTTGCGTAGCGGCCAGATCATGTGGAAACGTGAACTGGGTTCAGTGAGCAATTTCATTGTCGATGGTAACCGCATCTACATGATTGACCAGAATGACCGCGTTCTGGCGCTGACCACCGACGGTGGTGTGACGTTATGGACACAAAGCGATCTCCTGCACCGTAACCTTACCGCTCCGGCGTTGTATAATGGTTACATCGTGACCGGTGACAGCGAAGGCTACATGCACTGGATTAACGTCGAAGACGGGCGTTTTGTCGCGCAGCAGAAAGTGGACGGCTCCGGTTTCCTGACCGATCCTGTTGCTGCGGAAGGCAAACTGCTTATCCAGGCTAAAGACGGTACGCTGTACGCCATCACGCGTTAATCGCGCGAAGGTGGTCGTTCGTGAGAAGACGGCTCCTGTTGCAGGGGCCGTTTTACTGTTTTTAAAACGTCGCCAGCGTTGCGGCGTTTTGATTTTGAATTCTAAGTAATGAGGCTTTAAACATGATACCTGTGGTCGCGCTGGTCGGGCGCCCTAACGTTGGAAAATCCACGCTTTTTAACCGTTTAACACGCACCCGTGATGCGCTGGTAGCGGATTTTCCGGGGCTGACCCGTGACCGTAAGTACGGTCGTGCTGAAGTCGAAGGTCGTGAATTTATCTGTATCGATACGGGCGGTATTGATGGTACGGAAGACGGCGTAGAAACCCGTATGGCGGAACAGTCGCTGCTGGCGATTGAAGAAGCCGATGTGGTGCTATTTATGGTGGATGCGCGCGCCGGGCTGATGCCGGCTGACGAAGCCATTGCCAAGCACCTGCGCTCGCGTGAAAAACCGACATTCCTCGTCGCGAACAAAACGGACGGTCTGGATCCGGATCAGGCGGTTGTCGACTTCTACTCGCTTGGCCTGGGTGAGATTCACCCGATTGCCGCCTCGCATGGCCGTGGTGTTGTCAGCCTGCTGGAACACGTTCTGCTGCCGTGGATGGATGAAATCGATCCGCCGGAAGAGCTGGATGAAGACGCTGCCTACTGGGCGCAGTTCGACGAAGGCAAAGGTGAAGACGGCGAAGAAGAAGAACCGGAAGACGACTTCAACCCGCAGGACCTGCCTATCAAGCTGGCGATCGTCGGGCGTCCTAATGTCGGTAAGTCCACGCTGACTAACCGTATCCTCGGGGAAGAGCGTGTTGTGGTTTATGACATGCCGGGCACCACGCGTGACAGTATTTATATCCCGATGGAGCGTGATGGACGCGAGTACGTTCTGATCGACACCGCGGGCGTGCGTAAACGCGGCAAAATCACCGATGCGGTGGAAAAATTCTCGGTAATCAAAACGCTGCAGGCGATTGAAGACGCTAACGTCGTGATGCTGGTTATTGATGCCCGTGAAGGTATCTCTGACCAGGACCTCTCACTGCTTGGCTTCATCCTCAATAGTGGGCGCTCACTGGTTATCGTGGTCAACAAATGGGATGGCCTCAGCCAGGAAGTGAAAGAGCAGGTCAAAGAGACGCTGGACTTCCGTCTGGGCTTTATCGACTTTGCTCGCGTGCACTTCATCTCCGCACTGCATGGCAGCGGCGTAGGTAACCTGTTTGAATCCGTGCGTGAAGCCTATGACAGCTCGACCCGTCGCCAGAGCACCGCGATGCTGACCCGTATCATGAATATGGCGTCCGAAGATCACCAGCCGCCGTTGGTTCGCGGTCGTCGCGTGAAGCTGAAATACGCGCATGCCGGTGGTTATAACCCGCCGATTGTGGTGATTCACGGCAACCAGGTAAAAGATCTGCCGGACTCCTACAAGCGTTATCTGATGAACTACTTCCGTAAATCGCTGGATGTGATGGGCACACCTATCCGTATTCAGTTTAAGGAAGGGGAAAACCCGTATGCAGATAAACGCAATACGCTGACGCCAAACCAGATGCGTAAACGTAAGCGCTTGATTAAGCATATCAAGAAAAGTAAGTAAGGTCGGAAATACCGGTGGCATTATCGCCACCGGTTGACATTCTGGGAGGATATTTATGGATCTTAAATGCCCAACCTGCCACAACCCGCTGGAATTGATTGGCACGCATGGTCACTGTCATGGCTGTGATAAAGATTACGCACTCAACGCGCTATGCCCGGAGTGCCAGCAGCCGCTGGACGTGCTCAAAGCCTGCGGAGCGGTGGACTATTTCTGCCAGCAGGGCCACGGCCTGATCTCCAAAAAGCGGGTGGTCTTCGCCCTGCAGGACGCTTAATCACAGACGCCGCTTTCGCCCTTTTTCCACAAATCCACCAGCGAGGGCGGTGCCTCCTGTTCCGGCACCAGCAAGATGATATCGGTATAGTGCGCCTGGTTGTGGTGGGTCCAGATTATCTGAATGCGGAAATAACGCTGGTCGCCGCGCCCCGGCGAGTCCGTCTGCCCCGGCGGAAAGCCACGAGGCAGCGCTTGCTGTAACACATCAATCACCCGCGCTCGCTGCTCTGGTGTGAGAGCGGAAAGGGCGATTCTGCGCAGGCCGCTCAACTGTGGGATAAACGCCACCCCCCCTTCGCGGGCAAGCTCAATGACCGCGTCCTCAGTGAGCTCGGGAATATTCATCACAGCACCCCTGTCTCAATCCAGGCCTGTTTAATGGCTTCCGCGGTCTCTTTTCCCGACCGTTTTTCGCCGTGGGCGACGGTCAGACGGGCGAACGCCGCAAAATCCGCGTTCTGCGCCAGCGCCCGATCGCAGACGGTGTCATACCACGCGTAGCCTGCTTTCTCCCAGGCGTGGCCGCCGAGCGCGGTGGCGGCGAGATAGAACGCACGGTTAGGGATGCCGGAGTTAAGATGCACGCCGCCGTTATCCTCGCGGGTTTTTATAAAGTCCTTCATATGCGCGGGCTGGGGGTCTTTGCCGAGCAGCGGGTCGTCATAGGCGGAGCCAGGTTCTGCCATAGAGCGCAACCCCTTACCGTTGATGCCTGCGGCCAACAGCCCTTCGCCAATAAGCCAGTCCGCTTCTTGTGCGGTCTGTTTATGCAGATATTGTTTCACCAGCGAGCCGAAGACATCGGATAACGATTCATTAAGCGCCCCGGATTGTTCGAAATAAATCAGCCCGGCTTCGGTTTCCGTTACGCCGTGGCTAAGTTCGTGGGCGACAATATCCGGCGCGATAGTGAAACGGTTAAAGATCTCGCCGTCACCATCGCCAAATACCATCTGCTGACCGTTCCAGAACGCATTCTGGTATTCACGTCCATAGTGAACGGTACCGATAAGCGTCAGGCCCTTATTATCCAGTGAATCGCGATGATAAATTTTCCAGAAAAAATCGTGCGTCACACCCAGATATTCCCATGCTTCATCTACGGCGATATCGCCATTTGATGACTGCCCCTCAAAGCGCACCTGCGTGCCTGGCAACTCCTGAGTCTGTTTCGCATCGTAAATGTCCCGCTGCAACTGGCCCGCTTTCGCGACATGCGGCGCGGCAGGTTTGCCCGGCATATGTGCCATGAGCGTCTGGACATGGGTTAGGGTCTGGCGGGCGCACTTTTGCTGTACGTCGGAGCCGTTATCAATAATGCGGCGCAGGATGTAGGGCGGGATAACACTGTGAAGTCGTGTCGCTGTCATGCTGCTCTCCTGATTGTTGGCAAGGCTGACTACAAGTTTATGTGACATTCGCCTTTTTTACCCCTTACGCGGCAAAACTATCGGTTTCGACCATCATTAACTGCTCAATCAGAAAAGAGGGTCGGGTGTGGCTAAAACAATTTCACCGCTTGCGTTAACCGGGTTTTTGCTCATCGCCGTGACGTATGGCATGGCCCGTTTTGCCTGGGGGCTGATGCTGCCATCGGTAGGGCAGGATATTGCGCTGAGCCCACGGTCGGCGGGTGTTATCGCCGCCTGTAGCTATATCGCCTTCTGTTTTTCTTCGCTCTGGGCCGCTCCGGTAACCGGGCGTTACGGCGCCCGTACCACCGCGATCGTCTCGGCACTCTGCGCTGCGCTTGGGCTACTGATCCTGGCGTTGTCTTCAGGTGTACTACACCTTGCGCTGGGGCTGTTTATCGCCGGTCTGAGTTCGGGACTGGCATCGCCGTCACTGGCTGCGGCGGTCAGCCAGGCGGTGGCAGAGCGTCGGCAGTCCACCACAAACACTTTTATCAATGCCGGTACTGGCGGCGGCATCATCCTTTCCGTACCGGTACTGCTTTTTATCCCCTTTGGGTGGCGTGGAGCCTGCGTAGCTTTTGCGGTGTTTGCCCTGCTTTGCCTGCTACCGGTGATGCGCTACTTACCCGCCGCCCGGGCGCCGGGGGCTAAAAAGGAGCAATCCTGGCGGCAGGTCTTACAGTGCCAGGCACTGCGGCGGCTGGCGCTGATTGCGTTTATCTGTGGGATAGCGAGCGCGGCGTGGTGGAACTTTGGGCCCGATATTCTGCAAAAACACCTGCACCTTGAAAAAGAGACCACCAGCATGCTGTGGCTGGTGAGCGGCGGGGCGGGAATTGCTGGCGTCTTTACTGGCGCGCTGGCCGCCCGGACAGGCTGGAACCCGGTTTACTGGCTGTCGCTGCTTTTTATGGCCGCGCCGCTGGCGCTACTGGCGGTAAGTCATGGTTATAGCGGGTGGCTGATTCCGGCGGCGGCCCTCTGTGGCGTGGGTTATATCACGCTTTCCGGCGTGCTGCTGGTGTGCGGTGCGTCCGCAACGGCAAATGCTCCCGCCGCCGGGGTGGGCATTGTCTTTTTTATGCTGGCGGTGGGGCAGGTGGCGGGGGCGATAATTTTTGGGCAACTCTATGCAGTACTGGGGGCGGCCTGGTCGCTTTTGATTTTTGCCGGACTGGCGTTTTTTGTTATGTCGCTGACCCCGACGAAGCCGTGAATTAGCCTGCGTTGCGGGGTTTAGACGCCCGCGTTTTTTTCACGGGCTGGACGCTTTTCACTTCACTTTCTACCCAGCCATCGGCGAGACGGGTGGTAAGCGTATCGCCCGTTTTGACCTGTTTCGCCTGTTTCAGCACCTTGCCATCGGCGGCCGTGGTGACGCTATACCCGCGTGCCAGCGTCGATAACGGGCTGACCGCCTCCAGGTGCGTCACCGCCTTGCCGAAACGCTCTCGCGTTACGCTTAACTGTGCGCGCAGGCTTTCCGCCAGCCGGTATTCCAGTTGCTGAATACGCGTCTGTGCACGCCAGATCCGCGGCTGCGGGTTTTGCTGATTCAGACGCTGGGCGACGCGGCGTTGTCGCTGGCTAGCCTGTTTAAGCTGGCTATCCAGGGCGACACGCATCCGCTGGCGGAGTTTTTCCAGCACGGTTTGCTGACGGGCGAGGCGCAACTGCGGATGCTGCTGTTGCAGCCTGTGATTAAGTTGGGTAAAACGCCGGGTGCGGTTAGCAATGAAAAAATCCATCGCCATCTCAAGACGTTGTTGAGCAGACTGGATCTGGCGCAGCAGCTCCGTCTGGTTGCGACTGACGATTTCCGCGGCGGCAGAGGGGGTAGGGGCGCGTAAATCCGCCACAAAATCCGCAATGGTCACATCGGTTTCGTGGCCGACGGCGCTGACCACCGGAATGCGGCTGGCAAAAATGGCGCGCGCCACGCGTTCGTCGTTAAAGCTCCATAAATCTTCCAGTGAGCCACCGCCACGGCCAACAATCAGCACATCACATTCCTGACGCGCGTTCGCCAGTTCAATGGCGCGCACAATCTGCCCCGGCGCATCGTCACCTTGTACCGCCGTGGGGTAAATGACCACCGGCAGAGAAGGATCGCGTCGCCTCAGGACGTGAAGAATGTCATGCAGCGCTGCGCCGGTTTTCGAGGTGATAACGCCAATACAGTGGGCCGGTGCGGGGAGCGGTTGTTTGAACTGCTGATCGAAAAGCCCTTCCGCTGACAGCGCCGCTTTCAGTTGCTCATATTTCTGCTGCAGCAACCCTTCACCGGCGGGCTGCATGCTTTCAACGATTATCTGGTAATCGCCGCGCGGGTCATAGAGCGTGACGGAGGCGCGCACCAGTACCTGTTGGCCATGCTGCGGGCGGAACGTTACGCGACGGTTGCTGTTACGGAACATCGCACCGCGAACCTGCGCCGTGTCGTCTTTAAGCGTGAAATACCAGTGACCAGAGGCAGGCTGTGTGAAATTGGAGATTTCACCCGTTATCCAGATCTGGCCCATTTCGCGTTCCAGCAGGCTACGTACTGTTTGATTCAGGCGAGTAACGGTAAAAATTGCGGGGCTTTGAAGAGATGACATGTGAGCTAGATCAAATTCTAAATCAGCAGGTTATTCAGTCGATAGTAACCCGCCCAGAGATGAGTGCAAGTATTTTTCGCAAAAAAATGTGGAAGCAATCGGTTACGCTCTGTATAATGCCACGGCAATATTTAACCACCCAGGTCAGAGATATTGCCCATGCTACGTATCGCTAAAGAAGCCCTGACGTTTGACGACGTCCTCCTCGTTCCCGCTCACTCCACCGTTCTGCCGAATACTGCCGATTTGAGCACTCAGCTCACTAAAACCATTCGTCTGAATATTCCGATGCTCTCCGCAGCAATGGACACCGTTACGGAAGCGCGCCTGGCTATTGCCCTGGCACAGGAAGGCGGCATTGGCTTTATTCATAAAAACATGTCCATCGAACGCCAGGCTGAAGAAGTTCGCCGTGTTAAAAAACACGAGTCCGGCGTGGTTAAAGACCCTCAGACCGTTCTGCCAACCACTACCCTGCGCGAAGTGAAAGAACTGACCGAGCGTAACGGTTTTGCTGGTTACCCGGTGGTTGCCGAAGACAATTCACTGGTGGGCATCATTACCGGTCGTGACGTTCGCTTTGTCACCGACCTGAACCAGCCTGTTAGCGTATACATGACGCCGAAAGAGCGTCTGGTCACCGTTCGCGAAGGCGAAGCGCGTGAAGTTGTATTCGCGAAAATGCACGAAAAACGCGTTGAGAAAGCGCTGGTTGTCGACGATAAATTCCGTCTGCTCGGTATGATCACCGTTAAAGACTTCCAGAAAGCGGAACGTAAACCGAACGCCTGTAAAGACGAGCAAGGCCGTCTGCGTGTCGGTGCGGCGGTTGGCGCAGGTGCGGGCAACGAAGAGCGTGTTGATGCGCTGGTTGCGGCAGGCGTTGACGTTCTGCTGATTGACTCCTCTCATGGCCATTCCGAAGGCGTTCTGCAGCGTATTCGTGAAACCCGTGCCAAATACCCGGATCTGCAAATCATTGGCGGTAACGTAGCGACGGGCGCAGGCGCACGTGCGCTGGCGGAAGCCGGTTGCAGCGCAGTGAAAGTCGGTATCGGCCCTGGCTCTATCTGTACCACTCGTATCGTGACCGGCGTGGGTGTTCCGCAGATCACGGCTGTATCCGACGCGGTTGAAGCGCTGGAAGGCACCGGTATTCCGGTTATTGCTGACGGTGGTATCCGCTTCTCTGGCGACATCGCCAAAGCGATTGCCGCTGGCGCGGCAGCGGTGATGGTCGGCTCTATGCTGGCAGGTACCGAAGAATCCCCGGGCGAAATCGAACTCTACCAGGGCCGTTCTTACAAATCTTACCGCGGTATGGGTTCTCTGGGCGCGATGTCCAAAGGCTCCTCTGACCGTTACTTCCAGACGGATAATGCCGCTGACAAACTGGTGCCGGAAGGTATCGAAGGTCGCGTGGCGTATAAAGGCCGCCTGAAAGAGATCATTCACCAGCAAATGGGCGGCCTGCGTTCCTGTATGGGGCTGACCGGCTGTGGTACCATCGACCTGCTGCGCACTAAAGCGGAATTCGTGCGTATCAGCGGTGCGGGCATCCAGGAAAGCCACGTCCATGATGTGACCATCACCAAGGAATCCCCGAACTACCGTATGGGCTCCTGATATTTTCCACGCCCGGCTAAATGCCGGGCGATTTTGTTTCACTTGCCTCGGAATTAGCGTCAATGACGGAAAACATTCATAAACATCGCATCCTTATCCTCGATTTCGGTTCTCAGTACACGCAACTTGTTGCCCGCCGCGTGCGTGAGCTTGGTGTTTACTGTGAACTGTGGGCATGGGATGTCACCGAAGCGCAGATTCGTGAATTTAACCCAAGCGGTATCATTCTTTCCGGCGGCCCGGAAAGTACCACTGAAGATAACAGCCCGCGCGCACCGCAGTACGTGTTCGAAGCTGGCGTGCCGATATTTGGCGTGTGCTACGGCATGCAGACCATGGCGATGCAGTTGGGCGGCCATGTCGAAGCGTCCAGCGAGCGCGAATTCGGCTATGCACAGGTAGAAGTTCTGACCGACAGCGCCCTGATTCGTGGTATTGAAGATTCCCTGACCGCAGACGGCAAACCGCTGCTGGACGTGTGGATGAGCCATGGCGATAAAGTGACGGCTATCCCGTCTGACTTTGTTACCGTTGCCAGCACCGAAACCTGTCCGTTCGCCATTATGGCTAACGAAGAAAAACGCTTCTACGGCGTACAGTTCCACCCGGAAGTGACCCATACCCGTCAGGGCCTGCGTATGCTGGAGCGTTTCGTTATCGATATCTGCCAGTGTGAAGCCCTGTGGACCCCGGCGAAAATCATCGACGACGCTATCGAACGCATCCGTGCGCAGGTTGGCGACGACAAAGTGATCCTTGGCCTGTCCGGCGGCGTTGACTCCTCCGTGACGGCGATGCTGCTGCACCGTGCAATCGGCAAAAACCTGACCTGCGTGTTCGTCGATAACGGTCTGCTGCGTCTGAATGAAGCTGAGCAGGTAATGGATATGTTCGGCGACCACTTCGGCCTGAATATTGTTCACGTGGAAGGTGAATCACGCTTCCTGAGTGAACTGGCGGGCGAGAACGATCCGGAAGCCAAACGCAAAATCATTGGTCGCGTATTCGTTGAAATCTTCGACGAAGAAGCCCTGAAACTTGAAGACGTGAAATGGCTGGCGCAGGGCACAATTTACCCTGACGTGATCGAGTCTGCCGCATCGGCGACCGGTAAAGCGCACGTGATTAAGTCTCACCACAACGTGGGCGGCCTGCCGAAAGAGATGAAGATGGGCCTTGTTGAACCGCTGCGTGAGCTGTTCAAAGACGAAGTACGTAAAATCGGCCTTGAGCTGGGTCTGCCGTACGATATGCTTTACCGCCATCCGTTCCCGGGGCCAGGCCTTGGCGTTCGCGTTCTGGGTGAAGTGAAGAAAGAGTACTGCGACCTGCTGCGTCGTGCCGATGCCATCTTTATTGAAGAGCTGCGTAAAGCCGACCTTTACAACAAAGTTAGCCAGGCCTTTACCGTCTTCCTGCCGGTCCGCTCTGTTGGCGTGATGGGCGATGGCCGTAAGTACGACTGGGTTGTCTCTCTGCGTGCCGTTGAAACCATCGACTTTATGACCGCGCACTGGGCACACCTGCCGTACGACTTCCTGGGCCGCGTTTCCAACCGCATCATCAACGAAGTGAATGGCATCTCCCGCGTGGTATATGACATCAGCGGTAAACCGCCAGCGACGATTGAGTGGGAATAAGCGATAACGTCCTTCTGTCTTAAAACAACCCTCTGTTTTTGCAGAGGGTTTTTTATTGTCACCCCTAAACCACCTCCTGGGAAGGTGGTGATTGATTTCTCTGACCATTTATCAAAAAAGACAAAACAGCAGGTTTATTGCTGGTGGTCTGAATATGGTCTATATTAAAACCATCTGCATCAGGTAGAGTATGAAGGGAATTGGCAATGAAAGTTGAGACAATTAGCTACGTTAAAAAAAATGCGGCAACGCTCGATGTGTCTGAACCCATTCTGGTGACGCAAAATGGCGTGCCTGCTTATGTTATAGAGTCCTATGACCAGCAGCAGGAACGGGAAAACGCCATTGCTTTGCTGAAGCTGCTAACCCTGTCAGAGAAAGATAAAGCTGAGGGACGCGTGTTCTCAAAAGACCAATTACTGGATGGACTTGCGGATTAAACGCAGAACACGCAACGCTAAGGGACTTCTATGGAGCAGCAGGTTACCTTTGAGTACACGCTAACTGTAAAACTCTGTATCGACACGATAGTGACTTATCTGCGCCGTGTTGATGTCCAGCCGCGTCCGGTTATCGCAGATATTCTCGCACAGTTTGAGAGTACCGTTGGTCAGTTCCCGTTGGGCTGCCAGATTTGCCCTGAACTGCTCAAAATTGGCTGCGCCAAATACCGGGAGTTTAACCACGCTGACGGTTACAGGGTTTTGTATGCAGTAGAGGGAACATTAGTGACAGCGCATGCGATTCTGTCACATCGGCAGGACATCAAGCAGTTGTTGTTTAAGCGTTTGATAATGGCCTGATAAACCTGAATGCGCGTTGTCCGGCAATAATACGAACCTACGAAGACACTAGTGAGCCTCAAGCTGCTGGTGTTTTTTTATGTGTGGTTAGCAGATTGATGATATTTACTATGCAGTCGCTAAGTGGCTACCTGGCACAGGTTTTCTGATATCTAACATAAAATTTAAAGGAGCGCGCAGTATGCAGCCTGTACGTTTAATGGGTGATGGATATGAACCTCATGTGGCGCAATTGGGAGAGCAACTGAGCTATTCATTGCCCGTCGACTCCGGATTCGTCAGTTTTAGCTTCACATTTACTATCTGCCAGGCCGACCTTGATGTCCTGCTTTCTGATGACTACCGTCGTGCGGTGCTTGAAGTCATTGCACACACGCTGCTCCAGCGCTCGACTCTTCCCGGTAATACCCGTTTTACCCAAAGCGAATTCGATAGTCTTGTCGCAGATACGCTCCATTCAACGCGCGATTTTCTCGAGGCTTTCATCGCAAAAGTAAGCCAGGAGAACCACATTGTGATTGAAAAATATGTGCACGATATTTTGAACAGGCGCTTAAACACAAAGTAAATGGACTTCTCGCCCCACCATTCCAGGCATTAGACGGGGCGGGCATTTTATGCCAACCTTCTGGCTGAGTGTTCTTTGTATGCCCTGGATTTGCTCATCGACGCTTTATCTTCATTGCGCTTGCGGCCTCATTGGATACGAGGAATGCGAGCGAAGGGCGAATCATCATCGGAACACGGACTTCGGCCCCTCTCACTTGCCACGATGCTCACTATGTTTAAAAAACTTCTCAGCGCCCTTAGTGGCAAAAAAGAACAGACCCCAGGCCCTGTGGAATCTGAACATACGCAGGCAGGACACGCCCCGGTTCCAAATGAAGAGATGATCGTGGCGTATGACGCCAACGGGCGAGAAATGCATATCGCCCGCAGCGACTGGCGAAATAATGTTTTCCTGCCCGGCCTTGAACAAAAGTGGAATAACGCGGCGGAACTTTATGATGCGATCCTGGGAGGCCTGAACGATGGTTTTGCCGCCGATCTCATTCCTGCCGCCGCGCGCCTGGTAGAGATTGATGACGATCCCGAACGCAGCCATACCATTCAGAGCATTGTGCTGATGGAAAATAAACGGCTGGTTGAGGCCGAAAACACATTGCAGGCCGGTATAGCGAAAGTCGGGGCCACGGGAATTTTGCTGACCAATCTGGCAAAAGTTTTCTCTCACAAGGGTGACGATGCCCGTGCCGAGGAGCTGCTCTGGCAGGCTATCGAAGCTGACCCAAATCTGGATAACGGCTTGCTCTGGTGGGCGAGTATTAAGCAGGAGCGTGAAGGGGAAGCGGGATATGTCGCGGGACTACGTACCGTCGCGGCGCTGCCCGGCTCCTGGCGCGCGCAACTCTGGCTGGCGCGCTATCACCTGGAACATAACAATGTAGCGGCCGCCCGGGCACTGTATGACGAAGTTCTCGCCGGTGGGAGATATGACGGCAGTTCGCTGATGATGATCTCCGGCGATCTGGGCAGAAACGGCGAGATTGCGCTGCTTGTTGAACTCATAGCTCCCGTGTATGACGAGCACCGCCACGATCCGATGGCCGGTATTAACCTGCTGCGAGCTTATCAGGAACTGGGTAACCCCGACGAAGGGGAAAAGCTGTTGAGCCGGATGTATGCGCTGGACTACCCACCGCTTAAACAGTATCTGGATGAGTCCGCCCGCGCCTTTCAGAAAATGCGCGAGCAGCATGCCCAGGGCACACCTACCGATCCGGGCGAGGTGGAAATTAATACGCTTGCCCTTACGCAGCCTGTCTGGCAGTACGGGCTGTGTAATGCCGACTGGCTTTTCGGGCAGAAACCGCAAGAGGCAAACACGGTCGGTTTCTTTGTGCTGAGTAAAATCGACGATGACCCGACACCTTCCGAATCGCAGCGTGAGGATGACCTGGGGCGCCTTACCCGTGCAATCCCACTGTATCTTGCTGAGGCAACCCACTACTGGAGTGATTATGCCGCCCGTTGTTACGTGCAGGTCGCCGCGGGCATCGGGCCGGTTGTTTCAACCCATGCGTTTGATGGCAACGAGCTGTTCGACCTTGTCCCGCCAGAAATGAAATACTTCGTGACCGGGGAGATGGGTTGCTCAGGAGAAGGGGAACAGCGCCAGTGGCAGCTCAGGCTCAGCCTTTGGGATTGTACCCAACGAACCCAATGCGGCACTGAGAGCAGCACGGTAGCGCAGTCTGAGCTGGGAGCGCTGGTGCTTGAGCTGGAGCAGCGCCTGCTGGAAAAAGTGGGAGCGGTGAACCCTCAGCCGCTGGATGCGTTCTATGCGCGTCCGTCCGTTGATGCGATGGATATCTATCTTGGTGAACTGGGCCAGGCCTTTATGTTAACGCTGGTGGCTAACCAGCAGGTGCCGCGTTCAGCCGTATGGGGTGAGCGGACAATGCTGGAGTGGCCGCTCAACATGGCGTTGCAATGGCCACAGGCGGAAGTGCCGAAACTGATGTACATCTCCGGGCTGGGGAAAGCTTTTGATTATCAATCGGAGGTGCTGGGCGAATATAAAAAGCGTACGCTGGAACTGTTGCGCACCGCCACGCAGGAAAACAGCCCGGCGGCACAGCTTGCCCCCCTGATCTGGAAAATATTTGGCATGCAGGATGAATTCAGCGCCGGGCAGCAAAATATGCCAGCGCACGCCAGCCCGGCTTATGCTGAGTGGCTCACGCGCGTTGCCGAAAAGTAGCCGTTCGAAGTCTGGAATCATGTGAGGAGGAGGGAGAGATGACAACGCGGAACATTGAACAACGCTTCTGGCGCTCTCCGCTTGTGCCGTGGGTCGAATGGCGTTCTACCGTACAAAGTACGCAGGCCTATAAACTGCACCAGCACCCTCAGTTGTCCATTGGCGCGATTATCGACGGCGAGACCGTTACGCGTTGCAGTGGTCATGAATATCACCTCTCTCAGGGCGATATGGTGCTGATAGCGCCCCGTGAAGCGCACAGTTGCAACCCGGCAGCCGAACGTCCACGTAGCTATCACATGTTGTACCTTGATGAGGCGTGGTGCCTGCAACAGTTGGGGTTCGCGCCAGGGGAGCATCTTCACTGCGCACAAACGGTGTTACGCAATCCTTCATTCTTCACCGCCTTTATGCACATTATCTCCCTGATGGAAGATAACCAGACTGGGGAATTACAGGAGGCGGTACGTGCGCTGCTTGTCAGCCTGCCCGGCCTGCAAACTGCGGTGAAACCGGCTGAATTCTGCAACCATATGCAGACGACGCTACTGGCCGATATTCAGCAGCCCCCGTCGCTGGATTGTCTGGCACAGCGGTACACGTTGCGTAAAGAGACGCTGATTCGCCAGTTCAAGCTGGCGACAGGGCTGACGCCAGGAGCCTGGATCAATAATGCCCGTGTGGAATTTGCTAAAGCACAGTTGCGGGCGGGCAGTGATATCGCCGATGCGGGTTATCAAAGCGGTTTTGCCGATCAAAGCCATTTTCACCGTACGTTCGTCAGTTTTACCTCTTCCACGCCCCGCCAGTATGCGCAGGGGCGATCAATATCAGACAATAATTAAGTCTGACAACGCCATAAAGTGACCTCGTCTTTTACTGATGAGGTTGCTATGTCTTTGTTACCCGAATTTATTCCCGCCGCGTTTCCATTGCTTGCGCTTTCGCATTTTGTGGCGCTGGTCAGTCCTGGCCCTGATTTCTTCCTGCTGGCCGGTTACGCCATCCGTTATCGCCTGCGCGGCAGCGCCGGAATTGGACCGGGGATCGCGCTGGGAAACGCCTTTTATATTGTGCTGGCGATGTGTGGCTGGCGGCTATTACAGGATTACGGGCTGCTGTTTCGTCTGATTGAAATTGCTGGCGCGCTCTATTTAATCTGGATTGGCGGGCATCTGTTGCGCAGCCGTAAGCAGGAGCTTGCGCTCAACGCCACCCGGATGGATTGCCCGTCGTGGCGAAAACAGTTTCTACTAGGGCTGGGGTCCGCGTTACTTAATCCCAAAAATGCGCTTTTTTATCTGGCGCTGATGACCTCGATTCTTGGCGCGAACGTCACATTTGCACAGCAGATCTTTTCCGGCGCATGGATGAGCCTGGCGGTACTGGCGTGGAATCTTGCCATCGCGACATTGATCGGATTATCCGCCATACAGATACGTCTCACAGCCTGGGTGCATATTATTGAGCGCATAGCCGGAGCTGTCCTCGCCGGATTTGGCGTGGCGATGATCCTGACGATGGTGCGTCATGCGTTGATGTGACAAAGCCCACGTAAAGACGTGTACAAATAAAAACAGTGCGTTAGCGTTGTGCGGAAGAATCGATAGGTTGGCTTACTTGCTGAGACTGGAGCTTATCCTGATGATGATACCAGGCACCAATTGAGGAATAGATAAAACGACCAAAGAAAAAGATAAAGCTGATTAGCAATACGATACGGGTCATGCGACTGTCAAATCGATGGCGTTTTCGCATAGGGGTTGCCTGACTCACAAAAGGTTCCTTAAGGTTTACCCCATAAAAAGGGCGACCTTGACATTAAGGCACAGAGTGCGGGCGAGGTCAATTCTTAACCATGCAAAATTTCACCGGAGGAAAATATTAATCGATTTTATATAAAATAAATTAAGTATTTAAGTCATGAATGCTAATCTGCGTCTCTTTTTAAAAAGCGTAAAAATTAATTAATTCGGCGAGTTTTATTTGATGTGCATCAATCATTAGTTGCCCTACAGAACTAAAATTCACGCTCATTTGCTATTTACGCGCTTACAGTCAGGTTGGATGCCTGCCTGAAATACCCATTGGGAAGCTGGGTTTTTTGTCGAGCATCTATGACTCCGTTAAAAAAATATCATCAGCACAAAGACAAATGGTGGGCACTACCGCTCGTGTTGCCATGTCTTTTACTGCCACTGTTTAATCTGGCGAATACCTATACGCATGTCGCGGGTGAAACGGTTGTCCTTTTCTCCCTGCCGATGGCGCTGATGTTCAGTCTGATGGTGGTCTTTGGCTGGGCAGCGCTACCCGGCATGGTTCTCGCACTGGTCCTGAATATCGGCATGCACGATATCTCTGAGCTTGTCGCGCAAATTTTTCATTTGCTTATTCCCGTGGTCATCAGTTGGGGCGGCTATCGCGTTTTTGTTACGCGTCGGCAAAATATTGCCTACGGAAACGCCGCCTTTATTGCCCAGCGAATTTTCTGGCAGGTCTTTTGCCCGGCAACGATTTATTTGATTATTCTTGAGTTCGTTATCTGGCTGGCGCTGTATGACACGGATTTTAGTAAGACCGATATATTATCGTTAAATATTCATTTACTGATTGATTATCAGGCGTTACTGGTCGGGACCATGACCGGTATTCCGCTCTGCTATTTGGTTATTCGTATCATTCGCCATCCGCGTTATCTGCGAAGCTGGTTATCGCAACTGCGCCATGAATTCGACCCGAAAGTGACCCGCTGTGAGATGGCTATCTGGCTGAGTATCCTGGCCGGATTGGTCATACTGTTGCTCATGCCGCTGAATGAAAATAGCTCCATTTTCAGCACCAACTACACGCTCTCTCTGGTATTGCCTGTCATGCTATGGGGAGCATTACGCTATGGATACCGGTTTATATCGGTGCTCTGGACGCTGCTGTTGATTGTCTCGGTACACTATTTTTATCGTTATCTTCCCGTCTATCCGGCTTATGAAATCCAACTGGCTATCGCCTCGTCGAGTTACCTGGTTTACTCTTTTATCATCCTTTGTGTATCGGTACTGGCAACACGACAACGGCATGTTCATGCCCGCGCTCGTCGTCTTGCCTATCTTGATCCAGTCGTTCAGATACCCAATCTGCGCGCCCTCAATCGTGCGCTGGCGGGGTCACCCTGGTCTGTTCTCTGCTTTTTAAGTGTGCCGGAACTGGAAGTGCTGGGGCGTAACTATGGCGTGATGCTGCGCATTCAGTACAAGCAAAAACTGTCGGACTGGCTTAAAAACAGCCTCGATGAGGACGAACGTGTCTACCATCTCTCAGGCCATGATCTGGCTATTCGCCTTAACACTCAGTCGCACCAGAGCCGGATTGACGCGCTGGATGCCCAAATTAAGGCATTTCGTTTCTTCTGGGATGACATGCCGCTGCAGCCGCAGGTGGGCATGAGCTATTGCTATGTGCGCTCTCCGGTGCAGCACCTCTACTTGCTGCTTGGCGAACTGAGTACTATTGCGGACTTGTCGCTGGCGACAAATCATCCGGAAAGCCTGCAGCATCGCGGGGCGGCGAACCTCCAGCGTTGTCTCAAGGACAAGGTGGATATGATGAACCGCCTGCAACTCGCACTGGAGGAGAACCGTTTTAGTTTACTGGTGCAACCTATCGCCGGGATGCGCGGCGACAGCTACCATGAAATTCTGCTACGCATGAATGAAGAGAACGGCCAGTATATTAATCCGGATGATTTTCTGCCGGTCGCCCATGAGTTCGGCCTGTCATCACGTATCGATCTTTGGGTTGTGGAGCATGTGCTGAGTTTTATGTCTGCTCATCGCACAACGCTACCCGCGCAGCGCTTTGCCATTAATCTGTCGCCCGCCTCTGTGTGTCGGGCACAGTTTTCTCTGGAGGTGGGGCGGCTGTTGAAAAAATACGGCATCGAGGCGTGGCAGTTGATCTTCGAGATAACCGAGAGTAACTCGTTAACCAATCTGGAGCAGGCAAATCAAACGCTCGGCCAACTGCAACAAATGGGCTGTAGCGTAGCGATTGACGACTTTGGTACCGGCTACGCCAGTTATTCCCGACTGAAAAATGTGAATGCCGATATCCTGAAAATCGACGGCAGCTTTATCCGCAATATCGTTTCAAATAGTCTGGATTACCAGATTGTCGCCTCTATTTGCCATCTGGCAAGAATGAAAAAGATGCAGGTTGTGGCGGAGTATGTCGAAAATGAAGAGATACGCAGCGCAGTGGTTGCGCTGGGTATCGATTATTTGCAGGGATATTTGATTGGTAAACCAGAGCCGCTGGAAAATCTGCCAGGGCAGATTCAGGCGGCCTGATTTTATGCCGCTACGCCGGGCGACTGCTCTTCTTCAACTTTGAGTCGCCAGCCGGTGACGGCTTCCCAGTACTCCTGTTCCCGTTCCAGATCGAAGAGAACCAGTGCATTCTGGCTGAACCAGTCGTGCGGGAAGCTCAGCGTCCAGTGGTTATCATCGGTCGTAAGACGCAGAGTTGGTGGCGTCGTTGTCGCCTGCCGCTGGTTATTCAGCAACACCCCAAGGCGTAAAAGCTGAATTAACGGCAGATAGTGCTTTTTCTTAAACAACGTGAAGCGCGGTAAGTCATCCAGCTTGATCGCTTTGCGGTGATAGCGCACCAGCGTGGCCATCATCAGTTGCTGCTCCTGGTTATAGCCCGGCAGATCGCTGTTTTGCAGGATATAAGCCGAATGACGATGCATACCGCTATGGTTAATATTTAAACCGACTTCATGCAGCATGGCTGCCCATTTCAGTAGCGCCGCCAGTTGCGGGTTAATGAGCTTCGGATTTTGCGCCTGCCACTGATCGTACATGTGCATGGTGGTTTCCAGCACGCGACGCGCCTGTTCGCGGTCGATATTGTACTGATTCGCAAGGCTCTGCGCCGTACGGCTGCGAATATCCTGATGGCGGAAACGGCCTTCCATTTCATACAGCACGCCTTCGCGCAGCGCACCGTCTGAGAGGCGAAGTTCATTAATTGCCAGCGCGTCAAATACCCCGCAGAGAATTGCCAGACCTGGAACGAAAACCGCTTTACGTTCGTCGGACAGACCCGGCAAGCTCAGTTCGTCGAAGTTTTTGAATTTCACAACTTCGGTGACCAGTTTTTTGAGGCGCTCAGGCGTGATGATGCCGTCCTTTTCCCCTAACGCCAGTAGAACTTCATGGGCCGCTTTGATACTGCCGGACGCGCCAAGCGCGACGTCCCAGCCCTGAATACGGAACTGCCAGGCCAGCGTTTCCAGTTTCTGCGTTGCGGCAACGCGGGCACGCTGGAAGTTTTCCGCATTGATTGTTCCGCCCGCAAAATAAAGCTGCGCGAAGCTGACGCAGCCCATACGACGGCTTTCCACCAGTTTGGGTTCAAAATCTTCGCCAATGACCAGTTCGGTAGAACCGCCGCCGATATCAATAACCAGCTTGCGGCCTTTTTCCGGCTGCGTATGTTCAACGCCCATAAAAATCAGGCGCGCTTCTTCATTACCCGCGATGATTTCGATAGGGTAGGGAATAACCTTTTCTGCCCGTTTAAGAAACTCCGGTGCGTTGAGCGCCTGGCGCAACGTGTGGGTCCCTACAATACACACGCTTGAAGGATCAAAACCTTGCAGGCGTTCTGCGAACAGCGACAGACACGCGAGACCGCGCTCCATAGCCTCTTCACTCAGCATATTATTGCTGTCGAGGCCATCCGCCAGATGTACGCGTTGTTTCAGACGGCCAATGATCTGCATGGCGCCATCAACAACGCGGGCAATCACCATATGAAAACTGTTCGAACCCAGGTCGACCGCAGCAAATTCCTGCGGTCGTGCTGTCTTTTCATTTATCGGCATAGATTAGTCAGACTGTTCAAGTGATGTCAGATATTCATGAATCGCGAGCTGTGCGCGTACTTTGCGGCGGTTGCCGCGCGGCACATATCGATTACTGAGTTCTTTATCGACGTAGCGTGCTTTGACGGTATCACTGAACAGAAGATCAATGATATCCAGTACCTGCTGTTTAAGGCGCGGATCGAGCAACGGCGCCGCTACTTCAATACGGTAATCGATGTTTCGCGTCATCCAGTCAGCAGACGACAGATACACTTTTTTATCGCCGCCATTCTCAAAAATATAGATGCGATCGTGTTCAAGGAAACGGTCAACAATGCTAATTACGCGAATATTATCGCTGATGCCTTCCAGTTCAGGGATAAGCGAGCACATACCGCGCACCAGCAAATTCACCGGCACGCCAGAACTGGAGGCCGTATACAGCCGATCAACCAGGCCTTTATCCACCAGGTTGTTGATTTTTAGCGTAATGCCCGAAGGAATGCCTTTCTGCGCATTGGCAATTTCGGTATCGATCATTTTGTAGAGCAGATCGCGCGAGTTTTGCGGCGAAACCATCAAATAATCGAAATTCACCGGACGGTACGGGTTCTCAATAAAGTTAAAGACCCGGCGCACTTCATTGGTGATACGCGCATCGGCGGTCAGCAATGAGTAGTCGGTATAGATACGTGCGGTCTTTTCGTTAAAGTTGCCGGTACCGATATGAGCGTAACGCACCACTTCGTCGTTTTCCATACGCGACACCAGGAACAGCTTGGCGTGGATTTTCAGCCCCGGCGCCGAGAAGATAACCTGCACACCGGCTTCGGTCAGACGCTTCGCCCAGTGGATGTTAGCCTCTTCATCGAAACGCGCCTGCAGCTCAACCACCACGGTCACTTTCTTGCCGTTATGGGCGGCGTGGATCATGGAGTCGATGATGCGCGAGTCTTTCGCCACGCGATAAATATTGATTTTTATTGCCAGCACGCTTGGGTCAAACGACGCCTGGCGCAGCAGTTCCAGCACGTGCTCGAAGGTGTGATACGGATAATAGAGCAGCACGTCGCGCTCGCGAATGGCATCAAAACCGTTGCGGAACTTATCAAACCAGACATGGCGCAGGCGCGGTAATGGCTTGTTCACCAGGTTTGCTTTCCCGACGTTCGGGAAGCTGATGAAGTCTTTAAAGTTGTGGTAGCGACCACCCGGAATAATGGAGTCGTAGCGGGAAATGGTCAGCTTCTCGCGCAGCATCTCAACCATGGCATCCGGCATATCACGCTGATAAACAAAGCGTACCGGCTCTGCCGTCAGACGCTGTTTCAGGCTTGAAGACATCAGCTCCATCAGACTCGATTCCATCTCGTGCACCAGATCGTATTCGGCGTCACGGGTCATTTTCATCGAGTAGGCGTTCAGCGCGTCGTAATCAAAGAAGCCTTTGAAGATATCATCCAGGCAATAACGCAGGATATTATCCAGCAGGATCATCGGCTTGCGACGGCGCGGCGCTTCCGGCGGCAGGTTTACAAAACGCGGCACTTTATCAGACGGAATTTCCAGCAGGGCGTAGCGGATATCATCGCCACGGATGATTTCCACCGCCAGGTAGGTGTAGTCGTCTTTTAAGAAGCGAATCAGATTGGTTTCGCGATTAATCAGTGTCGGCGTGATGTGCTGGCGCAGATACTGTCGGAAGTAGTGGCGCAGCCAGTTTTGCTGATTGGCGGAAAGCTGGCGTTCGTTAATCAAAAAGATCTGATTACGTGCCATTTCCAGCAGGAGTTCGTTATACAGACCGTCAAATTCCTGATCGGCTTTTAGTACGCGGGCCTGTATTTTACCCAGCAGGTGGCGTGAATGGGTGTTGGTGCCTTGTCCTTGTTCTTCGCTAATAATGATGCGGCGTTTAAGTTCTGCGAAGCGAACTTTATAGAATTCATCAAGGTTGTTGGAATAAATCCCTAAAAAGCGCATGCGTTCAATGAGCGGGTTACTCTTATCCGCCGCTTCCTGCAGAACGCGCTCGTTAAAGCACAACCAACTTAGTTCTTTTTCCAGATATAGCTTTTCCTGACCCATTACAACTTACACTCCGGTTAACTCTCGGGACACGGCAATTCCTTCTCGCTATGGCTGTGTCCTCGTGTGCAGGTAAACGTGTTGGCGTTCGTTTGAGTGACACCCATATTATGGCGAGCTTTGCCATTAGATGTCCAACTGTGACAGATAAGTATGACAGTAATCCGGTTTTACCCGCAGAAAGGTGTTGCGCGCAACGATATGTTACGCGCAGGCAAAGAAAAGATTCGCTTACTCGGCCGCGTAGCCCTGTTCTGGCAGGCAAACGCCATCAAGCCAGGCTTTGTTTTCTTGCATAGCCAGACGGCCATCGACAAACCAACTCACGACCAGCGGGTAAATCGCATGCTCCTGAGTCTGGACGCGGGCGGTCACGTCTTCTTCGGTATCGCCCTCAAACACCGGCACCTGTGCCTGTAAAATCACCGGGCCGCCGTCCAGTTCGTCGGTAACAAAATGCACGGTGGTGCCGTGAACGTCATCACCGTTCTCCAGTACCTGGCGGTGGGTGTGTAAACCGGGATATTTAGGCAGCAGGGAAGGGTGAATATTGATAAGGCGACCGGCGTAATGTGCCACGAAGTCCGGGCTGAGGATACGCATGTAGCCAGCCAGCACAACGATATCCGGGGCGTAAGCGTCAATCTCCTGCATCAGTTCGCGGTCAAACGCTTCGCGACTGGCAAACTGAGAGGCAAGAAGCGCATGGGCGGGAATGTTGGCTTCCCGCGCACGCTCAAGGCCGAATGCATCGGCCTTGTTACTGAATACTGCCCGGATGGTGCCATTGATTTTCTTCTGCTTGCAGGCATCAATTATTGCCTGCAAGTTGCTTCCGTTGCCGGAAATGAGCACCACAATGTTTTTCATTCGATGACCACGCGTTCACTGGAATCGGATGCTTTGATAATACCGATTTTCCACGCGTTTTCACCTTTGGCATTCAGGAATGCGATGGCCTTATCTGCTTCATCAGCAGGCAGGGCGATAACCATACCGACACCACAGTTAAAGGTGCGATACATCTCGTGACGGCTGACATTGCCCGCCGTTTGCAGCCAGTTAAAGACGGCCGGCCATTGCCAGGAGGACTCGTCGATTACCGCCTGGGTATTGTCTGGCAGCACGCGCGGGATGTTTTCCCAGAAGCCGCCGCCGGTCAGGTGGGCGATGGCGTGCACGTCTACGTTTTCAATCAGCTCAAGGATCGATTTCACGTAGATGCGGGTCGGAGTCAGCAGGTGATCCGCGAGGGATTTTCCTTCAAGCTGTGTCGTTTCAGGATCGCAACCGCTCACTTCGATGACTTTACGCACCAGGGAGTAGCCGTTGGAGTGCGGACCGCTGGACGCCAGTGCAATCAGCACATCGCCGTCTGCCACTTTGGAACCGTCAATAATCTCGGATTTTTCAACAACGCCAACGCAGAAACCGGCAACATCGTAGTCTTCGCCGTGGTACATGCCCGGCATTTCGGCGGTTTCGCCGCCAACCAGCGCACAGCCAGACTGCAGGCAGCCTTCCGCGATACCGTTAATCACGCTGGCTGCGGTGTCGACATCCAGTTTGCCTGTTGCGTAATAATCGAGGAAAAACAGCGGCTCTGCGCCCTGAACGACCAGGTCATTCACACACATGGCGACCAGGTCGATGCCGATGCTGTCGTGGCGTTTCAGATCCATCGCCAGACGCAGTTTGGTACCTACGCCGTCAGTGCCGGAAACCAGTACTGGTTCACGATATTTTTGCGGCAATGCGCACAGCGCGCCGAAGCCACCCAGACCGCCCATCACTTCCGGACGACGAGTTTTCTTCACCACACCTTTGATTCGGTCAACCAGAGCATTACCTGCGTCAATATCAACACCGGCATCTTTGTAGCTAAGAGAGGTTTTATCGGTCACTGCTTGAGTCCCCACGCGTTTGCTTGCGGTTCACCCGTCATATTTCAGGCTGTTACCCGAACTAATCAGGTTTTGGAAATAAAATTCGGCGCAATTCTAACAGTGAAGGCAAACGTTTGCGAGTCCATTATTTCAGGCCGCCGGGGATTCTTACGGTATACTCTTTTCCAGTCTGTTTGATCCGGATCAACGCCGCACCTGTAGCGTGGCGGAGAAAAAGCGGTATAATCCGGCGATTTTTTTTGTGGCTGCCACCGTTTTGGGGAAGGAGAAGAGTATGAAGGTCGTGGAAGTAAAACACCCACTCGTCAAACACAAGCTGGGCCTGATGCGTGAAAATGACATCAGCACCAAACGCTTTCGTGAACTCGCCTCGGAAGTCGGTAGTCTGCTGACCTATGAAGCGACTGCCGATCTGGAAACGGAACGTGTGACTATCGAAGGCTGGAACGGCCCGGTAGAAGTCGAACAAATCAAAGGCAAAAAAATCACCGTAGTCCCTATTCTGCGTGCCGGTCTGGGCATGATGGAAGGGGTGCTGGAACACGTTCCGAGCGCGCGCATCAGCGTGGTGGGTATCTATCGTAATGAAGAGACCCTGGAGCCGGTGCCGTATTTCCAGAAACTGGTTTCTAACATCGACGAGCGTATGGCGCTGGTCGTTGACCCGATGCTGGCAACGGGCGGTTCTATGATTGCCACCATCGACCTGCTGAAAAACGCAGGCTGCCACAGCATCAAAGTGCTGGTGCTGGTTGCTGCCCCGGAAGGCCTCGCCGCGCTGGAGAAAGCGCACCCGGACGTTGAGCTGTATACCGCGTCCATCGACAAGGGCCTCAATGAGCACGGATACATTATTCCGGGCCTCGGCGATGCCGGCGACAAAATCTTTGGTACGAAATAAATGCTTTAAAAATCAAAAGCCGACTTTGAAAGTCGGCTTTTTTTTGGCGTAAACCAGAACAGAATCCGCCTGATTTCATCACGCAGTCCACAACACTGCGGGATGGGGGATGAGCGGAACATATACCCTAACCACGTCGAGTTGCCGGCAAGGACAAGCGAGCGAATCCTGATGATCTTACGTAATAAGTGATTCGGGTGGACGAGTACGGCCAACGCACCAGCGTCTTGACGTGTGAAGGGGATAAACAACAACACTCAGAGGAAAACACTATGACGCGCCGTGCTATCGGGGTGAGTGAAAGACC
This sequence comes from Phytobacter diazotrophicus, assembly GCA_004346725.1. Classification (GTDB taxonomy): domain Bacteria; phylum Pseudomonadota; class Gammaproteobacteria; order Enterobacterales; family Enterobacteriaceae; genus Phytobacter; species Phytobacter diazotrophicus. The sequence continues at coordinate 317,125 of SMDE01000003.1, read as the reverse complement.
GCCGCTTTTACAGACAATCCCGCTTAGTTTGCAGCACTTGTTCGCTATGTTTGGCGCAACCGTGCTGGTGCCAATCCTGTTTCATATTAACCCGGCCACCGTACTGTTATTTAACGGTATCGGAACGCTGCTTTATCTCTTTATCTGTAAGGGCAAAATCCCGGCTTATCTGGGATCGAGCTTTGCGTTTATTTCGCCGGTACTGCTGCTTCTGCCGCTGGGCTACGAAGTGGCGCTGGGTGGTTTTATTATGTGCGGCGTGCTGTTCTGCATTGTTTCCTTCATCGTGAAGAAAGCAGGCACCGGCTGGCTGGACGTGATGTTCCCGCCTGCGGCAATGGGCGCAATCGTTGCCGTCATCGGTCTGGAGCTGGCCGGTGTTGCGGCCAATATGGCCGGTCTGCTGCCTGCGGATGGTCAGTCTGCGGATTCCAGAACCGTGCTCATCTCGCTGGTCACGCTGGGTGTGACCGTGTTTGGTTCCGTATTGTTCCGTGGTTTTATGGCGATAATCCCGATTCTGATCGGCGTGCTGGCCGGTTATGCGCTGTCGTTTGCAATGGGTGTTGTTGATACCACGCCGATTGCCAATGCGCACTGGTTCGCGCTGCCAACCTTCTACACGCCGCGTTTCGAATGGTTTGCTATCTTCACCATTCTGCCTGCGGCGCTGGTGGTTATTGCTGAGCATGTGGGCCATCTGGTCGTTACCGCCAATATCGTGAAACGCGATCTGATCCGTGACCCGGGCCTGCACCGTTCCATGTTTGCCAATGGCTTCTCAACCATTATTTCCGGTTTCTTCGGCTCAACGCCGAACACCACCTATGGTGAGAACATTGGCGTTATGGCGATCACCCGCGTCTACAGTACCTGGGTTATCGGTGGCGCGGCTATCATCGCGATTCTGCTCTCCTGCGTAGGGAAACTGGCGGCGGCAATTCAGATTATCCCGGTACCGGTGATGGGCGGTGTCTCTCTGCTGCTGTACGGGGTAATCGGCGCATCCGGTATTCGCGTGCTGATCGAATCCAAAGTGGATTACAGCAAAGCGCAAAACTTGATCCTGACCTCCGTCATTCTGATCATCGGCGTCAGCGGCGCGAAAGTGCACATTGGCGCGGCTGAACTGAAAGGGATGGCGCTGGCGACTATCGTTGGTGTTGCGCTGAGCCTGATCTTCAAATTGATCAGTGTCCTGCGTCCGGAAGAAGTGGTACTGGACGCCGAAGACAGCGAAGCAAATCAGCATTAATTGTCGCTCTGCAAACCGGGTGTCATGCCCGGTTCAAACGCGGTAAAGTTTTATGATAAACTTACCGCGTTTTTTAAAGCCCTGTTGAGGTACGTCTGAACACACCGGCGCAGCTTTCCCTGCCACTCTATCTTCCTGACGATGAAACTTTTGCGAGTTTCTGGCCGGGCGATAACCCTTCTTTGCTGGCGGCCTTGCAAAATGTCCTACGCCAGGATCATAGCGGATACATCTATTTCTGGTCGCGTGAAGGGGCAGGACGTAGCCATCTGCTTCATGCTGCCTGCGCTGAACTCTCTCAGCGTGGTGATGCGGTCGGCTATGTGCCGCTTGATAAGCGCACCTGGTTTGTACCGGAAGTGCTTGAAGGAATGGAACATCTCTCGCTGGTCTGTATCGATAATATCGAGTGTGTCGCAGGCGATGAACCCTGGGAGATGGCCATCTTCAATCTCTATAACCGTATTCTGGAATCAGGCAAAACGCGGTTACTGATCACCGGCGATCGTCCGCCACGTCAGTTGAATCTGGGGTTGCCCGACCTGGCGTCGCGCCTGGACTGGGGGCAAATCTACAAGCTGCAACCGCTCTCTGATGAAGACAAATTGCAGGCGCTCCAACTGCGTGCGCGGCTGCGCGGGTTTGAGTTGCCGGAAGATGTGGGACGTTTTCTGCTCAAGCGGCTGGATCGCGAAATGCGCACGCTCTTTGACACGCTCGATCAGCTCGATCGCGCGTCTATTACCGCCCAGCGTAAGCTGACCATTCCCTTCGTAAAAGACATTCTGAAACTGTAGGCCCGGCAAGTATCGCACCTGCGGGCCCGTGGTATTAATAGACGATCTCAAGGACCTGCTCTGGCGGGCGACCAATGCGCGCCTTACCGTTCGCCACTACGATCGGACGCTCCATCAGTTTGGGGTTATCAAGCAGCGCCTGCAACAGCGCCTCTTCTGAGAGATGGCTATCCCCCAGTCCCAGTGATTTATAGAGATCCTCTTTCTGGCGCATCAGCTCCCGCGCGCTGGTCATCCCCAGCATTTTCAACAGTGCTTTAAGCGTGTCGGCATCCGGCGGCGTTTCCAGATACAGAACAACCTGCGGATCAATGCCGTTGGCTTTCAGCAGGCTGAGGGTATCGCGGCTCTTGGAGCAGCGAGGGTTATGGTAAATCTTCACCGCGTCTGTCATCGGTTCTCCTTGTTACATTTTCTGATACGGACGGAACGTTTTCTGCAACTGACGAAGCTGATCGATACGCGCATCGTAACGGGCCTGCTGCAGACTGCCCAATTTGACCTGCGAACTGGCGCTCCCCAGCAGCGTAATGGCCTGATCCAGCTTACCCGTCAGCGCCAGCCCTTCGGCACGCGCCGCCAGCTCTTCATCGCGATGGCCTAATGTGGCTTCCGCTTGCGCCAGCAGCTCCCAGCCGTTTACATCGTCCTTCCAGTTAAAGGTATAACGATTGAGTATCGCCTCTGCCGCGGCAGCCTGACCGCTGCTCAGATAGGCGTTTGCCAGGTTGAGCTGTAATACCGGGTTGGTTTTAATTTCCGCCGCATTTTTCAGACGGTTAATCGCTTCGTTGTTTTTGTTCTGCCCTAAATCAATGTCGGTCGCCAGGTCGATATACCAGGCATTTGTCGGATTGGCGCTCAGCAGGGGTTGCAGTGTTTTAGCGGCGTCGGCGAAGTTCTTCGCCTCCATTGCCTGCAGGGCGCGACCATATTGTGCGGCATGCTGCTCGCGCACATTGCCTTTTGCCCAGGCATCTAACATATCGCTGGTGAGCTGATTACGCCCGGAGTTATACATCCCCAGGGCTCTGGCTTTGGCCAGGTAAAATTCTTCGGAGGATTGCACGACCACCGGGCGCATCTGGTTGGCGCGGTTACGCGCATCGGCAAGACGGCTTTCCGGTAAGGGGTGGGTCAGCAAAATTTCCGGTGGACGAGAGGCGTAACGTGATTGATCAAGCAGCTTTTCCAGGAAAGTTGGCATTGCCTGTGGATCGAAACCGGAGCGTTGCAAAACCTGAATCCCGATGCGGTCCGCTTCCTGTTCGTTCTGCTGCGTAAAGGTGATCATGCCTTGCTGCGTACCGGCCAGTGTACCGGTGAGCGCCGCCATCCCGGCCTGCGGGCTTGCCATGGCTAACAGAATGGAGCCGAGTGCGCCAGCCCAGGTCAGGGGGGCGCTACGCTTCTGATCTTCCATGGCACGCGCCAGATGGCGCTGGGTCACGTGGGAAATTTCGTGCGCCATCACCGACGCCAGTTGGCTTTCGTTATCCGCATAGCGAAACAGCGCTGAATGCAGCACCACGTTGCCGCCAAAGAAAGCAAAGGCGTTGATTTCGTCATTATTGACTAAGTAGAAATGAAACGGGGTCTTTACCGAGTTCGCATGCGAGACCAGGCGCATGCCCAGTCCGTTGATGTACTGAACCAGTAAAGGGTCGTTGATCAGCGGCGCACTGCCGCGCAGCTGGCGAACATAATAGTCGCCCATTTGCATTTCCTGACCAATGGACAGGGTGCTTCCTGCGGAGGTTCCCATATCGGGCAGACTGTCTGCAGAATCCGCAAACGCGGGCATCATCTGGCCGAGCGTCAGCGTGGCGATAAGGGTTGCGACCAGCGTTTTTTTCAACTGCCTGAACATAACCTCAATCCTGTAATTTTTCGGGTAATCATTTGACCTGACGAGCCGGGGTTCGTTCCGGCGAAATAAAACAGAGAGTTTATCCCCCCTGATGGGGGAATAACACCTTTTTGCCCGCTCATCATGTTTCCTGTAAAGGCGACGAAAAGCGAAGTCTTTTTTGTGACATTTCGATACAATTCCTGAACTCACACCGGTCAATCCGGCTCCTGGAAGGAACATATGCTTGAATTGTTGATGCAGTGGTATCGCCGTCGCTTTAGCGACCCGGAAGCGATCGCGCTGCTGGTCATTTTGCTGGCAGGTTTTGTCATTCTCTTCTTTTTTAGCGGTCTTCTTGCGCCGCTGCTGGTTGCCATCGTGCTGGCCTATCTTCTCGAATGGCCAACCGTCCGTCTGGAAAGAGTCGGTTTTTCCCGCCGCTGGGCCGCCACGATGGTGCTGCTACTGTTTGTCGGCATCCTGATGATTATGGCATTTGTTGTGATGCCGGTTGCCTGGCAGCAGGGGATGAATCTGATTCGCGACATGCCGGGTATGCTCAATAAACTTTCCGATTATGCCGCCACGCTGCCACGACGTTATCCGATGTTAATGGATGCGGGCATCATCGATGCAATGGCGGAAAACATGCGTGCCCGGATGCTGGGCATGGGCGATTCGGTGGTGAAATACTCCCTTGCATCGCTGGTCGGGCTGCTGACGCTGGCGGTCTATCTGGTCCTTGTGCCTCTGATGGTCTTCTTCCTGGTGAAGGATAAAGAACAGATGCTCAATGCGGTGCGCCGCGTCTTACCGCGTAACCGTGGGCTGGCAGGGCAGGTCTGGAAAGAGATGAACCAGCAGATAACCAACTACATTCGCGGCAAAGTGCTGGAGATGGTTGTCGTCGGTGTTGCCACCTGGTTAGGTTTTCAGCTCTTTGGCCTTAACTATTCATTGCTGCTGGCGGTGCTGGTGGGGTTCTCGGTGCTGATTCCTTACATCGGCGCGTTTGTGGTCACCATTCCGGTGATTGGCGTGGCGCTGTTTCAGTTTGGTGCGGGCACCGAGTTCTGGAGCTGTTTTGCCGTCTACCTGATAATCCAGGGGCTGGATGGCAACCTGCTTGTGCCGTTACTGTTTTCCGAAGCGGTTAACCTGCACCCGTTGGTCATTATCCTGTCGGTAATTATCTTTGGCGGTCTGTGGGGGTTCTGGGGGGTGTTCTTCGCCATCCCGCTGGCGACGCTGGTGCAGGCAGTGATTCACGCATGGCCAGATACCGTGGTGGTTGACGACCATCACCTCTGACGTGATGTCTTCCCCGCTGGCGCGGTGCTTAGCGGGGCTACCAATCGTAGCCCTGATAAGCGCAGCGCCATCAGGGACGCGGTTAGTGGCCGTTATTTTGGTTACGCAAATAGATAATCCAGTAAGTAATCCCCACCAGCAGCCCGCCGCCGATAATATTACCTATCGTCACCGGGATCAGATTGGCCGTGATAAAATTGCTGACCGTTAATGCCGGAAAATTTTCCGGGCTGGCGTGAATGCTGGCCCAGAATCCTTCGGGTGCAAAATAACGAATAACAATAGAAAGCGGGATCAAAAACATATTCGCGATGCTGTGTTCGAAGCCGCTGGCGACAAACATACCGATAGGCAACAGCATCGCCATAATTTTATCGGTTAGCGTATGCCCGGAATAACTCATCCACACAGCCAGGCATACCATTAAATTACATAGCGTCCCCAGGCAAACGGCTTCAATGAAGGTATGATGCATTTTATGGTCGGCGGTCTGTAATACATTTAATCCCCAAAGACCATTGCCACTCATATATTGCCCGGCAAACCAAATCAGCGCGACAAAAAACAGGGCGCCGACAAGGTTACCGAAATAGACAATTATCCAGTTGATAATTAACTGTCGCCAGCTTATTAGCCCGCTGGCTTTTGCCATCACCGTCAATACTGTCGAGGTGAACAAATCTGCGCCGCAGACCACCACCAGGATTAGGCCCAGCGAGAAGCACACGCCGCCGGCCAGTTTTGCCAGGGCGGTTGCAGGGGCAGGCCCGGTCGTGACGGTAATATAGAAAACGAATGCAATGGAAATAAATACACCAGCCGTGACCGCGAGAAAGAATGACAGTTCTTTCTTCTTGCTGACTTTATATAATCCTGCCTGTTCGGCGACCTTTGCCATTTCTGCGGGAAGTCGCAGATCAAAAGCATTGCTGGTATCCATGAGAATCTCCTGAGTCTATGCATTAATGAGGGAGCAATATCGACACCCGCATTTATATGCATAGGGCGTACCAGCCATTTAGCCGATATCGCCTCTAAAGCGTTAATTCGCTCACACTTAAACTCAGAAACTCAATTACAATACTTCCCGAACGGTAATACCCAACCGCTGCATACGTGATAACAGCGTGGTACGTTTCATCCCTAATTTTGACGCCGCACCGCGCGGCCCGGCGACAATACCGTTTGTTTCCCGCAGCACCTGAATAATACGCTGACGTTCCTCTTCATCGTTTTCCGGCGGTTCGGTGTGCATCATTTCCGCCACGCGAGGCAGGGGAAAAGGAAAAGGATCATGGGCCACAGGCTGCACCATGCTACTGGGTTGCGCATTCAAATGCAGGCTCAGCGTATTATCGCGTGAGAGCAGGACCGCACGTTCGAGAATATTTTCCAGTTCGCGCACGTTGCCTGGCCATTCGTAGCGCATCAACTGGCGCATTGCATCGGCAGGAATGGTGTCGATTTGGCGGTTTAAACGGCGCGCCAGTTTTTGTGTGAAGTACCTGACCAGCAACGGGATATCGTCCGGGCGATCGCGCAGCGGCGGCAACACCAGCGGGAACACATTCAGGCGATAGAACAGGTCGTTGCGAAACTCCCGGTCGATGACCATCTGTTTCAGGTCGCGGTTAGTCGCGGCGATGACCCGAACGTTAACGGGAATGGTGCGGGTGCCGCCAATGCGCTCAATCTCCCTTTCCTGTAGCACACGCAATAATTTAGGTTGCAGTTCAATCGGCATATCGCCGATTTCATCGAGGAACAGCGTCCCCCCATCCGCCATTTCAAAGCGTCCACGGTGGGTGTTGATAGCGCCGGTAAATGCCCCTTTATCGTGACCAAACAGTTCGCTTTCCAGCAGGGTCGACGGAATGGCGGCACAGTTGATTTTCACCAGCGGTTTATCTTTGCGCAGACTCATCTGGTGAATGGCACGGGCAATAATCTCTTTCCCTGTACCGGTTTCGCCAAGAATCAGCACTGTACTGTCACTCAGGGCAACAATATTGACCTGCTGGAGCACATCGCGCATGGCGTCGCTCTGATAAATAATGTCGCCAAAGCTCTGGCTGGAAAGAATTTGCTCGTTAAGTTTGTTGTTCTCGTTTTTGAGGTTTTCTTTCAGATGCGTCACTTTGCGATAGGCATCGGCATTATCGACAGCAATGCCAATTCTGTCGGCAATCTGTCGAAGTAATCGACAGTTTTGTGCGTTAAAAATCGACAAATCCCGGTGTGCCAGTACCAGTACGCCGGTGGACTGATGGCTAAAAGCCAGCGGCAGAATAAAGACCGTCTCCAGACCTTGCGCCTCCAACTGTTGCAGCAAGGGATCATTTAGCCACATTTGCGGCTCGTCCTTTTTTTGCAACAGGGTCGCATGATTTTCATTGAGCGCCGTATGCAGCAACTGGCTATCGCTGCGTAGCGGGTATTGCTGGCTTGTTGGCGGCTGAACCGTGAAATCCGTCGAGTTCCACATAAGCTGGCGCGAGCGCAGGGCATCGCGGAGCACCATTGCGACCGTATCCACGCCAAAGAAGCGGTGGATTTCACGCGAGACATCCGCCACCAGTTCATCAATATCAAGGTGAGACAGTACCGAGTTGGTGATATCGACCAGAACCCGGTCATGGTCAAGCTCCTGGCGCAACAGCGAAACGGATTGCTCCAGCTTGTCGCGCTCAATATCACCCTCTAAACCTTGCGCCGCGAGGCGTGCCAGCCAGGCAAACATGGTGCTGTCTTTTTCGCAAAATTTACCGCCATCGGTGCGCACAAAGCGCAGCTCAGCCATGGTTTCTCCGGCAAGTAAAATCACCTGTTTTGAGCTGTCGCTGATTGAACCGGCATATTCACTGGTGCAGAACTCAACGCTTCCGTCGTCAAAACAGCGGTAGAATCGCGAATTACTGAGGCGAAGTTCGACAAACTGAATGGGGCTGAACGGAGGTGGTAGGGGAATGAACGCCCGCAGGACGGACGCCTTATCTTTCTGTTCCAGCAAATGCTGTAAAATCATGGATACTGCATCCTTCCAGAATCAATTGTACAGAAAAGCAGAAAAAAACAGTCATAAATCAACATAATGTGACTTCCTTATCCGTTTTTTCATATCAAGTGATTGTTCTTCGGTAAGAGAGCGGGCCACCCGGTATACTACTATATCCCCTTATTTTGTAGTGTTACCCGCTTCACGTATAGCTAATTGTCATACGAATTGACGTTTTATTGATATCACTAATGGTTAATCCAGCCGCCGCACCATCAGATAAATCGCCGGCTCACCGGCAATGTCTTTCAATTGCTGCAAGATGAGCTGGCTCCAGCTACGCCAGGGATCATCCGCTTCTTCTGCCAGTTTAGCAAAGGCGGGGGCCAGTTTATTGACGTGACTGGCATCAATGATGATTTCGCCAAACGTGAGCAGCCCCTGCATTTTCTTACGTGCGTCCTCATCCAGTAGCGCAAGCCAGCGCTCGTAGTCGGCAAGTGGACATTCCAACACCACGTTGAGGCAGTCGATTACCCCCACGTGGTGACCAATGGCCAGCGAGTAGTACATCACCTGGCGGCTTTTTTCCTCGACATTGACGCTGTCATCGACAAATTTCTGGCGCAGCGTCCAGAACATCACTTTGCTGCCCTTCTCAGACATGCTTTCCCTCCATCTCGGCGCGCAGTTGCTGCACGATGGTGTCCAGACGCGGATCGGCCGCCTGCTGCAACCAGGCATTAATGCGCGCGGAACTTTCGCGTGGATCGCCTTCGGTCAACAGCGCGAAGAAGTGATCGGCAATTTCACGTCCCTGGCGATAGCCTGCCAGACGACGCGCCAGACGCTCGATATTAACGCGCATGGCCAGCGGTACGGCAGGCCAACGGACGGTCGCCGTTTCATTTTCAGCCTGGTGATGATCTTCGGCGTGCAGTTTCTGCTCCAGCAGGCCGAGCGCGACGGCGAAACCATGCACCGTTGCCGCCGGGGTCGGCGGGCAGCCGGGGATCCATACATCAATGGGGACGATGGTATCGCTGCCGCCCCAGACGCTGTAGAGATCGTGAAAAATACCGCCGCCGACGCCGCATGCGCCATAGGAGATCGCGATTTTGTGGTCAGGCGCGGAATGCCAGGCACGCAGCGCGGGCATACGCATGGCGCGGGTGACCGCGCCGGTAAACAGTAAAATGTCGGCGTGACGCGGTGACGCAACGACTTTAATGCCGAAGCGTTCGGCATCAAACAGCGGGGTGATCGCGGCGAAGATCTCAATTTCACAGCCGTTACATCCCCCGCAGTCCACGCGGTAAACATAGGCAGAACGTTGAATATCGCGAAGCAGCACTTGCTTGAGTTTTTGCGCTTGTTCATCCAGCGTTATGGGCTGACTGACATGCTGCTTTAACGTCAGGGAATCGGCGCTCATGCTTGCTCCTCAATATAATAATGAACGTTGGTGCTGCCGCGATGCTCCAGTGCCGCCCGACGTTTACATGCCGGGCAGACATTCGCCTGGGCGCGCAGGGTTTCTACCAGCGCCGGGTTCGATTGATGAAGCGCCAGTAATTCAGCCGCCAGGGCGACGGATTTTTCCGGCGCAAAGGGGGCGTGGCACTCGCTGCAATGCTGCAGCCGAAAGGTCGCGCGCACATAGAGGTCTTCTTTGCGGGTCACTGCCAGCTCAAACTCCTCTGACAGGCGAATGGCGTGCGTTGGGCACACCTCTTCGCAGCGGCCACAGTAGATGCAGCGGCCGATAAACAGTTGCCAGATGCGGGCGTTGTCATCCGGATGGGTTTCCATCGTCAGCGCGTTGGCAGGGCAGGCGGTGGTGCAGGCGCCGCAGGCGATACACTGCTCAGGATTAAGCTCGGGTTTGCCGCGAAATCCAGGGCAGACCTCCAGCGGCGCAAACGGGTATTTCACCGTGACTTCGCCCGCTCTGATAATGGTTTTCCACAATTTAAGCATCGTATCTTCCTTATCTCAGCGGCGAATTGCGACGTTCAATACTGTAACGCTCGATCTCTTTGTACGGCACGGTGGTGGACTTGCGCTTACGTACATCCACCAGCGTGACGCGGTCCGTACAGGAATAGCAGGGATCGAGACTCCCGATAATCAACGGCGCATCGGAAACGGTATTGCCGCGCAGCATATAGCGCAGCACCGGCCAGTTGGCATAGGTCGCCGCACGGCAGCGCCAGCGGAACAGCTTCTGGTTGTCGCCGAGCATGCTCCAGTGCACATCCTCGCCGCGCGGTGCTTCCACATAACCCAGTGCGAATTTATGCGGCTTGTAGCTGAACCCTTCGGTTAACAGCGCGGTGTCTGGCATATTGTCGAGGGCAAACTCAATCATCGAGAGGGAATCAAGCGTCTCTTTGATACGCACCATCACGCGCGAGAAAACATCCCCGGCAGGCCAGCTAAACAAGGTTTTTGGCAGATTGCCGTAGTCGGCATACGGATGGTCAAAGCGCAGATCACGGTTAAAGCCACTGCCGCGAATCAGCGGGCCGACCGGGCTATAGTCGCGCGCAATCTGACGGTCCAGCACCCCAACCCCCTGAGTACGCTGTGCCATATTCGGCGTTGAGAGCAGCATATCCACCAGTTGGACGACTTCCGCGCGCATCTCCTTCACCAGTTGGATAGTTTTAATGCGCTGCTCTTTCAGGATGTCGCGCCGCACGCCGCCAATCAGATTCAGGCCATACGTTTTACGCGAGCCGGTCAGCAGTTCTGCCATGGTCATCGATTTTTCGCGGATGCGGAAAAATTGCATAAAGCCAGTATCGAAACCGACGAAGTGGCTGGAAAGCCCAATGTTTAACAGATGGCTGTGCAGACGTTCCACTTCCAGCAGCACCGAGCGGATAGTGTGAGCGCGTTGCGGCACAACAATACCCAGGGCGTTTTCTACCGAGGTGGTGTAGGCCACGCTGTGGGCGAAGCCGCATATCCCGCAGACGCGGTCTGACAGAAACGTCACTTCGTTATAACCCATGCGGGTTTCCGCCAGTTTTTCCATACCGCGGTGAACGTAGAACAGGCGGTAATCGGCATCGACAATGCGCTCGCCATCAACAAACAGACGGAAGTGGCCCGGTTCGTCCGACGTGATGTGCAGCGGGCCGATGGGCACGATACGCGCTGAGCTATCGCCATCGTTGATAAACGGATAGTTTTCCGTATCGGTGGTCGGCTCCGGGCGCAGACGGTAATCCATGGTGTCTTTACGCAGCGGATGCAAATCGTCCGGCCAGTCGTCCGGCAGCACCAGACGGCGCTGATCCGGCAGACCTACCGGGATCAGACCGTACATGTCGCGGATTTCACGCTCGCCCCAGACGGCGGCGGGCACCTTAGGAGTGACGGAGGGGAATTCACGCGTGTTGGCATCCACCAGCGCTTTTACCACAATCCAGCATTTTTCCGCCCCTTCCATAGAAAGGGCGTAGTAGACCGCGTAATGACCATTCAGAGTACGTTCATCGTTACCGAATAACACCGGTAACCAGCCGTCATGCTGGTAATAGAGATAATGCACAATATCCGGCAGCAGATTGAGTTTTACCGTAATGGTGGTCTGCTCAAAAGTTTGCCGCTCTTCTTCAAGAATGGCACCGGGAAATTGCGCGTTTAACGCCGCAAGACAGGCACCGCCACGAGGGGCATCGAGACTGATACTCTCTAAATAACTCACTTTAACTCTCCCTGAACCCGCGCGGGTGTTGCGGTTGCGGCGGTGGTATCAAACGACGCCCACAGCCAACTAAATTGTGTTGATTGTTCATCATTACCGGACATCACGATGGCAGAAGCGTTTGCCAGCATTTTGCTTACCGGTTGCGGAATATGGGTCCCCATCACCAGCATCATTACCAGCAAAATGACCATTGGCACTGTGGTGAGCCAGCCGAGCTCACCGCTGGCGACTTCCTGAGGCGGTGCGGCAAACAGCGCTTTGGCGACCATGCGCACCAGTCCGCCAAGCACAATCGTCAGCAACAGCAGCAGTACGATAGTCACCAGCAGGTGATCGGCCGCCAGCCCGGCGGTGACGGTCATAAACTCGCTGAGGAAAATATTGAACGGGGGCATGCCGCCCAGTGCCAGCGCGCCGCCGCCGAGCAGAACTGCGGTAAACGGCATGACTTTCAGCATGCCGCATACCACGTCCAGATTGCGGGTGCCGTATTTCAGCAGCACGTTGCCGGAACCGCAGAACAACAGCGTTTTGGCCAGGCTATGGTTCAGCGTGTGCAGCAGCGCGGCGAGAATACCCAGCGGGCCGCCGATACCGAGCGCCACCGCCACCAGCCCCATGTTTTCCACGCTCGAGTAGGCGAGCAGGCGTTTCATATCCTGTTGAACGAGGATAAAGAACGCCGCCACCGCCACCGAGAGCAGGCCGAAAATCATCAGTAAGGTATTGGGGAACGTGCTGCCGATGGCATGGCAGATAATGATGTAATAGCGAATCAGCACCAGCAGCGCGCAGTTCAGCAGCACCGCTGAGAGCAGGGCGCTGACCGGGCTTGGCGCTTCACTGTGGGCATCCGGCAGCCAGGCGTGCATCGGGAACAAGCCGGTTTTGGTCCCAAAACCGATCAGCACGAAGACAAATGCCAGCACCATCAGCGTGGGGTCGAGGTTGCTGCTCTCTTTAAGGACTTCGGTCCAGAAAATCGCGTGGTCAGGCTCCACCATAAAGCTGGCGGCATTGGCATACACCAGGACCGTACCGAACAGGCCAAACGCGACGCCGACAGTACAGATAATGATGTATTTCCACGCGGCTTCCAGCGAAGAACGCTGACCGTAAATCCCCACCAGAAACGCTGAGCTTAGTGTGGTGGCCTCAATGGCTGCCCACATGACAATCAGGTTGTTACTGGTGACCACCAACAGCATGGTGAAGAGAAACAGATGGAAGAAACCGTAGTAGTTGCACAGGGTGCCGACGGTAATTTCCCCATGATCGACTTCATGGCGCATATAGCCAATGGAGTACAACCCGGTGATAAAACCGATAATCCCAAGAAGCGACAAGAACAACCCGCTTAAGCTGTCGATATGTAGCCAGCGATGGGCGGCGAATATCTCGCCCTCAGTTACAGCTTCCGCAACCGTCCACAGTGCCACGACCATCAGCACGACGATACCGACGAAATGCACGGTGGTGACCAGAGCGCGCGCGGCATTCCCTCGCAGACGGCACAGGAAGCAGAGTGCGGAGATGACCAGCGGCGTGAGCAACAGCAAGGTGAACATCAATGCGTGACTCATGTTGTTATCCTTTCAGCGCCGTAAGGTTATTAACGTCCAGCGTGCCGTGGGTACGCCAGATTTTTCGCGCCAGTATTGTCATGACGATCACCGCGAAAATGGCGTCGGTAGCGATGCCGATTTCAACCAACTCCGGCGCACGCCATGCCAGCAGCGCCAGCACCAGATGCGAACCGTTCTCCATCAGGCAGTAACCAAACACCTGGCGCAGGATATTGCGTTGGCTGACGATGCACAGTAGCCCCAGCAGGAAGTGGCCGAGCGCCACCGCCAGCGCGGGTTTAAGTTGCGCGACCAGCGGCAACTGCACCGGACGCACCACAAACCAGCACAGCAGCACGATGCCTGCGGCCATCAGCACCAGTGCGGCAGGGCCAAACAGGCGTTCTCCCTGACCCTCTGGTGCCATTTTGCGAAATGCATAGCCCATAATCAGCGGCACCATCAGAACCTTGGTGAAGAAGGCGCTGATGGACCACATCCGCAGTTGTTCTGCATCCAGCAGTTGTGAGAGGGTAAAAAATATCGACACCAGCACCAGTGATTGCAGGGCGTACAACCAGCAGGAGACGGTGTAGCGTCTGGCGCAAGTGACCAATAACGAGGTGAACATCATCAGCCCCGCCAGATTGTTAACTACCAATGTTCCCGTCATCTTCGACTCCCTTTATCCAATCCACGCTGCGGCAATGAGACTTGAGCACAGCGACATCACCACCAGAATCCCCAGCACCAGTTTCATGGCATACGGTAGCGGTGCCGCCTGTGCCACCTCTTCGCTGGGTTCACCCGGCACCACGCGCCCGAACCAGTAGATAAACCAGCCGAAGCTGGCGACCGATTCCACCAGCGCCAGGATCATCACCGCGAGCAGAATGGGGTGCTGATCGGAGAGGGCGAACCCGGCGGCAAACAGGGGGAACTTGCTGAAAAAACCGTTGAACGGCGGCACACCGGTAATGGCGAGCGCCGCAACGCAAAAGCCGATCCCGGCAATAGGGAGCGTGCGCATCACGCCACGAAGACGCGGCAGCATACGCGTACCGCAGCTATAGCTGAGTGCCCCGGCAACCAGGAAGAACAGGCTCTTGGCGAAGGCGTGGTTAAAGATGTAAACAATCCCCGCGTTGAAGGCCATTTTCGAACCGAAAATCGACATCGACAGAGCGAGGAAAATCCACGCCAGTTGGGAAATGGTCGACCAGGCAAGCAGGCGCTTCATGTCTTTTTGCGGCAGGTACATCAGGAAACCGTACACCAGGGTGATGGTCGCCATGGTGACGCCGACCCAGCCAATGACTTCCGGGATCTGCCCACCTTCGGAAATAGCGCGGGCAAAAATGTAAACGCCCACTTTCACCATCGACGCGGCGTGCAGGTATGCACTGACTGGCGTCGGCGCTTCCATCGCATCCGGTAGCCAGGCCTGCAACGGCAGTTGCGCCGATTTCCCCCAGGCGGCAAACAAAATCCCACCGTAGACGATTAAGGCGCCGCTGCCGTTTAACTGGCTTAAGGCGCTCAGCGCGAAGGTGCCGGTTTGCAGAAACAGCGTGGCCGCCGCCAGATACAAGCCCAGCGAGCCGACGTGGGTGATCAGCAGCGCTTTCATCGCCGAGCGTTGGGATTTCTCGGACTGGTAATAGCTGATGAGCGCCCAGGAGCAGCCGCCGGTGATTTCAAAAAACAGCAACTGGCCCAGCAGCGTGGAGGAGAGCACCAGGCCGGACATCGCGCCGATAAAAATCAGCAAGAATGCGTAGTAGCGATTGCTGCCATCGTGCGGGTGTTCCTTATTGCCACGGGTCAGATATCCCGTGGAGTAGAGCGCCACCAGCAGACCGAGGAAGACCACCACAAACAGAATCAGGGTGCTGATTTTGTCTACCGTCATCCCGAACAACGCTATCTGTCCGGCGCTAAGCAGCGGGATATCTACAACCTCGCTGCCTGCGGCATGAAAGCCCGCCGCCAGTGCGACCGTGGCAATAGTTGCCAGCAATGCGAACACGATGGACAGCATGGGGGCGGTCTGTCTGGGGGCCAAAGAGACGACCAGCGCGCCGATAAACGGCAGGAGCAGGGTCGTCAGGGCAATTGTTTCCATAGTAATTCAGCGCTCCTTACAGACCGGTTAACCAAAGAACATATGACAGCGCGGCGAGACTAAAACCGAGCCAGGTAAGGTGGTGCGTCAGTAAAAACCGCCCGCGAGCGAGCGAGTTTTCCACCACTGACGCAATGACAAATACCACCAGTAATTTGACCAGCGTGATGACCAGCGAAAGCAGCATGGCCCCGACGGTCAGCGAGCCGGCATTGCCGAACGGGAAGAAGAGCGCCAGGAACAGCGAGGCCATCACCACCTGTTTCAGGCCGATCCCCCATTTCACCAGCGCCAGTCCTGCCCCGGAGTATTCGGTCAGCGGCCCTTCCTGTAACTCTTGTTCCGCCTCTGCAACGTCGAAGGGGATTTTGCCCATCTCAATAAAACAGGCGAATCCGCAGGCGAGCATCGCCAGCAGCGTGGCAACAGGGGAGATCCAACCGGCCGCCAGCGTGGTGCTGATCGCGCCGATATTGGTCGACCCGGCCAGCAGCGCCAGCACCAGCAGCGAGAGAATCAGCATCGGTTCCACCAGGATGCCGAGCGTCAGTTCGCGGCTGGCGCCAATCCCGGAAAACGGACTACCGGTATCAAGACCGGAGAGCGCAAAGAAGAAGCGGAACAGGGCGAACAGGTAAATCAGGGTGATTAAGTCGCCCGCACCAGCGAAAGGTGAAGTACGTACAAACAGCGGCAATGTCATCGCCACCACCAGCATGCTGCTCAGCAGCACCCAGGGCATGACGCGGAACATCATGCCGGACGAGGCCGGAGCCACCTCCTGGCGCTTAAGCAGTTTTTGCAGATCACGATAGTCCTGTAAGACGCCAGGACCCTGGCGAGAGTGCATCCGTGCGCGAATCTGCCGGGAGATGCCGGTAAATAATGGCGTTAATGCCAGCAGAAACGCCGCCTGGCAGAGGGCAAACAGACCCAGTGACCAGTCAGGGGTTGGTTGTATCATCTTCTCTCCCTCCTTAGACGGCGATAGTCAGCAGCAGGATCACCAGCGCGGCGATCACATACAGGCAATAGAGTCGGAAATCGCCGCTTTGCAGATACTGCACCGCACGGGCAATGCGTTTGGTTATCCCGACCAGCGGCAGGATGATTTTGTCGTCCCAGAACGGCTCTGTGCGGGTGGCAGCAATAGTCACGCCCCCCAGGCTGCGCTGTAACGGCTGGGCAGGATCGAGCTGTTTACGCATGCGATAAAGCGGGCCAAATACCACACGCAGGGGCTGTGTAAAGCTGCCGGCAGACGGGGCCATCCCTTTTTCCCAGGCATAGCCGCATGCCCATGCATCACCGGTGCGCCGGAAGTTGCCACGGGTGTGACGGTTGATGTACCAGAACAGGCCCGGCAGTATGGGCATCGCGATAAGCAGCAGGAAGACCACCGAGGGCGTCAGCACTGCCTGCTGTGCGTCGCCCGGCATCAGCGTTGCGCCTTGCGCCACGGCCAGCGTTTGCTGGGAAGAAAGCGACTGGGCAATGTGCAGCAGGTGTGGCGCAACCAGATTCGCCCCGACGCCTGCCAGTACGCAGAACAGCGCCAGCAGACACATGGCAATCACCATCGGCCAGGGGACTTCCCGCGCATGGTCGGCTTTTTCGCTGCGGGCGTTACCGCAGAAACTCACACCGTAAACTTTGACGAAGCACATCGCGGCCAGTGCGCCGGTGATAGCCAGCATGACGATGGCGATGGGGCCTGCCAGCCGGGGAATAATGGCGTCCACGCGGGTGAGGGAGAACAGCGACTGGTAGGTATACCATTCACTGATAAAGCCATTGAGCGGCGGCATGGCGGAAATGGCCAGACAGCCAATCAGGAACGCGCCTGCGGTCCACGGCATCCGTTTGGCCAGCGCGCCCATTTTTTCCATATCCCGTGTGTGCAGACGAAAGATAATCGCCCCGGCGCCGAGGAACAGCAGCCCTTTAAACAGCGCGTGGTTGAGCAGATGGAAGAGTGCGCCGAGCAGACCGACGGCGGCGATCACCGGATGGTGTAGCGCAATGCCAGCCATGCCGACGCCGACGCCCATCAAAATGATGCCGATGTTTTCAACCGTGTGCCAGGCGAGCAGGCGTTTGATGTCATGCTCTGCCAGCGCGTAGAGCACGCCAAGCACCGACGACACCGCGCCGAAGGCCAGCACCACCACACCCCACCACAGCGGAATACCGCTATGTCCGAGCAGGTCGATACCGACTTTGATGATCCCGAAGATACCAATTTTGACCATCACCCCCGACATTAATGCCGACGCGTGTGACGGCGCGGCCGGGTGCGCGCGCGGTAGCCAACTGTGCAGTGGCAGCATCCCCGCTTTGGCGCCAAAACCGAAGAACGCCAGCAGGAAGACGGCGGAGGCGACGCCCGGTGATAGCGACAACTCACGGAAGCTGGCGAAATCCAGGCTACCGCTCTGGCGCCACATCAGGAAGAAGGCAACCATGATCAGTACCGACCCGGCGTGGGCGATAAAGAAGTAGAGCAGACCGGCGTGAATGGATTCGTCGTCCTGATCGGTGATGACCAAAAACCAGGAGGCCAGCGACATCATTTCAAACAGCACGATGAACCAGAACGCGTTGTCCATCACTACCAGACCGACCATCGATGCGATGAACAGGTTCATAAAGAAGCCCATCGCGCCGACACCTTTGCCGACATATTCGCGCACGTAGGAGAGCGAATACAGGCCGCAGACGGTCACCAGCAGGGAAATCACCAGCACCATAAAGGCCGCCAGACTGTCCATCCGCACGATAAAATGGGCAAACGCGAAGGGGCCGACGGCCTGCCATTGCAGCGTCTGCGCACCCGTTAACGCGGTGACGGCGCTCGCCAGACCGAGTAAGCCGCCCGCCATCGCCGACAGACCGGCGACCTTAATCGCCAGCTCCTCCTGGCGGGCCAGTAACAGTGACGCGACGCCGCCAGCGACATATAACAAGATTGACCACATCAATAATTGCAGGGCATCCATTAGCGTTGCTCCGGCGTGGGTGAAGAAGAGTCGAAGGTCATGTCCGTCGTGTTGAGCGCGGCCAGCAGCCGGCGCGCTTTCAACTGTTTATTAAGCGCGTCTTCCTGTACCAGATGCAGCGCATGTGTCGGACAGGATCTGATGCAGGCGGGACCTTCCGGCAGGAAGTGACAGAGGTCGCATTTGACGGCGATAGTCTGTACACCCGCATTCCAGCGTAAAAACGGCTGCATGGTCGGCGGGCTGGCGGGAACATCCCGGAGTTGTTCTTCCGGAACGAAGTTTTCGTAGCGTGCAGGAATGTTGAGTGGACGGCTGCCTGACGGGGTAATCGCACCGAACGGACAGACCAGACCGCAGAGTTTGCAGCCGATACAGAGCGTTTCGTTGAGATAGACCGCGTCATCCTTGAAGGAAATCGCGTTCACCGGGCAAACCTGTTTACAGGGCGCATCGTCACAGTGTCGGCACATGACCGGCGCGGTTTTGGTGTCCGTTTTAACCAGCGTTAATCGTGGGTGGTACTGCAACCCTTCAGTCTTATGAACATCCGAACACGCGGCAAGGCAGGTATTGCATCCTATACACCACTCGGGATCTGCAATCACAAAGCGGTTCATGTCGGCTCCTTGAGAAGAAAGCGAGAAAATCGTTGAGCCTTCTTAAGCACAAGTCATGCCAAATGTTAAAATCAATATTTATCAGTTAGTTGCGTGGTTTTGTGGTGGTGAGCAAACAAAAGTGATGGTCAGGGGCGGGCGATAAGTCGCCATTGTCGGCACTAGTGTCGAAATGAGTGATAAAGTGTGATCAACTTCAAATAATTGGCGGGAGAGGCAAAGACAGAAAACAAGGGCGGCCTTAGACGGGACGCCCGGAAGAGGGGTGATGCAATTTGAGCCCGCTTAGGCGTTCTCTTTCAGCCAGTTGAGCACGATGTCGTGATGATTGCTGGTTTTGAAATCATCAAAAACATGCTCGACTTTGCCATCGGCGTCGACAAGGAAACTAATGCGGTGAATGCCGTCGTAGGTTTTGCCCATAAAGGTCTTTTCACCCCAGACGCCAAACTGCTCGCAAATTTGGTGATCTTCATCGGACAGCAGCGTGAAGTTCAGCAGCTCTTTTTCGGCAAAACGGGAAAGTTTTTCCGGTTTGTCAGTGCTGATACCCAACACTTCAACGCCCGCTTTCTTCAAATCATCCATGTTATCGCGCAGGCCGCATGCCTGGACGGTACAGCCTGGCGTCATCGCTTTCGGGTAGAAATACACCAGAACACGCTGTCCCTGGAAGTCGGCCAAATTTACTTGTTCTCCGTCTTGATCCGGCAAGCTAAATTTCGGTGCGATATCACCGGCTTTCAGTGGATTCATTACTTAACTCCATCCTGTTCATCATGCTGTGAATAGTTGACCACGTTTATACTGCCTTGTGCATTCAATTCTGTACATAGGGCTTTGAATGCCTGGTCAATATTTGATGCGTCCTGCGAGGCAGGACTGTGAGCGGTTATCTGAATAAAAAGCTGCGCGGCCCTGGTGGCGTCGCCCGGTTGAGTGCGGGAGACCAGCTCAGCGATATTCATCTGAAAGGTGTCGAACAAGGCAGTAAAACGCTCAATCAGATGCGGCGAGTCAGGGACTTCAACCTGAACCCAGACGGTGGCAGGCATGGCAGGGCGAGGGCGCGCGGCGGTACGCTTCATCACGATCAATAAATCCAGCTCTGCGCCCTTAAGCGGCAACGTTGATTCAATCAGCGTAATAGCGTTCCATGAGCCGGAGAGCAGCATAATAAACGTGAACTCTTCTCCCAGCATAGCCAGACGACTGTCTTCAATGTTGCAACCGCAACTGCTGACGTGGCGCGTGATGGTATTAACGATACCCGGCCTGTCGGCACCCAGCGCAGTAATAACCAGAAAATGTTGTGATGAGGCAGTCAAACCTGTGCTTCCTGTCAAACCTGAGATAATCATAAGGAAAGCATAAAAAAAACCGGCATACAACCGCCGGAACGCCTCACGTCACTTGCTTTTATTACAGCACCACACGTACCATTGAGATTCTTGTTTGCACAGAGGATGGCCCATGTTCACGGGAAGTATAGTCGCGCTTGTTACGCCAATGGATGATAACGGTAAAGTCTGTCGGCCAAGCCTGAAAAAACTGATTGATTACCATGTCGCCAGTGGAACATCGGCGATTGTTTCTGTAGGAACGACCGGCGAATCCGCCACGCTCAGCCATGAAGAACATGGGGATGTGGTGATGATGACGCTGGAACTGGCAGACGGGCGTATCCCTGTTATCGCAGGGACTGGCGCAAACGCCACCGCGGAGGCCATCAGCCTGACGCAACGTTTCAATGACAGCGGCATCGTGGGCTGTCTGACAGTAACCCCTTATTACAACCGTCCGACACAGGAAGGCCTGTTCCAGCATTTCAAAGCCATCGCTGGACACACCGATCTGCCCCAGATTCTGTATAATGTGCCATCGCGCACCGGCTGCGATTTGCTGCCGGAAACCGTGGGTCGTCTGGCGGAAATTAAAAATATTATCGGTATTAAAGAAGCGACCGGGAACTTAAGTCGCGTTCATCAGATCAAAGAGCTGGTTTCAGATGACTTTCTGCTGCTCAGCGGCGACGATGCAACCGCGATGGACTTTATGCAACTCGGTGGTCACGGCGTTATTTCCGTTACCTCGAACGTGGCGGCACGTGATATGGCCGACATGTGCAAACTGGCAGCGGAAGGGCAGTTCGCCGAAGCGCGTGTGATCAACAAGCGCCTGATGCCGTTACACAACAAACTATTTGTCGAACCCAATCCTATCCCGGTGAAATGGGCATGTAAGGAGTTGGGGCTTGTGGCAACCGATACGCTGCGCCTGCCGATGACACCGATCACCGATCACGGTCGTGAAGTGGTTCGCTCCGCGCTTAAGCATGCCGGATTGCTGTAAAGTTTAGGGAGATTTGATGGCTTACTCAGTACAGAAGTCGCGCCTGGCGAAGGTGGCGGGAGTTTCATTTGTAATGTTACTCGCTGCCTGCAGTTCGGATTCACGCTACAAACGTCAGGTCAGTGGTGACGAGTCCTATCTGGATGCCGCGCCGCTTGCGGAACTTCATGCGCCAGCCGGCATGATCCTGCCGGTGCAGAATGGCGAATATAACATTCCTGCCACTAACGGCAGTGGTGCTGTGGGTAAAGAGCTGGATATCCGTCCGCCGGCGCAGCCGCTGGCACTGGTAACGGGTGCGCGCACTCAGTTTACTGGCGATACGGCAACCCTGTTGGTTGAAAATGGCCGCAACACAAACCTGTGGCCGCAGGTTGTCAGCATTATCCAGGCGAAAAATTACGCCATCGCGAAGCGTGACGACGCCAGTCAGACGTTAACGACAGACTGGGTTGACTGGAACCGCCTCGATGAAGATCAGCAGTATCGTGGCCGTTATCAAATCTCGGTGAAACCGCAGGGTTATCAGCAGGCGGTGACCGTTAAACTCGTAAATCTGGAGCAGGCGGGTAAGCCGGTTGCAGATAGCGCATCGTTACAGCGCTACAGCACGGAAATGCTGAACGTTATCTCCCAGAGCCTGGATAAAACATCCACTGACGCTCAGGCTGCCGCCGAAAACCGCAGCGTGAAGTCGCTTGATGTTCAGTCCGGCGCGGATGATACCGGTCTGCCGATGCTGGTGGTGCGTGGTCCGTTCAACGTAGTGTGGCAGCGCCTGCCGACAGTGCTGGAAAAAGTGGGCATGAAAGTGACCGACAGCACCCGTTCTACCGGTAGCATGGCCGTCACTTACAAACCGTTGTCCGATAGCGCATGGCGCGATCTGGGCGCGCGTGACCCGGGCCTGGCGTCTGGCGACTATAAACTGCAGGTCGGTGATTTAGATAACCGCAGTAGCCTCCAGTTTATTGACCCGAAAGGTCATACGTTAACGCAGTCGCAAAACGACGCCCTGGTGGCAGCGTTTGAGGCCGCGTTTAACAAGTAAGAATAAGGGCCGGATACCTCCGGCCTTTTTTTATTTGGCTGACGCAAACGTGTGCGTCGGTGTAAAATAGCTTTTTTAGTTAAATCATCACACCTGGAGTGACAAAGATGCAAAAGCAAGCTGAGTTGTATCGTGGCAAAGCGAAGACCGTATACAGCACGGAAAACCCGGACCTGTTGGTGCTCGAATTCCGCAATGATACGTCAGCAGGGGACGGCGCGCGTATTGAGCAGTTCGAGCGTAAAGGCATGGTTAACAACAAATTCAACCATTTCATTATGAGCAAACTGGCAGAAGCGGGTATCCCAACTCAGATGGAAGCGTTGTTGTCCGATACCGAATGCCTGGTGAAAAAGCTGGACATGGTACCGGTAGAGTGTGTGGTGCGTAACCGTGCTGCGGGTTCACTGGTAAAACGTTTAGGAATTGAAGAAGGTATCGAGCTGAATCCGCCGCTGTTCGATCTGTTCCTGAAAAACGATGCCATGCATGACCCGATGGTGAACGACTCCTACTGTGAAACGTTTGGTTGGGTGAGCAAAGAGAACCTGGCGCGCATGAAAGAGCTGACTTACAAAGCGAACGATGTACTGAAAAAACTGTTTGATGACGCAGGCCTGATCCTGGTCGACTTCAAACTGGAGTTCGGTCTGTTCAAAGGTGAAGTGGTTCTGGGCGATGAATTCTCACCGGACGGTAGCCGTCTGTGGGATAAAGAAACGCTGGCAAAAATGGACAAAGACCGTTTCCGCCAGAGCCTGGGCGGCGTGATTGAAGCGTACGAAGCCGTTGCCTATCGCCTGGGTGTTAAGCTGGACTAAGCGATAATCCGCTGCAAACCGGGGGATGCGCGCATCCTCTGGTTCCTTGCCTCTTTTTTCTTATGGTAATCCTCCCCGCAACCGCCTACGATCATTATTAAAACGTTAGATAATGAGGTGGTTATGCGCTGGCAAGGGCGTCGTGAAAGCAACAATATTGAAGACCGGCGCGATGAATCGGGCGGACCCGTTATTCGGGGGCCAGGATTTCGTCTGCCGGGCGGTAAGGGCGGCATCATTCTGCTGGTGGTGGTCATTTTCGCCAGTTACTACGGCGTGGATTTAACGGGCCTTATCACCGGGGAACCGGTCGACAACAGTTCTCAGCAGCGCTCCATCAGTCCGCAGGAAGATGAAGCGGCGAAATTCACCAGTGTTATCTTCGCCACGACAGAAGACACCTGGGGGCAACTTTTCGAAAAAATGGGGCGCCATTACCAGCAACCCAAACTGGTGATGTACCGTAACCGGGTGACAACGGGCTGCGGTACCGGTCAATCCGTTATGGGGCCGTTTTATTGCCCGGCGGACAGTAAAGTCTATATTGATCTCTCCTTTTATGACGACATGAAGCACAAGCTTGGGGCGAACGGTGATTTCGCTCAGGGGTATGTCATTGCTCATGAAGTCGGCCATCACGTGCAAAAATTACTCGGTACCGAGGCTAAAGTACGCCAGCTCCAGCAAAACGCGTCACAAACCGAAGCCAATGCGCTGTCGGTACGTCTGGAATTGCAGGCCGACTGCTATGCCGGGGTCTGGGGACACAGCATGCAACAACAAGGCGTGTTGGATGCAGGCGATCTGGAAGAGGCGCTGAACGCCGCGACCGCAATGGGTGACGATCGATTGCAGAAACGTAGCCAGGGGCTGGTTATCCCCGACACGTTTACCCATGGCACCTCCGAACAGCGTTATAACTGGTTCAAACGCGGAATGGACAGCGGCGACCCAGCCCAGTGCAATACGTTTAGCGGTTCGCTTTAGTGTTCGGTGCCGGGACATCTGAATGTCATTAACTGCATTAAGTGCCCAAATGGCGGATCAGGGGATCCGCCGTTTGCTGGTTATCGCGGGTGAAGGTGAGGTGTGCCTGCAACAGGCCAATCACCTTCGCGTCTCATTACCCGGCGACTGGCTGTGGGTAGGTGAATCAACAGACTGGCCGCTACACTGCGCGCCGCGTGCGCTCACCACCTTGCTTGGCCGCGAATTCACCCATGCCGTGCTGGATGCCCGTTACGGTTTTGATGTCGCCGCGCTCGCGGCGCTCAGCGGCACGCTGAAACCGGGCAGTTTTCTGGTCCTCCTTGCGCCGCCGCTTGATGCATGGGCGCAACGGCCTGATAACGACAGTTGTCGCTGGAGTGACACCGCCGAGCCGATTGCCACGCCGCGCTTTGTTGAACATTTTTGCCGGGCGCTGCGGCAAGACGAAAACGTGATGATCTGGTCGCACGCACATCCATTCCATCCCCCTGACTTTTCTGCGCGCCCCGCCTGGCATGCCGCGACAGGCGCGCCCGAAGAGGAACAGCGAGCGATTCTGGCTGAACTTGCCGCGATGCCGCCGGGTGTCATGGTGGTAACGGCACCGCGCGGGCGAGGGAAGTCAGCCCTGGCGGGTATGCACATTGCGCGTCTGGCGACGTCGGCCATTGTTACCGCACCGGGACGTTCTGCAACGGATGTACTGGCACACTATGCCGGAGAGATGACTTTTATTGCCCCGGATGCGTTACTCGCACGCATTGCCCAAGGGGAGCCGCTGTCAGAGTGGTTAGTCGTCGATGAAGCGGCAGCCATTCCGGGGCCGCTGTTGACGACGCTCGTCTCGGCGTTCCGTTATGTATTGTTGACCACCACGGTACAAGGTTACGAAGGGACCGGTCAGGGCTTCTTATTAAAATTCTGTGCCGGTTTTCCCCATCTCATACACCGCCAGTTGCACACTCCCCTGCGCTGGGCGGAAGGCTGTCCGCTGGAAGCGTTTATCAACAGGGTATTGTTGTTTGACGATGCGTCGGCACTGACGAAACCGACGGGCGAGGCGACAATCCTTTCGCTTGACCAATCCGCATGGTCCACGGACTCCTCACTTCCGTCTGCACTCTATCGGCTGCTTGCCAGCGCCCATTACCGCACCTCTCCTCTGGATTTGCGCCGTATGATGGATGCGCCGGGGCAACATTTCTGGCTCACGAAAACGCCGGATGCATTACTGGCAGCGCTCTGGCTGGTGGAGGAGGGGGGATTGTCAGCCGGACTCAGCCAGGCTGTCTGGGCGGGATTTCGTCGTCCTCGTGGGAATCTGGTGGCGCAGTCGCTGGCGGCTCACGGTGGCAGCCCGCTTGCTGCGATGTTGCGTGGTTTACGCGTGAGCCGCATTGCCGTCCATCCGTCACGTCAGCGGGAAGGGCTTGGACAGGCGTTAATTACGCATGCCCGCCAGCATGTGACGGGCTGCGATTACCTCTCGGTGAGTTTCGGCTATACGGCTTCGCTGTGGCATTTCTGGCAGCGATGCGGGTTCCAACTGGTCAGGCTTGGCAGCCACCGGGAGGCGAGCAGTGGTTGCTATACCGCCATGGCAGTATTGCCGCTGACGGCGGCAGGACAGGCGCTTGCCGCCAATGAGCAGCGCAGGCTGGCGCGAGATTTACCCTGGCTTGATGCCTGGAAAGGGGAAAAGTTACCCCTTACCGTCAGTCCAGAGACTACCCTTAATAATGATGACTGGCAGGAACTGGCCGGGTTTGCCTTTGCCCATCGCCCGCTCTCTTCGGCAACGGGTGCGTTGCAAAGGTTGTTGATGCAGGTCGATTTACCCCTGAATGCATTACGGATGCAGCTCACAGAGAAGCGCAGTGAGGCGGATATTTGCCACGCACGGGCGCTTTCGGGCCGTAAAGCACTGCTGGTCGCACAGCGCCAGGAGGCCGCATCGGCACTGTCCTTACTCGATCCTGAACGCACTATTTTGCTGAAAGCGCAGGTGCGGCAACTGCAATTTTTTTAACTAACTCATTCAGTTAAATGGCATGGTGATTATTCCTCCCCGGCGTAAACTGCAGGCAACGAATTAAGGAGACCGCCATGAAACATGACCATTTTGTTGTTCAACAACCGGCTGGCGCCGCGAAACAGTTACTGCTTTTCTTTCATGGCGTTGGCGATAACCCGGCGAATATGGGGCAGATCGGCAGCTACTTCGCACCGCTGTTTCCTGAGGCGATGATTGTCAGCATTGGGGGCGTGGAACCCTGTGGTCCAACGGGGCGTCAGTGGTTCTCGGTGCAGGGTGTTACCGAAGAAAACCGCCAGGCACGCATTGATGCCATTATGCCGGTATTTATTGAAACGGTTCGCTACTGGCAGCAGCAAAGCGGCGTAAACGCACAGGCCACCGCCCTGATTGGTTTTTCTCAAGGCTCCATCATGGCGCTGGAGGGGGTGAAAGCGCAGCCCGATTTGGCATCCCGCGTGATCGCCTTTAATGGACGTTACGCCAGTCTGCCGCAGACGGCCTCGACGGCATCAACCATTCACCTGATTCATGGCGGTGAAGATCGCGTCATTGATTTGGCCCATGCGGTTGCGGCGCAGGACGCGTTGCTGCGTGCAGGTGGCGATGTGACGCTCGATATTGTGGAGGATTTAGGGCATGCGATCGATGATCGCAGTTTACAATTCGCCCTCGATCACCTGCGTTATACCGTACCGAAGCACTATTTCGATGAAGCGCTGAGTGGCGGTAAACCGGACGATGATGACATTATTGAATTGATCTAACAAAAACGTGCCCGGCTCATGACGCAGCCGGGCAGATCGGGCGGGATTACTTCTTCTGGTCTTTCTTCGGCCAGTCGTCCTCATCATCCCACTTATCGTTAAAATCACGATGCGGTGGCAGGTCTGGTTTGTTAGCCAGAAATTTTTTGTGATCGACGCGTTTAAGGTCTTTGATCACATTCAGCAGTACGCCGAGTAAAAAAACCAGCACCAGAATCCACCAGTATTTCGCGAACCATTCCATGCGTTCCTCCCCGTCAGGCGATGAGTTGTTCCATAATGCGTTGATACATGCGGGCGAGTAGCTGCAAATCCGCCGCATTCACACATTCATTGATTTTATGAATGGTGGCGTTAACCGGCCCCAGTTCCACGACCTGCGCGCCCATACGCGCAATAAAGCGACCATCTGATGTGCCGCCAGTGGTTAACAACTGCGGTTTAATCTCATTATAGTGCTCAACGGCATTAACCACCGCATCAACCAGCTTACCCCGACCGGTCAGGAACGGCTGACCAGAGAGCCACCAGTCAATGGTGTAGCGCAACTGATGTTTCTCCAGCAGTGCGGCAACGCGTTCTTTGATCATCCCATCGGTAAGTTCGGTGCTAAAGCGGAAATTGAACTGTAGATAGAGATCGCCTGGGATCACGTTGTTACTGCCGGTGCCTGCCTGAATGTTCGCCACCTGCATGCTGGTCGGTGGGAAATATTCATTACCCTGATCCCATTCGATCGCCACCAGCTCATTGAGCATGGGCGCCGCGCGGTGTACCGGGTTATCGGCCAGATGCGGATAAGCAACATGCCCCTGCACGCCGTGAATGGTTAAATTGCAGGTCAGCGAACCGCGACGACCATTTTTGACCACATCGCCCACCACTTCGGTACTGGAGGGTTCACCCACCAGGCAGTAGTCCAGGCGTTCGTTGCGCGCCATTAAGGCTTCAACGACTTTCACTGTACCGTTGGCGGCGCTGGCCTCTTCGTCAGAGGTGATCAGAAACGCCAGACGGCCTTTGTGCCTGGGGTGAGTCGCAACAAAACGTTCAGCGGCGACAACCATGGCCGCCAGCGAGCCTTTCATGTCGGCCGCGCCGCGACCAAACAGCATGCCATCGCGGATAGTGGGTTCAAACGGCGGGTTGATCCAGCGGTCAGCATCTCCGGAAGGCACAACGTCAGTGTGTCCGGCGAAGGCCAATGTTTCACCCTGTCCACGCCATGCCCAGAAATTCTGTGTGTCGCCAAAATTCATCGGCTCAATGGTAAAACCGATGGCGCGAAGACGTTCGATCATTAACGCCTGACACCCTGCATCATCGGGGCTCAGAGAAGGGCGACGAATAAGCTGTTGCGTCAGCTCAATAACCGGGCACGACATAAACTACACCTCGTTGATAAACGTCTCATAACTGGATTCATTGAAACCCAGCAGCATAGGCTTACCGGGCGCGCAGAGCAATGGGCGTTTGATAATTGCCGGCATTTCTAACATCAGCGCGGCTGCGGAATCCGCGTTTGTAATGGTTGCACGCAGCGATTCATCCAGTTTGCGCCAGGTGGTGCCCCGGGTATTGAGCAGCGCTTCCCACCCCAGTTCAGCAATAAATTGCTGCAACAGATCGGCATCAAGACCGTCTACGCGGTAATCGTGAAAACGATAATCAACCTGATGGGCTTCCAGCCAGCGGCGGGCTTTTTTGATGGTGTCGCAGTTTTTGATGCCAAACAGAGTAAGCATGGTGAATCCTTTTGTCTTATCTTTGGTTAATTGCCCAAAAAATTAGAATAATAATGGGCGAATAAACATATAATATCATTTCATTCGCAGGGTAATCATACTTCCTGTTATTAAATTTACCTGCCAGGGATTGCCATCAGCAATATGTACGAGTTTAAAGAAATACTAAGGGTGATAATTAATAATGTGAAAATGATGTCATTTACGAGCCAGGCCAGCTTGTTAAATAAACAAAAATTTCACCTGATGGCAAAAAATCATCTTATTAGCTACTTCAAAGATACGTTCTGACTACACCTTGATGACGCTACAGGCCGGGGTACATCAGGGTTTGAACTAAATGTTTCCGAATATTGCTATCGCTCACATTAAATAGCCAAATTCTGGAGCATAGTTATTTCGTCAATGCAAATACTATGAGAGACCAATCAAAGCAATTGGTTGAAATATCTTCACAGCGATGTCGGATTCTCGTAGAATAAGCACAATAATAAGAGAGGTAGTTATGATTGAACATGAACTGGGGAACTGGAAAGACTTTATCGAAGGCATGCTTCGTAAATAATTCCAGAGGAATCATAAAAGCAGTGATTGCTTAAAACGATAAAAGTGTGAAATTAATCACGCAATAAAAGGCGACCTTAACAGGCCGCCTTTTTGTTTGCTCATTATTCCTGACGTTCTTTCAGCGGGAAGCGCCGTCTGACCAGCACAAAGAACAGAGGAACAAAAAAGATTGCCAGCACGGTTGCTGAAATCATCCCGCCCATTACCCCGGTACCCACCGCATGTTGGCTACCGGAGCCTGCGCCGGTACTGGTTGCCATCGGCAAAACGCCAAAGACAAAGGCAAGAGAGGTCATCAGAATCGGGCGCAGACGCTGACGGCAGGCGTGCAGTGTGGCCGACAGCAGATCCTGACCCTTCTGGTTCATTTCGTTGGCGAACTCGACAATCAGGATGGCGTTCTTCGCCGATAGCCCGATAACCGTCAGCAGACCTACCTGGAAGTAGACGTCATTTTCCAGTCCGCGCATCCAGGTGGCGAGCAGCGCGCCAATCACCCCGAGCGGTACGACCAGCATCACCGAGAACGGCACTGACCAGCTTTCATATAGCGCGGCCAGGCAGAGGAACACCACCAGCAGAGAAATCGCATAAAGCGCCGGTGCCTGTGAGCCTGATAAGCGCTCCTGATAGGACATGGCCGTCCACTCCAGACCGAAACCGCCTGGAATCTGGCTAACCAGTTTTTCCATGGTATCCATGGCGGTACCGGTACTGATACCCGGGGCCGCTTCACCGACAATCTCTACTGCTGCATAGCCGTTATAACGCTCCAGACGCGGGGAGCCGGTTTCCCAGTGCGAGGTGGCAAAGGCGGAGAAGGGCACCATACCGCCGCTGCTGTTACGCACATACCAAAGATTAATGTCGCTCGGCAGCATGCGGTATTTTGCCGCTGACTGAACGTAGACTTTCTTCACGCGGCCGCGATCCATAAAGTCATTCACATAACTCGAACCCCAGGCGGTTTGCAGCGTGTCGTTGATATCATCAATTGAGACCCCCAGCGCCTGAGCTTTACGCTGATCGATATCGACCTGTAATTGCGGGCTGTCATCGAGGCCGTTGTGACGCACGCGCGTCAGCATTTTATTGTTGTCGGTCATTTGAATCAGTTTGTCGCGCGCCGCCATCAGCGCATCGTGCCCGGCCCCCGCGTGATCCTGTAATTCCATATCGAAACCGGCGGAGCTGCCCAGGCCACTGATTGCCGGCGGACTGCTGGCAATAACGCGGGCTTCATTGATTTGGCGAAACGCTTTGGTGGCACGCTCAATGATGGCAAAGGAACTGCCGGTTTTCGGATCGCGTTCGCCCCAGTCTTTCAGACGCACAAACATACGTGCGACGTTCTGGCCGTTCCCGCCGGGGCCGGAACCAACGGTGGCGAAGACGGACGCGACATTGTTTTTCTCATTTTTGAAGAAGTAATCTTCAACCTTTTGTACCACTTTCAGCGTCTGCTGCTGCGTCGCGCCGCTCGGCAGTTGTACCGATGCCAGAAACATCCCGCGATCTTCAAGCGGTAAAAAAGACGTTGGCAGGCGCAGGAATAAAAACACCATGCCGCCCAGCAACAAAACGTAGAGTAGGATCCAGCGCAGGCTGCGGTGCAGAATTTTCGCCACGCCATTTTCGTAACGGTCGGCGTTGCGGTTAAACATGCGGTTAAACGCGCCGAAGAAACCTCTTTCCCCGTGGTGCTCGCCTTTATGCAGAGGTTTAAGCAGCGTGGCGCACAGGGCTGGTGTGAGGATCATCGCCACCAGCACGGATAACACCATAGCGGAAACGATAGTGATGGAGAACTGACGATAAATCGCCCCGGTGGTACCGCCAAAAAACGCCATCGGGACAAATACCGCCGAAAGAACCATCGCGATACCCACCAGCGCACCCTGGATTTGCGCCATCGATTTTCGCGTCGCTTCTCTGGGCGAAAGACCTTCCTCGCTCATGATACGTTCGACGTTTTCCACCACGACAATCGCGTCGTCCACCAGAAGGCCGATGGCGAGGACCATCGCAAACATGGTGAGGGTGTTGATGCTATAGCCAAAGGCGTAGAGAACGGCGAAGGTCCCCATTAACACCACCGGCACGGCAATCGTCGGGATGAGCGTTGCGCGGAAATTCTGCAAAAAGAGATACATCACGAGGAAGACCAGCGCGATAGCTTCCAGCAGCGTTTTCACCACATCGATAATGGATTCTTTAACGAAAGAGGTTGTCTCGTAGGCGACCCGATATTCCAGGCCATGCGGAAAATATTGCGACAGCTCATCCAGGCGTTTTAGCACTAATTCCGAGGTCGCCATCTCATTCGCACCGGAGGCCAGCTTAATCCCAAGCCCGGAGGCGGCAAGACCGTTAAAGCGGCTCAGGAAGTCATATTTCTCAGCACCCAGTTCAACCTCGGCGACATCGCCAAGGCGCACTTCGGAACCATCCTGATTAACGCGCAACGTGATATTTCGAAACTGCTGCGGTGTCTGGAGTAGCGATTGTGAGTTAATCGAGGCGTTCAGCGCCTGACGGTCTACCGAAGGTGAGCCGCCGAGCTGACCAACGGCGACCTGGGCGTTCTGGGATTTAATCGCGCTGGTCACATCGTCAGTGGTCATCTGGTAGCTGTTAAGCTTCGCCGGGTCGAGCCAGATACGCATAGCATACTGTGAACCGTAGGCATCGATATCGCCAACACCATTCACGCGGCTTATGGGATCCTGAATATTACTGGCGACATAGTCGGCGATATCTTGTTTATCCATCGAGCCGTCGGTAGAGACAAACGCCAGCGTCAGGATGTTGGTGTCACCGGTTTTTCTTACCGTTACCCCCTGGTTCTGAACGGCCTGGGGGAGTTTACGCAGAGCAGACTGTAACTGGTTTTGTACCTGCTGCACGGCCTCGTCAGGGTCCGTACCGGCGGTGAAACTGAGTGTAATTGTGGCCTGCCCGGCACTGCTGCTTTGTGATGACATGTACATCAGATTATCGAGGCCGGTCATGTTCTGCTCAATAACCTGCGTCACGGTATTTTCCAGCGTCTGGGCAGATGCGCCTGGGTAGTTGGCGGTAATACGGACATTGGGTGGAGCCAGATTAGGGTATTGCTCCACTGGCAGAGAAATAATGGCAAGGGTTCCGGTTAAACAGATCAGGATCGCCAGTACCCACGCAAAAATGGGGCGATCAATAAAAAAATTCGCCATCAGAAACAAGACCTCGTTGTTTTGCTGCGCATTGTTATTTTGACATTGCTGAAATCAATGAATGTGTGCTCAATGTAGCGGGAACAGATAAAGCAAACGTGGAGAAAAAAAGGAGATAATGTAAATTATCATGCTTTTTCAAGGCACAATTATGCTGTGTCTCCTTTATCCCCGTTTTGCTGCATCCGTTTCAGAAATTCTTTTCTTTTCCTTACGTTTGCTGGCTTTTAAGCGTACGCGGCGCCGGGAAACGCAGTTCGACTAATGTCCCACCGCCAGGCGGGCGCGCAAAGTTGAGCGTGCCGCCAAGACGGCTTGCTCGTTCGCGCATAATATTCAAACCGTAATGTCCCTGAGGTTCATCGGTCGTGCCGATGCCTTTTCCATTATCGCGAATATAAACTGAATACTGATCGTCCGGGTCCGTAACGCAACTGACGGTGATGGTACTGGCGTCGGCATGTTTAATCGCGTTGATCACCGCCTCGCGCACTATCTGCAAGATGTTTACCTGCTGCTGTGCATCCAGCATAAGCGTTGGCAGGCGGCAATCCAGCTCGAGCTTCGCGGTTGTCTGGCTCTGGAGAAGCGCCATTGCTTCATTCAGAACGGCGGGCAGATCGCTTTGGGAAACCGTCAGGCGGAAGGTCGCCAGTAATTCCCGCAACTGACGCCAGGCATCGTTCAGGGCGCGGGAAAAATCGGTGATGATGGTCTGGGCGGGTGCGTTGTCCTCGGGCACTGCTCGTTTGAGCAATGCCAGTTGAATACGCAGATAAGAAAGCACCTGGGCCAGCGAATCATGAAGTTCCATGGCGATGGTGGCGCGTTCTTCCATCAGAATCAGTTGCTGGTGCTGTTTTTGCGCCTGATTAAAATAGAACCCGCGCCCCATAATTGTGGCCACGCTTTGCAATAATGGCGTGGAGGCCTGGGCATTGACGCTTTGCCAGCGTAATTCGCCAAAAACGCTCTCTTGCATGCTGACGGGTAACACATTAACCGGAAGGTCTTCCTGCGCCTCACCGTGATGAATGGACCAGTGATCGCCCATTGTTAACTCCAGATAGCTTGCCGCTTCGTGCTCATAGACTATCTGCAGAATGTGGCGAAAACACATAACGTCGATCTGGCTGGTGTTGAGCGCCTGCGAACATTGATACAACACTTCGAGGCGACGGTGGGCTTCCTGCAGGTCATGCGTCTTCTCTGCGACCTGGGCTTCGAGTGTGCGGTAGAGTTTGTGCAATTCACCAGACATTCGGTCAAACGTGGACGCCAGCAGCCCCAATTCGTTATCCAGATGGGTATTGAGTAACGGATAGGTAAAATGTCCTTGCTGAATCTCCTGGCTGGCCACCATCAGTTGCGCAAGGGGTTTGACGACCTGCTGGCGAATGCGCCGTAGCGTAAAAAAGACCAGCAGGAAAATCCCCATCGCGCCGATGAGCGAGATACCCAACACCAGCCACATTTTCCGTTCCGAATAGTGTTGTAGCGCCAGAACAAACTGGTCGATGTTATCGACATATTGCTGAATATTATGCTGATACCAGACCGTGTCGGCTGTGCCTAATCGGGCATTCATCTCCTGCCAGCTTTCCTGTAATTGCGCATAGCGCTGCCCAACAATTTCAGGTACATACCAGCGGTTTAACGTGCGTAAAACCGGTGAGTTAAGCGATTGCTGATAGATTTGGCGATGTGCATTTAATTCCGCGGAGCCGCGTTCCAGGTCATACCCCAGACGATAGCTTTGCATACGCAGAGAACCAGCGATATTAACGGCTTCCGCATCGCGCAAGCTGCTGGCAAGCGTCATTAGCGCCGCGCCCGTGGAGAGCAGCGAAAGCAAGACGATATAAAAAAAGGCTCTGGCAAGGCTGGATGAAACAGGTTGTTTTACAGTCACAACAGCAATTCCCGCTATCCAAGGGTGGCGGACGAAATGGCATCGCCGGACGGCTCATCAAATGAGACTAATTTTTATTTATGCCACGATAAATTGATCTGCAACATGCGCGTGACAATTAAGTAACGCTTCTGGGCAAATGTACATTGCCTGCGCTGAACAGCCCAGGTAAATACATTGTTCATATAAAAAATAAGGTTTATTAAACCAGAAAAGAAGACTGCCATGAATCGTTTTATTATGGCTAACAGCCAACAATGTATAGGGTGTCGCGCCTGTGAAGTGGCCTGTGTAATGGCACATAACCAGGAACAACACGTTTTAAGCCACGAACATTTTCATCCCCGAATTACGGTCGTAAAGAATAAACGCCAGCGCAGCGCGGTAACATGTCACCATTGTGAAGCCGCTCCTTGTGCCCGCAGTTGTCCGAACGGCGCAATTAGTCGTGTAAATGATTCGGTGCAAGTTAACCAGGATAAATGCATCGGTTGTAAATCCTGTGCGGTGGCGTGCCCCTTCGGCACCATGCAGATCCTTGTCACACCGGTCGGCAATGGCATGGTAAAAGCCACGGCACACAAATGTGATCTCTGTGTCGATCGCGCTGAAGGCCCCGCCTGTGCGCAAAACTGCCCGGCAGACGCTATTCAGGTCGTGAGCCGTGATGATCTGGCAGACCTGGCGAAGGCGCGCCGTTTACGTGCGGCCAGCCAGGAAGCTCAACCGTGGCACAGTATGGCGGCGTTGGTCCCGGCATTTAACGATCGCAAGGTCAAACAGATGCTCAAAACGTCGCCGCGTGGAGAGCCCGATAAGCTGGCGCTGGCGGCCCGCAAAACCGGCTTTGCTGAAATCTATCTGCCGTTCCGCGCCGATCAGGCTCTGCGGGAAGCGGAGCGTTGCCTGAAATGCGGTGAGCACAGCGTCTGTGAATGGACCTGCCCGCTGCACAACCATATTCCCCAGTGGATTGAACGTGTAAAAGCCGGGGATATCACCGCAGCCGTTGAGTTATCGCATCAGACGAACTGCTTACCGGAAATCACCGGGCGCGTCTGTCCGCAGGATCGTCTGTGCGAGGGGGCGTGTACCGTTCGCGACGATTACGGCTCGGTCACTATCGGCAATATTGAGCGTTACATTTCCGACCAGGCGCTGGCAAAAGGGTGGCGGCCTGACCTTAAGCATGTGACAGCGGTAGATAAACGCATTGCGATCATTGGCGCGGGGCCTGCCGGTCTGGCATGCGCCGACGTGCTGGCGCGCAACGGCGTGAGTACCACTGTGTTTGATCGTCACCCGGAAATCGGCGGCCTGCTGACTTTCGGTATTCCGGCCTTCAAACTGGATAAATCACTGCTTGCGCGCCGCCGGGAAATTTTCAGCGCGATGGGTATTCGCTTCGAACTGAATTGCGAAATTGGCCGGGATATTATCCTGGACACCTTGCTTGAAGAGTACGATGCCGTGTTTGTCGGCGTCGGTACGTACCGGTCGATGAAAGCGAATTTACCGAATGAAGATGCGCCTGGCGTCTATGACGCGCTGCCGTTCCTCATCGCCAACACCAAACAACTGATGGGGCTACCGGATTCGCCGGAAGAACCCTTTATCAACACCGCCGGGTTGAATGTAGTGGTGCTGGGTGGCGGTGATACGGCGATGGACTGTGTACGGACATCGCTGCGTCACGGGGCCAGCAAAGTGACCTGCGCCTATCGTCGCGATGAGGCCAATATGCCGGGCTCGAAAAAAGAGGTAAAAAACGCGAAGGAAGAGGGGGCTGAATTCGAGTTTAACGTCCAGCCGGTCAACCTGGAACTGGATGAATCGGGCTGTGTCACGGGGGTTCGCCTGCTACGCACGCAGTTGGGTGAAGCGGATGCGAAAGGGCGTCGCCGTCCGGTACCAATAGAGGGCAGCGAGTTTGTGATGCCAGCAGATGCCGTCATCATGGCTTTTGGTTTCAATCCGCACTCCATGCCGTGGCTGGAAACGCACGGCGTGGAGGTTGATGACTGGGGCCGTATCGCGGCGAACGTCAACAGCGCATACCGTTATCAGACCAGCAACCCGAAAATCTTCGCCGGTGGCGATGCGGTTCGCGGTGCAGATTTGGTGGTGACAGCCATGGCGGAAGGTCGTCATGCTGCACAGGGGATGATGGACTGGCTGGGCGTTACAGCACCGAAAGGCCACTGATTACCCGTCGCGACAAAACAGACTTCGCAGCGTAATATGAGAGTGACCGTATTACGTTGTGGAGTCGGTATGTCGTTCAACATAGAAGTCATTAAAGATAAAGTCCTTTCAGATAACTATTTCATTCTTCGCAATATTACCTACGATTTGACCCGCAAAAATGGTGACGTGATTCGCCATAAACGCGAGGTTTATGACAGGGGAAATGGCGCCACTATTCTGCTGTATAACCCGGATAAAAAGAGCGTGGTCCTGATTCGCCAGTTCCGCGTCGCGACCTGGGTTAACGGTAACGAAGACGGTCGCCTGATTGAAACCTGCGCCGGCCTGCTGGACGACGATGAACCGGAAGTGTGCATTCGCAAAGAGGCCGTTGAAGAGACAGGATATGCAGTGAGTGAGGTTCGTAAGGTATTTGAGCTTTATATGTCCCCCGGTGGTGTCACCGAAATCGTCCATTTCTTTATCGCCCGCTATGACGACAGCATCCGGGCAAATAATGGCGGCGGTGTCGAAGATGAAGACATTGAAGTGCTGGAACTCCCCTTTGCGCAGGCCCTTGAGATGATGAAAAGCGGCGAGATACGCGACGGCAAGGCGGTGATTTTACTGCAATATTTGCAATCATCAGGTCTAATGGATTGATTTTACTAGGGTTAAAAAATAAATTTTAGATAAAGCTATCCGACAAATCCGATTGAGCGGCAGGCGCGGGAACACGAAGATACGCGGGTTGTGTGTTGCGATTCTCTTCCGGGGCTGTTTTATTCATGCGTTACCGCGTTTTGCTTGCTTTCATTCTGGGTGTGTGCCCGATGACCTTCCTGTGGGCTGCACCCGCGCAGCAGGCTTTTTCCGACTGGCAAGTAACCTGTAATAATCAAAATTTTTGCGTGGCACGAAATACGGGTGAGCACCATGGCCTCGTCATGACTCTGGGACGCAGTGCCGGGGCGCAGACCAGTGCTGCTTTGCGCATCGATCTGGGCGGCAAAGAACTTCCCCCCTTAAAAGAGGCGCCCATTGCGCCACGCCTGCGCCTGGACGACAAACCGCTCGGGCTGGTCGGTCAACGCTGGCAAATCACCCCCTGGCATTTAATGACCGATAACGCACAGACCATTACGGATTTTTTGCAAACTATTCAGGAAGCCCAGGCGATCACTTTGCAAGACGGGAAGGGGACGATTTCCCTGGTTGGCCTAAAAGCGGCACTGCTGTTTATTGATGCCCAGCAAAAACGCGTCGGTAGCGAAACGGCGTGGATCAAAAAAGGGGACGATCCACCGCTGAGTGTACCGCCGGCCCCGGCCCTTAAAGAAGTCGCGCTGACTGACGCCAGCCCCTCACCGTTAACGCAGCAAGAACTCAATGACTTACTGGATTATGGCAACTGGCGGATGAATAACAGCCAGTGCTCGCTTGACCCCATGCGCCGGGAGGTCCGGGTCACGGCGTTAACGGATGATAAAGCCCTGTTGATTATTGACTGCGAAGCAGGCGCGTACAACACGGTGGATTTAGCCTGGATGGTCTCGCGGGAAAAACCGTTCTCTTCACGCCCGCTACGCTTACACCTGCCATTTACCCCTTCACGCGGCACCAACGAACTGGAATTGATGAACGCCAGGTTTGATGAGAAAACCCGCGAGTTGACGACGCTTGCCAAAGGTCGTGGGTTAGCGGATTGCGGCGTAATGACACGCTGGCGTTTTGATGGTCAGCGCTTTCGCCTGACGCGTTACGCCGAAGAGCCTGAATGTGATAACTGGCATGGACCAGATGCCTGGCCCACCCTGTGGATCACGCGTTAAAAAAGCAAAACGCCAACAAACGTTGGCGTTTTTAGTGCTTGCACCCTCTCCCCGTGGGCTGAGTAATGAATGACCCTCAGAGCCGCATTTTCCCCTCACCCAGGCCCTCTCCCTCAAGGGAGAGGGGACCGTTCGTGCTCGCATTTTTTGTGGGGATCCCTCACCTCCGCAGGTGAGGGCATCAGGCGCTTACAGCAGGCGCTTTGCCTTTTCGACAATATTCTCGACGGTGAAGCCGAAGTACGGGAAGAGCTTATCCGCAGGCGCGGATTCGCCGTAGCCAGTCATGCCGACAATCGCGCCTTTCAGCCCGACATATTTGTACCAGTAGTCGGCAATACCGGCTTCAACGGCAACGCGGGCGCTGACATCCGAAGGCAAGACCGACTCGCGGTATTGCTCATCCTGAGCATCAAAAATATCGGTTGAAGGCAGCGATACCACGCGGACTTTATGCCCCTCCTGAGTCAGTTTTTCCGCCGCTTTTACCGTGATTTCAACCTCAGAGCCGGTGGCGATCAGGATGATATCCGGCTTACCATCGGCATCTTTCAGGATATAACCGCCTTTGGCGATTGCTTTAACCTGCTCCGGTGTCCTGTCCATTTGCGCCAGGTTTTGTCGGGACAGAATTAAGGCCGTCGGGCCGGTGTGGCGTTCCACCGCCAGTTTCCAGCCAACCGCAGCTTCGACCTGATCGCAGGGGCGCCAGGTACTGAAATTCGGTGTCAGTCGCAGGCTGGCCAGTTGCTCCACCGCCTGGTGAGTTGGACCATCCTCCCCCAGACCGATAGAGTCATGGGTATAGACCATGATTTGTCGGGCTTTCATTAGCGCCGCCATACGTGCCGCGTTGCGCGCATACTCCACAAACATCAGGAAGGTGGCGGTGTACGGCACAAAGCCGCCGTGATGGGCGATGCCATTGGCGATGGCGGTCATCCCGAATTCACGCACGCCGTAGTGGATGTAATTCCCGGCTGGATCTTCTTTTAATGAGTGGGAGCCCGACCAGATCGTCAGGTTACTGGGGGCAAGGTCGGCGGAACCACCGAGCAGTTCCGGCAGGACCGGACCAATCGTATTCAGGGCATTTTGTGACGCTTTGCGGGTGGCAATTTTTGCCGGTTCCGCCTGCAGTTTCTCAATATACGCCTGGGTGGTTTGTTCCCAGTTTTCGGGCAGACCACCGCTCAGGCGACGTTTAAATTCCGCAGCCAGGTCCGGGTATGCCTTTTCATAGGCCGCAAATTTCTCCTTCCATGCCTGCTGCGCTTTCTCGCCGCTTTCACGCGCATCCCATGCTTTATAGATCTCTTTTGGGATCTCAAAGGCCGGGTATTTCCAGCCCAGTTTCTGACGGGTTAAGGCGACTTCCTCTTCCCCAAGCGCAGCACCGTGGGACTCTTCTTTCCCGGCCTTATTGGGAGATCCGAAACCAATGACCGTGCGACAGATAATCAGTGACGGTTTATCTTTAACGCTTTGCGCTTCCAGAATGGCCTTTTTCACCGCCTCGGGATCGTGGCCGTCGATTTCATGTACCACATGCCAGTGGTAGGCCTCGAAACGTTTGGCCGTATCGTCGGTAAACCAGCCTTCGGTTTCGCCATCAATTGAGATGCCGTTGTGATCGTAAAAGCCGATCAGTTTGCCGAGCCCCAGGGTGCCCGCAAGCGAACTGACTTCATGCGAGATCCCCTCCATCAGACAGCCATCGCCCATAAACACATAGGTGTAGTGGTCGACAATCTCATGATCAGGGCGGTTGAACTGTGCGGCGAGCGTCCGTTCGGCAATCGCCAGCCCGACAGCGTTCGCCAACCCCTGCCCAAGCGGACCGGTGGTGGTTTCGACGCCTGGCGTATAGCCAATCTCCGGGTGACCCGGGGTTTTCGAATGTAGCTGGCGGAAGTTTTTTAACTCATCCAGCGACAGGTCATAACCGCTTAAGTGCAGCAGGCTATAGAGCAGCATGGAGGCGTGTCCGTTAGACAGAATAAAGCGGTCACGGTCGTACCAGGTCGGGTCTGTCGGATTATGTTTTAAGAAGTCGTTCCACAGGACTTCGGCAATATCCGCCATCCCCATCGGGGCGCCAGGGTGGCCGGAATTCGCTTTTTGTACCGCATCCATACTCAGGGCGCGAATCGCATTGGCGAGCTCTTTACGAGACATAACTCTCTCCTTGCTAAGGGTTAAAATTTGGCGGCGATCAGATCTTCGAGTTTGCGCTGGTCAACGGCGAACTGGCGGATACCGTCCGACAGTTTCTCCACCGCCATTGCGTCCTGGTTGTGCTCCCAGCGGAACTGCGCTTCGGTCAGAGGTTCAGGGCGCGGGAAGGTTTGCGACGGCGGAACCAGTTTGCGTTCAACAACGCCTTCCTCGCCGTGCAGGGCTTTGAGCAGGTCGGGCGAAATAGTCAGTCTGTCGCAGCCTGCCAGCGCCAGGACCTGTTCCGTACGACGGAAGCTTGCGCCCATGACGATGGTCTCGTAGCGATGCTGTTTAAAATAATCGTAGATATTCCGCACGGATTTCACGCCGGGGTCTTCATCCACTACGTACGGGTCCATGGGTTTACGTTGCTGATACCAGTCGTAGATACGTCCAACAAATGGAGAGATTAAAAATACCCCGGCTTCGGCACAGGCACGCGCCTGGGCGAAGGAGAACAACAGCGTCAGGTTGCACTTGATCCCCTCTTTTTCGAGGATTTCCGCCGCGCGGATCCCTTCCCAGGTTGAAGCCAGTTTGATCAGGATGCGTGATTTATCGATGCCTAACTCCTCATAGAGCTGCACCAGCTTGCGGGCTTTGGCGACGCTTTTTTCTTTATCGTAGGAGAGGCGGGCATCCACTTCGGTTGAAACACGTCCGGGGATACTTTTCAGAATTTCTTGACCGAAATTTACCGCCAGCTTGTCGCAGGCTTCTGCTACCTGCTGCTCCTGGGTTTTGCCGTGGCTTTTGCCATAGACAATTGCGTCTTCAATCAAGTGTTTAAAGTGGTCCAGCGCGGCTGCTTTCAGTAGTAGCGAGGGGTTGGTGGTTGCGTCTTCGGGTTGATAATGTCGAATAGACTCAATATCGCCGCTATCGGCTACCACGGTAGTGAACTGTTTGATGCCGTCTAAATAATTCATAGAAAAATACTCCTTAAAAAGCAAGGTGTTATAAGAATGATTTCGAGAGTGTTGTTATCGGAATCGTGTTGTGCATAACAAAAAAGCATAGCAGACGGGGAGTGTCTTGCTTTCAACGGGTTGTAACATTGGTGTTATGAATTGATAGCAATTTTTGTTATGGGTTGGTCAGAGTTTGGTTGTGTTCAAAGTTTGCGGGCGTGGCTGGGGGCATACTATGCGGCGCATCAGGACGGTTATCACGCTTCAATTATCTGAAAGATACGCGTTAAGGAACAGCAAATGGACGACCAACTCAAACAAAGTGCCCTCGATTTCCACGAGTTCCCGCATCCTGGGAAAATTCAGGTGTCTCCAACGAAGCCCCTGGCCACACAGCGCGATCTGGCGCTGGCTTACTCGCCGGGTGTTGCGGCTCCGTGTCTTGAAATCGAGAAAGATCCGCTGGCAGCTTACAAGTATACGGCGCGTGGCAACCTGGTTGCCGTCGTCTCAAACGGTACCGCCGTGCTTGGACTGGGTAACATTGGCGCCCTCGCCGGGAAGCCGGTGATGGAAGGCAAGGGCGTTCTGTTTAAGAAATTCGCCGGCATTGATGTATTTGATATCGAAGTCGACGAGCATGATCCGGACAAGCTGATCGATGTGGTGGCGGCGCTGGAGCCGACCTTCGGTGGCATCAACCTGGAAGATATCAAAGCGCCAGAGTGCTTCTATATTGAGGCAAAACTGCGCGAACGCATGAACATTCCCGTTTTTCACGATGACCAGCACGGGACGGCCATCATCAGTACCGCAGCCATTCTGAACGGCCTGCGCGTGGTAGAGAAAAATCTGTCTGACGTGCGTATGGTGGTCTCCGGAGCAGGGGCGGCGGCAATCGCCTGTATGAACCTGCTGGTGGCGCTGGGCATGCAGAAACACAATATTGTGGTATGCGACTCCAAAGGGGTTATCTACAAAGGCCGTGAAGCCAACATGGCGGAAACCAAAGCGGCTTATGCCGTGGAGGATGACGGTAAACGCACGCTGGCAGATGTGGTTGACGGCGCGGATATTTTCCTCGGCTGTTCCGGTCCGAAAGTGCTGACGCCGGAGATGGTCAAAAAAATGGCGCGTCAGCCGCTGATTCTGGCGCTGGCAAACCCGGAACCGGAAATTCTGCCGCCGCTGGCGAAAGAGGTTCGCCCGGATGCGATCATCTGTACTGGCCGTTCCGATTACCCTAACCAGGTCAACAACGTACTCTGCTTCCCGTTTATCTTCCGTGGTGCGCTGGATGTGGGTGCGACGGCGATTAACGAAGAGATGAAGCTGGCGGCGGTACATGCTATTGCCGAGCTGGCGCATGCCGAGCAGAGTGAGGTGGTGGCCTCCGCCTATGGCGACCAGGATCTGAGCTTTGGCCCGGATTATCTGATCCCGAAACCGTTCGATCCGCGTTTGATTGTGAAGATCGCCCCCGCGGTGGCAAAAGCGGCGATGGATTCCGGCGTCGCAACCCGTCCGATCGCTGATTTTGACGCCTATGTCGATAAGCTCACCGAGTTTGTCTACAAAACAAATCTGTTTATGAAGCCTATCTTCTCGCAGGCACGTAAAGAGCCAAAACGCGTTGTGTTGACCGAAGGGGAAGAGCCGCGCGTGCTGCATGCGACGCAGGAGCTGATCACTCTGGGGCTGGCGAAGCCGATTCTGGTGGGCCGTCCGGGCGTTATCGAAATGCGTATCCAAAAACTGGGGCTGCAAATTCGACCCAACGTTGACTTTGAGATCGTCAACAATGAATCGGATCCTCGCTTCAAAGAGTACTGGACCGAGTATTACAGCATCATGAAACGGCGCGGTATCTCTCAAGAACAGGCGCAGCGTGCGGTGATCAGCGATACCACGGTGATTGGCGCGATCATGGTTCACCGCGGTGAAGCGGATGCAAT
The DNA here is from genome assembly GCA_004346725.1 of Phytobacter diazotrophicus. GTDB lineage: Bacteria > Pseudomonadota > Gammaproteobacteria > Enterobacterales > Enterobacteriaceae > Phytobacter > Phytobacter diazotrophicus. The sequence goes on along the minus strand of SMDE01000003.1, from coordinate 273,325 downwards.
GATCTGCGGCACCATCGGTGATTATCATGAACACTTTAGCGTTGTGCAGGAGATCTTCGGCTACCGCGAAGGCGTGCATGCGGCCGGGGCGATGAACGCGCTGTTGCTGCCCAGCGGGAACACCTTTATCGCCGATACCTATGTGAATGAGAACCCCAGCGCTGAACAACTGGCGGAGATTACCTTGCTGGCGGCAGAAACTGTGCGCCGTTTTGGTATCGAGCCGAGAGTGGCGCTGTTATCCCATTCGCAGTTTGGTTCCTCGAAATCGCTGGCTGCGCTGAAAATGCGTGAAACGCTGGAGCTGGTGCGCGAGCGTGCACCCGAGCTGATGATTGACGGTGAGATGCACGGGGACGCCGCGCTGGTGGAGAGTATCCGCCATGAACGTATGCCGGACAGTCCGCTGAAAGGCTCGGCGAATATCCTGATTATGCCAAACGTTGAGGCTGCCCGTATTAGTTACAACTTACTACGGGTATCGAGCTCCGAGGGGGTGACGGTGGGGCCGGTGCTCATGGGCGTATCGAAACCGGTGCATGTCCTGACGCCTATCGCCTCCGTAAGGCGTATCGTTAACATGGTGGCGCTGGCGGTGGTAGAGGCGCAGACACAGCCGCTGTAAGCTGGTTGTCGGGATTTCCCGGATGCGGCGGCGGCTTTGTCCGGGCTACGCGGTAATCCAGTCCCGAGGTTTTATAAACGCACTTAAGGCAGCTTCCGGGCTGCCTTCTTCTGGCTGGTAGTTGTATTCCCAACGCACCAGTGGCGGCATCGACATTAAAATCGACTCTGTACGCCCGCCAGTTTGCAGGCCAAACAGCGTGCCGCGATCCCACACCAGATTAAACTCCACGTAACGTCCGCGACGATAGAGCTGAAACTCACGCTCACGCTCGCCCCATGGCATCCCCTTGCGCCGCTCGACAATCGGCAGAAAGGCATCGGTATAACCTTTGCCCACGGCCTGCATAAAAGCGAAGCAGGTGTCAAAATCAGGTGTGTTCAAATCGTCGAAAAACAGCCCGCCAATCCCGCGCTGCTCGTTCCGGTGCTTAAGATAGAAATAGTCATCGCACCACTTTTTATAGCGCGGATAGACCTCTTCCCCGAACGGCTGGCACAGGTCATGCGCCGTCTGGTGCCAGTGAATGGCATCTTCCTCGAAACCGTAGAATGGCGTCATATCAAAGCCGCCGCCAAACCACCAGACCGGGTCGGCGCCGGGTTTTTCAGCAATAAAAAAGCGCACATTGGCATGGCTGGTTGGCACATACGGGTTGCGCGGATGCACCACCAGTGAAACCCCCATGGCTTCGAAACTGCGCCCGGCCAGCTCAGGGCGATGCGCTGTTGCCGAAGCGGGCATTGCACTACCGGTGACATGAGAAAAGTTAACCCCCGCCTGCTCGAAAATCGCGCCATCACGCAAGACCCGGCTGCGACCGCCGCCGCCGGCATCGCGCTGCCAGTTATCTTCAACGAAAGCGGTGCCATCCAGCGCGGAAAGCTGTTGGCAAATGTCGTCCTGCAGTGACAGCAGAAAGGATTTTACATCATGGGTATCCGGTATGGTCATCAGCGTTTCTTCGAATGGGCCTTGTGATTATCGAACCAGTTAAAGTAACTGATAATACCGTCAGCAATCGCGTTGGCTATCTTTTGGCGAAATGCGGTGGTGCCAAGCAGCTTCTCTTCCTGCGGGTTGGTGATAAACGACGTTTCCACCAGTACCGAAGGGATTGACGGCGATTTCAACACCACGAACGCAGCTTGTTCCGTATTCCGGCTGTGCAGGCGGTGCACCGGTTTAATCTGGCGCAGAATATGTGAGCCGAGCGTCAGGCTATTTTTGATGGTATCGGTCTGAACGAGATCAAACAGCACCTGCTGTAGCAAATGATCTTTATCTTTCGCTTTCTTACCCGCGAGATCATCGGCGGCGTTCTCGCGATCGGAGAGGTACTTCGCCATGGCGCTACTGGCCCCACGGTTGGACAACGCAAAGACCGATGCCCCTGCCGCGCTGGGATTGGTAAAACCGTCAGCATGAATGGACATAAACAGATCGGCTCCGTGCTGATGGGCAATCTCCACGCGGTCATAAAGCGGGATAAAGGTATCGCCGGTGCGCGTTAAGCGCGCGTCAATGCCCCGGTTACGCAGAATGGTGCGGACAATTTTGGCAATCGCCAGCACAACATGTTTCTCTTTCGAACCGTTGCCGCCTATTGCGCCGGTATCAATGCCGCCGTGGCCTGGATCCAGCATCACGATACGCCGTGAACCGGCTTTTTTTGCTTTCGGCTGGCTATGCCCATTGCTGGTTTTAAGGGATGAATCGTCTTTTGCGATGGCCCGCGACATGCCTGAGAGCGTTAAAGCGGCAAGGCCGGCTTTCAGAACCTGACGACGCGAGGTGAATATTTTTAAGGGTTTGAAAGTGCTCATACAGCCTGTTCTTTTTATCCGTAGTCCCTGGAGTTATATCGTATTGGGTTTGCCGTTACGACAGTCCTTACTAAGAAATGTTTTACTTTTCATTTCAATACGTGACAGAGTGACATTATGCCATTTTCCTGCTGCGATTTCGCCGCATATTGGCTACGGCGGCTGGTCGCGCGATAATCTCTCTTTGACCGTAAAAAAGGGCAGGTAACACCATGGAAATACGTGTTTTTCGCCAGGAAGACTTCGAAGAAGTGATCACCCTGTGGGAGCGCTGCGAACTGCTGCGCCCGTGGAACGATCCGGAAATGGACATCGAACGTAAGATTAATCACGACGTCAGCCTGTTCCTGGTCGCCGAGGTCAACGGTGAAGTCGTCGGCACCGTGATGGGGGGCTATGACGGACACCGTGGTTCAGCCTACTACCTGGGGGTTCATCCGGAATTTCGTGGTCGTGGTATTGCCAACGCGTTATTAAGCCGCCTGGAGAAAAAGCTGATTGCTCGCGGCTGTCCCAAAATCAACATCATGGTACGTGAAGACAATGACGTGGTTTTGGGAATGTATGAACGCCTGGGCTATGAGCATTCAGACTCGCTAAGTTTAGGTAAGCGCCTGATAGAAGATGAAGAATATTGAGTTAACGCCTGCTGATTTTGACAGCCATGGCCGTTTGCGGCTGCCGTTTTTATTCTGGTGTGTATTGTTATTACAGGCGCGAACCTGGGTTTTATTTGTGATTGCGGCAGCGTCGCGGGGGCAGGGCGATGCGCTGTTGACCTTGTTTTATCCCGATCATGATACTTTCTGGCTGGGCCTGTTGCCCGGTGTCCCGGCCGTTTTCACGTTTTTACTGAGTGGCCGCAGGCACCTCTTGCCGCGTCTCTGGCGTCTGATGCGTCTGTTGCTGATTCTCGCGCAGGCCACGTTATTACTCTGGCAGCCGCTGCTGTGGTTGTACGGAGAGGCTATCACTGGCGTGGGGCTGGGGCTTGTCGTGGCTGATATCATAGCGCTGGTGTGGCTGCTGAGTAATCCGCGCTGTCAGGCCTGTTTTCACCCGGATCATCATTAACGGGCACTTTTTACTGTTCCGGCACTCCAATAGCCGTCAAGTTAACAAGAAAGGATGTAAAGATGAAATCCCTGCGTATAAGCGTCTGCGCGCTGGCACTGGCACTGTCCGGTTGTTCAACGCTCTCTTCGGTCAACTGGTCTGCAGCCTTGCCCTGGAACTGGTTTGGCTCATCCATCGAGGTGAGTGAACAGGGCGTCGGGGGGATCGCAGCGACTACTGCGCTTGATGAAAAAGCGATCAATGATGCGCTGAACGGCAATTATCACCTGCGCAGCGGGATGAAAACCGAGAAAGGCAAAATCGTCCGTTACTTTGAAGCATTGAAAGATGACAAAGTGGCGCTGGTGATGAACGGCGAGAACGGGACCGTAAGCCAGGTGGATGTCCTCGACAGCAGCATTGAAACGGCTAATGGGGTTAAAACCGGCACCGCGTTTAGTGGGCTTTACGATAAAGCATTTGGTAACTGTGTTGCTGCAACGGGTGACGATGCCAAAGGCGTTGAGTGTAAGGCACCGGGCAGTGCGCATATTAGCTATGTGTTCACCGGCAACTGGAATGGGCCAGAAGGGTTAATGCCGTCTGACGATGCGCTCAAGGCCTGGACATTGCACAAAATTATCTGGCGCCGCTAATTTGATCCTACGCGCCGCGTCCTGAACAAAAAACGGGTACAATACGCCCATCAATGCCACGGTTGCGTGGCATCTTTTTTTCAGGAGGAATGATGTCTCAGGTTCAGAGCGGCATATTGCCAGAACATTGCCGTGCGGCGATTTGGATTGAAGCGAATGTAGTGGGTGACAAAAACGCCCTGCGTGAAGGCTGCCGGGTGTTTATCGACAACCTGGCGACCCTGCAGGCGAAATTCCCCGATGCGGCCCTCGGCGCAGTTGTTGCCTTTGGGCATGATATCTGGCGTGAGCTGAGCGGCGGCGAAGGCGCGCAAGAGCTGAAGAATTTTACACCGCTGGGTAAAGGTCTGGCGCCTGCCACACAGTTCGACGTGCTTATCCATATCCTCTCTGTGCGTCACGACGTCAATTTCTCCGTCGCGCAGGCGGCGCTGGCCGCGTTTGGCGACACCCTTGACGTGAAAGAAGAGACTCACGGTTTCCGCTGGGTTGAAGACCGCGATCTGAGTGGCTTCGTTGATGGGACTGAAAACCCGGCAGGCGATGAAATTCGTCGCGATGTCGCCGTCATCAAAGACGGTGTGGATGCAGGCGGCAGCTATGTGCTGGTACAGCGCTGGGAACACAACCTCAAACAGCTTAATCGCATGAGCGTGGGCGATCAGGAGATGATGATTGGCCGCACCAAAGAGGCGAACGAAGAGATTGATGGTGATGATCGTCCGGTTACTTCGCATTTGACCCGCGTCGATTTAAAAGAAGACGGCAAGGGTTTGAAAATTGTACGTCAGAGCCTGCCATACGGCACTGCCAGTGGAACGCATGGCCTCTATTTCTGTGCCTACTGCGCGCGCTTATATAACATTGAGCAGCAATTACTGAGTATGTTTGGCGACGCTGACGGTAAACGTGATGCAATGTTGCGCTTCACCAAACCGGTAACCGGCGGCTACTACTTCTCCCCTTCTGTAGAACGTTTGCTGTCGTTGTAATTTCTTCACCTTCCCTCTGTTGCTCACCGGAATGCGGGTAGCGTGGGGGGAGGGCGATCTACCCCGCATTGCTTATTCCCTTTTCAACTTCCAAAGCACCAAACGGTATATAAAACCGTTACTGGTTTCATACGCGTTATAAATAAACTGATGCTTGTATCGTCATCATCTTATAAGGGTGCGCAATGGCCGTTAACTTACTGAAAAAAGGATATCTGACGCTGGCAGCGATGACCTTACTGGTCTCCCAGGCGCAGGCAACGGAGTTGTTAAACAGTTCCTATGATGTCTCTCGCGAGCTGTTTGCCGCCCTCAATACCCCGTTTGAGCAGCAATGGGCGAAGGATAACGCGGGCGACACGCTGACGATTAAACAGTCTCACGCGGGTTCCTCTAAGCAGGCGCTGGCCATTTTACAGGGCCTGAAAGCCGACGTCGTCACCTACAATCAGGTAACTGACGTGCAGATCCTGCATGACAAAGGCAACCTGATCCCGGCGGACTGGCAGAGCCGTTTGCCGAACAACAGCTCACCGTTTTACTCCACCATGGGTTTCCTGGTGCGCAAGGGCAACCCGAAAAACATCCACGACTGGAGCGATCTGGTGCGTCCGGATGTGAAGCTGATTTTCCCGAACCCGAAAACGTCCGGTAACGCCCGCTATACCTATTTAGGCGCCTGGGGCGCGGCGGACAAGGCGGACGGCGGCGATAAAGCCAAAACTGAACAGTTCATGACCCAGTTTCTGAAAAACGTCGAAGTGTTTGATACCGGCGGTCGTGGCGCGACCACCACCTTTGCTGAACGTGGCCTGGGTGATGTGCTGATAAGCTTTGAATCGGAAGTAAACAACATTCGTAAGCAATATGAAGATCAGGGCTTTGAGGTTGTGATTCCGAAGACCAACATTCTGGCGGAATTCCCGGTGGCGTGGGTCGACAAAAACGTCGAAGCGAATGGTACTGAGAAGGCCGCGAAAGCCTACCTTAACTATCTTTACAGCCCGCAGGCACAGACTATTATCACAGACTTCTACTACCGCGTGAATAACCCGCAGGTGATGGACAAACTGAAAGATAAATTCCCGCAGACTGAGCTATTCCGCGTGGAAGACAAATTTGGCAGTTGGCCTGATGTGATGAAAACACATTTCGCCAGCGGCGGTGAGTTAGACAAACTGTTGGCGGCGGGGCGTAAGTAATGTTTGCAGTCTCCTCCAGACGTGTGCTGCCCGGTTTTACCTTAAGTCTCGGGACCAGCCTGCTGTTCGTCTGTCTGATTTTGCTGTTGCCCTTAAGCGCGCTGGTGATGCAACTGGCGCAAATGAGCTGGTCGCAGTACTGGGAGGTCGTCACTAATCCGCAGGTGGTGGCCGCCTACAAAGTGACGCTCCTGTCGGCATTCGTGGCATCGCTTTTTAACGGCGTGTTTGGCCTGCTGATGGCATGGATCTTGACCCGTTACCGCTTTCCGGGACGCACGCTGCTGGATGCGCTGATGGACTTACCGTTCGCGTTGCCCACGGCCGTTGCGGGCCTGACGCTGGCTTCGCTGTTTTCAGTCAATGGCTTTTACGGCGAGTGGCTGGCGAAGTTCGATATCAAAGTGACCTATACCTGGCTCGGTATCGCGGTGGCGATGTCTTTCACCAGCATCCCTTTTGTGGTGCGTACCGTCCAGCCCGTTCTGGAAGAGCTGGGTCCGGAGTACGAAGAGGCGGCTGAAACGCTCGGGGCAACCCGTTGGCAGAGTTTTAGCAAGGTCGTGTTGCCGGAGCTTTCCCCTGCGCTGTTAGCGGGCGTGGCGCTCTCTTTTACCCGTAGCCTTGGTGAATTTGGCGCGGTGATTTTTATCGCCGGGAACATTGCGTGGAAAACCGAAGTGACCTCGCTGATGATTTTTGTGCGCCTGCAGGAGTTTGATTACCCGGCGGCCAGTGCGATTGCGTCTGTGATTCTGGCGGCCTCGCTGCTGTTGCTGTTTTCCATCAATACGCTGCAAAGTCGTTTTGGTCGACGTGTGGTAGGTCACTAATGGCGGAAGTTACTGAATTGAAACGCTATGACAGCCCCCGCATCAACTGGGGGAAATGGTTTCTGATTGGCACCGGGATGGTAGTCTCTGCCTTCATTCTCGTGGTGCCGATGGTCTACATTTTTGTGCATGCCTTTAGCAAAGGGCTGCTTCCGGTATTACAGAATCTCGCCGATCCAGACATGCTGCACGCCATCTGGCTCACGGTGCTGGTTGCGTTAATTTCGGTTCCGGTGAACCTGGTGTTCGGTACGTTACTGGCCTGGCTGGTGACGCGCTTTGATTTTCCCGGGCGCCAGTTGCTGCTTACGCTGCTCGATATTCCGTTCGCGGTTTCACCGGTGGTGGCAGGTCTTGTGTATCTGCTCTTTTATGGCTCCAATGGTCCGCTGGGGCCGTGGCTTGAAGCTCATAACCTGCAAATCATGTTTGCCTGGCCGGGCATGGTCCTGGTGACTATCTTCGTCACCTGTCCGTTTGTGGTGCGCGAACTGGTGCCTGTCATGCTGAGTCAGGGCAGCCAGGAAGATGAGGCCGCCGTCCTGTTAGGCGCATCAGGCTGGCAGATGTTTAAGCGTGTAACGTTGCCAAACATCCGCTGGGCGCTGCTCTATGGCGTGGTGCTGACCAATGCGCGCGCTATCGGTGAGTTTGGCGCGGTATCGGTGGTGTCAGGTTCGATCCGTGGCGAGACGCTCACGCTGCCGCTGCAAATTGAATTACTCGAGCAGGATTACAATGCGGTGGGGTCATTTACCGCAGCCGCCCTGCTGACATTGATGGCTATTTTGACGTTGTTTTTAAAGAGTGCGCTGCAATGGCGTTTGAACAATCAAGAAAAACGCGCACAGCAGGAGGGAAATCATGAGCATTGAGATTGCCAATATTAAGAAGTCGTTTGGTCGCACCCAGGTGCTGAATGATATCTCGCTGGATATCCCTTCGGGTCAAATGGTCGCGCTGCTGGGGCCATCGGGTTCCGGGAAAACCACGCTGCTGCGCATTATTGCGGGTCTGGAACACCAGACCAGCGGGCGTATTCGTTTTCACGGTACCGATGTCAGCCGCATTCACGCGCGCGAGCGCAAAGTGGGGTTTGTGTTCCAGCATTACGCACTCTTCCGCCATATGACCGTGTTCGACAATATCGCGTTCGGTCTGACCGTACTGCCGAAGCGCGAGCGCCCGGATTCCGCAACCATTAAAGCGAAAGTTACCCGCCTGCTGGAAATGGTCCAGTTGGCCCATCTGGCGGATCGTTTTCCGGCCCAGCTTTCCGGCGGGCAGAAACAGCGCGTTGCGTTAGCGCGTGCACTGGCGGTAGAGCCACAGATTCTGCTGCTTGATGAGCCTTTCGGCGCTCTGGATGCGCAGGTGCGTAAAGAACTGCGTCGCTGGCTGCGTCAGCTCCACGAAGAGCTAAAATTTACCAGCGTCTTTGTGACTCACGATCAGGAAGAAGCGATGGAAGTCGCGGATCGCGTGGTGGTGATGAGCCAGGGGAATATCGAACAGGCCGATGCGCCTAATCAGGTGTGGCGCGAGCCTGCTACCCGCTTCGTGCTGGAATTTATGGGTGAAGTTAACCGTCTGAAAGGCACCATCAGCGGCGGGCAGTTCCATGTGGGGGCGCACCGCTGGCCGCTGGGTTATACACCAGCGCAGCAGGGTGAGGTCGATCTGTTCCTGCGTCCGTGGGAAGTCGACATCAGCCGTCGCACCAGCCTTGATTCACCACTGCCTGTACAGGTTCTCGAAGCTACCCCTAAAGGTCATTACACCCAACTGGTGGTACAGCCGCTGGGCTGGCATAACGAGCCTTTGAGCGTGGTACTGACCGGGAATGACGCGCCAGAGCGCGGCGATCGCCTGTTTGTTGGTTTACAGAAGGCACGCCTCTACGCAGGTAATGAGCGGATTGAAAACCGCGAGGAGCTTGCTCTCGCAGAATCTGCCTGATAGGTTATTGCATCAGAAATTGTTGCCGGGTGGCGCTGCGCTTACCCGGCCTACACGGTAAATGCAAAGCAACCCTCGGGCTGTTTATAGTATTTGCACCCTCTCCCACAGGAAGAGGGTTGAGGTGAGTGCATCAGAACGCACTTGCCCGTAGGCCCGGTAAGCGAATGCGCGACCGGGCTTTTTTATTGGACAGGGTGAGTGAACAATACATTAGAGCAAACCATCGGCAACACGCCGCTGGTCAGATTGAAACGTCTTGGACCCGATAACGGTAGTGAGATCTGGGTCAAACTGGAAGGGAACAACCCGGCGGGTTCGGTCAAAGACAGAGCCGCGTTATCGATGATTGTGCAGGCGGAAAAGCGCGGCGAAATCAAACCGGGCGATGTCCTGATCGAAGCGACCAGTGGCAACACCGGTATTGCTCTGGCAATGATTGCTGCGCTCAAAGGCTACCGCATGAAGCTGCTGATGCCGGATAACATGAGTCAGGAGCGTCGCGCCGCGATGCGCGCCTATGGCGCAGAGCTGATTCTGGTCACCAAAGAGCAGGGTATGGAAGGCGCGCGTGACCTGGCGCTATCCATGGCTCAGCGCGGCGAAGGCAAGCTGCTGGATCAATTTAATAATCCCGATAACCCCTACGCACACTACACGACCACCGGGCCAGAAATCTGGCAACAAACGGCGGGGCGAATCACCCATTTTGTCTCCAGCATGGGGACGACCGGGACTATCACCGGCGTATCACGTTTTCTTCGCGAGCAAGAAAAAGCGGTCTCCATTGTTGGCTTACAGCCTGAAGAGGGGAGTAGCATTCCGGGTATTCGTCGCTGGCCTGCGGAGTATATGCCGGGCATTTTCAATGCTTCGCTGGTGGATGAGGTGCTGGATATTCATCAGCGTGATGCGGAGAATACCATGCGCGCGCTGGCGGTACAGGAAGGTATTTTTTGTGGCGTGAGTTCGGGCGGCGCGGTTGCTGGCGCACTGCGCATTGCGAAAGCAAATCCGGGAGCGGTCGTTGTTGCTATCATTTGTGATCGTGGCGATCGTTATCTCTCAACGGGCGTATTTGGCGAAGAAAGCTATTCACAGGGAGCAGGGATCTAAGTATGGAAATGATCTTATTCAGGGACAAAACCCGTGCGCAGCAGACCGATATCGTTGCTGTACAGTCGCAAGTTGTCTATGGCAGCGTAGGCAACAGTATCGCGGTACCGAACATCCGTCAGCATCGTCTGAGCGTGACGGCAGTGCCTACTGTGCTTTTCAGTAATACTCCCCATTACGATACTTTTTATGGCGGCATCATTCCTGACGAATGGTTCAGCGGCTATTTGCAGGCGTTGGAAGAGCGCGATATCTTGCGCGAACTGAAAGCGGTAACAACAGGTTATATGGGCAGCGCCAGCCAGATTGCGCTTCTGGCGCAGTGGTTAAAAACGCTAAAAGAGAAACACCCACATTTGCCGGTGCTCGTCGACCCTGTCATCGGCGATATCGACAGTGGTATGTACGTGAAGCCTGAAATTCCCGAAGCCTATTGCCAACATTTGTTGCCGCTGGCGCAGGGGATTACACCCAATGTCTTCGAACTCGAAATTCTGAGCGGTAAACACTGCCGCGATATGCAAAGTGCGGTGGAGGCAGCGAAAGGGCTGCTCTCTGACACCTTGCAGTGGGTTGCCATTACCAGCGCGCCAGTCCCTTCTGATGATAACTGCATCCATGTGGTTCTGGTGACGAAGGAGAGCGTTGAAATAAGTTCTCACCCGCGTATTGCGGCGGATTTAAAAGGAACCGGGGATCTGTTCTGCTCTGAGCTGGTCAGTAATATTGTCCAGGGGAAACCATTGGACGAGGCGGTAAATGGGGCGGGGGCGCGCGTGACTGACGTTATGCGCTATACGCTGGAGAAAGGCTACGACGAGCTGATTCTTCCGGCGTAACAAACAAAAATGGCACCGCAAGGGTGCCATTTTTATATGCATCAAGAATTACTTCTTAATACGAATAACCGGGGTTTCACCAACGGTAACGCTACCGGTCAGTTTAATCAGTTCTTTGATTTCGTCCATGTTGGAGATAACAACCGGAGTCAGGGTAGACTTGGCTTTCTCTTCCAGCAGCGGCAGATCGAATTCAATAACCGGGTCGCCGACTTTCACGCGCTGACCTTCTTCTGCGATACGTTTGAAACCTTCGCCTTTCAGTTCAACGGTGTCGATACCGAAGTGAACGAACAGCTCAATGCCGCTATCGGATTCGATAGAGAAGGCATGGTTGGTTTCAAAGATTTTGCCGATAGTACCGTCAACAGGCGCTACCATTTTGTTGCCAGTTGGTTTGATAGCAATGCCATCACCAACGATTTTCTCAGCGAATACAACATCCGGAACATCTTCAATGTTGACGATTTCGCCGGAAAGCGGAGCAACAATCTCAATGGTTCCAGTGTCTTTTTTATCATCAGAAACCAGAGATTTCAGTTTATCGAACAAACCCATGATCTTCTCCTAAGCAGTAATTTGGGCCGCATCTCGTGGATTAGCAGATTGTTTTTTCTTCAATGAACTTGTTAACCAGCGTCATTAACTCGTCCGTTGTCGGTTGGGCAAGAGCCTGCTCTGCTAAAACCTTCGCATCTTCGAAGTTAGTATTGCGAATAATCTTCTTAATGCGCGGGATAGAAATGGCACTCATACTGAATTCATCCAGACCCATCCCCAGCAACAGAAGTGTAGCACGTTCGTCGCCTGCAAGCTCACCACACATACCGGTCCACTTACCTTCTGCATGAGATGCATCAATAACTTGCTTGATGAGAGTCAGTACAGACGGCGACATCGGCTGGTAAAGATGTGAAATCATATCATTACCACGGTCAACTGCCAGAGTGTACTGCGTTAAATCATTGGTACCGATACTAAAGAAATCAACTTCTTTGGCTAAATGACGAGCAATAGTGGCGGCAGCAGGGGTTTCGACCATCACGCCAACTTCAATTGTCTCGTCAAAAGCTTTACCTTCGTCACGCAGTTCCTGTTTGTAAATTTCGATCTCTTTTTTCAGTGCACGCACTTCTTCAACAGAGATGATCATCGGGAACATGATGCGCAGTTTACCGAAAGCGGAAGCACGCAGAATCGCACGTACCTGGTCGCGCAGGATCTCTTTGCGATCCATGGCGATACGCACTGCACGCCAGCCCAGGAACGGGTTTTCTTCTTTCGGGAAATTCATATATGGCAGCTCTTTGTCGCCGCCAATGTCCATGGTACGTACGATAACGGCCTGAGAACCACAGGCTTCGGCAACCGCTTTGTATGCTGCAAACTGTTCTTCTTCAGTCGGCAGGGACTCGCGGTCCATGAACAGGAATTCGGTACGGTAGAGACCTACACCTTCCGCGCCGTTACGCTCAGCGCCTGCGACGTCGCGCACGGTACCGATGTTGGCACAGACTTCGACCTGGTGGCCGTCCAGCGTGATGGCTGGCAGGTCTTTCAGTTTAGCCAGTTCGGCTTTCTCTTCGGCTACCTGAGCCTGCGTGTTACGCAGCGTCTCAACTTCTTGTTCGGTCGGGTTAACGTATACTTTGTTGTTAACCGCATCGAGAATCAGATAGTCGTCATTTTTTACCTGAGAGGTGACGCTGCCGGTACCCACAATCGCAGGCAGTTCCAGAGAACGCGCCATGATGGAGGTGTGGGAAGTACGGCCACCCATGTCAGTAATGAAACCGAGGACCTTGTTCAGGTTCAACTGTGCGGTTTCTGACGGGGTCAGGTCAGCGGCAACCAGAATCACTTCGTCCTGAATGGCGCTCAGGTCGATGATAGGCATGCAAAGAATATTGCGCAGCAGACGCTTACCGATATCACGTACGTCAGCCGCACGTTCTTTCAGGTATTCATCGTCCAGCTCTTCAAGGGCAGTCGCCTGACCTTCGATAACTTCATGAGCCGCCGCGTCGGCAGTCATGTGCTTATCTTTAATCAGGGCTATGATTTCCTGCTCCAGCTCCTCATCTTCGAGCAACATAATGTGGCCTTCGAAGATAGCTTCTTTTTCTTCACCGAAAGTTTCGCCAGCTTTCGTTTTGATCGCTTCAAGCTGCGCTGATGCCTTGGCACGACCGCTCAGGAAACGCTCAACTTCCTGGTCAACCTTATCGGCAGAAATTTTTTTCCGGTCAATGACGATTTCGTCTTCTTTCAGCAGAAGTGCTTTGCCAAAAGCGATACCCGGGGATGCTAAAATGCCTGAAATCATAACCCTACCTTACTTGTGACTGATCTTTAAAAGAACCCGGGAAATTACTCGAGTTCTGCCATCAGTTTAACCAGATGTTCAACTGCTTTTTGTTCGTCTTCGCCTTCTGCGGTCAACGTCACGACAGTACCCTGAGTCAGGCCCAGAGTTTGCAGTTTGAACAGGCTTTTTGCGCTGGCGCTTTTGCCGTTGGAAGTCACAGTGATCTCAGAAGTGAAGCCTTTCGCTTCTTTAACAAACTGAGCAGCAGGGCGGGTGTGCAGACCGTTCGGAGCGGTAATGGTAACTTCTTGCTGGAACATTGTATTTCCCCAACTTATAGGTTTAGTGTTGTGGAACTAAAGTCTAGCCTGGCGGCTGGACTTTAGCCTGTATCGTTAGCGCCGGCGTTACGGTATACGACTCAGAAGCGTGGAAAACACGATCCGGTGCTGGCGCTTCTGGCCTTTGACGTTTCGCACGTCATTAAACATTATGCAGCGAAAGCGAGAATTGAACCAAATCATAAAATCGATTCAGCTTCGTGAAATCAGAAACCGATTAATTTCGCGCATCAAAATAAATGTGATGGTTAAATACCAGACCCGAGGAGTCTAATCAATGCCAGGAGGGGTGAAACTTTGATGTGCTCCACAAAAAAGCACCTTCTCAGGTGCTTTTTTGCGCTTTTTTAACAATCTGGCATCACTGTTGCAGTTCTTTTTCAGTAAACAGATCGGCAAACAACGCGGTGCTCAAATAACGCTCACCAGAGGACGGCAGGATAACCACAATATTCTTGTTAGTAAAGGTTTCATCTTCCTGCAGTTTCAGTGCAGCGGCGACGGCAGCACCGGAAGAGATGCCCGCAAGAATACCTTCTTCTTCCATCAGACGGCGTGCAGTACTGATCGCTTCTTCATTGGTAATTTTTACCACTTTGTCGATCAGTTTTAAATCAAGGTTGCCCGGAATAAAACCAGCGCCAATCCCCTGGATTTTGTGCGGACCGGGTTTCAGCTCTTCGCCTGCCAGCGCCTGGGAGATAACCGGGGAATCGGTCGGCTCAACCGCTACGGTGATCAGGTCTGATTTGCCTTTTGTGCCTTTAATATAGCGAGACACGCCGGTCAGCGTACCGCCGGTGCCCACGCCAGAGATAAATACGTCCACCTGACCGTCGGTATCTTCCCAGATTTCCGGGCCCGTGGTTTTTTCATGAATTTCCGGGTTAGCCGGATTGCTGAACTGCTGCAGCAGGAGATATTTAGAGGGATCGCTGGCGACAATTTCTTCCGCTTTCTGAATCGCGCCTTTCATGCCTTTCGCGCCTTCGGTCAGCACCAGATTCGCGCCCAGCGCTTTGAGCAGCTTACGGCGTTCGATGCTCATGGTTTCAGGCATTGTCAGGGTCAGTTTATAACCTCGAGCTGCGGCAACGTATGCCAGTGCGATACCGGTGTTGCCACTGGTTGGTTCAACCAGTTCAATACCCGGTTTCAGCACGCCGCGTTTTTCGGCATCCCAAATCATATTGGCACCGATACGGCATTTAACGCTGAAGCTCGGGTTACGGGATTCTACCTTTGCCAGGATGCGTCCATTACCGATGCGGTTCAGTCGAACCAGCGGCGTGTGACCGATAGTCAGCGAGTTATCTTCAAAAATCTTACTCATGGCCTGTCCTTAACTGTATGAAATTTGGGAACCACCCCAGCATACCCACTTACTGTCCCTGGGGAAGTAAGGAATTCGCATATCTATATGCTGAGCCGAAATAATGGTAACCAGTATGGAATAAGAACCGGAATAATTCCTTTAGCGCCAGGCGGCGTTCTTTTCACGATAACAGTCGACCCACATTGCTGTTGCACCGCAGACTGCAACTGGCATCACGACCAGATTCAATACCGGAATCAGGGTGAACAGGCTGGTAAGCGCGCCAAATTGCATGTTCGTTACCTTACGTGTCCGCAAGGCGACGCGCATCTCTTTGAACGGCACTTTGTGATTATCAAACGGGTAATCACAGTACTGGATGGCCAGCATCCAGGCGCTGAACAAAAACCACAGCACAGGCGCGACGGTTTGACCGATACCCGGAATGAAATAGAGCAGTAATAAAACGAGCGCGCGTGGCAGATACCAGGCAAGCTTCTGCCATTCGCGCTTCATAATACGCGGGATATCTTTAATGATGGCGGATACGCCGGTATCGGGCGGCGTCGCACCGGTTAAGCGGGCCTCAAGCTGTTCGGCGAGCAGGCCATTGAATGGTGCGGCAATCCAGTTGGCGATAGTGGAGAAGAAATAGCTGAACACCAGCAGGATTGAAACAACCGCAATTGGCCAGAGCAAATAGCTGAGCCACTGTAGCCAGTCAGGAACATGGCTCATAAGCGCGGGGATCCAGTTGTCGAGGCGGGTAAATAGCCATGCAAAAGCGCTCCCCATCAATATGATATTGACGAGAAGCGGCAAAATGACGAAACGGCGAATGCCCGGCAGCGTGATGAGCTTCCAGCCTTGAGAAAAATAGAAAACGCCGCTGCGTGATGAGGTTGGGGAAGATGAAACCATAGCCGGGCAATACTCCTTTTATTACAGCCAGAAACGCAAAAACCTATATTATCTGTTCGCAGGTGAAAAAACCCGTTCGGAAATGTTCGAAAAAACAGCAAAAAGCACAATTTCGTTCATCTTTATGCTGTGAAAGGCATGTGTACACTTGCACTTGACGTAATCGGCAAATACTCTTAGTGAGTAAATGTTTGCCGTGTTGGCAAGGTGTTAGAACAACAGAGAATATAATGATGCAGGATTTGCGTCTGATATTAATCATTGTTGGCGCGATCGCCATAATCGCTTTACTGGTTCACGGTTTCTGGACCAGTCGTAAAGAACGTTCCTCAATGTTCCGCGATCGACCGTTAAAACGTATGAAGTCGCGACGTGACGACGATGACGCCTACGACGAGGATGTCGAGGAAGATGACGACAGCGTGGGCGAAGTCCGCGTTCATCGGGTAAACGCACCGCCAAAAGCGGGAAGTGAACCTGAGGCTCCGCGTCAACAGCCACAGCATCAGTATCAACCTCCGTACGCGTCGGCGCAGCCTCGCGCAACTGCTGCCCCTGCCCGCCATGAAGAGCGTCAGGCGCAGCCGTCTGCTCAGCCGGCACAGCGTGCGCCGCAGGTGGAGCCGCAGCAGCCCGTTCAGGAGCCGCGTGAGCGCGAATTTGCTCAGCCTGTGGCACCTGCACAGCCACAGCAACCTGCGTTTACGGCGGCACAGCCGTCGCATCATGAACCTGTCGCGCAGCCTGAGCCTGAACCTGAGCATATTGAAGAAGCCCCGGTTGCGGAAAAACCGCAGCGTAAAGAGACGGTCATTATTATGAACGTCGCGGCGCATCAGGGCAGCGCGCTACAGGGTGAGCTATTGCTCAACAGTATTCAGCAGGTTGGTTTCAAGTTTGGCGATATGAGCATTTTCCATCGCCATCTCAGCCCGGACGGTAGCGGTCCTACGCTGTTCAGCCTGGCCAATATGGTTAACCCAGGAACATTTGATCCGGAGCGGATGAGCGAACTCACCACGCCTGGTATCACTATGTTTATGCAGGTGCCATCTTACGGTGACGAGCTGCAAAACTTTAAACTGATGCTGCAAGCCGCGCAGTACATTGCTGATGAAGTTGGCGGCGTGGTGCTTGATGATCAGCGTCGTATGATGACTCCGCAGAAGCTGCGTGAGTATCAGGACAGAATCCGTGAAGTCAGGGACGCAAACGCGTAACGGCCACGGTTGCTTCGTTATTTCCCCAGAACCCCCGCCCGTCGGGGGTTTTTTATCATTGATGGTGCGACATGGAATCAATCGAACAAAAGCTCACTGAACTACGAACCACTCTTCGCCATCACGAATACCTTTATCATGTCATGGATACGCCTGAGATCCCGGATGCGGAATATGACAGGCTGCTGCGTGAACTCCGCGAGCTTGAGGCGCAGCATCCTGATCTCATCACGCCGGATTCACCCACACAGCGTGTGGGTGCCGCGCCGCTGGCCTCATTTAGCCAGGTACGTCATGAAATCCCGATGCTGTCGCTTGATAACGTCTTCGATGAGCAGAGCTTTCTTGCCTTCAATAAACGCGTTCAGGATCGGCTGAAAAGTACCGATGCGCTCATTTACTGCTGCGAGCTGAAACTTGATGGCCTGGCTGTCAGCATCCTCTATGAAAACGGCGTGCTGGTGCGTGCCGCAACCCGTGGCGATGGGACGACCGGTGAGGACATTACCACCAACGTACGCACGATCCGCGCTATTCCGTTGAAACTGCATGGCGACAATATTCCGGCGCGTCTGGAAGTGCGTGGTGAAGTTTTCCTGCCCCAGGCCGGGTTTGAAAAAATTAACGAAGAAGCGCGTCGCACCGGAGGCAAAGTGTTTGCTAACCCACGTAATGCGGCGGCTGGCTCTCTGCGTCAGCTTGACCCACGTATTACGGCGAAGCGACCACTTACTTTCTTCTGTTATGGCGTGGGCGTGCTTGAAGGCGGTGAACTGCCCGATACCCACCTCGGACGCTTGTTGCGCTTTAAAGAGTGGGGTTTACCGGTCAGCGACAGGGTGACGCTGTGCGACTCGCCGGAGGCGGTGCTGGCTTTTTATCACAAGGTAGAAGAGGACCGCCCGACGCTGGGCTTTGATATCGATGGCGTGGTCATTAAGGTCAATTCCCTGGCGCTCCAGGAACAGCTTGGTTTCGTTGCTCGCGCGCCGCGTTGGGCGGTGGCTTTCAAATTCCCTGCCCAGGAGCAGATGACGTTTGTTCGTGACGTCGAATTTCAGGTGGGGCGTACGGGGGCGATTACCCCCGTTGCGCGGCTGGAGCCGGTACATGTCGCAGGTGTGCTGGTGAGTAATGCCACGTTGCACAATGCGGATGAAATCGCCCGTCTTGGTCTGCGCATTGGCGATAAAGTCGTGATTCGTCGTGCGGGCGATGTGATTCCCCAGGTGGTCAATGTGGTGGAGTCTGAGCGTCCTGATGGTACCCGGGAAGTCGTATTTCCAGCCCACTGCCCGGTATGTGGTTCGGATGTAGAGCGCGTGGAAGGCGAAGCGGTTACTCGCTGTACCGGGGGGTTGATTTGCGGCGCACAGCGCAAAGAAGCGCTGAAACATTTTGTCTCCCGCCGGGCAATGGATGTTGACGGGATGGGCGATAAAATTATCGACCAACTGGTGGAAAAAGAGTACGTCCATACGCCTGCCGATCTGTTCCGTCTGACCGCAGGTAAGCTGACGGGTCTGGATCGTATGGGACCGAAATCGGCACAAAACGTAGTCAATGCATTAGAAAGTGCAAAAGAGACCACATTTGCCCGTTTCCTGTACGCGCTGGGTATCCGCGAAGTAGGCGAAGCCACAGCGGCGGGGCTTGCGGCGTACTTCGGTACGCTGGAGGCGCTGGAAGCGGCTTCCATTGAGGAACTGCAAAAAGTACCTGATGTAGGCAAAGTGGTCGCGGCGCATGTCTTTAACTTTTTTGCCGAAGAGAGTAACCGCGATGTGATTGGCCAATTGCTGGCAGAGGGCGTGCGCTGGCCTGCGCCGGTCGTTATTAACGCCGAAGAGATAGACAGCCCGTTTGCCGGTAAAACCGTAGTGCTGACCGGTAGCCTGAGCCAGATGTCGCGCGATGATGCCAAAGCCCGCCTGGTTGAGCTTGGCGCGAAAGTGGCAGGCAGTGTGTCGAAAAAGACGGATCTGGTTATCGCCGGCGAGGCCGCGGGTTCCAAGTTGGCGAAAGCACAGGAGTTGGGCATTGCGGTGATTGATGAAGCGGAAATGCTACGGCTGCTGGGTGCGTAAATGGAAAAAGAACAGCTTATTGAGATTGCGAACACTGAGATGCCATTCGGGAAGTATCAGGGGCGGAAGCTGATTGATTTACCTGAGGAGTACCTGCTGTGGTTTGCCCGTAAGGATTCGTTTCCTGCCGGGCATCTGGGCGAACTTATGCAACTGGCTTTGCTGATTAAAACGGAGGGGCTGGCCCATCTGGTGCAGCCCCTGAAACGCCGTTAGGCTTTCGCCGTTTCCTGTGCCTGCAGTTTTTCTGTCTGGCGTTTGTAGCGACGTGCCAGCACCGCACAGACCATTAGCTGGATTTGATGGAAAATCATCAGAGGCAGCACCATCATCCCTATCACTGATGTCGGGAACAGAATATTGGCCATCGGAATACCGTTGGCCAGGCTTTTCTTGGAGCCGCAGAATACGATGGTGATTTCATCCGCTTTATTAAACCCGAGTTTACGGGCCGCGAAGATATTAATCGCGATAACAATCGCCAACAGAACCATGCTGAATACCACGATAAACAGCAGTGAACCTACGCCTACCTTGTGCCAGATCCCATTAACAACGGCTTCGCTAAACGCGGAATAGACGACCAGCAGAATGGATGTTTGATCGGTTTTCGAAATCCACTTCTTATTACGCGCCACCCATGCACCCGTCCACCGGCGTGACAAATGACCCAGGACAAAGGGCAACAACAGTTGCAGCATAATTTTGCCAACCTGTTCCAGGCTCCCGTCAGCGCCATGCAGATTCATTAGCAGGCCAACCAGCAGCGGGGAGAGGAAGATGCCTAACAGGCTGGAGGCGGAAGCGGAACAGACGGCAGCCGCGACATTTCCTCCGGCAAGTGAGGTAAAGGCAATAGCCGATTGTACGGTCGCCGGCAGAATACACAGATAGAGGAAACCGGTGTAGAGCTCCTGGCTCACATTGACGGGTGACCACCAGACAAACAGTACCCCTAAAACGGGAAATAAAATGAATGTGCTGCACATCACCCACAGATGCAGTCGCCAGTGGCTACCCCCGGCAATAATCGCTTCTCGAGACAGTTTCGCGCCATGCATAAAAAACAGCAACGCAATGGCTGCGGTGGTCAGCCCTTCAAAGAAGGGAACAAAACCGCCGCGGGCCGGGAAGAAAGTGGCCAGCAGAACGGTACACACCAGCGTCAATGTAAAAGGGTCAAGGACACGAAAAAGTTTCATAAACACTCCTGAAATTCGGTGCCAACAGTTTGCGTTTTTTGTTTTGAGAAATAAAATTAATTTATTGAATCAATATATGAATTTATTAGATGAATTATTCGTTGCGACAGCTTCGTGTCTTTGTCACGGTAGCACATGCCAGAAGTTTCAGCCGGGCAGGGGATATTATTGGGTTAAGCCAATCGGCAGTGAGCCACAGCGTAAAAGAACTGGAGCTGCAGACCGGAGTCCGATTACTCGATCGTACTACGCGTGAAGTGGTGCTGACAGAAGCCGGGCAGCAGCTCGCAGCCAGACTGGAAAGATTGCTTGAGGAACTGAATGACACGTTACGTGACGCCGGACGTGTGGGTCAGCAACTATCCGGTACAGTGCGCGTGGCGGCAAGTCAGACGATTTCGGCTCATTTGATTCCGCAATGTATTGCGCAGAGTAACCGTCTCTATCCAGAGATCGACTTTATGCTGCATGATCGGCCGCAACAGTGGGTACTGGAGAGTATTCGTCATGGTGAAGTGGACTTTGGCATCGTTATCGATCCCGGTCCGGTGAGTGATTTGCAGTGTGAAGAGATCCTGGAAGAGCCGTTCTTTTTGCTCTGCCGTCACGATCACGCCTGGGCGACATCGCAAACCATACCCTGGTCAGCACTGCAAGATTCACGTCTTGTGGTTCAGGACTACGCTTCGGGCAGCCGTCCATTAATTGATGCCGCCCTGGCACAATTTGGCATCACAGCCGCTATCGTTCAGGAGATAGGGCATCCGGCCACGTTATTTCCTATGGTAGAAGCGGGGATTGGGATTAGCATCATGCCCGCGCTGGCGTTACCGTTGCCGCAGGGGAGCCAACTGTGTGTGAAACGCTTAAAGCCAGAGATTAAGCGTAAGATCATGCTGGTGCAGCGAAAAAATCGTTCGCTTTCGGGAGCCGCGCAGGCGATATGGGATGTGGTGCGTGAACAGGCCCGGTGTTTGAACCAGGCCCGGGAAGACGACCCGCTATTCCATCAGATGTAAATATCGATCTGGTTGTTGTCAGAAGGGGTGTTAACACCTTCTGGTTTAACAGCGGACTGGCTCTGTTTTTCGTCATTTTTTTTCTGCGCTTCCTCTGCCTGTTTGTATTCCAGTTGGGCCAGTTGCGCTTGTAACTGCTTGATCTCAGCCTGTAGCAGCTCCCGTTGTTTCTGGCTGTCAGCATCGGCACTGCCTGATGTCGCGAGATCTTTCAATTGCTGACTCAATTTAGAGATTTGCTGCATAATGTTGCTGATCTGCGAAGCAATATCGCTGTTTGAGGAAGACGAGCCGCCGGTGCTACTGGTGCTGCTTTTGCCACCGCTGATGCTGCTGGAAATCACAGTTGATGTGGTTGCCTGAATTGTTGTCATTTTTCTCTCCTCTCTAGCCCAAAACACCATTAACGGTGGAAAAGTACCGCTGGCACATGCGGATCCGTGCCGCGCTCAGGGTATTATATCTCTATATTAAGCATAAATTATGGCAAAGCGTTATCAGACCTGCCTGCAGATAACTTAATGGTTTTATTGTTTTTACTATATGGGATAAGTTGGTTTTTTCGACTGGCTTTTTGGTGTTTTTAAAGGGTTTATTATCTTGCCAGGTAGGGCGAGTTTAATGGTTTTTATTCTTTCCTGTTCCTGGGCAGAGAGTAAGGAACAAAATACGTGTCGGAAGAAGAACGGTATATTGCAGATAGCAAAAAAGCGCCGCCAGCGCCATTTTTACATTGGTGGGTCGTGCAGGATGACTCGGCTTTGCCTCGCCCTTCGGGTCGTCGCCGCAAGCGGCTCCGTTGTCTCACTTCGCTACTCGTCTCATCCTGAGACTCGCCCTTCGGGCCAACGCTATCGCGTTGTTCAAAATTGTTCCCGACAATTTTGTCGACTCGAACCTGCTGCAGGTTCGAATCTTTTATATCGCAGAAAGCAAAAAAGCGCCTTTAGGGCGCTTTTTTACATTGGTGGGTCGTGCAGGATGACTCAGCTTTGCCTCGCCCTTCGGGCCGTCGCCGCAGGCGGCTCCGTTGTCTCACTTCGTTCGACTCGAACCTGCTGCAGGTTCGAATCTTTTATATTGCAGATAGCAAAAAAGCGCCTTTAGGGCGCTTTTTTACATTGGTGGGTCGTGCAGGATTCGAACCTGCGACCAATTGATTAAAAGTCAACTGCTCTACCAACTGAGCTAACGACCCGAAGTGGTGGGTGATGACGGGATCGAACCGCCGACCCCCTCCTTGTAAGGGAGGTGCTCTCCCAGCTGAGCTAATCACCCACTTCGGTACTTCATATTGTTGTAAGAAATCCAGCTGGCGAGAAAGTGGTGGGTGATGACGGGATCGAACCGCCGACCCCCTCCTTGTAAGGGAGGTGCTCTCCCAGCTGAGCTAATCACCCACTTCTCAATTTCTTACATTACACGGCGGAGACTACCTAAGTAGTGGTGGGTGATGACGGGATCGAACCGCCGACCCCCTCCTTGTAAGGGAGGTGCTCTCCCAGCTGAGCTAATCACCCCCGCTGTGTGGAGTCGCATTATAGGGAGAGTTGAAAATGAGTCAACGCATTTTCAAAAGAAATTGTTCGTTCGTCGTAAAATTAAACAAACCGCTGTTGAATCGAGCGTGGACGCATGATTTATATACAAAATACATATAGACGCTTGTGATTGTGGCAACAACATTGAGGAATCACCCCACAGTGATAGAATATTGCGACCTCAATTTTCCAGGATTTGCCGGTTGTCGGCATATTTATCAAACGTAAGGCCTTTTCATGAAAATCAAAACTCGCTTCGCGCCAAGCCCGACTGGCTATCTGCACGTCGGCGGTGCGCGTACTGCTCTTTACTCCTGGCTTTTTGCACGTAACCACGATGGTGAGTTCGTGCTGCGTATTGAAGACACCGATCTTGAGCGCTCAACGCCAGAAGCTATTGAAGCCATCATGGATGGTATGAACTGGCTGAATCTGGAATGGGACGAAGGTCCGTATTTCCAGACCAAACGTTTTGATCGCTACAACGCGGTTATTGATGAGATGCTGGAAGCGGGCACTGCTTATAAATGCTATTGCTCAAAAGAGCGTCTTGAAGCGTTGCGTGAAGAGCAGATGGCGAAAGGTGAAAAACCGCGTTATGACGGTCGCTGTCGCCATAGTCACGAACATCATGCCGCGGATGAGCCATGCGTTGTTCGTTTTGCTAACCCGCAGGACGGTTCCGTTATATTTGACGACCAGATCCGCGGGCCGATCGAATTCAGCAACCAGGAACTGGACGATCTGATTATTCGTCGTACAGATGGATCTCCGACCTATAACTTCTGCGTAGTTGTCGACGACTGGGATATGCAGATCACACATGTGATCCGTGGTGAAGACCATATCAACAACACACCGCGTCAGATCAACATCCTGAAAGCACTGAATGCCCCGGTGCCGGTTTATGCGCATGTATCCATGATTAACGGTGATGACGGTAAAAAGCTCTCCAAACGTCATGGCGCGGTCAGCGTGATGCAGTATCGTGACGATGGCTACCTGCCGGAAGCGTTGCTGAACTACCTTGTCCGCCTGGGCTGGTCGAGCGGCGATCAGGAGATTTTCTCCCGTGAAGAGATGATCAAGCTGTTCTCACTTGGCGCGGTGAGCAAATCTGCGAGTGCGTTTAATACCGATAAACTGCTGTGGCTGAACCACCACTATATCAACACCCTGGCGCCTGAGTATGTGGCGACCCATTTGCAGTGGCACATTGAGCAGGAAAATATCGACACCCGCAACGGCCCGCAACTGGCGGATCTGGTGAAACTGCTGGGCGAGCGTTGCAAAACGCTAAAAGAAATTGCGGCAAGCTGCCGTTACTTCTATGAAGATTTCGCTGAGTTTGATGCTGATGCCGCGAAAAAACACCTGCGTCCGGTCGCACGTCAACCGCTGGAAGTGGTGCGTGATAAACTCGCCGCGCTGACTGACTGGACTGCGGAAAACGTGCACCACGCGATCCAGGCAACGGCTGATGAGCTGGAAGTAGGGATGGGGAAAGTCGGTATGCCTCTGCGCGTCGCCGTAACGGGGGCAGGGCAGTCTCCTGCGCTGGATGTTACCGTGCATGCGATTGGTAAATCCCGTAGCATTGAGCGTATCAATAAAGCGCTGGATTTTATTGCTGAGCGCGAAAGTCAGCAGTAAGACGGCACATAAAACGAAAACGGCAGGTTTTACCTGCCGTTTTTTTTACTCCGCATCTATCGCTGTAATGCCAAGTCTTTGTAGAAAACCCTGAATTCCTTCGCGCGCGAGTAACACCACCAGCCGTTCTTGCTCAAGCGGCGTCATGTTTTGCAGCACGCCATTAATTTTCAAAAGCGCCGAGGTCTGTTTATCCGCCTCATAGTGTGGAAAGGGCTCAGCCAGCGAGGCCGGGGAGTGGCGTTGGCGCATGGTGGGTGTTTTCATAATGAAATGACGAACATTTTTATCGATATGGATAAGACGCGCACGACCGCCTTTTACGCCGGGCAAATTTTCCGTTGACCATTTTTGTTCGCGGATCCAACGATTCACCGTCTGTTTTGTCACGCCGAGAAAATCCGCCAATTCCTCAGTCGTCATTTTATCAGGTAGTTTCATCTTATTTCTGTTCACGAATACCCAGACGAGACAGCAAACCGGTAATGCCGTCGCGAAGTAACAATGAGGAAAGCTGTTTCTGTTCGGGCATTGTCATCTCTTTGGCCAGCGTCAGAAGCAGTGTTTCCAGAGTAGGGTCTTTAGCAGTAAGAGAAGAGAACGTTATTTCATGGGCCGAGCGTTGGGCATTGCGGATAAATTCACGGACCTGCTCATTAACATGCACCAGCCGGGCTTTTCCACCCTGTACGCCTGGTTTAGGGGAAGTGACCCAGCCTTCTTTACGCACCCATTTGTTGATGGTCTGGCGGCTGTAACCGGTAAGCTTCGCGAGCTCTTCCGGGGTCATTCGTTCCTTGAGCATGTTATTTCCAGAGTGGTTGTAGGGATAATTAGTGAATAATGTTATAGCATCATTTTATGCGAAAATGTGACATGTTTAACTACTGGCTGCGAGATGTTTCGCAATGTCTTTCATTTGCATGCTTTTTCAGCGATTGATTGCGACCAGATAATTTTGCCGTTGACACCTGGCGAGGGAATTCATATTATGCCGCCCGTCAACACGACACGCTTTACGCGATGGGGCTATAGCTCAGCTGGGAGAGCGCTTGCATGGCATGCAAGAGGTCAGCGGTTCGATCCCGCTTAGCTCCACCAAATCCTCCACCCAGGTGATTTGGTGCGTAAAGAACATTGTGGGGCTATAGCTCAGCTGGGAGAGCGCTTGCATGGCATGCAAGAGGTCAGCGGTTCGATCCCGCTTAGCTCCACCAAAATTCGAACCCTCGCTACGGCGGGGGTTTTTTATTTCTCCGTTTTGTCTCCTCATGTACATTCTTTCCAGGTTTAACTGCAATTATGGGTTTATGAATATTACGCTGGTAAAAACAGTGATTGGGGAATTTGCCGGGACCAGGAAATAGCGCGCATTGTTAATGAACGCATCGGGACTATCTGCAAGGGATATTAACGGGGAAAGCGTAGCCGTTATTTGCGGCGGGGAAGAAATAAACCGGGGTTGCCCCCGGTTTATCTGAATTACAGTACCAGTGCCGCGATAGAGGCGGACAGGACACTCACCAGCGTTGAACCGTAAACCAGTTTCAGACCGAAGCGGGAAACCACATTGCCTTGCTCTTCGTTCAGGCCTTTAATCGCACCGGCGATAATACCGATAGAAGAGAAGTTAGCGAAGGAAACCAGGAAGACAGACAGGATGCCTTCCGCACGCGGAGACAGGCTGGATGCGATTTTCTGCAGATCCATCATCGCCACGAATTCATTGGAAACCAGTTTGGTTGCCATGATACTGCCCACCTGCAGCGCTTCTGAGGACGGTACACCCATTACCCAGGCAATCGGGTAGAAGATGTAGCCCAGAATCCCCTGGAAGGAGATGCCGAGGATGGCAGCGAACAGGGCGTTCAGCCCAGAAATCAGAGCGATAAAGCCGATCAGCATCGCCGCAACGATAATCGCGACTTTAAAGCCCGCCAGAATATACTCACCCAGCATTTCGAAGAAGCTCTGTCCTTCATGCAGGTTAGACATCTGCAGGTTTTCTTCGCTCTCATCGACGCGGTACGGGTTGATCAGGGACAGCACGATAAAGGTGCTGAACATGTTCAGAACCAGCGCTGCGACCACATATTTCGGCTGCAGCATGGTCATGTACGCGCCAACAATTGACATCGAAACGGTAGACATCGCGGTAGCCGCCATGGTGTACATGCGGTTGCGGGACATTTTTCCGAGGATATCTTTGTAAGCGATGAAGTTTTCAGACTGACCCAGAATCAAGGAGCTGACTGCGTTAAACGATTCCAGTTTACCCATGCCGTTGATTTTGGACAGGACGGTACCGATAGCGCGAATAATAATTGGCAGTACGCGGATATGTTGCAGGATACCGATCAGCGCAGAAATGAAGACAATCGGGCAGAGCACTTTCAGGAAGAAGAATGCCAGACCTTGATCGTTCATTTTGCCGAAGACGAAGTTTGTCCCTTCGTTGGCAAATCCGAGCAGTTTTTCAAACATCTCGGAGAAGCCTTTCACAAAACCCAGACCCACATCAGAGTTCAGGAAGAACCAGGCAAGCAAGACTTCGATCACGAGCAGTTGGACAACAAAGCGAATGCGGATTTTTTTGCGGTCACTGCTTACAAGTAATGCAAGCAGCGCCACAACAGCAAGCGCCAGAACAAAGTGCAGAACGCGGGACATATTTGCTCCAAATATGAGACGGGTAGAAATTTCGTGCACATTCTATGTAACAAGCGGAAAGAAAACGAGATCAAACACACAGTATATTAATGACCTGTGACCAGACTCAAAAATAGTGATCCGCCATACATTTCTGTTATGTTAAGTAAAAGAATGAAAAGTTGCACTGTAATGCTAAACTCTTAACAAGACGGTGTGATTTGCATCCCATCGTCCCTGTCTTAAAAACATCCGGCCCGTCATCGTTTCTGACTATCGAAGAAATCAATCGAATCTACTCTAAATGAACTTGATAATCATTCTCATTTTGGTAGCATGAAACATAGCAAAGGCTATATTTAGGGGCAAGAAATGAACAACAGTCGCGTTGAGAGTAGCAGTGGACGTGCAGCGCGCAAGTTAAAGCTCGCGTTAATGGGACCTGCGTTCATTGCGGCGATCGGGTATATCGATCCGGGTAACTTCGCCACTAATATTCAAGCCGGGGCCAGCTTCGGTTATCAACTGCTGTGGGTGGTTGTCTGGGCGAACCTGATGGCCATGCTGATTCAACTGCTGTCAGCAAAATTAGGGATTGCTACGGGTAAGAACCTCGCAGAACAAATTCGCGACCATTACCCGCGTCCGCTGGTCTGGTTCTACTGGGTACAGGCGGAAATTATCGCCATGGCCACAGACCTTGCCGAGTTTATCGGCGCCGCCATCGGTTTTAAGCTGATCCTCGGCGTGTCGCTGTTACAAGGTGCGGTACTGACCGGTATTGCCACTTTTTTAATTCTGATGCTGCAACGCCGCGGGCAGAAACCGCTGGAAAAAGTCATTGGCGGGCTGCTGCTGTTTGTTGCGGCGGCTTATATTGTTGAGCTGGTTTTCTCACGTCCTGAACTGGCTCCGCTCAGTAAAGGCATCTTGATCCCAAGCCTGCCGGGTACCGAAGCCGTGTTCCTTGCCGCCGGTGTGTTAGGGGCAACAATCATGCCGCACGTGATTTACCTGCACTCCTCATTGACCCAGTATCTGCATGAGGGAACGCGCCGCGAGCGGTATTCCGCGACCAAATGGGATGTGGGTATCGCGATGACTATCGCCGGTTTCGTCAATCTGGCGATGATGGCGACTGCCGCTGCCGCATTTCACTTCAATGGTCATACCGGCATTGCCGATTTGGACGAAGCCTATTTAACGCTTGAACCGCTGCTCAGTCATGCGGCGGCTACCGTGTTTGGCCTGAGCCTGGTGGCTGCCGGGCTTTCTTCCACCGTGGTAGGGACGCTGGCCGGGCAGGTGGTGATGCAGGGGTTTGTGCGTTTCCACATTCCATTATGGGTACGCCGGACCATCACCATGATGCCATCGTTTGTCGTTATCCTGATGGGGCTTGATCCCACACGCATTCTGGTGATGAGCCAGGTACTGCTCAGTTTCGGCATCGCCCTGGCGCTGGTGCCATTGCTGATCTTTACCAGTGACCGCGGGTTAATGGGGGAACTGGTGAATACGCCGACGGTCAAGCGCGTTGGCTGGCTGATTGTGATCCTGGTGGTGGCGCTAAATGGCTGGCTGCTGGTGGGAACCGCTTTAGGGGTATAACGCTAAATATTGGCAAAGAAAAAGGAGCGCATGCGCTCCTTTTTGCTTAAAGCCTGTTTGTTAACGCCAGTGACCATGGCCGTGACCACGTCCCGGGCCGCGACGATCATCGCGATCATTCCAGCCTTCACGGTAACCACGTTCGTAAGCATCACGTTTATCCCAGCCACGGTGGTAGCCACGGTCATGCATACGCCAGCGATGGTCACGCCATTCGTAATTACGATGCCAGTAGTCGCGGTCGCGCCAGCGTCCGCCGTCCCAATAATTGCCGTAATTGTCGCGATCGCCAATTTGCAATTTTACAGAAGGCAGCAGTGTTATTTCGCCAGCGTTAGCGACCAGCGGGGCACATGCCATTAATACTGCAGCGAGAATCAGTGACCTGAACATAGTTTTCTCCTTCACGATCGGGTCTGTTGCAGCAATATTATGTAACGTTTATGCCCGCATCTTCGGCGGAACTCCTAAATCCATAGTGACAGCACTTTTTGCTAAAATCGCTGTTATTTTGCGCTGTTCAGGATCGCGTCAATGTTGGCGCATTCCGCTTCGCTGAACTGGCGATTAGCCAGCATGCCTACGGCGTCATCGAGCTGGCTGATTTTACTGGCACCAATCAGCACGGAGGTCACCTTGTCCCCGCGCAGAACCCATGCCAGCGCCATTTGCGATAATTTTTGCCCACGGGCAATAGCCAGATCATTCAGCTTGTGGACTTTTGCCAGCTTTTCATCCGTAATCTGATCGGGATTGAGGAAACGGCTACCGCTGGCGGCGCGTGAATCTGCCGGAATACCATTCAGATAACGGTCGGTAAGCTGTCCGCCTGCCAGCGGCGAAAACGCAATGCTGCCGACCCCTTCTTGTTGCAGCACAGTCAACAGCTCGTCTTCCACCCAACGCTCGAACATCGAATATTTGGGCTGATGGATAAGGCAGGGCGTGCCCAGATCATTGAGTATCTCAATGGCCTGGCGCGCCAAATCGGCCGGGTAATTCGACAGACCGACATACAGCGCCTTGCCCTGGCGGACAACGTGGTCCAGCGCTCGCATGGTCTCTTTCAGCGGCGTTTCTGGGTCCGGACGGTGGTGATAGAAGATATCGACATAATCGAGCCCCATCCGGCGCAGGCTTTGATCGAGGCTGGCAATCAGGTATTTGCGTGAACCCCAGTCCCCATAGGGGCCATCCCACATGGTATAGCCTGCTTTGGTCGAGATGATCAGTTCATCCCGATAAGGCAAAAAATCTTCCAGCAGCAGACGACCAAAATTGCGCTCGGCAGAGCCGGGAGGCGGCCCGTAGTTATTGGCGATATCGAAATGGGTTATCCCCAAATCGAAAGCATGTCTGAGTAGCTGACGGCTATTTTCAATGAGTGTGGCATCGCCAAAGTTATGCCACAGTCCAAGTGAGATTGCCGGAAGCTTAAGACCACTGTCACCGCAGCGGCGAAATTCCATTTTCTGATAGCGATCCCCGGAGGCCAGATAAACCATACATATGCCCTTAATGTCAGTGTATACGTTTACACATGTGGTCTTCGAGCTTACACCAGCTTGCCGGTTCTCGCTGATTTCCTCTGCTAAATTCTGCCGTTACGCACTATTTTTTGCGTGGTGCGATCATTACCGGCTTTCCTGCCAGCAGCAGCCAGGCGGGTAACATCACAATGCATAACAGGGGCAGCAGACTGGTATCCGGTACCACGGCGGCAGCCATAAACAGGCTCAGCCAGGCATCGCGGGTGACGACCAGTACCATGCCGAGAATGGCACACGAAATAGTGATTGCTGCCGGGACGGCGTTGACATGTTCATGCAGCATCAGGCCGAGAGCGACGCCAACAAACACCGCCGGGAAGATGCGCCCGCCGCGAAAACCACAGGCCGCCGCAACCACCAGCGCCGCCAGTTTTATCACTGCGAATAGCAGATAATCCGTTACGGTAAAGGTCTGCGCGAACGCCATTTGCTGCATCTCATCCAGACCTTTAAACAGGGTTATATTGCCGCCAATAACGCCGAGCACGCCCAGAATAAAGCCGCCGATCCCGAGCATCAGTACCGGGCTTTTCAGGCGATGCATCAACTGATGCAAACGTGGCAGGCACCAGACCGCTACCATCCCCAGCGCAATCGCGATGGCGCAGACGACCGCACCGCTGATGATATCGACCAGATGCATCTGCGGATAATGCGCAACAGGCAGAGCGAAGTGGGGATGGAAAAACAGCCCGGTGGTCAGGGCGCCTGCGGCGGCGGCCATCAGCGGGGCGAACAGGCGGTCCCATAGCGGCAGGTCAGTATTTGAATTCAGTGTCTGGGAGAAAATCAGCGCGGCTGCCACGGGGGTGCCAAACAGTGCGCCAATGGTTCCGGCAGAGGCGAGAATAGTCCAGTCGAGAGGGGCAACGCGCGGGAATAGTTTTCCACCCAGTGCCACAGCCAGGGCAATATTGAGCACCATAATAGGATGCTCCGGCCCAAGGCTCACGCCACCGGCCAGGCCAAGTACCAGGGCAACCAGCAGGCCGGGCAGGGCAGAGACATGCACAGGTGCGCCAATCAGCGGCTCGGTTGCCGGATCCGGGCCGCCGTGTCCGGCGCTGTAACGAATCACCAGGCCGACCGCCAGCCCGGTCAGGGTCAGCATCATAATCACCCAGAAAGGGGAGTCAGGGGTAAAACCCAGACGATAAGGCAGCCCATTCCACAGTATCAATTGCAGAACGGCGGCCACTTTCATGACCAGCAATAACACCAGACTGGATGCGACACCGATAATCAGCGCGGGAAGCGCCAGTAGCAGCATCGTTCGGGCTCGCGGATGGAGCATGTTCATTTCCTTTTAACTGAGCACAGAGGTCACAGCACGCTCGTGGAAAATATCCGGCGAGTGCAGATATTGCTGAAACCGTTACGTTAATTTGTGACGAAGATCGATAATCCCGGGGCACTCATGCTATGTTCGTTGTCGTTACAGCGCCTTGAATTTACAGTGTGCCAAAGATTTATTCTGACTTTAGCGGAGCCGTAAAAGAATGACAAAATATGCTTTAGTAGGGGACGTGGGCGGCACGAACGCACGATTAGCGCTCTGCGATCTCAGTAGCGGAGCCATCTCCCAGGCCAAAACCTATTCCGGCCTTGATTATCCCAGCCTTGAGGCGGTGGTACGCGTGTACCTTGATGAGCATAAGGCAGAGGTAAAAGATGGCTGTATCGCCATCGCTTGCCCTATTACCGGTGACTGGGTGGCGATGACCAACCACACCTGGGCTTTCTCTATCGCAGAGATGAAAAAAAACCTTGGCTTCGCACATCTGGAAATCATTAACGATTTCACCGCTGTCTCTATGGCGGTGCCGATGCTGAAACCAGAGCATCTGACTCAGTTCGGCGGCGGTGAGCCGGTTGAGGGCAAGCCAATCGCGGTCTATGGCGCGGGCACGGGCCTTGGCGTATCACATCTGGTGCATGTCGATAAGCGCTGGGTCAGCCTGCCGGGTGAAGGTGGACACGTGGATTTTGCGCCGAACAGCGAAGAAGAGGGCATTATTCTGGAGGAGCTGCGCGCGGAGATCGGCCATGTGTCTGCCGAGCGTGTTCTGTCCGGTCCGGGGCTGGTCAATTTGTACCGCGCAATCGTGAAATCGGACGGACGGCTGCCGGAAAACCTGCAACCGAAAGATGTCACCGAACGTGCCCTGGCGGATAGCTGTATCGATTGTCGCCGCGCGCTGTCGCTGTTTTGCGTCATTATGGGGCGTTTTGGCGGCAACCTGGCGCTCAATCTCGGTACGTTTGGCGGTGTCTATATCGCGGGCGGTATCGTGCCGCGCTTCCTGGATTTCTTTACCGCCTCCGGTTTCCGCGGTGGTTTTGAAGATAAAGGTCGTTTTAAATCCTACGTACAAGACATCCCGGTCTTCCTGATCACGCATGATAACCCAGGCCTGCTCGGCGCCGGCGCGCACCTGCGCCAGTCGCTGGGGTATTATCTCTAAAGATGCATTAACTGCCTGAATTCTTTTACCTTACTGCGGCTGACGGGGACCTGGAAATCCAGGTCTCTCAGCCGCACGATATAGGTGTTATTGAACCAGGGCTCAATTTCGCGAATTTTATCCAGATTGACGCAGTAGGAGCGATGGCAGCGGAAAAAGTGCGCCGCCGGGAGCTTGCTGCAAAACTCCGTAATATTCATTGGCATGACATAGGATTCACGTTTGGTATAGACAAACGTCATCTTTTCATGCGCTTCTGCGTAATAGATATCGTGAATACTGGTGACGATGATGCGTTCATCTTTCACCAGGTTGATTGTCGCATTCTCGCGTGGGGCAGGGCTGGCACTGGTGCCGGTTTGTTGCTGCCAGGCTGTTTCCAGCTTTTGCAACATGCTAATAATGCGCGATTCCTGATACGGTTTGAGAATATAGTCAAACGCTTCCAGTTCGAATGCTTCTACCGCATGCTCTTTCCAGGCGGTAATGAACACGATAAACGGTTTATGGGCGAACTGACTGATATTTTGCGCCAGAAGGACTCCGTCCAGGGACGGGATGTTGATATCAAGGAAAATGGCGTCCACTTTGTTGTGCTGTAAATATTTCAGCACGTCGAGACCGTCCTCAAATGTACCCACAATGTCCATCTGGCTGTGCGTTTTGATAAGCCAGCTCAACTCCTGTTGCGCCAGGAATTCATCTTCAACAATGATGACCTTCATTCACTTCCCCCGTTAAGGCAACAGCGTGGCCGGCGTGGTCACAGGTGTGGTGTGCAAGGGCACATAAAACGCAATTTCGGTACCCGGCGTCAGTCGGCGGATATGCAGCCCCTCGCCATACAGTAACTTCACGCGCTGGTGGACATTGAGCAAACCGATTTTATTACCCGGCATTTCGTCGGCTTCCACACGGGCGATCATCTCGGGCGCAATGCCGTTCCCCGTATCGCGTACGGCAATACGCACGCGGTTGCCGCACTCCGCCACGCTGATGGTCACTACCCCTTTTCCTTTACAGGGCTGAATACCGTGAACAATGGCATTTTCGACCAGCGGCTGAATCAGCAGGCTGGGAATAACACAGCTCACCTCTTCATCAATGTCATAAATGACCGTCAACTTGTCGCCAAAACGGGCCTGCTCAATAGCGATATAGTCTTTGATTTGATAAAGCTCTTTTTTGATATCAATCTGCTCATCGTCTTTTAATTCAATGTTATAGCGCAGGTAGCGCGACAGATTGAAAATCAACTGACGGGCGGTGTCCGGATTAAGGCGGATAGAGGATGAAATCGCATTGAGGGCGTTAAAAAGAAAGTGCGGGTTAATCTTGCTTTGCAATGCGCGCAGTTCCGCTTTATTGGCCATCTCACGTAGCTGCTCGGCACGGGAAACTTCCAGTTGCGTAGAGATAATTTGCGACAGACCAACCGCCATCTCCTGCAGCGAGGAGGTGATTTGATGCGCATGGCAATAATAGATTTTAAGCGTGCCGGTGACGATCCCCTTTTCCCATAGCGGGATCACCAGCATTGAGTGGATCTGCGGCGTTCTGTGGGCTTCATCATTGTTTTTAATGATGATCTCCCCGGTATCAATTGCCTGGCGTGTTGTCGGGCTAATGATATCGTCGCTGTCCCGGTAGTTGTCTTCGCCCACGCCGACATACACCAGCACATGGTCGGCGTTGGTGATGGCCACGGCGTCGGCATTAATATCGCGGCGAATGATGTCGCATACCTGACGCAGGGATTCGCTATTGACGTTGCGAAACAGCGGCAGGGTTTTATTGGCGATATCCAGCGCCAGTTTGGCCTGGCGTCCGGCAATGGCTTCTTTTTCACCCTCCACGCTTTGTACCAGCAAAACGATAAAGCCCACACAGACGCTGCCCAGAATCATCGGCACGCCAATTTTCGATACGATATCCAGGCCCAGTGCGGTCGACGGCGCCCAAAGTACCACCAGCGTCATGGTCAGGGTTTCGCACAACATCCCGGCGATGATGCCCACGCTCCAGTGCTTTTGCTTAGGGATTTTGCGATTTATCCAGCCAGAGAGAACACCGGCGATAATACTGGTAATCAGGCAGGGTACGGCTGTTACGCCACCGATATCAATCAGATAGCGGTGTATCCCGGCGATTACGCCGGTAATAATGCCCACCCAGGGGCCAAATAAGATGCCGCCGGACATCACCGCAATAATGCGCACATTCACCAGCGAGCCTTCGACCGGTACGCCGGACCAGGTGCTGAACAGCGCAAACATTGAGAAGATAGCCGTGACGGCGAGCAACTCTTTTGGCGTGTGCGCCGTTTTATGCAGTAACTCGCGGAACAGGCGGATACGGATCAGAAAGAAAAGGCAGATCAGCATCAGCGCCGCGCGATCAAATACCGCCAGCAGCATGTTGAATATTTCGTGCACGGGAAGGCTCATGTAAAAGGCGTGAAAAAGCTATGATAAAAAACATCGCCGCCAATGACCAGTCAGGTGCGCGTATTTGGCAATGAGGAAAACCCCCTTCCTTAAAAGGGGATTGATACCGGTCGGAAGATGTTTCGCCACATGTGAAAAAATGCCTTATTAGAACGTAACTTCATTGATATCAGCTTGTTAAATTTGAGGGTGTATATTTTCTCTTGTTGCCAGGGTTTTGTTTTGCGCATTTTTTTTGGCTTCCTCTTTTTTAGACGTAAAATTTTTTCACGTTTCCTCTCGACAGCAGGTTTTTTTTCAGGCTATGTTCAGGAAACGCCACAACCGTGGCGGCGTCGCTCGGACGGTCCGGGCGCTAACGTTAATCTGAGGAAGTTATGGCTGAATTCAGTCCTGAACGCCGTTTTACGCGTATCGATCGTCTCCCCCCTTATGTTTTCAATATCACGGCTGAACTGAAAATGGCTGCGCGTCGGCGCGGCGAAGATATTATCGATTTCAGCATGGGTAATCCTGACGGTCCGACACCGGCCCATATCGTTGAAAAACTCTGTACTGTTGCCCAGCGCCCGGACACGCACGGTTATTCCACGTCGCGCGGCATTCCGCGTTTGCGCCGTGCCATTTCTCGCTGGTATCAGGATCGCTATCAGGTCGATATCGATCCGGAAAGCGAAGCGATCGTCACCATCGGTTCAAAAGAGGGGCTGGCGCATCTGATGCTGGCAACCCTGGACCATGGCGACACGGTTCTGGTGCCCAATCCGAGCTACCCGATTCACATTTACGGTGCGGTGATTGCCGGTGCCCAGGTGCGTTCTGTGCCGCTGGTGGAAGGCGTTGATTTCTTCAATGAGCTGGAGCGCGCGATCCGCGAAAGCTACCCTAAACCGAAGATGATGATTCTGGGCTTCCCCTCCAACCCTACCGCGCAGTGCGTAGAACTGGAGTTCTTTGAAAAAGTGGTCGCTCTGGCAAAACGCTATGATGTGCTGGTCGTTCACGACCTGGCCTATGCGGATATCGTCTATGACGGTTGGAAAGCGCCGTCGATCATGCAGGTTCCCGGTGCTCGCGACGTGGCGGTTGAGTTCTTTACGCTCTCAAAAAGCTACAACATGGCGGGATGGCGTATCGGCTTTATGGTCGGCAATAAAACGCTGGTGAATGCGCTCGCGCGTATTAAAAGCTACCACGACTACGGCACCTTTACGCCGCTGCAGGTGGCAGCCATCGCCGCGCTCGAAGGCGACCAGCAGTGCGTGCACGATATTGCCGCACAGTATAAGCGCCGCCGCGATGTGCTGGTAAAAGGCCTGCATGAAGCCGGATGGATGGTCGAAATGCCAAAGGCGTCAATGTACGTCTGGGCGAAAATCCCTGAACCTTATGCCGCCATGGGGTCGCTGGAATTTGCTAAGAAGCTGCTACAGGATGCCAAAGTTTGCGTGTCGCCTGGCATCGGGTTTGGTGATTATGGCGATACGCATGTGCGTTTTGCCCTGATTGAAAACCGCGATCGTATTCGTCAGGCGG
Source organism: Phytobacter diazotrophicus (assembly GCA_004346725.1). Classification (GTDB taxonomy): domain Bacteria; phylum Pseudomonadota; class Gammaproteobacteria; order Enterobacterales; family Enterobacteriaceae; genus Phytobacter; species Phytobacter diazotrophicus. The sequence continues at coordinate 236,356 of SMDE01000003.1, read as the reverse complement.
TAAGGGGCATCAAAGCGATGTTCCGCGCCGATGGTCTGCTTCCCGCTACCACAAAATCCACGGCGGAAGACACAGAGCAGTAAGCCCGGGCACACAGGCCTTTTCACAAATGAAAACAGGAGCCAAATGGCTCCTGTTCTTCTTTTCGTTCTACGAACGTTGCTCAGATCATCAGGGCAAATGTACCGGCCCAAACAATGACCATCACCGAAATGCCCATAAAGAAATATTTCACGCTTCATCGCTCCGCATACATACGTATGCATTCATGACCAGATCAGGACTGAGTATAGAGAGGTGAAACTACGCCAAATTGAAAATGGGAATTTTCTCCCTTTCGGCCACAGCTCCATCTCAGAATTCTTGATGCATCTCGCATCAGACGGGGCTAATGTACGCCTAAATTTTGCGCCTTACAAGAGGCATTTTTTTAAATACTTTCCGCAACTTACAGAGTGTCGGGCTTTGGCGACAGATTAATTTCTTTGCGGAATAAATGTCCGTTGAGCGACGCGTTGTCACAGGATTGAAACCTGTAATTTGACCGTTGAATTACAAGGTTATTTTGTGATCGGTCGCACGTTTTGTGCTCGCCACTGCGAATGGACAGGCGAGTCGATACAGCATTGTCAGTGGGAGTGTCTTTTCAAGAGGTATGCATCACCGGCCTGAAAACAGTGCTTTTTACCGAACAGCAAACCTGTATTTGTGAGTTATGCCTTCATTGTTATCACTTCAAAAATTGCGATGTCTCTCATTTTTGCCATAAAACTGCGTATAACATCATTTATAAGTTTAACTGGCAGTGAATGTGATGATAATAATTTGCTATTAAAATGGATTTGCATAATTTTCATGGAATTTGGTTTGCAGGCTAATTGTATTCTCTGAAAGTGAACGCCTGGGGGAAATTTACTTAGCCTGATCATGGCTACGCGAGAATAAGTATCTTTCAAATAACTCAATTAAATAAATGAACAATCGGATTAAAGTTAAATTTAATTTCTGGTTCACTTAATCTAATGGATACTTAGGGGGAAGCTATGGACTCTTTCGTTGCCAGACAGCCGATATTCGATCGTGACTTGCATACCGTAGCCTATGAGCTCCTTTTTCGTTCTGGAATGAATAACTATTTTCCAAACGTACCGGCCGATTATGCGACCAGCCAGATGATCTCCGACCAGTTCCTGGGCATCCCAACTTTTCGCTTTGTAGGGGAGAACATCTCTTATATTAATTTCCCCTATCAAATGATTGTTCAGGGGATGGCTGACATCTTACCTCGCGAACGCGTCGTCATTGAAATATTGGAAGATGCTGTCCCTGATGATGCGCTGTTCGAGGCCGTGCGCTATCTCTTCGCCTCAGGCTATACGCTGGCATTAGATGATTTTGCGATGGACGAAGCGTGGGATCGTTTTTTACCCTATATAACTATTCTGAAATTTGACGTTAAGGCAAATTCGTTTGAAGAAATCAATGGATTTCTGAAACGTCATGCGTTGCAGTTAAAAACAAAAAATCTGCTGGCGGAAAAAATCGAAACATATGACGAGTTTAAACAATATAAAGACCAGGGCTTCCATTTGTTTCAAGGTTATTTTTACAGTAAGCCGGAAATTATTCAGAGCAAACGCCTGCCACACAAAGCTGCACACCTCTTCCAGTTGATGAGCGAAGTTAACGCGCCAGAGTTAGATTTTGATAAAATCGGACGTATACTCGAACATGATTTATCGTTGACTTACAAGATCTTAAAATATGCCAAAAATATTGTGCATCGCGTTAGTGGCATAAGCGCTGTCGACAACTTAACGCTCAAAAAAATTGCTATCTATTTGGGGCGAAGTGAATTAACTCGCTTTGTTTCGCTGGTTTGCCTGGCCAATCTCTCTAATAAAGACACTAACGAGCTTTATCATCTTTCCCTGTCCAGGGCTAAATTCTGCGAAATCATTGTTGCGCGTACACATTCAACGTGTTGTGCGCAGGAGGCATTCTTATGCGGATTGTTTTCATTACTGGATGCCATGCTGGAGATCCCGCTTGAGGAAATTTTCGAGCAAATAACACTTCCTTTATCCGTTAGCAATGCGCTGGTGCATAAACAGGGTACGCTTTATGACGTCCTTAACCTGGTACAAAATTATGAGCGCTGTGAATGGGAAACGGTACAGCAACAGGCAAAAAAACTGAATATTCCAGGCTGGGCGGCTGTTGATGCAATGGAGGAAGCTCTCGCCTGGGCGGATGCGACAATCTCATGACATCACTCCAAAGAGCGGGCATTTTTCACACGGCAGATTAATCATTTTGGCGTATGAATGCGGTCATTATCACGAAACATGCAGGCGATATTTCGTACTGTTGAGATAACGTTTAGGTTAAGGTGATATATTTTTAATCAACACAACCTTTAAGGTTATTGGTCGTTACATCAACAGTAAAAGGAATTTCTGCATTGGATATCCCCCGTATTTTTACGATTACCGAAAGCGAACACCGCATTCATAACCCCTTTACGCCAGAAAAACTCGCGACACTCGGTGCGGTACTACGCCTGAAACCGGGTATGCGCATACTGGATCTTGGCAGCGGTTCGGGTGAGATGCTCTGTACCTGGGCACGCGATTATGCCATCACCGGCGTCGGCGTTGATATGAGCCAGCTTTTCAGCGAACAGGCGAAACAGCGTAGCGAAGAACTCGGCGTCAGCGAAAACGTGACATTTATTCATGGCGATGCGGCAGGTTTTGTCACGGATGAAAAATGTGACGTGGCCGCCTGTGTGGGCGCAACCTGGATTGGTGGCGGGGTAGCAGGGGCTATCGCGCTGTTACAAAAAAGCCTTCGTCCCGAAGGAATTATCCTCATTGGCGAGCCTTACTGGCGGCAGCTACCGCCAACGGAAGAGGTAGCCCAGGCCTGTTTCGCCAACGCGATAGCAGACTTTCATACGCTACCTGAGCTTGTCGCATCATTTGATGAGCTGGGCTTTGACGTCGTCGAGATGGTACTGGCAGACCAGGAAGGGTGGGACCGGTATGAAGCGGCGAAGTGGCTGACGATGCGCCGCTGGCTTGAGGCCAACCCTGATGATGATTTCGCGCCAGAGATTCGTGCGACGCTTACGGCAGCGCCAAAACGCCATGTTAGCTGGACGCGTGAGTTCCTTGGCTGGGGTGTCTTTGCGTTAATGGCGCGCTGACCGTCCCGTCATAACGTCCCTCCCTGAGCGGGGTATCTTCAGATACCCCGTTTTTCTGTTGGTATGGCGTCGGGATATCTTAAAAGAAGAGTGCTTTCGACCACGCCGCTTCGTTGCTAAAATAACCGCCCGGCAGACTTACACTTATCCGCAGGAATGAGGGAGACGCAGTGGTGGATCGTATTGATTATGAAATCGAAAAATATAGCTTCACCGAACTGAATGAATCTCCCCGTATCGCTCGCCAGTGGGCAGACACGCTTGACGAGTGCCGTCAGACGCAGGCGAACGCCGAAGAGCGATTACGCATTGCGCTGCTCAACGTCGATTACGTGACCAGCTTTGAGCTTCCTTTTCGCTTATTGTTAATTCGCGCGCCGCAGTTGATTGCCAGCCTGCGTGATGAGCTACAAATCGGTCAGAAAAACGTTATTTTCAACGGTAAACGTTTCGGCTGCGTCTATACCCTGAAAACCGATTTAAGCGATATACCGGATGCATTCCAGTATCGCCTTTCAACCCGTATCCGGCGGGTAGATGCCTCCGGGTCAGTGGCTACGCCTTATCAGCAAATCGCCAAAGAGGTAAAAGCTCCACGCGAACGACTCAAACTGGCGCTGGAAAGAGGGCTGCCGGTTACAGCGCTTGACGGGCTTTTCTGGTTTGGGATCCAGCGTATTGCTGCCGATGTGCAACGGTTGCGAAAAAGCGGTATGGCGATCGCCACGGCGGAAGTGGATATCTTTGACAACCTGACGGGTACTACCCGGCGAGTCCCGGTGTATCGCAGCGTGACGTAAATTCGCCTGCCGATGTTCACCGAACAGATGTGAAAACCCTCCTTTATGTTTGAGCAAACGTCGGCTGGCTGCGTTTGCTCTTTTGCGCACGTCAGTGATATCTCTTTATCCTTTATTGATACTTATATTATTACGCGACATTAACTGAAATTTTCAGGTTTAATATATGAGAGTTTGAGTTAAGTTTTATTTTAATATTCTTTTTATAATCTCCTTAATTTGTTCATCTTTCAGGCATTACTATTTCTATGGTTTTGCTTAAGGATGAATAAAATGAAAATAATTGGATTGGATGAGCATCGCAGTTTACGTGGGAACGGCGCGCTTAAATATTTCGAACTTGAAGGTGTACCGAGTGACGAATGGGCGCGTATTTTTCAAAGCCACTTTGTGAATCAGGATATAAAAGTATGGATTGAGGGATATTGCATAGTCCTCCAGTGCCAGACTGAAGAGATCCCGAAATACAGAGAGCTTTTACAAGCTAAGTGCGATGAAATCACAGCACAATTAATACCTTAGGGACTTATAGCCCGTTAAAAAGGCGATAAGTATCCGGTCAAAATAAGTAAACGGCATCTGAAAAGTGGGATATCCACTGTGTAAGATGCCGTTTTTTATGCCAGAGCGGTGTTAACTTTCGCCAAAGCACTCACTAAGCGACATGACCAGCCTGCATTCATTATCGACAGTCAGCGCACGCCAGCCCGTGCCCGTTTCTCCTTCCCGAATAACAGGCATTCCCTGTTGCGTCAGATGCGTAACCAGCGTTGAAAACTCCACCTCATTCACCGGACGGGGCTGCCAGAAGGTCTTTTTATTATCAGTAAAGATGGGCAGCAACTGAATTTGCGGCTGCCGGGTACCCACTAACAGACGAACGATAAAACCGTAAGCCGGCATGCCGCGCTCCTGATATTCACCGTTACTGTTAAACACTGCATTACCGATGCTGTAAATCACCAGGCTTTGATCCTGCTGCGCCGCTTCGCCTGCCATATGCGGCCCGGAGCCAATAATCAGATCGGCACCGGCATCACTCAGTTGCTTAGCCAGGGTGCGCTGCCGGGCGGTGGTCCAGCGGTAGTCCAGCCCCCAGTGAGCAAGAACAATCAGCGTGGCGGGGTGAGCGCTCGCTTTCTCTTTGCGAAGCTGTTCAATCAGTCCACCACTGATACAGGCGACGCCCGCGCGGCGAGGGCGGGCATAAAAGGCGCATTCCTCTTCCATATAACGTCGATACCAGTAGGCGCTGAAAATCTTGTACGTCCGCTTGCCCACGGTGACGACCAGCGGCGCTTGCGCCTGCTGCGCGTTTATCCCGGCGCCCACGCAGGCGATTCCCGCCTCGCGAAACGCTGTCAGCGTGCTATACAGACCGGGTAACCCGGCGTCCATCGCGTGATTGTTGCCCAGCGCCACCGCATTGATGCCCTGTTTGCGCAGGGCGGCGACAGAGGCAGCAGGATCGCCTGTCAGGCAGAACGGTTTACGGCCTGCAAGACTGGCGCTGAGATCGGTGGTCAGCGCCGCTTCAAAGTTGGCAAGCGTCATGTCGCTGTTGTGAAGAAGGGGGGCGATAGCCGCAAAACTATACTCATAGCCGTAGCGCTGGAGTGCGTCATCAATACCGCGGGCCTTACGCCGGGCGGTGTACCACTCACCGAAATAGGTATCCCCCAGAAATGTCAGCGTCGCCGTCGGTGAGTCAATCTGGCGAACGCTGGGGGCACAGGCGACCGGTTGATGGGCGGTATCGGCCTGCGCCAGCAGTTCATCCAGAAGATAATCAAGGTGGAAAGCATCGTTTGCACCCGCCGCGCAGGCCAACCAAAGTTCGCCTGAAAACCATTGCAGCGCGAAACCCCAGTTTCCGGCACTGAATTGCCCCCACGCGCTGCCGTCACTGTGCAGATTGCCAGTTTTGCGATAGATGCGCTCGCCGATGACGGCTTCTTGTTCGCAAAACCACGGCAACAGATGCGGATAGCGCTGGTAGAAATGGCGCACAAGCCTGGCGATATCCAAAAGTACCGTGCGCTGCCCTGGGCGCACGCGACCGGAGACGGTATTCATATGCGTGTGCGGCATGCCGATAGTGGCGCTCAGTTCCCGCAACTGGGCCAGCGCTTTTGCACTGCTGCCAGCCAGATGCTCTGCCAGGTTAATGGCCGCATCGCAGGCGTTATGTAGCAACATTCCCTGTAGCAGGGACTTCACGGTCAGTTTGTCACCCTGCCTGAGTGTCAGAGCCGGGTTACCTTTCAGGATATCCGCCGCGATCTCCCGCACGGTGATGGCGGTCTCCAGGGTGGTTTTTTTATTTAACAGGCGATCGGCGACACAACAGGCCAGCAGTAACTGGCTGAGGTAGTGCGACGCAAAGGGGCTATCGGCCCGTTCCGCGACGCGTTGCTCACCGGTCGAGAGGTTGATCAGCAGGCGCGCGGTGTGCCCTTTACGCAGCGCGGGCAGGGCGGCAAGTCGGGTTTTCAGTAGACTGACAACCTGCCTGAAATCCGAGTTTCGCACGCTGCCTTTTACCAGCACGATATCGCCGGGGCGCAGCGACGGGGCGGCGGCGTCAACCAGCGCCTGCGCCGTCTGAAAATGACCACCCCGCGTGGCTTCCGGCAGTGTCTCATGTAATGCCGTCATCTCCTCGCCGTGCAGAAAGGCGTGCTGGCAGCCAGCTTCCAGTAATGGCGTCGCCAGAGAACGGTGAATGGCCTGGCTCTGATCGCCGAGATTAACAATGCGTCCCAGCAGGGCAATGACACGCCCGCCATGAGCTCGGGCACGTTGCGCCGCAACCGCAAACGCATTGAGCATAGAAAGATATTCGGCGTTGTAACTGTCATCAATCAGCGTGGCTGTCCCGCCGCCGGGTAGGGACAACGGGGTAATGCACAGATGCTGACCATCGCTGCGATAACCCTCAAGGCCTGCGATAATCTGCGACAGGTTCACGCCCAGCAGATCGGCGGCAATCAGCGATGCAACCGAATTGAGCGCGCCACCGTTACCGGGCACGGCCAGCCGGTAGCTGACGACCTGCTGATGAAAAGCGACCGTGACTCTGCTTCCGTTGTCGTCTGGTGTTATCCCGGTGATACGCACATCTGCGTCCGGGTTGAATCCGTAACTGATAATCCGCGCGCCGTCGCGTTCAACGCTTGCCGCGACAGTCGCATACTCGGCCATATCGCGGTGCAAAATGGCGTAGCCACCGGGGATAAGACCATGACTGATGCGCGCCTTATAGCGTGCCACGTCATTCAGGGTGGTCACGTTCTTGCCCACCTGAGTCATCCCGATTTCGGTAATGATAACGATGTGCGGCTTAATGCGATGCCCGACGCCTCCATTACGCATCCAGAGCGCGGAGATGGCCACTTCCATCACGACGGCCTGTGGGTTCGATACTGCACGCGCCAGGGTGACGGAGGCGCCGGTACGGGTGTTGTGATTGCCGCGGCTGGCTATCACAGACAGGTTGTCGGTCAGGATCGCCTCCAGCATCTCTTTGGTCGAGGTTTTGCCGACGGTACCTGTGACGGCCACCAGTTTGCCGTTAAAACGCCGCCGTGCTTCTTCGGCCAGTAAGTGAAGCGCCTGATAACTGTCACCTACCACCAGTTGTGGAAAGCCAGGCGGCAGGCCTGCGAGTTTGCGCTGGACAATCGCGCCGCAGTAGCGGGAAGCCTGCTCTGGCAGCAGGGTGTGCGTATCCTTCCAGCCCGCGTAAATACCGGTATTACCTGAGCCTTGCAGCCAGGTATCGGTGTCGATCGCAACGAACAGACAAGGGCGGTCATACGGCGTGTTGTCATGCAAAATGGCGATGTCGCCCGCAATCCAGGCGGCATCCGGGCGGTTGTGCCAGAGACTGCCGGGTAACAACTGCGTAAGATCTGCGGCGGTCCAGCCCGGCGTGTTGGGGCCAGTGTTGCGCGGACGAGGGGGGTTCTGGCGCATGGTTGTATCCTTACTCATTCAGGGCAGTGCCGTGGTGTGGGCAAAGGGCTATTGCATTAACCCCCTGATTACCCTGTAAATCATGGTATTCCGGCGCGACGGCGGGGCGTTCGAGCTGCTTCACCTGGTGGCCATGTTCACGCAAAGCCTGTACGAACCGGGTTTGCAGATCGAACGGCGTGTTACGATCCTGCCGGTTGCCGATCACCAGGATTAATCGTGCGGGATCGTTCGCTATACCCGCTACGTGGTCGAGGGGATCCCACGGGTTAGCGAGCCCGGTGCCGTCCAGGCCCGGGGCTGATGCCTCGCCACGTTCTTTGCGCATACGCCCGGCCCGTTCCAGTAGCCCCCATGCGCCGGAGGTGAGCACGGCACAGTCAATATCCCGGCGTCCAAACGTGAGCAGCGCCGATGCGGCCGTTGCGCCACCGCTGTGTCCGCTGAGGATAAAGCGCGCAATACCGTAGCGTGCTTTGATGGCATCTACGGCGGCATTCAGCGCGAGAAATTCTTCTGCCTGGCGGCGGCGATAGTGGTTGCCGCTGGAACCATAGGTTCCCGGACGGGCAACAATCAATGTTGGTAGCCCGCTTCGACGAAAAATGGCCTGCGCCTCGCGGCGTTGCGCGTCGGCTGTATTGGCCGGGATCTGGTCTGGCGGGCGCTTAATCAGCGATACCCGATCGCCTTTAAACATCACCAGTGCCAGCGGCGCATCGTGCAGGGAGCCCGCACTAAAGTAGCGAATACAGGCCGAGCCGCCCGCATACTGAACCCACACGGCGTCATCGCCAACCGGACAGGTCTGCGGGTTAGCGGGCTGGTTCCACAGTAGCGGCGTGTCGGCATGGGCGACCACACCGACAAGCAGCAACAGAAAAAGTGCGTAAAAGGGCCTCACAGCACCGCCTCAACGGGCAAAGATATAGATGTACAGAATACACAACCAGGCATTCATAATGTTATTATGATACAAGGATTTTCAGCACTGGGGATGCCCGGGAGCAATTAAGGAGTCAAATGTCGCTCAGCCACTTACTTGCGCAAACCCGCCCGGTGATGGAAACGCTGGATGTAGCGGCAAAACCGTCTCTGTGCCCGTCCTGGGTCATCTTTTTTAGCGTGTCCGACAGTAAAAGCCGTGCCCACGTTGTGCGCGGCTGTGGCGAGACATTCGACAAAGCCTGGCAAGAGGGAACGCAGGCGCTGCAACAGTGGCGTAAAAAGAGCGGTCTTAAGGCCTGCTGGCTGCGAGTTGACATGGTCGACAAGGTCGACACGCTACGTTGGGATACGCTGCAAGCTCGTCTGGCGAAGACCAAACGGAACTATTTTCGCTTTGGGCTGAGCCTGGACCCGGCATTTTGCTATGCCATGCTGGAGCAAGAGATCGCCGCCAACGCGCTGCTCTATAACGGCGATCACGGCGTTGCTACCCCTAACGCCAGTAACCTTGCCCATTATTCCCGTCGTCGCTTTGGGGCGGTCTTGAACTGGCCTGAGCACCCTGACCAGACGCTGTGGCGTTTCACTACCCGCGCGCTGTTTTGCGATGGTGAGCAGGTCTTTCCCATCGAATCGGACGGACGTAACAGCGGCTATCGCCAGTTGCCCGAGTGGCAGGAGACTGCCCTGGAGCCGATGATTGACTCGGCGACGGATTACCTGGCACGCCAGGTGACACCTTCCGGACGTTATCATTACGGCTGGTTCCCCTGCTTTGATCGCGCCATTCCGACCTATAACGCCTTGCGCCATGCCAGCTCGACCTACGCCTTGCTCGAAGGGTGGGAAGTGACCCAACACCCCGCCCATTTTGCGGCTATTGAGCGGGCGCTGGATGCCCTGTGTACCACGTTTATTCGTACCTGCTCCTTGCCCGATGGCGGCGAAGCCGATTTCCTGGTAGATACGGGTGATGAGATCAAACTGGGCGGTAACGCGGTCTGTATCCTGGCGATGGCGAAATATACAGAACTGACCAATGACGAGCGCTATCTGGGTGCAATGGCGCGGCTGGCGGCTGGCATCGGTTTTATGCAGAACGCGCAGAACGGGGGCTTCGTACATGTGCTCAACGCCGGGGATTTATCGCTCAAGGCGGAGCACCGCATTATCTATTACGACGGGGAAGCCGCCTTTGCCCTGATGCGTCTCTATGGATTGACGAAGACACCGCGTTGGCTGGAGATGGTCGAGCGGGCAATGGACTATTTTATCGAACAGAAGCACTGGCAGGCCCATGACCATTGGCTCAGTTACTGCGTTAATGAACTGACGCTCTACCGGCCGCTGGAACGCTATTATCAGTTCGGTCTGGATAATGTACGCGGTCATCTCGACTTTGTGCAGGAACGTATTACCACTTACCCCACGTTGCTGGAGTTGATGATGGCGGCGTCGCGGATGATAGAACGGCTTGCCGTTTCGCCATATCAGCACCTGTTAGCGGACTTCGACATGACCGTGTTCAACCAGGCGCTGGAAACCCGTGCCCGCTACCTGGCGAATGGTTTTTTCTGGCCGGAGCTGGCCATGTTTTTTAAAAATCCGCCGCGTATTGTCGGCAGCTTTTTTATTCGTCACCACAGCTATCGCGTCAGGATTGACGATGTCGAGCATTACCTTTCCGGCTATGTCGCGTACCGTAAACGCTGGCTGACGCGACCTGAGCGCGCCATGCAACTGACAATGTCCGTTAGCAACGTTGCCCGGACAGGCTGACATATGCGGCGCCCCTACCGTCATTTTTTGTGTGCAACGTTGCGACGCGGGTTATCCTTCGCGCTGGTGGTGTTGCTTATTTTCTCTCCAGGACTGGGTGCCGGGTGGGATTTTAACGCCATCTCCACGCAAACTGAGCGGCTCTACGGCCCGGCGACGCCAGCCGCCAGGCAGCGGATTGATGAGTGGGCCGCCTTGCTTAAAAATCCACCGCAGGGCACGATTCAGGATAAATTGAATCAGGTAAACCGGTTTTTTAATGCCCGAATGGCGTTCAAAGATGACATTGTCGTCTGGCATCAGCAGGATTATTGGGCAACGCCGATAGAATTTTTACGTAAAGGGGCAGGGGATTGCGAAGATTTTGCGCTGGCGAAATATTTTACGCTGCGTGAGATGGGGGTTCCCGCCAACCAGTTGCGTATTACTTACGTTAAAGCACTTCAGTTAAATCAGGCGCATATGGTGGTGACGTGGTATGCCACCCCTGATGCGATCCCATTAGTACTGGATAACCTGAAAACCGCCATCTTGCCTGCCACACAGCGTACAGATCTGCTCCCGGTTTATGCTTTTAATGGGGAAGGGCTGTGGTTGCCGCAATCCGGCGGGAATAAACGCGTGGGGGACAGTAAACGACTCTCCCGCTGGCAGGATCTTCTCACCAGAATGCGTGCAGAAGGATTTGAAATTAATGAATAGGATGTGGCTATGTCCCTTTATAAGCAGCTACTGATCGGCATCTGTTTATTTACGCTCGTCATTTTCTGCGGCAACTTTTTTGTTTCTCTGGAGGGTTCCAGGGAGCAATACCGGAATCAGCTCAGCGCCCACGCACAGGATGCGGCAACGGCGCTGGGGCTGTCATTGACGACCCATATTGATGATCCGGCAATGACGGAACTGATGGTGAACTCCATCTTTGACAGCGGTTATTTTTACCGTATTCGGGTGGTGGATATTAAAACCAACAAACCCATCATTGAGCGCACCGACAATCCGCAAAGCGCCAGCGTGCCGGACTGGTTTGTCCGCATGGTAAATCTGAGTCCTGGGGAGGGTGACGCCATTGTCACGCATGGCTGGACGCAGGTTGCCAGGGTTGAGGTCGTTAGCCATCCGATGTTTGCCCTGGCGCGTCTTTGGGACAATATGGTCGCCAGCTTTTTGTGGCTTATCGGCTGTAGCTTGTTATTTATTCTCGGCGTAACTCTTCTGCTGCGCCGTCTCTTGCGACCGCTTAACTACATTGTGGAGCAGGCGATGGCTATCTGTCGCCGCGAGTTTCTCAATGTTCCCGCGCTGCCGAAAACGCCGGAACTGCGTCGGGTCGTTGAGGCGACCAATCTGATGGTGACGCAACTTGAGGCGTTGTTTGGCGAGCAGGCGCAGCGCACCGAATCCTTGCGCCGGGAGGCTTACCACGACAGCCTGACGGGCCTGAACAACCGTCGCGCTTTTGATATGCAATTGCAGTCGCGTCTGAGCGATGAAGAGAATGACGCGGGTCACCTGATCCTGTTGCGGGTTCAGGATCTTATCGGCCTTAATCAGCGTCTTGGCGGCGCGAAAACCGATAAGCTGCTGATCGCGGTGGCAGATATTCTCAATGGCCTGCAAAAGCATTACTTCCGTAATGAAGGTTTCCTGGCCCGTGTGCGCGGCGGGGAGTTTGCCATCCTTGCCCCGCAGTTCCTGCATAATGAACTCGACAACCTGACTAACACCCTCAGTACCCAGCTTAAGGCGCTGTCAGAAACAGGAATGAGCGACGTGACACCGGTCGCCCATTTCGCGCTGGTGCCCTTCCATGTTGGCGACAAGCCACAGACGATACTGATGCAGGCAGACCAGGCGCTGGCGATGGCGGAAACCGAAATGCGCTTTTTTGCCAGCACGGATATGACGGTTACAGACGATAGCGAAGAGGATCATCATAGCTGGTATACCCGTCTGGATGCGGTACTGACAGACGGTGCTTTCGAGCTTTTCTCGCAGCCGGTTTATGAATGCAACAATGCGTATGTTGTTTTGCATCATAAAGTGCTTGCCCGTATCAGAACGCCGGAGGGCGAACTAATACCCGCAGGACGTTTTATGCCGTGGATCCACCGCCTCGATCTCAGTCGCCGCATGGATATTGTGATGTTGCAACAGACGCTGCGCGAGATGGAAAAATCAAACCGGCCACTTGCACTGAGTATTAGCGGTGCCAGTGTGGCTGATGACCAAAGCCTTCATGCACTGTTACAACCCTTGGTGAATGCGCCACAATTGGCATCGCGCCTGACGCTGGAACTGGATGAAAACGAGCTACCCGATGCCGAGCGGGTCACTATTCTGGTCAAACGGCTTAAAACGCTGGGCTGCCGTTTAGGGATCCAACATTTTGGCGGCCGGTTCCATCTCATCGGCAATTTGCCGCAGTGGGGGCTTGCCTGGCTCAAAGTTGACGGTAGCTACATTCGTAATATTGATAGTGAAGAAGATAAAAAACTGTTTATCGAGGCCATTTATTGGGCAACCCGACAAATTAATTTGCCACTGATTGCTGAACGTGTAGAAACAGCGGGCGAACTGTCGGTTCTCGAAAATATCGGCCTGTATGGCGCAATGGGGCGCTATTTTGCTGATGCCAGCACCCTGGGTGGAAATTAACCTGTCAGGCTAAAAAGAGGCTGAAAATGTACTACATAGAACGCGATGAAGCGGGGCGAATTATTCAGGTGGAGCTTGTCCCTTTTCATGCCATGACAGAACAAAGTGAAGTCAGCACAGCAGAAATTGACGAATGGATGCGGCAGAGAGAAATTCGTGAGGCATCGCTACTGCAATTGCGGCAGAGCGATCTTGAGATGGTTCGCGTCCTGGAGGACCTGATCGAAGTGCTGATGAGTAAAGGCGTCATCAGCATTACCGATCTGCCACCGGTCGCTCAGGCAAAGCTGACCAGCCGTGCACAGGCGCGTCGTTCGTTGAGTGGTCTGGAAGGATTAATTTCCGATGATGACGATGAGGGATTTATATAATTCGTCATTTTTACTTACTTAATATATATCATGTACGACACAGGGACTATTGACAAAGTCCCTTTTTTTTAACCTAAATTCCTGCCTGCACTACTATTCATTCACTTCATCTATTAATATAAGGTCTTTAAGCGAAGCGGCATCAATAAATCCTCTGCCGGAACGTGCTTTCATTACCTTTGTTACATGTTGCATTACAAATACTAATTAAATTCTCTTTTAGCATTCTACGCCTGGTCAGTGGATGAATTGGGCGAGAACAGGATCGAGGGAACTACACATGAGCGGCGTCTCTGGGATCGTCAAAGCGGTAATAGGACAAGTGTTTGCAGTAGCACCTGATGGCAGCCAGCGTTTATTGGTTGAAGGTGACAGGGTCCTCGAAGGAGAACAGGTCGAGACTGGGGCTTCTGGTGCAATTACCTTGTCTTTGGCGGATGGCAAGCAACTGGACCTTGGCCGTGACAGTCACTGGGACAGTACGGGCAGCGTGACCACTGAACCTACGGCTACTCAGCAACAAGATATTGCCGCTATACAACAGGCGATCGCAGATGGGCAGGATCCGACGCAAACCCTTGAAGCGCCAGCCGCGGGTCCCCAGGCAGGTGGCACTGGCGGAAGTGATGCCGGCGGAAGCGGCGGCGGATCGCACACACATGTGGTCCTCGATTTAACCGGTCAGATCGTTGACCCTGGTGCCGGATACCCAACGGTTGGCATTGATTTCCCTGATGCCGAACGCCCTCAGGAATTAACGCGGCTTGATCCAGGCGTTGCCACTGCATCAACGCCTGCCGATCCCAATACGAATCCGAACCCGCCCGATGATTCCGACGCAGATGCGGATTCCGACGCAGATGCGGATTCCGACGCCGATGCGGATGCGGATGCAGATTCCGACGCGGATTCCGATGCAGACGCGGATGCAGATGCTGATGCAGATTCCGATGCCGATGCCGATGCGGATTCCGATGCCGACGCCGACGCCGATTCAGACGCCGATGCCGACGCAGATGCGGATGCAGATGCTGATGCAGATTCCGATGCCGATGCCGATGCCGATGCGGATTCCGACGCAGACGCAGACGCCGACGCAGATTCTGATGCCGATGCAGATGCGGATGCTGATGCAGATTCCGATGCCGACGCCGATGCGGACGCCGACGCCGATGCGGATTCTGATGCCGATGCGGATTCTGATGCGGATTCCGATGCCGACGCCGACGCCGATTCAGACGCCGATGCCGACGCAGATGCGGATGCTGACGCCGACGCGGATGCTGATTCCGACGCAGATGCAGATGCGGATGCCGACGCTGATTCTGATGCAGATTCTGACGCCGACGCCGACGCCGATGCGGACGCCGACGCCGATGCGGATTCTGATGCCGACGCGGATTCCGATGCGGATGCGGATGCCGATGCTGACTCTGACGCCGACGCCGACGCCGATGCGGACGCCGATGCAGATGCAGATGCTGACTCAGATGCAGATTCTGATGCCGATGCGGACGCGGATGCCGATGCGGACGCTGATTCCGACGCAGATGCAGACGCCGATGCCGATTCCGATGCCGACGCTGATGCGGATGCCGATGCAGACGCGGATGCCGATGCCGACGCTGATGCAGACGCAGATGCCGACGCCGATGCGGATTCTGATGCCGACGCCGACGCCGATGCAGACTCTGATGCAGACTCTGATGCAGATGCGGATTCTGATGCCGATTCGGACGCCGATGCGGACGCGGACGCCGATGCCGACGCTGATGCGGATTCCGACGCTGATTCTGATGCGGATTCCGACGCAGACGCCGACGCAGATTCCGATGCCGATTCCGATGCTGATGCAGATGCAGATGCGGACGCCGACGCGGATGCCGACGCTGACGCCGACGCTGACGCCGACTCTGACGCCGATGCCGACGCCGATGCGGATGCCGACGCTGACGCCGATGCCGACGCCGATGCCGACGCTGATTCTGATGCCGATGCCGATGCCGATGCGGACGCAGATTCCGATGCAGATGCAGATGCAGATGCTGACTCAGATGCAGATTCTGATGCCGATGCGGATGCCGACGCTGATGCCGATGCCGATGCCGACTCTGATGCCGACGCTGATGCTGATTCAGACGCCGATGCAGATGCGGATTCCGACGCAGACGCGGATGCGGATGCCGACGCCGACGCGGATGCCGACGCTGACGCCGACGCGGATGCCGACGCTGACGCCGACTCTGACGCCGATGCCGACGCCGATGCGGATGCCGACTCTGACGCCGATGCCGACGCCGATGCGGATGCCGACGCTGACGCCGATGCCGACGCCGACGCCGATGCCGACGCTGATTCTGATGCCGATGCTGATGCTGACGCGGATGCAGATTCTGATGCAGATTCCGATGCTGACGCGGATGCGGATGCCGACGCGGATGCCGATGCGGACGCGGACGCCGATGCAGATGCAGATGCAGATGCAGATGCAGATGCAGACGCCGATGCCGATTCCGATGCCGACGCTGACTCTGATGCCGACGCTGATGCAGACGCGGATTCCGATGCCGACGCGGATTCCGATGCCGACGCGGATGCCGACGCTGATGCGGATTCCGATGCAGACGCGGATGCAGACGCAGATGCTGACTCGGATGCGGACGCCGATGCCGATGCGGATGCGGATGCGGATGCGGATGCCGACGCGGATTCTGATTCCGACGCGGATGCCGACGCCGATGCGGATTCTGATGCCGACGCCGACGCCGATGCAGACTCTGATGCAGATGCGGATTCTGATGCCGATTCGGACGCCGATGCGGACGCGGACGCCGATGCGGATGCAGACTCAGACGCAGATTCCGACGCCGATTCCGATGCCGACGCGGATTCCGACGCCGATGCGGATGCCGACGCAGATGCGGATGCGGATGCGGACGCCGATGCGGATGCAGATTCCGATGCTGACGCCGACGCCGATGCAGACTCTGATGCAGATGCAGATGCAGATGCAGATGCTGATTCTGATGCCGATGCAGACGCCGATGCAGACGCCGATGCTGATGCAGATTCCGATGCGGATGCGGACGCCGATGCGGACGCGGATGCAGATTCTGACGCCGACGCCGACGCCGACGCCGACGCTGATGCGGACGCCGATGCAGATGCGGATGCCGATGCCGATGCGGACGCCGATGCGGACGCCGATGCGGACGCAGATTCCGATGCAGATTCTGATGCGGACGCCGACGCGGACGCTGATGCAGATGCAGATGCGGATGCCGACGCGGATTCTGATTCCGACGCCGATGCAGACTCTGATGCGGATGCTGATGCCGATGCAGATTCCGATGCCGACGCAGATGCTGATGCAGATTCCGACGCCGATGCGGACGCTGATGCCGACGCTGACTCTGATGCGGACGCGGATGCAGACGCGGATGCCGATTCCGATTCCGATGCCGACGCTGATGCGGACGCTGATTCCGACGCCGACGCCGATGCGGATGCCGACGCCGATGCGGATGCCGACGCCGATGCGGATGCCGATGCGGACGCCGATGCCGATGCGGACGCCGATGCGGATGCCGACGCCGATGCCGATGCCGACGCCGATGTGAAGCTGACCGTGACGATCACGCCTGGCGGCAAAACAACGGATACGTCAGATAATACGATCACCCATATCAATGGCGGCAGCGGGAACCCGAACGGATACGATATCCAGAACGGCGTGATCGTGGCGATTGGCAGTAACGTACATGTCTGGCTGACGCCGGATAGCCCGGATGGCGCCATCAAGGGCGACTTTGTGCCGAAATCCGACAGCGCGTCGCAGATTCACTATTACACCAGCAGCGGTAATGCCAACACCGACGATAGTGCCAAAGGGCACACCGATATCTTCGTTGTCGGTGACCATACGGGCGGTTATTACCAGCAGAGTGACTGGCCGAACAGCAAATATAATTTCGTCTCCCTCAAAGGGATCACTGGCAACGGCAACGTAACGGAAGGCGATGTCGGCAAAGACTATATTTTTGTTCAGGGTAACAGTGAGGACTACAAGGTAACAGGCGTTCCTCATCCGCAGAACCATCAGAACAACGATATTGATAATTTGCAGATTACCGACGAGAACGGTAAGCATCCTTTTGAAAACGCGAACCATATTGAGGGCGTGGTCTTTGGTGACGGGCCATCGTCATCTCACGGCGGCAGCACCACCACAAGCTACACGGTCACGTTGAATCTTGACGTTAACCTCGAAAGCTCCGACAGCAATGACCATCTGAACGCCATTACGGTTGGCGGGATCCCTGAACACGCGACCTTTAGCGGCAATTACACGGATGTCACTTATGATGCGGTCAACAAGGTCTATGTTCTGACCTTTGCCAGCGACACGACACACTATTCCGGACAGGTCAGCGTTGAATTACCGGATGGCAAGAGCACACTTGGCGATATTACTCTGGATGTCGACTCCACCGCGTCCGATCAACTCGAACACCATTTCACCTTTGATGGTGAAGAGGGCGGGCAGCACATCAGCGACAGCCATAGTGATGGCGCAGATGTAAACCATCTTGCAGATGCGTCTGACGAGACACATATGACGTTGAGTCATATCGCCGATGAGAGCCATTCAGACATTGACTCGCTGTCGGATACCGACAGTCAGGCGCGGATGAGCAGCAGCGCCGCAAATGACACGCAAACGACAGAAGCTGATCATAGTTTGTTCACTGACAGTAGCCACAGCGCATCGTTAATTGATGACACAAGCTTAATGCTCACTCCGCTGGCTGCCGATAACACATCCGGTCACGCAGAGACACCGACGGCATCGGCGGATAACGCAATGATGCCTCTCTCTGCCCATGCGCAGGAGGCGGCAGCAAACACTTCGACCACCGCCGTGGACAATGACCAGCAGTTGAACTTTAGCGACATCATCCATGATGAAGAACATCACGACCTCAGCAGTTTGATCCAGGCGGGGCCGCAGAGTGAAACGGCGAATAACCCGACGGAAGCCGAGCATGTCCCGGCCGAAGGCGGTATCACTGCGAATACTGATAGTTACGATGCTGGCCACGAAGCGATGGTTGATAACCTGATCTCTAAACCGGAAGAAACAACCTGATAAGCCGCCGCTTAGCGCCCCCGGGTGGCTAAGCGGCCTATCACCGCAATGTGAATTCAGGGCTGGCGAGAGATTACGAGCAATTAAAGCATCCAGGACGCAATTTCTCCCCCGGTTCCGTGGCATTTTCCCTGGTGGGTCATCCCCACAATCAGGGGCATAACGAAAAGGAAGACAAGAATGAAATATGGTAGCCAGTTATTCATGGGTGCAGCGTTGACTGTGTGCGCGACACAGAGCCAGGCTACTACCCTTGAGCAGGCGGTAAAAGACAGCCTGTTATGGCACCCACAAGTTAACGCCTCGGCAAACAGTCGATACTCCGCTGAACAGGATCTTCGCGCCGCCAAAGGCGGCTATCTACCTTCGCTGGATCTCACCGCCGATAGCGGCTGGGAACAAACCGACAATTCCACGACCCGCGCGGCGGGCGAGCATTTGCGTAACCTGAACCGCAGCGAATCGGCTATTAACCTTACGCAAAACGTCTTTAATGGCTTTGCGACTACCAGCGAAGTCGCGCGTCAGAAAGCAACGGTAAACTCGCGCGCCTGGACCGTGTTGAATACCAGCGAAAGCACCGCCCTGCAGGCTATTCAAAGTTATCTTGATGTGCTGATGCGTGAGCAGATGGTAAAACTGGCGGAAGACAACCTGCACAATCACGAGCGCGTGTTCGATCAAATTCGCCTGCGCACCGCCCAGGGGGTAGGCCGCCAGGCCGATTACGATCAGGCGGAAGCCCGCCTGGCGCAGGCGCGGAACAATCTCCTGACCGAACAAACCAACCTTGAAGACTCCAGAGCTAATTATCAAAGCGTTACTGGCAAAGATGCCGACACGCTGGTGATGCCAGGCAAGATTACGGTTCCCGCCTCACTGGAGGCCGCCCGCAAAGTGATGCTGGAAAACAACGCGCTGCTCAAACAGGCTGATGCCGATGTGGAAGCGACCCGCCAGCAGTATGAAGCGCAGAAATCACGTTTTTACCCGAATGTTAATGTCGAAGTCGGTCGCACGATGGACAACAACCTTGACGGTACGCGCGGACATAACCAGGAATGGCAGGCAATGGTGCGTATGCGCTACAACCTGTACAACGGTGGCAGCGACCAGGCGACACTCACCTCTTACGCCTACAAAATGAAAGAGGCTCAGGATGTGAAAAATAATGCCCTGCGCCAGTTAAACGAGGAGTTGCGTCTTGCCTGGAATGCGAAGAACAACGCTGAACAACAGGTGCCGATCGCCAAAGAATATGCTGAGCGTAGCGTGACGGTGCGTAGCGCCTATCAGGAACAGTTCAGCCTGGGCGACCGTACGCTGCTCGATATGCTCGACAGTGAAAATGAAGTCTTCACGGCACAACGCCGTTACGTTGAACTGCAATTTGTCGACATGTTTACGACCTATCGCATCAGTGCCCGTACGGGGGAACTGCTTAAGAGTCTGAACATTCAGCCGCCATCGGCCTCACAGCCGCTTGATCAGGCTCAGCGTACGCAGGCGGAACTGCCGGAACTGAATTAATACGGCTCTAAAGAGTTGTGGGGTGACTGGCGGCATAAAACCGGCGCTCACCTCGCTGTTTATGACCTGCGGCCTGAGTCTGCAGAACACTGAGGCAAAGAATGACGCCTGCTACTGACACGCCTGAGAACGTCGATATTTCCCCCGAAGCCCCGGTCAGGCACGATCCCCGGCAAACCCATGATGATCCGTTGCTGGACGCGCTGATGATCATCTGCAAGATGCATAACATCGCAACCAGCCGTACTGTTCTGACGACCGGGCTGCCGCTGGAGACCCATTCGCTGACGCTGGAGGCGTTTCCACGTGCTGCGGGGCGTGCTGGACTGAAAGCGCGTGTGGTACAGCGCCCCCTTGATAACATTACCGCGCTGTCGCTGCCTGCCATTCTGTTGCTGAAAAACGATCAGGCGGCCGTATTAATCGGCTGGGATGACAACCAGCAGGCCCGACTGCTGCCGAGCGAAACGGAAGGCGGGGAAATTACGCTATCACGGGAAACGTTGGCGGAAAATTACAGCGGCAGGGCGATTTTTATCTCCCCGGAACATGAGTTTGACGCCCAGCCGACGGCCACGTTACCGCGAACGACCGCCTGGTTTCAGGACACCCTTAAACTCTCAAAATTCCTCTACTTCGATGCGGTGATCGCCAGCTTTCTGGTCAATCTTGTGGCGCTGTGCGCCCCATTGTTTGTGATGAACGTTTATGACCGGGTTGTGCCTAATCAGGCAACGGCCACCCTATGGGTACTGGCCATTGGGGTGAGTATTGCGTTTGTTTTCGATTTTGTACTGAAAATCTTGCGGGGGATTTGCCTCGATCTGGCGGGTAAAAAGACCGACCTGGTGGTCTCCTCGGCGCTGTTCGAGCGGCTTTTAGGGATGAAGATGAAGCTGCGTCCAAAGCGGGTGGGCAGCTTTGCGCAGAACTTCCAGGAGTTCCAGTCGATTCGTGATTTCCTGTCGTCGCTGACGCTGACGGCCTTTATTGATTTCCCCTTCACCTTGTTAATTTTATTGGTGATTGGAGTTATTGGTGGCCCACTGGTGCTGATCCCGCTGCTTTCCTATCCGCTGGCGTTGCTGGTGAGCTGGCTTATTCAGCGCCCGCTGATGTCGCGGGTACAAAAAACCTATCAACTGGCCAATGAGCGTCAGGCGATGCTGGTAGAGACACTGACCGGCCTTGACGCTATCAAAATCAATAACGCGCAGAGTGAGCGCCAGTACCAATGGGAGCATCTCACCGGACAGTTGAGCAAACTGGAGCTGCGGGTGAAATCACTCTCCTACGTGGCGGTGAATTTTACCTCCTGGCTGCAACAGGCCAGCGGCGTGGCAATTATTGTCGCCGGGGTATATGTCATCATCGGCGGCAATCTCAGCATGGGCGGGCTGATTGCCTGCTACCTGTTGCATCGCCGTGCGATGATGCCCATCGGCCAGCTTTGCAGTCTGATTACCCGTTACCAGCGTGCGCGAATGACGAAATCGACCATCGACAGAATGATGGGACTGGAGCAGGAAGTGCAGGAGGGTGAGGTACCGCTTAAGCGTGAAACCCTTTCGGGGGCAATTGAACTGCGTGATGTGACCTTTTGCTATCCGGGCAACCAGTATGCCTCGCTAAGTAACGTTTCACTGGTCATTAAGCCCGGTGAAAAGGTGGGCATAATCGGTCGTAGCGGTTCAGGAAAAAGCTCGCTGGCGAAATTGCTGGTCGGTTTTTACCAGCCGGACAGCGGCAGCGTGTTGATTGACGGTATCGACCTTCGCCAGATCGATGTGCACGATTTGCGGCATAACATTGGCTACGCGCCGCAGGACATCCACCTGTTCAACGGCACGCTGCGGGAAAACCTGCTCTACGGCGCAAGCTATGTTGACGACGAGACCATGCTGCGGGTCGCGAACCTGACCGGCGTGCATGAGTTTGCCCGCCGTCATCCCTCTGGCTACAACATGCAGGTTGGCGAACGTGGCATGAGCCTTTCCGGCGGGCAGCGTCAGGCGGTTACGCTGGCGCGGGCGTTATTGCTCGACCCGCCGGTCCTGCTGATGGACGAGCCCACCAGTTCAATGGACAACACCAGTGAAGATCTGATTAAAAAAGCACTGGCACCGGTTATCAGCAACAAGACGCTATTGCTGGTGACGCACCGTGCGTCGCTGCTGTCGCTGGTTGATCGGCTGATTATCGTCGACAACGGTAAGATCATTGCCGACGGCCCGAAAGAGAGCGTCATGAACGCGCTGAAAAAGGGACAAATTCATGCGAATCGTTGATGCGCTTAGCCGCCTGATGAACTGGCTCTCAGGAGAGAAACCGTCAGCAACCTTTACCACCAATGAGGTTAACAAGGCGCTGCTTGATGATGCGCCCCGCGTGGTGCGGGTAACCTTATGGGCCATTTTCGCCTTCTTTATTGCGATGATCGTCTGGGCTTCGCTGGCCGAGATTGATGAAGTGACACGCGGGGAAGGGCGGGCCATTCCCTCATCCCGTCTGCAGAAAGTCCAGAACCTTGAAGGGGGGATCGTTGCCGAAGTTTTTGCCCATGAAGGCGAAGTGGTACAAGCCGGTGCGCCGCTGCTGCGTCTGGATGACACCCGTTTTCGTTCTAACGCCGGAGAAAGCGAGGCCGATAAGCTGGCGCTTGAAGCACGGATCCAGCGCCTGACCGCTCAGCTTGATGAGGCCAGCGAACTGACGCTGTCGCCGGAAATAGTCAGTCAGGCGCCGGAAATCGCCAGTGGGGAAATGGCGCTGTTCACCAGCGTCAATAAACGCATTCAGAGTGAACTTGCCGGACTGAACGAACAGTTGATTCAGAAGAAACAGGAACTGCTCGATTTCCAGGGCAAACTGACGCAGTACCGCCGTAGCCTTGAGTTACAGCAGCAAGAGATCACCATGTCTGAACCGCTGGTGGCAAAAGGCGCTATCTCAAAAGTGGAAATGCTGCGTCTGCGTCGCGCCGGGGTTGAGACGCAGGGGCAACTGGATTCCGTCATTCTTGCTATTCCGCGCGCGCAGGCGGCAATCAAGGAGATTGAAAACAAGGTCAGTGAAACGCGAGGGCGCTATCGCAGCGAAGCGCTGGAACAACTGAACCAGGCCCGTACCGATCTGAGTAAAATTGAAGCATCAGGTAAAGCAATTACCGACCGGGTGAACCGCACACTGGTGACTTCACCGGTTCGCGGCATCGTCCAGCAACTGCTGGTGAACACCATTGGTGGGGTGATCCAGCCGGGCAATGACATTGTGGAAATTGTTCCGCTTGATGACACGCTGCTGGTTGAGGCCAAAATTCGTCCCCAGGACATCGCCTTTTTGCGACCGGGGCAGGAAGCAACGGTAAAATTCACCGCCTATGACTACACCATTTACGGTGGGCTTAAGGGCAAACTAGAACAAATAAGCCCCGATACGGTGACCGACAAAGACGGGAAGAGTTTTTATATTATTCGCCTGCGTACCGATAAAAACCACCTCGGCACGGATGAAAAACCGTTGTTGATTATTCCTGGCATGGTGGCCTCGGTGGATATCATTACCGGCAAGAAAACCATTCTGGCGTATTTGCTTAAGCCTATTCTGCGCGCCAAAGCAGAAGCGTTCCGCGAGCGCTAAGCGTTGAAGTCAAAAAGCCTGCGGCAAGCAGGCTTTTTATTTGTTAAAGAGCCCAGGCCTGCACCTGTCAGATATCCTTAAATCTGCTTCAATAACCACATGTTTTTTATGGCTTTTAATCCGCAAAGTGCGTAACGAATGCCGTCTTCTCCACCTGCCTTTTGTACGCTGATTTTCACTTCCATTGTGAGTTTAACTCACAATGAGTTGCAGTTTTTATCGTTTTGCAAACGAGAATCTTTCAACAATACTGAGACAGTAAACCAGACCCAGAGATTTTTTCATTAACGAACACACTATTTATCTGGTGGAGAGTTGTTTGCATTTATCGGCCTTTTTAAGGCTCTCAAAATAAACTCTTTTTCACGTTGCGATACGTTATTTCAGCATCTTTGGGATGCAGGTATTTATTTTGGTGAGTCACGAGATTAAAGCAATAGATAAAAATCCTCACTACAAGTTGAATTAAGACCGTCAGTTTTACAAGGTGCATAAGATGACATTAGAGATGTTGAATTATTTAATTGAATTAGCATTAAACAATACCTCGACCTCACCAGATATGAAAATAAACGCTGATGGTCATCAACAGCCAGCAGATGATGAATTGTCAGCTTTTATTGCATCCCTTTCACAACAAAAAGAGAGTGGTGATACGCTGTCAAAAATGAAATATCGCTTAGCACTGCTCTCTGCTGCACAACAAGACTCGAAAAAAGCAGAACAATTATTAGCTGCTAATACCCCGACGGAAGAAGAAGCCTGGCCGATAATGGATTTCACACACTGGCCTGCGGTGCGTTATGCCGGCTCAGGTGAGGCACAGACGCCTGAATCCGAAGCCTATTTTCAGCGTATCTCAGCCGCGGCGGCGACGATACGCTCTGCCATTACCGATGCAGAACGCGCCAAAGGTACCTCTTCATTCCATATTCTTGAAAAGATTCTGGCCCTGAATAGCGCTTTGCCTGAACGGTATAAAGCGATGGCAAATATTCAGTATTAGTCGCCAGATATATCTTCGGGATAATAAGGCGGGTATGACGATGTGTTGTTATTTGCCGTAAATATGAGGTAAATAACAAGCAAGTATTACCCGAGGTTTACCCATGCTGGTGCCATACCTGCACAGACCGGGTGAGAGATGTCAACGACAGCTTTCCCCGCGAGCTGGCCTGCGGCTGCAAGACGCCACGATATATTTTTAACAAGCAACACTCTTCCAGTCGTTATCTTCACTTTTAACCAGTACAGAAGTCTGGCCGGCGTGAAAATCCTGTATAAGGTTTCGCCGCGCTGGACTCAGGCTCGCTCTGGTCATTCTACGCTCTCCACATCCTGCAATCCGTCAGTTCTCTACAGCTTCATCAGATAGCCCGCTGATAATAATTTTTTAGCCGATGCGAATATTTGCGTTAGGTAAACTTAACTTAATAATTGACTATGTTTTACAGGTTTTATTACACGATTACATACCTTGACACAGATGTTATCAATAGGTAATTATGACGTGAAGCAATAGTCTTTTTCTTATTTATGACTCGTTATACCGGCCACGCCATTTATCCACTAACGGTGACGTCGGGATAACATGAGCAACATCAGGATCGACGAGTCTTTTATCTTTCTTTAATAAAGGGCTCATCAGACAATGGGGATTCGTTCAGATCGTCACTGTTATTACATAGTTACTGTAATCAGTCTTTTTTTACCCTTTGTCATTTCAGTTACCCAGGCTGAGGCCGCCACCCTTTCGTCGTCATCACACCGTATTTCTGAGGATACCTCGCCGGGTGGTCTGTTTGCCGCGTTGCGCAGCACGATGCTCCATCACCCCAGTCTGGCCAGTCAGCAGGCGCTTGTGCGTTCCAAAGAGGCCAGCGCCGACAGCGCCCGCGCGGCACGTTTGCCAACGCTTGGTGCCAGTGCCGGGACGGGGCAAATTTCGGGTTACAGTGATTCCCGTACGACCACGCTGAGTGTTTCGCAACCGTTATGGGCTTTTGGGCGTATCGACAGTGCTATTGACTACGCCGACAATGACACCCTTGCTCAGCAAGCCACGGCCTGGGCTACCCGTCGTGAATTGCTGGAAGATACCGCGGTGGCTTACGCGAATATACAGGGTATTCGCGAGCGTCTTGCCGTTGCTGAATCAAACGTTAACAATCATCAGGCGTTGCAGGAACAAATCCAGCGCCGCGCGCAAGGGGGGCTGGCTTCTCCAGCCGATGTCAGCCTTGCGAAGGCCCGGTTGTTACAGGCACGCTCATCGCTCGAGCAGGCCAAATCGGACCTGCGTACCGCCGAATCCACGCTGTTATCCCTGACTCAGGTGCCGATCGCAAGCGAACTGCCGATCCCTGGCAGCATCCTCAAGTTGCCTGCTGATACCTCTATACAGGAACAAATCCTTGCGCAGAGTGCGACGGTGCGAGCACGTGAAGCGGCGGTTACGCTTGCCGAAGCTGATGTGGAACGTCAGCGCACCTCATCGCGACCGACCGTCTCCCTGCAAGCCGCGCGCAACGAATATTCAGGTATGCCCAACCAGAGAAATAATAATACGGTCAATGTGGTTGTGACCGGCACGATGGAGGGGCTGGGGCTGGTCTCCCGTGGCCTCCAGAACGCGGCGCTGGAACGCGTGGAATCCGCACGACAGGATCTGGCCGAACAACGCCACAGCGAAGACATTCAAACGCGCCAGTTGCTTGATCAGCGTGATGCTAACCAGACGCTGATTGCCGGTTATGAACAGTCTGTCGTCGAACTTAGCGGCACGCTGGCCTCGTTCCGTCGCCAATACGAATCGGGTTACAAGAGCTGGCTGGATGTCCTCAACGCCGTACGCGAATTAACCGAACAACAACAAGCGCTGGTATCGGTGCGATCGGCATGGCGGGTCGATTGCCTGCGCCTGGCCGCACGCACGGGCCGTATGGACGATACCACTGGCGCCCTGACCACGGGCACTCAATTTGCTAACACGTCTGCGAGCCATCCCTGATGATACCTGTTCCTCTTCCTGAATTACTGGCCTTGCTGGACAAGCTACATGCCCCGGTGAATAAAGCGGCATTAACGCAGGCGTATGCCCGCGCGCAGGCCGTTCCACCGTTAACCGATCGTCCACAGGATTATGTGCGCGGTTTGCTGTCAGACGCGGGAATGAAAGATATCCGGCTGGCGTTGTTCCCCTGGCGGCGTTTTGATCCCCGCCACCTCCCGGCACTGATGTGGCACGAACAGACATGGTGGCTGGCTGAACGGCACAACGAGGAGGGGAGAGCCGATACCCTTACGCTGACCCGTGAAGGTGTCGAACCCCGAACGCTGGCGATAGACGACATTGTGACCGGCGCGCCGGGGACGACGGTGGGTGACGAAACGGCTGTACTCTGGTTCAGCCTGGCTTCACACGTACAGTCAGAGAACCTCTCTGACAGCGAAAATCCGGCTATGCGCCTGGTCTGGCGAGAACTGTTGCGCGATCGCCGCTGGGTGTTCCGGGTAGCTGCCGCCACGCTGCTGGTGAACATTCTGGCCATTCCCACATCCCTCTTCGCTATGCAGGTCTACGATCGTGTCGTGCCCACCCTGGCCTGGGCGACACTGACTACGCTTGTGGCGGGGATGGGGTTGGTTGTAGGACTGGACTGGCTGCTCAAAACATTGCGTGCCCACATCATGGACAGCGTTGCCAGCAGTGTGGATAAACGCCTTTCCCAGCATGTTTATGAACATTTGTTGCACCTGCAACTCGACCAACAGCCCGGTAGCCTGGGCACGCTGGCCGCGCAGGTAGGGGCGCTGGATTCGGTTCGACAAGTTTTCTCTGCCGGTCTTGTCTTTGGAATCGTGGATCTGCCATTTGCATTGCTGTTTATCGGGATTATTGGTCTGATCGGGGGGCCAGTCGGCTGGGTTTACCTGGGAATGCTCCCCATCGCGCTGGCGCTGGGTCTGTATACCCGTCTGCGCTTACGCCGTCTCACGCGCCAACAAATGCTGCGCAGCAATGAGCGTCTGGGGCTGTTAGTCGACAGTATCCGCGGTGCCGAAACCCTGCGCGCCAGTCATGCTGGCTGGCGTTTTGCGCAAGACTGGCAAACGCTCAGTCATTCCATCGCAGGCTACAGTATTCAACAAAAATCCCTCAGCCAGTTTTGTACGAACACCACCGCCAGCCTGTCGACGCTGGCCTATATCATGGGGATTGTTGTCGGGGTTTGGGGCGTTGAAGCCGGCTATTTGACCACCGGGGGCATGGTCGCGTGCAGTATTCTGGGGGGCCGTGTTATCGGGCCGGTGAGCCAGGGCGTTCAGTATCTGATGCAGTGGCAGCAGGTCCGGGAGGCGCTGGATATGGTGAACAACCTGCTGCGCAAACCTACAGAGCGCCGCGCCGGACAGACCCTGCTGCTGCCCGATCGCCTGCCAGAACATATTAGTGTCGAAAAGCTGCGCTTTGCCTTTCCGCAGTCTCCGGTACAACAACTCAATATTCCCGCACTCCACTTTCACGCTGGTGAACGTGTTCTGCTGTTGGGCCCTGTTGGCGGCGGTAAATCAACGTTGCTCAAGATCCTGGCCGGACTCTATCGCCCCGGTGAGGGTCGTGTCCGCCTGGGCGATGTGGATCTGTGGGAGATCGATCCCCAGGTGGTCAGCGCTCAGGTTGGCTATCTGCCACAAGCGGTGCAGCTCTTCAAAGGGACGCTGCGAAGCAATCTGATGCTCGCAGGCGCAGTCAGCGACACCACGCTGACAGACATCACCCGCGATCTGGCGCTGGATCAGGTGGCGGCCAGTAATCCGCTGGGTATGGATATGCCTATCAGTGAGGGGGGCTCAGGTCTCTCTGGCGGTCAGCGCCAGCTTGTTGGCCTGGCGCGTGTGCTGATGTCCCGTCCTCGTATCTGGCTTCTGGATGAACCGACGGCCTCGCTGGATGGCGAAGCGGAGACGCGTGTCTGGAAAGCATTACAAGCCAGGCTGCAGCCGGAAGATATCCTGATCGTCGCCACTCACCGTCCGATGGCGGCCGTTAATTTTGCTACCCGCGTGCTTGTCGTACAGGAAGGTACTGTCGTACGTGATGGTACTCCTGACAAGGTGTTGCCAGGACTGATGGCCCGCGCCACTGGCTCGCGTCCCGCCGCTGAGGTAACGAACGTGAAAACACACATGCCCGCAGCATCACATTCAGCAGGAGTCCTTCATGGCCGTTGAACTGTTTGACGACGAGGTCGCTGACGCCGCTCGCGTGAATCGTCTGGAAAATTACTACCGTAGCCGAGTCCCGGCAGGGCTTATCTGGAGCATCGTCGTACTGGTGCTGGGTTTTGTCATATGGGCTATGTATTTTCGCATTGATGAAGTGGCACGGGCACACGGTGAGGTTATCGCCAGCAGCCGTGTGCAGATCATCCAGACCGTGGACGGTGGCGTACTTTCCGAACTGCGTGTCAAAGAGGGTGATCATGTTAAGGCGGGGCAGATTCTGGCTCGCCTCGATCCAACTCGCGTGGAGGCGGCGGCAGGTGAAGTGGACGCGCGCATCGCCGGTCTCAGGGCGCGCATTGCCCGACTTCGCGCAGAATCAACGGGACAATCCGCTCCCCAGTTCCCCGCCGATCCCGGTCCGGCGTTACGCGAGCAGGCCGATATTGAACGCGCACTGTTTCTGCAACGCCGTCAGAGCCTGCAGGAAGATATAACAGCGCTGCAAACCGCCGTGAATTTAGCCAACCAGAAGCTCAGCCTGGTGAACGGGCTGGAACGCTCTGGCGATGTTAGCGCCAGTGAGCGGCTTAATGCACAGCGCGAGCTTAATGAGGCTCGTGCCCGCCTGCTTGGTCGGCGCAATAAGTTTTTGGATGATGCGCGGGCCGATCTCACCAAGGCAGAAGATGATCTGGGCCAGACCTTGCAACAGATGGCCGGTCGTCGCCAGCAGGTACACGATACGGTGTTTACGGCCATGGGGCCTGGGATTGTTAAAAATGTCCGCGTCACCACGCTGGGCGGGGTATTACGTGCCGGTGATGAGATTATGCAGATCGTCCCGTCAGATGATGCCCTCATCATAGAAGCCAAGGTTCTGCCTGCTGATATTGCCCGCGTTCAGGTTGGATTACCGGCTACTGTGCGCCTTGATCCCTTCGATTACACCATTTATGGGGCATTGCAGGGTGAAGTGATTTACGTATCGGCCGATACCCTTAAAGAAAACACCTCGCGTGGCGAGGAGATCTACTACCGCGTCCATGTTCGTTTGAAAAGCCATGCAGAAGGTCTGTCAGACCATCAGGAAGATGGGCAGCTTGTGCGCAGTACGACAGGTCGTCAGCTTGACATCCTGCCGGGCATGACATCCCAGCTCGACATCCGTACCGGTGATCGCACGCTGATGGACTTCTTACTTAAACCTTTGCGTAAAACACTCAGTGAATCATTCCAGGAGCGATGACACCGCCGGTGACCGTTGCAACCCGATTTTCCTGTCCGCCCCAGAGAGAGATAACACATTATGAAACCCGAGACCCAGATGAAGCCACGCCAATATACGCTCAGTACCGGTAAAACCCGCATCTCCCTGCAGGCCGGGCAGACCAATATTCACAAAGCTGCGCCGGGTGAATCTTACCGGGTGCTTAAACGCCAGGGTGAAAATGATCAGGAAAAGCTGGCTGATGACGTAGTGGCTTCACGTCACGGACAGGATCTACAACTGGACTATGCCGATGGCACCACGCTGACCCTACAGGGCTGGTATACCGAAAGCGATACCAGTGTAACCCTGCCTGCCGATGGCACCTCTACCCAGGTGATTACGCCGGGGAGCACCGAAGGAGCAGCCCTGTCTGACGGCAGCCATGTTCTTTATGCGCACGGTTCTCCTGACGCGCTGGCCAGCATGACCTCAGGCCACCCCGGGCTGGAAGGTATCTTAGCTGGCCTGCATGATGGCTCGGTAGTGACTGGCCATCCTGTCACGTACCTTCCTCAGTCGCACTCTTATGCGGGCTATATCGCCGGTGCCCTCGGGCTGGGGGGCGTGATCGGGGTTGCAGCGGCAAGCGGTGGCCATGGCGGGCATGATAAGGGTGGCGATAACAACAATAACGGTGGGGGAGAAACCCCGGTCCAGAACGCTGTTCAGCTTAATTTTGTCGGCGGCCCGGCGCTCAGCAGTAATGATTTGAAAGTAGAGATTTATCAGGCCGATGGCAAAACGCTGATTGGCACGGGGACTTTGGGGGCCGATGGCTCGGTCACCGTGTCTGCGGGCAGTTACACCGGCGTCGTTATTGTGAAACTTGTCAACAGCGGCAGTGCCGCTGACTACCTGGACGAAGCCACTGGCGCGGGTAAAGACCTCTCTGCTCAGCTTTGGAGTATGGGGGTTATCTCCGGAAACAACAGTACTCTTGTGCTCAATGTTAACGTGTTGACCACGCTCGCCTATACCAAGGCCCAGGAGGCCCTCGGTGGCACGCCTGACAATCCCGCCACCCTGAGCGCAACCCAGGTGACCGACACGGCAACGGCCATCAGTAACCTGTTTGGCGTGGATAATATTCTGAACACCACGGTTACCGCTACCAACGGCGGCAGTTTTGATGCTGCCGATGGCCTGAGTGCCGGTGAAAAATATGGCCTCCTGCTGGCGGCCTTCTCCGGTGCTGAAGCCAATGCGGGTGCGACCACCCAGACCATCCTGGACACCGTCGCTGCCGGAATTACACTCGGCAGCACTAACAATCTGTCCGATGGCGCGCAGTCGTTACTGATTAAAGGCGCGGCGACCGCCAGTGATGCATCCGGCGGCGTCAGCCTCATTATTGATACCCATGCGCCTGTCTTTAGCAGCGCCACGACGGCCAGTGTGGATGAGAACATCGGGGCAGGTAAGGTGGTCTGGACTGCCGTTGCTACCGACCCCAGTCAATTCAGCTATAGCCTGGGCACCACCGGTGACAGCGCGCTGTTTAGCATCAATGCCTCTACCGGTGCGGTCACACTGACCGGCAATCCGGATTATGAAAGCAAAGCCAGCTACAGTTTCACCGTCGTCGCCACCGATGCCGCCGGCAATGCCAGCAGTCAGACGGTCACCCTGGCGGTTAATAACCTCGACGAAGTGGCGCCGACCATCACCAGCGGCACGACGGCCACAGCGATCAACGAAAACAGCGGCGCGGGTCAGGTGATTTACACCGCCACGGCCACCGACAGCGGCGATATCAGCGGTGGGGTGACCTTCTCGCTCAAAGCGGGCAGCGACGCGGGTCTGACCATCAACCCGACCACCGGTGCGGTCACACTGACCGGCAACCCGGATTTTGAAAGCAAAGCCAGCTACAGCTTCACTGTCGTCGCCACCGATGCTGCGGGCAATGCCAGCGACCGCACGGTCACCCTGGCGGTTAATAACCTCGACGAAGTGGCACCGACCATCACCAGCGGCACGACGGCCACAGCGATCAACGAAAACAGCGGCGCGGGTCAGGTGATTTACACCGCCACGGCCACCGACAGCGGCGATATCAGCGGCGGGGTGACCTTCTCGCTCAAAGCGGGCAGCGACGCGGGGCTGACCATCAACCCGACCACCGGAGCCGTCACACTGACCGGCAACCCGGATTTTGAAAGCAAATCCAGCTACAGCTTCACCGTTGTTGCCACCGATGCGGCAGGCAATGCCAGCGACCGCACGGTCACCCTGGCGGTTAACAATCTCGACGAAGTGGCACCGACGATCACCAGCGGCACGACGGCCACGGCGATCAACGAAAACAGCGGGGCGGGTCAGGTGATTTACACCGCCACGGCCACCGATACCGGCGATATCAGCGGTGGGGTGACCTTCTCGCTCAAAGCGGGCAGCGACGCGGGTCTGACTATTGACCAGACCACCGGTGCGGTCACGCTGACCGGTAACCCGGATTTTGAAAGCAAATCCAGCTACAGTTTCACCGTTGTTGCTACCGATGCCGCGGGTAACGCCAGCGACCGCACGGTCACCCTGGGCATCAATAACCTGGATGAGGTCGCCCCCAGCTTCACCACGGGCAACAGCAGCGACAGCTTCGCTACCGCCACGGTGAGCGTTGCCGAGAATACCGCCACCAGCACCGCCATCTACACCGCGCAGGCCTTTGACAATGACGCCGCCGATGGTGGCGAGCACGTCACCTACAGCTTGATCGATGCGGATAATGGCGCAGACGCCCAGTATTTCACTATCGATGCGGCAACGGGTGCGGTCACTTTCAAAGCCAGCCCTGACTTTGAAGGCACCCACGCGCCTGCATACACCTTTATCGTCGCCGCCACTGATGCGGCAGGCCATGTGACCACGCAGACCGTCACCGTTAATGTCACCGATGTGGACGAAATCGCACCGACTGTCACACTCGACGGCAGCTCGACGGGGCCCGTGATGCTGAGCCCGGCGACCGGCTACATTTACCCCAACGGTTTCGACACAACCGCGCTGGGCGACGGTAGCTTCCTGGTGACATGGGCAGGCAACAACAATGGCAGCTACGGGATCTATGCGCAGCGCCTGAGCGCTCAGGGTGTGGCGATGGGCGATCCCGTACAGCTCGCATCAAGCGCGACCAACACTTACTCCAACGCGTTGGACAGTGTCATCAGTGTGACGGCCATTAATGATGCAGGGGCGTATGCCGTGGCCTGGACCGGCAAGAATAACGCCAGCACTGACAGCAGCATCTATACGCAGTTGTTCAATGCTGACGGTAGCCCAATATCCGCAGCCGTGAAACTTGATGGGGCCGCTTCTGCGCAGGATATCGCCCCGCAGATCGCGACGCTTACCGATGGCAGCTATATCGTGACCTGGTACATCAACGGCGGCGGTGTCTACGTGCAGCGCTTTGATGACGCGGGTGTTGCCGTTGGCAACACCGTGCCACTGATTGCGCAAAGCTCCTCTAACAACGCCAGCCCGCAGGTGACCGTGCTGGACAGCGGTAGCTACGTGGTGACCTGGCAGGGTCAAACCTCCGGCGACTACCATATCTACGTGCAGCAGTTCGACGCTACCGGCACCCCATCCACCCCGGTGGTGCTGGACGCCT
Source organism: Phytobacter diazotrophicus (assembly GCA_004346725.1). GTDB lineage: Bacteria > Pseudomonadota > Gammaproteobacteria > Enterobacterales > Enterobacteriaceae > Phytobacter > Phytobacter diazotrophicus. Next base: position 202,178 of record SMDE01000003.1, on the reverse strand, counting down.
CGACGGGAAACAGTACTAACTACGAAACCCTGCCGCAGATCACGTCGCTGGCTAACGGCGGCTATGTCGTTACCTGGTCCGGCTACAACTACAGCAACTCGAACTACAACAGCAGCACCTATGTGCAGCAGTTCGATGCCAACGGCGCCAGGGTTGGCAGCATCGTCGAACTGAACGGCGCGAGTAACGCTAATTTCGGTAGCGAATATACCTACCCGTACGTTGCAGCGCTGACCGGCGGTGGCTACGCCATCACATGGATGGAATATACCGATACAAACGGCTCCGACGATTACACTGTCTTTGTTCAACAGTTCTCTGCTGGCGGCAGCAAAGTGGGCGCTACCGTGCAACTGGACGCATCACACAACAATACGAGCAATAACTACGACGAATTACCGCGCATCACGGCGCTGGGCGATGGCGGCTATGTCGTTACCTGGATGAGTTTGGGCAGCTCGAATTGGGACGTCAATGTGCAGAAATTCGATGCCAGTGGCGGCCTGGTGGGCGGTGTCGTACAACTGCAAGCTTCCAGCGGCGCGACCGACCTCTATCCACAAGTCACCGCCGTTGGTACAAACGGCGAATACATGGTGACCTGGTACGGTTATGCCAGCGGCATTTCAGGCTATCACCTCTTTGTGCAGAAATTTAACGCCGACGGCAGCATCCATGAAAACCTCGTCGTGCTCAACCACGATGGCCATGCCACCGTGCAAAGTACCGAAAGCGGCACCATCTATCTCGTCAACGACAATGTCGTGGTCAGTCAGCTTAGCGACATTACGGGCGCCGCCAGCAACCAGTGGGCCAGCACGACTGTCACAGCCAATACCAGCGCAACTATCTCTGCCGCAAATCTCGCAGAAGGTACCTACCATGCTTATGCCGTCGATGCGGCAGGCAATCTTTCTGTTATTTCCGGCCGCAGTGTGTTGGTGGACAACACCGTACCTGTCTTCACCAGCGCTGCCACCGCCGCCGATATTACCGATAGCACTGCCGTCGGCGATACTGTCTACACCGCTGCCGCCACCGATGCGCACGGCGTGACCTACAGCCTGAGCGACACCCAGCACTTCCGTATCAACACCAGTACCGGCGTCGTGACGCTGCTCTCCAGCCCGGCCAGCGCCACTGGCGCGCAATTCACTGTTACCGCCACCGACGCCGCTGGCAACCAGACCACGCATACCGTCACCTACAACGTCGTCGACACCACGCCGCCTGCCGTCACGCTCACCCGCGACGTGGATGGCGTGGAGAACAGCAGCCAGACGGTCACCGTGCAGAGCACCGAGGCCGGCACGGTATATCTGGTCAGCGACAGCGTGACAGTGACGAATCTGGGCAGCCTCACCGCCGCCGCCGACAACCTGGTGAACAGCGTCGCCGTCGCGGCGAACGCTGGCACCACGCTGGCGCTGACCGGCCTTGCCGAAGGCACCTACCACGCTTATGCTGTGGACGCGTCCGGCAATGTCTCCGCTATCTCGGGTAGCAGCGTGATTGTGGACAACACCGCGCCTGTCTTCACCAGCGCTGCCACCGCCGCCGATATTACCGATAGCACTGCCGTCGGCGATACTGTCTACACCGCTGCCGCTACCGATGCGCACGGCGTCACTTACAGCCTGAGCGACACCGGGCACTTCCATATCAACGCCAGCACTGGCGTCGTGACGCTGCTCTCCAGCCCGGCTAAGGCCACTGGCGCGCAATTCACCGTCACCGCCACCGACGCCGCTGGCAACCAGACCACGCATACCGTCACCTACAACGTCGTCGACACCACGCCGCCTGCCGTCACGCTCACCCGCGACGCGGATGGTGTGGAGAACAGCAGCCAGACGGTCACCGTGCAGAGCACCGAGGCCGGCACGGTATATCTGGTCAGCGACAGCGTGACGGTGACGAATCTGAGCAGCCTCACCGCCGCCGCCGACAACCTGGTGAACAGCGTCGCCGTTGCGGCGAACGCTGGCACCACGCTGGCGCTGACTGGCCTTGCCGAAGGCACTTACCACGCTTATGCCGTTGATGCAGCAGGCAATCTTTCCATGATTTCCGGCAGCAGTGTGATTGTGGACAACACCGCGCCCGTTATCGCAGGCGGCGCCACCGCTACCGGCGCCACCATTGTTGGCGGCACGGCGGCTGGCACCCAGGTGTACGACGCCAACGCCACAGACGCCCATGCCATCACCTATAGTCTGGACGCGAACAGTCTCGCCAATTTCGCCATCAACCCCACCACCGGCGTCGTCACACTGAACAACGCCGCTATCGAGGGCAGCTATAACTTCATCGTTACCGCGACCGATGCCGCTGGCAACCACAGTAGCCAGACTGTCACCCTTAACGTCAGTGCTGGCCTTAATGGCAGCGCGTTGGTCTCAGGCAGTACCACCGACACATCCACCGAGATGAACATTAACGTCGGTCTGGAGAAACTGAGTAACGGCTACACGGTCCTGGAGTACATGAAGCAGACCGGCGGCGACAATATTTCCTGGGATCCGACCGGCCCGCTTTACGCTGGCGTCATTAAGGTGCTGGACGCGGGCAATAACGTCATCAAGACCGTCGACATCAGTATCCCCAATGGCTACACCATGATGGATACACAGATCAAGGCGCTGGCCAACGGCGGTTTCGTCGTGGCCTGGTCGCAGGTGGATACCGCTAATTACTCAGATTACAGCGTCCACTATGCGATTTATGACAACAGCGGCAATCTGCAATCCAGCAACACCCTGGCAGCCCCTGGTACCGGGGTCACCATCGCGGCGCAGAGCAGCGCGAATGGCGGTGATTTCGCGATCGCCTACCAGACGATGGGGACCGGGACCGATCAGCAGGAAGCTATCTCTGTCTTCCACTACAACGGCAGCGGATTAAACTTCACCCAGGGCGCGCAGACCCTGATTGGCGGCAACAGCTCGAGCGCCAATTTCGGCGGCGTCGCCAGCCCGGCAGTCCAGTTGATGAAATTCCAGTTGACGCCGGGTGTGCTGACGGCACTGAGCGATGGCAGCTATGTGCTGGCGTCCGAGGTCTACGACTGGATAGGCACGCCTGGTCAGTCGGCGACAAGCACGCCTATCGGCGCCTTCATCTTCAAGCTCGACGCCACCGGCTCGCTGGCCAACTTCGACAGCGGCAAGACCTGGCAGCGCGTTAACTGGAATGACGAGCAGGGTTCGCCGACTAACGCCATTGCTTTCGATGGGGGTTTTGCTGTTTTTAGTCAGGAATATCGCACTGCGACCTGGCAGGTCACGCTCTATAACAACAACGGCACACTCATCACCACCAACGTCCAGAGCAACACCGTTTATAACATGGGGACCCAGAGCTACCACGCCGTGGACATTGGTGCGATGGACAAGGTGACCCATGATGAGTTGCAGTACAGCACCACCGGCTACCTGGCGGCATCAGCCACGGTGTACGACAACGGTACGGATCTGGTGTTCGTGTTCCCTGACGGAAACGGCGGCCTGAGCCAGGTCAGTATCTCCAAAACCACCGGCGAGCTGACCAGTGCGGTGACGGACACCGGTATCACGGTGCCCCAGGGCGGGCAGTTGTATAACGTGCGGATCGTCTCCGATGGCGCGGGCGGCCATGACATCACCTACTCTGTGCTGTTTGATAGCGACACAAGCGATGGCGGTAAGGCTGGCTATGCTGTCGGCGATATCTATCAGATTGGCCTGAACGCAGGTCCTGCTCCCGCGTTACCGATAGTGACCGATGCCCATATCGCCATCACCTCCACGCCAGGTGGCGCAGACGGCACTAGCTACAAGATTGGCGACACCGTCACCGCCGTATGGGATAACTCTGCCAGTGGCGACGCCAATACCAGCACAGTGACCGGCGTCACCATGGATTTCAGCCAGTTTGGCGCCAGCACGCCGGTGACGGCCTGGGACGATGGTACCCACGGCGATGTCACCGCTGGCGATGGCAAGTATACGGCCCAATACACTATCGCCGCCGGCTCCATTAACAACGTTCATGGTCTCAACGTCTCTGTTACGGCCACTACGGCGAGCCACACCTCGGCCACTGCGGCGGACAGCACCGGTCTTACGGTAGACAGCACAGCGCCTGTGCTCTCCAGCAGCACGCCGCAGGATAACGGCGGCAGCGTTGCCACGGGCTCTAACCTGACACTGACCTTCAGCGAGAACGTGCAGGCCGGCAGCGGCCATATCACCCTCGTTAACGACGGCAACAGCAGTCTGAACAAGGTCATCGACATCACCGACAGTTCGCAGGTCTCTATCAGCGGTCACACGGTGACGGTCAACCCGACAACGGATCTGGCGGCTGGCGCAAACTACCATGTCCAAATCGACAGTACCGCGCTGCACGACGCGGCGGGGAATAACTATGCAGGTATCAGCACGTCGACGGGGTTGAATTTCACGACCGCTTCCGCCTCGGTCGGGGATCCTTCCATCGTGGTGTTCGACCTGACGACGGGACAAAGTTCCGAGCATAACGGGCGTGTCTTTGACGCCAATACCGCGTACACCATCTATATCAAGGTCAACAGCACTTACAGCCCGCTGGTTGGTCTGGATAGCAACGAAATGTGGTCGGGCGCGCAGAATCTGGGCACGGACGACAAGATTGTGCTGGTGGGCACGGGGAGTGATGTTAAGGGAAGCCATGGCGACGCAGTAATGGCGATGAATCACGGCGGCAATTCCGTTAACTGGGTGGCGGGGTTCTCTTCTACGCTTTCTAATGTCGCCGGCGTTGCCGCAAATGGCCAATTCGCTCGTGGTGGAAATAACGCGGATCTTTGGAACGGCACCTGGGCCGCGAACCCGAATGCGGATAATTCGTTTGCTCAGGCGTATCTGCAGGCGATGCCTGCCGGCGTCCTCACCTCGCAAGGGCTGGCGATACCATGACAGGTTCACTGATTCTGCTACGCCGTCTGGTCGAAATGCGGCAATTCGAGGCGCTGCAGGAGGCTGTCTTTAGCCTGCCGGCGCTCTCATCAGCAGAACAGGTGCTTTTGGCCCTGGCTCAGGCCCATTTGGGCCAGCCAGAGGCGGCCCGCCAGACGCTGGGGGTGCTGATCCCGGCTGAACTGGAGGTCGATGCCCGTGTCGACCTGGCTGCCGTGCATCTGCTTCTTGGGGAATCTGCCACGGCGCAGGCGCTGCTGGAAGCCACCCGCACCGAGGCACCAGACCACTCGCTTCTGCTGGCGTGTCTGGCTGCCTGTTATGTGCAGCATCAACGGGAGGAGGAGGCTATCCCCCTGTATGAATGCAGTCTGCGCCTGCAACCACGTATCGACGTCTATCAGCAACTGCTGCGTCTCTACCTGCAAAGTGAGGCGTTGCATCAGGCCGAAGAGACGCTGGCCGCCGCAGACCGCTTCTGGGCAGGCGAGCGGGAGCACTGGCCCGCACAGCAGGTGGCGCTGCACGATCAGCAACTGCGCGGCCTGCGTCTGGAGCTGTGGCTGGCCTGTGGCGACTTCGCCCGCGCTGATGCCTGGCTGGACGCACGCCATGCTGAACTGGCTGAGGACGATTACTGCGGCCTGCTGACCGGTTATGTTCAGCGTCTGGCCGAGCGAGGACGCCATGCCCAGGCCGAGGATGCGCTGCGCCATGGTCTGCGTCATTACCCGGAACATCCGGACCTGTACCTACAGCACGCTGAACTGGCTGAGTTGCAGGGGCGCATACCGCATGCCATTGCCTTGTTGCACCGTGCCATTAATCTGGCCGGGCAGCAGCAAAAAATAACGCTTCCTCTGCGCCTGAAGCTTGCCAGCGTCGCTACCCAGGGGCATCCGGCGTTGGCGCGTACAATGGCTGAACAGGCTCTTGAGGAGGCCGGGGCGCTGACGCCTTCACCCGATATGGACGCCGCGCAAATCGGTCACTGGCTGGCGCAGGCGCAAGTAGCACTGGCCGGTGCAGACGCGCAGGAACAGCGGTACGCCGGGGCAGAGGCGCGATACATCGACGTGCTACAGGCACATCCGCAACTGCTCCCGGCACTGCAAGGGCTGGGACAGTTATATATGCAATTGGGGCGTATCGACGAGGCTGTTGGGCTGTTCGAGCAAATTTTGGCGATCGACCCGGCACGCGGTCATGCGGCGCTGATCAATGCCCGTCGTTTTCCGCAAGATGAAGAGACATTGATTCGCCTGGAAAATCTGGCGCGTCGGCCTGGCTTGTCCGGCCCGGTGCAGCCTGGATTGCTGCTGCAACTGGCTGCTGCCTGGGAAAAACGCAAAGAGTACGCCAGAGCCTTCACCCTGGCCAACGAAGCCAATGCCGCCCACCGCGCACTTCTACGTTACGATCCGGTTGCACACCGACAAAGCTGCGCGCGTATCCGCCACGCATTCAGCCGTTCGCTCTACGAGCACCGACGCCACATCGGCAACGATTCAACGCTGCCGGTATTCGTACTGGGTATGCCGCGTTCCGGTACGACGCTGATTGAACAGATTCTGGCGGGGCATAGCCAAATCCACGGCGCGGGCGAACTGGGGGTGATTCCCAGCACGATCGCCAGGCTGGAGCGCTGGGAGCGTCATACGGGGTCAGGACACCATTACCCGGATTGTGTGGACGATCTGTCGGCCGATGTCGTGGCGGGTATCACCGCCAGCCTGCTCAAGGAACTGCGGGAAACCATGCCAGAAAACGCTTCTGAGGTTCGGCATGTGGTGGACAAGCTGCCGCACAATTTCGAGAACATTGGTCTTATCAAGCTGCTGTTCCCGAACGCGCGGATAATCTCAGTGCGACGCGACCCGCGTGATATCGCTATCTCCAACTACTTCACCGACTACGCAGCCAAACATGGCGGTATGGGTTTCGCCTATGATTTGCAATGGATTGGTGAACAACTGGCCGACCACAATCTGTTGATGCACCACTGGAACCAGCTATTCCCCGGCGAAATTCTTGAGGTGCGCTACGAGGATGTCGTCTCTGACCCGGAGCGTGAGGCGCGCCGCATGCTCGCTTATCTGGGCGTGCAGTGGGAGCCACAGGTGCTCGACACGTCTGAACTGGACAGGCCGGTCAAGACCGCCAGTGTGTGGCAGGTGCGTCAGCCTATCTATCAGACCGCGCGCGAACGCTGGCGGCGTTACGCGGACTTTCTGGCGCCGCTTACCGCGGGAACCAATGCGAAGATCGTGCATGAGCCTATTGAGATGGTAAGCCTGCCGGTGCCGGGAATGCAGACCGAGGGTATCGTCTACTATCGTCAGGGAAAACTTGATGAAGCCGAGATGCTTTTCAGACGCCTGTTGCACCATCTGCCCGAACACGCTACCGCGCATTTCATGGTAGGCCTGATTTATGTTCGCAAAGGGCACCTGGCCGATGGCATCGGGCACATGGAAAAGGGACTCCAGGCCTGCCCATGGAATGCCAACTGGCGACGCGATCTGGCACAGGCCTACGAATTGGCGGGGCAACCGGAAAAAGCACAGGCGTTAAGGTCGCGCCACGTCAGCACGGATGACCGTGTGATGAGCGTAATAGACGTTGACCAGGATGACGCTGTTTCTCTGGATTTCTCCATTCGCACCTCCGCGACGCGGCCGTTTTAGTGAGCCTTGGCAGTAGCGCGAATATCTTATGGCGGAATGTCGCGCGCTGACGGCGTAAACGGGGCAGGGCAGAAGGATAAGGGCAGGCAAGGTCATCTACAGCGACAGAATCGTGCTCCTTATGTCGAGGTTTTCTCGCTGCGCCCATTTACGCGAAAGGGAATTTCACATCGCGTTAATATCGGTTACCGATGCGCGTGCCACCAGGCGTCCGGTAATCGATTTGCCCTCTTCCACAAAGACAGGGTGCCCATCAATCAATGACTGAATACGTTGTATACATTGTTCCAGCAATTGATCGACAGGGTAAGCGATGCAGGTCAGCGGAGGATAAAGCAACGCGGCAAGCGGGGAATCCTCAAGGCTGACGATAGAGACTTCTTGCGGTACGGCGATATTAAATTCACGCAATAAACGCATGGCCTCGGCGGCGTAGCTGTCGCGTTTGGCAATGATTGCCGTGTATTTTGTAAAACTGTTTATGAGTTTTAACAATGCCTGTTCGATATTGTTGTTGGCCATAACCAGCAACTGGCGGTTAAACGGTAGCGAGTAATTCTGCAAAACGCTGCGATACCCTTCCAGCATCTGCTTACTGGCAACGTCGTCTTCATTATCAACGAGCAAGGCAATATTGCGGTGCCCTTTCCCGAGCACATAACGACAGGCGCTTTCCGCCGCGAAAGCATAGTTATAGCCCTGGTTGGCGCTTCCTTTAGTGGAAAAGGCGTCAAAGGCGATGACATTGGCTGGCATATCGCTACTGGCATGACTTAAGGTCACCACAGCCGCGCATTGATGATGCAGACTGTGTATGGCGGCTTTTTGCTCATTTTCATCATTAACGTACTGAATCAGTAATGATTTATTGAGCGCTTTCACCGCAAGCGACAGGCGAGGCAAAAGCGTCGCGCTGAAACTGGCTTCATGAGCGGGCAACACCATACCGATATAACCTGATGTATTACTGGCCAGCGTCTGCGCCGCAAAACTGGGACGATAGTCGAGCACTTCAACGGCTTTTAACACCGCTTCACGGCTATCGTCGCGCACGCCACGTGTGCCGGTCAGCACGCGTGAAACCGTGGCGCGGGAAACATTGGCTAATTTTGCAACATCATCAATAGTAGGCATGGTGTTTTCTGTATGGCGATTTTCTCCCAATAATACCATAAATGCAGACCAGTTTTAGTCACTTACGCCGTACGGCGCGCCGTATCAGTTTGGTGCGAATGAAGCGTGGGTAGCCATGCAGCGCCGCGAACCCCGCTGGCGTCGCCGAACCTGGCTTTCACAATAGCAGTGTGACAAGAGGATGAAAAAATGTACCTCTTGATAGCTGGTGGAAGGTCGCGATAGATCGATGCAACGTTAGAAAGGCCGCCGCCAATGACAATGACATGCGGATCGAGCGTATTGATAACCCCGGCGATGCTGCGCGCAAAAGCGTCGATAAAGTGCTGATAATGGGCGAATGCCAGCGGATCGCCTGCTTCGGCTGCGGCAATGATCGACTCCGTGCTTAGCTGGCTTGCCTGTTTCTCATTGAAACGACGGCTAAATCCGGTGCCGGAAATATAGCTTTCAATACAGTTCTCATGCAGACAATAGCAGTGCTGAACCGGGCCATCTTTTTCTGCTGTCCAGCCTGGCAGTGGATTGTGCCCCCATTCGCCTGCAATGGCGTTGGGGCCGCTGAGTAACTGTCCATTTACCACCACGCCGCCGCCGCATCCGGTGCCGATAATCACGCCAAACACTGTCCCATAACCCTGGCCCGCACCGTCGATGGCCTCGGAGAGGGTAAAACAGTCGGCATCGTTGGCCAGAAAAACCGGTTGTTCCAGGCGACAGGCCAGGTCTTTTGCTAAATTTTCGCCATTCAGCACCAGACAATTACAATTCTTGATAAGACCGGTTTCCGGGTCTATCGCGCCCGGCAGCCCAATCCCGATGGTAAATTCCTGCTTCTGTTCGGTTTTGATGTATTCCACCATCCCGACGAGATGATGAAGAAATCCGGCGTAGTCGGCTTTATACGTTGGACGCCGCTCACGAAAACGAACGGTGCCGTTTTGGTCCAGCAGTACCGCTTCCATTTTTGTACCGCCAATATCAAGGCCAAGGTGAAGCATTGTCATCCTCCAGTAAAAGAAGAGAGGCTGCGCCTCTCTTCGGTGTCGTGCAATTAATGGCGCGTGCGGTAAATCTCGATAAGTTCCGTCACTAACTCTTTCGCAAGGATGGAGGTCATCAGGTGGTCTTGGGCATGCACCATCACCAGCGTCATTTTGGTTTTTCCTTCGCCTTCATCGGCTTCAATAAGCTGGGTCTGGACTAAATGCGCTTCACGGGCAAAGTGTTGCGCCTGCTGCATTTTTTCATCAGCATCGGCAAAATTGCCTTCTTTGGCGCTCTGCAATGCTTCATAGCACAGGCTGCGTGATTGTCCGGCATTGATGATAATGCCCATGACTTGCTCTTCTAATTCCATAACATCCTCTGAGTTCGGTTATTGCAGTTATGCGGTTTCTGACTGGCCTGTAGCACCGGATGGCTGATTTTCAGCGGCATCTTGTGCAATTAGCTGTTTTTCGTAGGCTTTAAAGAACGGAAAATACATGGCGGTGGCGGTGACCATACAAATGAGACACATAATGACCGGGCTAAAAGCCCAGTTCGCCGCCCAGGAGGCGCCGATCGGCGCCGGCGTGGTCCACGGGGTCATCGAGACCACACGGGCGACCAGGCCAAAGTCGAGTGCCAGGTAGGCCAGGGTCGCATTGACCATCGGCACAAGCACAAACGGAAGGAAGAACAGCGGGTTCATAATGATCGGTGCGCCAAACAGAATGGGTTCATTGATGTTGAACATACCAGGAACGATACCCATACGGCCGATAGTGCGCAGGTGCACGGCTTTGCTGCGAATCAACAGCAGCGCCAGCGGTAAGGTTGAACCTACGCCGCCGATCAGCAGATAGTGATCCCAAAAACCCTGCACATAAATGTGGGGAATGGCGGTGCCTGCGGCAATGGCCGCCTGGTTGACGGACAGGTTCGCCATCCAGAAAGGGTTCATAATGCCGGTGACAATCAGCGCGCCATGGATCCCGGCAAACCACAGGATCTGGCACACCAGCACAGAGAGCAAAATAGCCGGTAAGGTGTCCGACGCGGCGACCAGCGGTTTAACCAGCGACATGATCGCTTCCGGGATGATCATGCCAAATTGGGCTTCAATAACCAGATTCAGCGGATGCAGCGTCAGCACCACGGCAAGAACCGGGATGAGGATTTCGAACGAACGTGCCACCCCGGTCGGGACTTCAGGCGGCAGGCGGATGGTGATGTTGTTCCGACGCAGGAAGGCGTACAGCTCCGTGGTATAGATGGCGACCAGCAGGGCGGTGAAAATCCCCTGGCCGGAGAAATACGCCGTCGAAATTTGCCCATCTTTAAGCGGCGCGGCGATAAGCAAAAAGCCCATCAGCGAGAGCATGCCTGACGTCAGTGGATCCAGTTCATGATGGCGGGCGAGACTGGCGGCAACCCCGACAGAAATAAATATCGTCATGATGCCCATGCTGAAATAGTACGGCAGCATCAGGTTGGCGCGATGATCGAGCGAGAATTGCAGCCAGGCGCGTGCGAATCCCCAGGTGGTGTCGGGGGAAAAGGGCGGAAAAATAAACACCAGCATAAAAGAGCCAACAATCATAAACGGCAGCGCAAGGATGAAACCGTCACGAATAGAGGTAACGTATTTTTGCTGGCCGACGGCGCCGGCCAGCGGCGTGATTTTTTGCTCAATCACCGCGATTAATTTCGAGTACAGAGAACTCATGGCGTGTCCCTTATTTTTTATTGTCGATTAATGAAAGGGCAAAATCTAAAACTGCTGCACCCTTCTGCATCCCGTAATCCATCATGTTGATGGGCTCAACGCGAATACCGTAGGCATTCGCTTTGTGTTGCAGATCCTTCTGCATGTACTTCACTTGCGGGCCAAGAAGAACGACCTCGTAATGCCCCACTTGTTGTTCAAATTCCGCGACACCAAAGGCTTTGATATCAACGTCCAGACCGCGCTTTTCCGCCTCTTCCACCATTTTTTTCACCAGCAAGCTGGTCGACATGCCAGCGGAACAACAAAGCATGATTTTTTTCATGAAAAGACTCCTGACTGTGTGACGAGAATAGGCGCACTATAGACTTTTTGGATTCAGAACGGAAAGCGCTTTCCATAGATGGATGCATTAAATGTGAGCACGATCACCAGTTTGAGACTTTCACTTTGGATCGATGTAAGCGATGATCCCGCGACTTCGTGGATTAAATAGGTTCCATCATGAACATTCAGTTTATGAATGTTGTTGTTGTGCTGATCGAGCAACGGATTACCCCTTTTGCCAATATGCTCACCCGCAGCCAGCACATCACCGCCATGCGCGACAGTTTTGCGCTGGCAATGCCTTTTGTTATCGTCGGTAGCCTGATGGTGCCGTTGATCTTTCCGCCTGTTTCCATTAACCCTTTCTCGTGGTTTGGCGGTTACTACCAGTTTGTTCGCCCGATGCTTTTACCCACCTTTGAACTGACGATTGGTCTGGTGGCGTTAATCATTGCCTTTGGGGCCAGCGCCAGTCTTGCCAAGCAATACCAGTTGCCGGAAAGGTTATCGGGCCTGACAGGGTGCATAAGTTTTCTGCTCTTTATTGGCTTTAAAACCACGGATGGGAGCAATGTTTATTTAGGAGGGTTAGGGATATTTAGCGCGTTGATATCAAGCTTTTATAGTATTGAAGTTATTAGATTTTTTTACAATAAAGGCTGGTGTATACGCCTGCCGGATGAGGTGCCGGTGATGACGCGCAATGGTTTCCAGCTCCTGGTGCCGTTGCTGGTGGTGATGCTGTCTGTCACGGCGGTAAATATGACGTTAAAGCTGACCACCGGCATGATCCTGCCGGGTCTGATAAGCGAAGCCTTTCGCCCGTTAATTATCGCCTCTGATACGCTGACGGCTATTCTTATCTCTTTGATTATTTGCAATTTATTATGGTTTGTCGGCATCCACGGTGCCTTAATTGTGACCGGCATCATGAACCCCTTCTGGATGACTTATCTGTTTGAAAACCAGCAGGCGCTGGCAAGCGGGCAGGCACAGCTTCCCCATATTTATCTGCAGGGTTTCTGGGATTTCTATCTGCTGATTGGCGGGATAGGCTCCACCTTACCACTGATCTTTATGGCGCTACGCAGCCGTTCCCGGCAGTTGAAAAGCGTCGGGAAACTTGGCTTTATTCCCTCGCTGTTTAATATCAACGAACCTATTCTGTTTGGCTTTCCGGTTATCCTTAACCCCATATTTTTAATCCCTTTTATTTTCGTTCCTGTCATCAATGCCTGTATTGCCTGGTATCTCACACACCTTGGCGTACTGGACCGCGCCGTGGCGATGTTGCCCTGGTCAATGCCATCGCCGCTCGGCGCTGCCTGGTCAGCAAACGGCAGTTGGAAAAACATGTTTATGTGCCTGTTTGCGTTGTTCAACTCCTGGATGATCTACCGGCCATTTTTTAGGGTGTATGAACGCCAGTTATTGGATGCAGAGAGTAAGTAAACCTGCCGCCGTTTCCCGGCCAGCGCGATGACCGCGCTGGCTTTTTTATAACTCACACCCATTTATGTGATTTTCATCACGTTATCATTGCCATTATTCTCGATTTTGTGATTTGATCCGGCAATTATGGAAAGCGCTTTCCATATCTGGATGTACTTTTCCTTTTTTGATCCGTAAATTTCCCTTCGCGCCAATAAGACGCTCTTTCACTCAGAAAAAGAAAAAGGAAAATCATGAATAGGTTGAACCGATTAATACCTCTGGCCTTACTCATTAACGCTGCACTCTGCGCGAACGCCCAGGCTGAGGAGGTCAAGGCATATGACTTCACGCTTCACGGCTATATTCGTTCCGGCATTCTGGCGAATTCCGATGGCAACCGCGTCGACTCCGTAGGATTGATGCCCGATGGGAAATGGCGTCTGGGGAACGAAGAAGACACCAAAATCGAATTAATTCCACAGGTTACGCTGAAATCAACATCAGGCGCGGTGGCAAAAATTCAGGCCAATATTACCCATCAGAGCAAATGTACCGCTGACTGGAACTGCCGGGACGATGATGGCCATGACGCGCAATTCCGCGAAGGGTTTGTTGAATTAAGCAACCTCGACTTTGCCCCGGACATCACCTTCTGGGGCGGCAAGCGCTACAGCAGTTCCAATACCTCAAGTCATCAGTACGACTGGGAATACATTCAGTACAACGGTACCGGTGGCGGTTTCGATCATATGGATCTCGGTTTTGCGAGCCTGGATGCCGGTGTCTACGCCTTCTCTCCGACCGATGAAACCAAAGCCTATCCTGTTGATAAGGGCGATCAGGGGTATCCGGATGACTATTCCCTCAACGTGTGGTTGAAGAAAATCGGCGGCACCGGTCTGGATCTTGAATTCGTCGGTCATCACATGAACCGCAACGAAAACCATCCAACGTCTGCTGAAAAAGGCTATGGCATCACCGGGGTTTACAATTTTGATGGTTTCTGGGGACTGACCGGCGGCTATTCAAAACTGGTTATGCAGTATGGACGCGGCCTGGGGGCGGGGGATTCGCTGGGTAAAAATGGCTGGGGTTGGGCCAACCTGGACGATACCCAGTCGTGGCGCGTCATACTGGATAGCATGGCGTCAGTGAATAACGTTGATATCTCGACCTTCGCTTATTACCAGAAGGATAAAAATTACCGCTGGTGGAGCAGCGATGCCGACGGCTGGGGCCGCACGCGCTGGGTTGCCGGGGTTCGTCCGTATCACCAGATAACTAAGAATTTCGCCATGCAGTATGAAGTGGGCTACGAGTATCTGGATGATGAAAACTACAAAGGTGTGAATGGCAAAGGTAAAGGGGGGCTGACGAAAGTGACCGTCGCGCCAACCCTGACGTTCGACTCGGGTTACTGGAGTCGCCCGCAGTTGCGCTTCTTTGTAACGTACGCCAAATGGGATAAAGGCGTATCTGATGCCCTGGACGGCAACTATGACTGGAGCACCAACACCATCTCCGCCGGGGGGTACAGCCGCAGCGGCAGTACGGATACCGTAAACTTTGGCGTCCAGGCTGAAGTGTGGTTCTAAGGAGAGATGAACATGTCTAAACCTTTACGCAAATGGCTGCTGGTGTCGATGCTTTCGGTGTTGGGAAGCGCAGGGGCCATGGCCGCAGAACAGTCGCATTTCGAAAACTTTATCACCCGTGATGGCGCGCAGTTGAAAGACGGCAACAACGTCTTTCGCTTTGCCGGTATCCACGCGCCGGAGTTGCATCGCATTGAGGATGACGCGCGTGGAGTTTGCAAAGCCGATCCACGCGGTTGGGGGCAGTACTTCAAATGGCCAACCGCAGAAGAACAGGAAAACTGGATCCGCGCGATAGTGCAAACCGGCGCCAAAGCGCAGCGTGTCTATGTGCTCTCTGTTCAACAGGAAAACGATGTAGCCTGCGGGCGCGCAACGCATATTCTCGCGCCTGAAACGCCGGATGGCATGCCGCGTCTGAATGAAGAGGCGATGAAAGTTTACGACAACATGATTGCGCAAGCCGATAAACAAGGACTGCGTTTAATCCTGCCCTTTATCGATCACTGGTGGTGGTGGGGCGGCCGTGAACAACTGGCCGCGTTCTATCATGAAAAACCCGAGGATTTTTACCGTACTGACAGTAAAACCTTTAAAGCCTATCTGGACGTTATTCGTCAGGTGATTACTCGTACCAATACGGTAACCGGGCGAGCCTACTTCGATGAAAAAGCAATCATGGCCTGGGAAACGGGCAATGAGCTGGAAGACACCAATGCCGATTTCCTCAAACAAACGGCGGCATGGATCCGTAAGTGGGCACCGCATCAGCTCATCGTCGACGGCACCTATAAAAAGATAAATGCGTTTGCCCTGACCGATCCGAATATCGATATCGTCAGCAACCACTACTACACCAATGCCGGGAATAACCACCCCGATCAGGTCAGCAAAGATCTGCAGGCCATCGGCGGTAAAAAAGCCTATCTGGTCGGCGAATTTGGCCTGCTTGGCCACGCGCAGCTCAATGACATTATGCAATCGATTGTGCACAGCGAGGTCAACGGCGCGCAGGCCGTCGGCGGCTTTATCTGGGGCTTTCGCGGCCATCGCCATGACGGCGGTTTTTACTGGCACAAAGAGTACACCGGCCACTACAGCTACCACCTGCCAGGATTCCCGCTAGAAGGTAAAGCGAATCAGGAAATGGAGGTGGTGAATCTGGTGCGCAGGGCCTCAGCGCAGCTTGCTGGTTTAGATAAAGCACCTGCGCTCCCCGTACCGGATGCGCCGCGTCTGCGTGAAACCAATTCACCTTTTGCCATTAACTGGATGGGGGCCGCCGTTGGGCGCAATTACGATGTTGAGCGTGCCGCCTCGGCAACCGGCCCCTGGCAGGTGGTCGGCAAAGATATCTCTGATGGGGTGAACGAGTGGAACCCGGCAACGATGGCCTTGTTCCGCGACGACTTCCGCAACTTACAGTTGGGAAAAACCTATTACTACCGCGTGATAGCCAAAAACGAGAGCGGGGCATCAGCACCATCGAACGTGATCAGCGTGAAACATACTCAGGAGAATAAAGCCCCGACCGTTGCGCTGACCGCTTCCCTGGCGACAACACAGGATAAAGGCGTGGCGCTGAAAGCCACCGCGACAGACGACAATCTGCCTGACCGCAAACTGGCGCTGAGCTGGAGCAATAACGGCAATGACAAGGTGCATCTGTGCGACAGCAGTAAAGCCGACACGCGTGCCTGGTTCTCCGCGCCGGGTACTTATGCCCTGACGTTTACGGCTGACGACGGCCTGCTGAGTACGAGCAAAACCGTCAACGTCACGGTGAAAGAGGCCGTCGGTAAATCACCCGCTGATTACTGTACTTTTGGCGGCGGCGTGCTGGACGTCAGTAAAGGCAAACTGAATGTGGTGAAAGCCAGTGAAAACCAGCTTGCCATTGGCGATGACGGTTTTTTCGGCCCGTTCGCCAGTGAAGGCGATAAGGTTACCTGGCAGGTGGAGGTTCCCTGGGAGGGGCGCTTCGCGTTACACGTGACCTTCAACGGCAAATGGGGCGGTAAAAAGAATTCGTTTGTTGTGAACGAGGGGGCGCCAGTCGAGGTTGAATTCCCGCAGACCGATGAAAAAGGTCAGCAAATGGTTGTGCCTGTGACGCTAAACGCGGGCACAAACACCATTAGTTTCGGCAAGTTCCCGGGCGACTGGGGCTACATGTTTATTAAATCCATTGAAGTGACTGCAGAGTAGTGACATTGGCTGCGTCCGTTGGGCGCAGCCTTTTTTTATCTGAGGAGGCGTTATGACCCGGTATCAATTCCCGGACGGATTTTTCTGGGGTGCAGCAGCATCTGGCCCACAAACCGAAGGTGTAGAAGGGAAAGCCCATCGTTCCATTTGGGACAGTTGGTTTGCTGAACACCCTGAGCGGTTTTATCAGCAAATGGGGCCGCAAAAGGTATGTGAAACCTACACCAAATACAAAGACGATGTGGCGTTAATGAAAGGGTTGAACTTCAACTCTTTTCGCACTTCGATTCAGTGGTCGCGGCTGATTGCCGACTTTGAAACGGGTGAGCCCGATGCCGATGCGGTGCGTTTTTACCATGCATATCTGGACGAGATGATCGCCAACGGCATTGAGCCGATGATCAACCTTTACCACTTTGATATGCCCGAAGTGCTGCAGAAAAAATATGGCGGTTTTGAATCAGCGAAAGTCACCGACCTGTTCGCCCGTTTTGCACAGACCGCGTTCACCCTGTTCGGCCATAAAGTGAAATACTGGATAACCTTCAACGAGCCGATTGTGCCGGTTGAAGGGGGCTATCTGTATGACTTCCACTATCCATGCAAAAAAGATGGCAAGCTGGCGGCGCAGGTGGCATTCAATATTATGCTGGCGCATGCAAAGGCGGTTCAGGTCTATCGACAACTGGCGCTGGACGGCGAGATTGGTGTGGTGTTGAACCTGACGCCGTCCTACACCCGCAATGATTCTGTTGAAGATAAAAAAGCCGCCGCGTATGCTGATTTACTGTTCAACCGCAGTTTTCTCGATCCGCTGGTGAAACATCAGTTCCCGAAAGAGTTATGCGAAATCCTCGTCGCGAATAAGTCCCTGCCGGAGGTGGTGAAAGCCGACGTTGACCTGATTACTTCATCGCATATCGATTTTCTTGGCGTCAATTATTATGTCCCCCGGCGTGTAAAAGCACGGGAGTCCGCCTACACCCTCGATTATTTCACCCCAGAATTTTATTTCGAAAATTATGTGAATCCGCACGGGCGCTTTAACCCATACCGGGATAATAACGAAATTTTGCCACAGGCGATTTATGACATCGCCGCAAATATCCGCGACAACTACGGCAATATTAAATGGTATCTGGCGGAGATTGGTATTGCCATGAATCTCGAATCTGAGGGACCGGTTCAGGCTGATGGCATGATTGATGACAGTTTCCGTATCGGTCTGATGAAGGAGCATTTAATTCAGCTACATCGGGCTATTGCGGATGGGGCGAACTGTTTTGGTGTTCACCAGTGGACCTTCATTGATAACTGGTCGTGGATTAATTCCTTCAAACGTCGCTATGGCTTTTATCGTCTCGATATTGAAACAGGGGAGCGGCATATAAAGCGCAACGGGGTATGGTTTAAGACGCTTGCCCAAACCAACCAGTTCACTGACGAGGAGTAATCGACGTGAGTCACTGTTTCTATCCACTCGTAAATGTGGTGAAGAATTATCCGTGGGGGAGTCGCTCTGCGCTCAACGCACGTTTTCATATTCCGAATCCTGATGACCAACCGCAGGCAGAATTATGGATGGGCGTGCATCCGGCGGGGATTTCTCAGGTTGTCTGTGAAGACGGCACCTGTTCTTTGACGGAACTGATTGCTACTGATAAGCAGGCCATGCTCGGCAGTAAAATTGCCGGGCAATTCGGTGAGCTACCGTATCTGTTAAAGATCCTTGCCGCCGAAAGTGCGCTGTCGATTCAGGTTCATCCGCAAAAAGCGCAGGCGCAGGCGGGGTTTCAGCGCCAACAACAAAATCCGGATAACCCGCCTGATTACAACGATGATAACCATAAGCCAGAGCTGGTTTATGCGCTGACGCCGTTTATGGCGATGAACGGCTTTCGTAACCCCGCTGACATTGTGGGTAACTTTACGCCACTTAATATTCCGTCACTCAGTGATGCGTTAACACAATTAGCCGTCTCCCCCTGCGCAGAAACACTGCAGGCATTTTTCCTCCTGGTGATGCAGCTACCACAGGATGAAAAACAGCAGGCATTAAAACGGCTTATTGATAATGCCAGGGACTGGTATGACGATAATCTGGCGACGTTTATATTACGCCTGCATCAATATTATCCTGACGATATTGGCCTGTTCGCGCCGCTGTTTCTCAATTGCCTGACATTGCAGCCAGGGGAGGCGATGTTTCTTTCACCCGGTACGTTACATGCGTATGTTCATGGCGTCGCCGTGGAAGTGATGGCCAGCTCCGATAATGTTTTGCGAGCCGGATTAACGCCGAAAAAAATTAATCTGAAGGAGCTTATGGCCTGCACGGTATTTGAACCGGTGTATGCGGCGCAATTACGCATGCGGCCGATAAGTGAAGCAGGAAAACACCATTATCCGATTCCGGTGGAGGATTTTTGCTTTGATGTCTATAGCGATGTGAAAGATGTTGCTATACAGACTACGAGTGCAGAGATTGTTTTAGTGATCGATGGGCAGGCGTTATTGCATCATCCTTGTGGAGAAACGGCGACACTCAAGGAGGGGCAATCGGTGTTTATTCCGGCAGTGACCGGTGACTGGACGTTGAGTATAACCGGGACGTTATGTCGCGTTTACGGTTAATATAATTAAGCGTTGTTGAGTCCTGAGAGGGCGGCAGACACCCGGATAGACCAGATGTCTGCTTTCCGTTATCTCAGGATACAAAGCGGTCAACAAGCGTGGACATCGATTTCGACTGTGCGTCAAGCATTTGACTGGCGGTTGCCATCTGGGAAACCAGCGCCGCGTTTTGCTGAGTGACCTGCTCCAGTTGATTCAGTGCCTGATGCACTTGTGTTACGCCAAGCGATTGTTCATTGGCTGCGCGGGCGATATCACTGACATATTGCTTCATCCGCCCGGTTGTATCCGCTGCCGCTTTCAGTGCCGCCTCGGACGCCGAAACTCGTTGCACCCCTTCACCAATGTTATCCATGTTCTGATTAACCAACTCCCGAATCAGGCTGGCCTCTCTGGCACAGCGTTGGGAAAGATGGCGCACCTCTGCGGCCACAACGGCGAAACCTTTGCCCAGTTCCCCCGCGCGGGCGGCTTCAACTGCGGCGTTTAGCGCCAGTAAGTTGGTTTGAAACGAGATCTCATCGATTGACGCCACAATCTGGAAAATATTGTCGCTGGACGAACGGATAGCCGCCATGCTCTGGCTGGCCTCGTTGGAAACGCGGGTCGCATCCATGACATCATTTGCCATCGACTGGGTCAGTCGTTCCGCTTCGCTGGCGTTATGGGCCGTCTGGGAGATGGCCGTCGATATCTGTTCCATACTGGCGGCGGTTTCAACGATGGATGCAGCCTGCTCATCGGTACGCTGAGCCAAATCCTGGTTACCGTCGGTAATATCACTGCTGGCGTTACTGAGTATCAGCGCACCCGATTTAATTTCCTGCACGATATGCTGAATGTTTTCGATTGCCTGATTGTAGGCGCGATTAAGAGCAGAGAGCTCGTCGCTACCCGGTACATCGAGGCGGCGGGTCAAATCGCCGTCCATCTCATTGATGGTTTTCAGTGTGTTGGTTAGTTGTTGCTGAATACTGCGCACCACTATCATGGCAAAGGCAATAGCAATGAGCAGGGCAATCAGACTGATCGCCAGAAAAGATTGCCAGTCAACACGTGCGTTGTGGGCCAGTGCCGCCGAATGTGCGAGCAGGGCATCCGCCGCCTGGGTTTCTACCTGGCGAAGTATCTCAATGCGTTTGGTCTGGGCAGTAAACCAGTCCGTCGGTTTAACGCCAAATCCGCCTTCCTGCGCCTTATTCAAGGCAATCGTTCTCAGCTCAAGAGCGCGGGTGACTTCGGCCGACGCAAGGGCTTTATCCAGCTCTGCAGCCTGAGCTTCGCTACTAAAGCGGCGGGTGGCGGTCAGCCAGGCTTCTTGTTTACCCACCACATCACTGAGCATACGGAATTGACCGTCGCTAAAGCGATCAACAGAGAAGACATTGGTGAGCAGTGCGCGCTCGATCCCGGCCTGCTCCTTTAAATTCAGCAGGCTATAGAAGGCTGCCAGCTCATTCACCATTGGGCCGGAGGCGCTTAACTGACCTATACCACCAACGAAACTCAGCAACCCGGAGATGGTCTGCGTATAGAACTGCGTCGACTTTGACGCCTCTATATTCAGCGCGCTTATCGCATTACGGGTGGCGTCGAGGGACTGAATATTGTCTTTAAACATTTTCAGTGTGGCGGCAATATTGCCCTGTATTAAATTCGTATCCGTCCGGGCTAACGCCTGGTTTAACTTTACCAGTGCGTCGTCAGTTAATTTCCGCTGCACGAGGATTTCATCGCGGAACTGCTGCCCACGCGCACCGATAAAACCGGCGCTCATTCCACGTTCACGTTGCAGTTGATGAACAACGTCTCCCGTGCTGCGGGCAAGCGTTGTTAACTGACCGATAGTGTCCATCTGTCGTTCGGTACCGATGCGGCTGAGCATGCCTGAACCGGCAAACCATATCAGCGCAAGTAGCAGAGGGAATAACGCGATAAATAACTTCATTCTCATAGAAATACGATAAATCCATGACATATCGTTATTTTCCTTATTTGCTGTGTTGTCTTATAAGTGCTATCGGCACATTTCTGGCTAACCTTTACAACTTTATTATTATGAAAAAGTGAATTGTTATTCATAGAAGAAGGCGATGGTAAAGAATGAACGCATAAGAGGCGTCATAGGTTTCAGGTATGTATTCTGCCTGCTCTTCGCTGCATGTGTTTTTTTTGACGTTATTAGAACAGCTTTTTTCTCTATGCTTTCGTGCTGGCGGAAAGATGCGGTTTAAGTATTTATTAATTTTTATGCAGTGCTGCTTCAATTGTGAAGGGGAATCTTTTTTCGGTCGACACAGTGAGGCTCACACTCCTTTTGCCTGGTATCTTCACCACCACTATGTTTTGCTTGAGTTAATTTGGCAGCAAATGCGGTATACTATTCCTTTGCACTTCGTCTCAAAAATCAGAATTTAAGCTTATTCCGAAAATATATTATTCAGTAGTATATAAATAATTTTAACAATCTTATACCGTTACGCTATCCCATACATAATGTATCGTGGAGAGATAAATTATGCGGCTTGATGTGATAACTGATCATACCGAAAGTGTGTTGAATCTTATGATGGACAAGGCCATCCGTGAATGTGACCCCGAGTATGGTCGGGTGGCTGCTACATGGTACACGATGGCAGAGGGGGCGCTGTTCCTCTGGCAGGAACTGGCGGAGTGTTGCACCGACGTTTCGCAAGAAGAGAAAAATAAAATGGCATCCCGCCTTCACAGCATTATCAGTATGAATAGAGTACCTCTTCTCAAAAAAAAGGATGAGTAATACGTTGATTTTTTGAGTAAATGCATCTCTAAAAAACTGTGTCGCCTGATTCTGGTTGGGAAGCCGACCGGGTGGGGTATTATCAGAAGAGTGACGTTACTGCGACAGGGTGACGAAATATAATATACGTTCTTTCCTGCGATGCGTTTTTTTGATGTTATGTCAGATTGAATCGAAACCCTACATTACTGCGCCCGGTTAATCTGTCCTCACCTGCAAAGCAGGCGAGGTGAATTCCGGGTAATTATTGTTTTGCGGCCTCTGT
Source organism: Phytobacter diazotrophicus (assembly GCA_004346725.1). Classification (GTDB taxonomy): domain Bacteria; phylum Pseudomonadota; class Gammaproteobacteria; order Enterobacterales; family Enterobacteriaceae; genus Phytobacter; species Phytobacter diazotrophicus. The sequence goes on along the minus strand of SMDE01000003.1, from coordinate 179,465 downwards.
ATTTTTCGCATGTATTTTTTTATTAGCTTCGCCACTTTCATTCAGTGCCTGACTGGCGGCTTTTTCGGCGTGTGCGGCACTATAGGCTGCCAGATGCGAAATGACGATGGCGTAAATACTCATCAGCGAAACCCAGAGTATGCTATTTTTCCACCACAGCAATGTTGGGATTGTCAGCACTGCCCAAATTAACGCCAAAAATAAATGCACTCTGGCCATAAATCGGGCTGTTAGTTTAACTTTCATATTTACTCCTTATTTCCGCACTCTGTATTTTCCATCCTGATAATATTTATAGCATTTGCTGGTTAGCTGTTGCGCTTATTTTGTTACAGTTTGTACGTGAAATAAATTAAGATAATTCCTCTGGAAAGGAGGCGAACAAGTAGATTTGTTATAGAGTTCAGAGCATATAGCTTTGTGGTACCCGTCTGTGTGAAAAAGCCAGACGGGAGGGTTTCGTATGAAATTAATACTTAAGTATTATACGATCTTCTGACCCGTGATGTATTTCCGGGAAAAACACCGGACTTAAGCAAAGGCTGTTTTGTCTTGATTATAAAGTTTACTGCAATGAGGGCACATCAATGACAAGCCTTTCTGGACTCGTGTAAAGCTATGTTCTGACTGTTTGGTGCAGTGAGGGCAGGTGCATTTGACGAGATAGTTGCGATTATTTTTTGAATCTTTGCGTTGTGGCATAGGGTCTTTCCTGATAAATGGGCTGTAACCATACACTATCCCTGCGCGCATTGCCCATACTCATTTTTTCGCTCCCATTTAAGCAGGGATATTATCCATGCTGGTCAGGGCGCTTTGTTAAAAAGGTCATCGCCGGGCCTGGCCTGTTTTGTAGCAGTTCTTTACGTTAAAAGGCATGATTAGCCCCTGCATCAGAAACGCGTCGCTGGCGATTTCAACATTAAACGAATGCTTGCGAACGTAACGGGGGTGAATGGACCAGGAAAATAAAACTTGCATAATAGGATATGACATGCCTTAATGAGTTGTCGGTTTGATACACAGACCAGTCCAAAGCATTCCATTTTTAGCCCTCATTTTAAGTATCCTTAGATATCTCTTTTTGAGTCTTCATTGAAAGTTATGCGATTATTCTGTAATCGGACCCTGCATGCCGAAAGGCTTACATTTATATAGGTAAAAAATTATGTCTTCAAAAACGACAGGTAACGTAAAGTGGTTCAACCCTGAAAAAGGTTTTGGTTTTATCACTCCAAAAGATGGTAGCAAAGATGTATTCGTGCATTTTTCTGCTATTCAAAGCAATGAATTTAAAACGCTTGAAGAAAATCAAGAGGTTGAATTCTCAGTCGAAAACGGTCCGAAAGGCCCTTCCGCTGTTAATGTAGTAGTACTTTAAGGACACTTTCACTATTTCTAATATTCATCTTCGTTGTCCAAAATGTCACGGCTCGCAATATCGTGTTTCGCATTTTGATGTAACAGAAACTAATCCATATGGCGCAAAATGTATTTTTTGCAAAACCGTAATGGTAACCAATGAACGTTACAATTTAGCGACAATGCATCCTGTGCCATTTGTCAGAAATATCACAGCAACGCATATCGCATAGATATTTCGCCTGCCTCACGTAATCAATTAAGGATCGACTTATGACATCAAAAGTTTTGGTTTTTTTCAACTCTCAGCCAGTCAAAGCTGTTGACAGAAATGCCAGCGATAAGACCGTTGATTGTGAATACCCTAACGGCGAGAAAGCGACCCTAAATATTATGCACGCAGGCGTTCACTCACTCACCGGTGATCATCTGGAGATTCGTGTCGCTACTGACCGACAGCTTTCATCGGATGACATTATGACCGCGGCCCAGAAATTTATCTAAACGGGCTGTTCACGTGCTGCGTCATTTCCGATTCTAAGCCCCAGAATGTGCTGGTTGTTTGCGATTTGTCTGCCAGCAAAAATACGGGGTTAGCTGTATTGACGAGAACGTCACATGGCGCATCCGGTGAATCTGATAATGAATACAACACTCGTTTCGCCTGAGAGTGTGTGAAAAGTTTACTGGCTACCTGGCCAGGCAAAAGCTATCTGAGAAATGAGCTCTATTATGCCGACAGGGAGTTGCTAAAAATCTCGACAATTTTATCCCCTGCTTAAATTCTCACCTGACAGATCAATGCTATTCATTTGCATGATCAGTTCTGCCATCGTTCTGGCGTCCATTTTTTCCATAACTCGTGAGCGGTGAACTTCCACCGTGCGCAATGCAATATTCATCTGCGAGGCGATATCCTTATTCATCATGCCTGCGGCTACATAATGCGCCACGGCTTTTTCTTTGGGTGTCAGTTGGCCGTAACGCTGTTTAAGCTCCTGTATTTTCGCCAGCCGCTCAGAGTGTTCGTAGCCTTTACTGATGGCCTCTTTTAGGGCATCAAGCGCGACAGGTTTTTGTAAAAAATCAACGGCACCCGACTGGATCTCTTTTACCGCCATCGGGATATCGCCATGGCCTGTCAGGAAAATAACGGCAAGGGTGCTGTTATCGTGACGCATGGCCTGAAACAGGCGATGCCCGTCCATACCCGGCATCCGCATATCCAACAGCACGACGCCCGTATCTTTAAGCGCTGCTTCGCGCAGAAAGCGCTCACTTTCGTTCCAGCACTGAACGGTGTATCCCAGGCTTTCCAGTAAAAAAGAGCATGAGCGGGTCACCGCTTCGTCATCATCCACTAAATGAATCATTTAAATCTTCTGTGTTATTGGTCCGTCGGAAAGGTCAGGGCCACGAGTAAACCATAACGCCCATCCGGGGCGCTGTGATTATTCACACTAATCTCACCATTGACGCTGCGCAGAAGGCGCTGGCAAATAACGAGTCCCAGCCCCATACCCCCTTTTTTGGTGGAGTGAAAAGGGCGAAACAGCGCCGAGAGCTGTTCCGCTGACAGGCCGCCCGCGTTATCCAGTAGCATAATCTGCTGCTGTTGACCAACACGTTCCTCCGTAACCCAAAGGCGTGTGGCGCCTGCCTGGACCGCATTCAAAATGATATTTGCCAGTACCTGCTCCAGCAGGACCGGTGGCAGAGAAAGCGGCATGGGGCGCTTGATGTTTACCTCAACAAGCAGGTCGGGTGACGCTTTATCAAGCTGCAAAAGCCTGAGCACGTGTCGGAGCGTATCTGCGACATCACAGGGCGCATTTTCACTTTGCTGCTGCGGACTCGCCCATTCCCGTAAATGTTTGATGATAAGTCCACAGCGTTCGGCCTGAGCATCGATGTGGTGTAGCGCCTCTTCTAAGGATTCTCTCTTTTCCGGCTGCGGGAGATAATTAAGCCCTCCCTGCGCATACATGCGGATTGCCGCTAGCGGCTGGTTAAGCTCGTGCGCAAAACCGGAGGCCATCTCACCCAGTACGCTCATCTGTCGGGCCTGTTCCAGCGTCTGCTGTTGGGCGCGCAGCCGGGCGTTTGCCTGCTCGAGCGCTTTACCGCGCTGGTTTACCAGCACCATCACCCAACCATAATTGGCAACGAACAGCACGCCCAGCACAAGGATCAGCCCAATCATTAGCCTGTGCTGGCTCAGCCAGGCAAGCAGGGTTTGCCCGATCCGCTGCTGCTCCGGGTGGCGGTTAAGTTCGCGAAGCAGGGCTTCGGTATCGCTGGTTGAGGCGGGTGCGCCCCAGTGCCAGCTACCACTCTGGGGTGCCGTCAGCAACGCCTTTGCGACGGCATCGGCAACCCGGTCACCCACGCCGGGCAGGGCAGCGAACGACCAGTCAGGATAGAGTGCGGTACTGGTCAGGCAGGGAGATGCGGACGGTTTTTGAAGCAGAACCCGAAAGGCGTTTTTCGCAATAAGACCTTCCGCGTCCATGTCTTCCAACAGGCACACGGGAACGATGGCAGCCTGAATGGCATCTTCGCGCAGCAAATAGAGCAGCGCATCAGCCGGAAAGCCCAAAAATCTCACCTTCACCTGGTCGTCCACCCGTAACCCCGCATCCAGCAGTTCACGGTAGCCCAGCAGATAGCCGCCAAAGGCCTGCGCATCGACTGCGCCCAGGGTTTGTCCGGCCAGATCCCGCGCGTGGGTGATGGGGCTATCACGGCGAACCAGAATGGCGCTGCCGGTGGCTATGCTCTCCCCGGCGGCCCCTTTCCCGGATCGTAGCGATGCCAGCCAGCGCAAATGATAGTGGCTATTTAGCTTCACAAACTGCGCCTGATTGGTGATGACAAACTGGACGCTTCCTGCGTTTACCGCCTCGCGCATCGCGTTGAGATCAAGGGGGAGCAGCCGAAAATGGGCATCCGGTACGGTGTCGTTAAGCGAGTCGATAAGCGGCTGCCAGTGACGTTGAGTTGCCGCTTCACCGCGCAATGCCAGGATGCCGATGGTCCAGTCAGCGGCGAGAAGAGGGGAGCTAAACCCGACGATGAACAGGCACAACAGGATTTTTGCGATGCGATCCATGCGACAAATGCCCCTTTTCGTTTGCGGTAGATCAAGCCCGCTTCGTTTATGTGGTTAACCACAATAGAGGGCGACCTGGCGGGATTTTTAGACTGTAACTAATCACATTTGGTTAGGTAATTCCATCCCTAATCTTTTCCTTAGCCGCGCACTGAATGGAGGTCACTATGGACATCAGTAAGCGACATTTCTTGCAGCAATTGGGTGTTGTCACCGCCGGGGCATCACTGATACCGCTGGCGCAGGCGAGTCTCTCATTAAAGCCTGAACGGCACGAAGGCTCCGACAAGCAGCGTTACGCCATGCTTATTGATTTGCGCCGTTGCATTGGCTGCCAGTCCTGCACGGTGAGCTGCACCATAGAAAACCAGACCCCGCAGGGGGCTTTCCGCACCACGGTGAACCAGTATCAGGTGAAGCTCGCCGACAGCGACGAGGTGACCAACGTGTTGCTGCCGCGTTTGTGTAACCACTGTGACGATCCGCCCTGTGTGCCGGTTTGCCCGGTGCAGGCCACCTTTCAACGCAAGGACGGGATTGTGGTTATCGACAACACCCGCTGCGTGGGATGTGCCTACTGCGTGCAGGCCTGCCCGTATGATGCCCGCTTTATTAATCACACGACCCAAACGGCGGATAAATGCACCTTTTGCGCACACCGACTGGAGGTCGGGCTGCTCCCTGCCTGTGTGGAATCCTGCGTGGGTGGCGCGCGGATTATTGGCGATTTACACGATCCCAACAGTACGATCAGCACGCTGCTGGCGGCGCACCGGGACGAGATAAAAGTCCTCAAGCCGGAGAATAACACCCACCCGCACGTCTTTTATCTGGGGCTCGACGACGCCTTTGTCTCCCCGTTGCAGGGGCGTGCACAGCCCGCGCTCTGGCAGGAGGTGGAAATATGTCACCCATGATCATTGATGAGGTGCTGGCTCAGCCGCAGGACATTACCTGGCTTCCCTGGGCCGTACAGTATTTTTTCTTTATCGGTATCGCCTCGTGCGCGGTGCTGCTGGCCTGCGCGGCACGCTGGTCTCAGCACCGGTATCGCGAAGCGTTTGAGCGAATTTGCCTGTTCCTCGCTTTAACCTGCGGGATTGCCGCGCCGCTGGCGTTAACCGCCGATCTGCATCAGACCGCCCGCTTCTGGCACTTTTATGCCTGGCCGACGCCCTGGTCATGGATGCCCTGGGGCGCGCTGTTTTTGCCGCTGTTTACCGTGTTTGTTGGGCTGTGGTTTTTACTTTTCCATCTGCGCGTGGTCACGGAACGCTTTACACCGTTGATGCGCTGGATTGCTCTCGCCGCGGCGCTGACGGCGGTCGGCTTGCTGCTCTATACCGGACGCGAAGTTTCGGTCGTGCAGGCCAGACCGATATGGTTCAGCTATGGGTATCCGCTGGTGATGTTTATAAGTGCGATAAGTGCGCTGCTGGCACTCCTCAGCCTGGCCCTGCATAAGCATCGCTATTGCGGCAAATTGCTGGCGAAAGGGCAGGTGGTAACGCTACTGCTGCTCGGGGCCGTGGCGCTGGTATGGCTGCTGGGGGATACGTTGTCGGGCGAGGCCCTGCGCCAGCAGTGGCGGCTTGCTACGGATATCCGTTTTTACATGCTGGTGATGGTGACGTTATGGGGCGTCGTGCTGGTCCTGGCGCTCGCTGCGAACCGCTACGACTTTCCGTTATCGCTGACACTGGCGAGCACGCTGCTGGTGGCGGCACTGTGCTGGACGTTGCGCTGGGCGCTGCTGATTGGCGGGCAAACGGTCCCGAAATACAACGCCCTGATTAACGACTACCACCTTCCCCCTGGGACCGACGGTCTGCTGGCCATTATCGGCACCTTCGGGCTGTGGTTCGCCCTCATGATAACCATCAGGGAATGCGTCAACTGGCTTTCAAGGAGGTTCCGTCATGTCTGAATTATCCCGCCGTCAATGGCTAAAAATTGGGGTAGCTGTAGGGGGCTTTGCCGCGTTCGGTTTGAGCTATCGTGATGTTGCAAAACGGGCCGTGGACGGGCTGGTCAATGGCACGTCCGGGAAGGTTACGCGGGACAGGATCCACGGTAACGCTCTTGTTCCGGAAGGTAGCGCGCACGGCGGCTGGCAGAGTAACCCCGATCAGGCGGTCTCCATGACCCAGTGTTTTGGATGCTGGACGCTATGCGGCATTCGCGTGCGTGTGAACAGAGCAGAGAATAAAGTCTTACGCATCGCCGGAAACCCATGGCACCCGCTGTCACACGAGAAGCCTTTTGACAGCATGATGCCGTTTTCCGAAGCGCTGCAAAAGATGGCGGGGGAAAGCGGGCTTGAATCCCGCTCTACCGCCTGCGCGCGCGGCGCCACTCTGCTGGAGAGCCTGAACAGCCCGCTGCGTATTCTTACGCCGATGAAACGCGCCGGAAAGCGCGGGGAAGGCAAGTGGCAGCGCATCAGCTTTGAGCAACTGGTTAAAGAGGTGGTGGAGGGCGGTAACCTGTTTGGCGAAGGCCACGTCGACGGGCTGCGTACCATTCGCGATCTCAACACGCCCGTTGATGCGAAACATCCCGCCTATGGCCCGAAGGCCAACCAGTTGCTGGTTACCAACACCAGCGATGAAGGCAGGGATGGCTTCCTGCGCCGTTTTGCGCTGAACAGTTTTGGCTCAAAGAACTTTGGCGCGCACGGTGCCTACTGTGGACTCTCTTATCGCGCCGGTTCCGGTGCGCTGATGGGCGATCTGGATAAAAATCCCCACGTTAAACCCGATTGGGAAAACGTCGAGTTTGCGCTGTTTATGGGGACATCTCCCGCACAATCCGGCAATCCCTTCAAACGCCAGGCGAGGCAGCTTGCCAGCGCCCGCTTACGTAAAAGCTTTAACTACGTTGTGGTGTCTCCCGCGCTGCCCCTGACCACGGTACTGGCTGATGACCATGGTCACTGGTTGCCGATAAAACCGGGAACGGATTCTGCGCTGGCGATGGCTATGATCCGCTGGATTATTGATAACGAACGCTACGTGGCCGCGTACCTGAAGCTGACCAGTCGGGAAGCGATGACGCGCGCCGGAGAAAAAAGCTGGAGCAATGCCACCTGGCTGGTTATTACCGATGAAAACCATCCGCTGAGCGGACAGCACCTGAGCGTATCCCATCTCAATGGCGGCGACGGGCAGGCAGATGAACCGCTGGTGGTGAACGAGGCGGGAGAGCTGGTGCCTGTCAGCCAGTGCGATCGCGGGACGTTGCGGGTATCGCAGGCGGTCACGCTGCATGATGGCGCTACGGTTACGGTGAAAAGTAGCTTTCAATGCCTGACTGAATCGGCCCACCGTTTCACGCTGGAGCAATACAGCATGGAATGCGGCGTGCCGGTTAAACAGATTCATGCGCTGGCGAAAGCGTTTACCGATCACGGGCGTAAGGCAGCGGTGGTGACCCATGGCGGGATGATGTCCGGCAACGGTTTTTATAATGCCTGGGCGGTGATGATGCTCAATGTGCTGCTGGGCAATATGAGTCTGAGCGGCGGTGTATTTGTCGGCGGGGGTAAATTCAACGGCGAGATTAACGGGCCGTGCTACAACATTGAACAATTTCCCGGCAAGATCGCGCCCAAAGGGCTCAATATCGCGCGCAGTAAAGCCGACTACGCCAAATCCGATGAGTATCAGGCAAAAGTGGCCGTCGGTCAGTCGCCGTGGCCCGCCAATGCGCCGTGGTACCCGTTTGTTGCCGGGCAACTGACGGAACTTTTACCCTCCGCGCTGAAGGGCTATCCCTATCCATTAAAAGCGTGGATTTCGAATATGACCAATCCGCTGTACGGCGTGCCCGGTCTGCGCACGGTCATTGAAGAGCGGCTTAAAGATCCGCAACGTCTGCCGCTGTTTATCGCCATCGATGCTTTTATGAATGAGACCACTGCGCTGGCGGATTATATCGTGCCGGATACCCATAACTTTGAAAGCTGGGGATTCAGCGCTCCCTGGGGGGGCGTGGCGAGTAAAACCGCAACGGCGCGCTGGCCTGTTGTCGCTCCCGCGACCGTCAGGACGCTACAAGGTGACCCGGTATCCATGGAATCCTTCTGTATTGCGGTGGCTAAACGGATGCAGTTGCCGGGATTTGGCGAGAAAGCGATACCGGATGCGCAAGGGGTGATGCATGGCCTGAACCGCGCGGAGGATTACTACCTGCGCGTGGCGGCCAATATTGCTTTTGCCGGGCAGAAACCGCTGCCGCCGGCTGGCGAGCAGGATGTGGCGCTGTCTGGCGTTGAGCGCATATTTCCGGCAATAAAGCGTACGTTGAAATCAGAAGAGGCACTACCCGTTGCCTTTCTTTACAGCCGGGGAGGGCGTTTTGCGCCCGATGCCTCAGGACGTAAAGAGGGGATGGTCGGCGGTGAATGGGCCAGGCCGTTGCAGATCTGGAACGCCCAGGTGGCGGCCTTCAGATATGCCATGACCGGCGAGCGATTCAGCGGCTGCCCGACCTGGTATCCCGCGCGGTTGTCCGATGGACGGGCGCTGGAGGAGGTCTTCCCGCAGACAACATGGCCGATGAAACTGATGTCTTTTAAATCAAACCTGATGAGTAGCTCCACGGCAGTTGTTGAGCGGCTGCATCACGTTAAGCCGATGGGGCTGGTGGCCATTCACCCCGACGATGGCAAACGCTTTGGGTTACAGCATGGCGACAAGGCAAAGATAACGACGCCGGGAGGCAGTGTGGAGGCGCGGGTGAGTTTGCTCTCAGGCGTGATGCCGGGTGTGATTGCTATGGAACATGGGTATGGGCATACGGAGATGGGGGCGCGTCAGCACTGGCTTGACGGTGAACCGCTGGCGCATAAAAGCCAGATAGCATCCGGCGTCAATCTCAACGATTTGGGCTTTGCCGATCCCACCCGCAAGGTGCCCGGCCCCTGGCTTGACTGGGTAACCGGGTCGTCCGTGCGTCAGGGACTACCAGCTTGTATTGAAAAAGTGTGATGGAAGCTGGCCCCGGTGCGGGGCCAGCGTTTAGCGTGTTGTAGACACTCCCCTCATAACACAGTCGTTACATTGAAAGAAATATGTGACGGATTTCTCTCTTTTAATTTTTTTTAAGAAAGCTAACCACCTGATTCCCACTATTTTTATGTGCTTTTCTGCCGATTGGTAAAAAAATGTAAGAGTAAAGTAAATTTTTTAGCTGCCGATAGGATCGTGTTGCGGGTTTTTAAGGCAAATACCTTCGGGCCTAAGGGGAGTGATTATGTCGTGGTGGAAAGTCTTTTCTGGAAAAAAAACGATCATTAATTCAACGGCAGCCCCTGAACCCCGGCGCTTGTTGCTTCAGGCGCTGGAGCCCAGAATGATGTTTGATGGTGTTGCCGTCAGCGCAACTACCGCGACCGCGGATGCCACTCACACCGATACGGCATCGCATACCACGGCATCCGTGAGTGTGGCGCATACGGACACCACCACGGCGGCGGCGACCACAACAGCCGAAACCAGCAAAACCACATCGGGCGCCACTGCCGTCACATCCAGTTCAACGTCTTCTGCATCCAACACAACAACACAGGACACCAGTAAAACCTCTGCTGCCAGCGTTGTATCCGGCACGAGCAGTACCAGCGGGCCACAGGTCGTATTTGTGGAGTCGGATGTGAAGGATTATCAATCTCTGATCAATCAATTACCGTCCGGTTATGAAGTGGTCGTGCTGGACAGTTCAAAAGATGGTCTGGCGCAAATCGCCGCCTGGGCCAGTACCCATAGTGGTTACAGTGCGATGCATATTCTTTCACATGGTGAAAAGAATGACCTGATGCTGGGAACGGTAGCGCTGAACAGCGCCAATATAGCGAATTACGAAAGTGAACTGGCGACCATCGGCCAGGCACTGAGCGCCGATGGCGATATTTTATTGTATGGCTGTAGTATTGCGCAGGGCAGTGACGGTGCCGCATTGATTGGCGCTTTGGCTAAGGACACACAACATGCCGTCGCGGGTTCTACGGATCCCACTGGTGCCGCAGCATTGGGCGGTAACTGGACCCTCGAATACAGCACCGATAAGTTACATGTCGCGGCCCTGGATTTAGTGGGCTATGACGGCCTCCTTACTCGTCCTACGTCAGGAACAACGTTCTTTGATTCCCTCGATGGCTCTTTAACGGTCATCCCCAATGGCCAGTCATCGATAACGGCGCCTAATTACATGGGGTGGGACTTTACCATGCAGATGAATTCACCATCTGATGGTCAGAACGAAATGATCCTTGTGGAAAAAGATGGTTCCAGTTCAGTGGAAACCGTCGATGCTTTGAGCGATGGTTCTAAGCAAATCACCTACTTTTCGGTTAAACCCAACGATGGCTCTTTGTTTACGCTGAATTCTATTGGCGTGGTGGTTAATGGCTATGATTCCGGTTTTAGCGGGGGAACCGTTACGTTAACCGGTTATCTGAATGGTTCTGCGGTCAGCGGTGCAACGTTAACATTGAATGTTAGTGACATAAACAACAGTGGCAATCTTGTCACATTTAATGTCTCATCTAATTCTGCTTTTCAGGACATTGATTCCTTTCGCGTTACGGCGGCAAATGGCCATACTATTACAGGCTTAATTGGTATTGGCGCGATTAATGCCACTAACTTCCATTTCCCAGGCCCGGTATTAACGACAAGTGGTGGTAGCACAGCATACAGCAGCGGTACTGGAAACGCTGTTGCCATCGATAGCGGTATCACGCTAACCGATACCGCCGCCTCTACGCTGACCAGCGCGACAATTGCCATCACCGGAAACTTTCACAGTGGCGAAGATGTGCTGGCCTTTAGTAATACTAATACCACGACGTACGGCAATATTATCGGTTCTTATAACAGTGCAACGGGCCTGCTGACATTAACCTCTTCTGGCAGCACAGCTACGACAGCGCAGTGGCAGGCAGCGCTGAAAGCGGTGACTTATCAGGACAGCTCTCTGTCGCCAAATACCAGTTCCCGAACACTCTCTTTTACCATTACCGATGCTTCCAGTAATACCAGTAGCACCGTAACGCGTATTGTCACCGTTGCTGCGGATGTCGCGCCTGTTATCAGCAATCTTAATGGCGATAGCGGGACATTTTATGCAGGCGGGACGGCAGTGCATCTGGACAGCGGAACCGCTGCAACGGTCACCGATAGCGATACGACCAGTTTCAATGGCGGAAACCTGACAGTACAAATCACCGCTAACGGCCATAGCGCAGAAGATGTTCTGGGTATCGATACCAGTGGTACGGTGACCGCCAGTAATGGCACGACCGCAGGCAGTGTTATCTCTGTTGGCGGCGTCGCTATCGGGAGTATTGCCACCAACGGTGATGGGATAAACGGCGATAATCTGAGTATTACCTTTAACGCGAATGCGACAGCCAGCCGTGTCTCGACACTGGTTGATGCCCTGACCTATTACAATAGCGCCACCACGCCGACAACGGGAAACCGTACAATACAAGTGGTGGTGAATGATGGCCGCGGGCAGACCAGCAGTGCATCCAGTGTCACCATTGCCATGAACAATAATGCCCTGGTTACCACCAGCGGCGGCAGTGCCGCTTTTACCTCCGGGGATAATAGCGTTTCAACACCAGTGGTTATCGATAGTGGGCTGAGTATTGTTGATCATGCCAGCAGTACGCTGGCGTCCGGCACGGTATCCATTACCTCGAATTTTCATAGTGGCGAAGACGTTCTGTCATTCACCAATACCAACACGACAACCTATGGCAATATCGTCGCTTCCTATAATGCGGCAACCGGTGTTTTAACACTGACCTCCAGTGGCGCGACGGCGACGATTGCGCAGTGGCAGGCGGCGATGCGAGCGGTCACCTGGACGGATACCGCCGTGACGCCCAATTCGGCTACCCGTACTATCAGTTTCCAGGTCACTGATGGCAGCAGCAACAGTAGCCCGGTCGCCACCCGGACGGTCACGGTAACGGCTGTCGATCAGACACCGATAGTGAGCACCAGCGGCGGCAGCGCAGCCTTTACCGCGGGTGATAATACCGCGCCGACGCCAGTGGTTGTTGATAACGGCCTGACCTTAGCAGACCTGGACAATACGACATTCGCTTCGGCAACCGTGGCTATTACCGGCAATTTCCATAGCGGTGAGGATGCACTCGCATTCACCAATAACAATGCCGGGATATATGGCAATATTGTCGGTAGTTATAATAGCGCGACCGGTATCTTGACCTTATCGTCAAGCGGTGCGACGGCAACAGTTGCCCAGTGGCAGGCGGCGTTACGGGCGGTTACCTGGACAGATTTAGCGGTGACGCCCAACACGGCGACCCGGACGGTGGGCTTTACCGTTAATGACGGGACGAAAAACAGCGCTGTAGCGACACGGCAGATAACCGTTACCGCGACAGATCAGACGCCGATACTGACGACCAGTGGCGGCAGTGTTGCGTTTACCGCCGGCGATAACACCCCCTCGACGCCCGTTGTCATCGACAGCGCTCTCACGATCTCCGATATCGATAACACCACCCTTGCCAGCGCTACCGTCGCCATTACCGGCAACTTCCACTCCGCAGAGGATGTATTGGCCTTTACCAATACCAGCGGCACGACATTTGGCAATATCGTCGCCAGTTATAATAGCGGCACGGGGGTATTAACGCTGACGTCTGCTGGCGCTACCGCGACCCTGAGCCAGTGGCAGGCTGCGTTACGGTCCGTGACCTGGACGGATACGGCAATCACCCCTAATACCGCGACAAGAACCATCAGCTTTAGCGTCAACGATGGCACGAAAACCAGTACCGCAGCGACACGAAACGTGACGGTTGCCAGTACGGATCAAAGCCCTATCGCAACAACATCTGGCCCTGGCACCACGTATCCGTTGGGAACCCCTGGTACGCCCATTGCGGTGGACAGCGGCCTGACATTATCAGACCTGGATAACGCCACGTTTTCCAGCGCTACCGTCGCCATTACCGGCAACTTCCACTCCGCAGAGGATGTATTGGCCTTTACCAATACCAACAGCGCGACATTTGGCAATATCGTTGCCAGCTATAATGGCGGCACGGGAGTATTAACGCTGACGTCTGCTGGCGCTACCGCGACCCTTAGCCAGTGGCAGTCGGCATTACGGGCGGTGACCTGGGCTGATGGGGCCACCACGCCCAATACAGCAACCCGGGTTATCAGTATTACGGTGAACGACGGAATCAAAAACAGTGCGACCGTAACGCGCTCTATCGCTATGTCCATTCCCGTACCCTCTGTCACCGGGATCACAGCCGCCAGCGATACGGGGAGCAGCGCTTCCGATGGCATAACCCGCAATGTACAGCCAACGTTTATCGGCACGGCCCAGGCGGGAAGTACCGTGACTGTGTATGTCGATACTGTTTCAGTGGGCACCACAACGGCGGATGGCAGTGGCGCCTGGTCATTTACCCCTTCCAGTGCGTTGAGTGAAGGCAGCCATGCGGTTAGCGCGATGGCTACGCTCGGCAGCGTGAACAGTGTGGTTTCCGCTAACGTGTCGGTAGTGATTGACACCACCGCCCCGGCAGTCCCGACTGGTATTGCGCTGACCGCAGCCACCGATACCGGCGCCAGCGCCAGTGACGGGGTGACCAGTAATCCCCAGCCGACCCTCACGGGGGCAGCCACCGCGGGCAGCCTGGTGACGGTCTATATCGATGGTTCTGCTGTTGGCAGCACCACCGCGGACGGCAGCGGGGTCTGGCAGTATAACGTCGCTGGGTTATTGCCGGACGGTCCACATACGGTACGCGTTACGGCGACAGATACAGCCGGTAACGTCAGTGCCGCGACCACGCCCTGGCTCTTTACGGTGGACACCGCCGCCCCGGCAGTCCCGACTGGTATTGCGCTGACCGCAGCCACCGATACCGGCGCCAGCGCCAGTGACGGGGTGACCGCTAATAACCAGCCGACCCTCACGGGGGCAGCCACCGCGGGCAGCCTGGTGACGGTCTATATCGACGGAACGGCTGTCGGCACCGCAACGGCGGACGGCAGCGGGGTCTGGCAGTACAACGTTGCGGCTCCGCTGATCGACGGCGCGCATACGGTCAGCGCCACCGCGACGGATACCGCCGGTAACGTCAGTGCCGCGGCAACCCCCCGGACTTTTACGGTGGACACCGCCGCCCCGGCTATCCCGACAGGGATTACGCTGACCGCAGCCACCGATACCGGCGCCAGCGCCAGTGACGGGGTGACCGCTAATAACCAGCCGACCCTCACGGGGGCAGCCACCGCGGGCAGCCTGGTGACGGTTTATATCGACGGAACGGCGGTCGGCACCACCACCGCGGACGGCAGCGGAGTCTGGCAGTATAACGTCGCTGGGTTATTGCCGGACGGTCCACATACGGTACGCGTTACCGCGACAGATACCGCCGGTAACGTCAGTGCCGCGACCACGCCCTGGCTCTTTACGGTGGACACCGCCGCCCCGGCAGTCCCGACAGGGATTACGCTGACCGCAGCCACCGATACCGGCGCCAGCGCCAGCGACGGGGTGACCGCTAATAACCAGCCGACCCTCACGGGGGCAGCCACCGCGGGCAGCCTGGTGACCGTCTATATCGACGGAACGGCGGTCGGCACCACCACCGCGGACGGCAACGGCGTCTGGCAGTACAACGTTGCGGCTCCGCTGATCGACGGCGCGCATACGGTGAGTGCGACCGCGACGGATACCGCCGGTAACGTCAGTGCCGCGGCAACCCCCCGGAGCTTTACGGTGGACACCGCCGCCCCGGCGATCCCGACAGGGATTGCGCTGACCGCAGCCACCGATACCGGCGCCAGTGCCAGTGACGGGGTGACCAGTAATCCCCAACCGACCCTCACGGGCGCGGCGAGCGCGGGCAGCCTGGTGACGGTCTATATCGACGGAACGGCGGTCGGCACCACCACCGCGGATGGCAGCGGGGTCTGGCAGTACAACGTTGCGGCCCCCCTGATCGACGGCGCGCATACGGTGAGTGCCACCGCGACAGATACCGCCGGTAACGTCAGTGCCACGGCAACCCCCCGGAGCTTTACGGTGGACACCGCCGCCCCGGCAGTACCGACAGGCATTGCGCTGACCGCAGCCACCGATACCGGCGCCAGCGCCAGTGACGGGGTGACCGGTAATAACCAGCCGACCCTCACGGGGGCAGCCACCGCGGGCAGCCTGGTGACGGTCTATATCGATGGCTCGGCTGTCGGTACCACCACCGCAGACGGCAGCGGGGTCTGGCAGTACAACGTCGCGACTCCGCTGATCGACGGCGCGCATACGGTCAGTGCCACCGCGACAGATACCGCCGGTAACGTCAGTGCCGCGGCAACCCCCCGGAGCTTTACGGTGGACACCGCCGCCCCGGCGATCCCGACAGGGATTGCGCTGACCGCAGCCACCGATACCGGCGCCAGCGCCAGTGACGGGGTGACCGGTAATAACCAGCCGACCCTCACGGGCGCGGCGAGCGCGGGCAGCCTGGTGACGGTCTATATCGATGGCTCGGCTGTCGGCACCACCACCGCGGACGGCAACGGCGTCTGGCAGTACAACGTCGCGACTCCGCTGATCGACGGCGCGCATACGGTCAGCGCCACCGCGACGGATACCGCCGGTAACGTCAGTGCCGCGACGGCGTTTGCAACCTTTACGGTGGACACCACCGCACCTCAGGTGCAGGCAGTTACCGCGCAGAATACGCTTACAGGGGCCCAGGGGCAGGTCGGGTATAACATCTCCTTCACGAAACCTGTTCAGACTTTATCCGCGAGTGAGTTGCAGGCGCTGGTCACGGGCAATGTCCAGGCGCATATCGTTTCGGTTACTCAGATCAACGCCACGACATGGCAGGCTGTATTAAGTGTCCAGGGCACTGGCACCGTCACCCTGGGTTTTGTGGATAGCACTATTAAAGACATCGCGGGGAACACGTTGTCAGGCTCGCAGGCCAGCGTTCCGGTGTATCAGGTCGCGCCTGCTGTTACACCTGTGACGCCGACAACTCCGTCTACCGTATCGCCAGTGGTGCCGGGGAATTCGGCGCCGGCGATAGCACTGCAGTCGCCGCTCAGCGCTTCAATGAAAGGCCTGTTTCAGGAGGCTGCTCCTTCTCCCATCGCGCCCAATATTGTTTTAACAGCGCTCAACGGCATCAGTACGCCAGCGTTAAGTTTGACCGGGGATGGTTTGCTGGCAACAGGAAACGCAACCTTACCGTTAACCCTCTCCGTTACCCCAGCCTTTGGTGAGTTTGCGGTTCCGGGCGGTTCGGCATCGCCTTCTTATATTGGCTCTATTACCAGTAGCCCGACGGCAGCCCTTGAAGTGCGGGCGGATGTGGGCAGTGTAGGGGTCGTATCCGGCCAAAGCTTTAGCGTGTCACTCCCGGCAGGCACGATTTTAACCCGTGAATCTATGGCAAACTTATCGGTGACCGTGCGCCAAAGTAACGGTATGCCGCTGCCTTCATGGATTAAATTCGATCCAGCAACCGGGCGGTTTTCCGGACAGCCACCCGCCGGATGGAAGCAACCCGTCTCTATTGAAATTCGGGTGGTGGATAAACAAGGGCATTCAGGTACCAGCCATCTGGAGCTGAAAGTCGCCGGGCCGCGGGAAGCCACCCCTTCGGCAAGTCTTCAGGCATCACCGGGCAAGCCCGGTCTGGATCAACAAATCGCTGCTCAAAAGACCGTTTTTGCAGGGCGACTGATGACGCCTGAAAAACAGGTGTAATGTTTACCCAATATCTAATGCGCTGTTTTTTATAACTAAAATCAATTGATATATTAAGGATGGTAGCATGCAAGGTACGTTATCCGCACAACGTCATCCAGGCCGGTTTGTCCTTCTCCCTGTCGCGGTCGCTCTGCTGCTGTCAGGGTGTATGGTCAAACCGCATCCTGTGAGCCTGCAAGAGCGGCAGGCCACTGCCGCCGCCGATAAACAAACGCTGTTTGGCAGCCAGGAAAAAATATCAGCGCCGATCACTCTGGAAAATGCCATGGCCCGGGCGCTGAAATACAATATGGATTACCGCGTCAAGCTCATGGAAGAGGCCATGGGACAACGTCAGTTGGATGTGGCGAATCTGGATATGTTGCCCAAACTTGCCGCCTCTGCCGGTTATACCGCCAGGGATAAAGACAACGCCTCTTCATCGCAAAATATCGCCACTGGCGAACAATCCCTTGCTCCGTCTATCTCAACCGAAAAACAGGACCGCATGGCGGATTTAAGCCTGAGCTGGAACGTGCTGGATTTTGGCGTGAGTTATTACACCGCGCAGCAACAGGCTGATCGCGTTTTGATTCTGGAACAACGTAAACGCCGGGTAGGACAACAGTTGGTTCAGCAAGTGCGCGAAGCATGGTGGCAGGCCGCAGGCGCGCAGCAGTTACAAGGGCGAATCGATACCCTTCTTGCTCAGGCCCAGTCCGCGCTGGAAGATGCCAGGGAGGTCGAAAGCTTAAAACTGCGTTCCCCGCTGGAAGCCCTGAATTATCAGCGTCAGTTATTGGATGTTATTCGCCAGCTAACGGCGGTGCGCAGCGCGCTGGCTCAGGCAAAACCGCGGCTGGCAGCATTAATGAACATTTCCCCTGGGCTCGATTTCAGTGTCGCGGTATCTGATGATATGCCAGTACCTAAGTTGGGTATCCCCGTCGATAAGATGGAAGATATCGCCCTGCTTAACCGTCCTGAAATGGTGGAAGCGAATTACAGCCAGCGCATCAGCGCACTGGAAACCCGTAAAGCGATCGCCAAACTATTACCGGGTATTGAGTTAAGCGTTGGGCAAAGCTATGACAGCAATAAATTCCTGACAAACAATGCCTGGGGATATGCCGGGTTACGTGTGAGCTGGAATCTGCTCAATCTGTTTAATGCCGGGCCGATTACCAAAGCGGCTGAGGCGGAAAAACAAGTCAACGATGCCCAGCGCCTGGCGTTGAGCATGGCGGTGCTGACTCAGGTGAATATCGCCTGGCTGGATTATGAAGGTAAAACCAAACAGTTTGAACTGGAACGCCAGTTGAATACGGTTGATCAAACGATTTACGAGCAGACACGCCATGCGGTAGAGAGCGGCGCATCGGCACGTTTGCAGGGTATTCTGGCTGATGCTAACGCGGTCTACTCATCATTACGGCTCTATCAGTCCTATGGCGCATTACAAAACGCCTACGGACAAATGGGGGCCAGCCTTGGGCTTGATCCTTTGCCGGAAGATACGCGGGGATATGATATTGCCTCATTGGATCAAGCCTTTAAAGGCGTTACAGCCCGCGTCACTAAGCAAATGGCAGGCGATAAACAATGAAAAAATACGCGCTGTGGTTGATGGCGGGCGTCCTGAGCGCCAGCGCGGTTGGCGCAACGACCAGCTCATCACCGACGCCGGAGAGCACGCCGTCAGGCAGTAGTGATGGCGGGATTCGTGTTGAACTGCTCTCTCCCCATGCGGTCACGCTCTCCGGCGAAATCGCGGCGCGCATTGCCGCACTCAAAGTATCGGAAGGCGACAGCTTTCGACAGGGCCAGACACTGATTGAGTTCGATTGTGCGACCTATCGCGCACAACTGCGTAAGGCGCAGGCCGTGCAGGAGGCCGCCAGCCAGTTGCTGAAAGTGAACAATCAACTGGCGAAATACAATTCTGTCGGCACCCTGGAGCTGACCCAGGCAAAAGGAAAGCTTGATGAGGCGGCGGCGGATGTCAGCTATATGCAAACGCTGGTCTCAAAATGCACGATCACAGCACCTTTTGATGGGCGTGTTTCAAAGCGACATGCCGCCGCCTGGCAGTATATGACCCCAGGCGCACCGGTTCTCGATATTGTGGCAACCCAGGATTTGGAGTTACGTATGCTGGTGCCGTCAAAATGGCTACCGCGCTTAAACGCCGGTGCCACATTCCAGGTGACGATTGATGAGTTGGGGCAGACCTTCCCGGCAAAAATCAAGCGTACAGGTGCGCAAATCGACCCTGTCAGCCAGACCATTCCGGTGATTGGCGTTATCACCGGG
Organism: Phytobacter diazotrophicus; assembly: GCA_004346725.1. GTDB lineage: Bacteria > Pseudomonadota > Gammaproteobacteria > Enterobacterales > Enterobacteriaceae > Phytobacter > Phytobacter diazotrophicus. Next base: position 159,907 of record SMDE01000003.1, on the reverse strand, counting down.
AATGCGGAGAATTTGTTACCCGGTATGAGTGGGTGGGCAAACTTTAATTAAGGTTGATATGGAACAAGCGCAACATAACGGGCTGGCGGTACTGCTGCATCTTCTCCATCTGGCGCGAGAGGCGCAAAGTCCGCTACGTCTGGGATTCATTATGGTGAATGAGTCCCGCCAGTTGTTGGTTTATCGCCAGGCGGCGTTCTGGCAGGAGGGGCTGCGCCGTCAGGTTGTTTCCGTCTCCGGGCTTGCGGAAGCTGACGCCACGTCACCCTATTTACAGTGGTTAAGCGGCGTTTTTCGATTTCTTTATCAACACCACCCTGACTTACCGCCTTATGTGGCGTTAACGGCTGCGGCTTTACCTGAGTCTCTGGCTGCGGACTGGTCTCAGTGGCTACCCGCCCATGCCGTCTGGTTCCCGTTGGGGTCTGCGGGTGCATTACTGTTTGCCAGCGATGAGCCCTGGGATGACGAAACCCTCCATCTGGCCCAGGAGCTGATCCACGGCTACCGTTTTGCACTGGTTCAACATCTGCCTCACCTGAATAGCCGTCAGAAATTTCAGGCCTGGTTGAAAGCGTCGCCGCGTCGTAAATGGTGGCTGCTGGCGCCGCTGCTCCTGTTATGTATACCCGTGCGGATGAGTGTGCTTGCGCGGGCAGAGGTGGTGCCATCGGATCCCGAGCTAATTCGTGCCCCCGTAGTTGGGGTTATCGATAAAGTGCTGGTACAGCCGAATCAGGTGGTGCAGAAGGGAACGGCGCTTTTCGCCCTGGACGCAACGGTACTGGCCGGGCAGTTCGCCCTGGCAAAACAGGAGGCGCTGGCGGCAAAAGAGCGCTTTCGGATCAGTGCGCAGATGGCGGTGACCAGCGACAAGAATAAGCTGGAACTGGCTGAGGATAAATCTCGTCTGGCGGCAAAAGACATCTCGGCCGACTATGCCGGAAAGGCGCTGGATAAACTTAACGTGACGGCGCCGGGCAGCGGCGTGGTGGTGTTTTCCGATGCTGAGGAATGGCAGGGAAAAGCGGTTAACGTTGGTGAGAAAGTGATGACCCTGGCCGATCCGGAACATGTGGAGCTGGCGGCCTGGTTACCCGCGGCAGATGCTATTCATCTGCAACCGGGGGCGAAAGTCACTCTTTACCCAAACGCATCGCCCTTTAGCGCCTTTGACGCGACCCTGGTAAGAATAGCGTATAAAGCAGAGGTCAGTGATGGCAACGTGCTGAGCTATCGCCTGCAGGCCAAATTCCTTGCGCCAAAACAGACACCCATGATTGGGCAGATGGGCACCGCGCGTATTTATGGCGACTGGGTTCCTTTGGGCTACTATGCTCTGCGGCGTCCTTTGACCGCCGCCCGACAGTGGCTTGGGTGGTAGCATGGACAATTTCCTGCTTCCTCCACTGCGTCAGGAACTGACCCTGCATGCCGGGCCGGATCAGCAGGATGGCTCGCCAGGTTGGGTGCTGCACGACCCGGCGGCAAACCGTTTTTTCCTGCTGGGGTGGGCCAGTTTTGAGATGCTGTCACGCTGGGGAGCACGGGATGCCGGGCGCCTGATGAAGGCCGTCAATACGCAAACCACATTGACGCTGGATATGCACGATATCCACCACCTGGTGCAATTTCTGCGCGAAAATAAGTTACTGCAAACAGAGTCGAGCGAAGAGCTGTGGCGTTTGCATCAGCATCGCCATCGCGGTTATTTATCCTGGCTGCTCAGTCATTATCTGTTTTTCCGTATTCCTCTGGTTCGCCCGGATGCGCTTCTGGCTCGCTTGTTACCCTGGATCAGTTGGGTTTTTCGCCCGGGATTCTGGTGGCTAATGGCGCTGATAACCCTGAGCGGCTTGTTTATGGTGTCTCAGCAGTGGGATGCCTTCACGCATACGTTTTCAAGTTATGGCGGCTGGATGGCGGCGGTAGGGATTGCGGTGGCCCTGAGTGTCGCTAAAGTGGTTCACGAACTGGGACATGCGTTTACCGCCCGCCATTTTGGGTGCCGGGTGCCCGCCATGGGGATCGCTTTTTTGGTGATGGTCCCGGTGCTGTATACCGATACCAATGATGCGTGGAAATTACCGTCGCGTCGGCAACGATTATTGATTGGCGGCGCCGGAATGATGGCTGAACTGACGCTGGCCTCCTGCGCGACGTTACTCTGGTGTTTCTTACACGATAGCCCGTTTCGCGCCGGTATTTTTCTCTTAGCCAGCACAACCTGGCTGGCGACGCTGGCTATTAATGCCAGCCCCTTTATGCGGTTCGACGGCTATTTTCTGTTATCGGACCTGCTGCAGATGCCAAATCTACACGCCAGGTCCTTCGCGCTGGCACGCTGGCACTTGAGACGAGTGTTGTTGGGGCTTGATGATCCCGAGCCAGAGCATTTCTCTGCTTCACGGCGACGTGGTTTACTTATTTTTGCCTGGCTGACCTGGTTATACCGCCTGGTCATTTTCACCTCCATCGCGTTTTTGGTTTATCACCTTTTTTTTAAAACGCTGGGGATAATATTACTGATGGTGGAACTGGGGTGGTTTGTGGTGCGACCCTTTGTTAATGAATTACAGGTTTGGTGGCGGCGGCGCCATGATTTACGCTGGGGATTCAGAACCTGGCGCACGTTGTTTTTCCTGACTGTGATAGTGCTTTTTTTGGCCGTGCCATGGCAGCGGGGCGTTTCGGCACCCGCCGTGATGGACGCGGCACAATCTCAGGCTATTTATGTGCCAGAGGATGCGTTAGTCGGGCAGGTGAATGTGCATGATGGCGACTGGGTGCAACAAGGGCAGGTACTGGCGGTATTGACGTCGGACAGCCTTGATTACCAGATAGCGCAGGCTAAGGTTATCGCTGCGAATCTGGCCTGGCAGGTTGCTCAGCAGCCTTTTTCAAAGGGGCTTGATGAACAAGGTGCGGCACTGAAAAAGCTGGCGCTGGCCGCTCAGCAGCAAATCGAAAGTTTATTACGTCAGCAAGCGCGGCTGACATTAACCGCCCCTTTCGCCGGACGTATAGCGGATGCCAGCGATACGTTAAAGCCTGGCACCGTAGTGGTTCAGGGCGAACGGTTGATGCAAGTTCTGGGTAAAGAGGGTATGCGTGGTGAAGGTTGGGTGGATGAAGATACGGTCACGACCCTGCGCCCTGGCGATGCTGCATTCTTTGTGCCGGACAGCGGTGAAACAAGTGCGATTCGCTGTAAAGTCGGCCAGGTTGACAGGCTTAACCAAACGACGCTTGATCAACCGTTGCTGGCATCGGTGTATGGCGGTGGCATTCCGGTGCAGATCATTAATGAGCGTCTGGTGCCCATCAACACCATTTTCCGCGTTCGTCTGGACGCCTGCGAAACACGCCTTTCGCCAGAGCGTGAGATGGCCGGAAAAGTGGTGTTACAGAGTGAGCATCATAGTTTTTTACAACGTGCCTGGCAGTGGCTGGTGGTCAGTCTGGGTCGGGAGGCGGGGTTGTAATCCGTCTGGAGGCAGGATTTACCTTTCATAAAGGAGTCATGATGGTGTCTAAGCCCGTGGTTTCGAAGTCTATAGATGTTTTATCTTTGCGGCCTGCACGCACATCGGATATGCCGTTGATTGAGCAAATTTATCAGAGTGCCAGACCTGATTTGCAATGGATTGATGGTGAACAGGCGCTTATAGAGACCGTACGAGAGCAACAGTGGTATATGATGCAGCAATCCAGCGGTGAACAGCACCCTAATGCCATGCATTTTATGGTGGAGCGTGCAGGTTCGAATGTCGGCACCGTGATGGTCGATTTTGGTCTTAATGAGGCAAGGGTGATATTCATTGCTATGTTGCCGCAAGCGCGTGGACAAGGTTACGGACGCCTGATATTACAGCAACTACAGGTTGCTGCCCGTAAAGTCGGCTGCCCGCTCAGTGCTACCGTCTGGCGAATGAATCACGATGCCCAACGGTTATATCTGGCTCTGGGATTTCGGTGTGAGGAACAAGGTACAGTTGCGGATAAATGGGTGTGGTACCCCTCAGACAGCTAATTATATTGGCGCAGAAATTTTTCTGCGCCAGGGCGTTAATTAAAAATGAGCTGGAAATAACTGTAAGCAGGATCTCTTCCCATTTCCAGAGTACGGTTGATATTGACGCCTTCTATTTTTAACTCCTGATGTTCAGTGGTTTCAGGTAATCGTAAGATGCCATAGACATTCACCAACGGTGTATTTGCCATGGCCTGCAGTTCTACAATAAACGGAGTACGTGATATATTCCGCTTCGTAGGCATTTGTGCTCTTGGTAGCAATGTGACGGATTGCACTGATAAAGTTAACGCCATACCATTATCAGCATCCATCGTACAGGTTTTCCCAATAAAAGATGTAAATAAGTGGCTGTTAATTTCTTCCAGCATAAGACCCTCTGGATATGTTAATCATTGCGCATGGGGAATATTCCGGTGACTGCGATACAGAAGTTAATCGCCAGAAATGGGTTCATGACAGATACAGGGACATTCCCGCCTGTAGGGTTCAGTTGACCCGTAATACTGGTACCGCCGACGTCTACAGGATCTTTTAGTGTGGTTGACCAGATGGTTGCCAGCCCCGTGCCGCCGCCGGATGCACCAATGAACGGCGCCTGTGCTGAGGGGATACTGGCCGGTGTTGTGGGGTTGGCAGTGCCGCTGGCCTGTAATTTTACCTGTAAAGCGGGGGTATGCGTGTGTGCTGGCATATTTGCCGTAGACAACTGAACATTGGCAGTGCCACCAGTATCGCCCATGTTATGAATAACCGTTTGTAGCTGACCGAAACCAATAGGCATTCGCCCCTGGAGATTAGGCAGGTTAAACGTTGTTGCGCCATCACCACCGTAAAATTTGCCCAACAAAGCGAAAAGCGCCTGATATTGCGAAACTCTATATTGTTGCCCATTGCAGAAATCAAAATAGCTTGGTGCGTAGTTAAAAGCAAAAGGAAGAATTGTTCCCATATAACAGTCCATAACTAACTCCTTATTGATGTTGAAATGTGCAGAGCTGGAAAGATGCGAGAAAACAACATTAAAAGTGTGGCTGGTTATTGCCATTTGTCGAATAATTTACGCTAAAGCACTGCTTTATGAATATTGTACTGTTGCTACATTAAAAAAGTGGGTCTGGTTATTTACATACGATTTGGGCTATTCCGGGAGTTGTTGTATTAACTAAGGGTGTCAGATTAAAAATAATGATTCGGGGAAAGCGTTTTTTAGCGGATGCTTATCCTGATAAATAGAAAATATTGACATTGATCTCATCCGAATGGCTTTACATGGATGTATGTCTGAGAATGTCTGCCGCCTTGCGTATATTAACCGCTCAGGTCATAGCGGGTCTGAATCGCAATGCGTTGTTCCGGCGATATCCGGCAATGATAATCAGATCGGCGTAGCTATCATGACAATAAGCGCTTATCAGCACTGATTTAGCCGACATCAGATAAATTTGTCTTTAGGTAGTTAAAAGGTAAACCTGGAAATGAAGATCAACTGACCCACTAATGGTGGCATGGCATACGGGCATACGCCGGGAAGAGCGGTTTCGCCAGAGGTCAGGAGTGGTGTGTATGGTGTCCCCTGCAGGAATCGAACCTGCAACTAGCCCTTAGGAGGGGCTCGTTATATCCATTTAACTAAGGGGACGAGGCGGCAGGAGTATAACGTCATTTCGCCTTTGCGTTAAGTGTCCTGCGCCCGAGTGGTTAAAGTGTCGCCAGTCAGCCCCTGTTTTCGGCTGTTTCCTGTTTTGCTTTGGCTTTTGCCTCGGCTTTGCGTTTGTTAATCATGTCATTGCGAATTTGCGCGTGGCTCAGTAGCGCGAAGATAAACGTACCGCCGCAGATATTTCCGGCAAGGGTCGGAAGCGCAAACGGCCAGAAAAATTCGCTCCAGTGGATATTGCCATTAAAGATGAGATAAAAAATCTCCACCGCACCCACCACGATATGGGTGGTGTCGGCCAGAGCGATAAGCCAGGTCATCAGAATAATAACCACGATTTTCGCAGCACCCGCAGACGGGAACATCCAGACCATGGTGGCGATAATCCAGCCGGAAATAATGGCGTTGGAAAACATCTCCATCGGCGAATTCTTCATTACATCCATACCAATTTTAACGAACGCGTCGCGCGTCGGTTCATCAAAAATCGGCATATATTCAAAAGCCCACGCCGCGATACCCGTACCAATGAGATTCCCCAGCAGCACAACGCTCCACAGGCGCATCATCAGGCCAAAATTGACCCATGAGGGCTTTTGCATCACTGGAAGTACAGCGGTAACGGTGTTTTCAGTAAAAAGCTGCTGGCGGGCCATAATCACAATAATAAAGCCGAAGGTATAGCCGAGGTTCTCCAGAATAAAGGCGGCCGGTACGCCTGCGAGCTGAACGTGAAAAATCCCCTTTGCCAGCAGCGAGGCACCCATCGACAGCCCGGCGGCGATAGCGGACCAAAACAGCGCCATGGCATCGCGTTCCAGCTCTTTTTCGCCGTCCTGACGGATATGCTCATGGATAGCCATCGCGCGGGAGGGGAGGCGCTCTTCATCTACTTCAATTTGCTCGCCACCTATTTTCTCTTCGCTTTCCACATCTATTCCGTCGCTGTGTTTGTCGATTTTCTCGTCTTTGATGCCGTCCATATTGCCTCTGTCTACTTGTGGCCCATGGTCTAAGCGTAGCGACTTTTTTTAGAAGGTCTGGAGGGCTTCCTCCTAATTTGGTGGAGATGGCAGCTATGGTGATATGACTTTGGCGAAGATGAGATAAAATTGTAACGAAACGAGGGGACAAACTGCGACTATGCTCAATATGAGATTCGCGCGTTGCGTAGACAACACAAGGTGTGCTGATACAATGCCTTGCATGTTTATGACGCGAACCAAGGCAGATTGCGTTTGTGCCCTTCTGGATGGCACTGAGCGAAAGCCATTTTCTTCAGGGAGACACCTATGAAATTTCGTGTGTCGGCGATTGCGCTGGCAACCACACTGTTGGCGGGCTGCGCCAGTTCAGGAGACACGCAGGGGCGTTCAGATCCACTGGAAGGATTTAACCGCACCATGTACAACTTCAACTTTAATGTCCTGGACCCATATGTTGTGCGTCCCGTTGCGGTGGCATGGCGTGATTATGTGCCGCAGCCCGCGCGTAACGGCCTGAGCAATTTCACCAGCAACCTTGAAGAACCGGCCATCATGGTGAACTACTTCCTGCAGGGCGATCCCTATCAGGGTATGGTTCACTTTACGCGCTTCTTCCTCAACACCTTGCTGGGTATGGGTGGCCTGATGGATGTTGCAGGGATGTCGAACCCGAAACTGCAGCGCGTTGAACCGCACCGTTTTGGTAGCACGCTGGGGCATTATGGCGTTGGGTACGGGCCGTACATGCAGTTGCCATTCTACGGCAGCTTTACGCTTCGTGAAGATGGCGGCGACATGGCGGATACGCTCTATCCGGTGCTGTCCTGGCTGACCTGGCCGCTGTCGGTTGGTAAATGGACGGTGGAAGGTATTGAAACCCGCGCGCAGTTGCTCGATTCCGACGGCCTGCTGCGTCAGTCTTCCGACCCTTATATTATGGTGCGTGAAGCCTACTTCCAGCGTCATGACTTTATCGCCAACGGCGGTAAGCTCAAACCGCAGGAAAACCCGAACGCCCAGGCGATTCAGGGTGACCTCAAAGATATCGACTCCGAATAAACGAAAAAAGGTGAGCGCGAAGCTCACCTTTTTTACGTCTGCAATAAATCAGAACGCGTAGTTAAAGTTCGCGCCGTACAGCCACGCACGACCTTCTGATGTGAACTTGTACGGGCCTTCCTGGAAGCTCACTTTCTGACCGTGCATATAAGACACGCCGACATCCACAGACGCATCTTTATTAAACGCATAAGTGGTACCTGCGCTCAGCCAGAAACGGTCCTGGTCCGGAATGGAGATAGAACGTTTGTCGGCCGGAACCGGGCTGTCATCAAAGGCGATACCGGTACGGAAGGTCCAGTTATCGTCCATATAGTAGGTGGTACCCAGCGCGATACGGTAAGAATCTTTAAAGCTTTCATCTTTATAGAACAGAGTCTGACCGTTGCTGTTTGTCGCTTTCAGCTCCTGGAACTGACTCCAACTGGTATAGGCCATGCTGTAGTGGATAGCCCATTGCGGCGCAACGCGGTTATAGCCTGAGATTTCCCACATTTCCGGCAGGTTGAGGGTCAGAGAACCGCCAGTGGTGCTGCCATTGGTGCCCATTGGCAGACCGAAGTTGCCGAGGATCTGGTTATAGGCTGAAGGCAGACTGCTCTTGTAATCGCCATCAAAGTCGACTTTCACCTCAGAACGGTAGGTTAAGCCGTAACGGTTGTTTTTATCGAGTTCATAAAGGATACCGGCGTTCCAGCCGAAGCCCCACTCATCACCTTTCAGATAAGCTATCTGAGTATTTGCCGGGATACCTGCAACCTGCTGTGCAAGGCCTGGGATCGGTGGTAACGCGCCTGAGCCAACAACGATTTTGCCCAGGTCACCTGCGTAGCGCTCGATCTTCGCTTTGGCATACACCGCATCAAAGCCCAGACCGAAACTCCAGTGGTTATTCAGACGATAAGCACCGCTCAGGTTCAGGTTCAGGGTTTCCAGATCTGTCTTACCGCCGTATGCGCCTGCGGCATAACTGTTATTAAACTCGGTTGCTAAACCGTAATTAGAGGTAACCGACGCGCCCCAGCCAAACTGATCATTAATTGGCGCGACGAAATGGAGGTTTGGAACCCATGCTGTTGGCGCAATATTTTTCGAATTGAGGCTGGCACCTGTTCGTGACGTGCCTGAAATATCAACATCCGGGTCAACGAAAATAGCACCCGCGGAGAAAGTCGGACGGTCAAACATCATGATCAGCGCCGGGTTGCGGCTGACGTTGCCCGCGTCATCTGCAATAGCGCCTTCGCCGGAATAGGCGCGGCCAAGACCAGAAGAAGAAAACTCGTTGAGTTGGAAGCCTGCGGACCAGGCCTGGGTGGAGACGATTGCCACTGCAACTGCGAGTGCAGATTTGGTAAACAGGTTTTTATGGCTCATGACCAAAACCTCATCCGGTTATTTTTATTTAAACTATGTTACGTGGTGTAACAGGAGCGCGAAGTGTAGGGTCTGCGGTACTTCATAGAAATCAGACCAGTGGCGAGAGTATAGGTCGGACCAGAGCAAATGTTGCAAGCTTGTATATAAAATTTTTCAATTGTGATCTTCGAAACGGGATCTGCGTGGCAAAATTGTGGCCAGCGCCGCTAATGATAATGGGTGGTTTTTGTTCTGGATCATTTTTAAGTGTGATTTCGGTCACTTAGGGCGCTTCCTCAAATTATCAACTGGAGACGCGTTATTGAGGGGGGTAAAATATGCACAACGTTTATTTGGCACCTTGGGTGCGAATTCAGAGGAAATCACAATGAGTAAATGCAGTGCTGATGAAACCCCGGTTTGCTGCTGTATGGATGTTGGTACCATCATGGACAACTCCGATTGCACCGCCTCGTATAGCCGTGTGTTCACAAACCGCACCGATGCAGAAGAGACGCTGGCTGCGCTGACGGCGCGCGCGCGTGGCGTGGAGTCAGATCCTTGCCAGATCACCTCAACGTTCACTGAGGTTGATGGCGGCGTGCGTCTGGATATCGATTTTGTTTTCGCTTGCGAAGCGGAAACCCTGATTTTCCAGTTAGGTCTGCGTTAATCTTCCTGCCTGCGCTCCTGCATCTGCGGGAGCGTTTTTTCAATCATCTCTGTGTTTTACCTCCCACTTTTTTCTTTCCCCCATTGGCTAAATGTAAATAATTAGTTAAGACTGTTATCAGGTCCGACCACTAGTGCATCATGCTGTTAACAGGGGAGTGTTATGAGTCAGGCATTACCGCTTGTCACCCGTCAGGGCGACCGCATCGCCATTGTCAGTGGATTACGTACGCCATTTGCCCGTCAGGCAACGGTATTCCACGGTGTCCCGGCTATCGATCTCGGCAAAATGGTGGTGGGCGAACTCCTTGCCCGTAGCGAAATCCCGCCGGAAATCATTGAGCAACTGGTCTTTGGCCAGGTGGTGCAAATGCCGGAAGCGCCGAATATCGCGCGAGAAATCGTGCTGGGAACGGGCATGAGCGTGCACACCGATGCCTACAGCGTCAGCCGCGCCTGTGCCACCAGTTTTCAGGCGGTGGCAAACGTTGCCGAAAGCCTGATGGCGGGGACGATCCGTGCAGGTATCGCGGGTGGTGCTGACTCCTCATCAGTGTTGCCCATCGGCGTGAGCAAAAAATTGGCTCGCGTGCTGGTTGATGCCAACAAAGCGCGCAGCACGGGGCAAAAATTAAAGCTTTTCTCCCGTTTACGGCTGCGTGATTTACTGCCGGTGCCGCCTGCGGTAGCTGAATATTCTACCGGTTTACGCATGGGCGATACCGCAGAGCAGATGGCGAAAACCTATGGCATCACGCGTCAAGAACAGGATGCGCTGGCCCACCGTTCTCACCAGTTTGCGGCGCAGGCCTGGGCTGAAGGAAAGCTGGCGGATGAAGTGATGACCGCCTATGCGCCACCTTTTCGCGATCCGATAACCCAGGACAATAATGTACGGCAAAATTCCAGCCTCGCAGATTACGCCAAACTGCGTCCGGCCTTTGATCGTCGACACGGCACCGTGACCGCGGCGAACAGTACTCCCCTTACCGATGGCGCGGCAGCAGTGATCCTGATGACCGAATCGCGGGCGAAAGAGCTGGGTTTGCAGCCTCTGGGATACCTGCGAAGCTATGCTTTCACCGCCATTGACGTGCAGCAGGACATGCTGCTGGGACCCGCCTGGGCGACGCCGCTGGCGCTCGACAGAGCAGGGCTGACGATGGCGGATTTAACCTTACTGGATATGCACGAAGCTTTTGCGTCGCAAACCCTGACCAACCTGAAACTGATGGCCAGCGAGCGTTTTGCCCGCGATGTATTGGGCCGGTCGCAGGCAACGGGTGAGGTGGATGACAGCAAATTCAACGTGCTGGGGGGATCAATTGCTTACGGGCATCCGTTTGCGGCAACCGGCGCGCGAATGATCACCCAAACCTTGCATGAACTGCGCAGACGCGGCGGCGGATTTGGCCTTGTCACCGCCTGTGCCGCAGGCGGGCTTGGCGCAGCTATGGTTCTGGAGGCCGAATAATGGACATGACCTCAGCATTTACCCTCGTTGTACGCCCGGACAATGTTGCCGTTGTCACTATTGATGTTCCCGGCGAAAAGATGAACACGCTAAAGGCGGAGTTTGGCAGCCAGGTACGCGCCATCCTTAAACAAATTCGTGAAAACAAACAGATTCGCGGCGTGGTGTTCATTTCCGCAAAACCGGATAATTTTATCGCCGGGGCGGATATCAACATGATCGATCGCTGCAAAACGGCGAAAGAGGCCGAAGATCTGGCGCGCCAGGGGCAGCAGATCATGGCCGAGATCCACGCGCTGTCGATCCCGGTGATCGCCGCCATCCATGGCCCATGTCTTGGCGGCGGTCTGGAACTGGCATTAGCCTGCCATCGCCGAATTTGTACGGATGATGTGAAGACGGTCCTGGGGCTGCCCGAAGTGCAGCTTGGTCTGCTGCCTGGTTCTGGTGGCACCCAGCGGCTGCCGCGTCTGGTCGGAGTAAGCACTGCACTGGATATGATCCTGACCGGTAAACAACTGCGCGCGCGCCAGGCGTTAAAAGCCGGGCTGGTGGATGATGTCGTGCCGGTGTCCATTTTGCTGGATGCTGCCACAGAGCTTGCCGCGCAGGGCCGTCCTGCCAGCCGCAGCCTGCCGGTACGTGAACGTCTGCTGGCCGGGCCGCTGGTCCGCGCGCTGTTATTCCGCATGGTCGCGAAAAAAACCGAGCAAAAAACCCAGGGCAACTACCCCGCGACGACCCGTATTCTGAATGTTATCGAAACGGGCTTAAGCCAGGGCAGTAGCAGTGGTTATGACGCCGAAGCACGCGCGTTTGGTCAACTGGCTATGACCCCGCAATCGCAGGCGCTGCGGCATATTTTCTTTGCCAGCACTGAGGTGAAAAAAGACCCCGGCAGCCCGGTTGCCGCCGGTCCGCTGCGCTCTGTTGGTGTTCTCGGCGGTGGGTTAATGGGCGGCGGGATCGCCTACGTGACGGCAGTGAAGGGTAATCTCCCGGTTCGCATAAAAGATATTAATCCGAAAGGCATTAACCACGCGCTGAAATATAGCTGGGAACAGCTTGATAAAAAGGTGCGTCGCCGCCATCTCAAATCTGCTGAGCGTGATGCGCAAATGGCGCGCATTTCCGGTACTACGGACTACAGCGGTTTTTCCCATCGGGATGTGGTGATAGAGGCCGTATTCGAAGATTTGACTCTTAAGCAACAGATGGTGGCGGAGATTGAAGCGCAGTGTGCGCCGCAGACCATTTTTGCCTCCAATACGTCGTCATTGCCGATTGGTGATATTGCGGCCAGGGCTGCACGTCCTGGGAATATTATCGGATTACATTTTTTTAGCCCGGTTGAGAAGATGCCATTGGTGGAAGTCATTCCCCATGCCGGTACCGACGAACAAACTATTTCAACAGTGGTGAAACTGGCTAAGAAGCAGGGCAAAACGCCGATCGTCGTGGCGGACAAAGCGGGTTTTTACGTGAACCGCATTCTGGCGCCTTATATGAGCGAAGCGATGCGGCTCCTGAGCGAAGGGGAACGTATCGAGAATATCGATAAGGCGCTGGTAAAATTTGGCTTTCCTGTCGGCCCAATCCAACTTTTGGATGAAGTGGGCATCGACACCGGGACTAAAATTATCCCTGTACTGGAGGCTGCTTATGGTGATCGTTTTAGTGCCCCTGCAAGCGTCGTTTCTGCAATATTGAATGACGATCGCAAAGGCAGAAAAAATGAGCGCGGTTTCTATCTTTACGGTAAGAAAGGGCGTAAAAGCAACAAACAGCCTGACCCGGCAATTTACCCGCTTGTGGGGGCATCTGGCACAGGCAAATTATCGGCAGAACAGATTGCCGAACGATGCGTCATGATGATGCTTAACGAGGCCGCACGCTGTTTCGCCGAGAAGGTGATTCGCAGCCCGCGAGATGGTGATATTGGCGCGGTGTTTGGCATCGGTTTTCCGCCTTTCCTGGGCGGCCCGTTCCGCTATATGGATACCCTTGGCGCGGGTGATATTGTCGCAACTCTGCAGCGCCTGGCTTCGCTTTATGGGGAACGTTTTGCACCTTGTCAGCTTTTGTTACAAATGGCTGAGCAGGGCGAAAAGTTTTGGGACAAGCAGGAAACTGATTTTGTAAGTTAAGGTCAAAAAAGGGTAAATCCGGCGTTGAATGAAGCGGCAATGGTTATTTTGTAAACAGTCATTGACTATACTTACGCCATTGAGGTAAAAAACAGCGTTTCATTCATCGAATGGATCAGGCACAATGCCCGGCCATTGATATTTCCTGTCGTAATGGAACTGTTCACGCGGGGAGTGTTAATGCTTCTGGTTAACAAAAGCGGTGCAATATGCAAGTTTTTATCATGCGTCACGGCGATGCAGCCCTCGATGCAGCCAGCGACTCAGTTCGTCCCTTAACCCCTTGTGGTTGTGATGAATCTCGTCAGATGGCAACCTGGCTGAAAGGTCAAAAAGTGGATGTCGAACGTGTTCTGGTCAGCCCGTTTCTTCGTGCTGAACAGACGCTAAACGAGGTGGGTGAATGCATGAACCTGCCAGACAACGTGGATGTCCTGCCCGAACTGACCCCTTGTGGTGATGTTGGTCTGGTCAGCGCCTATCTCCAGGCGCTGGCAAACGAAGGTACTTCCTCTGTGCTGGTGATTTCTCACCTGCCGTTGGTGGGGTATCTGGTGTCCGAGCTTTGCCCGGGTGAAACACCGCCAATGTTCACTACCTCCGCGATTGCCAGCGTGACGCTGGATGAGAGCGGTAAAGGCGTTTACAACTGGCAAATGAGTCCCTGCAACCTGAGAATGCCAAAAGCAATCTGATTCGCCGGACCGTGAAAAAAAGCCGCACTTGTGCGGCTTTTTACGTTTCTGCGCGTCCGTTGCGTTCAGGGAAGCTCAGGCGGTTGCCACTCTTCGACTTCAATCAACACCAGTATTGCCGCATCGCCACCGTACTCTTTGGGTGCCTGGTGAAAGGCCATAACATGCGGATGTTGTGCCAGCCAGAGCGGTGTCTGCTGCTTGAGAATATGTTTACCGTGCCCGTGCATAACGCAGGCACAAAAAACGTGTTCGCGTCGGCAGGCGGCGATCAGCGCCCCCAACTCCTGCTTAGCCTGTAGCTGCGTTAAGCCGTGCAGGTCGAGAAACAGATCCGGGGAATAGTCACCGCGGCGGATCTTCTTTAGTTCAAAATGGCTGACATCGTCGCGCACATACTTCACCGGCCCTTCAGTGTTCAGCAATGGCTGAAATTCATCAGAGAAATAGTGGCTGTTATCCGCCTGCTCCGACAACAGGCGCTTCACCGGGACTTCACTGATTTTTTTACGTGTCGGGCGGTGGACTACCGTATCCTGCTTTATTTGACGCGTGCCGGTCATTAATTGTCGGAACAGCGTCTGCTCCTCCTCGCTAAGCGATGGTTTCTTTTTCATCTGCGCATCTCATCTTTTATTTTTTTTTAGTGTACCCGACTCGCTCCCTGCTGTTCAGCAAAATGCATTTTTAGGCCGCGACGCGAAGCGACAATGCTGATTTATCGCCGTCTTCATGGCAAACTAGCCGCCGAATTTCTTGCGAGCGTGTCCTGGAGGATAAGATGGATAAAATTTTCGTTGATGAGGCAGTAAGTGAACTGCATACCATTCAGGACATGTTGCGCTGGTCGGTAAGCCGATTTAGCGCGGCAAACATCTGGTACGGCCACGGCACCGATAACCCGTGGGATGAAGCCGTACAACTGGTGTTGCCTACCCTTTACCTGCCGCTGGATATCCCGGAAGAGATGCGCAATGCGCGGCTGACCTCCAGCGAGCGTCACCGTATCGTTGAGCGAGTCATTCGTCGCGTCAATGAACGTATCCCGGTTGCCTACCTCACCAATAAAGCCTGGTTCTGCGGCCACGAGTTTTACGTTGATGAACGCGTGCTGGTGCCGCGTTCACCGATTGGCGAGTTGATCAATAACCACTTCGCCGGGCTTATCGACGCACAGCCGCAGCACATTCTGGATATGTGTACCGGTAGCGGCTGTATCGCCATAGCCTGCGCTTACGCCTTCCCGGAAGCGGAAGTGGACGCGGTAGACATCTCCCCGGATGCGCTGGCGGTAACAGAACACAACATTGAAGACCACGGCCTGATTCATCACGTCACGCCGATTCGTTCCGACCTCTTCCGCGACCTGCCAAAAGTGCAGTACGACCTGATTGTGACCAACCCGCCGTACGTTGATGAAGAGGATATGTCTGATCTGCCATCAGAGTATCGCCATGAGCCGGAGCTTGGGCTGGCGTCTGGTAGCGATGGCCTGAAACTGACGCGTCGCATTCTGGCCTGCGCCCCAGATTACCTCACCGACAATGGTGTGCTGATTTGTGAAGTGGGCAACAGCATGGTACATCTGATGGAACAATATCCGGATGTACCGTTCACCTGGCTTGAATTTGATAATGGCGGTGACGGTGTCTTCATGCTGACCAAAGCGCAGTTGCTGGCCGCGCAGGAACATTTCAGCATCTATAAAGATTAAAACGCTAACAACATAACGACGACAACGGAGCCGTAATGGCAGGAAACACTATTGGACAACTCTTTCGCGTAACGACCTTCGGCGAATCGCACGGCATTGCGCTGGGCTGCATCGTCGATGGCGTACCGCCGGGCATTCCACTGACCGAAGCCGACCTCCAGCATGACCTGGACCGACGCCGCCCCGGCACCTCTCGCTATACCACCCAACGCCGCGAACCGGATCAGGTGAAAATTCTCTCCGGCGTGTTTGAAGGCGTGACCACCGGCACCAGCATCGGCCTGCTGATTGAAAATACCGATCAGCGCTCTCAGGATTACAGCGCAATCAAAGACGTCTTCCGTCCGGGCCACGCTGATTACACCTACGAGCAAAAATATGGCCTGCGCGACTATCGTGGCGGTGGCCGCTCCTCGGCGCGTGAAACCGCAATGCGTGTGGCTGCAGGGGCGATTGCCAAGAAATTCCTCGCCCATAAATTCGGCATCGTGATCCGTGGTTGTCTGACCCAGATGGGCGACATTCCACTGGCGATGAAAGACTGGGATCAGGTCGAACAAAATCCGTTTTTCTGCCCCGACCCGGACAAAATCGACGCGCTGGACGAACTGATGCGTGGGCTCAAAAAAGAGGGCGACTCCATCGGTGCGAAAGTTACCGTTGTGGCGGACGGTGTTCCGGCGGGCCTCGGCGAGCCGGTCTTTGATCGTCTGGATGCCGATATCGCCCATGCGATGATGAGCATCAACGCGGTTAAAGGCGTGGAGATTGGCGACGGCTTTGGTGTGATCAACCTGCGCGGCAGCCAGAATCGCGATGAAATCACGAAAGACGGTTTTCAGAGCAACCACGCGGGCGGCATTCTGGGCGGTATCAGCAGTGGGCAGCAAATCGTTACCCATATCGCGCTGAAACCGACCTCAAGCATTACCGTTTCGGGACGCACGATTAATCGCTTTGGCGAAGAAGTAGAGATGATTACCAAAGGGCGTCACGACCCGTGTGTCGGTATTCGCGCGGTGCCGATCGCCGAAGCGATGCTGGCCATTGTGCTGATGGACCATTTTATGCGTCAGCGCGCGCAGAATGGCGATGTGACGACCACTATTCCTCGCTGGTAAACAATGAAACGAATTGCAATTGCGCTCCTGGCGTTTTGCGCAACGCTGACCTGCCAGGCGGCAACGCCCTGGCAGAAAATTACCCATCCGGTTGCGGGCACACCGCAATCTATTGGTGCTTTCTCGAATGGCTGTATTGTTGGCGCGCATGAACTGCCGCTGCAATCCGACACCTACCAGGTCATGCGTACCGATCAGCGACGCTACTTTGGTCATCCGGACCTGATTCTGTTTATTCAGCGTCTGGGTAATCAGGTGCATAACCTGGGGCTGGGGACGGTGCTGGTGGGGGATATGGGTATGCCAGCCGGCGGGCGCTTTAACGGCGGTCACGCCAGCCACCAGACGGGGCTGGATGTGGACATTTTCCTGCAACTGCCGAAAGCACGCTGGAGCTCCGCGCAATTGTTAAAACCGCAGGCGCTGGATTTGGTTTCCAGCGATGGCAAGCAGGTGGTGTCGTCATTATGGAAACCTGAAATTACCAGCCTGATTAAGCTGGCGGCGAAGGATAACGACGTCACGCGCATTTTCGTCAACCCGGCCATTAAGCAGCAGTTATGCCTGGACGCCGGTACAGACCGCGACTGGCTGCGGAAAGTGCGTCCCTGGTTCCAGCATCGCGCGCATATGCATGTCCGTTTGCGCTGCCCGGCAGATAGCCTTGAGTGCCAGGATCAACCTTTGCCGCCGGATGGCGACGGCTGTGGCGCGGAATTGCAAAGCTGGTTCAAACCGGCCAAACCTTCTACGACTCCTGAGAAGACGACACCACCGCCGCTGCCTGCTTCCTGTCAGGCATTACTGGATGAGCACGTATTGTAATGGATGCATTTCAAGAGATATTTATGGTGTCGCCACTGCTTCTGGTGGTGCTTTTCGTGGTCGCTACGCTGGCGGGATTCATTGATGCGTTAGCCGGTGGCGGCGGTTTACTGACCGTACCTGCATTGCTGGCCGCCGGGATGACCCCGGCGCAGGCGCTGGCCACCAATAAACTGCAGGCCTGCGGTGGCTCTATCTCTTCCACGCTCTATTTTTTGCGCCGTAAAGTGGTGAGTCTTGCCGATCAGAAACTCAATATTCTGATGACCTTTATTGGTTCAACGTCGGGTGCGCTGCTGGTTCAGCATGTTCAGTCTGATATTTTGCGCCAGATTTTGCCGGTTCTTATCATCTGTATTGGTCTCTACTTTTTGTTGATGCCAAAACTGGGTGAAGAGGATCGCCAGCGTCGGCTGCATGGCCTGCCTTTCGCGCTGGTTGCGGGCGGCTGTGTGGGGTTCTATGACGGCTTTTTTGGCCCCGGTGCCGGGTCATTTTATGCGCTGGCGTTTGTCACGCTGGCCGGTTTTAACCTCGCCAAATCTACCGCGCACGCCAAGGTGCTTAATGCCACCTCTAATATCGGCGGGCTGTTGCTGTTTATCATTGGCGGCAAGGTGATCTGGGCAACGGGCTTTGTGATGCTGGCGGGCCAGTTCCTGGGGGCGCGTATGGGCTCACGTCTGGTGCTCAGCAAAGGGCAAAAACTCATTCGTCCGATGATTGTTATCGTCTCGGCAGTAATGAGCGCAAAATTACTTTATGACAGCCATGGGCAGGAGATCCTCCAGTTTCTGGGGGTGAGTGCATGAACACCACAACACATCATTACGAACAATTAATTACCCTTTTTGACGGCTGCTTTGCCGACGATTTTAATACCCGTCTGATCAAAGGCGACGACGAACCGATCTATCTTCCTGCTGATGAAGAAGTGCCTTATAACCGGATCGTCTTCGCTCACGGGTTCTATGCCAGCGCGTTGCATGAGATCTCCCACTGGTGTATCGCCGGGAAAGCCCGTCGCGAGCTGGTGGATTTTGGTTACTGGTATTGCCCGGATGGTCGTGATGCGGCGACCCAGTGTCAATTTGAAGACGTAGAGGTTAAACCGCAGGCTTTTGACTGGTTGTTCTGCGTGGCGGCGGGTTATCCGTTTAACGTCAGTTGTGACAACCTGGAAGGGGATTTTGAACCGGATCGCGTTGTATTCCAGCGCCGCGTGTATGCGCAGGTAATGGAGTATCTCGACAAAGGGATCCCGGAACGTCCGGCGCGTTTTATTAAGGCGCTGCAAGATTACTACCACACGCCTGAGCTAAAGGCGGAACACTTCCCCTGGCCGGAAGATTTATAACTGAGGAAAGAAGATGATCGCAGAATTTGAATCGCGCATTCTGGCGTTAATTGATGACATGGTAGAGCACGCCAGTGACGATGAGCTGTTTGCTGGCGGTTATCTGCGTGGGCATCTGACGCTGGCGGTAGCGGAACTGGAAGCGGGGGAGGATCATTCATCCGCAGCGCTGCACGCCCGGGTGTCGGCGAGCCTGGAAAAAGCCATTCAGGCGGGTGAGTTGTCTCCGCCTGATCAGGCGCTGGTGATGGGGATGTGGGACACGCTGTTCCAGAAGGCGCAGGCACAGTAATCGAGCTTGCTTGTAGCCCGCTAAGCGTAGCGCCAGCGGGGAATATTCCCGGTGCAGCATGGGTGCGCGGGTTTCCCCCTCACCCTAACCCTCTCCCTCAAGGGAGAGGGGACCGTTCGTGCTCGCATTTTGTGGGAATTCCTCACTCCTCAAGGTAGAGGAGACAGATCGAGCAGGTTTTTCTCCCTCTCACTGTGGGAGAGGGCTGGGGTGAGGGCATCAGCCTGCACTCACTTAACCTGTTTCCCCTTCAACAATTTTCTCACCCACAGACGATTAGGATTCAGCGCGGCCAGCGTTTCACCATCCAGCGGCAATGGCTCCTCACTCATTTGCGAGGCCAGAATCTCCGCCGCCAGCGGCGCACTGCATAATCCGCGTGAACCGAGCGCGCCAAGCATAAACAACCCGTCATAAACCGGTGCGCTCACCGCATCCGTTCTCTCTTCTGCAAGATGAGCATACGCATTCAGTGTCGCGGCGTAATCCGCCACATTACCCACTAACGGCAAATGATCCCGGGTTGCACAGCGCACACCGCAGCGCGCTTCACCGCCGCTGACATCAACGTCTTTCGCCCACTGTGCCTGTGGGAAGCAGTTCAACAAACGCTGGCGGTTTTGTTGCTGATCCTCCTCGCTGTAAGCGGTCTCCTCCTGCCCACGGTGGTAGCTTGCGCCAATACAGTGATGCTGATTGTGCGGGTTTTGCGGTGTCAGATAACCGTCATAGCAGAGTACCTGACGCAGTTCGCCCAGTTTCGCCGTCGTGGGGATATGGCTGACCTGCCCGCCAACCGGGTAAACCGGCAGCTTTTCGGTCTGGGCGAAATGGCTGATGCGGTGCCCGTTCGCCAGCACGATGCAGGCGTGAGCGCGCTGGCTGCCATCGGCAAGCTCCAGCCGCCATTCGCCATCCTGCTGAACCAGGCTTGTCACCGGGTGGTCGTAGTGCACGCATAATCCCTGACGCTGTGCTAATGCCAACACCGCCGCCGTCAATTGTGCCGGACACAGCCAGCCGCCAGCCGGATAATGAATACCGCCGCATCCGGTCTCTACGCCCGCCATTTGCGCGACCGCTTCGGTGCTGACCGCATGGGCAATAGCATCCGGCAGGCCCAGCGTCAGCATCTGGCTAATTTTTTGCTGACTTTTCTCGTCGTACCCCAGTTGGGTGACCCCGCACCAGTCATGATCGAAATCGACGGGCAGGGCGTCATACAGTCGACGGGCGAAGGTAAACGCGGCAGGGAAAAAGTGGGCCAACGCCGGGTCGTGTGCACTGAGCAGCGGATACAGCGCGCCTTGCCGATTGCCGGATGCCCCCTGTGCCGGTTCGCCATCGGCGCAGTAGAGCGTCACCTGCCAGCCGCGACGCAACAAGGCCAGCGATAGCAGCGCACTGGCGATACCGCCGCCGACAATCGCAGCAGCGCGTTTTTCCGTGCCAGTGCGGGCAAACCACGGCGCACGCAGCACCGGTAGGGTGGTGCTTTCCATTACCCCGGTGAGCATTTCCCGCTTGCGGCCAAACCCTTTGCTTTTGCGCATGGTGAAGCCTGCGTCCTGCAACCCACGGCGAACGAAACCAGCAGAGGTGAAAGTGGCCAGCGTCGCGCCGGGACGCGCCAGTCTCGCCATTGCGTTAAACAGGCCCTGTGTCCACATGTCCGGGTTTTTCGCCGGTGCAAAGCCGTCGAGAAACCAGGCATCAACCTGCTGTTGTAGTGAATCATCTAAGGTTTCGGTCAGTTCATTGATATCGCCAAACCAGACATCCAGCGTCACGCGGCCACCGTCCAGTAACAGGCGATGGCAACCGGCAAAGGGCAGCGGCCACTGCTGCTGTAACTGCTCTGCCCGGGGGGCCAGTTCCGGCCAGTGCTGGTGCGCCAGACGCAGATCGTCTTTCGTTAAGGGGAATTTTTCGAAACTGATGAAATGTAATCTTTCCAGGGTAGCCTGCGGACTGGCGCGGCGAAAGGCATCGAACGCCTGCCACAGGGTCAGGAAATTGAGACCCGTACCAAAGCCGCTTTCCGCGACGACAAACAGCGGGCGGGGATGTCCGACGAAACGCTCTGGTATACCGTTGCCGCCAAGGAAAACATAACGGGTCTCTTCGAGTCCGTTATCGTTAGAGAAATAGACGTCATCAAAATCTCGGGAAACAGGTGTACCCTCAGCGTTGAATTCGAGGTTGGCAGATTGTATAGCGGTTTGTTTCACGTAAGTTACTCGTCGGACAGGCAGTGCCATGATCTTAACGATGTGCGCCCCAGGGCGCAAATTTACCCATTAATTGTCTGATCGGACTTGTTCGGCGTACAACTGTACGCTATCTTGCGACACGAAAACTTAAATTAGTGCGACTTACAGGGGTATTGAATGAAACGTGCAGTGATTACTGGCCTGGGCATCGTTTCCAGCATCGGTAATAACCAGCAGGAAGTCCTGGCCTCTCTGCGTGAAGGACGCTCAGGGATCACTTTCTCTCAGGAATTCAAAGATTCCGGAATGCGCAGCCACGTATGGGGTAACGTCAAACTGGATACAACCGGTTTGATTGACCGTAAAGTGGTTCGTTTCATGAACGATGCCTCTATCTATGCTTTTCTCTCCATGCAAGAAGCCATTGCGGATGCTGGCCTGAGCGCAGAGGTTTATCAGAACAACCCGCGTGTTGGCCTGATTGCCGGTTCCGGCGGCTCTTCAAAAGCGCAGGTCTTCGGTGCGGACGCAATGCGTAGCCCGCGCGGCCTGAAAGCAGTGGGACCGTATGTCGTGACCAAAGCAATGGGCTCTGCGGTTTCCGCGTGCCTCGCAACGCCGTTTAAAATTCACGGTGTGAACTACTCCATCAGCTCCGCCTGTGCCACTTCCGCACACTGCATCGGTAACGCGGTTGAGCAGATCCAACTGGGCAAACAGGACATCGTTTTTGCTGGCGGCGGCGAAGAGCTGGGCTGGGAAATGGCCTGTGAGTTCGACGCCATGGGCGCGTTGTCGACCAAATACAACGAAACCCCGGAAAAAGCGTCCCGTACCTATGACGCCCATCGTGATGGCTTCATCATCGCAGGCGGCGGCGGTATGGTTGTGGTTGAAGAACTGGAACATGCGCTGGCACGTGGCGCGCACATCTATGCTGAAATCGTGGGCTATGGCGCAACGTCTGATGGCGCTGACATGGTTGCGCCGTCAGGTGAAGGCGCGGTGCGCTGCATGAAGATGGCAATGCACGGTGTTGATACCCCGATCGACTACCTGAACTCCCACGGTACGTCTACACCGGTCGGTGATGTGAAAGAACTGGGTGCGATTCGCGAAGTGTTCGGCGACAACAGCCCGGCTATCTCTGCGACCAAAGCCATGACCGGTCACTCTCTGGGGGCGGCTGGCGTGCAGGAAGCAATCTACTCACTGCTGATGCTGGAGCACGGCTTTATCGCCCCGAGCATCAATATCGACGAGATGGATGAGCAGGCTGCTGGCCTGAACATCGTCACCAAACCGACTGACGCGACGCTGAATACCGTCATGTCCAACAGCTTCGGTTTCGGCGGTACTAACGCCACGCTGGTGATGCGTAAGCTCAAGTAAGCCTTTGAATTTCGAAAAGGGAGCCAACGAGCTCCCTTTTTTATGCGGTTTTTTATGCATTGACAAGCCGCTGCATGGGCAGGCAAACTTCACCCGCAACATTATCCCCCTGATAATGCGTAAGCGTTTAACGTTATCCAACGCACCTTAATCCTGAACATCAGGTGGAGGGGGCGTGGCTTTTTTTCCTCGCCTTACTCTGCGGTACGGAGTAATGCATGTCTGTAGAGACTCAAACACTTTCTTCCTCATCCGGCACGGGCACGAATGCGTTGCTGCGGCTGGTGATTGCCGTTTTTTTGACCTATATGACCATCGGGTTACCGTTGCCCGTCATCCCGCTCTTTGTGCATAACGAACTCGGTTACGGCAATACCATGGTGGGCATCGCCGTCGGTATCCAGTTTCTGGCGACCGTCCTGACGCGAGGCTATGCCGGGCGTCTGGCCGATCAGTTTGGCGCAAAGCGCTCGGCGCTGCAGGGGATGTTGGCCTGCGGGCTGGCTGGCGTCGCCTGGTTGCTGGCGGCCTGGCTACCGGTAAGCGCACTGGCAAAATTCGGCTTGCTGATTGTCGGGCGTTTAATTCTGGGCTTTGGTGAAAGCCAGTTGCTCACAGGAACACTCGCCTGGGGGATGGGGCTGGTGGGGCCTAAACGCTCGGGCAAAGTGATGTCCTGGAACGGTATGGCAATTTACGGTGCGCTGGCCGTCGGCGCGCCGCTCGGTCTGCTCATTCACAGTCGTTTTGGTTTTGCCGCCCTGGCGGCGATCACGATGGTTTTACCGCTGCTGGCGTGGGCATTTAATGGCGGCGTACAGAAAACGCCTGCTCATTCGGGGGAACGTCCCTCCCTGTGGGGCGTGGTCGGTCAAATCTGGCAGCCGGGCCTTGGCCTTGCGCTACAGGGTGTAGGTTTCGCGGTTATCGGTACCTTCGTTTCGCTCTACTTTGCCAGTAACGGCTGGGCAATGGCCGGGTTTACGCTGACGGCATTTGGCGGTGCCTTTGTTCTGATGCGTCTGCTGTTTGGCTGGATGCCGGATCGCTTTGGCGGCGTGCGGGTGGCAACTGTTTCGTTGATGGTGGAAACGGTGGGCCTGTTGTTGCTCTGGCAGGCGCCGAACGCCTGGGTGGCGATGGCCGGTGCGGCATTGACCGGCTGTGGCTGTTCGTTGATTTTCCCGGCGTTGGGCGTTGAAGTGGTGAAACGCGTTGCCCCGCAGGTTCGCGGTACTGCACTGGGCGGGTATGCGGCATTTCAGGACATCGCGAACGGTATCAGCGGGCCACTTACCGGCCTGCTGGCGACCTCGCTGGGTTACCCGTCGGTATTCCTGGCCGCAGCAATTGCGGCGGTAACTGGCATTGTGGTGACGCTGATTTCATTTCGAAAATAATCGTCTTTTCCGGCCTTCATGATGAGGGCCGGAAATAATAAAAGCGCAACCTCTCATAATTCTGAACACTATTTTTGTCGTCAGGAAATAATTAAAAATACGCGCCAGACCACAGAAAAAACATATTGTTTTATTGGTGTAACATATTCCATTCATATAATTTTATGCAATATTCTCAGGCAGTTATATTGCTGCTATAGTCAGGCTATCTTCGTACGTAAGTTATTCTTTTATTACTTTTTTAGAGAAAGGAGAGACGTATGCCTGGGTTTAAAGCAGATTTTCTGTGGGGTGGCGCGGTGGCGGCGCATCAGCTTGAAGGCGGCTGGCAGGAAGGCGGTAAAGGCGTCAGTGTCGCTGATGTGATGACCGCCGGGGCGCACGGCGTTCCGCGCGAAATTACCGATGGCGTCTTGCCGGGAAAAAACTACCCAAACCATGATGCCATCGACTTTTATCACCGCTATAAAGATGACATCAAACTCTTTGCGGAAATGGGGTTTAAATGTTTCCGTACGTCAATTGCCTGGACACGTATTTTCCCGAAAGGTGATGAATTAGAACCAAATGAAGCCGGCCTGCAGTTTTATGACGATCTCTTCGATGAATGTCTGAAATACAATATTGAACCGGTCATTACCCTCTCGCATTTCGAAATGCCTTATTACCTGGTCACTGAATACGGTGGCTGGCGTAACCGTAAGCTTATTGATTTCTTTGTGCGCTTCGCCAAAACGGTATTTACCCGCTACAAAGGCAAAGTGAAATACTGGATGACGTTTAACGAAATCAACAACCAGGCCAATTACCACGAAGATTTCGCGCCGTTTACCAACTCGGGCCTTAAATATAAAGAAGGTGAGGATCGTGAGCCGGTAATGTACCAGGCGGCGCACTATGAGCTTGTCGCCAGTGCGCTGGCGGTGGAAGCCGGGCATGCGATTAACCCTGATTTCCAGATTGGCTGCATGATTGCCATGTGCCCGGTCTATCCGCTCACCTGTAACCCGGACGACATGATGATGTCCGTCTCGGCGATGCACCGCCGTTACTGGTTTACCGATGTGCACATTCGCGGTTATTACCCGCGCCATCTGCTAAATTACTTCGCCCGTAAAGGCTTTAAGCTTGATATTACCGACGAAGATTTGCACATCCTGAAACGGGGCTGTGTGGATTATATCGGCTTTAGCTATTACATGTCGTTTGCCACCAAAGCCACTGCGGATAACCCGCAACTGGACTATGACGAAACGAAGAGTCTGGTGAAAAACCCGTATGTGAAAGCATCGGACTGGGGATGGCAGATCGATCCGGTGGGGCTGCGTTATTCACTGAACTATTTTTACGATCTTTATCAACTGCCGCTGTTTATCGTGGAGAACGGCTTCGGCGCTATCGATCAGAAAGAAAGTGACGGCTCGGTAAACGATCAGTACCGCATCGAATACCTGCAAAGCCACCTGCGCGAAATGAAAAAGGCGGTGGTGGAAGATGGCGTGGATCTGATGGGTTACACCCCGTGGGGCTGTATTGACCTGGTTTCTGCGGGTACGGGCGAAATGAAAAAACGCTACGGCTTTATCTATGTCGATAAAGATAACGAAGGCAACGGGACACTTGAACGCAGCCGTAAGAAATCGTTCTGGTGGTACCAGCAGACAATTAAAAGTAACGGCGAAAACCTTTAACGACGATCCCCTCCAGCGGAGGGGATTTTTTTAGATAACCAGCCAGATAAGAGCGAAGGCAATAAGCAACGCGACCAGGAACAGACCAGGCCGGGTTGAGAGGTTTTTGACGCTTTCGATGATCGGCGCGAAAAGCGGGCTGTAGATCGGCTGAATATTTCGTGCTTCCAGCACACCCGAAGTTCGTTCTGCGCGATGTAAAAAAACCTGATTGAGAATGTCCTGCACTTGCGCCGTTGTCAGTACTGTCTGCGGCGTGGCCTGCCAGGTCTGACGGGCATAATCGGTGATAGTTTGCCACTCAACATTATCCAGCGGCTGCTTAAGCGCGGTTTGCACGCTTTGCAGTGTCGGGGATGTCTGGGTGCTTAATGTCTGACGCGCCTGCAGCCAGGTCATTAAGTGGGTGAAATGTTTTGCCGGGATGAGCTCTCCGGTTTTCACGCCGGATAATTCCATCATAGATTGCCAAATCAATTTACCGGATTCACCCGTCGCAGCGGCCAGTTTGGTCACCGCCTGGTTGAGCGAATTGTGCTCAGCGGGCAACAGCGGGCGGTCTGTCGCCGGGCGTTGCAAGGGCTGAGGTACCGAAATCTGGTTGTTCTGCAGCAGCGTCAGCACCGTTTTAAGCTGCTCTGGCGTAAGCTGGCTCAGCGCCGTCTGACCAAACTGCTGGCGAATAAAGTCGCTAACCGCCTGGCGGTTATTACCCTGACCGAGCAATTCCGTCAGTTGCGAGATAACCTGGCGGGTGGTGTGATTCTGCGTGGCGGTATCCAGACGCTGGTTGAGATTCTGCTCTGCCGCCGGGAAATGGCGTGACAGCAGCGGCGCGTCATTCTTCAAACCCAAATCATGTTTAACCCCGGCCCAGACTTCGGCGCTCTGCTGTTGCGTGAGCGCCACCAGGCGAATAATCAACCGCTCCAGCACAGTGCGCTGGATTGTCGATAACGGCTGCTCTCCGGCGGCCAAAGTAGGGGGCGTAGGGTCTTGCCCCGGAGGGCGCGCGGGGGTGCCCTGAATGGGTTGCATCATGGAAATCCTCTGGGTCTCGCACGTCGTGTAGCGGCATTGCAGGTATGCCTGGCAGCGAGATTATGGCACACTTAAAAGCTTAACTCCCGTTCTCTAACCGGTACTGTAACGTGAAAATCCTTGTTGATGAAAATATGCCCTACGCCGGCGATTTGTTCCGTCGTCTGGGTGAGGTAAAAGCTGTGCCTGGTCGTCCCATTCCGGCTGCGGAATTGGCGGATGCGGATGCGCTGATGGTGCGTTCCGTGACGAAGGTGAATGAAGCGCTGCTCAGCGGTACGCCGATTAAATTCGTGGGTACGGCAACGGCGGGTACCGATCACGTTGACGAGCAATGGTTGCAGCAGGCGGGGATCGGTTTTTCTGCCGCTCCGGGGTGTAATGCCATTGCGGTTGTGGAATATGTTTTCTCATCCCTGATGCTGTTGGCCGAACGTGACGGTTTCGATCTGCGCGACCGCACCGTCGGGATTGTCGGAGTGGGTAATGTCGGCTGTCGTCTGCAGGCGCGCCTGGAAGCCTGGGGGGTACGCACATTGCTGTGCGATCCGCCGCGTGCCGACCGTGGCGATGAGGGTGATTTTCTGCCGCTCGACGCCCTGGTGCGCGAAGCTGATGTGCTGACCTTCCACACGCCGCTGTTTAAAGACGGGCCGTACAAAAGCTGGCATCTGGCGGATGAAGAGGTAATTAGCCGCCTGAAACCTGGCGCTATTCTGATTAATGCCTGCCGGGGCCCGGTGGTGGATAACGCCGCCCTGTTGCGTCGTCTGGAGGCAGGTCAGCCGCTAAGCGTTATCCTTGACGTCTGGGAACCGGAGCCGGATCTCGACGTGGCGCTGCTGGCAAAAGTGGATATCGGTACTGCGCATATCGCTGGCTACACGCTGGAAGGGAAAGCACGTGGCACAACACAGGTGTTCGAAGCGTTTAGCGATTTTATCGGCAAACGTCAGCAGGTTGCGCTGGATACGCTGCTGCCTGCGCCGGAGTTCGGTCGCATTACGCTGCACGGCCCGCTCGATCAGTCGATCCTAAAAAGACTCATTCATTTGGTGTATGATGTGCGCCGCGACGATGCACTGCTGCGAAAAGTGGCGGGCATCCCGGGTGAGTTCGACAAGCTGCGTAAAAATTATCTTGAGCGTCGGGAATGGTCATCGCTGTATGTGCAGTGTGATGACGACCAGGCGGCTACACTGCTGCAAAAGCTGGGTTTCAACGCTGTCCATCACCCAATTCGTTAATGTCATCTTAATGCTACCTGCCGGATACTCCGGCGGGTACGCTTTTTTCTGGAGTAAATCACCATGTCTGAAGGCTGGAATATTGCCGTACTGGGCGCGACAGGCGCTGTCGGAGAAGCCTTACTCGAAACGCTTGCGGAGCGTGAGTTCCCGGTGGGCGATTTGTATGCGCTGGCGCGTAATGAAAGCGCCGGTGAGACGCTGCGTTTTGGCGGAAAAACCGTACGCGTTCAGGATGTTGCGGAATTTGACTGGACGCAGGCGCAACTGGCGTTCTTTGTCGCCGGCGCTCAGGCGACGGCTGAGAATATTGAAGAAGCCACCAACGCCGGTTGTCTGGTGATTGACACCAGCGGTCTGTTCGCGCTGGAGCCGGATGTGCCGCTGGTTGTGCCAGAGGTGAACCCGTTTGTCCTGGCCGATTACCGCAATCGTAATCTCATTGCCGTGCCGGATAGCCTGACCAGCCAGTTGCTGATCGCGCTGAAACCGCTGATCGACGAAGGTGGCCTGTCACGTATTGGCGTGACCAGTCTGCTCTCCGTGTCGGCGCAGGGCAAACCGGCGGTGGATGCCCTTGCCGGGCAAAGTGCGAAGTTGCTCAACGGCATTCCGATCGATGAGGACGACTTCTTTGGCCGGCAACTGGCGTTCAACATGCTGCCTATTCTGCCGGACCGTGAAGGTGCGGTTCTGGAAGAGCGTCGTCTGGTGGACCAGGTGCGTAAAATTCTGCAGGACGACGGGCTGATGATATCCGCGAACTGCGTCCGCGCGCCGGTCTTTTATGGCCACGCGCAGATGGTCAGCTTCGAAGCGCTGCGTCCACTGGCGGCAGAAGAGGCCCGCGATGCGTTTGCCCGCGGTGAAGATATTGTGCTGTCCGAAGAGAATGAATTCCCGACCCAGGTTGGCGATGCTTCCGGTAGCGCTCATCTCTCTGTCAGTTGCGTACGTAACGATTATGGCCTGCCTGAACAGATTCAGTTCTGGTCGGTGGCAGATAACGTACGTTTTGGTGGGGCGCTGATGGCGGTGAAAATCGCTGAGAAACTGGTACAGGAGTACCTGTACTAATGTCAGACGTTGTTGAACAACCGCTGTTGAAAATTGCGCTCGGTATTGAGTACGACGGCAGTAAGTATTACGGCTGGCAGCGTCAGCAAGAAGTACGCAGCGTGCAGGAAAAACTGGAAAAAGCATTGTCGCAGGTCGCCAATGAGCCGGTGACGGTTTTTTGTGCCGGGCGTACCGATGCCGGTGTGCATGCCACAGGGCAGGTGGTCCATTTTGAGACTCGCGCGGTACGTAAAGACGCGGCCTGGACCCTGGGCGTAAATGCGAATTTACCTGGAGACATCGCGGTACGTTGGGTGAAAGATGTGCCCGATGATTTCCACGCGCGGTTTAGCGCGACAGCGCGTCGTTATCGCTACGTTATCTACAATCATCGTTTACGCCCGGCGGTACTGAACCAGGGGGTGACGCATTATCACCTGCCCCTTGATGCGGAACGCATGCAGCGTGCGGCGCAATGTCTGCTGGGTGAAAATGATTTTACCTCGTTTCGCGCGGTACAGTGCCAGTCGCGCACGCCGTGGCGCAACATGATGCACATTAACGTTCAGCGTTATGGTGCGTATGTGGTGGTGGATATCAAAGCGAATGCCTTTGTACATCATATGGTGAGAAACATTGTCGGTAGCCTGATGGAAGTGGGTGCCAACAACCAGCCGGAGAGCTGGATAGCAGAGCTACTGGCGGCTAAGGACAGAACGCTGGCGGCAGCAACGGCGAGAGCAGAAGGGTTGTATCTGGTGTCGGTCGATTACCCGGACCGTTTCAACTTACCCCGCCCGCCAATGGGTCCGCTGTTTCTCGCGGACTAGTCGCAATCAACCAAGGCATAGACAATATGGACGTAATTCGCTTTCTTATTGATTTCATTCTGCACATTGATGTTCATCTGGCGGAGCTGGTCGCGCAATACGGTATCTGGGTATACGCGATCCTGTTTCTGATTTTGTTTTGCGAAACCGGGCTTGTGGTCACGCCGTTTTTACCGGGGGATTCGCTGCTGTTCGTCGCGGGCGCGCTGGCCTCGCTGCCCACGAACGATATCAACGTTCACGTTATGGTGATGCTGATGCTTGTTGCGGCCATTCTCGGCGATGCGGTGAATTACACGATAGGGCGCCTGTTCGGCGACAAGCTATTTAGCAACCCGAACTCGAAAGTGTTCCGTCGCAGCTATCTCGATAAAACCCATCAGTTTTATGAGAAACACGGTGGCAAAACCATTATCCTTGCCCGCTTTATCCCCATTGTGCGGACGTTCGCGCCTTTCGTTGCCGGGATGGGGCATATGTCCTACCGTCATTTCGCGGCGTTCAACGTGATCGGGGCGCTGTTATGGGTGCTACTGTTTACTTATGCTGGCTACTTCTTCGGTACGCTGCCGATGGTGCAGGAAAATCTTAAGTTACTGATTGTCGCGATCATCGTGGTGTCTATACTTCCTGGGGTGATTGAGATCATTCGCCACCGTCGAGCGGCAGCGCGACAGGCAAAATAAGATGTCTATGGCGGTTCGACCACTTTTTTATCCCAAGTTGCGAACTGTTATGTTTTAATGTGCCCCATTTATGGGCTACCAGGTTCATGTATAAAGGTTATCAATGAGCTGGATTGAACGAATCAAAAGCAATATTACCCCCACCCGTAAGGCGAGCATCCCTGAGGGCGTGTGGACGAAATGCGATAGCTGCGGCCAGGTACTGTATCGTGCCGAGTTGGAGCGTAACCTTGAGGTCTGCCCGAAGTGTGACCACCATATGCGCATGACTGCGCGTAACCGCCTGCATACATTGCTGGATGAAGGTTCACTGGTGGAACTGGGTAGCGAACTCGAGCCGAAAGACGTGCTCAAGTTCCGTGACTCCAAAAAATACAAAGACCGTCTGGCGACGGCACAGAAAGAGACCGGCGAAAAAGATGCGCTGGTGGTAATGAAAGGCACGCTGCATGGTATGCCGGTTGTCGCGGCAGCGTTTGAATTCGCCTTTATGGGCGGCTCAATGGGCTCTGTCGTGGGCGCGCGTTTTGTTCGCGCCGTTGAGCAGGCGCTGGAAGATAACTGCCCGTTGATCTGTTTCTCCGCCTCGGGTGGCGCACGTATGCAGGAAGCGCTGATGTCGCTGATGCAGATGGCGAAAACCTCCGCAGCGCTGGCGAAGATGCAAGAGCGCGGCCTGCCGTATATCTCTGTACTGACTGACCCAACCATGGGCGGCGTTTCCGCGAGTTTCGCGATGCTGGGCGATCTGAATATTGCCGAGCCGAAAGCGCTCATTGGTTTTGCCGGCCCGCGCGTTATTGAGCAGACCGTACGTGAAAAACTGCCGCCGGGATTCCAGCGCAGCGAATTCCTGATTGAAAAAGGGGCGATCGACATGATCGTTCGTCGTCCGGAAATGCGCCTGAAACTGGCCAGCATCCTGGCGAAGCTGACCAATCAGCCAGCACCGAGCCCGGATGCGCCGCGTGAAAGCGTGGTGGTGCCCCCGGTGCCCGATCAGGAAGCCGAGGCCTGATAATACCGAAGGGCAGGGCCATCACGGCGCTGCCCTTTTGCTTTTTACATCGTCAAACATCCTACGGGCATCATGGAAAATAAACGCATTTTGCAAGCCACGTCGCCCCTGGCCGCGTGGCTTTCTTATCTGGAAAACCTGCACAGCAAAACCATTGACCTGGGACTTGAGCGCGTAAGCCAGGTTGCAGCGCGTCTTGATGTTTTGCGACCGGCGCCGTTTGTCTTTACCGTTGCGGGAACCAATGGTAAAGGCACGACTTGCCGTACCCTCGAATCCATTCTCCTGGCGGCCGGATATCGTGTGGGCGTCTACAGTTCGCCGCATCTTATCCGTTATACCGAGCGCGTCCGCGTACAGGGCGAGGAGCTGACGGAACTCGACCACACCCGTTCTTTTGCCGAAATTGAAGCGGTGCGCGGTGAAACATCATTAACCTATTTTGAATACGGTACGCTGTCGGCGCTGTGGCTGTTTAAACAGGCGAAGCTGGACGTTGTTATCCTCGAAGTGGGTCTGGGCGGGCGTCTTGACGCCACCAATATGGTCGATGCGGATGTCGCCGTGGTAACCAGCATTGCGCTTGATCATACCGACTGGCTGGGGCCAGACAGAGAAAGTATCGGTCGCGAAAAAGCGGGCGTCTTCCGGGGCGGTAAACCGGCGGTAGTCGGCGAAAGCGATATGCCGTATACCATCGGCGAGGTGGCTGTGGAAAAAGGCGCTCTGCTGATGCGCCGGGGCGTAGACTGGCAGTATGAAGTAGAGCAGGGCCAGTGGCGTTTTCGCGACGGCCAGGGCGAGTTGAGCGGTTTACCGCTGCCGCAGGTGCCGCAGCCAAATGCCGCAACGGCGCTTGCAGCACTGCGGGCCAGTGGGCTGGCGGTGAGCGAGCAGGCTATTCGTGACGGTATCGCCAGCGCAATTTTGCCTGGTCGCTTTCAGATTGTGGCTGAAAACCCACGTCTTATTCTGGATGTGGCGCATAATCCTCATGCAGCGGCTTACCTTGCCGGGCGGCTGGCGGCAGAGCCTAAGCGCGGTCGCGTGCTGGCGGTCATCGGCATGCTGCATGATAAAGACATCGCCGGAACGCTCGCCTGTCTGGAGCCTGTGGTCGATAGCTGGTATTGTGCCCCTCTGGAGGGGCCACGCGGTGCGACGGCAGAACAGTTGATGGCGCACTTACCGCAAGGGAAGGCGTATCAACACGTTGCGCAGGCCTGGCAGGCAGCGATGGCGGAGGCCACAGCAGAAGATACCGTGCTGGTGTGTGGTTCATTCCATACGGTGGCACATGTCATGGAAGCGATGGAAGCGGGGAGAACCGGTGGCAAGTAAGTTTCAGAACCGTTTGATGGGAACCATTGTGCTGGTTGCGCTCGGGGTGATTATTCTGCCCGGGCTGCTGGACGGGCAAAAAAAGCATTATCAGGATGAGTTCGCCGCCATTCCTCTGGTACCCAAACCCGGCGATCGCGATGAGCCGGATATGATGCCAGCGGCCACGCAGGCGCTCCCGGCTCAGCCGCCGGAAGGGGCAGCGGAAGAGGTCCAGGCTGGCGAGGCGGCAGCGCCGTCGCTGGATGCCTCCCGGCGGGCTGTCAGTGGGGCGACGACGCCGGATGTCACGACGCAACCCGTCGCGCCGAAGCAGGTTGAACAGCCAAAACCGGTTGAGAAGCCCAAGCCACAGCCACAGAAACCCGCAGAACAGGTGGCGGCAACGCCGCCTGCGGATCAGCCGCCCGCGGCGGATAAGTCTGCGCCAGTGGGTAAAGCCTGGGTGGTACAACTGGGTGCGCTTAAGAACGCTGACAAAGTTAATGAAATTGTCGGTAA
Organism: Phytobacter diazotrophicus; assembly: GCA_004346725.1. GTDB lineage: Bacteria > Pseudomonadota > Gammaproteobacteria > Enterobacterales > Enterobacteriaceae > Phytobacter > Phytobacter diazotrophicus. The sequence continues at coordinate 126,094 of SMDE01000003.1, read as the reverse complement.
ACTGCGCGGTGCAGGTTATCGCGTTTATACTGCGCCCACTACGCCAGTACAGGGTAAAATCACCCGCATCCTGGTCGGTCCGGATGCATCAAAAGATAAACTCAAGGGGTCGCTTGAGGAGCTTAAGCAACTGTCAGGCTTGAGCGGTGTGGTAATGGGGTATAGCGCGAACTAGCGTGCGGTTTGTTCCCCCTCACCCTAACCCTCCCCTCAAAGGGGGCGAGGGGATGGTTTGCTCCCTCTCCCTTGAGGGAGAAGGCCGGGGTGAGGGTGTAAATACGAATTCAAAAACACGCCCGAAGAGGCTAAAGATCCGATGGCGTTGAATATTTTTTCAGCGCCATTTTTATTTACGCGCGGGAAGGAAATCCCTACGCAAACGTTTTCTTTTTCTGTTAGAATGCGCCCCGAACTGGATGACAGGGCGTAAATCGTGGGACACATATGGTCTGGATTGATTACGCCATCATCGCGGTGATTGGTTTTTCCTGTCTGGTTAGCCTCATCCGCGGCTTTGTTCGTGAAGCGTTATCACTGGTGACATGGGGTTGTGCTTTCTTTGTTGCCAGTCATTACTACACTTACCTGTCAGTCTGGTTTACGGGCTTTGAAGACGAACTGGTACGCAATGGGATATCCATCGCCATCCTGTTCATCGCGACGCTGATTGTTGGTGCTATCGTCAATTACGTGATAGGTCAACTTGTGGAGAAAACCGGCCTGTCGGGTACAGACAGGGTGTTGGGGATCTGTTTTGGCGCGCTACGCGGGGTGCTAATTGTCGCCGCCATTCTGTTCTTTCTCGATACCTTTACGGGCCTGTCAAAAAGCGAAGACTGGCAGAAGTCGCAGCTTATCCCGCAATTCAGTTTCATCATCAGATGGTTCTTTGACTATCTGCAAAGTTCGTCAAGTTTCTTGCCCAGAGCGTAATCGCTCTGAGATGTGGCTTAACGAGGAAAAGACGTATGTGCGGTATTGTCGGTATCGCCGGTGTTATGCCGGTCAACCAGTCGATTTATGACGCGTTAACGGTGCTTCAGCACCGTGGTCAGGATGCCGCTGGCATCATCACGATCGATGCAAATAATTGTTTCCGTCTGCGCAAAGCAAATGGTCTGGTCAACGATGTTTTCGAAGCCCGCCATATGCAGCGTCTTCAGGGCAACATGGGTATCGGCCATGTGCGTTACCCAACCGCTGGCAGCTCCAGCGCCTCCGAGGCTCAGCCTTTTTACGTTAACTCCCCTTACGGCATCACGCTTGCCCATAACGGCAACCTGACCAATGCCCATGAGCTGCGTAAAAAGCTGTTTGAAGAAAAACGCCGCCACATCAACACCACGTCTGATTCCGAAATCCTGCTGAATATTTTCGCCAGCGAGCTGGATAATTTCCGCCATTATCCGCTGGAAGCAGACAACATTTTCGCCGCTGTCGCCGCGACCAACCGCCAGATCCGTGGCGCGTATGCATGTGTTGCGATGATCATCGGCCACGGTATGGTTGCTTTCCGCGACCCGAACGGTATTCGTCCTCTGGTACTGGGTAAACGCGATATTGGTGACGGTCGCACTGAGTACATGGTGGCGTCAGAAAGCGTGGCGCTCGATACGCTGGGCTTCGAATTCCTGCGCGATATCGCGCCGGGCGAAGCCGTCTACATCACCGAAAAAGGTCAGTTGTTTACCCGCCAGTGTGCGGATAATCCGGTCAGCAACCCGTGCCTGTTCGAATACGTCTATTTTGCGCGTCCGGACTCCTTCATCGACAAAATCTCCGTCTACAGCGCGCGTGTCAATATGGGCACCAAGCTTGGCGAGAAGATTGCGCGTGAATGGGAAGATCTGGATATCGACGTGGTTATTCCCATCCCGGAAACCTCCTGCGATATCGCGCTGGAAATCGCCCGCATTCTTGGCAAGCCGTACCGTCAGGGTTTTGTGAAAAACCGTTACGTTGGCCGTACCTTTATCATGCCGGGTCAGCAACTGCGTCGTAAATCCGTCCGCCGTAAGCTGAACGCGAACCGCGCTGAGTTCCGCGATAAAAACGTGCTGCTGGTGGATGACTCCATCGTACGTGGTACCACTTCTGAGCAGATTATTGAGATGGCCCGTGAAGCCGGGGCGAAGAAAGTGTACCTCGCCTCTGCGGCGCCGGAAATTCGTTTCCCGAACGTCTACGGTATCGATATGCCGACCGCGAACGAACTGATTGCACATGGTCGTGAAGTTGATGAGATTCGCCAGATCATCGGCGCTGATGGCCTGATTTTCCAGGATCTGACCGATCTGATCGACGCTGTACGCGCGGAAAACCCGGATATCCAGCAGTTCGAGTGCTCAGTCTTTAATGGCATCTATGTCACCAAAGACGTGGATCAGGGGTATCTCGACTACCTCGACTCGCTGCGTAACGACGATGCGAAAGCCGTGCAGATGCAGAACGATCTCGAAAGCTTAGAGATGCACAACGAAGGGTAATCGACCCGTTTTCGCCCTCTCCGCCCGGAGGGGGCGCTCATCAGTTGCAACTGTTGGCATAATCCGGCAAAGTCTGCCTCAGTGTAGATAAAGGCGACGGATATGAAACGACTCATTGTGGGGATCTCAGGGGCCAGCGGCGCGATTTACGGCGTGCGCTTGTTGCAGGTATTACGCGACGTGGCGGACATTGAAACCCATCTGGTGATGAGCCCGGCCGCGCGCCAGACCCTCTCTCTCGAAACCGATTTTTCTCTGCGTGATGTTCAGGCTATGGCGGATGTAGTGCATGACGCCCGCGATATCGCTGCTAACATCTCTTCCGGCTCATTTAAGACCGCAGGCATGGTCGTATTGCCCTGTTCGATAAAAACGCTCTCTGGCATTGTGCACAGCTATACAGACGGCCTGCTGACGCGTGCGGCGGATGTGGTGTTAAAAGAGCGTCGCCCGCTGGTGCTGTGCGTGCGTGAAACACCGTTGCATTTAGGCCATCTGCGTTTGATGACGCAGGCCGCAGAACTGGGGGCTGTTATCATGCCGCCGGTCCCCGCGTTTTACCATGCGCCGAAAACGCTGGATGACATTATTAACCAGACCGTGAACCGCGTTCTGGATCAATTTGATATCGCTCTGCCGGAAGATCTGTTCATCCGCTGGCAGGGGGGAAATGCCTCCAGATAGTGCGCATCATTGCCCGATGCCCTTTTTTAGGGCATTTTTGCAATCGCGATCATATCCTCAACATTTAATTCCTTTTTTCCCCTGTTAACACTCCGGTTCGTTCGGCGGACCTGCTATCTTTCACCATTAAGGTCAATTTGCAACGTTTCATTAACAAATTTAACGCTGTTGTTTTTCAGCGCTAAAAATCTGGCATAAGACGTGCAAGTAAACTCGCAGCAACACACAACACAACGCAGCACAAAATAAAATCAGAATACTTGAGGGTAATGTATGAAGAAGACGGTTATTGCTCTGTCTTTACTGCTGGGCCTGTCCGCGGCATCCAGTGTTTACGCAGCGCTTCCCCAGACTGTACGCATCGGTACTGATGCGACATACGCACCTTTCTCTTCCAAAGATGCGAAAGGGAATTTTGTCGGTTTTGACATCGATCTCGGTAATGAGATGTGTACCCGCATCAAGGTCAAATGTACCTGGGTTGGCAGCGATTTTGACGCGCTCATCCCGTCTCTGAAAGCGAAGAAAATCGACGCGATTATCTCCTCTCTCTCCATTACCGAAAAACGTCAGCAGGAGATTGCTTTCTCCGACAAACTCTATGCTGCTGATTCCCGTCTGATCGCCAAAAAAGGCTCGCCGATCGTGCCGACGCTGGACTCTCTGAAAGGCAAACACGTTGGGGTTCTGCAGGGGTCTACGCAAGAAGGTTATGCGAATGACAACTGGCGCACTAAGGGTATCGATGTGGTGGCCTACCAGAACCAGGATCTGATCTACTCTGATCTCGCCGCAGGCCGTCTGGATGCTGCATTCCAGGACGAAGTGGCTGCCAGCGAAGGCTTCCTGAAACAGCCTGCCGGTAAAGATTTTGCGTTCGCCGGTCCGTCCGTTAAAGATAAAAAATACTTTGGCGACGGCACCGGGATCGGTCTGCGTAAAGACGATACCGAGCTGAAAGCGGCCTTCGACAAAGCCTTTGCTGAAATTCGTAAAGACGGTACCTACGATAAGCTCGCGAAGAAATATTTCGACTTTAACGTCTACGGCGAGTAAAGCAGCTGTTTTTGGGATAAACGATGCGCCATTTTGGTTTTCCAGGATGGTGCATAAATACGTGTGATGTTTAAAGTTGGTGCGTCTGATGCACCGAAATGGCGCAACGCTGCATAGTTAAGCAAAAACCATGCAAAAAAAGCCGGCAGGCGGGCAGAATGCTTTGCCTTGCCGTGCCATATAATGGCACGATAGCGACACCGTATTCTTCTAATAAATCCCTTAGGAAAGACAGTCTGTTGAGGATAATTATGAAAAAATTGGTGTTATCACTTTCTCTGGTGCTCGCTATCTCCAGCGTTTCTAGCGCATTCGCAGCCATTCCGCAAAAACTCCGCATCGGTACTGACCCAACTTATGCTCCTTTCGAATCAAAGAATTCGCAAGGCGAATTGGTTGGTTTCGACATCGATCTGGCGAAAGAGCTGTGTACGCGTATCAAAACCCAGTGTGTCTTTATTGAAAACCCACTGGACGCGCTGATTCCTTCGCTTAAAGCGAAAAAAATCGACGCCATCATGTCATCTCTCTCAATTACTGAAAAACGCCAACAGGAAATTTCGTTCACCGACAAGCTGTATGCAGCGGATTCTCGTCTGGTTGTGGCGAAAGACTCCGACATCGTTCCCGATCTCGCGAAGCTGAAAGGCAAACGCATTGGCGTATTGCAGGGCACCACGCAGGAAACGTACGGTAATGTTCACTGGGCACCGCTGGGTATTGAAATCGTCTCCTACCAGGGACAGGACAATATCTACTCTGACCTGACCGCAGGCCGTATTGATGCTGCGTTTCAGGATGAAGTGGCCGCCAGCGAAGGTTTCCTGAAAACGGCGATGGGTAAAGACTACAAATTTGGCGGTCCGTCCATTAAAGACGAGAAGCTGTTTGGCGTCGGCACCGGTATGGGGATTCGTAAAGACGATAACGAACTGCGTGAAGCGCTGAATAAAGCCTTCGCGGAAATGCGTGCAGACGGAACTTACGAAAAACTGGCGAAAAAGTACTTTGATTTTGATGTTTATGGTGGTTAATTCCACGCGTGTTTAACGTGCGACCCCTTCCGCCCGGAAGGGGAAGAGACGCGGCAGACACGAATACGACAGGACAGGCTGCATGCTGTATGGTTTTTCTCAAGTTATCTTTCATGGTGCCCTTGTCACGCTGGAACTGGCTATCAGTTCCGTGGTGCTGGCGGTACTAATTGGCCTGGCCGGTGCGGGCGCAAAGCTCTCTAAAAACCGTCCGTTAGCGCTGGTTTTTGAAGGCTACACCACATTGATTCGCGGCGTGCCCGATCTGGTGCTGATGCTGCTGATTTTTTACGGATTGCAAATAGCCCTCAACACGCTGACCGATGCGATGGGTATGGAGCAACTCGATATTGATCCTATGGTGGCGGGTATTATCACCCTGGGGTTTATTTATGGTGCCTATTTCACCGAAACCTTTCGTGGCGCTTATATGGCGGTGCCGAAAGGGCATATCGAGGCTGCCACCGCGTTTGGTTTCACTAACTCACAGACCTTCCGCCGTATTTTGTTTCCTGCCATGATGCGCTTCGCATTGCCGGGAATTGGCAACAACTGGCAGGTTATTCTCAAAGCGACGGCGTTAGTGTCGTTGTTGGGGCTGGAAGATGTGGTGAAAGCCACGCAGCTCGCCGGGAAAAGTACCTGGGAGCCGTTCTACTTTGCCGTCGTATGCGGCCTGATTTATCTGGTGTTTACCACCGTTTCTAATGGCGTACTGCTTCTTCTCGAACGTCGCTACTCCGTAGGTGTGAAGAGGGCTGACCTGTGATCGAGATTATTCAGGAGTACTGGAAATCGCTGTTGTGGACCGATGGTTACCGCTTCACCGGGGTGGCTATTACCCTGTGGCTGTTGATCTCTTCGGTGGTGATGGGCGGCGTCATGGCGGTATTTTTGGCCATTGGTCGCGTCTCCAGCAACAAATACATTCAATTTCCCATCTGGCTGTTCACGTATATTTTTCGCGGCACGCCGCTCTATGTGCAGTTGCTGGTGTTTTACTCAGGCATGTATACGCTGGAAATCGTGAAGGGAACGGAACTGCTCAACGCGTTTTTCCGCAGCGGCCTCAATTGTACGGTGCTGGCGTTAACGCTCAATACCTGTGCTTACACCACCGAGATTTTCGCCGGGGCGATCCGTTCGGTACCTGCCGGGGAAATTGAAGCCGCCCGCGCCTATGGTTTCTCGTCGGTGAAAATGTATCGCTGCATTATCCTGCCGTCGGCGCTGCGCATTGCGCTGCCTGCCTACAGCAACGAAGTGATTTTGATGCTCCACTCTACCGCGCTGGCTTTTACCGCGACGGTGCCGGATCTGCTCAAAATCGCCCGTGATATTAACTCCGCGACCTACCAGCCGTTCACCGCGTTTGGTATGGCGGCAGTACTGTATTTGATCATCTCTTATGTGCTGATTAGCCTGTTCCGCAAGGCGGAAAAACGCTGGCTGCAGCATATAAAACCTTCTTCGACGCACTGAGAACATCATGTCTGACAATAAATTAAACGTTATCGATTTACATAAACGCTACGGCGAGCATGAGGTGTTGAAAGGGGTGTCGCTGCAGGCTAACGCCGGGGATGTGATCAGCATTATTGGTTCGTCCGGCTCCGGTAAAAGTACCTTTCTGCGCTGCATAAACTTTCTTGAGAAGCCAAGTGAAGGAACGATCATCGTCAATGGCGAGAACATCAACCTGGTGCGCGATAAAGACGGTCAATTGCGGGTAGCGGATAAACAGCAACTGCGTTTGTTGCGTACCCGCCTGACAATGGTATTTCAGCATTTCAACCTGTGGAGCCACATGACGGTTCTGGAAAACGTCATGGAAGCGCCAATCCAGGTGCTGGGGCTGAGCAAACAGGAGGCCCGCGAGCGTGCGGTGAAATACCTGGCAAAAGTTGGTATTGATGGTGTTCAGCAGGCGAAATACCCGGTGCATCTCTCTGGCGGTCAGCAGCAGCGCGTCTCTATTGCCCGTGCGCTGGCAATGGAACCGGAAGTCTTGCTGTTTGACGAACCTACTTCCGCGCTGGACCCGGAGCTGGTGGGCGAAGTGCTGCGCATCATGCAGCAACTGGCGGAAGAGGGAAAAACCATGGTGGTGGTGACGCATGAAATGGGCTTTGCCCGCCATGTGTCCACCCATGTGATTTTCCTGCATCAGGGCAAAATTGAAGAAGAGGGCGCACCGGATGAGCTGTTTGGCAATCCGAAAAGCCCACGTCTGCAGCAGTTCCTCAAAGGTTCACTTAAGTAATCCTCGGGCTACCGGCGCTCGCCGGTAGCCGCTTAGTCCGCCAGCAGTTGCAGTGCGGTATCTTCGTCCGTCACCAGCCCATTGACCCAGCCACCGACCAGGGCTGCGCGAATGGCGGCAAGTTTACGTTCCCCTCCGGCAAACCCGACCACTTTTCGTTGCGTGTGGCTGGTGAGCGGCACACTGGTCAGCATTGCATCCAGTTCGGAATCAAGGCGTACACCCTGATGGTTAAAGAAATGGCCAAGCATCTCGCCTGCGACATGCTGCGTCTCCAGATCTTTGACCTGGGCGTCGGTAATAAACCCCTCGGTGTTTAGCGGGCAACCCAATTTCACCTCGCCAATGCCAAGAAAAGTGACATCCGCGTTAAGCGCTCTTGCCGCCACGCGCTGGTAGATCTGATGCTGGCACCAACTGTTTTTATCTTCCGGGCTATCGGCATAGAGCGGCGCCGGAATGAAAAAATACTTACCCTGCATTTTTTCCGCCATTTTCAGCGGCACATCGTAACGGGTACCGGAGTCATCCCGTGCGATGGCGCCGATCATCGACACGCACTGATGCTGCGGTCGCTCCAGCGACGGCAGGGCGTCAATCACGGCGCGCAGCGTTTTACCGGAGCCGACACCAAAGACCTGCGGTTTCTCTTCACAGATAAATTGTGCCATCACCTGTGCCCCTTCAACGGCCAGCATCTGCTGAATGGCATCATCTTCCAGCCCGGCAGATGGCACAACGCGACACAGGTTGAGGGCATATTTTTCTTGCAGGTCATGCGCCAGTTTCAGACAACGGGTTACCGGATGGCTGATATTGACGGTAACCATCCCGGTTTCGCGGGCGCCGGAAATGAGCCGTTGTGCTACCTGGCGCGACAGGCCCAGCGCCGAGGCAATATCCTGTTGTGTTAATCCCGCCACGTAATACATCCATGCGGCACGGGCGGCGAGTTCCTGTTTTTTCTCTTCTTTGTTCATCACACATTCCCCTAATTTCCTGCCGCCATTGTACGCGCAATGGTCAGCTTAACAAAAATGGGCAAATGTCATTTTAAAGAGCAAAAGCTATTTTCGTGAGTTTCCTCGCAGAAAACCTTCGCATCTCACTACTAACATACATACAACAAACGGGCATAAGCCCGTAAAACTGTCAAATGCTCAAAATTGAGGTGATGATTATGTCCGAGAAAAAAGCGGTGTGGATGCATATTGGTGCCGGGTCGTTTCATCGTGCTCATCAGGCGTGGTATCTGCACAAACTGATGGAGCAGGGGGATGAACGCTGGAGCATCGCGTTGGGAAATATTCGCGATGACGCCCGTGTGCTGCTGGGCCATCTCGCCGCGCAAAACGGTGAATATGTGCTGGAAACCGTGTCGCCGGAGGGCGAACGGCAGTACGAAACCATCACCTCAATTCGCAAAGTGTTGCCCTGGGATAGCGAAATTAGCGCACTGGTGAAACAGGGTGCCGATGCCGAAACGCGCGTCATCGCCTTTACGGTTACCGAAAGCGGTTACTACCTGACGCCCGAGCATGAGCTGGATCAGCAGCAGGCCGACATTCAGGCCGACCTGAACGGCGGGATCCGCACACTTTACGGCGCGCTGACCCGTATCCTGAAACAGCGTATTGCGCAACATGGCAACCCCGTTACCTTGCTGAACTGCGACAACCTGCGCCATAACGGCGAGCGCTTTCGCCACGGCTTTCTCTCCTTCTTGCAGGCGAAGGGCGAAACCGAACTACGTCAGTGGGTAGAGAACAACACCACGTCACCCAATACCATGGTCGACCGCATCACTCCGCGCCCGACACCGGATGTGGCCGAGCGGGTACTGGCGGCAACCGGCATTAAAGACGCGGTGCCGGTAATGGGCGAATCCTTTATTCAGTGGGTAATTGAAGATGATTTTATTAATGGCCGCCCGGCGCTCGAAAAGGTAGGGGTGGAACTGGTGGAATCCGTACTGCCCTGGGAAGAGGCGAAAATCCGCATTCTGAACGCTACCCATAGCTGCATCGCGTGGGCGGGAACGTTGATTGGTCTGAGCTTTATTGATGACAGCACCCGCCAGAGCGCCATTCGTCAGATGGCCTGGGAGTATGTCTCACGCGATGTCATTCCCTCACTGACGCCAAGTCCGCTCGATCTGGCGAAGTATCGCGATGTGGTACTGGCGCGCTTTAGCAACCCCTACATCAAAGACACTAACCAGCGCGTCGCCGCCGACGGTCTGTCCAAAATTCCTGGAATGGTCACGCCGACGCTTATCGAATGCTACAAACGCGGCGATGTCCCCTCTGCGACCGCCGTGCTGCCTGCACTGTTCTTCCTGTTCCTGAAACGCTGGGCCGACGGTTCGCTGCCCTATACCTATCAGGATGGCGTGATGCAACCCGATGCCGTACGCGCCGTTTTCAACGCGCCTGATCCGCTGGCGGTGTGGGCGGCGGACGACGCGCTGTTTGCTGGCCTTGCGACATCCGCAGAGTTCTTAACCCTGCTGCGTCGTACCGTCGCGGAGCTGGAGCAGTGGATAAAACAACCTGAATCACAACTGGCGGCAGTGTAAGGGGGCGCTATGTACCTGGGCATTGATATTGGCACCTCAGAATTAAAAGCGCTGCTCATTGACGGCGACGGTGAGATTGTCGCCTCGGCGCATGCCGCGCTGACGGTGCAACGTCCGCATCCGCACTGGGCGGAACAGGATCCACAGGCCTGGTGGCAGGCCTGTGGTCGGGTGGTCACCGAACTGCGCCAGCAGCATCCGCAGCAGTGGGCGGCTATTCGCGCCATCGGTCTGTCGGGGCAGATGCACGGTGCGGTACTGCTTGATAACGACGGCAACGTGCTACGTCCTTGCATTTTATGGAATGACACCCGCAGCGCCGACGAGTGCGCATGGCTGAGTGAGCATCATCCGGAAATGATGACTATCAGCGGCAACATGATTATGCCGGGGTTTACCGCGCCGAAGCTGGTGTGGGTGGCCCGTCACGAGCCGAACGTGTTCAGCCGGGTGGCAAAAGTACTGCTGCCAAAAGATTACCTGCGCTGGCGTTTAACCGGTGAGTTTGTCAGCGACCCGTCCGACGCGGCAGGCACCCTGTGGCTGGATGTGGAAAAACGCGACTGGTCAGACGAACTGCTTGCCATGACTGATCTCAACCGCAGCCAGATGCCGTCGCTGGTGGAAGGCAGCGCGCCTGGCGGGACGTTGCGTGCCGCGCTGGCTACCGAGTGGGGCTTAAGCTCCTCGGTGGTGGTCGCCGGGGGCGGGGGGGATAACGCCACCTCTGCCGTGGGCGTCGGCGCGGTGGCGCCGGGGGACGCGTTTATCTCTCTGGGGACGTCCGGGGTGATTTTCGTGGTCAACGATGCGCTGCAGGCAGACCCGGACTCTGGCGTACATGCCTTCTGCCATGCGCTCCCCGGACGCTGGCACCAGATGAGCGTGATGCTGAGCGCCGCCAGTTGTCTGCGATGGATCTGTAATCTGCTTTCGGTCACCGAAAGCCAGTTGATGGACGAGATTGCCCAACTGACGGAAGAGGAACTGAAACGCGCGCCGGTATTCCTGCCTTATCTGTCGGGGGAGCGCACACCGCATAACGATCCGCTGGCGGCAGGGAGTTTTTTCAATCTGCGCCATGAAACCAGCCGTGCGCTGTTGGGGTACGCGGTGATTGAAGGCGTCACCTTCGGGCTGGCCGATGGACTGAATGTGCTGGGTAACGCCTCGATTTGCCAGTGCAGCCTGACGGGCGGTGGGGCGAGAAGCCCGCTGTGGGCGCAACTGATTGCCGATGTGCTGAACATTCCGATGGTCACACATCCGGCAAGTTCTTCCGGTGCGCTGGGTGCTGCGCGTCTGGCCTGGCTGGCAGATGGCGGCGATGAGGCGAAAGTCTGTCTGAAACCCCCGGTGGTCACCCGTTTTACGCCGCAGCCTGAACGCGGCCAATGGCTGGCGAAACGGCTGGCGCTGTTCCGGCTGCTCTATCAGCAGCAACAGGTCGCCCGCACGTTACTGCCTTAAACCTCTAGCCCCGGCCTCTGTACCCTCGCCGGGGCATATCTCCCGGCTTATAAAGGAAGATTGTTATGCAATCTAATGAATACTGGTTTGGCTTACCGAAAAAACTGCTCTGGGGATTTGTGGCTATCGCGATTTTTATGGCTGGCGATGGCTTTGAAATGGCATTCTTATCAAAACATATAACCGATATGGGCTTCTCGCCTGCGCAGTCGGCTGTCGTCTTTACGATTTACGGCCTGGCGGCAGCGCTGGCGGCCTGGGCATCCGGCGTGGTGGCGGAACTCATCACCCCGCAACGCGCTATGACCATTGGCTGTGTCCTGTGGGTCATTATGCATGCCCTGTTTATGTCGATGGGACTGGGGATGCGTAACTACCCGCTGATGCTGCTGTTCTATGGTATTCGCGGCCTGGCCTATCCGATGTTTATCTACTCTTTTATGTTGATGCTGGTTCAGGTGCTGCCGCGCCCGAATCTGGCGGCGGCGACAGGCTGGTTCTGGGCCATGTATTCCATCGGCATTGGCGTGGTGGGCAGTTACCTGCCAAGCCTGACCATTCCGATGTTTGGCGAAACGGGGACGCTGTGGTTTGCCATCGTCTGGGTCGGCTGTGGTGGCCTGGTGGCGTTCTTTAGCCTGCGCAATGTGCCAGTGGACCGTTCGCGGGTGAATTTGCCGCTGCGCGACAAAATGACCGAGCTTTCCCGCGCGGCGACCATTCTGTTTACTAACCGCGATATCTTCTATGCCTGCCTGATTCGTATCATCAATACGCTGTCGCTGTTTGGTTTTGCGATTGTGATGCCGCTGCTGTTTGTTGATCGGCTGGGCTTTAGCATCTCTGAGTGGCTGCAAATCTGGGCGGTGTTCTTCTTCGTCACCATTTTCACCAATATTTTCTGGGGGATCACCGGGGAATACATTGGCTGGATCCGCCAGGTGCGCTGGTTCGGCTGCCTGGGCATGGCCATCTCCAGCCTGACGTTTTACTACCTGCCGGTCTATGCCGGGCATAACTTCGCGGTGGCGCTGATTCCGGCAATCATGCTGGGGATTTTTGTTGCGGCTTTCGTGCCGATGACGGCGGTCTTCCCGACGCTGGAACCGCATCACAAAGGCGCGGCGGTCTCCATCTACAACCTCTCAGCCGGGATGAGCAACTTTGTCGCCCCGGCGATTGCCTCCGCACTGCTACCGTTTTTCGATATCGTAGGCGTGGTATGGGCCTACACCGGGCTCTATATCTTCGCCGGTGTGCTGACCTTTATCATCAAAGTGCCGCAGCCCAAACGCGTGCGCCAGGGACGTTCAGCGGAAGAGGTGGAACAGAGCGTGTAAACTGGCATAAGGCGCAGTGTCCCTGCGCCTTATCGCGTTTTTTCCAGGCGGTAAGCCCAGTCATCATAATCCACGCCGTTAATCGTATAGCCCTTTTCCAGCACCTGCGTACGCGTAAAACCCAGTTTCTCCAGTAGCCGCACCGACCCCTGATTCTCCGCCAGCACCCAGGCATTCAGCGCGGTGACGTGGGTCTGCGTAAAGGCATAATCCCGCATGGCTTTCAGCGCTTCACTGGCAACCCCTTTCCCCTGTGCGAAAGGGGCAATGGCATAGCCGATGTCGGCTTCCTGCGGATAGTGCGTACTGACATGCAGCCCAATATCACCCAGTGGTTCGCCATTTCTGTCGCGAATCACCCGGGCGTGATTATCGTTCAGGCGGGAGATAAACAGAGTGCGAATATCGTCTTCACAGGCAATGGCGCCCATAAAGCGCATGACATCCGGGCTTTGGCGTAGAGTGAGGAAAAAAGACCAGTCGGCCTCGGTAAACGCAGAGAGCGTCAGGCGCTCGGTGGTCAATATCATGGTTTCGCCATTCCGGTAGCAAAGCGTCTTAGCTTAACACCGGAATGGCGCAGGTAAACGCCTTATAATGGTGGGGGTGTCACCACATCCTTGAGCGCTTCTTCTAAATCAAACCAGCGAAACGCGAACCCGGAGGCTTCAAGTCGTTTTGGCAGCGCGCGCTGGCCACCAAGGACCAGCACGGCGGACTCTCCCATCATCAGGCGCACGGTGGCGGCCGGGGCGTGCATAACCGCCGGGCGATTAAGCGCATGTCCCAGCGCGTGAGCGAATTGTTCGTTACGTGCGGGGTAGGGCGAAACCATATTGAACGGGCCGCGCAGGTCGTTATTGAGCAGCCAGATGATGCCGTTAGCCATATCGTCGATATGAATCCAGGACATGTACTGGTGACCGGTACCGACCGGGCCGCCAAGCCCGACGCGAAAGAGTGGCAGCAATTTGGCAATTGCCCCGCCTTTGCGCGCAATTACAACGCCGGTGCGCAGTAAACAGACGCGGGTGCGTTCACTTTCCGCACCGCTGGCGATTTGCTCCCAGCGGGCGCACAGTTCGTGGGTAAATTCGTTATGCGGCGTCTCGTCTTCCGTGATCACCGCATCTCCCGTATCGCCGTAATAACCGACAGCAGAGCCGGAGATAAATACTTCCGGTGGATTCGCGCTGGCGAGGGTGAGATCGACCAGCCTCTGGGTTATTTTCCAGCGGCTTTCACACAGGCGCTGTTTTTGCTCATCGCTCCAGCGCTTTTCGGCAATCGGTTCGCCCGCCAGATTGATGACGGCGTCGAAATCGTTGAGGTCAGTGAGATCGTCCAGACCTGGTAGCAGCGCCACCGTATCGCCAAGCGTTTGTTGCGCTTTGGCGGGGTCGCGTGTCACCACGGTGATGGAATGGTCCAGCTCTTGTAAACGAGGAATCAAAAAACGACCAATCAGGCCTGTACCACCGGTAATCAGAATCTTCATGCAACCTCCAGGGCTACGCTTGACGACGCCAGCTCATGGTCATGGACACAGAGTCGGCGTAACGCAATGCGTGAAGTTTATCGATCTCAACCTCAGCATAAGTGACCCAGTGATGTTCGCGTGCGATATTCAGCACATCCTGAGTTAATTTTTCCAATAACGAGAAGCGGTTACTCTCGACATGGTGAATTATGCTTTTAGTTATTGTGCGGTAGTTTAGCGCGTCATTGATATCTTCGCTGGCGCGGGCCTTATCGGCCGGGTAATGGATGATGACATTGATAATGATATCCTGACGGTTGGTGACCTCTTCTTCTTTGATACCGATAAATGTGCGCAGGCGCAGATTTTTAATCCGAATAATGGCGTCTGGTTGTGACATTGCAGGCTTCCCTCAGTAATAACAGTCTCATCATACACAAGGAAAACATTGCTGCCATTTAGATTTACTGCGCTTTCGCCAGCGCGAGTATCGCCAGCGCGAGTATCGCCAGCGCGAGTATCGCCACAGGCCGGGTGCGAATACGCTCAAATCTGTTATTCACCGCCGGGTCATTATCCAGTACGATTCGCTGCCGCTGGTGGGCATTAGCCATGACCCATCCTGTAATGCTCGCCTTTGCTGATATCCACCCGAATAAGCCGCCTGGCAAGCTCCGCTTCTTCAAGAAAAAGCGTGATTTTTTGCACGCCTGGGGTTGCAGCGTAAAAGAGAACACTCATTTTTTTTCCCTGGCGCAATAGGGGTTTTAATGAGTATAAGCGTTACTTATCGGCCTTGAGTTTTGATCAAGTGACACTCTTAACAAGACGTTATATTTTGATGAAAAACCTAATCGTTGAGAGGATGTTATGAGCGAGTCGACAATCACGTTGTGGTCAGATGCGGATTTTTTCTCCCCTTATGTCATGTCTGCTTATGTTGCGCTGCAGGAAAAAGCGTTGCCCTTTACCCTGAAAACCATTGATTTGGAACACGGCGAGCAGCAGAAGACGGGATGGACTGGCTATCACCTTACTCGCCGCGTGCCGGTGCTGGAAATTGACGGTTTCGAGCTCAGCGAATCCTCGGCAATTGATGAGTATCTTGAAGAGCGCTTTGCACCGCCGGAATATGAACGTATCTACCCTCACGACTTACAAAAACGCGCCCGTGCCCGTCAGGTGCAGGCGTGGATCCGCAGCGATTTGATGCCGATTCGCGAAGAGCGCAGCACCGACGTGATTTTCGCCGGAGCGAAGAAAGCGCCGCTCAGCGCCGCAGGCCAGCAGAGTGCCGCCAAACTCTTTGCCCTTGCTGGGGAATTACTGGCGCACGGTAAACCGAATCTGTTTGGCGAGTGGTGTATCGCCGATGCCGATCTGGCCCTGATGATTAACCGGCTGGTGATGAACGGCGATGAGGTGCCGGAGCGTCTGGTGGATTACGCCACCTTCCAGTGGCAGCGCTCCTCAATACAACGCTATGTCGCACTGTCGGCGAAGCGTGCGGGCTGAGACCTGGCCGCACTTGCGGTATGATACGGCATTCTCTTTAACCTGAGGTGTAGTGATGAAACTGATGTTCGCATCCGATATTCATGGCTCGCTACCTGCCACCGAACGCGTACTGGCGCTGTTTGCTGAAAGCGGGGCGCAGTGGTTAGTGATTTTGGGTGATGTGCTGAACCACGGGCCAAGAAACGCGCTGCCGCAAGGGTACGCGCCCGCGCAGGTGGCGGAGCTGCTGAATGAACACGCGTCGCGTATTATTGCGGTACGTGGCAACTGTGACAGCGAAGTCGATCAGATGCTGCTCAATTTCCCCATTACGGCCCCCTGGCAGCAAGTATTATTGCCTGACCAGCGGCTGTTTTTGACCCACGGTCACCTGTTCGGGCCGGATAATTTACCGCCGCTGGCGCAGGGTGACGTGCTGGTCTATGGTCATACTCATCTGCCGGTGGCGCAGCGGCAGGGTGACATTTTTCACTTTAATCCGGGCTCGGTGAGTATTCCCAAAGGGGGATTCGACGCCAGTTACGGCATGCTGGAAGAGGGTGTTTTGCGCGTAATGGCACTGAATGATAAGCGGCTTATTGCACAGGTCGCGATTAATCCGTAAGTTACCCTTCAACTAAAACGCGCCATAAGAGCGCAATGACGAGACATTTCTGATGGTGGAACCGAATCATTTTACAGGCACGGAGTGGGTGGATATTGTCAGCGAGGACAACGAAGTCATCGCCCAGGCGAGTCGCGAGCAAATGCGCGCGCAATGTTTGCGCCACCGCGCGACCTATATTGTCGTCCATGATGGGATGGGCAAGATCCTGGTTCAGCGCCGTACGGAAACCAAAGATTTTATGCCGGGTATGCTGGACGCCACCGCAGGCGGCGTTGTGCAGGCTGATGAAGTGTTGCTGGATTCCGCTCGCCGCGAAGCCGAAGAAGAGCTTGGGATTGCCGGTGTCCCGTTTGCTGAACATGGCACATTTTATTTTGAAGACGAACACTGCCGGGTGTGGGGCGGATTGTTTAGCTGTGTCTCTCATGGCCCGTTTGCCCTGCAGGAAGAGGAAGTGAGCGAAGTCTGGTGGATGACGCCGGAAGAGATCACCGCCCGCTGCGATGAATTCACCCAGGATTCGTTAAAAGCGCTGGCGCTGTGGATGAGCCGTAACGCCAGCAACTCTGTCGAAAAAGCCGAAGAAACAGAATAAGGTTACGGCGAAAAGCCTGGCCTGACACGCGGCGAACTGAACACGTCAATGAGCCATGCTGATGAATAATCAGCGTGGCTTTTTTACGCACGGAAAAGGCGCGTAAAAAGAGCAGCGGAAAATTTAAGGTGACGGGTTTTCGCTTTTGTATTACCTTGAAAGGTTGCGAAAAATATAATGAAAAAGGAATTTTTATATGCTTTCAGCTATTCAACTGACACCCGATCAGACCTTTGAATTTCTCCTGAATGTTGCCATTACCCGCCCTGTCTTTTTATGGGGGGCGCCGGGGATTGGTAAAAGTGCCCTGGTGCGACGTTTTGCTGATGAGGTCGGCATGGAGTGCGTCTCGCTACTGGGTAGCCAGCTTGCGCCAGAAGACCTGCTGGGTATTCCACAAATTGACGGGCAGTGTTCGCGATTTTATCCCCCGGCAAATATCGTCCGTGACAAACCCTTCGTTTTATTCCTGGATGAGCTGAACGCCTCCTCCCATGAAATTCAGAAAGCTTTTTATTCGTTAATTCTGGAGCAGCGTATTGGTGAGTATCGGCTGCCGGAGGGCACCGTCGTCATTGGTGCTGGGAACCGTGCTAAAGATGCGGCCATCGTGAAACCGATGCCCTCGGCGTTGATCAACCGCATGGTGCATGTCCATCTGCGCGCCGACCATCGTCAGTGGCTGCACTGGGCTATCAATGAATCCTCCATTCACCCCTGGGTTGTGGAGTACATTCAGCTACGTCCGGATCAACTCTGGAATGAGCCACCGAAGCATGAAGAACCTTTTTCGACGCCACGCAGTTGGCACATGCTTTCTGATGCCCTTAAATCATTTGGTGAGGCTATCAGTGATGAGATGCTGGAAGCCTTGATTTATGGTCTTTTATCGCCTGCACATGCGGCGAGTTTTAAAGGGTTTATCAAACAGATTCGCCAAAAACATACCGTTTCCTCCATTCTTAAAGGCGATGCGAACTGGCCGGACGATCCTGCCGATCGCGACATTCTCTATTTCCTTGCCCAATCTTTCCGTACCCATCTTTATAAAGAGCTGCCCGAAACGGACAAGGCATTGCGTAATGAGCACAAGCAGCTTGCGATGCGAGCGAAAGACTGTCTGAAAACGCTGGCGCGAATCAGCGTCGAGATTGCGCAATCCGTGATGAGTGAAGACGAAAATGGCAAAAAGCTTCCGGCCTGGTTTTTACTAGAGGTTGCACGCGATCTTCCTCGCCTGGCGGTAAGGAACTAAGGACAATGAAACGCAAAACGGAGCGCAACCCTGCGCTCGATGCCTGTCAGGCAGGGTTGCAGATTATTGCATGGCATCCGTTGTTCTCGCCCATTTTCGCTCACATCTATGTGCGTTTTGACCATACGCACGCGCAGGTGAGTGCGAAAAACTGGCTGGCAATCAGCAATGATGGCTATTTGTGGCTTAATGCAAAGCGTCATGCCCGGCCAGAACAATGGGCGCGGATGGTTGCCCAGGCGCTGGCGGCGCTGGGGTTTGGTTATATCACCCCCCGGACGCCTGCGGTTACCTGGGAGCTGGCTGTTCTGATTTCTACAATGCATTTTTGCGAAGGGCTTAAAATCGGCCCATTGCCAGAAGAGTTGCAGTCTTACCTTTTCCCCCAGGACATACACAGCGACGCGGAGCTTCTGTTTCGCCAGTTGCAGGAAGAGGGCATTTCGGAATCGCTTGCCCGCTGGCAGGCCATCTATTGCGGCGAGCAACGTCATTTTGTCCACGTTGAAAAATCATCGCGCTATCATTCCGTCAACTGGCAGGAACTGCTGGCAGATGGCCTGAGTAATAGCGTCAGTCAGGCACTCGAACAGGTCGGGGGATACCAGCCTCAGCAGGGGCAGAAATATAAGCTGACATTAGCGCAGAAAGCCCGACAACAGATAATGACCCTTTACCCCTTGCTGGGCGCGCTGGCGGCAGGATTCGACATTGAAGAAGATGCGAAGTTATGCAGCCAGTATGATATTGCGGTGGCAGCGATCGACGTCGGTATTGGCAAAATTTGGATCAACCCGACGGCCCGCTTAAACCAGGCTGAGATGCTCTTTGTTTTTGCCCACGAGTTGTTACATGCAGGGTTGAACCATGCATCCCGCCGCCGCGGACGCGACGCGGAACTGTGGAATGTAGCCTGCGATTTTATCATCAACGACTGGCTTATTGAGATGCAGGTTGGCGCGCCGCCGGAGCTGGGATTGCTCTATGACGCCCAGTTTAAGGGGATGTCGGCAGAAGAAATTTATGACTCGCTCGCCATGGATATGCGCCGGTCGCGTAAGCTTATTACCCTCAGGGGCAGGGCGGGGGGCGATATCCTGGGCGAGGATGGCGATCCGCGATTTATGAATGCTGAGGCCTATTGTCGTCGGGCTTTGTATCAGGGGATGGAGCGTTGTCTGTATGGCCAGAGCCGGGGGGCGCTGCCTGCGGGATTGATTGAAGCCTGGCGCAACCGCCTGTCCCCTGGGATGTCGCCCTGGCTGAGTGGTTCGATGAGCATTTCCCGCCGCCCGAGCGACGTCGTACCTACGCGCGTCCGTCTCGCCGTCAGAGTGCGACACCGGATATACCCCGGCCAGCTATTCAAGCCCCGAGCGAAGAAGAAAGGCATTCGCGCGTTTTTGGCGTCGTTCTGGATACGTCCGGATCGATGGACCCTCAGTTGCTGGGCAAGGCGCTTGGTGCCATCGCCAGTTATTCACTGGCGCGCGAGGTGTTTGCCGTGCGCTTTATTTGTTGTGATGCAAAAGCTTACGATCGCGGGTGGGTCCAGCCTGAACAACTCCTTCACCATTTTACGTTGCAAGGGAGAGGCGGTACCGTCTTGCAGCCGGGTATTGAATTACTGGATAGCCTGGCGTTGCGCGGAGATTTTCCACGTGGAGGGCCATTACTGATCATTACCGACGGGTTTTGCGAGAATAATGTTTCGGTGAAAATGGAGCATGCCTGGTTATTGCCACAGAATCGTCGGCTGCCCTTTGTCCCGCGAGGAAAAGTGTTTTCGCTAAGCTAAAAAAAAGCTCCTGCATGCAGGAGCTTTTTTCAGTTAACGGCAATTATTTCTGCTGAGCAGACTGAATTGCAGTCAGTGCGATGGTGTAGACGATATCGTCAACCAGTGCGCCACGTGACAGGTCGTTAACCGGTTTGCGCATACCCTGCAGCATCGGCCCGATGGAGATCAGGTCAGCAGAACGCTGTACCGCTTTGTAGGTGGTGTTACCGGTGTTCAGATCCGGGAAGATGAACACGGTAGCGCGACCTGCAACCGGGGAGTTCGGTGCTTTGGATTTCGCAACGTCGGCCATAACGGCGGCGTCGTACTGCAGCGGACCGTCGATAACCAGATCCGGGCGTTTTTCCTGCGCCAGACGAGTTGCTTCGCGGACTTTCTCAACATCGCTACCCGCACCGGAGTTACCGGTAGAGTAGGAGAGCATTGCCACGCGCGGTTCGATGCCAAAGGCAGCAGCGGAATCAGCGGACTGAATCGCGATTTCTGCCAGTTGCTCAGCGGTCGGATCCGGGTTGATTGCACAGTCACCGTAAACGTAAACCTGTTCCGGCAGCAGCATAAAGAACACGGAAGAGACCAGAGAACTGCCCGGTGCTGTTTTGATCAACTGCAGCGGCGGACGAATGGTGTTCGCCGTGGTGTGAACCGCACCGGAAACCAGACCGTCAACTTCGTCCTGCTCCAGCATCAGGGTACCCAGAACAACGTTGTCTTCCAGTTGTTCGCGGGCAACCGCTTCGGTCATCCCCTTGCTCTTACGCAGTTCAACCAGACGTGCCACGTAGCTTTCACGTACCACTTCCGGATCAACAATTTCGATGCCCGTACCCAGTTCAACGCCTTGCGCCGCAGCAACACGGTTGATCTCTTCCGGGTTACCCAGCAGTACGCAGGTTGCGATACCGCGTTCAGCACAGATAGCCGCTGCTTTAACGGTACGCGGTTCGTCGCCTTCTGGCAGTACAACGCGTTTACCGGCTTTACGTGCCAGTTCGGTCAACTGATAACGGAAGGCTGGCGGAGAGAGGCGACGGCTACGTTCAGACGTGGCGGTCAGAGACTCGATCCAGTCTGCATTGATGTAGCTGGCAACGTATTCCTGAACTTTCTCGATACGCTGATGGTCATCAACCGGCACTTCCAGGTTGAAGCTCTGCAAGCTCAGAGAGGTCTGCCAGGTGTTGGTTTCAACCATGAATACCGGCAGGCCGGTTTCGAATGCGCGTTCGCACAGTTTGCTGACGCGCGGGTCCATTTCGTAGGCGCCAGTCAGCAGGATCGCGCCGATTTCAACGCCGTTCATCGCGGCCAGACATGCGGCAACCAGCACGTCAGGACGGTCTGCAGACGTCACCAGCAGAGAACCTGCGCGGAAGTGTTCCAGCATGTGCGGGATGCTACGCGCACAGAAGGTCACAGATTTCACGCGACGGGTGCTGATTTCGCCTTCGTTAACGATGGTCGCATTCAGGTGACGCGCCATGTCGATTGCGCGGGTTGCAATCAGGTCGAAGCTCCATGGTACTGCGCCGAGTACAGGCAGCGGGCTGGAAGCCGCCAGGCTTGCCGGGTCAACTTTGATCACTTTCGCTTTAGAGGAGTCATCAAAGATTTCAGACAGATCCGGGCGAGTACGGCCCTGATCGTCAACCGGTGCGTTCAGTTTATTAACGATAACGCCGGTGATGTTGGTGTTTTTCGCGCCGCCGAAGCTGCTGCGGGTCAGTTCGATACGCTCTTTCAGTTGTTCCTGAGTATCGGTGCCCTGAGACATCACGAACACGATTTCCGCGTTCAGGGTTTTCGCGATTTCAAAGTTCAGAGACTGAGCAAACTGGTGTTTGCGGGTCGGGACCAGACCTTCAACCAGCACAACCTCAGCGTCTTTGCTGTTCTCGTGGTAGCGTGCGACGATTTCTTCCATCAGCACGTCTTTCTGGTTGCTGGAGAGCAGGGACTCAACGTAGCTCATCTTCAACGGTTCTGCCGCTGGCAGGCCGGAGTTGGTGCGTACGATGGTGGTGGTCTGGTCTGGCGCATCGCCGCCAGCGCGTGGCTGGGCGATAGGTTTAAAGACGCTCAGACGAACGCCTTTGCGTTCCATAGCACGGATCACGCCCAGGCTGACGCTGGTCAGGCCGACGCTGGTTCCGGTAGGGATCAGCATGATAATACGGGACACGGTTAATCCTCTTTTCGTTACCGTCATTTCTGACGGGTTACAAAACAGCACCGCCAGCTAAGCTGGCGGTGTGAAATCAGGCAGTTAGACGGCTCGCGTCTTGCGCGATAACCAGCTCTTCGTTTGTCGGGATAACAACAGCCGGACGAGTGCCTTCTTTGTTGATGAAGCCAGACTTACCGAAACGGGCAGCCAGGTTACGCTCGTGATCAACTTCGAAGCCCAGAACGCCCAGTTTGCCCAGGGACAGCTCGCGCACCATTGCTGCGTTTTCACCGATACCACCAGTGAACACAACTGCATCCAGACGACCATCCATCAGCGCAGTGTAGGAGCCGATGTATTTCGCCAGACGGTGGCAGTAAACGTCCATGGCACGTTTTGCGTCTTCTTTATCTTTGTAGTTATCTTCTACATAACGGCAGTCGCTGGTGACTTCGGTCAGACCCAGCAGGCCGGACTCTTTGGTCAGCATTTTGTTGATAGCTTCAACGCTCATGCCCAGGGTGTCATGCAGGTGGAAAATGATAGCCGGGTCGATATCACCAGAACGGGTACCCATCACCAGACCTTCCAGCGGGGTCAGACCCATGGAGGTGTCAACGCATTTGCCGTTGCGGATGGCGGATACAGAACCACCGTTGCCCAGGTGGCAGGTGATGATGTTCAGTTCTTCAACCGGTTTGTTCAGAACTTTAGCGGCTTCCTGGGTCACATAGTAGTGGCTGGTGCCGTGCGCGCCGTAACGACGAACGCCGTGCTCTTTGTATAATTTGTACGGCAGAGCATAGAGGTAAGACTCTTCCGGCATCGTGGTGTGGAATGCGGTGTCGAAAACGGCAACGTTTTTGTCTTTCAGGCTCGGGAAAGATTTCAGTGCTTCCGCGATGCCGATCAGGTGAGCCGGGTTGTGCAGCGGTGCAAATGAGGCTGCATCTTTAATGCCCTGAATAACGGACTCATCGATAACCACGGAGCTGGTGTATTTTTCGCCACCGTGCACGATACGGTGACCGATCGCTGTCAGTTGTGCGGACAGTTCTGGTTTTTGTGCCAGAATAGTGTTAACGATAAAGTTCAGCGCTTCACTGTGAGCGGCACCTGCACCTAAAGCCGCTTCTTGTTTACCACCGTCAATTTTCCATTTGATACGTGCTTCAGGAAGATGGAAACATTCGGCTAAACCAGAAAGGTACTCTTCACCGTTGGCTGCATCGATGATCGCGAATTTCAGTGAGGAGCTACCGCAGTTCAGAACCAGTACTAACTTACTCGACATGGAAGTACCTATTTATGATACGTGGCTAAAAAAACGTCAGTGAGTCTCACAGAATAACGGATGATGACGCTGACATTTATGATTAACATCATGCCTGATTAATTTTCTGGCATGATGGAAAGAATACTTAAGATTTTATGCCATTTTGCGCAAATTTCAGACAGTGGCATAATGGACTTCAAAGTTGACGAGCGACCACACTTCGTCTACGGCCTGTTAAGGCAGGCACAGGATACCTGATACCGTGCGCAATTGACAAAAAATTTTAACGTTGTCATGCACAGTTGTTGTTTTGCACAATTATTTTAATTTTTATATGTGAAGTTGAGGTAACGCCATGTCCACTTCAGAAAATCGCCCCGTCAATTTTTTTGGATTGTTTCGCCGGGGACAGCACTATGCGAAGACCTGGCCCATGGAAAAAAGCCTCGCCCCGCTATTTATTGAGAATCGGACGATACGCGCCACCCGTTATGCCATTCGCTTTATGCCGCCCGTTGCTGTGTTTACGCTGTGCTGGCAAATCGCTCTTGGCGGGCAGTTAGGCCCGGCTGTCGCGACGGCGCTGTTTGCCCTGAGCCTGCCTATGCAAGGGCTGTGGTGGCTTGGTAAGCGCTCTGTCACGCCGTTGCCCCCATCAATTCTGCATTGGTTTTATGAAGTCCGCGGTAAATTGCAGGAGGCAGGGCAGGCGTTGGCACCTGTCGAAGGTAAGCCGGATTATCAGGCATTAGCTGACACGCTTAAGCGCGCCTTCAAACAACTCGATAAAACTTTCCTTGATGACTTGTGATTGATCATCGAAACGGTCAGTAAAAAAAGGCACAGTAACCATTAATAGTTACCGTGTCTTTTTTTTAATCTTCAACGCGCACAGGAGTCGTAAGATGGAAATGACCAATGCCCAACGACTGATTTTGTCTAATCAGTATAAAATGATGACCATGATGGATCCTGCTAATGCCGAGCGCTATCGTCGCCTGCAGACCATTATCGAGCGCGGCTATGGTCTGCAAATGCGTGAGCTGGATCGTGAATTCGGTGAACTTAAAGAAGAAACCTGCCGTAACGTTATCGACATTATGGAGATGTACCACGCGTTACATGTCTCCTGGGCCAATCTGAAAGACGCGCAATCTATTGATGAACGCCGCGTCACCTTCTTAGGTTTTGATGCCGCCACCGAAGCGCGTTATCTCGGCTATGTACGCTTTATGGTCAATATTGAAGGGCGTTATACCCATTTCGATGCCGGTACACACGGCTTTAATGCCCAGACGCCAATGTGGGAAAAATACCAGCGTATGTTGAATGTATGGCACTCCTGCCCGCGCCAGTATCATCTGAGCGCGAATGAAATTAACCAAATTATTAATGCCTGAGGAGGCTCGCGTGCAGTGCAAAGGATTTCTGTTTGACCTGGATGGCACCCTGGTGAATTCGTTGCCCGTCGTGGAGCGGTCATGGTGCCGTTGGGCCGACCGCTTCGGCATCGATCATGACGAAGTGCTGAATTTTATCCATGGCAAACAGGCCATTACTTCGTTACGTCACTTTATGGCCGGTCGCTCCGAAGAGGATATCGCAGCGGAGTTTACCTGGCTGGAGGAGATTGAAGCGACGGATACCGAAGGTGTCGTGGCCTTGCCCGGCGCGCTCGAGTTACTGAACCATCTCACTGAATCCCATATCCCGTGGGGCATCGTGACGTCGGGCTCCATCCCTGTTGCTCATGCCCGCCACCGGGCGGCGGGTTTGCCGATGCCGGATGTATTTGTCACGGCGGAGCAGGTTAAGCGCGGCAAGCCTGAGCCGGACCCGTACCTGCTTGGGGCAAAACTGCTGGGTTTGCCGCCGCAAGAGTGTGTGGTGGTGGAAGACGCAGGGGCCGGTGTGCTTTCTGGCCTTGCAGCGAACTGCCATGTAATCGCGGTGAATGTGCCTGCCGATTCGCCGCGTCTGGATGAGGCGGACTTTGTGCTTGCTCGTCTGGATGAAGTGGTCGTGACAAAGCAGCCTGATGGTCATGTCGTTGTCAGACGAAAAGCCTGAGTCATGATGTAGCCCCGCACCGCCGGGGCTTTTTTATGGCAAGATGAATCACCCTATTTTAAACAAGGACATGTTGTGAACGGTGAGCTTATCTGGGTGTTATGCCTGTTGATGATAGCTGTCGTCCTCTTTGCGACGGGTAAAGTGCGCATGGATGCGGTGGCGTTGCTGGTCATTGTGGCGTTTATTCTTAGCGGGACGTTGACGATGACCGAGGCGTTATCGGGTTTTAGCGATCCCAACGTTGTCTTGATCGCCGCGCTTTTCATTATTGGTGACGGACTGGTACGGACCGGCGTGGCGACCAGCATGGGGTCATGGCTGGTAAAAATGGCCGGCAGCAGCGAAATTAAAATGCTGGTTCTGCTGATGCTCACCGTCGCAGGGCTTGGTGCCTTTATGAGTTCCACAGGCGTGGTGGCGATTTTTATTCCGGTGGTGCTCAGCGTCTCGATGCGTATGCAAATCTCTCCCTCTCGTTTAATGATGCCGCTCAGCTTTGCCGGGCTTATCAGCGGCATGATGACGCTGGTGGCGACACCGCCAAATCTGGTGGTCAACAGCGAACTGCTACGTGAGGGGTTGGCCGGGTTCAGTTTTTTTAGCGTTACCCCGCTGGGGCTGGTGATTTTGCTGATGGGCATTGTCTATATGCTGCTGATGCGCTTTATGCTTAAGAGCGACAAAGACGACAGCCAGCGTGACGGCTGGAAACGACGTACCTTCCGCGACTTGATAAAAGAGTACCGGCTAACAGGGCGCGCCAGGCGCCTGGCAATTCGCCCGGGCTCCCCCTTAATTGGCCAGCGGCTGGACGATCTGAAACTGCGTGAACGCTATGGCGCGAATGTTATTGGCGTTGAACGCTGGCGGCGTTTCCGCCGTGTGATTGTTAACGTTAATGGGGTATCGGAATTTCGCGCCCGCGATGTTTTACTCATTGATATGTCGGCGGCGGATGTCGATTTACGCGAATTCTGCGCCGAACAACTGCTGGAGCCGATGATTTTACGCGGTGAATACTTTTCCGACCAGGCTCTGGATGTGGGGATGGCGGAAGTTTCGCCGATACCGGAGACCGAGTTATTAGGTAAAACCGTACGTGAAATTGGCTTTCGTACCCGTTATGGCTTAAACGTGGTTGGGCTTAAACGTGACGGTGAGGCAATGCCCGGCGTTGTTGTCGATGAACCCCTGCAACTCGGGGATATTTTATTAGTGGTGGGTAACTGGAAGTTAATTAGCCAGTTGGGCCAGAAAGGACGAGAGTTTCTGGTTCTCAATATGCCCGTGGAAGAGAGCGCCGTCTCTCCTGCCCATAACCAGGCGCCTCATGCGATATTCTGTCTGGTGCTGATGGTTGCGCTGATGCTGACAGATGAAATCCCCAATCCGGTGGCGGCAATCACGGCCTGCCTGCTGATGGGGAAATTCCGCTGTATTGATGCTGAGAGCGCCTATAAAGCCATTCACTGGCCAAGCCTTATTTTGATCGTCGGGATGATGCCCTTTGCGCTGGCGCTGCAAAAAACGGGTGGGGTAGATCTGGTCGTTAAAGCTTTACTCGATTTCGGCGGCAGCTATGGGCCCTATATGATGCTGGTATGCCTGTTTGTGTTGTGCGCCACTATCGGGCTATTTATCTCCAATACCGCGACGGCTGTCTTAATGGCGCCTATCGCGTTGGCGACGGCAAAATCGATGGGGGTCTCTCCTTATCCTTTCGCGATGGTTGTCGCGATGGCCGCATCGGCAGCCTTTATGACGCCGGTATCATCACCGGTAAATACGCTGGTTCTGGGGCCGGGTAATTATCAATTCAGCGATTTCGTTAAAATCGGCGTGCCGTTTACTCTGCTCGTCATGGCGGTGTGCGTCGTGTTGATCCCTGTTCTGTTTCCGTTTTAAAGGCTACCCCGGCGGCAGTGCGAGCGCCGGGGTAAACTTTTTCAGACGGAGGGTAACGCCGTAAGCGGAAAGAAGCGTATTAAAGCGGTGAGTCCTGGCTTATTTCATCAAGCGATAAATGGAAGCTTGGTACAAAAACTTGCATGAAGTAATCCATTTCCGGACTGCGTCGGGCATCCAGGGTTTTCTCCAGACGCGATTTTGCCAGCATAAATTCGTTATTTCCGGCAGACAATTCTTCAAGACACTTCAGATATGCACAGAGCGCATCTGCCTGTTTAACGATCAATTTTTCATCAGCGCTGTAATAATGCTCATCGATCAGCTCAGAGAATATATCGCGTAGCTCTTCCGGCACCATCTCGACCAGCTTCTGCTGGGCAATTTTTTCGATGGCTTTATATTCCTGGGCGATTTGCGAGTTGAAGTATTTAACCGGGGTGGGTAAATCACCGGTCAATACTTCCGAGGCATCATGATACATCGCTAACAGCGCGATTCGCTCCGCATTAACCTGGCCGCCGAATTTGCGATTTTTAATCGCCGCCAGTGCATGTGCCACCATGGCAACCTGCAGGCTGTGCTCCGAGACGTTCTCGGTACGCACATTGCGCATCAGTGGCCAACGGTTGATTAATTTAAGACGGGAGAGGTGCGCGAAGAAGTGGCTTTGACTCATAGTAAACCTTGTCTGTAACTGCGACGATGAGCCATTGTGCGCAGAGAGTGGGGGAAGATGCAAATCCTCCCCCCAACGCAATTATTGGTGGTAACCGGATAAGAAGCGGCCAAAACGGGTGATGGACATTTCCAGGTCGTCCATGCGCGGCAGTGTGACGATGCGCACATGATCCGGCCAGGGCCAGTTGAAGGCCGTTCCCTGAACAAGCAGCACTTTTTCCTGCAACAGGAAATCAAGCACCATTTTCTGATCGTCATGAATATTGAAGCGTTTAGCGTCAATTTTCGGGAACATATAGAGTGCCCCCTTCGGTTTCACGCAGGACACGCCCGGGATTTCGTTAATCAGTTCCCACGCGCGATTGCGTTGTTCGTAAAGACGCCCGCCAGGCACGATAAATTCGCTGATGCTCTGGTAGCCGCCAAGCGCGGTCTGAATCGCATGCTGTGCGGGGACGTTCGCGCAAAGACGCATAGAGGCCAGCATTTCCAGCCCTTCAATGTAACCTTTGGCGTGTTTTTGCGGTCCGCTCAGTACCATCCAACCCTGACGGAACCCGGCAACGCGGTAGGTCTTGGAAAGACCATTAAAGGTAATGGTAAACACGTCCGGCGCCATCGCAGCAATAGAGTGATGCTCGGCATCGTCATAGAGGATTTTGTCGTAGATCTCGTCGGCGAAAATAATGAGGTTATGCTGTCGTGCAATCTCGACAATTTCCATCAACAACTCTTTCGAATAAACCGCCCCAGTGGGGTTATTCGGGTTAATGATGACGATCCCACGGGTGCGCGGCGTTATTTTCGCGCGGATATCATCAAGATCCGGGAACCAGTCAGAGGATTCATCACACAGATAGTGCACAGCTTTACCGCTCGAAAGCGACACTGCCGCTGTCCATAAAGGATAGTCCGGCGCCGGGACCAGCATTTCGTCCCCGCTGTTCAACAGGGCCTGCATCGATTGGACGATCAGTTCTGAAACGCCATTACCGATATAGATATCTTCAACGGTAACATCGCGCATGCCGCGTGCCTGATAGTGCTGCATAATGGCTTTACGCGCTGAGTACAGCCCTTTTGAGTCACAATAACCTTGCGCGGTTGGCAGGTTTCGAATGACGTCGACCAGAATTTCATCTGGCGCCTCAAAGCCGAAAGGCGCCGGGTTGCCGATGTTTAGTTTAAGAACTTTGTTGCCTTCTTCTTCCAGGCGTTTCGCCTCTTTGAGAACCGGGCCGCGTATGTCATAACAGACGTTATCTAATTTGCTGGATTTTTCGATGGAGGACATGAATCTTTGACCTTTTAGCTGTGAGTGCCACTTCCTGCCGTGGAAGTCAGCACCGAACAATGTACTCCCACGGGCGCAGGTTTTGAAGGGTGGACAGAAGAAGATTTTGCCTTAACCACATCACAATTAACGTTTTTTAAACTACCATTATTGGTTAAATCTCTATATACCAGTGTTAAAGATATTGTTTGTGGTTTATGGTTCTTCTTGTGCTGTTTTTTGGCGATTTTTCTGCTAAAAAAGAAAGGTTATGCAGTGTGCGCACCAATGAAGAAGAATGATTTCGTCTCATAATCATTCTCAGTTCATTGAAATGATAAATGTTGAAAGTAACACACGGCCGAGAAACGGCTAATCTGTGAAGATAATGTTAAGTATTATTAATAGATAAGGTGATTCATTTTTCACGTTTATTTAATATTGCGAATGGAGAGGGTGGACCCTTTTAATATTAATAAAACTAAATCGTTCGCGAGATGATTTTTGGCGATCAGATTAATCGCAATAATGCTTATAAATATAATGGTTTTAGGTTAAAATGATGCCCGGAAATGGTTATGTCAGGAAAGCCATGCTTTCTGTATGGGCTATTTTTTATTATTAGTTAGCTGTTATTACTCGTTTTCTACTCCCGAACGGCCATATGAATTGGCTGTATATGACGTGCTCGCCATGTACGGCTAAGAATGTTGCAAAAAAATGTTTTTTCCTTAAAAGGATTAACAAGTATTCGCATGGTTTATATATTCAATAGGGAAGGGAGTATGCAGAATAAAGATGTTGAGTTTGTCTTGCTCCAGACTGTGAACTAAAAACACCTGAACTTTTTGTCAAGTTGACCAGGGTGATAACTCTGCTGGATGCACATTAAAAAGGGAATTGCTTAAATCTTACGCGCACAGCATAAACCCGGGTAACTCCGAGTGGGGAACCCGTAAGTGAAAAATTATGATAAATGCAAATCGTCCGATACTGAATCTCGACCTCGATCTGCTGAGAACCTTCGTTGCGGTCGCTGATTTGAACACGTTCGCTGCGGCCGCCGCCGCAGTTTGTCGCACCCAGTCAGCGGTAAGTCAGCAAATGCAAAGACTGGAGCAGTTAGTAGGGAAAGAGCTTTTTGCCCGTCATGGTCGAAATAAGCTGTTAACTGAGCACGGCATTCAGTTACTGGGCTATGCAAGAAAGATCTTACGTTTCAATGATGAAGCATGTACATCGTTAATGTTTAGCAATTTACAGGGAGCGTTAACGATCGGCGCTTCGGATGAATCTGCCGACACTATCTTGCCGTTCCTGCTTAATCGTATTAGTTCTGTTTATCCAAAGCTCGCCCTGGATGTGCGTGTCAAACGTAATCCTTTTGCCGGGGATAGACTGAAAGAAGATGATGTCGATCTTGTCGTGACCACTAATCGGCCTGGTGAATACGATTGTCTGACGCTACGGACTTCGCCCACGCACTGGTACTGTTCTGCGGAATTCGTGTTGCAAAAAGGTGAGGCGGTACCATTGGTCCTGTTAGATGAACCAAGCCCTTTTCGCGATATCGTGATTAACACCCTTAATGAGGCGAATATTCCCTGGCGTATTGCTTATGTCGCTTCCACGCTTTCAGCGGTAAAAGCGGCGGTAAAAGCCGGGCTTGGGATCACCGCCCGCCCCGTTGAAATGATGAGTCCTGATTTACGGGTATTGGGTAAATCAGATGGCCTGCCGCTCCTTCCTGAGACTGAATATCTCCTTTGCTATAACCCGCTAAGTCAAAATGAACTGGCGCAGGTGATTTTCGAGGCAATGGAGCACTATCAGAATCCCTGGCATTACGGCAGTAGTGCCACCGAAGGAGGAGGGGATTCTCTGGTGATTGAGGGCGATTTTGGGTAACAACGGCATCAAAAACTGGTAACAAAATGTAAGTGTAAAAATAGACCGCTGGCAGCAAAAATGCTGTCATCGGTTTGTTTTTTGCACAATTTAGTGCTTTAGGAAACATAAATGCACTAAATAAGTAAATAAATCAACTTGTTAATTATCCCGCCTGTCATCTCATCCCTTTTGTTCTATAGTTTTTGGTAATGGCTATTCATGTTAAAAAACTAGCCATTTTGTTGCCGTTTTTAGGAATGAATTAACAAAAGCGTGTCTCAGATCAAGAAAATACTCCCATAGAGGGGGAGGAATCCAGGCAAATTCCTGTCAAAATAAGAGGGTAATATTTGTAAAACCTCACAACGGACACGATTCAACACCCTGATTGTTTGCGGGCTTTATTTGAGGTTGAAGAAGAAAACGGCATTAAATGTTAATGAATTGCTGTCGATGTAAACTAATGTGAGGAAGCTTTTGTTAAAGTTGACAAAAGGTTATAGAAAGGAGTAAAAACCCACATCGTTTGACCGACTTTGTCAAATTCGCACTGAACGTGTGGTTTTATTCCTCCCCATGAATCGATGTGGCGCCATCTGCCGAGAAGAGCAGAGGTATTAAGCGCTACCTTTTGAGTTAAGCAATGCGTATGTCAACATCCACTGAAATCATCGCTCATCATTGGGCATTCGCTATCTTTCTTATTGTCGCTATTGGCCTGTGCTGCCTGATGCTCGTCGGTGGCCGGTTCCTCGGTGGTCGGGCGCGTGCAAGACACAAAAACGTCCCGTTCGAGTCCGGTATCGATTCGGTAGGCTCAGCTCGCCTTCGTCTGTCTGCCAAGTTCTACCTGGTGGCCATGTTCTTCGTCATCTTCGACGTTGAAGCGCTCTATTTATATGCATGGTCAACCTCCATTCGTGAGAGTGGTTGGGTTGGTTTTGTCGAAGCTGCAATTTTCATTTTAGTGCTGCTGGCAGGTCTTGTTTACCTGGTGCGTATCGGTGCGCTGGACTGGACGCCTGCGCGTTCACGCCGCGAACGACTCAATCCGGAAACCGACAGCTACACTAATCGTCAACGCTAACCGCGAGGCAATAAGATGGATTATACGCTCACCCGCATAGATCCCAACGGTGAGAATGACCGTTACCCCCTGCAAAAACAGGAGATCGTAACCGACCCTCTTGAGCAGGAAGTGAATAAAACGGTGTTCATGGGCAAACTCCATGACCTGGTTAACTGGGGCCGTAAAAACTCAATCTGGCCTTATAACTTTGGCCTCTCCTGCTGCTACGTTGAGATGGTAACGTCATTCACTGCGGTGCATGACGTTGCGCGTTTCGGGGCTGAGGTGTTACGTGCTTCACCGCGTCAGGCCGACCTGATGGTTATCGCGGGCACGCCGTTCACCAAAATGGCGCCGGTAATCCAGCGTCTGTATGACCAGATGCTTGAGCCAAAATGGGTTATTTCCATGGGCGCATGTGCCAACTCCGGCGGTATGTACGATATTTACTCTGTCGTACAGGGCGTTGATAAATTCATCCCGGTGGACGTATACATCCCCGGCTGCCCGCCGCGTCCGGAAGCCTATATGCAGGCCCTGATGCTGTTGCAGGAATCCATTGGTAAAGAACGCCGCCCGCTGTCGTGGGTTGTTGGCGATCAAGGCGTGTATCGCGCCAATATGCAATCAGAGCGCGAGCGTAAACGCGGCGAACGTATTGCCGTCACGAATCTGCGTACACCTGACGAGATTTAATTTGCGCCTGTAGGTAATGGCAAACACTTCGCATTTTAATAATCAACTAACGCGGAGCCTTACCTGACAGTCACCACGGACCTTTTGCAATGGTGAACAATATGACTGACTTAACTGCGCAAGAAGCCACATGGCAGACCCGCGATCACCTTGATGATCCGGTCATTGGCGAGCTGCGCAACCGTTTTGGGCCGGATGCCTTTACCGTTCAGGCTACCCGCACCGGGGTACCCGTTGTTTGGGTGAAGCGCGAACAGTTACTGGAAGTAGGTGATTTCCTCAAGAAACTGCCAAAACCTTACGTCATGCTGTTTGATTTACACGGCATGGATGAACGTCTCCGTACGCACCGCGCGGGTTTGCCTGCCGCGGATTTTTCCGTTTTCTATCACCTGATTTCCATTGAACGCAATCGCGATATCATGCTCAAGGTGGCGTTATCTGAAAACGATCTGCGTGTACCGACTTTCACCAAACTTTTCCCGAACGCCAACTGGTATGAGCGCGAAACATGGGAAATGTTCGGTATTGATATCGAAGGCCACCCGCACCTGACGCGCATTATGATGCCGCAGACGTGGACAGGCCACCCGCTGCGTAAAGACTATCCGGCGCGTGCGACCGAATTCGATCCGTTTGAGCTGACAAAAGCGAAACAGGATCTGGAGATGGAAGCACTGAAATTCAAACCGGAAGACTGGGGCATGAAGCGTGGTACCGACAATGAGGACTTTATGTTCCTTAACCTCGGTCCGAACCACCCGTCTGCGCACGGTGCATTCCGTATTATCCTCCAGCTTGATGGCGAAGAGATTGTCGACTGCGTACCGGATATCGGTTACCACCACCGTGGTGCCGAGAAGATGGGCGAGCGTCAGTCCTGGCACAGCTACATCCCGTATACCGACCGTATTGAATACCTCGGCGGTTGCGTCAATGAAATGCCGTACGTACTGGCGGTGGAAAAGCTGGCGGGTATTACCGTGCCGGATCGCGTGAATGTGATTCGCGTGATGCTCTCCGAGCTGTTCCGTATCAACAGCCACCTGCTGTACATCTCCACGTTCATTCAGGACGTGGGCGCGATGACCCCGGTCTTCTTCGCCTTTACCGATCGTCAGAAAATCTACGATCTGGTGGAAGCGATCACCGGTTTCCGTATGCATCCGGCCTGGTTCCGTATCGGCGGGGTGGCTCACGATCTGCCGCGTGGCTGGGATCGTCTGCTGCGCGAATTCCTCGACTGGATGCCGAAGCGTCTGGCCTCGTACGAGAAGGCCGCGCTGCGTAATACCATTCTGAAAGGTCGTTCTCAGGGTGTGGCTGCCTATGGCGCGAAAGAAGCGCTGGAGTGGGGCACCACGGGCGCGGGTCTGCGCGCCACCGGGATTGACTTCGACGTGCGTAAGGCGCGTCCGTACTCTGGCTATGAAAACTTCGACTTTGAAGTCCCGGTTGGCGGCGGTGTTTCCGACTGCTACACCCGCGTGATGCTGAAAGTGGAAGAGCTGCGTCAGAGTCTGCGCATCCTTGAGCAGTGCCTCAACAATATGCCGGAAGGCCCGTTCAAAGCGGATCACCCGCTGACCACGCCGCCGCCGAAAGAGCGTACGCTGCAACATATCGAAACCCTGATCACCCACTTCCTGCAGGTTTCCTGGGGCCCGGTCATGCCGGCGCAGGAGTCCTTCCAGATGATTGAAGCGACCAAGGGTATTAACAGTTACTACCTGACCAGTGATGGCAGCACCATGAGCTACCGTACTCGTGTACGTACGCCAAGCTTTGCGCACCTGCAGCAGATCCCGTCCGCCATCCGCGGCAGTCTGGTCTCTGACCTGATTGTGTATCTGGGTAGTATCGATTTTGTTATGTCAGATGTGGACCGCTAATTATGCACGAGAATCAATTACCAGAAACCGAGGCTTTTGAGCTGAGTGCGGCAGAGCGTGAAGCTATTGAGCACGAGATGCACCACTACGAAGATCCGCGTGCTGCGTCCATTGAAGCGCTGAAAATCGTTCAGAAACAGCGTGGTTGGGTGCCAGACGGCGCGATTTACGCCATCGCTGATGTGCTGGGTATCCCGGCGAGCGATGTTGAAGGGGTGGCGACATTCTATAGCCAGATCTTCCGCCAGCCGGTGGGCCGTCACGTTATCCGTTATTGCGACAGCGTGGTGTGCCATATCACCGGTTACCAGGGGATTCAGTCTGCGATTGAAAGCCACCTGAAGATCAAGCCGGGCCAGACCACCTTCGACGGTCGCTTTACGCTGCTGCCGACCTGCTGTCTGGGTAACTGCGATAAGGGGCCGAACATGATGATTGATGAGGATACTCATGCGCATCTGACCCCGGAAGGCATTCCCGAATTACTGGAGCGGTATAAATGAAAACCGTTAACCGTACTCCCGAAACGCATCCGCTGACCTGGCGTCTGCGTGATGACAAGCAGCCCGTGTGGCTGGATGAATATCAGAGCAAAAACGGCTATGCCGGTGCGCGTCGCGCGCTGACCGGTATGGCACCGGATGACATCGTCAATGCGGTCAAAGACTCTGGTCTGAAAGGCCGTGGCGGCGCTGGCTTCTCCACGGGTCTGAAGTGGAGCCTGATGCCGAAAGACGAATCCATGAACATCCGTTACCTGCTGTGTAACGCTGATGAAATGGAGCCGGGCACCTACAAAGACCGTTTACTGATGGAGCAACTGCCGCACCTTCTGGTGGAAGGCATGCTCATCTCCGCATTTGCGCTGAAAGCGTACCGTGGCTACATCTTCCTGCGCGGCGAATACATTGAAGCGGCGGTGCATTTGCGCCGTGCGATTGCCGAAGCGACTGAAGCGGGTCTGCTGGGGAAAAACATCCTCGGTTCTGGTTTCGATTTCGAACTGTTCGTGCACACCGGTGCCGGGCGTTATATCTGTGGTGAAGAGACCGCGCTGATTAACTCCCTCGAAGGTCGTCGCGCCAACCCGCGCTCCAAACCGCCATTCCCGGCGAGCTCCGGCGTGTGGGGTAAACCGACCTGTGTAAACAACGTCGAAACCCTGTGTAACGTCCCGGCAATCCTCGCTAACGGCGTTGAGTGGTACCAGAACATTTCGAAGAGCAAAGACGCTGGCACCAAACTGATGGGCTTCTCTGGTCGCGTGAAGAATCCGGGATTGTGGGAACTGCCGTTTGGCACCACGGCTCGTGAAATCCTTGAGGATTACGCGGGCGGTATGCGTGATGGCCTGAAATTCAAAGCCTGGCAACCGGGCGGGGCAGGGACTGACTTCCTGACCGAAGCGCACCTCGATCTGCCGATGGAATTCGAAAGCATCGGTAAAGCGGGCAGCCGTCTGGGTACGGCGCTGGCCATGGCGGTAGACCACGAAATTGGTATGGTTTCGCTGGTCCGTAATCTGGAAGAGTTTTTCGCCCGTGAATCCTGCGGCTGGTGTACGCCTTGCCGTGACGGTTTGCCGTGGAGCGTGAAAATTCTGCGCGCGTTAGAGCGCGGCGAAGGCCAGCCTGGGGATATCGAGACACTTGAGCAACTGTGTCGTTTCCTCGGGCCGGGTAAAACCTTCTGCGCGCATGCGCCAGGTGCGGTAGAGCCGCTGCAGAGCGCAATAAAATACTTCCGCGAAGAATTCGAGGCAGGCATTAAGCAACAGTTCAGCAATACCCAGGCTATTCATGGGATTCAGCCGAACCTGCTTAAAACGCGCTGGTGAGTTAAATTTCTAATTTGGAAGCACGCTAATGGCTACGATTCATGTAGACGGCAAAGAATACGAGGTTAACGGAGCGGACAACCTGCTACAGGCTTGTCTCTCTATGGGCCTTGATATTCCTTATTTTTGCTGGCATCCGGCGCTGGGAAGCGTGGGTGCGTGCCGCCAGTGTGCGGTGAAGCAATATCAAAACGCGGAAGACACGCGTGGTCGCCTGGTCATGTCCTGTATGACCCCGGCATCCGATGGCACCTTTATTTCGATCGACGATGAAGAAGCGAAGCAGTTCCGTGAAAGCGTTGTAGAGTGGCTGATGACCAACCACCCGCACGACTGTCCGGTCTGTGAAGAGGGCGGCAACTGCCACCTGCAGGATATGACCGTGATGACGGGTCATAGCTTCCGTCGCTA
This sequence comes from Phytobacter diazotrophicus, assembly GCA_004346725.1. Lineage (GTDB taxonomy): Bacteria > Pseudomonadota > Gammaproteobacteria > Enterobacterales > Enterobacteriaceae > Phytobacter > Phytobacter diazotrophicus. The sequence goes on along the minus strand of SMDE01000003.1, from coordinate 88,757 downwards.
CCGTTTCACCAAACGTACGCACCGCAACCAGGACCTGGGGCCGTTCATCTCTCACGAAATGAACCGTTGCATCGCCTGCTATCGCTGCGTGCGTTACTACAAAGACTACGCAGACGGCGCCGATCTTGGCGTTTATGGCGCACACGACAACGTCTACTTTGGTCGCCCGGAAGACGGTACGCTTGAAAGCGAATTCTCCGGTAACCTGGTGGAAATCTGCCCGACCGGCGTCTTCACCGATAAAACCCACTCCGAGCGTTACAACCGTAAGTGGGACATGCAGTTTGCACCGAGCATCTGCCAGCAGTGCTCACTGGGCTGTAACACCAGCCCGGGTGAACGTTATGGTGAACTGCGTCGTATCGAAAACCGCTACAACGGTACCGTTAACCACTACTTCCTCTGCGACCGTGGTCGTTTCGGCTATGGCTATGTCAACCTGAAAGACCGTCCGCGTCAGCCGGTTCAGCGCCGTGGCAATGACCTGATCACCCTTAACGCCGAGCAGGCGATGCAGGGCGCGGCAGATATTCTGCGCCAGTCGAAGAAAGTGATCGGTATCGGCTCCCCGCGCGCCAGTGTCGAAAGCAACTTCGCGCTGCGTGAGTTGGTTGGAGCAGAAAACTTCTATACCGGCATCGCCAGCGGCGAGCAGGAACGTCTGCAATTAATGCTAAAAGTGCTGCGTGAGGGCGGTATTCGTACCCCGGCGCTGCGCGAAATTGAATCTTATGATGCGGTTCTGGTTCTGGGCGAAGACATTACCCAGACGGGCGCACGTGTCGCACTGGCGGTCCGTCAGGCCGTGAAAGGGAAAGCACGTGAGATGGCAGCGGCGCAGAAAGTGGCCGACTGGCAGATTGCGGCAATCCTCAACATTGGCCAGCGCGCCAAACACCCGTTGTTTGTCACCAACGTGGACGATACCCGTCTGGACGATATCGCCGCGTGGACCTACCGCGCACCGGTAGAAGATCAGGCCCGTTTAGGCTTCGCCATCGCTCATGCGCTGGATGACGCTTCTCCGGCGGTCGAGGGGTTAAGCAGCGACTTGCGTGGCAAGGTTGATGTTATCGTTCAGGCGCTGGCTGGCGCCAAAAAACCGCTGATCATCTCCGGTACCAACACGGGTAGCACGGCTGTGATTCAGGCCGCCGCTAACGTGGCGAAAGCGCTGAAAGGCCGCGGTGCCGATGTCGGCATCACCATGATTGCCCGTTCGACCAACAGCGTCGGTCTGGGTCTGATGGGCGGTGGTTCGCTGGATGACGCGTTAACCGAACTGGAAACCGGTGCCGCTGATGCGGTTATCGTGCTGGAAAACGATCTGCACCGTCACGCTGCGGCCAGTCGCGTAAATGCCGCGCTGGATAAAGCGCCGCTGGTGTTGGTTATTGACCATCAGCGCACGGCGATCATGGACCATGCGCATCTGGTGCTGTCTGCGGCGAGCTTCGCGGAAAGCGATGGTACGGTTATCAACAATGAAGGACGCGCGCAGCGCTTCTTCCAGGTGTATGACCCGGCCTACTACGACAGCAAAACGATTATGCTGGAAAGCTGGCGTTGGCTGCACTCCCTGCACAGCACCGTACAGAGCCGTGAAGTGGACTGGACGCAGCTTGACCATGTTATCGACGCTGTGGTTGAAAAAATGCCGCAGTTCGCCGGTATCAAAGACGCTGCACCGGATGCCAGCTTCCGTATCCGTGGCCAGAAACTGGCACGTGAACCGCACCGCTACAGTGGTCGTACGGCCATGCGCGCCAATATCAGCGTTCACGAACCGCGTCAGCCGCAGGATAAAGACACCATGTTCGCTTTCTCAATGGAAGGGAACAACCAGCCGTCCGCACCGCGTTCACAAATTCCGTTCGCATGGGCTCCGGGCTGGAACTCCCCGCAAGCATGGAACAAATTCCAGGCTGAGGTGGGCGGTTCACTGCGCCACGGCGATCCGGGTGTGCGGCTGATCGAAGCCTCGGCGACCGGTCTGGATTACTTCACTTCTGTTCCGGCAGGCTTTGAACCGCAGGACGGTCAGTGGCGTATTGCGCCTTACTACCATCTGTTCGGCAGTGATGAACTGTCTCAGCGTTCTCCGGTCTTCCAGAGCCGTATGCCTGAGCCGTATATCAAACTCAACCCGGCTGACGCCGCGAAGTTGGGTGTGAATGCGGGCGCGCATATTTCGTTCAGCTACGACGGTCAGACGTTAAGCCTGCCGCTGCAGCTTTCCGAAGGGCTGACGGCAGGGCAGGTTGGTTTGCCGATGGGCATGCCGGGCATTGCCCCGGTACTGGCCGGCGCACGTCTTGAAAATCTGCAGGAGGCGCAAGCATGAGTTGGTTAACACCGGATGTTATCGACATTCTGTTAGGTATCATCAAGGCTGTCGTGATCCTGCTGGTGGTTGTCACCTGCGGCGCGCTCATGAGTTTTGGCGAACGTCGTCTGCTGGGGCTGTTCCAGAACCGCTACGGACCGAACCGCGTAGGCTGGGGTGGTTCACTCCAGATCGTCGCGGACATGATCAAGATGTTCTTTAAAGAGGACTGGATCCCGAAATTCACTGACCGGGTTATCTTCACCCTCGCGCCGATGATCGCTTTTACCTCGCTGCTGCTGGCCTTCGCCATTGTCCCGGTGAGTCCTGGCTGGGTGGTAGCGGACCTGAACATCGGGATTTTGTTCTTCCTGATGATGGCAGGTCTTGCGGTCTACGCGGTGCTGTTCGCTGGCTGGTCGAGTAACAACAAATACTCCCTGCTCGGTGCGATGCGTGCTTCTGCGCAGACGCTGAGCTACGAAGTCTTTCTCGGGCTTTCGCTGATGGGCGTGGTGGCACAGGCCGGTTCATTCAACATGACCGACATCGTCAATAACCAGGCTGATATCTGGAACGTTATCCCGCAGTTCTTTGGTTTTATTACCTTCGCTATCGCGGGCGTGGCGGTGTGTCACCGTCACCCGTTTGACCAGCCGGAAGCCGAGCAGGAACTGGCCGATGGTTACCACATTGAATATTCCGGTATGAAGTTCGGTCTGTTCTTTGTGGGGGAATACATCGGTATCGTGACCATCTCTGCACTGATGGTGACGTTGTTCTTCGGTGGCTGGCATGGCCCGTTCTTACCGCCATTCATCTGGTTCGCGATTAAAACCGCGTTCTTTATGATGATGTTCATTTTGATTCGCGCAGCGTTACCCCGTCCGCGTTATGACCAGGTAATGTCCTTCGGCTGGAAAGTATGTCTGCCGCTGACGCTTCTCAATCTGTTGGGTACGGCGGCTGTCATTCTCTGGCAAGCGCAATAAGGGGTGAAAAGACCATGACTTTAAAAGAATTACTCGTGGGCTTCGGCACCCAGGTGCGTAGTATCTGGATGATCGGCCTGCATGCGTTTGCGAAACGCGAAACTCGGATGTACCCGGAAGAGCCGGTATATTTGCCGCCGCGCTACCGTGGACGCATCGTCCTGACGCGTGACCCGGACGGCGCCGAGCGCTGTGTTGCCTGTAACCTGTGTGCGGTAGCGTGCCCGGTAGGCTGTATCTCTTTGCAAAAAGCAGAGACGGTAGATGGCCGTTGGTATCCGGAGTTTTTCCGCATTAACTTCTCGCGCTGCATTTTCTGCGGTCTGTGTGAAGAGGCGTGCCCAACCACTGCAATCCAGCTAACCCCGGACTTCGAACTGGGTGAGTACAAGCGCCAGGACCTGGTGTACGAAAAAGAGGATCTGCTGATCTCCGGTCCGGGTAAATATCCGGAATATAACTTCTACCGGATGGCAGGTATGGCAATCGACGGAAAAGATAAGGGTGAGGCGCAGAACGAAGCCAAACCTATCGACGTCAAGAGCCTGTTACCGTAAGGAGAGGGGCAATGGAGTTCGCTTTTTATATCTGTGGCCTGGTAGCCATCCTCGCGACACTACGGGTTATTACCCATACTAATCCGGTGCATGCGTTGCTGTACCTGATTGTGTCGCTGCTGGCGATTGCAGGTGTCTTCTTCTCGCTTGGCGCCTATTTTGCCGGTGCGCTGGAAATCATCGTTTACGCGGGCGCGATTATGGTGCTGTTCGTGTTTGTGGTGATGATGCTCAATCTGGGCGGCAGCGAAATCGAACAGGAGCGTCAGTGGCTGCGACCGCAAGTGTGGGTTGGCCCGGCACTGTTGTCTGCTGTGCTGCTGGGCGTGATGATTTACGCCATTACTGGCGTTAACGATCAGGGTATTGATGGTACGCCGATCAGCGCCAAAGCGGTGGGCAAGGACCTGTTCGGTGCATATGTGCTGGCGGTTGAACTGGCTTCTATGCTGCTGCTGGCAGGCCTGGTGGTCGCCTTCCATGTCGGTCGTGAAGACCGTATGGGCGAAGTGCTGAGCAATCGGGCGGACGATCGCGCGAAAAGAAAAACGGAGGAGCGCGCATGATCCCTTTACAACATGGACTGATCCTCGCGGCGATATTATTCGTGCTGGGCTTAACTGGTCTGGTGATTCGCCGCAACCTGCTGTTTATGCTGATCGGGCTTGAGATCATGATCAATGCCGCCGCGCTGGCTTTTGTGGTGGCAGGCAGCTACTGGGGGCAGACCGACGGTCAGATAATGTACATCCTCGCCATTAGCCTCGCGGCTGCGGAAGCGAGTATTGGCCTGGCGTTGCTGCTGCAACTCCATCGTCGCCGTCAGAATCTGAATATCGATTCAGTAAGTGAGATGCGTGGATGAACATGCTCGCCTTAACCATTATTTTTCCTCTGATTGGCTTTTTGCTGCTCTCTTTTTCACGTGGGCGCTGGTCGGAAAATCTGTCTGCCACCGTGGGTATCGGCTCTATCGGTTTATCTGCACTGGTAACGGCGATTGTCGGACTGGATTTGATCAATAACGGTCATCAGGGTTTTACCCAACCACTGTGGACGTGGATGTCTGTTGGCAACTTCAACATCAGCTTTAGTCTGGTGCTGGATGGTCTGTCGCTGACCATGCTCTCTGTGGTGACCGGCGTTGGCTTCCTGATCCATATGTTCGCCTCCTGGTATATGCGCGGCGAAGAGGGTTACTCCCGCTTCTTCGCCTACACCAACCTGTTTATCGCCAGCATGGTGATTCTGGTACTGGCGGATAACCTGCTGTTGATGTACCTCGGCTGGGAAGGCGTGGGCCTCTGTTCTTATCTGCTGATCGGCTTCTACTACACCGATCCGAAGAATGGCGCAGCCGCAATGAAAGCGTTTGTCGTAACCCGCGTGGGTGACGTCTTCCTCGCCTTTGCGCTGTTCATTCTTTATAACGAACTGGGTACCCTGAACTTCCGCGAAATGGTTGAACTGGCACCGCAGCATTTCGCCAACGGCAGCACCATGCTGCAGTGGGCGACATTGATGCTGCTGGGCGGTGCGGTCGGTAAATCTGCACAGCTTCCGTTGCAAACGTGGCTGGCTGATGCGATGGCAGGCCCGACGCCTGTCTCCGCGCTGATCCACGCCGCAACGATGGTGACCGCGGGTGTCTACCTGATTGCGCGTACGCATGGCCTGTTCCTGTTAACGCCGGAAATCCTGCATCTGGCGGGGATTGTCGGGGCAGTAACCCTGTTGCTGGCGGGTTTTGCCGCGCTGGTACAGACCGACATCAAACGTGTTCTCGCCTACTCCACCATGAGCCAGATTGGCTATATGTTCCTGGCGCTGGGCGTGCAGGCGTGGGATGCGGCGATTTTCCATCTGATGACGCACGCGTTCTTTAAAGCGCTGCTGTTCCTCTCGTCCGGTTCGGTGATTCTGGCCTGCCATCACGAGCAGAACATCTTCAAAATGGGCGGTCTGCGTAAGTCTATTCCGCTGGTTTATGCCTGCTTCCTTGTGGGTGGTGCGGCGCTGTCAGCATTGCCGATGGTGACTGCGGGCTTCTTTAGTAAGGACGAAATTCTTGCGGGTGCCGTGGCTAACGGTCATATCAACCTGATGGTAGCGGGCCTGGTCGGGGCGTTTATGACCTCGCTGTATACGTTCCGTATGATTTTCATCGTCTTCCATGGCAAAGAACAAATTCATGCACATGCAGGGAAGGGGATTACCCATCATCTGCCGCTGATTGTACTGCTGGTACTGTCCACGTTTGTCGGCGCAATGATTGTTCCGCCGCTGCATGGCGTACTGCCGGAAACCACCGAGCTTGAACACGGTAGCGTGGTCATGCTGGAAGTGGCTTCGGGTGTTGTGGCTATCGTCGGGATCCTGCTGGCTGCCTGGCTGTGGCTGGGTAAACGTACCCTGGTGACATCGATTGCCAACAGCGCACCGGGCCGTCTGCTGGGTACCTGGTGGTACAACGCGTGGGGCTTTGACTGGCTGTACGATCGCGTCTTCGTCAAACCATTCCTCGGTGTGGCATGGCTGTTGAAACGCGATCCACTGAATGCACTGATGAACATTCCGGCGATTCTGTCCCGCTTTGCAGGCAAAGGTCTGCTGCTAAGTGAGAACGGCTATCTGCGCTGGTATGTGGCGTCGATGAGCATCGGTGCAGTGGTGATTCTGGCGTTGCTGATGGTATTGCATTGAGTTTGATTTGAGGTGCGGTTTTACCCGGTGACGCTGCGCTTACCGGGCCTACGAGACCGTAGGTCGGCTAAGCGTTAGCGCCACCCGGCACAAGAAACAGCACCCAATCGTGAATGTTGTCGAATTCGTTGAAAATCGGTCCCTTAGGGACTTTAACAAGGAATAAAAATCGCCATGTTATTACCCTGGCTAATATTAATTCCCTTCATCGGTGGTTTCCTGTGCTGGCAGACCGAACGCTTTGGCGTCCGTGTTCCGCGCTGGATCGCACTGGTCACCATGGGACTGACGCTGGCGCTTGGCCTGCAACTCTGGTTGCAGGGCGGCTATTCACTGACGCAATCCGCTGGCATTCCGCAGTGGCAATCGGAGTTCTTACTCCCTTGGATCCCGCGTTTTGGCATCAATATCCATCTGGCACTGGACGGCCTGTCCCTGCTGATGGTGGTGCTGACCGGTTTTCTCGGCGTACTGGCGGTACTCTGCTCCTGGCGTGAAATCGAAAAATATCAGGGCTTTTTCCACCTGAACCTGATGTGGATCCTGGGCGGCGTTATCGGCGTGTTCCTGGCCATCGACATGTTCCTGTTCTTCTTCTTCTGGGAAATGATGCTGGTGCCGATGTACTTCCTGATAGCACTCTGGGGCCACAAAGCCTCCGACGGGAAGACTCGTATCACCGCCGCGACCAAATTCTTCATCTATACCCAGGCAAGTGGTCTGGTGATGTTGATTGCGATTCTGGCGCTGGTGCTGGTGCATCATAACGCGACGGGCGTCTGGACCTTCGATTATCAGGATCTCCTGAAAACCCCGATGTCGCACGGTGTTGAATACCTGCTGATGCTGGGCTTCTTTATCGCGTTTGCGGTGAAAATGCCGGTGGTTCCGTTGCATGGCTGGCTGCCGGATGCGCACTCCCAGGCACCGACGGCGGGTTCCGTTGACCTGGCGGGCATCTTGCTGAAAACGGCGGCCTACGGTCTGCTACGCTTCGCACTGCCGCTGTTCCCGAACGCCTCTGCTGAGTTTGCGCCGATTGCTATGTGGCTGGGCGTTATCGGTATCTTCTACGGTGCGTGGATGGCCTTCACGCAGTACGATATCAAGCGTCTGATCGCCTATACCTCCGTGTCCCACATGGGCTTCGTGCTGATTGCCATCTACACCGGCAGCCAACTGGCCTATCAGGGGGCGGTAATCCAGATGATTGCCCACGGTCTTTCCGCCGCTGGTCTTTTCATCCTCTGTGGTCAGTTGTACGAACGCCTGCATACCCGTGATATGCGCATGATGGGCGGTTTGTGGGGCAAAATTAAATGGCTGCCTGCGCTGTCGATGTTCTTTGCAGTTGCCACGCTGGGTATGCCAGGCACCGGTAACTTCGTTGGCGAATTTATGATTTTGTTCGGTAGCTACCAGGTCGTTCCGGTAATTACCGTTATTTCGACCTTCGGTCTGGTGTTTGCGTCTGTTTATTCACTGGCGATGCTGCATCGCGCTTACTTCGGTAAAGCAAAAAGCGAGCTGGCCAGTCAAACGTTACCAGGGATGTCACTGCGCGAGCTGCTGATGATTCTGTCGCTGGTTGTACTTCTGGTACTGCTTGGCTTCTATCCGCAGCCGATTCTGGATACCTCGCATTCCGCGATGAGTAATATCCAGCAGTGGTTTGTTAATTCTGTTTCTACTACAAGGCCGTAAAGCGCTTATGACTTTAACCACACAACACCTGATTGCGCTGCTGCCGCTGCTGATCGTCGGCTTGACGGTGGTGGTTGTGATGCTCTCCATTGCGTGGCGACGCAACCATTTCTTCAATGCCACGCTATCGGTTATTGGTCTGAACGTCGCTCTGCTGTCGCTCTGGTTTGTTGGCCAGGCGGGTGCAATGGACGTGACGCCATTGATGCGCGTAGACGGTTACGCCATGCTGTATACCGGCCTGGTGCTACTGGCGAGCCTCGCAACCTGTACGTTTGCCTATCCCTGGCTTGAAGGCTACAACGACAATAAAGAAGAGTTCTACCTGCTGGTGTTGATCGCCGCGCTGGGCGGAATTCTGCTGGCGAACGCCAACCATATGGCGGCCCTGTTCCTCGGTATCGAGCTTATCTCTTTACCGCTGTTCGGGCTGATTGGTTACGCTTTCCGTCAAAAACGTTCGCTGGAAGCCAGTATCAAGTACACCATTCTGTCTGCCGCAGCCTCTTCTTTCCTGCTGTTCGGTATGGCGCTGGTTTACGCACAGTCCGGCAATCTGTCGTTTGTTGCGCTGGGCAAGAGCATCGCCGGGGACGTACTGCATGAACCGCTGCTGTTAACCGGTCTGGGTCTGATGATTGTTGGCCTTGGCTTTAAACTCTCTCTGGTTCCGTTCCATCTGTGGACGCCGGACGTTTATCAGGGTGCGCCAGCGCCGGTTTCAACCTTCCTGGCAACGGCGAGCAAGATTGCTATCTTTGGCGTCGTGATGCGTCTGTTCCTGTACGCACCGGTAGGCCAAAGTGAAGCCATCCGCGTCGTACTGGGGATTATCGCTTTTGTCTCCATCATCTTCGGTAACCTGATGGCGCTGAGCCAGACCAACATTAAACGTCTGCTTGGTTACTCTTCCATTTCCCATCTGGGTTATCTGCTGGTAGCGCTCATTGCGCTGCAAAGCGGTGAAATGTCGATGGAAACGGTGGGTGTCTACCTGGCGGGTTATCTGTTCAGCAGCCTTGGCGCGTTCGGCGTGGTGAGCCTGATGTCCAGCCCGTATCGTGGCCCGGACGCGGAATCCCTGTTCTCTTATCGCGGCCTGTTCTGGCACCGTCCAATTCTGTCGGCGGTAATGACGGTGATGATGCTGTCGCTGGCGGGTATTCCAATGACGCTGGGCTTTATCGGTAAGTTCTACGTGCTGGCAGTGGGCGTACAGGCACACCTGTGGTGGCTGACGGCGGCCGTGGTTCTGGGCTCTGCCATCGGTCTCTACTACTACCTGCGCGTCGCGGTAAGTCTCTATCTGAGTGCGCCGCAACAGCTTAACCGTGATGCACCGAGTAACTGGCAGTATAGCGCCGGTGGTGTTGTGGTACTGATCTCTGCACTGCTGGTGCTGCTGCTCGGTATCTATCCGCAGCCGCTGATTTCGCTGGTACAACTGGCGAAACCGCTGATGTAATGCCTCTAAGTTAATAAAAAACCGCCGATATCGGCGGTTTTTTTATATCTGAAAAAACGTTGTGAATTTATTTTGCCAGCAGTGGCCTGGACATGATTTTTTGTCCACTGACCAGCGGCCCGGTGATATGGCTGGCAGAACGTTCAAGCACTTCCTGAATGACCGACGACAGTTCGTTAATTTCAAACTTCGCCACATAACCATCGGCCTGCACTTTGCGCACGTGGTCTTCGTTAGCGCTACCGGATAGCGAGGAGTGAATCACTACCGGAATGTGCTTAAGTCGTGGGTCGCTCTTGATAAGACGGGTCAGGGTGAAACCGTCCATTTCTGGCATTTCCAGGTCCGTCAGAACCATTGAAATCTTATCGCTGATAGGGACGCCTTCGGCATCGGCCTGCTGGCTGAGCACCTGAATACGCTCCCAGGCATCTTTACCTGTAATGTGCATCGTGTTGGGGATCTGCATCGCCTGCAGACCTTTATCCAGCATTGCGCGCGCCACTTTCGAATCTTCTGCCACAATCGCGACGGCACCGGGTTTGATGTTGAATTTCTTATCCGGAAGATGGTTGCCGTGCAGGTCGTGATCCGCGGGCGAAATATCATAGAGAATCTGCTCAACATCCAGCACCATCGCCAGATTGTTGCTGTCTTTGTCTTCGTCCAGACAGGCAATACTGGTGATGTACTGACCGTTGATAGCCTTCTCTGCCGTATGAACCTGTTTCCAGTCCAGACGAATAATGTTCTCTACCGACTCCACCGCAAACGCCTGTACGCTGCGGGCATATTCAGTAATTAACAAAATATTGAGTCCAGTCTCAGGCTTACAGCCAGCAACGGCGGAGAGATCAATCACCGGGATCACCTGATCGCGAATGTTCACCATCCCCATTAACGGCGGTTTCATCCCGGCAGGACGGGTAAACGTTGGCATCGGAACGATTTCGCGCAATTTAAAAACGTTAATGCCGAAAAGTTCTGATTTCTCGTTTTTCATCGAGGCACCAAGACGAAACAGCAACAGCTCAAAACGGTTAGACAGGGTGAGATTCGCCCTGTCATCAATATCTTTCTGGAAATTATCCATGGTGCCCTCAATGTGAAATACCTGCGGTAAGACTGTTATCGGCACCTTGCGGAAAAAGTAGAGTGCGCAATATCACATCACAGCGCAATGGTATAAAAATCTTTTGCGAGGGTGGTTTGTACAAATATTGTCCGGCATTCGTGAAGTAACTGCTGGCTTCCTTCGGCGTCATAGCGGGAACTGAGGTGAGTAATGACGAGCCTGCCCACGCCTGCGTCCCGCGCCAGTTGCGCCGCCTGATACGTTGAGCTGTGTCCACGGCTGTTCGCTTTTTCCTCCATGGCGTACTCCAGCGTGGCCTCATGTACCATCATGTCGACGCCCTGCGCCAATTGCAGCGCGGCAGGGCACGGGGCGGTATCACCGAAAATGGCCAGTTTTTTCCCCGGTGTTGCCGGGGCGAGGAAATCCTCACCGCGAATAATGCGGCCATCTGCCAGCGTCACCGTTTCGCCGTTTTTGAGACGCTGGAAAAGCGGGCCGGGCGGTACGCCCTGGGCTATCAATGCCTGGGCATCCAGGGCGCCTGGTTTGTCATGCTCTTCAATACGATAGCCATAACACTCCACCGGATGGTTCAGCGCGAAAGCGGTGACACGGCGTAAACCATCATCCACAACCAGACCCTCGCTAACCTCTTCAATCGTCAGCGGATAGTCGGTCCACGACCCGCTCAGACGCAGGCTGGTCTCCACGAATTCGCGAATCCCTTTCGGTCCATAAATCGTCAGCGGCTGCGCATTGCCCGCCATTGAACGGCTGCAGAGCAGCCCTGGCAGGCCAAAAAGGTGGTCACCATGCAGGTGAGTGATAAAAATACGATCCAGCTTGCCGGGATTAAAGGACGTGCGCAGCAGTTGATGCTGTGTCCCTTCGCCGCAGTCAAATAACCACAGGCCAGCCTGCGTTGGGTGCTGCAAATTGAGCAATATCGCTGTCACATTACGCGAGCGGGTTGGCACGCCCGCAGAGGTGCCAAGAAAAATCAGTTCCACAATGCATTACGCCCTTTGCGTTAATGGCAAAGCATTTAGTATAACGAGGTCACACCAAATAAGGAGCACATCATGATTCGCTGGCAGGACCTCCACCACTCTGAATTGACCGTCGCTGATCTTTACGCCCTGCTTAAGCTGCGCTGTGAAGTCTTTATTGTTGAACAAACCTGCCCGTACCTTGATGTCGATGGCGATGACCTGGTTGGTCAAAACCGTCATCTGCTCGGCTGGAAAGAAAATCAGCTGGTGGCGTATGCGAGGATTCTGAAAAGTGAAGACGATCTGGAGCCTGTAGTGATAGGTCGGGTGATTGTCAGTGAGCAGGTTCGCGGTGAAAAATTGGGTTACCAACTGATGGAACGTGCGGTAGCTTCCTGCCAGCAACACTGGCCGCAGCACGCGCTGTATCTGGGGGCGCAGGCCCATCTGCAGCATTTTTATGCCCGCTTTGGTTTTGTTCCGGTGACTGATGTTTATGACGAAGATGGCATTTTACACATCGGTATGGCGCGGGAAGTGCGCCAGGCGTAACCGTCAGTGATTGTCTATAGTTAGCGGACAGGTACATAACATGGAGAAAACCGATGTCTAATCAATTTTATGATTCACGTATCGATGATGACCTGGCCCTGCTGAGCGAGACGCTGGAAGAAGTGTTACGTTCCTCAGGCGACCCTGCTGACCAGAAGTATATTGAGCTTAAAGCACGCGCAGAACAGGCACTGCATGACGTGAAAAACCGCGTCAGTAGCGCGTCTGATACCTATTACTATCGGGCGAAAAAAGCGGTTTACCGCGCGGATGATTATGTGCACGAAAACCCCTGGCACGGTATTGGCGTAGGCGCCTCTGTCGGTCTTGTCCTGGGCTTGCTGCTGGCCCGTCGTTAATAAAAATCCCCTCCCTCAACGGGGGTACTGCTAATTTTCGCAGTCACCCCGTATACTAAGCGTTTTTGAGCGGGAGGGGATTGCGTGCTTTCGATTTCAGTTGCGCTGGAGCAGTTACGCGAGAAGTTATCCGGCATTGATGCCAACTCACCTGGATTCTACGTTTTTGACGTTGCCTTTGCCCTCAATGACGCTTTCGACCCACTGACTTTTTTAGCCAGCCAGCCCTGTTTCCCCCAATTCTACTGGCAGCAACGTAGCGGTGAAGATGAAGCCGCTGCGCTGGGGCAGGTGCTGCGTTTTCCCTCACTGGCAGAAGCCCGGCATTTCCTCAACGATAATCCCGAACATGACTTGCGTGTCTGGGGGCTGAATGCTTTTGACCCTCAACAAGGCGAGCTGTTCCTGCCGCGTCTCGAATGGCGTCGGGAAGGGGGGCGGGCATCCTTACGCATTATTGTCTTAAATGGCAACGCGCAACAAAACGATGTCGCGCAGGCCCGGTCATTTATTGATGCCCTGGTACGGGCGAAATCGCTGCCAGATGTGCAGATGGAATTGGTCTCGCAGCATCACTTTCCGCAACAATCGGGCTGGGAAGCGCTGGTCACGCAGGCCACGCAGGCGATTACCCGCGGCGAGATGGATAAAGTCGTACTCGCGCGTGCCACGGATTACCATTTCTCCCAACCGGTTAATGCTGCTGCAGTTATGGCGGCGAGCCGTCGTCTTAACCATCATTGCTTTCATTTTTTTATCGCATTCGATCCCCACAATGCGTTTCTGGGGTCATCTCCCGAGCGCCTGTGGCGCAGAAGGGGAACCTCATTGCGTACCGAAGCCCTGGCCGGTACCGTCGCCAATGATACAGACGATACCCGGGCTACTGAGCTTGGCGACTGGTTAATGAATGACGATAAAAACCAGCGCGAGAATATGCTGGTCGTTGAAGATATTTGTCAGAGATTACAGCATGCAACCTCTACGCTGGATGTATTGCCACCGCAAATTGTTCGACTGCGTAAAGTGCAGCATTTGCGACGCTGTATCTGGACCGAGATGCATCATAACGATGATGCACAGTGCTTAACGCTGCTCCAGCCAACGGCGGCGGTAGCCGGGCTCCCCCGCCTGGCGGCGCGTGCGTTTATTACCCAGCATGAACCCTTTGAGCGTGAGTGGTATGCCGGTTCGGCAGGCTATTTGTCACTTAAACAAAGCGAGTTCTGCGTTGCATTACGTTGTGCAAAAATCAGTGGTACAACCGTACGTATATACGCGGGAGCCGGGATCGTGGCGGGTTCCGACCCGACAATGGAATGGCAGGAAATCGAAAATAAAGCAGCGGGATTGCGTTCGCTCTTGATAATGAAACACGTATAACCGACCCATATCAAAAATCTATTTTTTTCGATTCTTTATACTAAGCCACAATATTGATACTGGACAAACTTATGTCAGTGAGTGCTTTTAACCGACGCTGGGCGGCGGTGATCCTTGAAGCTTTAACGCGCCACGGCGTGCGACATATTTGTATCGCACCGGGGTCCCGTTCCACGCCGCTGACGCTGGCGGCGGCAGAAAATTCGTCCTTTATCCATCACACGCACTTTGATGAACGCGGTTTGGGGCATCTTGCGCTCGGTCTGGCAAAAGCAAGCGGCACTCCGGTCGCGGTGATTGTCACCTCCGGTACCGCTGTGGCGAATTTATACCCGGCGCTGATCGAAGCCAGCCTCACCGGGGAAAAATTGATTTTTCTGACCGCTGACAGGCCGCCTGAACTTATTGATTGCGGGGCCAACCAGGCAATACGCCAGCCGGGGATCTTTGCATCGCACCCGGCGCAATCACTGGCGCTGCCGCGTCCATCACAGGACATCCCCGCCCGCTGGTTGCTCTCTGCTATCGATCATCTAATGGCGTCCGCGCAGACGGGGCCAGTGCACATCAACTGCCCGTTTGCCGAACCGCTATACGGTGAAATGGATGATACGGGGCTTGCCTGGCAGCAGGCGCCCGGCGACTGGTGGCAGGACGACAAACCCTGGCTGCGTGAAGATTTGCATAGCGGCAGCGCGAAACAACGCGACTGGTTTTTCTGGCGTCAGAAACGCGGCGTGGTTGTGGCGGGTCGAATGAGCGCGTCGGAAGGCAAGCTGGTTGCCGCATGGGCGAAAATGCTCGGTTGGCCGCTTATCGGCGATGTCCTTTCACAAACCGGGCAGCCGCTGCCGTGCGCCGACCTGTGGCTGGGCAATGCTCGCGCGGTGAGTGAACTGCAAACGGCACAAATTGTTGTTCAACTGGGTAGCAGCCTGACCGGTAAGCGGTTGCTCCAGTGGCAGGCGACCTGCGAGCCGCAGGAGTACTGGCTGGTAGATTCCGTTGCCGGGCGGCTTGATCCTTCACATCACCGTGGCCGCCGTCTGGTTTCCGGTGTTGCCGAGTGGCTGGAACTGCACCCGGCGGAATCACGCGCGCCCTGGTGTACTGACATTCCACAATTATCCGCTCAGGCGTGGCAGGCGGTTGCCAGCCAACGCGAAACCTTTGGCGAAGCGCAACTGGCGCATCGACTGGCGAAGTATCTGCCGGATCAGGGGCAACTGTTCCTCGGCAATAGCCTGGTGGTCCGCCTGGTGGATGCGCTGGGGCAGTTACCTGTCGGTTACCCGGTTTACAGCAACCGTGGTGCGAGCGGTATCGATGGCCTGATTTCTACTGCCGCAGGTGTACAGCGCGGCACGGCGCGGCCTACGCTTGCAATCGTCGGTGACCTGTCTGCCTTGTACGATCTGAATGCACTGGCATTACTGCGCCAGGCTTCTGCGCCGCTGGTGCTGATTGTGGTCAATAACAACGGCGGGCAGATCTTCTCGCTGTTGCCGACGCCGCAAAGCGAGCGCGAACAGTTTTATTTAATGCCGCAGCATGTCCATTTTGAGCATGCGGCGGCGATGTTTGGCCTGAAATACTATCATCCCCAAAACTGGGATGAGCTTGAACAAGCGCTGGCGGGAGCATGGAGTAAAGCGGGGGCAACGCTGATTGAGCTGGTGGTGAAAGACACTGACGGCGCGCATACACTGCAACAGTTGCTCGCGCAGGTAAGTCAGTTGTGATCCTGCATGCGCGGGCTATGCCGGGAGAGCCGCAAAAGCCGTGGCTAATTTTTCTGCACGGTTTTTCGGGTGACAGCCGCGAATGGTTGCCCGTCGGCGAACGCTTTACGGCCTGTTCACGCCTCTATATTGACCTGCCGGGCCACGGAGGTTCGGCGGAGAGTATGGTTACATCCTTCGAACAGCTTAACGATGCGCTGTGCGACACGCTTTGTAGTTACAACATACTAAGTTACTGGTTGATAGGGTACTCGCTGGGCGGACGGGTGGCGATGCACTTTGCCTGCTCTCAGCCGAAGGGGCTATTGGGTGTGATAGTCGAAGGAGGGCACCCTGGCCTGACGGATGCGACTGCACGGCAGGAGCGCCTGATATCAGATAGACAATGGGCGCAGCGATTTCGTGCGCAACCGCTTGTCGGCGTTTTTAACGACTGGTATCAACAGCAGGTGTTTGCGTCGTTGAGTGACGAGCAACGGCAACGTCTGGTGGGGTTACGCAGCCAGAACAACGGTCCGGCGCTGGCCGCTATGCTGGAGGCGACTTCGCTCGCTGTACAACCGGATTTACGCGCTGCGCTGCGTAACGCGCCTTTTCCATTTCATTATTTATGTGGTGAGTTTGACAGTAAATTTCGCACGCTGGCGGCTGATGTCAGCGCGAACTGTCATGTCATTGTTGACGCCGGGCATAACGCGCATCGGGAACGCCCCGATAGTGTGGCTAACTGTCTGGCGCAAATTCTGCGTCTCGATATAAAGGGCATATTATGATCTATCCCGATGAAACCATGCTGTACGCACCGATTGAATGGCAAGACTGCTCTGAAGGCTATACCGATATTCGGTATCA
Source organism: Phytobacter diazotrophicus (assembly GCA_004346725.1). GTDB lineage: Bacteria > Pseudomonadota > Gammaproteobacteria > Enterobacterales > Enterobacteriaceae > Phytobacter > Phytobacter diazotrophicus. The sequence goes on along the minus strand of SMDE01000003.1, from coordinate 72,052 downwards.
CAAATCGGTGGATGGTATTGCCAAAATTACCATCAACCGCCCTCAGGTGCGCAACGCATTTCGTCCTTTGACCGTCAAAGAGATGATTCAGGCACTGGCTGATGCACGCTATGACGACAACATCGGCGTGATCATTCTGACCGGTGAAGGCGAAAAGGCGTTCTGTTCGGGTGGCGATCAGAAAGTCCGTGGCGATTACGGTGGATACCAGGATGACTCCGGCGTGCACCATCTGAACGTACTGGACTTCCAGCGCCAGATCCGTACCTGCCCGAAACCGGTGGTTGCGGCCGTTGCGGGTTACTCCATTGGCGGCGGTCACGTGCTGCACATGATGTGCGATCTCACGATCGCGGCGGAAAACGCTATCTTTGGCCAGACCGGCCCGAAAGTGGGCTCCTTTGATGGCGGCTGGGGGGCATCCTATATGGCGCGTATCGTTGGTCAGAAAAAAGCGCGCGAAATCTGGTTCCTGTGCCGTCAGTACAATGCGAAAGAAGCGCTGGATATGGGGCTGGTAAACACGGTGGTGCCGGTTGCTGAGCTTGAGAGAGAGACCGTACGCTGGTGCCGTGAAATGTTGCAGAACAGCCCGATGGCGCTGCGTTGCCTGAAAGCGGCACTCAACGCCGACTGTGATGGTCAGGCAGGTCTGCAGGAGCTGGCGGGTAACGCCACCATGCTGTTCTACATGACCGAAGAAGGTCAGGAAGGCCGCAACGCGTTTAACGAAAAACGCCAGCCGGACTTCAGCAAATTTAAACGGAATCCGTAATGCGCAGCGCGCAGGTTTACCGCTGGCAGATACCGATGGATGCGGGCGTCGTGCTGCGTGATCGGCGGCTGAAAACCCGTGACGGGCTGTTTATTCATCTGCGGGATGACGCGCAGGAAGGCTGGGGCGAGATTTCGCCTTTGCCGGGATTTAGCGTGGAGTCTCTTGAGGAGGCGACAGCCGCCGTCTGTGCCTGGGCGCAAGGGTGGCGAGCGGGGGATTGCGGCGTGTTGCCGGGGTTGCCGTCGGTTGACTTTGGTACCAGTTGTGCGCTGGCGGAACTGCGCGGCACGTTGCCAGCGGCGGCGGACTACCGTGCCGCGACGCTGTGCACGGGTGACCCGGATGAGCTTTTTGCCGCACTGGCTGCTATGCCGGGCGAAAAAGTGGCGAAAATGAAAGTGGGCCTGTATGAAGCGGTGCGCGATGGTATGGTGGCTAACTTGCTGCTGGAGGCGATGCCTGACTTGCGCCTGCGTCTGGACGCTAACCGCGCCTGGACGCCGCTCAAAGCGCAGCAATTCGCAAAATATGTGGATCCGCAATACCGCGATCGCATTGCTTTTCTGGAAGAGCCCTGTAAAACCCGTGATGATTCGCGCGCCTTTGCCCGTGAAACGGGCATAGCGATAGCCTGGGATGAAAGTTTGCGCGATGCCGATTTTACCTTTGAGCGTGAAGAGGGCGTGCGTGCGGTGGTGATTAAGCCCACCTTAACCGGAAGCCTTGAGAAGGTTCAGGGGCAGGTGAAAGCAGCCACACAACTGGGTATGACAGCGGTTATCAGTTCATCAATCGAGTCCAGCCTTGGTCTGACCCAACTGGCGCGTATTGCCGCATGGCTCACCCCTGACACCATCCCGGGTCTCGATACGTTAAACCTGATGCAGGCTCAGCTTGTGCGCCGCTGGCCGGATAGCCCATTACCCTGCCATAGCGTTGAGATGCTGGAACCACTGCTATGACGTTCAATACCTGGCCCTGGCATGACTGGCGCGAAGTGCGTGGCGATGAGCCCGCTATTCGCTTGCAGGATGAGACTTTAAGCTGGCGCGACCTGTGCGCGCGCGTCGATGCGCTGGCCGCCGGTTTTGCCCGCCAGGGGGTGAGCGAGGGCGATGGTGTGATGCTACGTGGGCGAAACCAACCTCAGGTATTGTTAGCGTGGCTGGCGTTACTGCAATGTGGCGCGCGTGTATTGCCGGTCAATCCTCAATTACCCTCGCTGTTGCTGGAGGCATTGCTGCCAACCCTGACGCTGCGTTTTGCGGTTAATCTGGCTGATAGCAATACCTTTGTCGGTCTGACGCCTCTTGAACTGCGACCTGTTGCCCAATCTTATGCTATTGACTGGCAGCCACAACGGCTGGCGTCGATGACCCTGACTTCGGGTTCAACAGGTTTACCTAAGGCGGCGGTGCACACCTGCGCGGCACACCTCGCCAGCGCACGAGGGGTACTGGCGATGATTCCTTTCGCGCCAGAAGATGACTGGTTGCTGTCACTGCCGCTTTATCACGTTTCAGGGCAGGGAATTCTGTGGCGCTGGTTATTGGCGGGCGCGCGCTTAACCGTCTCTGAGAACAGTCTGGCAGAGGCTTTGCATGGGTGTACTCATGCGTCGCTGGTGCCAACGCAACTGTGGCGCTTGCTGAATGATGCGGTGGAGGTCTCTCTTAAAGCCGTTTTGCTGGGCGGCGCGGCGATCCCTGTCGAACTGACCGAACATGCGCGTGAGCGCGGGATTCGTACCTGGTGTGGCTATGGCCTGACGGAGTTCGCTTCAACGGTATGCGGGAAAGAGGCTGATGGGCAGTCTGATGTCGGTTGCCTACTGCCGGGAAGAGCGTTGCGTATCGTTGACGATGAAGTGTGGCTGCGGGCAGGAAGTATGGCCTCAGGTTACTGGCGAGACGGGGAATTATTGCCGTTGCTCAATGACGAGGGCTGGTTTCCCACCCGTGATAAAGGCGTTCTGCACGATGGCCGTCTGACGATTCTGGGACGACTGGATAATCTGTTTTTCAGCGGCGGCGAGGGTATCCAGCCGGAGGAGGTAGAGCGTGTTATCGTGGCACATCCTCAGGTTCAACAGGTTTTTATTGTTCCCCGCGAAGATCGCGAATTTGGCCATCGACCTGTGGCGGTGGTGGAGTGTGATGACGCCGTTGAGCTCTCGCAGCTCACCACCTGGGTACAGGACAAGCTTGCGCGCTTCCAGCAGCCCGTTGCGTGGTTGCGCTTGCCGGCGCATCTTTCGTCCGGCGGCATTAAAATATCACGCCGTGCGCTACAGTCATGGGTCGCTGAACGGTAGATTTTTTGCGTAGCGTTTTCCAGTTTGCAAGCCGGAAATGCCCACCGGCGGTGGGAGGATGTTAGTGTCCTGACATCTCTACTCAGGCAAGGAATGCCATGAAGAACACCGCTGCACCTACCGCGCATGATGCGCTTTTCAAACAGTTTCTTACCCATAAAGAGACGGCGCGCGATTTTCTGACCCTCCATTTGCCCGCGTCGCTACGTCAGCTTTGCGATCTCGCGACGCTGAAACTGGAGTCCGGCAGCTTTGTTGACGAGGCACTGCGCGCAACCCATTCCGATGTGCTCTACTCGGTCAAAACCCGGCAGGGTGAGGGCTATATTTATGTACTCATTGAGCACCAAAGTTCACCCGACAGGTTTATGGCTTTTCGCTTGATGCGTTATGCCTTAGCGGCAATGCAGCGGCATCTCGATGCGGGAAACACGGTCTTGCCACTGGTGATTCCAATGCTTTTTTATCATGGGCGCGTTAGCCCTTATCCCTTTTCGTTATGCTGGCTGGATATGTTCAGCCAGCCGCAATATGCCCATGAACTGTACACAACGCCATTTCCGTTGGTGGATATTACCGTTGTGCCTGATGAGCAGATCATGACGCACCGACGTGTTGCCTTACTCGAATTATTACAAAAGCACATTCGTCTGCGGGATATGACCCTTTTGCTGGACAAACTGGTCACGACTTTGTCGCTGGGATACACTACCCGCCAGCAGTTGCGCGCTGCAATGCACTATCTACTGAGCAGAGGCAACACGCCAGCGCCAGGCGCTTTTCTTCGCCGACTGGCGCACCGTTCGCCACAACATAAGGAGACGTTGATGACTATTGCTGAACAACTGGAAGAACTCGGCAGGCGTAAGGGCTTTCGTCAGGGGCGCCATGAAGGACGTCACGAAGGACAAAAAGCCGAGGCGCTTCGCATCGCCTGTGAAATGTTACGCAGTGGGATGGACAAAGCTGTCGTGCAACGTTTCACTGGTCTGAGTGAAGCTGAACTGGCGCAGCTCAAACATTAAGACTGCGCCGCTCTTTTCTCAAAGCAGCCCTTTCAGGCTCAGCGTGCGGCGGGTGGCGACATTCAGATCGTATTTTGTCAGATCCGCCGGGCTAACCCAGGCGTAATCCTGAAATTCCTCATTGATCTCCACTTCACGGTTCGCGCTGATGCAGTCAAAAATCAGGTAGATCATGTAGATCTCTTCTTTGCTGCCATCGGCGTAGGTTTTTATGCGCACATCGTCGCTAAAGGTCCATGGCGTTATCTGCTGCAACACCAATTTCTCACCAAGCTCTTCGCGAATTTCGCGGCGCAACGCGTCTTCAATACGCTCACCTGGTTCGACTCCCCCACCACTGAGTGCCCATTGACCGGGAAAAACACCGCGATCATCCGCCATTTTGCATAGCAAATAATCACCTTCATTTTGAATCAGTGGGCATACAATTGTCCTTTGACGCATGATTTAGTCCTTATCCTTATGACGGGTATAGGGTTTATACCACCAACCTTGCGGGGATGCAGTAAGCTGCCAAAAAAGAGCAACTTGTCCTGTGCAGGCGCATTTAATGAAAATGGGCGCGTAAAAATCGTGGATTGATGTAAAAAATCATTTTTAGTTCAGTATTCTTAAAAAAAATGATCGTACAATCAGCCGCTTTGGAACATTGGACTATTGTTGCGCGGATAAGAGAAATGAAAAAGAGTATATATTTGGGTTTTGCCAGCCTTCTGCTGGCGTCTGCCGGGGCAAATGCTGTGAGCTTGAGCGGCCAGGTGGGTGAGCACTACACCAACCTCGGTGTGGGTATGGGAACGGAAACCAGTGGCCTGGCGTTGAGCGGCAACTGGGCGCATAACGATGATGATGGCGATATCGCCGGTCTGGGCCTGGGTTACAACATTCCGCTGGGGCCGTTTATGGGGACGGTTGGCGGTAAAGGCGTTTACCTTAACCCGAATGCCGGGAGCGAAGGGTATGCGCTGGCCGTTGGTGGTGGTCTGGCATGGCAGGTGAGCGACAGCTTCCGTCTCTTTGGCGAATATTATTACTCCCCGGATTCCCTCTCCAGCGGGGTTAACGACTACCGTGAAGCGAATGCCGGTGCGCGTCTGACCATTATTCGTCCGCTCAGTATCGAAGCCGGTTACCGTTATGTCGAGCTGACCGGTAAAGAAGGCAACCGCGATAATGCGGTGGCGGATGGCCCGTATGTCGGCGTCAACGCCAGCTTCTGATCCTTCGGCGCGGCGTCCGTCCGCGCCAGTTTCTTACCTCTTTTCTTCCCTTCATGCGGTATAGTGTTTCAACCTCTATTGCTGGAGAAAATAATGTTAAACGTAGAGATGCTGTCAACCGGCGATGAAGTCTTGCACGGGCAAATCGTGGACACCAATGCCGCCTGGCTGGCAGATTTTTTCTTTAATCAGGGGCTACCGCTTACCCGACGTAATACCGTTAGCGATAACCTCGACGACCTGGTGGCCATTCTGCGTGAGCGCAGCCAACAGGCGGATATTCTTATTGTTAATGGTGGCCTGGGCCCAACCAGCGATGACCTCAGTGCGCTGGCGGCGGCAACGGCGAAGGGCGAAGCGCTGGTATTGCATGAAGAGTGGTTGACGCAGATGGAGCGCTTTTTTTCCGAGCGCGGACGCGTCATGGCGCCCAGCAACCGCAAGCAGGCGGAAATTCCTGCCAGTGCGGAGCTGGTGGATAACCCGGTCGGTACCGCCTGTGGTTTTGCCGTACAGCTTAATCGCTGCCTGATGTTCTTTACGCCCGGAGTGCCCTCGGAGTTTAAAGTGATGGTGGAACATGAAATTCTGCCGCGCATTCGCGCACGCTTTACGCTTCCTGAGCCGCCTGTTTGCCTGCGCCTGACAACCTTTGGCCGTTCTGAAAGCGATCTGGCGCAAAACCTGTCGCATTTGACGTTACCTGAGGGTGTAGTGATGGGCTATCGCTCCTCAATGCCCATTATTGAACTGAAACTTACCGGTCCTGCTGAGCATCGCGAGGCGATGGAAGCGTTATGGCCGGAAGTGAAGCGGGTGGCCGGTGAGAGCCTCATTTTCGAAGGCACTGTTGGTTTGCCGGCGCTGCTTGCCGGGCGGTTGCGTGAACGTCAACTTAGCCTGACGCTGAGTGAACAGTTCACCGGCGGCCTGGTGGCGTTGCAACTTTCGCGTGCGGGTGCGCCGCTGCTGGTCAGCGAAGTTATCCCTTCGCAGGATGAAGCGTTAGTGCAAACTGCACGTTGGGCTGCGGGGCTGCGCGATCGCCATCTGGCCGGGCTGGCGCTGACCGTCACGGGACTCGAAGATGAGCATCTGAACTTCGCGCTGGCGACGCCGGAAGGTACACATGCCTTACGCGTCAAGTTTAATACGAACCGACACAGCCTGACGGTACGTCAGGAAGTCTGTGCCATGATGGCGCTGAATATTCTGCGTCGTTGGCTCAATGGCCAGGACGTTGCCAGCGACCATGGCTGGATCAATGTCGTCGAATCCTTATTTGTTGAGTAATCCCTTTACGCCGGAAGAAATTATCCTTCCGGCGCTTTTCCAGTCCAGCCTGTTGTACTCCACCTGAAAAAATCTGCGTAATGCTTCACATTTTCTAGTCATGAAACGTCCAGCATGCTGGATCGCCATAGCTTTATGATCGCTCTCACAAAATCGGTTCCCCTAAGTCGCAACACTGATTCCAATATTCAGGACTGGAGTCCAATATGTTGGAATCAAGCAAAGTACCGGCACTCAGCCGGGCAATTGAAATCCTTAATCTCATCGCACGTATTGGGCCTTGCAGCGCTGCGGTAATCATCGAAGAGACAGGCATTCCCAAAAGCACCGCCTATTTAATTTTAGCGGAATTAAAGAAAGCGCGGTTATTGCGTATTGATAGCAATGACAACTACTGCTTATGGACAAAGCTCGTTGAACTTGCCGGGCATGCTTTGGGAAGAATGGATCTGCGCGAGATTGCCCGTCCCCGGCTGACTGAACTTATGGATGAGACCGGTCTGCTCTGCCATCTCGGCATCATTGATGACGCAAATGCCTATTACATTCTCAAAATAGAATCCTCCTCCACCATCAGCGTACGCTCGCACGAGGGCAAAAGTCTTTCCCTTTATCGCTCCGGCATAGGGAAGTGTCTGCTGGCCTGGCAGCCGCCCGCGACGCGCGATGAAATCATCCGTCATTTGCACTGGGAAAAAGCGACGTCGTCGACTATCGCCAATGCCCAACAATTACATGATGAGCTGGTGCTGATTCGTTCCAGGGGGTGGAGCTATGACAATGGTGAAGATTACCCCGATGTCCGATGTGTCGCTGCCCCCGTCTTTGATGCCCGCAATGCGCTAACGGCAGCCATTTCGGTCGTGGGAACCCGACTGCAAATTAATGAGGAAAACCGGGATTACCTCGCAGGTAAGGCGATTACTTGCGCAAAAGATATTTCCCGGCTTTTAGGGTGGAAAAGCCCTTTCGACAAGCAAGCATCATAAAAAGGAGAACATCATGACCTTACCGAAAATTAAACATGTCAGAGCCTGGTTCATTGGCGGCGCTACCGCAGAGAAAGGGGCAGGCGGCGGTGATTATCACGATCAGGGCGCTCATCACTGGATAGATGACCATATCGCCACCCCAATGAGCAAATACAAGGCCTATGAACAATCCCGGCAGTCTTTCGGTATTAACGTGCTGGGAACCTTAATTGTTGAAGTGGAAGCTGAAAATGGCCAGACGGGCTTTGCTGTTTCCACGGCAGGCGAGATGGGCTGCTTTATCGTTGAAAAGCATTTAAACCGCTTTATCGAGGGTAAATGCGTCAGCGATATCAAGCTTATTCATGATCAAATGCTTAATTCCACATTGTATTACGCAGGGTCTGGCGGGCTGGTTATGAATACGATTTCCTGTGTCGATCTGGCCTTGTGGGATCTGTTTGGCAAGGTTGTCGGGTTACCCGTTTATAAATTGCTCGGTGGGGCGGTGCGTGACGAAATCCAGTTTTATGCGACCGGCGCGCGCCCAGACCTGGCTAAAGAGATGGGGTTTATTGGCGGCAAAATGCCGACACACTGGGGCCCGCATGATGGTGATGCGGGTATTCGCAAAGATGCGGCAATGGTTGCTGAATATCGCGAGAAATGCGGTGAAGATTTCTGGCTGATGCTGGATTGCTGGATGAGCCAGGATGTTAATTATGCCACCAAATTGGCCCATGCCTGTGCCCCGTATAATCTGAAATGGATCGAGGAGTGTCTGCCACCGCAGCAATATGAGGGCTATCGCGAACTTAAACGTAATGCTCCTGCTGGCATGATGGTCACCAGCGGTGAGCATCACGGTACGCTGCAATCATTCCGTACGTTATCGGAAACCGGGATTGATATCATGCAGCCCGATGTCGGCTGGTGCGGCGGCTTAACGACGCTGGTGGAAATCGCCGCGATCGCAAAAGCACGCGGGCAGCTTGTCGTGCCACATGGTTCTTCGGTTTATTCCCATCACGCGGTTATTACCTTCACTAATACGCCATTTAGTGAGTTTTTAATGACCAGCCCCGACTGCTCTACGCTGCGTCCGCAATTTGATCCCATCCTGGTGGATGAACCGGTGCCAGTGAATGGTCGCATTCATAAGAGTGTGTTGGATAAACCGGGCTTCGGTGTTGAGCTTAATCGCAACTGTAATTTAAAGCGCCCGTATAACCATTAATTCCTCCGCGTCGCGCCGCCATGACGCGGCGCAGCCCTACATGAGGTCATTACGATGAATACCAGCTTATTGGATAGCGTGGTAAAGAAAAACCGCGCCCGTTTAATCCCCTTTATGTTGATGTTATACGTCCTGGCATTTCTTGATCGTTCGAATATTGGCTTTGCAAAAGAGACGTATCAGATAGACACCGGCCTTAGCAACGAAGCCTATGCGTTGGGGGCGGGGATCTTTTTTGTGGTGTACGCCTTCCTCGGCGTGCCGGCTAATCTGTTGATGCGTAAGTTTGGCGCACGCTACTGGATTGGAGGGACGACCCTGTTATGGGGATTTCTCTCCGCGGCAATGGCCTGGGCTGATACCGAAGCCAAATTTCTGCTTGTCCGCACGCTTCTTGGGGCGGCGGAAGCTGGCTTCTTCCCTGGCATGATTTACCTGACCTCTCAATGGTTCCCACAGCGCACTCGCGCCAGCATTATGGGGCTTTTTTACATGGGGGCGCCATTAGCTTTGACGCTGGGTTCACCGCTGTCCGGCGCTTTACTTGAGATGCATGGTTTTATGGGGCATCCGGGGTGGTTCTGGATGTTCTTGATTGAAGGCCTGCTGGCTGTCTCCGCGGGTATCTTTACCTTCTTCTGGCTGGACGATACGCCAGCGCAGGCACGGTTCCTCACGCCGCAAGAGAAGGGCGTTCTTGAGGCCCAGCTTGCCAGCGAAGAGGAGAGTAAAGTGACGTCACGTCTGACCGATGCGCTGCGTAATGGACGGGTATGGCAACTGGCTATCATTTATCTGACTATCCAGGTCGCGGTATATGGATTGATTTTTTTCCTGCCGACGCAAGTGGCCGCATTGCTGGGGACAAAAGTGGGGTTCACCGCCTCTGTCGTCACCGCTATCCCCTGGATTGCCGCCCTGTTTGGTACCTGGCTTATTCCTCGTTATTCCGATAAGACCGGTGAAAGACGCAACATTGCTGCACTGACGCTGTTAGCGGCGGGCATTGGTATTGGCGTATCTGGCCTGGTCTCTCCCGTGCTGGCCATTGTTGCCTTATGCGTCGCGGCGGTGGGATTTATTGCCGTACAACCGGTTTTCTGGACCATGCCAACGCAGCTTCTGTCCGGAACGGCGCTGGCGGCGGGTATTGGTTTTGTGAATTTGTTTGGCGCGGTCGGCGGGTTTCTGGCCCCGATCATTCGTGTCAAAGCCGAAACCCTGTTTGCCAGCGGCGCTGCCGGGCTTCTCACCCTTGCTGGCGTGGCGATTGCCGGTGCGCTGATCATTTTAACACTGAATGTAAGACAGGCTGTCTCTCACTCGAACAGCGTTCATTCATGACAAAAAGGAAGTGAAATGACAATGGATCCGATTTTATCCAACCCGTTTAAAGCGGGTCTGCTAAAAGGCGAAACGCAGATTGGCCTGTGGTTAAGTTCCACTACGTCGTATATGGCTGAGATTGCAGCGACCTCCGGGTATGACTGGTTATTGATTGATGGCGAACATGCGCCGAATACTATTCAGGATCTCTATCACCAGTTGCAGGCCATTGCGCCTTACACCAGCCAGGCCGTCATTCGGCCCGTTGAGGGGAGCCGTGTTCTTATCAAACAGGTGCTCGATATTGGTGCCCGAACATTGTTAATTCCCATGGTGGAGAGCGCAGAGCAGGCTCAGGATGTGGTGGCGGCCACGCGTTACCCGCCACAGGGTGTTCGTGGCGTGGGGGCGAGTGTCGCGCGCGCCGCCCGCTGGGGGCGAGTCGAAAATTATATGGCCCGCGCGAATGAAGAGTTGTGCTTGTTGATTCAGGTTGAAAGCAAAGCGGCGCTGGATAACCTTGATGCCATTTTGCATGTTGATGGTATTGATGGGGTCTTTATCGGTCCTGCCGACCTCTCCGCATCGTTGGGCTATCCTGACAACAGTGGTCATCCGGACGTGCAACGCGCCATTGAACAGGCCATTAAGCAGATACGTGATGCCGGGAAAGCGGCGGGTTTTCTGGCGGTCGATCCGCTCATGGCAAAAAAAGTGCTGGAGTGGGGGGCTAACTTCGTGGCGGTCGGTGTGGACACCATGTTGTATACCAATGCGTTAGATGAACGGCTGGCGATATTTAAAGGGGCCAGACCTTCGGCATCGGCAACGAAGGGTAGTTATTAATTATTCGCCCGCCGGGAGGGTTACGGCGGGCGAACCTTTTAGCGCAGCGCCTGCGCCAGTAGTGTAATAGGATGTTCACAGCGAAGGCTTGTGGACATTTCCACCTGCCACTTACAGGTTTCACAATCTGTGATCACCAAATCCGCACCGCTCTCCTCAATCTGGCGGAACAGTGGTTCACCAATCGCCTGCGAAGTGGCGTAATTTTCGCGCTTAAAGCCGTAGGTCCCCGCTATCCCGCAACAACGTGAATCCAGTACGGTAAGTTCCAGCCCGGGAATACGTCGCAGCAAATCCAGGGTGTAGTGCGTCCAGCCCATTTTCTCCATATGGCACGGTGTGTGATAAACCACTTTCAACGGTAACTCTTTGAGCTTGAGCGTATTGCCTTCTTCCAGCTTGCGCCAGATCCAACGCGTAGCCAGGTCGATGTGCGGACGTAAATGGTGGTTATCGACGTCCAGCAGATGCGGATATTCATCTCGCAAAGTGAAGGTACAGGTTGATGAGGTGGCAATCACCGGAATACCGTCTCCTGTGATGCTCTGCTGCAACGCCCGAATATTAAATTCCGCCTGCTTTTTCGCTTTCGCAAAATAGCCATTGGCAATCAGCGGCACCCCGCAACATTTTTCCTGACGCAGGAGCTGCACACCGATTCCCATCGCGTTCAGCACTTGCAAGAGATCTTTGCCCAGTTGCGGATGGTTGTAATTCACATAGCAGCCATGGAAAAACGCCACCTGCTGATCAAACGCCTTTTGCTTGTCAGCCACGGAGCGGTACCAGCGGCGGAAAGTGCCATGGGAATATTTTGGCAGCGTCCGGTGATGATCGATTTTCAGCGCTTTATCGAGCAACTGGCGAACGGGTTTGAGCGACGTGGCGGTATTGACCAGCGGCGCGAATGGGGTGGATAACGATCCCATCAAATCTGTATGACTCAGAATGGCATTACGCAGTGAAGGTGGATTGACGGCATATTGCGAACGCGCGCGCTGAATAATATCGCCAATCTTTACGCCAGACGGACAGGCGGTTTCACAGCGTTTACAGTTGGTGCAGTATTTCAACGCCTCGTCAAACAACGCCGGGTCTTTTAGACGTAAACGCTCCCCATCCGGCCCCGCCTGTTTCGGGCCAGGGTAAGCAGGATTCACTGCACTGACCGGGCAAACCGTGGTGCACACGGTGCATTTGATACAGCTTTCAAACTGAGTTGTGGTCATTTTACCTCCCCCCGGCGCAAATTTGTTCTGCGGCATACAGCGCGGTAACCGCGCAAACGCCACCCCCACACCCTTGAGCAACCGCATCAAAGCCACCCAAAACGGAGCCCACCACATACAGGTTATCCAGCGTCGTGCCCTGGCGCTTAGCGCGTAGCGTTTCGTCAGTGATCACGCCAAACTGCTGCCATGGCTGGGTATCAAAGACGTTGTCGCGATACCAGCTTTCCCGTCCGGGGCTTTGTAACACGTCGAGGTCAAAAATGGTTTCCCGTACGTGATCGCGTTCGGCAATCAAACCGTTACTGAAAAAACTGCCGCTGGCGAGCACCACATGGCGTGGACGTAGCGCAATATCCTCATGCTTGCGCGTCCACAGTTGTGTCACGCGCTCACTTTCTACGTCGGCACGGATCACCTCATCACCGGGCATCCATGTCCCACCGCTTTGGATAAAACGCTGTTGCAAACGTGATTGCATGCGGGTGCCGGGAACCGATGGCGGCAGGGTAGGCAGCAACCGTAGCGGACAGGAGAGTTGTTGGTTAAGTCGTGTAAAGACGGCGCTATCCTGCAGGCCGAAACAGGCCGGGAAGTAAAGCTCGTCGTACTGACGGCTTAACGGCAGCAAGGCGCGGTACAGCTCGTCAAAATTCTGTGCAACATCCAGTACACGGGCGATATTGACGGCGCGAAATTCACTCGGGTTATCCCGCACGCGGTCCAGCACTGGCAGCGTTATCTCTTCTGCGGTGGCATTTATGCCACGTTTTTTCAGTGACGCGGCAGCGAGTTGCGGCTGAAAATCGAGAAAACCACAAATACCGACGACCCCAATGGCAATATCTTTTGTCGGCTGGAGAGGAATTTCATTGGGGCTTAACCAGGCCTGACGGAAGGTACCCAGTGGGGTGACGCGCATATGCGGCGTATCGGCCTCACCTTTTAGTGCCAGGCCGCAGTCTGCCAGCATGGTCTGGGTCATTTTTGCATAGTGGCGTACCCTTTCAGCGCCCAGTAAGGCATAAGGATGTTCGCTTTGCATACGCTGTAACGCGTCTACCCCGGCGATGAGGTCGGTGGCCTGTTGCCCATCCGGCAGACGAGAAAGTAAGTCCAGCGAGCCGGAAGAGAAATTGAGTGCGCTCTGACCGCGGCTGACAATGGCACAGCGTTGACCGTTTTCGCTCAGCCGAATGCCGCAGAGTAACCCGGCGAGGCCGCCGCCGATAATAACCGTATCAAATTTCATCAGTTGGCTCCTTTTCCAGCCCGCACAGTCCTTGATAGACCCAACGTGTAAATTCACTTTCGCGTAGCGCATCCCCCCAGGCGACAGGTTTGATGCCCTTCCAGCGCTCATTCAAAAATGCGCAAAGCTGGTTAATAGATTCTGTTTCACTGGTCACCCGCATGCTGTGCAGTAAGCCGGCTGCGCGACAGGCGCACAGTTCACCCTGACATGTGCCCATGCCCACGCGGGTACGGCGGCGCAGATCCAGCAGAGAGTTAACATTCAAGTTTTCAACGGCATACTGGACTTCCCCGGCGGTGACGGCTTCGCATTCGCACACCAGGCTACGACTGTGGCGATCGCTGCCCAGCGAGGCTGGTGTGCGATCGCCATGGCGATAAATAGCCGAACCGCGTAGCGGCACCGGCAGTGAGATAATTTTTTTCAGCGCCTGTTCGGTAGGCTGCTGTGAACCGGGCAACGGCGTTGTCGCTGTGGTACAAGGGGTGTTAAGACCGAGCTTGCGGCAGACGGCATCTGTGGCCCACTCCGCCATCAGACGGTAGGTCATCAGCTTGCCGCCAGTAATGGTGATAAAGCCTTCCATCCCGTCACGTTGAGCGTGATCGAGCAGCACAATACCGCGGCTTACGTTACGTCCTGTCGGGTCATCATCGCTGGCAACCAAAGGACGTACGCCTGCATAGGCGCGCAGGATACGGGTTTGCGCCATCACTGGCGCCAGCTTTTCCCCTTCACGCAGCAGAATATCGACCTCTTCGGGCGTCACCCGGATGTTGTCAATATCCTTATAGTCAATATGCGTCGAGGTGGTGCCAATCAGGGAAATGGTATCGCCGGGTACGAGGATGTCGGCATCTGCCGGTTTACGACAACGGTTTATCACATGCTGATTGATACGGTGGTCGAGTATCAGCAGGGCTCCTTTGGCCGGGAACATGCGAATCCGTAAATCCGCATACTCCGCGATGCGCTGGCCCCAAATCCCGGCGGCATTGACCACGACAGGAGCATGCAGAGGATAAATTTCATGGGTTTGCGGGTTCATCAGTTGTACACCGGTGACCCTGTCGCCCTGGCGTATTAATCCGCAGACTTCGTGGCCTGTCAGGATAGTGGCGCCATGTTCACGCGCATCCAGCATATTACTGGCCGTCAGGCGAAAAGGATCCACAGTGCCATCGGGTACGCGGACGGCACCAGTCAGTGCCGGATTTACGCTGGGCTCCGTGCGCCGCGCTTCTTCTGGCGTAATGGCCTGCGCGTTAATCCCTGCGCGCTGGCAGGCGTCAATAAAGACAGGCTGATAAGCCAGATCGTCTTCCGGCAGGGTGATAAATAAACCGTCTGTAGGCTCAATACAGTGGCGAGCGATACGCTTGAGGATGTGGTTTTCTGCAATACATTCCCGGGCGGATTCGTTATCGGTCACTGCGTAACGCGCACCGCTGTGCAATAAACCGTGATTGCGGCCGGTGGCACCTGTGGCAATGTCATGGCGTTCAAGCAGTACCACGCGCAGTCCGCGCAATGCACAGTCGCGGGCGATGCCTGCTCCGGTCGCGCCACCGCCGATGATGATGACATCGTAATCGTTTGAGTTACCCATATTTTCGTCTTCCGAGCGGGATTCCATAGAAACATTTAGCCACACTGTTGCTATGGATTGTTTGATATCGCGCATATTCGAGCAAAAAACGAAAATAACCAGAGTGGTTTTATGTCTGAAAGTGGAGCTTTGTCATAAATATGTAACATAAGGTGCGACAAATCGCCTTTTGTCGTTAGAATTTGCCGGGTAAAACCGTTACAAACGAAATCATGGTTTCGTTTTCACTCATAGTAGTCACATATAATGATAAAACCCTGCCACGGAGGCATATATGTTGAGTATTTTCCGGCCAGAATCCCACCGAGAAAGACTTCCTGAAGATCGTATCGACCCGGTTTATCGTCGTCTGCGCTGGCAGATCTTCCTGGGTATTTTCTTCGGCTATGCGGCCTATTATCTGGTGCGCAAAAATTTTGCGTTGGCCATGCCTTACCTTGTGGAGCAGGGCTTTTCCCGCGGTGATTTAGGGTTTGCGCTGTCGGGGATCTCCATTGCCTATGGTTTCTCAAAATTCATTATGGGGTCGGTCTCGGATCGTTCGAATCCGCGCGTTTTTCTGCCCGCCGGGTTGATTCTGGCCGCGGCAGTCATGTTGTTCATGGGATTTGTCCCGTGGGCGACATCGAGCATTGCCATTATGTTTGTGCTGCTGTTCCTGTGTGGTTGGTTCCAGGGAATGGGGTGGCCGCCGTGCGGACGTACCATGGTGCACTGGTGGTCGCAAAAAGAGCGTGGCAGGATAGTGTCTGTATGGAACTGTGCGCACAACGTCGGCGGCGGTATTCCCCCGTTGCTGTTCCTGTTGGGTATGGCCTGGTTTAACGACTGGCACGCGGCGCTGTATATGCCTGCGTTTGGGGCAATCATTGTGGCGATCTTCGCGTTCGCTATGATGCGCGATACTCCTCAGTCCTGCGGCTTGCCGCCGATTGAAGAGTATAAAAACGACTACCCGGACGATTACAGCGAAAAGGCAGAAGAGGAGCTGACGGCGAAGCAAATCTTTATGCAGTACGTCTTCCCGAACCGTCTGCTCTGGTACATCGCCATCGCCAACGTCTTCGTTTATCTGCTGCGCTACGGCATTCTGGACTGGTCACCCACCTACCTGAAAGAAGTGAAACATTTCGCGCTGGATAAATCTTCCTGGGCCTATTTCTTTTATGAATATGCCGGGATCCCAGGGACGCTGATTTGCGGCTGGATGTCGGACAAAGTCTTCAAAGGTAACCGTGGTGCAACAGGCGTCTTCTTTATGACGCTGGTCACCATTGCCACGATCATCTACTGGTTAAACCCGGCGGGCAATCCGACGATAGATATGGTCTGTATGATTGTCATTGGCTTCCTGATCTACGGCCCGGTGATGCTCATTGGTCTGCACGCTCTTGAACTGGCTCCGAAAAAAGCCGCCGGTACGGCAGCGGGCTTCACCGGTTTATTCGGCTACCTTGGCGGGTCGGTGGCGGCCAGTGCGATTGTGGGTTACACCGTCGATTTCTTTGGCTGGGACGGTGGTTTTATGGTGATGATTGGCGGCAGCATTCTGGCTGTGCTTTTGCTGATTGTGGTGATGATTGGCGAACGCAAACATCATGCACAAGTGGCGGCTAAGCGCCGATAAGGCAATAAAAAGGGCCGCGCGCGGCCCTTTTACATTTCAATCTCAATATCCCCTTTTGCTTTGCAGCAGCAGGGTAATATTTCGTCAGGCTGGATAAAGGCCAGCGGCTCGGTCAGCCAGTCGACCTGGCCTGTGACCAGGCGGCAGCGACAGGAGCCGCAATAACCTTCGCGGCACTGGTATTCCACCGGCACGCGGTGTGATTCCAGCGCCACCAGCAATGACGGATGTTCTTCCTGGCACAACACCTGTGTGCCCGTCAGCCGTAAGGTTACGCGCGTCATCAGAGCTGGAAGTTACTCAGGTCGTCGGTATCGACTTCGGCGTCGATCTGGCCAACCAGATAAGAGCTGACTTCCACTTCCTGCGGAGCCACCTGAACGTTGTCAGAGACCAGCCAGGTATTGATCCACGGAATCGGGTTCGAGCGGGTCTGGAACGGCAAGTCCAGGCCGACCGCCTGCATGCGGATATTGGTGATGTACTCAATATACTGCCACAGGATGTCTTTATTCAGACCGATCATGGAGCCGTCGCGGAACAGATACTCTGCCCACTCTTTCTCCTGCTGCGCCGCCTGGACGAACAGGTCATAGCACTCCTGTTTGCACTCTTCGGCAATCTCCGCCATTTCCGGGTCATCGCTACCTGAACGCAGCAGGTTCAGCATGTGCTGAGTCCCGGTCAGATGCAGCGCTTCATCGCGTGCAATCAGACGGATGATTTTGGCGTTGCCTTCCATCAATTCGCGCTCCGCAAAGGCGAAAGAACAGGCAAAGCTGACGTAGAAGCGAATAGCTTCCAGTGCGTTAACGCTCATCAGACACAAATACAGTTTCTTTTTCAGCTCACGCAGGTTCACGGTCACGGTTTTACCGTTAACGGTATGGGTACCTTCGCCAAGCAGATGCCAATAGCTGGTTAGCTCAATCAGCTCATCGTAATAGGCCGAAATGCCCTCGGCACGTTTCTGGATCTGCTCGTTGGTGACGATATCGTCAAACACAATCGCCGGATCGTTCACGATATTACGGATGATGTGGGTGTAAGAGCGCGAATGGATCGTTTCTGAAAACGCCCAAGTTTCAACCCAGGTTTCCAGTTCCGGGATCGAAATCAGCGGCAACAGCGCCACGTTCGGGCTACGACCCTGAATAGAGTCCAGCAGCGTCTGGTATTTCAGGTTGCTGATGAAAATGTGTTTTTCGTGTTCCGGCAACGCCTGGTAGTCAATACGGTCGCGGGAAACGTCAACTTCTTCCGGACGCCAGAAGAAGGAGAGTTGCTTTTCAATCAGCTTTTCAAAGATGTCATATTTTTGCTGATCGTAGCGTGCCACGTTGACCGGCTGCCCGAAGAACATCGGCTCTTTGAGCTGGTCGTTTTTCGTCTGTGAAAAGGTGGTGTATGCCATGAGTGTGTCCTGTGAGAGATTTTGTAGATCGGGCAAACAAAATCGTAGGCCGGGTAAGCGTAGCGTTACCCGGCATTTACATTAGATCTTACATGCGCCGCTTTCGCAGCCATCATCCTGAATGGACGGCACCAGATCATCCTGCGCATCTTCCGCACCGTCGCGGGTGTTTTGATAGTACAGGGTCTTCACGCCAAATTTATAGGCAGTGAGCAAGTCTTTCAGCAATTGCTGCATCGGCACTTTTCCGGACGGGAAACGTGTCGGGTCATAGTTGGTATTTGCAGAGATCGACTGGTCGATAAATTTCTGCATGATGCCCACCAGTTGCAGATAGCCGTCGTTGTTCGGCATTTCCCACAGCAGCTCGTACTTATCTTTCAGCAACTCATAATCCGGCACCACCTGACGCAGGATACCGTCTTTCGACGCCTTGATGCTCACATGGCCGCGCGGTGGCTCAATGCCGTTGGTGGCATTGGAGATCTGCGATGAGGTTTCCGACGGCATCAGCGCAGACAGCGTGGAGTTACGCAGGCCGTAAGTTTTCACCGATTCACGCAGGGCGTCCCAGTCGTAGTGCAGCGGCTCGCTGGTGATACCGTCCAGGTCTTTCTTGTAGGTATCAATAGGCATAATGCCTTTGGAGTAGGTGGTTTCGTTAAACCACGGGCATGCGCCTTGCTCTTTCGCCAGTTCGTTAGATGCTTTCAGCAGGTAGTACTGGATTGCTTCGAACGTTTTGTGGGTCAGGTTGTTGGCGCTGCCGTCGGAGTAGCGTTTGCCGTTTTTCGCCAGCCAGTAGGCGAAGTTAATCACGCCAATACCCAGCGTACGGCGGCCCATTGCACCGCGTTTTGCCGCCGGAATCGGGTAGTCCTGGTAATCCAGCAGGGCATCCAGCGCACGCACGGCAAGCACCGCCAGCTCTTCCAGCTCATCCAGATTAGAAATCGCACCCAGGTTAAAGGCAGACAGCGTGCAGAGCGCGATTTCACCGTTTTCGTCGTTCACGTCTTCCAGCGGTTTGGTTGGCAGAGCGATTTCCAGGCACAGGTTAGACTGGCGCACTGGCGCAACCACCGGGTCAAACGGGCTGTGGGTATTGCAATGGTCAACGTTCTGGATATAGATACGGCCGGTAGAGGCACGTTCCTGCATCATCAGCGAGAACAGCTCAACGGCTTTCACACGCTGTTTGCGGATGCTGTCGTCTTTCTCATATTTGGTGTAAAGACGTTCGAATTCATCCTGATCGGCGAAGAACGCGTCATACAGGCCCGGGACGTCAGACGGGCTGAACAGGGTGATCTCTTCCCCTTTCAGCAGGCGGGTGTACATCAGTTTATTGATCTGTACGCCGTAGTCCATGTGACGTACACGGTTACCTTCAACGCCACGGTTGTTTTTCAGAACCAGCAGGCTTTCAACTTCCAGATGCCACATCGGATAGAACAGGGTCGCCGCGCCACCGCGCACACCGCCCTGAGAGCAGGATTTTACCGCGGTCTGGAAGTGTTTGTAGAACGGGATACAGCCGGTATGGAACGCTTCACCGCCGCGAATCGGGCTACCCAGCGCACGAATACGACCCGCGTTGATGCCGATACCGGCACGCTGGGAAACGTATTTCACAATTGCGCTGGAAGTGGCGTTGATAGAGTCCAGACTGTCGCCGCACTCGATCAGCACGCAAGAGCTGAACTGACGGGTCGGAGTACGTACGCCGGACATAATCGGCGTCGGCAGAGAAATTTTGAATGTAGAGACCGCATCATAGAAGCGCTTCACGTAGCTCAGACGCGTCTCGCGTGGATACCCTGAGAACAGGCAGGCAGCCACCAGGATATAGAGGAACTGCGCGCTCTCGTAGATTTCGCCGGTTACACGGTTCTGAACCAGGTATTTGCCTTCAAGCTGCTTAACGGCCGCGTAGGAGAAATTCATATCGCGCCAGTGGTCGATAAACTCGTCCATCTGCTTGAACTCTTCTTCCGTGTAGTCTTCCAGCAGATGCGTGTCGTATTTGCCAAGTTCAACCATTTTTACCACATGGTCGTACAGCGCTGGCGGCTCGAACTGACCGTAGGCTTTTTTACGCAGGTGGAAAATGGCCAGGCGCGCGGCGAGGTACTGGTAGTCTGGCGCTTCACGGGAGATCAGGTCCGCAGCGGCTTTGATAATAGTCTCATGAATGTCGGACGTTTTGATGCCGTCGTAGAACTGAATATGGGAACGCAGTTCCACCTGGGAGATGGATACATTACTCAGCCCCTCTGCCGCCCAATCCAGCACCCGATGAATTTTGTCGAGATTGATGCGCTCGGTGCTACCGTCGCGCTTTGTCACCAGCAGACTCTGATTCATGTGAAATTTACCTGTCCGTGAATAAAAAATATCCCCCAATTATCCACAGAACCACGTTGTGACTAAGTCTGTGGATAAATACTATATGTTGGGGGTATATGATAAGAGAAACGCTATATGGTGAGTATTCTAGTAAGGATTCTTTTGAGTACAAGAGTTGATTTTGACGTTAAATTGAGGTTGCAAAAGAGTGATAAAGGCTAAGTCCACGTCGCATAAGGCCTGGCGGGGATGTCAATATTTCGCAAAAAAAAATGAAAATTTGATCAAACGCTGATTTCTTCATCGGGAAGGGGAGATCGCGCGACATGATGTAGCGCAATCTTTATAAGAATAGTGAATGACGTCAGACGTTTTTTGGCTTTGTATGTAACATATAATTCACATCCACACCGGGCGCGAGCTTAAAGGCATTTAACAGCGGGTTATAATGCAGGCCCGTAATGTGACGCTCCTTTAACCCGGATTCATTCACCCAACCGAGCAGTTCTGCCGGTTTGATAAATTTCTTCACGTCGTGCGTCCCTTTCGGCACCATTTTCAGCACATACTCCGCGCCAACCACCGCCATTAACCACGCTTTGCCGTTACGGTTAATCGTCGAGAAGAAGACGTGGCCGCCGGGTTTAACCAGCTGCGCGCAGGCGTTGACCACCGATTGCGGGTCCGGTACGTGTTCCAGCATCTCCATGCAGGTGACAACATCATATTGCTGCGGATGTTTGTCGGCGTGGTCTTCGACGGTCTCTTGCACGTATTCGACGCGAATGCCGGACTCCAGAGCATGCAGCCTGGCGACCTGTAGCGGTTCAAAGCCCATATCCAGCCCGGTGACTATCGCCCCTTCGCGCGCCATGCTCTCCGCCAGAATGCCGCCACCACAGCCGACATCCAGGACATTCTTGCCAAACAGACCGTCAGCACGTTCTGCAATATAGCCCAGACGTAATGGATTGATGCGATGAAGAGGTTTGAATTCGCCTTCCAGATCCCACCAGCGAGAGGCGACCGCTTCAAATTTGGCAATTTCAGCCTGGTCAACGTTTTGAGCAACCGACGTTTTTTCGGCATTCATGGGGATACGTACTCCTTATTTAGCAAGACGGATGAGTATAACAGTCTGCTGGCGCTAATAAAGCGCCCTGCGGGGTCTTTCCGTTTACCTGATTCATTACGGTTGTGTTATAATTTGCGACCTTTGAATCCGGGATACAGTAGAGGGATAGCGGTTAGATGAGCGACCTTGCGAGAGAAATTACACCGGTCAACATCGAGGAAGAGCTGAAAAGTTCTTATCTGGATTATGCCATGTCGGTCATTGTTGGCCGTGCGCTGCCAGATGTCCGCGATGGTCTAAAGCCGGTTCACCGTCGCGTACTTTACGCCATGAACGTCTTGGGCAATGACTGGAACAAAGCCTACAAAAAATCTGCCCGTGTCGTTGGTGACGTAATCGGTAAATACCATCCCCATGGTGATTCCGCAGTGTATGACACCATTGTGCGTATGGCACAGCCATTTTCACTGCGCTACATGCTGGTTGATGGTCAGGGTAACTTCGGTTCGATTGACGGCGACTCCGCGGCGGCAATGCGTTATACGGAAATCCGTCTGGCGAAAATTGCCCATGAGCTGATGGCCGATCTGGAAAAAGAGACCGTTGATTACGTCGACAACTACGACGGTACGGAAAAAATCCCTGATGTTATGCCTACCAAGATCCCGAACCTGCTGGTGAACGGGTCTTCCGGTATTGCAGTCGGGATGGCGACCAACATTCCTCCGCATAACCTGACGGAAGTGATTAACGGTTGCCTGGCGTACATTGATAATGAAGACATCAGCGTTGAAGGGCTGATGGAACATATCCCTGGGCCAGACTTCCCGACCGCCGCCATTATTAATGGTCGTCGCGGTATTGAAGAAGCGTACCGAACCGGGCGTGGCAAAATTTATATTCGCGCCCGCGCGGAAGTGGAAGCTGACGCGAAAACCGGTCGTGAAACCATTATCGTGCATGAAATTCCGTATCAGGTGAACAAAGCACGCCTGATCGAGAAAATTGCCGAGCTGGTTAAAGATAAACGCGTTGAGGGTATCAGCGCGCTGCGTGACGAGTCTGATAAAGACGGGATGCGCATCGTGATTGAAATCAAACGTGACGCAGTGGGTGAGGTGGTACTGAATAACCTGTACTCCCAGACCCAGCTCCAGGTTTCCTTCGGTATCAACATGGTGGCACTGCACCATGGTCAGCCGAAGATCATGAACCTGAAAGACATTCTGTCCGCGTTTGTCCGTCACCGCCGCGAAGTCGTGACGCGTCGTACGATTTTCGAACTGCGCAAAGCGCGCGACCGTGCGCATATCCTTGAAGCGCTGGCCGTTGCGCTGGCCAATATCGATCCGATTATCGAACTGATTCGCCGTGCGCCGACCCCGGCAGAAGCGAAAGCCGGTCTTATCGCACAGCCGTGGGATTTGGGCAACGTTTCCGCCATGCTGGAACGTGCGGGCGATAACGCCGCGCGCCCTGAATGGCTGGAGCCAGAGTTCGGTATTCGTGACGGCAAATACTACCTGACCGAACAGCAGGCACAGGCGATTCTGGATCTGCGTCTGCAGAAACTGACGGGCCTTGAGCATGAAAAACTGCTCGACGAGTATAAAGAGCTGCTGGAACAGATTGCCGAGCTGCTGCATATCCTCGGCAGCGCCGATCGTCTGATGGAAGTTATCCGCGAAGAGCTGGAACTGGTTCGTGAGCAGTTCGGTGACGAGCGTCGTACTGAGATCACCGCCAATACCGCCGACATCAACATCGAAGATCTGATCAACGAAGAAGATGTTGTGGTTACGCTGTCGCATCAGGGCTATGTGAAGTACCAGCCGCTTACCGACTACGAAGCGCAACGTCGTGGCGGTAAAGGCAAGTCTGCGGCGCGTATTAAAGAAGAAGACTTTATCGACCGTCTGCTGGTGGCCAACACCCACGACACGATCCTCTGCTTCTCCAGCCGTGGTCGTCTGTACTGGATGAAAGTTTACCAGTTGCCGGAAGCGAGTCGTGGCGCGCGTGGTCGTCCGATCGTCAACCTTCTGCCGCTGGAGCCGAATGAACGTATTACTGCCATTCTGCCGGTACGCGAGTATGAAGAGGGCGTAAGCGTCTTTATGGCGACCGCCAGCGGTACCGTGAAGAAAACCGCGTTGACCGAGTTCAGCCGTCCGCGCTCTGCCGGGATCATTGCGGTTAACCTCAATGAAGGCGACGAACTGATCGGCGTCGATCTGACCTCTGGTCAGGACGAAGTCATGCTGTTCTCTGCCGCCGGTAAAGTGGTGCGCTTCAAAGAAGATGCTGTTCGTGCGATGGGACGTACCGCAACAGGTGTTCGCGGTATCAAGCTGGCAGGCGAGGACAAAGTCGTTTCGCTGATCATTCCACGTGGCGAAGGGGCAATCCTCACCGTGACGCAGAATGGCTACGGTAAACGTACGGCTGAAACCGAGTACCCGACCAAATCTCGTGGTACGCAGGGCGTTATCTCCATCAAGGTGACCGAACGTAACGGTTCCGTGGTGGGTGCGGTACAGGTTACGGATACCGACCAGATCATGATGATCACCGATGCTGGTACGCTGGTGCGTACGCGTGTGTCGGAAATCAGCGTGGTAGGGCGTAATACCCAGGGTGTTATCCTTATTCGTACCGCGGAAGACGAAAACGTGGTCGGTCTGCAGCGTGTAGCCGAACCGGTGGACGACGAAGAACTTGACTCCATTGATGGCAGCGTCGCGGAAGGGGATGATGAAATCGCCCCGGAAGTTGACGATGGCGCGGCTGACGACGACGCCGACGAGTAATCTGTGCTGAGGGCCGGTTTTCCGGCCCTTTCTCTTTGCCATTGCGGCACCGGCATTTTACCGCTACTTTAACCTCAGTCACTTTTACACCCTCATGGCGGAGTTTCCCCAGGTTGAAATACCTCGTCTCTTTTCGTAGCACTTTGAAAGTCTCGCGCTATCTTTTCCGCGCGCTGGCTCTGGTGCTTTGGCTGCTGATTGCTCTCTTTTCGGTGTTCTACATCGTCAACGCGTTGCGTGATAAAGAGTCGGAAATACGCCAGGAATTTAACCTCAGCGCCGATCAGGCGCAGCGGTATATTCAGCGCACCTCCGACGTCATGAAAGAGCTGAAATACATCGCTGAAAACCGTCTGACGGCAGAAAACGGTATTCTTGCCTCTCGTGGGCTGGATGCGAAAACTGATGTACCTGATTTTCAGCCGCTGTTCCCCGATTCTGACTGCTCGAAAATGGGTACGGCCTGGCGTGGTTCTCTGGAGTCACTGGCCTGGTTTATGCGCTACTGGCGGGATAACTTCTCGGCGGCTTACGACCTGAATCGCGTATTCCTGATTGGGAGTGAGAATCTCTGCGTGGCGGATTTTGGCCTGCGTGATGTGCCGGTCGAACGCGACGAGACATTGAAAAGTCTGCATGAGCGCATTCTGAAATACCGCAACGCGCCGCAGGATGAACGTGGCAACAACCTGTACTGGATGAGCCAGGGGGCGCGTCCGGGAGTCGGCTATTTTTATGCGTTGACGCCGGTTTATCTGGGCAATCGTCTGCAGGCGTTGCTGGGAACGGAACAATCCATTCGGATGGAGAACTTTTTCACCCCCGGCAGTTTGCCAATGGGTGTGACCATCTTTGATGAAAGCGGACGTGCGTTGATTTCCCTGACCGGTGCGGAAAATCGTATCGAGGCGGATCCGCGCTGGCTGCAGGTGCGATCCTGGTTTGGTTACACCTCCGGCTTTCATGACCTTATCCTCAAAAAGAGCCTGCCGCCATCGCCGCTGAGTATCGTCTACTCGGTGCCTGTGGACTTGGTGCTTGAGCGTATTCGCATGCTGATCCTCAATGCGGTGCTGCTTAATATCCTTGTGGGGGTTGCACTGTTTACCCTCGCACGTATGTATGAACGGCGAATTTTTATTCCGGCGGAAACGGACGCCCAGCGTCTGGAAGAACACGAGCAGTTCAACCGTAAAATCGTCGCCTCGGCGCCAGTGGGGATCTGTATTTTACGTACCCAGGATGGCACCAACATTCTGAGTAATGAACTGGCGCATAACTACCTGAATATGCTCACCCACGAAGATCGGCAACGTCTGACGCAAATTATCTGCGGGCAGCAGGTGAACTTTGTGGATGTACTGACCAGCAACAATACCAATTTGCAGATAAGCTTTGTCCATTCCCGTTATCGCAACGAAAACGTGGCGATTTGTGTACTGGTGGATGTGTCTGCGCGCGTCAAAATGGAAGAATCGCTGCAGGAGATGGCGCAGGCGGCAGAGCAGGCGAGCCAGTCAAAATCGATGTTCCTGGCAACCGTCAGTCACGAACTGCGTACGCCGCTGTACGGCATTATTGGTAACCTCGATCTGCTGCAGACTAAAGACCTGCCGAAAGGCGTCGACCGTCTGGTGACGGCGATGAATAACTCGTCGAGTCTGCTGCTAAAAATCATCAGCGACATTCTCGATTTCTCGAAAATCGAGTCTGAGCAACTCAAAATTGAGCCGCGTGAGTTCTCCCCGCGCGAGGTGATGAGTCATATCACCGCCAACTATGCGCCGCTGGTGGTTCGTAAACAGCTCGGCCTTTACTGTTTTATCGAGCCGGACGTGCCTGCCACGCTGAATGGCGATCCGATGCGTCTGCAGCAGGTTATCTCCAACCTGCTCAGCAACGCCATTAAGTTTACCGATATTGGCTGTATTATTCTTCATGTCCGCCGGGATGAACATTATCTGAGTATCCGCGTACGCGATACCGGCGTCGGGATCCCTGGCAAAGAAGTGGTGCGGTTGTTCGATCCCTTCTTCCAGGTGGGCACTGGCGTGCAGCGTAACTTCCAGGGGACCGGGCTGGGGCTGGCGATTTGCGAAAAACTGATCAGCATGATGGATGGCGATATTAGCGTCGATACCGAACCGGGTATGGGCAGCCAGTTTACCATCCGTATTCCGTTGTATGACGCCGTTGAGCTTGCGCCTGCGGATGTTGATGGCCTTGCCAATACCTGTTGCTGGCTGGCGGTACGTAATGCGTTTCTTAGCAGTTACCTGGAAACCTTGCTGGCGCATAACGGTATTCAGGCCCAGCACTATGATGGTCGCCCACTGGGAGCAAATGACACCTTTATTACGGATGATGAACTGCCAGCGTCCTGGAGTGGGCGCGCCGCCGTCATGTTCTGCCGTCGCCATATTGGTATTCCATTGGAGCGTACGCCAAATGAGTGGCTGGTTAGCGTGGCGTCGCCGCATGATCTGATTGCGATCCTTGGGCGAATTCACCGTGTTGAGGTGGTGGTGCCGGAAGTCACTACCGCGCTGCCGCCACCGGGCGCGGCCGAGGCGCGAAATGACGACATGATGATTCTGGTGGTCGACGATCACCCGATCAACCGCCGTCTGCTGGCGGATCAGCTTGGTTCGCTGGGGTATCAGTGCAAAACGGCGAACGATGGTGTAGATGCCCTGAATGTCCTGAGTAAAAACCCCATCGATATTGTGCTCAGCGACGTTAACATGCCGAACATGGACGGTTATCGCCTGACGCAACGTATCCGTGAATTGGGGATGACCCTGCCGGTTATCGGCGTGACGGCGAATGCGCTGGCAGAAGAGAAACAGCGTTGTCTTGAGTCGGGCATGGATAGCTGCCTGTCGAAGCCGGTAACACTGGATGTGCTGAAACAGACGCTGGCGCTTTACAGTGCGCGAGTAAGAAAAGAGCGGCGATAAAAACAAACCCCGGCAGGAGCCGGGGTCGCAGGTATTACTCTTTCTCGGTCTGGGTCAGTGTGACCGAGGAGAGATAATTCAGCAGGGCGATATCATTATCAACACCCAGTTTCATCATGGCAGATTTCTTCTGGCTACTGATGGTCTTGATACTGCGGTTCAGTTTCTTGGCGATTTCGGTGACCAGGAAACCTTCGGCAAACAGACGCAATACTTCACTCTCTTTCGGTGACAGACGTTTATCGCCATAACCACCGGCGCTGATTTTTTCCAGCAGGCGGGAAACGCTTTCCGGGGTAAATTTCTTGCCTTTCTGTAATGCAGCCAGCGCCTTAGGCAGGTCGGTTGGTGCGCCCTGTTTCAGCACGATCCCTTCAATATCCAGATCCAGCACGGCGCTCAGAATGGCCGGGTTGTTGTTCATTGTCAGAACAATGATGGACAGGTTCGGGAAATGGCGTTTGATGTATTTAATCAGCGTGATGCCGTCACCGTATTTATCGCCTGGCATTGACAGATCGGTGATAAGAACATTGGCCTCAAGTTTCGGCAGATTATTGATAAGTGCTGTAGAGTCTTCAAATTCACCGACTACATTCACCCATTCGATCTGTTCAAGTGATTTGCGAATACCGAACAGTACAATCGGATGGTCATCGGCAATAATTACGTTCATATTGTTCATGTATTGGGCTACCTTGCTACAGCAAGCTCTTGACGTAAGCGTCAATGTCGCTGATGTAATTTTCTATGCCTGGAACATCCTTCTCACGAATTAAATGCTCCAGCGTTTCACATAACTGCTTACCAGGAACCAGATTAAGCATGGCAAACACCCCTTTCAGGCGGTGTGCTGTCTGAGCCAGTGCAGCGAAATCGCTTGTCGCCGATTCAGTATACAACCTCTTAACATCATCCGGTACTGTGTCGACAAACAGCGCATAATAACCGCTGGCATGGAGTTCGGCATTTTCATCGCCCCCCAAAGGCGACTCCATAACGTCTTCCTGTGCCAGTTGCTCTTCTATAAGCTGCAATATTGCTTCCTGCATTGCATTGCTCATATTAAAGTTGACGCGCAATTGTCCGGGGCCAATTTTCCGCACGCCGACCTCATCATCGCTTAAAAGCAAGCCCGAGGATGTAAGATTAGACGGATTATCCGTTAAAAACAGGTCATATTCTTGACTTAACAGCCTTTCATCCGGAGAGATACAGCTTGCTCCCCAGTTTTCGAGCTGTCGAACCACAATATTGCGGATTTCGCTGGAGGTGATATCAATCATGGCGACCACATCGTCCAGTAATTTCTCCTCGGCTTCCTCATGTTGAGCGCGCACTGCCATTTTCACGTGCAGTGAATAACGGGTACCGAGCTCCTCCCGTGCTTTAATATTTAAGTGACCACCGAGTTTTCTGGCCAGTTGATCGCACAGCCAGAAGGTGAGGGCATTGGCTTTACCATACTGATCGCCTTGAGTGGTATTGAGGAACGGGAAGTGCAGGTTGTCGATCTCGCTATTACTTACCCCGTTGCCGGTGTCCAGGATACGGAAGGTCAGACGATCTTCCGCTGATTCGTCCATGCTCACTTCAAGGGTGATTTTGCCAATCTGCGTTGTCGTCACGGCGTACTGGATCAACAGCAGCAAAATACGTAGCAGGGCATCACGGTCGCCGTGGCGCTCTTCTTTAGCATGAAGATGGTTATTGATGAGCAGTTGTAGTCCCTTGCGCTTAATCACAGGCAGTACCTGCGGCACCACTTCATCAATTAAATCCTGAATGGAAAATAGCGTGGATTGTCCTTTCCATGTGTCGTTTTCCAGCATATTGGCCAGTTGGATCTCATCCACCAGTCTCGCCAGCGCTTCGGCATGATCAGCAAGCTGGTTGCCCTCTTTATCGCTCAACGCAGCGGCTTCGCCAGCCAGGGCTTTGACAGGCTGCTTGAGCGCTTCGGCAATGTTTTGCATGAACGCTGCGCGACCTTGCTGATTTTTCTCATACAGGCGCTGCGCCTGTTTGAGCTTTTTATTCACCAGTACTTCTCTGTCCTGATCGCGGATGATGAAAATTTGCGTGCGCGACGCCACCTGGCTGCGGAACTGGCGAATTTCATACAATTCGTTATTGATAGTGGCCTGAATCACCCCCTGATGCTGATCGGCCATAGAGGTGATGTTTTGCAAGTTGAGATGCGGTAGCAAATGATCGGCGATTTTATTGCTCAACACGGTGCGGTTGGCTTCCTGGTCATGTACCAGCAACCCTAACGGCAACAGAGAGACAATCTCTTCATTAAAGGCGCGCATAACGCGCAGCTCGTTACTGTTTCCCGCAGGGGCCAGCCCATCGCTCTGACGGCCCGGCTGATGGCGGAACGTGGTATAGCCAAACAGCGCCAGCGCCAGCAGACCAATGTTCAATAACAGCGGCAACAGAATATTTTGCAAGGTCTCCAGCAGCAGCGTACCAAACGGCACCTGCCAGACCAGGCGAAGGCCGGTGGAGTTGAGCGAAGAGGCAATCTCGATTTTTGAACTATTGAAATTGATGGTGACGCTGTCTGTGCTCTCTTTATCGGTGGAACGCAGATTATTTTGCGCGTTATCCGTATCGAGACGGAAGCTGTCCAACGACATATCCGGTGGGATTAGGTCGTTAATCGGCAGGTCGAATGCCACAACCGTCGCCAGATGACCGGGCTGGTTAAACGTGGTGCGCAGGGTGAAATAGTGACCATTCTGCCAGGAAAGGCGACGCAGGGCAGAGAAGCTCTCGCGTTCGTCCAGCGCGTTAGCTTGTTGCAACATCTCCGCGCGGCGTGAATCGACGATGCTGCCAATTGTGGACTCTTTAAACCCGGAGGAGAGATCTTTCAACGGCAGGGTAGAGATCAGGATCATGCTGTTGTCCTGACCATTGAGGTAGTACATCGACCAGGGAACGGTCTCCGCGCCCCACAGGGTATCCAGATAGGTGGAGATTCGCTGCGTCATTTCCAGCGTCGAACTGTCATGGGAGCCGAAGATCAGCGCTTCTGTTTTACGCCGTGGCTTCTCCAGATAGTAAACGTCCTGCTTAAGGCGGGTTTCCTGTAAACCATCACTTGAACTGCCAGAGGTCGCTGCCGCGATGTTGTCGTAGATTTGCCAGGTAGCGTAGCGCCAGGTATCAATGCGCTTGTGCATTGCGTGAGTGATATCGACAACCTGATAGCTTTTATCTTTTAGCCAGGCATTAACGGCGCTTTGTATCATTACGCCCAACGTGACCAGCAGGACAATGATCAATAGAAGAAAGAAGCGGGTGATGTTGCCCGGTATCAGAGAAAATTTTCCTGGGGTCATGGTGTCCGATCGACTCATTCGTGTGTGTAACCCGTAATGACAACACTGCAGATTACTACTCAGTATCCGCGTTGAGACAATGTTGCTGCCATGCCGTAAGAACCTGCCAGCAATGACGGCGGTCTTGCCGGCGTGATGTTGCAGAGCTGTGTACAGCAGGCAGTATATCGGGTAATGAATGAATTTCCAGACTCTCGTTCGGGCAAATGTCTTGCGGACGAACGAAAAAAGCTCGCCTAAACCAGATGCTAAAAAATGTACAATTCATGCGATTCTGTACAGATATTTACCGCTTCGTTGGGAAAAATCGCACTAAATAACAAGAAAATAAAAAATGGATTATCTTTTTGCACTGTACCTGGCACGAATATTGTTTAATTAATAGTCATTACAAATTCTTTCATGTAGCACGAATTGAATTTATTTACGTAAAGAAAGGTAAAAAAAAACCGAATGCCAGGCATTCGGTCCTAATAGGGGTAAACAGACATTCAGAATCGAATGACGGTAATAAATAAAGTTAATGATGATAGCGATGATTATATTAGTGCCGAATTTATAAATTAGTTTTGCATTCAGTGCTAAAAACATGTAAATCACTTAACTCATTGTTTTTATTGTATCTTAAATTATATTTTGATTATTTGTGCTTTATTATTTAGCTATTTGTGCTAAAAAAAGTTCCCCTGAATTTACAAATTGAAACATCTATAATGCAATATGAAACATCTTCAAAGTTTTCGTATCATATTCTTATTGGATTATTCTGTATTTTTAAGGAGAATGAACTTGCAGGCTGATTAATAGGATTGATCAGTGAGCAGTGGCTATAAAAACGCATATAACCGAGGGTTAATAACATGAAAGTTAAAGTACTGTCCCTCCTGGTACCAGCACTGCTGGTAGCAGGCGCAGCAAATGCAGCGGAAATTTATAATAAAAACGGCAACAAATTAGATTTGTACGGTAAAGTCGACGGTCTGCATTATTTCTCCGATGATAAAGGCGCTGATGGCGATCAGACATACGTACGTTTCGGCTTCAAAGGCGAAACCCAGGTAAACGACCAGATCACTGGTTACGGTCAGTGGGAATACAACGTTCAGGCAAACGACACTGAAGGTTCAAGCGATCAGGCCTGGACTCGTCTGGCATTCGCTGGTCTGCGTGTCGGTGATGCGGGTTCTTTCGACTATGGTCGTAACTACGGCGTGATCTATGACGTAACGTCCTGGACCGACGTCCTGCCGGAATTCGGTGGGGATACCTACGGCGCTGATAACTTCATGCAATCCCGTGCTAACGGCGTTGCAACTTACCGTAACACCGACTTCTTCGGTCTGGTTGATGGCCTGAACTTTGCTCTGCAGTATCAGGGCAAAAACGGTAGCGTCGGCGGTGAAAACAGCACAGGTCGTAGCACGCTGAAACAGAACGGCGACGGCTTCGGCGCGTCTCTGACCTACGATCTGGGTGCTGGCTTTAGCGCAGGCGCTGCAATGTCTACCTCTAAACGTACCGCTGACCAGAATGCGGCTGGCGTTTATGGTAGCGGCGACAATGCAGACGTTTATAGCGGCGGTCTGAAATATGACGCCAACAACATCTATCTGGCGGCGCAGTACACCCAGACCTATAACGCAACCCGTTTCGGTAACTCTCAGAACAACAGCACCGTTTATGGTTTTGCGAACAAAGCGCAAAACTTTGAAGTGGTTGCTCAGTACCAGTTCGACTTCGGTCTGCGTCCGTCCGTTGCTTACCTGCAGTCTAAAGGTAAAGACGTTACCAACGGTACGACCGATTTCGGCGACCAGGATCTGCTGAAATATGTTGATGTTGGCGCGACTTACTACTTCAACAAAAACATGTCCACCTATGTTGATTACAAAATCAACCTGCTGGATGACAACACCTTCACTCGTCAGGCTGGTATCAGCACCGACAACGTTGTTGCCCTGGGCCTGGTTTACCAGTTCTAAGCAGCAATTCTCGACAAAGGGGCCCTCTGGCCCCTTTTTTTATGGCTGAACCCCGTCTCACCCTCGTTAAATTTGGTGTACTCTGGCGGCGCAAAACGGATAGGGAAAAGACGATGGCGACGACATTTCTGCGTGCAGGCCTGCTGCTTGCGCTCGCATTATTAAACGGATGCGATAACCCCGCCTCCCAGGTGGAACCCCCCACGGTGCTTGAAGGCAAAACGATGGGCACCTTCTGGCGCGTGAGCGCCATCGCGTTAAGCCCGGAGAAAGCGAAAAGCCTGACGCAGAAAATTCAGGCGCAGCTTGATGCCGACGATCAAGCGCTATCAACGTGGAAACCCGATTCGGCGCTAATGCGCTTTAACCATTCTGCCAGTCTGGCGCCGTGGCCGGTGAGCGCCGATATGGCTGATATTGTCACCGCCGCATTGCGCGTTGGAGCCCACACGCAGGGGGCAATGGATATCACGGTTGGACCGCTGGTAAATTTATGGGGCTTTGGGCCGGACAAGCAGCCCAACAAAGTGCCGGATCAGGCGCAAATTGATGCCGCCAAAGCGCGTACCGGGTTACAACATCTTAAGGTCATTAACGAGGCGCAACAGCAGTATCTGCAAAAAGATCTGCCGGATCTTTTCGTCGATCTCTCGACCGTTGGCGAAGGGTATGCCGCCGATCATCTCGCGCGCCTGATGGAGCGTGAAGGGATCTCGCGCTATCTGGTGTCGGTGGGGGGAGCGCTGGTCAGTCGGGGTATGAACGGGCAGGGGCAACCCTGGCGTGTAGCGATACAAAAGCCGACCGACCAGGAAAATGCGGTGCAGGCGGTGGTGGATATTAATGGCCACGGCATCAGCACCTCTGGCAGCTATCGCAACTACTATGAGCTGGACGGTAAACGCATTTCCCACGTGATTGACCCGCAGACCGGCCGCCCCATTGAGCATAATCTGGTCTCGGTGACGGTGATTGCCCCCACCGCACTGGAAGCTGATGCCTGGGATACCGGCCTGATGGTGCTTGGCACGGCGAAAGCGCAGGATATCGTGCGCAAAGAGGGGCTGGCGGTCTATATGATCATGCGGGAAGGTGACAAGTTTACCACCTGGATGTCGCCACAGTTTTCTGCGTTTCTGCTCAACGAGAAAAATTAGACAGCAAGAATGCGGGTTTTTTCGTCCGGGCTATCGGGCACAGTGAAGCTATGCTTGAAAGAGGAGCCTGAGATGAAAACATCCACGACGTTATATCAACAACCGTTGACCGATGAACAATGCTGGCAGGCTGTCTGCGCGCGTGATGCCAGCCACGACGGGCAATTTGTCTTCGCGGTACGAACCACCGGCATTTTTTGCCGCCCCTCCTGCCGTTCACGTCGACCCCTGCGCGAGAATGTCGGTTTTTACCCCGATGCCGATACCGCGCAGGCTGCCGGGTTTCGCCCCTGCAAACGCTGTCAGCCTGAAAGAGCGGACCCGCAGCAGCAACGGATTGCAAAAGTGGAAAAGGCCTGTCGCTTGCTGGAACAGGAGGGGAGTGTGACCCTGGAAACCCTGGCGGATGCCGTCGCCATGAGCCCCTGGCATTTCCAGCGGCTGTTTAAGTCCGTAACCGGCATGACGCCGAAAGCCTGGCAGCTTGCTTTTCGTGCGCAGCGTCTGCGCAACGCGCTTAATGAAAGCGCCACGATCACCGATGCGGTACTGGCGGCAGGGTTTCCCGATAACAGCAGCTACTATCGGCAGGCTGACGCCGCGCTGGGAATGACGGCGCGCCAGTATCGGCGCGGCGGTGACGATACGGATGTCTGCTATGCCCTGAGTCATTGTTCTTTAGGGCATTGCCTGGTGGCGCAAAGTGAACGCGGGATCTGCGCCATTTTGCTGGCTGATAACGAGGACGCACTGCTGGAGGAACTGCGAAGTATCTTCCCCGGCGCCCGACGCGAGCAGGCAGATGAAAGGTTTGTTGAACAGGTTGAGGAGGTCGTGAGGCGCATTGATAATCCGGCTTCACCTTTTACCCTGCCTCTGGACTTGCGCGGTACGGCATTTCAGCTCCAGGTCTGGAACGCGCTGCGCGCCATCCCGGTGGGGGAAACCGTCAGTTATCAGTCGCTGGCAAACACCCTTGGTAAGCCGGGCGCGGTGCGTGCCGTCGCCCGCGCCTGTGCGGCGAACAAGCTTGCCATTGTGGTGCCTTGTCATCGGGTGGTTCGCTCCGATGGCGGGCTGTCCGGTTATCGTTGGGGGGCGACGCGTAAAGCCCGCCTTCTGCGGCAGGAATCAGAATCGAAGGAGACATAATGCTCGATTTATTTGCCGATGAAGAACCCTGGCAAGAACCTCTCGCCCCTGGCGCGGTGGTCCTGCGGCGTTTTGCGCTGGCAAAAGCACAGGCTTTACTGGCGGGCATTGAGGCAGTAACGCAGGTGTCGCCGCTGCGTCATATGGTAACGCCCGGCGGCTACACCATGTCGGTGGCGATGACCAACTGCGGCGAAGTGGGCTGGACGACCGACGCCAGAGGGTATCTCTATTCCGGGATTGATCCACAAACGGGCAATCCCTGGCCTGCTATCCCTGATGCTTTTGCGACGCTTTGCCATGATGCGGCGGTGGCGGCAGACTATGCGGATTTCAGACCGGATGCCTGCCTGATCAACCGTTATGTACCCGGTGCGAAACTCTCGTTGCATCAGGATAAAGACGAACCGGATTTACGTGCGCCTATCGTCTCTGTCTCGCTTGGCCTGCCGGCGGCGTTCCAGTTTGGTGGCCTTAAACGCAATGACCCCATACAACGTTTAATGCTTGAGCACGGTGACGTGGTGGTGTGGGGTGGGGCGTCACGACTGTTTTATCATGGCATTTTACCGCTTAAACCGGGGCATCATCCGGCGACCGGAGAGTGCCGTTTTAACCTCACTTTTCGCCAGGCAAGAAAGATTGAATAAAAATAAGAATTATTCTTGATGTAAACAATCAGCCGTTTAAACTGCTGGCTGTTTTGGTTGACCGGGTTTTGTGATGGAACTTCTCCTGCTGGTCTGGCGGCAGTACCGCTGGCCTTTTATCGCCGTTATCGCGCTAACGCTGCTTAGCGCCGCGCTGGGCATCGGGCTTATTGCCTTTATCAATCTCCGCCTGATTGAAACGGTGGATATGTCGCTGGCCGTGTTGCCGGAGTTCCTGGGCTTACTTCTGTTGCTGATGGCGGTGACGCTGGGGTCTCAACTGGCATTAACCACCCTCGGCCACCATTTTGTCTATCGCCTGCGCGGTGAGTTTATCAAGCGCATACTCGACACCCCTGTTGAGCGTATTGAAAAGCTTGGCAGTGCCACGCTGCTGGCCGGGCTGACCAGCGACGTGCGTAGTATTACCATTGCGTTTGTGCGTCTGCCGGAACTGGTGCAGGGGATTATTCTGACGATTGGCTCTTCGGCGTATCTGGCCTGGTTGTCCGGTAAAATGCTGGTCATCACCGCGCTGTGGATGGCACTGACTATCTGGGGGGGATTTATTCTGGTCTCCCGTGTTTATAAACATATGGCGACGCTGCGTGAAACCGAAGACAAGCTGTACAACGACTTTCAGACCGTACTGGAAGGGCGCAAAGAGCTGACCCTTAATCGCGAGCGTGCCGGGCATGTCTATAACAATCTGTATCTGCCGGATGCCCGAGAATATCGCCACCACATTATCCGTGCTGACACTTTCCACCTGAGCGCGGTGAACTGGTCGAATATCATGATGTTGGGGGCGATTGGCCTGGTGTTCTGGATGGCAAACAGTCTGGGCTGGGCGGATACCAATGTCGCGGCGACCTACTCATTGACACTTTTGTTCCTGCGCACCCCTCTGCTCTCAGCCATTGGCGCGCTGCCGACACTATTGAGCGCGCAGGTGGCGTTCAATAAACTTAAGCAGTTCTCGCTGGCGCCGTATCAGCCTGAGTTCCCGCGACCGCAGCTTTACCCGAACTGGGAAACGCTGGAACTGCGCGATGTCACTTTTACCTATCAGGACAAAACGTTTTCCGTGGGGCCGATTAACCTGACGCTCAGGCGCGGCGAACTGGTCTTCCTGATTGGCGGCAATGGCAGCGGTAAATCGACGCTGGCGATGTTGTTAACTGGATTGTATGAACCGGTTTCTGGCGAAATTCTGCTGGACGGTAAGCCACTTGCGAAGGAAAAGCCGGAGGATTATCGCAAGCTGTTTTCCGCCGTGTTTACCGATGTCTGGCTGTTTGATCAACTGCTGGGCGCGGAGGGTCAACAGGCGGATCCGGCGCTGGTGGACCACTGGCTGCAAAAGCTGAAAATGGCGCACAAGCTGGAGCTCAAGGATGGCAAAATCCTCGATCTGAAACTGTCGAAAGGGCAGAAAAAGCGAGTTGCGCTACTGCTGGCACTGGCGGAAGGGCGCGATATTTTGCTGCTTGATGAGTGGGCTGCCGACCAGGATCCACACTTCCGTCGCGAGTTTTACCAGGTGCTGTTACCGCTGATGCAGGCGATGGGGAAAACCATTTTCGCCATCAGCCACGATGATCATTACTTTATCCATGCCGATCGTTTGCTGGAAATGCGTAACGGTCAATTAAGCGAACTGACCGGGGAGGAGCGTGAGCTCGCCTCCCGCGATGCGGTTGCCCGCACGGCTTGATGGTTAATTTTCGGGCGGAAACGCCCGAAAAATCAGCAAAATATCTCTCTTTTACCCATCTGTACGCGCGGCTTATTAATATTTACATCACCTGCCGCTATGCTTAGACCTGTACGCCTTCATCTCATAAAGGTGAGTTACTACGCAGGGAACGTCCAATGTCTGTCAGCAAAAAAAGCAGTAGCAGATTACGCGATCAGGAACGTGCGCGTTTAATCTGGCTTCTCACCACCGAAAAATCACTCACCGCAACGTTGCTTGGCGAGTTAACTCTGGCGGAACAGTTTGACGCCGATAAGCTCAGCAGTGACATGGCTGAGGTCAACGCATTGGTGGCGCATTTACCGGCGCCGGATTTAGCCGATACCCTCGAAGGGTTGCCGATAGACGGGCGTCTTGCTCTGTGGCGACTGGTAGAAGATGACAAACGTGGCAAAGTCTTGCTGGAAGCGTCGGAAAACGTCTGGGAAGACCTGATTGATGGAATGAGTGATAAAGCGTTGCTGGATGCATTGCAAACGCTGGATATCGACGACCAAATCTGGCTGGTGCAGCATCTGCCGCGTAATCTGACCGGGCGTCTGCTGGCAACACTGCCGGCAACCGATCGCGCCCGGGTACGCCAGGTGATGCGCTACGGCAAAGATTGCGTTGCGGCGATCATGGAATTTGAAGTGATCACCGTGCGTCCGAATTTGACGCTGGCCACCGTACAGCGCTATTTACGCAGGCTGGGCAAGATGCCGGAAAACACCGACAAACTCTTTGTCACCGGACGTGACGGCATACTGCTTGGCGAGCTGGCGCTGCAAACCATCTTACTGAAAGGCAGTGCCTGCCGGGTAGGCGAGGTGATGAATGACGATCCGGTCACCTTTTCGCCTGATGAACAGGCGCAAGACGCGGCGCATACCTTTGAACGCGATGACTTAATTAGCGCGGCTGTTACCGATACCGACGGCAAATTAATTGGCCGCCTTACCATCGACGACATCGTGGATGTGGTCTACGAAGAGACTGACAACGATTTGCGTCAGATGGGCGGTCTGAGTGCCGAAGAGGATGTCTTTGCGCCGGTGACCCGTGCGGTGAAAAACCGCTGGGCATGGCTGGCGATTAATCTGTGCACGGCATTTATTGCTTCACGGGTGATTGACGGTTTTGAACACACCATTTCACAGTTGGTAGCGCTGGCCGCGTTGATGCCTATTGTTGCCGGTATCGGCGGAAACACCGGTAATCAGACCATCACAATGATTGTTCGCGCCCTGGCGTTGCAGACCATTCAGCCGGGCAATTTTCGCTTTTTAGTCTTGCGTGAAATGGGTGTGGCGTTGGTGAATGGTCTGGTGTGGGGAGGGATCATGGGGGGCGTTACCTGGCTACTCTATGATGATGCTGCGCTGGGTGGCGTGATGACGCTGGCGATGGTGCTCAACTTGCTGATGGCGGCATTGATGGGCGTGCTTATCCCAATGACAATGGTGCGTTTCGGGCGTGACCCGGCGGTCGGCTCGAGCGTGATGATCACGGCGATTACCGATACCGGGGGCTTTTTTATTTTTCTTGGGCTGGCGACGATTTTTCTGCTATAGCGCCACGCGCGTTATGTAAACGTGCAGGAAGGAGAGCCATCGCAATCATCCCTGCCAGTACGCCAATCGCCAGATTGCCGGTACTGATGGTTGCCGCAACGGTGACGATCATCACCACGGTTTCGGCAATCGGCGCGCGTTGCAGCGTTGCCGGATAGAGGCTATGCCAGCTAAAGGTTTTACAGGCGACAATGGTCATAATGCCCGCCAGGACCACCATCGGAATTTCCGCCATTACCTCGCTCAGTGCCGTCACCAGCAATAAGAGCACCAGCCCCGCCACGATGGTGGATACGCGGCTGCGTCCTTTGCCCATTTCCACATTGACGATGGTCTGCCCAATCATTGCGCAACCTGCGATACCGCCGTAAAAACCCGCGAGGATATTGGCGATCCCCAGCCCGGCGCTTTCCCGGCTTTTGCTGGATGGCGTATGGGTTAAATCATCCACCAGACGTGCGGTCAACAATGATTCCAACAGGCCAACAAAGGCGATACTGAGCGCGCAGGGCCAGATAATGCCGAGGGTGGCGAGGTTAAAAGGTACCCGCCATTCGGTGAAGCCAGGCAGGCCGCCTTGCATAGGACCTTCGTCGCCCACGGTAGGTAGCGTTTGTCCGGTGAGGACGGTAAATAACGTCAGCACCACGATGGCCACCAGCGGTGCGGGCACGCTTTTCACCCAGCGTGGCCACCACAGGACAATCAGCACTGTCAGGACGAAGAGCGCGAGGATCAGCGGTTCGCGGCTCCAGAAATGGGGCACCTGGGCGAAGAAAATTAAAATACCCAGCGCATTCACAAAGCCTGTCATCACTGCTTGTGGCACGAAGCGCATCAGACGCGCCATTCGCGTTAAGCCAAAGATAATTTGTATAACGCCTGCAAGCACGACAGCGGGCAGAATGTATTCCACGCCGTGTTGGTGCACCATCGGGCCAATCACCAGCGCAACTGAACCGGCCGCTGCGGTTACCATCGCCGGTCGCCCGCCCAGCAACGACATGCTGATGCACAGCACCACGGAGGCCAGCAGGCTGACTTTGGGATCGACACCCGCGATCACCGAGAAGGAGATCACTTCCAGAATCAACGCCAGCGCGGTAATCACACCCGCCAGCGCTTCGCGTGTCATCAATTGAGGGGAGCGCAGCACATGGCTAACCCGACCCGTCGGGGAGAATAATTTTTCGGTCATAACTTTTTGCAGGGGTGATTAACGACAGGCATCAATAAATGGATGGGATGTCATGTGTTTGACAAAGCGAAGAATACTACTGTTTCTTTGCAAAAGTTGCCAGTAAACATGGTTATTTTTAATGCAATTATTAAACTTATTAATAACATTTATGCAATGACTATTTAATGTTTAAACATTATTTAAATCCTCTTTCCCCCGTGCTAGGTTAGATGCGCTAACGAAGTTACCCGCGATAACTGCTAATAAAGCAGCACTAAAAGTAAGGCATTAACATTATGAAAAGAATGACTGCCAGACTGTTTTCGATGGCTGTCGGGCTTAATGCTGTCTCCGCGGCAGCAAAAGCTAACGCATCGAAAGAGCAGGAAACGGATGTGCTTTTAATCGGTGGTGGGATCATGAGCGCCACGTTGGGAACCTACCTCCAGGAGCTGGAGCCCAACTGGTCGATCACCATGGTGGAACGGCTGGACGCGCTGGCGCAAGAGAGCTCCAACGGCTGGAATAATGCCGGTACGGGGCACGCCGCCTTGATGGAACTGAACTACACCCCGCAAAACCAGGATGGAACAATCAGCATCAAAAAGGCGATTGAGATTAACGAAGCGTTTCGTATCTCTCGTCAGTTCTGGGCGCATCAGGTGGAAACCGGTGTGCTGAGCGAACCGCGCTCATTCATTAATACCGTCCCGCACATGAGTCTGGTGTGGGGCGATGACAACGTTAACTTCCTGCGTGCCCGCTACAAAGCGTTGCAGCAAAGTACGTTATTCCGTGGCATGCGCTATACGGAAAACCACGAGCAGATCCGCGCGTGGGCGCCGCTGGTAATGGAAGGGCGCGACCCGCAGCAGAAAGTGGCGGCGACGCGGACGGAAATCGGTACCGATGTGAATTTCGGCGAGATTACCCGCCAACTGATTCATTCCTTACAGCGTAAAGACAACTTCTCGCTGAAACTGGGCAGTGAAGTCCGCAGCATCAAACGCAATGCGGATAACACCTGGAATGTGACCATTGCCAGCCTGAAAAACAGCGGCGTCGATCAGGTTATCAAGGCCAAATTTATCTTTATTGGCGCCGGTGGTGCCGCGCTGAAACTATTGCAGGAATCCGGTATCCCGGAAGCGGCGGAATACGCGGGCTTCCCGGTCGGCGGCCAGTTCCTGGTCTCCGAAAACCCTGACGTGGTGAATAGCCATCTGGCGAAGGTCTACGGTCAGGCGACAGTGGGCGCGCCGCCGATGTCGGTACCGCATATCGATACGCGTATCATTGATGGCAAACGCGTACTGCTGTTTGGACCGTTCGCCACCTTCTCAACGCGCTTTTTGAAAAATGGCTCGCTGTGGGATCTGCTGCGCTCAACTAACAGTTCTAACTTCCTGCCTATGTTAAGCGTCGGGATGACCAATTTCAGCCTGGTGAAATACCTGATGAACCAGGTGCTGCAAAACGACGACGATCGCTTTGATGCCCTGTGCGAGTACTATCCGCTGGCTAAAAAAGAGGACTGGCGTTTGTGGCAGGCCGGGCAGCGCGTGCAGATCATCAAACGCAATGCGAAGAAATTGGGCGAACTTCGTCTGGGCACCGAAGTGGTGAGCGACAAAGAGGGCACTATCGCTGCATTGTTGGGCGCATCGCCGGGCGCGTCCACCGCCGCGCCGATCATGCTGGAACTGATGCAGAAGGTCTTCCCGGAAAAAGTCGCTTCTCCTGAGTGGCAGGCGAAACTCAAAGAGATCATTCCGTTCCTCGGCGTGAAGCTTGACGGCAACGTTGAAGCCTCGGATGAAGAGTTGCATTACACCAGTCGCGTGCTGGGGCTGAAATGCGACGAATCGCCGCTGGCGGATGCTACGCCCCCGGTACGAAAACCCTCGCATGTTGTGCCAGCGGAGAATGAACCCGCGGCGGATATTGCGCTGTAATCGAGAAACCTGCTTCGGCAGGTTTTTTTGTCGCAACGTTCAAGCGACTTAAATGTGTTTCGTTACCGTTGATGTTTTTCAAAGGCCCATTGGTGCGCTCTTCATTGCCACGGCAACTGCCCTCAGTCTTGCTTGTTGGCTGTGCTACGCCACAACCCACAATCCCTTATGTCAATTACCAACGCATTGCCCTTGCCGATGTCGCGGCAAACAAATGTGTCTCGCCTGGCTTTCTGGATTATCAGATTGCTGCAGCAGCGAAAAATTACGCAGCGCGCGATTTAAATAGCTGGACTTATGACCCGGTGTTTTATC
The DNA here is from genome assembly GCA_004346725.1 of Phytobacter diazotrophicus. GTDB lineage: Bacteria > Pseudomonadota > Gammaproteobacteria > Enterobacterales > Enterobacteriaceae > Phytobacter > Phytobacter diazotrophicus. The sequence goes on along the minus strand of SMDE01000003.1, from coordinate 29,658 downwards.
AGACCACATTCAATGAAATGTCAGCAGCGGCAGAAAAAACGCCACCGACAAAAGCGCAGTGCGATAGCTTTGCCGTCGCCATTGTCCAACGTCAGCAGCAAGAACAGCATAATTATCAGCAGCAACAACAGGCGCTCAGTCAGTCATTGCAAACTCTCCATAATCGATGCCGAAAACCACCTACTGATTTTGCCGCCGGCAGCGCCGGACAAAGGAGTACCCGATACCTTATCGGTGGATAAGCTGTTCCGCCGGCAACAGCAGCAAAATCACAACCATCATTCCCTCTGAAATCCTACTGACCACCTTTGCTGCCTGCGGTCGGATAGCGGTCTTGATAGTTGCTGTTTTGGTCGATATTTTGTTGACCTTCCGGGCGCAAAAATAACGCGTCAGCCGCCTTCTTTTTCTGCCATAAAATATCTGAACGGCATGTGATTAAGATTAATCTGAGTCATTGCTGAATGTTTGTTTCTATTGTTACGCGGCTAAAAAGTTAGGTTTATTATTAGCTTCTTCCTTAATAAGGGCGCATGTTTATTAACATCATTGCGGAGCAAAGAATGGGACTTCCGGTATCTGGTGTGGCTTCGACTTATTCAGATTTCTTTCTCAATAAAATGACTGCGAGCGGCGATCTTTACACCCATACGGCGTATACCGCCGCTTTATTGCCACGTGAACGCTGGCATGCCGTACCGCTTGGCACAAAACTAAAACTGACCTACCAGGGGCGGTCAGTCATCGTTAAAGTGAATGATCGTGGGGCTGGCGATGGTTCAATGGCGCGTGTCCTTGATTTAAGTCGAGCTGCGTTTGCTTATCTGAGTGGTCGGCCGATCAATGCTATTACCGATAAAACGGCAGGCTTGATTACCTTACAATCCATTATCGTTGTGCCAGCCAGTACGCTACAGGGACCTGTAACCCCATGAAGACTCTATTTGCTATTCCTTTTTTTGCCCTGGTTTTTATCACCAGTGTTGCCGTGCAGGCAGCGGAAAACAAAACGCCTGATGCGATTAATCGCATCATGGCGGAACCGGTACGTAATTTGAGTCTCATGGATGCCGATCCTCAGGGGGCATTGCGCTGGGTCGTCTGGCAGGAAGGGCGGGCAGATTCCAGCGTTTCGTACCTGGCGTTATTCAAGCAGGATAAAGGGGCTGCATCATCGGTGTGGTCAACAAGCTGGCCGGACGCCTGGTCACCTGCGCTGCAACCTCTGCCTGAATGGCGCTGGCAAGGAAATGCTCTTTTGGCCGTGACGCTTCAATTTGGTGCCGCAGCCGGGCAAGTTGAACTGTATGGACTGGATACACAAAACCGACCAATAAAACTGGCAGAAAAGACGGCAGCCAGCGCCAGTTGGAAAATCAATGAATCCGGTCAGCGATTGTTAGTCCTTTATGAACCTAAACCGACAGCGCTCAAAGCGAGCTGTTATGGCTGGCGGGAAAACACCAACAAATTGATGCCTCAGTCTTGTAATTGACAGGGACAGGTCTTTCGGTACTCATTTCTGCTCGGGGTTATCGTCGGTATTCGATAAAAGATCGTTCAGTGTTTCGAAATCAATTTCTGATTCAGCGTCATCCAGCAACTGGGTGACGGAAAGCAGATCGGTAAATTCACTGAGCAGCATTTCGGCGTCGGATTTAAGCGGCGTGTCGGAGACATCCACCGCCGTGTTGATGGCTTTCTTTACGTTTTCAATAATCTCGCGGACGCCGCCGTTTTTCCCCAGCGTCAGCACCAGGGCGCTAAGTAATAGTGACTGTGCCTCTACGCGAGCAGTCAGCTGTTTCGCCTCCGCATCCATCTTTGAAATCTTTGCGATCATACTGATAATGACGTTTTTCATGTGATTCCCTGCCTTTGATCCGCATGAGTCTTGGCTATCTACAAGAAGTAAGCATGGCGTTATGTAAGCCTAAATGAGCTTAGGATATTTCACGCGTTGAAAAATGCTGAGCTGGACACAGATGTGAAAAGATCTGTGTCAGGAATCAGGCGAAAACCACTCTGGCATCTGATCACAAACGCGTTATCCGCACTGTTTTTCATCGATAAGGGGAGAGCACGCTAAAGGCGTGAGAGTATTGCGGGCATTAAAAAACCCGCAAACTCAGAGAGATTGCGGGTTCTTAAGGGGTAACCGATCGCGTAAAAGCTTACCGGTGAAATATTTGGTCGGCACGAGAGGATTTGAACCTCCGACCCCTGACACCCCATGACAGTGCGCTACCAGGCTGCGCTACGTGCCGATTTGTGGCGGTAATAGTACCCTTTTCACCGCTGATTGCAAGTGAGGGGAGAGCTAACTGATTCATAAATAATCAATCAGTTAGCGATAAACCGTTTTTCATCTGTCAGGACCTGTAGCAGCAAACTCAATTGCGGTTTCTGATCCTGAATCTTTTCACCCTGCGGATTCCAGGTCTGATAGCTGCCGTTCTGATTGAGCACCAGCGTCATCTGTGGCGTCGTAATCGCCAGCGCATCGCCGCTTGCTGCGGTGACCCAGGTATGGCGTCGCGTTGCGTTAAACAGATCCTGGCCTTGCGAATACTCGTTTGCTGGCGTACTGACATGTAACAGGCGCTGCATCAGCGTCGTCATCACGTCTTTGTGATCGGTCAGCTTGTTGATGCGCTGTGCAGGTGTGCCCGGCCAGTGAATCACCAGCGGCACATGCAGATTATCGCGCGACCAGGCAAAGTCAGTGGCTGACCGATCGGCAGGCATGCCGTGACCCGCGGTGATGATCACAACCGTATCATCCAGCTTGCCCGATTCGCGCAGAGCATCCAATAAACGGTTGATCTGCGTATCGACATCGGTAACGGCGCGACCATAGCGACGGGCAAAATTCTGCTGATTGCTGTCTGGCAGGTTGGTGCCGTTCAACGCCACCCAGGAGAACCAGCGGTTATCGTCCTGAGCATAATGACCCAGCCAGTCAATCCATTGATCGGCGGTCTGCGCGTCTGTCTGCGTTTTTGCCGCAGGCAGTGAGAAATCCGAAAGCAATGCCTGACGATACAACGCGCTACTGAACCCGTCGGAAGAGAACAAACCTAACTGATAACCTTGCTGATTGAGCGCAGAGATCAGCGCAGCAGGCACGCGTGCCGACAGCACCCCGTCCATGTAGCTCGGCGAAATACCGTAAAACAGACCAAAATAGCCGCTGTCCGCCGTGTTGCCAGAACTCATGTGCTGAGTGAAGGTCACGTTCTGTTGCGCAAAGGCGGCAAGTGCCGGCATCTGTTTTTCGTAACCTGAATAATTCAGGCCATCAACGGTAATCAGCAGAACGTTTTGCCCGGGCCCCATATCCAGATAGCGCAGATCGCTCAATGGATACTGTACCGAAACGGCTTCCGGGCTACCCTGTTCAATCAGGCGACGCTGATAATCCTGCGCATCCAGCAGGCCATGTTTCTCCAGGAAGCGGCGTGCCGTCATCGGGTAGGAGAGAGGCAGGTTCGCCCGCTGCATGGTGATAGGACGATAGAAGTTTGCGTCCGCCCAGATATACATAACGTGGGTGGCAATAAAGGCTACGAAAAAGAACCCTGCCACGGGTTTTGCAAAGCGCCGCCGCCGGGTCAGACTGCGAAGTTTTTGCCAGCTCCAGGTGGCGAACAGCATCTCAATGAGCAGGATAACCGGCACACCGATAAACATGAGCTGCCAGTCACGCGCCGTCTCATTCTGATCGGGGTTGATCACCAGTTCCCAGACGATGGGATTGAGATGCAGGTGAAAACGGGTAAAAACTTCGCTGTCGATAAGTAACAGCGTCATGCCCGTGGTCGCCAGAATAACGGACAGAGACCGCATCAGGCGTTGGGACATCACCACAAAGGTGAGGGGGAATAAAATCAGCAGGTAGGTGGCGAACACCAGAAAGCTGAAATGACCGACCACGCTCAGGTAAGAGTAAATCCGCCCGGCAAGCGTTGTCGGCCAGTCGGCGACAAACAGGTAGCGACTACCGACCACAATGGACAATAAAATATTGAACAGGGCGAACCAGTGCCCCCAGCTTACCATCTGGGAGACTTTTTCACGGTAGGGCTGACGATGAGTCACCATAACTTGTCGCTGTTTACCTTAATGCGCTTTATCGTCATTAACGGACGACTGCAATGCCTGGGCGAAAGATTTTGCGATGGCCTGGCGTTGAGCAGGGGCGATGCTGGTATTGATCAAGTTCGTCACCATGTTCCCCAGAACCATCAGGGAAAGGTCGGTCGGAGACTTGTGTTTTTCCAGCACGTTGGCCAGCTCACTTAGCAGTTGTTCAACGTGTTCATCACTATAGCGGGAAATTTGTGGCATAAATCGAAATCAGTTATTCATAAAGGGCAACATATTACCGTAGCAACAGCTTTTTTTCTGCTTTTTTATCAGCAGTTGCACAGTTGCTTGCGTGGTGGTTGAATACCGCCCGGTCTAAAAGGAGAGTTTATCATGAGTCTGGACATCAACCAGATTGCCCTGCACCAGCTTATCAAACGCGATGAGCAAAACCTTGAGCTGGTGTTGCGCGAATCTTTGCTGGAACCGACTGCTCCCGTTGAGGAGATGGTCGCCGAGTTACACCGGGTTTACAGCGCGAAAAGTAAAGCCTACGGCCTGTTTAACGACGACAGCGAACTGGCGCAGGCATTACGCCTCCAGCGTCAGGGCGAGGAAGATTTTCTCGCGTTCAGCCGTGCGGCAACGGGGCGCTTACGTGATGAACTGGCAAAATATCCCTTTGCGGACGGCGGCATTGTGCTGTTCTGCCACTATCGCTACCTGGCAGTGGAATACCTGCTGGTCGCGGTGCTCAATAACTTAAGCAGTATGCGTGTTAATGAGCAACTGGACATCAGCGCGACGCATTATCTCGACATTAACCATGCGGATATCGTGGCGCGTGTGGATTTAACCGAGTGGGAAACCAACCCGGAATCGACGCGTTATTTAACCTTCCTCAGAGGGCGCGTTGGGCGCAAGGTCTCTGACTTTTTCATGGATTTCCTCGGTGCAACCGAAGGATTAAACGCCAAAGCGCAGAACCGCGGATTGTTGCAGGCGGTGGATGACTTTACCGCCCAGGCGCAGCTCGATAAATCAGAGCGCCAGGATGTTCGCCAGCAGGTCTACACCTACTGCAATGAACAATTGCAGGCAGGCGAAGAGATTGAACTGGCGTCACTTTCAAAAGAGCTGGCGGGCGTGAGCGAAGTGAGCTTTGAAGAGTTTACCGCCGGGCAGGGCTATGAGCTGGAAGAGAGCTTTCCGGCGGATCGCAGCACATTGCGCCAGTTAACTAAATATGCGGGTAGCGGCGGCGGGTTAACCATTAACTTTGATGCCTTGCTGTTGGGCGAGCGTATTTTTTGGGATCCGGCCACGGATACGTTGACCATTAAGGGCACACCGCCGAATCTGCGCGATCAACTGCAACGCAGAACCGGTGGCAACTGACCGCACTGTGGCATGAAGGAATACGCCAGAAATTCCCCGTCGATGTTGCATTGCTGCGACGGGCCTCAAAGTCTGGTTCGACTTTCAGTTTGATGGTCAGACCTGGCAGGGTACGGATCTGATGAGCACCGAAAAGGTGCTTGATGCCTTGAGTGAGGGGCAAATCATCCCGATACGCATTTTGCCGCGAACGGGTAGACCGTTAATCGAGTTTGCTGAGACATAAAAAAACCCCGCAGAGCGGGGTTTTTCAACTTGTCAGCGATTACGCGCGAACGAAGTCGATGTGAGACAGTTTCGGTTTGTAAGCGTGACGCTGTACAGCCTGAACTTTCACTTTTACTTCTTTGCCATCGATAACCAGAGTCTGAACTTCATCATAGAATTCAGCTTTAGACTGGATGTTCCACAGCTGGTCGTGGTCCAGTTCGATAGCAACCGGAGCTTCTTTCCCACCGTAAACGATAGCCGGGAATTTGTTAGCTGCGCGCAGGCGGCGGCTCGCACCCTTACCCTGCTCTTTACGTACTTCTGCGTTGATAGTAAACATGTCAATTTCTCTTAAATAGTTCCTGCTACAGGCGACCCAGCAACAGGCAAGTGATCTGCTTTGCGGATGCAAAAGCGGGCGGATTATACCCGTATCCCCCCTCTGTTACAAGTCGGACCGCTATGGCTTAGCCGCGTAACTCATTGGCGCGGCGAAAGCGCCCTTCATAATCAAACACCTTTTCCCGCACCTGCCAGTACTGGCCTTTTTTGCGCGCCACGACAAAATCGGGGTGGCGTAACAGCGCCTGCCGGGCGAGGATATCGGCGGCGACAATCCAGCGTAATGGCACGCCGGGCGTACGGGTGTGCGGGCGGATAAAGAGCTGCTCAAAAGCGGTACGCTGAGCAGGGGTATGCAGGCGGTAGCGTTCGCTGACATCTGCGCCATCTTCATCGTAGTAGGTAATTTTTAACCACTCGCCTTTGTCATCCGCGCCGTGCTGTAAGTCCATTCCGCTACAGCGAAGGACCAGCGCGTCTTTGAGTTTCAGCGCCGCTTTAAGCATATCGTCCGGATCGACCAGAATGGTGTCGCAGGTCCGGCAACGACGGGCAGCAATGTCGTTTTCCGCATTACACTGGGGGCAATTTTTAAAACGGAAACGATAGTCACACTGTTCCCGCTGGCCGTCATCGTCCTCAAACCAGCCCTGGCAGCGGCGGCCAAAATGTTCGATTAAGGTGCCATCCGCCGTGGTTTTCCCCCAGAAGGTATTGGCAAAGCCGCAGGCCGGGCAAAACACCTGCACAGGTACGTTATCGCTTTTTCCTTTCGGCGCACCGACTTCCGGCGCGTAAAGATCGTGCGGATTTCCGGCGTAGTCGAGGATGAGACAATCGGTCTTGCCGGGAAACAGCCGCAGGCCGCGCCCGACGATTTGCTGATACAGGCTGACGGATTCCGTCGGGCGCAGGATGGCAATCAAATCCACATGCGGCGCGTCAAAGCCAGTCGTGAGCACCGACACGTTTACCAGGTAGCGAAAGCGTTGCGCTTTAAACGCCTCAATCAACTCATCACGCTGTGGACCTGGCGTTTCGCCGGTAATCAGCGCTGCTTCGCCCGCAGGCAACAGCCCGGTAATTTCATGGGCATGTTCTACGGTCGCGGCAAAAATCATCACGCCTTTGCGGCTTTCTGAGAACTCAACAATCTGGCTGATGATGTGCGGCGTGACGCGCTGCTGTTTTTTCAGTTCACGGTTCAGATCCGCTTCGCTGAACAGGCCATTACTCTGCGCCTGCAGGCGGCTGAAATCGTACTGCACCACGGGCATATCCAGCCGTTCCGGGGGTGTCAGATAGCCATGCTTGATCATGTAACGCAGCGGCAACTCATAAATGCAGTCGCGGAACAGCGCGTTTTCATCGCCCCGGACCATACCGTGATAATGAAAACGGTAGATCCAGCCTTTCCCCAGACGAAAAGGGGTCGCGGTGAGTCCCAGCAAACGTACGCGGGGATTCACTTTGCGCAAGTGCTGTAAAATTTGCTGGTATTGGCTTTCGCCATCGTCGCTGATGCGGTGGCACTCATCGACAATCAGCAGTGAAAACTCACCCTGAAAATGGTCAAGGTTACGGGCAACGGACTGTACGCTGCCGAAAACCACTTTGCCCTCACTCTGTTTACTCTTGAGGCCCGCAGCGTAGATATCCGCCTCCAGACCCAGAGCGAGGTATTTCGCATGGTTTTGCGCGACCAGTTCTTTAACGTGTGCGAGCACCAGTACGCGCCCGCGCGCCACCCTTGCCAGTTCGGCAATGACCAGGCTTTTGCCTGCGCCTGTAGGCAGGACAATCACCGCAGGTTCATCGTGATGGCGAAAGTGGGCGAGGGTAGCGTCTACCGCTTCGCGTTGATAAGGGCGTAAGGTAAAAGTCATGCTCTTCATGGTGTGACAACATCATGTCACAAGTATGCCACGAATCTTTCCCTTGAGCGGCGTAGAATGACCGCTATACTGACAGGCGTAAATCACCTGAGTCTTCTTAAGGACGAAAGTCCTGCTTCCAGCACCATACAGGCAAAACAACTTCATGCGACTTGATAAGTTTATCGCTCAGCAACTCGGCGTAAGCCGTGCTATTGCCGGACGTCAAATCCGCGCCAGCCACATTACCGTAGACGGCGAAATTGTCAGAGATGCCGCGTTCAAATTGCTCCCGCAACACGAGGTGGAGTATGAGGGCAACGCGCTGGTTCAACAAACCGGCCCTCGCTATTTCATGCTCAATAAACCGCAGGGCTATGTTTGCTCAACGGACGATCCCGACCATCCGACGGTACTCTATTTTCTGGATGAGCCTGTAGCGCACAAACTTCATGCTGCGGGGCGCCTGGATATCGATACTACCGGGCTGGTGCTGATGACCGACGATGGGCAGTGGTCGCACCGTATCACCTCACCGCGCCATCACTGCGAGAAAACCTATCTGGTCGACCTGGAATCGCCAGTGGCGCAAGACACTGCGGAACGCTTTGCCAAAGGTGTCCAGTTACATAACGAGAAAGACCTGACCCAACCGGCTCAGCTCGAGGTGATCACGCCGACGCAGGTACGCTTAACTATCAGCGAGGGGCGCTATCATCAGGTAAAACGTATGTTTGCCGCCGTGGGCAACCACGTTGTCGGGCTGCATCGTGAACGTATCGGCGCGATTACCCTCGACGACGATCTGGCGCCGGGAGAGTACCGCGCACTGACAGAAGAAGAGATTGCCAGCGTCGGTTTGCCTGCGCGTTAACGTAGAGGAGCTTTTCGTGACCAACAGGCCACACTCATCACTGAGCATTGTGATTATTCTTGGCCTGCTGGCCATGTTGATGCCGTTATCTATTGATATGTATCTGCCCGCGCTCCCGGTAATTGCCGGGCAGTTTGGCGTACCGGCGGGCAGCGCGCAAATGACGCTAAGCACCTACATTCTGGGCTTTGCGTTGGGGCAACTGCTTTATGGCCCTATGGCGGACAGCATCGGGCGTAAGCCGGTTATTCTTGGCGGTACGCTGATTTTCGCCGCGGCGGCCGTGGCCTGCGCGCTGGCACAGAGTATCGATCAACTGATTACCATGCGCTTCTTTCATGGTCTCGCGGCAGCCGCAGCCAGCGTGGTGATTAATGCCCTGATGCGCGATATTTATCCGCGCGAAGAGTTTTCGCGGATGATGTCGTTTGTCATGCTGGTGACCACCATTGCGCCGTTGCTTGCCCCGATGATCGGCGGCGCGGTGCTGGTTTGGTTTAGCTGGCATATGATCTTCTGGATCCTGGCGGTAGCGGGCTTGCTGGTTTCGGTGATGATTGCGTTCTTTATACGTGAAACGCTTCCGCCAGAACGTCGGCAGCCGTTCCATCTGCGCACGACCGTCGGCAATTTTGCCTCTCTGTTTCGTCATAAACGCGTGCTCAGCTATATGCTGGCAAGCGGCTTTAGCTTTGCCGGAATGTTCTCTTTTCTGAGCGCCGGGCCGTTTGTCTATATTGAAATCAACCATGTTTCGCCACAGGATTTTGGCTACTATTTCGCGCTAAATATTGTTTTCCTGTTCCTGATGACCATCATCAATGGACGTTTCGTCCGCCGTGTGGGCGCATTAAAGATGTTCCGTGGTGGGTTGTGGGTTCAGTTTGTGATGGCGCTATGGATGGTTATCACGGCACTGCTTGGCGTAGGTTTCTGGTCACTGGTGGTGGGCGTGGCCGCCTTTGTCGGCTGTGTTTCGCTGGTGTCGTCGAACGCGATGGCGGTTATTCTTGATGAGTTTCCCCATATGGCAGGCACCGCCTCCTCGCTGGCCGGTACGTTCCGCTTTGGTATTGGCGCAATTGTCGGCACGCTGCTTTCTATGTCGGCGTTCAACTCCGCATGGCCAATGATTTGGTCCATCACCTTTTGCGCAACCAGTTCCATTCTCTTCTATCTCTACGCCAGTCGCGGCAAAAAACAGGCGTAACCTTTCAACAGAAGGGGGCAGAAATGCTCCCTTTTTTGATGCACATCAACCAAACCTGACATACATTCGGACGTGTTTGTTTATTTTATGTAAAATCCGTTTGTGTAAAAAGTCACATCCTTGTAGTAAAATAAGTTGAGTTAGATCTCATAAACGGGTACATATAGCCGAAAAAAGGGCCGGGGTTCATCAATAAAAACCTGATAAATGAACCGCTAACCCGCACAGATCGCGGCGTCTTACGTTTTATGTGTCGCTGACGAGACGGTTTGTCAATAATGTGTTAATATGAATGTGAAATATTTGTGAAGTAATTGGTACTTCCGGGGACAGAAAGTGAATACATTACAACTCTCCATCATCCACCGTTTACCCCAGAGTTATCGCTGGCTTGACGGTTTTGCAGGCGCCAGGGTTGAACCGATTCCGCAAAATGATGATGACGCGGAAGGGAGTCTTGTGGCGCTGAAATTATTGAGTCCGGATGGCGATAGCGCCTGGCCGGTTATGCACAAGCTGAGTCAGGCACTGAGTGACATCGCAGTAGATTGTTCCGTCGTGGAATGCGAAGGTGAACCTTGTCTGTTCGTGAACTGTCAGGATGAGTTTGCAGCGACCTGCCGCCTGAAAAACTTTGGCGTCGCGATCGCTGAACCCTTCACCACCCAGAACCCTTTCTGAGCGTCAGCTTAATGATAAAAGCTGACGCGTGTAGTCCTGCTGCGGCGCGCTAAACACGCGGTGACACTCTCCCTGCTCAACCACCTCTCCCTGTTTCAGCACAATCACCTGATGGCATAACGCGCGTACCACCTGCAAATCATGACTGATAAAAATATAAGCCAGATGGTGCGTCTGCTGGAGCGATTTCAGTAAGGCGAGGATCTGCGCCTGTACTGTGCGATCAAGAGAGGAGGTGGGTTCATCCAGTATGATCAGCTCCGGTTTCAGTATCAGTGCCCGGGCAATGGCAATACGCTGGCGCTGACCGCCAGAAAACTCACCCGGGAAACGTCGGCGGGTTTCTGGATCCAGACCAACCTCGTTCATGACTCTGATGACCTCTGCCTCCCGCGCTTCGCGCGTCAACGTCGGCTGATGCACCAGTAATCCCTCTTCGATAATCTGCTGCACGTTCAGTCGTGGATTCAGCGAAGAGTTCGGATCCTGAAATACCACCTGGATGCGGTGGCGCACCGGTAGCATCTGTTTGCGATTCCATGCGTGAAGGGGGCTATCGCCAAAGGTAATGGTGCCCTGCGAGGCAATCAGGCGCAGCAGAGCCAGCCCGGTGGTACTCTTCCCGGAGCCAGACTCCCCAACCAGCCCCAGCGTTTCCCCTGCGCGCAGGGTGAAGCTGATGTTATTGACCACCCGGTTTTCGCCCACCACGCGTTTAAAGATACCTTTGCGGATCGGAAAACTGACGCCGAGATTTTCGACGCGCAGCAGTGGCGGTGTCTCCGGGGCCAGAGGAACCGGGTCTCCTGCGGGCTCGCTGTTCAACAGGCGCTGGGTATAAGGGTGCGTTGGCGCGGCAAACAGGGCGCTGGCGCTGTTCTGCTCGACGCACAGACCGTTTTGCATCACGGCAACGTTATCTGCCAGTTTGCGCACAATACTCAGGTTGTGCGTGATAAACAGAAGCCCCATGTTCAGCTCCTGACGCAGTTCGCGCAGCAGCGTCAGGATTTGCGCCTGCACCGTCACATCCAGCGCGGTGGTGGGTTCGTCCGCAATCAATAATTCCGGACGAGTGAGCAGCGCCATGGCAATCATCACGCGCTGGCGTTCGCCGCCAGAAAGCTGGTGGGGGAAATCCCCCAGACGCTGACGGGCATTGCGGATACCCACCCGGTCAAGACAGGTCAGGATCTCGGCGCGGGCGGCCTCCCGGCGCATCCCCCGGTGGAGCGATAAGACCTCGTAGAGCTGCTTTTCCACGCTATGCAGTGGATTGAGCGACACCATCGGTTCCTGAAAAATCATCGCAATTTTATTGCCGCGCACCTGGCGCAAGGTTTTCTCGCTGGCATGCAGCAGGCTTTCGCCATGAAAGAGGATATCGCCCTGCGGATAGACAGCGGGTGGCGTGGGGAGCAGGCGAAGGATCGACAATGCGCTCACGCTTTTACCCGAGCCGGATTCGCCGACCAGCGCCAGTGTTTCGCCCGCTTCAATTTGCAGCGAAAGCGAATCCACCACCGTGCGTTGTGTCTCCTGCTGACGAAAAGCGATAGACAGGGAATCAATGCGTAACAGGGGAGGGGTCATCTTATACCGCCTTGTTGGGATCGAAGGCGTCGCGCACCGCTTCACCAATAAAAATTAACAGCGACAGTAAGACCGCCACAGATAAAAACGCCGCGATACCCAGCCAGGGCGCCTGCAGATTATTCTTCCCCTGCAGTAATAATTCGCCAAGCGACGGTGAACCCAGTGGCAAACCGAAGCCGAGGAAATCCAGCGAGGTCAGGGTGGAAATCGAGCTACATAAAATAAACGGCAGGAAGGTCAGCGTGGCGACCATCGCATTGGGCAGCATATGGCGCAGCATAATGCTGCGGTCGTTCACCCCCAGCGCCTGCGCCGCACGGATGTAGTCGAAATTTCGCGTGCGCAGAAACTCAGCGCGCACCACGCCCACCAGACTCATCCAGCCGAACAGTACCGTAATGGCCAGCAACCACCAGAATCCAGGCTGTACGACGCTGGAGAGCAGAATAATCAGGAACAGCGTTGGCATGCCTGACCAGACCTCAATAAAGCGCTGGCCCCACAGATCTATTTTCCCGCCGTAATAGCCCTGTAGTGCGCCTGCGAGCACGCCGATAACGCATGAGCAGAGCGTCAACATTAAGCCAAACAGCAATGAGATACGCGTCCCGTAGAGAATACGCGCCAGCACATCCCCGCCGTTGGCATCGGTACCTAACCAGTTCTGCTTTGAGGGCGGCGAGGGGAAAGGCTGAGTGGTGGAGTAGTTGATACTGCGCGCGCCAAAGCGGATGGGGGCATGAATCATCCAGCCATGCTGAGCGATTTGCTGCTGCAGCCAGGGATCCTGATAATCCGCAGGCGTGGCAAACGGACCGCCAAATTCGCTCTCGCTATAGTTGAAAATCACCGGCGCGTACCAGTGACCCTGGTAACGCACCAGCAGCGGTTTATCGTTGGCGATCAGTTCGGCAAACAGGCTGAATAAAAAAATCAGCAGAAAAATCCACAGCGACCAAAAGCCACGGCGATTATGGCGAAAACGCGCCCAGCGAGTCTGGTTGACGTAGCTTAATTTAAACATCAGCGTCCCTCGAAATCGATGCGCGGGTCGACCAGCGTGTAAGTCATGTCGCTGAGAATATTCAGCAACAGGCCGATAAGCGTGAAAATATAAAGCGTGCCAAACATCACCGGATAATCGCGAGAGACGGTGGCCTCGTAGCCCAGCAGCCCCAGCCCATTAAGCGAGAAGATCACTTCAATGAGCAGTGAGCCGGTAAAAAACATGCTGATAAAGGTGGCAGGAAAGCCTGCGATCACCAGTAACATCGCGTTACGAAACACATGCTTGCGCATAATATTGCCTTCGCTGACGCCTTTTGCGCGCGCGGTCACCACATACTGCTTTCTGATCTCATCCATAAAGGAGTTTTTCGTCAGCATGGTCAGGGCCGCAAAGCCGCCAATGACGGTTGCCAGCACGGGCAGGGTGATGTGCCACAGGTAGTCGGTTACCTTAGCGTACCAGGGCAGGGTATCGAAGTTCGACGAAACCAGCCCACGCAGCGGGAAGATATCGTAGTAGCTGCCGCCTGCAAAAAAGACGATCAGCAAAATAGCGAACAGAAATGCGGGGATCGCGTAGCCGATAATAATAAAAGCGCTGCTCCAGACGTCGAACCGGCTGCCGTTATAGACCGCTTTGCGGATCCCCAGGGGAATCGACACAAGATAGATAATCAGCGTCCCCCATAGCCCAAGCGTGACGGAAACCGGCAGGCTCTCTTTGATCAGTTGTAGCACTGAGGCGCTGCGAAACAGGCTATTGCCGAAGTCGAAACGGACATAATCCCAAAGCATTTTGAAATAACGCTCATGAATCGGTTTGTCGAAGCCGTAGCGTTTGGTGATTTCAGCAATCACTTCCGGATCAAGCCCACGCCCGCCACGATAGTGGCTATCGTTGCTGGTAGCGCTGCCGACACCGGTTCGGGCGTGTGTGGCACCGCCACCTTCGACCGTCGTTCCCGGTAAACCACTCTGGTTACCGAACTCAATCGCCGCAATGGCTTGATCGACCGGCCCTCCCGGGGCAATCTGTACGATGAAAAAGTTAATGGTGATAATCGCCCACAAGGTGGGAATGATCAGCAATAAGCGTCGAATAAAATAGGCGCCCATCCTGTCTCCTTAGCGTCTGTCTGCGGGCAGTTTTGCCGCTTTGTTCACGTCATACCACCAGGTGTCGAAACCGAGTGAATAGACGGGGCGAATGCCTGGCATAGAGAACTTGTCCCAGTAGGCCACCTGATCGGCTGCCATATACCACATAGGCAACATGTAGTAATTCCACGTCAGCACCCGGTCGAGCGCCCGTCCCAGCGGCAGCAGTTTTTGCTTATCTCCCTGCGCCTGGATAATTTGCGCGATCAGTTTATCCAGTACCGGGCTTTTCACGCCGGGGGAGTTATAGGTTGAATCAATGTATTGCGAACTCCAGGAGATTTGCAGATCGGAACTGGGCCACGGCATTGCCCGCCACACGCGCGGCATCATGTCGTAATCGCGGGTGCGCAGACGATTGGTTATCTGCGAGTTATCGACCTGGCGGACTTCCATCGTAATACCCAGCCGCGCCAGGTTGTGCTGAAACGGCAACACCCACTGGTTGTTCCCGCCAGAAGGCAGCAGCATCTCGAAAACGAACGGTTTACCGGTCTGGGAGTTCACCAGCTTCTGGTCTTTCATTTCCCAGCCTGCCTGCTTGAGTAGCTCACTCGCTTTCAGCAGGTTCTCCCGGTCATAGCCGTCGCCTTTGGAGGCAGGTGGAGTATAAATAGAGGTGAAAACCTCAGGCGGCAGGTCGGCTTTCATCGGCGCCAGTAGTGTCAGCTCCGCGGCATCCGGATAATTGCGTGCGGCATATTCCGTGTTCTGGAAATAGCTGTTGGTGCGGCTGTAGGCGTTATAAAACAGCGCCTTGTTCATCCACTCAAAATCAAAGGCCAGCGAGACAGCTTCACGTACCCGACGGTCGGTAAACACTGGTCGCTGGATATTGAATGCCAGCCAACGGGTATCCTGCGCGGAGGTGTTTGGCTGCTCATCTTTAATGATATAGCCACGGTCAAAATTGCTGCCGATATAGCGCGTCGCCCAGTTTTTTGCACTGCCCTCGGTGCGCATATCGAACGCGCCAGCTTTAAAGGCCTCAAAGGCGACATTGTCGTCCAGGTAATAGTCATAGCGAATCGTGTCGAAATTCCAGCGCCCGCGATTGACCGGCAGTGTCGCCCCCCAGTAGTCCTTCACGCGCGAGTAGGTCACGTACTGTCCCATCCGCCAACTGGTGATGCGATAAGGGCCGCTCCCGAGGGGAGGGGACGATAGCGGGTCGCTGAGTTTATGATCTTTCCAGAATTTCTCAGGCATAACCGGCAGTGAGAAGAGGCTAAGCATGTTCTCTTTGCCCGGTTCACCCAGTTCGATACGCACGGTTAACGGGGAGATCGCTTTTACCGTGGTGCCTTTATAGATCAGGCGGAACTGCGGCACCCCTTCGGTCATGAATTTATGGAAGGTGAATGCCACATCGCTGGCCCGAATAGGTGAGCCGTCGTGGAAGGTGGCGCGCGGATTGATCGAGACCTCGACCCATGAATAATCATCGGCGTAGCGGGCCACCTCAGCAATCAGCGGATAGTAGCTGCCCGGTTCATCATCAGAGGTGGTAAACAGGCTGTCATAGAGCGACTCGGTGCGCACGGCGGCGTTACCGCGCAGTGCAAAGCGGTTGAAGCTATCGAACGTACCGATATAGGAAAGCGTAATATTGCCGCCTTTAGGCGCAGCGGGATTCACATAGTCAAAATGTGAGAAATTGATGGCATATTTGGGCTCGCCGATAACGGCAAACGCGTAATTCTCTTTAATGGTTTGCGCATGGCTAACGGTGCCTACCAGCAGCAAACTCAAAATAAACAGGCGCACAAACTTCATCGGGCGGGATCCTTTACCTGTGGCGCTCCGGGCGCACCAACGTTTTCTCATTGAATAATAAGGGAGGGGGCGCCCGTTGTGAAATAGTTAACGGCCTAAAGTCGTGATGAAAACTGCGGGGGATGCCACATTGTGAATTGCTCAAGTGTCATTGGGCGGCTGAAATAGTAACCCTGCATAAAATTAACGCCATGTTCCCGCAGCCAGCGAGCCTGCTCTGGTGTTTCGACACCTTCTGCCACGGTGGCCATATTCAGACGTTTCGCCAGCGTCAGCACTGCATCAAGCACCGGTGACGTGACGGTTTCAGTACCAATGGCATTCACAAAGCCACGATCAATTTTAAGATAATCAACGGTGAAACGTTCAAGATAGATAAGTGCGCTGTGACCGGTGCCGAAATCATCAATGGCAATTTCATAACCTTCATCACGCAGCCACTGGAATAATTTCACCGCTTCATTCTGGCGCAACATATCCCGCTCGGTGATTTCCAGCACCAGGCGGAAATAGTCGGCCGGAAGGGAATGGGTAAACTGGCGAATATCCCTGGCAAAACTTTCAACATGCAAATGGCCGGGCGAGATATTAATACCCAGTTTGGCCCCCTGTGGCAGCAGTGTTTGCAAGACTGGCGCATCGTGGGCAATAAGCTTAAACAGGTGCAGCGTCAGCGGCACGATTAGCTGTTGCGCCTCGGCATACTGGATAAACGCATCTGGTGGGATCTCGCCGGCAGTGGGGTGCTTCCAGCGCATCAGCACCTCGACACCGCGCACCCGTAATTCACTGGCATCAATCACTGGCTGGTACACCACATAAAACTGATTCTGTTTAATGGCGGTAAGGATCTCTTTGCCTGGACGCATTCGGATATAGATATACCAGGCCGTCAGTAAACCCGCAAGCGTGCCCACCATGCCGCCAAACAGCAGGGCAAGCTGTACGTCTTCGGGTTCCCAGGTTTCGGTATAAAGATTAATGGTCAGCGGAAAGCCAGCAAGATGCGCTGTGCGAAACGGTGTGGCTTTCAGGGTACGTAGATCAACAAGACCCGTCGAAAAAGTGGAGATCGCGTTGTGGCCGATCCCGAGTGCAATACCGGTCAGTTCTTGTTGCTGTGAGGTATAAAGCAGGAAAGGGGTGAGGTTGACATTGAGAGATACAAAAACGCCACGGTCATCAAGCAAGGGGCTGCGGAACCACATTGCAATCGCAGGTTTGTCCGGCAACATTGGCGTGCCGTGCAAAATGACCATATCAAAGTCTTTGTGCAGATCAATTTCCGGCAGGAGATCCTTCATCGGTACGTGCATCACGCCCGTAGCGGAAGAACAAAATGCGTTATCGTTTTTGACTAATAAAAATGCGCGAACATTGGTGCTAAAAGCGGCGCGCGAGGTCAGCTCACTGGCGACATCAGCGCACTCATTGAGCGTTAGCGGCTGGAGCGTCTCAGCGGTGGTTTTGATATCGCTAAAATAGTCTGTGAGCCAGTGCTGCATGCCCGCGAGTACGGCATTCATCTTTTGCTCATGTTTCTTCTGAACAACTAAAAAATGAATCCCGCTAACGGCAATAGCCGCGAAGAGACCGACCAGAAGGCTAAACAGAAGAATTTTCCGGCTGGCGGAAAAGTTGCGGGTCAACATCACTTATATCCATATCTGGCGAGTTTGAGCGAAAAAAAGCCAGGCGATTGCTCTATTTGATTTCCTGGAATATAGCCTGGAAAGTGTTAATGAGACATATAAACAGGCAAGAAAAATAGGTATAAAAAAACACCGCCGAAGCAGTGTTCTTTTATCGTTTCGCGCCAGCCAAGGGATAACCGGCGAAAACATGCGTTAGCTGCGGGACAATATGCGGCGCGCTTCGTTGTAGCGCTTCTTCCAGTAAGGTTCATCCATACTGGAAATCACCACACCACTACTTGTCGAAGCATGGACAAACTGGTTATTGCCAATGTAGATGCCTACATGGCGACCCGTTGACCCTGCTCTAAACAACACCAGGTCACCGGTACGCAAACTGGTGCGTGATACCGACTTACCCATTTCCTGCTGTTCGTAGGTTGAACGCGGTAATTCTAAACCAAACTGCTCACGGAAAGTGCGCTGGACGAAGCCGGAACAATCAATACCTTTCTTGGTGTCGCCGCCTAAGCGGTAACGTACACCTTTCCAGTCAGCATATTGATCGAGGATGCGATTTTTCACATCCAGATTACGCACCATATTTTCAAATTCATCCTGAGAGGCTTGCAGTGAAGAGATATCTTCGCCCACAGCATGCGTCTCAGAATGCATGTTTTTCGCGGTATTTGTTGAACAAGCTGATAACAGAACCGCCACTGCTACCGCGGGAATCGCCCGCAAGATATATCTCAAAATCGGCTGAGATTTGACCATGTTAATTATTTTCCCTTGAAGTCCTTAACGATAAATATCGTTATAAAAAATGCCAACGCAGCGAGAGTAATTAGCTGTATGCAATGAGACAATTACCCGTGGTCAAATCTGTGGATGAACGCACAAATTTATTTGTTATGAGAATAATTGCTCATTAGCTCAAAGCAGACCCGAGATTACCCTATCACTACGGGCATTGCGAGCGCTTTTCTGCGATTTTTTATAAGAAATTATGATACAGAAAGTTAATTATCAGGAATGGCTAAAAAAGCGGCAATTTAGGTTAAGAATCATGCAAATCGCTAATTTGAATAGTGATTGTTATGACAGGGGGATGACAGAAAAGGCGAAGTTTTGACAAATTTGCATCAGGGATCGAAAACGATCCCTGATGATTAGCGTACATCCATGTTATTAAATTGTATAAAAGTTGTTTATTTTCCCGGTAGGTAACGATTAAACAGGCTAATTATTTTGTCGCTAAGTGGTGTCATCAGACACCACGGCAGGCTAATCAGCACCACAGAAAGAGAGCCAACAGCAATATCGGTAAACCAGTGGGCGCCAATCATCACGCGTGGGAATGCGAAAACCACAAAAATAATCAGGGCAATGGCGAACGCTTTTTTACCGAAATAACGCAGCATGATAGAAGAAAAAATAAGCAACATCATGCCATGATCGCCCGGGAAACTGTCTTTGGAGGCATCCTTGGTCGGGAAATCCAGTAATTCACTGACCCGATGAATGCCGCTAAAAAAGAGTGTCGGGCTTTCGCGTTTAACGGGAATAAGCAATTGCGCGAGCTGATTAATAGCCACCGCAAACAGCAACATAGTCAGGCCAATAATGACGATCCGGCGACGTCCGGCGCTGTCTTCACGCAACCAGAACGACAGCATCAGGCAACCCATGGCAATGAGCGAGCAGGCGTCAAAGGCGCGGTTGTTGGTCAGCGCGACCAGCCACAGGAAGGCACGGTTCTCAACGAGGCCGTTATTGAAGAAGTGGAAAATTGCCGCGTCCAGCGGAAACCAGAATCCATGATTAACCGGTAAATACCAGGACAGGAACAGCGCAAAACCAGCGACATTAAGCAAAAAAATAAGCGGTAAACGAGTCTTCATCTTTATCCATTTTTGAACAATACGGGCAAAACAGTAGTGTCCTTAACTTAAACGAAGCTTCAACAAACTGGCCTGCAAGGCATTCCAGTCCACTTCGGAGGCGGTAATTAATTCAATACGGCTGTCCGGCGGCGCGACATTTTGCGTCTCAATATGCAGATCCAGCCCCTGGCGATTAATACGCACCAGCCCTTCGGGAATACGCATTACACCCTTGACGCGTTCGACTGGCGCAAGGCGCGCCCACTCAAGTAAACCAATGGTGTCAAACTGCGTATCTGCGTCAAAAATCCAACCGCACGCATGATGACCCTGGCCACTATTCAGGCTGCGTCGCCAGCGTTGATGTTCAGGCAAGCTTAGCGCCGCCAGTCCTTTTCGTTCGCCGGTGTGGTGATGATGTTCGGCACTGGTGGGAAGTGCGCGCAGATTGCGGCGTGGGTTATCCAGCAGCGACACGGGAATATTTCCCTGTGTGGCGTTGATACGCAGACGGTCGCCGCCATGTTGCTGCCACCATGCTTCCAGTGCCTGTTGGCTCTCGACGCTGGCGCGGTCTTCTTTATTAGCGACAATGATGTCAGCCGCCGCAAGCTGGTCGCGGAAGTTTTCATTACCCGTCACTTTTTCGTCCAGCAACTGACGTGGGTCGATAAGGCACAAGGTCGCGCGCAAATCGATCCAGGGTTCATAGACCGGGGCAGTGAGCATATCGAGAATCTGTTTTGGATGGCCCAGGCCGGTAGGCTCAATCAGTAAACGATCGGGTTTACCCTGACGTAATAGCGTATTAAGGCCAACCTGCATTGGCAGGCCGTTCACGCAGCACATGCATCCGCCGGGGATCTCTTTTAATAAGGCCCCGCTGTCCGCCAGTAACGCGCCATCAATGCCCACTTCGCCAAATTCATTGACCAGAACGGCCCATTTTTCGTTGGGGTCTTTATTTGCCAGCATATGGAGAATGGACGTCGTCTTCCCGCTGCCAAGAAAGCCAGTAATCAGATTTGTTTTCGTCACGTTTACTCCAGCATTACGCACAATAATAAGTGCGACAATCCTGGCGAAAATTGGCAAAAAAGAGAAGGGCAGGAGCGGAGAAAGCACTTTCCGCCCCTTTTAATGGCAGAAAATGTTAAATCTGCAGGGCGTTACGCACCGCCTGGTGCGCCCCTTGCGTGCGCAACTGTTGCCATGCACTGTCGATGGCATTCACAAAACGCGGGTCGGTGGGTAAATCAGTACCGAAGATTTCACTGAGCGCCAGCAACGCCCCAACGCGCTCCCTTTCACTGCTGGTCTCGACGATAGCCCGTAACTTATCGACCAGAGGATCGCGCACATCAATGGCCTCGCCTGCGTCATCCGTTCCGCTGACATAGCGCATCCAGCCTGCCACGCCGAGTGCCAGCAACGGCCAGTGGCTTTCACGCTGTAAATGCACGCGAACGCTATCCAGCATACGCTGCGGCAGTTTCTGGCTACCGTCCATCGCTATCTGCCAGGTGCGATGTTTAAGCGCCGGGTTAGAAAAACGGGCAATCAGATTGTCTGCATATGCGTTGAGGTCCACGCCGGTAATAGCAAGCGTAGGGGCCTGTTCACCTAGCATCAACTGATGTGCGGCACGGCGAAAAACCTCATCCTGCATACAATCGCTGATATGGGCAAACCCGGCCAGATACCCCAGGTACGCGAGGAACGAATGGCTACCGTTCAGCATACGCAGCTTCATCTGTTCCCACGGGCGAACGTCTTGTACGAGTTGCACCCCTGCCACTTCCCATTGCGGACGACCGGCAACAAAGTTGTCTTCAATGACCCACTGAATATAAGGCTCGCAACTGATGGCACAGGGATCGGCAACCCCCAATTCAGCGGCAATTTCCGCCAGGGATTCGTCAGTAGCGGCCGGCACGATACGGTCCACCATGGTTGAGGGGAAACTGACATGCGTATCAATCCACTGCGCCAGCTCGGAGGAACGGGTTTGCGCCATACCCAGTACCGCGTTTTTCACGATGTGACCATTATCCGGAATATTGTCGCAAGACAGCACCGTAAAGGCGGGCAGGCCGCGCTCACGTCGACGGGCGAGCGCTTCAACCAGAATGCCTGGTGCGGAATGCGGTTCGCCAGGTTCCTGTAGATCATGGGCAATGCGCGGTTGAGTGAGGTCCAGTTTGCCGGTTGCCGGGTCGATGCAATAGCCTTTCTCGGTGATGGTCAGGGAAACAATGGCTACCTGTGGTTCGCAAAATTTTTCAATGATGGCCGCCAGTGAGTCCAGTTTGGCATTCAGACATTCGTTAACCGCGCCAACAACGTAGGCTTTATTCCCTTCAGCCCCTTTCTCCAGCACGGTGTACAGATGATCCTGCGCGCGCAACTGCGCCATAAGCTGGTCGCCGCTGAACAGGCTAATCTCGCATATGCCCCAGTCGCCCCCCAGCGCGTTCAGCACACGGTCAGTCAATAGTGCCTGATGCGCGCGGTGAAAGGCGCCAAAACCGAAGTGAACAATGCGCGAACGCAATGAACGGCGATCATATCGAGGTAACTGCACCGTTTCTGGCAGCGTTACGGAGGCAATTGTTTGCATTGAAATACACCTGTTTAACCATTAATTAACAATGTGCAGTGTAAAGTTATATGACAGCAAATTGAATTGGTGTGCCTGAAATATCCGGGTAATGTGAGCTGGATCAATCATTCTTGCGGCGGCGTTTGACCCTCTCCGTTAAACATGTATGGTAGTCGTCATGGGCTTTGCGGTATTGGTATAACAACTTTGAGGATGAGGCGATGGAACAAACCTGGCGTTGGTACGGACCGAACGATCCGGTTTCATTAGATGATGTGCGTCAGGCTGGCGCAACAGGTGTTGTGACGGCACTGCACCATATTCCCAACGGTCAGGTCTGGCCGGTAGAAGAAATCAAACAGCGTCAGGCATTGCTGGCTGAAAAAGGGCTGACCTGGTCGGTGGTGGAAAGTATTCCTGTGCATGAAGATATCAAAACGCACAGTGGACAGTATGACACCTGGATTGCTAACTATCAGCAAAGCATCCGCAACCTGGCAGCCTGTGGCATCGATACCGTGTGCTACAACTTTATGCCGATCCTCGACTGGACGCGTACCGATCTGGAATACGAACTGCCGGACGGCTCTAAAGCGCTGCGTTTTGATCAGATTGCTTTTGCTGCGTTTGAACTTTATATCCTCAAACGCGACGGTGCGCAGGCTGATTACACCGAAGAAGAACAGCAGCAGGCGCAGGCCTATTTTGAAGCGATGAGCGCAGCGGAAATAGAAAAACTGACGCGCAATATTATTGCTGGTCTGCCGGGGGCAGAAGAGGGGTACACGCTGGATCAGTTCCGTGCCCGTCTGGCGGAATACGATGGCATCAACAAAGATCAGTTGCGCGAAAATATGGCTTATTTCCTGCGCGCGATTGTTGCCGTGGCTGAAGAAGTCGGCGTGCGTCTGGCGGTACACCCGGACGATCCGCCGCGTCCCATCCTTGGCCTGCCGCGTATTGTCTCGACCATTGAGGACATGCACTGGCTGAAAAACGCGGTCGACAGCATCAATAACGGTTTCACCATGTGCACGGGTTCCTATGGTGTACGCGCCGATAACGATCTGGTGAACATGATTGAGACGTTCGGCGACCGTATTCACTTCACGCACCTGCGTTCTACCTGCCGTGAAGATAACCCGAAAACGTTCCATGAAGCTGCGCACCTGCAGGGCGATGTGGATATGGTTTCGGTTGTGGCGGCGATCCTGAGTGAAGAGCAACGCCGCAAGAAAGCCGGCGACCTGCGCCCGATTCCATTCCGTCCGGATCACGGTCATCAGATGCTCGATGACCTGCGTAAGAAAACCAACCCAGGCTATTCGGCGATTGGCCGCCTGAAAGGGATGGCGGAAGTGCGCGGCGTGGAACTGGCGCTTAAGAAAACGCTGTTCCGCGACCTATTGTAATCCGTTAGCTTCGCTCAGAAATAAAAAAAGGACAGTTTTCACTGTCCTTTTTTACTTTTACAGGCTGGCTTAGTCCGCACGGCCCATATAACGGCTTTCTTCAATATGAATGCGGATTTTCTCGCCGGTGGTCAGGTATTCCGGAACCTGAATCACCAGACCCGTGCTCATGGTTGCCGGTTTGGTACGTGAACTGGCTGACGCGCCTTTGATGCCCGGTGCGGTTTCAACAATTTCCAGATCAACGGTCTGCGGCAATTCCAGCGCCAGCAGTTGGCCATCCCAGGTCAGCACCTGCATATCCGGCATTCCGCCTTCCGGGATAAACAGCAGTTCTTCTTCGATCTGCTCTTTTGTGAAGGTGTACGGCGTGTAATCTTCTTTATCCATAAACACGTATTCGTTGCCATCAACATAGGAGAAGTCAACGAAACGGCGGGTCAGAGTCACGGTATCAACGATATCGTCACCTTTGAAACGTTCTTCGACTTTCAGGCCGGTGCGCACATCGGAGAAACGCATTTTATAGAGGGTTGCGGCGCCGCGGGCGCTCGGTGACTGAATATCAATATTCTTTACAATCAGCAGTTTGCCGTTGTAGTTCAGCACCATACCTTTCTTGATTTCGTTCGCTCTTGGCATCAGTGGGATCCTGTAAATTAAAAATAACGAAAATATCGCGACAAAGTACCCGCGAGGGCCTTTACAGGCAAGTGGAATCGCTGAGTTTTGCGTTTGACGGGGAAAACAGGTAGTTTGGCGGCCAGCCCAACAGAGAGTCGTGATTATGGAATGCCGTACGGATTGCGGAGCGTGCTGTATCGCCCCTTCGATTTCAAGTCCTATCCCCGGTATGCCACAGGGCAAGCCGGCCAACACGCGTTGTATCCAACTGGCGGATGACAACACGTGTAAAATTTTCGGCTCCCCGCTACGTCCATCGGTCTGCGCCAGCCTGCAACCGAGCGCTGGCATGTGTTTCAGCGATCGGGAGGCTGCCATGACCTTCCTGATTAATCTGGAAGCCGCGACCGCACCTTAAGGCGACTCCGCGCTGTGCTGATATTTCGCTTCATGCTCCAGTAACCATTTCTTGCGCGCAATACCGCCGCCGTAGCCTGTCATTGCAGCGTCCTTGCCAGGGATCCGGTGGCAAGGGATGACAATCGCAATACCATAATGAACCGACTGTGTTGTTCATCAGCAAGGCGCTGGCGAATGGCGTTCAGTAGTGATGCAAATTCAGCAGAATCCTCAACATCCGCTTTCCTTGCTGAACGCGGTTGTCTTCGAGATTAACACCGGCGACACCGAGTTCAGCCAGCGTGAGCAGGTTTTCGATAATCTGCTCAGGACTTTCACCATAGCCATACTCCATATCAACGGTCAGCGGCAGAGGGCAGCAAGCCCGTAAACGGACGATTAGGTGGTGGAGTACTGCAAAGGTGATGCTGTCGCCATCGTCATAGCCATACATCGCGGCAATGGCGGCACTGGAGATGCCCATTACCTGATAACCCGCGGCCTGTGCGGCTCTGGCGCTGGAGACATCCCAGACATTTGCTATCAGTAACGGGCCGTCTTGTCGGTGCAAAAGGGCAAAATTCATCATCACAATCCTCTGTTGAATGGCCGCTTAACGGTACCGATAAGGCGTGACGGGCAACAACCGAAAAACGGACAGGTATTTTTCCCCCTCTCTTTTTTGCTCACAAAAACGGAACAACATTTCAACGATACTGCTGTGCTGATGGGTGCTGAATGTGACCTAAAAAGACGGTCAGCTTTGTTCAGCAAAAATGGGATGCCAGGGAGTGAAATGTGCAGTAGATCGTAATTTTGCAATCAAAAACGAGACTTTTCTTGATTGCTGAACCGGAAAAGTCAAGACTTCTCGAAACGTTTCAGCGTCATCTTGTTTTCAACACATTTCAGGGTGGCGCATTATTTCTCAAGTTAGCTGAAACGATTCAGTTCAGCAGGAGAGGATTTACATGTTCCAGTTATCCGTTCAGGACATCCATCCGGGCCAGCAGGCCGGGACGAAAGAAGAGGCGATTCGTCAGATTGCTGCCGCACTGGCAGAAGCAGGTAATGTCGCCGGTGGTTATGTTGATGGCATGCTGGCGCGTGAGCAGCAGACGTCAACGTTCCTTGGCAACGGGATCGCCATTCCTCACGGGACGACTGATACCCGCGACCAGGTATTGAAAACCGGCGTCAAAGTGTTCCAGTTCCCGCAAGGCATTCTCTGGGGGGAAGGCCAGGTCGCCTATGTGGCTATCGGTATTGCCGCCAGTTCTGATGAACACCTGGGCCTGCTGCGTCAGCTAACCCACGTCCTGAGCGATGATTCCGTTGCTGCACAACTGCAATCGGCGACCACAGCAGAAGAACTGCGTGCGTTGCTGATGGGTGAACAGCAAGTGGCGTCGCTGAAACTGGATAACGATACCCTGAGCCTTGACGTTGTCGCCAGCGACCTCGTGACGCTGCAGGCGCTGAACGCTGCGCGGCTGAAAGAAGCGGGCGCGGTTGATGCTGTCTATGTGGCACGCGCGATTAACGAACAACCGCTGAATCTCGGTCAGGGGATCTGGCTGAACGACAGCGCACAGGGCAATCTGGGGAGCGCGGTGGCTGTCAGCCGTGCTGCAAAAGCATTTGATGTGAACGGTGAAAGCGTTGCGCTGCTGGTCAGCGTAGCAATGGCTGATGACCAGCCGGTTGCCGTGCTCAAACGTCTGAGCAATCTGCTGCTCGACAATAAAGCTGACCGTCTTCTGAGCGCAGATGCCGCTACCCTGCTGGCACTGTTGACCAGCGATGACGCTATTGCTGACAACCTGCTGACCGCCGAGTTTGTTGTACGCAACGAACATGGCCTTCATGCCCGTCCGGGCACCATGCTGGTCAATACCATCAAACAATTTAATAGCGAAGTGACTGTCGCTAACCTCGACGGTACCGGTAAATCCGCCAATGGTCGTAGCCTAATGAAAGTGGTCGCGCTGGGCGTGAAGAAAGGTCACCGTCTGCGCTTCACCGCACAGGGCGATGATGCTGAACAGGCGCTGAAAGCGATTGGCGAAGCCATCGCTGCCGGCCTGGGGGAGGGCGCATAATGAGCAGACGTGTCGCTACTATTACCCTTAACCCTGCCTATGATCTGGTCGGGTATACCCCGGAAATTGAACGCGGTGAAGTGAACCTGGTTCGCACTACCGGCCTGCATGCTGCGGGTAAAGGTATCAACGTGGCGAAAGTGCTGAAAGATCTGGGCATCGACGTGACCGTCGGCGGCTTCCTGGGTAAAGACAACCAGGATGGTTTCCAGCAATTGTTCAGCGAACTGGGTATTGCTAACCGCTTCCAGATTGTCCAGGGTCGTACCCGTATCAACGTGAAGTTGACGGAAAAAGACAGCGAAGTCACTGACTTCAACTTCTCCGGCTTCGAAGTGACGCCGGCAGACTGGGAACGTTTTGTTGCAGACTCGCTGACCTGGCTGGGTCAGTTCGACATGGTTTGTGTCAGCGGCAGCTTGCCATCGGGTGTGAGCCCGGAAGCCTTTACCGACTGGATGACGCGCCTGCGCAGCCAGTGCCCATGCATCATTTTCGACAGCAGCCGCGATGCGCTGGTTGCCGGTCTGAAAGCTGCGCCGTGGCTGGTTAAACCTAACCGTCGCGAACTCGAAATTTGGGCTGGTCGCAAATTACCGGAATTGAAAGATGTGATCGACGCGGCGCATGCGCTTCGTGAACAAGGAATTGCCCATGTGGTTATTTCACTGGGCGCGGAAGGGGCGTTGTGGGTTAACGCTTCGGGCGAATGGATCGCCAAACCGCCGTCAATGGAGGTGGTAAGCACCGTTGGCGCAGGGGATTCAATGGTTGGCGGTCTGATTTATGGCCTGTTAATGCGAGAGTCCAGTGAACATACGTTGCGCCTGGCCACTGCCGTGGCAGCACTGGCCGTTAGCCAGAGCAATGTAGGTATTACCGATCGTACCCAGTTAGCCGCGATGATGGCGCGTGTTGACTTAAAACCCTTTAACTAACAGCAGGAGAGCATAATGAAAACGCTGCTGATAATTGATTCTGAACTCGGTCAAGCTCGCGCATATATGGCGAAAAGCCTGTTAGGCGCAGCGGCACAAAAAGCGAATTTGCAGTTTATCGACAACCCCGGTGAAGCTGAACTGGCGATCGTTCTGGGCTCCCGCGTGCCGGCTGACAGCGCGCTGAGCGGCAAGAAAGTCTGGTTGGGCGACATCAATCGCGCTGTGGCGCATCCGGAACTGTTTTTAAGTGAAGCAAAGAACCACGCTTCTCCGTACGCAGCTCCGGCGGCGGCACCTGTGACGTGCAACAGTGGTCCGAAACGTATCGTGGCTATCACCGCCTGCCCGACGGGTGTTGCGCACACCTTTATGGCGGCAGAGGCCATTGAAACCGAAGCGAAAAAACGCGGCTGGTGGGTGAAAGTGGAAACACGCGGCTCTGTTGGCGCGGGTAACGCCATCACGCCGGAAGAAGTGGCGCAAGCCGATCTGGTGATCGTCGCCGCTGACATCGAAGTGGATCTGGCGAAATTCGCTGGCAAACCGATGTATCGCACGACTACAGGCCTGGCACTGAAGAAAACGGCGCAGGAATTAGACAAAGCGCAAGCCGAAGCGAAAACGTATCAGCCGAGCGGCGGTACGCAAGCTGCGAGCAGTGAAGGTAAAAAAGAGAGTGCGGGCGCCTATCGCCACCTGCTGACCGGTGTTTCTTACATGCTGCCGATGGTTGTTGCCGGTGGTCTGTGTATCGCCCTGTCCTTTGCCTTCGGTATTACCGCATTTAAAACGCCGGATACGCTGGCTGCCGCGCTGATGCAAATCGGTGGTGGGTCTGCGTTTGCTCTGATGGTGCCGGTGCTGGCCGGGTACATTGCCTTCTCCATCGCTGACCGTCCGGGTCTGACGCCGGGTCTTATTGGCGGTATGCTGGCAGTAAGTACCGGCTCTGGCTTTATCGGCGGTATTATTGCCGGTTTCCTTGCGGGTTATCTGGCGAAAGCCATTAGTAAAGGCGTTAAGTTGCCGCCAAGCATGGAAGCGCTGAAACCGATCCTGATCATTCCGCTGTTCTCAAGCCTGATTGTTGGTCTGGCGATGATCTACCTTATCGGTAAACCGGTTGCGGGTATCCTTGCAGGTCTGACGTCATGGCTGCAATCCATGGGTACGGCGAATGCTGTCCTGCTGGGTGCAATCCTCGGTGGCATGATGTGTACCGACATGGGTGGTCCGGTGAACAAAGCGGCCTACGCCTTTGGTGTTGGTCTGTTGAGTACGCAGACTTACGCACCGATGGCCGCCATCATGGCTGCCGGTATGGTGCCGCCGCTGGCGATGGGTCTGGCGACCATTGTTGCCCGTAAGAAATTCGATAAAGGGCAGCAGGAAGGGGGCAAAGCGGCGCTGGTTCTGGGCCTGTGCTTCATCTCCGAAGGTGCGATTCCGTTCGCGGCACGAGACCCGATGCGTGTTCTGCCATGCTGTATCGCCGGTGGCGCGCTGACGGGGGCTATCTCCATGGCGATTGGCGCGAAACTGATGGCACCGCACGGTGGCCTGTTCGTTCTGCTGATTCCAGGTGCAATCACCCCGGTTGTGGGTTATCTGCTCTCTATCGTGGCAGGTACACTGCTGGCAGGTCTGGTCTATGCGTTCCTGAAACGTCCGGAAACCGAAGCTGTTGCCAAAGCCGCATAATATGATTGACTGAGTCATAAAGGGGCCGGGAAACCGGCCCTTTTTTTTGTCTATAGAAAACCCCCAGCTAGGCTGGGGGTTCCGGAAAGCTTTCAGCTTTAAGCCAGTTATTAAAACCCCTTTTGATTTGTTAAAACAGCT
>SMDE01000002.1:386885-541567 GCA_004346725.1 Phytobacter diazotrophicus | reverse complement strand
AATGTCAGATCGTATGCGCCTGTTAGGGCGCGGCTGGTAACAGAGCCTTACAGGCGCATCTGAAAAACCTCCGGCTATGCCGGAGGATATTTATTTGCTTTAAATAAAATCACTCACAGGTTTTTCATGTACTAAAACAGGTGGGTACATGTCGTCTGATAATCCTGTTAGTGTTACGCGCCGTTTTTTAATTATCAACATTGCCGCTGGCTATTTCGCCTGACCTGAATGTGACAACTTCTGCGGACTGGACGCTGCCACTGATTGTTTTTAGGTGATGCTGGTAAATGCGGAACATAAAGTAAAAGTGTCATTATTTAAGAGGGAATTATGCGCGGGATTGTATGTATTTTAGGGCTGTCAGTCGTATTGGTTGGCTGCGATAAAGCGGTTGAAGATAAAAAGATTTCTGAACTGACAAGCGAAGAAGCTCAGACTTTATGTAAGTCGCCGCAGGCAATTGAGCAATTAACAAACAACTTCAAAGCGGGCACCAGTGAGTTTTTAACCCAACATCCCTTTAACTATTATCCTTTTAGCGATCGTAACGTTGACTCGACCAAAAGCATTACTGATTCGGAGCTGAGAAGAAAAAGTCGTATTGATGACAGTTTTCTCTATTCCGCTGATACCTTTAACAAAGGCTTTGGCCAGACTGACGTTCTGAAAATAAGTAACCCGACGCTTTCTGCAACAGGCCAGGACAGCCTGACCTGTAGTGCCCAGGCTGATTTCAGCAGTGATGAGATTTACGGTAAAGCCTTCTCAACGCCGGTCTCCTATACCATCACTAAGGCTGATAAGAAAATTATCACCGAAGGAAAATTCGCGCTGACCGACATGAAGCAAAGTAAAGTCGAGCCGACGGCGGGCCAAAAGGCGTGGCGTGATAAATATGAAGCAGAATTAAATGCAAAAGATCAGGCGCTGAAAAACGTTGCCGACAGCGAATACCAGCCGATTTCTACAAAAGATCTCTTTTATATCTATTTTGCCCAAACTCCGCGCCAGTTTAACGATGATGAGCTGATGGGACTCTTTAGCAACAAATGGAACAACACCAGTGATTCATTTGCGAAAGAAGACATCAAAAAAGAAGAACTGCCGCAAATTAAAGCAAAAATTGCGCAATATAAAGACATCAAAAATATCGTCATTTATTCCACCACCGATGGTTCTTATCATGATGAGGACTTCCTGAAGCTGAAAACAGCTTCGGGTGAAAACGCTATCAAAATTAACGATATGGGGATCTTCACCCTTACCGATAGCAGCTATGACTTTGCAAAGAAAGGCTATGAATATCATAACTTCCTTTGCAACATGAACGGGGGCATCACCGTCAATGAACGGGGTGTATCGTTATCTGTCGATAAGACCGTCCGTGGCTGCACAGTGCTGGTTCCTGACGATCAGGCCCGTGAGATCTCTGCGAAGTTCGCCGATTTCAAAGGCAAAGGCAAAAATGTCAGCACCTCAGCGAAATATTTCATCCATATCGACAGCATTAATGGCGATCGTAATACCATTGAGGCAACGCTGGTAAAAGATGATGTACAGCTTATCGACCCTGACACTAAAGCGGTGATTTTGCATACGGTCATCAATTAAAAGACTGTTCAGCGCAAAGAAAAATTGACGCCAGAATTCTGATTATAAATAGCCGGGCTTGTCCCGGCTTTTTTACGCTTATCGTTTCTGTGATACCCTTCTTTTTTATCCCTTATGCCATCAGGAGAGTCGTAAATGACCGAAGGCCCGTTAAATGAAAATGAATTGCAGTGGCTGGAAGAGACATTGGTCGCTTATGGCCACAGCGATGAGTCCGTACTCGATGTGGCGGAGCTGGATGGTATGTTGACCGCCGTATTGTCCGGCCCGGTGGTTGTCGAGCCGGATCGCTGGCTGGTTGCCGTATGGGGCGGCGAAAAGAACATTCCGCGCTGGAAAAACGATCGTGAAATGAATCGTTTTATCGATCTCTGCTTTAAGCATTTGAACGATATTGCCGAGCGCCTGAGTGATTACCCGGATCAGTTTGAACCCGTCTTTGGTTACAACGAAGTGGACGGTAAGAGCTACACGGTGGTTGAAGAGTGGTGTTTTGGCTATATGCGCGGCGTGGCGCTAACCGACTGGTCAGGCTTGCCGGAGGAGCGTAAGGCCGATCTGGATATTATTGCCTTGCACGGGCTGGAAGAAAACTTTGAGCGTCTGGATGAATTCACCGAAGAGGAATTCAATGAAAGCGTAGAGGCTATCAGGCCTGCCGCTCTGCGTCTGTATGAGTACTGGTCGGCGAATCCACAAGAGCCTGTTGCTCAGAAACCGCAGGTGAATGGTGTAAAAGTCGGGCGTAACGATCCTTGCCCGTGTGGCAGCGGTAAGAAATTCAAAAGCTGCTGCCTGCACTAAAAAAACCGGGCTCCTGATGAGCCCGATTTATTATCCCACTTCCGGCAGCAAGCCTGCTGAAATCGCAAACTGTACGGCAATAATAGTTACGCCGCAGGCCATCACCAGGCAGAGCATAGGTCTCCCGCCCAGAACACGATATTGCGCTTGTCCATGCGCCTTACGGCTTTGCCATGCGAGCAGGGCGGGGATCAGCAGGGCCAGCACCGCAAGCGCCACGCCAGCATAACCGAGCGCCATCACAAAACCGCGCGGATAGAAGAGGGCGAAGGCCAGCGGGGGCAAAAAGGTTATCGCGCCGGTTTGCAGACGCCCGACAGCCGTGTTGCGGCGCTGGAACAGGTCGGCCAGATAATCAAATAGACCAAGCGACACACCTAAAAATGAGGTCGCCAGCGCCAGGTCGGCAAACAGATGAACAGCCAGTTCCACATGCGCGGAGGCAACCACTTCGCGCAGCGCCTCAAGAAGTCCATTCAGCCCGGCATGGTTAGCCAGCATTCCCATAAAGGTTGAAGACTCAATACTGCCAAGGGTCGCCAGTTGCCAGAAAATATAGGCGACCAGCGGGATCGCGCTGCCGGTGATAAATATCCCGCGCAGCTTGCGAACGTTACCGCCCATATAACTGACAATGCTCGGCACGCTGCCATGAAAGCCAAAAGAGGTAAAAATCACCGGCATGGCGGAGAGGGCCAGCCCTTTTTCCAGCGGCAGGGTGAGTAAATTCACCTGATGAACATGTGGCAGGAGCAGCGCGAGCATTACCACCAGGAAAATAATCTTGGCGCTAAACAGGAAACGGTTGAATAAATCGACCAATGATGTGCCAATACAGACCACGCCACCGGCGACAAAGGTAAACAAAAATACCCCGCCTGATGACGATACATTGATGCCAGTCCATACGCTGAGGCTGGACGCCAGCAGCTCACCGGCGCCGCTGATATAAGCCGCCGTCAGGGCATACATCAAAAACATCATGCTAAAACCGGTGATCCACTGCCCGTAACGCCCCAGGTATCGTCGCGCCAGACTACCGAGCCCTGTATCGGCGGGCACGTGCTGATAGACTTCGAGCAATAACAGCGCGGTATAACACATCAGTCCCCACAGGGCGA
This sequence comes from Phytobacter diazotrophicus, assembly GCA_004346725.1. GTDB lineage: Bacteria > Pseudomonadota > Gammaproteobacteria > Enterobacterales > Enterobacteriaceae > Phytobacter > Phytobacter diazotrophicus. The sequence goes on along the minus strand of SMDE01000002.1, from coordinate 538,031 downwards.
AGAGTAAAACCAGCGTTACACTAAATCCGACCCCGGCGGCGGCCAGCGGCATCGCCAGCATCCCTGCGCCAATAGTGGTACCAGCCACAATAAAAACACTGCCAAGTGCTCGATTCTTCACACTTTCCTCTGGATTCAAACTGCATTCTTTATCAAATATGCGGCGCAGAGTATGTGAAAAACCGATCTGCGTCAAACCGGGCTTACAAACAGTGTAAATAAATAATTACATGAAAAGAGGCGCTTGCCTTTGGTCGTTTGGCTGGCGGTCTACAGGCTGTGCGCAATGCAGGTAAACCTGTCTCAGCGCAATAAACCCTTATAAAGATGTGTCTATGATGCATCTTTTAAGCGGAGGGTGTATGGCGTCAATTCATGGTCATGAAGTACTTAATATGATGCTGGAGTCAGGGGAGCGTTATTCAGAGCAAAGCCTGGAAGCGGCAATCTGTATGCGCTTTGGTAAGGATGCCCGTTTTCATACCTGCTCAGCAGAGGATATGACGGCAGCGGAGCTGGTGGCGTTTCTGGCATCGCGTGGGAAATTTATTCCTGCGGAAAATGGGTTTTCTACCCACGAAAGTAAAATCTGCCAGCACTAAAAAATAATGCGGTAATGTAGAGTCATTACCGCATTTTGCTTAATTTGCGGTGTCGAGAGTAGACAGTTCTTTATCGATAAAATAAAGACCTTCGCCGCTTTTACCCGCCAGCGTCAGTTTATCAATAACGGATTTAAACAGTTTTTCTTCTTCATGTTGTTCCGCTACATACCACTGCAGGAAATTAAACGTCGGATAATCCTGCGAGGTCATTGCGACGTGCGCCAGTTCGTTAATTTTCTGGGTGATCAACTGCTCGTGTTCGTAAGTCGCACGGAACAATTCATCCAGCGAAGCATATTCGGCAAACGGCGACTGAATAGTGTTAATGCGCGGTAAGCTGCCGGTATCTGCCAGATAATCAAACAGACGCTGCATGTGCGTCATCTCTTCCTGCGCATGGCGGCGCAGAAATGCGGCGGCACCTTCAAAGCTGTTATAGCTGCACCAGGCGCTCATTTGTTGATAAAGCAGAGACGAAAAAAGTTCGAGGTTCATCTGCTCATTGAGTTTTTCAATCATTTCAGCTTTAAGCATGGCGCCACTCCGAAAAATAATAAAAGAGGTAAAGAGCGGCCACTATAATTTGTTATTTAATTATTTGCAAAAGGTAAAATAAAAAATAATTTTTATTAAAAATGAGAATGGGAATAACACGCATTGCAGGAAAATAAGCGGGGAAATGATAATTATTCTTTTATTTAAATAAAGAGTAATGCCAGCGGTGGAGCACTGGCATTAATTGTTACCAGGCTCTGGCGGCCGGCACGTTGTTGAGCGCCATACCACGGCACTGGTACTGAATGGTGATGGTCGTGTTCATACAGACGGAACCACTGATCAGGCTACAGGTCGAAATGGGCTGACCATAGGCCACTGCGGTCGCATAGCCCATTTGTTGACACTGCTTGTTGGCGGTTCCCTGGGTGGTGTATTCGTCATAGTGTGCGTTTTGCATCATCGCCTGATTAAAGCTAAGACGGATCAGACCATTGGTCGTATCAACATTGCTGACTTTGGGTTCTTTGGTTATTGAGCACCCGGCGAGCAGTAGCAGCGAGGCGGCAACAAGGATTTTGTTCATGAAAGCGCTCTGATTCATATGGGCATTGTTGCATCTTACCGACTTATTACGCGGGCAATCGGCAGAATAGCCTGCTTAACTGACCTTTTTACGTGCAACGACGGGGCAATCAGGTTCATTTCAGGCAAAACTGTGAACGCAATTTGCTTTTTTAAAACTATTTTTCATTAAATTTGAAAGTCTGTTTATCAGGTAGTAAGGTTAATCCAATTTGGCAACTTAATGCATTAACCAGGAGATGAAGATGAAGATTGCACTGATGATGGAAAACAGCCAGGCAGGGAAAAACGCCGTCATCCTTAAAGAGCTGAAAGCGGTTGCGGATGAAAAAGATTTTCCGGTCTTCAATGTGGGTATGAGTGACGAAAACGATCATCACCTGACCTATATCCACCTTGGTATTATGGCCAGTATTCTGCTGAATGCTAAAGCGGTCGACTTTGTAGTGACGGGTTGCGGTACAGGGCAGGGGGCGCTGATGTCCCTGAATATTCATCCTGGCGTTATTTGTGGTTACTGTATTGATCCGGCTGACGCTTTCCTGTTTGCCCAGATTAACAACGGCAACGCGCTCTCATTGCCGTTCGCCAAAGGGTTTGGCTGGGGCGCGGAGCTGAATGTGCGCTTTATCTTTGAAAAAGCGTTCACGGGCCGTAAAGGTGAAGGCTACCCGCCGGAACGTAAAGAGCCGCAGGTGCGTAATGCCGGTATCCTCAACCAGGTAAAAGCGGCGGTAGTCAAAGAGAACTACCTTGATACCTTACGCGCCATCGATCCGGAACTGGTGAAAACCGCCGTTTCCGGCCCGCGTTTCCAGCAGTGCTTCTTTGAAAACTGCCAGGATAAAGCCATCGAAGCTTTCGTGCGTGAGATCCTCGCCTGATACCCCTGAAGGTCAGCACACGCTGGCCTCTGCTTTCCCTTCCGTGTTCACTCGCCACTATTTCCTTAACTTATCCAATTATTTTTTAAAAATACAAAAAAATTTTAGATTGTAAGTCGCAGATTCTATACGAATTTTTAACAAAAACTGTTTTTCTTTAAAAATAAAACGTGATTTCTATCACGTAAATATTGCTTTTTGTGACGGAGGTCATATTATATGCACATCAACCGATAACACCTGCATAACAAATCGCCGGAGCAAAACATGAAACTGCGCAAAATCCTGAAAAGCATTTTTGAAACCTACTGCAAAACCTTCAAAGATGTCCCCCCGGGTGCCATGTTCTGATGATAAAAAAACCTGCCGAGGCAGGTTTTTTTATGTCCGCAACAAAAGGCGGAAGGGTGATAAAAGCGGCGATCTTCGCCGCTTTTTGCTATCAGAAGAAAGCCGAGACCAACATGTAGCTGGCAGCACAGGCGCAACTCACGCCAATCAGACCCGGAATGATAAAGCTGTGGTTAATGATAAATTTGCCGATACGCGTGGTGCCTGAGCGGTCAAAGCCGATACAGGCCAGGTCACTCGGGTAGGTCGGCAGAACAAAATAGCCGTACGAGGCCGGGAAGAAGGCGATCAACATTTTGGGTTCAACGCCCAGCATCAGACCCATTGGCGCAACGGCGGTCAGTGCGGCGGCCTGGCTGTTTACCAGTTTCGAGACGAGGAACAGCACGATAGCGTAGGTCCACGGATGGCTTTTCACGACCCCTTCCAGCGCCATTTTCAGTTCGTTCAGATGTGCCTGGAAAAAAGTATCACTCATCCATGCAACACCAAACACCGAGAAAATAGCCACCATTCCCGCTTTGAATACCGCACCGCCTGATATAGCAGAAGCGTTGACCTTACAGACCATCAGCATCACGGCACCGGCAATCAGCATCATCATCTGAATGACCAGGTTCATGGAGAGGGGGGAAAGTTTACCTTTTACGTCGAAAGCCGGGCGCAATTGCGGGAGTGCGCCGAGTAATACCACGACCAGTATACCGGCAAAAAAGATCCACGTTGACCAGTAGGCCTCTTTGGGGAAGCGCTGGTTCATCAGTGTTTCGCTACTGCCATAAATGAATTCACGCTGTTTCGGATCTTTTAATTTTTCCTGGAATTCTTTGTCGTCTGCCAGATCTTTACCACGGCGCAGGCTCCACAGCGCGGCGATAGCGACCCCGAACAGCGAGGCCGGAACAGAGACGGCCAGTATTTCAAGGATACTCCAGGCATGACCAATGCCGTGCTGCGCGGCAAGAATGGAGACCAGCGACACGACGGCAACGGAGACCGGCGATGCGGTAATCGCCATCTGCGAGGCAATAGAAGCCACGGCCATCGGACGTTCCGGGCGGATATTTTTCTTAAGCGCAATGTCGGCGATGATAGGAAACATGGTGTAGACCACATGCCCGGTACCGCAGAGAAACGTCAATGTCCATGTGGTGAACGGTGCCAGCAACGTAATATGTTGGGGATGGCGACGTAATAACCGCTCCGCAAATTGCATCATCACGTTCAGACCGCCTGCGGTTTGCAGCGTAGCCGCGCAACCAATAACGGCAAGAATCGTGAGCATAACATCAACCGGCGGCTTGCCCGGCTCCAGACCAAATACAAAACTCAGGAGAAAAAGACCAATACCGCTGATTAAACCCAGCCCCATCCCGCCAAAACGTGTCCCTATTAATAAACAGAGAATTATAATGATAAATTCAATGGTAATCATGACTCACCTTGTCCTGGACATTAATACATTGAATAGATCATTACATTTTGTAACGTCTCTCAATGAGAGCCAGATCCAATTTGAGCAAAATTAATAAAAGCAATAACTTATATACTTTTTATTAACAAATAATTCATACCCTGGCAAAGTAATGGGTCAGTCGGTGGGGGGATTAAACATCGACTGACGACAGGAAGGGGTAACGCGGAAAAATTAACAGGCAAGGGAAGCGGAATACTGAATAGTGAGAATGTTTTTTAATTCTTCGTTATTGTTTTGATATTCTGCGCGAATGTTGTTTATGAGTTCGAGAGTGGCCATATTAGTGTCCAATGCGATCTCTTCGGCCAGACATTCCAGTGCACAGATACGCAGGGCCTGGTTTTCCATGAGTTGCTTTAGAACATCCTCAACAGAGACAAAATTATTGTCCACCATATCAACCGCCTTAATAACCGGCCAGGTCCCTGACGCCTTAATATATTCGAACAGTTGCATCATTCGCGTCACACTTTTTTGCGCCTGAATGCGCAGAAACACCCCCATAGCAGGAAGGTTACGCGTCATACACCCGTTGCCAAGAGAGATATAAAGATGTGACGCATGAAACTCAAGATTCATCTGGGTATTCAATTTCTGCGTCATTACAGAGGTCATCATAATAATATCCTTATTACAGAGTAAGTTTTTGCACGTGTTAAATTAAAACGGCAAACCATTCAGGTATCCATCTGCCTCAACGTGAGTTGCATAAGGATTACAGAGGAAGAAGCGTATCCTAAGTTATATTACGTTATTGTTCATTTCGCCCATATGACATGTGGATGATAGTTTTATTCAGTCATAAATATTCGTTTTCTCTTACAGAGGGTGCACTTATTCCGACAGGCAAATAAACCTATCTTTCAAAAGCCTGCGGTTTCTCTGGTTACCTGAAAAGTGACGGCTTGCGCATGTCTGGCGGCAAGAATGTGACTTAAGAACGATTTTGAAACACCGTTTTGATTTAATGTATGGACAATTGATGACAACAACAGGGTAAGGAGTAGGCAATGAAAAAAGTGGCGGTGTTGTTAGCGCCAGGGTTTGAAGAGGCAGAGGCGATTATTACCATCGACATTCTGCGTCGCCTGAATATCGAGGTTGAAACGCTGGCCTGCGCGCAATCACGTGCGGTAGTGAGCTATCACAATATTCCGATGGTGGCAGACAGCACGCTGAGCGAGCGTGCTGACACACTTTACGACGCCGTGGTGCTTCCGGGTGGCCCGCAGGGCAGTGTTAACCTTGCCGCGAACACAGAAGTTATCGCATTTGTTAAGCATCATGATGCGCAGAACAGGCTGATTTGCCCGATTTGCTCCGCGGCCGCAAGAGTGCTCGGCGGCAATGACCTGCTGGATGGGCGCCGCTACGTCTGCTCCGGCGATTTGTGGCAAGGGGTTCGAAACGGCGAGTACGTTGATGCCCCGGTGGTGGAAGACCGCAATCTGTTAAGCGGCAAAGGTCTTGGCCACGCGTTTGATTTTGCGTTTGCCCTGTCAGCACGCTTGCTGGGTGATGAAACCCCCGTGCGCGATCACGCAGATCATATTTATTACCATTGGTAACTTGTACACCCCGATACACCTTGTATCGGGGGACAAGGATAACCGAGCTGGAGCTATGGATTATCCTGCTAATACCCTTCTGATTTGTACGACAAATACGCCCATTTTTATGTCTTAATCCGCTGAATTTATGTACGGAATTACTGTAATTCTGCGGTGTGATATTGCTCTCCTATGGAGAATCAATTTCCCGCTAAAACTACTGCCAGCACAGGTATCCAGGGAAGCACGGATCCTAATGCCTTGTTTTATGACCTTTTAAGTTAACCGGTAGTTATTTTTCCCTACGTAAAAGAAAGTCAAAGCTGGAGTTAACCATGCACAAATTCACTAAAGCGTTAGCAGCCATTGGCCTTGCCGCCGTTATGTCACAATCCGCTATTGCTGAAACAATGAAACTGGGTTTTTTGGTAAAACAACCTGAAGAACCCTGGTTCCAGACTGAATGGAAATTCGCCGATAAGGCGGGCAAGGATTTAGGGTTTGAGGTGATTAAAATCGCCGTTCCGGATGGCGAAAAAACACTGAATGCTATCGACAGTCTGGCAGCGAGCGGCGCAAAAGGCTTCGTTATCTGTACGCCGGACCCGAAATTAGGTTCCGCGATTGTTGCTAAAGCGCGCGGTTATGACATGAAAGTCATTACCGTGGATGATCAGTTCGTTAATGCCAAAGGCGAACCGATGACCTCCGTTCCTCTGGTCATGATGGCCGCCAGCGAAATCGGCGCGCGTCAGGGTCAGGAATTGTACAAAGAGATGCAAAAACGCGGCTGGGATGTGAAAACGACCGGCGTTATGGCGATCACGGCCAATGAACTGGATACCGCACGTCGCCGTACCACCGGTTCAATGGATGCGCTGAAAGCCGCGGGCTTCCCGGAAAAACAAATTTACCAGGTACCGACAAAATCAAACGATATCCCCGGTGCGTTTGATGCCGGTAACTCTCTGCTGGTGCAACATCCGGAAGTGAAACACTGGCTGGTGCTGGGTATGAACGATAACACCGTCCTGGGCGGCGTGCGTGCAACCGAAGGTCAGGGCTTTAAAGCTGCGGATGTGATTGGCATTGGTATTAACGGTGTGGACGCGGTGAGCGAGCTGTCGAAAGCGCAGGCGACCGGCTTCTACGGTTCTCTGCTGCCAAGCCCGGATGTGCATGGCTATAAAACCAGCGAGCTGCTCTACAACTGGGTGACCAAAGGTGTTGAGCCGCCGAAATTCACTGCGGTTACCGATGTGGTGCTGATCACTCGCGATAACTTCAAAGAAGAGCTGGCGAAAAAAGGGTTAGGCGTGAAGTAAATCTCTGATGGTTGTGCCCTCCCTTATCAGGGAGGGCCAGAAGTACACTGAACTGATTCACGGAGACGTTATGCAAGACTCTACTCCTTATCTTTCCTTCCGCGGCATCGGCAAGACGTTCCCCGGCGTCAAGGCCCTGAGCGATATCAGCTTTGACTGTCATGCCGGTCAGGTCCACGCGTTGATGGGGGAGAATGGCGCGGGTAAGTCGACCCTGTTGAAAATTCTCAGCGGTAATTACGCACCGACGACCGGTACGCTGGCAATTAAAGGACAGGAAGTTAGCTTCGCGGATACCACGGCGGCGCTTAATGCCGGTGTGGCTATCATCTACCAGGAACTGCATCTGGTACCGGAAATGACGGTGGCGGAGAATATCTATCTCGGCCAGTTACCCCATAAAAGCGGGATCGTTAACCGCTCACTCCTTAATTATGAAGCGGGTCTGCAACTCAAGCATCTGGGGCTGGATATTGATCCACAGACGCCGCTCAAATATCTCTCCATCGGGCAGTGGCAGATGGTCGAAATCGCGAAGGCGCTGGCACGTAACGCCAAAGTTATTGCCTTCGATGAACCGACAAGCTCACTGTCGGCGCGCGAAATCGAAAACCTGTTCAGGGTTATTCGTGAGCTGCGCAAAGAAGGGCGCGTCATTTTGTATGTCTCGCACCGCATGGAAGAGATCTTCGCCCTCAGCGATGCCATTACCGTGTTTAAAGATGGACGTTATGTCCGTACGTTCACGGACATGCAGCAGGTTAACCATGACCAGCTAGTACAGGCGATGGTTGGCCGTGACCTGGGCGACATCTACGGCTGGCAGCCGCGCGACTATGGCGATGAACGGCTACGCCTCGATCAGGTTAAAGCGCCCGGTGTTCGCACACCGATTAGCCTGACGGTACGCAGCGGCGAGATTGTTGGTCTGTTCGGTCTGGTAGGGGCAGGGCGCAGCGAGTTAATGAAAGGTTTGTTCGGCGGTACGCGAATTACCGAAGGGAAAGTCTTTATTGACGGTGCTGAGGTTAATATCCAGAAACCATCCCATGCCATTCGCGCCGGTATGATGCTCTGCCCGGAAGACCGTAAAGCAGAAGGGATTATTCCCGTCCACTCCGTACAGGAGAATATCAATATCAGCGCCCGGCGTAAGTTTATCCATGCAGGGTGTTTGATCAATAACGGCTGGGAGGCGCAGAACGCCGAGCATCATATTCGTAGCCTGAATATCAAAACGCCCAGTGCCGACCAGTTAATTATGAATCTTTCCGGTGGTAATCAGCAGAAGGCCATTCTGGGACGCTGGTTATCGGAAGAGATGAAGGTCATTTTGCTCGATGAACCCACTCGCGGGATTGATGTGGGGGCCAAGCATGAAATCTATAACGTTATCTATGCGCTGGCAGCCCGTGGTGTAGCGGTGTTGTTTGCCTCAAGCGACCTGCCGGAAGTCCTTGGCGTCGCCGACCGCATCGTGGTGATGCGCGAAGGCGAAATTGCCGGTGAATTGCTTCATGGTCAGGCCGATGAACAGCGAGCGCTCAGCCTCGCGATGCCTAAAGTTAGCCAGGCTGTCGCCTGAGCAAGGAGAATATGATGTCATCTGTAACTTCTTCTGGCGCACCGAAGTCGCCATCGGCCTTTAGCCTGGGCCGCATCTGGGATCAGTTCGGTATGCTGGTGGTGTTTGCCGCACTGTTTATCGGCTGCGCCGTTTTTGTGCCGAACTTCGCCTCGTTTGTGAACATGAAAGGGCTGGGGCTTGCAATCTCCATGTCCGGTATGGTGGCCTGCGGGATGTTGTTCTGTCTGGCCTCCGGTGACTTCGACCTTTCGGTTGCATCCGTCATCGCCTGTGCTGGTGTTACCACCGCTGTGGTGATCAACATGTCAGGAAGCCTGTGGCTGGGCGTATTTGCTGGCCTGATGCTGGGCGTGGTGAGCGGGTTTATTAACGGTTTTGTGATTGCCCGGCTGAAAATTAACGCCCTGATCACGACCCTTGCCACGATGCAAATCGTGCGCGGGCTGGCTTATATCATTTCTGATGGTAAAGCGGTCGGTATTGAAGACGAGAGCTTCTTTACGCTTGGTTATGCCAACTGGCTGGGGCTGCCTGCGCCAATCTGGCTGACTGTCGCCTGCCTTATCGTGTTTGGCTTCCTGCTAAACAAAACGACGTTCGGTCGAAACACGCTGGCCATTGGCGGCAATGAAGAAGCGGCGCGTCTGGCGGGCGTACCCGTGGTGCGCACGAAAATCATTATCTTTGTTCTGTCCGGGCTGGTATCCGCGGCGGCAGGGATTATCCTGGCCTCGCGTATGACAAGCGGTCAGCCGATGACCTCTATCGGTTATGAGCTGATTGTGATTTCGGCCTGCGTGCTGGGTGGGGTTTCGCTGAAAGGCGGTATCGGTAAAATCTCTTACGTGGTCGCCGGGATCCTGATTCTGGGGACGGTAGAGAATGCGATGAACCTGCTGAACATCTCGCCGTTTGCCCAGTATGTGGTGCGTGGTTTGATCTTGCTGGCTGCGGTGATTTTTGACCGCTACAAACAGAAGGCTAAAAGAACTGTGTAATCCTCCTGTCATCGCTATGATGATTGATCTTTAAGCATACCTCCAGTAACCCATCAACCGCCAGAATGGTTGATGGGTTATGCATAAAATGGCGAGCAGCGTCACACTGTCTATACTTACATGGCTAATGATAATGAAAGGTTATCGTATGAGACCTTTCACCGTTGACCATTAAGGAGGAAACCAGGGTGGCTGACCTGTTATCTGAACCGCCTGTCTTTTCCGGAAATTTTGCTTTTTTCTTCGATCTTGACGGAACCCTCGCTGAAATCAAACCTCACCCTGACCAGGTTTTTGTTCCGCCGGATGTTCTCAAGCGGCTCGCACGCCTTGCTGAAATGAATGATGGCGCGGTGGCATTGATCTCAGGGCGCTCAATGGCAGAGCTGGACAAGCTTGCCAGGCCTTACCGTTTTCCCCTTGCCGGGGTTCATGGGGCAGAGCGCCGCGATATCAACGGTCAAACTCACCGGGTCACGTTGCCAGATGAGATCATCCAGCCGCTGGAACAGGCACTGACTACGGGAATGGCCGCACTTAAGGGTGCCGAGCTTGAAAGCAAGGGGATGGCGTTCGCTCTGCATTATCGGCAGGCACCGGAGCATGAAGAGGCAATCTTCGCTCTGGCACGCAAAATGGTTGAGACCTGGGGCCAACTGGCGATGCAGCCAGGCAAATGTGTGATCGAACTTAAACCGTCAGGCATCAACAAGGGTGCCGCTATAGACGCGTTTTTACAGGAGTCGCCGTTTAAGGGCAGAAAACCGGTATTTATCGGCGATGATCTGACGGATGAGCACGGCTTTGAGGTCGTGAACGCGAAATCAGGTATTTCGGTGAAAGTAGGGGCTGGTGCAACTCACGCGCAATGGCGTTTGGGTTGTGTGAATGACGTCCATCAGTGGCTTAAACGTATAACTGACCATCAAGAACAAGAAAAAAAGGCGCTAACAAACAGGAGAGATGGCTATGAGTCGCTTAGTCGTAGTATCTAATCGCATTGCTCCGCCTGACGATAAAAAGTCCAGCGCAGGTGGGCTGGCCGTAGGGATTCTGGGAGCATTAAAAGCCACGGGCGGATTATGGTTCGGCTGGAGTGGTGAAATTGGTGATGAAGATGCACCGCTGAAAAAGGTCTCGCGTGGAAATATCACATGGGCTTCCTTTAACCTCAGCGAAGAGAATTACGAGCAATATTATTCTCAATTTTCCAACGCCGTGTTATGGCCGGCTTTCCATTATCGCCTGGACCTGGTGAAGTTCCAGCGTGAGGCATGGGAGGGCTATCAGCGGGTAAATTCCCTGTTGGCGGATAAGTTATTACCGCTGGTAGAAGATGATGACAATCTGTGGATCCACGATTACCATCTGCTGCCTTTTGCCAGTGAATTGCGCAAGCGTGGGGTGAATAACCGTATTGGTTTCTTCCTGCATATTCCTTTCCCGACCCCGGAAATCTTCAACGCGCTGCCGCCGAATGCCGAACTGCTTGAGCAGTTGTGTGACTATGATTTGCTGGGTTTCCAGACCGAGAGCGATCGTCTGGCGTTCCTAGACTGTCTGTCTACCCAAACGCGTCTGACAACACGTGGCGGTACGCACCATACCGCATGGGGCAAAACGTTCCAGACCGAGGTTTACCCTATCGGTATCGAACCGAAAGAGATTGCCCAGCAGGCTTCGGGGCCGTTGCCACCCAAACTGGCGCAACTGAAAAACGAGCTGAAAAACGTCAAGAATATCTTCTCCGTTGAGCGTCTGGATTACTCCAAGGGGTTGCCGGAGCGTTTTCTCGCCTATGAAACACTGCTGGAGAAGTATCCGCAGCATCACGGCAAGATTCGCTATACGCAAATCGCACCGACCTCGCGTGGTGAAGTGCAGGCCTACCAGGACATTCGTCATCAACTGGAAACGGAAGCAGGGCGCATTAACGGGAAATATGGTCAGCTTGGCTGGACGCCGCTCTATTACCTGAACCAGCATTTTGATCGCAAAGTGCTAATGAAAGTCTTCAGATACGCGGAAGTCGGCCTGGTCACACCATTGCGTGATGGGATGAATCTGGTCGCGAAAGAGTATGTTGCCGCGCAGGATCCTGCGAATCCGGGCGTATTGGTGCTGTCGCAGTTTGCCGGTGCGGCAAACGAGCTAACCTCGGCGCTGATTGTTAACCCTTACGACCGGGATGATGTGGCCGCAGCAATGGACAGGGCACTGACGATGCCGCTGGCTGAGCGTATTGCGCGCCATGCTGAAATGCTTAAGGTGATTGAGCAAAATGATATCAACCACTGGCAAGAACGGTTTATTAGCGATTTAAAGCGCATCACGCCACGTAGTGCTCACAGTAGCCTGCAAAACAAAGTGGCGACCTTCCCGAAAATGGCCTGACAAGAGCCCCTTCCGTTACGCGGGAGGGGTTATTCGCTCAATGGCACCAGCAAGACATCCACTTTACACGAACCGACTATCGCTTTAGCGGAGCAGGCTGCTCGCGCAAAGAAACTCTGGTTGTGATTCCCACAGATAACCAGGTCGACGCCCTGTGTACGACAGGTATGCAGCACGTGCTCACTGAGCTCACCAGAGGTAATAATCACCTGTTCAATGGGGTAATCAGCGCGGTTGACCAGGTCATTCATAAACTGTTGCGTCTCTTCCTGCAGAATCTCGCGCACATTCTCCATCATCGGTGCCGCAAGCTGGTTATACATTTCGGGATCGGACGTTAGTGTGATGAGGGTTAAGCGGGAGTGAAACGGACGTGCTATTGACACCGCTTTTGCCACCAGGGCGTGGCTTTCCGGAGAGGCCGATACCGCAACCAACAGATGCGTGTAGCCCATGACTGGCTCCTTATCTATGAGGTTCACATATCACCATTACTCCGTTTGCGCCAACGTAGCAATAGACCAATATGACAAACTTGTGAAGAAACTCATAAATATTCATTAATTAATCTTATGAAATGGACAGTTTGAAGTTTAATCATCTTAATTAGAATTAGGTGCTTAAGCGAAATTTTAAGAATTTAAAGTTAAATCCCTAAATTATTAATCGTCCTGATTAACAAATTTAAAATGATCCCGCGCGGCAATTAATAAGCGCGGCTGTATTTCTAATTTATTGTTTTATATAGCTATTTATTATTGTTTCTTTATTAGAGACGAATTGCGTGTTTTAAACGCCTAAAGATAGTACACATCTGACCACTGCGCCGTATTTCGATATGTCATATGAATGAGTATTCGCATTAAAAGAATAGAAAAATGGATTGTTAGAACAAAAAATAATCAATTCAGAAGCAGGACTGATAGATTTCTTACCAGGAAATGCGTAAATTATGTGACGTGGATCACATTTTTTCCAAAATTTCACTCTGGTCACATTGTATGTCTCAGCACCTACGAGTACAGTTGCGTCGAATTAGGAAAAATCTTAGTTCTTTGTAAGAAATGATTAAGAGTGTGGCAAGGTAAAAACATTTGAGCGAGAGACCTGCCGCACGAGATCCTAAGTCTGTTATGCATTTAGCCTTTCTTTTTATACCGGGTTTTTTCCCGGCGACATCACGGGGTGCGGTTTGTCCGCATAAGATACAAGTTGGTTATTCGGGATGGGAAAAATGCATACATCCGAGTTGCTGAAACACATTTATGACATCAATCTGTCATATCTGCTCCTTGCTCAGCGTTTAATTAGTCAGGACAAAGCGTCCGCCATGTTCCGCTTAGGTGTTAACGAAGAAATGGCGAATACGCTGGGAGAGTTAACTCTTCCACAGATGGTTAAGCTCGCTGAAACAAATCAAGTTATTTGTCAGTTCCGCTTTGACAACCATCAGACCATTACGCGTCTGACTCAGGAATCCCGTGTGGATGATTTACAGCAAATCCATACCGGCATTCTGCTCTCTACTCGTCTGCTGAATGAATCTACCCAAGCAGGTGAACCAGCCCGGAAGAAAAGGGCGTAATCATGAGTGAGAAAAGTATTGTTCAAGAAGCCCGCGATATTCAGTTAGCAATGGAACTGATCACGCTGGGCGCACGTTTGCAAATGTTGGAGAGTGAGACGCAACTGAGCCGTGGTCGTCTCATCAAGCTTTACAAAGAGCTGCGTGGTAGCCCGCCGCCGAAAGGTATGCTGCCATTCTCCACCGACTGGTTTATGACGTGGGAGCAAAATATTCATGCTTCAATGTTCTGTAATGCCTGGCAATTCTTACTAAAAACCGGGTTATGCAGCGGCGTTGATGCGGTAATTAAAGCCTATCGACTCTATCTCGAACAATGCCCTCAGCCTGAGGAAGGGCCACTGCTGGCTCTGACCCGTGCCTGGACTTTGGTACGTTTCGTGGAAAGCGGAATGCTGGAGTTGTCTCGCTGTAACTGCTGTGGTGGTAACTTTATCACCCACGCGCATCAGCCTGTTGGCAGTTTCGCCTGTAGTTTATGCCAGCCGCCTTCTCGTGCGGTAAAAAGACGTAAACTTTCCCGGGATGCTGCCGATATTATTCCACAACTGCTGGAAGAACAGATCGATCAGGCTGTTTGACCGAACAAGGTGTGGGACAAACTCCAGCAGCGGTGAAGTTATACCGCTGCTTTTTTTTTCCCTGCCTTTCGTGAAAACCCTGCGATTTGTCTTCCTTGCCATAGTCATTAGCGGAAGGATGATGTCGTGCTTATCGTATTAGGTTACATAGTGGTTGTGGGTGCTGTCCTTGGCGGGTATATGATGACCGGCGGGCACCTTGGCGCACTTTATCAACCGTCCGAGCTTATCATCATTGGCGGCGCTGGCATCGGTGCGTTTATCGTCGGCAACAATGGTAAAGCCATCAAGGGCACCATCAAGGCGTTACCTTTGCTGTTTCGCCGCTCCAAATACACAAAAAGTATGTACATGGATTTGCTGGCGCTGCTCTATCGGCTGATGGCGAAGTCTCGCCAGCAGGGGATGTTCTCCCTTGAACGGGATATCGAAAACCCGAAAGAGAGCGAGATTTTTGCCAGCTATCCGCGCATCCTTGCCGATGCCACCATGCTCGAATTTATTGTTGATTATCTGCGTCTTATCATCAGCGGCAATATGAACACCTTCGAAATTGAAGCGCTGATGGACGAAGAGATCGAAACCCACGAAAGTGAAGCGGAAGTCCCGGCCAACGCCCTGGCGGCGGTAGGGGATTCGTTGCCCGCATTTGGTATCGTTGCGGCGGTTATGGGCGTGGTTCACGCACTGGCCTCGGCGGACCGTCCGGCGGCGGAGCTTGGTGCGCTCATTGCTCACGCGATGGTGGGAACCTTCCTTGGTATTTTGTTGGCGTACGGCTTTATTTCTCCGCTGGCCAGCGTGTTGCGTCAGAAAAGCGCCGAAACCACCAAAATGATGCAGTGCGTCAAGATCACACTGTTGTCGAATCTGAACGGCTACGCGCCGCCAATTGCCGTAGAGTTTGGGCGTAAAACGCTGTACTCAACCGAACGTCCGTCGTTTGTCGAACTGGATGAACACGTGCGCGCGGTAAGAAACCCTAACCAACAGACAACGACTGAGGACGCATGAAAAATCAGTCCCATCCTATCGTCGTCGTAAGACGCAAGAAACATAAAGGACATGGCGGGGGAGCGCACGGCTCCTGGAAGATAGCCTATGCCGACTTTATGACGGCGATGATGGCTTTTTTCCTGGTTATGTGGCTTATCTCAATTTCTAGCCCTAAAGAACTGATTCAGATTGCCGAATACTTTCGTACACCCCTTGCAACAGCGGTAACGGGTGGACCAAGAATTTCGAATAGCGACAGTCCGATTCCGGGCGGTGGCGATGACTACACACAGCAGCAGGGTGAAGTTAAAAAACAGCCGAACATTGATGATCTCAAGCAACGCATGGAGCAAGCAAGGCTGAAAAAATTGCGCGGCGATCTGGACCAACTGATCGAAGCCGATCCGAAATTGCGTGCTTTACGCCCGCACCTCAAGATCGATCTTGTTCAGGAAGGTTTGCGTATTCAGATTATCGATAGCCAGAACCGCCCGATGTTTAAAACCGGCCGGGCAGAAGTGGAGCCCTATATGCGTGACATTTTGCGGGCTATAGCACCGGTACTGAATGGTATTCCGAACAAAATTAGCATTTCCGGACACACCGATGACTATCCCTACGCCAACGGTGAGAAAGGATACAGCAACTGGGAGCTTTCAGCGGATCGTGCAAACGCCTCGCGACGAGAACTGGTTGTTGGGGGTCTCGACGATGGAAAAATGCTTCGAGTCATTGGCATGGCAGCCACAATGAGGCTGGCAGAGCGCGGACCGAATGAGGCGATCAACCGCCGTATCAGCCTGTTGGTGCTAAACAAACAAGCAGAAGAAGCCATTCTGCATGAGAACGCCGAAAGCCAGAATGTGCCAATAAGCGTCATTACACAGCCGGAGGCAGAAGCGGCGCCAGCGCCAGCATCCGCGCCTGCGGCGGCAGTTACAACATCGCCACAACCCGAGTCGAGGTGATTGCGTGAGCATGGATATTAGCGATTTTTATCAGACGTTCTTTGATGAAGCTGACGAGTTGTTGGCCGACATGGAGCAGCATTTGTTAGATCTGGTGCCAGAAGCGCCGGACTCTGAACAACTCAATGCCATCTTTCGTGCCGCCCACTCTATTAAAGGCGGTGCGGGCACGTTTGGCTTCACCATTTTGCAGGAAACCACGCACCTGATGGAAAACCTGCTTGATGAAGCCCGCCGTGGGGAAATGCAGCTCAACACTGACATCATTAACCTGTTTTTGGAAACCAAAGATATTATGCAGGAACAGCTCGATGCCTATAAAAGCTCTACGGAGCCAGATGCCGCCAGCTTTGAATATATCTGCAATGCGTTGCGTCAATTAGCGTTGGAAGCCAAAGGGCAAGCTGTTCCGGCTGCAGCCAATAGCGCCAAATTGTCCGTTGTTGAAAGCGCCGCACAGGACGCTGAGGCTGCCGCTCCGGCGAGCCCAGCCGATGACGGAAAGCTGCGTATTGTGCTGTCGCGTCTAAAAGAAAACGAAGTCAGCCTTCTGGAAGAAGAGTTGGGTAACCTCGGTACGCTCACCGACGTTGTAAAAGGGACGGATACCTTACGCGTCACGCTGGATGGCGGTGTAAGCCAGGATGATATCATTGCGGTGCTGTGCTTCGTTATAGAAGCAGACCAGATCGCCTTTGAAAACGCCAGCGTACCTGCGGAAACCGCGTCTGCGGAAGCTGCAACGGTTGAAGCCGTTGAAGAGGCCGCACCAGAAGCAGCAGCGGCCCCGGTTTCAGCCCCGGCCCCGGTTGTCCAGGCTGCACCTGTCGCGGCGCTGAAAGCGGTCGCCAAAGAGCAACCCGCAGGTCGTGAAAAACCGGCCCGCGCCAGTGAGTCAACCAGTATCCGTGTTGCGGTAGAGAAAGTTGACCAGTTGATTAACCTCGTCGGCGAGCTTGTTATTACGCAGTCGATGCTGGCTCAGCGCTCGAACGAACTTGACCCGGTCACCCACGGCGACCTGATTACCAGCATGACGCAGTTGCAGCGTAACGCACGCGATCTGCAAGAATCGGTCATGTCTATCCGTATGATGCCTATGGAATATGTATTCAGCCGCTTCCCGCGTCTGGTGCGTGACCTCGCGAGCAAGTTGGATAAACAGGTTGAACTGACCCTGCAAGGTAGCTCGACGGAACTGGATAAGAGCCTGATTGAACGCATCATTGACCCGTTAACGCACCTGGTGCGTAACAGCCTTGACCACGGGATTGAAGTTCCGGAAAAACGCGTTGCAGCGGGTAAATCACCGATTGGCAACCTGACCCTTTCCGCAGAACATCAGGGCGGCAATATCTGCATCGAAGTCACCGACGATGGTGCAGGCCTGAACCGTGAACGTATCCTGGCAAAAGCCATATCGCAGGGTATGCCAGTGCACGAAAACATGAGCGACGAAGAAGTCGGCATGCTGATCTTCGCACCGGGCTTCTCTACCGCTGAGCAGGTGACCGATGTCTCCGGGCGTGGCGTGGGCATGGACGTGGTGAAACGTAATATCCAGGAGATGGGCGGCCACGTTGAGATCAAATCACGTCAGGGCGCAGGTACCACAATCCGCATTCTGCTGCCGTTGACGCTGGCAATCCTTGACGGCATGTCCGTTAAAGTGAGCGATGAAGTGTTCATTCTGCCGCTGAACGCGGTGATGGAATCACTGCAGCCGCGCGAAGAAGATTTGCACCCACTGGCCGGTGGCGAGCGCGTACTCGAAGTGCGTGGCGAGTACCTGCCGCTGGTAGAGTTGTGGAAAGTATTTGATGTTAATGGCGCGAAAACCGAAGCTACGCAGGGGATTGTCGTTATCCTGCAAAGTGCCGGTCGTCGCTATGCATTGCTGGTTGATCAATTGATTGGTCAGCATCAGGTAGTAGTGAAAAACCTTGAAAGCAATTACCGCAAAGTGCCGGGAATTTCTGCGGCAACCATCCTTGGTGATGGTAGCGTTGCGCTGATTGTTGATGTTTCGGCACTACAGGGATTAAACCGTGAACAACGTGTGGCGCACACTGCCGCCTGACTGAGTTAAAAGAAGGTAAAAACATGACCGGTATGAGCAATGTAACAAAACTGGCTGGCGAGCCATCGGGCCAGGAATTCCTGGTATTTACCCTGGGCGATGAAGAATACGGTATCGATATTCTGAAAGTGCAGGAGATTCGTGGCTATGACCAGGTCACCCGTATCGCCAACACGCCTGACTTTATCAAGGGTGTCACTAACTTACGTGGTGTCATCGTGCCCATCGTCGACCTGCGCGTGAAGTTCTGCCAGGTTGACGTTGAATACAACGATAACACGGTGGTCATCGTCCTGAACTTTGGTCAGCGCGTGGTTGGGATTGTTGTCGATGGCGTATCTGACGTGCTGTCGCTGGCTGCGGATCAAATCCGCCCGGCACCGGAGTTCGCGGTTACCCTGTCCACCGAGTACCTGACAGGTCTTGGCGCGCTGGGTGAGCGTATGCTGATTCTGGTCAACATCGAAAAACTGCTGAACAGCGACGAGATGGCACTGCTGGATATCGCAGCTACCCACGTCGCCTAATCGCGCGTCCTTAAACCCCTGCGCCATCGCGTGGGGGTTTCTTTCCTTTCCTGCCATTCACTCGCGCTTTTTGTTTTTTATTCATCTGTCCTGATTCCTGTATTTATCACCGTAAATATAGCGACGCAAAGAAATACCTGACGATAAATGATGTGAATGTCCGTTATGTTGCGTGTTAATACACACGGCACATTGTATTTACTGAGTAATGACGCATTACGTATATGGGGTTTCTTTAAAAGAGACAGATAGCAGCATAGCGTTGAATTTGTTTTAGTGTGCGTAAATAATGTTTTCTTTCGGCTTAACTTCCTATATTATAGAATCTGTTACGCAACTGAATTATTTGAATTCTAACTTACGTCAAATTGTAAGAAACTTTCATTAATTTGTTGAATAATAGAGATATTTATAATTTTTTATTTGTCAATGACATGCAATTTTAGGAATGCCCGATGTTATGCAGCGATGGAAGTGCAATTTTTTAATTGTTACTGCGTGATCAATAAACTGCGCTTTTTCCGGAACTGTACTATGAAAAAATATCTGTTTCTGTTGGCCTGCATATTGCCGCTGGCGTTACCGGTTAAGGTTTCGGCAAGCAGCAGTGGCACCCTTGGCGTATCCCTGACGCTGACGAACGGCTGCCTGGTTAATGGTTCCGCCAGCCAGAATGGTATTTCCTTCGGTACGCTCAATTTTGGCGACCATTCCGCCACCTTTTCCGAACTCTCCACGCAACTGTCGAACAGCGGGCCAGGTGGGAATGCATTTGGGATCCAGTGCACCACCAATAGCTACAGTGTACAGATAACCGGTAATACCAACACCACGGCGCCCACGTCGCTTGTTGGTATACCCGGAACTACGGCACGCTATCTGCGAAGCGCCAGTAATAGCACCCAGGGCGTTGCCTACAGTCTCTATAGTGACAGTAATTTTAATAACGAGATTGCCAATAACACAGCGCTTCCTCGTCTGTCGACAGTTGACGGTGTGGATTATTACACGCTGTATGGCCGCATTCGCGGCGGTGGTAAAAATACTGCGATTGCACCGGGTAACTATTCAGATACTATTTATGTCAGTGTGAATTATTAACTTTAACTGGTTGAAGTCATTTTTTAAGGCCTGCATTTGTTATGGGCTTTTTATTTTAAAAAATGGTCGATCATCATAATAAAGTTAATAAAGAATAAACTTATTTTTTAAAGTTTAAGCGCTGCTTAATTTCAGTGGTTTCACCAGTGCGAATAAGCATTTTAAATATGCTAATGGTGAATTTACGTTATACCATATATTGTGATATTCATCACATTATTGCTAATATATCCTTTTCATATATCTTTCTTGTTACGCTTCATTATAATTAACTTGTTGAAAAACAATCAAAATATATACTAACGTACCCTTTAGGGGCGGTGGTCATATTCAGTGGTCGAAGCGTTGGACATCAACTAAATTTTTCTTATTACTCCTATTGAGTTACGCACATCCGTTTTTAATGACGTTGCTCTTTTATATTGGATGAACGCTCGCCTTTCCCGGAGATATAATATGAAGAAAATACGCCTTATCCTGTTAACTGGATTGGTGACGCTGTCGGTAAATAATGCCGATGCGGTTACCAGTAACGGTATTATTGGGGCGACGTTGACATTATCAAACGGATGTTTAATTAATGGTTCTCCCTCTCAAAGCGGTATCAACTTCGGTACACTGGACTTCGGTACAAATCCCGCCACATTTTCTCAATTGACCACTCAACTTTCTAACACGGGCGCTGGCGGCAGTTCGTTCACTATCCAATGCACGACCGCCAGCTATACCGTCCAGATAACCGGCAACACCAATACTGCAACACCAGGCACCACAGTGGGAACGCCGGGTACAGTGGCACGGTATTTGCGTTCCGCAACGCCAACGAACACGCAAGGGGTGGCGTACAGCGTTTTTAGCGACAGCGCGTTCAGTAATGAGATCGTTAACGGTGCCGCCATCCCGCGAACCACCACCAGCGGTGGAGTGGATTCTTACACGTTGTATGGGCGCATTACTGGCGGGGGTAACAGCGTAACGGTATTGCCCGGGACCTATACGGACACCCTAAACGTGAGCGTGACCTACTAGCGTCAATATGATGCAACCAGAAGGAAAGTGCGCTTCTCTCGCGAGAAGTCACGGGGTGTTGCGCGCCATTTTTGGGCTATCGCTGAGCATGAGTGTACTGCCAGGGCCTGCGGTTGCCGTCACGGTGACGCAACAAACTTTTACCGTTGGAGCGACCATTACACCCGGATGTTCTGTAACGAGAGGCGTCGGTGGGGTTTTGGGCGCACTTGATTTTGGTACTCATACGGGGGTGGAGAGCGGCCAGATCTCCACCAGCTTTGTACCGAATGCCGGAATGTCACTCGCCTGCACGCCGGGTGTTGCCTTAACCATGAGCATCAATGGTGGGATGTATTACTCAACGGTACGCAATATGCAGCTAAACGGTGGAACACAGCGGGTTCCGTATCGCATTTACCGCAGTAGCTCGTTGGCGGCAAACACAGAAATTGGTGTTAATCAGTCGGTGTCAGTCACCTATAGCGATGCCAATAATATCGCGCTCAGCATCTTTGGCGCCGCGCAACTGTCCCCGTTCGGCACCGCGGGGACATATTCTGATCAATTGACTGTGACATTGACATGGTAAAGGGAGAAGGGAAATGAGCGTCACCTCCGGCGCCGCAAGGGCGGCAGGTTTAATGATGATGCTGTGTACTGCGGTGGGAGACGCCAATGCGGCAGCCACAATCTTACTCTGGCCGATTGATCCCTGGTTAGGATCAGAGAATAAAGCCACCGAGTTGTGGATCCAGAACCAGGGCAACACGCCAGCAACCATGCAGGTGCGTATCGTCCGTTGGCGCCAGGAGCGTGGCGATGAGCGCTATCAACCGCAGACGGATGTGGTCGCCAGCCCGCCCATTGTCACCATACAAAAAGGGACTAAGCAGCTTATCCGCCTGATAAAACAGACGGAGATACCCGCAGGCACAGAACAGGCATACCGAATCATTGTTGATGAAATTCCTCCAGCCGGCTCATCTCAGGGACAGATGGGTATCAAATTGCAAATGCGTTACTCCATCCCGCTCTTTATTTATGGCAAGGGGATTACTACTTATCCTGAGAGTGCAAACCATGCGCTGGTGGATCCGCGCGAACTCAGTTGGCAAGTCGTACGAGAAAATGGAAAACCTGCGCTGCAGATACGTAACCAGGGTGATGTGCATGTTCGATTGACGGCTGTCTCCGCCAGACAAGGTGGGCAAACACGGGTCATTGCTGACGGACTGCTGGGTTATGTCCTGCCAGGGGAAACGCGTTCCTGGCCGCTCCCTGCCGGGTTGCCTGCCCCTGTAGAGCTTAAAGCGACAATCAATGCCAGAGAAAGTGAATGGCAGTCTCCCGCCAGGTAATTTTCCCGGCGATGATCATGCTGCTAGGCAATTCGGCTAATGTCAGAGCACAGCAGGGCGATGACACACTTCCGCCGCCGCCGGATGCACAAGTAGTGAATGAACAGGTGGTGTTTCATCTAAACCTGGTCATAAATCATTATGATACGCAACAGGTTGTACCGGTGACGCGACGTGGCAGTGCTTATTTTGTCGCCAGCGCCGATCTGCAGCGTTGCGGAATATCCGCAGATTATATTCCTCAGGGAGAGGTAAACGTGTCAGCGTTACCCAACGTGCGCACTGACTACGATAGCGAACGTCAGCGGCTATTGCTGTTTGTTCCTGATGGGTGGTTGCCGGAGCGGTTTACCGCGTTCAATGGCGGACAGCAACGTAGCCCCTTACCCAATGGACGTGGCGCGCTGCTAAATTATGATGTCTACACCAATAACACGGAAAATATCGGTACGCGTGCTTCTCTTTGGCATGAGTTTCGCTATTTCTCCGGAAATATGACGTTTTCCTCGACCGGGACAGCCATCTCCCGCCTTTCGGGTCAACCTGCGCAACAGGATGGTTATACCCGTTATGACACCACCCTTCATTTGACTGATGAAGACAATGCTATCCAGTGGAGTGTGGGGGATGTGATTTCCGACTCGTTAAGTTGGAGTAACAGCGTACGCGTAGGGGGGATCAGCTATGGGCGTGACTTTTCACTGCGTCCTGATCTGGTGACCTGGCCCATTCCGTCATTTTCCGGCGAGGCGGCGGTTCCGACCTCGGTTGATGTATTCATTAATGGCTACCGCGCCGGGTCGAAACAAATTGAGCCAGGCCCTTTTACCCTGACCAATTTGCCTTATATAAACGGTGCAGGGAATGCAGTACTGGTCACCACCGATGCGTTAGGGCGCAAGGTCAGTACCACCATGCCGTTTTATGTGGCCAGCGAGTTGCTTAAAGAGGGGCTCAGTGATGGTGCGACAACGCTGGGGGGGCTGCGGCGTAATTACGGTATCGACAGTTTCGACTATGGCTCCATGGTGGGAAGTGCGTCTTATCGCTACGGCCTGACAGATTATTTGACGCTGGAGGCTCATGGGGAAGGGGCGCAAAAACTGGCGCTGGGCGGCGTGGGTGCTGTCGCGAAGTTATGGCGTCTTGGGGTGGTGAATTCGTCATGGACGCAAAGTCAGATGCGGGGCGACAGTGGTAGTCAATTGAACTGGGGATATCAGTACAGTACCGGTATGTTCAGCATTGCCACGCAGCATATCCGTCGCGATCGCGGTTTCGGCAACCTGGCGCTGTATGAACAAAACTACTATTACGACCATCCCAATGACAATAACACGCCGCCAATAGCCAGTTTGAGTCGTAAAACGGACCAATACTCACTCTCTTTTAATCTCGGCGATTTTGGCAATATTGGCGCGGCATGGATTGGCGTTCGCAATTTTGACAACAGCAAGACTGAATTGCTTAACCTCTCATGGAGCCGCAATCTGTGGGGAGACAGCAATATTTATGTTTCGGCAAGCCGTGACAATGGGCGCGGTGACTGGAACGCCGCAGTCTCGGTACAAATTCCGCTCGGCGATCGGGACAGCGTGTCTCTGAGCGTGGATAACACTGCAGATGCGGGCACGGCGCAGAGGATTAATTACGGACATTCGATGCCCTCTTACGGTGGTTTGAGCTGGAGTATGGCGCTGGCGCGACAGACCAAAGGCGACAGTTATCAACAAGGAACGCTCGGCTGGCGCAATAACAACATTGAATTGCAGGGGGGCATGTACGGCTACAGCGACATGCGGACATGGTGGGGGGAGGCGATGGGATCGCTGGTACTGATGGATAACGAATTCTTCTTCGCCAAAAGAATCAATGATGCCTTCGTGGTCGTGAGTACGGGGGGAGAGCCGGAAATTCCGGTAAATTATGAAAATCAACTCATTGGAAAAACGAATAAAAATGGCTACCTGCTCATAAGCGGCGTGTCCTCGTATTATCCGGCCAATTACAGCATTGACACCCTGAATTTACCCGCCGACACGCAGATCATTGAGACCGAGCGGCGGCTTGCTCTGCGTCGTTACTCAGGCTATCTGGTGGAATTTCCGATGGTGCGCGAGCGGGTGGCGAGTGTGATCCTGCATGATGAGCAAAACAATCCGTTACCGCTCACCAGTGAAGTGAGTCGCCAGGGCAAACCGACGGCTATTGTGGGTTATGACGGTATTGCCTGGCTGGAAAATCTGGATGAAGTCAGTGTGCTTAATGTTCGGTTACCCGATGACACACGCTGCACCGCTAACCTGACCCTGAATGCCAACCCAGAGCATAAGCTGGAAACGTACGGCCCGCTTGTGTGTAAGAGGAGCAACTGATGCGTCGTATCCTGTTAATGCTGTTATTACTGTCGGGAACGAGCGCACAGGTTTGGGCTGCCTGTACCGCCAGTTTATCCAATAACAGCCCGTCATTTGGCACGTCAGTGACATCTTTTACCCTCAATAGCGCCGAGCAACCGGTGTCTACCAATATCTATCTTGATTGCGACTCCGCGCTGTCGCTTCTGACAAATGACTACGCAACACTCACTATGACAGGTGCCTCAACGCTGGTTGCCAGTCGTGGGGCGATGAAGCGTACCGATGATTTAACAGTGACGGATACCATCCCGGTGAAATTATGCGGTGTGTCTGGCTGTTCGTCGGGCGAAGTCACGAACGGTGGGGCTGGCTATACCTGGAATGGCACTTTTCTTTTGACGGTACTGGGATCGAAGCGCTATACGCTGCCACTCTTTCTACGCACTGTGACCGGTCAAAGCGTTTCGGCTGGCCCCTATGCGGGGACGTTAAACCTGAATCTCTACTACAACATATGCGCGGTGGGGACCATTTTAACCGGTTGTACGCAGTTGCAAAGCGGTAACCTGGCGCTGAATCTTACGGTAAGCATGACAGTGACCAACGATTGCACTGCGATTTCAGCACCTAATGTCAATTTCGGCAGTGCGCCAATCGCGAAGGCGTTCCCCGCCATTTCACAATCGATTAGCGTGACCTGTACTAAAGGGTATGCCTATACCATTGGTATCAATAATGGCAACAATGCCAATGGGACGGTACGGCAGATGGCAAACGGTTCAAATCGGCTGAGTTATGAAATCTATAAAGGCAGCACATCATCCCGTTGGGGGGCTGCGGGGGCGGAGCGCTGGTCCAGTGGGACGTCTTCATCGATCAGCACCGATGGCACGTTACGCACCTATAACTATACGGCGCAGGTCATGCCGAATCAGACGACCCCACCGGGAGGAACATACAGTGACACATTACTTATCGATCTCGCTTTTTAGTTGAGTTATCGCTTTTTAACATTCCAGACGAAGGGGATTTCTACGGTTAATATTGAGACGGTTTAATTCCCTTTCGCAAATGTAAAGTTCTATAGCCCCTTGCCGATAACACCGTTAACAAGTTTTCAGGAAGGTGTAGCATGTTGAACCGTATTCGCGTTGTCACAATGCTGATGAGTGTACTGGTAGTGTTTGC
This sequence comes from Phytobacter diazotrophicus, assembly GCA_004346725.1. Lineage (GTDB taxonomy): Bacteria > Pseudomonadota > Gammaproteobacteria > Enterobacterales > Enterobacteriaceae > Phytobacter > Phytobacter diazotrophicus. Next base: position 512,024 of record SMDE01000002.1, on the reverse strand, counting down.
GCTGCTGCAGTTGCTCTCGGGCGGGCTTTTATTCTCTTCTCTTAATCAAAATCAGCAAAGCTTTGCGGTTTCCAACGATCTGCGCATGCAACAGACCGAACTGACGAAAACCTGGGAACTGATGCTGCAAACACGTATCAACCTGAGCCGTTCGTCAGCCCGAATGATGATGGACCCGAACAACCAACAAAGTAGCGCTAAAACTGATTTATTAAAAAGCGCGAAATCCAGCCTGGCTGATGCGGCAAAACACTACGATGCCTTCCGTGCCATGCCATCGGTACCCGCGATGGAAGAGGCGCGTCAGGTGCTGGATGAAAAGTATAAAACCTATGCGGCCGGACTGACGGAACTGGTGCAGTTTCTGGAAGGCGGCAACATGGATGGCTACTTTGCGCAGCCAACGCAGGGTATGCAAAACGGTCTCGGTGATGCGATGGGCAAATATGCCCAGTTAAGCGAATCGCTGTATCGCAAAGCCTATGACGAAAGCGTAAGTGATTATAACTTTGCAAAATGGCAGATGGCGGCCCTCGCGCTGGCCCTGGTCGTTGTGCTGGCGTTGGTCTGGTACGGCATTCGCCGCATTCTGCTGGCGCCGTTGACCGCGGTCATTAAACACATTCGTGAAATCGCCAGCGGCAATTTGACCGATACGCTGGTGGTTGAAGGGCGCAGTGAGATTACCGATCTGGCCCAAAGCGTTGACCATATGCAGCGCTCGTTGATTGATACGGTAACCAATGTGCGTGCCGGTTCTGATGCTATTCATTCTGGCACCAGCGAAATCGCCGCGGGCAACAATGACCTGTCATCCCGTACCGAAGAACAAGCCTCGGCGCTGGAAGAGACGGCGGCCAGTATGGAAGAGCTGACCGCAACGGTGAAACAGAACGCCGAAAACGCCCGTCAGGCATCGCTACTGGCGAAAAGCGCCTCCGAAACCGCTGAACGCGGCGGTAAAGTGGTGGATGGCGTGGTGAAAACCATGCATGACATTGCCGCCAGTTCGCAAAAAATTGCCGATATTACTGGCGTCATCGACGGTATTGCCTTCCAGACCAACATCCTTGCCCTCAACGCGGCGGTTGAAGCCGCCCGCGCCGGTGAGCAGGGCCGTGGCTTTGCGGTGGTTGCTGGCGAAGTGCGTAACCTTGCCAGCCGCAGCGCCCAGGCGGCAAAAGAAATCAAAGCGCTGATTGAAGACTCTGTCTCTCGCGTGGATACCGGTTCGGTACTGGTTGAAAGCGCCGGTGAGACGATGGGCGATATTGTGAGTGCAGTAACCCGTGTAAACGACATTATGGGTGAGATTGCTTCGGCCTCTGATGAACAGAGCCGTGGCATCGACCAGGTTGCGCTGGCGGTATCCGAAATGGATCGCGTCACGCAGCAAAACGCCTCGCTGGTACAACAATCTGCCGCCGCTGCGGCTGCATTAGAAGAACAAGCCAGCAGGTTGACGCAAGCGGTTTCTACTTTCCGTCTCTCTTCAGTCCCTACAAAAACCGCGCAAGGAGCGCTTAATCCGGCGGCAGCCATTACTTCGGCTCCTTCCAGAGCCCGTCAGCTAACGACCGGACAAAACGATAACTGGGAAACTTTTTAACTGCTTTAACCCGCGGCACTTTGCCGCCTGATGGGAGCGTTGATGTTAAACCGTATTCGAATTTCTACGACACTTTTTTTGATCTTGATCGTTTGTGGCATTTTGCAGGTAGGGAGCAACGGATTGTCGTTTTGGGCGTTTCGTCAAAGCACCGCCCATTTATCAGAAGTTGAAAAAAGTAACATCCAGCGCAACGCATTGATGCAAACCCGCGCCTGGTTATTACAAGCCAGTACATCATTGAATAAAGCCGGTACGTTAACGGCGCTGAGTTATCCGCCGGACGATATCAAAGCGCTAATGAAACAGGCGAAAGATAATCTGAAAGATGCCGATAACAGTATTAATGAGTTTCTGAGTATCCCGGCGCTGACCGATGAAGGTAAGCGTCTGCAGGACGGAACGAAAGTGGCTTATACGGCATGGCATGGAGATCTGGAACACCAGGCCGCGTGGCTTGAAAGCAATCAGCTATCCGACTTTATGTCGGCGCCGATTCAGCAGTCGCAGGATGTATTTGATAAAAACTTTACGGTCTGGCAGCAGCATATCAACCACTTTGTGGAGACCGCTAAGGCAGAGGGGCAAAGCAATTACCAGCGCTCAGCGGTGATTTTCGCCGTGGTGGTCGTTCTGGCGGCGTTGCTGACGTCGGCGGCGCTGTGGTGGTCGCGCAAGATGATTGTTCAGCCGCTGGCCATTGTCAGTAGTCACTTTGACAGTATTTCCGAGGGCAATCTGGCTCGACCGATTGCGGTAGTGGGTAAAAATGAAATTTCGGCCATTTTTGCCAGCCTCAAAAAGATGCAGACCGCGCTGCGTTCAACCGTGACCGAGGTGCGTCACGGCAGCTACGCGATGCATACCGGTATCTCGGAGATTGCCGAAGGCAACAACGACCTGTCGGCGCGCACCGAACAACAGGCGGCGTCGCTGGCGCAAACGGCGGCCAGCATGGAACAGTTAACGGCGACCGTGGGACAAAACGCCGATAACGCCCGTCAGGCATCTGGTCTGGCACAGAGCGCGGCGGAAACGGCGCGTAAAGGCGGGCAGCAGGCGTCGAATGTGGCAAGCACTATGCATGAGATCGCCGCCAGTTCGCAAAAGATTGGCGATATTATCAGCGTGATTGACGGTATCGCTTTCCAGACCAATATTCTGGCGTTGAACGCGGCGGTAGAAGCGGCGCGGGCAGGTGAGCAGGGACGTGGTTTCGCTGTGGTGGCCGGGGAGGTGCGTAACCTCGCCAGCCGAAGCGCGCAGGCTGCCAAAGAGATCAAAGGTCTGATCGAAGAGTCAGTTTCACGTGTTGAGCAGGGATCTGTGCTGGTGGATACCTCTGCGAAAACCATGATGGAGATCGTCCACTCTGTCACCCAGGTGAACGATATTATGGGCGAAATTGCCTCTGCTTCGGATGAACAGCGCCGGGGTATTGAGCAGGTCGCACTGGCAGTAAGCCAGATGGATCAGGTGACCCAACAGAATGCTGCGCTCGTTGAAGAAGCCGCCGCGGGAACCGATCAGTTAGCGCATCAGGCAGATCATCTGACCTCCCTGGTGGCTGTGTTTAAGTTAGAAGAACATGTCGTTACATCAGACGCGGTACTCCCCAAAGGAGTGCCGGTTGTATCCTAAATCAGAATGAGAAGGCGCTATGACATCATCAATGCCTACTGGGCAAACGTCATCACTCATGCAACAGATGACTCAGCGTCTTGCGCTGTCTGACGCGCATTTTCGTCGAATATGTCAGTTGATTTATCAACGCGCAGGGATCGTGCTCGCCGACCACAAGCGGGACATGGTCTATAACCGCCTTGTTCGTCGTTTACGCACCCTTGGGCTGGATGATTTTGGTCGTTACCTGAGCATGCTAGAAGCGAACCAAAATAGCGCCGAGTGGCAGGCTTTTATAAACTCGCTGACCACTAACCTCACGGCATTTTTCCGGGAAGCTCACCACTTCCCGGTCCTTGCGGAGCATGCCCGTAAGCGTACCGGCGAGTATCGCGTCTGGAGTGCTGCGGCGTCGACTGGTGAAGAGCCGTATTCCATTGCGATTACGTTGGCAGATGCACTCGGTATGGCGCCGGGTCGTTTCAAGGTAATTGCCAGCGATATTGATACCGAAGTGCTGGAAAAAGCCCGTAACGGTGTCTATCGCCAGGATGAATTGAAAACGCTGTCGCCGCAACAGCTACAGCGTTACTTCATGCGTGGAACCGGGCCCCATGCCGGTCTGGTGCGCGTGCGTCAGGAACTGTCGAATTATGTTGATTTCACCTCGGTGAATTTGCTCGATAAACAATATAACGTCCCTGGACCGTTTGACGCGATTTTTTGCCGTAACGTAATGATTTATTTTGATAAAACGACGCAGCAGGATATCTTGCATCGTTTTGCACCATTGCTTAAGCCTGACGGACTACTTTTTGCCGGGCATTCGGAGAATTTCAGCAACCTTGTGCGTGAGTTTAGCCTGCGTGGTCAGACCGTTTACGCGCTGAGTAAGGATAAAGCATGAGTAAAATCAGGGTAATGTCCGTCGATGATTCTGCATTGATGCGCCAAATCATGACCGAAATTATCAATAGCCACAGCGATATGGAAATGGTGGCGACGGCGCCGGATCCGTTGGTTGCACGGGATTTAATTAAAAAATTTAACCCTGATGTGCTGACGCTTGATGTGGAAATGCCGCGGATGGACGGTCTGGATTTCCTGGAAAAACTGATGCGCCTGCGTCCGATGCCAGTCGTGATGGTTTCTTCCCTGACGGGAAAAGGCTCAGAAGTGACGCTGCGTGCGCTGGAGTTAGGGGCGATTGATTTCGTCACTAAACCCCAGCTCGGTATTCGCGAAGGGATGCTGGCCTACAGCGAAATGATCGCCGAAAAAGTGCGTACCGCCTCGCGCGCGCGCCTTGCGGCACATAAACCCATGTCGGCAGCCCCGGCAGCGTTGAAGTCTGGTCCGTTGTTAAGTTCGGAAAAATTGCTGGCCATTGGCGCTTCAACCGGAGGAACAGAGGCAATTCGTCATGTACTCCAGCCATTGCCGCTGTCAAGTCCGGGTATTCTTATTACGCAGCACATGCCGCCAGGGTTCACACGTTCGTTTGCCGAACGCCTGAATAAGCTGTGCCAGATTACCGTGAAAGAGGCGGAAGATGGTGAGCGTGTCCTGCCAGGACATGCGTATATTGCGCCGGGCGACAAGCATATGGAGCTGGCGCGTAGCGGGGCAAACTATCAGATTAAGATCCACGATGGGCCGCCGGTGAACCGTCACCGTCCCGCTGTGGACGTACTGTTTCATTCGGTCGCGAAATACGCCGGGCGCAATGCCGTGGGGGTTATCCTCACCGGTATGGGCAATGACGGTGCGGCCGGAATGTTAGCGATGCACCAGGCTGGAGCCTGGACCATTGCACAAAATGAGGCAAGTTGTGTGGTGTTCGGCATGCCGCGCGAAGCTATCAATATGGGTGGCGTCAGCGAAGTGGTCGATCTTAGCCAGGTAAGCCAGCAGATGTTGGCAAAAATTAGTGCCGGACAGGCAATACGTATTTAACGAGGAGTGATGTTTTATGGCGGATAAAGAGCTCAAATTTCTGGTTGTCGACGACTTTTCCACGATGCGTCGTATCGTGCGCAACCTGTTAAAAGAGCTGGGGTTCAACAACGTCGAGGAAGCCGAAGACGGCGTTGACGCGCTGAACAAACTCCAGACCGGTGGTTTTGGTTTCGTCATTTCCGACTGGAACATGCCGAACATGGACGGACTGGAACTGCTTAAGACGATTCGTGCTGACGGCAACATGTCTTCGCTGCCGGTACTGATGGTCACGGCAGAAGCGAAAAAAGAAAACATTATCGCGGCGGCTCAGGCTGGCGCGAGCGGCTATGTAGTGAAACCTTTCACTGCTGCAACCCTGGAAGAGAAACTCGGTAAGATTTTCGAGAAACTCGGCATGTGAGGACTGGACGATGATTCAACCTTCAATTAAACCTACGGAAGAACATTCAGCCAGCGATATCATTGCCCGTATCGGTAGCCTGACACGTATGCTGCGTGACAGTTTACGTGAATTGGGATTGGATCAGGCGATTGCTGAAGCGGCGGAAGCCATTCCTGATGCCCGTGATCGTCTTGATTACGTGGTGCAGATGACCGCGCAGGCGGCTGAACGCGCACTCAATAGCGTCGAGGCGTCGCAACCGCATCAGGATGCGATGGAAAAAGGGGCCAAATCCCTGTCCAAGCGTTGGGATGAGTGGTTTGAAAATCCTATCGAGCTGAAAGATGCCCGTGAACTGGTGACTGACACCCGTAAATTCCTCGGTGATGTGCCGGGACACACCAGCTTCACCAACGCGCAACTGTTAGACATCATGATGGCGCAGGATTTCCAGGACCTTACCGGTCAGGTTATCAAGCGTATGATGGATGTGATTCAGGAAATTGAACGACAGCTTCTGATGGTGCTGATCGAAAACATTCCCGATCAGTCTGCGCGTCCGAAACGTGAAAACGAAAGTCTGCTCAATGGGCCGCAGCTTGATGCGACGAAAGCGGGCGTGGTGGCAAGCCAGGATCAGGTTGACGATCTGCTCGACAGTCTCGGTTTCTGATGTCCTTGCACTGAGCCATACTGATAAAACGGGAAGCAGCAATGCTTCCCGTTTTTTTAGCTCATCGTGGACAAGGAAAATGAGGCGGTGTTATTGAGCATATGTAGCAGCATTGGCAGCAGTAGCCCACCGGATGACATTCTTACCACGCAAAGCAGAGCCGAAAAAGTAAACAGCCAGATAAAGGTGGCTGGCGCGTGGTATTGCGTATGCATAAGCGCAAAGGCTACCGAAGTCACCACGATGCTCTGCTGCCTGGCAAAGCGTCCCCAGCGCAGAAAGGCGTTGAGTAAGAAGCCGCGAAAAATCACCTCTTCACAAAACGGGGCAATAAAACAAATGGCGAACGCCAGACCCCAACGCGCAGAAACCGAGTAGCTCTTTAGCGATGCCACCCACTCTTCTTCGATCCCCAAAACCTGCCAGACAATATTGAGTGCGATAATAGCCAGTAAGCCCAATGCGAAATAACCGGGGTTAAATTGCCCCAACGGCATAAAAGGGTAGTGATGGTTGTAGTATCGCCAGAGCAGGAGTGTGCACGGCAAGCTCACGGCCAGGCCGACAAATAGCGCAGCAAAACCTGAATGATAGAGCGCGGCATAATTGGGCAGCAGTGCCACAATAAAGAAAAAACAATGATAAATCAGTACTGCTGCGAGACACATCATTGTGTGATGACGTCTCTGCTCCTGATTGAACAGCATGGTTATCATCCCTGTGTTAATTACGTTTTATATCTTTTTTATAGGCATACGCTGCAAAAGCAGCTTTTCTGACCCACGCGGTAGTATATCGTTGGCGGATAAGTACATGCACTTTTCCTTTTCTCAAATCGCGAAAACCCCGTGTTTTTATGCCTTACTCTGCCCATTAGACCGACTTGACTCTGGCATTATGTCATCAAACATCTACCCGTGGATTTGAGCCGTGGCAGACGATAGCGACGACAAAACAGAAGCCCCCACACCCCACCGAAAAGAGAAGGCCCGTGAGGAAGGGCAAGTTCCCCGATCGAAAGAGCTGACATCAATATTGATGCTCTTTGTTGGGGTGGGCGTGCTCTGGATGGGTGGGGACGCGTTTGCCCGCAAACTGTCGGGCATCATGTCGTCGGGATTACGTTTTGATCATGGCATTATCAATGACCAAAAAATGATCCTTGGGCATCTCATCGCGTTGCTCAAAAATACTGCGCTGGCGCTGTTACCGCTGGTGGCAGGTGTGGTGCTGGTGGCGCTGGCAGCTCCCCCGGCACTGGGTGGCCTGGTGTTAAGCGGAAAATCGATACAGTTCAATTTTTCTAAAATTAACCCGTTGAGTGGAATTAAGCGCCTGTTTTCGGCGCAGGTCGTGGCAGAGCTGGTCAAGGCCATTATGAAAACGGCCCTGATGGGCAGCGTGGCCGCCTTTTATCTGTGGTATAAATGGCCGGAAATCATGCGCCTGATGATGGAGGCACCGGTCACTGCGATGGCCAGCGCGCTGAATCTGGCCGGGATGTGTTGCCTGTTGGTCGTGCTATCGATAATCCCGATGGTGGGATTTGACGTCTTCTGGCAGATCTACAGCCACCTGAAAAAATTGCGCATGTCCAAACAGGATATCCGTGATGAATTTAAACAGCAGGAGGGTGACCCGCATGTTAAGGGGCGTATCCGCCAGCTACAACGTGCCGCGGCGCGCCGTCGTATGATGGCAGATGTGCCGAAAGCCGATGTGATTGTAACGAACCCGACGCACTACTCCGTCGCACTGCAATATGACGAGAATAAAATGAGTGCGCCAAAGGTGATTGCGAAGGGTTCTGGTTTGATTGCGCTGCGTATTCGTGAAATTGGCAGCGAAAACCGTATTCCGATCCTTGAGGCGCCGCCGCTGGCGCGCGCCCTGTACCGCCATGCTGAAATCGGTCAGCAGATCCCTGGCCAGCTTTACTCGGCCGTGGCTGAGGTTTTAGCCTGGGTATGGCAATTGAAACGCTGGAAGCTTGCCGGGGGCAAACGCCCGGCAAGACCTGAAAATCTCCCAGTGCCAGAGTCGCTGGATTTTATGAACGAGAAGGACACTGATGGCTAATCTGGTGGCAATGTTGCGTCTGCCTGGCAACCTGAAATCAACACAATGGCAAATTCTGGCGGGACCCCTGCTGATTTTGTTGATTCTGTCGATGATGGTTTTGCCGTTGCCGGCATTCGTGCTCGACCTGCTTTTTACCTTCAACATTGCGCTCTCGATTATGGTGCTTCTGGTGGCGATGTTCACCCAGAAAACCCTCGAGTTCGCGGCATTTCCCACCGTATTGCTGTTTACCACGTTGCTGCGCCTGGCGCTGAACGTTGCCTCTACCCGTATCATTCTGTTGGAAGGCCATACCGGCACGGCGGCGGCGGGTAGGGTGGTTGAAGCCTTTGGTCACTTCCTTGTTGGCGGTAACTTTGCCATCGGTATCGTGGTGTTCATCATCCTCGTTATCATCAACTTTATGGTTATCACCAAAGGTGCGGGGCGTATCGCGGAAGTGGGCGCACGTTTTGTACTGGACGGGATGCCGGGTAAACAGATGGCTATCGACGCCGACCTTAACGCCGGGCTTATCGGTGAAGATGAGGCGAAACGTCGTCGTTCCGATGTGACCCAGGAAGCTGACTTCTACGGCTCCATGGACGGTGCGAGTAAGTTTGTGCGCGGTGACGCCATCGCGGGCATCCTGATCATGGTTATCAACGTCATCGGCGGCCTGCTGGTGGGGGTGTTGCAGCATGGCCTGTCGATGGGCGATGCGGCGCAAAGTTATACCCTGTTGACCATCGGTGATGGTCTGGTGGCACAGATCCCGGCGCTGGTTATCTCCACCGCAGCGGGTGTTATTGTGACACGCGTGGCAAACGATGAAGACGTCGGTCAGCAGATTGTTAGCCAGTTGTTTACTAACCCACGCGTAATGGTGCTCAGTGCCGCGGTACTGGGTCTGTTTGGCCTGGTCCCAGGTATGCCGAACTTTGTCTTCCTGCTTTTCACCGTGGGTCTGCTGGCGCTGGCCTGGTGGCTGCGCGGTAAAGAAGAGAAGGCGCCGGCGGAAGCGACGCCAATCAAGATGCCAGAAAATAACCAGGCGGTGGAAGCCACCTGGAATGATGTGCAACTTGAAGATTCACTGGGCATGGAAGTGGGCTATCGCCTGATTCCGATGGTGGATTTCCAGCAGGATGGCGAACTGTTGGGGCGTATCCGCAGTATTCGTAAAAAATTCGCCCAGGACATGGGGTTCCTGCCGCCGGTGGTGCATATTCGTGACAACATGGACTTGCCGCCAGCCCGTTACCGCATCCTGATGAAAGGGGTGGAAGTGGGGAGCGGTGATGCCTATCCGGGGCGCTGGCTGGCGATTAACCCGGGGACCGCAGCAGGTTCGTTACCAGGGGAACAGACTGTCGATCCGGCCTTTGGCCTGGCGGCTATCTGGATTGAGAGCGCCCTCAAAGAGCAGGCGCAGATCCAGGGCTTCACCGTGGTTGAGGCCAGTACGGTTGTCGCAACGCACCTGAACCACGTGATCGGCCAGTTTGCCCCGGAGCTGTTTGGGCGTCAGGAAGCGCAACAACTGCTTGACCGCGTGACTCAGGAAATGCCGAAACTCACCGAAGATCTGGTGCCGGGAGTTGTTACGCTGACAACGCTGCATAAAGTGCTGCAAAACCTGCTGGCAGAAAAAGTGCCGATCCGCGATATGCGCACCATTCTGGAGACGCTGGCAGAACACGCTCCGCTGCAAACCGATCCCTACGAACTGACCACGGTTGTTCGCGTGGCGCTGGGCCGTGCGATTACCCAGCAATGGTTCCCTGGCAGTGGCGAAGTGCAGGTTATTGGCCTTGATACGCCGCTCGAACGCCTGCTGTTGCAAGCATTGCAAGGCGGCGGTGGGCTGGAGCCGGGCCTTGCCGATCGTTTACTTGAGCAAACCCAGGAAGCATTGCAGCGTCAGGAGATGCTTGGCGCGCCGCCGGTACTGCTGGTCAACCATGCGTTGCGTCCGTTGCTGTCTCGCTTCTTGCGTCGCAGCCTGCCGCAACTGGTGGTGTTGTCGAACATGGAAATGTCAGATAACCGTCCGATTCGGATGACGGCGACCATCGGAGGCAAATAATGCGTAAGCTTGCCGGGTTACTTCTTGCGTTGCCTTTGTTTGTCCATGCCGCCGGAAACGGCGCATGGCAGGCAAGCAATATCGGGGTCATTCTCAGCAATCGTGGGCAGGCCATGTCATCGCGTGTTCTTGCCCCTTCGCAGCCGGTCAATGGCCTGATGACGGTAGTTTCGTGGCGTTATGAGCTAATCGGCCCGACGCCTGCGGGGTTAAATACACGCTTGTGTAGCCAGACACGCTGTGTGCAACTCGACGCCCAGAGCGGAACCACTGTCGCCTTCGCCGATGTGCCCGCGATTGAGCCGTTACGCTTTATCTGGGAAGTCCCCGGCGGCGGAAGATTGATTCCCGCCCTCAATGTTAGCAGTATCCAGGTTATCGTTAACTACCGCTAGCCGCTCGTCTTTTCACCAGCCATCATCGTTCTACTCAGGAATCTGATGGCTGGCTCGCAAATTATGACCCTGCCTTTTGAACCAAAAGAAACACTGTTTTATAAATCAGTGAAGCGCGTTGCGGCACTCTTTGTATTTTTGCCATTTGCCTCCCGGTCGTGGCAGAAACAGAAAGGTATCCCAAAGCACATACTCTTACTTTAGCCGTGTAAGCATTACCTTTGGCGAAGCCGGATTGCCAGAGGTCCCTCACTAATAAACAGGGTTAACGGCAATGAAAACACGTAAAATTGGATTGGTTAACTACCTCGCCTATGGTTCGGGCGACTTCCTGGGGGCGGGCACGACAGCACTTACCGCCGCATGGCTACTCTATTTCTACACCACGTTCTGTGGCCTGACGCCTATCGAAGCGACGTTTATTTTTGCGGCTGCCAGGGTACTGGATGCGGTGGTAAGTCCATTGATGGGCTTTTTAACCGATAACTTCGGCTCGACCTGGCTGGGTAAACGCTTTGGTCGCCGTAAGTTCTTTATCCTGTTAGGTATCCCCTGTGTGTTCAGCTACTCCATTATGTGGGTAGGGGACATGAGCTTCTGGTATTACCTGCTGACATATCTGCTGTTTGATGTGGTCTATACCATGATCCTGGTGCCGTACGAAACGCTGGTGCCGGAAATGACCGATGATTTCAAACAGAAAACCAAATTCTCCGGCGCGCGTATCTCGATGGCGCAGATGTCCGCTATCCTCGCCTCGTTCCTGCCGGGTCTGCTGCTGGCCCACTTCGGTAAAGACAACCCAATCTCTTTCTTCTACGCAAGCCTGGTGTTCTCTGTACTGTGCGCGCTGATGCTGACTTTTGTCTGGTGCTTTACCTGGGAGCGTCCGCGTGAAGCGTGGACCGAAGCGGCGCTGCGCGCCGAAGCTGAGAAAAAACACCTGACGCTGGGGCAGAGCCTGCGTCGCCTGTTTGTTGAACTGAGCTCAACGCTGCGCATTAAGATTTTCCGCCAGCACCTGGGGATGTACCTGGGCGGCTATATCGCACAGGACGTCTTTAACGCCGTCTTTACCTACTATGTTGTTTTCGTTCTGATGCAGGAAGCGTCTGTCGCGTCTAACTTGCTGGGCACCATGGCTATCTTCCAGTTTATCGCCGTTATCGCCATGATCCCGCTGTGCATCCGTTTTGGACCGGCGCCGTCTTATCGCATGGTGGTGGTGCTGTTTGGTCTGAGCGCGGCATCTTTCGCCATCCTCTACTGGGCGGGCCTGAGCGACATCTATGCCTTGTTGCTGCTGGTGTCTGCCGTTGCCGGTCTGGGCCGTGGTGGTATCAACTACGTACCGTGGAACACCTATACCTATATCGCGGATATCGATGAAGTGGTTACCGGCCAGCGCCGGGAAGGGATCTTCGCGGGCATCATGACCCTGACCCGGAAAGCCTCTCAGGCCGGTGCGGTCATGCTGGTGGGGATTGTGATGCAGGCATCCGGGTTTGTCTCCGGCCAGAAAACGCAGGTGCCGGAAGTGAGCCATACCATCCTGATGATCATGTGCTTCGGTACGTTGCTGGTGCTGGCCTGCGGTTTCCTGGTCTCTCTGCGTTTCAAACTGAACCTGAAAACCCACAGCATTCTGCGTGAAGAGACGGCCAAAATGCGTGAGTCCGGTCGTGTAATTCCGGAAAGCGCAACGCCGCAAGCGCGTGCCACCGTTGAGATGCTGGCCGGCATGCCGTTTGAGTCCCTGTGGGGCAACAACAATATCGGCTATCTGAATCGTAATAAACCTGCCGCGCCTTCCCTGAAAGAAAACGCGTCACTGAAATCGACTTACAACTGAGGTTAAGAATATGAAGGTTTGGCCTGTCAAACATAGCCCGTTACTTTGTCAGCCAGAGCGTTTTATCGCCCGCGACGAGCTGAAATCATTGATTCAGAAGATCACGCATAATCTGGTCAATATTCACGACACCACCGGCGAGTTTTTACTGCGGCTTGACGACGGGCGTGTGATTGACACCAAAGGTTGGGCGGGCTGGGAATGGACCCACGGCGTCGGTCTGTACGGTATGTATCAGTATTACCAGCAGACGGGTGACCAGACGGTGCGTGACGTGATTGATAGCTGGTTCGCTGACCGTTTTGCCGAAGGCGCGACGACCAAGAACGTAAACACCATGGCACCGTTTCTGACGCTGGCGTATCGCTATGAAGAGACCCGGAATCCAGCTTTCCTGCCGTGGCTGGAGACCTGGGCTGAATGGGCGATGAATGAGATGCCACGTACGGATCACGGCGGTATGCAACACATCACTCTGGCAGAAGAGAACCATCAGCAGATGTGGGATGACACCCTGATGATGACTGTTCTGCCGCTGGCGAAAATCGGTAAACTGCTTAACCGTCCTGAGTATGTGGAAGAGGCGACCTATCAGTTCCTGCTGCATGTGCAGAACCTGATGGACAGGGAGACAGGCCTGTGGTTCCACGGCTGGAACTACGAAGGTTGCCATAACTTCGCGCATGCCCGTTGGGCGCGCGGCAATAGCTGGCTGACCATCGTGATCCCGGATTTCCTGGAGCTGGTGGATTTACCAGCAAACAATGCGGTACGCCGTTATCTGGTTCAGGTGTTGAACGCACAAATCGCTGCGCTGGCGAAATGCCAGGACGACAGCGGGCTGTGGCATACGCTGCTCGACGATCCGACATCCTATCTTGAGGCGTCGGCAACCGCCGGTTTTGCCTACGGTATTCTGAAAGCGGTACGTAAGCGTTATGTTGGCCAGGAATATGCGCAGGTTGCTGAGAAAGCGATCAAAGCGGTGGTGAAGAATATCTCACCTGAAGGCGAATTGCTGCAGGTCTCATTCGGTACCGGTATGGGCAGCAATCTCGATTTCTACCGCCAGATCCCGCTGACTTCTATGCCGTATGGTCAGGCCATGGCGATGCTGTGTCTGACCGAGTATCTGCGTAAGTATTTCTAACCTTCCCCGGCGGCGCGAAGCTTGCCGGGGCTACCTTTGGTGCGGGCGGTAGATGCTGTGAACGTTTTCGACCTTTTTAGCCAGGGCTGACCCTTTTCCCCGACCGCAGGCAGCGGGGCGGGAGGCGAACACAGTGCGAAGCACCGATTTCTTTGCGGGGCCGCGGGGATTGTAAAGGGGAACGCGGTGTTCCCCTTTACCCGTTCACGGGTTCTGTCGCGACAGAAAAGCAAGGAACATAAGGTGAACGGAATGACCATCAGAGCCGCATTTTCCCCTCACCCTGGCCCTCTCCCAAAAGAGGAGAGGGGACCGTTCGTGCTCGAATTTTTGTGGCGATTCCTCAGCCCTGGGGGCTTAGGGGGTCTTTATCATGCATGGCGATATAAAAACAAAACCCGGCATTTGCCGGGTTTTTTTACAGACCGTCGATTTACATACGTTCGATGGTTTCGATACCGAGCGTATCCAGACCCAGTTTCAGGGTCTTCGCGGTCAGTAGCGCCAGTTTCAGACGGCTGTTGCGGACTTCTTCATTCCCGGCGCTCAGAATCGGACAATGTTCATAGAAGCCAGAGAACAGACCCGCCAGATCGTACAGATAGGCACACATCACGTGCGGTGTCCCTTCACGGGCAACCACATTCAACGTCTCTTCAAACTGCATCAGGCGTGCGGCAAGCTGGGCTTCGCGATCTTCGCTGATCACCACTTTCGCGGCGAGAAGGGCGCTTTCGTCGACCTCTGCTTTACGGAACACCGACAGCACGCGGGTATAGGCGTATTGCATATATGGCGCGGTGTTACCTTCAAACGCCAGCATATTGTCCCAGTCGAAGACATAATCGGTGGTACGGCTTTTGGAAAGATCCGCGTATTTCACCGCGCCGATACCTACGGCATTAGCCAGTTTTTCCAGCTCGTCTGCTGGCATATCCGGGTTCTTCTCGGCCACCAGACGACGGGCACGCTCCAGCGCTTCATCAAGCAGATCAGCCAGTTTCACCGTGCCGCCCGCACGGGTTTTGAACGGCTTGCCGTCTTTACCCAGCATCATGCCGAACATATGGTGTTCGAGAGACACAGACTCCGGTATATAACCGGCCTTACGCACGATAGTCCAGGCCTGCATCAGGTGCTGATGCTGGCGGGAGTCGATGTAGTACAGCACACGGTCTGCATGCAGCGTTTCATAACGGTATTTGGCACAGGCAATGTCGGTGGTGGTATAGAGGTAGCCGCCATCTTTCTTCTGGATGATCACACCCATCGGCTCGCCTTCTTTGTTCTTGAACTCGTCCAGGAACACCACGGTTGCGCCTTCGCTCTCCACTGCCAGCCCTTTGGCTTTCAGATCGGCCACGATCCCCGGCAGCATTGAGTTATAGAGGCTTTCGCCCATCACGTCTTTACGCGTCAGGGTAACGTTCAGGCGGTCATAGGTCATCTGGTTCTGGGTCATGGTAATGTCGACCAGTTTGCGCCACATCTGCAGGAAATATTCATCGCCACCTTGCAGTTTCACGACGTAGCTACGGGCGCGCTCGGCGAAAGCTTCATCTTCGTCGTAATGCTTTTTGGCTTCGCGGTAGAAACCTTCAAGATCCGCCAGCGCCATTTCACCCGCGTTTTGCTGCTGTTGCAGCTCCAGCCAGGCAATCAGCATACCGAACTGGGTACCCCAGTCACCCACGTGGTTCGCGCGGATCACGTTATGACCGAGGAACTCCAGGGTTCGCACGGATGCATCCCCGATGATGGTTGAACGCAGGTGGCCAACGTGCATCTCTTTCGCCACGTTCGGCGCTGAATAATCGACAACGATGGTTTGTGCCTGCGGCTTCGTGATGCCCAGACGGTCGGACTGCAACGCCAGGCTTACCTGGTCTGCCAGAAACTCCGGGGCCAGGAAGATATTGATAAAACCAGGCCCGGCGATTTCCACTTTGCTGGCGATCCCGCTGAGATCGAGATGAGTCAGTACCTTCTCGGCCAGTTGTCGCGGTGCCATGCCCAATTTTTTGGCAATTGCCATCACGCCATTAGCCTGATAATCGCCGAACTGGACTTTTGCAGACTGGCGGACCTGCGGTTCGCAATCCGCATCCGCACCTGCGGCAATGAGCGCCTGACCGACTTTTTCTGAGAGTAGAGCCTGAATATTCACCGGGATACCTTACATTGATGACGCGGCACATAAGGGCAGGCCGCGTCCGGGTGTTGATTATGAAAGGCGGGAGTATACTGCAAATGCCCGCAGGCGTCAGCACCGTAACCCGGTGGTTCACGTCAAAAAGCGTGGCCTGTTAGCGCCCGGATGAACGCTTAACACATTCGATCATGGACGTGTTTTCATCCCCCTCATCCGAAACGCCAGGCGCCTGATCTTACTCGCTATCCTGCGAGGGGGATTTATCCGTAGTATAGTAAGAAGAGTTTATTTCTTTGAGCGTACTATGACTTATTCCATTGGCGAATTTGCCCGGCTTTGCGGGATAACGGCGACCACACTACGCGCCTGGCAGCGCCGCTACGGTCTGCTCAAACCGATGCGCACGGAAGGTGGGCACCGGCTTTACAATGATGACGACGTGCAACAGGCGCTTAAAATTCTCGACTGGGTGAAAAAAGGGGTGCCTGTTAGCCAGGTTAAACCGCTGCTGGCAAGGCCAGAGATGCGGCGAACGAACAACTGGGTCACCCTGCAAGAGAATATGCTTTCACGGCTGAAAGAGGGGAAGATTGACTCTCTGCGGCAGCTTATTTACGACTCCGGACGCGAATATCCTCGCCCGGAACTGGTCACGGAAGTGTTGCGCCCGTTGCGCAGTAAAATGTCCGCCAATATTGCGGCAATGATGACGCTACGTGAAATCCTCGACGGCATTATTATCTCCTACACCTCGTTTTGCCTTGAAGGGGATAAGCGCGCGCCAGGCGATAATTATCTTATCACCGGCTGGCATCTGACCGACCCTTGTGAAATCTGGCTTGAAGCGCTTCGGCTGACCGGGCAGGGGCATCGCATCGATATCCTTCCGGTTCCGCCAGCCATGCTGGCGCCGGAGATTTTGCCGACAAGAAAATGGTTGCTGGTCACCAGCGGTAAGTTATCGGCCGCGCGTAAAAAACAGATTGAACTGTGGCAATCGCAGGTCAATTCCCTCGACGTTATTACCCTCTAGATCCTCTCTTCTGCTTGTGTTCATGGTCGCTGCATAGCGGCCTGGACGCTTACGCCTTTTTCTCAAATTAAGCATAAAAATTAATCACATTTAATCTCTTGATATTTAAGGGTTATAAAATATTTACGCAACAAAACTTGGACAAATATAATTAATTGTGTAAGTTTTAGATCAAGCGATAGCCGCGTTTTGTCAACGGAAAGGGTAAGACCCATGAGCACCATGCAGTCCGTCATTGATCGGTTTGTTCATTACTACGCTGAACTGGACAGCCAGCCGCCTTCGGCGCTGAGCGCGCTCTATCATCCCGATGCGGTGTTGCAGGATCCGTTTGGCGAGCATCACGGATTCGTTGCTATCCATCGTTACTTCACCCATCTGCTGGCGAACGTTGAACAGTGCCGTTTCGCTATTGATCCCCCGCTTTGTGATGGTCAGCGGTTTGCGGTGACCTGGACCATGCACTGGTCGCATCCGCATATCCGTGGCAACGAACCCCTCACGCTGCCAGGCTGCTCGGTCGTGGAAGTGCAGGGGGAGCATGTCTTACATCAGCGTGATTATTACGACGCCGGGGAGATGCTGTATGAGCATCTTCCCGTTCTGGGCTGGGCGGTCCGCGGTGTGAAAAAGAGGGTTCGCGCATGAAAACGGTGCTTATCACGGGTGCCAGTTCGGGTATTGGCGAGGGGCTTGCTAAATCCTTCGCCGCCGATGGCTACCTCGTCATTGCCTGCGGGCGCGATCCATCGCGTCTTGAGGCATTACAACAATTCAGCCCCAACATTAGCGTGCGTCTTTTCGATATGACAGGCAGGGACGCTAGTCGCCAGGCGCTGGCCGATTGTCATGCCGATCTGGTTATTCTCTGTGCGGGCACCTGCGAATATCTGGATCATGGGGTGGTGGATGCCGCTCTTGTCGAACGGGTGATGAGCACCAATTTTCTTGGCCCGGTGAACTGTCTTGCCGCGCTCCAGACACAGCTTAAACCCGGAAGTCGCGTTGTGCTGGTCAGTTCGATGGCGCACTGGCTGCCATTTCCCCGCGCCGAAGCCTATGGCGCGTCAAAAGCTGCGCTCAGTTGGTTTGCTGACAGTTTGCGCCTGGACTGGGAGCCGAAAGGGATCGCTGTCACCGTGGTTTCGCCGGGCTTTGTCGACACCCCGCTGACCCGTAAAAACGACTTTTCTATGCCTGGTCAGGTGAGCGTCGGGCAGGCGGTAACGGCGATTCGTCGCGGTCTCGCAAAGGGCAAAACACATATCGCATTTCCGGGCGCTTTTGGGTTGCTGTTGCGCTCGCTCTCCTCTCTTCCCGCCGTTGTGCAGCGGGCATTCTTACGCAGGATGGTACGGCCATGAACATTGCAATTATTGGTAGCGGCATTGCCGGGCTGACCTGTGCATGGCGGCTCGCCGGTCATCACAAGGTGACACTATTTGAAGCACAAGCCACGCCCGGCGGGCATACGGCTACAGTGGATGTCACTACCCCACAGGGGAGATGGGCCATTGATACCGGTTTTATCGTCTACAACGATCGCACCTACCCGCGTTTTATGGGGCTGCTCAGCGAACTGGGTATCGCCGGACAGAAGACGCAAATGAGTTTTTCCGTCCACAATCCGCAAAGTGGGCTGGAGTATAACGGTCACACCCTTGCTTCGCTGTTTGCCCAGCGCCGAAATCTCATTAACCCATCTTTCTGGCATCTGCTCAGCGATATCGTGCGTTTTAACCGCCAGGCAAAACAGGCTCTCGCGGGCAAGGTAGATGAGAAAGCCACACTGCAAAGCTTTCTCGATGAGCACCGGTTCAGCGCCTTTTTTGCCCGCCATTACATTCTGCCGATGGGGGCGGCCATCTGGTCATCGTCCCTGCAAGAGATGCGGCGTTTCCCGTTGCCGCTGTTTTTGCGCTTCTTTGAGAATCATGGACTGCTGGATGTGACCCATCGCCCGCAGTGGTATGTGGTACCCGGCGGTTCGCGTGAGTATATCCGCGCCATGCTCGCCAAACTCGGCGATCGCCTGACGCTGCATCTCAATACGCCGGTGCAGAGCGTTACCCGCCACGATAAGGGGGTGGAAATCCAACTTGCCGATGCAACCTCTACGTTTGACCACGTTATTTTTGCCTGCCACTCCGCACAGGCGCTGGCGATGCTTGCCGATCCCACGGTTGCGGAAACAGAGATTCTCGGCGGTATCGGCTGGCAGCGTAACGAGGTGGTCTTGCACAGTGACCGACGCTGGCTCCCGCAACGTGAGCGTGCCTGGGCAAGCTGGAACTACCGCCTGAGTGAGCAGGATCAGGCAAGCGCGTGCGTGACCTACAACATGAATATCCTGCAAGGGCTGCCAAAGGAAGCGCCTTTATTCTGCGTAACGTTGAACCCGGACACGCCCGTTGATGAACTCTACGTCTGGAAACGCTTTGTTTATGAGCACCCGCTGTTTAACCCGCAAAGCTGGCAGGCACAGGCGCGGCGCGGTGAGATTAATGGCCGTCAGCGTAGCTGGTTCTGCGGCGCTTACTGGTACAACGGCTTTCATGAGGATGGTGTTCGCAGCGCGCTCGATGTGGTGCAGGGCATCGCCGATGGGGAGGGCCAGTAATATGAACAGTTGTCTTTATGAAGGTGTTTTACGCCATCGGCGTCTTCTGCCCCGTGAGCACCATTTCAACTATCGCGTATTTATGGCCTGGCTCGATCTGGATGAGCTGGACGCACTCCCGATGTCAGGCATTCGTCGTAACCGTTTTGCTGCCGCTGCCTTTTATGACGAAGATTATCCGCTGGGATCGCCGCTTAAGGCGAAAGTTCTCGAACGGCTGGAAAATCTGACCGGCGAGCGTCCGCAGGGGCGGGTGATGTTGCTCACTCAACTGCGCTATTTCGGCTTTCATTTTAACCCGGTCAACTTCTATTACTGCTACGACCAGCAAGACGTTCTGTGTTGGGTGCTGGCCGAGGTGCGCAATACGCCCTGGAATGAACGACATTACTATGCCGTTGACGGACAGAATGCCCGCCCGCTGGAAAAAGCGTTCCACGTTTCCCCGTTTAATCCGATGGATATGGTCTATCACTGGCGCTTTAACCGTCCTGGAAAAACGCTGCATATGCATATCGAAAACCATCAGGAGGCGAAGGTCTTCGACGCCACGTTGCGTCTGACCCGGCGTCCATTAACGCGCGCTGCACTCACGTCCTTGCTGTTGCGTATTCCGCTCATGACGCTCAAGACCGTGATGGCCATTTATTGGCAGGCGCTGCGTCTGTGGCTTAAGCGCGTACCCCTTTATAACCATCCCGTCAGCAGGAGTGAACGCTCATGACCGATCCCGTCTTTGCGCTTGAACCCGATATGCCGCGTAATGCTCGCGTCGCGCGCTGGTTGCTCTTTCGCCTTCTGAACGGTTTACGCGTGGGGTCTCTCACGCTTCGTGAGGGGGGGCAAACTTACCATTTTGGCGACACTGCCGCCGCGTTGCGCGCAGAGGTGCAGATCCTTTCCCCGGTCGTTTACTGGCGTTTACTGACTGGCGGTAGCCTTGCGGCGGCGGAAGCCTGGATGGATGGCGAGTGGGAGACGCATCAGCTTACCCCGCTGTTGCAGATTTTAGCGCTCAACAGCCAGGTTTTAGGAAAACTGGAAAGCGGCTTTCGCCTGCTCGGGCGTCCGATTGAGCGGCTACGCCACTGGACACGGCGTAACGACCGTCTGCAGGCGCGGGAAAACATTGCCGCGCACTATGACCTGGGGAATCTTTTTTACGCCCAATTCCTGGATGAACAGTTGCTCTACTCCAGCGCGCTGTTCACCGCGCCCGATCAGGATCTCGCCAGTGCGCAGCAGGCAAAAATGGCGCGATTGTGCGAACAACTGGCGCTAACGCCGGACGATCACCTGCTGGAGATTGGCACCGGATGGGGGGCCATGGCGGAGTATGCCGCACGTCATTACGGCTGTCGGGTGACCACCACCACGCTATCACGCGAGCAGTACACGTGGGCTCAGGCACGCATTCTCCAGGCAGGCTTGCAGGATAAGGTTCAGGTATTGCTGTGCGACTATCGCGACCTGACCGGACAGTTCGACAAACTGGTTTCGATTGAGATGATTGAAGCGGTAGGAAAACGCTATCTCCCGACCTTCTTTCGAACCTGTCAGGCGCGCCTGCGCGCAGGTGGGAAAATGGCAATTCAGGCCATCACCATTCAGGATCAGCGCTACAACGATTACAGCAAAAGCGTCGATTTTATCCAGCGTTACATCTTTCCCGGCGGTTTCTTGCCGAGCATAACGGCAATGAACAACCTGATGACCCGCCACACCGATTTTGTGGTGCGCAATGTGTTCGATATGGGGCCCGATTATGCCCGCACCCTCGCGCACTGGCGTCAGCGTTTCGTTCAGGCCTGGCAAGAGATTGAAAAGCTGGGGTTTGATGAGCGTTTTCGCCGCATGTGGCTTTACTATTTTGGCTACTGCGAAGCGGGTTTCAATGCACGCACCATCAGCGTGGTGCAACTGACCGCGGAACGTGTATGAACCGCCATCTGCAGGTTTTCTTCATGGCCGTGGCGTTCGATCTTTACTGGACGCTGGTGGTGCTGTTTCGTGAGCGCGGCATTATCGTCTGGCTCGCACTGGCGATGCTCGCCTGCGTTATGCTTGCGCCAGCGCTGCGCGTATATGCCCTGGTGCTGGCCGTGGCTGGCGGCTCGCTGGATGCCCTCTGGGCGCTTACCGGATTGATCCGCTTTAGCGGAGATGGCGTGCTGCCATTGTGGATGGTGGCGCTGTGGCTGATGTTTGCCGTCGTCTGGACCCGACTCACCCACACCAGTGCCTTGCCGGGCTGGACGCTGGCGTTGCTGGCGACGCTGGGCGGGCCAGTTGCTTACTATGTCGGTGAACGGCTGGGGGCGATTACATTCCTGCAACCGAACTTTATTGTGCTGAGCTGGCTCGGACTCGGATGGCTGGTACTGGCGCTTTTTTTCCATTTATTGATGGGGAGGCGGCAATGAAAGCTCTGCGCTTTGCGCTGCTATTACTGATAGCCGCCGCTCCCTTAGTGAGCGCCTCTGACTGGCTAAACTGGCGCAAAACCGGTGACGCAACGTTAACCTGGGGGCCCTTTACCGTTTATACCTCGCAACTGCGCACGCCGCAGGGGGGTTATATCGCAGCGGATCAGGACCAGGCGTTAATCATTACCTACGCGCGGGACATCACGCGTGATGAACTGGTCGATGCGACTCGCGAACAGTGGCAGGCGCTGGGCATTCTGACGCGGGAAGCGCAGAGCCAGGCCTGGCTACGCACCCTGGCAACGCTCTGGCCGGATGTCCGTTCGGGCACGCAACTGGCGTTTGTTCTGCACGATAAACAAGGGCAGTTCTGGTATCGCGCTTCGGCGGCGCAAAAAGCCTTTACCCCGCTGGGGCCACCGCAATCCCTGGCGTTCAGCATCAGCTTTCTGGCCATCTGGCTCGATCCCCATACGCAATACCCCAGGCTGCGTCAGCAGCTCATTGGAGGTGAACAATGAAACGCATTCTGGCACTTGGACTGACACTTCTCTTAATGCTGACGGGCTGCAGTAGCGAGATAAATGACTATCAACGCCAACAGCCGCCACTCGATATATTTCACTATTTTCAGGGCAAGACCGAAGCCTGGGGCATGGTGCAGGACTATAGTGGTAAACAATTGCGCCGCTTCCACGTTGAGATAGAGGGCGACGTGGTGGGCGACACGCTGACACTCAACGAACATTTTGTGTACGACGATGGCGAAAAACAGCAGCGGGTGTGGCATATCCGGCGTACCGGTAACGGCCGCTATGAAGGGACTGCTGGCGATATCGACGGTGTCGCACGGGGTCAGGCGGCAGGCAATGCTTTTAACTGGCGTTACAGCATGAACGTGACGGCTGACGGAAAAACCTGGCTGCTACATTTTGATGACTGGCTGTATCTGCAGGACGATACACACCTTTTCAACAAAACCGCCATGAAGAAATTCGGCATTACCGTTGCAACGGTCACGCTCTTTTTCACCCGAAAAACACAATAAAAGGAGAGGGGTATGAAAACTCAACCGACGATTGGTATCAGCGGCTGTTTGACCGGCTCGGCCGTGCGTTTCGATGGCGGACATAAGCGCATGGGTTTTGTGATGGACGAACTTGCCCAGTGGGTGACCTTTAGCCCTGTCTGCCCGGAGATGGCTATGGGGCTGCCCGTTCCCCGCCCGGCGTTGCGTCTGGTTCAGACCGCCAGTGGCGAGACCCGGATGCGCTTTAGCCAGGCGCCGAATGAGGATGTCACCCAGAAAATAGATGACTTCACCACGGCGTATCTGCCCCGCGTTGCCGAACTGGCCGGTTTTATCGTCTGTGCGAAATCACCGAGTTGCGGAATGGAACGCGTGCGACTGTATGATGAAAAAGGCGGGCGAGGGCGGAAAGAGGGGGTGGGGCGTTTCACCGGCGCGTTACTCTCGGCGTACCCGTGGCTGCCGGTGGAAGAAGACGGTCGCCTGCACGACCCGGTATTGCGCGAGAACTTTGTGGAGCGCGTATTCGCGTTATATGAGCTCAATACCCTGCGGGCACGCGGTCTGACCCGTCATAGCCTGCTCGATTTTCACAGCCGCTACAAACTCCAGTTGCTGGCACATCATCAGGCGGGATACCGGGAGATCGGGCCGTTTGTCGCGTCACTTTCCCAGTGGGACAACCTGGAGGCGTTTTTCGAGGCTTACCGGGAAAAGCTGATGGCGATCCTCAAACACCCGGCCTCCCGCAAGAATCACACTAACGTATTGATGCACATTCAGGGGTATTTTCACGGCAAACTTACGCCTCGTCAGCGCGGTGAGCTTCGGGAGGTGATTCTTCACTATCGCGCCGGGCTGCTGCCGATACTTGCCCCCTTAACGTTGCTCAAACATTACCTTGGCGAATACCCTGACCACTATCTGCTGGCACAAAACTATTTCAATCCCTATCCCAACGATCTGGGGCTTCGCCTGAACCTCAAATAACCGGGTGGCAGTGACGTCAGACGCGGGCGACGTCACTGCATAACCTGAGTTGGTGACATGCGCAGAACAGGGTAAAGTATCGCCCGAATTCATCGCATGGGAATAAACAATGACTGGCTGGCAACATATTGACGAACTGCAGGATATCGCTGCAGATCTCCCGCGTTTCATTGAGGATCTGACACACCTTGTCACCCGCCTGGGGCTGGATATCCGTGACCTTAATGCTGACCATATCTCCTTGCGCTGTCACCAGAACGCGACGGCTGAACGCTGGCGTCGCGGCTTTGAACAGTGCGGTGAGCTGCTCTCAGAAAACCTTATTAATGGCCGACCTATCTGTCTGTTCAGGTTATCGCAACCGGTGCAGGTCGCGCACTGGGCATTTAGCGTGGTCGAACTGCCGTGGCCGGGGGAAAAACGTTACCCGCACGAGGGGTGGGAGCATATCGAAATTGTACTGCCGGGTGAGCCGGAAACCCTCAATGCCCGCGCGCTGGCGCTGCTTTCGGATGAGGGGTTGAGCCAGCCAGGCATTTTTGTGAAGACCAGTTCGCCAAAAGGTGAACGAGAGCGCCTGCCGAACCCCACGCTTGCCGTGACCGATGGTAAAGTCACCATCAAATTTCACCCCTGGTCGATAGAAGAGATAGTCGCCAGCGAGCAATAGAATCTCACTGTGTGAGGGCGCTCAGCACGCAGGTTGCCAAATAATGCCATGCTGAGCACGCTGCATCTTAAAGGAAGAAGAGATGACGTTACTGGAAATATGTTGCTATAGCGCAACCTGTGCGGAGATCGCGCAGCAAAACGGGGCGGACCGCATTGAGCTGTGCGCCGCGCCGAAAGAAGGCGGGCTGACCCCCTCACTCGGGACGCTTAAAGCCGCCCGTCAGCGGGTCACCATCCCTGTGCACCCGATAGTGCGCCCGCGCGGGGGCGATTTTTGCTACAGCGACGATGAGTTCGCCGCCATGCTGGAGGATATCCAGGCCATCCGCGAACTGGGTTTTCCGGGAATGGTAACCGGCGTGCTGGATGAGGACGGCAATGTCGATATGCCGCGTATGCAACAAATTATTGAGGCGGCAAGGGGGTTGGCGGTCACTTTTCATCGCGCTTTTGATATGTGTGCAAAACCGCGTGAAGCCGCTGAAAAATTGAGAGATTTAGGGGTTGCCCGCATCCTGACGTCAGGTCAACAGGCGAGCGCAGAAAAAGGTCTTTCATTAATTATGGAACTAAATACCCATTCAGGTGTTCCAATCATTATGGCTGGCGCGGGTGTCCGTGCAGCGAACCTGATGCGTTTCCTTGACGCAGGCGTGAAAGAAGTTCACAGCTCAGCGGGTATCTGGACACCATCGCCCATGCGTTATCGCAATACAGGATTGTCCATGTCGTCGGACGCCGCCGCGGATGAGTATTCGCGCTATGGTGTGGACGGCGAGGCAGTGGCGGTGATGAAGACAATGATTGTTCAGCATCGCCCATAACCGGTTTTTACCGCGCATCATGTCGCCCAATATGATGCTTGCTCGTACCAGGCCCCTGCATTTAACAGGGGCCTTTTTTTATCTTTCGCCTGCCTATTCCGGCCTGCAACGGCGTTGGCTTTCCTCGCTCACTCCGGCCACGTAGTTATCTACGCTCCCGGGGATGCGCCGCGTCGCCGCCTTGTTGCAAACCGAACTATTCTGGCGAAAAGGCTTCGTCACTCATCACGGTTTACGTGCAATTAACACGGCGCGCACCGGGGCCGGGTAGCCTTCAATGGTCCTGGTGTGGTCATTCGGATCAAGGAAGTCAGCCAGTGATTCGGTCACCATCCATGACGTACCGCGCTGCTCCCCGGTGGTGGTCGCACAGACATCGGCGATACGGACATCAACAAAGCCGCACTTCTCAAGCCAGTTTTTCAGCGCCGCCGCCGAGGGAATAAAATAGACGTTACGCATCTGGGCATAGCGATCACCCGGCACCAGAACGGTATGCTCATCACCGTCGACAACCAGCGTTTCCAGTACCAGTTCACCGTCTTTCACCAGTTGGTCTTTCAACTGCCACAGGTGCTCCAGCGGTGAGCGACGGTGATACAGCACGCCCATTGAAAAGACGGTATCGAAGGCATTCAGCGCCGGAAGTTGCTCAATACCCAGCGGCAATAAATGGGCGCGACGATCATCCCCCAACAGCTTACGCACTGCTTCAAACTGACACAGGAAAAGTTGCGTCGGGTCGATGCCCACGGCCAGCTTTGCCCCCGCGCCAATCATGCGCCACATGTGATAACCACTGCCACAGCCTACATCGAGAATAGTCCGGCCCTGCAAGTCAGACAGGTGCGGCAGCACGCGATCCCATTTCCAGTCGGAACGCCATTCCGTGTCGATATTGATGCCATACAGAGAGTAAGGCCCTTTACGCCACGGCATCAGATTGCGCAGCAGGGTCTCCATGCGCGTCAGTTGCCCTGCGCTTAACGGCGTTTCGCTTTCGGCGGTGACGCTATTAAGCAAGTCGAGATGCGAAGGCGTCAGCTCGGGTAAGAAATTCACCGCATTGGTCCACTGTTTGAACTGACCATGAAGCTGGTCACGTTGCCAGGCGGCAATCTGCGCCGGCAGGGTTTCTAACCAGTGAGACAGGGGGCTGACGGCGATTTGCTGATAAAAACGCTCGAAGGTGATCATGCCTGGTCACCCGCTTTCAGGGCAATCAGCGAACCAAAGTTAAAACACTGGAACCAGACTTCGCTATGTTCAAACCCGGCCTGTTGCAGGCGGGATTTATGCTTCTCGACCGAATCCGTCAGCATGACATTTTCCAGCATGCTGCGTTTCTGGCTGATTTCCAGCTCGCTGTAGCCATTGGCACGTTTAAAGTCGTGATGCATGTTGAATAACAACTCGCCGACGTTGGCATCTTCAAAACTGAATTTCTCGGACAGCACCAGCGCGCCGCCGGGATTTAACCCCTGATAAATCTTATCCAGCAGCGCCTGACGTTCTTCTGGCACAAGGAACTGCAGGGTAAAATTCAGCACCACCATTGAGGCATTTTCAATGCTGATATCACGAATATCGCCTTCAATAACCTCGACCGGCGTAGGCGCTTTATACGCATCAATATGACGGCGGCAGCGTTCAACCATTGCCGGCGAGTTATCCACGGCAATGATTTTGCAGCCGTCGTGATGAATATTACGGCGCACGGAAAGCGTCGCGGCGCCTAAAGAGCAGCCCAGGTCGTAAATCTGCGTCTGTGGCTGAACGAAACGCTCCGCCAGCATGCCGATCATCGAGATAATATTGGAGTAACCCGGGACGGAGCGCTGGATCATATCCGGGAAGACTTCGGCAACCCGTTCATCAAAGGTCCAGTCGCCCAGGCTGGCGATAG
The DNA here is from genome assembly GCA_004346725.1 of Phytobacter diazotrophicus. Classification (GTDB taxonomy): domain Bacteria; phylum Pseudomonadota; class Gammaproteobacteria; order Enterobacterales; family Enterobacteriaceae; genus Phytobacter; species Phytobacter diazotrophicus. The sequence goes on along the minus strand of SMDE01000002.1, from coordinate 484,575 downwards.
GCGCGGAAAAAAGCATGTCGCGGTTAGACATAATGTAAACATCCGGGAAAACAAAGTGGCGTATTGTGCGCTAACGCAGGGAGAAAACCAACTCCCACGGCATATACCACAGGTTTGCGACCACCATTAGTAGCAGCGAACTCCAGGTCGCGCTCATTCCGGAACGACGCCAGCTTAGCTGTCGGTGATGAAGCCCGTAGTAATGCATTAAACGTCCGGCAATAAGCAGGATGCCGCACACGTGAACCATCCAGGTTTCAGCGCCGTTCATCTCCATAAATAACAACAGCACCAACGCCAGCGGAATGTATTCCACCGCGTTGCCGTGAATACGGATGGCGCTTTGCAACTCGCTGAACCCACCGTCGCCATAGCTGACGCGGTATTGCATGCGCAGACGCACAACATCAAATGAAAACTTAATGAGCAGTAACGCACCCAGCACGGCATACAGCGCGCTTACCATACAAACTCCCTTTATACGCGGATGGCTTTACAATGATAGGTAATCCATTCAGAAAAGAGAAGATTGCTGAGGAATGGACGGAGGAGTGCCAATAGAGGGCAGCGCCTGCTGAAGATCTTTCCACAATACATCCACGAGTTCCGGCGACTGGCCGTTATCAGGGGTGTGCAAAAACAGATATGGCGTGCTCTGCTTCTCCCATTGCGGCAGCTTCTCCAGCCAGACGCTGAATAATTGACGATTCTGTTCCATATCGTCACTACCGATAAAGCGGATCAATGGGTTTTGTGCGGTCACCAGGGCATGAACCGGCAGCTTAGGCTTCTTGCGCTGCGCATCCCTCACCGCTTCGCTGTGGGGGATGGCGCTGTGAATAGGGCGGCTATCCAGAATCACCCGGTTGACGCCGCGCTGATGCAGACCGCGGTTAAGCGACAACTCCGTCTCGCCTTTGGCAAAAAACTCCGGGTGGCGCACTTCAACACCGTAGGTGAAATCCGCCGGAAGCGCATCCAGGAAAGCCCACAGTGCCGGAAGATCGCGCGGACCAAACGTGGCGGGCAGTTGTAACCAGTACTGGCCGATACGCGTTTCCAGCGGCGCAAGACGGGTGAAAAATTCCTGCGTCAAATCGCTGCACTGGCGCAGCGAGGCCTGATGGGAAATGGTCGCCGGAAATTTAAAGCAAAAGCGAAAATCATCGTGGGTTTGATCGTACCAGCGCTGGACAATTTCGGCTTTCGGCAGGGCATAGAGCGTGGTGTTACCCTCCACGCAGTTAAAGTGGCGGGCATACTCTTCAAGACTGGTGATGCCAAGGCGCACCCATTTCGGGTGCGACCATTGCGGCAGGCCAAGGTAAATCATAACGCGGCCAGAATCTCCCCGGTGCTGCGCACGCGACCAATTCGCGGGAAGATATTTTTCATGCTGCCCTGATGCTGTTCGCTGCTGGCGGCGGAGCAGGCATCTTCCGCAACCACCAGGTTAAAGCCCAGCTCCCAGGCGTTGCGGGCGGTGGATTCCACGCCGATGTTGGTGGAAATACCGCACAACACGATGGTGTCGATACCGCGGCGGCGCAACTGCAACTCCAGGTCGGTACCGTAGAATGCGCCCCACTGGCGTTTAGTGACCTCAATGTCGCTCTCTTTCTTGCCAAGCTTCAGCGGATACGTCCACCAGTTTTCCGGCAACGCGTGACCGCCAGTTTGCGCATCGACCGGCTGTTTTAACGCTTCGGCAAAATCGGCAGACCAGCCAACGCGGACCAGAATGACCGGCGCACTGTTAGCGCGAAACGCCTCCGCCAGCGTCGCGGCCCGTTTCACCACATCCTCAGCGCTGTGCGGACCACCGGCAAACGGCAGAATACCTTCCTGTAAATCGATAACCACCAGGGCGGTGTTGGCAGCATTAAGTTCAAGCATGATAACTCCTGAAAAAAGAATGAGGTCGCACTTACCTTACGCGGTATCCTGCTGCACCCGGTTTACAAATTTTGTTAATTTTTGTGAGAATACGCACTAAGCGTGCGCAGCAAACGCGCGTACAGGCGGTATCGGGCTTATCGTGTGCCATTATTTCCAGTATAATAGCCGCCTTTTTTCATCCAGTTGTGACATTCAGCTAAAGCTGCGACATCGTCGCCTGCACGGCAGGCAACAATCAGCCTGCGGCAAAGTTAAGGGATATCTCATGCGTACAGAATATTGCGGACAGTTGCGTAAGTCCCACGTGGGGCAGCAGGTGACTCTGTGTGGTTGGGTCAATCGTCGTCGTGATCTCGGCAGCCTCATTTTTATTGATATGCGTGATCGTGAAGGCATCGTTCAGGTGTTCTTCGACCCGGACGCCGAAGCCTTCAAACTGGCTTCCGAACTGCGTAATGAGTTCTGCATCGTGGTGACCGGCACCGTGCGTGCTCGTGACGAAAGAAACGTCAACAGCGATATGGCGACCGGCGAAGTGGAAGTGTTTGCCAGCGAACTGACCATTATCAACCGCTCTGAGCCGCTGCCGCTGGATTCCAATCAGGTTAATACCGAAGAAGCGCGTCTGAAATACCGCTATCTGGACCTGCGTCGTCCGGAAATGGCCCAGCGCCTGAAAACCCGCGCCAAAATTACCAGCTTCGTGCGTCGTTTTATGGATGACCACGGTTTCCTTGATATCGAAACCCCGATGCTGACCAAAGCGACGCCGGAAGGCGCGCGCGACTATCTGGTGCCTTCACGCGTACATAAAGGCAAATTCTACGCGCTGCCGCAGTCTCCACAGCTATTCAAACAGCTTCTGATGATGTCCGGCTTCGATCGTTACTACCAGATTGTGAAATGCTTCCGTGACGAGGACCTGCGCGCTGACCGTCAGCCAGAATTCACCCAGATCGACGTGGAAACCTCCTTCATGACCGCACCGCAGGTGCGTGAAGTGATGGAAGAGCTGATCCGCAACCTGTGGCTGGACATTAAAGGCGTCGATCTGGGCCAGTTCCCGATCATGACTTTCGCCGAAGCGGAGCGTCGTTACGGTTCCGATAAACCGGACCTGCGTAACCCGATGGAGCTGGTGGATGTAGCGGATCTGCTGAAAAACGTTGAGTTTGCGGTCTTCTCTGGCCCGGCCAACGATCCGAAAGGCCGTGTTGCCGCGCTGCGCGTTCCGGGCGGCGCCTCTCTGACCCGTAAGCTGATTGATGAATACGGCAACTTTGTGAAGATCTACGGCGCGAAAGGCCTGGCTTACATTAAAGTGACCGAACGTGCGAAAGGCATGGAAGGCATCAACAGCCCGGTGGCGAAATTCCTGACCGCGGACATCGTTGAAGCTCTCCTGGATCGTACTGGCGCACAAGACGGCGACATGATTTTCTTCGGCGCTGACAACAAGAAAGTGGTAGCTGATGCGCTGGGCGCGCTGCGTCTGAAACTCGGTAAAGACCTGAGCCTGACCGACGAAAACAAATGGGCGCCGCTGTGGGTTATCGACTTCCCGATGTTTGAAGACGACGGTGAAGGCGGCCTGACCGCAATGCACCATCCGTTCACCTCACCGAAAGACATGACGGCGGATGAACTGAAAGCCGCGCCGGAAGAGGCGGTTGCGAACGCTTACGATATGGTTATCAATGGCTACGAAGTGGGCGGTGGTTCTGTGCGTATTCACCGTGGTGACATGCAGCAGACCGTGTTTGGCATTCTGGGCATTACTGAACAGGAACAGCGCGAGAAGTTCGGCTTCCTGCTGGATGCGCTGAAATTCGGTACCCCGCCGCACGCAGGCCTGGCATTTGGTCTGGATCGTCTGACCATGCTGCTGACCGGCACCGACAACATCCGTGACGTTATCGCTTTCCCGAAAACCACTGCGGCTGCTTGTCTGATGACCGAAGCACCGAGCTTTGCTAACCCGGCTTCCCTGGCGGAACTGGGTATTCAGGTGCTTCCGAAAGCGTCAAAAGAGATTTCGGAGAACGAATAATATGCAATTTAAGTATCCCGTTTCTGTCTTAGTTGTTATTTATGCCCAGGACACGAAGCGGGTGCTGATGTTGCAGCGACGCGACGATCCCGATTTCTGGCAGTCGGTTACCGGCAGCCTGGAAGAGGGAGAGTCCGCATCGCAAGCCGCCGCGCGCGAAGTAAAGGAAGAGGTCGCCATTGACATTGCGACTGAGCAACTGGCCTTAATTGACTGTCAGCGCACGGTGGAGTTTGAAATTTTTGAACATTTACGTCATCGCTACGCCCCTGGCGTGGTGCGCAATACCGAATCCTGGTTCTGTCTTGCGCTACCCCATGAACGGTCGGTCGTGTTCACTGAACATCTGGCTTACCGCTGGGTTGATGCGCCGCAAGCGGCCGCGTTAACCAAGTCATGGAGCAACCGGCAGGCGATTGAAGAATTTGTAATTCATGCCGTATAAATCAACGGTTAAGTGGAGAGTTTCTTATGGCAGGTCACAGTAAATGGGCCAACACCAAACACCGCAAAGCGGCACAGGATGCCAAGCGCGGTAAAATCTTTACCAAAATTATTCGTGAGCTGGTTACCGCAGCGCGCCTTGGCGGCGGCGATATCGGTTCCAACCCGCGTCTGCGTGCGGCAGTGGATAAAGCGCTGTCGAACAACATGACCCGTGACACCCTGAACCGTGCTATCGCACGTGGCGTGGGCGGTGATGAAGACGCGAACATGGAAACCATCATTTATGAAGGTTACGGTCCTGGCGGCACAGCGGTGATGGTGGAATGTCTGTCTGACAACCGCAACCGTACCGTTGCCGAAGTGCGCCATGCCTTCACCAAAACCGGTGGTAACCTGGGCACTGACGGTTCCGTTTCTTACCTGTTCAGCAAGAAAGGCGTGATCTCTTTCGAGAAAGGCGACGAAGACACCATCATGGAAGCGGCGCTGGAAGCGGGCGCGGAAGATGTTGTGACCTTCGACGACGGTGCCATTGACGTCTACACCGCATGGGAAGAGATGGGCGCAGTGCGCGATGCGCTGGAAGCGGCAGGCCTGAAAGCCGACAATGCCGAAGTCTCCATGATCCCGTCAACCAAAGCGGATATGGATGCGGAAACCGCACCGAAACTGCTGCGTTTGATCGACATGCTCGAAGATTGCGACGATGTGCAGGAAGTTTACCATAACGGTGAAATTTCTGACGAGGTTGCGGCTACTCTGTGATGAGGCAACTTATCGCAATAACCGGAGACGCGTGATGTCTGTCATTCTCGGTATCGACCCGGGTTCACGCGTAACCGGTTACGGTGTGATTCGCCAGGTAGGCAGGCAACTGACCTACCTGGGCAGCGGATGCATCCGTACCAAAGTTGATGATTTACCGTCGCGCCTGAAATTAATTTATGCCGGTGTGACGGAAATCATCACCCAGTTCCAGCCTGATTACTTCGCGATTGAACAAGTCTTTATGGCAAAAAACGCCGATTCTGCGCTCAAGCTTGGGCAGGCGCGCGGTGTGGCCATTGTGGCTGCTGTAAACCAGGATCTGCCCGTGTTTGAATATGCGGCCCGTCAGGTCAAACAGACCGTCGTCGGTATTGGCAGCGCCGAGAAAAGCCAGGTTCAGCATATGGTACGCACCTTGCTGAAACTTCCGGCGAACCCGCAAGCGGACGCCGCCGATGCGCTGGCGATTGCTATCACCCATTGCCATGTCAGCCAGAATGCAATGCAAATGAGCGATACCCGGCTTAATCTGGCGCGCGGGCGGCTGCGCTAAGTAACGCGCTGATTTTTTGGGCATCCTCAGGCGTTGACGGGTTATAGACAATCATCGTCAGATCTGGCTGCCCTTCAACGGCAAAACTCGAATATTCCAGCGATAATCTCCCCGCCTCGCGATGAATCAGCACTTTCGTGCCTTCACCCATCGTGTCGATGGTATTGCTGCGCCACAGTTCGGCGAACAGCGGCGACGCGGCCATCAATTCATCAATAAGCGGTTTCACTTCTGCTGTTGCGCCTGAGCGGGTGGCATCCGCGCGAAAAGCGGCGACCAGCGACTGCGCCAGGCCTTCCCAGTCTGCCTGAACCTCACGCACCCGTGGGTCGAGAAAGATACGCCGCAGAATATTGCGCTCGGTATGGGGCAGCTTTGCATAATCGGTCAGCACGACGGCAGCGGGCTGATTCCATGCCAGTACACACCATGTCGCGGTGCGGATCATCGCCGGGCTGAGCGTCATACAATCCAGCACCTTTTGCAGCCGTGCCGTGACGGCCAGCGACGGGGTATAACGCACCTCAGGGGCGCGTCCGAGCGCCAGATGGAAGACATGCTCACGTTCGGGTGGGCTAAGTTGTAGAGCGTGGCATAAGCGCTCCAGCACTTCTGCTGACGGGGTGCCGCCGCGCCCTTGCTCCAGCCAGGTATACCAGGTGGCGCTAATACAGGCCAGATGCGCCACCTCTTCACGACGTAATCCGGGTGTTCGACGACGCCCGGTATGAAAGCCAAGCGCATCCGGGTCGAGCCGCGCACGGCGGTGTTTGAGGTAATCGCCTAACTCTGTGGGACGGGTATCGCGCTGCATCCTGTTAGTCCTTATACCACCATGTATCATGCTACTATACAGTATGAGTTTACTTAGGATTCGGTACATGAAAACGAAAAAAGTGTATTGTTACTGTCGCGTAAGTTCAGGTCGCCAGAAAACAGAAATGGGTGGTTTTGGTATGAGCCGCCAACAAAACTTACTAATGCAGTACATTAATAACTATGACGATGAACTAAAACTTGGATATACACTTGATACCAGTGATGTTGTTTTTCTTAACGCCGAGGGGGTTTCTGGTTTCTCAGGAAAGAACATTGCACCAGGTTCAGTACTGCATGGATTCATAGATGATATTGTAAAAGGAAGAATCAAAAATGCAGTATTGGTTCTTGAAAATATTGATAGATTTTCGCGTGTAAATCCAAACACTGCAACTGAATTGTTTTTGAAATTAATTAATAACGGTTGCGATATACACGAAGCAGAACAGGAAACAGTACATCATCAGTTATCTGATACGAATTTAATAAGTGCAGGATTAACACGTAGCCATAAAGAATCATTACGTAAACAAAAGCTATCTACGAAAAATTGGGATAAGAGATTTGATAATCTCATAAAGAATAAAGAAGTTCATACTGCTCGTTGCCCTGGTTGGTTGAAGGTACTGAATGGTGAGTACAATATTATTGAAGAACATGCTAGAGCAATACGATTAATCTTTGAATTGTACAATAAAGGTTATGGACAAGCGTTTATACGTGATGAACTGAATACCAGGGGTTGGCTATACAATGGTAAGACTTGGGGAGGGTGGAATATTCATCGCGTTCTTACGGATGTACGAGTAACGGGAAAATATAGACCTCAGTCGAAAATACGACAAGAATATGATGGAATGATTATATACCCTGAAATCATTTCACAAAGTGAATTCAAAACTGCCGAGCAAAAATTAAAAAGTAAAGGTCGTAGTAAAACTATATCAAGAAGTGCTAATAATCTTTTTTCTGGCATGCTAATGTGTGGAATATGCAATGAGGCACATCTATTCGTTATGATAGATTACAAAAATAGGTACTGCCGTTGCTCACATGTTGTAGCAGGAAATAAAAGATGTAGTGCCAGAGGTTTTAAATATGAATTTCTCGAAGTGGCACTTCTAAATCATTTGCGAAAATTAAATGATGTAATCATAGCACCAGTGCAAAATGAAGAATTTGACAAGATCAATGATGAACTAATTTACACTATAAAGTACCGAGATGAAGTTAGGAGTGATATTGATCAAGAGGATATACCCGATCCAAGCGATAGACGCATATTAAAAAATCTGCAAATTAAGATTAGAGAACTTGAAAATAGACTTGATGATTTGAAGAAGAATAGTACTATAAAAGATGAAGTTAATGCTATTGCTCAGAACATTACTGATGGTTTATTAGACCGAAAGAATGTTGCAATGAGGCAAGAGTTCAATGTTCATCTTCGAAAGGTTATCAAGAGAATAGCAGCTTTTAGAACTAACTCTGATACTATTCTAATATCAATTGAATACTATTCTGGGAAGGAATTGCAATGGCTCAACGTTGATGCCAAAGATGGTCAGGTAATAGGTAATGTATATATCAGCGAAGATGAAGTAACCTTTTTAACAAAACAAGGTACTGTAATTTATAACCAAAAAAACAACACATATATACAAGGCGAAAACATTATCAGTAAAGATGAAGTACTTAACCTTTTACCCAAAGATACTTTGTAATTTTGATATATAAAAACGCGGTACTTCTTAAAAATTCAACCTCACAGGAAGCGTCCAGTGAGGTTTTTTTATGTCTGCCAATGGTAATCATCATCTTTTTTTACGTGCCCTTAGAATGCGATTCAGAGCGTTTTAGGCAATCCCTGAATAATTACACCTCTTTATTGCATTTGGATGTATATAAAATGAATGAATATTCACTTTATGTGCATAGCATTTAACCTGACTGTACAATAAATGAACTATCCATGCCTATTTGATGATTTTTTGGGCCGATTTATTGCGATAACGCCAGCGTCAAGAATAGAGCGATAATATTAAAATTAAGTACTGGAATATTATTTGAATGGAAAAATACTAGTAATTAAATGTACTAATAAAATAACTATTAGAACGTGCGGAAAGAGTTATTAATAAGGAATTTAAAGTACATTTTTAATTTTGAGTTTTGTCAACAATTATTTTAAGATTTTCTCATTTATTTGTTGCTGCCAGCCGTTCAGGGTGGTAATATATTTCCATCAGCCCGACACGCGATAAAATTAAATTTAACGTCAATAAGATTATTAATTAATCGACGGGCCGCTCATTGTCATTATATAATTAAGCGAGGCAGTCATGAGTAAAAATAAAAAGGTAACTATTAATGATCTCTTGAAAAAACAAGAAGCTATTCAAGAGCAGATTAATAAAATTAAAGAACAAGATGGTTTATATAATGAATGCAAGAATGAACTTATTCATAAAGGTATCAATATTGAAGAGTTTATTCGTTATCTCGGTGGTGTACCATCTACTAATAAAGATAAGTTTGTGGTTCATTTTGATGGTATTGAATACAGTACTTCCCATAAGAAGTTAATTAAGAAGCTAACGGATAGTGATGCTTACCAACAACTGATTCTCGAGAAACCAGAAATGAATGTACTTGATACTTTCATGCGAGCTTACAGTACACAATATTGTGAAGCCTACCCATTGAATGCTAAATATAAAGATTCAGAATTTTACTTGAATGCAAATGGCACTCTTAATTCTATTTCTCAGGTTGTGTTTGAGAAGTATTGCAATGAGAACGGATTGAAGAAATCGGATGACTTGATTAAGCAATTTAAAGAAGCTGTTTTAATTAAGTGAGGTTAAGTATGGGTATAATTTTTAACGGTTAAATGCATTGAAACCTAAGTTAGCAAATGATGAGGAATAAAATATGAAACCGAAAGTAAATGAAATGAAAGCACGAAAAATACCTGTTATATATAAAGATGAAAAGGGAGTCACAATAGTCAAAGAGGCAGTGGCGTTTTATGATGAAAAAAATGGGGATATTGTTGATCCAACCAAAAATGATGAATATACCGAAGAAGAAATTAAAAAAATGACTGATGATGCATTCGAATATGGGGAATCTTTAGATTAAAGAATCTAGTATTAGCTTCAAGCATCATACAAAATTATTCTAACCTATTCATTTATATTCAATTACTTGAAGTTCAATCTATGTCCTAATTGTAGCACTCAATTAGCCTCCATTATGGGGGCTTTTTTGTACTTGATGGTAAATACAATATAATTCAAATGGAGATTAATATATGTTGTGTTTATTACAAGAGTTTATAGCTGGTTTGTTATATATTTTTATACTGTATCCATTAATAATGGTTTTTTATATCTTAGTGCTTATATTTCGTATTATATACCCATGCATGACAAAAAGAATAAATAAAGATAATAAGAAGTAAATCATTCCTGAAACAAAAATGATTTATGTCTTATACTCTTAATGTCAGACTGATCTGATAAATAGAATAGTAATCTCCAGAAAAGAATCCCCTCGTGACAATGGGGATCTTTTTTGGACGGTTTTATTTATTAAATGTATAGCAGAGGGGAAACTCAATAAAAAATCAACAAATCAATGTTCGACTCAAGGAACAACATTTAAAAACATTACAACAAATAGTACAACAGGGTAAGGCAAAAACACAAAGTGCTGCATTGGTCTATCTCATCGATCAGTACGCAATATTAGGTAGTAAGTAATCAGTACTCCAGGAAGGAGTACTTCAACATAAGGATATGTACATGGAAAAAATTAATGATTTAAAAGCAAACCGTAATAGCTATAGTCTATATGATGAAGCTTATAGAAGTTGGCATAATATGCATCATCGCGTTACTCATGCTAAAACATACTCTAATGTGAGTATATGTGATGACTGGTATATTTTTAGTAATTTTTATGATTGGTTCGAACCAAACTATAAAAATGGCTGGCAATTAGATAAAGACCTCTTATCAGGTACAATCTATAGTGCTAGTACCTGCTTATTTGTACCTAATGAAGTAAATCAGTTGTTCCGAACATTTAGTACTTCATTAATGAAGGGCGTGGTTAACAACACAAAAGGTTATCAAGCTCAAATTAAAATTAATGGTGTCATGATAAAATTAGGTACATATCCTACAGTACAGGAAGCACATAACCAATATGTACTTGCAAGAAAACAGAGATGTTTAGAGCTATCTTATAAGTACTCAAATTACACCGTGCTAAGTTCAGTACTTTACAACTATTCAAAATAATAAAAAAGCCAGCGGGAAGGCTGGCTATTTTAATACAAATGGAGATATTACATGACTATTTATAAAAAATTAAAGTACATTAGTTCAGATTGCGGCAGTGGTAAGACACATACACTAATACAACAGATATTGCGTACTTATGATCGGTATATCATCGTACAAGGTACATTACAATTAGTCGAACAGACACATAACGACTTAGGTACTGTATCAAAGATCATTACGTCCAAAAGCTGTACCGAAAGTGTGGAAAAAGAATTATATGAATTTTTATTAAATCCAACTTGTAGAGTGTTACTTATCACTGATAAATCATTTTTGCGTATAACTGATTTATCATTACTTCGACAGTGGAAGATATATCTAGATGATGTTGTATCATTCCATGACTTCGCAACACCAAACACCAACCAGAAATCACTAATTGAGAATGAATTGTTTCATAGCTTTGAAGCAATTGGTGATAATCATGTTACGGCTAAACCAGTTACGGAATTCAATGATGTAGTACTTGAAAATGCGGCCAAAGCATTTTCTTTCGTTAAGCAGTACGATCACTTTCTTTTCAATGCACGTTTCTTTGAGAAAGTAGGCGGTACTAATCAGTACAAACAAGAGAAAGATCAGCTTCAAGTAATGTCTTGGGTGAACTTGAAACGTTTCATTGGGCTTGATATTACGTTTATGGCTAACGATTTTGAGAACACACTTGTGTACTTATCATCACCTGAAAGTTTTGAACGTACTACCATAAAACTGAGAGAGCGTTCAGTACCCCTACAGCAGCGTATGAGAGTACATTACTTTAGTGATGTACCATTAACTGCCTCACTACGTTCAAACTCACCTGAGCAGTTTGAGAAGGTTTTAGAGTGGATAAGAAGTAATTTAACTGATTACATATTTACCGTGAATAGTGACCAAAACGAAAAAGTACTTAACGGTAAGTATGTACCACCTAAAAGCCGGGGTATTAATGATTACAAGAACTACACAAAAGCCGTTTGGTTAAGTTCACTCAAACCTTCTAATGTAGAAGTAAAACAATGTGAATTAATGTTTGGCCTAACATACGAGCAGATAGTACAAGCAAGAGAGAATGAAGAACTATATCAATTTATACAACGTACAAAACTACGTGACTACGAGAGCGATGTAGTAGTAGATATCTATGTGTTCGATAAGCAACAGGCACTATCATTGGCTGATACACCAATCTTTATTGATTTAGCTATTGAGGTAACGAATAGTGCTAAGCCAGTTAGTACATTCTTGCCATTGAACTTAAGTACTTCACAGAAAAAAGCATATCAACGAATTACTAAAGAGCAATTTCCAACAATTGAGTCATTCAATAAGTGGATGAATAAAAAAGCACAATTACAACTGAATGAACAGCAACGATTGCATTTTGTATCTAAGTATAATTCACTACGTTGATCATAAAAATGTCTCTAAAAACTATCTAATATTGTTAGGTAATAAAAGGAGACAAATTAAGACCGAAGGGCGTAAAACAAGTACAGGAAAACGGGCAAGCCCGTTTGATGTACGCAGTGTTACGACATAAGGCGGTATGTACCGCCTTATCGAGATTATATCCCTTTATATAATTAAGATAGCACACGAATTCGCTCCGCTCATTCGCGGCTATATTATGATGTACTGAACTCGCTCGTACCTCGCCAGATTCAGTACATCATAATATTTTCTCTTTATGTACTAATAAGTACAAATAGTAATACGGGGTCGGCCTTACGGCCTAAAGTATTTCGCTGTACAAAGGCGTGTCGTCGGCTGTTTAAGCCTCCTAATATGTACTCAGTCAGTACATCCAAGAGCGAAGCGATATCCCATCTGATCATTTCCCGGCATGATGGTGAAATTTTCAATCAAGACATGAAACGGATCCATTGATCCGGCATATTGTTTGTCTATGTAATGAGCATTAGACTATGTGAAAATGTGTAGGGCGATGTTCAGATTGAAGTACTTAAAAGGATACTAAAATGAACAGGAAACAATTCATCCTCAGTCACGGTGCGACTTGCAATAACTGGACTTGGAGTTGGTCATTTGTAAATCACGAAAAGAAGATGGTGATTTTCGGTGCATGGGATGTTGAGAGTGATAAAGAGCGGGACGTAATCTTAAAGGAAGATTGGGAACTTAGTGCCAAGAACAAAAAGCAACCAGGATACACCCAAGCCTTGGAACATATATCATATATCGAAAGGGGCTATGAACTTTTTACCTTTTATATGGTTTTTTCAGAGAGAGAAGATAACCCGGATGTTGCAGTGATTGAAGACTTCGAACGGAAGTTGAATAAAAGATATTTGCGTAAAGAAAATGGTATATGGTATGCGGATTTCACTGAAAGCTATTTTCCAAATGAAATCCCATCAGCGGAAACATACATTGAGGGAGCTAAAACGCAAGTAATAGTAAACTCATATGAGCGTGATCCTCAAGCAAGGCAAGCATGTATTGACCATCATGGAACATCCTGTAAATGTTGTGGTTTTAATTTTGAGAAGTTCTATGGTGAACATGGTAAAGGATTCATTCATGTACACCATATCAAACCAATACATACACTAGGTGATAACTATAATGTCGATCCTATAAGTGATTTGATTCCCTTATGCCCAAATTGTCATGCAATGATACATAGGGACAGTAAGGTACTAACTTTAGACACTTTAAAAGAAATCATTAAGAAAAATGAAAAGATTACTTGAAATGTTGGGGGATAAGATGAAGAAGTTATTAACAGTCGCGGTATTATTAATAGCGAGTACTAACGCAAATGCTGCGTTTTATTTAATAACTAATGAAGGGAATAAAGTGACTGTCAGCAATGACTTATCGATTGCTGTATACATTAATCCTAAAACTGGAGCGGAGAGGTTTGTTAGGGATATGACCTCTACTGACCAGGTTGATAATTATGGTCGCCCATATACATCTGTTGGTTACTATAATTCAAAATGTCAGAAAGTTAAAAGATGTGGGGAGCGATCACTGGGTATTAAAATGTATGGTGATAAAGTTGGGGGGGCTAATATAATATTTTTTGATTCTGATTTTCATGTAATAAAAACCGAAGATGTTGATGAGAAAAACATAACAAAAGATTAAGTTATATTATTGCCTTTGAATAGTATGAGCCAAAGGCAATGCACAACTCAGATGTATTATAGTAAATACCATAAAACATTGCTATGGGTTTACAAAATGATAATTGAATTTAAACAATATGATGATGGCAGTTACTACTACCACTATATAACCAATGATATACGCATCTGTACTGATGGTACTGAGATGACTATTGAAAATCGCGATTACGATATTAAAAAAATACGTAATATGTGGCACTATTTGAATCCATCAGACGAGATGCGATTTCAGTTAAGTACTGTAACTGATTATGTGGCTGATATATGCAGGGTAGTTACAGCACTGGATACTATAATGAATGGATAGTAATTTATAAAAATAATACAAAGCTCAGTCATTTTTATTTAACTGAGCTTTTTTAATGCTATCTAGGAATTCAAAACCATGAATCAAAGAAACTTGATATTTTATCGCAAATATAATCTTTCACCTTTTTTAATGGTTCTTTAACCACTTTGGGTAAAGGTGCATAATCAATTACGTCGTCTAAAACGTTTTTTACGGTTTCGGTGAAACCCTTTTTTGACTCATCTTTTGCCTCTTTGGTTTTATTCTCTTCTCTAAGAGTACTGTAGACTGCCGCTTTAGATTTTTTGGGTAGCCTGAGAATCATTTTTTTCACTAGCTTGTCAATGTTATATTTCAATGGAGCGGAAACAGCGATACAACCATTACTAGTTTCAAACAAGCGGCTATAAATATCTATTTCCTTTGCTTCAAGGTTATTAATTTGATTGCTTGATGGTTTTTTATCTGATTGATTCCATTCATAAGAAGGTTCTATTTTGTCGGCCTGATTTATTACGAAAAGAATTTTCTCTTCTGCATTTAGAGGTTTTATTACATTTTTATAAAAATATTCATCTGGGGCTAGTGCTCTATCATCTGCCTTGATAACCCATAATATCAAATCGAGATTAGGGATTTGTTCTTCATAGAGTGTTTTGTATTCAGCATCACGCTCACTACTCTCACCGACACCTGGAAGATCTATAATGGTCAGTTTTCGACCACCAACATCAATTTTCAATTCCTCAAGAGTTCTGGTGCAAGCTTCTACGTGGCTAACTTTACACACATCCTGTTGAAAGATTGCATTGCAGAGTGATGATTTCCCGACACCAGTCTTTCCCATAACGCCAATGCGTGGTTCATAGTCAATGACTTCTGTCAATTTTTTCTTTGTATATCTTGATATATCTGGCGGCAGTGAGGAAAGGATATCGTCGAGTATTTTAGTGTTCTTAGTACTTTGCTCGCTGGTACTTTCAGACTTCGAATTTGTATTGTCTATGTTCTTATGAGTTTCATCAGCTATTGTGGATACAAATTTACCTGCTTGAGAAAAAAATCCCATTTTCAATCCTTTAGAATGTGCTATGTGTATTAATATATTAAATTTTATGTAGGAATTTTCAACCTACTTTTTCAATATAATTTGAGTTTAACTTAAGTTATAAATTGTAGTTGGGGATGGGACTTAGTAACCTTGTAGGTAATGAAAATCGATCATCCATTTATTCATGTGTAGTATGTTGCAAAAATTTAACACTAGGGGCATCATCACCACGTTTCAATTGATAATAATCGGGACATGATGATGACGAACGTTAGTGTACTGGCCCCACTGGGGATTGGTTTACTGGTATGGGCTATTGCCGGGTGTACGATCTCCAGTACTATGCAGGATAAAAACCGTAGTAAATTGGCCGCCCGTGTTTCAGGTACATTGGGAGGTTTTGCTATAGGTTTTGTTTGTTTAGTAGCGTCAATAATATATTTTAGTGATTCCAGTACTGAAACTAATGAACCAGTTAGTGCTAGTACTGAATCCACGCCACAGAAATCTCTTGATATCACTATTGATACTCTGACTGCTCGTATGCAGAAAAACCTAATCGCACTGGGTTCAACATTCAGGATTCATTTTCAGACGAAAAAACTTGATCATTCCACTGTGTCTGAACAGAAACTGGATGAACATAATGCCATACTAATTACATCCGATAATAATACAGGAATGATCACCAGTATGATGATAGTCACGTCTGGTGATGGCACAATGAACGGCGGTTTCAACGTACTGCATACAGTACTCTCAGCAGTTTCAGCAACATTGGGGGAGAGTGAAATGAAAAGCGGTAAATCATCAGAGATCGTAATGGGACTAATAAAACATACCTATCCTAATGATGAAGTTTTTGTAGGCAAATTACGATATTCAATCTTAAGTTCTAAAGATGGATTAAATTCGTTTTTTATATCTCGAATTCGGGAATGATAAATTATGGCAGATATCATAGAGCAACGAGTGTATGAAATCGTTCGCCCATATGTGGGAGCGTATGATTTGGCTGATAGACCTGTTATATTAAGTCCAGAAATGGATTTTGATAGTGATCTGTCTATCGATGAATTGGAGGCAGAAGATCTAATGGAGCAGTACTTCAACGAACTACATGTTGAAAGAGGGAACTTTAATATAAAAATATATTTCCCAGATGTTCATATTTCATGGAATCCATTTAAAAAAACGGAACCAGTACCCGTTCCGCTTTTTACTATCGGGATGTTAATTGAATCAGCACGGGCGGGTAGATGGTTGTACGAATAAAATTATTGCGGGTACATAATAAAATTATATACAATTTGAATTCACGCCCACTCACAATGGGTAGGTTTGTTAATGGTGTGGGTGTGGCGTGAATTAGATTTCAAAACGGTAATTCTCCCTGATCAACGAACCAACCTGATGCATGTTCACGCATCATCTCTTCCTCTGACCTAATCAAATCAACTCCATCCTGTACTCTCTGTAACGGCACATCAGAGATCAGTACGAAACAGTCACGTTCTATAGTACCGAACCAGTACTCACCCCTGTAGTTCTGAAAAAATATCCTCTCGCCTATCCGTACATCACTCAGACCAGAACCCCAATAACACACCCTGTACCAGTTCCCCATAGTATCTACAAAACGTTGAATGCCTGACCTCTGACCTGGGTCGAACAAATTTTTATTACCCATCACTGTAGCCTCATATGTGTAGTACTGTAAGGATATACAGCATTATGCAAATCTTCAAGTTCCCGTTTCGTTTTCATTGTGGCAGTACTACACTAGTGCCTTAATCTAAAAAAATGATCATTTTCAGTATCTTACGTTGATCAATTCGTGCTGTTGCCACTTCCATTAATATCAAAAATGATCAAATATTGATCATCTATTCAAATTGGATATAACAGCATGGATGGGTTTTGTAGGGTATTGCATACGGTCAACGGAAGAGTTACAGGGCTTCAATATCAGGGTAAATACACCCCGCAATTACTGAGAGACATTGAGGATAAACGGCAGTACTTCATGGATAACGAACTACTGCTGATCATGCCTGTTAATTTTCATCAGGCATCAGTACTGACACATGAACAGAACGAATTGCCATTCCTACGACTGATGATTACAGATGATTTCCCAAACCTGTCAGATGGCATCAGAAACCGGCTTCTGTTTGAACTGCGTGAGAGATACAAACTGTGGCTAGGCAATCTCGGTAGTAATGCAAGTACGAATCTGGCCGCAGTACTGCAAGGTTGTTATGACGGGTTAGTACTGGATGAGGCATTCACTGATGTGAACAGAGATAAGCCCATATTCCAGACAGTACTGAATGAAATGAGTAAATACTGCAATCACCTCATTGTGCCGGGTATCAACACTGGCAGGTATAAACACATTCGTTTGAGGTGCGTAGAACAATTAATGTAGGAAAAAAAATGAAAAGATTGTTTATCGTAGTACTCATCATGTTATGCACAGCTTGCACATCTCATCACTATTCATGGATGGATAAAGCTTTTGTTGGTTATGTTGATAACCAGGCTGTTGTTTTATTCGATGCTGGTATTCGTAATGGAGTGCAGTACTACAGACCGCAGTTTCAATCTGAGTGTCATTTTAACAAGGTATACATAGATGAACAGTCCAGTACTGGTTGTGTGATCAATGAAAATCGCATTAGATATTTACGTCCGTTTCTGCACCAAACTCATCGGGTAATGGTTGATGCTGATAAAATGATCAGAAACTAGTATTAAGGAATATATCGAACCACTAATTATTGTACTAGAAATAAACAATATTACATGTAATATACCCCTAAAAAATACCAATGGGGTTTAATATGAAAAAGGCTTTACTACTTGTAGCAATAACACTTGCATCGTTCACAGCATTGGCTGATGACGAACAAGATGCAAAGGACTTTGCTCAGGCATTGATCCAATCAAAGGGTTATCAGTGTGATAAAGTAACAGGTTTCAGCACTGCCAACTTCTCTGGCCGTGCCGATGTGTTTTGTGATGACATGTACAGATACGAAATCACTAAACCTGGTGGTCGCTGGAAGGTTGAAGTCGTAGATTAACAGTTGCCGCTAAAACCCTCATGCATATACTATGAGGGTTTTTTATATCCGTATCACCTGTTTGGAATATATTCTTAATGTCGAAACAATCTCTGCCATTACACCAGAATAGTGATTAAAGTGACCGTTGATGCGATCACTTTGAATATATAAATGACTAAATGTCACTATACAACGTAACCACTATAAACATTACCTGGATTATCTGGTTTTGATGCTTCTATAAATGTATTTCGTGCAATATTACCAATGGTATTTGTAGAGACTCCGTCAATCGTACCACTGATAATACCACCAACGACTGGTACTGCCTTACCTAAGTTGATTACACCTTTTTCACCGAATTTAGTAACCAAACGAAAACCTACTGCTTTGTTAATTGCTTTAATCGTTTCGAAAGAAATACTTTTAATAAGTTGTGTAGACATCTTAGTACCAATAACAACACCGGCATTTTTAAGTATATCGACAGCAGCATTACCAGTTAAACAAGCATAAACGATAGTTTTAACTCGATCATCTTTTACATCGAATCCACACATATGAGCAATAGCAGCAATCATTCGTATCTGGACATACATTACAGAAGCAACGTTTGCAGGAATGGCAACGGGTAACGTAATAATTCCACCTAAGCCAGTAACAAAACCACTGGTTACAGATTTAGTATTTTGCCATCGTATGAGGGAGTTTATTTGTTCTACTAATTGACCTTCTTGTTTTGAGTAATCCTCCGCCAAATCAATGGCTGAATCCATCCCAACAACTCCAAGCCCATTTACAGCTTTATCATACGTCCAATCCAACAACTCCATAACACCTTCATAACTAATTATGCTTGCCATCTTAACTTTTCCTTTGTCTAATAGGTCAAAGGTATATCGGCAACATTTCAAAATAATTTAGTAAAAAATCAGATTCAAAGCGAGAGTAGGTTCCTCCGGCTCCAACCAATCAAGGCGAGGTTTCGGCAGCCCGTTATTTTATATATATATAAAATTTAATAACACTCCCGCACCGCAAATTAGATTACTGCAAACCCAATTTTATTATCAGTACATTGACATTCTATTTCATCGCCACAATCACAAAGTTTAATTACTTTACTGTAGCCGTAGTACCATTCTTTTACGAACTTATTCATTGTATCGATGTTTTTAGGTTCACAGTTGAGGTGGAAACCTACACACCAAAACGATCTGGTTCCTAATAAGCATTTTTTAATGGCAAGTAGTTTTTTAACGTCTTTTTTAAATCCATTAATTAAAGTTTGTGGTTTTTTCGAACACTTCAATTCAATGAATATATAGGAATTGATACGTGTCCGTTTTTTCCTGAATGCAATATCGATAAACATATTATATTTGTCACGTAATTTCCTGTTATCAGGAAGTGCCAGTATTTCTCTCTCGACGTATACACCAGGCAATTGGGTCATAAAGTATTCAAGTTCTACTTGTAGCCATTTCTCCCAATCATTTCGTTCTCGTTTGAGAATCATTCGCAGTCTCGCTCGTACTCCCTCATCTTTTAGAAATTCATCCATGATGGTTTTAACGGTATTTGCATCAGCTCTTTCAGTCATAATAACTCCCTCTATTTTAGAAATATTTTATCGGCAAAAATCATAAATACTTTAATGAAAAATGGAGTGTATAAATGATGATTAGTCTAAGGTCTTTAGCAAAACAGTACGGATACGATGAATCAACGGTTCGCCAGTGGCGTGATAAAGGTATGCCTTTTGGTGCTGATGTAATTGAAAATGAGACACGTGAATGGATAGTACAAAATATTCTTATGCCTCTGCGTGAAACCGATCTCAATGAACAGATACAGCGTGAACGCCTGAGAAAGCTCCAGGCTGAGGCAGACCTCGCAGAGGCAGAGGTACGGGTCAAAAAGGGTGAACTGATGGAATCCAGTACTGTAGAGCGTGAACTCTCGCAGTACTTCAAAACGATGCGTGATTATCTACGTACCTTACCAAACAGAGTACACCACGAGATACACGAGCAAGCTGATGCACTGGCAGTAAAACGGATTTTACTGCAACGCATTGATGAAATTCTTAATGAAATAGGAACAATGACAATGGAAGGAACGTTCACGGATGAACATATCGACAGTACTGAAACGAACAGTACGAAACCTGATCCCACCGATAAAATATAAACCCTCTGAATGGGCAGAAAAGAATTTAGTACTTCCTGATGGTGCAGCCGCCGGACAGAAAATTAAACTGTACTCATTCCAGCGTGAAATGCTGGATATCATTGAGGATAACAGATACAAGAAAATCGTTTATAAAACGAGTGCTCAAATAGCAAAAACGACAATATTGAATTCGGCATTATTCTACTGGATGAGTACTGATAGTTCTAATATCGGTATTGCTCAATCATCACTGGCAGAACTGAAACAATGGAAATCTGGGAAAATAGATAAAACCATTGATGCTGTTCCAGTACTAAAAGAACTTGTAACAGATAAGAATGATAAGACAAAAGCAAATAATCAAAACCAGATTGAATTGCGTGATGGAAATTTTCTGTACTTCATGACGCTCGGAAGTGCAAAGGCACTCAGAGGTAAAACACTAAAACGAATTATTCTGGATGAGATATCAGCCATTGATCAGAATACGGATGAAGGGAATCCAATTCGATTAGCGGAACAACGTGCCACCGATTTCGGACAGGAAGCGAAGATATTAATTTCAAGTACTCCTACTTTCTCCGGGGATGCAATCGATGTTGAGTACCAGAACAGTGATCAACGGGAGTATTTCTGTAGATGCCCGCACTGCGAGCATGAACATACCTTAAAGTGGGAAAACGTAAAGTTTGATTGGCGAAAGGCCGGACGGCGTGATCTCCCTGATAGCAGTACTGCCAGATTACTTTGTCCTGAATGTCATACTGAAATCACAGAAGCACAGCGTGTACGAATGGTTGCGTGTGGTCGTTGGGTTGCCACCAATCCCCAGGTAACTGATACCGCCGGATTCTATATTAACCGTCTGTACTCACCGAACAGTACCATTCAGGCCATCGCAAAAGAATTTGAAATGGCATGGTATGAATATAATTACCAGTCGTTCTATAACACAGTACTCGGCCTGCATTATTCAGAGTTCCAGGATGAACTTGATGATCTCCAGCTCGAAGCACTGAGGGATGAATCATTTGATTTAACCCATATACCTGATTCAGTACTAGGAATTGTCATTGGTTGTGACCAACAACTAGACAGGTTAGAAGCTCAGGTACTTGGATTCAATGAATCAGAGCTATTCGTACTCGGTTATCGGTACTTCTACTCACCCAACTGTGAGATTAAAGGGGCAAAGGCATATAGCGATCTGGCTGCATTCTGTCAACAGAAGTTCAGAACGGTATCCGGTCGTACTGTACCTGTACTCAAAGTTGCGGTTGACAGTGGAAACGGCAGGGCGACACAGACAGTACATTCATTCTGTCAGGCGTATAAACGATTCGAGGCAATCAAGGGCAGTAGTAGTACCAATGGTCCTCTCTTCAAATCAAGTACATCTGAGGGACGTCAGTTCTACATGCTCAATGTACATGAGGGTAAGAACTGGGTACGTTCATTACTGAATAATGCCTTGTCAGAAAAGAACGACGCACCGCTAAAGATACGATTCGCTCATGATCTCCCTGATGACTATTTCGACCAGTTAACAGCGGAAACACTGGAACGTTCCGGTACGGGTTTTCGCTGGAAGTGTAAACCCGGCAGACGTAATGAAGCCCTGGACACTCTTGTGTACTCACTGGCGATGATGAAACTTGCACTTTCAAAATTGGGTACACAACCGTTCAAAAAATTACGTGAATATAAACAAATAACACGTGAAGAAACTGAACTGCCAGTACAGCCACCATCAGAGATTAAAACGAATAAATACTCCAGAACTAATACTACGCTCGGAAAATCATGGTTCGGAGGATAAATGAAAGAAAAGATTTATATTGGCGAGGTGCTATATGAAGTACTCCCGGCCAATACAGTGATTAAAATCGGGAACAGTACCCAAACGCTATATGAATATAAAAATGAAAATGCCGATGATGTAACGGCATTAATCGATACGAAAAACTTTACAGCAGGGTACTATACCGTAGTAATAAATACAGACGGGAACATGCGTATCAGTAATATAACAGTTATTGATCCGATGGCACAAACCAACAGATTGTCAGAATTGCAAAAACAACTTGATGATATCAATGTCATCATCAGTGCACGTATTAATAATGACAATTCACAACTGACAATTAATAACAAAACATTAATTCATGAGGATTTAAATACACTCATGAGTCTGAAAAATTCAATAACCATTCAGGTAAATGAATTAAAACGTAAAATGAAAAATGGCAGTACTGGATTTTTTAAATCAACAATACATTGCCGATAAAACAGGAGCACACGGAAATGTGGCCTTTTAATACACGGCAGAATCAGACACAACCGGAACTGCCACAATCAAAACCAGCCAGAAAGAAAAGAATACATAACAGTACTTCGGAATTCAAAAGTGAAGCCCGTTCATTAACAGGATTGCCTACACGTATTCTCGGTACATATGGTACGGGTGTTCAGAACGTTAATATCAATGCAGTACTTCGACAGTCACTGACAGCATTACGTGATGCATCACGTTCTCTGACGTTACAGAACCCCTATGCCCGCCGTTACGTACAGATGAGTTCAAATGCTGTAGCCGGTGCTGATGGGATCACTGTCAGGCCAGCCCCGATAATGGGTGAACAGACAAATCAGGAACTGGCGGATCGTCTGGAGAAAATGTTCTATGAATGGGCTTCTGATGCCTCACGTTTTTCACTGGATGGTACTCTCTCATTCGATATATTTCAGGCACTGGCAGAACGTACACGAGCTACCGATGGTGAATGTTTTATCCGTATCCATCCGGGACGGGAACTACAGATATCAGTCATAGATGCAGCCCGTATTCCTGGTACCAAAAATGAACTACTCAATAACGGTTCCTATATCAGTAATGGTATTGAACGTGATCGTAACGGGAAAGTACTCGCTTACCATGTAGCAGATATCAACCCACTGAATTACACGGTTAACGCTTCCAGTACTGAACGTGTTCCGGCAGATGAGATCCTTCATTATTTCGTACCAGAGTATGCAGGGCAGGAACGAGGATTCCCTGACTGTATCAGCGTGTTTAAAACGCTTGAAGACTTCAATAGCTATAACGAAGCTGCTGTTATTCAGAAGAAGATAGCCAGTTCGGCTATGGGTTTTGTCACTAACAGTGATACCACGCAGGATGAACTACTCGATACTGAATCTGAACCACGTGAACACATTGAGTACTTTGAACCTGGAACCATAAAAGAGTTACAGCCTGGTCAGAACATTCAGACACTGAATCCGACCGCAGGCACGGACAAGATAACCGAATTCAGTGATGCAGTACTCACCACTATCAGTACTGGTCTGGGTGTACCCAAATCTATGCTTACTGGTGACACCCAAAACGCATCATTCAGTGCTGCGAAAATGGCAGATCGGATATCACGGGAAGGTTTTAAAACCCGCAGTAATTTACTCATCAGTAAAGTACTCAGACCGATCTACCGCGAGTTTATTAAACGACTGATGGTGACAGAACTCAATAATCTGTCATTTGTGGATTTTGAAAACATTGCGAATTGTACCTTTATAACAGTTAAACCCGTCAGTCTTGATCCTGTTAAGGATGCTCAGTACGAGCAGATACTTCTAAACATGGGTGTTAAATCCCGTTCTCAGATAATCCGTGATTTAGGCATGGAGCCACAACACGTATTTGAAGAACTGGAAATGGAGAAGGAAATAAATACAACAACAAATAATGAACAGGGAAGTTCGGATGGAAATAAACAAAACACAGAAACGGGAGATGACACTAACGAGTGAAAATAGTCTCTCAGATAATGACAGTACTACTGTCCTGTTAGCATTCAGTTCTGAAACGCCAGTGACTCGTAATATTGGTGGTCAGGAATACAATGAAATTCTTCTTCACGGTACTGAGAATGTTTTACTGGACCGTTTAAATTCAGGTGCGGCCTTATTATTCAATCATAATATGGATGCTCATATCGGAACTATTGAATCAGCAACTATCGATTCAGACCGTGTAGGACGTGCATTAGTCCGTTTCAGTTCTGTAGGTTTGGGTGCAGAAAAATATGCGATGGTGCAGGAGCGTACATTACAGAAAGTTTCAGTAGGATATTCAATTCTGGATTATCAAATTGCCGGGAATGATTTACTTATTACTCAATGGGAACCTTATGAAATCAGCATGGTTACAGTACCCGCAGATAATGAAGTCGGTATCGGTCGTGCATTAGAAACTAATACGGATGATGAACAAGAATCAAGTGCTGAACTAGAAGAAACAAATACTGAACAAGAATCCAGTACTGAAATAACAGAAACAAATGCTGAACAGGAATCCAGTACTGAAACAGAAGAATCAATAAATACAGAGTCTGAACCAGAACAGGATGTTCAGGAAGACGAACGTATAAATGAAATAAACGCCATTGCCCGTGCGTTTAATACAGCCGATTCCATTCGTGATGAGGCGATTAAATCTGGTTTATCCATTGATGGATTTAAACGCCAGGTCATGAATAAAAATACAACTATCAAGGAAGATATAAAAATGGAATTTTCTCTAAACGCATTGATGCGTAATATGCTCGATGGAAAAAATACAGATGCACAGTACGGTAAAAATGGTGTCATCATCAGTAATGCTGATTTCATTCGTGCTGGTGTGACAACCACGACAGCGAAAGATGTTATTCATACTGATGTACTGTACGGTTCATTTATTGATGTACTACGTGCAAACAGTGTATTAAAAAACTTTCCGGTACAGATGTACACTGGTTTAACCTCAGAAATCGCATTACCAAAACTATCCGGTGATTTCACTAAAACCTTCGATTTCATTGCGGAGAATGGCGTATCACCAGAAGTTGACGCGAACTTTGAATCAGTACTGATGAAACCACGCACCTTTACGGGTTCAGTACCGTTATCACGTACAGTCGTGAAATCCTGTCCTCAGATTGAACAGATTGTTTCTCAGGCTATTGTTGCAGGTTCCGCAGAGCGTCTCGAAACCATCATTATGAAAGCAGTAGTGGATGCAGCTATTGCAGCAGGCCATGTTAAAACAGTCACTGCATATGATTATGACAGTATCGTTGAAGCACAGGGTGAGCTGGGTGATGAGGGTGTAAACTTCGGTAATATCAGTGCTGTAATGTCCCCATCTACTAAAGCGACACTACGTACTACATTACGTGGTACGAATACCGCCGCTGTGTATTTGTTTGATGACGGTGACCTTTGTGGTGTACCTGCCTATGACAGTAAAGTACTGGCTGGTGCGGGTGACTTCGTGATCCTCGGTGACTTTTCAAAACTGGCGATTGCTCAATGGGGTGACAGTTTAGAACTCGATATGGATGATACAACTAATCGTAATCGTGGTTCTGTTATTGCTCGTGTGTGGGCTGATATTGACTTTGCACTCACCAATCCAGAAGCATTCCGTGTAATTAAAATCGGTTCATAATATATGAGAGCATTTAAACCATCACAATGTGATGTGTTCATAAATGCTTTTGGTGAAACAGTACAAACAGAAGCGGGAACCACTTTCAGGGCCATTCTTGAAATGGTTCCCGTAACTGTATCCAGCGGTAGTGGTGCTTTCATCGAATCATATGAAACATATTGCACGGTAAAAAAAACAGATATCAGTACCGTCACTATCGGTTCAGTACTGCTTATTCGGGACGTAAAATACACAGTCTATAACATTGTCGATGACCTGTCCGGCTTAGTGGATATCTATTACCGCACTTTGGAAGGACAACACTTCGCGGAGGACTATTAATGTCACAGCTAATCTCCAATGTACGCCAAACAATGAAGAAACTGATTAACAGTACAAAAAATCTCAAAACATCACGTGACAGTGATATTTTTGAAGAAATTGCATTCAACTTTAGTAAACAGAGTATTAATTTCGGTACTAATCAGCGTTATCAGGCAAACATTACTGTTCAGTATCTGGTTTCACCGAATCCGACAAATGGCAGTACTGCCCCTTCACTCACATATGATGAAATAATTACAGTATTTGATGAACAGAAAGGACAGGTTTTCCGGGATAATAATTTAGTTTTGATAGGTTATTCATATGAGCAGAGTGACATAGTTACCGATCCTACAACGGGTTCAGTAAGTCTGGCTTTTACAATAAATATCATAGTGATCGAAAAACAATAACAAGGATTTACTATGACAGACATATATACGGGTTTAAATTTTAAATTATATGTCAATAGTGACACGGGTAATACATCCCCACAGGGGGCGGGTAATCTTCTTATTAATGAAATTGCCGCATTTCCAGTACTGAAAATTAATTCCAGTACACAGTCTATTGAAACATATGATAGCGAATATGAAACAAAACTCATGGCAGAGCAGGGAATAGATCCCTTTAGCATTGTTGTGAATTACATACCGGATGATGAATCACATCAGTACCTGGATCAAATGGGCGAATCTGGACAGGAATTTCAGGTTGTACTCAATTACAGACAAAGTGAAGGTACTATTGATTATGCAATCGTGAATGGTTCCATTACGGCGTCAATTATTAATGGTGATAAGGATTCAGTACTGACAAAAACCTATACATTTACACCAGAAGATGTCATTGCACGTTCAACAACGATTAATGCTTTAGTCGCTGTTTTCCAGGGTGACTATGGCATCGGATCAAATGGCGTAGACGTACCACAGTACATAGCAGACGTACCCACAGGTAACAGTTTTATCAAGGTTCCGGCTAATCAGGATGGTAATCCAGTGGGTGCTGATATGCTTGGAATTGGTCTGGTGGATGTAAACTCAGTATGTTCACTGGCAATCAGTAAAAGTGGAGCACTGGCGATCTATGCGAAAAATGCCTCTACTGCCTGGTCCCGCATACTGACAGCAACACAGATCGCAGGGCAGTATGTGCCGATGAGCAGAACTATCAATGGCTATTCGCTCAGTACAGACGTGTCGTTATCAAAAGCTGATGTAGGATTGGGTACTGTAACCAATGATCCACAATTGAAGATCTCTGCGAATCTCGCAGATGTGGCTAATGTCAGTATTGCCAGAACTAATCTTGACGTATACAGTAAGGCCGAAACAACTGCTAAGTATGTCGATAAAACTACTACAGTTAACGACCATCCATTATCGGGTAATGTCGTAATCACTAAGGCCGATGTTGGCTTGAGTACTGTAACCAATGATCCACAGTTGAAGATCGCTGCGAATCTCTCAGATGTGGCAAACGCCAGTACTGCCAGAAGTAACTTAGGCCTGGGTAATGTAACCAATGATGCTCAGTTAAAAATTGCAAGTAATCTTGCGGATGTGGCAAATGTCAGTACTGCAAGAGCTAATTTAGGTCTTGGTACAGCCGCTCAATTTAACGTTGGTAACAGTGGTAATACTGTACCCGTATTGGGTAATAGCAATACATGGAAATCAACTCAGGTTTTTGAAAGCGTACTATATGCGAATTCAGGTCTTGAAGTTGGATTTTTGGATAAGTCAACTACGCAAATTATTGATTTTCATACTTCTGGAAATAATATTGATTATGATTCACGGATTTATGCAGTTGGTGGAAATACATCAGTAGGTAATGGCGTTATCGGTTTTACTGCAAGTGAAGTTAATATGTCACTATTAAACCTTACAACTCCGCTTTCAATCATCAGTGGTGGTACTGGTGCAAATACATCAGCAGGAGCACGAATAAACTTAGGACTTGGTAACTCAGCAGTATTGAATATTGGTACAGTTGCTAATACAGTTGCATCAGGTAATGACGAACGGTTGAATACAATTAATGGTAAAACTGGCGGTGCTGTTATCGGTGATATCAAAGCAACAATTGATTCTGGTACATCTGCAACTAACATTGATGCTGGAAAGCTTATATCTGCTTATAGTGGTTTTTTAACTCCACACTATACCTATCTAACTCACCGTTATGATAGCAATTTTGGTTCATATGCATATCTTGCTCTTGTTCCTGGTACTACAGCACAATTCTTTAGATTTCTTAGTGATGGTAGATTCATGTCTCCAAAACTTGAATCTTCTGATACATTAACTGTTTATGGGCGATCAACACTTAATGGTTCAGTTACAGCCGGGAGTGTTTTTCTTAGTGATAATAGTGTAACTCCACAGGGTTTGCATCTTAACTGGAATAGTGTGGCTGGTAGTGGTTCAGCATATTTAATTAACAATCAGGGGTTAGGTAATCCTGGTGGATTTATTTTTGCTAATGTTGCACAGAATGGTGCGGAAACCGGACGTGTAACATTTACAAATAATGGTAGTATAGTCGCTAATGGGAACTTGGTAGCAGGAACATCAACGTTCTATACAACAGCAAATATCGCCGGACCAACCTGGAATCATTCAGGTACATCCGATTTGGTTACTTTCCTTGCTAAATCCTATGCACCAATTTCAGATCGTCGTATTAAAACAGATATAGTACCTATTACAGTTGAAGATGCAATTGATGAAGTGAAATCATGGAAAACGTATGATTATAAATTTTCATATGGTAAAGATGGACGCGGTATTATTGCTGATGAGGTAAACCCAAAATACGTTACTGAAACAAAACTCACAATTGACGATATTGAAAATGTATTGCAGGTAGATCAGCTTGGAATGTTAATGGCTAATGTTCCTCCAGTACTGCAATACCTGTTAGATAAGATAGACAATCTTGAAAGTGAAATTTTAGAACTAAAAATTAATAAATAAGGGAAAGGAATTCCCAATAAACTTATATAAGGATATAAAATGGCAATGAATATTTTTTCTGGTGCTAACCTCGCTGTTAGTATCGGTACTGCTGGCCCTACAGTCGCAACTGATTTTCAGGTTGTACCGGAAGTTGGTGTATTCACTACATCAGGATTTGAAAGTACTGTAATCGATGTGGTCACTTTTAATAGTGCATACAATCGTAAACTTTTAGGTACTAAATCAATACCCGATATTGAATTAACTGTTAACTACTTACCTGACAATACAGTTCATAAATTACTTGAAACCCTTGCTGATGAGCAGAAACGCTGTCAGATAAAACTTGAGTACTATAATGACTCAACATATACCGATGGTGTATATGTAATCTATACATGCTTTGTATCAAGTACTACCCTGGCTGGTGATAAAGATGCAGTCGTGACCAAAACCTTCAATCTTGCAGTTGATGGTGCGGCGATTCAGGCGGGTATTCTACCAACTGTATAATACTGAACTAATAAATAAGGTAAGGAATAATCCTTACCTTTTTTTATGGAAGTAATAATATGAATATTGAACAATTAAAGCAAAAATTAAAACCAACCCTACATACTTTTGAAATTGAAACGGGTATTACCGTACAGATTCATCGTCCGACACAACGTGATCTACCGGAATGTAAATCTCTTGAAAGTACTTTAGTCTTATGCGTTAAAGATGAAAATGGCGATCCTGTTTTCAGTACAGAGGATGTGGAAGGGCGTATTAACGTTAATAGTATCGATTTTAAAATGGCAAATAAAATCTATATGGGAATTATGGATCTTGTCTCTGCTGATAAAGTTGATGAAATTGAAAAAAAGTAAGAAGTGATCAGTATCTGAATTACTTTTGTAAAATGGTGAATAAACGGGGTCTGAGTCCTGATGAATTTAATAATTTAGATCCTGATGTACTCGAAGCACTCATGGTATATGACGCATATATTGAGCCTTCTGGTACTAAAATTGATATGTTATTTCATGCTCACCGATGTTATTCAGAGGCAATTTCAAATCCAAATCTCACAGAGTCATTTCGAAAAGGTTTGAAAATTACTGATTTCGATTTTCTACAGATTATAGATGGTGAAAACCTCACGACTAAAGAACGTCATGAACGTCATTTAGAGAAGATTAAAGAAAAACAAGCTAATGATATTACATCACTTGGAGAGCAGATAAAGAAAATTGCTTTAGGGAAAAATAATGGCAAATAATAATGATATTAGAGTTACGCTGGATGGTGATATTACTCCATTACAAAGAGCATTAAGACGAGGCACTCAATCACTTGATGAATTTGGTTCTCAAAGTGGCGGTATTGTTGAAGAGTTTACCAGTACGCTAAGTGGTGGCATGGGTAAAGCCGGATTAGCCTTTACTGGTCTCGCTGGTACAGTCGCTGTAGCGGGAGCGGGTATTGCATTAACATTTTCACGTGTAATGGACAGTGCTGAAAAGTCTTTTGAAGTATTTCAGGCAGCCAGTCTGAGTCTTACAAGTCTGAGTCAAATTCAGCAAATGGCGAATATGTACGCCAAAGTTGGTCTTACTATGGAGAACGTAGCAGATCAGCAAAAAGACCTGAAAGATAAATTGCAGGATGGATTATTCAATGCTGGCGGTTCTATGTATACCGATGTCATTAAACCATTGAGTCTGAATATTGTAGAATTACAAAAAATGGCGGCAGCAGGTGATGATGTATTCGCAAAAATTTACTTTGCTGCAAAAGCACAGGGCTATAGTGCTCAACAACTGGTGAACATGTCTGAGACAATCGGTAATGATATGACAAAAAGATTACCAGTACTGAGTCAGTACAATTCAGAACAGGAATATCAGATAGCATTAAGTAAACAAACCGTACAATTAACGGATGAACAAAGTGCATCATTTGAAAAGTACCGCGATTCTACTAATAATTTATCAAATGCATGGGAGAAATGGAACTATGCAGTACTGGCTCCAATAGCAGACAGATTAGCTGATATTCTTGACCTGATGACCAGTATTATTAATAGTGCTCCGATATCTGATTCTGCCTATGCGACCAGTCAGGAAGGGATTAAGCAGGTAGAAGAATACCAAAAGGGTTTTCAGAATGAATTACTGAGGAACTCATCAATCTATGGTGCTCAGTTAGCAGCAGATCAACAACAGGCTATTGACGCAGCCAAAAAGAAGAGTGAAGAACTAAAAAAATATACCAGTGATGTTAATGATAATATGTCAAAGGCATTTAAACCAGCGACGGATGGTAGTGATGCGAATACATTAAAAAATGCAATGAAGCCATTGCAAACTTCACGACAGAAGATCCTGGATCAACTTAGTGATTTAAAAACACAAGATTCACAAATGAAGGATGCAATTAAGAAGTCTTTATATTCTGCTTATCATGGCAGTACTTCTGAAATGAATACTGCATTAGAGCAATGGAATGCAGGTGTAAAAGAAAAACGTGAAAATCTGAACAAACAACTCAATAAAGATGCCGAAGATGCCAGGAAGAAAGCCGAAGAAGCAGCGAAAAAAGCCGCAGCAGAAGCTAAGGCACGTGCGGATAAAGAGATTGCAGCACGTAAGGTTCTGAACAAGGCGATTTCAGATATGACCATTGATAGCAATGCCCGTCAGTTAGCAGAATTCGACAGGCAACAGGATGAATTAGTCAAATCAATTAATGCCAGTGCTAAAACGCTCGGACTTTCCAAAAGTGAACTGGAACAGTACCTGAATAATCAGAAGGTTAGTGCAGCAGCAAAACGTACTGAAATGGTTAATCAGATGATTGGTTATTCAGATCCCAACAAATCATTGAGAGATACAAATAATATTATTGAGAGTGGTAATCTCAATGACCAGCAAAAAACGTTTCTCGCTGATCAACAGAATGAACGTACTAATGGTGATAATCCATTTGCTTATGACAACACGGCACAATTACAGAAGGATAATACTGATGCGATGAATCTTGAACTAGCTCAGAATGATATGTTACTGAAAGGCCATGAAGATTATGAGAAACGCAAAGCGGAAATTACTGCAAAATACAACGCTAAGGCGATCGATATCAGTTACCAGCATTCACAGGCTGAACTGAGTATTTTTAGTGATGCCGCAAAAAGTCTTTCTGGTGCGATGGTTGCCGCATTTGGTGAGAGTTCAGGTGCAGCCAAAGCCGCATTCATGGTCAGTCGCGGGATCACAATCGCACAGACAGTACTGTCAATTCAGTCAGCACTGGCACAGGCACTGGCCCAACCGTTTCCGGCATCATTAGCGAGTTACGCTAAAGTACTCTCACTCGGTATGAGTATCATCAGTACTGCCAAAGGTGCTTCATCAGGTCAGTTTCATGGCGGTGTTGATGAACTCCCCGCAAGCTATGATAACAAGTCATTCGTACTGAAAGCGGGTGAACGTGTAGTACAGCCAGAAGCGAACAAGAAACTGACTTCTTTCCTTGATAATCAGGAGAAGAGTAACAGTACTGGTGGTGATATCACAATCAATGCTCCGCTTATCGTACAGGGTGATGTATCGGGTAGTGATGCCAAATTCAATGAAATGCTAAAGAAACACGCTAATAATGTAAATCAGGCAGTACGTACGGCACAGAGACGTAATACTTAATGATAAATACCCTAAAACAAAGGGTATTTTTATGGCAACGTTTTCAAATAAAATAAAAATCAATAATGTCCAGTTGAAGAGTACTGAACCGATGTACTCCAACAAATCTTGGACAGGTCAACGGATTATTCGCAGTACTGGGATTCAGTATTATCAAATTTCATTTCAATTAACGTTTAATGTTAAAGACCGAAATGAAGTCATGAAATTTATTGCAGAGCATTCGCAGGGCAAACCTTTCATGCTTTCTTTAGGCCATATGGGTGTCTATCAGGGAGTACAGACAGGTGCATTAGAGAGCCAGTCAATAGCAACTAAAGGTACTCGGATTGTCAGTACAAATGCCAATTCAATGGCAGTAGGTGAACTGATTCAGTTTCAGAATCATAATAAAATTTACCGAATCATTGACCGTACTGATACCTCATTAACGCTGTTCCCCGCATTACAGAATACCGTGCAGATTAATGAACCCATTACTTATAACAATCTCATAATTGAGGCAGTACTAGATCCTGATAATGATTACACGATGGGTATCACTAATGTCATGAACCTTCAACTCAAGGCGACGGAGAATATCACATAATGAATGAAATTATATTAACGAATGTACAGCTATTAAAGTACTGGAATCTCGTTCGCGGCGGTAATAAAACAAAATTGACGATAACTGAACTTATGTCACTGGGTGTTCATGTGATCTGTTTTGATGTATTACCAAAGGGATACAGTGCATTTCACTGGACAGATGGACTAATAGATATTGTATTGAATGGGAATAACTATATTAGTTTTCCAGATGTTGTGACTGATTCATTACCATCGTTCACTGAACAGAAAGGCATCAGCAATGACGCTATCAATATGAAAATCAGTAATGTCAATACATCAGTACGACAACTTGCCCTTGGTGGATTTCTCAAGGATGCACAGATGAATATTACGTTAGCCATTCTGAATCCGTTTGACAGTACAGTACTTTATTCAATGCTCATGTTTAGTGGTTTTATTGACTATATCCAGGCTGTAGCGGAACCAAATGATATGAAAAATGAAATGACTGTCTATATAAATTCAGTCTATAAAAAACTGGACAGACAACCTCCAATGATAGCCGCGAATTCTGTATATCAGTCATATTATCCATCAGATGCGTATTTTAGTTTATTGGGACAGGTTAATCAAAATCAGACATGGAAATACAAATAATGAATTTACATAATCAATTAATGGACATTATTCAGTACGCAATAGATAACCCCCACAAACTTTGTGATAACGACTGCAACATGACAGTACTGAAAGTAATTGACCTGTTCGCTGGGACTACATTCTCTGAGAGGAAATATAAAACTATCAAAGCGGGTATTAAGGGTTTAAATACTGATGGCTGGGATCATACTGGTCAGATAGTACAGACTTATTGTGATGAGGTTACACATACTATTGATGGCGATATCTGGTTAGATTCAGATAATCCCCTGATTATGGGTGTGGTTGTATCGGGTCGCCTGTTGGGAATCGATGATAAACATAAAAACTTTCAGTTAATACAAAAACCCACGGATGGGAAATATTACAGAGTAAGGAAACACAATGGGTAAGAGTATAGGCGGGTTTTTCTCCGCAGTAATAACGGGCGTAATAGTAGCAGCGGCGGTGTACTTCTCTGGTGGTACAGCATTAGCGGCTATTGGATGGGGGGCTGCCAGTGCCGCCGTAAGTCTGGTTGCAACATCAATGTTGAGCCAGTTAGGAGTACAGAACTATGGGGATGTTGCAGACAGTCTGAGTAGATCGACGTCTCCCACGACAGGACTACCAGTACTGTACGGTGGTCAGTTACCCCATAAGAACGGTATCAGTGGGGGAGCATTCATACTGGTCGGTTCTATTGTTGCCTGGTACAACATCCCTGATGGTAGTTCACAGTACCTTTTCAGTGAACAGGCTGTGTGTATGGCAGGTGTGCAGAAGCATATAGAACAAATCTATATCGATAATGAACCTGTCATTGCAGTACCAATCACATCAGATGGTGTAGTACCAAAGGCAAGTATTGCCAGTAAATATCGGGACATACTACAGCTCGAAGTACGTTTTGGTGGTGATTACACTACGACAAAAACACTGGCTAAACAGTATGCCGGGCCGAAATGGACAGATAAATTTCTTGGCAAGGGTGTTGTCAGTATTTCAGTAGTTATCAAGAAAACACAGGATTCTCTCGAAAATAATCTTCTCGTTAATGATCAGTTCACATTAACTACTGAAATGAAAGGTATGGAAATCTATGATTTCAGTACTGGTACTAAATTCGCTACCAGTAATCCCCCATCAATCATTTATGATTACCTAACAAATGCAGAATATGGGATGGGGATTGAACCTGCATTAGTTAATACTGAAACATTTTATGAGACAGCCGCATATTGTAATCAGATGGAATATTATGCAAATGGTTCAATGAGTTATTCCAATACATATAAACAGAACATTGAGGATGTACTGCAATCCTTCGGTGGGATTATGTATGTACATGCGGGTCAGATTTGCATGACTACAGACCGTAAAACACTGTCAGTTGCATCATTTGATGAATCAAACATGTTTGGTCAGGTACAGATTAGTACATCGGGGAGTACTGACTATTTTAATACCATCGATGCGAAATATACGAATCCATTATCAATGTACACAACTGATGTATTGCGTATTCCATCAGATATCAGTTCTGATGAAGCCATCAGGACAGATGGACAGGTTATCACGCTGAGTCGGGATTATTCATGGGTCTATGATACCGATACATTATCTCGCATGGTGAACAATGAAGTACTCAAGGCAAAGTACAGTTTGCGTACTATTACCTTTACAACAAGTGAAGGGTGGGACTTGAAAGTATGGGATGCCATAAATGTCAGTAACGAAGAACTGGCAATTAACGGAAAATTTAAGGTACTGTCAAAAGATGTTGCTACGAGGCAGGACAGTGTAGGCTATGTAACAATCACTGCTGTTGAGTATCCAGATGCGATATTTGATGGAATTGATCCGGGCGTATGGTCGCCATCGGGTTCAATGCAGTTTCCAGCATTAACTGTGTTACCTCCAACGAATTTACAGGTTTCACGCAAGGGAAATATCAGTACTGGTTCAGTAGTCACCATGTCATGGACTGGAAGTGTTGATCCAAACCTTCGTGGTTACTATGTGTATTATAAATTGAGCACATCCAATGTCTGGAGTTATGCAGGGAGTACAAATAAATTAAAAACAGAGTATGAAGTATTCAATCTAAGCGATACTGAAACTTATGATTTCTCAGTAGTCGCATTCAACAATATCGGATTAATCAGTCAACGACTAACCCTTAATGGTATTATACCGGGGTATAATTTTCTTCTGCCTGCAATCACAGGTCTGAAACTAATTAACAGTACTGAATCTGCATATGTTACCGATCAGACAGATTTTAATCTGCGGTGGGATAATCAGAAAGCGTTATTGGTAAACGGTCGTTCATTTACTGAATATTTTAAGTATTATATTGTTAATATCTATAATGGTAATACCCTTATTGATACGTTCTATACTCAGGACAGTAGTTTTAATTATACATTTGTTCTCAATAGTCGGAAGATTCGCAAACCTACAATAGGCATTATTGCACAGGGGTATCTTGCCTCTACATATAGTCAGGAAGTGAAAATAACGGTTGAGAACAAACAAATGCCATTAGTGCAGGGTGTTACTATATCAGGTGGATTTGGTAATCTGTTTGTATCATGGACTCCAAATGAACTACCGGACTATGCAGGTGCTGAGTTTGTGATCACATCAGGAAATTCGGTTCGTACATTCATTTCAAATAAGCCCGCATTTGATTCTGTACCCAATATCGTTGATGGTACATATAAAGTCAAAATGGGTCTTTTTGATATGTTCGGTACGGATGGTATTCAGTACAGTACTGAACAGACAATTCAGATTAATTCACGTTATCAATTTACTGCGGATGATGCAGTACAGATTGAAAGCGTTATTAATTTACAGAATAAGCTTGATACAACCTTATCCAGTGCAGTAAATCAGAGTACGGCATATACCAATACTCGCGTGGACACACTGAAAAATACAGTTGATGGCAATACTGCCAAAATTACTACATTAAATCAGACCGTTGTAGATAATAATTCCGCACAAACACAGGCAATTACACAACTTAAGGCAAGTACTGATAATCAAATTGCGGGTGTTAACCAACAAATTACTGCAAAAGCAGATAAGAGTACTGTTGATGCATCATACACGCTTTCTGCAAATGCTAATGGTGTTGTATCGGGTATTCGACTTGTTGCAAGTCAGGGTACTGTTAATAATAGTGCTATCTATTTTGTTGCTGATAAATTATTAGTGGCCCCATCAGCGGGTGCAACAGTTGGTGCAGTAGCTCCGTTTGCTATTGTTGGAAATACAACTTACCTCAATAATGCCATTATACAGTCTGGTTCGATAGGCACTGCATACATTGCTGATGGCTCAATTGTAAATTCTAAAATTGCCAATGCGAGTATTAATTCGGCAAAAATTATTGATGGTGAAATCACTAACGCAAAAATAGGTCAGTACATTCAGAGTAATAACTATGTACCTAACAGTACTGGATGGTTAATGGATAAAGCTGGTAATTTATATATTAATGGTGCTGGCGGTACTGGGAGAATGACAATCAGTAACAACCTCATTCAGATATTTGATAACAATGGTACGTTACGTGTACGAATGGGATTATGGTAATAGGGAAATAAAAATGGCACAGGGTTTACAATGCTGGGATGCAACGGGAACATTAACCGTTGATCTCAATGATTACAATATGCGTTTTATGGGTACTGTCAGTCTGGCAGTGTCAGCAGGAATTACAACATGGAGCATACCATTTCCATCAATGCGTCCCAATGGATGGTTGGCAGTACTACGAACTAATATGCCGTGGAATGATTATTACTGTATTCCCGGTACTGATTCTTTTACAGTTCAGTACTTACCAACTAGTGGTACTTATCCAACTACGCTCTATTTTGACGTATATAAATTCGATGTTTAAGGTGGGATGATGGCAGGTTTTCAACTTTATAATTCAGCGGGAGCGTTAACAATTGACTCTGAGAATAAATCCGTTGTGATGAGTACTGTAAAAGCGATGGGTGCATTGTCTGATATTGGTTTTTCAAGAATTGTTAGCGATTTTGGTAATGGTAGTACGTTGGGTAATTTACAATATCCGTTTTTCCCCGAAAGTGGGCTAAAGTGGTTTCAGTTTTTTACCGATGGTAGTTACTGTTTTCCAGGAGCGAGTATGTATGAACAGGGTACAGGACGCTTTATGATATGTAGTAATACAACGCCTATTCAATCTGGATATCTGGATGTTTTTGATCCAGCCGGTAATCTCATTTGGAGTGCGGCAAGTGCCGGTACTATGCCTCGTATATCAGATTTCTTTACAGTTCCACCATCGCATGATTTGAAAACCACTCTAACTGTTAATACTGCTATTGCTAATCCGTGGATTTGCATCAGTCAATGTCCTGGTAATTACAGTACTGATGGCACTACGTCTGGATATTCAGGCATTGTGATTAGACGCAATAGTAGTACATCATTCTCGATTCAGTACATCAACAGGTTACAAAAAACATATCAACAGGCGATGGGTGGTAATGGAATCCGTATTGCCTTAGCCAGTTTTACTGGATATTAAATATAAATACTAATATTAGAATAATAAGGTGTTAAAAATGGACATTGGAACAATTGCAGCCTGTGTAGTTGCTGTATGTACTCTTTTGTGGACGATCTATCGGGATAACAGTACTGATACTAGTGATCTATTAGATAGAATGGGAAATGTAGAGACTGAAATTGCATTACAGAAAAGCAATATTTCACGACTTGAAGCAGAACAGGATGAGATGAAGAAATCCTTGAAGAATCTGGAAGATCAGATTCATCAACTCGATTTAAAAATTGAACGTATCTTAACGATTCTGGAAAATGAAAAAGGGGCATAATGCCCCTTATTTATTTGTTAGTTAATTGTCGAATCATATCATCTACACGGTTGGGTGTTTGTTTATACCAAAGACTGTCTTTAGCTTGTACGATTGCTTCCCTGTAGTTTTTTGCCTTTAAGGCTGTCATCATTCTTTTGAATTTCTTTACACCATTAATGCCTAACTGAAATGTCATGATGATCAGAAAATCATTCCAGTCATCGGGCACATTCAATCCCAATGAATGTACATCCAAAATAACATTGGCGAGATCTCGTGATAACAGTATATCCGTTTCTTTTTCTGTTATGCCATCATTAAAATTTTCAGTTTTCAGTACTAAATGACCGCAGCCAATCGTTAGTTTTCCCAATGAATCCTTATACGGGTAAAACTTCCCATTCCTGAAATAGTTCATTTTAGTTTGATACTCTTTAGTACCTTCGTATATCCATAATCTGCCTTTAATGTCCATAAATATTCCTATAGTAATTGTTATATTGGAATATTTATGGAATGGAACTACACAACAGACTGGAGTGAAGAAGAATTAACAAATGGTAGTTATTGTGGATTTGTTTACTTATTTGAGTTTGAGGACGGCTCTACGTATATCGGTAGTAAACAGATGTACAAAAGAGTGAAAGACATTAAAAAATTAAAAATTGATTCAATTGAAAATGGATGGCGAGAGTACACATCAAGTTCAAATATAGTTAATCAAAAAATTACTGATGGTGAACAGTACAGAAAAACTGTCCTGTGGGCATTCCCAACAATGCGGGAGACTCTATTGATTGAGGCTGCATTGATACTATATGAGGGATTAAAACCACAGTGTCTGAATTTATCTCTGATGCATAAGGCACGTTTACCCGTAGGCAAGGATAAGAAACGACTTCATGGAGTATTGCAGGAATTATTATCATGTTTAAATTAAGGAAAAGAGATGAGTAGTATAAGTGGTATAAGGAATGTACAGCGATACATAAACAGTACGGGACAGGATTTAGGCCGTAATTTCCAGAAGGAAATCATTAATCGTACTCGGATACTGTCAAGAAATTTACAGACAGGAATTACTAATTCAGTTGATCGTGGTGCGGTTCCATTCACTAATCGTGCTGTTATGTTTACCTATCAAAAAACCAGTACTGGTGTCACCTGTGAAATCTTCGTTAAGAAACTACAGGCGAAGTACTTATATAACGTTCTCGTAAAGGAAGAAAATGTACGCAAATTTGTACCTACCAGTTCAGCACGATTAACGAAACAGGGTAATATTTCTGGTCTGTATACAAACCTCAAGAAAGGGCGTTATAAAATCGTCAGGCAGGGTAATAAAGAACGTCTCATAGATATGAACGTTAAGAACAAAAAGAATAATAAAAAACGTGTAATTGGAATACGTGAAGACAAGAGGCGTAAGGTGATTTATGACTTCTATAAAGAAGCCAATACGGGAGCATGTTTAGTAATTAGTGGTATTAAAGGGACATTAAGGGTAAAAAGTACATGATATTTGATAAACATTATGGTGAACAAACCGCATATATAACAATGAATGGTATTGAACCCTTCGCTAACAGTACTCCAATTGATATTTGTTTTCTTGGTAAGAAGTTTAAGAAAGTACTAACCGCTAACGATATCAAATGTGGTAGTTACATGAATGTGGCATATGAGAAACCACAACAATTTCAGGAAGGTTCAGTACTGAAATGGAAATTAAGAACTGATGAAACATCAGTGTACTTGATAGAAGAGAAAAAGTTATTTGTAAAAGGCAAACACTTTTGGGTGTATTGCGTGGGGATTATGGAATGATAAATGTATTGATTAATCTGATTAAAACTGGAATTGATTTCTTCATCAAGAAGAAAACGCTTGAACAAGAAGTAACGAAAACTAATGCAGAAGGGCAGATAGAAGTAAACAAAGAAGAGATAGAGAAAAGTTCATTTCACTGGCGAAACTTTTTAGGTTTCGTATTGAGTTTGATAATCCTCTATAACTGGATCATAGTTCCAGTACTTGATGCATTTGGGATTGTAGTGATCCAAGTACCATTGGGACAGTTGTTACAGGTACTATTGATTATGGTTGGTGGTAGTTAAAAAGCCCCTTAAGGGGCTTTTTTTATGGTTGTAATAATAGTAATGGCGTCATCATTTTCTCTTAATATTGAAAAACTTTCTTTCTCCAAAACCCTAATTTTTGGTTTTATTATATGCTTGTGCTTTAAGTAAGCAGATGCAACCATTCCTATGATTAGTAAAACTAACGTCGAAATGATGGTTACTTGTTCTCGTGGTTTTAAACTGCTTTCATCTACTTTACATGCTATTGATATAATAGATGTTATTGCCACGGCAACACTGAATACTACTAATAGATCCACAGGTGGCTTATTTTCACGATCAATTGATGTGAGGTTTTTAAAAAAATCAAATCCGGAAAGACCGGTTAGTATGAAAGCTATTACTGTTAATGCTATGTTTACATTGAATTGATTTGCAGCAAAAAGATAAAGTACAAAAAAAATAAATGACAATATTACAGTGGAAACAAATGGAATATTTTTAAATTTGCTTCTTTTCATAAATCCCCCGCCTTATTTTTAAAATGGATATTTTATGCCAAGAATCATTAAAAGGGAATCCATTAAGCACAGTAAATTGATAGTTTTATTCATTCAGATAAGCAATTAACACATAATTACAAAGAGTTCATGTCCAACAACTACAGGAGGAATAATATTGCTACGACAAGTAATTAAGGAACAAACCAATATATAATACCTATGTTAAACTTAATTGAGTACATGATGATTGGAAAGAGGGTACAACAATAGTCAGTATAGATTAGAGAAAGTGCATTACAGTACTCACTAAACCGATTTTATGATGTTGATTCATAAGGATCATGGATAATACTGTATGTTGTAAATATGCTTCTCTAAGTTATTGTTAATTAATATAAAAATAAAACTGTAGATTAGCTGTGCTTACCACGATAATGTCACTACTTTTCACCTCTGAGGATATTCATCACTATCACATGATGAGTCAACACAAGGGGAGTGAGCTATGCATGTTTTTCTGACGGGGGCGTCTGGCTGGGTTGGTTCAGCCGTTGCTGAAGATCTACTGGCGGCCGGGCATCAGGTTACCGGGCTGGTGCGCAATGCGCAAAAAGCACAGGCGCTGGTGGCTCTGGGAATGCAGGTGGTCACGGGAACGCTGGACGATCATCAATTGCTGCATGATGGCGCAAGCCGTGCCGATGCGGTTATCCATACTGCCTTCAACCACGATTTTTCACGCTTTAGTGAGAACTGCGCGCAGGATGAGCGCGCCATCCAGATTCTG
This sequence comes from Phytobacter diazotrophicus, assembly GCA_004346725.1. Lineage (GTDB taxonomy): Bacteria > Pseudomonadota > Gammaproteobacteria > Enterobacterales > Enterobacteriaceae > Phytobacter > Phytobacter diazotrophicus. The sequence continues at coordinate 442,076 of SMDE01000002.1, read as the reverse complement.
GGGGAGGCGCTACACGGTAGCGACCGCCCTCTGTTGGTGACCTCCGGGGTGGCGATGATTGCCCCAGGACGTCTGGCGACAGAGAACGACCTGCCGTTTGTCGCGCCAGCGTATCCACGCCGTTCTGAGGCTGCGGCACGTGAGTTGGCAGACAAGGGGGTGCGGGCCGCAACGATACGCCTGTCGCCGACAGTCCACGGCTTGGGCGATCATGGATTTATTCCCATCCTGATGGACCTTGCGAAGCAAACGGGTGTGTCTGCCTGGCCTGAGGACGCAGAAAACCGCTGGGCGGCGGTGCATCGTCGGGATGCCGCCACGCTTTATCGGTTAGCGCTGGAGACGGGGATGACTCAGGCGGTTTATCACGCGGCGGCGGAAGAGGGCATCCTGTTTCGCGATATCGCGCAGGCCATCGGTAAACATCTTGGGGTACCCGCAGAGCCGCGGGCGAGGGAGCATTTTGGCTGGTTTGCTGATTTTGCATCTCTCGATATGGCCGCAAGCAGTGAACAGACGCGCGCGGTACTGGGCTGGAACCCGACGCATCCAACGCTACTTGCTGACCTCGCGCAGGCGCAATATTAGGCCAGTAAATTAATACACTTCGCTTTTCATCAATAAGCGGCTGGATATCTATCCAGCCTTTTTTTATGATACAGCATTCTTACTTCGGCCATTAACGCAGGAGCGTCATGTGATAGGCAGACTCAGAGGCATTATTCTGGAAAAACAGCCCCCTTTAGTCCTGATGGAAGTCGGAGGCGTGGGCTACGAAGTGCATATGCCGATGACCTGTTTCTATGAACTGCCGGAGGCGGGGAAAGAGGCCGTGGTCTTCACCCATTTTGTGGTGCGTGAAGATGCGCATCTGCTGTTTGGTTTTAACAACAAGCAAGAGCGCACGCTGTTTCGCGAACTGATCAAAACGAATGGCGTGGGGCCAAAACTGGCGCTGGCCATTCTTTCCGGCATGAACGCGCAACAATTTGTGAATGCCGTCGAACGCGCAGACCCTGCGGCACTGATTAAACTGCCGGGTATCGGCAAGAAAACGGCAGAGCGACTGATTGTCGAAATGAAAGATCGCTTTAAAGGGTTACATGGCGACCTGTTCACGCCAGCCGCCGATCTGGTGCTGACATCACCCGCCAGCCCGGCTGCGGATGATGCAGAGCAGGAAGCGGTTGCCGCACTGGTGGCGTTGGGCTATAAACCTCAGGAAGCCAGCCGGATGGTTAGCAAAATCGCCAAACCGGGCGCCAACAGTGAAACTCTGATCCGCGAAGCATTACGCGCCGCGTTGTGAGGTAAAGGATGATTGAAGCAGACCGTCTGGTCTCCCCCGACAGCGTTATTAATGCGGAAGAGGTCGCGGATCGCGCGATCCGCCCTAAATTGCTGGCGGAGTATGTGGGTCAGCCGCAGGTGCGCTCGCAAATGGAAATTTTTATCCAGGCGGCGAAGCTGCGTGGTGACGCGCTGGATCACTTGCTGATATTCGGCCCTCCAGGACTTGGGAAAACCACCCTGGCGAATATTGTCGCTAATGAGATGGGCGTCAACCTGCGTACCACCTCGGGTCCAGTGCTGGAAAAAGCGGGCGACCTGGCGGCAATGCTCACCAACCTTGAGCCGCATGACGTATTGTTTATCGATGAAATTCACCGTCTCTCGCCGGTGGTAGAGGAGGTCCTCTACCCGGCAATGGAAGATTATCAGCTCGATATTATGATCGGCGAAGGCCCGGCGGCACGCTCAATCAAAATTGATTTGCCTCCCTTTACGCTGATTGGCGCAACGACGCGTGCAGGTTCATTGACCTCACCGCTGCGTGACCGTTTCGGTATTGTGCAGCGGCTGGAGTTTTATCAGGTGGCGGATTTACAGCACATTGTCGGGCGCAGCGCCCGTTACATGGGGCTGGAGATGAGCGAAGAGGGCGCGCTGGAAGTCGCAAGGCGTTCGCGCGGCACGCCGCGTATCGCTAACCGTCTGCTGCGCCGGGTGCGTGATTTTGCCGAAGTGAAGCATGATGGCGCGATTACGCTTGATATTGCCTCTCAGGCGCTTGATATGCTGAACGTGGACGCGGAAGGGTTTGATTACATGGACCGCAAGCTGCTGCTGGCGGTCATCGATAAATTCTTTGGTGGGCCGGTAGGGTTGGATAACCTTGCCGCCGCAATCGGGGAAGAGCGTGAAACCATTGAAGATGTGCTGGAGCCCTTTTTAATTCAGCAAGGCTTCCTGCAGCGTACCCCACGTGGCCGCATGGCGACGGTCAGGGCATGGAACCATTTCGGGATCACGCCGCCGGAGATGCCCTGAGATTTTCCCGCATCAGCCATTGTCGCTATTCTGAATGGCAGAAAGGCCGAAACAACGGGTTTCGGCCAGATAAGAAGGTCAGGTAGCGCTTTTTTTCATCATACTGAAAATGAATAACAGCGCGGCGCACAGCACGACAGACGGTCCTGCTGGCGTGTCGTAAAAGGCAGAGAAGGTTAGCCCACCGGTGACGGCAATCATGCCGACACCTACTGCCACTCCCGCCATTTGTTCTGGCGTACGGGCAAAGCGGCGCGCGGTGGCCGCGGGAATTATCAGCAAGGACGTGATAATCAGCGCCCCGACAAACTTCATCGCCACCCCAATGGTCAGCGCGGTAACCAGCATTAACAGCAACTTCACACGCTGCAACTTCACGCCATCGACAAACGCCAGCTCCGGACTGATGGTCATCGACAGCAGGTTACGCCACTGCCAGAACAGGATCCCGATAACCAGTACAACACCAACAGCAATGGAGATTAAATCCATGGGCGTGACTGCCAGCAGGTCGCCAAACAGGTAGGCCATCAGATCGACGCGAATATTCGACATCAGGCTGACAACCACCATGCCGAGGGATAACGCACTGTGAGCCATAATCCCCAGCAATGTATCGATAGCAAGGTGAGGGCGTTTTTCCAGCCAGACCAGCCCGGCGGCAAGCAGCAGCGTGACGGCAATCACCGCATAAAAGGGGTTCACGTCGAGCAGCAAACCGAAAGCGACACCGAGCAATGAGGCGTGGGCGAGAGTATCGCCAAAATAAGACATGCGACGCCAGACCACAAATGAACCCAACGGGCCAGCGGCGCAGGCGAGCATCATCCCGGCTAACCAGCCGGGCAACAGTAATTCAATCATCCGCGTCCATTTCCCTGACGTAATATAATGCGCCCCTGCAAATCATGACGATGATTATGGCGGTGGCGATAAATACCCAACTGCTCTGCGCCGCGTGGGCCGAACATTGAGATAAACTCAGGGTGCATGGAGACCACTTCCGGTGCGCCGGAGCAGCAAATATGGTGATTCAGGCAGAGGACTTCATCCGTTTTTGCCATCACCAGATGCAGGTCATGGGAGACCATCAGTACGGCGCAATCAAGCTCGCGACGTAATTGATCAATAAGATCGTAGAGTGCAACCTGACCGTTAACATCGACCCCTTGCGTTGGCTCATCCAGTACCAGCAACTGTGGCTGATTGAGTAGGGCACGGGCCAGCAGCACGCGTTGCGTTTCACCGCCGGATAATTTTTGCATCGGGGCATCGACAAGGTGCGCGGCATTCACACGTTTTAGCGCCGGAACAATATCATCTTTACGGGTGCCGGGCCGCAGACGCATAAAGCGACCCACGGTCAACGGCAGCGTGGTGTCGAGATGCAGTTTTTGCGGCACATAACCAATACGCAGGGCATTGCCACGCTTGATCGTCCCGGTATCGGGTGCTACAAGCCCCAGTACCACGCGCACCAACGTCGATTTCCCCGCGCCATTGGGACCGAGCAGGGTAAGAATTTTACCGGGTTGTAGAGTGAGCGAAATGTCAGACAGTACGCGTCTTTGGCCGAAACTGACGGAGACATTTTCCAGCGTTACCAGATTAGTCATAGCATTTAAAGGGTTGCACAAGTTGTCGAATGTTATAATATCACATTCCACATATTCATTACGATAATTAGTCGCATTATGTTACATAAAAATACGCTTCTTTGCGCAGCGCTTTTCACCGCCTTATCCGGTGGAGTAATGAGCACCGCAAACGCCGCTGTTGTCGCGTCGCTCAAGCCTCTGGGCTTCATCGCTTCCGCCATTGCGGATGGGGTAACGACAACAGAAGTACTGCTCCCCGATGGGGCTTCTGAGCACGATTATGCCCTGCGCCCGTCTGATGTAAAACGCTTGCAGAACGCGGACTTAGTCTTCTGGGTAGGCCCGGACATGGAAGCGTTCATGGATAAGTCCGCCCAGCAGATTCCGGCGGCAAAGCAGGTGCTCATGCAGGAACTGCCTGGCGTGAAACCGTTACTCATCAAGGGCAGCGATGATGACGACCACGACCATGACGCAGGCCATCACGGCGACGAAAATAGTGACGAACATCACCATCATGGTGATTACAACATGCATCTGTGGCTTTCACCAGAGATTGCACGGCTGTCGGCGGTTGCAATCCACGATAAATTAGTAGAAGTTATGCCCCAAAGCCGAGCACGGCTGGACGCCAACCTGCAAGCGTTTGAGGCCAGTCTGGCACAAACCGACAAAGAGGTTGGCAGCGAGCTGGTGCCAGTGAAGGGTAAAGGTTATTTCGTTTTTCATGATGCCTATGGCTATTTTGAGAGGCATTACGGGCTGACTCCGTTAGGTCACTTTACCGTCAACCCTGAAATTCAACCTGGTGCGCAGCGTTTACATCAAATCAGAACACAGTTGGTTGAGCAAAAAGCAGCCTGCGTTTTTGCTGAGCCACAGTTCAGGCCAGCGGTCGTTGAAGCTGTTGCCAGAGGGACATCCGTTCGAATGGGAACGTTGGATCCCCTTGGTACCAGTATCAAGCTTGGCAAAGAGAGCTATTCGCAGTTCCTTGCCCAGTTGTCTAACCAGTATGCGAGCTGCCTGAAAGGAGATTAACGAGGAAGTGGATACGTGCAACAGATAGCCCGCTCTGTCGCCCTGGCATTTAATAATCTGCCCCGACCCCACCGCGTTATGCTGGGGTCACTTACAGTTCTCACTTTAACGGTTGCCGTCTGGCGACCGTATGTCTACCACCCCGAATCCACGCCGACACCCATTGTCAAAACCATCGAGCTGGAAAAGAAAGAGATTCGTTCGCTGCTGCCTGAGGCCAGTGAGCCTATTGATCAGTCTATGCCCGACGAAGTTGAAGACATTCCCCAGGATGAACTTGACGATAAAACTGCCGGTGAAGAGGGCGTGCACGAATATGTCGTGTCGACCGGCGATACGCTGAGCAGTATCCTGAATCAGTACGGCATCGATATGGGTGATATCAGCCAGCTCGCCGCGGCAGATAAAGACCTGCGTAACATGAAAATTGGTCAGCAGATCTCCTGGACGTTGACCGCAGACGGCGATCTGCAGCGCATGACCTGGGAAGTTTCCCGCCGTGAAACCCGCACTTACGACCGCGTTGATGGCGGCTTTAAAATGACCAGTGCGATTCAGGAAGGCGATTGGGTCAACTCCGTGCTGAAAGGCACGGTTGGCGGCAGTTTTGTCAGCAGTGCGAAAGAAGCCGGCTTAACCAATGTCGAAATCAGCGCCGTCATCAAAGCGATGCAGTGGCAAATGGATTTCCGTAAACTCAAAAAAGGCGATGAGTTCTCTGTGCTGATGTCCCGCGAAATGCTGGAAGGGAAACAGGAACAGAGCCAACTGCTGGGTGTTCGTCTGCGCTCTGATGGTAAAGATTATTTTGCGATTCGCGCCGACGACGGTAAATTTTACGACCGCAACGGTACCGGGCTGGCGAAAGGCTTTATGCGTTTCCCCACGTCGAAACAGTTCCGCGTCTCCTCCAACTTTAATCCGCGTCGCCTGAACCCGGTCACGGGTCGCGTTGCGCCGCATAAGGGCGTCGATTTCGCCATGCCGCAGGGGACGCCGGTTCTCTCTGTGGGTGACGGCGAAGTGGTGGTTGCCAAACGCAGTGGTGCGGCGGGGTATTATGTCGCGGTGCGTCATGGCCGCACCTACACCACGCGCTATATGCACTTGCGCAAATTGCTGGTGAAAGAAGGGCAGAAAGTGAAACGTGGTGATCGCATCGCGCTCTCCGGTAACACTGGTCGTTCAACAGGCCCGCATTTGCATTATGAAGTGTGGATCAACCAGCAGGCGGTGAACCCCTTAACGGCGAAACTGCCAAGGACCGAAGGTCTGAGCGGTACCGATCGTCGTGATTATCTGGCGCAGGTGAAGGACATCGTTCCGCAATTGAAATTCGATTAACGCCTTACAGCATACAAGCCGGCGTCGACACACGCCGGCTTTTTCTTTTGTAGGAATTAACGCACCTCGTTACACTATTCTTACTTTGCTTACTTGAATACTTGCCTGCGGAACATGCATGGAAACGAAGAAAAATAATTCTGAATACATTCCCGAATTTGAAGAAGGCTTTCGCCACCCGCGCTACTGGGGCGCGTGGATGGGGGTTTTTGCGTTTGCCGGTGTAGCGCTGCTCCCTGCGTCGTTACGCGATCCGTTGTTGGGAACGCTGGGGCGACTTGCCGGTAAATTTGGTAAGAGTGCGCGTCGGCGTGCGCAGATCAACCTGCTGTACTGCTTCCCGGAAAAATCAGAAGCGGAACGCGAAGCGATCATTGATGAAATGTTTGCCACTGCACCGCAGGCAATGGTACTGATGGCGGAACTGGCGCTGCGTGGGCCAGAGAAGATCCTGCCGCGCGTTGAGTGGCAGGGCCGTGAGATCATTGATGGGCTGCGCGACAACAACGAAAACGTCATTTTTCTGGTCCCGCACGGCTGGGGCGTTGATATCCCGGCAATGTTGATGGCATCCCAGGGGCAGAAAATGGCGGCGATGTTCCATAATCAGGGCAATAAAGTGTTCGATTATGTCTGGAATACGGTACGCCGCCGCTTTGGCGGACGTCTGCATGCACGTAACGACGGTATCAAACCGTTTATTCAGTCCGTACGCCAGGGGTACTGGGGCTACTATCTGCCCGATCAGGATCACGGTGCTGAGCACAGCGAATTTGTTGATTTCTTTGCCACCTATAAAGCCACGCTACCGGCGATTGGCCGTTTAATGAAGGTGTGCCGTGCACGCATTGTGCCGCTTTTTCCGGTGTATGATGCGACGACGCACAGGCTGATCATTCAGGTTCGCCCACCGATGGACGATCTGTTAACGGCGGATGACGTCACCATTGCGCGCCGAATGAACGAAGAGGTTGAAGTGTTCGTCGGCCCGCACCCTGAGCAGTACACCTGGATTTTAAAACTGCTGAAAACACGCAAGCCGGGCGAGACTGAACCGTACAGACGCAAAGAGTTATTCCCGAAGAAATAAAAAAACCCCGCCAGGCGGGGTTTTTGCTTTTTGGATACTGCTTATTCCACGGTCAGAATGCGCGTGGTGTTAGTGGTGCCCACGGTGCTCATCACGTCGCCCTGGGTGACGATCACCAGATCGCCAGAAATCAGGTAACCTTTGTCACGCAGCAGATTGACCGCATCGTTGGCAGCGGCAACGCCTTCGCTCGCGCTGTCAAAATGGACCGGCGTTACGCCACGGTACAGCGCGGTCAGGTTCAGCGTACGCTCATGGCGGGAGAGCGCGAAAATCGGCAGGCCGGAGCTGATACGTGACGTCATTAACGCCGTACGCCCGGACTCCGTCATGGAGATAATCGCCGTTACCCCTTTCAGGTGGTTAGCGGCATACATTGCCGACATGGCGATCGCTTCTTCCACGTTATCAAACTGGATATCCAGGCGGTGTTTAGACACGTTGATGCTGGGGATCTTTTCCGCACCCAGGCACACGCGCGCCATCGCGGCAACGGTTTCTGCCGGGTACTGGCCTGCGGCTGTTTCCGCAGAGAGCATAACCGCATCGGTACCATCCAGCACGGCGTTTGCCACGTCCATCACTTCTGCGCGTGTTGGCATCGGGTTGGTGATCATCGATTCCATCATCTGCGTGGCAGTGATGACCGCACGGTTAAGCTGACGCGCACGACGGATCAGCGCTTTCTGGATACCCACCAGTTCCGGGTCGCCAATTTCTACGCCGAGGTCGCCACGGGCAACCATCACCACGTCGGAGGCGAGGATCACATCATCCATCGCTTCCTGGCTGCAGACCGCTTCTGCGCGCTCAACCTTGGCGACAATTTTGGCGTCACAACCAGCGTCGCGCGCCAGGCGGCGTGCATAGTTCAGGTCTTCGCCACAGCGCGGGAAGGAGACGGCGAGGTAATCCACGCCAATCAGCGCCGCAGTTACAATATCTGCTTTGTCTTTATCGGTCAGTGCTTCTGCAGAGAGGCCACCGCCCAGTTTGTTAATGCCTTTATTGTTAGACAGCGGGCCGCCCACCGTGACTTCGGTGAACACTTTCATGCCCTGAACTTCCAGTACTTTTAACTGAACGCGGCCATCATCGAGCAACAGGATATCGCCAGGCACCACGTCAGCGGGCAGGCCTTTATAGTCGATGCCGACTTTTTCTTTATCGCCTTCGCCTTTGCCGAGGTTGGCATCAAGCAGGAATTTATCGCCAATGTTAAGGAATACTTTGCCTTCCTTGAAGGTGGACACGCGAATTTTCGGTCCTTGTAAATCGCCAAGAATAGCAACATGACGTCCCAGTTTTGCCGCAATTTCACGCACTTTATCCGCACGTAATTTATGATCTTCCGGTGTGCCGTGTGAGAAGTTCATGCGTACCACGTTGGCACCTGCGGCGATAATCTTCTCAAGATTATTATCGCGGTCGGTGGCCGGGCCTAAAGTGGTAACAATTTTGGTTCTGCGAAGCCTTCTGGACATGTAATACTCCGTTGTCTAAAACAACCAGGTGTTGCGTGAACATGGATTCAGTTAAGTTATCAAAATGAGAATTTAACCGAACAGCGTAAGATGTTACAACTTTGTTATTACTATCGGTCTATTAATGTTTATCGCTCCGGATGAGCAACTCCTTATCAAAGCGCGATTCTTTCAGTGCTTCTTTGACACGCTTCAAGTTATCCCGGAATTTTGCGCCACGTCGCAATGTGAAACCAGTGGCGAGAACGTCAATAACCGTGAGCTGTGCCAGACGCGACACCATGGGCATGTAAATGTCGGTATCTTCCGGAACGTCGAGGGTAATGGCCAGTGTCGCTTCCCGCGCAAGCGGTGTATCGGCTGATGTCAGCGCAATGACCATGGCGTCGTTTTCCCGCGCCAACTGTGCCAGTTCAACCAGACTCTTTGTGCGTCCGGTATGAGAAATCAGCACAACCACGTCATCATCACTACAATTCATACAACTCATGCGTTGCAACACAATGTCGTCGGTATAAATAACCGGTACGTTGAAGCGGAAAAATTTGTTCATCGCATCGTGCGCGACGGCCGCGGACGAGCCAAGACCGAAAAAGGCGATTTTCTTTGCCTGCGTTAGCAGATCTACGGCGCGGTTGACCGCCGTCATATCGAGCGACTGGCGAACATGGTCCAGGCTTGCCATCGCTGACTCGAAAATTTTGCCAGTATAGGCTTCGACACTGTCATCTTCATCGACGTTGCGATTAACATAGGGGGTGCCGTTTGCCAGACTTTGCGCCAGATGCAATTTAAAATCCGGAAACCCGCGGGTATCCAGACTGCGGCAAAATCGGTTCACCGTTGGTTCGCTGACACCCGCTTGCTGGGCAAGGGCGGCGATACTGGAATGAATGGCTTGATCGGGGAAGGCGAGGATCACTTCCGCCACTTTGCGCTCGGATTTGCTAAGGTGTTCCAGTTGAGACTGGATTTTTTCCAGCATATTCATTTTTAACGAATCGCTCATCAGTGAAACGATTCCACAGAAAGGTGAAATCGTGATGCGTTTTAGCAAGAATATACCTTTCTGCCGCAAAGAAAGGTAAGCGACAACATTAAATGTTGTTGTTTTTTTTCATTACTTGATCGCAGTCGGATTTTATTCGCTGCGTATCGGGCAAACATCCAGCATTTTCAAGGCGAAAACCCAGATTTTTGCCGAAGAGCAGCAGAACGCACATGTAGCCAAGCGTTAGCGGTTTCGGGAATTACGTAAAAGCAGTACAGTGCAGTGTAATAAAATTACAACTAAAACCTGGCATAAGCACCAGGATAGCCAACTGAGGAGAATGACATGGCGGTAACGCAAACAGCCCAGGCATGTGACCTGGTCATTTTCGGCGCGAAAGGCGACCTCGCACGCCGGAAATTGCTGCCTTCCCTGTATCAACTGGAAAAAGCGGGTCAGATCCATCCGGATACGCGTATCCTGGGTGTCGGACGCGCCGACTGGGATAAAGAAGCCTATATAAAAGTGGTGCGTGAAGCGCTCGAAACTTTCATGAAGGAAAAAATCGATGAAAGCTTATGGGACACGCTGAGCGGCCGCCTGGATTTCTGCAACCTGGATGTTAATGACACCAAAGCGTTTAAACGCCTTGGCGCCATGCTTGACCAGAAGAATCGCACCACTATTAACTACTTTGCGATGCCGCCAAGCACCTTTGGCGCAATTTGCAAAGGCCTGGGCGAGGCGAAGCTGAATGCGAAACCTGCCCGTGTGGTCATGGAAAAACCGTTGGGTACCTCGCTTGCCACCTCACGCGAAATTAACGATCAGGTTGGCGAATATTTCGAAGAGTGCCAGGTCTACCGTATCGACCACTATTTGGGCAAAGAGACGGTGCTGAACCTGCTGGCACTGCGCTTTGCCAACTCCCTGTTTGTGAACAACTGGGATAACCGTACGATTGATCATGTGGAAATCACGGTGGCGGAAGAGGTGGGTATCGAAGGTCGCTGGGGTTACTTTGACCAGGCAGGTCAAATGCGCGACATGATCCAGAACCACCTGCTGCAAATACTTTGCATGATAGCTATGTCTCCGCCGTCCGATCTCACCGCAGACAGCATTCGTGACGAAAAAGTGAAAGTGCTGAAATCCTTGCGTCGCATCGATCGCTCGAACGTGCGCGAGAAAACCGTTCGTGGTCAGTACACCACCGGCTTTGCGCAGGGCAAAAAAGTCCCGGGCTATCTGGAAGAAGAGGGCGCGAACAAATCCAGTAACACCGAAACCTTCGTCTCTATTCGCGTGGATATCGACAACTGGCGCTGGGCGGGCGTGCCGTTCTATCTGCGTACGGGTAAACGCCTGCCGACGAAATGCTCCGAAGTTGTGGTCTATTTCAAAACGCCGGAGCTGAACCTGTTTAAAGAGTCATGGCAGGATCTGCCACAGAACAAGCTCACCATCCGTCTGCAGCCAGATGAAGGCGTGGATATCCAGGTACTGAATAAAGTGCCGGGGCTGGATCACAAGCACAATCTGCAGACCACGAAGCTGGACCTGAGCTATTCCGAAACTTTCAACGAAACGCATCTGGCGGACGCTTACGAGCGCCTGTTGCTGGAAACCATGCGTGGCATTCAGGCGCTGTTTGTGCGCCGTGACGAAGTTGAAGAAGCGTGGAAGTGGGTTGATTCCATCACCGAAGCCTGGGCAATGGATAACGACTCGCCGAAACCGTATCAGGCCGGGACCTGGGGACCGGTTGCCTCTGTGGCGATGATCACCCGTGATGGCCGTTCGTGGAACGAATTTGAGTAATCAGTTTGTTGCCAATGTTACGGAGTTTTACCGGTAACATGATCTAACTCAGAAATCAGGCCAATATTTCAACTTTCAGGCTCCGACTGGATTCACCAGCGGAGCTTTTTTTATTACACTGGCTACAGTAATTTTGCCTTTGGGCGCGGTGTGGCGGCGTTTCTGCTGGAATTAAAATGCTGAAAACTTCCTGCATACCGTTGTCCCGGACAGATAAATTTCAGGAGCCTTTATGAATCCAGTATTGTTACGCGTAACAAATCGCATTACTGAACGCTCGCGCGAAAGCCGAACTGCCTACCTAAAACGCATCAATCAGGCGAAGAGTGAAACCGTACACCGTTCCTCGCTGGCGTGTGGAAACCTGGCCCACGGCTTTGCCGCCTGCCAGCCTGATGACAAAGCTTCGCTCAAAAGTATGCTGCGTAACAATATCGGCATCATCACCTCCTATAACGATATGCTTTCAGCACATCAACCGTACGAAACCTATCCCAATATCATCCGCAAAGCGCTGCACTCAGTTAACGCGGTCGGCCAGGTGGCAGGCGGTGTGCCGGCCATGTGTGACGGGGTTACGCAGGGTCAGGACGGGATGGAACTTTCACTGCTTAGCCGTGAAGTGATCGCCATGTCGGCGGCAGTCGGCCTGTCGCATAATATGTTTGACGGGGCGTTGTTCCTTGGCGTCTGCGACAAAATCGTCCCTGGCCTCGCGATGGCCGCGTTTTCGTTTGGTCATCTGCCCGCCGTGTTTATCCCGTCAGGTCCGATGGCCAGCGGTCTGGCAAATAAAGAAAAAGTACGCATTCGTCAGCTTTATGCAGAAGGCAAAGTCGATCGTATGGCGCTGCTGGAATCCGAAGCGGCCTCTTACCACGCGCCGGGTACGTGCACTTTCTACGGTACGGCCAATACCAACCAGATGGTCGTTGAATTCATGGGCATGCAATTACCAGGTTCTTCCTTCGTGCACCCGGATGCACCACTGCGTGAAGCGCTGACTTCGGCTGCCGCACGCCAGGTGACACGCTTAACCGGCAACGGCAGCGAATGGATGCCGATAGGCAAAATGGTCGATGAAAAAGTGGTGGTAAACGGTATCGTTTCACTGCTGGCAACCGGTGGCTCTACTAACCACACCATGCATCTGGTGGCGATGGCGCGCGCTGCGGGCATCATTATTAACTGGGATGACTTCTCAGAACTGTCGGACGTGGTGCCGCTGCTGGCGCGACTCTATCCGAACGGTCCGGCGGATATTAACCACTTCCAGGCGGCGGGTGGCGTACCTGTGTTAATGCGGGAACTGCTTAAGGGCGGTTTGCTGCATGAGGATGTCAATACGGTGGCCGGTTTTGGCCTCTCCCGTTACACCATGGAACCGTGGCTCAATAACGGTGAACTGGACTGGCGCGAAGGGGCGACAGCGTCGCTGGATGCGGACGTTATCGCCACAATTGAGAAACCCTTCTCTCGTCATGGCGGTACCAAAGTGCTGAGCGGCAACCTTGGCCGCGCGGTGATGAAAACCTCTGCCGTACCGGTTGAATATCAAGTCATTGAAGCGCCGGCGGTGGTATTTGAGAGTCAACATGATGTGTTACCGGCCTTTGATGCGGGGCTATTGAACAAAGATTGCGTCGTGGTGGTGCGTCACCAGGGGCCAAAAGCGAACGGCATGCCAGAATTACATAAACTTATGCCGCCACTTGGTGTATTATTGGACCGCTGTTTCAAAATTGCGTTGGTTACAGATGGACGACTCTCCGGCGCATCAGGTAAAGTGCCTTCAGCGATTCATGTGACACCCGAAGCGTATGACGGTGGATTGCTGGCGAAAGTACGTGATGGCGACATCATCCGTGTAAACGGACAGACCGGCGAATTGACGCTGCTGGTCGATGATAACGAGCTTGCTGCACGTCAGCCGCATATTCCTGACCTGAGCGCTGCGCGCGTTGGCACGGGACGCGAGCTGTTTGGCGCACTGCGAGAAAAACTTTCCGGTGCCGAGCAGGGCGCGACCTGCATTACTTTTTAAAACGACAAGATTTTTAGTTCAGGCGAGAGAATAATTCTGATGAAAAATTGGAAAACGAGTGCAGAAGCAATCCTGAAAACTGGCCCGGTAGTGCCGGTTATCGTTGTCAACAAACTGGAGCACGCTGTCCCAATGGCGAAAGCTCTGGTTGCAGGCGGCGTGCGCGTTCTTGAAGTGACACTGCGTACTGCCTGTGCCATCGATGCGATTCGCGCGATTGCAAAAGAAGTGCCGGACGCCATCATCGGTGCTGGTACCGTCCTTAACCCGCAGCAACTGAAAGAAGTGACAGAAGCGGGTGCGCAGTTCGCGATTAGCCCGGGTCTGACTGAGCCGCTGCTGAAAGCCGCCACCGAAGGCACTATCCCGTTGATTCCGGGCATCAGCACAGTTTCAGAACTGATGCTGGGCATGGACTACGGTCTGAAAGAGTTCAAATTCTTCCCGGCGGAAGCAAACGGCGGCACCAAAGCGCTGCAGGCCATTGCAGGTCCGTTCTCACAGGTGCGTTTCTGCCCGACTGGCGGTATCTCTCCGGCGAACTACCGCGACTACCTGGCGCTGAAAAGCGTGCTGTGTATCGGTGGCTCCTGGCTGGTTCCGGCCGACGCGCTGGAAGCAGGCGATTATGATCGCATTACGAAACTGGCTCGCGAAGCGGTAGAAGGCGCGAAGTAATCTGTTTCAGTGGGCGGCGTATTATTGACTGCTCATAAAATTGAAAAGCCCGGTAAGCGTTACTGCGACCGGGCTTTTTTATATTCTTTTTTCACCAGTGTAAAAGCGTCTCTTCAATAAGATATTTAATTATCAAAATTGCAGCTTTAAACTCCGCTTCTGTGCATCGTCAGCCGTTTTACGGGTTTTACGTGATCAAAGACGTTTGCATTTTATCAGGAGCAAAGGAATGTTTCGGAATATTTTTTGTATCAGCATATTGATGATGCTGTCGACCAACGTATCTGCAAGTATTGTCATGGATATTACGCGAGTGATTTATAACGCAGGGATGCGTGAAGTCACCATCCCCATTACCAACCGCAGTAATAAACCGGTCCTGGTACAAAGCTGGCTTGATACGGGTAATAAGGCCAGCTCTCCCGCATCTAATGACACGCCCTTCATCATCATTCCTCCTATTACTCGTGTCGATGCTGAAAGTCACCAGACTTTGCGCCTTCATGTGGTTAACAGCTCGGCGCTACCGCGCGATCGTGAATCTCTTTTCTGGCTCAACGTGCTGGATGTACCCATGAAACTCCCGGCAGGTGAGGGGGTAAACCGCCTGCAGGTGGCGTTACACACGCGGGTGAAATTGTTCTATCGCCCGGAGGGATTGCGCGGCAACCCGGAAACGGCGGTGCAGGCGTTGAGCTGGCACAGCTCGAAGCAGGGTGTAACGGTTAGCAACTCCGGCGCCCGGTATGTGTCGCTGGTGTCAGTGGCAACAAAAAGCGGAAACTGGCCGGTTGATATGGTTGCGCCCGGTGAATCGCGTAATTTTCCATTGCCTGTGAAGAGCGGTACGCCAGCACAGGTGACATGGATAGATGATAACGGCATGACGAAGATATATGACGTCGTTATTAAATAATTGAAGGAGTATATAATGATCAGGGAACGTCTGCTTTCAATAATAGTTATATTAAGCGCGCTGTTATTTTCATTCTCTGCGCAGGCATGGTGTACATTAGTCTCTTATTCACCGGGCGATCAGCCAGCCGGCAAGGTTATCACCAGCAATATAAAATTAAGCTCAACACTGCGGATGCCGAAAGATATTGCAGTGGGGACCGAACTTTACAGAGTCCACGCGCGGAATGACACCTATATCTATTACAGAGCCAATTGTAATAATAATTCTACAGACGCTAATTATTATGTGATGGGACGATTTGTCGGCGGCATCACGCCTGCGCTGTCATCATGGCAGGGGAGTAGTCTGGGAACTGTCTATCAGACCGGTATTGCGGGTATTGGTATGGTAGTTCTGAACAATAGTCGGGCAATGGGAGATAAAAGATATAGTTTTGGGACTTGCTATACCAAGTCTGACTATTCCTGCAATACCTATACATCAAACGGTAATCTCAGATTTATACTCATCAAAACGGGCGAAATCACGGACAGTTTTATTGACCTGTCCACCTTGCCTAAAGTGGAAGCCGTGGTGGGAGGGAATAATTCACCTGGCAGCGACGTTCCGGTTTTCCGCCCCAGCCTTACCGGCAGGCTTACCTTTACCCAGGCGACATGCACACTTGCAGAAGCCAGTAAAACGGTGGATCTCGGCAAATATAAAGCGTCAGAATTTACTGCTGCGAATACGGCAACCCCGTGGGTGAAAGCATCTATTGATCTGCTCAACTGCAATTACGGTGGGGCACAGTCTTACGGTCATTTCATAGAGAATAACAGTAGCAGTGGCAGTAAAACAATCAGGGGCCCCATCACAGCTAACGCCATCTGGAGCCTGAGCCTTACCCCCGCCACCAGCGTCATTGATGACGCAAACGGGATTATGGCAATCAGCAGTGACTCAAACAGTGCCACGGGTATAGGGATTCAGCTTTCGAGTTCAAACACGACGCTGCAGCCAATGACGTTCTCGCAGCCGACAACCGGAACCCTGGTATCAGGCACCGATGCCACCATGACCATTCCACTGTATGCCCGCTATATCAAAACCGGAGCAGCCGTGACGCCAGGCCGGGCCGATGGGAAACTGACCTATCTGATCGAATATAAATGAACACCATAGCCCCGGTAAGCGAAGCAATACCGGGGACTGCCGTCGGGTTTAACCCGTAACTTTCACCGCTGCTGCCGCGGCTTTTGCGCGTTCAACAGCTTCTTCAACGCTATCTGCCGTTGCCAGCGCAACACCTAAACGACGCGTGCCGTCGATTTCGGGCTTGCCAAACAGACGGACCTGCAGGCCGGCACCAACGGCATTTTGCACGTTATCAAACGTGACGTTCTGGCTTTTCAGCTCCGGTAAGATCACCGCCGATGCCGATGGCCCGTACTGGCGGATTTGCCCAATGGGCAGACCAAGGAAGGCGCGAACATGCAGGGCGAATTCTGAAACATCCTGAGAAATCAGCGTGACCATGCCTGTATCGTGCGGGCGTGGAGAGACTTCGCTAAAGACCACTTCATCGCCGCAGACGAATAATTCGACACCAAACAGCCCATAGCCCCCGAGCGCCAGCACTACTTTACTGGCGATCTCTTTTGCACGTTCCAGCGCAAGGTCGGTCATTGATTGTGGCTGCCAGGATTCACGATAGTCGCCATCTTCCTGACGATGACCGACTGGCGCACAGAAATGCACGCCATCTGAGGCGCTAATGGTCAACAGGGTGATTTCAAAATCAAAATTCACCACCCCTTCAACGATAACGCGACCGGCACCCGCGCGCCCGCCTTGTTGCGCATATGCCCAGGCTTTCGCCAGTTGCTCGGCGCTGCGAATGAAACTCTGGCCCTTACCGGAAGAACTCATGACGGGTTTGACGATACAGGGCAGGCCGATCTCATCAACGGCCTGACGGAACGCCTCTTCACTGTCGGCAAAGCGGTAGCTTGATGTAGGAAGGGCAAGTTCTTCGGCTGCCAGACGACGGATACCTTCACGGTTCATGGTTAATTTGGTTGCCCGTGCACAGGGCACGACATGCTGCCCCTGAGCTTCCAGCTCCAGCAGTGTGTCGGTGGCAATCGCTTCGATTTCTGGCACGATAAAATGCGGTTTTTCCTGCGCGACCAGCGCTTTTAACGCCTCGCCATCAAGCATATTAATAACATGCGAGCGGTGGGCCACATGCATTGCGGGCGCGTCGGCATAACGGTCTACAGCAATGACTTCAATGCCCAGACGCTGGCATTCAATCGCCACTTCTTTGCCTAATTCCCCTGAACCCAATAACATTACGCGAGTCGCCGCCGGACGCAGCGCAGTACCTAATAGAGTCATAGTAAGTCGACCTTCTTAAAAAAATCTGGCGGCAGTATATACGAAAACGTTTGCGTCTGTCTTTTACGACTTGCGCTCTGATAAATGACGCAGTAATATACTGTATATAAATACAGTTAAAAGGGGCTGCATCATGGCGGTTGAAGTCAAGTATGTTGTGATTCGTGAAGGTGAGGAAAAAATGTCTTTTGCCAGCAAAAAGGAAGCTGACGCTTACGATAAAATGCTCGACCTGGCCGAGGTACTTGAAGGCTGGCTGGGCGAAGCGCCAGTGACGCTTGAAGAAGGCCAGCGCGATCAAATGGCGCTCTGGCTGGCTGAACAAAAAGATGTGCTCAGCCATATCCTCAAGTCCGGTAAGTTACCGGGTGCGGATACCCAGGAGAGTGCACCAGCAGTGGCTCAGGATGACGCAGAAATTGAGTCATCAGACGCGGTTGATATTAAGTCAAAAGCGAAACGTTCTGCCGCCTGATCCCGGCTTGCACTGCCAGTAATTTGTACCATGCTTTGATTGGGCTCTATGCACAGGAGAAAAGCATGAAAATAGCAGGAGTGTTGCTGGGTACAATATTACTGGCGGGCAGCGTAGTCGCGTCGGCTGCTACTGCCAAATCGGTGAAATTTCCCTCTTGCGAAGGTATGAACGCCGAGGGGATTGCTGCGAGCGTCAAACGCGATTATTTGCAAAACCGCATCGTACGCTGGGCTGATGACCAAAAAAAACTTGGACAGGCGGATCCCGTTGCCTGGGTTACTCCGAAAGACATACGGGGTAAGAACGATCAATGGGATGTTCCCTTGACGGTTCGCGGCAAGAGTACAGACATTCACTATCTCGTCAAAATCGATTGTAAAGCAGGAAAAGCGGAGTATCAGCCTCGTTAAGGCTGCGACCTTTTCTCATCTTTTGCTGTTTTAGACATTTCCTGACACCCCCTCGCTTAGGCTTCTCGTTTACGAAACGATTAAGTGAGGGGAATCATGGCAAACTGGTTAAACCAATTACAGTCTCTTCTTGGCCAACAAGGCCAGTCATCGTCATCCTCCGGCGGGCAGGATCTCGGCAAATTACTTGTGCCCGGTGCCTTAGGTGGGCTTGCTGGTTTGCTGGTCGCCAGCAAATCCTCTCGCAAATTACTGACCAAATACGGTACCAGTGCGCTGCTTGTTGGTGGCGGGGCCGTGGCGGGCAGCGTGCTGTGGAATAAATACAAAGACAAAGTGCGTGCTGCCCATCAGGGGGAAGCGCAGTTTGGTCAACAGAGTTCGTCTATTGATGCGCGCACGGAACGCCTTATTCTGGCCCTGGTGTTTGCCGCGAAGAGCGATGGACATATTGATGGCAGAGAACGTGCCGCTATCGAACAACAACTGAACGAGGCCGGTATTGAAGAACAGGGGAGAGCGCTGATTGCGAAAGCGATCGAACTACCGCTGGATCCGCACCGTCTTGCATCCGGCATCAAAAATGAGGAAGAGGCGCTGGAAGTGTACTTCCTGAGCTGTGCTGCGATAGATATCGACCACTTTATGGAGCGCAGCTATCTGGCCGCTTTAGGTGATGCGCTTAAGATCCCGCAGGAGGTTCGGGACGGTATCGAAGAAGACCTTCGACAACAAAAAAAGGGGCTCATCGACTAACGCTACTTTCTCGTTTCGCTTGCATCACGCGCGGCTTTTGCCAACCTTATAGTGTGTTAAACAAATAAGAACAGAGCTATGCCGCCGAAAGCTAAACAAATCCCCCACGCCATGACAGTTCATGGCGATACACGTCTGGACAACTATTACTGGCTGCGCGACGACACCCGTTCGCAGCCAGATGTACTCAAGTACTTGCAAGCTGAAAATGAGTACGGCCGCTGCATTATGGCTTCCCAGCAGGCGCTACAGGATAGTCTGCTGGAAGAGATCATTTCGCGTATTCCGCAGCGCGAGGTTTCAGCGCCCTATGTTAAGAATGGCTATCGCTATCGCCACATCTTTGAGCCGGGGTGTGAGTATCCCATTTACCAACGCCAGTCTGCGCTGTCTGCTGAATGGGATGAGTGGCAGGTGCTGCTGGACGCGAATCAGCGCGCTTCGCATAGCGAATTTTATACCCTCGGTGGGATTGCCATCTCGCCGGATAATACGCTTATGGCCATTTCCGAGGATTACCTGTCGCGCCGCCAGTACGGAGTACGCTTTCGTAATCTGGAAACCGGCAACTGGTATCCGGAGATGCTCGACAATGTCTCACCGGGGTGTGTCTGGGTTAACGATTCAGAGACCCTTTATTATGTGCGTAAGCATGCCACGACTTTGTTGCCTTACCAGGTCTGGCGTCACACCGTCGGAACGCCCTCAACGCAAGATGAACTGATTTACGAAGAGGCGGACGATACTTTTTACGTCAGCCTGAGCAAAACCAGCTCCCAACACTACATCATTATTCATCTTGCGAGTGCGACGACCAGTGAGGTATTGCTGCTGGATGCTGAATTGCCGGATGCACAGCCGCTCTGTTTTTTACCGCGTCGTAAGGATCACGATTACAGCCTCGATCATTTTCAGCACTCGTTCTATTTGCGTTCAAACCGCGATGGCAAAAATTTCGGCTTGTATCGCACCAAAGTGCGCGATGAAAGACGCTGGGAGGTACTGATTCCTGCCAGAGATAATGTCATGCTGGAAGGATTCACCCTGTTTACCGACTGGCTGGTGGTTGAGGAAAGACAGCGTGGTCTCACCAGTCTGCGGCAGATCAACCGCAAGACGCGAGAAGTCACCGGAATCGCGTTTGACGATCCGGCATATGTTACCTGGCTTGCTTATAACCCGGAGCCGGAGACCTCGCGGCTGCGCTATGGCTATTCGTCCATGACGACGCCCGATACCTTGTTTGAACTCGACATGGATACCGGCGAACGCCGGGTGATCAAACAGACGGAAGTGGCCGGGTTTGATGCCAGTGACTATCGTAGCGAGCATCTGTGGATCCGCGCGCGGGATGGCGTGGAAGTGCCGGTATCGCTGGTCTACAACCATAAGCACTTCCGTAAAGGGGAAAATCCGTTATTGGTCTATGGCTACGGATCCTACGGCGCCAGCATGGATGCCGATTTCAGCAGTAGCCGGTTAAGTTTGCTCGATCGTGGTTTTGTCTATGCCATTGCCCACATTCGTGGCGGCGGGGAACTGGGGCAGCAGTGGTATGAGGACGGTAAATTCCTGAACAAAAGAAATACTTTCAACGATTTTATCGATGTCACGGATGGGCTGTTAGCACTGGAGTACGGCTCTCCGCTTTTCTGCTACGCCATGGGCGGCAGTGCAGGGGGGTTGTTGATGGGGGCCGTCATCAATGAGCGTCCGTCACTGTTTCACGGCGTCATTGCTCAGGTACCGTTTGTGGATACGCTCACTACGATGCTGGATGAATCCATCCCTCTGACCACCGGTGAGTTTGAAGAGTGGGGGAACCCGCAGGATGAGACCTACTATCACTACATCAAACGCTATAGTCCGTACGATAATGTCGGCGCCCATGACTATCCCCATATGCTGGTTACCACGGGGCTGCATGACTCTCAGGTGCAATACTGGGAACCTGCCAAATGGGTCGCGAAACTGCGAGAATTTAAAACGGACAATAATCTGCTACTGCTTTGTACCGATATGGATTCCGGTCACGGCGGCAAATCAGGCCGTTTCAAATCCTACGAGGGCGTGGCGCTGGAGTTCGCTTTCCTGGTCGCGCTGGCGCAAGGCACGCTCCCGGGCAAAAAAGCGGATTAATTATCGTCGAGATAATGCTTTAACGTCAGCCGTAGTTCCGGACTCATTCGGTCCAGATTGTTGAACAACCAGCGCAGGTAACCGGGGTCGCGCTCTGCGACTTCGGCAACGACTTTACCCCGATATTTACCGAAGGTGAAGGTTGTCAGCAGAGCGGGTCTGCCGGTAACCGTTGCCATTTGGTCCGGAGTCCAGCCTGATGTGTTGATAATGTCAATCAGCAGGGCCGCGGTGATATAGCAATCATAAAGCGCACGGTGATGATGCAATCCGGCAGGTGTCTGCACGCTAAGTTTGCGTGATTTATACAAAGCCATATTGCTGTATTTAATGCCGGGCCAGAGCCGACGCGCCAGCTTCATGGTACAAATCCATTCACCGGGCATTTCGGGTAAGACGCGCCTGTCGAAGCTCGCATTATGGGCGACATACCAGTGACTGCCGTAGTAGTGGGGAATAATCTCTTCAATCCACGGTTGATTCGCGACCATGGATTCGGTTATCCGATGGATAGCCATCGCCTGCGGACTGATAGGGCGATCCGGGCGCACGAGATGGCTCATTGGATTAATAATCTGCCCGTTCACCACATCCACGGACGCAATCTCGACAACCCCACCCTGCAAATCGCAAGTTTCGGTATCGATGACGCGCAGTACGGTTTCGGCGGTCATTTGCTTTTCGGCTCGTAAGGCAGACGAGACAGATTGACGGACGCCAGGCGGTGAGCAATAAGCCGTTCACGAAACCAGTTGCGCAGGTGTTCTGGCTGTTCGCGTTCCACCACCTCAGCGACAACTGGCATGTTATAGCGCTCTTTAAAAGCTACACCGGCCGCCGCCAAATCGACGTTGACTTTGTCCATCTCTTCCTGTGAAAGACGGGCCAGATTGGTATTCATGCGTTTCTCCTGGGTTTATGCCGCAAAAGTTACTAAGCCTGTTGCAGAAAGACAAGTCTGCCGATGATGATACTCGACGAGACCATTATACAGAGTTATTCTCGTCGCTTTAAACATAACAAAAAGGAATGCCAGACATGTTATTCACCGCATCCCACCTGACACGCGCGCTGGTTTTTGCTGCGGCTCTCGCCACTACGCCTGCCGTTTTCGCACATGCTCATCTGAAAAACCAGTACCCGGCAGCAAATGCCGAGGTAACGGCCGCCCCGCAGGCATTAACCCTCAATTTCTCAGAGGGCATTGAACCCAAATTTAGCGGTGTCACCCTGACGGGGGCGCAGCAACAGAGCATCAAGACAGGTGCGGTCAAACGTAACGAACAGGACAAGACCCAAATGATCGTTCCGCTAGAACAGGCGCTGCAACCGGGCAATTATACCGTTGACTGGCACGTCGTCTCGGTCGATGGCCACAAAACCCACGGTACCTATACTTTTTCAGTGAAATAACATGCTAACGGCTGGCTATATTGGGTTGCGCGGCATCCATTTTGCCGCCGTGATGCTGCTTTTCGGCTGCGCGCTCTTTATTAGTCGGCTGGCGCCTCGCCATCTGCAACCTGTTATGGTAACGCGTTTTACACTATTAACGCGTATCTGCCTTGGCATGAGCATGTTGAGTGCCGTCTTCATGTTTGCCCTACAGGGCGGGATCATGGGTGATGGCTGGACAGATGTTTTCAGTCCGCAAATCTGGCTGCTGCTTACCGGCACACAGTTTGGCAGTATCTGGCTATGGCAGATTATCATTGCCGTTATGACGATGCTTGTCGGTTACCTGCAACCACAACAGCAGGGACGGTTGATGTTGCTGGCAGGCGCGCAACTGATCCTGATGGCCGGCGTTGGTCATGCCGCCATGCACGATGGCATGGCGGGCATATTACAACGTACAAACCACGCTTTTCATTTGCTGTGTGCCGCGGCCTGGTTTGGCGGATTATTGCCAGTGATATTTTGTATGCGGTTGAGCCAGGCCCGCAGGCGAGATCATGCTGTTATGGCGATGATGCGTTTTTCACGCTATGGCCATGTCGCTGTCGCAGGTGTGCTTGCCACAGGTATTATCAATACCCTGTTGATTCAGGGCGGCATGTGGTCCACACAGACAAACTATGGTCGCATGCTCTTGATCAAATGTGCGCTGGTGGCGCTAATGGTGGCAATAGCGTTAGCGAACAGGTATGTTCTGGTGCCACGCTTAGGCCTGAAAAACTCGCAGGCACGACATTTCCTGATTTGGATGACATGGACCGAAGTGGTCCTGGGCGCGCTAGTGCTGGCGGCGGTCAGCCTGTTCGCAACCTGGGAACCCTTCTGATTAACCGGGCGAAAATGATGAAAAAAACCATACTGACGATGCTTTTACTGGCATGTTCCGCTGGCGCCTTTGCCGCGCCGTCGGTGATTACCGTAAGCCGCTTTGAAGTGGGTAAGGACAAATGGGCATTTAATCGCGAAGAGGTGATGCTCACCTGCCGACCTGACCATGCGCTTTATGCCATCAATCCCAGCACACTGGTGCAATACCCACTGAATGAAGAGGCGCAAAAGCAGGTGGCAAGCGGTAAAACAACTGCGCAGCCTGTCAGCGTTATCCAAATTGACGACCCGGCCAGACCCGGTGAGAAGATGAGTCTTGAGCCCTTTATTGCCCGAGCGGAAAAGCTCTGTTAATAAACGAAAGTATCTGACTGATTTTCCATAAAAAACCGCAAGCCTGATTCCTCAGAACTTGCGGTTTTAACATTTTTAAGCGTGACGATAACCGAATTTTTCAGACCGGATTTGCCGCAAACTGGAAAACCTGGCGTCGTCATCTATTCTTAAAGTGCATGGCGACTTAGCCTGCATTAATGCCAACTTTTAGCGCACGGCTCTCTCCCAAGAGCCATTTCCCTGGACCGAATACAGGAATCGTATTCGGTCTTTTTTTGGAACCCTTTCCAGACAAGCACTTATGTGGCTCCGTCCGAAAATGTCCGAAAATCGTCCGAATTCCCATATTCGGCGACCTAACCCTTATACCAGAATAAATTCCTTTTTGCGCGGATCTAAATACTTTTTCGTAGTCGCTTCTGAGGAGTGCCCCAGCAGCCGTTGTGCGAATGCTTTGCCTTCTTTTTTGCCGTGAATTTCTGAATATTCAGCCTCATGCAGGCGCCCGGCCAGACTCCTGATTTCATGAAACGTAGGAGGGGAGTCGCTGAAAGCGATCTGAGATAGTTTTCTTGCCTTCACGAAATATTTGGTTAACCCGTCCGGGTGAATCGACCCCGCCAGGCTGTTTTTTCTGACACCAGCAGAAATCAAAAAATCCGTAGAATTACCTTTCCGGCAGCGCTCAATGACATCCCCCAGGACCAGACCGGCGCAACGCAATTCCAGATCCAGAGAGATGGCGATCATCATTCCCGTTTTTATGTGGACTACGTGAAGCCGATTATCTCTGATCTCTGAAAAACGCATTTCCACTATGTCTTCGCGGCGTTGGCCGGTGACCAGTGCAAGGTCCATTCCGTTGCGAAACCAGACGGGAAGAACTTCCGCTTCATGCCTTATCGAGATAAAGGTTTCTAGTTCCAGGCGTTCCCGTTTAACTTTGATTGTTGGCGTTCTTGTGGGTTCAACCGGATTGGCTACCACCCGGCCATTCACGATGGCCTCACGGAACACATCTGACAGGACCGAACGGTAAGTGGTAGCCATCGTCATTTTGTCCTCATCTGTCCAGCGCTTAAGAAAGTCTGCAATATGCAGAGTAGAAACTTTTGCGAGGATCATTTCCCCCAGCGATTGGCGGATCACCTCAAGATGTCCTTTACGGGATTTGAGCGTGATCGCCGAAAGCTCTCTTTTGCCCAAAATTTCCCAGTATTCTTTTAGCCATTCAGCAACAGTGTATTCATGCTCGCCTTTCAACTGTTCGAGCAGCGTGACCGGGGTGTAATTTTGCTCAAGATAGTGATTAGCCTCGATAGCCTGGGCAACCGCTTCACGTTTGGAAATCTTACCGAGAGAGATCTCCTTGCCGGTGAGCGGGTTGCGCCAGGCGTACGTTTTGCGTGACTGGCGGTATGTCAGGTTTCTGGGGAGATTCTGATCATAATTTTCCCGCCTTTTTGTCATGTTGCAACTTCTCCAGTAATGACCCCTTTCTGGGGTGTCTTGTATCCATTCCGTTAACCGGGGCGACTGAACATAATTTGTTTGGGCGTATATAGATGGCGTTGGGGCAAACCTGGTAACTCGTCCCGTGTTTTTCCGGAGCAGGGTAGATGTTCCCCATCCGAGCCCACCGCCTTAATGTGTTCAGCGTTGGGGGTTTTACATACGTCTCTTTGGCCCATTCTTCGAGAGGCATCAGTTTTGACATAACGTCTCCTTAGCCCCGGCCAGAAGAGTAATCCCCCAGCCAGGTAAAAGGTGATATTTGAAAATCAGTTCTGGGTCAGTTTTTGCCAGATAGCTGAAACGTATTTGACCTGGTGCCGGGCGTCGGCCAGTGCGTTATGCATGTCGCCGTCGAAAGGGAGCTGATAGCGCGGGTTGATACCGACAACTTTGCCCAGCTCGACAATGGTGCGCACGTCACGGTCATTCCAGAACGGCACGGACAATTCCGCACCAACCTGTTCATATGCGCGGCGCAAAATTACATTGTCGAATGAACTGCCATTGCCCCAGAGCTGCACATACTTGATGCCGTTGGCTGAATTCATGTGAATGAATTCGTCGAGGTTATCGATGGCGTCCATCAGCGAAATAGCATCGCCGCCGGTTATCGCTGCGCGCGCCTCTGCTGACTGTTTCATCCACCAGATTATTGTGGCGGCGTCAGGTTTCGCGCCGAACTCCATTGCGGACTCGAGGCTGACAATCTGATAGAACTCCTCACCCGTTTTGCCTGTTCCCGGATCGAAAAACACCGCGCCAATGGCGATAATCGGTGCTTCCGGATTGTTGCCCATCGTTTCCAGGTCAACCATCACATGCGTCATCAGGGTGTATGATTCGTTATCGTTAATTTGATGCTCGGTATCAATATTATTATCTACGGCAGTTGTCTGTGGACGAGCTGCAGCACCGCTTTCAGTTGACACATTTTCTGCTTCGCCCGGCGGTACCGCAGAATCAGTCTGGGTTTCATCACGGCCAGTTTCTTCCATCTGCACATCGTCGGCAGCCTCGTTCTGTAGTGTGGTTGTGCTGGTGGCGGATTGCTGGCCCATCAGGTTATCGATGGAGAAAACGCCCGCGCCGAGATTAGCAACGTCCGATTTTGTTGCGGTCGTCGCCTCAGGTTTGCTAGCTGCTGCCAGTTTCCCTACAACAGCAAATCCTGTTTCCAGATTATCGAGGCTCTCAACCGGTTCGGTGCCCTGAATCACCGCAGCGACGACGGAGGCGCTGTTAACCTGCCGGGCTGCGGCCAGGGTTTCAGCGGTTGGTGCATCGTGGTTGCTTTCAGCCAGACTTTTGTTGATGTATCGATTTAGAAGCGCCGGGAAGCGATGGACGTCTTCGGCGGCGCCGCGGATGAGTGCGAAGATTGCAGCACGTGAGAAATCAAGAATACCCGGTGTCTTGCGCAAAGCCGCAGACCACTCTTTAAATGGGCTTTCTTTGTTGCTGACGATTTCTTTTGCGCGACGGTGGATAGATGCCGGGAAATTGTAAATGTCGAAATCCATCGGTAACGTCGCCAGGGCTATCTCAATGTCCAGCGTATCCAGCGTGTGGATGTAGTCTTGATTGCGGTCTGTTGGAATTCCACCGCCAGCAGTTGTTCCTGAATCAGTTCGCTGAATAGCGGCCACGCGTTTGCCAGCCTGCCACTCCTTAACCAATAAGCCGCGGTCAATATGATGAGTTGCTGCCCATGCCTGCATGAACCGCAAAACCACGCCGAGTTCATGACGTGCCGAAGGGGCAAATACTTTTTTTACAGCGTCAGTGAGCTTCCAGATCTCTTGCCAGGAATATTTTTTTGCCTCCGCCACATTCTCGGCGGCCAGCATCAGGTTTTGAACATAATGGTTATCTACGTCAAGCATGAGATCGGAGATCATGATCCGCTGGTCAGCGGTGACGTGATGGGCAAACTCATCGCAAATGTACGCGGCAAGGAATTGCTGGCGGAATCCCAGTTGTGCCGCCGGATGCTCCATTGTATCGGTAACATCCTCATTCCGGGTTGCCGGTTCTTTGTTCGGGAATTTGCCGCTTTGCCAGTCTTCCACCAACTGATTGCGGGAATCCGATTCAGCAGAGATCCAGTTCGTCACAAATTCGACCAGCAGCGTCGGGGCGTGCTCGCCATCCTGAGGGAATACAGCTTTAACTGCCTGCACCAGTTTCCACTCGACGTGCAAGGACAGGTCGGAAAATTCAGCAACGTCACTGATGGCCTGCATCAGGTTCTGCATGTAGGAGTTGTCTTCATCCAGTGACAGCCCGGTGGCGGTAATCTGCTGCGCCTTCGTGATATGGGTCTGGTATTTATCGTTCAGCAGGTGAATGGCAATGCGAACAGCCAGCCCGCGATTTTCCAGAGGAATATTTGCGTCGTCAGAGGTGGTCGGGAGTTCTTCTTTCGCAACTGGTACTAATGAGGTCGTAACCTCGCTGGTGGTTATTTCCGGTTCCGGCGCTGGCCGGGAAATCAGCTTCCACGAACGTCCATCTTCGTTGAGTTCGTAGCGGTCGCACCAGGTATTGTCCAGCTTGCCTTCTTCCGGCAGGTCATCAACAACAGGCCAGTCTGTCCGAACCGGCTGCAAATAAGGCGCGCCGCGCCCGGTTTCGATTTCTGCATCTTCAAGAATATTGGCAATTTCGCGTTCAGCGCGGGAATCGGATTTTGCAGATAGCCAGCAAAAAAGGTGTTTAGCGTCAGTCGCTTTGGCTTTCGCTTTAATCAAAAACGCGTATGTCTGCATTGCGTTCGGGCTCCTATAGGTTGTAAGATTCCCGGCAGCTAATGGTTAGCCGCCTGCGGTTGGTCATTGGTCAAAACTCGTTCCGGAAAGCTTTGGTCGGCTAACCGGGCACTAACCCGCTTCGGCGGGTTTTGTGCTTTATGGGGTACTGAACTTTGCGTCGGACAGTTGCGAGACGAGAACATTGTCGAGCGCAACCAGTACCGGGTCGAAAATGCTGCTGTGCGGAATTATGGTTACAGCGCGGATCACTTCGGCGACGCTGGTTTCGGACTCAGGTTTGCAAAGGTGGTAACCGCCTCCCGGTCCTTTTTGACCGCGCACGATTTTGGCCTTTCCCAGCTTTGATACGATCTGTTCAACGTACGATTGGGAAAGCTTCAATTCGCTGCTGATAGTCGCAACAGTGACAGGTGCGCCGGTATAAAGCTTTTTCATTACAGCGACGACGCGCACTGAGGCAATGATACGTTTCATTCCAAATTCCATAACTTATCCCTTATCCGGCTCCCGGCCGTAACCGGGGTTATCGTCGATAGCATCTTGCAAAATTTGCTTCGCTTCTGCTGGTGGTAGCGTCAATGCCAGCCTGATGGCGGTGCCGAAGGTCTCGGCGACGAGTTCGAATTTGCTGGCCAGGCGGTTCGCTGCATCTGTCTGTTCAGATACCGCTTCCATTTCAAACTCATGTTCCTGATAAACCTCAGTGAGAACTTCATCCTCAACTTCCTGCCAAAGAGCTTCCTTCACTTCCAGCACCGGTAGTCTGCCGATGAGCTGCTCAGCGGGTGCAGTGCTGAAACGCAGCGCTAATTCGTTTGCTGACATATCTCCTCCTAAAAAGGCCCGCCGCGAGGCGGGCAAAGAAGATTTATCCAATTTAACCAGAACAGGTCATCGCCTCCTGTTTGGTTATGATGGCGGTATTGCCATCACGATGCCCCGTGCACTGAGCATCAGGCTGGCTACAGCCGTTGGTTATTGGTGAAAACTCGTTTAAAAATGAACTGCAGGCTGTTGGTCGGCAGCCGGAATGCTCACCGGGAAGCACTCGCCTTTTACACTTTGCTCCGTTGCGGCGGCATTACAGTCATCTTCGGTTTGGTGCACACCCAGCGGGGTATCAGAACACTCGCCAGTCAGCGCACAAACGGTGATGACTAAATAAAAAAACGTGCTCACGCCTTAATCTCCGGGTTGCCTTTCTGCGCCAGGAAATAGCAGAACTTACGTGTTAAGGCGGTGAACCAGTTAAGGCGGACAGCTTGTTGCCCTGTTGCCACACGTGCGAAATCTGTCATAGAAAAATCCTCACGATGATGTCTGTTTTGCTTTGCCGTTTGCGCCCGGCTGGCGGAACGTTGGTCTGCTGCGCGTTAAAACTGAAATCGTAAAATCAACGTCGCCATCTCATCCGGTGTTTCGTATGCCGCCGGCAGCTACTTCGTGGGCGTCCTGCCTGAATGGGTGTGCTGATAACGGTTTTAATTAAATCACTGGTTTATTTTTGTGTCAATTAATGGATTATAAAAAATGTAAACCATGGGTTTATGTTTGCATTTTGGTTTATTGGAGGTTGAAAAAAAGCAGAAAAAAAACCGGCTATTAGCCGGTTTTTTAAGGAAGGGGAGGGACGTTAATTATCAGGTTTGAAGCGACCTTTAAGATACTTTTCTACGTAATCATCAATTTCTTTTAAACGCACTTCAAAGAGATCCACCATCTTTCGGCGCTCGGACTCGGGTAGCTGTCGGAAAAGTTTAAGCATCTGCCTTTCTTCCGGTTCAAGTCCAGAGTGTTCATCAACATCTTCACCAAGCAGCCATGCAACAGAAACTCCAGCCGCTGTTGCTATTTGCACTGCTGATTTCTTACTAATGACACCTTTTTTAAACCAGCCGTTTACCGCCTGCGGTGTGACGCCAGCAATTCTTGCCATGTCTGCCTTTGAAATCCCGCGAGATGTGATTTCTTCGAGTCGACTCTTCAGGCTGCTTTCAGGTGTGTTTTCTCTGTTCATATCCACATTGTAAACAAATGGTTTACTGTCACAATAAATCCAGAATTTGCTTGTTGTGTAAATCTATGGTTTACTTTTAATTCAAACAGGAGGTCCTATGACTGCTTTAGAAACTGCAATCCGAGCCGCAGGCTCTGCCAGAAAGTTAGGTGATGCAATTGGTGTAACGAGCATGGCCATTAGTCGTTGGAAAAATAACTACTCGGGAGTTGTCCCCGCTGCGCGGGTTATTCAAATCTTCCGAGTAACTGGCGTTACACCGCATGAATTGCGCCCAGACATTTATCCAAACCCTACCGATGGCCTACCCCAAGAGGAGAATTAGTCATGCATGCCTCATTGGTTACTGATGATACGAAGCGGTTAACTGCTTTGCTGAAATCTAAAAATCAGATTGAACCTCGCCGCCGCGACAACATGAAACGCATGGCGATCAATACCGCCGTCAGCGAATGGGAAAAAACGTTGCCGGGTCAGGCTCAGGAACAAATAGCGAGGCTGGTGGCGGAAGAATGGAAACGCACTGGCGGCAAGGGGATCACAGTCAACAAGCTGAACTTATTCCGCTACCTGCGCAACGAAAACGGATCCGAAAAATACAACCGTTATGTCATGCAACTGGCCCCGGCGATTTCATCCGTGATGCCAATCGAGATAGCACGCACCTACGGTCTCCGTTCCGGCAAGACCGAAGCAGAGCTGGTGGCTGCAGCAATCAAAGAATGCTCAGAGGCCCACCAGGCAAAGATGCTGGGAGCGCCTCTGCAGCGCCTTGAAAAAGAGATATGGGAGGCGGCCACGTCGCTTTACGCGATGCTCCCGAAAGAGATATCAGAGCCAGCGCTGGCATTGCTCAGCACTCTGGCGCCGCAGTGTTTTTGAAACGAGTTTTGACCAATGACCATCAGCACTTTGCTGATTAATACGAGGTTTTAGATGGCCCGCATCAGAACAGTGAAACCTGAATTCTGGACAGACGAAAAGGTGGTGGAATGCACGATCCCCGCCCGACTTCTGTTTATTGGGTTGTTCAACTTCGCCAATGACCTGGGATGCATGGAGCGTTCCCACAAGCGGATCAAAATGCAGGTGTTCCCGGCGGATTTAATCGACTGCGAACCCCTCATAGCTGAGTTAATTACTCACGGATTACTCACTGAGTACTCAGTGAACGGTCAGGAATATTTGCACATAAAGGGCTTTGCTAAGCACCAGAAAATCAACCGTCCGTCGGCAACGAAGATACCCGCTCCGGTACTACTCACTGAAAACAGTAGCGGCAGTGGTAACCAGTTCAGTGATGACTCAGTGAGTGCTCAAGGAGGTGTCACTGACGGAAAAGGAAGGGAAGGGAAGGGAAAAGGATCAAACCCCTCTCTTAGCGAGCGCGAAGAAGAAATTCAGGATCAGGAAGAACAACGGCAACAACATCCGCCGCCGACTCAAGCCCCCCGATATCTGGAAGGCGTAGATGAACCTATCGGCAAATTTCAGATGACGGATGCCTGGCTCCCGTCTCGTGATTTCCGGCGACGAGCAGCGATGTGGGGCATAGCCCTACCAGAACCGGATTACCTGCCAACCGAATTGGCGGAGTTCACAACCTACTGGGGGGCTGAGATGAAGGTTTTCACGCAGGTTCAGTGGGAACAGAAGTTTGCCCGGCACATACCCGTAGCGCGGGCCAACAACCAAAAATCCGTAGCAGCGAGAGGTAACGAAAATGCGCCAGTTCACTCTGGAAGCGCTTCAAGAGCAGTACAGCAAGTCCGGGATGCTCGAGCCCGAAAAAAACGTGACGGTGGATCCTCGGGCGGAAGACACGGCATGGCGCCTGTGGGAAGTCATGGCGGAAATCTACTCGAACCGCTGGACGCAGAAGAACGGGGCCGAACCCTCGACTATGTGGATAGCTCAGATCGGTTCGATGACTGAGAGGCAAATCACCCTGGTATGCAATCAGTGCATGGAGCGCTGCGCCGCCGGGAACTCATGGCCGCCAGACCTGGCGGAATTTGTTTCACTGGTTTCAGAGAGTGGTGCAAACCCATTCAGCCTGACATCAGAAGCGGTGATGGCTGAATACAAGCGCTGGCGCAATGAGTCATACCGCTATTCCGGCAGCGATAAATATCCATGGCCTCAGCCTGTGCTCTACCACATCTGCATTGAAATGCGCCGTACAGGCGTGGACCGACGTATGACGGAAAACGAGCTGCAGCGGCTGGCTGAAAAATTACTGACCAAGTGGATGAAGCACGTTCAAAACGGTTTCTCGATTCCGCCGGTAGTGCGTCAACTGGCAGGGCCGAAAGCACCGGCTGGGCCAACCCCGGCACAGTTGCTGATGGAAGAGTACAAGCGCCGCAAAGCGGCAGGTTTAATCAACTAACGAGTATTGACCAATGACCAAACAAAAACGAATTACCCAGGCTGACCGACTGGTTGTGTATGTCAGCCAGCACCCAGGCATTACCACCCCGGAAGTGTGCGACGCGTTTAACTCTGACTCCGGTTCGACGGGGCAGCAACTGGCTGTGTTAGTACAGCGCGGTGTCATGACCCGTAGTCACAACGGCACCCACTGGGAATATACCGTTGTGCCCGGCAGCGATATCCCCGATATCGAGTTACCGGAACTCGGTCAAAAAGCCGATCCGGAAGTTCTCCGCATGGCGCTTGAAGAAGCTGCCCTGATTGAATCACGGGGGCACTGGCTGCGCGCTGCTACGAAATACAGCGAGATTATGCGACTGGCAAAGAGCAGTCAGGAGATTCAGGACATTTCCCGATTGCGTAACCGCTGCATTCGCAATGCCCGCGCGCGGAGGGCAGAAGCATGCTGAAACCTGAGCAACGCGCCATCGTTGATTTTCTGGCGCGCGAAAAATCCATTTCCACACGGCAGGTTCGCAGTCTGCTGGGCTGCGACATCAAAGAGGCCTACGACCGCCTGAAACGTCTGACGCTGGCAGGCATCGTGAAAAACGTTGGTAAACCTCACCACCCTGAATACCGGCTTACACATCGGTGGCGTTCGCGAGTGGCACCCGCTGCCTGTCCACCAGCGCCGCAAACTGCAGCGCAGATTTGCCGCGAAAAATGGCAGGGCTATCAGGTTCACAAAATTTTCGGGAGCGCACAGAAATGACCATCGTTGCAAACAAACATGTAGCCCGCGTGGGCCACGAATTTGCAGCCGCAATGACGGCTGACACCCCGATTATCGAGATCGCCAGGATGGTGTCTCGCCTGGCTACTGCACTGGATAAACAAACCGAACTGACCGAGCAGTTGGCGATGGAGAACACCATTCTTCTTACTCCCGACAACTGGTTAAAACATAGCGAGGAAGGTGCAGCGGCGTCCGCAATTGCAGAAGGTAATGGAGCTTCGGAGGACGAGGCGTTGTTGGCTGGAATGAAGGCAATCATAGCTTGCATGCAATCCCTCGCCACATCCGCAGCAATCGCAGCCCTGCGGGAAGAAGCCACAGAAGCGGCATTTAACAGCGATAAACATGCTGCGCTTTGTGACCGCGCATTCGTTTCAGGTATGCAGGCAGGCTGGAATTTCGGTGTGGATGAGGATGTGACAGGGTTCCAGCAATCTCTGGAGGCATATCGCAAACCAATGCGCGAAGCCTGCCGCCAGCTTCGCGAGAGCAATGGAGCGCAGTCATGAGCGACAAACAAACCATGTTCGTCAAATGCATCAAAGATACCGAAGGGTGGTGGACAGAAGGTGAAATGTACCCTGCAAGTGTTACTGGAGGTGGATTTATTGTTGTTGGCGATGATGACGAGCCAAACGGGGAAGGATGGAGCGCGTCTCCAGTAGAGTATCGGGATGATGGTTCGATCCTTTACCAACTTGGCGGCTTGGACGGAGAAGTTATTTTCGAGGAGTGTGCCGCATGAGTGACGCTTTACTCGAGTATGCCTACCGCCGAATTGTTGAGCTGGAAAAACTGCTGCTGGTGGATGTAGCCGAAACGGTCTGGCCTGCTGAGGTCAAACTGGTCTTGTCTCAGGTAGAACGCGCCGGAGATCTCCCGGCGCACCACCAGCGCCGCCTCAAACATCACATAAACCGCATGTGGTTGGAAAAAATGCCCGTACCGTCAATCGTGGACGCCGCCAAATCGCTGGCCATCGTTATGGAGAAATACTCGTGAGACAATCTGAAATCATCGTTGATAATTTTGCTGGCGGCGGCGGGGCCAGTACCGGCATTGAGCTGGCAATTGGCCGCAGCGTGGATATCGCTATCAATCACGACGAGAATGCCGTGGCGATGCACACCACAAACCATCCCGGTACACTGCACTATTGCGAGAGTGTTTTTGAAGTAAATCCTCCGGTTGTCACCGCAGGTATGCCAGTGGGGCTGGCATGGTTTAGCCCGGATTGTCGCCATTTCTCCAAAGCGAAAGGCGGTACCCCGGTGGAAAAAGCGATTCGCGGCTTAGCCTGGATTGTGGTTCGCTGGGCGCTGACGGTGCGCCCCCGAGTAATGATGCTGGAAAATGTTGAAGAGTTCCGCACCTGGGGACCGTTGTTGGCGGCGGAAATGCGGCCAGACCCGGAGCGCGTAGGCGAGACGTTTAATGCGTTTGTCAGCATGCTGTCCGATGGCATAAGTGCTGATAACCCGGCACTGGCCGAGTGCTGCGAGTTTCTGAACATTGAGCCGGGCAGCAAACAGGCGAAAAAGCTGGTTGCCGGGCTGGGTTATGCGGTCGAATATCGTGAGTTGCGCGCGTGCGATTACGGCGCGCCGACATTTCGCAAACGCTTTTTCATGGTGATGCGCTGCGACGGCGCCGCAATCCACTGGCCCGAGCCAACCCACGGGGGTCCCAAAACAGCCCAGGTTAAATCGGGAGCGCTCAGACCGTGGCGAACGGCGGCGGAGTGTATCGACTGGTCAATTCCGTGTCCGTCAATTTTCGACCGCAAAAAGCCCCTGGCCACAAATACCATGCGAAGGATTGCGCGGGGTATTGAGCGTTTTGTAGTGAACAGCGCCACGCCGTTTATCGTGAAATGCAATCACACCAGTACCAAAACGAATTACGACTGTTTCCGTGGGCAGTCGCTGGGCGAACCCACCCAGACTATTACCAAGAAACACGGTTTTGCGCTGGCCGTTCCGCACATTACGAAATTCCGCACCGGAGCAACCGGGCAGGAGGTAACTGAACCGGTACCGACGGTGACAGCCGGTACATCAAAGCGCCCTGGCGGGAACGGTCACGCACTGGGTATTGTCGAGGCGGCAATTTCACCGTTTATCGCTGGCGCTGGCGGCCCGAAATATTCAGCTAAGCCGCGCAGTGTCGAAAGTCCAATGCATACGCTCTGCAATACCAATCATTCCTGTGTAATTGCCCCTGTGATAGCAAGGCAGTTCGGTAACAGCGTCGGTCATCGCGCTGACGAACCGAGCGCAACCGTAACGGCTGGTGGCGGCGGTAAATCGCAACTGGTATCAACCACGCTAATTCAGATGGGTTACGGAGAACGGGTAGGGCAGGCTCCACGGATTCTCCAGATCGGGAAGCCGCTTGGTACTGTCACTGCTGGTGGCAATAAGTTCGCTGTGGTGGCGGCAAACCTCGTAAAACACTTTGGTGGGAATTATTCAGGATCTGGCCTGGCACTTGATGAACCAGTTCATACGGTGACAACTACGGATCACCATGCGCTTGTTACATCCAGCATCGTCAAAATGCGCGGTACCAACATTGGGCAGCCAACCGACACACCGTTGCAGACCGTAACGGCGGGTGGTCTGCACTTTGGTGAGGTGAGGACCATGCTGGCTGAAAACGAGTATGACGAGCATCGGGCGGGGCAAGTGGCGGCATTCCTGCATGAGTATGGCATCAGCGAGTTCGTAACGATTGAGAGTGTGGTATACCGCATCGTTGATATCGGCATGCGCATGCTGCAACCCCGCGAGCTATACCGGGCGCAGGGGTTTCCGGAGTGGTACATCATTGACCGCGACTATCGCGGCGTGAAGTACGCAAAAGACAAGCAGGTGGCCCGGTGTGGCAACGCGGTACCGCCACCGTTCGCCGAAGCACTGGTGAGGGCAAATTTGCCTGAAATATGCGGGGCAGTTGAAAATGCAGCCTAGAAGAATTGCATGCCTATAAGTAAATAAAAATGTGAATATGGCGAGTGATAAAAATATTTTAACTGGCATTTATAGAGAAGGGGGTGTTTATGGAGTCTTATAATATAAGTTTTACTGAAAATAGTATTGTTGTTGATGGCATAAAAGATGCTGTTTATCTGAAAAAACTGCCTTTAAGTATTGGTAAGACAATTTCCGACTATTCGCTGCATCGTGAGGATCTTTCTTTTGCTAAATATAATTTAGACTCGATTAATAATGTTGGGATTGTAGAGGATGTTCGTTTGCAGCAAACACTTTGGCGAAGTGCTATTGTTCATTACGTTAAATGTTTTTCCTCTGCCAAGGCAAGAGGTCAGCTCTCATTCGAGAAGGTTTATAGAGAAGCTCCACCCGAAGCCAGAATAGCTTTCGATTACATTAAAGAATTAAGGAATAAAACATTCATTCATGATCAGAATTCCTATTCCCAGAGTATACCTTGTGCTGCTTTAAATGGTGGTGGCAAACAGTACCATGTAGAGAAAATATTATTCTTGCATATCAGGGCTGAATCTTTAAACCAAGAGAATTATAATAATTTTTATATGTTAACCACTCAAGCATTGGAGTTTGTTAATAATGAACTTGAGAAAATGTTCGTTAGGGTCACTGAAACTCTTGAGGCGTTAAAGCTTGATGAAATCATGAAATATGAGGATGTTAAGTATACAAGCCCTACATTAGATGAAATTTCGAAGACGAGACAATACTAGATAAGCTATTAAGGAAGATACAGGCTTGAATTTGAACATTCGGAACCATCTGTTTGCGCTACTAACCCTTAAAGCCTCTTGTTAGTTTTATGCGAAGATATAGATGGATTGACTTGCACAATGCCCTCCAGACTTGGTTGGCAGAATTGTCAGTAAGAGCCAACTTACCCGCTATGAATGCTTCACGCCTGCTGGGTGTTGAAAATGTAGATTTATAGATGTACTGTATAAATATACAGGTAAGCGATGGAGGGCTATTATGAAAATCGAATTAACCATTGATCGTACTAAAGAACTTCCGAAAGGTGCCATCCCGGCTTTGGAAACGGAGTTGCTTAAACGGCTCAATAATCAGTATGTGAATTGCAATCTGGTGGTCCGCCGGGCGGCTTCTGACGGGCTAAGTGTGTTCGGTGGTGATAAAGACGATAAAAAGAAAGTTGAGAAAATCCTTCAGGAGACATGGGAAAGCGCCGACGACTGGTTTTACTGAAAATGCGCTGTCACTGAGTTTCCGTGTGAATGAAGGGGGTAGGGGAGTGGAAGAACCAGAAGAATTGCCAAACAAGGGGTATGTAGTCATCAGATGTCACGATGGGGTCATCGTCGCCAGACTGCAAAGTTTTCCTGAATGTGAAAGGGCTTTAATGTACCGCCATGGTGGGCAGGTATCATTTATGCCTATTCAGGATGATGAGATTATTGGCACACCATCCCTTTTTACACAGATGCTCGAGCGAGCCGGTTACCGGGTTTCTCCAGTTTCTGATATATTGTCTTAGCCAGCCTGAACAACTGGCAGTCTGCTGCGCCACGGAGAAAACCATGGCGCAAAAAACATCGAAAAACCTCACTTTCCTGACGTCTGTCGACGCCAGCTTTTTTGCATACCTTGCCGCCGGGTGGGGTTTCGCATGAAAAAAGGCTGGTTCAATCACATTAACCTCTCCGAAGCACAGGCGAATGAGCTGGTGGCCCGGTACCGCGCCAATGGTGTCGAGACACAAAAGAGCCTTGCTCCCGACTATCTGACATGGATAGTCAGCGCGCTATTACCTGAGTCAGCTAAACCGCCTCGAGTGGATAAAACCTACCAGTGGAGGCACTGGGGATGAGCGTGCAAATTTACCCGATAATACCGATGGGCAAACCCCGCATGACACGTGCCGACAAGTGGAAAAAGCGCCCTGAGGTTATGCGCTACCGTGCGTTCTGCGATGAGGTGCGGCTACGTGGTGTAGTTCTGCCTGAGTCCGGCGCGCATATTACGTTTGTCCTGCCTATGCCCGCCAGTTGGAGCAAAAATAAACGCCAGCAACATAACGGCCAGCCACACCAGGCTAAGCCTGACTGCGACAACATGCTGAAAGCGTTAATGGACGCCATCTTTGCTGATGATGCGCACATCTGGGATTGCCGCATAACCAAAGTGTGGGGCGAGTTCGGGCAAATCATAATCCGGGAGGCGGCATGCGCGCCTTGCTGAAACCGGATATTGCCCGCGAAATGGGCGTGGTGCTGCTGCGCCCCGGCAAAGAGCTAATGCATCTCTTCACTTCTGGTCGCGTACTGGTCGAGCGCCAGCCGGACAATATGGCTTCTTTGCCCAGCGGCGCAATACCGGCAATTCGTCAGCCCTTGGGTGAAGACCCGGTGCTGCTGCCGTTTTTCACCCATCAGCTTGTGGTCAGCGCTGCTGGTGGTATTAACAGCCTCGAAGACTGGCTGCGCCGCCGCGGCAAAAATTGCCAGTGGACACACTCGACTTATCACCACAAAGAGCTGGTTATCCATCGCCATGCAGGTGGTGCTGCGCTGCTTTGCTGGCACTGTGACAACCAGATGCATGAAGCGGCCAGCAAAGAACTGGATGCAATCGTTTCTGCCAACATAACAGCCTGGGTTCTTCGCTCCGTTCGTGGGGCGCTTCGGTTTAACGATGACCACGAATTGACGCTGCCAGAACTCTGCTGGTGGGCGGTTCGCCGGGGAGTCACTGGCGCTATACCGGAAGGCGTAGCCCGCCGGGCGTTGGGATTGCCGGTTGATGAGCTGCCGTCTGTCATGCGCGAATCCGATATCGTCCCGTCGCTACCGACCACCAGCGTATTGGCGGAGAGAGTGAAAAAGGCGGCGCTACCCCAACCACCAGCCAAGAAGTCGGTTGTTTCTGTTGTGGTTGATCCTGTCGCACCGCAGACGCTTTATGCACGGCCAAAACGCACCCGCTGGGTAAATCCAAATTTCCTGGCCTGGGTGAAGACCCAACCGTGCACGTGCTGCGGCAACCCCGCCGATGATGCCCATCATCTGATTGGCTGGGGACAGGGTGGCATGGCGACCAAAGCTCACGACGCGTTCACCATTCCGCTCTGTAGAAAACACCATACCGAGCTTCACAGCAGCCCGGCGGCGTTCGAGCGCCAGTACGGCACACAACCTGAACTCATTATCAAACTGCTGGACCGTGCCTTTGCGCTCGGCGTTCTGGCCTGACATCTGGAGAAGACTATGCGCGACATTCAAAGAGTACTGGAATTATGGGGGGCTTGGGCTGCAAATGACTCATGCAATATAGACTTTTCTCCTATTGCAGCAGGTTTTAAAGGACTATTACCCCAGTCCGGCAAAACACGAATCATGTGTTCAGATAATGACGGTCTTATTATCGAAAGTTGCATGTCACGATTGATTAAACGTAAGCCCTACGATTACAACCTCCTTGTGGGCCATTACGTCTTCATGATCCCAAAAAGACAGATGGCAAAAAACCGAAAGAAGAGTGAAAAACAGATACGAATAGAAATTCAATTAGCTGAGGGATTCATTGATGGTTGCTTGTCCATGCTAAATGTGAAATTAGAGATGGATAATTAGTGGGGTCATTTAAGCGGCATGTGTGCCGCTTAAACGAACTTAGATATTAATTTTCACCGCCAAGTTTAGAGCCCGGTTTAGATCTTGGGGGTTTTATGTATGTTTTTATAATTCTTCCATCAGGTCTACGAACAACTCTCGTTAGAACTGAATCAGTTTCAGTACTACTGATGGATACATCATTGTTACTCATGAGTTCTGATTCAAATGATTCACTTATGAGGTTTTTTGCAATGCTTTCATTTTTTATGAAAACTTCTTCTTCAAGTTTTCTTATTTTCTGAGTCAGTGTTCTAGTATTGTTCAAAATTTCTGAGAGGATATCTTCTTCTGAGCGAGGTGGGATCGCTTCACCGATTGGATTGTCAGATAATGATTGTGCAAAACCTTTTTCAAATTGTGGCCAGTAGGTCTGAAATACTTTGTCGAGTACTTTCTCTGGTAGTGGTATTTCAGTAATACTGGCATTAATTGTTTTTATTAACGCCCAGAGGGCGTCCTTCGTGGGGATTGTATGATTAAATTGTGCCAAGGGATCATGCAAGTCACTGGGTTTTAAATCAATTAGAAATGTACAAACTCGATTTGACGATAAACCTTTTGCCAATCCTCCTGTTTCGAATAGTATCCATGGGTTATCTTTATTTTCCATTGTTAAAAAAATAACACCTACAGATACATCCCTTAAAGTGTCATTTATTTCGGAATACCAAGTAGCACCACGGTCAATATCTCTGGTGGAAATCCAGGGTTCCGAAGCTTGTATGACGCATTTCAACCACTCACTGAACAATTCTGCAACAGCCTTGCTCCGGTTTCCAGACCAACTGATAAATATTTTCATTTGTATCTCAACCCGTTATAGATCATATCCATTATGGTTCTAATTTAACTTTATTTTTATAAAAAATCTCTATCGCGGTCCGCATTTTTTTAGGTAATCTGTTAAGGATGGTCACTCAGACACAAACTTAAAGCAAATTCTAAGCCTCGCTTCGGTGGTTTTTTTTGCTTTCCAGTGATACAGAGCAGGGATATTCACGAAGTGCATTACACGAATACCCCTGTCATAGTATCAGGGATATCGGGAGCTTTAATCTTGTAGGCCAAGTTCAATGTGATGTCCCGATTCTTTATGCGAAGTTTTCCTTCGAGTTTAGCATCTGAAACACTTAGTCGATTACTGACCGACGGTTTTCTGGCTGACTAATTCCGAACACATTCTATTCGATGTTTGTTATGTTATAGCTTTTGTGTATAATCGATATTAAGGGTGGACTTCGTATGTTCACTACTTAAAGCGGGGTGAGGTTTATGCTGCGTTAAGCCATAGATGACACCTTCCGACACGCCACTCCATTTATTAAAGAGGATCTCATGGCGACAGAACTCAATCCCGAGGTTTTTAATGTTTTTTTCCGTTATATGGTTAATGCTGCCAAGCACAAACGTTTCATCCCCTATTATGAATTAGAAAATATATTTGGTTTTAGTCATAACACAGTAGGGTTTTATGCTGGCGCTCTTGGGCAGTTCTGTTATGAAAATCAATATCCCTTGCTCAACTCATTAATAGTTAATGCTGCTACACCAAAACCAGCCCATGGATATTCTGAGTGGATGGAAAGCGCAGGGCTTGATGTGGATTGGACTGAGGAAG
This sequence comes from Phytobacter diazotrophicus, assembly GCA_004346725.1. Classification (GTDB taxonomy): domain Bacteria; phylum Pseudomonadota; class Gammaproteobacteria; order Enterobacterales; family Enterobacteriaceae; genus Phytobacter; species Phytobacter diazotrophicus. Next base: position 400,206 of record SMDE01000002.1, on the reverse strand, counting down.
CGTTTAATTGCTTTAAGCGTTTTCATGTAACGTCAGATAGAGAGCAACAATCGCGTCATTTCTCTGGGATGAATAATGTCGTGAGGGAATGGTGTCTTTCCCTCGGTTAGTTTAAAAAGTAAGTACACTATTGAAGCCTCGACATTCGTCGGGGCTTTTCTGTTTCTGGTCTCGGAAATATCACACGCAACTTTCACTTTTCACGAAAGCGTCCGAAGGCCAGATCCCTCCTTTTATCAATCACGCACAGCACTTCCCAAACGTGGAGGTGGAGTATGTATCGAATGGACAAAATCACAACTGGTGTGAGCTACGGTTTTGCCGGAGCAAACGGAGGGTTCTGGGTGCTCCAGCTACTGGATAAAGTCTCGCCCTCGCAATGGGCAGCGTTAGGTGTTCTCGCAAGTATTCTTTTTGGTCTGCTGACGTATCTGACCAATCTGTATTTCAAAATCAAAGAGGATCGGCGTAAGGCCGCCAGGGGTGAGTGATGGGGCAGAAAGCAAAGCTTAGTGCAGCAATGCTTGCACTCATCGCCGCGGGGGCATCAGCGCCGGTACTGTTTGATCAGTTCATCAGCGAAAAAGAAGGTAACGCGCTGGTGGCCGTTGTCGATCCTGGTGGCGTCTGGTCACTGTGTCACGGCGTAACGGTTATTGACGGTAAGCCAGTTGTTAAAGGCCAGCGTACAACGGAAGCACTGTGCAAGAAGGTTAACGCCATTGAACGCGATAAGGCACTTGCATGGGTAGACCGAAATATCAAAGTGCCGCTAACAGAACCGCAGAAAGTAGGTATTGCCTCATTTTGTCCGTACAACATCGGGCCAGGTAAATGCTTCCCCTCAACGTTCTACCAGCGCATCAATGCTGGCGACCGCAAAGGTGCATGTGAAGCAATCCGCTGGTGGATTAAAGACGGGGGCCGCGATTGCCGGTTAACCAAAGGCCAGGCGAACGGCTGTTACGGGCAGGTAGAGCGACGGGATCAGGAAAGTGCATTGACGTGCTGGGGGGAATACCAGTGAAAACACGGTACCTCATTGTGATTGGCGCTTTTATTCTGAGCATCATCGGTGGCCTGTCCTGGTCGGCATTTCACTACAGCGACAAAGCCGCAACTGCTGAGAGCGAAAACCGCGTACTCAAGTCAGACAATGCTCTGCAGGGGCAGGTAATAGCTACTCAGGCATTCAATATCCACCGCTTCAATAAAACCGCTGAGACCGCCGCGCGGGCAAACGCAATTGTGGCCGGGAACAGCGAAACAACGGTAATCAAATACCGGGAGATATTACGCAGTGAAAAAAACTGTGATCTGCCTGTTCCTGCTGCTGTCGCTGGTGGGTTGCTCGAATACGCGAACCGTTTACGTGCCAGCGCAATGCACGCCGATACCGACAGATCTGACGCAGCCGATAATCGTCCCGCTGCCACCATCCCAATGACTTACTGCCAAGCTGTGCTCTGGATTAATCCGTTACTGGCAGCAATCGAGAAGGGGAACAACAACTTTGAAAGCATTCGGAAAATTGAACTTACTCGAAAATGAAGATTCTGTTTGCAAGATTACATTTCCAAGATTGTCATAATTTCATGAACTTTTTAGAGTTTGTTAGAAAGTGAACCTCCAGAACCTTCGGCGTTCTATCCACTGATATAAATCCAGCGTTGAATGTTCACTAATACCAGTGGTTGGTTGTGTTTAGGCCTAAGTCATTTTAAAATCGATCCAATCTTGTTTGCTGGAGTGCTAACAGTTGATTCCACCGTTTTCAGTCTCGGGAGTACTTCCACCTTTCGTAGGTGAAGAGCCCGCTATTCCAAGTGCGCAGGCACCTTATCGAATCACCATGTTAGAGTTGGTGCAGAGATTTGCTATAAGTTTGGAAAGAATTGCAATTTTAGAAGGCCTCTTTGAGTATCGTTCAAAGATGCGTTCCTTAAATGTTATGGGTTATCAATGGCTGGATGGAAGTTTTGTTGAAGACTGTGAAAGAACTCGTGGAAGAGCACCCGCTGACATTGATCTAATCACATTCGCTTATCGACCAAGAGACGAAGAAGGGCAGTTTATCGATGCAGGTGCTTTTGTTGAGCTTATGGATTTGCACCCTGATTTGTTTGAATCTGAAACCGCTAAGCAAGTTTACATGTGCGATGCATACTACGTTGATTTTAACCAGGCACCACATACTCTGGCTGCAGCAGTCACATATTGGTGCAATCTATTTTCCCATTCGAGAATGCAAAATCTTTGGAAAGGAATTTTACAAGTAGATTTAAACGTGGATGATTCGGAGGCTATAGCTATACTGGGCAATATTAAAAGCGAATTGTTGGCTGCTCAAGGGGGGAGGGAATAATGATTAAAAAACTTGAATTAGACACCCTTAAGGCGGAAGTAGCTTCGCTTGATTATCTCATTTCTGAGCGTACAGTAGAGGATCCTGTTGGTGCTAGACAGTTTATTAAACGAAGAGAAAAATTACTGGAGAAAATAGCTACTATTAATGATGCTGTTTCGTCTTTCGCAAGTGTTGGGTTGTTTTTCGGCGGGGCGCCTGTATTTGGATCAAAAGGAATTGATTCGCATTTTGCGAGTAACATTATTGATAAATTCCAGTCTATCGTTAATAAACGCTATGCTTTTCTCGAGTCCGGAACTTTGTCTTCAAGGGGACCGGTAAGAAATAGCAATAATGCTAAACTAATAATCACTGATGTGGCTCGAGGCTCATTTGGGTTTGTTTTAGAAGAAGCGCCAAAGGATAGTCTCTTAGAGGTTGATACGGAATTGAAGCACGTCGTTGAGGACGTGAACGATATCTTGAATAAAGTGTCCTCTCCGGAAGACTCTGTTTTTGAAGAGGTAATTGAGGACTTAGATGACAGGACGTTAAATGATGTTCGCTCATTTTATGAGGAGTTGTACTCGTCTCAAGCGACATTAAAAGTTGTTGATGATCGTTCTGAATATATTCTAAGTTTAGATAAGATTTTCTATGCCAAAAATAGAATGGATCGAGTTAGACTTTCTGATGAAACAATAACAACTATTTTTGGAAGGCTGTATGTCGTCCCGTACGAAAAAAGATTTGAACTGCGAGTAGAAGGAAGGGATACTCCTATTCGTGGTAAAATCACTAAACAATTTCTTGAGTCCCATTCGAATGATTTGGACAACATTATAGGGCGTGATTGGAATGCACGACTATTAGTAACAGACATCTACAGGAATGATGTGCTGGTGAGTACCCGATATACTTTAGATAGTATTAATTAATAAAGGGAAAACCGCCCGAAGGCGGTTTTTATTTCAATAAAAAAGCCACTGGTATCCACTGGTGGCTTTTTTATTGTGCCTCGCACGCGCACATCCTAACGATATCTTTCAGTAGTGAGTCTGGGGCATTCCGCTTTATCGGGCGGTCTTCCTGTGCGACATGCTCATATCTAAAAGGAAACAACCATGAGCAAAGAACTTTCCGGCGCTGCTGGTGATGTCCTGCACGCGCTATTCTTCCGTGGCGCGCTGGTGGATGGTGACTTGCCATCAAAGTCTGGCACTGCTGAACTACGTGAACTCGGTTACGTGAAGACGCAGGACACGGTAACGCCGTTCGGTGGTGAGCATCACTTCAACTTTCTCACACCTGCCGGGCAAGAGTTCGCCATCAGCTATCTGGTGTACAGTAAATTTGGCAAGCGGCCACCACGTTCTGTAAGCGAGTCGGTAATCAAGACTTCAATTGATGCTTCCGAGCTACAGACGACCATTGATGAGGTGCTGGACTCAATCCGTAAGAGTGATGTGTTTAAAGTCCTCAGCGGTCAGACGTTCATCAATGATGCCGTCATCAAAGATGGCAGTATTCGTGCTGAATGGTCATTGAATGGTGCATTCCCCAAGTCTGATCTGCGCATGATGGAACCGTTATCGGATGCAGCGTGCGACAAAATCGAAGCGCTGAACTATACACAGGCCGTGGCTTTTAATGTCGCTGTCAACAATGTACCGACAAAGCTCCACCTCTCAGATTCGTTGCGTGACGCTGTTATTGCTGCCGTTCGTGACAGCGGTCAGTTCGTTGAGAAACCAACTGGCGACGAGCAGCAGTCGGTGGAGTTCAGGGCTGACCATTTCAAAGTGACGGGTGAGGTCAGCGCCAGCGGTGAACCCACCATCCAGCAGAAAATCCAGCAGGCGGCTAACGCTGTTATTGAAGCGACAAAAGCAGCACTAGCCCGACAAGATGCGGCGATGGCGGATCTGGCCTCTGCTCAGGCCGCTATTACGGAAAGCATTAACCAGGCTGTGAGTGATGCTATTGCTAATGCGCTCAAACCGGATGGTTTACTGTATGCGAGGAAGTGACTATGCAGGTCACTATTGATGGTGTCCCGTATGTTCCCGCCAGTAGCGTATCAGCACGGATCGGCATAGCAATTACCACTCACAACAGGCCAGCAGTTTTAGCCAGGGCTATTGAGCAACATCTTAACTATCTCCCGGCTGGTTCGTTGCTGGTGGTTATTGATGATGGATCACAGCCTGCCGCAACTATCCCGGAAGGCGTAGAACTTGTTCGGCTGGAAATTTCACAGGGCATTGTGGCGGCTAAGAACGCCAGCTTGACAGCCCTGATGGATTCCGGGTGCGAACACCTGTTTTTGTTTGACGATGATGCATGGCCGATTGCCGATAACTGGCATCTACCTTATACCGAATCACCCGAGCCGCATCTGGCTTATCAGTTCCTTGATCTGGCTGGGCCTAACAAGCTCAATGATATAGCTGTTCTTTATCGTGACGATAAGCACATTGCTTATACCGGGCAGCGTGGCGTAATGCTCTATTACCACCGCAGCGCCATAGAGAAAGTCGGCGGATTTGATCCGGTTTACGGTCGCGGTATGTACGAACACAGCGATCTCGCATTGCGCATCCATAACGCAGGTCTGACATCGTGGGCTTATGCCGATGTGACTGGCTCCGAAAAGCTGATCCATTCCCTTGATGAACATGAAGCAGTGGAACGTTCGCTACCGAAACCAGACCGACAAGCGCTGGTGGAACGTAACGTGAAGGTCCACAACGAACGGCGGGATACGGGATTCACAGGATACGTTGAATACCGGAATCAGCGCGACGTGGTTATCACAACGCTGCTCACCAGTCAGCCTGATACGCAGCGCGGATCGAAAATGACGGCCTCGCCAGACATGCTGACTACATGGGCGGCATCGCTTAGACAGTGTGGGCGTATCGCGCTGGTGGATGAGCTGACCACCGCACCGTCAGACGTTGAACTGTGGCGCGTGCCTGATGTGAAGATGAATGTCTACTTCCGCCGCTGGCTGCACATCTGGCAGCACCTTCGGGATCATCCTGAATACCGGTTCGTCTGGTGCACGGATGGGACCGATGTCGAAATGCTGCATGCCCCGTGGGATGAAATGGTACCCGGCCAGATTTACGTTGGCTCTGAACCGAAAACCTATTCTGACCCGTGGGCAGCCAGCAACCATCCCGAAAGCATCTACCAGCAATTCATTGAGCAGCACCGCAATGATGTGATGCTGAATGCTGGCCTGCTGGGTGGCACTCGTGAGGATGTCATGGCGATTGCTCACGGTATCGTGCGCCTTTACTACCTGACGGAAAGCAACCGGTTCTGGAAGAAGGAGCAGCCTGCCGCAGCAGTAGGCGACATGCTGGCATTCGGTATTGTGGCTCGTCGGTTTAGCGATCGGCTGGTCACTGGCCCCCGAGTACATACAGTATTCAAAACAAACGGTATCGGTAAGGAGTTTGCATGGTGGCAACACAAGTGAAGTTTGTTGTTGTCGGTCACCATTCCCGACACAAGCAGGCTCATAGTCTGGCTGAATCTCTTGGCGCCATACTGTTGATTGATGCCGGGGACCACGGGGCAAACTGGAATCATCGTCGTGCGCTTGAATGGGCCGCAGGACAGAACTGTCGGGTCGTAGTCGTGGAGGATGACGCACTGCCTGTACATGGCTTCGTCGGGAAGGTTAGTGCCTGGCTCAATGATAAGCCTGACGATCTCATCAGCTTCTACCTCGGCACTGGCCGCCCGCCTCAGTATCAGGCGGCTATTGCTGAGCGCCTGATTGCTGCTGATAAGACGCGGGCTGACTTCATTACCCTGCCTCAGTTGATTCATGGCGTTTGCTACAGCGTGCCGGTTGCAAAGCTGGTAGATGTGCTGGCCCGATGGGATCACAGCGCCGCCGCTGATTATGCCGTGGGCAATGCATATGGTGGCCCGGTGGTTTATCCATGCTGGTCACTGGTTGATCATGCCGACGGGGAACCGGTAGAGCGTCACCCTGACGGCATAGCGCGAACTGAGCGCCGCCGGGCATGGAGGTTGTATGACTAAGCTGACGACATTAAAGCCCCGACTTAAGGTTATCGATACCCGTCGCATCAAGCCTGTATACGGAGAGCAGCGCCGCATCAGCGGCAGCGCCCGCGTCAGTCTTAAACGTCGCATCTGGGTACGCGACGGCGGTCATTGCTGCATGTGCGCCCGCGTTATTGAGCTGCACGAGAGCGAGCTTGATCACCGCATCGCGCTGCAGTTCGGCGGCGACAACTCAGAGCGTAATCTCTGGACTCTGTGCAAAGGATGCCATGCCGGGAAATCGGCGCGGGAAGCGGCAACCAGGCAGCCTGATGAGGAAGCATTAAAGCATGCGGTGCCCGCGGCTGAGGAGTTTCAGCATATCGTGGTGATTTGATACAGGGATAGTTTCAATTGCAACCATTCCACTTGGAATGATACCCATTATCAACACCGGGGGGGGTAGGTTTGGGTGTAAACGTCGATCGCGCCGGACACCGCCGCCTCCCTCACGCACAGAAAAAATTCCCCTCTGGAGGGTGTAAACATGTTAACAGCGCAAAAGCGAAAATTCGCGGTCGCGCTGATGTCCGGTATGTCTAAAAAAGATGCGGCAATAAAGGCGGGGTATTCTGAGAAATCCGCACGGTCTAAGGGTTCGCAACTGGCTAAAGACCCGGAAGTCATCGCGTTTATTGGGCGTAAAAACAAGGAAACTGTCGAGGTTGATGAGGTTCCGATCTACCGAAAAAATGTTTATACCCCAGTGGTAAACAATCCCGAAAAAACATCCCCACCGGAATCACCGCCTACCTCACCGTCGGTGGCGGTGGTTTATGACGATCCGCTCAAGTTCCTCATGGCGGTGATGAACAATACAGGCGAAGACATTGATGTCCGGAAAGATGCTGCAAAGGCAATGCTTCCCTATATTCACCCCAAAAAAGGGGAGACAGGGAAAAAAGATGCCAAAAACGCGGCGGCGAAGGTGGCCGCTGGCGCGGGAAAATTTGGCTCTATGGCTCCGCCAAAACTGGTCGTCAATAACAAGGGAGGGTAATTCATGGCGCAATGGTCCACGGCTTGCCCTGACTGGGAAAGTCTTCTGGTTAGCAGGCAGTCAATCATTCCCCCCCCTATTTTTCCTGACCAGGCGAAGCAGGCGCTGGGTATATTTCGTGAACTGCGAGTTTCTGACCTGCCTGGCAAGCCAACGTTCGGTGAATGCTCCGAGGAGTGGGTGTTTGATTTTGTTAAAGCCATCTTTGGTGGTTATGAGGCTGATACCGGCAATCAGTTGATTCGTGAATACGGGCTGTTGATATCGAAGAAAAACACAAAATCGACCATCGCGGCCGGGATCATGCTGACGGCGCTGATCCTTTGCTGGCGTGAGGACGAAGAGCATTTGATTCTGGCACCGACGAAGGAAGTAGCCGACAACAGTTTCAAGCCTGCCGCCGGGATGATACGTGCAGACGAGGAGTTGTCGGATATGTTCCAGATCCAGGATCACATTCGCACCATCACACACCGGGTCACGCGTAACACGCTGAAAGTTGTCGCTGCTGATACCGACACCGTTTCCGGCAAAAAATCGGGCCGCGTCCTGGTGGATGAGCTCTGGTTGTTTGGCAAGCGTGCTAACGCAGAAGCGATGTTTATGGAGGCACTGGGCGGGCAGGTCTCCCGAAATGAAGGTTGGGTGATTTACCTGACCACGCAAAGCGATGAGCCCCCTGCAGGGGTGTTTAAGGAACGGCTGGATTACTGGCGTGATGTGCGTGATGGCAAACTACATGATCCTAAGACACTGGGGATTCTTTACGAATTCCCGGAAAGCATGGTTGAAAGCAAGGCATATCTCGAGCCAGAAAATTTTTACATCACCAATCCTAACATCGGTTTGTCCGTCAGTTCTGAATGGATAGCCGATAACCTTCGCAAAAATCAGGCGAAGACTGACGGAACCCTGCAGCAGTTTCTTGCCAAACACCTCAACATTGAGATCGGCCTGAATCTGCGTACTGACCGCTGGGCGGGAGTGGATTTCTGGGAGCAGCAGGCCAGAAAGGTGACGTTTGAGGAATTGCTCCGGCGCGCCGAGGTGGTCACTGTCGGAATCGATGGCGGCGGTCTTGACGATTTGCTGGGCTTTTCTGCCGTTGGCCGTGATGGTGAAACCCGTGAATGGCTTTGCTGGTGCCACGCCTGGGCGCATGAGATAGCCATCAGACGCCGCAAAAGCGAAGAGTCCCGGTTCAGTGATTTCGTGAAAGCCGGTGATTTGACCATCGTTAAATGCGTCGGACAGGACACGGAGGAAGTGGCTGAGTATGTCAGCCGTATACACGCCGCTGAATTGCTCGACAAAATTGGCATTGACCCGTCGGGCGTGGGGCAAATTCTTGATGCCCTGATTGAAGCGGAAATCCCGGCTGATTCCGTCGTGGGTGTCAGTCAGGGCTGGCGTCTTGGCGGGGCGATAAAAACCACGGAACGCAAGCTTGCCGAGGGGGTGCTGATTCATGCCGGACAGCCGATGATGTCCTGGTGTGTCGGCAATGCCAGGGTTGAGCCTAAAGGTAATGCCATCCTCATTACCAAACAGGCCAGCGGTAAGGGGAAAATCGACCCGCTTATGGCGCTGTTCAACGCGGTTTCGCTTATGGCGCTGAATCCTGAGGCGAAGAAACAGGATTATCAGGTAATTTTCATATGACTTTTAACGTCAGTAAACGACCCGCTCCGGCGGGTTTTTTCGTTTCAGGAGGCATCAAATGACCCTTAACCGCGCATGTACCATCATGACGGTCAAGGCGGTAAATGAGGACGAACGGATAATCACCGGCATCGCCTCCACGCCTTCACCTGACCGTGATGGTGACATCATGGAGCCGGGGGGCGCGAAGTTCCGCAGCGATACCCCATTCCTCTGGCAGCATGACCGCTCCCAGCCTGTCGGCACTTGCACGCCAAAGATGGTGAAAGAGGGGCTGGAAATTACCGCAAAGCTGGTGAAACCAACGCCTGACATGCCATCGCAGCTTGCAGCCCGTCTTGATGAGGCCTGGGCTTCTATTAAGGCCGGGCTGGTTCGCGGGCTGTCTATCGGATTTCGCCCCATCGAATATTCGTTCCTCGATGAAGGTGGCATCCGCTTTCTGTCCTGGGATCTGCTTGAAGTCTCCGCAGTGACCATTCCGGCGAACGCCGAATGCTCTATCCAGACCGTTAAATCTTTTGACCGCCAGTTACTCGCCGCGTCAGGCAATGAGAAACCCGTGGTTAAAGCACATAAGCCCGCTGGCGCCACAGCACCGAAAATCAATATTAATAAAGGAAACTCGTCGATGAATATCGCAGAACAAATCAAAAGCTTTGAAGCTAAACGTGCAGCGCTGGCAGCTTCCCTTTCTGAAATCATGGCGAAGGCGGCGGATGATGGCCGTACCCTGGATGCTGAGGAAGAAGAGAGCTACGACAACACGTCCGCTGAAATCAAGTCCGTGGATGCGCACCTTAAGCGCCTGCGTGATATGGAAGCAAATCTTGCGATCACAGCGAAGCCAGTCAGCAAAGCTGCAAACGGCGACGTAACCACCGTGACAACCAGCGCACCAGGTATCATCCGCGTTGAACAGAAGCTGGAAAAAGGCATTGCATTTGCCCGTTTCGCCAAAGCTCTGGCCGCTGCGAATGGCAGCCGTTCAGAAGCGCTGGAGATCGCCCGCAAGCAGTATCCGGATGATGCGAAGCTCCATCATGTTCTCAAGGCTGCTGTAGGGGCCGGGACCACGACTGACCCGACATGGGCCGGGGCGCTGGTGGAGTATCAGGACTATGCACAGGATTTTGTGGATTTCCTGCGACCACAGACGATCATCGGCCGTTTTGGTCAGGGTAATATCCCGGCACTGCGTCAGGTACCGTTCAACATCCGCATTCCGGCGCAGACCTCCGGTGGTTCCGCAAACTGGGTTGGCCAGGGTAAGGCCAAGCCGCTGACGAAGTTTGACTTTGCGTCGATTACGTTCAGTTTTGCGAAAGTAGCCGCAATTGCTGTGCTCACTGATGAACTGATCCGTTTTTCCAACCCGGCTGCAGACGCGCTGGTGCGCAACGCCCTGGCTGAGGCGGTTATCGCGCGCCTGGACACGGACTTTATCACCCCGTCGAAAGCAGAGGTTGCCGGTATATCTCCGGCATCCATCACCAACGGCATCGCCGCCATTCCGTCAACAGGTAACCCTGATGATGATGCGGCGGCGGCATTTGGAGTGTTCGTTGCCGCCAGCCTGCAACCAAATGGTGCGGTGTGGCTGATGTCCAGTACTACCGCACTTGCTCTGTCGATGCGTAAAAACGCGCTGGGTCAGAAAGAGTACCCGGAAATGACACTGCTTGGGGGGACCTTCCAGGGCCTTCCGGTGATTGTCTCCCAGTACGTTGGCAATCTGCTTGTGCTGGTTAATGCACCGGATGTGTACCTTGCTGACGATGGCGGTGTTGCTGTCGATATGTCCCGCGAGGCGTCTCTGGAAATGGAGAGCGATCCGACTGGCGACAGCATCACGCCGACAGGTACCGAGCTGGTTTCCATGTTCCAGACGAACAGTGTGGCCATCCGTGCTGAGCGCTGGATCAACTGGAAACGCCGCCGTACTGCTGCCGTTGCTGTTATTTCCGGCGTTAACTACGGCACCACCCAGGGCAGCTAATGTGCTAACGGAGGGCGGGGGAGACCCCGCCGTAATACATGGCAAAAATCAGGTATCTGCAACGCACTCACGATTCGGTTCCGGGCGATGAAAAGAACGTGAATGCCCGGTGCGCCAGGGTGCTGGTTCTGTTGGGTAAAGCGGAATACATCAGCAACAAACGTGCTGGTGGTAGCAAAAAGAAAAATAACGCGGGGAATGGCTGATGTGGAACCCTTTCAGGAAAAAAGAGAAGGCCTTGCAACAGCCTGCCACTCGCGGGATCTGGACCTCACTCCTCAGTTATGTCCGTGAACCCTTTGCGGGTGCATGGCAGCGTAACCTTGAAATAAATCAGCAAACTGTTCTTTCCTTTCATGCTGTTTTTTCATGTATATCGCTGATAGCCAGTGATATTTCAAAGATGCCACTACGTATGATGCGCCGTGATTCTGACGGCATCTGGAAAGAAAACAGTGCCGGGCCTGTTGCCGCGCTTTATCGTCGGCCTAATACCTTTCAGAATAGGATCCAGTTTTTCGAATGCTGGCTTAACTCGAAGTTATGCCACGGGAATACCGTGGTGTTAAAAATCCGCAACACCCGGGGACAAATTACAGAACTCCGTATTATTGACTGGAACAAAGTTACCCCGCTGGTTGCAGATGATGGATCAGTCTTTTACCAGATAAACCCTGACAACATGACGGGTATCGAAAAGTCAGTCACTGTTCCGGCACGTGAGGTTATTCACGACCGTTTTAACTGCCTGTTTCATCCGCTTATCGGTCTCTCCCCGATTTACGCAGCGGGCCTTGCCGCGATGCAGGGGCACCATATTCAGGAAAATTCAGCGTTCTTTTTCCGCAATGGCAGTAAGCCAAGCGGCGTGATAGAGGTGCCTGGCAATATAACGGAGGAAAACGCCAGAATCCTTAAATCCAACTGGGAAACCGGGTATACAGGAGAAAACGCCGGGAAAACAGGGCTTCTCAGCAATGGTGCCAAATATAACCCTGTCTCAATTTCAGCGGATGATGCAAAGGTGGTTGAGCAGCTCCAGATGTCCGCGAAAATCGTCTGTTCAGCGTTCCATGTCCCGACCTATAAGGCCGGAGTCGGCGAACTCCCTTCGTACGACAATATTGAGGCTCTTGAGCAACAGTACTATTCCCAGTGCCTGCAGACGCTCATTGAGTCTATCGAGTTACTACTGGATGAGGCGTTTGAACTGGAAAACGATACCGGGACCGAGTTTGACGTAAATGCGCTTCTGAGGATGGACAGCGAGCGCCGCATAAAAACGCTGGGTGAGGGGGTAAAAAACACCATCATGACACCGAACGAAGCGCGGCGAAGTGAAAATCTGCCACCTGTAACAGGTGGCGATGAATTGTACCTGCAGCAGCAGAATTACAGTCTTGGCGCACTGGCCCGCCGCGATGCATCAGAGGATCCATTCGGTAAAGGCAGCCAGGCACCGCAACAGCAACCAGATAAAAGTGAAGGAAAGTCGTTATCTGATGCACAGCAATCAGCGGTAAAAGCGATGCTACGGGGGTTACTTACCAAATGAATGAACGCGAATTATCTCTGATAAAGGCGTTAGGCGAAGAGTTTGGCCTCGTTCTTTCTGAAATGCGTGAGGTATTCAGTAAAACCCTCGAAGCACAGCGCCAGGAATTTGAAAAAAAATTGTCGCGCATTTCAACGTCCATTGATGAAATTAAAGGCGCACCATCTCCTGATATTGCTGCCATGGTGGCCGATGCGGTGGCTGCCATGTCTTTACCGTCAGAACCTCAACTACCCGACATTGCCCTGATGATAAGTGAAGCGGTCGCTGCTCTGCCGCTGCCGCAGGACGGTAAAAGCGTCACACCGGAAGATATGCAACCAATACTGCAGGCGATGGTGGATAAAGCCTTTAGCGAGCTACCGGTTCCGGAAAACGGAAAAGATTATGATCCGGTGGTGCTGAAACAGGCCGTGTCAGACGCGGTGGGTGAGGCGGTGGCTGCTATCCCGGTTCCGCAGGATGGTAAAAGCGTCACACCGGGAGATATGCAACCAATGCTGCAGGCGATGGTGGATAAAGCCTTTAGCGAGCTACCGGTTCCGGAAAATGGAAAAGATTATGATCCGGTGGTGCTGAAACAGGCCGTGTCAGACGCGGTGGGTGAGGCGGTGGCTGCTATCCCGGTTCCGCAGGACGGTAAAAGCGTCACACCGGAAGATATGCAAC
>SMDE01000002.1:0-386878 GCA_004346725.1 Phytobacter diazotrophicus | reverse complement strand
GGTGCTGAAACAGGCCGTGTCAGACGCGGTGGGTGAGGCGGTGGCTGCTATCCCGGTTCCGCAGGACGGTAAAAGCGTCACACCGGAAGATATGCAACCAATGCTGCAGGCGATGGTGGATAAAGCCTTTAGCGAGCTACCGGTTCCGGAAAATGGAAAAGATTATGATCCGGTGATGCTGAAACAGGCCGTGTCAGACGCGGTGGGTGAGGCGGTGGCTGCTATCCCGGTTCCGCAGGACGGTAAAAGCGTCACACCGGAAGATATGCAACCAATGCTGCAGGCGATGGTGGATAAAGCCTTTAGCGAGCTACCGGTTCCGGAAAACGGAAAAGATTATGATCCGGTGGTGCTGAAACAGGCCGTGGCCGACGCAGTAGGCGAAGTGGTGGGCTCCATCCCGGTACCACAGGACGGGAAAAGTATTACGCCGGACGATGTTAAGCCTATGCTGGAGGAACTGGTTACAGCATCTATGCCGGTGTTTCCCGATATCAAATCGCTGATCGCTGATGCTGTGGCCGCAATACCACCCGCTGAACCCGCAAGGGATGGCGAAGATGGCCGCGACGCGCTGGCGCTCGAGATACTCCCTTTTATTGATGATGGTAAGAGCTATCCGCGTGGGTCATATGCAACCCATAATGGCGGTCTGTGGCGTGCATACGAAAAAACACACGGCATGCGCGGCTGGGAATGTGTGGTTGATGGTGTGGCAGGTGTCGAGATTGATCGCACTGACCAGCGGCATTTCACCTTAACGGTAAACCGTTCGAGCGGTGGCAGTGAAACCAAATCCTTTGATGTGCCGATCATGCTTTACCGTGGCGTTTTCAAGTCCGGTGATGAGTATCTGCCTGGTGATACGGTTACATGGGGTGGTTCGCTCTGGCATTGCGATGAGAAAACTCAGGGCAAGCCTGGTGAACCCGGCTCGACTGGCTGGACACTGGCGGCCAAACGCGGGCGCGATGCGAGGGACAGGCCATGATTGAATTGATCACTCTGGCGGAAATTAAGGCACACCTCAAAATTGACCATGATATTGATGACACTGAGCTGAAAGAAAAAATCCAGGAGGCCAGCGCCGTACTTCTGGATTATATCCAGGGGTGCAGGGATAAGGTGGTGGACAGCGGCGGCAATCTTATTCAGGGGGAGCCCCTTTCCCGCATGAAGGCGTCAACCATGCGCCTGGTGGGCATGTTATACCGCAACCCGGACCTTGCGGAAAAGGAAGATCTGCAGCCCGGTGAGTTGCCTTTCTCTGTGACGGCTTTCATTTATAGCCTTCGCCGGCCAACCATTATGTGAGGTGAGCATGTCAATTGCGGCAGGACGTCTTATTCATGTTGTCACCATCCAGAATGCTGTCACAAGCAGATCTCCCTTTGGCGAACTTATTCAGGAATGGATCGATGGTGAACAGATCAGGGCAGATATCAGGGCGATAAGCGGGAGGGAACTCATTACTTCCGGTGCTGAAAAAGCTGAGGCAACGGTTCGTGTCTGGGTGCGGTTCAGGGCAGGTATTACAGCAGTTTCCCGATTAAAAGTGCTTTCTGGCCCTTTTCGCGGTCAGATCCTTGAAGTGTCAGGGCCGCCGATTCCTGACAGTCGCGGTACCAGACTCGAAATTTTATGTAAGCAGGGGGTGGTGTCGTGATTGACCATTCACTGGATTTTTCCGGGCTGTTGGATATCTCTCACGATCTTGAGCGGCTCAGCAAAGCGGAAAATAAAAAGGTCCTGCGGGATGGTACGCGCGCAGGGGCGGAAGTACTGAAGCAAGAGGTCATCCAACGCGCGCCAGAACGTACCGGGAAACTGAAAAAGAATGTCGTTGTTGTGACAATGCGCGGCAAGCGTAATGCGATCGCTTCGGGTGTTCATATCCGCGGTGTTAATCCGGCAACGGGTAACAGTGACAACACCATGAAGGCCAGCAACCGACGGAACGCGTTTTACTGGCGTTTTGTAGAGTTAGGCACAGCGAACATGCCCGCTCACCCCTTCGTTCGTCCTGCCTTTGATACCCGGCAGGAAGAGGCGACCCGTGCTGTGATCGCCAGGATGAACACAGCGATTGATGAGGTGCTGTCAAAATGAAGGAATCTGATGTATTTCACCTTATCGGTTCACTGGCGAACGGTCAGGTATATATGGATATCGTTCCGTTGAATGATGCCGGGAAACCTGCAGTTGTGCCTCCGTGGATCACTTTCACATTTGTGTCCCAGAGTTACGGCGACACCTTTTGCTCACCGGCAGAGGAAACAACCTTTGTACAGGTTGATGTGTACTCAAGGAGTGTTGAAGAGTCACGGGAACTCCGGGAGCAGGTTGTCATCGCTCTTACACCGTTGCAGTTTACCCGCATGTCTAAAACGGGCGGCTACGAACCTGATACAAAATTGCGGCGGGCAACGCTGGAAATTTCGGTTCAGCAGTAAGTAAAAATCCGTCATAAACATAACCGCCACTTGGCGGTTTTTTTACATCTGGAGCAAATATGACCAGTAAGTATGAAAAAACAAAGGGCACGCAGATCGGTATCTCGTCTTCACCCGTCACAGAAGACGATTTTAAGGCTGCAGGTTTCCCGACGGCAGGCGTGACGTTCCTTGAAGCTGAATGCGCCACGAAGGAGATCAGCTACACAGGCGGCCAGAAAAGTGACATCGATGTCACCACGCTCTGCTCCACCGAGCAGGAGCAGACCAACGGCCTGGCGGCGCCGGCAGAAATGTCCATTTCCCGTAACTGGGTGGGTGATGAAGCCGCGCAACTGGCGCTGCAGACGGCATATGAAAATGACGAGCTGCGGGCGTTGAAAGTCGTTTTCCCCTCCGGTAACGGTTTTTATGTGCTGGTGGAAGTTCGTCAGAGTAGCTGGTCTGCAGCGACATCTCAGGTCGTTGGCGCAACCTATTCGCTGCGCGTGAAAGGCAAGCCGAAACGCATTGTAGCCTCCGGTTCTTAAGCGCCTGCGGGCGCTTTTTCCCCACTTTTTACAAACAGAGAGTATAAAAATGTCCTTACGCGAACTGGCTCTGACACCTAATCTGGCGTTCCGTACAAAAAGCATCACCGTTCCTGAATGGAATAACGCAAAAGTCATTCTTCGTGAGCCGTCAGGCGATGCCTGGGTTAAGTTTCGTGAATTTCTCACCCCGCCGGAACTGGGGGAGGGTGAGGAAGCTCCGAAGCTGACTGCTGCGCAGGAATTTATCCGCAATAAAGAGGCGGACACGATCCTCTTCGTTGATGTTCTTCGCGATGAAGCAGGCGAGCCTGTTTTTTCTGATGATGATATCGGTACCGTCGCAGAAGTTTATGGCCAGGTGCACAAACGTCTACTGAATATGGCGCTGGCGCTCGGCGTGGATCAGGATCAGGCCGAAAAAAAGTAAAGCAACCCCTTACATTCTTTCTCATGACGCTGGCGCTCCGGCTGGGGCGCACACTCCACGAACTACGCAGCACCCTGACGGCCAGTGAGCTGAAAATGTGGATTGCCTATGACCGGATAAGCCCTGTTGGTGACTGGCGCGGCGATGTTCAGGCAGCACAGATATCGGCGGCAGCATTCAACGCCCAGGGCGGAAAAGCGAATATGGCTGACCTGCTGCTGAAATGGGGTGCTGAGGAAGAGGGGGGTGAAGAAGTTTTTGAGCTTGAAAAATGGATGTCTGATCTCTGATGCCCGCGCTGCGGGCTTTTTTATGGGTGAAATATGGCTACGCTGCGCGAACTGATCATTAAAGTCTCCGCTGACTCCGGCTCGTTCCAGCGGGAAATTGCCCGCGCCTCACGGATGGGGCAGGACTATTACAAAACAATGGAGCAGGGCGGCAAACAGGCTGCTGCCGTCACCCGTGAAACGCAACGCTCTATTGCGGCTCTGAATGCCGAGCTGGTCAGTGTTAAATCTACCGCCACGGGCCTGGCTGGCGCGTTTGCCGGGGCATTTGCCACACATCAGCTTATCCAGTATGCCGATACCTGGAACCAGTTAAGCGGGCGTCTTCGCCTGGCATCTACAGGCGCGGAAGATTTCACAGCCGCGCAGCGGTCATTAATGGACATCAGCCAGCGCACCGGCACCTCCTTTGAGGCCAACGCAACGCTGTATGCCCGTATTGCATCTTCCCTGCGTGATGCTGGCTACGCGTCAGCCGATGTGGCAAAAGTCACTGAAACGGTCGCCACGTCACTGAAATTGTCCGGTGCAAGCACCGAAGAAGCCAGTTCCGTTATCACGCAACTGAGCCAGGCGCTTGGCTCCGGTGTTCTGCGTGGCGAAGAATTCAATGCAATTATGGAGAACGGTGGCCGCCTCGCGAAACTGCTGGCCGATGGCATGAAAACAACGGTGGGCGGGCTGCGTAATATGGCGCAGAACGGTGAACTCACCACAGATAAAATTGTTCCCCTCCTGACCAATGTCGAATTGCTGCGCAAAGAATTTGAAACGTTACCAGCCTCCATCAGTGGCTCAGCACAGAAAGTCCAGAACAGCTTTATGGCCTGGGTTGGCGGCGCGAATGATGCTGTAGGTGCCTCTGCGTCACTCGCGGGGATACTGGACAGCGTCGCTAACAATATCAACACGGTAGCAAATACCGCCGGGATACTGGTTGGAATTGGCCTTGCCCGTTATTTTGGCAATATGGTCGGCAATATTGGGAGCGCGACCACTGCTGTTATCCGTAATACAGCAGCCGAGATTGCCCTTGCTCAGGCACAGGTTCGCGGCTCTCAGGTCAGTGTTGCCATCTCGCGAGAAACCGTTTATCGCGCGCAAAAAGCAGTGGCCGCAGCGACGTCAATTGAGGCCCAGATTGCAGCGGAACGACAACTGATCGCAGCGCAGGCAGGACTGAATAATGCCCTTGCCGGGCGTAGCTCAGCTCTGAATAACCTCAACAGCACAGCCTCTTTAACCAGCCGTCTGGGTTCAGGTGTACTGAGTGTACTGGGGGGCTGGCCGGGGCTGATTATCGGTGCTGGTGCTGCTATGTATGGGTTGTATGAGCACACGCAGCAGGTGCATAAAGAAGCCGTTGCTTTCGCTGACAACCTCGACGATATCAATAAAAAACTCAATAAGATGTCGCCTGCTGGCCTGCGTTCCACTGCCGTTGATGCCAGCACATCACTGGCGGCACAGAAAAAAGACCTGGCCGATCTTGATGAGCAGATCAGAAAGGTTAAAGACAGCCAGTCTGCACTGGCTAAAATTCAGCAGGATTACAACCAGTCACCGCGCCTGACTTACCTGAATACGTTCATGGACCAGGCCGATATCACTGCCAAAAACATTGAGTTAACCGGGCAACTGAACCGGCTGGAATATCAGCGTGAGCAGGCTGCATCAAAAGTCGAAGCGACACAGAAACTTGTCAACACCGCCAGTGATCTGGCGACACAAAAAGCGGTTGAACAGGCTGGTGCAGTTTCCATTCTTAAGGGGGCTTACGATCTCCTTAACCGTTCCATGACGGCTACGGCAGGCGCAACACCTCCACAATACGCCGGCCCTGTTGTGTCTCTGGCTAAAGCCACCCCTGCACAACAGACAGCACTTGATAAAGCATCGCGCGACGTTGTTCTTTCCGGACTTGACGGGCTGGCAAAGCAGCATCAGCAGTTTGTTTACGAAGCGCAGGATCTGAAACTGACCGGGGATCTGTACACCACGTACATTTACCGGAAAGACGAGGCCGCGAAGAAAGACGCTGCTGCAGCGCAGGCTAAAAAGGATGCAACGGCAGCAACGAATGCGCAAAACAAAGCAGAGCGGGAGGCAGAGGCCCAGGCGCAGCGATATGCCAGCAAAATCGAAGACCTGTCGATAGCCATTGAGGTGCAGAAGGTCCGCGCCAGTGAGGGTGAGAAAGCGGCTGACCTTTACGCTGCAGCGCACCAGAGTGGCATCAAATGGACAGCCGAACAGACTGAGGAAATTCGTAAGCAGGCCGCAGAGCTGGCCCGATGGACGTCACGGGCTGATGATAACGTCAAAAAACAGCGTGATCAGGCGGAGGCGCTGAAACAGCTTACCGAAGCTGCACGTAAATTCCGTGACGAGGCCACAGCAGCGACCGATACCGCAGGGCTGAGCGACAGAGAGCGGCAACGATTTGAAGAACGCCAGCAGATAGAACGAACATTCGACAAAGCAGGGGGTAGAAATTCTACCGAAGCGGTTAAGGCTTATAATGCCGCGCTGACTGAGCTTGATAACAAGTACAGGTCTATCGCAGCATCAGAAGCTGACTGGCGTAATGGTGTGTCACGTGGTTATGAAAACTGGCTGCAGAACACTATGGACATCGCCGGGACCGTTTCACAGGGAGTTACTACCACAATGGATAGCGCCATGGATAATGTGGCGTCTATGCTGGTTCGTGGTAAAGCTGACTGGAGGTCATGGGGGCTGTCGGCGCTGGAAATGATCGCCAAAGTCTCCCTGCAAATGGCGGCCGTAAGTGCACTGAGCGGCGGCTCATCGTCATCATTTGGTGGCTTGCTTGGGACCGTTGTCAGTGGCGTCAGTAGCTATTTCGGAGGTTCGGCGGCCTCAAGTGGTGGCTCGGTCAATGTAGCGGCGCTGCAGGGTTATGCTGACAAAGTCCAGTTTTTCGCCCAGGGCGGTGTCCAGGATTCGCCGTCCCTGAGCGCATACAGTAACGGCGTTTACAACACGCCTCAGATGTTTGCATTTGCGCAGGGAGCTGGCATCTTCGCCGAAGCGGGACCGGAAGCCATTATGCCGTTAACGCGCGCCAGTGACGGCTCTTTAGGTGTGCGTGCCGTCAGTTCTGGTGTGAACAATACCAGTGGCAACGCTACGAATATTCATGTCGAGGCTCCAGTGAGTATTTATCAGGATTCCGCAGGAGGTGGGGGTAACGCCTCTGATACAAGCGCTATTTCCAGTCAGTTACAGTCTATTATTCAACTCACCATTACCGACAGGTTAAGAAAAGAAATTACGCCTGGCGGGATTCTGTACCGAAGCTAAAGCCCTCGCGAACGACGGGTAGGGTATCTCTATGGCAATTGAAACATTTATCTGGCCTGTGCGCACGGGGGCCACTGAAAGCATAAATATTGCAACGCAGGAAATTCAGTTCGGGGATGGTTATAAGCAGGTTGCTGGTGTTGGAATAAATGAGGATAACGCGACATGGGAACTTAGCTGTAACGGAAAATTATCTGATATGGCAGTTATTCGCGCATTTCTTAAATTCCATGTCACTAAATCATTCTGGTGGTCTAATCCGTGGGGAGAGAAAAAACTTTACAGGGTAAAGCGGGATTCAATAAAACCTGTTTTTACGAATGGAAATTTTGCGGAAATAAGTTTTGTATTTGAACAGGCTTATGCACCTTAACGGTATTTTTCTGCCAACAGATAACGTAGCTGGAGTTATTAATGAGTTTTACTCAGGATATTCAACAACTGGAACCCGGAAATATAGTTCAGTTAATTGAAATCGACGGTACGGCATTTGGTATGGAAACTGTGTTACGATTTCATGCCTTTAATATTTCAGATAATAACTGGAATGCCTTTGCTGGTGAAAATCTGCCAGCAATAATCTGGCAGGGGAATCAGTACGATCCTTATCCTTATGCGCTGAAAGGGGTGGAGCTTTCAAGTACCGGCTCTCAACCCACGCCGACGCTCTCTGTCGGTAATGTTGGTAACTATGTGACAGCGCTTTGCCTTGAGTATGATGACCTGGTTAAGGCAAAGGTTAAAATCCACACCACGCTGGTTAAATACCTTGATGCGGCTAACTGGGTTTCCGGGAACCCCGCGGCTAACCCGAACGAAGAGCGGGTGCAGGTATTTTATGTTAATGCCAAAAAAGCCGAGAACAGAGCTCAGGTTGATTTTGAACTCTGCTCACCTTTCGATATTCAGAGCCTGCAATTACCGTCCAGACAGATAACCCCTGTCTGTACCTGGTGCCTCCGTGGGCTGTACCGGAGTGGAACGGGGTGTGATTACGCCGGAACGCGGTATTTTCTGAAAGATGGCACCCCGACAACCAATCCCGCGCTGGATGTCTGTGGAGGACGACTCCCTGACTGTGAGGCGCGTTTTGGCGCCGGAAATCCTCTGCCGTTTGGCGGGTTTCCGGCGGCAAACCTGCAGGGTAAATAATATGCGCGAAAAACTTATGGCGGCTATTCGCGAACATGCCGCTGCGGAATATCCCCGTGAATGCTGCGGCGTCGTCGTTCAGGCAGGACGAAAACAACGTTATATTCGTTGTGAAAACATCTCTGATAAACCAGAAGAACATTTCACCCTCTCGCCAGCCGATTATTTAAATGCCGAAAAGGAGGGTGAGATTATTATGGTTGTTCATTCGCACCCGGATGTGGCTCAGTTAATCCCCTCAGAGACTGACCGTATTCAGTGTGATCACTCGGGGCTGGAATGGGGCATTATTTCATGGCCGGACGGTGACTGGTGTACGTTTTCGCCGCGCGAAAATCGTGACTACACCGGACGATCCTGGGTACTCGGTCATGCGGATTGCTGGGCGCTAATCCGTGAATACTATCGTCGCGAGTTTAATCTTTCTCTCGGTGATTACTCTGTCCCGCGCGAGTGGTGGAATAACGGCGAAAACCTGTACGATGATAACTGGCAGTCAGAGGGATTTATTCAGGTTGAATTAAATCAGATGCAACCCGGCGACATTATTATGATGCAGCTCAGCGCTCCCGTAACCAATCATGCCGCCATCTGGTTAGGTAACAATATTATTCTTCATCATTCTTCCGGCAATCTTTCTGCCCGCGTTCCCTACGGTCAGTATTATCGTGAGCGTACAGTCAGAATTGTCAGGCATAAGGAACTCATGAAATGCTGAAAACACTGACACTTAAAGGTGTGGCCGCAAAGAAATTTGGCAGGGTTCATCGCTTTCACGTTGCTGACATTCGCGAAATGCTTCGGGCCATGTGTTCACAGGTGCCGGGTTTCAAAAAATACATGTCCAATGCGCATCACAGCGGCGTGCGCTTCGCCTTTTTCCGGGATGATGAAAATATTGGGGTGGAAGAGTTTGAACTCACGTCCACAGCCAGCGATTTTACCATGATGCCTGTTACTGAAGGTGCCAAGCAGGGCGGTGTTCTCCAGATTGTTATCGGCGCGGTGGCGCTGGTCGCGGCTTTTTTCACTGCAGGTGCTTCCTTTGCTGCATGGGCTGGCGCGGCTGGAATGAGTGCAGCCGCTATCGCAGGAACGACAACAGCATTAACCGGACTTGGAATTTCTATGATGCTGGGCGGTGTTGTGCAGATGCTGACGCCTCAACCCAAAATTAATATCGGCGCCAGCAGTAGCACAGACAATAAACCCAATTACGCCTTCGGCGCGCCCGTTAATACGGTGGCGATGGGTTACCCGGTTCCACTGCTCTATGGGAAACGTGAAATAGGCGGTGCCGTCATCAGTGCCGGGTTGTTCTCCAGCGATCAGCAATAGGCACGTTTATTCAGGTACAGCCGCCGCCGGGCGGTTTTTTTATGGGTGAATTATGCATATTCAGGGCAGGAAAGGTGGGGGCGGTAGCGCGCATACGCCAGTTGAAGCGCCTGACGATTTACTGTCTACCGCAAAATTAAAAATGCTGCTGGCTATTGCCGAAGGTGAAATTCAGGGAGAACTGACGGCTCAGCAAATTTTTCTCAATGATACGGCGCTGGCTAACGCTGACGGCAGTTACAATTTCACTGGCGTTGTCTGGGACTGGCGACGCGGCACGCAGGATCAGACGTACATTCCGGGGATGCCGGAAATAGATAATGAACTGGCCGTAGGTGTTACGGTCACGCAATCAGTACCCTGGACCCGCCAGTTTACAAATCTGACACTGGACGCAGTTCGCATCAAATTGTCTCTCCCCGTCCAGTACCAGTACAAAGACAATGGCGACATGGTCGGAACCGTGACGGCTTATGCAATTGATTTGTCCACTGACGGTGGCGCCTATCAGACTGTGGTTGATGCGACGTTTGACGGTAAAACCACCTCTGAATACCAGCGCGATCACCGTATTAATCTGCCAGAAGCCACCACCGGATGGACTGTTCGTGTCCGACGGATCACTGCGGATTCGGCTGGCAATTCAAAGTTAGCCAACGCGTTTAAGGTTTTCTCGTTCGCAGAGGTGATTGACAGCAAACTTCGTTATCCGAATACCGCATTGCTCTATATCGAAGTTGATGCAAGCCACTTTAATGGGAGTGCCCCGAAGGTGACATGTGTCCCTCAGGGCCGCCGGATCCGTGTACCGTCAAACTACGATCCTGTTACCCGTGAAAGTTCCGGCGCGTGGGCTGGCGACTTCAAATGGGCATACAGCAACAACCCGGCATGGATTTTTTACGATCTGGTGCTGGATAAAATTTTCGGCATGGGCAACCGTGTGGATGCTTTCATGATTGATAAATGGGAAGTCTACGCCATTGCTCAGTATTGCGATGAAAGGGTATCTGACGGTGCGGGCGGCACTGAGCCGCGTTTTACCTGCAACGTTTACATCCAGAGCCAGCAGGATGCATACGCTGTTCTGAAAGACCTGGCTGCAATATTCCGGGGCATTACGTTCTGGGGTAATGAACAGATTTACGTCAATGCTGATGTTCCGGTGGCAGATCTGGATTTTGTTTATACCGCCTCTAACGTGGTGGATGGTCTGTTTAACTACGCGGGTGGCTCCTATAAAAACCGCTACAGCTCCTGCCTGGTGTCATGGTCTGATCCGCAGAACCATTACAGCGACACCATCGAGGGCGTTTATGACAGCGATCTGGTAGCTCGTTACGACATTAATCAGACGCAACTGACTGCTATTGGCTGCACCTCGCAAAGTGAGGCGCACCGCAGGGGGCGGTGGGTGTTACTGTCCAACGCAAAAGACGGCACAATCTCGTTTAACGTCGGTCTTGACGGACATATTCCGCTGCCTGCATCCGTTATTGGTGTTGCGGACCCGTTCCGCGCCGGAATGCAGAATGGAGGGCGAATCAGCGCGGTAAACGGCAGGAACATTACGCTGGATCGCGCTGTTGAATATGCGTCCGGTGACAGGCTGGCGCTGAATCTCCCCGACGGAACAACGCAGACGCGTACCATCAGCGCGATCAACAGCGATAAAAAGACCGTCACGGTCAGCACCGATTACCGGCTGGCTCCCGTTGCTGGCGCAGTGTGGGCCATTGACAGCGACAGGCTGGCTATTCAGCAATTTCGTGTGACATCCGTTGCTGCAAATGACGACGGTACATTTAACGTTTCCGGCATTCAGCACGACCCCAATAAATACCGGTTTATTGATGATGGTGTGCGGATCACGCCTGCACCGATTACGGTAACGCCGATATCTGTCCTGCCTTCGCCGAAAAATATTCTTATCAGCCAGACTGATTTTATCGATCAGGGGCTGACGGTCGCGAGCCTGAACAGTACCTGGGACAAGGTTGATGGCGCTGTCCGGTACCAGGCGCAATGGCGCAAGGACAATGGCGACTGGATTAACGTTCCGGTTGCCAGTGCCCAGGGTTTTTCCGTTCAGGGCATTTATTCCGGCAATTATGATGTGCGTGTGCGTGCCCTGAATGCGCAGGATTCGTCGTCGCCCTGGGGTTATGCCGATACGACCCACCTGACGGGAAAAAATGGTACTCCGGGCACGCCGCAGTCACTCCTTGCTTCAAATGATGTGGTCTGGGCTATCGATATTACCTGGGCGTTTCCTGAGGGATCCGGTGATACTTCATACACCGAACTACAGCGCGCCACCACAGACGATAAGGCAAATCCCGAACTGCTGACACTGGTGCCTTATCCGGCGGCCAGCTATCAGCACGGGCCAATGCTGGCGGGTGTGCGGCAATGGTACCGTGCGCGGCTGGTGGACAGAATTGGCAATGTCGGTGAGTGGACCACCTGGGTAATGGGGCAGTCATCGGTTGATGTCAGCGCCATTTCTGCTGAGATTCTTGATCAGATGAAGGACACCGCGGTATTTAAAGACATCATCGAAAACGCCGTTGAAACCAGCAAAACCGTTGCTGAACTTGCCGCAACAATTACCCAAAACGCCGACCAACTGGCGGCGGCAGTGGGCGCGAACCGGCAGACGGCAGAGGCCATCATTGGTAATGCCATGGCCATCGCTGATGTGGTGGTGAGGCAGTCGGCGCAGAACGGCGCAAACTCGGCATCGTTCACTCAGTTGCGGGAGGTGATTGCCACAGAAACACAGGCCCGCGTTACGGACGTGACGCGACTGGAGGCGAAAACCGACCAGAACGCTGCCAACGTAACGCAGCTCACACAGGCGCTTGCTAACGAGACACAGGCCCGCGCCACAGCAGTTGATACGCTGACGGCGCAGACGCAGGACAATACCGCTAACGTAACCCAGCTCATACAGGCGGTGTCCACGCTCGACAGCGCTACCGCATCCCGTTTCGACGAACTGTCAGGGAAAACGGCTAACGCGGCTGGTGGGGTGCAAAACACGGCGGTGGCGCTGATTCAGGAGACGCTGGCGCAGGTCAACACGCGGATGACGATGAGCGTTCAGTTTGGCGCTAACGCGGCGGGTGTTCAGCGCGTTGATAACGTGATGGTGGATGCAAGCCGCGCCGTTGCGGAGTCGCTGAAAACCCTGGATGCCACGGCTGGCGGAAATGCCAATATCACTGATTTTGCAAAAACGATGTCTGATTTTACGCAGACTTCCGCGACGCGAATCAACTCACTGAGCGTCACGGTAAACGGCCAGGCTGCGGCAATTACCACTAACGCCCAGGCGGTAGCGGATATCAATGGCAACCTGAACGCGCTGTATTCGATAAAGGTCGGTGTGGATGTCAACGGCGTGCAGTACGCTGCAGGGATGGGGCTGGGTGTTCAGAATACTCCTTCAGGTATGCAGTCACAGGTTATTTTCCTTGCTGACCGCTTTGCTGTTATGTCTCAGGCTGGCGCTGCGGTCACGCTACCGTTTGTTATCCAGAACGGCCAGACGTTTATTCGTGACACGTTTATCCAGGACGGAACTATTACTAATGGCAAGATCGCTAATGTCATACAGTCTACTGGTTACGGTGTGTCGGGTGGGTGGGCCATCTTTAAAGACGCAAACACTATGGTTTTCACTGACGAAAACAATCTTACCCGAATTAAACTTGGGAAATTATCGTAATGGCTTTCGGATGGCAGATATTTAATTCTGGCGGGATACTGGTTGCCGATAACTCCGTAATAATGTCCCGTAGACTGGGCACATATACTGTGCCCTTTTTGTCGTCGGCGTGGTCCACCACCATTGGTTTGAGCCTGAGTGGTGGAACGCCATATTGTCACGTATACCCCGTTTCAACGGCTCAGCCCTCTGACGGAGCATACTATACCGTTGCGCCAGACCTTATTTTTTCTGGCAACACACTCACTATCCGATATACAGACAGGCATTTCGCCTGGCCTAAAGATGATAGTGGCACAGATAAATATTATATAGGCGGTATGGTCGTTTGTTACGGAGTTTATAATCAATGAGTTATGGCATAGAACTGATTAATGATTACAACTACTCTATAACGTCAATGGACGATGTTAACTATGTGCTCAGGAAAGCCGGTACAATTTCTAACAGCCTGTTCAGTTCAGGGGCTGGTAATATTCCTAGTTATTTCACGATGGACCTGTCGGCTTATAATTCGCCGATTGTGTTTTTTAAATCGATAACGCCAAATCAGAGACTTGGGCAGGTTCCTGCCATTACGGCGCTCAGGGGTAAAGCCATTACCTTATATAAATGGTGGAATCTGGATATAGGGACTGTGCAATACTATATCTTTGATAAGTGGATCCCTCCGGAGCGTTCAACGTATGGGATGCAGATTTTTGATGCCGCTGGCAACATTATTTTCGATAGTGGCTGGAATTTTATGAAGTTGCGAAAAGTGGTGTGGTTAGATACTGGTTTCCCTAACCATGCCGGACATTTATCCGGTTCAAGCTGGACAAACATCGGCAATGCGGGAGAAGGCAACCTGTCGATAGCGATGCCGGTATCGCGAGGATATATTTATAGCGCAGGCGTATTCGGGCACATGACGTACGAGTGCGTACACCTCGACACAGACGGCAACATGTTTTGCTCTCTGGTAGATGCGGGGGAATTTCTGGATGTCACTGCGGCCTTTGGTTACGTGGGAGATATGAGGTCGCAGGTCATGGTTGCCGATGTTTCAACTCTCCCAACAAACTATGGCTGATCCCACCACACTACAAGTTACTCATATACCCGCTTCGGTGGGTTTTTTTATGCCCGGAGAAAATATGATTTACACAACTGGCTCGATTGCTGTCAGCGGTAACACACTGACGGGTACTGGCACAAACTTTACAGCGGCAGGCTCGTTAATCCGCGTTGGATGCACTCTGGTCACTCTGGCAAACCCGGTACAGATGTTCCAGATAACGGCAATCAACAGCGCAACCCAGCTCACCGTAACGCCAGCGGCGAACCCGGCAATTGCAGCCGGTACCGCTTACGCCATCCTGCTGAGCGATTCGCTGAGCGTTGATGGACTGGCGCAGAATATCGCTGAGACGCTGACGCTGTATCAGCGGAATATGTCGGGCTTCGCCGACGTGATGAACGGGGCGGGTGACGTCACTATCACGATTAACGGTGTGGCCGTCACGGTTCCCGGCCAGAAATCTCTGGCTAAAAAAGGGGCGAATTCCGATATTACCAGTCTGTCTGGGCTGACAACACCGCTCAGCCAGGGGCAGGGCGGGACGGGATTAACAAACCCATTCGGCACAACTCCCGGATCGTTTTGTCCGGGGAATGATAATCGTCTGAATACAGTTGAAGGCAAAAGTGGTGGAACCATCAGCGGTAGTGTCTATTTGAGAGCCGCATCTCCTGCTGTAGCCCCCGCTGCTGGTACAGAAACAGTTACACCGTTAACCAGCGCAGGCTGGAATAGCGGTGTATATAACGGGGCACAGTTTCTGTTTCACGGTCTGGCTGTTCAGGGCGCGGGGTCTAAGGCAGTCATTGCTATCCAGCCGACGTCGAGTTCAGGCTATACCAGGTATCTGTTTGATCAGTTCGGTTCGGCAACAGCCCCCGGAACATGGATTTCAAACTCCGACGAGCGCCTGAAAACTAATATTGAACGCATTGCGGAGCCGCTGGAAAAAATGAAGATGATCCGCGGTGTTTCGTGGAAACGTCTGGATGGCATCTCGCCAGGCATCGGGTTCATTGCTCAGGAGGTCCAGTCTGTATTCCCGGATAATGTGTTCGTGACTGGTGACAGAGAGCTGGAAGACGGCACTGTAATTAAAGATGTGCTCAGCCCTGACACTGCTGGTGTGGCGGCTGCACTGCATCATGAGGCGATTCTGGCTCTGATGGTACAGATTGATGCATTGACGGCGCGCGTTGCTGAACTGGAACAAAAAAATCTGGCGTGATGGCCATCGCTATCAAAAGGCGGGTGTAATGCTCGGCGATTTTTTTAGTCAGGGCGTAGCGCAGTTGAATTTCTTCGATAGCAACGCCCCACGTGCTGATAGCGAACAACTGATGACACTGTTAGATCAGCTAAATGCCAAAGAAGGAAAAGGCACACTGTATTTCGCTGGACAAGGAATACAGCAGCAGTGGCAGATGACGAGGGAAATGTTCTCGCCGCGTTATACGACGAGATTTTCTGATTTGCCTGTCGTCAGGTAAAACAATAGGCGATATGCTTCTGTTGGTTGTATATCTCAAGCCAAAACAAAAAAAGGAAACACGTCCGCTTTGTGCCAAAGCGGACTTTACAAATGTTAGAATGAACTTCCCTTTACGGGGGGTATCTTGTAAGCATCCCTGCAAACCGGCCCATTCACTTTTAGAGATCTTCCGGCATACTGACTGTGTCCCCTGAGGAGATCGCCATGCTTAAAGCCCGATTCACCGAACACCAGATCATTGCCATTCTGAAGTCCGTCGAAGCCGGACGTACCGTCAAGGATGTCTGCCACGAAGCCGGGATCTCTGAGGCCTCTTATTACAACTGGAAAGCGAAGTTCGGCGGTATGGAAGCCTCTGATATCAAAAAGATGAAAGATCTGGAAGATGAAAACCGTCGCCTCAAATAGATGTTTGCCGACCTGAGTCTCGGGTGCCGCGCACTGAAAGATGTCATTGAAAAAAGCTTTAAAACCAGCGATAAAGCGTGAGCTTGTCAGCTATCTGACCGCGCAGTTTGCCATGAGCTTACGCCAGGCCTGCAGGACAATGTCGCTGAGCAGGACGGTATTTCGTTATCAGCCGGATACGCGACGTGATGAGCCGGTGATTATGACGCTGATCGTGGCGGCTGAGCGCTATCCACGGTATGAATTTAATAAACTTTTTCAGATCCTTCGCAGGCAGGGACACGTCTGGAACCATAGAAGGGTTCACCGGATTTACTGTCTGCTGAAACTGAATTTTCGCCGTAAAGGAAGGCAGCGTTTGCCGGTACGTAACCCGTCACCACTAGTGAGGCCTGAAGCACTTAACCAGAGCTGGTCGACAGACTTTATGCATGATGCTTTGGTCTGTCGCAGACGGTTCCGGACCTTCAATGTGTTTGATGACTTTAACCGCGAGGCCCTCGCAATAGAAATCGATCTGAATATCCCGGCACAGCGGGTGGTCAGGGTGCTGGACAGGATCGTGGCAAACCGGGGTTATTCGCTGAAACTGCGGATGGACAACGGCCCTGAACTCATCTCGTTGACGCTGGCGCAGTGGGCAGAAGAGCATGGTGTGGCACTGGAATTTATTAAACCAGGCAAGCCAACACAGAATGCCTTTATCGAACGTTTTAACCGGACCTACTGGACAGAAATTCTGGATTTTTATCTGTTCAGAACCCTGAATGAAGCGCGGGAAATTACGGAGCGCTGGCTGGTGGAATACAACAGCGAGCGGCCGCATGAATCCCTGAACAACCTGACGTCGGAAGAGTACCGGCTGATGGCTGAAAAACCGGAAATCTCAAAAAGTGCGTGGAACTAAAACGGGTGTGCTTACAGTAAACATAAATATTCGCCGACGTTAGTAAAAATCGAAACAAACATTTAGCAACTGACAGGCCTGCAAGCGTATGTGCATGAGGAGTGTTGACAGTGAGTAAAAAATCAATGGGTAGTAAATCCATCCATTAAACAAAATGGAGACAAAGATGACTATCCGTTACTTTCTAACGAAATCAGTGTAAGTTTTTAAGAGAAAAAGCCTATTTTCATAAAGACAAATATGAAATAACAATAATTAAGCTCCCTTGCAAATAATTCATTAACAAAACATCTTTGTGAATTATACGGTTGCAATGACAAAAAACTTACAAAAACTTACCCAGCCTTTTTTAACCAGGCGTAAATGCCAAGGATTTTTTCATAGTATCCTTTTGTAAACATGGAAAAGAAAAAAATAATCAAATTAATGAAGGGCATATGCCTGATTTAAAATTCATTCATTACCTATCAAAAAAGAGCCTGAACTTGTTTTTGCTGGTAAGTTTTTTAAAAATCCAACCAACCGTATCGCTCGCGTTATCTAAAATGAGTGCCTATTATTAAATGGCAGCAAAATACAGCTATCAAAATGGAGTTATCCATGAATACGCTCGGTTTGAAAGTTTCCAGTGACAAAGAAAGAGAATCAGAGTCAGATAAGCGAAGCCTTTCGAACAACAGAAAACCCAACCGCCATAAAAATAGCGGTCTGGAGTTCATTCAAAATCTCAAAAATACTGGAGGTAGTATGTCTCAGCAACCAAATTACGATGAACCGTTGCCATCAGATAGACCTTTACACGATGATCCTGAAAGGTTACCACCAGATGAAAAACCTTTAGATCCTGATGTTCCTGACACGAATGTTCCGGAAACCCCCTTAAAACCTTTTTAGCATAACCGCCTTAGGGCGGTTATTTCATTATTTGTGAAAAAACTGGAAAGTAAAGAATCAGATTAGCTATCGTGCACGTACTAATTAAATGATATTTTCATCATGAATCATCTATTTACCAGAGACAGTACACATGCTTGCATAAGGAAAACCATGTCAGTAACAGAATTTTTAATAACACCCGTCTGGCATCAGATTACTGATGGCACTCAGGATGCAAAAATACATGTTTTGAAAGGTGTGTTGTACACATGCTATATGCTTGCTCAACATGACATAACAGAAAAATATTGTGTAGTAACAAAGCACAGCGTTATCAATTCATCTCACCCGGTATGGTGTCGTTCTCCATGGAGGGGAACACGTATCAGTGTGAGCATCTGAAATCGATAGTCGTAAAGACTTGCTAAGGTTTTGCGCTGGCATAAATCAATTGATGAAAGTAACCAATATCACTTGCGCAAAAACATACCACGTGCCTTACTGTATGGTAGGTTTGATCAGGAGGTCAAATTAAAGTTAAAGTCTTGTGGAATTTGTCCTTTTAAAAACGAGCGTTATCTTTTCTTGATAACTAGTCCCCCTTTTTATCATAGTCCTGAAGTCATTATTAACTATTGTATAGTTATTATTGGATTGATGCAGGGAAAATAGTAAAGGAGCGATTCATGTCTAAAGTCTTGGTTTTTTTCAACTGTCATCCAGTAAAAGCCGTTGAAATAGAAGCAGGTAAGAATACTGTTGAATGTGAATACCTTAACGGTGAGAAAACGAACCTGAACATAATGTATGCGGGTGTTCGCTCGCTCACTGGTGTTAATCTCGCGATTCGTGTCGCTATTAACAGAGCCGTTACCTCAGAAGAGATTTTGAAAGCTGCTGAGAAATTTTTGTAATCGGTACGAGCAGGTCAACTAAAGGGCGAAGTTCATCACTCATGTCAGGCACATACTGAATCGCCATATGTATCGAGGCGATTTATAGACAGTGATTCCTTTAGCGTTTCGTAGAGTTTATTATTTTTATTGTATTAGCCAGAAAAGTTTCTCAAAACCAATGGGTAATGAGGGTTATTATCATGGCGACTGGCTACCCTTTTGTATTCTAAAAATTGTGGCTGAAATAAATAAAAAAAAACCTGCTTTGTTAAGCAGGCTATCAAAGGTTTTAACGTACTTTTTTAAGCTCTCATCTGATTTATACGGAAAGACATCATCTCTATAGCTACCAGTACAGAGTCTATATCGTTCAACACACTCATTATGTGCAATAAAATGTTCTACCTGATATCAGGAATAATTACATTTCACAAATTTGTTCTATGGAACTGTCTACTCAGGAATAATCCTTCATCGTTATCGCAGCTCCACAAATATTTATTTATCGCAAAGTATTACATTTGCAGCAGCAGGGCCTTTATCGCCACTGTGTATTGCAAATTCGACTTTCTGCCCTTCAAATAACGTTTTGAAATTATCGCCATTGAGCGCAGAAAAATGAACAAAGATATCTTTGCTTCCATCGAGAGGAGAGATGAAGCCAAAACCTTTGTCTTCGTTAAACCATTTTACCAGGCCTTTAATTCTTGAGGTCATACTGACTCCAGTTATATATGAGTATTAATTGTAAACGTATAGTATTAAACGTATGGACTCAAAATAAGGGGATATCAGCGATAGCGCCTGGTAATGAGGACTGCCCGGAAAATGTTTTACGTTCGTTTGTACATCGAACTGATAGGTTCATTAAGACACGGGAAATCATAATAAGCAAATTATATTTTAGCCGTCCAGAGGGCCAGTACAGAGAATTAAAAGTGGCATTAAATTTATTTCAAGGTATAGTCATTCCGTGTTTTTAATAAAAGGAATTGACTTGTCCCGTAAAATGACAGGAATAGTCAAAAGTTTCGACAGACGCAGTGGCAGAGGGCTCATCACCCCTTCTGATGGTCGAAAAGACGTTCTGCTCCACACTTCAGCCGTTAACTCCAGCGAATCAGAATTACTCATTCCAGGGATCCGCATCGAATTTTGTCGCATCAACGGTCTCAGTGGCCCTGTGGCTGCAAATATCTATCTTTCCTGAATTTGAGTGTCTCAAAATAAATAGATTAAAACTTAACCACATGTGATACGGTGAAGTTCATTCATTGAAAGGTTAATGGTTATGTCTGTTATCAATTACGCAATGAAACTCTTAAGCGGTACGTCGACCGCCGTCTGCCCTGTTTGTGGTTTAAAATCAGCGCAACCGCTGTCAAAAATCAGGCGTAATCAGGCCATGCTTTGCCCCGGATGTAAGGCGCTGTTTATCTCCCGACGCTAGCTCAACCAGAAACGGCAGTCCAGAGCCTATATCCTATACTTAAGTTAAATCCGGCAGCTGTTAAATCCCTGATGCCTTACGCCCATCCTGAGAGAACGTTTCTGAACTGATTTCGCAACTGCTCCTGCGCGTTAACATCGCATCAGAGCAACTCTATGAAAATGAAAACCTGGGCGTGGTTTGACCGCTCCCGTATTCCGATGAATGGCACCGAAAACGTAACGTTTTCCGCCAACGATCCTGCCGGAGAAAACAATCCGCGATCAGAACTCTTTTCGACCGCCCAGATGGAACGCTATGGTCAGAAGCTGGCACGTACGCATAAATTATCGCCGGATAAACCTCCTTATTACCTTCTGAAAAGACTTGGCGACAATGAGGCCGTCATCACCCAAAACTGCTATGCACTCAATTTCGGAAAAAAAACGAGCATTATGCCCGCCGGGGAATGGCTGCTGGACAATTACTACCTGATTGAAGAACAAATCCGTACTGTCCGCCAGCACTTGCCGAAAAGCTTTGGTAAAGGACTTCCGTCACTGATGTCTCCGCTGAATTGCCCGCGAATTTACAATATTGCATCAGAGGCCATTGCTCATGGTGATGGCCGCTGGGATACCGCCAGCCTGACCAGCTATCTCACTGCCTATCAACAGGTGACACCACTGACATTAGGTGAAGTCTGGGCCTTACCGGGGATGCTGCGCCTGGCGCTGATTGAAAATCTTCGTCGTGTCAGCATGGAAGTGGTTAAAGCTCAGCAGGACAGAAACCTGGCGGATACGTGGATAACCAGGATTTTCGAATGTGCAGAGAGTGCACCTGGTGATTTAATCATGGTGGTGGCCGATATGGCGCGCTCCCGTCCTCCGTTAACCAGTGCGTTTGTCGCAGAGCTGGTGCGGCGTCTGCAGGGGCATGGTAATGCGCTGTCGTTACCTCTTACCTGGGTTGATCAGTGCCTCCGGGAGCAAGGCGTCACCACAGACATTCTCATACATACCTTCAATCAACAGCTAGCTGCCAGCCAGCTATCTGTCAGTAACAGTATCGCGGGTCTGCGATTACTGAGTGAAACCGACTGGGCAGATTTCGCCGAAACGATAAGTGTCGTCGAACAGGCATTACGCAATGATCCTGCCGGTATCTATCCCCGGATGCACTTCAACACCCGTGATCATTACCGCCACGTTGTTGAGATCCTGGCCAGAGACAGTGGACTCAGCGAGCCTGAGGTTGCTGACAGGGTGCTGGCGCTTTCAGGGAGCAAAACTCCCGACACACAGGAACATCACGTTGGCTATTATCTGGCGGGCGAAGGTCGGGAGGAGCTGGAAATTCATCTGCTGGCAGATACCTCAAGACTCATACGCTTGCGGCACAGTTTAAACCGAATAACCCTGCTGTCATGGCCAGGAAGCCTGGCATTGTTGACCACTGCAGCGGCAGCGGCAATATTGCACGAAACGGCCCTGCAGGGAGCAGACTGGCTGTTGATCGCGATAGCATTGCCTCTGATTATCGCTCTGACTCAGTTAATGAGTGATTTACTCAGTGACGCAACCACCCGTTTTCGCCTTCCTCGTCCATTGCCAGGCATGGATTTTTCAGCCGGCATTCCCGCTGACAGCGCCACCATGATCGTCATCCCCTGCATGCTGACCAGCCACAAAAGTTTCAGCCAGCTTCTCACCAGTCTTGAAGTTTGCTGGCTGGGTAATCAAAGCGAAAATCTGAGGTTTGCCCTGCTCACTGATTTCGCTGATTCTGTAACTGAACCCTCCCCGGAAAACCACGCGCTGCTCAGGCAGGCGATTGCTGATACGCAGGCGCTCAATCGCCGCTACCCTTCCGGGCGTCCACGTTTTTATCTCCTGCACCGCCAGCCTGAATGGAACCCCGTGGAAGGAATGTGGATGGGCTATGAACGCAAGCGGGGGAAACTGGCGTTGCTGAATAACTGGTTGCGCCATCCGGGGGGGCAATTTGTCAGCGTTGCAGACATGCCTGCGCACCTTTTACCGGGTCACATTAAATATGTCATAACCCTGGACAGTGATACGGTGCTTCCGCGCGATACGGCACACAAACTGGTCGCAGCAATGGCGCATCCCCTGAATACGCCTGAGTATGATCCGATACGCCAGAGGGTAGTCAAAGGATTCGGTATTCTGCAACCCGGTCTTGCAGAGGAGATACCACGCAACGGTCAGGGACGTTACGCCGCCCTGCGCAGCAGCGTACCGGGCAATAACCCCTATTCGATGATGTCTTCAGATATCTATCAGGATCTCTTCGGGGAAGGTTCGTTTGTGGGCAAAGGGATTTACGATGTCGATATTTTTATGCAAGCCACAGCCAACGCCTGCCCGGAAAATCTGGTTCTCAGCCATGACCTGCTTGAAGGTTGTTATGCACGTTCGGGTCTGCTGAGTGAAGTTTTACTCTACGAACAGTACCCTAATAATTATCTGTCAGATGTTGCGCGCCGTTCACGCTGGATCAGGGGCGACTGGCAACTGCTTAACTGGCTGAGACCACGCGTCAGAAAAGCCGATGGCAGCCGGGTCAGGAATCCGCTGTCTGCGCTTTCTTACTGGAAATTGTTTGATAATCTGCGTCGCAGTCTGGTGGCCCCTTCTCTACTGGTATTGCTGTTCTTCACTCTGCTTTGGGTACCCAATCCCTTTTACTGGCTTGGCGTACTGACGCTGATATGGCTGCTACCTGCCCTGGTCAGCATCTCCCATAATCTTCTGCATAAACCTCTGCGTCGCCGTCTCAAGCCCCATCTGCTACTGGCAGGAACTGGCGCGCTAAAGCGTCTGTCTGGTATCGGCCTTAATTTCGCGACACAGCCGCACGAAGTCGGATATTCGCTCAAGGCGATTGCGGTGACGCTATGGCGACTGGGCGTCAGCAGACGACATCTCAGCCAGTGGGTCAGTCACAGCCAGGACATCACTCAGTCCACTCCCACTGTTGCGCATTTTTATCAGGCGATGTGGCTGAATGTTGCAGGAGGCGTGGCACTGACAATACTGACCGGGCACCTGGCACCGCAACTGCTGCCGATTGCTTTGCCGATCGCTTTGATATGGTGTCTGGCGCCGCTGCTGATGAGCTGGCTGAGTCGCCAGCCCGTACGTAAGGTGTTTTCGCCCAATCAGGAACAAAAAAAGCTATTACGCCAGACAAGCCGCGAAATCTGGGCATTTTTTGAAACCTTTGCCACAGAAAAAGAGAACTGGCTTGCGCCTGATAATTACCAGGAGATACCACAACCGGCGGTGGCCCATCGAACTTCCCCTACCAATATTGGCCTTTCTCTTATGGCTAATCTGACGGCATGGGACTTTGGCTACCTGCCCGGCGGAGAAGTGTTACGGCGCGTATCGCTCACGCTCGATACGCTGGATAAAATGGAGCACTACCGGGGCCATCTCTACAACTGGTATGACACCCGCACGCTGGCCCCTCTCAGCCCACGTTATGTCTCGAGCGTCGACAGCGGCAACATGGCGGGGCATTTGTTAACACTGCGTGAAGGGCTGTCCGCCATGCGTCATCAGCCTGTTTCAGACAGCCAACAAATACTGTCAGGGCTGAACGATACGCTGGATATTCTGGAAAAACAGTGGGGGGAGAACCCGCCTGACAGCCTGCGACTACTACGCAAACAGTGCCAGAACGCGGTGTCGCTCTCTGCGCAGGCGTTTTTCAGTGAGCTGAAAAACATGCGCACCCAGTGTAACCACCTGACCACGCAATGCCATCAGGGATCTCCCCTTCAGATGCGCTGGGCAGGACATCTGGTGCATCAACTGGTTCAGCATTGCCATGAGTGGTCGATGCTGCTTGGCTGGTTACCTGCATCCTGGAACGAACAGACGCTGCCAACACTGAACGAGCTTGCACGTGCGACATTTACCGGTAAGGGAACACCTCCGGCGTCAGCGACGGAGCAGGCCCGAATGCGGCTGAACATTATCACCGAGCTTGAGCAGCGACTGAATGAGCATGCCCGGATGGATTTCGCCTTTCTGTACAGCGAAGCAACCAGTCTGCTCAGCGTCGGTTATAACTGTGAAACGAATACGCCTGACAAGAGCCATTATGATCTCCTGCCATCTGAAATCCGTCTGACCAGCTTTTTCGCCATCGCGACCAATCAGTTACCCGTTAAAAGCTGGTATGCGCTCGGTCGACTGTTCACCGCCATTGATAATGAAACTGCCCTGATGTCATGGAGCGGTTCTATGTTTGAATATCTGATGCCGAATCTGGTGATGCCCACCTGGCCTGGCAGTCTGCTCGAAGAGATGAGTCAGTCGGCGGTAATGCGCCAGATTCACTGGGGGAAAGAACGCGGGGTTCCGTGGGGCGTATCAGAGTCTGGTTATCATGCTTTTGATGTCCAACATAATTATCAGTATCAGGCATTTGGCGTGCCAGGCCTCGGTCTGCGCAGGGGACTTGCCGATGACATGGTTGTCGCCCCTTACGCCACACTGCTTGCACTGCTCGTTTCACCACAGAAAGCCTGTGAGAATCTGGTCAGACTGCAAAAAAATGGTGCACATGGCGAATACGGTTTTTATGAAGCGCTGGACTATACCCCCTCACGCCTCGCAACCGGTCAGTTCTATGCGGTGGTACAGTCGTGGATGGCACATCACCAGGGCATGGCTTTTCAGGCACTTGCCCATGTGCTGCTTGACGCCCCCATGACTGAGCGATTCATGTCCAGTACGGTTTTCCGGTCAGCGAGTCTCCTGTTACAGGAGCGCGTGCCGGATGCGGTCGATCTCTACAGCCCACGCCGTCATTTTGAATCTCATGCAGGCAGGGTCAAACCCGTTCGCTATGAACCACGAATATTAAACGGAGTGGACACACCAGCTCCGGATATTCAGTTGCTGTCCAACAGCCAATACCATGTGATGTTGACAGCGAGTGGTGGAGGTTACAGTCGCTGGAATAATCTTGCGCTTACGCGCTGGCGCAGTGATACCACCCGCGATAACTGGGGAACATTCTGCTATATCCGCGATATTCAGACAGGGGATGTGTGGAGTAATACGTGGCAACCGACAGGT
The DNA here is from genome assembly GCA_004346725.1 of Phytobacter diazotrophicus. GTDB lineage: Bacteria > Pseudomonadota > Gammaproteobacteria > Enterobacterales > Enterobacteriaceae > Phytobacter > Phytobacter diazotrophicus. Next base: position 361,434 of record SMDE01000002.1, on the reverse strand, counting down.
AGCGTCAGCGGACATGACGAGGAAGTAATCTTTACTGATTCTAGCGCTGAATTCAGACGTACCTTCGGGGGGCTCAGCGTCAAAACTCAGGTTGTGATCTCCCCGGAGGATGATATCGAACTGCGGCGGCTCACCCTGATTCATCGTGGCCGCCAGCCCCGCTCTCTGGAACTGACAACCTATGCCGAAGTGGTACTGGCACCCAATGCCAGCGATCTGGCACACCCGGCATTCAGTAATTTGTTTATTCAGACTGAGCTTGATCCTGAGCGTGACGCTATTCTTTGCCACCGCCGCCCGCGCTCGCCGGATGAGCCGAGCCCCTGTCTGTTTCACATGATGGTCGTACATGATGGTAAACGTCATGACGTCTCGTTTGAAACAGACAGGGCAAAATTTCTTGGCCGCGGCAGAACCCCTGTTAATGCCATCGCATTAGAGAGCGAAGGTGCGCTCAGCAATACATCGGGGTCAGTACTGGACCCTATACTGGCGATACGCCACACCATCATTCTACAGCCGGGGCAGCCGGTCACGATTGATATCATTTACGGCATTAGCGATACCCGCCAGCAAAGTCTGGCGTTGCTGGAAAAATACCGCGATTACCCTATCGCTGATCGCGTCTTTGAACTGGCATGGTCTCACAGCCTGGTGGTATTACGTCAGATGAACGCCAGTGAAGATGATGCCACGTTGTTTAATCGGCTCGCCAGCGCAGTGCTTTACCCAGTCCAGGAGCTGCGTGCCGAAGGTTCGGCGATCAGCCGAAACCGGCGTGGTCAGTCAGGTCTGTGGGGCTGGGCTATATCAGGTGATCTGCCGATAGTGCTGCTCAGTATTACCAGCGAGGAAAGTATCGCTTCCGTTACCACACTGATTCAGGCACACCGGTACTGGAGACAGAAAGGGCTGAATGTTGATTTGGTTATCCTCAATAACAGCCCGGGCGGCTACCAGCAGGGATTACAAAATCAGATTATGGATTTAATTTATGCCGGGTCTGAGGCCAGTCTGCTGGATAAGTCGGGTGGACTTTTCGTCCGTAATGGCGAGCATCTCTCCGCTGAGGATAAGTTGCTTTTGATGAGCGTGGCCTGTCTTTATCTTGATGACCGCGCAGGTGGCATTAAAGAGCAGCTTAACCAGCGCGTTCATCCCCTGAAACCCACGGTCACAACCTTCACTCCACGTGCTGTGCGGGAGCGTAACCAACATACGGACTGGAACCCGGATATCAGTCAATTATGCCATTTCAATGGGTATGGTGGGTTTTCACAGGATGGTCGGGAGTATCAGATTGTCCTGCGGGAAAATGCGCTGACACCGGCGCCCTGGTCAAACGTACTGGCAAATTCCCGCTTTGGCAGCGTGATTTCAGATGCGGGACAGGCCTACTCCTGGTATGAAAATGCGCATGAATACCGCTTAACGCCGTGGGAAAACGATCCGGTGAGCGATCGCAGCGGCGAAGCGTTTTATCTGCGTGATGAAGAGAGCGGTCAGTGCTGGTCACCAACGGCTTTGCCCGTTCGCGGACAAGGCGATTACCTGACCCGCCATGGTTTTGGCTATAGTGTCTTTGCCCACCGGGAAAAAGGTATAGACAGTGAGCTGACTATCCTGGTCGCCGAAGAGGCACCGGTCAAAATGGCGATCCTGACACTCAGTAACACTTCGGGACGGACACGAAAACTCTCCGTCACTGGCTATGTAGAGTGGACGCTCGGAGAATCGCGAACCCGCTCAGCCCCCCATATTGTGACTCAGGCAGCCACTATCCCTCAAGGCTGCGGGGTGCTGGCGAACAATTTTTACGGTGATAACGGTGGCGGTCGCACTGCCTTTTTTGCCGTCAGCGGTAATGATTGTTCGCTGACAGGCGACCGTCGAGAATTTATTGGCCGTAATGGTTCCCTGCACGATCCCTGTGCCCTGAAAATGCGCAGGCTTTCAGGCAAAACGGGAGCCGGTCTGGACCCCTGCGGGGCGGTACAGTCGACGGTTACCTTAATTGATGGGGATCAGAGGACATTTATTTTTATTCTCGGCGCAGATGAGAATCATGCACGCGCTCAGGAGACGCTGGCACATTATCTTAATGAGGACACAGTCCGTCAGGAGTTGAACCGGGTTCACAACCACTGGCATAACGTGCTCGATAAAATCGTGGTTAACACCCCCGACACGTCCGTAAATTTACTGGTTAATGGCTGGCTGTTGTATCAGACCGTCGCCTGTCGCCTTATGGCCCGAAGTGGTTACTATCAGTCTGGCGGCGCATTTGGTTTTCGCGATCAGTTACAGGACACGCTGGCACTGAGCCAAGCCGATCCGAAGCGGATGCGTGAACAGATATTACTGTGTGCATCACGGCAATTTATCGAGGGTGATGTACAGCACTGGTGGCACCCGCCTCACGGTAACGGTGTGCGTACCCGCTGTTCCGATGACTACCTCTGGCTTCCGCTTGCCGTTTGCCACTATGTTGAAACGACAGGGGATAAAGAGGTTCTGGAAATACGCACCCCTTATCTGGAAGGACGTCTGCTTCAGCCTGGCGAAGAGTCTGTCTATGACACGCCGGTCATCAGCGGCACCGAAGAGACACTCTGGTTGCACTGTGTCAAGGCTATCCAGTATGGGCTGAGGTTTGGAGAACATGGTCTGCCGTTGATGGGGGCGGGTGACTGGAATGACGGGATGAACCGGGTTGGTATTGAAGGTAAAGGTGAAAGTGTCTGGCTGGGCTTCTTCCTGTACGACATTTTGCAGCGATTCGCGGAGCTGGCGGAGCGCAGGCAGGACGACAGTATCGCCCTGATGTGTCGCTCGCAGGCCCTGCGCCTGCAACACAATCTCGAAGCCCACGCCTGGGATGGTGAATGGTACCGACGCGGGTATTTTGATGATGGTACTCCCCTTGGGTCGAAAGCTTCGCAGGACTGCCGTATTGATGCGATTGTGCAGAGCTGGTCTGTATTGTCCGGGGCCGCAATGCCGGGCCGCTGCGTGCAGGCAATGAAGGCGCTGGATAAACACCTTGTGGATAACGAGAAGGGACTGATAAAGCTGTTAACGCCTCCTTTCGATGGCCACGGTCCAAATCCGGGTTACATACAGGGCTACCTGCCCGGTGTGCGGGAAAACGGGGGGCAGTATACACATGGCGCCATCTGGGCTGTGATGGCATTTGCCCGCATGGGGAACGCCAAACGCGCCTGGCAACTCTGGTCCATGCTCAACCCGATAAATCATACCCTCAATGCCGATTCGGTCGGGATTTATAAAGCCGAGCCTTATGTCATGAGCGCCGATGTCTACAGCGTCGCTCCCCATAACGGACGAGCAGGCTGGAGCTGGTATACCGGTTCAGCTGGCTGGGCCTGGCGTCTTCTTACCGAGGAGTTGCTGGGAATAAAACGGTCCGGTACCGCCTTCACTATCCATCCACTGTTGCCTGATGAGTGGCCATCTTTTTCTATGACATTCCAATACGGCGAAAGCCATTATCAGATTAATGTCTCACGTGGCGATGGCGAGTATCAGGTCACTCTGGATGGTCATCTTCTGCCTGACGACAGAATTCCTCTGCTGGACGACAGACAAAATCATACGGTTGAAATCATTCAGAACTGACGCTGACTTAACATGCGCATTAACGCCTGCCGTTAATGCGCTGATTATCCCTGAGAACATCAATTGCGGTCTGCATGGCAACTTTATCATCACGTCTTTTTTGCCTGCCCTGCATCACCTGCAGATATTCAAGTAAGGTTCGGGTGTTTATTGGCCGGCCCTGTTTGCCTACAGCCAGCACGGCTTCACCAAGGATTATTTTCACGGGGGGTAACTGTGCCGGATACCAGTCAAGGGTGTCTTCTGATTTCATCATAAATTTCTCATGGAAGGACATTGTATCATAAATCAGGGATTCAATTTCTGAATCAGTAATAAATGTTCGCGACTTAACACCGCCATGTTTGTATGAGAGCAGATAATAACCCTTAAATTTTGCAGAGAATTATTTATTCTAAACAATCACTCAGCCCCCTTTCATGTTACGCACAGAACCACTCAGATACTGAGACACTACGAAAGAGGCGTTTTCCGGCAAGTTTCAGGGATATGTTTCAAGCCGGGCTGATTATTCAGCAAAAACGATTACAAGTTATTTTATATTTTTTCCCATATTCGTCTTCACCCTGTTGAATTTGAGAGCATCAAAAATCCAGAGGGTAATTAATCGGACACCAGCAATAGCAAGGTTTATTTTTCGCCGGTAAAATTTCACTGATTTGACATTTCCGCTTAGCTCTTCTGGATTTCTTACCAGAAGCTGACAAATAATTTTATTTATTGAATTTAGATCTACATAAACTGTCTAACATGATGTGTATCGCTAAAGACGAATTTCTCCTTTTTTCCTTATGCGTTACTACCTTCAATTGCATCAAGGAAAATTATGTCACAACCATTTACTAATCATTTACTTCATCCTCGTTACTGGCTTACATGGTCTGGTTTGGGCCTGTTATGGCTTATCGTTCAGCTTCCTTACCCCATATTACATATGCTGGGCTCTGGCCTTGGAAAACTATCGAGACCCTTTCTGAAACGCCGGGAAGGAATTGCGATTAGAAATATTGAACTCTGCTTTCCCGAAATGACATCATTTGCCCGAAACCAGATGGTTAATAAAAATTTTGTTTCTCTTGGTCTGGGACTAATGGAAACGGGTATGGCCTGGTTCTGGAATGATGCGAGAGTCAAAAAATGGTTTGATGTCGAAGGAATTGAAAACCTGACCAATGCAACCAGAGGAGTAATGGTTGTCGGCGTTCATTTCATGTCTCTTGAATTATGCGGAAGAGTCATGGGGTTATGTCATCCGATGATGGCAACTTATCGCCCACATAATAATCCATTAATGGAGTGGGTTCAGACAAAAGGACGTATGCGCTCAAATAAGGCCATGATTAATCGACGTAACTTATCTGGCTTTGTCCATGCACTCAGGGCCGGTGAAGCTGTATGGTTTGCACCCGATCAGGATTATGGGCCTAAGGGCAGCGTTTTCGCCCCCTTTTTCTCCGTAAAAAATGCAGCCACGACGAATGGAACCTATGCACTGTCAAAACTTGCTGGTGCAGATTTAATCACTCTGAGTATGATCCGACGGAGCGATAAAAAAGGTTATCGGATGTATATCAGTAATCCATTATCAGGCTACCCCGAGGGAAACGAGGTCGTCGCAGCCGCTTATATGAATAAAATCATCGAAAATGAAATCCTCCGCGCCCCTGAACAATACCTGTGGATGCATCGCCGGTTTAAAACCCGTCCGGAAGGCGAGGCTTCTTTATACGAATAAGAACATCAATTAACTGTTAGATATAACTTTTTATTGTCAACGAACTTATTTGTGCAACCTGAGATGATGAATTCCCGGTGATACGTCCCCCCGGTATTTCGCCAGGATACTGAACTCGGCCGGATGTTTTCACTAAAGACATGCTTTATTTCAGTCGTTTAGCGAAGCACACCGCGGCTGCGACCAAGAAACAAGTTATCTCACCTGGCGGCAGTGCCGACATTATTCCCCGATTCAGCGCCCATCACTTTTTCCTTTAACCGCATCAGACAAGGGTGCGCACCACGCCGCCATCGACACGCAAAGCCGCCCCCGTCGTTGCGGATGCCTGCTCCGACGCGATGTAAACCACCATGTTCGCGACCTCATCGGTGGTGGAGAAACGCTCAAGGAGAGAGGTAGGACGCATCGTTTTCAGAAAATCCTGCTCAGCCTGGGCCGGTGAAATTCCTTGTTCTTGCGCAGACGCCTCCATCCATGCCGATAAGCTCTCAGAGCGGGTCGGACCAGGCAAAACCGCATTAACAGTGACGCCACTCCCCGCAATCAGTTCAGCCAGTCCTCGCGACACGCCCAGCAATGCCGTCTTGGTCACACCGTAATCAATCATCTCTTTCGGGATATTCAACGCCGATTCGCTGCTGATAAAAATGACGCGCCCCCAGCCGACGGCCTTCATTTTCAAAAGGTAATGTCTCGACAAACGCACCGCACTCAATACGTTGGTCTGAAACAAATCCAGCCATTCTTCGTCGGTCTGCTCGAAGAAACCATTAGGGTGTGCCGTACCCGCGTTATTAATCAGAATGTCGGCCTCTGGTACAGCGGCGATCAGCTCCGCACACCCCCGGGCAGTACTGATGTCCGCAACAACGCCGCTGAGGGCTGCATCAGGCAGCAGCGCACGCATTTCATGCAATGTTGCCTCCACGCGCTCCTGCGAGCGCCCATTAATAACGACTGATGCGCCTGCTTGGGCCAGCCCCTCTGCAATTGCGCGGCCAATGCCTGCGGTGGAGCCAGTCACGATAGCGGTGCGGTTTTTCAGTTCAATATGCATGTCAGTTATCTCTTGCTCATGGGATTAATTCTCAGTCGGCCTGATTTGCGGCATCGACTTGTACCGAACAGGCCAGACAGGGGGTAACGGTATAGTGCGCCTGCCCGGTGACGGGCTGGCATGACGGGAAGCGGATGCTTTATCGTTTTAGCGAACGAGAATAAGGACAGCCTTACTCACATGGTCAAAAACGTTTCCCGTAAAGGGCTGCATTCATGCTTCCTGTGCCGTTGTGGAAAAGATGGTAATCAATTCTTTTATGGATGATAATTACCCAACTATTCATAAAATTAATTCCAAAATAGAATGGATCGCTTTCAGGAATTGAGTGCTTTTATCGCTGTGGTCGAAACTGGCGGCTTCACGGCTGCCGCGCGAATATTGGGCGAGTCGCAGTCATCCATCAGTAAAGCATTGAATACCCTGGAAAAACGTCTCGGCGTTGCCTTGCTCCATCGCAGCACACGTAAAGTGACGCTGACAGACCAGGGGCAGAAATATTATGAGCGCACGAGACCGCTGCTTGATGAGATCAACATGGCCGATAATGAACTCGCCAGCAGCACGCTGGAAGTCACAGGCCTGGTCAGGATAGCCGCGCCCTCCACCTTTGGTCGCTTGCATGTGCTGCCGCTACTCCCCGAACTGCTGTCTCTCCATCCGGGTCTTAAGGTCGATCTGGTATTGTCCGATACGCTAAGAGATATGGTTGCAGATCGCATCGATCTGGCGATTCGCTTAAGCCCCAGTAACGACCCTGATTCTGTTGTCCGCCGCGTCGGCAATACCTCCCTAATCTGTGCGGGCTCCCGCCACTATTTCGCCCAATACGGCATACCCGGTACGCCCGCCGATCTCATCGAACACAACTGCCTGGTCTATGGCGAGATGACGGAGTGGTCATTCACAGGACCAGCAGGCCGATTCAGCGTCCCCGTCTGCGGAAACCTCTCGTCGAATAGTGCCGAAACCATTCTGGCAGGTGTGCAGGCGGGTGTGGGGATTGGTATGTTTTACCGGGCATCGCTTGTTGAAGCGTTGAAGCATGCCGATGTGATCACGGTGCTGGATGAGTTCGTCAATGAGAACCAGGACGTCAATCTTGTCTGGCCAAAGCGTCGGTTCATTTCCACCCGCGTGCGGCTCGCGACAGATTTTTTTACTCAGAAACTTCCGCTACGTATCTAGCCAAAAAAATCGCATTACCAGAGGTAGCGATGGCAACATCTTTGCTGATGTTGCAACAACCCATCGCTTTAGCGGTGCCAAAGCAGCACAGGCAAAACGAGATATGCGGGGTGTGACAGGAAGTTTGGACTTCCGCTCCTCGCTCATAGCAGACGGCTTGGTATGTCTTGTAAGTATTAACGAATCGGTTCGATTAACTCCCATCCTTGATTTTTAACATTACCCCCGGCACGCGTAACAGCGTGCCAGATAAAGTTATCAGCCGGTACTGCACCGTCGGCTGCAATTTCTCCCGCTTCCTTCCCGCCAATGCCCTGTCGCATCCATTCCGGGGCTGCTTCCGGCGTCAATACCAACGGTCTCCTGTCGTGAATATCGACCATGCCTTTATCTGCAGCGGAAGTCACAATGAGAAACCCCTCAGCCTCGTCGCCACGTTCGAACGGGGTGCTGCCGATCGCTGCCATGAAAATCGGTTGACCGTTGGCGCGGTGAATGAAGTAGGGCAGTTTCTTGTCACCTTCCTTTTTCCATTCGAACCAGCCGTCAGCGAAACAGATAGCCCTGCCATGCAACCATAGTGGTTTAAACATTCTGCTGGTGGCTGCTGTCTCGACGCGAGCATTAATCAATGGTGTTTTATCCCACCACCCGGGTGCGTAACCCCAGATTACAGGATCAAGATGCAGTTGCTCGTCGCGTTCACTGAGTAAGAGAACTTTCGTCCCAGGAGCGACGTTATACCGGCCAATCGGCTCGGGGTCGTATGCGATATCGCGTTCGGCCTCTTCCGCTAGGTATACCAGATATTCGTCACGCGTTTGCGTCTGGGCAAATCGTCCGCATATAAGCACCTCCAACCAGTCAGACTAAAAGTATAGAGAAAGAGAAAAAAGCGGCGCGCACCCGTAAGCGGATTAAGATTTGAAAGTAATTCGGAATGTAATTGATTGGCTCTAATCAATAAGCAGTCGTGTCAAGCTTTAGGAAATGACCACGGGTTGAAAATCGGCTATTTCAGCGCAAAAACCATACTCAGTTTGTCCGATTTTTGTCCGAATATGTCCGAATTACTTAGCAACTTGCTGATTTTAAAAGGCCACAAACACACGCCTGATTGGTTAATTAATGTGCAGATTACCTATTAACTTATTGAAAATAAAGGGTTGTGATATGTATGGGCGAGAAAAGGAATCGTATTCGGTCTTTTTTTGGCTCTTAGTTTCCCAAAAGAGCCAAATCAGGGCATACAGAAAACAGTCAAAATTTCCTGCATACGATCTAAACCATAACATACTCTGCACCGCGGGCGTCCAGGTATTTTTGGGCATTTTAAGTTCTTATAGCCAGAAGACGTTGCGCGAAATTCTCGTCCCGCTCCTTAACGATAGGTCAACAGCGCCATTCCTGTGGGTTGAGACGTTCTGCTATGGGGCTCGCCCCGGCCGTCTGGCATGATAAGCGCGGCCTCGATGTTGTGATGATGATTCGAAATCTGGTAAGTCGTGCTGCTGTGGAAAGGCAGCGCATCAGAAAATTCATTTGCGCGGCGTCTGAGGTGTCAAAACATGTATCTGAGGGGCAACCTTATGTCTGTGGTGTTATCTCAGGGGAGACGAACCCTGGACGTAAAATAGGCGTGCGATTCATTACTGCAGAACCCTATCATCTGGTTATTGGCTTTAAATACTCACGCCGGCCCATTGCATATAGCGGTAACGACCAGTTCACGATTGATGAATATCATCGACAGATCGAGACCTTCAATAAGCTCAACAGTGAAATTTGTAAATAAAAATCCCTCAGGAGAGGGAAATCCGCTCTTCTCCTGAGGGAAGCAATTGCTTGAAAGCTAATAAATTCTTCGTTACGACCCTTAGTTTGCTAATTATAAAGAATATATGCTTTGAGAATCGTCCTGGTTTTCATTAAGCAACTATTAGCCAGCTATAGTCATTGCATCCATGCTTCATTATTATTCCCTGGTAAGCTTCATTCACCGCTCTGTCCGAGCGGTTTTTTTTGCCTGAACAAGCGTTAGACAGCAAGCCTGGCTGGCAAAGTCTCGAAGAGAAATGGGTGAGCGGTGAGTGGGTTTCCATAATGGCGCCGCCGCTTTCTCCTTCAACCTTGTCATGATGCCTGAACATAACAAGAGACGATGACCGAAAGGCTGTGCTAATGTCGTATGCAATTTAAACAACTGAGGATAACGACATGAGCAAAGATGTTGTGGTAATACTCCCCGGTGGAAAGGTCGATCACATCTCGGTGGCGGACGACCTAAAGAAGGTCAGCTACAGAAATGATCAGCGCTCCTTCCTTGATATGCCGATCGAAACGTATGTGCTGGATGGCAAAGAGTTCCTGATAGCCAAGTTTTCTGAATTAGTCACTACGCGTGAAACTGAACAGGCCATTCGTCAGTTTTATTAACCTGCCACCAACAACTGGATTAAACCGTGGTCTGTACGGGAAAATGATTTTCCCGTGTTCTGCAGATGGCGCATAAATTATTTTGCACGTGTTAGAAAGGCCTCACGTCGAGGCCTCACATCAGGAGGCTTTTTTAGGCCATCTCCGTCTGACTGGAATACAGGCTTTTGCCGTAAGACGTGAACCACACCCTGAACAAATTGCACCGTGAGGGTAATTTTTATCCGGGCAAAATTGCGTGAAAAAAAACGAATTTCCTTTGCAGACAGGACAAACGAATTTTAAGGTTGGAATAGCCCCTCCGGGCCGTTAAATGGAAAAACCACAGTAGCATGAAAAAAAAGCCTTGAAAGATATATCGTTACGTTTTAGCCGTATCATCTCGTTTTTTACTATATGAATGCGCTGCATCAATTTGTGTGCTGACCAGCAGATCCACGATGCGCGCCAGACAAGATCACGTTATTGGTTGAATGTTGGTGTGGAGATATTTAGTAAATAATAGGAATAAAATAATAATTACTGGCAATGAAAATGAGAATAAATAAGGTATTGATACCAACAGTAATAACAAAGAGCAGTGGTGATGCCACTGCTCTCAATATTTAGCGGAAAAAATCGGCCAGACTGCTATTCATATCGTCGAGTAACTGGAAGCGGCGGCGATATTCGGCACGTTTCTTACTTGGGATACTCTCAAGCGGTTTCCGTTCCAGCATTAATGGCAAACGCCAGCGCCAGGCATTATCTTTCTCACCATCAATAGAGGCCCAGAACTCGTCATAGCTGGCATGGAAATGGCGGCCTTTGCTAAAGCGGTAACGCAACGCGCGAAAGACATGACCATCATCGCTAACGCCATAAACCGCGCTAATGCCGGTGTGCGCGCACATCTGCCATAGTACTTCTATCAGCAAACGTTTAGGGAAAATACCGTAGCAGGCACGTGTTGCCACTTTGATGACTTCATGGGAGATGTTTCTGCGGGGACCCTGCAGACCGCCAATCACTAAGGCACGCTGGCCTTTTTCCTCGATCACGCTGAATGTGGCGCTCGCCAGCAGGACATTGTTGCCGTCATACAGCCACAGGGTGCTTTCGCCTTCACGCTCTGCTTTATGGGCGCAGGAGGCAAAAATGTTAAATTCGGTATCATCTTTACCTTTGCACTGCAAGATGTGCTGATGGTTGACGGCGGTCATTGCATCGGCAGCCCTGGCTGACAGGCAACTGTCAACCCACTGATAGTGGCTAACAATCGCATCGGCACGCTTTGCCGCATTGAGCCCCAGCGTCAGATATTGACGATGCGATTTACTCGGCAGTGTCACCTGGGCATTCAGTAAACGCTCAAATCCCGGACGTTGCGATAATGCGCTCAGCATTTTTACCGTTGAAGACCAGAACAACAGCGAACGGAGCAGGAATTTAAGGCGATAATTTCGTTTAGTCCAGATAGGGCCAGGAACCAGACGTCCGGAGACCAGCTCGCGAATAATATGCTGATGGTGATTTTGCAGGTGTTTTTCTTGCAGACTGATATTAGACACGGTAGGACCCTCTGAATGTTCAATAGCTATTCTAGGGATTACGCCGTGGCAAATTAACCTGAACACTGTGGTTTATTTCGGGTTCGTTTAACGAGGATTTAAGTTGCGCTGAATTTGAACATGATTACGCAGAGTCAAGTCTCCTTTCTATACTAAAAATAAGGGGGAGTTATGTATCAACGTATCGATGGGAATACCTGGCGGCATATCTGGATCGTAGGTGATCTGCACGGCTGCCATCAGCGTCTGTTGAATGAACTGCGCGAGCGCCACTTTGATCCCTATAAGGATTTACTCATATGCGTTGGCGACTTAATTGATCGTGGTCCTGACAGTCTGCAGTGCCTGCAATTGCTTAAACGACCGTGGTTTAAAACGGTCAGGGGAAACCATGAGCAGATGGCTATCGACGCGCTTAACGCGGGGGAGATGACTCTCTGGACATTCAATGGCGGCGCCTGGTTCAGTAACCTCAGCGAAAAGGAACAGCACAGGGCTTACGATGCGCTACGGGAATGCGAGCAATTGCCTTACATTATTGAGCTCCACTGCGCCAGCGGGGTCAATATTATCGCCCATGCCGATTACCCGTCCGATCATTACGCATGGCAAAAACCCGTAGACAAAGAATCGGTACTCTGGCGTCGTGAGCGTTTGAGTGAACATCTGGCGGGGAAGGGGGTAGCCATTGCCGGTGCAGACCACTTTTGGTTTGGCCATACTCCGCTTAAACATCGCGTAGATGCCAGCAATCAGCATTACATTGATACCGGCGCCGTCTTCGGCGGTGAAATGACGTTAGTGCAGGTACAGTAGTTAAAAATCACTGTACTCCTGGGCAGGGCGCCAGAAGCCGTCAATAAAATCTTCCACCGGATAGCATCCGCCATAGCGCAGACGTTGTACTTCCATAGCGACAAGACACTGTTGTTCGGTATTAAAGACATCCACAACGATGTCCTCACACCCACCGTCCAGGTAGCAAACAAACAAGACCAGAGCGAACATTCCATCCTCGGTTCATTACAGCATGATGTAATTGTAGGGGATGATTGGAGGCAGGGGAAATGAGGCAGGTAAATAACCCGTCTCATGGACGGGTTCCCATTGAATCAGGCAAGACGCATGACCCAGGTATCAGATTTCTGATCGTAATGCTCGCGGTATAAAACTGAATGTTCGCCGTCAAGGATCGCCGGAATGCTGGTTTCCGCGTCCCAGGCGTCAAGCTGCATACATAAATCCGGGTCGGATTTACAAGGGATACGCAACGTTCGCTCACCCTGTTTTTCTCCTTGCAGCTCGGCATCATCGATTTCGAATGCGCCAATGCGCACGTTGGCTTTCGTCATAATGCTCTCCGTTGATGGTAGTCATGTGGTACGACCAGTGCAGCCGCCCAACATTCAGCCTGGTACAACACAGAGCAAGATGCCAGTCAGAAAATGCTGTTTTTTTGCTCGCCGTCACGTATTGCTGGCGAACAAACGGCCATCCCTTACCAGTTCGCGTGGATAGCTATTTTTAAGTCTGCTGCCCACTTTTTTCGCCAGACCCAGCGGTTGGCGCTGATAAGTCACGATAACATCGTCTTTTGCCGGAGGGGTTTCCGGATAAACATCGCGCCCGCGATACCACTCTTCCGCCTCCTGATGCGTGAGTTCAAAGGCGAGCGGGTTATCCACTCCCGCCAGGGCGATGACGGCCTCATGCTGCCAACGATAACCTTTATTATGGCTTTCAGCGAGCTTGATACCAGGCCGTGAGAAGCGCACTTTGCCAATAAGCGGCTCGATGTGTGCCGGGAAAAGCCAAACCTCTTTATCCCGTTGCCACAGTACCAGGTCTTCGTGCCAGTGCAGGCCAACGGCGGCCGCTGCGTTAACTAACTGAGCCTCTTCCTTAGGCTTCATACGGGCAAACGGGAAGTTACCTACTTTGTAGCCTGGGGAGGGCAGCGGTGCGATTGCCGCGGTTTTACGCAACCGTGCGACAAAGAACCCTTCGCAGTCATAAATTTGTGGGAAGACATGTAAAAAGCCTTCCTCCGTCAGCGCTTGTTGCACGCCCGTAAACAGCGTATCAAGGGGCAAAAATTCCACTGCGTCAGGATATTGCGCTTTTAGCCAGTGGCATATGGCTTCGTTCTCGTCGCGATTTAGCGTACAGGTTGAATAGACCAGCGTGCCGCCCGGACGCAGGGCATGAAAAGCACTATCGATCAATTCGCGTTGGGTTGCGGCAATCTCAAGATTACTGGCATGCGACCAGTTCTTTAATGCATCCGGATCCTTACGCACCACACCTTCGCCAGAACAGGGCGCATCAAGCAAAATGGCATCAAACATCTCTGGCAACGCGGGGCCGAAGACGCGGCCATCGAAATGGGTTAACGCGACATTAGATACACCGCAGCGGCTGATATTGGCGTGCAGTACTTTCACGCGGCTGGCGGAATACTCATTGGCGAGGATGGCGCCGCGATTGCCCATACGCGCGGCAATTTGGGTGGTTTTTGAACCCGGGGCCGCCGCAACATCCATGACTCGTTCGGGCATTTCGCCATCGGCAAACAGGGCGCTAACCGGCAGCATGGAACTGGCTTCCTGAATATAAAACAGGCCGCTTAAATGTTCTGCGGTGCTACCGAGCGGCAACGCCTCTTCATCATCCCGCTCAATCCAGAACCCTTCGGCACACCACGGAATCGGCGTCAGTTGCCAGCCATAAGGCGCAATCAGCGTCAGAAAATCCTCAACGGCAATCTTGAGCGTATTAATTCTTATACTGCGTCGTAAAGGCCGCTGGCAGGCCGCGATAAATGCGTCGAAGGAGAGATGGGCTGGCAGCAATTCACGCATTTGTGCCAGAAATTCGTCAGGAAGATAAACAGCGTTTTGAGCCACAGGTTATACCAAGGAAAGCAGAGAGGGGCGCAGTGTAACATACTCGCTCCGGCGCGGGCACGCCGGAGCGGTAAGGCATTAACGTGGCAGGGCGGTACCCCATTGACGCCACTCTTTAGGCTCGCTTTCCTGCAACAGGAAATGTTTGCCTGGTTGCGCTTGTGGTGCCAGCGGGATTCCCGGCGGCGTGGCAAAAGCCACCCCACCGCGAATAAACTGGTTAAAGGTACCGGTTTTCACCACGCCGCCGGTCAGGCCAAAGTCAAGCGAATAGCCGGAAGCCAGCCAGAAGACGGAATTATTTCGCACCAGGTGCTGATAACGTTTACTGATCCGCAAGCCTACCATTACACGATCTGACAGGGAACCGAGCATCAGACCTGTGACCGTACCCACTTCGATCCCACGGAACAGCACAGGCGTGCCAATATTCAGCGAACCGGCCTCCGGTGCTTCAACCACCACGTTCAAACCGTCCAGATAACGGGAGTCGGTGATCGTGGTTTCCTGAATTTCAAAATCGCGACGCGCCTCGCCGTGACCAGGTTCAACATTGATATAGGGTTGCAGGATCGTATCAAGATGCTCAACACCCGCCGCAGAGATTTGCGGTGTGACAACAGAAAAACGGGTACCGCCACGGGCAAAAGTCTGCACATATTCAGGGTAGAGTACCCCGGTTGCCTGGACTTCGCTTCTGTCGGCAATAAGCTGGAGATTCGAAATCTGTCCGATATCAATGCCCAGATAGCGAATCGGCATACCCGTAGCCAGTTTTCCGGCATCATAGGCGTGCAGGGTTATCTGACTTCCCACGGCGCGTGCGGCGGTCTCTGAGGCGTACAGAATACGTTTGTCGCCTTTACGGGCGCTGGCACTGGCGCCGCTGAGATTATCGAAACTGATGGCTCCTTTCAGAGCACGGGACAAGGGCGACGCCTGCACCGTCAGGCCGCTACCGTTCAACTGTACTTTCGCCCCGCCTTCGGCCCAAAAAACGCTATTGCTGGTCAGCAGCGAACGATATTCCGGCTTGATATGTACTTCGATATCAAACGCATCGGCGCGGGGGCGCACGGTAATGATCTCACCGACTTCAAATTTACGGTAGAGCACCACCGAGCCTGCCTGCACATCCGGCAGAGTATCTGCGGTGAGCGTCAGGGTGGTTGTCGGCAGGTCGCTCAGGCTGTTTTCCAGGGCTTTATCGAGATTAGCGAACAAGGGATAGCTGGACTTCATCTCGCCTTTGCTGCCGGGCAGAATACGAATACCGCCGCTGAGCCATTCGTTGGCGCTGGCGGCGAGAAACTCCACGCCATCCAGTCCCATTTTGACGTCAATACGACTGTTAACCACAAACTTGCTATCACCGTGCACCAGTTCGCGGTACTGCGGATCGATAGCCAGCGCAAACGAAACGCCTTTATTGGTTAAATTTCGCTCCAGCACCTGGCCGACTTGTACGCCATGTAAAATCAGCGGTTGTCCCGCGTCAATGCCATAGCTTTCCGGTGCGGTGAGCGTCAGGGTGATGACCCCGGGTTGCTGCAACAGATTTTTTGTCGCCGGAAGCACCACAAAGTGATTGCGAGGTTCACCTTCACCCGGAACCAGCTCCAGCGTAGTGCCTGTCAGAAGCGAACTGACATTGGGGTTATCAAGTGAAATTTTGGGGCTGCGCATTTCGATACGCGTATTGTCGCGCAGTAAATTAACGACGCCCGGATCCACCGTCATTTCACCGGTCACTGCGCCACCAGGGTTGAGATTGAGTTTGGTTAACTGCCCCACCTGCAACCCCTGATACATCAGGGCAGTCGAGCCCGCTTTCAGCCCATCTCCGCCTGGGAGATCAAGCTTGATCAACACGCCGCGTTGGCTATGGGCGAGATCTTCGTAAAGACCGTACTCATCATCCTGGGCCGCTGGCTGTGATGAGTCCGGAGAGTCGAATGCAATAGCGCCATTAACCAGCGCGGCGAGGCTTTCAAGCTCGACTTTTGCGCCACTCAGGCTCACATCCGCTTTGACACCTGAAATATTCCAGAAGCGGCTGCCTTTTTTTACCAGATTGGTAAACCGGCGCTCTATCAGCACATCAATAGTGACGCCTTGTTTGTTGTTATTGATGGAGTAATCGTAAACGCGGCCGACCGGAATTTTTCGGAAATAGACTAGCGACCCGCTGTTAAGCGAGCCCAGATCCGGGGCATGAAGATGAATCATCAGTTCGCCATTATTCAGGCGATATTTAGGCTGCGTGTCGAGGGCGGTGAAATGCTCTTGCGGCTCCCCTTTACCGGGCATCATACCGATATAGTTACCCCCGACCAATGCATCCAGCCCGGAAACGCCCGCCAGCGAGGCTTTTGGCGTGACCAGCCAGAATTGCGTCTCACTGCGTAAGGCATCTTTCATATTGGCTTTGATGCTGGCGCGCACTTCGATTTTTTTCAGATCGTCGCTCAGGCGGATATCCTGAACGGTGCCCACTTCAACACCCTGATAACGAATCGGCGTTCTGCCTGCGACGATACCGTCGGCAGACATAAAATCGATGGTGATGGTATTACCGCGATCTTTATAGCTTCCCCAAACCAGCCAGCCTGCAATCAGCAGCGCAATGACCGGCAGCAGCCAGAAAGGTGAAATGCGGCGTTTTGTTTTTATACGCGCTTCAGTCGGCGAAGCGGGGGTTTCCTGACTCATGTGCATCCCAAAGTAAGCGGCTGTCCAGCCATTCCACAGCAAGAATAGTCAATATTACGGCTGCGCCGAAATAAAACGCAGCCGGTCCCATGGTAAAAGCAAGTAACTGGTCGCGGTTAATCAGTGACATTGTCAGTGAGATGACAAACAGATCGAGCATGGACCAACGCCCAATCCAGGTCACAAAGCGCAGAAGCAGGATGCGTGTACGTAACCCCTGTTCAAATTTGAAGTGGATGCTAAGAAGCAGTGTAAACAGCACGATAACTTTGGTAAACGGCACCAGAATACTGGCGATAAACACGACGCCTGCAACGGCAACATTACTGTTTGCCAGTGACATAATGCCGGACAAAATCGTGTCTTCCTGTCGTGCCCCATTGACGTAAACCACCGAGATGGGAAGAAGATTAGCCGGAAACAGAAAAATTAACGACGCGATAAGCGCAGCCCAGCATTTTTGTACGCTCTGACGGCGGCGATAGCGCAAAGGGATATGGCAACGCGGGCAGCGACCTCGCGGATCCGGGAAGCCGGTGAAGTGACATCCCAGGCAGATGCGCAACTTTTCATCAGGACGATTTGCCGGTCGTTGCGGGTAGAAACGCTCCCAGAGCTGCTCCACGTTCAAGTGAATCAGCGTCAGAATGCTTAAAATCACCAGAGCAACAAAAGCGATAAGGCCAACACCTGGTTGCAGAAAGGCATAGTCCTGCACTTTGATCGAGGCAACACCGATGCCCACCAGATAAATATCCAGCATGACCCATTCTTTTAGCTTTTCCAGCATCAGCAGAACCGGGCGGAGATTCATCCCCAGTATGTTACCGAACCATAAGTAGGCGATCGCGGCGACCAGCACCAGCGGGGCTCCCACGGTACAAAACAGTACCATCGCGGCCGTGAGCGGATCGCCCTGTGCGGTCATCTGCCAGATCCCCTGGAGCAGGTTAGCGTCGATGCGTGTTCCCAGCAGGTAGAAGTGCAGCAACGGCTCGCTCCATGCGAATGGCATGAGCAGTATCATCGTCACGGCCATTGCGGCCAGGCGGGTTAATGACCAGTCTCGACCGTCGCGAATTTTCGCATCACAACAGGGGCAGAATGCACTTTGGTGCGATTTCATGACCGGAAGGGCGAAAAGCGTATCGCATTGCGGACATCGCTGATAATGTGCGCGGGGCAAGGCGTCGCCGATGGCGTGGACGGCCATTTTTTTAGCAGGCGTTATCTGTCGGTTTTTCAGGGCCATTGCATGCATATGAATAAATCAGGAATAAATCTATCTTAACTCATGATGGGAACTTCTTGAGCATCAATGCATTTAATGCTTATTTTAATAGGCTAAACTGCATGACCGAAGTAAGACATAAAGTGATTGGATAATGAACAAAATAGAATTTTACGCGGATTTAAACCGTGATTTTCAGGCGTTAATGGCAGGTGAAACCAGTTTCTTAGCGACACTCGCTAACACCAGCGCGCTGCTTTTTGAGCGACTGAGCGACGTGAACTGGGCCGGTTTCTATCTCCTTGAAGGGGATACGCTGGTATTGGGGCCGTTCCAGGGCAAGATTGCCTGCGTGCGTATTCCGGTTGGACGCGGCGTTTGCGGTACTGCTGTGGCACAAAATAGCGTGCAACGCGTGGAAGATGTTCATCAGTTCTCCGGGCATATTGCCTGTGATGCTGCCAGTAATGCCGAAATCGTACTGCCCATTACACTGAATAATCAGATTATTGGCGTACTTGATATCGATAGCGTCGCGTTCTCGCGCTTTACTGCAGAGGATGAACAAGGGTTGCGTGAACTGGTTTCGCACCTGGAAAACACGCTTGTACAGACCGATTATAAAAAATTCTTTGCGAGCGTCGCAGGATAATCAACGGATAACGTAGCATTTACGGATAGCGTCATTATAATGACGCCTGTTCATGCCTGCGGCTTGTTGGCAACGTCCGTTGTAATCAGGAAATTTCATGGAAAATCAACCTAAGTTGAATAGCAGTAAAGAAGTTATCGCCTTTTTGTCCGAACGTTTTCCTCACTGTTTCAGTGCAGAAGGCGAAGCGCGTCCCCTGAAAATCGGTATTTTTCAGGATTTAGTAGCACGAGTTGAGGGCGAGATGAATCTCAGCAAAACTCAGCTTCGTTCCGCTTTACGTCTTTACACTTCAAGCTGGCGTTACCTGTACGGTATTAAAGCTGGTGCGACCCGTGTCGATCTCGACGGTAACCCGTGTGGCGTTCTGGATGAGCAACACGTTGAGCACGCCCGTAAACAGCTTGAAGAAGCCAAAGCTCGCGTTCAGGCGCAACGCGCTGAACAACAAGCGAAAAAACGCGAAGCCGCCATTGCAGCAGGTGAGACGGAAGAGGCTCCGCGTCGTGAGCGTAAACCTCGTCCGGCACCGCGCCGTAAGGAAAATAGCGAGCGTAAACCTCGTACTGACAAACCTGCCGCAAAACCCCAGCGTGCGCCACGAGAAGAACGTCATACGCCAGTTTCAGATTTATCTGCACTGACCGTAGGTCAAAACCTCAAGGTTAAAGCGGGTAATAATGCGATGGACGCCACCGTCCTGGAAATCACCAAAGATGGCGTTCGCGTACAGCTTACTTCGGGTATGTCGATGATTGTACGCGCAGAACATTTGATGTTCTGAAACGGAGGCCTGGCCTGGCATGAACACTTTGTTTAAGCGCACAGCGTTGGCTGGTCTGTTATTAGTAACAGGCCAGGTTTTCGCAGTGGAAGATATTACCCGTGCCGATCAAATTCCGGTGTTAAAGGAAGAGGCTCAGCACGCGACGGTGAGTGAACGCGTGACCTCGCGGTTTACCCGTTCTCACTACCGTCAATTCGATTTGGATCAAGCCTTTTCGGCAAAGATCTTCGATCGTTACCTCAATTTGCTGGACTACAGCCATAACGTGCTTCTGGCCAGCGATGTTGCACAATTCGCGCAGAAAAAAACGCAGTTAGGTGATGAACTCCGCACCGGCAAACTCGATGTTTTCTACGATCTCTACAATCTCGCGCAAAAACGCCGTTTCGAACGCTACCAGTACGCACTGAAAGTGCTGGAGCGTCCGATGGATTTCTCTGGCAACGACACTTTCAACCTTGACCGCAGCAAAGCGCCATGGCCGAAGGATGAGTCTGAGCTTAATGCTCTGTGGGACGGCAAAGTCAAATATGACGAGTTGAGTCTCAAGCTCACTGGAAAAGATGACAAAGAGATCCGCGATACTCTGACGCGTCGTTATAAGTTTGCCATTCGTCGCCTGGTGCAAACCAACAGTGAAGATGTGTTCTCGCTGGCGATGACCTCGTTTGCCCGCGAAATTGATCCGCATACTAACTATCTGTCGCCACGCAATACGGAACAGTTCAACACTGAGATGAGCCTTTCTCTGGAAGGTATCGGTGCCGTTCTGCAAATGGATGACGACTACACGGTTATCAATTCGATGGTAGCGGGCGGTCCGGCGTCGAAGAGCAAAGCCATCAGCGTGGGCGATCGTATCGTTGGCGTTGGTCAGACGGGCCAGAATATGGTCGATGTCATTGGCTGGCGTCTCGATGACGTAGTTGCGCTGATCAAAGGTCCAAAAGGCAGCAAAGTTCGCCTCGAAATTCTGCCTGCGGGTAAAGGAACGAAGACGCGGATTGTAACGCTGACGCGTGAACGGATTCGTCTTGAAGACCGTGCAGTGAAAATGTCGGTGAAAACGGTCGGCAAAGAAAAAGTTGGCGTACTGGATATTCCTGGCTTCTATGTGGGTCTGACGGATGACGTCAAGGTTCAGTTGCAGAAGCTCGAAAAACAGAACGTTAGCAGCGTCGTGATTGATCTGCGCACCAACGGTGGCGGAGCATTAACGGAAGCGGTTTCCCTCTCCGGTCTGTTTATTCCGTCAGGTCCTGTGGTTCAGGTTCGCGACAATAATGGCAAAGTCCGTGAAGACAGCGATACCGATGGCGTAGTCTATTATAAAGGCCCGCTGGTGGTGCTGGTTGACCGCTTCAGTGCCTCGGCATCTGAAATATTTGCTGCGGCGATGCAGGATTATGGCCGTGCGTTGATCGTGGGTGAACCCACCTTCGGTAAAGGTACCGTTCAGCAGTATCGTTCGCTGAACCGTATTTATGACCAGATGTTGCGTCCGGAATGGCCTGCGCTGGGTTCAGTGCAGTACACGATCCAGAAGTTCTACCGCGTCAATGGCGGCAGTACACAGCGTAAAGGCGTTACACCGGACATCATCATGCCGACGGGGACGCAAGTGACGGAAACGGGCGAGAAATTTGAAGATAACGCCCTGCCGTGGGATAGCATCAATGCGGCTAACTTTACGAAGTATGGCGACATGAAGCCGTTTGGTCCGCAGTTGCTGCAGGAACATGATGAGCGTATTGCGAAAGACCCGGAATTCCAGTACATCATGAAGGACATTGCTCGCTTCAATGCCCTGAAAGATAAAAAGAATATCGTGTCGCTAAACTATGCGCAGCGTGAAAAAGAGAACACCGAAGACGATGCTATTCGTCTCAGTCGCCTCAACGATCGCTTCAAACGTGAAGGCAAACCGCAGCTGAAGAAACTGGAAGATCTGCCAAAAGATTACCAGGAGCCGGATCCCTATCTGGATGAGACCGTCCATATCGCGCTGGACCTTGCCCATCTTGAAAAAGATTCCCCGGCGGCTGACCCCGCTCCCGCAAAATAACCCTCCAGCAGGCACAAGAAATTGTGCCTGTTTTTTTAACAAGCTCCACATGGCGTAAGCATTGTGCTACAAAATGTAAAGTTGTGTCTTTCTGGTCACTTACGGCTCTCTGATGCTTGAAAATAGCCGGATTAACCATACGATGTGGGTAATCGCATAGTGCGTTTTGTTAATTAGAGGTTAAAAGAAAATTATGATGCGTATCGCGCTCTTCCTGTTGACTAACCTTGCCGTCATGCTTGTCTTCGGCCTGGTGCTTAGCCTGACGGGCATTCAGTCGAGCAGCGTGCAGGGATTATTGATTATGGCGCTGCTGTTTGGTTTTGGCGGCTCTTTTGTTTCACTGCTGATGTCGAAATGGATGGCACTGAAGTCCGTAGGCGGTGAGGTTATTGAACAGCCGCGTAACGACATGGAACGCTGGCTGATGAATACCGTTGCCAATCAGGCTCGCCAGGCGGGTATCGCTATGCCGCAGGTGGCTATCTACCATGCGCCGGATATCAACGCATTTGCGACAGGTGCCCGCCGTGACGCATCGCTGGTTGCTGTCAGTACTGGGCTTTTGCAGAATATGAGCCGTGATGAAGCCGAAGCGGTTATTGCCCACGAAATTAGCCATATTGCAAACGGCGACATGGTCACGATGACCCTGATTCAGGGGGTGGTGAACACCTTCGTTATCTTCATCTCGCGTATTCTCGCGCAGATTGCATCAGGCTTTCTTAGCGGCAACCGTGATGATGGCGAAGAGAGCAACGGTAACCCGTTGATTTACTTTGCGGTAGCGACCGTGCTGGAGCTGGTCTTTGGTATTCTGGCCAGCATCATCACGATGTGGTTCTCGCGTCACCGTGAATTCCATGCCGATGCGGGTTCTGCAAAACTCGTTGGTCGTGAAAAAATGATTGCCGCTCTCCAGCGTCTGAAAACCAGCTACGAGCCGCAGGAAGCCAGCAGCATGATGGCATTTTGCATCAACGGTAAAGGCAAGTCGTTAAGCGAGCTGTTTATGACTCACCCGCCGCTGGACAAACGTATCGAAGCGCTGCGTAGCGGGGCTTATCTCAAATAAGGCGTACGCCTGAAATGAAAAAGCGCGTCATATGACGCGCTTTTTTTATGCCGTGCGCGGCTGTGTGATCCGCAAACCGCTGACAATAGCGGCGACGGTCGCCAGTATGCCTGCAAGCAGGAGTGATGTATGCGTCCCGCTCTTATCAAACAGGTTGAAGAGTAACGCCACCAGTGCCGCCCCGGAACTCTGCCCTAAGAGACGCGCGGTACCGAGCATACCGCTGGCGCCACCGCTACGTTGACGCGGCGCGGAACTGATAATCGTATGGTTATTGGGCGACTGGAACAGACCAAATCCCGCCCCACAAAGGGCCATTCGCCAGATAATATCCGCATCCGTAGGGGCTGTGGGCAGCATCGCAAGCGCAAACAAGCCGCACGCCATCATGGCCAGCCCAAGCGCGCCCAATAATCCGGCATGGACACGTTCAATCAGATAACCCGCTAACGGTGCCATCACCATGGTCGCTAACGGCCACGGGGTTAACAACAGACCGGTTTCCACTTCGCTGCGCCCAAGCACCGATTGCATAAAGAAGGGGAGGGAAACGAGAGCCAGCATTTGTGCGCAAAAAGAGCAGATTGATGTACAAATCGATAATGAGAACAGCGGGATACGCAACAGGTCGACGGGTAACAGAGGCACCGACAAACGCAGTTGCCGACGTACAAAGAAGGTGCCGATCACCAGCATGGCGGCGATTTCAGCGAGCACCAGTGTGGTGGATTGCCCCTGGGCGAAGCCACTCATCGCGGTTATCAGTAAACCAAACGTTAGCGCGTTCATCACTGCGCTTGGGAGATCGAATTTCGGCATTGCACTGCGTGAGCCATTGGCGGGCAAATAGCGCAGCGCCAGGACCAGCGAGAGTATGCCCAGTGGCACATTAATCAAAAACAGCCACTGCCAGGAGGCGACAGAGAGAATTGCCGCGGCAATCGTCGGGCCTGCCGCCGAGGAGACAGCAACCACGAATGAGTTGATTCCCATCCCGCGTCCCAGTTGACGCTGGGGGTAAATCAGGCGAATTAATGCAGTATTCACACTCATTAGCGCCGCGCCACCGAAACCTTGCGCGACACGAGCAAGCGTCAGCGTGAGTAACGAATCTGACAGCGCGCATAGCAGGGACGTCAGCGTAAAAAGCACCAGCCCGCACTGGTAGACGCGACGGTAGCCGAACATGTCGCCGAGGAAGGACAACGTCAGCAGGGAGATGACAATCGCTATCTGATAGGCGTTAACGACCCATATTGAGCTGGCTGGTGAGGCGTGCAGATCCCGCGCAATTGTAGGCAGTGCAACATTCGCAATAGCGCCGTCGAGTACGGCCATGGTAATGCCAATAACAATCGTTAAAATTGCCCCGTAGCGTTGTGGGACCGGTAAGCCGTCTGGTGTGGATTTATTCATGGGAAAAGCTGGGTTTTGCTTGTTCAATGATTTGTATAATGATTCTATCACCCGCATTTCGGTTTTATATCGCAGATTTGTAACGAAGTGACCAAACTCGGATTGCGACGGGCAGGCGAGAAATTTATAATAAAAAACTATTCTGATTTTTATAAAACACGGGCGATGAGGTGACTAATGGCTATTGCAGATTTGGATAAACAGCCAGACTCTGTGTCTTCTGTACTGAAGGTATTTGGCATTCTGCAGGCGCTTGGCGAAGAACGTGAGATCGGGATCACCGAACTTTCGCAGCGCGTCATGATGTCAAAAAGCACCGTATATCGCTTTTTGCAGACGATGAAATCACTGGGCTATGTTGCTCAGGAAGGGGAGTCAGAGAAATACTCTCTCACCCTTAAACTGTTCGAACTCGGTGCACGGGCGCTGCAAAACGTAGACCTGATCCGCAGTGCTGACATTCAGATGCGTGAACTCTCTCGCCTGACCAAAGAGACTATCCACCTGGGCGCGCTGGATGAAGACAGCATTGTCTACATCCATAAAATCGACTCTATGTATAACCTGCGCATGTATTCACGCATTGGTCGCCGCAACCCGCTGTATAGCACCGCGATTGGTAAAGTATTGCTGGCGTGGCGTGACAAGGAAGAGGTTGTGCAGATCCTTGAAGGCGTAGAGTACAAACGCAGCACTGAGCGCACCATTACCAGTACCGAGGATTTATTACCGATGCTCGATATCGTCCGCCAGCAGGGTTATGGCGAAGATAATGAAGAGCAGGAAGAAGGGTTACGTTGCATTGGTGTGCCAGTCTTTGACCGTTTCGGCGTCGTCATTGCCGGGCTGAGTATCTCCTTCCCGACGCTGCGTTTCTCCGAGGAACGCCTGCATGAGTATGTCAGTATGCTCCACCATGCTGCGCGTAAGATTTCTGAACAGATGGGTTATAACGATTACCCGTTCTGAGTGTGAAAACGCCGCCTTGATGGCGGCGTTTGTTTATCCATTATCGACGACGGTTTCGCTTTTGCGCAGTACCGGACATTGCGTGAGCCCGATAATACCGCTGCTTGAGTGAACATATTGTGCTGTGCTGACGCCCCGGGCCGTCAGGTATTTACACTGTAATCCCAGACCTGCGGCATTTTCATGGCTGCCAATCAGCACGCCATATCCACTTAGCAAAATACCAACCCAGACCAGTGCCACGACAATAATTGCCCTAATAAGAGTGCGCATTTTCATTCCTTGCGTTTGGATACTGTTTTCAGGCTACCGTTTTGGCGGTATACCGCACACCCGAGCATTCCTAAAAACTCCGATTAGAGATACAGTTAGTCGCGGTTTAAGGAACTAATGCTAACCTGGTAACATAGAGTGGAGTATCGGAGAGTGGAGTGAAAAAGTTTAGATGGCTAATACTGATCGCCGTACTGGTGGTCTGCCTGTTGCTCTGGACTCAAATGCTAAATGTGATGTGCGACCAGGATGTTCAGTTTTTCAGCGGCATTTGCGTCATCAATAAATATATCCCCTGGTAGGGGCTTTTTTGTCGTTAATGATGTCCTTCCGTCTTGCCAGTGGTAAAATGTACCTCTTTGGTTGAGGTGGTAAAATGAACGAATTAATGAATTCAGGCGCGCTTAATATCGCGTCTTTTGTCGTTTCGGTGGTGGTGTTGCTGGTCGGGCTGGTGCTGTGGTTCTTTATCAATCGTGCAAGCTCGCGGACGAATGAGCAAATCGAATTGCTCGAAGCAGTGTTAGATCAGCAAAAGCGTCAGACCGCATTGTTGCGTCGTTTGTGCGAATCGAACGAACCGGAAAAAGAAGTCGCTGCTCCGGCACCGGTTGTTGAGGAAGAAGGCAAAGACGACGAATTTATTCGTCTGGTTGCCGAGCGTTAATTTCGTAGGGTGAGGGGCTGTATGGCGCGTAAAAATCTCTGGTTTAATGCCGCACTTCCTCACCATCGTCCCGACGGATTTACTAATCTCACGCCAGGTGGTCATGCGCCTGGCGATGTAAAGCGTTGGCGGCAAGAGCGCAAAGCCGCAGGATTACCCCGTCCCCCCGCAGAGGGCTATGCCAGTTTTACTGCCCAGTGGCGGCAGCATG
Source organism: Phytobacter diazotrophicus (assembly GCA_004346725.1). Lineage (GTDB taxonomy): Bacteria > Pseudomonadota > Gammaproteobacteria > Enterobacterales > Enterobacteriaceae > Phytobacter > Phytobacter diazotrophicus. The sequence continues at coordinate 334,862 of SMDE01000002.1, read as the reverse complement.
CAGAAATTCAGGGCGACGATGACAGGGTCTGGTGGTTAGGCCACTCGTCAATTCTGTTGCGCCTGATGGGACAGTATATTTTGACCGATCCGGTATTCTCAGATCGGGCATCGCCACTACGTTTTGCAGGACCGCAGCGACGAACACCGCCTGCACTGACCATTTCCGAACTCCCTTCGCTCGACACTATCGTTATCTCGCACAATCACTATGATCACCTTGATGTCAGAACGATGCGCGCGCTTATCCAACGTTTTCCACATGTGACGGTTTTTGTCCCCCTCGGGCTGGGAAACTGGTGCCGTCGTTTGGGGGCGAGCAATGTGACGGAACTGGACTGGTGGCAAAGCGTGGTATTCCAGGGGCTTGTGTATACGGCTGTGCCAGCTCAGCACTGGAGCATGCGCACCCCCTGGGATCGCAATAACGCCTTATGGTGTGGTTGGGTTGTGGAAAATCGTGCACATCGTTTCTGGTTTCCGGGAGACACGGGTTACTGCGAGGCGTTATTGACTATTCCCCAACGGTTAGGGCCGCTCAGCCTGGCAGCGCTCCCTATTGGTGCATACGCTCCTCGTTGGTTCATGGCCTACAACCATATGGATCCGCAACAGGCGGTAACGTTATGGCAGCAGTTGGGTAAACCGCTAACGTTTCCTATTCACTGGGGTGTTTTTGAACTGGCGGATGAATCACTGGATGAGCCGCTGCGCGAGTTGCATAACGCATTAAGCGAAACGGCAGATGACATTACGAACTTCATGACGCTGAAAATTGGTCAGTCTTTTTCTTTGCAAAATACGGACGAGTAGCACTGGTACTAATTTATTATTTAGAAGAAGTTAAATATTTTTTATTTTTATCGAAACGTTTTTATTGCCTTTAAATGAGGCACTGTCATCAGACTTTCATTATTTTGGTGCACACTCCTGCTTAATTGCACAACAAATATTCGATGGTAAACCAACACATTTGATTAGTTACAAGAGGGGCGCATTTCAGACCTTCCTGATTAGCGAAAATTGGCATAGGTATGCGTTAATGCTGTTACTGATATAAGGTATGCCGGAATATTTTTATCCCCCCACGTGGACGAATGGAACTCATTGAGCTATGGTAAAAAAGATGGGTTATCAAACGGAGCCAGAAGGCGGGCTGCCTGTCGTTACGAGGTTATCTTGTATGCATAAATGTGCATCGGTTGTATTGATAACCTTAGAATTTGTGCGACGGATCCAGGCCTTTTTAAAAATGGCTTGCCATAATTTACGTTGTGTGTGATAACACGTTTTGGGTCAAACGAGGTACAGTTCTGTTTATGTGTGGCATTTTCAGTAAAGAAGTCCTGAGTAAACACGTTATCGTTGAATACCGCTTCTCTGCCGAACCTTATATTAGTGCCTCAAGCAGTAATGTCTCAGTTTTATCTCAGTTAATGCCTACGGGCGAAGTATATACATTAAGGAATATTGCAAATGGCAAAGATTAAAGGTCAAGTTAAGTGGTTCAACGAGTCCAAAGGTTTTGGTTTCATTACTCCTGCTGATGGCAGCAAAGATGTGTTCGTACACTTCTCTGCAATCCAGGGTAACGGCTTCAAAACTCTGGCCGAAGGCCAGAACGTTGAGTTTGAAATTCAGGACGGCCAGAAAGGCCCGGCAGCTGTTAACGTAACTGCTATCTAATTTCAAAACCACTGGTACTTGAGACGCCACTGGCGTATCAATGTCAGCGAAAAGCCTCGCCATTGTGCGGGGCTTTTTAATTTCTGGCTTCGCATTCCCCGATGCGCCGAATGGCGGTAAACTTGCGTCCTTTAAAGAGTCCCGGAGTTGCCATGCCCTTCAGTTGCCCACTTTGTCACGCCCCCTTGACGCGTTCCGAACATAGCTTTTCCTGTCCACAACGTCATCAGTTCGACATCGCGAAAGAAGGGTACGTCAACTTACTGCCCGTGCAGCATAAGCGTTCGCGGGATCCGGGTGACAGTGCGGAAATGATGCAGGCGCGCCGTGCGTTTCTTGATGCCGGACACTACCAGCCGCTGCGCGATGCGATCGCTTTACAGCTACAGACGCGCCTCCCTGCGCAGGCAGAGGCGATACTGGATATTGGCTGTGGGGAAGGGTACTACACTCAGTCCTTTGCTGAGGTCGCGCAGCGTAAAGAGGCCCGGACGTTTGGCCTCGATGTTTCAAAAGCCGCCATTCGGGCAGCCGCGAAACGTTACCCTGAGGTGATGTTTTGCGTTGCCTCCAGCCATCGCCTGCCTTTCCAGAATGACAGCATTGACGCTGTCGTACGCATTTACGCACCCTGCAAAGCAGAAGAACTGGTACGTGTGGTAAAACCGGGGGGATGGGTCATTACCGCAGCGCCTGGGCCACGCCACTTGATGGAGCTGAAAGAGTTAATTTACCGCGAAGTGCAGTTACATGCGCCTGATAATGGCGAGATAGAAGGGTTTCGCGTCGTAGAGCAGCAATCACTGAGCTATCAGATGGAATTAACCGGTGCCGAGGCCGTCGCGTTACTGCAAATGACGCCCTTTGCGTGGCGGGCAAAACCGGATGTCCGGGAGACACTGGCAGCGAAAGCGCGCTTTAACTGTCAGACCGATTTTACCCTGCATTGTCTGCAGCGCGTTGATTAAGGCGCGAAGTGTGACCAGAGGATCTCAATACCGATCCCGATAAGAACGATACCGCCAAGAATTTCTGCCCGTTTGCCCAGCAGCGGGCCAATAAACCGACCAATCATCATGCCGAGTGTGGACATCACCAGTGTGGCGCAACCAATCGCCAGCGCGGTCGTCAGAATATTCACCTGCAAGAATGCCAGACCCACCCCTACGGCCATCGCATCAAGACTGGTCGCAATCGCGGTAGTGACCAACAACCAGAAACCGTGGCGATGCGGCGCTTCCCCTGTGTCATCCGTCTCTGCGCGAAAACCTTCCAGCACCATTCTGCCGCCAAGGAACATCAGTAAGATGAAGGCAATCCAGTGATTCCACTCCAGAACAAACTGGCTGGCAAGCATCCCCAGCCCCCAGCCAATAAGCGGCGTCAGCGTTTCAATAACGCCAAAAATCAGGCCAGTGCGGAGGGCTTCGGAGAATTTGGGTTTATGCAGGGTCGCCCCTTTACCGATTGATGCAGCGAAGGCATCCATCGACATGCCAAAGGCGAGAAGAATTGTGGCGGATAAATTCATGCGAGCGTCCTGACCGGGAGTTCCATATAACACACCACTGCCCCCAGTAAACAGCAGTTGATGTGTCAATGGTCTCGCCTGACTGGATAACTCTCAGTCCGTACGTGCCACGTTTTGCAACGAGTATGTTGACACGTACATTTCCAGCAAATGGAAATCGGCTACTCCCCAACGACGGGCGCAACATTAACATATTTTGAGAATATAAAACAACAACAGAGAATTATTAATCCATTTACCAATTGATAACGATTAACATTTAGATTTATAGGTGAATATAACGTTAAAAAGATTAAGCACTTTCCCGTGGGAAATATAGCAAAGGCTATAAGTGTGCTTATTTAATATACATTGTGGATGTAGGTGACTACATTTAACTTATTGAATTTTAATTATTAATTTATATATCCTTTCCAGGTCATCAATATTTTTTACCCGAATAAGCAAGCGCCTTTGTTCTAATTGCATCACCAGCACGCCATCCTCGGATAAGTTCATCTCCTTAATTCGGTTATATTCTATCCATACGCTGGAAAAGAAAAACCCCCGCGATTTGAAGATGATCTTCGGTGTGCGAATCCAAAAAAGGTAAATGGCTAATAATGCCAGCGCGGATAATAACCATGTGGTTAATGGCGTACCGTTATTTGTGACATTGTTGTAAATAAGGATAACCAACAGGCCAACAAAAATAGCCGCATCAACACGGCTGCGACGCAGCAAGGGGAGGGCAAGCAGGGTATCGCCGTGACGGCGGGGCAGGATAAGTTCATCGTAAATGGCAAATGCCAGCAGGGCGGCGATAAACAACATCAGTATGCTGTCCGTGAGCGTCATGGTTCCTCCTGATAATAAAAAACCGGGGCAAGGCCCCGGTTATAACACAACGGATTACAGACCTAACAGGCCAACCGCATACCCAACGATCCCGATGACGAAGAAGCCAACGATGATCCACAGCGGGTTCACTTTCTTACGTAACAGCCACATACAGGCGAAAGTCAGCAGTAGCGGAACCAGACCTGGCATCAACTGATCGAGGATGGTTTGCACTGTCGTGACGTTTTGTTTACCTGTCTGGTCGGTAATACGCGAGACCACCAGCGGAATGTTAACGTGTGTCCATTTATTAACCAGTGCCCCCATAACAAAGAGGCCGAGAATGGATGCCCCTTCTGTCAGTTTCTGCAGGAAGCCGCCGCCCATATCCTGAACGATATCAATACCCTTACGATAACCATAGGCTACACCGTAATAGCGGGTTGCCAGGCGCACCAGGTTAAACAGGAAGAAGAACAACAGTGGCCCAAGCAGGCTGCCGCTCATGGCAATACCCGCACCAAGCGCTGCGAATACCGGACGTACGGTACCCCAGAAAATGGGGTCACCCACGCCCGCCAGCGGCCCCATCAGACCCACTTTGATACCGTTGATGGCACCATCGTCAATCTCAGCCCCGTTCGCACGCTGTTCTTCCATCGCCAGCGTTACACCCAGTACCGGCGCTGCAACATAAGGATGGGTGTTAAAGAATTCCAGGTGACGCTTGATAGCTTGTTTACGCGCGTCGTTGTTCTCCGGATACAGGCGTCTGATAGCCGGTACCATCGAGAAGCAGAAACCCAGCGCCTGCATACGTTCGAAGTTCCATGAACCCTGAAACAGGTTAGAACGGATGAACACGCCACGAATATCACCCGGAGTGAGTTTTTTCTCAGTGGTAGTTTTAGTCGTCATATCAACCATTTCGCTCACCTGTTAGTCCAGTTCGTTATCGAGATCGTTATTACCAGCAGCCTGTGCAGGCCCGCCAGCAGAGCGGTTATATTTCGGGCTCAGTTGGATATAAAGGATGGCCATCACGGCACCAATCACACCCAGCGCAACGAGGTTGAAGTTAGTAAACGCCGCCGTCACGAAACCAAGGTAGAAGAACGGCATCAGGTAGCCTGCGCGCATCATATTGATAACCATCGCATAACCAACCACCACGATCATGCCGCCAGCGATGTTCAGACCACTGGTTACGACTTCCGGAATGGCGTTCAGCATACCCTGAACTTCACTGGTCCCGACGGAGATAGCAACAATAACGGCCGGGATAGCGATACGCATGGCCTGAAGGAACAGGGACGAGACATGGATCCAGGACAACGCCGTGAGGTTGCCGTTGTTTGCCGCCTTATCCGCCGCGTGCTGGAAGGCCACGGTGATGGTACGCACAATAATGGTCAGTACCTGGCCTGCTGCTGCCAGTGGGATAGCCAGCGCGATACCGGCGCCGATACTTTGATGACCCGCGATAACCAGGACGGTTGAGATAATAGAGGCGAGCGCGGCATCGGGCGCGACCGCCGCACCGATGTTCATCCAGCCCAGCGCAATCATCTCCAGGGTACCGCCGATGATAATACCGGTTTTCATATCCCCCAGGACGATACCCACCAGCGTACAGGCCACTAACGGACGGTGAAACTGAAATTCATCGAGTACCGATTCCATACCGGCAATACACGCGACGACGAACACCAGCACAATCTGAAGAGTGGTAATCTCCATTGTACTTCTCCTATGCTAAACAAACGTAAGTGTGAAACTGAGTCAACCAACCCGGCGCGGTTACTTCGCGACCTTATTGATCAAATCCATCATTTTCAGTTTCGGGTCGTTAGAAACTTTGCGAACTTCCAGCTCGATATTGCGTTCGTTGAGCTTTTTGAAGGCCGCAATGTCTTTTTCATCCACCGAAACCGCGTTGTTCACCTGAGTTTTCCCCTGCCGATAGGCCATACCGCCGATATTGACGGTGGTGATTTTCACACCCTCTTCAACAATGCGCAGTACGTCAGTTGGGTTGGTAAACAACAGCATCACCCGCTCACCCGCGTATTTCGGGTTGTTGTAAACACGGATCATCTTGGCAACGTCCACCACGTGCGCCGTCACCCCGGGAGGCGCAACCTGTGTGAGCAGCGTCTTACGTACGTTATCGGCTGCAACTTCATCACTGACGACGATAATGCGCGTCACGTTTGTTTCTTTGGTCCAGCGTGTTGCGACCTGACCATGGATCAAGCGGTCATCAATACGGGCAAGACCAATGACCATATAGTCATTCGGTCCCATCGGTTTTACTGGAGCCGCAGGTTTAGGGGGCGCAACGGGCGTCGGTTTTTCCACAGGTTTGGCTTTCAGCGCTTTCACGCCTTCGCGTCCTGTTTCCACCGCGACAGCTACCAGTTCATCAAAGGTTGGGTTGTCGTCTCGCGCCATCAGTGTTTCCACGAGCATAGGAATATTGACGCCAGCCACCACTTCATAATGCTCTTTATCGACGACAATGCGGCTGGCAGCATTGAACGGGCTACCACCCCATGTATCAACGAGAAATAGCACGCCCTGATGTGTATCGAGCTTTTCCAACTGCGCGTTGTATTTCTCGATTAACGTCTCGGCGTTTTCACCGGGAACGAAATCGATCCAACCGACGTTCTCTTGCTCGCCCAATAGCATTTCGGCGGTTTTGAGTAACTGTTCCGCAGCCCAACCATGTGTGCCTATCACAATAGCAATGGTCACTTGCTACCTCCTTCGTTTTTGTCGTTAACACATCATTAACTGATGCGTTCTGAATCTCTCTGACAGCCCGAATCGATTCAGACAGGGCTTAGAAAGAAAAAACTAAGACTTCCGGGAATTATTTTAGATAGTGAAAAAATAATTTATGTGATGAACATCCGTAATTTAGCTTTAGCGTACGGGAAATTTCGGAGCGAAAAATATCTCTCAAAATGCAAATTCAGGTAAATCTTTGCAAAACCCAAAGTCTCTCTGATATGTTTAACATCCGTTTACATTATCAGGAGTACAGGGCATCAGCCCGCCGTATGGACCGTCACCGACGCCAGTTCCCCCTTTGGCCTGTTTGCGCCAGCCATTCTTTAACCTTGAACCCCCTTGTTGTCATCATGCCTGCGCACCCCTACGCGCGGACTCATCATGCCTTTAGCAGGAGCTTGCCATGGAATTCTTAATGGACCCCTCAATATGGGCGGGGTTGTTGACACTTGTTGTTCTGGAAATTGTTCTTGGTATTGATAACCTGGTATTTATCGCCATCCTCGCCGATAAATTGCCGCCAAAGCAGCGAGATAAAGCGCGCCTGATTGGCCTCTCTCTGGCGCTGGTGATGCGTTTAGGCCTGTTGTCTCTGATCTCCTGGATGGTCACGCTGACAAAACCGCTCTTCTCCGTCATGGATTTCACCTTCTCTGGCCGTGATTTGATCATGCTCCTCGGGGGGATATTCCTGCTCTTTAAAGCGACGACCGAGCTACATGAAAGGCTGGAGAATCGTCAGCACGACGAAGGACAGGGTAAAGGATATGCCAGTTTCTGGGTGGTAGTGGTACAGATTGTTATTCTTGATGCTGTCTTCTCGCTTGATGCGGTGATCACAGCGGTCGGGATGGTGAACCATCTGCCGGTCATGATGGCAGCCGTGGTCATTGCCATGGCGGTGATGCTGCTGGCATCCAAACCGCTGACCCGCTTCGTTAACCAGCATCCAACGGTGGTGGTGCTCTGTCTGAGCTTCCTGCTGATGATTGGTCTGAGCCTGGTCGCGGAAGGTTTTGGTTTCCATATTCCGAAAGGCTACCTGTACGCGGCGATTGGTTTTTCAATCATTATCGAGCTGTTCAACCAGATTGCCCGCCGCAACTTTCTTCGTCATCAGTCAACGCTGCCGCTGCGTGCACGTACCGCCGATGCGATTTTGCGGCTGATGGGCGGCAAACGTCAGGCCAGTCAGACGCAGGATACAGACAGTCAGTCGCCGGTATCGGTGCCGGAAGGCGCGTTTGCCGAAGAAGAACGTTACATGATCAATGGCGTATTAACGCTGGCTTCCCGCTCGTTGCGTAGCATCATGACGCCGCGCGGTGAAATCAGTTGGGTCGACGCTAACCTGAGTGTGGAAGAGATCCGCCAGCAGCTTCTTTCCTCACCACACAGCCTGTTCCCGGTCTGTCGTGGGGAACTGGATGAGGTGCTGGGTATTGTTCGCGCGAAAGAGATGCTGGTGGCGCTGGAAGAGGGGACGGACGTTGCAGCAATGGCGTCGGCCTCGCCGGCGATCGTCGTGCCGGAAACGCTGGACCCGATAAAACTGCTGGCCGTATTGCGCCGTGCCCGTGGCAGCTTCGTTATCGTCACCAACGAATTTGGCGTGGTACAGGGGCTGGTAACACCGCTGGATGTGCTGGAGGCGATTGCCGGTGAGTTCCCTGATGCTGACGAAACGCCGGAAATCGTCGCTGACGGCGATGGCTGGTTGGTTAAAGGCGCCACCGATTTGCATGCTCTGCAACATACTCTGGGCCTGGACACTTTGGTCAACGAAAACGAGGATATCGCCACCGTTGCAGGCCTGGTGATCGCCATTAATGGTCAGATCCCCCGTCCGGGCGACACGCTGGAGCTTGCGCCGCTGCATATCAGCGTTATCGAAGCCAATGACTATCGCGTCGACCTGGTACGTGTTGTTAAAGAGCGACCGCTTCACGACGAAGAAGAGTAATTTCCCTATGGCATAAGCGGCATCATTAGCCCTTTACGCCGTGCTGGCGGGGAAGTCCACCCTGCCAGCCAACGCGGAAACTCTTTAATTGGCATAGGCTTCGCGTACAGAAATCCTTGCAATATATGCACTCCCCGTTGCCGCAGATGCTGCGCCTGACGGGGGTTTTCCACCCCTTCCGCCACCAGTTCAATATTCAGACGTTGCCCCAGGGCGATAATCATATCTGTCACCGTCGAGTTCACCGCATCCGTACCAATAGCCATGGTGAAGGACTTATCAATTTTTAAGACATCCGGGCGCAGTCTCTCCAGCCATGACAGTGAACTGTTGCCCGTACCGAAATCGTCAATGGCGATTTTGGCCCCCCTGCGATGAAGCTCGCGCACCATACGGTAATCCACGTCATGCAGCGCGTCGCGCTCGGTAAGCTCTATGGTTAATTGTTGCACCGGGTTCGCGTGATACCAGAGGCGATTAAGATCCTGGAGCAACATGCCATGGCGCAAGTGGCTCGGCGCGACATTGATACCAATCTGAAATGTACTGTCCGCCGGAAAAAGCCCAAGCTGGCGCTGGGTTTCCGCCATTACATAGCGTGTCAGTGGGGCGATTAAATTGTGCTGTTCGGCGATGGGAATAAAAACATCGGGAGGGATCCAGCCCTGACGAGGGTTGTTCCAGCGCAGCAGTATTTCGACGCCAATACAGGTGTTATTGTTCGCCTCCAGAAGCGGCTGGCAAAATAGCTCAAATTCCCGTGCGGCAAGGCCCAGATTGATCTCGCCGGAAAAGCTCATACGGCTGGCCGTGGCCAGCCAGGCAATATAACCAATCAGTAAACTCAGCAGCAGCCCCAGCGGTAATTGCGACGGCAAATGACGCCATGCCAGTGCGCCTGCTCCCGGCCCGGTCACTCTGACGATAAAGGGAAAATGTTCTGATTCCTGTTGATAACGCTCTTCATTATTCAGCTCCGGCAGACGATTACTGACGCCGCTACCATAGGTCAGATGCCGGTCATTCATGCTCAGGCTGGCGGAGGTAATCAAGGGCTCATCAGGTTCCAGCATTAAATTGGTCAGCAAATCGATATTAACAACCTCGATAATGCCGCTCTGACCGTCGGTGGCGGCGGGATACCACATGATCATCACCGGGCTGTTTTTTAAAAGCGACTGATCGGTGGAAAGCATCATGACTGGTTTTGTCGACGGTAACGCGGGTTGCAGTTGCTTAATGGGCACATCCCGATAACCAAATATGCTCGAGCAGTACAGGATCCCGTCTTTTATAAGCCCGATGTCACGCACGGTCTGCAAACTGGCGGCCTGAGTGCGCAATTGCAGGTGGGCATTGGCGCAAGATGTCCCGACGAGGGGCAGAATCACGTCACGTTTGTGTTCAAGGGGTAAGAGTAATTTATCGAATGATTCAACAGCATGTGCGGTGAAAGCGACAATTTTCTGCTGATTAATATTGCGCTCCGAAATAAAGAGAATGGCGAGAGTGGAAACGAGCGTCACCATTGCCAGAGCTACGCAAATTGCTAAGCGCTTGCGCAGATAGCTTTTAATAATTCTCTGTGCTGTTTGCATGCCGTGACCGCCTTAAAAGCCACTGGCCTGGAATTTCCGCCAGAACAAAGAAAGTGTAGTTGGGAAAGCGGGAATGCGATGAGAAAAGGCACGGAATTTAGCCCTTCCGTCGTAGAAGGGCTGGAAAAGAGTATTAGTCGCACTGAACCTTAATGGCGAGGCCGCCGCGAGAGGTTTCACGATACTTAGCGTTCATATCTTTGCCGGTCTCGTACATGGTTTCGATAACCTTATCCAGTGAGACTCGGGGGGCGCTGGTACGGCGCATGGCCATACGGGAGGCATTAATGGCTTTGACGGAGGCGATAGCATTACGCTCAATGCAGGGCACCTGTACCTGACCGGCTACCGGATCGCAGGTAAGGCCAAGGTTATGCTCCATGCCGATTTCCGCCGCCACGCACACCTGTTCCGGGCTGGCGCCCAGTAACTCCGCAAGGCCCGCCGCCGCCATTGAGCAGGCGACACCCACTTCACCCTGGCAACCCACTTCGGCACCGGAAATCGATGCGTTCATTTTGTACAGTGCGCCAATCGCGCCTGCGGCAAGGAAATAGCGGATATAAATGTCCGGGCTGACGGATTCGATAAAGTGGTCATAGTAAGCCAGCACTGCCGGGACAATACCACAGGCACCGTTTGTCGGCGCTGTCACCACACGCCCACCGGCAGCGTTCTCTTCATTCACTGCCAGCGCGAACATATTGACCCAATCGATCACATTCATTGGATCACTGGATAATTTATCGCTGGCGACCAGCATACGGCGCAGCGCCGAGGCGCGACGCGGGACGCGCAGTGGGCCAGGCAGCACGCCTTCTGTATTCATCCCGCGATCGATACAGGCACGCATGGTCGCCCAGACATGACCAAAGTACGCTTCGATCTCCTGCCTGCTATGCAGCGCGAGTTCGTTTTGCATCACCATGCCAGAGAGTGACAGGCCGGTCTCTTTGCAATAATTCAGCATATCGCTGGCGGATTTGAACGGGTAGGGAACGGTCACTTCGTTGAGCACTTCTTTACCAAAATGCTCTTCATCGACAATAAAACCGCCACCGATGGAGTAATAGGTCTTGCTGTAGACTTCGCGTTCACCATTCCACGCGTGGATGCTCATGGCATTTTCGTGCAGCGGCAGGTTGTCGCTGTGAAAACGCATGCCGTTATCCTGCGGGAAATCGACTTCCCGGCGGCCCTGCGCCAGCAACAGGCGGCCCCGGTTTTCCACATCGCGAATAAACGCAGGGATGGAATCAATGTCTACCGTGGCCGGCTCATTGCCAGCCAGACCCATAATAATGGCGATATCGGTATGGTGGCCTTTACCTGTCAGCGACAGTGAGCCATAAACGTCCACCGCGACGCGGGTAACGCTTTCCAGTAATCCTTTTTCGACCAGGTCATCGACGAACTGTTTCCCGGCTTTCATCGGGCCAACAGTGTGGGAGGAAGAGGGACCAATACCCACCTTAAACATGTCGAATATACTAATCACATTAACACTCCTGACAGGGTTACCGGGGGTTCCAGTAACGATGTAATAACTGCGCATAGTGTAAGAGGGAAGCGTGCTGGCAGCTTAATTATTCACATGAATTAAACTAATGCCTGACCCCGATTTTACTAATAGCGCGCGGCCACATTCCGCTGTCTTAAAAATGCTTCGTGCTAAGTATAGTCAAGGGCGAAGCCCCACCTGCAGCGCCAGCTCACGAATTATGCCTGCGGTCATGCCCCAGACAAAATAATGCTGATACCAGGAGAGCCAAACCCGGTGCGCGTTGCCCTGACGATGAATGTCCAGCGGGTGATAGCGCCCCAGGCGTAACGCCTCGGCAAGCGGCATTTCAAACACCGAAGCCACCTCATCTTCGCTGGCATGGTAGTGCAGGTCAGGGGGAATGATCCCCACAACGGGCGTCACGCGAAACCCGGTGACGCTGTCAACCGGCGGTAGCACACCGATAACCTCGACGGAGTCGGGCGGGATGGCGACCTCTTCTTGCGCTTCGCGCAGTGCCGCGGCAATCAGCGAGGTATCGGTATCATCAACGGCCCCGCCGGGAAAGGCGACCTGCCCGGCGTGTTTTCGTAATCGCGGCGAGCGCTGTGTCAACAGTAACCCTGGCTGCTCGCGCCGCACTACCGGCACCAGCACTGCCGCCTGCCGCGCATTTGCGGCGGTGGGGTGTAGCTGGGGGCGTAAAAGCTGAAAACGCGAGAGAAAATCATCCAGGGTTAAGTTTGGCTGCGCCACGGTTTAGCTCTCCAGTTGCTGCAAGATACGGTTAACTTTATCAAATGTTTCCTGATATTCAGCCTCTTCGTTGCTGTCCGCCACGATGCCGCCCCCCGCTGAGCAGAAGATTTGCCCCGCCCACGCCGTCAGGGTACGAATGGTGATGCTGGTATCCATGGCGCCGCAAAAACTGATGTACCCAATGCTGCCGCACCAGGCATTACGCCGTTGCGGTTCCAGTTCATCGATAATCGCCATGGCGCGAATTTTGGGCGCACCGGTAATCGACCCACCCGGAAACGCGGCGCGTAGCACATCACTGGCATGCAATGTGGCAGGCAGCTTTGCTGTCACGGTACTGACCAGATGGTGAACCGCCGGAAAAGGCTCTACGGCAAACAGCGTCGGCACGCGTACGGAGCCGGGCACAGCCACCCGACCAATATCATTGCGCATCAGGTCGACAATCATCAGATTCTCGGCCCGGTCTTTCGTTGATGTGGCCAGTTTATGCGCCTGTTGCGCATCGTCCCGGGCGTCAGGCAAGCGCGGGAGCGTGCCTTTAATGGGACGCGTCTCAATAACATCATCCTGAAGCTGAATAAACCGCTCCGGCGACAGGCTTAAAATCGCGCCTTCTTCCAGGCGTAAAAAAGCACTGAACGGAGCGCGATTCGAGCGGTTCAGGCGGCAAAAAGCCTGCCATTCATCACCGACATAATACGCCTGAAAGCGCTGTGCAAGATTAACCTGATAACAATCGCCGCTGTGCAGCCAGGCCTGTACCTGACGAAATTTCTCACCATATTCAGAGCGCGTCATGTTTGCCTGCCAGGGGGAGGTCAGGCTAAACGGGACGACGGACGGCGGCGTTTGGGCGTTAAGCCAGGCCAGACGCGTCTGCGGCTCCCGGTAGCTCAGCAGCGTGACGTGCTGTTTATGGTGATCCACCACCACGGCCCAGTCATAAATTCCTATCGCCATATCCGGCAGTAAAATGTCTTTTTGCGCAAATGCGGGCAGTTTTTCAAAGCGACGCCCTAAATCGTAACCGAACAGTCCGAGCGCCCCGCCCTGAAACGGTAGATCGTCGTTAGCCTGTGGGCGGATCCCGGCCTTGTCGATGGCCTGCTTCACCAGGCTAAACGGATCCTCTGTGGACTCGCGCGCGCCATCCGCATCGGCGATGGTAGTCTGTTCACCCCGGGTGACAAGTGTTGAGAGAGGATCGGCGACCAGAATATCAAAACGGTTGCAGGCATGGTCCGCGTGACCAGAGTGCAGCATCATCGCCCACGGCAGATGATGTATCAGAGAAAAATAGTGCTCTGCGGCATCGGGATGCCACGGTAACGGTATGACAGCGGGGGAATACGTCTTCATCAGTGCAGGCTCTTTACGCGATCGCTGGCGCATAGCCACGGCGCATGAAATAATTAGCGCGAATAATTTAGCAGGAGTTCACGATGTTTGCAGGTTTACCTTCCCTCAGCCACGAACAGCAGCAAAAAGCCGTCGAGCGTATTCAGGAATTAATGTCACAGGGCATGAGCAGCGGTCAGGCCATCTCGCAGGTGGCGGATGAATTACGCGCCACCCATAAGGGCGAACGTATTGTGGCGCGCTTTGAAGACGAAGATGAAGACGAGTAAACCCTGAGTGCGGAGGCGGTGAATGGAAAACGTGATGCCTGAGACAGTACCGGATGCGATCCTTGCGTTTATCACCGAGGCCGTTATCCCCGGCGATCTCACGCTTCCTTTTCACTACCCACAGCCAGAGCAATGGCACGCGTGGCATTGCGGTTTTCGCTGGCACGGCGTCACCGGGGAAAGCCTGGTGGCTGACACCGCCGGGATGTGGCAACCCGGCTGGTATTTGATAGCCCTTAATGGCCTGGACGATCCGTTCTTTATCGATTTGAACGAAGCGGCAGACGGCTACCCGGTCTATTATGCCGCACACGGCGCGGGTCGCTGGCAGGCAGAACGCATCGCACCCGGTTTGCACGCCTTCCAGTCCCTTTTACGTCAACTATGCCATGCCGATGAGGCGACCACGCTGGCGTTACTTGACGCGCATACCGAAGCGGACAGTCCATTCTGGCTTGAGGTTCGGGAAGCGCGCCAGGCAGGCGATGGCGACGACGATAACGTCCCTGACGTAGATCCGCAGGACTGGCAGGCGGGGCGTCTGCTCATTACCGATATTGGCCCGCAGAAACTCAAAGTGGTTCATGTCCTTAGAAAAGCGCTGAATTTACCGCTGGCTGACGCGCTGAGTTTTGTCGCCAGCCCGCCGATTTGTGTGGGTGAGGATTTTCGCCTGCGCTTGCGCCCACTGGAGCGCGAGTTACAGGCCACTGGCGCTCGCGTTACCTTTGTGCCTGCGGGCCCGGTGCTGGAAACTCTGCGGTTAAATATGGCGCTTGGCATCGACGCGCTGATTGCCTGCGTGAAGGCCGGGCAGGGTAAATCGCTCTACTATGATGTGTATTCAACACACGACGGGGCTTTTCAGGCGGGCGATGCGCTTTATGTGGTTGCCAGCGATGACGCCGAAGCCGCGGCAGCAACGGGGCGATACCACCACTTTGCCTGTATGGGCGAACATTTTCAGTCCGTTGTGGAACTGGCGATCCAGCAAAAGCCTGACGCCTGCGACAGTGAAATTATCCGCGCACTTAACCATTACCTTGAGTACGACGACTTTTTGGATATGGAATAAATTCCGGCGCGGGATGCGCGCCGGATTGTGTCCTGTCAGACGGCGGCAACAATTTTAATTTCGACTTTGTACTTCGGGTTCATCAACCCGGCCTGAACGGTGCAGCGTACAGGCGCATGACCGGCGACAACCCACGCATCCCAGGCTTTGTTCATCGCCGCGAAATCACTTTTATCCACCAGAAAGATAGTCGCATCCAGAATACGCGTCTTATCGCTACCCTGTCTGGCCAGCACGGCGTCAATCTGCGCCAGGGTGTTGGCGGTTTGTTCAAAGGCGTCGGCATCAAGGTTTTCCGGCACACCCGTGTAGTAGAGCGTCTGGTTATGGATAACTGCGTCTGACCAGCGGGCGTCGGCATCAATGCGGGTAATGGTCATATTTTATTCCTCATGGTTTTCCTTATGATTGCGGGCAAGACTGCCACAGACTGGCGCAAAACCCAATGCCCTGACATAATCGCTGGCGATTTATCCAGTGTGGGGGCAGTGTGACGGACGATTTTGCAACAGACGGTCAGTTGGCCAAAGCGATACCGGGTTTTAAACCCCGTGAACCACAACGTCAGATGGCCCATGCCGTCAGTGACGCAATTGCCCGCACACAGCCGCTGGTGGTAGAGGCGGGCACCGGGACCGGGAAAACTTATGCCTATCTGGCTCCGGCGTTGCGCGCCGGCAAAAAAGTGATCATCTCAACGGGATCGAAAGCCCTACAGGATCAGCTATACAGCCGTGATTTACCCACGGTGGCAAACGCGCTCAAATTCACCGGCCATACCGCGTTGCTTAAAGGACGTTCAAACTACCTCTGCATTGAGCGACTGGAACAGCAGGCGCTGGCGGGGGGCGATCTGCCGGTGCAAACCCTCAGTGACGTCATTTTATTACGCTCCTGGTCAAATCAGACCAAAGATGGCGACATCAGCACCTGTGTCAGCGTGGCGGAAGATTCTGCCGTCTGGCCGCTGGTGACCAGCACTAATGACAACTGTCTGGGCAGCGACTGTCCGATGTACAAAGACTGCTTCGTGGTAAAAGCGCGCAAAAAAGCGATGGATGCCGATGTGGTGGTGGTCAACCATCACCTGTTCCTGGCAGACATGGTGGTGAAAGAGAGCGGTTTTGGCGAGCTTATCCCGCAAGCCGAAGTGATGATCTTCGATGAAGCGCATCAGCTTCCGGATATCGCCAGCCAGTATTTTGGCCAGTCTATCTCCAGCCGCCAGTTACTGGATTTAGCCAAAGATTTCACCATTGCCTACCGCACCGAGTTACGTGATACCCAGCAGTTGCAAAAATGCGCCGACAGGCTGGCGCAGAGCGCACAGGATTTCCGCCTGCAATTGGGTGAGCCGGGATATCGCGGCAACCTGCGGGAACTGCTGGCCGATGCCCATATCCAGCGGGCGTTGCTGCTACTCGATGATGCGCTGGAACTCTGTTATGACGTGGCAAAACTGTCGCTTGGACGTTCGGCCCTCCTCGACGCGGCGTTTGAGCGCGCAACGTTGTACCGCGCACGGCTCAAACGGCTAAAAGAGATCAATCAGCCCGGTTTTAGTTACTGGTATGAGTGCACCTCGCGTCATTTTACCCTGGCGCTGACACCGCTTACCGTGGCGGACAAATTCAAAGAGGTGATGGCGCAGAAAAGCGGTAGCTGGATTTTTACCTCGGCAACGCTCTCGGTGAACGATGATCTGCACCACTTTACTGCGCGGCTCGGCATCGAAGAAGCGCAAACGCTGCTGTTGCCAAGCCCGTTCGATTACGCCCGCCAGACACTGCTTTGTGTGCCACGAAACCTGCCGCAGGCGAATCAGCCAGGAGCGGCCCGCCAACTGGCGGCAATGCTCAAACCGATCATTGAAGCGAACAATGGTCGCTGCTTTATGCTCTGTACTTCCCACGCCATGATGCGTGATCTCGCGGAGCAGTTCCGTGCCACCATGACGTTGCCCGTTTTGCTGCAGGGAGAGACCAGCAAAGGGCAGTTGTTGCAGCAATTCATCACCGCGGGAAATGCCTTGCTGGTGGCGACCAGCAGTTTCTGGGAAGGGGTGGATGTGCGTGGCGACACGCTGTCGCTGGTCATTATCGACAAACTGCCGTTTACCTCGCCGGACGATCCGTTGCTCAAAGCCCGGATGGAAGATTGCCGCCTGCGCGGTGGCGATCCATTTGATGAAGTCCAGCTTCCGGATGCGGTGATTACCCTCAAACAGGGGGTGGGGCGCCTGATTCGTGACGTTGATGACCGGGGCGTGCTGGTCATTTGCGATAACCGTCTGGTGATGCGCCCTTACGGCGCGGTGTTCCTCGCAAGCCTGCCGCCCGCACCGCGTACGCGGGATATTCGCCGCGCGGTTGCCTTTCTTGCGGCCTCTGTGACGGAGTAATTTGGCGCAGACTGTGTTAATATGCGCGCCATTTTGTTTTACCGGGACTGCGATTACCCATGCGAATTCTGGCCATTGATACCGCCACAGAAGCCTGTTCCGTCGCGCTGAACAACGACGGAACCCTCTTTGCTCATTTCGAACTCTGCCCACGTGAACACACGCAACGTATTCTGCCACTGGTGAAGGATGTTCTCACCGAGGGCGGCGTTGCGCTGTCTGAACTGGATGCGCTGGCCTTTGGCCGTGGTCCGGGGAGCTTTACCGGCGTGCGCATTGGTATTGGTATTGCACAAGGGCTGGCGCTGGGCGCGGAGTTGCCGATGATTGGTGTCTCTACGCTTGCGACGATGGCAGAAGGCGCCTGGCGTAAATCTGGGGCCACCCGTGTGCTGGCAGCCATTGATGCCCGTATGGGCGAAGTCTACTGGGCGGAATATCAGCGTGATGCCGACGGCGTCTGGCACGGTGAAGAGACCGAAGCGGTCCTCAAACCGGACGCGGTGACCGCGCGCCTCAGCGCGCTCTCCGGCGAGTGGGCAACCGTCGGCACCGGCTGGCAAGCGTGGCCGGATATGGCAAAAGATACCGGCCTGACGCTGACAGACGGCGGCGTATCGTTGCCGGAAGCACAAGATATGCTGCCTATCGCGCACCATCAGCTTTCGCTGGGGCATACCGTTGCCGTTGAGCATGCCGAGCCGGTTTATTTGCGTAACGAAGTGGCCTGGAAGAAACTTCCGGGCCGGGAATGAATCTCAGTAATTACAAGGCTGAGTGAAGGAGTCGCATCATGGCGAGTCAAAAAAGAGGTATGCGCTGGTTACTGGTGGGTGTGGTCGCCGCAGCGTTAAGTGGGTGTGTTTCTGTGCCTGACGCGATCAAAGGAACCAGTCCGACGCCGCAGGATGATCTGGTGCGCGTGATGAATGCGCCAAATCTCTATATCGGTCAGGAAGCCCGTTTCGGCGGCAAAGTGGTGAAAATCGAGAATCAGCAAGGGAAAACTCGCCTTGAGATAGCCACCGTGCCGTTAGATGACGGGGCGAGACCGATCCTGGGCGCAACCTCTGTCGGGCGTATTATGGCCGACGTGAACGGTTTCCTCGACCCGGTGGACTTCCAGAACCAACTGGTGACCGTCGTCGGGCCGATTACCGGCATCTATGACGGCCAGGTGGGCGGCACTGCCTATAAATTCGCGGTGATCCGTGCTGATGGCTATAAACGCTGGCATATCACAAAGCAGGTCGTACTGCCGCCGCAACCGATGGATCCGTGGATGATGGGGCCACACCCGTGGCACCGCGGGTACGGCGGTTGGGGCTGGTATAATCCCGGCCCCGCCTATGAACAGAGTGTTGTAACAGAGTAACGCTCTGTTCTGCATGAAAAACGAAACAGCGGCTGGTCCGCTGTTTCTTTATTTGAAAACCATAACAAAAATAATTAGTGATGCGCTTCGCAACCTTCAGTTCGAACAATTAATAAACTGGTACGCTGAGTTAATATAATGTTAACGACTTGTTTATTAACAGGGGTTGTGATGACGACAAATACACAGTTTAGAGGTGATGCATTGAAGAAGGTTTGGCTAAACCGTTATCCCGCCGATGTGCCTGCGGATATTAATCCCGATCGTTATCAATCCCTGGTTGAACTCTTTGAACACGCGACGGCGCGATACGCCGACCAACCTGCGTTCGTCAACATGGGGGAGGTGATGACCTTCCGCAAGCTGGAAGAGCGTAGCCGCGCTTTTGCCGCATACCTGCAACAGGGCTTAGGGTTGCAAAAGGGCGATCGTGTGGCGCTGATGATGCCGAATCTTCTGCAATATCCGGTGGCGCTGTTCGGTATTCTGCGCGCGGGCATGATAGTCGTGAACGTCAACCCGCTGTACACACCGCGCGAACTGGAACATCAGCTTAACGACAGCGGCGCATCCGCCATTGTGATTGTCTCCAACTTCGCCCACACGCTGGAAAAAGTGGTCGACAAGACGCAGGTTCGCCATGTGATCCTGACCCGCATGGGGGATCAGCTCTCTCCGGCGAAGGGCACGCTGGTTAACTTTGTCGTCAAATATGTGAAGCGCCTGGTGCCGAAATACCATCTTCCGGATGCTATCTCGTTTCGCCGTGCGCTGCAGGCGGGCTACCGTTTGCAGTATATCAAGCCGGAAGTCACGACCGACGATCTGGCGTTTCTGCAATATACCGGCGGGACGACCGGGGTAGCCAAAGGGGCGATGCTGACGCACCGCAATATGCTGGCCAACCTGGAACAGGTGAATGCAACCTACGGTCCGTTGCTGCATCGCGGTAAAGAGTTGGTGGTCACCGCGTTGCCGCTCTACCACATTTTCGCCCTGACCATGAACTGCCTGTTGTTTATCGAGCTGGGCGGACAAAACCTGCTCATTACCAACCCGCGCGATATTCCGGGGCTGGTGAAAGAGCTGGGGAAATACCCTTTCACCGCCATGACCGGGGTAAACACCCTGTTTAACGCATTGCTCAACAACGACGATTTCCACAAACTCGATTTTTCCTCGCTGCACCTCTCTGCGGGCGGCGGCATGCCCGTACAGCAGGCCGTTGCCGAGCGCTGGGTGAAACTTACCGGCGAATACCTGCTGGAAGGCTACGGTCTGACAGAATGCTCGCCGTTGGTGAGCGTCAACCCGCATGATATTGACTACCACAGTGGCAGTATCGGCTTGCCGGTCCCGTCGACAGAAGTGAAGCTGGTGGACGATGCCGGCAATGAAGTTCCACCGGGTGAACCGGGTGAATTGTGCGTGAAAGGCCCGCAGGTCATGCTGGGTTACTGGCAGCGCCCGGCGGCGACCGATGAAATCATCAAAGATGGCTGGTTGTACACCGGCGATATCGCGGTGATGGATGGCGAAGGCTTTATGCGTATTGTCGATCGCAAAAAAGACATGATCCTGGTCTCCGGCTTTAACGTCTATCCGAACGAAATTGAAGATGTCGTAATGCAGCATGAAGGCGTTAAGGAAGTGGCGGCCGTAGGCGTGCCTTCCGATGCCAGCGGCGAAGCGGTTAAAATTTTCGTGGTGAAAAAAGACGACTCGCTGACCGAAGAAGCGCTTATCGCGTTTTGTCGCCGTCAGTTAACGGGTTACAAAGTGCCGAAAAGGGTGGAGTTCCGCGCTGAGCTACCGAAATCCAACGTCGGTAAAATTTTACGACGAGAATTGCGTGACGAAGCGCGCGGCAAAGTAGACAATAAAGCCTGAGCTATGCGTTAGTCGCCAGAACGCCGGTTAATCCGGCGTTTTTTGTGGGCGCAAACTAAAGAGAAGACGATTTGAATTACCAGATGATCACGACGAACGAGGCGCTGGCAGCGCTGTGTGAAGCTGCGGCTGGCACCGATGCTATTGCGCTTGATACTGAATTTGTCCGCACCCGTACCTATTATCCCCAGCTTGGTTTAATCCAGCTTTATGACGGGGAGAATGTGGCGTTAATCGACCCGTTAACCATCACTGACTGGGCACCGTTCCGCGATCTGATTACCAATACTCAGGTAACAAAATTCCTCCACGCCGGTAGTGAAGACCTCGAAGTCTTCCTCAACGCTTTCGGCGCCATGCCGCAGCCGATGATCGATACTCAAATTCTCGCGGCCTTCTCCGGGCGTGCGCTCTCCTGGGGGTTTGCGGCAATGGTGGAGCAGTACACCGGCGTGGCGCTGGATAAAAGCGAGTCGCGCACTGACTGGCTGGCGCGTCCGTTAACGACACGTCAGTGCGATTATGCGGCGGCCGATGTCTGGTATCTGCTGCCTATCGCGCGAAAATTGCTGGCTGAAACCGAAGAAGCAGGGTGGCTCAATGCTGCGCTGGACGAATGCCGCCTGATGATGCAACGTCGTGGCGAAATTCTGGCGCCGGAAGAGGCATGGCGTGACATCAGCAACGCCTGGCAGTTACGTACCCGCCAACTGGCATGCCTGCGTTTGCTGGCGGACTGGCGTCTGCGTAAAGCCCGCGAGCGTGACCTGGCGGTCAATTTCGTTGTTCGTGAAGAGAATCTGTGGGCCGTGGCGCGTTATATGCCGGGCAGCATGGGTGAGCTCGACAGCATTGGCCTTTCCGGTAGCGAAATCCGTTTTCACGGTAAAACGCTGCTGTCTCTGGTTGTACAGGCGCAGGCACTGCCGGAAGACGCGCTGCCGGAGCCGCTGTTGAACCTGGTGGATATGCCCGGCTATCGCAAAGCCTTTAAAGCTATCAAGGCACTGGTGCAGGACGTTAGCGAAAGCAAAGGGCTGAGCGCAGAATTAATTGCTTCTCGTCGGCAAATTAATCAGTTACTTAACTGGCACTGGCAATTAAAACCGCAGACAAATTTACCGGAATTAATCAGTGGCTGGCGTGCGGAATTGATGGCTGAGCGGCTCAACGCATTATTAACGGAATATCCGCGTTAATCCCTGTATATAAAGACAGGGGTTAAGCGTTAATAAAAGAAAAAAGGCAGAGGGTTTCTGCCTTTTTTATTACTCCTGGCGCAGCGATCAACTGCCGGATTATTTCGTCTCTTCTGGTTCTGGCAAGGTAACGTTGAGTTCCAGAATGGAAATATCGTCACCACGTTGTTCCAGTTGGACTGAAACCATTTCCGGATCGATTTGAACATATTTACAAATCACCTCCAGAATATCCCGCTTTAGCTGCGGTAAATAATGTGGTTCAGCGTCACTGCGACGGCGTTCCGCAACAATAATTTGCAGACGCTCTTTGGCGATGCTGGCGGTGTTCTTTTTTCTGGAGAGAAAAAAGTCGAGTAATGCCATAACTTATCCTCCGAACAGGCGTTTGAGGAAACCTTTCTTCTCTTCATCAATGAAGCGGAAAGGACGATCTTCTCCCAGTAGACGTTCAACGGTATCTGCGTACGCTTTGCCTGCATCGGCAGTGGTATCCAGAATAACCGGTTCCCCCTGGTTGGATGCGCGAAGGACTGACTGATCTTCGGGGATCACGCCAACCAGCTTAATGCGCAGGATCTCCAGCACGTCTTCCATGCTGAGCATATCACCTTTATTAACGCGCCCCGGGTTGTAGCGGGTCAACAACAGGTGTTCTTTAATCGGTTCCTGGCCGTTTTCGGCGCGGCGTGATTTGGACGCCAGGATGCCGAGGATACGGTCAGAGTCACGGACGGAAGAGACTTCCGGGTTGGTGGTGATGATCGCTTCATCCGCGAAATAGAGTGCCATCAGCGCGCCGGTTTCAATCCCCGCCGGTGAGTCGCAAATAACAAAGTCGAACTCCATTTTCTGCAGCTCATCAAGCACCTTCTCAACGCCTTCACGCGTTAACGCGTCTTTGTCGCGCGTCTGCGAAGCCGGGAGAATATAAAGATTTTCCGTACGTTTATCTTTAATCAGCGCCTGATTCAGCGTCGCATCGCCCTGAATGACGTTCACGAAGTCGTACACGACGCGACGTTCACAGCCCATGATGAGGTCGAGGTTACGCAGGCCGATATCAAAATCAATAACGACGGTTTTCTTTCCCTTCTGGGCCAAACCGGTTGCGATGGCCGCGCTGGAGGTGGTCTTACCCACGCCCCCTTTACCCGAAGTAACAACAATAATGCGTGCCATAGGAGTTCCTTGTTAAAAGGGCTTAATCTAACGGTTGAATAGTCAAAGCGTTATTCGCTAAACGTAAGCGTGCCGCTTTGCCATAAAAATCGGCCGGGATTCGATCGCTCAGCCAGTATTCCCCTGCGATGGATACCAGCTCCGCCGTGAGGTGAGTACAAAATATTTGCGCATCCTTGTCGCCGCTTGCGCCAGCCAGCGCGCGGCCACGCATCATGCCGTAAACATGGATATTGCCGTCGGCAATCAACTCTGCGCCTGCGCTGACGTGACTGGTGACAATCAGATCACAGTTTGGCGCATAAACACGCTGCCCGGAACGAACAGGAAGATCAATCAAGCGTGTTTTTGTGACCGGAGTAACAATGGGGGCCTCGGGGACAGGAACAGCAACCTGACGTTGCGGCTTTTCTTTGCCTTCGGTCAGAAGCGGCAACCCGGCACGTTCAATGTCGGCTTTCAGTTCGCTGTCTTTACAGCCGCTGATACCGACAACCCGTAACCCCGTCGCCAGAATAGTCTGTTGAATCGGCGACCAGTTGACCGGGCCCTCAAGGTCAGAAACATTAATAACAACAGGAGCATGTTTTAAAAAAGCGGGAGCCTGAGCGATTTTGTCTTCTAACGCCTGGCGAATAACCTCGGGTTTTGCATCATGCAAGTGAACCACAGATAAGGTAAAACTACTGCCTTTTAGCTCGATGGGCGTGTTTGACATCCTGACCTTACTCATTTTGCTATTATCACTCATGAGTGAGCGATATTCCGAAGACTATCAAGCATGTTATAGTCACTATTATATTCAGGCAAGTAACCACCCCTTAATTCAGAGCAAAAGTATGTTTTGTGTGATCTACCGAAGTTCCCGACGTGAACAGACTTATCTGTATGTCGAAAAAAAAGACGATTTTTCACGCGTGCCGGAAGAATTAATGAAAAGCTTTGGCCAGCCTCAGTTAGCCATGTTATTGCCCCTCGACGGACGTAAAAAACTGGCCAGTGCGGATCTGGAAAAAGTAAAAGAGGCGTTACGTACGCAGGGATATTATTTACAGATTCCACCGCCGCCAGAAAATTTGTTGAAACAACATTTAGACAGCGAAAGATAGCCATCCCCGCCAGTCAAAGTGGCGGATCGATTCCGCCATTTGCTTTCCTCTTGCATACGCATTGAATGACAAAGTTTGCTATTTGACAAACCGCCATGTGGCGCGGATAGTCATTTTTCGCACTTGTTCAATGCGTTACTTAGGGGAAAGACATGTACCAACATCATAACTGGCAGGGCGCACTCCTGGATTACCCGGTGAGTAAAGTCGTGTGCGTTGGCAGTAACTATGCGAAACATATTAAAGAAATGGGCAGCGCCACGCCGGAAGAGCCGGTGCTGTTTATTAAACCGGAAACCGCACTGTGCGATATTCGCCAGCCGCTGGCGCTGCCACAGGATTTCGGTTCCGTGCATCACGAAGTTGAACTGGCCGTGCTCATTGGGGCAACGCTGCGTCAGGCTACCGAAGAGCATGTAAGAAAAGCCATTGCCGGTTATGGTGTGGCGCTGGATCTCACGCTTCGCGATCTGCAGGCCAAAATGAAAAAGGCGGGTCAGCCGTGGGAAAAAGCGAAAGGCTTTGATAATTCCTGCCCGATCTCCGGTTTTATTCCGGCGGCAGAGTTTACCAGCGATCCGCAGAACACGACGCTTGGGCTCAGCATCAATGGTGAAGTCCGCCAGCAGGGAACCACTGCCGATATGATCCATAAAATTGTGCCGCTGATTGCTTACATGAGCCGCTTCTTCACGCTCAAAGCCGGGGATGTCATTCTGACCGGTACGCCGGAAGGTGTTGGCCCGCTGCACGGCGGGGACGAACTGGAAGTGAGTTTCAACGGCCTCTCGTTAAAGACCCGCGTATTATAAGTCGATTTGCCGCCTGAACGGCGGCAAAACTTGCATCCCCATGCCAGACTGGTTATAAGGTGCTCCCTGGTTTTAAATGGCGAACTGATTTATGAGCGACACACCTTTCTGGCAAAGCAAAACTCTTGAACAAATGACGGACGCGGAGTGGGAATCGCTGTGTGACGGCTGCGGTCAGTGCTGCCTGCATAAGCTAATGGATGAAGATTCCGACGAGATCTATTTCACCAACGTGGCCTGCCGCCAGTTGAACATCAAAACCTGCCAGTGTCGTAACTACGAGCGTCGCTTTGAGTATGAGCCGGACTGCATCAAGCTGACGCGCGATAATTTACCCACCTTTGAATGGTTGCCGCCCACTTGCGCCTATCGTCTGCTGGCCGAAGGGAAGGCGCTGCCGGTGTGGCATCCGCTGCGTACCGGTTCGAAGGAGATGATGCACAAACAGCGCATCACGGTTCGCCATATTGCGGTAAAAGAGTCCGAAGTCCGCGACTGGCAGGATCATATCCTCAACAAGCCAGATTGGGCGCAATAATCTCTTTTGTTATACCGCGACTTGCCTGAGATGATTAAAAAGTCATTTAAAACAAGACCCTAAAATGTTTTCATGTCTTAAATAAGCTAAAACATCAATGGGGTCTGTCATGAATAAATTCATTGTGCTGGTAGCGGCAGGTGCTCTGCTCGCAGGATGTACGGCGTCTAAACCCTCTCCACAGCGGCACGCTATCGCCTTTACGGAAAATCACAGCTCAACGGACGGCGGTGTCCGGTTCTCGGCAAGTGGTACATATCGCAACATCATTCCCGCCTTTGGAGAAGCGTACGATAAAGGAAAATTGGACCGCATAGTGGGTCATGATGTGCATTACGCCATTAAGTATGCCGGAATACTCAGAGAGCAGGCCAGCCGTCATCTCACCGAAACATATGACAGATCTGGCGATAGGGTACAGGCGGATTCGAAAGATGCCGACTCGATAGGCAATGAATTATCGGCAACGTATCTGGATGGCTATAACGGGGTGTATTAGGCCAGTCTTATCAAGGGTGTATCGCGCCGCTCGGTGAAGTAACACCTACGGGAAGCGTATGCAATTTCGCGGCAATAAAAAAACGCTCCCGAAGGAGCGTTCTGTTAACGACCGAAGAGGTCGCGTTTTTTCGGTTTGAAGGGCTGTGCGATGAGCACCAGCGCCGCCACAACAAAGTAAGCGACAAAGATACCTAACAGCCATTGCGGCATTTCCAGTGACAGGAACTGCCACTGTTTTTCAGCACAATCGCCCGAAGCAACAAAGACCTGCGGAAGCCACTTATCCAGTGGCAGCCACGAAGGGAAACGCGCAGCAAAGTCGCAGGTCATAAAAGGAGAAGGGTGAAGCTGGATCATGGTGTGTTCATACGTCAGTTGGATACCGCGCCAGGCGCTGTACAACCAAATTAAGATGGCGACGTAGCGCAACGGCGTCTTCGGCGCAATCGCACCGACGATACCCGCACCCATCACACCAAAAAGGGCAGAACGCTCATAAATACACAGGACACAGGGTTTCAGCAGCATGACGTGCTGGAACCACAACGCCACTAATTCAAGTGCCAGTGCGGTGAACGCCATTAATAGCCAGGCGCCGCGCCCGCGAGAGCACTTGTTTAAATATCGCAACATAATCATTTCCCTGGGACATGCGTAGACACAGCAGTGTAAACGAAATCACTTAGCAAGCCACTATTGCATAAGAAAATAATACGTAATCGGATGTTTATCATGCGAAAAGTCAAATCTTGCTGTCAGGAATGTAAGCAAAGCGCTAACAGGAAAAGCATTTATGATAAATGTGGTAAATGACTTTCAGTAAAGAGGGAATAGTCGTGAATAAAATGGGGAGTAAACCGTACATCGGGTGAATCTTTCAAATTGGATCGGCGATCCCCTTTTTCTTCATTTCGCCTGCTATCTGCCCCCGAAGTGGTCTGGTATGATGAGTGATCTTTGCTTAGTTGTATAATGGAAATCTCACTATGGTTATAAAGGCGCAGAGCCCGGCGGGTTTCGCGGAAGAATACATCATTGAAAGTATCTGGAATAACCGTTTCCCTCCGGGGTCGATACTTCCAGCAGAGCGCGAACTCTCCGAACTGATTGGCGTCACTCGTACTACATTACGTGAAGTGTTACAGCGTCTGGCCCGCGATGGCTGGCTTACTATTCAGCACGGTAAGCCCACAAAAGTAAACAACTTTTGGGAAACGTCCGGGCTCAATATTCTGGAAACACTGGCGCGTCTGGACCATGAGAGCGTTCCACAACTCATCGATAACCTCCTGTCGGTGCGTACCAATATCGCGACCATTTTCATCCGCACCGCATTCCGCCAGCATCCAGAAGACGCGTTAGCCGTGCTGGCCAGCGCGCGCGAAGTGGAAGATCACGGCGATGCGTTTGCTGAACTGGATTACAACATTTTCCGTGGACTGGCTTTTGCCTCCGGCAACCCGATTTACGGCCTGATCCTCAACGGTATGAAAGGGTTGTATACCCGCATCGGGCGTCATTACTTCGCAAGCCCGGAAGCACGCAGCCTGGCGCTCGGTTTTTATCACCGTCTGGCAGAAATCTGTGAGCAAGGTTTGCATGACCAGGTGTACGAAACCGTGCGTCGTTATGGGCATGACAGTGGTGAGATCTGGCAGCGCATGCATAAAACACTGCCTGGGGATTTGTCCATCAGCGGGCGTTAAGCAAAGCGAAGCCCCTCCGGCGGAGGGGCTTTTTGCTATCAGAGGGTATTGCTGCGGGCAGGGCAGCGGTCCAGCAGTTCTACACTGCCATCTTCGTTTTGCTGTTCCAGCAGTACATCAAACCCCCACAGCCGATGCACATGTTTGAGCACTTCCCGGCGGCCTTTGTCCAGCGGGGCGCGATTGTGCGGAATATAACGCAGCGTCAGAGAACGATCGCCGCGCAAATCCACATTCCACACCTGGATATTGGGCTCCAGGTTGCTCAGGTTGTATTGAGATGACAATTTCGAGCGGATCTCACGATAGCCCTCTTCGTTATGAATCGCCGCAATCTCCAGATAATTATTGCGATCGTCATCCAGCACGGTAAAGAAGCGGAAATCACGCATGATTTTTGGCGACATAAACTGGCTGATAAAGCTTTCATCTTTAAAATCGCGCATGGCGAAGTGCAGCGTTTCCAGCCAGTCGGAACCGGCAATGTCCGGGAACCAGTATTTGTCTTCCTCCGTCGGTGACTGACAAATCCGTTTAATATCCTGGAACATCGCAAACCCAAGGGCATACGGGTTAATGCCGCTATACCACGGACTGTTGTAAGGCGGCTGGAACACCACGTTAGTGTGGCTGTGCAGGAATTCCAGCATAAAGCGGTCTGTCACTTTCCCTTCGTCATACAGATGATTGAGAATGGTGTAGTGCCAGAAAGTGGCCCAGCCTTCGTTCATCACCTGGGTCTGTTTCTGCGGATAAAAATACTGGCTGACTTTACGCACGATGCGCAAAATCTCACGCTGCCATGGCTCCAGCAGCGGGGCGTTTTTCTCCATAAAATAGAGCAGGTTTTCCTGCGGCTCAGAAGGGTAACGGCGCGCTTCGACAACGGCTTTCTCTTCTTCACGTTTAGGCAGGGTGCGCCATAGCGTGTTGACCTGGCTTTGCAGGTACTCCTCACGGCTTTTCTGGCGGGCTTTCTCCTCCTGCAGGGAGATCTTTTGCGGACGTTTATAACGGTCAACGCCGTAATTCATCAGCGCGTGGCAGGAATCGAGCAGTTTTTCCACCTCTTCCACTCCGTAGCGCTCTTCACAATCGGTGATGTAGTTACGGGCGAAAATCAGGTAATCGACAATCGAGCTGGCATCCGTCCAGCTACGGAACAAATAGTTATTCTTAAAGAAAGAGTTATGCCCATAGCAGGCATGCGCCATGACCAGCGCTTGCATGGTGATGGTGTTCTCTTCCATCAGATAGGCGATACAAGGATTGGAGTTAATGACAATCTCGTAGGCCAGACCTTGCTGTCCATGCTTATAAAGTCGCTCGGTTTCAATAAATTTTTTACCGAATGACCAGTGGGGGTAGTTAATGGGCATCCCGACACTTGAGTAGGCGTCCATCATCTGTTCGGAGGTGATGACTTCGATTTGGTGCGGGTAGGTATCCAGGCGGTAAAGTTTCGCCACCCGGTCGATCTCTGCGAGATACACATCCAGTAGATCGAAGGTCCAGTCAGGTCCATCACTGAGACGTATGGTGTCCTTATTCATGGAATCAATCGTAGCCATTAGCGCGCCCTCGTTGTTAGCAACTCTCTCTGTATGGAGAGTCTCATTTCAAGCATAGAACACACAATAAAAACTGTACGTGACGTCGCTTTTTTTCTTCGCGATAACACCTTGCAAGAGAGGGGTAAAAAGCCTCTTTTGCAGAATTTTATTCTGTGGCGAAATGTCGCGCAGCAGGAGATTCTAAATATCCTGACGCCTTTATTTACGGAAAGGTGTGAGGGGTGTCACCATAAAAAAGCCATATGTTGAATAACATTTTCATCTGAGTTATCAATTTGTAATCAGATGATTGTGCTTTACATATGGGAGCAGGTTATGCGAGTCGTTGTACTGGGAAGTGGCGTGGTGGGGGTTACCAGTGCCTGGTATCTGAGTCAGGCGGGACATGAGGTGACGGTCATTGACAGGGAATCTGGCCCGGCGCTGGAGACCAGTGCGGCGAACGCAGGGCAAATCTCGCCTGGCTACGCAGCGCCCTGGGCGGCACCAGGCGTACCATTGAAAGCGATTAAATGGATGTTCCAGCGCCATGCGCCGCTGGCAATTAGTCTCGATGGCACCTCCACTCAACTCAAATGGATGTGGCAGATGCTGCGTAACTGCGACACCCGCCATTATATGGAAAACAAAGGCCGCATGGTGCGGCTTGCAGAGTACAGCCGCGACTGTTTAAAGCTGTTGCGTGAAACTACCCAAATTCAGTACGAAGGGCGTCAGGGCGGGACGCTACAACTGTTCCGTACCCCAGAGCAGTACGAAAATGCCACCCGGGATATTGCCGTACTGGAAGACGCCGGGGTGCCTTATCAACTGCTGGAATCGGCCCGGCTGGCAGAAGTGGAACCGGCGCTGGCGCAGGTTGCACACAAGCTCAGTGGTGGTCTGCGTTTGCCAAACGATGAAACCGGCGACTGCCAGCTCTTTACTCAGCAACTGGCGCAGATGGCGGCGCAGGCGGGCGTCACATTCCGCTTCAACACCCCGGTCGACAGGCTCCTGTACGAGGGCGAGCAAATTTACGGCGTCAAATGTGGCGATGAAGTGGTGAAAGCCGATGCTTACGTCATGGCGTTTGGTTCCTATTCCACGGCGATGCTAAAAGGAATTGTCGATATCCCGGTCTATCCCCTGAAAGGTTATTCGCTGACTATACCTATTGCGGAGGAGGCGGGCGCGCCGGTTTCGACTATCCTCGATGAAACCTACAAGATTGCGATTACCCGTTTTGATAACCGTATTCGTGTCGGTGGAATGGCGGAGATCGTCGGCTTTAATACCGAGCTCCTTAAACCACGCCGCGCCACGCTGGAGATGGTGGTCAAAGATCTCTTTCCGCGCGGCGGACATGTAGAGCAGGCAACCTTCTGGACCGGGCTGCGTCCGATGACGCCAGACGGTACGCCGGTAGTGGGGCGTGCTCCGTTTAAAAACTTATGGCTGAATACCGGGCATGGCACGCTGGGCTGGACGATGGCCTGTGGCTCAGGGCAACTGTTGAGCGACCTGATTTCCGGCCGCACGCCAGCCATTCCCTTTGAGGATTTGAGTGTGGCGCGCTACCAGCCGGGTTTTACCCCATCGCGGCCGCAACATTTGCACGGTGCTCACAACTAAACCGTCCACCTTAAAACAAGGAGAACGTATGTCTCGTCCTGTCCAGGCGACTGTCGACTTACACGCACTTCGGCAGAACCTGCAGGTAGTCAGGCGTGCCGCACCACACAGCCGCGTCTGGTCAGTGGTGAAGGCTAACGCCTACGGTCATGGAATCGATCGGATCTGGCGTGCGCTGGAAGGCACCGACGGTTTCGCGCTGCTTAATCTGGAGGAGGCGATCCTCCTGCGCGAGCGCGGCTGGAAAGGGCCGATTCTGATGCTGGAAGGCTTTTTCCACGCCGACGAGCTGCCGCTGTTTGATAAATATCGCCTGACCACCAGCGTACACAGCAACTGGCAGGTTAAAGCCCTGCAGGATGCCCGGCTTCATGCGCCGCTGGATGTTTACCTGAAAATGAACAGTGGCATGAACCGGCTGGGCTTTCAGCCTGAGCGTGTGCAAACCCTCTGGCGGCAACTGCGGGAGTTGAGCAATGTGGGCGATATCACTCTGATGGCCCATTTTGCCGATGCGGAAAAACCGGACGGAATTGACGGGGCGATGACACGCATTAACCATGCGTCGGAGGGGCTTGATTGCCCGCGTTCGCTGTCAAACTCCGCCGCCACGCTTTGGCACCCGGAAGCTCACGGCGACTGGGTGCGCCCCGGCATCGTGCTGTATGGCGCGTCCCCGTCCGGGGAGTGGCAGGATGTGGCTGGCAGTGGCATCAAACCGGTCATGAGTCTGACAAGCCAGATTATTGCCGTGCAAACGTTGCGTGCGGGGGACTGTGTGGGCTATGGCAGCCGCTATCGTGCCTCACAGGAGCAGCGTATCGGCATCGTAGCCTGCGGTTATGCGGACGGTTACCCGCGTCTCGCCCGAACCGGTACACCCGTTCTGGTGGACGGTATTCGCACCGGGACGGTAGGCGCCATTTCGATGGACATGCTGACGGTTGACCTGACACCGTGCCCGCAAGCGGGCATCGGTACGCCAGTTGAACTTTGGGGTAACGAGATCAAAATTGATGAAGTGGCCGCGTGCGCAGGGACGGTTGGCTATGAATTAATGTGCGCACTCGCACCGCGCGTCCCCGTTGTGACAGTGTAACTATGGTGAGGCGGTCACTCCGCCTCGTCATCCGCGACCCGGACACCGACCTTACGCACCGCGTCCTCTTCTTTCTCTGCAACCGTCCAGATCATGCCGGCAAACTCCACCTGATCGCCTACCACAGGCGCTGCCCCGAGCAGTTGCTGAACAATCTCACCGAGTGTTTGTTGTTTATCACGGTACTCCAGTCCCTCTTCCAGACCATAAATCAGCGCCACATCGGCAAACTTCGCATCGGCCTCGAGAATAAAATCGCCAAAGAAACGCTGATCCAGCGAGACGGGAGGAGACTGGCTAAACAACTTACCCAACGCGGGCAGGTCGCGTTCACGACCAATCACGCACAGCACGTCACCTTCACGCAGCCGCGTGCTACCGGTAGGATGGAGCAGCGAATTATCGCGAAACAGGGCGGCAATACGCGTTTCGGAAGGCATGTGCAGGTCGCGAAGGGCGGCACCCACGCACCATTTATCGGCGCTCAACTGGTAGACAAACTGCTCCCACGGATTTTCCGGATGGATATCCAGCCCGACGCGGGAAACCGGCCAGCCCACGGGTGGGACCACGACTCTGGCTTTTTTCGCCGCCCACGACAGCGATGTCCCCTGGAATAGCAGCGAAATCAGCACCACAAAGAAGGCGACATTAAAAAACAGCCGCGCATTATCCAGACCGGCCATCATCGGGAAGACGGCAAGAATGATCGGCACCGCACCCCGCAGCCCCACCCAACTGATGAAAATGCGCTCGCGCAGATTGAAACCGCGAAACGGCAGCAGCCCGGCGAATACTGACAGCGGACGGGCGAAAAAGATCATCCACGCCGAGAGGATCAGCGCCGGAATGGCAATCGGCAGCAAGTCAGATGGCGTTACCAGCAGCCCCAGGACAAGGAACATGCCGATTTGCGCCAGCCAGGCCAGACCATCGAAGTTTTGCTGAATGGCGTAACGATTGCGTATCGGACGATTGCCCAGCACAAAACCACACAGATAGACCGCCAGTATTCCGCTGCCTTCAATGGCGGTGGTCACCGCGAACACCAGAATGCCGCCGCTCAGCGCCAGCAGAGGATAGAGCCCGGCGGGCAGGGAGATGCGATTGATCATCTGTTGCAGCAAATAGCCGCCCGCGAGACCTAACACGATACCCAGCCCAAACTGCTGAATAATGTGCACGACAAACATCCAGCTCAAGCCCGCATGATGCTGCTGAATCATCTCAATCAGTGTGATGGTCAAAAAGACCGCCATAGGATCGTTGCTGCCGGACTCAATTTCCAGCGTTGAACCGACACGCTCGTTCAGCCCTTTCCCGCCAAGCAGTGAGAACACCGCAGCCGCGTCCGTCGAGCCAACAATCGCGCCGATCAGCAACCCTTCCATGATATCAAGGTGGAACAACCAGGCCGCCATCATCCCGGTCAGCCCGGACGTGATAAGTACACCCACCGTCGACAGGGAGAGGGCGGGCCACAGCGCCACGCGAAAGGAACTCGCCTGGGTTCGCATCCCGCCATCAAGCAAAATCACCGCCAGCGCGAGGTTACTGACCATATAGGCGAACGGATAATTGTCGAACGGAATGCCGCCAATACCGTCAATGCCTGCCAGCATGCCAATGGCGAGAAAGATAACGAGGATCGGGATACCAAGACGGGAGGAGAAAGAACTTAATAAAATACTGCAGGTTACAAGTACTGAACCCAAAATAAACAGACTAATTACCGCCGCTGCATCCAATGTCGTGCGTCTCCTCTTACCCGGAAAATGGTGAAACCCATAACCGCTCAGTGCCTGAATACGCTGAGCAGTTATGGTTTAAAAACCCGATATATATTAACGGCAGAAATACAGATTTAATCAGTCGGTTAAACGTTTTTTTATGCGCCCAATACGGGATGATCGGAAATAGTCAGTCGTGAGCGCTCATCATGCTCTAATACCGCATGCGCGCCGAGAGGCAGCGTGACGGTCTCTTGCTCGTGACCAAATGCAAGCCCCGTTATCACCGGGATCGAGAGCCTGCTTCGCAGGTATTCCACCATCGTATTAAGATTGTAGCCCGCATCGTATTCATTGGGATCGGCGCTGGTGAAACTGCCCAGTACGAGCGCCTTCTGACGCGCGAGAATGCCGCAATGCAGCAACTGCAACAGCATACGTTCCACGCGGAAAGGATGCTCATTGATATCCTCAACCACCAGAATACCTCCCTCAATGGCCGGAAGCCACGGGGTGCCAATAAGCGAAACCAGCATCGCCAGATTCCCACCCCATAACGTGCCCTGGGTGTGACAACGTGGGCCTTCGCCACGCCACTCGACGGTCAGTTCAGGCTGGCGCAGCGCCTTCCAGAAATGGCGCCCGGTAAATTCATTCAGTGTTGGTGCGCCGAAATTGCCGGCCAACATCGGGCCGCTAAAGGTGATCACGCCGCCACGGGCTAATAAGCCCATCTGCACCACCGTAAAATCGCTGTGTCCACAGATAAGTAACGGCTGGGATTGTTGTCGGCGAATAAGGCCCTGCCAGTCGATATCTTCCAGCAGGCGGCTTGCGCCATAGCCGCCGCGAACGGGGAGAACGATAATATCCGCGCCTTCGAGCGCGACCAGGCTATTGAGATCATGGAGACGTTCGCTCTCCTGACCCGCAAAGCGTTGGTCGCGGCGGGTAATGACACCACGGTTATCCACCTGATGTCCCTGTAACTCCAGCCGTTGAACCCCAAGCGCTGCGGCCTGCTGATTAATGCAGTAACCGGAGGGCGCAATCAAATGAAACCTCGACATGGCAATTCCTTGCTGACATCTAATTGGAAACGGTTATCATGCCGCTAACCCTGTTTGTTGTCATCCATAGTGATGCGTTCACCAAAGAAGGATTGCGTGTGAAATTGAGATGGTTTGCTTTTTTAATTGTGCTTCTGGCGGGTTGTAGCTCGAAACGCACGGACTACCGTAACCCGGACTGGAACCCGGAAGTCCCGGTAAAACGGGCCATGCAGTGGATGCCAGTCAGTGAAAAAGCGGGGGCGGCGTGGGGCGTCAGTCCGCGTCTGATTACCGCGATGATTGCGGTTGAGTCAGGCGGCAACCCCAACCTTGTCAGTAAATCAAACGCCGTTGGGCTGATGCAGTTAAAAGCTTCCACCTCCGGGCGCGAAGTGTATCGCTATATGGGCTGGAGCGGTGAACCTACAACCAGCGAGCTGAAAAACCCGGAGCGCAATATCTCCATGGGGGCAGCGTATTTGAGCATTATGGAGCACGGTGTACTGGCGGGAATAAAAGATCCGCAAGTGATGCAATATGCGTTGGTGGTCTCCTATGTGAACGGCGCAGGCGCGCTGCTGCGGACATTCTCATCCGACCGGAAAAAAGCGATCGACAAGATTAACGACCTGAGCGCTGACGGCTTTTTTGAACACGTGGTAGAAAACCACCCGGCACCACAGGCGCCGCGCTACATCTGGAAAGTACAGAAAGCGATGAACGCCATGTAAACGCCATATCAATATGAAAAGACCCGCCTGGATAAGCGGGTCTTTTTTTTAGCGTACGCGGCTGGCGCGTTCGCGGGCCTCGCGTTCGAGCGCAAAGATAATACGCTGGAGTTCACGCTCAACGCCGGGGCTGACGTTAAGAAAGCGAAAACTCAGACGCGGCGTGGTAATGGTTTCGTTTTTGCCGTCTACCACTTTTCGCTCACCGATGGCGATAAGCTGTGCGTCAAAATAGAACTGTCCCCATGAGGCCATATCGAGCTCTATCTGGGAAAAGCGCATACCTGCCTGCAATCCTTCCGGAACAGTGCCATCCAGTAACGCGCCCATACCGCCGAGTGAAAGGTCGAACAGGCGGAAACGCAGCTCCGTCTTCTTGTCCGGCATTTTGGCTTTACAGAAATAGGCGGGGTGCAGCGGGGCGTTGATGCGAAAGTATTCGCGACGCTGAATGAAATAGAGGCTTTCTGGCAGTTCAGAAATAAAAGCGGGCAAAGCCTGATAATCGCCGCTGTGCAGTGTGGGAAGGGTAAATTCGACTTTGGCACCCTGGGTTTCGGCGGTGATGGTCACTTTTGTGGCGCGTTGCACTGCTGTGTTATCAAACTCCTGACTACCAAAGTCCATGATCAGTTCTTCGGGGTTCACTTCGAGGATCTTACTGATGAATTGCCCGCTCGACCACGCAATGCACACAGGTACCTGGCTCTTTTGCAAATCACGCAAGACGCCGAGTACGGCTAATGGACTATTTTTCAGGAACTGCTCACTGTACTTACTCACGCCGAAAGGCTCCTTGATCACTGACAGACAGTCTTGATGCACTATCGGCAATTCCGGAGAATTCTTAATACAAATTCATAAAAATTTTCTGAGGAATTGCAATTAAGTCCGTGAGATGAAAATGCTTTTCACGCTATCGCCTATACTCTAGTCAACGTGCGGGAATTATGCACGATACGTACATATGACGTTGTAGCAGGAGAAAAGTAAATGGGCATCATCGCGTGGATTGTTTTTGGTCTGATTGCAGGGGTTATCGCAAAATTAATCATGCCTGGCCGGGATGGCGGCGGATTCATTTTGACCTGTCTACTTGGGATCGTGGGGGCGGTAGTTGGTGGTTGGCTGGCGACCCGCTTTAACTTTGGCGGCGATGTAACGGGTTTTAACCTTCATAGCTTCCTGGTTGCGGTGGTGGGTGCCATCATTGTACTGGCTGTCTTTAGGCTGTTACGGCGGGGTTAATTGTTTCCGTAAATGAATAAGGCCGGTGAGTTTGTTCACCGGCCTTTTCTTTTATTATGCTTTTATTGTGTTACTGTGCCGCCGCTTTTTGCGGTTCGGTTGCCGTCTGGGTAACCGGCTGACTGGCAGGCAGACTGTCACAAGGCTGCTCTTTCGGACAAACCAGATCGAGCATTTTCAGCGTCACGCCGTTTGTCCAGCCGAAACCATCCTGCAACGGGTATTCTCCGCCGCCGCCACCTGTCCCGGTGCTGCTGACATCATATTTTTCCA
The DNA here is from genome assembly GCA_004346725.1 of Phytobacter diazotrophicus. Lineage (GTDB taxonomy): Bacteria > Pseudomonadota > Gammaproteobacteria > Enterobacterales > Enterobacteriaceae > Phytobacter > Phytobacter diazotrophicus. Next base: position 297,464 of record SMDE01000002.1, on the reverse strand, counting down.
CCAGCTTTTTCTCGCGGTCATAGGTATGCTGCACGTTTGACAGGAAGCGCCAGGTGACATCCATCGACAGTTTTTTCTGGTCGTAGTTTTGCAAACCGGCGACCGCCACCCATTGCAGGGGCGCCCAGCCATTCGGTGCATCCCATTGTTGACCACTGTTGACGGTGGTTGTGGAGATCCCGCCGGGTTTCAACAGCCGCGACTGCGTGGCTGCCGCTACTTTTGTCGCGCGATCTTTTGCCGCCGCATTCACATACAGTGGGAAGAGGGCGGCCGCCGTCAACTGATTACGAACCTTTTTGGTTTTCAGGTCATAATCGGCATACCAGCCCTCTTTATCATTCCACAGGTTGGCTTCTATGGCTTTCTGGCGGGCCGAGGCCAGCGCTTCATACTGGCTCGCTTTGGCGCTGTCGCCGGACGCCTGGCTGGCGCGGGCGATCATTTTTTCCAGCTTGAACATCAGCGCATTCAAATCCACCGGTACGATGCTGGTGGTGCGAATGGTCCCCAGTTGTTCGAGGTTATCCATCCAGCGTGAGCTGAAATCCCAGCCCGATGCCGCAGCGGAGCGCAGATCCCGGTAGATCTCTGTTGCCGGACGATTGGGGTTGTTCTTCGCGGTGGTGACATCATCCAGCCAGGATTCCGGGCGCGGAGTGTCTTTATCATCCCAGTAGCGGTTCAGCACCGAACCGTCATCAAGCTTAACGACCCGCTTGCTGGCCTGACCGTTTTGCAGCCCCTCCAGCCCGTCCATCCAATAGTGGTACTCTTTTTCCATCTCTGGCAGGTAGGTCTTGAGCACGTCATCACCATCATGGGATGCCAGTAATTCAACCATAAATGCAAAGAAAGGCGGTTGGGAGCGGCTCAGATAGTAACTACGGTTGCCGTTGGGAATGTGGCCCCAGGTATCAATTTCATAGGCGAAGTTAGCCACCATATCTTCAATTTTGTCCCAGTGTCCGCTCTCCGCCAGGCCCAGCATGGTGAAATAACTGTCCCAGTAGTAGACCTCGCGAAAACGGCCTCCCGGCACCACATAAGGTTTCGGCAGGGGGAGGAGAGAGTCCCACTTACCGGCTTTGTCCGTCGTGCGCGTCAGCACGGGCCACAGGCCATCAATATGCTCACGCAGGTTTTGCCCTTCCGGGGGAACATACTTTTCCCCTTCTTTTGGCAGATCAAAGTTGACGTTAACAAAGTGGCGAAGATCAAAGCTGGTCTGGTTTCGCTGCATACGGTAATCCGCAAGGATCATCAAGGGGTCGCCCTTGGGAACGGCATCGGCGAAGGTTTTTTGATCGGGAAAGAGTTTGGCGCTTTGCACATCGCTAAACAAAGGGCCGAGCAGGATATCCGGCGACTGTGGGGTGTTGGGCGCATCTGCCGCCAGAGCCGACGGGATAAGTGAAAGCAGGGCGCCACCCAGTGCGATATGCATAGCAAGATACAAGGTGCGCTGACGGCGCAAATCTGGTCTTGTCATTAAATGTTCTCCTTAGCGGGTGAAAAGCGAGGCCGCAGTAGCCAACCTTGTGAAAACCTTAGTCGAATATCAGCCGAACGGCGTGCCCTGTGTGGCATTTTCCGCCCTTCCAGACAATTTACCTTGCCGCTCATTCTTATAAGTAAAAGTTATGTCTCAAAAGTCAATTGCACGCATTTTGATCATTTCTTTAACTCAATGAGGTAGAAAACAGTTATTTCTGCAAATAAATAAGATTTTCGTCAAATAAAATAACGGTGATTGATCAGTTTTTCTTATTGAAAACAAATTGTCATATTTGTTTTGCATCAAATAAGCTGAATTGATTCATTTACTGGTCGTTCACATTAAGTTAGCGACGCTAAATAGTGTCGCACTGAAAACAATTTATTTAGCGGGGATAAAATATTTTCGCAGTTGATTATTTCGCTATGGTCAGACCAGGTGAATAATATTCACTTTGCACGGTTTTGATATTTCACTTTATCGACCTGACGGGTCTTGACTTATCAGGCGTCATTCAATATTCCGCACAGTAAATGTGGCTTTTTGGCTACTAATAATGAGGGGTAAAATATGCAAAATTATCTTTTTAGGATTTATCTGATAACGAATCAGCAGGATATGTTTTTGTCATAAATAATCGATAAAATCATTAAATACAGTGGTTTGATCTTCATTTGAAGGGGAACTAAGCTCTGCCTGGCGATGATTTCTACTATCAGAAGACCTAAGTGAAATTATTTCTTGAGAATTATCTTAATTTAGATAAATTTTAAATATTCATTTTTCATTAAGGCTGAGATGATATTGAATTGTATCGTCTCGTCTGTAAAATTTAGACACGATTATCATTGATGAAGTCATATTTCGCTGCCTTGCTGGTGCAACGGCTCGTGCGGTAGCTATGCCTTTAATTCATTATTTGATCGGTTTGCAGGGTAAGGGAGAGACTTATTTTGAAAGAATGAAAAAGTTCTTTCCTAAACGTTCCAGTTCCACACAGTAATATATTTGCAATGGAAATCACCGTTATGAAAATGCGAAATGTATTAGCCCTTCTGTTTGTTTTTGCACTCTCCGCATGTAAAGCACCACCGCCGGCGACGCCCACAGACGACACGATTGTGACCAGCGAGGTGAATGGCACCACGCTTACCCACCGCTATGCGGTAAAACCACCGAAAGAGTTTCAACCCATCAAAGAGAACTACCGTGCACTCTATCCTGCGTCGCTGATGAGCACGCCGGATTACGGCGGCAAAATGATCCGTCAACTGCAAACCGGTAAAACCTACATTGTACTGGGCCAGGTTGAACACTTCTGGATGGCTCTGGCCGATGAAGGTCAGGAAGAGTTGATTGGTTATGTTCCGATGCGTGCTGTAGTGAAAAGCGAGCTGTACGACGAAACGGTACGCAAACAAACCCCGCGCCTGAGAGCCCGCCAGAAACAGACCTGTGTGTCGGTTGATGGTAGCAGCAAAGCGTGTAAAAACAGCAACTCAGGTACGTGGATTCTCAACTAATTCGCCATCATGAGCGATGGATATGAAAACTAACTTCGTGGTACGCCAGCTCATCCTGGCGTTTTTCCTTACGCTGACCACCCTGGTCAGCGGTTGTGGATCGACTTCACATAGCGTACCTGCCAGTTACACCCTTCAGTTCCAGGCGCACCCGCAGGTCAACGCATCCGCGCCGCTCAAAGTCAGGGTTTTGCTGTTGAAATCCGACGCGACATTTATGTCCGCCGATTTCTGGTCGCTACAAAACAATGCGGGAAACACCCTTGGGGGTAACCTGCTCAATAGCGATGAGTTCTTCTTACTGCCCGGTCAACTGACAAAAACACTCACCGGCCAGGCTACCCCGGAAGCACGCTATATCGGCGTGATGGCGGAGTATCAGGCGCTGGATGGCAAAAAATGGCGGATCTCCATTCCGCTTCCCGTGCAGGGTGAAAGTCGCTTTTATGAATTCTGGAAATGGTCGTCTGACTCACTTGAAGCCAGCGTTTTTCTCGACGTGAACGGGATCCGCGTCGTTTCCAGATAGCGCCCAGTCTTAACAGGAAAACAGCATGAACAAAGCAGAAAAGGTCGTCTGGACCGAGGGTATGTTTCTGCGTCCTCATCATTTTCAACGTGCGGAAAGCCACCTGCATAGCCACATTCGTGAATGGGGGGCTTTACAGCGGCCCTGGTTATGGGGCTTTCTGGACCTTGAACTGGATGACGCAATGTTGCGCCAGGGCTGTATCGCGCTGAGTTATGCCAGCGGTCTGCTACCGGATGGCACCTTTTTTTCCTTTCACGATCCGCGTCATGCGCCCGCGCCATTAGCCATTGGGGATAACGTGACCAATGAGCGTGTCGTGCTGGCCTTACCTGCCCGCCGGGGTGGGCGTGAAGAGGTTATCTTCAGCGAAGATAAAGAGTCACTGGCGCGCTACGTGGCCTGGGAAGCCGAAGTGGATGATGACAACGCCATTTCCGTTGGCCCGGCGGCCGTGCAGTTTGGTCGTTTACGCCTGAAACTGATGCTGGAAAAAGATCTGACCGCCGAGTGGACGGCGATGGGTGTGGTTCAGATACTGGAAAAGCGAAACGATAATCACATTCGTCATGATTCGGCCTATATTCCGCCGATGCTCAACGCCACCAACAGCGCGCCGCTGTACGCGATGATCAACGACCTGCAAAGTCTGCTATCCCAGCGTAGCCAGCAGTTTGCCCAGCGTCTGCGCCAGCCTGGCCGCTTCAATACCACGGAAATGGTCGAATTCTCTCTGCTGGCGTTGATCAATCACCACGTCGGCTTGATTTCGCATCTGAAAACCTTGCCGCTGCTGCACCCGGAAGAGCTGTGGCGCGAATGGCTGGCATTCGCCACCGAATTAACCACCTGGACATCCGCCCGTGCGCCGGATGAAGTACTGCCGGTTTATGACCACGACAACCTCGCCGGCTGCTTTAGCCGTCTGGTGCTGATGTTACGCCAGGGGCTGTCGCTGGTGCTGGAAGAACATGCCATTCAACTGCCGCTTACCGAGCGCACCCACGGCCTCAATGTTGCGACGCTGCCGTCCACCAGCATGGCGCGGGAGTTTGGTTTTGTCCTGGCGGTAAAAGCGAATGTGCCGGGCGAGATGCTGCAAACCCATTTCCCGGCGCAAATGAAAGTCGCCCCGGTCACCAAAATCCGCGATCTGGTGCAACTCCAGCTCCCCGGTATGAAGCTGCGGGCAATGCCCGTCGCGCCGCCGCAAATTCCCTGGCATGCGGGCTACAACTACTTCGAACTGGAAAAAGGGGGCGAGCTCTGGAGCGAAATGGAGAAATCCGGCGCCTTTGCGCTGCATCTGGCAGGTGAATTTCCAGGACTGGACATGGAATTTTGGGCCGTCCGTAGCCCGAAAGATTAATAGCGAGCGCAAGATATGCAGGAACAACACGCTAACGGCCGTGATGCCGATGTTGCGGGCGCGGGGGGTAACAACCCGCTGGTGACCGCCGCTAACCCGCTGCTTAACGCGATACCGCAGATTCGCCACTCTGTTTCTCACGACGACCAGGCCGGCCTGCGCCAGCAACTGATTGATGAAATTCGCCGTTTTGAAGTGCGCTGCCAGCAATCGGGTCTTGCGTATGAAGTGATTGTCGGGGCGCGTTATTGCCTGTGTACCGCGCTGGATGAAGCGGCGGCGCTGACACCCTGGGGAAGCCGCGGCGTCTGGTCCGGCAGCGGTCTGCTGGTGACCTTTCACAACGAAACCTGGGGTGGCGAGAAATTTTTCCAGTTGCTGGCGCGCCTGTCGCAAAACCCGCGTGAGCATATCGTCCTGCTGGAGCTGATTAATTTTTGCCTGTTGCTGGGCTTCGAAGGTCGCTATCGGGTCATGGACAATGGACGAACCCAGCTTGAAACCATCAAGCAGCGTTTGTGGCAGATGATTCGCGGCGTACGGGGAAATTATCCGCCGCCGTTGTCGCCGCATCCGGAAGATCAGCCGGTGCTGCGCAAACTCTGGCGCCCTATGATCCCACTATGGGCATGCGTGGCGCTGGCCGGGTTTCTTGCCTGTCTGTTTTATATCGTTCTTAACTGGCGACTTGGCGATAACACGAACCCGGTACTGGCAAAAATTTACCAGACCACATTGCCAGAAGCGTCCATTGCTCAACCTGCGCCATCGTTGCCACCTGTGCTTAACCTGCGCGGCTTCCTGAAACCGGAGATCGACGCCGGGCTTGTCGCGGTGCGCGATGAAACGGATCGCAGCGTGGTCACCCTAAAAGGCGACGGGCTGTTTGCGTCGGGGTCAACGGTGGCACGTGAAAACTACGCACCGGTGATTGACCGCGTCGCGCAGGCCATGAACAACGTCAGCGGCAAAATTCTGGTGGTGGGGTACAGCGATAACGTGCCGATCCGCAGCGCACGCTTTGCTTCCAACTATGAACTGTCCCTCGAACGCGCGCGCTCCGTACAGTCGCTGTTGCAAAAACATTTAAGTCAGCCGGATCGCGTGAAAGCGGAAGGGCGGGGTGAAATGAACCCCATCGCGCCGAACAATACGGCGGAAAACCGCGCCCGCAACCGCCGCGTGGAGATAACGTTACTGGTTTCGCCGGGTAATACGGCAGCCGAACTGAACGGATTGCCACAAGGAAACTAAGGATGAATAGTCTGCTTTCAATTCTGACGAACCGCATATTGTGGGGTTTTCTTGGGATGACAGCGCTGGCAGCGGTGATATGGATGATAGGTCCGCTGCTCTCTGTCGTTGATTCACGCCCGCTGGAATCTGAACAAAACCGAATTATCACCATCGCGGTGATGTATTTCATCTGGGTGCAAAGCCACATTATTCCGCGTCTTTACAACGCGTGGCTGAACCGCAAACTGATGGACAACCTGAAAAGCGACAATGCGCCGAAAGAGACGGCGGATCACAAACGGTTGAACAGCGAAGAGCAAATCCTTGCTGACCGTTTTGAAGAAGCGTCTCAGGTGCTGAAAAAAGCGCATTTCAACCAGCCGGGTCAGCGTGGCGGGCAATGGACCCAGCGTTTCAGCACGCAGTACCTGTATCAGTTGCCCTGGTATGTCGTCATTGGTGCGCCGGGCGCCGGGAAAACCACCGCGCTGGTCAACTCCGGGCTGCAATTTCCGCTGGCCGACAAATTTGGCAAAACGGCGCTGCGTGGGATTGGCGGTACGCGCAACTGTGACTGGTGGTTTACCAATGAAGCCGTTCTGCTGGACACAGCCGGGCGTTACAGCACCCAGGAGAGCGAGCAGGCGCAGGATGCCAGCGAATGGCTGAAATTCCTCGGCCTTCTGCAAAAATACCGTCGCCGTCAGCCCATCAACGGGGTGATTGTCACCGTGAGCGTTGCCGACCTGCTCACCCAGTCAGGCGATGCCTCACGCGAACAGGCGCTTAATTTACGCAAACGCCTGACCGAACTGCATGAACAACTTGGCATCCGTTTTCCGGTCTATGTGCTGGTGACGAAAGCGGATCTCCTGAAAGGCTTTCGCGCCTATTTTGCCGGGTTCGATAAAGCCCAGCGTGACCAGATCTGGGGTTTTACCTTCCCCTGGCAGGAGGGCAAACAGGCCGATTTTGACCTGATGGGGCGTTTTACTCAGGAGTACGCGTTACTTCAACAGCGCCTTGATGCGGCCTTACCGGATATTTTACTGCACGAGAGCGATCCGAAAGCGAGAGCCGAAAGCTACCTGTTCCCTCAGGAATTTACCGCGCTGCGTCCGCTACTGGCCGATTATCTGCAAACGCTGTTTGCCCGCTCGAACTTTGAAACCGAATTTTCACCGCGTGGTATCTATCTGGCGAGCGGTACTCAGGAAGGGTTGCCGTTTGACCGGGTGATGGGAGAACTGGGACGTTCGCTCTCGCTTCCTCGTGGTAATACCGGTGACAGTTGGGATAGCGTCAGCAAAGAGGAGCCGGTACCCGGCGGTAAAGGACAAAGCTTCTTTATCAAAAACCTGCTGCAAAACGTTATTTTTCAGGAAGCCGGTATTGCCGGGCAGAATCGCTGGTGGGAAATGCGCAACCGGGCTGTCATGTGGGCCGGTTATGCCGCGCTGCTGGTTCTGCTGGTGGTGATTAGCGGTCTGTGGCTGACAAGTTACAGCAACAACAAAACCTATCTGCAGGAAGTTGAAGCCAAAGTGCCTGGTATCAGCCAGGAGATTAAAGCGCTGCGCGAGCGTTCGCAAGGCGATGTCTTTGCCTTACTGCCGCTGCTAAACAGCCTCGCGGCGCTGCCGCAAAGTGAGGACTTTGACGTTAACAGCCCGCCACTGACCCGCCGTATGGGGCTGTATCGTGGCTATGACGTCTCTGACGCATCGCAGGCGTTGTACCAAAAAGCGTTGCAGGAGTTGCTGTTACCGGATGTGGCGTCACGCATCACCACCTGGCTGCGAAATGATAACGGCAGCGATGTGGAATACAGCTACGAAGCGTTAAAAGCGTATCAGATGCTCTACCAGCCGAAACATTATGACGGCAAGTTCCTGCATCAGTGGGTCATGCTCAACCTGGAGCGTAACCTGCCGCAGAACATGACGCAGGCCCAGCTTCGTCGTCTGGAATGGCATTTGACCCAACTGCTGGAGCCGCAAATTCAGTCCTCGCCGTTTGCCAAAGATGAAGCACTGATTGCCAGGGAGCAGGCGTTAATCAACCAACAACCGCTCGCGGCGCGCGTCTACGGACGCCTGAAACGTCTGCTCGCGGCGGATGAAAACCTCAAGCCGGTTTCGCTGGCCTCGCTGGGTGGCCCGCAAAGTGAGCTGGTGTTCTCGCGCAAGAGCGGTAAGTCGCTCAATGACGGTATCCCCGGTTTATATACCCCGGACGGTTACTGGCAGCATTTCGATAAGCAGATTGGCACGGTGACCAACGCGCTGCATACCGATGATGCCTGGGTACTTGGTTCCACCGTCAAACAAGAAGATCAGCAGCAGACGGATAACGCGGTACGTCAGCTTTACGCGCGGGATTTTATCAGCCAGTGGGACAGCTTCCTGAGTGATATTGCGCTCAACAACAGTGCCAATCTTTCACAGCGTATTAATACAGCACGGCTGCTCTCGGGCAACAGTTCGCCGCTGCGCCAGTTGGTGGTCAACTTAAGCCAGGTATTGACGCTGACCCGTGACACCCCGGAAGAGGGTGAAAAAAAGCCGGAGGAGGGCAACAGCACCAGCCGCACACTCAACGTGTTGTTTGGCAATCGTGATAACGCGAACGCTGCGCCCGCCGCCGCGACGGCGCAGACGCCGGAACAGCGGGTAACGGAACATTACGCGCCGATTATCGAACTGGCTCAGCCGCTGGAAAAAGGCGGCAAAACCATCGTGTTTGATGATTTTTTAAAGCAGGTTGATGAACTTTATCGCTATCTGACAGCGGTACAGGATGCGGCCAACAGCGGCATGCCTGCCCCCGGTGGTGAAGCCATCAGTCGCCTGCAGGCCAGCGCAGGGCGTCTGCCCGGCGGGTTGCAGTCCATGTTCAGCAATATGGCGGTGGGCGCCAGCAGCGATACGCAAAGCCGCGAGCTGGAAAATGTCCGCAAGCGCATCAGTGTCGAAGTGGGCGGTTTTTGCCGCCAGGCCATCGCCGGTCGTTACCCGCTGGTTCGTAACGCCAGCAGTGAAGTGACGCCAGACGATCTGGCGCGCATGTTTGCCCCGGGCACCGGCCTGATGGACAGTTTCTTTCGTGACAACCTGACCAGCAAAGTGGATACCACCCAGTCACCCTGGCGCTTTATGCCGGGCATTGATGGTAAGACCTTGCCAGGTAGCGAAGGATTACTGGCGCCGTTTCAACAGGCGCAATCTATTCGTGATGCGTTTTTTGCCGGGGGAAGCACGACGCCCTCTTATCGTGTGACGGTGCGTACCGTGAGCATGGACAACGCGATTTTGAACCTCACGCTGGATGTGGATGGGCAGATTCTCCGTTACAGCCACGGTCCACAGGCGGTGCAACTGGTGAACTGGCCAGGGCCGGGCGGAACCAACCAGGTACGGATGCAGCTTGGGCTGACGAACGGCACCACCTCGACGCTGGTGACCAATGGAGCATGGGCGCTGAACCGCTTTGTTGACAAGGCGCGTGTGACACCGGGCAGCAGCAGCCTGAGCCGCCAGGCAACCTACAACGTTGATGGACACCAGGTCACGCTTGAGTTCATCCCTGGCAGCATTCGCAACCCGTTTCAGCTTCCCCGTTTCGCATGCCCTTAACCGCAAGGAAAGTCGAATGACTACGACGAGTGCAATTAGCTGGTATGGAAAATTGCCCAGTGCCGGCGACTTCTTACAGCGACGTTTCCCGGACGCGCTCCAGCGTCAATGGTCCCACTGGTTTCAGGTGGGGCTACTGAACTGGCAAAAAGAGCAAGAGCGTGCGGCGGACAGGCAATTCGGCAATGCGCCGATATGGAATTTTGTCGTGCCGCCAATGTTAGGTGGTCAGCAGGTGCAGATGGGCTGTCTGTTACCCGGTCGCGACAGCGTCGGGCGGCAATATCCGCTGTGCGCACTGCTGGCGATAAACCCGCTGGAGTGGTCTCCACGCCAACTGGCGCAGTCGGGGGACTGGTATGAGCAACTGGGGCGAACCCTGCTGCATGCGATCCGCAACAGTTACTCCGCAGAACAACTTGATCAGGCGCTGCTGTCGATTCCCACGCCGCAGCCCGTGGTAGAAGAAAACCGCTCGGAAATTCTCGATGTTATCGGTTACGAAGGCGACGCGGCGCCGACGTTGAGCTGGCGTCAGGCAGCGGAATGTTTTGACCCGCTGCGCCAGACCAGTTTCTGGTGGACCAACCGTAGCGATGGCTATCCGCTCTATACGCATGTGCACAGCGGCAATTTTACCGGGCAGCTTTTTACCATGCTGTTCGATCCGGCAGGCGGTGCACGACCGGGGCGTCATGGTCTTTATCCTCCGATGTTTGATTAAGCGAATCTGTGTATGACTCTTGAAACCTTACTTGAACCCATCAGCCCGACGCAGCCCTGTGGTGAAAACCTGGAGTATGACGCTGAGTTTCAGGCGCTGGAACAGGCAAGCCAGGGCAAAGCGGAACAGCAATTTGGTGACACCATTATTCCCGCAGAGCCAGCAGACTGGACGCGTGTTGAAAAGCTGGCCACCGCGCTGCTCTCACGCACCAAAGATCTGCGCGTCATGCTGGCGCTGACCCATGCCTGGACGCGTCGCCGTGGTCTGGAAGGGTATGCAGACGGGCTTTCACTTATTGGCCAGGCACTGGCCCTCTACTGGGATGATCTGTGGCCCGCGTTGACAGAAAACGGTGAAGAAGATCCGTTTTACCGTATTAACGCACTGGCAGAACTTAGTGATAAATCCACACTCACCGCCACACTGCGCCAGTCCATTTTACTGCGTAGCAATGGCGATGAGCTGACAGTCCGCGACGCTCAGGCGCTACTGGACGGCAGCAAAACAGAGTGCCCCAATTTTCCGGGCGGACGCGTACGGCTGGTTGACGAACTGGCGCGCGCCGGAAAAGAGGCCACCAGCGTCATGATGCAAATCGAAGGACGGTTGCTCACCATCCGTAGCTGGCTGGTGGAACGTCTTGGGGAGAGTGGTGCGCCGGAAATGGAACAACTCATTAAGACCGCAACCTTGATTAACCGCGCAGGTCGCGCAGGTGACGAGGCGCAGCCCGACGAGACAGCAACAACTTCTATTCCTCAGGCGACGGCGACGGCACCCGCCGCAGCGCCTGTCAATCATACGGACTGGCGGAGCGTGCAGCTTAACAGTCGCGCCGATGCGCAACTGATGCTGGAAAAAGTGAAGCTCTATTTTGCTCAGCATGAGCCAAGCCATCCCGCCCCGCTGATGATTGACCGCGTACAGCGGCTGATCGAACTGGATTTTATGGCGATCGTTCGCGATCTGGCGCCGGATGGCGTGCAGCAACTGGAAAACATATTTGGGCGTCACCCATAACCTTTGACGACAGGGTGAAACAATCCCGATAGCGTCACCGCGCATCTTCGATGGAGAACATCATGGCAACGAGTAACAGTGGACAAAAATTTATCGCGCGTAACCGCGCGCCACGCGTTCAGATTGAATACGACGTGGAAGTGTATGGCGCGGAGCGCAAAATTCAGCTTCCGTTTGTGATGGGGGTGATGGCCGACCTGGTGGGTAAACCGGTTGAGAATCTGCCTTCTGTTGACGAACGTAAGTTCCTTGATATCGATATCGACAACTTCGATGAACGCATGAAAGCGCTGAAACCGCGCGTGGCTTTCCAGGTGGACAACACGCTGACCGGGGAAGGCAAATTGAACGTCGATCTGACCTTCGACAGCATGGAAGATTTCCTGCCGGATGCGGTGGCACGCAAAGTCGAGCCACTGAATTCCCTGCTCGAAGCCCGTACTCAGCTCTCCAACCTGCTGACCTATATGGACGGTAAAAACGGCGCGGAAGAGTTGATTGCTAAAATCCTGAAAGATCCGACACTGCTGAAATCGCTGAGCCAGATGCCGGACAACCGCGATAGCACGTCAGGTAAAGAGGAGTAAATCATGAGCAATGTAACCCAACAGCAAGACTTGCCGCAGGGCGAAACATTCAGCCAGGACGAGTTTAGCGCGCTGCTCAGCAAAGAGTTTCGCCCGAAAACGGAACAGGCGCGTTCTGCGGTCGAGTCTGCGGTACAGACGCTGGCCCAGCAGGCGCTGGCTAACACCGTCACCTTCTCCTCGGACACTTACCGCACGATTCAGAATCTGATTGCCGGGATTGATGAAAAACTCTCTCAACAGGTCAATGAGATCATTCACCACGAAGAGTTTCAGAAACTGGAAAGCGCCTGGCGTGGGCTGAGCTATCTGGTCAACAACACTGAAACCGACGAAATGCTGAAAATCCGCTTTATGAGCATTTCGAAGCCGGAACTGGGCCGCGTTCTGAAACGCTACAAAGGTGTCGGCTGGGACCAGAGCCCTATCTTCAAAAAAATCTACGAAGAAGAGTACGGTCAGTTCGGTGGCGAACCCTTTGGCTGCCTGGTTGGCGACTACTATTTCGATCACAGTCCGCAGGATGTGGAACTGCTGGGCGAGATGGCGCGTATCGGCGCGGCGGCGCACTGTCCGTTTATTACCGGTACCGCACCGAGTGTGATGCAGATGGAATCCTGGCAGGAGCTGGCGAACCCGCGCGACCTGACCAAAATTTTCCAGAACACCGAGTACGCCGCCTGGCGTTCGCTGCGTGAATCGGAAGACTCCCGCTACCTGGGGCTGGTGATGCCGCGCTTCCTGTCACGCCTGCCGTACGGTATTCGCACTAACCCGGTTGATAGCTTCGACTTTGAAGAAGAGACCGATGGCGCTAACCACAGCAACTACTCGTGGGCGAACGCGGCGTATGCGATGGCGACGAACATCAACCGCTCCTTCAAAGAGTATGGCTGGTGTACCTCGATTCGCGGTGTCGAATCCGGCGGGGCGGTGGAAAACCTGCCATGCCACACCTTCCCGAGCGATGACGGCGGCGTGGACATGAAGTGCCCGACTGAAATCGCCATCAGCGACCGTCGTGAAGCCGAGCTGGCGAAAAATGGCTTTATGCCGCTGATTCACCGCAAAAACTCTGACTTTGCCGCCTTTATCGGTGCCCAGTCGCTGCAAAAACCGACGGAATACCATGACGCCGATGCGACCGCAAACGCGCGTCTGGCCTCCCGCTTGCCGTACCTCTTCGCCTGCTGCCGTTTTGCGCACTATCTCAAGTGCATTGTGCGCGACAAAATCGGCTCTTTCCGCGAGCGTGATGAAATGGAGCGCTGGCTGAACGACTGGGTGATGAACTATGTCGATGGCGACCCGGCAAACTCCTCTCAGGAGACCAAAGCGCGCAAACCGCTGGCCGCCGCCGAAGTGCAGGTGCAGGAGATTGAAGATAACCCCGGTTACTACACCGCGAAATTCTTCCTGCGTCCGCATTATCAACTGGAAGGACTGACTGTCTCACTGCGTCTGGTATCAAAACTGCCGTCGCTGAAAACCAAAGAGGCATAAGAGCGGAGACGCCGCAGGCTGGCCGTGAACATGCCTGCGGCACCGTGCATCATACATACTGTTTCATCCATTGGTTAGCAAGGAGCACACCATTATGTCTGGTTCACCCGTTCAGATAGCGGAGGGGATGTTAAAGATTTTAAATCCCGAGAAGCAAAGCGCAGCGGATATCGTCTTGCAGGCGGCCATCGATAGCTTTGTCTCTTTACCACAGGATATGTGGACCCTGGCAAAGGACATGTTTGATACCGAGAACAGTGGCCTCAATGAGAGGGAGCGCATTCGCCTGGGCGAGCTAACGAAACGTGGGGTGACGTCCAAAGACTTCTGGCAACTTATCTATATTGTCATCAATCGCTATGTCCACGGCTTAAATCACGAGCAGTTGGAAAAAATAATGCTAAAAGTGGCTGGCTCTCAATTAGGTAAGTTGGCCTTTAAAACGGTTTTTGCCAGTGAACTGGCCTCCTGGTTCGGCACATACATCATCCCGCGCTTTTTACTTTCTGCCAAAATAACCGGTGTGCTGGGTGTCGGGGCAATGATTTCACGGTCCATTTATAGTTCACGGGATCTGAAAGAGCTTAATGAATCTATTTACTATGCCTTGCGCGAGGCGGGCGATCTGGATTTGCTTTATTTTATGGTAGAGGACGTACTGGAACCGTGGATTGAGGCGATTAATTATCTCAGTACCAACAGAATGTTCACCGAGCAGATCATTGACCATTTTGTTGCCAGGGCGCCAAAGGCGTGAAGAATACAGCAAACGGTATTTTCATCCTTATGCCTCAGGCACCGCAGGAGCAGGGTGGTTGGCCCTTAACGATGAGTGAGTTTATTCTTATAAATCCTGCGAACAAGAAAAAACAAACCGCAGACAACCAGGAGAAACAGCACTTTTCCTGTTAATGCGCCGGTGGAGTAGGGATTGAGCGACTCATATTTAAGAACCAACCAGAGCGATTGAATGATATCCACAAGGGTATACGCTCCGGCAAGCAGTAAAATAAACATTGCAGTCAGCGCGAGGAATTTTTTCATTTTCAATCCTTAAATTTGAAAGGGCAGGGAGTGAAAGAATAATAGCATGTCATTCGATGTAGTAAAAACCAGTGTACAATATGAAAAGTGTTATTCGGACTCATGCGATGCTGTTGCCATAGAAGTACTTTTCAAAAACAATAATCATCATTAACGAAAAACAGACAGTATGGTTATTGATATGTTTTTTAAGGACGACGGTCATATTTCCCCCGGTTGCGCTGCGCTTACCGGGGCTACATAAGGAACAGGTTCGGTGAGGTTTGCCGCATCCGGGAACAGGGAGCTGGATATGAAAAAACGTTACATCGCACTTAGCCTGCTGTGTTGTTTCGCGACGGGACTGGCAAACGCTGAGACCTATGAATACCCGCGAGCAGAGCCGCTACCCCAGGATGACACCGCGAATTTTCTGCGAGATACCGGGTTATTGACAGGGTTTGACGTCAATATGAGCAGTGAGCGTTTTGCGCAAGCCTGGTTCTCGAAAACCAACGAACGGGAGCGGATCAAGGCTGAAATGTATTTTCTTGGCGTGATGGATGCGACGGAAGGAAAAACCTGGTGCAGTTATCAACGGCTACTTCCCTCCTCGGCCCATGAACATCTCTCTTCCCGTTTTGCGAATTTAACACCGCAGGAGCGTAAAACCCGGGCATCAACCCTTATTATTGAATCACTGTCTGCTGTTTTTCCCTGCAAAAAAGAGAAGAAAAAATGAGCTTGTTTTATAAAACGTTAAAACAGCATCATTATTCTTTGGCGCGGCGTAAAGAAAGCCCGCGTAGTGATATATGTAGTGATATATCTGGAACTGCCCATCACAATAATGATATGTAAATTAAACTATTCCCAGGCTACCCGGAAAACGGGTTTCGGGAACACAATATAATCTAGTTTTAGAATTATTTTATTAGACAATTCACAGCGTTAATCTTCGCGACCCTTGTTGTTCAGAGGGTGCAAAGCATATCCGTCAGGGTCATGATGGCGGATATGAGGGAGAGGTAAAATATGGACGGTTTTAGCTGGCCCCATATTTACCCATTAGTTCTATACCATCAGCGATGACTGGTATATACACGCTTTTTCGAAAGCAATAATCATCATTAACGAAGAGTAAATATTATGGCTATTGATATGTTTCTGAAGGTCGATGGCGTTACGGGTGAGTCGAAAGATTCTAACCACACCGGCTGGACTGATATTACTTCTTTTTCCTGGGGCGCTTCACAGCCAGGGAATATGAGCGTCGGCGGCGGCGGTGGTGCCGGTAAAGTTAATTTCAATGACCTGCATGTAAACGCATTAATTGACAAATCCACAACGGCAATCCTGAAACACTGCGCCAGCGGCAAGCACTTAACCAAAGTAGAGCTTTCTGTCTGCAAAGCGGGCGGTCAGCAGGTTGAATATGCGCGCATTACGCTGGAAGAAGTGTTAGTAACTTCCGTACAGTACACCGGTGCGGATAATGGCGACACCGTTGGCGTAACTTACGCATTCCAGGCTGCGAAAGTGAAACAGCAGTACTGGGAGCAGTCTTCTTCTGGCGGTAAAGGCGCTGAAACCAGTGCCGGCTGGAATATCAAAGAAAACAAAGAAGCGTAAGGTCTTTTGCAGCGATCCCGAAAGGGATCGCTGAAAGCGTTAAGGGGAGTGTATGGCAAATTATCTCATCTCCATAAAGCGTCTCTGGCAAACTGACAGTTCAACGATCAGTACCTATGATATTTCCGGCAGTACGATAAGTGGTTATATTCTTGAACGCCCCGGACCTGATACGACGGAATCCGGGCTAAGAAAAAGGATTCCGGAAGGATCTTATAGATTGCAGTGGCATAATAGTAATATTCCCACTGTACAATCACATAATCCTGTTCCTTTGCTTTATAACTCATCCGTTCCAGTCTCACGTTATATCTTAATTCATAATGGGAATTACCCTGACAACACAGATGGCTGCCTGCTTATTGGCGCAACAAAAGGTGATAACTTTGTCGGCAACAGCGTAACGAAATTGAATGAGCTGAAAAATTTCCTGACGCAAGAAGGTATTGAGAATTTTACAGTAACGATTACATCATGTTATGTAAATTGCAGTAATTAGAAAGGGACGGGTCATGCTCAAGACATTTATTGTTCTCAGCACGTTGTTTTTTGCTTCACTCTCCACAGCCGCAGAACAGACCCTGCACCAGGGTATTCTTCAGGTCTACTGGCTGCCCGTATGGAGCGACGATGGTCAGCGAAATACGCCAGAACTGAAATACCGTTATTTCGTCACTAAAGATGGCGACAATGTCGAGAAGGTCATCAACCTTAATGTTGACAAAAAAGACGCTGAACCTGAGCAACTCAAGCGTTACTTTACCCATCTTCCATCTGAGTTTTTGACCTGGAAAGAGGGGCACATTGAGCGTGCTGGTGCTATTACGGTCGATAAACTTACCGGATCGACAGAGTGCGATCATCGTTACTTTACTGGCGAGTTGAAGCATTTCACACCTGCGGATAAAAACGCTGTTGATACCGATAAACTTGAAAAAAACGCGGGTTGTGAAGCCTTCCCCTGGATGATGACCTATACCCTAAAATCAGGGGTGGAGAATAAACACTTCAAGCAACAACCCGATGACGGGGCGAAAGATTTACAGCCTGTCACTTCCGGAACGCCACTGGTAAAAATAAAAACAATCAACGCTAACTGGATTCAGGTTGCGGTACGTGATGAAAATAAACCCGGTCTGCTGGGCGAGGCGCGGGGATATATTAAACTTAATGATTTACAACCCATTAATTAAGCCACTGAGGCTTCACTGGCATTTTTATTTTCCAGCACCAGCGTTATCAGAACTGACCCTTTTCGGAACGCTAATAACTCCAGCAGGAATACGCTATGCGATTCACAATAGTTACCAATAAACCCGGCCATCAACCTCCGCAAAGCCGCTGCGATTTTTATCCGCCGGGAGGCACCATTGGACGCGGAACGGACAATAACCTGGTGCTGCCGGACAATGAGCGCGCCATTTCGCGCCTGCAGGCGATCGTACATATCGCCGGGAATGGTGAATGCCGCATTACTAACCGTGGCAATGTGACCCGAGTCGTACTCAACGACATTCCGCTGGAGCGGGGCCGCCAGGTTGAACTGCAGGATGGCGATATCCTGGACATTGACGAATACCGCATTGAAGTAACCGATTTGATCCTGGACACCCAGCCAGTCAGCCGTATGGCGGCGAATGTGCAGGCAGGACTTACGCCCGATCCGGCCCCGGTGGAGAAAAAAGAGAACGCCACCACCGCCGTGCCAACGGAGATCTGGGACAGTCTGATGCAGGAGTTTTCCATCTCCGACAGCATCTCCAGTAACCGTGCGAAACCAGAGCCCCAGGCGCTCAATCCGTTTGCCGCGCCGAAAGAGCCGGAACGCAACCCGGAAGACCCGCTGGCCTTATTGAGTAAAAACGAATCCGCTGCCACGCCGCGTACCATCGACACGGACAAGCTGTTTAACGACGAACCGCTGTTCAAAAACGACAGCATTTTCGCCGATGTCACGCCGTCAACGCTGGTGCCGCCCGTAGAACCCACGGCTAAACATGACGCACCCGCGCCGGATGAACTGGATCCGTTAGCTCTCTTTGGCGGTGCCGGGGCGAGCACGCAGCAGGCACGTGATGACGACCCGCTGGGGCTACTCAGTGGCGCCGTGCCGCTAAGCCATGTAGATGATGTTGCCCCGTCTGAGCCGAAGAAAGCGGAACCGGCCTGGCAGGCACCTGTCCCGCCGCAGCCTGAACCGGTCGTGCCGCATGACGATATCGTGCCGCATGACGATATCGTGCCGCACACCGAGCCAGAGGATGTGCAGCCGCTGTTTGTTGCGCCGGAACCCGTGGCGCCGGAAGCCAACAGCGAGATGCCGGAATATGTCCCCATCACGTTACCCACGCCGCAAACCGTACAGCGTGCCGCCGCCCAGACGCCAAAAGGCCGCTTGCGTATCGACCCGGTACAGAGCGAAAGCGCGCAATCTGCAACGACCAGCAGCGGTGAGAGCAGCGGTGATGTCCTTAAAGGCGAACTGCTGGATGCGCTGCTGGAAGGGATGGGGCTCAGTGATATGCAGCCCACGCCGCAGTTTGATCGGGAAAACATGCGTCAGCTCGGACAGATGTTGAGCATGTTTTCGCAAGGGACAGTGGCGCTGTTGTCATCACGCTCAATCCTTAAACGTGGGGTAAAAGCGGACATGACGATGGTGCTTGATGACGCCAACAACCCGTTTAAATTGCTGCCTTCCGGCAAAACCGTGTTGATGCAGATGTTCGGTACCCGTATGCCCGGCTTTATGCCGCCGAAAAAGTCGGTGCGCGATGCGTTGATCGACTTACAGGCCCACCAGTTAGGTATGATCTCCGGTATTCGCGCCATTATCGCCGCCATGCTGCAATCCTTTAACCCGGAACTGCTGGAAGAGGACGCCAAACGCGACGGCGCCACTGCGCGTCTTGGCATGCTCTCCAATCGCAAAGCGGCGCTGTGGGACTACTTTGTGCGTTCTTACGCTGAAACGGCTGGTGAAATCGATGACGACTTCCACACGCTGTTTGGCGAGGCGTTCCTGCACGCCTACGACATGGAAGTAAACCAGTACAAAGATTCACAAAGCGCATCGGAAGAACAACAATGAATATCAGCACCGCCTCAATGTCCCGACAGGGCGCGCGTGCGAGTAACCAGGATCAAACCGGTGAAAGCATTGGCGAGCGCGCCGCATGTTTCGTGGTATGCGACGGTATTGCCGGGCTTCCCGGCGGCGATGTGGCGGCCGAGCTCGCCCGCAATGCCATCATCACCCGCTTCGATGGCGACCAGCATCTGAATGCGCAATACATTCGCGAGTATATCAACGAAGCCAACAACGCCATTCGCACCGAACAAAAAGCGGCTGAGCAGTTTCAGCGTATGGGCACCACCATGGTGAGTCTGTTTATTGACCGTGATTACCATCTTGCCTACTGGGTACATGCGGGAGACAGCCGACTTTACCTGTTTCGCCGCGGGTGGCTGTACCACGTCACCACCGATCACAGCCTGGTACAGCAGATGAAAGACGCCGGACACCAGACCGAGGGTATCAACAGCAACTTGCTCTATTTCGCGTTAGGGCTGGGTGACGATGAGCGCGAAGCCAGCTACAGCGATGTGGTACCGATTGAAGATGGCGATGTGTTTTTGCTCTGCACCGACGGTTTCTGGCACGGGGTGAGCGAAGAGCAGATGAAACAGTCCCTGCATATGGTCAATACCCCCCATGAATGGCTGACATTAATGAATCAGATACTGCTGCGCACCAACGTGGAAAGTCATGATCAGCAGGACAATTACAGCGCCGTAGCGGTATGGGTCGGTGCTCCACAGGACACCACGCTTCTGCACTCGCTGGCGCAAGCGTCGCAGTTTTTCCCTCTTCGTGATTGATACAGGCTTACAAGGAATTTTATGAAACTTTGGCTTCCGGGGCTGGCGCTGTTCGCGGTCTGTTTTGGCGCTCAGGCTGAAAACTACCGTATCGTGCAGTCTCCTACACAAAAACTGGATATCTGGATCGACGACATCGCGGATAACTCGCCGAAAAGCTGGTGTGCGCGGGAATTACCGCTGCGTATCGTGGCGAATGGCGATAAAAAAGTCACCGTGCTCGACAGTTTTATGCCGCGTCTGGGCGCGCTGCTCGAAAACCAGTGCGGCACGCTGGCGCTGGTGCGCTGGAAATTGACCGATGCGCAAAACAACACGCTGGCCCAGGGGACCGCAAGCAAAGCGAAAGACTGGGCGCCGGTTGTCACTCCGGCGGCTGCGGCGACAAGTACGCCGCCTGCGACCAATACCGCCAGTGGCTTACAACTGCCGGAAGGACGCCCGGAAGATAACTCCCCGGCGGCGAACCGCACGCCGTGGCAGGAGTTTACTCTCCAGGATGGCTGCCATCTGCGGACATTCTGGCAGGGTGATAGCAGCAGCCCGGCGCTGTTTATCCCGGCCAAAGACGACGGTAAATGTGAGAAGGGCGGCTGGCTCAATGGTCGCAGTGATGTTAGCCAAATCACCAACGGCATTGAGCGTAAAACCACCATGACCTTTGTCCACGGTTTCCCGGTAAGCGGGTTGAGCGAGAGTGCGGACGCCGACCGTCTGTTGATAACCACAGTGAACAACGAGCGAATGGTGGCCAGCGAGGGTAGTCTCGGGCAGAGCTGGATGATCCTGCCTTATGTGCCTTCTCTGAGCGGCTGGCAGGCGAACGGCACCGTCGCCGTCGAAGTTTCTCGCGAGCTGGTCAACGATCAGGCCCGGCTGCAGGCACGGCTTGACGAGGTGCGTAAGGTCTGGACCCCGTGGTTCGCTCCCGGTACGACCCTCAACATTTTGCTGATTGACTCTCTGCGTCCACAACTGCGAGACCCGGCGGTCGGTACGTATAAGGCTGTGCACTAGTTTTCCCCCTAATCCTCAAGAGGGGACCGAGCGAGCACCTTACCGCGTAGGCCACCAGTGGCGCGATACTTACCGGGGCTACGGTACGAGGGTATGCGCTGAGCGCAAAAAACCACAATTTCATTCGTTTTACACAGAGGAGCGGTGATGAACACACTAGAGCAACAACTCGCGGGAGAATCCCTCCGGGAGAGTCTGGGGCAACTGGAAAACCGCATTCGCACGCAGCCCACCGATGCCGACCTGCGTGCGGCCTTTACGCAAATGCTCTGCCTTGAGGGCAACTGGCCACGCGCCCTGGCACAGCTCAAAAGCTGGCTGGCGCTGACGCCACAGGCGCAGCCGACCATCACCCTGCTTGAACAGACCATCAATGGTGAACGTCAGCGCGCAGAAGTGATGGCCGGACGGGCGCGTCCTGCGATGCCGGACAAACAATGGCCGTGGCTGGCGGCAATGGTTACCGCCCTCGATCTTTCCGCTACCGAAGCCTGCTCACATCGCATTGGGGCGCTGGAACAGGCCGAGGCCATTCCCGGCGAACTGACCTTACAGGATGGCACCACCCACAGCTTCAACTGGCTGATGGATGGCGACTGCCGCTTTGGCCCGGTCTGCGAGGCCATCGTCAACGGACGCTACTTCTGGCTGCCGTTCAGCGCGATTGAAGAGATGGAGTTTCAAGCCCCGGCGAGTGTCATCGATCTGATCTGGCGACACACCCGCATTCGTCTGCACGACGGTAGCGAGCAGGTGTGCCAGATCCCGGCGCGCTATCCGCTGGACAATCAGGTTGAAGACCGCTTCTTGCTCTCACGCACCACCGAGTGGCAGCCGCTGCCGGGCGAGGAGCCCCATTACATGGGGCGCGGCCAAAAAGTGTGGCTTAACGATACGGCGGAATTTCCACTGCTCGATTTAGCCAGCCTGCGTTTTGCCAAAGGCGATGCGCATGAGTAGTCAGCCTCAGGACGACCGCGATCTGCTGCGTAGCGGCTGGCGCGCCAGAACCGGCAAAGAGTCGCCGGGGGCGCGCGACAAAATGCAGCCGTCATTGCTGGACCGCCTGACCGATGACGCGCCGGACAAAAAGCAGGAGCCGCTCAACAGCAATCTGGTCTCGCACAATGCGCTGCGTCGCCACGTACTGCGTGACCTGCAGTGGCTGTTCAACACCATCAATAACGAGGCGCAAAACGATCTCTCAAAATTGAGTCACGTGCGCCGCTCGGTCGCCAATTTTGGCGTGGCGCCACTGGCCGGTCAGCGCATGTCCGACATTGAATGGCAGGATATCCAGCGCAAGCTTACCGACGCGATTTTGCATTTCGAACCGCGTATTTTGCCTCAGGGGCTGATGGTGCGCTGCATCTCCGATACAAAGTCGCTGGATCTGCATAACGTCTTATCGATTGAAATCAAAGGCCGCCTGTGGTGCGTGCCGTATCCGTTATCCTTTTTGTTTCGCACCGATGTCGACCTGGAAAATGGCCATTTCGAGTTAAAAGATGTGGGGTAAGCGTGGAGAGTAAATTACTCGAGTATTACAACCGCGAACTGGCCTGGCTGCGGGAAATGGGTCAGGAGTTTGCGGGCCGCTATCCGAAAGTAGCGGGGCGGCTGGGAATGCAGGGCATGGACGTCGCCGACCCGTATGTCGAGCGTCTGATGGAAGGGTTCGCCTTTCTGACCTCCCGCGTGCAGCTCAAGATGGACGCCGAATTTCCCCGGTTCTCTCAGCGTCTGCTGGAGATGATCGCGCCAAACTACCTTGCGCCCACCCCGTCAATGGCGATTGCCGAACTGCAGCCTGACCCGGCAAAAGGCGATTTAAGTAAAGGCTTTGTGGTGCCGCGCGGCACCATGATGGACAGCCAGACGCTCAAGAAAAATGGCGTCACCTGCAGTTACACCACCGCACATGATGTGACGTTACTGCCGCTGAGCATTAGCGCCGTCGAACTGGGCGGCGTACCCGCCGACCTGCCGCTGCTGCGTATCGGCCTCGGCCAGAGCGGGGCGGTCAGCGCACTGCGGATCCGGCTGCGCTGTGACGGTCCGGTGAAACTCTCACACCTTGATTTTGACCGCGTGGAGTTCTTTTTAAGCGGCCCGGATATGCAGGCATTGCAACTGCTGGAGCTGCTGATGGCGCATCAGGTCGGGGCGCTGGCGCTGATTCCCGGTACCTCAACCGCGCCGCTGGTTCTGCCGGAAGACGCACTACGTCAGGAAGGGTTCGAGTCCGACCAGGCGCTGTTGCCGGACGACTTGCGTAACTTTGACGGTTACCGTCTGCTACAAGAGTATTTTGCTTTTCCGTCGCGCTTCCTCTTTTTCAGCCTGAAAGGGCTGCGTCCACTGCTGGCGCAGAGCGGTGATGCCACCACCTTTGACATCATCATCCTGCTGGATAAAGCCGATGATCAGCTTGAGCGCGTGGTGGATAAAAACCATCTGGCGCTGCACTGCACCCCGGTGGTGAACCTGTTCGCCAAAGTGGCGGAACGGCAAAAACTGAGCGACAGCCAGCACGAATACCATCTGGTGGTCGATAACATTCGTCCGATGGATTACGAGATTTACGCCGTTACCCGTATTCATGCCAGCGTTGACGGGCAACGTGATGATCAAGAGTTTCGTCCGTTCTGGCGCAGCCAGAGCCAGGATAACGGCAACTACGGCGCCTACTTTTCACTGCGCCGCGAACAGCGCGGCCTGTCCGAACATGCCCAGCGCTACGGTACGCGTACCGGGTATATCGGCTCGGAGGTATTTGCCTCGCTGGTGGATGAACAGCACGCGCCCTGGCGCGATGATCTGCGTTACATCACCGCCGAAGTGCTCTGTACCAGTCGCGACCTGCCGCTGATGCTCCAGCAGGAGATGGGCAAATTTGTGCTGCCGGACTCACTGCCGGTTAAAAATCCCCATCTGCGCAAAGGGCCAACGCCACCGCGTCCGGCGCTGGCGGAAGGGTTCAGTACCTGGCAACTGGTGAGCCAGCTACAGATGAATTACCTGAGCCTGATGGACGGCGAAGAAGGGCAAGGGGCGGCGGCGCTTCGCCAATTGCTGGGCCTCTACACCCGGCTGGCGGAAGCTCCGGTGGCCAGACAGATTGACGGCGTGCGCAAATGCGTGTTGCAGCCGGTACACCGCCGGGTACCGGAGCCGGGGCCGATTGTCTTTGCCCGTGGCGTGAGTATCTCGCTGACGGTGGACGAACAGGCGTTTTCCGGTTTTAGCCCGTGGCTGTTCGGTAGCGTACTGGAGCGTGTCTTTGCCCGGCTGGTGGCGATGAACAGCTTTACCGAGTTCACGCTCTACAGCCAGCAGCGCGGCGAGGTGGGCTACTGGCCACCGCGGATGGGCAAAAGGGCGCTGATATGAGCGAAACGCTGACCCGTCTTTCGCCCGTGACGCGGGCAACCGCCATGCCGCCGTCGTTCTGGCAGAACGTGATGGCGGCGCCCTGGCGTTACGATCTGTTCACCCTGTTGCGCCGTGTTGATGCCCAGGGCGGCGAGCGTTATCCGCTGGGGCGCGCGCCGCTGCCGCGCTTTGAACCTCTGCGTATTGGTCAGAAACCGTCGCTCGGTTTTGCCCCTTCGACCCTGGCAGAGGTGCGTCAGCGCGACCAGTCATCTCTGTATGATGTGTCGATTTTAAGTTTTGGTCTGTTCGGGCCGAATGGGCCGCTGCCGCTGCACCTGACTGAGTATGCGCGCGAGCGGCTGGATCACCATCAGGATGAGAGCCTGACGGCGTTTGCCGACCTGTTTCATCACCGCCTGACGCTGTTGTTTTATCGCGCCTGGGCCGATGCGCAACCCACGGTTTCACTGGATCGCCCGGACAACAAACGCTTCGAGCGGTATATCGCTTCGCTTATCGGCATGGGGCAGCCGGGGCAACTGGAAAAGGGGTCTCTTAGCCCGCATGCCCGTTTCGCCCTGGCCGGACATTTAACGCGTAATGGCCGTGACCCGGAAGGGCTGGAGAAGATCCTGCGTGCCTACTTCAACGTGCCGGTGAAGGTGGTGGCGAATGTTCCACAATGGATGCCTCTGGGTGAGCGAGAAAGGGCGCGGTTACAGGGCGGGCGTCGTGCGCCGCGTCTGGGGGAATCGGCCTTTCTGGGGGCGGCGGTACGCGATGTCGCCCATAACTTTCGCATCGAGCTGGGGCCGCTGGATGCTGAAACCTACCGCCATTTTCTGCCCGGAGAGGCCTGGGTAACCCGGCTTCGCGACTGGGTTCGTCAGTATCTCGGCATTGAGTATCAATGGTCCCTGCGCGTGTTGTTACAGAGTCAGGATGTGAACGGCGCGGCGCTGGGCGGCTCAGGGCGCCTGGGCTACAGCGCCTGGCTGGGTATGCAGCCGCAGCCGCTTGCTCGCGGTGATTTGGTTTTCAGTCCGGAGCGGTGATCCCTCACCGTCTCCCAGGCGTTATCTCTTACATTCACGGAATCGATCATGTCAGAAATTAGCCGTGCCGTGCTCTTCGGCAAACTGGATACGCTGTTATTTTCCTCGCTGGAAAGCGCCACCGCCTTTTGCAAACTGCGCGGTAATCCATATGTGGAACTGGTTCACTGGCTGCATGCGTTAATGCAACAAGACCAGGGCGATCTTCAGCAGGTGATTCGTCATTTTTCATTGAGCGAGGAAGCCTTAACGAAGGATATCGTCCACGCGCTGGATAGTCTGCCGCGCGGTGCAAGCTCCGTCTCCGATCTGTCTGAGCATATTGATAACGCGGTCGAACGCGCCTGGGTCTACGGTTCGCTGAAATTTGGCGTCAACCGCATTCGCGGCGGCCACCTGCTGATTGGCTTATTAAAAACCTGGAGCCTGGCAACGGTCTTAAAAGGTATCTCGTCGCAGTTTGAACGGGTGCGCGTTGACGCGTTGCTCGATGATTTTGACGCCATTTTTGCCGATAGCAAAGAAGCCGCGCAGTCTGTTGCTGTGCCGGAAAACGCGGCCGCCGCACCCGCACGTCAGGGGAGCCTGGCGCAGTACGGGCAGGATCTCACCGCACGGGCGCGTGACGGCAAAATCGACCCGGTGGTCGGGCGTGATGAGGAGATCCGCCAGATGGTGGATATCCTGATGCGCCGCCGTCAGAACAACCCGCTGCTCACCGGTGAAGCCGGGGTTGGTAAAACGGCGGTGGTGGAAGGGCTCGCGCTGCGCATTGCCGCAGGCGATGTGCCGGAACCGCTGCGTGATGTGCAGTTGTGGTTGCTGGATATCGGCATGTTGCAGGCCGGCGCGAGCATGAAAGGGGAGTTTGAGGCCCGTCTGCAGGCGTTGATCAACGAAGTGCAGTCCAGCCCTGTGCCGATCATGCTGTTTATTGATGAGATCCACACCCTGATTGGCGCGGGTGGCCAGCAAGGAACGGGCGATGCCGCTAACCTGCTCAAACCAGCGCTGGCGCGCGGCCAGTTGCGTACCATTGGCGCAACGACCTGGGCTGAGTACAAAAAATACATCGAAAAAGACCCGGCGCTGACCCGTCGCTTCCAGACGGTACAAGTGGCCGAGCCGGATGAAGAAAAAGCGGTACTGATGCTGCGCAGCACCGTCTCAGCGTTGGAAACACACCATCGGGTGCTGCTGTTAGATGAAGCGGTGGTCGCGGCGGTTAAGCTCTCCCATCGTTATATTCCGGCGCGCCAGTTGCCCGATAAAGCCGTGGCGCTGCTCGATACCGCCTGTGCGCGTGTCGCGGTGAGCCTCAGCACGCCGCCGCCGCAACTGGAAGATTGCCTGCACCGCATTGCCGGGCTGGATGTGGAGATAGAGATCGCCGGGCGCGAGGCGCGAATGGCGGCCGGTGACGAAAGCCGCGTGGCAACGCTACAGGCCGAACGCGAGCGTCTTGGTGAGATGCGTGATGCCCTGACCCGGCGCTGGCAGCAGGAGCAGGGGCACGTGGATGAAATTATCCGCCTGCGTCGTGCGCTCAGCCAGGCGGCGGAGGAGGAACACCCGGCGCTGCGCAATGAACTGGAACAGCAGCAGCAGGCGCTGCGCGAGGTTCAGGGGGATGCGCCGCTGTTGTTTGCCGCTGTCGATGCCAATATCGTTGCGGCGGTGGTCTCCGACTGGACCGGCATCCCGCTGGGCCGGATGGTGAAAAATGAAATCGATGCGGTACTGAAACTGGCGGATACCCTCAATGAGCGGGTCATTGGTCAACGCCACGGTCTGGAGGCCATAGCCCGCCGGGTGCGCACCTCCCGCGCGCGGCTGGATGATCCGAATAAACCGGTTGGCGTGTTTATGTTGTGCGGTCCCTCTGGTGTCGGGAAAACCGAAACCGCTCTGGCGCTGGCGGAGTCGCTTTACGGTGGTGAACAGAATGTCATCACCATTAATATGAGTGAATTCCAGGAGGCGCATACCGTCTCCACCCTGAAAGGCGCGCCTCCGGGCTACGTGGGTTACGGTGAAGGGGGCGTGCTAACCGAAGCGGTGCGTCGTCGTCCGTATAGCGTGGTGCTGCTTGATGAAATCGAAAAAGCGCACCCGGATGTCCATGAAATCTTCTTCCAGGTATTTGATAAAGGCTGGATGGAAGATGGCGAAGGGCGACATATCGATTTCCGTAACACTATTATTATCCTGACGTCGAATGTGGGGACTGAACTGATCAGCGGTATGTGCGCCGACCCGGAACTGTTGCCGGATCCCGATGCGCTGCGTGATGCGCTGCGTCCTCCGTTACTTAAAGTTTTTCCCCCTGCGCTATTGGGCCGTCTGCTGGTGGTGCCGTATTACCCCTTAAGCGAAGCGATGCTCGCGTTGATCGTGCGTCTGCAAATCAAGCGCATTCAGCGTCGTCTTGAGGAGAACCATGGCATTGTCTCTGAGGTGGATGAAAGCGTCATCACGCAAATCGTCCAGCGCTGTACGGAGGTGGAATCGGGCGGCCGAATGGTCGATGCGATTCTGACCAATACGCTGTTGCCTCAAATGAGTCAGCTTTTGCTTGACGCCAGCGCGCGCGACGAGAAGTACCGACGTTTACACGTTACCTTTGCACAGGGCGAGTTTCACTGTCAGTTTGCGGCGTAATGCCATTATCAAGAGAGTTTTCCATTATGACGGATCACGAAAACAACCGGACTGTACCGAACGCACTGCCGACGGGATACCGCTTTAATGAGTTCGAAATCAAAGAGGTGATTGGCGGTGGCGGTTTCGGCATTGTCTACCGTGCCTGGGATCATCAACTCGAACGCACTATAGCCATTAAAGAGTTCATGCCCTCAACGCTTGCGGTACGCAATGACGACATGACGCTGGTGTTGCGTAGCGAGCGCTTTGGTAAGGCCTTTTCCGCCGGACTGAACAGCTTTATTCAGGAAGCGCGTCTGCTGGCGCGTTTTAATCACCCGAACCTGCTGCACGTGTTGCGTTTCTGGGTGCAAAACGACACCGCCTATATGGGGACGGTCTTTTACAGCGGCACTACGCTCTCCCGTTTGCGCGAAAAGAACCCGCAGATGATCAACGAAGCGTGGATCCGCCGCACGCTGCCGATGCTGCTTGGGGCAATTAAAACCATCCACGACGAAGGCTATCTGCATCGCGATATCTCGCTGGATAACATCCAGATTCAGGATAACGGCCTGCCCGTCCTGCTGGATTTCGGCTCTGCCCGCCGCAGTATTGGCTCGGTCTCCGACGAGACCGAAACCATGCTGCGCCCAGGCTATGCGCCGATTGAGCAATACACTGACGATAATGAAAGCGAGCAGGGACCGTGGACAGATATCTACGCTCTGGGTGCCGTACTCCATACGCTGATCGTGGGCTCACCGCCGCCGGTGAGTGTGGTGCGCAGCATTCAGGATGGTTATCAGCCGCTGGCCCATCGCCATCTGCCCGGTTACTCCCCGTCCTTGTTACAGGCGGTGGACAAGGCGCTGGCGCTGAAAATGGAAGACCGTCCGCAAACTATCGATGAATTTGCGGCGCTGATCGAAATGCCGGTCGCCGGACTCGACGATGTGCTGAACGTGAAAAAGCCGGGCACCATGCTGGTTCCCATTGAAGAGGTTGAAACCAAACCTGGCGTCCTGGACTGGCGGCGTTACAAAGTGCCAGGCCTGGTGGCGGCCGGGGTGCTGGTTGGCCTGATCGCCGGCGGCGTGCTGTTCCATCAGGGCAATGCGCCGCAGGAGAATGCGAATCAGACGGCAAGCACCGGTCCTGCCGATACCCCCGTCGCGCCAGCCACACCGGCCGCTCCGCCTGCGCAAAACAGTGCGCCGGTTTCGACGCCGCCAGCAGCTACGTCCACCACCGCAGCGCCAGCACGTGATACGGCGCCGACTGCTCCGGCACAAACCGCACCTGTGGCGGCGGATAAACCCGCTGCAACCACGCCGCCTGCGGCGATTGCACAGGTCTATGTGCGCATGAATGAGGGAGAAAAACTGACCCTCAACGGGGAATCGCAGTCGATAACACCGGCCAGCAATGGTTTCGCGACCCTGAAACTGCAGCCGGGCCAGTATGCGCTGGTGTTGCAGGGTAACGGTCAGACCCGTCACCAGACGTTAAATATCACCAGTGCCGGTACCTGGCTGGTAAATCCGCAACCGTAATCTCTTCGCTGCCGGTGCGGCAATATCGCTCCGGCAGTCTATCGGTTGCATAAAAATAAATGTGGCAATGCCCTATACAGCCAAAGACCGAACTATGAATGCATTTACACACACTGTTGATGGTGGCAATGAATTTACGTTTGTCGTGTCTCGCGCCAGTGCAAATGCCGACGATAAAGTACATGCTGTCGCCGCCAGAACGCTTCGCGAACTAAAAGATACGCTGACCGATTTTTATCTTGAGTCGACGCAAATGTTGACGGTTGATGGCTACCCGGCCGTTGAGCTTTTCTATCAGTTCAAAAATGATAATCGCGTTATCTTCCAGCGTCAGACCATTATTTTACTGGACGCAGCGCCAGCCGGAAAAAAATTGGTGAGCTATGTGGCGACCTGTCCGGGGGAATTTAACGAACGTCATCAGCAGCAATATCAGGAAATTATTCAGAGTATTAAGTTTCATCGTGGGAAGTAGATCATGCTGCACTTTACCGTGCTTTTTTGCGCTAAAGCAGGGGAACACGGGGTGTGGCTTAGCCAGAATATTCGAACGGCAAAGTAACCTGATAATGAAAATTACCGGCACGAGCGCTTATATTATTTTGGATATTGATGGCTGGAAAATTAAAGCACAAGGTGAGAGGGTTATCGGCGGTTTTTACGCTGTGATGAAAAGCATGCAGCAGTTTGAACCGCCGCATGAAAAAACACCGCTCACGGATGAAATAAAAAAGAAGTATATCGATGAGGCGATGGCAAAAACAGCAGGTTCACATAGGGTGATCCATTTCGTTTAATTGCTGTTTCGCTAAACTGTATATTGCCAGGAATTTTCTGAAAAGAAATGGCTGGCACCCTTCCTCGATATCAATGAATAGAGAAAACGGACGTTATTGCCCGTTTTTGTAATATCCTCACTGACTGCTGGTTGATTATATTTGTCGTTCGGGCACGATAATTTAATGATTGCACCTGGTTCTTCATGATTTTTGTAACGGAATTAACCTTATGCTCAATCGTATTACCGTACAGCTCCCCGTAGACGGGCTATTGTTCTGGAAACTGTCAGGACGTGAAGCGCTGTCAGAACCTTATGCACTTGGCCTGACGTTGCTGGGCACCGATGCGCGCATAGACCGCAGCCAGTTGCTGGGCAAATCCGTCACCGTGACTGTCCCGACGCAGGATATGACATCGCCGCGCTACTTTAACGGCAAAGTGACCCGTGTGGCGGTGAGCGCCGTGGAGTTGTCCGGCACCCGCTACGCGGTCTATCAGCTCAGTGTTGAATCCGACTTATGGCCAATGCAACGCGACCGTAACCTGCGTATTTTCCAGGGGCAGACGGTACCGCAAATCGTCAAAACGCTGCTCTCTGAAAGCAAGGTTAACGTTGAAGACAAGCTGAGCGAGAGTTACCGCGTCTGGGATTACTGCGTACAGTATCAGGAGAGCAGCTTCGACTTTATCAGCCGCCTGATGGAACTGGAGGGTATCAGCTACTTCTTCCGCCACGAATCCGGGCGCCACGTCATGGTGTTGACTGATGCCGCCAGCCAGCATCAGCCGTTTGCCGGTTATGAATCCATTCCTTATCACGTGACACCGTCCGGCGGCAGTACCGACGAAGAGGGGATCAGCCAGTGGGCGCTGACCGACAGCGTGACGCCGGGGATCTACAGCCTGGACGATTACGATTTCCGTAAGCCGAATGCCTGGCTGTTTCAGGCGCGCCAGAATCCAAACTCGCCAGAGCCCGGCAGCATTAATGTTTATGACTGGCCGGGGCGCTTTGTTGATCATGGACACGGTGAATTCTATGCCCGTATTCATCAGGAACGCTGGCAGGTTGAGCACCAGCAGATACAGGGCAGCGCCACCGCGCTGGGCATCACCCCTGGGCATACTTTTACCCTCTATAATGCCCCCTTTTTCAGCGATAACGCGGAATACCTGACCACTGAAGCTAACTACTGGCTGGAAGAGAATGCCTACGCCAGCGGGGGGAGCTCGCAAACAATGCACCGCATTGATTTCACCGTCATTCCTTCTTCGGTCACATACCGTCCGGCGCAAAAAACGGCCTGGCCGCGTACCTATGGGCCACAGACCGCAAAAGTCGTCGGTCCGCAGGGAGAGAGTATCTGGACCGATCGCTATGGCCGGGTGAAAGTGAAGTTTCACTGGGACAGGCAGGCAAAAGGCGACGATACCAGCTCTTGCTGGGTGCGTGTTTCCAGCGCCTGGGCCGGGCAAGGCTTTGGCGGCGTGCAGATCCCACGTGTTGGTGATGAAGTGGTGGTCGACTTTATTAACGGTGACCCCGACAGGCCGATTATCACCGGGCGTGTTTATAACGAAGCCAGTATGCCGCCGTGGGACCTGCCTGGTGATGCCACCCGGATGGGCTTTATGACCCGTAGTAAAGATGGCAGCGTCGATAATGCCAGCTTCCTGTTTTTTGAAGACAGTCCGGGTAATGAATCGGTGCAGATGCATTCCGAGAAAGACATGATGGTGTCGGTCGAGAATGATCAGACGGTCAATATCGACGGTAACCGGACGACGACGATCAAAAAAGAGCAGAAAGATGATGTGACGGGCGATGCCACGTTCTACTACCGGAAGAAAAGGACGACCACGGTGGATGATGTTGAGCAAAAAAACTTCAATAATAGTGAAGTTATCAATATCAAAGAAGGACGTCATCTGACTATTCTGAGCAAGGGTGAGTTAAATGAAATCACTGGCGATCAGACTACAAAAATAGCGCAAGGGAATCAGTCCACAACCATAAAAGATGGAAAACAAGAGACGTTTATCCTGACAGGTGGGCGTAATACTGAAATTCGTAATGGCGATCGTTTAATTGTTAGCTCTGGTGGTCAGCATAATGAGATAACGGGTGAGGTCAACACCACAATCAATGGGGGATGGACTCAGACCATTGCATCAGGAGAAACGCTGATCCAATCTCCGAATAAAATCACAATACATTCTGATACAGAAGTGAATATTGATACTCCGTATTGGGTGACAAATGCTCATGGTCATCAGGAAAGCTATATCGGCGCCTCTTTAGGAATCACCGGTGCTGGTGTGGATATTAAAGGCCTAAATATTTCAGTGACGCCCTTGAGCTTTGGTCTTACCGGAATGAAGATGGAAAATAATCCAGTGACCATCCATATTGATAATGGTATAAAAACCCGCGTTGCCGGGGTTGAGTTTGATTCACTAGCGATGAGCCTTCATGCTGCTGGTGTTTTTATGTTTATATAAGAGGGATGTATGAGATTTTTTACCAATATTATCGTGTTCGCCGTCCTGGCTTTTTTTGCCTATGTTATTGTGTCTTTGCTCATCAGGGATGCCAAAAATAAGAAAATCAAAGATGGGATAGCGGCGGATGGCGTCAATACTACGGGGATTATCACTGATGTATCCAGTCGCTCTGGTGGGAACTCCGGGTTTATTAACATCACGGTAAGTTTTGACTATGAGATTGATACGGGTAAAAAAATCAGTGGTAAAGCTGATGCGGTAATTGATGTAATGAATATCAATAAGTACCAGCCCGGTGAAACCATTTCTTTAAGATATTCAAGAAAAGAACCCGAAAAAGTTATTGTGGATATTCCAAACCCTCTTCTCAAACGTCGCTGATTGTCATAGTGGGAAAAGCCATGGTTAGCTACGTGGCTTACCCACAAATTAACTTTAAAAAGGGTTCATATGAACATTCTTATCAATGTTATGAGTGACCCTTTCTTTATTTCTGGATTGATTATCACCCTTGTGGGGCTGTGGTCTGCCGTTGTTTTTTTTAAGCAGTATGGGGTACAAGCGCGGTTATTGCGCGACTGGATATCACGCGAAGAATGGGCCGGGAAAACCATTCATGTTCCTCTGGAGTCCTGGCAGCGTACCGGTACGAAGCGTGGTGAGTATTATCTTTACGAATGCTATTTCTTTGCGGATTTCGCTAAAAAGAGAAAGAAATACCGTGCCAGGGCCGCTGTTAAACCCAATGATATTCATAAACTGAAAAAAGGGTTAACCCTGACGGTAAAATACAGTGATGACAAACTGCCACGGATTGCAGTAATGAACGTGTTTGACTAAGCTTTTCTGGCTGCGTTTATTCTGGAAATAACTCTGCGTATACACGAAAGGTCCAAATTAATGGAATTTTTTGACACTTACTGGTATCTGCTGCCCATTGGGATATTTTCAGCCGTCTTTTATATTATCTACCTTAGCTTGCGCGATAACCTTATTGTTTATATTAAAGACTCCTTTAGGCAAGCATCAGTGCTTAAAACCGGTATTGGTGCCAATGCGGATATTATTGTCGCCAGGCAAACGGGGATGTGGGATGCAGAAAACCCTGTCTATTTACTGACGGTGAACTTTAAAACCCGTGAGGGGCAGGAAGTACAGGCAAGCTTCTATACATCTATGAACTTTGAAGAGAGAGAACGCTTTAAAGCCGGTAATGGCACCACCATCAAATATGACCCCAAAGACCCGAAAAGAATTGCGTTATACGATCGGCCACTCATATTAGGCGAATAAGGTATTACGGATGAAGATTATTAAACCTTTGCGCCTGAGCGTGCTCCATCGCCCTTTCCGCTGGCAGGGTAAAAACCATCTTGGCGTGTCGGTGATGGCGCTGACCGATATGGGGGAGGCCCCAACACTGCGTCCGGAGATGGAGCTCTGGCAGCTTGCCGCCAGTGAACTGCAAACCAGCGGTGGCGTTATTGATATGGCGATGCCGAAAACCCGTGCAGAATTCCTGGCCACCGGCTATGCCTATACTCACCACCAGCAGGAAAAAACGGCGGTGATGGCGCGGGTGGATATCGACAATCTCAGTAAATCACTGGTGGTGTTTGGCGACCGTTTCTGGTCGGGCAGCAAAATGACCCCACCGCAGCCTTTTGGCGACATGCGTCTGGACTGGACGCGCGCCTGGGGTGGTGCAGGCTGTGAAGAAAACCCGCATGGGGTGGGGGTTTGCCCGGAAAATCATCAGGGACAAAGCCTCCACCGCCTGCCGAACATTGAGCCCCTCCACGGGCGCATGACCTCGCCAAAACAGAGGCCGGAGCCTGCGAGCTTTGGGCCGCTTGATCTCACCTGGCCGCGCCGCTTTCGCCGGATGGGCAAAAACTATGACGCCGGTTGGTTGCAGAACGATTTTCCCGGCTTTGCCCGCGACATCGACTGGACGGTATTTAATGCCGCCAGCCCCGATCAGTGGTGGGACAGGGACACCCTGCCTGAACAGGCGTCGTGGCGTATCTGGAACATGCACCCGCAAAAACCTGTGCAGGAAGGCACCTTGCCACCCTGGCATGCGCGCTGCTTTATCAGCCGGTTGCGCCAGGAAGAGACCCTGTTTGAAGAGATAACCCTGCGCGCAACCACCGTCTGGTTTTTCCCGCATCTGGAGCAGATGGTACTTATCTGGCAGGGGCATATCCGCATTAATGAAGACGACGCGGCGGATGTTTTGCACTTAATGCCCGCGCTCGAAAAAAACGGTGCCGGGCGTTCGCTCAACCACTATCGCAAAGTCCTCAGCCAGCGGCTGGATAAAGAAAAAGGGGCGTTGTTCGCGTTTCGCGAAAAGGATCTGCTGCCGGAATCGCTAATCGGCCCGTGGCTTGACAGTGAGGTGCAGCAGACGCCGAGCCCAATGCGCGACAACATAAAGAATCGCGAAAAGCTGCTGCGCGAACAGTACCGGGAAAGGCTGGAAGCAAACGGGCGCGACATCGGCGACCTGCTCGGCAACATCGAAGAGCCTGAGATGCCTGCCCTCGATGAATTGCCTGAGTTTATGGAAAAAATGGAACGTCAGGCGCAGCAGATACAGGCCGACGCAGAGCAGCGCAAACGCGAAATGGAAGCGAAATATCCGCACAGGGATGACCAAATGCCGCGCGGGCCGGAATCACTGCATCGCATGCAGGAAATGCTCCACCGCAACAGCGACCTGATGAGTGAGAAAAAGCGCGAGCAGGCGAGCGAGGCGTTGCATCAGATGTATCTGGCGGCTGTGGCCCAACAGCCTCCCGCCGTACGCCTGACAGGTGACCTTGCACAGATCATCCGCCAGCGTGCCGGACGTACATTCGCGCAAGGGGGCGATTTTAGCGGTATGGATCTTACCGGCGCTGACTTTTCCGGTATGGATCTCAGTGGTGCGAATTTCACAAAGGCGCTGCTGGAATGTGCTGATTTCCGCAACAGTAAGCTGGATGGCGCCTGTTTTGCCGGGGCGATGCTTGCCCGTACGCAATTTGGGCGCGCCTCATTACAACGATGTGATTTTACCGGGGCGAGCCTGGCGCTTGCTCAGTGCCAGGAGAGCGATTTTAGCGGCGCGCGCTTTAAAGAGACGCAGACACAAAATGCCTTATTCGAGGCGTGCATCTTCGATAACGCCAGCCTGGATGGACTGCTGTTACGTGAAACCGGGCTGAGCCGCTGTCGTTTCCACCACGCCTCGCTGGACGGCTGCATCTTTATG
Organism: Phytobacter diazotrophicus; assembly: GCA_004346725.1. Classification (GTDB taxonomy): domain Bacteria; phylum Pseudomonadota; class Gammaproteobacteria; order Enterobacterales; family Enterobacteriaceae; genus Phytobacter; species Phytobacter diazotrophicus. The sequence goes on along the minus strand of SMDE01000002.1, from coordinate 261,104 downwards.
GAACTCACCCTGGCAGAACCCGATTTTCACGGTGCGCGGCTGCATAAATGCGCGTTTATGCAATCGGTGCTGGTGGCCGCAGTGTTTAGCGACGCGCGGCTGGATAGCTGCTCCTTTGTCCAGACTCAGGCGGAACAGGCAAGTTTTGCCGGGGCCACTTTAATCGCTACCGCGATAGCGGCCGAAAGTACTTTAGCGGGCGCCGACTTCCGCCAGGCTTCGCTCATCCAGTGCAACCTGCGTCAGACACCGCTCGCCGGCGCGCAATTCACCCTGGCGAAGCTGGAGAATTGCGATCTCAGCGAAGCGGATTGTCGCGCCAGCCACTTTGGTCAGGCAAACCTGATGGGGAGCCTGTTTGTGCGCACTGATTTTCGCGATACCGATTTCACCGATGCCAACCTGATGGGGGCGTTGCTGCAAAAAAGTCAGCTTGGCGGGGCAAATTTTAGCGGGGCGAATCTTTTTCGCGCCGATCTCTCGCAGGCGTTTATCAGCGATACCACCCGCCTTGATGGGGCATGGACGAAACGCATCAAAACGCTGCCGAAGCGCGATGGAGAAGTGATATGACGATGCTCACCGCAGCACAGTTGCAACAGCGGGTGAAAGGCGGCGAGCCGGTCAGCGAAGTCTCCCTCGACGGGCTGGATTTGCAGGGCTGCGATCTCTCCGGCGGTATTTTTCAGGAGGTCTCGCTGGAGGGCGTGAACCTGCAAGGGGCCAATTTGCAGGAAACGGCGTTCACCGAATGTGCGTTAAACGGAGTAAACCTGCGGGGAGCCCGGTTAACCCAGACGGTGTTTAATCAGTGCGAAATGGCAAACCTGCGGGTGGAGGAAACGCCACTTGATGGATGTATCTTCAACCACTGCACGCTGACGGGCAGCCATTTTTCGGGCTGCTCGCTACAGACCGTGCAATTTATGCACTGCGCGCTGGCGGACAGTCACTTTGATCGGGCAATACCTGAACGCAGCGTCTTTTTTGAATCACCGCTGGCTCATGCCCGCTTTGCCGGGTGTCGTTTTCTGCTTACTACCTTTTATGGCATTGATCTGCGTACAACGGTGCTTGAGGGCAGTCAGTTTGAACGGGTGGTCTTTTTCGACTGCGATCAGCGCGGGAAAGATTACGCCCGGCACGGCTTTACCGGCTGCCAGTTTACCGACAACCAGTTAGACGGCGCGGATTTTAGCGGCGCGCAGCTTACCCAGTGCAATTTTAAGGGGGCGTCGTTACAGACCGCGCGGTTAAACCAGGTCAATGCAACTCAGGCGCTGTTTATGGAAGCGAATCTGCGCGGCGCGCAGTGTCGTGGCAGCGTTTTCGATCAGGCTATTTTTGTCGGCGCCACGCTTGAGCAGGTCGATTTCAGCGAGAGCCGCCTGTTTCAAAGTATCCTGCAGCAGGTGAATGCTGTCGGTGTGCGTTTTACCCTTTGTGACCTGACCTACAGCGATTTTACCGGTGCCGACCTGCGTCTGGCCGACCTGCGCGGCGCGACCTTTTCCCGCACCCGGATGCACCGGGCGAATCAGGAGAATGCCCAGTTCACCGGACGTCAGGGCATTCTCGAATATGACGAAGAATTATTGGCTGCTGAGGCCTGGAGCCTGCAGCGCCAGAGCCGCCGTTGAGGAGAGATAATGAGTAAAGTCAACCATCTGATGGCCCAACCCATACTGCCGCCCGTACAGGCATCGGCGGTGGTGACCCACTGCTTTGCTGACGGCAGCCTGACGGTAGAAAGCGAAGGGCGTGGCTGGCATTGTCGCCGTGCTGCGAGTTGTGTTATCGCACCGCAGACCGGCGATACGGTGTTGATTGCCAGCGTAGAGCGCCAAGTCTGGCTGCTGGCGGTACTGGAACGGGCCAACCCGCAGGTTGCGGAGCTCAGCGTGCCGGGCGATCTGCATATTCGTAGCGCAGGGGAGCTAAGCCTGAGTAGCGAGGCGCTCCGTGTCACCGCCGGGCAGGGTGACTGCCATATCGACGAGATGAAATACAGCGGCGAGAAACTCTCGGCGTGGGTCAGCCTGTCGCGCGTTGTCGGCAAGCGGGCAGAATCTGTCTGGCAGACCGTCACCCAAATCAGCCACAGCCTGTTTCGCACGACCAGACAGACCGAGCAGGTTCGCGCCGGGCAACTGGACATGAAGGCTGAGGATTATGCGCGCCTGCATGCCCACAACACGGTTATCACGTCCAAAGCGATCACCAAAGTCGATTCTGAACAGATTCATATGGGATAAGGAACCGCCATGTTTGCGAACTGCCAGCTTTTCGGGGTTGATTTGGCCTTTCCGGATGTCTGCCTGACTCCCATGCCAGCCCCTACGCCCATTCCCTATCCGGATATTGCGCTGGGGCCGACGGCAATCCCCAATGCTTTTAATATCCTGTTTATGGGGATGCCAGCCCACAATATGGCGACCATCACGCCACTGACCAACGGCGATAACCCCGGCGTGGCAACAGGCGTGGCCTCTGGGACCGTGATGGGGCCATCCCGGCATTTAACCGGTGCGTTTACCGTGCTGTTAAAAGGCACTCCCGCCACGCGATTGACCAGCGTGAGCCTGCAAAACTCCACCAATGCGATTGGTATGCGTATCGTGCCGAGCCAGTTCAAAGTGCTGATGCTGGCGCCGTAATAACGGGACAGGATGGTATTAAGGGATGAATATCTCGACATTTGAAATTGTGAATGGTGTTGTAACGATAGTGCTGATATGTCTCTTTTTCGGGCTGGCAAAAAGAGTAGCGCGTAACCTTGAGCGCAAAGAGCAGGACATTCTGACTAATGGCAGCGATGTCAATATCACCATTTTATCCATGAAGCAAAGTGGGTTGTTTATTAATAACAACCCGGTGATTGAAATGTCATTACGGGTAGAACAACCGCAGTTTAATAAAAGCTGGCTGGTCGAAAAGCATAATGAAACGGCGTGGTTAATCGCCGTTGCAGCTTATGAGGTGGGGAATGTTTATCAGGGTAAGCTGGGGCAAAATGACAAGAGCCTGGTCTTTGTAAAAGACGGTAGCGGCAAACCGCTGCCTGCGATACAGCAGTAAAGAAAGACAGGGAAGGGACAATCGTGATCGATTTACATTCTGATATTCGGGAAATAGAGCGTTATGCAAAACAGTATGAGCACTATATTCCGTTTACTAACGCGCGGACGCAGCACCGCATGCTGTATGACTACATTGCACATCCACTGGTAGATGACCCGCAAGAAGCCGCGTCGACAAAATGGTATGACACGCCTGATCAGGTCAAGCCGCTGAATATCTGTCGCGACAGGGCCATAGGCGCGCTTGTCGGGCTCGCCGTGGGCGATGCCGTGGGCACCACGCTGGAATTTATGCCTCGTGACCATCGCGCCGTGACGGATATGGTGGGTGGTGGGCCATTTCGCCTGAAACCCGGCGAGTGGACCGACGACACCTCTATGGCCCTGTGTCTGGCTGAAACAATGCTGGAGTGCAAATATGCCAGCAGGCAATGTTTCAGGGACAAGCTGGTGAAGTGGTATCGCGAGGGCTATAACAGCGTTAACGGTGTCTGTTTTGATATTGGCAATGCGACCCGTTATGCCCTGGAACAATATGAGATTAACGGAGCGGACTGGTTTGGTAATACGGCCCCGGAAACAGCGGGAAATGCATCCATTATTCGATTAGCGCCTGTACCGATCTATTTTCGTCGCAATTTCGCTCAGACATTCTATAACGCGAAAATTCAAAGTCAGGCCACCCATTGTGCGACCGAGGCTGTAAGTTCCGCACATTATCTGAGTTGCTTACTGCTTCTGCTGATTAATGGGTACGACAAAGAACGTGTATTTTCCCCGCAAATGATGCCGTTAGAGCCGCGGGTGCTGATCATCAACGCCGGTGAATATAAAGAAAAAAGCCGCGACCAGATCCGCTCCAGTGGCTATGTTATCGATACGCTGGAAGCGGCCATGTGGGCGGTATGGCACACCGACAGTTTCCGTGATGCCATCTTGCTGGCGGCGAACCTTGCCGATGATGCCGACAGCGTGGCGGCGACGGCCGGACAACTTGCCGGTGCTTTATATGGCTGGTCGGGGATTCCGCAGGAATGGAAAGAGAAGCTGGTTCAGCATGACCGCATTGCCTCAATGGCCGCGGCGTTATTTGACCAGGCGCCGGATGAGGATACGCCGACGGAATAAAATAGTGGCATGACTGAGGTTGATAATAACCTCGGCAGATAGCTAGGAACACGGTCTTATATTGTGCCCGATACAGAGCGATAAATATAACGGCCAGTACAGAGTGGCAAATACAATTTACCTCACCAGACATCAAAATTTAGTAAAAATACCGCAATCTTAGCGGGTGGATTTTCTCTATCGAATGGCATTTGCGCTGACGATTTCAGCGCGTTGCTACTTTTAACGGAATGAACCTTATGCTCAACCGTATTACCGTGCAGCTTCCGGTCGAAGGGCTGCTGTTCTGGAAACTGTCAGGGCGTGAAGCGCTGTCAGAACCTTATGCACTTGGCCTGACGCTGCTGGGCACCGATGCGCGCATGGATCGCAGCCAGCTACTGGGAAAGGCCGTCACTGTGACTGTCCCGACGCAGGATATAACATCGCCGCGCTACTTTAATGGCAAAGTGACCCGCGTTGCGGTGAGCGCCGTGGAGCTGTCCGGCACCCGCTACGCGGTCTATCAACTCAGCGTTGAATCCGACTTATGGCCAATGCAGCGTGACCGTAACCTGCGTATTTTCCAGGGGCAGACGGTACCGCAAATCGTCAAAACGCTGCTTTCTGAAAACCAGGTCAATGTCGAAGACAAGCTGACCGGCAGCTATCGCGTCTGGGACTACTGCGTACAGTATCAGGAGAGCAGCTTCGATTTTATCAGCCGCCTGATGGAACTGGAGGGCATCAGCTACTTCTTCCGCCACGAGGCGGAGCGGCATGTTCTGGTGCTAACCGATGCGGCGACCCAGCATCAGCCGTTTGCCGGTTACGAAACCATTCCTTATCACGTGACACCGTCCGGTGGCAGTACGGATGAAGAGGGGATCAGCCAGTGGGCGCTGACCGACAGCGTGACGCCGGGGATCTACAGCCTGGACGATTATGATTTCCGCAAGCCGAATGCCTGGCTGTTTCAGGCCCGGCAGAACCCGGTCTCACCACAACCGGGCAGTATTGATGTGTACGACTGGCCGGGGCGCTTTGTTGAACATGATCATGCGGATTTCTATGCCCGCATCCGCCAGGAGCGCTGGCAGGTGGAGCATCAACAGATTCATGGTAGCGCCACGGCACTCGGTATCGCGCCGGGTAACACGTTTACCCTCTACAACGCCCCCTTTTTCAGCGATAACGCGGAATACCTGACCACCGAGGCTAACTACTGGCTGGAAGAGAACAATTATGCCAGCGGTAGTGGCTCGCAAACGATGCACCGCATTGATTTCACGGTGATCCCCTCCACCGTTACATACCGCCCGGCGCAAAAATCAGCCTGGCCGCGTACCTATGGGCCACAGACCGCAAGAGTCGTCGGCCCGCAGGGGGAGAGCATCTGGACCGATCGCTATGGCCGGGTGAAGGTGAAGTTCCACTGGGACAGACTGGCGAAGGGCGACGATACCAGCTCCTGTTGGGTGCGTGTCTCCAGCGCCTGGGCGGGGCAGGGTTTCGGCGGCGTACAGGTGCCACGCGTCGGTGATGAAGTGGTGGTCGATTTTATTAACGGTGACCCGGACAGGCCGATCATCACCGGGCGCGTCTATAACGAAGCCAGCATGCCGCCGTGGGCGCTCCCCGCCGCCGCCACGCAGATGGGGTTCCTCAGCCGTTCGAAAGATGGTTCTTCTGACACCGCCAACGCCCTGCGTTTTGAAGATAAAGCGGGGGAGGAGCAGGTATGGATCCAGGCCGAACGGAATATGGACACCAACGTTAAGAATGACGCCACGAGCACCATCAACGGCAATAACAGCCACTATGTCCGTAAAAACGAGCTATTGCGTGTGGAGACCAACCAGACACTGGTCACCAAAGGGAAGTCTCTGGTATTAACGGGCAAAGATAAGCTGGAGGCGGTATCTGAACAGTATGTGGTCAGTTCGGGTACACGGCTACTACTGGCATCCGGCGAAAGCGCTATCGAACTGCTGGCTAACGGTACGATCAACCTGATTGGTAATGACTTTAACTTTTTTGTAAAAGGCGACGGGCATATCACGACCAAAGGGAAGTTGTACCTGAATGCGGATGACGGCAAAGCCGGGGTCGACGCGCCGGGTGAACGCCTGAAAGGAGATATCGATAAGGCGGTTGAAGAATATTTCACGCCAGGAAAGGAAAATAAAGCGGGAGGGGCGGTGCCCGGTGCGGCGGCTGGCGCCCCCAAAAATAGTGCTAAACCGGTCTCCAAACCCGCCGTAACGACGGGGTTCGGTGATGATGTTGACCAACTGGCATCAAAATCCCCGACGCTAACGAATGATCTGAAAAAACTGAAGGACGATGGCTGGACCCTAAAAGAGGGTAATGAGGGATGGGGGACGATGGCTAACCGTAAGACCCAAACGATCACGGTAGATAAGGGCGCGTTGAACGACCCGGCACGAACGGTACAACTGCTGTCGCATGAGAGCGGCCACGCAATGTATACGCCCAAAGATGATTTCTCTTCCCGTGATGCTTACCTCAACAGTAAATTAAGTGATGAGGGGGCGGCTACACTGAACAATATTAAAGTTCAGCGAGAAATCCTCGCCAACGGGGGGCCGGATATCGGCATTTCGGGCAATCCGGCCAACCAAAAAAGCTATAATTCGATTTACGATTCAGTTAAGAGCGGAAAGATGACAGAAACGGAAGCGCAGTCGAAAATCGGCCGAATCTTCGGACGAGGCGAACAGACATCGGTGACCGGCCAGGACTACGAAGATTATTATGGAGGATGGTATGACAAAAATTACCCGGCTAAATAAAGCCTGTGCCATCATATTCGCTAATTTACTCATGACAGGAGTTGTCGAGGCAAAAATGCAAAACGAAGATCTCTGGCAATTTATTTCTCATCTCAGCACATCTGTTAAAACCGTTAACGTGAATACCATTAACCGCTTCGCCTTGCCGGTTACTGAGGTGTCACAAAACGATAATTTTGTCTTCTATACCAGTGATGCAGTAAAACTGGCCAGCGGTGCAACGCTGTCGGCATTCGACCTGCGGGTGAATAAAAAACCAAACAGTAAAGTGTTGTTTGCGTTCGATTATGCAGGGCAATGTGTCTCGCTGGGCGAGGTACGTCAGCACTATGCGAAAATGGACATTACCGATACGCCGCGTGGACATTCGGTCCATGAAGTCACCAGTCATACCGCTGCAATTGGCGACGGCCAGGAAGTCACCTTTAGTTTCGCCGAAACGAATCCGGACTGTTTAAGCAGTGTGGTGATTACCCGCGAGAAATAACGTGTGATTCAGGCTGACATCTGCGCAGCCTGAAATCTTTTTGTTGTTTATGCACGTTTAACATCCCTCTTTTTATCTGGATTGCTGTTTTTAAGTGAATGCCCCTTGCATTCATTTCAGCGATTGCAGGCGAATTATTTTCATTAAAAGGCAAATGATGAAATATCACCTCCAGGAAGGTTCCTTTCAGCTTTTCCCGGCCGCATGGCAGGACACCAGCATGACGCTTCTGCGCGATGACGAAAGTGGGTTATCGGTTGTTGTCAGCCGTGGCCCCATTCCCGAAGGCAGCGATGCCGAGAAAGAATTTCATCGCCAGTGGGATCAACTGCGCGCACAAATGGGCGAAGTGCAGCAGAGCGCGTTTACCCGCGTGCTTGTCGGCCCACAACAAAATATTCGTGCCGTTGAGGTTGAAACCGCCTTCTTACGCGCTGACACCCGCATCTGGCAGAAGCAACTGGCGATGCAGGCGGTTGATAAACCCATGCTGCTTATTTTTACCTTCTCTGCATTGCGTCCTTTTACCGAACAGGATGCAGAACACTGGAATGCCCTCAAACAAAGTCTGACGCTGAATAACAATCGGAATGTATAAGCGATGAGTGACAAGCACGCAGCCCGTAAGGGTGACGATATCATCCATTCAAGTATCTTCGCTGATATCACCAGTATTGTGGCCGAAGGAGTCGCTTATGCTGCGATTGGGTCGGCGGTAGCCGGGATCGCGGCGGTTGCGGCACCTTTTGCCGGGGCGGGTCTGGCGGCGGCAGGGCTGGCTGCTGTCGGTTCCAGTTGCGTGCTTGGCGGCATTATCGGGGGGATTCTTACCAACGTGCTGGGTAAGGCGGATGATATCTCCAATGCGGCCAATAAACTGGGGGACTGGATTTTCCCTCCCTCTCCCGCCGGAAAAATTGACAACGGTTCGCACAACGTCCTGACCAATAAGCTGCCCGCTGCGCGCGCCGCCGGTATGCTCACGCCTGCCGGTACGCCACCGCCACCGGAACCGCAGCCACCGGAAAGTTTTGCCGATTATGGCGGCATGCTGCTGTCGATGGCCGCACAGTTTGGCAGCAACATGTGGCAACCGCCGGTTGCATCCGCTGCCGAAGGCACCACGGCGCTGGAAGAAGACAAGGTGAAGTGCGAGAAACACTCACCACAGCAGTATCTGGCGGAGGGGTCAAAAAGCGTCTTCATCAATAACCAACCCGCCGCACGCGCCAAAGACCGAACCACCTGTGAAGCCACCATCTCAGAAGAGGTCTCACCCAATGTCATCATTGGCGGTGAAACACTCACCGTCCGGGATATTAAAAGCGGCAAGTTTCCGGGCCTGGCGGTCATTATGGCGGCGACAGCCCTTTTCCGAGGACGTTTCGGTACCATCCTCAAATCAATGCCTTGTGCGCTGGCTTCCGCCGCCGGGGGCATGCTGACGGATATGGCGATTAACGCCGTCTTTGGGTCATCACATCCGGTTCATGCTGCAACCGGCGTGAAAGTCCTGAACGATGAGGCAGAACAGGACTTTAGCTTGCCAGGGCGCTTTCCACTGGTCTGGCAACGTAGTTACAACAGCCTTACCCGCCGCGAAGGCCTTTTTGGCCTGGGCTGGGCCACCGCTTTCGACGGCTACTTACAACGGGAAGGCGATAACGCCACCTGGTTTGACGACACCGGGCGTGAGCTCACCTTTACGCTGCCTGCCATTAACGAAGCGCTTTACAGCATCAGTGAAGGGTTAATCATCCGCCGTAACGAGCAGGGTGATGTTGCTATTGCCGATGACGATGGGGCTGTGTGGCGACTGTTCAAACCAACACGCTCTGACCCATCAATATTGCGACTGGCATCGATCAGCGATGAGTACGGCAACATGCTGGAAACCGGCTGGGATGAGCATGGGCGGTTGGTGCGTATTCATGATGCTCCCTGTGCCATTGATGTCTCGCTGTTTTATGGCGATGAACGTTTCCCGACCCGGGTTACCGAGGCCCGCCATTCGGATGGTCAGCAATCCTGGCTGCTGACACGCTGGCGCTATGATCATCGTGGTCAACTGGCTGCTGTCGAAGATGCGACGGGCGTGGTGACGCGTGAATTTCGTTATAACGATGACAGACTCATGGTCTGGCACCGTATGCCTGGCGGGCTGGAGAGTGAGTATCGCTGGCAGAAATTTGACCACTGGCGAGTCGTGGAAAACCGTACCAGTAGCGGAGATGGCTGCCGCTTCACCTACGATCTGGCCGCGGGATTAACCACCGTTGAACAGTATGACGGACACAAGCGTCAACACTACTGGAATGCGCAGGCTTTAATCACCGCATTTGTCGATGAACGTGGTGAACGCTGGGAATTCGAGTGGAATGACGACGAGCAACTGACCCGGCGCGTTGATCCCCTCGGCCATGCCACGACCTTTGTCTACGATGACATGGGCAACCGTATCCAGGAAATCGATCCGGACGGCAATATTCAGACGACCCAGTGGCTGGTGCAGCGCGCGCTGCCGACGGCTATCACCATGGCCGATGGCGCCACCACCCGTTTTTATTATGATGAGCACCACGGGCTGGCGCGCATCGTCGATCCATTGGGGCAGAGCACATTGCTCAAGCGCGACGCTTTTGGCCAGGTGGTGGAAGAGGTGGATGCGGCAGGCAATACGCGTCGCCAGGAGTATAACGAGGCCGGGCAGATTATCCGCGAGACGGACTGCTCGGGGCGTATCACCCGTTACCGCTTTTACCCGCTCGGTTGGTTGCAGTCGGTGAAAGCGCCGGACGGTGAAGAAACCCGCTATCACTATGATGCCGCAGGTCGCCCACTGCAACTGGAGCGGGCGGAGGGCTGGCAGGAGTCTATCGGCTGGAACTCACGTGGACTACCGGAATACCATATTACCCCTGACGGCAAGCGCCACGAGTTTAGCTGGGATGACGCAGGCCGGCTGGTGGCAACCCGTAACGCGCTAGGGGAAGAGGTGCGCCGTCGCTGGGACAGCCGCGACAGATTAACGGCATTACAAAATGAAAACGGGGAAGCGTACCACTTTGAGTGGGGTGCGGATTCGCTGCTGCTTGCTGAAACAGGGCTGGACGGTGTCGCAACACAGTATGAATATGATGCCTGCCGACGCACTGTGCGTCGTACTTTCGCCGCCGGGCATTCACAGGCTTTAACGCATGCATTTCGCTGGGGCAAGGCGGGTCAACTGCTTGCCCGCAGCACGCCGGAAGGACAGACCCGTTATCACTACTCTGCGAATGGGCAGGTTACGCGAGTGGCGTTACATCCCCCACTGGGTGATGACGTATGGAGTCAGGAAGCTGAACAGGAGCTGATCTTTACCTATGACGCGTTGGGACGTGTTATCAGTGAAGAGGGTGAAAACGGCAGGCTGGGCTGGACTTATGATGCGCTGAACAACCGTACATCGGTGGAGTTACCCGACGGTCGTCATCTGAAATATTTCTATTACGGAAGCGGGCATCTGCTGAGCCTGGCTCTCGATAATCTGCCGATAAGCGACTTTACCCGCGATGAGTTACACCGGGAAGTCGGTCGTACGCAGGGCTTGCTGACAAGCCGCAATGAATACGATCGTCTCGGACGCATCCATCGCCGGGATGTGTTCACCGGCAATGCGCAGCGCCCGGCACCCGCACGCTGGTCACGCCGCTGGGATTACGACTACCGCAACAACCCGGTGCGCGAAGAGCGTGATAATGATCCGTTCAACTGGTGTAACTGGAAATATGACAGCGCCGGGCGTCTGCTGGAACAGGACGGCACGTCCCCCGGAAAAGAGCAATGGCGCTGGGATGCGGCGGGTAACCCGCTGGATAACAGCCTGCAGCAGTCTGTTCGTCATAACCGTCTCACCCGTTTAAATGGCATTCAGTGGAGCTATGACATTCATGGGCGGACCACCGAAAAAGACAACGGTCAGACGCGCTGGCACTATCGTTACGACGGCGAGCACCGGTTAACCGATGTGGTGGCCGTCCCGAGGGATCGCAACAAACCACAAACGCAGGTCAGTTTCCGCTATGACCCGCTCGGCCGGCGTATCAGCAAAACACGCCAGCAGACGCTGGGGGGCAGGCCGGTAGGAAAGCAGGTGACGACACGTTTTCTGTGGGAAGGTTTTCGCCTGTTGCAGGAAATTCACGACGATGTGCCCCTGACTTATGTCTATAGCGACGCGGAAAGTTATGAACCGCTGGCGCGTATCGATGGCACGAAGGATCCGGATATCTTCTGGTTCCACTGTCAGCCAAACGGTACGCCGGAACGGATGACGGACCGTGAAGGACATATCCGCTGGGAAGGGCAGAACAGCGCGTGGGGTAAACTGTTGCACGAGTCGATACCGCAGGAGACGGGCTATGCGCAGAACCTGCGTATGCAGGGGCAATACCTGGATCGGGAGACCGGGTTGCACTACAATTTGTTCCGTTATTACGACCCGGATAGCGGCAGGTTCACCCAGCAGGACCCGATAGGGCTGGCGGGGGGGATAAACCTTTATGCGTATGCGCCGAATGCTCTGTCATGGATCGACCCGCTTGGTCTAAAATGTGGTTTAGCCAAACAAGGCGAAGATTTATATGTTGGCACATATGGTCAGGTACGAGGAGGCAACCTTAGATCTGGTCTTAATCCAACACATACTCCTCATCATGCAATTCAAAATGCTGCCAGCCCTACAACACATAGTAGAGGCATTACTATTAACTTACGGAAAGATCTTCATGAGTTAACATGGACTTTTAAAAAGCCTATGGTTCCTGGGTTAACTAACCGTGAGTATTTGGCAAGGGATATTGTGGATCTGCGAAAAATTCTTAGGAATGCAGGTTACGACAAAGATATAGTGAACAGACAATTGAATGAGTTAATTCGTCAGAATAAAGAGCTATGGAAAACGCTGGAGATGTAAATATGACTAAAGATGAAGCGTTACAATTTTTGCTAGAACATCAGCCGATGCCATCGGATCAACTCCTGACACAGGAGCTTATTAATAAATATGATGATGTTAGGAAATATTTTCTTGAAAATCCAGCTAAAGAGGCTATACCGCTATTTATGCAATCATATGGAGATGGGGATGGTTGGGGTGTATATCAATTAGTTGAGGATGTTTTTTATGAATATGATATTGACGATGTTGTAATATCTATTTCAAATATACTTGAAAACCCTCTTACAGCTAAAGGCGTCAGATATTGGGTAACTCAACTTGCAGCTTCATTTCCTGATAAAAGACTAATTAATGGATTGAATATATCATTAGCATCAGATGATGGTGATATCCATGAAGCAGCAGTAATTGCTTTAGATATTATTAAATAAAAATAAGCCGGGGAGATATCGTATCTTCCCGGCTTTTTATTATTTATTCCCGTTCAGCCCACTAAACCAGCACATCCTACCCCCTCTTTAGCCTGATAAAGCTGCTCGCGCAACTCCTGCACCTCGTTACAGTCCGCCATCATCACAATGCACCCCTGCGAGATCTTCACGGTCACGCTGCGCCCGGTTTCAAATCCCGCCTCTTTCAACCCGTCGTCTTTGAGATACAGGCTGGAATGTTGTGAGTAGTATGTTGTCATGCAGGTTTTGCTGTTTATGTGGCTGGCTCTGACATAGCTGACTTTATAGCGACGACGGGTTTCAGAAATGGCGGGTTCTGCCTTAGAGTAGCCCGGTGCAGATAAAGGGACTATCAGGGGGCGGCGGGAGCTTGTCCGTATGATATGGTAAATCTGTTACTGAGGAGGTGCTTTGATCGATTTTTTGTTGAATATCATTGCTAATGTATTAATTACTGTATTTTATACGGAAATAATACCGCTAACCAGGCACATATAAATTAGTATATTTGCAATGCTGTGACTGCATTGCAATCCATTATTAATCTGATTATAAACAGTGTAACTCAACAGCAAAACCAGAATGATTTTTGCCAGATAAGTAAGCGAGTCAGTCAAATTAAAATTCATTTTGCTCATCACCTAAACGGTACTCCTGAGCGTGAGCTGGAATTAGAATCGAAATCACAGGTCGCGCCAATGTTTGATGCCGCAATTATTGCAGCGAGACCAATGACAGCCGCGTTGCCACCACCACTAACCTGAGCTATTTCAAAAAAAATTTAATCCTCTGATGCTTAACATAAAATCCCTCTTGTTTGGTTTTAGCATCTTGTGCCCGCTGACTATTACACCCACAAAAACTGTGTGAAAATGAATTTATGTAAATGTTTGTAAGTTCATGACTAATTAAAAAATGCGCTTTTTAAAAGAAATACTGGTTTAAGCCTGGATTTACATTTGTTTGACAGTTGTATGTAAGCGGCAAATCTGTGAGGGACTCTTGAAATTAATCCGGCGTATCTAAGCGCTGTTATGATCGACCATCGCGAATAACACAGTGCAGCATTTTGTGAACCCTCGATACCCCACAAAACCATCCATCCCCGACGAATTTCCTCGCCTCGTCATACTGCGTGCTACCTGATCCTGGCTTTCACTCTATGGCGGCAACTGCTAAAATCCCTGCCCAAACAGCGACCTGACCTGGCCCAGGGTAAACCTGGCTATTCTTATGCTAAAACTGTTCGTCCGATACACCTCCGTGGGCGTGATCAATACGCTTCTCCACTGGCTGGTGTTCGCCATTCTGTTCTTTGCAGGCGCCAGCCAGACGATAGCCAATCTTGCTGCCTTTTGTGTCGCCGTGACGTTTTCATTTTTCGTTAACGCCCGCTGGACATTCAAAGCCCAGGCGACGACCGTTCGCTACGTGTTGTATGTCATTTTTATGGGGGCTATGGCGGCGGGCGTCGGTAAACTGGCCGATCGCGCGCATATTAACCCCGTGATTACACTCGTAGCGTTTTCTGCTATCAGTCTGGTTTTCGGTTTTATCTACTCCAGATTCATTGTCTTCAGGGTGAAAAAGTGAAGATTTCTTTGGTTGTTCCCGTCTTTAACGAAGAAGACGCCATTCCTGTTTTCTATCAGGCGGCGAAAGAGACGCTTTCTGAATACGATCTGGAAATTGTCTTTATTAATGATGGCAGTACAGATACCACGGAGCAGATTATCAATGCGCTTGCGAAGGCAGATCCTGGCGTTAACGCGATTAACTTCATCCGTAACTTTGGTAAGGAACCCGCATTGCTGGCAGGGCTCGAATATGCCACGGGGGATGCGGTTATCCCAATTGATGTGGATCTTCAGGACCCGTTAGAGGTTATTCCTGAGCTTATTAACAAATGGCAGGAAGGCTGGTCCGTGGTCCTTGCCAAGCGTAGCGACAGAAGCAGTGACAGCCATTTCAAACGTAAAACTGCCGGCTGGTTTTACCGGATCCACAACAAAATAAGTTCACCGAAGATTGAAGAGAACGTAGGGGATTTTCGCCTGTTGTCACGTGAAACGGTCGAAAATATCAAGCTACTACAGGAACGCAATTTGTTCATGAAGGGCTTATTGAGTTGGGTTGAGGGCGAGGTAGCGGTGGTCGAGTATACCCGCTCAAAACGGGTTCGCGGAGAGTCGAAATTTAACGGCTGGAAATTATGGAACCTGGCGCTGGAAGGCTTTACCAGCTTTTCTACCTTACCGCTCAGGGTCTGGACCTATCTTGGCTTTTTGGTCGCCGCGCTCTCATTCCTTTATGGGACATGGATGATTATCGATAAGCTGATATGGGGAAATGCGGTGGCCGGTTATCCGTCGTTACTTGTATCGATCCTGTTCCTGGGTGGTGTGCAACTCATTGGTATTGGGGTTTTGGGTGAGTATATTGGTCGGATTTATATCGAGACCAAAAAAAGGCCTCGCTATATTGTAAAAGGCGCGAAAAAGGATAAGTAATGTTTAAGTTTAGCCTGAAAGAAGTCGGATTCTTTCTGTTGTTGTTAATTATTGCCCTTGGTGGTTCTTACTTTTTGACAATGCGTTATTTTTCCCTGGACCCGGACTCTGCCAATAGTCCTCTGGTCTGGCGGGCGTTTCTTACCGAGGGGTTTTCCGCTTTTAAAGACTGGGCACCCACGCCGGATAACTGGTATTTCACCACCTATCCCGTCAATTTCCTCTTTTTTGCGCTGATGGGGAGCGACGGCATTCACCCGCTGGTTCTGTCTACGTCAGCATTTGTGGGGTTAAGCGCTTTTATTCTGGCATCAGTCGTTTATACGATGTCGAAAGCCTGGCACGCACTGCTTGCGGCTATTTGCCTGATTCTGCTCCCGGCTTACGTTTACACCTTTGGTTTCGCTGCGCATCCTTTTTCGCATTACTCTACCAATTTCTTTGGGGTGCTGGTTTTTGCGCTGGCGTTCTTCAATATCCAGAAAAAATCCCAACCTGTACTCTGGCTGACGACGTTTATTGCGCTTTTTGCCTCTATTTCTGACCCGTGGTTTTTGGCCACGTATTTTCTCCCGTTACTGCTGACCTGTGGCTATTTTAGCTGGCGGCGCCTTCTTCCTAAGAAGTTCAGCATCATATTGGGTGTGAGTTTTATTATCAGCATGTCCCACGCTCTGCAAAGACTTATGGGCTTGCCGATTCAGCGTTTTAAACTGATGCCAGTGGCGCAATGGCCGGATAATGCCGCGTGGGTCGTTCAGCTTTTAGGAAAGAGCCTGAATCTCTTTTTTGTTCACACGCCGCTGGCCTATATCGCCTCTTTTGTTATCTGGATGGCCCTGTTCCTGTGCGCCGTTATTATTTGTTTAAGGAAAGGCACTGAGGCGATTTTTGTCTCACTGTTCAGCTTCTTTACCGTCTCCGGCATTATTTCATCATTTATTATCAGCTACGATTTTCCTGCTGATATCAGCGCCCGCTTTTTTGTCAGCGCGGTCTGTTTTGCTATTGTGATGGTCGTTCTGGCTTTTTCATTTACGAAGAAGGCCGTGATTGCGCTGGTATTCCCGCTTTATATTGCCTCTTCTCTCTATTCTTATCAGGTTACTACTAAGCCGTTGTACGACCAGGAAAACCAGACGTACGACTACATCTCCTTCCTGAAAAAGAATAATCTGACTTTCGGTTACGGGGATTACTGGAAATTATCTAACAACGTTAACTGGTTATCGTTTGGTGAAATCCATATTTCCCCGGTAATGTTTGATCAAACCGATTTCCATATTCAGTTTGATAACACGCGCCCTCAGACGCTGAGATCGTGGTTAACCGATGCTTACGTGCAAACTTCGCCGGAGCGCCAGTTTGTGGCGATCCCCGCAGTCGAAACGGAAACGGCACCCCATCCGCGCCTGGAGGCGGTGAGGGCGCAGTTGGGCAAACCTGACGAGACGCTGCTCTACGCCGACATGACGATTTTCGTTTATCACCACCGGATACCGCTACGCTAAGCACAACGGTGAGCCCTGAGGTATCAATTCACATCAGGGCTCACCGATTCATCCTCTCTAATAACCCGACAGGCAGGGAGAGCCAATCTCTGTTCTGAGCAAGGGCCCTCCCTGTAAGCGCAATTCAGACGCTGCCGACGCTCTGGCGTTTTTCCAGTCGCCGGTAAAGCGTACTGCGTGAAATTCCCAGTTTTTTTGCCGCCAGGCTCATATTGCCCTGGGCCTCACGGATGGCGATTTGCTCATCGGCAGGGGCAGACAGCATAACGGTCGCCGGGGCGGGAGTGGGATCGCCGGGCAGATCCGCCAGCCGGACCACCGAATGGTCATCCGCCAGCGCCAGTAATACCCGCAACTGGCTTAACAACTGACGCACATTGCCCGGCCAGGGGCGGGCGGCAAGGGCGTGGATAGCCTCTTCGCTAAGGGTAATATCACGCGCGCTGGCGCCCAGCTCCTGCCACAATTTTTGGATAAACTGGCGAGTGTCGGGCCATTCGCGCAGCGGCGGGATGCGCAGATGAAACTCCTGAATACGGTACAGCAGGTCTTCACGAAATGCCCCTGCGGCCACCTGCGCGGTAAGATCCTGATGGGTGGCGCAGATCAGCGCAAAATTGACGCTGTAGGCGGTATTTGAGCCGAGCGGCGTCACTTTTTTCTCCTGCAATACCCGAAGCAATCGGGTTTGCAGACCCGGTGGCATATCGCCGATTTCATCAAGAAACAGAACGCCGCCGTGGGCTTCGCGGAATTTCCCGCTATAACCTTTCGGGTTGGCCCCGGTAAATGCGCCTGGGGCATAGCCAAACAGCTCCGATTCAATCAGATTCTCGGGCAGGGCCGCGCAGTTAATGGCGACAAAATTACCCTCCCGCCACTGGCTGCGGCTGTGTAACTCGCGGGCGCAATGCTCTTTACCGCTTCCTGTCTCGCCGGTGATACACAGGGCAATCCCGGCATTGATAATCCGCAGCGCTTTCTCTTTTTCCGGGTCAACCGTAACCGGCGTGCGGGCGACGCCACGCCCCATATAGCGGCGCGTGGGTGTGGTCTGGCGGGCGTAATAACGCTGACAATTGCTGGCTTCCAGGGTGGTTTCACCCGCATTAAGAGTAATGCCTGGAAACAGTGTCTCGATCGCTGTCGCACCAAAGTGTCCCGGTGTGAGACAGAACTCGTCTATCGCCAGCTTGTTTGCTCCCAGCAACGTGTTCTGCTCAAAAATCAGCAGCAGCTCCTGAGCGCTTCCCAGCACGCTGGCGTCACTGTGCAGGCTCAGCAACCAGCGATCGGCACTGACGGTGCTGGCGGCCCACGCATGCTCAATCTGGCAGACTGCCCGGCGAATCAGGGCGGCCGCATCGTGTTTCGGCAGTTGCGCCGGAGTGGAGATGTCCAGTACGCCGGCCACGGTGCCGTCCGGGCGAAATACCGGTGAAGCGGAACAGAACAGTCCGGCATTGCGGTTAAGGTAGTGCTCACCGCCGGAGACCTCGCAGTGGCGCTGCATAGCCAGCGCGGTGCCAATGGCGTTGGTTCCCCGTGCATGTTCACCCCACAAATTGCCCGGCGCCAGCGCATAACGCTGCGCTTTATGCAGGAAATCGGCATTGCCGTGGGTTTCCAGTACCAGGCCGGTGGCATCCGACATCACCATAATAGACGGATGGCTGGACAATTCCGGTTGCAGCCTGGCAAGAAGCGGCGCAACTAACTGGCTTATCCAGGCATTTTCCGCCCGCGCGTCTTTCAGCATCGACCTGGCCACCCACGGCTGGGTGTCGTCGTCGCGGTGAAGCCCGTAATTGAGGCTACGCTGCCAGGAGTCTTCCAGTTGGCAGGGAAGCCCGGTGGTCTGCGGGGCGAGAGTAAAAGACGGTACGCGATGCGGCATGGCACACTCCGGAGAACTGAGATGTTACAATTGTGTAGCATAAAAGTGTCCCGCGTGTAGCGATGGACGACACAGTTCGCGAAGGGCGGTGCGATTTTTTTATCCTGTCAGACAGCAATGATAAAAATTTTAATTTCGTAACCTGCTGTTTTAGAAAAAGATAAAAGATTTTCTCTGTTCGGCGCAGGTTTTGGCATAAGAGCTGCTTATGAAGAGATGTCCGCACAGGGCGCGACGCCTCACCTGTACCCATAAAAATAGAGGAACATCTTATGAAATACATTCACCCTGGCCAGACTGGCGCTAAAGTCTCCTTTAAAAAACGTTATGGCAACTACATTGGCGGTGAATTTGTCGATCCTGTAGAAGGGCGCTGGTTTACCAACACCACGCCGGTAACCGGTGAAGTGATTGCTGAGTTCCCGCGTTCAGGTGCCGCAGACATTGAAAAGGCGCTCGACGCCGCCCATGCCGCCGCAGACGCGTGGGGCAAAACCAGCGCGCAGGATCGTTCCAACGTGCTGCTGGCGATCGCCGATCGCATTGAGCAGAATCTGGAGCTGCTGGCGCTGACGGAAACCTGGGATAACGGTAAACCGATCCGCGAAACCCTGAATGCTGACTTGCCGCTGGCGGTGGATCACTTCCGCTACTTTGCGGGCTGTATCCGCGCACAGGAAGGGACGGCAGCAGAAATTGACAGCAATACCGTCGCCTACCACATTTATGAACCGCTGGGGGTGGTCGGTCAGATTATCCCGTGGAACTTTCCACTATTGATGGCCGCCTGGAAACTGGCGCCGGCGCTGGCGGCAGGTAACTGTATCGTACTGAAACCGGCAGAACAGACCCCGCTCGGCATTTGCGTGCTGATGGAGTTAATTGGTGATTTGCTGCCGAAAGGGGTGCTGAACGTGGTGCACGGCTACGGTACCGAAGCGGGTGAACCGCTGGCGCGCAGCAAGCGTATTGAAAAAATCGCCTTTACCGGATCAACGCCTATTGGCCGCCACATTCTCTCTTGTGCCGCAGACAACATCATTCCGAGCACCGTCGAACTGGGCGGTAAATCGCCGAACATCTACTTTGAAGATGTGCTCAATGGCGACGAAGAGTATATCGATAAAGCCATCGAAGGGGTGGTGCTGGGCTTCTTTAACCAGGGCGAAGTCTGTACCTGTCCGTCACGCGTGCTGGTACAAGAATCTATCTACCCGCAGTTTGTTGAAAAAGTCGTGGCGCGTATGGAAAACATCCGCAAAGGCGACCCCTTTGACACCGACACCATGATCGGCGCGCAGGCCTCCCGCGAGCAGTACGACAAGATCCTCTCTTATATCAATATCGCCAGAGAAGAAGGGGGCGAAATCATCACCGGCGGCGCGCACGTTGCGCACGATAACCATCTGCAAAATGGCTTCTATATTCAGCCGACATTGATCAAAGGCGAGAACCATATGCGCTGCTTCCAGGAGGAGATCTTCGGGCCGGTTATCGGGATCACCACCTTTAAAGATGAAGCGGAAGCGCTGCGCATCGCGAACGACACGGAATATGGACTGGGAGCCGGGCTGTGGACGCTGGATATTAATCGTGCATGGCGCATGGGGCGCAACATTAAAGCCGGTCGCGTGTGGACCAACTGCTACCATCTCTATCCGGCCCATGCGGCATTTGGTGGCTATAAAAACTCCGGCGTAGGGCGTGAGACCCATAAACTCGCGCTGAGCCACTATCAACAGATTAAAAACTTGCTGGTGAGTTACAGCGGTAAGGCGATGGGCTTCTACTAATACCGCGTTTATTGCGTCAACATCGGGGAAAAGCGGGGCAGCCATGCTCCGCTTTTCTCTTTTTAACGGCGAGGTACCCTGCGTAATGTATGGCCGCCTTGCACATATGCCTCTTTTTTCTGCGCATTGCCCGCCTGTTTTCGCACTAGAATGGCGTTGTGGCGAATAAAACATCAATTAGCAGACTAAGCTGCACGCAATATGCAACTTCTTACAATCTGGCACTAATTAATTCGTCATTGTTGCCGATGAATAGTGTTACCTAACGGAAATATTGCGCAATCAGGGTGAGAATGAGCGGTACTGCGTGCAAAGACCGACACAGCTAGTCGGGTGATTTTTATGCCAGTTGAATAAATAAAAGAGAAAGTAAAATTATGTCCAGACATATTCTCATCGTGGATGACAGCCGGTTGTCACGCATGATCTCAAAGCAGTATGTGCTCAGCCAGCACCCTGAGTGGCAGATTGAAGAGGCGATGACGGGCGAGCAGGCTATTGAGATGGCGGCCATCAAAAAACCGTATCTGATCCTGTTGGATGTCAATATGCCAGGAATGGGCGGTCTTGCGGCGGCGGCTATCCTGCGTGAGACGCACCCGGATATGCACATCGTACTGCTGACGGCTAACGTGCAGAACTCCGTGCAGGCGCAGGCCGACCAGCTTGGTCTGGGCTTTTTATCCAAACCGATTAAAGAACCGCAAATTCGCGCCATGCTGCAAAACCTGGAGTCGAACTGATGATCGATTTGACGGATATGAGCGAAATCGAAGCAGACAGCCTGATGGAGATCTTCAATATCGGTGTGGGTCACGCGGCTGCCGCGATGAGTGACATCGTTAATGAAGAAGTCCGCATGTCTGTCCCGTCGGTGCGCATTACCACCCGTTCGGAAGCGGCCGATGAGCTCGGGGCCGGTCTCTCATTGTGTGGCATCAGCCAGCAATACAAAGGGGCGTACGCCACCGAAGCTATTCTGATGTTTCCGGAGACCGCCAGCTTTGAAATCGTCCGCATGATGGTAGGGGATCTCATCCCTGCCCATGAACTGGGTGAGATGGAGCGCGAAGCGATGAGCGAAATCGGCAACATTGTGCTCAATGCCTGTGTGGGCACGCTGGCGAATATGTTTCAAAAAGAGTTACAGGGTTCATTGCCCGTGTTTCGTGTGGGGACCAGTGAGCAGATCCTGAACCCGTCGCACGACCCCAGCGACCCATCGGTGCTGATGTTGCGCATCGATTTTTCGCTGGAACGTCAGGAAATTGAAGGGTATCTGGCTTTTATCCTGGACATGTCGGCGTTGCGTGATTTGCGCGAACAAATCAGCCTCTATATTGAACGCGTTGAATCTGGTTTTGCTTCCGACGGGCTCTGATAACCATGAATGACAAGCTGCTACTGGATGCATTTTCCGCCCTGAGTCTGGGCGTGATTGTTGTTGATGCGAACTACAAGATTACGTTGTGGAACGCGTGGCTAGAAGCACATACAGGTCGTGCGGCAAGCGAAGCCAAAGGTCAGGATTTTTTCGCGGTTTTTCCGGATTTGCGTAACCACCGGGTTGGCGTAGCGATTAAACAAGCGATATGCCACAACTTACCGGCGCTGTTGTCGCAATCGCTGCATCGTTCGCCGTTCCCGCTGTTTGCGGAACCTGCACAGCCCGGTGAGCGTTTAAGCCAGGCGATCACTATCGTCCCGCTGGGCGATGTGGAGCGTTACTGCCTCATTCAGATTGTCGATGTCAGCATGGCCGTTCGCCGGGAGTCGCTGTTACGCGAACAGGCACATGTCCTGCTCTCACAATCGTTATCCGACGGACTGACGGCGGTGGGTAACCGTCGCTATTTCGATCTGTGCATTGAGAAAGAGTGGCGTGCCAGTAAGCGTAATAACAAACCACTGGCGCTGTTGTTGATTGATGTGGATTACTTCAAGCGCTACAACGATCGCTACGGTCATCAGCAGGGCGATCTGTGCCTGCAACAGATCGCGGCGGCTATGCGAGGTTCACTGTTGCGCCCCTATGACATGCTTTTCCGTTACGGCGGGGAAGAGTTTTGTGCGCTATTGCCGGAAACGCGCTCGGCTGATGCCGTCGTCGTGGCGGAAAGATTACGTGCGAGTGTTCAGGCGCTGGGGCTGCCGCATTCTGGTTCGCCGGGCGATGTCGTGAGCGTCAGCGTAGGTGTTGCCAGCCTCAACCAACGCGTGCATACAGACTATGGCAGCTTAATTCAGGCGGCGGATGACGCACTCTACGAGGCTAAGCGTTCCGGGCGAAATATTGTTCGCGCCAGCACCGCAGCCAGGAGCCAGGCGTAATCCCCGCCAAACCGTCGAGCCAGGTTAAGCGGGGATTCGAGCACAGCAAAGCGTTTTCCCACCGGGGCCTGCAATGCAGGCTCTGCTCACTGGCAGCGTGTTTTACTACGTAGCCCCACGCTGCGTAAAAGTGTCACCACAACACGCAGCAACGTAAACCGACAAAACAGCGGCTGCTGATACTGGAGCAGTGTCAGAAACATTGCCATCCTCCATGCTACCGCCTGTCAGTGAAAAACGGGAAGCAGGCCAAAAACTTCCAGAATAACGGTTAAATAGACGATCCCGCCGCAGACGATAACGGTGTTGAGCACGGCATTATTGCAGGGCGCACGGTAAGCGGCTGTGGCGAAGCGCTGGCGGGCGCTTTTGACCAGGAAAGGTGGCAGGATCACGCTCCAGATGGTAAACGCCAGCCCGGCATAGCCGATGGCGTGGACAAAGCCGTTGGGGAAGAACAGGCACACCGCCGCCGGGGGCAGGTAGGTCACAATAGCCGTTTTGCAGCGCCCGATGCCGTTATTGGGAAAATGGAACAGGTCGGCGATGTAATCAAACAGACCGAGCGTGGCAGCCAGTAGCGAACTGGCAACGGCAAAGTTACCGAAGAAGGTCAAAATCAATTCCATATAGCGGCTGGTAAAAATCCCGCCAATCGCCTCAACAAACACATCAATATTGCCGCCTTTGGCGATGATCGGCGAGAAGTCGGCACGACTGATATTGCCCATGGTCACCGCCAGCCAGAAGATATAGAGAATCAGCGCAAATAACGTTCCGACGATGATGGAATTTTTAATGTGGTGAATATTCTCTTTACCGTAGAGCTTCACCAGACTTGGCACATTGCCATGAAAACCGAAAGAGATAATACAAAACGGCAGTGTCATTAACACATAGGGCAAATAGCGGGTCTGCGGCAAGGCGACGCTGGCGGTATCGAACAGATTATCGACGTTAATCGTGCCGATCATGCCGGAAAAAGTGGCGAAAAAAGCGATAAATTTACCGAAGATCAGAACGGTGGTGATGCGGCCAACCAGCAGCGAGCTGTACCATGCAATCAGGCTGACAATCACGCTAACCAGAATAATCGACACAGGGGAAGGTAAGCGCATCCCGCTGTATTTGGCGATGGTATTCGATAATACCGCCGACGAGCCGGAAATATAGGCATAGGTCAGAATATATAAAACAAAACCGAAGGCGAGGCCGACCACGAAATTCCAGCGTTTGCCGAGCAGTTCCAGAGTAAATGTATTAAAGCTGGCACCGACATCAAAATGCAGATTCACCTCAACCAGCATTAATCCGGTCATCAGCATCATCAGTGAAATAGCGATAAGGATCAGGGTGGCACCCGGAAACCAGACGCCCGCCATCGCGATAGGCAGTGAAAACATACCGCCACCCACCACGGTGGCAATAACAAGCATGGCGCCGCTGGTCAGCCCGGCGTCACGAATCGGTTCAGATAAAGAGAGGGCCATAATAGATATTCCTGAATAAGTATCCTACCCGTCGTTATTCAGGTTGCACACGCGTTGGCAGCAACGCGAATAATCAGGGTAGCGTTATATAAGTTTGAACATCATTTTTTATCGGCGAGAAACAAAACTGCCCCATCAGGTCATGGGGCAGGAAAACACATTAAATGTATTCAAAGCGTGCGGTAAAGAAACGCAACTGTTTAGGTTCGTAAGTGAACCGTAACCCGCGAATATCCTCTTTGTGTTTATATAACTGAATAATCCCATCGGCGACGACATCCATATGCGCATAGGTGTATACGCGGCGCGGAATGGTCAGGCGTACAGTTTCCAGTTTCGGTTTATGGTGCTCGCCCGTCTCTTTATTGCGCCCGGCGGAGATAATACCGCGCTCCATGCTGCGCACCCCGGTTTCCACGTAAATACTGGCCGCCAGGCTCTGCGCCGGGAACT
The DNA here is from genome assembly GCA_004346725.1 of Phytobacter diazotrophicus. Taxonomy (GTDB): domain Bacteria; phylum Pseudomonadota; class Gammaproteobacteria; order Enterobacterales; family Enterobacteriaceae; genus Phytobacter; species Phytobacter diazotrophicus. The sequence continues at coordinate 236,235 of SMDE01000002.1, read as the reverse complement.
GTTCCTGGCTCAGATGCGGGCAGAAACGGCGGGCATCCAGGAATACCGCGTGGCCGCCAACGGGTTCAACAATCGGCACGCCCGCCGCTTTCAGTTTGTCACCGAGATAGCGTACCTGCTTAATACGGTGCTCGATGTATTCAAACTGCATGGCTTCACGCAGGCCAATCGCCATGGCTTCCATGTCGCGTCCGGCCAGGCCGCCGTAAGAGGGCATCCCTTCGTAAACCACCACCAGCTCACGCGCCTGAGAGAACAGGTCGTCATCGTTCATGCACAGGAAGCCGCCGATATTCACCAGACAGTCTTTTTTACCGCTCATGGTGCAGCCATCGGCATAGCTAAACATCTCATGCACGATCTCTTTAATGCTCTTATTCTCAAAGCCTTTTTCCTGCTCTTTGATGTAATAAGCATTCTCCACGCAGCGCGTCGCATCGTAATAAACCTTGATGCCATGTGCGCTGGTGAGCTCACGCACCGCACGCATGTTTTCCATCGAAACCGGCTGCCCACCTGCCAGGTTAACGGTCACCGCCAGGCAGATATAGGCAATATTTTTGGCCCCTTTTTCATCGATCAATTTTTGCAGTTTATTCAGGTCGATATTGCCTTTAAAGGGAACGTTCAGCGTGGCGTCATGCGCTTCATCACGCACGATATCAACAAAGGAGGCGCCATTTTTTTCCTGATGATAACGGGTAGTGGTGAAGTACATATTGCCCGCTACATACTGTCCCGGTTTTATCGCCAGTTGTGATAACAGGTTTTCCGCGCCACGTCCCTGGTGGGTTGGCACAATATGTTTAAAGCCGAACAACTCACGTACGGTGGCTTCCAGGTGATAGAAGTTGACGCTGCCTGCGTAGGCTTCATCACCCATCATCATACCCGCCCACTGTTTGTCGCTCATGGCGTTGGTGCCGCTATCCGTCAGCAGATCGATATACACATCTTTGGAATTCAATAAGAAGGTATTCAGTCCTGCTTCTTCCATTTTTTTAAGACGCTCGTCACGGGGAATCATTGAGACGGTTTCAACACTTTTAATACGGAATGGTTCTGCCGGATAGATCATTTTATATCTCCAGTGAGTTCTGTAATTTAAAAAGTTATAGCGAATCGAATTCCTCCAGTTAATTCTGGAGGCGTCTTATTGTCCTTTCCCTTTCCCGGGAATCATTTGGCAAACGCATCATGCGATAAAGAGATGGCAAAGGGAATAGCGGGGGGTAATTCGATTTTGGCGCTTTTTTAAATAATGTAAAACGGGTGATAAAGTTCACGGTAATAATAAAATATATTGTATTTTCAATTCATTGCGTGAGTGATAAGTCATGATGACATAAAAAAGAGGACAATAAACCCGTTTATTCTGGAACATTCGGTGAACGACGTTTTTTTGTCGCTGTTTTGAAATGTGAACCAGCGAAGCGAAATTGAGAAATAAATCCCGTTTTCGCTTTCATTCATTTCATAAAGACCATTTATTATCGTCAATATTACTTTACGGGTAGAGCGTGTTGTGATGTAAAAACATTGTTTTTCAGTTAATTAAATGAACCGTAAAGCGTGGGGCGCCTGGTTTTCCGTTCACAAAGTACACGGGTACTGGCAGCGGGAGTGAAGGGAAAAATGAACCGGGCGCAGCCATGATGGCCGCGCAAAGAAAGGCATTAAGCCTGGCGGGACTTACGTTCACGCAGATATTTGTAGATGGCATAGCGGGTGATGCCAAGACGGGCGGCGACAATCTTCACAGCGTCTTTTAGCTCAAAAATGCCATTATTATACAGTTGGTTAACCACCGCTTTGTTTTTGAATTTGCTGGTTATCATGACGTCTCTTTGTACGCTGGCGATAACATTGTCTGCCGCTTCCATCACAACCTCATGCGGGCTGGCACCGAAATGTTCGGTAAAAGGCATGGGTTCCTCACCGTCCGGGATCAGAGTTTCGAGCATCTGGTGAAAGGGAACAGAGAGATTGATATTGACGCAAAATAGCCCAATCGCTTTGCCTTCTTCGCCAAAGAGCACCGACGTCGCTGATTTAAACAACTCACCTTTTTTATTTCGCGTAAAATAGCTCAGCGTATTATTGATGCCGGTCTTGTTAAACAATTGCAGCGTCTTAAGTCCCATATCGGTAATGGGCGAGCCGATCGTTCTACCGGTGTGGTGGCCATTAATAATTTTATTCACCGACGCGTTGTGATCTTCAAATGAATGCAGCACCACTTCGCAGTGTGGCCCTATCAGGCCTGCGATCATTTCTGCAAGGTGTGAAAATGATTTCATACACTCGGTATCTGCGTCGGTAAATAAACCGATATCCTTGATTGATTCATCTTTATTCATTGTGATCTCCATTGGGTTTATTTTTCGCATCATATCGGGCATCGGAAACGGCTTAATAGAGAACGCTAAACAATATGAAGCGGATCACTTAAATAGAATAATGTATTTTGAATCAAGATGTTGCATTAAAGCCGGTAAATAAATATTTACTCTGTGCAGAATTATTGGCAGCGGTAGTTTTGGGAAGTGAAATAGCAATGATGATCAGGGATATTAAGGTGGCGGGGCGCTGTTTGTCTGACAATTATTCGATTATGCGCGAGCAACAAATATAAACTGCTCGCACATTTTACGTTGGCTAGTCGCTTTTCTTTTCCAGATGCCCGAGATCTTTTTCCGGGAAGCAGTAATCTCGCACGCGGCGTTTTAGCTCTGCGGCATCCGGAAAACCGCCATCCACTTTACGGTCCCAGATAACCTTTCCGTCGATATCAATGACAAAAATACCGCCCGTACCCGGTACCAGGGTGACGGAAGCTAAGTCGGCACTAAAGCTGTGAAGCAGTTCCTGCGCCATCCAACTGGCGCGCAGCATCCAGTTGCACTGGGAGCAGTACTGTAAGGTGATGGCGGGTTTGTTTTGCATAATCATGTTAACCAACAAGTGTAAACGTTGGCTTAGTGTAGACAAAAGAATGCGCAAAGCGTGAAGAAATTGTGAAGTTGTTGCAACTGATAATAGTTATCATTATGATTCCGGTCAAGATAAAGAGCGGTGCAGTGTGTCTTATGCTGACAGCACCCGCTCAATAAAAAGACTGGAAGCAACGGTGGGCCTGATACTAATAAATTCTAAGGCTTGCAACATTATGGGTACATCGCAACTTTCCCGGACACCGTTTCGCAAGAGCGTTCTGGTGACTTCACTGCTCGCAGCACTGTATCAGACCTCCGCCGTGGCGGCTGATGCTCACGTAAAACAGACCACCGCAACCGATACCCGGCAGGACAATGCCGAGGAGATGGTTGTTACCGCACCTGCACCTGTACTGAAAGCGGGCAGCAGCCATACGGTAAGTGCAGAGGATCTGCAAAACAAAGGCGCCAACGACTTTGGTTCAATCATGCGCTACGAGCCGCTTATTAGCGCCACCGGCGCAAGCGGGGGTTCCGGCAATGGCAAAAGCGGCTTTGACCGTGGTGGCTATACCGGATACAACATTCGTGGCCTGGAAAGTAACCGTGTCGGGATCGACGTTGACGGTATTGCGCAACCCGATGCCACCGGGCGTAGTTATGTCAGCCGCTCCGGCCTGAATACCTTTGGTATTGGTCGCGATTATATCGACCCTTATATGTACGGTGGGATTGATATTCAGTCTGGCGCCACCTCCACCGAAACCGCCAATACTTCTATCGGCGGCAACGTCTCGTTCCAGCCGAAATCGGCAGACAATTACCTGCAAGCGGGTAAGCAGACCTACTTTGGTTACCAGTCGGATTATGATTCAGCGGATCGTAGCTGGCACAACGGCCTGACGGCGGCGGGCGGCGATGAAACCCTGCGCGGCATCTTTGTTTACAGCCGTCGTGACGGTCAGCAGACCCGTAATAACAGCGGCACAATTGACGCCTACCCGGCCAACTGGCACTCCGATGCGATGCTGGCTTCCGGTATCTGGCAGCCGAATGAGGCGCATAAATTTACCGGTACGCTGGATTACTACCACAAGACCAACCACACCCATTACGATGCGTGGAACAGCGCAGGCAGTTCCATTATCGGCAACGCCAACCAGACCAGCCAGACGCGTCGCTGGGGTGTCAGCCTGAAAGATGACTGGACGCCAGTGAATGCCTGGCTGGACAGCATGTCCACCAAAGTTTACTACCAGCATACGGAAGCCCACGACTGGACATACATGCCGGACAGCACCACGCTGTCGATGGAGACGGTAAATTCAAACTATGATACCGATACCTGGGGCATCACCAACGCGCTGACGAAAACCCTCGGGCGCCACGATTTAAGCGCCGGTTTCAACGCCAGCACCAGCAAAACACAGCGTCCGTTCAGCCAGTCGCCAATACCGAGTGTGTTTAGCGAGATTATGCAGCCGGAAGCCGATAGCCGTGGCTACACGCTGGGGGCGTTCGCCCAGGATCAGATTAATTTCGACCTTGCCGATCGTAACTTTGCGATTATCCCCGGCGTGCGCGTTGTGCATCAGTCAATGAAGCCGGACAACCTCGCCAGTCTGACCAGCAACAGCACGGTGCTGGATGAGTCCGACGTGTCCACGCTGTATGGCAAAAACTCAGACACCCAGTGGCTGCCGTCGCTGACCTTCCAGTACGATCTGACGCCGCGTCTGATGACCTACCTGCAATACAAACGCGGGGCGGAATTCCCCAACGCCAGCCAGTTGTACGGCTCCTGGAATCTGGGCTCAAACTATGCAGGGCGCGGGCAGTATGCGCTGGTGGGTAATACCGACCTTAAAACCGAAACCAGCGATAATCTCGAATGGGGGATGAAAGGTGAGGTGACGGAAGGCATTACCCTGCGCACCGCGCTGTTCTACAACAGTTATAAGAACTTTATCGCCTATACGCGTTACACCCGTACCGGCAACCCGGACAAGTTCACCCGCGTGCCGTCCAACATTTACACCATTTATCAGGCGGAAAACCGCGATAAAGCCTTTATCTATGGCGGTGAAATCAGCACTAAATTTAACTTCGGCACCTGGTTTGAAGAGGTTAATGGCCTGAGCGCGACCCTGGCGTACGGCTATACGCAGGGCCAGTCGAAATCGAGCTATATGGGCGACAAATACATCGACCTTGATAGCGTCGCACCGATGAAAGCCATTGCAGGCGTGGCCTGGGATGACCCGGCAAAACGGTATGGCACCGCGCTGACCGCCACCTTCGTCAAAGGCAAGCAGGCCACCGCAACCACCCGTGAATCCTATAGCAATACCGGTTCGTCCCTTGGCGAATCCAGCGCCGAATACATGCGCGTGCCGGGCTACGGCCTGCTGGACTGGACCGCGTACTGGCAGGTGGCGAAGAACGTCAAACTGCACGGCGGCGTTTATAACATCACCGATCGCAAATACTGGGATTACCTGAACAGCCGTACCCAGGAGGAGACCACCAATCAGGATGCTTACGACAAAGCGCTTGCCGTCATGCCTGGCCGTACATGGCAACTGGGCGTGAACGTCGATTTCTGATTTTTGTTCCATTTAACCTGCCCTCCGGCCTGTGCGCCGGAGGTTTAATCTCATAAAGGAAGCACACCTATGACCCATTCATCGCAAGATTACGCCGCACTCTGGCAGCAGTATCAGGAGATCAAAACCGCGACGCGGGGCAAATACGCGCGCGACATTGCCAGCGAACTGGGGGTAAGCGAAGCGGAACTCACGCACGCCCGCACAGGACATGACGCCACCGCGCTGATCAATGACGCACGCGAGATCCTGAGCGCACTTGAGTTGGTAGGGGAAACGAAGTGCATTTGTCGCAATGACTATGCGGTTCATGAACATCTGGGCAGTTTTACCAACCTGCATATCAGTGAGCGTGCCGGTCTGGTACTGAACCCACGGGCGCTGGATTTGCGCCTGTTTATTAGCCAGTGGGCCAGCGCCTTTTTTGTGCGTGAAGCAAGTGCGCACGGTGAACGCCAGAGCATACAGTTCTTTGATCATCAGGGGGACGCGGTGCTCAAGGTGTACGCCACGGAACAGACCGATCGCGCTGCGTGGGGTGAGGTGGTTGCCCGCTTTAGCGCCCCGCAAGTACAGCCGTTAACGCTGCAACCCATTGACGCACCTGGCTACGCGCAGGATGCCGACGGCGCGGCGCTGGATAAAGCCTGGCGCGCAATGACCGATGTGCATCAGTTCTTTGGCCTGTTGAAACAACACAATATTTCCCGCCAGCAGGCCTTTCGGCTGGTCAGGGATGATCTCGCTATGCGGGTGGGTAACGATGCGCTGTCGCAACTGCTCAATACCGTGCTGCGGGAGGGTAACGAAATCATGATTTTCGTGGGCAACCGTGGCTGTGTGCAGATCTTTACCGGCGGGCTGGAAAAGGTGACGCCGATGAAAGGCTGGCTCAACATTTTCAACCCGGCCTTCACCCTGCATCTGCGCGAGGAGACCATTGCCGAAAGTTGGATCACCCGCAAGCCGACCGCCGACGGGTATGTCACCAGTCTTGAGCTGTTTGCCGCCGATGGCACGCAGATCGCCCAGTTGTACGGCCAGCGCAGCGAAGGCCAGCCGGAACAGAGCCAGTGGCGCTCACAGATTGACGCGCTGGCAGAGAAAGGAAAAGCGGCATGAAAAAACTCGTCCTGCTGCTGGCGGCACTGCCGCTGATGGCCAGCGCCGCCGCCGAACGGATTATTACGCTTGGCGGCGATGTCAGCGAAATTGCCTGGGCGCTGGGGGCGGGGCCGCAGATGGTCGCGCGCGACAGCACCAGCACCTGGCCTGGCGAGGTGCAAAAGCTTCCCGACGTGGGCTATGTGCGCCAGTTGAATGCCGAAGGCATCCTCTCGCTGCGCCCGACCCTTGTACTGGCAAGCGCCCAGGCGCAGCCCTCGCTGGTGCTGAAAAAAGTGGAAGAGAACAACGTGAAGCTGGTCAACGTTCCGGGCGGTTATGACGTGGCGGCCATTGATAAGAAAGTGGACGCTGTCGCCGCCGCCATCGGGAAAACCGCACAAGGGACCGAACTGCGCAAAAAACTGGATGCCGAAATCGCCGCGTTGCCGACGCAACCGCTTAACAAACGCGTGCTGTTTATCCTCAGCCACGGCGGGATGGGGTCGATGGTCGCAGGGCAGGAGACCGCTGCCGACGGGGCGATTCGCGCCGCGGGTTTAATCAATGCGATGCAGGGCTTTAGCCACTATCGCAACCTCTCGCAAGAAGGGGTGATTGCCAGCAAACCGGACCTGGTGGTGATTTCCGCCGACGGCGTCAAAAGCATGGGCGGGGAAGAGAACCTGTGGAAACTGCCCGGTCTTGCACAAACACCTGCCGGGCGCAGTAAGCAACTGCTGATCGTGGACGATATCGCGCTGCTCGGTTTTGGCGTTCGCACCCCACAGGCGCTGAAAGTGCTGCGTGACAAAGCGGAGCAATTGCCGTAATGCGCCCTGTGACCCGCTATCTCTGGGGGCTGACGGTGCTGCTGGCCGGGCTAACGCTGATGGCCAGCACGGTGGGGGCGATGCAGCTCCCGCTTGCCAGCCTCTGGCACAGCGGTGATGAAGCGTTGCGCCAGATTTGGCTGACTATCCGTTTGCCGCGCGTGCTGTTGGCGCTGGTTGTAGGCGCATCGCTGGCGCTTTCCGGCTGCGTGATGCAGGGGCTGTTTCGTAATCCACTGGCGGACCCAGGCTTGCTGGGTGTCAGCAGTGGTGCGGCGCTGGCGGTAGCCTGCTGGCTGGTGCTGCCATTGACGGTGCCTGCTCTGGTGGCCCTGTATGCCCCGATGCTGGCGGCGTTTCTCGGTAGCGTCGGAGTGATGATGGTGATTTTCATCCTCAGCAAAACCCGCGACAGTTCGCTCTCACGACTGTTACTGGTAGGGATTGCCATTAACGCCCTGTGCGGCGCGCTGGTGGGTGTGCTGTCGTGGATCAGTAATGATGCCCAGTTGCGCCAGCTCTCTTTGTGGGGGATGGGTGGGCTTGGGCAGGCGCAGTGGTCAACGCTTGCCGTCGCCGCTACGCTGATGGTGCCCTCTGCCGTCGTGGTCTGGCGCGTGGCCGGGCAGCTCAACCTGCTGCAACTGGGCGATGAAGAAGCGCATTACCTCGGCGTGAACGTGCCCATGCTGCAGAGGTTGTTGCTGCTGTGCAGCGCACTGCTGGTGGCGGCCAGCGTTGCCATCAGCGGCATTATCAGCTTTATTGGCCTGGTGGTGCCGCACCTGATGCGCCTGTGGCTGGGGGCGGACCATCGGGCGCTGGTGCCGGGTTCGGTGCTGGCCGGGGCGATACTGTTGCTGATTGCCGATACGATTGCGCGCACCGTGGTGGCGCCTGCGGAAATGCCGGTGGGGCTGCTCACCAGTGTACTGGGCGCGCCCTGGTTCCTGTGGCTTATCTTCCGTCAGGGGAGGGCGACCCATGGTTAAGTCTTTAACGGCTGAGCACCTCAACCTCTGGATGGGCGCGCGCCAGTTGATTAACGATGTCTCTGTCACCCTCGAAGCAGGGGAACTGGTGGCGCTGATTGGCCCTAATGGCGCGGGGAAATCGACACTGCTGCGCCTGCTGACCGGGTTTTTAAAGGCCAAAGAGGGGCTGTGTTGTCTGGATGGCCGCCCGCTACACGACTGGCCGCCCGAGGTGCTCTCCCGCCACCGGGCGGTGATGCTGCAACAAACCCGAATGCAATTTGACTGGCCGGTTGAGGGGATTATCGCCATGGGGCGCGCCCCCTGGGGACCGGGCAAAGAAAGTGAGATTGTGCGCAGCGTGATGGCGCTGACCGGTTGTTGCGAACTGGCGGGTCGCCGCTATAGCACGCTCTCCGTCGGCGAGCAGCAGCGCGTTCAACTGGCACGCAGTCTGGCGCAGCTCTGGCAGGATGATGGCCCGCAGGGTTGGCTGTTTCTTGATGAGCCTACCTCAGCGTTAGATCTCTATCATCAGCAGCAGCTACTGCGCCTGATGAAAAGCCTGACCCGGCGCGGAAAACTGCACGTTTGTACGGTGCTTCACGACCTGAACCTGGCGGCGCTGTGGGCAGACCGGATTTTGCTCTTACATCAGGGAAAACTGGTGGCGCAGGGCACGCCGCAGACGGTTATTCAGAAATCGATCATCGAAAAATGGTATCAGGCGGATGTGCGGGTGGAGCAGCACCCACACAGTGAAAAACCGTATCTCTTTTTAAGCGAATAAACACCCGGCGAGAGGTCTCGCCGGGTTGTCGGTTATTGCAGATCGAAACGGTCGAGATTCATCACCTTCGTCCATGCGGCAACGAAGTCAGCGACAAACTTCTCTTTGGCATCGTCGCTGGCGTACACCTCGGCAAGCGCACGCAGAATCGAGTTAGAACCAAAGATCAGATCGGCACGGGTAGCGGTATATTTCACTTCGCCGCTGGCCCGGTCGCGGCCTTCAAACAACTCCGCTTTCTCATCAACCGGTTTCCACGCGGTGCGCATATCCAGCAGATTCACGAAGAAATCGGTGCTGAGCACGCCAACGCGGTCGGTGAAGACGCCATGCCGGCTGCCGTCGTAGTTGGCACCCAGCGCACGCAGGCCACCGACCAGAACAGTCATCTCCGGCGCGGTCAGCGTCAACTGTTGGGCTTTATCAATCAGCAGCGTTTCGGTCGGCATCTCATCTGCCACGCGGCGATAGTTGCGGAACCCATCGGCCAGCGGCTCCATCCATTTGAACGACTCAACGTCGGTCTGATCCTGACGGGCATCAACGCGGCCCGGTGTGAACGGCACGCTGATTTTCACGCCAGCATCGGCAGCCGCAAGCTCAATACCCACGCCGCCTGCCAGCACGATGATGTCGGCCAGCGACGCTTTACCGGACGCCTGCTGAATCTCTTGCAGTACTGGCAGTACTTTGACCGCCGTCGCATTCACTTCCCAGTCTTTTTGTGGCGCTAACGCCAGACGCGCGCCGTTGGCGCCACCGCGTTTATCACCGCCACGGAAGGTGGACGCAGACGCCCAGGCTACGGAGACCAGCTCGCTCACCGACAGACCCGATTCGGCAATCGCCGTTTTCAGGCTGGCAATGTCCAGATCGCTCGGTTGGTGGATGGCGGCAGGCAGCGGATCCTGCCAAATCAGATCTTCGCTCGGTACTTCCGGGCCAATGTAGCGGGATTTTGGCCCCATATCGCGGTGGGTCAGTTTGAACCAGGCGCGGGCGAAGGCCTCATTAAATGCCTGCGGATCGTTCAGGAAGCGGCGGGAAATTTTCTCGAAATCCGGGTCGAAACGCAGCGTCAGGTCCGTCACTAGCATGGTCGGTTTGCGTTTTTTCTCCGGGTGGAACGGGTCAGGAATGATGTCCGGCGCATCTTTCGCTTCAAACTGAATCGCCCCGGCCGGGCTGCGGGTCTGTACCCACTCGTACTTGAAGAGGTTCTCGAAGAAGTAGTTGCTCCACTGGGTAGGGGTTTGTGTCCAGACCACTTCAAGGCCCGAGGTAATGGCGTCGGCACCCGCACCGCTGCCATAGCTGCTTTGCCAGCCTAAGCCCTGAGCTTCAATAGACGCCGCTTCTGGCTCGGCGCCCACATGGTCGGCTGAGGCCGCACCGTGGGTTTTCCCCAGCGTATGCCCACCGGCAATCAGGGCGACAATCTCTTCATCGTTCATACCCATGTTGCCAAAGGTCGCACGGATGGCCGCTCCGGCGGAGGTGGGTTCACCGCTGGCGTTCGGGCCTTCCGGGTTGACGTAAATTAACCCCATTTCGGTGGCGCCGATGGCCTGTTGGGCAAGGCTTTCTGGATGACGGTGCTCAAGCCAGTTTTTTTCATTACCCCAGTTTACGTCGAGGTCCGGCTCCCAGACATCTTCGCGACCAGCGCCGAAACCGAAGGTGCGAAAGCCTGAGTTTTCCAGCGCCACGTTACCGGCGAGGATGATCAAATCACCCCAGGAGATCTTCTGCCCATATTTTTGTTTCACTGGCCACAGCAGGCGGCGTGCTTTGTCGAGACTCACGTTATCCGGCCAGGAGTTGAGCGGAGCGAAACGCTGCTGCCCGCGGCCTGAACCGCCGCGTCCGTCGATAGTGCGATAGGTCCCGGCACTGTGCCAGGCCATACGAATGAACAGTCCGATATAACTACCCCAGTCAGCAGGCCACCACTCCTGAGAGTCGGTCAGCACTTTTCTGATATCGGCTTTTAGCGCGGAGTAATCGAGTTTTTTAAACTCTTCACGATAATTGAAGCTTTCGCCTAAAGGATTGGAACGGTTGGAATGTTGATTAAGCAGGTCCACGCGCAATTGCTCTGGCCACCAGTCACGGTTGGTGGTGACACTGCTTTTCTTCGCGGGTTTTGCGCCGCCTTCATGAAAAGGGCATTTGCCTGCGGAGGATTCCGGGGACGTATCTTCTGACATGCTCATATCTGGCTCCATTTGCACTAGTGAGTCTCGTTACGATATACACTGCTTCCAGTTAGAGGTATTTGAATGAATCTACAGATTTGATAGCCAATTCCTTTCTTATAAGCAACACCGTTTGTGGGGAATTAAAATAAAAACGGCTCTTATTGACTCATCATTGATCAAGACCGGTACAAAGCGGTATTGCCCCGATCACAAGCGTGTGCCTGTTTTTGTAAAATCGCCATTTTCAATGCATAAAAAATGCGCCGCTCAACATCGTGATGTCATATATTTTTGTCAGTCTGTGCGTCCAAAACGGATAAAAAGGAAGCCACAATGTCGCAACCGCTTTACGTATTCGATCTGGACAATACGCTGATAGATGGCGACAGCAGCACCATCTTTAGCCGCTTTCTGGTCCGCGAAGGGTATGTCAGCGACCCGGAATATTTGCTGCATGAAGAACGTCTGATGCTCGATTACGCACGGGGGGAGATGGATCTGCAGGAATACGTTGCGCTGATCCTCTCTCCGCTCATCGGACTCAGCCGTGATGACGTTGACCAACTGGTGGCGCGCTGTGTGCAAACCGACATCCGTCCGCGTATTTACCCGCAGGCGCTCGCGCTTATCCAGTTATTACAGGCGCAACATCAGCCGATGCTGATTATCTCGGCTTCGGTCAGCCTGCTGGTGAAGGCAATCGCGCCTGTGCTGGGTATCCGGCACGCCATTGGTATTGAGGTTAAAATGGATAACGACCGCTATACCGACATCATTGACGGCACACCGAGCTATCAGGAGGGCAAAATCACCTGCCTTCACCACTGGCTCGACGCGCATCCGCAAGCCGATGGTCCGCTGACGTTTTACACCGATTCAATTAATGATCTGCCCCTGTGTCTGCGTGCCGACGAGGTTTTTCTGGTCAATCCCTGTTCACAGCTCGCCGCCCAGGGAGAGCAGCACCGTTGGCCGGTGCTGAATTGGCGTCTGGACTAAACCGCTACGGCGCTTTATAAAGCGGAACCGGCTTTCCGGTGATATAGCGGCGTCGCAGCCAGGCGGACGCCGCATCCATCGCCATCACGATCGCCACCAGAATCAGGGTGATAAACATCACCACATCCCAGTTCCACAGGCGCATGTTTTCGGCGTAAATCAGGCCGATCCCGCCTGCGCCGACAAAGCCCAGCACCGCCGCTGACCGGGTATTCGATTCAATCTGGTAGAGGCTGAGCGACAGAAACGTGGGGAAGGACTGGGTAAAGGTACTAAAGCGGTGTTTTTGCAGACCGCTGGCACCGACAGCCGTCAGCCCGCGAGCCGGTGAGCGGTCCACCGCCTCGTGGTTTTCCGCATACAGACGCCCCAGCAATCCGGTGTCCTGCATGATGATCGCCAGCACCCCGGCCAGTGGCCCAAGCCCCACGGCCCTGACAAAGATAAGCCCCCAGATAGCCATATCAACACCGCGCAACATATCGAACAGGCGACGCATCAAAAACGCCACCACTCCGGCGATACCGCCTTTCATAATATTACGTGCGGCAAAGAAGGAGAGCAGCAGCGCGATAAAGGTGGCGGTCAGGGTCCCGGCAAAGACGATGGCGAGCGTCATGGCAATTTGGGTGAAGTAGTAGCGAAACGGCCAGTGCATAAAGTCATGCCAGACAAACATACGCAGGATGTAACGGCCAATTTGCGTGATGCCGTTGAGGGCCTGATCGGCGGGAATGCCGAACCGGGCAAAAAACCAGACGTAATAGAGCAACCCCGCCAGGGCAATCAGACCAAGACGGCGCAAATAACGCCCCTGCGCCTGAAATAACGTCTTATGTTGCTGACGACTTAATGCCACATCGGGTGCGGCCTGCCAGTGACTCATTTTCCACCCTCCAGCACCCACTGGCGCAGACGGCCAGACAGGGTATCCAGTGCCGCAACGACGACAATAATCAGCAATAGCGTGATACTGACCTGATCGTAGCGGTCAAGTTTGATATTGGTCATCAGCTCCTGGCCGATGCCGCCAGCGCCCACCAGCCCCAGAATGGTGGAGGAGCGGAAGTTGATCTCAAGGCGCATAAACCCATAGGAGAGAAAAAGGGGCTTCACCTGTGGCCACAGGGCGAAGCGGACGCGCTGAAAATGGCTCGCGCCACAGGCGGCCAGACCGCGCACGGGGCGGTCATTAGCGCTTTCAATCGCTTCGTAGAAGAGCTTGGTCAGACTACCAACGGTATGCAGCATAAGCGCCAGAAAACCGGGGATCGCGCCAATACCAAACGCCATCACAAAGATAACCGCCCACGCCAGTTCCGGCATGGTACGTAAAAATGCCACCAGCGCGCGGATACCAAAACGGACCAGTGGCGGCGACCAGGTATTACCTGCCGCCAAAAAAGCGAATACCGTTGCCAGGACAAACGATATCAGCGAGGCTGCCAGCGCCAGTTGCAGGGTTTCCCAGATAAGCGGCAACTGGATAGGCAGACGATAGCCCCAGTAGGCCAGCGACCCCTTTGTATGGCTGTCGGCAAAGAGCGTGGATACATGCAGCGTCGGCATGGTCTCCCGCATGTAGTCGAAGAAATTCGGCAGTGAATGCCAGATGGTGTTCAGGTTAAATTCCGCTGCGTTTCCGGCAGTAAAATAGAGTACGAGTAAGACAAGCGACCAGGCGAACGTGTCACGTTTCTGGCGCATTCGGATGTTCTGGTAATACTGCTCAAACGACATATTCGTGTTCATGGCTAACCGGTCTCAGGCGGAGACAACACTCGAACAAAAGCCCCGGGCGTTCAGCCAGGGGCTATTTTTTTAACGCACGTGAGTGCGAATTAACGTGCGGTCACCAGCTCACGTTTCATATCGATAATCTGTTTGTAATCTTCCACGCTGCCAGGACCGATATGCTGGGTGCCGCCCATCGCCTTGACGAAACAGGCATGGTCGTCGGTATCCAGTTTTTTGATGGCGGTGACCACTTTGGCTTTAAAATCAGCCGGCAGGCTATTGCTCACCAGAATAGGGCCGTTCGGGATCAGCGGTGATTTCCAGATAATGCGGATCTGTTTCATCAGATCCGGATGATCCATACGAATCAGGCGGTTAAACGCGCCCACGCTGTAGCCGGAGTTATAATCGCCGACCATGGAAGTCCAGGTTACTGCGCCCGCGAACTGATTGTTCAGTACACCCAGAATGTCCTGCTCGTGGCCGCCGGAGAAGGTGACGCTGGAGAAGAAGTTGTTGTATTTGTTGTCGGCAGTGCCGCCGAACTGCTGTTTGAACGTCTGGTTCGGGATCAGGAAGCCAGAGGTGGAATCCGGATCAGCGAAGCCGAACGGTTTGCCTTTCAGGTCTTCCAGTTTCTTATACGGGCTGTCTGCTTTGACGATAACCACAGAATAATAGCCGCGCGACTGGTCTTTATCGTCCACGGCGAGGCCCACAATATCCACCGCTTTCGGGTTGTTGATATAGACCGAAGCATACGATGCAGGCGACATGCTCAGCACCACGTCGACTTTGCCGCCCAACAAGCCCTGAATAACGCCAGAGTAGTCAGACGAGTTACGCAATTTGGTGTCGACGCTCAGTTCCTTGTCCAGAAAGTCTTTTACGCACTGGTTATCGCCAATTTGCTGGGTGGCGTTCTGCCCGCCGAGGATACCCAGATTTAATTCCTTCGGTTGTTCAGCCGCGTTCACCTGCCACGCCAGCAGAAGACCTGTCATCAATGCCGATAAACGTAATGCGCCTGAAATATGCTTTTTCATTGTCATTGCCTGTGTCGTCTCAATTGAAGGAAGAATTAATGCAGTTGACTTATTTCATCACCATAAAGCGTGTGCAAAACATCCTGTGTCAGCTCAGAAGGAGAGGCGTCAAAAACAATCCGTCCCTGTGCAACACCGATAACGCGCGTGCAGTATTCCTTTACCAGTTCCACGGAATGCAGGTTTACCATCACGCTGATGCCTTGCTCACTCACTTCTCGTAACACGCGCATAATGCGCTGCGTATTTTTGGGATCCAGCGAGGCGACGGGTTCATCCGCCAGTAAAATCGAGGGGTTTTGGATTAACGCCCGACAAATTGCCACACGCTGCATCTGACCGCCGGAAAGGGTTTCCGCACGTTGCAGCGCGTGCGGCAGCATGTTGAGCCACTCCAGCAGTGCAATAGCTTTTGCGCGATCTTCGGCTGTAAAGACTTTGAACAACGACTTAAAGCTTGAGGTCTGGCTGAGCCTGCCCAGCAGTACGTTGGTCAGCACGTCGAGACGCGGCACCAGGCAAAAGTCCTGAAAAATCATCCCGCACTGGCTGCGCCACTGGCTCAGCTCGCGGCCTTTAAGGCGGGAAACATCGCGCGGTAGACCGACATCGGGGAAACTCAGGATCTCACCGGATGTCGCGCTGTGCGTTCCGTTGAGCACATGCAGCAGGGTGGATTTACCGGCGCCGGAGCGGCCAATCACGCCGACCATCTCACCGCTGTGCAGGTCAAAGCTGATGTCCTGTAACACGGCCTGATGGCTGTTGTAGGATTTGCTTAAGTTTTTGACGCTCAGCACCTTATGCAGCGGGGCGCTGTGCAAGTGGTGCGACGAGGGCGCCAGGGTTTCCGGGTGTTCTGCCAGTGCGCTGTTCATGTGTCATCCAGATTTTTCACGAGAATGCCCAACATTACGGGGATTGCGTGTGATCGTTTTATGATGAAACAGAGAACAAATAATGAACGGGGCGAAAACGTCCTGGGCGTAAAGCTATTGAAAAAGGATAAAAACGATAAGGTCGTTATGGGCGAGGGGCGGACATTTTGCATCTGTTGACGAAGTAATCATCACCAGTTGAATATACCATCCCAGTGACACAATGACTGAAAGGGGTCTGATAGTGCTGATCTACAACGTTTTTGGACGGCATATTGGGGTCAAGCGTGAAGGTGGTCGCTGGCTGGTATTCCGCGCAGACCTGACGGGGCGCCAATTCTGTTCATTGACCACTTTTCAGGAATACGGAACCAGAGATCGCCTTACCGTAACCCGTCAGCTCCACTTTCTTGCGGAACGGGGCCATTGTGGTCATTTGCCGTGTCCCCTGGACAGCCCGGTTATTCTGCCCATCAGAGATGATGATTATCGCCTCTCGTGCTGAATGCGAGATATTTGAACGGCAGCTATGAGTGTGAAGTGGATATTCAATCTCGCGACATTTCGGCTAAAGAGCTTTCTTCCCCGAAGCAGACCGAATCTATTCTTGTCATCGCTGTGCCCTGGGCTGGATCTCTTCAAAATCGTCACTGATTTCAGTGCAAAAATTCAGAAAGGCCTCGACAGCTGCTGGTGCCAGACGACGCGATGGGCGGGCAATGTACAGCGGATAGGTTTCATCCGGCCACTCCGGAAACAGTTCTGTGAGCTTCCCGTCCGCTATCAGGTGCGCGACACTCAGTGACAACACCTGCGCAATACCGGTGCCGCTCACACAGGCCTGCACCATAAGATCGACATCAGTTGTGATCAGATGTCCTTGTGTCTCTACCGACAGCCATTCCCGACCGCGCCGAAATTCCCAACTGAACGGTTTACCGCTGCGCGGATCAATATACTGAATGCATTCATGCCCGGTAAGGTCCTGGGGATGCTGTGGTCTTCCGTGCTGTGCCAGATAAGCTGGCGCGGCTACCGTCAGCACGCGCGTATTCAGCAGCAGCTTTGATGTGATGGTAGAGGGTGGTTGCGGCCCGAAGCGCACCGCGACATCGATCCCCTCCGTCACCAGATCGCCGACATCGGGTTGCTGTACCACCGTCAGTTTCAGATCCGGATGACGCTGGCGCAACAGCGGCAATTTGGGTGCCAGAATGTAGCGAGCAAAGATGGGATTCACGCTAACACGCAATGCACCACGCACCGTCACGGCAGCACCAGAAACATAGCTTGCCGCTACCTCAATGCCTTCCAGATGCGGTGCGGCGCGCTCATATAAAGCCCTGCCTTCGCTGGTCAGGTTCAGGGTGCGCGTGGTGCGGTTCAGCAGGCGTACACCGAGCCGCTCTTCAAGCCGATCAATAGATCGGCTTACGCCGGAAGCAGAAAGTCCCAATATCTCGCCAGCGCGGCTGAAACTACCAGCCTCGACGACAGCTGCCAACACACTTAGCCCGGAGAGAAGTCGTCCGTCAAAACTCATAAGTACTCATCTTTGATTTTTAGCAAAAATAATTTGAATAAAACTACCTTTATCAAAGATGGTGCGCAACCTATTGTGTCGGTCATGTCGTTGCGACACGCCGTTTTTTCGGTTTCGGGCCGGGCAACGCCGCAACGGACAACATCCCTTTATTCTGAGGAATACGACATGACAACGAAGCGCACTCTTTTCAAAGGCGGCACCATCCTTACGCTGGATGCCAATGTTCCTAATCTTGACGTCGGCGACGTCCTTGTTGAGGACGATCGTATCGCGGCTGTTGGTCCGGCTCTGCAGGCGGATGACGCTGAGGTGATTGATGCCACTAATCATATTGTTATGCCAGGACTGATTGATGCTCATCATCACATGTGGCTGGGTGTCATGCGTCGCATGATGCCCGATGTGGACGATCTGTTTGCTTACATTGATGTTGTCGCCGAAAAACTGGGTGTCCACTACCGGCCGCTGGACATGTATCTGAGTACCAGACTGACCGCGGCCGCCTCTCTGGACGCAGGTATCACTACCGTTATTGATGCCTGCCACAACGCGCGCAGCCCGGCTCACACTGATGCCGCGCTGGATGCCCTGCAGGAGAGCGGCATTCGCGCATTACACATGGTGGGAGCGGCGATGGACAAGCAAGCGTCAGCCGCGCATCTGCCGGGCGAGCTGCCGCGGCTGGCGCAGCGCTGGAATACCCCGGAAAGCCTGGTACGCGTGGGCCTGTTTGGGCAGCTTAATCTGGATTGGTGGCAGATCGCACGCGATCTTGACATGCGGATTCTGACGGAATTCATCGGAGATCTGGTGAAGCTCGGCCCTGAATTTGCCAAACCGGGCGTGCTGGGCACGCATAACATTTTTAACCATTGTTCTCGGGTTCCGCAGGAGACATGGCAGTTACTGGCCGACGCAGGCGTTAACGTCACCATTAATCCGCGTTCAGATGCGTTGTTTGGCTTTGACGACGAGAGCTTCGCTTATCAGCAGGCCGTTAATTATGGTCTGACGCCAGCGCTGGGCATTGACCTGGATACCGCGTTTGGCAGCGATATGTTCGGAGAAATGCATGCGCTGTTTGGACAACAACGCTCGGCGATGCGCTACCGGCGCTTCCGTGGCGAAGACAACGCGCCAGCACCTGTTACGGTCGCGGCCGTGCTGAAGGCGGCAACCGTCAATGGCGCACGCGCAGCCGGACTGGAGGACCAGATCGGCACCCTTACGCCAGGTAAGCAGGCTGACATCATTATGGTACGCACCAGCGGCGTCGCCGTCTTCCCGGTTACGAACGTAACCGGAACGGTGGTGCAGGCGATTGAACGCGCGGATGTGGACACGGTAATGGTGGCGGGTCAGTTACGTAAGCGCGCGGGACAACTGATTGACGTTGATCTGGCCGCGCTGGAGGCAGATATCACGGCGTCCCGTGATTACCTGCTCAAAGCCAGCGGCTGGCACGTCGATCGCTTCACCGCAGCCTGAGGACAGAGCGGCCCGTCGCGGCGGGCCGTATCACACTTTTACGCCTTTCTCACATAGGAGATTTCCATGTCAGATCTCGCTATAAAGCGGAGCGCGCAGGAAAACACACCGCCCGCGCTGCTTCCCCGCCCGGCATCGGGCGTTATCGCCGCACTGTTCTTTGGCTATCTGGCGGTTGGCCTGCCATTGCCGGTGATTCCGTTATTCATACATGGTCACCTCGGATTCAGTAACCTCGTGGTGGGACTGGTGATCGGCATTCAGTTTCTGGCCACCGTGCTTACCCGTGGCTATGCCGGACGGGTGACCGACCAGCAGGGCGGCAAGCGTTCTGCACTGCAGGGTGCACTACTTTCAGCACTGGCGGGTGGGTTGTATCTGGCCGCTTCCGCGTTGAATCTATCACCCACCGCCAGCCTCGGCATCGTCATTGCAGGTCGTCTGATGGCTGGCTTTGGCGAAAGCCAGTTCGTCACGGGGTGTGTCTCCTGGTCGATTGCTTCGGTTGGCCCGCAGCGGGCCGGAATGTCGATGTCATGGACCGGCATTGCCATGTTCGCGGCTCTGTCAATTGGCGCGCCGGTTGGCATGGCGCTGTATCAGCATTACAGCCTCGCAGTGGCCATGATAGCCTGCATCGCTGCACCGGTATTGTCTGTGCTGATCGCGCTGGGCTCTTCTGCTTATGTGTCGCCAGGAGGCGCGCGACTGCCATTTTATCGGGTGATCGGACGCATCTGGCGCGAAGGGCTGGGGCTGATGCTGCAGGGTGTCGGCTTATCCGGACTCACCGCTTTTGCCTCGCTGTACTTTGCGGCACACCACTGGCAGAACGCCGGTCTGGTCATGACAGCCTTTGGGCTCGGGTTTATTTTCGTTCGCCTTGTCTTCGGCCATCTGCCTGATCGGATGGGCGGCTATCGCGTGGCAATCTGGTCGCTGACGGTTGAAGCCATCGGCCAGGCCATGTTGTGGCTGGGCACAAATGAATGGACGGCGCTTGCCGGTGCGCTGGTGACCGGACTGGGCTGTGCGCTGGTTTTCCCGGCGCTGGGTGTCGAAGCACTCCGGCGGGTGCCACCGGCCAATCGTGGTAGTGCGATGGGCGCCTTCGTCGCTTTTCTTGATATCGCCTATGGCCTCTCTGGCCCGGCTGCGGGGGGTATCGCCGGCCATTACAGTTATGCCGCCGTTTATCTCTCTGGCGCGCTGTGTGCACTGTTGGGTGCGCTGCTCGCGAGTGTCTCCCGCCGCGCCGAATCCTGAATATCACGCAGTGCCGTCATCCGTGTCTGGCGGCGCACTACTCTGGAGAAGTTTTATGTCTCGTATTTTTATTTCCGGCTCGTCCACCGGCCTGGGCCTGATGACGGCTGAACTGCTGGTTCAGCAGGGGCATGATATTGTGCTGCACGCGCGTAATATCAGTCGTGCAGAAGATGCCCGGCGCGCTTTACCGCAGGCCGAAGCGGTCGTCGTCGGCGACCTCGAAACGATTGCTGGGGCGAAGGAAACCGCATCACGCGTTAACGATCTTGGGCATTTCGATGCTGTGATCCATAACGCCGCAGTAGGCTATCGTGAAGCCTGTCGTGTGACCCGAGACGGGCTGCCGCATGTGTTCGCTATTAATACGCTTTCCGCTTACATACTAACCGCATTGATCGCGCGTCCGCAGCGCCTCGTCTATCTGAGTTCCGGTATGCATCATCATGTCGGGTCCAGTCTGGACGATATTCTCTGGCGCAAGCGGCCCTGGAATGGCGCTGAGGCCTACGCTGAGAGCAAACTGCATGACGCGATGCTGGCTTTTGCCGTGGCGCGTCGCTGGCGGGGAGTGCACGTCAACTCTCTGGAGCCCGGCTGGGTGCCCACAAAAATGGGCGGCCCAGGTGCGCCCGACGATATGAACCAGGCGCATCTGACTCAGGCCTGGCTTGCCGCCAGTGATGATCCGCAGGCAAAGGTAACAGGTAAATATTTCTACCACCTCAAGCGCATGACCGCGAATCCACAGGCCCATGATGTTGCACTACAGGATCGCCTGCTTCATATCTGTGCTGAGCTTTCAGGTGTTATGTTGCCGGAGTAAGAAGGGAAGTTTAACCAGCGTTAGTAGAGGACATGTCATTCCCAGCCTGGTTCTCGACGGTTCTTTGGCCGGCTGTAATTAATCGTACAGCCGGTTAATAAAGCACTTCATCCTTCAATTATCTACTTTGCCCGATTGGTACTTAACCTGATTGCGAACCCATGATGTTCACTCTGCGCAAAAATCAGATCTCTTCATTCAAATAACATTACTAATAGATCAACGCAGCTCGCTGTTAATCTCACTGCGTGGGGGGCTGATAGGTAATCTCCTTTTAGCCGGGGTATGGCAGAAAGATCAATTTACACGTCTGAGCGTCTGCGGCAGAGTGACCCGGAAGTCTACTACGCGCTCCGACACCGCAATTTTGACCTGCTGTATTTCCTGGTTGAGCCTGCACTAAATCCATTCCTTGAAGCACTGCACGTCAAGCGGACGCAGGGGTAGGGAGCGTTTGAACAGATACTTGACATGGTAGAGAGTGAACTACATGCAACAACGAAATGAGCCACCAAAGCTGAGCGTAGGGCGACGAATATTCCATTCGCTGCTCGAAACCGGAGCCGCAATCCTGGGTGCTGTCTCCTGTCTGTTTATCACTGAATCCCTGAAATGTCTGTAAATTGCCCCGCCGAAAACGGCGCAACAGTATCCGGCTATAAGCGCAGCGGCGCGAAACGCACCATTCTGAATGTATAGATTTGTGCTCTTTTGCTGACACCACGTTGACAAACATTTGCCTGGTCAGTAATTTCATTTGTAATTATTGACCAGGCAAATAACATGAAAGACGTTACAGATACCCCTAATCCTAAGCTCCATCTCGGCTTACTGATTCATCTGGCGAACCAGTTTAAAGACCAGCTTATCAGCCACTTTTTTGCCGACACGGATATCACCGCTGCGCAATTTAAAGTCCTGATCAGCATTTACAAAGGTTTCAACAGCCCGCTTGAAGTCAGCAAAAATTTGTTGATGGATGCCGGGGCCATGAGCCGGATGCTCGAGCGGATGGTGAAGCGCGAACTGATCCTGCGCACTCCCAATCCGGAAGACAAACGTCAGGTTATCCTGGCGCTGACTGATAAAGGGCAGAAAATTTGCGATCGCTTTCAGAACGAAGCGCTGTCTTCCATTCTTGGCTCGCTGACTGCCCGTCTGACCCCAGAAGAATCCCGCCTGCTGGTACAGCTATTGATAAAAATGCTGCCAGACGAGGCCACCAAACCCCATCGTTAAGTTGTCCTGAATAAGGTTACGATAAAGATGCAAAATTCATCTGCACAGTCATCTGCACAACCAGAACGCGCACCCAGCAAACGTAAGCGCAACTTCGCCATACTGCTGGTAATCCTGGTGCTTATTGCCGCCGGTTGCCTGGCATGGTACTTCCTGTATGCCCGTTATTACGAAACCACTGACGATGCCTACGTTAATGCCAACCTCGTGACACTGACCCCGCAAATTGCCGGAACGGTCACCCAGGTCGCCGTTGATGAAGGGGACTACGTCACCAAAGGCCAGCCGCTGGTATTGCTTGACCCCAGCGACACGCAAATTGCCCTGCAACAGGCGGAAGCCAACCTGGCCAGCACCGTGCGTCAGGTCCGTGGTCTGTACAGCACCGCAGACAACTACCGCGCTCAGGTGGCGGCAAAAAAAGTGGCCCTGCAAACCGCGCAGAACGACTTCGCACGTCGACAGAAGATTTTTGCCAGCGGGGCGATTGCGGCAGAAGATATGTCGCACTATCGCGATGCCGTGGCCACGGCGCAGAGTGATTTAGCGGCGGCGCAACAGGCGTTGAGTACCAACCTGGCGATGGTGGATGACACGGTCATCGACAGCCACCCGGAAATCAAAAGCGCGGTGGCAACCCTGCGCCAGCGCTATCTGGATAACGCCCGTAGCACCATTGTGGCGCCGGTCAGCGGTTTTGTGGCGAAACGCGCGGTCCAGTTGGGAATGCGCGTTGACTCCGGCACGACACTGATGTCGATCGTCCCGCTGGATCAGGTCTGGGTGGATGCCAACTTCAAAGAGAGCCAGATGAACACCATGCGTCTGGGGCAGAAGGTGGTCCTGACCGCCGACCTGTACGGCGATAAAGTGGAATACCAGGGCACCATTGAGAGCTTAGGTATTGGTACTGGCAGCGCGTTCTCGTTGCTGCCGGCCCAGAACGCCAGCGGCAACTGGATCAAAATCGTTCAGCGTCTGCCGGTGCGTATTACCCTAGACCCGCACGATATGGAGAAACATCCGCTGCGTGTCGGGCTGTCAATGTTTGCCAAAGTGGATATCCGCGACACCGAAGGCCATCTGCTGCCGCAAAAAACGGTCGCAGCACCGCGCTTTACCACCGATGTGTACCAAAACGCGCTGGATAAAGCCGATCAGATGGTGGCGAAAATCCTTCATGACAACAGTCAGTCCGTAGCGGCAAACAGCCGCTAAGAGGGGCGTTATGCAAGATAAGGCGGCCTTTACGCCACCCAGCCTGCTGCTCGCCACCATTGCACTGTCGCTGGCGACCTTCATGCAGGTGCTGGATACCACCATCGCCAACGTGGCGTTGCCGACCATCGCCGGCAACCTTGGCGTGAGTTCGGACCAGGGGACCTGGGTTATCACCTCGTTTGCAGTCTGCAATGCCATCGCACTGCCGTTGACCGGGTGGTTTACCCGGCGCTTTGGGCAACTTAAGCTGTTTGTTGGATCGGTCACACTGTTTACTCTGACCTCGTTCCTGTGCGGCTTTGCCCATAGCATGACCGAGCTGATTATCTTCCGTGCGCTGCAGGGGTTTTTCGCCGGGCCCATGTTCCCGATGTGCCAGACGCTGCTGCTGGTTATCTTCCCGACCACCAAACGCAGCATGGCGCTGGCGCTGCTGTCGATGGTGACCGTGGTGGCGCCCATCGTCGGGCCGATTACCGGGGGCTGGATCACCGATAACTACTCCTGGCCGTGGATTTTCTATATCAACGTGCCGATCGGTATTTTTGCGGCCATCGTCGTGTGGACGCAGTTGCGCGAACGTGAGGAGACAACCACGCACGCCCCCATTGATTACATCGGCATTATGCTGCTGGTGCTGGGCGTGGGTCTGTTGCAGGTGGTGCTGGATAAAGGCAACGATCTCGACTGGTTCTCGTCGACCGAGATCATTGTTATGTCGGTGATCTCAGCTATTGCGCTGGTCTCCTTTGTGATTTGGGAGCTTGGCGAGCGCCATCCGATTGTGAACCTGCGGCTGTTTGCCGACCGCAACTTCGCCATCGGCACCACCACACTGATGCTCGGCTACGCGGCGTTTTTTGCCATCAACATTATTCTGCCGCAGTGGCTGCAAACCCAGATGGGCTACACCGCGATCTGGGCGGGGCTGGCGGCGGCGCCGATGGGCTTCCTGCCGCTGCTGCTTACGCCTATCGTGGGGCGTTATGCCAACCGGGTCGATCTGCGGATTCTGGCGTCGCTGTCGTTCCTGACCATGGGGGTGTCGTGTCTGCTGCGTGCGCAGTTCAACACCAGCGTGGATTTTCGCACTATCGCCGAAGTGCAGATGTTTATGGGTATCGGTGTAGCGCTGTTCTTTATGCCGATCACCACGATTGTGCTGTCGAATCTGCACGGCAATGAAGTGGCGGAAGGCTCCGGTCTGGCGACGTTCTTCCGCGTGCTGGGAGGTTCTTTTGCCTCGTCACTGACGACCTGGCTGTGGTCGCGGCGTGAGGTATTTCACCATGCGAATCTGACCGAGAGTGTCTCGGTGTATCACCCGCCAGCCATGGATTACCTCAATAAGATGGGTGGCGTCACGCAGCAGCACCTTGCCGCGGTGGATAAAACCATCGAACAGCAGGCCTATATGATGTCGACCATCGACTATTTCTGGCTGTTGGGGTGGGGGTTCATGGTGCTGGTGGTGATTATCTGGTTTGCGAAACCGCCGTTTATTCGCGCCGGTGCGCCGGGGGCAGCGCCAGCGGCGGGGCATTAATAAGAGTGGGAAGGGACGCTATATTAGCGAGAAGGAAAGGTTCCGTTCACGACACAGCCATTTTGGACGCAATGAAACCCGTGGCTGACAGCGATGGGGCCGCGGGGATGGTGCAGGGGGCCGCGGTGGCCCCCTTTACCCGTTCACGAGGCTGATCGTGACGGAGTTCGCATGAGTTTTCGTGAACGGAACCTGGTCCACTTAACGGACATGTACTGAATAATGCTATGCGCATCCCGGGCGCTACAGCATTCACTAAACGGGAAACAGGAATCACCGCCGGGCAAACATCATGCCCTGGCTTACCACTTTTATAGGATTTTCTATGGCACCACTGTTGTCCGGCAACGATGGCCGTTTACTGCAACATCGCTCATTCGTCTCGTTCTGGCTGGCGCGCACCAGCTCAAGCTTCGGCTTTCAGATGTTGTCTATCATCGTTGGCTGGCAAATCTATTCGCAAACCCACAGTGCCTTTTGGCTGGGCATGATAGGCCTGGTGCAATTTTTCCCTTCCGTTATTCTCGCACTGCCCGCCGGGCACATTGCCGACCAGTTTGATCGCCGTCGGGTCGTGTTGTTTGGCCAGATACTGGAATGGGCGGCCATTGCGCTCCTCGCCTGGCTGACCTGGAAAGGGGATGCCAGCGTTGGGGTGATCCTGTCGCTGATTTTTATTATCTCTTCGGCGAAAACCCTTGAATCACCGGCGATGATCTCAATGCTACCTGCACTGGTGCCCACCTCGATTTTGCCGCGTGCTACGGCCGCCAACGCGGTATCCGGCCAGGCGGCGCAGATTGTCGGGCCTGCACTGGGCGGTTTCCTGTATGCGGCTGGTGCGGAGGTAGTTTATGCGGTGACGGCGGGGCTGTATCTGCTCTCGTTAATGCTGGTGCTGACGTTGCGCTATGAGCAGGCGCTGCCGCCGCGTACCCCGCCGACGCTTTCCTCACTGTTTGCCGGTGTCGATTTTATCCGTAAGCGCCCGGATGTCTTAGGGGTTATCTCCCTCGATCTCTTTGCCGTCCTGCTGGGCGGGGCAACGGCGCTACTGCCGATTTTCGCTCACGATGTGCTGCACACCGGCCCCATTGGCCTGGGCGTGCTGCGTAGCGCCCCTGCCGTAGGGGCGTTGCTGATGGGCTTCTGGTTAAGCCATCGTGCGCTTAAGCGCAATGTCGGGATGATCATGTTTATGAGTGTGGCGGGGTTTGGTGTTGCCACGCTGGTTTTCGCGCTGTCGAGCTGGATGTGGCTGTCGCTGCTGGCGCTTTTTGCGCTGGGCGGTTGTGATATGGTCAGCATGGTCATTCGTGGCTCGCTGGTACAACTCGACACGCCGGATGAGATGCGCGGGCGCGTCAACGCGGTGAACTCCATTTTTATCAATACCTCAAATCAATTGGGTGAGTTCGAGTCCGGGATGCTTGCCGCCTGGCTTGGTGCCGTGCCTGCGGCGGCCATTGGCGGTATCGGTACGCTGGTGGTGGTGGCGCTATGGATGAAGTGGTTCCCTAATCTTCGTAAGCGCCAGCGGCTGGAAAGTGGGGCGTAGCAATAAGGCGCGGGCAATTCAGTTGCAGATTGCCCGCGCATGATGAACGGCCTGTTGCTATCTTTTCCTGACGGGAGAACCGATCACACCGCGTTGCGCACAGGAGAAGCTCATGTCAGATGAAACGTTACCCACCCTGCGTTTTGCCATCAATTTAGGTAATGCTGTGTTGGCCTCGTTGACGCCTGATGGTCAGCCAGCAGGTATCACCGTTGAACTGGCAAAAGATATCGCCCGTCATCTGCATTGCCGCCCGGAATTCATCACTTATCCTGCCGCCGGGAAGGTGGTTGAGGACGCCGGCCAGGACGTCTGGGATATTGCCTTTTTGGCAATCGATCCCAAACGCGAGGATCGCCTGCGCTTTACGTCCCCGTATATCACCATTAAAGGGACCTTGCTGGTGCGCGAACAGAGTGACTGGCGAAGCGTTAGCGACATGGATAAGCCGGGTGTCGTCATCAATGTGGGCAAGAATGCGGCCTATGACCTCTGGCTATCACGCGAGTTACATCATGCAACCCTGAACCGCCTTTCATCCTCCCAGGCGGCGATTGATGCTTTTTTAGCGGGGGAAGGTGAGATGGCCGCCGGTATTCGCCAGCCGCTTGAGGCCGCAGCCCAAAACAATCCAGGCTTTCGCGTGTTGCCGGATGATTTCACCGAAATTCAACAGGCCATCTGCGTGGCAAAAGCCGATGATCGGTATTTTGATGCCATAACAGAACGGCTCGCCCGGTTGGGGGAAGAAAACACCTTGTCAGAAATGATTGCCGGACATATTCGCCAGTAGTCTTCAACCGGTGCAAACCCTCATAACTCCGGCTGTGACTGGGCGGCCTCGCGAAGGGCGCCCGGCGGGTGGCCGACAATGCGCTTAAAGGCCCGGCTGAATGCCGCGAGCGAACCATAGCCCAGTTGCAGCGCCACGGTTTCGATAGCCTGGTTTTCATGGCTAATGTACTGGATCGCCAGTCGCATACGTAGCTCGCTGAGATATTTTGCCGGGGTGCTACCGGTGGCAGAGAGGAAACGTTCGGCAAAGACAGAGCGGGATGTTCCGGCCTCTTTTGCCAGGTCCGCCACGCTCCAGTTAATACCCGGCTGTTGATGCATGGCGTAAATCGCCCGGCTCAGCCGTGGGTCGCGCAGCACCTGCACCCAGCCGGTGGCTTTGCCGCAACCGGCTTCCACCCAACCGCGTACAATCAGCGCTGCGACCACATCCGCCAGCCGCGCCAGGATACCCGCAAACCCGACCTGACGGGTCATTGATTCGCGCTCCATGGCGGCAAGCAGGGGGTGAATTTCCGGCCAGGTTGACATCAGCTTACTGACCATCATCACTTCCGGCATCGCTTTAATCAGCGGCTGCATCCCGCCCAGTTCGAAATCCATACATCCGCTGAATATCACCACGTTTTCACTGCCTTTGCAGGGTTCGCAGGTGATTTGGCAGACCGAGCCGCAAATGGCTTCGCCGTGAAATGCGGAGACCGGCGTCGCCGTCGCGTTGTCATCCGAGAGCAGGGCATGAGCGTTGCCGTTGGGAATAAACAGCGCATCGCCGCTGTTGAGCGCAAAACGGGTACCGCTCTCCATCCGTAATACCGCCGGGCCACGGCTAACGAAATGAAACTGGGCTTTACCGGGTGCGGCGTCGAAGGCGAAACCGAACGGCGCGCTGGCCTCAAAGCGGCGGTATTTCACGCCAGAAAGGCGCATACCGCGCAGTAACTCGCTGATGAGATCGGGGGTCTGAACCGCCATCGCTACAACTCCGGACGAATTATCAATAATTGGAGATTATATGTCATAGATCGTCCGTGGGGAACTTCCTATGCTTTGCGACACAGGTCACATTTTATGACGGGAGAGAACAAATGAATGCAGATGTTGCGGTGAGAGAGGTGACTGCGCCCGTAAAGCCCGCCTGGCGAGCCGTCTATTCACTGGGGCTTGGGGTGTTTGGTTTGATTACCGCCGAGTTTTTACCCGCCAGTTTATTGACGCCCATGGCGGCGAGTCTGGGGGTAAGCGAAGGGATGGCCGGGCAGGCGGTGACCGCCACGGCACTGGTGGCACTGCTGAGTGGGCTGTTGATTGCCGCCGCCACGAAAAATATTGACCGTCGCTGGGTGCTGATTTTCTTTTCGATATTGCAAATCATCTCCAGTCTGCTGGTGGCCTTTGCCCCCTCGCTGCATGTATTGCTGCTTGGGCGTCTGCTGTTAGGCGTGGCGATTGGCGGTTTCTGGGCGATGTCGACCGCCACCGCGCTAAGGCTGGTGCCCATCGCCCAGGTGCCAAAAGCGCTGGCGATTATCTTTTCCAGCGTGTCGGTTGCAACAGTCGTCGCCGCACCGCTCGGCAGCTATCTGGGCAGCATTATAGGCTGGCGTAATGTCTTTCTTCTTTCAACCGCACCGAGCGCGCTGGCGCTGCTGTGGCAATTATGGGTGCTGCCATCCATGAAACCGGAACACAGTAGCAGCCTGAGCGCACTGTTTCGCGTACTGCGTCGACCGGGCATGGTGGGCGGGATGCTGGCGAGTATTCTGATTTTCAGCGGCCATTTTGCTTTCTTCACCTATCTGCGACCTTTTCTGGAGACAGTCGGGCAGGTGAGCGTGGAGAGCATTTCGTTGATCCTGTTGGGATTTGGGCTGGCAAACTTTGTCGGCACCTCCCTCGCCGGGCATCTGCTATCACGCAATTTACATCTGACCCTGGCGCTGGTGCCGTTTGGAATGGGGCTGATGGCGGTTGCGATGGTGTTGTTTGGGCATCTGGCGCTGCTGGATGGCTTGCTGGTTACCCTGTGGGGTTTTGCCTTTGGCATGGTGCCGGTAGGCTGGAGCACCTGGCTTGCGACGACCGTGCCGGATGAGGCGGAAAGCGCGGGCGGGCTGCTGGTGGCATCGGTGCAGCTTGCCATTGGCGCGGGCGCGGCAGGTGGTGGGGCAATATTCGACGTCACCGGGGCAAGCGGTGTCTTCACCGGCAGCGGGTTACTGCTGCTGACGGCGATGTTCATTGTATTTATCGGCGTGCGGACAAAACCGGTCGCCGTATAAATACCCGGCAAAAGAGCGCGCTTTGTGCCGGATGTACAGCCCAAAGCGCTGAGTGAGACAGTGGCGACCTTTTCCATTAAGGATAAAGGGACGCCATTCAGGACGCCGTTTCTTCTGGCACGTTGGTGCCCATGCCTTCGGGCAGAAACGGCGCGATTTCAGCCAGTTCGTCCTCGCTTAGTCTGAACCCGGCAGCCCCCAGCAGACCGTCGACCTGTGCCGGGCGGCGCGCGCCGACAATCGCACCGGATATAGCAGGCTGTCTCAGCACCCAGGCAATCGCCACCGCCGCGGGAGTCAGCCCGTGGCGATCGCCAATCCGACGGAAGGTCTCCACCAACGCAAGGTTTTGGGTCAGCCGTGGCTCCCGAAAGTCCGGACTGCGGGTTTTGCGCCAGTCGTCATCGGGGAGGCGGGCGATGCGTTCACGCGTCATCGCGCCGCTCAGCAGACCTGATTGCAGGGTGGAATAGGCGATGACGCCGACACCCGTTTGCTCACAGAAGGGCAGGATGTCAGATTCGACCTCGCGCATGAGTGCTGAATAAGGCGGCTGGAGTGAGGCAATCTCCGTAACGGCCTGGGCGCGCTTGAGTTGTGTGACGTCAAAATTGGAGACACCGATGGCGCGGATTTTTCCTTGCTGACGAGCCCTGGCCAGCACCGAGAGCGCCGCCTCAATGCCGTCATCCGGGCCATCTGCCGGGAAGGCAGGCCAGTGGATCTGATACAGATCGATAGTTTCTGTCCGAAGGCGGCGCAGGCTTTCGTCAATCTCCCGAAGTAACGAATCCGGTGCCAGGGAGTGCGAAATCTGCCGACTTATCGGATCCCAGACCAGGCTGCCTTTGGTGAAGACTAACGGACGGCGCGAAGCCGGCACCCGGCGCAGCAGTCTTCCGACAATTTCCTCGGCATGACCCAGACCGTAAACGGCGGCGGTGTCGATCCAGTTCACGCCGCGTTCCACGGCGTATTCCAGCGCGGACAGGCTTTCTTCGTCATCCTGCGCTCCCCAGCCAAATTCCCAGCCCGCCCCCGCGATGGCCCAGGTTCCCAGCCCGATAGGTGAGATAGTGAAATCGGCATTCCCCAGTTTTCTGTGCTGCATGGTTTAACTCCTCAATCAAGTAGACGGCGCCAGTGTGTCACGGTAGATAGCAGGCGATAAGCCGTGTTATGTTTGATGAACTACTGAATAATTCTCATCAATATGACAATCGATCTGCATGAACTTGACGCCTTTGAAGCCGTGGCACGGCATCGCAGCTTCCGTAAAGCGGCCGCTGAGCGAGGTGTCTCTGCCTCGGCCCTGAGCCATGCCATGCGTGGACTTGAAGAGCGACTGGGCGTGCATCTGCTCCACCGCACCACCCGCAGCGTTACGCCCACCGAGGCAGGCCATCGCCTGCTGGCCCGGCTCGCTCCTGCTTTGCGTGATGTCGCCGATGCGCTCGCCGACATGACGGCGTTACAGGCGGTACCCGCAGGGACGCTGCGTCTGAACGTACCGCGTCCGGCGGCCTGGCTGGTGCTGGCCCCGATACTGGCGGGATTTGTGGCGAAGTATCCGTGCGTAAAAGTCGACGTTGTGACTGACGACGGCCTGGCTGATATCGTGGACAGTGGCTTTGACGCGGGTATCCGTTTTGGCGAAAGCCTGGCCGGAGATATGGTGGCTGTTCCTGTCGGTCCGCCGCAGCGCTTCGTTTGTGTTGCGTCGCCGTCTTACCTGAAATTGCATGACGCGCCGAAAACGCCGGACGAACTGCTGGACCACGCCTGCATTTGCCGCCGTTTCCCAAGTGGCCGCCACTATCACTGGGAATTTCTGGTCTCAGGAAAATCGCTGACCGTTGCTGTTGCTGGCCCATTGGTGTTCGACGACGATATGTTAATGATTCAGGCTGCACGCGACGGTGCAGGCATTGCTTACGTTTACGAGGCGATGGTGAGAGAAGAGGTAGCCGCGGGTCGGTTGGTGTCTCTACTGGATAGCTTCAGCGCGCCGCCGGGGCGATTTTTCCTCTACTACTCCGGGCGGCGGAATCTGCCGACCGCGTTGCGGGCCTTTGTCGATTTTATTCGCGCATAAATGCCATCGCTTTAAACACCGGAGTACCAGAAAAATACCCACTGAGGGAGTGAGCTATGTCAGTTGAAAATCTATCCCGGATGGGGGTAGCCAGAGTGGCGCTTCTCGTGGATGAAGCGGGATATCAGTTCATCGAGAAATGTCCTGTTGGTGAGGTGGAGTACCATTTTTATCAACAGGCGGCCAATGCACTCACCCACGCAGGCGTTGCCGTGCCGAAACTGTTATCTGCCGATCCTGAGTTACGCAGGCTAAGACTGGAATATATCCCCCGTGAGGTTGACCAGGATGAAGTCTGCGCAGATGAAATACTCATTATGCTCGGAAACTTACATCGATACACCGCCAGTCCGCAGTGGCTTTACCACAACCATACATGGTCAGACTCCGCGCTTGAGCACGCTCTTCTGCTCCTGGCGTTACCCGACAAAAGTGCACGACAATTTCGGCACTTCCGGCAGTGTAGTGATGTTTTGTTTGGTTATCAGAATCTGATTTCTGGCGATAGCAATGCCGGTAATTGGGGAAGAAGAGCGAACGGTGATGTTGTGCTTTTCGACTGGGAAAGATTTGGAAGAGGAAGCCCGGCTATCGATCTGGCTCCCCTTATAAAAGGAATGGGAGCGAAACACGCCTTTACTGATCTTGCCGAACGCTATTGCCAGTTATCGGGTCAGCGTAATTCCACAGCGCTGGCGAGAGAAATGGCTATTGCTAAAGCATGGATCGTCACCGAAGTGATTACGCTGCTTTATGAGCGGAAAAAATCAACCTTTCCTTTGTATCTTAACTGGTACAAAGAACATCTTCCCGACTGGTTAGATAACATAGAGAAAATGCTTTGAATAAATACGGGCATTAAAAAGCCGTCTGCTGACGGCTCAGGTTCACTATTTTAGCTGTATTCAATAATAGCGAACCCTTCATCTGCAGTCGGCGCGGTGAAATAACGCGTTATCATTTCAAACCCTTCATCTGTTGCTGCAAAATCATGCGCGCCTTCGGCGTTACGGGCGCGTAAACGGGCTTTGCATATATCGTCAGAGACGTTGAGATAATGCAGGCAATTATTAGCACCCGACGCCGTAATGATACTCATCATCCATTCACGATTCGCCCGTGTATTTGCCGGAAAATCCAGAACGACCGATACACCAGCGTTCAGTAAGGATATCAGATGTGGCTTCATGGCATTTTTGAGCTTTGCTGCGCACTGCACATACGCCGCGACGGACTGTATTTCATCTTTATAGAGCGCAGCCAGCCACGTGTCCTCACTGATAATAATCGTGCCCGGCGATACCCCCAATCTTGCAGTTAACGTGGATTTACCCGAAGCGATTTTTCCACATAAAAGGTGAAGGGTTGGTTTTACTGCTTTGACAGGTGTATCCGTATTCATGCTTTGCCTCACTGGATGATTACCGGTAAGGCCCGCCTTACCGGCGGGAAAATGACGAGCGTTATCCCACCTGACAGGTGCAGGTGATAATAATTAACGCATAAGAAGATACTGAACAGATTTTTATCATCAGATGAAGCTAACAGGGGGAGGGTGAAAAGTCATCTGTTTTGAGAAAGGCTTACTGAGGTCTTCTTTGGTCCGGGCCTTTCCGGGAATCATTTTTATATATAATGAGCAGGTCTGAATCCCCGATATTAAGAGAATATCCTCATACGCAAGGCAACGAAGATGAAATCCGAAAGTGCGTTAGTTTTAGAAGAGCTCAGGTCCAAATTGCGCCCCGCATCGGTGGCTCAGGTCGGTGGTTTTCGCCCCAGTGCAGATCCTCTTACCTCCTGGTTTTTAAAAGGAGTATCGCTTGCAGGCGAAGGGCTGCCTGTCTGGAGAGGGAAACCGATGTTTCCGCTTCTTCAGATTCGTATCGATGAGCTTCCTGTTATTCCTGAACAACTCGAGAATGTCGCTCTTCTGGTTCTCTTTCATAATATGGAAAGCCATCCTTTTGACCAACCCCATGGTGAAGGCTGGCTAATTCGTGAATATGCCACGCTTGATGGGCTTGAATTATTACCTGAACTGGCCACGCCGTATCGCGCGTTTCCTGTGCGATGGTTAAGTGTCAATGATGATGCGCCGGGCTGGGAGGATGCCTGGGATATTCTTGATCTTTCTGCCGTAAACGATGATGAACCAGCCAGTGACAGTTTCTTTGAGGACTTTAGCCGCTACGGGGGAACCAAAGTTGGCGGATACCCTGCGGAAATACAACATGGTGTCGGGCTTGAGGATTTCGTCTTTCAGGTGGGATCTGAAGAAAAAGTTAACTGGATGTGGGCGGACAACGGCATTGGCTATTTTCACAAATCACCAGACGGCGTCTGGCGATTTTCATGTCAGTTCTACTGATAAATTGAGCTGTTATCCGTTGTTAAGGGGCGTCGGCGTCATTAGTTTTTAATCACTTATGCAAACATGTACGCATTTCTGCTTTTTCTTATCGCTGCCGTCATGCCTCCCGCGGCCGATCGCGCCGCGCCATAAGCGGAGGTTACACTTAATATGTCGTTTCAAAATAGGGAGGAGGAAAGCAAAACGAGTCCCGGTGGCTTGCACCGGAACGCTTCAGGCCGGGTGTTGCTGGCTATCGTTGAGGCTACGCTTTTATTTCATAGTCCGGCAGAGGATATTGTCTGATAAATTCATTCAGCGTCTTACTATCCGGTAGGGCTGTCAGCGCGCCTTTCCGGGTTGTTGCCAGTGCGCCGCAGGCGCTGGCCTGCGTCATGGCGTCTTTGATTTGCTCAATGTCCTGCGGCATTCCAGCTTGAGCGATATAAGCAAGTAAACCCGCCAGGAACGCATCACCCGCTCCCGTTGTATCAACGCTGTTTACGGTGTAGCCATTAAAATGAATGATCATGTCGTTCTGCAGAATCATTGCGCCTTGCGCGCCATAGGTTACAACCTTCAGCCGTGCTGGTAGGTATTTAAGGAAATCCAGCGCTTGGTTAAAATCGTGCGTCTCTGCCAGCCAGTACCATTCTTCCTCAGATAATTTAAGTATGTCAGCCTGTAGGGCGAAATGGTGCACAGTGTCATGCATCTCCTGCCGATCGCTCCACATTTGCTCACGTAAATTCACATCAAAACTCAGCAAACCGTTACTCTGTTTTACTTTTTCGATAGCCGTAACTAACGTGTTGCGACAGGTTTTAGCGACGAGCGCCAGAGAGCAGAAATGCAATATTCCTGTACTTAAATCGGGGAGAGCGTCAGGTGTTAAAAACTGATCTGCCGAAGGATTGGTAAGAAACGTAAATCCACGTTCACCGTGATTATTAAGGGAAACCAGTACGGTACTGGTTCTGTGATGAGGATCCATCTGCATACTCTGGACAGAAACTCCCGATGAGCAGAGGGTTTCCTTTAAAAAAAGACCGAAATCGTCGTCACCTACCCGGCCGATAAATCCACTCTGACAATTCAGGCGAGCAGTTCCAACCGCCACATTGAAAGGGGCACCTCCGGCACAGGCCTGATACTGCATATCTGTTAGCGGTAAGAGATCAACTACCGCATCGCCAATAGTCCAAATGTTCATGACACTACCTCAAACATAATTAGTTATTTATACCCTGGAATGACCGGGGGTAAGGAAGCACATATACCGGCACGGCGATATATGTGCTTTCTTTGTTTCGCTGGAGTTATATAAAAATGACTTTAAAAATTGTAATCCAACATGAGTTTATAATCGGTGGTGATGGCATCACCGTTAGTTACCCAACTCCCACTCTGATTAATTAATGAACCTGTTATCTCTCCGGAGAGTGTAAATCGAGATGTCAGCGGGTAATTAGCCGATACTTTTAGGAAGCGGTTTCTGGTATTCTGGAAGACTTCACCATCTTCGCGCTGGGCATTATTTTTCTTATAATGTCCATATCCCCCGCTGAATGTCGTTGATAATTTCCCCCAGTTGTGCCAAATACCCATTGAGGTCGTCCAGGTTTTATCATCGATATCACCCCACTGCGCTCTGTCTAACACAGAGGAGGTAAATTTCTGACGTAACCAAACACCGGTAGTGTTGTTGATAATATATTGAACCCCGGGCTCGGCCTGAAATGAACGGACGTCACGGTCATTTTGTGAACCTCCGCTACGACGATGATCAATCTGTTGGTAAAGATAATTGAAGACCGAAAAATTGTCTGTTACACGCAGATCGGTA
This sequence comes from Phytobacter diazotrophicus, assembly GCA_004346725.1. GTDB lineage: Bacteria > Pseudomonadota > Gammaproteobacteria > Enterobacterales > Enterobacteriaceae > Phytobacter > Phytobacter diazotrophicus. Next base: position 200,070 of record SMDE01000002.1, on the reverse strand, counting down.
AAGAATTTGACGCGTGCCTGCCAGCGATCTTCAATTGAGGCACTTCCTCCCATAACGTCCCAGCCATAGCGCAGACGTTTGTAGAAATATTCATGGCCGACAATGAGTTGTGTCCACTGGTTCTGGCTGAGATAGGTCTGGTTTTCCCATGTTCCATTATAATTTGTGGTTCTGCCTTCCGAAAATGCCAGATACCAACCGGGTAAAGCGTCATTACGCATAACACCCTGAACGAAAGTGAGAGAATCATTCCCGCTGTGGAAATGGCTGTTTCGCCAGTTATTATCTTCGATTGCATATTTCATTTTAAGCTGACCATGAACGCGTCCGCCTGCAGGATTAGAGGAGCGTGTTGATGTCCACATGACGTCTTCATCAAGATAGGACCACGGATCAACGGCAATGACCTTGCCCGATAAATCCTTCATGATGCTCATGCTTGCATTTGCCAGCGTCGGGAGCATAAGTGAAAAAATAACAGTCAGGGCATGATGATATTTCATAATAATATCCCTTTAGATCATTTCTTTAAATTGCAATTGTGCGTGGAGACTATCGTGTTGAGGCAAACTGATGCTCCATGGTTTGTCCGGCATGGCATACATCCGGGTGCTAAATGCCGCTTTGTCGTTAATATAAAAAACAGCAATTGAGTTCTGTATAAGCACGCGTAGATTAATTTTTTCACCGAGCGGAATATCAACCCAGGATTCAGCGTTACTCTGGTTAATCGATGCCAAAGGAGAATTAAAGAAATAGACTTTACCTTTACTTCTGTTGAACACAACATTCAGCGTCGCGTCACTCACGCGGTCATCTGTCAGCCCAAAGCTCATGACCATTCCCGAAGAGGGAATATCCACCGTTGCGGACAACTCTCCACGCCTGGGTAAAGACGGATAAATAGATGATTGTAAGGGACCAATTTGTGTTGACGTCTTGAGCGTTTTAATCGGTTTTATCATCTGAACCGGCCCACGGTTATCTTTTATCGCCTTCTGAAGCTCTTGTGGAATTATGCTGTTGAGCTGGCCTTTTATACCTGCGGTCAATTCATGGACGACGAGGTTTCCTGCCCAGTCGATATTGCCACTATCGCTGTTTCCTGCCTTTGTCGGGATCCATCCAAACACAAATAAACGTCCGTCCTTAATTGCCAATTTACCTGCATAAAAGCCTGAGCCATCCACAACATAATTATCCATCTTATGCCATGGACCTTCTGGATTGTCCGCAACCCGGTATTGTGTTAGTCGTAGTGGCCACTGATCGCTAAAGCTCAGATACCAACGCCCGTTAAAGAAGACAAGTGTCGGGCATTCAAGGTTTGAATTACTGGTGATGGTGTCGTTGTCAAAAAATACACCACGATCTCTCCAGGTTTTTAAATCCGTTGAGCTATAACGCGCGATAATGCCGCGACCCTTGCTGCGGGTCGTGATCAGCATCCAGTATTCTTTCTTTTCATCAACCCAGACAACATGCGGATCGCGGAAGTCATTGCCCCGATAGTTAGTGCCCGGCAGGATGGTATCCTGTGGATGTTTGACCCAGTGAAAACGATCTTTACTGGTGGCATGCATGATTGACTCAACCGGAAATACGTTTTCATTATGTGCGGTATACCATGCGTGCCAGGTATCGCCAACTTTGATAATGGAGCCAGTCCCTAAAAGCAGCTCTGGATCATTGACATCATTAACGTAAGGAATAACCTCTGAATGGTTCTGATAATTATATAAGTTGGCGCTGGAGAGAAGGTGAATCGCATGTACGCCTAAATCGCTGCCGCCGCGCACATCATTGAGATAAAAAATATTAAATACACCTTCGTTATAGACAGGCATCGGATCGCCAATAAATGACCCTTCAATGCGCGGAAAAAAGTCATTAACCTGATTGACGCTTTTGTTCTGTAATGTTTCTTTAGACATCTGTGAATACGCGGGGGTATTTCCGACAGAAAGCGCCAGCAGAGCGACGAACGTCGCCGTAATAAAAGTTCTCATGTTATACCCTGAGTATCAAAAGTTATAAGTCACACCAACGACAGTGAAAGGATTCCAGGAGTGACCTGTGTATGTCCAGAGTCCTGTTTCTTTCGTGAATGACGCTTTGAATTCACCATAAAGGCGAACTTCACCAAAGACGGGATAGCTGATAGTGCCGCCAATAAATTTGTAGCGGCCATCGTAAAAGAGTTCTTTGGCATTACTGGCGTTCTCAATTTTGTCCTGTCCGAAGCCTATATACATTGACGTTAACAATGGATACCAGTTTCGCCAGAATCCGGCAGTCACTTTCCACTCCTGCTCAACAATATCACCCCAGCTTTCACGCACCTGCCGGTTATAGTAGTAGTACGGGCGTAAATATAAACCGAGATCCGGATTCACTCGGTACTGGATTGCAGGTTCAGTCTCAAAAATATACTGCTCAAGGTCGCCATTGCCGGGTTGGTTACCCTGAGGTTGATATTCACCATAAGAATATCCGGCGATACTCCATTTATTCGATAAGCGCAAGTCCTGCCAGACTTTGAATCTGTTTTTCCAGCGCTTCGTTGCCGTCTCGGAACCAACCATCACTTCTGTGCCGATATTCCCGCGCCAGGTCTCGAAAATATGGCCGACAAAAAGCTCATTAATAGTGTTCGTTCCTTTGTAGTCCTGATTACTGAATTGTCCTTTATAGCTGTCTTCCCTGGCATTCCAGAAGCCAAAGTACCAGTTCGGTAATTCATCATGTCTCAAAAAAGCCTGAATGGTTGCAAGCTTGAATTTACCGCTGTTTTTATTTTTATTATTCCAGCGGACATCATCAATTTCTATCTGGCTGCCGATGTTTCCATGCAGACCGCCAGCTTCCATATTGCGTCCGATATTATTCCAGTGAACCGGCGGGGCTTCCTGCCTCAAGCGTAATAGACTTACATCGTCAGAATTGTTTGCTGCAACAGTCTGATTTTCTGTTAATGTCGTGCTGCTGGCCTCAGAAGGAAGTGCCGCAGGTACTGATGGAGACGGCTGTACCGTTGCTGTTCCTTCCTTTACTGGGGAGGAAGAGATGTGCGTTCCTGAATGTTGAGCATCGGTTTTTGTTGTTGAATGTCTGCGTTGAAGGCTGTCATCCTCATCGTGAAAATAGCTTTGATAGTTCCCGGTATAAGTATCCGATATCTCTGCATTGTTTTCGGCGAAGGCTGGAAAAGAAACAAAGGATAAAAATAGCGCCAGTGCTTTTTCCTTTGAAGATGGTTTTGTCCTGCTTTTAATTAGGGCTTTATGTTGTGCTAATTTCTCATCCATTTTTCTATCTCGTTATTTCAGACAATATAATGCCAGCCAGAGACTGGCACAAAAATACACAATATGAAAAGTAATATGAGATCGAGCGTAATTATTTATCCAGTGACCAGTATCCTGCCTCTTTCAACACAGCGGTTCCGCTATTTGCAAATAATAATATATCGCGTTGCTCTGGCTGCGGATAAATTCGGCTGCTTAAACAGGCTTCGCCTTCATTGACAAAAAGTTCGACGGACGAACGGTCAATAAACATTCGCAGTGAAAGTATATTGCCCTCGGGCAGGGGAATGCTACGCGTTCCAGTCAGCGAGAAATCAGGATAATTGCGCTCTAACACCAGACGCTGAGCTTGGTTATCAACGTAAGCGCGTAATCCATCTCCCAGCGTAACACCATACTGTTCTGCGGCAGACTCGTTACAGCTCCATTGCAGGATTAATTCTACTGCTTCGGCATCTGCAGCGACAAATACCTGTTGATTATTCAGGCAATGGACTGGGACAGGAAAATAACTCCCTCGCATGGCTGACACTTCTTCGACGGGCTTCATAATCAGGCGATTATTATCACCTAAGGTTAATTCGCGCGGCAGGGAGAGCATACCCGCCCAGCCATCCTGCTGCTCCGGCATTGGTGATTCCCACATATCCAGCCACCCTATGACGATTCGACGTCCGTCGGGACTAAGGAAACTTTGCGGGGCATAAAAATCGTGACCGCTGTCTATCTCAATGAATTGTCCGTCATGTATAAACGGCTGACCTGGCTGCCATTCACCGAGCAAATATCCACTCTGGAAAAGGTTACGATTTTGATAACCTTTAGCCGCCATGCCCTGGGGAGAGAACATCAGCACACGCCTGCCGTTCAGGGTAAAGAAATCAGGGCATTCCCACATATAGCCCATACCTTGTTCAGCCTCGGCAAAAATGCCCTCGTCATACCATTTATGAAGATCGGCTGAACGGTAAAGGCGTACCTGGCCGGTATCTCCCACGCGTGAGCCCACAACCATGTACCAGAATTCCCCTTCACGCCATACCTTCGGATCACGGAAATGATGCAGTCCTGGAGGTGTATCAATGACCATTCCGTGACGTTCGAAATGGATACCGTCACCACTGGTTGCCAGACATTGCACCTGATAGAGGTTGTCATCCGTATCAGACGGGCCGTGGAATTTATGTCCGGTGTAAATCAATGCCAGCGTATCGCCAACCACTACAGCGGAGCCGGAAAAACAGCCGTCTTTATCTGCCGGACCTTCCGGAGCAAGGGCAACAGGCAGATGTTCCCAGTGAATTAAATCTTTACTGCGGGCATGCCCCCAGTGCATCGGTCCCCATTTTGTTGAATAGGGATGATGTTGATAGAATGCATGGTACCAACCGTCAAACCATACCAGCCCGTTAGGATCGTTCATCCAGCCAGCCCGTGCGGCGAGGTGATAGCGTGGATACCAGCGGGGGTTAATTCCAGCATGTGCTTTTTCAAGCGTCTCTTCGGCCTTTTTTAATAAGGATGTCATTGTCATTTCTCCCGATAAATTACACAGCGCCTGGCTGTAAAAAGGATTGCTCAGTTGAGGGCTTATTTGGACGCAAAAGGAAGATGGAAATAAATGTGGTGCAGAACACCATAATGCCCATGATCAGATAAGACTGGGCAAAGCCAAATTTTTCGTAGCTGAAGCCCGCCAGTGGTGATAACACGGTGCCAATAACGGAGCTCGTGCAGGCAAATCCCACCAGATAAATGGTGGAAGATAAACGCTTATCGAAATTCAGGCTGTTATATTTAAATATTGCAACCAACAATATCGGCAACTCAACGGCATGCAGCAGTTTTGTAATTGAAATGAGCAGCGGTCCTTCAACCAGGCCTGAGGCGATCATACGAAGCGCCATCACCATCCCAGCGAAAATAAGCCCATTTTTGGCGCCAATGCGATTAACCAGCCACGGTGCACAGAACATCCCTGCCGCTTCCAGAAAAACCTGAAATGAATTTAAATAACCAAACATGGCATTTCCTTCCTTCAGGGTAGGAAATTGCGAAGAAAAATAAACCGGGAATTGCTGATCGTAAACGCCGTAAATACAGGTTCCGACCACGAAGAAAATAAGTGCCCAGAAACGAGGTAACATAAGAAGGCGTAAGGCATCATCGAGGGAGACTTTTTTAGCCCCAATTTCCAGTTTCTCCATGCTCGCCGGAGCGGCAACTTTTAACCGGGCCAGCAGACAGAAGAAGACCATGCCAGAACATGACGCCACTATAAAGTTAAGGTCAGGGTTAATATTAAACAGCAGCCCGGCAAAAAATGTTGCGACGGCCCAACCCAGAGAGCCCCACATGCGAGCCCGTCCAAATTCAAAATGGCTTTGACGTGCAACACGCTCGGTATATGACTCCAGCACGCCGATACCGCCGTTAAATGTCATGCCAATAAACAGACCACCAAAAATGCTGCCCAGTAAGATATTAAGCTTGAGCAAATAGCTAAAACAGAGATAAGCGGGGGCGGAGAGGATCAGTAGGGCCGTAATAAACCACAGCAGGTTTTTGCGCAGGCCAAGACGGTCCTGAATAAAACCGTAGAACACCTGAGCGACCAGGGCTGAGACCGATAAGACGGAAAAAATAATACCTGTTTCAGAGGCTTTTAATCCCACTTCCTGATGAAGCCATATTGAAAGAAGCGAGCTGGATGACGACCAGGTGACGAAGAAAAAGAACAACAGGGCGCTGAGCAGCAAATAGTTGCGAGAAGACCGTTTTTTCATCTGAGAAATCTCATAGCGGATTATATGTGTTGATGGTAACGTTAACATGCGTTACCCACACCGCTTTTTGGGTCGATATACGATGTTAATCACAAAAGTTAACGTTAACATTGGTATTTTGAGATCTGTGTCAAATTTTTGTTCCAAATTCCCAAAATCCCAGGCTCAATGCTTAGAATAATGAGTTCATTTTTATGGATAATCTTTATTGTGAAGCTTCGCTTACGCAACGAGGATTGAGGCGTGTTTATGCTAAACGGAGGGTTATGGCGTCTTTAAAAGATGTGGCCAAAATGGCTAATGTATCGTTAATGACCGTTTCTCGGGCACTGAATAACCCTGAACGCGTAAAGCCTGAGACGCTTGCGCGGGTACAGGAGGCGATTCTGCATCTGAACTACGTACCCGATCTGTCAGCAAAACAGATCCGTAGTGTCGGAACGAAAAATAAAACGATTGGCGTCCTCGCACTGGATACGGTAACCACACCCTTTTCGGTAGAAATTACACTGTCAATTGAGGAGACTGCCCGCGCACACGGCTGGAACAGCTTCGTGGTGAATATGTTCTCTGATGATAATCCTGACGATATTGTCGATCTTCTCCTCGCGCACCGACCCGGGGGTATCATTTTCACTACCATGGGGCTGCGCGAAGTGCGCGTCCCGCCCAAATTACTTACGCATCCCTGTGTGCTGGCAAACTGTCAGAATCAAGGGGAGCCTGTTGCCTGTTATATCCCTGACGATGAACAGGGGCAATATACTGCAGTACAAGCGTTGCTGGATGCAGGGTACCGTCGGCCAATTTGTTTGCATCTGCCCGCCAATCACCTGGCAACTTCCCGTCGCAGAAAAGGGCTGGAGCGAGCCTGTCGCGAGGCAGGAATTGATCCTGACACGCTGGATCATTGTTATATGCAATTTGGCGATGAACATTATCGTGATATTCCTGACATTCTGTTAGCGCATATTCATGAGGGGAAACCGCAGTTTGATTCGGTTATTTGCGGTAACGACCGTATTGCATTTATGGTGTATCAGACCCTTTTGGCGAGAGGGATACGTATCCCACAAGATATCGGCGTTATTGGCTACGATAACCTTGTAGGGATTGGCAACCTGTTTTTGCCTCCTTTATCAACGGTACAGTTACCGCACTATGAAATTGGTCGGCTGAGTACATTGCACATCATTAACGGTGATGAGAGCAACGAAAGGGTACTGGTTGATAGTCCCTGGTTAGTTCGCGAGTCCTTTTGAGAAGTAATGAACAGGAAGATTCCTCATTCCTCATAAGCTGCTTGTTCATCAGACAGGGCATTGTGAGGGAATGAATATCGTGAGTTGAAGAGGGCGAGGCAACACTATCCTCAATCAAGGATAACGCGGTGCCTTTTATTGAGTTGTAGTGCGATTGTGTGCCTAAACCTCACTTACGGCTGTTTTTTTATCTATTTATATTCACCGTAAATATTCGCTTATCTTAATATCCTTCATCATCACCTGATGGATTAAGAAATATAAGTCATAAATACAAAGGCGCTATCGGAATTAGCGTTTCTACCTGCCAGTACATAATTGCAAAGCGGTATATCTCAGGTCAAATACGGATATCTTTAGATGTTCAGCCGTATTATCACTCACCCTGCATCTCTCTTTTGTCATTGGTGGTGTCCACCATCAGTTTTCCTGGGCGCACGGAATCTTTAATGGATACCGCTGAACATCAGTAAATTGACGGGATTATCAGGGAACTTCTGACGCTATAAGTCACATTAAGCAATGGTCGGCCTGCGGTACTTGATACGTTTGTCACTCGGCCAGTCAGTAATAAGCCTTTAGCGGTCGTGTTAATCACGAATGGAACGACAGGGACAGCCAAGTTTGGTCGCTGGACGCTGAACCCAAACCGATACGCCTTCGCAACCATCACATTTGCATGCCACGAATATGCTGCTGTGGTTGTGCTGCGGCAGGGATATGCCAGTCCAGTGGCACGGCAGAATATACAGGGTATTCGTGCATGCAACCTTTTCATCTGCGGGCCGGAAAACAGGACGTCCAAAATATGGTTGCGGCGCCTGGCGCTGTGCGTCGGAATTCATGGGCATCCTTCGATAACGCGATGCTGGTCGGTATATCGGCGGGTGGATTTGCGTTTATCGAAACTGGCGCAACAAACTCACCCGCGACCGATACGCAGGGGGAATGGGGGGCGGCCTATTGGGCCAGCGACGAAGCGGCCGCAATAGCCCTTACGATCTGCTCAAGCCAACAAAGCAGCGGAGCACCGAAATGTACGCTCTACGCAATAAACAATCATTATGCGTCGAAGGTCACCCCCTGAAAGAGGTGCTTACATGCGGTCGGGGTAGTATTGACGGACGATAATATCCGCTGCATATCGCCGTGAGATAGCAAGGAATAATCTGCGGGAGAGTCCAATGCAACGCACCTGCTCCCGCATATGGTTTCCCGGCGTCAGAAGCGGTCGTCGCCCTGTTTCCTCTGGTTATGACTGATGCGCAGGAATGCGAGCAATCACCTTAATTTCAAAATCGAATCCTGCAAGCCAGTTGACGCCAACAGCAGTCCAGTTTGGATAAGGGGGATGCGGAAAAACAGACTGCTTAACCTGCATAATGGCGGGAAATTGATTCTCGGGATCGGTATGAAAGGTCGTGACATCAATCAAATCATCAAAGGTACATCCAGCAGCATCAAGAACCGCTTTCAGGTTATCGAAGGCAAGTCGCACCTGAGCGGCAAAATCGGGTTCCGGCGTGCCATCTGGCCGGCTTCCGACCTGACCAGAAACAAACAGCAAGTCGCCAGAACGGATCGCGGCGGAATAGCCGTGTTCATTATAGAGAGCATGGCGATGAGCAGGAAAAACAGGTTCACGTTGAATCATGGGGTTTCCTCTTTTCAAATAGATAGCGCAGATGAAGCAATACAGGATGGAATGATTTAACATACGTGATGTATGTGTAATAATTATCACATACATCACGTATGTCAAGTGAGATACGCGATGTATGTCAAAAAGGAGAGGGTATGGCTGTTAACCGCCGAATCGAGGCGATGGAAGAAAATCGCGCAAAAATGATTTCAGCCGCGCGTAAGGCCTTTGCAGAAAAAGGCTTTGCTAATGCATCAATGGATGAATTAACCGCAAGTGTGGGTCTGACGCGCGGTGCGCTTTATCACACCTTTGGCGATAAAAAGGGGTTACTCGCCGCGGTCGTCACCCAGATAGATAGCGAAATGGCTCAGCGCGCAAAAGCCGCTGCCGCAACAGCCAGCGATGACTGGGAGAGATTGCTGGCCGAAGGCATTGCCTACATTCAGATGGCGCTGGACCCCGAAGTGAGGCGTATTGTCCTGCTTGACGGCCCGGCTTTCCTGGGCGATCCCGCTCAATGGCCCAGCCAGAATAGCTGCCTTGAATCCACCCGACAAACCCTGACAAGCATGATTGAACGCAAGGTCGTCAAAGAGATGGATGCAACGGCCGCTGCGCATCTGTTGAACGGAGCGGCGCTCAATGCTGCACTGTTGATAGCCGCGAGCGACGCTCCGCAAAAGAGACTGCCAGACGTTATTAAGGTGTTTACGCTGCTTGCCAGCGGGTTACGTCATCATTCAGGCGAATCGCACTAAGATCGCTGCGGGATGCGGCTGGCCGGGTCGGAGGGGAGACCAGAGGCGCGCCGGATAAGCCGGATACTTAGCCCGGCGCCTGCCGCCAGACATACCGCCATCGCCAGAAGCGCCACGATAAAGGCATGCGTGATATTGGCTCCGCTTTTAGCGGTGTCCAGCATGCTGTAAAAAATGCCGCCGATGACGGCGACGCTCAGCGCAGTGCTGATTTGTAATGTCGAGCTGGTCACTCCTGCAATCATTCCTGAAAATGCCGGGGCAACACGGCCAGTCACCATCCGCACCAGCGTTGGCATTGCCAGCCCCTGGCCAAGACCAGTAACAAAAAGGAGTACTGCAAGCGGCAGCATCGCGGGAGAGTTGCCCGTCAGCGTACTGGCAATCAGCCAGGCAAGGCCTGCTAACCCTGATGTTTCGCATCCCATCCCGATTGTACTCAGGTAATTTCCGACAAAACGCCTCAGGTAAGGCGTCAGCAAGGGGCCAGTCAGAAATCCGACGCCGAATGGCAGGAAAAGCAGGCCTGCGGCCAGGGCATTTAAATGCAAGGCGCCTTGCAGATAAACAGAAAACAAAAGAAAGAAGGCGCCGATGGAATAAAACAGCAAAACGATCGCCAGTCCCTGGCCCAGCCCCGGCGCGCCTAGCACCGCCGGATCAAGCAGCGGCGAGCCGCCATTTTGCTTAAGATGACGTTCATAACGCCATAACAGAGAGGCCAGCAGCGGGACCGCAAGAAATAACAGCCACGTCCACCAGGGCCATCCCGCCTCACGGCCTTCGGTCAACGGTATAATCAACGCGCTCAGGGTGACTGTTGCCAGCAACATGCCGACGGGATCCAGTCGCTGTACAGATTGCGCCCGTGTTTCTTTCAGCAATGGCAGGCCAAAGAGAATAACCAGCAGCGCCACCGGCAGGTTAACGAGAAAAATAGTTCGCCATCCCAGATGAAACAGGTCCGCAGAAATCAATAGGCCACCCAAAACCTGTCCGATAACGGAGGCCAGGCCAAACACTGCGCCATAGATACTCAGCGCTAACGGCTTCTCCGCTTCAGGGAAAATAGCCTGCACGGAAGCCAGCGCCTGAGGCGCCATAATGGCGGCTGTGGCGCCCTGTAACATGCGCCCGGTAATCAATACCCACGGTGACCAGGCTAAACCGCACAGTACCGATGCCGCAGCAAAACCGATAAGCCCAAGAAAAAACATCTTCCCACGACCATAAATATCACCCAGCCGACCGCCGGTAATTAATGTCACCGCATAGACGGCGGCATAGGATGAAATGACCAGTTGTTCAGCGGAAGAGGAGGCGCCCAGCTCGCTTTGCATGGCAGGCAGCGCAACATTGACGATAAAAAAATCGAGCGGCGGCAAAAATGCGCCGACCAGTAAAATGACAAACATAGCCCAGCGACGCGGCTCGGCTTGCGTGATGGAATGTGTCGACACAGGACACTCATCTACTAACGGTTCAGTCCCGATGCCGCTGGAGCCACCGGTCGCGATGGCAACGTTGTCTTGTAATTTGTTCATGCCGTAAGCCTCCTGAAATCGCCGCCCAGGGCGGTTTATTGAGGAGGCTATGGTGATATTTACATAATTGTTTTGGAACTGACACTTTTGTATATTCGATGTTCATTTTTGAACGGTGAGACAATGGCATGGAATGGGGTGATGTCCGGGTGTTTCTTGCAGTCATCCGTAAGGGGTCTTTTGGGGAGGCTGCACGCAGCCTTGGCGTGAGCCATCCAACGGTGGGGCGCAGGATAAAGGCGCTTGAGGATGAGGCGCAGCAAGCGCTATTTCGTCGGACAAATGAAGGTCTTGTACTGACGGACGCTGGCGACAGGGTCATGACGCTGGCAGAAGCGATGGAAGATTCTGCGCTGGCGATGGAGCGGCGCCTGGCAGGGAATCACGAACGTCTTGAGGGGATATTGCGAATCTCATCAGCAGAGTGGTTTGCTAACTATGTTCTGGCGCCTGTTCTGGTCGAACTGACGCGCCGCCATCCGGCCATTGTGCCGGAACTTATCGCAAGCTACCGCTTACTTAATCTCTCGCGTCGTGATGCTGACATCGCCTTTCGCATCGTTCCCTTTACCGAACCGGATATTGTCCAGCGCCGCCTGATGAGTATGCCTTATGCGCTGTATGGAGCGCCGGAAACCGCGTATATCGCGCAACATGATCCGGCCGCAGTGGGGCTTATCCTTATGAATACGGCACAATCCCACTTTTCCGACGTGGCCTGGCTGCTCGACAGGTTCCCTCAGTCCCGGCGAGTGTTCACCAGTACCAGCAGGGCCGTTCAGGCGCAGATGTGCCAGCGTGGAATGGGGATTGCCGTTTTGCCACGACCTATTGGCGATGCCATACCTGGATTACAGTCGATTCATATGCCGGAGCCGCCGCCGTCCAAAGATATATGGGTAGGGTATCACTATGACCTTCGACATATGGATCGCCTGCGGGTAATGCTGGATATCGCCGATGCAATGCTTGCGGATCCCGCGATGACCGCAAAATGACTCTGTTTTGGCTCTATGCTGCTGCCGGAATAGTGGCGGCTTGGTATTGCGAGCAAAGTTGCCACAATACTGGTTGAGCAGCCTGCAGAACCCCTGAAATCTCTACACTTATTGCGATTAACGATCCTGCAAATCTGGCATCAAAAAAGATCCTGACGAGAAGAGCTTTATTACCCGTGAGTTCAGAGGCTTTGACGGTCTGCCCGGTGAAATTCGGCAACGGGCAGTGTAAAAACAGGCCTGCATATAACGCGAGATGTTCGCTCATAGCGGGCCTTTTGTTCAGTCGGTTTATCCGCTTTGGGCCAGGAACTGATGTTTGCTGGCTTGTCTATAAGCATGGCGTTGATAGTCTCAGCCTTGCGACCATATACATACTATATAGCCATAGCAATTCCACATAGTAGAGCATATTCTATGCTAACAACGTTATTTATTTAATTTTGATTATTCATTTCCACAATAATTGTGTTATTTTGTTAACTATAAAATAAACGTTTGTCTCAATGAGGTTTTTATGCCCGTTAGTATTCGAAGGATTGAAATTACAAACTTTCGTTCAATTCAGAAAATGGTCATTGATAGCGCACGGTTACAGGTGATTGTTGGCAATAATGATGCTGGGAAATCAAATATATTAAGAGCTTTAAATCTTTTCTTTAACTCACAAACAAACCCTGGGGAGTTTTTTAATTTCTCTACTGATTACAATATTTATGCCGCTGGCAAAGATTCAAAAAAAGCTAGGGAAATAAAAATAAAATTACTTCTGGACATTCCATCTAGTTATCATATAACCAATGGGGATTTAATTGAATGGACAAAATCGTGGCGCTCAGGTGGATTTTACGATGAAAGCATCCTGGGGATTAAATCGTATAGTGGCCCTAGAGGTGGCAGAAGAACAGAAAAGCAAGAAATCCCAGCCCGCTCAAATATGAGGCAATTACTTAGCAATGTAAAATATGTCTACATTCCTGCAATCAAGGACAAAGAGTACATCGCAAAATTAAGGAGTGAAATATATTTCGTTGTAAATGCTGTATTTAATGAAAACTTTAGCGATTCAAGCAAAGCATTTGAGAAGAGTATAGCTGAGAATCTCCATGAGTTAACAAAAGAGATTAGTGAATCACTTGGTTTTAATTCTGAACTTTCACTTCCTAGAGATCTAAGTAATTTGTTTGGAAATTTAGATTTCCTAAATGAAATGAAAATATCTCTCAATGAACGCGGTGATGGAATCAAAGCTCGTCACATTCCTTTGATATTAAAGTATATTGCTGAGAAAACTAAAACACTACAGGCAAGAGGCAATCCTCCGTATACTTTTATTTGGGGCTATGAAGAACCAGAAAATAATCTTGAGCTAACCTCATCAATAAAACTTGCTATACAGTTTAAAACTTTTGTACCAGAACCTGTATCACAATTGTTCATAACTACCCACTCCCCCGCATTTTATAATCTCTCGAAACAAGATAGTGCTGTTAACTGCATTTTTATTGAGAAAGATCAGTCTGATGTAACCTCTTGTGATGATCAATATGCAATGCTTGATGACAAAATGGGCGTGATGGAGTTACTATCACCCTATATTGAGGAAGTAAAATCTCGCATTGAGAATATTGAATCAGTTAGTCAGCTTGGTGATGAAAAAGCCGTAATATACGTAGAAGGCATCAGTGATAAGATTATAATTGAAAGGGCAATTGAAATCTTCATACCTGAAAGAATGAGCTATATTGAAGTAATCACAAAAGATTTTGGTGCAGGAGCAAATTATGTCTGCGATATGCTCAAGGCTTATTTTCATATCCATAAGCATCATCAAAATAAATATAGATGCGTAGGTATTTTAGATGCAGATGACGATGGTAGGAAAACCAAACAAGAACTTGGTCGAATTCAAGATATTGGTAAGTCAATTAAATGCTTTACACTAAGGCCAACACAAGATGTTCTCAGCGCAAAAAGAGATGGCTATGAAATACCTGGAGTTTTAGAATCCAATTATCCTACCGCTATATGGGAGGGGGAATTACAAAGAAATAAGCTTGAAAAAAGAATTAATGTAAGTGAAATACTTACAACTAAAAAACCAATGAGTTAATCCAATCAGAAATAAAACTTTCTGATGACTTAAAAGACAAAATCTACAAAATAAAAATTGAGTATTTTGTCCCCAAAGAACGCAAGATCCCGCTCGCAAATAAAATAGCTCAAATGAGTGATGATGATTGCAAGTTATCTTTGAGTTTTCTAGAGGGAACCTTAAAAGAGGTTGAAGAATTTTTATTTCATCAATAAATATATGTGCAAGGTCAGTTTACCCACAGGCCTTGCATAAAAACACACTTCAAAAATGCTAGCCTGTTTTATATTGCATCCATCAGTTGAACTCACAGCGCTTAACAGACCTCCCCCCCCATAGAGTCTGTCTACTTAGTGCGGGTCCTGATATGCCGATGAATAAACAGGGAGCAGTGCGTCGGAGGTTAGAAAAAGTTAGTTCAACGGTTTGACTGAAAAATTTCGCTTAAACATTCGTTACCTGAGCGACATCAGGGAGCTTTCAGTAAGAACCGTGCTGCTGGTGACGGATTTGAGCGCAACTTAAGCGAAGGGGCGGTAGAATAAAAATGGACATGCTGATTTCGCCTGCCAGGGATAGCTGTTTCGTACCAGAAAAGAGCATATGTAAAAAACGGTTTTGGCCCCATCAATTTTAAAAGTGCATTCATATTGATACAATGCCAATAATGCTCTTCATGCAAATAGAGTAATTCGATATTTACTTTGGCTGCTAATGGTTTTATGAGGTAATAAATGGATTTGTTATTGGAAAAGTTTGCTGAAATAGATTTTGCGGATTATTTAAAACTTGTCAGTAATATCGATGTTATGGCGATGATCACAGAACGTGCCATTCCCTGTGATGAGGCCTCTCGTGATTTTAAACTCATACTCGACGAGAATGCCCGCCATTCAGATTTGGGCTATTACCGAATCACGGATGATAAGCAGGGTAATTTTATCGGCCTCGCCAAATTGGCATCTGTGGCTGACCAACCGAAGACCGCCGAACTGGGCTATATGCTGCTACCGGAATATTGGGGGCTTGGTATTGCGAGCAAAGTTGCCACAATACTGGTCGAGCAGGCCTGCAGAAACCCTGAAATCTCCACACTCATTGCGATTATCGATCCTGCGAACCTGGCATCAAAAAAGATCCTGACGAACAAGAATTTTATCACGCGTGAATTCAGAGATTTTGACGGTCTGCCCGGCGAAATTTTGCAACGGGCCGTGTAATAAACAGGTCTGTGTATCATGCAATATCTCCGCTTCGAACCCGAAGCGAAATGGCTATTCAGACTGCGTTGGCTTATTACGTTGAACAGCCGCCCACGCCCGTCTGCACGCATGTAAACTTAACGGATTAGCCCCACCCGCAAAATCAGGATCTGCGGACTGCACGGGATCATCTTCCCATCCGCAGACGGCGCAAATTTCATAATTCCCTTTCTCTTCGAGCGTTCTCTTACCGCAGCATAAACAGGGAGAGTGTTTATTTTCTTTCATTTTTCCACTGTCCCTGGTTGTTCAGATTTTCCCATCTGCTCTCCTTATTGCCAACTCCATACAAAAAATGTCGGGCGCATCAGCTATTGCGTTACTCTGAATAGTGCGACAAGTCATCACTCATCTCTTGTAATTCGTTGATCAATCTTGCCACATGGAAACCATCGCAGACGGCATGATGTACCTGAACGGCGAGGGGTAACAAGACTTTGTCACCCTGTGTGTAGTATTTACCAAGGGTAAACATGGGGGCAAAAAAGTTCTGCATATGGGCAACATTGATATTAAAACCGGTAAAACTTACCCAGGGATTAGCCGATACAAAAAATATATTTTCCCGCGACTCTTCTTTAGGCAGATAGGAAAGGTTATTGCGATAGCGCGCCACGTCTTCTGAAAAAGCGTTCTGGAAGTGGTGAATATTACCGTCGTAATGACTCCATAATGACGAAAAGGTCTCCGTTTCATCATGGAAAATCGTATAGGCTGGATGGCTGTCATTCCATACGACAAGCTCGTTGTTCTTGATGGCCATACGACGAAATTCCGCATGCCTGTTCACTATTTTTGCAAGGAGGAAAATCATCGTGGGGTAAAATTTCCAGCCGACCTCCTTAATATGTTTTAGCAGCGCGGTAATATCGATTTGCACAGTTTGGCTAAATGTACACTGCGCGAAGCTCTGGAATGCGTTGAAATGTTCTTTCCTTGCCCAGCGCGATAAGTCGACAACGGTATATTCCGGGGTTATATTTTTCATTTTTAACCTTTGATTATCCATTATATTTTAAAGGGTAGCCTAAGATTTTTTCATAAACTAATCAAGCTTGCGGGGCCATGGCCATTTCGCACGGGCAGGGCGTTTTTATACTCGTGTCACTCTTCACCCAACGGTAAAAACGCAATCACCCTAAAGAATCTTCACGGTTAGCCGTTAACTCATCCTGGAATGAAGCAAGTTCGTTAAGAGCGAACGCACTAAAAAGGATGAATAATGGCGGAGACCCCTTTCAAATGGACCTGCTTAACCTGTGATAAGGAGATCGCGCAACACCTTGAATATTGTGCTGAATGTGAGGAAAAACGGTACAGAAAAATCGGTGGCCTGTTGTTCCTGCCACTCCTCAATATTTTGCTCATGGCCTACGATTATTTCACGTCTCTGATAGTGACATTAAAACTGGGTACGAACATGCTCGGTCGTATTCCTGTTTACCAGACATCCTATCTTTTTACTGCCGCTGGGATTAACCTGATTTTACTGCTCCTGGTTATCTATGTTACGTCTCTTTTTGTGCGCAAAAAGAGGGCGTTACCTCTGGCGTTTAGTGTGCTACTGGTTGCCAGTATCGCGATCATGATGATTGACCGGGCCATCACTTCATACTTATTTGCGCCTCTTGCTCTGAATTTCGACATGATTATGCCTATTGTCAGATACATAATTTTCGCCTGCATATGGATACCGTACTTCCGTTTTTCGGTTCGGGTTAAAAAGACGTTCGTTTGGTAATATCATATATGCCCCCATTTCTGGCGCATATTGGTTGCATGAAGTGATCGTTTCCATTTGCAAATAAATCAGGTCAGGCATGAAAAGGCTCTGGCCTGTATCGATCACGCTTGAGAATTTTTTTGATTCTTACCAGATAATGTCGTCATCTGGCATTGAATGACATCTCTGTCATACGTGGAAACTCTTTTTTACGGGCCAGGTCACGCGTTGATTGCTTCAAAAAAAAGACTGTATTTGTTATATTATTGCTCATTGGTTATTCACCTCTGCGGTGCCAAAAAGAACAAGATTCACCGCGACCCAGGACAATAAAATGTTAGATTACCGCTTCCCGACAGCTTTGCAGATGGTTCTCAGCGTAGCGATGGCGGAGCAATTGGGTGAACGTTCGACGAGTGCGATTCTGGCCTACGGCCTGGAAGCAAATCCGAGCTTTATCCGTAAATTGATGGTGCCTCTCACGCGTGATGGGATTATCGTTTCTACGCTTGGCCGCAACGGCTCTATTCATCTTGGTCGTCCGCCCGAAGAGATCACCCTGCGCGATATCTACCTTTCGGTCATCGAAGATAAAAAGCTGTGGGCGTCGCGCCCCGACATACCGGCCCGCTGCGTGGTCAGTGCCAACGCATGCTGGTATTTCAAATCGATTGCCGATGAAGCGGAGCAGGCGTCGTTAGATGTACTTGCTCGCCATACCGTGGCAAGCGCGCTGGAAAAGGTCAAAAAAGCCGATACCAGCGGGTGCGATCTGCTGCCTGAACTGGATGATCGGATTAAAAAAGCGCTTTAATACTTTTCATATTGCGAAAAAAAACCGCCTTCACTGCGAAGGCGGTTTTTTGTTATCTGCAACAGTGACTCAGGCTGGTAAAACCTCTCTTTCCACTTTACCGCGCGTGACGAATTTACGCAGTGTCACGTAAAACACCGGGGTCAGGAACAGACCGAACAGCGTCACGCCCAGCATACCGGAGAACACCGTGATCCCGGTGACGCCGCGCACTTCCGCCCCCGCGCCGTGCCCGAGTATCAGCGGGATCGTCCCGGCAATAAAGGCGATAGAGGTCATCACAATCGGGCGTAAACGCAGGCGACAAGCTTCCAGCGCCGCTTCCATGATTCCTTTGCCCTGGATTTCCAGCTCACGGGCAAACTCCACGATCAGAATGGCGTTTTTACAGGCCAGCCCCATGAGTACCACCAAACCGACCTGCACAAACACGTTGTTGTCGCCACCGGTCAGCCAGACGCCGAACAGTGCGGACAGCATGGTCATCGGCACGATAAGGATCACCGCCAGCGGCAGCGTCCAGCTTTCATACAGCGCCGCCAGAACCAGGAACGCCAGCAGAACCGCGACCGGGAAGACGATCAGCGCCGTATTACCCTGAGTAGCCTGCTGGTAGCTCAGGTCCGTCCATTCAATATTCATCCCATTGGGCAGGATCTGCTTAGACATTCCGTCCAGTTGCGTCATCGCCTGTGAGGAGGAGAGTACGCGAGGGTCGGCATCGCCAATGAGATCCGCCGCCGGATAGCCATTATAACGAATCACCGGGTCCGGCCCGTAAGTCGTACTGATATTGACCATACTGCCAATCGGCACCATTTCGCCCTGATTATTGCGGGTACGCAAATTGGCAATATCTTCCACGCTTTCGCGGTATGGCCCGTCGGCCTGCGCCATCACGCGCCAGGTACGACCGAACTGGTTGAAATCGTTGACATACGACGACCCCAGATAGGTTTGCAGCGTACCGAAAAGATCGGTCAGCGACACGCCCTGTGCTTTCGCCTTATCACGATCAACCTGCACATCCAGTTGCGGCACGTTAGCCTGGTAGGTGGAGATTGGGAAGTGCATCCCTGGCGTCTGCATAATCGCACCGGACATCGTGTTCACCGCGGTTTGCAGCGCGCCATAGCCAAGCCCGGCGCGGTCCTGAATATAAAGCGAATAGCCAGAACCCTGACCCAGCCCTAATATCGGCGGCGGCAGGATGGAGAAACCGAAGCCCTGCTGGATTTGCGCGATTTTCGCGTTGATCTCCGCGTTAATTTCCGCAGCAGAATGTTTACGCTGATCGAACGGTTTCAGGCCAAAAAAGACCGTCCCGGTATTTGGCGTATTGGTGAACTGCAACGCATTCAGCCCTGGAAAGGCGACCGCATAATCCACGCCTTCGGTATTCATCCCGATTTCGCTCATCTTGCGGATCACCGCATCGGTGCGTTCCAGCGAAGAGCCTTCCGGCATTTTCACACCGCCAATTAAATAAAGCTTATCCTGTGTCGGAATAAACCCGCCGGGGACGGCTTTAAACATTACGCCCGCGGCGCAGAGCAGCAGCACATAGACAACAAACACCGCGCCACGGCGTCCGAGCGTTTTGCCCACCAGCCCCTGATAGCCGTCCGAGCTACGGTGGAAAAAGCGGTTAAACGGACGGAAAATCCAGCCGAACAGACGATCGATCAGGCGGGTAGGGTAGTCTTTCGGCGCACCGTGCGGTTTTAACAGCAGGGCAGCCAGCGCTGGTGAAAGCGTCAGCGAGTTGATGGCCGAGATCACCGTCGAAATCGCGATCGTCACCGCAAACTGTTTATAGAACTGACCGGTCACCCCGGAGAGGAACGCCATCGGCACGAACACCGCGCACAGCACCAGTGCAATCGCGATAATCGGCCCGGAGACTTCACGCATCGCCTGATGCGCCGCCGCAAGAGGAGCCAGCCCCTCTTCGATATTTCGCTCAACGTTTTCCACCACCACGATGGCGTCATCCACGACGATACCGATAGCCAGCACCAGCCCGAACAGACTCAGGGTATTCAGCGAGAAGCCAAGCAGGTAGAGAATACTGAACGTGCCCACCACCGATACCGGCACCGCGATCAGCGGAATAATCGACGCGCGCCAGGTTTGCAGGAACAGAATCACAACCAGCACAACCAGCACCACCGCTTCCAGCAGCGTTTGCACGACTGCGCGAATGGAATCGCGAACAAACACCGTCGGATCGTAAGGGGCCGCCCACTTCATATCATCCGGGAAACGCTTCGACAGTTCGTCCATCTTGGCGCGCACCGCGTTAGACAGATCGATGGCGTTGGCCCCCGGTGACTGGAAGATACCAATCCCGACCGCGTCTTTGTTGTTAAGCTGGGAGCGCAGCGCATAGCTGCCGGAGCCCATTTCAATACGCGCCACGTCACGCAGGCGGACCAGCGAGCCGTCTTGCGCCGTTTTCAGAATAATATTGCCAAACTCTTCTTCCGTGTGCAGGCGACCCTGGGCGTTAATGGAGATCAGGAAATCGCTCTCTTTCGGCAGCGGCTCGGCGCCAAGCTGCCCGGCGGAAACCTGGACGTTTTGCTCCTGCATCGCCGTCACCACATCGGAGGCGGTCAACCCACGTGCCGCCACTTTATTGGGATCCAGCCAGATGCGCATCGCGTATTCACCGGAGCCAAAAATCTGGATTTGACCAACGCCCGGCAGACGGGCCAGCTCATCCTTCACTTTTAGCGTGGCGTAGTTGCGCATATACAGGGAGTCGTACTTACCGTTGGGTGAAAACAGATGCACCACCAGCGTCAGCGTCGGCGACTGTTTCTGGGTGGTGATACCCAGACGCCGCACATCTTCCGGAAGACGCGCTTCGGCCTGTGATACGCGGTTTTGCACCTGAACCTGCGCCTGATCCGGGTCAGTACCCGGACGGAAGGTGACAGTGGTGACCAGTACGCCATCAGAGCCGGCAACGGATTTCATGTACATCATGTTTTCAACGCCGTTGATCGCTTCTTCCAGCGGCGTCGCCACGGTCTCTGCAATCACTTTCGGGTTTGCGCCGGGATACTCCGCGCGTACCTGAACGCTGGGCGGTACGACATCAGGATATTCGCTGACCGGCAGCAGCGGGATAGCGATCAATCCTGTAATGAAAATCAGAATCGACAGCACCGCGGCGAAAATCGGCCTGTCGATAAAAAAGCGGGAAAAGTCCATGTGTCGGATTCTCAGGTAAGGGATCAGTTGAGGGCGGTGCTGGTAGTCATGGCAACGGTTTTCGCGTTAACCGGCATACCCGGCATAAACACTTTTTGTAAACCATCGACGATGACTTTATCGCCAGGGTTCAGCCCCTTCTGCACGATGCGTAAACCGGCAGCCAGACGCACCGGCGTAATATCGCGACGCTGCGCTTTACCTTCTTTATCAACGATATAAACATATTTACGATCCTGGTCGGTCAGTACTGCTTTGTCGTCGATAAGCGTGGCTTTGAACTCAGCGCTGCCCGGCAGACGCACGCGGGCAAAGAGCCCTGGCGTGAACTGACGCTGTGCGTTATCCAGGATTGCGCGCATACGGATAGTGCCGGTGCTCGGCGTTAACTGATTATCCAGAAAATCCACTTTGCCCTGATGGGGATAGCCATCCTCGCCAACCAGGCCAATCTCAACCGGTAACGCCAGGTGGTTACTGGACGCGCCTTGCCCGCTGCGGGCGAGGTTCTGGTAGTGGAGGTAGGTCGACTCATCCACGTCAAAGTAGACGTAAACCGTCTTTTGCGATACCAGCGTGGTAAGTACGCTGGCGCTGTCGCCCGCCGTGACCAGGTTACCGCTGGTGATCAGCGCACGACTGGCGCGGCCATCAATGGGGGCGGTCACTTTGGTGAAGTCCAGGTTAAGCTGTGCGGCATCAACTGCCGCCTGCGCTGCACGAATGTCGGCCTGCGCCTGGGCGGCGGCAGAACGACGCTGTTCCCACTCTTCACGGGAGACCAGATTGGTGTTGATTAATTTATCGGTACGGCTGGCCTCACTTTGCGCCAGGCTGGCCTGCGTTTTGGCTCTCGCCAGCGTTGCCTGCGCCTGTTCCAGCGCGGCGCGATAGGTTCTGTCATCGATGGTGAACAGCACCTCGCCTTTTTTCACTTCCTGGCCGTCGGTGTAATTCACTTTATCAATGTATCCAGAGACGCGGGGGCGTAGCTGAACGCTTTCCACCGCTTCAATCCGGCCGTTAAAGCTATCCCACTGGCTAATCGATTTCACGACCACGTAAGCGGCGCTCACGGCAGGCGCTTGTGGCACGGCATTTTGCGCGACACCCTCATCGCATCCGACGAGCATGACGGAGAGTAATACCGCTCCCAGCGCATTCAGACGAAAATTAACCCAATGTTTTTGCAGGCTCATTATTTTTATTCCGGTAATTGTAGCCGCCGGGCAAGACGCAGCAGGGGACGCCGCGCCACTTCCTTTGTCCGGGCTGGCTTAAGGCCATTTGTGTCGTTCATCGCCACAAAACTGTAACAGTTGCGAATACACTATCGCGGCGATTGTAGGGAGGTGCTAAATTAAGTGCAAGAATAATTGTTGCACTTTATGTGCTGTTTGCGTCAGGAGCAGAAGCCAGATTTCCGGCAGGGATTTAAATGCAATAATAAAACTTGCATTTACTGCAAAAGCAGGCCACCTTTAAATGCAACAGACAAAGATGCTTTTTTGATAAGCCGCGCGGGAGGAAACAAAATGAACAATGGCGCATTTATTCACGATTTACTCGACTGGATCGACAACAACATTGAAAGCCGTCTCGATATCAATACGGTTTCCAGACGCGCCGGTTATTCGAAGTGGCACCTCCAGCGGATCTTCAAAGAGCATACGGGCTATCGTCTCGCCGAGTATATTCGTGCGCAAAAGCTGCAAAAATCGGTCGAGCGGTTAGCCCGCAGCGACGAACCGATTTTGAATGTGGCCATCGCGTTGGGCTTTGACTCTCAGCAGTCTTTCAACCGCAGCTTTAAGCGTCACTACGGGCAGGCCCCTGGCGCATGGCGACGCAGTATTGGCCGCGCTGAAATGCAGCGATTAGGCTAGCAATCCACATAGCTCGCATCCGTTCAGGATGATATTGGCGGCCTGCCAGCGGCAGGCACATTGAGTGAGGCAGGTGTCGGGCTGGCACGCCAAAGCCTCAGAGAAGACGAAAAAGGGCGGCGATTTTTTCTACCGCGTCTTCTATTTCCTTCTCCGTGTAAGCCGCAAAACCCATCAAAAAACCGGTTGATGCCGGTTCATTTGCATATAATTCGGCAAGCCCAAGCATATCAATACCTGCACGTCGGGCGGCTGCGGCGACGGCTGCTTCGGAAATGCCCTTCCTGAGATGGCAGGGCATCTGCATTCCGCCCGTTGGCGTTATGCCAACGACAAAATCAGAAAGACGCTCTTCAATCAGGCTTGCCAGTTTGTCACGGCGAGCAACATAAACTTCCCGCATCATCCGGACATAGGAACCAAAATGGCCACCCTCCAGAAATTTGGCGACGGTCAGTTGCGTGATGGAGGCGGTATGACCGTCCATTAACGTCCTTGCCATCGTTAGCGGTTCAACAAGTTCTGCGGGCACGATCATCCAGGCAATGCGTAGCCCCGGAAAAAGAGACTTGGTGAACGTCCCGATATAGATTGTCCGGTTAAAGGCGTCCAGCCCCTGCACGCAGGCCATCGGCTTGCCTTCATAGTGAAACTCGCTGTCATAGTCATCTTCAATAATCCAGGCCTGGTGACGGTTTGCCCAGTCGATGACCGCCAGCCGTCGGTCAAGAGACAGGGTGACGCCGGTAGGGTACTGATGGGAAGGGGTAAGATAGATAGCTTTCGCCGGCGCTGTCAGAGCATTAAGTGACGCAATACACAGCCCTTTCTCATCCAGCGGGACCGGAAGGCTGTTCAGCCCGGCAGCCTTAAACGCTTTTTGCGCCCCCTGATAGGTCGGATCTTCAATCACGATGGCATCGCCGCTGTCCATCAGGACATGAGAACAGAGGGCGAGCGCCTGCTGGGAACTTGTCAGAATAATGATACGTTCTGGCGTGGCATGCGCGCCGCGTTCCAGATTGACATACTCTGCGATGGCCCGCCGTAACCGCTCTGTCCCTTGAGGTGGGCTTTGCTCCAGCGCACGGTGGCGATACTCTTTCAGTACCTGTCGCTCAAGTCGCTCCCAGGTTTGTACCGGAAACAGACGAGTTTCGGGGATCCCCGGCGCCAGTGGGCGAGGCGATGAAAATTCACGTATCCCCCCACTTTTGTACATCACATTTCCCCGCGCACTGAGCGTGGGTTCACGTACCTCAGCGGCGGACTGGCGTTGCCGGGAATGTGATTTCAGAAATCGGGCGCTGGCAGAAACAAAGCTGCCTTTACCCGTGTGTCTTTCAATAAACCCCTCCGCATGCAGACGCGTATAGGCAGCTTCAATGGTGTCGCGGGAAACATTGAGTGAGATGGCTAATGCACGCGAGGCGGGGAGGGCTTTGCCGTGAGATAAAATGCCTTCCAGGATAAGTGCCCGTATTGCTCGCTGGATCCTTTCATGAAGAGGCAGTGAGCCGTTTGCCGGATCCATCATCCAGGCCTTTACCGTTTCAAGCTGGGCATGCTTAAACATCCGTTTCTCCGTTATTACTTCCGTCATCATCCAGTCTATAACAGGATGGTCTGCTGCCAGAAGATAAATTGGTCTGCTGCATTGTGAAAAATTGGTGGGGCTAAACCTGCCATTTTAACCTTATCATTATTGCCGAAGCGTCAATGACGGGCAGGGTGGAGCGGCGGCGATAAGGCGCGTCATATATCGGCATGTTACCTGTGCTTTTCGTGTTTGAATAAAGCCAACACCTACGCTGTCTGCGTTTTTTAATTAATGATTCACTCCAATACAGAACAAGCCAGAAAATAAAGAGGTTATTATTATGAATACAGCGGTTATCACAATTGAAGCAGCCAGCGAAATGGATTATGAAAGCTGGTTGCCGCTGTGGAAAAATTATCAAATATTTTATAATGTTGATATTCCTGACGCGGTCACAACGCGCACCTGGGAGCGCTTTGCCAATCCAATCGAGCCGATATTCTGTGCTGTCGCGAAAAATAATGGCGAGCTGGTGGGTTTCGCCCATTATCTTTTTCACCGTTCAACCTGGGCGGAAAGTGATTACTGTTATCTTGAAGATTTATATGTCAGCGAAAATACACGCGGCAAACAGATTGGCAAACAGTTAATTGAATATGTCCAGAAAGAAGCCCGAAAACGTCATGCCAGCCATCTTTACTGGCACACCCACGAAGCGAATTATCGTGCGCAAAGATTATATGACTGGATTGCGAAAAAAAGCGGCATGATTGAATATCGGATGCAGGTAAGATAATCCGCGTTAACGGCCCCCTTCAACAGACGCCGCAAAGCCTGTTTTATTTAGGGGGAAAGAGCGTAAAGACAAGGCCAGTGATAATTTACAGAAAGAGTATTCAACACTGGCTTTTCATCAGTAATGCGGCTCCACAGAGATAGCATGGGGTTTCTGGCGTCGGAATACCCCCGGCGGCATCCCTACATATTTCGTGAAGGCGACGTTGAAGGCGCTCGCTGACTGATATCCAATGCGAAATGCGATCTGTTCGATTTTATCCGTACTGCTCAACAGTGCTTTTCTGGCCAAGGACATTCGCCAGAAGAGCAGATATTGCATGGGCGGCATACCGACTGTTTCGTTGAATATGGCGAAAAAAGAGGAACGCGACATCGCACAGTGGCTGGCGAGCTGTGCTATTTGCCAGTCAATGTCGGGCTTTTCATGAATGAGATGCAACGCGATGGCGATTTTTTCGTGTTGTAATCCCCGCAAAATACCTGCCGTTCCCGACAGACAATCATGGCTTCGCAACGACTCAACCAGTAATAACTGTAAAAGACGCATCAATACCACTTCACGTCCTGGCCGCCGGGCCTGGCTTTCATCAAGCAGAAGTTCAAGCAGGGTGACAAAACGCTGTTGTCCTTTCACCAGGATCTCGTTGGGCAGTAACGCGACGATAAGCTGTTTGTCCGGCGTGTCGAATTCGCAGTGCCCCACATTCATCAGAAATTCAGCCGGTCCTGTTGTTGCGCCAATTCTCACGTGCCCATCGCCAATCAGGGTCGGCGTCGTAATGTCCGTCGGCACAGACGTGCCCGCATTGGTGTTTTCAAACGTGTAGGTTGCGGGTATCAGAATGAAATCGCCGGATACCAGCAATTTTGGCGCTTTGCCGTTAATGCTTATCAGACATTCGCCTTGTAACACTGCGCAGTAAAACGCCTCTCCGCAAGATTCCCGGACAATGCGCCACTGACCCGCTCCCTCGACGAGTTTGGTATGGGTAGGCCTGGGGTTGAGCAAGGTAACAATATCGGTTAACGGGTCTGACATTGGACGTTCTCTAAATTTTACTGGATTTTTGATTATATATTGTCCAGACAGAGGCGGCTATGATCGTTGCTCTTGCCAACAGAGAGGATTAAACATGTCGACTGCACTGATTACCGGATGCTCATCGGGTTTTGGGCTTGCAACAGCAAAACTCTTTTTAGACAAAGGCTGGAAAGTGATTGCAACCATGAGAACGCCCGATCCGACGCTGTTACCTGAAAGCGACAATCTGACTCTTTTGCCGCTGGATATCACTTCCGCTGACAGCATTGATAATGTGGTGAAAAAGGCCGGGGCGATTGACCTGCTGGTGAATAATGCCGGTTTTGGCGCACCGGTCCCTGTTGAACTCACGCCCCTGGCAACCGCGCAGCAGTTAATGAACACCAATGTTCTGGGGACGCTCGCGTTAACCCAGGCGTTTCTGCCGCTAATGAGAGAGAAAAAATCAGGGATTATCATCAATGTTTCATCGTCAGTGACAACCAAAGCAATGCCGCTGATTGGGCTTTATCGTGCAAGTAAAGCGGCGCTGAATGCCTGGAGCGAGTCATTAGCCATTGAGGTCAGGCCATTGGGTATTCGCGTTCATGTGGTGTTGCCGGGGCGCTCACCAGAGACGAAGTT
Organism: Phytobacter diazotrophicus; assembly: GCA_004346725.1. Lineage (GTDB taxonomy): Bacteria > Pseudomonadota > Gammaproteobacteria > Enterobacterales > Enterobacteriaceae > Phytobacter > Phytobacter diazotrophicus. The sequence goes on along the minus strand of SMDE01000002.1, from coordinate 172,763 downwards.
TGGCGAGAATGCGCGGGCCTATTTTGGCGGACAAGACGATCCGGTGTATGGCGCGATGGTGGATGCGTTTATTCAGATGGCGCGCGATAACCACTCGCCAGTGACTCACGCCGGGGATGTCGCGAATGCCATTTTTGCCGTTGCGAACGATCAAAACGCGCCGCTGTATACCGCCGCCGGTGAAGATGCCACGCATTTTTTACAAGAGGCGCAGCAACGTTCACCCTTTTCTTACTGATATTCAAGGGTGAAAAGGGGAATGAATCGACGAGGCGATCATGGTGGTGATGAGTATGAAGCAAGAGAAGCTGTTACTATTTCTTGCTATTAAGGATGGCTGAGAGGCCATATTGCTGCTTATTGCTAACAGGTAACGACATGATGATTAAACTCGTAGATTCATCGCCCGCCGTCACGGCTGATGAGCTTGGCGATATTGAAGCATCGCTGGGCGTCTCTTTCCCTGATGTTTTAACGTCGTTATGGCTCATCAGTAACGGTGGCAAGCTTGAGGATGGGCGGCGCGTTTACCAGAGTGAAAAATATGAGAACGATATCAAATACTTTCTGTCGATTTTGCATGCTAACGGCCCAGGTTTGTTGACCGCTGATGGCTACTACAGAACGCTGGTTGTCGATAAGAAGATTCTCCCGGCAAATTTTCTTCCCTTTGCCATTGACGGCGGTGGGTTTCCCTACTGTATGAATATGGATGATGGGGCCGTCTATTTTGCCAATCTGGAAAGCCAGAAGAATATTTTTCTTGAGCAGGATCTCGATAGTTTCATCAGCAAGGTAATAACCGAAGATGAAGCCTGGGGATTTTAATTCCCTCGTTTTCTTGCAAGCATTGCCAGATATGAATTCGCTGAGGGCAGAGAAACCATCACTGCCCTGAGGTCCCGATAAAAGGAACCCGGAAGATGTCCGTAGAACTGGAATACTATGCCGATGATGAAGGCGCCGCAGTTGATTTGCTTTTACCGGCATTCGGTTCTGAACCTGTTCAGTGCATAAATCTGGAAGCGCATTCGCCTGATGACAAAATGAGGAACGATATCCAGTTTCTTATCGAGAAACAGAACGCGTTCTCGCAGAAAATCACAGCGGAAACTCAGGCGTACTGCAAACGGGTGTATGGCGCAGAGGCGACAGATCTTATTCTGGTGAAAATTTACCTGTCTCCTGATGCGAAAGATAATTTCGGGTTTATGTTTGCAACCGATATAGATCGTGAACACGGAATAGGGCTCAAATTTGTAGGGCTTGAGCTGAAAAGCGTGGGGAGCAGCGAAACCGCGTTTTTATAACCCCCACCTCCCGAGCCGCATTTTCCCCCTCACCCTAACCCTCTCCCCAAAGAGGAGAGGGGACCGTTCGTGCTCGCATTTTTGTGGGGATTCCTCAGCCTACAGGGAGAGGGGACTATTTCGTGCGGCCTGAACGTTTTGTAGCCCGGATCAGGCGCTTGCGCCGCCATCCGGGGCCGCGGGGATGGTAAAGGGGAACGCGATGTTCCCCTTTACCCGTTCACGTGTCCGGAGGTTCCATTTCGCCATGAATATAAAGTGAACGGAACCCCCCTCCATAGCCGCCTGGCCTCCTCACCCCGCGAAGATCTCGCTTTCTGCGACTGACTTATAAACCATACGCGCTGAGATCCGGCCCCTGCGGAACAATCCCATTCGGATTGAGCGCCTTGATGGAATAGTAGCCCTGCTTGATGTGATCAATATTCACCGTTTCCCGGATGCCCGGAACCGCCAGCATTGTCCGCAGATAGCGGTCCAGATGCGGGTATTCCGCAAGCTTACGCCGATTACATTTGAACACCCCATGGTAGGCGGCATCAAAACGCACCAGGGTCACAAACAGACGGATATCGGCTTCGGTTAGCTGTCCACCGCAGAGAAAGTCCCGCGTTGCAAGTCGCGTTTCCAGCGTATCGAGCATGCAGAACACATCGCCGACTGCCTCCTCATAACTGACCTGGGTGGTGGCAAAACCGGCGCGGTACACACCGTTATTCAGCGTTGGATAAATCGCGGCGTTGAGCTGATCAATCTCTTCGCGCAGGGCGGCGGGGTAGAGATCAATACTGCCACGCGCCAGCTCGCCAAAGCCGCTGTTGAGCATCCGTACAATATCAGCGGACTCGTTATTCACGATGGTATGGGTTTTCTTATCCCACAGCACCGGGACCGTCGCGCGACCGGTAAAGGTTGGATCGGCCCTGGTATAAAGCTGATGCAGCCACTCGACGTTATTGATCGTGTCCCGGTCGGTGCCGGGGTAATCGCCGAAATGCCAGCCTTCCTCCAGCAGCCAGGGTTCAACCACCGAGACACTGATAACCTCCTCCAGCCCTTTCAGCTTCCGGGCAATCAGCGTACGCGAGGCCCACGGGCAAATCAGCGCGACATACAGATGGTAGCGTCCCGGTTCGGCGATAAAACCGCCTTCGCCGGTAATACCGGGCGCCCCGTCAGGCGTCACCCAGTGGCGAAAACTGGAAGTCTGGCGCACAAACCCGCCTTTTTCATCGGTGGCCTGCACCGGGTGCCAGTCCGCCGTCCATTTTCCGTCAATCAGCATGTGTACTCCTTTAGCCTTTAAAAGGGGTCGGTTTGAGCGCGTATTTTCCATCCCCGGTCAGCGCCAGAGCAAGCAGACCCACTATCCAGAATGCCGGGAATTCCCAGCCGCCGTTCGGGTTAGTGAAGAAAAAGCCAGCCGGGCCGTGAACGGTGAAGATAGCGCCCAACAGAATCGGAATCAGCACGATGGCAACGATACGGCTATAGATACCGAGGATCAGCGCGATCGCCCCCACCAGTTCAACCGCCATGGTGAGATAGGCCAGCCCGCCAGGCAGACCGAGAGAGGCAAAAAACTTCGCGGTACCCGCCGGGGTAAAAACAAAGAATTTCAGGCTAAAGTGCGCCAGAAACAGAATACCCAGCGCCAGGCGCAACAGCAGAGATGCATAGGGAGCAGTACGTGAATCAGTCATGGTTGTGTCCTCTCGAATAGGTTGATGAAAGGACTATAGAGTGTTTCCAGCCCAATGATTATTGGGTCAAAAAGAGGATATTTATTTCCATAATGGAAACAATCATGGCTACGACAGCGAGGCGTACGTTGCCGCCAGAAAATCGATTAACACGCGGGCTTTCTGCGCCAGATAGCGGGCCGGGGGATAGACCGCATAGAGCGCCAGCGGCGGCGCCTCAAAAGGAGCCAGAATGGGCACCACACGCTGCGCATTCAATGCTTTTTCAGCGATAAACATCGGCACTCTGGCAATCCCCAACCCGGCGCAGGCGGCCTCCATACAGGCTTCCGCGTTGGAGAATTTGATTCGCCCGCGAACCGGCTGCAAGTGCATTTGCTGTTGGGTATCGCGAAACGGCCAGTGCCAGGGATCGCGAAAATTGGTATCAACAATCAGGGCGTGCTGTTCCAGCTCTGACCAGTGTACCGGTTCGCCGTGGCGTTCAAGGTAGCTTTGGGCGGCGACGACCACACTGCGAATCGGGCATAAACGGCGGGCAATCAGGCTGCTGTCACTCAGGCTGCCGATACGCAGGGCCAGATCAAAGCCTTCATCCACCACGTTAACGAGCCTGTCGGAAAAGCTGACATCCAGTTCGATATCCGGGTAGCGGCGGGCGAATTCCACCAGATGTGGCGCCAGTTGTGAGACGCCAAACGTGACAGGGGCCGAAATGCGCAGCAGCCCGGAAGGGGCGTTGGCGCTATTGCGAACGGCATCATTAAGCGCGTCGTAATCGACCAGTAGCTGACGGATTCGTTCGTAGTAGGCCATGCCCACCTCGGTGGGGGTCAGTGAGCGGGTGCTGCGGCGCAGCAGGTTAACGCCCAGTTCGCTCTCCAGCCGGGAGATCAATTTCGATGCCTGACCGTGGCTGGTACCACACCGTTGCGCCGCCGCCGTAAAACTGCCTGTTTCCATCACCGCGACAAACATACGGTCGCAATCCAGCCGCTCCATTCGTTCTACCCGCTTCTCATCAGCAAAAAAATACCATAGCAAAACCCAGGGGGGACCGCTTACGTTTTCACCTGGTCACAGCGCGTGTTTCTTGCCTTTTTGTTACAACGTCACGTCATCAAATGCCTTGATAAGCCACTGTTTGAACTGTTGCACATCGCGGCGGCTGGCTTTATCCGCGCTGGTGACAAAATAGTAATTGCCGCCGGGAAGCGCCCCCGGCAGGGCAATATGCAGTAGCCCTTGTGCCAGCGGATACTGGATTAGCAGTTCGCTTGCCAGTAACACGCCCTGTCCGGCAATCGCCGCCTGAATCGCGTGTGTCTCATCATCAAAACGGATCCCCGTCTGCACGGCTAAATCCGCCGGGCCAAAAGTCTCTTTCCAGTGGTGCCAGTCCGGTTCCGGCGTTGGCACATGGCGGTTTTCGATGTGAAAAAGCGTGAGTCCGGCCAGATCCTGCGGGCTTTGCAGCTTTATAGCCGGGCTGGCGACCAGCACAAAACGATCCCGCCAGAGTAGCGTGCTTTCCAGCGACGCGTCCGCCTGCATGCTGTAGCGAATGGCGCAGTCGGCCATCGCGCCGCGCACATCCACCAGGCTGGTGCTGCTGTGAAAGCGCAGTTCCAGGTCCGGGAGCTGGCGGTGCAAAAGCGGCAGGCGCGGCACCAGCCAGTTGGTCAGGAAATTCGAGGTGGTGCTGAGCGTCAGCGCATCGGGCGGGGCACCGGCCTCGATAAGCGTGACGGCCTCGCGCAGGGTGGTGAACATATTCTCCGAGGCGCGAAAAAGGATCTCGCCGCTGGCGGTGAGCGTTACCGCGCGGGCGGAACGGGTAAACAATCGCTGGCCGAGGGTCTCTTGCAGTTGACGAATCTGGTGACTGATAGCCGTGGAGGTGACGCCAATTTCCTCGGCGGCCAGTTTAAAACTGGCGTGGCGGGCAACAGCATCAAAAGCGCGGATCGCGCCAAGCGGTGGCAGACGACGTAATTTCATGGATGAATTTAACTCATCTTTTGCTGAAAACTATGACTTTGATTGCGTCAATCAATAAGGCGTAGCCTGTATGAAGAGCAAGTAATCCATGAGGATTATTCATCATTATTCAACGAACAGGAAGCCTGATGACGCACATTAATCTGACGACAACGCCACAAACATCGCGTTCTCTTCCTCTGCTGGTACCGGGCATTGCCCAGGCGCTGATTGCGCTGGATTACGCCATTGTTTACGTGGCGCTGCCCATGCTGGCGCAGGATTTGGCGCTCACGGCTGGTGAAATGCAATGGGTTGTTTCCCTCTATGGGCTCATTTTTGCCGGGCTGCTGCTGCTGGGGGGAAGCCTCTGCGATCGTCTGGGGGCCCGGCGGATATTTACCATCGGGATGGGGCTGTTTTTATTCGCGTCCGTCATCGGTGGGCTGGCGCAGAGCGCCGCGCTGCTGTTAACCGCTCGTGCGGGTCAGGGCGTTGCGGCAGCACTCCTGCAACCGGCGGTACTGGCGCTGATGGCGCAGCGTTTTCAGGGCGAAGCCCATCGTCGGGCGTTAGCTATCTGGAGTGCGATTGGCGCGCTCGGGCTGGTGGCAGGCGTAATGCTGGGTGGGCTGCTGGCCGAGTTAAACTGGCGGGCTATCTTCTTTATCAATCTGCCACCAGGGCTGCTGGCGCTCTGGCGGGTTAGCCGGGACTTTCCGCTGTTGAGAACCGAAGGAGAGAAACAGCCTGGAGGGTTTGGGGCGCTGGCAGGCTGTGCCACCGCCGGGGCGGTCGTCTGGGCGCTGATGCGCTACGCCGAAACCGGGCAGCCTGATTTTCTGGCAAACCGTCTGGCGCTGGGCATGCTGGTGCTGTTTATCGTACATGAACGCTTTGCCGCCAGGCCGCTGTTGTCGGAACGGCTTCGCACGTTACCGGGGCTGCAAAGCGGCTGGCTCAGTAGCGCCTGCTATATGGCAAGCGTCGGGAGCCAGTTCTATGCCATGACGCTGTTCTGGCAGCAGACACTGGCGATCGGGGCGGTGGTGACCGGGCTGTTGTTTACCCCGCTGGCAGTGTTGATTGTGGCTGGCAATGGTCTCTATACCCGCCTGAGCGTACGCTTTTCCAGCGCGGGGGTGTTAACCGTTGGGTTTGCCGCTGCGGGGCTGGGGCTGTGGCTGCTGTCGACGACGCTCACTGTGCCGTTTTCGCTTGTCTTTATGCTCGGTATTGCGCTGAGTGGCCTGGGACACGGGTTGATTTATCCGGCGATGTTTGCCATCGGGCTGACGGCCACGCCTGTGGCGCTACAGGGGCGGGCCAGTGCGCTGATGGTCACCACTCAGTACACCGCCGGGGCGATGATGCTGGCAATTATCACTGTGCTGTTGGGGGCGCATCCGTCACTGGAGGCGTGGCGTCTGGTGTTCCAGTGGCTGAGTGGGGCTGCGCTGGTGGGAATGTGTGTGGCATTTTGCGCTCGTCGGTCGGCGTAATCGGTGATTAACCTGTTCTTCGCCTGTCACACAGGGCAGGCGAAAACTCGCTAACCCATTAAACCCAATTTTCTCGCCCGGTTCACCGCCTGAATACGTCCGCTCACCGCCAGCTTTTCATACAACTGCTTAAGGTGCCATTTGACGGTCTCAACCGAGATCCCAAGCGTGCGGGCGATGCCTTTATTGGAGTGTCCTTCGGCGATGAGCTGTAAGATTTGCTGCTCGCGTTCGGTCAACCGTAGCCCCTGCGTCGCGGCTTCGTGTGTCACCAGGGGGGTAATCCCCCCGGACATCAGCATCGCCCCGGCGCTGGCGATGACGGCGGTTAATGCCGTATCGAACTGGGACTGTTCACGCAACCGGCTGAGCAGGGCCAGTAAAGGCGACCCGCCATCGAGCAGCGTGCGCTGCATGTTTTGCGCGACGGCGCGCGGGAGTGCCGGAACGCACGCCGCCATAGCCTGTTTTTCCTCACCGGCTTGCCAGAAGGCCACGGCCTGCTGGATGCGCAAGCGCGTTGCCGCCAGCCATTCACCACAGCGCTCCTGCTCATTTATCACGGGAGTCAGCGTCGCTGCCGCCGTCAGCGCATCGCCTTCGGCCAGTAACAGGCGGCTTTCGCAGATCCCCCTGTGCCAGCCGACAACCCTATTTTCCACCGCCCTTGGCTCGCTCGCCAGTTGCTGGAGTAAGGCGAACTGCCTGCGGGCGTTATCTTTCTTGCCGGTATTCAGGTGGAGGGTGATTTCTTCGGCAAGTAGCGCAATGCGCGCACGCCACCAGCCGCGATCTCTACACAGTTGCCCGGCATGGCGTAAGAGTGTCATGGCCTCATCAGGTTGCGCATTCAACTGCGCCTGACGCGCAAGCACCACGTAGCACAGGCTAAGACCATCTGACGGGCAAAAATCATCAATCATGCCCAGACGCAGGTTCAGCAAACTGTTGACCCGTTCGCTGTCGCCGCGCTCCCAGGCGATTTCGGCCAGCAGCGGGGCCAGCGTGGCGCCACTACTGGAATTTTGTCCGGTATGGTGCTCCGCATGGTGCAACGCCTGGATGGCCTGGCGTTCGGCTTCTTGCAGGTCCCCCTGACGCAACTGACCGAGTGCCAGCACAAAGACCCGGTAGACCTCAACAAACAGGTTGCGGTTGGTGGCCTGGTTGCCGGAAACGTGCTGCTGCACCTCCAGCGCTCGCTGCGGGTGGGCAAGGGCGAGATGGCAATAACTGAGGATGTTGCAGACCAGTCCATCCACCCAGATATCCCCGCAGGGCACCTCATTCAGCAACGGTTCAACCAGCGGCAGACTGCCGGAAATATTATCGGCGAAGGCCTCACAAATGGCGCGCACCACGCGCTGCTTTACCCACGTTGACCGTGGAAGATGCTCTGCGCGTGTCGTCACCATCGCCTCAATGGCATCAAGCAACTGGCGGGCGTCGCTAAAGCGGCAATGGTGCGCCAGCGCCCAGGCCAGATTGAGCTGTAGTTCAATGCGCGAAGGATCGGGCGTGGCGGGCAGATGGTGGATCCAGCGCACCATGGTGTCGATATCGCCTTCTTCCGCCAGTGATTGCGCCCCGGCTTCTGCGTGTCGGGCGAGCGACTTCCCGGCCGCCAGCGCATGGCGTATCGCTTCTGCCCAGAGCTGCTGGGCGGCGAACCAGTTACCCGCGCGCTCGTGAAGCTGGCGGATGTCGATGGTGGCATCCTGTTGCAGGCGATGGGAGAGGGCATCGCGCATCAGCGGGTGGTAGCGAAACCAGAATCCCGCCTCATCCAGGGCGCTAAGAAACAGATTGTGTTGCTCAATCCAGGCGAGCATCTCTTTGCCGTTATTTAACCCCGTCACCGCATCACACAACGCAGGATGCAGACGATTCAGCAGCGAGGTCAGCATCAGGAAGTGGAGCACGCTGGCAGGCAGCGGTGCGAAAATGACCTCTTCAAGGTAGCGACTGATTGAGCGAGAACCGCCACTGAGTACTCCCCCAATGCCGGGCATTGCGTCATGCCTGCGCGGAGAGAGGGCGGCAATTTTCATCCCTGCGACCCAGCCTTCTGTCAGTGTCATCAGTTGCGGGATATCGCGCGTATTAACCGGTGGCGTTACCGACCGGGCGAAGTAGGCCTGGGCTTCGGCATCGTTAAAGCGCAATTCACTGTCTTCGATTTCCGTGTACTGCTCCCAAAGCCGCAGGCGGCTGAGCACCAGAGGCAGGCGGTTGCGACTGCCGATAACCAGATGTAACGACGCCGGGGCATGGTGGAGCAGCCAGGTCAGCCCATCATGGATTTCGCGGCTTCGGATGCTCTGGTAATCATCGAGAATCAGATAAAGCGGGGGTGAACAGTGATGAAGCTGATTGACCAGTTCTGCCAGAAACAGTGAAAAATCGCCAGGATGCGCCCCTTCCGGGTATCGCTGGAAGGTATCGCTCCAGCCCGGATAGAGCGGGCTCAGCGCTGCCAGTAGGTAGCGCATAAAGAGTAATGGCGTGCTGTCTTCTTCTTCCAGACTGAGCCAGGCCAGCGCATCGCCCTGTGCCTGACGGTGTTGGTACCACTGGGAAAGCAGCGTGGTTTTGCCAAACCCGGCAGCCGCGCAGACCAGCGTCAGGCTACCGGAGGCGGCGTTGTCCAGCCGCGTTAGAAGACGGTCGCGTTGCAGCACGACGCCAGGGGTACGCGGCGGCGTGAGTTTTGTGAGGATCAGCGGGAGGTTGCGTGTAAATCGGAAAGGTTCTTCGTCAACGTTCTCTGTGGGCAGGTGACCTGTGGGGGACAAAAATGCCATACAACCGCAACCTCGTTCTGTTCTCTTTCCCCCGAGTGTACTCAAGGAGGCAGGGCGGAACCAGCGTCGCACCCGGGCGACTCGTCACTTCGCGTGCTCACCCCCCCATCAGAGGGGGTAGGCCACGCCTCGGGCGGGCGGTAGTGTAAGCCCAGTCTGCTGCCGTGGCTAAGGCAGTGTTTTTTGTCAGGATGAGGTGAAGAAAGTATGGCTATCGAAAATAAAGTCGCGCTGGTAACCGGTGCCGGTCAAGGGATTGGGCGAGGCATTGCGTTGCGTCTGGCTAAAGACGGCGCAGCAATCATGCTGGTGGATATGAAGGCAGAAGCGCTGGAAGCCGTCGCCGCTGAGGTCAGAGCCTTAGGGCGCAAAGCCGCGACGTTCGTGGCCGATATCTCCGATCGTGAACAGGTCTATGCGGCTATCGCCCAGACGGAACGCGAACTGGGTGGTTTTGACATCATCGTTAACAACGCCGGTATCGCGCAGGTACAACCGCTCTCCGATGTCACCCCGGAAGAGGTGGATCGCATTATGCGGATTAACGTGCAGGGTACCCTGTGGGGGATTCAGGCCGCGGCGAAAAAATTCGAAGAGCGTAAGCAGAAAGGCAAAATTATTAACGCCTGTTCTATTGCCGGCCACGACGGTTTTGCGATGTTAGGCATTTACTCGGCGACCAAATTCGCCGTCCGTGCGCTGACGCAGGCGGCGGCAAAAGAGTATGCCAGCCGTGGTATTACGGTGAATGCTTACTGTCCGGGGATTGTGGGCACCGGGATGTGGACCGAAATCGACCAGCGTTTCGCGGCGATCACAGGCGCACCGGTGGGTGAGACGTATAAGAAATATGTCGAAGGGATTGCGCTGGGACGCGCGGAAACCCCGGATGATGTGGCAAGCCTGGTCTCTTACCTCGCAGGCCCGGATTCTGACTATGTCACCGGCCAGTCGATTCTGATTGATGGCGGTATTGTTTACCGTTAAGCCTGTTTTGATATGGAAAAAGGGCAGCAGGCTGCCCTTTTTTATGCGTGCGCCAAATCAGTTAAAGCGCGCGGTAATCGCCGCAACACGTTCGCCAAATTTAGTCGCTGTGGCAAGGTCGCCAGACGGGATTTTATCCGCGCCCGCATCGGACGGAGACTGCACCAGCAGGCCCACGGAACCGCCCAGGTTGTTCAGATCTTCACGCGACGCGGCCAGCGTATTCGCCGGCGGCAAGCCAAGGCTCACCCACACACCGCCGTGCTGAGACGCCAGGGTTTGCAGGTACTGCAACGTCACCTGTTTGTCACCATTCAGGCTGGCGCTGTTGCTGAAACCCGCAAAAATTTTATCCTGCCAGCTACGGGTAAACCACGCTTTAGAGGTGGCATCAGCGAACTTTTTAAATTGCCACGGTACGCCGCCCATGTACGTCGGCGCGCCAAAAATAATCGCCTTCGCGTCGTTTAACTTTTGCCAGTCGCTTTCTGTGATTTCGCCATTTTCATTAATAGCAATCAGCTCAGCACTGGCGCCGGCAGCAACATTTTCCGCAACCAGGGAGGTGTGGCCGTAGCCAGAAAAATAGACAACAACGATACTCATAGGTAGTCCCTCAATGGTGAATGATTATTCTTTATTACCAGACAGACTGTATTTCCCGGCGCCAAGAAACATAATGCACAGGCCGCCGAGGAAATAGAGTGCTTCACTTTCAAGTCCCCATGCCCCGACCTTGGTCAGGGTAAAGAATTTATCTGTACCCACCAGCAATGTTGCCACCACAATGTTAAAGGCATAAATAAAAGCGGCAGGGCGGGTTAACCAGCCAATAATGATCAGCACGGGCGCAACAATTTCGCCGATATAAACACCCTGGGCGATAAATCCGGGTAACCCCTTTGCTTCAAGCATCGCGGAAATCCAGTCTACGCCGTGGTTCACTTTGGCAACGCCATGAAAAAGCATTAAAATGCCGAACGTTAACCGAAGCAGTAATCGGCCAAAATCAGGATGCCTGGTGTACCGGGTAAACGCTTCATCAAATTTATTCAACACGATGTCATCTCTTATTTTGTTGCACCACGGATTGCCGCGTTATTGCGCGAAAGGTGGTCAAATATTCGCAGGTTTATTTTATCGACACAGTGGGTGAGCAAGGTATGTATAAATACTTTGTCATTCAGAGTGCCTTAGTATCCAATAGATACCTGAAGCGATTTATACACATTATCTTGTGGTCATGAAAGAAGGCACCTGAAGGCCACTAAGTTTCCCTGAGGAAACCTTGTAAGAGAAACTATCGTTATGAATAAACTGCAATTACCTTACGATGTTTACGACGATCGCTGCCCGACGCGTGATGTGCTCTCAAGGCTGGCCGATAAATGGGCGCTGCTGGTTCTGGGCTGTCTGGAAAAAGAGCCGCAGCGTTTTAACAGTTTGCGACGACATATTCGCGGGATTACGCAGAAAATGTTGACGCAGACGCTGCGAAAGCTGGAGCGTGACGGGCTTGTCTCGCGGAAAATTTTCCCCACGGTGCCTGTCACGGTGGAATACAGTTTGTCGCCGTTAGGCAAAACGCTGACGCACACCATGTCGTTTCTGACACTGTGGGTAGAAGACAATATGGACGCCATGCTGGCGGCCCAGGCGGCCTTTGATAAGGCCAATCCCGCCAGCTAGCAGGACATCCACAGCCTGGACGTATTGCGTGAATAATGTGACACAGTGAACACACCTGTCAGACAGGCATTAAAAAACGACACTCCCGTCTGGGGAGTGTCGTCAGTTTATTGGGGCCGGGCAGTGTCGAGGGTAAGGACGTCACCGCTGCGCACTTTAGCCAGTGCGCTGACTTGCTGATACAGCACGGGGATCCCGGCTTCCCTGGCGATAATCGCGCTATGAGAGTGCGGGCTACCCTGCAGCAGGGCAATCCCGGCGATGTTTTTCTTCTCCAGTTGCAGCATGACGGACGGGTAGAGATCGCTTGCGATAAGAATACTCGGGCGCAGCGGCGTCGGGATGTTTTCCAGCGCCTGTGCCAGATGAAGATGTGTGCGATGCAGTAAATCTTCAATATCGATATAGCGTGCCTGCAAATAGGGATCATCCAGATGGCGATACTGGCTGCTCAGTTCCATCAGCATCTTGTGCCACGCCCATTCCGCCGTGCATTTTCGCTGGCGCAGCATCTCCCAGGCGCTATCCATCAGTTCCTGATCGTCAAGCAGGGTCTGGTGACCGGCAAAAATGGCGGCGATCTCGGGTGAAAACTTCTCTTCCGCCAGGCGAATCAGGTCGCTCAGATCGTCCAGCGTGTCCTTAACGGCACAGCGCAGACGAGCCATTTCCTCTTCCGGTGTTCGCACGGTGGCCTGGGCCAGCGGCAGTTCGACAGGGGTATAGCGCAACGCCTGGCCTTTAATCTGGACTGGAATATCTGGCGTTACCGCAGGTTGCTGCGCCGTGAGCGTTTCCCCGAAGTTTTCCTGTGCCAGCCGTTCAAAGGCCGTCAGCGCCAGCGCTGCCTGCGGGCCACGGGCAATCAGGCGCAGGGTGTCGTGGCAGCGTACCTGCAGGAGGGCGATTTGATTGATGCTGTCCGGCCTGACGCATTTTCCCTCTTTTTCCAGCAACAGCCGGGCGTCAAAACCGGCCAGCGCAGCCACCAGGCGAGATGCCGGGCGAACGTGCAGGCCGTTAGGGTTGTTCACGGTCACTGCGACGGTGAGCGCCTCTTCCTGTGTCTCATCGTCTGTTTGTGGTTGTGGGAGCGCTTCCTGCCGGGCGTCGAGACCAAGCTGAACGCGCTTTGCCTCAAGAGCGTTTTGCGCATCGGCAATCACCTTGTCAATGTCAGAGCCCGTGGCGGCACTAACCGTGGCGGCCAGGGTGCCTTCCACCAGTGGCGCGGCGCACAGACGCACTTTTGCGGCAATGTCCGGGTCAAGCAGTTCCAGGGCGGTTTCCGCGCTTAGCAGGGCGCTACCGATATCCATCATCACCAGCACATGATCGGTGTCGGCCACCGACTCAATGGCCTCCATGACTTTAATCGGATCGGTGCCGATCGGATTATCAGGATCGTCAATCCCAGCGGCGATGGCTAACTTGCAGCCATCTCCCGTTAACATCTGCCGGGCCAGTTCCCCGACACCCTGGCCCAGTTGGGCACTATGAGAAACAATCACCAAGTTAACCATCGCCGTTTCCTTCTTTTACGCTTTTGCGGCTGCCGCCAGCATCTGCACCATAAACATCACCGAGGTTGCGCCAGGGTCCTGATGACCAATACTGCGTTCGCCCAGATAGCTGGCGCGGCCTTTACGGGCCTGCATGGTGATGGTCGACTGAACTGCCTTTTCCGCCACCTGGCTTGCGGCATCCAGAGCCGCGGGAATGGACAGGTTTTGCGCGATGGCCTGCTCCAGCGATTCCGCGACGGGCAGCCAGACGTCACACATGGTTTTGTCGCCGGGCTCTGCTTTACCACGGCTGATTACCCCTTCGGCGCCTTCACGGATCATCTGATGCAGCTCAACAAGCGTCAGGCTTTGATGGGCCTGGGTCGCCTGCGCGGCGCGCAGAAAAAAGGTGCCAAACAATGGACCGCTGGCCCCACCGACGTTAGAGAGCAGCACCATACCGGTGTTTTTGAGAATAAAGCCGATGTCTTTGTCTGCAATGGCGGGCAGTTTTTCCACCACTTTGCTAAAGCCGCGATGCATGTTCAGGCCGTGGTCCGCATCACCAATGGCCCTGTCCAGGCCGGTGAGGAAATCACTCTCTTTGGTGAAGACCTCGCCGCAGCGGTAGAGCCAGTCAACAATTTGGTTTCTGTTCAGCGACATAAAAAATTCCTTAGTTACCCCAGGTCATGGCCGGTGTATGGACAGGCGCATCCCACAAAGCGAGGATCTCGTCGTCGGCTTTCAGCAAGGTAATGGAGAAGCCGCCCATGTCCAGTGATGTACACCAGCTACCGACCAGGTTGCGTTCGATGACAATACCGGCTTCCTGGCAGCGAGTTTCCAGCCGGTTGTAAACGCCGTACAGCTCAGACAGCGGCGTTGCGCCCAGGTTGTTGACCATCGCAATAACGCGATCGCCGCGCTGTAGAGCCTGTTTGCTCTGTTTGACTTCCTGCCAGCTTCCGCTGGTGTGATCCCATTCGCGCAGGGTGCGGCTGTAGTTGCCATTTTCCAGCAGCACGTCAAACATCTCGTCGACAGTGGTATCAAGCGAGCTAAACGGGCGGCGGTCGATCCCCGGTTCGCCGTGGATACCCACGCCAAATTCCATCTCGTTGTCCGCAAGGGTAAACGAAGGCTGACCGGCCGCAGGAACCGTACAGGCGCTTAAGGCGATACCAATGGAGTGTCCCTGATTGTTGAGCTTACGGCCCAACTGCGCGCAGGCATCCAGTGAATCTCCGCGCTCGGCGGCGGCGCCGACCAGTTTTTCAATTAAGACGGTATTTGCCACCCCACGGCGTCCGGCGGTATAGAGACTGTCTTTCACGGCGACATCGTCATCCACCACCACGGTTGTGACCTTCACGCCGCTGTCGTGCAGCAGCTCAGCGGCGGTTTCGAAATTGAGGATATCGCCCGTGTAGTTTTTGATGATTAACAACACGCCTTCGCCACCATCAATGTTCATGGCGCATTCGAACATTTTATCCGGCGTGGGTGAGGTGAAAATCTCGCCAGGGCAGGCACCGCTTAACATACCTTTGCCGATATAGCCGCAGTGCATCGGCTCATGACCGCTGCCGCCGCCGGATAACAGCGCCACTTTCCCGGCGACCGGGGCATCGGCACGGGTCATATACACCGGGTCCTGGTGCAGCGTCAGCTCAGGGTGCGCTTTTGCAAGGCCTGCTAATTGTTCGCTTAATACATCTTCCACACGGTTAATCAGTTTTTTCATTATTCATACTCCGCAGGAGGTGAGCCAGGCCATCCGCAGCGCGCAGGCCTGATGTTGTAGGGCATCAGCGGCGGATACCCGTCGTACGGGTTTCCCTGGCCGATGTGCTGATTCTCCTCTGGCGAGCGAAAAAGAAAATGCCAAAAAATTGGGTTTCATAGTGAAACACCCTTGCGGATAAATGTTTCATAACGGAACGCTTTTGCCGGAGAAACGGGGAAAATGCGAGCAATGCCCGCCTTTTTTACCCCGGTTCCGATGCAGAATATATTTTGTGCAAAAAATCGGCGAACCCGGACAGCGATCAGCGCCAGCCACTCAGTGCTGCGGCTAACGCGAGGCGGATCGCATCCTGGGTCAGCGTTATTGACGCAGGTTCCATAATGGAACGTTTACGTTGATTTCTTTTTTCGGCTGTAGCGACAATAACGTCCCTTACCCGACTCAGACGGAACCGCGCATGACACAGCATCAAACGGCAGAACAGGAGGTCGCCACCTTCATCGCTCACTCCTGGCAGCGCTGCGAAAAGATCATGCAGCGTGACACCTGGGGCACGCCGCACCAGGCACAGGGGCTGACGTTTGAGACGATCAGCCGCCGTAAAACCGGGCTGCTGACGATTGGTCAGGCGGCGCTGGAGGATGCCCTGGAATATATGGAAGGGCGGCCCTGCGCGCTATTTATCCTTGATGAGTCTGCCTGTATTTTGAGTCGCTGTGGCCATCCCGACACGCTTGACGCGCTGTCCCGGCTCGGCTTCCTGCCGGGCAGCTACTGTGCGGAAAGTATTATTGGCAGTTGTGCGCTGTCGCTGGCGGCGATGATGGGCCAGCCGGTAAAGACGCTGGGCTGCCAGCATTTCAAACAGGCGCTGTTCCCGTGGGCCTTTTGCTCAACGCCGGTATTCGACAACCATGGTCGGCTGTCCGGGTCTATTGCGCTGTGTTGCCGGGCGGAACATGCTTCCCCGGCGGATCTGTCGCTGACGTTGGCAACGGCCAGAGAAATTGGCAACTCGCTCCTGACGGACAATTTGCTGGCGGAATCTAACCGCCATCTGAATCAGATGTACGGCCTGCTGGAGAGTATGGATGACGGCGTGATGGCCTGGAATGAGCAGGGGGTGCTGCAATTTCTCAATGTGCAGGCGGCGCGCATGCTGTTTCTCGACGCCCAGGTCAGCCAGGGGAAAAACATTAGCGATCTGGTGACATTGCCCGCGCTGCTTCGCCGGGCGATTAAACATGCCAGGGCGGTCAATCACGCAGAGGTGACGTTCGAAAGCCAACACCAGTTTATTGATGCGGTGGTGACCCTCAAACCCATCGTCGAAGAGCAGGGGAATAGCTTTATTTTGCTGCTACACCCGGTTGAGCAGATGCGTCAGTTAATGACCAGCCAGTTGGGTAAAGTCAGCCATACCTTCGAGCAGATGCCCGCCGACGATCCGCAAACCCGCCGACTGATTCAGGCCGGTCGGCAGGCGGCGCGCGGGGCGTTTCCTGTTCTGCTGTATGGGGAAGAGGGGGTGGGTAAGGAGCTGATGTCGCAGGCCATTCACAATGAGAGCGAACGCGCCGGGGGGCCGTACATCGCCGTTAACTGTCAGTTGTATGCCGACAGTGCGCTGGGGCTTGATTTTATGGGCAGCGCGGCGACGGAAAATGAGAAAGGGCGCCTCAGCCGCCTGGAACTGGCCAATGGCGGTACGCTGTTTCTGGAAAAAATCGAGTATCTGGCCCCCGAGCTGCAATCCGCGCTATTGCAGGTCATCAAGCAAGGGGTACTTACCCGGCTTGAGGCCAGGCGTCTGGTGCCGGTGGATATCAAAGTCATTGCTGCCACCACGGTCGATTTGGGCAATCTGGTGGAGCAAAACCGCTTTAGCCGTCAGCTTTATTATGCTTTGCGCGCCTTTGAGGTCGTCATCCCGCCCCTGCGGGAACGTCGCGACAGTATTCCTGCCCTGGTACAAAGCCGTCTGCGCGGGCTGGAGCGACGATTTTCCTCGCGGCTTAGGGTAGATGACGATGCACTGGCCCGGCTGGTGGCCTACTCCTGGCCGGGGAATGATTTCGAGCTCAACAGTATTATTGAAAATATCGCGATCAGCAGCGAACAGGGCCATATTCGCCTGAGCCATCTGCCGGAGTGGTTGTTTAACGAAGGGAGTGCGCCGCAGGAACCGGGCGCCAGACTGGCTGCCAATCTGACGTTTTCCGCCGTTGAAAAAGAGGCGATTATCCAGGCTGCCAGAGTGACCAACGGGCGAATACAGGAGATGTCGCAATTGCTCAATATTGGTCGTACCACCCTGTGGCGCAAGATGAAGCAGTACGACATTGATGCCAGCCAGTTTAAGCGCACACACCTGCGCTAAGGGCTATTCGTGCGCGGTGCAGAACGCGGCCAGCGCGGCGGCAAGGGCGGGTGGGTTCTCCCACGACATATTGTGCCCGCAGTCGGCCAGTTCCACCGTGGCGATCCCCATGGCGCTCAGTTGCGTAAAATCAGCATCCGGCAGGGATTCTGCGCCAAACAGCAGGCAGATGGGCTTATTGAGTTCAACAAACATTTCAAACCACTGATTGCCGGTAATCAGGCTGGATGCGCCACGCCAGACGGCCCAGGGGGCGGCGGCCGATAAACTTCCGGTCCAGGGGTTTTTATAGTTGTTCATCATGAGCGCATAGACATGAGTGATATAGGTCTCTTCATCGACCCGACAAATCTGGCGGCTAAAAAATCCCCCATCGGGGCGGAAGTTGGGCTCCGAGACTATCAGACCACGTAAACCGCTAAGTTGGGTTGCGGCTTCAATGGCGATACTGCCCCCCATGCTATGTCCATACAGGAAGTAATCATCAAGCTGTAAATGGGCGATCAGTTCGCAGACAACAGCGGCTTGTTCGCTGATGGAGTAGCGAAATTCTTTTGGTTTCTCGCTATAGCCGTAACCTGGAAGGTCAATCAGGATGGCGCGTCGGCCCTGGAAGTTTTTATCGCAGACCACGCGGGGGTACTCGTAAGAGGAGGCGCAGCCAAGGCCGTGCACAAAGACCAGCGGCACACCGTCGCCGGGGAGATCTAACCAGCGGACAACACAACCGGCCTGGGTAGAGAAAAATGCGTTCATCGGTTTTTCCTTGTGATGACGTTTTTTGCGCGCGCCGACAGCATCCACGCAATAGCATGAGACCGCTATCATTGTCCTCCGTTTAGGGTATGTCAAAAATTATAAAACCCGCCATGTTTACTCACGGTCTACGGCCTGAAAGCAGGGGAGATCCTTTCCCCTGTCTGCGCGGGTTTAGAACGATGCGCGTTTATAGGGAGCGTATTGCGCTTCCCAGAAGGTTTTCTCTATTGCCGCATGCAGTTCGTCGTCGCTGGCCTGCGGGGCAACGCCATCCTGCTGAGCCGCACGCGCAGTGGCTAACGCAATGGCGCGTGAAATCTCACCAATATCTTCCACTGCCGGTAACAGACCGCCGCGCTCCAGGGTGGCCTGCGGTGAATGGGCGGCCAGCGCCTGGCTTGCGGCCATCAACATGTTTTCCGTTACCCGCTTTGCGTTACCAGCGAGGATCCCAAGCCCCAGCCCAGGGAAAATGTAGGCGTTGTTGCACTGAGCAATCTCGTAGACCGCGCCATCGTAATGCACCGGTGCAAACGGGCTGCCGGTGGCAATCAGCGCCGCGCCCTGGGTCCATTCAATCAGGTCACGCGGCTGCGCTTCCGCCCGGGAGGTCGGGTTGGAGAGCGGCATAATGATCGGGCGCGGACAGTGGCTGTACATCTCTTTGACGATCTCTTCGCTGAACAGGCCCGGCTGACCGGAAACACCGATCATGACCGTCGGGTGGGCGTTACGCACCACATCCAGCAGAGAGATATTGTTCTGTTCCACATCCCAGTGGGCGATAGCCTCGCGCGGGGTCACCAGTTTTTGCTGGAAATCGTGCAGATTCGGCATGTCGTCCGTCAGCAGGCCAAAGCGGTCGACCATAAAGACGCGGCCGCGCGCCTGGGCTTCGCTTAAGCCTGTTGAGACCATATAAGCAATGATTTTTTCCGCAATGCCGCAGCCTGCGGAGCCACCGCCTAAAAAGACGATCCGCTGATCCTGCAAATTGACGCCTGCGGTACGCGAGGCGGCGATCAGGGTGCCCAGCGTAACGGCGGCGGTGCCCTGAATGTCATCATTGAAGCAGCACAATTTATCCCGGTAGCGGTTGAGCAATTTCGTCGCGTTCTTCTGGGCGAAATCTTCGAACTGTAAGAGGACATCCGGCCAGCGGGCTTTGACGGCATCGATGAACATGTCCATAAATTCCATGTACTGATCATCGCTAATACGCGGATGCCGCCAGCCCATATAGAGCGGGTCGTCCAGGCGTTGAGCATTGTTGGTGCCAACGTCAAGCATAATAGGCAGGGTAGTAGCCGGGTTGATGCCGCCGCAGGCGGTATAGAGTGAGAGTTTGCCAATGGGAATCCCCATTCCGCCCACGCCCTGGTCTCCGAGGCCCAGAATGCGCTCACCGTCTGTCACCACAATGACGCGGATATCGTTACGTGAAAATTGTTGCAGCATCTCATCAATCTGGTGGCGGTTCGGCCAGGAGATAAACAGGCCACGGGCCCGGCGATAGATGTCGGAGAAATGCTCGCAGGCTTCGCCCACTGTCGGGGTATAAATGATCGGCAGCATTTCGCTTAAATGGGTGCGCACCAGGTTATAAAATAATGTCTCGTTGGTGTCCTGAATATTGCGCAAATAAACATGTTTTGAAATATCACGTTTGAAATCGCAAAACTGCGCCCATGCCCGGTCGGTTTGTTCTTTAATAGTTTCTACCGTGTCAGGGAGCAATCCATTTAAATTGAGTGCCTGGCGCTCTTCCTGTGTAAACGCCAGTCCTTTATTTAATAATGGGGTTTCCAGCAATACCGCGCCAGTATAGGGCGTGTACAGCATCTCTTTTTTTAACATGTTACGACTCCTGAATAAACACATACCTTGCCTGCAAAAACGGCAACGTATTGCCGCTATTAATGAGGTCGCCTGGTGTAGATGAAGTTACGCCATGCCATTCTAATCGCACATGGCGCTGACTTTGGGTTTGTTTAATTTATTAAAACTTTAATTAGTTAAATAACATCTGTTGATACTTGATTTATGAAACCAAATATATCATGAACCCTTCGGTTATAACGCCCAGCGCCGTTCCTAATAATATGGACGATGACGCCGATTCGACATAAGTATCACTGCGCAGGGCAAACATCCCGGCGGCAATAGCCGAAGGGGTGGCGCCAATAATCACGACTTGCTGCATCAGCGTATGATTCAGGCCGAACGCTAAGCCGGCAACGGCCATCATGATCGGCTGAATTAAATTTTTAATACCAATATTGGTACAGGTCTGAATGTTGAAAGAAGGGCGCTCGCCGTAAAACAGCAGACCGAGTGCGAAGAGCGATAAGCCACCGGCGATTTTGCCTACCATCTCAATCGGCGAGCTGAGCAGATGCGGCAACTTCACGCCCGCCAGGCTCAGCAGAATACCGGTTACCGGGATCCAGACGATAGGGTTACGCGCCGCTTTCCACAGATTTTGCAACACCATTTTCACCGGGTTCAGGTCTTCGGTGTGGTTTTTATCGCCCATACGGATAAGGACAATGGTCAGCGGGATCATAAATACGCTGGTCACCACGTTGCCAATCAGCACGCCTAAAAAGCCTTCCGGGCCGATTAATACCGCCAGTACCGGCGCGCCAAAATAGGCCATATCCGGGAAGGCGCAGACCAGTGATTGTATGGCGCTGGTCTTAATATCGTGACGAAACACAAAACGGGACACAATCAAGGTAAATAAATAAGACCCCATCAAACCAATAACCAGCACTGCCATAAATGACAGATTCTGTATTTTCTCCGGGTCAGTATTTAATGCGCCAATAAAAAGATGAAAAGGCAGAGCGAAACGGATAACCACAGATGCCATGACATTGGCATCTTCACGTTTGGTATAGCCTAATTTTCCGCTCAACCAACCTAATACCATGATGAAAACTAAAGGGAACAAAGATTGAAGTAAAATTGATTGCATAAATTATCCTGTGCCAATGTTTTATTATAAGGGTACTGACAGTGGATAATTTAGCGGTCTCTTCTGTAATAGTGAGTGACGGTAGTCACACTCACTCCGCTTTAAATAATTACAGAATGCTTACTTTAGTTTAATTAGTGAGGGGAGATGATGTGCTAATAATATTGCTTTTGCGGAAAATCGCAAGCCGGAAAATACCGGCCTGCGTAAGATAATTATTTCATTGCACAGTTAGCGCATTGTTTATTCTGGATCTGCTGGAAAAAGTCATTGCCTTTATCATCAACCAGAATGAAGGCCGGGAAGTCTTCCACCTCGATTTTCCAGATAGCTTCCATTCCCAGCTCCGGGTAGGCCACACACTCAAGGCTTTTAATACTCTGCTGCGCCAGTACCGCCGCCGGGCCGCCAATGCTGCCGAGGTAAAAGCCGCCGTGTTTATGGCAGGCATCGGTCACCTGCTGGCTGCGGTTGCCTTTTGCCAGCATCACCATGCTTGCACCCTGCGCCTGCAACTGATCGACATAAGAGTCCATGCGTCCGGCAGTGGTCGGGCCGAGGGAGCCGGAGGCATAGCCTTCCGGTGTTTTCGCCGGGCCTGCGTAATAAATCGGATGATCTTTCACATACTGCGGCAGTTCTTCGCCACGGTCGATGATCTCCTGTAATTTCGCATGGGCGATGTCGCGGGCGACGATGATCGTGCCGGAGAGGGAGAGGCGGGTGGAGACCGGGTGCTGTGACAGTTGCTTAAGAATGTCAGCCATCGGTTGATTGAGGTCGACTTTTACCGCATCGCCTTCGCCCGCTTCGCGCAGTGCCTGCGGAATGAATCTGCCCGGATTCGACTCCAGTTTTTCAATCCAGATACCGTCGCGGTTAATTTTGGCTTTGATATTGCGATCTGCTGAGCAGGAGACGCCCATGCCCACCGGGCAGGAGGCGCCGTGGCGCGGCAGGCGAATCACCCGGATATCATGAGCGAAGTATTTCCCGCCGAACTGCGCACCGAGGCCAAGATTTTGCGCCTCGATCATCAATTCTGCTTCCAGTTGCGTATCGCGGAACGCCTGACCATGTTCATTGCCTTCGGTCGGCAGTTCGTCATAGTAATGGGTGGAGGCGAGTTTGACCGTTTTCAGGGTGGATTCCGCAGATGTGCCGCCAATCACGAAGGCGATATGGTACGGCGGACAGGCGGCAGTACCGAGAGTACGCATTTTTTCCACCAGGTATTTTTTCAGCTTCGCCGGAGTGATCAGCGCTTTGGTTTCCTGGTAAAGGTAGGTTTTGTTCGCCGAACCACCGCCTTTCGCCATACACAGGAACTTGTACTCGTCGCCATCGACGCTGTAGAGATCAATCTGTGCGGGCAGATTGGTGCCGGTATTCACCTCTTTGTACATATCCAGCGCCGCGTTTTGCGAGTAGCGCAGGTTATCTTCGGTATAGGTGTTATAGACGCCGCGCGTTAACGCCGCTTCATCACCACCGCCGGTCCATACGCGCTGGCCTTTTTTACCCATAATGATCGCCGTGCCGGTATCCTGGCAGGTCGGCAACACGCCTTTGGCGGCAATCTCAGAGTTACGCAGGAATTGCAGCGCCACGTACTTGTCGTTTTCGCTGGCATCCGGGTCGGTCAGAATAGTGGCTACCTGCTGCTGGTGCGCCTGACGCAGCATAAAGGCGGCGTCGTGGAAGGCCTGTTGCGCCAGCAGGGTGAGTGCCTGCGGCTCAACTTTCAGTATCTGCTGCCCCTCAAACTCGGCAACAGAAACATGCTCGCGGCTGAGGAGATAATATTCCGTATCGTCATGCGCCAGCGGGAAGGGATCCTGATAGTAAAACGGTTTCGTCGACATAGCTCTCTCGCTTTTTGTAAGGTTAGAGCCGCATACATCCATGCGGCAGCGACAAAAAAACGCCGCCGGAGCGTGTCCGGCGGCGAGGAATCACAACATCATGGAAATCCACGGATAACCAATCAGCAGCAGGGCGGCCAGGAAGATGGCACCGAAAATGGTCCCCAGACGCCAGTAGTCTTTGGTGGGCAGGTAGCCGCTACCGTAGTAAATCGGGCTCGGACCGGTACCGTAAGGGGTGATAATCCCCATCACGCCCAGCGAGGTAACCATCACCAGCACGAACACTTGCATGTTCATCCCCGGAATGGTTGACGCGATGGTCAACATGGCGGGCAGCAGGGCGGTGGTGTGCGCCGTGGTACTGGCGAACAGGTAGTGCAGCAGATAAAACGCCAGCAGCAGAACAATGGTCGCCACGCCCGGTGAGACATTGCCCATCAGCGAACCGCCTTCTTTACCCAGCCATGCGATAAACCCGGTGGAGGAGAGGCCATCTGCCAGCGCCACCAGAGTGGCAAACCAGACGAAGGTGTTCCATGCGGCTTTGTTGCTGGTGATGTCGTTCCACTCCAGCACGCCGGTCCATAACATCAGCACGATAATAAGCAGTGCGGCGAGGGCCGGTTCCAGCCAGTTGGCGGCAAAGATCCACATCACCAGCGCGGAGCAGACGAACACCAGCAGCAGGATTTCGTTGCGCGACAGTTTGCCCAGTTTTTCCAGCTCACGACTGGCCCACAGCGGCACTTCATCGTTCACTTTTACTTCCGGCGGGTAGAACCAGTAGGCCAGCAGCGGCATGGTCAAAATCAGCAGAATACCCAGCGGCAGGAAGGCCAGGAACCAGGTCCCCCAGGAGATGTCGAGCCCGGTAATGCTTTTCACCAGTGCCAGTGAAAGCAGGTTTGGCGCCAGCGCGGACAGGAACATGGAGCTTGTAATACAGGCGGCGGTGATCGCCACCCACATCAGATAGGAGCCAATTTTACGTGCGCTCGGATCGTTGGGTTTTGAGCCGTACAGCGGCGGCAGGTTGGCGATAATCGGGAAAATGGTGCCGCCACTGCGCGCGGTATTCGACGGTGTGAACGGCGCCAGCAACAGATCGGCGAAGGTAATGGCGTAGCCGAGTGTCAGGCTGCGACGGCCCAGATATTTCACCAGAATCAGCGCCAGGCGGCGGCCAAAGCGGGTCTTATCGTAACCGGCGGCAAACATAAAGGCGCCGAAGATAAGCCACACGGTGGAGTTGCTAAAACCGCTGACCGCCCACTTAAAGGACTGTGCGGCGAGTTTGAATTTTGGATCCACCAGTTGTTCAGGGCTGAACAGCAGCCACTGGCTGCACAGCGCAATCACGACAACACCGGTCATACCGATAACCGCGCCAGGCAGTGGCTCAAAGATAAGCCCGACGATCACACCCACGAAGATGGCGAAATAGTGCCATGCGAACGGCGGCAGACCTTGCGGAACAGGTACGAACAGCAGGAGTACTGCGACAATAACCGGTAGCGCCAGCATCAATAGCTTGCTCTGGTTACCACTCTTTTTACTACTCACCTGTGACGGTGCTAAAGCGGATGATTTCTCGTTCATAATAGCGTTCTAAGGTTGATAAGGATTCTGTTTTCACGCCAGACAATGGGAATTTAATGACTTTAGTTACAAAACTTTTTTTACTTATTAAATTCAACTCTGGCACGTTAAATAAATGGGTGTTTCCCGCAATAAGCTTTGCGAGGAATTAAAAATTGGGTCTGTTTCTATAATGCTGCTTTCGCTTTTTCGACAATTGATCGCGATCAAGAAAATTATCTAATGGTGTTATTGTATGCCGCTAATATAAAAAATAGCGGCATTTTGTGGTTTTTGCTGAATCGATACACTTTTTGTCAAAGCTTATGGATATTAATTAAGATTTTTACCTGCCTAATTTTTATAAACTATTGATTTAATTGTATTTTTAGTCTTTTAATTCAGCCTGTAGCACTTACTTGTTAGTAACTTGTAAGTTATATTTGTTAGCGCAAATGTTAATTCTATTTTATTTAAATAATAACACCTTTGAGTTAGCGATGTTATTGAGTGTATTAAATAGTTTTTTAACTAAAGTAAGCAATTAAGAAACTAAAGAAATTATTATATTAAAGACATGTATTCGGCAAAAACGACAACGAAAATAATGTCCGATAAGAATTCTCAAATTTCACTTTTAAAGTTTGGAGTTTATTTATGAGCCATTACTCGCAAATTCTCACCCCCTTTACACTACCGAATGGTACCGAGCTTAAAAATCGTCTGCTGATGGCACCTATGACCACCTGCACAGGCTATTTTGACGGTACGGTCAGCAGCGAGCTTATCGAGTACTACCATGAGCGTGCCGGGGCTATCGGGGCGGTGATTGTCGAATGCTGCTTTGTTGACAGCCTGGGCCTCGCGTTCCCTGGCGCCATCGGGATTGATAACGATGCAAAAGTGGCCGGGCTGGCGAAAATTGCTGACGCCATTAAATCCAAAGGATCGAAAGCTATCCTGCAGATTTACCATGGCGGTCGCATGGTCGACCCGAAACTGATCGGTGGTCGCACGCCGGTTGGCCCAAGCGCGCTGGCGGCACCGCGTGACGGCGCGGCTACCCCGGTCGCCCTGACGACTCAGGAAGTGGAAGAGATGGTCGCGAAGTTCGGTGACGCCGTACGCCGCGCCATTCTCGCGGGTTTTGATGGCGTTGAGTTACACGGCGCGAACACCTATCTCATTCAGCAGTTCTATTCGCCAAACTCCAACCAGCGTGATGACGAGTGGGGCGGCAGCCGCGACAACCGTGCGAAATTCCCGTTGGCGGTGCTGGAGATCACTCACAAAATGGTCCGCCAGTATGCGGATGACGCCTTTATCATCGGCTACCGCTTCTCGCCGGAAGAGATGGAAGTGCCTGGGATCCGCTTTGATGACACCATGTATCTTCTGGAAAAACTGGCCGCGCGTGGCCTGGATTATCTGCACTTCTCCGTTGGCGCAACGCTGCGTCCTTCCATTGTTGAGACCACCGATCCTACACCGCTGATTGAAAAATATGTCGCCCTGCGTTCCGAAACCCTGGCCCAGGTGCCGGTGATGGGCGTGGGCGGCGTGGTGAACGCGGCTGACGCACAGGACGCGGTTGACCACGGCTATGACCTGATTGCCGTGGGGCGCGCCTGCATTGCTTATCCGGACTGGACGGATCGCATCATGCGGGGTGAAACGCTGGAGCTGTTCATCGACAGCACCCAGCGCGAAGCGTTGACCATCCCGGAACCGCTGTGGCGCTTTTCGCTGGTGGAGGCGATGATCCGCGACATGAGCATGGCGGACAAAAAATTCAAACCGGGCGTGTACACCGAAACCGTACAGGATGATACCCGCGAGCTGGTGCTCAATATCAGCCTTGAAACCGACCGTATCGCGGATATCGAACTGCTGTCAGGCTCGGGCGATGATGTGGATTTTGTCACCAGCTTTGATGAGATTCGTTCACGCATTCTGACCGCCAACAGCCCGCATGTGGATGCGATTTCCGGGGCAACCAGCCAGAGCGAATCGGTGAAAAAAGCCGTCTCCAAAGCGATGGTGAAATCGGGTAAAGCGCTGGCGCAGGAAGAGGGGGCGGACGACACCACGCCGAAAAATTATGATGTGGTGGTGGTCGGCAGCGGCGGTGCCGGACTGGCGGCTGCGATCCAGGCGCATGACGAAGGCGCACGCGTGCTGATTGTGGAGAAAATGCCAACCTTTGGTGGTAACACCATTAAAGCCTCTGCCGGGATGAATGCCGCAGAAACCCGCTTCCAGCGTGTGAAAGGCATTCAGGACAGCAAAGAGCTTTTCTATCAGGAGACGCTGAAAGGCGGCCAAAACCGCAACAACCCTGAGCTGCTGCGTTGCTTCGTGGAACATGCGCCGCAGGCCATCGAATGGCTGGCGAATCGCGGCATTATGCTTAACGACATCACCACCACTGGCGGCATGAGCATTGACCGCACCCACCGTCCGAAAGACGGTTCAGCGGTCGGCGGTTATCTGATTAGCGGTCTGGTTCGTAATGTGACGAAGCGCGGTATCGACGTGATGCTCGACACCTCGGTTGAAGAGATCCTCTGCGAGCAGGGTAAAGTGAGCGCGGTACGTCTGATCAATGACGAAAACGAAACCCTGACCATCGCGGTGAAAAGTGTGATTGTCGCCACCGGCGGCTTTAGCGCCAATAGCGAGATGGTGGTGAAATACCGCCCGGATCTTGAAGGTTTTGTCACCACCAACCACAAAGGTGCGACCGGGGCCGGTATTGCACTGCTTGAACATATCGGGGCAGGCACGGTGGACATGGGGGAAATTCAGATCCATCCGACGGTAGAACAGAACACCTCGTACCTGATTTCCGAATCGATTCGCGGCGGCGGGGCGATCCTCGTTAACCAGCAGGGCAACCGCTTCTTTAATGAAATGGAAACCCGTGACAAAGTCTCCGCGCAGATCATCGCCTTGCCGGAACATTACGCTTACATCGTATTTGATGAACACGTACGGGCGAAAAACAAAGCGGCAGATGAGTACATCGCCCGCGGCTTTGTCACCAGCGCCAGCTCACCGCGTCAGTTAGCGGAGAAACTGGGGATGGATTATCATGCTTTCCTGGCAACGCTGGAGCGCTACAACGGCTTTGTTGAACAGCAACATGACAGCGATTTTGGTCGTACCACCGCACTGCGTAACCCGATTAATGAAGGGCCGTTCCACGCGATCCGCATTGCGCCGGGGGTTCACCATACGATGGGCGGTGTAACCATTAACACTGAGACAGCGGTGCTGAATAAAGCGCAGCAGGTCATTCCGGGGGCGTTCGCCGCAGGCGAAGTGGCCGGGGGGATCCACGGTAGCAACCGCATCGGTGGTAATGCGGTTGCTGACATCATTATTTTTGGTTCACTGGCCGGGCACCATGCGGCAAACTGGGCGAAAGCGCAGGCCTGATGATAAGCCCCGGCAGAGACCGGGGCATTTTTTTAGGAGTGAATATGGAACAGCAAAAAGGTGTCTGGTCATACTCCGCCGTCCTGATGGGATCGCCGATCCTGCTCAAACTGTTCAGCCACAACCCCTCGCTTGCCGCCGACACCTTTCGCCTGATCAAACGCTATGAAGATCTGTTTACGGTCAACCGCACGCCTTCGCAGGTGATGGATATCAATCTGGCCGCCGGGCAGCATCCGGTGGCGGTTAGCCGTCCGGTCTTTGCATTAATTGCCTGCGCGAAGGCGGCAAGCCTGGTCAAGGGCGGCTGTTTTAATCTGGCTATTGGCCCGCTGGTCAAACGCTGGCGGATTGGTTTTCGCCACGACAACACCGTACCGCCCGCTGAGGAACTGGCTGCACTGCTGGCGCTGACCGACCCACAAAACGTATTGCTGGACGAGGCCGCAGGCACGGTTTGTCTGGCGCGTCCGGGGATGGAGATCGATCTGGGGGCGATTGCCAAGGGCTATATTGCTGACCGGGTACGCGATTTCCTGCGTCGCGAAGGGGTCACGCAGGCGTTGATTAATCTTGGCGGGAATGTACATACGCTCGGCGCGCCGCAGGGCGGGTGGGGCATCGGACTGAAAAAGCCGTTTTCGACGGCGGATGCGCTGGTGGGGGTTATCGATGTGCAAGATAAATCGGTGGTCACGTCGGGAACCTACGAGCGCTACTTTGAAGTAGACGGCAAACGTTATCATCACATCCTTAACCCGGCGACGGGATACCCGCTCGACAACGAACTCGACAGTGTGACGGTGATTTCAACCGACTCACTCGATGGCGATATCTGGACCACGCTGCTCTATGGGATGGGGGTGGAACAAGGATGCCAGGCGCTGCGCAACAAGCCGGAGATCGAGGCAATCTTTGTCACAAAAGACCGGCGGGTGGTGGCCTCATCCACGCGTAATGTCCGTTTTACGCTAATGGATGATAGCTACACCTTTACTGACAGTACTGCTTAAGCAATCCGTACTGCTCTTCCAGCAGGCGATAACGATAGACCGGGCGACCCGTCACCCCATAGTGGATGGTGGTAAATAAAATGCCGATCTGCGCAAGCCACATCAAATACTTACGGCAGGAGACGCGGGAAATATTGACCGCGCTCGCCAGCTCATCGGTCGAAAACTCAATATCCGGGTGCGCATCAATCCACTGGCAAATGGTCCGCAGCGTCTGCGGAGTAAGCCCTTTTGGTAAGCGTCGGGTATCGGCAACCTCCTGCGGCCCGCCATGGAGCAACCTGTCCACATCCGCCTGTTCGTAATACTGCTGCGCGCTCATCAGTTTCTTCTTTTCCTGCCAGTGGGTCAGGGCTTCTTCAAAGCGTGGAAACTGGAACGGTTTGATTAAATAATCCACCACGCCGTAGTGCATCGATGTCTGAATGGTCGCGGCATCGGAGGCGGAGGAGATCATGATGACGTCGATTTTCCGTCCGCTGGTGCGGATGATCGGGAGCAGCGACAGGCCATTATCCTGCTGCATATAGACATCAAGCAGGATCAAATCGATATCCAGCGCCGGGTCGTTAATCATATTTTCGGCCTGACGCAGGGTGGAGGCGACACCGCAGCAGGTAAAGCCAGATAGCCGCGTGGTATAGACGCGGTTCAGCTCCGCCACCATGGCGTCGTCATCGACAATTAATACATTAATCACACGCTCTTCCTCTCACTGTCCCAGGGGAGTTGTACAAAAAATTGAGTAAATACGCCAGGTTCCGACTCCACCGTAATGCTGCCACCGAGATTTTCGCACTGCTGGCGGGCGAGGAACAGCCCGACGCCCCGGTTTTCGCCTTTGGTTGAGTAACCTTTGTAGAAAATGGCATCGATATGTTCCGGGGAGATACCGGGACCATCGTCGCTGACCTCGGCGCTTAACCAGCCGTTTTGATAGTGCAGCAACAGGCCAATTTCGCCATCGGATTGATCGGTCATGGCGTCGAGGGCATTTTCAATAAGATTACCCAGAATGGTTACCAGCGCCGTCACCTGCTGCTGGTTGGGGTTATCCGGCACCAGGGATTCATTCGCCAGAGTCAGGATAACCCCGGCTTCTCTGGCACGATTGATTTTACCCAGCAGAAAACCTGCTACGACGGGCGTCTGTATCTGATGCTGCAGGGTGCCGATGTCGTTCTGGTAACCTTCTGCCGTCTGTAACACATACTCTTCGAGCGTGTCATAACGCTTCATGTTGAGCAGGCCGAGGATCACGTGCAGCTTGTTCATAAACTCATGGGAGTGGGCGCGGAGAGCATCCACATAATTGACCATCCCGTCGAGACGTTGCAGTAGCTGACTGATTTCGGTTTTATCCCTGAATGTGCTGACCGCGCCAATGACCCCATCCTGGCCGCGCACGGGCACACTGTTGCACAGCAGCAAATGTCCGTTGCAGCCGATCTCCTGATCGGACAGCGGCTGTCCGCTTTGCAACACGGTTTGCAGGTCGGCAAACAGCGGCGTGTGGCGAATATCGCGGGTGCCGTGGTTATTGGTGCTGAGCAACATCTGGCGCGCGGCCTGGTTGGCGAGGGTGATATTGCCCTCGCGATCAACGGCAATAACCCCCTCTTTGAGCGATTGCAGCATGGCCTGGCGCTGTTCAAACAGGGTGGAGATTTCATAAGGTTCCAGACCAAAAAGAATACGCTTGAGCACCCGGACCAGCGCCCAGATACCAAGCGAGCCGACCATGGCGCTAAAGAGCATGGTGAGCAGCAATCCCCAGCGGCTGTGGCTTATCTGTTTATCCACTTTACTGAGCGAGATGCCGATGGCGACCACGCCGATTTGCTGGTGTCGGGCATCAAATACCGGTGTAAAGACGCGCAGCGCCTCGGCGAGGACGCCGTGGTTGACCGAGACATTCTCCCGGCCATGCAGGGCGGGGATCAGATCATCACCAATAAAGTGTTTGCCAACTTCACTGGCCTCGCGATGTGATAAACGGATGCCGTCCATATCTGTCACGACGACAAACAGCAGATCGTTTCTGCGTTGTACCGCCTGGGCAAGGTCCTGCACCGTTTGGCTCCCGACAGGCATCGAGAGCGCGCGTTTGATCTCCGGTTCATCGGCAAGGGTGCGTGCAACGGCCATCGCAGTGTCCTTCACCCCTTCCCGGGTGACATTGGCGATCTGGACAAAATAGAGCGCG
The DNA here is from genome assembly GCA_004346725.1 of Phytobacter diazotrophicus. Taxonomy (GTDB): domain Bacteria; phylum Pseudomonadota; class Gammaproteobacteria; order Enterobacterales; family Enterobacteriaceae; genus Phytobacter; species Phytobacter diazotrophicus. Next base: position 141,308 of record SMDE01000002.1, on the reverse strand, counting down.
TAAACCACCAGTAACACCGAGCCAATAACGCTGCATAGCATCAGCGTAACCAGGGTACTGAGTTTCATGGTGCGTTTGCGCGAAGCAGGATGTGGATGCCTTCCGTTCACTGCGGCCTCAAAATCATTCACAGAAAGAGGGTAATTATCGCCGAAGGGGCGCATATCTCAAAGCGGCTAACGGCTTGTCACCTTTGAATTTATCCCCTCAGTTACGTGACACGTCTCGCAAGGCAATTATATGAATCGCTTTATAGTAGGGCAGGATAAATAAAAAGGAGGTAATGATGAGCACTTTGTTAACGGTAGCGGCGAAAGCGCGACGTAATGACCGGACAACGGAGATAGACAGACTCTCAACAGACGATGTCCTGCAACTCATTCATCAGGAAGATGTCGCTGCTCACGACGCGGTGGCGCACTGTTTGCCTGATGTAGCGAGAGTGGTTGAGCATGCCGTGGCGGCACTCAGTCGCGGCGGGCGAGTTGTCATTATCGGGGCCGGCGCCTCTGGCGAACTGGCGCAGCAGGCGATTAATGATTTTGCCCCGGGCAGCCAGACACAGGTGCGTTGCATTGCGGTTAATGACACGCATGCCGACGACTACGACGGCGGGATTGGTGCCCTACAGGCGATAAATTTTAACCACAATGATGTGCTGCTGGCGCTCACGCTAAGCGGTAAAACGCCGTGGGTATGGGGCGCGCTGCGCCAGGCCAACGAGACCGGCGCAATGGTGGCGGTACTTACTTCCGATCAACATAGCGAAGCCGCAAGCCTCGGGGATATCGTGATTGCGCCGCCAACGGGCGCGGAAGTGGTTGCGGGCTATGGGAATCCCAAAGCACGGCGCGCGCAGCAAACTATTCTCACCATGTTAACGACCACGCTTGCCATCCGCAGCGGCCGGGTATACAGCAACCTGCGGGTGGATATTCCGGCGACGGAAAATAAATGGCAGGAGCGCCAGATAGCGATCGTGATGGCGGCCAGTGATTGTTCACGCAAAGAGGCAAAAGCGGCGCTGGCAAGCTGCAATCAGCAGTGCAAAACCGCCATTCTGATGCTGCTCAGCGGCATGGATGCGTGGGATGCGAGCGAAGCACTACAGCGCAATAACGGCCATCTGCGCCTGGCGCTGAAAGAGAAGAGAGGGTGAGTTTCGGGCCACACGGCATAGGTCATGTAGCCTGCGTTGTGGAGTAAACCGTGAAAAGCTGAGGCGCGTGGGTAAATCCACGCGCCTCAGAAGCGCAAGACCGTGTGATAAAGAAACGGCTGCACGCTTCAATTCATTCAAGGAGAGACACGCGCGAATGCGTGTCATGATTCCAGCTAAAAAGCACCAGATGCCAGAGTCCCGGTGCTTTTCGGGAAGGGTCAATTAACCCCTTTATCCCAAGCGACGTCAGACGGTTACGCACATTCCACGACCGGGGGACACCGCCTTCACGCACGATTTCCTGCCAGGGCGCAATGGCATCATTCAGGTCAATACCTGCGGCGAACAGCGCCTCAGCATTTCTGAGATCAATAATTTTATCTGTGCTAACACTAACCCTGACGATTTCAAGGTTGTGACTTCTGTTACCGCTGTGCGACTGCATGGCCGCTTCTACCCCTTCTGGCGAGGAACTGAGGTACAGCGTGGGTTGATGACTGTCTGAATACCTGCCCGGCGCTCTGGAACCCGATAACGCAAAATGCCGATATGCGGGATCAATGGCCCGGTAAAAAATCCCGTCGATATCCGTTAAATAATTTGTCAGATCCATACGTTCTCTCACTTCTCTTCTGAGAAATGCCCCCCTTCTGCGGGCGTCCGTTACCCATCTGGTTTGCCTGCCAGCGCTGGTTATGCCTGGAAAGCACAAAAAGCGGCAACAGTCGGTTAGCGTGAAATACTTATGGCAGCGCCAGATGAGCTTTATGTTCATCAAATAATGCAATTAAGTGGTCGGCAACGACTCTGACCCGTCGTGACCCGGCTAAGTCTGAATGCATCACCAGCCATAACGGCTGATCCACACCAGGATCGGGATTAACGCAGTGCAGACCGTTTTTCCTTGCCATAAAGTGCGGCAAAACGCCTAAACCGAGACCCGCTAAAACGGCGGAGACCTGAGCCGCGAGCGTGTTTGCTTCCAGCCTGCATGACCTGCCGCGAAGCATTCTCGTTATCCAGCGCGCCGCAGGCAGGTGTTGGTGTGATTCCGGCCAGCCTATATAGTGCGCATTTTGTAACGTGACTCCCGCGGGCCCGCCAGACATTTTTTTAAGATATGCCTCAGCGCCGTATACGCCAAATCCCACCGTTCCCAGACGTTTTAGCGTCAGATTTCCGCTCTCTGGCTTGACCATGCGTATCGCTAAATCGGCATCTCTGCGATGAAGATTAACTGACTGCACGCCGCTGAGCACTTCCACCCGCAGTTCAGGATAGTTGTTCATCAGCCCTTCCAGCGAGGGCAGGATGAAATGCGTAGCCAGGTTGTCCGATGTTGCCAGCCGGACAAGCCCCGCAACATTACCCTGTAGTTTAGCTTTCTCGCCAAAAGCGAGCCCCGCGTATTCCAGCGCTTCCGCCTGCTCCAGTAGCGCTTCACCATCATCCGTTAACCGGTATCCGCTCTGATGTCGGCTGAAAAGCGGCACGGACAGCGACTGCTCAAGCCTGTCCAGCCTTCTTGAAATCGTAGCGATGCCCATTTCCAGAGCTTCTGCTGCGCCGCTCAACGTCCCCGCGCGGGCGATGGCCAGAAAAATGCGCGTATCGTCCCAGTTAAAATTGGCACTCATAGTTTTTCCGTTTATGGAAAACGGCTCTCCATTTTCAGGTCTGTTTTATCGATTTTAACAAGATAATACTGTCGTTCCCATAAGGAGATAAACATGAAAAAACCAACATTAACGCCATCGCTCAACCTGGCTGCCATCCCCATTGCCGGACCTCGATGCGCTGTTCAAGAAATGAAAGGCGCGGCTGCCTGAAATTACTTACCAAAAAACGCCTCAGTCACATTTCCACCTATTTTTAAGAGTATTTATTTTATGAATGAAACGGCTGTACACGTAAGTTTCGTGCCGGTGCGTACCTGGCTGGCAGTTACCGTACTTGGGATCAGTGCATTTTCAATCGTGACAAGCGAGCTTGCGCCGGTTGGTATGCTCAGTACCTTAGCAAAGGATTTGAATCAGACTGAATCCGGCGCGGGTCTTGTCGTAACCGCCTATGGCTGGGTTGGTGCGCTCGCAGCGCTGCTCTCCGGCGCGATACCCGCACGCATTTCCCGCAAGACTCTGCTTGTTGGCCTGATGCTTACTCTTGCTTTGTCCTGCATGGCTGCAACTTTTTCTTCTTCCATGAGCACATTTATGAGTGCGCGCATGGTCGGGGCACTTGCGCACGGTGCGTTCTGGGCAATGATTGGCATAGTGGGCGCGCAGCTTGTTCCGGCGCAAAAGCTTGGGCTTGCCACCTCAATCATTTTTGGCGGCGTCTCGGCAGCCAGCGTTCTGGGTGTACCTCTTTCGAGTTTTATTGCAAGCATGGCCGGATGGCGTAATGCCTTTATGCTCATTTCGCTGCTGGCGCTGGCTGCCGCCTGTGCATTATTCTGGACGCTTCCCGCACTGGCGGCGCCGCAGCCACTAAGGCTGCGTCTTTACTGTGGGCTATTCAAAAACCCGGTGCTCATGTCCCTGTATTGTGCAACAGCCTGCATTATTTCGGCCCATTTCGCGGCCTTCACCTATCTGGAACCCCTGTTGATGAAGGTCCATGGCGTACCGGCGGCTTCCGTCTCGGGTTTGCTGCTGGTGTTCGGGCTTTCTGGCCTGGCAGGGAATGTCATTGCCGGTAAGCTGATTGACCGGCATCTTAAAACGCTTATTTTCACGTCACTTCTTTTGAGTGCCCTCGCACTCGGTATGCTTGGTATGAGTAGCGTCGCACCTCTTCCTTTCTGGTTAATGGGGATGCTGCTTGCCTTGTGGGGAGCGGGTATTTCGATTGTATTCGTCGGGTTACAGACGTGGTTGCTTCATAGCGCCGGCGAAGCCGCACAACCGGCGTCAGCCATTTATGTCGCAATTTTTAACGCAGCGATTGGAACCGGCGCCCTTGCGGGTGGCCAGGTGTTAGCCGTGACAGGCTTTCAGGGGCTGGCGTTACTGGCAGCAGGTATTATTGGGGGCACTATGATGCTTGTAATGATGTTGAAAAAACCGTGAAGACGCACCAGGGAAAATTCGACTGCTGATAAAAACGCGGCGATGGCATAAGGGACGCAACAGACTTGCGCCCCTTACTTTAATAATTAGCTTTGACAGAAACGGAGCCGGTTGCCAAAGGGATCATGGACTTCCATAACCTCTCCCCAATCCTGCTTGATGATTTCCGGGCGACCGTAACCATAATGTTTGTCGTGTAGTTCCTTTCTGAACAACGCAATATTGTTCATCGGGATAAATATCGTTGCGCCTGGGGTGGCGTCACCGTGATGTTCAGAAAGATGCAACTGCAAACCATCGCGGACGATGCCCATATACAGGGGTAAGTCGGGTGCAAAACGGTGTTCAAACTCAACGCTGAATGACAGAAATTCAAGGTAGAACTCCTGTGCTTTTCGGACATCAAAAATTCGCAGGATGGGTATCGATTTACTGAACTGAATTTGAGACTCGGGAACCTGCGGACGTAACGATGCCGCCGCCGTGTTCCAGTCTCTAAAGCCTAACTGATGCGAAACCATTTCGAGTGCGGTGGAGTAAGAGATCGTCTGCTCATGTAACGCAAGAGAGGCTTTTAACTTTGCAGCCATGTGTTTGGCTTGCTCGATAGAAAACATAATTGCTCCTGTCGTCAGGAAATGAGGGTGCTCGCATTACCACATCCCGACCATCAAGAGTGGTTGAATCAATGAAGTTGAGAACAAACATGCTTTCACCTTTTCCCATCGGGAAGCGAGCGGCAGGCAGCATGAGCCCTGAAAAAGAATACCCAGACCCTGGACATTCCTCAAGCTTTCGGGGGCGTATGAAGAGGGCGGCTACCAGTCCAGGTAGGTAGGCGTAATAGATATCAGATGCAATAAACACAGCGCCCGCGTCTTGCTCACCGCAGATCTGACGCCTACTGAGTGCGAGTAGATGATGTTGCTTACATCATGATAAGTTGATTCAGGATGAGTAGGTCACCGAAGCCAACACCTTTACGTAAAAAGGAATGTCAGATGGATTTAGAAACCGCACGTCTAACGCTTGAACCTTATAATGACTCACACTACGAAGGCTTAAGAAGGATGGATAGCGATACCCGTGTGATGCGTTATATCAACCAGGGTATTGCTAAAACACCCGAAGAGACCTGGGAAGGTATCAGGCGTGTCCAGGCCCGTTGGGAGCAATACGGGTACTCGTGGTGGGTAATCAAAGAAAAAGCGTCCGGGGAGATCGTTGGTGCAGCCTGCCTCCAGCACCTGGCAAATGTGGATGGCGCGCCGTTAGAGATAGGCTGGCGACTCGTCCCGGAACATCATGGCAAAGGTTATGCGACAGAAGCCGCTAAAGCGATTATTGCTTTCGCGGTAGAGCGGACAGGCACAACGTATCTGGTGGCTGTTGCCGATCCTGACAATATCCCCTCGCATCGCGTTATGCAGCGCTTAGGGATGACGTATAAGGCAATAGAACAACATTATGATGTGCCCTGCGTCGTTTATGAACTTACGCTTCAACGTTCTGAGTAAGGGTGATTAATCATTCTGGGGAGGCGAATATCCTTTCGCTCCTCTTCATAGCAGACAAGGTTGCGCTGTCGACGGGCATGTGTGTGCCAGACGCAGATGCTATTGCTGGCACATCAACGCAAGCAGTGAATCTTTGAGATACCCCTCCAGCAGAGATGCGCAAATGCGTGTTTCATATGACATCATGCCCGCCGGTGGATGAAGCAGCCAGGCAGTAAAAGGCGGGACCGTGTAGTGGCTTAAAAGGGGGATTAGCGCCCCCTTTTCCATTTCGTTTTTGCAAACCGGAAATTGCAAAACACCGATGGCATGACCAGCTAATAACCAGGTGAGGACACTGCGCCAGTGGGTGGACTGAAATTTAACGTCAACGGGAACGTTAATGGGTTGGGTATCAGCATTGATCAATGGAATGCGATGGCTGGCAAATACACCAGAAACAGCAGCAAATGGATAACCAGCCAGCGCATCCGGAGAATCCGGATAACCCATTCTGGCCAGCAAAGCAGGGGAGGCGAGCAACACTCTGCGCACGCTACCAAGTGGACGGGCGACAAAAAAACCTTCTGAGACCTCTCCCAGCCTCAGTGATAAATCCACCCCCTCCGTGACAGGATCGATAACGCGGTCGTTAAAAATGACATCGACCTGTAGCCCCGGATGTTCGTTCTGAAGCTGCAACAGTGCAGGCATCAGCAGGCTTTCCCCGGCAGAATAGGGCGCCGCAATACGGATTTTGCCTTGCAGCCCCTGATTTTCTTCATTCACGGAAAGCGCGTGCTCTGCCGCCTGAATGGCCGCTTTGCTTCGCTCATAAAACAGATTACCGCTATGCGTCAGAGACATGTTCCGCGTGTTGCGCCTTAGCAAACGCGTACCAAGATGTGCTTCCAGTTTATCTATTCTTTCACTGACGGCGGGTTGGCCAATGCCAAGATCGCGGGCTGCAGCCGACATGCTGCCCCGCTCAACGACCCTGATGAATATGCGTATTGCTGAGAAGAGATCCATTTAGCAATTATATCGGTTTTACCGATAAATGTAATTCGACACAGGTATCTACTGCTCTTCTGCGAAATGATGAAAACTTAACGCTCAGGTAAGCGTTAAGCAAAATAGTAATCTATTTCATTGAATTATTGGTGGAAGGTAATTATGTCAGATATCAGGCTTTTCATGTTCCAGTCAGGAACGCAGCAGTGTGAATATCAGCATATAAGGATGAATCAGGGCGTGGGAGAGAATTATGAAATTCCTGTCCCCTGGTTCCTGCTGACACATCCGGATGGTTTTACTCTGATTGACGGTGGTCTGGCTGTAGAAGGATTGAAAGATCCTTTTGCCTATTGGGGAAGTGCGACAGAGCAGTTTAAACCGGTGATGTCAGAAGAGCAGGGCTGCCTGGAACAGCTTAAAAGGATTGGCATCGCCCCGGAGGATATCCGCTATGTGGTACTGTCCCATTTACACTCCGATCATACGGGGGCGATTGGCCGTTTCCCACATGCCACTCATATGGTTCAGCGGCGAGAGTATGAATATGCCTTTGCTCCTGACTGGTTTACATCTGGAGCCTACTGCCGACACGATTACGATCATCCTGAACTTGACTGGCTTTTTCTCGACGGCTTATCAGATGACAACTATGACCTTTACGGTGATGGCACGTTGCAGTGTATTTTCACGCCAGGGCATTCACCGGGACATCAATCTTTTCTCATCAGATTACCCGGCGGGACATATTTTACGCTGGCGATTGATGCGGCTTACACCTTAGATCATTACCATGAAAGGGCGCTCCCTGGCCTGATGACGTCCGCCACTGATGTCGCTGACTCTGTCCGCAAGCTGCGTAAGCTTACCGAGCGATATAACGCGATATTAATACCCGGTCATGACCCTGAGGAATGGAAAAAAATCAGGCTTGCTCCCGCCTGGTATAGTTGAATCATTGCTCGCTCTGTAGTTGTGCATTGAATTTGGCCATCTGAACAGATGTGATATGCTCATGTCGGAATAATACAGGTGCTCTGATGAAAAAAAGGAATTTCAGTGCAGCGTTGAAACGTAAATTCTTTTAGCCAATTATTGCTCAGAACTACACCGTGGCTGAAACAGCCGCTGCAACAATAACCCAGGGAGTCGGGCAATTACGGGGCGAGCGGTAGGGAATTAATATAAAGGTGCTTAAGCGCCTTTTAATGTCACAGAGCCAAACCATAACTATTTCATGTTTGGCTTAACGATTTGATTATTTCAGAAGCGAACTGAGATATTAACTCATTGCTGTGTTCGGATAGTAACGAAAAACGGGGGAGTTCGGTGTTAAGACGCTCTCTGGTTGGCTCGAAATAGTCGGGAGCATGCGGCCCTGTCTCTATACAGCATTGGGCGAATCCCCATAAGATGTCGAGTATTTCAACCGTAAGTAACTCATCGGCGCTATCAAGAATCTCTAATATAAATGGAAGGGCAATATATCCCGCTGGCGCCATAGAAACATGCTGATGACAGAGTCCGCACCAAAGCTTATGACTGGCGCTCATTGCTGCCTTGTGATCGTCAGATGCTAATTGTAATAATAGCTCAGGAACATCGTTTGCGGGTCCATATGCTGTACAGGATGAATTCCAGTTTATAGCATAGATTCTTTCCTCCAGTGATGCATTATTCATCGGTAATTTCCTTTGTTCTGAATGAGTATAATCAACAGTTTTTCCGCATTAACGATAATGTAACCAAAACTCGCGCTATTTAAATAAATAGCCTTAAGCGCACCACTGCTATTATAGCCATTTGGCGGTTCTAAAGTCAGCATATAACTCGATAGCTGTTTTAAGGAAAATCCACACCTCATACATATTTACTTACGTTAATGTTCTTCATCTCACTTGGTGGATTAAGGATCTTAAGTCATTAATACTGGGACTGTCAGCGTTAGCATTTCTACCTGTCAGTACGCAACTGCAAAGTGGTATATCTCCAGGCCAATTAAGGATATCTTCTGATGCTCAGCCGTTTTATAACCCACGCAGTATCTTTTTTTTTGCCATTGACAGGCTTCATCATAAGTTTACCGGGGCACGCAGAATCTTTAACGGACAGGGCCGAATATCAACAGATAAGCGGGCTTATCAGGGAACCTCTCACGCTGTCCGTCACGTTAAATAATGGCCAGCCTGCAATACTTGATGCTTTTGTCACACGTCCGGTTAGCAAGAAGCCTTTGCCGGTTGTGTTAATCACCAATGGAACTACCGGTAAGGCTGAGTTTGACCGCTGGACGCTTAACCCAAACCGGTATTCCTCAACAGCAATCGCGTTTGCACGCCATGGATATGCTGCAGTGGTCGTCCTGCGGCAGGGATATGGTCAGTCCAGTGGCGCTGCGGAATATGCAGGGCACTCGTGCACTCAGCCCTTTCATCTGCAGGCCGGAGAACAGGACGTCCAAAATATGGTTGCGGCGCTTAACGCTGTGCGCCGGAATTCATGGGCATCCGTTGATAATGCGATGCTGGTTGGTATGTCCGCCGGTGGATTTGCCGTTATCGCAACGGGCGCCACAAATCCGCCTGGCGTAAAGGCAGTGATCAATTTTGATGGCGGCAGAGGGGCTATCGACGGGAAATCTCTCTGTGATAAGACGGGGCTGATGAAATCGTATGCGCAATACGGAAAAGCAGCGAAGATCCCTTCGCTGTGGCTTTACGCAGAAAACGATAAGTCGTTTCCCCCGGATACAGGCCGAGAGATGTTTAATGCCTATCAGCAGGGTAAAAGCCCGACCCGGTTCGTCGTCATGCCTCCTTATGGGAAGGATGGTCATGTCTTTATGGATTCTGCGCCGGAGAGTTTCTGGTGGAATACCGTCGCTACTTTTCTTGAGCAGTACCATCAGCCGTTTCAGGAGATAATCAGGCTTTCCGTCGTAAATCTCATTGAACCGCCAGCCCTCAATGCTGCCGGAAAAAAAGCCTTTTCCGAGTATGAAACAACGCAGCGATATGAAAAAGCCTTTGCCACCGATCCGGACGGAGACTGGGGCGCTGCATACTGGGCCAGAAACAGTCAGGAAGCTGCCGCAACGGCGCTTAATATCTGTACGAAGGAACAACGGAAAGGGGCACCTCAATGCACTCTGTACGCTATCAACAATAATTACGCCGCAGAGAAAAGACACTGAAATAAGCGGATAGAACCGCGGTTCTGGACCAGCGTGGCTGACACCAGTCTGTTTGCGTCATGCATAAAAATCAGGTTTCACTCTGAACTAACGCGATGGTGTCGTCTTTTTCCCGGCTGCCTCATCGAAGGCTTTTCGGGACGCCTCAATATCCTGCCATGTATCCCTGATCCAGTCGGTGAATCCGGCGAGGGGTTTTAGCATCGAATGACCACGATCAGTGAGCTGATATTCCACCCTGGGTGGAAGCTCCGGGTAATAATAACGGTTAACGAGACCATCTCGTTCCAGGTTGCGTAGCGTCAACGTCAGCATACGTTGTGAGATATCGGGAATGCCGCGTCGGATGGCGCTAAATCGCAGGGGGATATCAGGCGAAAGCGACAGCAGCGAAATAACAAGAATGGTCCATTTATCACCCAGCCTTTCCAGCACACTCCCTGGGGCACACGGCGTCAGTTTCGGTCCGTCGGGTGTTTCAATGATCGGTCTGCCATTAATCTCACGCGCCATAACTTTTCTCCGCTGAAGGCTCCTGATAGTTACTTCTGTGTAACCAGGGACCAAAAATGTGCCGTCTTGTGGAGGAAATCATAATAGTTCCATACTGTGACCTTCAATAGTTACTATCGAGAACTTTCATGAACAAAACAGCAGAATTTCTTGTTTTTGGCGCCACCGGACAACAGGGCGGGGCGGTGGCGCATGCGCTACGGGCGGCGGGCCGTGAAGTCAGGGCCTTTGTGCGTGATCCGCATAGCGAAAAGGCGCAGGCATTGATGGCGGCGGGCATCACGCTTGCCGTCGGTAATCTTTTTGACAGAGCCTCCATTGAGCGGGCAATGGTGGGCATCAAGGGGGTTTTCAGTGTTCAGGCCAGCTCACCGCAGGGAGAGATAAGTGATGAGCAGGAGATCATTCAGGGAAAAGCCATTGCAGACAGTGCCCTGGCGGCCGGAGTCAGCCATCTTGTTTATTCTTCGTCCGGCGCGGCGGGGAAAGTCCCTACAGGTATGGGGCATTTCGACAGCAAGACGGAAATAGAAAATTATGTCCGCTCTTTGCCACTTTGCTGGACGATCACGCGTCCGGCCAGCTTTATTGAAATGCTGATACTGCCCGGTATGGGGCTGAACACCGGGAATTTCTCCTTCTTCATGCAGCGTAACCAGCCGATGCAAATGATCACGCTGGACGATCTCGGGCGTATCAATGCCCGCATTCTGTGTAACCCGCAACTGTTCGCCGGAAAAGTGCTGGAAATCTCCAGCCAGACGCTGACAGGGGAGGATCTGGAGCGTGCTTTCTCAAACGCCGCAGGTTTCCCCATCCACTATCAGCGCTTTCCCGACGCACTATTAACACAAAACAGTTTCCTTCGTCGGCTTACCGAACTGGTAGACAATGGCATTGTCGCGGGCGTTGCCGATATTCCGGCACTGGAAAAGATGTTCGGTGAAATGATGAAATTGGATCAATGGCTTGCGGGACCAGGAAAACAATACTTTCAGGCCGCACTTAACGCCCCACAGGCTGAAATCGCGCTACGATAAACCTTTATCGACAACGCTCTGGCTCACCGGCCACGTTATTCCAGCGTGGCCTTTGCTAACGGCACATCCGAAGTCGCGCCCCCCGCCATCTGAGCCGGGACGGCGCGAAAGGAATTCATTGAGATTACATAGCCATAAGTTTGCCGGAAACGCACCGCGAACAGCAATCAGAAACGGTATGTCACCTTCAGGCTTCCGGTGGGCGATGTTTTTCGCTGAACAATGGGGCTATTACGTGCATCCCCCGTCAATTGCGTAAAGCCAGCTTCGGTAATCACGCTCCAGTCCTGATTAATCTTGTACGTCCAGTCAATATTTGTGGACCAGGCATAAATGCCGGAACCGGCATCATATCGCGTAAAGCCCGATGCGGCCGACTGCGATGCGCTTACCCCGTAGTAAGTCTGCATATATTTGCTCGTCCCCCAACTGCCGGTTAGCGCCAGCGTCACGGCATTGCTCGATGACTTATAGAGCGGGCTGACAATGCCGAAATGCAAGGCTGTACCATTGTCTCGCTCAGAAAGGGGCACCTCAGCCTGCAATTGCACATTAAGCCAGTCGGTCACCTCATACCCCAGGGTCGGCACACCGATAGCTGAACCTTTGATATCGCCCATACCGCGCAAATAGTCGCTGCCGCCGTTTATCGAGCCGCTGTCCACGTCATGATCCTTACGGCCTGCGCGGTAGCTCAGCGCTGCGCTGTAATTAAATTTGCCGATGTTGTTGCCGTAACCGAGACCGCGCGTGGCGCTGACGAAGAAGCCATTTGCCATAGCGTAATCAACTACCAGGGCAGTGGTGACACGACTTTTATCCGAACCCGAATAGTAGGGCGCAACATCCACGCCTCCACCCAGGGTCAATTCGTTGCTCTGTTTCTGTTCCGCCGCCAGTACCGGGGTGGTCAGTAATGCCAGGACAACGCCCGGCACCATTTTTTTCAGGCTGCGGCACGGAAATGAACAGGGGGACTCAGGATGCAGGTTTCTGTTTTTCATTAAAGAAGTCCTTGTTGATTCAACTGATTACAAGACAAACGGTTGTTAATCGCCAGAATGCTCAGTGTGAATGCTTACCCTAAAGTTCTCATGAGCCAAAAATGAAGAAATGCTGAAGCAAGTGCCAGTGCTGCAAACCTGATGGATTTCCTGCTACCGTCTGTTCTTCAGACGATCTTCATTCACTGTTGATACAGTAACCATTGTGAAAATTCTCCTAATCGAAGACGACCTGGATCTGGGCAACGGTGTGCGTATCGCCCTTGCAGATCAAGGGTTTGATGTCATATGGGTTCGCCGCAAAGAGGATGCGCTGCATCAAATCGATGCCTGCGTGCCGGAACTCGTGTTGCTTGACCTCGGGCTGCCCGACGGTGATGGCATGAGCCTGATGACGTACATGCGTCAGCAGCTCAAAGGGATCCCCGTCATCATCCTGACTGCGCGAGGCACCCTGCAGGATCGCCTGAGCGGGTTGGATGCCGGTGCAGACGACTATCTCGTCAAACCTTTTGTTCTGGCCGAATTGTTGGCCAGGGTGAGGGCGCTTGCGCGCCGCAGTTACGGTTTTCAAAATGAGGTGATAGAGATTCGGGGGTTAACGCTTCATGTGCCGACCCGACGCGTGACAGTGAGCGAACGTCATATTGAATTGACGGCCAGTGAATACGCGCTGCTTGAAATTTTAATGTTGCGCACCGATCGCGTGCTGACACGCAGGTTTCTGGAAGAGAGGGTATTCGGCGCAAAAGAAAATATGAGCAACGCACTCGATGTGCATATGGGCAATTTGCGTCGCAAAATTGGCGAAGGCTATGTGCGAACGGTGAGGGGCGTAGGGTATGTCATTGATACCGTGCCTATCCAGAAAGGGGAAGGTTGATGCGAAATTTCTGGCGACAACTGAGAACCCCAACGCTCGTGCGGCGAATTATGGTCGCTCAGATGCTCCTGCTTACACTGCTTTGGTCTCTATTTCTGACCTTCGTCTTGTGGGAGGACTTGCGCAGCCCCTCGATACTCACGGGCAGTAAGACCTACGACGCCGTTATTACCCTGGTTCAGAGTATGGACGAGCGACCCCAGGAGCGAACCGTCGTGCTTGACGCGTTCAGCAAGGCGTTGCGGGAAGGTTATGGCGGCGGTGAAGATCCTGAGCTCTCAATCAGCCTGATTGTTCGCAAGAATAAAGCACTCATTTATTCATCCCCTGGCGCGCCGACAGGGGTGATAAATACCCGGTTTGGGGAGATTCAGCGTATTCAGAGCGAAGGGCGCGCCTGGACTGGTCGTACGCTCAAGTCAGACAACGCTGACGTGGAGGTAACGCTTGTTACCCCTGCCGCAGGCTGGAATTTCTTTTTTTATCTGAACTCGCGTGGCTACTACATATTGCCGCTGCTGGTGTGCATTCCTTTTCTTTTGTTTCCAGCGTGGTTATCCATCCGTATTGCGATGCGCCCGTGGAACAAAGTGGTTAATGAAGTTTCCTTACGACCATCAGACGATCTCTCGCCCTTAAAAGAAGTGCCAAAGCACAAGGAGCTTCGCCAGATGGTTGATGCGATCAATCTCTTTCTAGCCAGGGTGCGGGAAAGCACGGAACGGGAACGGGTATTTATTGCCGATGCCGCTCACGAGTTACGTACGCCGCTCGCGGCGATGCGTATCAATGTTGAAGCGTTGCAGTCCTATGTCAGCAGCGACAGGCAACAGGAGTTGCTGGCAGGGATTATTCGCAGCAATAGCCGTGCGGCGCGTCTCGTTAATCAGTTGCTATTGCTGATGCACAGTGAAGCGCGCATTGACACGGTAATGGCGCCTGTGCCGCTGACGATGCTCATACAAGAGCGTATGGCGGCGTTGTCACCGCTGGCTGCTGAACGCGGGATTGAGCTTGAATTTTACTCCCATGACGAAACCTCGGTGACCGGCGTCAGGGAACGCCTGATGTCGCTTATCGACAATGTCATTGAAAATGCCGTGAAGTACAGCCCGCAGGGCGGACGGGTTGAGGTAGAGGTCCGAACACGCGATGAATCCACGCAGCTACGTGTCTCAGACGCCGGCCCCGGCATTCCCGTTGAATTGAGGGAGCGCGTATTTGATCGATTTTTTCGCGATCCCGGGCAGATGCAAAGCGGAAGCGGCCTGGGCCTGGCCATCGTCAAGGCGGTTGCCCAGCAACACAACAGCAGCGTAAGCCTCAGTACATCTGCAGAAGGTGGACTGATGGTGACGGTTGACTTCCCTAACCCCCAGGGACGCCTGAAACACAACATCTGATCCCTGCCTGGCGGAGGGCCTCTACCACAACAATGGAGTTGAAAGTGAAATACCTGTCTCTGGCAACACTGTTCTTTTCAATCTTCATGAGCGGGTGCGCCATCACTGTCAGTGATTTAAAAAGCAGCCAGTCATCTTTTGATGGTAGTTTTACCAGCCAGACGGGGCCCTCCGATACCTATCGAACCTTACGGCACATGGCAAGGCAGTGCCTGGAATATGAGGCCTATTCAGGCAATCCGGTTATCGTATTAAGTGAGTTTGACGCGGAGCACAAAGAAGGTGAGATCAACCAAAAGTTCCTTGCGGATGGACTGTTGATTAACAACACGTTTATTCAGGTGGAAAGTCAGGGTAGCGACAACGCGAAGGTCAGCTTATATACCACCAAGAACATCCTGAGCGTGGGGATCCGGTCGCCAAAAATAGGTGATATCAAGCGCTGGACCGGCGGGGATAAAACGTGTTAGCTCAACACGCTTGTAGAGATTCAGGCTTGTTCTCAGATGGCGTGGCGGGTCGTCATGCTGTGTTGACTTAATTAAACTCAACGGATTAACCCCGCCAGCAATATCAGGATCGCAAGATGTGTCCGGCTAATGAAAACAGATTTTGCCTGTGCTGGTATTTCAGGAAGAAGAAAAATACCCGCAGAATATCCGCTTCTCGCTCATTTCTCCGCTGACATACGCCGGGCCAGCCAGGCTCCCCAGAACAGACTGGAAAAGAAGCGAATCGGGGCCTCAAATCCGGCGTCAAAGAGTAAGGCAAAGACATCATCTTCTGACCGGGGTGGCTCTGCGCCCTGCAGAATTTTGTTCATTTTAGACTGGACCTCTTCGGGTTCAGCGCCATTCATTCGCCAGCGATTTGCCCATGCGGCCATCAGCACGGGTTGCGATGCGTAAGCGCGATAGTTTCCTGCAACGATCAGCGGGGCATTCGGTTTCAGGCGCATCGCAATCTGCGCCAGAATATCGCGCTTTGCCTCATCGCCTGGCAGATGGTGCAACACGCCAATCATAATGGCGGCATCGAAGGCGGGGGAGGAATCCAGATCAGAAACCGCACCGGGAACTGCTTCAACCCGGTTTGCTATTCCGGCACTGGCGATATTGGTAAGGGCAAGATCCAGCATCGGTTGAGAGGGATCGACGGCGACAAAAGACCAGCGAGGCTCGAGTGTCGCAGCGGCGATGATCTCCCCGGCTGTTCCTCCGGCCCCCACCACCAGCACACGCGCAGGCTTCGCTTCACCCAGCGCGGCAGCGAGCATACATGCAGAAAGTTCGTGGCAGGCATCATATCCGGCCAGCGCAATCCGGCTTTGTTGGGCGTATTCCCCTGCGCGAGTGGCGTCGAATTTAGCAGCAGAATCTTGGGTCATGGCATCTCCAGGCAGTCATTCAGTTAGTAGGTCATTCTCTCTCGTTGACGTAGAATAAAAGATTCTGGGTAATAAAGTTCGGGAAAGACATGATTGAAAGTCTGAATATTCCACGAAGATATGATCGTCTGACGGCCTTCCTGCACGCTTTTCCGCTCCATGTGGAACAGTGCGATTCGCCAACGTCGGCAAACCTGCTGATTATCGATGTGAATTGCTCAGGCGGGCCGACCCATTTGCTCTACCGCGCCAGAACATCGGGTGGCCTGCCTGCCGGGGCGACGCTGTGTGCCGCCGCAAGGGTTGATTTTGGCGGCAGTGCGAACCCACTGGTTAGCGCATTACCGGACGAACTGTGCTTTTCCATGGCGGAGATGCCGCAATTACTTGGCCTGGCTGAACTGATCGTGGCGGAGTACGATGTGAATCGTTGCGGTGGCGGTGCCGTCCAGACCCGGTTGTGCGAAGTCGTGGTGGTATTAGCCATTCGTCGGGCCATCGCGCAGGGAACCGTGGATGCAGGGCTGTTAGCGGGACTTGCCCACCCTAAACTGCACAGGAGCCTTGTCGCTATACACGATGATCCGGCGCGGAAATGGCAGATCCCCGACCTGGCTGCGATTGCCGAAATGTCCCGCGCGCAATTTATCGAGGTGTTCAGGAAAACGGTCGACGCCTCGCCGGGGGCGTACTTGACGAACTGGCGGTTAGCGCTGGGCGCGGCCAAATTACGATCCGGACGGAGCGTTAAATCCGTCGCCGCGATGGTGGGCTTTGGCAGCGCTGAGGCATTCTCGCGCGCATTTATGCGTAAATTCGGTTATTCGCCCGGGAAGTGCAAAATGCAAGGAAACCATAACGACACGGCATAATCAGGCTGGTCTGCTGCAACCTGCTATTGTGGTTTCGTCATGTGTGACTCCATTCTGTTACTGGCTGGTTTATTCATATCTCTGAGGGGGACTGGAATGTCTCAAATGACGTTTCACTTTTAGTGAGCCAGTCAGAGTGCGTCATCCGGTACGGCTGGTGGGCTATCCGGCTCCCAGGAAATAATATCGCCGGGCTGACACTGCAGCGCCTCACAGATTTTTGCCAGCGTATCAAACCGAATGCCTTTAACCTTCCCGGACTTGAGCAGCGAGAGATTCTGCTCGGTGATGCCCACAAAGGCTGCCAGCGCTCTGGACGTCATTTTCTTCTCTACCAACACTTTGTCCAGATGAACCACGACAGCCATAATCAGATAAACTCCTTATTTTCTTCTTCCGCTCTGATCCCCTCAACCAGGGAGTGAAACGTCACAAGCAGCAAGCCGCCCGCTAATAACAGAACAATATCGCCAATCAGCAGGGTGACCTGGTAGAAATGTTCCGGCCACCAGACGACCAGAGGGATCAAAAAGCGGCACACTGGCAGGACGATCCCAAGGCTTAGCATCACTATCGCGATTTTACGTACACTGTGCGCCAGCGCCTGAGTGAGGATCTGTTTTTGGCGTACCAGTTGCGTGACTTTCATACCTTGCCAGATAGCAAAAGCAAACAGCCCCGTCGGGAAATAGAGAATCACCAGCAAAAGTAGCTGGTTAAGTGACGATACCGTCGTGGTTGGCAAATTATCGCCCTGAATCTCGGCGAACCTGAGCATACTGGAAATAAAAAACGACGAACCCGTGAAATACATCCACAGCGGTGTAATTACCACCAGGATGAGAAATAGCGGTAGCACGCCGGTGATGAGCGCCAGGCTGATTTTATTTCTCGCACCTTTCATAATGAACCTTCCTGAATAATACGCACTATTTTAAGACCAGTATGCTAAAGCATGACATAAGCATCAGCGCGATAGCAATCTTGCTGGCGTTCAGACCTTTAGCGCCGCGTTTTAGCCAGGGATTTGGCCATACGCGGTAGACACCAAAAGCGATATAAGATGCCTGAATCGCCCAGGTCAGCATTCTGAATAAGTAACCCGGCTTACTGAGGTGCGTTATTGTCTGCATCATCTCCACGCAGTAAATAATAATGCCAACGGTCAGGATATAATTGACTAAGCGAAGTTTGTAATGCGAAGCCCAGTTTCCGCACACAAACAACATGGTTGAAGCAAAGGCGAGTATTGCCCAGAGAATATCAATCCAGTTCACGGTGTGCCTCTGTTTCAGAAAACGGCTGGGTGAGTAACAGCCGAACAGCCGGACCAATCACCGGCCATCCGGTGTCGGAGAGGATAACCACGGCGCTTTTACGCTGCGGATCCAGGGCGATAGCGCTGGCAAACCCAGAGGACTCGCCGTCATGCCAGGTGATATCGCGCCCATGTATGCGGGTTGTAAACCAGGCATAACCAATCCGTGAATCGGGATCGTCAGTGGCAAATCGCGGCGGCATCGCTTCGCTTCCTGCGAGTTTTCCTGCCAGTAACGCCTGCGCATAATTTGCCATATCGACAATGGTCGATCGTACTCCCGCGGCGGGGGTAAATGCGTGCAATACCCACGGCGCTTCGCTGAATCCGGAAACTGACCAGCCGTGGCTGAATGTAGGGGTGACGGGTGTCGAATCATCTGCGATGACGGAGCTTTTCATTTGCGCTTGCGCAAAAACCCGTGTGTGCAACAACGTGGCAAAAGATTGATGTGATGCGCGCGCCAGCGCCAATCCCAGCAGGGCATAGCCGGTATTGGAGTAATCAAATACAGCGGGTTTTTCAACGCGGGTGGTGTTCACCATCTCTATTAATGTCTCGTCATCGTAATTCCAGAAATTGTCACGCAGGATGATGGCCTTAATCACCTGAATTTTCTGTCGTAATGATGTCGCCAGCGGCGGCAGGCCAGAGCGATGTGATGCCAGTTGCTCAAGTGTTATCTCGCTCGCCGGGCCAGTGATTTCCGGGACGAGTTCTCCTACGCGGGTTTGTGCCGTTGCTTCGCCGCGTCGCTGCGCTTCAATCAGCAGGCTGCTGGTCATGGTTTTGGTCAGGCTGGCAATTTCATACTGTTTTGTATAATCACTGTTCCACAGCGCATATTGTACGCCTCGCGGGGTGATGAAGGCGGCGGCAACGCTGCCTCTTGATCCTTTCAGCAAAGGGGTTAAAAACGAGGCTACCGTTGCATCTCCCGTCTGATGCAAGGACGGTGAACTAAATCCTGGTTGCAGGTAGATCCCCGCCGCTATCAGCGACACAAAAGCTGTACCGGCGGCTAACAACCGCGTACGACTGCGCACAGAGTGCTTCTTCATTGTTGTCCGCCTCAGAATTCATACTGAATCAGTGATGACAGGGTGTACTGCATTCGGCTTTTGACCAACGGACTCTTACCCGCCTCATCAAACAGGTATGCCGCGCGACCGCTCACCCCTGCGGCTACGTTTTCGCTAATGTGCCAGACCAGCCCGGTAGTCACTCCACCAAGCTGGAAACCCGATGACGGGCGATAGACAGAAAAATCAGTGCGTTGCGCCTGGCTTGTGGTGACACCGTAATGGCGCTGCTGATAACCGCCGTTCGCCCAGGTGATATCGCCAGCGACCGAAAAATCGACATCCCGCCAGTGCCATAGCGTTGCCTTCACGCCACTGTTTAACGTCATGCCCGGATCCTGCGTTTCGCCCCCGTATCGGTGCTTTTGTGTTGCACTTAATGCGCGCAACCATACCATCCAGCCCTCACGTTGATACTGCAATTCCGCACCCGCCATGAGGATGTCGGAAAGGTCTCCCATCCCTTGCAAGTCACGGTTTTTTCTGCCGGAAAATGGGTAGTTGAACACCTCTTTTCGCCCCTCATCCGGTGTTAACAGCAGGCTCACGGCAAACGGGAAATCCGCTGGCAGCGTCCATGCCAGACCGTCTGTAGACAGATCCCAATATCCCCAGCCATCACTCTTAAGGCTTACGCCACCTTTGAGTAACGGACCTGGCGCAGCGTGCTGTGACCCCGAATAGACGGGACTGACTGCAACGCCGAGACCCGCGTACCCGGACAGATCCGCGCTGTGTAAAGGAACACAAAGCATGATTCCCGCAAGCGAAACGCCATATTGCAGACTTCTTTTCATTCGATGCCTCTCCTGGCAAACGGTAGGTTGAAGTGTGTGCAGGCTAGCCTGGAGTTTATCGTTTTACAATAAATTTTTATTGTTTTATATTAAATCAACTGAGCGGATAGATGATTTCAGGAAATGGCGATGCCACGGTGTACAGGTAAGAAATTTATTGTGACAGGCGCGACGCTACGCATTGCGCCTGACGAGGCCCATTTGACGGTGCAGTGAGTGTTATCGCGGAAAACCGGTAGCTTAAAAATGGCTAAGCATATGATCCAGAAAAGCGCGTACCGCAGGATTGGAACGTCGACTTTCATGCCACACGGCCGACATGTCATGCCGCTCCACCGCGAAATCACAGAGCAGCGGAACAAGCTTTTTGTCGCTTACCCGGGACGCCGCCATAAAATTCGCGGCCATACCGATTCCGGCGCCGGCAACAATGGCGGCAATGACGGCTTCGCTGGTATCCGCAATGATCGTTGATGACGGCACAATGTCTATCTCGCGCTCCCCGACGCGAAACGGCCAGCGAAAAAGCTGCCCTGTATTTTGATAACGCAGATTAATCGTCGTATGCCCGGATAAATCATTGGGATGCAGCGGAGGGGCGCAGCGGGCTAAATAGTCAGGCGAGGCATAACAACCTATCTGATAGGGCGGAAGGCGACGCAACAGGAGGTTGGAATCCGCGAGCTCGCCAAGCCGAATGGCAATATCAATATTCTCATCAACGAGGCTTACTCGCTGGTCGCTCAGGCGTAGATCAATGGTCACTTTTGGATGAAGTGCGCAAAAGGCGGGAAGGAGAGGGGCAATCATATGGATACCCACCGGCAGTGACGCCGCAATGCGTAATATCCCTGCGGGCTCCGCGCGAGCGTGTTTCGCTATCTGTTCAATCTCCTCCGCATCCCGTAGCAACCGCAAAGCCCGCTCATGCAGTTCGCGCCCTTCGGCAGTTAACACCAGTGAGCGTGTCGTTCGGGTGAATAAGGTAATGCCGAGCTGCTTCTCAAGGCGCTGAATACTTTTACTGATGGCTGAGGGGGAAACAGAAAGCGAACGGGCAGCGGCACTATAGCTACCCAGAGCGCCTGCGCGAGCGAATGCAATAAGACCTGTGAGTCTCTCAAAACCGATTTGTTCCTTCATGGCATAAGTAAAGCGAAATTCAGCCATATTATCAACCTGAGTTATTGATCCTATGCTCTGTCACCTGAGGTCTTTTAGAGCGAGATGATGATGACTGAGATGATGAAAGCAGTACAACTCCATGCGTTTGGCGGGCCAGAAAACCTGCTTTATGAATATGCACCCAGACCACATGTGGGCAACGACGATGTCCTGGTGCATATGCAGGCGGCCAGCCTTAACCCGCCGGACTGGTATCTGCGCGATGGCTTTCGCACACTGCCACCGGAATGGCGCCCCGATCCCGTTTTTCCCCTTATTTTGGGTACTGACGTATCAGGCATCGTTGCCGCCGTCGGTAAAAATGTGACTGCGTTTCGCCCCGGAGATGACGTCTATTCGATGGTGCGTTTTCCTGAGAAGGTGATGACGGGCAGCGGCGCCTATGCAGAATATGTCAGTGTGCCTGCATCCGAACTGGCACTCAAACCCCAGGGGATAGGGCATGTGGAGGCCGCCGCCGCGCCAATGTCGCTGCTTACCGCCTGGCAGTTTCTTGTCGACACAGGGCATGATGCGGTTAATCCCTTCCAGCCTTTTCCTCATAAAGCCGTGCCATTAAAAGGCCGGACGGTACTGGTCAATGGCGCTGGCGGCGGCGTGGGGCACCTTGCCGTGCAAATCGCCCGCTGGAAAGGGGCGAAGGTTATCGCTGTGGCCTCTTCGCGCCATGAGGCGCTGTTGCGTGAGCTGGGGGCCGACGAATTTATCGACTACACCACAACGGCAGCCGAGGAGGTGGTCAGTAATGTTGATCTGGTTCTCGATGCGGTGGGCGGGGCGCATATGGAACGCTTTCTGCGTTGTATAAAGCCAGGCGGGGCACTCTTTCTGGTTAACCCTTTGGGTTTTTCCGCAAGGGATGAGGCCGCGCAAAAAGCGATTACGGTCTCTTCCACCCAGGTACGCTCCAGCGGCGCGCAATTAAATGAAGCAGGCCGTCTTCTGGAAAATGGCCTTGTCCGGGTGGTTATTGACAGTACCTATCCGTTAGCCATGGCATCCGCTGCCCATCAGCGTGCTGCGATGGGCGGGATTCAGGGTAAAATTGTGCTGACAAACCTCTGATAATGACTCCCCTGGCGAGTTAATGAATACATCGCAGGGCTATGCGCCACAGGGGCATGACCCTATACTTATCAACGGCTCAGGTCAGGCTATACCGGGTCTCTGTATCGCCTGGCCTCCTTGCGGTAAAAATGGCTTTTCCGGCATACAGTGTGTGTGATGGTGAAAAACAGAAGATCTCAAGACTATGATAACAACCGATGAGATTCACTTTGCTGAATGGCAACTCTGGCCCCAGCTAAGGATTCTGTTGCACCGGGGTAAGCCGGTAAAAATTTCTGCCAGAGCATTTGATGTTCTGGTGGTTCTGATAAGGGCCGACGGTAAAGCGGTCAGTAAAGCGTCTCTCCTGACCCAGGTGTGGGGAAATGAAATCGTCGAAGAGAACAATCTTCAGGCGCAAATTTCAGCGCTTCGCCGCCTGTTGGGGCGAGACCGGCATCTCCTTGTTACTGAATTTGGCAGTGGCTACCGCTTTAACATCAAGAACGTACCGTTGCAGGCATCTCCCGACCCGGAAATACCGGTTCCGCCTGTTACCCCCTTTCTGAGCTCGATTTTAGGGCGCGACCAGGCGGTGCAGGAACTCTGTGCCCTGCTAAATCAGCACCCTCTGGTGACGATAACCGGTCCAGGCGGCGTGGGAAAGACGCGTCTGGCGTGGGAAGTGGTTAACCAGTTGCACCCGCAATTTCCCGATGGCGTCTGTGTGGCGGAACTGGCCCATATTACCGACGCATCCAGCGTGCTCTCCGTTATTTCTCAGGCGTTACATCTTCCCTTAGCCGGTCTTGAACAGGATGCCGATTTACGCCAACAGCTCGCGCGACGTCGGTGTTTGCTGCTTATTGATAACTGTGAGCACGTGACGAGCGAACTGGAACCGCTGATAACGCGGCTTCTGAGGCTGGCTCCCCGGATCAAACTGTTATTGACCAGCCAGGTGGCGCTCCAGGTTGCTGGTGAACAACAATATTTACTCCCGCCGTTGCAAGTCCCGCAAGAAGAGGGCGCCGATAACGCCACATTAATCTCTTTTGCCAGCGTCCGTCTCTTTATTGAGCGTGTCCGGGCCAGCGCGCATGATTTCCATCCCTCAGCACGTGAACTGGTGTTGATTGGTGAATTATGCCGTCATCTTGATGGCTTACCCCTGGCTATTGAACTTGCGGCCTCCCGTCTGCCCTTTATGAGTGTGAGTGAGATTTATCATCGGCTTGAGGACCGCTTCCCGTTATTGAGCAATACCCACCGTTCGCTGGAGCCCAGACATCAGAAAATAGTGACGACGCTGGAGTGGACTTATCAGTTACTCAACGCGCGTGAGCAGCGATTATTCAGAATGCTGGGCATCTTTACCGACACGTTTAGCGTGCAATCCGTCAGTGATTTTCTGCGAAGAAAAGACAACCATAGCTGGCAGGTTATTGACGATTTGCAGCGCTTGTTGTCTCTGTCGCTGATTCAGGTCAGTAGCCAGGCGCCTGTTACGCGTTTTCGCCTGCTGGAAACCATGCGCCAGTTCGCCTGCGCGAAGCTCCGCGAACAGGATGAATATGTTGCGCTTGCAGCCGATTTTGCCCATTACAATAGCGTGCTGGTGGAACAGGCGCAGAGTGACTGGCTTAGCTTGCCAACGGAGCAGTGGCGGGAGCGCTATCGTCCCATCCTTAATGATTTGCGACGCGTTTTACAGCAAACATTAACTGAGGGGCGCGATCCCTCTACGGGGCTTGCGATCTTACAGGCGATGACGCCGTTCTGGATTGAATACTCACTCTATGATGAGTGTCAGCGTCATATTCATCCTCTGCTCTATGAAGATAACGCGCGGGTCGTATTAACGTTACACCAGAGAATGCATCTGTGCGCCGCAGCAGGTAAGGCATCGACCTGGGCAAAAGGCCCCACATCTGAAACCCATTTGGCCTGGCAAACCGCACTGACGCTGGCAGAAAAGCTCGACGACAAAGAGATACGTTTACAGGCGCACTATGGGTTATGGCTGTATTGCCTGCGCACGGGCGCTCTCGGTAAAGCGCGTGAACATGCACAGTCAATGTGCGAACTGGCGCGATCCATCAATGATGCAGAAGCCCATGCCGCCGGGCTGCGTATTCTCGGTGTCTCCCTGCATTTTTTAGGTCAGCATAGCGAAGGCCGCGATTATCTGCTGCAATCTTTGGCCTGGTACGCGCAGGAAAGTATGAGCCACTCCTTTCGTTTTGGTCTCGATCAGGAGACCGCCGGCATGGCTTTTCTGTCTCGCTTACTCTGGGTTCAGGGTGAGTATAAGGCCGCAAAACAGATGGCGTTGCGCGGCGTTAAAAAAGCCGCCCGTTTGCAGCATGCCTGTTCTCTCTGCTGTGCGCTCGCCGAGGGCGCCTGTATGACAGCGGCGCTGGAACGCCGTCCACGTTGGGTGGTCAGGGCCGCGAACTGGCTTGTTCAACTGGCAGAAAAACATGATTTGTATTTCTGGAAGACCTACGGCGAACTGTTTCTTGTCTGGGCCCAACAGTTCAGTCATAGCGATGTCAGTCAAACCACACTGTTCAGTTCGCTGCGGGCGACGGGATTAGACTGGCAATACTCCCCTTTATTGTCAGAAATTGATGGCGCGCTGGCGCAGAAAGCCGCCAGCGAGGGGCAAGACAACTGGTGCGCGCCAGAACTGATGCGTCTTTGCGCCACGCAATCACCAGCCCAGGAGCGACGTTTATTGCTGACACAAGCGTTGGATAAAGCGCGTCAGCAGCAGGCCCACGGCTGGGCTCTGCGTATTGCCTGTTCACTGGCAACCATTCAGGCCGAAGCCGGGGAAAACGGGGCGGCTAAGCAGTTAATTCAGAATGCTTTAAACGATGTCGATGGTTCACACAGGGCGACAGAGGTAAGAAATGCGTTGGCCCTGTGTGCCCGAATAGGGCGCTAATCTTTACGTCTCACGGCAATGAGCATCCCGCTGAGTACGAGAGCGGCCCCCGCCGCAGAAATCAGCGTCCAGCTTTGCGTTGCCTGCCATAACCCGGTGGCTGTCAGGGAACCACAGGCGCCACCAATAAACATAACGCACATAAAGAGGGTGTTCAGACGGTTTCTGGCATCCGGACGCAACGCGTAAATGGTGTGCTGGTTCGCTATCAGTACACATTGTTCGCCCGCATCCAGCAATAGAATGCCCACCACCATCCCCGCCATACTGTTCCAGCCCCAAAAAACAATCCAGGCCAGCAGCATGAGAATGACGCCCAACATCACCATCCGGAAGGGGCCCTGACGATCGCTGAAACTCCCCGCCAGAGGGGCACACAGAATGCCGATTAACCCCAGCGCCGCCAGTGTTCCGGTTACCCCCGCGCCGTAATCGTAGCGATGGGCTAACCAGAATGGGAGTACGGTCCACAGCACGCTGAAGGAGGCAAACAGCATGGCTTGTGTCAGCGTTGCCTTGCGCACCTGCGGTTCGCTTTTCCACAGTTGCCCGAGTGAACGCAATACCGCCAGATAGTTAAATGTTGGCGCAGGCAACGACTGCGAAGGCAAAATGCGCACGATAAAAACGACGGCCAGTAGCGTCATGAGCGCGCCGAACAAAAAGACACCCCGCCAGTCGAAATACTGACCGATGAGACCGCCAATCGCCCGCCCGGCAAGGATACCGGCGAGAACGCCGCTCATCACGGTACCCACGGTTTTACCCCGGGATGACGGCCCGGCGAGAGAGGCGGCCAGCGGCACGATTTGTTGGGCCACGGTTGCGGACATGCCCGTAATAAAAGAGAAAAACACCAGCACGGTCGCCGTTGGGGATAACATCATGCCGAGCAGCGCCAGGAAAAGCACCTGGGCCTGGCGCAGGATCAGCCGCTGACGTTCAATATAATCGCCTAATGGGATGAGAAAGAATAACCCCGCCGCATAACCTAACTGGGTCGCCATGGGGATCAAAGAAACCGCATTCCGTTCATTGGGAAATGCGCCCGCAATCAAATTCAGAACGGATTGATTAAAATAAATATTCGCTACTACGATACAGCAAATAATAGCCAGCATCAGGATCCTGGCAGAAGAAAGCGCGTGGTTGTGGGTCTGCATTGACCACTCCTCACCCTGAATAAAATGTTGCCGCAGTATAAGAAGAGGTGATGCTTAACGCTTTGCGCGTTTTTTTCAGACGTCTGAATTCTGCTGCGCAAGCCCCTGAATGCGTTATTTGTTACTCATATTCTTCATTTGGTCATTGTACTTAATATGAGGAACAACACATGGATTTAAAACTGACAGGAAAAGTGGCGCTGGTCACCGGAGCCCGAACCGGCATTGGTTTTAGCATTTGCGAAGAACTGGCGGTGAATGGGGTGCATTTAGTCATGGTATCCAGACAAGAGTCTGATCTGATCCTGGCCGCGAAGAAGATTGCCGATAAATATGGCGTTTCGGCGCTGCCTGTTGCCGGGGATGTGACCGATCCCCACCTCCCGGCACGGGTGGTTGAGCACGCAGAAACGGTTTTTCAGGGAATTGATTTACTGGTCAATAATGCCGGAAGAGCGCATGCGGGTACTCTACTCACCACGTCAGAAGAGGACTGGCAATTAATGACGGAGACCAAATTCTCTGCCATGCGGCGCTTTTGTAAGGCGGTTATTCCCGGCATGCAGAAGCGAAACTGGGGGCGCATTGTTAATATTTCTTCCATCGGCGGCATTTATCCTAACCCGCAACTTACCGTCTCACATGCCCTGAGTGCGGCAATTAACAATCTGACCCGGAGCTTAGCGTTGAGCGTGGCGCCGGATGGTATCCTGGTCAATGCTATTGGTGTGGGCGCTGTCGCGACCGATAACTGGGCGCAGAATATGCTGCCGAATGTCCGCCATCGGCGCCCTGAACTGGCTGAAAAAACGGACGATGAGGTGATGGCACTGCTGGGTAAAGAGAAAACCCCGGTGGGGCGCTTTGGGCGTCCTGAGGATATTGCGGCAATTACGGCTTTTCTGCTTTCAGACCGAAATCAGTTTATTACCGGGCAGACAATTGAAGCGTCCGGTGGGGCAGAGCGATTTATGTGATTTTTTCCACGTTTGGCTGAACCGCGTCGCAAACTCGGGGCGGTTCGTCGGCCGGATGGGGCGCAGTCAGTGCAACGTGAATAATGAAAAGGGACGAGGATTAAAACCAGCGCTGGAAATAGCTGAGACAGTATGTGGTTTTAAATATGGCTACAATCTCTGACGCTTCTCGTGCATCACTGGCACGATAAACATTTTCGATAGTGATCAGCAAAAAGCCTGAGTAATGATAATTAATAACATGCCGAACAGTAACCATCGCAATATACATAGTTGGCGGAATATATTGTATCTTTTAATTTTACGCAGTGGCAGTTGGACATAAACAACTTTGCAGGCTCATGATTATCACGGTAAGAACACCGTGATATGCAGCGTTGTTCACATTATTTATGCAACGTTATTCATTTTTCTGAAATATATTCTCCACAGGTCTTTTTTTTGATTTTTCTATTAAATTAAATGACGCAATTGACGATAAGTAACGTGATGGCCCACTTTTTCTGACTCATTAAAAGAAATGAAAAAAACGCAATCGTATAAGAAGTGAAAATGAAACCATTTTTTAAATATTAAAAAAGAACACTGAGGATACTGCTATGTCAAAGCTGTTACCGTCAATAAAAAATCTGCCTGTGGCTGCCAAACTTTTTGGCGGGTTTGCAGTTTTAATCGTTATTATTGTTCTGTCCTCACTTATCAGCATTCAACAGTCCGCGAGTATCCGTGAGCATGCCTTAAAGGGCAAATTAATCAATGAGATCAGCACCGAGCTCAATACGGCGCGACGTAACCGTTTGACTTATCAATTAAACCATGATGAAAAATCACTGCAGGCGAATAGAGTCGCCATTGATAAGATGGATCAAAAAGCGATTACGGGTCTCGACTTTACCTGGGACAGCGATGCCCGTGTTTTGTTTGATGAGCTGCGCAGTACTATTCCTGACTATGCCACCCACCGTGATACGTTCGTTAAACTCGAACAGGTGACCGTCGAAAAAGCGCAGAATTTAACATCCCCTGCTCTGAAAACCCTGCTCGATAAATTTGGTACCCGCCTTGAGCAGCAGGAAACCGTTTCAAAAGATGAAGTCGCATTGCTCAATCGCCTCAATAACACCTGGGCTGCCGCTTATCAAATTCAGTCCTCTGCCGGTAAGCAGGGGATGGACACCTTCAAGACTCAATACGATGAAGCGGAGAAGCTTATTCATTCCGAAAATGTCACTTTTACAGCCGAAGATAAAGAGATGGCTCAGGCATTCCTGAGCGGAATGCAGGATAATGTTGCCGCTTATGCTAATGCCCAGAAAGAGTCGCAGAGTGCCGCGACAGCGCTCACCGGCGTTGCAGAAAAAATTAATACCATTACGAATGATTTGGTAACTGGTCAGACTCAGAAAAATATCGATATTATTCAACGTGTGATGATCATTATGGGCATCGTCGCCGTTTGCGCAGTGCTGACAGGGCTACTGGTTGCCTGGCTGCTTACCCGCCAGATGACCCGCCAGATTAAACACAACCTGACGCTGGCGGAACGCATTGCCGAAGGCGACCTGACCGCGACCATTGAGCCGCAGTCAACCGATGAACTGGGCCGCCTGACAATGGCAATGGGCGTCATGAACGACAAGCTTCGTGACATGATCACCCAAATTAAAGAGTCGGTCATTCACGTGGCGAACGCCTCGTCGGACATCTCCGCAGGCAACACTGACCTTGCCTCCCGCACCGAAGAGCAGTCAGCCGCGGTGGTCGAAACGGCGGCGAGTATGGAAGAGTTGACCTCAACGGTTAAACGCAACGCAGACAATGCGCGTGAGGCCAGCCAGCTTGCAGGCGTGGCGGCAGAGCATGCGCGTTCCGGTGGCAAAATTGTCTGGGATGTTGTCAACACGATGGAAACCATCACCGAAAGCTCCAACAAAATTACTGACATTATCAGCGTTATAAATGGTATTTCGTTCCAGACCAATATTCTTGCGCTTAACGCAGCCGTTGAGGCGGCACGCGCAGGCGAGCAGGGGCGCGGTTTCGCGGTGGTAGCGGGGGAAGTAAGAAGCCTTGCGCAACGTAGCGCCCAGGCTGCCAAAGAGATCGAAGGATTGATAAAAGAGTCCGTACAACGCGTGACGACCGGCTCAGAGATGGCGAACAAAGCCGGTACCACCATGGAGCAGATTGTCTCCTCGGTCACCAATGTGAGTGGGATCATGAACGAAATCTCCAGCGCCTCGGAAGAGCAGAGCAGGGGTATCGATCAGATTGGTAAAGCGGTAACGGAGCTTGATTCCACAACCCAGCAGAATGCCGCGCTGGTTCAGGAGTCGTCTGCGGCGTCATTATCACTGGAACAACAGGCCGAACAACTGGCGCAACTGGTTTCCGTGTTCAAACTGAATTCAGAAACGGCTAAGCCGAAATACGCCCCAGCGGCAGCGCGCGCTAAGGTTAGCCTGCGACCCGCAGCGTCAACAGCGAACGGCTCTGACTGGGAATCGTTCTGATTACCAGCCAAAAAAAACGGTGCCCTCTTGAGCGAAGAGGGCACGGCTTAACACACCACGAGAGGCCCGGAAAACGCCGGGCACTTAACCAGTGCGTCTGAACACAGCCGGAATTCATCTCAGCTCGTCGGGCCACGCAATAGCGTAGCCAGTATCATTTCTGACAATGTTCGCAAACCCCCCCGGTCCCAGATGCATGCCCGCAATAAGCAGATTTTCACGCACGGCTTGTGCGAGGATTCTTTTGCGCGTGTCTTCGGCCTGTGCGGGGTCGGCATCAAACAAAATCGTCACGGCGGGCTGTGCCGTCTGAATATGCGGATAATGGACAATGTCGCCCCATATCAGCAGGCTTCTTTCATCCGCGTCAATGCGAAACCCGCAATGCCCAGGCGTATGACCCGGTAACCAGACCGGGGTAATGCCCTTTATGATGTTGTCTGCGCTAAAAAAACGCACATTCTCTGCATAGGTATCCAGCGTTTGTCTGGCCAGACGGAAATTACGCTGGCCGTGCGCACTCGCCTTTTTTAATTTGCCATCATCGCGCCAGTGACTCGCTTCGAGAGGATGCAAAAAGAGTTTCGCATGTTCAAATACAGGCCGTCCTTCGGCATCAAGCAGGCCGCCAATATGGTCCGGATGGCCGTGTGTCAATAATACGCTGTCCACATCGTTATGATTGACGCCGATAGCCGCAAGCCTGGCTTTGAGCTGGCCCCCCGCGTTGTTCAACCCGCCTGTACCGGCATCAACCAGCATGGTTCGCCCCCGGCCGCGAATAAGATAGCCGTTGATATGGATATTGCCGTGCTCAGTCATTCCGGCCTGGCGCTGAATGGCTGCGGCATCCGCTGCTGCAATGCCTGACAATAAATCCAGGCTGACAGACATATCGCCATCACTCAGCGCCGTTACCTGAAAATCGCCAATCTGGCATGTTGGGAAGAAGGGCGCGTTCATCGGTATCTCTCCTGAGGATAAAATTCATTCCACTCTTGCTCGCTCTTTGGATCGGTATATGAGCACTCCACGA
Source organism: Phytobacter diazotrophicus (assembly GCA_004346725.1). Classification (GTDB taxonomy): domain Bacteria; phylum Pseudomonadota; class Gammaproteobacteria; order Enterobacterales; family Enterobacteriaceae; genus Phytobacter; species Phytobacter diazotrophicus. Next base: position 110,199 of record SMDE01000002.1, on the reverse strand, counting down.
AATACAACATTGTCCTGCCTCCGCATGAGTAACCGCAGACAACCACTCACTCTGCTTAATGATTTTTACTCATGCTATAGGGTGTTTTGTGGCCTGGAAATCGATAATATTTCATCTGTCAGTGATATTTACTCACTAAATGGCATGGTCAGTTGCGAAAGAGAGCTCTTTTTATGCGCAGAAAAATACCCAGTAGCACTTCCCTGCAGGCCTTTGATGCCGCCGCACGACACGGCAACTTTGCCAGGGCCGCCGAGGAACTCTCACTGACGGAAGGGGCCATCAGCCGCCAGATAGCGCGCCTTGAATCGCTGCTCAACTGCAAACTGTTTGACCGGACAGGAAGCCGCGTAAAGCTTAACCCTGCCGGAGCACGTTATGCCCGGCATGTTCACGAAACGCTGGAGCGGCTCGAAAGAGACACCCAGTACATCATGGGGTTACCCGAGGGGGGCAAAAGTCTGGATATTGCCGTCCTGCCGACCTTTTCCAGCCGATGGCTGATCCCCCGTCTGCATAGCTTCATGTCGTTGTACCCGGACATAACCTTAAATATTGCCGCCAGCACCGACCCGTTTATTCTCCCCGGAAGCGGCTTTGACGCCGTGGTTCATTTTGAACATCCCGCGTGGGCCGGTATGCGCACGCAGTTTCTGTTTCAGGAAACACTGGTTCCGGTGTGTCACCCTTCGCTGTTATCGCAACAGGATATTTTTGAACAGTTAAACGCACTGCCGCGCATTCACCGACGGCAAAATCCCGAGGCGTGGCATCTGTATGCCCGGGAAAAGGGGATACACCTGGATAACCCAGGGCAGGGGGTTCGCTACGATCTGCACGAAATGGCAATAGCCGCCGTGATGGCAAGGCAGGGTGTGGCGCTGGTGCCGAGGATGTATGTCGAAAATGAGTTGAAGCGTGGCCTGCTGGTTTCACCCTGGCCCGAATCCGCAACCCTCAGCAAACGCTTCTGTTTAGTCAAGCCGAGCGAAACGGGAGCGAATAGCGCCGCATTAGAGGATTTCGAGCGCTGGTTACTTGCCGAAATTGCGCCCCATCCAGAAGCTTTGGCGAAAAAGCTTTAACAGCAAAAGTCTCTGTCAGAAAGCGTACAGGCCCGCTCTCTTAAGATTGTGACACTACAAATATTAGGGATCGGGTGCGGGTAGCCTGCTGTTGACCTCAAGTTAACTTGAGCTTTTATGATGGCTGCCACGGACCAAGAGGGAGTTATTCTGGATATGAAAGATATTGATGTTGGATTCACCCATGTTGCTTTTATGGTCAGGGACCTGGAGAAAAGTATTGCGTTCTATCGCCGCTATGCAGGCATGGAGGTCGTACATCAGCGCGAACCCGGCATTCCGGATGCGCGCAAAGTCGCGTGGTTAAGCGATCATACCCGCCCGTTTGCGCTGGTGCTGGTTCAGGCGGACACCGTAACGGATACGCCGCTGGGCCATTTTGGTCACCTTGGCGTTGCCTGTGCAACCCGCGAAGAGATTGACCGCAAAACCGAGATGGCCATCGCGGAAGGCGTATTAAGAAAAGCGCCGGAAAACCTGGGTGACCCCGTCGGTTACTATGTGTTTTTTGCCGACCCGGACGGCAATACCTTAGAACTGTCATTCGGCCAACGTGTTGGGCTCGAAGCGATCGCCTCTGTAGACCGTGGCGCCCAAGCGCAGGAACGATAAACACAGAGCGTACCGCCTCGCAGATTTTCGTTTGCGGGGCTTGCAACATATCGATGCGGCCCATCGCCCGGATGATTAACGATAAGAGAGGATCCATGACACAGGCGTTGCCGCTACTCACCCCGCGATTATTATTGCGCAAACTGACACCCGCTGATTTGCCGCAGCTTGCGCGCTACCGCAGCCTGCCCGAGGTCGCCCTGTTTCAAAGCTGGGATCATTACACTGAGCATGATGCGCAGACATTATATGCGCAGCAGTGTTCGCTGGCGTTCAACAGCGAGGGGACCTGGTATCAACTGGCCGTTGAGCGGCTGGACGTGGGGGCGCTTATCGGCGATATCGGCATTCATTTCTTTGATGAGGGAAGACAGGCTGAACTGGGTATGACCTTTGATGTGGCGTATCAGAAGCAAGGTTTTGCCAGGGAGGCAATGGGGGCTCTCATCGCGATGCTGTTTAATGATTTTGCAAAGCACCGGCTCACCGCGGTTGTTGATACCCGCAATACAGCGGCTGTGAACCTGCTGGAAAAACTCGGTTTCCGCCGCGAAGCACATTACCGGCAGAATATTTTCTTTAAAGGCGCGTGGGGTGATGAGTATCTTTATGCGCTGTTACAGAGCGACTATAGCCAGGCTTCTGCTGCATCGTCCGTGTAAATCATTGCCGCATCATCATTTTGCCCGGCACGCGTCTTCGATGCCAGTTCGTTGCCGGGCACCCCGCTTACCGGCTGCGGGGCTCTGTTATTTCTCTGGCACAGAGATGCGCCGCTATGGTCATATGAGCCATTACTCATTAACAGGGCGAAAAGCATGCGTAATCTTCCACCCACTGCCACCTTGCGCGCGTTTGAGGTCGCCACGCGCCATGCCACCTTTACCTCTGCCGCCGAAGAACTTTTCATTACCCAAAGCGCCGTCAGCCATCAGCTAAAAAACCTTGAGGAACTCTGGGGGTTGCAACTTTTTCAGCGCGGTAAAACCCTGAGCCTGACACCTGCCGGTGCAGCGCTCGCGCCGTTGGTGCGCGAATTTTTCAGCAAACTGGATACGACCCTTGCCGATCTGCGTGAACAAAATGGTCGGGTAAGATTGCGTGTCAACACCACCTATTCGTTTGCGTTGAAATGGCTGTTGCCGCGCCTGCCCGCCCTGGCGCGGTTACATCCGGAGATTCTGGTGTCGCTGGACAGTTCGGATAAAGCCATCAATTTTGCGGGGAGCGAGTCCGATGTGGCCATTCGCTTTGGTCACGGTAACTATCCAGGGCTCTTTACCGAGTTTTTGTTTCGCGAGCAGATTTTTCCGGTCGCCAGCCCGTCACTTTTGCAGCGTTTTGGTACGCCTGCTGAACCCGCCGAACTGCTGCGCTACCCGCTGCTAACGCGTGACGGCGCTGACCTGGTGCCAAAATGGGACGCCTGGTTTGAGCAAACCGGCGTTAATATCAACGTCCTGCATGAGAGCGTGCGCTTCGCGGATACCAATATGACGATTGAAGCCGCGCTTCTCGGGCAGGGTATTGCGCTGGCGCGCAGCGGACATGTGGAAAAAGAGATTGCCGAGGGGACGCTGACACGGCTTTTTGATATCCGGTTTCCTTCACCGGCCGCCTATTACTTTGTCTGCCCGCAGGGGATTGAAACCCAGCCGCATGTTGTGAAATTCCGCCACTGGTTACTGGATGAGTCACTGCAGGCGCAGCGGCGGTATCGTTAAAGTATGAGTATTTATTCATGGCGGGATGACAACACTTCACTGTTCATCGTGGTCAGGGCTGTTTAGCATCAATGCATGCCTGTAACGATGATTTCGCTGACGCTATTTGCAGCCTTGCTGCATGCCACCTGGAACGCGCTCTTACACGGGGGCGCAGACAGGTTATGGTCGATGACCATCATGTGCGTTGCCATTGCGCTGGCAAGCGCAGCCGCTGCCCTGTTTCTGCCACTACCCGCTCGCGCAAGCTGGACATATGCGCTGCTGTCCGCGCTGCTGCATGTGGGCTATAACTGGTGTCTGGTACGCAGTTATCAGAGTGGCGAGCTAAGCCAAACCTACCCGGTTGCACGAGGCTCTTCGCCATTGCTGATCACCTGCGCGGCGGCGCTGTTCGCCGGTGAAAAAATCGCCCTTCATACCCTTTGCGGCATCGTACTCGTTTCGTCCGGGATCCTGATGCTGGCATTCAGACAGCGTCGGCTGGCAATGCCGGGGGTGAAACAGGCCCTGGCGACCGGGGTTTTTATCGCCGCCTACAGCGTGGCTGATGGTATGGGGGTACGGCTTTCCGGCAATGCGCTCTCTTATACCGTGTGGATGAGCATGCTCTGGGGGCTGCTGATGCCGGTGCTTTATATCATCCTGCGTGATAGCAAAAGTTTGCTTCGCTGGCAGCCAGGCTTGCTGAGTGCGGCGGCAGGCGGGCTGGTATCACTGCTGGCTTACGGCATCATTATTTTTGCCATGGCCGCCTCACCGATGGGCGCCGTTTCCGCGCTACGTGAAACCAGCGTGCTGTTTGTGGCGGTGCTCGGTTACCTGTTTTTCGGCGAAGCGTTGACGTTTAGAAAATTACTGGCGTGCGTGGTGATTGTCACCGGCACACTGATCATGGGCTAAGTGAATCAGGAGAATCAACGATGTCAGAAAATCCGTCCATCGCGCTAATTGGCCCCGGTGCAATCGGCACAACCATTGCTGCCGTGTTGCATGAAGCTGGCCGCGCGCCGCGACTTTGCGGACGTACTGCGCATCCGAAGTTAGTGTTGCGTCACGATGAGGGTGAAATTGTGGTGCCGGGGCCGGTATTGACCGATCCGACGAAGATCGATCATCCCTGCGATCTGGTTTTTGTGGCGGTGAAAACAACCCAGAACGCTGACAGCGCAGGCTGGCTGAGCGCGTTGTGTGATGAAAATACGGTGGTCTGTGCGCTGCAAAACGGCGTGGAACAAAAAAACCAGCTTGCGCCCTGGGTCAATGGCGCAACGGTACTGCCCTCAGTGGTCTGGTTCCCGGCGCAGCGTGAAGCGGATGCCTCCGTCTGGCTGCGTGCCAGCCCGCGACTGACGCTACCGGATGTCCCACAGGCAAAACGGGTCGTGGAGGCCTTGCAGGGGACGCGCTGCGCGGTTGAGCTGTCGGCGGATTTCCCCTCTGTCGCCTGGCGTAAATTGTTGCAAAATGCGGCGGCCGGTTTGATGGTCCTTGCCAATCGCCGCGCCGGAATGTTCTCCCGCGAAGATATCAGTGAACTGACGCTGGCGTATTTGCGCGAATGCCTGTCTGTTGCCAGGGCCGAGGGGGCGGAGCTGGACGACGCGGTCGCGCAGGAAATTCTGGCGGGTTTTAAACGCGCGCCAGCCGATTTAGGAACCTCGATTCTTGCTGACCGTCAGGCTAACCGGCCAATGGAGTGGGATATTCGCAACGGCGTCATACAGCGCTATGGTCACTTTCACGGTATTCCCGTTCCCATCAGCGATGTGCTGGTCCCTCTGCTGGCGGCGGGCAGCGAAGGGCCGGGCTGATCCGCGCCGGATTGATGATTGACCTCTGCGAGCGCCGCCTCTTTTAAGCCGTCTTCCCCGAAGACGGCCTGGCCGCGCATCCTCAGCGTGAGCTAAACGGCGCATAATCCATCCCGCTGCTGCGACCCGCAAGGGCAGCAGAACTAACCTGCACAGACAGGCGTTATCGCCTTCCCCAAAAACTATCCTTTTCCTTTAAAATTATACTGGATATTTAACCAGGTGATTGTATACTAATTCTGCAAGTTGGTTGTTTTTTAGCATAAGTGGTGAACGCTATGGTGATTCCTTTGGACACTCTCAATTTGAACGATCGGTCGCCGAGGATGAGCAGCCGTGAAATCGCAAAGCTGACAGGGATAGCCCACAACGAAGTCAAACGCATGGTCAAAAGCCTTGAGACAACGCAGCGTTTGTCGCAACCGGTACAGATGCAGCTCTATGAACGGGAAGGGGAGATGCGTCAGGAGTTCCTGCTTAACAAGCGGGATTCCGTGTTGACCGTGGCGCGTATATCACCCGGTTTTACCGCCGATATCCTGGATAAATGGCAAGAGCGCGAGCAAACCATGAATCTGCCGGACTTCACCAACCCTGCAGCGGCGGCTCACGCCTGGGCCGAACAGTATGAAAAGCGTCAGCAGGCAGAAGCGCAGCTCGCGCTGACACTGCCAAAGGCTGAGTTTTTTGACTGGTTCGTCAATGTCGATGAGTCGCTGGGTTTCCGCCAGCTTTGTAAAATGCTCAAGGCAAAAGAGCCCGAGTTTCGTCAGTTTTTGCTGGAGCGCAATATCATGCAGCGCGTCAGTGGGACGTTACTGCCGGCGAAGCAGTATAGCCAGGCGGGCTATTTTACGGTGCACGATGGCGTCGGTGAAAACCAGCGCACCTGGTCACAGGCGCGCTTTACCGCGCGGGGCGTGAAGTGGATTGCCGGGCTGTGGGCCGGGCATCTTGCCTCACGTCAGATAGATCTGCGCCCGCCTGAACGTACTGAACCCAGCGCGCCAGGCCGCAACTGGCTATAAGTGCTACGCCGGGGTGTCCGTGCTTTTGTGAATGCCCATTGCCATGACCTGCGCCGGGTGGAATAGCGACAAGCTTTCCACCTGCGACAGAAGCAGGACTTTGCGGAAATCTACCGCCGCGCGCACGTCGATATCATGGGCGTCGTACCATGCGCTGTAGTTGTGCTCAACGTGCAGGTCCAGGGTTTCGCGGTCACGATAACCGCTCAGCATCGGGATCAGCACAATGTTATTGGCATCCGCGCTGTCGAAGGTGGCGGTGTGGATCATGCCAATATAGATGCGCTGCGATGTCAGGGTTATCCAGGCGAGATCGCCTTTCTCCATACACTGATAAACCAGCCCCTCAACGCCGTTGGCGCGGGACAAATGCTTATACAACTCCCTGCGCCCGCTGGTATCAAGGCGGGCAGTTGGCGACCAGTTAGAACGCCACAAACAAAAAACGACGGCGAAAGCCAGCATAATGACTACCGGTGCCTGGATGCCTAAAAAGGTCCAGTTCATAAACGTCATATGCCAGTGGTGATATTCCGGGCCAAAAATAGCGGGCAATGCATTGGTGACGAGTGAGCCTGTCAACAGCGCCAGCCATAAAACGGCGGTAGCCAGCATACCCTGCAAAACAAACACGCAGCCATACAGGGCGACAAGGAAATAGACATCCCAGCCAAAGCTACGTTTGAATTTGAAACGGGTGGAGAGGTCATGGGAGCTGTACCAGTAACCACAGACCATCAAAACCATAAAAATCGCTGTGCCCATCCCTAAGCCCTCTTTAACGCATCGACATGCCGTTTGAAATCATCCTGCACCTTCTGGCAGTGGATATTCACCGACGTGTTGCCATCTGCGTCAACAACGATCCGCTCGCCATCCTCAATGGCGTCCTGAATTTCACTGTGGCTCATCACCTGTAATAAGGCGTCCGGGCTGGCAAATAAAGATTTAAAAAACGTTCTCATCAAAAGACCTCCGGCACTAAGTATAGAGGCAAGTGAAAACTCTTCTGGTTGCAGCAGGCGTGAAGACGAGGATGAGAAGAAAATCCAGATTATCGCTACCCGGCGAAAACACCGCTTTACTGGTCTTCTTCACGTTTGCGGCGCAGCGCCAATAAAGGCGTCACCGATATGCCATGGATAAATACGCTGAGGGTAACAACCGTAATGGCAATATCCACCATCCTGTTTGCCTCGCTTCCCGCCAGGCCATGAACCCAGGCATAAGCGATATAGTTCAGACTGCCGATGCCACGGATACCGAGCCACCCGAGGCTTATGCGATGAAACAGCGATTCGTTTGCGCGCCATGTCAAGATGAATACCGCCAGTGGCCGGACGATCACAAAGATAATCAATGCCAGCATCAGGGCAGTGGCGTCCCAGTGTAATGCGAAGGTCACCCCCAGAACGATGACCAGCGTCGCCGCCAGCAAACGCTCTACCGTATCGCCAAAAGACAACGCATCGCCGATGACGAGACCGACTTGCTTTATTGGGTTGCGCTCTTCCAGCGCATGTCGGGTATGGGGATTTACCTGCATTTCCGCAGGCAAATCATGGTCGTCTTCCTCAGAATGGCGTTTCTGCACGCTCACTTCCGCACTACGCAAGCCGACACCTGCGGCAAACGCCGCCAAAAAACCGGACGCACTCACCGACATGGCCAGCGAGAAGCTCAGACAGATAAGGGAAAGCGCGATGAAATCGCTGGGGGCGACTTCCCCTTGCGCATGGCGGGAATGGGTGGCTGCAAGGCCAATGACTCTGCCAAGAAGAAAGCCGATCGCTAACCCGCCAATCAGCGCCCAGACCAGATCGACACTCACCCAGCGTAGCCATTCATCGGCGCCGATCGTACCGCCTGCTTTATACCAGACCACCGCCAGCATCAGAAACGGCAGGGCGGTACCGTCGTTCAGACCGGCCTCGCTGGATAACGCGATGCGCAGCCGGTCGCCGTCGCGTGCGTCGTTGATTGCCACCAGACTTGCCAGCACGGGGTCGGTGGGGGCCAGGATAGCGGCTAACGCCAGCGAGAGGGGCCAGGAGAGATCTGCCAGAAAATGTGCCGCGACCATGATGCCTGCGATAGTTAACAGCATGCCGGGCAGGGCCAGCATCCACCCCATTTTCCAGTACGGGGAGCTGAGCGGCAGGCGAATTTTAAGGCCGGTAATAAACAACGAGGCCGCCATCGCAATCTCGGTTATTCGGCTGGTTAAGGAGGCGTGTTGGACGATATCAAGATTGATCAGGCCAAAACCCCAGGGGCCACAGCCGATACCGACGACAAGATATAGCCCAAAGACGGGGACCGGTACGCGGCTAATCCACCCATAGGACAACGACATCAAAAGTAATAAACCACCGGTTGCTGCGGTCCACGCCAGATATCCCATACACCTCCTCAATCCTCAGCACAGCGTCTGTTCATCGAAAGGGTATAGCCCTTAACCGGGCGTTCTTCCAGGTCGGACAGTGCGTACAAAGAACAAGCAGTGACTTTATCTCTTTGAAAGTAAATGAATTGTATGGCCTGGATACTCCTGATTCTGGTTTTAAATACGCCTTATGTGAAATTTCCTAAGCTTTATTGACATGAATTTACAAAAGAGGTGGGTTGTGTCACAGACTACATCGCCTTTATGGGCGCGCGTCACCGGTGTTCTGGTGACCCTTTTCGGACTCGCATTTTTGCTGCCCGGCGGCTGGCTGGCCTTTATTGGCGGTTCGCCCGGATATCTGCTTTTTGGCTGCGGCTTCCTGTTCAGCGGCGTGTTGTTGTGGCGAAAGCGTCTGGCCGGGGTCTGGATTTATCTTTTCACCTTCGTTCTGTGCGTCATCTGGTCTTTGTGGGAAGTCGGCCTGGATGGCTGGCAACTGATGCCTCGTTTACTGCTGCCTGCGGTTTTGGGCGTGTGGGTAAGCATGCCCTGGGTGGTTCGCCCTCTGACACGCTCTGCGCCAGCCAGACGAAATGTCAGCGCCATCGCCCTGGTGTATGTGGTCGCGATTATCGGCATTTTCTGGAGCGGCTGGCAGATTTCGGATGCGCGTTTTGTCCATCATCAGCCATTTCCGGCGGAGAAAACAACCGCCCTGACAGACGGCGAAAAGGACTGGAAATATTACGGGCGCACCGCTGAGGGTCAACGATATTCACCGCTGGCGCAGATCACGCCTGCGAATGTCGCGCAACTGAAACTGGCGTGGCGCTTTGACTCTGGCGATGTCATGCAAAAGGGGGAAGACAAAGCCGGGCGTGAATTTAACCTTGAAGTGACGCCCATCAAGGTGGGTAATGCGCTCTATATCTGTACGCCCCACCGCCAGGTGATCGCGCTTAATGCCACGACGGGTAAGATGCTGTGGCGGTTCGACCCGCAGAACGATACCTCGGCCAATGAGTATCTGGCCTGCCGCGGCGTGGCGTGGAGCGAAAATACCGATGATACAGTTTGCCCGCAAAAAATTATCACGACCACGGCGGATGCCCGTATGGTGGCGCTCAACGCACAGACGGGTAAACCCTGTGCAAACTTCGGTAAGAATGGCTTTGTCAGCCTGACCGATCATCTGGGCGATGTGCCGCCCGGTTTCCATTTCATCACCTCACAGCCGATGGTGATGGATGGACGCATTGTGCTGGGGGGCTGGATATACGATAACCAGTCTACCGGCGAGCCCTCTGGCGTTGTCCGGGCCTATGATGTCAACAGCGGTGAACTGGCCTGGGCCTGGGATATGGGGCGTAACCCGCCCACCGCGCCGCTTAACCCGGGTGAGAACTATACGCGCGGGACGCCGAACGGTTGGGGAACCTATACCGCGGATGCTCAACTGGGGTTGATTTATATTCCGTTGGGCAATGCCACGCCCGATTATTATGGTGCGGGTCGACGCCCCTTTGATGACCGTTACTCCAGCGCCATTGTGGCGCTGGATATCCGCACCGGGGAGGAACGCTGGCACTACCAGACGGTACATCATGATGTCTGGGATTATGATGTGCCCATTGGACCAACGTTAATTGACCTGCCCGCTGAGGGGGGGGAAACGGTACCCGCATTGGTGCAGACCACCAAAATGGGACAGTTGTTCTTGCTCGACCGACGAACGGGCACACCGCTGGCGCAGGTTAACGAAAAGCCCGTTCCACAGCATCCCTCGCTGCCTGGCGAGCGTTTATCGACAACACAACCTGACTCCGTGGGGATGCCGGATCTCTCTCCGGCTGATTTGCGCGAAACCGATATGTGGGGTGCCACGCCCTTTGATCAGCTCTGGTGTCGCATCCAGTTCCACCGTTACCGCTATCAGGGTAAATTCACGCCGCCTGCAGAGGGCACGTCCATTGCCTATCCGGCCTTTGACGGCGTGATTGACTGGTACGGCGCCTCTGTCGATCCGCGCCATCATGTGCTGATTGCCAATACCAGCTATATCCCATTCACCATGCAGGTAATGAAAAGCGAAGAGGCGATCAAGCAGGGATTAATGCAGAAATGGGCCGGCTGGGGAAGTGGAAAACCCTATCCCAAACCGAAAGAGTTTTCCGTCGGGCCGCAATATGGTACCCCCTGGGCGGCCATCGTTAAACCCTGGCTGGGCGCGCTGGATGCCCCGTGCAACGCGCCGCCGTGGGGGAAAATCTACGCCATCGACCTGGTGAGCAAAAAGATTATCTGGGAGCGTCCGGCGGGAACCACCCGCGATATGAACATTTTCGGCACCCATACCAATCTGCCCCTGCCGACCGGGATTTTCATGATGGGGGGAAATGTCATCACCCATAGTGGGCTGATTTTTACCGGCGCCACAGCGGATGATTACCTGCGCGCGTTTGACGAGGCCAGCGGCAAAGAGCTCTGGCGCGCACGGCTTCCGGCAGGAGGGCAGGCAACGCCAATGACCTACCAGGGCGATGATGGCAAACAGTATGTGGTTATCGCTGCCGGTGGGCATGGGGGGCTGGGAACCCGCTCCGGAGACGCGTTAATGGCGTATGCCTTACCCTGAGTAAGCGTTTATCAGGCCGTCATCCTTTATTTTAATTCTCATACCTGCTTATTCGGCAGGTCTTTTTTATCGGGCCAGAAAAGGGGAACTATCGATGTAACTCTCTTTTCTGTTGGTATTATTTTCACAGAGTCTTCATGTAATACTTCAACAAGCGTAACGGTATTTAGGATTTAACATGTCGCTTGCCGCCTGGCTTATTTTTCATGAGACCGTCTATAGTTAATCTCTTATTGAAAACAGGAGGCGGTTTTTATGCTGTATATTGAGAAAGATGATCCCCGTGAAGCACCCGAGTCCGGAGATAAAAAACCTGATCCGGATAAAAAATAGAAGAGTCTAAAGGCCACGCTGTGTGGCCTTTTATATTTTATAGTCAATGGGTTGTGACTTTGTCGTGAGCGGGCGTCTTACGTTTTTCTGAGGGTGAGCCTGTCTGCGCCATTTAGCTGATTCGTGCATCTATAATCAGATGCATTAACGTATGCGGATAAAAAGTATATCGGGCCAACTAATACAAACCATTTTCTTTATTGCTCCGTCGCAATTTTACCGCTTCGTTTTGTAACGTTTGCTCATACTCTTTTTTAGAGCGACAGTGTTTTTTTCACTACGATTTTTTCACAACAAACAGACAGACGGAATATTCCCGGCTTTGCCACTCGGTTTAGAAAAAAATCTTTTTAACTGCCATAACAGATACGTCACCCATGGCGTGAGTAAAAACGCGTTATTCATCAGGATAAGACGTAACGCATTTTACCAAACGGGAGTGCGCGTACATGACTGGTCTGAGGAAGCAAAATGAGCCTGCAAAAATGTACCGTCATTTACGACGGCAAGGCCCTTGTCGGCCCGGCGGACATGCCGCTTATCGATTTTCTTGATGCCTGCCATATCACCTTGCCCCACGTCTGCTATCACCAGGCGCTGGATCCGCTGCAAACCTGCGATGTTTGTTGGGTTGAACAGGAGGGGACGCTGGTCAGAGGCTGTACATTGCGCAGCCAGGATGGGATGGTCATCAATAGCGCCGACCAACATGCGCGTGCCGCCAGAGAGGAGGGGATGGATCGCCTGCTGGCAAAGCATGAACTCTATTGCACCGTCTGCGAACACAATACCGGTGACTGCACGCTGCATAACACCATGGTGGACATGCATATCCCTATCCAGCGTTACCCTTTCCAGCGCAAGCCTTATGTGAAAGACGAATCCAATCCGTTTTACACCTATGACCCCGATCAATGCATCCTGTGCGGGCGCTGCGTGGAGGCCTGCCAGAACGTTGAAGTCAACGAGACGCTGAGAATCGATTACACAATGGAACATCCGCGCGTGTTATGGGACGGCGGTAACCGCATCGCGGGCTCAAGCTGTGTCAGTTGCGGTCACTGCGTCACGGTCTGCCCGTGTAACGCGCTGCTCGAAAAAACCATGCAGCCCGATGCCGGTCCGTTCACCTCTATGCGCCAGTCCCTGAAACGTCCGCTGATTGATGTTATCAAAACGCTGGAGAATGCCACCGGGGCAGAAATTATTTCCGGCATTTCAGTTATTGATACCCATCTGCGACAGCCGGAGATCAAACGCACCAAGACGGTCTGCACTTACTGCGGCGTGGGGTGCAGTTTCGAAATGTGGACCCGCGACCGGCATCTCCTTAAAGTGCAGCCGGTGATTGATGCGCCGGTGAATGGCATTTCGACCTGTGTGAAGGGCAAGTTCGCGTGGGATTTCATCAATAGCCCGGAACGCCTGACCACGCCGCTTATCCGCGAAAATGACCGTTTTCGCCCGGCAAGTTGGGAGGAGGCGCTCACCCTCGTCGCGCAACGCCTGCTGGCTATCCGTGATGAAACAGGGGCGGACAGCATTGGCTTTATAGGCTCCAGTAAAGGCAGCAATGAAGAGGCTTACCTGACGCAAAAAATCGCGCGACTGATCATCGGCACGAACAGTGTCGACAACTCATCGCGCTATTGCCAGAACCCGGCGACGGAGGGGCTTTTTCGCACGGTAGGTTATGGCGGCGATGCTGGCACGATACACGACCTGGAACAGGCGGAACTGATTGTGATTGTGGGCAGCAACACGGCAGAGAACCACCCGGTTATTGCCTCGAAACTGAAATCCGCCCGCAAACACCGTGGACAAAAATTGCTGGTTGTCGATCCGCGCCGTCATGAGATGGCAGAACGCGCCGATCTGCATTTGCGTATCCACCCAGGCACCGACCTGGTATGGGCATCTGCGATGTCGCGCTACATGTTTGACCACGGTTATGCCGACGAGGCGTTTCTTGCCGCACGCGTGAATGACGTGGAGGCGTATCGCCATTCGCTGGCCCCGTTTACCCTGGACTATGCCGCGCAAATTACCGGTATCCAGGAAAACACGCTGCGCGAAGCGGCGGAACTGATAGGCCAGGCGGGAAGCATGTGCATCCTGTGGGCGATGGGGATAACGCAACACAGTCATGGCGCGGATACCAGTACGGCGTTATCCAACCTGCTGCTGGTGACCGGTAACTATGGCCGCCCCGGAACGGGGGGCTACCCCATGCGTGGTCACAACAACGTACAGGGGGCCAGTGATTTCGGCTGCCTGAAAAATTTCTATCCGGGGTACGAATCGGTCAGCGACCCGCAGGTGCGCGAGAAGTGGGCGCGGGCATGGGGCGTGGCACCAGAAAAACTCTCACTCGACGTGGGTGAGGATAATTTTATGATGGTCAAGCTGGCGGCCAGCGATCAACTTCGCGCGATGTATGTTATCGGTGAGGAGACCGCCTTTTCTGACGCGGACACTACCAATGTGCATCAGGGCTTTACGGAGCTCGATTTCCTGGTGGTGCAGGATCTCTTTCTCAGCCGCACGGCGCAGTTTGCCGATGTGGTATTGCCGGGGTGCCCGAGCGTGGAAAAAGAGGGCACCTACGTCAATACCGAGCGACGCATCCAGCGGTTTTATCCGGTGATGCCGCCGCTCGGCGACAGCCGACCGGACTGGCTTATCCTCACGCAACTGGCCGCGAAAATGGGGTATGACTGGGGTTATACCCATCCGGGGCAGATCATGGACGAAGTGGCAAAGATTGCCGAAAGTTTTGCCGGGGTCAGCTACGCGCGCCTGGAAGGCTGGAAATCACAGGTTTGGCCGGTGAGCCCTGAGGGCGTCAGTACGCCATTACTTTACACCGAGCGCTTTAAATTCCCCGACGGACGTGCCCGTCTTTATCCCCTGAGCTGGCAGCCACCTGCGGAAGAGGCTGACGCCGAATTTGACCTTATCCTGAACAATGGCCGCATGCTCGAACACTTCCAGTCGACCAACCAGAGCGGCAGAGGGGGGCGGACGATCAGCCTCTCGCCCGAATGGTATGTAGAGGTGAGCCCCGAACTGGCGGCGGGACGCAGCCTGAATGAGGGCGACTGGGTGAGGCTGAGCTCGCGCAGGGGAACGCTTGATGTCCCGATTGTCGTGACGGATCGGGTGCAGGGTAACGTGCTTTTCATCTCTATCCATCAGGGCAAGCCGGGGATTAATCAACTGACCGGCGAGCATCACGATCCGGCGGTGAATACGCCTGCCTATAAAGAAATCGCCGTTCAGTTGCAGCCGCTGCAACGGCCTGCTCACCCTGGCCCCTTACCCGCACACAATTTCCGCCACGGCAAGCGCACCCCCATTAACAAAGTGCCCGTGGAGGAGAAATGGCGTCGTGATGATTATGACGAGCCACCGGCGCATGAACCACATCCGGAGAGATTCTGATGGCGAAATCGATAGAGTATCAGCCGGAACCGGCAAAAATCGGGCCGGACGCCCACGACGAACTGGAACGTCTGCTGGAGACCTTGCACCAGCATGGTGTATTGCGTTTAGTCAACGATCTGGTGGCAGCGAATAACGAGGTCGCGCAGGTTCTGGTGAAGGGACTGCAACGGGAAGGCACACTCAATGTTATCCAGAATGTGTCGGTCATTGTTCTGGCGCTCTCCTCTCTACCGCCGGATCGGGTCTATAAACTGGCTTTTGGCCTGCGGGATATGGCGGATGCGCTGAGCCAGCCTGAACAGACCCGTGAGCAAAAGGCGCCCGGCGTGCAGGGAGTCTGGAAAATGCTGCAGGATGACGACCTGTGGCGCTCGCTGCAGCCTGTTCTTAACGGGCTTAAAGCCTTTTCCCGCCGGATGGAGGAGCAGGTCGATAAGCCCATCTCTTCATATACCGGCAAACCCAGCGACGCCTAGTATGAGCCCGGAAACCGCACTGCTACTGGCACGTGGTCAGTTTGCGTTTACCATCGGCTTTCATATTGTGCTGGCCGCCTTTACCCTTGGGCTGGCGCAATTTTTGATGGTGCTTGAAGGCCTGTGGCTCTGGAGAAAGCAGCAGGTCTGGCTGAGCCTGTGGCGCTACTGGAGCAAAATATTTGCCCTGAATGTGGCGGTTGGCGTGGTGACGGGTGTGGTGATGGAGTTTTCCTTCGGCACCAACTGGAGCGGGCTTGCCAGCCGCACGGGGGCCGTGCTGGGCCCGATGCTCTATATGGAAGTACTGGTGGCCTTTTTTCTTGAGGCCGGATTTATGGGGGTTATGCTATTCGGAATGGGCAAGGTGCGCCCGTGGGTCCACTTTATGGCAACCTCTATTGTGGCGCTGGGATCGTTTTTCAGCGCCTTCTGGATCCTCGCGGCAAATTCATGGATGCAGACACCGGATGGCTTTGCGATAGGTGCAGAGGGGCGTTTTGAGCCTGTCGACTGGTGGGCGGCGATTATCAACCCTTCGTTTCCGTGGCGGATGGCGCATATGGTCGCGGCCGCTATGCTCGGCACCGCCTGCCTGGTGGCGGCCTGTGGTGCGTGGCACTTGCTGCACGATGCACGCCATCCGGCGGCACGGCATATGTTTTCTCTCGCCATGTGGATGCTGGTTGTAATGGCCCCCCTGCAAATCGTATTGGGCGATCTGCACGGTGAAAACACGCGCGATCACCAGCCGGTGAAACTGGCGGCTATCGAAGGCAACTGGAACCCGCCGCCGCCGGGCGAGGGCGAACCGATGCGCCTGTTTGCCATACCGGATATGGCGGCCCGCCGCAACCACTATGAGGTGGCGATACCGGATGTGGGTTCCCTGTACCTGCGCCACAATTTGCAGGGAACAATTCATAGCCTCAATCAGTACCCTCAGGATACCTTGCCCTGGGTTCCGCTGGTCTTCTGGTCGTTTCGGGTGATGGTTGGGTTGGGGCTGCTGATGACCTTTGCCGGGGTTGCCGGCCTGGTGGTGCGCCTGCGCCGTCGTCTGTTTTACGCACGCTGGCTGCTTCGCCTGATGGTGCTGATGGCCCCGGCGGGGTTTGTCGCCATGCTGGCCGGGTGGGTGGTGACCGAAGCCGGGCGACAGCCGTGGACTGTGTACGGTCTGCTGCGCACGGCTGAGAGCGCCTCGCCCGTATCGCCATCGCTGGTGCTGGGTTCTCTGGTGTGTATTGTGACGGTCTATCTCGCGCTGTTTGGGCTTGGGCTATGGTTTTTGTTGCGCATTTTGTCACGCCCGCCGCAACGGGACGAAGAAGGGGCAATGCCGGATGTCGCCAGGCGTACAGGGCAGGGGGGCGCAGAATGAGTGAACTTCTGGGGCTTCCCTGGTTACAGACCCTCTCTGCTGCGGCGCTGGCGGGGAGCCTGTGGGTCTATGTTTTACTCGATGGCGCCGATTTAGGTACGGGCATGTTATGCGCATTCCAACGCGATGCCGACGCCCGCCATCAGCTTAACCTCTCTTTATTGCCCGTATGGGATGGTAATGAAACCTGGCTGGTGCTGGCGGCAGGGGGCCTGCTGGGGCTGTTTCCGCTGGCCTATGCCATTATGCTTAGCGCGCTGTATGTGCCGGTCTTTATGATGCTGCTGGCGCTTGTGGCGCGCGGCATGGCCATTGAATACCGGCACTATGCGCCACGCCTCTTCGACACGATGCTGGTGGGCGGTTCATTACTGGCAAGCATCTCTCAGGGTGTCATCGTTGGCACTCTGATTATGGGACTCCCCAACGACGGTCAACAGTTTACCGGGACGGGGTGGGAATGGCTGAGCCCTTTCCCCCTCTTTTGCAGCATAGCCCTGATTACGGGCTACTGCCTGATGGGGGCGGGATGGCTGAACTGGCGTTGTACGGGCAGTCTGGAATACCGGGCAAGGCGCGCTATTCCCTGGCTTAGCGCCCTGACGCTGGTTCTTGTGACCGGGTTACTGGTCTGGACCATTTTTCTTCATGAGACCTGGCGGCAGCATCTCCTCAACCCCTGGCTGTGGGGGCCGCTGTTAACCATTGCGGCTGCCGGGCTTGCGGTGCTGTGGATTAGCCTTTCACGGCACTATGTGTTCTTGTCGATGGCGGCCATTCAGATACTGGTCAGTTGTGCGTTCGCGGCGCTGGCCTTTACGTTGTTCCCTTTTATTGTGCCCGTGAATCTCCTGATTCAACAGGCGGCGGCACCGGTGAAGACGCAACAGTTTCTTCTCCTCTGCTTTGGCCTGCTGGCGCCGATAACCTTAGCCTATAACACCTGGGTCTTTCGCGTATTTAGCGGCAAGATTCATTAGCTGCCCGCCAATTAAAGAACAGACATTTTCGCCATGATGAATAAATAGACGGGTACGTTCAAAACATATTCCGCTGCGCTTGTTATTTTTATTTTATTGTCTACGGAGAGGAACAATGAATGGAAACTTAATTTTTGTTCTATCCTTTATATTCTTAATCGGTAAATAAGATGGAGCGTAATCGATGCAGCCTTAATAAAAGGCGGCAGATAATTCAGATTAATACCTAAAACTTACCGTTCTGTTTATTCAAAGCCGTTAATCAGGAGACGCGCCTATGAAAGCACTCGCCTATCATGGACCTCATAACGTTAAAGTGGATACGATGCCCGACCCTGGTCTTGAGGCCCCGGATGATATTATTCTGCGTGTAACCGCAACGGCTATTTGCGGCTCAGATTTGCACCTCTAT
Organism: Phytobacter diazotrophicus; assembly: GCA_004346725.1. Lineage (GTDB taxonomy): Bacteria > Pseudomonadota > Gammaproteobacteria > Enterobacterales > Enterobacteriaceae > Phytobacter > Phytobacter diazotrophicus. Next base: position 91,880 of record SMDE01000002.1, on the reverse strand, counting down.
CACGGTAAAATACCGGGTACCCATCATGGTGATATTTTTGGTCATGAATTTATGGGCGAAGTGGTTGAAGCGGGCCCGGAAGTCAAAAATGTCAGTAAAGGCGACCGCGTTGTTATTCCATTTGTGATTGCCTGCGGAGACTGTTTTTTCTGCCGACTGCAGCAATACTCCGCCTGCGAAAACACCAACAGCGGGAAGGGCGCTGCACTGAACCGTAAGAGCATTACGCCGCCCGCGGCCCTGTTTGGCTACAGTGACCTCTATGGCGGTATTCCTGGCGGGCAGGCGGAGTATGTTCGCGTCCCGAAAGCCAACACCGGGCCGTTTAAAGTCCCCGCACACTTGCCGGATGAAAAAGTGCTTTTCCTCTCCGATATCCTGCCAACGGCCTGGCAGGCTGTGAAAAACGCGGAGATAAAAAAGGGGTCAAGCGTGGCCATCTACGGCGCAGGACCGGTAGGACTACTGACGGCGGCATGTGCGCGCCTGAATGGGGCCGAGCAGATTTTTATCATTGATCACAATGATTATCGGCTGGCGTATGCCCACCAACGCTATGGCGCCATTCCCATTAATTTCGATAAGAATGATGATCCCGCCGCCTGGATCATTGAAAACACGGCGGGCCATCGCGGTGTCGATGCGGTGATCGATGCGGTTGGCTTTGAAGCGAAAGGCAGCCTGACCGAGACCGTCATGAGCAACCTCAAGATTGAAGGCAGTAGCGGCAAGGTCCTCCGGCAAGCTATCGCAGCCGTGCGCCGTGGCGGTATTGTCAGCGTGCCCGGCGTCTATGCCGGATTTATCCACGGATTTATGTTTGGCGATGCCTTTGATAAAGGGCTGACCTTCAAAATGGGCCAAACCCACGTCCATGCTTTCCTGCCTGATTTACTTGAACTTATCGACCAGGGCCACCTCTCTCCGGAAGAGATTGTGACACATCATCTTCCGCTTGAAGAGGCGGCGCGGGGCTATGAAATCTTCGATAAGCGCCAGGAGGAGTGCCGTAAGGTTATTCTGGTGCCGGGCCTGAGCGCGGAAAAAGCAACCCTCTGATGGGAAACGGCGGTTGCCTGCGCAACCGCCATGTGGATGACAGGAGGAAAATAATGACAACACCCGCTTTATCTATCGCCAACGAACTGGGGCGATTGCTCACTGAAAAGAAGTTACGATTGACGACGGCCGAATCCTGCACCGGTGGGTTAATCGCCTCAGCGCTCTGTGCTTCTGACGATACGCCCTCGTTTTATGGCTGTGGATTTATCACCTATACGGATGGCGCGAAAATCACGGTGCTGGGCGTCAAAGAAGAGACAATTTCAGCCCATACCGCGGTGAGTGAACAGACGGTGAAGGAGATGGTTTCCGGCGCTATCGCCCACTCCGGGGCGGATGTCAGCCTGGCCGTCAGCGGTTATGCCGGGCCGGATGGTGGTGAAGATGGCACCCCGGCCGGGACGGTCTGGTTTGCCTGGCAACTTCCTGACAATGTCATTGTCGCTAAAGTAAAACATTTTGAAGGTGACAGTGAATCGGTTATAAAACAGGCCGCCAGTTATTCATTAGGCACCTTAATTATGCTATTAGCGGATGATCAGTAAGCGCATTTCTTTCGTCAGGTATGTAGACCTGCCATCGTCATCAATAATTTAATCAGTGTGCTGGCGATAAATAACGCCAGCACACTACCAAACCACAGTGAAATAAACCACATCACTTTTTTCACTGCGCCGCTTTGTTTACTGTTCATCAATGATAACCCTCCCCATGTTCAATTTTCCCGCGGAACACATAATAGCTCCAGAAGGTATAGACAAGGATGACGGGAATAATCAGTAGCGCCCCCACCAACATGAATCCCTGACTTTGCGGCGGTGATGCCGCCTGCCATAGCGAAATATCAGGCGGAATAATATTTGGCCATATACTGATGCCGAGTCCGCTAAAACCGAGGAAAATTAACCCCAGGGTCAATATAAAAGGCAGGGTATGGTGTTGCGGGTTATGTAAGGTACGCCATAACCCCACGCTTAAAATCAGTACCAGCAACGGAACGGGCGCAAAAAACCAGAGATTAGGGAAGCTAAACCAGCGCGCCGCGATCGCTTCGTGGGTGAGCGGTGTCCAGAGACTGACAATCGCCATGGCCAGCAGTAAACCGAGAAGTAATGTCCTGGCGGCCACCCGCATTTTTTGCTGCAACGCGCCCGCGCTTTTCATCACCAGCCAGCTTGCGCCAAGCATGCCATAGGTAATCACCAGTCCAAGACCGCAAAACAGGTTAAATGCCGTAAGCCAGTCCAGCGCGCCGCCGCTAAAGGTGCGACCCGTGACGGTAAAACCATTGATCACCGCGCCAACGACTACTCCCTGCGTAAAGGTGGCAAGTAATGATCCTGCAAGAAAGGCTTTGTCCCAAAAGGGCTTATGGTGGGGTGTCGCTTTAAAGCGAAACTCAAAGGCAACGCCGCGAAAAATAAGGCCGATGAGCATCAGCGTCAGGGGAATAGCCAGTGCGTCGGTGATCACCGCGTAGGCGAGGGGGAAGGCTCCAAACAGACCGGCGCCACCCAGCACCAGCCAGGTTTCATTGCCATCCCAGACCGGTGCGACGCTATTGACCATGATGTCCCGTTCCCCCTCGTCCGTGATCAGGGGAAAAAGAATGCCAATGCCAAGATCAAAGCCGTCCATCACGATATACATCAGCGTGGCGAAGACAATAATGACAAACCAGATAAGCGATAAGTCGATACCCATTATTTTCTCTCCCCGGTCTGTAAGCTCTCGCCAGCCGCAGAGAGCGGGCGTGCAGGTCTGCCGTCGGTGGGGTGCTCATCCCACGGCTGCGGACCTTTTTTAATCAGGCGTGCGATATAGCCATATCCCACACCGAAGACGGAGGTGTAGACGATAATAAATGTCGCCAGACTCAGGCTCATCTGCAATGTACTGTGTAACGAGACGGCGTCAATCGTACGCAGGAGGCCATAGACAACCCAGGGCTGGCGACCTGACTCCGTTGTCACCCATCCGGCAAGCAGGGCGACAAGACCAGCCGGACCCATCCACAGCGCGAAGTGCAGAAAGGGCCTTGAGGTATACAAGCGGTGTCGATATCGCAGCCACAGCGACAGAATACCCAGCGATATCATCAGCAGCCCCATCCCGACCATCAGGCGGAAAGACCAGAACACAATGGTGGAGTTTGGCCTGTCAGCTTTCGGGAAGTCTTTAAGCGCCGGAACCTGGTCGTGTAGAGAGTGAGTCAGAATCAGACTGCCCAGCGCGGGGATGGCAACGGCGTAACGTGTGCGCTCTTCCTCCATATCCGGCAGGCCGAAAAGTAATAAAGGAGTGGCTTCGCCTGGCGGGTTTTCCCAGTGTCCTTCAATGGCGGCTATTTTGGCCGGCTGATGCTCAAGGGTGTTGAGCCCATGCATATCGCCTACAAAGGCCTGCACCGGGGCGACGACCAGCGCCATCCACATCGCCATTGATAACATCTTTCTGATGGCAGGGGTGTCATTGCCACGCAATAAGTGCCAGGCCGCAGAGGCGCCGACAAAGAGGGCGCTACTTAAAAAGGCGGCAATCGTCATATGCAGTAAACGGTAAGGGAAAGAGGGATTGAAGATGACCTTAAACCAGTCGGTAGGGACCACCTGACCATTTACAATCGAAAACCCCTGTGGCGTGTGCATCCAGCTATTGGACGCCAGGATCCAAAAGGTGGACATCAGCGTGCCGAGCGCCACCATACAGGTCGCGAAGAAGTGCAGACCGGGGCCTACCTTATTCCAGCCAAAGAGCATCACCCCTAAAAACCCGGCCTCAAGGAAAAAGGCCGTTAGTACTTCATAGGTCAACAAAGGGCCGGTAATACTCCCGGCAAATTGCGAGAAGCCGCTCCAGTTGGTTCCGAACTGATAGGCCATGACCAGACCGGAGACCACCCCCATCCCAAAGTTAACCGCAAAGATTTTTAACCAGAAATGATACAAGGCGCGCCAGTCAGGGTTTTTGGTCTTTAACCATAACCCCTCCAGCACCACGAGATAGCTGGCAAGCCCAATCGTGATAGCCGGAAAGAGAATATGAAAAGAGACCGTAAAAGCGAATTGTATTCTTGCCAGATGAAAGGCATCTAATTCAAACATCACGATCCCCTTATCAAAAAAACACCCCTTGGCTTAGGGGTGAATAACACAGGCATGCGACTGCTGATGTTATTTGGGTTGTGGTTCCCCATTTCCGAGTTCGGCACCGGTTAGGGGGTCGACAGAAGGGTCAGACTGGGTACGTTTAGCCATGGCTTTCACCAGCGCCTGCTGCTCTTTGCTGAGCGTGACAGAGGCTAAACCATCGCCACCGTCAACGGCAGGCTGCGGATCGGCAACGTACTCAAAGTTTTCATCACTATTCCAACTGCCACGCGGGTCGTCCCCTTCGGACATGTTGTAATAGACGTTGGTGTATTGTTCGATAGGCGGCAATTTGCCCGGCGGGAAATTGTTGCGAATCGAATAGAGCGCTTTCTCAAAAGAGAGCATATGCGCGGCTTCACGGGTCATTAAGAAGCTCAGCGCATCTTTTACACCCGGATCATCAGTGACGTTAATCAGGCGCTCGTAGATAATTTTGGCACGCGCTTCGGCCGCGATATTCGAACGCAGATCTGCCGTCACTTCGCCAATGGTGTCAATATACGCCGCCGTCCAGGGATAACCCGCAGAGTTCGTTAAAGCCGGGCCGCCGCCGTAGAGCAGGGAGGTGACATGGCTGTCATTCCCGTTCTGCGTTAACGAACGGTAAAGCTCTGCTTCGTTCTCCGTCCCCTCTGCAAGCTCGCCCTTAGCGCCTTTATTGAGCATTCCCACGAGAGATCCGATGATTTCCAGGTGGCTCAGTTCTTCGGTAGCGATGTCCATCAGCATCTCTTTGCGACCGACATCATCATCCCCCAGCCCCTGGGTAAAATAACGGCAGGCTGCGGCTAATTCGCCTTGCGGGCCACCGAACTGTTCCAGTAAAAGGTTGGCGAGACCGGGATTCGGCTCACTGACGCGAACGGTATATTGCAACTGTTTAACGTGTCGAAACATAGTCTCTCCTGATATGTCGTGTTATTTTTTCGCTTCGACGCCGTCGGCGGCGTCACGCAGTAAAAATTGTTCGGTCACATCCGGCAGATGTTTAAGTGCCCAGTCGGCCATGGCCTCTTCCTGGGCGAGGATTTGCTCAAAAGTTGCAACGCTTGCGGTGTCGCCCACCTTTTTTGCCGCGCTGATTAATGAGGTATAACAGGCGATTTCGAACTGCTCGAAAACGTAGCTGCTAATCGCGCCTTTTACGATCTCGTCCGAGGCAAACATGCCGCCCGCGGCCTGACCCATGGCGCTCATTTTACTGGTGGCATCTTTCATGATGGAGCGGTTGATGCCGTTGCGATCAAGCACCTCTTCAAGAAGGGTGATCTGCCCCTGAGTCTCCGTCAGGTGTTGTTCAATTCGCGCGCGCAGGTCCGGATAATTATCGATACGTTTGCTCATGGCGTTGAGCATGGATTCGGCCTGTTTTTCCATCGCGTGGGCATCGCGCAACCAGTCGTGATAATTCTCTTGTGGGGTCATGTTCTTTTCCTTTCATCGTCGTCATTTTTACTTACCGGTAAGTGAAATTAAGCGAATGCATTACGAGGGCGTCTATTTGCCTTCGGCTTTTTTATTAATCGATGAGGTGGCAATTTTTGTGAGAAGATTATCGGTGGTTTTTTCTTCTTCAAGCGTCGCGGAAAGCAGGTCATAGGCTTTTTTAAGCCCTAACTGGCTTGCCAGCGTACAGAGCGTGCCGTAAGAAGCAATTTCGTAATGTTCAACTTTTTGCGCAGCGGCAATAAGCCCGGCATCACGAACACTGCCTTTTTCTGTGGCTTCGATAACTTCATTTGCTTCGTCAATAAGCCCTTCCATCGCATGGCATTTCATACGCTTGAGCTTGATATTCGGTTCGGCTTCAATGAGCTGGTCGAGACGCTCAATTTGCCCCTGTGTTTCTTCATAATGTTTTTTAAACGCGTCAGCGAGTTCAGTATTCGACGATTCGCGGGCAAGTTTCGATAATGCACGAGTGAGCTGCTTTTCTGCACTGTAAATATCAGACAGGCCGTGGATAAAGAAATCAGTCAGTGAATTGATCTGCATAAATATTACCCTCGAGGTCAGCGAAAATAATAGCGAGCCGAAACCGACTCGCTATCAGTATTACTATTAAACCAAACGTTAAACTTAATTAGTCGGTGAAAAATTAGTCACCCGATTTGCGGCCGCCGCCATGGCTTTGTTGACCGCCTTTTTTACCTGCTTCAGAGGCGCGCTGCGGATCATTTTTAAAATTACCGCCACTATTTTGACCACCTTTACGACCTGCTTCGGATGCTTTTTCACGATTTTCTGCGAAATTACCAGAACCGCCACGATGTTCAGCCATGTTATTTCTCCAGTTTCGTTGTTTAAATAAAACGACATATTTTGCATCTCATGTCGTCGGTGTTCGTATTAAAAACTAGCCGAGTACTGAAATTAGTCAAAGCGAAGCGGTAAACTTATTATCGAATAAAAATTAACCTCGTGGTTTTATTTTAAGCGATAGTGGTATCTAGCATATATCTTTTCAAATAAGGGGGTTAAGTCAAAGTTCAATGCAAATGCATTAATAACGTGGGTTACTATCTATCAAAACCAGGGATCCTGACGGCTTTTCTTGACATTAATTGACATTTCTCGCCGGTTTTTTATCTGCGATTGATAACGTATTTTAATCATTTTAAGACTTATCTCAGTAGGGGGGATACCCAAAAAATTGCTGATAAATGACAAAGATACCTAATTAGGGGGTGGTTCATGTCCTGCTCCAAAAGTAAGCGAAACAGCAGAATTGGGTATGATCGCTTATAGAGACCTACAACCGCAGGCGCAGAGGGATTTCCCCTGCATCTGGTGGCAATGACATATTCCTTATGCTGATTAAGCAGGAAACTCGCTAACTGGTCGCATTCGGACAGCGCCTGAACCGGTCAGAGAGATAAATAAATGGGTGATGAGGAGACAATATTGTCGGGTATGCAATAAAACCAGGCCGTTACAGAATAATAAGGAGAAAAGGGATGAGAATAACGCTGAAAATGTGTTGCCTTTTATTCTTCTTTATTCGGTAGCTTGCGATTGGCTAAACATCTCACCAGACGTAACTGCCAGGGGGCAAGACGAAGCGGTATATCGTCGTTATCAGAGTAATGAATAGTGATGATATCGGGTGAAGTAACGGTAGTGTTATCTGATATGGTCGATTCATTTTGCTCTGGTGGATCTTGTGCTGGCATGAACAACTCTCTTATTTTTTACGGTTTGACTGCGTGTGCAGTGCAGTGGCAGGGTAAATGACTTCATGTTATAAGCTCCTTGTTTGCAGTGGGTTAAGTGTTATCGGTAAAGCCGTCAGTAAGCTTCAAAAAAAGTAAACGAGCCGTTACCGACTCGTTTATGGACGCTCAATGAGTATTAAGCGTGGTGATAAAATAAACGTTATTTTTTATCACCGCTGTGGCTGTTCTGGCCACCTTTTTTACCGGCTTCAGAAGCACGTTCAGGGTCATTTTTAAAATTACCCCCACTGTGCTGTCCGCCTTTTTTCCCTGCTTCTGATGCTTTCTCACGGTCTTCTGCGAAATTACCTGAGCCGCCTCTATGTTCCGCCATTCTATATCTCCCGTATGGGTTTTTGATATAATCGATACGACAACTAATACCGTATCAATCGCGTTCAGGAATTAACTCTAGCTGTTCGCGTAAATTCGTCAAAGCGCAGCGCAGAAACATTTTGTCGCAAAGCGAGGGGAGTAATTTATTTGATTTCTAAAAATAAAAAGTTGCAGCGAAAATAAAACGTTATTGAATCAATAGAGTTGGTGATAAATGTAATTCAGGAATATTCATTACATCCGTTATTTGTTGTGTGATGTTGCTGGTTTTTTCTGCCATTAAAGCTGTATATATACAAATCTTTACAAATGTTGTGCGCACAAATTCTACGCTCAGTAAGAACTGTGTATTAAATCGATGGCTTATTGAATATGCCATTCTGCGTTTTTGACGTGTTACGCCTTTTTAATACGCCGTGGCTGAGTGTGACATCGGAACATAAGAAGTTGATTTTACGTGAGAGGGCGAATGTCAGATGACGTGAGTCGCTTATCAACATGAGGAGACGAATATGCATTCCGAACATCAAGACTGTATCGATGCCTGTTATCAGTGTGCCATCGCCTGCGAGCATTGTGCCGCAAGCTGTCTGAACGAAGATGACCTTGCGATGATGCGAAATTGCATCAAGCTGGATGTGCAGTGTTCCGCGCTGTGTCGCCTGGCGGCTCAATTTATGACGCTGGAAAGCGATCATATTATGCCGCTTTGCCGTATTTGCGTGGATGTTTGCAGAGCCTGTGCGGAAGAGTGTGGCAGACATCAGCACGCGCATTGCCAGCAATGCGCACAGGCCTGTCGGGCCTGTGCACAAGCGTGCCTGCAAATGGTCGCCTGAGATCCCGATATTAAGTTACTCGGGAACTGTGCCTTCCCCTTGTTGGGAAGGCCATTTCCAGTTTTGCACCTCGGGGAGGTCCTCGCCATATTCCCGCACATATTGATGGTGCGCGGCAATCTTCTGTTGTAACGCTTCCAGAATATCCTCCACATTTCCCTGCAAAGACGGTATGCGCAAAAGCGCCTCCTGGGCCAGATGGAAACGGTCGAGCCCGTTAAGCACCGTCATATCAAAGGGTGTCGTGGTGGTGCCTTCTTCCATAAAGCCGCGAACATGAAAATTGTGATGGTTGTTACGCAGGTAAGTGAGACGGTGAATCAGACTTGGATAGCCGTGAAAAGCGAAGATAACCGGTTTATCACGCGTAAAAATCGCATCAAAAGCCTCTTCACTCAGGCCATGCGGGTGTTGCTCCTGCGTCTGTAGCGCCATTAAGTCCACAACATTCACCACCTGGATACGCAGTTCTGGCACATAGCTACGCAGAAGGTCGACGGCAGCAAGTGTTTCCATTGTCGGCACATCGCCCGCACAGGCCATCACCACATCCGGCGCTTCGCCTTCCGATACCGTACCGGCCCAGTACCAGATGCCCATCCCGGCGGCACAGTGTTTTGCCGCACCATCCAGTGTCAGCCACTGTGGAGCGGGCTGTTTTCCGGCCACAATGACATTAATGCGATCCCAGGTTTGCAGGCAGTGCCCGGCGACGCACAGTAACGTATTGGCATCCGGCGGCAGATAAATACGGACAATCTCGGCTTTCTTGTTGGCGACATGATCGAGAAAACCCGGATCCTGATGGCTGTAACCGTTATGGTCCTGTCGCCAGACATGGGAAGAGAGCAGGTAGTTGAGGGACGATATTGGCGCGCGCCAGGGCAGATGGCGCGACACCTTCAACCATTTGGCATGCTGATTGAACATGGAGTCGACAATATGAATGAACGCTTCATAGCAATTGAACAGACCATGACGTCCGGTCAGCAGATACCCCTCAAGCCACCCCTGACATTGATGTTCGCTGAGAATTTCCATAACCCGGCCATCGGGCGCAAGTTGCTCATCATACGATTTAAGCGGTTCCAGCCATGTACGGCTGGTGACGTCAAAAACGCGGCTTAGCCGGTTCGATGCGGTCTCATCCGGTCCGAACAGGCGAAAATTATCCGGGTTATGCTGAAAAATACCTGCAAGCCACGCTCCCAGTGCGGCGGTGGATTCTGCCTGGCTATCGCCCGGTGAGGTGACCTCTACGGCGTACGGCGCCAGCTCAGGTAAGATCAGGTCTTTGCGCAGCCGACCGCCATTCGCCCAGGGCGAGGCTCCCATCCGTTTATCGCCTGTCGGGGCAAGGGCGCGCAGTTCTGGATGCAGGCGTCCCTGCTCATCAAAGAGATCGTCGGGATGATAGCTGCGCATCCAGTGTTCCAGGATGTGTCGGTGTTCTTCATTTTCACGGCACGATGAAACCGGAACCTGATGCGCGCGCCAGAAATTCTCCACTTTTTTACCGTCAACCGTTTGTGGACCGGTCCATCCTTTGGGGCTGCGAAGGATAATCAGCGGCCAGCGCGGCACGGACGCTGCGGCACCGCCGCTTCGCGCTGCGTTTTGGTAATCACGAATGGTATCCAGCGCGTCGTCCAGCACCTGGGCCATTTGGTGGTGCATGATTTTTGGCTCGTGGCCGCTAACCAACAGCGGTTCGTAACCATAGCCACGGAATAACTGGCGCAGGTCTTCATCGCTGGCGCGACCGAGAATGGTCGGGTTAGCAATTTTATAGCCATTGAGATGCAATATGGGTAGAACCGCGCCATCGCGGGCGGCATTGAGAAATTTAATACCGTGCCAGCTTGAGGCGAGTGGCCCGGTTTCTGCTTCACCATCACCAATGACACAGGCGGCAATCAGCGTTGGGTTATCGAACACGGCACCGAAAGCATGGGAAAGCGAATAACCCAGCTCGCCCCCTTCGTTAATGGAACCGGGCGTTTCCGGCGCCGCATGGCTGGGGATCCCGCCGGGGAAGGAAAACTGGCGAAACAGCTTTTTCATGCCTTCGCCATCGGGGGTAACGTCGGGGTAGATTTCGCTGTAGGTGCCTTCAAGCCAGGTATTGGCCACCATACCCGGCCCCCCGTGTCCGGGTCCGCACACATACAGCATATCGAGATCGCGCTGACGAATGGCACGGTTCAGGTGGGCATAAATAAAGTTCAGACCCGGCGTGGTTCCCCAGTGTCCCAGCAGACGGGGTTTGATGTGTTCTGGTTTGAGGGGCTCGCGCAAGAGCGGATTGTCCATCAGGTAGATTTGCCCGACGGAGAGATAATTGGCTGCTCGCCAGTAACGGTCAAGCAAGGCGAGATCATGGTCGGTAAGTGAGTTTATCTGGGTCATGCAGTTCTCCATGCAAGGGGTTATGCGTGCCACGCAGATTCAGACGCAGTACAGGCCAAGTATAGACAGGGTGATTTTGGCGACGGCATAACGCCGCAAGGATGGAAACATCCGCACCGGCGTGCGGATTTGAACGAGGGGGGTTAGCGGTGAGAAAGCTTCGGATTAAATGCGGTCAGACGATACTCTGAAAACCCATCTGCTGCATGGCCTGATCGCCGGTATTAAGCTGCTGTTGCACCGCATCGATATCTTTTTTCACGTCGCGGTCATCCTTGTCTTCATCGCGCATTTTGCTTTTGACCATCGACAACAATGAGCGCAGTTCACGCACCACATCTTTTAATAGCTGCGCGTCTTTATGCCGCGAGTCGCTCTCCTGCAACTGCTCACGGATACCACTATAAAGCGATTGCCTCAGGCCAGCGCTATCACTGGTTTCACTGTCATCACTCGCTGACTTGTGGTTTTCCTGGCCGCCGTCGGAGGCGCGTGCAGCTGCCATAGCGTCAGTTTTGCTCCCGGCATTGCCGTCTGCCAGGGACTGAATCGCACTGTACGCCGCCGTACCGCTGCTACTTGTGTCGACGCTATTGCTTGTACTGGCGCTGTCACTCTGCCCGAGTTGCGATGCCGCCTGACCCATCTGGGCCGAGAGTTGTTTAAGCTGTTTAAGGACGTAAGCAGAGGCATTGCCAAAACGCATCAGCATGGCTTTAAGGCGCTCAATTTCTCGCTTTATCGCTTCCAGTTTGGCGCGCGCGTCGGCTTTGCGTGAAGCGGCGCTGAACTCATTCAACCGGTTAACGGCTTCAAGGTCGTTTTGCAGATTAGTGTAGTAATCTTTCGCCTGTTGGCTCAACGAGACCGTGCTATCGGCGGTGGCCGTTGCCTGCTGTGGCAGCGCGGATGCTGAATTTTGTTCGCGGTTTCGGGACGTCGTGTCCGATGTCGCGGTGGATAACGAAAAGCTGGCATTACCTGTGAGGGTTGGTCGTAGCATGCGTATCACTCCGGAGGTCCATTCTTTCTATTAACGGCACGCTTTGCGAAATGCTTTAACACTATTCACACCCTCTCAGGGCGTTGCGCCAGAAGAGGGTGCGAAAAGGCGGGGGAGTTAGGGTTGCGGCGGAAACTGACCTAACTGCATGAACAGACCGAGCCAGTCCTCCATATGCCAGGTGGCCGTAATACGCTCACCGTTAAGCTGATGCATCTCATGCAGGCGAATGCTCACTTTTTTACCCGTCGCGGCAATCCCCATAAAGGTGCCTTTATGCGTACCGGTTATCTCGGCGCGCACGGCAATCTGCCCCGGTACCTGGATTACGTCATGAATAACGATACGCACATCCGGGAACGCCGCGGCAAACATCGCTATGATTGGCTTGAGCCCTTCCGGCCCTGGCTGCTGGCCGGGCGCTAACGGGATATCGGCCCAGTCTGCGGTAACGGCCTCATTAACTAAATCCGGCTGTTGCAGGCTAAAGGCCTGGTAGAGCGTTTCGACGGCTTTACGTTCTGTCAAAAGGCGATGGGCGATTTCTTCATGGTCTGACATGGTTTACCTCTGGCTGGGACGCTTTTTGGGGAAATGCTTTAATGTGCCGCCAGTATCCCATCGGCAGGTGGTATAAATGAAATAGATAACAGATATAGAGGAATATTCGTTCTATGGATTTTAGAGGGCTTGATCTGAATCTGCTGGTGGCCTTTGATGCGCTGATGGAAGAGCAGAATGTCACTCGCGCGGCTATTCGGGCCTCGGTGAGTCAGCCTGCGATGAGCGCGGCACTGTCGCGCCTGCGAAGCCATTTTGCCGACCCGCTCTTTATTCGCAGCGCCTCTGGTCTGGTGCCGACTGCCAGGGCGAAGGAGATTGCGGTCCATGTGACGAAAGCGCTGCAGGAGCTGACAAACCTGCTGACGCCGGATGACGCCTTCGCGCCGCAGGAGAAAAAAATCGCCTTTACGCTGGGGATGTCTGAGTACCCAACGCTGGTGTTGCTGCCGGGTATTATGCGCGCCATCAGCCAGCAGGCGCCTGGGGTGACGATCCATGTGCATACGTTTGTTGATCGTGATGAAGCGGTGTCGATGCTGGATGCCGGCAAAGTTGATCTGGTCATTGGCATCGCGCCCACCCAGTCAGAAAGCCGCATCCTCTCACAGCCGCTTTTCAGCGATGAGTTTGTCACCCTGGTGCGGTGTGACAGCGATGCGGCACGCGATGGCATGACGCTCGAAACCTATCTCAGCATGGGGCACATCCTTGTCTCCCCGGAGGGGAGCCACTATGGCCTTGTGGACGAGTGGCTCAGGGCCAAAGGGTTACGCCGGGAGATCCGCCTGACCTTACCGGTCATGGTTGCTGTGTCCTCCATTGTTCAGCAGACCCATTATGTCGCGACGGTGCTCAGGCGTAGCGTGCTCGCCAGCGAGCAGAGCAGGGATGTGGTAATGCTGACGCCGCCCGTAGAACTGCCTGCCATTGAGTTCAATTTGCTCTGGCACCGCCGTTCCGACGGGGGGAGCGCGCAAAAGTGGCTGCGCAAGTTGATATGCGCCTGTGCCAGCGAACTGATGTAACAAAAAGGGGGGGTTACCCCCAGTCCAGCCCGCGCGGTGAGCTCGAAAAACCGACCTCCCGCAGCAGGGTAAAGAGCGGCATCTGGCGTACAGGCGTGTCGTTAATCTCCTCCAGCGTGAAGTGCAGACGCGGCTCCCGGCGCAGCGCAACCGCCAGCGCACGGAAGACCTGCCCGGCGATGGCCTCGTCATCGTCCATCCAGACAATCATCTTTTTTCCGCCCTGAGCAAGGTAGAGGCGCAGTATGCCCCCGGCAATCACAATCAGCGCGCCATTGCGGCGAGTCGGCACCAGTGAGGAAGGATGAACCGGCCACGGCAATTGCGTACCGAAGGGGTTCGCCGGATCGCTGGCAGACAGCGCAACCGGCGTGAAGACAGCTTTTTCAGGTTGTGTCGTCGACAGCTCGCGCAGACGGTCAATGGTCAGCCGTTCGGCAAATTGCGTGCCGCCCATCCCGTCTACAAAACGCCCGCGCAGAATACGCCCGGCATCTTCCATATTGCGATAGACGGTCTGCATCGCCGGAAAACCGCCAGGCAGGTTCTCCATCATCACCGCCCGACGGCTGACTATGCCGTAGCGGTCGAGCATATTGTCTGCCAGCGCAAGTAACCATTCGGTGTCACTGAGTGTATCGGCGAGCAACAACGACCAGCGCCCGGCAAGCGTCGGTGTACTGAACGACATGTGCACCGCCCTGGCCGGGTGGGGCGCCAGCGCCGGACGCCCGCGTCGGCTTCGAACGCGACGCTGAGATGACGGGCGGGACGTGCTCCCCATGCGGGATAACGCGCGCAGAGGCGACCAGATATCGGTGGTGATATACCCCAGCCAGACCAGCCCCCACAGCGCTTCATGCAGGGCATCCGGCGTCAGCGTCTCATCGTCTGGGGCGCGGTGCGAATCAATAAGCGCGCTAAGCTGATGGGCGAACCAGGCTCCGCCGTTGGCAAGTGCCGCCAGAATGTCCCGCTGTAGCGGAGAGAGAGCCGCGCTTTCTGCGTGCGGCACGCTCAGGGTTTCCGCTGCATACTCCTGGATATGCAGGGCGACCAGCCCGTCATCGTCACCGAGTTTCTTCTGCCCGGACCAGATCACTTCGCCCGTTGAAAGCAGCTCATCAAGCATCTCCGGGGCGTAGTCCCGCACGCGTGCGGGTAAAATCTGGCTTTCCCACAGCGTAGCCGGTAAGCCCAGTCCGGCCAGTTGCTCGATAACGCGCAGGACGCCGTCAACGCCTTCAAACACGCCGCCGGATAAGTTGCTATGAAACGCCGGGCTGCCATCAGACCCGGCAAGCAACCCCTGGCGCTCCAGCAGCAGGCGGGTAAAAGCCGTCGCCGGGACCGGGCGTGTCGCTTCGCGGGCCGCCTGCAGCGAGCGGATACGCAGGCGACGGAAAATCTCTTCACCCACCCAGTCTGAGGGGGAGCGCGCGTCTGGCTGTGCGGGTTTCCCGGCGCGCAGGCGCATCACTTTGCCCTGGCCGCGCAATTTTTCCAGCGCCTCTTGCGCCACGGCGACGCCAAGGCCGAAGGCGTGGGCGATCTGCTGGACGGTAAACAACGTGTGGGTCTGAACATAGCGCAAAAATAAGTCAGCGAGCGGGGTCGCCACCGGATTAAGCCAGATGTCGGGCAGATCCGCTGGCAACCGTACCCCCAACGCATCCCGAAGCCGTGCGGCATCGTCCATACAGGCGATGCGCTGGCTTTCGCCAATCGTGACCACAAAGGCGCGCCGTTCCGCCAGCAGTTCCTCCAGCCAGAGGTTAACCGCATCCCGGCTCTCCCGGTGGCGCGCGGCGAGATCGTCTGGCGTCATCGGGCCCAGTTCGCGCAGCAGGTCAAAAAGGCCTTCTTTGCCACGGGCTTTGCGATCGGGGGCCAGGCGCTGCAACTCATCGTCGATCTGGCGAATGACCAACGGATCGAGCAGCTCACCGGGATCGGCCTGGCCCAGCAAGTTACCCAGCAGTTCGCTATCCAGAGACAATACCGAGGCCCGGCGTTCGGCGAGCGGGGCATCGGACTCATACATAAATTCTGCCACATAGCCAAAGAGCAGGCTGGCGGCGAAAGGCGACGGGGTGGTCGTCGTCACCCCGGAAATCTGCACTTCCCCGGTGTTCAGGCGGCGCATCAGCCTGTCCAGCGCGGGCAGGTCGTACACATCCTGCAGACACTCGCGTACGGTTTCCAGCAAGATGGGGAAATCCGCATAGCCGCGTGCGATCTCCAGCAACTGACCCGCACGCAGGCGCTGTTGCCAGAGGGGGGAGCGACGGCCAGGCGTGCGCCCTGGCATAAGCAATGCGCGTGCGGCGCACTCGCGAAAACGGGCGGCAAATAACGCAGAGTTGCCTACCGCATCCCGGACAAGTCGGCCTAATTTTTCGGGTTCGAAAAGAAAAACGTCGGCGTCCGGCGTTTTTCCCTCGGTATCCGGTAGCCTGGCGACGATACCGTCATCACTGGCGACAATGGAGGCGTCTGCCCCCCATAACGCGTGAAGACGTCCGGCAATCGCCAGCGCCCAGGGCTCATGTACCCGACGGCCATACGGCGAATGCAGGATGACGCGCCAGTCGCCCATTTCATCGCGACAGCGCTCCAGCACCAGATGTCGGCTGCTCGGAATGATCCGCGTGGCACTACGTTGCTCCTCAATGAGCCCTTTGATGTTGGCAAGCGCGTTTTCATCGTGGCTTAACCCCGGCAAGGCGAGTGCATTGGGTGAGGCGAGAAATGCCTCGTCGGCAAGGGCATGCAGAAAATCGCCGATCAGTTCGCCGAGTTCGGCGGGACGCCCGTTCCCTTCGCCGCGCCAGAACGGCAGCCTGGCGGAGCGACCGGGGGCCGGGGTCACAATCACCTGGTCGTGAGTGATTTGCTGGATGCGCCAGGAGGTGGCCCCCAGAGTGATGATGTCATTAACGCGGGACTCGTAGACCATCTCTTCATCAAGTTCGCCCACCCGCCGGGCACCTGGCTGTTCTTCCCCTTCCGGGAGCAGGACGCTGAACATTCCCCGGTCAGGGATGGTGCCGCCGCTGGTCACCGCCAGCAGATGCGCGCCGGGGCGGGCGGTGAGCTGGCCGCTCTCCCGCTGCCAGATAATCCGTGGCCGGAAAGCAGAGAAATCACCGGAAGGATAGCGTCCCGCCAGCATATCGAGCGTGGCGTCAAAGACATCCCGTGGCAGCGCTTTCCACGGCGCTGCGCGACAAACGGTGGCATACCAGTCATCCACGTTTAGCGCATCCATGGCAACGGCGGCGACAGTTTGCTGGGCCAGCACATCAAGGGGATTTCGCGGCGGGGTCAGGGTCTCGAGTTTACCCGCCAGCATACAGTCGACCACGACCGTGGAATCAATCAGCTCACGCCGGGTGCGCGGATAGAAAAGGGCTTTCGATATACCGCCCACCTGATGTCCGGCGCGGCCGATACGCTGCAAGCCGCTGGCAACAGAAAGGGGGGAGGCAATCTGAATCACCAGATCCACTGCCCCCATATCAATCCCCAGTTCAAGGCTTGATGTGGCGACCACGCAGCGCAATTCCCCGGATTTCAGCGCCTGTTCCGTGATGGCCCTTTGTTCTTTTGATACGGATCCATGATGCGAACGGGCGATAAACACCTGCCCGGTTTGTGCACGGTTGGATGTCGCCCCGGAGGACGAAACAAAGTGCGCAGAGTCGCTCTGTTCTTCGGGCGCTTCTGCCATGCGTGAGGCATAGAGTTCATTGAGCCGGGCAGTCAGTTTTTCCGCAAGACCACGGGAGTTGGTAAATACAATGGTCGAGTTGTGGCTGAGTACCTGGTCGAGGATACCGGATTCGATATGCGGCCAGATGGAGCCTTCTCTGCCCGCGTGGCTGATTTCCCCGGTTCCGGCGCTGGTGGAGAGGACGTCATCGAGATTGGCAACGGGCACCACAATACGAATATCCGGATGGCGAAGGGCCGGTGGGTTGACCACGGTAACCGGGCGATCGCCCCCCAGAAACTGCGCAACCTCGCCCGGTGAACGCACCGTCGCGGACAGGCCAATACGCTGGGCTGGTCTGGCAAGCAGGGCATCTAACCGCTCCAGGCTGAGGGCCAGATGCGCGCCACGTTTGTTGCCCGCCACCGCATGGACTTCATCGACGATAACCGTTTCGACACCGCGCAATGTTTCGCGTGCCCTGGAGGTGAGCATCAGGTAGAGCGACTCCGGCGTGGTGATGAGGATATCAGGAGGATGGCGCACAAGCGTTGCCCGCTCCTGAGAAGAGGTGTCGCCTGTACGCATCGCCACGCGGATTGCCACTTCCGGCGCGCCGTGTTTTTTCCGCTGTTCGCTGATGCCCTGTAACGGGATCTGTAAGTTGCGCTGAATGTCGCTGCCCAGGGCTTTTATCGGCGAGATATAGAGAATGCGCGTGGTTTTTTTTCTCTCGACGGCCTCCTCAGCGGGGGCGTCACCTTCACGATAAAGCTGGTCCAGGGCGTAGAGAAAGGCCGCCAGCGTTTTACCTGAACCGGTAGGCGCGATGGCGAGCACATGTTCCCCGGCATTGGTTGCCGCCCATGTTTTCGCCTGTACCGGCGTGGGGTGCTGAAAAGCACAGACAAACCAGTCGCGGGTGGCGGGCGAAAAGATCTCAGCCAGTACGGAGGGTAAAATGGTTTTCTTTGACATCTTTCCTGCTCCCTGTGATGTCTGCCGCGGCCGGAATAGTAATTAGGGTAGAAGGATAAGTGTAACGCAGACGCCGGGGGTTGAGCCGATGGGTTTTTGCCCTTAATAACAATGACGTGATGGTTTACGCAGAATTTAATATACCCGGATGGACATTGCGGATATCGTAAATGTGGCGTTTATTCGGGATGAGGGTTGAGATGAAGATCTACTGGAGTGGCAAAGATATTCCGGAGCTTGCGGGGCTGCCTGCCAGCGTCGGCCATAAAAATTACAAAGAAGCCCGATCGCGTGCCAACAGCCATGTGGAGACCTGGCTGGGGGGCGTTGTTTATTTGGGGGTGATGGTGGGGCTTTCTGTCGTTTTTGATCGCGTTTTCCCGGGTAAAGGGACATTCGCACACAGTTTTGTGACCATTATTTGCGCGTTGCTGCCCGCCACCTTTATCTGGAATCAGATCACGATTTATGTCATGCGCAAATATTACACGCATATCCTCGTACGCAGGTCGGCGGCGTGCGGAGAAGTAGAGAAAGCGGCGGAACGGCTGATGGATGAAGCTAATGAACGTGAGTTTCAGCAATGGCGCGTGCTGCGGCGGTTTGGTCGGGGTGTGATGTTTATTGTGATGCTGGTGGCTATCTGTAGTCTGGCGACATTGGTGTAGCGATACGGCACCCGGATGGCGGCGCAGGCGCCTGATCCGGGCTATCACAAGCGTGAAGGTGAGCGAGTAGCCCCGGTAAGCGGTAGCGCCACCGGGGAGTGCCTTGCAGGAAGAGGTTAGTGGCCAACCAGCAGAGCGGAAAGACGCGCCTGCACATCGACGCAACCGGCCAGCACCAGATTGCCATTGATCAGCCCGTTATCGGCGAGAAATGCATTACTGGTGCCGCCTGCTTCAACGATAAGCAACAACCCCGCCAGCGCATCCCAGCTATTCATATGCTCCTCATAATAGGCGTGCACCTGCCCGGTGGCGACGTGGGCCAGCATCAGCGCCCCGGCACCAAACCGGCGATACTCCATACCGGCATTGATCACACGGGCAATCGTGCGAGTATAGTTTTCCACCGGCGCGCGGCTGGAGCGCCCCATCCCAATAACCACCGTATCCGGATCCGGTTCGCGCAACGTCAAACGCTGCTCGTTAAGAAACGCTCCCTTGCCACGGCGGGCAAAGAAAAACTCATCACGATCCGGGGCATAGACAATCCCCAGTTCAATCACGTTTTGGCGAACATAAGCCAGCGAAATACACCAGTAATCCATCCCCTGAATATAATTGGTGGTCCCGTCGATAGGGTCGAGTACCCAGGTACCTTGCCCACCCCCTTGCAGACCACTCTCTTCCCCGAGGAAACCATCCTGTGGGCAGTGGCTGTTCAGCCAGCTTTTGACCTCTTTTTCGACAAACAGATCCGCATGAGAAACAAAATCCTGGCGGGCTTTTTTATCGACCTGTAATCCCGCATTACGTAATGCCTGCGCCTGTGCGCCCAACTGGCGAATCAATGCACATAATGACTGCTGCTGTTCTTCCGTCATGGCCTGCTCTTATTGAGATAATGGCGACGTGCGCCGATGAATTAATTGCACATCCACCCATGTCGTGCGCGAAGGCTGTTGCGGATCGTCGGCCCGTTCCAGCAGGCGGGTTAAGGCCTGGCGGGAAATTTCCGCAACATCCTGATGCAGGGTGGTCAGTTGATAACTGTATTGCGCCGTTTGTGGCGTATTGTCAAAACCAATGAGCTGAAAATCGTCCGGGGCGTTTCTGCCGCGCTGGCGCATCCCATCAAGAAAACCACAGGCGAGTTGCGCATTAGCACAGAAGATGCCCTCAAGATTCGCATCTGCGCTTAAAGCCGCCTGAACCCCCCCGTCGTACCCCTCCGTAGGGGCAATGAGCGCCTGCAGATCGCGTGTGGTATCCACACCGAGCGCCTGCAACGCCTGATAAAACGCATCGCCACGCATCCGCCCGGCCCAGGTGGAGTGAGACGTATTGAGCCAGCCGAAACGTCGGCAGCCGTTACCGGCCAGTTGCCCGGCGGCGAGCGTCGCGCCGCAGACATTGTCGGAACAGACATAATCCACAAACGGAATATCCGGCTGACGGTTGATACCCACCACCGGGATCTGTTGCGAAACGCACTCGTTGACCAGTGATTCCGGTGGTTGCCCGGAGGTGACGATGACCCCGGAGACGCGAAACTGGGCAAAGCGGCGCAGCGTGCGGGCCAGATCCTGCTCGCTGCGAATTTCGCTCACCAGTGCCTGAAAACCGCGACGCTGGATCTCGCCAAGCAGAGCGTCAAGCAAACTACTGCGAAACGGATCGCTGATGCGCGAGACCATGACACCAATCAGATGACTGCGGCGGCGATTCAGCCCCTGGGCGAGGAAATTGACCTGATAGCCGAGCTCCTCTGCCGCGCGCAATACACGCTCACGGGTGTCGGGAGAGATACTGCCGTTATTGCTGAGCGCGCGGGAGACCACCGCCCGCGAGACGCCCGCCCGGAGGGCGACATCCTGCGCGGTCACGCTCTGTTTGCGAGGCAGTGCGCTCATGCCGGGCGTTCCTCACCGTCAATCTGAGGTGTATCCAGTGGCAACTGGAGGCCATCGTGACTGACAAACAGGCCATCCCAGGGCTGACAGGCGGCCTTAAGATCATCGAGTATCGCGTCATAGCAGTGGTAGAGCCCAAAAGCCGGGATAGCCAGTTGCCGGAAAAGTGCCAGACAGGAGGGGAAATCGCCGTGGGAGGCATCGTCGCTGAGCGCGGTCAGTGAGGCACACTCCTGAAAGGCGAGGTCGGCCCCGGCCATTAACGCGATGGACGCCGCCGTCGGGCGACCGTCGCCGCTATAAAACAGCGTCTGCCCGCCAGAGGTTATGCGAATGGCGCGGTTGGTCAGTTCATGCCGGGTTTCGGCGGTGCGAATATGCCAGTCGTGCCAGTGCCATGCGTCGGTGGTGTCGCGCCAGTCGAGATCGAAACTCAGGGTAGTCTGCGGCCAGTTAGCCAGCGCCGCCAGTTGCATCAGTACCGGGCGCTGCTGTGGCTGACAATAGATAACCAGCGGTTTCTGGCGCGAGAAGCTTTTCCAGTAGTTCAGCAGAGCCGTCAGCCCGACGCAGTGATCCGGGTGGACATGGGTGAAATAGATAACGTCGATATCGTTGATATCCCCTCCGCGCTGCCAGAGTGCACGGGGAATCGTGGGGCCGCAGTCAATCAACCATTGCCGGTTCGCCTCGTCAATGACTCGCAGCGCAGAGGTATTTTGTTCACGGGAGAAAGCGCTACCGCAGCCAAGAACATCGATTTTCATTTTTCCCTCACCAAAAATTTTTTAGGCTTCTGAGCACTGCCCTGGGCCAAACGGACAAATAAAATAGCCTGATGACCAGAGTCTTAATTAAATTGTCACAAATACCCGACAAAGTAGGCTCACATAATGTCGAGTCAACATTGCATTTTTTTTACATTCGAATGAACACGTGTTCATCGGCGTGAAAAAAATAAGCAGCGATTTTTTGGGTAGCGAAAATGAGTTATTTACAGATAAGCGGTCTTAAAATTAGCTATGGCGATAAAGTCGTGCTGCATAATATCGATCTGCAGGTCGAAAAAGGGGAAATGATTGCCCTGCTGGGCCCGTCGGGCTGTGGAAAAACCACTCTGTTAAATGCGCTGTGCGGTTTTATTCCGGTACAAAGCGGGGAGATTGCCGTTGCCCATCGCGATATTACCCACAGCGCGCCAGAGCAGCGCAATATCACCATGGTGTTTCAGAGCTACGCGTTGTGGCCGCATCTGACGGTGGCGCGCAATATTGGCTACGGGTTAAAGCTGCGCAAATGGCGCCGCGACGACATTGACCGCCGGGTTACGGATCTGCTGAACATTGTCAATCTCACCGGCCTTGCGGATGTGAAGGTGACAGAACTTTCCGGCGGCCAGCGCCAGCGTGTCGCCCTGGCCCGTGCTCTGGCGATCGAACCCGACGTGCTGGTGCTCGATGAACCCCTGTCGAACCTCGATGCCAAAGTCCGCCTCAATGTGCGCCATGAAATTAAGGCGCTACAAAAACGCCTCGGATTCACCTCATTAATCGTTACTCACGATCAGCAGGAAGCGCTGGTCATGGCCGATCGCATTGCGGTGTTAAATAATGGCCGAATCGAGCAAATAGGCACCCCGGAGGATATTTATCAGCGTCCGGCAACGCCTTTTGTCGCCGATTTTATGGGGGCCGATAATAAAATTTCCGCAAACGAACTCTTTACCGTTCAGGATATTTCCCTGCGTACCCAGGGGAAATATTCAGCCGACGATTTTCGTGACCGCACTCTTTATTTTCGCAGCGCCGATGCGGCACTCAGTGCATTAAGTACGGGCACCCCAGAAGAGGGGTTAACGCTCAATGGCGTTGTCGAGCAAAGTGCGTTTCTTGGCAATTTATATCGCCACAGCGTGCGCTGCCATGATCGACTGTTACTGGCGGATTCAACACAGTGCTGGCCCGCGCAGTCAACCGTCCGGCTCCACGTCCCGGCACCCGCGTTACATATTTTTCCATCATCACAAGCAAGTTGACATCATCGTGTTCATTTTGGGGATAGACCATGTTTATTAAAACGAAAGCTGCGGTAGTGACTGCATTGTTTCTGAGCTACGGCGCACAGGCCGACACCATCCTGAACGTTGCCACAGCAGGCGATCAGAATATGGTGGATTACGTAAAAACCTGGCTGGGGCCGAAATTTGAAGCGGCGCATCCTGGCGTCAAAGTTCAGGTGGTGGGCACTGGTCCGGGCGATGCCGGTTCGAACAAAATCATTGAGAAACTGACCGCGCAAAAAGAGAGCGACGCGAAGACCTGGGATATTGATGTGGCGGTCGTTCACCAAAAAGCCGGTGGCGAACTGGTGGAAAAGGGGCTGCTTGCGAAATACCGTCAGCAGATCAGCACCGGCAGCATGGTGAGCGCGGATAACGCGAAAAATGCCCTCGGCGTGAATGTCGACGGGTACGTCATGCCGATGTTTTTAAGCCAGACCGCTATCGCCTGGAACAGCGAGGCGATCAAAACCCCGCCTGCCTCCTACGATGAACTGGTGAACTGGGCGCAGAAAAACCCGCAGGCCTTTGGCTATAACGGGATCAAGAACGGCATGTCCGGCGTGAGTTTTGTGGTGGGCTGGATCTACGCCTATGGTACGGATGCTCAGCGTCTGTCCGCACTGCCTTACGACAAAGGCGTGGAGAAAAACTGGAGTCAGGCGTTCGAGAAGTTAAAGGCATTCAACAAGAACGTGACCTTCACGCCAGGCAATGCCGGGACCCTCGATATGCTCAGCCGTGGCGAGATCACGATGGGGCCGGTATGGGTGGATATGTTCTATAGCTGGAAAGATCAGGGCAAACTGCCGCCGTCCATCAAACTGACGCTGCTTTCGCCGGGTATGCCAGGACAACCGATGTACTACGTCACCCCGGCAAAGGCGGCAAATCCGCAGCTTGCGCGTGAGTTTATCGAGCTGGCAACCAGCCCGGACGTACAGGCGCAAGGCATTGTGAAACAGTTTAACTGGTACCCGGGTATTGATGCCGAACATGTGAAGCCGAAGCTGGATCCGGCGACCTGGCAGAAACTGTTTGCGGAAATCTCGCCGAAAGCGCTGGCGGATTATGGCAAAAGCTTCCCGATTACCCCTTACTTTGACGACATAAAAGAGGGCTATGAAAGCCAGGTCGCCAATTAACATGCCCGTCATACTTCAAGCTGCAGGTGCGTTGGCTACACGCGTTCACCCGAATCACTTACCGGCGTAAGCGCATCGGGATTTACTCGTTTGCCGCCTGCCTGCAACTGGAATTATTCAGGGTATACCGTCAATGTTCAGGCGCGACACGGCGTCGCCCTGAACTTTTTTTCTGACACCAGGTTTGCTATGCGCCCTTCGTTGAAATATCTGTTACTGGTAGCACCCGCCGCGCTGATGATCGCGGTACTCTTTTTATATCCGCTGGGGTTCTCTCTGATCGCGGCGTTTACCAACGATGCGCGGCAGTTGACCTTTGCGCATTTCAGTAAAGTCTACGCGCTCTATTCCAGCGATATCGCTTTTACGCTGGTGATTGTGCTGGTTTCAGTCGCGCTGCTGGCGGTGATTTCCATCACCCTCTCGGCGGTGATCACCTTGTCACCCTGTCGGCCCATTGTGCGCATGCTGGGGTTTTTGTACCGCCTGCCGCTGTTTATCCCCTTTATTGTGGCCGCGCAGATGATGCGCACTTTTCTGGCGAAAAACGGCCTGATGAACAATGCACTGGTGGCAACCGATCTCTTTACGCCGCTGGAGACCGTCTCCTGGCTGGGCTGGAAAGGGATCATCATCACCTTTGTCTGGAAACAACTGGCGTTCGCCACGCTGCTTATCTGCGGCGCGATGGCGGCGCTGGAGCAGTCACAGATACTGGCCGCCCGAAATCTTGGGGCCTCGCGTCCACGTATTCTGTTCGACATCATCCTGCCGCAGGTATTACCCGCCATCGGCGTGGCGCTGGTGCTCTCCACCGTGACCATGATGTCGGTGCTGTCTGTGCCGCTGATGATCGGTGTGGGGACGCCAACGATGATGACTGTGGATATGGCGTTTCGCGTTAACTCCTACGGTGACTATGCCGTGGCAAACGCGCTTGGCGTGGTGTCGCTACTGATTTGTGGCGCGCTGTCGTGGTTCTACCTGCGCCACAGTCTGCAACAGAAGGGAGGCGAATGATGAAAGAGGCAACAATGACATTACCGGAAACGTGGCTTGCGAAAGGGCGCAGGAAACTGAGCGCCAGCCTGCCTCTGCAAACGCTGCTGTTGCTTTTTATGCTGTTGGCGATGTTTGGCCCGTTATTGAATTTACTTATCTGGACGGTGGCGGAGAGTTGGTTTTTCCCTCATGCGCTGCCCGGTCAGTGGGGGCTGAAATACTGGTATCAGGTGTTCAGCCCCTATAGTGATGTCTCCGGCTCGCTGCTCACCAGCGTGTTTATCGCCGTGTTGTCGGTGGCCGTCTGCCTGCTGATTTCGGTTCCGGCGGGGTATGCGCTCTCACGACGCGGGATGCCGCTGCGGGTGCTGTTTATGCTGCTGTTTTTGATTCCGCAGGCGTTCCCGAACCTGACGGTATATATGAATATCGCCCGGCTGTTCTATCAGTGGGGTCTCAATGGCACGGTAGCCGGCGTGGTGCTGGTGCACAGCGTACACGGCCTGATGTACTCGGTATGGATTTGCGTGGCGGCATTTTCCGCCGTGGATCCGCTGCTGGCGAGGGCGTCACGGAACCTCGGGGCCGGGCCAGTCTACACCTTCTGGTATATCGTGCTGCCGCAGGCCTCGCCGGGCATTATCGCCGCCAGTATTTTTGTCTTCCTCGAATCACTTGATGAGTTTACCGGCACCTTTTTCGTTGGCGCGCCGGACATCACCACCTTACCGCTGCTGCTGTATAACGCCAGTATGTCGGGGAACTATCAGGTGTCGTCCATTACCGCCCTGATTTTGCTGGTGCCGTCGCTGCTGTTTATGCTGGTCATTCATAAATTTATGCGCCCGGAGATGTTGTCAAAACTGGGGAAAGGGTAAGCCCGAAATGGCAGGGCGGGAAACGGCCCGTGCCATTGCGCCTTCATCAAATAAATCACTACAATGCAAAATTATTATCGACGACAAATTGAGAATTTATGGAGCGCATCAGTGACATTTCGCTTTTCCTGCGGGTGGTGGATTTAGGCTCCATCAGCGCCGCCGCACGCAGTGAAAATCTCTCTCTGGCGGTGGCCAGCAAGCGAATACAACGCCTGGAGGAGAGCCTGGGGGCCAGGCTCCTCAACCGTACAACCCGGCGTCTTTATCCCACCCCGGAAGGGGAATTGCTGGCATCACAGGGGCGGCCGTTGATCGAGGCGTTAAATGCCCTTGGCGAGAGTTTGCATACCAGCCGCTCCGAAGTGACAGGGACTATCAGAGTCACGATGTCAGCGTCCTTCGGGCGTTTATACATTTCGCCGCTGCTGGCGGAATTTCAGTCGTTACATCCGGACGTCAATTTTGTGGCGCACCTCAGTGATGAAGTGGTCGATCTGGTAAAAGGGGGATACGACCTCGCTATCCGCATCGGCAATCTTAAAGATTCAAGCCTGGTCGCGCGACGGATCGCGCCAAACCGGCGCGTGCTGGTGGCGTCGCCGTCCTATCTGGCGCAACGCGGTGTGCCGCAGCATCCTGCCGATCTCGAAGCGCATGACGGATTACTGATGACGGACGCCGACGGCAAGCGGGATATCTGGACATTGCTCGCCCCTGGCGAGGGAACCTTTCGGGTAAAAATAAACAGCAAGATCGAGAGCAACTTCGGTGAACTGTTACGTGACGCGGCGGTATATGGACGGGGGATCTCACTCCAGTCTGTCTGGCATGTTGCCGATGATCTCAAGGCCGGGCGCTTGCAGATTGTCCTGCCTGATTATCCGGTGCAGGAGAGTTTTATTCACGCTGTCACACCCACACGCCTGATGCAGACGCCGCGCATTAAGGCCTTTATTGATTTTCTGCTGGAGAAGTTTGCCGAGCCTGCCCCCTGGGAGCGATAAGTCGGGGGTGGCAGCGCAGACCGGGAATGACGCCTTTGCCCCGGGCGGGCGTGCAGACTATAGCGTTCTGTTGTCGCCCACCCGGTAACGCTCATTTTCTGCCGGCCTCGTGTTTTTCACCGTCACGGTGAGAAGGTGAGCTTTACAATACCTGGCCGGTAAAAAATAATGTCGCGCCCATACTGGCAATAACAGCATGCTTTTTATTAGCGATTGACTAATCCCATAATCTCGAAATTTTGTGATGTGTGTCGGTAATACAGAAAATTATTTCCTCCCTATAAAATGATTGCCCCCTGATATGTCGCAATATCCCTATTTCAGTAAAGCGTTAGCAAAGAAGTCCACGATTTCAGGTGCTGAAACGTGTAATTCATGAGTCCCGGAATGAATAATCCTCTGGAGTGCATAGCCACCGGTAATGCCATCATCACCATGACCTGTACAGACTGACTGCATCCCCGGCCTGTCTGGGGTTTGAGGCGGTTGGCGTTATTTCTATTGTGGCGTAATAATATTTTTTTATTTTCTTATGGCAAAATTAAAATAGTGAGGCTAACGTTTGTAAGCATTTTTATTTATTTTATTGATTGTCATAGTTTGCATTTTAATAAATAAAAATAGGAGGAAAGTATGATATTTTTTTATTTCGTCATGCATTTGTGGGTCTGGTGTATTTATTAATTTTTCGTCATATTGCGGCAATAAATTAATGAAATGCTCACTTTCGATATAAAGGTGCAGGGATGGTTATGGTTACTCTTCATCGGCGTGTTAATTCAGTGAAACGGTTTAAATCAGGAACCTGCTTATTTGCGGTGAGCATGATGTTGCCATTTTTCGCCTATGGCGCGAACCCTGCCTACGATGAGCTGATTATTCAGGCACGAAAAGGGGATCGCCAGCCGCTGCTGACGTATCTCACTGCCCGCGAGCAAACTGCGCCGCTGACGCCAGAGCAAGTTGCCGACTGGCTACAGGTATCCGCTTGGGCAGATAACGATGCACAGACGCTGGAAGTATGGGGCCGCTATCAGGACAAAATGGTCATTCCGGTCCGCGGACAAATCGCCGTGGCACGCGCCCTGCGCAATCTGAAAAAATGGGATGAATCACTGAATGTCTGGGAGCGCGTTTTACGTGAGGAGCCCGACAACAATGACGCGCGAACCGGATGGATAATGACCCTCGCCGATGCCCGGCGTAACGAAGAGGCCATTACCGCCGCACAGCAGTGGGCAGAGCAGTCTCCGGGGCCGGAACGCGATGCGCTGCTGGCTTATGTTTACAAGGCGCAGGGTAAAAACTGGGATGCGTTGCTCGCCGCGACCCGCGTTGATGCGGATTCACCGGCAAGCAAAAATGTGGTGCCGACACTGTTGTCCGCCATGACGGCTAACCGGATAGCCGGCCCCGCGCTGTCGCTTTACGAGCGCAACCCGCAGTCCGATGCGATCACCCGCCAGCTTGAACTCGATGCCGCCGCCCAGACAGTACGCGCGGCGTTTACACCCGCCCGCAACGAAGAAGAGCGCTATCTGGTGGCCGATCAAGCGCTTGCCCGCTATGACGCCTTCATCGCTGCCTGGAAAGATAACCCCGAGGCGCAAAAGGATGTGCGGCGCGCCAGAATCGACAGACTGGGTGCCCTGGTGATTCGCAAACGCAGTGCTGAGGTCATTGCCGAATATGAAGCGCTGGAGGCCGATGGACAACACGTCCCCAATTATGCCCGGCGCTGGGTTGCCTCTGCCTGGCTTGCCGAGCGACAGCCTGATAAAGCGGAATCAATGCTGGAAGCGGTTTTCTACCCGCATGGCCCTGTCGCGGTGATGCCGCTCACCATGGATGACCAGCAAGACCTTTTCTATGCACGTCTCGACAATAATCACTTCGATAAAGCAAAGCAGCAACTGGACACCTACATCAGTAAAAGCCCTTACTTTATCTATTTCGAGGGTTCACCCACACCGCAACCTAACGATAACTGGCTGCTCGGTCAGTCATTGCTTATCGACTATTTCACGGCAACCAATGACTTAGCTGCCGCACAAAAACAAGCGCAAACGCTGGTGAGCAAGGCTGCGGGTAATCAGGATCTGCGTATTGCTTTAGCGTCGGTCTTGCTGGCGCGGGGCCTCCCGCACGCAGCAGAACGCGAACTTAAGCTTGCTGAGGTCATTGAACCCACCAACCTGGCGCTGGAGAGACAGCAGGCCTCGACGGCGCTGGAATTGCAGGAGTGGCGGCAGGCCAATGAACTGACCAGTGATGTGGTCGCACGCAGTCCCGATGATTTCGCCACCCGTCAGCTCGAACGCCTGCTGGCGGTACACAATAAAGCGGAGCTGCGTATCAGCGGCACGCAGGGGATTTCGTCGGACAGCCCCATTAGCGGCAAACATGATTTCACCCTGAACACTACCCTGTACAGCCCGCCCATAAACGATAACTGGCGACTCTTTGCGGGCTATAACTTTGCCAGCGGTGAGTTTGAAGAAGGCAAGGGGATTAACCGCGATATCGGCGCCGGTGCGGAGTGGACCTCACGGGATAACTGGGCCGAACTGGAAGTGTCCGGGCATAACTACGGCGACGGGCAGAAAGTCGGTGGACGCCTGTCTGCCTGGCACGATTTTAATGACAACTGGCGGGTGGGTGGTTCGGCGGAGCGGTTATCGCGTAATACGCCGCTGCGTGCGTTACGCAATGGCGTAAGTTCCAACGGCGGCGACCTTTGGCTGCGTTGGTATCACAACGAACGTCGCGAATACCATTTTTCACTGGCGGGCACCCATTTTACGGATGGCAATGATCGCCTGGAGTACGGCATCAGCGGCAAAGAGCGGCTGTGGACCCGGCCGCGTTTTACGCTGGATTTCATCCCCGCCATCAACGGTAGCCACAACAGCAAAGACAATGCGCCTTATTACAACCCCAAACGTGACGTTTCAGCCGTTGCGGGCCTGCGCGCGGAGCACGTGATGTATCACCATTACGATACCGTCTGGAAACAGCAGATTATCGTAGGCGCGGGGGGCTACTGGCAACAAGGACACAATAGCGGTGCCATTACTCAGCTTGGCTACGGGCAGCGCATTCAATGGAATAACGTAGTGGATGCCGGGGTGACGCTCTCCTGGGACAAACGTCCTTACGATGGCAAGCGTGAGCGAAATATCGCCCTCGCTTTTGATCTGAATGTCAGATTTTAAGGACACGCATGTTTAAACACTGGCTACGCATCGTCATTGTGATCGCAGGGTGGATACTGGCAAACGTGTGTGCCAGCGCGCCAGCGCCACGCTACCTTTCCCCCTCAGCGCGGGCGCCACTCTACGCGGAACAGCCCTGGCCAAAAAACAGCTTCCTGGTGCTGGCGTACCACGACGTGGAGGATAACGCCGCGGATCAGCGCTATCTTTCCGTGCGCACCAGTGCGCTTAACGATCAGTTTGCCTGGCTGCATGTTAATGGCTACCACCCGATAAGCGTGCAGCAGGTGCTCGATGCTCACGCCGGCAAGAGTGTCCTGCCGCCGAAAGCAGTACTGCTGACCTTTGATGACGGTTACAGCAGCTTTATCAAACGTGTTTTACCGCTGCTCAAATCCTATAAATGGCATGCCTTATGGGCACCTGTCGGCATTTGGGTAGATGCGCCAGCCAATGTTCCGATTGATTTTGGCGGGCTAAAGACGCCACGCGATAAATTTGCGACCTGGCAAATGGTACGCGAAGCCAGCCAGTCATCGCTGGTGGAGATTGGCGCACACACCTGGGCTTCGCACTATGGGCAACAAGCGAATCCGCAGGGCAGCCGCGAGCCTGCCGCGGCAAATCGCGGATTCAATGACGCCACCGGGCAGTACGAAACCGATAGCCAGTTTGAGCAACGCATGAGCGCTGACCTTGTGCATATCAGCCGGAAAATTACCGAGGTGACGGGACATTCACCGCGCGCGTGGGTCTGGCCGTATGGTGCGGCGAGTGGCACCACGTTGAGGCTGGCGAAGCAGCAGGGTTATCAGATGGCTTTTACCCTCAATCAGGGCCTGGCCAATGCGGCAAACCTGGACGACATACCCCGTATGCTTATCACTGGTAATCCGTCGCTTCGTGAGTTTGCCGACCAGGTCGCGCAGGTCAGAGAGCCTGAGTCTATGCGGGTTATGCACATCGACCTGGATTATGTGTATGACAAAAACCCCGCGCAGCAGCGTAAAAATATCGATGCGCTCATTCAGCGCGTCTTTGATATGCATATCACGCACGTATTTTTGCAGGCCTATGCCGACCCGAAAGGGGATGGCAATGTGCAGGCGCTCTATTTCCCGAACCGCTGGCTGCCGATGCGCGCCGATTTATTCAACTTTGTCGCATGGCAACTCCAGACCCGCGCGGCTGTGAGTGTCTATGCCTGGATGCCGGTGCTGGCTTTCAATCTTGATGCCTCTGTTCCACGTGTGATGGCATGGTCGCCGGGCGCCGGGCGTACAGCGCCTGACAGCAGGCACTATGCGCGGCTGTCACCCTGGAGCCCCGTGGCCCGTAAGCGGATCAACGATATCTACGAAGATTTGGCTCGCCATGCCAGCTTTCAGGGCATTTTGTTCCACGATGATGCGTTTCTGACGGACTATGAAGATGCCTCTCCGGCAGCGCTGGACGTGTATCGCGCAGCCGGGTTTCCTCACGACATTGCGCAAATTCGTGCCAATCCCCAGCTACTTGAGCGCTGGACGCGCTTTAAAAGCCGGGCGCTGATTGATTTCACCGAACAACTCACGCAAACCGTTCGATCCATACGCGGCCCGCAGGTGAAAACGGCGCGCAATATCTACGCGATGCCGGTGCTGGAGCCAAAGAGCGAAACCTGGTTTGCCCAAAATTTGAATGATTTCCTTGGCACCTATGACTGGACGGCACCGATGGCGATGCCGTTGATGGAAGATATTTCGCCGAAAGACGCGAACGACTGGCTGGACAGGCTGGTCGGGCGCGTGGCCCGTTACCCTGGCGCAATGGAGAAAACGGTCTTTGAGTTGCAGGCGCGTAACTGGCGCAAAGGGGCAGGGCAGGACGGCATCAGTGATGAAATGCTTATCGGGTGGATGCAACAACTTCGGTTGAGCGGCGCCAAAAACTACGGCTATTACCCGGATGACTTCATCAACGATCAACCCCGGATGGCGGAGATACGCCCCGCTTTCTCATCATACTGGTATCCACAAAAATGACCGATCGCATCATCGCATTCCTGATCCTTTGCCTGATGTTCAGTTTTCCGCTCGGTGTGGCGGTGGTCTTTACGGGTGAAGTGATTCTGGATTTCGTCTTTTTCTGGCCGCTGTTTATGTCTGCGCTTTGGATGAGCGGTGGCCTCTATTTCTGGTTTCATCGTGAGCGTTACTGGCCATGGGGGGAAGGGACACCTGCGCCAACGCTTGCGGGAAATCCGCTGATTTCCATTCTTATACCGTGCTTTAACGAAGGGCTGAATGCGCGGGAAACCATCGAAGCCGCCCTGGCCCAGCGTTACGACAATATCGAAGTCATCGCCATTAACGATGGTTCGAAAGACAACACGGGCGCTGTGCTGGATCAATTGGCCGAAGAGTATTCACGGCTGCGGGTCATCCATCTGGCGGAAAACCAGGGCAAAGCGGTAGCGCTTGCGGCCGGAGCCGCCGCAGCACGCAGTGATTTTCTGGTCTGCATTGATGGCGACGCCTTGCTGGATAAAGATGCGGCGGCATATATGGTCGCGCCGTTGTTAAATCATCCGCGCGTGGGGGCGGTGACCGGTAACCCGCGTATTCGCACGCGATCAACGCTTATCGGGCGGGTGCAGGTCGGTGAGTTCTCATCAATCATCGGGTTGATCAAGCGAACCCAACGTGTCTATGGGCAGGTTTTTACTGTTTCCGGCGTCATTGCCGCGTTTCGTCGTCGGGCGCTGGCTGAGGTGGGCTACTGGAGCCCGGATATGATCACCGAAGACATTGATATCAGTTGGAAGTTGCAACTGCGCCACTGGTCCATCTTTTTTGAACCCCGTGCGCTGTGTTGGATCCTGATGCCTGAGACGTTAAAAGGGCTCTGGAAGCAGCGTCTGCGCTGGGCACAGGGCGGTGCCGAAGTCTTTATTGTCAATATGCGTCGCCTGTGGGGCTGGGAATATCGACGCATGTGGCCGTTGTTTATTGAGTTTTGTATGTCCAGCGTGTGGGCATTTGCCTATGCGATGACGATTGTGCTGTTTCTCATCGGGCTTGTCATCCCTATGCCTGATTCACTGCATGTTCAGCATCTCTTTCCACCCGCATTTACTGGCCTGATGCTTGGCGTCGTTTGCCTGCTGCAATTCGCGGTCAGCCTGTTTATTGAACGGCGCTATGAAAAAGGCATTGCGGCGTCGTTGTTCTGGGTTATCTGGTTTCCGGTGGTGTACTGGATGTTGAGCCTGTTCACAACCCTGGTGGCTTTCCCGAAAGTGATGCTGCGACGCAAACGCAGCAGAGCGCGTTGGGTCAGCCCCGACCGCGGTATCGGGAGAATTGAACCATGATCGAACCGTTAATTTTTACTGAACAGCGTCTGTTTCCGCGCATGCTTGATGTGTTTTTAACGCTTGTTGCCTGGCTGGGATTTTGCTGGCTGATCTATAGCGGGCTGGTGGTGGCGATAAAACACGATCCCTTTATGGGCGTCCGGCCGTTTTATACCACGCTCAGCACCCTGAGCGTCTATCTGCTGGTGGCCTGTATGATCGGTCTGACACTTATCGGCTGGGCTAAATATAACCAGCTACGTTTTCGCGTTGAGCGTCGTCGGCGTCGCCCCGGCCTTGAAGAGCATGAAGTGGCGGCAAGCTTTAATATCACACCTGAACTCGCGCAGGCGATGAGTCGGGCCCAGGTATTTACCCTTGCCCATTATGACACCGGTGCGATTGACCGTGTGTGGATGGCAAAAATGCTGGCAGAAAACTAGGGCAGTCTTGTCGGGAGAATAGATCCACGCCGAAGCGTGGATCTTTCTCAGTGGCCGGTGCCGTTATACGCTAAATACCGCTATGTCAGAGCGCGCCTTCGCCTTCGTAAGCCTGACGATAAAGCTCGATGACCTGCTCTTTCGTCGCTTTTCTTGGGTTGGTTAACTGGCAAACATCTTTTTTGGCGTTCTCCGCCATAATGGCGAAGTCTTCCGGTTTAACCCCCAGGCTTTTCAGATCGGCAGGAATACCGACCTGTTTGCTCAGGCGACGAATGGCGGCAATCGCCCTCACGGCGGCTTCATCGGTCGACAGACCGGCGACTTTCTCACCCATAGCTTCGGCGATATCGCGGAAGCGATTAAGGTTGCCGATAAGGTTAAATGATTCAACATATGGCAGAAGAATCGCGTTACAGACGCCGTGAGGAAGGTTATAGAAGCCGCCTAACTGGTGCGCCATCGCATGAACATAACCCAGTGACGCGTTGTTAAACGCAATCCCGGCGAGGTACTGGGCATAGGCCATATTGTCCCTTGCCTTCATATATTCACCGTTGGCTACCGCTTTGGGCAGGTATTGGGTGATCATTTTAATGGCTTGCAATGCGGCGGCATCGGTTAACGGATTCGCCATTGTCGACACGTAGGCTTCGATAGCGTGCGTCAGCGCATCCATACCGGTTGCAGCGGTAAGGGAAGGGGGCATGCCGACCATTAATTCCGGGTCGTTGATGGAAATTTGCGGTGTGACGCGCCAGTCGACAATCGCCATTTTCACCTTGCGTTCCGTATCCGTAATAATACAGA
This sequence comes from Phytobacter diazotrophicus, assembly GCA_004346725.1. GTDB lineage: Bacteria > Pseudomonadota > Gammaproteobacteria > Enterobacterales > Enterobacteriaceae > Phytobacter > Phytobacter diazotrophicus. The sequence goes on along the minus strand of SMDE01000002.1, from coordinate 57,108 downwards.
AGCGGGTAATTTCAGAAGCGGTACCTGCCGTGGTATTAATCGCCATCAGCGGGATCATATCGTTGCTGGATTTATCCACCCCTTCGTAATCGCGAATATTCCCGCCGTTTGCCGCAACCAGGCCAATACCTTTGGCACAGTCATGGGAGGAGCCGCCACCGAGTGAAACAATCCCATTACAGCCATGTTCACGATAGCATTCGATGCCTGCCGCGACGTTTTTGTCCGTGGGGTTTGGCTCTGCGCCACCAAAAATATGTACATCGATACCGGCTTCTTGATAAATCTTCGCAACATTATCAGCCATGCCGCTTTTTGCCAGGAATGCATCCGTGACGATAAGGATTTTTTTCACATTTAGCGTTTTTGCCAACGTACCGGCTTCCTGAACACTACCTTCACCAAATACGTTGCGTGTCGGTAGAAAATAATATGTCGACATTGATCATCCCCTGTTCATAAATGTGATTGTTAGAGTGTCCATGACTGCTTTTAAGCTCCTGGCAACGTATTCCTGCCGCAGAATAACGATACTTTGCTGATGCGAATAAAAGCGCTGACTGAACATGCGTAGTCAATGTTAAGGAAAAGCTGACAGGGAACAGTGAACAACCTCACAAAAAACATGGTTTTTTAACAATAAGCATCAAATTTATTTACAGAGGGGGTTTCTAATTATCACTTTATGTTATTAACTTGTTGTAAAAGAACGGAGTGAAAATGGCTATTAACCGGGTTGACCGGGCGGCAGGTGTGGTGATGTGATGGTTGGTATTATCCGCCTGGCTGCCTGCTTTACCCTGCTGAGAGGCTCTTTCGGGATCTGCATAAAGTGCGCCTGGTCGCGTTTAAGCCAGCGTGAAGACGTATGTTTTTATCGTTAAGTAGTGAAAGGCGCTAATTAATGCAAATGAGCGCTCTTAAAGAGGAAAGACATTTTCAAACAACGCTAAAGAATACATGATGTATACATTGAACGAGATAAATCGATTCTGTTATTTTTTTGGCGTAATAAGCCTGTTCGTTACCGATGACTATATTGAGCTTGCTTATTATGGTATTGAGGTGAAACGGTGATTACGCGCTGAGGGAAATTCACCGTTTTTATTGATCGTGGCGGGGGCAATATGAATAAAACTCACTGGGATGAAAGTGGCTTATTTCAGGCAATCCTCGACAAATGTCCCGTCGGAATAGCGGTAATTGATTATGAAGGGCTTTATCTCACTGTTAATCCGGCTTATTGCGATATCTATGGCTACACCCAAAGTGAGATGCTGAATCACTCCTTCACCATGATTTTCCCTGCCGCAGATAAACAGACTGTTCTGCAACGTCATCATCAATTTATCAAAGAAGGCACCCGCCTTGGCGGAGAGTGGCCTGTTCTGCATCATGATGGTTCGCAGATGACGGTCTTTTCGGAGTCCGTGACCTTTTATCCAGCCCAGGGACTACCGGCCAGGCTGGTCTACGTTCAGAACATCACCGAACGCAAAAAAGCGCAGGAGCAAATGAAAATTGCGGCTGCCGTGTTCGAGGCCAGCCAGGAAGCCATTGTCGTGACCGACTGCGACAATAATATTATTAGTATTAACCCGGCTTTCACCGTGCTGACAGGATGGTCTTTGGAGGAGGTGAAGGGGCACAATCCTCGGGAATTTAAGTCGGGCCGTCATCCACGCTTTTTTTATACCGAGATGTGGCAGGCATTAAACGACACAGGGCAGTGGATGGGCGAGGTATGGGACCGGCATAAAGACGGCACTGAATTTCTCAAAGAGCTGAGCATTTCAGTGATAAAAGATCCTGCGGGTAATGTCATTAATTACGTTGGCATGTTTTCCGATATTACCCTACGTAAAAAACAGGAAGAGTTAATCTGGCAACAAGCGAATTATGATGCGGTTACCGGTTTGCCCAACCGTCATTTGTTTCAAAGCAAGCTTGAACAGGCGGCCCGTCACGCCTCGCGCACCCACCGTATCATGGCGCTGATGCTTATCGACCTCGATCAATTTAAATCGGTTAATGACAGTATGGGGCACCGGGCGGGTGATGAATTATTAGGCCGCGTTGGGATGCGTTTACTTGAGTGTGCCAGTAACGCCGAATGTATCGCGCGCCTCGGTGGCGATGAGTTTGCGATTATTATCTCGGATATTAACGACCCGTCCGAATGTACGGGGATTGCCCGCAACATTCTCAAGAAGCTGGAGGCGCCTTTTATAATTAACGGTGAGACGATGTTTGTCTCAGCCAGTATTGGCATTTCTCTTTATCCCACTGATACAGAAAACCTCGAAGATTTATTCAAGAACGCCGACCAGGCGATGTATGCGGTTAAAAATTCGGGTCGTAAGAATTTTCGCTACTACTCACGCGCCCTGCATGATGCGATTCATGCGCGTCTGCGGATGATGAGAAATTTAAGAAAGGCGCTCGAAGAGAACCAGTTTGTGGTCTATTACCAGCCGATTGTCTCGCTCACCACGGGGCAGATTACCCGAATGGAAGCACTGGTTCGCTGGCTCCACCCGGTACAGGGGATTATTAGCCCGGATGTCTTTATTCCGCTGGCCGAAGACACCGGTCTTATCGTCCCCATGGGCAACTGGATCGCAAACCAGGCCATCACACAACTGGCTTACTGGCGGCAAAAATATGATCCTCAACTCAAAATGGCCATCAATCTGTCACCGATACAGTTACGCAGCCAGGAATTTGAAGAAATCCCCTGGATTCGGGATCTACAGAATCATAACCTCATGGGTGATGCGGTCACCATTGAAATCACCGAAGGGTTGCTGCTTAATTCGGAAACACGCGTCAACCACAATTTAAAAATGATGCATCAGATTGGTATTCAGATTGCCATCGACGATTTCGGCACCGGCTATTCATCACTGGCCTATCTGAGAAAATTTAATATTGATTTTCTCAAAATTGATCGCTCCTTCGTGGAAGATTTAAAAGGGGTGGGGTTTGAACTTTGTACGGCCATTATTGCGATGGCGCACAGTCTGGGGCTCGGCGTGATTGCGGAAGGCGTTGAAACAGAGGAGCAGAAAAAATTGCTGATGGAACTGGGGTGCGACGCTATGCAGGGGTATCTGTGTTCGAAACCCTTGCCCGCCGATGAGATCGAAAAGCTACTGGCGCCGTCTAATGTCCGATAACGCTTCTGTTTCATAAGGGGCCGCATTACGCTCACCACCCGCAATGTGAGGAATCCCCACAAAAATGCGAGCACGAACGGTCCCCTCTTCCTTGAGGGGTGAGGAATCCCCAAAAAAATGCGAGCACGATCGGTCCCCTCTCCTCTTTGGGGAGAGGGTTAGGGTGAGGGGGAAAATGCGGCTCTGATGGTCATTCCGTTCACCTTATGTTCCTTGCTTTTCTGTCGCAAAAGTGTATGTGTCACGGCTGATGAACAGCCGCGATACCCTGAGCATTATGATTTAACGTAGTCGCTGTAGGCGTTTTGCAAAACAATATGATCGGCAATATATTTTGCGTCATGCCATACGCCGTAAATAAACGAAGAGGCACGGTTGACCAGATTCGGCAGGCCAAGGAAATAAATGCCACGCTCCGCTGAAATACCGCGTTTATGGAACGGCAGGCCTTTTTCATCGAAGGCATCCACCTGTAGCCAGCCGAAATCAAATTTAAATCCCGTCGCCCAGATAATGGTGGTAATACCGGCAGCGGCAATATCTAATTGTGCCAGCGGGTTGAGCAGGCATTCCGGGTCCGGCAGTAACGTCCACGCCTGCGGCTCCGGTGGCAGATCCAGCCCGTTGCGTTCGATATAAGCGTCCGCATCGCGCAGTACATCAAAATAGGCGTTATCGCCCGCAGCGATATTCTCTGCCAGCCCCTCGGCAAAGCGCAGCACACCGTTATCCCAGCTTTTGGTAATGCCCACAAGAGTAATACCGGTATGCGCCAGGCGTCGGAAATCGACGGTTTTGCCCCCTTCATAACCGCTCACGGCAAAGGCAACGTGCTCTTTCTTCGGCTTTATTTTCACTTCATCCCACAGACCCAGCGCGCCCAGCCACCAGCAGTAATCACGGTCGCGATAACTGCGCGGTGGACGATAATGTTCACCGACTGACAGATAAACGTCACGCCCTGACTGGCGCAGCTCTTCGGCAATTTGCGTACCGGACGCGCCTGCTCCAACAACCAGTACGCCGCCTGCGGGCAGTTGCTGCGGATTTTTGTAAACCGAGGAGTGGATCTGATGCACCCCGGCGCTTTGCGGGACGATCTGCGGAAACGACGGTTTTTGAAACGGGCCGGTGGCGGCGACCACATTGGCGGCTTCAAATTCTCCGGCAGAGGTCACCACCTTGAATCCGCTGCGTCCTGCCAGGCGAGTAACCTGATGCACGTCAACGCCCGTGCGCACCGGGGCATTAATCATCCTCGCATAGTCTTCAAAATACTGTGCCATGCGCTCTTTGGGTGGGAAAGCTTCCTGGGAGATATTGTCGAATTGCAGCGACGGAAAGCGGTCATGCCACGCAGGCCCGTTCGCCACCAGCGAATCCCAGCGTTCAGAGCGCCAGCGCTCAGCAATACGGCTGCGCTCCAGCACGACATGGGGCACGCCCATTAATGTCAGATGCTCGCTCATGGCAATACCGGCCTGACCTGCACCGACAATCACAGTATTGATTTTTTCTGTTGGCATAGTGAATCCCTAAATATAAGCGACCCTCGATATTTTTATCGCTACGCGGCATCGGGGCGGTATGAATGATAATCAGGCATTTTTAAATGCAGCGTGGCGCAATAGCCCGCGTGCATTTCTTCACGGTTTATTAATGTCTGGCTTCAACATTTAATATTTTCCCCAGACCTAGAAACCTATTGGCGATAATTAACATCGTGGCGGTGACGGCAATATAGATAACCGACAGGGCAGCGAGTGTTGGATCGGCAAATTCACGCACATAGTTGTACATCGCCACCGGAAGGGTCTGCGTTGCCTGGGTCGTAATAAACAACGATGCGGTAAATTCGTTAAACGAGAGGATCGCGGCAAACAGCCAGCCGCCAAACAGGCCCGGTAAAATCAGCGGCACGGTGATGGTCCATACCACGCGCAGCGGCGATGCCCCCAAACTTGCCGCCGCCAGTTCAATGCGCTGCTCCAGGTTTTTTAACGACACATACACACTGCGTAACACAAACGGCAGTACCAGGACGATGTGGCAGAAAATCACCAGTGGGTAACCGCGCCCGAGGTTGAGTTGCGACACCAGCATCAACAGCCCCAGGCCAATGGTGAAGTGGGGAATAAAGAGCGGTGACAGCAAAATGCCTTCCAGCACCTGCTTGCACGCAAAGGAATAGCGTTCAATGGCAATCGCCAGCGTGGCGCCGATGACCACCGCCAGCGACGACGCCCACGCGGTGACTATCAGCCCGGAGTAAAAACCGTGGCGGAAATCGTCATAACTCACCGCCCGCTCGAACCAGCGCAGCGACCAGCCTTTTGGCGGGAAAAACAACACGGCAGTGCTGCTGAACGAGGAGATAAACACCACGATGGTCGGCAGCATGACAAAAACCAGAATAGCGGCGACCAGCAGGCGGCCTGCCAGTATCGTCAGTTTGTCGTTAAGTGAACGGGTCATATCAATGTTCTCCCATCGCGTGCAGGAACCGGGTCATGCGTTTTAACGCCATTAATAACAGGATGGTCAGGATTAAACCGGCGATGCTCAGCGCGGCAGCAAACGGAAAGTTCATCGAGGAGAACCCCAGTTGATAGACCATTGTGGCGACGGTGCTGACGCGTCCCCCGCCAATCAGTTGCGGTGTGGCAAAGGCGCTAAACGTCCAGGCAAACGCGGTAGTGAGGCTGGCGACGATGCCGGGGATGGACAGGGGGATCGTCACGGTCAGCAGGGCGCGGATTGGCCCCGCGCCAAGGCTGGTGGCGGCTTTCTCATAATCGGGGTTGATGTGCGATAGCGCGGTTGCCAGCATCAGCACCATGATCGGCATGGTGACATGCACCAACGCCAGAACCACGCCCGTTTGCGTAAACATAAACTGAATGGGGGTGGAGATAACACCCAGCGCCAGCAGCAGGCTATTGAGGAAGCCGCTGTTACCCAGGACGATAATCCATGAATAGGTGCGCACCACTTCGCCGAGAAACAACGGCGTGATCGCAATAATCAGAATCGTGGATTTGACCCAGATTGTGCGGGTGCGCACCAGGGCAAACGCCAGCGGATAACTCATCAACAGGCCAAAAAAAGCGGTTTTGGCGCTCAGCATAACCGTGTTGATAAACGCATCGGCATAGACGCTTTTGAACAGACCGCTAAAGTTTGCCAGTGTAAATCCGCCCACGTCGAGCGAACCGGGGATATAAGCGCGCACGCTGAACTGCATCACCGCCAACATCGCGATAACCAGCCCGACGGCGGTCAGCGTCGCGGGAATAATGAACCAGGGTAAAAATGTCGGTTTTCTCGTCATAACGTGCTGCCTGAGTAATGTGCTGCCGCCAGAACCTGGGCGACGTGTTCGTCGCCCGGCAAATCAATGAGACATGATGTTTTCAGAGAACCACTGACGCCACTGTGCGGTTTTCTCCGCACGCAGTTGTGGATCGGTATTGATGGTGGCATTCCACTGGGCGGGTGTGGTCAGCATACCCGGCAGTTTTGCCAGTTCAGGATCGATATGGGCGTTGGTTACCGTTGGGCTACCGTGATAAATCTTCGCCACCTGCTCCTGTATTTCGGGCTGTAAGGCAATATTGATAAACTTATAAGCCAGTTCGCTATGCCGGGTGCCTTTGTTGATCCCGATAGTATCAACGCCCAAAATCGCGCCTTCTTTTGGCATTGCCAGTTTGACGTCCACCCCTTCGGCCATCATGTTGTAGGCGTTCATCGAGAGCATCACCTGTACCGGTGTTTCGCCAGTGGAGATCAACTGCTGACTGTTGGCATCATCGGTATAGAAGGATTTGATATTCGGGATCAGCGCCTTAAGCTTCGCCTGGCCTTGCTCCCAGTGCGCTGCGTCGCTGCCGGAGAGTTTGGCGGCCACTGCAATGATGTGGCTCGGATCCCAGTCAGGCAGCGCCAGCGTGCCCTTGAGTTCAGGTTTCCACAGATCGTTCCAGCTCTCGAAGGTTTCGCCTTTGGGGACTAAATCCGGACGGTAGCCGATGGTGTAAACGTAACCCCAGACGCCGAGGTGATAGGGGCTGACTTTGGCCTGCTGGACAAGGTTCGCGGCGTTGGGGATTTTGCTCATATCGAGTTTTTCAAACAGGCCGGAATTGGCATACAGATAGCCCACGTGCGCAGTCGTAAAGGTCACGTCAGTTTCCGGTGACCCGCCGGCCAGTTTGGCTTTATTAAGGCGATCGATGGTGCCGCCGGTAACAAACTGCACTTCCACGCCGGTCTCTTTGGTAAAGGCTTTCGCGATGGTTTCATCGATCAAATCTTTGAAGCCGCCGCCCCAGGTGCTGACAATCAGTTTGTCCGCGGCCATCGCATTTCCTGCGCTTAGCACACATGTGGTCAACAACGTTAAGGCACGAATCTTACGCAACATATTCTTATCCCCATCTATGAAATGGCTGTTGTGGCAGTCTGAAACCCGGCGCGCCAGAACGGTGCAAGCGGTGTTCCCTGGTGTGAAAGCGATAATGACGTGGTGAACGGACGGCGTAAAACAGCCTTTTCCTCGCCGTTGCATCGGAATTTCTGAGGCTAAAAAAGGCGCTGCTTTGCAACGGATTTTCTTAACCAGTGATAAGGATGAAGAGAAGAAGGGCACAACAAAACCAGGGGATTATGCTGTTATTTTTCATTTGGCATGATAACTGCATAAAAATTAGCACTATTAGAATGACTGGCGCGACATGATCGCGTCGGCGATCTCAGGAGAACCTGCATGCTCAGTCGCATTACCCAGCGTCAGCTGGAATATTTTGTCGCCTCCGGGGAGGCGGGCAGCATCATTGGCGCCTCAGAACGTATCCACGTTTCATCACCGTCGATCTCTGCTGCCATCACCCATATCGAATCTGAACTGGGCGTACAGCTTTTTGTGCGTCATCATGCGCAGGGCGTTTCGCTGACTGCCATCGGTCATCAGGTTCTGAAAGAGGCAAAGCTCATTCTGGAGCAGATGATGAATCTTTATACTATTGCCTCGGAGTCCATGAACAATGTGCGCGGCCCGCTGCGGGTAGGCTGCCTGGATACGCTGGCGCCGATGCTGACGCCTGAACTGGTATTCGGCTTTGGACGCGCCTTTCCCGGCGTGCGCATTACGCTTGTCGAAGGCAACCATGAACAGTTGCTCAAACAGTTGCGCACCGCCGATATCGACATCGCGCTGACTTACGATTTAGTCCCCGCCAGTGATATTGACTTCACCGCACTGGCCCAATTGCCGCCCTATGTGATGGTGGGGGAACATCATCCGTTCGCGACCCACTCAGCGGTGACCATTGAGGATCTGGCGACCATGCCGATGGTCTTGCTGGATATGCCGTGGAGCCGCGAATATTTCCTGGGGCTGTTCAGCGAGGCGGGCGTTACTCCCAACGTGGTGATGCGCTCCAGTAATATGGAGGTGGTGCGCTCGATGGTGGCAAATGGCGTGGGATTTGGTATCGCCAACGTGCGGCCAAAAGCGCATTTATCCCAGGATGGCAAACGTCTGATTCGCGTGCGGCTGGCAGGGGCGAACAGGCCGATGCAACTGGGTTACGCGACCGCAGCCCACACCCAGCATTCAATGGTGGTTAACGCTTTTGCTGAGCGCTGCCGCATTTTTATCTCCGATCAGTATATTCCCGGCATGGCGGCACCGAGCTACTTCGATCCGCAGGTGGTACGGGTGGCGTGACACCGCGCGTGGCGATAACTTAGTAGCCACGCGCCGGGAAGACCTGGCCGGTCACCGGTTCGCCGCGTGCGGCGCGCTGGATGTTGTCCGCCACCTGTTGTGCGGCGCTGGCCGGTATGGCAACGGAGGCCAGATGGGGCGTGATGAGCACGTTGTCCATGCGCCATAACGGATCGCCCGGCGGCAGCGGCTCACGCTCAAACACATCCAGCGTGGCCTGCGCGATCTGTCCTGAGCGCAACGCCGCTGTCAGTGCCGCCTGATCGACAATCGCACCGCGCGACACATTGATAAAGGCGGCGCCACAGGGGAGGCGAGAGAGCCGGTCTGCGCTGAGCAGGCCCGCCGTCTGTGGCGTAAGAGGCAGCATCACCACCAGAATGTCGCTCTGGCTGAGAAAATCATTCAGCGAGGCCAGTCCGCTGCGACAGTGAATACCGTCGATGGCTTTAGGTGTCCGCGACCAGCCGCGCACGTCGAACCCCTGGCGTGCCAGTTCCCGTGCCGTATACGCGCCCAGTTCCCCCAATCCCAACACCCCAACGCGAATACCAGAAGAGCTACGCGGGTGGAGGTAATGCCAGCGCTGTTCACGCTGCGCGCGCTCGAATGCCGGGATATCACGCGCGTAACGCAATACCGCAAAAAGCACGTAGCCTGCCATCATGCGCGCCATATCAGGATCGGAGAGACGAACAATCGGAACCGGCGGCAGATCGTCGCGCCCCACCAGTGAATCGACCCCCGCGCCGAGATTGACCAGTAACTTAAGATGGCGGTAGGGCGCAAAGAACCCGTGTGGCGGCTTCCATGCCAGCGCATAGTGCACCTCATCGGGGTTTTGCACTGTTTCGGCGCGGCAAATCGTCACGCCGGGCAAACGTGGCGCAAGAAGGGCCGACCATTCTTCGAAACTATCGAATTCGCTGTAAAACACTAAGGTGCTCATGCGCTGTGTGTCCCCATCAGATTGACCACCGCATCAATGGCCAGCTCGTAGCCCACCGCGCCCAGTCCGGCAATCACACCGGTTGCCGCTTTGGAGACAAGGGAGTGATGGCGAAATGGCTCACGCTTCCAGATGTTGCTCATGTGCGTTTCAATGATCGGGCCATCAAACATCAGCAATGCATCCAGTATGGGGACGGAACTGTAGGTTAACCCCGCGGCGTTGATAATTAACCCTGCGGCGTGCTGACGCGCCTCCTGGATCCAGTCAACCAGCACGCCTTCGTGGTTGCTCTGGCGAAAATGCAAAATCACGCCGTGTGTCCCGGCGCGGCGCTGGCAGCGTTCGCCAAGACTGGCAAAGCTTTCGCTGCCATACGTGCCGTTTTTATCCAGGCCATATAAGTTGGCGTTCGGCCCATTAAGAAAATAGATCTGCTGTGACATGCACACTCCTGATTAAACGTGCGGATGGGTAGCGGTCATCGCCGGATGCGCATCAAAGAGGGCGAACCATGCGGCGGTAAGCGGGTGACTGGCACGCCAGTTGAGTTCGGCAAAGCGAAAGTCGAGATAACCGAGCGCACAGCCGATGGCAATAAGGCCGATATCGTCGGGTTGAGCGCGAAAACTGCTGGCCTGGTGTTCAATCTCTGCCAGTGCGGCGGTGACTTTTTTCAGTTGGGCGTCGGCCCAGCCCTGCCACTGCTTTTCAGGCGGGCGCGCGGTGAACTCGTAGCGCGCCAGTAATGCGGCATCGATAATGCCGTCGCCCAGCGCCTGGCGTGCCAGACTTTTCCAGCGTGCCTCGGCGTTTTCCGGGTATAAATGGCCCTGCGCACGCGCGTTGAGGTATTCACAAATGACCCGGCTGTCATAGAGACAGAGCCCGTCTTCGGTACGCAGCGCCGGGACTTTTGCCAGGGGGTTAAAGAGGGCGATACGTTCGTCGCGCACCACCGGGTGCGCGGCGGAATCCAGCCGTTCTATCTCCTCAGCAAGCCCCAGTACGGTTGCGCACACCATCACTTTGCGAACATAGGCGGAGGTGGTGGCAAAAAAGAGTTGCATCATGACGCCACCTGCAGCAGCACTTTACCAATGTTGGCGTTGGCTTCCAGAATGCGATGGGCCTCTGCGGCCTGGGCTAAAGGCAGGGTTTGATAAATGCGCGGCGCGATTTTTCCGGCGGCAATCAGTGGCAGCAGATGTTTACTGATGCCCTGCGCCAGGCGTGTTTTCTCGGCCAGGCTTTTGGGACGCAGGGTGGAAGAGGTCAGACTCAGCCCTTTGCGCATCACCTGTTGCAGGTCCAGTTCAATCGTTGCCCCCTGCATAAATGAGAGACTGACATGGCGCCCGCCCGGCGCTAACACGCTGAGATTGCGTGCCACGTACTCACCCCCCACGTTATCCAGCACCACATCCACACCACGCTCCCCGGTTGCCGCCAGAATGATGTCGACGAAATCCTCGCCGTGGCGGTCAATGGCGCGCCATACTCCGAGTTGTTGCAGTGCGGCAATTTTTTTCGCGCCGCCCGCGGTTGCTATCACGCGGGCGCCGCACGCCTGTGCGCACTGAATAGCAAATGTTCCTACGCCGCTGGCTGCCCCGTGAATCAGCACGGTTTCCCCCGGCTGCAAGCGACCCAGTTCAAACAGGTTGTGCCACACGGTAAAGGCCGCTTCCGGCACGCCTGCCGCCTGCGGGAGAGGCAGATTTTCGGGAACGGATAAACAGAGTTCGGCACGTGCCACACAATAATCTGCATACCCTCCGCCGTTGAGCAAGGCCATGACCGGGGTGCCTGGCGCGGGGGCGTCAACGCCTGCACCCAGCGCGACGACGGTGCCTGAAACCTCCAGCCCCAGCACATCGGTGACACCCGGCGGCAGCGGCAGGCCGTTGCGTTGCAGAATATCGGGGCGATTGACCCCGGCACTGGCAACGCGAATCAGCACTTCTCCTGCGCCCGGTTGCGGCACCGGGCGCTGCACCTGTTCTAAGACCTCCGGACCACCTGGTCGGCCCGAAATTATGGCGTTCATCATTTCAGGTATCATGCGCGTTTATCCTGGCCTGCCGCGCTAAATGCGCAGACACCTTCATCATCAACGTTAATACCCACCAGGCTACCGACGGGCCAGCGTGTCAGCGCATGAAGACCGGACTGGCGTGCAAAGAGCGTGGCGCTACCCAGCGCAGGCACATCGAGATGCACATCGACATGATCGCCCTGAAAGACATGGGCAATCACCGTGGCGCTGAGCAGTGACTGCGGGCCCAGGGTTGCCAGTTGAATATTTTCCGGGCGAACAAAGACATCCAGGCGTTCGCCAATCGTGGCATGTACGCGATCCGCTGGCAGGTGAAGCACACTGCCGCCCAGTTCCAGCATCGCCGCGCCATCGCGACCGGTGTAGCGACCCGGCAGAATGTTCACATCACCCACAAACCCTGCAACAAAGGGATCCTGCGGACGACGATAAATCTCATCCGGCGTGCCTATCTGGCGAACATGCCCCGCCGACATCACCACCACGCGATCGCTCATGCTCAGCGCTTCGCCCTGATCGTGCGTCACGAAGACAGTGGTGACGCCAAGCTTGCGCTGAATGGCTTTCAACTCAACCTGCATCGACAGGCGCAGGTTTTTATCCAGCGCGGAGAAAGGTTCATCAAGCAACAGGACTTTGGGGCGGATCACCAGCGCACGCGCCAGCGCCACACGCTGCTGCTGTCCACCCGAAAGCTCGCGTGGTTTGCGATGGCCGTAACCGGCAAGTTTTACCAGCGCCAGTGCCTGTTCAACACGTTCAGCGATTTCGGCTTTGGGTACGCCGCGCATGCGCAGACCGTAGCCCACGTTTTTTTCGACCGTCATATGCGGGAACAGGGCGTAATTCTGAAACACAATGCCGATTTCACGCTGCCAGGGCGGGGTATCTGTCACCAGATCACCATCAATGAAAATTTCGCCGCCATCCGCCCCGGCGAAACCCGCCATCAGATTCAGCAGCGTGGTTTTGCCGCAGCCGGACGGGCCAAGCAGCGTGATAAATTCACCTTCTTCAATCATCAGGGAAATTTTGTGTAAGGCGATGGCGTCGCCAAAGCGTTTGAGTACGCCATCGAGCCGTACGGCAACGTGCCTGTTGCTCATGTCGGGTTGCAGCGTTGCGGGCTGCGGGAACGGGGTGACTTCTGCACTGACCATGTAATCTCCAGAAAGGGGCTATCAAATGCCTGAAACCAGCATACGGCTTAAACGCCGAAGACGCAGTTAGTGCTTCCCGAAGCTGGTGTTTGGAAAAGGTAAAGCAGAGATAACGCGAAGCAGAGGGAGGCAGGGCGAGCCGGCGCACGCCCTGCAATCAAGGGAACCTCAGAGGGGATGATGCCGCGACAGTATCAGTTTTTTTGACACATCCAGGTCGCAAGACGGCGTAGCAGGGCGTCACAGGCGTTTAGCTGTTCGACGGTAATGAACTCATCCGGCTTATGGCCCTGCGCCATACTGCCTGGCCCGCATATCACGCTGGGAATACCGGACTGATGGAACAACCCGCCTTCGGTCCCGAAGGCGACGGTGCTGAATTTTTCCGATCCGGTGAGATGGGCGACCAGCCTTGCGGCGGCGCTTTGCGCGGCGGTGTACAAACCGGGGTAACTACTGATGGGATAAAAGCGGATCGCTGCATCACGATTTACCGCGCGCATTGTGGGCAGGAGTTCGCGCTGTGCGTAACTTTCCAGCTCACGGGCCACCTCCTGCGCATCATCCTGCGGCAATGTTCGCACCTCAAAGTCAAAGGTACAGTCGGCGGGCACGATATTCAGCGCCCGGCCACCCTGGATAAGACCCGTTTGCACCGTGGTAAAAGGAGGATCAAAACGCGCATCATGATGCTCCGGCGCGGCCAGCCGCTGGCCGATTAGCGTCAGATGATGGATAAGTTTTGCGGCATATTCGATGGCATTGACACCCTGCGGCGCATAAGCCGAGTGGCAGGCGGCGCCCTGCACTTCACAACGCACGCCGAGTTTGCCTTTGTGACCGAGAACCGGTTGCAGTTCAGTGGGTTCGCCAATCAGGCAGATAGCGGGCTTGTCCGCACGAGCGGAGAGCGCATCCAGCAATGTTCGCACCCCGAGGCACCCGACTTCCTCATCATACGAAATCGCCAGATGCAGCGGTTGCGCCAGCGGCTGCGCAAGAAAGTGGGGGATGGCGGCGAGAATGCAGGCAATAAAGCCTTTCATGTCCGCGGTGCCACGACCATAGAGTTTGCCATCGAGTTCCGTCAGGGCGAAGGGGGGGACGCTCCAGTTCTGCCCGTCAACGGGCACCACATCGCTGTGGCCCGATAGCATAACGCCACCGTGACCTGGCGGGCCAAGCCGCGCATACAGATTGGCTTTGCTGCCTTCGGCGTTGTGAATCAATTCGTAATCAACGCCGAGCCCGGTTAAATAGCGCCCGACAAATTCGATCAGCGCCAGATTCGATTCGCGGCTGGTGGTGTTAAACGCCACCAGTTGTTCCAGCATTTCACGGCTGGTCATCATCAGATCTCCTTGCCGTTACTCATCGCCGGGTACGCCGTAACCCGGCGCGCTACGGGGATCGAGCGCCCGCGTTAAATAGTCCTGCATCTGGGGTTGATAAGCCTGCCAGAGTTTGCCGAGTTCATCGATGGGAGCGGCGTCAGCCCAGTCGACGCGCAAATCCACTATCGGCCAGACGTGAGAATCCACGATCGACAGCGCCGCCGAATGCAGCGGACCGGCTTCCCCGCCTGCGCGCAGGCCCGCGTGCATGGCGGCAATGAGCCTGTCAGCAAGATGGCCGGATTGCTGTTCGAACGCGTTTATCATCGCGACAATGACATTGGGATCCGCGAGCATGTTGCCCGCCGCCACACAGTTCTCGCCGCTCAGGGCGTTGTTGACCCCCAGGGTTTTTTCGCCGCTGTAGAAGGCGCTTTCACCCCCGGCGGTCAGCACGGTCACCTGCCGGTACAGAGAATAGTCATCCGTGTCCAGGCCGCTTTTCAGCGCGGTTTCGGCACTCTCGCCCTGTTGTAATCTGTCAAGAATACGCGGCCCCAGCGCCGGTAAGGTGATGTTTTGGGTTGAGACCGCGCCAACCTTGCTGCGCAGCCAGGGGCAGCGTGCGCCCACCGCGATACTGGATGAGCTGATGGCAATGCCCAACTGGCCGGTTTGCGCGCAGCGACCAATAATCGATATCGTCATGATCTTATTCTCCCCCAGGGGTTTGCCATTCGTCCGGAATCACCGCGATAACATCGATTTCCATCAGCCACTGCGGCTGACCCAGCGCGGAAATAACCAGCCCGGTTGAGATGGGATAGACCCCCTTTAGCCATTTGCCGACAACCTGGTAAACCGGCTCGCGATAGCGGGGGTCGATGATATAGGTGGTCGTTTTGACGATGTGCGACAGATCGCTGCCCGCCTCTTCCAGTAGCTGTTTTACGTTCTTCATCGCTTGCTCAGCCTGGGCTGCCGGGTCGCCAAGCCCCACCAGATTGCCGTCGAAATCGGTGCCAATCTGGCCGCGCACGTACACGGTATTGCCTGCACGCACGGCCTGGCAAAGATCGTTATCCAGTGACTGATTGGGGTAGGTGTCTTTGGTATTAAATTTGCGAATGCGGGTATGTGTGCTCATCGTTGCCTGCCAGTAAGTGGGTTCCCCGCAAGGTATACTCGCTCAGGCAAAACAAACAAAACAGCATAATCCGAGGCTTTAGTTTAGAAAATGCGAACACCCGTCCAGGCCTTACGTGACGGGTGTCACGAAGACTGTTTTCGTCACTTACTGCCCGCTATACCTGGTTGCGCTTCTGATGGGAATGAGCAAAGGCAGGATGCAAAGCACCAGTAGCGCGACAAGAATTAAAGTTTGTTGTACCCCCATCACATCGCCTGCCATACCGTAGATGACGGGCATCAGGGCGCCACACCCCAGTGACGCGGTATAGAAAATGGCAAACGCGCGGGTTTGCTGTTGCGGGCGGGATAGCTCGGCAACACTGCCATAGAGGATCGAGGAGGTGCCGTTCAGCGCCACACCCAGAGGAATCAACAATAACCAGATGGCGTGCAGCGGGGCATATGCCATCCCCAGCACGATAGCGGAGGTGATTATCTCACTGGCCGCGACGCTTTTGATGATACCAAGCCGGGTCGACAATATTCCGCAAACCAGCTTACCAAATGCCCCGCCAATAAAGATTAAGGTCAGTGCAAAGCCAATTTGCGTCGCCGATGCCCCGCGTGCGGCCATCAAAAAAGGCAGAAACGTCAGCGTGCCCGTGCGCGTTGCGTTATCAATACTGCCGATCACGCATAACGCGGCGAAAGCCCTTCGACGCAAGGGGTCGGGAAGATTTAGCGCCTGTTGATGAGGCTGGCCGTGTGTCTCTTTGGCGGTGAGCGGCTTTGCCTGCGCGGCCATGCTGCCAACCGGCAATAACAGGTACAGGCCCAGGGTGACGAGGAAGCCAAAGAGGGCAATCCACTGCAGGGCGCTTCCCCAGGAGATGACGAGCAGGCAGGCCGACAGCGTGCTGGGAATCACCCCTTTGCCGACATCGCCAAAGAAGTTATATGTGCTAAGCGCAATACGGGCCTGCTTCGCGGAATAATATTGCGTAATAAAACTGGATGATAAGGGATGCTGAACGCTGGCGCCCAGCCCACCGATGACAATCAGTACCATGAGCTGTATCAGCGTTGATGAGGTGCCGTAGAGGAGCAGCGCGACGGTCAAAAGCAGGGTGCCAGCCATTAAGACTTTGCGTTCGCCGTACTTTCGACCTAATTCCCCTGCGGGGATCTGAAAGGCTGACATCGCGCCGGAGAACAGCATTTTAAGCAGGCCTATCTGAGCCATGGAAAGCCCGAATTGCTGCTGCCAGATAGCAAAAAGGACGTAGTGCAGGTCGGTGGCGCCGTCATGGAAAAGGTGAGCAAGACTGGTTGCCCCCAGGACTTTGCGGCTGTGTGACTTTTCGATGCTAACCGGATGCGTGTTATCGGGGGAACCGGACGTCAGGCTCATGCATTTGCTCCACGGTACAAAAGAGTATCTTTACATTAAATTTCCCCTGGCGAGAATATCGTTTGAAAGTTTATTTGCATAAGCATTCAGGGTTCTGCTCTGTTAGGGTGATTTTTTATTTTTTCGCCGTGTGTTCCGACTTTTTTTGCTGATATCACAAGGGTTAAGATTCAGAACGGCTAAACAGGTTTGTATTCTGGCTTATTCACTATTTTAAATAGGGTTACTATATCAATTTAAATATTAACCAGTGTGTTACTTGAATTTTCTCGCGATAAGTTAACAGCCGCGATTCCCTTATCGCATTTGTAATGTTGCGCACGCAAACTTATTGCACATTCACCGTTTGTTGCGCAACTTGCAAGCGAGATGATTTGCCTGCTTTTTTGATGAAATTGAGAATCGATACAGTATGCGGGTACTTAACCAGGGGGCATCAGGCGCCGGTTTCACAGCGCACTCTTGATATTGTTACGATGCATGTTCCTATTTTATTTTGCCTTTTCTGATGACATACTATGCGCAAATGTGATTGGACAGATTTCTGCATGCTCTGGTGTTTTTTAGTTGCAGGTATGGGTAAGCAACATGAAGAAAAAGAAATTATTTATATCACTGGTGGTCACGGTTGCTTTCCTTATCGCTTCAATTTTGTTGACATTCCAGATGTTCTCAGCGCGTACTCAGACTATAAATGAGCTTAATATAAATGTCATAAACTTAAGTCGTACGCTTGATACTTATTCGGAAGGCATTATTCGTCAAGGTGAGATGCTTATTAAAACCATTTCCAGCATGACAGAAATCTATGGGCTAAATCATCAGAATATCTCACGCATTCGAACACTTTTATCGGAACAAACAATATTTCTTGAACAACTGAATAATATCGTCATTTACGATGAAAATGGAGGAGAGATCCTTGCCATGCGTGATATCCCGAAGGGAAGCAGAAATGGCGCAGACAGGTCTTTCTTTATCTATCATCGCAATAATCCCTCTAAAAATATCTTTATCGGTCCTCCTGTTGTCAGCAGAACAACGGGTAAGTGGGTTATTACCATCAGTCGTAGACTAGAGGATGCGAATGCCCTGTTCAGAGGTGTGATTGTTTTAACGCTGAACGTTGAAAATTTTCTGGAAACATATGGCAAATTAGATATTGGCAAAAATGGTTCTATCTCGCTGATTAGCGATTCAGGTACGCTTATGGTCCGCTTTCCGTTCAGTGAGGAATATATTGGAAAGGCTTTCTCTGATTCGCTTCTGTTCACCCATTATCTGAAAGAGAGCGACTCAGGAACGGCAACCGTGATCTCTCGTGTTGACCATATTGAACGTATTTTCGCTTTTCAGAAAAATAAGCGCTATGGGTTAGTCACAACGGTTGCGGTAAGTACAGATGAAGCCTTAAATTCATGGCGGCATCACGCTGAGATTCTGAGTGCGACCATTATATTTCTTGTTGGATGTGCTTGTTTTTCAGGTGGTTATGTTTTTAAAGAAATGAGCAGACGTGTGCAGCTTAATAAAGAGCTTACAAATGCAAAAGAGTCATTGATGTCTGCTAATGCACAATTAAAAGAGATGGCTTCGGTTGACAGTTTAACAGGCCTGGCTAATCGCAGGGAGTTTGATGATATTTTCCCTCAAACAATTTCGGAATGTGCGAAAAATAAAAAATCGATATCGCTTTTGCTGATCGATGTTGATTTTTTTAAAAATTACAATGATAAGTATGGCCATGTGGCCGGAGACGACTGTTTACGCAGTGTGGCGGCAATAATAAAAGCGAGTTTAATAGAGTTTAATGCTGTGACAGCCCGGTATGGCGGAGAAGAGTTTGTAGTTATCTTACCCGAAGCAGAGCCAGAATTAGCAAAGAGAATTGCCGGGTCGATTACGCGTAATATCATCAGCGAAAGAATAACCCATGAAGCCAGCCCCTTTGGGGTGGTGAGTGTCAGCATAGGTGTTTCACATGCACGCGCGACCGATCTGGACGATGACGGAACGTCACTCATTGAAAGTGCCGATACGGCACTTTATCGTGCGAAGTTTTCTGGCCTCAACCAGATTAGCATGATCTGACTGCTTCTTACTGAACCAGCTCGCTTTTCTGGCTTGTTTTTAAAACCGTCGAATAAATGCTATCGAGCAAAGAGATTAACGGTTCGTGGTCATCACAGGGTTAACCTGACTTCCGCTGTAATGCTTTTCCTTCACCCAAAGACGATACTGCCCAGGCGTGCGATGATAATGTTCGCGAAACGCGCGACAGAATGTTGACTGCTGTCGGTAACCCAGATGCATGGCAATATCGGTGATTGAGTGACGGGTATCGTGGAGTAAATCGCGGGCAATAACCATTTTTCGATAACGTATATATACGCCAGGAGTCATACCCGTTATTTTTTTAAATCCCCGCTGGAAATGCCAGGCAGAATAACCCGATTTTTGCGCCAGCACCTTGAGTGGCAAAGGCGTAGCAATATTGCACTCTATCCAGTCGATAATGTCCTTTATCGTTAATCTCATCAGGCATAATGCGCTTTCCTTTGTCATTTCAATACCCTTTTATTGGCAGCATCAGGGGAGCCACCGTCATATAGCAGCGTCCCCCGACAGAAATAATAATCGCTTTCTCCGGGCCGGCTTAGGGTAAATCTTCGCGTGCCCGTTTATTGCATCAGCAGTCTTCGATAATCAAATAGACTGCGTTCAGCGGCCCGTGAACGCCAACGACTTTAATCAGTTCAATATCCGCCGTTGAACTTGGCCCGGCGATGAGATTGATGCAAGAGGGCAGTGTTTCGCCTGACTGCACCCGCTGGCGAAGGATCTCCGCCAGTTGCGTGACGCCAGCCAGTAACCGGCTCTTGTAGATAACAAACAATGTCGTCGGAGGAAGCAGGCTGATGGCACGCCCCTGCAAGGGAGAGGAAAAGAGCACGACGCCGCCCGTTTCACAAAGACCGTATTCGGCAAAGACCACACCGATATTTGCCGCAGCGGCGTTACGTAAGTTGTCTTCTCTTCCCGGCGAGGCCCAGCAGTGTGTCGGGAACGTCTTCTGTAAGTGCGCCGTAATGCCCGCGTTTACCAGCCGGGCATCGCCGCTTATCAGTACCGGACCGCCGCCATAATGTTTACAGAGACGTTCGGCAACCTGTGGCAGGGTGGTAAGGGAGGCCCGTTCGCAGTGAGCCTGCATGACCTGTGCGGCAAAGGCCATAAAACTGTCGCAAGGTTGCTGTGCTATCTTTTCCGCATAGCGGCTTCTTAGCGGCGCTGCATGCGTCGTGGGCAATGGCTGAGGGATGCGGCGCGGTTCACGGCCAAGCTGCCGGGCAATGTTTAGCATGAAGGCATCACGGTTTTCCATTATGCGTCCTCCCCATTTTTACGTTGCTTTTGATGCGTTTTGAACCAGCTTCGGAAACTTTCTCCATCAGCCTGTGGCAGATCCCGAGCTTCCGTCCATTTGCGGATAGCGGCGATGCTAAAAGGCATCTTCCCGTTGCGAATCATCAGTTGCGCGGCGCGTGCGCCCGCCACCATACCGACCTTCCACAGGGCGTGATGTCGGTTAGCGTAGTTAAACAGATGCACGGTGTGACGTTCCATCGCGGGGGTCATTCCGTTTTCAGCCAGCGTCCGGCGGTGCTCAAGAATTAATGAAGACAAGGGGATACGAACCGGACAGACGTCATCGCAGGCCGTACATAACGAGCAGGCATAGGGCAGGTTTTTGAAATCCTTATAGCCACCGAGCAGCGGCGAGAGTACCGCGCCAACAGGGCCAGGATAAATGGAACCGTAGCCATGTCCACCAATATGGCGGTAGGCAGGGCAGGTGTTCATGCAGGCGCCGCAGCGTATACAGCGCAAGATATCCTGAAAAGGCGAACCCAGCACCTGCGAACGACCATTGTCGACAATCACCAGATGGAACGCCTCAGGCCCGTCGCTTTCTGCGTGACCTCCGGGGCCCGTAAGCCAGGTGTTGTAGCCGGTCAGGCGGGCGCCCACGGCGCTGCGAGCCAGCATGGTCAGCATAATGTCCAGTTCTGCAAATGAGGGCACCACGCGCTCCATCCCCATCACGGCAATATGCGTTCGCGGTACGGTGGTGCAGAGCCGGGCATTGCCTTCGTTGCTCACCAGGCTGAGCGTCCCGGTTTCCGCGACCGCAAAATTGCATCCGGTAATGCCGATATCGGCGGTGAGGAAATCTTCGCGGATCTTCTGGCGAATAAAGCGTGTCATCGCTTCCGGGGTTTCGGCGCCCTCGTAACCCAGTTTCTCCCGCAAGACGCGCTGAATTTGATGGCGGTCTTTATGTATGGCAGGAACAACCACATGGGAAGGGGCGTCGTTGGCCAGTTGCAGGATATACTCGCCCAGGTCGGTTTCGACGACCTCAATGCCTGCCGCCTCCAGCGCGGCATTCATGCCGATCTCTTCGGTCACCATTGACTTCGATTTCACGATTTTGCGGGCCTGCTTCTGCTGCGCAACCTGCAAAATGTAGCGGGTGGCATCTTCGCGCGTATTAGCAAAGAAAACGGTGCCGCCATTCGCGGTGACTTTTTCACTGAGCTGATAGAGATACGCATCCAGATTTTCGAGAACATGGGCGCGAATATCCGCAGCGCGGGAACGCCAGTCGGGCCAGTTCTCAAGTTCGTCGATCATTTTCTGACGATTAATGCCAATGCGATCCTGCGCGTTCGCG
The DNA here is from genome assembly GCA_004346725.1 of Phytobacter diazotrophicus. GTDB lineage: Bacteria > Pseudomonadota > Gammaproteobacteria > Enterobacterales > Enterobacteriaceae > Phytobacter > Phytobacter diazotrophicus. The sequence continues at coordinate 35,416 of SMDE01000002.1, read as the reverse complement.
ACCGCATGACGCATCACCGGATCGTCGATTTGCTGCTGTACCCGATCATAAAAGGGGAGGTTACTGGTTTTAAGAAACATAGGGATTCCTTAGCGGCTCATCAACACATCGGCGATGTGCAGTACACGAACGTTGTGGCCTTCGCGCTGCAAGCGCCCGCCAATATTAATCAGGCAACTGGCATCTGCGCCGATCACATAATCCGGCCTGGCTTCCATAAGATGCGCCACCTTTTCCTTCACCATCTCCCCGGAGATTTCGGCCATCTTGACCGAGAAGGTGCCGCCGAAACCGCAACAGGTCTCCTGAGCGGCAAAAGGGATGATTTCCAGTTCGCGAACGCTACGTAACAGGGCCAGAGGTTCATCGCGTACGCCAAGCTTGCGAAACAGACTGCACGAAGGATGATAGACTGCCCGCCCCGGCAGGCGCGCACCAACGTCCGTGACGCCAAGCTGGTTTACGATAAACGAGGTCAGATCAACCATTCGACTGGCAACTTTCGCCGCGCGCATTGCCCAGTCTGGTTCATCCCTCAGCCAGTCCTGATAGTGGCGAATCGCGTTCATACATGACCCGGCGGGTGAAATAATGGGATCGTCGTTGATCTCAAGGGCGGTAATCTGCGCTTTCATACCTGGCAACGCATCGGTAATGTAGCCGCTATTGATAGCCGGTTGACCGCAACATCCCTGATGTTCAGGAAACTGGACACGACACCCCAGTTGCTCAAGCAACAGAACACTGTTTCGGGCCATCCGTGATTTAAGCGCGTCGCCAATGCAGGTGACAAAGAAATTAACGTTCATATTATTTTGCTTCCGAAAAATGAAATGACTCGCGTCTTTTTTCAATAAGACAGTCAGTGATGGTGTTGTTAGTCACCTTATTAAATTATGTATTTAGCGAGCCACGCGCAGCCCGCCGGAGACGCCACGGCTTAGTACCAGTTGCCAGAGTTGAATATTTCTGGCGCGAAATGCGCCCGCACAAGCGGTGAGGTAATAGTTGAACATACGCTGAAATTTCAGGGAGTAGTTTCCTGACAATTGCGGCCAGGCCTTATTGAAGCGACTATGCCATGCCATCAGGGTCTTATCATAATCAGCGCCGAAATTATGTAAGTCTTCTATGACGAAATAAGGTTCACAGGCTTGCGCGACCTGTTTTACGGAGGGCAGGCAACCATTAGGGAAGATATATTTATTGATCCAGGCATCAACGTTATATTGGGTTTTATTCGAACCGATGGAATGCAATAAAAAAAGACCATCGGGTTTCAGGCAGCGATCTACCGCCTTAAAATAGGTGGCGTAATTTTTCGGCCCTACGTGCTCGAACATGCCGACAGAAACGATACGATCGTACTGTTTATCCAGATCGCGGTAATCCTGGAGCAGGATGCGCACATCCTTTCCGGCACTGAGGTTCTCGGCGTAGGCTTTTTGCTCTGCGGAAATCGTAATGCCTTCCACACGCACGCCATAGTGGCGCGCCGCATACTCTGCTAAACCGCCCCAGCCGCAGCCAATATCCAGCATTGTCATGCCGGGTTTAAGCTGTAATTTTTCGCAAATCAGCGCCAGCTTGTTTTCCTGGGCAACAAATAGCTCATCGGCCTCTTTCCAGTAGCCGCAGGAGTATTGCATGTGGGGATCGAGCATGCGGCTAAAGAGATCATTGCCCAGATCGTAATGCACTTCGCCGACTTGCCAGGCGCGTTTGCGTGACTGTGGGTTAACAAGGCGGGCAAACGCGATGCGCAGAAGATCGGATAAACGGGCGGGGCGTTGTTCGTCCAGGTGGGCGCGGAGCAATTTATCAAAAAAGATATCAAGCCGTTTGCAGTCCCACCAGCCTTCCATATAACTTTCGCCAAGACCGAGCGAACCCTGCTGTAAAACGCGTTTAAAAAAACGGGTATCGTGTACCCGGATATCCCAGGGTTCAGCCCCGTTAATTTCAATTCCCGCCTGTGATAGCAGTTCTTGCACAATGCGCAGCCAGTGGTTTGGTTTGCTGATCACATCGACGGTACATTCATTAGCCATCATCTCTCCTTTAACGTAGCGTGCAGCCAGCCAGAAAATATCCCTGTCACGCCAGTCAATGTTTGCGAAAAGGCTTATCCCTCAGGCAGATGGCTGGTAAATTATTCATGACGGGTGAACCAGATTTATGACCGCTTCATTATTCAGTAAACCCGCCTTGTCTGCGCTGTGCTATCAAGACAAACTTCATCGAATAGAGGCCAGGTGCTTATGTGCTCTACGTTAGTGTTACCGCCGAGTCAGCCGGTGAATGGCCAGCCCGCCCCGGTGCTGATGGCATTGCCGCGTGCGGTTTACTTTCGCAGCTACCCCTTGATGGGCGATACGGGCGTGGACATGCATGAGCACCCCTTCGCTGAATTCCTCTATGCGCGCAACGGCAGTATGCGTGTGGAAATTGAAGGTAAGACGCTGGTGGTTCCCGTTCTCTATGGCGTGTGGATCCCGGCTCATGTGCCGCATCGTATTCTTGCCACGAGCGACGTGCTGCTGGAAAGTCTCTACGTTGAAGCCGATTTCGCCACCATCGCTTTCAGTGGCAGCAAAGTGGTGGTGGTCAGCGATTTCGTGCGTGAGTTTATTCACTACGCGACACAAAATGTGCCGGAGTTGTATGACGATAAAGGGGAGGATGGGCAACTTGTGCAAGTGCTGATTTCGTTACTCAGACGGTTGCCGGATGCCGGTCTGGCCATATCATGGCCGGGCTCACCTTTACTGATGAAGGTCTGCCGCCAGATCCAAAAAACACCGGGTGACGCGCACAGCATTGAGAAGTGGGCCTGCGATAGCGGCATGTCGGTGCGCACTTTTTCACGTCGCTTCAAAAAAGAGACCGGCGTGGCGTTCAGTGAATGGAAAAAACGCGTGCGCTTGCTGGAATCCGTTGTGATGCTCAAAAACAAGCGTAGCGTTACACAGGTTGCCCTTGATCTGGGCTATTCAAGCCCGGCCGCATTCACCTTTGCTTTTCGCGCCATGTTCGGCGTGCCGCCGACACGGTATTAGGTTGTTTCCTGGGTAAACCGTCTTCACTCAGATTGCCGTTGCCCTTGCGTTTAAGTCCCTCAGAGAGCAGGGCATAACCGCGCTGCGTTTACTTCTCACTCAGCATCGACAAAAAGCGTTTCACCGTTCGCGAGCGTTCGAAACGTCGCCAGCACAGCGCGATCTCGGTATAGAGCGTCGGTGAGATAAGCGGATGATGAGTAACATTCGGCGGAGAAATGACCACCATCGACTGCGGCACCAGGGCAAAGCCGCTGCCTGCGGACACCATGCTGATGGACGACGAAAGCTGTGAGCACTGTAGCGCGTTTTGCATATCAATCCCGCAACGTGCGCAGCAGGAGTAAACGCGATCATATAAGCACGGGGCAATCTCCTGTGGGAACAAAACCACTGGCGTATCCCGGAGCTGCTCAAGCGACAGCGAACCGCTTGCTGCGAGAGGGTGATCGCGATGCAGTACCACCACCATTGGTTCCCGGTCCAGTATCTTTACTTCGAACGCTTTACTGCTCTCACAAGGCAGCCGGACGAATGCAATGTCCAGTTCCCCCTCCGCCAGCATCGTTGTAAGAGAGGACATGTTGGCTTCCAGTTGATGAATCTTCACCGCCATGTTCTGCAACTGAAAATGGCGAATAAGCGTGAAGATCATCGGATGAAAAGCGTCTGAACTGGTAATCCCGATCGACAGATTACCGTTGAGCCCACGAGCAATACCCCGAACTTTTTCGACTGCTATGTCGCTCAACGCCAGGATCTCACACGCGTCTTCATAGAAGGCTTTTCCCGCTTCGGTCAGCTCCACGCCACGCGTCAGGCGTCTGAACAGCGGTGTACCCACTTCCTCCTCAAGCCGCTTGATTTGCTGGCTCAGGGGAGGTTGCGAAATTCCCAGCGCTTTAGCCGCCTTAGTGAAATGTCTCTCGCGTGCAACCGTGACGAAATACCGCAGATAACGAAGTTCCATATCTAAAACGTCTCAAACCAGCATGGTTTCTATATTGGAACTCCCGGCTGAATCGGGTCAACATTTATTTAACCTTTCTAAAAAAAGTTGAAGAGGACGAGCATAATGATGCATTCATCGGCATGCGACTGTGAGGCCAGCCTGAGCGAGACCGTACGTGGGTTCTCTGCCCGGCACCCTGACAGCGTGATCTATCAAACATCGCTAATGAGCGCCCTGTTAAGCGGCGTATATGAGGGAAACACCACCATCGCCGATTTGCTGGCACAAGGTGATTTTGGTTTGGGCACCTTTAACGAACTGGACGGCGAACTGATTGCCTTTAGCAGCCAGGTGTACCAGTTGCGCGCCGACGGTAGCGCCCGCGCCGCGAAACCAGAGCAGAAAACGCCGTTCGCCGTGATGACCTGGTTCCAGCCGCAGTATCGCAAAACCTTCGATACGCCGGTCAGCCGTCAGCAGATCCACGACGCGATCGACCAGCAGATCCCTTCCGATAACCTGTTCTGCGCGTTGCGTATTGATGGCAACTTCCGCCACGCCCACACTCGCACGGTCCCGCGCCAGAAGCCGCCTTACCGGGCGATGACCGACGTCCTGGACGACCAGCCGGTATTTCGCTTTAACCAGCGTGAAGGGGTGCTGGTCGGCTTTCGCACGCCGCAACATATGCAGGGTATTAACGTGGCCGGTTATCACGAACATTTCATCACCGATGACCGCCAGGGTGGGGGCCACCTGCTCGACTACCAGTTGGAGAATGGCGTGCTCACCTTCGGTGAAATTCACAAACTGATGATTGACCTGCCCGCCGACAGCGCGTTTTTACAGGCCAACCTTCACCCTGGCAATCTGGATGCGGCTATCCGTTCCGTTGAAAACTAACAGGAGAACCATCGTGAACAGTGATAAACAGGTTCGCCAGTGGGCGCACGGCGCCGATATGGTTGTCGGCCAACTGGAAGCGCAGGGCGTTAAACAGGTTTTCGGTATTCCGGGTGCGAAAATCGACAAAGTCTTTGATTCCCTGCTGGACTCCTCCATTGAGATCATCCCCGTACGCCATGAGGCGAACGCGGCGTTTATGGCGGCAGCGGTAGGACGGTTGACCGGCAAAGCCGGGGTAGCGCTGGTCACCTCCGGGCCGGGCTGTTCAAACCTGATCACCGGCATTGCTACCGCCAACAGCGAAGGCGACCCGGTTGTGGCGCTGGGCGGGGCGGTGAAGCGGGCGGATAAAGCGAAACTGGTGCATCAGAGCATGGATACCGTCGCGATGTTCAGCCCTGTCAGCAAATATGCCGTCGAGGTCAGTTCCCCGGACTCGATTGCCGAGGTTATCTCAAACGCGTTTCGTGCCGCCGAGCACGGCAGACCGGGGAGCGCGTTTGTCAGCCTGCCGCAGGATATTGTCGACCAGCCCGCCACTGGCACCATTTTGCCTGCCAGCGGCCCGGCGATGATGGGCCCGGCACCCGAATCGGTGATTAACGATGTGGTGAAGCTCATCGACAATGCCAAAAATCCGGTCATCCTGCTGGGTCTGATGGCGAGTCAGCCTGCCAACAGCACGGCGCTGCGTAAGCTGTTGGAGAAAAGCCGTATTCCGGTGACCAGCACCTACCAGGCCGCCGGGGCGGTAAACCAGGAACACTTCACCCGCTTCGCCGGGCGCGTCGGCCTCTTTAATAACCAGGCGGGCGACCGGCTACTGCATCTGGCGGATCTGATTATCTGTATTGGCTACAGCCCGGTGGAGTATGAGCCGTCCATGTGGAACAGCGGGGATGCCACGCTGGTGCACATTGATGTGCTGCCCGCGTATGAAGAGCGTAATTATGTGCCCGACATCGAACTGGTGGGGGATATCGCCGCCACGCTGAACCAGCTTGCCAGTCGGATTGACCACAAACTGGAGCTCAGCCAGCGCGCGTCAGAAATTCTGGTCGACCGCCAGCATCAGCGGGATTTGCTCGATCGCCGCGGCGCCTCACTCAACCAGTTTGCCTTGCATCCGCTGCGTATCGTAAGAGCCATGCAGGATATCGTAAATAACGACGTGACGCTCACCGTGGACATGGGCAGCTTCCACATCTGGATCGCCCGTTATCTCTACAGCTTCCGGGCGCGTCAGTTGATGATCTCCAACGGTCAGCAGACCATGGGCGTCGCGCTGCCATGGGCGATTGGCGCCTGGCTGGTGAATCCGGGGCGCAAGGTGGTTTCCGTCTCCGGTGACGGCGGCTTCCTGCAATCAAGTATGGAGCTGGAAACCGCGGTGCGTCTTAACGCCAACGTGCTGCATATCATCTGGGTGGATAACGCCTACAACATGGTGGCCATTCAGGAAGAGAAAAAATACCAGCGACTTTCCGGCGTGGCGTTCGGCCCGGTCGATTTCAAAGTCTATGCCGACGCTTTTGGCGCCAAAGGCTTTGCCGTGGAGAGTGCCGATGCGCTTGAGCCCACACTTCGTGCGGCGATGGATGTCGATGGCCCGGCCGTGGTGGCCATTCCCGTTGACTATAGCGATAACCCGCTGCTGATGGGCCAGCTCCATCTCAGCCAGATTTTATGACTCACTATAAGGACAGAAAAATGAAAAAAGTTGCTCTTGTAACCGGCGCAGGCCAGGGGATTGGTAAAGCGATAGCGCTTCGTCTGGTAAAAGACGGCTTTGCTGTTGCCATTGCCGACTATAACGATGAGACGGCGAGCGCCGTTGCCGATGAAATCAACCGTAACGGCGGCAGCGCCATCGCCGTGAAGGTGGATGTCTCTGACCGCGATCAGGTGTTTGCGGCGGTCGAGAAAGCCCGCACAGCGCTGGGCGGTTTCCACGTTATCGTCAATAACGCCGGGGTTGCGCCTTCCACGCCCATCGAATCCATCACATCGGAGATTATTGATAAGGTTTATAACATCAACGTGAAAGGGGTGATCTGGGGGATTCAGGCGGCGATTGAGGCGTTTCGCAAAGAGGAGCACGGCGGCAAGATCATTAACGCCTGCTCTCAGGCGGGTCACACCGGTAATCCGGATCTGGCCGTCTACAGTTCCAGTAAGTTCGCGGTTCGCGGTTTAACCCAGACTGCCGCACGGGATCTTGCTCCGCTTGGGATCACCGTTAACGCTTACTGCCCGGGCATCGTTAAAACGCCGATGTGGGCGGAGATTGACCGCCAGGTGTCTGAGGCTGCGGGCAAACCGCTCGGCTACGGTACCGAAACCTTTGCCAAACGCATTACGCTTGGCCGCTTGTCCGAACCGGAAGATGTTGCCGCCTGCGTCTCGTACCTTGCCGGGCCGGATTCCGATTATATGACCGGCCAGTCTCTGCTCATCGATGGTGGGATGGTGTTCAATTAAATTCGACGATACCCGTCATGCTTCACGTTGCCTGTGCGCTCGGCTGGTCACGTACTTATCTACGTTATTCAGACTCGCGGCGTTCATGTAACACGAATTAGTGAGAAAAAAGCTCTGACATGAGTTTTCCCCTGCATCCGTGCAGGGGCTTTTTTTGCAATAAAATAAGGGGGGACTGACACAGTGCAGGCGTGGCGTGCATGGTTATTGCGACTAAACCCGCAGCTTTGTCGCCATTAAACGAGGCGCTGTAGGCCATATGTGAAATGCAGCACGGGTATGTGGCAGATAATCACTTTCATTCGAATGGCTGGCACGCCCGTGAATGATAAAGTCATTATCAGCATGCTTACGGGCCGGTTTCCAGGCGTTTTAAACAGAGCGTACTGGTTTATAGATATTGGGTCCCCTTCGCTGCGGCTTCCGCAGCACAAAATCCGCGAGCTGTAATGTCAAAAAGAAACTCAATATCCGTTTGCTCAATATTCATCTTTTGACGGAACAACGCCTCAGTGTATGCGACACGCCATGTATTCATAATAATGGTGGCGAGCAGATGCGCCGTAGGGTCCGTCTCTGGTTGCCCGGCATCTGACGCCAACATTTTTCCAAGTTGTTTGCAAATAATATCAAATTGCATAATACCAAAGGTGCTGAGCGTTGTGCTGTCCGCAACAACCTGCCAAAATTTAACGACATTCTGGTTAATCATAAAAACTTTATGTTTTTGCTCAAGTAATTCAGCCGTCAGCCCCTTCAATTTGGCGAGCGGGGACCGTTCGTTACGGTTCTTAAGGCTTTCCTCCAGTAATTCCGTTATCTCGCCCATGCGGTCAAACAACAGTTCTTCCTTACGCACAAAATAGTTAGACACTGTCATCTTCGATACATTTGCCGCCTGCGCAATATCACTAATGGTTACGTTATCAAAACCATAGCGGATAAAAAGCTGAGTGGCTTCATCTGAAATGTGTTGGCGGGTAAGTCTCTTCTTCTGTTCTCTCAGCCCTTCCGGTTTGTTTGCCTTCATTGTTTTCCTCTCTCACCGATCAGCGGACAAATCTCCCTTGATCTTTTATTTGATATAAATTTATACTCGATAAAAGTTTATATCAAGTAAAAATAATGGTTGAAACCAATTATGGGCACCATCATAAACCCAATTTTTATTGTTAACTCACTGTTTTCTTTCACATCCATTTATCTGGAAAGCCGGGTCGATACACATCGGAGACTACCATGCTATTGATAACATCAGCGATAACGCCTGCCTCTCTAGCCCAGGGGGACGCCAGCACAGGCGGTGTGGGCCGAAAACGGGGCATTCTACGTATGGCCTTTCTTGCCTTTATTGTTTTTGCTGGCATTTGTACCTGGTGGATAGTCAACGGTTGGTACATCGAAGAAACCGATGACGCTTTTATCAAAGCGGACAGTGTCTCCATTTCATCAAAAATCGGCGGATATGTTGAGGAAGTCCTGGTGACGGATAATCAAGGGGTACGAAAAGGGGAGCCACTGCTCCGTCTTGATAGCCGCCATAGCCACGCAGCGATCGATAAAAAAGTAGCTGATATCGCCAGGTTTGAAGCGGACAAAGCACAAGTGCAGGCGCAAATCGCACAACTGGAGGCGCAACTCATCCAGGCCGATGTGCAGCAACAAGCCGCTCGCCTGGCCGCCCAACATGCAGAAAATGAATGGGCTCGCTATCAACCACTGGTAAAGACAGGGGCGACCACACCACAGCAACTTGCCGACAGGGATAACGCCCGTCAACAAGCCTGGGCGCAATTACATGCCCTGGACGCCGGAGTAAAAGCCGCCCGGGCAAAAATTGTCGAGTGTCACGCCGAAGAACAAGGTTACGAGGCCCAGTTGCAGGGCGCCAAAGCCGACCTGCAAAGTAGCAACCTGGATTTAGAAGATACTGTTTTGCAAAGTATGCAGGATGGAACGGTGGGAGATGTGGGGGTCAGAGCAGGCCAGTACATCCAGGCGGGTTCACGTTTAATGTCGATAGTGCCAACCAAAAGCATTTACGTTATTGCCAACTTTAAAGAGACCCAGGTTGGTCGCATGCAGCCCAATCAACCCGTACGTTTACATATAGATGCTTTCCCCGGAAAAACTTTTGCAGGCCATATTGAAAGTCTTGCGCCTGCAACCGGATCGGAATTCGCATTATTGCCACCGGAAAATGCGACCGGCAATTTCACGAAAGTTGTGCAGCGGGTTCCGGTTCGAATTCGTTTCGATAATCAAGACATGCCATCAACGGTGATTGCAGGCCTGTCAGTAAGAGTTGAAGTTGATACACGCCAGGAACCTCAACATCATGGCTGAGCAAATCAAACCCAAAAATAACGCAACACTGACGGACTGGATCGCTGTTGCAGCAGGCGCGGCCGGTGCCCTTATGGCGACACTCGATGTCTCGATTACTAACTCGGCCTTACCGCAAATTCAGGGCGCAGTAGGTGCTACGGGAACAGAAGGAACCTGGATTACCACCGGCTATATGATGTCCGAAATTGTGATGGTACCGCTGGTGGCATGGCTGACAAAATGGCTTGGGCTACGTAACTTGCTGGTTATGAATGCAACACTGTTTATTGTTTTCTCTTTTTTGTGTGGCTTTTCATCCAGTTTGCCGTTTTTGATTGCGGCCCGCGTGGGGCAGGGGTTCTGTGGCGGTGCCATGATCCCTACCGCGCAATCGATCGTCCGAACGCGTTTACCGTTACATCAACTTCCGGTCGGGATGACTGCATTTGGCCTGACAGTCATTATGGGGCCATTGTTGGGGCCCGTTGTGGGGGGCTGGCTTACTGAAAATGCAAACTGGTCATGGTGTTTTTTTATTAATGGGCCAATCTGTCTCGTCATGTTAGTCATGCTACTTTGCGGATTACCTGCAGAGAAAATTAAATCGCATGAGTTTGTTAAAGCGGATTGGTTAGGAATTGCGGGTCTGGCGCTTGGCCTCAGTACATTGATAGCGATTCTGGAAGAAGGACAGCGAGAAAACTGGTTTGAATCAACAATGATTTGCAGGCTCAGCGTGATTTCGGTGACAGGCTTGTTGATGATTATCATGTCGCAAATATATGTTGAAAAACCCGTGTTAAACCTCAGGCTATTTAGAAATAAAAGTTTCTCCTCTGTCATCATCATTATATTCGTTACCGGGATTGTGCTTTATGGCATTGCCTACCTGGTGCCGCAATTCCTTTCACATATCGCAGGGTATAATGCTGAGCAATCCGGTGGCGTATTGTTGCTTGCCGGAATACCCGCATTGTTATTAATGTATATTCTGCCCCGTCTGGTGACGAAGGTGGATATCAGGCTGATCGTTATTCCTGGCCTGGTGCTATTTGCAATAAGTTGTTTTATGGATACGTCACTTAGCATACAAAGCTCAGGGGATAGTTTTGTCATTTCACAACTGGTTCGCGGCACCGCGCAAATGCTCTGTATGATGCCACTAAACCAGGCGGCAATGGCGGCGGTGACAAAAGAAGAGTCGGGTGATGCCGCTGGTTTATATAATATGGCGCGTAACTTAGGTGGGGCAATAGGACTTGCGCTAATAGGGACATTTTTAGACAGAAGAGAAGCATTCCATAATACTGTACTCAGAGAATCAGTACATGCCAGTTCTCCGGTGGCTCAGTCTAAGTTCGAGGCGCTTGCAGGATCCTCCGTGGCCGGGGATAGTCATATCATATCGGCGGCTCAACTGGTAAAAATGATTGCGCAGCAGTCGTCTGTATTGGCCTATAATGAAACATACTTAGTGTTGATGGTATCGATTCTGTTGTGCATACCGATGGCGTTTTTGTTAAAACGGCCGCAGAAAAAGTAATCGCCACTCTATAGTCATTATTATCTCATTTTATCGCTTAAGTATGTTTGAGACTATCCTGGCACAAATATTATGTCTGATGTCGTCGGTTGAAACTATAAATTTAACGCCAGGTCTGTGTTTTTTTATCATCCGCGCGCACTATTTCCATGGAAGGAGATAGTTTTCTTTTTTTGCCAGATAAACCAGCAACCATCAACCCCGGTAGAGAGTGAGAGTATTTAACTTTTATTATTTCGACGAATTACGCAGAATATCTGCTATCCGTATCATTGCTTCAAGGTCTTCTTCGCTTAGCCATTTTGCAAAATGTTCATAAATCCCGTTTTGATGCACGGGCTGAGCCATGGAGAGCTGAAGACGACCTTTATCTGTCATGCTGATAAATGAACTATTCCCGCCCTCGCTTTTTTTCTCGATTAATCCTCGCGTTTCCATGCGGGACAATTGATGAGACAAACGCGTCTTATCCCATTCAAGGAAAGTTTGTATATCGCACTGGCGCTGATGGTTACCGCCATTCATGCTGAGTTGCATCAGGATCGTAAAATCAGCGGATGATAATCCCGTTTTTTGTGTTATTTCGCGGCCTATACGAGAGGCAATCACTTCGCCCATTCGGCGAAACCCCCTCCACGCATTCATTTCACTTTGGGTCAGATCTTCTTTTTTCATAGGGTAGCCATCGTTAAGCAAAGTTGACATATCAACTCTGCCACTGTAAAGGTTGATATGTCAACTTAAACCATCACGAAGATGTACCCGGTCACCATAACGTCGAAGGATTTATGGTTCGACCATGCTCACTTTGCCTTGAGTAACGGGAGATCTTGCGTCCGTCCAGGACCTTACTCTCTTAATCATTGACTATTTGTCTGATTTTAATGAATAAAGAGGAAGACAGTATGACCGAATCGCATGAAATCGCCATTGTCGGTGGGGGCATTGGTGGACTGACACTGGCTCGCATTCTTCAACAAAACGGCTTAGACGCTGTGGTCTTTGAACGGGATGCATCACGCTATGCACGTGACCAGGGAGGGACACTGGATATACACGCTGATTCCGGGCAGGTTGCGATAAAAGCGGCGGGTTTAGAAGAAAAGTTTCACGCCCTTGCAAGGCCGGAAGGGCAGCAAATGCGCATTGTGGATAAAACGGGTCACTGTTTTTGGGAGGAGTCGGTTGCGGAAGATAATTTTGATCGTCCGGAAATAGACCGCAAGCAACTGCGGGATCTGTTAATTGATTCTCTGGAGCCAGACCGCATACGCTGGGATCATCGTCTTGTCAGTACGCAACCTGCGACAAAGGGTAGCCATTCGCTTTTTTTTGAAAATGGTATGCAGGTCCAGGCAAATAATCTTGTCGGCGCGGATGGCGCAGGTTCGCGGATCCGCCCGTTATTGACCTCTGAGGAGCCTTTTTATTCAGGTGTAAGCTTTATAGAAACAGAAATACTGAATCCAGACAGTGCATACCCGGTTATTTCTGCAATGGTGGGTAAGGGGAGTTTTATGGCGCTTTCTGACAATAAAGGGCTAATTGCGCAGCGTAATGGCGATAATAAAATCCGTCTGTATATCGCTTTACGATTACCTGAAAAAAGCGATCAAAGAAATGTCCAGTCACTCTGCCCGACAGAAACACGTGAGGCGCTGGAGACCCTCTTCGCTGACTGGGCCCCTGCGCTGAGACATTTCATTCAGGCGAGTGAAGGGGCATTTTTACTGCGCCCCATTAATATGCTTCCTGTAGGGATCCAATGGGAAAATAATGCCACTATTACTCTGCTGGGGGATGCTGCACATCTTATGTCACCCTTCGCGGGTGCTGGCGCCAATCTGGCTATGCTCGATGCGTCAGAACTGGCCTGCGAGTTAGTGTCGGGTAACAATCCTGCTGAGGCTATCAAGCGCTATGAGGCAAGAATGTTCGCGCGTGCACGAGCCGCAGCACAAGAAAGCGCACGTAATCTTCAACTTAGCATTGCGATGAACGGCGCGGAAAATATGGCAAAATTGATGGCTTCATATTTACCCGGTTGTTAAGACACGCCTGGTTTTCTGTGTAGCGGCTTGTTGAGCAAATTTATTGTACCGATAAATAACTTATTGCTGCCTCAGGAGATTTATATCCAAAGAGAGGGGCAGCGTCTGTGCTTTTAGGAATGCATCCTGCCGCGATGCCCTGGTGAGACGCAGACTGGCCAGCCGCACGCCATCTCTTTTCGCTGGTATATCTATATCTCTTTAAAAAATATAAACAAAATAATTTAGGTTACATTTTTATGACGAAAGACTTTTTCAATTGATCCCGAAAACTGTTGACAAACTCAACGGTAAAGATAAATTTGAGCAACTGCTCTAATTTAACGTAATCCTTTGAGGTAGCGTAAAAGTCATTCTCAGGGATTAATAAAAAACACGCCATGACCAGGGGAGATACCGCTATGTCACATTTTTTCCAGACAACGAAGTTAAAGAAAACAAATAGGTTAATCGTGGCATTTGCTTTCGCTATTCTCACCGCACCGACCTTAGCAAATGCTGCTACGTCAAAGAGTTATAATGTCGCCGTTTATCGGGGCCAGGCTGGATGTCCGGGGTGTTCCGAAATGGTTGTTAAATCTCTTATCGGCACTGGTTTGCCACTGCATATTTCTTATGTGGGTGAAAAAGAAAAGCTAAAACTCAATGAGCAAACGCTAAAGAAGTTTGATATCTATATTCAGCCTGGCGGCGGTCAGGATATTCCTGGTTCTTATGAGGTTATTGGCGATGAAGGTGCTGAGGCTATTCGTCAATTCGTGAAAAATGGCAAAGATTTTATTGGTATTTGCATGGGGGCCTATCTTGCCGATAAAGACTGGATAGGGCTCATTGACGCCCCTCTTGAATCAGAAGTGGGAAGACCTGATTCACGTGCCAGGGATGAGGGAGATTACACCCTACAAATCAAATGGAATAATAAGCAAGAAGCTTTTTACTTCCAGGATGGCCCCTATCTCAACAACACCACCTCAGGCAATGGGTTCCAGGCGATCGCGTATTACGAGAATGGAGATATAGCCATCGCCAGTTATAAATATGGCAAAGGAAACGTCATATTATCAGGGCCGCATCCCGAAGCCGATGAGACCTGGATAGACACTGCCGCTGTAGGTAATACTACAGCGGAAAGTAAGATGCAGCGAATTCTTGGCTATTTTGGTATAAAAAAGAACTAATTTGTACAGCACGTTTTCATACGTGCTCAGGAGAATTTTCCAAGGATTTTAAAAGAAAGCTCAGATATTTCATCAAGAAAATTACTTCTCTTGTTCTCTGAATAGTCGAGGATCAGCATACTGGAATATCCATCTATTAATGCATTTATTTGTCTGGCTGATACAGAGGCGTTTACTGAAAGGAATTCGCCTTCATCAAGGCCATAGCCGATGATGTCTTCAAGAATATTGATCCATTGAAGAGATTGATTATGCACCAGGGTAGCATAATCAGCATCACGCGCAGCCATCGGCCAGAGTTCAAGGTAGAGCAGCCAGTGTGCGGAGGGGGCATCAGGTAATAGCGTACTGATATAGAGCTTAACTCTGTCGGTAGCGCTCATCCCTGGCGAGGCTTTCAGGGTTTCCTTGCACTCTTGTATATCACCGTCAAACATATATTCAACAGTCGCTTTTTTTAACGTTTCCCAGTCGCGGTAATAATGATAAATGTGGCTTCTGGAAATATTAAGTTTTTGTGTTAAATCACGCGTGGAAACATTGCTGAATCCCTTTTCTCTGAAAAGCTGCAGAGCGGCTATCTTTATCAGTTCGGAAAAATTTGCCGTTTTCAAGATTTAACCTTTTTCAACGCATAAAATGAAATTATAACATAAGTGCTCTTATTCTGCACGCTTTCAAGCGCTTAACTGCTACGTGCCAGAGCGTAAAACGAGCAATATATATTTTTTTGATTACCGCAGAGTTGATTGCAAACAAAAGACATACCTTGTTCTTAAATATCGTAGCCCTGGGAGCTACGCCATTTTCTCCATTTCATCCTGAGGCTTTTTTTATCGATGCCAATTTTTTCGTTGAGAACAACAATATTCAACATGCGGTCAGCACGGAAATGGCGGAAGTCCAGTTTTTCCTCACACCATGCGATGAGCAAGCAATGCGTCAGGTCATATCCTAATATGATCGGCCAAATAATCCTTTTCGATATCGTTCCATCTGCGGCACGGTACTCCAGAAAAATTTTCCGGCTATCGCGTATCGCCGCCCGGATTAGGCGAGTGTCTGCTTTTTCTATGCCAGAGTTTTCGGGTTTAATGGCAACCGCTGCGTCATTTAAAAAACACATTAACTTGTCAGGAATCACCGAAGCTATTTTAGACAGGACATCATTTGCATTGTTAGCAAGGGTCGCATCCGGCAGGTGTTTCACTAATTCAACCCCCAAAAAGATTGCCTCTAGTTCTTCTGCGGTAAACATTAAAGGGGGCATATCGTAATCTGAGCTCAGTATGTATCCAGTTCCCGCTTCTCCCTCGATAGGAACCCGTTGCCCGGCCAGGTCGGCAATATCCCGATAAATCGTGCGCTTAGACACCTCAAGTTCTTCCGCCAGCCTTGCTGCTGTAACCGGAAGCTTTTTCCTGCGAAGTATTTGGATTATCTGGAAAAGCCTGTCTGCACGTCTCATTTATTTTTTCCTGTTGCCACCACGGTGTCAGTAGATATGAAGGATGATTCTTCCTGATGCTGTTCCTGCCGCAACCTGGAGAATATTCGATGAAATTAGTTTCTACCCGACTCATTGTGCAAGACATCAATAAAGTTGTTGAGTTTTATGAATTCATTACAGGTTTTAGCGCTGACTGGCTTGCTCCGGTTTTTGCCGAAATAGTAACCCCAGGGGCCGTAATAGCCATTGGAAGCTATGAAACGGTGGCATTGTTTAAGGAAGGGTGCGCAAAACCAGCCGCGAACCAATCCGCAATCCTTGAGTTTCTGGTAGAAGATGTAGACCATCAATTTAACAGATTAAAAGAATACGGTGTGGCGTTTGTCCATGAACCAAAGGACATGCCCTGGGGGAACAGGACACTACAATTCCGCGACCCGGAGGGCACCCTCGTGTCATTATTCACGCCTGTAACGGATGGCGCCAGACAGCGATTTAATCGGTAATTGTGCTCATGATCCCTTGAGGCGCGACAAAAAGAAAATCCACGCGATGGCGTGGATTTTATGAGAGGGTTATACGCATGAGGTTTGATGCAACCTCATGAGACAACAAAACTAATTTAGACGTTGAACGTATATTTATTATTTATATGATTGATTTAAAATATTTTTTATTTTTAATAATTTTCTTGTACTCATCGCTATACTCATTTTGGGGTTTGCTCGTATTCGTAATGCGAAGGTCGTAGGTTCGAATCCTATTATCGGCAGTCACACAACAAAATCCTTTAAAAACAATATCTTAAGGTGATTGCTGCTCTCAAGATACAATCTTTTTTAAGGGATTCTATGACCAACAGTTGCCGCTATGGTTAACAGTGGCTCTTCAGGGATGTTAGCACGTAGCGGCCTGTAGTTGTAAAGCTCGAACAGGTACAAAGCGTGAACAGTCCACACGAACCGCTATCAAGTCGAAGCTGATGACGCTGCCAACGTCTTTAATCAATCCCACAACTTTTAACCGTTCCACTCTTAGCGCGGTGTCCCGTAACAGCCTGTCGTGATGACACGCCACGGATAAACGAGCAAATGTTGGGAAGCCTAACCAGTCCGGGAAAGGGGCTGGCTCTGTCGTGGTGTTCACCGAGCCATAAATGATCTGTACTCGATAAGAGAGCGGTTGACTGACAAGTTGATGATACGCCTTCGGCGCTTAATGTTGGTATGCCCAACACGGCGCTAAATGGTTATCATTGGCTGAAATCAGATAGTTGCACAAACATTCTACACTCGATAACCTACGAACAATCCTGAAGATTTAAAGGGATTATGATGTAGGGTGGTTGGATTATGCGATTGATTTTATAGGAGATTACAGCAGATGGCTGAGTATTATCCGGCAGTGTTCAATGCAGAGGCTTTTAACTGTCCTCACTGCGGTGTATATGCACGTCAGTTTTGGCGTGACATGTATGGAAATGCTCGTGACCTAAGCCACAAGTCGACTGAGTTCCGAATGTCAACATGCTCTCACTGCGGTGACGATGCTTATTGGTTTGAAGGTAACATGATGATTCCAGCAGCTGGGAATGTTGAGATGCCTAATCCTGACATGCCAGAAGACTGTAAGACTGACTACATGGAAGCCAGAAGCATTGTTAATCTGTCACCTAAGGGTGCTGCTGCACTCCTTCGTCTGTGCCTTCAGAAACTTATGATCCACTTAGGCGAGCCGGGGAAAAACATCAACGCTGACATTAAGTCGCTTGTAGAGAAAGGATTGCCTCCTCGTATTCAGCAAGCGGCAGACATATGTCGTATTGTTGGAAATCAGGCAGTTCATCCCGGAGAAATCAGTCTTGATGACGAACCACAGTTTGCACATGGTCTCTTTAAGCTACTAAACATCATTGTCGAAGACCGTATTACCAGACCAAAAGAAATTGAAGCGATGTTTCAGAGTATGCCATCTAACGCCTTGAAAGGGATTGAGGGTAGGGACAAATCAAAAGCATAGTTTTGATTCATATGCGAATTTTAATATTTTTAAGCTAATAAAGGTGGGGTATATGTCGGGAGTGCTGGCAAGTACAGCGGCGGCTGTAGGCATCATAGATAAAGCGGTTGGTATAGCAAAGAAGCTTGCCGATGATAGCGGTGAACTTGATAAGGCAACACTCAAACTTGAGCTTGCAAATCTCATGACAGAGCTTGCCAGCGTCAAAATGGAAGTGATCACAACCCAGGCTTTGCTGTTTGACGCTGAACAGAAAAGTAAACATCTTGAAGAACAATTAAAGGATAAGCAGTCCTTCACTTTCCGCGATGATGTTTACTGGAAAGAGGGTGATGATGTTGCCTTCTGTCCTAAATGTTTTGAAAGTATGGATAAGAAAATCCATATGGAATCCCGTGAGCGAGCTTATGCTGGTCTTGGATCGTTTGTAGAAATGCCGAATTGGTACTGCCGAGTATGTGACACTACTTTTAGTCGAGAGTGAAAGTTTTTGTATGGCTGCATTGACCATTGCGGATCTTGATAGTTTCGGTTCGCAAATGGTCACCATAGACGCAGATTTTACCGTCTGCTGCTTCGATTACATCCTGTAGTGTCAAAGTAACTGTTAGTGCATGGGCCGCACCGCTGACAAGGACCAGCACACAAAGTAAGATTCTCTTCATTTTCACAACCTGCCCCCGTGGGTGTCCCGTCTCTTTATCCTCCCAGTTTACATTCTCCTATTGAAAATATCCCCGGCTCTGTTGGAGCACTGACCTGCCCCCAGGATTAAATACAAAACTCAGTTAGTAATGTCGGATTTTTCACTCTCAGAATTACCCTTTCTCCAGCTCGCTGCAAATTCAGACGGCGTCTGATAATTCAGCGTGGAGTGCGGACGACATTCGTTATAATCCTGACGCCATTCTCTGATGGTTTTCCTGGCATGACTGACGTCGCTGAACCAGTGTTCATTCAGGCATTCATCGCGAAAGCGTCCGTTAAAACTCTCAATAAATCCGTTCTGTGTCGGCTTGCCGGGCTGGATAAGTCGCAGCTCCACTCCATGCTCAAAGGCCCACTGATCGAGCGCGCGGCAGGTAAACTCCGGGCCCTGATCGGTTCTTATCGTAGCCGGATAGCCGCGAAACAGCGCAATGCTGTCCAGAATACGCGTGACCTGCACGCCTGAAATCCCGAAGGCAACAGTGACCGTCAGGCATTCCTTTGTGAAGTCATCGACGCAGGTAAAGCACTTGATCCTGCGACCAGTAGCCAGCGCATCCATGACGAAATCCATCGACCAGGTCATGTTGGGCGCCGCCGGGCGGAGCAGCGGCAGACGTTCTGTTGCAAGCCCTTTACGACGACGTCTGCGTTTAACGCCCAGCCCGTTCAGATGATAAAGGCGGTACACGCGCTTGTGATTAACCAGAAGCCCTTCACGGCGCAGTAACTGCCATATGCGGCGGTAGCCAAAACGCCTGCGCTCCAGTGCCAGTTCAGTAATGCGCCCTGATAAATGGGCATCAGCCACCGGACGCTGAGCGTCATAGCGGCAGGTCGACAGGGACAAACCTGTGAGTCTGCAGGCACGACGTTGCGACAGACCGGTCGCATCACACATCAACACCACGACTTCGCGCTTCTGGTCTGTCGTCAGTACTTTCGCCCAAGAGCCACTTGAAGCGCCTCCTTATCCAGCATGGCCTCGGCGAGCAGCTTCTTGAGTCTGGCGTTCTCTTCCTCAAGTGACTTCAGGCGCTTAACCTCAGGCACCTCCATGCCGCCATACTTCTTACGCCAGGTATAAAACGTGGCGTCGGAAATGGCGTGCTTACGGCAGAGTTCCCGGGCAGAAACGCCGGCTTCAGCCTCGCGGAGAATACTGATGATCTGTTCGTCGGAAAAACGCTTCTTCATGGGGATGTCCTCATGTGGCTTATGAAGACATTACTAACATCGCGGTGTATTAATCAACGGGGAGCAGGTCAACCCATCCATCAAGCTTATCAGCCCATTCCTGCATCATCGCTTTTCGCTCATCGATGTAAGTTGCATAGTTGTACGTGCGGCGAACGTTGTTGGTATCAGCGTGCGCAAGCTGAGCTTCGATAGCATCAGGCCGATAGCCCATCTCGTTTAAACGGGTACTTCCTGTAGTTCTGGTTGCATGTGGACTATAAGTTCCGCTCCAGCCGAGGCTTTTAAGTAGCTGACGCAGCGAGTGTGATGTCATCGGGCCACGTGGGTTATCTCGTCCCGGAAAAAGGTGCTGTCGATGCCCGGTTAATCCCTGTAGCGTTCTGAGCATGTTGACGGCTTGGGAGGGGAGGGGAATAACATGTTCCCTACGAGCTTTCATGCGCGTCGCCGGAATGGTCCATAGCGCATTATCGAGATCGAATTCTGCCCATTCAGCTTCGGTGACTTCGGCTGGCCGCGCCAGCGTCCACCACATTAGCCACATGCAATAGTTAACCTGATATGAGCCGCTACTGTTATCAAAACAGCTTAATAGCTTCCCGATTTGCTGTGGGTTCAATGCCTGTTTGTGCTGTGTCTTATTCGCCGGAAGCGCCTTGCGTACAGGCCAGACAGGATCGCTGTCAGCTCTAAGCGTTGCTACTGCCAACTCGAAAACCGATGAAATGGTACGTCGGGCTTCGGCGGCAACAGTCGGAGCGCCGCGTTTAGCGGTTTCCTGAAGAATTTTAAGAATGTGGTGTGGGGTGATATCTCTGACAGGGAGCTTACCGATTGCGGGGAAAACCACACGTTCAAGCATATCCAGTCGGCGTGTTTTGGTAATTTCGGCCCAGTCTTTCATCTGCAACCACTCTTTGGCGATCAGCTCAAAGGTGTTAGAAGCGTCATTGATCTTGCGGATCTTATCTAACTGACGAGCCTGTGTCGGGCTAACTCCATCTGCGACTTGCTTACGCGCTTGCTCGCATTTCTCGCGAGCTTCGGCGAGCTTTATCGCTGGATACTCACCCAACGCAAACATGCTTGATTTTCCGTTGAGTTTAAATCGATAGCGCCATGCCTTTTTGCCATTGGGTTTCACTTCGAGGTAGAGACCATTAAAGTCATTGAGTCGATAGAGTTTTTCTTTCGGCCTGGCAGTGCGGCATTGCGTATCAGTGAGCATAGCGGGTCCTTGACTATTTCTTATACCGTTATTGCACTCACCTGAAATGATAATGGAAACGGATTGTACTCATCTATGTACTCATTTTAGACTGCGCTTCCATGAGATCACATGAGACAATATGGAATAATAAAATCCACGCAAGTGCGTGGATTTTATAGGTTTTTCGGCCTTCCTGAGATGTTATGACACCTCATGAGACAACAAAGCTTATTTAGACGTTGAACAGGAAGTTCATCACGTCGCCATCTTTCACGATGTAATCTTTACCTTCTGCGCGCATTTTGCCCGCTTCCTTCGCGCCTTGTTCACCTTTGTAGGTGATAAAGTCTTCATACGCGATGGTCTGCGCACGGATAAAGCCTTTTTCGAAGTCTGTATGAATTTTACCTGCCGCCTGCGGGGCAGTTGCGCCAACCGGGATCGTCCATGCGCGCACTTCTTTCACGCCCGCTGTGAAGTAGGTTTGCAGGTTCAGCAACTGATAACCGGCGCGAATAACGCGGTTCAGACCCGGCTCTTCAATGCCCAGTTCGGCCATAAATTCTTCGCGGTCTGCATCGTCGAGTTCAGCGATATCGGACTCAACCGCCGCACACACGGCAACGACAACAGAACCTTCGGCATCGGCGATTTCGCGCACCTTATCGAGGTAGGGGTTATTTTCAAAACCGTCTTCGTTAACGTTCGCGATGTACATGGTCGGCTTGAGCGTCAGGAAGCTCAGGTATTTGATCGCGGCTTTGTCTTCTTCGGTCAGGTTTTTCAGCGCACGCAGCATGCCTGCGTTTTCCAGTTGAGGCAGACATTTTTCCAGCGCCGCCAGCTCTGCTTTCGCGTCTTTATCGCCGCCTTTGGCCTTTTTCTGTACGCGATGAATAGCGCGCTCACAGGTGTCGAGATCAGACAGCGCCAGCTCGGTATTAATAACCTCGATATCATCCGCCGGATCCACTTTATTATTCACGTGAATGATATTGTCGTTCTCAAAGCAGCGTACCACATGGCCAATGGCTTCGGTTTCGCGAATGTTGGTCAGGAACTGGTTACCCAGGCCTTCACCTTTGGATGCGCCTTTAACCAGACCGGCGATATCCACAAACTCCATCGTGGTTGGCAGAATACGCTGCGGCTTGACGATCTCCGCCAGCTTGTCCAGACGCGGATCGGGCATCGGTACGACACCGGTGTTCGGCTCAATAGTACAGAAGGGGAAGTTTGCCGCTTCAATACCTGCTTTGGTGAGCGCGTTGAACAGGGTGGATTTACCTACGTTGGGCAGGCCAACGATACCGCATTTGAATCCCATGATGTGATTACCTTAATTTCTGAATAATCAATCCGTTATATAAAACAGATTGCATAAAAGTTAATAACTTTGCCTATTATACACGTAACCGTTGTATCGCGCGGCAAAAATGCCAGAGGGCGCGTGTTACTGGGCCTTAAAGGCATGCAGACGGTTGGTTGCTTTTGTCAGGCCGTCTTTCAGCCAGATTTCCGTGCAACGTGCCGCTTCATCTACCGCTTCGTCAATCAATTTCTGTTCAGAAACAGGCGGTTTACCCAGCACAAAACCGACAACTTTGTTTTTATCGCCCGGATGACCAATTCCCACGCGCAAACGGTGGAAATTGGGGTTATTGCCCAGTTTACTGATAATGTCTTTCAACCCGTTGTGGCCGCCATGACCGCCGCCCAGTTTAAACTTCGCCACGCCCGGCGGTAAGTCCAGTTCATCATGGGCAACCAGGATTTCATCCGGGTTGATGCGATAAAAGGTTGCCATCGCGGCAACGGCCTTGCCGCTAAGATTCATAAAAGTCGTGGGGACCAGCAGACGCACATCTTCGCCCGCCAGATTAATCCGTGAGGAATAGCCAAAAAACTTCGGTTCTTCACGTAGCGGGGCGCGGCAACGTTCAGCCAGCAGATCGACGTACCAGGCGCCTGCATTATGGCGTGTCGCGGCATATTCCGCGCCGGGATTTGCCAGCCCGACAATCAGTTTAATCGTCACTTTTTCTTCCTGACCAGGTCAATATCTGGCGCGTAGTTTACGTCGTGCGGCGCGTGATGACAAAGTTCTCAGGACGAAACGGGGAAAAGGGCAATGATTACCCATTTGAACCATTAGAAATACAACTAGTTCAGAGGGTTATTTGTAAATATATGTGGTCTTAATATGTGTAATTGTGATCCTGGGCGCAATCGCCATAACCCCCCCTGTCTATACTTTACCCACAAGCATTGGGGTTATTCCCTTTCAACCCATCGTTCCGGAGGTGACACCATGAAACGCAAAAACGCTTCGTTACTCGGTAATGTGCTTATGGGCCTGGGGTTAGTCGTGATGGTAGTCGGCGTGGGTTACTCTGTTCTGAATCAGTTGCCGCAGCTTAATCTGCCGCAGTTCTTCGCCCATGGCGCCATTCTCAGCATTTTTGTCGGCGCAGTGCTCTGGCTTGCAGGCGCGCGTATTGGTGGCCATGAGCAGGTCTGTGATAAGTACTGGTGGGTACGCCATTACGACAAACGCTGCCGCCGTGACGGACACGGTCATAGCTAACGTATAGCAACACAAACAAGCGGTTTCCTCAGGAAGCCGTTTTTTTTGGCTTTTTTCTTGACCCTTACGTAACGTTAGGCCCGAGAGTGGCAGTCAAGGGGAAGAAAAGGAGCCGTTATGTTAATTCAAGCTGGTGAACTGGCACGTCGTGCCGGGATCACTGTCCGTACACTGCACCACTACGAACATATCGGTCTACTTACGCCTTCATCCCGAAGTGCTGCCGGTTACCGTTTATACAATCTCGTTGACGTCAAACGCCTGCATATGATTCAGGTACTGGCGAAGGCGGGTATGGCGCTGGCAGCTATCAAGGATTACCTGGCGCGGGAGACGCGTCCGCTTCACGTTCTGCTCGATGAACAAATCAGCTTGCTTGATGTGCAAATGCGCACGATCCAGACGTTGCGCCAGCAACTGCTGATGTTAAAGCATGGAATGGAAAGCGGGTCTGAACCTGACCTGGAGTCCTGGTTACTGACGCTGGAGTTAACGAATATGTATAACCGTTGGTTTAGTGCTGAGGAATTGCGCGAGCTACCGTTTGCCGCGCATGACGAAGAGCGCAGCCTTGTATGGGCGAACATGGTGGCGGAAGCCAAAGCGCTGATGGCGCAGGGGTGCCCGGTTGATGATGAAAAGGCGATGGATCTGGCAACGCGCTGGATGACGCGCCTGGAGGAGGATACTGCCCGCAGGCCGGAGTTTTTGACCCGGCTCAATGAGATGCACCTGGTTGAGCCGCAAATGCGTGAACAGACCGGAATTGATGATGCGACAATTAATTTCATCACCCGCAGTTTCGGCGAAAGCAAACTGGCTATCTGGCAGCGCTATCTGACGCCAGAAGAGATGGCATTTACCCGCGCGCATTATTTTGACCGGATGATGGAGTGGCCGCCGTTAGTCAGTCGCGTTCGCCAGGCGGCACTCGAGGGGCTTGACCCGCAGTCAGAAGAGGCGCAGGCGCTGGCAAACGCCTGGCTGGAGCTGTTCCAGTCCTATGCCGGAACCGATCCGCAAACCCAACAGAAGTTTCGCCTGTCGATGCAGCAGGAGCCGCATCTCATGAAAGGAACCTGGGTGACGCCAGACCTGCTGCAATGGCTGCAGCAGGCGGTAGATGCCCTGATGCGCAAGCGCTACGGGGCATCGGGTTCATCATAAATCCGCTAACGCGGCGTCACGGTTTGGCCAGAACGACAACCGGCCCGCAATGGGTTTGATACCCGCTCGCGCCATGGTGCGCAGCGGCTGAAACTCCAGATTGCTGACGCGCAACTCGGTGCCTTCCGGCAGGCGATTGACAAAACGCTGGAAGGCATCGAGCCCACCCGCATCAAGCAGCGGTACCGCATCCCACTTGAGTATCACGACCCGTTTGCCTGCAATCCGCGATTCCAGTTCGGTGAACAGACCGTCGGCGGCGGCGAAAAACAGCGGGCCAATCACACGCAACACCAGAATATCGTCCGCCACGTCTACATTGACAGGCGACAGACGGGTCATGCGCGCGATACGGCGCATAAACAGTAGTGATGCCAGAACGATACCCACGCTAATGGCGATAACCATATCGAACAACACGGTCAGCGACATACAAATCAGCATGACGATAATGTCGTCTGTCGGCGCGCGACGCAGCAGGTTTACCACTTTATGCGCTTCACTCATGTTCCAGGCCACCATCAGCAGCAGCGCGGCCATGGCGGAAAGCGGCAGCCAGGAGAGCAGGGGAGCGAGCACCAGCAGGGCAAGAATCACCAGAACCGCGTGAATAATGGCGGAGACCGGGGACGATGCTCCGGCGCGGACGTTGGCCGCTGAACGGGCAATCGCCGCCGTAGCGGTGATGCCGCCAAAGAAAGGCGCGACAATATTCCCCAGCCCCTGACCTATCAACTCGCTATTGGCTTTATGGCGTGTTCCGGTCATGCCATCAAGCACTACCGCGCAGAGCAGAGACTCAATGGCCCCCAGTAACGCCATCGAGAACGCGGCGGGCAGCAGCGCCTGCAGAGAGGCCCAGCTCAGGGTGAAGCTCGAACCCGGCAAATCCCAGGGCAACACAAGCTGTGGCAGCAATTGTGGAATACCGTTGCCCTGTGAACCGTCTGCCAGCACGTAGTGAAATTGAGAGCCAATGGTGGCGACATGACCACCCACCAGATTAACTACCGCCATCACGGCACAACCGGCAAGCAGTGCCGGTAAATGCCCCGGCAGGCGAATGCGCAGACGAGGCCACAAAATCAGGGTGCCGAGGGTAACGACACCGATGGCCGCATCACCGAGGTTAATACTCGGCAATGCCATTGCCAGCGCGCCGACTTTTTGCAGGTAATGTTCCGGCATATGGGCAACCTGCAAACCGAGGAAATCTTTTATCTGCATGGTACCGATGGTAATCCCGATACCTGACGTAAAGCCCAGCGTGACGGAAACGGGAATATATTCGATCAGGCGCCCAAAGCGGGCGAGGCCAAACAGAATCAAAAAGACGCCTGACATCAGCGTCGCTACCAGCAGCCCACCGAGACCAAATTGCTGCGATACAGGATAGAGAATGACGACGAAAGCGGCGGTAGGGCCGGAAACGCTATAGCGCGACCCCCCGGTCAGTGCGATGACGATACCGGCGACAGCGGCGGTATAAAGCCCGTACTGCGGCGCAACGCCGCTACCAATGGCCAGGGCCATGGCCAGTGGAATGGCGATGATGCCAACCGTCACCCCGGCAATCAGGTCGCGCGTGAAACGCGCCAGGCTATATTTTTCCTTCCAGCAGGCCTCAATAATGGCGCTGAATGGCATGACGTGTGGAGAAAAGAGTCTTTTCACAGAAGAGTAATCCCTGGTCAAATATCACCAATACAAATTTGTATGCGCGATGTTTATTAGTCATACAAATAAAACACAGGAATAAAAAAACCCGCCGTAGCGGGTCTTTGTGCCGATTCCAATCAATGTTCGAACATTGCGGAAATGGATTCTTCGTTGCTGATGCGACGAATCGCTTCGGCCAGCATGCCAGACAGAGTCAAGGTACGCACGTTTGGCAGCGATTTGATTTCATCCGTCAGCGGGATGGTGTCACAAACGACCACTTCATCGATAACGGAGTTGCGCAGGTTGTTTGCCGCATTGCCAGAGAAGATCGGGTGAGTCGCGTAAGCAAACACGCGTTTAGCACCGCGCTCTTTCAGCGCTTCTGCTGCTTTACACAGCGTACCGCCGGTGTCGATCATGTCGTCAACCAGCACGCAGTCACGGCCTGCGACGTCACCGATGATATGCATAACCTGAGAAACGTTCGCACGCGGGCGACGTTTATCAATAATAGCCATATCGGTATCGTTAAGCAGTTTTGCGATAGCGCGAGCGCGAACAACGCCGCCGATATCCGGAGAAACCACAATCGGGTTATCCAGATTAAGTTGCAGCATGTCTTCCAGCAGAATAGGACTACCGAATACGTTATCAACCGGCACATCAAAGAAGCCCTGGATCTGCTCAGCGTGCAGGTCGACGGTGAGGACGCGGTCAACGCCTACGCTGGAGAGAAAATCCGCGACAACTTTTGCGGTGATAGGTACACGTGCGGAGCGCACGCGGCGGTCCTGACGGGCATAACCAAAATAAGGAATAACGGCGGTGATACGGCCTGCAGAAGCACGGCGCAGGGCATCAACCATAACAACCAATTCCATCAGGTTGTCGTTCGTTGGAGCACAAGTGGACTGGATGATGAAAATATCACCACCGCGTACATTTTCATTAATTTGTACGCTGACTTCGCCGTCGCTAAAGCGACCTACGGCGGCGTCGCCGAGAGAAGTGTACAGGCGGTTGGCAATACGTTGTGCTAGTTCCGGGGTGGCGTTACCAGCAAAAAGCTTCATATCAGGCACGAGAAGAACCTCAGGCATGCGTCCATTGGTGGATAGAATAAGCCATAAATGTGCGGTTCAGACATAATTCTATCCATGCGGTGTATTAAAGAGCGCGATGCAACGTCTGGAACAAGTGACGTTGTCACCGGGACTCAGCTTGCCCGGCGAGGGCGCTGGCGAGAGGCGAGAGGTTTACACCTCGTGCGACAAAACCGCGCAGCCATGCCGGGGCTTGCTCTAACACCTGAAGAGCAGCAGACTCTGTGTCAAATTCAGCAAAAACACAGGCCCCTGTGCCAGTCAGGCGCGACGGCGCGTATTCTAGCAGCCAGGTAAGCGCCTCATCAACCTTACGAAAACGTTTTCTTGCGATAACCTCGCAATCGTTGCTGAATTCACATTTTAGTAACGTTTCTATTGACCGCTTTGGTGTATTTCTCGGCAATTCCGGATCGCGGAAAATGGTCGGGGTGGGGATGCTGACGCCAGGATGGGCGACCAGATACCATTTCTCTTCGGGTTCCACGGGGGTAAGTATCTCGCCGACACCTTCGGCAAACGCCGCGTGGCCCCGGACAAACACTGGTACATCCGCCCCCAGTGTTAATCCCAGTTCTGCCAGCTCATCAACCGATAAACCGCACTGCCACAGATGATTGAGCGCCACCAGCACCGTAGCCGCGTTAGAGGAGCCCCCGCCCAGACCGCCGCCCATCGGCAGGCGTTTGTCTATCTGGATATCTGCGCCGCTGCCAGCAGGCAGGCGACCCGTTTTATGCGCCTGCTGCATCAACAGACGGGCTGCGCGCACGATCAGGTTTTCTTCATCCGGTACCCCTTCAATAGGCGTTAGCAACCGAATAACGCCATCTGTTCGCGGTTCAAAGCTTAAGGTGTCACCGTAATCAAGAAACTGAAACAGGGTTTGCAGCGTGTGATAACCATCAGCCCGTTGCCCGGTGATATACAAAAACAGATTGAGTTTCGCCGGTGCGGGAAAGCGCGTCATCATTTCGCAATCCAGTTATCCATTTTGAGCTTAATACGCTGTCCGCCATCGCTTAGCTCAAGACTGGAGGGCAGGGCCGGCTTCGTATTGCTGTCATAACCGCCGTACACCACTTTCCAGTTTTTGCCCCCCTGGCTGTAGTTAAGCTCGCTGAGGCGATACTGGTCGTCAAGCTTGTAGTCGGTCGCGTCGCCGGGCAGGCCCAGAATCCACTGACGCAGGCTGTTCAGTGGAATAGGCATACCGGTCAGTTTGCCAATCATCTCTTCCGCATCGGTGGAGGTATAGCGCTTGCCTTTGTTGTCGACCAGCTCTACTGCGCCAGGCTGGGCGTTGAGTTCCAGCTCCGTGCTGCCCAACGGGTTTGTCAGCAGCAGACGATAGCGATCCTGCCCGGTCTGTTGCCAGAAAAAGCGGGCATAGACTTTCTGCTCATCGGAGATAAAGGCGAAAGCGCCACGTGTCTGAAACTGGTTCAATTTGCTGACGTCTTGCTGATGTTGACGCCACTGAGGGGCATCCGGACTCTGGCCCGGCCCTTTAGGCGCATTGAGGGTACAAGCAGTCAGTACGAGGCTAGCCAGCGGCAGCAAACGAATAAGGCGAAAGTCCGGCAAAGTCATAATGATGACGAATCCTTGAGGTGCGTTGCAGTAAATATTCTTAATGCTAGCGCCGGGCAGTGATAGCGTCTACGTTCAAGTTGTCTTAAATCATTAAATTACCGATTACTCCAAAAGGGGGCGCTCTCTTTTATTGACCTCGCGCATCCTGTATGATGCGCACAGTCTAACCTTATCAACGTTGGTACTATTCCCACTCACATGACTCTTCTGGCGCTCGGCATCAACCACAAAACGGCCCCCGTTTCGTTGCGAGAACGTATTACGTTTTCGCCGGATACGCTTGACCAGGCGTTAGACAGCCTGCTGGCGCAGCCGATGGTGCAGGGTGGTGTGGTGTTGTCAACATGTAACCGTACCGAGCTTTATTTAAGCGTTGAAGAGCAGGAAAACCTCCATGAATCGCTGGTTCGCTGGCTGTGTGATTACCATCAGATCAGCGAAGAAGAGTTGCGTAACAGCCTTTACTGGCACCACGATAACGACGCCGTCAGCCATTTAATGCGCGTGGCGAGCGGGCTGGACTCGCTGGTACTGGGCGAACCGCAGATCCTCGGCCAGGTGAAAAAAGCGTTTGCGGATTCTAACCGCGGTCATCTGAAAGCAAGCGAACTCGAACGCATGTTCCAGAAATCGTTCTCCGTCGCCAAACGCGTGCGCACGGAAACCGATATCGGCGCGAGCGCGGTTTCTGTCGCCTTTGCTGCCTGTACCCTGGCGCGCCAAATCTTTGAATCACTCTCGTCGGTCAGCGTCATGCTTGTCGGTGCGGGGGAAACTATCGAACTGGTGGCACGTCATTTGCGCGAGCATAAAGTGCAGAAGATGATCATCGCCAACCGTACTCGTGAACGTGCGCAGGTTCTGGCAGATGAAGTAGGGGCGGAAGTGATTTCCCTGAGCGATATCGATTCGCGCCTTAAAGATGCCGATATTGTTATCAGTTCTACCGCCAGCCCATTGCCGATCATTGGTAAAGGCATGGTTGAGCGGGCAATGAAGGCGCGCCGCAACCAGCCAATGCTGCTGGTGGATATTGCCGTTCCGCGCGATGTCGAGCCGGAAGTGGGTAAACTGGCGAACGCCTATCTCTACAGCGTTGACGATCTACAAAGCATTATTCAGCACAATCTCGCGCAGCGTAAAGCGGCGGCGGTGCAGGCTGAAACTATCGTTGAGCAGGAAACGAGCGAATTTATGGCCTGGCTGCGCGCGCAAAGCGCCAGCGAGACAATTCGTGATTACCGCAGCCAATCTGAGCAGATTCGTGATGAATTGACTGCCAAAGCGCTGGCCGCCCTTGAACAGGGTGGCGACGCACAAGCCATTATGCAGGATCTGGCCTGGAAACTGACTAATCGCCTGATCCACGCACCAACCAAATCTCTTCAGCAGGCCGCCCGTGACGGGGATGATGAGCGCCTGCATATTCTGCGCAACAGCCTCGGGCTGGAGTAGCACAACAATCTCTAATAACAGGGTGCATTTACGCCTATGAAGCCTTCTATCGTTGCCAAACTGGAAGCCCTACACGAGCGTCATGAAGAAGTTCAGGCGCTGTTGGGTGACGCGCAAACCATCGCCGATCAGGAGCGATTCCGCGCCTTATCCAGGGAGTATGCGCAACTAAGCGACGTATCGCGCTGTTTTACTGACTGGCAACAGATTCAGGAAGATATCGAAACCGCACAAATGATGCTCGATGACCCGGAAATGCGCGATATGGCGCAGGAAGAGTTACGCGATGCAAAAGAAAAAAGCGAACAACTGGAACAGCACCTGCAAATTCTTTTGCTACCTAAAGATCCTGACGATGAGCGCAGCGCCTTCCTGGAAGTGCGTGCCGGGACCGGCGGTGATGAAGCGGCGTTATTCGCAGGCGATCTGTTCCGCATGTATACCCGCTATGCCGAGTCACGTCGCTGGCGTGTAGAGATCATGAGCGCCAATGAGGGCGAGCATGGCGGCTATAAAGAGATCATCGCGAAAGTGAGCGGCGAAGGCGTTTACGGACGGCTGAAATTTGAGTCCGGCGGCCATCGCGTACAGCGTGTTCCGGCAACCGAATCTCAGGGGCGTATCCATACCTCTGCCTGTACCGTTGCGGTAATGCCAGAATTGCCGGAAGCCGAACTGCCGGATATCAACCCGGGCGATCTGCGCATTGATACCTTCCGTTCATCCGGCGCGGGTGGGCAGCACGTTAACACCACCGACTCCGCGATTCGTATTACCCACTTGCCGACAGGCATCGTGGTGGAGTGTCAGGACGAACGTTCTCAGCATAAAAACAAAGCCAAAGCACTGGCCGTTCTGGGCTCGCGCATTCGCGCGGCGGAAATTGCCAAACGCCAGCAGGCGGAAGCCTCAACGCGTCGAAATCTGCTGGGTAGCGGCGATCGCAGCGATCGTAACCGCACCTATAACTTCCCGCAGGGGCGTGTGACCGACCACCGTATCAACCTGACAGTCTACCGTCTGGACGAGGTGATGGAAGGCAAGCTGGACATGCTGATTGAGCCGATTGTGCAGGAATATCAGGCCGACCAACTGGCAGCGCTCGCCGGACAGGATTGATGGACTATCAACACTGGTTGCGTCACGCGATAAATCGACTTTCGCACAGCGAAAGCCCGCGACGGGATGCGGAGATTTTGCTGGGCTTTGTAACCGGAAAAGCGCGCACCTTTATTCTTGCCTTCGGCGAAACTGCGCTTTCGGACACTGAGCTCGCGCGGCTTGATGATCTGCTGGCCCGCCGTGAACAGGGTGAGCCGGTCGCGCATCTTGTGGGGGTACGCGAGTTCTGGTCGTTGCCGCTGTTTGTCTCGCCTGCGACGTTGATTCCGCGCCCGGATACCGAATGTCTGGTTGAGCAGGCGCTGAACCGTCTGCCGGAACAGCCGTGCCGGATCCTCGATCTGGGCACCGGCACCGGCGCTATCGCGCTGGCGCTGGCCAGTGAACGTCCGGATTGCCAGATTACGGCGGTCGACGTCATGCCCGATGCCGTCGCCCTGGCTCTGCGTAACGCGGAACATTTAGGAATAACGAACGTTTCGGTGCTGACCAGCCACTGGTTTAGCGCCCTTGAAGGGCAGCCCTTCGACCTGATTGTCAGCAATCCGCCTTATATTGATGAGCAGGACCCTCATCTTGCCATGGGGGATGTGCGTTTCGAGCCGCGTTCTGCACTGGTTGCGGCACAAGAAGGACTTGCGGATCTGGCGTGGATAATCGCACAATCAAGGCGTTTTTTGCGCCCTGGTGGCTGGCTGCTACTGGAACACGGCTGGCAGCAGGGTGAAGCGGTACGTGCGCTGTTTGGCGAACAAGGATATGTGCAGGTGGAAACCTGCCGGGATTATGGTGATAACGAGCGTCTGACGCTCGGGCGCCTGCCGCAACAGGAGTAACAGGGAATGAGTGCGTTCACGTTTCTGATAAGCCTGCATTTGACCACGGTGGTTCTGACCATTAGCCTGTTTGTGCTGCGATACTGGTGGCGCTTTACGGGTGACCCTCGCGCACAGGCGCGCTGGGTGCGGGTTGTGCCCCATGCAGTGGACACGCTGTTATTGCTCAGCGGCCTCGGGCTTATCGTTGTAACGCGCTATATCCCATTTACTGCTAATGGCGCATGGCTGACGGAAAAGCTGTTTGGCGTTATCATCTACATCGTTTTGGGTTTCATTGCGCTGGGGCGACATCGTCCGCGCAGCCAGCAAACGGGGTTTATTGCGTTTTTGCTGGGGCTGGTGGTGCTGTACATCATCATTAAACTCGCCGCCACAAAGATACCGATACTGGGGTAAGACATGCGGTCGTTAGCCGATTTCGAATTTAACAAAGCACCATTGTGCGATGGAATGATCCTGATATCTGAATTGATTCGTGATGATTTTCCCTCGCAGTTCGTGCACGACGAACTTGAGCGTCTGATCCGTCTGGCGCGTGAAGAAATAAGTGAGGCTCAACCGCAGGACTTGCAACTGGAGAAACTCCTTGAGCTGTTTTACGGCGAATGGGGTTTTAAAGACACCCGCGGTGTGTACCGTCTGTCGGATGCGTTGTGGCTGGATAAAGTCCTGCAAAACCGTCAGGGTAGCGCGGTGTCACTGGGCGCCATTCTGTTATGGGTTGCCGGGCATCTGGATATTCCGCTGATGCCGGTGATTTTCCCGACGCAGCTCATTCTGCGCGCTGAGTGGCTGGATGGGGAAATGTGGTTGATCAACCCCTTTAATGGCGACACGCTGGACGAGCATACGCTGGACGTCTGGCTTAAGGGTAACATCAGCCCTGTGGCTGAGCTGTTTAATGAGGATCTCGACGAGGCAGATAACGCGGAAGTCATCCGTAAGCTGCTCGATACTTTGAAATCGGCGTTGATGGAAGAGCAACAAATGGAACTGGCTTTGCGTGCCAGTGAAGCTTTGTTGCAGTTTAACCCGGAAGACCCGTATGAGATCCGCGATCGTGGCTTAATTTATGCGCAACTCGAGTGCGATCATGTTGCGCTGCACGATCTGAATTACTTCGTAGAGCAGTGTCCTGAGGATCCCATCAGCGAGATGATCCGTGCGCAAATTAACACCATTTCGCACAAGCAAATTACACTGCACTAAACTGAATTAATAGACTGAATCTTGATAAGGGAATTATATGACACAAAAAGTGGTTAGCATTGGCGATATCAATGTCGCGAACGATCTACCGTTTGTTCTGTTTGGCGGTATGAACGTGCTGGAGTCCCGCGACCTCGCGATGCGTATTTGTGAGCACTACGTAACTGTTACCCAGAAACTGGGTATTCCGTATGTGTTCAAAGCCTCTTTTGACAAAGCCAACCGTTCCTCCATCAAGTCTTACCGTGGGCCGGGCCTGGAAGAAGGGATGAAAATTTTCCAGGAGCTGAAACAGACGTTCGGCGTGAAAGTGATCACCGATGTTCACGAAGCCAGCCAGGCTCAGCCTGTCGCTGACGTGGTCGACGTGATTCAGTTACCGGCATTTCTGGCGCGTCAGACCGACCTGGTCGAAGCGATGGCGAAAACCGGCGCCGTCATTAACGTGAAAAAACCGCAATTCGTAAGCCCTGGCCAGATGGGTAATATCGTGGATAAATTCCATGAAGGCGGTAACGACAAAGTTATCCTGTGCGACCGTGGCAGCAACTTCGGTTACGACAACCTGGTTGTCGATATGCTCGGCTTTAGCGTGATGAAAAACGTCTCTGGCAACTCGCCGGTCATTTTCGATGTGACGCACGCATTGCAGTGCCGCGACCCGTTTGGCGCCGCCTCTGGTGGCCGTCGTGCCCAGGTTGCTGAGCTGGCGCGCGCGGGTATGGCGACAGGCCTGGCCGGTCTGTTTATTGAGGCGCACCCGGATCCAGCCAACGCGAAATGCGATGGCCCGTCCGCACTGCCGCTGGATAAACTGGAGCCGTTCCTGAAACAGATCAAAGCGATTGATGATCTGGTGAAAAGCTTCGATGAGCTTGATACCAGCAAGTAATTAATCGAGCCTTGCAAAACACCGTTCACCGTTGTGTGAACGGTGTTTTCACTTTCTGACGCCTTTCCAATGCCTCTTCTGTTTCCTTTCTTTTTACAAAATAACTCTCCGCTGTTTTAAATAATAATTTTCAACGTTTATTAACGTATGCATTTTTAGCATGAATATCTGAAAATCGTGGTGTTTTTCCTAAAAATATAATTAAGTGAGTAGGCTTCCATATTCAGTCGCTTTTGCGCTAAGTGACTTTATTAATGAGGTATTTTTGTCTATATGGAATCGCATTGTTAATTATGTCGTATCCAGGAGCGTGGATTTTCTCTGGCGGTAGCTATGCTGTAGCTATGCTTTTTTGCGTGACGCTATTGGGATGGCATAAATAAACCAGCCTGGAAAATGGGAATTCACAGATTGTTGTGCTTGCCCGTCAGCAATAAAGGCAAGAATACATTGCATATTGCAAGGATGCAGGAGACACCGCATGAATGCGCTCAGTTTTGACCACTCCCACCACAAATTAAAAATCCGTGGCCTGAGCAGCCCGCCTGATGTGCTCTCCTTTGAAGGCCGCGAGCATCTGAGCCAGCCGTTCTGTTACGACATTCAGTTCACCAGCCGTGATAAAACCCTGGAGCCGGAAGCGGTGCTGATGCAGGACGGCGCGCTCAGCCTCTGCGCCCCGCCGGTTCAGGGGATGCC
>SMDE01000001.1 GCA_004346725.1 Phytobacter diazotrophicus | reverse complement strand
GGACCCCCTTTTGATTTCTTGTTGAACTTTTGCAGTTGCCAGACCGCAAGCTGTTTTAACAAATCAAAAGGGGTTTTAATAACTGGCTTAAAGCTGAAAGCTTTCCGGAACCCCCAGCCTAGCTGGGGGTTTTCTATAGACAATCAGCAACGCGCCTTCGGGCGCGTTTTTTATTGACAGAGAGAAAACAGTACAGGTACTTTAGTCTGACACTCAAAAGGAAATTTTCATGAAACATGTTCCGTTCTTCTTCGCATTCTTTTTTACCTTCCCATGACCGGGAGGCGATTCGTTTTGTGATAAAGAATGCGAAGACGAACAACAAGGCCTCCCACTCCGGGAGGCCTTTTTTATTGATAACAATTAAGGCAACAACATGACAGCGGATAACCCTTTACTGGATTTACGTGTAAAAATAAGCGCCCTGGATGAGCAGTTACTTTCCCTGTTGGCCGAGCGGCGTCAACTGGCGGTTGAGGTGGGTAAAGCAAAACTGGCTTCTCACCGCCCTGTTCGGGATATTGATCGTGAACGTGACCTGCTGGAACGTCTAATTCAATTAGGTAAAACGCATCACCTCGACGCCCATTACATCACTCGCCTGTTCCAGCTTATTATCGAAGATTCCGTTCTTACCCAGCAGGCGCTGCTCCAGCAGCATCTCAACAAAATTAACCCGCACTCTGCCCGTATCGCTTTCCTCGGCCCGAAAGGTTCGTACTCTCATCTGGCTGCGCGCCAGTATGCCGCTCGTCATTTCGAGCAATTTATTGAGAGCGGCTGTCTGAAATTTCACGATATTTTTAATCAGGTTGAAACAGGTCAGGCTGATTACGCGGTCGTGCCACTGGAAAACACCAGTTCCGGGGCCATCAATGACGTTTACGATTTGCTACAACACACCAGCCTGTCGATTGTGGGTGAGCTGACCGTGCCAATTGACCACTGCGTCCTGGTATCCGGTTCCACCGACCTGGATAAAATCCAGACCGTTTACAGCCATCCGCAGCCTTTCCAGCAATGTAGCCAGTTTTTGAATCGCTACCCGCACTGGAAAATTGAATATTGCGAAAGTACCTCCTCCGCCATGGAACGTGTGGCACAGGAAAACTCTCCGCATGTGGCCGCACTGGGTAATGAAGCCGGCGGGGCATTGTATGGATTACAAGTACTGGAACGCAATCTGGCAAACCAAACGCAGAATATCACTCGCTTTGTGGTACTTGCCCGCAAAGCGATTGATGTCTCCGATCAGGTCCCGGCCAAAACCACACTGCTGATTGCAACCGGTCAACAGGCCGGTGCACTGGTTGAAGCATTACTGGTGCTGCGTAATCACAACCTGATCATGACCAAACTGGAATCGCGCCCGATCCACGGCAACCCGTGGGAAGAGATGTTCTACCTGGATATTCAGGCGAACTTACACGCGTTGGATGTGCAAAAAGCCCTGCGTGAGCTGACATCCATTACCCGCTCGCTTAAGGTGCTCGGCTGTTATCCCAGTGAAAACGTCGTACCTGTCGATCCGGCTTAACATTCTATAAACGGTGACTTCTTCATTCCTGCCACCTCAACCGGCAGGGTGAAGATCGCCCCCGAAAGAGGATAATCCGCTATCTCCTGCTCATCCATATTCTCCCGCGTGGTCGTAATAAACAGCGTTTTCATATCGGTTCCGCCAAAGCAGACCATTGTCGGGCAACGTACCGGCAGGCGATACTCTGCCAGTTGCTCTCCCTGCGGTGAAAACCGTGCAATACGCCAGCCATCGAACATTGCGCTCCAGTAGCAGCCTTCAACATCCATTGCCGCACCGTCCGGGATACCTTCACCGACTTGAAATCGCCGGAAGACTTCGCGCACACCAGGCTCCCCCTGCTCATCCAGCGGCGTTCGATAGATAACCCCGTTTGGTGTATCAGACGTAAACATCCACTGCTTGTCGTGGCTGAACGCCAGACCGTTATGGCCTTGAATATCGCATTGGATCACCCTGGGTTTAAGGTCATTATCAATACGCATCAGAAGCGCACCGTTGTAATCGCCCGGCCCCCAGAATGTCCCTGCATAGAAACGGCCAAGGTGATCGGTGCCACCGTCGTTAAAACGCGCCAGTTGCGGGTTTGACGGGTTATCACACACTTTTTGTACCAGCAACCCTCGCTTATCGGCGAGCCAGATAGCGTTGCGCATCGCGACAATAAAACCGCCCTTCTCTCTCAATGCGAAGCAGCCAACCTCCTCGGGAAAACAAAGCACCGAGTGCTCACCGGTAGCAGGATGATAACGATGGAGTTCGCCTTCAAGAATATCGGCCCACCAGAGCGCCTGCTCCTCTTCACTCCATGTCGGGCATTCCGGGAGGTGCCCGGTGTAATCAAACAGCAGTTGCGGTTCAGCCATATCTGTCCCTTAAAAAGAAAAAAGCCAGCGGTATACCACTGGCTTTTCAGTATAAACGGCTTTTTATTTATTGGCGGCTGTCATTCGCCTGACGCAGCAAGACGCGGCTTTCATTCTGGAAACGTTTAGCATAATCGCCAAACCAGTGTTCTACCTTCCGGAAGCTGTCAATAAACGCCTGCTTGTCACCGTGCTCCAGCAGGCTAATCGCCTCGCCGAAACGCTGGTAGTAGCGCTTTATAAGTGCCAGGTTATTTTCCGAAGACATAATAATGTCGGCATAGAGTTGTGGATCCTGCGCGAACAAGCGGCCAACCATCGCCAGTTCAAGGCGATAAATAGGCGACGAGAGTGCCAGTAACTGCTCAAGCTGTACATTTTCTTCGGCCAGATGCAGCCCGTATGCAAAAGTGGCAAAGTGGCGTAACGCCTGGATAAACGCCATATTCTGGTCATGTTCTACGGCGCTGATCCGATGTAAGCGCGCACCCCATACCTGAATTTGCTCCAGGAACCACTGGTAAGCATCCGGTTTTCGACCATCGCACCACACGACAACCTGTTTCGCCAGGCTTCCGCTGTCAGGGCCAAACATCGGATGCAGACCGACGACAGGTCCTTTATGTGCTTCCAGCATCGCCTGCAATGGCCCGCTTTTTACTGACGCCAGGTCGACAAGGATACAGTCGTCCGGTAACGGCGGTAACTGTGCGATCACCTTTTCAGTGATATGAATAGGAACACTCACAATGACCATGCCCGCATCAGCGACAATTGCCTGCGCCTGTGCCCAGTCATCTTTTTCCAGAATACGCACCTGGTAGCCAGAAAGCGTCAGCATTTTGGCAAACAACTGCCCCATTTGCCCGTTGCCGCCGACAAGTACGACCGGTCGTAGCGAAGGACAGAGGGTTTTGAACCCCTTGTCGTTTTCACTGGAATAGGATTCACGCATAACGCGACGCAGAACATCCTCAATCAAATCCGGTGACACCCCCAGGGCTTCAGCTTCCTGACGACGGGACGCCAGCATCGAGGCCTCGCGTTCCGGAACATAGATCGGCAGGCCGTATTGGCTTTTTACTTCACCGACTTCGGCAACCAGCGACATACGGCGAGCCAGTAGTTCCAACAACGCTTTATCGACTTCATCTATTTGATCGCGTAACGCGGTCAGCTCTGCAACCATAACACCCTCTTAAGCCAGACGTGCCGCAAGGCTACTGCGCAAGTCATTGCCGATTTCACGCAGCAACACCTCAGTGGTTTCCCAGCTAATGCAAGCATCGGTGACTGATACACCGTATTTCATTTCACTACGCGGCTGCTCGGATGATTGATTGCCTTCGTGGATATTACTTTCAATCATCAAGCCAATAATTGAACGGTTTCCGTCTTTGATCTGCGCAACAACCGATTCAGCCACTGCTGGCTGGCGGCGGTAATCTTTATTCGAATTGCCATGGCTGCAATCTACCATCAGTGCTGGCTTGAGTCCCGCCTGCTCCATCTCTTTTTCACACTGAGCAACATCCGCAGGGCTGTAGTTTGGCGCTTTACCACCGCGCAAGATCACGTGACCATCAGGGTTGCCTTGCGTTTGCAACAGACAGACCTGGCCGGCCTGGTTAATACCGACGAAACGGTGCGGCATTGCTGCAGCGCGCATCGCGTTAATCGCTGTTGCCAGGCTACCGTCGGTACCGTTTTTGAAGCCCACTGGCATTGATAAACCGGAAGCCATTTCACGGTGGGTTTGTGATTCCGTGGTGCGTGCACCAATGGCGGACCAGCTAAACAGGTCGCCCAGGTACTGCGGGCTATTCGGGTCGAGCGCTTCGGTTGCCAGCGGCAGCCCCATGTTGACCAGTTCCACCAATAACTGGCGAGCAATTTTCAGCCCGGCCTCAACATCAAACGAGCCATCCATATGGGGATCGTTAATCAACCCTTTCCAGCCGACGGTGGTACGGGGTTTTTCAAAATAGACGCGCATCACCAGATAGAGGCTATCGCTGACCTCTGCGGCAAGTGCTTTAAATCGACGAGCATATTCAAGTGCGGTTTCTGGATCATGAATTGAGCAGGGGCCGCAAACGACCAATAAACGCGGATCTTCTCCGGCGATGATGTTGGAAATCGTCTGGCGGGACTGCGCGATCTGCGCTTCCTGAGCAATACTCAGCGGGAAAGCGGCTTTCAGTTGATCCGGAGTAATCAGAACTTGTTCGTCGGTAATGTGTACGTTATTCAGCGCGTCTTTTTGCATGATTGGTGATCCTGTATGACTCGTTTGCGATAGTTATTCCTCAGTGAGGAGGTGACACGATATCACAATCAGTAAAGAATTCAATCCAAAATTCGTACATTTATCTTTACACGTCAATTTTAATCCTCATCGCACGGCAGTAATATGTAAACAATTTAATACATACCATTTCCCAGGAGTCTGTAAGAGCGCATATGAAGGCTTGCGCAAAAGTACCATGCAGGGCAAGCCATAAGCATCCATCGTATGGACGTTACACAGGTGTTCGACGACGAAGCCATTATCTGAATTGGGGGAGCAAGAACATCATGCTGGGGCTTTGAATAAGCATTACCACTCCGGGTCATACGGGTAAATGCAATTCCATTGTCCCTTTTTAAACCATAAAAAAAGGGCCAGCCCACAGGCCAGCCCTTTCTAACAGGATGTCGCGAAAGCGAATCTTAGTTAAGACGCTCTTTGATACGAGCAGACTTACCAGTGCGCTCACGCAGGTAGTACAGTTTAGCTTTACGTACAGCAC
This sequence comes from Phytobacter diazotrophicus, assembly GCA_004346725.1. Classification (GTDB taxonomy): domain Bacteria; phylum Pseudomonadota; class Gammaproteobacteria; order Enterobacterales; family Enterobacteriaceae; genus Phytobacter; species Phytobacter diazotrophicus. The sequence goes on along the minus strand of SMDE01000001.1, from coordinate 606,005 downwards.
CACGACGTTTAACAGCAATGCTGTCAACTACCGGAGAGTGAGTCTGGAAGACACGCTCAACGCCTTCGCCGTTGGAAATTTTACGAACAGTGAATGCAGAGTGCAGACCGCGGTTACGAATAGCGATAACCACGCCCTCGAATGCCTGCAGACGTTTTTTGGAACCTTCAACAACCCATACTTTCACTTCCACGGTATCACCCGGACGGAAGGAAGGTACGTCCTGCTTCATCTGTTCTTGTTCAATTTGCTTAATAATGTTGCTCATAATTTAATCTCTTATCCTGGGTAAACTGATATTGGGGGCTTACGCTGTCCCATCATGTTTATGTTGCTGTTATGCGTGTTCTTTTTTGAACTCCGCCAGCAACCTTGCTTGCTCTTCAGTCAGAGCCAGGTTTTCCAGAAGTTCAGGTCTTCTAAGCCAGGTACGGCCCAGCGACTGTTTCAAACGCCAGCGACGTATCTCGGCATGATTTCCCGACAGTAACACTGGCGGTACTTCCATCCCTTCTAACAGCTCAGGTCGAGTATAGTGTGGGCAGTCCAGTAATCCATCAGCAAAGGAATCTTCCGTTGCCGAAGCTTCATGGCCCAGAACACCCGGAATAAACCGGGAGACCGAATCAATCAGCGTCATGGCTGGTAACTCACCACCGCTGAGAACGTAATCGCCGATAGACCATTCTTCGTCAATCTCGGTTTGGATTACGCGCTCATCTATCCCTTCGTAGCGCCCGCACACCAGAATCAGTTTCTGATTCGTTGCCAGTTCGCTGACGCCCGCTTGATCAAGCTTACGCCCCTGAGGTGATAGATAAATCACTTTTGCGCCTTCACCGGCCGCATCTTTTGCTGCATGAATGGCATCCCGCAAAGGTTGCACCATCATTAGCATCCCCGGTCCGCCGCCGTAAGGACGATCGTCCACGGTACGGTGCCGGTCATGAGCAAAGTCACGTGGACTCCAGCTCTGGATGCTCAGCAGGCCATTTTTAACTGCCCGGCCAGTTACCCCGTAGTCGGTAATCGCGCGGAACATTTCAGGAAACAGGCTAATTATGCCAATCCACATAGCGCCGTCTTTTACCGTATATCCGGAGGTTTAAAAACCAGGATCCCAATCTACTTCAATGGTTTGAGTAGCGAGATCGACTTTCTTGATAACCTGCCCATCGAGGAACGGAACCAACCGCTCCTTGATACCAAATGCATCTTTCAGGTTTGCCTTGATGACGAGAACGTCATTTGACCCGGTTTCCATCATATCGATGACTTTACCGAGGCTATAACCTTCGGTGGTCACTACCTGGCAGCCCATCAGGTCTTTCCAGTAGTAGTCACCCTCTTCCAGTTCCGGCAACTGCGATGAATCTACGACAATTTCGCAATTGGTCAGCAGATTCGCGGCATCTCTGTCATCAACACCTTTCAGTTTGATGACAATGTCCTGATTGTGGTAGCGCCAGCTTTCCAGCTCAATGCTCTGCCACTGACCCGCCCGTTCAATAAACCAGGGCTGATAGTCAAAAATGCTTTCGGCGTCTTCGGTGGAAGAAAACACTCTGAGCCAACCACGGATACCGTAGGAAGATCCCAGTTTACCCAGAACGATAGGATTAACAGGGCTCTGCGCGGCGTGTTGCTTGCTCATCATGACCACCGTGACAGATTAAGCTGCTTTGTTTACTTCTTTGATCAGCGTAGCTACGCGATCAGAAACGGTAGCGCCCTGGCCAACCCAGTGAGCGATACGATCCAGATCCAGGCGGGTGCCTTCTTCTTTCTCAGACGCGATCGGGTTGAAGAAGCCAACGCGCTCAATGAAGCGACCGTTGCGTGCATTACGGCTGTCGGTGACAACAACCTGGTAGAACGGACGCTTTTTAGCGCCGTGACGTGCTAAACGAATAGTTACCATAACATCCTCTTGTGTGAATAAAACAACCGGGCCCCATCGAGGAACGGAGCCCGGTGTCATATTAAAAGCCCGAAAATTTTACTGATTTCTGGGGAAATTGCAATCAACAGTTTAGAAACTGTGATATCAAGGCCTTCGGCGTTGCAGTCAGTTTGGTGCCGGCGTGCGCGCAGCCACCGGAGCGTACACGCAGTACGTAAGGATGGCGAGCACACCCCGGCACCAAAATGGCCAATAAGCCAGGCCGATTTAGTCTTAGCGGCCCGGGAACCCAGGCGGCATCATCCCCTTCATACTTCTCATCATCTTGGCCATACCGCCCTTCTTCATTTTCTTCATCATGCGCTGCATGTCGTCGAACTGTTTCAGAAGGCGGTTAACATCCTGCACCTGCATCCCGCAGCCTGCAGCAATACGGCGCTTACGAGAGCCTTTGATGATTTCAGGATTCGCACGCTCTTTAAAGGTCATTGAGTTGATGATCGCTTCCATACGCACCAGGACTTTGTCATCCATCTGCGCTTTTACGTTGTCCGGAATCTGCCCCATGCCCGGCAACTTGCCCATCAGGCTCGCCATACCGCCCATGTTTTTCATCTGACGCAGCTGTTCCAGGAAGTCGGTCAGATCGAAACCGTCGCCTTTTTTCAGTTTGGACGCCAGTTTCTCAGCCTGAGCGCGGTCGACCTTGCTTTCGATATCTTCAATCAGCGACAGGACGTCACCCATGCCGAGGATACGCGAAGCAATACGGTCTGGATGGAACGGCTCCAGTGCTTCGGTCTTCTCGCCGACACCGAGGAACTTAATCGGTTTGCCAGTGATATTGCGAATGGAGAGCGCCGCACCGCCACGGGCGTCACCGTCCACTTTGGTCAATACAACACCCGTCAGCGGTAGCGCTTCGTTAAACGCTTTCGCGGTATTCGCCGCATCCTGACCGGTCATCGCATCAACAACAAACAGGGTTTCTACCGGGTTAATCGCGGCATGAACCTGTTTGATTTCATCCATCATCGCTTCGTCAACGTGCAGACGACCGGCGGTATCCACCAGAAGCACGTCGTAGAACTTAAGCTTCGCTTCTTTCAGCGCCGCATTAACGATATCCACCGGCTTTTGCGCGACATCAGAGGGGAAGAAGTCGACTTCCACCTGTTGCGCAAGGGTTTCCAGTTGTTTGATCGCCGCCGGGCGATAAACGTCCGCGGAAACCACCATTACCTTCTTCTTGTGTTTTTCACGCAAGAACTTACCCAGTTTACCTACGCTGGTAGTTTTACCAGCCCCCTGCAAACCCGCCATCAATACAACGGCTGGCGGCTGAGCGGCCAGGTTAAGGCTCTGGTTCTCTTCGCCCATCGCCGCAACCAGTTCGTTGCGCACGATTTTGACGAACTCCTGACCCGGGGTCAGGCTCTTATTCACTTCATGACCAACCGCTTTTTCTTTTACGCGGTTGATGAAATCACGCACGACCGGCAAGGCGACGTCCGCTTCCAGCAGCGCCATACGCACTTCGCGTAGCGTGTCTTTAATGTTGTCTTCAGTGAGGCGTCCACGACCACTGATATTGCGCAGGGTGCGCGACAAACGATCGGTTAAATTATCAAACATTGTCTCTCGCCTGAGGTAAAACGATGGGCCGCCAGGGCGACGCATAACAGAAATTTGCGTCAGTATAACATGAAGACATTCGTGATGTATGTGATGCAACGGTTGGAGCCAGAGTCACGTAACGTTATACTGCTTCTCTTTCTTCTCAGGTCAACTGTCGACGTCACTATGCCCGTGTTCGCCTTAATTTCTCTTGCCGCTTATTCCATCAGCCTCGCACTGATCGTTCCCGGTTTGCTGCAGAAAAACAGCGGCTGGCGCCGCATGGCGATTTTATCAGCGGTTGTCGCGCTGATGTTTCACGGCTTCGCGCTTAAAGAGCGGATTTTCCCGGACGATGGTGGGCAAAACCTAAGCTTATTAAACGTCGGTTCGCTGGTCAGTTTGATGATCTGTACGGTCATGACCATTGTGGCGTCGAAAAATCGTGGCTGGCTGCTGTTGCCCATCGTTTATACCTTTGCGCTGATCAACCTCGCCTTCGCTATTTTTGTGCCGAACGAGTACATCACGCATCTCGAAACCACGCCTGGTATGATGGTTCATATTGGGCTTTCACTCTTCTCCTATGCCACGCTGATTATCGCGGCGATGTATGCGCTGCAACTGGCGTGGATTGACTACCAACTGAAGAATAAACGACTGGCATTCAGCAGTGAAATGCCGCCGTTAATGAGTATTGAGCGCAAAATGTTTCATATCACGCAGATTGGCGTGGTTCTGCTGACTTTAACGCTCTGTACAGGTCTCTTCTTCCTCAAAAACCTGTTCAGCATGGAGAATATCGACAAAGCTGTCCTGTCGATCATCGCCTGGTTCGTCTATATCGTCTTGCTGTGGGGCCATTACCATAAAGGATGGCGCGGGCGCCGTGTCGTGTGGTTTAACGTCGCAGGCGCGGGCATTTTAACGCTGGCCTATTTTGGTAGCCGCGTTCTGCAGCATTTCCTAAGTTAATAAGGAGTTCCCCCTGGAACACATTTCCACCACGACGCTGATCGTCACCCTGATCATCATGGTGGTGATTTCGGCGTACTTCTCCGGTTCTGAAACCGGTATGATGACCGTTAACCGTTATCGCCTGCGTCATCTGGCAAAGCAGGGCCATCGAAGCGCTAAGCGCGTCGAAAAACTGCTGCGTAAACCTGACCGACTCATCAGCCTGGTATTGATTGGCAATAACCTCGTCAACATCCTCGCCTCTGCGCTGGGGACTATTGTTGGTATGCGTTTATACGGTAACGCTGGCGTGGCAATTGCAACCGGTGTGCTGACCTTTGTCGTGCTGGTATTTGCCGAAGTCCTGCCAAAAACCATCGCCGCTCTTTATCCCGAAAAAGTCGCTTTTCCCAGTAGCGTTCTGTTAGTACCGCTGCAAATCATTATGATGCCGTTGGTCTGGCTGCTTAATGGTGTGACGCGGATTCTGATGAGGATGGTGGGAATCAAAGCTGATGTCGTTATCAGCGGGGCCCTCAGTAAGGAGGAGTTGCGTACCATCGTGAACGAATCCCGCTCCCAGATCTCCCGACGCAACCAGGACATGCTGTTGTCGATACTGGATCTGGAAAAAGTAAGCGTCAATGACATCATGGTGCCGCGTAGTGAAATTGTCGGTATCGATATCAACGACGACTGGAAGTCGATCGTGCGCCAGCTTACCCATTCGCCGCATGGTCGCATCGTGCTCTATCGGGATTCGCTTGACGATACCATCAGCATGCTTCGCGTGCGCGAAGCCTACCGCCTGATGACGGAGAAAAAAGAGTTCACTAAAGAGGTCATGCTGCGCGCCGCTGATGAGATTTATTATGTGCCGGAAGGTACGCCGCTCAGCATTCAACTGGTGAAATTCCAACGCAATAAAAAGAAAGTCGGCCTGGTTGTGGACGAATACGGCGATATTCAGGGGCTGATTACGGTTGAAGATATTCTTGAAGAGATTGTTGGGGACTTTACGACATCGATGTCGCCGTCACTGGCTGAAGAAGTAACACCGCAGAATGACGGGTCTGTGATCATTGATGGCAGCGCCAACGTACGTGAGTTGAATAAAGCATTTAACTGGCAGTTACCGGAAGCAGAGGCCCGGACAATTAACGGAATGTTACTTGAAGCCCTGGAAGAGATCCCGGCCGCTGGCACCCGTGTGCGCATTGAACACTATGATATCGATATTCTCGATGTGCAGGACAATATGATTAAGCAGGTGCGGGTTATTCCGGTCAAATCCCTTCGCGACAGCGTGGCGGAATAATACTTATAACCCTCTCCCGGTAAGGAGAGGGTTAACATGAGGGGGAAAATTAACCCTTCGCTTTTGCCACCGTCACCATCGCGGCACGAATCGTACGGCCATTGAGGGTAAAGCCTTTTTGCATCACGCCCAGCACGTTGCCCGGCGCCACCTCTTCTGACTCCACCATCGCGATAGCCTGATGCACATTCGGATCCAGCGGAACGTTGGTATCGGCCACGACTTCCACGCCGAATTTTTTCACCACATCCAGCATAGATTTCAGCGTCAGTTCAATACCTTCGACCATGGAGGACATGTCGGCATTGTTCTTGTCCGCAACTTCCAGTGCGCGATCCAGGCTATCAATTACCGGCAGCAGTTCGTTGATAAATTTTTCCAGCGCAAATTTATGCGCCTTCTCAACGTCCAGCTCGGTACGACGACGCAGGTTTTCCATTTCTGCTTTCACACGCAGAATACCGTCACGCTCACGGTTCTGCGCTTCAATCAGTTGCGCTTCGAGGTTGGCAATCTTCTCATCGCGCGGATCCACCTGCTCAGCAGAAGCGTCTGGTTCAACCGCCTCAATATCTTCGTGCTGATCCATGATAATTTCTTCCGGGGCTTGCCCGTCAGGCGTTTTCTGTTCTTTACTACTCATGAATTTCTCCGCGTTTTTTCGCATTCATCTCGCTAACTTCGCTTATTATGGGGATCAGTTTCCGGGTTTCAAGGGAACGCGACAGATTGTCATCATTCATTTGGCACAAGGACCACCAGAAAATGGCTCATCATTTCAAGTGTATTGGTATTGTCGGTCATCCACGTCACCCCACCGCGCTGACCACACATGAAATGCTCTATCGCTGGCTGTGTACAAAAGGGTATGACGTCATTGTCGAGCAGCAGATTGCACAAGAGTTACAGCTTAAAAACGTGCGTACCGGTACGCTGGCCGAAATTGGTCAGCAGGCGGATCTCGCGGTTGTCGTCGGCGGTGACGGTAATATGCTTGGCGCCGCACGCACGCTGGCGCGCTACGATATTAAAGTCATTGGCATCAACCGTGGCAATCTGGGCTTTCTGACAGACCTTGACCCCGACAACGCACAGCAGCAGTTGGCTGACGTTCTGGAAGGTTATTATATTGCGGAAAAGCGTTTTTTGCTGGAAGTACAAGTCTGCCAGCAGGACTGCCAGAAGCGCATCAGCACTGCCATCAATGAAGTCGTTCTCCATCCGGGTAAAGTTGCCCATATGATTGAGTTCGAAGTTTATATTGATGAGGTATTTGCCTTCTCCCAACGTTCAGACGGCCTGATCATCTCCACGCCGACAGGTTCCACGGCCTACTCGCTTTCAGCGGGCGGCCCAATCCTGACCCCTTCACTGGATGCCATTACTCTGGTGCCCATGTTCCCGCATACGCTCTCAGCACGCCCGCTGGTCATTAACAGCAGCAGCACAATTCGCCTGCGTTTCTCACACCGTCGCAGCGATCTGGAAGTAAGTTGCGACAGCCAAATCGCGCTGCCTATTCAGGAAGGCGAAGATGTATTGATTCGACGCTGCGACTACCATCTCAATCTCATACACCCTAAAGACTACAGTTATTTCAATACATTAAGCTCGAAACTCGGCTGGTCAAAAAAATTGTTCTGAAAACGTGCCCCAGGGCTTTACTGTATATAAAACCAGTTTATACTGTATTTAAACACAGTTATGGTTATTCATACAGGAAAGCAACCATGTTGGCACAACTGACTATCAGCAACTTTGCGATTGTTCGTGAACTCGAGATCGACTTCCATAGCGGAATGACGGCTATCACGGGTGAGACCGGCGCAGGTAAATCCATCGCTATTGATGCGCTGGGGCTTTGCCTGGGTGGTCGTGCCGATGCCGACATGGTGCGAGCGGGGGCTGCACGCGCTGACCTGTGCGCGCGTTTCGCCCTGAAAGATACGCCTGCGGCACAGCGCTGGCTGGAAGAAAACCAGCTTGAAGACGGGCGTGAGTGTTTACTTCGTCGCGTTATCAGCAGTGACGGGCGCTCTCGTGGTTTTATCAACGGCACGGCAGTTCCCCTTTCGCAATTGCGCGAGTTGGGGCAGTTGCTGATTCAAATCCACGGCCAACACGCGCACCAGTTGCTCGTAAAATCTGAGCATCAGAAAGCGTTGCTGGATGGCTACGCAGGTGAGTATGCACTTACTCAACAGATGGCAGAACATTACCGTCAGTGGCATACAAGCTGCCGCGAGCTGGCGCAGCATCAGCAGCAAAGTCAGGAGCGTACCGCGCGTGCCGAACTGCTGCACTATCAATTGAAAGAGCTGAACGAATTCAACCCGCAGCCGGGTGAATTTGAACAGATCGATGAAGAGTACAAACGCCTCGCCAACAGCGGTCAGTTACTTAGTACCAGTCAGCATGCGCTGAATTTGCTGGCCGACGGCGAAGATGCCAATCTGCAAAGCCAGCTCTATACCGCACGCCAAATGGTTACCGAACTGGCAGGTATGGATGCCAGCCTGTCCGGCGTTCTCACGATGCTCGAAGAAGCGGCAATTCAGGTCAGCGAGGCCAGCGATGAACTGCGTCATTACTGTGACCGTCTGGACCTCGACCCGAACCGCTTGTATGAGCTTGAGCAGCGTATTTCAAAACAGATTTCGCTGGCACGCAAACACCATGTCAGTCCGGAAGCACTGCCGCAATTTCATCAGGCATTGCTGGAAGAACTGCAACAGCTTGATGACCAGGCTGACTCCCAGGAAACCCTGAAGCTTGCGGTGGCGAAGCACCACCAACTGGCACTGGACGCAGCCCGTCAGCTTCATACGCAGCGGGTACACTACGCGCAAGAGCTGGGACAATTAATTACAGACAGCATGCATATGCTCTCGATGCCCCATGGGGTATTTGATATCGACGTCAGCTTTGATGAGCACACGCTCACGGCAGATGGTGCAGACCGTATTGAGTTCCGCGTTACAACAAACCCCGGCCAGCCCTTACAGGCTATTTCTAAAGTCGCTTCCGGCGGTGAGTTATCACGTATCGCATTAGCCATTCAGGTCATCACCGCGCGGAAAATGGAAACCCCGGCGCTGATTTTCGACGAAGTGGATGTAGGGATCAGTGGTCCAACGGCAGCGGTCGTTGGCAAACTTCTCCGCCAGTTAGGCGAATCTACCCAGGTGATGTGCGTAACTCACCTGCCTCAGGTTGCGGGCTGTGGGCACCATCACTTCTTTGTTAGCAAAGAGACCGATGGCGCAATGACCGAAACACATATGCTGCCTTTAGATAAACGCGCACGTTTACAGGAACTGGCACGGCTGTTAGGCGGTAGTGAAGTCACCCGAAATACACTGGCAAATGCGAAAGAGCTACTCGCTGCGTAAACTTTTTGCCATTAGTAAGGTCTCAGTACACGATAAATTCGCCGTCAGACCAGGTAGCAAAGGTTTTAAACTGGCTAAAGGTCTATTATTATCGGCACATTACAAATGAGCCACGTACTGTTCGGGCCCGAAAAGGAATCAAATCACTATGCGCTGTAAAATGCTGACTGCTGCCGCAGCGGTTCTTCTGATGTTGACCGCAGGCTGTTCCACTCTGGAGCGAGTGGTTTACCGTCCTGATATCAATCAGGGGAACTACCTGACTCCGAATGACGTTTCTAAAATCCGCGTAGGGATGACGCAACAGCAGGTTGCATACGCATTGGGTACGCCGATGATGACCGATCCGTTCGGAAGCAGTACCTGGTTCTACGTATTCCGTCAGCAGCCAGGGCACGAAGGTGTGACCCAGCAGACGCTGACTCTTACCTTTAACAGCAGCGGCGTATTAACCAACATTGATAACAAACCCGCACTGACAAAAGAGTAATCGCAGGATTAGAAATGGCGCCCAATGGCGCCATTTTTCATTTCAGGGGAAGAGAAGATGGCCGTGCCAGAAAGCAAAACTGCCTTACTGGAAGCAATGGAAAAGTCGGCAAGCGCCCTGCGCAAAAAACTCATCCGCATTCCGGCGGACATCGCTTATCAGCAATGCCTGGAAGGGCACGTGGCCGGTAGCCGCATGAGTGTTGCTAATCTTGTCAGCTATCTGATTGGCTGGGGAGAGCAAGTTCTCTACTGGCACCAACAGGAAGCCGCAGGCGAAGAAGTAGACTTCCCGGCAAAAGGCTTTAAATGGAATGAACTGGGGAAGCTTGCGCAAAAATACTACGCTGATTACCAGCATATTACGTCATGGCCAACGCTGCTTGCCATGCTGGAAGAGAATCAACAGCAACTGATATCACTGGTGAATGGCTTTAGTGACGATGAGTTGTACCACCAGCTCTGGTACGGAAAATGGACGCGAGGACGTATGATTCAATTCAACAGCGCCTCACCGTATAAGAATGCCAGCGCCAGGCTGAACAGTCTGTTAAAAACGCTCGCCGAAGCCTGAACAGATCTATTTCTTCGCCGCTCTCTCCGCGCGCTGCCTGCGCAATTCTTTCGGATCAGCAATCAGCGGGCGATAAATTTCGATACGGTCACCATCAGCAACAACGTCTTGCAGTTTTGCCGGGCGACTATAAATGCCCACTTTGTTGCGGCTGAGATCGATATCTGTACGTAACTCAAGCAGGCCAGAGGCAACAATCGCCTGTTCGATGGTTGCCCCTTCTTCCAGGCTCACCCGCTGCAGGTACTGCTTTTCCGGCAACGCATACGCCACTTCCACCGCAATCTTACCCGGCACTGTAGACCTCTTTCGCTCGTACGGTAAAGGCATCTACCATATTGGCGGCCAGCTCTTTGAAAATACGACCAAAAGCCAGTTCAATCAGCTTATTGGTAAATTCAAAATCAAGGTTAAACTCGATGCGGCAGGCATCCGCTGATAGCGGCGTAAACTTCCAGCCCCCCATCAACCTCTTGAATGGACCATCGACAAGGTGCATCAAAATGGTTTGGTTTGCCGTTAAGGTATTTCGCGTTGTGAAAGTCTTGCTGATTCCCGCTTTCGAGACATCCACTGCCGCCGTCATCTGCGTAGGGCCGGACTCCAGCACGCGGCTACCCGTGCACCCCGGCAGAAACTGCGGGTAAGATTTCACATCGTTAACCAATTCATACATTTGTTCCGCGCTGTAAGGCACCAGTGCAGAGCGACTAATCTGAGGCATAGCATTTCCTGCGATCACACAATCATCAAATAATAACATTTCCCATACATGAAAGGAAAACGCTACGCCGGAACTCGTGCTAAGATAACGCGTTGAACCTCACAGGATGCAATGAGGTCTTTTTGGATATCAGATTACCAATGGCTTCACGACACTTATGACGAAGAAAAAAGTACACAAACCCGGTTCCGCCACTATCGCGATGAATAAGCGCGCCCGCCATGAATATTTTATCGAAGAAGAGTTTGAGGCGGGTCTGTCTCTGCAGGGCTGGGAAGTCAAATCCCTGCGAGCGGGCAAAGCCAACATCGGCGACAGCTATGTGATTCTGAAAGATGGCGAAGCATACCTGTTCGGTGCCAACTTCACCCCGCTGGCGGTGGCTTCGAGCCACTATGTTTGCGATCCAACCCGTACGCGTAAGTTGCTGCTCAACCAACGTGAATTGGATAGCCTCTATGGTCGCGTAAACCGCGAAGGTTATACCGTTGTCGCGCTTTCGCTGTACTGGAAAAATGCCTGGTGCAAAGTCAAAATCGGCGTTGCGAAAGGTAAGAAACAGCACGATAAACGTTCCGATCTTAAAGAGCGTGAATGGCAACTGGATAAAGCCCGCATTATGAAAAACGCAGGCCGCTAATAATGCCAACCGGATGCTTCCGCAGCGGGAGTGTCCGGGCAACACATCTTTCCCGCAGCGCCTTTCTCACTTTGGGTGTTGAGAAATGTTTGAACATCAAGATTTCTTGTATGTCATGCCCTTCTCTTCCCATATCGTTTCTCTGAACTTTCTCTCTGCACTTAATCATCTTTATTCGTAACGATATCAGTGGTTTTTGTTCACATTCTCGCCAGACAGCTCTGGCAAAAGCATTACAGCGATATGGACTGGTGTGCTGCGTCATAAATCTGTTATACTTAGCGCAACACTTTTGGGGCTGATTCTGGATTCGACGGGATTTGCGAAACCCAAGGTGCATGCCGAGGGGCGGTTTGCCTCGTAAAAAGCCGCAAAAAATAGTCGCAAACGACGAAAACTACGCTTTAGCAGCTTAATAACCTGCTCTGAGCCCTCTCTCCCTAGCTTCCGCTCTTAAGACGGGGATCAAAGAGAGGTCAAACCCAAAAGAGATCGCGTGGAGGCCCTGCCTGGGGTTGAAGCGTTAAAACTAATCAGGCTAGTCTGGTAGTGGCGTGTCTGTCCGCAGGTGCCAGGCGAATGTAAAGACTGACTAAGCATGTAGTACCGAGGATGTAGGAATTTCGGACGCGGGTTCAACTCCCGCCAGCTCCACCACTTCATGATCCGGATACGTCCGGTGAAATCCTGAAAGCCCGCACAGCACAAGCTCTGCGGGCTTTTTTGTGTCTGTAATCGTCCGAGACAATCCGTCTGAATCCGGAGAAAATTGGTACACGTTTAGGTACACGGTATACTGTGGGCCAAAAACGTGTACCAATTATGGAAGGGATCCAGACATGGCGCGCATTACACGCCCACTTACTAACAACGAAATCCTCAAAGCGAAACCCCGCGAAAAAGACTTCACCCTTCATGATGGTGATGGCCTGTTCTTACTCGTCAAAACTTCTGGGAAAAAACTGTGGCGCTTCCGTTATCAACGACCGGGAAGCGGCAGCCGAACTAATCTAAGCCTCGGTTCATACCCTGCCCTTACGCTTGCAGCAGCTCGTCAAATACGCGACCAGCATTTAACTACGCTCGCGCAAGGGATAGATCCTCAACAGCAACTGGAGCAAGCTTCAGAACAACGCCCGATTGAGTTGGACAGCATTTTCTCAACCGTGGCCGCTAACTGGTTCCAGATTAAAAGCAAGAGCGTCACAGAAGACTATGCGAAAGACATTTGGCGCTCTTTGGACAAAGACATTTTCCCTGCTATCGGGGCTATACCTGTTCAGGAAATTAAAGCCAGAAAAATTGTTGAAGCCCTGGAGCCAATCAAAGCACGTGGCGCGTTAGAGACGGTACGCCGCTTGGTACAGCGCGTTAATGAGATAATGATTTATGCAGTTAATACCGGCTTGATAGATGCTAATCCGGCATCAGGTGTTGGTATGGCCTTTGAAAAACCGAAAAAGCAGAACATGCCAACGTTGCGACCGGAAGAATTGCCGAAGCTCATGCGGTCTTTGGTTATGTCAAATCTGTCTGTACCAACCCGCTGTTTGATTGAATGGCAACTCCTGACCCTTGTACGTCCCTCTGAGGCTTCCGGCACTCGATGGGAAGAAATTGACCTTAATGCAAAACTCTGGACAATCCCAGCAGAGCGGATGAAAGCAAAACGCGAACACGTTGTGCCTTTATCACCTCAGGCAATAGAAATTCTGGATGTGATGAAATCAATCAGTGCACATCGTGAATATGTTTTTCCTAGTAGGAATGATCCAAAGCTCCCAATGAATAGCCAGACAGCTAATGCCGCATTGAAGAGGGTAGGTTTTGGCGGGAAATTAGTCGCTCATGGCTTGAGATCAATTGCTAGCACTGCAATGAATGAGGCTGGTTTTAATGCTGACGTGATTGAATCTGCTCTTGCACATAGTGATAAAAACGAAGTAAGAAAAGCTTATAATAGGTCTATTTACTTAAAGCAAAGAGTAGACTTGATGAATTGGTGGGGGATAACTGTATTTCAAAATAAATAAAATATTAAAACCCATCTATATGAAGCAATTTAAAAATCGTATCGGTACAATCATCAAACCACGCCGGATGACGTGGTTTTTATAAATGAACTACCTAAATCTTAGTGAGAAATAATTTCACTTAGATATCTTATAATTGGAACTTTATTTATATCTTCATTTGAAATATTGGGCTTGAGAATATCCTTCCAATACAAGTTTGCATTAAATGGCTTGCTTTTATCACCACTATCGATAAACCGCAGAAATTCTGGTATATCTTCACTTTGATGTGCTGGTTCGAAAGTAATTCTGTGAGTTCTAAGTAAACCAATATTCTCCTTCATGTATTTTTTATCAGAAGAATGCTGGTCTGATATGGTTTTTTGGATCCCAGAGTCAAAGCATGGGTTACCACTATCATCAACGCTCAGAATTTTAGCTTTGTCCGTATCACAAATGACATGATATTTAATGTTGAATCGCGAGAATATTTTTTGATAAAAAGGAATGTTATTTACAGTGCCACAATTGAGCACAAACACTGTTTTTTTAGAAGGGCACTCTTGAAAGTATGCTCTAGATATTATTTCCTCAGTTGGCCCTTCAATCAAAAGAACCTCATCTGCATAAAATGATTCACATATATATGGGTTAAATCTCAATACTTCATACATTTCCTGCTTGAGCTCATCATTGGTTGCTATACCTTTAGCACTTTTCAAAAACTGATCATTTATTTGGTATGTTTTAGTTCCTTCTCTATTGTTTACCAAACGTATTATTGAAGATTTAGGTTTTGAAAGATCTATCATAGAAGATGAGTGTGATGCACATAGCACTTGATAAGGTAGATCTTCAACGCTAACTTGATAAATGAGCTCACGCAGCTCCTTGACTATTCTGGGATAAAGAAATAACTCTGGTTCCTCAAAAAGAACCATATAATCTTTACGTCCCTGTTTTCTCTCAAATCTCTCTGCAACATCCCGCATCAATAGTAAGGTAAAGATTGCAGTTCTGATTGTACCATGACCTACGCTGCTATAAGTTGAAGGTATATTACCATCTATTACCCCATCACTATTTTTTTTCAAAAACTCAATATCAAAATCCTTTCCAAGCTTATTTTCTGTCCAAGCAACTCGATCCTTCTGATCTTTGAAACAAATTTCAGTATCACCAAATATCTTATTAAAATAGTCATTAACGGAATGTTGATATGTATCAATCAGATTTGGATCATACATCTTATCTTGCAATTCTTTTATCTTATCTTGAGCCGCTTTCAATTCTGCAAGATCGTCTTTTTTAAGAGTACTTTCAGCCATCAATTTTAATATTTCATTAAGTATTTTCTTTGCTTCCTCCTCTGTTGGCATTGCTTTAATAAATACAGGTTTTGGCAAGCACGACTGAAAAACTGTATGTAGACCGACTGATGCATATCCAATTTCATCATATTTCTCAGTACTATAATCATAGGTGTAGTTTTTATCTTCTATCTTCGTGCCGTTTTTACTCCATATTTTCTTTATCCTTATGTAATCATCATTTAAATATTTTTTGTAACTTTCTTTTTGTTTAGGGGCTTTCTCTTCTATCCTTTGCTTATCTAAATCATCAAGCTGAACCTCTAATTCGAACTCAATGGAGTTTTTGTCATCACATTTAAAAAAATCATTGACTGTTGGTTTTTCATTTGAATAAAAAAATACGTATGCCTTTAGAAAGGTAGATTTACCAGCGTTATTAGCCCCATATATAAATAAAGTATTAGTATCTTTGAAAATTATCTTATTATTCTCGATACCACCTGAGATTGCCCGAAAATTATTAACTCCAAAAAATGATATTTTCATAAGCATGCCTTATCATAATCATACTGTGTGTGATAAATCATTCAATCTGACAATTATTAATATCAAATTTAGAAAAGTATAAAATAGAATATATTCCCACTTATGTGAGGTTGCTTACAATTTATTGGAGTGACGATGCGGTGAACACTGAATACAATCACACGCTTGTTACAATCTCGTAACCAAAATGTATATCACTTTCACTGATTGATAATAATTTGCCTATGAATTGATTTTGAGTATTTTTTTTCAATTATAAATTCATAAATTAAATGTTTGCAGGCGAGCGCGCAGTGCTTTCCCCGCCTCGCCTGCCCGCTTAACGGGGCGGTTTTAATGCAGGTGCATGAACCCGCTCAGACCGCGCCGGAACTGGTGCGGGAAGGGGCAAAAAAAGTGCGTAAACGCATGCAAAACCATGCACCCTGTGGATGCATGGCGTAATCCAGGAAAAATAGCGGGATTTTCGGTGATTTTCAGGCGGGGTGCTGCGCGGCCATGTCTGCGCACCGTCGCGCATAAATCTGGTTCTGTGCAGGCGTATATTTTTCCTGATTATCTGCCCGCGAAGCCGCGTCAGGCCTGTGTCCGGCGGCAATTAAAATATCATTATCCTGTGCACAATAATGAATTTCCTGACCGGTATTCAGCCACGCGGCCAGCGCATCACGAATATACGTGGTTGCGCGGTCGAGGGCACGGCGTTTAATAAAGTCCGGCTGGCCGTTCAGCGCTTTTAATTCCGGGGCCAGCACGGCGGCCAGTGTGGCCCCGTGTTCCTGCATAAATCCCTCAAGACCGTTCTGTATGCTGACGTGCTGTAAGGTTTCATGCGAGTGGATATAGCGACCGGCTGCCCGGTTAATCTGCCATTTATTCACCTCAATGCGCCCGCGCAGTGCCGCCACCCTGACCGGGCAGTTTTCACTGTCCCCGGAAAGGTGGTCGTTCAGTGCCTGCTCGGCCTGTGCCCGTTCCGTTTTCAGGTTAAGCCAGGTGGTTTTGTCGGCCTGACAGATGTCAAAGGCCTGCTGTGGTGTGAGTGTGGTCAACGGTGTTCTCTCCGTGGTCTTTAACAGTATATGAGAGGGGGTATTTACGGTGCCGGTGGACTGTCCGGCTCCGGGGACGGCACAAGCACCCCGGCACGTATCACCCCGTCAACCGATTCGGTGGTACGGAACGTGGCCGAGCATTCAATATTCCGGCACTGGTGATAGCGGCGTTTGACGTTTTCCGACAGGTAGCTGCTTGTGCGCGAATGGGCGGCGTGTTTGCAGAACGGGCAGTGAAACATGATTTATACCCCCGTCCCGTTAGCGGCTTTTTTTGCGGCCAGTGCCTGCGCGAGTTGCGTACATCTGGCCGGGCTGTTATAGAGCTTCATATCCAACCCCGTCAGTGCCGGGCGGTACAGACCGGTGACGGACAATACCGGCTCCTGTGCCATATCAAACTCGTGAACAGCCTTCATTGTCCCCAGGCTGTTCGCAAGCTCACGGGCCGCAGTGGCATATGCTGATTCGTTGCCGCTTAACTCCAGCGAACGGATGCGCAGCACAAAAGCGCGTATCAGTGCCGGGTCAATGGCCGTAAGGGCACAGGCCCATTCACCGTCGGCATACGTGGTGAATGCCGTTCTGTGTGCATCTGTGTACTGACGTGCTGACCTGCATGCGCCGAGCATCGCACTGTCTTTATCGTCTTCCAGTTCGGCAATCAGGGCGGTGAACTCTTCCGCCAGTTCGCGGTTCGCAACGCGCTGTGAGTGTTCGGCTTTCATTTCCGGGGTGATGTTACCGCGCAGACTGCGGAACCGGCTGCGCCAGCTCTGTTCCGCTTCCGCGCTTTCATCCAGCGCGGCCTGCCGTTCCTGTTCACTGCGGCGAATGGCCGCTTCGGTGTCATACAGTTTTTTCATGCTGGCCGTGTGGGCGTCACGGGCCTGCGTGAACGCCTCAAGTGCAACGGTCACGCGCTGTTCGTTCTCCTTCCTCTGCTTCTCTGTTGTCGCTTTCATGGCGGTGGCAATAATCTCTGCGGGCTTCATCATTTCAGGCTCTCCGTGTGTGTTGGCTGAGGTCATTCTGCCGTGCACCACACAACGGGGCGATTCATTAGGGTTGTGGCAGGGATGGCACAAAAGGGATGTAACCCCGGCTCGCCAGAAAGAGGTCGCAGGAAAACCTTACTCACCGTTTATTTTTTTACTGATAACTGTTCACTACTGTTCACCCTGAATAAAAAGATAAGTAATACAGTAAGTTAAAGGGTGAACAGTTGAGGGGTTAACTGTTCACCGACTGTTCACTACTGTTCACCGTCCTGGTTTTTCACTGACGGCATAACTTAGACTTTATTTCGATTAAAAAGTGAAAATGTATAACTAAAATAAATAAATATTACTGCAATGTAATGCATTGATTTGCATCTGTTTGCCACCGTTTGCCATTGTTTTACTCTGAGAAAAGTCAATGTTTATTTCCGCGAAAATCAAACATGACCTGCGGAAAAATATAAACATAATAGGGAGCTACCCGAAGCCGGAGGGGCACGCCCGGCACTGTATGGACTTTATGAGGTAGCCCGATGCACACCACTTTTTCTTCCCTGTCTCCCGCTCCTGCCGCCCCGGTGATGCCGGTCTCTGACACCGCTCAGGAACGCTTTATCCGTCTGCCCGAAGTGATGCATCTGTGCGGCCTGTCCCGGTCGACCATCTACGACCTCATCAGCCGAGAGGCTTTCCCGAAACAAATCTCGCTCGGAGGAAAAAATGTAGCGTGGGCGCACTCTGAAATCTCCGCCTGGATGGCTGACCGTATCGCCGAACGCAACCGGGGTTACGACGCATGATGATGGCCGCTCAGCAAAAAGCGCCTTTTTCTGGCTTGCGCCCGTTGTGGGTTTCCTGGTACAGTTTTCCCGCTGTCGCAAAATCGGCAGCCGGGCGTGAGAACCCGTGTTTAACTATGGCGACACCGGACGCGCCATGCGTCTTTTTTTGTGTCTATGCTTTTGTGCACCCATTTTTCGGGCAACGGTTCTTTGTCTGTTGCGCCGTCAAAATAATGGTGGCTCAGGCGGGGCAGTCTTCGGCTGGCCGGTTTCCATAGTTGCCGGTTTCTCACCCCCGTCTGGGCTACCACCATTGCGTGAGAACTTCGGTGGTAGCTGTAATCAGCTAACTATGGAGGCTGCCGCTATGGCTACGACCCTCACCCCGTCACACCCGCAGTTTGTCTTTGTGTTTGCCGCCGTTCGTCGTGCAGACCGCAAGCCCCGTATCTGTATGCTCCGCACCGTCGCCGGTGATGAACAGGCCGCACGTCTTGCTCTTGTGCGTGATTACGTCCTTTCGTTTGCCGGTCGCCTGCCGGTTGCGGAGGTGCGCGCATGAACGAACTCACCCTGACCATCACCCGTGCTGACCTCCTGCACCTCGAACACCTGCGTAATGTCGGCCAGCTTGTCGGCGAACTTATGCAGGTACAGGACTGTCTTTCCTCCCGCCGTGACCCGGCACAACAGTTACAGCTCGCTTCCGTCATTCACCTCATGACTGCCCGGCTTGATGATGTGGTCGAACGCTGCAATGCACGCTGGCTCACTGAGGAGGTACGCGCATGAAACAGCCCTTACCGCCTGTATTACGCGCTGCCCTGTACCGCCGCGCCGTCGCCTGTGCCTGGCTGACCCTGTGTGAACGGCAGCACCGCTATCCGCATATCACCCTCGATGCGCTGGAAAGCGCCATCGCCGCCGAACTGGAGGGTTTCTATCTGCGCCAGCACGGCGAGGAGAAAGGCCGTCAGATTGCCTGTGCACTTCTTGAGGATTTGATGGAGGCCGGGCCGCTTAAGGCCGCCCCGTCACTGTCCTTTCTGGGACTCGCCGTCATGGATGAGCTTTGCGCCCGTCATATCAAAACGCCTGTGCTGCACTGAGGGAAAAAACAATGAACATGAACGTAACGGAAACCGTTAATCAGGCATGCGGCCACTGGCCGCGCATTCTCCCGGCGCTGGGGGTGAAGGTCATTAAAAACCGGCATCAGGCCTGCCCGGTCTGTGGCGGGAGTGACCGCTTTCGCTTCGATGATAAAGAGGGGCGCGGCACGTGGTTCTGTAACCAGTGTGGTGCGGGTGACGGGCTGAAACTGGTCGAAAAGGTGTTCGGTGTGAAACCGTCCGAGGCCGCCCGCAGGGTGAACGCCGTTACCGGCAGCCTGCCACCAGTTGCCACTGAGGTGATTACGGCCACTGAGGCCGCAACGGAGGCTGACCGGAAAGCCGCTGCAACGCTTGCCAGCTCACTGATGGAGAAGACCCGCACGGCCACCGGTAACGCCTACCTGACCCGCAAGGGCTTTCCCGCGCATGAATGCCTGACCCTGACAGCCACGCACAAAACCGGCGGCGTGACGTTCAGCGCCGGTGATGTGGTGGTGCCACTGCATGACGGGACCGGCGCACTGGTTAATCTCCAGATCATTAACGCCGGGGGCGACAAGCGCACCCTGAAAGGCGGGGTGGTGAAAGGGTGCTGCCATACCCTTGAAGGAAAAAAACAGGCCGGGAAACGCCTGTGGATAGCGGAGGGCTATGCGACTGCGCTAACCGTGCATCACCTGACCGGGGAAACCGTCATGGTGGCGCTGTCGTCCGTCAACCTCCTTTCTCTGGCGAGCCTTGTCCAGAGTCAGTACCCGGCCTGTCAGATTATCCTCGCCGCCGACCGTGACCTGAACGGTAACGGCCAGAGCAAAGCCGCAGCGGCCGCAGACGCCTGTGGGGGCACGGTTGCCCTGCCGCCGGTGTTCGGTGACTGGAATGATGCGTTTGTGCGGCAGGGCGAAGAGGCAACACGGAAAGCGATTTATGACGCCATCCGGCCACCGGCACAAAGCCCGTTCGACACCATGAGTGAAGCGGAATTTACCGCCATGAGCGCCAGTGAAAAGGCCATGCGGGTGCATGAGCATTACGGTGAAGCGCTGGCCGTGGACGCGAACGGCCAGCACCTGTCCCGCTATGAAAACGGCATCTGGAAAATCATTCCACCGTCTGATTTTGCCCGTGACGTGGCCGGGCTGTTCCGGCGTCTGCGCGCGCCGTTCTCGTCGGGAAAAATCGCCTCCGTCGTGGAGACGCTGAAACTGATTATTCCGCAGCAGGACACCCCGGCGCGGCGTCTGATTGGTTTTCGTAACGGCGTGCTCGACACGAAAAGCGGGACATTCAGCCCGCACCACAAAGCATACTGGCTGCGCACCCTGTGCGATGTCGATTTCACCCCGCCGGTGGCAGGGGAAACGCTGGAGACACATGCGCCGCATTTCTGGCGCTGGCTCGACCGTGCGGCCAGCCAGAATCCGCAAAAACGCGATGTGATTCTGGCGGCGCTGTTTATGGTGCTGGCGAACCGCTACGACTGGCAACTCTTTCTTGAGGTGACCGGGCCGGGTGGCAGCGGGAAAAGTATCCTTGCTGAAATCGCCACCATGCTCGCCGGGGAAGATAACGCCACGTCGGCCACCATCGAAACGCTGGAATCGCCCCGCGAACGCGCGGCCCTGATAGGTTTCTCGCTCATCCGTCTGCCTGACCAGGAGAAATGGAGCGGTGACGGGGCCGGGCTTAAGGCCATCACCGGCGGTGATGCGGTCTCCGTTGACCCGAAATACCAGAACGCCTATTCCACGCATATCCCGGCGGTGATTCTGGCCGTGAACAATAATCCGATGCGCTTCACCGACCGCAGCGGCGGTGTGTCCCGTCGCCGGGTGATTATTCACTTCCCGGAACAGATTGCCCCGGAGGAACGCGACCCGCAGCTTAAGGACAAAATCGCCCGTGAGCTGGCCGTCATTGTGCGTCAGTTGATGCAGCAGTTCAGCGACCCGATGACTGCGCGCACCCTGCTCCAGTCTCAGCAGAACTCGGACGAGGCACTGAGCATCAAGCGCGACGCTGACCCGGCCTTTGATTTTTGCGGTTATCTGGAAGCCCTGCCGGAGGCTGACGGGATGTACATGGGGAATGCCAACATTATCCCGCGCCAGCCCCGCCTGTACCTGTATCACGCCTATCTGGTGTACATGGAGGCGCACGGTTACAAAAACACCCTCAGCCTGACGTCGTTCGGCAAGGGGCTGTCAGGCATGCTGAAAGAGTACGGCCTGCATTACGACAAACGCCGGACAAATCAGGGGATGCAGACCAACCTCACACTGCGGGAGGAAAGCAACGCCGACTGGCTGCCGAAATGCGATGACCCCATAGCAAAATAAACTACCCAGACCGGCAACAGCCGGTCTTTCTTTACCTGCAAAACGGCAAAAGTGAACAGTAAAGTGTTCACTGCTCACTGAGTATTCACCCGCTAACATCATGATAATAAGCAATAAAAATACCGAGTGAACAGTGTGAACAGTTTTTCCAGAAAAAACTTTTTACCCTCAAAAGGGAACAGACCGCTTAGTTCCAATAGCTGCCATTGGGTAAGAGATGTGTTCGATTGACATTTAGCCTTGGTTTGCCCCTGAAGCGACTTTTTTCTGCTGTACCATAGAACGACGGTGGTAGTCTCAATACTGAAGAACACTGCGAGCAGCCAGGGGGCGGTGTAGTCATCAAACTCTTGAGTACTTGTATCAAGCGGTCCTCATTGATGTAGGGCTGTATCAGGCCCAGTGGCACATAGATATCAAGCCACTGACTTGCGTGAAAATGTACGTACATCAGTCTGAGCACTGTCCCCACTGCCAGTCAGATGCGACAGAAGAGCGGGTGTTTAAGGTGCGTGACGAGCTTGACATTGCACAATAGGTGAACGAAGCGCTCCTGAACCATCAGATAAACAACTTGGTGGCATCCAAGGTCATTTTCAGCCAGTACAAAATTGCTAGGTGAGGAACCGCCCAGCGTCGGATACCTGACATAGTTTATAGTGAAGAGCTCAGTGCGAGCCTGTTCTGAGTCAGTAACCATCCCTTGCCAGCTTCTGAGCTATTATAGAGGATTAACTGTAGGAGCCTGATCGCCATGCCAAGTAATGAAACACATAGTTCCGCAAAGCAAGGAACGACAAAGAAGAACAGAACAAATGATTTGTGTATAGCTTATCTTCAAACTAAGTGGCGAGTTATCTTAACCACAAGATTCGCCTATTTTTTTGATAGGTCCCCTCAAAGTGGTCAGCGCATGGAACAGATAATAGACTGTATGATACAAGGTCTAGAGTCCCTCTTTTTGGACTTTTCGAACTTAAAGGATACTGAGTTCAATACGCAAGTCATGCTGCCTGATATAGGTGTATATTCCCAGCGAATTGCGGAGATGCTGTTTTACTACAGGCTTTTGGGGATGGGATTCGGCGATATTAAAAGCAAGGATGCTGGGCCAGACTTTGTCGCCGAGAAAAATGGTGAGACTTTTTGTTTTGAAGTGGTCACGCCAACGCCACAAGATTCTATCAGAGAGCTTATTGGGCGAAGCAAGTTAGCGCCTGAAGAGCGGGATTTAGTGTTCCGTGAGCGTTTGTTGTCAGTCACATCAGCGATCAAGGACAAATTGAAGAAGTACGAAGCTCACAAATCCGCCGGACACGTACCAGAAGGTGCCCATTACATAATCGTTATCAATGATTCACTGCTGCTACCCTATGATCAGCCTTGGTATGGAGTGCAGGCTGAGCTTTGCTTTGGTGATAGTACTCTACCAATTGCCGTGGATGCGACGCTTGGTTCTGGGGAAATTGATTTCACGCATATTCAAGGTGAAGCACTTTCTAAGGATGATAGCGACGAGTTTCAAAACCTCGTAATGAAGAGCAACTTTAGAGTTTCTATCAATGGAGGGGATCCGGTTACTCCAGAGGACTCTTTGTTACGTGTTAAAATCAGGAAGGAAATCCCAAGCAGAAAGAACACTGACACTGTCTTGGTCGATATAATTGAGTCTGTAGGCGTAGCTGGGGTTTACCAGATAACATTGCGGGAGGATTTGATGTTCTACCATTCTTTTGAGTTTACTCGGAACGTCATGCCCGCATCAGCACTTATTAGTTCGGTGAAAAATAAACAGCTTGTCAGAAATTCAATAATTTGCACATCAACATATGCTAAGGATGAGGATCTAGTTCAACCTGTTATGTCACCTGCGCGCCTGTTTGGCTTAGAACCACACGGTTTTAATAGCGAGGCTGTTTATAACACTTTTTTCAAACCTGTTTTGGAAGGTGGCGAGTGACCTGCTCCCCGTTCGTTAACACATAGCAATGTTAGTAATGCATCCTATGTGGTAATAACAATTGCGAGCTTCCGCTTCTCGCTCACAGCAGAGTATACGCCTGTACCTATAGCCTGCGGACGTGAACAGTAAAGTGTTCACTCTTCACGGCGTATTCACCCGATAACACAATGAAAATAAACAATAAAAGCCATCAGTGAATAGTGTGAACAGTTTTCACCAGAAAAACTTTTTTACCAGCCTTTGGTAGGAACAGAAAAATGATCAGGAGGAAGAAAATCGGCGACTTTAGGCAGTCAAGAGCGCAATGACATTTCATAATTGGTACACGTTTAGGTACACAACTGAAAGTTGAATTGAATAAAACCATTTAAATTTAATCGCTTAAATAGTTTATTCAGACTCCGCCAGCCCCAAAATTCTCCATCGGTGATTACCAGAGTCATCCGATGAAGTCCTGAGAGCCCGCACGGCGCAAGCCCTGCGGGCTTTTTTGTACCCTGAATTTGTCCGTTGAAGTCCAATGGCAACTAAATGATTCCGAACTGACCAGCCCCGGCATTGTCTACCCTTGCCCAAAAACTGTACGAAAAACAGGTACCCCTACCAGCGGCATATGGCAATTTAGTAGTGCAGTGTCAGTCTCCTCAACGGAGCTTGCTGTATCTGCTGTTCCATTATTTGGTGCATTGAGTACTTCCGACAATGATCTTCTGGAAGCGCTGGCGCGCCGCTGCGACAAAGCTTTGTAAAGTGCTACACCAGCAGGCTGAAATAGCTTTCTCAATGAAGCCAAAAGCGCAGGTAACGAGGCGGAATAAACTGTAGAAAAAGTATGGCGCTGCAATTAAATTCCAGTACCGAACTTGAGTGAATAACATTATCGAGCGCCAGAAAAATGAAGGACGCAGCGAGCCAATAAAAACCGCTTTATCCCGGCAGCCAGATGATAAACGTCGCGCTTTCATAGCCTCGAACTTAAAGGAAACTCTTGAATGCACGATAGTTGGCAGCCTGGATTTGAGCAATAAAAATCAGCAAGTTACCTTTTATCTGAGATGGATTTATTTTTAAATACAATTTAAGATCCCAGGAGTTTTTATTAATCGGACATTCATATGAAACAATTACAGACTTTCGGGGGGCTAAAACTAATAGCCAGCCTCTCGGTTACTCTTCTTCTTTCATCTTGCACGGCTGGTCAATTTTTTCCATCCCAAACCCTTTCCCGGTTCCATATCATCAAGAACGACGATTATAAGCAGCGCCCGGGATGGAATGCGATTGTTCGCCTGGGTATCGAGGACTGTGAAACGTACCGAAAAGGTGGCAATAGCCTGTTAAAGTGGGATGACACAACATGTAACGAACAGAATATCATCAAAGCCGTTAACGCTAATCTTTCGTTCATTCCTGTTTTCTATGCTGCATACCATGAGTACGGTGGCCCGAATGTTGGACAACTATCTTCACTTGAGGATGATGAAGAAAAGCGAGTTGATATTTATGCATACTTGAAAAATTTGGCTGAAGCCTTAGAGAACAAATACAGAGTCGATGTCATTTACATTGATTATCAAAAAGATTACTGGAATATGGGGCTTGGCAAAGTTAGCGAAACTGATTTTTATCAGAGTATTTCTGCATTCAGTGCTAAAAAAGACCAGTTCGATGAAAAGTACCAAAAAGAGTTTAATGCCTTTGAGGAACAGTACAGCGCGAGAAACGAAGCAAACAAGGAACGTGAAAAAGAAGCATATATTGCCTCCGAAAGAACTATTTATCCTTCCCCGTGGATAGACCCAACACCAGATCAAAAAAAGATAGTGGATGCGTTACGCACTGTTAAGTTTACCGCTCGTGACAATGGTATGGTGTATGCCAACGGTCGCAGTTTTATATCCATTAACGGGCTGAGTTATTTAAGAAACAGTCTTGATATGAGCATGGCATCATGTTCTGACATGGGCGCATACTACGGCAAGAAAGTGTTAAGCAGGGCATGTGTTCAGGGGCTTGCAAAAGAGATTGTCGAGTGGGGGAAAACTGCCAGGGATCGTAAAATTTCAGATAATGCATGGAACACAGCAGCAATGGATAGCATCATTGACTACACACCGGTTAAGTATGAAATATTGTTCTCGGATTGGGCGGGAATGGCCCGTGTCTATTCTGCTCGTGGGTATTAACTATTAAACAGGATTGAGAACGCAGATTTGAGCCATGACAATAGCATTAGCCCGCGAAAGTGCGGGCTTTGTTTTGTCCGGCATTACAGCGGTGGCATCTTGTCACCTGCCTCACTCCGCGTCGGGACAATTCACATAGAATTTCATACATGGCTAAATTAGCCTCTCTGTGTACTCGCACGCGTTTGTCATGCAAAAATGTTGAGATGCAAGTGCGAAATCTGATCATTGCCGGGCAGATAGTTTCCTTCTCTGCCCCTCTTCGAACACCGTCCTGAAAATGTGGCAAAACAGAGTGACCGTACATTTTTCATGTCAAAGGAAAAACATGGACAGTGGCCTGGCTGGACAGAAGAAGACGTCACCCGACTCGCAATGAAGTTCATGGCCAGGAAGTCGACCATTATTGATCGCGTTGTTCCGGCCCGCTTGCTATTAAAACAGCGTCGGAAGCACATTCAGGATGAGCTAAACAGACTTCTTGTCGAGCTGGATAAATGCACTTAGCAAAAAGCGTGAAGAGAAGACAACCTGCAGTTGGTATTTCTTAAAGCGCTATTTCACACGCTTAGCTTGCCGCTTATCAAGTACAACACACCTTCCCGACGCAACGGGCTGACCTGGACAAACGGTGCGGCATGATTTTGAATTCGCGACAAAGCGCACAAATCTTTCTCATTCTATTTCGGATATAAGCAAAACGTGACGGTCAATTACCGGGAGTAAGGGTATTGAGAAGAAAAAGACCCGTTGCGAAAGGGGTTTTCAGAGATGACTACCCATGAAATTGGTAAGGATGAGGGAAGCGGTTATGCTTTTAACTGCGCAGCGAAATACTCTACTTAGAAAAAAAAGAGTAATGACACTAAAAGACAGACATTTCCATTCATAATTTGCTATAAATTATTTTGCATCGGCGGTATATATATTGTGTCCACCCGAGAAACAAAAGTGATACGCTCGTTTGGTTTCCAGGAACCATTCGTAAAGAAGCAATTCGAAACACCACCAAATTCAAGTAAAAGGATCTGCAAATGTCAGAAGCACTGAAAGCCTTAAACAACATTCGCACACTGCGTGCTCAAACGCGTGAAGTTAGCCTGGAATATCTTGAAGATATTCTCGAAAAGTTCACGGTCATCGTTGAAGAACGCCGCGAAGAAGAAGCCTCTCAGCGTAAGGAACTCGAGGATAAACAGGCAAAACTCGAAGCGTTTCGTGTGAAACTTCTTGAGGAAGGCATTGACCCGGCAGAGCTCATCTCCTCCTTAAAAGGACAGACGACAAAAACAAAATCGACCCGTGAGCCTCGCCCGGCGAAATACAAATATATCGACGAAGACGGCAGCGAAAAAACCTGGACAGGCCAGGGCCGCACGCCTAAAGCGATTACCTCCGCGCTTGAGAAAGGGAAAAAACTGGAAGATTTCGCAATCTAATATCCAGCTATGGGGGGAGGCACGCTCCCCCGCAATGCTATGAAACTCTTTATATAGTGAACCCCGCCCACCCTGCCGATAACATAAGATGATTGACCATCAGCTACAGAATAATCTTAAGCGCATGACGGCCAATTAAAAAACACCGCCATATTCTCCGTTGTACTACTGCGTTTTATCGCACTCTCCTGATATTCATATCCCCGTCACGGCAAGTCCGTTTAGCCGAACTGTAATCCTTTACTCTCTATTACAATAAAAAAACCAGCGTCTAATATAAGCAGCAGAGCCGAAAAAACAGATGTTCAGGTTACCAGGTCAAGCCGGGCCAATAACATCCCGGGGCGGTTCCCGAAAGGCCGGACCATTAAAATTAATACCCGGTGGAATATACTTTTGAAACGCAACGGCCCGGCATCAAGCCGATGCTGACACCCGACTGTCAAATAACCAGGCAGGATAAAATGGCAACCAGCCGCAAAAGTGTTCCTCGCTACCCATATCGCATCGTGAAATAGCCCTGCTGTTAAACCGCTTTTTCAGCGAGGAAAATTTTTTACCCCAGGCGAAACTTTCCCGCGACATCCAGCGAACTGTCTATGAGCGTTAAATTTCCTAACCCCGTGGAGCGCAACATGACACCGATGAAAAAACTCTTTTTGAGCCTTACCTCTGCCGTACTGCTTAGCGTCTCAATGCCGATGTTCAATGCCCAGGCCGCATTGCCAACCGGTGCGCAGGCCCCCGATTTTCAATTGCAGGGCGCCCTTGCGGGCAAACCTTTGACGTTCTCACTGAAACAGGCCCTGCAAAAAGGCCCGGTCGTGCTCTATTTCTTCCCGGCGGCATTCAGTAAAGGCTGCACCATCGAAGCCCACGCCTTTGCCGAAGCCACGGATGACTTCAAAAAACTGGGCGCGACCGTCATTGGCGTGACCGCAGGTAATGTGGACCAGGTGGATGAGTTCTCTAAACTGGAGTGCCGCGATAAGTTCACTGTCACGGCTGACCCAGGCGCAAAAGTCGCCTCGGAGTACCAGACGCTGATGCAGATGAATGGCAAAACCCTTTCCGACCGAACCTCATTTGTTATCGCGCCGGACGGTAAGATCCTGCTGAGCTACACTGACAGAAACCCGGAAACGCATATCCAGAAAACGATGGATGCGGTGAAACAGTACGCAAATTCGCACTCGTAAAAGGCGGACGTCAACCACCCCATTAGCCATCAGAGACTCACTATGTTAACCGCAATGCTGGCCGCCTTCGCAGGCGGCATTATCCTTAATTTTATGCCCTGCGTTTTCCCGATAATCTCGCTTAAGGCGCTGGGGCTGGTTCGCCATTCGCACAGTACGGTGCAGACGCGCAAAGAAGGGCTTGGCTTCTTACTCGGCACGGTTGTTACCATGCTGATACTGGCCGCGGTTTTGTTAGCCCTGCGGGCGGGCGGTACCGCCGTCGGTTGGGGGTTTCAGCTCCAGTCGCCGCTGGTGATTGCCTTCCTCGCACTGGTTATTCTGGGCGCTGCGCTGAATTTACTTGGCGTGTTTGAAGTGGGTCTGTCGATGCAGCGCGCCGGGGAAATTTCCGTTGAGCGCGGTGCGTTTGTCCGGGCGGCGCTAACCGGGGCGCTGTCGATCATTGTGGCAACCCCCTGTGCCGCCCCGTTTATGGCAGGTGCTATTGGCTATGCGCTGGTGCAACCACCTGCCGTGGCGCTGGTTATCTTCTTTGCCCTCGCACTCGGTTTCGCCGCGCCATTCACTCTCATCTCCCTCTTCCCGGCGTTGGGAAAATGGCTACCGCGCCCCGGTGCCTGGATGAATACGCTAAAACGTGGCCTGGCGTTTCCGATGTTCGGTGCCTTCGGCTGGCTGGTATGGGTACTGGCTCAGCAGGCAGGAACCACCGCGCTCGCCGCGATTCTGGCGGCTGCTGTAGTGCTGAGTTTCGCCGCCTGGCTCTATGGTATGGCGCAGCAACGGCGCTTTGCCGGTAAGCGGCATCTCGCATTGTTTGCAGTCACCGCTGCGCTGATTCTGGCAGTCATTGTTCCGCTGCCGTCGGTAATCAAAAATGGCGCCCCGCTTGAGACGACGGCACATGTCGAAGAGGTAAAATGGTCGCCGCAAAATGTGGCGGATAATCGTGGCCACGGCAAAGCGATTTTCGTCAATTTCACCGCATCCTGGTGTATCACTTGTCAGGTAAACGAGAAGACATCGCTGTCTACGCAGGCCGTGAAAGAGGCGCTGGCGCGCACGGGCACACTTTATATGGTGGCCGACTCAACCAAATTTAATGCCGATATCGATGACACGATGAACGCCCTGGGTCAGGGCAGCCTGCCGCTGTATGTGGTCTATCCGGCAGATGGCAGCGAACCGAAAATTTTGCCGCAGGTGCTCACCCCGTCGATAGTGGTCAACGCCCTGACACAGGCCAGCGGTAAAAAGACATGAAGCCGTAAGTAAGGCGGAATATGGAAAAACATGAGGCAACACGTGAGCAATGGCCGCAATTGATGGCGCTTGCCCAGGCCGGCGATCAGGCGGCCTACACGCAGTTGCTAAAGGCGCTGGTACCGGTTATTCGCTCGCTGGTACGTAAGCAGTTTGACGATGACATGCTGGTTGAAGATGTCATTCAGGATGTGCTGCTGACCGTGCACAGGGTACGTCACACCTACGATCCCGCTTCGCCTTTTTTGCCGTGGCTGATGGCGATTGCCCATGCCCGTTCGGTTGATGCGCTGCGCCGTCGTGGCCGTCATCGCCAGCGCGAGCAAGACGACAGCGAGGCGTCTGAGTACGCAAGCGAAGACCGTTATCTGGCCGCCAGCGTTGAACAACACCAGTCCAGGGAAGAACTCGCCATGCTGTTAAACCAGCTTCCGGCGCGCCAGCGGCAGGTAATTGAACATGTTCACCTGCACGAAATGACCCTTTCAGAAACCGCGACGCACAATAACCTGACGGTGGCGGCCGTTAAGTCTCTGCTGCATCGCGCATTAAGTAACCTTCGTCGGTTAGGAGCGCATCATGGCCGATCATGATCTTTTTATTGAGCAGTTAAGTCGCACTATCGAGCCCGTAAAACGTCCGTGGCAGCCAGGATGGCGGGTTGTAGCGTGGATCGTGATGGCATTGCCCTGTGGGGCGCTGGCCAGTTTACTGGTGCACCGGACTTTTACCGACTGGTCTCAGACAGGCGCCGCGTGGGTTATCTTGCAGTTATTTCTGACCTTTATTACCGGCGCGCTGGCTATCCGTAACGCCTTTTTGCTGAGCATTGCCGGGCAGCAATCCCTGAGCTGGAAATGGTTTACGCCGCTGGTTAGCCTCTGGCTCGCAATTTCCTTTGCCAATATGCAATTGCATCACCACCTCCCGGTACAAGGCAGCGAGGTGGGAACAAATTGTTATCTCTTTATGGTTGTAGTGAGCGTGCCAATGATAGCGATCGTGATTGGTTATCTGCGCCGTACCCGCACGTTATTTCCCGCCCGCAGCCTGGCAGCCGCCGGGGCTGGCGTCGCCTGCATGGCGCTGACATTACTGGCCCTTTGCCACCCAACCCATGTGAGTGCGCTGGATTTTCTGATGCATCTCAGCGCCACGGCAACGATCATCCTTGGCACCATGCTGTTGGGCTATAAATGGGTGTCGCTGCCCCACCATTAGACGTATACCGTTCCCTTTGCTGGATAACACGCAGAGCGTACGCGGTTTTGCGTACCGTCCCGACATTCACTGATAACAGCAGGTAAAACTCTCCTCTGGGTCAAATGAGTGATATATTTTCACGCATTAACCCAAGGAGACGTCATGTCGGAATTTGATTCAATCGCGCAGGAGCTTCAGCGCCAGGCCGAAGCAGAAGACAAACGGCAACGAGAAGACGACAACGCATTGCTGGGCCGGGTACTGGAAATCTACGGACAAAAGTATGTGGCGGAACAGTTACGCAAACTGGGTCAAAACGAATGGAGTCGTGAAAGATTAAACCGGCGGGTCAATGGCAAAGGCACCCCTGCGCCACTTACCGCCGCCGAGGAAGCCTTACTGCGCAAAATGCTTCCTTCGCCGCCTGCGCACCATCCGCATTATCAATTCCGCTTTATCGACCTGTTCGCCGGTATTGGCGGTATCCGCAATGGTTTTGAAGCCATTGGCGGACAGTGCGTCTTTACCAGTGAATGGAACAAAAATGCGGTGCGGACTTACAAAGCTAACTGGTACAACGACGAAAGCAGCCATCGTTTTAATCAGGATATTCGCGAAGTTACGCTGAGCGGTAAACCGGACGTCACCGACGCGCAGGCCTATGCGCATATCGACGAACAGATCCCCGATCATGACGTCCTGTTGGCAGGATTTCCATGCCAGCCATTCAGCTTAGCCGGGGTGAGTAAAAAGAACGCCCTCGGTCGCGCCCATGGTTTTGAATGCGAAGCGCAAGGCACGCTCTTTTTCGATGTCGCGCGGATTATTAAAGCCAAACGCCCGGCCATCTTTGTGCTGGAAAATGTCAAAAACCTGAAAAGCCACGATCAGGGGAAAACCTTTACCGTGATCATGAATACCCTTGATGAACTGGGGTACGACGTGGCCGACGCCGAAGCGACCGGTAAAGACGACCCGAAGATTGTGGATGGCAAACACTTTCTGCCCCAGCACCGCGAACGTATTGTTCTGGTGGGTTTTCGCCGCGATTTACAGCTAAAGCAAGATTTTACCCTGCGTAATATCGACCGCTTCTATCCGCGCAGCAGACCGACCTTCGGTGAGCTCCTTGAGCCCACTGTTGATGCGAAGTATGTGCTGTCGCCCAAACTGTGGGATTACCTTTTCCATTATGCGAAGAAGCACGCGGCGAAAGGCAACGGTTTTGGATTTGGACTGGTTGATCCTACTAATGCAGCCAGCGTGGCACGAACCTTATCTGCCCGCTATCACAAAGATGGCTCAGAAATTCTGGTCGATCGCGGCTGGGATAAAGCGCTGGGTGAAAGCAACTTTAGCGACGCCGCCAACCAGCAGCGTCGTCCGCGCAGGCTAACGCCACGCGAATGCGCGCGCCTGATGGGTTTTGAGAAACCTGGCGAAAAACCGTTTCGTATTCCGGTGTCGGACACGCAGGCCTATCGTCAGTTTGGTAACTCCGTGGTGGTGCCGGTGTTTGCTGCGGTCGCCCGGCTGCTGGAGCCCTCTATATTGCGTGCCGTCACTCTCAGTAAGGGGCAACCCACGCGTTGATATGGTCGAGCAAATGGGCAACATAGCGAGTGAGCTTAGGTAACGGACGGCGCTGCTGGCGATAAAGCAGCCACACCTGGCGCGGCTGTGGCGCAAAGTCCGTTAACACGCGTACCAGTTTGCCGCTGGCCAGTTCATCGGTCAGTAAGATCTCCGGCTGGAGTAATAACCCCGCTCCCGCAACAGCGGCAAAGCGCAATGCCTGCCCGTCATTACAACGAAATACCGGGTCTCGCCGCCAGGACATGTCGCCTTCCGTTCCCGGTAGTTTCCATTCGTTATTCGCGTTCCAGACCATATGCGACAGGCAGCGATGATGCTGTAAATCATCCGGCGTCCGTGGCTCACCGTGCCGCGCCAGGTAATCGGGTGAAGCACAAATCACCATGCGATAAAGGCACAGTGGCTTTGCAACCACGTCATCGTTGTGTAACCCACCAATGCGGATCGCCAGATCGAATCCTTCATCAACCAGATCAACCCGTCGGTTGCTCAGATCCAGTTCGACGCGTACCTGAGGATGCGCATTAAGAAAGGCGGCAGTCAGCGGAGCCACCACGCAGGCGCCAAACGTCGTGGAGGCACTTACCCGCAACGTACCGGCGGGAGTATCGCGTAGTCGTTCAATGGAGGTATCCGCCATATGTACCTGCTCGAGCACCCGGCGTGCCTCTTCATAATAGACACGCCCGGCATCCGTCAGACTTTGTCGCCGGGTATTGCGCTCCACCAGCCTTGCGCCAAGCTGCTCCTCCAGCGCACTGATGTATTTCCCCACCATCACCGCCGACAGATTCAATTGACTTGCAGCCTGGGTGAAACTGCCACAATCCGCAACGGTAACGAACACTTCCATACTGCGCAGCTTATCCATATTGCTAACCCACAGTTAGTAATCAATTAACGTTTAGCTCATTTATCTTATAAATAATTAGCGGAAGAATAGCCACTACTGCAACAGAGGAGCATAACGATGAAAATTCTACTGATTGGCGCAAGTGGTACCGTAGGTCGGGCGGTTGAGCAGGAACTGAGCCAGGGTCAACATGACATTATCCGCGCGGGGCGCACCAGCGGTGATTTCCATGTTGATATCACGTCCGATGAGAGCGTGGCAGCACTGTTTGAAAATGTGGGGAGAGTCGATGCTATCGTCGCCACCACCGGCAACCTTTTCTTTGGGCCGCTGGAGCAAATGACCAGCCGGGATTTTTCGATTGGCCTGCAGGATAAGTTGCTCGGCCAGGTACGTCTGGCGTTAACAGGGCAACATTACCTGAACGAGGGTGGCTCAATTACGCTAACCAGCGGGATTGTTGGCCAGGAGCCCATCGCGCAAGGGGTCAATGCCACGACGGTCAACGCCGCGCTGGAAGGTTTTGTGAAGGCAGCGGCGTGCGAACTGAAACACGGGCAGCGCATAAATGTCGTTAGCCCGACTATGCTGAGCGAATCGCAAGAAGCCTACGGCCCCTTCTTTCCGGGGTTTGAGAGCGTGCCAGCCGCGCGGGTGGCGCTGGCTTATCGCCGCAGTATTGAAGGCGTGCAGACAGGGCGCGTCTATACCGTGGGATATTAATCGCCCCTCATCCGTCAATGAGGGGCAGCGGATTAGACATCCGTTTTCAGGCCCGTGACAAAACTCTGCCACTGCTCCTGTAGTGCGCTGATATGGCCTTGCTCAATTTCACGGATGTAAGGTATCGAGCGGTTTTTCGCAACCCAGTTGTTGATTGAAGAGAACCAGGCCTCACTGTCTGTGGTGCTGGCGGTGAGGCTCAGCATTGCATTGCGGACTGTCTGGGAAGAGTGCGTTCCTTCGGCCAGTTGTGCGAGGGCATCCTGATGATGCTGTGCCTGGTCGCGATCCCCCAGGCTTTCCGCCAGTCTGCTCGCCTGAGTCAGGACCACTTTTGTCATCTGGTCGGCCTGTGAAGATTTATCACTAATAAACTGGGCGACAAATGCGCTGGCCTCAGTCTGGTAATCCGTCGCCACATATTTCTGTACCACCAGATTCAGCTTGGCTTGTGTTAAGGCCAGATCCATCGCATTGGTGGTGTAATCCCCGTTTTGGGTTGGGGATGTCAGGGCTTTATGCAGTGCGTCAGCCATCTCATCGGCGTTAACCGTGGCGTTCTGGAAAAAGGCCTGAAAACTGACCGCGTCATTAGCGGTGGCGGGATCGGAATAGAAATCACTGGCAAGGCTTGGTCCCGTTGGCATTCGCGCTATCGCCTGGTTACGCAGGTTGAGCGCTTCGCGAGCGCTCGCGTCTATCTCCTCCTGAGTCGGCGGCGTTAAGTTATCCCTTGCTTGCGCCATCGCTTCCGGCGACAGACTGACCTCAACGGAATCAACGGGATCAACATTTTTCCCCGTCACGGCATGCACCGTTTCCAAACGGGTAGTGGCAGGCATGTCCCTCAACGAGGCAGCCGAACTTACATCCTTAATGCTCATATCTTCTCCTTAGAATTGATGCCAAACGTATTTTTTATCGTCTCAATGGCGAAGAACTTTACGGACTTGCACAAAAAATCGGAGAAAATATCAGGTTAACAATCAGTTATAAAAACATAAGGTCGAAAGCTCTCGCCCTTCGCCTCTTAGTCACGTGACTGAACCCAAAAAGCGTGAATCAGGCCTGGGAAATAGCCAAGCAACGTCAGAATCACGTTGAGAATGAAAGCCCAGCCAAAGCCTTTACCAATGAGTACGCCCAGCGGGGGAAGAATAATCGTAAAAATAATACGCCAGAAACCCATAACTTCTCCATTGCGATAAAAATGCAGGTGATTGTTAAAAAAGGAATTTAATGTAAAAGCTTAGCCACTTTACGGAACACCGCCAGCCGAGCCTTGCGCTTTTACCCTCTTTTACGCAAAACGACATTTCATCAATAGCAGTCATCATCCGGCCCAACTGTACCTGGTGGGCAGTTCGCGCTAAGGTTTAATGACCAGGAAATAAGGAGGACAATATGATTACTGTTGGTGATGTAGTGCAGCCGCGTATTGGCGGACCGAAGTTAAAAGTTATTGAAGTGCATGAGGACCAAATCGTTGCCGTACCGGTGCATAATGACACGGCAGAGAAAATTACCCTCAAAGTTGCGGACGTATCTCTTTATAAAGAAGACGGCGATTTCGGCGTCTGCTAATTCTTTTTTGCGGTGAGCATTTCTCACCGCAACTTATCTGAATTTCCCCACCCTTCATCACCTTTCTTTATGCAAACAATCCGCATATTTACCCAAACAGAGAAACAGCATTTAACGCTGGTAAAATCGTTTGTTTAGCATAAAAAATGCTGCTGATTGAATTATGAACATCAGGGAAGGATTGTTCGCTAAAAGTACGCGTTGCTACGATAAGTCATTTTGTGAATAACATCACAACTCATCCATAAGTTAATGATATCAAATGCTTTTATTGCCCTCCCCAACAAAAATAACGAAATGCGCAAAAAACAGGCAAAGGCAGAGCAATTTATCCAGAAAAAGAAAATAAATAAAAATTATTAGCTAGTTGTTAGTTTATATCCAGACATATAATCTAGCACCATCAAATGTACCACAGCAAACCGCTAGTTACCGTCCGGTATCAGCTTATTTTCTCTTTTCAAGGAGCAGTACCATGTTCTCTTCGCAGTCCCGCCTGCGTCATGCCGTGGCAGACACCTTTGCAATGGTTGTCTATTGTTCGGTAGTGAACATGCTCATTGAAATATTCCTCTCTGGAATGACCTTCGAGCAGTCACTTTCATCACGTCTGGTTGCTATTCCGGTCAACATTATTATTGCCTGGCCTTATGGTCTGTATCGCGATGCGATCATGCGTTATGCCCGCCGTATTAGCCCGAAAAGCGGAATGCGAACGCTGGCCGATGTGGTGGCCTATGTCACCTTTCAGTCACCGGTATATGTCGCTATTTTGCTGACTGTCGGCGCCGACTGGCATCAGATTGTCGCGGCGGTGAGTTCAAACGCGGTACTGTCGATGCTGATGGGTGCGCTGTACGGCTACTTCCTGGATTATTGCCGCCGTCTGTTTGGCGTGAGCTTTCAGCAGGCGAAAGCCTGAGGGTAGAGTGACAGGCCTGCGCCTGTCACTGCTTATTGAAACTCGCCGAACAGGCCCGATAAAAAACGCTCAAGCGCCAGCCGGGAACTGAAACCGTGTGGAATACCGTAATGTTCCTGCGCATCCCCGCCTAAATATAACGGGAAGTTTTGATAGTGATCGCACGTCTTGATTTCCGAGGCGGGTTCCGCAAGGGACAGACTTCGTTCTTTTAGCGTGGGGTGAATGATCAGCGCCGTACGGCCCATGCGCGCCTCCCGATTAACATACACGTAATTATCCCCACGGCGATAACCGTAGGTCTTCGGTGTAGCGACATCCATTTTAAATCCCACTTTCTCAAGAACGCGTGCCACCTCATCGGGTCGTAAATACATATTTTTTCCTCGTCATCTTTTTACTGCACCGCAACCTTACATTACTCAGCATTAGCAACGCTTTCAGAAAAGTCCATAAACGAGGGCAAATGCCGTTTCGGTGATTAGCGGCACAAAATTATGGTCTAAACTAAAATTCACATCGAAAACAAAGGAGGATCCGATGTTTAACAGACCTAATCGCAGTGATGTAGATGAAGGCGTTCAGGATATCCAGAATGATGTTCATAAACTGGCCGATAGCCTGGAAGATGTACTCAAGTCTCTGGGTAGCGATGCAAAAGACGAAGCGGATACCGCACGTCGTAAAGCGCAGGCCCTGTTAAGAGAGACCCGGGCGCGTCTGCATGGTCGGACACCAGCACATCAGGCAGCGCGTGACGCGGTAAGCTGTGCAGGTACCTATGTGAAAGAGAATCCGGTCTATGCCCTGGGGGCAGTTGCCGCCGTCGGGATTTTCCTGGGCGCGCTGATTTGTAACCGCCGTTAAACCCGCTTACTCTCCCCTCCTCAACCCCGTACGTGATGCACGTGCGGGGTTTTTTATTGCCTGCGGGCCTGTTTTACGCATATAAAGCCCCCTCCTCGTTGCGCTCATCAACCAGGAAAAACTTATCTTAATTTCCTATATGTTGTGTGGTTGAAACTTTTATCAACTACATATAGTATTCCTGTTAGCAATGAGCACACGACTGACGCGAACCTTCGCGCCGTTCCCTTATTTTAAATGGAAACACGAATCATGCGCATTACTATTTACACTCGAAATGACTGTGTACAGTGCCACGCCACAAAACGGGCAATGGAAAGCCGTGGCCTTGAATTCGAAATGGTGAATGTCGATCTGGTACCGGACGCCGCAGATGAACTGCGCGCAATGGGTTTTCGTCAGTTACCGGTCGTGGTTGCAGGTGAAACCCAATGGTCTGGTTTCCGCCCGGATATGATCAACCGCCTGCACACCGCACCGCGTGTGGCCAGCGCATGAGCATCCTCGTCTACTTCTCCAGCAGCTCGGAAAACACGCAGCGGTTTATTGAGCGACTGGGGATGTCGGCGGAGCGTATTCCACTCAATGAGCGTGAGCGCATCCGGGTAGACGAACCCTACATTCTTGTTGTTCCCAGTTATGGCGGCGGCGGTACGGCAGGTGCCGTACCGCGTCAGGTCATCCGCTTTTTAAACGATCAGCATAACCGTGCGCTGATTCGCGGCGTGATCGCCTCCGGTAATCGCAATTTTGGCGAAGCCTACGGGCGAGCGGGAGATGTGATCTCGCAGAAATGCGGCGTGCCGTATCTCTACCGTTTTGAGCTGATGGGAACCCAGCAGGACATTGAAAACGTGCGTAAAGGAGTGAGCGAATTTTGGCAACGACAACCGCAGAGCGCGTAATGCAAGCCGCACCGGATTACCATGCGCTGAACGCCATGCTGAATCTGTACGATAAAGCAGGCCGCATCCAGTTCGACAAAGACCACCAGGCGGTAGACGCGTTCTACAACAACCATGTCCTGCCCAATAGCATGACATTCGCCAGCCAGGATGAGCGCCTTAACTATCTGGTGCAGGAAGAGTATTACGATGAAAGCGTGCTGGCGCGTTATGATCGCGCTTTCGTGGTCGACCTTTTTGCTCACGCCCATGCCAGCGGTTTCCGTTTCCAGACGTTCCTTGGCGCATGGAAGTACTACACCAGCTATACGCTGAAAACCTTCGACGGCAAACGTTATCTTGAACATTTCGAAGACCGCGTGTGCATGGTCGCGCTTACCCTCGCCCAGGGAGATAAAACCCTGGCGCGGCAGTTGACCGATGAGATCCTGGCCGGTCGCTTCCAGCCTGCAACACCGACCTTCCTCAACTGCGGCAAAAAGCAGCGCGGCGAGCTGGTCTCCTGCTTCCTGTTACGTATTGAAGATAATATGGAATCCATTGGCCGCGCGGTGAACTCAGCGTTGCAGTTGTCTAAACGCGGCGGTGGCGTGGCCTTTTTACTTTCTAATCTTCGCGAGGCCGGTGCGCCGATTAAGCGCATTGAGAACCAGTCGTCGGGTGTGATTCCGGTGATGAAGATGCTGGAAGATGCCTTCTCTTATGCAAACCAGTTAGGCGCGCGCCAGGGAGCGGGTGCCGTTTATCTCAACGCGCACCACCCGGATATTTTGCGTTTTCTCGATACCAAACGGGAAAACGCCGACGAAAAAATTCGTATTAAAACGCTCTCACTGGGTGTGGTGATCCCGGATATCACTTTCCGTCTGGCAAAAGACAATGCTGACATGGCACTGTTTTCTCCCTATGACGTGGAGCGCCTGTACGGCAAACCCTTCGGTGATATCGCAGTAAGCGAGATGTATGAACAACTGGTTGCCGATGACCGCGTACGTAAGAAATACATCAATGCTCGCGATTTCTTCCAGACGCTGGCGGAGATCCAGTTCGAATCAGGCTATCCGTACATCATGTTTGAAGATACGGTGAACCGCGCTAATCCCATTGCCGGGCATATCAATATGAGCAACCTGTGCTCCGAGATTTTGCAGGTGAATAGCCCGTCCACGCTGGATGAAAACCTGGACTACGTGGATATTGGCCACGATATCTCTTGCAACCTCGGCTCGCTCAATATCGCCCATACCATGGATTCGCCTGACTTTGGCCGCACGGTGGAAACGGCGGTGCGTGGCCTGAGCGCGGTCTCAAACATGAGCCACATCCGCTCGGTTCCCTCGGTAGAAGCGGGGAATGCGGCATCACACGCTATTGGCCTGGGGCAGATGAACCTGCACGGCTATCTGGCGCGAGAAGGCATTGCCTACGGCAGTGAAGAGGGGCTGGATTTCACCAACTTCTATTTTTACACCATCACCTGGCACGCGCTGAATACCTCGATGATGATGGCCCGCGAACGCAACCAGCGTTTTGCAGGCTTCGAACAGTCGCGCTATGCCAGCGGGGAATTTTTCAATCAGTACCTGGAAAAGGACTGGCAGCCAAAAACAGAGAAAGTCCGTGCGCTCTTTGCCCGAAGCGGCATCACCCTCCCTGACCGCAATATGTGGGAGCTGTTGCGTGAGAACGTGATGCGCTACGGCATTTACAACCAGAACCTGCAGGCGGTTCCGCCTACCGGGTCTATTTCTTACATCAATCACGCCACGTCGAGTATTCACCCTATCGTGTCGAAAATTGAGATTCGCAAGGAAGGCAAAACCGGGCGCGTTTACTACCCTGCCCCGTTTATGACCAACGAAAACCTGGCGTTTTATCAGGATGCCTATGAAATCGGGCCGGAGAAGATCATCGACACCTACGCTGAGGCCACGCGTCATGTGGATCAGGGGTTGTCATTGACGCTGTTCTTCCCGGACACCGCCACCACGCGCGACATTAATAGAGCGCAGATTTATGCGTGGAAGAAAGGTATCAAGACG
The DNA here is from genome assembly GCA_004346725.1 of Phytobacter diazotrophicus. Taxonomy (GTDB): domain Bacteria; phylum Pseudomonadota; class Gammaproteobacteria; order Enterobacterales; family Enterobacteriaceae; genus Phytobacter; species Phytobacter diazotrophicus. The sequence continues at coordinate 565,477 of SMDE01000001.1, read as the reverse complement.
CTGTACTACATCCGCCTGCGCCAACTGGCTCTGGAAGGTACTGAAATCGAGGGCTGCGTGTCCTGCGCGCTGTAAGGAGAAAAGGATGAAACCACTATCACGCGTGAGCGCCGTCAACTGGAACAAGATTCAGGATGATAAAGATCTTGAGGTCTGGAACCGCCTGACCAGTAACTTCTGGCTACCTGAAAAGGTACCGCTGTCGAACGATATCCCCGCCTGGCAGACGCTGAGCCACGCGGAACAGCAACTGACGATCCGCGTTTTTACCGGGCTGACGCTGCTCGATACCATTCAGAATACTGTGGGTGCGCCGACGTTAATGGCTGATGCGCTGACGCCCCATGAAGAGGCGGTGCTGTCGAACGTCAGCTTTATGGAAGCGGTGCATGCCCGCTCTTACAGCTCGATTTTCTCCACACTGTGCCAGACGAAAGATGTGGATGCGGCCTACGCCTGGAGTGAAGAGAACAGCGCGTTGCAGCGTAAGGCACAGCTCATCCTGGAGTATTACCGTGCCGATGATCCGTTGAAGAAGAAAATTGCCAGCGTCTTCCTGGAGTCGTTTTTGTTCTATTCCGGCTTCTGGCTTCCGATGTACTGGTCCAGTCGTGGCAAGTTGACCAATACGGCGGACCTGATTCGTTTGATCATTCGCGACGAGGCGGTTCACGGCTATTACATTGGCTATAAGTATCAGAAAGGGGTGGAAAAAGTCAGCAGTGAAAAGCGTGAAGAACTAAAAAATTTCGCGCTGGAGCTGATGATGGATCTCTACGATAACGAAGTGACCTACACCGAGGACTTATATGCGGAGTCAGGTTGGGCCGAGGATGTGAAAGCCTTCCTCTGTTACAACGCCAATAAAGCGCTAATGAACCTGGGCTATGAGCCCTTGTTCCCGGCGGAAATGGCAGAAGTAAACCCGACAATTCTCGCCGCCCTTTCACCGGGGGCGGATGAAAATCATGACTTCTTCTCGGGTTCCGGTTCGTCTTATGTGATGGGCAAAGCGGTGGAAACCGAGGATGAAGACTGGGATTTCTGAGCCCCCCGTCTCCCCTCACCCTGGCCCTCTCCCCGGGGGCTGAGGAATCCCCACAAAAATGCGAGCACGATCGGTCCCCTCTCCTCTTTGGGGAGAGGGTTAGGGTGAGGGGAAATACCCGCACATTGTTCAATATTATTCCCGCTCACTCACTACAAACATTCCGTAATATTTCTTCCGTCATTCTTTCGCCATATTCACCCACAATCACCATCATCGCACCGTAATTTCAGCAGCGAATACGAAAAATCTCATAAAAATTCAATCACCGCTCAGCCCTTATCTCATGGGAAATTCAGGCGATTTTACCCTTGCAAAATTCCGCCAATACAAGTCATGAGGGTTGTCACAGAATCTCAGTATGCTAGGGTATACGCGGTCAATTATTCGCATCAGGTAACATATCGACATAAATAAATAACAGGAAACGTTCTATTGCATGGCAATTAAATTAGAAGTTAAAAATCTATATAAAGTATTTGGCGAGCATCCGCAGCGGGCTTTCAAATATATTGAAAAAGGATTTTCGAAAGAACAAATTCTGGAAAAAACAGGGCTATCGCTTGGCGTTAAAGACGCCAGTCTGGCCATTGAAGAAGGCGAGATATTTGTCATCATGGGATTATCCGGTTCGGGTAAGTCCACAATGGTACGCCTTCTCAATCGCCTGATTGAACCCACCCGCGGACAGGTACTGATTGATGGCGTGGATATCGCCAAAATATCAGATGCCGAACTCCGTGAGGTGCGCAGGAAAAAGATTGCGATGGTCTTCCAGTCATTCGCGCTAATGCCGCATATGACAGTGTTAAATAACACTGCGTTTGGCATGGAATTAGCGGGTGCGAGCGCCAGTGAGCGTCAGGAAAAAGCCTTAGATGCATTGCGTCAGGTCGGGCTGGAGAATTATGCCCATGCTTATCCGGATGAACTCTCTGGTGGTATGCGCCAGCGCGTAGGTCTCGCTCGCGCATTAGCGATTAATCCCGACATCTTATTAATGGACGAAGCCTTCTCGGCGCTCGATCCATTAATTCGTACCGAGATGCAGGATGAACTGGTGAAATTACAGTCGCGCCATCAACGCACTGTGGTCTTTATTTCCCACGATCTGGATGAAGCAATGCGTATCGGCGATCGGATTGCCATTATGCAAAACGGCGAAGTTGTTCAGGTCGGAACACCGGATGAAATTCTGAATAATCCGGCGAATGATTATGTGCGAACCTTCTTCCGTGGCGTGGATATTAGCCAGGTATTCAGCGCAAAAGATATTGCCCGCCGCACGCCGGTCGGCCTTATTCGCAGAACGCCAGGTTTTGGCCCACGTTCAGCGCTGAAGATGTTGCAGGATGAAGACCGTGAATATGGTTATGTGATTGAACGCGGTAATAAATTTGTTGGCATTGTCTCCATCGACTCTCTGAAAACGGCGCTAAGCCAGAATCAGGGTATCGATGCGGCGTTAATCGACTCCCCGCTCGCGGTGGAAGCGGAAACGCCGCTCAGCGAGTTGCTCTCTCATGTTGGCCAGGCACCCTGTGCGGTACCGGTGGTCGGTGAAGAACAACAATACGTCGGCATCATCTCCAAACGGATGCTGTTACAGGCTTTAGATCGCGAGGGAGCAAACAATGGCTGATCAAAATAACCCGTGGGAGAGCGCACCGGCAACCGACAGCGCGGCACAATCGGCTGATGCGTGGGGATCATCACCCGCCCCCGCACCAACGGATGGTGGCGGTGCCGACTGGCTCGCCAATGCCCCGACACCTGCGCCGGAGCATTTTAATATTATGGATCCCTTCCATAAAACGCTGATCCCACTGGATAGCTGGGTCACGCAGGGGATCGACTGGGTGGTGACACACTTCCGCCCGGTGTTCCAGGGCATCCGTGTCCCGGTGGATTACATCTTAAGCGCCTTCCAACAATTGCTGTTGGGGATGCCTGCACCGGTCGCGATCATCGTCTTTTCGCTGATCGCCTGGCAGATTAGCAGCGCAGGAATGGGCGTCGCGGCACTGGTGTCACTGATTTTGATCGGTGCCATTGGCGCCTGGTCGCAGGCGATGGTCACGCTGGCACTGGTGCTGACCGCCCTGCTGTTTTGCATCATTATCGGGCTACCGCTTGGCATCTGGCTGGCGCGCAGTGAACGTGCGGCGAAGATCATCCGTCCGCTGCTCGACGCCATGCAGACAACGCCTGCGTTTGTCTACCTGGTGCCGATTGTGATGCTGTTTGGTATCGGCAACGTGCCGGGCGTGGTGGTGACGATTATTTTCGCCCTGCCGCCGGTGGTGCGTTTGACTATCCTGGGTATTAACCAGGTGCCGGAAGATTTAATTGAAGCATCACGGTCATTTGGCGCCAGCCCGCGCCAGATGTTGTTCAAAGTACAGTTACCACTGGCCATGCCCACCATTATGGCGGGGATCAACCAGACGCTTATGCTTGCCCTCTCCATGGTAGTGATCGCATCGATGATCGCCGTCGGTGGACTTGGTCAGATGGTACTTCGCGGTATTGGCCGTCTCGATATGGGGCTGGCAACCGTCGGTGGCGTGGGGATTGTTATCCTCGCCATCATCCTCGACCGCCTGACACAGGCGATGGGTCGCGATGCCCGCAGCCGGGGTAATCGTCGCTGGTACAGCACCGGCCCACTTGGGTTGATTACTCGCCCGTTCATTAAGTAACGATGTAGCCGCCCGGAGACATGCGCTCCGGGCCTACTGAGTCCTACCTAAAATTGAAGGAATAACAACGATGCGACAGAACATTATTCTCGCCACAGCGTTTGCCACCCTTGTCTCCACCAGCGCATTTGCGGCCGACCTGCCCGGCAAAGGCACCACCGTACAACCTTTCCAGAGCACTATCTCTGAAGAAACATTCCAGACCCTGCTGGTCAGCCGTGGGCTGGAAAAACTCGGCTATACCGTCAACAAGCCCAGCGAAGTGGACTACAACGTCGGTTACACCTCACTGGCGGCGGGCGATGTAACCTTTACCGCCGTGAACTGGCAACCACTGCATGATGATATGTACGCGGCGGCAGGCGGAGATAAAAAGTTCTATCGCGAGGGGGATTTCGTTACCGGCGCAGCGCAGGGGTATCTGATCGATAAGAAGACCGCTGAGAAGTACAACATTAAAAGCATCGATCAACTTAAAGATCCCAACATTGCCAAACTGTTTGATACCAACGGCGACGGGAAAGCAGACCTGACAGGATGTACGCCGGGCTGGGGCTGTGAAGCAGTGATCAACCACCAGATTGACGCCTTTGGTCTGAGTAAATCCGTGGTGCATAACCAGGGCAATTACGCGGCGATGATGGCCGATACCATTACTCGCTTTAAAGAAGGCAAACCGGTGCTCTATTACACCTGGACGCCGTACTGGGTTAGTGACGTACTGAAACCGGGGAAAGATGTGGTCTGGCTACAGGTGCCATTCTCTTCTCTGCCGGGCGAGCAGAAAAATATCGACACCAAACTGCCTAACGGTATGAACTACGGCTTCCCGGTGAACACAATGCACATTGTCGCCAATAAAGCCTGGGCCGAGAAAAACCCGGCGGCGGCGAAACTGTTTTCCGTAATGAAGCTGCCGATTTCTGATATCAATGCGCAGAATGCGATGATGCACGCCGGTCACGCCTCCGAAGCGGATATTCAGGGTCATGTTGATGGTTGGATCAAAGCCCACCAGCAGCAGTTTGACGGTTGGGTGAAAGAGGCGCTGGCCGCGCAGAAGTGAGGGGTTGGCTTTTTAGTCGCTCTTCCCCTCGGTTTTCTCCCTCTCCCCGTGGGAAAGGAATCCCCACAAAATAATACGAGCACTATCGGTCCCCTCGCCCCTGCGGGGTGAGGGCAATAAACCGCACAAATTCTTAACCGCACTAAGCGACACGCGATCCCTCCCACCTTTTTCTCTTCATTAGTTATTATTGATATCCACGAAAATAATCAGCTAATGAATCAGTCACAGAAAAATGACCAAACAACATCAAGGGCTTAGCCCGGCGCTGATCGCGCTCATGTCCGTCGCCACCGGCCTTTCCGTCGCCAGCAACTATTACGCGCAGCCGTTGCTCGATGCGATTGCCCGCGCCTTCGCGCTTTCTCCCAATCAGGCTGGCTTTATTGTCACCGCGGCCCAACTCGGCTATGCGGCTGGCTTGCTGTTCCTGGTTCCCCTGGGCGATATGTTTGAGCGCAGACGGCTCATCGTCTCCATGACTCTGCTGGCTGCGGGAGGGATGTTGATCACGGCCAGCAGCACCACGCTTGGGATGATGGTTCTTGGAACCGCACTGACGGGCCTTTTCTCAGTGGTGGCGCAAATCCTCGTTCCGCTGGCCGCCACCCTTGCCGCGCCGGAAAAACGTGGCAAAGTCATCGGCACCATTATGAGTGGCCTGCTGCTTGGCATTCTCCTGGCGCGAACCGTTGCCGGATTACTGGCAAGCCTCGGCGGCTGGCGTACGGTCTACTGGGTAGCCAGCGTGCTGATGGTGATCATGGCGATTGCGCTATGGCGTGGTCTGCCAAAGGTCAAACAGGACAACCACCTGAATTACCCGCAGCTTCTGGGATCGATCTTCACCCTGTTTGCCAAAGAAAAAGTACTGCGCACCCGCGCCCTGCTGGGCTGCCTCTCCTTCGCCAATTTTAGCATTCTCTGGACTTCGATGGCCTTCCTGCTCGCCTCGCCGCCCTTTAACTTCTCAGAAGGGGTGATTGGGCTGTTTGGCCTGGTGGGCGCCGCAGGCGCACTGGGCGCGCGTCCTTTTGGTAGCCTGGCAGACAAAGGGAAAGCTCACCTGACCACCACCGTCTCACTGGGGTTACTGCTTCTCTCCTGGCTGGCGATTGCCTGGGGGCAAAGCTCGGTGCTGGCGCTGATCGTCGGGATTTTGGTACTGGATTTGACTGTACAGGGTGTCCACATTACCAACCAGACCGTCATTTATCGTCTCAAACCCGAAGCCCGTAACCGCCTGACCGCCGGTTATATGACCAGTTATTTCGTCGGTGGCGCGGCCGGATCGCTTATCTCCGCATCAGCATGGCAGCATGCAGGCTGGACCGGGGTGAGTATTGCAGGTGGCAGTTTCGCTGCCCTTAACCTGTTGGTCTGGTGGCGAGGCTATCAGCCCCCGCAAAAAGCAGAATAAAATCCCGCCCACGCCAGGTCGCAACACCAAAAAACCGGGGTGTTAAGGTGCCCCTGAGTCTGATATGGTTATGCGACTTATTTATCCCGGTGATTTTAACGTGGGTGATATTTAACAAATACTATGGATAGTAGAGATACAACAACCGACCCCTTCCCCGTTGCACTGGCAACCTTTCCGGAAGGGTTCAGAAACCGTCTTCCTGACGTATTAAGTTACGTTCCTGTGGCATTCCCATTCGGCCTGAATGCCACGAAGCCAGGTTTTTCGCCACCCGGCGAATTCATCTCCCGCATCACTCTGTTCTCCATCCCCGCCGCGCCCCTTACGGGCTGCGTTAACGTTTTATTTATCTTTCTGGGGCTGCGTTTCTGGAAAACGCGCAGCCTGATTATTGCTGGATTATTGCGCGCGCTCGCTTACGGAATCGTCTGGAAATTACTGACAGTCCCATAACTAAAGCAAATTTATTAGAGAAAATAATACATTTACTTTATTTGTCACTGTCGTTACTATATCGACTGCAATTAATGAGGTTATGCCCAAATGGATAGTTCGTTTACGCCCATTGAACAAATGCTTAAATTCCGCGCCAGCCGCTATGAAGATTTCCCGTTCCAGGAAATTCTGCTCACCCGCCTGTGTATGCACATGCAGGGCAAACTGCTGGAAAACCGCAACAAAATGCTGAAAGCTCAAGGGATTAACGAAACATTATTTATGGCGTTAATCACCCTGGAGTCGCAGGAAAATCACAGTATTCAGCCATCGGAACTGAGCAGCGCGCTAGGCTCTTCCCGCACCAATGCGACCCGTATCGCCGATGAACTGGAAAAACGCGGCTGGATTGAACGCCGTGAAAGTGACAATGACCGTCGCTGCCTGCATCTGCAGTTGACCGAAAAAGGGCATGAATTCCTGCGTCAGGTTCTGCCACCGCAGCACAACTGTCTGCACCAACTCTGGTCTTCGCTGACTACCGCTGAAAAAGACCAACTCGAGCACATCACACGCAAGTTGCTCACTCGCCTGGATCAAATGGACGAAGACGGCACCATCCTCGAGGCGCTGCGCTAACGCTGAGATCCGCTCGAACATCCAGATTGAATAAGAATTCCGTCAGGCCGGCACGTCACACTGCTGGCCTTTCTGACAAAACAGGTCGGCCTTGCCGATATGAAATAATAAGATCGTGGAGAAAAGCATGAGCGCAAATGCGGAGAGTCAAACCCCGCAGCAACCGGTCAAAAAGAAAGGCAAACGCAAAGGCGCCCTTCTGCTGTTGACCTTGCTCTTTATTGTTATTGCCGTGGCGTATGGGATTTATTGGTTTTTAGTACTGCGTCATTTTGAGGAAACCGATGACGCCTACGTGGCAGGGAACCAGGTTCAAATCATGGCGCAGGTATCCGGCAGCGTGACGAAAGTCTGGGCTGACAATACCGACTACGTCAAACAAGGGGATGTGCTGGTCACCCTCGATGCTACCGATGCCCAACAGGCATTTGAAAAAGCGCAGACCGCGCTGGCCTCAAGCGTTCGCCAGACCCGTCAGTTGATGATCAACGGCAAGCAGCTTCAGGCAAGCATCGAACTGCAACGTACCGCTCTGGCTCAGGCGCAAACGGATTTAAATCGCCGTGTGCCGCTCGGCAACGCCAACTTGATTGGCCGTGAAGAGCTGCAACATGCCCGTGATGCTGTCGCCACCGCACAGGCGCAGTTGGATGTTGCTATTCAGCAATATAACGCTAACCAGGCGATGATCCTGGATACCCGTCTGGAAGATCAGCCTGCGGTAAAACAGGCCGCCGCTGAACTGCGTAACGCCTGGCTTGCGCTGCAACGTACCAAAATTGTCAGCCCGATCACCGGCTATGTATCTCGCCGTGCCGTTCAGCCTGGCGCGCAGATAAGCCCGACAACCTCGCTGATGGCCGTCGTACCGGCCACGGGTTTGTGGGTGGACGCAAACTTCAAAGAAACTCAGCTTGCGCATATGCGTATCGGCCAGACAGCCACCGTCGTTAGCGATCTTTACGGTGATGAAGTGAAATACACCGGCAAAGTGGTGGGTCTGGATATGGGTACAGGCAGCGCCTTCTCTCTGCTTCCGGCCCAGAACGCCACCGGTAACTGGATCAAAGTGGTTCAGCGCCTGCCGGTACGTATCGAACTCGATGCAAAACAGTTGAGCGATCACCCGTTGCGTATTGGCCTCTCAACGCTGGTCAATGTTGATACCACAAACCGTGACGGCCAGGTACTGTCGAGCCAGGTTCGCACCAGCCCGGTCTATGAGAGCAACGCACGTGAGCTTGACCTGAAACCGGTCAACACCCTGATTGAAAATATCGTGAAGGCCAACGCGGGTTAATCCGAGGTACGCGTAATGCAACAGAGAAAACCGCTGGAAGGAGCGCAACTGGTCATTATGACCATTGCGCTGTCACTGGCGACCTTCATGCAGGTGCTGGATTCCACCATTGCTAACGTCGCGATCCCAACGATTGCCGGCAACCTTGGCTCTTCCCTGAGCCAGGGTACCTGGGTTATCACCTCTTTCGGGGTGGCAAACGCCATCTCGATTCCGATCACCGGCTGGCTGGCGAAGCGTGTGGGTGAGGTCAAACTGTTCCTCTGGTCTACCGTCGCTTTTGCTATCGCCTCCTGGGCGTGCGGCGTCTCCAATAGCCTGAGCATGTTGATCTTCTTCCGTGTCATTCAGGGGATTGTCGCCGGGCCGTTGATTCCACTCTCACAGAGTCTGTTGCTGAGTAACTACCCGCCCGCTAAACGTTCCATTGCGCTGGCGCTGTGGTCGATGACGGTGATCGTAGCCCCCATTTGCGGCCCGATCCTCGGCGGTTATATCAGTGATAACTACCACTGGGGCTGGATCTTCTTTATCAACGTCCCTATCGGCGTACTGGTCGTACTGCTGACTCTGCAATCGCTGCGTGGCCGTGAAACGCGCACTGAACAGCGCCGCATCGACGGCGTGGGCCTGGCGTTACTGGTGATTGGTATCGGTAGCCTGCAGGTGATGCTCGACCAGGGTAAAGAACTGGACTGGTTCAATTCCCGCGAGATCATCATCCTGACCATTGTCGCCGTGGTGGCGATAAGCTTTCTTGTGGTGTGGGAGTTGACGGATGAGAACCCGATCGTCGACCTGTCGCTCTTTAAGTCACGCAATTTTACCATCGGCTGTTTGTGTATCAGTCTCGCCTATATGCTCTATTTCGGCGCGATTGTTCTGTTGCCGCAGCTATTGCAGGAAGTTTATGGCTACACCGCGACATGGGCGGGGCTTGCCTCTGCGCCAGTTGGGGTGATCCCGGTCCTGCTGTCGCCGATCATTGGTCGTTTTGCCCATAAGCTCGATATGCGCAGGCTGGTGACATTCAGCTTTATTATGTATGCCGTCTGCTTCTACTGGCGTGCATATACCTTTGAGCCGGGAATGGATTTTGGCGCTTCCGCATGGCCACAATTTATTCAGGGTTTCGCCGTGGCCTGCTTCTTTATGCCGCTGACGACGATTACCCTGTCCGGTCTGCCGCCGGAACGTCTGGCAGCGGCGTCGAGCCTGTCGAACTTTGCCCGAACGCTGGCAGGTTCCATCGGGACATCGATCACCACCACCATGTGGACCAACCGGGAATCGATGCATCACGCGCAACTGACCGAGTCAGTAAACCCTTACAACCCGAACGCGCAGGAAATGTATAACCAATTGCAGGGGCTGGGGATGTCACAGCAGCAGGCATCCGGCTGGATAGCCCAGCAAATCACCAATCAGGGGCTGATTATTTCCGCCAATGAGATTTTCTGGATGTCGGCCGCGGTATTCCTGGTCTTGCTGGGCCTTGTGTGGTTTGCCAGACCGCCGTTTGGTGCTGGCGGCGGTGGTGGTGGTGCGCACTAAGCACCGCTCATTCCGGCAGAAAAAAGCTTTCACCTGAGGGATCTTCGGATCCCTTTTTTATGCCCGCACTCGCAGGTGGTTGTTTTATCATCATAACGCGTGTATCTTTACGCCCGCCCCGAAATCTTCCATTCACCTTAACCGGTTCTGAGCAACGCGCTCAGGTTGTTTATCCCTCTGACGTCGTCCCCCCCTTTTGCGGGTGATTGTTAACCTCACATTTTTAACCCACTCAACCTGGCATTCGCACGCCGAGCGGGCGAACAATAGTTACACAAAAAATAATGGATTATCATGAATTCACAACGAAAATACGGGAGAACCTGGCACTATCCTTTCTCCCCTGGCACCACCAGCGATGACCGCATCAATGCCGATTACTGGCGTGATGTGCAGTCGATCGCGTCGCTGGTCCATACGGAAAAGCTGGACGGTGAGAATAACTGCCTGAACCGCTATGGCGTTTTTGCGCGCTCGCACGCTGCGCCTACCCAATCCGCATGGACACATAAGATTCGCCAGCGCTGGCAATTGCTGAAAAACGATCTCGGCGATCTCGAACTCTTTGGTGAGAATCTTTACGCCGTCCATTCCATTGAGTATCACGCGCTGGAGCAGGATTTCTTTCTCTTTGCGATCCGCTGCCAGGACGTCTGGTTAAGCTGGGAAGAGGTCAAATTTTATGCTGCGCTCTTTGATTTTCCCTGCGTACCAGAGATGAAAGGCCCACAGCCTGGAAACGATGAAAAGGCGTGGCAGCGTGAGTTTCTGGCGCTCACAACCGGCAGTGGCGCATTTGCGCCCTGGGATACCCAGACCGGCAAGCCGTGTACGCTGGAAGGTGTGGTCACCCGCAACAGTGAAGAATTTCCTGTTGATGAATTTGCGCATAATGTCTTCAAGTTTGTGCGCAAAAATCATGTGAAAACCACCGAGCACTGGAAGCGCAACTGGCAACGCGCCCGTATGGCGTATGAGTTTGCAGCAGGAGGCACACGATGATCTGGCAGCTAAGCGAAGACAAAAACTGGGCCACTTTACGCCAGCGTTTTAACTGGGTGGAAGAGATGCATCAGGTTCCACAGGATCCCTTTCACCATGCGGAAGGCAATGTAGGGATCCACACCGAGATGGTCCTCAATGCGTTGACGGAAATGGATGCGTATCAGCAACTGCCACGCCAGCAGCAGGAAATAATGTGGGCCGCAGCGCTCCTGCACGATGTCGAAAAGCGCAGCACCACGCACCAGGACGATGACGGACGTATCCACTCGCCTGGCCATGCCCGCAAAGGTGAGCTCACTGCACGGCAAATTTTGTGGCGTGACATCCCGACGCCATTTGCCCTGCGCGAGCAGATTGCGGCGCTGGTGCGTCTGCATGGCCTCCCCTTATGGCTGCTGGAACGTCCGTCGCCTGAGCGCTTACTGCTGAGTGCTGCGATGCGTATTGACACTCGACTGCTGGCATTGCTCGCGCGTGCCGATATGGAGGGGCGTCATTGCGAAGACAAACAGGAGATGCTTGATCGCATTGCTTTGTTTGAGCTCTTTTGTCAGGAGCAGCACTGCTGGGGGCAAGCGCGCCCCTTTGTATCCGATACCGCGCGCTGGCATTACCTGACGCATGAGAACAGCCCGGCAAATTTTGTGCCCTGGGACACAGAGTCCTTCGAGGTGACCTTGCTTAGCGCACTGCCCGGAATGGGAAAAGATCGCTATATCAGCGAACATTGCAAAGGGTTGGCCGTCATAAGCCTGGATGATATTCGCAGGCGGCTGGGCGTAAGTCCCGCCGATCGCACGGCAACCGGGCAAGTCGTACAACTGGCGAAAGAGGAAGCGCGCGTGCTTTTGCGGCAAAAAACGCCCTTCGTGTGGAATGCGACAAACATCAGCCGGCAACTGCGAACTCAGCTTATCAGTCTGTTCACGGCTTACGGGGCGAGGGTAAAAATTGTTTATCTGGAAGTGCCCTGGCCGCAATGGAAAACGCAGAATGCCAATCGCCAGCATGCCGTACCGGAAGAGGTCATTCTGCGCATGTCGTCCAGGCTTGAGGTTCCTCAGCCCGATGAAGCACATTGCGTTGAGTACCGGGTAACGGATGCATAACCTAAGGGCCTCCAGCCAGGAGGCCCTTCTTGTGCTATTTCACGATGCCAAGAATTTCGAGGGTTATTTCCGAGGCCACGCCTGGCGGCACAGAACCGGGTATCCCCTGTTCACCATAGGCAAGTTCACTCGGAACGGTGATCCTGACCTTGCCTCCACTGCCGATACGCAGCAAGCCTTGCTGCATTAATTCCGGAAGCTTATTCACCATACCGATTCGTACTTCGCCGACAGAAATTTTCTTTCCGGTACTGATTTTTTCATCAAGCCGGAAACGAACCGTATCGTTTGCGGTTAATAGCGGTGTTTTGCCTTTTTTGATAACCTGGTAAACCACGCCGTTGTGGGTCCGCTCAGCGCCTTTGACTTTAGCAGCCTGCGCAACAAACTGGATGCTCTGTTTTTTGTTACGCTCCCGTTCTCGCTCGTTCGCCGCCCCCACCTGCTGATCAAAACGAGTTAAAGTCTGACCAACGTCTTCTTCGCTCAGTTGCATTGTGTTGGCGAGCTTATCTTTGAACCCCTGCTGGAAGGCCAGAGGTAAGAACTTATGCCCGGCATTCTCCAGTACTTTGAATTCGTAGAGAACCTTAACCGCGTAATACGCACCGTAGGCATAGTTTATTTTTGCCTCCTCAGACTTGTGCTTTTTCAGTGAGTAGGCGGACTGCTTTGCTTTAACCAGTTCAAGGGAAGTCGCATCGTGCTCCTTTTGTAACGTTGCCAGACTGGCCAACGCCTGCTTTTTCTCTTCGTCGGCTTTTTTGGCTTGCTGCTCAAGTTTAGCAAGACGCGCGAACTGTTCTGCGATCTTGTCTTTGGCAGAATTAAGCTGAGCGAGCTGTTCGCTGTTTTGTTTACTGGCTTGCTCAAGTAGCGTCGCCAGCGTTTTATCGCTGTCGGACTGCTTCGCCAGTTGCTGCTCCAGCAGCGCCTTCTGGCTGGTGGCCTCTTTCAGGCTCTGTTCGAGTGCGGCGGTACGCGCGCTATTCGCCTGCGCGGTTTTCTCCAGTTCGGCGATATTCTTGCCAAGCGTCGCGGTTTTCTCATTCGCTGCGGCAAGCTGGGCGCGCAGTTTTTCAGCCTCCGCCCGCTGCGTTGCCAGCGTCTTATCGCTGTCGGACTGCTTCGCCAGTTGCTGCTCCAGCAGCGCCTTCTGGCTGGTGGCCTCTTTCAGGCTCTGTTCGAGTGCGGCGGTGCGCGCGCTATTCGCCTGCGCGGTTTTCTCCAGTTCAGCGATATTATTGCCAAGCGTCGCGGTTTTCTCATTCGCCGCCGCAAGCTGGGCGCGCAGTTTTTCGGCCTCCGCCCGCTGCGTCGCCAGCGTTTTGTCGCTGTCGGACTGCTTCGCCAGTTGCTGCTCCAGCAGCGCCTTCTGGCTGGTGGCCTCTTTCAGGCTCTGTTCGAGCGTGGCGGTACGCGCGCTATTTGCCTGCGCGGTTTTCTCCAGTTCGGCGATATTCTTGCCAAGCGTCGCGGTTTTCTCATTCGCTGCGGCAAGCTGCGCGCGCAGTTTTTCGGCCTCCGCCCGCTGCGTCGCCAGCGTTTTATCGCTGCCAGACTGCTTCGCCAGTTGCTGCTCCAGCAGCGCTTTCTGGCTGGTGGCCTCTTTCAGGCTCTGTTCGAGCGTGGCGGTGCGCGCGCTATTTGCCTGCGCGGTTTTCTCCAGTTCGGCGATATTCTTGCCAAGCGTCGCAGTTTTCTCATTCGCCGCCGCAAGCTGGGCGCGCAGTTTTTCGGCCTCCGCCCGCTGCGTCGTCAGCGCTTTATCGCTGCCAGACTGCTTCGCCAGTTGCTGCTCCAGCAGCGCTTTCTGGCTGGTGGCCTCATTGGCAGCCAACTGAAAGTGGGTCATTTGCGTCTGTAATTCTTCTGCCCGCGCGGTCAGTTCGCCAACCTGTTTTTCATAGCGACGCGCGCTTTCAGTTAGTTGTTTCTCACTCGCCAGGAGTTGCTGGTGCAACTGTTTATTTTCATCTCTGAATGCTTCGCTCTGCTCCGTTAACAGGCCTGGCTGTCGATTTTTAAGTGACGCATTCTGCTTACGAAGCGCCTGCAATTCACGCTGCAGAGTGCTGAGCTTTCGTTTCAGGGTACTGAGTTCCGATTGTTGCGCAGCACTCTTTTTGACTACCGCGGCATTTTTTACCTGCGTTGCAGGTGAAGAAGGCGTCAACAGAGGAACAGCAGGCGTTATACTTTGTGGTTTTTCACCCGCATTTTTAAACAAAATATTCGGCTCGGGTGCCAGCATCCCTTCTTGCTGCAGTCGTTCAATTAATAACGTTGAGTCGGCCTCAACCATATCTGAGAAAACCACACCCGAGATTATTACAGCAATAGATAATAATTTTCTCATAATTTGTTCAATTCGTTTGCACGCCTTGACATATTGGCAAACACGGCGCTGCGCACACGAGCGCAAACAATATCAACTTTATTATTCAGCTCAAGCCTAATAATTTCCGAAGAATTTCCATCTATAAGCGATTGATTCTTTTTATATATTGCATAATTATTATTGATAATACTGAATTGTTGCTGGTACTTTTTAAAAGATGCGTTATCAAGTGATTTTAATGCAATAAACATTTGATAGCATTGCACTTCACTTTGCTTTCCCGATGTTGAAGTCAAAGGGGGCGATGATTTTTTCCCTGAGCACCCTACCAGCAGTAGTGCGAGTGTCATTATTATGAATCCGACGTGTGATGACCGCATAGTAGCCTCATACCTGAGCATAATATTCCCTGTGAATGCATCCGTAATATGAATACATTCATTCCCGTTTGGTTATCAACCACAAAAAAAGAAAAATAAAACCTACCACGGCAGAAAGAAAATGACAACAAGCAGAAATTAAACAGGTGGTTAGCAATCAGAATCCTGCCAATAAAAGCATTCAGATAATACATTTAAAGCACAATAATATTTATTATAAAAATAAACAAATCGCAGAATAGAATTAATGAAAATCGTAATAAATAAAATATGCGTACAGGCGCCAGGACTTTTACATCGGGTGTTGACAGCCAGATTGTCCGTTTCTCAGTAGTTTCTGTCCGCTGCGCTAAAGCATCGTCTCTTGTCTGCCGCCAGGATAATTCACAGACCAAAGGAGAAGACAATGCTTAAAGACCCTGCACAAAAATACCGTCCTTATACGCCGATTTCGTTACCCGATCGTCGCTGGCCTGAAAAACAACAAACCCACGCGCCACGCTGGCTCTCTACAGACCTGCGCGATGGCAACCAGGCGCTTGCAGAGCCCATGGACAGTGAGCGTAAGTTGCAGTTCTGGGATCTGCTCCTCGCCTGCGGTTTTAAAGAGATCGAAGTGGCATTCCCGTCTGCATCGCAAACCGACTTTAACTTTGTACGCCAGTTGATTGAAGAAAACCGCATTCCCCAGGATGTCACTGTCCAGGTATTGACCCAGGCGCGCGAGGATCTGATTCACCGAACCTTCGCTTCATTGATGGGAGCGCACAGCGCCACCATTCACCTCTACAATGCGACGGCACCACTGTTTCGCAAGCTGGTGTTTGGCATGGAAAAGGCCGACGTAATCGCCCTTGCGGTACGC
The DNA here is from genome assembly GCA_004346725.1 of Phytobacter diazotrophicus. Lineage (GTDB taxonomy): Bacteria > Pseudomonadota > Gammaproteobacteria > Enterobacterales > Enterobacteriaceae > Phytobacter > Phytobacter diazotrophicus. Next base: position 549,610 of record SMDE01000001.1, on the reverse strand, counting down.
TCTACACGGCTCATTCGTCAACTTTGCGAACAGCATCCACAAACCCGCTGGCAGTACGAGTATTCCCCGGAAACCTTCTGTTTTACCGAACCGGAATTTGCGTTGGAAATTTGTGAAGCCGTGGCCGATGTATGGGAACCCGGCGCTGAACGTCCCATGATTATTAATCTGCCCGCGACGGTGGAGGTCAACACGCCCAACGTTTACGCCGATCAGATTGAATATTTCTGCCGCCACTTTACCCGTCGCCAGGCGGTGAGTATCAGCGTGCATCCGCATAACGATCGCGGAACTGGCGTGGCAAGTGCTGAGCTGGCGCTGCTGGCAGGTGCCGATCGCGTTGAAGGCTGTCTGTTCGGTAATGGCGAACGCACCGGCAATGTTTGTCTGGTTACGCTGGCGATGAACCTTTATAGCCAGGGTATCTCACCGCAACTTGATTTCAGCAATATGCAACAGGTGGTCGATGTGGTGGAAAACTGTAATCAGTTGCCCGTTCACCCACGCCATCCGTGGGCCGGGCGCCTGGCCTATACCGCCTTTTCTGGATCGCATCAGGATGCGATTAAAAAAGGCTTCGATGCCCGCAAGGCTGACGAGCGCTGGGAGATGCCCTATCTGCCTGTCGATCCGCAGGACATTGGTTGTACCTACGAAGCGGTGATCCGCGTGAACAGCCAGTCCGGTAAGAGCGGTAGCGCGTGGCTGATTGAGCAAAATCATGGGCTGAAATTACCCCGCGCGTTACAGCAGGATTTTAGCCAGCATGTACAGCGTGAAACGGACAGCCACGGTAAAGAAATGACGCAAAATGCGCTGTGGCAGCTCTTCCGCCAGCGCTACGGTCTGATTGCGCAGCCTGCGCTGGCCCTGGTGGATTATAAAAGCGAAAGCCGTCAGGATGGTCAGTTACATTTGCAGGCCACATTACTGCTACAGGGGACCCATCGTAAAATCGAAGGTCTGGGTAATGGATTGCTGTCTGCCGCCGCCGGCGCACTAAGCCAGTTGCTTAAACAGCCTTTCAGCATTAAGGATTATCACGAACATACGCTCGGAGAACGTAGCGACAGCCGCTCTGTGGCCTACATTCACTGTCTGTATCCGGACGGTAGCGGAAGCTGGGGGGTGGGTATCGATAATGACGTGGCGAGGGCATCTTTACAGGCGTTACTGAATGCGCTGAGCTAACATCACTCGTTTTCCGGTGCGCGGAAATAATCGCTGGGTGATATCCCCATCACCCGGCGAAACATCGCCGTAAACGCACTATGGCTGCCGTATCCCAGATCCAGCGCGACACGTAACACTGAGTGACCTTGCGCAAGCCTGACCAGCGCTTCCATCAGCTTTGCCTGCCGAACCCATTCGCCATAAGTTAACGCCGTTTGCCGTTGAAAATGGCGGTTAAGGGTCTTTTCACTCATGCCGATCAGCGCCGCCGCCTGTGTGCTGCTCCAGGGCTGGGCTATCGACTCGCGAATGCGCAGACACAGATTTTTCAGCACTTCACTCTCGGGCTCCGGCAAGAAAAAGGGCAGCACGCGCATACCGCGGATTTCATCGAGTATCAGCTCATAAACATGCTCATCACGACTGGCCGGCGCATATTTTTCGGCAAGAGAAAACGAGGCGACAATCAGTTCGCGTAGCAGCGGTGTAATTTGCACAATCTGGCAGGAGGCGGGTAAATCCGCGCGGGCAAGTGGGTCAATAAACAGCGTGCGTGCGGCAACTTTACCCGTAATGCGAATCGCATGTTGTGTTCCGGCAGGCAACCAGACGCCGCGCCCTGGCGGTACGACCCAACAACCTGATGCCGTGTCTACCCGGACAACGCCACTTAAGATATGCAGCAATTGGGCGCACTCATGCTGATGCCACGGCTCGCTTTCTCCGTGTTCATAATCATGGGCAAAGGGGACCAGAGGGCGATGGGTAAAGGAGAAGGTTAAGGTCGTGGACATCGCTTAACCACCTTTGCCCATCCCTCTCCCGTTGGGAGAGGGAACATTCGCACTAGATATGCAGTTCCTGCAGTTTATCTTTCGGCAGCGCCAGCTCTTCATTGCTGTTTACACGCACGTCTTTTTCGAGAATATGGCGCGCAATGTCCTGCGCTTCGCTCAGCGAGTGCATCTGATATGTGCCGCACTGATAGACGTTAAGTTCCGGAATCTGGTTCTGGTTCTGCACTTTCAGTACGTCAGCCATCGCCGCTTTCCAGGCATCGGCCACACGTTGCTCATCAGGCGTACCGATCAGGCTCATATAGAAGCCGGTACGGCAACCCATCGGGGAGATGTCGATAATCTCCACGCCATTCCCGTTCAGATGATCACGCATGAAACCTGCGAACAGGTGCTCAAGCGTATGGATACCTTTTTCCGGCATGACTTCTTTGTTAGGCACGCAGAAACGCAGGTCGAAAACGGTAATAGCGTCGCCATGAGGAGTGTTCATGCTCTTTGCAACACGAACCGCAGGCGCTTCCATACGGGTATGATCGACAGTGAAGCTATCCAACAATGGCATTTAGTCACCTCCGCAGTGATTTTTTTAAAATAAAATGAACTCTTCATTCTGATGCGAGTCTGAGTATATGAAAGACGCGCATTTGTTATCATCATCCCTGTTTTCAGAGATGAATATTTTGGCCACATTACTGTGGCCTTTTTCTTTTCTGTCAGGCGTGTCTTGCGACCAGCGCCTCGAATGTCTCAGTGTCCGACGCTTCAACCTCTTTCTGGCGCGCCCAGGAAACCTCGCACTCTTTTCTGAAATCCTCTTCGCGCAAAATTTCCAGCGGTTCTTCACGCAGCATGGAACGATACTCTTCTGAGAGCGCTTTGCCCGTACCGCCAATACCTTTATCAAGCATAGAACGCAAAATGCGCGCCGAGAATGTCAGTTCCGGGTTGTCAAAACAGGCCACCAGCTCATCGCAAACCCGCTCATAATCGTTGCCACCGTACAGTCCATCAAGCGTCTGCGCGACACGTTTAAGGTCACGGAACAGATCTTTCCCGACTTGTGGCAGTGGGAATTGCGCCGTTTCGCAGCCCATGCCCAGCGTCAGGCCCGGTTTACGCCCTTCAAGAATCACGCGATTCCAGTTTTTACGCGTACACAGCAGCTCGTCGCTACTCATTTCCGGCGCATCCGCCAGCACACACCAGACCATAAATAGATCGAGGAAACGGATCTGCTGCTCATCCACGCCAATCGGGGTGAACGGATTGATGTCCAGCGAACGCACTTCAATATATTCAATTCCGCCGCGCAACAGCGCATCCGACGGCGACTCACCGCTACGCGTTACGCGTTTCGGGCGAATCGGGGCATAAAGTTCGTTTTCAATCTGCAGGATATTGGTATTGATCTGCAGGTACTTACCCTCTTTTTTCAGACCAATCTTCGCGTATTCCTCAGAGGGCGTTTTAATCGCGCGTTTCAGCGCCACGACATAATCAGACAGGTTGTTAAAGGTGATGCCAAGATTGCTTTGCGACTTGTTGGTGTACCCCAGGTCGCTCAAACGCAGCGAAGTGGCATACGGCAGATAATGCATGCCGCCAGGGGTCTTCTCGAAAGGCAGCGTCGAAGGTTTGCCCTGCAGGAAAGAGGGGCAAATCGCCGGGGACGCGCCAAACAGATACGGAATGACCCAACCAAAGCGGTAATAGTTACGGATCAGACGGAAGTAACCGTCAGAAACGGATTCTTTATCAGTTTCCCCACATTTGGCTTCCCAGAAAGCCATCGGCAGCGAAAAATTGTAATGCACGCCTGAAATGGTCTGCATCAACGCGCCATAGCGGTTTTTCAAGCCTTCACGGTACAGTGTTTTCAGGCGACCGATATTTGACGAGCCATACTGCGCCAGTTCAATATCCTGGCCGTTTTCGATATAGCACGGCATGCTGAGCGGCCACATGCGTTCATCACCTATTTCACGCGCGGCAAAGCGGTGAATATCACGCATGATGGTCAGCATATGCTGAATATCACCGTCTACCGGAGTAATAAACTCCAGCAATGCTTCGGCAAAATCTGTCGTAATCCATTTATGGGTCAACGCGGAACCAAGGGCGTGCGGATGGCCGCTGGTTGCCAGCGTGCCATCTGCCTTGACGCGCAGCGTTTCGCGCTCAAGACCTCGTTGAATCCCCTTGAGAACCTGAGGATTTTTTTCCAGCCAGGACAATGCCTGTGATACGTCCGGGATCAAATTGACCTCCCGCCTGTAATATTCATTTTATTAAGCATAATTGTAATGGTTGACGATTAAAGGTCACTCACTCAGTCCAATTAGTGCCACCACGTCATGCCCTGGAGCGTTGCGACAGCTACAATTACGTAGCGCAATGCTTTCCCAAGGCATAAAAAAAACACGACTGGCCCCCAGGGAATGCGCATCCATCCCGCCAGCAGGCACAGCAAATCGCCGATTACAGGCATCCAGCTTAATAACAGTGTGGCTGCACCATAGCGTCTTAGCCAGCCTGTTGCTTTTTCTTGCCAGCGCGACTTTTCACGCATTGGAAAGAAACGCCCAAGAATAACGTTAGTCAACCCTCCAAGGCTATTACCCATTGTTGCTATTAATACGAGTAACCACGGCTGACTAAGGCCGGAAAGCAGCATAGCAATCAGCACCACCTCAGAGTTGCCTGGAAGCAAGGTGGCGCTAAGAAAACTGCTGACAAACAGTGAAACAAGAGAAAGCGCTTCACTCACAGCAGGCGAACATCCACAGCATCCATCCCGGCCGCGCGTGCCGCCTGCAGGCCAAAGTCCGCATCCTCAAAAACCACGCATCTTTCCGGTACGACGCCCATTTTTTCCGCACAGAGCAAAAAAGTATCGGGCGCCGGTTTATGGTTTTTTACATGATCGGCTGCAACCACGACAGCGAAATAGTGACGCAGACCAAGATGGGATAACAGTGCTTCGGCGATCGCGCTTTCGCTCCCCGTCCCGACCGATAACGGACGGCGACCATACCACTCTTTGACAACATCAATAAGCGGTAGCGGACGAACGGTATCCAGAAGCATCGCTTTTACCGCTTCTGTTTTTTCACGTGCGAGCGCATAAGGGTCAAGATCGGCCTGATTGAGTTCAATTACCGACTGTGCGATGCGCCAGGTAGGTGAGCCATTCAGCGCAATCATCGCCTGTATATCGTAACGCAGACCATAATGCCCCAGCACCTCATGCCAGGCTTTACGGTGAGTCGGTTCGGTATCCAGGATGGTGCCATCCATATCGAAAATCAGACCATCGTAACGTTCGTACATCGTGTTCTCATCGAGCGGATAACAAAACGTTACTTTATCGTAAACAAAGATTTTTGTCGCTGCCGGACGTAGAGACAACAAAGACGCCCTGGGGCGTCTTTGGGGTTTGCGAAGATTATTTGATCCTCAAATCGTTCTCGACCACCCGCACACCCGGAACCCGGCGGGCGACCTCCACCGCGCGCTTAGCACTTTCAGCCGAGGAGACAAAACCACTCAGTTGCACACGCCCTTTAAAGGTTTCAACGCTGATTTCCGAAGATTTAATGTTTTTATCATTGAAGAGCGCGGTTTTGACTTTAGTTGTCACGACGGTGTCGTCTATATAGCCGCCGGTACTTTCCTTTTTAGATGAGCCCGCACAACCGCTCAGGGTCAGTGCGACAAGTAACATTGCGCAAAACGCAGAAATAGCTTTGTACCCTTTCATGATATCTCTCCTTGCCTTCGCCTTACTCAATTTACATCGTTACGAGCAGATAAATTATAGAGGAAAGAACAACCTGCCAATAAAAATCTGTCAGGGAATGAAAAAGGATACGTGAAAAATGTGTACGAAAAATAAGAAGGTGGAGAAGAGAACGTTGGTTTAGAGAAGATGGTGCATCCAGGAGGATGACACAATGCGTTCGCCCTGCGGGCCGTTGCTGACGCAACGTTATCCTCCCTGGTGCTGGCGATTATTGCGCAGCCCATGAAATAACAATGCTTATGTTATTCCGGAGAAGATGGTGCATCCAGGAGGATTCGAACCTCCGACCGCTCGGTTCGTAGCCGAGTACTCTATCCAGCTGAGCTATGGATGCATCGGGATTTACTGCTGATATCAAATACCGCTTTTGAAGCACTACCTGATAAAAGAGGGTACATCCAGGAGGATGACTCACTGCGTTCGCCCTGCGGGCCGTTGCTGACGCAACGTTATCTTCTCTGGTACTGGCGATTATTGCGCAGACCATGAAACAACAATACTGATGTTATTCCGGAGAAGATGGTGCATCCAGGAGGATTCGAACCTCCGACCGCTCGGTTCGTAGCCGAGTACTCTATCCAGCTGAGCTATGGATGCATCGGGATTACTGCTTTACTACTGATTCAATGCTGCTCAACAAGCCGCAACACTGAGAAAGATGGTGCATCCAGGAGGATTCGAACCTCCGACCGCTCGGTTCGTAGCCGAGTACTCTATCCAGCTGAGCTATGGATGCATCAGGATTTACTGCTTTACTACCGATTCAGTGCTGCTCAACAAGCCGCAACACTGAGAAAGATGGTGCATCCAGGAGGATTCGAACCTCCGACCGCTCGGTTCGTAGCCGAGTACTCTATCCAGCTGAGCTATGGATGCAAATGGCGGTGAGGCGGGGATTCGAACCCCGGATGCAGCTTTTGACCGCATACTCCCTTAGCAGGGGAGCGCCTTCAGCCTCTCGGCCACCTCACCACACGCCTCTTACGAGTGCTTCGAAGAACTTGTTTCTGCTCATCGTCGCTGCGTGGCGCACATATTACTTTCTGGGACTTATAAGTCAAACAATTTTTCCAGCCCCTGAATCGTTTGCACACTTCGCAGACAATTAGCCGGTTAAAAGTGCAAAAAGGATGTTTTATCAGCAGAAATTACCGATGCGCCCTATACGCCAGTACGGACAAAAGGCTGAGAAAAAGAAGTGAGAATAGAGAGTGTGAAATAAAAAGGTAACGTGATGAGGAGAGAATCGGGGAAAAATGTTGCGTCTCGCCGGGATGGCGAGACGCGGTAATATCAATAACTGGACTGCTGTGATTTTTCAGCCTGGATACGCTGGTAGATTTCTTCACGATGAACAGATACTTCTTTAGGAGCGTTAACGCCAATACGCACTTGGTTACCTTTAACCCCTAAAACAGTCACAGTGACCTCATCCCCAATCATGAGGGTCTCACCAACTCGACGAGTCAGAATCAGCATTCTTTGCTCCTTGAAAGATTAAAAGAGTCGGGTCTCTCTGTATCCCGGCATTCTCCATCATATAACGCCAAAAAGTAAGCGATGACAAACACGTTAAGTGTAAGCAGTCACGGCATCACATTCTGTTAGACGTAAGTTTAGCCGATATACACAACTTCAACCTGACTTTATCGTTTTCAATAGCGTAGTGGCAAGAACGCCATGGCGACAAGGCCATGGCGACTGCTATTCGCTTTGTAATTTTTACAGTTTCGCGCCGACCCAGCCTTTTACGCTGGCCATTGCTGCCGGAAGTGCTGCCACATCCGTGCCACCGGCTTGCGCCATATCTGGACGCCCGCCGCCTTTACCGCCCACTTGCTGGGCAACCATCCCTACCAGTTCCCCTGCTTTAACGCGGTCGGTCACATCCTTAGACACACCCGCAATCAGAGAAACCTTACCTTCTGCCACTGTGGCCAGAACGATAACGGCAGAACCTAATTGGTTCTTGAGATCGTCGACCATGGTACGCAGCATCTTCGGTTCAACACCCTCCAGCACGCTGACAAGGAGTTTAACGCCGTTGATATCCTCAGCCTTCCCGGTCAAGCTTGCGCTTTCCTGAGCGGCCTGTTGTTCTTTAAGCTGTTGCAGCTCTTTCTCTAGCTGACGGGTACGCTCCAGCGTGGAACGAACTTTGTCACCGAGATTGGCACTATCGCCTTTCAGCAATTGTGCAATATCCTGCAACTGGTCGCTTTGCGCATGCAGGGCCGCAATGGCGCCTTCGCCAGTGACAGCTTCAATACGACGGACGCCCGCCGCAGTGCCGGACTCAGATACAATGCGGAACAGGCCGATATCGCCCGTACGCGATGCGTGAGTACCACCACACAGTTCAGTGGAGAAATCGCCCATGCGCAGAACACGTACGCGGTCATCATATTTCTCACCAAACAGCGCCATTGCGCCAGAGGCTTTTGCCGCGTCGATATCCATGATGTTGGTTTCGATAGGCAGGTTGCGGCGAATTTGCGCGTTCACCAGATCTTCTACCGCACGGATTTCAGACGGTTTCATCGCTTCGAAATGTGAGAAGTCGAAACGCAGCGCCTTATCGTTAACCAGTGAGCCTTTCTGCGCCACATGCGTCCCCAGCACATCGCGCAGTGCGGCATGCATCAGGTGCGTTGCAGAGTGGTTCAGACGAATACGCAAACGACGAGCTTCGTCGACTTCGGCTTTCACGCCGTCGCCCACTTTCAGTGAACCTGTGGCAACGCGCCCCAGATGACCGATCGCCTGGCCGTATTTCTGCGTATCATTGACGGTGAACGTAAAGCCGTTGCCTTTAAGTTCCCCTTTGTCACCCACCTGACCACCGGATTCGGCATAGAACGGGGTCTGATCCAGAATCACAACAGCGTCCTGACCGGCGTTCACCGCATTCACAGCTTTACCATCAACAAACAGCGCGGTCACTTTGCCGGTCAGTTCCAGATGGTCATAACCTTTAAATTCTGAGCTGCCATCGACACGGATCATCGCATTATAGTCAGCGCCAAAACCGCTGGATTCACGCGCACGACGACGCTGCTCTTCCATTGCGGCTTCAAAGCCTTTTTCGTCGACTTTCAGATTACGCTCGCGGCATACGTCAGCCGTCAGATCCACCGGGAAGCCATAGGTGTCGTACAGGCGGAAAGCGGTTTCGCCATCCAGCGTGTCGCCTTTGAGTTTCGCCAGCTCTTCGTCCAGCAGCGCCAGGCCACGCTCCAGCGTACGGGCAAACTGTTCTTCTTCGGTTTTCAGAACTTGCTCAACCTGCGCTTGCTGGCGTTTCAGCTCTTCACCGGCAGATCCCATAACGTCGAGCAGCGGCCCAACCAGTTTGTAGAAGAACGTATCTTTCGCGCCCAGCATGTTGCCGTGACGGATTGCACGGCGAATGATACGACGCAGCACATAGCCACGGTTTTCATTCGACGGGATCACGCCATCAGCGATCAGGAAAGCACAGGAACGAATATGGTCCGCGATCACGCGCAGGGATTTGTTACTCAAATCGGTCGCGCCGGTCACATCAGCGACCGCTTTGATAAGTTTGCTGAACAGGTCGATTTCGTAGTTGGAATTCACATGTTGCAGCACCGCAGTGATACGTTCGAGCCCCATACCTGTATCAACGGACGGTTTCGGCAGCGGTTCCATGGTACCGTCAGCCTGACGGTTGAACTGCATAAAGACGATGTTCCAGATCTCAATGTAGCGGTCGCCGTCTTCTTCCGGGCTTCCCGGAGGGCCACCCCAGATATGGTCGCCATGGTCGTAGAAAATCTCGGTGCAAGGGCCGCACGGACCGGTATCGCCCATCTGCCAGAAGTTATCGGAAGCATAAGGCGCGCCTTTATTGTCTCCGATACGGATAATGCGCTCGCGCGGAATTCCGACTTCTTTTTCCCAGATTTCGTAGGCTTCGTCGTCGGTCTCGTACACCGTTACCCACAGACGCTCTTTTGGCAGTTTGAACCAGTTATCACCGGTCAGCAGTTCCCATGCGTACTGGATAGCATCGTGTTTGAAGTAGTCGCCGAAGCTGAAGTTACCCAGCATTTCGAAGAAGGTATGATGGCGCGCGGTGTAACCGACGTTTTCCAGGTCGTTGTGTTTACCACCCGCACGCACGCAGCGCTGCGCGGTAGTAGCACGGGAATAATTACGCTTGTCGAGCCCAAGGAATACGTCCTTGAACTGGTTCATCCCGGCGTTGGTAAACAGCAGAGTCGGGTCGTTATTCGGCACAAGGGAGCTGCTCGCAACTACCTGATGGCCCTTGCTATGGAAAAAATCGAGAAACGCCTGACGGATCTCAGCGGTGCTCTTGCTCATAATTATCCTGAAATCAAGCTAACGAAATGTCGTAACGGATTACTGCCCTTTGACAGACAGCAACCCGCTACTGGAAAAAGTGGGAATAAGATAAGTTTTCTTTACTACGAAGTAAAATCCCGTATGCGGTCAACCGGCAAAATTTCGCCAGATTTCCTGAATATCTTCCAGTAAATAACCGCGATAGAGTAAAAAGCGTTGCACTTTTACTTTCTCCGCAAAAGCTACGGGTAGTGGTTCACCGAATTTGCGTTGCGCCTGTTCCCGGGCAAGTTCGCACCAGTCGATATCACATTCTCGCATCGCGCTTTCGCAGATATCCCTCGCCAGCCCCTTCTGGCCAATTTCCTGGCGGATACGCGCAGGGCCGTATCCTTTGCGACTGCGGCTGGCAATGAACTGACGGGCAAAGCGCGCATCGTCGAGGTAGTTATTTTCCATGCACCAGGCGATGACTTTATCGACATCTTCCGGCGTGGCATCCGTTTTTTCCAGACCATTTTTCCCCATAACCGGGGCGGTAAGTTTTCTGCGAAGTTCCTGTTCCGCATGGTCACGCATGGCCAAAATGCGTAAGGCGCGGTCAAGCAGGCGGGCGTAGGCGGAGCGTCGGGGCGTGTTGTCAGACATGGTTAAATCCTGGCAGACTCTGAAAAACAAAAGGGCTGCATCCGCAGCCCTTGATTGTCATTCAGATTATCAGAAATCTTCGTTGGTTTCTTCGACACCTTCACCGCTGTCGTCCACCGAGAAATCAGCACCGGAGGAAGGGTTGCTGAGCAGAATCTCACGCACTTTCTTCTCGATTTCTTTCGCCGTTGCCGGGTTTTCTTTCAGCCAGTTTGTCGCATTCGCTTTACCCTGACCGATTTTCTCGCCGTTGTAGCTGTACCAGGCGCCCGCTTTTTCAATCAGCTTCTCTTTCACGCCCAGGTCAACCAGCTCGCCGTAGAAGTTAATACCTTCGCCGTAGAGGATCTGGAACTCAGCCTGTTTGAACGGTGCAGCGATTTTGTTTTTCACCACTTTCACGCGGGTTTCGCTACCCACCACATTGTCGCCCTCTTTCACCGCGCCAACGCGGCGAATATCCAGACGAACAGAGGCGTAGAATTTCAGCGCATTACCACCGGTGGTGGTTTCCGGGTTACCGAACATGACGCCAATTTTCATACGGATCTGGTTGATAAAGATCAGCAGCGTGTTGGACTGCTTAAGGTTACCCGCCAGTTTACGCATCGCCTGGCTCATCATACGTGCCGCGAGGCCCATGTGAGAGTCACCGATTTCGCCTTCGATTTCTGCTTTCGGCGTCAGCGCCGCAACGGAGTCGACAACGATAACGTCAACGGCACCAGAGCGTGCCAGCGCATCACAGATTTCCAGCGCCTGCTCACCGGTATCCGGCTGAGAACACAGCAGATTGTCGATATCAACGCCCAGCTTACGTGCGTATACAGGGTCCAGCGCGTGTTCGGCGTCGATAAACGCACAGGTTTTGCCTTCACGCTGTGCCGCGGCGATAACCTGGAGGGTCAACGTCGTTTTACCGGACGATTCTGGCCCGTAAATTTCAACAATACGGCCCATTGGCAGACCGCCCGCACCCAGTGCGATATCCAGCGAAAGTGAACCGGTGGAGATCGTTTCGACATCCATAGAACGGTCTTCACCCAGACGCATGATGGAGCCTTTACCGAATTGCTTTTCGATCTGACCCAGTGCGGCCGCAAGCGCCTTTTGTTTGTTTTCGTCGATAGCCATTATTACTCCTGTCATGCAAGGTGAAGCGACTATGCTCCGCCGTGAATTTCTGTTCTGTTGTCGCAATTATACTGTATGGTCATACAGTATCAAGTATTTTGTAGAAAATGTTGCCACAGTGTTTGCAACGCATACACCGTCGCCTGACGACGCACCGCTTCGCGGTCTCCATCGAAGCACTCGCGGCGGGTAATGCCCTGCCCGCTAACGCTGGCAAACCCAAACCACACGGTGCCGACAGGCTTGCTGTCGCTGCCACCGTCCGGCCCGGCAATGCCGCTTATTGAGATAGCGTAATCCGCCCGCGCGGCTTTTAGCGCGCCAATCGCCATCTCTACCACTACGGCTTCACTCACTGCGCCATGTGCCGCGAGCGTCTCTGCCTTGACGCCAATCATCTGCGACTTGGCCTCATTACTGTAGGTGACAAAGCCACGCTCAAACCAGGCGGAACTCCCGGCGATATCGGTAATGGCTTTTGCCACCCAGCCACCCGTACAGGATTCCGCCGTAGTGACGGTCGCCCCGCGCACCTTGAGCGCCAGCCCCACACGCTCACTTAGTTGCATTAATTCGCTGTCAGTCATAGTGCCCCCTGTCGTGCAAAAACCGTGGCGCAAAAGATACCACTTTCAGGATAAAGGTGGGGATGCGGTGACGAATTTACGAGGAGGCTTCAGAAAAAAGCCAGCTTTCGCTGGCTTAGAGAGGTTATTTCATGCTGTTGGCGATGGTTTCAACATTGTGGCGAAACGCTTTAACGTATGAGTCCGCCACGCCCCCTTTTTTGCTCAGCGCCTCAGGATAGAGCTCTCCGCCAGGCTGTGCGCCGGTCGCGCTGGCAATCTGTTTGACCAGGCGCGGATCAAGCTGGTTTTCCATAAACCAGGTATGCACGCCGTCGGCTTTAATCTGCTTAATCAGCTCGGCCACCTGCTGCGCGCTGGCTTCACTTTCAGAGGAGATACCCTGCGGGGCGAGGAACGTTACGCCGTACGCCCGGCCAAAGTAGCCAAACGCGTCGTGGCTGGTCAGCACTTTGCGTTTCTCTTGCGGTACCGCGTCAAACTGGGTTTTCGCCCAGCTATCGAGCTGCTGAACCTGCTCAATATAACGCTGGCCGGTCGCCTTCAGCGCTACTTCATCCTGCGGATCGGCTTTGACGTACGCCGCAAGAATATTCTTCGCATAGAGCGCACCGTTAGCCGCACTGTTCCAGGCGTGCGGGTCGGTCACAGTTTTGCCGTCTTCTTCCAGCGTATGGGTCGAAACGCCCTCAGAAGCGACAACCACAACCCCTTTAAAGCCAGACGCTTTCACCAGCCGGTCCAGCCAGCCTTCCAGCCCCAGACCATTGACCACCACCACATCGGCCTTATTGAGCAACGCGCTATCTTTGGCGCTCGGCTCGAAGGTGTGCGGGTCGCCATCCGGCCCGACAAGCGTAGTGACTTTCACATGATCGCCACCGGTTTTGGCGGCGATATCCCCCAGTACCGAGAAACTGGCGACCACGTTTAATGTTTTCGCCATGACACTTTGCGTCATCAGCCCAAGCGCTAATGCCAGAACCACACCTGCCTTTTTCATTATGTCTCCTTGCCTGTTTTTTGTGCGCGTAAGGTGCTGCGCACGCCGAATAAGATGGAAAAAATAAACACGACGCTCGCGCTCAGGACGATAGATGGCCCCGCCGGTAGCCCTGCCATCCACGAAAGACTCAGACCAAACCATGCGCACAGCGCGCCGCTAACGCCTGCAAATAAAAGCAGGCCAGGGAGTGTTCGCGCCCAGCAGCGTGCGGCTACCGCCGGTAAAATCATCACCCCCACCGCCATTAATGTGCCCAGCACCTGAAATCCGGCCACGAGGTTTAACACCAGCAGTGCCAGAAACAGGCTGTGGAGCAGAGCGGGCAGTCGCGGCGCGTTAATCTGCAAAAAACTGCTGTCGAAAGCTTCACTCACCAGTCCGCGATAAAACAGCGCCAGACACAGGAGCGTCAGGCTGGCGACGCCCGCGACAAACAACGCCGCGTCCTGATCGACCGCCAGGACCGAGCCAAACAGTAAATGCAGCAGGTCAACGCTTGAGCCACGCAGCGAGACCAGCGTCACGCCCAGCGCCAGTGACGCGAGATACAAACCGGCAAAGCTGGCGTCCTCTTTGAGCGGCGTGCGTCGGCTGATGATCCCGGCCACCAGCGCCACGATAATTCCGGCAAAAAAACCGCCCAGACTCATCGCCAGTAATGACATGCCGTTGAGTAAGTAGCCTGCCGCCACGCCCGGTAAAATCGCGTGCGAGAGCGCATCGCCCATCAGGCTCATACGCCGCAGTTGCAAAAAGACACCCAGCGCCGTGGTGCTGACGGATAAAGCCAGACACACCACCAGCGCGCGGCGCATAAAGCCGAACTCAATAAACGGCTGGAAAAAGAGATGCCATATCATGCCAGGCACGCTCCGCTGTTCTGCGTCAGGGTCACGTCAGTCGCCCCCCAATGGGCGCTTTCTGTATCCAGACGCAGCGTCTGGGGGAAGTAGCGTTTGACACGTTCGCTATCGTGCAACACGGCGAGGATGGTTTGCCCCTGCTGATGCATATCGACAATCTGCTCCATCAGCACCTGGCTTGTGGCCTCATCAATGCCGGTAAAGGGTTCATCGAGCATGACGAGCGGCGCATGCTGTAACCACATGCGGGCAAAAAGCATGCGCTGAAACTGACCACCGGAGAGAGCTTCAACGGTGGTGCGCGCCATCGTCAGCAGCCCCACCCGCTCCAGCGCCTCAGCAACATGCGCTCTGGCCTGGCGATTAAGACCGCGAAACAGCGAGATACGCGGCCAGGCACCCATGCTGACCACATCCTGCACCGTAATGGGAAAATGCGGGTCCAGCGTCTGCCGCTGTGCCAGCCAGCCGATAACCGGTCGTGAAGGCGTCCAGCGCAGCGTGCCACTGACCGGCGGCAGTATGCCTGCCAGCGTTTTGAGTAACGTCGATTTGCCGCAGCCATTGGCCCCGACAATTGCGGTCATGCTGCCGGCTTCAATGACACCGCACAGGGAGGGGGTAATGGCGCGCGAGCCGTAGCCCGCCACCAGATGATCAAGCTCAATCATGCCAGCGCCACCGACCATGCCGTAAGCAGCCACAGCACAACTAACAACGCCGCAGCCAGTCCAAGCCGGACCGCGCTGGCGCAGGAGAAAAGGGTTACATCCATCATCACTGAACCTTCATAATGTTATAACATAACAATAATCAGAAGCAGTGATGAAGTAAACGGGAATTTATCGGGTGAATGCGTCGAAATGTTTCAACCCCTCCCGCAGGAGGGGCTGACAATTAGCGAACGCGCGCCAGCGCAACCGCCTGACCAAGCTGCCAGACCGCCATCGCGTAGTGCGTGCTGCTGTTGTAACGGGTGATGGTGTAGAAGTTGGGTAAGCCGTACCAGTACTCATAATTGGTGCCAACATCCAGGCGCAACAGGCTGGCCTGTTGGTGGTTCCCCAACGGTTGCTGCGGCGTTAAGCCCGCTGACGCCAGTTGCGCCACGCTGTAGTTGGTTTTAAAGCCATTCGCCAGCCCCGGCGCCTGGCCATTAGCAGGCACCGCCACCAGATCGCCTTTCACCCAACCATGTTCTTTAAAGTAGTTTGCCACGCTGCCGATGGCATCGACCGGATCCCACAGGTTGATATGCCCGTCGCCATTAAAATCAACGGCATACTGTTTGTAAGACGACGGCATAAACTGACCGTAGCCCATCGCACCGGCGAACGAACCTTTCAAATCGAGCGGATCATCACTTTCATCTCGCGCCATTAGCAGGAATGTTTCCAGTTCGCTGGAGAAATACGCGGCGCGGCGTGGATAGTCGAAGGAGAGCGTCGCCAGCGCATCAAGGATACGCGTTTTGCCCATCACGCGGCCCCAGCGGGTTTCCACGCCGATAATGCCAACGATAATTTCCGGCGGTACGCCGTAGACCATCCATGCGCGATTCAGCGCGTCTTCATATTGATTCCAGAACGCCACGCCGTTTTGCACGTTATCCGCAGTGATGAACTGGCTGCGATAGCGCAGCCATGCGCCATTCGGCCCTACCGGTGCCGGGCCGGTTGGTGCCTGGCGGTCCATCAGGCGCAGCACGTAATCGAGTCGCTTCGCCTGAGAGAGAATTTCGTGTAGCTGCTGACGGTCAAAGCCGTGTTTGCTCACCATCTCATTGATGAACTGCTCCGCCGCCGGGTTATTGGCGAAGTCGCCGCCCATTGCCATCACATTATGCTGCGGCTTGAGCAGGAAACCGCCAGAGGGTTCCGCAGGTTGACCGGTTATCACACCGTCGGTAGATGCTGCGGTTTGATGAGGTTTGCTGCTGCAGGCGGCAAGTAAAACGAGCGCAGGGAGGAGCGCTGCGTAACGACGCTTAAACATGGGACATCCATTTAACAATTCATTCAACCAGGAGGAATTATGGTAAAGCATGCGGGCTTCCACAAGGAAGCGGCTTCCATGTTTCTTCTCTCTCCTCTTATCTGAAATGCCGCGTTTGTCTTCACTTCACACCCTCCCTTTGCCAAAAACTTTCACAATGATCATTTTATCTTTCATATTGAGATCTAAATAACACTTTTTAACCTTTCATAATGATTATTATAAGTCCCAGTTTTGCAACAACGAGAAAACCCTACAGGAGAGAACAATGATCGAAACCATTACTCATGGTGCCGAATGGTTCATCGGGCTGTTTCAGAAAGGCGGGGTTGTGTTTACCGGGATGGTGACCGGTATTCTGCCGCTGCTGATAAGTCTGCTGGTTATCATGAACGCACTGATCAATTTCATTGGTCAGCACCGTATTGAGCGGCTGGCGCAGCGCTGCGCTGGCAATCCGGTGACCCGTTATCTGCTGCTGCCGTGCGTGGGCACCTTTGTTTTCTGCAACCCGATGACGCTCAGTCTCGGACGCTTTATGCCGGAACGTTACAAGCCCAGTTATTACGCCGCCGCTTCTTACAGTTGCCACTCAATGAATGGCCTGTTCCCCCATATCAATCCCGGTGAATTGTTCGTCTATTTAGGCATCGCCAACGGCCTGACTACCCTCGGTCTGCCGCTGGGGCCACTTGCCGTGAGCTACCTGCTGGTTGGTCTGGTCACTAACTTCTTCCGTGGCTGGATTACCGATCTGACGACCGCGATTTTCGAGAAAAAAATGGGCATTCAGCTTGAGCAGAAAGTACAACTGGCAGGAGCAACATCATGAGCCGCATTGTGATTGAAAAAGGTACCGGCGGCTGGGGCGGCCCACTGGCACTCGATCCCACCGCGAACAAGAAGATCGTCTATATCACGGCCGGAACGCGACCGGCGATCGTCGACAAGCTGGCACAAATGACCGGCTGGGAAGCGGTGGATGGCTTTAAAGAAGGAGAACCGGCAGAAGCGGAAATCGGCGTTGCAGTCATCGACTGCGGCGGTACGTTACGCTGCGGCATTTACCCGAAACGGCACATTCCCACCATCAATATCCATGCCACCGGCAAGTCAGGCCCGCTGGCGCAGTACATCCTGGAAGATATCTATGTCTCTGGCGTAAGAGAGGAAAATATCTACTGGCAGGATGGTGAGTTGCCCCATACACCGGCACAACGCGAAGCCACTGCCCGTGATTATGACACCAGCAAAAAAATCACCGAGCAGAGCGATGGTCTGCTGGCGAAAGTCGGCATGGGTATGGGCTCAGCCGTCGCTGTACTGTTTCAGGCCGGGCGCGACACCATCGATACGGTGCTGAAAACCATCCTGCCGTTTATGGCATTCGTCTCGGCACTTATCGGGATCATTATGGCCTCCGGTTTGGGTGACTGGATAGCCCACGGCCTGGCCCCCCTTGCCAGTCATCCGTTAGGGCTGGTGACGCTGGCGCTGATTTGTTCCTTCCCGTTGCTGTCACCGTTCCTCGGCCCAGGGGCGGTCATTGCTCAGGTTATTGGCGTGTTGATTGGTGTGCAAATCGGTCAGGGAAATATCCCACCGCACCTTGCCCTGCCAGCCCTGTTCGCTATTAACGCCCAGGCCGCATGTGACTTTATCCCCGTTGGGCTTTCCCTGGCAGAAGCACGCCAGGACACCGTTCGCGTCGGCGTGCCGTCTGTACTGGTTAGCCGCTTCTTAACGGGTGCGCCAACGGTGCTTATCGCCTGGTTTGTTTCCGGCTTTATTTATCAATAAGAGGTTGCTCATGAGCGTGATTTATCAAACCACCATTACTCAGATTGGCGACTGCGCACGCGACGCCCTTGGCGACCGGATGCTGATTACCTTCCGGGAAGGGGCCCCCGCCGATGTGGCTGAGTTTTGTTTTATCCACTGTCATGGCGACTTTTGCGGACACCTTACGCCTGGCGCCCGCTTCGAGCTGGGCGGTAAGCAGTATCCGGTTACCGCCGTCGGTGAGGTGGCAGAGCTGAATCTGCGCGAGCTTGGCCATATTACCCTGCGCTTCGATGGACAGACGCAGGCGGAATATCCCGGCACGGTACACGTCGCAGGTGACGTGCCGGAAAGCATCAATCCTGGTTGCACACTGAAATTTGTCGCTTAAGTCGTAAGGAGAAAAGTATGAAACAGGTTGCCGTTGTCATTGGTGGGGGACAAACACTCGGGGCGTTCCTCAGCCGTGGGCTGGCCGCAGAGGGCTATCGCGTGGCGGTAGTGGATATTCAAAGTGATAAAGCCGCAACCGTGGCACACGAAATTAACGCGGAGTTCGGTGAAGGCATGGCCTACGGTTTTGGCGCTGATGCCACCAGCGAGCAGAGCGTACTGGCGCTTGCCCGTGGCGTTGATGAGATTTTTGGCCGCACGGATTTGCTGGTCTATAGCGCGGGAATTGCCAAAGCGGCGTTTATCAGCGATGTGCAGCTCGGGGATTTTGACCGCTCATTGCAGGTCAATCTGGTGGGTTATTTCCTGTGTGCCCGTGAGTTTTCCCGGCTGATGATTCGCGACGGGATTAAGGGGCGCATTATTCAGATCAATTCGAAGTCTGGCAAGGTGGGCAGTAAGCACAACTCGGGCTATAGCGCGGCGAAGTTTGGCGGCGTGGGCCTGACGCAATCCCTGGCGCTGGATCTCGCGGAATATGGGATTACGGTTCATTCGTTGATGCTGGGCAACTTGCTGAAATCACCGATGTTCCAGTCCCTGATCCCGCAATATGCCAGCAAACTGGGGATTGCCGCCGATCAGGTTGAGCAGCATTACATTGATAAGGTTCCGCTTAAACGTGGCTGTGATTATCAGGATGTGCTGGATGTGCTGCTGTTTTACGCAAGCACGAAGGCCTCTTACTGTACCGGGCAATCAATCAATATTACCGGCGGGCAGGTGATGTTCTGAACCGGGTGGCCTGATGCCTTCCGCCCGTTCCTTAGGTATCCCCCGGTGGCGCTACGCTTACCGGGGCTACCAAACCGTAGCCTCTCCCACAGGGAGAGGGAGGAAACCGGGCACCACCCGGCACATAAACCGTAACCCGGATAAGGCGCTCGCGCCGCCATCCGGGAAAAGGAGACATGATGGTTTCTGCACTCATCACCGTAGCTGTCATCGCCTGGCTCAGCCAACTGGCACTGGGCGGCTGGCAGATTCGCCAGTTTAACCGCGCCTTTGATGCGCTCTGCCAGCAAGGGCGCGTTGGCGTCGGGCGCTCTGGCGGGCGTTTCAAACCGCGCGTTATCCTTGCGGTTGCCTTCGATAAACAAGACCGCGTCACCGATACGTTGCTCATGCGCGGACTCACCGTTTTTGCCAGACCCGCAAAAATCGACGCCCTGCTCGGCATGAAACGTGAGGAATTAGAGCCTGATGTGATCTTTCCCCATGATCCGGGCTGTCAGAATGCTCTATTATTGGCGCTTAAATTGAAACATGGATAATTTCGTTGTGAACGCAATGAGCTTGCGAAATTATCATTTTGCAACTTAACGCAGGATAAAAGCGCCCATGAAACCACGTCAGCGGCAGGCAGCCATTCTTGAGCATCTGCAAAAGCAGGGAAAATGTTCTGTTGAAGAGCTGGCAGCACACTTCGACACAACGGGCACCACCATACGGAAAGATTTAGTGGTGCTGGAACACTCCGGCGCGGTCATCCGCACCTATGGCGGCGTCGTGCTCAATAAAGACGAAGCCGATCCACCGATCGACCATAAGACCCTCATCAACACCCTGCAAAAAGGGCTGATTGCCGAAACCGCCGTGGGCTTTATTCAGGATGGCGATTCCATCATTCTTGACGCGGGCAGCACCGTGCTGCAAATGGTTCCTTTACTGAGCCATTTCAATAACATCACCGTGATGACCAACAGCCTGCATATCGTCAATGCGCTATCCGAACTCGATAACGAGCAAACCATCCTGATGCCGGGCGGCACCTTTCGTAAAAAATCCGCCTCCTTTCATGGGCAACTGGCGGAAAACGCCTTCGAACATTTCAGCTTCGACAAACTGTTTATGGGTACCGACGGCATCGATTTGAATGCAGGGGTCACCACCTTCAATGAAGTTTTCACCGTCAGTAAAGCCATGTGCAACGCGGCACGGGAAGTGATCCTGATGGCGGATTCGTCCAAATTTGGCCGCAAAAGCCCGAACATTGTGTGCAGCCTGGAAAGCGTCGATAAATTAATTACCGATGCCGGGATCCCGGCAGATTTTCGCGCCGCACTGGAAGAGAAAGGGATCGAAGTGATCGTAGCCGGAGAAAAAAATGAGTGAGCTTTTACTGAACACCGCACGTCAGACGCTGCTGCTAGAGTTGCAAGAAGCCAGCCGCCTGCCGGAGCGTCTGGGCGAGGCGTTTTTACGCGCCGCTGATGCCATTATTCATTGCCGGGGCAAAGTGATTGTCTCGGGGATTGGTAAATCCGGGCATATTGGCAAAAAGATTGCCGCCACCCTCGCCAGCACTGGCACCCCTGCCTTCTTTGTCCATGCGGCAGAAGCCCTGCACGGCGATTTAGGGATGATTGAAAGCCGCGATGTGCTGCTCTTTATCTCCTATTCTGGATCGGCTAAAGAGCTGGATCTGATCCTGCCGCAGCTAAAGGAACGGTCGGTGACCGTGCTGGCCATGACCGGCAAATCTTTGTCGCCGCTGGCGCTGGCGGCAGACGCAGTGCTGGATATTTCCGTTGAACGTGAAGCCTGCCCAATGTTGCTGGCCCCTACCTCCAGCACCGTCAATACATTGATGCTCGGTGACGCGCTGGCGATGGCCGTTATGCAGGCGCGCGGCTTTAACGAGGAAGATTTTGCCCGTTCACACCCGGCAGGAGCGCTGGGTGCGCGTCTGCTCAACAAAGTCCATCACCTGATGCGTAAAGAAGATATCCCCCATGTGCGCATTGACGCCACGGTAATGGACGCGATGCTGGAGCTTAGCCATACGGGGATGGGGATGGTGGCCGTCTGCGGTGACGCGGCGGAGATTCTGGGTATCTTCTCTGATGGCGACCTGCGACGCTGGCTGGTTGCAGGCGGCGCGCTGGATGCGAACATCAGTGACGCAATGACAAAAGGGGGCATCACCCTTAACGCCGGGAGCCGCGCTATCGATGCCAAAGAGGTGCTAATGAAACGCAAAATCTCCGCGGCTCCGGTGGTGGATGACAGCGGTAAACTGGTTGGCGCGATTAACCTGCAGGCCTTTTATCAGGCCGGAATTATTTAATCCTTCAATCCCAGACGTTTCGCCAGCCGATGCAGGTTGGCGACGTCCATCTCCAGCAGCCGCGCACTGGCTGCCCAGTTATACTGGCTTTGTTCCAGCGCCTGGCGAATGGCGGTACGCTGAAAATTATCGGTCGCTTCCCGCAAATTTTGTCTCTCCACGGGCAATGTCTGCGTGCTAACAACACTCTGATCCGGCTCATCGCTCAGCGCAAAATGGCGCGTTTCCAGTACGATGTCATCCCCGCTTCGCGTACCGCGCGCCAGCACAATCGCACGGTGAATAGCATGTTCCAGTTCACGCACATTTCCCGGCCAACGGTACGCCAGCAGATGCGCCCGCGCACCGGGGCTAAGCACGACACGACCAAGGCCAAGGCGCAGACGGCACTGCTCGCAAAAATACCCCGCCAGTAACACCACATCCTCACCGCGTTCACGCAGCGGCGGGACAACCAGCGGAAAGACGCTCAGGCGGTGAAACAGGTCAGCGCGAAAACGCCCGGCCAGTACCTCTTCGCGCAGATCGCGGTTGGTGGCGGCCAGCACGCGCACATCCACCCGCAGGCTGCGATCATCCCCGACACGCTGAATATCGCCGTATTGCAATACTCGCAGCAGCTTGGCCTGCAGCGCCAGCGACAACTCGCCAATCTCATCCAGAAACAGCGTGCCTTTATCGGCCATTTCAAACTTGCCGCTACGGTTGCTGATGGCCCCGGTAAACGCCCCTTTCACATGGCCAAACAGCTCGCTTTCCGCCACGCTTTCCGGCAGTGCGGCGCAATTCAGATAGACCAGGGCATCTGCCGCGCGGGGCGAGTTTTCGTGGATAGCTTTTGCCACCAGCTCCTTACCGGTGCCGGTTTCACCGCTTATCAGCACGTTCAAATCGGAACCGGCGACAATCTCTATCTCTTTTTTAAGCTGCGCCATACCCTCCGAAAGACCGATCATTTCGGTATGCGCGACTTGTTCAAAGGTTGTCGGCAGGCCGGGCGCCATGTTCTGGCTTTCGAGCTTTTCAATCAGCAAAGCATTGTTGAGCGCCCCTGCCGCCAGCGCCGCAATCAGACGCAGCTCTTCATCGCTAAAGCTATCGAACTGATCCGGCGCCATGCCATCCAGAGTGAGCGCGCCAATCAGGCTCTGCCCGGCAAACAGCGGCAGACCCACACAGGCATGGACTTTCAGGCTCTCCTGGCCGGGGATCAGCCCGTCATAGGGGTCCGGCAATGCGCTGTCGGCAGGGAAACGCACCACATCCCCGGCGCGGGCAATCGCCTCCAGCCGCGGGTGCCCTTCCAGGGTAAAGCGCCGCCCCAGCACATCCTGGGCCAGGCCATCAATCGCCAGCGGGATAAATTGCCGCGCCTCATAGCGCAGCAGCGCTGAAGCGTCACACTCCAGCACCTGACGCAGGGTGGTAATCAGGCGCTGAAAACGGTCGGCATGGCCTATGCCGCTCTGTAATTCAATGGCGATACCCGCCAGCACGTTCACGGAAAAACTCATCGTCGCCTCGCAGTCATTTTGACAATGAAGGTTGTCATAATGACAGTCTTTTTCATAGTCTTTTTGACTACCCATCAGGGGTTAAATAAAACTAAATTCATAAAAATCAATAAAATAAAAACTGGCACGCATCTTGAAATAGCTATCACATCTTATTTAATACAGAACAGGTAAGCAAAATGGCTATTCACGTAAAAAATAACATTCATTGGGTTGGGCAACGTGACTGGGAAGTTCGTGATTTCCACGGTACCGAATACAAAACGCTGCGCGGCAGCAGCTACAACAGCTACCTCATCCGTGAAGGCAAAAACGTACTGATTGATACCGTCGATCATAAATTCAGTCGCGAGTTTGTGCAGAACCTGCGCGCGGAGATCGACCTCAACGCGATTGACTACATCATTATTAACCACGCGGAAGAAGACCACGCGGGCGCACTCACCGAGCTGATGTCCTGGATTCCGAACACCCCGATTTATTGCACCACCAATGCCATCGACTCCATTAACGGTCACCACCACCACCCGGAGTGGAATTTCCACACCGTGAAAACCGGCGACGCACTGGATATCGGCAACGGCAAACAGCTTATCTTCGTCGAAACGCCGATGTTGCACTGGCCGGATAGCATGATGACCTATATGACCGGCGATGCCGTGCTGTTCAGTAACGACGCCTTCGGTCAGCACTACTGTGACGAGCGCCTGTTCAACGACGAAGTGGACCAGACCGAACTGTTCGAGCAGTGCCAGCGTTACTACGCCAACATCCTCACGCCGTTCAGCCGCCTGGTGACGCCAAAAATCACCGAGATCCTTGGCTTCAACTTGCCGGTGGAGATGATTGCCACTTCCCACGGTGTGGTATGGCGCGAAAATCCGACGCAGATTGTTGAGCTGTACCTGAAATGGGCCGCGGATTATCAGGAAGACCGTATCACCATTTTCTACGACACCATGTCGAACAACACCCGCATGATGGCGGACGCGATTGCCCAGGGCATCAATGAAGTTGACCCGAACGTGGCGGTGAAAATTTTCAACGTCTCCCGCAGCGACAAAAACGATATTCTGACCAACGTCTTCCGCTCCAAAGGTGTGCTGGTCGGCACGTCCACCATGAACAACGTGATGATGCCGAAAATCGCTGGCCTGGTCGAAGAGATAACCGGCCTGCGTTTTCGTAACAAACGTGCCAGCGCTTTCGGCTCCCACGGCTGGAGCGGCGGCGCGGTGGATCGTCTGTCCACCCGATTACAGGATGCGGGCTTTGAGATGTCACTGAGCCTGAAAGCCAAATGGCGCCCGGATATCGATGCGCTGGAACTCTGCCGTCAGCACGGTCGGGAGATTGCCCGCCAGTGGGCGCTCGCTCCGCTGCCAACACCGCTTAACACTACACCGGTTGAGGCGTCCGCCTGCGCCTGTGCCGCGAAAGCCGCCGCTGATTCAGGCCCGTCTATGCAGTGCAGCGTCTGCCAGTGGGTTTACGATCCGGCAAAAGGCGAACCCATGCAGGATGTCGCGCCAGGAACCGCCTGGTGTGATGTGCCGGATAATTTTCTTTGCCCGGAATGTTCGCTTGGCAAAGAGGTCTTCGATGTGCTGGCAACGGAGGCAGTATGAGCGCAGGTATTGTGATTATCGGGTCGGGCTTTGCCGCCCGCCAACTGGTAAAAAACATCCGCAAGACCGACACCACCACACCGCTGACGCTGATTGCCAGTGACAGTATGGATGAGTACAACAAGCCGGATCTGAGCCATGTCATCAGCCTTGGACAGCGCGCCAGAGATCTCACCCGCCAGTCGGCGGGGGATTTCGCCGAGCAGTTCAACCTGCGCCTGTTTCCCCAAACGCGGGTGACGGCGCTGGATGCAGAGACGAAAGTCATCAAAAGCGCAGATCAACAGTGGCAATACGACAAGCTGGTGCTGGCAACCGGAGCCCGTGCGTTTGTTCCGCCCGTCGCGGGCAGCGAGTTGATGCTTACCCTTAACAGCCAGCAGGAGTACCAGGCCTGTGAAGCGCAACTGCGTGACGCGCAGCGGGTGCTGATTATCGGCGGCGGGTTGATTGGCAGCGAACTGGCGATGGATTTTTGCCGCGCGGGGAAAGCGGTGACGCTGGTGGATAGCGAAGCCAGTATTCTCTCTTCGCTGATGCCGCCAGAAGTGAGTAGCCGTTTGCAGCACCGACTGACCGGGATGGGCGTGCATCTTCTGTTGAAATCACAGCTTATGGCGCTTGAGAAAACAGAAACGGGCATCCGCGCCACGCTGGACAGGCAGCGCGGTATAGAAGTAGATGCGGTGATTGCCGCGACCGGGCTGCGCGCAGAAACCGGGCTGGCCCGAAGCGCCGGGCTGACGGTTAATCATGGGCTTTGTGTGAACAGTTATCTGCAAACCAGCAATCCGGATATTTATGCGCTCGGCGACTGTGCGGAGATTGACGGTAAGCTGCTGCCGTTCCTGCAGCCGATTCAGCTTAGCGCCATGTATCTGGCGAAAAATCTGTCTGGCGTGGCTGTGCCGCTTAAGCTGCCTGCCATGCTGGTGAAGGTCAAAACGCCGGAGATGCCGTTGCATCTGGCAGGCGAGACGGCACGCCGCGATTTGAACTGGCATATCACCACCGAAGCCCAGGGTATGGTCGCCCGCGGTCTGAACAATGAAGGGCAGTTGTGCGCTTTTGTGGTGAGCGAAGATCGGATGAAGGAAGCGTTCGCGTTGTTAAAAACGCTGCCTGTTTGAGAACAGGGCAACGCCCATGCCTGCAACAGGCAATCACACCAGGCAAAAGCCCGTAGCCCCGGTTAGCGCAGCGCCACCGGGGACGATGCCTCACCCCTGCGCCAGACACCGCGCGGCGGCGATAACCCCCTGCCCCAACGCGATTGCGCCATCGCCTGCGGGAAAACGCTGCGGGAAGAGCAACGTATAATCCGCAAGATAATGCGACAACCGGGCTTTCAGCAGACGGTTATGCAACACGCCGCCGCCAAAGGCGAGCGTGGCAATCTGCCGCGCATCCGCCTGCTTACGGGCAAGCTGCGCCAGCCCGCACGCCAGCGCATCGTGAAAGGCCCAGGCGCGCTGCGCGACCGGTGCCTGCCACGCCAGCCATTGCTGCCAGAAGGTGGCTAAATCAAGCTGATTGCCATCAAGCGGCAGCGTGACCGGATGCGTAACATCCGCGCCGCGCATCGCCAGCGCTTCCAGTCGGCAGGCCGCCTCCCCCTCATAACTTAACTGCAGCGGCGCGCAGTCCAGCGCACAGGCGACGGCATCAAACAGCCGCCCGGTCGATGACGCCAGCGGCGCGTTGATATTGCGCGCGATGGCCCGCGCCAGGACAGGCCAGTTCTGCCGTTGCAGCACGGCGGTTTCCGGGAAATTCTGCCAGTCAGGGACAAACGCCAGCATCTGTGCCAGCAGGTTGCGCCACGGCTGGGTTGCCGCCAGATCGCCGCCGGGGAGCGCCACGGCGGGCAACCCACCCAAATGCTCAACCTCGCGATAATTCACGCGCAGACATTCGCCCCCCCACAGCGCCCCGTTCTCCCCCATGCCGATACCGTCCAGCGCCAGGGCAATCACATCTCCCCCGTCGCGTGGCCAGCCATGCTCTGCAAGCGTTGCCGCGATATGTGCGTGATGGTGCAACACGGTGTGCTGCGAAAGCCCCGTCTCCTCTGCCCAGTGGGTGGCGCGATAGCCCGTGTGCGCGTCGGCGACCACCTGCTGTGGGGTGAAGTCATAAATCGTCTGCATCAGACGCAGGGCGTTACGCCACTGTGTCTCTACCCCTTCATCGGTTAAATCACCGAAATGCTGACTTAACACGGCGCTGTCATCCCGCACCAGGCTGAAGGTGTTTTTCATATCCGCCCCCAGACACAACATGGGCGGGATATGGCGAAATCCGGGCGGCAGTTGCACGGCATCCGGCACGTAACCACGCGAGCGGCGTAACATCTCGCCGCTCTCGCGTACCACCGAATCGTCCATACGCTGCACGATATCGCGGTTGTGCAGCAGAAACCCGTCCGCTATCTCTGCCAGGTCGTCAAGCGCCTGGCGATTTGTCAGCGCAGGCGGCTTGCCGCTCAGGTTGCCGGACGTCATCACCAGCGGGCGCTGCAACGCCTGGGCTAACAGATGTTGTAACGGATTGGCGGGCAGCATCACCCCCACCTCATCAAGCCCCGGAGCAATAGCCGGGCACAGTTCTGGCAGCAACGTTTTCGCCACCAGCACGATGGGTGCCGCGGGCGTGGTCAGCAAACGGGTGGCCGCTTCGCTCAGGCCGCTTGCTGAGGGAAGCATCACCGCCAGAGGTTTCGCCGGGCGATGCTTACGGGCGCGCAGATGCTCCACCGCCGTCTGCCGCTGTGCGTCACATGCCAGATGAAAACCGCCGATACCTTTCACCGCAACGATACCGCCGGAGTTGAGCAGCGCAATGGCGGTCTGTAGCGCCGCCTCGCCGGTCAACTGCTGTTTTCCGCTGCGCCACTCAAGCTGCGGGCCGCACGCCGGGCAGGCAACGGGCTGGGCATGAAAACGGCGGTCAGCCGGATGGCGATACTCCGCCTCGCAGGCAGGGCACAGGGGAAATGCCGCCATCACGGTGTAGGGGCGGTCATAAGGCATGGCGTGAATAATGGTGAAACGCGGGCCGCAGTGGGTACAGTTGATAAATGGATAGCGATAGCGACGTTCTGTCGGGTCATTCATCTCCGCCAGACAGGCAGGACAGGTGGCGGCATCGGGAACAATTTGCGTATTCATCGTGCCGCCCGCGCTCTCGCGGATAGTAAAACTGAGCGGCGCTTGTGGCCACTGATAGGGCGTAACCTGCGTATCGTCAATGCGCGCCAGAGGCGGGCATTGCTGATACAACAACGGGAGAAAACGGCGTTCATCGCCCCATAAGCGTACTTCGACGCCCTGGGCGTCATTACAGACATCACCGGTGAGATTGAGCTGTTGCGCCAGTTGCCAGACAAAGGGGCGGAAGCCCACCCCTTGTACTTTTCCATAGACGCGAATACAAACGCCGTTGTGGGTCATCTTTATTTATTGCAACGCTGCATGCCGCAAGCGTGTCTTCATCTGCTGATAGGTCGACTGAGTGTACTCCTCGGCCCAGGCCTGATCGTTGATCGCACTCACCCGCACCGCGCAATATTTGGTTTCCGGTGTTTTAGAGATGGGATCAAGATTATCCTGCGTCAGTTCATTACACGCGCCAATCCACCATTGATAAGTCATGTACACGCAGCCGGTATTAACACGCTCATTAACATCGGCACGGCTGATGACTTTCCCCCTGCGTGACTCCACCCACACCAGTTGCCGGTTTTTAATCCCTAGCTGTGCGGCATCGTGCGGATTTATTTGCACGAAACCCGGCTCATCTGCGAGCGTTTGCAACGCCGCACAGTTACCGGTCATTGAGCGACAGGAGTAATGGCCGACTTCGCGCACGGTGCTGAGCACCAGCGGGAAGTCCGCGTCCGGCACCTCGGCTGGGGCACGCCATGGCGCGGCGAACAGCAGGCCTTTCCCGTCCGGAGTATCGAATTTGTTATCTTTATACAGATAACGCGTTCCCGGATGATCCAGCGTCGGGCACGGCCACTGAACGTGTCCCATATCACCCATTTTTTCGTAAGTTACGCCGTAGAACAGCGGGCACAGTTCGCGCATTTCGTCCCAGATTTGCTGGTTATTGTCGTAATGCATCGGGTAACCCATTTCGGTAGCGATAAGGCTGATAATTTCCCAGTCACGCTTGACGTCATATTGCGGTTCGATGGCTTTTTCGAAACGCTGGAACCCGCGATCCGCGCAGGTAAAGACGCCGCCGTGCTCGCCCCAGGAGGTGGCAGGCAGCAGTACATCCGCCTGTTCCGCGGTCTTGGTCATAAAGATGTCCTGTACGACCACAAAATCCAGCGCCTCAAAGCCTTTGCGCACCAGGCTGAGATCGGCTTCGGTCTGCAACGGATCTTCACCCATGATGTAATAGGCTTTAACTTTGCCTTCCAGCGCCAGATGCGGCACCTCGGTGATACGCACGCCGACTTTGTCATCCATTACCGCCGGATCGATCCCCCAGGCTTTGGCGAATTTGGCGCGAACATGCGGATCAACCACATCCTGGTAGCCAGGGAACTGGTTCGGGATCACGCCCATGTCGCAGGCGCCCTGCACGTTGTTCTGCCCACGCACCGGGCCGACGCCGACGTTCTCACGCCCGAGGTTACCGGTCAGCAGCGCCAGGCTCGAAAGCCCTTTTACCACATCCACCGCCTGACCAAATTGCGTAACGCCCATCCCCCACATAATGGTGGCGGTCGGCGCGGCGGCGTAAGTACGCATTGCTTCACGGACCTGGCGTGCCGGAACGCCCGTCAGATGTTCAACCGCTTCCGGCGCATAGTCTTTGACGATTTCCCGATAGGCATCCAGCCCGGTGGTGAAGTTCGTGACGTAGCGCTGGTCGTAGAGTTTTTCTTCCAGCAGGACATAGCCAAAGGCGTTCACCAGCGCCATGTTGCAGCCGTTTTTGAGCTGTAAATGTTGGTCAGCGATGCGTGCGGTTTCGATGCGGCGCGGATCGCAGACGATAATTTTCGCCCCGTTCTGTTTTGCTTTGACCACCCTTCTTGCCACAATCGGGTGCGAATCGGCACAGTTGTAGCCAAAGACAAGCAGGCAACGGGAGTTTTCGATATCGCCGATGGAGTTACTCATTGCGCCGTTGCCCAGGGTTTGCTGTAACCCGGCAACGGAAGGACCGTGACAAACACGTGCGCAGCAGTCGACGTTATTGGTATGTAAGACCCCACGGGCAAATTTCTGCATCACGTAGTTGGTCTCATTGCCGGTGCCGCGAGATGAACCGGTGGTCATAATGGCGCGGGGGCCGAACTTGGCTTTGATTTCACTGAGCCGTTTTGCCGTATAGCGAATGGCCTCCTGCCAGCTCACCGGGGTGAGTTTACCGCCGCGCTCATAGCGGATCATCGGTTGTGTCAGGCGAGGCGTCAGCAGTTTGGTATCGTTAAGAAAATCCCAGCCGTAATAGCCTTTCAGGCAGAGTTCGTTCTGGTTGGTTTCCCCGTCCGCCGCTTCGGCGCGAATAATTTTGCCATTATCCACGACCAGTTTCAGTTTGCAGCCAGCGCCGCAATAGGGACATACGCTCGTAATTTTTTTCATCAGTAACAGACCTGTTAAAAGTGAAAGTTATTTTTTAAAAACCCAGCGACACGGCACTTTCCAGCGCAGTGCGACGACGTTTCTCTTCGCTCATGTGTTCCAGTATTTCCCGGTCAACGCAGACCAGCGCCTTGGTCGGACATACGGAAATACAGGCCGGGCCACTTTCGTGTTGGTAGCATAAATCGCATTTATTGGCTTCGGCCTTCTGCCCGGACATGGTCAGGCCGATGCCGTTATGGCGAACGACCGGGCGGACCACGACCTCCATGGCGCCATAGGGACAGGCAACCACGCAGGTTTTGCAACCAATGCAGCGTTCCTGCATGACATGAACAAACCCTTTGTCGCGGCTGATGGCGCCATTCGGACAGACATTGGCGCAGGGTGCGTCTTCACACTGGCGGCAGAGTGTTGCCGTCGATACGTTGACGCCTTTAATAACGTGAATGCGGGGTAAAAAGGTTTCAGGGGTAAGGGCCGCACAGTCCTGTTGTTCCTGATGTGAGACCACACAGGCAACTTCACAGGTGCGACAGCCAATACATTTACTGGCATCCGCCATAATAAAACGGTTCATCGTCTTCTCCAGCAATGAGTTTCATCACGCCGGATATACACGTTTCATGCCAGTTATTATGTTCTTGTTATTTATCAGATTTTATAAGGTGACATTCTGTCATCGACAGAAGTGACGATGACAGTTGACGAGGTTAGCGTGTGGGGCCTGGAATGAGTGAATCACGTAACATTAATTCGCCAAGAAATGGCTGGTGGTAATTAAATTCACCGCCATCAAGCATAAAAATTAACCGCTCGATGGTTTCTTTAATCATCTCCGTGACCGGAATTTTAACGCTGGAGAGTGCGGGAATAACATACGGGGCAATGGCAATGTCATCAAATCCAATAACCGAAACCTGAGTGGGTACAGCGATTCCCCGTTCATCCAGTCTCTTCATGGCGCCAATCGCCATATCATCATTGCTCGCCACCAGCGCACTAAAACTGACACCCTTTGCCAGCAGCGTTTCCACGCCTGCCGCCCCGCTTTCCGGTGACCACTTCCCTTGTACAATCAACTCATTACGTAACGCAATGCCGTGCTGCGCCAGGGCGTCTTTATAGCCAGAAAGCCGCTCAATACCGGTCGGGGAATCCAGCGAGCCGGTAATAAATGCAATATCCTGATGCCCCATCGCAATTAATGTCGCCACCGCGTTAAAGCTGGAGGCTTTTTGATCGCACCAGACACAGTGGCTGCTGTTTTTACGTAATCGACGATTAAGCACCATAATGGGCTGACTGTGGCTTTTGACGATAGTGTCCATTTCATCGACGCTTAAAAAGCGCGGATAAATAATGATCGCATCGCATTTTAAATCGAGCAGATATCGAATAGCTTCACGCTCTTCTTCAGCGCTGTGCTTACCGTCCGCCAGAATTAAACGCCGCCCCTGATCTTCGGTCATCCGCGCGGCATGAAACAGCAGCTCGCTAAAATAGACCCCGTGATACAACGTGTTGGTAACCACCAGCCCCAGCGTTTGCGTTTTGTTCGTCGCCAGACTGCGCGCCAGCAGGTTCGGGCGATATCCGCTCTCTTCGATCGCCTGAAACACCCGGTCTTTGGTCTCCTGGCTGACGTAGCCGTTGCCCGATAGCACACGGGAGACTGTCGCCTTCGACACCCCTGCCCGCTTTGCCACCTCAAGCATTGTGGTCATGTTGCTTATCCGTTTGATTTCGATGCCATGCAGTGTACTTCACCCATTAAAGAATGTCGCAACGGGATAAAAGCGGTCAAAAAATATTAAGCGATCACCATCACAAAAATAGATAAAGATGAATTTTTGATCTTGTTTGCATACATGAAACTCATCATGATTTTGTGGAACCGGTTTCCTATCTGATGTTTCATTGCCTGCGTAAAACAGAGCAATGAAGCCGTACCTTATTGATAAAACAGGATATAACCCGATGTCGAAGAATTATGCGGCGCTTGCCGGCTCGGTGGTGAACGCGTTAGGTGGTGTTGATAACATCGCTGCCGTCACCCATTGCATGACGCGTCTGCGCTTCGTGGTGAAAGACGACGCCAAAATTGACAGCGCGACGCTCAAAGGCATTAGCGGCGTTATGGGCGTGGTACGCAACGACAGCCAGTGCCAGGTCATCATCGGCAATACGGTGTCGCATGCCTATCGTGAAGTGGTGGCATTGCTGCCCGGCGATATGCAGCACGCTCAACCGGTCGGTAAACAGAGGCTGACCCTTAAGCGCATTGGCGCAGGTATTCTCGATGCGCTGATCGGCACCATGTCACCGCTGATCCCGGCGATCATCGGCGGCTCGATGGTCAAACTGCTGGCAATGGTGCTGGAAATGTCCGGCCTGCTGCCAAAAGGTTCTTCAACGCTGACTATTCTGACGGTGATTGGCGACGGTGCCTTCTTCTTCCTGCCGCTGATGGTGGCCGCGTCTGCCGCCGTGAAATTTAAAACCAATATGTCGCTGGCGATTGCCATTGCGGGCGTGCTGGTACATCCAAGCTTTATCGAGCTGATGGCGAAAGCCGCGCAGGGTGAGCATGTGGAGTTCGCGCTGGTGCCGGTGACGGCGGTGAAATATACCTACACCGTGATTCCGGCGCTGGTGATGACCTGGTGTCTGTCGTATATCGAACGTTGGGTGGACAAAATTACCCCGGCGGTGACGAAAAACTTCCTGAAACCGATGCTGATTGTGCTGATTGCCGCACCGCTGGCTATTGTGCTGATTGGCCCGCTGGGGATCTGGATTGGTAGCGCCATCTCCGCGCTGGTCTACACCATTCATGGCTATCTGGGCTGGCTGTCCGTTGCCATTATGGGCGCCCTGTGGCCGCTGCTGGTGATGACCGGGATGCACCGCGTATTTACTCCCACTATCATTCAAACCATTGCCGAAACAGGCAAAGAAGGCATGGTAATGCCGTCAGAGATTGGCGCTAACCTGTCGCTCGGCGGCTCGTCGCTGGCGGTGGCGTGGAAAACCAAAAACCCGGAACTGCGCCAGACTGCCCTTGCGGCAGCGGCTTCGGCTATCCTGGCCGGTATCTCTGAACCGGCGCTGTACGGTGTGGCCGTTCGCCTGAAACGTCCGCTGATTGCGAGCCTGATAAGCGGTTTTATCTGCGGTGCCGTCGCGGGTATTGCCGGGCTTGCCAGCCACTCCATGGCGGCGCCGGGTCTGTTTACCAGCGTACAGTTTTTCGATCCGGCTAATCCAATGACCATTGTCTGGGTATTCGGCGTGATGGCGCTGGCGGTGGTGCTCTCCTTTGTTCTGACGTTGCTTCTCGGTTTTGAAGATATCCCGGTGGAAGCAGCGGCGCAGAAACCGCAGGCGGCAAACACAGCCGTTGTTCATGAAGCCCGGGCGCAATAAGCGAGGTAACGCATGTCTGTATTTCCGAAAGGATTTTTATGGGGCGGCGCCATTGCCGCCAACCAGGCCGAAGGGGCGTATCTGGAAGGCGGTAAAGGGTTAACCACCGTCGATACCATTCCCCATGGCGCGAACCGTCTGCCGGTGAAACTCGGTCTGGAAAAACGCTTCACTTTGCGTGAAGACGAATACTACCCCAGCCATCAGGCGATCGATTTCTACCATCGTTACAAGGAAGATATCGCGCTGATGGCGGAGATGGGCTTCACCGTTTTTCGCACCTCTATCGCCTGGAGCCGCCTTTACCCGCAGGGTGATGAGCTGACGCCGAACGCCGAGGGCATCGCGTTTTACCGCGACATGTTCGCAGAGTGCAAAAAGTACGGTATCGAACCGCTGGTGACACTGTGCCACTTTGATGTGCCGATGCATCTGGTTACCGAATACGGTTCCTGGCGTAACCGCAAGATGGTGGCGTTTTTTACCCGCTACGCCCGCACCTGCTTTGAAGCCTTTGATGGTCTGGTGAAATACTGGCTGACCTTTAATGAGATCAACATCATGCTGCATAGCCCATACTCCGGTGCCGGGCTGGTGTTTGAAGAAGGCGAAAATCAGGACCAGGTAAAATATCAGGCGGCGCACCACGAGCTGATTGCCAGCGCACTGGCGACCAAAATCGCCCATGAGGTGAACCCGGAAAATCAGGTGGGCTGCATGCTGGCAGGCGGCAACTTCTATCCCTACTCCTGCAAGCCGGAAGATGTGTGGACGGCGCTGGAAAAGGACCGGGAAAACCTGTTCTTTATTGATGTACAGGCGCGCGGTGCCTATCCGGCCTACGCGGCCCGCGTGTTCCGCGAAAAAGGCGTCAGCATTGTAAAAGAAGCGGGCGACGACGAGATCCTGAAAAATACCGTCGATTTTGTATCATTCAGCTATTACGCCTCGCGCTGTGCTTCTGCCGAAATGAATGCGCAAAATACCTCGGCGGCCAACATCGTCAAATCGCTGCGTAACCCGCATATTCAGGTAAGCGAATGGGGCTGGGGCATTGACCCGCTAGGCCTGCGTATCACAATGAATATGATGTATGACCGTTACCAGAAACCACTTTTTCTGGTGGAGAACGGGCTGGGTGCAAAAGATGAATTCAATGCCCAGGGTGAAATAGAAGACGATTACCGTATCAGCTATCTGCGCGAGCATATCCGTGCCATGGGCGATGCCATTGAAGACGGTATTCCGGTGATGGGTTACACCACCTGGGGATGTATCGACCTGGTGGCGGCCTCCACAGGTGAGATGAGCAAGCGCTACGGGTTTATCTATGTCGACCGTGATGACGCGGGTAACGGTACGCTGGAGCGTAAGCGCAAAAAATCGTTCTGGTGGTACAAAAAAGTGATTGCCAGCGACGGGGCAGATTTGGACTAAGCGCTGGCGGTCATGTTGTAGCCCGATAAGGTGCGTCAGCGCCGCATCCGGGACATTCCCCGGTGGCGCTGCGCTTACCAGGGCTACCAGCAAAAACCGATACTATAAACAGCGCTGCCCCGCAGCCAGATCCCCCGTTTCCGGGTTACGGCCCGCGCCAGGTTTTTTCACCCATTTGCGGTTCGGGCGATAGGTAAAACGGCTCAACGCCGGATATTGCAACTGCCCGAACCAGCCGTTAACGCGCTGCCAGTGCGCCTCTTTAACCTGGTATAGATAGGTTACCCAGTAACCGTCGCTAAACTGCATGTCCAGCAGTTGCGCCCGGCCATTGCCTTGCAGGTCGAGCAGATCCTCAACGCCAGCACCGCTGACGGTGTAAAACCCCCAGGACTCCCATACACAGGGCCGCCCGTCGGTTTTAAACGTGATGATAATTAATTTTGCCGTTGGCCCCAGCCCCAGGCCGGCGTTACCTTTCCAGACAATCAGATCCTGAATTCCATTGCGATCCAGATCGGCACGGTAAATGTGCGCGTTGCCCGCCGCGTTATGCAAATATTCCAGAGGCACCGACCAGGGTTTTCCCGCTCGATCGTTGCCGGTAATGCGCCATTCATCCGCCGCTTCCGGTGCCTGTTCTAGCGTTGCCCCCGCCACACCGACCTGGCGAAAATGCCAGCGTTGGCCGGGGGTTATCTCACCCGGCGCAGGCATAGTCAGCAAATGCCGCTGCGCGCGTTTTTTAGCATATTCATCATTGCTCATCGGCAGATAGCTCACAAACCCGGTCGCCAGGGTAGAGGTGGCATAACCCAGCAGGAATAAGCCTGCCCACATTATCCTTTTCACTTTTCTGTTCCTTTAGGTGCAGCGCAGCTTGTGAGGTCGTAGCCCGGACCAGGCGCTTGCACCGCATCCGGGACGGC
The DNA here is from genome assembly GCA_004346725.1 of Phytobacter diazotrophicus. GTDB lineage: Bacteria > Pseudomonadota > Gammaproteobacteria > Enterobacterales > Enterobacteriaceae > Phytobacter > Phytobacter diazotrophicus. The sequence continues at coordinate 513,419 of SMDE01000001.1, read as the reverse complement.
CAACTACTCCTCTTCCCCGGCCTCCAGCAGCGTAAACCCACCGTTACCCTGCCAGGTGGCAAGGCGTGCATAGACAGTTTCGACAGCCTCTTTTACCGGGGGCGTCATCGGGTAATAAAAGCCAACGATATCCGGCTGAATACCGAGGAAAATCACCTCGCCCACATCCTCTTTTAACTGATCGATCAGGTAATTAAGCGGCATATTATGGGTGGTCATCAGGAACATCTCGGCAATATCGTCCGGATCGACAATACGAATCTCGCCAGGGGTAAGCCCCATGTCTGTCGCATCGACAATCAACAGCCTGTCGGGGCGAAGTTCGCGGATCGCTACGACGTCGTTTTCCGGCGCGCTGCCACCGTCAATCACCTGCCAGTTTCCGGGCGGAGTCGCCGCACACATCTCCGCCAACAGCGGGCCAGCGCCATCGTCCCCCATCATGCTGTTCCCCACACAGAGCAATACGTCCGTCACGTTCTCTCCTCGCCACCCGCTGGTGGTGTTTACCCGATCAATAGATGTTGCCTGGTCATTTTTGACGTCCGGGAAATGCGCGATCGTCATTTTCGTCATCAATGGAATGCCCGAAGCTATCAGCGGCGGCTATTTTGCCGGAAAACAATGCATTAACGCCTTGATCCTCACCGCAATAAAGCGAATAACCCTGGCACCGTAATTGCAACACGCGCCTGATTAATGAGGAGGCAGTATGCATGAAATTACCTTGTGCCAGCGTGCGCTGGAGATTATTGAACAACAGGCGAAACAGCACGCCGCCAGGCGCGTAACTGAGGTCTGGATCAAAGTTGGCGCATTTTCTTGTGTAGAACCTGCCGCATTGACGTTTTGTTTTGATCTGGTCTGCCGTGGCACCCTGGCAGAGGGCTGTACACTGCACATCGAAGAACAACAGGCGGAGTGCTGGTGCGAAAGCTGCCAGCAATACGTGACCTTACTAAGCCAGCACGTGCGTCGCTGCCCACAATGCAACAGCGACAATTTGCACATCGTCGCAGACGACGGCATGCAGATTCAGCGGCTGGAAATCGAGGAGTGAGCAATGTGTACGACATGTGGTTGTCAGGAAGGTAACCTCTATATCGAGGGTGACGAGCATAATCCCCATTCTGCGTTTCGCAGCGCGCCTTTTGCTCCCGCTGCCCGTCCGACAATGAAAATCACAGGCGTCAAGACCGACAATTTCAGCCCGACGGCGGCGGAAAATGGTGATTTACATTACGGGCACGGCGCAGCCGGAACCCATGCGCCAGGGATGAGCCAGCGGCGGATGCTGGAAGTGGAAATCGATGTGTTAGATAAAAACAATCGCATCGCCGCGCATAACCGCGCCCGCTTCGCCGCCAGACACCAGTTAGTGCTGAACCTGGTCTCCAGCCCCGGTTCCGGTAAAACCACCCTGCTGACCGAAACCCTGACCCGTCTCAACGTCCGTGTGCCTTGTGCGGTAATCGAAGGGGATCAGCAAACCGTTAACGATGCCGCGCGCATCCGCGAGACCGGCACCCCGGCGATTCAGGTCAACACCGGCAAGGGTTGTCATCTGGATGCGCAAATGATTGCCGACGCCGCACCGCGCCTGCCGCTGGCGGACAATGGCATTCTGTTTATTGAAAACGTCGGCAACCTGGTGTGCCCGGCCAGTTTTGATCTCGGCGAACGTCACAAAGTCGCCGTGCTGTCGGTGACCGAAGGCGAAGACAAGCCGCTGAAATACCCGCACATGTTTGCTGCGGCCTCCATCATGCTGCTCAATAAAATCGACCTGCTGCCTTACCTCAAATTTGATGTCGAAAAATGCCTCGCCTGTGCCCGCGAAGTGAACCCATCGATTGAAATTTTTCTGGTTTCTGCCACCAGCGGTGAAGGTATGGACCGCTGGCTGGACTGGCTGGAGACCCAACGATGTGCATAGGCGTTCCGGGACAAATTAGCGCCATTGATGGTAATCAGGCGAAAGTCGATGTCTGCGGTATTCAGCGCGACGTCGACTTAACGCTGGTGGGCAGCACGGACGAAGCGGGGCATTCTCGCCTTGGGCAGTGGGTGCTGGTGCATGTGGGCTTCGCCATGAGCGTGATAAACGAAGACGAGGCCCGCGAGACACTGGCGGCACTACAAAATATGTACGATGTCGAGCCGGATGTTGGCGCGCTGCTGTTTGGTGAGGAGAGATAATGCGTTTTGTGGATGAATACCGCGCGCCGGAACAGGTCATGCAGCTTATCGCTCACTTAGGTGAGCGGGCCGCGCTGCTCACTTATACCGCGAAGCGCCCGCTACGGGTGATGGAAGTCTGTGGCGGCCACACCCATGCGATCTTTAAGTTCGGCCTCGATCAGTTGTTGCCGGATAACATTGAGTTTATCCACGGGCCAGGCTGCCCGGTGTGCGTCCTGCCGATGGGGCGCATTGATACCTGCGTGGAGATCGCCAGCCATCCGGAAGTGATCTTCTGTACCTTCGGCGACGCGATGCGTGTACCGGGGAAAAACGGCTCTCTGCTGCAGGCGAAAGCGCGCGGCGCGGATGTGCGTATCGTTTACTCCCCGCTGGATGCGCTGACCCTGGCAAAGCAGAACCCACAGCGCAAGGTGGTCTTTTTTGGGCTCGGCTTCGAAACCACCATGCCCGCCACCGCCATCACGCTGCAACAGGCAAAATTGCAGGATGTGAGTAACTTTTTCTTTTTCTGCCAGCACATCACCATCATTCCGACCCTGCGCAGCCTGCTGGAGGAGCCGGATAACGGTATCGACGCGTTCCTTGCGCCGGGCCACGTTAGCATGGTGATCGGCACCGATGCCTACGGTTTTATCGCCGGGGAGTTCCAGCGCCCGCTGGTGGTGGCCGGGTTTGAACCACTGGACCTGCTGCAAGGCGTATTGATGCTGGTCGAGCAGAAAATCAGCGCCCGTCATCAGGTAGAAAACCAGTACCGTCGCGTGGTACCGGACGAAGGCAACCCTCTCGCGCAACAGGCCATTAGCGAGGTGTTTGAGGTCCGGGGCGATAGCGAATGGCGCGGGCTGGGAATGATTGGCGACTCCGGGGTGCGCTTAACCGCGCCCTATCAGCGCTTTGATGCCGAAGCCCACTTTAACCCTGCGCCGCAGCAAGCCTGTGATGACCCACGCGCACGCTGCGGCGAAGTACTGACCGGCAAATGTAAGCCCCATCAGTGCCCGCTTTTCGGCAATACCTGTAACCCACAAACCGCGTTTGGCGCACTGATGGTTTCATCTGAGGGAGCCTGCGCCGCCTGGTATCAATATCGTGCTCAGGAGTGCGAAGTATGAATGAAGTCCAACTGGCGCACGGCAGCGGCGGACAGGCGATGCAACAGCTTATCAGCCAGCTTTTTATCGACGCGTTCGCGAACCCGTGGCTCAGTGAACAGGAAGATCAGGCGCGTCTCGATCTTGCGACTCTCGCCGCCAGCGGCGACCGACTGGCCTTTTCCACCGACAGCTACGTTATCGACCCGCTGTTCTTCCCCGGCGGCGATATCGGTAAGCTCTCCATTTGCGGCACGGCGAACGATGTGGCGGTAAGCGGCGCCGTTCCCCGCTATCTCTCCTGCGGGTTTATTCTTGAAGAAGGCCTGCCGATGGAGACCTTAAAAGCCGTGGTCAACAGCATGGCGGAAACCGCCCGCCGCGCGGATATCGCCATTGTTACCGGCGATACCAAAGTGGTGCAGCGCGGCGCGGCAGATAAGCTGTTTATCAATACGGCGGGTATTGGCGCCATTCCGGCCAATATTCGCTGGGGCGCCAGCACCCTTGAGGCCGGTGATGTGCTGCTGGTCAGCGGTACGCTCGGCGATCACGGCGCGACCATTCTCAATTTGCGCGAACAACTGGGGCTGGACGGCGAACTGACCAGCGACTGTGCGGTGTTAACCCCGTTGATTCAACAATTGCGCGATATTCCGGGCGTGAAAGCGCTACGCGATGCGACGCGCGGCGGAGTCAACGCCGTGGTGCATGAGTTTGCCGCCGCCAGCGGTTATGGTATCGAACTTAACGAACGTGACCTGCCGGTGAAAACTGCGGTGCGCGGCGTGTGCGAGCTATTAGGGCTGGAAGCGCTGAATTTTGCTAACGAAGGCAAGCTGGTGATTGCTGTCCAGCGCCAGTCGGCGGAGCAGGTGCTGACGCAGTTACGCGCCCACCCGCTCGGCCAGGATGCCGCGATTATCGGCGAAGTGGTGGAGCGTAAAGGGGTGCGGCTGGCGGGTTTATACGGTGTGAAGCGTATTCTGGACTTACCGCACGCCGAGCCCCTGCCGCGGATTTGCTGATGTTGTGTCTGCGTGGAAGCGCCACGTTATCAGCATCTGTCTGAACAGCTATACCCATGATAAGAAAATGGGTATGGATAAACAGGCAATGACCTGAGATAACTGACTCTTTCTCATTATCCTGGAGGCAACATGGCCGTTTCAGCTCGTAACCAACTTGTCGGTAAAGTCAGCGCAACCGCGCACGGTGCCGTAAACGATGAAGTGGAATTAACCCTCGCCGGAGGCGCGAAGCTTGTCGCTATCGTCACATCCAGCAGTAAGGAAGCGCTGGGTTTGAACCCCGGAAAAGAAGCCATCGCACTGATTAAAGCGCCGTGGATCACGCTGGCAACCGAGGACTGCGGCCTGAAATTCTCCGCCCGTAATCAGTTTGCCGGAGCGGTAAGTGCCGTGACCGAAGGGGCGGTAAACGCAACCGTACATGTCGCCACAGACGCCGGTTTTGAAATAGTGGCGGTAGTGACCAACGAAAGCTGCGAGGCGTTGCAACTGACACCGGGAAAACGCGTCATTGCCCTGATTAAAGCATCGTCCATTCTTATAGCCACTCGCGCCTGAGAATAGATAACGCCGTGCCCGCCACGGCGTTATTTTTTAGGGCGGTATTTTTCCGGCAGTTCGGGAACAGGGCGTTTGTCATCAATCAGATGACGGATAGTCAACACAGGATGTCGCCACAGCATCCTCGGCCCGGCCCAGCGCATAATCTGCTTCATCTCTTCACGTTTAGCTGGCTGGTAACAGTGCACAGGGCATTGTTTGCAGGCCGGTTTCTCTTCGCCAAACACACATTTATCCAGCCGTTTATCCGCGTAATCATTCAACGCCTGATAGTGCGCTTCATCCGCCAGCGCCTGCGGACAGCGCTGCTGGTAAAGCGCAATCATAGAGCGAATGGTCAGCTTTTCGCGGCGGATGCGTTTTCCCGTCATCGTAGCCCCCTTTTAAAGATGCATTTATTTTACATCTATAAACGAGTCAGGCGAACACTTATTACCGCTTTTCCGGCTGGTGCAGCCGTCTTTACACTTGCACCATCACTCCTCTTTTTCTGCCGCTTATACGCCATTGTGGTGCGCTTTTTCGCCACTTTCTCCTCATAACGGTGCACCCCGCCTCGCCATAGCGTGATAAGCCGCGCTTTTGGTGCGCTGGCATGTTTTCTGCATTTTAACTCTATCTTCATCAAGCGGAATGCAGGGGATGACAATGATAAAAATGACGCTTCCGAGCGCGCCTTACTACGATGAAATGCTCACCGCAGAAGGTCAGCAGCGCCAGCATTATGACGCCTGGTGGCACTGGTTACAGCAAACTGACCAGCATGCCATTCACCAGAAGAAAGAGCAGGCCGAGCTGCTGTTTCACCGCGTCGGCATTACGTTTAATGTTTACGGTGAAGAAGGAGGAACAGAGCGTTTAATTCCATTCGACAGCGTGCCGCGTATCATTCCGGCCCACGAATGGCGGATGCTTGATGCAGGAATACGCCAGCGGGTAAAAGCGCTCAACGCCTTCTTGTACGACATCTACCACCACCAGCATATTCTCAATGCCGGAATTGTCCCCCGTGAGCAAGTGCTTGCTAATGAGCAATATCAGCCCTGTATGCAGGGCGTCGATCTGCACAACAATATTTATGCCCATATCACCGGCATTGATATGGTCCGCGACAGTGACGGCGGGTACTACGTGCTGGAGGATAATCTGCGCACCCCATCCGGCGTCTCTTATATGCTGGAAAACCGCAAGATGATGATGCGCCTGTATCCGGATCTGTTTGCCAGTTCGCATATCGCGCCGGTCGAACGTTACCCCAGCTATTTGTTACAAACCCTGCGTGAAAGCACGTACGTTGATGACCCCTGCGTGGTGGTGCTGACGCCTGGTCGCTTTAACAGTGCCTACTTTGAACACAGTTTTCTTGCCCAGCAAATGGGGGTAGAGCTGGTAGAAAGCGCCGACCTGTTCGTCAAAGAAGGCGGCGTCTATATGCGCACCACCGAAGGCCCGTGCCGGGTCGATGTTATCTATCGCCGTATTGACGATGCCTTTCTCGACCCGCTGGCGTTTCGCTCAGATTCAATGTTGGGTGTACCGGGCCTGTTGTCGGTCTATCGTTCAGGTGGCGTGGTGCTGGCCAATGCGATTGGCACCGGCGTGGCGGATGACAAATCCATCTATCCATACGTGCCGGACATGATCCGCTTTTATCTTTCTGAGGAGCCTATCCTCGGCAATATCCCCACATGGCAGTGCCGTAAAGCCGAAGACCTGAGCTACGTGCTGGCCCATCTGGATGAGATGGTGGTGAAAGAGGTCCACGGCGCAGGCGGGTACGGCATGCTGGTCGGCCCCCGCTCAACCCGGGCGCAGATCGATGCGTTCCGTCAGCGGCTGCTGGCAAACCCCGGCAACTATATTGCACAAAACACGCTCGCGCTCTCAACCTGCCCGACCTTTGTCGAGGAAGGGCTGGCTCCACGCCACATTGACCTGCGCCCGTTTGCGTTGTACGGCGAAGAGATCAGGCTGGTGCCTGGCGGGCTGACCCGCGTGGCGCTGACCGAAGGCTCGCTGGTGGTGAACTCCTCGCAAGGGGGTGGCACGAAAGACACCTGGGTGATGGAGGAGGATGAATAATGTTAAGCCGCACCGCCAGCGAACTGTACTGGATGGCCCGTTATCTGGAACGGGCAGAGAGCTTTGCCCGCGTCCTTGACGTGACCTACAAATTATCAATGATGCCGCGCCACAGCCAGCAACAGCATGATTTAGCCCTGCCGCTCAATCTGACGTTCGGGCATGAGCTGTTTCAGGAGCGTTATGCCCGGTTCAGTATGAATAATCTGCTGAATTTCTTTGCTCTTGATGGGCAGAACCCGAGCAGTATCTACAGTTGTATAGAAATGGCCTGGAACAACGCCCATGCCGTGCGCGGCAGTCTTTCATCGGAAGTGTGGGAGTGCATCAATACCACCCGTATTGATATCCGCAATCTGCGCCAGACCGGGGTAGATAAAATTGGTATCGACGCCTTTTTTGACTGGGTGAAAGAACGGGCGCATCTGTTCCGTGGCGCCATGTTCGGCACCCTGCTGCGTAACGACGCCCAGTGTTTTATCCGTATCGGTACCCTGATTGAGCGCGCGTTCGCCACCGCCCAGTTGCTGGCGCTAAAAGATCAGCAACTCAGCAATGACCCGGATCCGGTACGCGAATATTACCGTCTTGATACGTTATTGCGTGCGGTGAGCGCCCGGGAGGCCTACCACAGTATTTATCGCCAGCCAATCAGCCGGGAAACCGTCACCGAATTACTGGTGTTTCGCAATGACGTGCCGCGCTCGCTGCATGCCTGCGTCGGCGACCTGGTTCAACAACTGGAGATGATTGGCAGCGAGCGGGCGCGCGTTCCGCTGCGTCTTGCCCATCAGTTGCATGTGGAGCTGCGTTTTGGCTCCCTTGATGATGCCCTGGCCGACGATCTTCAGGAGTGGTTAAACCGTTTTCTTACCAAAATCAATGAGCTGGCCGACAGTATCCGCCAGACCTATCTGGAGGCGTTATGAAACTGACCATTAATCACCTGACGCATTATCACTACGATGAAGAGGTGAAGTTCAGTACGCAGTATCTGCGTCTGACGCCGCAAACCTCTGGTCGCCAGTATATTAAGGAATGGAACCTGCTGTTGCCCGCCTCGGCGGTAGCGACGACCGATGCCTACGGGAATCTGATGCATGTCTTAACCCTCGATCACCCTCATCAAGAGATAATCATTCATGCTCAAGGTGTGGTTGAGATCGCCGATAATGCAGAAGAAGAGGAAGAGATCAGCGAGTCACTCTCTCCGCTGGTGTTCCTGCGCACGACCCCGTTAACCGACCCGGACTCGCCGATCCGCGAATTTGCCCGGCGTTATTACCGCGAAGAGGATGCGGTTGGCAGCCTGGGAGAATTGATGGCGGAATTGCGCCTGAAAATGCCTTATACGCCCGGCGCCACCCAGGTTCACGACACCGCCGCCGTCGCTTTTGCCAAAGGAAAAGGGGTGTGCCAGGATCATACGCACGTTTTCCTGGCCTGCTGTCGTAGCCTGCGCATTCCGGCGCGCTACGTCAGTGGTTATGTTTATAGCCGGGATACCGAGCATGTGGCGATGCATGCCTGGGCAGAGGCCTGGCTTGATGGCCGCTGGCAAAGTTTTGATATCACTAATAACACGCGTGATCTGAATCAACATCTTCGCCTGGCGATCGGAATGGATTATCTGGATGCCTGCCCGGTGCGAGGTAGCCGTTTTGGCGGCGGCTGCGAAGAGATGTTTTCCGCTGCCGAGGTAAGTCTGTTTGAGCGACAACATCAGATGCAGCAGCAACAATGAATTAATAAAGGTATTTTAATGACTTACTGTGTGGCCATGCGTCTTTCCGACGGGCTGGTTTTTGCTTCCGATTCCCGCACCAATGCGGGTGTCGACCACATCGCAACGTTTAAAAAACTCCATGTGTTCAGCAAGGAGGGGGAACGGGTGCTGGTGATCCAGTCGGCGGGGAACCTGGCCACAACACAGAGTATTGTCAGCCTGCTTAACGAACGGATACAGGGCCAGCATACGCCAAACCTGATGCAGATGGGGACGATGTATGACGCCGCCACGCTGGTCGGGGAGACCGTGCGCGAAGTGATTCACCGCGACAGCGCGGCGCAGCAAAACAGCAGTACCAATTTTGGCTGCAATATGCTGCTCGGTGGGCAGATTGGCAACGAGGTTCCGCGCCTGTTTCATATCTATCCCGAAGGTAATTTCATTGAAGCGACGAATGATACCCCCTACTTTCAGATTGGCGAGAGCAAATACGGCAAGCCGATTATCGACAGGGTGTTGACGGTCGATACCCCTCTGGAGCACGCTATGTGCTGCGCCTTGATCTCCATCGATTCGACGTTACGCAGTAATCTGTCCGTCGGTATGCCGCTGGATGTCATGATTTATCGCGCGAATACCTATGATGCCAGCGAACAGCGACGCATCACGGAAAACGATCCCTATTTTACCGGTATCCGCAAAGCCTGGTCGGAAGGCCTGGTGAACACCTTCCGCCAGTTGCCGCCTTTTCCGGCGCAGGGCTAAGTTGGGCGAGACCTGTAATAAACAAAGAGCTTCTCAATGAGACTGGCAGTCATTAGCACTTTATTTTTGCTTGCAGCGTCAACGTCCGCGCTGGCATCAACATCGAACGAAGAGACAGTCGCGGCAGCGAAAGTCACCCTGGGCCAGGCGCTGTATAAGTCTGCGCTACTTACCGGCGCCATGCCGGAAGAAGGCAAAGCAGACCCGGCAAAAATGGGCCAAAAAATGGGGACCGAAATGTCCGAGCGCATCAATAACGTGGTGATTGGCGGCCTGAATCAGGGGGCAAATTGCGACGACATTACCGCGAATATTCAAAAAAGTTTTGAGATCATGCAAAGGGACGCGGTCAACCAGTTCTCCTCCTCTTCCGCCATTAAAAAGGCACTGGATAATGTGCCGCTCAGCGCCGCACAGTACGCCGCTGCGGAATGCCAGAATTTAACCAGTCAGTAATATATTGTTCGATCCCGGCGGTGAAAGCCGCTGAGGTCACTCTTCTGTCTCCCCTTTCCGGTATTGTTAACAAGCACTACACTGGCACAATAATAGTGATAAACCCCATTCCAAAGAAAATATTCACTCGTATGCTTTTCCATATTTTTATTACGGAAATTTTTCTTATGGTCAATAAAAAAATACCAGATGGATGAAATAAACACCCACTTAATAATTACGTATAGCACCGCGAAATTATTTTATTGCCGGGAAACACGATCGCGATCGTATTATCGAAAAGCAACCATTGATATAATTAGCATTACAATGCAATGGTTTTTAATTCAGTCAGAATTACATTCATTTAAGGGGAAATGTTATGCAATACCGAAACAGCTACGGCCAGTGTCTGGGGCAGGAAATGCAAGACTGGACGCCCAGAAGCACCCCTGAAAAATTCTCCCTTAGCGGAAATTATTGCATGGTTACGCCGCTGTCTGTCGATCATGCAGAAGATTTATTTCATGCCTGGCAAAGTATTGATGATGATCGTGACTGGACCTATTTACCTGGAAAACGACCCGCCACCAAAGAGGCGTGTTATAACTATTTTCGCGAGCTTATCGGCGCAAAAAATGGCATGCACATGTCGGTTATTGATAAAAATGACGACACCGTGAAAGGCATTTTCTGCATCACAAGGATTAATCCACTACACGGCACGTTCGAGCTTACGGATATCAACTGGACGCCAGCGTTAAAAAAGACACGCATCAGCACCGAAGCGATCTATTTAGTATTGGCTTATTTTATTGATGCGCTCCACTACCGCAGATGTGAATGGCGTACAAACATTTTCAATGACGGGGCGATTAAAGCTGCCGAGCGCTTCGGCTTTCGCAAAGAAGGAATATTGCGGGACAAAAAAGTGACTAAAGGCCACTCGGAAGACCTCGCGCTGTTCTCAATCATCGCCAGCGAATGGCACGATTTAGAGATCCCGATCAAAGCCTGGCTGAGAGAGAATAATTTCGACGGTCTGGGGCGGCAATTGAAAAAACTTAAGGATTTTCGCTAAGTAAACCGCCGTGGCCCCTGATATCGCAAAGCCGTTGCCCAGGGTATCATCATGCTTAACAGGTGCTGTGCAACAGGAAGAGGCGATGAGTCAACGTCGGGTGCTGATAATTGAAGATGATGCCGATGCGGCGGGCGTTCTTGAGGCCTATCTTAAGCGGGAAAATTTCGACATTGCCATTTGCGGCGACGGACGCATCGGGCTTGATATGGCGCGGCAGTGGAAACCGGACCTTATTCTGCTTGATATCATGCTGCCGTCAATGAACGGCAGCGAGGTGCTGGCCGCAGTGCGTCGCGACGGGCTTACGCCTGTCATTATGATTTCGGCGATGGGCGATCTTCCCGATAAAATTGGCGCCCTGCGCTACGGTGCGGATGATTACATCGTCAAACCCTACGATCCCAAAGAGGTGGTTGTGCGGGTCCAGGCTGTATTGAGACGCTGTCATCATCAGGCTGAATCGCAAGAGATCCTGCGCTGGCAAGGTCTGGAAGTCGACACCACAGCAATGACCGCCACGGTAGCGGTCGACCATCAAAAACCGGTTTTACTTGAGCTGACGCCCACCGAATTTTCATTATTAACCCTGCTTATGCGCTCACCCGTTCGCGCCTGGTCGCGCCTCTCATTACTGGAACAGTGCCTTCCGGAAAGCGATGCTCTTGAGCGTGTTGTGGATACCCATATTTATAATCTGCGCAAGAAACTCGAATCCGCCGGAATCACAGAGGTGCTGCTCAACGTGCGTGGCATCGGCTACCGGTTCCGACAGCCATAACCCCTCCGGGCGATCGTTTCGCACCTGGTCTGCGGGTGTATGATGCCTTATCGAGCCGTCTGTTTTACCTCTTCCTTTCGCATCAGCTTGCGGGAAAATCCGATCAGGCTACAATTCCCGCGCCGGATTCACACCGGCCACCTGCAAACAATAAAACAAAAGACCGTAAAGGAATCCGTATGATCATACGTCCACCTCAGAGCTGGTTTGTGCGGCTCTTTAACTGGCATGGCTCCGTGCTGTCGATGATTATCTTCCGGCTGGGACTGAACCTGTTCATGTCTATCGTGGCGATCATTGCCTGGCCGTACTACGAAAATCTGAACATTCACCTGACCGTTGCCCCGTTTAGCCTGCTGGGTATCGCCATTGCTATATTTCTTGGCTTTCGTAACAACGCCAGCTACAGCCGTTACACCGAAGCGAGAATGATCTGGGGTTCGGTGACGATCACCTCCCGTAGCCTGATGCGACAGACCGTCAGCGCCCTGCCTGACGATACGGCAATCCAGCAGAAGCTTTCCCACTACCTGACCGCGTTCAGTTGGTGTCTGAACCACCAGCTTCGCCAACAAGATGCCACCCAGGATATGCAACGTTTGCTGCCTGCGGACGCGGCGGCCGAGGTGATGAAAAGCACTTCGGCCTGTCATCGCATCCTGATTTTTATTGGCAAGGAGTACGCCAGCCTGCGCCGGGAAGGCAAGATCAATGATTTTGTCTGGCAGAATATCGATGAGAATCTTAACGAGCTGTCGCGTTGCCTGGGGGGCTGCGAGCGTATCGCCAACACGCCGGTTCCCTTTGCTTATGCGTTGATTTTGCAGCGTACGGTCTATCTGTTTTGTACACTTCTGCCGCTGGCGCTGGTGTCCGACCTTCACCTGATGACACCGTTTGTTTCAGCGTTTATCTCTTACGCTTTCCTGTCATGGGATTCGATTGCCGAAGAGATGGAGCATCCGTTTGGTACACACCCCAATAACCTGGCGCTGAACGCCATCTGCACCACGATAGAACGCAATCTGATGGATATCACCGGGCAAAGTCCGCTGCCGCCATTGCCTGTACCGGATAAGCGTTTCAACCTGATTTAAACGACCACTCATGCGGTTATCGCGACCTGAAACGGGTCGCGATTACACCGACGCGCTTAGTGTTCGGGGGCCGCTAACGTCTGCAACTCTTGCGCATCGTGGCTACAGAAAAAGGTAATTTCATCGCCGTGGCGGCAGGAAAGCGCCCGAAGTCGCTGCTGATTATGGCGTCTGGCATCATTATCCATTGCCATCATCCACTGATAAAAACGCAGGCCCGGCGTACAGTGGCGCGTTGGTTGACGCATTTCGCCACGATAAAACCATGCATCGCCACCGTGCAGCAGCCAGCCCTGCGGCTGACGAATGGCAATCCCCGCATGCCCCAGCGTATGACCCGCCAGCGGAACCAGCAGGATATCTGGCAGCAATCCTTCAAGCGCGGTCACCGCCTCGAAGCCATACCAGTTCTCCCCTTTTGGCTGGTAGCCAACCCAGCCGGAAGTTCCGCCCCACTGTCCGGGTCGATAGCGCTCACGTGCAAGCCAACTGTGGCGCTGATGCGCGGTATCTATCTCTTGTTGCAACAGATGTATCCGGGCGTGAGGAAAGTCGGTAAGCCCACCTGCATGGTCAAAATCGAGATGTGTCAGAATAATATGCCGCACATCCGCCGCGTTAAACCCGAGCGCTTCTATACGTGCAAGCGCCGTCAGCTCTTGCCGCCGTTGGATATTATTCATCAGGCGGAAAAAGCCAGACAAACGCTGGCCGGGGTGGCGTATATCGTCACGACCGAACCCCGTATCCACCAGAATCAGCCCATCCCGGTCCGTTTCAATCAGCAAACAGTGGCAGACCAGATGCGCGTGAAGCCCTTTACTGAACCCATCATAAAACGCGCCGCCAAACGGGCACATGCAACCACAGTTGAGGTGGTGAATTTTCATTAGGCCTCCGGATCATAGTCACTTTGCCTGCAGGGTTTGCTCGGATGCGCCAAAATGCGCGGTTTCGCCCTGTGCATGCTCACCGCCGCCGGTTGTCCGCTTGAGTTGAATCACCTCGCCGCGTTGCCATGCGTTAGCGCCGTCAACGACAGGGTGGGCCACCAGATCTTCACGCTCACGCTTGATAGCCTGCGTTTGCACATTAAACCGACGGTCTCTGTCTGCCAGTAGCCGGGGATCAAGCTGCCCTTCCCCGGTAAAGCCCATCATTAGCGCCGGAATACCCAACGGCAGGGTCTTGTCACGATCGGTATGCCAGGTGTGCCAGGTTTTCCCATACGTATTCACAATCTTTTTCATCAGTGACTTATCCGCCACTGCCGGTAAACCAGGGGCAATGAGACTCCCGGACTTCACTTCATACTGGTGGCTATGCCAAAGCTTTTTTTCTTCTGGCGGCAGGGTCTTAAATAAACGTTCGCTAATGATGTACTCAACGCCCATCAGCCGGGCATCTTTGGTGTTGCTGTCATAAATCACGGCCTGCATGACATCGTCATTAAGCACAGTCACATAGTGATGGGCTTCCATCTGGCCATTTTTATCGCCGTTATAGAAATGGAACCCGTCGAGGTAGGCGCTTATCGCATCGACTGGCGGGCGGGATTGAATCATTTGCGCACCGGTTTCGAGGGTGCGCATTTGGGCAGAGGTTTTTTCGCCGGGAACGGGGGTTTTCGGCGGCGAATTATTCGCCCCACATCCCGCTAACGCCAGGCTTGTTAACATCAATAGAGATAATGGTTTCATCCGCTCTCCTCACCACAGTGACATTATTGAACGTAGTACACTAAAGGAGATTGGACGATAAAAATCTTAAACTAAGCGGGATAATAAAAATAATACGCTACAGAATTACCGCATTTGGCATGATATTCCCCAATGCGTCAGACGTTATCCTTATGTCCGTCAGCCAACGGGGGGTCACTTCCATCCGACTAAATTATAAAAGCACGACATGGATTTTACTTACTGTCGCGGAGGTGTAGATTGCCTTGCGTGGATCTTCACTGGATAGCTTAATGAATATTATTGATGTCATTATGTCAGCAGGAAAGGCGTCTGTTGATGTTGCGCTTTACACGCTTATTCCCGTCATGGTTGTCATGCTCATCGTGATGAAATACCTGGAAGCAAAAGGCGTCGTCGATGCCGTGGTTCGGCTGACCGCGCCAGTGCTCAAGCCCTTTGGTATTTCCGGGATCGCCATCTTCGCCCTGATACAACTCAATTTCGTCAGCTTTGCCGCCCCCATTGCCGCCCTGGCCATTATGGAAAAAAGAGGCACCTCAGAGCGCCAGCTTGCCGCCGCGCTGGCAATGTTATTTGCGATGGGACAGGGCAATGTCTTCTACCCATTGATCCCTTACGGGCTGCACTGGGGAAATGCCATCATCATTTCGATTTTTGGTGGGCTGGTCGCCGCTGCGGTCACTTATCATCTGTTCGGGAAAAAACTTTCCAGCACCGTTCAGAACGCGGCACCTGCCGAAGCGTTTAACGATAAATCATCGTCCAGTCTGATCGGTATCATTAATGGCGCGGGGGCAGATGCGATACGCCTGGCGCTGGGTTCACTCCCCATGTTGCTGCTCTCGCTGACCATCGTCGGCATACTAAAAGAAGCGGGAGCGATAGACATTCTGACCCGGCTACTCTCGCCGCTGATGGCCTATTTCAGCCTTCCCGAGGTGTATGTGCTGCCAACGCTGACCAAGTGTCTGGCGGGTGGAACAGCCTACTTCGGGGTGATGTCAGAGCTTCTGCGAAAAGGGCTGGTGACGCCAGAACAGATGAACGCCTCGGCGGGCTTTCTGATCCAGACCTTCGACCTGCCAGGTATCGGGATTTACCTTGGGATCGCCAGCCGATTTGTCAGGCTTTTCCGCTATGTCATCCCCGGTGTGATTGTCGGGATCGCGGTGCGCAGCATCATCCACACCCTGTTGTATTAGCGATAAGCGACCCGTTTACCTGCAAAAAAAAGGATTACCGGCCCCCTACTGGCCAGTAATCCTTTTAGGGTCATCGCTAACGTTTTTTGCCTTGCAGTAATGCTCTCGGGATTTAACTGAATCTGCGTTTAGCCATTAACTAAAGCGTGATTCGCTCCCCTTCCAGCTATAAGTGTCATTTGCAACTAACGAATCACCCAGTTCCTGGTAAGCGAAATGGTAAAACTCTGCACTGGCACCATAGCCAGAGTAATCTACTACCGCCAGACCAACGAACGCCCCGGTAAAGAACCCACCATAACTTTGCAGAACATAATCATCAGAGAGAATGGCGGCATCCAGTTTGACCGGGATTTCAGTGAATTGCACCCCATCAAAACTGTATTCATAGGTATAAGTTTGCTTACGAACTTTGGTGCGGAACCAGACATACTCAACGCCTTCCGGGATCTTGATGGCCTCATCTTTCAGATACGAGGTATATTTCCCGCGATTATTCTCAGCTATTTCGATCACTGATCCATTAATTTCATTCCAGGTGATGAAAACAAAGCTCCAGTGACGATCGTTATAGTAATTCGTTAACCCTGCCATTTGTTGATAATTAAACGGGTTAAATTTTACTTTAACTTGAGCATCAAAATAAAAAGCCTGCCAGCGTCGGGCAATAAGCGAGAGGTCATGGGTATTTGCTAACGAACCTTGCCCGACTAAGGTTAATTTCCCATTACCCGTGGTGCCCATTTTTTCGCTGAACGGGACACGGAGCGTATTCCAGTTGGGATCGAGGGTTGCGGTTTTAAACTCGTCATACTGGCTATGGTCTTTTGCGCTTTCAGTGTAAATGGCATCGACGGGGCCTTCAACAAAGGTTTTCCCCCCGTGGCCGCCTTCGATACGCGGCCAGCCCTCTTCATCCCAAAATACTTTCTGGATAGACGTTTCCCGGCCCAGGGTTGACCAACCGCGAGGATCATAGGCGGACTCACCGGCACGATTCCATGGACGGGCGCAGAGCGAGGCGTAATACCATTCACCTTTGGGCGTCGAAACCAACGCGCCATGCCCCTGTTTTTGGATGTAGCTGTCCGGGGTATCGACGTTCGTTAAGAAAACGTCGCCGGGCTCTGTTTCAAAACTATTGGCATCCAGGGTTTTCGAACGCGCAACCACCTCCTGGTGGGTGAAAACGGTGCCTCCCTGAGCGGCAAAGAGATAATAATATCCGTTTATTTTGTAGAGATGCGGCCCCTCAACAAGTGCAACGGCAGTGCCACGATAAAGGGTACGCGCGGTTTCTGGTTTCAATTTTAGGGTGCGGGTATCAAACTCAGTCAACGTGATACCGTCAAAGGGGTGATGGTATTCCCTATGGTCCCAGGTTTGTTGCACTAAATATTTACGGCCATCGTCGTCATGGAAAAGTGACGCGTCAAAACCCACGCCATTAAGCTTAATGGGATCTGTCCAGGGCCCGCGAATGTCGGTTGCGGTGGTCAGGTAGTTTGTCATATCTTTAAAGGCACCTTCTGTGACTTTGACATCCGTATACACTAACCAGAATTTGCCGTCAGCATAAGAGAGATCCGGAGCCCAAATCCCACCAGAGGAAGGATTGCCTTTCATATCTAACAGCGCGGTTGTTGATAATGGCGACGGCAGAAGATTCCAGTGTTCCAGGTCTTTTGACTCATGTAAACGAACGCCAGGGAACCATTCAAATGTGGAATTCGCAATATAGTACGTGTCATCTACACGGATAATACTTGGGTCTGGGTTAAATCCAGGTAATATAGGGTTTTGAATAACTGACATATCGTTTACCTTTTTAAATTATCCATTTTGTATTTATTATCATTTTTAATTTTTGAACTATACACGAATCTCATCAAGTTGACGGTTGATATCATTGACATTGTCATCTGAAATTGGATAGAAGTGAATGGCAACCATCGACATAATGGCTAACACTACCGGGATCCAGATAGCCGTCATATTTATTCCGGCGATAGCATTGGCATGCTGATATACACTGGTTTCGTTAAAGCCATAACCGGCCAGTAACCACAGAGGAAGCGCACCGCCAATCGTAAAACCTATCTTGAAGAAAATGCCCATAATCGCGTTAATGATTGCGGCATTTCGCTTGCCTGATTTCAATTCGCCATAGGCAATCACTTCCGGAACAAGCGCCCACATAAAGCCAGTAGCCGATGTTAAGCCCCACTGTTTAATAAAGGTGGCGATGTACGCAAGCCAGAGGGCATCATGCATTCCGTCGAGTGACCAAATGTAAGTGAGAAATTCACCGACAATAAACATGCCAAGGAAAAGATGGAAAAAACCTTTTTTACCGAAAATCTTCTTAAGTTTTGGCCAAAAAACCGGGAATAAGATACCTGGAATTGAAGCTACCAGACCCACAGCCCCCATCCATTCTGAGTGGCCGACAACAAACTGATTGAAAAAGCCATTAGCCGTGTTCATGACAAACATGAAGGTAAAGGCCAGCATGAAAAACAATCCGAGAATAACAAGCGGTCGGTTATTTTTGAGTTCAAGGAAGAGGTCTGTCGTTTTTACGTTAGCTGTTTGTTCTTCAGTAGCGACGACGCGTTCTTTGGTTAATTTATAGCAGAGGAAGAGCGCAACGGCCCCAATAACCATATAAATAGAGTAAACACCAAACCAGGCGTAGTTAGCAGAAGGATCGGTATAATTCCCCAGATTGAGATGCAGACCAAAAAAACCCGTATCCTTGAGGCTTCTGTCTTTTGGCGCAGCCATTTGCACAAACATGGGGAACAGCGTGTAGACAAGCAAATTAGCACTGTTGGCCAGCATCATTCGTGTACTTGTAAGCTTGTCAATTGATTCAGGATCCCTTGTTAATGAAGCATTAAGAGAACCATAAGGGATATTTACAACGGAATAGACTAAATCCAGGGCAAGGTAAATAATAAAAGCAAAGGGAACTGAACCTCTCACCCCAGGAATTGGGGCAAAGAGTAAAGCAGAAAGAATAACGAGAGGAATGCCTGCTCTTAAAAGCCAGGGGCGATATTTACCAGCTTTTGAACTTCTTTTGTCAACATAGGTTCCTACCATCGGGTCCCAAATGACATTGATGATACGGACAAAAAGAAATATAAACCCTGCAGTTGCTGTACTGATCGTATTCACAGTGAGCATGTGAAGAGCAAGGAAACCACCTATCGTACCAAAAACAAGGTTTTGGGCAAAGTCGCCCATCCCATAACCAATGCGTTCCACACGAGTTAACTTATGATACTCATCATGTCGATTGTGTATTAAGTTTTCACTCATTTTAATCACATCTCCGGTTTATTTTATAAATGAGGAATACTTTCTGACACAGGTAAGCCCGCAAAATCCATTACGTTTTTGGATTAAGTAATTATGTTTTTTTACTAGTGTGATCATTAGAACAAAGGACTTATACAAGCCGCACAACCCCGATGTTGACTGGTAATTCGCCAGTAATACCTGCGGCAGATGAACGCACCTGGCAAAACCGACATTTTATTTCAGCGCTTTTCACCTCTAAAGGCGAGAGCGCCAGATGACTCCTGGGGCTTTGAATACCTTGCCACATTTTTTTGCGACACTGCTCACAATTAAGCATTCTCTTAGCCATCGAGTGAAATAACGTAATTGAACGACCGACCAGGAGAACAGAGGATGTACGCAGCCATCGTTTATTCATGGTTTCGTTCATGCACAGAAACGTTCGCGATATATTGCCATCGTGCTTCATTGTTCAACACATTAATACTTAGCCTGGTTAATGGCGCTGGTGAGACGCTGTCGTATTTATTTCTAAGCTGTCGTGTCGTTGCCACGCGTTGAGAATCTCCAGACGCACAGTAATGTCAATGCGGCTTCGGGTTTGTATAGTGATGTGACAGGCGTATATGCTGGCAGCACAATAGCAGCACGGGAAATAAGCGGATACCAGGATTAATGATGTTCAGGCAGCTCGATAACGTTACGCTTCAAATCAGAGAAGAATCCACCACGACAGCGATGGGGAAATACGAGGTGCTGATTGCTGAAAACAGGACAGGTATTACCGTTCCGGTTCAGATACTGGAGGCTGCTGTTCAGGTGGATGACAAACGGCTGTTGTTATTCCTTACTGATGATATGCCCTTCGAGGAAATGCTTAATATTGCGCTGATTGATCTGGATGATGGGGTGAAAGAGATACTGACGCTGGGTGGCGCGTACCTGACAGGATCGTTTACAGACCTGCATATAGCGTCGAATGCCGTTGAGTTTAGCTTTATCGGTGAGACAACATGGCGGGTTGAAATCCCTCCGTCACCCTTTGTGAAAGTGCCTTTTACCGGCGATCCGCGTGGTGTTTCGCGTTCTGTGGCCGTGAAACATTACATTAAAATTACTGCCAACCCTCCACCCGCGCGGATAGACGGTAGTCGCTAAAGGTGGAATAAGCTGGCAGTGTCGGTGTTGCCTGTTACGGTATTGCCATCATGGTTTTCCCGGATGGCGGTGCAGGCGCCTTATCCGGGGCTACACTTGCTTAATCAGGGCATGAGGTTACTCGTCCGCACGCCGCCTTCGTTTTCAGGTTAAACAGTAAATAGCTTGCCAGAGACAGGCAACCTACCCCCACGGCCCCGTATATCAGCACGCCGGAAAAGCCTTCGGTAAGCACTGCTGTAATGATATCGCGGCTCAGCGAAACCTCAGCCCCACCGGCTATGCGTTCTGCCAGTACAGACTTGTCGCTCACGGTGTTCATATGGTTTTGCAAACTTTCGGCTATACCGGAAACCAGTAGACTCCCCATGAGGGCAATATTGATGGAAAGCGTGATGAAGCGCGCGCTGATATCAATCCCGGATGCCATTCCAACGCGGTCAGGCTCGACGGATCCCGTGGTAGCGTTAGTGACAGGCGTATTGGTCAATCCCAAAGCGATCCCTGAGAGCAGCGCTCCAGGCAGCAAACTGAGCTGATATGTGACTGCCAGCGCCATCAGCGCAAACCCGAGGCCTATACAAAATAGCCCCAGCGGAATGACGCGCGAAGCGTTGAATCGCAGCGCTAATTTTTCCCCCAATGGCGGCATTAATAATGTCGGCAGCGTGTAGGCCAGAAGCGCCATACCGGTCGCCATACTGCTGTACCCAAGCCCACTTTGATAATAAACCGGCAGATAAATCATCAGCGGCCAGAAGCTGAAATTCATGCCAATCGCCCCCATAAGCGCACCGGAAAAAGGCCTTATGCGAAACACAGAGAAATCAAACATGGGGTGTGAATGCCGTGTCTCAATAATGACAAAGAGTGCAGAACTGATTAAGGTGGCAAGAAAAATTAATCGCACTTCCAGGCTACTCCAGCCGATACTCCCGCCCTGAGTAATAAGCCAGGTGACGCCAACAACGCTCATCGTCAGAGTCATTAAACCAGCAACATCGAGTTTTTTTGTCGTGTTATCACGTGATTCCACGACGTTGTTCAGCGCCAGAACCAGGGTGAGTAAAGCAATAACGCCATGCACCAAAAATACCCATTGCCAGCTAAACCACGCCACTAACATCCCGCCAATAATGGGGCCGAATCCAAGCCCAAATCCAAAGGTGATCCCCCAGGCGGCAAACGCCCGGCTACGTGCTTTTCCTTGTGGAAACTGGAACGACAGTATGGCGATCAGGCTGGTTAACATCGCGCCGCCGCTTAATCCTTGCAAGAAACGCCCAACGATAAGCCAGAATGCGCTTTCAGCCATGCCGCATATTACCGAGGTCAGGCCAAAGCCAATGATGCTGATAATAAAAATGCGTTTACGCCCATATCTATCCGCTAATGTGCCGGTCGCCATTAATACCGCCGTGCATGAGAGGGTATAGGCATTCATGATCCACTGCAGCTCGCGAAAATTGGCCTGCATCTGCTTTTCCAGCACCGGCAAAATAACCGGAACACTGGATATTTCCAGTCCCGACATTAATGCGGCCAGACACACCGCCATCAGCGCTAATATGTTCTTCATACTCAGTTCCTGTGAAACGTTAACAGGGCGCCAGCATGAAAGATTTACGTGGCAGTAGAAATCCATGTCCGTGTCAGTTATCGTCAAGATCGTGCCATTTTCAATAACAAGGTTTCTATGCAGATCGCCTCCCCCCTTCACCGCCCTTCTTTTACGCTTAAAAACCGGCGCATGGTGCTGCTGGCATATGAATGCCTCTGCACGTTTGAATTTGGTATTGCCGCCGAAGCGTTTGGACGCGTTGATGAGGTGCTGGGTCAACCGCTTTATGACCTGCGTGTGGCGTCGTTAGAAGACGGTGCTTTTGGCGCACAGGGGGGTGTTCGAATGGTGGTTGATGGCGGACTGGAACTACTGGAAGATGCCGGAACCATTGTCATTCCCGGCTGGCGCAACGTCTATGAATCAGCCCCGGAAAAGCTTATCGCGGCATTACAAAAGGCCTACCAGAAAGGCACACGGCTTGTCGCGATTTGTGCCGGGAGTTTTATACTCGCAGAGACGGGATTACTGAACGGCAAACGCGCGACTGCCCACTGGAATAGCACAGAAATTCTTGTACAAAGGTTTCCTGAGGTGCAGGTGGAACATAGCATGATCTACGTTGATGAAGGCAGTATCGTCACCTCGGCGGGCGGCGCTGCGGGTGTCGATTTATGCCTGTACCTTATCCGGCGCGATTACGGTATTGAAGTTGCCAATCGCTGTGCGCGCCGAATGATTACCCCGCCCCTGCGGGAAGGCAGCCAGGCGCAGTTAATCCAACAACCCGTACCGCAACGTCAGGCCAAAAGCCTCGCGCCATTGTTGGACGATTTGCGCAATCACCTCAATACGCCCATGGTGATTGAACAACTGGCTCGCAAAGTGGGGATGAGCCGTCGAACCTTTATACGTCGATTTTATGACGCCACCGGCACCTCACCGGGGGAGTGGATGCTCAGCGTTCGCCTTGAAAAAGCCTGTACTCTTCTGGAAAGCGAAAGGCTAAGCATCGATCATGTTGCAGAGCAGGCCGGGTTCGGCTCACCTGAAACGCTGCGCCATCATTTCAGACGGCGATTTAAAACGACGCCAACGGAATGGCGCAAGGCATTCCGCGAGCGAGCAATGATGCCCGCCTGCTGATACAGACAGTGTCATTGCCCACGGCTTTTATTTTTAGCGGTAATCAGTGCGTTGGATTATTAATTTTGTACATAAACGTTGTCGTCTGAAGCGTATTATCGATAGACCTTGCGTAACAGGGGATTGTCCCGGCAATCTGCCAGCCCAGGGAAAGATATAAATCGCTGGCGACATCACCACTGCGTGTATCAAGAACAAGCAATGAAATCTCTTTTTCCCAGGCCATAGCCTCTGCCCGATTCATTAACTCTCTGGCAATCCCCTGACGACGCGCCTGCGGGTGAACGAGCAGTTTGGATATTTCAGCACGATGACGTCCATTAGGCGTTCGGCAATAATTAATGAAAACGGTTGCGGCTAAAAACCCGTTATCGCGGGCGATAAATAACTCACAGTCGTGACTGGCAAGACTATAAATTTTATCTTTCCAGAAGCTATCAATTGCCCGACGATCGTTGGGATCGGTAAAACCTACGCTTGCCCCATCCTTTACACAAGCCTGTAATACGTCACCTAATTCCGGTAAGCATTGATGCGCCTGTGTAGCACTGAGAATTTCATATTCAATCATGATTTACATACCACCAAAATGTAATGGGCGCCGAGGCTTTCATGCGCGCTAAAAGATGAAGAGCCTGATAAATGAAAACGTAAACTGTCACCTTCTTTCAAGGTCCATTGTTCACTGTTCATCGCAATGGTTAATTCACCGGAATATAACCATATATATTGTTCAAGCCCCTGAACGGGAGGGTTGGAATATTCAATGAAAGCACCCGGACGCAATTTTCCTTCAACCATCTCGCATCTGAATTGATTCGAAGGGGGTATTAACATGCGTCGCTCAAACCCATTAAGCTCATCCTGCCACAGGGTTTGTTGGTCAACCCGGAACAGATTATCCGCAGCCTGTTCAACCTCGCTAATAAGCCGGGACATCGTCATTCCGTATACAATACAGAGTTGGTTGAGGACCTCTGCTGTCGGGCTGACTTCACTGCGTTCAATGCGTGACAAAGATGCCCTGCTGATGCCTGACGCAGCGGAAAGCTCCTCAAGCGACCAGTTATGTTGTAAGCGCAGCGCCGCCAGACGTGCGGCTAATCGTGCTCTGTAATCTTCATTGTTCATGACACATCTCTTATATGAGAATTTATTCCCACAAATGAGATTACTGATTACTGAAATACTGTCAAGCGCTATTGCACCGCTTAGCGCGTTTAACCCTCCCCCGACTGCAGGCGCTGGGGTGGCTAAGGGCTTCATTGTGTTTCAGGTAAGGGGAGCTGAAAACGCGTTCGAATCGCTGTAGCGATACCCGATGCATCTAGCCCGCAATCAGCCAGTAGCGTTAGCGGGTCGCCATGGTCAATAAGATGACGTTGTCGAGCCTTTCTCGCCCTGCAACCGAGATAGCTGCCAGCGATTCAGGCTGATCCATTTCGCCATCGCCCAGAAACGCCCACACTTTGCGCCCCTGATGTTCCAGCATTCCACGATACTCGAGATAACGCATAAACCGGGCCTGATAGACCGCAGTCAACGGGCCAGGCCCCATCGATACCGTCGGGAATTGCCAGAAGTCGGGCATCAAACGGGGGTGTGGGTAGGAAGAGAGGCCATCACGCCCGAATTATGAATTGCAAATGCAATCCTCGCGTTCGCAATGCTAAGTCAGGTATAATTGCAATTGCAACTAAAAAAATGAAAGGAGCCCGCCATGGAGAAGAATCAAACGGATCTCTGGTTTTCGTTTGTACGCGCTCATCGCCTGATGATTCGTGAAGTGGAGAGCCGTCTGGCAGCCGCGAAACTGCCCGCCTATGCCTGGTACGACGTACTTTGGGGGCTGGAAAGTGGGCAAGGCGGCACCCGTCGGATGCATGAACTGGCCGATGCGCTGGCGATAGAGCGCTACAATCTCACGCGTCTGGTAGACCGCCTGGAACAGGAAGGGCTGGTCGAGCGCACCCGTTCGCCCGATGACGGTCGTGCGGCGTATGCCACCATCACTAAGGAAGGGCGTGCGCTACGCAAGAAGATGTGGAAAGTCTATGAAAGTGCGGTGGCAGAACTTTTTCTGAACCAGTTCAGTACCGATGAGCAGAGCACCTTTTCTGCCGCGCTGGACCAGGTCGCTGCTGCGGCCCGCGCACAAAAGGCGCTGCGTTAACAGCGCCACAGAATAACGCCCGTATGCCTTTGGCATGAAGGCGTTCACCCGCTCAGACATGGTTCGAACCGCCAGGCGCGTTACACCTTTTTGCCGAAAACGTCTGTAAGAGTGAACCCGCCGAATTGCTGGCCGCATTCATTACCGACAGCCATTGTGGTCCCCTTGTGATACCTGAGTGAGGATTTCCCAGGGCAAATCATCAAGCCTGGAATATGAAAATAATTCCCGCTCAAACAGGGTTGTCAGCGTGTATTCTGACCCGTGCGTGAATACGTTTTTTTGGATGCAGCAACGGTAAATACAGGTGAGATGATGACTGAACATATAACGAATAAGCCGGGTGGGAATTATGTACCCGTTATTATCCATGACGGGCTGGCTTATGTGAGCGGGCAGCTTCCGCGTAAAGGTGAAACTCTACTTTATTCAGGAAAAGTGGGAATGGACATTGATCTCCCTGATGCCCAACAGGCTGCTGCTTTTTGTGCAGACCTCTGTATTGCGGCAGTGAGTGAGGCCGCAGGCGGTGAGGAGAATATTATCCAGGTGCTTAAAGTGGTTGGGTATATTGCTTCTGCGCCTGGTTTTACCCAGCAAAGCCAGGTGATGAACGGAGCTTCCGATCAACTCGTCGCAAGGCTTGGGGCAAGGGGCTCCCATACCCGAACCTCGGTAGGTGTCGCTGAACTCCCTCGGGGCGCGCCTGTTGAGCTGGAAATGATAGTCGCGGTGCGAAAGTAGAAATCATTCCCGGTAGAAAGCCTGGGCTGTTGCAATAGTTTTTATAAGCCTCCAGGGATACGGAGGCAAATCGGTTTGCAGATAACGGGCATAGTGTTGAGAGAGAATATTAATTTATTCCCGAAAATTTCCATCAACATAATACCCATCGGCGTTTCTGGTTATTCCGGGAAATGACAAATGTCCTGCGTTATTTCCATAGCGGCGGTCTTTATCCGTACAGAGGGTTATGATGAAAGAAAAGCCTGTTTATATCCCCGTTCTGGAGTTTTTGCAGCGCCAGTTGCAAGGAACACTGGACGAGACAATGACAACACATATGAATTATCCCACTGCCATCTCACGACTACTTGGTTTCAGTATTGTGGATGTCGGGGAAGCGACAGCGACCCTTGCGCTTGATGCCGATCCGGCACTTCACGGAAATCAGCAAGGTACCGTCCACGGCGGGCTATTATGCGAACTGGCGGACGCGGCGATTGGAACGGCGCATTCTACCTTAATGAAAAAGGATGAAAGTTTTACCAGCATCGACATTAAAACCACGTTCCTGCGCCCCGTATGGCGTTCACGTTTGTTGGCTACCGCCAGGGTGGAACATCGCGGTAAAATGATCAGCCACTACCGGTGCGAAATAGCGCGCGAGGACGGTAAAGTCGTCGCCATTATCACAAGTACGGTGTTAACGCTGACCGGTGAAAAAGCCAGGGGAAGATAAGATCTGCGTTATTACCGATAAAATAAGGGGTAAATGCTCCTGCCTCTATTCTCTGTTTTAGCACAGCGGCCTGTTAAGCCACTGTGTCATTAACGTAGAGGCACTACCGCCAGCCGGGCCAATGATGTGCTTACCCCGTTGTTTCGCAGAAACGTAATCCGATAATGCCAATAAAAGCCAGCCCCATAAAACACATCCGGGGCCAGCTCATCTCATCCTGAAAAATCAGCATACCCGCCAGCACCAGCCCAATCGTTCCTGTGCCGGTCCACATGGCATAAGCCATTCCAACAGGCAGGGAACGCAGCGCCAATGCAAGCAAGTAAATACTGCCCAGCCCAGCCATAACGGCGATGATACTTGCCCCGAGCCGGGTCCACCCCGCGTTTAATTTGAGGGAAACGCCCATCACGATCTCAAGGGCTGCGGCAAGAAACAAATAGGTCCACGCCATAGACTTACTCCTCACTGGAGGTTGATCGTTGCCTCGTTGCTCTGGAAGTCGGCTTACTCGCATGAAGTCCCGCTTGTACTGCCGGTCGCGCGGCGATCACATGAAGCCACCGCTTGAGGTGCGGGTAAGGCATAATGTTCAGCCTCAGCTCGTCCCAGGTTCGCAGCCAGGTGAATGCGGCAATATCAGCAATGCTGTAGTTTTCACCGGCGAGGAAAGCAGACTCACTGAGCCGCGTATCCACAACCTGGTACAGGCGCAGTGATTGCGCCTGGTATCGCGCTATTGCCTCGTCATTGACCGTTTTGGCGCCATGCAAAAACCACCACAACTGCCCCAGCATTGGGCCGATACTCCCGACCTGGAAAAATAGCCACTGCTGCACAGCAATGTTTTCCGCTTCTGTCGCGGGCAGCAAACACCCCGTTTTCGATGAGAGCCAGGAAAGGATGGCACCCGACTCAAAAATGCGCAGGCCGGTTTGCCGATCAACAATCGCGGGGATCTTGCCAATCGGGTTGATCTTAAGGAAATCGGGTTGATGCTGATCCCCCTTGCCAAGATCAAGATCGAACTGCTCATACGCCAGGCCGGCTTCTTTCAGAAATATGCTGACTTTTTGCCCGTTTGGCGTGTCCGCCGTATAAAAAGCGAGGTCGCGGGTTACCTGTGTCATGTTTATCCTTATTGCGTGATTGGATTGCAAATGCAATCGTTGCAATTGCAATCATAGGCCACTCAACATGGCCGTGCAACAAGCATCTCAACGCGATCATGCGTGCGGCTGGAACCGCTTCGTATCGCAGAAATGATTTTCAAAGGAGAACAACAGGTATCCGGGAGATTGGCCAGGCGAAAATAGCGGACTCAGGGAGTCGGGGATGGGCTGCATTTGAGATGCAGAGTACGCATTCCGGCACGTCCCTGAGCCGGACATACGAATTACTGACGCATGCCGATCGCCAGGCGGTTAAATGCGCTCATCAGTGCAATCGCAAAGGTCAGATCGGAAATTTCAGCTTCGCTGAAATGGGCCGCCAGAGGGGTATAGTCTTCGTCAGGAGCATGCGTTTTATCGACATGCGTCAGCGACTCCGTCCACGCGAGGGCGGCACGTTCACGTTCACTAAATAATTCGCTGACCCGCCAGCCTGCCAGGCTGTCCAGCCGCGCAGCGCTTTCACCGTCGGCACGCAGGGCTTTGGCGTGCATCTCAAGGCAAAATGCGCAGCCGTTAATCTGCGAGATGCGCAGCCAGACTAACTCAATCAGCGCTTTCCCGAGGCTGCTCTTACTGAGCGCCTTTTTGGTCGCAGTAAAGCCGTTATACGCTTCCGCGGAAAGGGTGTAATAGGGTAAACGTTGTGGGATGCTCATCAGGTTATCTCCGGTTATTAAAAAACGTCATATTAAGGACTGGCGAAAGTGCATACCTACCGCCAGCAGGCCTTGTCGATAGTAGAAACGTTGGCCCAGCGCATTACCTAAACCGGTATCCAGCACCAGGTGAGTACAAGTCTGAGCCCGCGCCTCTTCACGCAGAGCATCGATTAATATCGCGCCCAGACCGAGGCTGCGGGCATGGGGCGCCGTCACAAGGTCATCCACATACAGAAAACGCCCGTACAGCAAATTTTCAGAGATCCGGTAGCCCGCCAGAGCCAGTAGCTCTTGCTCCTGCCAGATGCCCAGCAGGCAATACCCCTTCTCAGCCTGGCGATGAACGCGAGTGATAAAGTTCTCTGCATCGGTCAGGTGTGGTCGCAACTCCCGCATCACCAGGTACGCGGCATGGAGCGCCCGTTCACTTTCCACCTTATGTACTTCAAATGTCGCCATACGTTTCTCCTGTCTGATGGCTGCAATATATCGCCGCAATGACCTATGCTACAGTGACAAGAATTATCTAAATGACCAGGACAAAGACCGTGAAAGCACTGATGCCTGAAGCCACCTGGCAGCCCGACACGCCGCTCTATTTGCAGCTTTATCAGCGATATCGCGACGCCATCACTGCCGGTCGGTTACGTCCAGGGGAACGCGTGCCATCAATACGTAATCTCGCCAGCGAGCTTCACGTGGCGCGGGGAACGGTGGAAATGGCTTATCAGATGCTGGTGAGCGAAGGCTATCTTGTGACGAAGGGAGCGGCAGGGACCCAGGTTTCCCCCCAACTGGCGAGGCTGCCGAACGCCGGAAGTCCGCCGCGGGGACGCAAAACCTCTGAGGAACAGGCGTATCAGACGCGCCTGACGGGGAATATTTTACCGTTTCAGCCAGGTGTTCCGGCGCTGGACGCGTTCCCACGGAAAATATGGTCTCGCCTGTCAGCACAAACACTGCGCCTGATTGAGTCAACGGTGATGACTCAGCCCGATCCGGCCGGATACGCGCCGCTTCGGGAAGCCATCGCCACCTACCTGGGCATTTCTCGCGGTATCGCCTGCACGCCGGAGCAGGTCTTTATTACCATCGGCTATCAGGGGGCGCTTGAACTGCTGTGTCGCACCGTTTTACGGAGCGGTGACGAAGGCTGGTATGAAAACCCCGGCTATTTTCCCGGCAGATATTTTTTGCAGCAAATGGGCATGACACTGACCCCCGTTCCGGTAGATAAAGAGGGGCTACAGGTTGCCACCGGGGAGCAACTGGCACCGAACGCCCGTTTTGCTGTCGTCACCCCTTCCCACCAAAGCCCCACAGGCGTCGCGCTGTCCTTACCCCGACGCCTGGCATTGCTGGCGTGGGCGAACCAAAAAGACGCCTGGATCATAGAGGATGACTACGACAGTGAGTTCCGCTACCACGGCCACCCACTCCCGGCCCTGAAAAGTCTCGACCATGAGCAACGTGTGCTTTATACCGGCACCTTTAGTAAGGTTCTTTTTCCCGGCTTACGCCTGGCCTACGTGGTGGTGCCCCCC
This sequence comes from Phytobacter diazotrophicus, assembly GCA_004346725.1. Lineage (GTDB taxonomy): Bacteria > Pseudomonadota > Gammaproteobacteria > Enterobacterales > Enterobacteriaceae > Phytobacter > Phytobacter diazotrophicus. Next base: position 483,466 of record SMDE01000001.1, on the reverse strand, counting down.
TCTTTGCAACTGACCTTTGACGAGGCCGTTAATCACTGGCCAGGGCCGGGATCGATTCTGCCGCAAGCGATGGTGGCAGCGTTTATGCAACAGGGGCATTTTGCCCGCCATTTGCGCAAAATGCGTCAGTTGTACGCCATCAGGCGCGGTTATCTTGTAGAGGCACTTGAACGTGTTTTCGGCTCCTCTCTGCATATCCAGCCACAGGCCGGGGGAATACAGGTTCTGGCTTACCTGAATGAACATCAATCCGATAAAGCACTGGCAACGGCGGCGCTGGCGGCAGGGCTGGGTGTCAAGGCGCTCAGTGAATGGGATGCAGGCACCCCGCCGCAAAACGGGCTATTGATGGGATTTACCAATTTTACCAGTGCGGAAGAAGCACATGCGGCGGTGAAACGGTTGTCAGCGCTGTTATCTGACGGACGGCTTCTTCCTTAAATTCAGGTGTAAATCGTGGTGTGCCCATATGCTCCCCCTATGCTCAAACTATAGGGCAGAATCGTCTACCGGGGTGGGGTCAGTCCAGTCTGCGGGAAGTTGCCAATTTTGACCCGAGCAAGTTTTCCAGTCACAGGGCTCGTGTAGCGGTAGAAATAAGACTTAACCCCAGTCGCACCACAGGAGACACGTTAACCACAAATTTCGCTAATATCAGCCCTATCTTTGTCACCAGACCTCATCATTTCTCTCGTTTTAAACGACAGCAGCCTTCCCTCTGGTTTTCCTCCCTCACAGACTCCGTTATCATGCAATCTGCGCATTTATGAAATGCCCCGGCATTCATGAAAATCAATGAGACGTGAAACTCAATGAGAACAACAAACATCACTAACTCATTAAAATTTAAGAAAATGGACATCATAAACTGATGAGTACACTAGAGAATTTCGACGCCCACACCCCAATGATGCAGCAGTATCTGAAATTGAAAGCGCAGCATCCGGATATCCTGCTCTTCTATCGCATGGGCGACTTTTACGAGCTGTTTTATGATGATGCGAAACGTGCATCTCAGTTGATGGACATCTCGTTGACAAAACGCGGCGCTTCCGCAGGTGAACCCATCCCGATGGCCGGGGTGCCGCATCACGCGGTAGAGAACTACCTGGCAAAACTGGTCAGCCTGGGTGAATCGGTCGCCATTTGCGAGCAAATCGGCGATCCGGCCACCAGCAAAGGGCCGGTTGAGCGCAAAGTGGTGCGTATTGTCACCCCCGGCACCATCAGCGACGAAGCGTTATTGCAGGAGCGTCAGGACAACTTGCTGGCGGCCATCTGGCAGGACAGCAAAGGGTTTGGCTATGCCACGCTGGATATTAGCTCCGGGCGTTTTCGCGTCAGTGAACCCGCTGACCGTGAAACCATGGCGGCAGAACTGCAGCGCACTAACCCTGCTGAGTTGCTTTATGCCGAAGACTTCGCCGAAACATCGCTGATTGAAGGGCGTCGTGGCCTGCGTCGTCGCCCACTATGGGAATTTGAAATCGACACCGCACGCCAGCAGCTCAATCTGCAATTTGGTACCCGCGATCTGGTTGGCTTTGGTGTGGAAAATGCCCCGCGCGGCCTCTGCGCTGCGGGTTGTCTGTTGCAGTATGTCAAAGATACCCAGCGCACCGCCCTGCCCCACATTCGTTCCATCACCATGGAGCGCCAGCAGGACAGCATCATTATGGATGCCGCCACGCGCCGCAACCTGGAAATAACCCAGAACCTGGCGGGCGGTATCGAAAACACCCTCGCATCCGTGCTCGACTGCACGGTCACGCCGATGGGTAGCCGTATGCTCAAACGCTGGCTGCATATGCCGGTACGCGATACCAAAACCCTTCTGGAACGTCAGCAGACCATTGGCGCATTGCAGGAAAACACCGGCGAATTGCAGCCAGTACTGCGTCAGGTTGGCGATCTGGAACGTATTCTTGCCCGTCTGGCACTGCGAACCGCCAGACCCCGCGACCTCGCGCGCATGCGCCATGCGTTCCAGCAACTGCCGGAGCTGCGCGCCCAACTGGCGCAGGTGAAGAGCGAACCGGTGCAAAACCTGCGGGAAAAAATGGGTGAGTTTACGGAGCTATGTGAACTGCTGGAACGCGCCATCATTGATGCCCCGCCGGTGCTGGTGCGCGATGGCGGCGTTATCGCGCCGGGGTACAACGCCGAGCTCGATGAGTGGCGAGCGCTGGCAGACGGCGCAACGGACTACCTCGACAGGCTGGAAATTCGCGAGCGCGAAAAGCTCGGTCTCGATACCCTTAAAGTCGGCTATAACGCCGTACACGGCTATTACATTCAGATTAGCCGCGGGCAGAGCCATCTTGCCCCCATTCACTATGTTCGCCGTCAGACGCTTAAAAATGCTGAGCGCTACATTATTCCTGAACTGAAAGAGTATGAAGACAAGGTTCTGACCTCAAAAGGCAAAGCGCTGGCGCTGGAAAAACAGCTTTATGATGAACTGTTCGACAAATTGCTTCCACACCTTGGCGATTTGCAGCAGAGCGCCACGGCGCTGGCAGAGCTGGACGTGCTGGTCAACCTGGCAGAGCGTGCGGACACGCTGAACTACTGCTGTCCGACATTCAGCGATAAACCGGGTATCCGTATTGTTGAAGGCCGTCACCCGGTCGTGGAGCGTGTGCTCAATGAACCGTTTATCGCCAACCCTTTGAACCTTTCGCCCCAGCGCAGGATGCTAATCATTACCGGGCCGAATATGGGCGGTAAAAGTACCTACATGCGCCAGACGGCGCTGATCGCGTTGCTGGCGTATATCGGCAGCTACGTTCCGGCGCAGAAGGTGGAAATTGGCCCTATTGATCGCATCTTTACGCGTGTGGGCGCGGCAGATGATCTGGCAAGCGGGCGGTCGACCTTTATGGTGGAGATGACCGAAACGGCCAATATCCTGCATAACGCTACGGAAAACAGCCTGGTGCTGATGGATGAAATTGGTCGCGGCACCTCTACCTACGACGGTCTGTCGCTGGCCTGGGCCTGTGCAGAGAATCTGGCCAATAAAATCAAAGCGTTGACATTGTTCGCCACACACTATTTCGAACTGACCCAGTTGCCAGAGAAAATGGAAGGCGTGGCCAATGTCCATCTTGACGCACTGGAACATGGCGACACCATAGCCTTTATGCACAGCGTGCAGGATGGTGCGGCGAGCAAAAGCTATGGTCTGGCGGTTGCCGCACTGGCAGGTGTTCCTAAAGAGGTGATCAAGCGCGCGCGTGGAAAATTGCGCGAGCTGGAAAGCCTGTCGCCGAGTGCCGGCGCCACGCAGATTGATGGTACGCAGATGTCACTGTTAGCCGTACCGGAAGAGACCAGCCCGGCAATGGAAGCGCTGGAAAATCTGGACCCCGATTCCCTCACGCCGCGTCAGGCGCTCGAGTGGATTTACCGCCTGAAAAGCCTCGTCTAACTCCCCCGGCCCGCAATGACCTTGCGGGCCATGCTTTATCGAATAATTTCCCCGAATGCCAGGCAAGCCCGATATCGGCTTCTATACTTTTTATTTGTCTCGACTGATTTCTCTCAATAATGAAAAGGAACCATGCTATGGCAATTCACAAGAAAGGGCAGGCTCACTGGGAAGGTGATCTGAAACGTGGGAAAGGGACTGTTTCAACAGAAAGCGGTGCCCTTAAAGAACTTCCTTATGGCTTCAACACCCGTTTCGAAGGCGTTCAGGGGACTAACCCGGAAGAGCTGATCGGCGCGGCACATGCGGCCTGTTTCTCAATGGCGCTTTCGCTCATTCTGGGCGAAGTAGGCTACACGGCAGACAGTATCGACACAACGGCAACCGTCAGGCTGGACCAGGTTGACGGCGGGTTCGCGATTACCAAAGTCGCCCTGAAAAGTGCGGTAAAAGTACCGGGTGCCGACCCTGCTAAATTTGATGAAGCCATTCAGAAAGCCAAAGCCGGTTGTCCGGTATCGAAAGTATTAAATGCGGAAATCTCGCTGGAATACACGCTGAACTAATACGTCGTATTTTGCAGGAAACACTCCATCCGGTTTGTTTCCTGCCCTTCCCTACTGACTCAGCGCATCATCCGACGAACAAGCTGGGTGAATTGCTCACGTTCTTCCTCGCTTAACTTGCCAAGAAACTCTGCGTCCACACCATTACCCACCGGGATGCTCGCTTGCAGCACCGCTTCACCTTCCTCGGTCAAAAATAAAAAACGGCGTCGTTTATCGTCCGGATCGTGCTCACGGCGGACCAGACCACGCGTCTCCATACGGCTGAGCATTTCCGCGAGGGTCGCTTTCGTGCTGACCGCCACCTCCGTCAGGGCGACCTGTTCAATACCGGGATTTTCGGCAATAGAACGCATCACCGCATATTGTGGTTTGGTCAGTTCCGGCAGTACCTGTTGCCAGCGCGCCGTGTGCTGCTGGAATAGCTGACGTAGCAGGTGAAAGGCCTCTTTTCTTAACTCCATGAATGCTCCGTTATGGGTTTCTCCTCCCTATGATAGCCATTAACTTGCCGAATTTTAACGCGACTTTTTTTAGCAAAAAATGCGCATGTATACGAACAATCTTGTCTGTGACGATCCTCAGGAGTAGGTTATTTCAAAACGTTCGCATACGAACGATGATTGAGGTGGTGAATGAAACTGATAATCGGGATGACGGGGGCAACCGGCGCACCATTAGGCGTGGCGTTATTGCAAGCGCTACGGGAGATGCCAGAGGTTGAAACTCATCTGGTGATGTCGAAGTGGGCGAAAACCACTATTGAACTGGAAACGCCCTGGACTGCCCGCGAAGTGGCGGCACTGGCTGATGTCACTCATAACCCGGCCGATCAGGCAGCCACCATCTCCTCAGGCTCGTTTCGCACCGACGGCATGATAATTATTCCCTGCAGCATGAAAACGCTGGCAGGTATCCGTGCGGGCTACGCCGAAGGGCTGGTTGGTCGCGCCGCCGATGTGGTGCTCAAAGAGGGCCGCAAACTGGTGCTCGTCCCGCGTGAAATGCCGCTTAGCACCATTCATTTAGAAAATATGTTAGCGCTTTCCCGCATGGGGGTGGCGATGGTCCCTCCCATGCCCGCGTATTACAACCATCCGCAGACTGTTGATGACATTACCCAGCATATCGTGACCCGCGTGCTCGATCAGTTTGGTCTGGAGCACAGCAGAGCACGCCGTTGGGAGGGCCTGCAGGCGGCACAGCATTTTTCACAGGAGAAAGAATATGGCTTTTGATGATTTACGAAGCTTCTTGCAGGCCCTTGATGATCAGGGACAACTGCTGAAAATCAGTGAAGAGGTTAACGCCGAGCCAGATATTGCGGCGGCGGCCAATGCCACCGGGCGTATCGGCGACGGCGCGCCTGCACTGTGGTTCGATAATATTCGCGGCTTTACCGATGCGCGCGTGGCAATGAACACCATTGGTTCCTGGCAGAATCATGCGATCTCTATGGGGTTGCCATCGAACACGCCAGTTAAAAAGCAGATTGACGAGTTTATCCGCCGCTGGGATACCTTCCCTGTCGCACCGGAGCGCCGTGCAAATCCGCTGTGGGCGGAAAATACCGTCGATGGTGAAGAGATTAACCTGTTTGACATCCTGCCGCTGTTTCGTCTGAACGATGGCGATGGCGGTTTCTATCTTGATAAAGCGTGCGTTGTCTCCCGCGATCCGGTCGATCCTGACCATTTTGGTAAGCAAAACGTCGGCATCTACCGTATGGAAGTGAAAGGCAAACGCAAACTGGGCCTGCAGCCGGTGCCGATGCACGACATTGCGCTACATCTGCATAAAGCGGAGGAGCGTGGCGAAGACTTGCCGGTTGCGATCACGCTCGGGAACGATCCGATCATCACCCTGATGGGTGCCACGCCCCTGAAATACGATCAGTCTGAATACGAAATGGCCGGGGCGCTGCGCGAAAGTCCTTACCCCATCGCCACCGCGCCGCTCACCGGTTTTGATGTACCGTGGGGCTCGGAAGTGATCCTCGAAGGGGTTATCGAGGGGCGTAAACGCGAAATCGAAGGCCCCTTCGGCGAATTTACCGGTCACTATTCCGGTGGACGCAATATGACGGTCGTGCGTATCGATAAAATCTCTTATCGCACAAAACCGATTTTTGAATCGCTTTACCTGGGTATGCCGTGGACTGAAATCGACTACCTGATTGGCCCGGCGACCTGCGTCCCCCTGTATCAACAGTTAAAAGCTGAGTTCCCGGAAGTGCAGGCTGTGAATGCCATGTACACCCACGGCCTGCTGGCCATCATCTCCACCAAAAAACGCTACGGCGGTTTTGCCCGCGCGGTGGGCCTGCGCGCCATGACCACGCCGCATGGCCTGGGCTATGTAAAAATGGTCATTATGGTCGATGAAGACGTTGACCCGTTCAACCTGCCGCAGGTGATGTGGGCGCTGTCGTCAAAAGTGAACCCGGCAGGCGATCTTGTGCAGTTACCGAATATGTCGGTACTGGAGCTGGATCCTGGCTCAAGCCCGGCAGGCATTACCGACAAACTGATTATCGACGCGACGACGCCGGTCGCACCGGATACGCGCGGTCACTACAGCCAACCGGTACAGGATCTCCCTGAAACCAAAGAGTGGGTTGAAAAACTGACCGCCATGCTGGCCGCACGTAAATAAGGAGAAGAGAATGATTTGTCCACGTTGTGCCGATGAACACATTGAGGTGATGGCAACCTCACCGGTGAAAGGTATCTGGACCGTTTATCAGTGCCAGCATTGTCTGTATACCTGGCGCGATACCGAGCCACTACGCCGCACCAGCCGCGAACACTATCCGGAGGCGTTTCGTATGACGCAAAAAGATATTGATGACGCGCCGCAGGTGCCAACGATCCCACCGCTGCTGGCGGCAGATAAGCGTTAAGCCGGAAAGCGCGCAAGAAAAAGGCCGGTCATTTGACCGGCCTTTTGATGTTCAATGCTTATTCGCGGAAAAGCGCTTCGATATTCAGCCCTTGCGCCTGAAGGATTTCACGCAGACGGCGCAGACCTTCAACCTGAATCTGACGTACGCGCTCGCGTGTCAGACCGATTTCACGACCCACATCTTCCAGCGTTGCTGCTTCATATCCCAGCAGACCGAAACGACGTGCCAGCACTTCACGCTGTTTGGCGTTCAGTTCGAACAGCCATTTGACGATGCTCTGTTTCATATCGTCATCTTGCGTTGTGTCTTCCGGGCCGTTTTCTTTTTCATCGGCCAGGATATCCAGCAGCGCTTTCTCGGAATCACCGCCCAGCGGTGTGTCCACCGAGGTGATACGCTCGTTGAGGCGCAGCATGCGACTCACATCATCGACCGGCTTGTCGAGTTGTTCGGCAATCTCTTCCGCACTCGGTTCGTGGTCCAGTTTATGGGACAACTCACGCGCGGTACGCAGGTAGACGTTCAGCTCTTTAACAATATGGATTGGCAGACGGATAGTACGGGTTTGATTCATAATCGCCCGTTCAATAGTCTGACGAATCCACCAGGTCGCATAGGTGGAGAAACGGAAACCACGTTCCGGGTCGAATTTTTCAACCGCACGGATCAGGCCCAGGTTCCCTTCTTCAATCAGGTCCAGCAACGCCAGGCCACGATTGCTATAACGACGGGCAATTTTCACTACCAGACGCAGGTTACTTTCGATCATGCGGCGGCGAGAAGCAACGTCACCACGCAAAGCGCGACGTGCAAAATAAACTTCTTCTTCGGCCGTTAGCAGTGGGGAATAACCAATTTCCCCAAGATAAAGCTGAGTCGCATCCAGCACTCGCTGGGTAGCGCCCTGCGATAACAATTCCTCTTCGGCCAGGTCGTTATCACTGGGTTCCTCTTCAACTAAGGCTTTCTCATCAAAAGCCTCTACTCCGTTCTCATCAAATTCCGCATCTTCATTTAAATCATGAACTTTCAGCGTATTCTGACTCATAAGGTGGCTCCTACCCGTGATCCCTGGACAAAGCACCTGAAAAGCACTTCATTACTGACCATTGCAGCGGCATCTGCGCGCGCTGCAACGACAACAATGAGGAACGGTTCAACCACTTTGCCGATTTATCGCTGCGGCAAATAGCGCAGCGGGTTTACGGATTTCCCCTTGTAACGAATTTCAAAATGCAAGCGTGTAGAACTGGTTCCGGAGCTACCCATGGTAGCGATTTTTTGCCCCGCCTTAACTTCTTGTTGTTCCCGGACCAGCATCGTATCGTTATGGGCGTAGGCACTCAGGTAATCATCGTTATGTTTGATGATAATAAGATTACCGTAACCGCGAAGCGCGTTACCGGCATAGACGACGCGCCCATCTGCGGTCGCGACGATTGCCTGTCCTTTGCTACCTGCGATATCAACACCTTTGTTGCCACCTTCGGTAGCAGAGAAGTTGTCGATAACTTTGCCATCTGTCGGCCAGCGCCAGGAAGCAATCGGCGTACTGGTTGACGTGCTGCTGATGGTCGGTTCGGTCGTGCTGACAGTTGGAGCCGTAACAGGCGCTGTGACAGGGGTCGCAGGCTTGTTGTTCGGCAACATTTTGTTAGCACTTTGTTCACCTGAATCCTCAGAATACGTAATTGTTGGTTTTGAAGCAACAGCTACGGTGGAATTTTGTGCAGGTTTTGAGACAATTCCTTGTGCGCTCGCATCTGCCTGAGTTATCGCGTTTCCGCCCGTTATTGGCGTACCTGATGCATTACCCACTTGCAAGGTTTGACCCACTGTCAAGCCATAGGGTGCAGCAACATGGTTGCGCTGGGCAAGATCGCGGAAATCGTTCCCGGTTATCCACGCAATATAAAATAAAGTATCACCGCGTTTTACGGTATAGGTACTGCCGCCGGTATAGCTCCCTTTCGGAATGTTCCCATACTGACGGTTATAGATGATTTTGCCATTAACAGTCTGAACAGGCTGTTCCGGAACAGACTGAACAGGCGCGGTCTGTACCGGGCGCTGAACGGGCTGTACGGGCTGAATTTGCGGCTGTGACGCGGTACCGATTTTTGGTGGCGGAGTGATTAACATTCCGGAATTGCTGCTGGAGCTGGTATTGCCACCTACCGAACTGACCGGAGCGGGTGCGTTGCTGGAGCTAGTACAGCCTGCCAGCCAGATAGAAACCAGTGATAGTGCCGCAACACGGCTTACGGTGAATTTAGGGCTTCCCGTGCTCATTTATCCCCCAGGAATGTGTTAGCTACCAATGACTTAAAATTAACCGTGAACGGTTTCGGCAAATTTGCCCACCATACGCTGATGCGGCATGAAAACATCAGGAAAAATCTGTTTATCAGGCCAGTTCGCCTTTAACCAGCGGCACAAAGCGCACGGCTTCCACGGTATCGATTACAAATTCGCCTCCCCGCCGACGAACACGTTTAAGAAGTTGCTGCTCGTCGCCCACAGGTAAAACGAGAATCCCGCCTTCATCCAGTTGCGACATCAACGCCGCCGGAATTTCTGGCGGTGCGGCGGTGACAATAATGGCATCAAATGGACCCCGTGCCTGCCAACCCTGCCAGCCATCGCCATGTCGAGTTGAAACATTATGTAAATCAAGTTGTTTAAGGCGACGTCGTGCGTGCCATTGCAGACTTTTAATGCGTTCAACCGTACAAACGTGATGCACCAGATGCGCCAGTATCGCAGTCTGATAACCAGACCCCGTGCCAATTTCCAGCACCCTGGATTGCGGCGTCAGCTCGAGTAAAGCCGTCATCCGCGCCACCATATAAGGCTGAGAGATAGTCTGGCCCTGGCCGATAGGCAGCGCCACGTTATCCCAGGCCTTATGTTCAAACGCCTCATCGATAAATTTCTCGCGCGGTACCAGAGAGATGGCTTCCAGCACATGCTCATCGGTAATGCCCTGCGCGCGTAATTGATCAAGCAGTGTTTGTACGCGTCTGTTCACCATCGTTCAGTCACTCCGGCGCGATCCAGCCAGCCCGAAACCACATCATGCGCGCTATGCGCAGTTAAATCCACGTGTAGCGGGGTGACAGAAACAAAACCCTCATCGATGGCGGCAAAATCGGTATCCGGCCCGGCGTCGTATTTCTCGCCCGGAGGGCCAATCCAGTAAAGCGTGTTGCCTCGAGGATCCTGCTGCGGAATGACCTTATCCGCAGGATGACGACTACCGCAGCGGGTAACACGAATACCCTTGATTTCACTGAGCGGCAAGTCCGGGACATTAATATTCAGAATACGCCCGGTACGTAACGGCTCGCGCGACAGCGCACGCAGAATGGAGCAGGTGACAGCCGCGGCTGTCTCGTAATGCGTCTGGCCGTTTAATGACACCGCCAGGGCCGGAAAGCCCAGATGGCGTCCTTCCATCGCTGCCGCGACAGTACCAGAATAGATAACATCATCCCCGAGGTTCGGCCCGGCGTTAATGCCAGAGACGACAACGTCCGGGCGCGGGCGCATCAGCGCGTTGACGCCCAGATAGACACAGTCGGTCGGGGTGCCCATCTGCACCGCAATGTCGCCGTTTTCGAAGGTGAAAGTTCGGAGGGAGGATTCCAGCGTTAACGAGTTGGATGCGCCGCTACGGTTACGATCGGGAGCCACGACCTGTACGTCGGCAAACTCCCGCAGGGCCTTTGCCAGCGTCTGAATACCTGGCGCATGAATCCCGTCATCGTTACTCAGCAATATTCGCATAATCACCCAAAGTATTGATAATTTCCCTTACCACACTGGTGGCGAAGCTACCTGCCGGCAGCCAGAAGCGTAACTCGACGGTCACGTCATCCCACCAGTTCCAGCTTAATTGTTGCGGAAAGAGCAACATTGCGCGGCGCGACGCCTCAACCTTTTCACGCACCAGCAACGCCTGCAGTTCCGGCGCATCGGCAACGGCGGCCTGCTCAAATGACAGCGCTTGGCCCTGCGTTCCCCATTCGCCGCTTCCCGGCATTGAGGCGGTAATCATCAGCGCTTTATCATCAACGCGCGTCTGCAGCTCAGCACGCTCTTCTGCGGTCGCCACAAACCAACTTCCACGCCCCGATAATTGTAGCGCATCGCCGTCAACAACTTGATTAAAGTCTGTTTTTTTCAGGCGCTCGCTAACAATCTGATTAAACAATGCACTGCGTGCCGCCGACAACCAAAAACTGCGCTTATTACGATCGCGCACCGGGGCATCGCTTTGTGCCCAACGTAGCGCCCCCTGTAGATTGCTGCCGCCGATGCCAAAACGTTGCGCACCAAAATAGTTCGGTACGCCGCCCTCGCGGATTGCCTGCAGGCGGGATTCCACGTCGTCCCGGTTGCTGATTTCGCGCAGCACAAGGGTGAAACTGTTGCCTTTAAGCGCGCCTAAACGCAGTTTGCGCTTATGGCGGGCATATTCCAGCACTTTACAGCCTTCCGGCTGAAACGCGCTCAGGTCCGGCATCTCTTTACCCGGCACGCGCGCGCACAGCCATTGCTCGGTCACCGCGTGTTTATCTTTCTGCCCGGCAAAGCTGACTTCACGGGCGTGTATTTTAAGGAACTTCGCCAGCGCGTCGGCAACAAAGCGCGTATTGCAGCCGTTTTTCAGAATTCGCACCAGAATATGTTCACCTTCACCGTCGGGTTCGAAGCCTAAGTCCTCGATAACCACGAAATCTTCCGGATTGGCTTTCAGTAAACCGCTTGCCGCAGGTTTACCGTGCAAATAGGTTAGCTGGTCGAAGCCGGTCATTTCGCCGCCTTAAGCAGGAGCGCCACCGCCTCACAGGCAATACCTTCGCCACGTCCGGTAAAACCGAGTTTCTCGGTCGTGGTTGCCTTCACGTTCACGTCGTCCATGTGGCAGCCCAAATCTTCGGCGATAAACACGCGCATCTGCGGGATATGCGGCAACATTTTCGGTGCCTGCGCGATGATAGTGACGTCCACATTGCCAATCACGTAGCCTTTGGCCTGGATGCGACGCCATGCCTCGCGCAGCAGCGCACGGCTGTCTGCCCCTTTGAACGACGGATCGGTATCCGGGAACAGCTTACCAATATCCCCCAACGCCGCCGCGCCTAACAGGGCATCGGTCAGGGCATGCAACGCGACGTCGCCATCGGAGTGCGCCAGCAGGCCTTTCTCCCAGGGAATGCGAACGCCACCGATAATAATGGGGCCATCGCCGCCAAATGCGTGTACGTCAAAACCGTGTCCAATGCGCATTATGCCTTCTCCTGGTGTTAAGAATGGGTGAGATAAAATTCTGCAAGTTTCAGATCCTCAGGACGCGTCACCTTAATATTATCCGCGCGTCCGGCGACCAGTTCCGGGTGGAATCCACAATATTCGAGTGCCGAGGCCTCATCGGTGATGGTCGCGCCTTCGTTGAGCGCACGCGTCAGGCAGTCGTGCAGGAGTTCCAGAGGGAAAAATTGCGGCGTGAGCGCATGCCATAAATCGTTACGCTCAACGGTGTGGGCAATAGCCGTTTTACCAGGTTCAGCACGCTTCATGGTGTCGCGAACCGGCGCGGCAAGAATACCGCCGACCCGGCTGGTTTCACGCAGTTGTAGCAGGCGATTTAAATCATCCTGATGCAGGCAAGGACGGGCGGCGTCATGCACCAGTACCCACTGTGCCCCTTGCGCGGCTTTCAGCCCCGCCAGTACGGAGTCCGCACGTTCAGCGCCACCAGCCACAACGGTAATGGCGGGATGTTGCGCCAGCGGCAAGCGGGCAAAACGCTCATCACCGGGGCTGACGGCGATAATGACACGCCCCACGTTTGGGTTGACCAGCAAGGCCGCCACCGCGTGTTCGAGGATCGTTTTATCGCCAATGGAAAGATATTGCTTGGGACATTCCGTTTGCATGCGGCGGCCAAATCCGGCAGCCGGCACCACCGCACAAACGTCCGGAATAATTACAGACATGTCGTAAACCCGGGATTGTTTATCGATTATTTTGTGTGTTCTGTACTGACCCCTGGTTGCGTTTGGACGCGTCCGGCACCAGACGATAAAAGGTTTCGCCCGGTTTGGTCATCGTTAATTCGTTGCGAGCGCGTTCCTCAATCGCTTCCTGGCCGCCATTGAGATCGTCAATTTCAGCAAAGAGTTGATCGTTTCGCGCTTTTAATTTGGCGTTTGTCGCCTGCTGTGCGCCCACATCTTCGCTGACACGGCTATAGTCGTGAAGACCATTTTTGCCAAACCACAGTGAATACTGTAGCCAGACCAGCAAAGCCAGCAATAGCAGCGTTAGTTTACCCATCCTGCCCCCTGAAAAACGGCATCATCATCCCATAACTTTTTCTCAGACTCCACACCGGGGCCGGGTGATAACGAGTCACCGCGACAGAATGTAACATATTTACGCACCTTTCCGTAGGGTTGTCCCCAAGACACATCGTCTTAATGTGAGTTACGGTTTGAAGTATGGATGGCTTTAGCCCATCAGCCACATAAACAACGCGCCAAACATGGCCACAACCGTGAGAGCAGTGAGGACAACGCTGTAGAGCAGCTTGCCATTGACGATGGAATGCAGGGCGATACCCACCACAACCGAAACGGGCATCAGCGCAAGGAAGAAAGGCCAGGTGTAGAGGAGGAAGAACAGCGTGTTAGGACCGTAAATCAGAAAAGGGATAGCCAGCGCCAACAGCCACGCGACAAAGCCCACTGCGGCCCCAGGCAGGGACCAGGTGGTCTCTTCGCTGGTCGTGATGGTATCCGACCTTGAGATGGTGATGTTCTGACTATTACGCATATCTGATCCCATTAACTGACTGGCCGACGAAACAGGATACGCCCCACGTTCTGCGTATCCCCGGCACTGTCTCAGGATCTGATCATATCGTCCCGTCTCATGAGGTCTAATAATTGGCTCACCAAATTTGTTACCAATTGTTCACCTTGCAGGTTAACTTCGGGTGCTTCAGGCGCTTCGTAAACGGCGTCGATGCCGGTAAAGTTGCGTAACTCCCCCGCGCGCGCTTTTTTATAAAGTCCCTTCGGGTCGCGTGCTTCGCAAATCGCCAGCGGCGTATCCACGAAAACTTCAATAAAACGCCCCTCCCCCACGCGCTCACGCACCATCTGCCGCTCAGCACGGTGCGGGGAGATAAACGCGGTCAGCACCACCAGCCCGGCATCAGCCATCAGGCTGGCGACTTCCCCGACCCGGCGAATGTTCTCTTTGCGGTCTTCATCGCTAAAGCCCAGATCGCTACACAAGCCGTGACGCACATTGTCGCCATCGAGCAGGTAAGTACTGACACCCTGCTGATGTAATGCCTCTTCCAGCGCCCCCGCTACCGTCGATTTACCGGAACCAGACAGCCCGGTAAACCACAGCACAACCCCACGGTGGCCGTGGAGTTGCTCACGCTGCGCAACAGTCACCGGATGAGGATGCCAGACGACGTTCTCATCATGAGCGGCCATTACTTACCTCCCAGCAAATCACGCGCGCCCCAGTGTGGGAAATGTTTACGGATAAGCTGATTCAGCTCCAGCTCAAAGGCGCTGAACTGCGACGGTACAGTCGTCTCCTGCTGATGCACTTCACGCACCATGCCGGCGCCTACGGTCACGTTGCTCAGGCGGTCGATAAAGATAACACCACCGGTCACCGGGTTTTGTTGATACGCATCCAGGGTCAGCGGCTCATCAAAGGTCAAATCGACCAGACCGATACCGTTTAACGGCAGCGTATCCACCTGACGCTGGGTGAGATTGTTAATATCTACCTGATATTGAATGGCATCGACGCGGGCGCGGGTCTTTTTACCGGCCACTTTGATGTCAAAGCTCTGTCCTGGCGCCAGCGGCTGCTCAGCCATCCATACTACGTCGAGGGACGCGCTCTGCACCGCAGGCACGCTCTCCTGGGCATCCAGGATCAGATCGCCACGGCTGATGTCGATCTCGTCCTTAAGTACCAGGGTAATCGCTTCACCCGCATGGGCTTCCTGTAGGTCGCCATCAAAGGTCACGATGCGCGCAACGGTGGATTCCACCCCAGACGGCAGTGCTTTGATGCGCTGGCCAACCTTCACGCTGCCCGAGGCCAGCGTACCGGAGAAGCCACGGAAATCGAGGTTCGGGCGGTTAACGTACTGCACCGGGAAACGCATCGGCTGGGTGTCCACAACGCGCTGAATTTCGACGGTTTCGAGGACTTCCAGCAGCGTCGGGCCGCTGTACCACGGAATGTTGGCGCTCTGGCTGGCGACGTTATCCCCTTCCAGCGCCGATAGCGGTACAAAGCGAATGTCCAGATTGCCCGGTAGCTGTTCAGCAAAGGTCAGGTACTCCTGACGAATGTTCTCAAAGGTCTCTTCGCTAAAGCCGACCAGATCCATTTTATTGACCGCCACCACCAGGTGTTTAATGCCCAGCAGGGTGGAGATAAAGCTGTGGCGACGGGTCTGATCCAGCACGCCTTTACGGGCGTCAATCAGCAGGATCGCGAGATCACAGGTTGACGCACCGGTAGCCATATTACGGGTGTACTGTTCGTGCCCCGGGGTGTCGGCAATGATAAATTTGCGCTTCTCGGTTGAGAAGTAACGGTACGCCACGTCGATGGTGATACCCTGCTCACGTTCCGCCTGCAGGCCGTCGACCAGCAGGGCCAGGTCGAGTTTTTCCCCCTGGGTGCCGTGACGTTTGCTGTCATTGTGCAGCGTAGAGAGCTGATCTTCATAAATCTGGCGCGTGTCATGCAGCAGGCGGCCAATCAGGGTGCTTTTCCCGTCATCGACGCTGCCGCAGGTCAGAAAACGCAGTAGGCTTTTGTGCTGCTGTGCGTGCAGGTACGCTTCGACGCCGCCTTCGTTGGCAATTTGTTGGGCAATAGTGGTATTCATGGCGGCTCCTTAGAAGTATCCCTGACGTTTTTTCAGCTCCATGGAGCCTGCCTGGTCGCGGTCAATCACGCGGCCCTGACGTTCACTGGTGGTGGAAACCAGCATCTCTTCGATAATTTCCGGCAGCGTCTGCGCTTCGGACTCCACAGCGCCGGTCAGCGGCCAGCAGCCAAGCGTACGGAAACGCACCATCCGCTGTTCGATCACTTCGCCAGGTTGCAGGTCGATACGATCGTCGTCGATCATCATCAGCATGCCGTCGCGCTCCAGCACCGGGCGCTCTGCGGCCAGATACAGCGGAACAATTTCGATATTTTCCAGGTAGATATACTGCCAGATATCCAGCTCGGTCCAGTTTGAGAGCGGGAACACGCGGATGCTCTCGCCTTTGTTAATCTGGCCGTTGTAGTTGTGCCACAGTTCAGGACGCTGATTTTTCGGGTCCCAGCGGTGGAAGCGATCGCGGAAAGAGTAGATTCGCTCTTTGGCGCGGGACTTCTCTTCGTCACGGCGTGCGCCGCCGAAGGCCGCATCAAAACCGTATTTGTTCAGCGCCTGCTTAAGCCCTTCGGTTTTCATGATATCGGTGTGCTTGGCGCTGCCGTGGACGAATGGGTTAATGCCCATCGCCACCCCTTCCGGGTTTTTGTGCACCAGCAGCTCACAGCCATACGCTTTCGCTGTGCGGTCACGGAACTCATACATCTCACGGAATTTCCAGCCGGTGTCCACATGCAACAGCGGGAATGGCAGCGTGCCAGGATAGAAGGCTTTACGCGCCAGATGCAGCATCACGCTGGAGTCTTTACCGATGGAATACATCATCACCGGATTGGAGAATTCGGCGGCCACCTCGCGAATGATATGGATGCTTTCGGCTTCCAGTTGTCGCAGGTGAGTGAGTCGTTTTTGATCCATAACCGTTCCTTAAGCCAGATTCACCACGGAGGCGTCAAACGCTTCCGGGCCTGTCGTGTGTTGAAACCAGGCGAGTTCATGATGCAGTTGTACCACCTCGCCCACGACCAGCAGGGCGGGCATTGGCGCATCTTTCGCCAGTTCCTCAAGTTGTTGTAATGTGCCGGTTCTGACCTGCTGGTCAGCCCGTGTGCCGCGCGAAATCACCGCGACCGGTGTCTGTGCCTCTCGCCCGTGAGCGATGAGTTGTTCGCCGATTTCTGCCGCTTTCATCGTACCCATATAGATAGCCAGCGTCTGGCGACTTTGCGCCAGTTGCGACCAGTCAAACGGTGCGCTGTCGGCTTTGTAATGTCCGGTAACAAAGGTGGCACTTTGTGCGTAGTCGCGGTGGGTCAGCGGAATGCCTGCGTAAGCCGTCGCGCCGGATGCCGCCGTCACGCCGGGCACCACCTGGAAGGGGATACCTGCTGCCGCAGCCGCCTGTAACTCTTCGCCACCGCGACCAAAGATAAACGGGTCGCCGCCTTTCAACCGCACCACAGTTTTGCCCGCCTGCGCGGCCTCAACCAGCATGCGATTGGTGTCATGCTGCGCAACCAGGTGCGAGCCAGCGCGTTTACCCACGCTGATCAGTTCCGCATCGCGGCGTACGAGTTCCAGCACGCCATCGGTTACCAGATGATCGTAAAACACCACGTCAGCCTGCTGGATAACCTGCAAACCACGCAACGTTAGCAGCCCGGCATCACCGGGCCCCGCGCCAACCAGAATGATTTCGCCGGTGCTACTGCCCGGTTTCGCGAGTTCATCAGCCAGCACCTGTTCCGCGGCCTGCTCTTTGCCCGCCGCCATCAGGCTGGCAAAGCGGCCACGAAAGGCGCTCTCCCAGAAACGACGACGTTCATCGGTGGTTTTACGAAATGCTTTAATGCGCGTGCGCCAGCGCCCGGCCATCTCAGCCATACGGCCTAAGTTCGCGGGCAACAACGCTTCAATTTTTTCACGCAGCAATCGCGCCAGTACCGGTGCGTTGCCGCCGGAAGAGATCGCCACCAGCAGCGGCGAGCGGTCAACAATCGACGGGAAGATAAATGAGCACAGCGGCTGGTCATCTACCACGTTGACAAGACGATGGCGGGCATTTGCGGCGTCAAAGACACGACGATTGACGTCCCCGTCATCCGTTGCCGCAATCACCAGAAAGACGTTGTCGAGTTGCGCTTCATCGAACGTATCCGCCAGCAGGTGGATCTCTTGCTCATCCACCAACTGTTGTAGTGAGGGTTCGAGATGTTTTGTCACCACCAGCACGCGTGCCCCCGCGCGGCGTAAAAAAGCAATCTTACGAGCGGCAACGTCGCCACCACCGACAACCAACACGGGGCGGTCTTTGACGTCAGCAAATAAAGGAAGGTAATCCACAGGGCAACAACTCACTCGCAACCAGTAATAGTGGGACTATAGGGGGGAGAGTAGAGTGAATGAAATTACGAATTGGAATGAGTAGTTCCGCAAAGGAATAACGAGATAAAAAAGCAAATGCCAAAAAGTGCTTAACCACCACATTTTTGCAGAGTTAAGAACAAATGAAATTGTGTAAACCGGGTCACAGTTTCATACTAAGCGCGATAAAATTTTTGTCGTAAAAGGACTCTCTATGCTCTCCGCATTGCGCCACCGTACCGCTGCCCTGGCGCTCGGCGTATGCTTTATTTTTTCTGCTCAGGCACGAGCACCTCATCCCGGTGAATTTGCAAGTAATCAGGCGCGCCATATCGCCACCTATTTTCCCGGCCGCATGACCGGCTCGCCGGCTGAAATGCTCGCAGCGGATTATATACGCCAGCAGTTTGCGCAGATGGGCTATCAGAGTGACATCCGCAAATTCAACAGCCGCTACAGTTGGGCTTCTCGTAGTAATCAGCACAACTGGCAGAACGTCACCGGCAGCACCGTTATTGCCGCGCATGAAGGCAAGCACCCACAGCAGATCATTATTGTGGCGCATCTGGACACCTACGCGCCGCGCAGCGATGCGGATACCGACAATAATCTGGGTGGTCTGACGCTACAGGGGCTCGATGATAACGCCTCAGGAGTGGGGGCGATGCTGGAGCTGGCGGAACAACTGAAATCGGTGCCAACGGAATACACTATTCGCTTTGTGGCAACCAGCGGTGAAGAGCAAGGCAACCTCGGGGCCGAGAACTTCCTCAAACGCATGAGTGAGCACGAGAAGAAGCAAACGCTGCTGGTGATTAATCTCGATAACCTTATTGTCGGCGATAATCTCTATTTCAACAGCGGTAAGAAAACCCCCGCATCGGTGCGTAAGCTCACCCGTGACAGGGCGCTGGCTATCGCACGCTCTCTGGGGATTAGCGCGACCTCCAATCCGGGCCTTAATCCTGACTACCCTCAGGGAACAAGCTGCTGCAATGATGCAGAAGTCTTTGATAATGCCGGTATTCCAGTGCTATCCGTTGAGGCCACCAACTGGAATTTGGGGAAAAAGGATGGCTATCAGCAGCGCGCGAAATCGAAATCCTTCCCGGATGGCGTGAGCTGGCATAACATCAAGCTCGATAACGTCCAGCATATCGATCAGGCCCTGCCGGGGCGTATCGACCGACGCAGCCGCGATGTAGTGCGTATTATGCTACCGTTGGTCAAAGAACTGGCAAAGGCGGGGACAAAGTAAATCTGCCGTTCGTAAAAACGAAAAAAGGGAGCATCGGCTCCCTTTTTGTTATTTGATGCCCAGTGAGGCATTAAGTTGTTTTACTGCCGCCAGTCCCTGCTTACAGCCTGCATCCTGTTGCTCTACGCTGTAAGTCTCAAGCTGTTTTCTGCCTTCCGCGAGCTGGGTTTTCAGCATGTCCACCTGCGCTTTCGCTTCTTCATGTTTTGACGCTTCTTTAATGAAGCTGTCCATTTCAGCGAAGTATTGTTTGCAGGTTTCGGTTTCCGCATAAGACGCAGTGCACATCCCCATCAGCAGCGCCGCCAGCGCGATCTTTTTCATTGTCATATCCCTGAGTGATTAAATTAACGCCATCCCAAATGGCGCCAATACGATAGCAGAATCCGTGCGTGGGAATATGTCCGGAATCGGACATGGAGATGGGGTTTGGGGCGGGGGAACCCCGCTGACGCGGGGAACACTCCGGACGCAACGAGGGAACGCAGACAACGCGAGGTTTATCCCCGCTGGCGTGGGGAACACGCGATAGAGAAAGCAAACAACCAACTGGCCGCCGGTTTATCCCCGCTCGCGCGGGGAACACTCTAAACGTAACTCATTAAATTTAAAAAGCAATTACCACTCCCAAAATTCTACCAACATTTCCGTCTTTTTAAAGATCAGTAATTGTTTGATTTTAGTCATTAAAGAAAACCGCACCATGTACAAACTCTCATTTCACCAACGTATCACACATAAAAAAACGCCCGGTGGTTAGCCGGGCGCTTTTCTTATCTATTTATTGAAAAGCCAAAAATCAGCCTTCGTGCAGGCCGCACTCGCGTTTCAGGCCGAAGAAGCGGGTTTCCTCTTCTGCCATGCCCGGTTCCCATTTACGGGTGGTGTGCGTATCCCCCACAGACAGATAGCCTTCATCCCACAGCGGGTGATATTTCAGTCCGTGTTTTTGCAGATACTGATACACCGTACGGTTATCCCAGTCGATAATCGGCAGCACTTTGAAAACACCGCGCTGAATATCCAGCACAGGCAGGTTGGCACGGCTACTGGACTGCTCACGACGCAGGCCTGCAAACCATGTCCGGGCGTTCAGTTCTTTCAGCGCCCGGTTCATCGGCTCAACTTTGTTGATGTCGTTGTATTTTTCAATACCCTCAACGCCCTGCTCCCACAGCTTGCCGTAGCGTGCTTCCTGCCAGGCTGGGCTTTGCGGCGCACGGTAAATCTGCAGATTCAGGCCGAGCTTCTCGGTCAGCTCATCAATAAACTGATAGGTTTCCGGGAACAGATAACCAGTGTCCGTCAGGATAACCGGAATGTTCGGGCGCACCTGATTCACCAGATGCAGGCTCACCGCCGCCTGGATACCAAAACTGGACGACAGCACATACTCACCCGGCAGATTTTCCAGCGCCCAGGCCACGCGTTCCTCTGCGGTTTGCGCTTCCAGTTGGGCGTTAGCCTCCGCCAGCGCCAGCGTGCGGTCGTCTTTCGACAGAGCATTCAGGGCAGATAGATCGAGTACGGACATAATTACCTCTCGTATGTTTACTTCCTTCACCCCTCCCTAAGGAGAGGGGGAAGGCAAGGAAGCTTAATCCCAGAGATCGCGCGCCGGGTCGAGCACCGGGCGGATAATGCCCGCACGGATGGTGAAATCACCGAACCCTTCACCCGCTTCGCGTTCTTTCGCCCAGCGCCCTACCAGTTCATCGAGCGAGGCAATGATTTCCGGCTCGGTAATGTTCTCTTTGAACATGCGCGGGATGCGCGTACCGATGCGGTTACCGCCCAGATGCAGGTTATAGCGACCAGGCGCTTTCCCCACCAGGCCCACTTCCGCCAGCATCGCGCGGCCACAGCCGTTCGGGCAACCCGTCACGCGCGTCACGATATGCTCATCACTCAAACCATGCTTCGCCATCACCTCTTCCACTTTATCGATAAACGACGGCAGGAAGCGCTCTGCTTCGGCCATCGCCAGCGGACAGGTCGGGAATGACACACAGGCCATCGAATTTTCACGCTGCGGCGTTACGGCATCCATCAGGCCGCTCTGGCGCGCGATTTTTTCGATTTTCGCCTTCTGGCTATCCGGCACACCGGCAATGATCAGGTTCTGGTTTGCCGTAATACGGAACTCGCCTTTATGGATCTTCGCGATCTCCAGCAGACCCGTTTTCAGCGGACGCCCCGGATAATCGAGAATACGACCGTTTTCGATAAACAGCGTCAGATGCCATTTATTATCGATCCCTTTCACCCAGCCAATGCGATCGCCGCGCCCGGTAAATTCATACGGACGAATCGGTTCGAATTTGATACCTGCACGACGCTCAACTTCCGCTTTGAAGGTCTCAACACCCACACGTTCCAGCGTATATTTGGTCTTCGCGTTTTTACGGTCGGTACGGTTACCCCAGTCACGCTGAGTGGTGACAACGGCTTCGGCAACCGCCAGCGTATGCTCAACCGGCAGATACCCAAACTCGCTCGCCGTGCGGGCATAGGTTTTCTTATTACCATGCTCGATGGACAGACCGCCGCCCACCAGCAGGTTAAAGCCCACCAGTTTGCCGTTTTCCGCGACCGCGACAAAGTTCATGTCGTTGGCGTGCAGATCGATATCGTTCTGCGGCGGGATCACGACCGTAGTTTTAAACTTACGCGGCAGATAGGTCTGACCGAGGATCGGCTCTTCATCGGTGGTCGCTACTTTTTCCTGATCGAGCCAGATCTCTGCGTAAGCGCGGGTACGCGGCAGCAGATGTTCAGAGATCTTCTTCGCCCATTCATAGGCTTCGGCGTGCAATTCTGACTCGTACGGGTTGGAGGTACACAACACGTTACGGTTCATGTCGTTAGCGGTCGCCAGGGCGTCCAGACCAACGGAGTGCAGCATCTGGTGTACCGGTTTCACGTTCTTTTTCAGAATGCCGTGGAACTGGAACGTCTGACGGTTGGTCAGGCGGATACTGCCGTAAATGGTGTTCTCAGCGGCGAACTTATCAATCGCCTGCCACTGTTTGGTGGTGATCACGCCTCCCGGCAGGCGGCAGCGCAGCAGCATCGCATGACGCGGCTCCAGCTTCTGTGCAGCACGCTCAGCGCGAATATCGCGATCATCCTGCTGGTACATGCCGTGGAAACGGATCAGCAGAAAGTTGTCGCCTTTAAAGCCGCCGGTCAGCCCGTCGTTAAGATCTTCCGCAATGGTCCCGCGCAGATAGTTGCTTTCCAGCTTCATGCGCTCGGCGTCTGTCAGTTTACCTTCGACCACCAGTGGGCCTGGATGTTTTTCACTCATTAGTAGACATCTCGCTGGTAACGGCGCTCTACGCGCAGCTCACTTAAATATTCGTCCGCCGCTTCGGCGTCCATCGCGCCAAATTCGGCAATCACGTCCAGTAAAGCCTGCTCAACGTCCTTCGCCATGCGATTCGCGTCGCCGCAGACATAAATGTGCGCACCGTCATTAATCCAGCGCCACAGTTCCGCGCCTTGCTGACGCAGTTTGTCTTGTACGTATACTTTTTCTTTTTGGTCACGCGACCAGGCCAGATCGATACGGTTCAGCACGCCTTCTTTGACGTAACGCTGCCACTCAACCTGGTAGAGGAAATCTTCCGTAAAGTGCGGGTTGCCGAAGAACAACCAGTTTTTGCCTTCTGCCCCGTCTGCCGCTCGCTGCTGCATAAAGGCGCGGAACGGTGCGATACCGGTACCCGGCCCAATCATGATGACCGGCGTTTCCGGGTTGGCAGGCAGACGGAAATTATCGTTATGTTCGATGAACACACGCACTTCGCCCTCTTCTTCCACGCGATCGGCGAGGAA
Organism: Phytobacter diazotrophicus; assembly: GCA_004346725.1. Lineage (GTDB taxonomy): Bacteria > Pseudomonadota > Gammaproteobacteria > Enterobacterales > Enterobacteriaceae > Phytobacter > Phytobacter diazotrophicus. Next base: position 460,153 of record SMDE01000001.1, on the reverse strand, counting down.
GCTCGACGCCCCACCCGAACGCGCGCGGCCTTCAATGTCATAGCGCACCACACCGACAGTGACGTGCACTTCGGTTTCCACTTCCGCCTGCGAAGAGGCGATGGAGTAAAGACGCGGTGTCAGCGGACGCAGCAGGCCAATCAGCGCAGTGGCATCCAGTTGTGCCGGGGAGAAACGCACCATATCCACAATCGGCGTGGTCGCCGCATAGTGCTGTAATTTGGCCTTATCGCCCACCAGCGGCAACAATGATTCGCTGCGGGTCAGAGTGGCATAGTTTTCCACGATATTGCCGGTGTTGACCGTCAACTCGAAATGCCACTGCAGCGCTTCGGACAGCGGCAGGGTTTTGCCGTCGACGCTGACCGGTTCATCGCCTTTAAGCCACAGCAGCTCAACCAGCTCTTTCACCAGTGCCGGATCGTTCTGATACCAGACGCCCAGCGCGTCGCCCGGCTGATAGCGCAGGCCGGAATCGCCCAGATCGATTTCGATATGACGCACGTCTTTTTCTGAGTCACGGCCCGTGATTTTTTGATTCACTGAGAGCGTCGCGGTCAGCGGTTCTTCTTTCGTATAAGGGCTGGAGAAAACCTCATTCACCGCACCCGTTGCCGTCACAGCGGCCTGGGCCGGCGTCTCTTTCGGGACTCGTGCTTTTAGTACTTCAACTACGCGCGCGCGCCATTCAGCGGCGGCGGCCTGGAACTCAACGTCTGCGTCGACGCGATCCAGCAGGCGCTCGGCACCCAGTTCAGCCAGTTTGCTGTCAAAATCTTTGCCTGCCTGGCAGAAAAATTCATAAGACGTGTCGCCAAGCCCCAGCACGGCGAAAGCAGTGCCATCAAGCTTCGGCGCTTTTTTCGAGAACAGGAACTTATGTAACGCAACGGCCTCTTCCGGTGGCTCACCTTCCCCTTGTGTGGAAGCAACAACAACCAGCAGTTTTTCGTTAGCGATTTGTTTGAATTTATAGTCGCCCGCGCTCACCAGTTTGACGTTGAGTTTCGCCGCCAGCAGATCGTCACGCAGTGCTTCCGCAACGCGACGGGCATTACCGGTTTGCGAGGCGGAAAGTAGCGTAATGGTCGGGGTCTCGGCCACCGCAGGTGTTGCCGTTGCAACTGCCGCTCCGGGTTGCTGATTCAGCACGCCCCAAAAATAGCCGGAAACCCAGGCAAGCTGGGTGGGAGTTAAATCGGTTGTGACCGCCTGAAGGCGTGCCAGTTGCTCCGGGTTCAGCGGAAGCAAAGCGGAAGGTGGGACCTGAGTCGTCATGCGTCGTTATGTTCCAGTAAGCAAAAGCTGCTTATACGCCCTGTCAGCGCCATAAAAGCAGAAGAGAAAGTAAGGTTAACGGCGGGGATAATAACAATTAAAGAAAGGTTGGAAATAATAAATAACCAAAAGAACTAACCTGTTTTATTCATAGTTTATAACAGTAAAACAGATTAATTAATCCATTGATTTATAATGGAAAAATAGAGGTCATCAGGCAAGGCGTAACGGTTAATCGCTTTTGCCGATTTTAGTTAATGATAAAAAAGGTCATTTCAGCTACCATGCCGCGGTTTTTCTAGCCAGTCAGAGAGTTCAGAATGTCCACCACGTTATTTAAAGATTTCATGTTTGAAGCCGCTCACCGTTTGCCACATGTTCCAGCCGGGCATAAATGCGGTCGTCTTCATGGTCACTCATTTATGGTGCGTCTGGAGATCACCGGCGAGGTGGATCCGCATACGGGCTGGATCATGGATTTTGCTGAGCTTAAGGCGGCGTTCAAACCGACCTATGATCGTCTGGATCACTACTATCTTAACGATATACCGGGCCTTGAGAACCCGACCAGCGAAGTACTGGCAAAATGGATTTGGGATCAGTTGAAACCCGTCGTTCCGCTGCTGAGCGCCGTGATGATCAAAGAGACCTGCACCGCAGGGTGTATCTACCGCGGCGAGTAATTTCGCTTCTGTGTCGTCAGCGCACCTGAGTGCGCTGATTTTATGGCACGGTTTATCCCCGCTCACGCGGGGAACACGATGTCAGTTCATCCCGCACGTAGTTAAGCTGCGGTTTATCCCCGCTCGCGCGGGGAACACTTGCCGACCTGACTCAGGAGGAACTGCGCATCCGGTTTATCCCCGCTCGCGCGGGGAACACGCCATCATGACCCCGCGTCGTGGCTTCGAATCCGGTTTATCCCCGCTCGCGCGGGGAACACAGCTGTGTGAAGTCTTCGGGCGGTATCAGCATCGGTTTATCCCCGCTCGCGCGGGGAACACTGCACGTTAACCTCGAAATATCGTGTATCTGGCGGTTTATCCCCGCTCGCGCGGGGAACACCTGAGCGCCATCACGAATTCGTTGTTGTGTCGCGGTTTATCCCCGCTCGCGCGGGGAACACTTTGCGCAGCCAAAGACCAAGATTCATTCTGACGGTTTATCCCCGCTCGCGCGGGGAACACCTCAGAATGCGGCAACTAATGCCGCGGTAAACCGGTTTATCCCCGCTCGCGCGGGGAACACTCTAAATATAACCCATTGAATTATAGAATCATTTATCACAGCTCAAATTCTACCGATTTTATCGACGTAAGCTGAATAATTAACCCATTGATTATTAATCAAAATAAAAACACACCGCAGGCAAAAGCTGATTTCACCGAACAGCGTTGTTTCACAAACCTATACCCTGCCCGCCGGGCAGGTAAACGAAAACGCCCGGCCATAAGGCCGGGCGCTCAGGTAATACCTGTCTTGTCGGTGCAATAACACCGGCAGAAACCGAATCAGGCAATATTCAGATACTTATGCGTTTGCATTGACAGCCGCCAGTTGCGGGCGATACAGGTTTCAATGCACAAGCGGGTGGCGTCGTCTTTTTGGCTGATAGGCTGCAGTGCAATGACCCGATGTTTGTCATCGGTCAGTTGCGTCAGAAGCTCATCAAGCGCCTCAATGTCTCGGGTACGTCCAACCGGGTGTTTGATCTCATCGGCGCGTTCCAGCGCCTGCTGGAGGATGTCATAACCTCCGCGCATATTCACCTTCGGTGACACGGTGACCCAGGTCGCATGAGACGTGCGCACTTCATGGGTACCGCTGGTCTCAATCTGGCAACTGAACCCCTGTTTTTCCAGAAGATGAGTCAACGGAATCAGATCGTGGATACAAGGTTCGCCACCCGTAATCACCACATGGCGCGCAGTCCAGCCCTGACGCTCAATAATTGCCAGCAGATCTTCACTGCTCGCCGCGCCCCATTTATCGCTCTCTTTGGTCTTGGCCAGAATGCTGTAGAGGGAGACTTCCCGATCTTCAAGCTTATCCCAGGTGTGTTTGGTGTCGCACCAGGCGCAACCAATCGGGCATCCCTGTAAACGAATAAAAATGGCGGGAACGCCGGTAAAATAGCCCTCGCCTTGCAAGGTCTGGAACATCTCATTAATCGGGTACTGCATAATCAACTCTGATCGGGGAAAACATTAATTATTACAGATTTTGCTCTTGAGGGCGAGTTGAGGCAGGGGTAAATGTTGCGTGATTGTCATCGAAATAAAGCAAAAAAATGGACAATGGATAGCAGGCTTAGCATTATTTTATTTGTAATTAATTATTTCAGCAACGCTCATTTATATAAGAAAACCATTAAAATAAAACGCTAAAGCAAAGAATAAAAATACATTAATTTCAAATAGTTATAAATATTTTTATTTTTAATGAATTTATTTCTGCGTTTGCCTGTCCAATTAACCTTGTTCCGCATTTAAAGCTTAAAATCACCTTAAGAAATCGATTTATTTCCGCCTCTCTTATTTAAGCATTGTTTAATTTTCGCTGAATACAATCCGCGAATTAACAACAATGAGCATGCGATCATGAAAACTCTACTGATCACCGGCGTCACCGGGTTCCTCGGTGGTGCAGTGTTTGAGAAAATACTTAATGATGATAGTCAAATCAACTATTTACTTTTAGTCAGGGCAACGGATAGCCAGGCTGGCGTTGAGCGCGTAAAAGAGAACATGCGCAAATTCAACATCAGCGAATCTATCCTCTCCCGTCTGACCTGCGAACATATCATCATCGGTGATCTGGGTACGCCGGAGCAATTTCTGGACGACCCGCGTCTGGACAGTGTCACCCACGTGCTGAACTGCGCAGCCGTCGCCTCTTTTGGCAACAACCCGCTCATCTGGAAAGTGAACGTGGAAGGCACTCTGGCCTTTGCCGGACGTATGGCGAAAGTACAGGGGCTACAGCGTTTCCTGCATGTCGGCACCGCTATGTCGTGTGCGCCAGAAGCCGATTCGCTGGTCTATGAGAGCCAGGAATTCAAAGAAAACGCCGAGCACCTGGTGGAGTACACCCACTCCAAGTCCACCATCGAACACCTGATGCGCAAAACCTATCCGGATCTGCCGCTGGTTATCGCACGTCCGTCTATCGTGGTGGGGCATACGCATTACGGCTGCCAACCCTCCAGCAGTATCTTCTGGGTATTCAGCATGGCGCTGATGCTGCAAAAATTCATGTGCTCACTGGAAGACCGTATTGATGTGGTGCCGGTGGACTATTGCGCCGACGCGTTGATCATGATGCTGAAAAGCGACATCCCGGCGGGTGAGGTCATCCATATTTCCGCAGGCGAAGAGAACAGCGTGAAGTTTTCTGATATTGATGCCGCGATGGCGTCCGCGCTGGAAACGGTGCCGGTTAAAGATGTCTACACGCAGGTTAGCTACGAGACGCTGGTGAAGATGCGCCGTGAATTGAAAAACATCTTCGGCCCCTGCAACGAGCGCTTGATGCTTAAAGCCATGCGTTTGTACGGTGCGTTCGCCATGCTGAATGTCCGCTTTAGCAATGACAAGCTCATAGAGCTAGGTATGCCGAAGCCGCCACGCTTTACCGATTATATCGCTCAGTGCGTACAGACCACCCGTGGGCTTTCCATTCCGCAGCAAATGGCTGTCGATTTTAAATAACGGTTATTGCAGGTAAAAAAATGCCAGCCCGAGGGCTGGCATTTTCATTTCAGAGAAAGACAGGCTTATGCCTGACCTTTGATCTCTTTACGACCGTTGTACGGCGCTTGTTCACCCAGAGCTTCTTCGATACGAATCAACTGGTTGTATTTAGCAACGCGGTCAGAACGGCTCATAGAGCCAGTTTTGATCTGGCCAGCAGCGGTACCAACAGCCAGGTCAGCGATGGTAGCGTCTTCAGTTTCGCCAGAACGGTGAGAGATGACAGCAGTGTAGCCAGCGTCTTTCGCCATTTTGATCGCAGCCAGAGTTTCGGTCAGAGAACCGATCTGGTTGAATTTGATCAGGATGGAGTTAACGATGCCTTTTTCGATGCCTTCTTTCAGGATTTTGGTGTTAGTTACGAACAGGTCGTCACCAACCAGCTGGATTTTGTCGCCCAGAACTTTGGTCTGGTAAGCAAAGCCAGCCCAGTCAGACTCGTCCAGACCATCTTCGATGGACACGATCGGGTACTGTTTGGTCAGGTCTTCCAGGAAGTGAGTGAATTCTTCGGAGGTGAACGCTTTGTTGCCTTCGCCAGCCAGAACGTATTTACCGTCTTTGTAGAATTCAGAAGCCGCGCAGTCCATCGCCAGAGTGATGTCTTTGCCCAGCTCATAACCCGCAGCTTTAACAGCTTCTGCGATAACAGCCAGCGCTTCAGCGTTAGAACCCAGGTTCGGCGCATAGCCGCCTTCGTCACCAACAGCCGTGTTCATACCTTTGGATTTCAGAACTTTAGCCAGGTTATGGAACACTTCTGAACCCATACGTACCGCTTCTTTCAGGGATTTCGCGCCAACCGGCTGAATCATGAATTCCTGAATGTCTACGTTGTTGTCAGCGTGCTCACCACCGTTGATGATGTTCATCATCGGAACCGGCATGGAGTATTTGCCCGGGGTGCCGTTCAGTTCAGCGATGTGTGCGTACAGCGGCAGGCCTTTAGAGGCAGCAGCAGCTTTAGCAGTCGCCAGAGAAACAGCCAGGATTGCGTTAGCACCGAAGTTAGATTTGTTTTCAGTACCGTCCAGGTCGATCATGATCTTGTCAATGCCAGCCTGATCTTTGGCATCTTTGCCCAGGATTGCCTGAGCGATCGGGCCGTTAACCGCGCCAACCGCTTTCAGTACGCCTTTACCCATGAAGCGGGATTTGTCGCCATCACGCAATTCCAGCGCTTCGCGGGAACCGGTAGAAGCACCTGACGGAGCAGCTGCCAGACCAACGAAACCACCTTCCAGGTGTACTTCGGCTTCAACAGTCGGGTTACCACGGGAGTCGATGATTTCACGACCGATGACTTTAACGATTTTGGACATTAGGATTTCCTCAGTACAAGTTAAACTAAAACTCCAGACAAACAGTGCACCCATTTGGGTGCACTGCCGTTCTAACTCTTACTTCGCCTGACGCTTCTGGTACTCACTGGCGGCTTTCACGAAGCCTGCAAACAGTGGGTGCCCATCACGCGGCGTAGAAGTAAATTCCGGGTGGAACTGACAAGCGACAAACCACGGATGATTTGGCACCTCGATGATCTCGACCAACTGATCATCGCCGGAACGGCCTGCAACACGCAGACCCGCAGCTTCAATTTGTTTCAACAGCAGATTGTTCACTTCATAGCGATGGCGATGGCGTTCGACAATGGTCGGCTCGCCATACAGTTGACGGACCAGGCTGTCGTCGCCAAGCTGGCACTGCTGTGCGCCGAGGCGCATGGTGCCACCGAGATCGCTCTTTTCCGAACGTACTTCAATCTTGCCTTCTTCATCACGCCATTCGGTAATGAGCGCCACAACCGGGTACTTACAGTCTGGCACAAATTCCGTCGAGTTGGCGTTCTCCATACCTGCAACGTTGCGAGCAAACTCGATCAGCGCAACCTGCATCCCCAGGCAGATGCCCAGATAAGGAATATTGTTTTCACGCGCGTAGCGTGCAGTGGCGATCTTACCTTCCACACCGCGATAACCGAAACCGCCAGGGATCAGGATAGCATCCAGACCTTTCAGAATTTCGACACCACGTGTTTCAACATCTTGCGAATCGATCAGTTTGATGTTGACGGTAACACGATTTTTCAGGCCACCGTGTTTCAGCGCTTCGATAACTGACTTATAGGCATCCGGCAGTTCAATATACTTACCGACCATACCGATGGTGACTTCGTCTACCGGGTTCGCCTGCTGGTAAATAACCTGTTCCCATTCGGCCAGATTTGCTTCCGGGCAGTTCAAGCTGAATCGTTTACAAATATAATCGTCCAGCCCCTGCGATTTCAACAGGCCCGGAATTTTATAAATGGAATCGACGTCTTTAAGGGAGATAACCGCCTTTTCCGGGACATTACAGAACAAAGCAATCTTTGCACGCTCGTTTGCCGGCACGGCACGATCGGAACGACAAATCAGAATGTCAGGCTGAATACCGATAGAAAGCAGCTCTTTTACTGAGTGCTGAGTCGGCTTGGTTTTGACTTCACCCGAAGCGGCCATGTAAGGCACCAGCGTCAGGTGCATATACAGTGTGCGTTCGCGACCCACTTCAACGGCCATCTGGCGAATCGCTTCGAGGAACGGCAGCGATTCGATATCGCCTACGGTACCGCCGATTTCCACCAGCACCACGTCATGGCCTTCACCGCCTTCGATGATACGCTCTTTGATAGCATTGGTGATGTGCGGAATAACCTGAACGGTCGCGCCCAGGTAGTCGCCACGGCGCTCTTTGCGCAGCACTTCGGAATAGATACGGCCAGTCGTGAAGTTGTTACGACGGGTCATCTTGGTGCGGATGAAACGCTCATAGTGACCCAGGTCCAGATCGGTTTCAGCGCCGTCTTCGGTAACGAACACTTCCCCGTGTTGGATTGGGCTCATGGTACCCGGATCGACGTTAATATACGGATCCAGTTTCATCATGGTCACATTGAGGCCACGGGCTTCAAGAATGGCTGCGAGGGAGGCTGCGGCAATGCCTTTACCCAGAGAGGATACGACCCCGCCGGTCACAAAAATATAGTTCGTTGTCATGCTGAACCTGAGAAGTTAGGGTGAAACGATGGAATAACCAGGACGGGAAAGTAGTATACCTGAACAGGGCGTGCCTCACAAACTTTCATTCTCACCCCTTATCCCTAACCTCACCTGTAATAAGGAGTGAGAAAATAGCCACTTTCAGCAAAATGATTTTGACGTAAATCAAGCGCTTGTTATTTAAAAAATCATACAAATCGCACTTGAAAGCATAATATCTTTAGATATCAGTTTCCTGGCGTTTTACCTGCTGCCATACCTCTTCCATCGCTTCCAGGTCGATTCCGCTCATTTCCAGGCCGCGAGCGGCAACGATCCGCTCAACTTCGCGGAAACGACGTTCAAATTTCAGGTTCGCTTTTTGCAAGGCGACTTCCGCTTTTACCCCCAAATGACGCGAAAGATTGACCGTTGCGAACAACAAATCGCCCATCTCTTCTTCCAGTTTCGCCTCATCCACGACAGCCTGTTTTGCCTCATCCATCACTTCGTCGATTTCTTCGTAGACTTTGTCCAACACCGGTCCCAGGGAGGTCCAGTCAAAGCCCACGGTTGCGCAGCGCTTCTGGATTTTGTGGGCACGCATCAATGCCGGGAGGCTATGAGGAATGTCATCGAGCGCGGAATGCTGTGACTTTTCGGCGCGTTCAGCGCTTTTAATCTGCTCCCAGCGGGCCAGCACTTCACTGCTGTTTTCCGCCTGCGCGTCACCAAAAATATGCGGATGACGGCGCTCCAGCTTGTCACTGATGGCCGCACACACATCATCGAAGTTGAACAGATTTTGCTCCTGGGCCATTTGTGCATAAAACACCACCTGGAACAGTAAATCGCCTAATTCGCCGCGTAAATCGTCGAAATCCTCACGGGAAATAGCATCCAGCACTTCATACGTCTCTTCCAGGGTATAGGGTGCGATGGTGGCAAAGGTCTGTTCTTTATCCCACGGACAGCCATTTTCCGGGTCGCGCAGACGTTGCATGATGCCCAGCAGGCGGGTGATTTGAGTCATAGTTCTGTCCTGATGAAAAAAATGCCGGGTGGCGGCGTCGCCTTACCCGGCTTACAGAAGAGTGGATTTAACCGCCGTGCAATCGACGTGCGTCGATAACGTCCGGCACCTGGTTCAGCTTGCCAAGCACACGGCCAAGCACCTGCAGGTTGTAGATTTCAATATTCATATCGATAGTGGCCAGTTGCTCTTTGGTATCACTGCGGCTGGCGACGCCCAGAACGTTAACTTTCTCGTTAGCGAGAATGGTCGTGATATCGCGCAGCAATCCGCTGCGATCGTTGGCGGTCACACGCACCACCAGCGAGTAACCTGCCGAGTAGCTTTCCCCCCACACTGCATCGACGATGCGCTCAGGCGCGTGGGTGCGCAGCTCTTCGAGTTGGTCGCAGTCCGCCCGGTGAATAGAAATCCCACGGCCCTGGGTGATAAAACCAACAATGTCATCACCGGGGATCGGCTGGCAGCAGCGCGCAATGTGATGCATCAGGTTACCTACCCCTTCCACCACTACCCGGCCATTATCTTTGCTACGGTTTTGCGGCGCGTAGGTCTTCTGCTGCAACTGTTTCAGTGCCGCGGCATCCTGCTCTTCCGCACTCGGCTTGTTGAACTGCGACTGCAGGAAGTTGACCATCTGGTTGAGGCGAATATCGCCGCCGCCAATCGCCGCCAGCAGCTCTTCCAGATCGTTAAAGTTGTAACGCGGCAGTAGCTGTTTTTCCGCCTCTTTCAGGCTGATACCGAGATGTGCCAGCTCGTCATCAAGGATCTGACGCCCTGCCAGGACGTTTTTATCCCGATCCTGCTTACGGAACCAGGCGTGGATTTTGGAACGGCCACGGCTGGTAGTAACGTACCCCAGGTTCGGGTTCAGCCAGTCACGACTCGGGTTCGGCTGCTTCTGGGTGATGATTTCTATCTGATCGCCCATCTGCAACTGATAGGTGAACGGTACGATACGTCCGCTGATTTTCGCCCCAATGCAACGGTGCCCCACATCGCTGTGGATATGGTAAGCGAAGTCGAGCGGCGTGGAGCCGGCCGGCAAGTCCACTACGTCGCCTTTCGGCGTAAACACATAGACCCGATCATCGAACACCTGGCTGCGTACCTCGTCGAGCATTTCGCCCGAATCGGCCATCTCTTCTTGCCAGGCAATCAGTTTACGCAGCCACGCGATGCGGTCTTCATAACCACGCCCGCCGCTGTTGGTGCCTGTCGTTGCGCCCTCTTTGTACTTCCAGTGCGCGGCCACGCCCAGCTCGGCGTCTTCATGCATCTGCCGGGTACGAATCTGGATTTCTACGGTTTTGCCCCCCGGCCCTAAAACTACCGTATGGATAGACTGGTAGCCGTTCGGTTTCGGATTCGCGACATAATCATCGAACTCATCCGGCAGGTGGCGATAATGGGTGTGGACGATACCGAGCGCGGCATAGCAATCCTGCAGACGCTCGGCAACGATGCGCACCGCCCGGACATCAAACAGTTCATCGAAGGCGAGATGCTTCTTCTGCATTTTGCGCCAGATGCTGTAGATATGCTTAGGACGGCCGTAAACCTCGGCTTTTACGCCCTCTTCTTTCATTTCTGAACGCAGGTGCCCAACAAACTCTTCGATATAGTGTTCGCGGTCGATACGGCGCTCATGCAGCAATTTGGCGATGCGTTTGTATTCCGCCGGATGCAGATAGCGGAAGCAGTAATCTTCCAGTTCCCATTTGAGCTGGCCGATCCCTAAGCGGTTGGCCAGCGGCGCGTAGATGTTTGTACACTCTTTCGCCGCCAGCACGCGTTCGTCTTCCGGCGCTTCTTTCACTTCACGCAGATGGGCAATACGTTCGGCAATCTTGATGACGACACAGCGGAAATCGTCCACCATCGCCAGCAGCATACGCCGCACGTTATCCACCTGCTCAGAGGAGACGGAATCGGTATGGGTGGCTTTCAACTGCCGAATAGCCGCCATATCCCGGACGCCATGGATAAGCTCGACAATCGATTTGCCCACGCTTTCACGCAGGGTATCTTCACTGACGACATCGGCATCTGCCAGCGGGAACAGCAGCGCCGCTCGCAGCGTATCGAGATCCATACTGAGCATGGAGAGGATTTCCACCATCTCAACACCGCGCCATAACAGCAGATCGGCGTGAGGATGTCCCTGTGTTTGTCGCAGACAATATTCCCAGGTTTCGGCTAAGCGTTCACACGACGGCTGGCTGGAGATACCCAGACTGGCGATCCACTTCTTAGGATCGAATTCACCCGCTTTGTTCAAATGCGCACTTCTTACCGCAACCATTGTCCTCTCCTTTAAGGGACCGAGCCTGTCGAACTCGACAAGCCGAAATTAATCACTTGTGCTCGAATAACACCATGGATTCCAGATGCCCAGTGTGCGGGAACATATCCAGCATCGCCAGCCGCTTAATCTGGTAACCCGCATTGACTAACGCTTCGCTATCACGCGCGAGCGTCGCCGGATTACAGGAAACATACACTACTTTGCCGGGCGCTAATTTTACAATGTATTGCATAACACCAGCGGCACCCGCACGCGCGGGATCAAGAAGTATTTTATCAAAACCCTGACGCGCCCACGGCTGCTTTGTGACATCTTCTTCCAGATTTTCGTGAAAAAAGGTCACGTTCTGCAAACCATTTTGTCGGGCATTTTCACGCCCTTTCGCGACCAGTTCGCCAACCCCTTCAACGCCCACCACGCTTGCCGCCCTTTTTGCCAGCGGCAAGGTAAAGTTGCCCATTCCACAGAAAAGATCCAGTACGCGCTCGTCCGGCTGCACATCCAGCCATGCCAGCGCACGGGCAACCATTTGCTGATTTACGCCGTCATTGACCTGAATAAAATCCCGCGGGCTGAACGTTAAGCGTAGCCCGTCAGAGTTATACCAGGGAGATTCTCCTGTAACCTGTTCAAGTATCTCGCTTTCGGGCGCCAGAAAAAGCGCCAGTCCCTCGGAATGCGAAAAGCGTTCCAGTTTTTCCCGGTCAGCAGCACTCAGCGGCGCGGTATGGCGCAAAACCATCAGCGGACCATTATCCGCCAACACCAGTTCAACATGCCCCAAATGGCGCACCGCTTTTAGGCTCGCCAGACAGGTGTGCAAGGGCGCAAGTAATGCCTCAAGACGGGGCACCAGGACCGGGCAACGTGAGACGTTAATGATGTCGCTGGCATTTGCCTTACGAAAACCCATCTCCAGACGCTGAGTTTTAGGCTGCCAGCTTAGACTCAGGCGCGCCCGACGCCGATAGGCCCAGGGCGACGCGCAGATAACCTCTTCGACATCGTGCTTCATTAAACGGGCAAGGGCGGCGCTTTTACTGCGCTGTTGCAGGGCCACGCTCGCATGCTGCTGCTGGCAGCCGCCGCAGACCCCGAAATGAGGACATACCGGCGTAACACGGTCAGGACTGTCGTTCAGACGACGTTTTACTTCACCGCGCGCAAACTGTCGCTTGTCTTCAATCAGGGTAATTTCCGCCGTTTCTTGCGGCAACAATCCGGGGATAAACAACGCCTTACCATTATGTCGCGCAACCCCCTGCCCAAAGGGATCGAGGTCGTTTACTGTGACAGTTATGATCTGACGCGTCGTCACGCGCCGTTTTGCAGAGTAGAATTGCGCCATTGCCGAGAATTTTCTCAATTACAGATAATGACCACATTCTCCCATAACGGAACCCCATGACCAACTACAGCCTGCGTGCGCGCATGATGATCCTGATCCTCGCCCCGACCGTATTGATCGGTGTGCTGTTGAGTATCTTCTTCGTCGTTCACCGCTATAACGACTTACAGCGTCAACTGGAAGACGCAGGTGCCAGTATCATTGAACCGCTCGCCGTCTCCAGCGAATACAGCATGACGTTGCAGGACCGTGAGGCTATTGGGCAACTGATTAGCGTATTGCACCGTCGCCATTCCGAAATCGTGCGCGGCATTTCCATTTACGATGAGCAAAATCATCTGTTCGTCACCTCAAATTTTCAGCTCGATCCGGGTGAGTTACGCCTCGCAGACGGGTCTGCACTCCCCCGGCGATTAAGCGTAACGCGTAAGGGAGACCTGATGATCCTGCGCACGCCTATCATCTCGGAGGGTTACTCGCCGGATGAGTCCGCCATATCCGACGCCAAGCCCGCCGGTAATATGCTGGGGTATGTGGCGCTGGAGCTGGATCTCAAATCCGTTCGTCTGCAACAGTACAAAGAAATTTTCATCTCAAGCCTGATGATTTTGTTCTGTATCGGTATTGCGCTCATTTTCGGCTGGCGACTCATGCGCGATGTCACCGGGCCGATTCGCAATATGGTTAACACGGTAGACCGTATCCGCCGCGGCCAACTGGACAGCCGGGTGGAGGGGTTTATGCTCGGCGAGCTGGACATGCTTAAGAACGGTATTAATTCGATGGCAATGTCGCTGGCGGCCTATCACGAAGAGATGCAGCACAATATCGATCAGTCCACCTCGGATCTGCGCGAAACCCTGGAGCAGATGGAGATCCAGAACGTTGAACTGGACCTGGCGAAAAAGCGCGCCCAGGAAGCGGCGCGTATTAAATCTGAGTTTCTGGCTAATATGTCGCACGAGCTGCGTACGCCGCTTAACGGGGTTATCGGTTTTACCCGCCTGACGCTGAAATCGGAGCTGAATCCCACACAGCGCGACCACATGCTGACCATTGAACGCTCGGCCAACAACCTGCTGGCTATCATCAACGATGTGCTCGATTTTTCGAAACTTGAAGCCGGGAAACTGATTCTGGAGAGTATCCCGTTCCCGTTACGCAGCGCGCTGGATGATGTGGTGACGTTGCTGGCGCACTCCGCCCATGATAAGGGACTGGAGCTGACGCTAAATATCAAAAATGATGTGCCGGATAACGTCATTGGCGACCCGCTGCGCCTGCAACAGGTGATCACCAATCTGGTGGGCAATGCCATCAAATTCACCGAAAACGGTAATATCGATATCCACGTTGAACGGCGCTCGATAAGTAACAATAAAGTGCAAATTGAGGTGCAAATCCGCGATACCGGGATTGGTATTCCGGAGCGGGATCAGTCGCGCCTGTTCCAGGCATTCCGCCAGGCCGATGCCAGTATTTCACGTCGCCACGGCGGTACCGGTCTGGGGCTGGTTATCACCCAACGGCTGGTCAACGAAATGGGTGGCGACATCTCTTTCCACAGCCAGCCTAATCGCGGCTCCACCTTCTGGTTCCATATCAACCTGGACCTGAACCCGAACGCGGTTTCCGAAGGCCCTGTTACCGGTTGTCTGGCGGGTAAACGCCTTGCCTATATCGAACCGAACGCCGCTGCGGCACAAAGCACGCTGGATGTACTGAGCACCACACCACTTGAGGTAATTTACAGTCCGTCGTTCTCAGCGCTGCCGCCGGATCACTATGACATTCTGCTGTTGTCTGTTCCGGTCACCTTCCATGAACCGCTGACCATGCAGCATGAGAAACTCGCTGCCGCCGCGGCGATGACCGATCATCTGCTGCTGGCGCTGCCCTGCCACGCCCAGATTAACGCCGAAGCGCTGAAACAAGATGGCGCGGCGGCTTGTCTGCTCAAACCGTTAACCTCAACGCGACTGCTGCCCGCCCTGACAGAGTATTGCTGTTCAAGCCGTCAGATGGACTCGGTAGATATGAGCAAGCTGCCGATGACGGTGATGGCGGTGGATGACAACCCTGCCAACCTGAAATTGATCGGCGCGCTGCTGGAAGATCAGGTGCAACAGGTTGAATTGTGCGACAGCGGACCTCAGGCGGTGGAAAGGGCCAGGCAGATGCAGTTCGATCTCATTTTGATGGATATCCAGATGCCGGGCATGGACGGTATCCGCGCCTGTGAGCTGATTCACCAGCTTCCGCACCAACAGCAAACGCCGGTGATTGCGGTGACCGCCCATGCTATGGCGGGGCAGAAAGAGAAACTGCTGAGCGCAGGCATGAATGACTATCTGGCAAAGCCGATTGAAGAAGACAAGCTTTACAATTTGCTGCTGCGCTACAAGCCCGGCGCGCTGGCCAGTAATGTTGTTGCAGCGCCGGAGCCTGTCGAACCCGACGTGCCAGCGGACGTGACGCTGGACTGGCAACTGGCGCTGCGTCAGGCGGCGGGAAAACCGGATCTGGCGCGCGAGATGCTGCAAATGCTGGTGGCTTTCCTGCCTGAGATTCGCAACAAAGTGGAAGAACAACTGGTTGGCGAGGCGCCAGAAGGGTTGATTGATCTGATTCACAAGCTACACGGAAGCTGTGGTTACAGCGGCGTACCGCGGCTGAAAAACCTCTGTCAGCTTATTGAGCATCAGTTACGCAGTGGTGTGCCTGCTGAGGAACTGGAACCGGAGTTTCTGGAACTGCTTGATGAGATGGACAACGTCACCCGCGATGCCCGTAAAATGATGGGATAATCCTGATACCCTCTCCCACAAGAGAGGGTAATAACCAGGACAAAGCGTTTTATCTGCCCTGCCCAATTTTCAGTACAGCCGCCACGTTACGCGCGGTCATACGCACGTTTTCACCGGCGTTGGTCAGCGCATCTTCCAGCGTACAAATCTTATAAATCACGCTGAAAACCGCATCAATACCGTGATCGTGCACAACACCCACATCCGCCGTCAAACTACCCGCAATGCCAATAACCGGCACGTTATAGCGTTTCGCCACTTTCGCAACGCCGACCGGCACTTTGCCGTGCACCGTCTGGCTATCAATGCGACCTTCGCCAGTGATCACCAGATCGGCATCAGCAACATGTTTATCCAGCGCTAACGCATCGGTCACGATTTCAATACCCTGACGCAGTTCCGCGCCGCAGAATGCGTACAGCGCAGCACCCATTCCCCCTGCCGCGCCACCACCTGCAAGGTTCAGCACATCCTGATCCAGATCGCGGGCAATGATCTTCGCATAGTGCCCCAGCGCCTGATCCAGCCGGGCGATCATTTTCGGTGTCGCGCCTTTTTGCGGACCGAAGATTGCCGAAGCTCCCTCTTTACCCGTCAGCGGGTTAGTCACATCGCAGGCCACCTCAATGCGGCACTGCGCAAGACGTTTGTCCAGCTCACGAATATCGATCCTGGCGAGCGTTTCCAGTGCCGCACCGCCCGGGCCAATCTGCTGGTCTTCGTTATCCAGCAATTTCGCCCCCAGCGCCTGCACCATCCCCGCTCCACCGTCGTTGGTGGCGCTGCCGCCAATCCCGATGATGATATGCTTTACGCCTGCGTCCAGCGCATGGCGAATCAGCTCGCCGGTTCCCCATGAGGTGGTGACAAGCGGATCGCGTTGCGCGGGTGGCACCAGTTCAAGGCCGCTGGCCGCCGCCATCTCGATAAACGCACATTTTTCGTCGCCTGACAGGCCATAAAATCCGTCGACGTGTTCGCCAAGCGGGCCTTTGACTGTAACCGAAACGATGCGCCCGCAGGTCGCGGCAACCATGGCTTCAACCGTCCCTTCTCCGCCATCCGCAACCGGCAATTTTACATATTCAGCCGTCGGGAAAATTTCGCGAAACCCGCTTTCAATCGCGGTCGCCACATCCAGAGCACTCAAACTTTCTTTATAAGAGTCAGGTGCGATAACTATTTTCATAAGCCATCCTTACGCATATTCACTGCCGCAAGCATATACCCGGAAGCTTCTGGAAAATGCCAGCCCGGGCATGGGCTGGCAATTCCATTAACGCACCATGCAAGGACGTTTGTTGTCGAACGTCCAGCCGGGGATAAGGTACTGCATCCCCATTGCATCGTCGCGCGCGCCCAGACCGTGTTTCTGATACAGCTCGTGCGCCTTCATCACCTGATCCATATCCAGCTCCACGCCCAGACCCGGCGTTGTCGGCACCTGCACCATCCCGCCTTTAATCTCAAACGGCTCTCGGGTCAGACGCTG
This sequence comes from Phytobacter diazotrophicus, assembly GCA_004346725.1. Classification (GTDB taxonomy): domain Bacteria; phylum Pseudomonadota; class Gammaproteobacteria; order Enterobacterales; family Enterobacteriaceae; genus Phytobacter; species Phytobacter diazotrophicus. Next base: position 443,112 of record SMDE01000001.1, on the reverse strand, counting down.
GTTGCCCTCCTGCCAGATCCAGTGGGTGTCGATGGCGGTGATTTTACCCGGCGCCGCGGCCGCCACGTGGGTGAACATCGCCAGCGAGATGTCGAAGTGGTTGTTGGAGTGGGAGCCCCAGGTCAGGCCAAACTCGTGGCACATCTGCGCCACACGCACGGAGCCCTGCATGGTCCAGAAGTGCGGGTCCGCCAGCGGGATATCCACCGACTGCAGGGACAGCGTGTGCCCCATCTGACGCCAGTCGGTGGCAATCATGTTGGTGGCGGTCGGCAGGCCGGTGGCACGGCGGAACTCCGCCATCACTTCACGCCCGGAGAAGCCCTGCTCCGCGCCACACGGGTCTTCCGCATAGGCCAGCGAGCCTTTCAGGTACTTACCGATTTTGATGGCTTCGTTCAGGGACCAGGCGCCGTTCGGGTCGAGGGTGACGCGGGCCTGCGGGAAGCGCTTCGCCAGGGCGACAATGGATTCCGCTTCTTCTTCACCGGCCAGCACGCCGCCTTTCAGTTTGAAGTCATTGAAGCCGTATTTTTCATACGCGGCTTCCGCCAGACGCACCACGGCATCCGGGGTCATCGCCTCGTCATGACGCAGGCGGTACCAGTCGCATTTGTCATCCGGCTGGCTCTGATAGGGCAGCGGCGTCGCCTTACGGTTGCCGACGAAGAACAGGTAGCCGAGCATTTCCACTTCGCTGCGCTGCTGGCCGTCACCGAGCAGGGAGGCGACGTTGACGCCCAGGTGTTTGCCCAGCAGGTCGAGCATCGCGGCTTCAATGGCGGTGACCACGTGGATGGTGGTGCGCAGGTCAAAAGTCTGCAGGCCACGGCCCGCGGCGTCGCGGTCAGCAAAGGCGCTGCGCACCTCATTGAGGACATTTTTGTAGGCGCCGAGAGTTTTGCCGATAATCAGCGGCGTCGCGTCTTCCAGAGTCTGGCGGATTTTTTCGCCGCCGGGGACTTCGCCGACGCCGGTGTTGCCGGCGTTGTCGGTGATGATAACGATGTTACGGGTGAAGAACGGCGCATGCGCACCGCTCAGGTTCATCAGCATGCTGTCATGCCCGGCGACCGGGATGACCTTCACTGACGTAACAACAGGAGTCGAACTTTGAGCGCTCATATTTTATCCTTTTACTCTGTCACTGACGTCCAAATACCGGGCGTTTTCTGTCAAATTTCCAGCCGGGGATCAGGTACTGCATCGGACCGGCGTCGTTACGCGCACCGCCTGGCAGGCTTTTGTAGATGGCATGGGCTTTTTCAATCTGCGCCCAGTCAATCTCCACGCCGAGCCCCGGCGCATCCGGTACCGCAATCTGCCCGCCTTTGATTTCCAGCGGCTGTTTCGTCAGGCGCGCCTCGCCTTCCTGCCAGATCCAGTGGGTGTCGATGGCCGTCGGATTACCCGGCGCCGCCGCGCCAACGTGGGTGAACATCGCCAGTGAAATATCGAAGTGGTTATTGGAGTGGCAACCCCAGGTCAGACCCCAGTCATCACACAGTTGCGCCACACGTACCGCCCCGGAGAGCGTCCAGAAGTGCGGGTCCGCAAGAGGGATGTCTACCGCATTCAGCATTATAGAGTGGCCCATTTCACGCCAGTTAGTGGCGATCATGTTGGTGGCAACGGGCAGACCGGTGGCGCGACGGAATTCCGCCATCACTTCACGCCCGGAGAAGCCCTGCTCTGCGCCACACGGATCTTCCGCGTAGGTCAATACATCCTGGAGGCCTTTACACAGTTCAATGGCTTCATCAAGCAGCCAGGCACCGTTCGGGTCCACGGTGATACGCGCATCCGGGAAGCGTTTTTTCAGGGCGCGGGCCGCGTCAATTTCCTGCTCGCCCGGCAGCACGCCGCCTTTCAGTTTGAAGTCTTTAAAACCGTAACGGTCCTGAGACGCCTCGGCCAGACGCACAACCGCGTCGCTGTTCATCGCTTCCTGATGACGCAGACGGTACCAGTCGTGATTGCCATCGGTTTTATCAAGGTATGGCAGGTCGGTTTTGGTGCGGTCACCGATATAGAACAGATACCCCAGGACGGTTACGGCATCACGCTGTTTGCCCGGCCCCAGCAGCTCGCAGACCGGCACGTTCAGCGCTTTACCTAACAGATCGAGCAGTGCGGCTTCAAGTGCGGCTACGGCATTAACGCGCAGTTCAAACGTCCATGCGCCTTTGCCAAAATTATCGAAATCGCTCGCCTGATTACCCTTATGAACGCGCTGAACCACTTTGTTCAGCCGCGCCACCTCCTGCCCCAGCACCATCGGAATAGCATCCACCAGCGTCTGGTAAATCACTTCCCCACCCGGTGCTTCGCCAACGCCGGTGTTACCGGCGTTGTCTGTCAGTACTACGATGTTACGTGTGAAATAAGCGTTATGCGCACCGCCAATGTTCAATAACATGCTGTCATGACCGGCAACCGGAATGACTTTCATATCTGTAATGACGGGGCTTGCTTGCGTACTCATAATTATCGTCCTGTGACAGGTTTCAATTCGATACGTTTGATATCTCCCACCAATACCAGGTAGCTCAGTACTGCCACCAGAGCATGGATACCAACGTAGATCAGCGCGCCGTTAAACGAGCCTGTAGTCCCAACGATGTAACCGATAGCAATCGGGGTAACGATACCGGAGATGTTACCGAACATATTGAACAGACCACCGCTCAGACCGCTGATTTCCTTCGGCGCCGTGTCGGCCATAACAGCCCAGCCCAACGCACCGATGCCTTTACCGAAGAACGCCATGGACATGAAACCGATAATCATCCATTCAACGTCGGTGTAGTTACAGAACACCATCACCATAGAGAGCAACATGCCAAGTACGATGGGTGTTTTGCGCGCAATATTCAGAGAGCCCGTACGACGCATTAACCAGTCAGAGATAATCCCGCCGAGCACCCCACCCGCAAAGCCGCAAATTGCCGGGATGGACGCGATAAAGCCCGCTTTCAAAATAGACATACCGCGAGCCTGAACCAGGTAAACCGGGAACCAGGTGATAAAGAAGTATGTCAGGGCGTTGATGCAATACTGCCCCAGGTAAACACCAATCATCATACGGGAGCCAAGCAGTTGCTTGATTTGACCCCATTTTTCGCTGAACGGGACTTTCGCTTTCCCGCTTTTCTGATCCATGTTGATCAGTGCGCCGCCTTCTGCGATGTATTCGAGCTCTTTCTTGTTCACCTTCGGATGCTGGTTCGGTTCGTAAATCACTTTCAGCCAAATGAAGCTGATAACGATACCCAGACCACCCATAAAGAAGAACACGTGCGACCAACCCACCTCATGGGTTAACCAACCCATAATCGGGGCGAAAATTACCGTTGCGAAGTACTGTGCGGAGTTGAAAATCGCGACTGCCGTCCCCCTTTCCTGTGCCGGGAACCAGGCCGCGACGATGCGACTGTTACCAGGGAAGGATGGCGATTCGGCCAGCCCTACCAGGAAGCGCAGGGTGAACAGCGCGACGATGATGCCGAAGCCACTGAATACATCGACAAACCCTTGCAGCAGGGTAAACAGGGACCAAATGAAAATGGACCAGAAATAAACACGTTTGGAACCGAAGCGGTCAAGCAGCCAGCCACCCGGAATCTGCCCTATAACATAGGCCCAGGAAAACGCGGAGAAAACATAACCCATACCGATTGGATCAAGGCCGATATCTTTGGCCATTTCTGACCCGGCGATTGACAGCGTGGCGCGGTCACCGTAGTTGAAGGATGTGACGATAAACAACATCACCACTATCCAGTAGCGAGCATTGGTACGCTTTTCAGCGCTGCTCGCTGCTTGGCTTAATGTACTCATTGTTGTACTCCCGAAGCATAAATGTTCATGTACATTCATCCGGAACAGGACAACCTGTAGGGGTGAACCGAATGATGTATTTGTGTTTTTTGCAGTTTTACTGCCGGGTCGCTATTCCCTGCGTACTGCGTTTTTTTAACTTGCGGGAAAAGTATAAAAAGGGGTACCTGAACACTCACCGTGCAACAACACAACATTGTGTGGTCACGGCATGAAGGTTTCTTGCAAAAGCCCAGGGGGATGGGGACTAACTCACGGAAATGAAAAGTTGAGGCGCTAACATTTGATTAAAAGTCAGCCTGTTTTGAATAATGTGAAACGCATCGCTTGACGCAGTGTAAATGCACTTTTCACCCCTCAGGAGAAGAGGGTTTTTACTGGCAAACGCCCAATGCTTACTCGATTCAGTTGCCGCATAATGTGCCGCGTCGCTATTTTACCGCTTACCGCCAGATAAGGGGGTTGCCCTCCTGTAGGGGGAGGGCAAAACCTCATTTTAACAATGTCGCCCAGTGTTCCACCCACGGGTTAGAAACCGACTCAGGCTCGGGATCCTCGCTGGCATCGATCAGCAAAACGTCTCCCACGCGCTGCGCACTTTGTTCCTGCAATAACGCGTCAAACTGTTTTCCGCCACCGCAGAAATTTGTATAGGTGCTGTCGCCCAGGGCAATCACACAATAACGCAGCGCTGGCTGATAGCCGATTTTGTCACGAATGTACTGAAACAACGGCACAATACTGTCCGGCAAATCACCCTGCCCGGTCGTTGATGTCACCACCAGCGCATACTTATCTTTATAAGCATCCCAGTCCGCAGGTTCTGGATCTTCAAATACGGTGGCGCTGTGCCCCTGTTCGCCCAGAATCGTTTGTGCCTCTTCGGCCACCAGCAGCGCATTGCCGTACATGGTGCCAACGAAAATTCCGACTTCCGCCATGGTGCTCACTCCTTGCGTTAAATGTGAATCCCGCCATCCTGACCGCACGGCGAGACAAACTCAACCCTTTCATTGTCAGGGAGAAGCCCCTGCCAGCCAAACTGCGACAACGCCCGCATCCAGACATCATCCAGCCCGGCATGCAGCGTCAGCGGTTCGCCGGTAAAGGGGTGAGTGAGCGTTAACTGACTGGCATGGAGCATCAGTCGGTTACAGCCAAAATGTTCTGCCGCACTGCGGTTCTGACGCAAATCACCGTGTTTGCTGTCGCCGATAATCGGATGGCGTAAATGGGCGAGATGGCGACGGAGCTGATGCTTACGTCCGGTTTGTGGGAGCAGTTCAACCAGGCCGTAACGTGTGGTCGGAAATTTACTGGTCGCCACCGGCATTTCGGTCGTCGCCATGCCGCGATAATGCGTCACCGCTGGCTGAGGGCCTTTATCTTCCCGGGCAAATTTGTCCGCGATTTTATCCAGCTCTTCAACCAGCGGATAATCCAGCACCGCCTCGTCCATCAGCCAGCCGCGCACGATCGCATGGTAGCGCTTCTGAATTTGGTGCTGCTCAAATTGCTGCGCCAGAAGACGCCCCGCCTCGCTCGACAGCCCCATCAGCAATACACCGGAGGTTGGTCTGTCGAGACGATGCGCAGTAAAGACATGCTGGCCTATCTGGTCGCGGACGGTTTGCATCACCACCACTTTTTCATCCCGATCAAGCCAGCTTCGGTGTACCAGCCAGCCTGAGGGTTTATTCACCGCAACCAGCCATTCGTCCTGATAGATAATCTCAAGCATCAGGCATCATCATTTGAGAAGAGCGCGTCGAGCTCTTGCAATTGCACAAGAATGACATCACGCGCGGGATGCGTCGCCTCGAGCGCAATTTCATAGTAAGGCGCAATGGCGAAGGATTCAGGCAGCGGATGCTCACCGTCCAGCAAGGCGTGCATGCGGGGAATCAACACCCATTGCAGCCACTCGTACGGTTCGAGGGTATCCATACAGAAAGGTTGAGTACTGTTGAACACGCTGGCATCCGGCGCAACGGACTGCCATTGGTTATGCTCACGTAACAGCGCCTCGATAAGCTGTAATTGCTGGCGCACGCGGGAAGGAAGCGTCATGAAAACCTCGATAACAAACGAACTGGCGCGCAGGATAGCATCTGTAGCGAGAAATAAAAAAAGGGAGCACTGTAAAAACAGTGCTCCCGGTTCGTTTCGCAGCAATCCAGCTACTTTTCGTGCTCCCTGCTCATCCTTGACAACTTTTCCTGCGGGTCTCCTGACCCTTGTTCATCCTTAAACTAGCGCATCCTGCCCACACCACCCCGATGTGGATTAGCCTCATCCGTAAAGCGTGTCCTTGATCTTCCTGATCCACCGAACATCCTGACCGGCTCTCGTTCTCCCTCCTGGAGGTGTCCTTTAATGCGTTCCTGCATTTTCCCTTTTACTTCATCCAGAAGCCTGTCCGTGAAGCACCATCCTGGTGTATCCCGTCTCGAAACAACATCATCCTGATGTTCGTTTCAGTGTGCGACTCCTTGTCGACGCAGATAGAATTACCCATTCCTCTTCGTCTTACAAGTGCGCCTAAGGCAAATATTTCCCCTGCTAACTATAATTTAACTAAGGTTATTATTTTCAATTTATTGATTTTATTATCAAAAACTCACAAAGAGACGTAGACCATAGGAAAGCAAGCAGGCGATCTCTCACAAGCTTTGTAAGAGATCTCTCACAAGAGGAATAGCAATAAAGATTACAGAACAGGCTCAAGTTGATTGAGGAAGTCCGCAAGATCTGAGGAAAGAACCGTACGCTGGCGAGTGCCCAATGTTTCTTTAATGACTTCACCGCTCAAGTTACACAGCGAAATCACATCAATGTCGCTGTCCAGAGTAGCAATAAAAAGTGTAGGCGAAAGCTTAAGTCTTTTCTGGGTGACCAGGTGGCCAATCAGGTTCTCCTGAACTCGCTGGAAATCATCAGCGCTCCAGGTTTGCAGTAGTGTAAGCGTTTCCCCACGGAAGGTCGCTTGCATATCCCCGGCAAATTGTGTGGTGTAAAACACGCGAAGTGCAGGTTGTACCATAATATCCAGCGCGCGTTCAATCGCGTTTACATTTTGCTCCGGTAAAAACGGCTGCGGCTGCCACGTGACGAGGGTATCGGTCGAGGAGATAATGCACGGTGAAGGCACGCCATACAGCTCTTCACTTTGCGGCCAGGTACCGTATGACTGCTGCCATGCATCGCAATAGCGCGTAGTAAACGCTTTCAGGGCAAGGGCTATCTCTTTTTCCACCGCTTTCTCTCTTTATCTAAGCCAGGATACACTTTGCCTATTAGTGTACCCGTAAATATGGCGATGAAACATGTCTTCCTATGATAACCACCAGGCGCTGTCTGGCCTGACGCTTGGCAAAACCACCGACTACCGCGATCGCTACGACGCCAGCCTGCTGCAAGGTGTTCCCCGCAGCCTGAACCGCGATCCGCTGGGATTAAAAGCAGAGAATCTCCCCTTCCAGGGAGCAGATATCTGGACGCTCTATGAACTCTCCTGGCTTAACGCCAACGGTCTGCCGCAAGTGGCGGTCGGCCATGTGGAGTTAAACTACGCCAGCATCAATCTGGTGGAGTCAAAAAGCTTTAAGCTTTACCTTAACAGTTTTAATCAGACCCGTTTCGCGAGCTGGGACGAGGTACGTGAGACGCTTGAGCGCGATCTTAGCGCCTGCGCGCAAGGCGAGGTTTCCGTCGCGCTATACCGGCTCGATGAAATTGAAGGCCAGCCTATTGCCCACTTCCACGGCACCTGCATCGATGACCAGGATATCGTGATTGATAACTACGACTTCGACGCGGCACTGTTGACTGACGCGGCGAGCGGCAAAGTGGTGGAAGAGACGCTGGTTAGCCATCTGCTCAAATCGAACTGCCTGATCACCCACCAACCCGACTGGGGCTCCGTGCAAATCCAGTATCGTGGTCCGAAAATCGACCGGGAAAAGCTGCTGCGTTATCTGGTCTCCTTCCGTCATCATAATGAATTCCATGAGCAGTGCGTCGAGCGCATCTTTACCGACATTCAGCGTTTTTGTCAGCCAGAAAGCTTAAGCGTTTACGCCCGTTACACCCGACGTGGTGGGCTGGATATCAACCCGTGGCGCACAAATACCCGGTTTATTCCCGCAACCGGGCGTCTGGTTCGCCAGTAAACACACAATTTTTTGCTATCTGCGAGGGAGATTCATCGCGGCAGGTTGTTAAACGTCATAACCCGAGGCTATTGTAATCATCAGGGAAGATACAATTTTCATCCCGTAAGGAGTTCACTTGATTACACATATTAGCCCGCTTGGCTCGATGGATATGTTGTCGCAACTGGAAGTCGACATGCTGAAACGCACGGCCAGTAGCGACCTGTATCAACTGTTTCGTAACTGTTCACTCGCAGTACTTAACTCCGGAAGTCTGACTGATAACAGCAAAGAGCTGCTCTCTCGTTATGAAAGTTTTGATATTAACGTCTTACGCCGTGAACGCGGCGTAAAACTGGAGCTTATTAACCCGCCAGAAGATGCGTTTGTCGACGGGCGTATTATTCGCGCGTTGCAGGCAAACCTCTTCGCCGTCCTGCGCGATATTTTGTTTGTGAATGGACAAATTCACAGCGCCGGGCGACTCCAGCATCTGAATCTTGAAGATTCAATTCATATCACCAACCTGGTCTTCTCCATTTTGCGCAATGCCCGCGCGCTGCACGTTGGTGAAGCGCCGAACATGGTCGTGTGCTGGGGCGGTCACTCCATCAACGAAACGGAATACCTGTATGCGCGCCGCGTCGGCACCCAGTTGGGCTTGCGCGAACTAAACATCTGCACCGGTTGCGGTCCAGGTGCGATGGAAGCGCCGATGAAAGGCGCGGCGGTGGGACACGCGCAGCAACGCTATAAAGACGGGCGTTTTATCGGGATGACCGAACCCTCAATCATTGCCGCTGAGCCGCCTAACCCGCTGGTCAACGAACTGATCATCATGCCGGACATTGAAAAACGTCTGGAAGCCTTTGTCCGCATCGCCCACGGCATCATTATCTTCCCGGGCGGGGTGGGTACAGCAGAAGAGCTGCTCTATCTGCTGGGTATTTTGATGAACCCGGCCAACAAAGATCAGGTGTTGCCGCTGATCCTTACCGGGCCGAAAGAGAGCGCCGACTATTTCCGCGTGCTGGATGAGTTTATCGTCAATACGCTGGGGGAAAGCGCACGTCGCCACTATCGTATCGTCATTAACGACGCTGCCGAAGTGGCCCGCCTGATGAAAAAAGCCATGCCGCAGGTGAAAGAGAATCGTCGCGAAACCGGCGATGCTTACAGCTTCAACTGGTCAATTCGCATAGCGCCGGATCTGCAGGTACCGTTCGAACCGACGCACGAAAACATGGCGAACCTGAAACTGTATCCTGACCAACCCGTGGAAGTTCTGGCAGCCGATCTGCGCAGGGCCTTCTCGGGCATCGTCACCGGTAACGTGAAGGAAATGGGTATCCAGGCCATTGAAAAATACGGCCCGTACAAAATCCATGGCGACCGCGACATGATGCGTCGTATGGATGATTTACTGCAAGGCTTCGTCGCTCAGCACCGTATGAAGCTGCCGGGCTCGGCCTACATTCCTTGCTACGAAATCTGCACCTGAACCATAAGGGCGACCTATGTCGCCCTCTCTTTTCCTGGCTAGCCAATCGTTTGCGTTGCTCTGACGCCACAGATAAATATTCACAAAACCTATATTAATGCTGATAAAACGCTAAAACACGCAAATCAGGCAGGCCTTTTATCGCGTTTTAACCCACATACTTTGCTTGTGAATCCCGCCAATGATAGCCTTCGCGCCCATAAATTTCATGCGGCGATCTGTTCGCAGAGCTTTACCCCAACAATAACCGTATAAAAAGTGGATTATTGCATTTGCGATCGGGATCACTGATCCATCCATAACATAAATGTATCGTGCCGCCCGCCAATAGTTACGAGATGAAATTATAAAAAAACCGTAAAAGCGCAGAATTTCGTATTACCGCCGTGTTCTTTGGCATTGGATTTGACCAAAAAGCGGCATTTACTTTCCCTGGAGATATTAGATGGAAACGACTCAAACCGGCACCGTTGCTTCAATCGAGACCCGAAGCGCATGGCGTAAAACGGACACCATGTGGATGCTCGGACTGTATGGCACCGCCATTGGCGCAGGGGTTCTGTTCCTGCCGATTAACGCGGGCGTAGGTGGGATGATCCCGCTGATTATTATGGCGATTCTCGCCTTCCCAATGACCTTCTTCGCCCACCGCGGCCTGACCCGTTTCGTCCTCTCAGGTAAAAACCCAGGGGAAGACATCACCGAAGTTGTAGAAGAACATTTCGGCAAAGGCGCCGGTAAGCTGATTACCCTGCTCTATTTCTTTGCTATCTACCCAATCCTGTTGGTCTACAGCGTGGCGATTACCAATACGGTGGAAAGCTTTATGACCCACCAGTTGGCCTTAACCCCGCCGCCGCGCGCAATCCTGTCGCTGATTCTGATCGTCGGCATGATGACCATCGTACGTTTCGGTGAGCAAATGATCGTCAAAGCGATGAGTATTCTGGTGTTCCCGTTCGTGGTGGCACTGATGATGCTGGCGCTGTACCTGATTCCACAGTGGAGCACCAGCGCGCTGGATACTCTCTCTTTGAGCAGCGCAAGTGCGTCAGGCAACGGTCTGTGGATGACGCTGTGGCTGGCGATTCCGGTAATGGTCTTCTCCTTTAACCATTCGCCGATTATCTCCTCTTTCGCAGTCGCAAAACGCGAAGAGTATGGCGTGGAAGCCGAACGTAAATGTTCGCGCATTCTCTCTTACGCGCACATCATGATGGTACTGACCGTGATGTTCTTCGTGTTCAGTTGTGTGCTGAGCCTCTCCCCGGCAGACCTGGCGGCGGCAAAAGCACAGAACATCTCCATTCTGTCATACCTGGCAAACCACTTTAACGCACCGATCATCGCCTGGATGGCGCCGATTATCGCGATTATCGCCATTACCAAATCCTTCCTCGGCCACTATCTGGGTGCGCGTGAAGGCTTTAACGGGATGGTGATTAAATCCCTGCGCGGTAAAGGTAAATCCATCGAAATCAACAAACTGAACAAAATTACTGCGCTGTTTATGCTGGTAACTACCTGGGCCGTTGCGACGCTGAACCCGAGCATTCTCGGCATGATCGAAACCCTGGGCGGCCCGATTATCGCGATGATTTTGTTCCTGATGCCGATGTACGCCATTCATAAAGTACCGGCCATGCGTAAATACAGCGGCCATATCAGCAACATCTTTGTTGCTGTAATGGGTCTTATCGCTATCTCCGCCATCTTCTTCTCTCTGTTCAGCTAATCCCTTAGCGCCGTCAGCACGGCGGCGCTTTTCCCTGATCTTTTTAGCCATGGATACTGCATCATGATCAGCGTATTCGATATTTTTAAAATCGGTATTGGCCCTTCCAGCTCCCACACCGTTGGGCCAATGAAAGCCGGTAAGCAGTTCACGGACGACCTGATCGCACGCGACATGCTGCAAAACGTCACCCGCGTTGTGGTGGACGTTTACGGTTCCCTCTCACTGACCGGGAAAGGTCACCATACGGATATCGCCATCATTATGGGGCTGGCGGGAAATCTGCCGGACACGGTGGATATCGACGCCATTCCTGAGTTTATTCAGGACGTTAATACCCACGGACGGCTGCTACTGGCAAACGGCGCCCATGAAGTGGAGTTCCCGGTTGATAAGTGCATGAATTTCCACGCAGACAACTTATCGCTGCATGAAAACGGGATGCGTATCACCGCCCTGAACGGTGAAAACGTGCTGTACAGCCAGACTTATTACTCTATCGGCGGCGGCTTTATTATTGATGAAGCTCACTTTGGTCAGAGCAATGACGCCCCTGTCGCCGTACCTTACCCGTACAAATCGGCTGCGGACCTCCAACAACACTGCCGCGAAAGCGGACTCTCCCTTTCCGGCCTGATGATGCAAAACGAGCTGGCGCTGCACAGCAAGGCAGAGCTGGAGGCGCATCTTTCCGCCGTCTGGGACGTCATGCGGGGTGGAATTGAACGCGGCATCACCACCGAAGGTGTGCTGCCAGGCAAACTGCGTGTTCCGCGCCGGGCGGCGGCATTGCGCCGTCTGCTGGTAAGCAGCGATAAAACCACCAGCGACCCGATGGCGGTGGTCGACTGGATTAACATGTTCGCGCTGGCTGTTAATGAAGAAAACGCGGCAGGCGGGCGCGTGGTGACGGCCCCAACCAACGGTGCCTGCGGCATTGTCCCGGCGGGACTGGCCTACTACGACAAGTTTATCCGTGAGGTCAACGCCAATTCGCTGGCGCGCTATCTGCTGACAGCCAGTGCCATTGGCTCGCTCTATAAAATGAACGCCTCAATTTCCGGCGCGGAAGTGGGTTGCCAGGGCGAAGTTGGCGTCGCCTGCTCCATGGCCGCCGCCGGGCTGGCTGAACTGCTCGGTGGAAGCCCTGCCCAGGTATGTATCGCCGCAGAAATCGGCATGGAACATAACCTTGGCCTGACCTGCGATCCGGTGGCCGGACAAGTGCAGGTGCCCTGTATCGAGCGTAACGCCATCGCCTCGGTAAAAGCGGTCAACGCCGCGCGGATGGCGCTGCGCCGAACCAGCGAGCCGCGTGTTTGCCTGGATAAAGTTATCGAGACAATGTACGAAACGGGCAAGGATATGAATGCCAAATATCGCGAAACCTCGCGTGGTGGTCTGGCGATGAAAATCGTCGCCTGCGATTAATCATCCGGCGCCTCGTTTTGCGAGGCGTCTTCCCGAATCCCCTGCTGCGGATAGTCTCCCGGCCCCGTCAATGTTACCCTGAACGCCTGTATCATGGCCTGGAGGGAACGGTGGCTATCCATCTGCTTATTGTTGACGCACTCAACCTTATTCGACGTATTCACGCGGTTCAGGGTTCGCCCTGCGTCACCACCTGCCAGCACGCGCTGGATCAGCTGATACTCCACAGCCAGCCTACCCACGCGGTCGCCGTGTTTGACGATGAGGCCCGCAACCAAAGCTGGCGGCACCAGATGCTGCCCGATTACAAAGCCGGAAGGCCGCCAATGCCGGAAACCCTGCATGATGAGATGCCGGACCTGCGTGCCGCTTTTGCTCAGCGCGGCGTACAAAGTTGGGTGTCGCCGGGTAACGAAGCCGACGATCTGGCCGCTACGCTCGCCTGCAAAGTAGCAAATGCAGGACATCAGGCCACCATTGTCTCCACGGATAAAGGCTACTGCCAGCTTCTGGAGCCGGGCATCCGCATTCGCGATTACTTTCAGAAACGCTGGCTGGATGCCCCCTTTATCGCCAGCGAGTTCGGCGTTTCACCCCAACAACTCCCCGACTACTGGGGCCTTGCGGGTATCAGCAGTTCAAAAATACCGGGGGTCGCGGGGATTGGCCCGAAAAGCGCGGCACAATTGCTGACCGACTTTCAGGATCTGGAGGGTCTGTATGCCCGTCTGGATGAGGTGCCGGAGAAGTGGCGCAAGAAGCTCGAAGAGCATAAAGAGATGGCCTTTGTCTGCCGCGATATCTCGCGCCTGCAAACGGATATTCATATTGATGGCAACTTACAGCAGTTGCGTCTTTCCCGGTAACCACCAACCGGCGTTTAGTCTGTAAAAGCGGGAAAGTAAACTGACCTGCCAGGCAGGTCAGTTATATGGGAAACGCTTAGCGCTCGTCGCGACGCCCACCCACCGCAGCCCACCAGCGACGGACGTGAACCGTCACCTCTTCGCGGTCATGGTAAAGCTGGCGCGCCTGGATCTCGGCATTGATGCCGTGCGCCTGAAGCTGTTCCTGAATATACGCCAGGTTCTGCTGCACCTCTTCGTAGCGCTTTTTCATTGGCAACTTGAGATTAAAAATGGTTTCACGGCACCAGCCGTTAACCAGCCATTGCGCCATCAGCGCGGCCACTTTAGCTGGTTTTTCCACCATGTCGCAGACCATCCACGAAATGTTGTTGCGGTTTGGACGGTAGCGGAAGCCATCTTCCGGCAACCAGGTCACCTGGCCGGTATCCATCAGGCTTTGCGCCATCGGACCATTATCCACGGAGACAACCCACATATTGCGTTTGACCAGTTGATAGGTCCAGCCGCCAGGGCAAGCCCCCAGATCCACCGCGTGCATACCGTTCGCCAGGCGCTCGTCCCACTCATCGGCCGGGATAAACACATGGAAAGCTTCTTCCAGTTTCAGCGTTGAGCGGCTCGGCGCATCAGAAGGGAACTTGAGACGCGGGATGCCCATATAAAACGGTGAATTATTGGTGGTGTAAGAGTACCCGGTATAGCAACAGCCCGGCGCGATAAAGAACACATGCACCACCGGGCGCTTCGGCGTCTCGTAGTTCACCAGAATGCCCGCCTCACGCAGCGCCGCACGCAGCGGCACGGTGAATTTGCGGCAGAACTTCATTAGCTCTTTGCTTTCGTTGGTGTCAGCCACTTCAACGCGTAAGTCACCGCCTTTCTCCACGACACCCTGCAACATCCCCACGATCGGAGTAATGCGATCTTCCGGCGGCAGATTCTGTAATAACTCGCCGACCACAAACATCTGACGGGCGAAGATCAGCGAGCTGAACGGCAGTTCACGCGCCAGCTTGTCTGCGTCATCAGGCTGATAACATTCGAAAATGACATAGCCCGCGTTCTCTTTGACGCGGGCAAAACCAAACACCTCGCGGCGTCCGGCTTTGTCGGTAATTTCTGCGGCACACTCTTTCTCGAAACCAGGGCGGCACAGTAAAACAACTTTATTCATGAACAACGCCCTTACGTTTCAGACGGATTGCACCAATAAACATTAACACCCATCCTGCCAGGAAGCAGACGCCGCCAACAGGGGTGACAAACGCCCACAGGCGCAGATGAGAAAGCGCCAGGCAATACAGACTGCCGCTAAATAACACCGTGCCCAGGGCCAGAAATACACTACTCCAGTAAAACCAGATGCTGATACGACGCTGCATCGCCACCGCCAGTCCCAGAACCGCCAGCGTATGGAATGCCTGATAGTTGAGGCCGGTTTGGATCCAGCCCATCTCAACAACGCCCATCGATTTACTTAAAACATGTGCGCCGAATGCTCCCAGCGCAACATAAACAAAACCGCTCACTGCGGCGAAAATCAACATGAAACGGCTGGTCATGTGCGTACCCTAAAGTCATGCGCTTACCGCGCGTACAATTATTGTTCGTAGCGGAAACGAAATTTTTCCTGCTCGCTTGCCGCTTTTGCCAGGATCCACTGTCGAAAGGCGGCTATTTTACCCAGTTCTGCCTGGCTGTCATGACAAACCAGA
This sequence comes from Phytobacter diazotrophicus, assembly GCA_004346725.1. GTDB lineage: Bacteria > Pseudomonadota > Gammaproteobacteria > Enterobacterales > Enterobacteriaceae > Phytobacter > Phytobacter diazotrophicus. Next base: position 427,867 of record SMDE01000001.1, on the reverse strand, counting down.
TAAAACGCGTTCTTACTGACCAGAACATCATTAAAAGGGCAGACCAGACGGCCTGCTTCAATTTCGGACTGTGCCATCACATTGTTGGCCAGTGCGATCCCCTGTCCATGGATTGCCGCCTGTAGCACCATCGCGCTATGGCTAAAAATAGGTCCCTGCTGAACGTTAAGATTAAGACCCAATTGCCGCGTATAAGTTTGCCAGTCCCGGCGAGACGCATCGTGCAACAGCGTGTGCTGCGCCAAATCCGCTGGCGTTTTCAAAGGCTTATCACCGGTTAATAATAACGGTGAACAGACCGGCAACAGATATTCCGCGTACAATTTTTCAACACGCAATCCCGGCCAGTTGCCGCGACCATAAAAAATGGCCACGTCGACGTCATCCGCCAGTTTGTCTTCCTGGCGATCTACAGCCTGGATTCGAACGTCGATTCCCGGATAAGCTGAGTTAAAGCTAGAGAGGCGGGGTACCATCCATTGAATGGCAAAACTGGGCAGCAAACTGACCGTCAACGCCCCTTTAGCACTGCGGGCCTGGAGTTTACGCGTCGCTTCGGTCAGTTGGGAAAATATCTCTTTAATATCCTGAAAATAACTCTGCCCTTCCTCGGTTAATAGCAGAGAACGATTACGCCGACGAAACAATTTGAGCCCCAGAAAATCCTCGAGAGACTTGATTTGGTGGCTTACTGCGGCCTGCGTCACAAATAACTCATCTGCCGCGCGCGTGAAACTTAAATGGCGCGCCGCAGCATCAAAAACACGTAATGCATTAAGGGGTGGTAATCGCTTGGACATGGTTATCAGGCTTAGATGTTAAGGCGTTTTAACAAACAGGAAACAATGCGTAACCTATTAGTTTTTTTTATCTGAGCCATTATAATTTGTCCGTTGAGCTTCTACCAGCAAATACCTATAGTGGCGGCACTTCCTGAGCCGGAACGAGAAGCTTTTTTTGGAATGCGTGTTCTGAAGGGCTTTTGGCTTGCGGTTGTGATGTTGTGTTGTTGTGTTTGCAATTGGTCTGAAATTCAGGCCACGGTAGCGAGACTACCCTTTTTCACTTCCTGTACATTTACCCTGTCTGTCCATAGTGATTAATGTAGCACCGCAAGATTGCGGTGCTTTTTTTTGCCCGAAAAACGGCGTTATTTCTTCTCCAGCGCAACCATCTCTTTCACATCGCTACGGTTGATTTGCTGTTCATTGCCGTTGGCATCTTTATACGAAATCATACCGGTTTGATCGTCAGTTTTCGGTTTCCCGTCGGAGACAATCGTACGCCCGTCATTGGTATGTAAGGCGTAGTTAGGACCGGAACAGGCGCTCAGTGCAAAAGTAAACAAACAGGCAGAAATAATTGCAGCAGTCTTTTTCATCTTCTTTCTCCTCATAGCAATTAATGCTAAATAAACCTCAATAACTGACAGGCTTAAACATCCATCTAACAGTAATTAGCATAACCTGCTTACAGAAGGTTGCCTGGACAAACAGACAATTCCGATGGTTATCAACCTCCTTGCTCCGGGGATGAATTTGCGCGACGATCAACAGATTGATACGAGGAATACCATGAACGCTTTCAACCCGGCGCAGTTTCGCGCCCAGTTTCCCGCGCTCGCCGATGCCGGTATTTATCTGGACAGCGCCGCCACAGCGTTAAAACCGCAGGCGGTCATCGATGCAACGCAGCAATTTTATAGCCTGAGCGCCGGTAACGTTCACCGCAGCCAGTTTGCCGAAGCACAAAAACTGACAGCGCGTTACGAGTCTGCCCGCGATCAGGTGGCGACGCTGCTTAATGCTCCGTCGGGTAAGAACATCGTCTGGACGCGCGGCACCACCGAAGCCATCAATATGGTGGCGCAAAGCTATGCACGCCCTCGCCTGAATGCCGGGGATGAAATCATCGTCAGCGAAGCCGAGCATCATGCCAACCTGGTTCCGTGGCTGATGGTCGCAGAACAGACCGGCGCACGCGTGATTAAGCTGCCGCTGGGAGTGGATAACCTGCCGGATATCAGTCAATTACCACAGCTCATTACTCCACGCAGCCGCATGCTCGCTCTGGGGCAGATGTCGAACGTCACCGGCGGGTGTCCGAACCTGGAGCAGGCTATCGCTATTGCGCATGAGGCTGGCATGGTCGTGGTGGTGGATGGCGCACAGGGGGTCGTGCATTTCCCGGCTGACGTTCAGCGTTTGGACATCGACTTTTATGCCTTTTCCGGCCATAAGCTGTATGGCCCAACGGGCATCGGCGCGCTGTACGGTAAATCGCATCTGCTGGATGTCATGTCACCGTGGTTAGGCGGCGGCAAAATGATTACCGAAGTGACATTTGACGGTTTTCAGACGCAGCCTGTGCCGTACAAACTTGAGGCGGGTACGCCAAACGTGGCCGGGGTGATTGGCCTCGGCGCGGCGCTGGAGTGGCTTAACGGTGTTGATATCGCCCAGGCGGAAAGCTACAGCCGTGGCCTGGCGACGCTTGCCGAAGACGCGCTCGCAAAACGGGCGGGCTTTCGCTCTTTCCGCTGCCAAGATTCCAGCCTGCTGGCCTTCGATTTTGAAGGTGTACACCACAGCGATATGGTCACTCTGTTGGCGGGTTATGGCATTGCCCTGCGGGCCGGGCAACATTGCGCGCAACCGCTGTTAGCGGCGCTTGGGGTAAAAGGGACGCTTCGCGCCTCTTTTGCCCCCTATAATACCCAACATGATGTGGACGCGCTGGTTGACGCCGTTGACCGCGCCTTAGATTTACTGGTGGATTGATGATTAATGCCGCATTTGCCGGGCATCCCTTTGGCCATTCCATTACCGAAGAGACGCTACGCCAGACCTTTCTTCCTCTTAAACAGTGGGAAGATAAATACCGTCAGCTAATTTTGCTGGGCAAACAGTTACCCTCGCTTTCCGACGAACTGAAAGCGCAGGCGCGAGAAATCGCAGGCTGTGAAAACCGTGTCTGGCTGGGGTGTACAGCCGCAGAAAACGGCGCGCTGCACTTTTTTGGCGACAGCGAGGGTCGAATCGTTCGCGGTATGCTGGCCGTGCTGCTGACGGCCATCGAAGGCAAGCTGCCACAGGTCTTGCTGGCAGGCGATCCGCTGGCACTCTTTGACGAACTGGGATTGCGCGCGGAGCTCAGTGCTTCACGTAATCAGGGGCTGGCGGCCCTGGCGGCCGCCGTGCAGGATGCCGCGCGTCAGGCGCTTTCCTGACGCTCCGCTTTTGCCATCATTTTTTTCAGTGCATGGGACACCGCCACAAAACCAAAGGTGGCGGTTACCATGGTCGCGGCGCCAAAACCTGACGCACAATCCATCCGTTTTGGCCCTTCTGCCGTGCTTTTCATCGCGCACACTGAGCCATCTGCCTGCGGGTAAACCAGCGCTTCGGTGGAAAAAACACAATCCACGCCCAGTTTGCCTTTGCTGTTTTTGACCACGCCAAAATCGCTTTTGAGGCGCTCACGCAGTTTTGCCGCCAGCGGATCCTGAATGGTTTTTGCCAGATCGGCCACCTGGATTTGCGTCGGATCGATCTGTCCGCCTGCACCGCCTGTGGTCACCAACGGGATTTTATTGCGGCGGCACCAGGCGATCAGCGCCGCTTTCGGGCGCACGCTGTCGATGGCGTCAATCACGTAGCTGTAACCGGCCGCCATGTACTGGGCGACGTTATTGGCCGTCACGAAATCGTCAATCACGGTGACGCGACACTCCGGGTTAATCAGCGAAATACGCTGCGCCATCACTTCCGCTTTTGCCAGACCAACGTTGTCACGCAGGGCGTGAATCTGCCGGTTGGTATTGGTCACGCAGACATCATCCATATCGATCAATGTAATAGCGCCAATTCCTGTGCGCGCCAGCGCTTCGGCAACCCATGAACCGACTCCGCCGATGCCAACGACGCAGATATGCGAATCGGCAAACAGTTGTAGCGCTTTTTCACCGTATAAACGCGCCGTGCCGCCAAAACGCTGGCGCCAGGCATCGCTGATTACCACAGACATAAGACCTCAGATGTAAAAAGGGTGAGGTTTATCCCTCACCCATGATGTTGCTGACAACCCTGGAGCGATGAAGTTAGGGGAACTCCCGGTGGCGCTTCGCTTACCGGGGCTACGTCATGCCATAAATCCGTTATTCTTGAAAACCAATTTTAGCGTATCACACTCAACCGCTAAAGACGTTACCCGTCCCCGGCGCGGTTTTCAGCACCCACACGCGACCATAATGGTTGTACCACCCGGCACGGTGACCGGCATCCGGGCCAATCCCCTGATAGATATCGAAGTGCTGGCCCTTAATGGCGCCGCCAACATCCAGCGCCACCATCAGTCGTAACTCATACTGACCGGTAAATTTGCCATTCGCATCAAGCAGCGGCACTTCTGCCAACAGCGTGGTGCCCGCCGGGATAATACTGCGATCAGATGCTACAGATGCGCGGCCAATCAGCGGTACCGCACTCGCCCCTTTCACCGGTGCGTAGGATTGCGGTTTAAAGAAGACAAATGACGGGTTTTCTTCCAGTAAGGCACGCACTTCCGCTTCACTGTGGGTTTCACCCCAGTGGCGGATTGCCTGCATCGACATGTCTTCTTTTTTATACTCGCCCCGGTCGATCAGCACTTTACCGATACTGCGATAGGGATGACCATTTTTGCCAGCATAGCTAAAGAAGTTCAGCGGGCTACCGTCGCCAAAATCAATATAGCCGCTCCCCTGAACGTCCATGATGAAGTTATCCATCAGCGAGTTGCTATAGGCCAGCACGTAGCTGTCGCTCAATGCGCCCGCGTAAATCTCGGCGCGGGAAGGCAGACGCCCACGTTTAGGCGGCATGCGATAAATCGGATACTGGAACTCGCCCTGGCGGGTATGGCGCGCCTGCACAACCGGCGTGTAATAACCGGTGAACTGGACGTTACCGTAGTTATCCGCCCCTTCCATCTGCCAGGCATCAATACCGTACTGGCGCATCGTGCGGGTATCGCCTCCGGCACGCAGCCACTGCTGTACCGCGTTATAAACGTTGCTCTGTCCTGAATAGAGGCGCGGAGAAGCGCTGCGGATTTGATTTACCTGCTCGGCAAAGTCGCCCGCGTTAATCGGCGCGCCAGTCGCATCAGGCTGGTTTACCAGAGAGAAAGGCTGGGAGAATTTCCCGTCCTTATATTGTTGACCGCGATCGGTCGGCTTTGAAGTACAGGCGGCGAGAAGTGCTGCCATTGCGCCTGCGAGTAGATATTTTGCCCAACGTCCTTTCATTTCTCTCATCTTCTGGTTAATCCGGAGCGTGATGAAGATAACAAACCGCCCCTGCGAATGAAATGCGATTGCGCAACCTGCCGCAAATGCAGTACAAAAAACACCCTTATCGTACTGTTTTTATACAAATGTCGCGCTAATAAGCTATTCCGTTAAAAAAGGGTTGCATCAAAATGTTAGCGGAGTATAGTGCGCATCCACGGACGCGGGGTGGAGCAGCCTGGTAGCTCGTCGGGCTCATAACCCGAAGGTCGTCGGTTCAAATCCGGCCCCCGCAACCAATTAAAATCAGAAGTAAATTTACTCGATGGAAGAGTAAACGCGGACGCGGGGTGGAGCAGCCTGGTAGCTCGTCGGGCTCATAACCCGAAGGTCGTCGGTTCAAATCCGGCCCCCGCAACCAATTACAATCTGATGCACATTTACTCGATGAAGAGTAAAGACGGACGCGGGGTGGAGCAGCCTGGTAGCTCGTCGGGCTCATAACCCGAAGGTCGTCGGTTCAAATCCGGCCCCCGCAACCAATTTCATAAGCACCCTCAAGGGTGTTTTTTTGTTTTTATTCTTCACCCTTCAGGCTGTGCCATTGTTGGCTGCCCTCATTCACCCCAGTCACGTACCTTTGTACGCTCCCGGGGATTCATTCCGTTGCCGCCTCGAATAAAATCCTGACTAAAACACTAGCCTCTTCTTGCCAGCGTTGCGCCATCGGCAAAATACGCCTTAATCCCTGCAAGAATCGACTCCGCCACCTCTTGCTGGAATTTCGCCGTCTTAAGCTTACGCTCTTCTTCCACGTTACTGATAAACGCCGTTTCGACCAGAATCGACGGAATATCCGGTGCTTTCAGTACCGCGAACCCGGCCTGCTCGACACTGTTTTTATGCAGGTTGTTAACATTACCCAGCTTGTTGAGCACCGCTTTGCCAAATTTCAGGCTGTCGTTAATGGTTAGTGACTGCACCATATCGAACATCGTATGGTCGAGATAACGATCGCCGCTCTTGCTAACCCCACCGATTAAGTCGGAGGCATTCTGCGTTTCCGCAAGGTATTTCGCCGCCGTACTGGTCGCCCCTTTGGTTGAGAGGGCAAAGACCGACGAACCGCTCGGCTGGCGGCTGCTAAAGGCGTCCGCATGAATGGAAACAAACAGGTCGGCGCGCTGCTTTTGCGCTTTGGCGACACGCACTTTCAAGGGGATAAACACATCCTCATTGCGTGTCATGTAGGCTTTCATATTGCCTTCCTGCTCAATCAGCGCGCGCAGGCGACGGGCAATTTGCAGCACCACATCTTTTTCGCGGGTCCGGTATTTCCCGATAGCGCCCGGATCCTCACCGCCATGGCCAGGATCCAGCATAATAACGATCGGCCGATCCCGCCCCGCTTTGCCCGGTTGTGGCCCGCTTTGCGCTGGCGGCACCTGTTTTTCCAGGTCGCCCTGGTTGTACTCTTCCAGAAGCGCGAGCAGCGGATCCTGAACATCTTTCGCATTCGCCGGATAAAGATCCATTACCAGACGTTCTTTAAACCCTGCCACCGGCGCAAGGGCGAAGAGCTGCGGTTTAATATCCTGCTTAAGCTCAAACACCATACGCACCGTTTTTGGATCAAACTGCCCAACGCGCGCAGATTTGATAAAAGGATCATCGCCGCGAATTTGACTCCCCATCCCTTTCAAAACGGAGTTCAGGTTAACGTCTTCAATATCAACAACCAGCCGATCCGGATTGCTGAGCGCAAACTGGCGATATTTCAGCACACGGTTAGACTCAACGGTCACGCGAGTATAGGTTGACGCAGGCCAGACGCGCACCGCCACCACCTGACTGACGGCGGCAAGACCGACCTGACTCACGCTCAATAACCACATAGCGCCCGCCCCTTGTAACAATTGGCGGCGGCTCAGCCTTGATTGACTTCCCGACATGCTTCTCCCGAGCAAAAAAGATGAAATACTAAGTAAACGTCAGATTTGACCGAAAACTTTAACGAATGACGCATAAACTGTCATCTATAAAAGGGTAAACATACACAATCCATGCAATAGCACGCAGGAATTATTCTTTGTCTAAGGCGAATTTATGGCTTGCACCCAGCGCCATAAAAGAATAAAAATACACAATTTACGAATAATCATGCAGTGAGGGTTGGCCGTGGTAAAGGAACGCAGAACCGAACTGGTACAGGGATTTCGCCATTCTGTTCCCTATATTAATACCCATCGGGGAAAAACGTTTGTCATCATGTTGGGTGGCGAAGCCATTGAACATGAAAACTTTTCCAGCATTGTCAGCGACATAGGCTTACTCCACAGCCTCGGTATTCGCCTGGTGGTGGTGTATGGCGCACGTCCGCAGATTGATGCCAATCTTGCTGCGCATAATCACGAACCGGTGTATCACAAACATACCCGTGTGACAGATGCCAAAACGCTTGAACTGGTGAAACAGGCCGCCGGTCTGCTGCAACTGGATATTACCGCTCGCCTCTCCATGAGTCTGAACAATACGCCATTGCAGGGCGCGCACATTAACGTGGTGAGCGGCAACTTCATCATCGCCCAGCCGCTGGGCGTGGACGATGGCGTTGACTATTGCCATAGCGGACGTATCCGTCGTATCGATGAAGAAGCCATCCACCGCCAGTTAGACAGCGGCGCGATTGTGCTGCTCGGCCCCGTTGCGGTGTCTGTCACTGGCGAAAGCTTTAACCTCACCTCGGAAGAGATTGCGACACAACTGGCCATCAAACTGAAAGCAGAAAAGATGATTGGCTTTTGTTCATCGCAGGGCGTCTACAACGAAGATGGGCAGATTGTCTCCGAGATGTTCCCGAACGAAGCCCAGTCGCGGGTCGAATCGCTGGAAGAGCAAGGCGATTACCACTCCGGAACAGTACGTTTCCTGCGTGGCGCGATGAAAGCCTGTCGCAGTGGCGTTCGCCGCAGCCACCTGATCAGTTATCAGGAAGATGGCGCCTTATTGCAGGAGCTATTCTCTCGCGACGGTATCGGTACGCAGATTGTAATGGAGAGCGCGGAACAGATCCGTCGTGCCACCATTAACGATATCGGCGGCATTCTTGAGCTGATTCGTCCACTGGAGCAGCAAGGTATCCTGGTGCGTCGTTCGCGTGAACAACTGGAGATGGAGATCGATAAATTCACCATCATTCAGCGCGATAACCTGACCATCGCCTGTGCGGCGCTCTATCCGTTCCAGGAAGAAAAAATCGGCGAAATGGCCTGCGTAGCGGTACATCCGGACTATCGCAGTTCATCGCGCGGCGAGGTGTTGCTTGAGCGCATTGCGGCCCAGGCGAGACAGATGGGTCTGAGCAAACTCTTTGTCCTCACCACCCGCAGCATCCACTGGTTCCAGGAACGCGGCTTTACCCCGGTGGATATCGATTCCCTGCCGGAAAGTAAAAAAGAGATGTACAACTATCAGCGGCGTTCAAAAGTGCTGATGGCAGATTTGGGCTAAGTTGCCCCATCGCCCTCACCGCCGGGTGAGGGCTATGTTCTACATTGTTTCAAAAATGGCGTTCAGCCCGCTTCGCCGTTCGGTACGCGTGGCAATGGCCTGCGCCAGTATGCGTTCATCGGCATACAGCGACAGGCGTTTTTTCGCACGGGTAATCGCGGTATAAACCAACTCTCTTGTTACCACTGGCACAATCTGGCCTGGCAAAATCAGTGCCGCATGATCAAACTCCGAGCCCTGCGATTTATGCACCGTCATCGCCCAGGCGGTATCATGTTCCGGTAAACGACTGGGCTGCACCGATTTCAGACTACCGTCAGGTAACGGGAACCAGACACGAATGCCCTGCCCCTGATCGAGCGCAATACCAATATCGCCGTTAAACAACCCCAGCGAGGCGTCATTACGCGTGATCATGACCGGCCTGCCGTGATACCAGCGCGCATGCGCCGGGCGGGTAATCCGTCGCTGCCGGACCAGCGCCTGCTCAACACGATCGTTCAGCCCACTCACGCCAAATGGCCCTTCACGCAATGCGCACAGCAGTTGATATTCGCCAAAAGCGGCGAGGACCTCTTGCGGCTGCGCGCCATCGCGTACCAGCCCAAGAAAATGACCATAGCCTGCCAGCGCATCATCAATCATGCTCTGATAGTCTTCTGCGCTTTGCAGGTGCTTGTTTTCGATATCGCTAAAGCCCTGGCTCAGCACTGCGCTTGCCGCCGTTTTATCACCACGGTTAACCGCCGCCGCCAGTTGCCCGATACCCGAATCGCTGCCGAAGCGGTAACTTTTTTGCAGCAGGCACAGGCTGTCACGTAGCGCACTGGCCGAAGTGCCTTCTCCTGCGGGTACGGTTGTTCCTGTTATCCGCGAGAGCTGCGCGGCACGCTCTGGCGTAAACCCTTTATTGACCCAGGTGCAAATGTCTCCAAGTACCGCACCGGCCTCTACGGACGCCAACTGGTCTCGGTCTCCGAGGAATATCACCCGGGCATGTTGCGGCAGTGCATCAATCAGCCGCGACATCATCGGCAGGTCAATCATCGAAGCTTCATCCACCACCAGCACATCCAGATGTAGTGGATTGCCAGCGTGATAACGCAGCCGTTGGCTACCGGGCAGCGCACCCAGAAGACGATGCAGGGTACTGGCTTCATCAGGCAGCGTCGCCTTTTGTTTGTCAGTCAACGGCAACTGGCGAAGCGCCGCTCCCAAAGATTCCGTCAGGCGAGCGGCTGCTTTTCCGGTTGGTGCGGCAAGACAAATGCGACAGCGTGCGCCATCAGCCATTTGCACCAGCGCGGCAAGCAGCTTCGCCACCGTCGTGGTTTTCCCGGTGCCAGGGCCGCCCGAGATCACCGATACGCGGCGGGTAAGCGCAACCGCCGCTGCCACCTTCTGCCAGTTAATGTCATCCGAAGGCTGAAACAGGTCGTCCAGCGCCTGCCGCAGACGGTTTTCATCTACCTCCAACGGTTGATTAACCCTGGCAAAAAAGTCGGCAATACTGCATTCGTTGCACCACATACGGTTCAGATACAGTCGCTCACCCACGAGGATCATCGGCGTTGCCACCTCCCCCTCACTCACCGCAGGCGAGGCCAGTAACGTTTTTCGCCAGTCCGCCGGATAACCGGCTTCTTCATAAAGAGAAGCCAGCAGCGGATGCGCTCTGGCGGGCAGGTTTTCCGGCGCTAAACGGGAAAGAGGCAGGCAGACATGCCCTTCTCCGGCATCAAAGCTCAGCATTGCCGCTGCCAGCATTACCGCCGGTTCATCATCGCTGGCCACGGCCAGGGCAAATTGCACATCCAGCGGACGCAAGATTTTTAGCTCTACAGCGTGTTGCAGTAACGTACGCAGTCTCATTGCGCCACCTCCAGCGTTTCCCCGGCAAACAGGGCATCCATCTGGCTTATCAGTGCCGCGTCAGGCCGGGTGGTAAAGATCCCCTGCTGCGAATTATCGGCCTCGACGCCACGCAGGAAGAGGTAAATAACGCCACCAAAGTGGCGCTCATAATCGTACCCGGCGATGCGGTGGCGCAGGTAACGATGAAGGGCAAGTGTATAAAGCTGATACTGCAAATCGTAACGGTGAGATTGCATGGCGGCAGCCATTGCCTCGCGGGTATAGGCCTCGGCGGATTCTCCCAGCCAGTTCGATTTATAATCCAACAGGTAGTAACGCCCTTCGTGGCGGAATACCAGGTCAATAAACCCTTTTAGCATGCCGCGCACCTCGCGAAAATCCAGCGGCGGACAGCCGGCCGACAACGGATCGTACTGGCGTATCAGCGCATCGAGCGTCCCGGCGCGCAGATTTTGGGCAATCGGGATATAGAACTCCATCTCTACCTGCTTTTCCTTTGCCGTTAACTGATGCAACGACGCCCCCGTATCGGCCAGGGGAACGTGAAGGATCGTGTCGATCCATTCGCTAATAACCGGCTGCCAGTGCTCTTCAAAACCGCCGCGCTGGAGTTTCTCTGCCACCCAGGCTGGGGCAATCGGCTGGGTGAAATCCAGATCTTCAAACAGGCTGTGTAAGAACGTCCCCGGCGAGGCGCCACGTGGGAACTGATGCGGCGTCAGCATTGGCTCAGCCAGCAGATCTCGCTCCCCGGCGGCATCAAGGTCCAGACGCGGCAATAAATCCTGCGCAATGCCATGCGCACGCTGTTGCAGCCCGGAATAACTGGTCACGCGCCAGTCATCACGTACGGTTCGCGTCATCTGGCGGGCCGTTAACGCCTGCACCACGTCTTGCGGCGCCTGCCAGCGAACGTTGTCCGGCACATCGGGCATACAAAGGGCGATATTATCGTTACACAGCGCCTCGACGCAGGCCCGAAGCCCCTGCGCATCGCGAGGTTGTCCCTGCTGAATAAGCCGCCCCAATGCGTTGAGATGGAAATCGCTGTCACCCATTTTCTCGCCGCGACGACGAGAAATAGGGGCAATCCCCAGACTGCAATGCCAGACCGAGCGCGTCAGCGCCACATACAGCAGACGCAGATCTTCCGCCAGGCGTTCCGTCTCCGCCAGTTCAATGCTCTCCTCGGCTTTGCTGAGGTCCAGCACTGGCGCAAACGACGTGCGGTCGTGGTAAAACGCCTGATCCTGAACGCGGAAATTGGCGATAAAAGGCAGCCAGACCAGCGGGTATTCCAGCCCTTTCGATTTATGGATGGTGACGATTTTCACCAGATGTTTGTCGCTTTCCAGACGCAACTGTTCACTCGACGAATTCGCATCCGGTTCGGCGATATGCTGTGCCAGCCAACGCACCAGCGCATGTTCGCTCTCTACCTGTGTGCCTGCTTCCTGCAGTAATTCACTCAGGTGCAAAATGTCCGTCAGACGGCGTTCGCCACCCGGCGTCGCCAGCAGGTTTTCCGCCACGTGGCGCGCACTCATCAGTGCACGCAGCATTGGCATAACGCCGCGCTTAAGCCACATGTCCCGCCAGCCAGCAAACTCTTCTACTATCGCATCCCAGGCGGCTTCGTCCTGGTTAAGCGTTTCGATATCCAGCGCACTCAAACCGAGCATGGAGGTCGCCAGTGCGCTACGTAACGTGTTTTCACGTTCCGGCGCCAGCACCGCCTGTAATAGCCAGAGCAGTTCCTGGGCCTCCGGCGTATCAAACACGCTGTCACGGTTAGAAAGATAAACCGAGGGAATATTAAGAAGACCCAACGCATCGCGAATCAGTGACGCCTCATGGCGGCTACGAATCAGCACGGTAATATCAGAAGCTTTTACAGGACGAGTCGTTTTTCCCTCATGCAGCAACGCCTCCCCCTTCTGCCCGGCTATCAGCCAGTCGCGGATTTGCGTCGCGCAGAGTTCAGCCATAAAGGTTTGATAATCCCCGACGCCGACACCCTCGCTTTTCATCAGCCACATCGCCATTGCTGGCTGTTTTTCTCCTTTTATCGTAAACCGCAGCGACTGGTTCTTCGCCGCTGATTTCACTGGCTGGAAAGGAATTTGCCGAAACATAAAGGCGTTGTCGGTCTGGCTGAAAAGCTGATTAACACTCTCCACCATTCCCGGCGCGGAACGCCAGTTGGTATCAAGCGTATAGCGGGCGTTTACTTCATCGCGCGCTTTCATGTAGGTAAAAATATCGGCCCCGCGAAACGCGTAAATAGCCTGTTTCGGATCGCCTATCAGAAGTAGCCCGCTTTCCGGCTGGTGGTGCCAGATACGACGGAAAATACGATACTGCTGGGGGTCGGTATCCTGAAATTCATCAATCATGGCGACCGGGAAACGGGTGCGGATCGCCGTTGCCAGCGCCTCGCCACTCGCGCTTTGCAAGGCGCTGTCCAGCCGACTCAACATGTCGTCAAAACCGAGTTCGCCACGGCGACGCTTTTCTCTGGCCACCGCTTCACGGATTTCGCGCATCGCGCTGGTTAGCATCAAATCGTTGAGCGTCAGCGGTGCATTCAGTAAGGTTTCAATCGCCTCGAAAACCGCATGTTCCGGTACCACACCGCCCTCTTTGGTCCGCTCACGCAGGAACGATTGCGCAAACTTTTCCAGCGCTTCCGGTAACTGATAACTACAGGTCGTCTCATTGGCCCAGGCGCTGATCTTCTCGATCCAGCGGGCCTGGTTGGTACGATTGAATTTTTGCCGCATGATCCCGGAGCCTTCAATTAGCGGCCCCAGTTCGTCCACGGAGGCAACCCACTGCTGCTTAACGCTATCGATCTGCTCAATGATTTTCTGATGGCGACTCTCCAGCGTTTCATCCGCTGGCGGTGCGGCTTTGATTTGCGGCGCTTCACCCTGCAAATAGCGGTCGATGGCTTTGAGCAAATCATGCGGGCCTTTCCACGACTCGTGAACCACCTGCGCCAGATCACGCGGCAAGGGGTAACAGTGGCGACGCCAGAAGTCTGCGCAGGCCTGGTAGCGCAGCAGTGACTCGTCTTCGATCAGTTGCTGTTCAAACAGCATGCCGGATTCAAAGGCATTGAGGCTAAGCATGCGCTGGCAAAAACCGTGGATAGTAAAGACGGCCGCTTCATCCATCTGCCGTTCAGCGAGCATTAGCCACTGCGCGGCCTGTTGCTTATCGGTGATCTCGCGCAACAGGCTGGCATATAACGGGTTGTCTGTTGTTTCGCGCAAACAGGCGATGCGAAGTTCATGGATATTGCTGCGAATGCGACCGCGAAGTTCTTCGGTGGCGGCCTCGGTAAAGGTCACCACCAACAGCTCTTCGACGTTTAAAGGGCGTGGAAAGGCGGCATTGCCGCCTAAACCAAGTAGCAGCCGCAGGTAAAGTGCGGCGATGGTGAAGGTCTTACCGGTGCCCGCAGAGGCTTCAATCAGGCGCTCGCCGGTTAGCGGCAAGCGGAGTGGATCAAGGGTCTCAGCGGTTTCACTCATTTTTCTCGCTCATCAGGGGTAAAGATTGCTGCAACGCGCTGACGCTGTCCCAGACTTTCCACCCTTCGGGCTGCGCATACTCCGCTTTCCCACTTTGGCTTCCGGAAATCTGTGACAATACCGCCATGCCCTGCGGCTCAACCACCGCCTGATGGAAGAAATCGGCAAGTTTCTGCGGCGTCAGCAGTTTTATCTGAGCCACTACTTTATCACGTGAATCGAAGCGCATATTGCCCCGATCAAAATCTTTACTGAGTTTTGAGGCTTCTTCGCCCAGCGTCTGCGGCGCCTGCTGGATTTGCGCGATAACCCCTTGTTGGATTTGCGCAAATTCTTCCGGCTTCATGGCACGCAGCTTCGCTTCCGCAGTTGGGAAGAAGGCCTTATAACGCTCCCACAACCAGGCAGGCTGCTTGCTGTTGCTCTGTAATAAGAAACCCATCCCCCACTGACGTCCAATGCTCATTGGGAAGGCGAACACCGCATAACCAAGCTGCTCTTCGGTACGCAATTGGTTATAAAACCACGGCTGGATGATCTGCCCGAGCATTGCGCTATAAGCCGAGCTGGTGTACTCATCGACCCCTGACGGAACAAACACGGCGGCCAACGCGGAATCGGTGCTGTTGCCTGCTTTTTCGAATATCACCGACTGCGGTTTGTCGATCAGTACCTCTTTGTTGCGACACCATTCGCTGCCTTTCGCGCCCAATTGCTCCTGAACGCCGTGCGCCAGGTCTTTAGCCTGCTGGTCGGTAAGGTTCCCCACCACCAGAAATTCAGGACGCGCATTGGTTTTCAGTGCATCACGATAAGCAAGAATGTCATCCAGTGTGATTGACGGCAGCAGCGCACGACGGTCTTCTCGCTGGAAGTAAGGCACCTGAGAGAGCATCTGGACGGGCATGATAGCCTGATCAAATGCTTTGCCTTTATCCGCGGAGTCCATCATTTGCGCATACCAGGATTTCGCCTGTTCAAGTTGCTCTGCGGTCGGCGTATAGCTGAAATATCCCGCCAGCAACGCCTGGAACAACTGTGGCAAACGCTGGGTATACCCGTTGGCGTTGAGCATCAGACCATTATTGGCATTGGTCGAGAAACTGATGCCGCCTGCCGCCGCCTGATTACTTAACTGGTCCAGCGCGATCCCCGCCAGATAGTCGTTCAGGGCGAACATTACCTGGTTTTTCGCGCTATCCATCGCTTTTGGATTACGCAGCACCACGCTCACATCCGCTTTCGGTTCGTTCGCGAAATAGCGGCTCGGCATGTAGACCACCCGCAGGTTTGGCTCGTCAACGATCAGCTCCGGATTAGTGTACTCTTTCGCCGGTTTGATCAGCGTAAAGTCATCCGGAATATACGGATTAAGTTCGGGGGTTTTCAGCGTAATTTCGGCCGACTGCTGCTGCCACTGTGCAAACAGTTGTGGGGTGATTTTATTCACCTGATACGGCGCATCGACAAAATATGCTGTTTTGTCATGTGGCTCAGTAGGGCTGATATACCAGATACGGGCATTTTGCGGCGTCATCTCATCCAGACGTGCCTGCACGGCTTTGGCGTCGTACTGGTCGGCAATATTTACCGAATCCAGCGTATGCGCCACCGGCACGCGGATCATAGTGTCCGCCAGCCATTCCACGTATCCCATATCACGCGTAATCGACGGGTAGCGAAAATCGAGATCCAGAATGTGCGCCAGTTCGTCAAAATAGCGTTTATCCACGCCCTTCTCGCGCAGCATGGTGAGATAGCTAAAAATAGCCGCCACCACCTTATCACGGTTGGCCTGGCCTTTGTCCGTCAGGGTCGCAGAGATAGCCAGCACACCGCTATTTCCGTTCACGACCGGATCGGAATCTGCCCGGATACCTTCTGCCAGCCCCTGTTTTTGCAGCCAGTCAGAAAGCGTTCCCGGGCTACGGTTACCGATAAGATAGGTGATCAGCTCATCCGTTTTGCTACGAAATTGCGCGGTGTTGTTATCAATGCGAAATTCAACGCGCAGCACCTTGCGCGGCACCGCCGGAACGTAGTGAATAATGATGCCTTTTTGCGCATCGGTAACTACCGGAACATCGATAGCTGGACGTTCAATGTTTTTATTCGGCACCCGGCCAAAGGTATCAACCGCAATTTTCGCCAGCTCAGGCAAAGGACGATTACTGTAAATCACCGCTTTCATCAGATTGGCAGAATAGTATTTTTCGTGAAACGCGAGCAGCGCTTCGTGCACCGGACTACCGGGCTTATCACTCAGCGTTTCGAGGTTACCACCAGAGAAGCGTGCGCCAGGGTGCGCCGGGTTGATGGTCTCCGCGCTCACCTGCGCCATACGCATCCCGTCACGGGTACGCGCCATGGTCAACTCTGCATTGACAGCGTTACGCTCGCGATCGGCATATTTTTTCTCAAGCAACGGTGCGGCAATCGCATCAGCCAGTCGGTCAACGGCCCCTTCCAGCGCGTTGTTTTCCACTTCCAGATAAAACGCGGTGCGATAGGGCGCGGTGCTGGCGTTATGGCTACCACCGTGCATTTTCAGAAATTCGGAGAGGCTATCCGGCTGCGGGTATTTTTTCGAGCCCATCAGAGACATATGCTCAAGATAATGGGCAAGGCCGGGATGCGCGGCAGGGTCTTCAAGGGAACCTACCGGGACGACAAGTGCAGAAAGGGATTTTACCGCCTGGGAATCGGAAACCAGCAGTACTACCATGCCGTTGTCGAGACGAATCGCCTGATACTGGCGGGTATCTTTATCGCTCTTACGGATAGTTTCTTGTATCGGCTGCCAACCATTATCTGCCTGACTGTACGACGCCCAGAGGGCAAAGAACACAACGAAAGCTTTTAACCAGGTGCTGCGGGGCATTCACGAACCTCATCATTAACAATCCCCTCGCTTTCCAGCCTTGCTGAAACTTTCGGGGCAAAACGTGCGTCGGCAGCATGCCGAACTCTTGGTATATCAGTCCGTGACCCGTCGCGCATAATAAAGGATGGTTCTTACTTGCGCAATTTTTATACAGTCATTTGGACTGATTAAATCGATACAGCGGTAACAGGTAACGCTGCGAAAGTGTCGTTATCTGCAGGTAATGCTCAGGGGTGAGGGTTCTCCACAGCCTCTGATACCAGATATCTTCACCTTCGCCGGTTGAAAACAAACCGCCTTCATACGCTTGCAAGAATTTACTTTGCGCTTTTTGCAGCGTTGTCTCATCCGATAACATGGCATCAATTGCTGCGTCGTAACAGGCTTTTATCCATGCGCCACCGCTTTCTGGTAGCAGCAGCAATGGTTTTGCCATCCCTTCACGATAGCCTTCAATCATGAGCGCCAAATGTTGCAATGCGTCGTCCGGCTTCATCGCAGGGAAACGCCATTCGCCACCACTGCGGACAAATAAACGACTCTCCCCAACCCCGCCGCTAGCACAGTAGACAAGATGCTCAAGCCAAAGTTGCAAGCCCTGGGTAACGCTGAGTTTCGATGGTCGCCAGCGTAACAGGCCATCGGGCTGTACATGCGCCAGCCATCCGCTCAGATGCACGCCTGCGCATTCCAGATCGACCTCCATGCTTTGACCGGGCTGGCGCTGCGCGATCACCCGGTCTGCCAGCTCCTGCATTTCAAGCTGCTGGGCTTCCCAGATAATCTCGCCAAACGCGCCATAGGGCAATGCTCCTGCCGCACGATAGTGACGAAAAAGCTTTTCAACGTCCTGTTGGTCCACCAGCGCATTGAGCAGTTCCTGGTTGAGCTGGTAGCGACTTAACCCTTCCAGAATAAAAGGTTCGGCATCGGGGATATCGCTCTCTTCCGAACGGAAATTGACGCGCAGTCGCATCTGGAAGAAGGCGCGTACCGGGTGAGCCCAGAAACGCAACAGTTGCTCAAGCGTCAGCGATTCCAGCGCGAGCGGGGAAAGTTGCTGAATAAATTCAGGGTGCGCCGTGCCCTGTTGGCTTGCCGCGGGCAACCAGTCGCTGGCAAAACTTTGCCATTCGCCAGGGCGGAAATTGGCAGCATCAAACGGCATACGAGGATGCAGATAGCAAATATGTTCTTTAACGCGCTTTTCACTCTCATCGCAATTTAGCGCTTCATCACCCGGCAGGCAGTGGCTTTGCCCAATATAATCAAGTAACTCCTGCACGAGCACAGACGGAAAACGTTCGCTGTTATCCTGAATCGAGCGACCGATATAGCTGATGTAGAGTTTTTCCTGCGCGGAAATCAATGCCTCAAGGAACAGGTAGCGGTCATCATCACGACGGCTACGGTCGCCGCGCTGGGATTGATGGCTCATCAGGTCGAACCCCAGCGGTGCAAGTGTTCGCGGGTAGACGCCGTCATTCATACCCAACAGGCATACCACTTTAAAAGGGATAGAACGCATTGGCATCAGGGTACAGATGTTCACCGGCCCGGCCAGAAAGCGCTGGCTGATGCGCTCCTGATCGAGACGCTGCGCCAGTTCGTCGCGTAAGACGGAAAGTGGGATATCTTCGCCGTACGCTGCATCAATACCCTGTGCAATTATCGCCTGCCATTGCTGTTCGATGAGCGCCAGCGCGGCTTCTGTGTCCTGATCGGGCAGGAAAAAGTCATTGAGCATCTCCCGACAGACCGGCAGCCACTCTTCAAGCGGACGCGCCTGTGCCAGTCCCTGCCGCCAGGTATTAAGCTGCATGAGCAAGGAAGCGAGATGACCGACCAGCTCAGCAATCAGCCCGCTGGATTCATCATAAGGCAGAATGGATTGCCATTCCCCCTGACGACTTTCCATCGCGTATCCCAGCAGCATGCGGGTTAAACCAAATTGCCAGGTATGTTGTCCGGTCGCCGGGAGTTCCAGTTCACGGACATTATCGTCATCCATACCCCAGCGAATGCCCGACTCATTGACCCACTGGCGCAGGTAACGCAATCCCTCTTCATCAATATTGAAACGCGCCGCCAGCACGGGGACATCCAGCAGCGCCAGTACGTCTTCCGAAACAAAGCGGCTATCGGGTAACGACAGCAAACTAATAAATGCCTGTAGCGCCGGATGCGCCTGACGTGCACGGCGATCAGAAATGGCGTAAGGAATGTAACGCTCACCCACAGCGCTACCAAAAACAGACTGGATATACGGACTGTAGCTGTCAATATCAGCCACCATCACCACAATGTCTCTTGGCGTTAGCGACGGATCGGCCTCCAGCATCGCCAGCAGATTGTCATGTAATACTTCCACTTCCCGCTGTGGGCTATGACAGATATGCACCGTCACACTACGGTCGTCGGGCTCAAGCAGGCGCTTTTTATCGCTGCGCTCATACTCTTCGGCATTCACTCCTGCGACGGCGCTATTTTGCAGTTCCAACATGTCGTATTGCAGGTTCTGTAGAATGTGCCCAGGCGTAACATCGACAAACGCATCCAGGTCCTGGTAATTCTCCAGCCCGGCAAGCAGGTGCACATAATCGCGCCCCAGTTTGCCCCACGAGGCAAGCAGTGGGTTCGGTAAATTTTGCTCACCATCGCTGTTAAACAAGCCTTGTACAGCGCTCGCATCACGAAAAAGAGGCAGCGTTCGCTCGTCGCGATGATGTCGGCGCTGGCGGGTCAGCAGTTTGGCTAAAAATGCCGGGTCTTTAATATCACCCCAGTAGTAGCGGCAAGGGTTGGTAAAGAGCAGGTGTACATCAATATGCTTACCCAGCGCCTGTAACGCCTGTAGGTAGACTGGCGGCAGCGCTGAAATGCCACATATAAATACGCGCGACGGTAACCCAGGCGGGCACTGCTCAGCCGATTCAAGCACATTGATAAAGCGCTGATAAAGATTGGCGCGGTGCCAGTGCGGCTGTCCAAGCTCGGCTGTATGCTCCACCAGACGACGCCATAGTGGCGCCTGCCAGATTTGCGCCTCATCAAGACCATCCACTTTTTTCCCGGCTTCCCAGAGGGTGAGCCACTCCGGGCGATAGACAAGGTATTGGTCGAAAAGATCCGCAATACGGGAGGAAAGCTGAAACAGCTTGCGCTTGTCGTCGTCATCGCTCAGGTAGTGGCGCAACATGGCAAATTCGTCGTGCTCCAGCATCTCTGGTAGCAGCGACATCAGTTTCCAGCTCATACTCTGTTTATTAAATGCGCTCTCTTTTGGGATGTCCGGCAGGACACGCACAAACATATCCCAGATAAAACTGGCAGGGAGCGGAAAGTCGATATTGGCGGCAATGCCAAACTTCTGCGCCAGCGTCATTTGCAGCCATTGCGCCATACCCGTGCTCTGAACCAGCACCACTTCGGGTTCAAAAGGATCGCTGAGGTGGTCGCGTTCAACGATAAACTCCATCAATGCTTCCAGCACATCCAAATGATTGGAGTGATAAACCCTTAGCATACGTGCTCCTGACTACTGGCTGTTTGGGCAAAATGTTCGCGTCATTTGCCCTTTTCTGCCCACTGGCGAAATGATAATAACCCTGATGCTGACACATCCCTGGTCGCTTGTCTGCTCCTTCTGTACCTGCCACCCTGCGGGTAGCGGCGGCGGATACATTTGCGCCTGCTGCCAGGCGTGGCGCCACAAAAGTCGGTACTGGCTCCATGCGTGAAAACCGGAGGCAAGCGCCCGATGATAGCCTCCCAGCGCGGTAACCACCATCACCAGCAAAACCATAGCCAGCAGCACTTCGGGCAGGCTAAATCCGCGCTGTCTTATGGAATCTGACATAGCGCCGTTTCCTTACTTGGGCAAAAATCACTCCAGCCGTGTGCGGAAAACACCACATTGTTACGCTCAATATGCCCGCCTCGCCATAAACGCTGTTTTCCACTTCCCACGGTTAATAACACGGCCTGGTCAGTGAGTACACGCAGGCATGCCTGCCAGGGTTCAGTGGGGTGTTGCAGACATTGCAACGCGGGCTCCCTGAGCCAGGGGTGCCTTTGCGCCCACATCATCGCCGACTGCACCTGCGCATACTGGCGAAGGTGCTCGCTCTCCGTGCTCACCCGGCGTATATGGGTCTTCAATTGCTGGTTTAACCCATTAAGCATCAGGCTACCGAGTATGAGCATAAGCAGCACCAGTGCCAGTGAAGACATCCCGCGCTCACGGTTCACAAGTTAAAACCACTCACGCTAAAGGCAGCCGAAATATGTTGCGTGTTCTGCTCTTTGATTTGGCCTGCAAGACTGATGGTAAAGACAGGCGCAAAGCCAGTGGTTTGCTGCCGGGTTACCGTAAACAGGGTGATATCTACCGTATTGGGATCCGTCATTTTATCCCAGCCCTTTCCCTCGCAGGATGTTGCGCCGCGCAAGGTTTCCAGCACGCCGTTTTGCAGACGAAACCCCGTCTGGTCGGCATCGCTGGCCGGCGATGTTTCCCATCGTCCGTTGCTGTTAGCATCCCATTGCACCACCACGCAACTCCCATTACGCCCGATAGTCAACGCTTGCCCCACACATTCACCGTTGCAATATCCGGCACGCTGAATGTGCCTGGCAACGGTATACAGGCGCTGCCAGAGTTCATCTTCAAGCATCTGATGACGAGTCTGTTGCAGCACAGCAAACTGTAACGCGGGAAGAAAGCGCGCCGCCGCCAGCAGAATAACGCTCCCTATCGCCATCGCCAGCAAGGTCTCCAGCAAGGAAAACCCCTGTTGCCGGTCTAACATGATTCGTCCGCCGCACGTTGACACATCCGTATCCTCCCCCAACCCGACACCACGATCCGCCACTCACCCGCATCACTTGCGACCCGAATATGCCCTCCCCATGCCGTATTACGCAGGCCATAGAAACCTAATGAAGGTGTAATTTCCACGAGGTTAACCTCAGGCCACACAGGGCGCATAAGATACGGGGAATCGATCGAGCAGCTTGTTTGCAGCTCCTGGGTATGCAGGCACCAGGCATCCTCAGAACGGGATGCCAGAATAAGCCGTTCCTGGTTATGCCAGTTGGCATCATCGCGCAGCATCTCCAGGAAATGCCGCACCTGTAACGCGGTTTGCCATAAGCGCTGCTGGGCCTGCCAGGTACGCCAGCCGGTAATCCCGATGCCGCTCAGAATAACGATCAACGCCACCGCAACCATCGTCTCAATCAGAGTAAATCCGTGTTCGTTTTTCATGGCGGCAGTCTGGCGCAGCATCGTCATAATGGCGAGCGGCCGGTACCCGTTTTACGAGACGTCACGAAACAAACTGGCGGGTTTGCAGCGGGTTACAAACGGTCTGGAAGATATGCCGAAGAATACGTAATGAGGATAAAAAAACCGGCGCTCTGTGGCGCCGGTTATGCGATGCTGCGTTCGGTCAGATAGCGACCGGGGCTTTAATCGCCGGGTGCGGATCGTAGCCTTCGATTTCAAAATCATCGAAGCAGTAATCAAACAGCGATGCGGGTTTACGCTTGATTTTGAGCGTGGGCAGCGCACGCGGTTCGCGGCTCAGTTGCAGGCGCGTTTGCTCCAGGTGGTTGCTGTACAGGTGAGTATCGCCACCGGTCCAGACAAAATCTCCAGGTTCCAGGTCACACTGTTGCGCCATCATATGCACCAGTAATGCGTAGCTGGCGATATTAAAAGGCAGACCAAGGAAGATATCGCAAGAGCGCTGGTAGAGCTGGCAGGAGAGCTTGCCGTCCGCGACATAGAACTGGAAAAACGCGTGGCACGGCGCAAGAGCCATTTTATCCAGTTCGCCCACGTTCCAGGCTGACACGATGATACGGCGTGAATCCGGATCGTTTTTCAACTGGTTCAGTACGGTCGAGATCTGGTCAATATGACGACCATCCGGCGTTGGCCAGGCGCGCCACTGTTTGCCATAAACCGGCCCGAGGTTGCCCTGCTCATCAGCCCATTCATCCCAGATAGAGACCTTGTTCTCTTTCAGGTAAGCGATGTTGGTATCGCCCTGCAGGAACCACAGCAGCTCATGAATAATGGAGCGCAAATGGCAACGCTTGGTGGTCACCAGCGGAAAACCGTCCTGCAGATTAAAGCGCATCTGATGGCCAAAAATAGAGAGCGTGCCCGTCCCTGTACGGTCGTTTTTCGGGGTGCCCTCATTGAGCACCTTTTGCATCAGTTCTAAGTACTGTTTCATGGTTCCTCAGGAAACGTGTTGCGGCGCACGACGACGATACGCCCAAACCATCATGATAATACCCGCAACAATCATCGGGATGGAGAGGATCTGCCCCATGCTGATGTATTGCACCCACGTCCCCGTAAATTGTGCATCCGGCTGGCGGAAGAACTCAACGATGATACGGAACGCGCCATAGCCAATCAGGAACAGGCCAGACACAGCCCCCATCGGGCGAGGTTTGCGGATATAGAGATTCAGGATAATGAATAACACGATGCCTTCCAGCACCAGCTCATACAACTGGGAAGGATGACGAGGCAGAACGCCGTAAGTGTCAAAAATGGATTGCCACTGCGGATGAGACGGCAGTAATGCGGCATCTTCTGCGCGCGACCCCGGGAAGAGCATTGCCAGCGGGAAGCTCGGATCGACACGGCCCCACAGTTCGCCGTTGATAAAGTTACCCAGACGTCCGGCACCCAGACCAAAAGGAATCAGCGGGGCAATAAAATCTGCAACCTGGAAAAAGTTACGTTTGGTGCGTTTGGCAAAGACGATCATCACAACGATAACGCCGATCAAGCCGCCGTGGAAAGACATGCCGCCGTCCCAGACGCGGAACAAATACAGCGGATCGTTGAGGAAGATCGGGAAATTATAGAACAGAACGTAGCCAATACGCCCGCCCAGGAACACCCCAAGAAAGCCTGCGTAGAGCAGATTTTCAACTTCATTTTTCGTCCAGCCACTGCCTGGACGGCCAGCACGACGGGTTGCGAGCCACATGGCAAAGACAAAGCCAACAAGGTACATCAACCCGTACCAGTGAAGAGAAACCGGCCCAATGGAAAAAATTACTGGATCAAATTCAGGAAAACGCAGATAGCCACTATTCATCTGTCACCACAACATGTTGTTATTCCGCCGAAAGTGGACAGCGGTATAGATGCGCGCCCGTTCTGGCGGGCGCTCCAAAGGCGCGAATGATAGCATAAGGAGGTCAGGCTGGATGCGGCGAAGTTGTAAAAGATATGTATACCCGTCATCCTTTACGCCACAGGTGCGTTGGCTTCCCCAGCGCGCCCCGGTCACATAGTTATCTATGCTCCCGGGAACTTGCTGGCTTGCCGCCTTCCTGCAACGCAAATGATTTAGGGTATTACCCGCCATCCTTTACGCCGCAGACACGCTGGCTCCCCCACCGTGCCCCGGTCACAGAGTTGTCTATGCTCCAGGGAACTTGCTGGCTTGCCGCCTACCTGCAACGCAAATGATTTAGGGTATTACCCGCCATCCTTCACGCCGCAGACACGCTAGCTCCCCCACCGCGCCCCGGTCACAGAGTTGTCTATGCTCCCGGGAACTTGCCTCTACAACCCACCGCGAATAAGCCCCCCCAGACCGCGTCGCTCCATAAATGCCGCGACCTGATGTCGTACTTCGGTCGCCAGTTGCGCCTCAAGCGTACGGTTGGCCAGCGTTTGCGCCTCAGCAAAATCAATACGCCGTAGCAGATATTTAATACGCGCTACCGACTTACCGTTCATCGACAGATGGCTAAAGCCAAGGCCAATCAGCACCGCCACACACATGGGATCTCCCGCCATTTCACCGCACAGACGCAGATCGACGCCCGCCTGTTCGGCTTCTCTGGCAATCATCGCCAGCGCGCGCAACACGGCAGGATGCAGGCTGTCATACATACTGGCCACACGCGTATTGTTACGATCAACCGCCAGAATATACTGAGTAAGGTCATTAGTGCCGATAGAGATAAAGTCGACCCGATTCGCCAGGTGCGAGAGCATAAACACCATTGATGGCACTTCAATCATCACGCCAATACGCGGTTTCGGAATGGCGTAACCAATCATCTCTTCGACTTCACGCCCGGCACGTTCAATCAGCCGTTTTGCTTCATCCACCTCATCAATGCTGGTGATCATCGGCAGCAGGATGCTGAGATTTCCGGTAGCCGCGTTCGCACGCAGCATTGCGCGCACCTGCACAAGAAAGATTTCCGGCTGATCGAGCGTAATCCGGATGCCACGCCAGCCCAGACACGGGTTCTCTTCGCTTATCGGCATATACGGCAACTGTTTATCCGCGCCGATATCCAGCGTACGCAGGGTCACCGGCTTATCGTTAAACATCTGCAGCATGCCCTGATACTGCGCAACCTGCTCTTCCTCCGACGGGAAACCACTTTGCAACATAAAGGGAATTTCGGTGCGATAAAGCCCGATGCCGTCAATACGACTACCGAGCTTCTCTTCATGCTCCGGACTGAGCCCCGCGTTGAGCATCACCCTGATGCGCTCACCGCTTTTAAGCTGCGCGGCGAGGTTCACATCATCTTCGGCAAGCCGGGTTAATTCATTCTCTTCGGTGATAAGTCGCTGGTATTCCTGCAACAGAACGGGCTCTGGATCCACCAGCAGCTCACCGCGATAGCCGTCCACCACCAGCGTGCGACGATGCAGCACAGAAGGCTGAATATCCGCCCCCATAACCGTCGGGATCCCGAGCGCACGAACCATGATTGCCGCATGGGAGTTGGATGCGCCATCGCGGACTACAACACCCGCGAGCCTGTCATGCGGAAGCTCCGCCAGCGTTGTCGCAGATAATTCATCGGCAACAAGAATAAAGCGTTCCGGCCAGGTATTGGGGCCTTGAATATTATCATCGAGATGGAACAGCAAGCGCTGGCCGAGCGTGCGTAAATCGCCAGAGCGTTCTTTCAGATAACCGTCACTCAATGCCGCAAACTGCTCGGCGAATCGTTCAATAACCGTTTTGACCGCCCATTCAGCGACCAGACCTTTATCTACCTCGGCAAACAGCTCACGGCGCAGACGCGCATCGGAAAGCAGATGCGAGTAAAGATCGAAAATCGCCGCCGTCTCTTTTTGCGCCCCCGCAGAAAAGCGCTTGCTATAACGACGAAACTCGCCCGCCGCCTCTTCCAGCGCGCTGGTCAGCCTTTCCCGTTCAAGCGTTGTGTTGAGGGTCGAGGCTTCATAAACCTGTTCCATCAACGGCAGCGTTTCATCCATCCAGCCTTCGGCAATGGCCACGCCGGATGACGCAGGAAGCGCGCGAATACGCGTCTGGCGATACTGACCAAACAGCGCGGTTAGCTGCGACTGAGAGAGAATGGCCGCCATTTGGGTAGCCAGCGTCACCAGGAAGGACTCTTCGCTTTCATCGTACTGGCGCAGTTCACGTTGCTGAACAACCAGAACACCGAGAAGCTGACGACGCTGAATAATCGGCACGCCGAGAAAAGCGCGAAAACGCTCTTCTTTTACGGCAGGGATGTATTTAAAACTGGGGTGTTTTTGCGCATCAGCAAGGTTAATAGGTTCCGCCAGCCTGCCTACCAGGCCGACGATACCTTGATCAAATGCGAGAGTGACCGTACGCCCGCGCGGCTTTTTTAAACCGCGAGTCGCCATTAAGTAATAACAACGCCGGTCATGGTCTGCGAGGTAGACGGAGCAAACTTCCGTCTCCATCGCCTCGCAAATATCTGTGACCAGTATTTCCAGCGCTTCATTCAGTCGCGGCGCGCTGGCAACTTTTTCAACGATTTCTCGCAAGCGGGTGAGCATAATGTGCGTGGCTTAACCTCTTTTACGTCGCCAGGCAGGTGCACTTTGTGGCTTAGGCGGAATCTCCTGAAGCGCCATCACGGCCCCTGCAAACTCTTTCATCACCCGTCGGTAGACATCGCGTTTGAACGACACTACCTGACGAACAGGATACCAGTAGCTCACCCAGCGCCAGCCATCAAACTCAGGGGTACTACTGGTTTGCATATTGACATCAGCATCACTGCTGACCAATTGCAGAAGAAACCATTTTTGTTTCTGGCCGATACAGACCGGCTTTGTATCCCAACGCACCAAACGTTTCGGTAACTTGTAACGCAACCAGTTACGGGTAGAAGCAAGGATTCGAACATCTTTACGATTTAAGCCTACTTCCTCGAACAGCTCCCTGAACATCGCCTGCTCCGGAGACTCGCCTGGGTTGATTCCCCCCTGGGGAAACTGCCAGGAGTGCTGCCCGAAGCGTCTGGCCCACATGACCTGGCCCTGTCGATTACAGATTACGATACCCACATTTGGGCGGTAGCCATCGTCATCAATCACCGGACTACCTCAAAATAAACCTGAATTAATCGATTGTTTCACACTCGTGGAAAACGGTAAACCACTCAATTACGACGGAACAAACGGATAACATTTGAATAACTCACAATTATCGGCAAAGTTATAAACAGATGTCCCCTCGCCTGCCCGGTTTTATTCACCTTTTCTGTGGATAGACTTGTGAAGAACCGGAGATTTAACATTGGAAAACCCGGAGTAGTCTGAATATGCAAACAATCGACTCAGTGAATAATTACCTTAAATTCATTGAGTTAATAGGTTTATTTCTGTATTTGCATCACATAATGTGATGATCGTCACTATAGTGATCCTTGTACTGATGAAAGATCGAACAACGTCGTTTTTATCCACAGATTATGCCAATAACTTAGGCACATTTTGTGCAGAAATTCGATTTTCGTCGCACGTCAAGGCTGTAAATCGAAACAGTAGTGACACTTTTACCCAGTTATCCCATTTTTCTGTGGATAACATGGTGTAAGATCCTGTTCATTGTCAGTGACCAGATTTGAACAACCGCGTAGCGAGTTGCGCAACACCACCTTTTTCACGGAAAATTATCTTATGAATCAGTCCTTTTATCAGGACGGGTGGAAAAAGATCGCAGCCAGTGACGGTGTGCATAATTGCAGTTCATTTTTTAATCAAGGTTTTAGCATGTCCGCCATACAACCTTTACTATCGTCTCCTGAGTCTGAAATTCAGTTGCTTACCCAAGCGCAACATCTCGCAGGCTACACCCTGGGCGAACTTGCCCGGCTTGCCGGATTGCCCATTCCTCGCGATCTTAAACGCGATAAAGGCTGGACGGGTATCCTGCTGGAGCAGTGGCTCGGCGCCAGTGCAGGCAGTAAACCGGAGCAGGATTTCGCAGCGCTGGGCGTAGAGCTGAAAACGATCCCCATCGATAGCGCGGGCCGGCCGCTGGAGACGACGTTTGTCTGTGTCGCCCCGCTAACAGGCAATACAGGGGTGGTGTGGGAAACCAGTCATGTACGTCATAAATTGCGCCGCGTGTTATGGATCCCCATCGAAGGTTCGCGCGATATTCCCCTTGCCGAGCGCCGCGTAGGCTCGCCGCTGCTCTGGAGTCCCAGTGAAGAGGAAGAAACCCAGTTGCGCATGGACTGGGAAGAGTTGATGGACTTGATTGTGCTTGGCCAGGTTGAGCGTATTACAGCGCGTCACGGGGAGGTATTGCAGTTGCGCCCGAAAGCGGCAAACAGCAAAGCGCTGACCGAAGCCGTCGGCGCACATGGAGAACCTATCCTGACGCTGCCGCGTGGTTTCTATCTAAAAAAGAATTTCACCGGCGCGCTGCTCGCCCGACATTTCCTGGTGCCAGGGGATTAACTTTTACCTCCGCGCGGCTGGCGCTTATAATCAGCCTTTCTTTTTTGGCAGGACTTTATAGATGTTATTTGCATGGATTACCGATCCCAATGCCTGGCTTGCCCTTGGCACGCTAACGCTGTTGGAGATTGTGCTTGGGATCGACAATATTATTTTCCTCTCACTGGTTGTGGCGAAGCTGCCCACCGCGCAGCGTAACCACGCCCGAAGGCTCGGTCTGGCTGCCGCGATGGTCATGCGATTGCTGCTGCTGGCTTCAATCGCCTGGCTGACAAAACTGACCACCCCGCTGTTTAGCGTATTGGATCATGCGGTATCAGCGCGCGATCTGATCCTGTTTTGTGGCGGAGTGTTCCTAATCTGGAAAGCCAGTAAAGAGATCCACGAAACGATCGAAGGTGATGAAGAGGATCTGAAAACCAATGTCCACTCGTTCCTCGGTGCAATCGTACAGATTATGCTGCTGGACATTATTTTCAGTCTCGATTCCGTCATTACTGCGGTTGGCCTGTCCGACCATCTGTTTATTATGATGGCGGCAGTGGTGATTTCGGTTGGCGTGATGATGTTTGCCGCACGCCCTATCGGCGAGTTTGTGAATCGCCATCCTTCGGTGAAAATGCTGGCGTTATCCTTCCTGATTCTGGTGGGCTTTACCCTGATTCTGGAAAGCGTCTCGATTCATGTACCGAAAGGGTATATCTACTTCGCGATGTTCTTCTCTATCACAGTTGAGACGCTCAACTTGATGCGCGGTAAGAAAAACCCGTCGTAATACAAGGCTTCCCCGCAAGGGGAAGCTATTTTCCCCGTCTTTTTGTCCCTGCCCACACTTTAAGATTTTCCCCCTTTTTTGCACTGATACATCAGGTTATTACTAGAATGATGTGAGATACGAGCCAAATGAGGACAGAACGATGAAAAAATGGGCAGTGATTATCTCTGCAGTTGGATTGGCATTTGCAGTTTCAGGTTGTAGTAGTGATTACGTTATGGCAACCAAAGATGGCAGGATGATCCTGACTGACGGTAAGCCAGAAATTGACGATGAAACCGGCCTGGTTAGTTACCATGACCAGCAAGGCAATAAGATGCAGATCAACCGTGATGATGTTTCTCAGATCCTCGAGCGCTAAAAATCTTTAAAAAGGTCAGTCACCTGCTGACCTTTTTTGGTCTCCCCTCTTTCCCTTTGTTCTGCCCTCTGCCATGTTTATATTCCTTTGTCAGGACAACTGACGCAGTAAAGTAAGTTAAAGGAAGCCGGCTATGCACTATCACCGTATCCCCCACAGTTCACTTGAGATAAGTACCCTGGGGCTGGGCACAATGACGTTTGGTGAACAGAACAGCGAAGCCGACGCCCACGCACAGCTTGATTACGCCATCAGCCAGGGGATCAACCTGATTGATGTCGCAGAGATGTATCCCGTCCCGCCGCGCCCGGAAACACAAGGGCTGACGGAGACCTATGTCGGTAACTGGCTGGCGAAGCGCGGCAATCGTGAGAAAGTGGTCCTCGCCTCTAAGGTTAGCGGCCCTTCGCGCAATAATGACAATAGCATTCGACCAAACCAGGCGCTGGATCGTAAAAATATCCGCCTCGCGCTTGAAGCAAGCCTGAAACGCCTGCAAACCGATCATCTCGATCTCTATCAGGTGCACTGGCCGCAGCGTCCTACCAACTGTTTTGGCACACTGGGCTATAAGTGGACGGAATCCGCCCCTGTCGTCACGCTACTGGAAACGCTGGAGGCGCTGACCGAGTTCCAGCGCGCGGGCAAAATTCGCTATATCGGCGTGTCGAATGAAACGGCCTTTGGCGTGATGCGCTATCTGCAACTGGCGGAAAAACACGAACTACCGCGCATCGTCACCATTCAAAACCCCTACAGCCTGCTTAACCGTAGCTATGAAGTGGGTCTGGCTGAGGTGACGCAATATGAAGGGGTTGAGCTGCTGGCTTACTCCTGCCTGGCGTTCGGCACCCTCACCGGGAAATATCTGAACGGTGCGAAACCCGCAGGTGCCCGCAACACTCTGTTCAGCCGCTTTACCCGTTACAGTGGCGAGCAGGCGCAAAAAGCGGTTGCTGCCTACGTGGATATCGCCAAACGCCACAATCTGGATCCGGCGCAGATGGCGCTGGCATTTGTGCGTCGTCAGCCGTTCGTTGCCAGCACCCTTCTGGGCGCAACAACAATGGAACAGCTAAAAACGAATGTGGAAAGTCTGCATCTTACGCTCAGCGAAGAGGTGCTCGCCGAAATTGAAGCGGTGCATCAGGTCTATACCTACCCGGCACCCTAATATGAATCAGGCCGGGTAACCCGGCCTGTCTCTTAGCGGCGGCGTTGCCAAATCCACAGTGCCGCGATTGCCAGCGCAAACAGTACGCCGAACCCGATACCGACACCAACCACCGGCACACCCACTTTGACCGCCAGGGAGTAGAGTCCCAGCATCAACAGCATGGCGGTGTTCTCGCCGAGATTCTGTACCGCAATAGCGTTTCCTGCGCCAACAGAACGCTTACCCCGCTCCTGCAACAGCGCATTAAGTGGCACCACGAAAAAACCACCCAGCATGCCGATAAGCATTAAGATTCCATAAGCCGGAAGTACTGCATGTTGTAACGAAAAGAAGGTTACTGCCACGCCAATCAAAATCCCGGCAGGCATACAACGCGCCACCGTCTCAAGCGTAACCAGTTTTGCGGCAAGCCCGGCCCCCACCACAATGCCCACCGCCACCATGGCATTGAGATAAGTCGGCGTGGCGTTATCCGTAATGCCCAGCGCAACGGGCACCCACAGTACCAGCAGAAAACGCAGCGTTACCCCCGCGCCCCAGAACAGGCTGGTACCAACCAGTGAAAAACGCGTCTCGCCATTGCGCCACAACAATGAACAGGCAGAGAAAAAACTGCGCGTCATCGGGGTGAAACGCCAGGACTGCCCCGGACGCGCAGCCGCCAGGCGTGGAATCATCAGGTTTGCCGCCACCGCGCCTGCGTAGACCAGCGCACAGACGCCCAGCGAAGCCAGCACGTGCCAGTCAGCCAGAATACCGCCCGCCATGGAACCCAACAGGATTGCGGCAATCGTTGAGGACTCCATCAGTCCGTTCGCTTTGACCAGTTTGTCACCGGTTGTCAGTTCACCCAGGATACCGTATTTCGCCGGGGAATAGGCCGCCGCTCCCACGCCCACCAGGGTATAGCCGATGAAAGGGTTGATGCCGATGCAAATGCTGGCCGCCCCCAACAGCTTGAGGCCGTTGGCGACCATCATCACGCGCCCTTTGGGGAAGCTGTCGGCGATCTGCCCGACAAAGGGGGCAAAAAGGATGTAAGCGCCCACAAACACCATCTGCAGGATCGGTTGACTCCAGTCGGGGTAGAACTCCGCTTTCAACAGCGCCAGGGTGGCAAACAGCAGCGCATTATCACCAAAGGCCGACAGGAACTGGGCGACAATGACCGCTTTCATCCCCTTCGACCACAGTGAAGTGTTAGTGGGTACTGACTCATGCATTTTGGGTTTCCGCCTCTTCAACCATGCCTTTTAACGTCACAAAGTCAGGCTTCCCGCTGCCCAGTAACGGCAACTGTTTGAGGAAGCGTATATCGCGCGGAACCGCCAGTTCCGGCACACCTTGCGCACGCGCCTGCTGCTGGAGTTTCTCGCGCGTCAGTTGTTCATCGGTGGTGAACAGGACCAGCGCCTCGCCTTTGCTGGCGTCGGATTTGATCGCCGTGGCATGCATCTTCTCAGGCGATACCGCCAGCGCCAGTTGCTCCACCATTTCCAGCGAAATCATCTCACCGGCAATTTTGGCAAAGCGTTTGGCACGGCCCTGAATCTGCACGAAGCCTTGCTCATCAAAGCGCACAATATCGCCCGTGTCATACCAGCCGCTTTCCAGCTCACCCTGGGCATTTTCTGCCGCAGGCGCTTCCAGCACGCCGGGGTTCTCCACGCGCAGATAACCGTTCATGATGTTCGGTCCTTTCAGTTGCAGCCGGCCACCGTCATCAATGCCCGGCACTTCAAGCAGGCGCGCGTCCATACCGGGCAGAATACGCCCAACGGTACCGGGCTTCGCCGCCATCGGCACGTTGATTGACACCACTGGCGCGCACTCTGTTACCCCGTAGCCCTCCAGAATGCGCAGACCA
Organism: Phytobacter diazotrophicus; assembly: GCA_004346725.1. Lineage (GTDB taxonomy): Bacteria > Pseudomonadota > Gammaproteobacteria > Enterobacterales > Enterobacteriaceae > Phytobacter > Phytobacter diazotrophicus. The sequence continues at coordinate 394,843 of SMDE01000001.1, read as the reverse complement.
AATTTGTCCTGCCAAAGCTGACGGGTGCTGTCCTGGAGCTTTTCAGCCCCTGCTACCACATAACGCAGGCGGAAAAAGTCATACGGATTGGCGAAGCGGGCGTAATTCCCCAGGAATATCGATGTGCCGAACAGCACGGTACAGTTCCGGTCGTACACCAGCTCCGGCACAATGCGATAGTGCAGCGGGCTTGGGTAGAGGAACACTTCTGCCCCGGTCAACAGCGGCGTAAACAGCCCCACCGTCAGACCAAAAGAGTGGAACAGCGGCAGCGCCGACATAAAGCGATCATTGGCGGTGAAATCGGCAATGGTGCGGATTTGCTCGACGTTCGCCAGAATACTTTTATGACTGTGGACAACCCCTTTCGGATTGCCCTCAGAACCGGAGGTAAAAAGTATGATCGCCGCATCTTCGGGTTTTTGCGGCACCTGCGCCAGACGTGGCATCAGCACGCGGCTAAAGATCCACAGCTTATCTTCCAGCGTGACACTGCCTTTTAAATCTTCCAGATAGACCCAGCGCACCTGGGTTAGCTGTTCCGGCAGATGCCAGAGCTTCCCTTTGTCCATAAAGGTACGCGAGGTAAATACCGTTTTGATTTCCGCCGCGGTAATGGCGCTGGTCAGTCCTTTAACACCGGCGGTGTAGTTCATCATCGCCGGAACGCGCCCGCGGGCGATGGCGCCAAAAATCACCGCGGCGCTGATACCGGCGTTCGGCAACATCAGGCCGATTTTCTCACCCTGCACCGTGTATTTGTCGAGAATACGGGCGACAAACAGTGTCTTGGTCAGCAGCTTACGGTAAGTGTCCGGGGTGAAATTAATGTCTTCTACGCAGTGCTTGCCTGCGCCGTAACGATATTGTGCGGCAAGGAAGGCGTCGAATAAGGTTTCGCGCGGACGCACCGCCATGCGGGCTTCCATCATAATCTGATGCAGCATCTCTCCGGCAATCTTACGGCGGTCGCGGGCGCGCGGCGCTTCCGGCATTGGCAGTTGCGTTGGCGGCAGAACATGCAGATGAATCTGTGGGAATAACCGCTGTTTAACCAGCCCTTTCAGACGGCTGAAAAAGGTCAGCTCCGCCCCCTCTATACGCAGCGGTACGACGGTTGCCGCCGACTTCGCCGCCACAAACCCCGCACCATCGTAGATTTTCATCAGCGAGCCGGACACCGAAATGCGCCCTTCCGGGAAAATCACTACCGGACGCCCTTCGCCAATCAGGCGGACAAGGTGTTTGACGGACATCGGCTTCGTCGGATCCAGCGGCACAAAATCGATGATCGGTTTAAGCCAGCGCATGTACCACTGCTGGCTGATGGAGGTATAAACCGCAAAGACCGGGCGAACAGGAAGAAAAAGCGCCAGCAAAATCCCATCGATAAAGGAGACATGGTTGGGGACAATCAGCACGCGCTCGCCGTGCAACGCCTGTGTATTGCCCGTGAGTCGCACACGGAACAGGACGCGAAAGAGGCCACGAAAAAAGCCAAATAACATTTCAACTCCTTTTGTTAGTCAATTCGACAGGTTATGAATAAATTGTGGCAGATTACACGAGAAGTTGGGGGCGGCGAAATGCGGGCGAAAAAAAACCTGCGCATCCGCGCAGGTTGGTGCAAGAAATTAAGTACGAAATGCGTACCGAAATAATCACCAATCAATACCTCTGGGATCTTGATTGTGGCTGGCGGCGCGTTAGCTCGCCAGCAGTAAAAAGCAAGCGAATGAGCCTAAGTGCAACGAGGTGTTTCTAATCATCCAGCTTGTTACACATTGACTTAATGGCAAAAAAAAACCTGCACATCTGCGCAGGTTGGTGTAATTCAAGTGTTCAACCCTCAGGTTGACTTCACCTATCAATACCTCTGGGATTGCTACTGTAGCAATCCGGTCAAATGCTCCTCCAGCAGACAATAGAAACAGCCTATCGCAAAGTGTAACTAAAGGTTCGAACTGTATATTTCCGGATATATTTTCCATGTAACGTTTTCACGTCATTTCGCCGCGTCAGTTCACGTTTGCGGAAAGTGGCCTGGCGACAACCTTGATTAGCCAGCGCATTCCCGTAACATAAGTGGGTGTGTAAACGCTTACCCCTAAATGAAGGTGCTCAATGGCGACAATAAAAGATGTAGCCCGGCTTGCAGGTGTCTCTGTCGCTACAGTCTCTCGCGTAATTAACGACTCCCCAAAAGCCAGCGAAGCCTCACGGCTGGCGGTCCAGACCGCCATGGAGAGTCTGAGCTATCACCCCAACGCCAATGCCCGAGCGCTGGCGCAGCAGTCGACGGAAACGGTCGGTCTGGTGGTCGGAGATGTCTCTGACCCTTTTTTTGGCGCCATGGTAAAAGCGGTTGAACAGGTCGCCTCCAGCACTGGCAACTTCCTGCTCATTGGCAACGGTTATCACAATGAGCAAAAAGAACGTAATGCGATTGAACAACTGATTCGCCACCGCTGTGCGGCACTGGTTGTCCACGCCAAAATGGTGCCGGATGCTGAACTCATTGCGTTGATGAAACAGATCCCCGGCATGGTACTGATTAACCGCATTCTGCCTGGTTTCGAACAGCGCTGCGTGTCGCTGGATGACCGCTACGGTGCCTGGCTGGCAACACGCCACCTCATACAACAGGGCCATACCCGGATAGGCTATTTGTGTTCCAACCACGCGATTTCGGATGCCGAAGACCGCCTGCAGGGTTATTACGACGCCCTCAAAGAAAACGGTCTGCCGTGTAATGAGCGTCTGGTCACTTTCGGCGAACCGGACGAGAGTGGCGGTGAACAGGCAATGACCGAACTGCTCGGGCGCGGCAAGAATTTTACGGCGATCGCCTGCTATAACGACTCGATGGCAGCGGGCGCAATGGGAGTGCTCAACGATAATGGCATTGCTGTGCCAGATGAGATCTCGCTGATTGGCTTTGACGATGTGCTGATATCACGCTATGTCCGCCCGCGTCTGACCACGGTGCGCTATCCCATCGTGACGATGGCGACACAGGCAGCGGAACTGGCACTGGCGTTGGCAGAAAACCGTCCGCTCCCGGATGTCACGCATGTGTTTAACCCGACGCTGGTAAGACGCCACTCGGTCGTGACGCCGCAGGACAACTAGAGGGTAAAGCGATAGAGGTGGACGGTCGTGTCCGGGTAATCGAGGCCGTCGCCGATATACTGCCAGCCAAAGCGCTCATAAAAATCACGGCAGGCGGAGTAAAGATGAAGCTCGCTAAACCCCATTTCCCGTGCAGACTCAATCACATGCTGCTGTAAAGTACGCGCCAGCCCCTGCCCGCGTACGGACTCATCAACATAGAGCGCCGCCAGCCAGGGGAACAGATCCTGGCGGCTTATCAAATCGCAACGCCACAACCCTACGGTGCCAAGCAGCGTATCGTCATCCACCAGCACAAAGGTTAGCGGCAGATTGCCCGGCGTCTGGCTGTGGTCAATAATGCTTTCGAAGAACGCGCGCGGCAGCGAGTCACCAAACTCGCGCCAGAGCCACTCGGTCACCTGTTCAGCATGCTGTGGCGCGTCGTATAACGGAACCACTTTCACATTAATTTCCCCTGAAAAATCGGTACGGATTCAAACAGATAGCCGTCAAAGTCCGGGGCATCCTCGTCCGAGAGCTCCAGCAAACTCTTTTTTACGTTTTCAAGATGCTGCCACATGGCCTGCCAGGCGCCCATCACATCGCGACGACGCAGGGCAGCGAGCAGTGTCTGCCTGTCGCCAAGCCATTTCAGGCGATAAGGACGGCTGGTAATGTGCACGTTGAACTGCTGCCACAGCGGGCTGCTGTCCATGTGGTGCCAGACACTTTCTACTGTTGCCAGTAGCATCTGGTTTTGCGAAGCGCCCGCCAGCACCAGATGAAACATTTTGCTGTTGTCCTGGCTGGTGTCGTTCAGGGCAATTGCGCGCTGTTCCTGTTCGAGGATGCGGCGCAGGTTATCGATATCCGCCCGCGTCGCCATTTTAGCGGCAAAGGCGGCGATGTTGCTCTCCAGCAACTGACGGGCCTGCAATATTTCAAACGGGCCGACATCACTGCTGAGAAAGCGCTCTTCTTCGTTTTCATGCTCCTGAGGAATACGCATCACATAGACGCCGGAGCCCTGGCGAATATCAACGGTGCCCTGGAGTTCAAGCATTAAGAGAGCTTCACGGACAATAGTACGGCTGACGCCATACTTTTCGGCAATATTGCGCTCAGGCGGAAGGCGGGATCCCACGGGGTAATGCCCCTGGATTATTTGCGCGCGTAAATCTTCGCCAATCTCCTGGTACTGTTTTTTTTCCGGCGGGATTACAGCTTTTTCCACAATATCACCATCACCTGTACAGACCTGTAGTTGAAGCTCAGGCCGGAGAACCCCGGCCTTTGGGCGCGCTATCTTACCAAATTTAGTGCCTGATCGAGAACTTTCGCGCCATTTAAGGTGCCATATGCCACCGGATCGATCACATCAATAGGGATAGCGTATTGGTCGGTAAGTTTCTTATTTTCCGCGAGCTTAAAGCGCACCTGCGGCCCCAACAGTACAGCGATAATCTCGCCGCTGTGGTTGTCTAATTCATCGCGTAGCGCCTGCTCAGCGATGGCATAGATTTTCAGTTCAAGACCGCGCTCGGCGGCGTTTTTTTCCATCTTAGTGACCACCAGTGATGTAGACATCCCGGCAGAACAACACAGGACAATACGTTTCATCACAGCTCCTTATTTCCATTCATCATCAAAAGAGATCGTAAGCTGGCGCTCGTCGCTTAACCGGCGATACCAGGAGAGCGACTTTTTCGCCCGCCGGTCACGGTTGTGGTCCAAATCGATCTCCACCAGCCCGTAGCGATTTTTAAAGGCATTCATTGGCGATACGTTGTCCGTAAACGCCCAGAGCATATAACCGTGACAGTTGGCGCCATCCTCCCGCGCGCGCAACGTCTGGTACAGATGCTCACCAATAAATGCAATGCGGTAATCGTCTTCAATCACCCCATCGGCATTGCGGAACTGCCCTTCGTTCTCAACCCCCATCCCGCTTTCCGCCACAAACCAGGGGATGTTGCCGTACTCGTTTTTAATCCGCATCGCCATGTCATAAATGATAAACGGCCCGATTTCCCAGCCGCGCGACTTATTCATGCGCCGCCCCGGTAGCTCAAAGGGTTCGTAGTAATAAGCCGGGTGGAACGGCGTGTCGGGGTGCCAGGCGCGGGAAGGGGCTTTTACCCGATGCGGGTAATAGAGGTTAATGCCCAATTCATCCACGGTATTTTCACGAATGATCGCCAGTTCGTCGTCGGTGTAGTCCCAGCTCACCTGATGCTTCTCAAGCAGGGTAAACAGCTCCGGCGGGTACGCCCCTTTTACCATTGGGTCGAGGAAGACGCGGTTATAAAAGAGATCATACATGGCTGCCGCATGGACATCGTGCGGCGCACGGGAGCGCGGATAGGTCACTTCCGGGTTCAGAATGCACCCCACCGTTCCCGCGTACCCTTTCTCGCGAAACAGTTTCACCACTTTCGCCGTGGCAAGATTCTTATGATGATTCCACTGCATCCAGGTGCTGGTGTTCTGCTCATACGGCCAGCGCAGCGCATCCAGATAGACTCTGGTTTGCACCACGATGGGCTCGTTAAAAGTGAACCAGCGCGTCACTTTTTGGTGAAACCGTTCAAAGACCTTTTCGACGTAAAGCAGATAGAGTTCGACCACTTTTTTCGATGCCCAGCCGCCGTAGGTTTCCAGCAGGTAACCGGGCAATTCGTAATGTTCAAGGCAGATCATCGGCACAATGCGGTTACGCGCCATCTCGTCAAAGAGCTGGTCGTAATAGGCCGCATACTCTTCATCCACGACGCCATTTTCATAGTCGGTCAGAAAGCGCGACCAGTTAATGGAGGTGCGGTAGTGGGTCAGGCCAGCCTGCTTCATCAACTGTACGTCTTCGCGAAAACGGTGATAAAAGTCAGTCGCCACCGCCGGGCCATAGCCCTCATGCCAGACCTGCCTGTCGTTTTTGTACCAAAGATCGGGCCATGAATCCTGCCCCTCTTTTTTGCCGCTCCAGCCCTCGGTCTGCCAGGCTGAGGCAGCAGCACCAAGCATAAACGACGGCGGGATGGTGAGTGTTTTCGTGCTCACGTCAGGCTCCTTTAGGCATTTTTCGCCATGTCAGTGGATTCAGCCTGCAGTTGCGCCTGCTCCGCACGGCGGGATGCAATCTTCACAAAAGGCAGGTAAATAAGGATCGAGGCCAGGATACACACCAGTTGTGTCACTACCGCCCCCATCGAACCGGCGGTGGAAAGCCAGGCGTTAATCAGCGGCGGCGTGGTCCAGGGCACCATCACCACGGCCTTGCCCGCAAAGCCGGTAACCGTAGCAAAGTAACCGATTGAGCCGGTCACCAGCGGGGTGATGATAAAGGGGATCGCGAGGATCGGATTGAGCATGATCGGCATGCCGAATATCACCGGTTCATTGATATTGAAGATGCCAGGGCCGATGGAGAGCTTGGCGATCTCTTTCATCTCTTTGCGTTTGGTGGCAATCATCACCGCGATCAGCAGGCCAATGGTCAGACCGGAGCCGCCGATACTCATATACACATCCCAGAACGGCATGGTGATGATATTCGGTACCTCTTTACCCTGCTCAATTGCGCTCATGTTGACCGTGATCGCACCGAGCAGCAGGGGTTCGCGGATCGGCTTGATCATCTGGTTGCCATGAATGCCGATAACCCAAAACAACTGAGCGACAAACATCAACAGCAGGATACCCGGCAGGCTTTGCACCACGCGCTCTAACGGCTGTTGCACCACCTGATAAACGGCATCATAGAGGTACATGCCGGTGATCTGATGGAAGACAAAACCAAAAGTCGCGATAACCGTGGTGGTGATAATGGCGGGGATCAATGCAGAGAACGAGGCCGAGACGTTAGGCGGCACTGTATCCGGCATTTTGATTTTCAGCCCTTCACGGTTTTCCAGCCAGCAGTAAATCTCAACGGAGAGAATCGCGATAAACATGCCGAGGAACAGGCTACGGGTATCCGAGAACTGGCGCAGCAGCACATCTTTCACCACGTGCATTTGGCCATCGACCAGCATTTCCACCGTGGTTGGCGTCACGCAAATAAAGCAGATGACCGCCAGTAAACCGGGGAACAGGGTTTTGATGCCGTTAATACGCCCAAGCTCAATACCAATCAGGAATACCGCGCCGATATTCAAAAAGTTGAGCGTGGCGTAGTTGATAGCGCTGGTAATTGGCTTGAGCGCGGCCAGGAACGATAGCGCGTCAAAGCTGGCGAGGCCGTTTTTCGGATCCAGCACCATATTGGAGATAAGCACGGAGAAGGCGCCGACGATGATGACCGGCATCAGGGTAATAAACGAAGCCTTGATCGCCATAATGTAGCGATAGCTGTTGAATTTGGTCGCGAAGCTACCCAGAGAATCGATTAACTTTTCCTGTAGAGCCATTAGAGGTACCTCAGTAAAAGGGCTTTTTATCGTGTCAGGTATACAGCTCAATACCTTTTGGCATACCAAAAATAGCTATCGCTGGAAAATAGTTCTGTGATTAAGGTCGCAACGCGGCATCTGGTATTCCAGATTTGCCATATTTAGCAAATTTGGCATACCACCCTAAATAAACCAGGGTTTTCTTCCCGTTGCATCAAAAGCGTGATCGGCCCGGTTATTGTCTCTCCCTTGCCCCGCTGCGCTTTGATGAATGTGATAAAATAGCGGCCTTCATGTGATACAGGATCAGGTCATGGCGACAATGCTGGATGTCTCACTGCGCGCGGGTGTCTCCAAGGCTACGGTATCGCGCGTGTTGAACGACACAGGTCAGGTAAAAGAGAGCACCCGTAAACGGGTTTTTCAGGCGATGGAAGAGCTGGGCTATCGGCCTAATTTTCTTGCCCAGTCGCTGGCAACCCGCACCAGTAATAACATTGGCCTGGTGGTTTCCAGTTTTAACGGTTTCTATTTTGGCCGCCTGTTACAGCAGGCATCGCGCCAGGCGGAAGCCTATGGCAAACAACTCATTGTGACCGACGGGCACGATGCCCCGGAACGCGAAGAGTTAGCGGTGCAGATGCTGGCCGACAGACGCTGCGACGCCATTATTCTTTACACCCGCTTTATGAGCGAGAAAGCGATTATCCGCCTGATCGATACCACCCCGATGCCGCTTATCGTCATTAACCGCGAAGTGTTTCAGGCCCACGATAAATGCGTTTTTTTTGAACAGCAGGATGCGGCGTTTCAGGCGGTGGATTATCTGATAAATCAGGGTCATCACGATATTGCCTGTATCACCGCCCCTATCCACACGCCAACCGGCAAAGCCCGCCTGATGGGATATCGCAAGGCGCTGGAAAAACACGGTATTCGCTGGGATCCAGACAAAGTGAAATACGGCGATTCAACCATGTCGCGCGGCTATGAACTGTGCCAGGAGATCTTACAAGAGGGCATTAAAGTCAGCGCGCTGTTTGCCTGTAATGACGATATGGCGCTGGGTGCGTCTAAGGCGCTGCATCAGGCGGGGTTACGTATTCCGCAGGATATTTCACTGTTTGGCTTCGATGATGCCCCCAGTGCCCGTTGGCTGGAGCCGGGTCTGTCGACGGTCTATCTGCCGATTGACACCATGATCACCACCGCCATCGATCAGGCTATGCGGCTGGCGAATAAAGAATCGATCGAAGCGATCCCGCCGTTTACCGGCACCCTGGTGCTGCGTGATTCAGTCGCCCCCGGCCCCTTTTTTCCCGGATGCGGCGGCGCCTGATCCGGGCGACCGATCGCACCAACCGTAGCCCCGGTAAGCGTCAGCGCCACCGGGGTTATTCCCGGATGCGCCTTATTCGGGTTACGTTTTTGAAAACCGTTGATATCCTCGCCCCTCGGGGCGAGGCAGGACTTATACCTGCTCCAGCGCCAGCAATTCTTCAATGGTCTGACGGCGACGAATCAGCCGTGCAACGCCCTTATCAAACAGCACCTCCGGCAGCAGCGGACGACTATTGTAGTTCGACGACATCGAGGCACCATAAGCCCCGGTATCATGCAGCACAAGGTAATCCCCTGGCGTCACGGCAGGCAGTGCGCGGGTTTCGACTTTACCGCCCTCCTGCTGGGTAAACACATCGCCAGACTCGCACAGCGGCCCGGCCACCACGGTATCGATACGCGGCACGGTGGTTAAATCACGCCCGTCCGCCGCCAGTGCGGTAATGTGGTGATAGCTGCCGTACATGGACGGGCGCATCAGATCGTTAAAACCAGCGTCAATCAGTACAAAGTGGCGGCTGCCCATCTCTTTCACGCTGCGCACCTGTGCCACCAGCACCCCGGATTCCGCCACCAGGAAGCGTCCCGGTTCGATCTCCAGTTTTACCGGATGACCCAGATGTTTCGCCACCTGTTCACGTGCGGCATTCCACAGGCTGTAATAGTGGTCCGTATCCACCCCCTCCTCCCCTTCATGATAAGGAATGGAGAGACCGCCACCTGCCGAAATAGCCTGCAGATCCTGGCCAAATTCCCCCACCTGGCGCACCATCGCACCGCACACCTGCTCAAGGTGGCCGTAATCCACCCCGGAACCAATATGCATATGAATGCCGATCAGTTTGAGGTTAAAACGCTGCATCACTTCCAGCGCGGCAGGCAGGTCGCTATACCAGATGCCGTGCTTGCTGTTTTCGCCACCGGTATTGGTTTTCTGGCTATGGCCATGACCGAAGCCGGGGTTAACGCGCAGCCAGACCGGGTGACCGGGCGAAACCTGCCCCAGTTGTTCCAGCATATCCACTGACCCGGCATTAACCGGAATGCGCAGCTCGCTCACGCGGGCCAGCGTCGCGTCATCAATCACGTCCGCCGTGAAAACAATATCCTCCGGATGCGTTTTCGGGTCGTAACCTGCGGCCAGCGCACGCTCAATTTCCCCTAACGACACGGAATCCACCTTCACACCCTGCTCACGCATCAGCCGCAGGATATGAATGTTCGAGCAGGCTTTTTGCGCGAAACGGATCACATCAAACTGCGTCAGGCGGGCAATCTGGTCGCGAATAATTTGCGCGTCATAAACCCAGACCGGGCAGCCAAATTCAGCAGGCAACCGAAGAAGATTAGCGGCATTAAGGTCGGTTGTGGTTTGTGTCAGTGGGCGTGGCATAACAGACTCCGAAAACGTTTTTTTATGATTACGCCACAGGGCAGGAGGAATAAAAAATATCGTTTTATCGTGAGTCTATGCAAAAATGATATGGATTCTCTTACCAGGATGCCGCCATGCCCGCCGTAAACTTACGCCACATTGAAATTTTTCATGCCGTGATGACCACCGGGAATTTGACGGAAGCCGCTCAGTTGGTGCATACCTCGCAGCCTACCGTCAGCCGGGAGCTGGCGCGCTTTGAAAAAGTACTGGGGTTGAAGTTATTTGAACGCACGCGTGGGCGTCTGCATCCTACGGTGCAAGGTTTACGTCTTTTTGAGGAAGTACAGCGCTCCTGGTACGGGCTGGATCGCATTGTCAGCGCCGCCGAAAGCCTGCGTGAATTCCGCCAGGGTGAGCTGTCGATTGCCTGCCTGCCAGTCTTTTCCCAGTCATTTTTACCGCTACTGTTGCAGCCTTTTCTGGCCCGCTACCCGGACGTTAGCCTCAATATCGTGCCGCAAGAGTCGCCGCTGCTGGAAGAGTGGCTCTCCGCCCAGCGTCATGACCTGGGACTTACGGAAACAATCAGTACGCCTGCGGGGACGGAGCGCACACCACTGCTGACTTTTAACGAAGTGTGTGTCCTGCCGGAAAACCACCGACTGGCGCATAAAGCACAGCTTACGCCAGGAGATTTTCATGGCGAGAATTACATTAGCCTGTCGCGCACCGACAGCTACCGGCAATTGCTCGATGCTTTGTTCAATGAACATCAGGTGAAACGCCGTATGGTGCTGGAAACGCACAGCGCGGCGTCAGTCTGCGCGATGGTCCGCGCCGGGGTGGGAATTTCGGTGGTCAACCCGCTGACCGCGCTCGATTACGCCGCCAGCGGGGTGGTAGTGCGCCGTTTTAGTATTGATGTTCCCTTCACGGTGAGCCTGATCCGCCCGTTGCATCGCCCCTCTTCGGCGCTGGTCGAGGCATTCAGTCGCCATTTGCAAGAGGCGATGCCGTTGATTACCGGTCCACTGAATGCAGTGCTGAACGCCGTTTAAGAGAGCATAAACGTTACGGCATCGGCGGCATGCAGGGCAGCCGTATCAAATACCGGGATCGGCGACTGATCTTGTGAAACCAGCAGGCCAATTTCAGTGCAACCGAAAATCACCCCCTGCGCCCCCTGCTCCGCCAGTTGCGCAATCAGACTGACATAATAGGCACGCGAAACATCGCTAAACGTACCGAGGCAAAGTTCGTCAAAAATAACCTGATTGACCCGCACGCGGTCTGACTCATCCGGAATCAGCGTTTCAATACCAAACGCGTCACTCAGACGACCACGATAAAAATCCTGTTCCATGGTGTAGCGGGTGCCAAGCAGCGCCACTTTGGATTGCTTCTGCGCCACTATCGCCCGCCCGGTGGCATCGGCAATATGTAAGAAAGGCACATCACAGCGTGCTTCAATCTGCCCGGCGATTTTATGCATGGTATTCGTACACAACACGATACCCTGCGCACCGGCGTTTTGTAGCCCGACGGCCGCATCGGCCAGGATATCCCCGGCCTTTTCCCATTCGCCGCTGCGCTGGCACTCTTCTATCTCATGGAAATCTACGCTGTGCAGCAGCAGGCTGGCAGAGTGCAGACCACCCAATTGCGCCTTCACCCCTTCATTAATCAGGCGGTAATACGGAATGGTAGATTCCCAGCTCATGCCACCCAACAGTCCAATCGTTTTCATCATTCATCTCCCTCTGAGTAAGCACACAGTCAAGCAAACTCAGGGGGGAGTTTCAACCTGTCATGTCGAATTGCCGTCATGCCGCAACCAGACACTCATTCTTTATGAACTCTTAGTTTTCCTTTGTTGCACATCAAATCTCTTCCTGGGCACAGCGCAATCTGTAATCATCAATTTTTTAGTAAAAATTTTCGTATTTAAAACATTATCAGCCCCGACATCATTTTGTTATTTATAATAAGGATATTTTTAATGCCACAGCTTGAAAATTTTACAGTCGCAAAACCAAAACGTATAAAAGAAGGCGAAGAACCCTATGTTCATCATGTAATAATAAGTAGAACAAAAAGATATGATGCGATGATTGCCTACGGCGGACATGGCGGCGCGGAAATGCTGAAAGCCGCAGAGTTTAAAAGAAAGCGACTTCTGGAGAAAGACCCTGAGAGTGTGATCCCGGCACCTAAGATATTCAGAAGCCAACAGGAATTTAAAGATATCTGGACAAGTATCTTTAATGACCTGCAATTACGGAATAAATCGGGAATGTACACCTATGAGCTGTATGAAATCCATATTTTTGCGCATAGTAATTCTGATTTCATCATCATCAAAGAGGGCGAACATATTACAGAAGAAGTAGTAAAAACACTGGAGAAACTTAGGTGGCATCCACAAAATGGTTACCTGGTACTGCATAGCTGCCGGTCCGGGCGTTTTGAAGATGATGATATCATCGAACGAAATAGCAAAGAATGTATCGCCCGCTCGTTCTCCAAATTCCATGAAACTAACGTTATTGGACAAATGGTGTTTGCTTCTTACAATTCCATCATCCATTCGAGTGAAATCAGATATAGAGAGATGGCCAATGATTATGTCGAAGTCGACATTCTGGGAAGTAAAAACCTTGTACTTTGGGGGTATAAATCAGGAAACAAAATCAAAAAGCATTATTCGAAACAAGAAGAGTTCTCAGCATTAAACGATGGGCAAATCTGGCCGTGTAGGAAATTTCGCAATGGAGAAGAGTATAATCGTCATGTTGCACCAGAAAAGTTTAACTTTGATGATTTAACCTTTATATAAAATGAAGTTTCAATAACAGGCCGCAATCCATGACATTAATACGTTCATTATTTCTGATGGTTATGACGCTACTTACTAACTCTGCGCATGATGGTACAATTGATATGGCTTTTTCTATAACACCATCACTACTTCCCAAGTCTGAGTTATGGACAGTGAAACAGTCATGGATGATGCAACGAAAAGCCATAACGCCAGAAACGCATATAATTGAAAGTGATGAAAATCTGATAAACCTCATTATACATGCCTGGCAGGGTGATAAAAATGCGATGATTCAATATGCACGCATTCAGTTTCTCGTTGACGACAACGTTTTTCTTGAAGATTTTTATAAAAAAAATGCGCACCGTATTGTCAATCGCTATGGGCATCGTCTTAAACGCCCTGACGTATTTAATATGGATTACAGCGAATTTATTACTACACTGGCTGAAATGCGTTATCCGCTGGCTGCCAGACTAGCTACCGGAAGACTTAAATGGACAGCAGGTACAACCTACACAAAATTTAATCCATTAACACATGAAAACCGAAATAAGCTTATCCGGTATATGCGATATGCCATTGAGGGTGGGTATCATGAATATTCATCATTAGCAGATTATATACTCTTCCCATCAGGATTCGCATTCAAGAACAGCTACTTTAGCGAAGTAAATTCACTATTAGACAGAATTACCAACTTGTCTAAAGAAGAACTGATGGAAAGTTTTTCTGCCTATAAAATGAGCGCGCTCCATGGTTCACAATATGCCCAGATAAGAATAAGTGAATTTTATCTTTATGGTGCTGGTATAGAACAGAATCTGGAACAGGCATATGCATGGTCTTTAGTCGCTCAAATGAATTATCGTAATTATCAACAGAAATACGCTGACCAATACCGTTCTGAATCAGAAAATGAAGAAATCTTCGACAATTTTAATAAAACTATACGTGTCAAACTCAAAGAAAAAGGGCTTAGCCCCGAACAAAAAGAAAAAGGCTTGAAGATTGCTCTACAAATTAAAGATAACATATTAGAATGGAATTACTATACGTGGCGATCCGAGCATGATCCTATAATGCCAGAACCTTGAATTATCGATGTTTAAGTGATAAACAAAAAAACGCTGAATATAATACGCTATTTGGCGGTCAACTCTGGCCATGTAAAAAGTACAGAAATGGAAAGAAGACAAACAGAAAAGTGGCTTAGGATCAGTTTAATGACGATGTTCTTAATTTTATGTGAGAGAACAAGCATAAAATCGTTGACCTGCATGGCAGGCATCTCAGACGGCCGGATATCCTGGATTTACATTACCAAGATCTTATTCTCAAACTGGCAGATATGCAGTATCCCATGGCAGCGGCGTTGGTTTTAGGACGATTCCGGTGGAGTGCTGAGAGAACAGGTTTAATTCATAATCCATTGACACAGGAAAATCGTAAAAAGTTAATACACTATACTCGTTATGCCATAAAAGGCGGGTTTCCTTATCATTTATCACTTGCCAGTGCGCTACTTTTTGCCAGTGGTTTTGACTATTAAAGACAATAATCACATACAGATTAATATTTTACAGGAAAGAATTCCCAACCTATTACCAATAGTGCTGGAGGAGAGTTTCCTTGCATATAAAAAGTGTGCACTACAAGACTCGCTTTATACCCAGATTAAAATGATTGAATACCACTCCCATGGTTTTAGCGTAGCCCGGGACGTGGTGCAGGCTGGGCCTGGTCATTAATAGCCAGAAAAAACTTTCTCAATTTCATCAAAATCAATCACCACCTCCCCAGGAGGTGGTTTAGGGGTGACAATAAAAAGCCAGTCAGCTTACCACTGACTAGCTTTTTTATTACCCTTCAAAGAAGAACGCTATCAGGCGAATTAACGCGCCAGCCAGCCGCCGTCGACCGCGATGGTATAGCCGTTAATGTAATCAGATGCACTGGAGGAGAGGAAAACAATCGGCCCCATCAGGTCACTCGGTAAACCCCAGCGCCCCGCCGGAATACGGTCGAGAATAGCCGCGCTACGCTCTTCGTCAGCACGTAATTGCTGGGTGTTATTGGTCGCCATATAGCCCGGCGCGATGGCGTTGACGTTGATGTTGTGTTTCGCCCATTCGTTCGCCAGCAGACGGGTCACGCCCATCACGCCGCTTTTAGAAGCGGTATAAGACGGCACGCGGATACCGCCCTGGAACGAGAGCATAGAGGCGATATTAATGATCTTGCCGCCATTGCCCTGAGCGATGAAGTGTTTCGCCGCTGCCTGGGACATAAAAAAGACGCTTTTAATATTCAGGTTCATCACGTCATCCCAGTCCTGCTCGCTGAAATTGATCGCGTCTTCGCGACGGATCAGGCCAGCGTTATTGACAAGAATGTCGATTTTGCCGAACTCGGCCACCGCACGATCCAGCAGTGCCGGGATACCGTCGATTTTACGCAGGTCAGCCGTCAGGCTCAGGAAACGACGGCCCAGCGCCGTAACGCGCTCGATGGTTTCGGTCGGTTCAACAATGTTGATACCCACGATATCGCAACCCGCTTCCGCCAGACCCAGCGCCATGCCCTGGCCCAGACCTGTATCACACCCGGAAACGACAGCCACTTTACCTTGAAGAGAGAATGCATCCAGAATCATGTTGGTTCCTTAATCTTTCAACGCCTGCACCCGCAGGCATATTTTCGTTATGCCTGTGGTGCTTAGCGCAGATCTTTAACCGCGACGTGGTCCATATCATCAAAGACCTGGTTTTCACCGACCATACCCCAGATAAAGGTATACGCCTTCGTCCCCACACCTGAGTGAATAGACCAGCTCGGCGAAATCACCGCTTGTTCGTTATGCATCACAATATGGCGGGTCTCCTGCGGCTGCCCCATCATGTGGAACACGCATGCGTCCTCATCCATATTGAAGTAGAAGTAGACTTCCATGCGGCGCTCATGGGTATGACACGGCATGGTATTCCACAGGTTACCCGGCGCGAGTTCGGTCAGCCCCATGCTCAACTGGCAGGTTTCCAGCACGTCCGGCACGAAGTATTTATTGATGGTGCGACGGTTGCTGGTGAGGTTGTCACCCAGCGTGACCGGAGAAACATCCGCAGGCGTCACTTTTTTGGTCGGGTAAGTAGTATGTGCCGGTGCGCAGTTGTAGTAGAACTTCGCGGGTGTCGCGGTATCGACGCTGGCGAACACCACTTCTTTCGCCCCTTTGCCGACATATAACGCGTCGCGATGGCCGATTTCATAGCACTGACCATCAACGGTAATGGTGCCCGGGCCGCCGATATTGATAACGCCCAATTCACGGCGTTCCAGGAAGTAGCTTACGCCCAATTGCTTGCCCACTTCACCGCCAACAGAGACGGTTTTGGCGACCGGCTTAATGCCACCGACGATAATACGGTCGATGTGGCTATAGACCATGGTGTATTCGTCATCCACGAATACCTCTTCAACCAAAAATTCATTGCGCAGTCCCTGGGTATCCAGCGTTTTCGCATGCGCACTGTGGATGCTTTGTCTTACGTCCACATTTACCTCCGCAGTCAATGTTTCATTCGAATCGCACGTAACGGAGCGAATAAAAAACGTTCCGTTTTGCAGTATGGGCACATCTTATCCCGGCTAAAACACGTTTTCAATGTTATATAAAACAACGTTTCATTTTTTTCGTAATATATTTCTAAAACTGTAGTTGCGATCACGAACGTCTGGCATTTACACGAGGAAGAGGTGCGGTTCATTGGGCATGAGAACAGAATTTAATGATAACAAACAAATAGTTAATAACATCTTGAAGTTTTAACAGTCTGCAGGCATTTTTACTGCGCGAAATCTAAGATCCTTTTTGATATCGCAACGTTATCGCGTTTTTCAGGATGCGAAGCGCTACGTTTTCTTTTAAACTGCGCAGGTCGTCACACAAAGTAAAACGATGTTTTGATAAATTAACACCGAATTTTTGAAATGTTGATGGCGTGTATAGCGGCACAAAAATGAATGCGTATACACCAGGGAAGTATCGACAAAGAAACAACAGGGTAGCGCGGCGCGTTGCCCGGGGACGTTTGAGTTAGTGTTTCTGTAACTGGCCTTGCCCTCCTTAACGGAGGGCTTTTTTTTAGGGGGAAAGGACGTTATCTGCAAGAAGGACTCAGTCGCGCTCTATCGCCAGCGCCACACCCTGCCCGCCACCGATACATAAGGTTGCCAGCCCTTTACGGGCATTACGTTTTTTCATTTCGTGCACCAGCGAGACCAGAATACGGCAGCCGGATGCACCGATAGGATGGCCAAGCGCAATGGCACCGCCGTTCACATTCACCCGCTTTTCATCCCACTCCAGCACTTTACCGACAGACAGCGCCTGGGCGGCATAGGCTTCATTGGCCTCAATCAGATCGACGTCATCCAGGTGCCAGCCCACGCGCTCAAGGCAGCGACGGGTGGCATAAACCGGTGCGATGCCCATCAGGGCAGGATCGACGCCTACGCTGGCAAAAGCACGAATACGGGCCATCACCGGTAAATTCAGCTCCTGCGCTTTGGCTTCACTCATCATCATCACTGCTGCTGCGCCGTCATTAATGGACGAGGCGTTACCCGCGGTGACCGACCCCGTCAGTTCAAATGCCGGGGAGAGTTTCGCAAGCCCTTCTGCGCTGGCGTCGGTGCGCGGTTGCTCATCGGTATCAACCAGTAATGGTCGCCCGTCGGTGGACAGCGCTTTCACCGGCACGATTTCATCGCGAAAACGTCCGGAATCAATAGCGGCGCGCGCTTTTTGCTGCGAACGGAGCGCCCAGTCATCCTGGTTGGCACGGCTGATGCCGTACTCCCGCGCGAGGTTTTCTGCGGTTACGCCCATATGGTAATCGTTGAAGGCATCCCATAATCCGTCATGAACCAGGCTGTCGATAAGTTGGCTATTACCCAGTCGCGCCCCGGTACGGCTGTCAGTCAGCACATGGGGGGCACGGCTCATATTCTCCTGGCCGCCCGCAATGACCACATCGGCTTCACCGCACTGAATCGCCTGCGACGCCAGATGCAGCGCTTTCAGCCCTGACCCGCACACATCATTAATAGTGATAGCCGAAACCGTCATGGGCAGCCCGCCTTTAATCGCCGACTGGCGGGCAGGGTTTTGCCCGGCGCCTGCGGTAAGTACCTGGCCTAAAATGACTTCATCAACGGTCTGGGGGTGAATCCCGCTGCGATCGAGAAGCGCCTGAACGACATAACTTCCCAGCTCAACGGCAGAATGGTGCGATAGCGCCCCCTGAAAACAGCCGATAGGCGTGCGAACCGCAGCCACGATAACGACATCTTTCATTTCTACCTCAGCGCAAATTGACCCAGGCAATAGTAGTACGTTGTTATCAAGTATTATCGCAATTGTTTAAAATCGGTGAGATTCATCACACAGGCGGGCAGGAACAGGTTCGGGAAAGGAGGTGCGACGGGCAAGCCCGTCGCACAGAAGCAGCAGTAATCAGTTGCTTACCGGGATTACCGCACCTTTGTATTTGGTGCGGATCCAATCCTGAATCTCTTTAGAGTGCAGCACGTTTACCAGCGCTACGATGTCTTTTTTCTTCTCATCGCCACGGTGTACGGTAATGATGTTGGCGTACGGGTTGTTTTCGCCGCTTTCAACCGCGATCGGATCGTGTACCGGGTCCAGGCCTGCGTCAATGGCGTAGTTGGCGTTGATCACCACCGCGTCACCTTCGTCGTTGTTATACATCTGCGGCAGCAGCGCCGCTTCTACGTTCGGCTGGAACTGCAGTTTTTTCGGGTTTTCAACGATATCGCTGATACGCGCAGAGACTTTATCCACGCCCGGTTTCAGCTTGATCACGCCCTCTTTTTCGAAGATAGAGAGGATACGGCCTTCTTCGGATACCGCATCACGCATGATGATTTTGCCACCCTGCGGCAGGTCTTTCAGCGACTTGTATTTTTTGGAGTAGATACCAATCGGCTCAATGTGGATTGCGCCCGCGCTGACGAAATCATAGGTTTTATCGCCCGCGTGATCTTTCAGTACGCTGTTCAGGTACGGAATGTGCTGGAAGTAGTTGGCGTCGATTTCACGGCCAGCCAGCGCGGTGTTCGGCAGAATGTAATCCTGGAACGGTTTGATCTCCAGATCGATACCTTGTTTTGCGAGAATCGGTTTCGCCTGCTCCAGAATTTCAGCGTGCGGCACGTTAGAAGCGCCCACGGTCAGTTTGTCGGCCCAGGAGGAGAAGCTCATTGCACCCAAAGTCATGGCGGCAATCAGTGTCAGTGTTTTTTTCATGATGTGTTTCCCTAATTTTATTAGCGTTTATCTAACAGAGAAGTCAGTGCGTCGCCGCAGAACTGGATGATGAAGACAATAATCAAAATGGTCACTGTCGCCACCAGCGTGACGTCGCCATGGTTGCGCTGGAATCCTTCCAGATAAGCCAGATTTCCTAAGCCACCCGCACCGATAACCCCGGCCATAGCGCTGTAGCTCACCAGAGCAATCAGCGTCACCGTGATACCGGAAACCAGTGCAGGCGATGATTCAGGCAGTAAAACCCGAAAAATCAGTGTGCTAAGGCGTGCCCCCATCGAACGGGTCGCCTCGATAACCCCTTTGTCCACCTCACGCAGGGCGATCTCCACCAGGCGGGCATAAAACGGCGCGGCTCCGACAATCAGCGCGGGCAGCGCGGCGTTCGCCCCGAGGATGGTGCCGACAATCGTTTTGGTAAACGGAATCAGCAGAACAATCAGAATGATGAACGGGATCGAGCGGAACACGTTCACCACAATCGATATCAGGCTATAGAGCACGCGGTTTTGAAATAATCCGCCGCGGGCAGTCAAAAACAGCGCCAGTCCAAGAATGATCCCCAGCACAAAGGTCGCCGCGCCAGAGAGTGCCGTCATGTAGAGCGTCTCCTGCGTGGCCGCCCACAGTTGGGCCAGTTTCAGGTGCGGAAATAGTGTCTCAAGCATGTTTAATCACCTCGCCTTCAATATCGCTATGGCGTAAATCCGCGAGGATATTGTTTACCTGTTCCTCTGTGGCGACGACATGCACCCACAGTTGACCAAACACGCCATGAGCGGTTTGGGTCATTTTTCCATGCAAAATGTTGAACGGCAGGCCGTAGCGCAACGTCAGTTCACCGACGACAGGCTGATGCGTGTTATGCCCGGTAAAGGTCAGCTTGATAACCGTACCGTCAAGACCCGCGTTCAGCTCAGGGTTAAACTCTGCTTCTTCATACTGACTAATCTGGCGCACAAACTGGCGGGTGATCGGCTGCTGAGGATGCGTAAAGACGCTGATCACATCCCCCTCTTCCACCACGCTGCCGTTTTCCATCACCGCCACGCGGTCACAGATTTTGCGCACCACATGCATTTCATGGGTGATGAGCACAATCGTCAGTTGGAAACGACGGTTAATGTCCAGCAACAGATCGAGGATCTGATCGGTGGTTTGCGGATCCAGCGCCGATGTCGCCTCATCACACAGCAGCACATCCGGGTTGTTTGCTAGCGCACGGGCAATCCCCACGCGCTGCTTTTGTCCACCGCTCAATTGCGACGGGTAAGCATTTTCACGGCCTTTCAGCCCCACCAGCTCAATCAACTCCGCCACGCGGGCATTGATTTTCGCTTTTGGCGCACCGGCAATCTGCATGGAAAAGGCGATGTTTTCTGCCACCGTGCGTGACCACAACAGGTTGAAGTGCTGGAAGACCATGCTGATTTTCAGCCGGGCCTGGCGCAATTGCTCGCCCTTTGCCGCAGAGATGTCCTGACCGTTTATCACTACGCTGCCGGAGGTCGGCTTTTCCAGACCGTTCAGCAGACGAATCAGCGTACTTTTTCCGGCGCCGCTATAGCCGATAATCCCGTAAATTTGCCCCTGCTCAACCGACAGATTGACGCTGTCTACGGCGGTAATCGACGCCTTTCCCTGGTCGAAAATCTTAGAAATATTCCTGAGAACGATCATTGCATTACTTTTCCGTTTGGCGGTTTAGCAGTATGGAAGTCCAAACGATAATAATCAGTCATGAATATAATTCAAATAACTAAATAGACATTAGATATAACTTTCGGAGCTAAGAGGCGGCGATTCTCGCTATTCTGTCTAATGACTAAATTCAGCAATGGTTATCTGCTAAACGCATAATACGCAGGAAGATTGCTGGCAAAGTGGCTAAAAACACAGCAAAAATGCCAAATTCTGGCAATCGACACATCCGGACGGCTAACCGCCTTTCCCTCCTGATGTCTAAATAGCACTTCATATTTCTTTTTGTTCTAATCGCCGGATAAACGTTCTTTAAACAGGCAAATTGACAGACCTATCATCCGCTCATCACGTTTATCTGTGGGTGATTAACCATGTCAGTATTGCATTCGATTAGTGAACTTATCGGCCAGACTCCGCTCCTCCAGTTGCATAAGCTGGAGACGGGCCCCTGCAGCCTGTTTCTGAAGCTGGAAAACCAGAACCCTGGCGGTTCTATCAAAGACCGCGTTGCGCTGTCGATGATTAACGAAGCCGAACGGCTGGGCCATTTACAGCCAGGCGGAACGATCATAGAGGCGACGGCGGGCAATACTGGCCTTGGTCTGGCGCTGATTGCCGCGCAAAAAGGCTATTCATTGATTCTGGTGGTGCCAGACAAAATGAGCCGGGAGAAGATCTTCCACCTGCGGGCGTTGGGGGCGAAAGTGGTTTTAACGCGCTCTGATGTCAACAAAGGGCACCCGGCCTATTATCAGGATTATGCCCGCCGCCTGGCGCAAGAGACGCCGGGTGCGTTTTACATTGACCAGTTTAATAACGAAGCCAATCCGCTGGCGCACTTTAGTACCACCGCGCCGGAAATTTACGCCCAGCTTGACGGTGATATCGACGCGATTGTCGTTGGCGTCGGTTCCGGCGGCACGCTGGGGGGATTGCAGGCATGGTTTGCCGAACATTCGCCGAAAACCGAATTTATCCTCGCCGACCCGGCAGGGTCCATTCTTGCCGATCAGGTTGAAACCGGGCAATACGGTGAGCCCGGCTCCTGGCTGGTCGAAGGCATCGGTGAGGATTTTATCCCACCGCTGGCGCATATCGACGGCGTGCATAAGGCCTACCGGGTTACCGATGCTGAAGCGTTTGCCGCCGCGCGAGCTCTGCTACAAACCGAAGGCGTGCTGGCCGGTTCTTCAACCGGTACGCTGCTCAGCGCCGCGCTACGCTATTGCCAGGCGCAGACGACCGCCAAACGAGTGGTAACGCTCGCCTGCGACAGCGGCAATAAATACCTCTCCAAAATGTTTAATGATGACTGGATGCGCCAGCAAGGCTTGTTAAGCCGCCCGACGCGCGGCGACCTGACCGATTTCATTGCCCTGCGCCACGACGAAGGGGCTACCGTCACCGCCGCGCCGGATGACACCCTGGCCGCCGTGCTGGCGCGCATGCGTCTGTATGATTTCTCGCAGCTTCCCGTGCTGGAAAACGGCCGGGTCGTCGGCATTGTCGATGAGTGGGATCTGATAAGCCACGTACAGGGTGATAGCGCGCGTTTTTCATCACCGGTGAAAGAGGCGATGACCCGCAACGTGGAAACCCTCGACAAGCACGCGCCGGAAAGCGCGCTGAAAGCCATTTTTGACCGGGGCCTGGTGGCTGTGATTGCCGACAATGACCGCTTTCTTGGCCTGATTACCCGCAGCGATGTTCTGACCACCTGGCGTAACCGCCTGGAACAATAAAGGAGTACAGATGAAAACGTTGAATACGTTGAGCGTGCACAGTGGCACCTTTACCGACCAGCACGGCGCGGTGATGCCGCCGATTTATGCCACGTCCACCTTTGCACAGCCTGCGCCCGGTCAGCATACCGGTTATGAATATTCCCGTAGCGGTAACCCGACTCGTCACGCGCTGGAAACCGCGATTGCCGAACTCGAAGGCGGCACGCGTGGTTATGCCTTTGCCTCCGGGCTGGCGGCGATTTCCACGGTGCTGGAATTGCTGGATAAGGATAGCCATATTGTCGCGGTTGATGATGTATACGGCGGCACTTACCGGCTTATCGAAAATGTGCGTAAGCGCAGCACTGGTCTGCGGGTGAGCTGGGTGAAGCCCGACGATCTGGCAGGGCTGGAAGCCGCCATCCGCCCGGACACGCGGATGATTTGGGTTGAAACACCGACAAACCCATTGCTTAAGCTGGCGGATCTGGAAGCGATTGCGACCATCGCGCAACGGCATAAGATCCTGAGCGTGGCGGATAACACCTTTGCCTCGCCGGTGATTCATCGCCCGATTGAACTGGGTTTCGATATTGTGGTGCACTCCGCCACCAAATACCTGAACGGGCACTCTGACGTGGTGGCCGGGCTGGCGGTGGTGGGTGATAACCCGGCGCTGGCAGAAAAACTGGGCTATTTGCAAAATGCCGTAGGCGGCGTGCTTGACCCGTTCAGCAGTTTCCTGACGCTACGCGGAATCCGCACGCTGTCGCTACGTATTGAGCGCCACAGCAGTAACGCGCTGGCCCTCGCCCAGTGGCTGGAGCAGCAGCCGCAGGTGGAAAAAGTGTGGTTCCCGTGGTTGCCGTCGCATCCGCATCATGCGCTGGCGCGTAAGCAGATGGCGCTGCCCGGCGGGATGATTTCGGTGGTAGTGAAAGGCAATGACCAGTACGCCACTGAGATTATCAGTAAGCTAAAACTGTTTACGCTCGCCGAGAGTCTGGGCGGTGTGGAGAGTCTTGTGAGCCAGCCCTACAGTATGACGCACGCCTCTATTCCGCTTGAGCAGCGGCTGGCGAATGGCATTACGCCGCAGTTGATTCGGTTATCAGTGGGCATCGAAGGGGCGGATGATTTGATTGCCGACTGGCAGCAGGCGCTGGCGTAACGGCATTGACCTTCCCCGTTGGCGCTGCGCTGACCGGGGCTACAACGCCTCTCCCTTGAGGGAGAGGCTCAGGGTGAGGGGAATACGACTTAGCGCTTATCGATACCGTTGAGGATATCCAGCACATCATCTGGCAGTGTCAGTTGCGCGCTGGCCAGGTTTTCCTGCAGATGCGCAGGCGACGAGGTGCCCGGAATCAGCAGGATATTGGGCGAACGTTGCAGCAGCCATGCCAGCGCAACCTGCATTGGCGTGGCATTTAAACGTTGCGCCACCGCGTTCAGTTCCCCGGATTGCAGCGGCGTAAAGCCACCCAGCGGGAAGAACGGCACATAGGCAATGCCCTGTGCGTTCAGCACATCAATCAGCGCATCATCTTCACGGTTTGCTACGTTATACATATTCTGAACGCAGACAATCGGCGTCATCGCCTGCGCATCAGCGACCTGCTTCGCCGTCACATTACTCAGCCCGATATGCCGGATCAGTCCGCGCTCTTTAAGGGTAATCAGTGTTTCCAGTTCAGCTTCCAGCGAACCTTCCGCAGGCCCGTGCACACCATGCATACTGCGCAAGTTGACCACTTCTATAGCGTCGAGGCCAAGATTACGCAGGTTATCTTCTACCGCGCGCGTCAGTTCTTCGGCGCTAAACGCAGGCAGCCAGTTGGCTTTGTCATCCCGACGCGCCCCGACTTTAGTCACGATGCACAGATCGGCCGGATACGGGTGCAGCGCTTTTTTGATTATCTGGTTAGTGATATGCGGACCATAGAAGTCGCTGGTGTCGATATGATTAACACCAGCCGACACGGCGTCACGAAGCACCTGAATCGCCTTCGCTTCGTCAGCCGGCGGCCCGAACACGCCGGGACCGGCCAGTTGCATTGCGCCATAGCCAAGACGACCAACTTCTCGGTCGCCAAGACGATAAGTAAGCGTGGGTTGAGACATGGAATACCTCCAGGGTGATAAGTGAACACATTGTAGGACGGCGCCGACAGAGGCAACAGCGTAATCTGTGCCATGCTACACGAGGAGAATATTTCTCATACAACGTAAAGGTGAGTCTTGAGGCGCTACCTAAATAAGAAACCTCTGATATAGTAAATCTATAGCTAATGAGGCCTCACTATGAAATTTCCTGAAATACCAGAAAACGAAACCGAGCGTCTTAAATCTCTTTATATGATGGACCTGCTCGATAAAAAGGATGACGAGCGCTTAGATCGCCTGACTCGTCTGGCAAAAACGGCATTTGACGTTCCAATAGGCATAATCAGCTTGTTAGATCGCGATCGGCAATGGCTGGTTTCCTGCAGCGGCGAAGTGAAAGTCCGTGAGACATCTCGCAATATATCCTTCTGTGCACATGCGATCCTGGCACAGGGGATTTTTATTGTGAAAGATACCAGCGTGGATGAGCGTTTTCACGATAACCCATTTGTTATTGGTGAGCCGCATATACGTTTTTACGCAGGCTGCCCGGTCCGCCTGCCAGATGGCTCGATCGCCGGAACAATATGTATTATTGATGACAAACCGCGCGACTTTACCCCGGAAAATATCAACGCGTTGCTCGATCTGGGTGCCATTGTCGAGGACGAATTTCATATCATCAGCATGGCGATGACGGACACATTGACCGAATTACCCAATAAGCGTGGTTTTTACAAACTGGGTGATAAACGCTTCTCATGGTTAACTGATAATAAACGATCGTTTAGCCTCATTTACTTAGATGTTGAAAACATCACCGCTATTAATGAATTCTTCGGACATAACGAAGGCGACAATACGCTCAAAAAATTTGCCTCGGTGCTTCTGCGCTGCCTGAAAAAGAATGACGTTGCCGCACGTCTGGAAGGAGGCAAATTTGTCATCCTGCTGGGCCATGACGATGATCGGGATGTGGACACCTTCCTGTTCAGCTTGCAGTCAAAAATTGATGATCTCAATGAAAAATCAATGAAAAAGTTCCGGCTACACTATTCTTACGGCATCGTGGAGTACGATCCGGACAGACACGGCAACCTGCTGGAGATGATGAACAACAGCGAGCACGTGATGTATCTGGAAAGAAAAAAACCACCGCTAAACCCGACGCAGGCGCATAAATCCAGCGAAAACTCATAGCTCGCCGGAGTATAAGCACTTATCACGAGGGTAAATGAAAATTTACCCTCTTTTTTTGAATGAATACCACCACCAATTCAACTATTATTTTATGGCCTCTCTTATTCAGCCATCAATTTATTTATACAAACCTACCCACCTCTTTATTAATGATAGATAGCATCTATTTATATAAATAAATTTAAAGCACATTCTTTTTTCTCATGGATTTTTCGATTTCAACGGTTATTATCCAGTTTAGGTTTAGTCAACAACTTGTATTTAGACCGTCGAACATTCAGAGAAAGACGTTTTGTTGATTAACCCACCCGGTATCCACAGCGGATTTATATTCCTATCCGTTCTTTTGGCTCACCGCAAGCCCTTGCGGTGGTTACGATTTATTAACGATAATCTGAAAGTAAATTCTAATGGGTATCGAGAATAGTCAAAGTAAAACCACCAGCACGAATCCTGTATATCGTTCTGGTCGTCATATGTCCTGGGGTGTGCTGGGATTTTGTTTGCTATTACTGATACTGAAATACATTAGTTGATCTTTTTTTAATCATGGCATAAAAATAAACACCACCAGGAGATATATCCTGATGGTGTTTATTCACAGGCGAAACAGACTGAGCGTAAACGCTAAGCTATTACTCAAGCACAATTTCGCTACGCAGACGATTTTTCACCCATCCTGCTAGTGCCGAGGCATTTAACGCCCGTGAATAGAGATACCCCTGAGCAATATCACACTGCAATTCCCGCAGTTCATTACGCTGCTGTTCCGTTTCGACGCCTTCAGCCACGACAGTTTGATGCAGGCTCTGTCCAATCCTCACCACCGTTGTGGCAATGGCTTTCATCTTGCTACCTTCCCGCAGGTCGCGCATAAAGCTTTGATCGATTTTCAGCTCGGTCATTGGCAAATGCGCCAGCCGGGACAAGCAGGAAAACCCGGTACCAAAATCATCCATCGACAGCCCCACCCCCAACTCACGTACCGCACAAATGACTTCCATGGTTTCCGGTCGCTTATCCATCATGACGCCTTCGGTAATCTCAATGGTCAGGCAGTGTGCTGGGATGCGGTATTGGCGTAGCAGATAAGAGATATACTGCGGCAAGCTGCTGTTATAAAAGTTAATCGGCGAAAGATTTACCGACACCACGGGCACATGAATGTCATTACTACGCCACTCCGCCATCTGGCGGCAAGCTTCATGGAGCGTCCAGCGACCAATGCCTTCGATTTCACCGGTCTCCTCAGCAAGTGCGATAAATTTACCTGGGGGAATATCGCCCAATACCGGGTCGGACCAGCGCGCCAGCGCCTCAACCCCATAAAGCTCGCCATTTTTGAGCCAAATCTGCGGCTGGTAGTGCAGGTGTAAATGGTTGCTGGCAATAGCGAGTTTCAGTGCCGCCGCCAGCTTTAACCGCTCCTGATCCACCTGGTTCATTTCACTACTGAAAAAAAGGTAGCCGCCCGACGCCGCCCCTTTTGCCAGATGCGAGGCGTGATTAGCCTGCTTTAGCAATAGATCGCGGGATATCCCGTGATCGGGATAGAGGCTGATACCGGTGCTTACCGTCACGTTCAGTGCGAGATCAGCCACGTTAAACGGCAGACGGAATAACGCCTGAATACGCTGCGCAATTGTGGTTGCCTTCGCGGCATCGCAATCCGGGAAGACCAGAACAAAGGTGTCGCTGTCAGGATGGCTGACAAACGCCTGGCGGGAAAATTCCGCCGTCAGCCGCTGGGCAATGGCGGCCAGTACGCTGTCCCCGGCGGCATAGCCCAGAGCATCGTTAACATCTTTAAAATGGTCGAGGTCAAGGAAAAAGAGCGCGGCACACGCACAGGCGCCCTGCTGAAAAAGCGCATCAATATGACGATGCAGCGCGCTACGCTTTGGCAGACCGGTCAGCAGATTAAAGGTCGACAGTTGCGTAATCTTTTGCTGATCGATATGCACGACCACCATGCAGGGCGCGCCCGCACGCGCCGCCCCGTCATAGCGTACTGTGGCAGAAAGCGTGGTTTCTTCCCCGGTTGCCGACACAATCGTAAGCGACGTTTCCTCGCCGGGCGCCTCCGGGGAGGTGAACAGGGGAATATCCGCCGCTTTTCTGCCCAGCACCTGGCTTCGCGAATAACGCCATAGCGTCTCGGCTGCTTTATTAAAGAAAAAAACATTTTCCGCGCCGTCGATAAGAACAACAGCATCATGAACATATTCCAGCGCGGCAAGCATTGACTGCGAGCCGAAAATATCATTGTCAAAAGGCATGATAGTTTTTCTATACCAGGGAGGTCGGGTCAATACTAATAGAAAGCAGCCATCGGTTCAATATCAGCCAATAGCGATATTGGCAGGAAACTGCATTTATAGAGAAATTAAATAAATGGATAATTATTTATTGATAAAGTTTTAGCGGAAGATGCCGATAGGGTAAATAATAAAAACATGAATCAAATATGAAGAAATTGAGGAGATTGAGGTTTACTACAATTATTATTGAAAACTATCGTCTACGCTAAATACATCATCTTTTCATCTTGCCACCACGCAAGCCTGACGCCGTGCGGCCTCCCGCCATACAACGCAATGAGCAACAGATAGATTAATAGACATCTTAAATAAGTGAATTTCTATTTATTGATAGCGTCACTTGACCTGCCACTTTGCCCACCTCAGTATATAAGGAAATTCTCAATTAAAGCGGACATCAACAATAAATGATGATCCACTTAACGTATTCAATGATTGATGGTAATACGTTCCGCAGCAATAAGGAGCCAGCGGTAATAGAGAAAGAGGCAGATAACATTGCTTAAATTTAGTGCGTGTTTAACACATCGAGGACAGGCAAATACTATGTATGACGATTTAAGTTCTTTGACTGCAAAACTGAAGATGTCCGGTGTCTCTTTCCAGAAAATAAACGACGAAGATGGTGCAACGATGCAAACAGCAGTAACAGTCACAACGCCCGATGTTAATGGTGATGTTAAAGAAACCATTGTTGAAACCGTGCCTGCGGATATTCACCTGGAAAGCTCTCAACCGGCACCCAACGTCAATACCCTCTCCTGGCCGAAAGCAAAACCTGCGCTGGTACAAAACGCGTTTTCCTCTCCGACCGGTGGCATTCTGGAAAGTGTTGCGGCCCTGTCCCGCCAGACGTCCGAACCGGAAATTCGCGAACGCAACCCGGTACGTCTGGACGTGTTATTTACCGTCATTGGCAGATAGCCCCGCCCAATTACCGGGTTGGCGCCCAGTTTTTCTCATAAGCGTGTCCTGACTCAGGTGAGGAAATTAGCCGCTCGTTGTGCTTTTCGACAGGGGCTATTCAGTCTGACAAGTCATGATTTTTAACAGGGTTACCGGAACGGAAACAGACCGGTCGGCCTTACTGTTTTCCGTACAGATTATTAAACATGCAAAAAATCATCGGAATTATTCTCACGCTGACGCTGCTTTTATTATCGTTGTTGGTGGTAGTCACCCCAATGAGCAGCGATAAACAATACCTTTTCGGCCTGTCAGTGATTGTGGCCGTTTTTATTCTTGGTCGATTTAAAAGCAAAAAATCGGTCCTGGCTATGCTGGTATTTTCGCTGCTGATGTCCACACGTTATATCTGGTGGCGCGCAACGACGACGCTGCATTTCGACTCCACGCTGGAGATGGTACTCGGCGGTCTGCTTTTTGCGGCTGAAATCTATTCCTGGACTATTCTGGTGCTCGGCTATGTACAAATGGCCTGGCCGCTGGAGCGCCCCATTGCCCCGATGCCGAAAGATCACAATACCTGGCCGACCGTCGATATCTATGTGCCTTCATATAATGAAAGCCTCGACGTGGTTCGCGATACGGTGCTGGCGGCGCAGTGCATCGAATATCCACAGGATAAAGTGAAGGTCTATATTCTGGACGACGGCAAGCGGGATGAGTTCCGGGATTTCGCTGCGCAAGCAGGTGTAGGCTATCTGACTCGTCCGGATAACAGCCATGCGAAGGCCGGTAACCTCAACCACGCGATGACCCTCACCGAAGGTGAGCTTATCTGCGTATTCGACTGCGACCACGTGGCGACCCGCGTGTTCCTGCAGGCGACCGTCGGTGAGTTCTTCCGTGATGGCAAACTGGCGCTGATTCAGACACCGCACCACTTCTATTCCCCGGATCCGTTTGAACGTAACCTGACGGCAGCAAAGAAAGTGCCCCATGAAGGCGCACTCTTCTACGGCCCGGTTCAGCAGGGTAACGACAACTGGAATGCGACCTTCTTCTGCGGCTCCTGTGCAGTTATCCGGCGCTCCGCGCTGGAGGAAGTGGGCGGTTTTGCGGTCGAAACGGTCACCGAAGATGCCCATACCGCGCTGAAACTACAGCGTCGCGGCTGGAATACGGCGTTCCTTGATATCCCTCTGGCGGCAGGCCTGGCGACCGAACGTCTGGCGCTGCATGTGAACCAGCGTATTCGCTGGGCGCGCGGCATGACGCAGATTTTCCGTATCGATAATCCGCTGCTCGGGCGCGGCCTCAAGCTGACCCAGCGTTTGTGCTACCTCAATGCGATGCTGCACTTTCAGTATGGGTTGCCGCGAGTGGTGTTCCTTACCTCACCGCTGGTCTTTATGCTGTTTAATCTGAACATTATCTCTTCGTCCGCGACGCTGATTTTCTCCTATGTGTTGCCGCACCTGGTGCTTTCCACCCTCGTGAACTCGCGCATCACAGGCAGGTATCGCTACGCGTTCTGGGGGGAAATCTATGAGACGGTGATGGCCTTCCATCTGATTCTCCCGACGCTGCTCAGCCTTATCTCACCGCGCCTTGGGAAATTTAACGTGACGGATAAAGGCGATCTGACCGATCGCGATTACTTTGATGCCTATACCGTGCGCCCGCTGATTATCACTGTGCTGCTGATGGTCGGCAGTATGATCTGGGTCGGCGTGCGTTATTACATGAATGACTACGCTGGCATCGACCCCCGCGTCATCCTTTTTAACATCGCCTGGGGCTGCTTTAGCACCATCATTTTATTGGCCTCAATCGCCGTGGCGAAAGAGAGTAAGCAGATCCGCAAAACGATCCGCATCTACGCCAGTCTGCCGACAAAAGTACTTTTCTCTGACGGCTCACACATGCTCACCCGCACCTTTGATATCTCCATGGGCGGTGCGCGCGTGGCGCTACAGAAAGGGGAAGACCTGCGCTACAAAGTCCCGGTACAGATTGAACTGGGGCTGGGGAATGAAATTGCCCATGTGCCGCTGCGTGCCGCTGGCGTGGGAAACAACGATATTCGCGTAGAGTTCGACAACCTGCCCCTCAACGAACGCCGCAAACTGGTACGCGTAGTGCTCTCTCGCGCCGATGCATGGTACAAACCGCCCCATGCCCCGGACCGCCCGCTGGCCTCTTTCGCAGGCATTTTGCAGTGTGTATGGGAACTGTTCTTTGGCCGTAAAAAAAGCAGTGCAACGGTGAAATGCAAAATGGCCACCGTGGCGAAAAACCAGGAAGAGGTTAAACATGCGCTGTAATCCTCTGCTGTTAGCCACGGTCTTGCTGTGTGGCACCAGCGGTATCGCCTGGGCGGCACTGTCGACCAACAATGAAGCTCTGCCGGAACTGCCACCGCTGCAAGGGGTAAAAAGCACTCAGGCACCCCCCGCTGCGGTTGTCGCCGCCGCGCCAAATGCCAGCAATCAGAACATCTCCAGTTCGTTGAGCTTTGGCGATATGGGGGCCGCAGGCGGCCTGACGCTTTCCGGCCAACAGTTGCAGAATGGCGTGAGTTTTACGCTGCCGGGCGATCTGGTGATTACCGATGCACATATCAGTCTGAATGTGGAGGTGAACCGCACGGATGTGCCAGGCGAAAACCTGCAACTGATGCTTAACGGGCAACCTCTGGGTGCCATTCCGCTCGATCAGGTCCAGCAGGAGAAAGGCTTCTGGAATCTGGATGTTCCGGCATCAATGATTGCCTCGGGTAATAACCTGAGTTTCCAGTTAAAAACCAGCGACGACATTATCAATAATGGCTGGAGCTGTCAGCGCACGCTGCCGGAAGATTACCGCGTGACGTTAACACCAACATCGACGCTCAATTATCAGGGGCTGTGGCTGAACGTGCGCAAAACGCTCAGCACCTTCCCTCGCCCGTTCTTTGATACGAAGCAGACTAAAGATCAGGCGCTGAGCATCGCCTTTTCCACCAGCCCCGACGCGGATGTTCTTACCGCAGCCGCTATCGTCACCTCACACTTTGGCGTGATGAGTGCCGGGAAGCCCAGCCATTTCGATGTGCAGTACAACACGCTGCCTGCAGGTAACGGTATTTTACTGGGCAAACCTGGCGATCATATCGGTGAGGTGACCCTCGGCGAAAACCCAGGGGCGGCGTTGCAGGTGATTGATAACCCGCTGAACCCGGCTTACAAACTGCTGGTGATAAGCGGCCACAACGAGACAGAACTGCGCCAGGCCGCCTGGCGTCTTACCCAACCGGCCCTGCCAGACAGCGACACTCTGCAAGTGACGGCGGTAAAAATGACGCAACGTGGCGAATACGACGCCCCACGCTGGGTCAATACCAGCCATCCGGTTGCGCTTCGCAGCTTACAGGCTGATGACGGCAGTCTGGTGGCGCACGGTGTCTGGCATGGGGAAAACCAGCTCCCCTTCGTCACAGCGCCGGATCTGTTTATGTGGGATGGCAGCGCCGTACCGCTGCGTCTCACTTACAGTTTTGCGCAAAAAGTCTGGATCGATGACAGCAACTCGTTCCTCAATGTCAGCCTGAACGGTGAGTTCCTTAAGCGCCTGCCGGTGAGCAAAGACGGCATTTTCGCACCGGTAATGAATATGCTCGGTCTGACCCAGCGCCAACAAAGCGCGGTGGTGAATATTGACCCACGCGCCATTCTCGGTAGTAACCAACTGGGTTTCTGGTTTGGTATCAAGCCGCAGAAAAATGCCCCCTGTAATGCGCTGGGCGATGACAACATTCAGAGCCGCATTGATGGCAACTCAACGCTGGATTTCTCCCATTCGTGGCACTTTGGGCAGTTGCCAAATCTGAACTGGTTCAGCAATGCCATGTTCCCATTCACCCGCAACGCTGACCTGGCGAACACCAGTGTTCTGATGTCTGCGCACCCGAACCTGGAAGAGACCTCTGTGCTGCTGAACCTGATGGCGAAATCCGGTCGTGATACGGGTGTTAGCGCCAGCTACCTGCATCTGTTCACCGGAATGCCGCAACAGGAGAGCGGGCAGCAACAGTTAGCCAGTAGCGACGTGCTCGCCATTGGCAGCCTGCGTAATGGTGAACTGCTCAAACCACTGTTACAGGGCAGCGCCTTCTCACTTAATGAAAACACGCTAGAAGTGAGTACCGCCAGCGTCTTCAGCCGCCTGACATCACTGTTCAGCGGCGAGCAGGCACGGACAGATATCGATGCCGCAAGTTACCTCAGCGACACCAGCCAGTGGCGTGGCCTGGTAAGCGTTCGTTCGCCCTGGAACACCGGGCGTGTGGTGGTGATTGCCACCGGCACAGACGATCATCAGTTGCAGCAACTGCCGGATGATATGACGAAACCGACGTTTAAAAGCAATGCGAACGGCGATTTTGTGGCGACGGGAGATGCTGGCGAAGTGCGTAGCTGGCGCGTTGGCGAGCAATTTACCCGTGGCGACCTGCCGGGTTATCTGATGATTTTGTGGTTCGCCAGCCAACACATTTTCTGGCTGTCGCTTCTCGCGTGCCTGATTGCCGCGATTGCCAGCCCCATGTTGTACCGCACGTTGAAGCGACACGCTCAGCAACGCCTGCAGGATAAGACCGAACATGAATAAGCGTATTATTGGCAAACCACTGACGCACGCCTTTTACCTGCTGTGTCTGATTGGCACGAGCCACCCGGCATCTGCCGCCGACACAACGGATGCCAGCCAGAGCGCCAATGATGCGGCGGTAAAAAAACTGCTGACCCAGGCAAGCTACTGGCACAGTAAAGCACATGATGATATGGCGCTCGAAGCGCTGCAAAAAGTGCTGGCAGTGGATGAGCACAACGTCGACGCGATGTACCTGACGGCGCTTTATCAGCTCCAGCGGGGTAACACCCAGCAGGCAGACATCTGGCGCAAAAAAATGGCTGAGATAGCCCCTCAGGACCCGCGCCTGTCGGCGCTGAACAGTGCCAACTCGATGCAGTCCATTTCACCCTCTCAGCTCAATGCGGCGCGTAACCTGGCACAGCACGGGCAAACCAAAGAGGCGGTTGCGGCCTATCGCGCGCTGTTTAAAGGCAACCCGCCGGATGAACTCGCGCTGGAGTATTACCAGACGATGGCGGGCGACAGCGCCACCTGGTCAGAAGGGGTGGCCGCCCTGCGTCAGCGCGTGAAAATGATGCCGGATGACAACGCCAGCAAGCAGGCGCTGGCAATGGCGCTGACCTGGCAGCAAGAGACCCGTCGCGAAGGGATAGCACAACTGTCGGCCATCGCCGCAGATGACAAAAGCGCCGATAAAGCGCTGCAACAGGCGCTGCTGTGGCTGGAACCTAAAGCATCGGATCTGCCCGTTTATGCCAGTTATGCTCAGCGACACCCGGAAGATAACGCGCCGATGGACCACTACCGCAAGAGCGTGGAAGGGGATGCGACCAAATCCGGTTTTGATGCGTTGAACAGCGGCGATCTCGATTCAGCGAAGGACAAATTCGCCCAGGTTTTGCAGGGGCAGGCCAGCAATGGCAACGCGCTCGCCGGAATGGGCTATGTGGCGCTGCGCCAGAGCCGCTTTGCGGATGCCCAAAAGTATCTGCGCCGCGCATCACAGGAAAATAGCAACAACGAAAACAGCCTGCAGTGGGCGAAGGATGCCGACAATGCGCGGTTCTACGCCTCGCTAAACGAGGCCCGCAGCCTGAATCAGAAGGGACGCTATGCCGACGCACTCGCCAGCCTGGACACCAGCGTCAGCAGCGACTCCCGCCAGCGTCAGGCAGCAGATATGCTACGCGCCGACATTTTGCGCCGTCAGGGTAAACCGGCGGAATCGGAGCAGGTCTATCGCCAGTTGCTGGCGGATAACCCGCAAAATACCGATGTCCGCACCGGCCTGATGTGGGTACTGCGTCAGCAAAACAAACAGACCGAAGCCGAGCAGATCCTACGCACGCTGCCCGCCAGTCTGCGAACCCGCTACGCCACCTTTGGCGATAACGGTGATGACGAGCGTAAAGCCGCGCAGGCTGCATTGCAGTCGGGCAATGGGTCGAAAGCCATGCAGATCCTGCAGGCTGCCAGCGGCAAATACCCGCAAAACGTCTGGCTGCAACTCGATTATGCCCGTCAGTTGCGTAAAGCCGGGCAGAAACAGCAGGCCGCCACGCTGATGGCAAGCGTGGCGCAACGTGCCGACAAGCGTAATGAAGCGCTGTATGCCGCCGCGGTATATGCCGCCGAGGATAACGACTGGTCGAAAAGCCAGAGCCTGCTTTCGCAGGTCCCACGTGCGACATTCAGCGCTGACATGACGGCGCTCAACAGCCGCGTCCAGAGCAACCTGCAAATGGATATCGCCCAGAACTATCTGCGTCAGGGTAATACACAGGCCGCCCGCAACTCCCTGCGATCGCTGGAACGTACGCCGCCGCAAACGCCTGTCGATCTTGGCCGTTACGCTCAGTTGATGATGCAGGCCGGGGATACGCCGCTTGCCCTGCAACTGGTTCGTGAAAACCAGGCTCAGGGGCTACATGGAACCCTGGCCGACTATGCCGGGCAAATCCGCGTGCTGAACCAGGCCGGACGCTTTGCGGAAGCAGAAAGCGTGCTTAACTCGCCGGTGCTGCAAAACAGCGCCAGCCAGCAAGAGATCGAGAATATTCGTATCGCCAGCGTCATTGCCCGCGCCGACCGGTTACGCGAAAAAGGCAAACCCGATGCCGCCTGGAACCTGGTGATGCCCGCCCTGCGCGCCAACCCGGCTAATACCGATTTGTTACTGGCGATGGCGCGGGTGTATCAGTCCGATCATATGGACGATAAAGCCGATGAGATTTACACGTTCGTGCTGCGCAAATCGCCACGCGACAAGCAGGCGTTAACCGGGATCGTCAACCTGGCGCTGGCACGTAATGACCATGATGCCGCCCGCCGAGCGTTTAGCGCGCTGGAACCATCGCAGGATGCAGATTACATGATGCTGGCCGCGAGAGTGGCGGCCGCAAACGGTGAAAATCAACGGGCAATGTCGCTGTTGCGTACCGCACAGTGGCGTCTGCAACAGGGTACAGAGGAAGATGAAAGCGACGTGATAAGCGACGTGGTCTCCCTCCCCTCCCCCACGCAGCAGGCACAACAGACCGCAATGACCAGCATTAATAACATGATGCAGGATCTGCAGGACAAGACCGCGACCTGGACAGGTGGCGGTGTGTCACTGCGCACCCGTAGCGGTGAGTCTGGCCTTGGCGCACTGGACGAGGTGAAAGCGCCGCTAACGATTTCCGGCACGATAACCGATAGCGCCCGTCTGAGCCTGAACGTCTCGCCGGTCTCATTGAATGCCGGAGAGATGTCCGGCAACTCGGCAAACCGCTTTGGTTCGGGTCAGATCACGCATGCCACCAAACTGGCTGCCGCCGCAAGTACAACCACGACCACCACATCAACCGATGCGGACGCCCAGAGCGGCCAACAGGCAAACGGTATGGAGACCAACCTGAGCCTGACCGGCGACAGCTACAAACTGGATATCGGCAATACGCCAACCGGCGGTGAGTTCACCCGCCTGGTCGGCGGTGTCGAGTGGATGCCGAAACTGTCGCGCAACAGCTCACTCGATTTGAAAGCTGAGCGCCGTGCGGTCACCGATAGCCTGCTCTCGTATGTCGGTGCGAAAGATAAAACCACCGGCGAAAGCTGGGGGGCGGTCACCCGTAACGGCGTCTCGGCCCAGTACGCGTGGGATAACGATCTTGTGGGTTTATATGCCCGTCTGGGCTTTGATACCTGGATTGGCGAAAACGTGCCAACCAACCACTCGGTCAACGCGCTGGCAGGCAGCTATTTACGCCTGTTCCGCACCACAGAAAGCGAACTCAAGATGGGCGTCAACGTCAACTACATGGACTTTGACCGCAACCTGAGTAACTACAGCCTCGGTCAGGGCGGCTATTTCAGTCCGCAAAACTATATGGCGGTCTCGCTGCCCGTCACCCTGACACGCAAGATAGATAAATGGGACCTGACGCTGAATGGCGCGGTGGGGTATCAATCCTGGCGACAGGATCAGAGTGACTACTTCCCCGGCCACAGCACTTTGCAGTCACAACTGAATAGCCTGGCCAGTACCGTCGACAACGTGGATTCGGTGTACAAAGCCTCCGCGAAAAACGGTGTGGGCTATACGTTGGGCGTCGACGCACGCTATCGCCTGAGCGACAACGTGGCGCTCGGCGCCAATCTGGGATATGACACTTTCGGCAGTTATAACGAAGGTAAAGCGTTGTTTTATTTTAAATATTTTGTCGACCAAAACAAATAACCCGTGGGATGAATGATGTTTAGTAACCAAGACACCTATTTGCAACGCAACTATCAGGCAGGCTGGCATGACCTGGTGTATCTGTTTTTCAATGAGTTTTCAGACGGGCAGTCGGACAAAGACCCGGAAGCGCTGAGACGTATTGGACAGATGATGGCCCAGTGGTATCCCATCGATCGTGCCACTACGGTGAGCGAACTGGAGAGCAGCATCAACCGCGTACTGGAGCTGTTTAACTGGGGATTCGTCAAGATGGCCCCGGCACAGCGTGAACTTATTCTGATGCATTGCGCCTGGCCGCACGCGCCGGAGCATCGCGATGAAGCGGGCTGGCGCCGCGCCAGTGCTACCGTGCTGGAAGGGGCCTATTCGCAGTGGCTGGTTTCTCAGGGGGCGGGTAACCATGTTCCGGTTCGCTGGAAAGATAACGCCACCGAAGATGTATTGATTTTCCGTTACGCCATCAGCGAATAACGCCGCAAAGGCATTTCCATCCTGAACAGAGACAGTCAGGTGACCATTATGTTGAATGAAATTATTGTTGCTGGAAAAAAACTCGAGCTCGAAGATGTTCACTTTATGGAGGAAAATGCCTTTGTTTCACTGGTCTTTGATACCGCCGGGCGTATTATTTTTGCCAATCGCTATTTCTGCCAGTTAAGCGGTTTTAGCAGCGATGAAATTAAGGGCAAAGTATTATTCCAGGCCACGGATGAAGCACCATCCTCGTCAGTACTCACGGCGATAAATATTATCCTGCTTACTGGTGAAACCTGGCACGGTGAAATTTATCAGCCAACAAAGAATGGCGAACAACTATGGATTGATGCCCGATTAACGCCGCGCAAAGATGAACAGGGCGAAGTGTTCGCCTTCGTGATGCTGGGCTTTGATATTACGCGGCATATGACCATACGCGAGAAGTTACACTATCGCGCGCACAATGACGCCCTGACCAGGACGTTGAATCGACAAGGCTATTTTATCCGTAGCCGCAAAAAAATCCGTGCCGCCAGAGCGCATGGCGCCCACACATTCGTGGCGATTCTTGATCTGGATAACTTCAAAAATATCAATGACGATCTGGGACATGCTGCCGGCGATGAGGTGCTGCGCTGTTTTATTAGCCGGGTGAAAAACTGTATTTCGCAAGATACCCTGTTAGGTCGTCTTGGGGGGGATGAATTTGCCCTGACCTTTATCGAAGGTATTGATGAGCCCGACGGACGACAATTATTACAGCACATTGTCGAGGAAACTCGCCAGCCCATGACCATAACCTCTCAGGCTCAGCCGGTCGGGTTATCGGTCAGTATTGGCGTAGCCAGATATCCCGAACATGGGCCAAATTTTTCATCGGTATTAAAAGCCGCCGACACCGCGCTTTATAAAGTTAAAGCACAAGGCGGAGACGATTTTATTAATTATCAGGTGACCGGAGTAACCGAGCCTGGCGGAATTATCAGTACCCTCGAGTGCTGATATTTAAGTTCACACAAAAACAGAGTTTGTCTCCAGAGGAAATAAGAATGTTAAAGGCTGTCATCCCGGTCGCAGGCCTCGGTACGCGTATGTTGCCCGCCACCAAAGCTATCCCCAAAGAGATGTTACCCGTGGTGGATAAGCCACTGATCCAGTATATCGTGCAGGAGTGTTATGCCAGCGGTGTCCGGGAAATCGTGCTGGTGACCCACTCCTCAAAGAATGCTATCGAAAACCATTTTGATACCTCCTTTGAGCTGGAGTCTCTTCTGGAATCACGAGTAAAAAACCAACTGCTGGAAGAAGTGCGGACCATTTGCCCGGCAGGTATGAAGATTATGCATGTCCGTCAGGGGCATTCGAAAGGTCTGGGCCACGCCGTGCTGTGTGCTGAATCGCTGATAGGCGACAACGATTTTATCGTGGTCCTGCCGGATGTGCTCATTGACGACAGCCGGTGCAACATCGCACAGGACAATCTTGCCGCGATGATCAACCGCTTCACCAGCACCGGCGCGAGCCAGCTAATGATTGAGCGCGTGGCACACGAAGATGTCTCGCGTTATGGCGTGGTCGACTGTGGCGGTTACAACCTGTCAGAAGGTGGCTTTGGCCTTGTGCGTGGCATGGTGGAGAAACCTAAAGTGGCGGATGCGCCGTCGGATATGGCCGTTGTGGGGCGCTATGTCTTGTCGAAGGCTATCTGGCCGCTGTTGCACAAAACTCCTGTCGGGGCAGGCGGTGAAATTCAGTTAACCGATGCTATTGCCATGCTGCTTGAGCAATCCCCGGTTGAAGCTTACTGCCTGACCGGTAAATCCCATGACTGTGGCGATAAAATTGGCTACATGAAAGCCTTTGTTGAGTACGGTTTGCGACATGGCGCGACCGGCGAAACTTTCCGCCACTGGCTGCGTGATGAGCTTGTGCTGGCCCGCGCTGAGGCCGAAGCCGTACTGTAATTCGTTCCACAACCGGTAACGCCGTAGATCTTTTCTTTCACGGGTAGCCTCATTCAATAACAGGAAATCTCATGTTAAGAACTGCCTGGTTAATGACCTGTTTATCCCTTTCATTAGCCATTATGTCATTCTCAACACAAGCGCAGGATAATAACTGGACGCTGTTTAAGCATAATTATCTCAACGAAGATGGCCGCATTGTTGATCATGAGAATGGGGATATCAGCCACTCTGAGGGGCAGGGTTATGGCATGTTACTGGCGGTAATGAATAACGACCCGGCGACGTTCGAACAAGTGTGGCGCTGGACGCGCAACACGCTGCTTCGACCGTCGCTTTGGCTTTTCGCCTGGCGCTATGATCCCATCGAAAAGCGAGTGACCGATGAAAATAACGCCAGCGATGGCGATACGTTAATCGCCTGGGCATTATTACTGGCCGGGAAAAAATGGCATGACCAAAGTTATCTCACCGCATCGGAGAATATTCAGGACGCACTGATCAACTGCCTGATTATTGAGCAGGACAACCAGACGTTACTTTTGCCTGGCTTATCAGGATTCACCCGCGATGAGGGTTACGTGATTAATCCTTCATATTTTATCTTTCCGGCGTGGGAAAGTTTCTGGCAGCAACGACACAATGATATTTGGTTAAAACTCAGTAAATCGAGCGTTGCATTACTCGGCAAAGCCCGTTTTGGAAAAACTCAGTTACCCAGCGACTGGATTTTTGTCAAAAATGGTGGTGAAGTCGAGCCTGCCGATAACTGGCCCGCCCGATTCAGTTATGATGCCATCCGTATCCCGCTTTATTTAAGTTTGAGCGAGACACAGCCGCACTCAATGGACAACTTTCGGCATTTCTGGGCGAATTACAGCCGCAACGCTACTCCCGCCTGGGTGGATGTTTCCGGTGACGGGCAGGCGAATTATGACATGTCCGGTGGTATTCTGGCGGTGCGTGATTTAACGATGGGCGATTATCAACGAATGGATAAATCCCTGCATCCGGGAGAAGGTTATTATTTATCCGCTCTGCATATGCTTTCGTTATTCGCCGCGTCATTAAAAGGGTATTAAACCTGTTTTGGCAATTTGCCGTACTCCCTCGCGACAGGCACGAGGGCAGCATTAGATTCTGGCAGGACGCCTCAAAGAATAAACACTTATCGACCAGGAAAGCGCCTGTGCTGGTCGATGCGTTGTGTGGCGATCCGGGTGGCAAGACAAAGGCCAACCGCTAACGAATAATAAAAAAACAATCACATCTCATGTGCAGGCATGAGGGAGAGACTTAATGGCAAAGTTGAAAATAATAAGATGTCATATGCAAATCACAGGGGTGTTTGTACGTCCACAACAGAGTGGGAATCTGCGGGCCGGGGAAATCAATGAACATCCGTAACCTTGAATATCTTGTCGCACTGGCAAAATACCGCCATTTTCAGCGCGCAGCGGAAGCATGTAATGTCAGCCAGCCGACGTTAAGTGCCCAATTGCGTAAGCTTGAAAACGAACTGGGCCTGCAACTGCTGGAGCGTACCACCCGTAAAATCCGCTTCACGCAGACGGGATTGCGCCTGGTCGAACAGACCCAGGTCGTACTCCGGGAAATTGAAGCGCTAAAAAATATGGCCAGCAGCAGCTATCATCAGAGTCTGTCGCAAACGCTGGATATCGGCATTATTCCAACCCTGGCGCCTTACATGTTTTCCCACATGAACGCCGTGTGCCACGAGAATTTCCCGGAGATCGAACTGGAAATTCATGAGGCGCAAACCAACCAATTGCTGAATATGCTGGAGTCAGACGCCATAAAATGCGCCATCATGACGTCCAATAAAGACACCAGCAAATATGTAGAATTGCCTTTATTTGATGAGCCTTTAATGCTCGGCGTCAGTCACCAACACCCCTGGGCGCGTCTTAATGATATTAATATGGGGCATCTGAAAAACAGTAAAATTCTGATGATTGATGATGGCAACTGCCTGCACAGCCAGGTGCTGCGTTATTGCTATCAGTTTGAGCTGGAACCCGATACGCGCTTCGTGGCAATGCACCTGGAGACATTACGTCGCGGTGTGGCATTCAACCGCGGCGTCTCCTTCTTCCCGCTGCTGTCCACCCAGCATGGT
Source organism: Phytobacter diazotrophicus (assembly GCA_004346725.1). Classification (GTDB taxonomy): domain Bacteria; phylum Pseudomonadota; class Gammaproteobacteria; order Enterobacterales; family Enterobacteriaceae; genus Phytobacter; species Phytobacter diazotrophicus. Next base: position 352,551 of record SMDE01000001.1, on the reverse strand, counting down.
AATAATGAGAACATTAAATATCTGCGCTGTATCGCGCCGGAACCAAAACGCAAAGTGGTGCTGATTTTTCATCGCAGCGATCCGATGCGTAAGAAATACGAAATACTGCGCAACGCAATTGCACGATATATGGAACGCTACTTTATCGATTTCAATGTGATGGCGTAGCAGAACTCAGCATTATGGATGCTGACACATATCGCCGTGTTCCCGATTCTCTTCGCGACAATCATGCGCCCGCATGGTTGTCGCTTTTTCCATTAGCCCCTGCATAATCTGCTCCGGCAATACCACTCCGCGATGGTACAACTCTTCAATATTTAACCAGACCGTCACCAACAGAATGGTGTAATCCGCAACCGCTAAGGGTGCCTGCTGCGAAGCGATAAACGGCAGACGTGCGCTAAGCTGGGCAAAATGTTCAGTGCTGACCTCATCCTGATAATAAGGCCGTGATAAAAGTTGATAGAGCTCGCTCTCATCGCCAGCGGCTACCCAGGACAGCCGCACCGCAATAGTTTTTACAAATGGCGGAACCAGGACATTTTCATCGGATAGCGGATCCAGATGTAAAGGGTGGCCTTGACTTTGCGGTTCAGCTTTCATCGTTTCCTCGATACCGGGTGTAATTATCCGTGGTCATTCTTATATTCATCGACCTGCCCGGGAATTTCTTTAGTGTTTTATATAAAATAGATAATAATTGCGTAATGATCCATGCTCATTTTCCTAAAACACGAATAAAAACCAATAAAAGCAAAAGCTTAAATACTGATCAATTATTGATAAAATCGATCTAAGTTTCCTCTATTTATATACGGCGTTTATTAAAGTGGCGATTATTCCGTTTTTAATAGGCAAACAAGGGAGATTGAAGGACTTATTTTAAAAAGGCGGCGTAAGAAAATTCCCATTTCGGGAATAATGATAAAGGAAATGTGATGGAGAAAGTGCCGGACATCAAACACAGTTTATGGAACTGATGGACAGGGACAGCAGCCAGGAGGGGGTATTAAGCCCGACAGTGTGTGCCGGGCGGCTGTCATTTACGGTCTTGAGGACGTACCGTCAGGGGTACGCGCCATCGTCCAGGAAGGTATTCCCCCCTCGCATGGATATTTCGCCGCTTTGGCTTCGTCAATGTCGATACCCAGACCCGGCTTGTCGTTCAGGTAGGCATAGCCGTGATCGATCTCCGGACATCCCGGGAAGACATCACGCAACGCGTCGTTCATTGGGGTGTATTCCTGAATACCAAAGTTCGGCGAGCTCAAATCAAGGTGCATGTTGGCGCAAACCCCGACCGGAGAAATGTCGCCCGGCCCATGCCATGCGGTACGCACACCGTTCAGTTCACTGTAGACGGCGAGCTTCTTCGCTGGCGTAATGCCGCCGATGGTGCTCACGTGGCAGCGAATGTAATCGATCAGTTTGTTATCGATAAGCGGCTTCCACTCATTCACATTCACAAACAACTCACCCATCGAAATGGGGGTAGAAGACTGCTGACGCAGCATTTTCAGCCAGTCAATGTTTTCCGGCGCCACCGGATCTTCAAGATAAAAGAGCTGATACTGTTCGAGCGTTTTGGCCAGATTAATGGCGGTCACCGGGGTCACGCGCTCATGCACGTCATGAATAAATTCGATACCAAAACCGAGCTTGTTACGCAGGTGGTCAAACAGACGTGGAACGCTTTTCGCGTAGGCATCCGGATCAAAATAGATACCGGGCGTTTTGCTGCGCGGAGAACGCTTCGGCTGAATGTTCTTCGCACGAGCCAATTGCGTGGCGATCAGTTTGAGGTCATCGGTCCCCGCGCCGCCATACATCCCCATCTGGCAGCGAACATACTGGTAGCCCTCTTCCATTCTGGCACGGATGTTATCTTCCACTTCCACTTCATCGCCACCGTCGGTGTGACAATACAGTGGGATCCCATCACGGCATTTTCCGCCCAGCAGATCATAAACCGGCATCCCAGCCAGCTTACCTTTGATATCCCACAACGCCATGTCCACACCGGACAACGCATTGTTCATAACAGGGCCATTGCGCCAGTAGCCGCTCACCGCGCCCGATTGCCAGATATCCTCAATACGCGTTGGATCTTTGCCAATCAGGAATGGCGCCATGTACTCATCGATCGCGCTTTTTACCGCGAAGATACGTTGGGTAAATGTTGCACATCCCAACCCATATAGCCCCGGCTCGTTGGTCTCAACCTTAACAACCGCCAAATCAATGCCACCTGGCGCCGTCAGAATCGTTTTCACGTTGGTGATTTTCAGATTACTCACTTTCACTCCTCAACTCAGCGAATTTACCGCATGTCATACCGTTGTGGATGACATGACGCATATTTGTAAGTTGTCCTACAACTTGGTGTTGTTATATCACGCTTCTTTTACAGAGGAACATTGTGAGTTCCATTCTGTGACAGCGATCAAATCGCATTTAGTAGAATGCAAATAAATAGTTTAAATTCAATTAGTTAGTATCATTTAAATGATCGACATACGGAACTGTTTGTGATCCTTGTTGCAAATTTATAGGTGAACTGTTGATTTTATCAGGGTGAAAATTCAACCTCTAAAAAGATAGTCGTCATACAAGTTAAACGAGAGAGGAAACAACATGACCGCTTTATTTGATTTAACCGGGAAAACGGCACTGGTAACGGGCTCTGCGCGTGGACTGGGCTTTGCCTACGCAGAGGGCCTGGCCGCTGCGGGCGCGCGGGTTATCCTCAATGATATTCGCGACACGCTGCTTGCCGAATCCGTGGATACGCTGACAAGCAAAGGCTACGACGCACACGGTGTGGCTTTCGACGTCACCGATGAACAGGCCATTGAGGCGGCTTTTAGCAAGCTCGATGCAGAAGGGATCAGCGTTGATATCCTGATCAATAATGCCGGTATTCAGTACCGCAAACCGATGGTCGAACTGGAACTGGAAAACTGGCAAAAGGTGATCGACACCAACCTCACCAGCGCTTTTCTGGTCTCCCGCGCAGCAGCAAAACGGATGATTGCGCGCAACAGCGGCGGTAAAATCATTAATATCGGTTCGCTCACCAGCCAGGCGGCCCGCCCTACCGTTGCCCCGTACACGGCGGCAAAAGGTGGCATCAAAATGCTCACCTGCTCGATGGCCGCAGAATGGGCGCAGTTTAATATCCAGACCAACGCTATTGGGCCCGGCTACATCCTTACCGACATGAACACCGCGCTTATCGAAGACAAGCAGTTCGACAGTTGGGTGAAAAGCAGCAACCCTTCTCAGCGTTGGGGTCGTCCGGAAGAGCTCATCGGCACCGCCGTCTTCTTATCATCCAAAGCATCAGATTATATCAACGGGCAAATTATTTACGTCGATGGTGGCTGGCTCGCAGTGTTATAAGCCGCCCGTACTCTACCTACTCGCCTTTAAAATTGACGGCATGTGTTCACCCGATGCATGCCGATATAACACAGGTATTATTATGAAGGCTTCAAGACAACGACTCTTTATTCTCACATTGCTGTTTATTGTGACTGCAATTAATTATATGGATCGCGCCAACCTTGCCGTTGCTGGTTCGAATATCCAGAATGATTTCAGTCTGACGCCAACACAACTGGGATTGCTTTTCTCCATGTTTACCTGGGCCTATGCTGCCAGTCAAATCCCGGTCGGCTATGTCCTTGATCGCATTGGTTCTCGTATTCTTTATGGAGGTGCGATTATTCTTTGGAGTATTTTTACTTTTATGATGGGGTTCGCCTCACACCATTTATTCGCAACGGCAACCGCTTCATTTGCGATGCTTCTGGCCTGCCGTGCATTAATTGGTGTTGCCGAAGCGCCCTCCTTTCCCTCTAACACAAAAATCATCGCCACCTGGTTCCCGGACCATGAGCGTGCACGTGCAACCGCAATTTATTCCAGTGCGCAATATCTTGGTCTCGCGCTGCTGACCCCTGCCCTCGCCTTTATTGTGGCTAGCTACGGTTGGGAAATGTCGTTTTATCTGTCCGGTGGCGCAGGGATTCTGTTTGGCATCTACTGGCTTATGTATTATCGCGATCCACAGCACAGCACTGCTGTGAACCAGGCCGAACTCGATTACATCAAAGCAGGCGGTGGCTATGGCTCAGCCAACCAGTCTGCGGTTAGCGAGAAAATCAGTTGGCAAGACATTAAATTCTTCCTCAGTAAAAAAACAATTTGGGGTCTGTTCATCACCCAGTTTGCCTGCTCGTCTACGCTCTATTTTTTCCTGACCTGGTTTATTGTTTACCTGGAAAAAGGGCTGCACCTCTCTATTTCCAAAGCCGGTATTGGTGCCATGCTGCCCTATATTATGGCGATGTTTGGCGTGCTCTGTGGCGGTACGTTAAGCGACATGCTACTGAAAAAAGGAAAATCCCGAACACTGGCACGGAAATTACCCGTTATGGCTGGTCTGTGCGTCACCATGATTATTGGTCTGGTGAACTTCTTTGAAAACCAGCCGGTTATTGCAATTGTGATTCTTTCGGTCGCGTTCTTCGCTAACGCTTTCTCAAACCTGGGTTGGGTAGTCTGGAGCGATGTGATTCCCCGTAATTTCCTCGGCACCATGGGAGGATTTTTAAATATTTGCGGCAACCTTTCTGGGATTGTTAGCCCAATTGTTATTGGGGTTATTCTCCAACGCACGCAAAACTTCCAATATGCCATGTGGTATATCGCAGGCGTCGCCGGGCTGGGCTTATTAGCCTACATCTTCCTGGTGGGTAAAATTGAAGTCATTCTGCCTGAAAAAAAGAATGCCAACACCGTGGATAAGAATGCCATTAATCCGGCAACTGCCAACAAATAATGAGGTCATTATCAAAATGGAAAAAATAACCTGTAACGCTTGTCTGGCCCATGCGGAAAAAGACGTACGCTTTGAATCACGTGAAATCGAACACGGTGAACATGACGTAGTCGTTAAAGTCGCCTGTGGCGGTATCTGTGGCTCTGATATTCACTACTATCAGCATGGCCGCGCGGGAATGTCTGTCCTCAAACATCCGATGGTAATTGGTCATGAATTTGTCGGCGTGATTAGCAAAGTGCCTGCAAACAGCGAACTGAAAGTGGGTCAGACGGTTGCGGTGAACCCGTCCTGCCCCTGCAATCAGTGCGAGATGTGCCTTTCCGGCCATCAAAACCTGTGCGGTTCCATGCGTTTTATGGGCAGCGCGCAGTTTAATCCGCATGTGAATGGCGGCTTTTCTGAATATGTGGTGGTAAAACCGGAGCAATGTATTCCTTACGACAACCGAGTGCCCGCAAACGTGATGGCCTTTTCGGAACCACTGGCGGTCGCCATTCATGCAGTAAAAAAGGCGGGCCAGTTAACCGGCAAACGCGTTCTCGTGATTGGCGCAGGTCCCATTGGTTGTCTGATCCTCGCGGCGGCGCGCAGTGCCGGAGCATCTGAACTGGTGGCTTCCGATCTCAGCCCGCGCTGCCTGGAGCTGGCTCGCCAGATGGGGGCCACGGCGGTGATGGATCCGCGCGATGAAGAACAGGTAGTCCGTTATCAGCAGCATAAAGGCTACTTTGACGTCGTGTTTGAGGCCTCCGGCGCGCCGATTGCCGTGGCATCCACCGTCGATTTCACCCGCCCTGCGGGTACTATTGTCCAGGTAGGCATGGGGGCCAGCCCGGTAAGCTGGCCGGTATCGCCGATGCTGGTTAAAGAACTCAACTGGGTCGGTTCGTTCCGCTTTATCGGTGAGTTCATCACCGCGGTACGCTGGCTGGAAGATGGGCGTGTCGATCCTCGCCCGCTAATCAGCGCCGAGTTTCCCCCCCAACAAATTGAAGACGCGTTGATTACCGCCACAGACAAAAATGTCTCTGCTAAGGTACTCATTCGTTTCGATTAACGGTGAGAAGCGCCCGGCCGGGCGCTTTGTTCTTAAAAGTGAATTGTTATACAATAAATCACTTCAGCAACACCTTAACGGATACCCATCTTGAGCATAAAATCCATTCAAAAACAGAATGTTGTAAATGAAATTTATGATCAGATAAGCGCAAAACTGCTGGATGGCAGTTGGGCGCCCGGTAGCCGTTTGCCTTCAGAAGCGGAGCTGACCACTTCATTTAATGTCAGCCGGGTCAGCGTACGCAGCGCGGTTCAGCGCTTTCGCGATCTTGGGATTGTGGTGACACGCCAGGGCAGTGGCAGTTACGTGAGCGAAAATTTCACCCCGCAAATGTTGAGTAACGATCCGCGCCCAATCATGCACCTCAGCCGCGAAGAGTTTCACGATATGATGATTTTCCGTCAGACCGTGGAGTTCAAATGCGTGGAACTCGCGGTCACACACGCTACTGATGACGACATCCGCCAGCTTGAAGAAGCGCTTAATAATATGCTGATCAACAAGGGCGACTACAAAAAGTACTCGGCAGCGGACTACGAGTTCCATCTTGCGATTGTCAGGGCATCACACAACAGCGTGTTTTATAACGTGATGCACTCTATTAAAGATATCTATTACTACTATCTTGAAGAGCTTAACCGTGCGCTGGGGATCACTCTAGAAAGTGTGGAAGCCCATATCAAAGTTTATATGTCGATCAAAAACCGCGATGCCACCACGGCGGTTGAAGTTCTTAACGAGGCGATGTCCGAAAATATTACTGCTATCGAAAAGATCAAATCGACGGACAGCGCTAAGAAATAGATAAGGCTCGCCAGTAGCAGTCGCGAGGTGAAAGGGATTGCCTGGTAGAGTCCCGCTCCCCATGTGTACCTTTCCGGGCAACCAGCCTCCCAAAACGAAAAATTCGTGACTCCTTTCGCATTTGTTTTCCAAAATGGCAGCTTTTATAAGCCCTGCTATTTTGGCCATGTACACGGCGGGAAAGCTCTGCTTTCAGATTTTCATCAAGAAGATAACCCAAAGCATCTATGACCATTTGTGAATGATCTGAGGGGCTCACCAGCGCCTGTTTTAACGCAAATGTTACTTTGGCGTTGTATTTCGTGAATACCGTCGCGCTAAACTGGGCAAACGACAGAAAAACACCTTTATTCCAGGGTAGAAAAACAGGCAAAAGCACAGCGAAAAAGCGCATAAAAATACCTATAATTTGGTTAATTTGCCGATGTTTTACGGCAAATTTTATCCCCTCAACCACGTTAATTTTCAGTTCTTTTCCTGCCTACACATGATCATATTTTAATGACGCCACATAGTTTGAAAAATAATATAACCCTTTAATAATTAAAGAATTAGTTCATTTCTATTGATTCAATTATTGAATCAATAAAGCACTCATTCAGTCTTTTTTTGTTGGAATGAAAGTCATAGAATCCTGGCAACACGCAATTCAGCGCCACGTTTTATATCCATGGCAGATGACCGTTTATGACGTCGATAATCGGTTACCATCTATCCGCAGGAGGAATTATGTCAGGCCAGTCTTCAACTCCAGTCGTAACATCCGTCAAAGTGATCCCGGTCGCCGGGCATGACAGCATGCTGATGAACCTGAGCGGTGCGCATGCGCCGTTCTTCACCCGTAACATCGTTATCATCACCGACAACGCCGGCAACACCGGCGTCGGCGAAGTCCCCGGCGGCGAAAAAATCCGCCAGACTCTGGAAGACGCGACGCCGCTGATTATCGGCAAAACCCTCGGCGCCTACAAAAATGTCCTCAATGAGGTGCGCAGCGCCTTTGCTGACCGCGACGCCGCGGGCCGGGGTCTGCAGACTTTTGACCTGCGCACCACCATCCACGTGGTCACCGCCATTGAAGCCGCCATGCTCGACCTGCTGGGCAAACACCTGGGCGTCAACGTCGCCTCCCTGCTCGGTGACGGCCAGCAGCGCAGCGAAGTGGAAATGCTCGGCTACCTGTTCTTCGTCGGCAACCGTAAGGCGACGCCGCTGCCCTATCAGAGCCAGCCGGATGACAAATGCGACTGGTACCGCCTGCGTCATGACGAGGCGATGACCCCGGATGCCGTGGTGCGTCTGGCGGAAGCCGCGTATGAAAAATACGGCTTCAATGACTTCAAACTGAAAGGCGGCGTGCTGGCCGGTGAAGAAGAAGCGGAATCCATTGTCGCCCTGGCGAAGCGCTTCCCGCAGGCCCGCGTCACCCTCGACCCGAACGGCGCATGGTCCCTGAACGAAGCCATCAAAATCGGTAAGTACCTGAAAGGCTCGCTGGCCTATGCGGAAGACCCGTGTGGCGCGGAGCAGGGCTTCTCCGGGCGTGAAGTGATGGCAGAGTTCCGCCGTGCCACCGGCCTGCCGACCGCCACCAACATGATTGCCACCGACTGGCGTCAGATGGGGCACACGCTGTCGCTGCAGTCGGTGGATATCCCGCTGGCGGACCCGCACTTCTGGACCATGCAGGGCTCCGTGCGTGTGGCGCAGATGTGCCACGAGTTCGGTCTGACCTGGGGCTCCCACTCCAACAACCACTTCGACATCTCGCTGGCGATGTTCACCCACGTGGCGGCCGCGGCGCCGGGTAAAATCACCGCCATCGACACCCACTGGATCTGGCAGGAGGGCAACCAGCGTCTGACCCGAGAGCCGTTTGAGATTAAAGGCGGGATGGTGCAGGTGCCGACAACGCCGGGTCTTGGCGTGGAGCTGGATATGGATCAGGTGATGAAGGCGCACGAGCTGTATCAGAAATACGGTCTGGGCGCGCGCGACGATGCAATGGGGATGCAGTACCTTATCCCCGGCTGGACGTTCGACAACAAACGTCCCTGCATGGTGCGTTAATCCATAGTGATTCATACAAGGCCCGCAGGCGTAAACCTGCGGGCTTTTTTACAGCATGTTGATGACAAAGAAGCCCAGTGCGGTCATCAGCAATGAGCCAAACACATGCACCATCACCGACGTGATGGCCCACAGATAATTGCCCATCTGTAGCTGGGAAAAAATTTCCAGCGAAAACGTTGAAAACGTGGTCATTCCCCCGCACAGCCCGGTGGTAATCAGTAATCGCCAGGTCGGATCCAGATGTGGCTGTCGCGTAAAGAACGCCAGCGCCCCACCAATAATAAACCCGCCAGTCAGGTTCACCAGCAACGTGCCAGGCGGTAGATTCGGAAAGAGCGCGTTCAGGCGCACTGAGAGCAGCCAGCGGATCACGCAGCCAGCCGAACCACCGACAATGACGGCAATGAGAGATTTCAGCATGTTTTCCTCAACAACAATAAAAGTGTCCGAGGCATGCAGGAGGGAAAAAGATAAGCGCCCGACATGCCTCCATTAAAAGAGTCATACCAGGCGTCATCAGCTTCGCTGGGAAGCGGTTGGATAAGGTGGAACGCCATCACCTTGCATGCATTGTTCAACGTTTTTTGCCGGGAGGCAAGAAAGGAACATTCATATCCCGAATGCATCTACATAAACGCAGCGGCACGACACCACGAGCTTACGTCACGTCAGCCCAGCGCAACGCCTTCATTCTGCGACGATAAAACCAAACATAGCCAGTGCAATAAAACATAGCCAATACTATATATAGTTGATTTATAAGATATTTTTTGCATTTATGATATTTACATGGCAGCATGACACTCTCTGATATTTGATGCATTTGACCCGTTTCGACACAGACGGGTATTGAAAGGTACGCACATGAGTTTCTACGCACTCCTCATTCTGGCATTTGGGATGTCTATGGATGCCTTCGCGGCATCCATCGGTAAAGGGGCGGCACTTTATCGCCCGCCGCTGAGAGAAGCGCTGCGCACTGGCATCATCTTTGGCGTGGTCGAAGCCATCACTCCGGTGATTGGCTGGGGGATTGGCCTGGCCGCCAGCCAGTATGTTCTGCGCTGGGATCACTGGATTGCCTTTGCTCTGCTGATACTGCTCGGCGTGCGTATGGTAGTTGAGGGGATGAAAAAAGACGGGCAGGAACCGGTAAATGCGCCCAGACGGCACGGCTTTTGGTTACTGGTCACCACCGCTATCGCCACCAGTCTGGATGCTATGGCTGTCGGCGTAGGGCTGGCTTTTCTGGAGGTGAACATCGTCACCACCGCCTTACTGATAGGTCTCGCCACCACCATTATGGCCACGACAGGGATGCTGCTGGGCCGTTTTCTGGGTGCCGCGATGGGTAAATGGGCCGAAGTGATGGGTGGCGTAGTGCTGATCGGCATCGGCTGCACCATTTTGCTGGAGCACCTGGCAGTCTTTGCCTGACCTCTGTCGCAAAGGTGGCGTAGAAGGATAGCGCCCCTTGCGGCAGATGACCTTCTCCGTCTCTGAGTTTCCCTGGGTCTTTAATACTTATCCCGTTAATGCGCTAGCAAATTTTTATAACGTCGCTGTATGAAATGTTTAATGCGGCAACACAATCCTGATCATCACAACAGAACGCTCAGCGGTCCGTTCGTTACGCTAATTTCGACAGATGAGTGCCAGTTTTGATCTTGCGTTTAAAAGCCCCGCCTCACCTGACGGGGCGACTTTGTGGTTATTAGCGGAATACAGAAATGGCTTCCGCCAGGCGTGTCACCTGACTGTTCAACCGATCTGACGCTTCTGCGCCCTCCTGAACACGGTCGGCATTTTGGTGGGTGAGTTTATCGAGCTCTTCTACCGCCAGGCTCATTTGGCTTATTGCCGACGCCTGTTCAGATGTCGCCTGACTGATATGCTCGATCAACTGGGTGACATGTTTAACCTTACCGACAATCTCCTGCATTGCTTTCCCTGCGTCATCGGCCAACTGACTACCGGAGCGAACCTGCGTCACGCTGGACTCTATCAGCGCTTTGATTTCGCTGGCTGCGCTGGCGCTACGCTGGGCGAGAATACGTACTTCGCCGGCGACCACGGCAAAACCTTTTCCCTGCTCCCCCGCGCGGGCGGCTTCCACTGCGGCATTCAGTGCGAGGATGTTGGTCTGGAAAGCGATACTGTCGATGATGCTGGTAATACTGGCGATTTGATCGGAGCTGGAGCCAATGTTGCCCATCATTTCTATCATGCCGCTCATCACTTTGCCGCCCTGCTCCGCCGCTTCACGCGCCCCCTGCGATAAGGCACTGGCTTCTGCGGCGGTAAGGGTATTGCTTTTTACGGTGGCCGCCAGTTCGTTCATTGTCGCGGCTGTTTGCTGCACATTCGCCGCCGCCTGATCCGTCTGGCGACTCAGGCTATCGTTTCCTTTACATAAGGCATCCGCTGCATTCAGCACGCTCACGGCCTGACTACTGACATCGTTGATCAGCCATCGGAACATCAGCCCAAGCTGGCCGATAGCCCGCAGAGTAACGCCGACTTCGTCGATGCGTTTCGGTTGTTCAACCTGCTGCGTTTCCCCCGTTGCCACCTGCAGGGCCTGATGACACAAACGCTCGACGGGGCGCACAATTTGCATTTCCAGCCATGCCATCAACGCCAGAAGCAGGACGGCCATCACCCCGGTAAATATGCCCATTTGTCCAGGCGCTAACTGACATAACATCCCGACGAGAATACTCAATAAAAAGGTCGTCATTAACGCCGATCGAAGCCGCCAGCGTAATGGCATAGTGACAAACAACGAGCGCCAGCGCATAAATCCTTTACGAATGATCAACCCTTTGAAAAGGCGCTTACTGTTTGTCCCGCTCTCACGAAACTGACGATACAGCGTTTCTGCACTGGCGACTTCGTCGGCATCAGGCCTGGTGCGTACCGACATATATCCCTTCACATTCCCTTTGCGGATGATCGGGATTGCGTTGGCGCGAACCCAATAATGATCGCCATTTTTGCAGCGGTTTTTTACCAGTCCGCTCCATGGTTCTCCCTGCTTAAGGGTAAACCACATATCTGCGAATGCGTGCGGCGGCATATCAGGATGACGAACCAGATTATGCGGTTGCCCCTCAAGTTCACTGAGCGAAAAACCAGACACCTCAATAAAGGCATCATTAGCGTAATTAATATAACTCTCAGGATCTGTTGTAGACATTAACGTCGCATCATTATCAAAAATGCGTTCTTGCTGTGTTACAGGGTGATTCTCACGCATAGAATGTATTCCCCATAAAGCTTAAGAGAGTTTAATTTATATTGAAGGCCTGTCGTTATGTTGAAAGAATCGAGATAAACGCAATAAAATTATGCTATTGAAATAAAATAGCCATTGATCTCAGCATAGTTCACAAACAGATTTTATCACCACAAAACGCCACTTCTATAATCTACGACAATTATTTTCATTTAAAAAAACTAAGCTTGCTTATCATTCTTAGCATCAATTAACAGAAGCACCCAGACCTGAAGAAAATAAAATCAAACCTTAATGCAAATTATAATACTTATTTTAAATTAATATTTTAGAGAGGCTGAATTGCATTTTTATATACGCTTCAATTAATGGTGGGTTATTTTGGTTAAGTAAGGGGGCTATTGCTCCCTTACTTATAAGGCAGGCGGCGAGATAAACCAGAATTATTCGGCATGGTCCTCATGAGAAGATTCGCTATTGGCTTGATTTATAATAGCTTTAGCCATCCACTGTACGTTATCAATGACTTGTTGATTGTCCATGCCCCAGATATCTTTCATCACCAGAAAGACTTCCGAACCGTACAATAACGAAAAGGCGGCAATAACTTTGCGATACATCTCGGGGGAATATTTGTCCTTCACCGGTTCCATTACGCGAGCGAGCGTCGCTTTACGATTACCACGGACCAGCTTTTTTTCCATTTTATCCGGGGAGTGACGCTCAAGCGCCCATTGCTGCAATGAAACAAGCAGCGCAGCGCGCAAGGCACCTTCATGGCGAAACATTTCCGGGAACGCGAAATCAAACAACTCGGCAATACGCTCACCAACTTTATCATCGCTTTTGGGTTTCCATTCCCGAATGGTTTCCAGGCTCGCACCAACGGCAGCGGCAATAAGATCGCTTTGCGTGGGGAAGTAACGGTAAGCCGTCGCCCGTGAAACACCTGCTTCGGTGGCGAGTCTTGAAATGGAGGGGATCTCCCCTTTTTCAAACAAAAATAACGCTTTATTCATTAGCAAATCATACGTTTTCTTGCGTGTTACAGATGGCTCCAAAGCTTCCTCTCCATACATCATGACTTTCCCAACCACACCCGTTGTAACACAAACATAGCAAATCAACACTCGCCCATCCAGGCGGTGCGAAATGCAAAATCATGATCGGCTAAGAAATTAATTACCTTTAAAAACATGTGGTTAATTTTAACACTGAAAATTATTTGAGACAACCGTCTCATTTATGCTAGTTTTTTTGAGACGACCGTCTCAATCACTGCTACATTTTTTGAGACGGCAGTCTCAATCGTTGTCACACCAAATGCATTTCACTCTTCCGAATCTGAAATACTCGTTCGTTACAAAAGTGAGTTTAGTTAAGGAGAACACGTGAGCAAAGACAATGGCTACATATACGTCGTAACAACTCTTGACACGAAAAGCACGGAAGCTTTTTACGTTAAGTCGTTAATAAAAAAAACAGGCGCCGATGCCCTTATCGTTGACCTGACGACAGTGGCTGATAGCTCCGCAAGGGGTGCGGATATTTCAGCAACAACCGTGGCCCGCTTTCACCCTGAGGGAGAAAGTGCTGTCTTTTGTGGTGACAGAGGAAAAGCTATCACCGCAATGTCTCTCGCCTTTGAACTGTTCTTAAAAAGCCGTGAAGATGTGCTTGGGATACTCGGCTTAGGAGGGTCCGGCAATACCGCGTTAATTACGCCAGCCATGCAGGCCCTGCCGATTGGTATTCCCAAACTGATGGTATCAACCATGGCATCCGGAGACGTGTCCGGTTATATCGGTGCCAGCGATATCGCCATTATGAACTCCGTCACCGATATTTCAGGCTTAAACCGAATTTCCCGCAAAGTATTAAAAAGCGCAGCTAACCAGATTGCCGGTGCGGTGGTGTTCTATCAGGACGACAGCGAAGCCGTCACGGATAAACCCGCCATTGGTCTGACGATGTTCGGCGTCACCACGCCCTGCGTACAGCAAATCACACAAAAATTAGAAAACGATTATGACTGTCTGGTTTTCCATGCCACCGGTAGCGGGGGTAAGGCAATGGAAAAGCTGGCAGATAGCCACTTATTACACAGCGTACTGGATATCAGCACCACCGAAGTATGCGACTTCTTATTTGGCGGCGTTCTGGCCTGTAGTGATGACCGCTTCGGCGCGATCGCCCGCTCTAAAATCCCGTATATCGGCTCTTGCGGGGCACTTGATATGGTTAATTTTGGGTCCCGATCTTCGGTACCCGAGCACTATCGGGGTCGTCGGCTTTATCAGCACAACCCACAAGTAACATTGATGCGCACAACACCAGAGGAAAACGGCAAGATGGGGACATGGATTGCCGAGCGTTTAAATCGATGTGAGGGAGAAGTCAGATTTGCTATCCCCATGGGCGGTTTTTCTGCCCTGGACAACGTTGGCGGGGATTTCTGGGATCCAGAAGCAGATCGGGCTTTTCTCGATGCGTTTAAGGCAACATTTATCGAAACGCCGCACCGTAAACTGATCGTCAGCCCACACCACATCAATTCTGCCGAATTTAATCAGCTACTTATAAATTTACATAAAGAATTAATCCACTAAAGACGGAATTAAAGCCATGAAACATACGCGTGAAGGATTATTGCAAAAATTTCATCAGATGATTGCCCGGGGGGAACCCATCATCGGCGGCGGAGCGGGCACAGGTTTGTCGGCAAAATGCGAAGAGGCCGGGGGCATCGATCTGATTGTTATCTATAACTCTGGTCGTTATCGCATGGCGGGCCGTGGTTCATTAGCCGGTCTGCTGGCTTACGGCAACGCCAATGAAATTGTTATGGATATGGCAAAAGAAGTGCTGCCGGTCACCAAGAAAACGCCTGTCCTGGCGGGTGTGAACGGTACCGATCCCTTCTGCCAGTTTGATAAGTTTCTGGATGATATTAAAGCGATTGGCTTTGCAGGCGTACAAAACTTCCCTACCGTGGGGCTGATCGACGGTAATTTCCGTGCCAACCTCGAAGAAACCGGAATGGGATACGCTTTAGAAGTGGATATGATTCGTCTGGCGCATGAAAAAGGCCTGTTCACGACGCCTTATGTCTTTAGCCGCGATGATGCCATTGCGATGACCGAAGCTGGTGCAGACATTATTGTGCCGCATATGGGGTTAACCACCGGAGGGAATATCGGCGCGGAAACGGCTCTCACCCTGAAAGACTGCGTGCCATTAATTAATGACTGGGCGAAAGCGGCAAAAGCAGTGCGTCCGGATGTTATCGTCCTTTGTCACGGCGGCCCTATTGCGACACCGGAAGATGCGAAATTCATTTTAGAGAACTGCCCGGAATGTAACGGCTTCTATGGCGCCAGCTCTATGGAGCGCCTGCCGACTGAAATAGCATTAACTGAGACCACAAGGCAATTTAAAGCAATAAGAAACTAATCGGGAGCACGTGTAGCCTGATAATCGATCCACCTTTTACCGGGGTTTGTATATGCACCCCGGTTTTTTATTGCCTGTTATTTTCACGGCCCGACATCACGCTACATTCAACTGACCATGTTTCTCATGCACCGGCGACAGCAGACTTGCCAGAATAACCCCCGGGTAATATCACGTCAGGAAGCGGGAGGTGTAAGAGGCTGAATCTCCTTATTGTTAACCCAGCCGCGAATCGTTTTACCTGTTCCACTAATAAACTCAATTTGCGTCCAGCCCGCTTGCGACCGCATAGTCAGGTTGCGTATCAAAAGGGAAATAGACGGAGCAGGCAAGATAGCGCAAGACAGTAAAACAGAAAGAGATTCAAGGATTAGCTGCGCTTGAGCAAACTGTAAGTGTAATTGCAACTTATGGAGCGGGTGAAGGGAATCGAACCCTCGTATAGAGCTTGGGAAGCTCTCGTTCTACCATTGAACTACACCCGCCTTGTGGTGTGACAGGCATTATAAACCTTAAACACCGACTGGCAAGACGCTAAACGACTAACTGACCATAAATTAATCGCTTAGCGCAAATCTTAACACTTAGGTGGGCTACCCTGTGGCGGCAGATAACGCAGCGGATCAATAGCTGTTGCCTTATAACGGATCTGGAAGTGCAACTGTACTCCGTCTGCATCAGTGCTGCCCATCGTGGCAATTTTTTGCCCAATCTTCACGCTCTGCCCGTTATTAACGAGGATAGTGTCGTTGTGCGCATAGGCCGTGATGTACTCGTCGCTGTGCTTAATCATGATCAGGTTGCCATAACCGCGCAATTGGTTCCCGGCATAGACCACCTTCCCTGCTCCGGCGGCGTAAACCGCCTGCCCGCGAGAGCCTGCGATATCAATCCCCTTGTTACCGCCTTCGGATGTGGAATAGGGTCTGATCACCTTGCCAGTGGTCGGCCAGCGCCAGCAGCGCTGCCCAACGGGCGGCCAGGAAGAGAGCGGCACAGCCGAAGAAGGCACGACTTTAGCCGTTTGGGTGCCGCCTTTTGCAGAGGACGACTTCGACGCGCCATTCAGTTTCAGACGTTGACCGACCTCAATGGTGTACGGCGGGGAAATCCCGTTAAGCCGGGCAAGGTCATTCACGCTGGTGCCGGTCTGGCGCGAAATTTTATATAGCGTATCCCCACGTTTTACCGTGTAAACATTGCCGCTATCAGACGATTTGCTGCCAGAACACCCCGCCAGCAATAACGCCACGGCCAGGCAAATGACAATGTGGAATGGGTTTCTTGTCAGGCTTCCTGCACGCAAAACAGATCCTCTGTAAAAATGAATGACCCCTTATTCTAGGCAGCCAACGCCAGGATGCCAACCACTTACCGCTCACTGGCGATAAAGGGGTAGCCGTGAGCAATAATCTCCATGATTTCAGGTAGCCAGTTCGTGGCCGGGATTGCGTATCTGCAATATAAAACCGTTTCCGGTTGCCAATATGCTACCCGGCCTTTTGCTGGTAATGCCCTTTTCCGCCCTCTGGGCCAAACTGTTTGCCTGAGAACGGGTATAATGTTTAACCGTTGGCGCGACGCCACCGGTCCGGCTACGGAGTTGCGCCGTAGTCACACTGGCGTCGCGTCATACGGTTTGATATCGATCCGGAGAAATCATAAGCATGCAAGAACATGTCATTTTACTGGATGAGCACGGCTCACCCATCGGCATGGAAGAAAAGTATACCGCTCATCACCATAACACTCCGCTACATCTCGCCTTCTCTTCCTGGCTTTTCAATTCACGCGGCGAATGTCTGGTGACCCGCCGGGCCATGAGCAAAAAAGCCTGGCCGGGCGTGTGGACCAACTCCGTTTGCGGGCATCCGCAAGAGGGGGAAACGCCTGAGCAGGCAATGGTTCGTCGCTGTCGCTATGAAATAGGGGCGGATATTATCGACATCACGTCTATTGCTCCGGGTTTCCGCTACCGCGAGACCGATCCATGCGGGATTGTCGAAAACGAAATTTGCCCGGTCTTCGCCGCACAAATCATCACGCCATTGAATATCAATGCAGAGGAAGTCATGGCGTATCAGTGGGTAGAACTTGATGCCCTCTGCCATTCGCTGGTGGCAACGCCTTGGGCATTTAGTCCGTGGATGGTGCTGGAGGCAGAAAACGCAAACGAGCAACTCAGAGAGTTTGCCGCCAGCGTCAGGCAATAAAAAAGCCCCGTGTTTACACACCGGGGCTTTTTGACTTCTTAGCGACTTATTTTACCGGACGCATCGCCGGGAACAGGATCACGTCGCGAATGGTGTGGCTGTTGGTAAACAGCATAACCATACGGTCGATACCAATGCCCAGACCCGCAGTCGGCGGCAGACCGTGTTCCAGCGCGGTCACATAGTCTTCGTCATAGAACATCGCTTCGTCATCGCCTGCATCTTTGGCGTTAACCTGATCCTGGAAGCGCTGCGCCTGATCTTCAGCATCGTTCAGCTCGCTAAAGCCGTTACCGATTTCACGACCACCGATAAAGAACTCGAAGCGGTCAGTGATTTCCGGGTTCACGTCGTTACGGCGCGCCAGCGGAGACACCTCAGCCGGATATTCGGTGATGAAGGTCGGCTGAATCAGATGTGCTTCGGCCACTTCTTCGAAGATCTCGGTCACGATACGGCCCAGGCCCCAGCTCTTCTCAACTTTGATGCCAATGCTTTCTGCGATGGCTTTCGCTGAGTCGAAGTTATCCAGATCCGCCATGTTCGTTTCCGGGCGGTATTTCTGAATTGCTTCGCGCATGGTCAGTTTTTCGAACGGCTTGCCGAAATCGAACACTTCATCGCCATAAGGCACTTCGGTTTTACCCAGAATATCCTGCGCCAGGGTACGGAACAGGGATTCAGTCAGTTCGATCAGATCTTTGTAATCCGCGTACGCCATGTAGAGTTCCATCATGGTGAACTCAGGGTTGTGACGAACAGAGATACCTTCGTTACGGAAGTTACGGTTGATTTCGAACACGCGATCGAAGCCGCCAACCACCAGACGTTTCAGATACAGTTCCGGCGCAATACGCAGGTACATGTCCAGATCCAGCGCATTGTGGTGGGTGATAAATGGACGTGCAGACGCACCGCCAGGAATCACCTGCATCATCGGGGTTTCCACTTCCATAAAGTCGCGATTCACCATGAACTGGCGAATGCCGGCCATGATTTTGGAACGCACTTTGAAAGTGTTGCGGGAATCTTCGTTAGAGATCAGATCCAGATAACGCTGACGATAGCGGGCTTCCTGATCCTGCAGGCCGTGGAATTTGTCCGGCAACGGGCGCAGGGCTTTGGTCAACAGACGCAGCTCAGTACAGTGAATGGACAGCTCGCCAGTCTTGGTTTTGAACAGCTTACCTTTCGCGCCCAGGATATCGCCCAGGTCCCATTTTTTGAACTGCTCGTTGTAAACCCCTTCCGGCAGATCGTCACGGGCAACATAAAGCTGAATACGGCCCCCCACATCCTGCAGGGTGACGAAAGACGCTTTACCCATAATGCGGCGGGTCATCATACGGCCAGCGACAGCCACTTCAATGTTCAGCGCTTCCAGCTCTTCGTTTTCTTTTGCATCGAAGTCAGCGTGCAGAAGGTCTGAGGTGTGGTCACGACGAAAATCGTTCGGGAACGGCACGCCTTGTTCACGCAGCAATGCCAGCTTTTCGCGGCGAGTTTTCAGTTCATTATTAAGATCGACTGCCGCGTCAGCGCCCTGTGCTTGTTGTTCAGACATGTTGGTTCCTCATAACCCTGCTTTCAAACTTGCTTCGATAAATTGATCCAGGCTGCCATCCAGCACCGCCTGCGTGTTACGGGTTTCAACTCCGGTACGCAGGTCTTTAATGCGAGAATCATCAAGGACATACGAACGGATCTGGCTACCCCAACCGATGTCGGACTTGTTGTCTTCCATCGCCTGTTTCTCAGCGTTCTTCTTCTGCATTTCCAGTTCATAAAGCTTCGCTTTCATCTGCTTCATGGCCTGGTCTTTGTTCTTGTGCTGTGAACGGTCGTTCTGGCACTGGGTTACCGTGTTGGTCGGAATGTGGGTAATACGTACCGCAGATTCCGTACGGTTAACGTGCTGACCACCCGCGCCGGATGCGCGATAAACGTCGATACGCAGATCCGCCGGGTTGATTTCGATATCAATATCGTCATCCACTTCCGGGTACACGAACGCAGAGCTGAATGAGGTGTGGCGACGGCCACCGGAATCGAACGGGCTCTTACGCACCAGGCGGTGCACGCCGGTTTCGGTACGCAGCCAGCCATAGGCGTAATCGCCGGAAATCTTGATGGTAACGGATTTGATACCCGCCACTTCACCTTCGGATTCTTCGATGATTTCGGTCTTAAAGCCGCGCGCTTCTGCCCAGCGCAGATACATACGCTCCAGCATGCTCGCCCAGTCCTGCGCCTCGGTGCCGCCGGAACCGGCCTGAATATCCAGGTAGCAATCGGCGTTGTCGTATTCACCAGAGAACATACGGCGGAATTCAAGCTGTGCCAGCTTCTCTTCCAGCGTATCGAGTTCAGCGACAGCTTCGTTGAAGGTCTCTTCGTCATCGGCTTCGACAGCCAGCTCCAGCAGACCGGAAACATCTTCCAGCCCCTGACTCATTTGGTCGAGCGTTTCAACAATGGCTTCGAGGGAGGAACGTTCTTTACCCAGCGCCTGTGCGCGATCAGGTTCGTTCCAGACATCCGGCTGTTCCAGCTCGGCGTTTACTTCTTCCAGACGCTCTTTCTTGGCGTCATAGTCAAAGATACCCCCTAAGAACGTCGGAGCGCTCCGTGAGGTCCTGAATGCGATTTTTTACCGGGTTAATTTCAAACATGGTCTGATTTCTTTAGATGGACTTGTCAAAATGCGGTCATAAGGGCGGAATTTTACCGGATTTCAGCCCTTATTAGTAGAGAATACTGGCGTTAAATTGGCCACAGGTGATCAATGATTAATTGCACGCTGCGATTGCCGCGAAACTCATTCACATCCAGTTTATAAGCGATATTGACGACGCGCACGCCGTTATCAGGCCAGCAGGTGGTGTCGACATTAAAAGCGATACCGTCGAGCAGCGGGCCGCCGCCGACCGGTTCAACCATCACTTTCAGATGGCGCTCCCCCACCAGCCGTTGTTGCAGAAGACGAAATTCGCCATCAAACAGCGGTTCCGGGAACATCTGCCCCCAGGGGCCGGCATCGCGCAACATTTCGGCTGTATCGAGGGTCATTTCATCAGGTTTTAACAGGCCATCAGAAACGATTTCACCTTGCAACAGTGCCGGATCCAGCCACTCGGTGACCAGTTCGCCAAAGTAGCGCTGGAACTCCTCGAAGCGAGCCTCCTCAAGCGACAGCCCCGCCGCCATGGCATGGCCGCCGAATTTGAGCATCAGCCCTGGGTAGAGCGTATCCAGACGCTCCAGCGCATCGCGCATGTGAAGGCCCTGGATTGAGCGTCCTGAGCCTTTTAAAGTGCCATCCCCGGCAGGCGCAAACGCGATAACCGGGCGGTGGAAACGCTCTTTAATGCGCGACGCCAGAATACCCACTACCCCCTGGTGCCATTCGGGATGATACATAGCAAGACCGCCCGGCAGGGTATCGCGGCTACGTTCCAGCTTCTCGCACAGCGTCAACGCCTCTGCCTGCATGCCCTGCTCAATCTCTTTGCGCGTCTGGTTTAGCGCATCAAGTTCGCTGGCCAGCACCCGAGCTTCGCCAAGGTTGTCACTGAGTAATAGCGCCACGCCAACGGACATATCGTCCAGACGACCTGCGGCATTCAGACGTGGGCCAAGCGCAAAACCTAAATCGCTGGCCGCCAGTTTTTGTGCGTCGCGGTTGGCGACTTCCAGGAGCGCTTTGATGCCAGGACGGCACTTTCCGGCACGAATGCGGCTTAAGCCCTGCCAGGTCAGAATGCGGTTGTTGGCATCCAGCGGCACGACATCGGCAACGGTACCTAAGGCCACTAAATCAAGCAGTTCCGCCAGATTAGGGATAGCCAGCCCGCGCTCATCAAACCAGCCTTTGTCGCGTAAAAAAGTTCGCAGTGCCAGCATCAGATAGAAGGCCACACCCACCCCCGCCAGTGACTTTGACGGAAAATCGCATTCGCGCAGGTTCGGGTTGATGATGGCTTCGGCATTGGGCAATGTTTCGCCGGGAAGATGGTGGTCGGTGACCACCACCGGAATGCCCAGCGCATGTGCCCGTTCAACCCCGGCATGTGACGAAATACCGTTATCCACGGTCAGGATCAGTTGCGCGCCGCGTGCGTGTGCCTGATCCACCACTTCCGGACTTAACCCGTAGCCGTCTTCAAAACGGTTCGGCACCAGGTAGGCGATATTAGTGCCGCCCAGCGCACGTAAGGCCAGCACACTCAGTGCGGTACTGGTTGCGCCGTCGGCATCAAAATCACCGACAACCACAATACGCAACCCCTCGCGCAAGGCGTTATAGAGGATCTCTACCGCTTTATCGATGCCATGCAGCCGCTGCCAGGGCAGCATGCCTTTCACCCCGCGCTCCAGATCCGCCGCGCTACAAACACCGCGGCTGGCATAAAGGCGACGCAGAAGTGGGGGAAGATCGGCAGGTAAATCCGCCGCGTCGTTTGCCTCGCGGCGGCGAAGTCGAATTTCGGCTTTCACGTGAATTACTTACCGCCAGTCTGTTTTTGATGTTCGTCGAGGAAGGCTTTCATCTCTTTCGGCCCCTGATATCCCGGCACAAGGTAGCCATCGTTTAACACAACGGCTGGCGTACCGTTCACGCCAAACTGCACGCCGAGCGCATAGTGATCGGCGATATCAAGATCACAACTGGCTGGCTTAACACCCTTACCGTTCATCGCATCATCTAAGGCTTTGTTGCGGTCTTTCGCACACCAGATAGCTTTCATATCCTGCTCGGCCTGACTCTGCAGCCCCTGGCGCGGGAAAGCCAGATAACGAACGGTGATACCCAGCGCGTTGTAGTCTGCCATCTCTTCATGCAGTTTGTGGCAGTAACCGCAGGTGATGTCCGTGAAGACGGTGATCACATGCTTTTCCTGCGGCGCTTTATAGACAATCATCTCTTTTTCCAGTGCGTTGAGATGCGCTGTCAGCAACTGGTTGGTGACATTCACCGGCTGGGCGCCGCTGACGTCGTACATCGGCCCCTGAATGATGTGTTTGCCATCATCGGTGACATACAGCACGCCGCTATTGGTCAGCACGGTTTTCATTCCGGCAACTGGCGCAGGCTGAATATCGGAACTCTGTACACCCAATTTTGCCAGCGATTGCTTGATAGCGGCATCGTCCGCATGCGCGGTACTGGTCAGCGCCGCCGCCAGCAGGGTGAACATGATAAAACCTTTTTTCATAACGTATCCTTTAAAAAACAACGATCACGCCCGCGGGTGATGTTGCTGATGAAGCTGTCGCAGCCGCTCCGTCGCGACATGCGTATAAATCTGGGTCGTAGAGAGATCGCTGTGGCCAAGCAACATCTGGACCACACGTAAGTCTGCACCGTGATTCAGTAAATGGGTAGCAAACGCATGACGCAAAACGTGCGGCGAGAGTTTTTCGCTGTCGATACCCGCCAGTTGCGCATAATGTTTGATGCGATGCCAGAATGTTTGCCGTGTCATCTGCTGAGCACGCTGGCTCGGAAACAGCACATCGATTGAGACGCCATTCAACAGCCAGGGACGCCCATGTTCCAGATAGTTTTCTACCCAGTACACCGCCTCTTCCCCCAGCGGAACCAGGCGCTCTTTATTTCCTTTACCGATGACGCGCACAACCCCCTGGCGCAAGCTGATGTCGCTCATCGTCAGCCCTACCAGTTCCGAGACGCGAAGCCCGGTAGCATAAAGCACTTCCAACATCGCTTTATCGCGTAACTCCAGCGGCTGGTCAATGGCTGGCGACGCTAATAACCGCTCAACCTGCGCTTCACTGAGATCTTTCGGAAGACGTTGTGGCAGTTTTGGCGAAGCAAGTAATGCGCTGGGATCGTCCTGACGAAACTTCTCCCGATACAGATGCTGGAAGAAACGGCGCATCGCGCTGAGCAAACGTGCTGAGCTGGTTGCCTTGTAGCCGCCGTCCATCCTTTGCGCCAGCAGGTTTTGTAAATCATCCGCCTGTGCGCTTTCCAGCGACAGCCCCTGATGATGTAACCATTCCACAAGCCCCTGCAAATCACGACGATACGCACTGAGGGTATTTTCCGCCAGGTTTCGCTCCAGCCAGAGGGCATCAAGAAATTGTTCGATACGTGCGAAATCTTGTTCCACCTGTGCTCCTCCTTGCTTCGAATCGTTGCATTATGCCTGATTGCGGTGTGATTCTGGTACACTGCTTGCAAAGACACATCCGGAATTGAGACGTTTACGTTATGAACATCGGCCTGTTTTATGGTTCCAGTACCTGCTACACCGAAATGGCGGCAGAAAAAATCCGCGATATCATTGGCCCGGAACTGGTGACGTTACACAACCTGAAAGACGACGCCCCCGTATTAATGGAGCAGTACGATGCTCTGATTCTTGGCATTCCCACCTGGGACTTTGGTGAATTGCAGGAAGACTGGGAAGCCATCTGGGAGCAGCTCGACACACTCAATCTCGACGGAAAAATCGTCGCACTGTACGGTATGGGCGACCAGCTCGGCTACGGCGAGTGGTTCCTCGACGCGCTCGGAATGCTGCACGATAAGCTGGCTCCGCGTGGAGTAAAATTCATTGGTTACTGGCCAACAGAAGGCTACGAATTCACCAGCACCAAACCGATCATTGCCGATGGACAGTTGTTTGTGGGTCTGGCGCTGGACGAAACCAATCAATATGACCTGAGCGATGAACGTATCCAGAACTGGTGCGAACAGATTCTGGTAGAAATGGCCGGACAATTCGCCTGAACTTAGTGCTGACGCTGCGCCGATTGTTGCGAAATCAGTCGGCGCAAATCACGCCACTCTTGCGCATCCATGCTATCTGCGGCCAGCCACAGATGCTGTCGGCGACCATCTTTTTCCCGACGCAAACGCAGAATCATGCCAATATTCAGCATCCACGGTGTTCCGACGATTTCCCACTCCACGCCTTGCCAGCGCAAACGTGCATCCATCAGCAGTTTGATCTCTCCCTGACAGGCATTAATGCGGCGCTGACTCCGTACGCTGTCGAACACCACCAGTGACAAAAGCAGTAACCAAAGCGGCGTATAGCTCAATGGCCAGGGTAACAGCAACACGAAAGCCGCCATCAAGCCATGGAGTAAAAGTGAGAGCCACTGTGAGCGCCATGAGACGCGTATATCAGATTGCCACAGGACCACGTTCCCGATTCCGTGTCTGAATTAACTGGATCATTCGCTGCAACGCCTCGTCCTGAGGTTTGCCGTGATTCATCAGCCAGTTAAATAAATCAGGGTCATCGCTCTGCAGAAGACGCACAAACACACGTTTGTCATCATCACTCAGCGAATCATATTCATGTTCAAAGAAAGGCATGATGGAAATATCCAGCTCACGCATTCCGCGCCGACATGCCCAATGAATACGGGCTTTGTTGTTAATATCCATGTTCTGAAACCTGCATAGCCACGATGGGTTGCCATTGTAACGTGTTTTTAATCATCCATCGGCGGAATATTTATGTTTACGAGGAGACTTCCAGAATAAATCCCATGCATTGCAACCATTACAGCCATTTTGCGTGCTTTTTCCCATACTCTTTATAAGGCACAAATCGCCTGTTTTTATCGCTTGCATTGGGCAACGGCTCTTTTACCATTAAGTGAAAATATGCATCAGGCTAATCAGGACAATACTATGGCTTTTACTCCGTTTCCTCCGCGCCAGCCGACCGCATCAGCGCGACTGCCGCTGACGCTTATGACTCTCAATGACTGGTCGCTGGCGACTATCAAGGGCGCAGACAGTGAGAAATACCTGCAAGGCCAGGTTACAGCCGATGTGGCGAAACTGACTGACGATCAACATCTGCTGGCCGCGCACTGCGATGCAAAAGGCAAAATGTGGAGCAACCTGCGTCTGTTCCGCACCGCTGAGGGTTTTAGCTGGATTTTACGCCGCAGCGTCGCGGAGTCTCAGCTTAAAGAGTTGAAAAAGTACGCCGTGTTCTCCAAAGTCACCATCGAAGCAGACAACGAACATGTCCTGCTGGGTGTCGCGGGGTTCCATGCTCGCGCCGCGCTGGCCAATCTGTTTTCGGACCTGCCGGATGCAGACAAACAGCTTGTTCATGAGGGTGAAACTACCCTTCTCTGGTTTGCCCATCCGGCAGAACGTTTTTTATTGGTGACCGACGTCGCCACCGCAGAAAAAGTAACAGAAGCCCTGCGTGGCGAAGCCCAACTTAACAACAGCCAGCAGTGGCTGGCGCTCAATATCGAAGCGGGCCTTCCGGTCATTGACACCGTTAACAGCGCGCAATTTATTCCCCAGGCCACAAATATTCAGGCACTGGGCGGTATCAGCTTCAAGAAAGGGTGTTACACCGGCCAGGAGATGGTTGCCCGCGCGAAATTCCGTGGCGCGAATAAACGCGCATTGTGGTATCTGGCGGGGAAAGCCAGCCGGGTGCCGGAAGCCGGTGAAGATCTGGAACTGAAAATGGGTGAAAACTGGCGTCGTACCGGTACAGTGCTGGCTGCCGCGCAACTGGATGACGGCAAACTGCTGGTACAGGTTGTGATGAACAACGATATGGAGCCAGACAGCGTGTTTCGCGTGCGTGATGATGCGAACACTCTGGCTATCGAGCCGCTGCCTTATTCGCTGGAAGAAGAGTAACGGACAGGAGCGCCTGCTGCGCTCCCCCTGTTTGATGTCCAGGCTGCCAAATCCCAGCTATTCGTAGCCCCGGCAAGCGCCACGCCGCCGGGGAATTTTCGGCTAACGCTTCAGCTTTTAAGCCTGTCCGACATACAGATAAATCGCCAGGAAGTGACATATGCTGCCGCCCAGCACGAAGCCGTGCCAAATAGCATGGTTATAGGGAATGCGCTTACAAACGTAAAATATCACGCCCAGCGAGTAAACCACCCCACCCGCGGCCAGTAACGTCACCCCGCCAATCGACAGTTTGGTCGCCAGTTGGTAAACCACAATCAGCGACAGCCACCCCATGGTGAGATAGGTCACCAGCGACAGCACTTTGAAACGGTGGGCAATGGTCAACTTGAACAGGATCCCCAGCAGTGCCAGGCCCCAGATAACAACCATCAATCCCCGTGCCAGCGGCGAATCCAGTCCCACCAGCAGAAAAGGCGTATAGGTTCCGGCAATCAACAGATAGATTGCGCAGTGGTCGAATTTCTTAAGCCACACTTTTGCCCGCTGATGCGGTATAGCGTGATAAAGCGTGGAGGCGAGAAACAGCAGAATCATGCTGCCGCCATAGAGACTGTAGCTGGTGATCGCCAGCGTGCCGGCATTACTGTCAACGGCCTGCACCAGCAGAAGCACCAGTCCAACAATACCAAACACCAGCCCGATGCCATGGCTGATGCTGTTGGCTATTTCCTCAGCCAGCGTATATCCCTGTGCGATTAATGGTCTATCCACCATAGTTAACTCCGGGAGAACTCAAAATAAAACGTCGCGCCTATAGAGTAACTGAGAATGATTCCAGTGCACACCTGTTCGCTTAAATAAATCATGATATTTATATGAACAGATAAATATCAATTAGTTATATAAGAATTTAAACTAACAGGCGTTACTGTTTTTCTAAAGAACCTTGAAATCAATCACATAAAACTGGTTCTGTCCGGGGTAGATATCGGCAATGACATTTTTGAGCTCAGGCAGGGACATGTTCTCCTGCTGCGCATGTTCTTCTGTCAGGTTGTCAAGGGTAGTCGTTGAGGTACCAATCACCTTGATGGTGCAAAAATAGCCGTCATCCTCATAACGTCCCACGCGCAAGATATCCCCGACGCGAAAGTGCGATTCACTTTGATCGCGGATAGTAATTGTTTTGCGGCCTGCCAGAATGTCGTCCTGAAAGCGCTGAAAAAAAGTGATGTCGTTCGGCTGCATGTTATTATTCCCTGATGATAAATCTGATAAGTGAGTCGTTGACACAGTGAGTATGTTCTCCCACGCCGCTATCGCCAGTCTCAACAATCTTGAGATGATGGTCTACAACTATGTCGTCAAAAATCGTGACAAAGTGATGTACATGACCATCCGCGAACTGGCCGACGGCGCTGGAGTCTCAACCACCACGGTGCTGCGTTTCTGCCGCAAACTGCAATGTGAAGGTTATTCAGAATTTCGCGTCCGCTTTAAATTATATTTAGAGCAAAACGAACCCCAGCAGGCTAATTTTGGCGCCAGCGAAATTATCAGCTTTTTTAAAAGTGTGAATAACGACGAATTCGACACGTTATTAGATAAAGCGGTCGACATTATTTTATCGTCGGAGCGTATTATTTTTGTTGGTGCAGGCACATCCGGTGCTCTGGCAAAATATGGCGCACGCTTCTTTTCTAATGTCGGAAAATTCAGTAATCATATCGATGACCCTTATTTTCCGGTCACAAATGACATGGCCAGAAATGCACTGGCTATCGTGTTGTCTGTCTCCGGGGAAACCGAGGAGATCCTGCGTTTCGCCAGCCAGTTCAGCCTCCATCACTGCAAAGTCCTGACCATCACCAGCCATGAGCATTCGCGCCTGGCAAAACTGGCGGATTTCAATCTTTCCTGGCATGTCCCGCAAACACGCATTGCCGGTGTTTATGATATTACGACGCAAATTCCGGTGATCTATATTCTGGAATCACTTGGCCGAAAACTGGCGAAGAAAATAGCATAAAAAAAACATATTGTTTTATTGGTGTAACAAATCACCTTAAGGGTAATTTGTTATATCGTGACATTTTTATTCCCTTTGCTAGACTCGAGCGCAGATTTTATTACCAGGGCGAGAGTAGCAACGATGAAAAAATTGACCTTACCGAAAGACTTTTTATGGGGCGGCGCCGTTGCCGCACATCAGGTTGAAGGTGGCTGGAATCAGGGCGGAAAAGGCCCAAGCATTTGTGACGTGCTCACCGGTGGCGCGCACGGCGTTCCACGCGAAATCACCCGGCAGGTCATCGAAGGAAAATACTACCCGAACCATGAAGCGGTCGATTTTTACGGCCACTATAAAGAAGACATCAAACTCTTCGCCGAAATGGGCTTCAAATGCTTCCGTACCTCTATCGCCTGGACACGCATCTTCCCGAAAGGCGACGAATTGCAGCCTAACGAAGAAGGCCTGAAATTCTATGATGATATGTTTGATGAACTGCTCAAATATAACATCGAACCGGTAATTACCCTGTCTCACTTCGAAATGCCGCTGCACCTGGTGCAGGAGTACGGCGGCTGGACTAACCGTAAGGTCGTGGATTTCTTTGTCCGCTTCGCCGAAGTGGTGTTTGAGCGCTACAAAGCGAAGGTTAAATACTGGATGACCTTCAACGAAATCAACAACCAGCGTAACTGGCGCGCGCCACTGTTCGGCTACTGCTGCTCCGGGGTGGTCTATACCGACCATGAAAATCCGGAAGAGACCATGTATCAGGTCTTGCACCATCAGTTCGTGGCCAGCGCGCTGGTGGTGAAAATAGGTCACCGCATCAATCCGGAAATGAAAATCGGCTGCATGCTGGCTATGGTGCCGCTGTATCCGTTCTCCTGTAAGCCAGAAGATGTGATGTTTGCACAGGAATCCATGCGTGAGCGCTATGTCTTTACTGATGTTCAGTTGCGTGGTTACTACCCGTCTTACGTGTTGAACGAATGGGAACGTCGTGGTTTCAACATCACAATGGAAGCGGGCGACGAGCAGGCTCTGCGTGAAGGGACCTGTGATTACCTCGGCTTTAGCTACTACATGACCAATGCGGTAAAAGCCGAAGGCGGCACTGGTGATGCCATTTCCGGCTTCCAGGGCAGCGTACCGAACCCGCACGTAAAAGCGTCCGACTGGGGCTGGCAGATTGACCCGGTAGGCCTGCGCTATGCGCTGTGCGAACTGTATGAGCGTTATCAGAAGCCGCTGTTTATTGTTGAAAATGGCTTTGGCGCGTACGACAAAGTAGAAGAAGATGGCAGTATTATCGACGATTATCGTATCGATTATCTGCGTGCTCACGTTAAAGAGATGGTTGAGGCGGTCACATATGATGGTGTTGACCTGATGGGTTACACACCGTGGGGCTGTATCGACTGCGTCTCTTTCACCACCGGCCAGTACAGCAAACGCTACGGCTTTATCTACGTGAACAAGCATGATGACGGCACCGGCGACATGTCCCGTTCCCGTAAGAAGAGTTTTAGCTGGTATAAAGAAGTGATCGCCAGCAACGGCGAGAATATCTAACCGGGATACTGTTCCTCCGGCCCTTCTCCCCATCGGGGAGAAGGGCCGGGCAGAGGGGGAGTCGCTTACTTACCCCCCGCCAGTTCGATAAAGCTTCCCGTCACGTAGGATGCCTTATCGCTCAACAGCCAGACTATCGCCTGCGCCACCTCTTCCGGCTGGCCGCCACGCTGCATCGGCAGCATCGACTTCACCCGATCGACCCGCCCGGGTTCACCACCAGAGGCATGCATTTCCGTATAGATAAAGCCTGGTCGAACGCTGTTAACCCGAATACCCTGCGCCGCGACTTCCACCGACAAGCCCGTGGTAAGCGTATCCATCGCCCCTTTTGACGCGGCATAATCAACATACTCGCCGGGCGAACCCAGACGCGCCCCGGCCGAAGAGACATTCACTATCGCACCGCCTTTTCCGCCGTGCGGCAGCGCCATACGTTTAATGGCCTCCCGACAGCAGAGAAAGGTGCCCGTCACGTTAGTCCGCAGAACCTGGTTGATGCGCTCCGCCGTCATCGCTTCCACGCGACTTTGGGTAAACAGGATCCCGGCGTTATTCACCAGCGCGGTCAGCGGTTCATCCGCCTCATCAATGCGCGCGAACATCGCGGCGACCTTCTCTTCTTCGCCAATATCCGCCTGAACCGCGAACGCTTTTCCGCCCGCCGCGATAATGGTTTCAACCACTGACTGCGCGGCCTGCGCATTGTGCTGATAATTGACCGCGACCGTGTACCCTTCTGCGCCCAGCAGCATCGCTGTCGCCTTTCCTATTCCCCGGCTACCGCCAGTGACCAGTGCAATTGCCAATCTATATTCCTCCTGATAAAAAAGGCCGGGTAACGCGAACGTTCACCCGGCCTGTAGAAGCGTAGCGCTAATTACTGGTATTCGCTCATCGGCACGCAAGAGCAGAACAGGTTGCGGTCACCGTAAACGTCATCAAGACGTTTTACCGTCGGCCAGTACTTGTTCGCTACACCCGCCGGGAAGACAGCCTGCTCACGGGTATAACCGTGATGCCACTCCGCCACCAGCTCGTTTTGCGTATGTGGCGCATTCACCAGCGGGTTATCGGCAAGCGGCCATTCGCCTGCTTTTACGCGGTTGATCTCGCCACGAATGGCCAGCATCGCGTCAATAAAGCGATCCAGTTCCGCTTTGCTTTCTGACTCCGTCGGCTCAACCATCAGGGTACCCGCAACCGGGAAAGACATGGTCGGCGCATGGAAACCGTAGTCAATCAGGCGTTTCGCAATATCCAGTTCACTGATACCGGTCTCTTCTTTCAGCGGGCGAATGTCGAGAATACATTCATGCGCCACGCGACCATCGCGCCCCGTATACAAAACCGGGAATGCCTCTTTCAGACGGCTGGCGATGTAGTTGGCATTCAGAATCGCCACCTGGCTTGCCTGTTTCAGCCCTTCGGCGCCCATCATGCGGATGTACATCCAGCTAATTGGCAGAATCGACGCGCTACCAAACGGGGCGGCGGATACCGCGCCCTGACGGGTCAGCATGCCTTCAATCTGCACCACACTGTGGCCCGGTACGAAAGGTGCCAGATGCGCTTTCACGCCAATCGGCCCCATACCCGGACCGCCACCGCCGTGCGGAATACAGAAGGTTTTATGCAGGTTGAGATGCGACACATCCGCACCGATAAAGCCCGGAGAGGTAATCCCCACCTGAGCATTCATGTTCGCGCCGTCGAGATAAACCTGCCCGCCAAATTGATGCACAATTTCGCACACTTCACGGATAGTCTCTTCGTAGACGCCGTGGGTGGACGGGTAGGTCACCATGATGCAAGAGAGATTTGCCGCATGTTGTTCCGCTTTCGCGCGCAGATCGGCCAGATCAATGTTGCCGTTTTTATCACAGGCCACAACCACCACCTGCATACCTGCCATCTGTGCGGATGCCGGGTTGGTACCGTGTGCAGAGCTTGGGATCAGGCAGATATCGCGATGGCCTTCGTTGCGGCTCTCATGGTAGTGACGAATCGCCAACAGGCCCGCATATTCCCCCTGCGCGCCAGAGTTCGGCTGCATACAAAGGGCATCGTAACCCGTCAGTTTCACCAGCCAGTCGGAAAGCTGGTTGATCATGTGGTGGTAGCCTTCGGCTTGTTCTGCCGGGCAGAACGGATGCAGTTCGGCGAATTCAGGCCAGGTGATCGGAATCATTTCCGCTGCGGCGTTCAGCTTCATGGTGCAAGATCCCAGTGGGATCATCGCCTGATTGAGCGCCAGATCTTTGCGCTCCAGAGAGTGCATGTAACGCATCATCTCGGTTTCACTGTGATAGCGATTAAAGACCGGGTGGCTCAGGATCGCATCATCACGCAGCATGGCGGCAGGCACAGAGCGGCTGTCGAGCGCCACGTCTTTATCCAGCACGTCAATATCCAGTCCGTGCGCATCGCCCAGTACTACGGCAAAAAGTTTCTGCACATCTTCACGCGTGGTGGTTTCATCGAGCGTGATACCCACCGCATTCAGAATGTCGCTACGAAGGTTGATTTCAGCCGCTTGCGCACGCGCCAGCACGGCGGCTTTGTCGGCCACTTCCACGCACAGGGTGTCAAAGTAGTGCGCGTGACGCAGCTTAAGCCCTTTTTGCTGCAGGCCGGCCGCCAGAATATCGGCCAGACGATGGATACGGCTCGCAATACGTTTCAGGCCAACCGGACCGTGATACACCGCGTACAGGCTGGCGATGTTGGCCAGCAGTACCTGCGAAGTACAGATGTTGGAGTTCGCTTTTTCGCGACGGATATGCTGCTCGCGGGTCTGCATCGCCATACGCAGTGCGGTATTGCCCGCCGCGTCTTTGGAGACACCGATAATACGTCCCGGCATTGAGCGTTTGAATTCATCTTTTGCGGCAAAGAATGCCGCATGCGGGCCACCGTAGCCCATCGGCACACCGAAGCGCTGCGCAGAACCGAAGACAATGTCTGCCCCTTGTTTGCCCGGCGCGGTCAACAACACCAGCGCCATAAAATCGGCGGCTACGCTGACCACAATTTTGCGGGCTTTCAGCTCGATAATCAGTGCGCTGTAGTCATGCACTTCGCCGGTCGTGCCCACCTGCTGCAACAGCACGCCAAACACATCCTGATGATCCAGCACCTTGCTGGCATCATCCACGATAACGTCAAAACCAAAGGTTTCGGCACGGGTGCGCACCACATCGAGCGTTTGCGGATGAATGTCGGCGGCAACAAAGAAACGGTTGGCATTTTTCAGTTTGCTGACGCGCTTTGCCATCGCCATCGCTTCGGCAGCGGCGGTAGCTTCATCCAGCAGAGAAGCCGAGGCCATGTCGAGGCCTGTCAGGTCGAGGGTTACCTGCTGGAAATTCAGTAAGGCTTCAAGGCGCCCTTGTGACACCTCCGGCTGATACGGCGTATAGGCAGTGTACCAGCCTGGGTTTTCGAGCATGTTACGCAGGATAACCGGCGGTAATTGCACGGCGGTATAACCCATGCCAATGTAAGACTTAAAGCGCTTGTTGCGACCAGCAATCGCTTTCAGCTCCGCCAGTGCGGCGTATTCGGTCGTGGCTTCACCCACCTGCGGCGGCGTGGCAAGCTGGATATCTTTCGGCACGATCTGGGCAATCAGTGCGTTTAACGAATCCGCGCCAACCGTTTTCAGCATCTCCTGCTGTTGCTGAGCATCCGGCCCAATGTGACGTTCAATGAAAGCGCCACGGTTTTCAAGCTGGCTTAAAGTCTGTGTCATGAGCGATGGTTCCTGAAACGTGCGGTGATTTTAAAATTGCCTCTTCGTCAGGAAGAGGTTTGGGGTGAAAGCGCTAATATTCCTTCACCCCGCCCCTCTCCCCGTGAGGGAGAGGGAGAAAACCGTTATTCGTCTTCGAGTAAGGCTTCGTAAGCGGTCGCATCCAGCAACGCAGCAACTTCCGATTCATCACTGGCTTTGATTTTGAAAATCCAGCCTTCGCCGTACGGCTCGCTGTTAACCTGCTCCGGCGCATCGCCCAGTGCCTCGTTAACAGCAACGATTTCGCCGCTGATCGGCGCATAAATATCGGAAGCCGCTTTCACGGATTCCGCGACGGCGCAATCATCACCTGCGGCAACGGTTGCGCCCACTTCGGGCAGATCAACAAACACCATGTCACCCAGCAGTTCCTGAGCATGTTCAGTGATACCGACGGTGTACGTGCCATCCGCTTCTTTACGCAGCCACTCGTGTTCTTTGCTGTATTTCAGTTCTGCAGGTACGTTGCTCATCACTAAATCTCCAAATAAGAATGAATCACGCGACGGCTTTGCCAGCGCGTACAAAAATAGGTTTCGTCACTTTTACCGGCATTTCACGATTACGGATCTGAACGATTGCCGTGTCGCCAATGCCCGCAGGCACACGCGCCAGTGCAATACTGTAGCCCAGCGTCGGCGAGAACGTACCGCTGGTGATCACGCCTTCTTGCGCGTTACCGTGGGTATCTGTGAACCGCACCGGCAATTCGTTACGCAGCACGCCTTTCTCGGTCATGATCAGACCGACTAATTGTTCGGTGCCTTTCTCGCGCTGTAATTCGAGCGCTTCGCGACCGATAAAATCACGGTCCGCCGGTTCCCAGGCAATGGTCCAGCCCATATTGGCGGCGAGCGGCGAAACGCCCTCGTCCATCTCCTGGCCATACAAGTTCATGCCCGCTTCAAGGCGTAAAGTGTCGCGCGCGCCCAGGCCACAAGGCTTAACGCCCGCCTGCACCAGCTTCTGCCAGAAATCGGCTGCCTGTTCGTTCGGCAGCGCGATTTCATAACCCGCTTCGCCGGTATAGCCGGTGGTCGCGATAAACAGATCGCCGGCCTCAACGCCAAAGAAGGGCTTCATGCCTTCTACTGCCTGACGCTGTTCGTCAGTGAACAGGGTCGCGGCTTTAGCCTGCGCGTTTGGCCCCTGGACGGCAATCAACGACAAATCGTCACGGACGGTGATATCAATGGCGAAAGGTTCAGCGTGTTGGGTAATCCAGGAGAGGTCTTTTTCGCGGGTGGCGGAGTTTACAACGAGGCGGAAGAAGTCTTCGGTGAAGTAGTAGACGATGAGGTCATCAATGACACCGCCCGACGCATTGAGCATGCCGGAATATAGCGCCTTGCCGGGTTTGGTGAGTTTCGCTACGTCATTTGCCAGCAGGTAGCGCAAGAATTCCCGGGTTCGACTGCCACGCAAATCGACAATCGTCATGTGCGATACATCGAACATGCCCGCATCGGTACGCACCGCGTGGTGCTCATCGATCTGCGAGCCGTAATGCAGCGGCATCATCCAGCCATGGAAATCCACCATGCGTGCGCCGCACAGCGTGTGTTGTTCATACAAAGGAGTCTGCTGGGCCATCTTTTCCTCGTCGAATAAGCGGGGCTTTCACGTTTTCAGCGGTGAAAAAATCATCGCATGACAAGACGTCGACACCGATCCCGGTCGCCGACGCAAACGTTCACTTTCGCCTGAACTTATCACCGAAAGCGGCACTTAACCATAAGAGAAAATGGGTCATCACATTAGCTTATGACCATTTTTCACAAAAACCCCAACAGAATATTACACCAGACTTAAGCGTGAAATGGCGCATAAAGAATCACTCTCGCATAGCGAGTATCGCAAATAGCGATATTTACCACCACAAAAGAGATAATTTTCCCGACAGCAAAAAAACGAGAGATGAGAAAAACTAATCTGAAAAATGACGTGAAATTAGAATTTTTCAAATGAGGCAGGGTATCCCTTCCCGCGAGGGGGAAGGGAAAGTGTGACGCAGTTAACGCAACCACTGAGGGAGGTCATTCAGTCCCATCGCCTGACGCAATAACTGTGGTTTTACCCCAGGCAATCTGTCCGCCAGTTTCAGGCCAATGTCCCGGAACAGTTTTTTTGCCGGGTTGGTGCCGGAAAACAATTCCCGGAAACCCTGCATCCCGGCCAGCATCAGCGCGGCACTGTGTTTACGGCTGCGTTCGTAGCGGCGCAGATACATGTGCTGACCAATATCTTTGCCCTGAGCGTGCAGCCGCTTGAGTTCACTGACCAGTTCGGCCGCGTCCATGAAGCCCAGGTTAACGCCCTGCCCGGCAAGAGGATGGATGGTGTGCGCCGCATCGCCCATCAATGCCAGACGATGCCCGGCAAAATGACGCGCGTAGCGTCCGGTCAGCGGGTAGACCTGCCGCTCGCTTTCCACGTGACACAACCCCAGGCGATTATCAAACGCGACACACAGCGCCTGGTTGAAGGCCTCTTCGTCTGCCTGCTGCATTTGTGCAGCCAGCTCAGGCGGCAGCGACCAGACGATTGAACACAAGTGCGGGTCGGCCAGCGGCAAAAACGCGAGGATGCTTTCATCGTGGAAAACCTGCCGCGCGATAGCCTGATGCGGCTCATCGGTACGGATGGTCGCCACCAGCGCATGATGGTTATAGTCCCAGAAGGTCAGTGGAATATCGGCTTTATTGCGCAACCATGAGTTAGCACCATCGGCCCCGACGACCAGCCGGGCGGTTAACATATTGCCATCTTTGAGGGTAAGAAACGCTTCGTTCTCACCCCAGGCCACCTGTTGCAGTTCCGCTGGTGCCAGGATTGACACATCCGAACACTGCCGGGCTTTGTTCCACAACGCCTGATGAATGACACTGTTTTCAATAATATGACCGAGATGGCTGTAACCCATACTCTGATCGTCAAAGGCAATGCGGCCAAAGCTGTCTTTATCCCACACTTCCATGCCATGATAACAGCTGGCGCGATGGGCAATAATCGATGACCAGACGCCCAGGCGCGTCAGCAGTTTTTCGCTGGCGGCGTTGATCGCCGAGACACGCAGTTGTGCAGGGGCATCCTCTTTCAGGGGGACAGGCGCATGCTGTTCCAGCACCGCCACTCGCAGGCCACTGCCCTGTAATCCACAGGCCAGCGCCAGTCCCACCATGCCGCCGCCTACAATTGCCACATCAACATTTTGCACAAATAGCTCCTGAAGACCTTAACGCGCCACCCAGCCCAGAGTACGCTGCGCCAGCGCATCACGCGCCGGGGTAAATAATTCCATTGCCATCAAACCGACGTTACGCCCGACAACCAGCGGCGCCCAGCGATTAGCAAAAAGATGCACTAACCCATCTGTCACGCCAATCGTAGCGCACTTATCATCACGGCGACGATCGCGATAGCGTGTCAGCACGCCATAACCGCCAACATCCTGCTGCTGCGTCCAGGCATCGGCCAGCGTTTCGGCCAGGCTCATCACATCACGCATCCCCAGGTTAAAGCCCTGCCCGGCGATCGGGTGGAGCGTCTGCGCGGCATTTCCAACCAGCACAGTACGATGTGAAATAGGCGAGGAAGCGATGGAGAGAGAAAGCGGATAAGCGTTACGGACTCCCGCCTGCATGATTCGGCCCAGCCGCCAGCCAAAGGCTTTTTGCAGCTCATGGCAGAAGGTCTCATCGCTCCAGTTCAGGATCTGTTCCTGTCTGTCGAGCGGGTGACACCACACCAGCGAGCAACGTCCGTGCGACATCGGCAGCATTGCCAGCGGGCCGTGAGCGGTAAAACGCTCAAACGCGCGCCCCTGGTGCGCCACCGAGGTCGTGACGTTCGCAATCACCGCAACCTGCTGATAGGGCGCCTGTTGCCAGCTAATACCACATTGCGCACCCAGCGCAGAGCGGGAGCCATCCGCGGCGACCAGCAGGGTTCCGTTGATCGTCTCCCCACTTTCCAGTGCGACCGCCACGCGGTCTTCATCCCTGGAGAAGAAGCTCACCCGTGCCGGACAATGGAGCGTCACGCCAGGCGCTTTTTTCAGAAGACTAAAAAGACGGGTACCGACATCGTGCAGTTCCACCACCTGGCCGAGCGCCTCAATGTGATAATCATCAGCATCAAGGGTCACGAAACCGGCATGGCCGCGATCGCTGACATGCACGGTAGTAATCGGCGTGGCTTTCTCGACGATATGTGACCAGATCCCCACTCGCGCGAGCTGCTGGCACGTTCCCGCCGCCAGCGCGATAGCGCGCGCATCAAAGCCAGGGTGATCCTGAGAACTCGGTTCGGTCGCTTCGATCAGATGAACAGGAAGGCGACCACCGGTTAAATGCGAAATCGACAGCGCGAGCGTCGCGCCTGCCATACCGCCACCAACAATAATCACACTCATAAGCGACGCGCCGCTGCCATCAGCGCCTCGATGTCATCGGCTTTTTTGACGACGCTGGCGGTGAGGTTTTCATTACCGTTTTCGGTGATCACAATGTCATCTTCCACGCGAATGCCAATCCCCCGATAGGCTTCTGGTACGTCGGCATCAGGGGCGATATAGAGACCCGGCTCAACGGTCAGAATCATCCCCGGTTCAAGGATACGCGAGCGATCCTGACCATAGACGCCGACATCATGGACATCCAGCCCCAACCAGTGGCTCAGACCATGCATAAAGAAAGGGCGATGCGCATTCTCAGCAACCAGCGTGTCAACCTCGCCCTTAAGAATGCCCAGTTTCACCAGCCCGGTTACCATGATGCGCACCACTTCCCCGTTCACTTCCTGAATCGAGGTGCCGGGGCGGAACAGGCGCAGGGCCGTTTCCAGTGATTCCAGTACAATGTCATACACTTCACGCTGCGCCGGGCTGAACTTGCCGTTTACCGGAAAGGTACGGGTAATATCGCCGGCATATCCCATGTATTCGCAACCTGCGTCGATCAGCACCAGATCACCATCACGCATCACGCTTTCGTTTTCGGTGTAATGCAAAATACAGCCGTTCTCCCCGGCACCGACGATAGTGGTATAGGAGGGAAAACGGGCGCCGTGACGGTTGAACTCGTGGTGGATTTCCCCTTCGAGCTGGTATTCAAACATCCCGGGTTTACAGGTTTGCATGGCGCGGGTATGTGCCAGCGCCGAAATCTCCCCGGCGCGACGCATTACCTCAATTTCTTCGGCTGACTTGAACAGACGCATTTCATGCACGATGGGTCGCCAGTCGGTCACCGTGGCCGGGGCCGTGAGATTCTGTCGAGAGCCTTTACGCAGTTTATCCAGTGCGGCAAAGACAATCTCATCGGCATAAGCGTATTCGCCCTGGGCGTGATAGACCGCGTCCAGGCCGTTGAGCAATTGATAAAGATGTTTACCTATTTCCGGAAACGCCAGCGCCCTGTCCACACCCAGTTTTTCTGGCGCCGCTTCCTGCCCCAGACGTCGGCCAAACCAGATTTCCGCCGTCTTATCGCGGATCCGGTTAAACAGGACGCTGTGGTTATGGGTATCATCACTTTTAATCAGCACCAGTACCGCTTCCGGCTCATTAAAACCGGTGAAATACCAAAAGTCGCTGTTCTGACGATACGGGTATTCACTGTCGGCACTGCGGGTCGCTTCCGGCGCCGCGAAAATAAGCGCCGCGCTGGCCGGCGCCATTTGCGCCAGCAACGCCTGACGGCGTCGGAGAAACTCAAGCTGTGTCATGACATCTCCTTTGAGCGGAATAGATTAATGCAGGGTTGGCTTACGCACTTCAGGTGCCGTTGGCTGCGGGCGGGTAAATGTGTCATGGCACAGCAGCGCCGCAACGCGCACATATTCGATGATCTCTTCGAGCGACATCTCAAGCTCTTCCTGATCTTCATCTTCGTCATAACCGAGCAAAGCAATGTTACGCAGATCGTCAATCGCTTCACCGGTTTCGCCGGTCACTTTGTCGAGTTTCGGCTGCGTGACGCCAAGCCCCAGCAGGAAGTGGTTAACCCAGCCTGCCAGCGCATCGGCACGGTCAAACACGCTCACGTCGTCGCCGGTCGGCAGATAAAGCTGAAACAGGAAACCGTCATCTTCCAGTGAGTCGCTGGTGGCGGCATGCATACTGCGCAGCGCCTGAGCGAGCTCATGGCCGAATGCCAGCCCTTCGTTAGTCAGGTCATGCAACAGCGGCTGCCAGGAGCTGTCGTTGTTGCCGCCACAAAGCATCCCCGCGATAAGCCCGTGCATTTCCGCAGGAATCAGTCCAACACCTTGCTGATTGAGCAACTGGCCTACATCGTTGTAACCAGGTATTTCGTTCTGTATAGACATGCGCATTCATCGTCGTTGGGGAGAATATTCATGGTATGCTACCACTTTGGACCCTGGTGATATACCCGTCATGCTTCACGTTACATGCCTTTGCATGCGCTATGAGTGAATTAAGGTATAGCAAAGAGCTTGAATCCTCTCACCAGGGTGGCTATAGTGACGCCCCTTCGCAGCCAGGACTCGGGTGTGAAGGCAGAGCGCAGTCAAACAGCAGGAAGGTGGCATGTCTGCACAACCCGTCGATATCCAAATTTTTGGCCGTTCACTGCGAGTGAATTGCCCGCCTGAACAGAGAGATGCTCTGAATCAGGCCGCGGAGGATCTGAATCAGCGGTTGCAAGATCTGAAAGTTCGCACTAGAGTCACAAATACTGAGCAGTTAGTCTTTATCGCAGCGCTGAATATCAGCTATGAACTGACTCAGGAAAAGGCAAAAACCCGTGACTACGCATCCAGCATGGAACAGCGTATTCGGATGTTACAACAGACCATCGAACAGGCATTGCTTGATCAGGGTCGCATATCCGAAAGACCGGGGCCGAAGTTTGAATAACACTTCAAGGTTAACTATGGTAGAGTGACCGTGAAGAAAAAATTTCTCTGAGATGTTCGCAAGCGGGCCAGTCCCCTGAGCCGATATTTCATACCACAAGAATGTGGCGCTCCATGGTTGGTGAGCATGCTCGGTCCGTCCGAGAAGCCTTAAAACTATGACGACACATTCACCTTGAACCAAGGGTTCAAGGGTTACAGCCTGCGGCGGCATCTCGGAGATTCCCTTCTTTCTACCTGGTACCATGACACAATTTTCTGCTCTTCCCCCGTCACGTCAGGAAATCCGTAAAATCATACGGCAGCGTCGTCGCGCCCTCACCGCCGGGCAACAGGAACACTTTTCGATTGCAGCGGCAGCGCGCATGATGGCGTATCCGCCGGTCGTGATGGCGCATACCGTCGCCCTTTTTCTCTCCTTCGATGGCGAGCTGGACACTCAACCGCTTATCGAACAGCTCTGGCGCAGCGGCAAACGCGTTTATCTGCCTGTTCTGCATCCGTTCAGCCCGGGCAATCTGCTGTTTTTGCAATACCATCCGCATAGCGAGCTGGTTATCAATCGCCTGAAAATTCAGGAACCGAAACTGGACGTACGCGATGTTTTACCGCTTGCGCAGTTAGATGTCCTGATAACCCCGCTGGTTGCCTTTGACAGCCAGGGGCAACGACTGGGAATGGGCGGGGGCTTTTACGACAGAACGCTACAAAACTGGCAACGACATGGGTTACAGCCGGTGGGTTATGCGCATGATTGTCAGCATGTTGATATGCTTCCTGTGGAAGAGTGGGATATTCCGCTCCCTGCGGTGGTGACGCCGTCGAGGTTGTGGAGTTGGTGAAACCAGAGGGTGAGTGAGAACACATAAAAACGGCAACCCTCAGGTTGCCGTTTTGCATTTATCTCGCCATCCAGTACTGCAAAATCAGTACAGCAGGCGTGCGCGAATCGTACCCGGGATCGCCTTCATGCTCTGCAGCGCTTTTTGCGCCACATCTTCTTCGGCTTCAATATCGATAACCACATAGCCCATATACGGCGTCGTTTGCAGATACTGAGCCGCGATGTTGATACCGTCGCCAGCAAAGATCTGGTTGATTGCGGTCAGCACGCCAGGACGGTTTTCGTGGATATGCAACAGACGACGACCACCGTGCAGCGGCAGCGACACTTCCGGGAAGTTAACGGCAGAGAGCGTTGAGCCGTTATCAGAGTACTTAATCAGTTTACCCGCCACTTCCAGACCGATGTTTTCCTGCGCTTCCTGGGTTGAACCGCCAATATGCGGCGTCAAAATCACGTTATCGAATTCGCAAAGCGGTGAATTAAACGGATCGCTGTTGGTTGCAGGCTCAGTCGGGAACACGTCGATTGCCGCGCCCGCCAGGTGTTTACGTTTAAGCGCATCGCACAACGCCGGAATATCAACAACCGTACCACGTGCGGCGTTGATCAGCAGTGATCCCGGCTTCATCAGCGCCAGCTCTTCCGCGCCCATCATGTTTTTGGTCGAGGCATTTTCCGGCACGTGCAGACTGACAACATCGCTCATATTGAGCAAATCGGACAGGTGCTGAACCTGGGTCGCGTTACCCAGCGGCAGTTTGCTTTCAATATCATAGAAATAAACGTGCATACCGAGTGACTCAGCCAGAATGCCAAGCTGCGTACCGATGTGGCCGTAGCCAATGATGCCCAATTTTTTACCGCGCGCTTCGTAAGATCCCACGGCCAGTTTGTTCCAGATACCGCGGTGCGCTTTGGCATTCGCTTCCGGAATACCGCGCATCAGCAGTAACAGCTCGCCAATCACCAGTTCCGCCACGGAACGCGTGTTAGAGAACGGGGCGTTAAACACCGGGATACCGCGCTGCGCCGCCGCATCCAGATTGACCTGATTGGTACCAATACAGAAACAACCAATCGCAACCAGTTTTTCAGCGGCGGCAATAACATCTTCGGTCAGGTTAGTACGGGATCGAATGCCAATGAAGTGGGCATCACGGATAGACTCTTTGAGCTGCTCACTGTCGAGCGCGCCTTTGTGATACTCGATGTTGGTGTAACCTGCTGCACGAAGGCTATCGAGTGCTTTCTGATGCACCCCTTCGACGAGCAGAAATTTAATCTTGTCTTTCTCCAGTGATACCTTTGCCATTTACCCGACCCTGTTTTTTGTCATAACTGATGTTGTGTGGATATTCATCCGCTGTAGTCAACATATCAAAAAAAACTATTGCAGCAATATGAACGTTTGCGTCGGCACTGTGAAGGAATGTCATACAGTGAGAAATGGCAGAGGAATATGCTGGAAATAGCCACAGAGGCGGGAGGATTATCAGGGCGAATCCAGAAGCGTGACAGATGTCACCAAATTTGCTCTTTGAGATTTTTTTCATGGGGGAACACGTCCCCCACACAGATCATTTTGTGATGGTTTTGACGCCATCGGCGCTGCCGATCAAAGCCACATCCGCGCCGCGGTTGGCAAACAAGCCCACGGTTACCACACCCGGAATGCCATTAATCGTATTTTCCAGCGCAACAGGATCGATTATCTCCAGACCAAAAACGTCAAGGATCACGTTGCCGTTGTCGGTGACCACATTCTGGCGATATTCAGGACGACCGCCCAGCTTCACCAGTTCACGCGCTACGGCGCTTCGCGCCATCGGGATCACTTCCACTGGCAGCGGGAATTTACCGAGGATTTCGACCTGTTTGGACGCATCGGCAATACAGATAAATTTATCGGCTACCGAGGCAATGATCTTTTCGCGCGTTAACGCGGCGCCGCCGCCTTTGATCATCTGCATCTGGCCGTTGATTTCATCCGCGCCATCAACATAAATTCCCAGACGATCGACTTCGTTCAGATCGAATACGGTGATACCCAGGCCTTTCAGTTTTTGTGTCGAGGCGTCGGAACTGGAGACCGCCCCTTCAATCTGACCTTTCATGGTACCGAGCGCGTCAATAAAGTGCGCAGCGGTGGAGCCGGTACCAACACCTACGATAGTACCCGGTTCAACATATTTCAGCGCTGCCCAACCCACTGCTTTTTTTAATTCGTCCTGCGTCATCGTCGTTCGCCTGTGGTGAGAATGGTGTGGAATTCGAAGCGCATTATAGAACATGGAAGGGGGAAAAGTCCCTGTGAGCTGTGTCACATTACCAGCAGGTACATTTTCGTCTGTAAGAGACAAAAAATTATGTCATAGTGCTGAGTAATTATTTTGCAGGAGTATGTCAGTCAGATGAAACGTCCGGACTACAGAACGTTACAGGCGCTCGATGCGGTCATTCGGGAACGTGGGTTTGAGCGCGCCGCGCAGAAGCTGTGTATCACTCAGTCCGCCGTATCGCAGCGTATTAAACAGCTCGAAAATATGTTTGGTCAGCCCCTGCTGGTGCGCACCGTCCCACCGCGCCCCACTGAACAAGGGCAAAAATTGCTGGCGCTGCTGCGTCAGGTAGAACTGCTGGAAGAAGAGTGGCTGGGTGATGAGCAAACCGGCTCCACCCCACTCCTGCTGTCGCTGGCGGTGAACGCCGACAGTCTGGCAACATGGCTGCTGCCCGCGCTGGCGCCGGTACTGGCCGACTCGCCAATTCGTCTGAATTTACAGGTTGAAGACGAAACCCGCACTCAGGAGCGTCTGCGTCGCGGCGAAGTGGTCGGTGCGGTAAGTATTCAGCCGCAGGCTCTGCCAAGTTGCCTCGTTGATCAGCTTGGCGCGCTTGATTACCTGTTTGTCGGTTCAAAAGCCTTTGCTGAACGTTACTTCCCGAATGGCGTAACCCGCTCGGCGTTACTTAAAGCGCCAGCCGTGGCGTTTGATCATCTCGACGATATGCACCAGGCCTTCTTACAGCAAAACTTCGACCTGCCGCCGGGCAGCGTACCCTGCCATATCGTTAACTCGTCGGAAGCATTTGTGCAACTGGCAAGGCAGGGAACGACCTGCTGTATGATCCCGCATCTGCAAATCGAAAGAGAGTTGAATGCCGGAGAGCTGATCGATCTGACGCCGGGTCTCTTCCAGCGCCGGATGCTGTTCTGGCACCGGTTTGCGCCAGAAAGCCGCATGATGCGCAACGTCACCGACGCACTGCTGGCGTACGGCCACAAGGTGCTAAGGCAAGATTAAAACATTGTCTTACCGGGGCGACATATCGTGCAAAATGTCGCCCCGGTAAGCGTGGCGCATCGGGGATTTCCCAGATGCGGCCACATATCCCACTCATTTGAAATTACTGCGTTTTGTCCGTT
Organism: Phytobacter diazotrophicus; assembly: GCA_004346725.1. GTDB lineage: Bacteria > Pseudomonadota > Gammaproteobacteria > Enterobacterales > Enterobacteriaceae > Phytobacter > Phytobacter diazotrophicus. Next base: position 307,658 of record SMDE01000001.1, on the reverse strand, counting down.
GTTGCTGGCTGTTGAGTCTGGCTCTGCGTTGGCTCAAGCTGGAACACAACGTCCACCTGATCGGCAAACTGAATGGTCGGCTGTTCGTACGTTTCCTGTGCGGATACCGGCGCCGCATCTGCTTTCATCATGCGAACCATCGGGCTCGGCTGATAATTAGAAACGTGGTAACGCACGCTATACACCGGGCCAAGCTTCGCGTGGAAACCGGCTGCCAGTTGTTCGGCCTGATGAACCGCATCATCAATGGCGGCTTTACGCGCCTTATCCTTGTAAGAATCCGGTTGCGCAACGCCCAGCGAAACGGAACGGATTTCATTCAGACCGGCTTTCAGCGCACCATCCAGCAGAGAATTGAGCTTCTCCAGATCGCGCAGGGTTACTTCCACCGTACGTACGGCGCGCCAGCCTTTCAGCACACTTTTACCGTTTTGGTAATCGTAATCCGGCTGGGTGCGCAAGTTGGCGGCGTTGATGTCTTTCTTCACTACACCATTCTTGTCGAGGAAGGAGAGATACTCGGCGACGCGGTCGTCTGCCTGTTTCTTGGCGGTTGCAGCATCTTTCGCCTGGATGTTCACTTCAATCGCCAGGGTGGCAATATCCGGCACTGCGTCCACGCTCGACGTACCCGAGGTAATAATGTGCGGGCCATCAGGCAGTTCACTTGCCTGTACCGACATGACACTCAGTCCCACTAATGCCGCCAGGGCCATCACTTTGAATTTCACGGTTGCTCCTCCATGTTGCTTATTACGTCCGTAACAAAACGGCACGCCAGGCAAAAGCTTAGCGGATACCGTTGGTTTGTCTATCAGACCAGACTTAGTTTAATAACGCCTGCATATGGGCCACGCCCTCTTTTGCCAGTTGCGCGGCAATAACCCACATTACCGCCCCGACGATCAGATTGATGATACGTTGCGCTTTTGCCGTACGCAGACGCGGGGCAAACCAGGCCGCCAGCATCGCCAGGCCAAAAAACCAGATAACAGACGCACTGATCGTCCCCATCGCAAACCAGCGCTTCGGCTCTGCCTCCAGTTGCCCGCCGAGACTGCCGAGTACAACAAAGGTATCCAGATAGACATGAGGATTAAGCCAGGTCACCGCCAGCATGGTCGCGATGATTTTCCAGCGTCCCTGCTTCATCGCTTCGGCGCTGGCAAGCTCTATATGACTGCCGAATGCGGTTTTCAGCGCGCCATAGCCATACCACAGCAAAAAAGCGACGCCGCCCCAGGTGACCAGCCCCAGCAGCCAGGGAGATTGCATCAACAAGGCGCTGCCGCCGAAGACCCCGGCGCAAATCAGCAGCAAGTCGCTCAGCGTACACAACAAAGCCGTCATGATGTGGTACTGGCGACGGATCCCCTGGTTCATGACAAAGGCATTTTGCGGCCCCAGGGGCAAAATCAACGCCGCACCCAATATAAGACCTTGAAAATAATAGGTTATCACAATAGATTCTCACTCATCTTTTTCTGGATGCAGACTATAACGCGCGAGAATCATTAGCGGAAATTGAATATTTTAATGAGTAATAAGGTCAACTAATAATAGAAAGCAGCAAAAAGGCCGGCAGTGCCGACCTGATTCTTTACTCTTCGACAGGCTCTTTCACCCGCTTGAAATTCACATCCATTTGCGGATAAGGGAAACTGATGCCGTGCTCATCAAAGCTGCGTTTCACTTTCTCCAGCACATCCCAGTAAACGTTTTGCAGATCACTACTGTTACTCCAGACGCGTACCACAAAGTTGATGGAAGACGCCCCGAGTTCATTCAGACGCACCGTCATTTCACGGTCTTTCAGAATACGATCATCAGCCTGGATGATATCGGTCAGCAATTTCGTAACCAGATCGATATCGGAGTCGTACGCAACGCCAATAATAAATTCGTTACGACGCACCGGCTCGCGGGAAAAGTTGATAATGTTCCCGGCGATAATTTTACCGTTGGGAACCACGATTATGCGGCCATCGGCGCTGCGCAGCGTGGTGGAGAAAATCTGCACCTGCAGAACGGTACCGGCGACACCCCCCAGATCAACATATTCCCCGGAACGGAACGGGCGGAATGTCACCAGCAGTACCCCGGCGGCCAGGTTTGAGAGTGACCCTTGTAGCGCCAGACCGATTGCCAGACCGGCGGCACCCAGTACAGCGATGACTGAGGCGGTTTGTACCCCCACGCGCCCCAGTGCGGCTATCAGGGTAAATGCAATGACGCCGTAGCGCACCAGCGCAGAGAGAAAATCGGCAACGGTGGCATCAATGTGCCGCGCCCGCATCAGTTTATTGACGGTGTTTGAAATCATGCGGGCAACGATCATACCCACAATAATGATGGCAATGGCGGCGACGATGTTAACAGCGTAACTCAGCAGTAACGCCTGATTGGTCACCAGCCAGGAGCCTGCGTCATTGATGCTATCGACGACGTGAAGATCTTCCATTCTTTGTTCCTTATGTTGATCCGTACGAGAACAATCCTTCCCGACGGTGGCGGACAGACACCTAAAGGGTAAACAATAAGGGACGATTTTGCCAAATGGATCACATTTAATGATGAGTGCAGGCTATTGAATCGGAAATAAAAAAGGCCCGCATAAGCGGGCCTGATTCAGGAAACAAGGCAAAAATTACAGAACGTCAACCGCGTTCAGTTCTTTGAAAGCCTGTTCCAGACGCGTGATCATAGAAGACTGCGCTGCACGCAGCCATACGCGCGGATCGTAGTATTTCTTGTTCGGCTGGTCTTCGCCTTTCGGGTTGCCCAGTTGACCTTGCAGATACGCTTCGTTGGCTTTGTAGTAGTTCAGAATACCTTCCCAGGTCGCCCATTGGGTGTCGGTATCGATGTTCATTTTGATAACGCCGTAGCTTACGGAGTCTTTGATTTCCTGAGCAGTAGAACCGGAACCGCCGTGGAATACGAAGTTCAGGGCGTTGTGCGGCAAGTTATGTTTCTTGCAAACATATTCCTGAGAGTCGCGCAGGATAGTCGGGGTCAGTTTCACGTTACCCGGTTTGTACACGCCATGCACGTTACCGAAGGAAGCGGCGATGGTGAAGCGCGGGCTGATTGCGTTCAGTTTGGTGTACGCGTAATCAACGTCTTCCGGCTGAGTGTACAGTGCAGAAGCGTCCATGTGGCTGTTGTCCACGCCGTCTTCTTCGCCACCGGTGCAACCCAGTTCGATTTCCAGCGTCATGCCGATTTTGGACATGCGCGCCAGATATTTGGAGCAGATCTCGATGTTTTCTTCCAGGGACTCTTCAGACAGGTCGATCATGTGAGAAGAGAACAGCGGTTTGCCGGTAGCAGCAAAGTGTTTTTCACCCGCGTCCAGCAGGCCGTCGATCCACGGCAGCAGTTTCTTGGCGCAGTGGTCAGTGTGCAGAATAACCGGAACACCGTAGTGCTCTGCCATCTGGTGTACGTGATGCGCACCAGAGATCGCACCCAGGATAGCAGCACCCTGAGGAATGTCGGTTTTCACGCCTTTACCCGCGATGAATGCAGCACCACCGTTGGAGAACTGAACGATAACCGGTGCTTTCACTTTCGCAGCGGTTTCCAGAACGGCGTTAATGGAATCGGTGCCCACGCAGTTAACTGCTGGCAGCGCAAAGTTATTTTCTTTCGCTACCTGGAACACTTTCTGTACGTCATCACCGGTAATGACGCCCGGTTTTACGAAATCAAAAATTTTAGACATGTTTTCGAGTCCTGTATCTGTATCTTCGACCGTTGGAAAAAAGTTCGCGAGCATGACGCGCGCTGAAAATTGGGCAGGTTTCCCTGCCCATTGAATACTTACTTCTTAGCGCGCTCTTCGAGCATTGCGACTGCCGGCAGCACTTTGCCTTCCACGAACTCGAGGAACGCACCGCCACCAGTGGAGATGTAGGAGATTTTGTCAGCGATACCGAACAGGTCGATAGCCGCCAGAGTGTCGCCGCCGCCTGCGATGGAGAACGCTTCGCTGTCAGCGATGGCGTTAGCAACGATTTCAGTACCTTTGCGGAAGTTCGGGAATTCGAACACGCCAACCGGGCCGTTCCACAGAATGGTTTTCGCGTTTTTCAGGATATCAGCCAGTTTCTGCGCAGAAACATCGCCCAGGTCCAGAATCTGCTCTTCGTCTTTGATGTCAGAAACAGATTTCAGGGTAGCGGTCGCGGTTTCGGAGAACTCGGTAGCAACACGAACATCTGTCGGAACCGGAATATCGCAGGTGCCCAGCAGGCGTTTTGCTTCGTCAACCAGGTCAGCTTCGTACAGGGATTTACCCACGTTGTGGCCCTGAGCCGCAACGAAGGTGTTGGCGATGCCGCCACCGACGATCAACTGGTCAGCGATTTTTGACAGGGAGTCCAGAACGGTCAGTTTAGTGGAAACTTTAGAACCACCAACGATAGCGACCATCGGGCGAGCAGGCTCTTTCAGCGCTTTACCCAGCGCTTCCAGTTCGTCAGCCAGCAGCGGGCCTGCGCACGCAACATCTGCGAATTTACCGATACCGTGAGTTGAAGCCTGTGCACGGTGAGCAGTACCGAAAGCGTCCATCACAAATACGTCGCACAGTGCAGCATATTTTTTGGACAGCGCTTCGTCGTCTTTCTTCTCGCCTTTGTTGAAGCGAACGTTTTCCAGAACAACCAGTTCACCTGCAGCAACTTCAACGCCATCCAGGTAGTCTTTAACCAGACGTACCGGGTTGGACAGTTTGTCTTTCAGGTAATTAACAACCGGCAGCAGAGAGTACTCTTCGTTGTACTCGCCTTCGGTCGGACGACCCAGATGGGAGGTAACCATCACTTTCGCGCCTTGTTTCAGCGCCAGCTCGATGGTCGGCAGAGAAGCACGGATACGCGCATCGCTGGTCACTTTGCCATCTTTAACTGGTACGTTCAGATCCGCACGGATGAAAACGCGTTTACCTGCCAAATCCAGATCGGTCATCTTAATTACAGACATGGTGAATCCTCTCAATGATTCATAAAGTTTTGCGAACGCAATGTGCGCCCTACCTGAAACCTTTTGCGGCCATCTCTAACGTCGTGTCAAGCATTCGGTTAGCAAAGCCCCATTCGTTATCGCACCATACCAGGGTTTTAATAAGGTGCGCGCCACTGACCCGTGTTTGCGTGCCATCAACAATGGCACTGTGCGGATCATGGTTAAAATCTGTTGAGACCAACGGTAATTCCGTATAGTCAACTATACCATGAAATGTTCCCTGTGCTGCTTTTTGCAGCAACGCATTGACTTCACACGCTTTTACCGGATTTTTCACCGTCACGCTCAGGTCGATGGCCGTCACATTTATGGTTGGTACACGTACCGCAATCGCCTCAAACCGGTCATAAAATTGCGGGAAAATACGGGTGATACCCGCCGCCAGTTTCGTGTCCACAGGAATAATAGACTGGCTGGCTGCACGCGTACGGCGTAAATCAGGATGATAGGCGTCAATCACCTGCTGATCGTGCATTGCGGAATGGATCGTGGTGACAGTACCCGATTCGATTCCCCAGGCGTCGTCAAGAAGCTTAATAATCGGAATAATGCAGTTCGTGGTGCAGGAGGCGTTGGACACAATACGATCGTCAGGTTTTAAGGCATCCTGGTTGACGCCAAACACAACCGTCGCGTCGAGATCGTTACCGCCGGGATGCGAGAACAAGACTTTCTTCGCCCCCGCCGCCAGATGCGCTTCGCCATCGGCACGGCTGCCAAACACGCCAGTGCAATCGAGCACTACATCAACGCCCAGCTCACGCCAGGGAAGCGCGGCAATATCGCGCTGGTGAAGAATACGTATCGCGTCTTCACCGACAAACAGCTGCTCGCGCTCCTGATGTACATCCCATGCGAAACGCCCGTGGCTGGTGTCATATTTCAATAAATGGGCCATGCCTGCCGCATCTGCCAGTTCATTGATTGCCACCACGGTGACTTCCGCCCGACGCCCGGATTCATACAAAGCACGAACCACGTTGCGCCCGATGCGACCGAAGCCATTAATCGCTATGCGTACGCTCATAGATCTCCTGCAAGGTTACCCAATTTGAGGTGGCTCACAGAGTAATGCAGCAACCTTTACAGGGGAACCTCGCCTGTCACAAACTGCGTTTGATTGATTAATTGTCGAACATTTAAGCGACTGAAACGCTTCAGCTAGAATAAGCGAAACACAGAATAAAAGGAATCCATGTCCAGCCCTGGCGAGCATTTATCTGACTTGCGTCACATTTTTTGCGGGAATACGTCGAGGTAAAAAACAAAACGGTAACCTGTCGGTTACCGTTTTTGTATCCGTCCCCTCTCCCACCGGGAAAGGGGCAGAGTGAGGGCATCAGCCCTCAATCCAATGGCAATTACAGCAGCGCTTTCGCTTTAGCGATCACGTTGTCTACGGTAAAGCCGAACTCTTCAAACAGCAGCTCTGCCGGTGCAGATTCGCCGAAGGTGGTCATCCCGACGATAGCGCCGTTCAGGCCCACGTATTTGAACCAGTAGTCAGCGATACCCGCTTCAATTGCCACGCGTGCAGAAACGGCTTTCGGCAGTACGGATTCACGGTAGGCCGCATCCTGTTTGTCGAACGCGTCGGTGGACGGCATGGAAACCACGCGCGCCTTCACGCCTTCGGCAGTCAGTTTTTCCCATGCGGCAACCGCCAGTTCAACCTCAGAACCGGTGGCGATGAAGATAAGCTCTGGCTGACCAGCGCAATCTTTCAGCACGTAACCACCACGGGCCACGTTTGCCAGTTGCTCAGCGGTACGCTCCTGCTGCGCCAGGTTCTGACGGGACAGAATCAGCGCGGTCGGGCCATCGGCACGCTCAACGCCGTATTTCCATGCCACCGCAGATTCCACCTGGTCACACGGACGCCATGTGCTCATGTTCGGGGTTACGCGAAGGCTTGCCACCTGCTCAACCGGCTGGTGAGTCGGGCCATCTTCGCCCAGACCGATAGAGTCGTGGGTGTAGACCATCACCTGGCGCTGTTTCATCAGGGCCGCCATACGCACCGCGTTACGGGCATATTCCACAAACATCAGGAAGGTGGAGGTGTACGGCAGGAAACCACCGTGCAGGGAGATACCGTTAGCGATAGCGGTCATACCGAACTCGCGCACGCCGTAGTGGATGTAGTTACCGGCAGTATCTTCGTTAATCGCTTTAGAGCCAGACCAGATGGTCAGGTTAGAAGGCGCGAGATCTGCGGAGCCGCCGAGGAACTCAGGCAGCAGCGGGCCGAAGGCTTCAATCGCATTCTGGGACGCTTTACGGCTGGCGATTTTGGACGGGTTCGCCTGCAGCTTCGCGATGAATTCGTTGGCTTTTGCGTCGAAATCAGACGGCAGCTCACCGCTCATACGGCGGGTGAACTCTGCGGCTTCCTGCGGGAAGGCTTTGGCGTAGGCTGCGAACTTCTCGTTCCAGGCGGATTCTTTCGCCTGACCTGCTTCTTTTGCATCCCACTGAGCATAGATTTCAGACGGGATTTCAAATGCCGGGTGTTTCCAGCCCAGCGCTTCGCGGGTCAGTGCGATTTCCGCGTCGCCCAGCGGCGCGCCGTGGGAGTCGTGAGTACCCTGTTTGTTCGGCGAACCGAAGCCGATGATGGTTTTGCACATCAGCAGGGACGGTTTGTCGGTGACTGCACGCGCTTCTTCTACTGCACGTTTGATGGAGTCAGCGTTATGACCGTCAACCCCACGTACTACGTGCCAGCCATAGGCTTCAAAGCGTGCGGCGGTATCATCGGTAAACCAGCCTTCAACGTGGCCGTCAATGGAGATACCGTTGTCGTCGTAGAACGCAACCAGTTTGCCCAGTTTCAGGGTACCGGCCAGGGAGCATACCTCGTGAGAGATACCTTCCATCATGCAGCCGTCGCCCATGAACGCGTAAGTGAAGTGGTCAACAATGTCATGGCCCGGACGGTTAAACTGCGCCGCCAGGGTTTTCTCCGCAATCGCCATGCCCACAGCGTTGGCAATGCCCTGACCCAGCGGGCCGGTGGTGGTTTCCACACCTGCGGTGTAACCCACTTCCGGGTGACCCGGGGTTTTTGAATGCAGTTGACGGAAGTTTTTCAGCTCGTCAATCGGCAGGTCGTAACCGGTGAGGTGCAGCAGGCTGTAAATCAGCATTGAACCGTGGCCGTTGGACAGCACGAAACGGTCGCGGTCAGCCCATGCCGGGTTCTGCGGGTTATGGTTCAGGAAATCACGCCACAGGACTTCGGCGATGTCAGCCATACCCATCGGGGCACCCGGGTGACCGGATTTGGCTTTCTGTACCGCGTCCATGCTCAGCGCACGAATGGCATTGGCAAGCTCTTTACGTGAGGACATTTTGACTCCAGATCGGACTGTTAAAGGCCATGCCCGGAACGACTTGACTACAGCGCGTTATGGGCTACGCCGGAAAAAAGTGCCAACAATGTAACCCAAGCGGCAAGTCATGTACATGGAGCATCCTTTTGAGGATTAAGAAATCTCTGGAAGGTGCATGGTCGTTGCGCAATGGACTCGCCCCGTAATCCTTCTATTCTTTATACTTGTGCAACTGCACCGGCTCGTTTGTGCGCGGCGCATTATCAGAATTATGAATTAACCTGCGTGGAAGATAAGAGATGAAAATTCGCCCGGCTTTGCTTGCTCTGACAACAGCGACCCTGTTGGCAGGTTGCCAGAATATGGACTCCAACGGTTTTATGACCTCCGGTGCAGAAGCTTTTCAGGCCTACACATTGAGCGACGCTCAGGTTAAAAGCCTGAGTGACGAAGCCTGTAAGCAGATGGACAGTAAAGCAACGATAGCCCCTGCGGGCAGTCAGTATAATCAGAGACTTAGCAAGATTGCCGCCGCGCTGGGCGATAATATCAACGGCCAGCCGGTGAACTACAAGGTTTACGTAGCAAAAGATGTTAACGCCTTTGCCATGGCGAATGGCTGTATCCGTGTTTATAGCGGTCTGATGGATATGATGAATGACAACGAGGTCGAGGCGGTAATTGGCCATGAAATGGGCCACGTTGCGCTTGGTCACGTGAAGAAAGGCATGCAGGTGGCGCTTGGCACCAATGCCGTGCGTGCCGCGGCCGCATCGGCGGGCGGCGTCGTAGGCAATTTATCGCAATCTCAGTTGGGTGACCTGGGTGAGAAACTGGTGAATTCGCAGTTCTCACAGCGTCAGGAGTCCGAAGCGGACGATTATTCCTATGATCTGTTGCGCAAACGTGGAATTAGCCCGATTGGGCTGGCCACCAGCTTCGAAAAATTAGCAAAACTCGAAGAGGGTCGCCAGAGTTCTATGTTTGACGATCACCCGGCCTCGGCTGAACGTGCGCAACATATCCGCGATCGCCTGGCGGCGGACGGTATTAAGTAATTTGACATATAACATCCCCGGTGGCGCTGCGCTTACCGGGGCTACGAGTTACGCGCGTCGGTCACATCCTTCTCCACACTATCCATAAGCCGAACAGGCGCTTCATGCTTTCCAGGACGCTATAAATAAAAAACTGACCGATTTACATGATTAAACCGGTCAGTTAAAGGTGAGTCCTGATTACTCGTCTTCGAGGTAGGTATACCCGTACAGCCCTGCTTCAAACTCTTCGAGGAACTGCTGTTGCAGCGCATCGTCCAGATCGGTCTGTTTCACCTGATCGCGGAACTGAATCAGCAAAGTTTTCGGATCGAGCTGCACATATTGCAGCATATCGGCCACGGTATCGCCTTCATCCGACAGTTCAACTTCCACGCTGCCGTCAGGGAAGACAAAGACGTCCACCGCTTCGGTATCGCCAAACAGGTTATGCATGTTGCCGAGAATTTCCTGGTACGCGCCAACCATAAAGAAGCCCAGCATCGGCGGGTTTTCCGGGTCGTACTCCGGCATCGGCATGGTGGTCGCAATACCATCGCCATCCACATAGTGATCGATAGCGCCGTCGGAATCGCAGGTGATATCCAGTAACACCGCACGACGTTCCGGCGCGTGATTCAAACCTTCCAGCGGCAGCACCGGGAAGAGTTGATCGATACCCCAGGCATCCGGCATTGACTGGAACAGGGAGAAGTTGACGTAAATCTTATCCGCCATACGCTCCTGCAGTTCATCAATAATCGGACGATGCGCGCGGTTGCTCGGGTCGAGCTGCTTTTGCACTTCATGGCACATGTTCAGATACAGTTGCTCTGCCCAGGCGCGCTCCTGAAGATTAAAAGTGCCAGAGGAGTAACCGATGTGAATATCGTGCAGATCCATCTGGCTGTCGTGCAGCCATTCGCGCAACGAGCGGCGGTTGCCGGTCTCATGCATCTCCAGCCAGGTTTCCCACATGCTTTGCAGCGGGCGGGCAGCGTCTTCTGGCGGAGGTGTCGCGTCGGTATATTCGTTACGCTCCACACCGATGATGTTAGACACCAGCACAGTGTGGTGTGCTGTCACCGCACGGCCCGACTCGGTAATCACTGTCGGATGCGGCAAACCATTCTCTTCACAGGCATCGCCAATCGCCCAGATAATATTATTGGCATACTCATTCAGGCCATAGTTCACAGAGCAGTCTGACTGGGAACGCGTACCTTCATAGTCCACACCCAAACCGCCGCCCACGTCGAAGCACTGAATGTTGACACCCAGCTTATGCAGTTCAACATAAAAACGTGCCGATTCACGCACGCCGGTGGCGATATCGCGAATGTTGGCCATCTGCGAACCAAGGTGGAAATGCAGCAGTTGCAGGCTGTCCAGACGACCGGCATCACGCAGAATATCCACCAGTTGCAGAACCTGCGTCGCCGCGAGACCAAATTTGGATTTCTCGCCGCCGGAGGATTGCCATTTACCGGAGCCCTGCGACGCCAGACGCGCACGCACACCCAGGCGCGGCACCACATTCAGGCGCTCGGCTTCTTCCAGCACAATCGCGATTTCCGACATCTTCTCAATGACCAGATAGACCTTGTGGCCCATTTTCTCGCCAATAAGTGCCAGACGGATGTATTCACGGTCTTTATAGCCGTTACAGACAATCACCGAGCGGGTCATGCCCGCATGGGCCAGAACCGCCATTAATTCGGCTTTCGAACCGGCCTCAAGACCCAGCGGCTCGCCGGAATGGATCAACGACTCAATAACGCGACGATGCTGGTTTACTTTAATCGGGTAAACCAGGAAGTAATCGCCATTATAGCCATAGGATTCGCGCGCGCGTTTAAAGGCGGCGTTAATAGAGCGCAGACGATGTTGCAGGATCTGCGGGAAGCAGAACAGCGCAGGTAAACGCTGGCCTTGCGCCTCACGGGCTTTTACCAGTTGAGCCAGGTCAACACGGGCTTCCGGGACATCAGGATCCGGGCATACGCTGATATGGCCCAGTTCGTTGACGTCATAATAGTTATTACCCCACCAGGCAATATTGTAAGTACGAAGCATCTTGCTGGCTTCCTGGGAGCTCATCGCAACCTCCTGCATGGAACGTAGTACACCGTGTTCGCCTGCTGACGAAGGCGAAAATGAAGACATGTCGTCAGACATAGCGAACCTCAACTCTTTGTATTAAGTGTAAAACAGTTAACTACTATCACAACGTTACGTTGCGATAACAACCCATAAACAGTCTGGCTATGCAGCATAAGATGCTGAAACGCCGACTGTGCGACCGGTTTCTTGTTCATAACATTGTAAAACACGTGACCGAACGAAATATGACGGTTCGGCGAAACCACGAGAAAACCCCTGAATCAACAGGAGAGCCCTTGTTCAGTCATCACTGTGCCATACCGGCCCGGGAGTCCTGAGAAGCGCCGAAATGGGTATAACATCGGCAGGTTTGCAGATTTGAAATGCGGGTTGCGGGGAATAAACGCGCGTCAGAACGACGCAACGGATTCTGCTGAAAGCAACGGTTCATTATCTCGTATCACCTCCACACACGTCTTGCGACCTGCGACAAGCCAAAGCCATAAATTGCTTAACCCGGCTGGAAGTGGCAACACGAGGAGTCCCGTGCGCTTTTAATATGAGCCGCGCGCGGCGTTTTATACCGATAACGGGGTGAAAATGCAAAATAAAAAATTACGTTGGCGCCATCCATAGGGAAAATTTCTGTAACCAATTCAGACAGAACCTGTGGAGGCTCAAAAAACGCTGGCAATGGGATTAAGAATTAACCTAGAATAGCCATCCAGATGTTAATCCATCTATACTGATTAACACTTAGACAGTCCGTGTCGCTACCTGCACGTCCTCGCGGAACAACCGTGAAGGCATCCTGACACAGTGTCTAAGCCAACCGTATTATTCCAGGGTGAAAACACAATATGGCAAAACACCTTTTTACGTCCGAGTCCGTCTCAGAAGGGCATCCTGACAAAATTGCTGACCAAATCTCCGACGCCGTGCTTGATGCGATCCTCGAACAGGATCCGAAAGCGCGTGTTGCCTGTGAAACCTATGTAAAAACCGGCATGGTGCTGGTCGGTGGTGAAATCACTACCAGCGCATGGGTGGATATCGAAGAGATCACCCGTAACACCGTTCGTGAAATTGGTTATATCCATTCTGATATGGGTTTTGATGCCAACTCTTGCGCGGTACTGAGTGCAATTGGTAAACAGTCTCCTGATATTAACCAGGGCGTTGACCGTGCCGATCCGCTGGAGCAGGGTGCAGGCGACCAGGGTCTGATGTTCGGTTATGCGACCAACGAAACCGACGTGCTGATGCCAGCGCCGATCACCTACGCACACCGTCTGGTTGAGCGTCAGGCAGAAGTGCGTAAAAACGGCACCCTGCCGTGGCTGCGCCCGGATGCGAAAAGCCAGGTCACTTTCCAATATGACGACGGCAAAATCGTCGGCATCGACGCGGTCGTTCTCTCTACTCAGCACGCAGAAGATATCGACCAGAAATCGCTGAAAGAAGCGGTAATGGAAGAGATCATCAAGCCGGTCCTGCCGACCGAGTGGCTGAACGAATCCACCAAATTCTTTATCAACCCGACTGGCCGTTTCGTTATCGGTGGCCCGATGGGTGACTGCGGCCTGACCGGTCGTAAAATCATCGTTGATACCTACGGCGGCATGGCGCGTCACGGTGGCGGCGCGTTCTCTGGTAAGGATCCGTCTAAAGTTGACCGTTCCGCAGCCTACGCAGCCCGTTATGTGGCGAAAAACATCGTAGCGGCTGGCCTGGCTGACCGTTGTGAGATTCAGGTCTCTTACGCTATCGGCGTGGCAGAACCGACCTCTATCATGGTGGAAACTTTCGGTACTGAGAAAGTGCCTGCTGAACAGTTGATCCTGCTGGTGCGCGAGTTCTTTGACCTGCGTCCGTATGGTCTGATCCAGATGCTGGACCTGCTGCACCCGATCTATAAGCAAACGGCTGCTTATGGTCACTTTGGTCGCGAAACCTTCCCATGGGAAAAAACCGACAAAGCGGCTCAGTTGCGTGAAGCTGCCGGCCTGAACTAACAGGACGGCGTAGCCCCGGTAAGCGTCTGGGGTGTTTCCCGGATGCGACAGAGTTTAACAGGCCAGCCTTGTGCTGGCCTGCTGCTTTTCAGAGCCCGGTAATCCCGCACTTTTACAAAAACCGACTAAACTTCTAAAGCGTTTTCAATACGTTAATGATAACGATTACATAGCCGCCTTGCTGTTATCGATACTGCTTATTACCCGGTCTTCATTAATTAAAGGCCCGCTGTTACATCCCCCTTTCGGTTTAGTCCGAAACTACCGTCATCCCCTCCCGCCTCTATTTCTTATATCTATAATATTTATCAGTTTTATTTGCCTGCCCGTTTTTGGTCGAATGTAACCGATTACACTTGCGTGACGTTCATCACAAAAAACAGCCCGGCATTGACCTACGTTTACCATCGCAAAAACTGATATAACGAATGGAGGGCATCATGCCTGACAATAAAAAACAGGGACATTCAAACAAGGCGATGACCTTTTTTGTCTGCTTCCTTGCTGCACTGGCAGGACTTCTCTTTGGCCTGGATATTGGTGTTATCGCCGGGGCGCTGCCCTTTATCACCAATGACTTTAAAATTGACTCCCACGTACAGGAGTGGGTGGTCAGTTCAATGATGTTTGGTGCCGCCGTCGGCGCCGTGGGTAGCGGATGGATGTCGTGGAAACTCGGGCGTAAAAAAAGCCTGATGATCGGCGCAATCCTCTTTGTTATTGGTTCTCTGTGTTCTGCCGTTGCCCCTAACGTCGAAGTACTGATTATTTCCCGCATTATTCTTGGTCTTGCTGTGGGGATCGCGTCTTATACCGCCCCGCTCTATCTGTCCGAAATAGCGCCGGAAAAAATCCGTGGCAGTATGATTTCGATGTACCAGTTGATGATCACCATCGGTATTCTCGGTGCTTATCTGTCGGATACGGCATTTAGCTATAGCGGCGCATGGCGCTGGATGCTCGGCGTGATTGTTATTCCGGCGATCCTGCTGCTTATCGGCGTGTTCTTCCTGCCGGATAGCCCGCGCTGGTATGCCGCCAAACGCCGTTTCCATGACGCGGAACGCGTGCTGTTACGCCTGCGTGATACGAGCGCCGAAGCCAAAAACGAGCTGGATGAAATTCGCGAAAGCCTGCAGGTGAAACAGACCGGCTGGGCGCTGTTTAAAGAGAACAACAATTTCCGTCGCGCGGTCTTCCTTGGCGTGCTGTTGCAGGTGATGCAGCAGTTCACCGGTATGAACGTCATCATGTATTACGCGCCGAAAATCTTCGAACTGGCAGGCTACAGTAATACCACGCAGCAAATGTGGGGGACGGTCATCGTCGGTCTGACTAACGTCCTGGCCACCTTTATTGCGATCGGCGTTGTCGACCGCTGGGGCCGCAAACCCACGCTGGTGCTTGGCTTCCTGGTGATGGCTGTCGGCATGGGGGTTCTGGGGACCATGCTGCATCTGGGCATTCACTCGCAGGGCGCACAATACTTTGCCGTCGCCATGCTGCTGATGTTTATTGTCGGGTTTGCCATGAGTGCTGGTCCGGTCATCTGGGTGCTGTGCTCGGAAATTCAGCCGCTGAAAGGGCGTGATTTTGGTATCACCTGCTCAACAGCAACCAACTGGATAGCGAACATGATTGTCGGCGCCACGTTCCTCACCATGCTGGACTCCCTTGGCAACGCCAATACCTTCTGGGTCTATGGTGGTCTGAACGTCCTGTTTATTATCCTGACGCTGTGGCTGGTTCCGGAAACCAAACATATTTCGCTGGAGCATATCGAGCGTAATCTGATGAAAGGTCGCCCGCTGCGCGAAATCGGTTCCCATAATTAAATTGATGGCGTGCCTGTAAACCACAGGCACGCTCTTCCACATGCGATACCGCAGGCCAGCCCTCATCCGACGGCTGGCCTGCTCACCTTCTGGCAGAATAATCTGAATTTTCTACCCGCTACGGTGACATTCATATCGGCAAAAATTTCCGCCGCCCTGCGCTTGCTGCGGACAATACGCCATTTTCTATCTTCCAACGCCCCCGATGAGTGAAACGTGAGTTATTACGCCATTCATTTTTATTATTTTCATTTGAAACATGATAATGATAATTATTGTGTTAACATTCAGTTATTCTTTAGTAAAAACATATGTATGTCACTGTAATGTAAGGAACATGGCGGGTGTCGCTTCTCGTCCGTCTTTTCCTTGCACGGGCATATTCTTTAATAGCCAGGAACACGCATGGATCACATTGTTTACGTTGTGGACGATGATAATTCCGTCAGGCAGGCGCTGGTCAGCCTGCTGCGAGCGGAGGATTATCGGGTGGCCGACTTTTCCTCAGCGCAAGCGTTTCTGTCCCACCCTTTTACCTCACAGCCAGGTTGTCTGATTCTGGATATGAATATGCCCGGCGCCAGCGGTTTCGACGTCACCGACGCCCTTTCCCGGCTTGGACATGTGATTCCGGTTATTTTCCTGACCGGTTTTGGCACCATTCCGCTCTCGGTCAAAGCGATGAAGGCAGGGGCATATGAGTTTATGACCAAGCCCGCTGTCCCCGGCTTGCTGCTCCAGGCCGTTGCCGATGCCCTGAAACTCGCGGAGAAAACCCTCGACGAAACGCAAGAGATACAGGCGTTGACCACACGTTATGACTCACTGACGCCGCGCGAAAAAGAGGTGTTTCAACTGGCGATTGGTGGCCTGCTGAATAAACAGATCGCCACCGAAATGGGCGTTAGCGAGATCACCGCCAAAGTACATAAAAAGCGGGTGATGGAGAAAATGCAGGTCCGTTCCCTGACCGATCTGGTCAGGGCTGCAGACCGTCTGAATATTCAAAAAACCCTCGGGCGATAGCGGCCAGGTTCAGGCTTCAGCGGGGTGTGTCGGCAAGGTAAAGGTAAAGACACTGCCGCAAGGCTGGCGAGGTTCCGCCGTCAATTTACCGCCGTGCTTTTCAATAATGCCGTAGCTGATACTCAACCCCATCCCCATACCCTGCTCCTTGGTGGTATAGAAGGAGTCAAACAGACGCTTCTGCACTTCGGGCGTAAAGCCTACGCCGGTATCGGCGATGGCCAGGCGAATTTTACCGGGTTGCGGATTCTCTGAACTCACCGTCAGCATTAGCGGACGATCGTCTATCCCCGCCATGGCATCAATCGCATTAACGATCAGGTTTAACAGCACCTGCTGTATTTGTACGCTATCGCCAAAAATCTCAGCATCCTGCGCCGCAAGATGGTAATGCAACGCGATCTCCTGACGTTCCAGCTCGCTGCGCGATAGCGCCACAATATGGTAGACAAGGTGATGCAGGTTAATGCGCGTGCAGGCAGAGGTCTGGTTGCGCGTTAGCGCCTGCAAGCCGCGGATAATATTACCCGCCCGCTCGCCCTCGCTGATGATCTCCTCAAGGCTTGCGCGCGCATTACCGAGCATCGCAGGCTCGCGGCTCAGCCAGCGCAGACTGGCGCCCGCATTGGCCACAATCGACATCAGCGGCTGGTTAATCTCATGGGCGATAGAGGCCGTCAGTTGACCAACGGTGGTCGCGCGGGAAACACGGGCGAGATCGGCCTGCGCCACGCGAACCGCATCCTCAGACTGGCGGCGCGCCGTGATATCCGTGATAACGCCGAAATACTCCGCGACGTTAGCCTCATATTCCACCGGGTTGCCCACGCCCAGAATATAACGGCACTCCCCGTCCGGGCGGAAAATACGAAACTCCGCCCGCATCGAGACGCCATTACGCACACTATCGTTAACCAGCGTGTTGATCCGGGGGAAATCCTCCGGATGCACCAGCGTCATAAAGTCGGCCATTGATAACGTACGCTGATGGTCGGGCAGGCCAAGAATGCGCGCATACTCGTCGGAAACAAACATCACATCCTGTTCCAGCTCCCAGCGCCAGGTGCCGGTATTGCTGATTTTCTCCCCAAGCATCAGCGAGGTCTGGCTGGCGCGTAGCTCTTTTTCCGCCCGGCGACGCTGCACGTTCTCTTCGACCCGCTCGGCATAAAGGCGCGCAGTCTCCAGCGAAACCGCCGCCTGCGCCGCCAGCATCCTGACGATACGCGAATGCCCGGCGGTGAAAATCTCCGGCATCACCCGATTTTCCAGATACAGCACCCCCACCAGCTTGCCCTGTTTATGCATCGGTACGCACATAATGCCCGCGCCGGACGTTACCAGATAGGGATCCTGACTGAACGGGCCGAACAACTCAGACTTGCTGATACGAATCTCCTGCCCGGTACGCATCACCGCCGCCAGTACCGACAGCGGCATATCGGTAGCCAAGGGGCGCTCCCGGACAATCTGTACCTTCACCCCTTCCGAGGATGTTTCCGCCCACGCCTGGGTTTCGGGAATAGTATTATCAAGGATGCGAATCAACAGCCCACGCTGCGCCCCCGCCCGCTCCAGTAACATCGTCATCAACGTATGGACGAGGCGGTCGAGGTCAATCTCCTCGGTCATGGCACGTACCGCCCGCAAAACACTTTCCAGATCGTGCATCATTTCGTTTTGCGCGAAAGTGATGGTGTCATAAGGCGAACGTGGCCCTGAGGAGGCCAGATGGGGGTACAGGCGTTCAAGCTGACGCAGTTTTGCCACCGCCCCCCAGCGCCGCCAGGCGGAGAAAGCATTTTTGAAATAGCCATCTGCGGCGACATGCCAGCCCATCGCTTTGGCAAAACCCCCAGCCAGTTCACACGCCAGCCCGTTCACCGGGTGGCATTCAGTCTCTGCGGAAAGGGCTATCGCGTTTTCGTACCAGCCAATGGCGATATCGTTGCTCTGCTCCAGTCTCGCCAGCTCCGCACGTACCAGCGCCGCCTTGTCGGCAAAGGTCGTCGGGTTATGCTCCGCCCAGCGTGCGATAACGTCATAATGGGCGACAAGGTTTTCCCGCTGTGCGGGCGTCACGGTTGTCGGCGTCACCCTCTGTGCCAGTGAGAGGGCGCTGTAGAAATGGTAATCCAGCAGATGCAGATAGCCCGGCACCATATCGGCTACCGGGGCCGCCTTTTCCAGGCAACGGGAAGCATCGTCATACTCACCCGCCATAAAATGGGCCATTCCCTGATAGAGCCAGAACCAGAAAATAGTCAGCGGTATCGGCTGACTCTCATGCTTATTGGTCGCGTTCAGGAGCGCCTCGGAATAGAGGTTATGACCACTTAAATTGCCCGAACCGGCGCTACGCAAATGGTTAACGTACAGGCGCTGGATGAGAAGCATGACCTCGACATCCGGGAAACGTAGTTTGCGGATAAAACTCAGCCCACCTTCAATGGTCGTCAGCACCCCGTCGAGGTGATCGCCACGGATCAGGAAGTTCATCGTCTGATGGCGGATAATAAAGCAGGCGGCGGTTAAATCCCCGTGCTCGACCGCCGCCGTAAAGCACGCTTTAGCGTGATCTACCGCAACGCTAAGCGGCTTCACCCAGGCACTGCACAAATCCACCGCCAGAAAGGTACGGCCCATAAAGGGGGTTAGAGGTTGCTCCTCAACCAAATCGCGCCCCAGCAGCGTATACCTGTACCCCTTTTCGTAGGCGTGATAGCGACAACCAATCATGACGCCATACCAGGCAATCGCCGTGGTAAACGCGCCGCTAACGCCATGCTCCAGGGTCATCAGTATGACCCGGCAGAGTAAAAGAAAATGCAGGCGCGGGGCGGTAAACGCGGCAAACATACTGGCGCTGAGCATCAGGTTGATGACGGCTTCTGCCTCGGGGTTATTAATTCGCGCAAGCTGGCGAAAATGGCTTTCCGGCTCATCCCCAAGACGGGCCTCAATGATTTGCCAGCCCTCGTCACACTCCGCATCTGTCGGCGCACGGCTCAGGTGAATACCGAACACCGCAAGCCAGGCCAGGGCGGTCTCCAGCGCAAGGCTCATATCCGACTGTCGCATCTGCACTTCTGCCATCATGCCTGCGGTAATCGCCTTTTGTTGCAGGCTGCCGGGCGCGCGCAGGAGTTGATGACACAGGGTCAGCGCAGATGGAAGATTACCCTGCAAAAACTCACACTCCGCCTCTTCAAAAACGAGCGCGAAATCCTCATCAGGCGCGGTAATCAGGGCATCTTCTTTCAATAACCGCGCGGTACGCAGATAGCGCACCGCCGAGGCGTAATCCCCGGTCAACCGGGCGCGCTGCGCGGCAAGACGGCAGATCGCACGATAATGGTCGCGTTCGGGAGATACGCGAATACAGTCGATGGATGACGCAATGTGGTGGACCGCCAGAAACAGATTTTCATTGCTGTCATTTTGTGAGACGACCTCAGTAAAGAACCGCGCGGCAGCAAAATTGAGATGACAAATATCATCCGCTTCGAGCAATTCCTGCGCCGCCTTCTGCACCCGATCATGGGTAAAGGCATACTGGTCGCCGCTGCGGCTGATCAGTCGGGCGGCAACCGCAGGCAGCAGATGTTCATGTAGCAGCTCCGGCGCTATCTTCTGCATCGCGCTGAGCAGTTCGGGATTACCGTTTCCCCCCACGCAGGCCAGACAACCCAACAGTCTGCGCGTCAGGGAGGGCATCTCCGCCAGTTGTTGCAGGACCAGGCTTGCCACATTTTCCGTGTAATTACGTGAACGGATCGCCTGTGCGTCGTAGTGCAACTTGCCGTGCTGTTTGTGATGGGTAATCAGCCCGTCTTTGACGATGCGCTGAATAAACTCATGGGTAAAGAGTGGGTTACCGCCGGTTTTTTCGTGGATCAGCGCCGCCAGTTCGCCAAGGCAGGCGGCCCGCGTCTGCAACAGTTCCGCCAGCCATCGCGACACCGCTTTCACGCTCAACGGCTCAGGCCGCAGCTCGACGGTATAGCGGGCACCAACGCGCAGTGTCGACAACTGCGCCTGTTCGCTGGTATCCGCAAACACACCGCTGTCAGCGTACGAAACCACCAGCAGCAGCGGCAGCGACTCGCTGCAACTGATAAGGTGTTCCAGCAGGTGCAGGCTGGCCTGATCTATCCAGTGAATATCATCAATCAGCAGAACCAGCGGTCGGTCCGGGGTGGCAAACGCCTCAACCAGCCGATGCGCCATCATATTGAAACGCATTCGGCTATCCGCCGCCTGGGTATTCACAACAGCCAGGGGCGGGTTTTCAAGCAGTAGACCTAACTCCGGCACCAGATTGACCGCCAGCGCGGCATGAACGCCAAGCGCCCGTGTTAAACGCATTTTCCAGCGGGCCACCTCTTCCGCCCCCTGGCCGAGTAACCAAAGCGTCAGCGCGCGAAACGCAGAGGCAATGACCGTATAAGGCAGAACCGGCGAATACTGGTCGGCCTTACTCACGGCGAGTAACGCCTGCCGCTGTTGCAACTTCCTGAGCGCCGAGGCAATAAGCGAAGATTTACCGCAGCCCGGCGGCCCACCGATCGTGACCAGGGCATGCGCGCCACTTTCCACCACCCGGTCAAATACCGTCAGCAGTTGATGGTGCTGCGGATGGTCGAGAAAAAGCGGGTCCGGCTGCAAACGCGCGGCTACCCGGTCCTGCAAGCCGGGAATAAACGGCGTAATTTCACCATTTTTGGCCAGCGAAGCCTCGCAGCGACGCAGGTCGGCAATCAATCCGTCGACCGTCTGGTAACGATTGTCCGGCGATTTTTCCAGCAGTCGCAAAATAATATCCGACAGCGTTGGCGGAACCGATGAACGTACCTGTCGGGGTGGTCTGGGAGCGGAGGCAATATGGTGATGGGCCCATTCCGCCTGCCCGCCTTCGCTGAGATCGAAAGGCAGCTCGCCGGTCAGCAACTCGTAGAGCACAATGCCAAGGCTATAGAGATCGCTGCGGCTGTCGACCCTGTCCGGCGTACGGGAGGTGTGCTCCGGCGACATATACGCCAGCGTACCGCCAGGCTCCGTCAGGCGAGACGGGTCAAAGGCATCCGTCCCTTCGCTGGCGAGGCCAAAACCGCCCAGACGGTAAGCGCCGCCGGGGTCGATAAAAAAGTGACCGGGTTTGATATCGCTGTGCATTAATCCCTGCGCATGCATCTGGCGTAGCGGGGCACACAGGCCAATGGCAACCGAAAGAAAATCGGCAATGCTTCGGGTGCGCAGGCGAGGCAGTTGTGCAAGCGTGCGGAAAGGAAATGGCGTATAGACCAGCGCGTAATGGCCATGGTAACTGGTACTGCTGAACGGCTTTACCGCCCATGCGCCAGAGAGCCGCCTGCGCAGCGCAAATTCATTTTTTAAGCGTTGAGTGGTATGAAATGCGGCTTCATCACTTGAGACGGCCGCGCAGGCAAGAATAAAACTGCTGCCGGAGTGTAGCGGCTGGCAAAGCGTCCAGGCGATCCCTCCTTCCTGCGTCAGCGGAGTGAAAATGATGTCATCGGTTAAGGTGACCACCTCACTATCCATCATTTTACCGGCAGCAGAAAGTTTCTCGCTCATTAGCGCTCCTCACACAGAGAGTTCGCGGCGGATCTGTTCCAGCAGCGTTTCGATTTTAATGGGCTTACGCAGCAGTGTAACGCCCCCAAACTCCGGAGCATAACGCGACAGGTTTTCATCTTCATGTCCGGAGATAAAAATCACCGGCGGCAGCGCGGCAAGTTGAGCTACCCGGCGATACAGGTCCAGGCCACTCATGCCTTTGAGCTTGATATCAATAATAAGCAGAGATGCGTCAGACAGCGCAGATTCATGATGAAGAAATGCCTCCGCAGAGTCGAAGGCGTCAGAGTCGTACCCCTCCGACTGGAGCAGGTTGCTTAATCCACTACGGACGGAACGTTCATCATCAATAATGACAATGCGCGGTGACAGCCTCATGCCGTACTCCTCTGTCTGCCCTCAGGCTAAGGGGCGCGTTTGTCGTCAGGAGGTGGCGTGCCGCTGATTTTGGGCACACATTCATGACGAAACCAGGCCATTGTCACCGGCTCGCGGCGCAGAAGTCGACGGGCGAGCGGAATCAGTTGTTCGCCGACCAGCATACCAAAAAGGCCCAGCAGGGCGATGATCGGTGGTGCGGGTGAGTGAACCTGCATTGCGCCATAGATAACACCCGCTAACAGGCCCGTTGCCAGGGAAATTACGTACGATTTCAACATGGTTAGCCTGCCTCTGGATGGCGGTCCGCCGTTTGCACTGCGGCCTGCGGCTGACTAATGGCGGCCTGGGGTTCATGGTGTGAGCGCAGCGCTGAGACCGCCTGCTCTCCCGCCAGCATGCCTAGCAGCCCCACCAGGGCTACCGCCGGCGGGGCTGGCGAACGGACGTTCAGCAAAGCATAGACCAGCCCAATAAACACACCTGCGCCGAGGGAAATGAGCGCTGTACTCATGGTCATTCTCCCCTTATCGGGTTCAGAGCCGGGCGACGCTGACGCACCGCCCCTGCACATTATTTATTGGCCGGCACCGGCGCCAGAGTACGGTGCGCCCCTTTGGCACGCGCTGGCGCTTTGTGCACCATGGTATACGCGTAATCAACGCCCATCCCGTAAGCACCGGAGTGTTCTTTGACGATATCCATCACCGCGTTGTAGGTCTCTTTGTGCGCCCAGTCGCGCTGCCACTCCAGCAACACCTGCTGCCAGGTCACCGGGATCACACCCGCCTGAATCATGCGCTGCATCGCGTAATCATGCGCTTCTTTCGAGGTACCGCCGGAAGCGTCAGCCACCATATAGATTTCATAGCCGCCTTCCAGCATGGCACACAGGGCGAACGTGTTGTTGCACACTTCCGTCCACAGGCCGGATACCACCACTTTTTTCTGGCCATTTTTCGCCAGCGCATCACGCACTTTCTGGTCATCCCAGGAGTTCATGGATGTGCGCTCAAGAAGGTCGTGCTCGGGGAATACGTCCAGCAGTTCAGGGAAGGTATTTCCGGAGAAGCTTTCCGTCTCAACGGTGGTGATGGTGGTCGGAATGTTGAAAACTTTTGCCGCTTTCGCCAGGCCAACAACATTGTTTTTCAGCACCTGGCGGTCAATAGACTGCACGCCAAACGCCATCTGCGGCTGCTGATCGATAAAAATAATCTGGCAATTCTGGGGAGTCAGTACTTCAAGCTTAGCGTTGGTCATAAGAATACCCGTTGTCGTTAAGTAGCAGTTTCCCGTGAAAGGGGAGCGGACGTTTTGCTGACAGTGACCGGGGTATTCTCGCGCTGCTCAAACAGGCGAAATGACGTTCGTCCCGGACGCTGCTGTCGGGACGGATAGTAAGAGTTGTCAGAAATGAGAACTATTATCTCTGTGTATAACTATACGTTCGTATAGGTATACCTTCGTATAACTAGACGCCGTTTTCGCCAGCTCACCATAATCCCTCCCACTTCCACGCTCTGTTCTGACGGAGCATCGCATCTTATCGTCCGGCGGGATTATGCCTGCTTCGGATGTCTCAGACAGGAGGATTTATGGTCTCGCTCGGCAAAGCTGAACTGATATTACTCAACGGCAAATTTCATACGGTAGACAGGGAAAACCCGGTTGCAGAAGCGGTCGCCATCCGTGACGGCAAATTCCTAGCGGTAGGCTCCCTGGCCGAAGTAATGGAATATCACAGCGACGGCAGCAAAGTGGTGGATCTCAAAGGCAGCACCGCCATTCCAGGGCTTAACGACTCGCACCTGCACCTGATTCGCGGCGGTCTCAACTATAACCTCGAACTGCGCTGGGAAGGGGTACCATCGCTGGCGGACGCCCTGCGGATGCTGAAAGAACAGGCGCTGCGCACCCCCTCGCCACAATGGGTACGCGTGGTGGGCGGCTGGAGCGAATTCCAGTTTGCCGAACGCCGGATGCCGACCCTGGAGGAGATCAACGACGCCGCGCCGGATACCCCGGTCTTTATCCTTCATCTCTATGACCGCGCCCTGCTCAACCGCGCCGCCCTGCGCGTTGTCGGTTACACCAAAGATACGCCGAACCCGCCAGGAGGAGAGATCCAGCGCGACAGCAACGGCAATCCCACCGGCATGCTGATTGCGCGGCCAAATGCCATGATCCTCTATGCCACGCTGGCCAAAGGGCCAAAGCTGCCGCTGGAACAGCAGGTTAACTCCACCCGCCAGTTTATGCGCGAGCTAAACCGTCTTGGCCTCACCAGCGCTATCGACGCGGGCGGCGGCTTCCAGAACTACCCCGAAGACTATGAAGTGATAAGCGAACTGCACGCCAAAGAGCAGATGACCATCCGCATCGCCTATAACCTCTTTACCCAGCGCCCCGGCCATGAGCTGGAAGATTTCGAGAAATGGACCGACATGCTGACACCGGGTCAGGGCACCGATTTCTTCCGTCACAACGGCGCGGGTGAAATGTTGGTGTTCTCTGCCGCGGATTTTGAAGATTTCCTTGAACCGCGCCCGGACCTCGCGCCTGGCATGGAAGATGAGCTGGAGCGCGTGGTGCGCCATCTGGTCGAGCACCGCTGGCCGTTCCGCCTGCACGCCACCTATAACGAATCCATCAGCCGTATGCTCGATGTGTTCGAGCGCGTGAACCGCGATATTCCGTTCAATGGCCTGCACTGGTTCTTTGACCACGCAGAAACCGTGACCCAGCAAAACATTGACCGCATCAAAGCGCTGGGCGGCGGTATCGCCGTGCAGCACCGTATGGCGTTTCAGGGTGAGTACTTCGCGGAACGTTATGGCATGGACGCAGTGCGCCACACGCCGCCGGTGACGAAAATGCTCGAAACCGGCGTACCGGTCGGGCTGGGAACCGACGCGACCCGCGTGGCCAGCTACAATCCGTGGACTGCGTTGTACTGGCTGGTCTCCGGGCGCACCGTCGGCGGTATGCAGATGTACGACGTTAATGCGCGCCTGGACCGCGACACTGCGCTGATGCTCTGGACACAAGGCAGCGCCTGGTTCTCAAGCGAACAGGGCAAAAAAGGCCAGATTAAAGTGGGCCAACTGGCTGACCTCGCCGTGTTGAGCAAGGACTATTTCCGCGTACCGGAAGAGGAGATCAAAGGCATTGAGTCGGTGCTGACCGTAGTCAATGGCAATATCGTCTATGCCGCGGGCGGTTTCAGTTCAGAAGCCCCGCCTGCGATTCCGGTGCTGCCAGAGTGGTCGCCGGTGGTCAACGTACCGGGTCACTACCGCAGCGCGCCGCCACAGCAGACACGTGTCGGCATGATGCCCGCCGCACACCACTGTAGCGGCCCCTGCGGCGTGCATAACCACCAGCACGGTGTGGCACGCGGATCTTCCATTCCGGTTTCAGACGATAACGCCTTCTGGGGCGCGCTCGGCTGTAGCTGCTTTGCGTTCTGATGCCTATGAAAAATACAACGCTGATGTCGCCCCGTATTGATGCGGGGCTGTTCTTCCTGCGCCTGACCGGCGGGCTGCTGCTGCTCTATGTGCATGGTCTGCCGAAGGTGCTGAATTTTCATGAAGAGCTCACCCGCATTGAGGATCCGTTCGGCTTTGGCCCCTGGTTCAGCCTGCTACCTGCCATTCTGGCAGAGGTGGTATGTCCGATATTCATCATTCTCGGTGTTGGCACGCGGCTGGCCTGTCTGCCGATTATCGGCGTGCTGCTGGTTGCCATGCTGGCTGTGCACCCGCAATGGAGTATCGCGGAAGGACAATTTGGCTGGCTGCTGCTCATCATCTTCACCACGCTGGCATTAACCGGCCCGGGTAAATGGCGGCTAAGTATGCCGGGCAACCAGGAGTTCAGGCATGGCGCAAGTCAATGATGTTCACGCGGCGACGGTACAAACCCCGTCGGCCGCATCCGCTGGCGCCTCCTCCTGGCAGCCACTGCGCCAGCCGGTATTTCGGATGCTATGGATTGCCACGGTAGTCTCCAACATCGGTTCATGGATGAACGATGTGGGGGTGAACTGGACCATGCTGACGTTAAGCGCCAACCCGCTTTCCGTAGCGCTGGTTCAGGCGGCGAGCAGTCTGCCGATGTTTCTCTTTGCCCTCCCTTCCGGGGTGATGGCGGACATTGTCGACCGACGCAAATATCTGCTGTTTTCCCAGTTGTGGGTGTTTATTGCCGCCAGCGGGCTAACCCTGCTCTCTTTTGCCGGGTTAGTAACGCCAACGGTGCTGCTGGTTGCGGCCTTCTTATTAAGCACTGGCGCGGCCATGAGTTCTCCGCCGTTTCAGGCCATCGTGCCGGACCTGGTGGAAAAACACGAACTGGCCCCGGCCATCGCGCTGAACTCGCTCGGCATCAACATCAGCCGCGCCATCGGCCCGGCGCTGGGCGGGCAGATCCTCTCTTTTGCCGGACCGTGGGTGGTATTCGCCCTCAATGCGACATCAGTGCTGGGCGTCGCCTGGGTGCTGTGGCGCTGGAAAGCAGAACCGTTGATTCAGCGCCTGCCGCCGGAGCACTTTTTCCCCGCCGTTCGCGCCGGGCTGCGCTATGTGCATGCCGCTCCGGTACTGCGTAACGTGCTGGTGCGTACCGTGGCGTTCTTCACCTTCGCCAGCGCAGGCTGGGCGCTGCTGCCGCTGGTGGCCCGCCGTGAACTGGGTCTTGGGCCTGGCGGTTACGGCATCATGCTGGCCTGTATCGGCCTGGGGGCGATTTGCGGTGCGATTGTGCTACCGCGTTTACGTAAGCGCTTCAACCCGGACCGGCTGATGGTGATTAACAGCGTGATTTTCGCGATCAGCATGCTGGCGCTGGCGTTTATTCGTCATTTCTGGCTGCTCAATGCGTTTGAATTTTTAACCGGTTTCGCCTGGATTGCGGTGCTCTCTACCCTCAATGTCGGGGCGCAGCGTAGCGCCGCCAAATGGGTGAAAGCCCGCGCGCTGGCGGTCTATCTGACTGTCTTTTTTGGTTCGATGACGCTCGGTAGCGCCATCTGGGGCCAACTGGCATCGCACTTTAGTATTCCAGCCTCATTGTGCGTGGCAACGGTGGGCATGCTGCTGGCAAGCCTGACGGTGCTGCGCTGGCAACTGAATAAAGATCCTGACCTCAATCTGGACATTCGTGATATCGACAGTAATGCCCAGGCGCTCGATATCTCACATGAACGTGGCCCGGTCATGGTGATGTATGAATATCTGATCGATCCCGAGGATGTCTCGCGCTTCGTCGTCTGTATCCAGGAGATTCGCCGGGTGCGGGTACGCGGCGGCGCACTGAGCTGGTCTGTGTATGAGGATATCCAGCGCCCCGGCGTCTTTGTGGAGTCGTTCGTGGTAGGCACCTGGATTGAACATCTGCGCCAACTGGAGCGCCACACGGTAAATGACCTGCTGATTCAAAGTAAGGTACAGGCCTTCCATCGCGGC
Organism: Phytobacter diazotrophicus; assembly: GCA_004346725.1. Classification (GTDB taxonomy): domain Bacteria; phylum Pseudomonadota; class Gammaproteobacteria; order Enterobacterales; family Enterobacteriaceae; genus Phytobacter; species Phytobacter diazotrophicus. Next base: position 279,826 of record SMDE01000001.1, on the reverse strand, counting down.
GGACATCTTCCCGAAGCACGTTATCTGATAGCACCCATAATGTAACAGTTACCCACATCAACCCAAGCAATAGCGACAGTGAGGATTTACGTATGAGCACAATCAAAACGCAGGACGGTACGCAGATTTATTACAAAGACTGGGGCGCGGGAAAACCGGTATTGTTTAGCCACGGCTGGCCGCTGGATGGCGATATGTGGGACAGCCAGTTGAATTTCCTGGCCGAACGCGGCTATCGCGTTATCGCCTTTGACCGCCGCGGTTTTGGCCGCTCCGACCAGCCGTGGGAAGGGTACAACTACGACACCTTCGCCTCCGACATTAACGATCTCATCACCACGCTTGATCTGCAGGATGTGACGCTGGTGGGCTTCTCCATGGGCGGCGGCGATGTGTCGCGTTATATCGGTCGTTACGGCACGGCGCGCGTTAAAGCGCTGGTCCTGCTGGGTGCGGTGACACCGATTTTCGGCAAAACGGCGGACTACCCGCAGGGTGTCGATGCCAGCGTTTTCGAGGGCATTCGCGACGGGCTGCGCAAAGACCGGGCGCAGTTTATCAGCGATTTCGCCACGCCGTTCTATGGCATTAACGCCGGGCAGACGGTTTCCCAGGGTGTCCTGACCCAGACGCTGAATATTGCTTTGCTGGCCTCACTCAAAGGGACCATTGATTGCGTTACAGCTTTCGGCGAGACCGACTTCCGTTCGGATATGGCCAAAGTTGACGTGCCGACGCTGGTGATCCATGGCAGCAACGACCAAATCGTACCGTTCGAATCGACCGGTAAAGTGGCTGCAGAAATGATCCCAGGCGCGCAGTTAAAAGTGTATGACAACGCGCCGCACGGTTTTGCGGTGACCCATCAGGATCAACTGAACAACGATCTGCTGACCTTCCTGCAATCGCTATAAGCCAGAATGAAGCCTCGCTCCCTGTCCGGAGGAGGCTTTTTCTTGCACTCCCCCGCTCCCCGCCCTATCCTCTGCGATTATGAAAGCCTCCCGTCTCCCCATCGCTATACAGCAGGCCATAATGCGCAGCCTGCGGGAAAAACTTGCCCTGGCCAATCAGAAACTTGAGCGTAACTATCCGGAACCCAAACTGGTTTATCAGCAACGGGGCACTGCGGCAGGCACAGCCTGGCTCAATACATATGAAATCCGCCTGAACCCCGTGTTGCTGATGGAAAACCAACAGGCGTTTATCGACGAGGTGGTGCCGCACGAGCTGGCGCATTTGCTGGTGTGGAAACATTTCGGTCGCGTTCCGCCACACGGCAAAGAGTGGAAATGGATGATGGAAAGCGTGCTCGGCGTCCCTGCGCGCCGTACTCACCAGTTTGAACTGGAGTCGGTGCGGCCCAATACCTTTCCCTACCGCTGCAAGTGCCAACAGCATCAGTTGACCGTGCGGCGACATAATCGTGTGGTGCGCGGTGAGACCACCTATCGCTGCGTACAGTGCGGCGAAACGCTGGTACCTGAGCGCTAATTACATGAACCATTAAGAATGTTTTCCGCGCCAACTGATTGCATCTGACAATCGCTTCCGCTACGTTGCGCACTCCAGTTGACAGGGAGTTTTCAATGTTACGCGTTATCTCATCTTTACTGCTTATCCTCAGCGCGCCGGTACTGGCGGACGGCATCAATAGCTTCGCGCAGGCCAAAGCCGCCGGGGTTAAAGTCAACGCCGACGTTCCGGGCGACTTTTATTGCGGCTGTAAAATTCAGTGGCAGGGAAAAAAAGGGGTGGTCGATCTGGCCTCCTGCGGTTATAAGGTGCGCAAAAATGAAAACCGCGCCAGCCGTATTGAATGGGAGCATGTTGTCCCGGCCTGGCAATTCGGCCATCAGCGTCAGTGCTGGCAGGATGGCGGGCGGAAAAACTGCGCCAAAGACCCTGTTTATCGCAAGATGGAAAGCGACATGCACAACCTGCAACCCGCCGTGGGTGAAGTGAATGCCGATCGCGACAACTTTATGTACGGCCAGTGGAACGGTGGCGAAGGCCAGTACGGGCGCTGTGAAATGAAGATCGACTTCAAGGCCAAACTGGCCGAGCCGCCTGCCAGCGCCCGTGGTGTGATTGCCCGCACCTACTTCTATATGCGCGATCAGTATCAGCTCACCCTGTCGCGCCAGCAGACACAGCTTTTTACCGCCTGGGATAAACTCTACCCGGTGACCGACTGGGAATGTACGCGTGAGTCGCGTATCGCTCAGGTCCAGGGGAATCATAACCCTTACGTGCAGCGCGCTTGCATGGCGCGAAAGAGCTAACCTACACTAGCGGCAATTGTAAATTTTGCAGGTGTATTGCCCCTCACCCCACCCCTCTCTCTACAAGGGAGAGGTCGCAAATCGCGACCTGTTAAGGTGAGGGGAAATGCGCCACACTTCACACGGAAATCTGAACTATGCGCGTCCCACGCATCTACCACCCTGAACTCATCCAGACTGGCACTGAAATCGCCCTCGCCGACGATGCGGCAAACCATGTTGGCCGCGTATTACGTATGGGCCAGGGGCAGGCTATTCAGCTCTTTGACGGTTCGAACCAGGTGTTTGACGCCGAAATCACCCGCGCCGATAAAAAGAGCGTTATCGTTAAGGTGACCCAGGGAGAGGTGGACGATCGGGAGTCACCGCTGCATATTCATCTGGGCCAGGTGATGTCTCGCGGCGAGAAAATGGAATTTACTATCCAGAAATCGATCGAACTGGGTGTAAGCCTCATTACGCCACTTTTTTCTGAGCGCTGCGGCGTTAAACTGGATGCCGAGCGCTTGAATAAAAAGATTCAGCAGTGGCAGAAGATCGCCATCGCCGCCTGTGAACAGTGTGGTCGTAACCGTATTCCTGAGATTCGTCCGGCAATGGATCTCGAACAGTGGTGTGCAGAAGAAGAGAACGGCCTTAAGCTGAATCTTCACCCGCGCGCCAGCCAGAGCATTAATACTCTGCCGTTGCCAGTGGAACGCGTACGATTACTGATTGGCCCGGAAGGCGGGTTGACGACAGACGAAATCGCCATGACCTCGCGCTACCAGTTTACTGATATTCTGTTGGGACCCCGCGTATTGCGCACAGAGACAACTGCCCTTACCGCCATTACCGCGCTGCAGGTGCGTTTTGGCGATCTGGGTTAAACGGAGAAGCCTATGATTAAGCTCGGCATCGTGATGGACCCCATCGCGCAGATTAATATCAAAAAAGACACCAGCTTCGCCATGCTGCTCGAAGCGCAGCGTCGTGGCTACGAACTGCACTATATGGAAATGGCGGATCTTTACCTGATCAACGGCGAAGCCCGTGCGCGTACCCGTCTGCTTTCCGTCGAGCAAAACTACGACAAATGGTACGAGTTTGGCGACGAGCAGGATATCGAACTCGCCTCGCTGGATGTGGTGCTGATGCGTAAGGACCCGCCGTTCGATACCGAATTTATCTACGCCACCTATATCCTTGAACGTGCGGAAGAAAAAGGCACGCTGATCGTCAATAAGCCGCAGAGCCTGCGCGATTGTAACGAAAAGCTGTTTACCGCCTGGTTCCCTGACCTGACCCCGGAAACGCTGGTGACGCGCAATAAAGCGCAGCTTAAAGCGTTCTGGCAAAAGCATACCGATATCATCCTCAAGCCGCTGGACGGCATGGGCGGCACCTCGATTTTCCGCGTCAAAGAGGGCGATCCGAACCTGGGGGTTATCACCGAAACGCTGACCGAGTTGGGCACCCGCTACTGCATGGCGCAGAACTATCTGCCGGCTATCAAAGATGGCGACAAACGTGTGCTGGTGGTGGATGGCGAGCCGGTTCCATACTGCCTGGCGCGTATCCCGCAGGGTGGCGAAACGCGTGGTAACCTGGCCGCCGGTGGCCGCGGCGAGCCGCGTCCGCTGACCGAAAGCGACTGGGCGATTGCCCGCCGCGTCGGCCCGACGCTGAAAGCCAAAGGGCTGATTTTCGTCGGTCTGGATATCATTGGCGACCGTCTGACCGAAATTAACGTCACCAGCCCCACCTGCGTGCGCGAGATCGAGGCGGAGTTCCCGATCTCTATTACCGGCATGCTGATGGACGCAATCGAAAAACGCCTGGCGAAATAATAAATATATTTACCCTCGATAATTCGGGTTGCTCAAAGGTGCCAGGGCACAGACAGCGCGAATTATTGCAGGTAAAGGGATGGCGGGAGGGAACCCGCTCATAAACTCCAAAGTCTGGCTAGTGACAGCGTGCAGCTTTCCCCTCATACTAGGCTGCTGCTTTTTTGAACCAGGAAACAGAACCTCTGACAATGAATTTACAGCATCACTTTCTTATTGCCATGCCTGCTCTCCATGATCCCCTTTTTCGGCGATCGGTGGTTTATATTTGCGAATACAACGAAGACGGTGCCATGGGGCTTATCATCAATAAGCCGCTGGAAAACCTGAAAGTTGAAAGCGTCCTGGAGAAACTGAAAATTAACCCGGAAGCACGCGATCCGGCCATTCGTCTGGATAAACCCGTGCTGCTTGGCGGCCCACTGGCGGAAGATCGCGGGTTTATTCTGCACACGCCGCCTGCCAGCTTCTCTTCCAGCATTCGCGTCTCGGATAACACCGTAATCACTACCTCGCGCGATGTTCTGGAGACTCTGGGCACGGCCGATCAACCTAAGGACGTGCTGGTCGCGCTGGGCTATTCCTCATGGGAAAAAGGCCAGCTTGAACAGGAGATCCTGGATAACGCCTGGCTTACCGCTCCTGCGGATCAAAATATCCTGTTTAAAACGCCTATCGCTGACCGCTGGCGGGAAGCGGCAAAACTTATCGGCATTGATATTTCGACCATGCCGGGCGTGGCGGGACATGCCTGATGAGCGGAACCCTGCTGGCCTTTGATTTTGGTACCAAAAGTATTGGCGTCGCCATCGGACAACGCGTGACCGGTACAGCGCGCCCGCTGAATGCTCTGAAAGCGCAAGACGGGACGCCGGACTGGAAGCTTATCGAGAAGCTGTTAAAAGAGTGGCAGCCGGAAGCCGTTATTGTCGGCCTGCCGCTGAATATGGATGGCACAGAGCAACCCCTGACCGCGCGTGCGCGCAACTTCGCCAATAAAATCCATGGCCGCTTCGGCGCAAAAATTATTTTGCATGATGAGCGGCTGAGCACGGTAGAAGCCCGTGCGGGTCTGTTTGAGCGCGGCGGTTTTCGTGCATTGAATAAAGGCAGTGTTGATTCTGCCTCTGCGGTTATCATCCTCGAAAGCTACTTCGAGCAGCATCTGTAATTCTCAGGCTGAGCGCCGCTCAGCCTTTTTTGCCTTCTCCCTTCCTCAAAACGCAATCCCCCGATCCCCCTCACATTTCCAGGGCGTGCTTTTTGCTTTTTCACCAATGTTTCTATAAAAGAAACATTAGTCAGGAATGAAATGCGTCAGGGTTTCTGTGTCAGCCGCCGTGCCAGAGTGTGAAGTTCGCTCAGGCGTTCATCAATGACAGCGTCGTCTACTTGCCACATTCCGGCAAACGCCAGCGCGGCAGAGTGCGCGCCAAGAGGCTTCGCCATTGATACCTCGCCGTCATCGTGATGCCAGACCACGCGTCCAAGCTCACGCTGTTGGGCGATATGCGGCGCAAGTTGCTGCCACTGTTCGTCGACAAAACGTTTTTGCAGTTCTTCATCGCTCTCTGCCGCCAGAAGCGACATACCGATGACCGACTGCCATGCAGGAAGCATATGAAAACCGGCCAGCGCCTGGCTCATCTGGCTACCGGGTTCAGAGTGATAGATATAAATCACCTGATCCTCCCAGAGCACGCCCATCGCCACCACGATATCTTTGGGCGCGTAGCTTTCCAGCAGGGGGAGCGCCTGGGAAAAGAGTGCCGAGCCGCGTATCGCCTGCGCCGCGAGCGCATGAATACCGGGGCCGGGAAGGTAACGACGCTGCTCATCCTGCATCGTCAGGCCGATGGACGCCATCGTCATCAGCAACCGGTTTACACGGGTGGTATTTATGCCCATCAGACGCGCCAGTTCGCGACAGCCAATCGCGCGGCCGCTGGAGACCAGGTACTGCAGGCAGCGAATGCCATCAATCAGGCTTTGGTTCGGTTGTGAGGACATAACAGGCTTTATCTCTCAGGTGGCAGGAATTTTCGATTTTACCGTCAGTTCAGTAAAGAAGGATACAAGGTATGAACATCTATCCGCAAACTGCGTCCAGAACCTTTCCCTCTGAACAGTTGCATGCCGATCTGCTGGTAGCGGGCGGAGGCCTCGCGGGTCTTTGCGCCGCGCTCGCCGCCGCCAGGGATGGGTTACAGGTCGTGTTGATCCAGGACCGACCGGTACTCGGCGGCAATGCGTCCAGCGAGGTTCGCCTGTGGGCCAATGGCGCCACATCGCATATGGGCAACAATAACCGCTGGGCGCGTGAAGGCGGCATCATGGGAGAAATCCTCGAAGAAAATCTCTGGCGCAACAAAGAGGGCAACCCGGTTATGTTCGACCTGGTGCTACTGGATATGGCAAAAAGCCAGCCTGGGCTGACATTGCTGCTCAATACCACGATTTACGAAGTGGAGAAAAACCAGCGAACCCTCACCCAGGTCAGCGCCTTTAATGCCATCAACGAGACATTTTATACCGTCACCGCCGACCAGTTTTGCGACGCAACGGGGGATGGCGTGCTGGGCTTTCTGGCCGGGGCAGAGTACCGCGAAGGCGCCGAAGAGGTGGACGAACTGGGGGAAAAAATGGCCCCCGGCGACAACTTCGGCCACAAGCTCGGGCACTCGATCTATTTCTACACCAAACAGACGAACGGCCCGGTGAATTTTGTTCCCCCTTCGTTCGCGTTAAAAGATATTACCGCGATTCCCCGCTACAAACGCCTGACATCCACCCTCAATGGTTGCGACCTGTGGTGGCTGGAATGGGGCGGACGGCTGGACACCATTCACCAGAGTGAAGAGATCAAATGGGAGTTGTGGAAAATCGTCTGGGGCGTGTGGGATTACATTAAAAACTCCGGCGAGTTCCCGGAAGCGGCCAACATGACCATCGAATGGGTTGGCGTCATTCCCGGTAAACGCGAAAGCCGTCGTTTTATGGGAGATCACCTGCTTTGCCAGCAGGACATCATTGAACAGCGCGACCACTATGATGCCGTGGCCTACGGCGGCTGGTCTATCGACCTGCATCCGGCGGACGGGGTCTACAGCACCCATGATGGCTGTCGCCAGTTTCACAGTAAAGGCACCTATACCATCCCGCTGCGAAGCCTTTACAGCCGCTCGCTGGATAATCTCTTCCTGACCGGACGGCTCATTTCCGCCTCTCACGTTGCCTTTGGTAGCGCCCGGGTGATGTGCACCTGCGGTCTGCTGGGCGAGGTCGTCGGCCGCGCTGCCGCGCTGTGTAAAACGCACGACATCACCCCGGCAGAGCTGGCCCAGCGGGATAATGTCGGCCAGTTGCAACAGCGGTTGCAGGCCAGCGGCTGCTACATTCCCCGTCAGTGGTTACAGGACCCGGCACTCGGCGCGTCGGTCACCGCCAGCAGTGAATACGCCCTCAATACACTTGCCCCTAACGGCCACTGGCATTCGCTCGGCGAAAGAATGGCGCTGCTGCTGCCTGTTAAAGCCGGGGAGTCATTGCCCGATATGACCTTTACCCTGCGTTCCGCTTCTCAGCAGCCACTTGAGGTCTCGCTTCTGGGTAGCGCACGCAGCGGTAATTTCACGCCCGATTATCAGTACGCCAGCACAACGCTGCACGTTGAGGGCGAGCAGGCGCAGACGGTACATTTCCCGTGGCAAAGCGAGCGCGATCAGTATGTCTTTATCGCCTTTGAAGCGTGTGAACAGGTGGACATTGCCCTCACCGACACCCACCTGCCCGGCATTATGACCGTGTTTAATAGCCTGAATGCCCGCGTCGCCAAACATACCCGTCAGGTGGTGGATGGCGACTATGGCGTCGATGAGTTTGACTTCTGGTTGCCGCGTCGTCGCCCACATCAGGTAATGCCTGCGTTGCGTTTTAGCCAGCCATTAAGCTGCTATCGCGCCGACAATGTGCTTAATGGCCGCCTGCGCCCCGAGCAACAGGCCAATGCCTGGGTACCTGCCGCCGATGACGTCAAACCGGTATTACGCTGGCACTGGGATGCGCCACAAACCTTCACCAGCCTGATACTGGTACAGGACAACGATTTCGATAACGCCATGGAAACCGTGCAGATGGGCCATTTCCTGCCGGTGACGCCGCACTGCATTACCCACTATCGTCTGTGGGCCGATGATACCCTGCTGGCCGAGGAAACAAATAACCACCACTCCGTGCGTGAACACCGGTTATCTACCCCCATTACCGCGCAAAAAGTACGCCTGGAGATCATTGCCACAGCAGGCGCTTTACCGGCGGTTTACGCGCTGAATATCCGCTAAAGTCGCCCCTGCGCCTGCCGTTGCTGGCGGCTTTGGTCGAAGGTCTGCATTCCCGCCTGCTGCCCGGTCTGTAACACGCCGGGCAACTGGTGGTTTTTCCCTTCACGGATAAGGTTGGCTATCGCAGGTGTGTTGATAAGCAGCTCAAACAGCGCCACACGTCCGCCCTGCCTGTCTGCCGCCAGCCGTTGGGACAGTATGGCCTGCAGGCTTCCGGCAAGCTGGCTACGCACCGGCTCTTTCTCCTCGGCGGGGAAACTGTCCACCAGCCGTTCAATAGCCTGCGGTGCGCCGCGTGTATGTAACGTCGCCAGCACCAGATGCCCGGTTTCGGCGGCGGTCAACGCCAGGCGGATGGTCTCGCTGTCACGCAATTCCCCCAGCAGAATGACATCCGGGTCTTCGCGTAATGCCGCGCGTAACCCCGCCGCAAACGAGGCGCAGTGCGGGCCGATTTCCCGCTGTTGGATCAGGCAACGTTTACTCGTATGGATAAACTCCACGGGATCTTCCAGGGTCAGGATATGCCCGTCGAGATGGTGATTAAGGTTATCCACCATCGCCGCCAGCGTGGTGGATTTACCGCTGCCTGTCGCCCCGGTAACCAGAATAAGACCGTTATCGCGCCTTAGTAATTCAGGGATAACGGCGGGCACATCCAGCATATCCAGCGTCGGGCAGGTGTCAGGCAACAGGCGCAGCGCAAGCGACACCCCTTCGTGATGTAAAAACGCACTGGCGCGAAGGCGTTGAAGCCCTGGGGTACTGAGGGCAAAATCTATCTGTCCGCACGCCTGCCACTGCTGTTGCTGCTGCGTGTTTAAACTTTCGGCGAGCAGCGCGTGAATATCCACCGCGTCGAACGGTGCGGCTTCCAGCCGTCCTTGCCTTCGCCACCGTGGTGGACGGCGATCGCACAGGTGTAGATCCGAGACATTATGCTTTACACTAAGCTCCACTATTTTTTCCATATCCATAAAGCCACCTGGGAACATGAACGATATTGCGCATAACCTGGCACAGGTCAGGGACAAAATCTCAGCCGCTGCAACGTCCTGCGGCCGTGCTCCAGAAGACGTTACGCTGCTTGCAGTCAGCAAAACAAAACCTGCGAGCGCCATCGAAGAAGCTTACGCGGCGGGGCAGCGTGGCTTTGGTGAAAACTACGTTCAGGAAGGCGTTGATAAGATTCGCCATTTCAAGGATTCGGGCATCGCGGATATCCAGTGGCACTTTATCGGCCCCTTACAGTCCAACAAAAGCCGCCTCGTGGCTGAACATTTTGACTGGTGCCATACCGTGGACCGTCTCAAAATCGCCAGCCGCTTAAGCGAGCAGCGACCTGACTCTCTGCCACCGCTGAACGTGCTGATTCAGGTCAATATCAGTGATGAGCAGAGCAAATCCGGCATCTCCCTTGCTGAGCTGGACGCGCTGGCGGCGCAGGTGGTGGAATTACCCGGTCTTTGCCTGCGTGGACTGATGGCGATCCCTGCTCCCGAGGCTGATTATGAACGGCAGTTTGCCGTGGCCCGCCAAATGGCTGTCGCATTTGACGCACTTAAGGTACGTTACCCTGGCGTGGATACCCTTTCGCTGGGCATGTCAGACGATATGCAGGCCGCGATTGTGGCAGGCAGCACCATGGTGCGCATCGGAACCGCCATTTTTGGCGCGCGCGATTACACAAAAAACTAAGGAAAACTGAGGAACGCCATGAATACGTTGTCCACTCTCCTGTCACTGATTATCCAGGCTTACACGATGGTGCTGTTGCTGCGTATCTGGATGCAGTGGGCGCGCTGTGATTTTTATAACCCGTTTTCCCAGTTTATCGTGAAAATCACCCAGCCGATTGTTGGCCCGCTGCGTCGCATTATTCCGTCGATGGGGCCCATTGACAGCGCATCGTTGCTTATCGCGCTGCTGCTGTGTGTCGTGAAAGTCTTCCTGAACCCGTACGTCTCCATGAACGGCGTGTTCATCGTGCTGGCGGCGGTGCTGATTGTTATTAAAACGCTCGGTTCGCTGATCTTCTGGGTGCTGTTGTTAATGGCAATCATGAGCTGGGTCAGCCAGGGCCGTAGCCCGGTGGAATATGTGCTGCTGCAGCTTACCGAACCGCTGCTGCGCCCGATTCGCCGTCTGCTGCCATCAATGGGCGGTCTCGATTTCTCGCCGATGATTCTGGTGCTGCTAATGTATGTCATCAATATGGGCGTGATGGAGTTTCTGGCTAACACCATCGTACCGTTAGCCTATATCTGGAACTGGGCATGAGTGCTGTCACATCCTGTGACGACGGGCTGGTGCTGCGGCTGTATATTCAGCCAAAGGCCAGCCGGGACAGCATTATTGGGCTGCATGGCGACGAGCTAAAAGTCGCCATTACCGCCCCACCGGTCGATGGGCAGGCCAACGCCCATCTGGTGAAATATCTCGCCAAACAGTTTCGGGTGGCCAAAAATCAGGTGCTGATTGAAAAAGGCGAACTGGGCCGCCATAAACAAGTCAAAATTACCCATCCGCAACAGATACCTTCGGCCGTCACGGCCCTGATGAATTAGGATCTATTATGCAAAAAGTTGTTCTCGCAACCGGTAATGCCGGTAAAGTGCGCGAGCTTGCCTCGCTGCTGAGTGATTTCGGTCTGGATATCGTGGCGCAAACCGAACTGGGCGTGGAATCCGCCGAGGAGACCGGCCTGACGTTTATTGAAAACGCGATCCTGAAAGCGCGCCATGCCGCTGAGGTGACCGGTCTGCCCGCGATTGCCGACGATTCCGGCCTGGCAGTTGATGCGCTGGGCGGCGCGCCGGGGATCTACTCCGCACGTTACTCTGGCGTGGATGCCACTGATGAAGCGAATCTGCAAAAATTACTGACCACCCTGCAGGATGTGCCGGACGATAAACGTCAGGCTCAGTTCCACTGTGTGCTGGTCTATCTGCGTCACGCCGCTGACCCGACGCCGCTGGTGTGCCACGGTAGCTGGCCTGGTGTGATTACCCGTGCGCCTGCCGGTCAGGGCGGGTTTGGTTACGATCCGATTTTCTTCGTCCCGACGGAAGATAAAACCGCCGCCGAACTGACCCGCGAAGAAAAAAGCGCTATCTCCCACCGTGGGCAGGCGCTGAAACTGTTACTGGAAGCATTACGTAATGGCTAATTTGCCACCTTTAAGTCTTTATATTCACATTCCGTGGTGCGTGCAGAAATGCCCGTACTGCGACTTTAATTCCCATGCATTGAAAGGCGAAGTGCCTCACGATGATTATGTGCAGCACCTGCTCGCCGACCTTGATGCTGATGTGCCTTACGCACAGGGGCGTGAAGTAAAGACGATCTTTATTGGTGGCGGTACGCCGAGCCTGCTCTCCGGCCCGGCGATGCAGACGTTGCTGGATGGCGTGCGTGCGCGCCTGACTCTGGCGGCGGATGCGGAAATCACAATGGAAGCCAACCCCGGAACGGTCGAGGCCGACCGCTTTGTTGAGTATCAACGTGCCGGGGTGAACCGCATTTCGATTGGCGTTCAGAGCTTTAGCGAGCCGAAATTACAGCGGCTGGGGCGTATCCACGGCCCGGAGGAAGCCAAACGCGCCGCGCGGCTGGCAACTGGCCTTGGGTTGCGCAGTTTTAACCTCGATTTGATGCACGGCCTGCCGGATCAGACGCTGGAAGAGGCGCTGGACGACTTGCGCCAGGCCATTGAACTGAACCCGCCGCATCTCTCCTGGTATCAGTTGACCATCGAACCCAACACGCTGTTTGGCTCGCGCCCGCCGGTGCTGCCGGATGACGATGCATTGTGGGATATTTTCGAGCGTGGCCACCAGTTACTGACCGCCGCGGGCTATCAGCAATACGAAACTTCGGCGTACGCGAAACCGGGCTACCAGTGTCAGCACAACCTCAACTACTGGCGCTTTGGCGATTACCTGGGTATTGGCTGCGGTGCGCATGGCAAAGTGACCTTCCCGGACGGGCGCCTTTTACGCACCGCGAAAACGCGCCACCCGCGCGGGTATATGCAAGGTCGCTACCTTGAGCGCCAGCACGATGTGGAAGCCGCAGATAAGCCGTTCGAGTTCTTTATGAACCGCTTTCGTTTGCTGGAAGCCGCGCCGCGTGCAGAGTTCGCGCTGTTCACGGGGCTGGATGAAAGCGTGATCCGCTCGCAGCTCGACGAGGCCCTGGCGCAGGGCTACCTCACCGAGTGCGAGCAGTACTGGCAAATCACCGAGCACGGTAAGCTGTTCCTCAACTCCCTGCTGGAACTTTTCCTGAGCGAATAATATGTACAGAACTATCCCGCTCGCTGTATTAAGCGGGATACCTGTTTCCCCGCCAATTAAAAAACTGATATGGCTATACCGCTTACCGGCCAAATACATTCCCATAATAAATATTGTTATTTCAATTTATTCATCGCGATAATATTTAACGTTTTTTAAAAATATCCACACTGACAAAAAATAAAAACTGTGAGACAGACACCTTAAAGATGTCAGACAACCAGGATAATATGTCATACAGAAATAAGGATTATTGATTTTAGATATAGACCATTAATGTGCATGGAGCCAAACAATGAGTAAACTCTCTCTTTCCAAAACACTTGTGTGTGCATCGCTTATTTCGTTATTTTCTTTGAATGCTATTGCGCAGGATAAAGTCACGTTAAAGCTTGCGCATAACCTTGAGCGAAGCCATGTTGTACATCAGGCTTTAGATGAAATGGCTAAAGAAGTCAAAAAACTGTCTGATGGTAAAATGACGATCCGCATTTACCCCAGCAGCCAAATGGGAAGCGCAAGAGAGACCCTGGAATTATTACAAAATGGCGCCCTTGATATGACTAAAGGTTCCGCCAGCGATCTTGAATCTTTTGATAACGTATACGCTATTTATAACCTTCCATTCTTGTTTAAAGATCAGGCGCATTTTAATAACGTTGTTTTCGGTAATGTGGGTAAAGAAATCATGGAGTCTACAAAAGACAAAGGTTTCTTCGCGCTTTCTGCTTACGTTGCTGGCACAAGAAGCTTTTATGCCGGGAAGCCCATTACGAAACCGGAAGATTTGAAAGGCCTGAAAATACGCGTTCAGGCCAGCCCAACCACAATAAAAATGATTGAGTTAATGGGTGGCTCACCTACGCCCATTTCATTTGGTGAGGTCTATACTGCCATGCAGCAGGGCATTGTAGACGGAGCAGAAAATAATGTACCTTCCTGGGTACAAACGCGCCATATCGAGATTGCAAAAGTCTTTTCGGAAGATGAGCACGCTTCAATTCCTGATTTCCTGGTTATTTCAACTAAAACCTGGAACAAATTAACTCCTGAACAAAAAGACATTTTACAAAAAGCAGTTAAGCATTCAGAAACATACCAGCAAAAACTTTGGGCTCAAATCGATGCCGATACCCGTGCTCAGGCAATATCGCAGGGTGGTAAAATTGTGAAAGTGGATAAAGCTCCCTTCCGCGCAGCCGTGCAACCTCTGTTTGATGAGTTTAAAAAAGATCCTAAACAGGCCGCATTATTAGCAAAATTCGAAGCCGCTGCTGAATAATATCTACCAGGGCCAGTCATTGGCCCTTATTCACCTGGATAATTAAAGATGATATTTAACCGCATAAAGCTGGCGGTCGATCGCACGATCGCGGCGTTTTCTATTATGGTGATGAGCGTACTGGTTATTTGCGTCGTATGGCAAGTATTTAGTCGTTATGTTCTCAATCAGCCCAGTACATCAACCGATGAACTTGCACGCTTTCTGATGATTTGGGTGGGTTTACTCGGTGCAGCCTATACCGTTGGCGCTCAGCGCCATCTGTCAATTGATCTCCTGTCAATGGCGCTACAACCGCGTAAACAGGCCCTATTGACCATCGTAGTAAATCTGCTGATTTTCCTTTTTTCTGGCGGAGTCATCGTAACGGGGGGAATGAAATTGATCGGCAAAACGCTGGCAACCAACCAGGTGTCAGCCGCGATGCAAATCCCTATGGGTTACGTCTATCTTATTTTGCCACTGACCGGAATCGTAATGATGTTCTACGCCTTGTGGTTCATAAATGTTGGCATGGATAAACTAAAAAATCCCATCGAAGGAGTAGATTAATGGATGGCTATATCGCATTAACGTTATTTGGTTCCTTTTTCATCCTGGTTTTCCTTGGCGTACCTATTTCATTTGCTATTGGTATTTCTACCGTTAGCTCCATGCTCCTTATGTTTCCCTGGGACATTGCCGTTATTACGGTTTCACAGCGACTGGCTAATGGGTTGGATAATTTTGCCCTGCTGGCTATTCCTTTCTTTATTTTTGCCGGAACACTGATGAATCGAGGCGGGATTGCTCTACGCCTGATTAACCTTGCGCAGGTCATGGTTGGCCGCGTGCCCGGTTCTCTGGGGCATGTTAACGTACTGGCAAATATGATGTTTGGTTCTATTTCAGGCTCTGCGGTTGCCGCAGCGGCAGCGGTAGGCGGAACTCTTCATCCAATCCAGACCCGACAGGGTTACGACCCTACCCTTTCAACCGCCATTAACGTTTCGTCCTGTATTACCGGCCTCTTAATACCACCATCCAATGTTTTGATCGTTTTCTCACTCACGGCTGGGGGCGTCTCCGTTGCCTCGCTGTTCATGGCGGGTTATTTACCGGGCATTTTGATGGGGCTGGTCATCATGATGGTTTGTGCGGTTATCGCCAGCCGACGCGGATATCCGCTTTCAGAAAAACCGTCACTCAAACAGGCACTGACAGCGTTTTTTGCTGCGTTGCCTAGCCTATTATTGGTCATCATTGTTATGGGTGGCATCCTGGGGGGCGTATTTACCGCAACAGAAGCATCTGCTATTGCTGTGGTTTACACTTTCATCTTGTCAGTTTTCGTTTATCGCGAAGTGAAGTGGAGTGAGCTACCGTCGTTGGTCCTTGAATCAGTGGTAACAACATCTATTGTTTTATTGCTGATCGGTTTTTCCGTTGGGATGTCATGGGCAATGACAAATGCAGATGTACCCTACATGATTAGCGATGCGCTTATGTCTATTTCTGAAAATCCGCTGGTTATTCTTTTATTAATTAATCTTGTTCTTCTTATTGTTGGCGTTTTTATGGATATGACCCCAGCGGTACTTATCTTCACGCCAATTTTCCTGCCTATTGCGCAAGACTTAGGTATGGACCCGGTACACTTTGGTATCATGATGGTTGCGAACCTGTGCATCGGATTATTAACGCCCCCGGTCGGCAGTGCCTTGTTTGTTGGCTGCTCTATTTCGGGCGTTAAAATTCAACACTTGATTAAGCCTTTACTTCCTTTTTATGCCGCACTACTCGTAGCGCTGGCATTGATTACTTATATACCGCAAATCTCGCTATGGCTCCCCCGCATACTGGGTTTGATGTAACTCGATCAGGCAGGGAGAAACAACGCCCTTTCTAATCCGAAAAAATGAAATGGGCCACCACGGTGGCCCATTTCATTTTCCTCGCCGGGGAGTGATCTGAATCCAGCCCGGCACACACGGGCTGGTTGATTTATTTGATAATACCCTGGCGACGCATAACGGCGATGTCCCGCTCCCAACCTTCGTAATCCATCCGGGCTTTGCTATTGGTGATATCCAAATTGCTCAGTTCGCTGCGAAGTTCATTACGTTTTTTGCGCAGCGGCTCCCGCTTTTTATCGTAAGCCTCCAGGGTTTTCATGACCTCTTCGCGCTTGAGCTGAAACTTAAGTTGGTAGTCCCGACGCTGGTCCACGAGTGCCGTAGCACGCGCTTTTCGCAGCGGTGTGGCATCGCAATCCGGTTTTTTCTGGCACTCGGCCAGCGCCGGTTCATAAATCGTTTTGTTGTAGTTATTTTCAAAATGCAGCGGATCGTTCTGCCTGCCCACCTCCTGAAGCTCCTCTAGCAGCGCGTGTTGCACATCATCACGGGTTAACTGTTTGCCGTTTTTGTCTTTGCCCCACGAAGCGGCAATTTGGGCGTCCAGCGCGTCAATCTCCTTTTGGAGCTGCTCTTGTTTCTCAAGGGATTTATCCAGCGCTTTTTTCTGAGCGGCCCTGTCGGCTTCAATTTTGGCGAGGCGAGGATAAAAATCGCTGTCGGTGACCACCAGATACTTCTCTTTGTTGTTAATGTCCGGTTTCGGATACCCGGCAGGTTTCGCCGCCATCTGCATAGAGAAGAACTCGGTGGTCCAGCCGGAATCTTTTGTCCCCACCGCCTTGACCATCGCCGAGAACTTCACCGGGCGCCCTTTGGTCCAGGTCTGCTCCATAAACTGATAGTTTCCGGCCATACCGACCATGGAATAGAGATCTTCCGTGGCGGAGATATCGCCTTCGGCGGCATAAGTCGCCTGGTTACCGTGCGAATCAAGCAGGCGCAATGTGATGCTGTCCAGTTGCATTAGCCCTTCCTGCGCCTGGTTAAATTGCTTTTTCAGCACCTCATCGGTGGGGATATTGCTATCGGCCAGCACGCTGCCCGACAGAAGTATCAGCGCCGCCAGTCCTGCGGCCCATTTCATTTTCATCGTCAAAATCCTTTTAATGTCTCATCCATTAATAACCTTGCGAGTCATAGGACAATTATTTGGAAGGCGGGTTCCAGTGTCAGCAGAAGGTTGTGGTGAAACAGGGAGAGAGTGGCAGAGTGTGTGGATGGAAATAATACGCTCACATGCAAAACAACTCAGACGCGAACTGACACAAGAAGAAAGACGGCTTTGGTATCTGTTACGCAGCCGCCGATTTTCTCGTTACAAGTTTCGTCGGCAGCACCCTGTCGGTCATTACATTCTTGATTTCGCCTGCTGCGAGGCACGGCTTGCCATTGAGCTGGATGGTGGTCAGCATGATGAGCGGTACGAATATGATGTTCAGCGAACGGTATGGTTAAACAAAAAAGGCTGGATGATCATGCGGTTTTGGAACAATGAACTCTGGCAAAACGAAGAGGCCGTGCTGGAGCGGATATTTAAGGCGCTGCAAATGCTGTTACCCTCACCCCGGCCCTCTCCCTAAAAGGGAGAGGGGGAAATCAGCACCGTAGTCTCAAATCGCACTATCGGTCCCCTCGCCCCTCCGGGGAGAGGGTTAGGGTGAGGGGAACAGACAGAAGAGAAATAACAGAACCTTACTTAAGCCCGCTCACCAGCGCTTTACGGTTAGCTTCCAGCGACACCACGCGGCTACACACATCTTTACCGAACTGCTGGAAATCCGCTTCCTGGTTTTTCCACTCGTTCTGGATGGCGGTCTGCAAACCGCCGAGGCTACCGAGCACACCCTGCAGCGGGTTGCCGCCGCCTTTCAGTACCGCTTTGGCGCCCATCTCGTTAATGCTGTCCTGCAGAATACCGCCCATCGCCTGGTTCACCAGTTGTTGACCATTAGCCTGCACGTCATCAACCGCTTTATAGTGGAACGCCAGGCCATCGCTGCGATGCTCAATAATTTTGTTCATCTGCTCTTTAAGCTGGGCATCCAGCTTGGTCAGGCGGCCACGCATATTGCTGCTCTCGCCCACTTCCTTGACGATGATTTGGTCCAGCGCCACGCGACTTTTCTCTACGCGTGAGCGAGCACCTTCATCAATCCATGGCAGCGCGCTGCGCAATTCAGACTGATAATCCCTTGCCTGCTCGCGTTGTGCGGCGCTCAGCGAATACTGTTTACCGTTGAAGGTCACGTTACCTTCCGGCGTTAAGATCAGATTACCGTTTTCGCCTTTCACCTGGACGGTTTGCGGGCTTAGAATCACATCATCACGCGGGTTCACGCTACATTTGTAATCCGCATTCGCGGCAAAAGCCGTTGCCGTCAGTGCTACCGCCAGTAGCGTCTTGCGCATCATAACCACTCCTGTAGAGACAAAATGGGCCGGCAATTGCCGACCCTTTCATTCTTAGTCCCACCAAATATCGAAAAGTTCGCTGACGCTGACCTCTTCGAATTTGTGCTCCTCAAGCCACTTACGAATCAGCGCCCGGTCCTCTTCAGTGCAATGACCAATGTTCGGTTTGCAGACCAGACCTTCCCAAGCCAGGAAACCGCTACCGCCAAAGATCAAACCGTTAGCTTCAACGGCTTCGCTGATAAACTCATCGACCAGCTTATCAATCTGTTCTTCAGTGGTGCCTTCCGGAAAACGCCATTTGACGGAAAAACCGATCTCCTGAAACTCGTCAATGTGCATCTTTTTACGCAGACGACGACTACGGTTCTTTGCCATTATTTTACCCTCTCGAACATTAAGTCCCATACGCCGTGGCCAAGACGATGACCACGTTGTTCAAATTTGGTTACCGGGCGCGAATCCGGGCGCGGCACATAATCTTTAGTCGACGACAGGTTCTGATAACCCTCAATAGAGGACATAACTTCCAGCATGTGCTCTGCGTAGGCTTCCCAGTCTGTCGCCATATGAAACACGCCGCCCAGTTTCAGCTTGCTCTTCACCAGTTCAGCAAACGGCACCTGAACGATACGGCGCTTATTATGACGTGCTTTATGCCACGGGTCAGGGAAAAAGAGCTGAACCATGTTTAATGAATTGTCAGGAATCATTTTGTGCAGCACTTCGACGGCGTCATGACACATCACGCGCAGGTTCCCGACGCCCTCTTCATGTGCCGAGGAGAGGCATGCCCCCACGCCCGGTGAATGCACTTCAATACCTAAAAAGTTCTGCTCAGGACGGGTTTTCGCCATTTCCACCAGCGATGCGCCCATACCGAAGCCAATCTCCAGCGTCACCGGCCCGCTATTGCCAAACAGGGCGGCAAAATCGAGCGGCTGCTCAGCAAACTCAACGCCCATCACCGGCCAGTAATTATCAAGCGCGTGCTGTTGCCCTTTGGTCAGGCGCCCCTGGCGGCGGACAAAGCTGCGGATACGGCGCAGCGGGCGGCCGTTTTCATCAAATTCTGGTGAGATGACGTCGTTATTCATAAATAAGTCTGCTTGTGAGAGTGTTCAGGAAACGGGCATTATCCAAAGTTCGATACAGTATGCAAGATGAAAGCACCGGAAAGTTCCGGTTTACACGTTCATGCCGCTGTGCTGCAATCAGCCCCCCTGTTAACGCGATGTTGGTGACCATGCAAGCGTCTCAATTTTCAGCCCAGGTTCTGGACTGGTACGACAAATACGGGCGTAAGACCCTGCCCTGGCAAATTGAAAAAACGCCTTACAAAGTATGGCTATCCGAAGTGATGTTGCAACAGACACAGGTCGCAACTGTCATCCCTTATTTTGAGCGTTTTATGGCACGGTTTCCCACCGTCACCGACCTGGCTAATGCGCCGCTTGATGAAGTGCTGCATTTATGGACCGGACTCGGCTATTACGCCCGTGCGCGTAATCTGCACAAAGCGGCAAAACAGGTGGCCGAACTGCATGGCGGCGTCTTCCCGCAAACCTTTGAAGAGGTTGCCGCACTGCCAGGTGTTGGACGTTCGACTGCCGGCGCCATTCTTTCTTTATCACTGGGTAAACACTTTGCGATCCTCGACGGCAACGTGAAGCGCGTTCTTGCGCGTTGCTACGCGGTTGCAGGCTGGCCGGGCAAGAAAGAGGTGGAGAAACGTCTGTGGGAGCTGGCTGAACAGGTGACCCCGGCCAAAGGGGTGGAACAGTTTAACCAGGCGATGATGGACTTAGGCGCCATGGTCTGTACACGTTCAAAACCCAAATGCACGCTTTGCCCGCTGCAAACAGGCTGTATTGCCTACGCGAACCACTCATGGGCCGAGTATCCTGGCAAAAAGCCCAGACAAACGCTGCCGGAGCGCAGCGCATATTTCCTGTTGATGCAACATGGCGATCAGGTCTTCCTGCAACAGCGTCCACCGGTTGGGTTATGGGGCGGCTTGTTCTGTTTCCCGCAGTTTGAAGATGAAGCGTCATTACATGACTGGCTGGCGCAACATCAGATTAAGGCCGATAATCTCAGCCAACTGATTGCGTTTCGCCACACGTTCAGCCATTTCCATCTGGATATTGTGCCTATGTGGCTTACCGTGTCCTCGTTCAGTTCTTGCATGGATGAAGGTACAGGTCTTTGGTATAACTTAGCGCAGCCGCCGTCAGTGGGCCTGGCAGCCCCCGTGGAGCGCCTGTTACAACAATTACGCATCGGCGTGGCGATGTAACGCCGTGCAGAGTAAAGAGGACTATTTATGAGCCGCACTATTTTCTGTACCTTCCTGCAACGTGATGCAGAGGGGCAAGACTTTCAGCTCTATCCGGGGGAACTGGGTAAGCGTATTTATAACGAAATCTCCAAAGAAGCCTGGTCCCAGTGGCAGAAAAAGCAGACGATGCTGATCAACGAAAAGAAACTCAACATGATGAACGTTGAGCATCGCAAACTGCTTGAACAGGAAATGGTGAGTTACCTGTTCGAAGGCAAAGATGTGCATATTGAAGGCTATACGCCGGAAGATAAAAAATAAATGCATGGCCGCAGCGATGTTCCGCCGTCTGCGGCCTGATTCAGGGTCATTTGTGCAACCAACAATACTTCCGGAATGATGAAAAAATTTTTAGCGCTAGCGATCATTGCGCCGTTGCTTATTTCTTGTTCCAGCTCAAATAAAAATGGCGAGACCTATAACGAAGCCTGGGTTAAAGATACCAACGGTTTTGACATTTTAATGGGGCAGTTCGCCCACAATATCGAGAACTTATGGGGATTTAGCGAAGTACTGATTGCCGGTCCAAAAGATTACGTCAAGTACACCGATCAGTACCAAACCCGAAGCCACATCAACTTCGACGAAGGCACCATCACCGTCGAGACCATCTCCGGCACAGACCCTACGGCACATTTACGCCAGGCCATTATCAAAACCCTGTTAATGGGTGATGATCCGGGCTCTATCGATCTCTATTCCGACGCGGATGATATCCAGATATCCAAAGAGCCGTTCCTGTATGGCCAGGTGGTGGATAACACGGGCCAGCCCATTCGCTGGATGGGGCGTGCGACCAGCTTCGCGGATTACCTGCTGAAAACGCGGCTGCAAAAACGCAGCGTCGGGTTAAAAATCATTTACAGCGTGACGTTTAATCTGGTGCCAAACCATCTGGATAAACGTGCGCATAAATATGTTGGCATGGTACATCAGGCCGCTCGTCGCTACGGCGTTGACGAATCGCTGATTCTGGCCATTATGCAGACCGAATCGTCATTTAACCCTTATGCGGTCAGCCGCTCCGACGCGCTGGGGCTGATGCAGGTGGTGCAGCATAGCGCCGGTCGTGATGTGTTCCGCGCGCAGGGCAAATCCGGTACCCCGAGTCGCAGCTATCTGTTCGATCCGGAAAGCAATATCGATACCGGCACGGCTTACCTGGCGATGCTCAATAATGTCTATCTTTCCGGGATAACCAACCCCACCTCGCGCCGTTATGCCGTCATCACCGCTTACAATGGCGGTGCGGGTAGCGTTCTGCGCGTCTTCTCCAGCGACAAAGTGCAGGCCGCGAATATCATCAACACGATGGCGCCGGGCGATGTCTATTCCACCCTGACCACTCGCCACCCTTCTGCGGAGTCACGTAACTACCTTTATAAAGTGAATACCGCGCAGAAAAGCTATCGTCGCACGAAGTAAGAGGTGACTTATCCCCTTCCGTTTAGCGGGAGGGGATAAGAATTCCCTTTGAACACGGATGTCCCCCGCATACAAATGTGACGAACGTCACTATATTCGACTGCAACCATATCAAGTTTGCATTTATATGTCGGATGTAACAATCTCGCCCCAACTTCGATGATAGAATCGCCTCACATAACAACAGTAATTGTCTTAATTCCAACATCTATACCCTAAATAATTCGAGTTGCAGGATGGCGGCAACGCAGCGAATCCCCAGGAGCTTACTCTGGTAAGTGACTGAGATGAGTGAGAAAAGCCGACGCGCATGCAGCTTAAAGTATGGTGGGTATATCAGACTCCTTCGGTGAGGAAACTAACATGAATCTTAAGCTGCAGCTTAAAGTGATTATCTTCCTGCAGTTCTGCCTGTGGGGGAGCTGGCTGACTACGCTTGGCTCTTATATGTTTGTCACCCTGAAATTCCAGGGTGCGGAAATTGGCGCGGTCTATAGCTCCCTGGGTATTGCCTCGGTCTTTATGCCTGCGTTGCTGGGTATCGTGGCCGATAAGTGGCTGAGCGCGAAATGGGTTTACGCTATCTGCCATCTGGTGGGCGCTATTACCCTGTTTATCGCCGCTGGCGTGACCACACCGGGTGCGATGTTTGCGGTTATCCTGCTCAACTCGCTGGCGTATATGCCCACGCTGGGCCTGGTCAACACCATCTCCTACGCACGCCTGCAAAACGCCGGTTATGACATCGTTACGGACTTCCCACCGATTCGTATCTGGGGCACCATCGGCTTTATCCTGGCGATGTGGGCGGTGAGCTTCTCTGGCTTCGAACTGAGCCATATGCAGCTCTATATCGGTGCCGCACTCTCCCTGGTGCTGAGCCTGTTCTCCCTGACCCTGCCGCACATGCCGGTAAGCAACACCCAGAAAAACCAGACCTGGGTGGAAATGCTGGGCCTGAACGCCTTCGCGCTGTTCAAAAACAAACGCATGGCGATTTTCTTTATCTTCTCCATGCTGCTGGGCGCGGAACTGCAGATTACCAATATGTTTGGTAACACCTTCCTGCACAGCTTCGACTCAAATCCGCTGTTCGCGAATAGCTTCATCGTGACGCACGCCTCCGTGCTGATGTCTATCTCGCAGATTTCAGAAACTGTCTTTATCCTGGCGATTCCGTTCTTCCTGGGCCGTTACGGCATCAAGAACGTCATGCTGATGAGCATCGTTGCCTGGATGCTGCGTTTCGGCCTGTTCGCTTACGGCGATCCGACCCCGTTCGGCACCGTCCTGCTGGTTCTTTCCATGATCGTTTACGGTTGTGCGTTCGACTTCTTCAACATCTCCGGTTCTGTATTCGTCGAGAAAGAAGTGAACCCGGCTATCCGCGCCAGTGCGCAGGGTATGCTGCTGATGATGACCAACGGCTTCGGCTGTATCCTTGGCGGTATGGCGAGCGGTAAAGTGGTTGAGATGTACACCGTTGCAGGCGCAACCGACTGGAAAACCGTGTGGCTGATTTTCGCCGGTTACTCTGTGGTTCTGGCCTTTGCGTTCATGGCGATGTTCAAATACAAACATGTTCCGCAAGCGGCTGGCGTCGTGCAGAAAGCATAAGCCTGACTGATTTAATGCCTGCCCGGTGCGCGTGATGCCACCGGGCTTTTTTATGTCTGGCGGTTAGCGTCTGCCGCTAGCCCAGCGTCGCCAGCACATACGAGACCGCCAGCAGATCGGCGCTGCCGCCGGGGCTGAGATTGCGACTGATTAATGCCTTATCCATCTCTTGCAGGCGCGCAATGTTCCAGCCGTTTTTTAACAGCGTCTGCGCATATTCCTGCACATAGCACAACCCGTCGATACCGCCGCGGGAGACCAGATTACTGTCGGGATTTATCGCCATTAAGCGCAGCAGCGCATGGTGAAAACGCCGTTCACCCGCCTCCTGATACCAGTATGGCAGCACATGTTGGCGTATCGTGGGAAAGCCCAGTTCCGCCTCACCGCGCGCGCCGGTCAGGCCAAACTGTTGATACTGTTTTTCACCCGCCGTTGTCGCATGCGTGCGGGAAGCCAGCTCTCGCGCCACCAGCCCTTTGCAGATCTCAGCCACCTGCTGACAGACCGATTGTGCACAGACCAGACGGTTCAGACCGCGTAAACGCCCCGCCGCAAAGCAGATCAGACCCAGGGAAAAGATGCCGCCTTTATGCGTATTTACACCGTCGGTCGCCTCGAACATAGCCTGTTCGCAGGCCATTCCTGCCGGGCGCAATAAGCGCAACTGTTCGCTGGCGGGTTTTAAAGCATGCTCGAACCCGGCTTTTTCGAAGACGCGAAACCAGGGGGTGATGGCATCGATACTGCGTAAAAATAACGCGTGATCCATATCGCTGTGCGAACCGTTGTTCGCCATGTCCACCAGCCCCGGTTTGGGGGTGAGATTGACTTCAAGACGCAGTGCCGTGGCGGCCAGCGCCCAGACATCAAAACGGGCGAGTTTAGTCGCGAGCGAACCAGCCATCGATCAGGGTCTCCACACGTGACACGACCTCTTCCATGGGATGACGGCGCGACCGGGCGCAACCGTGGGCAGGTTCATCGCAGACCAGGCAGCGCCGGGTACTGAGATCCAGAGACTGACGTCCCACCTGACCGTTTTTCGGGCATATCACATCAAAATCCCACAGTCTGCCAAGCGGATGCGTCTGTTCCAGTTCAATGCACTGGGCTTTAATTTCAGCCGCGGCATGGTCAACACACCACAGAGCTTCCGCACCGGTCGGCAACCACAGTACCTGGCGATCCAGCACTGGCCAGTGATTCTGCCACAGCAGTTGATCGCACGCCTGTAGCGCCACCCCCATAGTATTACGGTAACGGATACTGTCTTTCTGCGCGCCGGGGGTGACCAGCGTCAGGGAGATAACCGGATGGTGATAATGAGTGAGCCAGTCAGCCTGGCGCGCTGCACGGTTTTCTTTCGCCGTCAGCAGCGCTTCAAGGCTGACGCCCGCTCTTACGGGCGTCAGTAATGTCATTAGATGTTCTCCTTCACCTGACGCACAACGTCAATCACGCTGCCGTCACGATAGCGAATCACCCCGACGATACGGTCGGTGAATTCAATGGGTTTCGGTGTCCCGGTCAGCGAGATCGCACGCGCGTACAGGGCTTCGATATCCACCACTTTCAGCCCGGCATTCACCAGGCGCTCGCGGATTTCCGGGCGTGCCGGGTTCACCGCGATGCCATGGTCGGTGACCAGCACATCAATGCTTTCGCCCGGCGTGAGCAGCGTGGTGACGCGTTTTACAACGGTCGGGATGCGGCTGCGCAGAAGCGGTGCCACAACGATGGTCAAATTCGCTGCTGCTGCAACGTCACAGTGGCCGCCGGATGCGCCGCGCATCACGCCATCGGAACCGGTGATAACGTTGACGTTGAAGTCAACGTCGATCTCCAGCGCACTGAGGATAACCACGTCCAGTTGGTCACAGCAGGCCGCTTTGCTGCCAGGGTTGGCGTAAACGTTGGTAGAGATTTCCACGTGGTTCGGGTTACGCGCCAGCGATGCTGCCGCCTCACTGTCAAAGCACTGCGTATCCAGCAGTTTTGCCACCAGACCTTTTTCGTGCAGCGAGACCAGACCACCGGTGATACCGCCCAGCGCAAAGCTTGCCTTCACGCCGAGACGTTCCATTTTCTCTTCCATAAAACGTGTACAGGCCGTTGAAGCCGCACCGGAACCCGTCTGCATGGAGAAACCATTTTTGAAATAGCCGGAATGCTCGATAACATCCGCCGCATAACGGGCAATCATCAGTTCACGCGGGTTGCTGGTCACGCGCGCCGCGCCAACGCTGATTTTCGCCGGGTCGCCTACGCTCTCGACCTGCACGATGTAATCCACCTGATCCTGTACCAGGCTGGCTGGCATGTTCGGGAACGGCACCAGCTCTTCGGTCAGCAACACCACTTTTTTAGCGAACTGCGCATCGACCATGGCATAACCCAGCGAACCACAGCAGGATTTTCCCTGGGTGCCGTTAGCGTTACCAAATTCGTCGCTGCACGGTACGCCGAGGAAGGCGACATCGATATTCAGCTCGCCATCCTGCAGCAGTTTCACGCGGCCACCGTGCGAGTGGATTTGCACCGGCTCCGCCATCAGGCCGTGGGAAATCGCATCCGCCAGTTTGCCGCGCATGCCGGAGGTGTAGATACGGGTGATAACGCCGTTTTTGATATGCTCAATCAGGCTTTCGTTACAGGTCATCAGCGAGCTGGAAGCCAGCGTCAGATCTTTAAAGCCCAGTCGCGCCAGGATTTCCACCACGTTGTTGATCACCCGGTCGCCTTCGCGAAACGCATGGTGGAACGAAATGGTCATGCCGTCTTTCAGGCCACTGCGGGCAATGGCATCTTCCAGGGTGGCGCACAATTTGCGGTTATGTTTGCTGTCGAGATCGGCAAGCCACGGCGTGCTGGCATGGGCGCTATCGAACGGTTTTAAATCGCGCAGATGCGGAAAGTTAACGTGGAGAAGCTCTGTCTGATTCATTGTTCTGTCCTTACCGACGCACGCCGGACGCGGCGGCACGTTCCAGCACCATTCGCGCATGATTAATAATGGGGCCGTCGATCATCTTACCGTTCAGCGACACCACGCCCAGCCCGTTGCGTTCGCCCTCTTCTGCGGCTTCGATCACTAACTTCGCGTGATCCACTTCGTGCTGCGTTGGCGCATACGCGTTGTGCAGCAGATCGATCTGGCGCGGGTTGATCAGCGACTTGCCGTTAAAGCCCATTTTGCGGATCAGATCGACTTCGCGCAGGAAACCGGCTTCGTCATTTACGTCCGACCACACCACGTCAAAGGCGTCGATCCCGGCGGCACGTGCCGCATGCAGTACGGCGCAACGGGCGTAGAACAGCTCGGTGCCGTCGCCGCGTTCGGTTTGCATGTCCATCACGTAGTCAAACGCCGCCAGCGCGATGCCGATCAGACGCTGAGAACTGCGTGCGATCGCCACGGCATTGATAACACCGATCGCGGATTCGATCGCCGCCATCACCTTCGTGGATCCGATTTCACGCCCGCAGGCCATTTCGATGCGTTCAAGATGGCGTTCGAGTTCGTAAATATCTTCCGGCGTGTCGGTTTTTGGCAGACGAACCACATCCACCCCGGCGCGCACCACGGCTTCCAGATCTTTCAGGCCAAACGGGGTATTGAGCGGGTTGATACGGACGACGGTTTCGATGTCTTCGTACATCGGGTGTTGCAGCGCATGAAAGACCAGCAGACGCGCAGTGTCTTTTTCACGCAGCGCCACGGCATCTTCCAGGTCAAACATGATGGAGTCCGGGCGGTAAATAAACGAGTTGGAAAGCATGGCGGCGTTGGCGCCTGGGAGAAACAGCATGCTACGACGAAGCTTTTTCATTGCAGTTTCTCCCAGTCAATATTGTCACTGTCACTGGCGCGTAATACCGCGCTCTGTAGGCGGGCGCGGATCACACAGTCCAGCGCACCTTTATCTTCAATAATGATCAGTCCCTGGTGGACTTCCATGGCGCGCAGCGTGGTGGTCACCACATGGCGAATTTGATCGCCAAACTGCTTAATCACTTCACTGTGGATGACGATGTCCAGCTCGCCATCAGCGGGGGCTATTTTCACCATCAGGTCGCTGGACTCCATAGTCCCGGCCAGCGCCTCCCTAACAATTTTCATAATTTATTTCCTGAGTTTTTTAAGCGACTTCCGCGCTGTAGTGCGTTTCGAGATGCACGAAAGTGGTATCCGGTACTATTTCCCGAATACGGGAAAACTGGTGCGTCTTAAGCAGACGACGAACTTCCGAGGCAGAGATGGCATTGCCCGTGGCTTTGATGCGCGGGATCTCCACCACCTCTACCGCGCCTGTAAGCAGGCGGTGCATAGTCTGGTTGTACTGGCGCGTAATATCGCAAAACGGCTCTGAACCGATAAATCGATGGGTAATACCCAGCGCGGGGGCGATGTGGTCGCGAAAAATCAGCAGATCGATTTCGCTCCACGCCTGCTGCACCTTGCCGGTCTCTTTGAGGAAATAGGCCGGAAATGTCGCCCGCGAAATGATGTATTCCGATCCCTTGTGCACGGTCACGTTTGGCAGATGAGCGACCCCTGCCCGTACCATGTCCAGACGGTCGGTGAAGGGGAAAAACGACGCATCCTCTTGAACTACGAACAGATGTAAGTGGTCGCAGGAATGCGCCGCTTGTTCCACCAGATGGCGGTGCCCAAGGGTGAACGGATTAGCGTTCATCACGATAGCCCCAACGCGCTTTCCTTCTACGCGATAAGGCTGCAATGAGCGGCAGTAACGGCTGATGCCAAAGGGCGTGTTTTCCATTAACACCGCGTTGTTGCCGCTCTGCGCAATAGGCCAGAATCCGCTGTGTGCAAAGCGCTCCTTGTTACAGGGGCGCGTACAGAGGAACAGATGAAAATGGCCCCGTGACAGCGCGAGGTGTTCCACCTCAGCCAGCAAACGGGCGCTAAGATTTTCTCCGCGCAGGTTTTCATCTACCGCCACACATTTGATGACATTGGCGGCCAGGCCCGCACAACCCACCAGCCGGCGTCCCGACCAGGCTTCAACGAACGTGGTGATATCGTTGTCCATGCCTAAGCCGCTGTCCGCGAGCAGATTACGAATCTGCGTAAAACGCTGCGCGCCGCTCGTGACATCCGCAATGCGAAAATCAATGGGAGGTTGTGCTTGCATAAATCCGCCGCGTTCCTTAGTGCATGGGCGACAGCGATAAGGCTGGCGCGTCCATAATCACATTGCTGAGATGACCGATATTCTCGATCTCCACTTCGATGCGATCGCCCGCGTTCATGAACAGCGGTGGATTACGTTTTTTGCCAACGCCACCCGGTGAACCGGTGATGATCACATCGCCAGCATTCAGGCGCGTGAAGGTACTGATGTACTCGATAAGCTCCGCCACTTTGTGAATCATGCTGGCGGTGTTGTCTTCCTGCACCATGCGGCCATTCAGCCAGGTGCGGATCGCCAGACTGTGCGGATCCGGAATCTCATCCGCCGTGGTCATCCACGGACCGAACGCACCGGTCTGACGCCAGTTTTTACCGGCGGTAAACCAGGTGTGCTGCCAGTCGCGTGCAGAACCGTCCATATAGCAGCTATAACCGCCAACGTGGCTCAATGCCTCTTCACGGGAGATGTTCTCTCCGCTTTTGCCGATGATCACCGCCAGTTCACCTTCGTAATCAAACTCGCTGGAGTGACGCGGTTTGAGTACCGGAGTCTGGTGGCCGGTTTGCGAATCGGCAAAACGGACGAACAGCGTCGGTGCCGGGTTGTGCTGATCAAACTCTTTACGTTTGTCGGCATAGTTCATGCCGACGCAAAGAATTTTCCCTGGGTTATCAATCACCGGCAGAAATTCCAGCGCATCGAAGCTCAGATCCGGTTTTTCACCAGACAACTGCTGCGCTTCATTTAACGCGTTGGCAGCGAGCAACGATTTCAGATCGCTGTAACGATCGCCCAGACGGCGTCCCAGATTGATCACACCATCCGCCTTCACGATCCCGTAACTGCGGATCCCCTGATGGACAAAGCTTGCGAGTTTCATATCAGTTCCTGTAACACATGAATCAGACGAGGAAGTTGCCGAGAACCAGCAGTGATACCGAGACGTTGATCGCGCCGCCGATACGGGTAGCGATCTGGGCAAACGGCATCAGGCTCATACGGTTACCTGCAGTGAGGATGGCAACATCCCCGGTGCCACCCTGCCCGCTCTGACAGCAGGAGACGATGGCGACATCAATCGGATGCATACCGATTTTTTTACCTACGAAGAAGCCCGTGGCGACCAGCGCGGACACGGTGCTGACAATCACCAACAGGTTAGTGAGGGTGAATGCGTGTACCAGCTCCTGCCACGGGGTGATAGCCACGCCCACAGCGAAGAGGATTGGGTAAGTCACAGAGGTCTGGAAGAATTTGTAAACGACCTGAGAACCTTCAAGGATCTTCGGCGATACGCCGTGAACCAGTTTGACCAGCACCGCCATAAACAGCATGCCAACCGGCGCCGGCAGACCAATCAGTTTGTGGCCCAGCATACCCAGCATGTACAGCAGCACGGCCAGCAGCGCACCGGATGCGATAGTGGTGACGTCAGCTTTACCGCTGAACGCAGGCGTAGCAGGGGCTTTCTCATCGGTGTTATCACGATTCGGCATCAACTGACCTTCACCAGTCAGGTGCGGGAAGCGTTTACCCAGTTGGTTCAGACAGCCAGAGATAATGATGGCAGTCAGGCCACCAAGCATTACCATCGGCAGTACGCGACCCAGCGCAACGCCCTGATCCATATGCAGAATGGTGGCGTAACCGATAGAAAGCGGAATGGCGCCTTCACCCACACCACCCGCCATGATTGGCAGAATGATAAAGAAGAAGATCTGGAACGGTTCGAGACCGAGCAGCAGCCCCACGCCCATCCCAACCAGCATGCCGACGATTTCGCCACACAGCATCGGGAAGAAAATACGCAGGAAGCCCTGAATCAGCGTGGTGCGATTCATGCTCATAATACTGCCGACAATAATGCAGCAGATATAGAGGTACAGAATGTTAGTGGATTTGTAGAACTTGGTGGTGGACTCGACAACCACATCCGGCAGCAGGCCATAATAGACCATTGCAGAAGGGATGAAGGTAGCGCAAATCGCCGCCGCACCCAGTTTACCGATAATCGGCAGGCGTTTACCGAACTCACCACAGGCGAAGCCGAAAAACGCCAGCGTTGCGACCATCACAACGATATCGCTGGGTAATTTACCGCCCAGACAATCGATGGCGATTAATGCACCAGCAAGTAAAAACAACGGCAATGGAATAATCCCGACTTTCCAGGTATCCATAATGTGCCACCATCTGTCTTTCAATGATGGTTTTTGAATCGATAGCGACTCAGAGGTAATAGAAAAAGAATCGTCAGTTGTGCTCATAATTAAGCCCCTTGGTTATTTTGCATTTGTAGCTTAAAGGGCCAGGTTTTTACGTTATGTGAGGCGCAGCATAATAAAACCGAAGTTTTAATGGCACCTATGGTTTTTATGGTTTCTTTAATTTAGTGTGATTAATGCCGTAATTATTTCCGTGGTTTTTATGGTTTTTTTAAATAAAAAAACAAGTTAATAACATTTCCAGAAAGTCTTTGTTTCTTTAACGTCGCCAGTCAGCATCAGGTGTGCAAGGGATCACAAGTTTCCAGTAAACTCGCCACTGTCAACAGGAAAGATGTTACATTACCGTTTTTGTTGCTCTGTGCGTACCACACCATGAAAGTTTCCTTCCAGATTAAGCTCTTTATTTCGCTGGTACTGTTTTTCTCCGGTTTGTTCATCTTACTGGGTGGTTATTATTATATCGATGTCGGTCGCCAGCTTTATCAGGAAATGAGTACGCGAGCAAAAATACAAGCTGAAGAAATAGCGATAATTCCGAATTTACGCAAATCGGTTGCGGAAAAAGATATTCCCGCGATTGCAGAATTTATGCAACAAGTAGTCGATCGCAGCGATGCCAGTTTTATTGTCATTGGCGATGATAAAGGCATTCATCTATTCCATTCGGTTTATGATGACCGTGTGGGGACTACGCTGGTCGGGGGCGATAATCAGGAAGTGTTGCAGGGTAAAAGCCTGACCACTATCCGCCAGGGCGGCCTGGGTATTTCCTTACGCAGTAAAGCACCGATATTCAATGACGCAGGCAAGGTGATTGGTATTGTTTCCGTGGGTTATCTGACCAGCTATCTCGATACCATCACCCTCGGCAAGGCAATCAATATCTTTATTGCCGCCGTACTGCTGTTAGCGGCGCTGTTTATCTTCTCGTGGTTCTTTACCCGCAGTATCAAGAAGCAGATCTTTTCACTGGAGCCGCGAGAAATCGGCCTGCTGGTGCGCCAGCAAAAAGCGATGATGGAGTCGATTTACGAAGGGGTGATCGCCATCGACAGCAATCTGCGCATCGAGGTAATAAACCAGGCCGCGAGAACATTGCTCAATCTGAGCCAACCCACGCGCGAACTGCGGGGGCAATTGATCTCCGACGTGATTCCGGCCGTGCCCTTTTTCTCCCGCAGTGCGATGCTGGCGAAAGATACACACGATGAGATCTGCCGTTTTAATCACGCGACAGTCATTGCCAGCCGTGTGCGCATTATGCTGGAAGATAAGCTGCAAGGTTGGGTCATTACCTTTCGCGATCGTAATGAAATCGACAGCCTCAGCGCCCAGTTGAGCCAGGTGAAACGCTATGTCGATAACCTGCGTATCATGCGCCACGAGCAGCTTAACCGGATGACGACACTTTCCGGCCTGCTGCATATGGAACGCTACGACGAGGCGATTCGTTATCTTCAGGCCCAGTCGGAGCATGCGCAGGAGCTGCTCGACTTTATTTCGTCACGTTTTAGCTCCCCTACATTGTGCGGTTTGCTGCTGGGTAAAGCGGCCCGCGCCCGGGAAAAAGGGGTAGAGTTGGTTTTTGACCCTGGCTGCCAGATGTCGCGCCCCGCGCACCTGCTGGTGGAAGCCGAACTGATATCGATTATTGGTAACCTGCTGGATAACGCCATTGAAGCAACGCAACGCGCCGCGTTGCCGCACGAGCCCGTTGAGGTCTTGATCCTGCAAAATGAGCGCGAGCTGATTATTGAAGTGGCAGATCGCGGCATCGGGATCGACCCGTCCATTCGGGATCGTATTTTTGACCGAGGGATGACAACGAAACGCAACGGCGATCATGGCATCGGCCTGTATCTGATCTCCAGCTATGTCACGCAGGTGGGCGGCACCATTGAGGTTTCTGATAACGCGCCGCGCGGAACGATTTTCTCTTTATTTATTCCGGAAACGGGTCAGATACAACGCCCCGCTCCGACTCTGGAAGATCAGAATTATGCGACATGAACAGATAGATGTGCTGATAGTAGAAGATGAAAACGAGCTGGCGCAGCTCCATGCAGAACTGATTGGTAAGCATCCACGATTGCGGCTGGTGGGTATCGCCACATCCCTGGCAGAAGCGAAGGCGCTGCTCGCCAGTAAGCAACCACAACTGGTGTTGCTCGATAATTATCTGCCGGATGGCAAAGGGATTACGCTGATTAGCGACCCGATGATCATTCGCGCCAACTGTTCGGTTATTTTCATTACCGCCGCCAGTGACATGGATACCTGTAGCCAGGCGATTCGCAACGGCGCGTTTGATTACATTCTTAAACCGGTGTCGTGGAAACGTCTGAGCCAGTCACTGGAACGTTTTGTGCAGTTCACCGAGCAGCAACGGGTGTGGAAGATTGTCGATCAGCAGAACGTGGATTCGCTGTATCAGTTGCAGGCAAAGAACTACAAGCTGGATAACGGCAGTAAAGGGATCGAGGAGAATACGCTGTCTCGCGTACAGACCCTGTTTGCCGATGCGGGTGAGCGCTGTTTTTCCGTGGATGAAGTGGTGACGGAGACGGGGCTCAGTAAGACCACCGCCCGCCGCTACCTGGAGCACGGCGTGGAGTCCGGATTTTTATCGGTTGAGATGCAATATGGCAAGATTGGGCATCCACGCAGGATGTACCGCCGTGCGGGCGAAGGGGTATAGGTTTCGCAGTTTTCACCTCATCTGAACGTATCCCGGATTAGTAAGCGGCACCCCGGCCCTCTCCCTGTGGGAGAGGGCCGGGGTGAGGGCATCAGACCGCAGAGGACTGTTTCAACACATTGCCGTATAAGCGCTTAATCCCATCGGCATCTGTCTCGGAGTAGACCCCCTGCAGCTCCGGCGAGAAACCTGGCAGCAAATTGACGCCCTCTTCCAGCGCCAGGAAGTAGCGTTGCACCGCGCCGCCCCACACTTCACCAGGCACCACGCACAGCACGCCAGGCGGGTACGGCAGCGCTCCTTCTGCCGCAATCCGTCCTTCCGCCTCACTGATACGCACCAATTCCACGTTGCCGCGAATATACTCCTGATGGGCATCCTGTGGGTTGACGGCAACCGCCGGGAAACTCGCCTTGCGAAACATCTCTTTTTGCAGATCTTTCACATCGAAGCTGACGTAAAGATCATGCATCTCCTGGCAGAGCTGGCGGAGTGTGTAGTCGCGATAACGCACCGGATACTTGTTGTAGATGGTCGGCAACACATCTGCCAGCGGCGTATCGTCTTCTATGTGACGCTCAAACTGCGACAGCATGGCCACCAGATGGGCCATCTTCGCTGTGCTTTCCGCTGGTGTCAGCAGGAACAGAATAGAGTTAAGGTCGCATTTTTCCGGCACAATGCCGTTCTCACGCAGGTAGTTGGCGAGGATCGTCGCCGGAATACCAAACTCAGTGTACTCACCCGTTTGCGCATCAATGCCCGGCGTGGTGAGCAGCAGCTTACAGGGATCCACAAAATACTGATCCTGCGCGTAACCTTCAAAACCGTGCCAGCTTGCACCGGGCTCAAAGCTAAAGAAGCGACGCTCGCGAGCGATGACCTCTGTCGGATGATCCTGCCACGGTCGCCCGGCAATGACCGGCGGCACGAACGGCTGGATCATTTTGCAGTTGGCGATAATCGATTTGCGCGCCTCGATCCCCACTTCTACGCACTCGGCCCACAGGCGGCGACCACTTTCCCCCTGATGGATTTTGGCGTTCACGTCGAGTGCCGCAAACAACGGGTAGAACGGGCTGGTCGAGGCGTGCAACATAAAAGCATTGTTCAGCCGTTTATGCGGGCAGAAACGCGCCTGGCCGCGCAGATGATTATCTTTTTTATGGATCTGGGAGGTTTGCGAGAAACCGGCCTGCTGCTTATGCACGGACTGGGTAACGAAGATCCCCGGATCGTTCTCATTGAGTTCCAGCAGCAACGGCGACGTGTCGGCCATCATCGGAATGAACTGTTCGTACCCCACCCATGCCGAGTCAAACAAAATGTAGTCACACAAGGTGCCGATTTTGTCGATCACCTGACGGGCGTTATAGATCGTGCCGTCATAGGTGCCGAGCTGGATCACCGCCAGACGAAACGGGCGCGGCTGGTTGGCTTTTTCCGGCGCTACTTCGCGGATCAGTTCGCGCAGGTATTTTTCATCAAAACAGTGTTCATCAATGCCACCGATAAAACCGAACGGGTTGCGGGAGGCTTCCAGATACACAGGCGTCGCCCCGGCCTGAATCAGCGCGCCATGGTGGTTGGATTTGTGGTTGTTACGGTCAAACAGCACCAGATCGCCACGCGTCAGCAGCGCGTTGGTAACAACTTTATTCGCGGCAGAAGTGCCGTTCAGCACAAAGTAGGTTTTATCTGCGTTGAACACTTTCGCCGCAAACTTCTGCGCATGTTTAGCGGAGCCTTCGTGAATCAGCAGATCCCCCAGCTTCACGTCGGCATTGCACATGTCGGCGCGAAAAACATTTGCCCCAAAGAAATCGTAGAACTGCCGGCCCGCGGGATGCTTTTTAAAGAACTCACCGTGCTGATGACCAGGACAGGCGAAGGTGTCGTTTTTCATCTCGACATATTGACGCAGCGTATCGAAAAACGGCGGCAGCAAATTATCTTCATAATCACAGGCGGCGGTCTCCAGCTCCAGCCAGTCCTGCTCTTTGCCATTAATCACCGCCGTGACGCCGTCCGGCGTTTCTTCCAACGTCTGGTCAAATAAGAATACCGGCACGTTGAAGCCCGTCCGTTTGAGCAAGGCCAGAATGCCGCTACGGCTTTCCGCCAGCGTAATGACGACTGCCGCCACATCCGTAAAATCGGTACTGTCCAGCGTCACCATCTGGCGGTGGGTAGACAGGGTGGAGATCAGCTCGCGGCTGACGGCAATTTTCATTGTTTTCATAAGCACAGATACCCGTTTCAGGGGAAGAAAAGGCCCCGGGCAAAGCAGTCGCCTTACCCAACGAACGTGTCTGACTGGAACCCGCTCCGACCGCCAGACATCAGTAAAAGCAGATACACTCTGATTTTAATGTTGTCCTGAAGTGAGCGTACGGTAGCCTCACCGCATGGTGAGTGTAGTATGGGATAAAACTGAACGGGTGCACGTTCGCAGCGTGGCGCGGCGTCTCTGTATGAGCGATAAAATCTGCGTCATTTCAGGTGTCCCCGTGAGGTTGTGAAGAAAATTCGCGCAATCATGTCATCATTTTTTCGCAGGTGCAACCAACGAAGCGAAGGCCAAATGCAACATAATGCAATTGCCTTTTTAATGATTTTCGTAAGTAATTATATTCAAAAGCTAAATACAGTTATTACCCGCATTAATCGGGCATAATAATGTGCTTCGTTGCGTCATACTATGCAGTTGTGTTCGCAAAACCTCTGGAGAAAAAACGTGTTAACAGGACCTTATATCAACGCCGCCGCCGTTTTGCTGGGGGGAACGATTGGTGCACTGCTGAGCCACCGTTTACCGGAGCGGGTTCGCTCCTCAATGCCCTCGATCTTTGGTCTTGCCTCGCTGGGCATCGGCATTTTGCTGGTGATTAAATGCGTCAATCTGCCCGTTATGGTGCTTGCAACCCTGGTTGGCACCTTGATAGGTGAACTCTGTTATGTGGAGCGCGGTATCAGCGGCGCGGTGAACGGTTTACGTAAATTAGTACAAAAGCGCCGCTCAGCAAGCCATGCGCTGGATGCTCACGAATCGTTTATCCAAAGCCTGGTGGCGATTATCATTTTGTTTTGCGCCAGTGGCACCGGGATTTTCGGCGCCATGCGCGAGGGGATGACCGGTGACCCAAGCCTACTGATTGCCAAAGCGTTTCTCGATTTTTTCACGGCGGTGATATTCGCGACTTCGTTAGGTTTTGCCGTCGCGTTCATCTCCGTACCGATGCTTATTATTCAACTGACGCTCGCTACCTGCGCCACGCTTATTTTACCGTTGACCACACCCGCGATGATGGGTGATTTCACCGCCGTAGGCGGCGTGCTGTTGCTGGCAACGGGCCTAAGGATTTGTGGAATTAAGATGTTTGCGGTGGCGAATATGCTGCCTGCACTGGTGCTTGCGATGCCGCTCTCTGCCCTGTGGACCACTTTTTTTGCCTGAGTTCGCGTGCATCATCAGCAAAGTGGTGATAGATTGTGCAGTCTGCAACGATTTGAAGAAATTTCGTTGACGAGGCGAGGCGGATCGGGTTTAATGCGCCCCGTTGCCCGGATAGCTCAGTCGGTAGAGCAGGGGATTGAAAATCCCCGTGTCCTTGGTTCGATTCCGAGTCCGGGCACCACTTATTCAGAGAACCCGCCCACAAGGCGGGTTTTTGCTTTTCTGCGACCGGACTCTGAATCGCCACGGATAATCCAGACACTTCTGAGCCGTCGGTAATATTGATTTTCATATTCCGTCGGTGGCATCTGATCACTCGAACCATGCCGACGCTTACTGTTATAAAACATTTCGATGTAATCAAAAATATCGCTGCGGGCTTCTTCCCGCGTTCCATAGATCTTTTTCTTTATCCGTTCACGCTTCAGCAACAGGAAAAAGCTCTCTGCAACCGCATTATCGTGGCAGTTACCGCGACGGCTCATGCTCCCCTCCAGTCCGTGTGATTTCAGGAACGACTGCCACTCATGGCTTGTATACTGACTGCCCTGATCAGAGTGAACCAGCACCTGTTTTTGGGGATTACGCCGCCATACAGCCATCAGCAATGCGTTCAGGACAATGTCCTTTGTCATCCGGGATTGCATTGACCAGCCGATAATTTTGCGTGAGAACAGATCAACAACCACGGCAAGATACAGCCAGCCTTCGTGGGTCCTGATGTAGGTTATGTCCATTACCCAACGCTCATCCGGGGCATCCGGATTGAACTGTCGCTGGAGCCTGTTGGGCGACACGATACAGGCCTCGCCTTTACGTGCCCGCGGGCTCCGGTATCCGACCTGAGCCTTTATCCCGGCACGTTTCATCAGTCGCCAGACTCTGTTGACTCCGCACTGTTGCCCGGTATCCCGCAGATCCAGATGGATCTTGCGATAACCATAGACGCATCCCGACTCCAGCCAGAACTGTTTAATCTGTCCTGTCAGTCTCAGGTCTGTCTGATGGCGTTGTGAATGCGGCTGCTGAAGCCAGGCGTAAAAGCCACTGGGATGAACATCCAGCACCCGACAGAGCAGGCGAACAGGCCAGCAACAGGTGTTGTCACGGATAAAGGCGTACCTCAGTCGGACAGCTTTGCGAAGTACGCCGCGGCTTTTTTTAATATGTCCCGTTCGTCGGTAACCCGCTTCAGCTCTTTCTGGAGACGGCGAATCCCGGCCTGAGCATCTGACTGTTCTTTATTATTGGAAGAATCCGGACCGTATTTCTTTATCCAGCGTAAAGGCTGTGGGTGGTGATATCGAGACGTGTTGCAACGCTGGAAACAGAATAACCACGATCAACAACCTGTTTGACTGCTTCAATTTTAAACTCTTCGGGATAACGCTTACCGCTCATGGGCACCTCTCTTTAAGCCATCTTAAATGACTCCGAGGTGTCTGTTAAACCCGTGGCGATTCAACCTTTATCACTGCTGCGATCCCTGCTTTCAAAGGTTAAGCAAGGTTACCGCCCGAAGGCATCGTCTCTCAGGCTGTGACGATTTTGGCTGGCAATCACCCGAAGGCGTCCCTCTCAGATTGCTGGGACATTGGCTGTTGTCGGAGACAACGGGGTAGTAAATAATATTATTTTTAACAATATGGGAAGTATCAATATTATTTATACAATTAAAACAGGTGCAAATAAATTCACAAAATAAATAATAAAACACGCAAAAATTCACCACACTAATAAACGATTTAAAAACAAAAAAATACACAAAGAAGATATTAGTCACACTTTAAAAACCATCATTGCAATAATATTCCAAATGAGCTAGAACCCCACAAAATAAAGAGGTGTATTATGGCCGTATTAAAAAAAGCAATTGAAGCTCTTGACCCTGCACCAGATAAAAAGAAAGAAATAACGTTGGCACTGAATCTCTTATTTGAATTAGCTGAGCAAAAGAAACAATTACAAGAAGAATGGCTTAAAAATTATCTGCGCACTGCCGGTACTCCTGAAAATCCAACAATCCCAATCACAAACATCATTGCATGGCACAATGAAACCAGAGCCTACGTTAAGGACGACGCATCCAAGCTAGTCTCCGAAATTGCCAGTGCAGTGAAAAAATTTGTTGCTGGCGGTTCAGATAATATTATCAATGGAATATCTGAACTAATGTCAGGAGCGATTACAGCGATTCTCGGTGCGGGAACTGGTTCTGTTTCAGAAATGCACTCTTATTACATAATGGTTGAAGGACTCTCTATTATTAGAATTGACCTTACTGCATGGCAAAGACATATTGAAGCAGAAGGGATTACAAAAAAAATAGAGAATGCAATGACATTTTCTGCGGTAAAGTCCAGTGTTGATGTTAATAAAATCACGTTCAATACATTTTTGCAAGCTTACAATGCCCAACTTATGAAGATGAAAATTCCAGAAAATGAAGTGAAAAAATACATAATAGAAGCAAAAGAAGTATTTGATCTATTAAGAAACAATAATAGCCATACATCCTTTGTTTCAAATAGTATTGAACCATCAAGTCTTAGTGTGGAATTGTGCATGCCGGGACATATAAATTTTTTATTAAACTAAAAGATACATAATCAATTTTTTAAATTTCTAGAATAAAAAAGGCCCGATCCATCCTGGTATCGGGCCTCTGAACCTGTACCACGGGTTCATCGTTAATGTCACTTCTCCGGGCCAGAGCCTTTTTTGGCCGACGTGTAATCTCACGGAGCATCACGCCTTACAATCTCATCAGAACAGAGTGCTGGCTGACGGAATATAACAGTGAGCAGCCTCATGAATCCCTGAATAACCTGACGCCGGAAGAGTACTGTCTGATGGCTGAAAAACCGGAAATCTCAAAAAGTGCGTGGAACTAAAACGGGTGTGCTTACAACACAAGGCGGGTTTTGCTTTTGGTTTCCCCTCCTCCTTCAGGCAGAAAATCGGTGTGAGGGGGAGCATTCCCTCTCTTTCCCGGATGGCGGCGCAAGCGCCTTATCCGGGCTACCCCCCCTTTAACTCTAAAGACTCGCCAAACATCACATTCCCGCACCATAAACCACATAAAAATCATGCCATTAGGGAAATATTTTTTAACATAAACTGTTTACATGGTAACGATAATTCATATCATCTTGATAATCACTATCACCACTAAGGTGATGCGCTTGCGGCACGGGAGAATCAACGCCGCCGTACCTTTGGATTAATCAGGATTACCACAATAATGAAACCTCGTTACTTTTGGACGTTAAGTCCTTGTTTACTGATGATGTTAAACGCAAATGCCGCAGCTGAAGGTCAAAAAGAAGAGACACTGGTGGTGGCCGCCAGCCGTGCGAATCACAGCATTACCGACATGGCGCAGACCACCTGGGTCATTGAACAGGCGGAAATTGAACAGCAGGTTCAGGGCGGTAAAGAGTTCAAAGAGGTGCTGGCGCAGTTGATTCCCGGTATGGATGTCAGCAGCCAGGGCCGCACCAACTACGGTATGAATATGCGTGGTCGTTCGATGATGGTGATGGTCGACGGCGTGCGTTTAAACTCCTCGCGCAGCGACAGCCGCCAGCTTGATTCAATCGATCCATTTAATATCGCCCGCATTGAAGTTATCTCCGGCGCAACCGCCCTCTATGGCGGCGGCAGTACCGGTGGTTTGATCAATATCGTGACTAAAAAAGGCCAGCCGGAAACAGAAGTCGAGTTTCAGACCGGCATGAAGACGGGCTTTAACAGCCATAACGATAATGACGAAAACGTCGCGGCGGCGGTCAGCGGTGGCAACGACAATGCATCCGGTCGTCTGTCGGTGGCGTACCAGCGCTTTGGCGGCTGGTATGACGGCAAAGGCAACGAGGTCAATATCGATAACACTCAGACCGGCCTGCAGTACTCAGACCGTCTGGATGTCATGGGCACCGGTACGCTGAAAATCGACGCTCATCAGCAGTTGCAGCTCACCACTCAGTATTACAAAAGTGAATCCGACGGTAAGCACGGCCTGTACCTCGGCGAGAACTTCTCGGCGGTAACCGGTTCTGGCAAAGCGTACAACAAAAACAACCTCTACTCCGACCGCATTCCGGGCACCGAGCGCCACCTGATCAACCTGCAATATTCCAACACCGATTTCTGGGGCCAGGACCTGCTCGCACAGATTTACTACCGTGATGAAAGCCTGACGTTCTACCCCTTCCCTACCCTCTCCGGCGGCCGGGTGACCAGTATTGGCGCATCGCAGCAAAAGACCGATTTCTACGGCGGCAAGCTGACCATCAACAGCAAGCCACTGGAGGATTTAACCCTGACATGGGGCGTGGATGCCGAACATGAAACTTTCGACGCCAACCAGCAATTTTTCGACCTTAATAAAGCGGCGGCCAGCGGTGGCATGAAGCTGGACAACGCCTGGAATGTCGGGCGTTATCCGGGTTACAGCATCACCAACCTCGCCCCTTTCCTGCAAAGTAGCTACGACATCTCCGCTATTACTCTGAGCGGCGGCGTGCGCTATCAATACACAGAAAACCGGGTCGATGACTTTATTGGTTACGCGCAGCAGCAGGCGATTGCCACAGGCAGAGCCACCTCAGCCGACGCGGTGCCGGGCGGGAAAACCGATTACAACAACCTGCTGTTTAACGCAGGCATTCTGGGTCATCTGACGGATCGCCAGCAGTTGTGGTTTAACTTCTCACAAGGCTTTGAGATCCCGGATCTGGCGAAATACTACGGCTCCGGCACCTACCAGTTGAGTAATGGGCACTATCGTCTGGTCAACAGCGTGAACGTCAACGACTCAAAACTCGACGGTATCAAAGTCGATGCGTATGAGCTGGGCTGGCGTTTCACCGGGGATAATCTGCGCACCCAAATTGCTGGTTACTACTCACTTTCTGACAAAACCATCAACATCAATAAAACCGACATGACCATCAATATTGAAGATGACCAGCGTCGTATTTATGGTGTTGAAGGCCAGGTGGATTACTTCTTTACTGATAGTGAGTGGAGCACCGGTGCGAACTTTAACGCCATCAAATCGCAAACCCGCGTTGACGGGAAATGGCAAAAGCTGACGGTCGACAGTGCAAGCCCGTCGAAAATGAGCGCATGGGTCACCTGGGCGCCGGGCGACTGGACACTGCGTCTGCAAAGTACCCAGACCTTTGATCTCTCTGACGAAGCCGGTAAGCACATCGATGGCTATAACACCGTTGACCTGTTAGGCAGCTATGTACTGCCCGTGGGCAAGCTGAGCTTTAGCGTCGAAAACCTGCTGGATGAAGATTACACCACCGCCTGGGGACAACGCGCACCGGGCCTTTATAGCCCAACCTACGGTGCTGAGAATCTGTATACCTACAAAGGCCGTGGTCGTACCTTCGGCCTGAACTACTCGGTATTGTTCTGATGACCGCTGCCGCCTGCGATGTGGGCGGCAGTTTTTGCCAAGAGCAGCTTCACTCCTTGAGTCGTGCGAAGCCTGCGCGGACAACGTCAAGAACGAAATCAGTTCGGTTCTTACCTCTGGCTTTCGCGGCACGATCAATTAGCTCCCGCTTCGCAGGTTTGATGCGTAAATTTAACTTTTCGCGTTTAGCAGAAATGCTATGTGAAACTGGCATAGTTAATTGCCCTCTCATTTTCTGAGCATTAAATACACACGATGTAACGCTAACGCCATTACATGCGCACCTGACTCATTAAAAACCCGCCCTGATGAACTGAGGGCGGGTTTGAGTTTTCTTGCGAGACAATTCAACACTCAGTTCTTGGAACCCCAGACAAATGCGCCCTGGTCTTGCGGACCGGTTCCTTTATAGACACACAGGTTGCCGTCATCCTGCATAATCAGGAAGAATTTGCCACCGTCGGCAAGCCGCTGTGTACCCCAAAGGTATTTCCCCTGGTTACCCATGGTACCAAAGTAGGTACAGAGGTTGCCGTCGGCTTGCACCACTGTAAAGAACTGTCCTCCCGGCCCCGTTTTCTGACTGCCCCAGACATATTTACCCTGATTATGGGGTGTGCCCTGATAAACGCAGAGGTTACCATCGGCCTGCATGATGGCGAAATATTGCCGATTGCTGGAAATCAACGTGCCATTCACCCCAAGCGGTTCCATCAGCGTGAGGTAATTGCTGCGGATATCGCTTGAGCCCGAAATACTGTAGGGGCCGGAATATTGCCACAGCGGGTTCCAGTACGAATTGATCATCTGGCTGACCGCATCCTTCCCTTCTACAAGATAATCAATCTCCGAGAGGAAGCCTGGGTAGAGATTATCGGAACCGACCACATACACCTCGTCATCGATAATCATAATCTTGGCGTGGTTGCCCGGTGCCGAGGGCACTTTGGAATAGATGTAACCACTGGCGTTGATCACTGCCCAGGCGGCACTGCCGATAACACCTTTCACCGGTGGCTCAACGGAAAGCGGCGGCTGTTTCAGGGTTGCCGTGTAACCTTCGGGGCTCAGATCCGGCCATTTGTAAGTCACCCCCTCCTGCGTTTTGTTCGCCGGGACTTTATCCGTGTAATACAGCGGCGCGATATGCAGACGTTTCAGGGCATTAGCACGTATACCGCCAGGGTCGCTAATGGGCGCATCCGTGGCGACATCATGCGTCATGTAATACTCCATCAGCTCGAATGTTCGGGAGGCACCAGAACCAAAAGAATATTGATCGCCCGCCGCGCCGGCCCCGGCATCCAGCGGCGAAACGACAATTTGCACCTGTAATGCCGTATTATTCAGTAACGCCTCCAGCAGCCACTGACAAACTTTATGATCGGACCAGCTTTTCTTCCATGCGCTCACCAGGTCCATCTGCGACATACGAATAGTCTTTTTGGCATGCTTGATGAGCTGTTCTTTCATGATCTCTGCCGCTTTCTGAAAGCTCGTTGCCGGGTCAGGGCCATTCCAGTATTTCCCCAGCACCAGATTACGCGTGGCGAGTTTGTACTCTTCAAATCCGGCATATTTCGTATAGATTACACGTAGCGGGAAGACCGGAAGTTTCAGATCCAGCAGCGTTTTTAAATCCTGATCGCGAATGGCCAGGCTCGCCGGGGCGTACTCCTCATGGTTTACCCCCTGTTCGCCGCCATCAGGCTGAACACCCCCCTTATGAAGGGCAATAATCGCTTTTTGCTGGGCCTCGAGATAAGCCGCAACCTCAGGTTGCACGAAGGGGTCGCGAGGTAATGTGGGATCGCTATCCTTGTTTTGCCAGCTCAGGTTGCTTACGTTCAGCGTTTCTTTGGTAATCAGGTCTTTGCCGCATACCCACATTTGATTTAAGAAAAGCTGCGCCCCCTGCGCAGGCTTGCCGTGGACAACCACCGACACATCGTGCACGGGAGGATAGCTGCGAAACAGATCCATATTCAGGTTATGTCCGCCAACCAGCGCCGATGTGCCATCCATACTGATAATTTTGGTGTGGTTCCACGTCATTTTCGTGTCGTCGACACCAATCACTGCGCTACCAAACACTTTGGCCTGAATCGCCGAAATGATCCCGGCACCGAGCCGATAGAACCGCCCCATCCAGATCTCGGGCATCACTTCCCACTCTTTACCGCGCTCCTGAATCAGGCGAATCAGCCCCGCTTTAAACTCGGTATAGTTAGCCGGTTCGCCAACCGGCGTGGTGGGGGTCTGGCCAAAAAAGAAGCGGAACTGT
The DNA here is from genome assembly GCA_004346725.1 of Phytobacter diazotrophicus. Taxonomy (GTDB): domain Bacteria; phylum Pseudomonadota; class Gammaproteobacteria; order Enterobacterales; family Enterobacteriaceae; genus Phytobacter; species Phytobacter diazotrophicus. The sequence goes on along the minus strand of SMDE01000001.1, from coordinate 234,836 downwards.
GTCGGCTGAGTTCTGCCCATGCGTTGAGTTAAACACGTATCAATGGCGCCCAAAATCACCCGCTGCCAGTCCGGATCCGGACTATTTAGTGAGGACACATCACAACGAAATTTGGTTTTTTGAATGATTTCATCAATGGCCCGGGAGAAATCCCTTTGTCGATTACGGGCCTGGGTCATAATATCCCGCCCGAAATCCATTCCCCAGATATGGGGCGTATCCATAATACGAATATACGACGGGCCGCTTAACTGATTGAAATAGCCTTTAACGGCCTGTTCAACCCGGTCGATAAAAGGCAGATCCTCACCGGAAAAAACGCCGGGGGCGGAATATGCGACAGCGCCAACGGGGCTCGCATTATTATGGCTCGGTGACTGGTCCGTCGCATTCTGTCCGGCGAAAGTGTAATAAGTCACCAGGCCTGGCTCCGTGCCAGTCAGCGGCTGATTCATTTGCGTGCTAATTTGCGCTGCGGATAGTGCAATATTCCAGACGCGAACTTCATCAAGCTCGCCATTAAATTGATTATATTGTTCTTGTCGTTGCGCCGTGGCCCCAATGTACAGTGGCAAGGCGTTATTCACGTTGACAGGTGGTGTAATATTGTTATTTGGGCTTGATGGAACTAGCGTGCCATCTACATAGACAGAGAGCTGGCTGTTCTGACGAACACCCGTTAAAAAATGCCAATTTCCATCACTGATATGGGTGGCAACCGTATTAATTTCATAGAAGCCAAATCCATTATCCGTTGCGAGTTTAATCAGACCGCCAGGTTTAATGACCAGCAAAAAACCACCGTTACCGGCACCGCCTTCGGTTGCTTTTCGTGAAATAACGGTGCCGGATGCGCGGGTTTTTACCCAGCACTGAAGCGTAAAGTCACCTGTGCCAAAATTATAAACCGTGCTATTTGGCGCAGACAGATAAGACGGATTTCCCACTAAATTGAGTGCATAGCTCATGATAATCTTTCCTGTGAATGATAATCAGGTATGTCCGTTAATTGGCTGGGTGTTGAATTATAAAAACGTCCATTTAACCCATCCGGCGTCGGTTCGTTCATTCGTGACCGGGTAGGCCATTGAATAAGGCGGGTTGCCAACAACGTTATCCATGTAGTAGCTATTTGCCGGGTTGATTCCATAAATGGAAGAAACTCTGCGCACATAAGGTCGGTAGGGAAGAGAGCTGGTTCGTGTCTCTCCTCCGCCCATCGCGTCGAAATCGCGGTGGTCAGTGTTGATAGCCTGTCGAAGCGGAACAACATCTTCACCTACGGCGCTCGCCGTCGGGAAAACGGTGCCCCACTGAGTAAGATAACCGCGTGCCATTTTGTAGATAAGCTCAGGTACGGGTGCGACCGAAGCCGATACGTTTGCCGCATCATATTTTGCGTCTGCGGTGTAATTTCCCGCGACGGTGCTGTGCCTGCCGCGTATGGCGTACAGCGTATAGCCCACGGGTTGTGGATAATTGCCTTTCTCCAGAGGGTCGGTCAATTGCGCGTTATCCGCGATGTATTTCCATCTGTCCCACCATAAAACTGAGTTGTAGATTTTGGCGGTATTGTCTTTTCCTGTCATGAGCCCGTTGGGACGAGGGACCAGTGCCATAAAGGGTTTATCACCCGGTTGTACGCACATATCCCAGGCATAGACACCGACATAATTCACCACGTTGGGGGGAAGCTGCGTAAGCATGCTGTACCACTGGCCAGTCCCAGGAACAGGATCGATCGCAAAGATATTGATGGGGATTTTTTTGAGTTGCTCCGAACCGTAGGCATAGATAAACCAGGCTGCCATGATGCACTCAACGGCTCCCCGACTGTGTCCGATAAAATTAAACTGCTGTTTGCCACTTTTGCATGCGATGTTAGCGCCATGCAAAGCCAGTGCCGGGGCTGACCAGCCATCAAGCTGAGTGGCATAAGAATACTGGTCGCCGCCTGAGTAACTTTTTACATAGTTAAGCAGGCTGGAATCTGCATCAAGTGGTCCATTAAAGACCAGCGGTTCACTGTCGTTGCGGGGAACCGCCCAGTCATTCTCACCTACACCACGAACAGAAATACTCGGCGTGACGGCCTGTAATGAGCCGCTGATCTCTTTGTGGATCCGTACCGGAATATAACCCGTATTCGGATAATAGATATTTTTATCACTACCAGGACGTGATACCTCACCCTCATCGCGAGTACAGGCGGTGCCACTAAAGCAGACGGTAAACACAGAAGGAGAGCTTCCTGCCGCAGCCGCTTTTAACACATGTACAGAAGGTTGCTCTGTAAGCGTATCGGGTTCGTTGAGCGGGAGCGGATTGCCGGATTGATCAAGGGGAATAATTTCGAAGATATCATCGTCCGTTGGATTCAGAGAGTTGGCCTGCAAAATAGCACCTGCGGCCTTGATATCGACATACATCTTATTCGCTGCCAGCAGGACGATTTGCTCATCTGAATGCCAGTTGAACATCTCAAAGTTTTCGTTTTCGCCCACCGAGTCACTTATTGCGGCTAATGAATTACTTTCGCCCGGCTTAATTGTCACATACTTTCCATTAAACGCCTGGAGAGCAAAGATCATGTCTTGCTGGTAAACCAACTGAAAAATTTCATTGTTTCCACACGTTGAACTCGTCGCCACTAATAGATTAGCCCCACTGTCGACAGTAACGTAATGTCCGCTACTCTTTTTCAACGCGATCTTAATCGGTTCTGTACTCATCATGTAGTTCCTTTTTTGAAATTAGAATGACATTCTGACGTTCACAGCCGAGCAAAATAAATTAAGGTACTTTCCTCCTTACTGATTGAAGAGTAATAGGTTATATAAAAATGAATCTTTCCTGGCGCACAGGAATTAACACACCAAAATATCTGATATTTCAGCATCAAACAATTTCGATGTTAGACTGGCTTAAATAACAACTAACCTGGAAGATTAAATAGAGACAAGAAAAAACAACCCAAACTTAGGTAAGTTTTACTGGTATTGTGATAATTATCAGACCACACATTCTCAGAAATGAATCACAAGCAGGCCTTTTTAATATAATGAGCAGGTTATGTTACCAACGCATGTCAGGATGGGAAAATATTGGCTATTAATAGTTAAGCACTAAAAGGAAAGAAGTCAATATAGAAAGAATAATTTACCTCTGCAATGTCAATCCTCAAGAAAACCACGTGCGCGTCGATTCAGCACGTGCATTTATTAATATTAACGCAGCAAATTTCGTCTGAACGGTAAAAAAATAAAATAAATAACATTCTTGAATGTTATAGGAATGATGGTCATCCACAATATAAACATATTTAAAAACATATATTTTCGCAGCAAACATAAGGCCGCAGCAGAGTGAACTACGGCCTTGAGACGGTATCAAAACAGCGTACAACTATGCGAAAACGGCATGCCCCAGCGTCAACGCTTTATCCAGATACGCCTCCCCGCTTCCCAGTTCCGGCAGTAATAGCAGCTCAGACGCTTTCACTTGCGCACCGCAGTAGTCAAAAATGCCGTGGGCAATTTGTGCGTGAAAGGCGGCGGTAAAGCCGTGCCGGTCGTAGGTGCCCTGGCTTGCCGCGCCGAGGCCAATAACATGGACCGGCAGGCGGCCCAACTTTTTCACCACCTCTCCTTCGGCGGTCTCTTCATAAGCCCAACCGTTGGTAAACACGCGGTCAATCCAGCCTTTCAGCAGTGCGGGCATTGACCACCAGTAGACCGGGAACACCAGCACCAGCGCATCAGCCTTATCAATTCGAGCCTGCTCTGCCACAATATCCGCCGGGACAGGTGCGGTAAGCTTGAACGCGGCAAAGTCCTGCGCGGTGAAGGTTGGGTTAAAGCCTTCGGCGGTGAGATCGACAATCTCTGCGGTGTGTTGCGGATGAGTGGTAATCCCTTTCGCCATGGCGGCAGCGACATTGTGGCTCAGAGAGTGTGAATCCGGGTGAGAAACGACGATTAAAGCATGCATTTGGCGACTCCTGGTTGCGGGATGGCGTAAGCAAACGTACTCTATATACCAAAGGTAACCTACCAATAGTAACTTACCTTTGGTATATAAGCATGTCAACGGAGAATTTTTACGATGGGCAGTCAGAGCACACGCCAGCGTTTATCACGGCAGGAACGCTATACCCAGTTGATTGAGGTGGCCTGGCAGATCATTCGGGAAGAAGGCACAGAAGCCCTGACACTCGGCCATCTCGCAGAACGCGCCGGGATCACAAAGCCGGTGGTTTATGATCATTTCACCAGCCGTTCGGGCCTGTTTGCCGCACTTTATCGGGAATATGATCTTCGCTCGACGGCACGTATGGACGCACAGCTTAGCCAGACAGAACCTGTGCTGGAGAAGCTCGCGGCGGTCATTGCCGATGCGTACATTGAGTGTGTGCTGCTATCGGGGCGCGAAATGCCAAGTGTCATTGCCGCACTCAGCGGCACGCCGGAACTGGAGCAAATCCGTCAGGAGTACGCCACGACATTTACCGAGAAATGCCGGGCGCGGTTTACCCCTTTCTGCAATGGCAATACGTTACAAACACCCGCGCTATGGGCGATGCTCGGTGCCGCAGAAGGGTTATCCTGGGCGGTAGTGATTGGCAAAATCAGCGCACAGCAGGCGAAGGATGAACTGGTGCAGGCGATCGTGACGATGGTGCGTGGCAGCCAGCAATGATGAACACAAGGGGAACCCCCTTCCCCTTGTATTATCAAAATGGTGACACGCGTTGCCGTTACATCAGCCAGCCTGACCAGGCGCTGCGTTTTTCAAACGTTCATTACGCAGGCGCAGTGTGGCGGGCAAAATGCGTTGTTGTTCGGTCGGCTCATTGCCCTCAATCAACTGGGTGATGAGGTCAAAACAGTCATACGCCAGGCGCGGAATGTTCTGCTCGACGGTATCAATACTCAAGGTGAGAGAGTCGTAGAGATAGTGATCGTCGAAGCTGGCAATGTGAATATCACTTTGCAGTAAATGGTGTTGACTCATATAACGCAACACCCCTTCAAGCAGCCCACATGCCGCCGTAAACAGGGCTTTGGGCGGACGTCCCAGCTTCGCACACAGGGCGGCAAACATTTCGTAGCCGCTGCTGGGGTGATAATTGCCGTGAATAATCCACTCAGGGCGCAACGCCACCCCTGCTCTCTCCAGCCCTTGCGTGAAACCCGCCAGACGATCTTTGGTTGGCGACAGTCGCGGTTGCCCACCTAAAAAGTAGATTTCATCCGGATTCGCACGGGCCAGACGTTCAACCAGATCGGCGGTGGGTGTCACCGCATCGGTGATAACCAACGGCAACGGCGTGCTGTTCATATGGCGGTCGAACAACACAACGGGCAGTTGCTCGCTGAGTTTCAGGTAATCGGCGTCGTTGAGCATGCTGGAGGCGACAATCAGCCCGTCCACCTGACGGGAGACCAGATTGTTGACCACCACCGACTCCTGGCTGGCGTTTTCATCGGTACAGGAGATAAGAAGCTGCAAGCCCGCCTCACGACACAAGTTTTCCAGTTCATGAGAAAAGGCGGCAAACCCGTGGTTGGTTATCTCAGGGACCACCAGGCCGAGCGTGTGGCTGCGATCCTCGCGCAACAGGCGGGCATGAATGCTCGGCTGATAGTGGTGCTGTTGAGCAAGCGAAAGCACACGCTGACGGGTTTCCTGCGCCACGCGTAACTCTTTACCTCGTCCATTGAGAACCAGACTGGCGGTGGCTTTTGAGACACCCGCCAGCGCGGCAATATCAGTGATGGTAACGCGTTTTGTTTTTCTCACGACAATGCATCGGTTAATGAAACAAGCGGTTATTCTACCATGCAAGGACGTAACGACCAGTATTGCGCCCGCAGTTCGCCACTTCCGCTAAAGGTTATTTGCGCAGGATGTGACGGGAAGTAGCGGCTGCTCATTACGCCAGCGCCCTCATTGATGAAGATCTCAACGCTTGAGCTGTCGCATAAAATTTGCAGCACATTTGCCTCTCCGTCCCAGTAACGCGAGAGCCATTCGCCATTTTCCAGGCTACGACGGTCAAGACGCAGATAGTCTTTATGCCAGTGCAGGATAAGCGTATCGTCAATATTCAGCGTCAGCTCACCTTCGCTCTCGACCCATAGCTCCAGGCTCCGGGCATCCATCACCGGTGCGTCATCCACACGCCCTGCAAAACGGCGCTCATTTTCGCGCAGCGCCTGCAATTCCCTGACCGGCTGTTGATACAACTTACCGTTACGGTTGGAAAGCTCGCGCACGCAGGTCATTTGATGGATCCAGCCCTGCGCTACCGTCGGCTGGCGCATCTCTTCGCCATCCGGCACACCCATCCAGCCCACCAGCAGACGCCGACCATCAGCGCTTAAGGTGGTTTGCGGGGCGTAAAACTCAAATCCGGCGTCAAGCTCATGCAGCGCGCCATGTTCAAATGTCGCCTGTTCAGGGGAGAATGCCCCACTCAGGTACGCGCTCGGGTGGGTATTAAGGAAACGGTGCGCTTCACGTGCCACTCCTTGCGGGCAACAGATGAGGAAAGTATCAGCGCCCAGAGTGAACAGGTCCGGGCACTCCCACATGTACCCTGCGTCGCCTAGCTCACCGAGGCCGCTTCCCGCCAGTTCGCCGAGCATCTGCCAGTGGTGCAAATCGTCGGAACGAAGCAGCAGCACTTTGCCGCGTAGCGCCAGATCCTGGGCGCCGAGCACCATGTACCACTGGTTTTCATGCTGCCAGACTTTCGGATCTCTGACGTGCCCGGTGTAGCCTTCCGGCAACGCGATGACGGGCCCCAGCTTATCAAACCCGCCTTCGGCGTTCTGCACCGCCAGACATTGCCAGGCCGTACGACCACCCCCGGCGAATTTCACGTTGCCGGTATAACACAGCGTCAGTGCGCCCTGGTTGTCGACCGCGCTACCGGAATAACAACCGCTGCGGTCATACTCCTCTTCCGGCATCAGCGCTATCGGCTCATGCTGCCAGTGCAGTAGATCCGCTGAACTCCAGTGCCCCCAGCATTTGTGATTATGCTGACAGCCGAGCGGGTTCCACTGATAAAACAGATGAAACCGCCCCTGAAAATGGATAAAGCCGTTGGGGTCATTCAACAGCCCCGTCGCCGGGGCCAGATGCCAGGCCGGATAGTGACTGTCTCGCAGTGCTTTCGGTTGGCCTTTAAGTACTGACAGTAAAATCTTCGGCAACAGGGCTGATGGCGTCATTATTCGGAGTCCGTTTTGTATTTAAGCAGGTAAGAGATAACAAAGGCGACGCTGAAAGCAATCACCATCCCGATAGCATAATTCAGTAACGAGCTGGCCTGTACAATCGCCATGCCCGGAATGCCCGTTAACCCTACGGCTGTCATATAGACATGGACCGAGACCACCCAGGCACCGCCAACCGCCCCACCAATCAACGCTGCAATAAAGGGTTTTACAAAACGCAGGTTGATACCAAAAATCGCGGCTTCTGTAATGCCAAGAAGCGCCGAAAACGCCGATGGCAGGGTAATGGCTTTGATTTTGGCATCTTTGGTTTTGAACCACACCGCCAGACAAGCACCGCCCTGAGCCACGTTGGCCATCGCCCAGATAGGCAGCAGGAAGTTCACGCCAATGGACGGGTTGCCCAATAGCCCCGCTTCGATCGCATGGAAACTGTGATGCACGCCGGTAATGACAATCACCGAATAGAGACCGCCGAACAACAACCCTGCCAGCCAGCCGGCATGGGTGATGAGCGTGCTCAACACAAAGGAGATACCGTCACCCAGCGCACGCCCCGCCGGACCGATGACCAGCAGCGCGACAAAACCGGTGATAATAACCGTCAAAAACGGCGTCAGAATCAGATCCAGCGCGTCAGGAATGACCCGGCGCAACTGTTTTTCCAGGACACTCATAAACCAGACGGCAAGCAGCACCGGGAAGACCGTGCCCTGATAGCCGATCATCGCCACTTCGATACCAAAAAAGTTCATGGTATGGAACCCGGCGGCTACGCCCCAGGCGTTGGTCAGCGCCGGGTGCGTCAGAATGCCGCCCAGCGTCGCGCCCAGGAAGGGGTTACCGCCAAATTCACGCGCCGCGGTGAAACCAATCAGGATAGGCAGAATAATGAACGCCGCAGAGCTGAACATATCCAGCATGATATAGAGCGCGTTTTCCGGATTGACCCAGCCGTAGGTTTTCACCATTCCCAGCAGCCCCATCAACAAACCCGACGCCACGATGGCTGGGATGATCGGGACGAAAATGTTCGACAACAAACGGGCCGCGCGCTGGAACGGATTCAGTTTGCGGGCAGCGATGGCAGCGGCCTCGGACTTGCTCGTTTCGCCAATACCCGCCTCTTTGATAAAGGCGGCATAGACTTTATTCACCATGCCAGTGCCGAAAATAATCTGCAACTGTCCGGCATTGCGAAAACAACCTTTCACCCCTTCAACCTTACCGATCGCCGTGGTGTCTGCTTTGGCATCTTCCGCCAGAACCAGCCGCAGTCGCGTAGCGCAATGCGCTGCGCTGACGATATTGTCCTTGCCGCCCAGCAGCGGTAAGAGCGAGCGGGAAATCTGTTCAAAGTCCATATAAGCCCCTGTTTTATGGAGATTTGTAATAATTAGCGCGTCAAGAAGCCCCTTAACGGGGCTTCATTATCAGAACCAGGTTTCCATCTGCACGCCGAAGGTCCATTCGCCGCCAGACTTAAAGCCGTTGCTACCCAAAGCATCATCGCTGGCATAGTTGTCCAGCTTGTGATCCCAATCCATCCAGGAGGCGAAAAGACGCAGTTCCGGACGTTTCAGGAACTCACCCACATCACCCGCTTTCAATGTTGGCGCAACGGTGAGTTTGTAGAAGCTGCCGTTGACCGCATTGCGGCTGTTGTACCCCTCCGGTTTGAGATCCATATACTGATAGCTGCCTTCATACTGCATCTCGAAATTCTGCGTCAGTTCCTGAATCAGTCGCATGTTAACCGTCGCCCACTCGTAGCTGTCGCCTTTGACGTAACGGTCTTTGCTGCTCTGTGCCAGTACCGCAGGGGCAATATGCCAGCCACCACCCAGTGGGGTCATGCCGTAGGTCGCCAGACGCCAGGTATCGGCCTGAGGTAACAGCGCGCCATCCGCCCCTACTGTTTTCACCTCAGCACCGAGGCCATGGCCGTAAAGCAGCGCGGTTTTCGACATCCCCTCACGCAAGCCATAGAAACTTTCGTTGTGCAGCCCTAACAGCGCATGGACACCGGTGTTAGCCGCATCGCTTTTCACTTTGTTGCCATCGAGGTCAAGGCGGTCGTTGTTGTCTTTTGCACGCATGCCGCTAACCATCGCCTGCACCGGGCCAAAGTAGTTGTTCAGCGTCAGGATGTAGTTCTGGGCATTATTTTCACTGTTTTCGATATCGCCAAAGGTGCGGCCATAGAGTGAGAAGTTGCTACGCGCGTTATCGCTCCACTTCATGTCATAGATACCTGCGCCGGTCCCGGCGAGGAAAATCACGTCCGAATCAAGCCAGTGAATATCGAAGTTATCGCGGTCAAAGCGTTTCCCGGCCCAGACGGTAGTGTCTTTAAACGCGCCGGTGAAGGTGGGCAGATGGCCCAGCTCGGTAAAGGCCTGACGCAGGTTGAGGTCGCTGCTCGATGCCGTCCAGTCGTTGTAGCTGCGCTGTCCGTCGGCCAGCATCACTTTAAAGCGCGTGGTGGCGCCGTTAGCCAGCGTCTGTTTATGTTCAAGATTCATCTCAACATAGGTATCCGGTTCGTTGCCCAGACGCCCGACATGCCCACCCGTTTCACCGGCTGGCGTCATCCCTGGCCCACCCTGGGTTTTAGCCGCGGAGTCGCTCATCAGCAGCCCCGAACGGGCATAGCCATGGAACTCAAAGCCACCTTCCTGTGATGATTTCTGCTCCAGTTGCGTGGTGCGCTGCGCCACCTCAGCCGTGGTGGTCTGCGTTTTCTGCTGCTCGGTTGCCACCTTTTTCGCCTGTAACTCGGCGGCTTCTGCTCTTTTTTCTGCGTTAGTCGCCCGTTGTTCGGCGGCCTGTAGACGTTGTTCCAGCGCGGCAAGGCGCGCCTCTATGCTGCTGTTTCCCGCCTCTGCTGCAAGGGCAGAACCCGACCCCATTAACAAACCAAGCGTGATAGCGAGCGTGCTTTTTCTCATTGTTTTTGCGTCCCTATGAAAGAGGTAAGAGTGCTGAATATTTTGCTAAACCGGTTTAGTCGCGAATCATAATCGTGGTTAATTTCAACCTGCAAACAAATTAGCTAAACCGGTTTAGTGAATGTGAGGAGGGTCGCAAATCGTTATGGAAATCAGCCCTGCGGCGCCATCAAAGCCGCAAGATGGGGCAGCGCGGTCATCGCCCCTTTCGCCGTGGTCGCCAGTGCACCGCATCGCTGCGCATACTTAAGGCCCAATGCCAGGTCTGGCTCGCTTTGGGGTAAACCTGTTTGCGCCAGTTGCCACAGTAACCCGGCCACAAAGGCATCACCCGCACCGGTGGTATCCACGCTAGTTACGGGCTCGCTGGAATAATGGAAAATGTCGCCCTGGAAGAGCGCCTGCACGCCAGCTTTGCCCTGAGTGACCAGCAAAAGTTTGATCGCAAAACGTTCTGCCAGCGTTTTCATCGCGATACGTAAATCCGTGGAGGCCGTCATGAAAGCCAACTCTTCTTCTGAGAGTTTGACCACATCGGCCAGAGCGAAGGCACGCTCCAGACACCGCTGCAGCATCTGCGGATCCTGCCAGAGATCGGTACGAATATTTGGATCAAAACTGACGAAACCGCCTGCTTCACGTATGCGCTGCATGGCGAGTAACGTCGTGGTCCGCGAAGGTTCAGCCGAGAGCGCAATAGAACAGCTATGTAACCACTCCCCCTGCCGGAAAGCAGGCAAATCATCAGCCTGCAAGAAAAGATCGGCGCTGGGGCGCACCATGAAGGTGAAGGAACGCTCGCCTTCGTCGTCAAGGGCGACGACAACGGTGGATGTCCGCTGTGCCTCGTCAAAGGTCATATAATCCGTGTTCACCTTTTCCTGACGTAGCGTGTCGTACATAAATTTGCCAAAAGGATCCTGCCCCACCCGGCCGATAAAACCGCTTTTCCCTTCCAGCCGCGCAATGCCAACGGCGACATTCGCCGGGGCTCCCCCCGCGCACTGCATTAATCGCCCGTCGCCCTCTGGCAACAGATCAACAACGGCATCACCCAGACACCAGACTTGAGCTGACATGGTTTTCTCCCAGTAGAATGTATCGCTAAAATCTAATTAAACCGGTTTAGCAAAGCAAATCTATTCTGCTACCAATGCAAAATGAGGTGCGCTACATCAAACACAGGGTCTCGCCTGGCGGTCTGCTTGTGGCATTGGCTTTTTGGGCGGTTTAGCCGTCACTCCTGCCAAATTCATCAATTCCAGTGCCTCACGAAATCACATCCTGATATTCTCTTTGGTCATCGCAACGTTCACATCTGCCACAACATCGTGCTAACCATCAGGAGTCAACATGAGCCAACCGTTACATGCCGAGCCGCTGGTCTGGGGTCACGGCCCACGCACTTTTGAAGTTTTTCTGGAACCCACCTGTCCGTTCTCCGTGCGCGCGTTTAACAAACTGGATGCGCTGCTAAAAGAAGTGGGTGAAGACAAGGTGACGGTAAAAATTCGCCTGCAATCGCAGCCCTGGCATTTGTTTTCTGGCGTCATTGTGCGCTGCATTCTTGCCGCCTCCACGCTGCCCAATGGTCGAGATGCCGCACATAAGGTGATGCAGGCGGTTGCCGACCACCGGGAAGAGTTCGAGTTTACCGACCACTGCAGCGGCCCGAATATGGATGCCACCCCGCAGCAGATCATCGAGCGAATTGAAAATTATAGCGGCGTGAAGGTGAGCGAAGCCTTTGCGCGCCCGGAATTGCAGGCGGAAATCAAATGGCACTGTAAGTATGCGCGCCAGAACGGTATCCACGTCTCCCCCACCTTTATGGTCAACGGACTGGTACAGGCGGATCTGGGCAGCGGTGATGATATCAGCGCCTGGGCGGCGCGTATTCTGGCCTGATCGGAGCGGGGAAACACGCCCCTATCCGACGGCTGCTACACTGCTTCAATACCTTAACGAAAAGGCAGGTCAACATGTCAGAGAACACCTATCAGCCCCCAAAAGTCTGGACGTGGGATAAAGACAGCGGCGGCGGCGCGTTTGCCAATATCAACCGCCCCATTTCCGGCGCGACCCATGACAAAGAATTACCCGTGGGTAAACACCCGCTACAGCTTTATTCGCTGGGTACGCCGAACGGCCAGAAAGTGACGATCATGCTCGAAGAGCTACTGGCGAAGGGCGTGAAAGAGGCGGAGTATGACGCCTGGCTCATCCGCATTGGTGAAGGCGATCAGTTCTCCAGCGGCTTTGTGGACGTGAACCCGAACTCCAAAATTCCGGCGCTGCGTGACCACTCCACCACCCCGCCAACGCGCGTATTTGAGTCCGGTGCCATTCTGCTGTATCTGGCAGAGAAGTTTGGTCACTTCCTGCCCAAAGACCCCGCCGGGCGGACTGAAACACTGAACTGGCTGTTCTGGCTGCAAGGCTCCGCGCCGTTCCTCGGCGGCGGCTTTGGCCACTTCTATAATTATGCGCCGGTGAAAATCGAGTACGCTATCAACCGCTTTACGATGGAAGCCAAGCGACAGTTAGATGTGCTCGACAAACAGCTCGCAACACACAAATTCGTGGCGGGTGACGAATACACCATCGCCGATATGGCCATCTGGCCGTGGTATGGCAACGTGGTGCTGGGCAACGTTTACAACGCCGCCGAGTTCCTTGAAGCCAGTGGCTACCAAAATGTTCTGCGCTGGGCCAAAGAGGTTGCTGAGCGTCCTGCCGTGAAGCGTGGGCGTATGGTCAACCGTACCTTTGGTGAGCCGAGCGAACAGTTGCACGAACGCCACGATGCCAGCGATTTCGACACCCACACCGAAGACAAACGCAACGGCTAACCCCCCTCTTCCCGGACGGCAAGCGTCCGGGAATTCCTTTCCCAGGCCAGCCTGAGACTGTTTTTATCACATCGTATTTACAACCTCTGATATAACCAGTAAGAATGCCTTTTATTTACCCATAATCACGCCAAATGTCTGAAAATGCGCTAAAACAGCAGATCCAGAATCTGAAAAAGCATAACGCCCGTCTGGTGCGAATTGCGCGTGATGCCCGTAACAAGCTCAGCGCGGCGCTGGATGGCACAGGCCTCTGTTTATGGCAGCTTGATGTGCCCAGCGGGAAACTGATTATCTACAACCGACGCTGGGGATCGATGCTCGGCTATCAGCCAAAAGAGCTCAGCGCCCACTTTGATGTCTGGAAAGAGCACCTGCATGAGGATGACCGCCAGCGCGTTCTCGATGCGTTTTATGACCACCTCAACGGCAAAACCCCGTTCTATGAAGCGCTGCACCGTATGCAGCATAAAAACGGCACCGTCACCTGGGTGCTGGACCGTGGGCGTGTCACTGACCGGGACAGCGACGGCAAGCCGTTAAAGGTCACCGGTACCCACATCGACATGACCAAAGAGAAGCAGTATGAAGAGCAGCTCGCGGCGCTGGCGAACCACGACCCGCTGACCGGGCTGGCGAACCGCCACGCGCTGATTCATCATTTCGATACGCTCAAGGCGGCTGGCCCGTTGTGCATAGCGTTTATCGATCTGGACGATTTTAAAGTCGTCAACGACACCTTTGGTCACCGTAGTGGTGATGAATTGTTGATACAGTTAAGTCGGCGCCTGCGTGAAGCCTGTCCGGAAGGCTCAGTGGTAGGGCGTCTGGGGGGCGATGAGTTTGTCCTGCTGCTACCGTTTGCGCTCAACAGTTTGCTTATCAACAGTACCGCGCATAATTGCCTGCACGCCGCGCTAACGCCCTTCGAGCTGGATAATGGCGAGGCACAGGTGGGAGCATCCATCGGTATTGATGAAGTACAGCGCGGCGACGATTTTGTTAACGCATTACGCCGCGCAGACCAGTCGATGTATCAGATAAAACATACCGGTAAAAATGGAGCAGCCATTGGTCACACTCTGCTGTCCCTTTCATACCGGCAGGCGGAACCGACATGAAAATGACACGCCAGGCTTCGTTGATTCAGCTACTGGCAGAACATGAGACATTGACCACCGACGCACTCGCCGGGCAGCTTGGCGTCAGCAAAGAGACCATTCGTCGGGATCTAAAAGCGCTACAGACGCAGGGAAAAATTGTGCGCCGCCACGGTCGGGCGCGATTACTTCACACGCCGCAACAGAGTGATGGCGAGCCGTTTTACGCCCGGCGTAAAAGCCATTATGCAGATAAAGCCGATATTGCCCGCCACGCCCTGAACTGGATTGAGCAAGGGATGACGCTGGCGCTGGATGCCAGTTCGACCTGTTTTCATCTGGCGCGCCAGTTGCCGGATATCCCCCTGACAGTCTTTACCAACAGCCTGCCCGTTTGCCAGGAGATGGCGCGCCGCCAGCATATCAATCTCATCTGCTCCGGCGGGCGGCTGGAGCGGCAAAATCGCTGCTACGTGAACCCGGCGCTGGTCACAATGCTGAAATCGCTTGAGGTCGACCTGTTTATTTTTTCCTGCGAAGGGGTGGATGCCAGCGGGGAGATGTGGGATTCAACGAAATATAACGCCACCTATAAAGCGCACCTTCTGCGGCGTGCAAATCAGTCTTTATTGCTGATTGATAAAAGTAAATTTTACCGGGCCAGCGAGGCGAAAATCGGTAATCTGGCGCTGGTCACCCAGATGATTACCGATGCCAAACCCGGTCTGGTTCATCTTTGAGGTTCGGTGAAATCCATATCCAGTTCGCGCAGGGCTTCCAGCGTCGCCAGGGCTTCTTCCTCATCAATGACGCTCATGGCAAACCCCACGTGCACCAGCACCCACTGACCAAGCAGCGCGGCGGGTTCGCTTTCACACACCAGCATAATATTCACGTCGCGGCGAACGCCGCAGACATCGACCTGCGCCAGATGATGAGCGCTTTCACCGACGCTCACCACCTGGCCGGGCACACCAATACACATAGCTACTCCTGATCGACTTCGATACTTTTGATTTGCATGCCGCTGTCGTTTTCCCGCTGCAAGCCGGGGCTGTGGCAATGCGGGCACACCTCATCCCCGCTCACCTCAACGCTTTCGTTGCAGTTCCAGCACCAGGCCAGCGAAGGACGCTGTGAAAGGTGCAACTGGCACCCTTCTGCCACCGTTCCCCGACAGGTTATCTCAAAGCCAAAACGCAGGGCGCTCTCCTCGATACAGGCAAACGCCCCCAGTTCCAGCCAGACGCCCGTTACCCGCTTTGCCCCATGCTGCTGAGCCTGTTGTTCAAGGATCTCAACCAGGTTCTGGCACAGGGAAAGCTCATGCATACTCGCCGCCTTTAAGGCCAGCAAACAGGGCTCGGCGGCTGAGCTGCGGGTCACGCACCGGCAGAGAAAGCACCATGCGCAGGCAATCCTGGGCCAGCGTTTTCCCTTGCCCGACACAGAGATCGTGCGCCAACGGCGACATCAGTGAACAGGCGCAGTACTGGGATATCCCATCCAGTTCGCCGACGGTAAACATCATCTCGCCAAAGGGAAGTTGCAGGCCGATCTTTTCCCCCACTTTTCGCGGGGGCCAGCACTGATCCGGGCCGGGAAAGATAGCCAGGCTCAGCATCCAGGGCGTCAATACGCAGCCGATCCATTGCCCTTCAAACAACGTAAAGCCGGGGACAAAAACCGGCATAGTCGGATGTAAAAAGGGCAAATCCTGCATCTCATCTGTGGCAATGCGCGCAAACGCTGCTTCCACCAGTTCATGCGGGGAATGTTGAAAACCGAGGAAATCAGACATACGCGCGCTCCCGTAATGCCGGTGTTACGCCGGATTCCTGTAGCGCCATAAGTACCGCCTGTAACGCAGGCTCCAGGCTTGCCTCAACGATTGGCGTCAGCCCGATGTTCGGCTCCAGCGAGTGGGGAATCACCCCCACCAGGGTAATGTTATCCGGGAATTCGCCGGTAAAGCGCAGGGCGGAAAGGACATCAGATAGCCCCAACTGATGGGGCGAGATTTTATTGTTGAACAGCACCGGCACCTCTTCATCACGCAGGATAAGCAGCGCGCCCGGCTCGCTTTTGCGCGACACGATCGCATCAACGATGATCAGGTGGGTGCGATTCGCCATGGCTTCCAGCAACTCCATGCCCGCAGTGCCGCCGTCCAGCACCTCTACGCCTTCTGGCATGACATAACGCTGCTCCAGCGCTTCAATAACGCGAACGCCAATACCTTCGTCGCTCAATAAAATGTTACCGACCCCCAGTACCAAAATACGCATCACAGCACCTTCACCGAGACAACATCGTTACCGTCCGCGTCGACAACATGCACCGCGCAGGCCATGCAAGGGTCAAACGAGTGGATGGTACGCACCACTTCCAGTGGTTTATTCGCATCTGCAATCGGAGTGCCAATCAGCGACTGCTCATACGGCCCGATATCGCCATTAGCATTACGCGGACCGGCATTCCAGGTCGACGGCACTACCGCCTGGTAGTTGCTGATTTTGCCGTCCTTGATAACCATCCAGTGCGACAACATACCGCGTGGCGCTTCCAGGAAACCCACCCCTTTAAACTCGCCCGTCGCCGGAATATCCGGTTTCACGAACGTCACGTGGTCGCCTTTGCCGATATTGGTAATCAGCGCCTTGTATTGATGCTGCAGGATATGCTGCAGTTCGCAGGCGTGAACGGTACGGCCAATCACGCGGCCAAGTGTGGAGTGCAACTGCTCGACGCCAAGGGTTTTCCCGGTAAGTTTCTGGTAAATAGCAATGATATCGTTAAGTTTTTCCCAGGTCGTTTCCCGTTTCGCGGCCAGCTTATTGAGCATGTTCGCCAGCGGGCCAACTTCCACGGTTTTGCCATAGAAGGTGGGGGATTTCACCCAACTGTATTTGCCCTCGTCCTGCCAGCCCGTATAGGCAGGCACGGTCGTCCCTTCCCACGGCGCCTGCGGCTCCTCATCTTTATACCAGGCGTGTTTCGCGCTCTCCTGAATCCCCTTGATCAGGTATTCGTCACTGTGGGAAGTGATTTCACGACGGGTAGCGAGGTCCCCGTTGGCAATGTAGCCGCCGGGGAAAAGGAAGCTGCCATTCTGGGCATCAGTAGGGAATTCCGGCGCGCTCAGATAGTTAACCGCGCCTTTGCCCATCGTCAGCCATTCCGGGTAGAACGCCGCGATCACCGCCGTATCGACCTTGTAAACCTGCTCGACAAAGTCTTCCAGCCGGTCAATAAAGGTTTTGATGTACATCAGGCGCTCAAGATTGAGCACGCCCAGCCCATCGAGGTTAATCGGGTTAGCCACGCCGCCAACCGCCAGGTTCTGGATATGCGGGCTTTTGCCACCAAGCAACGCCACCACGCGGTTGGCATCACGCTGACACTCGAGCGCCTGCAGATAGTGCGCCACGGCAATCAGGTTAATTTCCGGCGGCAGTTTCATTGCCGGATGTCCCCAATAACCGTTGGCGAAAATACCTAACTGCCCGCTGGCAACCAACGCTTTGATTTTCTGCTGCACTTTGGCGAACTCTTCGGCGCTGTTTAGCGACCAGTTCGAGATGCCTTTTAACAATGCCGACGCTTTTTGCGGATCGGCCTGCAAAGCCGAGGTGATATCTACCCAGTCGAGTGCGGAAAGCTGGTAGAAATGCACGATATGGTCGTGGGTGGTGTGCGCCGCCAGAATAATATTACGGATGTACTGAGCGTTCAGCGGCACATTGATTTTCAACGCGCTTTCCGCCGCACGCACCGAGGAAATCGCATGGGTGGTGGTGCAAACGCCGCAAATGCGCTGCACGATCATCCACGCGTCGCGCGGATCCCGCCCCTTCACAATCTCTTCCATTCCGCGCCACATGGTTCCCGATGCCCAGGCACGGGAAACCACGCCGTTTTCAATTTCGCAATCAATGCGTAAATGACCCTCAATACGGGTCACCGGATCGATGGTGATACGTTGACTCATGCTTTACTCGCCTCATGGCTTTCTGATTGTTTTAACGGGGGAATTATGGGTAACAGGCGGATAAGTAGGATGTACGCGCAAATCTCCGTTGCCACAAAACCAATGGAAATGATCAGCTCTTCAGCCGTTGGGAAGTAGTGGTAGCCGTCACCGGGGTTGAATGCCAGTAAAGAGTAGGACAGACGCCACAGCGCACAACCCAGCAGCATACTCACCGCACCGGTAAACAGGAACCGGGCGTCGTTGCGCAGGCGCGGCACACGAAACACCACCAGCGGGAAAGCCAGCAGCAGTATTTCGGCCCAGAACATCAGGCTGTAACCATCCCCGGCAAAAGCGAACGACAGTTTGTTACGCCAGATAAGCTCGCCAAAGCGCGCCACCAGAAACAGCGCCAGCAGCACGCTCAACGTACCGGTAAGTTTACTGAACAGGTGCCGTTCATCCGGCCCGTTTCCTTTTAACCCCGCCTGTAGCAAAGAACCTTCAAAAATGAGGATGGAGAAGCCCATAATAAATGCCGTCAGCAACGAGAAAAGCGGCAGCATTTCATAGCTTTGCCATAGCGGATGCACTTTGTGTCCGGCGGCAATCATCAGCGATCCCATTGACGACTGGTGCATGGTGGGCAGTAACGCACCCAGCGCAATGATGAAAAACATCACTTTATTGAGCCGTTTTAGCGATACCTTCCAGCCCAGACGCTCCAGCAAAGCAGGGGCAAACTCCAGCGCCATCACGCCGATATAAATCGTCATGCACACCGCGGTCTCAAATAGCACCGAGTTGACGTTAAAATGGCCCGGAATGTAGAAATACGGCAGGTTCCAGTAACGACCAACGTCGACGGTAATGGATAAGCCCCCCAGCGAATAACCGAACAGGCTGGCCAGCAGTGCCGGGCGCACCAGCGGATGATATTCGCCACGATTAAAGGCATAGACCATCCAGGCGAGCGCCCAGCCGCCACAGGCGAAACCGGTGCCGATGAGCAAGTCGAAGGCGATCCAAATCCCCCACGGATACCCACCATTCAGGTCGGAAACGGATCCCAGACCGAAAACCAGGCGCTTGAGGATAAACAGCCCGCACAAGACGATCAGCGGCCCAAACATATAGATCGGTTTACTGAGTAACTTTCCGCCAAGCGGCTGCGGATCATGATGCATCGTCATCCCCTCCCTTATGGTCATCGCTTCGGGTATGGCGATACACCAGCGCGGTCAAACCCGCAAGAACGGCCAGCGGCAACATCATCCCCTTGTACACCGTATGCTGAATGTTTTCTGAACGCGCACCGGTCGAAACATCATCCAGCTCCGGCAAGCCCAGACAGGTATAAGGCACGCCCGTCAGTACCATGACCTGCGTGCCTCCCCCTTCATGCTCGCCATAAAGGTGCGGATGATATTTCGGGACTTCGCGAACGTTAGGATCGTTGGCATCCAGCGTCTGGCGCGGGTAAGGATATTCACTGCCGGGTTGCAGTTTCAGGCGCTTCTGCGCCTCGGCCAGCAACGCTTCGCGCGTACCGAAAATCACCGCGCCGGTTGGGCAGACTTCGACACAGCCCGGCAGCCCCCCTTTGTTGAGCCGCTCCACGCCCGCCTGATTACAGAGCTCACATTTATGCAGCGCGCCGAAGGGGTTGTTGTAATCGTACTTCGGCACGTTGTAGGGACAGGCAACCATGCAATAGCGGCAACCGGTACAGACGCTGGCGTCGTAATGGACGATGCCGGTTTTGGGATCTTTTTTCAGGGCCGAAACCGGGCAGACAGAAACACAGTTCGGGTCAACGCAGTGCATGCACTGTTTTTTGATGTAGGCATAACCGTCTGTCGGCTGATCTTTATGCTGCGCCGTACCGCTACGCCACACCTGGATAATATTGTTGGTATAGGGGGTGAGTTTGGCATTATTCGACCAGGTCTGTTCGCCCTGTGGGTTACGTGCCGGGAAGTTGATATCCTGACAGCGGGTGACGCACGCCTGGCAACCGACACACAGGGTGGAGTCGTAGAGCATTCCCCACGCGCCCGGTATCGCCGGGCGGTTATGCACAGCGGCGGAAACGGGTAGTGCTCCCCCCGCCAGTAGCGCTCCGCCGGAGGCCACCTTCAGAAAGTTACGTCTGTTCACGGTCACTCTCCCTGTGAGTCAGCGTTGTTTTTCTTTTGCTGGCGGCCCAGCTCGCGCACCGTCATTACCCCTACGCCTGCCAGTAATCCCACCACACCACCCAGCAGACCGACAGCGGAAGCCGACATCACGCCGCCTTCTTTGCTGTTCACCTGTGGCTTATCAACGCGAGGCGTGGTGTTTTCAACATGCGCCAGTTGGTGGATGCCTTTGTGGAAGCCAACGCCCTCTTCGTTACAGCCATAGCAAGGGTGACCAATGGAAACCGGCCAGACACCGCCCACATCGCAGAACTGCAGCGTTGAACAGTTACCCCAGGTTTCAGGACCTTTACATCCCAAATGGTAGAGGCACCAGCCTTCACGATGCCCGTCATCGCCAAACTCTTTGGCGAAGCGTCCGGCGTCGAAATGGGGACGCCGCTCGCAATGCTCGTGAATCAGGCGGCCATAGGCAAAGAGCGGACGGTTTTTCGCATCAAGCTTCGGCGGTTTGCCAAAGGTAATAATGTGCGCCACCGTGGCGAGGAAATTGTGTGGGTTTGGCGGGCAGCCTGGAATGTTAATCACCGTTTTGCCTGGGAGCACCTCTTGCAGGCCCACCGCCCCGGTGGGGTTAACCCCGGCTGCGGCCACACCGCCCCATGCAGAACAGGAACCAATCGCGATAATCGCCGCGGCATTTTCTGCCGCTTTACGGATATGGTCGATAATCGGTTCGCCCGCCACCATGCAATAAATGCCGTTATCTTTAAGCGGAATCGAACCGTCTACCACCAGAACGTACTGCCCTTTATAGGTTTCCAGAGCGTGGTGTTTGTTCTCTTCGACCTGGTGACCAAACGCGGCGCTCAGTACTTCGTGGTACTCCAGCGAGATGGTTTCCAGCACGAGGTTTTCAACGGTGGGATGCGTTGCGCGAAGCAGCGATTCAGTACACCCAGTACACTCCTGTGCGCCAATCCAGACCACGGGCGGGCGCTTGCTCTGGGTGACGGCTTGCGCCATCTTCGCAGCAGCAGTGCTGCTAAGCCCCATCGTGGCTGCCAGTGCGGTACAAAGCTTCATAAAATCGCGACGATTAATGCCGCAGGAGGTAAAAGAAGTCAGTTGAGGAATTTCGTCGGCCATGCATTGTCATTCCTTTGCCAAAAATTAGCCCTGTTTTTACACTGGATTTAAGCAATGGGTGTGCGCGTGCGATCAAGTAATCATACAAAAAGTGTGTCTATACGAATGAAACATTCAATATCAGCGTGGTATGTCACAAAGTACAGGGTGTTTACACAGGGCATAAAAACGAAGAAAGCCACGCAGAAGAGTGGCTTTCTAAAAGGGTAAAACGGTTCCGGTATGCTTAGCGCCCGGCCCGGTAGCCTGCCATAAAAAAACGCATCGCCGTGCCGGAATGGCTCTCACGGAAAAAATCCATGATCATCTCTTTATCCAGCCCATAGCGGCGCGTCAGCACGCCAGCCTCCCAGGCACTCAGTTGCCTGTCACCGGTTTTTTCGAACATACGATGCGAAAAACCGAGCACAAAACCGCGTTTATAGTCAGAACAAAAACGCGCGACCCTACTGGCTTCATCCGCCTGTGTTGCCTTAAGCCCTGCCATCAACCCTTTGCCAAAATGGTTTTCCATTCTTACTGCCCTCAACCGATATATACATAACTATATAGCGATATTTTGAGCAGTAACAGTGTTATTTAAAACGCGACCCATTCATCTGACGAAGAAGCGGCTTTCTTAGCCGTACCGCGCAAGGCAGGTGTTTTCACTGCCGTCGGCGCAGCGACGTTGACCTGCTCATTAGCAGACAAACGGAACTGTTGTACAGAACGCTGCAACTCTTCTGTTTGTACCTCAAGCGCCGCCGCTGCAGCAGAAATTTCTTCTACCAGCGAGGCGTTCTGCTGGGTGACGCTATCCATCTGAGTAATCGCGACGCCTACCTGCGAAATGCCTTTGCTCTGCTCCGCCGATGCGGCAGCAATCTGTTTCATGATGGTGGTCACTTCGGTAACCGCACGCAGAATGCCTTCCATTGTAGTGCCGGTGTCATTGACCAGTTTGGCGCCTTTCTCCACGCGGGTAACGGAGTCCGCGATAAGCGATTCGATCTCTTTCGCCGCGCCTGCGCTTCGGCTGGCCAGGTTACGCACTTCGCCTGCAACAACCGCAAAGCCACGCCCCTGCTCACCCGCACGAGCAGCTTCAACAGCGGCGTTAAGTGCCAGGATATTGGTCTGGAAGGCGATGCTATTAATGACCGTAGTGATTTCCGCAATTTTCTTCGAGCTTTGAGAGATGCCATCCATTGTGCTGATGACTTCCTCTACCAGCGCGCCGCCCTTACTCGCCGTTGAGGAGGCGACATCGGCCAATTCACTTGCCTGGCTGGCGTTATCGGCGTTCAGTTTCACCGTTGCCGTCAGTTGTTCCATGCTGGCTGCCGTCTGTTCCAGCGCTGCCGCCTGCTCTTCGGTACGGGAAGAGAGATCATTGTTGCCGCTGGAAATCTCGGTCGCGCCGCGCCAGATATTCTCACTACCGTTACGGATAGAGCTGACCGCATCTCGCAGGCTATCCTGAGTCGCACGCAGCAAGGGCACGACACGTCCTACGCAATTGCGGCCAAAATCCGGGATTGGCTGGCTAAGGTCACCCTGTGCCATTTTCGTGAAGTGATCACGAATGGCATCCAACGGTCTCACCAGCATCGTCACCAGGTAGCGGTCGGTGAATAGCAGAATCAGTAACCCCAGCACCATTGCCACGATAATAATCGCACGGATGATGTGGGTCTGGCTGTCAACCATCACACGGGTTTCGTCAAGACTGACACCTGCCGCTTTATTAAAGCTGTCAGTGGTTGCGCCGAATGCCCGACTCAATGCAGGGGTCACGGTGTTTGCCTGCTGACGATAGGCTTCAACCGCCCCTTGTTGGGCCGCCTGCATCTGCGGTGTAATGCCCTGATCAAGCAGTGCCTGCCAGGCAGCGATTACCTGCTCTGATACCTTGGGATCCATAGGTCCTGGAGAGATAGCTTTAAACTCGGTGAGTTTTTTCGCCATGCTCTCAAGCGACTGCTGTGCAGGACCAAAATCGACTGCACCGCCTGCGCTTTTTGCCTCCATCGCACGACTAAGGCGCGTAACAAAACGGAAATACTGGTCATTGCCCTGGCTAAGCAACGTCATCTGTGACACAAGCTGGCGATCAACTTCATTGCCATCAGCCACTTTTGAAAGAGAGAAAACGCTATACAAACCGACGCCGGACCACAACAGGCCAAAAATGCCCAGGATCACCAGCATGACGATTCGGATAGTAAAGTTTTGAAGCATACGCATAATTATTTCCTTGCAGTGAAAGGACATGCTTACTCGGAATTGAGAGTTAATTCCTTTATCGGCAACATTTAGGGAATTTGTATGGTTCAAAGTAAAAAATTGATCACAAAATGGGCAATATTTGTCCATATCCCATCGTGGTTTACCTTCACTTATGGATGTTATTTTTTGAAAACAAGGCGCGGTTTATCATTCGATTTTTAAGGTTAGCAACCTAACTAAACTATATGTAACTGCTTTATATTATGAGAGAAATTTATTGATGAGTTATTACATCCGTAATTAAAGTAAAAATACAAAACGTTTTTTATAAATAAAACAAAAATTAAAAAAGATCTGAGAAAAACATTATAAATAAACAAAAAAAGACACCCAATAAATGAAATAACAACATACCGACACCGCATTCAAATTTAAAACAAAGATATAAGAATCATAATAAAATAAAAAAATAAATATTGACCATGCTGCCATAAATAAAATCAAAGAAACAATAACCATACCATTTGTAATGTTAATGCGTTTTTTGTTACCCGTAATGGTGACAAAAGGCGGTCTCCACAGTGACGTCCAGAGAGAATGGTAACCTTCTGATTAAAATGCGATAAATGGAACAGCGCATTGCTTTGAAAGTGACACTGCGCAGGCAGGATGACGGGAAGCGTGGAAAGCCAACTGTTATTTCGATCATATTCAATAAATATAATTTATCGTTTTTCCGTCTCATAGCAACAACGGTGCACGAACGTCATAACCTAAGAATTTTCTCAGAAAATTTGCGCATCTTCCGGAAAAGCTCGCATGCCGCATCGCCGACAGCACTGTCGATATGACGCATTTGCGCAAGTCTATTTTACCTTGCCGTAACGTCTTAAACACAATATAACCTCAACGCCCAGAGCCCCTTCGTCGGAGTTCAGTGTCAACAATCTATTTCAGCACCTGATAACCCCATAAAGCGAATAATCGCGCGACGTTATCATTAGAGAGAAGAACGCTAGCGAAGAGATTTTTTTATCCCGTCGAGAGCACGCCACCAGAACCGTTATAGAATAAAAACACTGTTTCGACCCTACATCTACAAGAAAGGAGACATCATGCCCTGGTTTGCCAACCCTGCTCGCTATGAGCAGATGCAGTATCGTTACTGCGGTAAAAGCGGCCTGCGCCTGCCCGCACTGTCGCTGGGTTTGTGGCATAGCTTCGGCCATGTTCAAGCCCTTGATTCCCAGCGTGCGCTGTTACGTAAAGCCTTCGATTTAGGCATCACCCATTTTGATTTAGCCAATAACTACGGTCCGCCTCCGGGTAGCGCGGAAGAAAACTTTGGGCGTTTGCTGCGTGAAGATTTCACCGCTTACCGCGATGAGTTGATCATATCCACCAAAGCAGGATATGACATGTGGCCCGGCCCTTACGGTTCCGGCGGCTCCCGTAAGTACTTACTCGCCAGCCTCGATCAAAGCCTGAAACGCATGGGGCTGGACTACGTCGATATCTTCTATTCGCACCGTGTCGATGAGAATACGCCAATGGAAGAGACCGCCGCTGCGCTGGCCCAGGCCGTACAGAGCGGCAAAGCGCTCTATGTCGGTATCTCCTCTTATTCAACGCCGCGAACCCAGACAATGGTAGCGCTGCTGCGCGAGTGGAAGATTCCTCTGTTGATCCATCAGCCTTCTTACAACTTGCTTAACCGCTGGGTCGATAAAACCGGCTTACTGGATACGCTCGACGCCAACGGCGTTGGCTGCATCGCCTTTACCCCGCTGGCACAGGGATTGCTGACCGGAAAATACCTTAACGGGATCCCGGAAGGTTCGCGGATGCAGAAAGAAGGGAAGAAGGTTCGCGGACTGTCGGAAAAAATGCTGACCGAAGCCAACCTCAGCAGCCTGCGGCTGCTCAATGAGATGGCCACCGCGCGTGGGCAATCCATGGCGCAGATGGCGCTGAGCTGGCTGCTGAAAGACGACCGTGTCACCTCCGTGTTGATCGGCGCAAGCCGTCCGGAGCAACTGGAAGAAAACGTGCTGGCGCTAAACAATCTGACATTCAGTGAACACGAACTGGCGCAGATCGATAAGCATGTTGCCGACGGTGAACTCAACCTCTGGCACGCCTCCTCCGATAAGTAAAAATGATGGGGGCGCAGTTCCCCCTTCTTTTATTACCATTCAGGTGGTTTATCGGCATTTCATAGAAAAATTCGCACTATTTACCCCAGCAATGACGCACTTTCCGAGGGTAACTCCCGTTATCCCGCTTTTTATCCCCGCTAATCACCGCATTGCCATCTGGTCATTTATAGCATCATAAGTCATATCGACTGTATAACCAGAGGCACTCAGTATGTCGTTAACGTCAGAGCCGGAAGCTCAATCGTTGCCATTCCTGGGAATGGCGCCGTTTTTACGTATGAGCATCGCAGGTATTGACTTCTCCTCTATGGCACAAGAAATGATCGCCCTTGCGGAAAAAGCACCGGAAGATGCGACCCTGTGGATGAACCTTGCCACGGCCATGATGAGCCTGAAACATGAAGAGTTAGGTCTGCAAATTCAAAACCAGGCGCTGCAGATGCAACGCGTTTACCACTGGCATGCGCGTCAGCCAACGAAACTGCGTGTACTGATGCTGATGGTGCCGGGTAATCTTTCGGCCAATATTCCGCTCGACTGCCTGCTTGAAGATAGCGACATCGATCTCATCAATTACTATGTCGATCCCACTGCGCCGCATCCGTTGACGTCACCCGTGCCGGAACACGATCTGGTGATGGTGGCGATTGGTGCCAGCGACGAACAAAGTGCCGTTTTGCAGCGCCTGGAGAATGTTCTGCGCGACTGGCCTACGCCGGTCCTGAATCCGCCTCAAAACGTCCCCAATTCTGAACGCCACAACGCCAGTATCCTGCTGCAAAATGTGCCCGGTCTGGTGATCTGTCCGGCGCTGCATATCAGCCGCCAGTCTCTGCAGTCTGTGGCAGCGGGAGAGAAGTCCGTCTCCGATATCGCCGACGATCACGCCTTCCCGATTATTCTGCGCCCGGTCGGCAGCCATGGTGGTCACGGTCTACAAAAAGTGGAAAACCGTGAGGCCGTCGCGTCCTATCTGCAGCAGAACGACGAGGATACGTTTTTCTTGTCCCGTTTCGTGGATTACAGCGGTGACGACGGTCTGTTTCGCAAAATGCGCCTGGTGCTAATCGACGGCAAAGCGTATGCCTGCCATATGGGCGTGTCGTCCAACTGGATGATCCATTACGTCAACGCAGGGATGTACGAAGACGAAAACAAACGCGCTCAGGAAGCCCGCTTCCTGAACGAGTTCGCTGATTTTGCCGCACGCCACCATGATGCGCTGGACGCAATTAGCCAGCGCACAGGCCTTGAGTACATCGGTATCGATTGTGCCGAGACGCAGAACGGCGAACTGCTGATTTTTGAAATCGATCCGGCGATGGTCGTGCACGCCATGGACGACGAAGTGATGTTTCCCAACAAGCAGATTCATATGCATAAAGTCAAAACTGCGATGCGGGAAATGTTGTTACAACGGGCCGGTAAAACGCTCTAACCCATTTATGCTACACAGGTATGAACATGTCATTGAATCCGAATAACGCACTGAACTTCTCCGGCGGCCCGGGCGCGCTGCCCGAGGTGGTATTAAACCAGGTCCAACAGGCGATCATTAATGTCCCTGAGGCGGGGCTGTCCATTCTTGGTATCAGCCACCGTTCAGACTGGTTTGAAAATGTGGTGCGTGAAACCGAAAACAATATCCGCACGCTGTTAGGCCTGCCTTCCAACTACCATATCCTGTTCCTGCAGGGTGGTGCGACACAGCAGTTCTCTATGGTCCCAATGACCATGCTGCGGGGGAAAAAACACCCGGCAGAATATTTTGATACCGGCTACTGGAGCCGTAAAGTGGTGACCGAGGCCATGCGTGAAGGCCCGGTTCGCGTCATCTGGAGCGGTGAGGAACATGGGTATCGCCGTTTGCCGACCGATGAAGAGTTAGATTTTTCGCCGGACGCTCCGTACATTCACTATGTCTCCAACGAGACGGTAGAAGGTCTGCAGTTCAATCGTATTCTGGGCCGCGACGACGTGCCGCGCGTCTGTGACATGTCTTCTGACTTTTTGTCTAAGCCGTGTGAGGCCGATAAATTCTCGCTGATTTATGCCCATGCGCAGAAAAACATTGGTCCGGCAGGCGTTACCATCGTACTGGTTCGTGACAGTGTGGTACAAAACGCCCCGGATAACCTGCCGTCATTCCTGGACTATCGCCGTCAGGTTGAGTCACACTCGAACTTCAACACCCCGCCGGTCTTCGCAATTTATGTTGTACTGCTGGTCACACGCTGGCTGCTCAATGACGTCGGTGGGCTGGAAAACATGGCTCAAATCAACCAGCAAAAAGCGAAATTGCTGTATGGCCTGATTGACGGCAGCAATGATTTCTACCGCCCATGGGGTGAAGCGGCTTTCCGTTCTGATATGAATGTTGCGTTCAATTTGCCGACGAAAGAGCTGGAAGCGTTGTTCCTGAATGAAGCGACAGCCGCTGGATTCTCCGGCCTTGGCGGTCACCGCGCGATTGGCGGCGTACGTGCCTCAATCTATAACGCGCTGACGCTCGGTGCGGTAGAAAAACTGACCGGTTTTATGGAAGATTTCCGCTTTAAACACCACGCGAAATATTGATTCGCCTGTTCCACTGCTGCACCGGCAGCAGTGGAACGTCACGACAGGTTACACCTGTGCCGGGTCTATCTCCGGGCGCTGATATTCCGGCCATACCAGCACGACCAGTTCCGGGTAGGCCTCCATGCTGAACTCGCGAAAACACTGGCGCAGGTTCAACACATCAAGGTCAGAGTGCATCACTTTTTCGCCGTTTAAACAGCGCTTTTTAA
The DNA here is from genome assembly GCA_004346725.1 of Phytobacter diazotrophicus. GTDB lineage: Bacteria > Pseudomonadota > Gammaproteobacteria > Enterobacterales > Enterobacteriaceae > Phytobacter > Phytobacter diazotrophicus. Next base: position 206,264 of record SMDE01000001.1, on the reverse strand, counting down.
TATTGTCATAATACTTGTAGACGGCAGAATTGAGATCGCTGCAACGGCGCTGCGCCTCAAATAACCCGGGAACGCTATTTATCTCCGCCATGTTCATGCGTTTAATCGTCGCATGAAGAAAATCGATATATTCATGATTTACACGCCAGTACCACACCGGGGTAATGGCATTCATTAGCATTGCGAAATGGTCTTCGCCCTCCTCTTTGGACAGAGGCTTAGCTTGCGGCGCCAACGTTTCAGTTTCAGCTATGGACGGCTTTTTATTGTTCTCGCGCATCAATAAAAGTACGCCGCCCGTTAACAGCAATAAAATGACAACAGAATAATAAATACTGTTCATATGATGCAGGCTCCATTTTTTTTGATTTTAAAAGTGCGCCATGATATTGTCAACGAACCTCACGCCTGAACTTCTCCTACCTTATTGATATTAAAGGATATTAGAAATGCTCCCCGAGAATCTTGTCCCGGCTCGATTTCACATTTCTGTTACGGAAACAGAACCGGGAGAAGCAGAAAAAGACACTAATTTAACTCAGGGAAAAAGAACGCTCTCTGATTACGCCAGCGATATATTAGCGAATGCCAATCGTACCGGTCAGTCGCGGAATATGTTGCTTGAGGAGCGCGATCGTCATATAAAAGATCGATTATATCGTGTGGTAAAAATCGAAACTTTTGCCCGCCTGCTGAACGATTTGCAAGCCGAAGGCGAGATTGATGCCCAGACATTAAGCCAAATAATTTCCGAAAAGACCAAACAAATTAATGAAGCAGGAAATGAAATTTGGCTTAATCTCATTACCCGCGAAAAAGATACGCCTTTGTTTTATAAGCTAGGGGATGAATGACGTGGAGAAAATAGATAATAACGACGTTTATTTGACTTTAGACAATCAACCCAGCGACGAATTTATCTTAAAGCAAAATATTGATGCACTGATTCAGAGTAAGAACGCCACCATACAGCGCATTGCCCATGAGCTCATCTCTATCCCTGCGGCCCTTGTACGACTAAAGTGGCAAAATCGCCGGGAAATCTATGCCTTTCAGGTAAAAGAAGAGATCTATGGTGCGACAATCAACGCTATCGTGGAGGAGCGCCCTGAACTGCTGGAAAAAATAATGGCCAGGCTGGAAGCCAATTACCAGCATATCCTTGCCAGAGAGACCGCAACCCTGCGCATCAGCCGTAAGCTTGCCGATGAAGAATACCGTACCGCGGTTGTGACGACCGTTGCGCCTGAGGAAAAAACTGCGTCAGAAGACGCTGCAACGCCCCTCACGTCAGAGCCTGCGCAAGCACTGAAATAACCTTATAATCCCTCCCCCTATTACCAATAATTATTCACCCCGTTTGGCTATTTCCTGAATAACCCCTGTTTTTATTGGCTTATGCATTGTTACATTAACATCCCTTAAAATAAGGTGTTATATCGTCGGCTGAGCGGAGCCCTGAAAACAAAAAGGCCGACCCGCAGGCCAGCCTTAATAAGCAAACGCGAAGGTTACTTCGCGGCTGCAACCTCTTCACCGACCAGGCCAATTTTGAGATAGCCCGCGCGATGCAGAGTATCCATCACCTTCATGATGGTTTCGTAATCAACAGTCTTATCCGCACGGAAGAAGACCGTCGTGTCTTTCTTCCCTTCGGTGAGGGCATCAAGCTGAGTCACCATCGTTTTGTCAGTCACCGGATCGTTACCAATGAACATGCTGTTATCCGCTTTGACGGACAGGTAAATGGGTTTTTCCGGACGCGGCTGCGGCTGACTGGTGGAAGCCGGCAGATTAACTTTCACATCTACCGTTGCAAGCGGCGCAGCCACCATGAAGATAATCAGCAGAACCAGCATAACGTCGATAAACGGCGTTACGTTGATTTCGTGCATTTCGCCGTTATCGTCGAGGTTTTCGTTAAGACGCATTGCCATGGGGCATCAACCTACTCGTAGTTTCTGGGCGGCGTGAACGGGTTTTGCTGCGACGCTGGCAGCCAGATCCAGATCGCGGCTTTGCAACAGCAGAACCTGTGCGGCAACATCACCCAGCGTCGCTTTATAACCGCCGATCATGCGGGCGAAGATGTTATAGATAACCACGGCAGGAATTGCCGCCACCAGACCGATCGCGGTGGCCAGCAACGCTTCCGCGATACCCGGTGCAACCACGGCAAGGTTAGTGGTCTGCGTCTGGGCAATACCAATGAAGCTGTTCATGATGCCCCATACGGTGCCAAACAGCCCCACGAACGGGGAAATAGCGCCAATTGTCGCAAGGTAACCATTGCCACGGCCCATATGACGGCCCGTAGCGGCAACGTGACGCTCAAGGCGGAAACCCGTGCGCTCTTTAATACCTTCGTTATCTTCGCTACCCGCGGACAACTCCAGCTCATTTTGGGCTTCGTTAATTAACTGCGTGCTGAGGCTTCTGGCATGGAAAGCGGAGGCGATGTCACTGGCCTGATCCAGCGAACGGGCATCAGCCAGCAATTGCTGTTCACGTTTAAGACGGCGTTTATGCGCAATCATCTCAGCACTTTTACTAAAGAAGATTGCCCAGGTGACCACTGATGCCAGAATCAACCCGATCATCACAATTTTTACTACGATGTCGGCATGTTGATACATACCCCAAACGGAAAGATCCGCCTGCATCAAATTATTACCCACTGTGTATCTCCACGACGCATATCACAAAATCTGAGCATAATAATATCAAAACATCGTCGAATTGATAGTAGTTCTCATTAGTATTTACATACTGCCGCAATATTCCCGCTTTTTCCTTGCGCTCACGCAGTAAAAAAGTTTCATCGCCGACTATTCATAAAATTTTATGCTTTATCAGAACAGGCACCGATGCATCGTCTGGCATTCATGGTAGTCTGGACATCCAGACGTATAAAAACAGGTTAGGCGAACATGACGGCGAAGCATATTGATACCGCTCTGGTGAACGCGGGGCGCAGCAAGAAATACACGCAGGGTTCGGTGAATAGTGTCATTCAACGGGCTTCCTCCCTGGTTTTCGACACTGTCGAAGCGAAAAAGCAGGCCACGCGTAATCGCGCAAAAGGCGAGCTTTTTTACGGGCGTCGCGGCACGCTGACCCATTTCTCGTTACAGGACGCCATGTGTGAGCTGGAAGGCGGCGCGGGATGTGCCCTTTTCCCGTGTGGCGCCGCGGCAGTGGCAAATACCATTCTGGCGTTTGTAGAACAGGGCGACCATATCCTAATGACCAATAGCGCCTATGAACCAAGCCAGGATTTTTGTACGAAGATCCTCACCAAGCTCGGCGTGACCACTAGTTGGTTTGACCCGATGATCGGCTCAAGCATTGTGCGTCTGATTCAGCCCAATACGAAAATCGTGTTCCTCGAATCCCCTGGCTCCATCACCATGGAAGTTCATGACGTACCGGCAATTGTGCAGGCGGTCAGAAGCGTGGCGCCAGAGGCGATCATTATGATCGACAATACCTGGGCGGCAGGCATTCTCTTTAAAGCCCTTGAATTCGATATCGACATTTCCATTCAGGCCGCCACCAAATACCTGATTGGCCACTCTGATGGGATGATCGGCACCGCGGTTTCCAACGCCCGTTGTTGGGATCAACTGCGTGAGAATGCCTATCTGATGGGGCAAATGGTCGATGCGGATACGGCGTATATGACCAGCCGTGGCCTGCGTACCCTTGGCGTACGTCTGCGTCAGCATCATGAAAGCAGTCTGAAAATCGCGAAGTGGCTGGCTTCGCACCCGCAAGTCGCGCAGGTTAACCATCCAGCGCTGCCCGGGAGCAAAGGTCATGAGTTCTGGAAGCGCGATTTTAGCGGTAGCAGCGGCCTGTTTTCCTTCATTCTGAACAAGCGTCTTAACAATGAAGAGCTGGCGGCCTATCTCGATAATTTCTCACTGTTCAGCATGGCCTACTCATGGGGTGGGTATGAATCATTAATTCTGGCGAATCAACCGGAACAGATCGCTGCTATTCGTCCTGATGGCGGCGTGGATTTTAGCGGTACTCTGATTCGCGTTCATATTGGTCTGGAAGATGTTGATGATTTAATTGAAGATTTGGCCGCAGGTTTCCAGCGTATCGTTTAAATTGTTAACTGCTGGTGGAAAATTCTGATTACGCTAGCAGAATACTCTGTATTAATTGCGCCTGGGATCAAGGTGTTTCGGGCGATAAGCAGGTACAATAGCCTTCTCTAAGCGGTACCACAGGAAAGTCCATGGCTGTAATTCAAGACATTATCGCTGCGCTCTGGCACCACGACTTTGCAGCGCTGGCGAACCCACATATTGTTGGCGTCGTCTATTTCGTGATGTTTGCCACACTCTTTTTAGAAAACGGATTGCTTCCGGCCTCGTTTTTACCTGGGGACAGTTTGCTTTTATTGGCTGGCGCACTGGTGGCGCGTGGTTGCATGGACTACCTGTCGACACTCCTGATCCTGACGTCTGCCGCCAGTCTGGGCTGCTGGTTAAGCTACCTGCAGGGACGTTGGCTGGGGAATACGCGAGTGGTGAAGAGCTGGCTGGCGCAGTTGCCGGAGAAATATCACCAGCGCGCAACCTGCATGTTTGACCGTCACGGTTTGCTGGCGCTGCTGGCCGGGCGTTTCCTGGCTTTCGTGCGTACTCTGTTGCCAACCATGGCCGGGATTTCAGGCTTGTCCAGCCGCCGCTTTCAGCTTTTCAACTGGCTCAGTGGCCTGCTGTGGGTCGGCATGATCACCACGTTGGGCTATGCCATTAGCATGATCCCCTTCGTTAAGCGCCATGAAGATCAGGTGATGACATTCCTGATGATTCTGCCGCTTTTCCTGCTGGTCGCCGGGCTGGTGGGTACGCTGGCCGTCGTGATTAAGAAAAAATACTGCAGCGCCTGATACCTTTCCTTTTTCCTTCTCCCAAAAGGAGAAGGAAAATCATCCCGCTTGCATCATGCGAATTCTCGCAGCATCTTCCCCCGGCGTGACGCCAAAATAGCGTTTAAACTCGCGGCTGAATTGCGACGGGCTCTCATACCCCACACGAATGGCCGCAGCACTGGCTTTCATACCATCATGGATCATCATCATTCGCGCTTTGTGCAGGCGGTAGCTTTTAAGGTACTGCAACGGCGAGGTGCTGGTCACCGACTTAAAGTTATGGTGAAACGCAGAGACGCTCATATTGGCTTCCGCCGCCAGTTCGTCGACGCTCAGGTTTTCCGTGTATTGGCTCTCAATGCGTTTCAGCACCCGGCTGATTAAGCTGAAATGGGTCTGGCGGCTAACCAGCGCCAGCAGTGCGCCGCCACGCGGTCCAGTGAGCACGTGATAGAGCAGCTCGCGAATGATCTGTTTTCCCAGAATACGGGCATCCAGCGGGCGTTCCATCACGTCGAGTAAACGCTCCGCCGCACACAGGATCTCTTCGGACAGGGTGGCAGAGTTGATGCCGCTTGCCGCCATCGCAGGCTGGAAAGATTCATCTTCGCCAATATCCATCAGCAGTTCCTGTAGCTGCAGAATGTCGACGTTAAGGCGTAACCCCGCCAACGGAACCTCCGGCGTTGCATAGGTCTCACACTCAAAGGGTAAGGGTACGGTAAGCAGTAAATATTCATTGGTATCATAGCGAAATACACGTTCGTTGATATAACCAATCTTATGGCCGGAGAAGAGAAAAACGATCCCCGGTTGATACATTACCGGCGTGCGGGTTCCCGGTTCAGTACCATAAAGTAAACGGATATCCGGAAGCAGCGTACTGAGATAGTTTTCATTATTTTTCAGTAGTTTTACTTTATGCGTTAGCGCCTGGCAAATCTCGTCACGGTTCATGGCTCGCCGCTCCTTCACTGTTTTTCGACCGCTACAGTGTGCAATCTTTTGTGCGGTTTCTCCAGCAAGCTGGAGAAACAGGCAAGACATCGGCAGAAATGTGCATTGAGAGGTAAGCCCACCACGGCCACAATTATTGCCATCGGGCAGCATACTGCCTGCTCATCTATCACCCACATAAAGGGAACGAGCAATGAACAACTTTAATCTCCATACCCCTACCCGCATCCTGTTTGGTAAAGGCGCAATTGCCGATTTGCGTGAACAAATCCCGGCAGACGCTCGCGTCCTGATTACCTACGGTGGCGGTAGCGTGAAGAAAAACGGTGTGCTGGATCAGGTGTATAGCGCGCTGGAAGGTCTGGATGTGCGGGAATTCAGCGGTATCGAACCCAATCCATCTTACGAAACGCTGATGAAAGCCGTCAAAATCGCGCAGGATGAAAAAATTACCTTCCTGCTGGCGGTCGGCGGCGGCTCAGTGCTGGATGGCACCAAATTCATCGCTGCAGCGGCGCATTACGCAGAAGGCGTAGATCCGTGGGAAATTCTGCAAACCTACGGCAGCAAAATCACCAGCGCAATCCCGATGGGTTCCGTGCTGACGCTGCCGGCAACCGGCTCCGAATCCAACAAAGGCGCGGTTATCTCCCGTAAAACCACTGGCGATAAACAAGCGTTTATGTCTGAACACGTTCAGCCGATTTTTGCCGTGCTGGATCCGGTTTACACCTACACTCTGCCGCCGCGTCAGGTCGCTAACGGTGTTGTGGACGCCTTCGTGCATACCGTCGAGCAATATGTCACGTACCCGGTAAACGGCAAAATCCAGGATCGTTTCGCTGAAGGCATTCTGTTGACGCTGATTGAAGAAGGTCCGAAGGCGCTGAAAGAACCGGAAAACTATGATGTCCGCGCCAACGTCATGTGGGCGGCCACCCAGGCGCTAAACGGCCTGATTGGTGCGGGTGTGCCGCAAGACTGGGCAACCCATATGCTCGGCCATGAGCTGACGGCAATGCACGGTCTTGATCATGCCCAGACGCTGGCGATAGTGCTCCCTGCCCTGTGGAATGAGAAACGCGACACCAAGCGCGCCAAACTGCTGCAATATGCAGAACGTGTCTGGAATATCACGGAAGGTTCTGAAGACAGTCGTATCGATGCCGCTATCGAAGCAACCCGTGGTTTCTTTGAGCAGATGGGTGTGCCGACGCGTCTGTCCGGTTACGGTCTGGACGGCAGTTCTATCCCTGCATTGCTGGCAAAACTGGAAGAACATGGCATGACAAAACTCGGTGAACATCAGGATATTACTCTTGAAGTCAGCCGTCGCATTTACGAAGCGGCACGCTAAGCTTTTTACTCCGCTGCCTTTCGTTTTTGGACTTTTCGTCCAGACTTAATGCACACAACCTTACCGGGACTTGTCCCGGTAAGCTCATACAGGAGGAATGCATGACACATCCAACCGTGATTAAGCTTTCGGACGGCAACCTGATGCCGCAGCTGGGTCTTGGCGTGTGGAAAGCGGGCAATGAGGAAGTGGTTTCCGCCATTCACAAGGCGCTGGAAGTGGGCTATCGCTCTATTGATACCGCTGCCGCGTATAAAAATGAAGATGGCGTCGGCACGGCATTAAAAAGTGCAGGCGTTGCGCGTGAAGACCTGTTTATTACCACAAAACTGTGGAATGACGATCAGAAACGCCCACAGGAAGCATTGCAAGAAAGCCTCGATAAACTGCAGCTCGATTATGTTGATCTCTACCTGATGCACTGGCCGGTTCCGGCTATCGATCACTATGTTGAGGCCTGGAAAGGAATGATCAAACTCCAGGAACAGGGGCTGGTGAAGAGCATTGGGGTATGTAATTTCCAGATTCATCATCTGCAAAAGCTAATTGATGAGACGAACGTGACCCCGGTTATCAACCAGATTGAACTGCACCCTCTTTTGCAGCAGCGCCAGTTGCATGCCTGGAACGCCACGCACAAAATCCAGACCGAATCCTGGAGCCCACTGGCACAGGGCGGCGAAGGGGTATTTGACCAGAAAATTATCCGCGAGCTGGCGGATAAATACGGCAAGACCCCCGCACAGATTGTGATTCGCTGGCATCTGGACTGCGGTCTGGTTGTGATCCCGAAATCCGTCACTCCGGCGCGCATTGCCGAAAACTTTGACGTCTGGGATTTCCGTCTCGATAAAGACGAGCTGGCCGAGATCGCTAAACTCGATCAGGGTAAACGTCTTGGCCCTGACCCGGATCAGTTCGGCGGCTAATGCCTTTTACTCTCCACCCGCCCGGCGTCCATGCCGGGCTTTTTTTTCTCTGAAATCAGAAACATCAGGAAACAATTTAACCCTATTCTTATTGTGTATTTGTTCACATTTGTAGCGCAGCATAATTTATGCTGAAACCACATAATCACTTGTAATGATTATTTATTCGCGATGTTTTATTTACACCATGAATAGGGATGACTTTATGGCCGAAAAAACCACGTCAGGAGTCCGATGGCTCCCTTTAATTATTATCGTTGCTATCGCCACCGGCCTCTGGCAAATAGCCCCTCCGGAAGGACTCAGCGCCCAGGCCTGGCATTCAGCTATTGTCTTTGTCGCAACCATTGCCTCGATCGTCGCGAAAGTGCTGCCTATTGGCGCTGTCGGCATCATCGGTATTACCGTGTTCGCCCTCACCTACGCCGCGGGCGATAAAACCGCTAATGGCGCTATCCTCACGGCATTAAGCGAGCTGAACAGTTCACTTATCTGGCTTATCGTCGTCGCCTTTATGATCGCCCGTGGTTTTATCAAAACCGGGCTTGGTCGACGCATCGCACTACAAATGATCCGCCTGCTCGGTAAGCGCACGCTTGGGCTGGCATATGGTCTGGCGTTTGCCGATCTGATCCTCTCCCCCGCCATGCCAAGTAATACCGCACGCTGCGGTGGGGTCATCTACCCGATTGCCGACTCACTGGCCCGCAGCTTTGACTCTCGTCCGGAAGATGAATCGCGTAGCAAAATCGGTACCTTTCTTATTACCTGTATCGGCAACGTTAACGATGTCACCGCCGCACTGTTTATGACCGGCTATACCGGTAACCTGCTGGCGGTGAAGCTGGCGGCAAACGCAGGCGTCACGCTGACCTGGGGCGGCTGGTTTATCGCCGCGCTGGCCCCCTGCGTTGTCTCCTTGCTTATCGTGCCGGTGCTGGTTTACTGGATAACGCGTCCCGAAATCAAACATACCCCGGATGCCCCCGTCCTGGCGCAGCGTGAGCTGGCATTGATGGGGAAAATGAGCCGCGGCGAATGGCTGATGCTCGGCACCGTCCTGCTTCTGCTAATACTGTGGATCTTCGGCGATGCGCTGGGGGTGGACCCGACAACCGCATCTTTTGTTGGCCTGTCGGTACTGTTACTTTCCGGAGTACTGAGCTGGGAAGATGTGAAAAGCGAGAAAGGGGCCTGGGATACGCTGATCTGGTTTGCGGCGCTGCTGATGATGGCGAACCAGTTGAAAAAACTGGGCTTCACCACCTGGTTTGGCGGCGTGATTGGTGAAAGCATCGGAAACGCAATGGGCGGCACCAGTTGGGTGATTGTACTGTTGCTGCTGAATGCCGCCTATTTCTATACCCACTACTTTTTCGCCAGCGGTAATGCGCAAATCGCCGCACTGTACGCCGTCTTCCTCGGCGTGGGTATTCACCTGAATATTCCCGCCGCGCCAATGGCGCTGATGCTGGCGTTTACCAGTAGCCTCTATTGCTCACTGACGCAGTACACCCACGCACGCGGTCCGATTCTGTTTGGCGCCGGTTACGTGCCAACAGGCACCTGGTGGCGAACAGGGTTCTTGATTAGCCTGTTCAACCAGGCTGTGTTTATGACCATCGGCCTTGTCTGGTGGAAAATGCTGGGGCTGTACTAATTAGTCCTTTTAGCCCGGCCTGAGTGCCGGGCTGATTTCCACCGACTCACTCAGCCGTGCGGGATGCCTGTATTTCTTTATACGGCACCCGCTGGCAGATATCCGGCGTTGTGCCCTCTTTATCCGTTGGCAGTTGCGTTTCAGGTAGCGTACACAGTACACCCACTTCCGACGGACCCGAGCCGTAAGGTCCACTCAGCCCGTATGAGAGCAACACATCGTATTGCTGCCCCTGCGCACTGATAAGCAAGCGGGAAAGGTTAATCTTGTCGATTGGCCCAACGGGTAAAAAGAACGACCATTCATGCTCGCCTGCAAAAGCGAAGAAGCCCTTGCTATCGGTTACGGTGCTGGCCCCTGGACGATAGCTTTTCAGCGTAATAGTGGCCGCAGGTAGAGGTTTTCCGCTGCTATCCACCAGGCGGCCTTCCAGTGCGGGTTGAGACTGGGTGTATGCCACACACCCGCTTTGCAATAGCGCTAAAAGCGCGATACCCGGCCAGAATCGTGTTGCCATCACTCGCTCCTTGAATTCAGATAAACATCTCTTCGTATATGAAGACTTACGTCTGCACAAAGGCAATGCTACTCTGGGTACAGTGCCCCACAAGAAGAATCGACTATGCGAAAACTATTGGTATTGCTTTTTATTTGCAGCTTTTCCGCGTTTGGTGAATCTCCTCAGCGTAGCGTGGAATTGCTTTATCAGCACTATAAGGATAATCAAGCCGGGGTCATTTTTGATGCTTCCGGCAAGGATCAGGTGATTTCCAGTCGGCTCATGAAAGAGGTCGCAGAGGATCAGAGGCTGACGGCGGAGGGAGATGTAGGCTATTTGAATTACGATCCTATCTGCGGTTGCCAGGATTATGACAACCTGGTGCTGGAGCAGGTCGATATCGTGCCCCATGATAGTCAGCACGTTGACGCGGTGGTCCGCTTCCGCCCCTTCAGCGATGGGCCGGAGACCGTTACACAGACGCTCTCTCTGGTGGATGAAAACGGCCGCTGGCTGATTGACGACATCGTCAATGAAACCCAGAGCTTATACCAGGGGATTAAAGAGTATAACCGCGAGCGACAGCAGGAAGCGCTGAGCGATAAAGCGGACGAAAAACATGTCACCAGCACACCTTCTTCCCAGCCTTCTCCCTAGCAGAGTGGCAGACACGTTGGCGCGTTCCCGGATGCGGCGCAAGCGCCTTATCCGGGCTACAGCCCCTCTCCCGAAGGGTAAGGGGCAGGTGAATCGTTAGCTCGCCTTACGCTTCACCGCTTTTTTTGCGTTATCGTTTTTCATTACGCCGCTTTTCACCGCGCCACTCTTCACAGCCCCCGTTTTCACAGCATCACTTTTCACTGCGCCGTTTTTCGCAACGCCACGCTTTGCGGTTTCGCTGCGTGCGGAGCCGTTCTGACGCTGATGAACAATCGGGGTGTGTTTAGTCAGCGCCGGACGGGTATTACGATTCTGGCGACGCGCTTCACGCATTTCATCCAGCGTCGGGGCCGGTACCAGACAATCGCGACGTGAACCAATCAGGTGCTTTTTACCCATCTCTTCCAGCGCCTGACGGATCATCGGCCAGTTCGCCGGATCGTGGTAACGCAGCAGCGCTTTATGCAGACGACGCTGTTTGTCGCCCTTCGGCACCACCACCTCTTCACTCTTATAACCAATCTTACCGAGCGGGTTTTTCCCGGTGTAATACATGGTCGTTGAGTTAGCGAGCGGTGACGGATAGAAGTTCTGCACCTGGTCGAGGCGGAAACGGTGGCGCTTGAGCCACAGTGCCAGATTGACCATATCCTCATCGCGCGTACCAGGGTGAGCAGAGATAAAGTACGGGATCAAATACTGCTCTTTACCGGCCTGCTTCGAGAAGGTATCAAATAGCTCTTTGAAACGGTCATAGCTCCCCATGCCCGGTTTCATCATCTTCGACAGCGGCCCTTCTTCGGTATGTTCCGGGGCAATCTTCAGATAGCCACCCACGTGGTGCGTCGCCAGCTCTTTGATATAACGCGGATCTTCTACGGCGATGTCGTAACGTACCCCGGAGGCGATCAGGATCTTTTTGATGCCTTTCAGATCGCGTGCGCGGCGGTACAAATTGATCGTCGGCTCATGGTTGGTATCCATGTGCTGGCAAATATCCGGGTACACACAGGACAAACGGCGACAGGTTTGTTCCGCGCGCGGCGACTTACAGCGCAGCATGTACATGTTGGCCGTTGGGCCACCCAGATCGGAGATGACGCCGGTAAAACCCGGAACCGTGTCACGAATTGCTTCGATCTCGTTAATGATCGAATCCTCCGAACGGCTCTGAATAATGCGCCCTTCGTGTTCGGTGATCGAACAGAAGGAGCAGCCACCAAAGCAGCCGCGCATAATATTGATGGAGAAACGGATCATTTCGTACGCCGGAATACGGCTGTTACCGTAGGCCGGATGCGGAACACGCTTGTACGGCAGGGCAAACACACTGTCCATCTCTTCGGTAGAAAGCGGGATAGCCGGCGGGTTAATCCAGATGTAGCGATCGCCATGTTTTTGCATCAGTGCACGAGCACAGCCGGGGTTGGTTTCATGATGCAAAATACGCGAAGCGTGGGCATACAGCACTTTGTCGCTTTTGACCTTCTCAAAGGAGGGCAGCAGCACGTAGGTTTTTTCCCACGGTTTCGGACGCGGTGGCTGAACAACGACAGCTTTCGCTTCGGCTTTTTTCGGCTCGACAGGTTTGTTATCCGCGCACGGCAAATCTTCACCGTAGGGATGCGGAATCGGGTCGATTTTACCCGGCATATCAATAATACGTGAATCCACGCCGCTCCAGCCCGGCAGCGCTTCTTTCACCATGATCGCGGTGTTACGGACATCGCGAATCTCTGAGATAGGCTCGCCCTGTGCCAGACGGTGCGCCACTTCCACCAGCGGACGTTCACCGTTACCGAACATCAGCATGTCGGCTTTGGAGTCCACCAGCACCGAACGGCGCACGGTATCGGACCAGTAATCGTAATGGGCGGTACGGCGCAGGCTCGCTTCAATGCCACCGAGGATCACCGGCACATCTCTCCAGGCCTCTTTGCAACGCTGGGTATACGCAAGCGTCGCGCGATCCGGACGTTTACCCGCCACGTTATCCGGGGTGTAGGCATCATCATGGCGCAGCTTACGATCCGCCGTATAGCGGTTGATCATCGAGTCCATGTTGCCTGCGGTCACGCCGAAGAACAGGTTTGGTTTACCCAAACGCATAAAGTCGTCTTTGCTGTTCCAGTCCGGCTGGGCAATGATGCCAACGCGAAAGCCCTGGGCTTCGAGCATACGACCACAGATAGCCATACCGAAGCTCGGGTGATCGACATACGCATCGCCGGTAACCAGAATGATGTCGCAGCTATCCCAGCCGAGTTGATCCATTTCATCGCGGGACATAGGTAAAAACGGAGCCGGACCAAAGCAGGCCGCCCAGTACTGGGGCCATGAAAAAAGGTCGCGATCCGGCTGGATCAGGGATATTGCGCTCATCTTGCTTCCAAAAAAGTGGCAAAAAAAATAAACAAAGGGCGTGGATTATACGCTGGATCAATACATGAAATGAAGGAATATGTGTGGGGTTTTCGCCTCAGAACCCGAAGAGGATATAGCCCGGATAAGGCGTTTACGCCGTCATCCGGGAACGCTGTCGGGCGACAGAGTAGCATCCATATCGACTAGGCCGCCGGATTCACCAGCAGTTGCCCGATCGAGCCGCGATCCGCCATCTCCAGGGTCTGACTGCCATACTGGAACGGGAAATGCGGCCATGACGGTTGCCCGTAATAGACCAGCAACTCCACCTGGCCATCAACCCACACGGTATCTTTCCAGCCACGATCTTCCGGGAACGGCATTGCGCCATTGACGTTACGCACCTGGAACTGTACGCCTTCCATATGGAATGATTGCGGCATGTCCGCACGCACTGTCCAGCGCTCCCAGGAGCCCTGCTGAGCGGTAATGTCGATACGTTGCGGATCCCACAGTTGCCCGTTGATCCCCGGATCGCTGCCCAGTGTAATATCGCGGCTGCGCACAGGCGTACCGGTCATGATATCCGATGGCAAAAGTCGCATCGGTAAAGTATCGGTGACCAGTGGCAGCAGCCCGGTAGGCCGCAGCGTCAGTACCAGGGTGGAAATCAAAATACTGGAGGGCTCAAAAAAGCCGCGCAGACGATCCATGATGCCAGCCGCTTCACCGCAGGTGACAGAAACCTCATCACCGTTGGTCATATCAACCAGCACCTCACGACGTTCACCCGGCGCCAGCGCCAGTTGCTTGATCGACACAGGAACAGGCAAAAACCCCTGATCGCCGGAGATCACATGCAGGGGACGTCCGTCACTCATCTGCAACTGATAACGACGAGAATTTGAGGCATTGAGCAGACGTAAACGCACCCAGCCGCGCGACACCTCGACAAACGGGCTTTGCGCGCCGTTGACCATCAGGGTATCGCCGACAAAGCCGCCGCTGCCTGGCTCGCTGTATTCCGGCGTACCAAAATTATCCAGCCGTTTATCCTGGATAATAATCGGGAAATCATCCACACCGTAGTGGTTCGGAATGGGCAGCGATTTACTGACGTCATCTTCCACCAGCCACATTCCGGCGAGGCCATTGTAAACCTGCTGTGCGGTACGGTTCGGCGTGTTGGCGTGATACCAGAGCGTGGCGGCACTTTGGCGAATCGGCAGCACTGGCGCCCAATCATTATTCGCAGTCATCATCCGCGCGGCGCCGCCAATTAATGGCCCAGGCACTTGCAGCCCGCTCACCGTCATAGAGACATTTTCTGCCAGACGGTTGCTGTAAATCATTTTGACGTCATCGCCGCTCCAGACCCGGATAGTCGGCCCAAGATAACGCCCGTTAACCCCCCAGACCTGCGCGCGCGTTCCGGTGGCAAATGACCAGTGCGTACGCTGAAGAGTCAGGAAAAGCGGCTGCCCGCGACGGGATTCAATTAACGGAGGTATCGGCAGCGGCGGTTGCTGCCCGGCGGCGTTCGCCCTCAGCGGTATCGCGCCTGCGCAGAATGCAGCCCCGGATACCTGAATAAATTGACGCCGACTGAGTGACATAGTTGCTCCGTGTAAAAACTGAATAAACCGCGCGGGAAATCATTTCCCGGCATCAATATAGCAAAAGGATTAGACCCTTCCTGTGGCCTCGCGCTCAGCCACTTCTTTGTCCAGCTCATCGATTTTCGTTTTCATCAGCTCATGGCAATGCGCGGCCAGTTCACGAATCTGATCTTTACCGTAACCGGTGGTATCGATGGGGGGCAGCATTTCGACAATCACCAACCCGTTTTTCAGGCGGTTAAGATTGATTTTATTCGACGTACCAGAGACACAAACCGGAATAATCGGCACGCCAGCGGCGATGGCTGCGTGGAACGCCCCCGTTTTAAACGGCAGCAACCCACGCCCACGGCTGCGGGTGCCTTCCGGGAACATCCAGACAGAAATATTGCGCTTCTGAATATGTTTCACCACCTGTGCAATGGTGCCGTGCGCCTTTGCCCGGTTATTACGATCAATCAGCAGGTTGCCAGTTAACCAGTAAAGCAAACCAAAAAACGGCACCCACAGCAGACTCTTTTTGCCGACGGTGACGGTTGGCGGTTGAACGATGTTAGACGCGGTGACCATATCGTAGTTGTTCTGGTGATTCGCGATATAGATAGCCTTGCCATGCTGCTCGTAACCCTGCGGGAAACGCTTTTCGACCTTTAAACCAAATACCGGAGCCAGGCGGCCAAACATATGCCCGAAGGTAGCAACATGCTTCGGATTACGTGGGCTGAACAGGCAGTAAAGAGAACCAAAGACACACACCAGAATGGAATAAATAACAACGATGATGAAGCGAACAATAAATAGCATAGCTACCTCGAAAACCCATCCCTATGTGCATAAACACTAGCCTGCAACACTCAGGCCTGGTTAGATGCGGGGTCGTAAAAACGTATTGTTAATCGCAACTCTGGAATAAACAACGCTTTTACGGGAAAAATTAGTCATTCCCCCAACGATGTGTGGGGGATGAATGCAGAACAATTACTCTTCGCTGTTTCCGACGCTGGGGCGGGACGGTGAATCAATCTCAACGCGGTCGATACGCTGCAAGCCGCGCATCAGCGTCCCGCGACGGCCACGTTCTCCCTGCACTTTCTGCAGTTCTTCCGGGCGCAGTTTGATTTTACGTTTACCCACATGAATCGTCAGCGTGCTCTGCGGCGGCAGCAGGTAGAGATGCGCCAGGCCGTCTTCGCCTTTGGCGGCTTCCGCCGACGGAATGCCGATTATCTTGTTGCCTTTGCCTTTTGACAACTGCGGCAGATCGCCCACCGGGAACATCAGCATGCGGCCTGCCGTGGTGATCGCGAGCAGCATATCCGCGTCGTTTTCAATTTCCAGCGGCGGCATCACACGGGCGTTGTCCGGCAGACTGATCAGCGTCTTACCCGCACGGTTGCGCGCCACCAAATCGTTGAATGTGCAGACAAAACCGTAACCGGCATCGCTCGCCATCAGCAGTTTCTGGTCTTCGTTGGTCATGACCATATGCTCAACAACGGCACCCGGCGGCAGGGTCAGTTTACCGGTTAACGGCTCCCCTTGCCCACGCGCGGAAGGTAACGTGATCGGGTCAATGGCATAGCTGCGCCCGGTCGAGTCGATAAAGACCACCGGCTGATTGCTCTTGCCCTTCGCCGACGCTTTCCAGCTATCGCCCGCTTTGTAGCTTAAGCCCTGTGCATCAATGTCATGGCCTTTGGCGCTACGTACCCAGCCCATTTGCGACAGTACGATAGTCACTGGCTCAGACGGCTGCATATCGTGTTCGTTCATCGCTTTCGCTTCTTCGCGTTCATGCAGCGGTGAACGGCGGTCGTCGCCAAAGGCATCGGAATCCGCCTGCAGCTCTTTCTTGAGCAGATTATTCATCTTGCGCTCAGAGGCAAGGATAGCCTGCAGTTGATCGCGCTCTTTTGCCAGCTCGTCCTGCTCGCCGCGAATTTTCATCTCTTCGAGTTTGGCGAGGTGGCGTAATTTCAGTTCGAGAATGGCTTCGGCCTGGGTCTCGCTGATGCCAAACCGCGACATCAGAACCGGTTTCGGCTCATCTTCGGTGCGAATAATATGAATCACTTCGTCAATATTGAGGAATGCTACCAGCAGGCCTTCAAGGATATGCAGGCGCTTGAGCACTTTCTCCAGACGATAATTCAGGCGACGACGTACCGTATCGCGACGGAAAGTCAGCCATTCGGTGAGGATCTCCAGCAGGTTTTTCACCGCCGGACGTCCGTCCAGACCGATCATGTTGAGGTTAATACGGTAGCTTTTTTCCAGATCGGTGGTGGCAAACAGGTGGTTCATAACCTGCTCCATATCCACGCGGTTGGAGCGCGGCACAATCACCAGACGGGTCGGGTTTTCGTGGTCGGACTCATCGCGCAGGTCATCCACCATCGGCAGCTTTTTGTTGCGCATCTGGGCGGCAATCTGCTCCAGTACGCGCGCGCCGGAAACCTGGTGCGGCAACGCGGTAATCACCACGGCGCCGTCTTCTTTTTTCCACACCGCACGCATACGTACGGAGCCGCGACCGTTCTCGTAAATTTTACGGATTTCAGTTCGCGACGTGATGATTTCTGCTTCGGTCGGATAATCCGGCCCCTGAACGATATCCAGAATCTGGTCGAGGGTGGTTTTCGGCTGTTCAATCAGGGTGATCGCCGCTTTTGCCACTTCACGCAGGTTATGCGGCGGGATATCGGTCGCCATCCCGACTGCAATCCCGGTGGTGCCGTTTAGCAGAATGTTCGGCAGGCGCGCAGGCAGCATCTTCGGCTCCTGCAGCGTACCATCAAAGTTTGGAACCCAATCCGCCGTCCCCTGCCCCAGTTCACCCAGCAGCACTTCCGCGTATTTGGACAAACGGGATTCGGTATAACGCATTGCGGCGAAGGATTTCGGGTCGTCCGGCGCCCCCCAGTTCCCCTGCCCGTCAACCAGCGGGTAACGATAGGAGAACGGCTGTGCCATTAAGACCATGGCTTCGTAACAGGCGCTGTCGCCGTGCGGGTGATATTTACCCAGTACGTCGCCCACGGTACGGGCGGATTTTTTGAATTTGGCGCTGGCGCTCAGCCCCAATTCAGACATAGCGTAAACAATGCGACGCTGAACAGGTTTCAGGCCATCACCGATAAACGGCAACGCACGGTCCATGATGACGTACATGGAATAGTTCAGATACGCGTTTTCCGTAAATTCATGTAGCGCAAGGCGCTCTGCCATATCGCTCATTAAGTGTGATTCCTCAACATGTGCGTCCGCCTTTTCGGCGGCAATATTGCCGCAGATACTACCCTATCTGTGACGTTAAGGCATAGTGATGCGCGTACAAAACCTATCGCGCCGGGGGACTTTCGCCTGTTCAGGCATCTGGCGGCCACCGAAGGCTGGTGACCGCGTCAGGCTTACACGAGGGGAAGGTAAATATCGGTCTTGAGTTCGTGCTCAGGCACCTGATGCACAAAATTCAGATAGTGGAAAAAGACCGGGAAATCGCGCACGGTTTCACCACTCTCCGGCAGCCAGTGCCGAAAGAGGTGATACACGCTCTCTCCCACGGAGTCGAGCGAGCCATGATGACGGATGACCGCGCAGCGCCCGCC
This sequence comes from Phytobacter diazotrophicus, assembly GCA_004346725.1. Taxonomy (GTDB): domain Bacteria; phylum Pseudomonadota; class Gammaproteobacteria; order Enterobacterales; family Enterobacteriaceae; genus Phytobacter; species Phytobacter diazotrophicus. The sequence goes on along the minus strand of SMDE01000001.1, from coordinate 187,720 downwards.
GGGGATTTCGCCATTTTCGACGCCAAACGTATTTGCCGGTACTGCCTGCTCCACGGCCGCACAAATATCAAAGCGGAACGCGTCGGCAGGCACTGACTCGGGATCGTCCCATGCAATACCGTATGTCGGATAACGCTCAACCGGCGAAAGTCCGCTACTTCGCCGCCACTCAATAAATGTCGCGGCGCTGGCATTCACCTGCGCCGGGTCGCCCCGGTGTTTTAGCATCGCCACTGGTGTGGTCGGAAACAGGACTATGTTGATCTCTTTCATCGTTCGCTCCTGAGAAACGTTTTTCGGTACGCGTCGGTGCCAGTTCACCCAGTCCGGTTCACGACGAAACTGACGGGGACTGGCGCCTAACGCCGTTTTGAAGGCGCGACTGAACGACTCCGGATTTTGAAAACCCGCATCCAGGGCGATATCGATAATTTTATCGTGCGGATTAAACGCCAGCCGCCATGAGGCGTGACGCAGCCGCAGCCACTGGATATAGCGATAAAGCGGCATTCCGCTCCAGGCTGTAAACATCCGGTGAAAGTGAAAAGGCGAGCAGTGCGCAATCGCACTCAATGCCTCCAGTAATAAGGGCTCATCCAGATGACGTTCAATGTAGTGACAAACCATTCTGAAACGTGCTGAATAAACCGCCTTACGCGTGTCGTTCATCGCATCCTCCTGAGGCGCTACTTTGGCGGTTCGACGAAGGTTAATCCTGACCGATCTTGCGCAATACGCGCAGTCGTTTCAGTCCCATTCCGAAAGCGATTATTGCTTTAAATGCAAAAGTCTTTGCACGCTTTGCCAGTTTTGTCATTGACGCATGCGGGATAAAATTACCGGCATTAACGTTTCGCTAAGGACAAAAAATGAGCAATATCCTGATTATCAACGGCGCAAAAAAATTCGCCCACTCTAATGGTCAACTCAATGACACCCTCACCTCTGTCGCCGAAAGTTTTCTGCGCGATAACGGACACGCAGTAAAAAGCGTACGTACCGACGGAGATTATGATGTTAAAGAAGAAGTGCAGAATTTTCTCTGGGCCGATGTGGTTATCTGGCAGATGCCAGGCTGGTGGATGGGTGCTCCCTGGACCGTAAAAAAATACATGGACGATGTGTTTACCGAAGGCCACGGCTCGCTGTATGCCAGCGATGGGCGAACCCGTTCTGACGGCGCGAAAAAGTACGGTTCCGGTGGTCTGATTCAGGGGAAAAAATACATGCTTTCTCTGACCTGGAACGCACCACTTGATGCCTTTACCGATGAAGAGCAGTTCTTCCATGGCGTCGGCGTTGACGGTGTTTATCTGCCGTTCCACAAAGCGAATCAGTTCCTTGGGATGGAAGCTCTGCCGAGCTTTATCGCGAATGACGTGATCAAAATGCCAGATGTGCCGCGTTATATTGAGGAATATCGCAAGCATCTTGCGGAGATTTTTGCTTAACTGTGAAGCTGGACTTAGAAGGAGTTAACCATGTTGACAGTGATTGCTGAAATTCGTACCCGTCCTGGCCAGCACCATCGCCAGGCGGTCCTTGATCAATTCGCAAAAATTATCCCGACTGTGTTGCAGGAAGAGGGTTGCCATGGCTATGCGCCGTGGGTTGACCATGCCGCAGGCGTCAGTTTCCAGACGAGCGCACCAGACTCCATTATCATGGTGGAAAACTGGGAGAGCGTGGCGCATTTAGAAGCGCATCTGCAAACGCCACATATGAAAGCCTGGAGCGAAGCCGTGAAAGGCGATGTGCTGGAAACGCATATCCGCATTCTGGAACAAGGGGTCTAATCCCCTCGTTGTCCCCCGATCTTGTCTCAGGGTTTCCCGGATGCGGCGTAAGCGTCTTGTCCGGGCTATACAAAGGATCGGCGATACGCGTTGCCATTAACCCTGTGAGATAAAGGCTTTAAATTTTCATCTCACAGGGGTAAATCACGATGACAGCATCCTTCATGCGACATCAAAAGCGATTCACCATCCGCAGACGTTGGTCTCTTCATCAGACTCATAGCCACGCACGATGTTGATCAGATCTTTGACCGCATCCGCCGCCACAGTAGCATCGTGCAGCTCTGCCAGCGCAGAGAAATCTTTATCCACTGACACGCCGTTGTTGTTATTGGTCACCGTCAGAATAAAACCCTTCTCGCTTGCGCTCTTATCCGCCAATTTTTCAACCAGCTCAGCCACCGCCGCGACGGCGATATCCGGCACATAGAGCGCCATCGGTTTCAGATACACTTTTTCTGCCGTTGTTTTGCTGCCACGGTTTGTGACGGCCAGCGAATAGCCTTTGTTTTCCGTTGTCATGACATCCCCCTCAACCTTCAATCAGTACTTTGGGATCGACCCAAAAATCGACGTTGAATACCGTATCGTCTGATAGCGCTTCAATGCGGTGCCACTTTTCTGCCGGAAATACGCCAAACTGTCCGGCTTCGATGGTCATTGTTTCCAGCGGTTGCGGGCTGGTTTCATCGGCATAGCCGTAATAGCGAATCGCCCCCTGCATAACGCACAAGCGTGGATTTACCCCCTGGCGCGTACCGGCATCCAGATGCCGCTGCCAGATAGAGGCGGGGGCAGTCTCTTTAGTCCATAACGGTGTTGAGCGCACGTGCACATAATGTGTTGGTATAACAATGCGTTGCATGTTTCATCCTTAATAAAATATGCGTCGGTTGAAACGATATATTGCAAATAAAATACACCTTTAAAGTGAGAATAAAAGCATTGAAGCGGCGTTGTACGCCATGAGGAGTAGAGGGGGAGTAGACCGGGAAGAAGAGAGATAACGGTTATGAAAAAGCGCAGCCGGGACATCCGGTTGCGCCGTAAGACGCCTTATTCAGGCGTGCCTGATTTCAGAACCGCAGGGATCTGGCGAGGCAATACCGCCAGTTTCAGGACATTACGCCGACTGTTTTTGCAACGCTTCCCACAGGCCCACCAGATAAGTGGCACCCAGCGCGCGATCGTATAATCCGTAGCCCGGGCGACCGGTTTCCCCCCAGATAAAACGGCCATGATCCGGGCGAATATAACCCTCGAAACCATTGTCGTGCAGCGCTTGCATCACTTTGTACATATCCAGAGAGCCGTACTGTGACGGATGTGCGCACTCATAAAAGTCTTTATCCTTAATAAGTTTAATATTACGCACATGGGCAAAATGAATACGCTTGCGACGGGTAAATTCAGCCAGAATCTCGTAGACATTATTTTCAGGGTCTTCGGCAATTGAGCCCGTACACAGGGTGATACCATTGGCTTCTGAATCGACGGCGTTACAGAGCCAATCCAGATCCTGACGATTTTTGACAACGCGCGGCAGGCCGAAAATAGAGTACGGCGGATCGTCCGGATGGATTGCCATTTTGACACCAACGTCTTCACAAACCGGAATGACTGCCTTGAGAAAATAAACTAAATTTTCCCGTAATTTTTCGTCGTCGACACCTTTATAACTGGCGAATAATTTCTGTACCTGTGCCAGACGTTCTGGTTCCCACCCAGGCAGTGCAAAGCCGTTTGAATTACTGAGCACCTCACTCACCACCTCTTCCAGGCTTTTATCAATATCCTTTTTCTCAAAGGCCATGGTCAGGGAGCCGTCTGGCAGAACATAGTTCATGTCAGTCTTCATCCAGTCAAAAACAGGCATGAAGTTGTAGCAAATGACCTTCACACCAAACCGCGCCAGATTGCGAATGGTTTGCTTGTAATTTTCAATGTAACGGTCGCGGCTCGGTAGGCCAATTTTGATGTCATCATGAATATTAACGCTCTCGATGACTTCCATTTTCAGGCCGGCGGCAGTGGCCTGGCCGACCAGCGCTTCAATCTTATCTTCGGGCCATATTTCCCCCACCGGGATGTCGTACAACGCACCGACAACCCCTTCTACGCCCGGAACCTGACGAATATATTCCAGAGAAACTTTGTCCTCTGTTGACCCAAACCACCGCATTGTCATCTGCATAGAACAACCTCAACCCGAATGAGCAAAAATATCTACCATACTAGTAGCTGATAAGCAGTACAGTAAAACGATGGGCTTTAATAATCAATAGATTTTCTGAATCAATAAACGAGGTTAAATATATTGAACAATATGTTAAGCGCCCGTTAACAATCTAACTACAAGCACAGTTAAAACACTATTTCAAAATTTGACCCCCCTCACATAATTAAAAACTTATCTGGTATGGTAGTAGACTGTGCGGTTTTTAGGTATACCGTAAATACAGCTCAGTTATTGCATTTATAAAAAAACCTTAGGTAAAAATTTCAGGAGCAAGTCGATCATGACGTTGATTAACGACGATTTTATGATTAACAGTAAAGCAGGAAAAATACTATATACGCGCTATGCGAAGAAACAGCCGATACTGGATTATCATTGTCATCTTGAAGCCCGGGACATTTTCGAAAACAAACCTTTTCGCGATATCACCCAGCTCTGGCTTGAAGGTGATCACTACAAATGGCGAGCTATGCGCGCCAATGGCATTCAGGAAAAATATATTACAGGCAATGCTTCTGCTGAGGAGAAGTTTGAAGCCTGGGCTAAAACGATTGAATCCAGCTTTGGCAATCCGTTATATCACTGGACACATCTTGAACTCGCCACCTATTTTGATATTCACACCCCGCTAAACCGTAACAACTGGCGTGAAGTGATGAATGAATGTAACAATAAACTAAAAAATAGTGTTTTTTCACCTCGCGCACTTATTTCGCGGTCAAATGTTGAAATTATTTGCACGACGGATAAGCCCCTGGATGATTTGAAATACCACCAGCTTCTTAAAAATGAGAAAGGGTTCGCTACGCGCGTATTACCGACATTTCGCCCCGATGAATTATTCGAAACGGATCCTATCCGGTTTAGCCAATTTGTCACTCAACTCGCTGAAATAAGCTCAGTCAATATTACGCATTTTTCATCATTCATTGCTGCGATTGCCGCGCGTATCGATTTCTTCCATGAGGTTGGCTGTCGTATTTCCGATCATGGCCCGGTAGAAGTGAGCTATCAGCGCGTCAGCGATGAACAAGCAGAGGCGCTTTTTGCGGCCAGAATGGCGCAACAAACACTTTCCGCCGAAGGGATGCAGGCATGGAACAGCATTATCTTTGTGAAACTCGCTGCTCTCTATAAGCAAAAAGAGTGGGCAATGCAGATTCATTTCGGTGCTATCCGAAATAATAATATACCGCAATATCACGCTATTGGTATTAATAGTGGTTTTGATTCAATTGCCGACCAACAGAACCTGGCTGCGAATTTAAATGCCCTGCTTAACGCAATGGCGGAAAATAATGGTCTGCCTAAAACCATTCTCTATAATTTAAACGCTGGTTATAACGATATTGTAGCCTCGGCATTGGCTAATTTTCAGAGTGGCGAAGAAGGGATTAAATCACCCATGCAGTTCGGTTCTGGATGGTGGTTTAACGATACCCAACGCGGCATGAACAATCAATTAATGACTCTGGCCGACCAGGGATTACTTGCCAATTTTATTGGCATGCTTACGGATTCCCGTAGTTTTGTGTCTTATACCCGCCATGATTATTTCAGACGTATTCTTTGCAACCTTATAGGCGGTTGGGTGGATCGGGGCGAAGTACCAGAAGATATGGATATTTTATCCAGTATGATCAAAGGGATTTGCGCTGACAACGCCCGTTCTTATTTCAATTTCTGATTTTATAATCGAGATAAAACATGAAGAACTCAGAAAGAAAAATTACCATACCTGTCAGTATCGGTTATGGCCTTACCGATATTATGGGTGGTGGTGCTTTTACCGTCATTGGCGCATGGCTATTATTTTATTACACAACGTTTGTGGGCCTCTCGCCATTAGAAGCTGCTTCCATCGTAGCTATAGCGCGTATTGTCGATGCTATTATCAGTTTGTTCATGGGAACATTCACAGACCATTTTTATAAAAATAGGCTGGGTAAGAAATTTGGCCGTCGCCGATTTTTCCTGCTGATTGGTTCACCGTTAATGCTGGTTTATGCTCTTCTTTGGCTTAATGGCATGAACTACTGGTTCTATCTCAGCGTATATCTTGCCTTTGAAATTATCGCTGCCATGGTGCTTATCCCGTGGGAAACGCTGCCCTCTGAAATGACCAAAGATTTCAACGCCAGGACAAAACTATCCACCGGGCGTATGTTTCTTTCTGCAACGGGAACCTTTCTCGCCACATTTATTCCGGGGCTGCTGATTGGCTACCTCGGCGAAAAGAGTGCGGAAGCCTATCTGATAAACGGCATCGTATTTGCCGTGGCTTTTATGGTATGCGTATTTATCTCGTGGAAAGTGACCTGGGAGCGCGAATTAACGCCGGAAATGCTTGCCGAACTGGAAAGCGATCGCTCAGCTTCACGGGTCAATATTCTGGGCCTTTTTAAGGACTACTTGTCAACGCTGAAAGTGAGAGCCTTCCGTAAACATCTGGCCATCTATCTGCTCTCGTTTACCGCCAAAGACATTTACAATACCGTTTTCGTCTTTTTCTGCGTCTATTGCCTGCAAGTTTCCTCCGCGTTTGCGGGAAGCCTGCTGTCGATGAGTATCATCGGTCTGCCCGTTACGCTGGTGGCCGGTTTCGCTATCATCAAATTTGGCCCATCAAAACTTTATGTTTTTGCCTACAGTACGATGATGCTTTGCCTTGGTGGTATTCTGCTGATTTATCTCTTCCCGACGGAGCAAAAAGCCCTGTTGCTGATTATCCTGGCCGGTTTGTACCAGGTCGGTCGCTGTGTTCTGGAATTTACCCCGTGGAATGTCTTCCCGTTTATTCCGGATATTGATGAGATGATTACGCGTCAGCGCCGTGAAGGTCTGTTTGCAGCGGTGATGACCTTCTCTCGCAAAACTACCGTCGCTATTGCGACCTTTGTTGTCGGTTTTATTTTGCAGGAGGGCGGTTTTGTAAAAGGCAGCCAGGTCCAGCCAGAACAAGCAGTGCATACCATTGCCATGACACTGTTTATCGGTACCGCAGGTTTGCTGGTTCTCGCCTTATGGCAGGCTCTGACCTTCCATTTGAATAAACAGACCCACAAAGTGTTTGTTGATGAAGTAGATAGACTGAAAAAGAATGGTTCACGTGCCGCAGTAACACCTGAAACACGCAGCATTGTGGAAGATCTGACTGGGGTAAAATATGAAAAACTCTGGCCGGAAATTGCCCCTGAAACACAGCCCCTCTCGCCGAAACAGAAAGCGATAATGGACTAACTGAGGCAAGCACTCTTCAGGCCACCAGGCCTGAAGAGTCTCAGTGGCTTAAACTTCAATATCCGCCATATCACCTTTTTCCTGCAGCCAGTTGCGACGATCTTCCGAACGTTTCTTGGCCAACAGCATATCCATCATTGCATTCGTCCGCTGATCATCGTCATCACTGATGACGAGCTGCACCAGTCGGCGAGTGTTAGGATCAAGCGTCGTTTCGCGCAACTGCATCGGGTTCATTTCACCCAGACCTTTAAAGCGCTGCACGTTTGGCTTGCCTTTCTTGCGCTTAAGCTGCTCCAGCACACCCGTTTTCTCTTCTTCGGTCAGGGCATAGTAAACTTCTTTGCCCAGATCGATACGATACAACGGCGGCAGAGCAACATAGACGTGACCGTTCTTCACCAGCGTGCGGAAATGTTTCACAAACAGCGCGCACAGCAGCGTCGCGATGTGCAGACCATCCGAGTCAGCATCCGCCAGAATACAGATCTTGCCGTAACGTAACTGGCTCAGATCGTCACTGTCCGGATCGATACCGATCGCCACAGAGATATCATGCACTTCCTGCGAAGCCAGCACCTCATCAGAGGAAACTTCCCAGGTATTCAGGATCTTACCTTTCAGCGGCATGATCGCCTGATATTCACGATCGCGTGCCTGCTTGGCAGAACCGCCCGCCGAATCACCTTCCACCAGGAACAGCTCGGTACGGTTGAGATCCTGAGCGGTACAGTCAGCGAGTTTGCCTGGCAGCGCCGGGCCACTGGTGAGCTTTTTACGCACCACTTTCTTCGCGGCACGCAGGCGACGCTGGGCGCTGGAAATCGCCATTTCCGCCAGCATTTCTGCGGCCTGCACGTTCTGGTTCAGCCACAGGCTAAAGGCATCTTTCACTACGCCGGAAACAAAGGCCGCACACTGGCGCGATGACAGACGCTCTTTGGTCTGCCCGGCGAACTGCGGATCCTGCATCTTCACCGACAACACATATGCACAGCGTTCCCAGATATCTTCCGCCGAGAGCTTCACGCCGCGCGGCAGAATATTGCGGTATTCGCAAAACTCACGCATCGCGTCGAGCAACCCTTGACGCAAACCGTTTACATGAGTACCGCCCTGCATGGTAGGGATCAGGTTGACGTAGCTTTCTGTCAGCAACTCACCGCCTTCCGGCAGCCAGAGCAGTGCCCAATCCACGGCTTCGGTTTCAGCCGCAAAGTTGCCAATAAACGGTTTTTCCGGCAGCGTCGGCAGGCCATTTACCGCTTCGGCAAGATAGTCATTCAGACCGTCCTGATAGCACCAGCGCTGCTCGGCGTTGTTCACCTCATCTTTAAAGGTGATTTCCACGCCAGGGCACAGCACGGCTTTCGCTTTCAACAGATGGCTCAGGCGGGAGACGGAAAAACGCGGGCTGTCGAAGAACTTCTCGTCCGGCCAGAAGTGGACGCTGGTACCGGTCGCGCGTTTCGCGCAGGTCCCGACAACCTTGAGGTCGCTGACCTTCTCGCCATTTTCGAAAGCGATATTGTAAATCTGACCGTCACGCTTCACGTTCACTTCCACGCGACGAGACAGAGCGTTGACCACTGAAATCCCTACGCCGTGCAAGCCACCGGAGAACTGATAGTTCTTGTTGGAAAACTTGCCGCCAGCGTGCAGACGGCAAAGAATCAGCTCGACCGCAGGCACCCCCTCTTCCGGGTGAATATCCACCGGCATACCGCGACCATCATCAATGACTTCGAGAGATTGATCGGCGTGCAGAATGACATCCACGCGCTTCGCGTGGCCTGCCAGCGCTTCGTCCACGCTGTTATCAATAACTTCCTGACCAAGATGGTTGGGACGGGTGGTATCGGTATACATCCCCGGACGGCGGCGAACCGGCTCAAGCCCGGTGAGTACCTCTATGGCATCAGCGTTATAGGATTGCGTCATGGTGTATTCGTAGATAGTGACCGCTTCGTTTCCCGGCGGGCTCAATGGAGCCCAAGGAAATCGACAATCTGTGTGAAATGATTCTCAAAGCCCACAAATGCATGGTTACCGCCCTCTTCTACCGTCTGACGACATGCGTCGTAATACGCCACGGCCTGGCGGTAATCCAGCACTTCGTCCCCTGTCTGTTGCAGCAACCAGATTAAATCCGGCGCGTCCAGCGGGTCGACCTGCATCACTTTGAGCTCGTAAATATGGCGAGACTCTAGCACATATTGCTCCCCGGTGTAGGGGTTCTCGTTGTTACCGAGGAACTCTGCCAGCAATTCAAACGGGCGAACGGCAGGATTCACCACTACCGCTGGCAGCGTAAAGCACTGAGAGAGCCAGGTTGCGTAGTAGCCCCCAAGGGATGAACCGACAATACCCAGCGGCTGCCCGCCATGTTGCATCACCAACGATTCCAGCAGTTCCGCAGCCTGCGCCGGGTAAGCGGGCAATTGGGGAACGACAACGTTGATATCAGGGTAATGTTCAGCCAGCCAATGACGCAACTGCGTCGCTTTCGCAGAACGCGGCGAGCTGTTAAAACCATGCAAATAAAGGAGCGTGGCCATCAGTATCCTTCTGACGCGGTATCCGGGTTGAACCGCGTGCATTGCAAACGACAGACCTCAGTTTGCAGGCTTCCGTCCGGGTACAGATCCAACCAGCGCCAGCCCGGCGCGATTGTGTCGAGAGTGAAATTGGCACAATGCGGTTTAAACTGCACGCAGGTCGATGGCGTCGCTAACAGGCGGCGGCCATTCCAGTTGAGGTCCAACTCCTGGTGAATATGCCCGCATAACAGGTAGCGAACATGTGGGAAACGCGCCAGCACGTTATCCAGCTCTGCGGCATTGCGCAGGCTGTGTTGATCCAACCAGCTACATCCCGAAGGCAACGGATGATGATGTAACAATAGCAGCGTATGACGTTCAGGACTGGCACTCAGTTTTTTTTCCAGCCAGTCGAGCTGGAATTCACTCAACTCACCGTGCGGAACGCCAAATACCTGGCTATCAAGCAGGAGAATTTGCCAGTTATCGCCAGTGATTACCCGTTTGGATGAGGATATTCCTGCTTCCTGCAGTGCGGTATACATCGCCGGTTGAAAGTCATGATTGCCTGGCAGCCAGACACAAGGCGCGCCAAATCTTGCGATGCCCTCAGCAAAATGCTGATAAGCCGCAGCGGTCTGATCCTGCGCCAGGTCGCCCGTGGCGACAATCAAATCACACTCACGCTGCTGGGCCTGAATGGCATCCAGTACGGCCTGATAGCTTTCCCAGGTATTCACACCTAACAACGTTTCATGTTTTTCGGCAAACAGGTGAGTGTCTGTAATTTGTAATATCCTGACTCTGGCCCCACCAGCCAGAGGAAGGTTTAACAGGCTTTCCAAATGGTGTCCTTAGGTTTCACTACGCTAACAAACCGGAATCGCCATTGCTCCATGTGCTAAACAGTAACGTAGCCAGTCGGCCAGAAACTGATTAATTTGATGCTTTTCGTCGCGTTGATGCAACTTTTTATTCGGATAATCATAACGCGCTTTAAAACGAAAGATCTGCTGACTCGAACACACTTCGGCTACCATCGCGTCGTGATACAGGCGCACTGTCATTGATGGCAGGCTCCAGTAGCTGACTGCGGGCAGGGTCTGTTCGATTTCCACAAGCGTAGTGTAGCGGGTGGACTCGACAATCGTTAACCGGTATTGCGCATTCGCCACCTGATAGCTCACTGTTTCGCCTGCCTCGTCGTTACGCGGCAACAGGCGGCGGAGCTGCGCGAAATTGGTCTCGCACAGGCGCATCATTTCAGGGAAGTCAGGTGTATAACGCTTCATTTTTTCCACTCGTTTCGTAAGCTCTCATAATGCAGTTGCAGCCATTGCAGGGCGATGACAGACGCTGCGTTGTCGATTTTCCCCTCTTCTACCAACTGGTAAGCCTGTTCCCGGCTCACCACATGAACACGAATATCTTCGTTTTCATCCACCAGACCGTGAATACCTTCGGCCTGCGTGGCGTCCACTTCGCCAACCAATATGGATAAGCGCTCGCTGGTGCCCCCAGGGCTTGCCAGATAGCTCAACATCTTTTTTACCCGCCCCACGGTCAGCCCGGCTTCCTCTACCGCCTCACGTCGAACGACATCTTCAACAGACTCGCCCTCTTCGATCATGCCGGCCACCATCTCCAGCAACCATGGGCTTTCGCTGGTATCAAACGCAGCAATGCGAATCTGTTCGACTAACACCACTTCATCCCTTACTGGGTCAAAGGGTAGCAAGACTGCAGCGTGGCCGCGTTCAAAAATTTCGCGCCGTACCTCACCGCTCATCTCACCATTGAACAAACGATGACGAAAACGGTAGAGTTCGAGCGAAAAAAAACCGCTATAGAGCGTTTCCCGTGCAATAATTTCTACATCGTTTTTTGTGAAAGTCACAGCAGAGGTTTCTGGCTTACTCATGCGGATATCCTGTTATTAATTAATGTTGATTTTGTGGTTTTCAAGCCTGTTTGACTGCCGTTTAAAGCGCCATGTGATAGATTGGGGCAAATTTACGTCGGATGGCACTTTACGCCAACCTTCAGCGGTGGCGCTCTCTGTTAGAATCGGCGAATATTTCTGAATTTAGATCAGCGCTATTCATGCTTCACAACAAGGAATGCAAATGAAGAAATTGCTCCCCATTCTTATCGGCCTGAGCCTGACAGGTTTCAGTGCTATGAGCCAGGCAGAAAACCTGTTGCAGGTTTATCAGCAGGCGCGTTTAAGCAACCCCGATCTGCGTAAATCCGCCGCCGATCGTGATGCAGCTTTCGAGAAAATTAACGAAGCGCGCAGCCCGTTACTGCCACAGCTGGGTTTGGGTGCGGATTACACCTACAGCAATGGCTATCGCGACAGCAATGGTGTGAACTCCAACGCCACCAGCGGCTCCCTGCAGCTTACGCAAACCTTGTTTGATATGTCCAAATGGCGTGCGTTGACGTTACAGGAAAAATCCGCAGGCATCCAGGATGTGACGTACCAGACCGATCAGCAAACGCTCATTTTGAATACTGCCACCGCTTATTTTAACGTATTAAGCGCGATTGACTCGCTCTCTTATACCGAAGCGCAGAAACAGGCTATCTACCGTCAGTTAGACCAAACTACCCAGCGTTTTAATGTGGGTCTGGTTGCGATTACCGACGTACAGAACGCCCGTTCACAGTATGACACCGTACTGGCTAACGAAGTGACCGCCCGTAACAATCTCGACAATGCCGTCGAGTCACTGCGTCAGGTCACCGGTAATTACTATCCGCAGTTGGCATCACTGAACGTTGATGGCTTCAAAACAGACAAACCTCAGGCGGTGAACGCACTGCTGAAGGACGCAGAAAGCCGCAACCTGACGTTGCTGCAGGCACGTCTGAGCCAGGATCTGGCGCGTGAGCAGATTCGCCAGGCGCAAGATGGTCACCTGCCGACGCTCGATTTGACCGCGTCTACTGCGGTATCGAATACTTCTTACAGCGGCTCCCGTACCAACAGCGCCCAGTATGACGACAGCAAAATTGGTCAGAATAAAGTGGGCCTGAGCTTCTCCCTGCCGCTGTATCAGGGCGGGATGGTGAATTCGCAGGTGAAACAGGCACAGTACAACTTTGTTGGCGCAAGCGAGCAACTGGAAAGCGCACACCGCAGCGTTGTGCAAACCGTTCGTTCCTCTTTCAACAACGTGAATGCCTCCATCAGCAGCATCAATGCGTATAAACAAGCCGTTGTTTCTGCGCAAAGTTCTCTGGATGCGATGGAAGCAGGTTACTCCGTGGGTACACGTACCATTGTGGACGTACTGGACGCAACCACCACGCTGTATAACGCGAAGCAGCAACTTTCCAGCGCGCGTTATAACTATCTGATTAACCAGTTGAATATTAAATCTGCTCTCGGCACCCTGAATGAACAGGATCTCCTGGCGCTGAACAATACACTGGGTAAACCTATCTCTACCTCGCCAGAAAATGTGGCACCGGAAAACCCAGAGCAAGAAGCTCGCGTTGAGAAGATGGCAAACGGACAGGCTCCTCAGACACAGCCGGCCAGCGTGCGCAAAACAACGCATTAATTCTTTTTTCCCATTATTATTGTACGGGGGCATACAGCCCCCGTTTTTACGTAAGGCAACGTAAAGATCCCCCCTGCTGACCCGCCTCCTGCTTCATTTTCAGACACTCATCCACTATCCTGACCTTTTATTAATACCTGTGGGTCTCGGAAGACAAATATGAAACGGACAAAAAATATTAATCATGCGATGTTTCGCAAAAGCTGGGGCGCGCGTCACCTGACGCCCGTAGCGCTGGCCGTGACTGCCGTCTTTATGTTGGCAGGGTGCGAACAAAACGATGAAACAGTAAAAATGTATCAAAATGCCGATGACTGTGCTTCGGCGAACCCGGACAAAAGCGCCGAATGTAAAACCACCTATGACAATGCGCTGAAAGAAGCAGCGCGTACCGCGCCGAAATATGCATCGCGTGAGGATTGCGTCGCTGAGTTTGGCGAAGGTCAGTGTCAGCAAGCTCCTGCTCAGGCAGGTATGGCGACGGAAAACCAGGCGCAGGCACAACAGTCTGGTGGCAGTTTCTGGATGCCGCTGATGGCGGGTTACATGATGGGTCGCCTGATGGGCGGCGGCGCGGGTTATGCCCAGCAGCCGCTGTTCAGCTCCAAAAACCCGGCCAGCCCGGCCTATGGTCAGTACACCGATGCCAGCGGCAAAAGCTATGGTGCAGCCCAGCCTGGCCGTAGCGCAACGGTTTCGAAAACCGCGATGGCACCAAAACCTGCAACGACCTCCACCATCACGCGTGGCGGTTTTGGTCAGTCCGTGGCCAAACAAGCCGCCTCTATGCAGCGTAGCGCCAGCGGCACCTCAACCCGTTCAATGGGCGGCTGATGACCATGGAAAGAATCAACATTGTCGAACGTCCCGACTGGCGCGAGAAAGCCACCGAGTATGGTTTCAACTTTCACACCATGTATGGCGAGCCATACTGGTGTGAAGATGCCTACTACAAGCTGACGCTCGCCCAGGTGGAGAAACTGGAAGAGGTCACCGCCGAGCTCCATCAGATGTGTCTGCAGGTTGTGGACAAGGTTATCGCCAGTGATGAACTGCTGGCGAAATTCCGCATTCCAAAGCACACCTGGGGCTTTGTACGTCAGTCCTGGAAAACCGGGCAGCCGTCGCTTTATTCACGCCTTGACCTGGCGTGGGATGGTACCGGCGAACCGAAGCTGCTGGAAAATAATGCCGATACACCAACCTCATTGTATGAAGCAGCATTTTTTCAATGGATTTGGCTGGAAGATCAGATAACCGCCGGCAAGCTGCCGGAAGGCTGCGATCAATTCAACAGCCTGCAGGAAAAACTTATTGAGCGTTTTGCAGAGCTACGCGAACAGCATGGCTTTAACCTGCTGCATTTCGCTTGCTGTCGCGATACCGTTGAAGATCGAGGTACCGTGCAATATCTGCAAGACTGCGCCGCAGAAGCGGATGTGGCCAGCGAGTTTCTCTATATTGAAGATATTGGCCTGGGGGAAAAAGGGCAGTTTACCGATCTGCAGGATCAGGTGATCAGTAATCTGTTTAAGCTGTACCCCTGGGAGTATATGCTGCGCGAAGACTTCTCGACCAAGCTGGAAGATGCAGGCGTTCGCTGGCTGGAACCGGCATGGAAGAGCATTATTTCGAACAAAGCGCTCCTGCCAATGCTGTGGGAGATGTTCCCCAACCATCCGAACCTGTTACCCGCCTGGTTTGCCGAAGATGCTCACCCGGAAATGGAAAAATACGTCATTAAGCCTATCTTCTCTCGCGAAGGGGCAAATGTGTCCATTATCGAAAATGGCAAAACGATCGAAGAAGTCGAAGGCCCATACGGCGAAGAAGGGATGATCGTCCAGCAGTTCTGTCAGTTACCCAGGTTTGGCGACAGCTACACGCTGATTGGCAGTTGGCTTATCAACGATCAACCTGCGGGTATTGGTATTCGTGAAGACCGGGCGTTGATCACCCAGGATCTGTCACGTTTCTATCCGCATATTTTTGTTGAGTAACGTGCGACAAGGAGCCCTGGGTGCGCATACGCTTCCCGGGGCTACAAAGCCTTAGCCTACCTGCACCGACAGCATACTCAGGCTGCCCATTTCCAGACCATCTACCGGAATCGAGATATTCTCCACCCCATCCCACGCCCCCAGAACATAGAGCAGCGGCAGGAAATGGTCCGGTGTAGGGTTAGAAAGCGAACCACCTTCATGCTCCATATAATTGACCAGCGGATGTTGTTCGGTCGGCCCTTTCCATGTCAGGTTATTCTTCACAAATTCGTTGAAAGCGGTCGCCCACGGATAAGGCGAGCTATCGCCATGCCAGCGTGCCGTACGCAGGTTATGCACCACGTTACCGCTCGCCACCAGCATTATGCCTTCATCGCGCAGTGCCGCCAGCTTACGCCCTACTTCCATATGCCATGCCGCCGGTTTGGTACTGTCGATACTCAATTGCACCATCGGGATATCGGCATTCGGATACATTTTGATCAACACGCCCCAGGAGCCGTGGTCAAAACCCCAGGCTTCTTTATCCAAAGTAACCGGCACGGGCGACAGCAGTTCAACCAGATGCTGGGCCAGCGCAGGCGAGCCCGGTGCCGGGTAATGGGTGTCGTACAATGCCTGAGGAAATCCCCCAAAGTCATGGATTGTCTGCGGCGCTTCCATCGCGGTTACCCCGGTACCACGCGTAAACCAGTGCGCTGAGACAACCACAATAGCTTTAGGACGCGGCAGTGTTTCGCCAAGCTGAGCCCAGGCGCGGGTATAAACGTTATCTTCCAGAACATTCATCGGGCTGCCGTGGCCCAAAAACAGTGCTGGCATGCGAGGTGCAGACATGATGATATCCTTACTGAGTGTGTCATATTTAATGAACACACATTACGCTTATTCATCGGGTGATGAACTCAGATAAGCATGATGAAGATATTCAGAATTTTTGAATGTAAGAATTGCGTAAAGGTGATGCGGCGGCCTCGCTTTGGAACCCATTAATATTTAACATTAATGAGAAGCATTATCATAAGGAGTGATACATGTCAGCCCCACTGATTCTGACGTTACTTGCTGGCGCTGCTACCTTTATCGGCGCCTTTCTGGGGGTTCTTGGCCAGAAGCCGTCAAACCGTGTACTGGCATTTTCGCTGGGATTTGCCGCCGGCATTATGCTGCTTATCTCCCTTATGGAGATGCTGCCAGCCGCACTGGCTACCGAAGGCATGTCACCCATGCTGGGCTATGGCATGTTCGTCATCGGCCTGTTGGGCTACTTTGCCCTTGACCGTATGCTCCCCCATGCACACCCGCAGGATTTAATGCAGGGTTCGTGCTCGCAGCACCCGGTCCCCCGCAAGATCCAACGTACGGCGATCTTATTGACACTGGGCATCAGCCTGCATAACTTTCCGGAGGGGATCGCCACCTTTGTGACGGCCAGTAACGACCTTGAACTCGGTTTCGGTATTGCCCTGGCGGTAGCCTTGCACAATATTCCAGAAGGTCTTGCGGTTGCCGGACCGGTTTATGCGGCAACGGGTTCAAAACGAACGGCAATTTTTTGGGCGGGGATATCCGGCTTTGCCGAGATTCTCGGTGGGGTTCTTGCCTGGCTGATTCTGGGAAGCCTGGTCTCCCCGATGGTGATGGCGGCGGTCATGGCAGCGGTTGCCGGCATTATGGTCGCGCTCTCTGTTGATGAACTGATGCCGCTGGCTAAAGAGATAGACCCCAACAACAACCCAAGCTATGGCGTGCTTTGCGGGATGTCAGTAATGGGCCTTAGCCTGGTTGCGCTGCAAACGATGGGATTTGGTTAATACAATCAGGCGTTGCTCGCGCCTATTGAGCAACGCCGCTTTCAGAAGCCGCTTCGGGTTTCGCCTGCCCTTGCTCATTTGCTTGCATGGACTGGATGATCTTTAACGCGCGCTGATAGCCTTCCTGTTGTGCATCACGATCCTGGCGAAATGCCCTGCAATTCCGGCGCAGGCACATGATATGCGCGAACATCACGAGCACAACGACAAAAAAACCGCACCAATAAATCAGCATACCCCTTCCTTATCACGCTCCACATGTGGTTGCGCGAGCGATTACGTCATGGGTACCACTTTATAAGTAGCAAGCCGTTGTCGCCATTAGCGAGATCAACAAAGCGGATAAATGAGGTATTTTCAGCAAGGTACTCACGGGGAAATAAAAAAATCCGAAGTCGGTGCCCGGCTTCGGATTTTTTTCATTGCATGGCTATCACTTAGCTGGCTTTACGCTCATGCTCCAGACGATAAGCCACCAGATCTTCGATGGTGACAACAGCCATGTTGTGCTCGCGAGCGAACTGGATACACTCCGGCGCGCGCGCCATGGAACCATCATCGTTCGTCAGTTCACACAGCACACCGGCCGGTTTGAACCCTGCCAGGGTCACCAGGTCAATCGTCGCTTCGGTATGACCACCGCGCGTCAATACACCGCCCTGCTGCGCACGCAGCGGGAACACGTGGCCCGGACGATTCAGGTCAGAAGGTTTAGCGCCATCGGCAATGGCAGCACGCACGGTAGTAACACGATCGGCAGCCGAAACACCGGTAGTAACCCCCGTAGCCGCTTCGATGGTAACGGTAAAGCCGGTACCGTAAGCGCTGGTGTTGTTTTCAACCATCATCGGCAGATCAAGTTGTTTACGACGATCTTCGGTGATGCACAGGCAAACAATGCCGCTACCGTGACGGATGGTCAGCGCCATCTGCTCAACGGTCATGGTTTCAGCGGCAAAGATCATGTCGCCTTCATTCTCGCGATCTTCATCGTCGAGAACCATTACACCGCGACCTTCGCGCAGTGCAGTTAAAGCATTTTCAATACGTTCGAATGGCGTGCCAAAAGAAGAAAGCAGCGTCTGATTCATGGTAAAAGACCTCAATAAAGTTATGGTTACCAGAATCAGGGCAGTCTTAGGAGTATAAAAAAATAACGCGAGCAGGCCTCCAGGCCCAACTGAATCGTTACTCTCTCCCATCCGGACTTTAACCGTCGGCCCCGGAATTACACCGGATCTGCTGACCTTTCGATTTGCATCGAAAGCGCTCGCGGGCTTTCAACCTGTCCTTCATCTTTCACGCCGCTGCTGCGTTGGCTTCCTTCACTCATCCCAGTTACATAGTTGACTATGTTCCTGGAGTTCGCTCAGTTGCCGCCTTGCCGCTACGCGAAATCTATTGGACATCGCTGATTTACCGCCGGTGGGGAATTTCGCCCCGCCCTGAGAATAAGCGGGATAACTATAACGCTATTGATTACCTTCGGCAACGCGTAACCTTCAAACAAATCTGGTTTATCGTTATGGCATATCACACTACAATAATTGTCAGAACCTATCCGAACAGGGAACATACAAATGATTGACCCGAAAAAAATTGAACAGATTGCGCGTCAGGTCCACGAATCGATGCCAAAAGGGATTCGCGAGTTCGGGGAAGATGTTGAGAAAAAAATCCGCCAGTCTCTGCAGGCGCAACTGACTCGCCTTGACCTCGTCAGCCGCGAGGAGTTTGACGTACAGACACAGGTACTGCTCCGTACACGTGAAAAACTAGCGCTGCTCGAGCAACGTCTGAACGAACTGGAAAATCGCAATGCGTCAGCAGAGGTGAAACCGGCTCCGGCAATTCCTCCGGTTGATTCGCCAGATACAGGCGTTTAAGCCAATTCTGACATCCCCCGCATAGCCAACCGCAAAGGGGTAATCGATAAGGTTTTCATCGATTACCCTACGATATTCCGGGAGTCCATCTGTCTTTTTGTTACTTCCCCATTTATGATAATATCATCTTCAATACTAACGAAAATATGCGTCTGATTTAAAAAATAACCCAAGGAGAATATATGGATATTTTTCCTGAATACTACTCGCCCTACTTTTTCGCCCTCGCATTTGTGGCGCTTATAGGTATTGTGGAAATTGTCTCACTGTTCTTTGGGAATGTTATTTCTGGTGTTATTGATTCACATCTGGGTGATTATGACGGCGTCGCCTCAGGCCATTTGAACCAGTTTTTCCATTACCTTAATTTTGGTCGCGTTCCCGCACTGGTTGTCCTTTGCCTTATCGCCGGTTGCTTCGGCTTGTCTGGCATTTTTTTACAGCACATGAGCGTGACACTGCTGCAAACCCCGCTTCCCAATATAGTCCTGACCCCTTTCTGCCTTATATTTTCAGGTATTTGCACACACTATACCGGTAAACTTTTAGGGCGCTGGCTACCGGGAGATGAAACCAGTGCGATCACAGAAGATGATTTTATTGGCGCTATGGCCATTATCACGGGTCACAGTGCGGAGCCTCAACGCCCTTGCGAAGGAAAATTTAAAGATAAGTTTGGGCAGGTACATTATTTACTTCTGGAACCCGAAGAAGGAAAGACGTTTAAACGAGGCGATAAGGTCCTCATTATTTGTCGGTTGTCCGCCAGCCGTTATTTGGCGGAACTGAACCCCTGGCCGAATGAATTGTAAAAACAA
Source organism: Phytobacter diazotrophicus (assembly GCA_004346725.1). Lineage (GTDB taxonomy): Bacteria > Pseudomonadota > Gammaproteobacteria > Enterobacterales > Enterobacteriaceae > Phytobacter > Phytobacter diazotrophicus. The sequence continues at coordinate 167,812 of SMDE01000001.1, read as the reverse complement.
AAGGAAGTATTATGGAAAATCTCTTGAATCTATTTCCCTCATGGATGAGTTATGCCCTGATAGCCGTTTTTGTCCTGTTGGTCATCGGGATTATTTTTGCCCGGTTATACCGTCGGGCCTCGGCTGAGCAGGCGTTTGTACGAACAGGTTTAGGTGGGCAGAAAGTGGTAATGAGTGGCGGCGCGATTGTGATGCCTATCTTCCACGAAATTATTCCGATTAACATGAACACCCTTAAACTCGAGGTGAGCCGTTCTACGGTTGACAGCCTGATCACTAAAGATCGTATGCGCGTTGATGTCGTTGTTGCCTTTTTCGTACGCGTAAAACCGTCGATTGAGGGGATTGCCACTGCCGCACAGACATTGGGGCAGCGTACATTGTCACCAGAAGATCTCCGCGTGCTGATTGAAGATAAATTCGTTGATGCCCTGCGTGCTACGGCCTCCCAGATGACCATGCATGAGTTACAGGACACTCGCGAGAACTTCGTTCAGGGTGTGCAAAACACCGTTGCGGAAGATCTGTCGAAGAACGGTCTGGAGCTGGAAAGCGTCTCGTTAACCAACTTCAACCAGACGGAAAAAGTGCATTTCAACCCGAACAACGCCTTTGATGCCGAAGGTCTCACCAAACTGACTCAGGAAACTGAGCGCCGTCGCCGTGAACGTAACGAAGTCGAGCAGGACGTTGAAGTCGCAGTCCGTGAGAAGAACCGCGATGCCCTGGCGCGCAAACTTGAGATTGAACAGCAAGAGGCATTTATGACGCTTGAGCAGGAGCAGCAGGTGAAAACCCGCACCGCCGAGCAGAATGCCAAAATCGCCGCCTTCGAAGCAGAGCGCCATCGTGAAGCCGAGCAAACACGTATCCTGGCGGAACGGCAAATTCAGGAAAGTGAAATCGAACGTGAACAGGCAGTACGTTCCAGAAAAGTTGAGGCTGAGCGTGAAGTTCGCATTAAAGAGATCGAGCAACAGCAGGTGACGGAGATTGCCAACCAGACGAAATCCATCGCCATCGCGGCGAAGTCAGAGCAACAGTCACAGGCGGAAGCAAAAGCCAACGACGCGCTGGCGGAAGCCGTTCGTGCCCAGCAAAACGTAGAAACCACGCGCCAGACCGCAGAAGCCGATCGTGCAAAACAGGTTGCGCTGATTGCCGCAGCTCAGGATGCGGAAACCAAAGCGGTTGAGCTGACAGTACGCGCCAAAGCCGAGAAAGAAGCGGCAGAATTGCAGGCTGCAGCCATCGTCGAACTGGCGGAAGCAACGCGGAAAAAAGGGCTGGCGGAAGCCGAAGCGCAGCGCGCATTGAACGATGCGATCAACGTGCTTTCCAACGAACAAACCAGCCTCAAATTCAAACTGGCACTTCTGCAGTCTCTGCCTGCGGTTATCGAGAAATCCGTTGAGCCAATGAAGTCCATCGAAGGTATCAAAATCATTCAGGTAGATGGGCTGAACCGCGGCGGAGCGGCAGGCGAAGTGACCACAGGTACGGTTAACGGTGGCAATCTGGCGGAGCAGGCACTCTCTGCCGCCCTCGCCTACCGAACCCAGGCGCCGCTGATTGATTCGCTGCTTAATGAAATTGGGATTTCCGGCGGCTCGCTGGCAGCCATGGCAACGCCGTTAAATTCATCGCCTGCGGTCGGGCCAAATGAAGAAATCGCGGTCACAGCGGTAAAAGAAGAAACGGTAAAAGAGGAATAGTTTCTTCCCACCTTATGTAACCCCATCCCTGGCCCATAAAGCCGGGGATTTTTTTATTCTGAACGTGCCTTTTCAGTGTGTAACGTTCGGAACGGGGGCCATTTTGCGTGAACGATCCAGTAATAAAACATCCGAGGGGAAAAGCTCTTGTCCCTGTAGAAGCACTCACCAACAATCGCTGGGTCAGCAAGGGGCTGAAACGGGAAAGCCCCTCCCGAGGAAGGGGCTTTAATAAGGAAAGGGTTATGATGAAGCACATCATCATACTGATTGTTCTGTTAACGATAAGTTTCCACGCTTACTAACAGTCAATCAGAGGGGGGAGAAATCCCCTCTCACCCTTGTTCCTTTAATTTAGGTCGAAAAAGCAGCACCGTCAACAACGAGGAGAGCGACATTACGAGATGTTCGATGCATCTCCCGCATTGCTTACTTCTCGCTGTCTTTCTGGATTTTCCTGATGATGTTGGTGGTCGAACAGCCATCTTCAAAGTTGAGCACCAGCACTTCACCGCCGTTGGCCCACACTTCTTCGCTCCCGGCGATCTCCTCCGGCTTGTAGTCCCCCCCTTTCACCAGCTTATCCGGCAGAACGGAGGCAATCAGACGCTGCGGCGTATCTTCTTCAAACGGGACCACCCAGTCCACGGCTTCCAGCGCGCTGAGAACTATCATACGTTGCTCAAGCGGGTTAACCGGGCGCGAATCCCCTTTCAGCCGTTTAGTGGAAGCATCGCTGTTCACCGCAACGATCAGACGATCGCCGAGCTTACGGGCATTCGCCAGATATGACACATGGCCCGCGTGCAGGATGTCGAACACGCCGTTGGTCATGACCACTTTTTCGCCACGTTTGCGTGCTGCCGCCACGGCGTCGCGCAGTTCTTCTTCGGTCATCACACCAAAACCCGTCTCCGAACGCCCGCGCACCGCGTTTTCCAGCTCGACAGGCGAAACCGTTGAAGTCCCGAGTTTACCCACCACAACGCCAGCAGCAGCGTTCGCGAAGAAGCAGGCTTCTTCCAGCGAATTACCCGCGGCAAGCGTAGCAGCCAACACACCAATCACTGTGTCACCCGCACCGGTCACGTCATACACTTCCTGCGCCTGCGTCGGCAGATGCAGTGGTGCTTTGCCCGGCTGTAGCAGCGTCATTCCCTGTTCAGAACGGGTGACCAGCAGCGCAGTCAGGTCGAAATCGGCAATCAGCTTCATGCCACGTTCAACAATATCGTCTTCGTCTTTGCATTTGCCGACCACGGCTTCAAATTCGGAGAGATTCGGCGTCAACAGGGTGGCACCACGGTAGCGTTCAAAGTCGGTCCCTTTCGGGTCGATCAGTACAGGCACACCTGCACCGCGCGCCAGCGTGATCATCTGCTGAATACTCGTCAGCGCCCCTTTGGCGTAATCGGAGAGCACCAGCGCGCCGATGCTGCTCAGCGCCTGATTAATCCGTTCATGCAGTGGTTCAGGATCCACACCATCAAAGCCCTCTTCGAAATCGAGACGAATCAGTTGCTGATTACGCGACAGTACGCGCAGCTTAGTGATGGTGGGGTGAGTTGGAACAGAAACGAAGTCGCATTTTACGTTGACGTCCGCCAGCGCTTTGCTCAGTGCACGCGCCGCATCGTCAATACCGGTCAACCCAACCAGACGCGCGCCCGCGCCCAGAGAAGCGATGTTCATTGCTACGTTCGCCGCACCACCCGGACGCTCTTCAATGGTTTCGACCTTCACCACTGGCACCGGCGCTTCCGGTGAAATACGGCTGGTTGGACCGTACCAGTAGCGATCCAGCATCACATCGCCTACGACCAGCACTCCCGCTTGATTAAACTCTGGCAGCGTTACTTTCATTCCTGTCTCCTGAGAGATACAAAATTTGCGCGCGATAATAGCACACTTACGCGTCCTCGCACGGCTCCACCAACCACTTGTTCCAGCAGGCTCGCACCATCGCGCGTTCAGCGACAAAACATGCCTCCGGAACATGCCCTGGCAGCTCCTGTAGCGCCAGGTGATGCAGCTCATCACGCAACGTTGTATAGGCGGTGGTAAGTGCCTGCGCTTCCTGCTCTTCCATAATGCCGTTTTGCGCCAGCCCTTCCAGAATGCGGACATTGTCCGACCAGCGCGTCAGTTTCGGTTTTGCATGGGCATAACGCAGCACCAGATACTGGGTGATAAATTCGATATCGGTAATTCCACCCTCATCGGCTTTAATATCAAAGCGATCCTTGTGCTTATTGCTCAAGTGGGCGCGCATTTTTTCGCGCATCTCGCGCACCTCGGTTTGTAACGTTGCACCATCACGCACGGTCATGGTGATATCGCGGCGGATGGCATCAAATTGCGCGTTCAATTGTGGATCGCCATAGACAACGCGGGCGCGAACCAGCGCCTGATGTTCCCAGGTCCAGGCTTCGGTGCGCTGGTAGTCGGCAAAGGATTCGGTTGAGGTCACCAGCATTCCCGCCGCACCGGACGGGCGCAAGCGCGCGTCCACTTCATACAGGATCCCGGATGAGGTGCGCGTACTGAACAGGTGCATCACGCGCTGGGCAAGGCGCAGATAAAATTGGCGGCCATCGATTTCCCGCTCGCCGTCAGTCATCACGTCCACCGGACAGTCATGAAGGAAAATCAAATCCAGATCGGAACTATAGCCCAGCTCCCAACCGCCCAGTTTGCCGTAACCGACCACTGCAAACCCACGGCCTTCACGGTCGCGTAAGTGTTTCGGCTGCCCATAACGCGATACCATCAGGCTCCACGCCTGTTGTACCACGGCTTCAATGATGGCTTCGGCAAGCCATGTTAAGTGATCGCTCACTTTCATCACGGGGAGTGTGCCTGCCAGATCTGCTGCCGCCACACGCAACAATTGAGCCTGTTTAAACTGGCGTAACGCCTCCAGTTGCTGCTCTTCATCGTCATCCGGCACACGCAGCAGATACTGACGTAGCTCATCCCGGTAGGCATTCATCGCCGTGGGCTGATAAAGGGTATTCGGATCGAGCAACTCATCCAGCAATAACGGATAGCGCGCCAGCTTACTGGCCACCATCGGCGAGGCGGCACAGAGTGAAATCAGATGCTTACGCGCACCAGGAAACTCGCTGAGCAGCTCAAGATACGTCGTACGCGTGACAATTCCCGTTAACAGCGGCGTCACGCGAGACAACGGTACAGGGGCATCCTCACGGGAGCAGACATCACTCAACAGATGCGGCATCAGATGGTCGAGCACCTGGCGGCCGCGTGGGCCAATGGTGCGCTTATCCAGCTCTTTGCGAAAATCAGCAATCATCGCGACCACGCGGCGGCGATCATCGTCAGAAAGGTGCGCCAGCACAGGCGTGCTGTCATCTTCCTGAAACGCATCCTGCCACAACTCACTCCATTGCCCGCAGAGCGCATCCCCCTGCTCTTCGGCTTCGTCATCGCCAATCAGGGTATTGAATATCCCTCGTACGGCAGACATCTGCTTTTCAAGCTCAGCGGTCAGGGTTTCCCAGTCAGCAACCCGCATCCCCCAGGCCAGACGCGCGCGATTGAGTTCATCTGTCGGCAGCGTCTGCGTTTGTTCGTCGTTAATGCTTTGCAGCAGGTTTTCCAGACGGCGCAGATACAAATAGGCCTGGCGTAACGCCGGTGCATCACCAGGCGGCAGCAAACCCAGCTTATCGATAGCGTCCAGCGTCGGTAACAGTGAACGGGACTGCAACGACGGCTCGCGCCCACCGCGTATCAACTGGAACACCTGAACGATAAACTCAATCTCACGGATGCCGCCCGCGCCCAGCTTAATGTTATCTTTCAGACCACGGCGGCGCACTTCGCGGGCAATCATCCCTTTCATGTTACGCAGAGACTGAATAACGCTGAAATCGATATAGCGACGGAAGACGAACGGCCGCAGCATGGCCCGTAATTCGCCAGCGTAAACATCGTCCTTATCGCCCATAATGCGGGCTTTCACCATCGCATAACGTTCCCAGTCGCGCCCCTGCTCCTGATAATAATCTTCCAGCGCGGCAAAACTCAGCACCAGCGGACCGCTGTCGCCAAACGGGCGCAGCCGCATATCCACGCGATAGACAAAGCCATCCTGCGTCGGCTGGTCGAGCACTTTGATCAGGCGCTGTCCCAAGCGAGTAAAAAACTGGGCGTTATCAAGTTCGCGTCGCCCACCGCGCGTTGAACCGTTTTCCGGCCAGGCAAAAATCAGATCGATATCGGACGAAAAGTTAAGCTCCCCGCCACCCAGCTTGCCCATGCCAAGGATCAGCAACGGCTGCGGTTCCCCCTGCTGATTGCACGGCGTTCCCCACTCGCGACAGCAGGCATCATAAAGCCAGTCGCGTGCAGCGACGATCAGGGTCTCCGCCAGTACGCTCAACTGCTGCAACGTCTCCTCTTCTGCCACCAGCGCCAGCGACTGCGCCCAGGCAATGCGCACCATCATATGGCGACGGAACAGGCGCAGCGCACGCATTAATGATGCCTCATCTCCCACACCTTCCAGCGATTCGCGAAGGGTTTGCGCATACTGCTTCCACTCGTCCGCCTGTGGCGGTGCGCTTTCCAGCTCAGCCAGCCAGTCAGGATGCGCGGCAAGGCTATCCTGCACAAAATCACTGAAAGTAAGCACTAACTGCGCTTGTTCACTAAGCGGTGTTTCACTGAATGACTCAGGCAAGCGGGCCAGTACAGTTTGCCAGTGCTGCTGTAGCTGTGGAGAGTGCGGCATCATCGGGGGGTTCCTTGACCGGGTTAGCGTTGTCCACTGTGCAGCCAGAAGGGCTGCTGACAGATTGCTTCGTTACGGAAATGTTCGATTTCAATACGCTGGCGTGTCTCAATGGCGTGGAGCAAGCCTTGCCAGTTTTCCAGCCAGGCATTTGCCTGCGCCGCATCGTAATAGCCAGCAAGCAACAGCACATTGTCTATTTCTCGTGCCAGACGTGGCAACTGGTCGCGATAACTGTCTCCCAAAGGATGCGCGAACGTACTTTTGAGTTCAGCGGCGCAGCGGGACAAATGGGTATCGGCAAAACGCTTGAAGGAGTCGGCAAATTTCGCCTGCGCTTTGTCATCGAGGAAGGTGCGCCAGCCCTGGGAAACTAGCCACTCTGTCAGCAACAGTTTCGCTGTTGCCGCCTCTGCGCTCCATGCGGCCGTCGCTGCGGAGACATCTGACGTCAACGTTGCTTCCGCCTGAGTCAGCAAATCGCGCAGGCGTGCGCTCGCTTTACGCGGCACAATGCCGCCGAACAACATAAGAGTATGGCGAATGAACGTAATCGCAGACTGTACGTCCGCTTTGGCCCGGGTATCGCCGCGAACCCACAGTTCTTCATGGTACTGCCACTGCGAAAGTCCCAGCTCCAGCGCGGCGGTAAAAGCCTGCTCCGTTGTGGCTTTCGGTTGAACTTTGAGTATGGGCGTCGGGCGGCGATGACGTTCGGCATTACCCTGCGCCAGATGATAGCCGCGTGCGGCCTTACTCAGGCTTCCCTGACGCAGCCCTGACTGGGTCACGAGCTGACGGGCCAGTTTGAGGATATCCGCCGGATCGCCGCTTAGCAGTTCAAGCTCAAGCTCACAGATAGGCTCAGCCAGCTCGCCGGCTTTAACTTCACCCTGGTCCAGCCCAATCTCAATACGGCTTTCACCGACGTTAACCAGCCATTTCTCCCGGTAGAAATCGGTGCTAAAGAGCGGCTGTGTCTGCGCCTGGAGATCTTCTGGCAGCGCGCCATCCGGCCAGACTTCCTGCGGAAAGCGAGCCAGATCCAGCTCCGGTTTATCCAGCGCGATATTATATTCAGGACGTTGATGTAACCCGCCGACAACGCGTCCGGCGATTTTCATCGTCATTTCGTACTGACCGTCGAAGCCGCGGATACGCAGCCCCATATCATGACGACGCAGCCAGTTATCTGCCGTTTCGTAATAGATGTTGAGTAACTGGGTGGGCGCTACGCGATCGTCGGTGAGCGAATGAAGATGGTTACGAAGCGTTTCAACGCTGTCGGGATGTACGTAAAATTTTAATTCGATTTCCTGAGCCATGGCTTTGCACTTATGGTTATGTCACATCAGTCAAAATTTCGGCGAACTAACGCGCCCGATGTTTGTCAGTAGATAGTATTTTGTGTCAGATTGCCATGCAATGCGCGATATCATGGGTGTAAAAGTTCACTTATGCGCTTTGTTTGACCCGGATGATTCCGATTGATGCCGCCTGCCAGCTATCGTCAGACTGTTGGCACTGTTTTTATTCACGCTTAAAGATAATAACGACGCCTGATGCTTAAATTACGCCTGATTGGAATGACCTTATTTGCGCTTAGCGTTTCCACATTGGCCCATGCCGAAGAAAAACGTTACGTCTCTGATGAATTGAACACCTGGGTTCGCAGTGGCCCGGGAGATAACTACCGCCTTGTGGGCACGGTAAACGCCGGCGAGGAAGTGGTGCTGTTGCAAACCAATGAAGCGTCTAACTACGCACAGGTACGCGACAGCAGTGGCCGTACGGCCTGGATCCCTCTTAAAGAACTCAATACTCAGCCCAGCCTGCGCACACGCGTGCCGGAACTGGAAAACCAGGTGAAAACCCTGACCGATAAGCTCAACAATATCGACAATACCTGGAACCAGCGCACGGCGGATATGCAGCAAAAAGTAGCCGGTAGCGATGGGGTCATTAACAGCCTGAAAGAAGAAAATCAGAAGCTTAAGAACGAGCTTATTGTCGCACAGAAGAAAGTGAACGCCGCTAACCTGCAACTCGACGACAAACAACGTACCATTATCATGCAGTGGTTTATGTATGGCGGCGGCGTATTGGGTGCGGGTCTCTTCCTGGGCCTTGTGCTGCCGCATTTAATCCCGCGCCGTAAACGCAAAGATCGCTGGATGAACTAAGCTGATTAGCCATCTTCTCTACACTTACGTATTATCTGTCGGCAAAAATAAGAACCTGTCTCAATTTCCGATAAGGCAGGTTAATGAAAAGTCACAGATGTGAGGAGTCAGGCGGCGTGAAGAGTTATCTGGTCGGTGGCGCAGTTCGCGATGCGTTACTGGGCCTGTCGGTCAAAGACAAAGATTGGGTGGTGGTTGGCGCCACGCCAGCAGAGATGCTCGACGCGGGCTACCAGCAGGTAGGCCGCGATTTTCCCGTGTTTCTCCATCCACAAAGTCACGAAGAGTACGCTCTTGCCCGTACTGAACGAAAATCAGGCTTCGGTTATACCGGTTTTTCCTGCTATGCCGCGCCGGATGTAACGCTTGAGCAAGATCTGTTACGCCGCGACTTAACCGTCAATGCACTTGCGCAGGATGATAACGGCAACATAATCGATCCCTATGGCGGTCAGAACGATTTGCACCGCCGCCTGCTGCGCCATGTTTCCCCCGCGTTTGCCGAAGATCCCTTGCGTGTTCTGCGTGTGGCGCGTTTTGCCGCCCGCTATGCGCATTTAAGTTTTCGCATTGCTGACGAAACCATGACGCTCATGCGCGATATGACCACCGCAGGTGAGTTGGCGCATCTGACTCCTGAACGCGTCTGGAAAGAGACGGAGAACGCCCTCAAGACCCGTAATCCACAGGTCTTTTTCCAGGTGTTGCGTGACTGCGGGGCGCTAAAAGTGCTGTTCCCGGAAGTGGACGCGCTGTTTGGCGTACCCGCGCCGGCAAAATGGCATCCTGAAATCGATACCGGTCTTCATACCCTGATGACCGTGAGCATGGCTGCGATGCTCTGCCCTGAGGTCGATGTGCGTTTTGCCACTCTCTGCCACGACCTGGGAAAAGGGTTAACCCCACCGGAACTTTGGCCACGCCATCACGGGCATGGCCCGGCGGGCGTCAAACTTGTCGAGGGCGTCTGCCAGCGATTGCGCGTACCGAACGATATCCGCGATCTGGCCAAACTGGTGGCGGAATTCCATGATCTGATCCATACCTTCCCGATCCTGCAGCCAAAGACCATCGTTAAATTGTTCGATTCGATTGACGCCTGGCGCAAGCCGCAGCGGGTTGAGCAAATCGCCCTGACCAGCGAGGCCGACGTGCGCGGACGTGCGGGGTTTGAGGCGTGCGACTACCCGCAGGGACGTTTGCTGCGTGAGGCCTGGGATGTCGCAAAAGCGGTCTCCAGCAAAGCGGTTGTTGAGGCCGGTTTCAAAGGCATTGAAGTGCGTGAAGAGTTAACGCGCCGTCGCATTCAGGCCGTGGCCGACTGGAAAGAACAACGTTGCCCTCAGCCAAAAGACTGAGGGCATGTTATTTAGATAAAGATGAAGTAGACCGCGGCAGCGACAATAAAGCGATAGATCGCAAACGGGATAAACGAGATACGTTTGATCAACTCCAGGAAGGTTTTGATCGCAATGAGAGCGACGATAAACGCCGTCACGAAGCCGACGGCAAACATCGGAATGTCACCCACGGTTAAGAACTTAAGACTCTTATACAAATCCAGTACGGTGGCGCCCATCATCATTGGCACCGCCAACAGGAACGAGAACTCCGAAGCCGCATAACGGCTCACGCCCATGAGCATACCACCTGAAATTGTTGCCCCAGAACGGGAGAACCCCGGCCATAGCGCCAGACACTGGAAGCAGCCAATCATAAATGCCTGGCGCAAGGTGATATCGTCCACCCCTTCGGCGCGCGGCACTTTTGGTTTGAGGCATTCCGCCGCAATCAGCAGTACCCCACCCACCACCAGCGCATACATCACGTTAATGGGGTTAAAGAGAGATTTAATGGCATCGTGGAAAACAAGGCCGAGAACAACGGCGGGAACCATGCCCAGCAGGATATGAATGAGCGTCAGGCGACCTGTGCCTGTGCCTTCATGGGGGGTACGACCAAAGTGAATACCAATCAATCCAAACAGGCGACGCCAGAACATCACCACCACAGCCAAAATCGACCCTAACTGAATCACAACTTCAAACGTTTTTGCGGTATCTCCCTCAAAACCCAGTAAATGCCCCACAAGAATCATGTGGCCCGTACTGGAAACCGGTAAAAACTCCGTCAATCCTTCGACAACACCCAAAATTGCTGCCACCAGCAGCGAGTGCATATCGCTCATCAAATAAACCCCTAAACAGACATAAAAAACGGCTTACCACAAGGGAAGCCGCGTATGGCCATGATGTATGACCAGAAGACTAGCGCTTGGTTTAATAATTATGAATTTAAATAATTTTTTTCAGATTATTGCCACGCTCAATGATGACGCCAACGTTGGCGGCCCGGGCGACAGCCCCTGGCTTGCTCAATTTGATGCGCACCCATGGAGAGTTAAAACGGCTCAGCAGTAAATCAGCGACCTCTTCGGCAACCCGTTCCACCAGCGCAAAACGGCTTCCTTCGACATGCGCAATGACGGTTTCGGCTATGTCTGCATAGCTCAGACAATCATTAACATCGTCGCTCTTTGCCGCCTGGCGGTTATCCCATGCCATTTCGATATCGAACACCAGCTTTTGCTCAATCGTCTGCTCCCAGTCATACACACCGATAGTGGTGATTACCGAAAGTTGCTCTATAAATACAATGTCCATCACGCCCCACCTGCTTTTTGGCTAACCTGGATACCACTTTCCATAATTTATGCGTATTATCCACTGATGCAGATAATAAAACGACATTTTCACAATGGAACAGCGTTATGAGTGCAATCGCGCCTGGAATGATCATCCTCGCGTATCTTTGCGGCTCAATATCCAGCGCCATTCTGGTCTGCCGCATCGCAGGTCTGCCTGACCCACGTGAGAGTGGCTCTGGCAACCCAGGGGCGACCAACGTATTACGAATTGGCGGCAAAGGAGCAGCCGTAACGGTACTGATTTTTGACGTGCTAAAAGGCATGCTGCCGGTATGGGGAGCCTATGCGCTTGGCATCACTCCCTTCTGGCTTGGCCTTATTGCTATCGCCGCCTGCCTTGGGCATATCTGGCCTGTTTTTTTCCATTTTCAGGGCGGAAAGGGCGTAGCTACTGCCTTTGGTGCGATTGCGCCCATTGGCTGGGACTTAACGGGCGTGATGGCGGGAACCTGGCTGCTGACCGTCCTGCTTAGCGGTTACTCTTCGTTAGGTGCGATTGTCAGCGCGCTGATTGCGCCCTTCTATGTCTGGTGGTTTAAACCCCAGTTTACCTTTCCGGTTGCCATGCTCTCCTGCCTGATCCTGATACGTCACCACGACAACATTCAGCGGTTATGGCGTCGTCAGGAGACAAAAATCTGGCACAAACTGAAGAAAAAAAAGTAGACGGATCCCCTCCCGGATAAAAAGTATCATATCCGGGAAAATGCCCTGTTCATCCCTTTCATTGCCTGAATGGACTGAATTCTGCCGTTACGCCTGTATCGCATCAGGCGTAACGGCGCGCTAAGCCACGTCCTGCGCCCCTCCCCCATATCCTGATGATGTCGTCTATCCTTAACGCTCGATTAACTTTTTGAGCCAGGGGGCAACACAGTGACAAAAATGACCAGTGATTTTTTCATTGAGAGCCTGAAAGCCTGGGGTGTCAGCCGAATTTATGGCTACCCCGGTGATGGCATCAACGGTGTGCTCGGTGCGCTGCAACGCGCGAACAAAGCGGGCAATGGCATTGAGTTTATCCAGGTACGCCATGAAGAAATGGCGGCGTTTATGGCAGCAGGACATGCCAAATTCACCGGCGAGTTGGGCGTGTGTCTCTCGACCGGAGGCCCTGGCGCCACCCATCTGCTGACCGGCCTGTATGACGCGAAAATGGACCATGCTCCGGTGCTGGCCATCGCCGGTCAGGCAGAGGCCACCGCACGCGGCGCCAGCTATCAGCAAGAATTAAACCTCGATCGTGTTTTCGCCGACGTGGCGAACTTTGTACAAGAAGCCGCCTCCCCCAGCCAGGTACGCCATCTTGTCGATCGCGGCGTCCGTATCGCAGTGGCACAAAACGGCGTAACGGTCCTGATATTGCCGAAGGATATTCAGGACGAACCCTGGCAGGCGCCGCCGCATACCCATGGTTTCACCCACTCCGGAGCGGGCTATCAACGTCCGAAAATCGTGCCTTATGAGGCCGATCTGCAACGTGCCGCGGATATTCTTAATAGCGGAAAGAAAGTGGCGATACTGGTTGGGGCGGGTGCCCGTGGCGCGGCACTGGAAGTGGTGCAACTGGCCAATCTGCTTGGTGCTGGCGTGGCAAAAGCGCTGCTCGGCAAAGATGTACTACCGGATGACGCGCCTTTTGTCACCGGCGCGATCGGTTTGCTGGGTACGAAACCGTCTTACGACATGATGATGAATTGCGACACGCTGCTGATGATTGGTACTGGTTTTCCATGGACGGAATTCCTGCCGAAAGAGGGGCAGGCCCGTGCGGTGCAGGTCGATATCGATCCGGCAATGCTGGGGCTACGCTACCCGGTCGAAGTTAATCTTCATGGCGATGCAGCGGAAACCCTGCGCGCACTGCTGCCGCTGCTGACGCATAAAACTGACCGTAGCTGGCAAGAGGAAATTGCCAGAGGGGTGAAATCATGGTGGGAGACCCTTGAGGAACGGGCGATGGCCGACGCCAAACCGGTTAACCCGCAACGCGTCGTCTGGGAAATGTCACCGCTGCTGCCGGACGATGCCATCGTCACGTCCGATTCCGGCTCGTGTGCCAACTGGTTTGCACGCGATTATAAAGTGAAGCAGGGCCAACGTGCCTCACTGTCTGGCGGCCTTGCCTGTATGGGTGCCGCTGTACCTTACGCCATCGCCGCAAAATTTGCCTACCCGCAGAAAGTGGTGGTCGCGCTGGTCGGGGATGGTGCCATGCAAATGAACAACATGGCAGAACTGATCACCATTCAGAAATACTGGCAAAGCTGGAGCGATCCGCGCCTGATCATTTGTGTCTTCAATAATCAGGATCTTAACCAGGTGACCTGGGAGCAGCGCGTAATGGAGGGCAATCCGCGATTTGAGGCAACCCAGGACATTCCCGATGTGGGTTATGCCCGCTTCGCCCAGTCGCTGGGCCTCAAAGGGATTTTCGTGAATGATCCACAACAGCTACCGATTGCCTGGCAGCAAGCCTTGTCAGCAGCGCGCCCCGTTGTACTGGAAGTGAAAACCGATCCGGAAGTGGCGCCGCTACCGCCGCATATCACCCTGAAACAGGCAAAAGCCTTTATGGCCTCAATGGCCAAAGGGGATCGCTCTGCCGGGAAGATTTTCGCCGACACGGCAAACCAGTTGATGAGTGAAATTTTGCCGGGCAAAAAATCGTAGCGACAAAAAAACAGGCCGGGCGTGTCAGAAGCCCGGCCTGCCGGGGAGTTAGTGCGAAGGCAGCAATTCCGTTTTAATCCACCCGGTCTCACGCTTATCAAAATGTTGATAAGCGGATACCACATCTGACAATGGCTCCACCTGAGTCAGCACCTGGGTGGGGTCGATAGCCCCCACGCGCACCAGTTCCAGCAGGTGCGGAATAATCGCGTGGTGATTACAGTTACCCATTTTCATGGTCAGATTCTTATTCATCGCCATCCCAATGGGAAAGGTCTGCGCGGCGGGAGGGTAAACGCCGATAATGCTCAGTGTCCCCGCTTTTTTCAACCCCTGAATCGCCCATTCCAGCGCCTGGCTCGGCGCATCGCCCGGAACCCAGTTTCCGTCCTGGACATGCTGATGCTCCGCATTGTCCGGCGCCACCTGTTGCACTTCCTGACGGTATTGCTCTGCTTTCTGCTCGGCTTGCTGAGCCGCCGGGCCATGGTGAGCGTGCTCACTATCAACACCAACGGCGTCAATAGCAATATCAACACCCAGCCCACCGGTGAGTAATGCAATGGCTTCCAGCGGATCTTCTTTATCGAAATTGACGGTAAAGGCCCCCTGTCGGCGCGCCATCGCCAGTCTGTCATCATGTGAATCGACGGCAATGACGCGTCCGGCGCCCATCAACAGTGCGCTGGCAATCGTAAACTGACCAACAGGCCCGCAGCCAAACACCGCCACCGTGTCGCCGCGCGTAATGTCTGCTATCTCCGCGCCAAACCAGCCCGTCGGAAAGATATCGCTGACAAGAATCGCCTGTTCATCACTGACCTCCTGCGGGACTTTTACCAGCGTATTAGAGGCAAAGGGTATACGCGCCTTTTCTGCCTGTAAGCCGTTGACAGGACCGGTCGCTTGCGGGCCGCCAAAGAAACAGGTACCGGCCTGTGGGCCGTTCGGATTGGCATTATCACACTGCGCGGTGTTACCGCTGCGACAGGGAGGGCAGTAGCCACAAGAGAGCGTCGAGCAAACCACCACCCGATCGCCGACATCAAAATTACGCACCTGGTCGCCCAGTTGCTCAATAATGCCGACGCCTTCATGGCCGAGGATGGTGCCCGCTTTCATATCGCTAAAGGTGCCACGGATAAAGTGCAGATCGGTACCGCAAATGGCCGAGGCTGTAAGACGAATAACCGCATCAGTGGGTTGTTCAATCTGTGGTTCGGCGACGTCATCAAGACGAATATCGCCAGTAGCGTGCCAGACGAGAGCTTTCATAATGTCTCCTCTTTCGGTGATGTAGAAGAGGCGTCATAACTGAACATCCCTGCCGGCTATGGCAGCCGATTTTGACTCGCAAAGGGGAAAGTATAGTCAGTGATCTGTGGAGATGCGGACGATAGCGGCAAGGAAATGGGAAGATAAAAAGAGGGAAACCAAACGATAACCCCGGTAAGCGTAGCCACCGGGGGAAGAGATTACGCAGCGGGTAATTCCGCCAGCGGCCAGCGCGGGCGCACAGTTACGCCAAGTCCGGCAACGCCACCGGCTTTCAGACGCACCATTCCGGCATAGGCAATCATTGCGCCGTTATCGGTACAAAATTCCGGGCGAGCATAGAACACCTCACCACGGCGTTTTTTCATCATCTCAGCCAGTTTTGCGCGAAGCGTACGGTTTGCGCTAACGCCACCCGCCATAACCAGACGGGTAAAACCTGTTTGGTCCAGCGCACGTTTACATTTGATCATCAGCGTATCGACCACCGCGTCTTCAAATGCACGGGCGATATCGGCACGCGTTTGCTCATCCGGTTCATTTTCACGAATGGTATTCGCCGCGAAGGTTTTCAGGCCAGAGAAACTGAAATCAAGACCGGGCCTGTCCGTCATAGGACGCGGGAAGACAAAGCGCCCTTCCGTCCCCTGCGACGCCAGTTTCGATAACATGGGCCCACCAGGGTAATCAAGACCGAGCAATTTGGCCGTTTTGTCAAACGCCTCACCGGCGGCATCATCAATGGATTCGCCAAGCAACTGGTACTCGCCAATCCCCGTCACGCTAATCAGTTGCGTGTGTCCGCCGGAGACCAGCAGCGCCACAAACGGGTATTGTGGTGGATTATCTTCCAGCATGGGCGCCAGCAGGTGGCCTTCCATATGGTGAACCGGAATGGCCGGAACATCCCATGCAAATGCCAGCGCCCGGCCGACCGTTGCGCCGACCAGCAACGCGCCGACAAGACCCGGACCTGCGGTATAGGCAACCGCATCGATATCTTTTGCCGCCAGCCCTGCCTCTTTGAGCGCCGCCTGAATCAACGGTACGGTTTTACGTACATGATCGCGGGAGGCCAGTTCAGGCACAACGCCGCCGTAGTCGGCATGCAGTTTTACCTGACTATACAATTGGTTGGCTAAAAGGCCGTTCTTGTCGTCATAAATAGCGATGCCGGTTTCATCGCAGGATGTTTCAATTCCCAGTACACGCATGGCTGTTTTTTACCTCGCTTCAATGCCGCGCAGTGTAGGATCAATGCCCCTTGTTGTAAACTTTACTCACCCCCTTGAAGGACTTCGTGTATACTCCCCACCCTTACAAAAGTCCCTTTCAAAAAAGGCAGCGGTGCTTTACAAAGCAGCAACTGTTGAAGTAAAATTCCGCACCATTTTGAAATAAGCTGGCGTTGACGCCAGCGGCAAACCGAATTTATCAAAGGTGAGAGGCACATGCCGGTAATTAAAGTACGTGAAAACGAGCCGTTCGACGTAGCACTGCGTCGCTTCAAGCGTTCCTGCGAAAAAGCAGGTGTTCTGGCGGAAGTTCGTCGTCGTGAGTTCTATGAAAAACCGACTACCGAACGTAAGCGCGCTAAAGCTTCTGCTGTGAAACGTCACGCGAAGAAACTGGCTCGCGAAAACGCACGCCGCACTCGTCTGTACTAAGTCTTCTGAGAGTTTAGCTCTCAGTTTCAGACCGAGTTGTAGTTGTAAGGCCGTGCTTCCGAAAGGAATGCGCGGCTTATTTTCGTTTATGCATTAGCAAGTACACAAAATCATTCAGGATGCATCAAGGCGGCAAGAGCGTGAATTCCCTGAGCTTACTGTAGTCAGTCAGTGACAGGAGTGAACGATCGTAGCCAACGCAGAGGCAGTTCGACTGACAAAGTGTAATTATGGGGCATATGGCTGGACGAATTCCACGCGTTTTCATCAATGACCTGCTGGCTCGCACCGACATCATCGATCTGATCGATGCGCGTGTGAAACTGAAAAAGCAGGGCAAGAACTGGCACGCATGCTGTCCATTCCATAACGAAAAAAGTCCTTCCTTCACCGTAAACGGTGAAAAACAGTTTTATCACTGCTTCGGCTGTGGGGCGCACGGCAACGCGATCGACTTTCTCATGAACTACGACAAGCTCGAGTTTGTGGAAACCGTCGAAGAGCTGGCCGCCATGCATAACCTGGAAGTGCCCTATGAAGCAGGCAACGGGCCAAGTCAGATAGAGCGCCACCAGCGGCAAAGTCTCTATCAGTTGATGGATGGCCTGAATGCGTTTTATCAGCAATCCCTGATGCAACCTGCCGCTGAACCGGCGCGCCAGTATCTGGAAAGGCGCGGTTTAAGCAGCGATGTCATCGCCCGTTTTGCGATTGGTTACGCCCCTCCCGGCTGGGACAACGTTTTAAAGCGTTTTGGTGCAAATCAGGAAAATCGTCAATCTTTGATTGATGCGGGCATGCTAGTCACTAACGATCAGGGACGCAGTTACGATCGTTTTCGCGAACGGGTGATGTTCCCCATCCGCGACAAGCGTGGTCGGGTAATGGGATTTGGTGGCCGAGTGCTGGGTAACGATACCCCCAAATATCTCAACTCACCAGAGACCGATATTTTCCATAAAGGCCGCCAGTTATACGGACTTTATGAAGCGCAGCAGGACAATGATGAACCGCAGCGGCTTTTAGTCGTGGAAGGTTACATGGATGTGGTTGCGCTGGCGCAATATGGCATTAACTACGCCGTTGCGTCACTCGGAACTTCGACCACAGCAGACCATATTCAACTGTTGTTTCGGGTAACGAAAAACGTCATTTGCTGTTATGACGGCGACCGTGCAGGCCGCGATGCCGCATGGCGTGCGCTGGAAACCGCATTGCCGTACATGAGCGACGGACGTCAGCTACGCTTTATGTTCCTGCCGGACGGTGAAGACCCGGATACGCTGGTACGTAAGGAAGGTAAAGCAGCATTTGAAGCGCGGATGGAGCAGGCGATGCCGCTCTCCACGTTTTTGTTTAACAGCTTACTGCCGCAGGCGGACTTAACCACGCCGGACGGGACAACGCAACTTGCCGCGCTGGCGCTGCCGTTGATTTCTCAGGTTCCGGGTGAAACGCTACGTATCCAGCTCAGGCAGTTACTGGGTAACAAAATTGGCATCTTTGACGACGCGCAGCTTGATCGTTTAATGCCAAAACAGGCGGAAAATGCCACGGCCCGCCCGGCGCCTCAGCTAAAACGCACAACCATGCGTATACTGATAGGATTGCTGGTCCAGAGCCCGGAACTCGCGCCGTTAGTGCCTCCGCTGGAGGGGCTGGATAAATCCAGAATGGCTGGACTTGGCTTATTTACAGAACTGGTCAACACTTGTTTGTCACAGCCTGGATTAACCACAGGGCAGCTTCTTGAACAGTATCGCGGAACAAAAGAAGCCGCAACCCTTGAAAAACTGGCGATGTGGGACGATATAGCAGATAAAGACATTGCAGAAAAAACGTTCAACGACGCGCTCAATCATATGTTTGATTCGATGCTTGTACAGCGGCAAGAAGAGTTGATAGCTCGTGACCGCACACATGGTTTAAGCAGCGAAGAACGCCGGGAGCTCTGGCAACTAAACCAGGAACTGGCGAAAAAGTAAATTCAACGGCTTAAGTGCCGATAATCGTTCGGGAAGCGCCCGACAGCCGCATTGAGAGGCAGCGGCAAAAATATAAGTAAGCCCTCGTTACACCAAGTTGGCGGTTTTATTTCGCTGACCGACACCAACCCTCTTGAATTAAGTGTGGATACCGTCTTATGGAGCAAAACCCGCAGTCACAGCTGAAACTTCTTGTCCAACGTGGTAAGGAGCAAGGCTATCTGACCTATGCCGAGGTCAATGACCATCTGCCGGAAGATATCGTCGACTCCGATCAGATCGAAGACATCATCCAAATGATCAACGACATGGGCATTCAGGTGATGGAAGAAGCACCGGATGCCGATGATCTACTGCTTGCCGAAACCGCCAACAACACTGATGAAGATGCAGAAGAAGCGGCTGCACAGGTTCTTTCCAGTGTTGAATCTGAAATCGGTCGTACAACCGATCCGGTGCGCATGTACATGCGCGAAATGGGTACCGTTGAACTGTTGACCCGCGAAGGCGAAATTGACATCGCTAAGCGTATAGAAGACGGGATCAACCAGGTTCAGTGCTCCGTTGCCGAGTACCCGGAAGCCATTACCTATCTGCTGGAACAATATGACCGTGTTGAAGCGGAGCAGGCTCGCCTGTCTGATTTGATCACTGGCTTCGTCGATCCGAACGCGGAAGAAGATCTGGCACCTACGGCGACTCACGTCGGTTCTGAGCTCTCTCAGGAAGAGCTGGACGACGATGAAGACGAAGATGAAGACGAAGATGGCGATGACAGCAGCGACGATGACAACAGCATCGATCCTGAGCTGGCGCGCGAAAAATTTGCCGAGCTGCGTACACAGTACGAAAAAACCCGTGACACCATCAAAGCGAAAGGCCGTAGCCACGCGGATGCCGCAGCCGAAATCCTGCAGTTGTCCGAAGTCTTCAAACAGTTCCGTCTGGTACCGAAACAGTTCGATTACCTGGTAAACAGCATGCGCACCATGATGGATCGCGTGCGTACCCAGGAACGCATTATCATGAAGCTGTGCGTTGAACAGTGCAAAATGCCGAAGAAAAACTTCATTACGCTGTTTACTGGCAACGAAACCAACGAGACCTGGTTCAATGCAGCCCTGGCGATGAACAAGCCGTGGTCTGAAAAACTGCATGAAGTGTCTGAGGACGTTCAGCGCGGCCTGCAGAAACTGCAGCAGATTGAAGAAGAGACCGGCCTGACCATCGAGCAGGTGAAAGACATTAACCGTCGTATGTCCATCGGTGAAGCGAAAGCGCGCCGTGCGAAAAAAGAGATGGTTGAAGCGAACTTGCGTCTGGTTATCTCTATCGCCAAGAAATACACCAACCGTGGTCTGCAGTTCCTCGATCTGATTCAGGAAGGCAACATCGGCCTGATGAAAGCGGTAGATAAGTTTGAATACCGCCGCGGTTACAAGTTCTCCACCTATGCAACCTGGTGGATCCGTCAGGCGATCACCCGTTCTATCGCGGATCAGGCGCGCACCATCCGTATTCCGGTGCATATGATTGAGACTATCAACAAGCTCAACCGTATCTCCCGCCAGATGCTGCAAGAGATGGGCCGCGAGCCGACGCCGGAAGAGCTGGCCGAGCGTATGCTGATGCCGGAAGACAAGATCCGTAAAGTGCTGAAGATTGCCAAAGAACCGATCTCCATGGAAACGCCGATTGGCGACGATGAAGATTCGCATCTGGGTGATTTCATCGAGGACACCACCCTCGAGCTGCCGCTGGACTCTGCGACCACCGAGAGCCTGCGTGCCGCTACGCACGACGTTCTGGCTGGCCTGACCGCCCGTGAAGCAAAAGTGCTGCGTATGCGTTTCGGTATCGATATGAATACCGACCACACGCTGGAAGAAGTGGGTAAACAGTTCGACGTTACCCGCGAACGTATCCGTCAGATCGAAGCGAAGGCGCTGCGTAAACTGCGCCACCCAAGCCGCTCTGAGGTTCTGCGTAGCTTCCTCGACGATTAATTCGTCCGCATTTTCTGCCTTATCAGACGCCATCCTTCGGGGTGGCGTTTTTTTATCCGTATTAATGGAAAAATAAATCCAGATATCAATGCCAGACTATTTCACATTATTTTAAATATATTTCCAATATGAATACTTTGGAAAAATTGCTTGATAAAATAAATATAACCCTGCGAGGCAGCATTAATTTATTACGCTTTTAAAATTTATAAACAGGCAATAAAAAGAATTGCAAACCACATTAAAGACAACAAAAAACCCCAAAATTACAAACAGTTAATCTTAAAATAACAATAGTAAAAGCTATTATGCTCAGCATTACTAAATTCGTTGCAGTTGTATATAAGAGCTGCTTGTGCTAAAAAACGGGAAAATAAAAGATAGTCCCCGAACTCGCAAGTTTCAAATGTACCTGGTAAACGTCACCACCATGGCGACTGGGTATTTTTTTGCATTTCAAGGAACAGGATGATAACTGAGTGGTATGTCCTAAATCGGTTGCTGTGACGGTGCGCCTGTTAACTATGGCCTGGACACCAACCGTCACGTAGAGATTACCAACAGGAAACAAAATGGATTTTAACGTGAACACGGAAACAGAAGAGCAAGCGCTGATTAACAGCGTACGCAGCACATTGACGGAGCAAGGTGATGCACTCCGCCATCTGGCAGAAGTCATCAATGCGGAAGAGAAGATGACTAAACACCGCATCTCCACCCTACTCATCACCGATAATTCACAGGATGTGATTGGTTCAGTCAGGATTTTCGACTGACACCTCACCTGTTTATACCGACATAAAAAGTCTTCCCCTCAGCAAATTTTTGCCAGGAAGAATAACGTTGAAAGTGACATGTCTACACATAAAGTAAAGTTGCTGGCGTCCTCGTTACGCGCACGTACGGCCAAATTTAATCTTGCCTGGATCCAGCAGCATCTTGCCTGGATTGTTATTGCCGCCCCGATGGCGCTGCTCGTCATCTATTTGGTGATTTTCAGCCAGCCGCGATATATGAGCGAATCAAAGGTCGCGGTAAAACGTCCCAGTGATATTGAAGGCGCCAGCCTGAATGTCGGCTTGCTGCTGGGTGCATCCAGCCCCAGTTCCACCGAAGACGCGTTGTATCTCAAGGAGTACATCAACTCAGCAGATATGCTGAAAGTACTCGATAAACAGCTCGATTTTCACGATGCATGGAGCCATAGCGGGCTGGACTTCATTCATCATCTCTCTAAAGATACAACGGCAGAACGGTTCCTCAATTACTACCGCGACCGAATCTCTGTGGTCTTTGATGACAAAACCGGTCTTTTGACGATTCAGACCCAGGGTTTTACGCCGGAATTCTCACAGCAGTTCAATAAAGCAGTCCTGAAAGAGTCAGAGCGTTTTATTAACGAGCTCTCCCATAAAATCGCGCGAGAGCAGTTGAACTTCGCCCAGGAAGAACTACAGCAGGCCCGTATTCGCCTTGATAAAAGTAAAGCAGAATTACTGGCTTACCAAAATCAGAACAATATCCTCGATCCCGAAGCCTCCGCCACTGCTGCCACCTCTCTGGTGATGACCTTACAAGGTAAAAAAGTTGAGCTGGAAGCCGAGCTGCGTAATTTATTGAGTTACTTGCGTGAAGATGCGCCCCAGGTCATTAGCCTTCGTAATTCAATAAAAGCCCTGCAGGCACAGATCGACGCAGAGCAGAGCAAAATCACCGCGCCAGGCGATAAGAAACTCAACAGCATGGCGGCTGACTTTGACGAGATTAAAGCACGCGTCACCTTCGATACCGAAATCTACACGATGGCGATCAAAGCCATTGAAAAAACACGCCTGGAAGCGGCACGTAAACTCAAAGTGTTGTCGGTCATCAGTTCACCGCAACAACCGGAAGAGTCCAGTTTCCCCAATAGCGGCTACCTGCTGGCAAGCTGGTTGTTAGTCTGCTGCCTACTCTTCGGCACCATCAAATTGCTGCTGGCCGTGATTGAAGATCACAAAGACTAATTTTGGACGCACAGTGAATTTTACAGAGTTGAACATGAAATTATTAAAATCGGCACTGCTCCTTCTGGTCTGCCATGCGGCCTGGGCGGCAGGTCCGACAGGTATTACAGCCGATCCAAATCTGACAGGGGCGGCGCCGTTGCCGTCGATTATCTCCGGCAAGACAGAAGAAACTCAGAACGCAACCGGGTTTGACAACACACCGCCCCCCGTGGCTGCCGCACTGCCCAGCCGCATGTTCGGCGCACAGTTGTTTACCTCTATCAGCGCAGCTTCAGGCGCAGGTCTGGGGTTCAACCCAGGCTATGTGATTGGTCTCGGTGATACCATCCAGATTCGACTGTGGGGCGCATTCCAGTATGACGGGGCGCTCACCGTTGACCCGAAAGGCAATATTTTCCTGCCTAATATTGGCCCGCTGAAAGTCTCGGGTATGACCAATGCGCAGTTGAACAATACCGTCACCAGTAAGATCAAAGAAGTTTATACGTCGAACGTTAACGTCTATGCCTCCCTGCTGCAGGCTCAGCCGGTGAAAGTTTTCGTGACCGGCTATGTGCAAAGCCCAGGCTTATATGGTGGCGTGGCATCTGACTCCCTGCTCTCTTATCTGAGCAAAGCTGGCGGCGTCGACAGTGAGCGCGGCAGCTACGTTAATATCATCGTCAAACGTGGCAAATCGGTTATCTCACGCGTGAACCTGTACGATTTTCTGCTGAACGGTAAGCTGGGCCTGTCGCAGTTTGTCGATGGCGATACCATCGTCGTTGGTCCACGTCAGCATACATTCAGCGTAGAAGGCGATGTGTTTAACAGTTACGACTTTGAATTCGCCAACAGTACGATTCCGGTCACAGAGGCACTCAGTTGGGCGCGTCCGAAACCCGGCGCCACCCACATGACCATTATCCGTCAGCAAGGTACCGTAAAACGTAGCGAATACTATCCTCTCGGCTCCGCAGCGGGCCGCTCTCTGCAGGATGGCGACCGTCTTATCGTGAGTTCAGACCGCTATGCAGGCACCATTCAGGTACGTGTTGACGGCGCCCATTCCGGCGAACATGCGATAGTTCTGCCATACGGTTCGACCATGCGTCAGGTGCTATCGCAGATCCGCCCGAATAGCATGTCGCAGATGAAGGCCATCCAGTTGTACAGAACATCTGTTGCGGAGCGTCAGAAAGAGATGCTGAACCTGTCGTTGCAGAAACTGGAAGAGGCCTCTCTTTCAGCACAATCCTCAACGCAGGAAGAGGCCCGTTTGCGCATGCAGGAAGCACAACTGGTTAGCCGGTTCGTCAATAAAGCGCGAGCTGTCGTCCCGAAAGGGCAAGTCGTGCTTAGCGAAAGCAACATCGACTCGGTGCTGCTGGAAGATGGTGACGTCATCATGATTCCGGAAAAAACGTCGCTGGTTATGGTGCACGGGGAAGTGCTGTTCCCGAACGCCGTCTCCTGGCAGGACGGAATGGATGTGGACGATTACATCAAAAAATGCGGTGGGCTGACGCAGAAATCCGGCAATTCAAAAATCATTGTGATTCACCAGAACGGCGAGTCGGTTGATGCTGACGACGCAGGAAAACTGCAACCCGGTGACGAAATCATGGTTCTGCCGAAATACGAATCGAAAAACATTGAAGTTACGCGTGGTATTTCGACCATTCTTTATCAGCTTGCCGTTGCCGCCAGGGTTGTGCTGACAATCTAATCAGCTCTGTCGCAGATGCTTTTCCCGGCATGCCGGGGAAAGCGAAACAAGCAGCGGTAAAAACGTTTTCTTCTTTAATCAACGGATTGATATTGATGGAACGAACGAGAAACATACTGGGTATTTATTCCGGGGGGATCTGGCGCATTCCGCATCTGGCCAGTTTTCTGCCTGGAGAACCAGTGCGGCTTTCGCCTTATAAAACCATTCCCGAGCAGGTGAATGCTATCGCCGTCTGGGGCCACCGCCCCAGCGCGCAAAAGCCTGTTGCCCTGGCACAATCCGTTGGTCTCCCGGTTATTCGCCTGGAAGATGGCTTTATTCGTTCTCTCGGGTTAGGCGTTCAGGGTTGCCCGCCTCTCTCCATCGTCGTTGATCATTTAGGCATCTATTACGACGCTTCGGTTCCGAGCTCGCTTGAATGCCTGGTAAAAGATAATGACGGCAATAAGCCGCTCGCGGCTGAAGCGCAGGCGATGATGCGCGCCATCGTTGACAATGATTTGTCGAAATACAACCAGGCGCCGCCGTTTGTCGCACCGGATATTATGCCAGAGGCCGTGCTGGTCATTGACCAGACGTTTGGCGATATGTCTGTCACCAAAGGTAACGCCGGCCCGGAAAGCTTCCAGCAGATGCTTGAGACAGCAAAGCAGGAAAATCCGAGCGCAGAGGTTTGGGTGAAGGTGCATCCGGATGTGCTATGCGGCAAAAAGGCGGGGTACTTTGCGAACCTGAAATCCGACGACCGTGTGCGCGTATTTGCCGAAGATATCAGCCCGCAATCGCTACTGCGGCACATGCAAAAGGTGTATGTGGTCACCTCGCAGTATGGTTTTGAAGCGTTGCTGGCAGGCAAACCCGTCGTCTGCTTTGGGCAGCCATGGTATGCGGGCTGGGGACTAACAGATGACCGTCACCCAAAGGCCCGTGAGCTTGCCGCACGCCGACAACCGACCACACTGAGCAATCTGTTTACCGCCGCCTATTTGCGCTACTGCCGTTACCGACACCCGATAAGCGGAAAACCTGCAACGCTGGCCTGCGTTGTCGACTGGCTGGTCTTACAGCGTAACCACAACCAGTCACGCCGTGGCACGCTATGGGCGCCGGGATTAAGCCTGTGGAAAACAGCAATACTGAGGCCGTTTCTGAAAACAGCGGAGAACCGGGTACGCTTTGCGAAGCAGTGTCGACAAGCCAGCGCGCTTATTGCCTGGGGTACAAGGGGAGAGAAAAAATGGCAGGCGCAGGCAGATGCACAGCGCATTCCACTGTGGCGGATGGAAGACGGGTTTATCCGCTCCTCCGGCCTGGGTTCCGATTTGCTCGCCCCCCTGTCTTTAGTGCTGGATAAAACCGGTATCTATTACGACGCATCCCGTCCAAGCGATCTGGAAAACCTGCTGAACGCCAGCAGCCTGAGCGAACATCAGCGGGAGCGTGCGCAAGCCCTTCTGCAACAACTTGTGCGCAACAAAGTCAGTAAATACAACCTTGGACAGGAGTGGCACTTACCGCCCGAGGCTACCGGTAAAAAAATTATTCTGGTACCCGGTCAGGTGGAGGATGACGCCTCGATTCTGACAGGGGCGAGGTCTGTTAACACCAACCGGGATTTATTGCGTACGGTACGCGAGCGCAATCCTGACGCGTTTGTTGTCTTTAAACCGCACCCGGATGTGTTGGTTGGCAACCGTAAAGGGCAAGTCGTGGCGGAAGATATCGCCCGTTGGGCCGACTGCCAGGCGCTGGATGCCGATATCATTCAGTGCATTCAACTCGCTGATGAGTTACACACCATGACCTCTCTTTCCGGCTTCGAAGCCTTAATGCACGGTAAGCGAGTATTTTGCTATGGCCTGCCTTTTTATGCCGGCTGGGGACTCACTCAGGATGAGCACAATATTCCCCGGCGCGCCCGACAGCTCAGTCTTACGGATTTAGTGTGGCAAACGCTTATCGCGTATCCAACTTATATCCATCCACAGCGACTGGAGCCAATGCAGGCAGAAGAGGCCGTAATATGGCTGAGCACCGCTCCACGCGGTGAAATGAAAATCACGAAAAAAAATATTGGTCGATTAGCCAGACAGTACCGCAAGTTATTGATGTTTTACAAAGTTCGTTTTGGTTAGTGTTAATTTGAGACTCATGGACGATGATGCAAAATAATACCGTTAAGACATTACTCGCTGGGAAAAAATATCTGCTGTTGCAAGGACCAATGGGGCCTTTCTTCAATGATGTCGCCAACTGGCTGGAGACGCTGGAACGCGAAGCGGTAAATGTTGTATTTAATGGTGGCGATCGTTTTTATTGTCGACATCGTCAGCACCTTACTTATACACAAACGCCGAAGGAATTCCCGACCTGGCTGAAAGAGACCTGGAAGGTTTATCCATTCGACACCATCTTGTGCTTCGGTGACTGCCGTCCATTGCATAGGGCGGCGCATGCCTGGGCGAAAGCGAAAGGTATTCGTTTCCTGGCTTTCGAAGAGGGCTATCTGCGGCCTCATTTTATTACACTTGAAGAAGGCGGAGTGAATGCTTTCTCCCCCCTGCCCCGTGATCCTGATTTTTACCGGAGCTTGCCAGATTTCCCGCCCTCAGAACCCCAGCCACTGAAACCGTCCTCAGGCCGCCGTTACATCCACGCGACATGGTATTATCTTGTCGGCTGGCGTTATAGACACGAGTTCATGCATTATCGCCATCACAAATCTTTTTCACCATGGTACGAGGCAAAATGCTGGGTGCGCGCGTGGTGGCGTAAGCAATGGTATGGCTGGAAACAACGTGGCGTAATGGAGACGCTGCAGACGACATTCGATCAACGCTATTACCTTGCGATTTTGCAGGTCTATAACGATAGTCAGATCCGCAACCATAGCCCATACGCTGATGTCCGGGATTATATTAACGATGTGATCTTCTCGTTTGCACGCAAAGCGCCGAAAGACGATGTGCTGATCATTAAGCACCACCCTATGGATCGCGGGCATCGTCTGTATGGCCCGTTGATTAAGCGGCTGAGTAAAAAGTATGGCGTGACCAATCGCATAATTTATGTCCACGATTTACCGATGCCGGAATTACTGACGCATGCCAAAGCCGTGGTGACGATTAACAGTACGGCGGGAATTTCAGCGTTAGTGCATAACAAACCGTTGAAGGTGATGGGCAACGCCCTGTATGACATCAAAGGGATGACATATCAGGGACACTTGCACCAGTTCTGGACGGCAAATTTCAAGCCGGACATGAAGTTGTTTAAGAAATTTCGTGAGTATTTGCTGGAGAATACGCAGATAAATGCGGTGTATTATGGGGAAAAAACGGATGTTGAATGCATAAAGCGATTCGTAATTAAAAAAGTCAATCATCTTAGCAATGAATTACAAAGTCAAAACATGGTGAAGTGACTTGATGTAAATCACTCGCCATCAGCTAGTTTTAAGGACAATACCGTAAAAATGGATTTGATAATTCTTGTCATATTTTATCTTTGGTGATCCAGAATGAGATATTGTAAAATCTATTATCAATATAATGTTATTTAACACAGCAAATAACATTGACAATGCATTCTTCGATATTTCCCCTGAAATTCAGAATGGTAAATTCCGCAACATCATATAAAATCATCTTTAATCAGCTTCGGAATATTTATATATATAGTTACTAATGCTATTTTTTCTACCAATCAACATTAGTATTGATAAGATTCCATTATCGTCTATACTCAAGCCTTCTGGTTCAAAAAAACCTTCCTCACCATAAGATTTAACCCTGTCCATACCCACAGTAACGTTCGTATTAGAGCCCAGTAAATTTCCATCCATTGTAAAACTATAAATAGCCTTAGGATTTACTCTTGCATTGCCCAAAACAATACTTACTATTTTTCCATTGGATGCAATTGCCTGTAATGGTCTTAACTCGCCGGATTTATATGTAAATATATTATTAGGTAAAGACCATTGATATTTATAACCCGAAGTTACAAAGATAATATCTTTATTTGAATTTATAATCTTGCCAACGATATATTCCAAATCAAAAACTCTGATTATCATGTTCCTTGAAGCGAATCGCCCGCGAACTATTAGAAACTTACCATCACTGGAAATCGTGGGTATTACTTCATTTTTTTTGAAAAAAGAATCATCAAAAAAAACGATCTCACGCTTCATTACAAGATCATCATTTTTGATCAGGAAAGCAAGCCCGCTAAATGGTGAATTTTTTTTGCTGGTAAAAATCAAATTCATTCCACGCGTGCGATCTTCGTATACACCTATGCCTTGATGACCGATGGAACTATCAGTTAGTATTATATTACGCTCCCCATCTTGATTCAAATAGACTAAAGGTATAGGATTATTACTTTGGTGTTCTAACGTATAAACACCTCCATCCAGGTTAATCACCATTCCTTGTATGTTGTTGCGCGTATCAATAATAATTGGCTCCTTTTGCGAAGCCAATACATTTGTTATACAGAATAACAACATAGATGCAATAACAATATCGCGAGTAAACCATCTCATTTCTTTAAATTTCCGAAAATTTAATTTTCCCTATTGCATACGATTTAAACCAGCAAGTGCATCATTCAACTCAGACACTGCTGATAATAGAGTTCTGTAATCATCAGCCCCTTTCCAATTTTTAATATCGCTGTAGAATTCCTCATGTTTTTTTATAATTGACAGGATAGTAAGTTCCTTAGCCAGGTCAGGCCGTGATTTTTTAAAAAACAATAAAGCATATTGATATATTTCTGCACATGAGAATGGATAAAGATCTTTAGCAACAACACTTTCAATAATTTTAAAAATAACGTCTAAATCGATATCGTCATTATTAATAAACATGCTTTCCAAAACATACACTAGATTGCCATTTCCGGTTAGTATGAAGAGTTCGGATAAGAATTTCTCGATTCCTTCAGATATAAACACCGTGAAGAGATATTTTGCTCGATTATTATCTGAAATAAGATAGCATTTCTTCTTGATCTCATCATTAAGAATAGCACTCATGCTTGCGAAATTTTTCTCTCTGAACAAACGATCAAGATAATGAATAAGAATAGAGTCTGGCATCACATTCTTTTCGTTATAATGGCACAGCAAATCTATCGGGGTGTTCTTGCTCAAAAGTAGGAATGTTTCTATAGCCATAATGCTGTTTTCGTTGAGCGGCAATAGTTGGCTTAATTGAAGATTCATTCTATCCTCAGGCTGATGATGCTTATAGATTTCAGAAAGGAGGTATTCTTTTTCTTCGGAAGTCATCGTTAAGCTAGAGAATGAGTTTATTGCCTTCGCTGCTTCCCCATTCTTGATTAATGTCAAGCAATTTAAAAGCATTACATTCCTTGGATTTTGTTCAGCATTGCGTTCTAATTTACTAGTGTATACCGTTAAAGCTCCCTGGTAATCCTGCTTATTATAAAAATCCACGAATGAAATTAGCGAACAGCAATAATTATATAAATTTAAATTAGACCCTTTTTCAAATACTTTACGCGATTTTAGCTTTAACAAATAGTTTTCAGTATATTTGAGAACTTGCATTGCATCAGGTATAACTTGAAAGCTATCTGCAAATGAAAAATCTGTTGGCGTATTAAAAGTTATATTATTCTGTATTACTTCTATTTTTGACAAAATATTATCATTATTATCAAGCTTACAAATAAAAACTATATCTTCAAATACTTCTATTAGCCTGTCATGGAGATAAAGAGGCATTTTTATTAAATTAGTTTCGAAGCTACTCAAAAATGTGTCTATAGATTTAAACTCTAAATTACTTGTATATCTTTCAAGATATTCAAGAATAGTTTCGCAGTCATAAACTTTAACACCTTCATTCTTTAATCGGTTGAAGAGACGCGAAGAGTTGTTATGATCATCATAAGGAAAGAAGGATTTAATTCTTTTATCATAAAAAGGGGTCAATATAGATTTATTTGCAAGCGTGTTTTTAAGTTCAGCATTTAATGTATCAATATCACCAACTACTGGTCCAAAACCAAGCTCCTCATAGTCATAATAACCTTTAGAGTATGAATGTTCAGAGAAGAAAGTTGTACTATCAAACTGGAAATAGATTATTGGCTTCTTCATATATGCAACATCAAATGCAACGGAAGAATAATCAGTGATCAGTAGATCTGCATCTTTAAATATTTCCTGAATACTACAACTGGTTAGATCTCCAACCTGGATATAGTCTGGTATCGCCAACTCAGACAAATAATCAGTTAGATTTGGATGAGGTAAGAATATTATGCTATATCCATAATCCTCTGTTGTTTTGCGAAGCTGCTCTGAACGGAGAAAGCCTCCCCACATTTCACAAAATAATGAATTAATAAATTCAGGGTTTTTAACACGCTTACTGGATTTTCTTATTAATTCTCCAGCTAAGCTTTTACGCCATGTTGGCATTATAAGGATTTGTTTTTTACTTTCATCACGCTTTCTGAGGTTATCATAACGAGGAAAGCCAGTCAGAATTGTCTCTTGAGAAGTATAACGATACCTTCCACGACCAGAGATATCGCTAAATTCATGTCGTGCAGCAGTAACAAGATAATCAATTTTCCTACTATTCAACCATTCAGATTGGTCGTCTTTTGTGATGCCATGCTGAAGAAAAACAAATTTATATTTCATTATATCTGCATAATATTTGCGCGGCAGATAATTAACAATTGCGGGATTTGCATGAGATGAAAGGAGATACTTTGCATTCAATAGCGCTAATCTATGTGCTAAACTACCAAACTTTACCAAATTGAAACCATCATTCTTAAGACGTTGCCAATCGGGAGATTGCTCACTAATCAAAAAATAGCATTTTTCCCCAGGATGATATTTTGAAACATAACGATAAAAATGTTCTGCATTATCATCTGCACGCAATTCATTATCAATAAACAACCAAGAATTAGAATACTTATTTTTTATAATTGAAGATGTAGCTATAGAACGCAATATTTTTGCTTTTCTCGTTATTGCATAAGACTGTACATTTTTACGAACGTGGCTATTAATAATACTCACTATTGCGACTTTTGATAAGCGCTTGCCATTTACAATGATACCGGTGATAAAATCATTCTGCAAAGATAGTTCCTGAGTCGTTGAATTGTAGGAGACCCAAAAATAGATTTCAAAGGAAAAGGAGAGATCGAATATGGTTAATTCCCTTACTTTTGCGGACAAGGGTATCGTCTCTTTGCCATTTAAAAACAATCGCGGAAGAGTGTCATGATGTGAGGCAATTTTAAATTTAACACTCATGTTTGAAAGGTTGACGTCTTCGATGTAGCACAGATCTCTTTCAGCATCTAAACCTAAGAGTTTTAAATACCCTATTTTATGCACATGATTATAGTTTTTTGCCGAATAGCCTTTTAAAACATCGACCCCAAGTAAATTAACAAGTGTAACAAGGCAAGTTTTTATTTCATCCTGTAAGTCTTGATTTATTAATTCGTCAGCTTTTTTATTCTTAAGTAAGAGAAGTATAATGTTATGAATGAGGCAAAATAAATATTTACTTTCCTGTTTCGAAAATTGTTTAACTTTGAGAATATCTTTAACTTCAAATAATAATATTTTTAGCGAATTTCCTTCTTTTACAATTTCCTGGAGTTCAGATTCGAGACTAGAGCCAGAACTACTACACGAAAAAGCATTTGGAATAAAATGGATATCAGAATCTAACACACTTAAAGCAGAAATTTTAAGAGCATTAATAACCTTACTTGCTATGGCATCTGGTTTGATGAATTTTTTTATTTCATAAAGATATTTAGTTTTAAAAAAAATCACAGCCAATGACGGAAAAAAGTAATCCTTTGATGTTAGGTTTTCGACATTTGCGCTCGTTTTTAAATTGGCAATTAATGGATCGAGTTGTGTAACAGAAGTATCATTTGTATATCCGTGTAAAACTATTTCTGCTGACTGAGAACTGAAATTATACAGATGATAATTTTTAAGGAAATTTTTATGTAATAATTCACCTTGCTCGAGGATTTTCACATAAAAGGTATTTACTTTACTTGCAGCTGAGTGAATCTCATCAGTGATATTTATAACTTCGCTGCTATTAATTATCACGTATGGGCTATTTAACCCTGACGTTTTATTTGCCAGAACCACGCTTTCAACGGAATCGTTAATTTCTTGTTCATTATTTGCAATGATGATAAACCCAATTGATGGATTATTATTTAAATAGAATCCGCATGGTTTTATCTTTTTTATAAATTTAGAGTCAGCTATAAATTTCTTGGGTTCCCTGACCATTTTTCTTAATTTCTTTATAATCACTTTAACATCCTAATGTTATAACTGATAACACTATTAAAATTTCACTTATTCAATAGAAAATTGATTCGTCTTTTAAATGTATCAAATCGATCTATATGTCCAGGTTTATTATCAAAGAAAATCGCATAATCATGAATACTCTTGCCCTGATTAACGCAAAGAGAAACGAAAGGTACGAGTAGTGTCGAATTTATTTCTTCCTGATCGCTAACATTATGTGAATGTGCCTCGATAAGTTTTTTATAATTTTCCTGACGCGCTAAATAATAGTCTTCATGGCCGTCTTTTTCATGATAGAGATGAAAAGCCATATCTTTTTCAAGCAGAACTTCAAGACAAGCTTCTCCTAGATATCTTCTAAAGCCAACCGCAAACAGGGGCGATCTCTCCGTTTTATCAAGCGTGAAATCATTAAATTTTTTTAACATGCCATGTAATTCATATAATCGTATGAGGAAATCAAAATCTTCATATCCATGCCCCCGAAATCTTTCATCAAACCCTTTTATCATCCTATAATCGTCGGATTTCAAAATTGTAATTGATGATGGGCTAGCCAGATGCAAAAATTCTTTACGGGAGAAATCAAAAAATTTTTTCTTCATTCCCTCAACGGAAACCTTTTTTTTCCTTAAAAGCGTGGTCCCATATTCAGTAAGATAAAGACATGGTAATACGTAAAATGGTCTTATCGATCTTTCAATTTTATCTTTGTACTTTATAAAAAGATCAAAATCTGGATAAATGTCAACATCAAGTAAAATTATATAGTCCGTGTCAACCAGTTCAAATGCTAAATTTCGTAACAAAGATGAATTAATATATTCAGACACATTTTTTTTAGAATTCATCTGCACATATGGATATCTCTGTAACCGAGAAATTAATTCAAAATCATAGCGAGTTCCACGGTTATTATGTCCAAATATTATCTTAACGTTAGATTGCTGAGCAACCTCGGCTAACACTAGCGCTTTTTCGATGAGATCTTTCGACCTACGTTTTAGATCGATTGGAATTATTGCAGTAAGCATTTAACTATGGCCGTTTTTTACTTCTAAAGCTTTTCTTCTTCCAAATATTTTTTAATTGCATTTTCGACATTATCGAAATAATGAACAACATTATCTCGACCTAAGAAGAGAGCAACATCACAATATTCTTTCAAAGAATTTAAGCTATGTGACACCATTAAGAAACTGGATTCAGAATGGCGGGATTTAAAAAGATCTGAGCATTTCTGCTTAAATCTGGCATCACCTACTGCTGTAACTTCGTCGACGAGATAGTAATCAAATTTAAAAGCCATACTTAAACCAAAACCCAACCGGGATTTCATCCCTGAGGAATAAGACTTGATTGGCATATCAAAGTATTTACCTAATTCTGCAAATTCTTCAACGAAATCAACTTTATTTTTTAATTCTGATTTCTCAGAATATAAGCGTGCAACAAATTTAACGTTTTCCCGCCCTGTTAAGCTGCCCTGAAAACCACCAGATAGCCCCACAGGCCAGGATATTGTTTTATTCGTATATATACTGCCACTATCAGGCCTATCTATGCCTCCTATAACGCGAAGAAGTGTTGATTTTCCTGCTCCATTTCGTCCAAGCAGTGCAACGCTTTTACCGCCAGGCAACTCAACATTCAAATCTTTAAAGACATAATGGCGCCCCTGGGGAGTGCGGTAGGATTTCGTGAGATTTTCAATTCTTATCATGATGTTAACATCGCCTCTTCACGTGTCCTGTACAACGCTAACCCAATGAAAAGCATTATTATTGCGCTCAAAGCTAAATATCCCAAACTAACGCCATCGGTCAAATATCCGGCGACAACAGATTCTCGGCTGAGCTCAATAGCATGAACAATTGGATTCCATAAAAGATAATGCCAATATCCTTTAGGAACTGAGTGGATTGGAAACATAATGCATGAAATAAAATATAGAGGTTTCAACACTATAGGCAAAAATTTTGCAAGTTCTGGAAAGGTTTTACCAAGGACCATGAAAACCAAACCCAGTCCACATGAGAATATAATTAATAAAAACCAACTAAATACTAATATAAGAATATTAGTTACTGAATACTCCTCCCCCAAAACCCACACTATCGCCATAAGCATTAAATATACAGCGGCATATATTAAGGTTTCCAGAGATGCTCTGGCAATGATTGTATCAATTGGCTTTACTGGACGATAGTTAAATAATCCCAGATTCGCCTCGATAGCACCAATCGAGCGATTAGTTATATTGGTAAAAATAAAATAGGGAATAATGCCATTTAATAGAAATACGGGAAATGATATATCTGGCATCGTTCTGTGCATTATGAAACCAAAAATAACCATGAGGACAAGCAAATGTGCTGCTGGTTCTAAAACTGCCCAAAAGTAACCGAGTCTGTACTTACCAAATCGCGTTTTAATCTCGCGCAGGAACAGCGCTTTCACAGCCGCTTGCTGAACTTCTAACCCACTTCTGACCATTGGTGATGCAACCTTCATGTCATGAGACACGCTACCGCCCCTGGCTTTAGCTACCAGCATGCTCGGGGGATGCGTATAAATAAAACTAAAAATTTATCTTGCTAATTTTTTAACCTGGCGAATTTTCGCATTTTGGGAATGAAATTCCTGACAGGAAGGTAAAGACAAAAGGATAAAAATTGCGGGTATCTTCCTGATACAAACTTACTGAACTTCCAAATCAGCTATAAATGTAGCGAGGTATCCGGATAGATCCTATAAGTTATAAACTATTAATATAACGATATTAATTAATAAGTTCTATAACTATAGAATCTCGTTCGAAAAATTAATAAAATCTTTTAATATCAGTTAGTTAAAAATATTTAAAATTCACAAAGCGAATAACTTGGAAATATTTCATCATTTCATGAATAATATTGATATGAAAAATATTTCATGATGTTTATTCCGCCTGCCAAACTTATACATTTTTACAACCAAAACATATTGCATTTAACATTGAATATGCATTGAGCTAACGTATTACGATAAAGAATAATTAAGAACCTCATTAGTCAACTAACTTGAAAAACGACAAGTTGATGGTTATTTAAAATAGATTTCATTCATTAGTTGTAGTGATGCTTTAGTGCAAAAATTAGTTTTATAGCGCCTCTCCAATCACGTGGCGGGTGGTTTATGATAAATCTTGTATGTTGTTCTGTTTAGGCTGCTGAGCTTTCGAAGCTCCCAAATTTGAGTCGCATCGATAGCAAAATGTTGTCGTCTTCGGGAGTCTACCTGCGCGGCATTCTCTTCAAAATTTCCAGAGTACGGAGCAATGAGTACCGAGAGTTAAGAGTCATCATTATGTTTAAGCAGACTTCACCCGTTTGAACGTCGCTCATACTACCCACTGCCATCGGCTTTTAAAGCCGAACCTAAGCCACACAGGATCTGTTGATCTTCCACCGCTCGTTGTATGTGTTCCGTGGGGGTTGCCGGCATTCATTCTGTAGAAAGCAACGCGCAACCCTGGCACAAGAATATCGAGGCTATGTATTTCCCCGATGTTGGATGCGGAACTTAAGTATAAAGGATTGATAATGCGTTGTTTATAAAACAGCCAGATGGAATGTTGATGCTGGATCGCCTGGAGAAGTTACTTTATAATTGCCCGCCACGGCCCCTTAGCTCAGTGGTTAGAGCAGGCGACTCATAATCGCTTGGTCGCTGGTTCAAACCCAGCAGGGGCCACCAAATTTTAGATTTAAAATCATTAACTTAAGCCACTTCTCATAGTGGATTTTTATTAAGTGAATTTTAAGTGGCGATGAAATGGCGGTGAATTTTTCGCAGCCATTTTTCTTTTTGGTATAAAAAAACCCGCATAATGCGGGCATTTCTCACAACCATAACGGGCGTTGGCCGCTTGCGGTTGGATGTGGCGGCGCAGGGACTATAGTGCCCGGCGTGACGATAAAGCGTTCCACCGATTCCATCGTTACAAAAGTGCAACTGCAATTAATATTGGTGCACTGATGGTAACGCTCTTTAGTATTTTCACTAAGATAACGACTGGTGCGAGCATGTGCCGCGTGCTGACATTTCGGACAATGGAACATGCAACCCCCTTTAATTCATATTTAGTGAATCAATGATACTCAAAACAACCGCCATTGAGAAATTTTTTAGTCATCACCTTCACTTCCATCATATTCAACATCCGAAATTTTCACTTCCAGTTCCAGCGCCGTGATATAGCCACTGTTATTCAGTGAATGTGTCACCTTCGTAATGACCCACGCCTGCTCATCAATAACGCGCTTGAAGCCCGACACTCGCACAGGCATTTCCGGGCAAAGGTCGGCACGACCATAAGCCAGACTCACCGAAAATTCCGCCACCCCGCGTTGCAGTTTGTCCCATTTGGCCTGAGCCGCCCGCATCGCCTGGGCTTTGGTGGCAAAGACTGTCGTCAGCGCAAACACATTATCGGCGGCACCGCTCATGTATTCCCCCTGGCGCGCTTCCGGCTCTTTCGGTTTCGCTTTCGGGTGCTGTGGATCACCGGGTTTCGCGGGCTTCGGCTTGCGTTTGAGTTTGACCTTCTGCTTTTGCGGCTTCGGGTCTTTGGTATGCAGCCATTTTGCCGTGACGCCCGTGTACGCCCCACGGTCAGCAATCGTAAACTGGTGCCGGTCGCCCTCACTGCGGGTGATAGTGACCTGCGGGAGCGGTTTGCCGCTGGCCGTCACGCCTTTACCGGCCCTGAGAAACAGCAGCCGCCCCATTTTTACCGATACCTCGCCGCCGTTACGTTCAGCCAGCCGCGTCAGGAATTTAATGTCAGATTCCTGCGACTGGTCGATGTGCGGAATTTTTATTCCGGCCAGCTCCGGCGAAACACCGGCCTCCAGTTTGTTGCGCGCGGCGATGGTTTCCACCAGTTTACCGAGCGTGGTGTCATGCCAGGACTCTTCACGCCGTGAATTAAGTGACCCGCGAAAATCCGCGCTACGTGCCCGGACAGTCACCACATCGGGCGCGCCCCGGTGCTCAATCTCGTCAACGGTAAAACTGCCCTTACCCGTGAGTGCCTCGCCTTTCCAGCCGATAAACAGCGTCAGCACCGCCCCCCGTAACGGCAGTTCGACCAGGCCGTCGGCATCGTTCAGTTCGATATCAAGCTGGTCAGCCTCAAAGCCCCGGTTATCGGTGAGGGTCATGCTCATCAGCCGGTCGCTGATGTTGCCGGTAATATCCTTACTCTCAATTTTCAGCATATAGGCAGGCGTGCGCGTGCCACCCGCATTGCCGGTCAGCATCGTCAGCATCAGCCCATCCCCACCATTGCCGTGTATTTCCGTGCCATATCGCCCGCCTGCCCCATAAGGGATTCGGTCTGTTTGCCGATGTCGCCATACAGCGCGGCCAGTGATTCATCAACGCGGGTCAGCTTTAACGTAAAGTCGATTTTTCGCGGCGTACCGTCACTGAAAAACACGCTGCCCGTGTCGCTCACGCTGTTGATGACATACATGCCATAGATAAGGCCGTTACCGTCCAGCAACGGCCAGGCGCGCCCCTCTTCCGCCATCAGGCGCAGCGTGGTGAGGGTCAGCCTCCCGCCGGTCAGTTCCGGGTAAAGCACCCCGGCAAGGCTGATACTTTCGTCACCGGGGCCGAGAAACTGAAAGGCATCCCGCTTACCAATACGGGCGTTTGAGGGCCAGCGGTATTCCGTATCGCGTTGCAGGGTCTGATAGGGCAACGTCTGGCGCATAAACACAAACATTCCAAGTGCGAGCATCATCGTTTTATTCTCCGTCGTGCATCATGCTGGCGCGCGCACGGGCGCGCTTCTCACGTTCGTGGCGCTCCAGTTCCTCGCGTAGCTGGCCGGAAATATTACCCCCCGGCGCACCGCCGCCCTGCAACGTGATGTTGTATTCACTTTTGCTCTGGTCGACGTAAGAGCGCCCCGCCGGGGCGGTGACGGGCTGATACGACTGATACCCCGGATATGCGCTGGTGACGGGCTGATACGACGGGTTACCCGCCGCAGCCCCAGCGACCAGTGCACCGCCCCCGCTCCGTGCCGCTACCGCACCGGCTTTCGCGGCGGTCTGGTCAAGCGTGGCGGCATCCTTGTTAATCACGCCGAGCTTTTCGAGTACCCAGTCAATGCCGCTGCGCAGTTTGTTAAACGCGGTCAGTGGCAGCATCAGCGCCTCCGCCAGTGCCTGGCCGAACATCACCCCCACATCACGGCAACTGTTGAGCGTCTCCTGTGTCGCCTGTACCGGGGCAATCAGGTCTTTAAACCACTGCCAGACCTTTTGCAGCCAGCCGCTGAGAACGTCAAACACCGGAGCCAGCGGAGCAAAAATATCTGCCACCGGCCCGAATGCGGCGCGCAGCCCCTCCACCACGCCACCAAAAAAGGCGCTGATGGGTTCCCAGTATTTACGGATGAGCAACGCACCGGCGACGATGGCCGCCACGACCGCCACCACCGGCCAGGCAATCGCACCGACGGAGGCCGCTATTGTGCCACCGGCGATACTGAATCCGGTTGCCAGCAGACCCGCCCCGGCAATCAGGGCGTTAATCCCGGCCATCACCGGCCACAGTACCAGCCCGACGCCACCGAGCACGGCAACCAGCCCCGTTACCGCACCGGCCACCATGACGATGTTGGAGACCAGCGCCGGGTGTGCTTTCACCCACACCGTAAGCTGATTAACCCACTGTGCCGCCGTCTGCGTCAGTCCGCGCAGGCTGTCATCCATGCCGCTGAACACGCCCAGCCGCAGTCCGGATAATGCCCCCTGTAATTTATCCACGTCACCGGACAGGTTATCGCGCAGCGTATTACCCATCGCGTCCGCCGCCCCGCTGACATCACCGAGCTGATTTTTTGTCCCGGCCAGCGCCGCCAGAAATTTCGGTATCTGGTCAACGGATAAATCCTCAACCGGCGTACCAAACAGCGCGATAGCCGCGTTTGCCCGCTCCGCCGGGTTCTTAATTTTGAGCAGGCCGGTTGCGGTTTTCTGCATGGCCACACGGGCCTTTGCGCCCCCGCTGGCGATATCTGTCGACATTTTTTTGGCATCAAGGCCTATCTGCTTGTACGCCGCGACGCTGTTTTTCGACATATCCGAGCCACGGATGGAAAATTCCTTGATGGCATCGCCGGTTTTATCCAGCGCAAATTTCCCCTGTTTCGACATATCGACCAGCAGGGACATGGCCTCTGCACCGGTGAACCCCATATTGCGAAAATGTGTCGAATATTCATGAAGAATCTCCGGCAGCTCGCCGCGCATTTCTGTGGAAACCCGCTGCATTCCTGACACAATCAAATCCATCGCCTGGTCACTGCTCGCGGCCAGCCCGTTTTTCATCATGATGGCCGCAATCTGGATACTCTCCGTTGTGTCGGTGCCAAAGGCAGTCTGCATGTCCAGCGCCTTGCGGGTGATGCGCGTCAGCTCTGCCTCACCGACATTGCCCAGCGTGCCCAGCGTACTGCGCACCGCTGACACCGCGTCGGTTATCAGCTCAATATCACCGCTGATGCCCGACGTGCTGATATTCTGAATCGCCCTGGTGTACTGTGCACCGCTGGCACTGCTCTCTCCCTGACGGGCTGCAATCAGCGCCCCGCTTTTTTTCGACTCCACCACCGGGGCCATCAAACGGCTTCCGGCAAACAGGCCCGCTGTACCCAGACCGAGCGCGGCAGCGCTGGTATTGCGCGCCCCGGCGACCACATCCCGTCCCCGCTCGTAACGCGCCCGTACCGCGTTGAGTCGCTCCTGTTGCTGCCCCACCCGCGCAAGGGCGGCACGCTGACGTGTCAGGGTGTCAGTGGTCTGTGCAATATTGCTGCGTAGCTGGCGCTCAGCGGCAGAAAGCTGACGCGTATTGATACCCGCCTGTTGCAGCCCGTCGCGCTGACGCTGCACCGACAGGCGCAGGCTGTCATAGGTGGTCTGCAACGCCGACGCGCTTTGCCGCGCACTCTCCAGCGCCCTGACCTGTGCGGCGGTCGGGTTTGCCGTGTTGCGCATCTGGAGCGCCAGCGCAGCGGCCTGTGCTTTCGCGTCGTTCAGCGCATGACCGGTGACCGCAAGCTGTGCGCTTGCCTTACGGAAGCCCTCAATCTGGCGCGCGCGAGCATTGAGGTCTTTCAGTTCGCTTTGTGTTCCCCGGATTTCACCTGACAGGCTACGGCTGGCCGTTTGTACGGCATTGAAAGGCCGCGATGCCTGGTCTACTGCTTTGAGCAATACTTGTAACTTAAGACTGTCACTCATATTTATGTCCGCTTCGCTGGAGCGCTTTTTCACGCCAGATAACGATTTCAGTCAGGCTCAGGGGATTTAATTCA
Organism: Phytobacter diazotrophicus; assembly: GCA_004346725.1. Taxonomy (GTDB): domain Bacteria; phylum Pseudomonadota; class Gammaproteobacteria; order Enterobacterales; family Enterobacteriaceae; genus Phytobacter; species Phytobacter diazotrophicus. Next base: position 126,383 of record SMDE01000001.1, on the reverse strand, counting down.
GATGGCGGCCAGTGAAAGATCACTGCAATATCCGCCATCAGGTCATCGACCGAGAGATTTTTGGGAAAGGTTAATGTGCCGAACTCGGTGACAAAAAACCGACCACCTTACCGGCCAGCGCCACAAGGTCGGGCAGCTCCAGCGCGGCTAACTCCTGCTCAGTCAGCATCGGTGCCGTCATACGCGGCAGCACTTTAATCAGCGCGTCGACCTCGGCGTTAGCCACCGCCGCCAGACTGACACCGCGCAGCGTACCGGCAGTGGGTTTCATCAGCGTGACCTGATCAATGATTTGTTCACCGCGTACAACCGGTTTATCCAGGGTCACTACATTCTCTTTGTTCATGTGATTTTCTCATTCAGAAGTCAGGAATTAACCGGCCTGACTGTGCGGGCCGGTCATCAGTTACAGGCCGATATTACGGCGGTGCTGCTCCAGCCGGTCGACACCGTTCACTTTCTCAATCATGTTGATGGTGTCGATCTCGACCAGCTCCTTACCGTCAACCGTGAGTCTGTAATAGGTACAGACAACAGAGATTTTCGACGTGGTGTCTTCACCCTGTTTCGCGTCTCCGGTGTCGATTTCTTTCTGGCGGCCACGCATGAGCACCTCGACCGCCACAATTGCGCCGGTATCGTCGCGCTGGTAGGAGCCGGCGAAACGGATCGGCACAGCATCGACCCCCGTCGCACCGTACAGTGTCCAGATAACCTCATCCGGGAAGCCGCCGAGCGACCATTCCATCGACAGGGCGTCATCGTCGAGACCGAAATCCACCGACGCGACACCGTTCATCCCCGCCCCGCGCCAGTTTTCGAGCTTGCGGGTCAGCTTTGGCAACGTGACGGAATCGGCCACCCCCTGATAGCTGTAACCGTCCAGAAAAACATTCATGTATTTGAGTTTGCGCGGCATTGCCATTTGTCAGGCTCCTTAGTTGCTGTTGACCGCTGTCACCAGAGTGGCGAGGTATTTGTCAGTGATACGCTGACGTAAGGTCAGGTTTTCCAGCGGGGGAACCGGCGTATAGTCATAATCGATAACCAGTTTTCCGGCCTTGAGGGTGTCTTTGTCGTTAGCCTCTTCGTCAAACCAGCAGGTCGCATCCACGATATAACCACTGGTTTTGAGTTCGCGGAATTTGGCATTGATACCGTCCACGATGTCGCGGATGAGCGTTGCGGTAACGGGCTTGTCGACCGCCCACATGTGCGCCTGCGCCATCGTGTCAGCGATAACCTGTGCCGTGCGGGTGTAGTTCTCAAACAGGAAAAGTGGGTCATCGGAGCAGGTGCGGTTACCCCAGAAGCGGAAACCATCCTTGCGGATCAGCGTGGTCACGCCCGCCTCGTTGAGTAAATCCGCATCGGTGCCAGGCTCCTGCAAATCCCAGAAGACCGAGGCACTGATGCCGGTCACGCCCTGCACACCAACGTTAGAGAGGGTTTTGTGCCAGCCGACAGACTGGTCAATGTACGCGCGAAGACCGAGCGCGCGGGCGGTGGCGTAAGCCGTGGCGGTCGCATTGCTCACGGTGTCCCAGGCGAGAAAATCTGGCCAGATAACCATCAGCTCACGCTGGCTGAAATTGTCGCGATATTTGATGGCGTCAGATACCGTCTTACAGCCCCACGCACTGACATAACCAAAGGCGCGCAGCTTCTGACAGACAGGGGCAAGCGCCGTCGCCACGTCCAGCGTATCAAAACCCGGCACACCGAGAATGCGCGGTTTAACGCCGGTAACCGCTTCAGCGGTCAGCAGTGCCTTGAGGCCGGTGTATTTACCGTTCTCATCCGTGGTGCCGATGATGTTGGAAAGGGTCTGCGCGAGGGCCGCGTCTTCATCGGTGCCGGTGCCCTCAGCCACACGCACAACGACAATCACCGGTTTTGACTGGTCAGCGATGGCCTGTAAGGAGGCCGCCAGCGTGCCTTTTTTACCGGCTTTTGCGATGGCGCTCTGGACATTGGTAATCAGTACCGGCTCGTTAAGGGGAAAGGTCGCCGCATCGGCATCACTGGCGGTGCAGACCATACCGATAATGGCCGTAGAGACGGTGGAAATGACGCGTGTGCCGTCGTTAATCTCGACGACCTGCACGCCATGGTGAAAGTCACTCATCCGTTTAACTCCTGGGTTTAGGGTGAGTGCTATTGTCCGGGGGGATGTGTTGTGCAGCCACAGATTCGGACTGGCTCAGGAATGACACAACAGAAGAAACAATAACGCGGGCAGCGCCCGCTTTTTTCAGGGGTGTTCCGGCCAGACCGGCGCGGCAGGGTCAACGCGGTTTACCAGTACACGGTACTTTTTCAGCGCCGTCAGGGTTGCCACCTCCTCATCACTGGCAATACCGAGTTCAACCGCATCCTGGAGGGGGGCAATGCGGGTCGCAATGTCAGCCAGTAAACGTGTCTTCTGACTTTCTGCCTGTGTCTGTAATTCCTGCGGGGTATACACGCGGGGGATAATTTTTTCCCCGTCATAGACCCAGTTCCCCGTATTATCCACGCGGCGGTTTTCTTCGTTATTCTCCACCTCGGAAACGCTCAGGCCGTCCGGCCACAGGGACGACACATCGGTAAAACCTGTGGCAATCACTTTAATAATGCCCCGCCCGTCGTAGCCGATTTTCATCGTATCGGGTGAAAAATGACGCTGGCTTTCATACCAGTCCGCGCCGCTTTCATCCATCAGAAACAAAACATTCTGTTTTGCCAGCTCCCGTTGTTCTGGCGTGGCGGGTGTGCACGCCCTGAAATTTTTCAGCGTAATATAAGACTCTGACATTATCCTCTCCCGATGGTCAGCCACTGGCCGTTGCGGTAAACCTGGATATAGCTCCAGTACAGATCCTCAACGGAATAATCGCCGTCTTTGTTAACAAATCCGGTCAGAACGGTGTTGCCGTTGCGATAGTCACGCACACCGACTGCCCCCACCTGATGCTCGGCGGTAAAACGCACATCCACCACGCGGTTAATCTGGGCGTCGTTTGCCTTATTCCAGGCATCATCCGCGCGCGCCTGCACGGCATTCATTCGCGCATCAATGGCATCCCCCAGCCAGGCGCCACCCACACCCCAGCGGGTGCCAAAGATATTGCCGTCCGTTGAAATGACCGTTCCCGTATTGCCAACCTTGAGATAACCATCCACCATTGACATATGCGGCAGCGTTACCCGCCCGGTTTCCGCATCCACGATCAGCGGTCGGGTATTATCCCAGAGTCCGTCCGGGTCGCCCTTGGCGGTTTTCATCAGGTAAAAAGAAGCGCCATCAAAGCGGAAAAAAAAGGCGCGGTCACTCATTCGTAACCGGTAGTTATCGGGACTGGTTGATACCACCTGACCGGACAGTGTGCCGCCAGTCAGTCGCAGAAAACGCCCGTCACTGATCGCTTTCGTGTACGCCTCGCCCGCCGGGGTATAATCGCCTCTGGGCTGGAATGTGCGTGCGAGATAATTCGACAGCCAGTCGTTTCCCCAGGCACTCCCACGAATATTCCCCGACGGGTTATCAACCGGGATTGCAGCAAACTGGCTTTGGATCCCCCGCCATTTTTCCGCCAGATGCGCGGACAATAAACCGCCCCAGGCGGGACCGGAAATATCCCCCGTGGCATTGTTCACCGGAATGGCACCGAAGCGGGCATTCAGATTATTGGACAACCATTCACTGTTGCCACCTGTCCCCCAGATGGTGCCGTAGCTGTTACCATCAATGGCGAATTTAGCGGACCCGGCATAGATGTTACGCCCGGCAAAAATCTCCCCCAGCTCATTAAAGGTGACGCGACCATATTCAGTTTTATTGGTTGAATCCACGGTGCGAAAAATAAAGCCACCCGTACCCAGCCCCCGGTTATTGGTCAGCCCTGCGGCACCGAACCCGACACCGTTCCAGTCAATCGTCAGTCCCTGCACAGACGGTGAGGCAGGTGTGTTAACGCGCACTGACCCTGCATGGATTTCGCCAATGACATCGAGCCAGGCCATCGCATCGCCGGTGCGCTGGACGGCATTTTCCGCTCTGTTTACCGTATTCTGTAAACCGATGTTTTGTACAAACAGGGGCTTATTAGGAATGTCCGCGCCGTTCCGCTCTTTCGCCAGTCGCGCGCTGGCATTGTCCATGGAGATTTTTACCGCTTTTGGCGTGGCGGCCAGACTGTCGGCCTCACTGTCGGTCGCGTTGCTGAGCTGAGTAAAACCCTTTTCCTGTGTGGTCGCATCGGGATGGCGACGGGATTTTTCATGCGCCGAGATCGCATCATCCACATAATCCTGCGTTGCCATCACCATCGTGGAATCAACGGATAACGCCACCGAGGCGACACTGCTGACAATGATGACCATGCGGCAGGTCTGCGCACGGCCTGACCCCTCGGCCAGTTCCGGTTTATAGCTTTCGGCCATGTTGGAGACGGCAATCAGCGTCCCCTCATCGTCATAAAGCCCCAGCTCACGCATCCAGAAGCCGCCCACCTCCGGCGGGATAACCAGCTCGGCCACAACATAATTACTGTGCCGGTTATCCTGGCTGATTTTATTCAGGGCATGACGCCAGACCTCATTAACGAGACGGGTCTGACCCGCATCCGGCACTGGCAGAATACCGCCACCATCACCAACGCCCATTGCGGTGATATTGACTTTCTTACCACCCGGCAGCGTGGCCGCCGCCAGCTTTACCGCACCGGCAGTGGTGATAACAGTTTTAAATTTTGTGCTCATCAGTCCTCACTTATCCGGGGTAAACCGTAATAATGTCGCCGTCACAGGCCACGCCGCCGGTGAACAGCCAGCCGGGGATATCCTGAATAATATTCAGGCCGATCAGGTGACGGCTGGCCGGTTTTGCATCAGCAATCAGGCGCTCTATCTCGTAATACATTTCTTCGGTGATGCCGCTTTCCAGCACGCCGATATCCAGGCGAAACGTCCCCGGCGGATCGCTGGTTTCCCACCACTCCGTGATGTTGATGAGGTAGCCGAGCGGCTCCACCACCCGCCGGACGGCACCGAGGGTGCCTTTATGGCAGTGAATAAACCACGCATCACGGATAACGGCGCGCTTTGTCAGCTCCGGCCACTTTTCATCCCACCGGTCAACGGAAAACGCCCAGGCCAGCCACGGCAGCAGGTTTGCCGGGCAGGTGTCAGGATTCCACAGGGTGCGAAGACTGACGGGCGTTTTTTCGATTTCCGCGCAGGCGCGGGCGGCGGCCACCTCCAGTGCCGAGGAGCCCACCGGCAGGAGACGGTCATCACTCATCCGAACCCCCGACCGTAATCGCGTAACGAGTACAGAATGACGCCTGCGTGTTATTGAGCACGATGTCAGCCAGCGGCGCGGTCAGCTCCACGCGCTGCACCCCCTCCACATGGAGCGCGGCATAAATGGCTGACCGGCGAATGTCGCGCCCGATACGGTGTTGCGCGCTGATGTACGCCTCCAGCTTTTTCACGGCAGCGGCGCGGACAGGCTCGCTTTCCGGGCCGGGGTAAAGATAAAGCGTGGCGTCAATCTGGTACGCCACGATTTCGGCAGGCTGTACCGTCACCCGGTCAGCGACCGGCCTGACATCCTCGGCATTCAGGGCATTGCGCACCACCGCGAGCAGTTCATCAGACGCGACGCCGTTGTTTTCACGTGACAGCACGGAAATGGTCACGCAGGCGGGCGACGGACTGGTGACAGAAATGTCAGCAACGCGCCCGTCAGCGCTACGGCCATGGTACTGATACGCCCCCACGGAACCGGCGACGCTCAGCCCTTCAAACGCCTGTTGAATACGCAGACGATAATCCGTGTCAGATTCCATGACGGCAGGCACCGGCGGAATGGCGGTATCGTCGGCAGGGGTCACAACGAGTCGCGCGACATTAAAATTACCGCCGAGCACATCAAGATCCGTTTTTTCGGCATAGGCCAGCATCACCGCCCGCGCCGCCTCATTGACACGCTGACGCCAGATAACTTCACGGTAGGCATTCTCTTCCAGCAGCTTAACAATCGGCTCTGACTCCAGTAACAGTGTGCGGGCCACAGCGGGTTGTTGCTCCGGCGGATACAGCGAAATAAAGGTCGCCTTTCGTGCTGCCAGAATGGTCTCGTAGTCCAGTGTTTCCACCACATCCGGCGCGGGGAGCAGGTTCAGATCGATAATTGTCATGGCTTAACTCACAGGGATGGTTAAAGAAAGCGGGGTGCCGGTATCCGCGACCTGACCTGTCAGACTGACGACCATTCCCCCGTTAAACTGACGTTCCGTGGCGATGGCAGTCAGCGTGACGCGCGGTTCCCATTTCAGCAGTGCCATGTAACAGGCAACCTTAATTTGCAGCTCAAGGGCGGGGGTCTGCGGCTGGTCAATCATCGCCGACAGTAACGAACCGTATTCACGGCGCATCACACGCGACCCCACCGGCGTGCGCAGAATGTCACTCACGCTCTGGCTGATGTGTTCCGCGTCGGTGATTGTCCTGCCGGTGCTGCGGCTCATACCGATATAGCGTGCTGTCATTTGGTGCCCTCCGTCCAGCTCCCGCCCCTTTGCACGCCGCCGTGATCATGGTCATCGACCTGCACGCCGTTCGATGTAAATATGCCGCCGGTGTGCGCGATGTTGCCGCGCATAGTGCCGCCTTTCTTCACTTCAAGGGTGGCGGTGGTCAGTTTGTTGGTACAGACCACCTCCGGGGTGTCCATAGTGATACGCTCCGCCGCTTTGACGAGCACCACCGGCACCGTGGCAGTAATAGACTCTGATGCCATCACGTCAGCGGTTTTTATGCCGCTGACCGTCAGGGCGCTGGTTTTCGGTTCGTACTCAATGACCGCACCATCGGGGAAAGCAACATGCCAGGCGTCCGCCGAGGCAGACGGCGCGGGGTGGTCATCAGAGAAAATGCCCGGCAGCACAAACGCAGTATCCAGTTCACCGCCCACGGCCAGAATAAGCACCTGCTCGCCGACAGACGGGGACCACCACGTGCGCGAGCGACCGGCCCGGTGTGTCAGCCACTGGAGCCAGTCGGTAACAATGCCGCCGGTCTGCACACGACAGCGCCCGGTGTCAGGGTCGGTTTCGACAATAACGCCGGTGCGGATCATGTTGCGCAGTGCGCGGGCGAGTTCCTGAATAGATGAAAGTGTGTTCATAGCGGAAAGGATGCCGCCGGACAGATCCGGCGGCAATGTGAGGGGGTTTTGTCACAGATGACACAACTGACCGGTGCTAACCGGCGAGGTGATTAATTATCGCCTCCTCAACTGTTTTCTGGTCAGACGCAGAGAAACCCAACAGGGGGCGATGCGGATAAAGCAGGGGCTTACCGCCTGGCCCCGGCTTATCCTTAAGCCCGTACTGGTGAACACGGGCGATGCGTTGCACCTTACCGGTAAATTCCACCGCCGCCTCACTGTCGTTGCCGATGGCCTTCATGTAACGACCGGTGCGAAGTTTCGCGAACATTTCCCGTTTTACCCGTCCCTTTTTTCCCCTGATGGCCTGCGGCTTTCGTGCCTCATACGGCGTGCCATCCGGCGCACGTTGAGATTTAATTCGCTGTTGCTGTTGCTGGCGTAGCCTCCGGGCAATCTCCGCACTCAGACGGCGACACCCCGCCGGTGACAGCGTGGCAATCAGCGCCGCGATTCTGTTATCAAATGGCGTAAAGATGTCGTCACTCATCCCATTGACTCACCAGTTCGTCGCGCATATACAGTGCCATGGGGCGGGTCACCGGTTCCGGGGGCGCCGGTTCCGGGATGTTATCAACGTACAGCGCGTCACCGACCTGGCTCACCCGTGTGCGCTCGGTCAGTAACAGGCTGATACTGATATCCATTGAGCTGTCATTGTTGATATCAGCAATCCACGTAAAGCCCTTTTTCCGCCCCTCGTCCGTGGTCATGATGTCGGGCTGTTGCTCACGCAGCCACGCCAGCACCGGCACGAGCAGCAGGTCAATCTCGCCGCTGAAATCCGTCACCACCACATTGAGCGTGTAACGTTTTTCAAAGGACAGAGACGCGGCCAGCGTTGCACCCAGGCTGCCACTGTCGATAAACAGGCGCAGCATATCGGGGTTATTGCGCAGCACCGGCACGGCATCAGTCAGGGCTTTTCTCAGGCTGTCGGGTTTCAGCATCTAAATCATCCTGGCATTGTTTGACGGTTTTCACCTGTAGCGCGCAACGCTCCAGCGCGCGCTCAAGGTGACGAATATCAGCGCTTAAATCGCCGTTCGTCTGGGGGTCGCTGCCCGGCATCGGGCACAGGCTCACTTTCGGGCAGCCGTTGTAAACAATCACCGGCGTCGACGCAGGCGGAGCGGTGGTGCAACCGGCGCACAGCATCAGGAAGCAGAGCGCCATACCAGCGGCGAAACTCGTCATTTTCATTCAGTAACCTCGTGATGGTTTTTTCCTGCTCGGCGTCACGTTGCGCGGCAGCGTCCAGTTTCCGGCGCATATCCACCTGCGCCCGCTCGTTTTTATCCGCCCGGTCAGTGGCTACACGGAGCTGATTTTTCAGCATACGGGCCAGTGTCTTTTGCTCACTGGCGACCCGGTTCGCTTTCTCAAAGGACGCCTGTAACGTGCTGTTTTCGTGCCGCATCCATAACAGCGCCAGCACGGCCAGCGCCAGCAGAATGAATAGTGTTTTCATGCCATCCCCCCGCCTGCGGTTCGCCACACGGTGATCAGACTGTTAAGCGTGTGCTCATGCTGACCATAACCGGCCCCCGGCAGCGACGCCCAGATATTGCGACAACGTGAAATGGCCCGTTCAATACGCCCGGCCCGGATATCCTCCAGTGCACCGCGTTCACTGATTAACTGGATAGCCAGCCTGTCCTGTGACAGCGGGCTGAAATCCGGCAGGGAAAGCTGTTTCTGATAGTGCGGCCAGTAGCGGTAAAGTTGCTGATAGCGCCCTGACGCCGTGGACTTCTCGCCGCGACGGTTAAAGACTTTTGCCGCCCGGCCACCGGCGAACGGGTGATCGCGGTAATCACTGAATATTTCGGGGCGACCATCCAGCCCGGTAACAATCACGTCATAGCCGCGATTTTTCGTCAGCGGGTGCGTTGCCGTTCCTTCTGACCAGGCCAGCATGTCGAGAAAGGCCGCGATATTCGGGTGTGTGTTAATGGCTGGCATCAGTTACCCCCATGGATTTCAGGCGACGCTTAATGGCGATTTCGACAAACTGATAGCCTGCGATACCAAGCATGGAGCCAATCCCACACACGGCGGTCAGCGGCATATCAGGAAACTGAACCAGCACCACACCGGCCACCATCGAGACAAAACCACCAAGCAACATACGGCCAATAAACAGGCGCGGCGTAATAGCCTCCCCACCCGCCAGCACTTTTCCGACAACGATCATGACGCCAATCACAAACAGCGACAGGACGCCTTTTTCCCCTTCCGTCATGGTTTACTCCCACAGGTTTATTGTCTGACTGACCGGTGCAGACTGAACGTCAGGCAGTTCAACCACCGAGCCATGCGGCAGCACGGCCCCCCATTCAGCCAGTCCCGGATTCGCGGCGAGCACCGCCTCAAAAACCCCCTGCGTGCGCCCGTAGTGGCGGTCACAGAGGGCGTCAAGCGTGTCGCCCTGTTGTGCGTAAATCCGCATCAGATTTGCCCCACGATACAACGCGGCCTGTCCTGGATACGCGCCACGGCCCAGCGCATATCCCGCCACAGCTCATCAATCGTGGTATCAATGCTGTCGGCTTTTTTGTCCCCCTTCGCGCTCGCATCCACACCGCGATAACGCTCATAGAGGGTGGCGGTGGTCATGGCACAGACCGCATTCACGTAGTGAAAAACCCGCTCGCTCTCCCCGTCGATTTTTTCCGCCGGGACATCTGCCAGCAGGGCATAACCGGCGGCCATTTGCTGCGCGCGCCAGTCGAACAGCTCCGCGTTGGTTTCGGCCATGCCGGTTTTAATGGCGCGACGCAGCCGGGCCGGTGACACGGTCTGCTCCAGGCGCATCAGTTCGCGCACGCGCACGGGGTCGATATCGGGAAAGAAGAAGGTGTTTTTAATCACCGGCTCATCCGTGGCAGGCTGGGGAATAATCACCGTGCGGCCCTGCGGTTGTTCGTGTGCATCAATAATCAGTGTCATCATGACTACCTTTCAAAAGGGTGGGCGGTGGACGCCGGTCGCAGGGCAGGTGAAACACCGCCATTGACCGGCGTGCCGCCCGGCGCGGGGCGCATTCGGTTAACGGGCAATTTTTCGCGGACGACCGCGTTTAGCAGGCGTTGTACTGGCGGGTTTTCGTGCCCGCGTGGCGGTCTTTTTCTGCGGGGCATCCGGCGCGGGGCGCAGTTCACGCGTCAGGCGCTCAATGTCTTTTTTCACCCCGGCGAGACGGTCAAGTTGCATCGCACGCGCCAGATGGGTGAGTGCATCAGCAGACCCGCCACCATCACGCAGCACAAGGCCGGTAATTTTGTGCAGTTTCGCGCGTACCGGGTCGGGCATATCGGCGGTATCCGTCAGCGCTATCACGTCCTGCAACAGCGCCACATCGACCGGCTCACCGGCCCCGTGGGCGCGCATGGCAGCAAGGGCCGCCTCCTCGGCAAACAGATAGGCCGGAGTGCGCTTGTGTCGGCCCGGCATGGTCAGGCCATAACGCAGGGCATAGCGGGCAATCTCCAGCGCCCCGGCAATGTCACCGGCATCAAGCCGCCACAACATGACCGTCATCAGGATGTCGTCCTGCGCGCCTTTACCGGCGGCCAGTACGCCACTGACCCACGGCGCATAGAACGGCAACAGCTCGCGCTTTTTCACGGCCTTAAGCTCTGTCGAAAAGATATTTTTTAACGTGCGTTGGTCTGCGGCCAGCTTGACCAGCATCTGCTCATAAGCAGTGGCATGGCGCAGCGGGTTTTCCTCCCGCTGCGCAGTGGTCTGGGCCGAGACCCGCATCATGTGACGCTGTGCGGGACTCGACATGGGTTATTCTCCGCCACCAACAGCCGGGGCAAATTTGCCGGTGCGGATGTTTTCCACCAGGCAACCGGCGGCGTAGTCTTCCACCACATAATCAATGTTCATTGATTCGTAGTTTTCCACACGGTCGCGCTTCGCATTTTCGTCGATATTTCGGCGGTGGCTCTCGTCCATAAAATAAATGGAAAGGTTATCCAGACGGGTGATCAGCATGGCGTCAGGCGGGAAAAACGGCACGCGTACCGCCGGTAAGTTACCGATACGCTTCTGGCTGACAATGACATCAGCGGCCAGCATTTCGGTATTGGCCTGCGTCTGGTTCACGAGCGGGAAGTATTTATCGGCCAGCAACTGACGCCCGACAATCACCACTAAATCGGGGTCTTCCTGATACCACGGCGCAATCAGGTTATTGGTCGCATCCATCACCACGGCATCGAGATTTGCATAATCCCCGAACTCACCGACGCGGATCACATCGGACTTCACGACACCTTCGTCATCGGTGATGTTATTCATCACCCGTGCTGGCGCTTCATTGCGGTATTTCTGCAACCAGCCCACGGCAACATCTTCCAGCATCGGGTGAGTCGCACGATCGGAAGTCGCCGCACGCTTTACGCCGTTAAAGCCTGCCATGATGAAATCCAGCCCCTGACGCTTGATGATGGCGTTGCGGATACGTAGCTGGAAATCCTGAAAACGCGCCCACAGGTCAAGGGTCTTGTAACGGATATGAAAATCGAAGTTGATTTGATCACATTCGTATTTGTTGGACTCCAGTTGCGTAAAGTCCTGGGTCTGGCGCTCGTTGCCACCTGCGGTGTCGGTGGTGCTGGCAATGGAGCCGGTCACCCCCACGCCAACCTTTTCCCCCTTGAGTTCATTCACCGGCACAACGTTGATGCGGGTCAGAAAGTCGGACGACTCCTGCACCGTGTCCATCAGCGTCTGCGTGACCGACGGGTTAACGCTGAACTTCTTGGAAATGTCGCCAACGTCGATGCCGTTCAGTTCAGCGATACGGGACAGATAGGCATTAAATTTAAAGCGGGTTTCCGGGCGCATATTTTTTCCTGAATAAAGTTAATCGGGTTTACTCTCAAGCCGGGCGCTGCGGGTCAGCAGTTCGTCAGACCGGCATCACCACCGCCGCCGGTGCTCAGTTCGCGGCGCGGCTGGCGCGGGTTTTCGGTGTTATCAAGTGAGGTTTTGAGCCGGGTAAACTGCTCGCGGGTTTCGCCGGTCTGGCGGGTCACGTCCTCCTTAAGAGCGGAAAACGCCGCTTCCAGCAAGGAAAATCGCGCTTCGGCGCTGTCGTGACTGGTCTGCACGTGCCCGGCAATCGTGGTCACGGCTTCATGCACATCAGCAAAGCGGGCGTCATCGCTGGCCTGTTTGCGACTAAAAATGCCCTTTACGGTGTCAGTCAGCTTTGCGAGCACGCTTTCCGGCTGGTCTTCAAACTCCAGCGCGGCGAGGGTGGCGACCGAAATCAGGTTTTCCGGGCTGGCTTTAAAGCGGTTAAGCGGATTGGTTTTTGCGGTACGGCAGAACTCCAGATATTCCGTACCGAGGCTGGCCGGGTCATCAGTGACCGCCAGACCGACCAGATAGCATTTACCGGTATTGGCAAAATTCGGCTGAATTTCCATGGACGTGTAAACTTTCTGGCCCTTGCCGACCATCTCGACCAGGTTGTCGAGCGGCGCAATTTTGCCGAACAGCGCCCACTTGCCGTTCAGCGCGGAATCGTCCTCAATCTTTTCGGCTTTCAGCTCAATCACATCGCCGTAACGGTTGAATGCACCGTCAGGGTAAATGCCGCGCAGGTGTTCCAGATTGATGCGGCAGCCGTAGACACGAGGGTCAAACGCTGCGGCCATTTCCTGTATATCCGTGGCGCTGATAACGCGACCGTCGCAGGTGTCGCCCTCTACGCCGATACGGAAGAATTTTGAAACTTTTTTTGCCATCGTCAGGAGTCCTGATTGTTGGTGAAGGTTCACGGTTTTGTCGGGACTTAGTTTCCCGACACCGCGCCCCCGTCGCCATCAAACCCGGATGGCTTACCCCTGACACAACAGCGCCTTAGCGAATCACTGGCCGCGCTTAAGTAGCCTTGCCCTGAATCCATTGAGGCGAGGCATTCATGACCATCACCACTGACACCACGCTGTTACATGACCCGCGACGGCAGGCCGCCCTTCTGTACTGGCAGGGGTTTTCCGTGCCACAAATCGCGGAAATGTTGCAGACCAAGCGCCCGACCGTTCAGAGCTGGAAGCAGCGCGACGAATGGGATTTAACCGCGCCGATTAACCGGGTGGAGAGCACCCTGGAGGCCCGGCTTATCCAGCTTTATGCAAAGCCAGAATTAACCGCGCATGACTTTAAAGTCGCGGATTTTTTATCGCGTCAGATGGAGCGGCTCGCCAGAGTCAATCGCTACAGCCAGACCGGTAATGAGGCTGATTTAAATCCGAACGTGGCGAACCGCAACAAAGGGGAACGTAAGAAGCCGAAAAAGAATTTTTTCAGCGATGAGGCTGTCGAAAAACTGGAGGAAATTTTCTTCGGTGAATCCTTTGAATACCAGCTCAACTGGCACCGTGCAGGGCTGGCGCACCGCATCCGCAATATCCTGAAATCGCGCCAGATTGGCGCGACATTTTACTTTGCCCGCGAGGCGCTGTTACGCGCCCTGAAAACCGGCCATAACCAGATATTTTTATCCGCCAGTAAGACCCAGGCGCACGTGTTCAGAAAATACATTATCGCGTTTGCCCGTCTGGTCGATGTTGACCTGACCGGCGACCCGATTGTCATCGGCAACAACGGCGCAGAGCTGATTTTTCTCGGCACCAATTCCAACACCGCACAGAGCCATAACGGCGACCTGTATGTCGATGAGATTTTCTGGATCCCCAACTTCCAGCGCCTGCGTAAAGTCGCCTCCGGCATGGCGTCGCAAAAGCACCTGCGCACCACCTATTTTTCCACACCGTCCTCCCTCGGTCATGGCGCGTATCCGTTCTGGTCTGGCGAGCTGTTCAACAAGGGCCGCACCAGCGCCAGCGAACGCGTGGACATTGATATTTCCCACACGGCGCTCGCCGGTGGCGTGCTGTGCGCCGATGGTCAGTGGCGGCAGATTGTCACCATTGAGGACGCACTGGCGCGCGGCTGCACCCTGTTTGACCTGGACACGCTCAAACAGGAAAACAGCGCGGATGATTTCCGCAACCTGTTTATGTGCGAGTTCGTGGATGACAAAGCGTCGGTATTCCCGTTCGAGGAGCTGCAACGCTGCATGGTCGACAGCCTGGAAGAGTGGGAAGACTTCGCGCCGTTTGCAGACCGGCCTTTCGGACAGCGTACCGTCTGGATTGGTTACGACCCCTCACACCGGGGCGACAGCGCCGGGTGCGTGGTCATTGCGCCCCCGCTTGTCAGCGGCGGCAAGTTCCGCATTCTGGAGCGTCACCAGTGGAAGGGCATGGATTTTGCCACCCAGGCAAATTCCATTCGCGCGCTTACCGAAAAATACCACGTCGAGTACATCGCGATTGATGCGACCGGCATCGGCCAGGGGGTGTATCAGCTTGTGCGCTCGTTTTACCCGGCAGCACGCGAAATCCGCTACACGCCAGAAGTCAAAACCGCCATGGTACTGAAAGCCAAAGACACCATCGCGCGCGGGTGCCTGGAATACGACGTTTCCGCCACCGACATCACACAGTCGTTTATGTCAATCCGTAAAACCATGACCGGGAGCGGACGCAGCGCCACCTATGAGGCCAGCCGTACCGAGGAAGCCAGTCACGCGGATTTAGCCTGGGCGACCATGCACGTACTGATTAACGAACCGCTCAGCGCCGGAAGCGGCATGACGGCCACATCCATTCTGGAGTTTAACTGATGAGCAGAAAAAAACAGCGCGCCGCACAGCCGGTCAGCACCACCGCACAGACTATGGAAGCATTCACCTTCGGCGAACCCTCGCCGGTACTCGACCGCCGGGATATTCTGGATTATGTGGAGTGCATCAGTAATGGCAAATGGTACGAGCCGCCGGTCAGTTTTACCGGTCTGGCAAAAAGCCTGCGTGCCGCCGTGCATCACAGTTCCCCCATCTACGTAAAACGAAATATTCTGACCTCGACCTTTGTCCCTCACCCGCTGTTATCACAGCAGGATTTCAGCCGTTTTGTGCTGGATTTTCTCGTGTTCGGCAATGCGTTTCTAGAAAAGCGCATGAGCACCACGGGTCGCGTGATGAAGCTGGAAACCTCCCCGGCAAAATATACCCGCCGTGGCGTGGAGGACGGTGCTTACTGGTGGGTGCCGTCATTTATTCAGCCGCACGCCTTTGAGACTGGCTCCGTTTTTCACCTGATGGAGCCGGACATTAACCAGGAGATTTACGGGATGCCGGAATACCTCAGCGCGCTGAATTCTGCCTGGCTGAATGAATCGGCGACCCTGTACCGCCGCAAGTATTACCAGAACGGCGCGCACGCCGGTTACATAATGTACGTGACCGATGCCGCGCAGAGCAGCACCGATGTTGAAGCGATGCGTGAAGCTATGCGCAGTTCGAAAGGGCTGGGTAATTTTAAGAATCTGTTTTTCTACGCACCGAGCGGAAAACCGGACGGGATTAAAATTATCCCACTCAGCGAAGTGGCGACAAAGGATGATTTTTTTAATATCAAGAAAGTCAGTGAAAGCGACCTGTTAAGCGCACACCGTGTGCCACCGCAACTGATGGGGATGATGCCGAACAACACCGGCGGATTCGGGGATGTGGTGAAAGCCGCACAGGTCTTTGTGCGTAATGAGCTAACCCCATTGCAGGAGCGATTTAAAGAAATTAATGCATGGGCGGGTGAAGCGGTGATCCGATTTCGTGACTATTCGCTGAATATTGAAAACTGAGAAGTATTAGTACTGAGATGTGCTGACAGTTTTTCTGGCAGCACACAATTAAGCTGAATAATCAACTCGACGTGAAATACAAACATTAGCTTAACAAAAAACTTATTCTAGAAATGACCCACAAACCCAGTAAACAATATAAAACATATAGTTTATAAAAACTAAACTTACCAGCTTAAAGCCGATCTGACAAAATTAACCAACCAAGTAATTTTGCAAGGTTAACCACATAAAAAACGCATTAATACAATCACAATTTAAACAGAGAAAAATGCGCCTGATTAAAGGCGCACTCATATTTCTAAAGCCCAAAAATATCACCCCTACAAAACTCTAAATTTTATTTATATAATGCTGTATTAAATTAACATCTGCTTTTTTAGGAAGCAATGCAATCTTCTCGCTTGCTTTTTCGCAGACTTTTTTCATGTAACCAAAACCATCTTTATTCTTTTTTAGGAGACCATCAATATATGCGCTATTGGAATCGCGATCATTAATTGCCTCAGCATAAGCCTGAATTGCATCAGAAACATCATTATCGTTAACATAATTTGTAATCATACAAAGCTTACCTAACAAATTAGCTTTAGTAAGCTTTGAGTTGATTCTAGTTTTGACTGATCGTTCAACTATACTTTTTTTACAATATTCAATTGCAATTCGGATTTCATCTTCCTTGTCAGAAAGATAATAAGTCCCCTTCGCTCTCTGTAGCCAATAATCAGGATCTTGAGCACAAAATGTGACAAGTTCTTCATAGACTGTAGTAATCATTTGTTTACACCAATCAAGATTAGTCCGCATTTTTGGGCTATAAATAGCATTAAGATTATCAAACATGATAATCTTATATGCCCCTTCATCTATTGAACTAACACATTGATACAGTTCCGCTATAAAATAAGCTGTTTTTTTGACACCTAATTTTTCGGAAAAAATACTGACGGCAAGCTGTATCCATGCATAAGAGTTACAAACAGTAACATACGCAGATTGTTCCGCCCTATAACTGACCACATCAGTTTTTTCGTACTCAATAAATGGGGCCCATTTTTTTGCAAAATTATCCAAATTTGTATTAAGCAAATAGTCCAATCCATAATTGCGAATAAGATTTCTATGCACTAAAGAAAATATTTTCTCTCTGCTAACCAAATAAAAAAGAAGCGAGAACTCTAACTTACTGGGTTCGGTGATGCTTTTATCTCCTTTTCCTTCGGAACAAATATTAATAATACGATCTTCTAACCTTGACTGGGTATTAAGTATTTGTTTTATGATTGGTGACTGAGCCAGCACGAAAATATTATCTAAAATACTGTCTCTCGCATACCACCGCTGTAAGCCTTGAGTATCTAATAGCTTATTAACATCTTCAATTTCACTTCCGTAGAATCGAGATTGAAGTTCTATAGCTTCGTCCTCAAAATCACTACCAAAAGCATTTAAATCAGCTCTAGAAACAGTAAGAATGACAGTTGTATTATTTTCTCGAAGAGAATCTGTTTTTCGAGATATACTTCTTATTTGATTATAACTAATTGCTCCTGAATCAATAGCAATTAATGCATCCTTGATTCTGAATATATCATTAAATGCTCTTACACTTATCGAGCTTTTAGAGTGTACAATATAACGTTTTCGGGTTCTTGCTCGCTCTACAATCCTAAATAAAATAGTAGACTTACCTGAAAACCTTCTACCCCAAATTACAATAAGCGGCTCGTTTATTTCATCTAGTACATCTTTTTCTATCATTCGACGAACTGAAACAGGGACTGGATTTTTTTCTTGATTCCACCCGCTTTGCACTAAATATGAAGAAAAATTTTCACCATTAAAAGATTCAGTATTATTAACATATTGAAAAACATCTAGAGCAGGCAATCGATGTTCTTCGCTATTTGCAACTGACGCAACAAAATCATAGAAATTAGAATATTCAGTGATTATGACATCTGTTATGCCATATGATTTTAATTTCTTTTTTTCCGCATAACTATTCAAGGGTTCTGACGTAACAAAAACACGAGCCGTTTTGACGTCTTTATGTGAAAATGAAGAATTAGCTAATGCATATGCAATATCTAGCTCATCACTTAGACCACACCCTATGAAAATTATATTTTTCTCACAAAAGTCATTAGCCAATCCGCTTATCAAATATTTGTTAGTATTTAAGCTATTGATGTAATCGGCCCTTCCAAATATAACTCTCAAGTCATCGTGACTTGCAGCAGTCATTACATCTTCTGCATCACCATGTAGTTTATAGACATATCGACGCTGTTGATATCTAGAAAAATCACGATAGGGCAATACTTTTATACCATCTATTGCCCGTTCAATACCATCATCGATATTCAGTGTATAAATATAAGGCCAGTCAATTGATAAAAAATTTAACTTAGATTTATCTTCTATTTTTACGTTTGTAAAACAGCTATTAACATCAGATTTAATTGTTTCTAATGAAACTATTTTTTCCCGGAAGTAAACATCTGAAAGCTCCTGAAAAGTAAACCTAATAAGTTCATCATCGGACGGCTTTTCTACGATAGGAGATTTTTTTATTTGCTGTCGCATTAACTCCATCCAATCATTACCCCCTGGGACAGGCTTATTTCTTGCTGTTTCTCCTCGAGTAAAACCAGCCCCGAGGAAAGGCACACACGTATCTTGCTTGAGTATGCCCCTCAAAAACTGTTTAGTTTCCTGATCCTCAAAGTAGCGAACTGAAAACCCCCAATCATTGTTGATTTCTGCCATCACTCATTTCCTGTTATATGTTTAAGCTTAGATTAAAAGCATATGTTAACAATTTAATATGAGAAAACATCGAAACACAACTAGGAACCAAACGGAAATGCTACTGAATATATGAATGTTCTAGTAATTAGGCCCCCTCGATACTAACTAGTACCGCGTGAACTCAACCAAGATAGTTCCAAGTACAGAATGGCCTACCGATTAGGTTAAGCTCTTCACTGTGTCAATGTCAGATTAGGTCTAAGCTAAAACAACTCTGGTCACTCTCGTATCCGGATGGCAAACCGTCGGGTGCCTCTTCCACGTTCAATAGGCAATGCAACACACAGCCTTATTCCTCACGTACAGTAATAAAATACTACAGTATCAAATAAAATCACGTTCAGCGCGCAGTGCTTTCCCCGCCTCGCCTGCCCGCTTTGTGGGTCGGTTTTAATGCAACTGCATCAGTAGCCTTGAGCCACGTCAGCATTGGTATTAACTAGCAAAACTCGACATATAAATCGAATGCAAAACCATGCACTATGATGCATGGCCACATATCGTTAAATTAATTTCCCATTATCTGTTGCTGCATAACTAATGTTAAGAGATCGATCTTCTGGATTAAAGTATCTCCCAACAATTAAATCAGTATTGTCGTAAATAGGATTAATTTCTGAGGTTGCATAAATCAATTGAAAATCATACTGGTACGTAGAGGCTTCTTGAACAATAATTTTTTGTAAGTTGTGACTACGTTCCTTCTCCATGCCGCCATCATCAATTCCATCTAGCATTAAGAAACGAGGCAATCTCATGTAAGGCTTTTCAAGACTCGCAGTCAGAAGAGCTAAATGAAAAACATGCCTAAGCACAACCGCCGAGCTCTCTGAGAAATTCTTAGAACCATTAACATACACCTCGTTATCCACAAAGCTAAAATTAATTTGCCTAGGATCAATAAACTCAGTTTGCAATGGAAGGTCAAGTTTAAGAAGTCTTGACATAATAGACTCAACCGTCTGAGAAATATCTTTCTTCCTACCTTCCTCTTTACTTTGCAAAGACTCTATGAGTGATTCCAACCGCTCTTTCTCTGATTGTAATTCATCACGATTTTTTTGTAGGTCAGAAATCACATCACTCAACTTCCTTGATTCATAAGCTTGATTAATTTCTTCCTCAATTCGGCCAAGTGCTTTAGTTAACGCTTCAAACTCTATTTCATAGGCATTTTCCCAGACAGTAGAAACAGTTTCATACTCTCGAACAAGTGCTTGAACATCTTTTTTAAGCGTTGGTGCTTGAAGCCTCAGTTTTTTTAATTTTTCAAGATTATGTCCAAGTAAATATTTCGACTCTTTCAACTGCACCGAGATTTCATTTTTCATTCTCAATAGTTGTGGAGCCTCACTACCCTCAAGAGCATGATTTTTACAAAGCGAGCACCCTCCCTCTGGAGAATTATGTAACTCACTTAAACAGCTTGGGCAGAATTGAAACTGTACATTACTAAAATACTCCCTAGCTTTACCTGACTCATTCAATGCTTGATACCGAGCTTCTAACTCATTGATAAACATTTCAGAATCAGCCACTTCCATTTCTAGGGAGTTAATATTATCTATGTTTTTGGCTTCCGCTTCTTTTGCTTTATTCAATCTTTTACGAAGATCATTCGTTTTTTCCCTATCGGAATTTTTATTGTCTCCTTCTGATACTGCCCGTCCTTTTAATTCATTTAGTTTATTATAAATATTATCTTTCTCTAATTTTAAGTCAGTTATTCTCTGTTCAATAAAATGAATATTTTCTGATTGGCCAGATCTACCGAGCACAGTAAAAATACTCTTCAACTCTGTGATTTTAGTCGAGAGTTCAGAATCTACCTGTTTTAATCTTATTAATGAGCTATACAAAACATCATCAAATATACCACATAAATAATCACCAACAGTTTCCCTTGTTAGAGCTTTATCAAAATTATCGTTCCTAAAGATAGGACTATGCACCGAAGGTTGATCTGCATAAAGCACACGGAGAATCTGATGCATCGTTAAAATTGATGCACCCTCCCCTTGTGCTAATGGCATATCCAGCGCGTTTAAGACAACCTGAGAGAAACTCAACGATTTTTCTGAACGTTTGAAAGGATATGTTTCCCATTGGCCGGGTGAAGACTGCAATGCTTCCCCCATCTCCCCCCAAAAAATACTTAAAGGCCGCATGGATTCCTTACTAATTTCTCTTCTAAAGCATGCAGGCTTACCATTTAAAAGCACTTCCACTAGAGTCAAAGTACACAAAAGAGCCTGGGGCTTCCATCTGATATTCTCAGCACCAATAGAGAATGCAAGCAAATCCATAATAGTCGTTTTACCAGAACTATTACGACCTCTAATAACATTGACACCTTTATGAAAATCGCAACTAAATGCTTCGTGTCCATTTTGAAAAACTTTTAGCTTACTTACAGAAAAAGATGGATTAAGAAAAGTCATATCTAAACTCCATTAAATTTGTTCTATCTTTAAGTCCATCCTTCCCTGTTAGAGGAAATTGTGATAATTTATCAATGATGAAAGTATAAATTTCTTCTTTAGCATTGAGAAAATCACTCATGGATAGGAGTAAACCATCAGGGATAGATTTATCAGTCCGCTTGATAATATTTCTTTCGAGATCTGTTATTTCAACTAAACCAGTAGCAGCCAAACACCTAATAGCTGCCATCTGAATCTCATGCATATCCCTAAATGTTGATGTAATATTAATTGGATTACGATACGCATTAGAATATTTTTTTGCCTCTTTCTTTATGCCACTATAATTATAAGGCATTCTAATTTCTGAAATCAAAGCAGGAAAAATAAGATAAAAATCTAAAATCCTAGCCTTATCAACCTCTATTTCATTTACATGATCTATTAACGCAATCATTCTAAAAAGACAATGATACGCATCATATGCCGGATGATAAATTAACATTTATCCCACCTTATATGACAATTACCACCTAGAAAAAATAATAAACCAAGAAGATCTTTTGCAGTCAACTCCAGAAGATTTTCACCTAATGAAGTGTAAAGCTCATCAATTATCGAGCCTATTTTTGCATCTACAATCACCCTTGGATTATCTGCTTCAATAAGTGGTGTTACTTTCATTATAAAATCATAATGGATCTGATCTAGAATTATCACAAATATCCGTTGTGCTGTTCGCGATGTTTGGCGGCGCATGATAGCCTTAGCAGCTTTTTCCTTCATCTGCTTCGCTAAAAACAACAAATCTTTTCTGTTGCTTTCGATCAATTTTGCATCCAGACCACGGACATCGATTTCAGGTTGAAGAGCCATATAATGCTCAAGCTCAGCACAAAACTCAGAGTTTGATTCACTCGAGTCCCCTCTCTTCAGACGCTCATAGAGATCCTGTATCTCGCGATTAGTTCCCTTTGCCGCGTACTGATGGATGGTCTGGTTACCCGCAATAATATGACCATTGGTTACAGTATTGCCCAACTGTTCGACAGACACACTAACCTCTCTTAATGTGAACTATCTTGATGTGAGCTATCCTGGTTACCACCTACAATGCTTCCGTTCCTAACGCTATTGCCCGTCTGTGTAACAGTATGATTGTGTGAATTTGTAGTGGCGTCGCCAACTTGCTTGCGCGACGAGTACACAATACGAATCGACCAGCCAGCGCCAAGCCCAACGAAAAAAGTAATGATATGTGTAATCCAGTCCATTCTGATATCCTTAATGTAGATTTTATGTACGCATATTAAATTGGATACGATTTATCTACAACTCTTGAACATCAACGGCATATGCCAGATTCGCTACATATCCCTTTCTTCGCATAAGTAATCAAAAAAATTAGTCACGAACATAACCATTTCCTATCTCATCCTTCACAGGAGATACTGAGAAAACCACGGTAAACCCATTGTTTTTCAGAATGCTTCCTTTCGCGATTTCAGCAATCAATCCTAGTGCAATTTCGCGATCTCTTTCCTTACAAGCACCCTCGGCCGTAAGACGCGCAATCATCTCGACCCGCTCAATCATTACATGCTCGCTCAGTTCTCTATCCACACAACCTCCAACACGAGATACTGTATAAAAACACAGTATCATATCTTTATAAAAATGGAAGAAAAAATCAAGGCTCAATAAATTGTATACGCATGAAAGGAAAAATATTAACGTCAATTTTTCGCTGTAGTCCTTGCTAAAATTGCAACGCGATTAAGGATTTTTCTAGCCCGATGCGAATGTGATTGAACTGTAGAATAAACCCCGCCATTGAACGTCCCTCTCAGCCATTTGCCACCAAAACAACTTTTACCTCCTGCCATTAGATGCAGGGCTTCGCCCCGGCTGATAGTAATACCGGTAGTCAGACATACATCGTCGATAGTTTTCTCTAAAGCTGCGTTTTGCTCATCCGTTCCGTGGATAAATTTTCGCCGTCTTACTGGCCTTTGGTTTCTAAGTCGGTTAGTTAGCTCACGTCTTTCGCGTCGACTTAAGGGTTTTGTTAAATCGAGTATCGGTGGATCGCTTTCGCTCCCCGTACAGTTATTGACAGAACTCCGAGAGGGCGCAGGAGCGCCCTTAACGTCAACGGCCAAATCAACGGCACGCTTCGGCACAATTTTCCACTGCTTGAGCCGGGTTAAAATCGGGGTTCCTGCGCCAACAGCGGAATCGTACACACCACGAATGCAGACAGTTTCCTCACCATATTGGTTAAACCCGGTGCGGGACTCATACAACGTGCGTACCTGCAAATCATCACGACGGACAAACGCGCCGCCCTGCGCATTGACATAGCCCGCCCAGTCACCGGCATCAGCAGCATCATGTACGGCGGCAAACTCCACGCTCAGACCGTGGGCGGTTTCGGTGTCAGCCAGACGACGCAATTCGCGGTAGACCGTTACAGGCGCACCGCCGATAAACTGGAATTGCCGAATGTGCCAGCGGGCCGCCCAGGCTGAAACAGCGGGAGCCGTCTCTTTCAAAAGCTCGCCGTTTTCGTCATCCTTTTCACCATCAAGCGCATAACCGTCAATATTCTTGGATATGTATTTAGCGATATACCCCGTGGCACTGCCTTTTTCCGGGTCGATGGCCTCGGCATGAAAGCGTGCTTTTCTGGCTTTATCGCTGCGGAGTTCGCTCTCTTCTTCCTGCCATGCATAATCACGAATAACCTTGCGAACGCGCTCGACATCTTCCGGCAACATGAACATCAACATGTGCCAGTGAGGCGTCCCGTCGTGATGAGGTTCGGCAACGCGTATGCCAAAAATGCGGATTTCTTCACGGTGTAGCTTGGCACGAATGCGCGCCCAAAGGCCGGTGAGATAACTTTGCGTATCCGAGGGGCTGGCTCCGTTCCATTTGCTGTTACGGTAGCCCGCTTTAGTTGTGGCGTGATATTTAGACGGCGCGGTCAGGGTGTAAAACTCCCCGACATAACCGAGTTCATTGCAGATATTTTCAAATCC
The DNA here is from genome assembly GCA_004346725.1 of Phytobacter diazotrophicus. GTDB lineage: Bacteria > Pseudomonadota > Gammaproteobacteria > Enterobacterales > Enterobacteriaceae > Phytobacter > Phytobacter diazotrophicus. Next base: position 102,153 of record SMDE01000001.1, on the reverse strand, counting down.
ACGAATGCGGGTCATCAGCTCGCAGCGGCGTATTGCCGGATTAGCGACCGAGCCGTCGTATTTTTCAATCAGGCTGATGCGGTTGCCGTCTTCGTCTTCGAGCTCCAGTCCCTTGAGAAATTCGCGTGTACGGCGCTTCTGCTCGCGCCAGTCTGTCACGCAATTTTTACTCGCGTAAGCGTGTTTTTTCTTGCTGACGTTGCCGATTGCAATTTGCAGATGCTCCCGCCATGACGCAGCAACACGGCGTAAACGACCACGCCACCATACATCGCTGAACATGCGCATGATGGCCGGCGCGGCCTTGTCCTGGTCAAAGTATTTTGTTGTCAGCCCCGCCCAATGCGGCGGGGTAACGCCGAATTGCAGTGCTATCAGTCCGGCGCGCATGTACCAGCCATGTAACGTAGCCAGCTCTCCGAGTCCAGAATCAGCGTCGTCATGCTCTGCTAATTCAGCGCGAATGAAATTAGCAATATCAGCGGCCAGCAAATCAATATCGGCGCGCGACATATCCGGTAACCGGTTATATCTGGCGACCATATTGACCATGCGTGATGCCAGATATTGCATTAGCCGGGTATCAAAATGACCACCGAAAACAGTGGCTGATACGTTGCTGTTAATACCTGCGCACTCGTATTTTTTTGCGACCAGTTCCAGACGCGGCAATGCCTTTTTGCAAAAGCTGATTAAAAAGGCATTGGCTCGTTGACTGCCCTGATTTTGCTCCAGCATTGCAGCAGTGCGGGAAATATCGAAACGCACACATTCAGGCTGGAGAGAAAGCATCTTTCTCGCATGCAGCAAAGCCGCGAACATACGGTCGCGGCGGTGCTGTTGCTCATAGGTAAGATACGGACTGGCTATTGCTGACCGGGGAGTATTCCACGGATAAGCGAACTGAACCGCCAATTCATACCCCCCGATAATGTTTAGATTTCAGTTCCGTAACCTCCTGACAGGTCACACAAAAGACCACGCCAGGAATCGCAATGCGCCGGGCTTCCGGGATGGGCATATCGCATTCTTCGCAGAGAAAACGGGAAGGTGCAGCGATACGGCTGCGCGCGTTACTGATGTGGCGCTCGCGGTCTTCCAGCTCGCGCTGCTGTGCTAAATCCATTGCATCGGCCATTAGTGCAGCTCCTGTGATTCGTTCTCGAAGCGGGTGGCTTCACGTCGCAGCAGTTCGGCAGCTTCTGCGCCACTCATACATTCTCTGGTGATATGGATAGCCAGCGCCTCAAGTCGGATCGAAACAGCGAGAGCACGGTCTTTTCGTTCTTCTTTTTTGGCGTCTGTCAGTAATACGGCCAGCGCATCGCTGTCAGTGCTATAACTACGGGATTCGGTATTACGCATAATTAACTCTCCTGATTTCGGGCAATAAAAAACCCGGCGGGTTTACGCCATTAATTTTCTGTTTGGGTTAATTCGGCATGGTTAGCCGTTTTGGAAATAAGCTCACCACTGCACGAAAATGATTCATCGCTGTAATAAGCGCCTTTTTCTCGTCAGTAGTCAGCTCACTTAATTCGAGTTCATGACGAGCCGCCGGTATTTTTGCCAGAAAGAAAATAGCGGCCAGCGCCCGATTATTTTCTTCAAATTGTGGGTCACGTTTATCGCGCATATCATCGACAAAACGTTCAACCTCTTTCCAGCTCTCGCCCCAATATCTCGCGCGCAATTCAGCCACATGATTGAGACCGGCCAGACGTTCACCCGCTTTTAGCGGAACAGTCGCGGAAACAGCTTCGATAGCCATGATTCCCCCTGCTTTTGAGTAGAGAGGCCAGCCAGTAAATCAGCCTGTGAGCGGCTCGGGTGCCAACGCTTGCCGTCCTGACCTGCTGCGATCCAGCCGTGGCCGTAGTGCATGCCGGGGCTTTGCTTAACGAGCAGAGACGCGAATGACGGTTCACTTTTCAGCATACGCACCTCAAATCAGCCCGAAGGATGCGCCAATACCGCTCATGGTATCGACCACGCTCGACATAGCGGGATTAGTCTGCAGACGTGCATGCAGCGCCAGTGCAGACAATGACAACATGCGAATGCCAGCATTAACGCTTTCAATCATGTTGTGCTTACGAGCAGAGGTCAGACGTTCATCAGATACCGCACCGCTCGCCAGTTCGCCGAGTTCACGCATTGCTCGCATGACATAAGACTGCAATTTATCTTTAGCCAGCTCATTAACCGGCACGCATGGTAGGCAATGAATCTGGGCCAAAAAACCATCAATAAGGGTTGAGTCTTCGGTCAGGTCAGTCAGTAGCCACAATTCAGGCGGCGTAAACTGGTGAGGCTGTTCCGGGTTGAGCTTGTTACGTAACGTCTGAACATTCATACCCGCACGCTCTGCCAGCTTCGCCATGTTGTGACGCTGCGCAAAAGCCCGGCATGCTTCGTCATAGTGGGGATGTTTGGAAACCTGAAAATCAAACATGTTGAACCCTTACAATTCACATAAAGTGAATTAAGCGCCGATGACGAGTTGAAAACGGGAATGGCCCAACGCCTTACGCAACTGCTCTTCTTTCCAACGTGCGTAATAAATACGAATCGGGCCACCTGCTTTCTTGCAGCCTTTACGGATAGTACGAGGTTCGATTGGTACGCAAGGATTGTCGCCGGTCGTCCAACGGTAAGCGGTACGTTCAGAAACACCTTCAAGCTCTGCGAATTGTTGCAGAGTGACGATAGGTGCAGGCACTTTGATGATTGCGATTTCAGAAGCCATATTGCATGATTCCTTATTTGAAAATTTCTGACAGTGATTGCCAAAGTTTTGCCGACGCTTGCCATCAACTGCCACCAACAATCGAATCCTAATGCGATTATTCGCATTGGTCAACATGAGAATGCGATTTATGGACTTTGAAAGCCAAATATCAAACGAAGAAGTTTTAGATAGAATCTGTCAGGTCTACGGATTCACGCAGAAAATCCAGCTCGCTAATCATTTCAATATCGCAGCCAGCACGCTGCAAAACCGCTATACGCGAGGTAACGTCTCCTATGATTTCGCTGCATTCTGCGCCCTTGAGACTGGCGTCAATATCCAATGGATCCTGACTGGGAAAGGGCCACAAAAATCAGATGAAAACTCAAAATCGTCTTACGAGCTCCAGTTATTCACATTAAGTGAAGGTAGACTCACTAAAACTGGGATTTTGAATATAGATCCCGAGTTTTTCGAAAAGCCTTTGAAAAGTGCCATCTGTGTTAGAAGCGAGAGCAAAAGCTACATAGCTGAGAAAGATGCGCCTTTAGCTGACGGCCTCTGGATTGTTGATGTTGAGGGCGCAATCAGCCTCCGTGAGTTGACGGTTCTACCCGGTAAAAGGTTGCATGTGGCAGGTGGAAAAGTACCGTTTGAGTGCGGGATTGATGAGATAAAAACGATTGGCCGTGTAGTGGGTGTATACAGCGAGGTTAATTGATGACTGTCCGTAAAAATCCGGCTGGCGGTTGGATTTGTGAGCTCTACCCAAACGGTGCAAAAGGCAAACGTATCAGAAAGAAATTCGCTACTAAGGGCGAGGCGCTGGCGTTTGAACAGTACACCGTTCAAAACGCGTGGCAGGAAGAAAAGGAAGACAGGCGCACGTTAAAAGAGCTGGTTGATTCATGGTATAGCGCTCATGGCATTACACTGAAAGACGGCTTGAAACGCCAGTTAGCCATGCACCATGCTTTTGAGTGTATGGGCGAACCACTCGCACGCGATTTTGATGCGCAGATGTTTTCCCGCTACCGAGAAAAACGGTTAAAAGGTGAGTATGCCCGTTCAAACAGAGTGAAAGAGGTATCACCTCGCACGCTTAATCTTGAGCTGGCCTACTTCCGGGCAGTGTTCAATGAGCTAAACCGCCTCGGAGAATGGAAGGGTGAAAACCCACTGAAAAATATGCGCCCATTCCGCACAGAAGAAATGGAAATGGCCTGGCTAACTCACGACCAAATTTCGCAACTGCTCGGAGAGTGTATTCGGCATGACCACCCTGATTTAGAAACCGTGGTAAAAATTTGTCTCGCCACTGGCGCACGGTGGTCTGAGGCCGAGAGCCTGAGGAACAGCCAGCTTGCGAAATACAAAATCACATACACCAACACGAAAGGCAGAAAAAACCGCACCGTTCCAATTAGCAAAGAGCTCTATGAGTCTCTGCCTGATGATAAAAAAGGCAGGTTGTTTAGTGATTGTTATGGCGCGTTCCGGTCTGCGCTGGAAAGAACAGGCATCGAATTACCGGCAGGGCAACTTACCCACGTTTTGCGCCATACGTTTGCAAGCCACTTTATGATGAATGGTGGCAATATTCTGGTTTTGCAGCGAGTGCTAGGTCACACTGATATAAAAATGACGATGCGTTACGCACACTTTGCACCAGATCATTTAGAAGATGCAGTAAAACTTAATCCTTTAAACATGAGAAAACATCATGAATAACAAAGACAAAACCTTAAATATTTTCTTTTCTTGGCAAAGCCAGGTTACCGAAAACAAAAATTTCATTATGGAATCTTTGGGTAAAGCAAGAGCCAACATTTTAAAAAAAGAGACAACAGGCAATATCATAATTACTGACGCAACTCGAGGTGAACCTGGAAGCCCGCACATTATCTCAGCAATTTTAAATAAAATATTAGATTGTGATGTTTTTGTAGCGGATATCACACCGATATCCAAATCACTAACACCTGGAATTTCCAATCCTAATGTATGTTTTGAGTTAGGGTATGCAATAGCGAACCTTGGATGGGAAAGAATAATATTGTTATACAACACAGAACATGGAGATATACCAAAAGACGTTCCTTTTGATTTTTCTGGCAATAGAATAACGCCGTTCACCATAAATAATAAAAACAGTTTAAATCAAACAGTTACATTAGCATTTGAAGATATAATAAAACATATTGAGGCTGCACCACAGACATCGCTAAAAAATTGTCCAAACACTCAGAAAGACGAGAACATGCTGAGGTGGCTATTACTCTCCCTTCACATTCCAACAGTCCAAGAGTTTATAACCAGGATGCCTAGTGAGTTTTCTTACTTAGCATTAGATGCATATGATGAACTCTTTTATAAAGTTAATAACAAATTATTCTATATTTATGATGAAGATATTGATAATGATATCAAAAAATTAATTGACGCTTGGTCCCGTGCGCTTGGCCCCGTTGGTATTTTTCGTGAAGACCACGCTCATAAGCGATATGTTTTATGTAATCAAAGCGGCGAACTTGAAACTTATGTAGATGAAGTCACTGAGGCGAGAAACAATATGAACTCTGCTCTTGATTCTTTATTGAAAAATATTAGAGTAAAACACCCTAATATTGATTTGATGGAAGAAACCCCGAAAGCATGGCAAAGACTCATTGATGTCCAATAGGGATATGCAACTATCGCATAATGGCGATAAAGTGGCGGTAGAAATGGCGGATAACGGGTAATCATTGGCAAACAATGGCAATCTATGTCAATGATAAATAAAGCAAACAATTGATTTTCGGTTGTTCCGGTAGGAACTCATAATCGCTTGGTCGCTGGTTCAAACCCAGCAGGGGCCACCAAATTCAAGGGCCTAAGTGAAAACAGAGGCCCTTTGTCGTATTAAAATCCATGTGAGAAGCGAACTGAAATGCGCTTAACTTGCCGGGTCAAACTCGACGTTCACCCGCGCGCGCAGCTCTTCCTTCATATACGAAGTAAAGTATTCAGGGTTTTTAATCACCACGCGGTCAGCGGACTCGATTTTATCCGCCCATCCCGCCACTTTTTTTGTGAACTCCGGGTGCCACCCTTCCCGCTCCCCTCGCGCGATAATCTCCTCGGCGTGAGCTGGAACACCAAGCTCTTTCAGATACTTAAACATCCCCTTCACTGTACTCTCATCCATGGAATGTGGTGTTGAGGCTGATGTGTTCATACCGCCAATAAAGTCCAATGCTTTCTCAATTACTGTTGGCATATTCGTATCCTTAAATTAACCATCTAATAATCACCTCTTCACTATGACCTGAAATGGCGAAGAGTCTGCAATTGATGGTCAAATCTGTTACCTGGCCCCAAAATCAGCTTCACATGTGACGTTTTTCTGCGCGATGACGCCCCACACAAGCGCAAAGGCTTTTCCTCATTGACCAGGGGCCGGGACTTTAGCGCGTTAGCCCACGCCAGTCATTGTGGTAACGGCCAGTACAGTCCTCAGGAAGGGTACATACAACACAATGCTCTTATAAGGCTTACAAGTATGCTGAAATATCAGGTAAGTTAGTCCTCCACCTGACTATCGCCAGGCGGGTATGAAGTAGAGGGACTATCATGATCGGTAAAGCTTTATATGAGTTATTAAAAAAATGAAGCAGGCAATTTTATGGTTTTTACAGTCATATATCTATTTAATCCCTTTGGCCCTTATTGTGGCAGGGGCATATATCTTCGCGAGATTTATACCTGATTATTTTGGGATACTGACCTTTTTGTGGCTTATTATCGTCTCATTTTTTTATATCAAGTATAACCGCTGGTATTAGTGTAGCTGACACTTGTTGCGATCACGATTTGAGTCGATATTCGTCTGGTATAAGATGTTCAATGGCTCGTGCGGGGGTTCACGGTTATATTCTGACAGCCCTCTTTCCGTGATAACCCACACTTCATTCAATGTGCTCTTCATTGCCTCTTATGTGCTCACATAAACGCCGTATCATGCTCCCGGCTGTACGCGTCCCGCACGAACTCAACCCATGATGAATCTGCCGTTGGCTTACACAGCGCCTTCCAGAATACCTCGTCAAAACAGCCCGTCAGGAAAAGATAGCGACATACATTCATGACCTCATCGGGACGCCATTCACGCGAACTGCCAATGCCCATCAGGTCAGACTCCAGTCTGCTATACGTTAAATTATCCTCTTCATCTGCCCATGCCCGGTTAAGACGTTCATAAATGGATGCGCCCTTCTGTGCGCTGACCTCAAAAAAGTCGCCATATAATTCATGGGGAAGATACTGATGTTCGCCACCCAAATCATGCAAAAACGGATAAACACCGGACTCCCAGGCAAAGATGTACGCGTCGGTATATTCCTCGTGATGCTTACCCAAATGCATGATCTGAATTCGCTGCTGCGTGAACATGGCTTTCATTATGTGTTGATCAGACATCAAACCTGACTCCTTTTCAAATGCGAGAATAATTTTCGGCTCTAAGGTAATGCACAATGCACCAGGCCGCCAGCGGTGAAAACGTGGCGGCGTGAGCGTTTTGTCTATTTTGAGAATTAGCCCCCAATCCCGCCCGGAATAGGCTTACTGCGCATCTGCATTTGCAGTGATGTTAATGCCGCTAAAAAAGTGTTTTTCCGTTGCTAAATAGATTGCCGCATCTTAATTTCACCTCGAAATTATTCATATAGAAAATACCCTATCTCATCACGCTGAAAGGATAAAAGCCCATTTTTTGGCGGGGTGAACTTTGCCTGTTCGCTGTCTAAAATAAGGAATCTCAAGGTTTCCTTTACCATTCGCCAGCAAAAACGGCAAGATAAAAACCAGAAAGAGAACAATTAAATCAGAAGGTTATGAAAAATCTGCATGTTTTCAGTTGCGCCAGACAGTACATGATATTTAGCTATTTTCTTCGTCTGGCCTGAATAGTGTGCGGCGAAATAAACCTGTACACCGGAAAAAACACCTGTTTGTTAGCCCTGGGAGTCCAGGAATAATCCTGGATTAATACTTCTGTACTCATCATTACAAGGAATGAAAAATGACGCTGCCCGGACTCAACCCCGAAGCAAATATGCCTGGCTATGATTTTGCGCGCTTTAGCGGTAAAGGTGCGACAGATTTCAATTTCGATGCGCTTGGCGCAGCGATGGACTGTACACGTGATTTTGCGCAGGCTGGAATTATCTACGCCGATGGCACGGAGCGGTACCTGGTGCGCCCCAGCAAACGTCACCCGAATGGACAAAGCGGCATCGTAACGCATGTGGTTGTGACAAAGCCTCCCGCACAAGGATCAAAAACCACGGTGGGTAAATCGTTGACCGACGCCGTCTCCGCAACCTCTCTCGGTCCGGAAATCGCCTCCACCGTCCTCTCCTGCGGCGCAATGATCATTACCGCCGGAGTCATGGCCACCGCGGGCGCCGCCGTCCCGCTCACTGCAGGAGCCAGCGGCGCGCTGGTCGCCCTGGGCTATGCCGGCGCCGCTGCCACGGGTCTGCAATGCATCAACGGCCTCTACCGTTTATATGACCTGGTGGAGAATGGCGGCGAAGATGTGGCCTGGCTGGATTCGCAAGGCTGGTATAACGCCACCTCTACCGCGCTCGATCTTATCTCGCTGGCAAGCGCAGGCGGCGTACTGAAAGAGGTGGTCACGACGTGGCGCGCAATGAAATCCGTTTCGTCGTTAAAAGCGTCTCAGTGGCTGAAAGAGTACCCCCGCCAGGATCGCAAACGCCTGACGGAACTCATCATCAAGCTGCAAAACCCTGGCATCAGTAATAAAGAAATCAAAGCCCTTATCCGCGCAGGCATTTATCCTAAACGCTTCCCGGTCGAGCCGGTGCAGGTGGAGCTCGCCCGGCAACTGGGTAACCTGGTGACCAGTGCGGCGGCGCTGGCGGGAAGCGCAGTGAGCGGTGTCGTCGCCTCGCCGGGCAATATTCCCAAAACAGGCCGCTATATTGTGGGCACCATTCAGTCACTGGCGGTACTGTAATGCGCCTGGCCACGCTCATTTCCGGTTGGCTTTTTTGTGATCTGCTGGCCCATGGAAGGGAGATGGAACAGGTTATTGCCCGTGGCGATAATAGCCTGTTGCAACATTCAACGCCCGAACTGGAGCGCTGGTTTGATAAACCGCCATCTGAACTGCCCCGGCAGAACGGATTTCCTTTGGCGTTTGTGCTGTTGTTGTTTCTGGTAGCCTTCGCCTGTAATTTACTGACGCTGATGGCGATGCTGCCAAAACAGACACCGCCAGTCCGGGCGCTTACCTTCTTCCTGCCCGCTATCCTGTTTATTTTCAGCAACCTGACCGCCACCTATATGATCGCACGCGGTAAAACATCCGGGCTGGCCTGGTATGGCCTGGTGCATGGCGTCCTTACCGTGCTGAGTGCGCTACTGCTGGTATTTACCGTGCTGGATGGGCAGACGCATCATGCGGTCATCATGCTGGTGGCTCTGCTCATCATGCTGGCCTGCCGCTATGTGCTTAATGGACGCGGGTTTATTTTATTCGTGCTCTACGGTCGCACGCAGCGTATCGCAACACTATCTCGCGGAATGCGCATACGATCGGGCCAATAAGGACAAAAAAGCCGCCGGTGCGTAACGCATGGCGGCTTTTTTTAAGCTGATGGCTATAAGCCAGTGCTAAAGGTAATCAGTCCGAGCACAATACCGGGCGAATTGGCTATCACAATCGGCCAGTTTTTCCTTTCACTCAGTAAACCGTACGTCACCCACAACACGCAGTTCACGGCGGCGGCCAGCGGTTGTAGCGGGTTAGTTTTCACCCCGTGCAGATTATCCAGAATCAACGGTATATACGAGATATACATAAAACAGCAGGCAATGGTCGCCACCCAGCCCACAACAGCATGCGCTCTTGCGTACAACATCACGCTTCGCCTTATGACGTGTGAATGTTCACTCCGCGTCAATGCGTCGGGCAACTGAATCCCGGCTCACCAGGGTTCCCTGATGGGAAAACACGGTTTTTTTGTCGGGATGCAGTAAAATTTCGACCGCATCGCGGATCATTTCGTCCATCGGGACGTGGATAGTTGTCAAAGAAGGCGTGTAGTACTTACCAATCACCGAATCATCGAACCCGGCCAACGAGATCTCTCCCGGCACCGATTTCCCCGCATCCTGAAACGCTTTCGCCAGACCAATGGCCATATCATCATTGGCGGCCAGCACGCAGGTGAACGGGATATTGAGCGCCAGCAACTGGCGTCCCGCCTCATAACCGCTTTCGGTGCTCCAGGCGCCCCGCACCACCAGTTGCGGATCGGGGCTGATACCCGCTTTTCGCAACGCATCGCGGTAGCCGCGTAAACGGCGTTCACCAGTCGGCGAACCACATACGCCCGCCACAAATGCAATCCGGGTATGCCCCTGCGCCAGCAAATGTTCCACCATCTCCTCGCTGCTGCGGCGATGATCGGTAAACACGCAGCGGTTTCGGTTTCTGATAAGTTCACGATTAATGACAACTATCGGAGTCTGGTTGCCGTCAATGATGTCATCCAGCTCACTGACCGACAGATATTTGGGGTAGATCATGATGGCTTCACAGCGAAGCTCAAGGAGCAAACCAATCGCATCGCGCTCGTCCTGAGCGCTGTGTTTCCCGTCTGCAAGCACCAGTTGACGGCTGTGACCTTCACTGCGCGTCGCCGCCTGATAAACCATGCTTGAGAAGAACGGGCCGTTGTACAACCCGTTGGTGATAACCAGCCCAATCGAATTCGTTTTGTTATTAGCAAGATTGCGCGCCAGTTGGTTTGGCCGATAACCGGTATCAGCAACGGCCTGTAAAATTCTGGCCTTCACCTCTTCCCGGACAAACACCTTACCGTTTAGCGCGCGCGATACTGTCGCCTTTGACACTCCTGCCATTCTGGCGACGTCCAGTATCGTTACCATAAGAAAACCTCAATCAATGGGTGGCTCACACTGAGCCAGAAACATCCGGCTCAGAAACATGCTGCGAAAGAGTGCGACTCGCGAAGCCCGACGGGTTACGTCGTGACGCCGTTGACACCATGTTCGTGCGCCCGTGCCTCCTTATGCGAGAGACATCAGCGGCGCCCCCATACCAATCGCGCCATCAAGCTGGTGCTTTGTCAGCGTGAAATCTTCACTGTTAACCACCAGAACCGGGGTTGTCAGATCATAGCCTTCGCGTTCGATGCTGGCTTTGTCGAATTCAAGAAGAGGCGTACCCGCTTTGACCACATCCCCCTCTTTCACCAACGGACGGAAATGCTGCCCCTGCAGGTTGACGGTATTTAACCCAACATGGATCAATAGCTCTGCTCCATTATCGCACAATAACCCAATGGCATGATGTGATGCGATCACGGTCGCCACCGTCGCGTCACACGGTGCCACAACTTTGCCTTCTTCGGGCTTGATAGCAATACCATCGCCAAGCGATTTACCGGCAAAGGCTTCATCTGCCACGCTCTCCAGCGCCACCACTTCCCCTTTTAATGGGCTAAGCATCTTCACTGCACTGGCCGCAGCGGTATTTGACGTCGCTTGCGCTTTGACAGGTGTTGCCGGTTTCGTCTCCTCTTCGTTTGCCGGATCTTCAAAGCCCACGAACTGCACCATCACAATCGTCAGCACGATACAGGTTCCGGCCCCCACCAGTTCGCCGACAAACGACATCGGTGCATTCGGGCTGATAGCATTGACCAGGGTAAACAAGCCAGGCAACGCGGCATACGCGTAGTACAGGCTACCGAAGAGACTGGCGACGACCGCACCCATCGCCCCGCCGATACAGCCACAAATAAACGGCTTTTTAAAACGCAGCGTCACACCGTAAATCGCCGGTTCGGTGATGCCAAAAATCGCCGTGATCCCGGCAGACATTGAGGTCGCTTTTAACTGGGTATTGCGGGTTTTCAGGAACACGCCAAACACCGCCGCCATCTGACCAATAACCGCAATGGTCTGGTAAGCCTGGAAGGAGTCGTAACCCTGGGTGTCGAAGTTGGCCATGATTACCGGCGTAATCCCCCAGTGAACCCCGAAGATAACAATAATCTGCCACACGCCGCCAATCACCGCCGCCGCAACTGCCGGTGCTGCGTGGAAGAGCGCGTTATAGCCGTTTGCCACCCCCATTGCCGCCCAGGTCGTAATGGGGCCAATTACAATCAGGGTCAGCGGCACAATGACAACAAAACAGATCAACGGCGTAAAGAGCGGGCTGACCACATCCGGGATCCACTTTTCTACCCGGCGTTCGAACCAGGAGAGCGCCCACACCAGGAACAGCGGTGGCAAAACCGAGGAGGTATACACCGTTTTAGAAAGCGGGAAGAAAAGAAAATTGATGCTCTCCCCGCCAGCAATACGCCCCGCCAGCGCAGCCCAGTCAGGGCTAATCAGCGCACAACAGCAGAGAACCGCGATAAACGGGTTACATTTGAAATGGCGCGCCGCCGTAATGGCGATAAACACCGGCAGGAAGGCAAACGGCGTCCAGGACATAAAGTTGAGCACGGCGAAAGTGCCGGTGGTTTTGATATCGGCATCCATCAGACTGACAACAATCAGCAGCCCTTGCAGAATACCTGCCGCCGCCAGAATGTAGACAATCGGCGCAAACACTGCCGACATGGTGGCAATCACCGCGTCAAGCTTACGTGTTTTTTTCGGAGCGCTGCTTATGGAGCCATTCTCTTTTACCAGACCTGACATCGCGTTGAAGACGTCTGCCACGTGGGTACCGATCACCACCTGAAACTGTCCACCGCTTTCCACCACCGCAATGACCCCAGGCAGGCTTTGCACCAGACGTTTCGCATCAGCGGGCGTTTCATTAAGGACCAGACGTAAACGCGTGGCGCAACGGGTAAAGCTGTTGATGTTCTCTTCTCCTCCGACTTCCCGGAGGATATCACTTGCTAACTTATTGTAATCCCGAATAACAGCCATCTTTTTTCTACCTTTTATTTTCGGTAACTGAGTCATGCAATGAATGAAACCGGTTTCATGCTAACCTAGACGAGCAGCCATGCGACCGGTTTCATGGAAATATGAGAGCTAAATCACTTGATAAGGTGAATATGAAACAGCCGGGAAGTGGGGAAAAAACGTACCGGGAAAGTATTTCTTTCAGGAATGCTAACGCCTGTAACTTGTGACCTGTATTATGATTTCAACCATATCTGCTTAGCTGAACTGATGCTAATCTTTCAGGGTTGAACGCAGCGGCTGCGGGTACGACAATGAGCTTATTTCGTGTTTGATCATTACCAACTACCATTAACTCAATCTTTAAGCGCCTTAGCGAAAGACCATGAACAAACCCATAAAACGGCTTGAGATCATTAAGTACGCCATTGAACTGGAAGACGAAGGCATTATTCAGAGCCAGCTTCCTTTTCTAAAAAACGAAGTCACCGACAGTGAACTGGCGTTCATCGTATGGGCGCTTGAAGAGAAAAACTTTTCCGATGCGTTGCGCACTATCAATGCCTGGCTGCAGAGCCAGCGTTCAGTGGTGCAGTGGCAGGATCCCCAGGTTGCCGCCAGCAAACTGGAACTGAAAGCGCTGGAAGAGCAGTTGCGTGAGTTAATCGATAAACGTAACACCCGCATTCAGTTGCTGGATGATTTCAACGATCTGTACCTCACCCGTCTTGGGCCACTGATGTCACAGATCCTGCGCCTGCGTAAGATCCTCGCCGAGGCCGCCGTGCGTCGCCAGGAAGCCGAAGCGCATCGTCGTGAGGCCGATTATCTTCGCTGCCAGAAATATCTGTCGCAGGCGGTGGAGGTGCTGGTCACCCTTACCCGCCGCTGGCAAAGTTTTCCGCCCCAATCCCCGCAGGCGGCGGAGGCGCGTAAGCATTTGCAGCAGCAGAATGCGCTGATCGCCTCTTTGCTGGCCGAAGCGCAGGAGCTGGAGCAAGGCTTAACGCGTGAAGATGAACCGGCGCGTCAGGCGCGGGATGAAGCGCGCCAGGAGTATGAAGATTACCAGGAACAACAGCACGATGCCGAGCAGCGTTTTGGCTTCGAGCAGAAGATGTCACCGGATGAGCGCGTTGAGCTGAAACGTTTGTGGCGCCAGGCCAGTAAACTTTGCCACCCGGATTTGGTGGACGACGCCTTTAAAGAAGAGGCGCATGCCATGATGGTTCAGTTGAATCAGGCCAGGCAGCGCGGCGATCTGGGGGCAATTCGCCTTTTGTTAACCCGCCTGCAAAAAGGGCTGGAGCCGTTAATGGCCAGCGATCGTCTTAACGATCTTGCCCGCCTGCGCCAGCGTATTCATGAGGTGAAGCAGCATATTGCCAGCCTGATCGATGAGCTGAATGCGCTGGAGAAAGAGGAGTCGTGGCAACTGGTGTCGTCACTGACCGATCAGGAAGGGTATTTCCGCCAGCAAGAGAAAGCCCTTGCCGAGATTCGTCAATCTCTGGAGCAGCAGGTGAGCGAAGCCGAATACGACGAAGTGGCGTAATCCGCAATCTCCCGGATGCGGCGCAGGCGCCTTATCCGTGCTACAACCGGTTTTCTCCCTCTTCCCTGGGGCTGAGGAATCCCCACAAAATGCGAGCACGAACGGTCCCCTCTCCTCTTTGGGGAGAGAGCCAGGGTGAGGGGAATATGCAGCTCAGGAGGTGGGTTCCGTTCACCTTATGTTCATGGCGAAATGGAACCTCCGAACACGTGAACGGGTAAAGGGGAACACCGCGTTCCCCTTTACAATCCCCGCGGCCCCGCAAAAAATCGGTGCTTCGCACTGCGTTCGCCTCCCGCCCCGCTGCCTGCGGTCGGTTTGACTCGAGTTACTCGCCCCATCCCTGGGGCTCGCCCTTCGGGCCAACGCGCTGCGTTGTTCAAAATCGTTCCGGACGATTTTGTCCTGTCTCGACAAACCTCAGTCCGCCATCCCTGGCGGCCTGCCCTTGTCATCGGGTCTTCGTCTCACCGATTTCAGCGGGGACTCAACCCCCTCGCTGCACGCTCCGCGCCAGGGGGTTACAAAGTTGTCGCAGTGGTTGTCATGCGGCAAAAAGAGTCAGTCGTGGCTAACAAGGTTGAAGACGTTTACAGTATCTACGACCGGTTTTCTCCCCCTCCCTCTGGCCTGAGGAATCCCCACAAAAATGCGAGCACGAACGGTCCCCTCTCCTCTTTGGGGAGAGGGCCAGGGTGAGGGGAATATGCAGCTCAGGAGGTGGGTTCCGTTCACCTTATGTTCATGGCGAAATGGAACCTCCGAACACGTGAACGGGTAAAGGGGAACTGCAGCGAACTACTTCTTATGCCAATAAGCCTGACCACGAACCCGTTGCTGGTCGATAGTGTCAGTCGCATAGTGATCCAGCAACGCTTTCACGACCGCACCCTCGCCCGTCAGCCAGATAAAATAGTCTTCCGACGGCACAGCAACCGGCGTCAGCTTTTCCACCACCGTCTGCCCGTCATGGCCAACCACCCAATCAATGTTGTAATCACTCAAATGGGCGAAATAATCTTTGTACGAGGCGTCCCCTACGGTGACCACCGCTTTGACTTCCGGGCGCACCGTCAGGCGGTTTAACCCTTCCAGCCGACGACGCAACGCCGGCATCCCGGACTCATCGCACACATACAACTGCCAGGCATAATCTTCCGGCACCACCAGCGATCCACGCGGTCCGCCGATGGTCAGCTTGTCGCCTGCCCGGGCCTGCATCGCCCAGGTGCTTGCCACACCACCTTCATGAATAAAGAAATCGATCGCCAGCTCCTGGCGGCGCTCATCATACAGCGGTGTGTAATCACGCGTTGCAGGGCGTGGCCCCTCAGCCCAAACGATACCCTCATCGGTTACCTGTGGAGGCGTAAACGCGCTACCCGGCTGTGGGAAAAAGACTTTGGTATGGTCGTCGAACCCGCGGGAGGTAAACCCCTCCAGCGCCTCGCCGCCCAGCACAATGCGCTGAAACCCGGCACCCACAAGCTCGACGCGTAACACGGTCAACTCGCGAAAACGCAACTCATTGCGTACACGCTGCGGATAACGTTGTTGTTTGATTGTCATAATCGGCCTTCGTGAAATTGAATACGATATATCTAAATTGATTTTTAAATGATAATGATTGCTGTTTATTGAGATGGCAAGCCTTTTTTAGATACATAAAACCAGAAGCGCACAACCTGCAAAAAAGAAAATTAAAAGCCATTAAAATCAATAAATTATAAAAATAAACAGAACCAGACTTGTCATATTTTTAATTTTAGATATAAATTAGATATATCAAATTAACCAGGGAGCAGAACATGCGACATCATCACAATGCATTCGATGAAGAATGCCAGCAGGGTCACGACAGCGAGTGTCACGCCGGGCGTCGCGGGGAACATCATCGCGGCCACCACGGCGAAGCCCATCATGGGCGCGGCGGCGGACGCCGTCAGCGCTTTTTCGGCCACGGCGAATTACGCCTGGTTATCCTGGATATCCTGACCCGTAATGCCAGCCATGGTTATGAGTTGATTAAAGAGATCGAAACCCTGACCCAGGGAAATTACACACCCAGTCCGGGCGTGATTTACCCGACACTGGATCTCTTGCAAGATCAGCAGCTTATTATTATTCATGAGGAAGACGGCGGTCGTAAAAAGATAGCCATTACCTCGCAAGGTCAGGCATGGCTTGCCGAAAATAGCGAGCACCTGCAGCATATTCAGGCGCGAATCAAGGCGCGAAGCGTGGGTTATCAGTTACGAAAAGATCCGCAAATGAAGCGCGCGCTGGAAAACTTCAAGGCGGTGCTGGATTTGAAAGTTAACCAGTCAGAAATCAGCGCCGCCCAGTTAAAACAAATTATCGGTATTATCGACCGGGCGGCGCTGGATATCTCTCAACTGGATTAAGCCATCGCCCCGTCTTCACGCAGGCGGAAAACTTGCACCAGCTCGCGCAGGTGCGTCGCCTGCTCATTAAGCGCCGCCGCCGCCGCAACGGACTCTTCCACCAGGCTTGAGTTCTGTTGCGTGGTGGAATCAATCAGCCCGATAGCGCTGTTGATTTGTGAAATACCGTCGGTCTGCTCGCGGCTTGCCTGGCCAATCTCGCGCAGGATCACATCCATCTCCTGAACGTTGCTCACCATGCCGTTGATCAAACTGCTGGCTTTTTCCACCAGCGCCATGCCCTCACGGGTCTGGCTGGTGGAGTTTTCAATAAGCTGGCGGATTTCATTGGCAGATGCGGCACTTTTTTGCGCCAGTTGACGCACTTCACCGGCCACAACCGCAAAGCCACGACCATGCTCGCCTGCACGTGCCGCTTCCACTGCCGCATTTAGCGCCAGGATATTGGTCTGGAAGGCGATGGCGTCAATCAGGTTGATGATGTCAGACATACGGTTGGAGGTCTCATTGATCACACGCATCTTCTCGGTGACCTGTTTCATCATCTCGCCATTGTTTTTAACCACATTGGCCGCATCCGCAGACAGGCTGGTGGCTTCGGTGGTGTGATCGGCCGTGTTTTTCACGGTCGCGGTAATCTGCTCCATGGACGATGCAGTCTGTTCGACAGAGCTGGCCTGCTCCTCTGTGCGGGCCGCCAGATCCTGGTTTCCGGCCACAATTTGCGCCGCGGCGCTTGAGATACTGGCCGAGCCAAACTGCACTTCCTGAACAATGTCCACCAGGCGGGTTTTCATCTCCATCAAAGCACGCAGCAGGATACCGGTCTCATCACGATAGTCGGAGTGGATAGTGCGGGTTAAATCACCGCTGGCAATCGCCTCGGCGAACGTCACCGCTTCACGCAGCGGGCGAGTAATGGCGCGCACTATCACCCATCCCAAAAGCGTACCCACGCCGATACTGATAATCGCCAGGGCAATCAGCAGTAAACGGTTGGTGCTGAAATCGCTTTGAACCTGCTCACTACCATGACGCATCTGCGCATCCTGGATAGCAATCAGGGCCAGCACTTTCTCTTTGTAGGCTTTTTGGATTGGCACCATTTTGGTCATCATTTCAGTGATAGCCGCCGAATGATCATCCTTCTTCACGTCTTCCAGAATACGAAAACGCGAGTCCAGAAATTGCTGACGGATATCTTTAATCTCGGCGAGGATTTTTTGCGATTCGCTGTCATGGAGGTTTTTTGTCAGATCGTCCAGAAGAACCGTTACGCGGGAACTAATTTCGCCGAGCTGCTTCTCGGTCTCTGCCTGCCATTTGCCATCCGTGTCCAGTAACATAAGTTGCTGCGTACTGACAAAGCTCTGGAAGTTATCGATGAGTTGATTGGCTTTTACGGTGGTCGGATAATCATTGTGAATAATATCCTGCATTCCATTATTAGCACGATTCAGACTGAACAGTGAAAGAGCGGAGCTGACTACCATCAAGACAATAAAAAATCCGAACGCGAAAAATAATTTCGCACCAATTTTTACATCATGTAAAAACATATATTCCCCCATGCACATGATTATAATTTTGCGAAAAAACCCTTTTCAACAAAGAGTTAGATGCGTTGCTTTAAAAGAGACGCCAGAAATAATATCTCCACTGCATGTTATCGGTAACCGCTGCGCTAACTTTATGAGATTGATCGTTTTTTTATTTCAGTTGTGATTATTCTGATAGTTATCAGCTATTAATTGAGATCTATCGATCGTTATATGTTCTGAGGGAAGAAGTTGCGCAACGTATATTAACGCCACTTAATTCTCTTTTAATAGGAATAACAAGTTAAATTAAATGGAATATAATTGATCAAAAAAGAAACTATATTTAATATTAATTTAACATTTTATAAATATAAATAGAACAAATTAAAAGATGCAATATAACCATATAAAAAACAAGGTTAAATAAATACAAAGAGAAAATTCCCTCTCTATAAATAGAGAGGGAGAAGAATTAATGAAGCACGGAAACGGCGTCCTGCAAACGGCTGGCGCGGTGTTTTACCATTGAGGAAACATTGGCGTTTTCGGCTACCAGCCCGGCATTTTTTTGCGCGATGGTATCCAGCTCTGCCACGGCATGGGTCAGCTCTGACAGCCCTTGCGCCTGTTCAGAAGTCGACTGGCTAATCTGGCCAATCAGGGAGGTCACGTTTTGAACCTGGGTGACGATATTGTCCATTGTCCTGCCTGCCGCATGGACCTGTTCATAGCCCGATTGCACTTTGCTGGCGCTGGCATCAATCAACTTGCGAATATCATTTGCCGCACTGGCGCTACGGCTGGCAAGGTGGCGAACTTCCCCGGCCACCACCGCAAAACCTTTGCCCTGCTCACCGGCACGGGCGGCCTCCACTGCGGCATTGAGCGCCAGGATGTTGGTCTGAAAAGCGATGTCATTAATCAATGCGGTGATTGAACCGATGCGCTGCGTACTGTCAGCAATTTCGTCCATCGTTTTCACCACCGTTTCCATCGCTTTTCCTCCATTCGCCGCCGCGCTACTGGCGGAGCTGGAGAGTTTGTCAGCCTCTGTCGCGGTATGGGAATTATTTTGCACCGAGGCGGCCATCTGGCTCATCGTGGCAACGGTCTGCTGCACATTGACGACGGTCTGCCGAGTACGCTCGTTCAGATCGTCGTTACCTTTTGCCAGCGTTTCGCTACCGCTGCGCACGCTACTCACCTGACCGGAAACATCGTGAATAAGCCAGCGACACATTAACCCCAACTGCCCAACGGACCGCAGAGTAAGGCCCAGTTCGTCGCTACGTTTCAGATGCGTCACGCTGTTACGTTCACCGGTCGCCACGCTGAGGGCCTGACGGGCGACTTCCTCAACCGGACGCACAATTTGCCATTCAAGGCAGGCACAGCCCAACAGCAAGATCGCAGCACTCAACAAAATCGTCGCCGGACCATTCCCGGAAAGCCACAGACCAGCCGCCAGCACCATCCACAAGAGCGCCATCACCCCGCGTGTCCGCCAGCGTAATGGCAGAGAGGGCAGTTTACCCAGCCAGCCCCGGCTAACCACCAGCCCTTTATGGATCCGCTTTTTAGCTCGCCCTTCCTGAATGGCTTTATATAAAGGTGTGACAGCGGCAATTTCTTCCTGGGTGGCGCGGGTACGAATGGACATATAGCCCGTCACTTTTCCGTTACGCACCATTGGTGCAGCGTTAGCCCGTACCCAGTAATGATCGCCATTCCGACGGCGGTTTTTAACAATACCGCTCCAGGGTTCGCCCTGTTTCAGGGTGTACCACATGTCCGCAAAGGCGGCTTTCGGCATATCAGGGTGGCGTACCAGGTTGTGCGGCTGGCCGATCAGTTCGTCCAGCTCAAAGCCGCTTACCTGAGAGAAGGTGTCATTGGCGTGGGTGATATAGCTTTGCAAATCGGTGGTCGACATCAGGGTGGTGTCAGCATCAAGGGTGTATTCCCGTTGCGTGACAAACGGCGGAGCAGACATGATAAGCATCCTTTGCAAGTTATTCGGCTGTTAAAAATTTTATCGAATGTTATTTCGGCGATAATGAATTTATCTTTAGTTGTTAAATTTGATTTAGATCGCAATTTGCGATTAAACCGCACTATTTGTATGTTTTTAAGCTGCTGATTTATATAGTAACGCCTTGAAACTACCAAGTTTTCCTGATTTATCGCTGCGCGAAAATGAGGCAATAATTGCACCACCACGGTGCATTTTGCTTAAAAAACGCGCACTGCGCGTTTTCTTTTCCTCTATTTCAGAGCGTAACAAAGGGTAAGATCCGGGATCTAATCTCGTACAAATGCATTTTTCCCTGGTGTTTATCCCGATTTTCATTTACGGCTTCGATGTGGCGCAATCCCTGCAATACTTAAATCAGTATCATGTGATACGCGAGCCCCGGGAGCATATTTTGAACAGATTACCTTCCAGCGCATCGGCTCTTGCCTGCAGCGCACACGCACTGAACCTCATAGAGAAACGAAAGCTTGATCATGAGGAGATGAAAGAATTAAACCGAGAGGTACGAGAATACTTTAAAGAGCATGTCAATCCGGGGTTTTTAGAGTATCGAAAATCTGTTACTGCCGGCGGGGATTACGGAGCCGTAGAGTGGCAAGCGGGAAGTTTGAATACGCTTGTCGACACCCAGGGACAGGAGTTTTTAGATTGTCTGGGTGGGTTTGGTATCTTCAATGTGGGGCACCGTAATCCAGTAGTGGTTTCCGCCGTACAGAATCAACTCGCAAAACAACCTCTGCATAGCCAGGAGCTTCTCGACCCACTGCGGGCGATGCTGGCAAAAACGCTGGCGGCATTAGCCCCAGGCAAACTCAAATACAGCTTCTTTAGCAACAGCGGCACGGAATCCGTCGAAGCGGCATTAAAGCTCGCTAAAGCGTATCAGTCGCCACGGGGCAAATTTACCTTTGTCGCGACCAGCGGCGCGTTCCACGGTAAATCCCTGGGTGCGTTGTCTGCGACGGCGAAATCGACCTTCCGTAAACCGTTTATGCCGTTGCTGCCGGGCTTCCGTCATGTGCCGTTTGGCGATATCGAGGCCATGCGAACCCTGCTCAGTGAATGTCATAAAACCGGCGATGATGTCGCTGCGGTGATCCTTGAGCCCATTCAGGGTGAAGGCGGCGTTATCCTGCCACCGCAGGGTTATCTGCCGGCCGTACGTAAGCTGTGCGATGAGTTTGGCGCGCTGCTTATCTTTGATGAAGTGCAGACCGGGATGGGCCGTACGGGCAAGATGTTCGCCTGCGAGCATGAGAACGTCCAGCCGGACATTTTATGTCTTGCGAAAGCGCTCGGCGGCGGCGTGATGCCGATCGGCGCGACTATCGCGACCGAAGAGGTCTTCTCCGTCCTGTTCGATAATCCTTTCTTGCATACCACTACTTTTGGCGGTAACCCGCTGGCCTGTGCGGCCGCGCTGGCGACCATCAACGTGCTGCTGGAAGAGAACTTACCGGCACAGGCAGAGCAGAAAGGTGACATGCTGCTTGACGGCTTCCGCCTGCTGGCGCGTGAATACCCGGACCTGGTGCAGGATGCACGCGGCAGAGGGATGCTGATGGCTATCGAGTTTGTGGATAACGAAATCGGCTATACGTTTGCGAGCGAGATGTTCCGCCAGCGTGTACTGGTTGCCGGGACACTCAACAATTCGAAAACTATTCGTATTGAACCGCCGTTAACACTGACGATTGAACAGTGTGAACAGGTACTCAAAGCGGCACGCACCGCGCTGGCAGCAATGCGCGTGGCGGTGGAAGAAGCGTAAAGACGGTGCGCCCTTCTCCCCCTCACCCCTGCCCTCTCCCTCAAGGGAGAGGGTGAAAAACAGCCCCCCACCCGCTCGATCGGTCCCCTCTCCTCTTTGGGGAGAGGGTCAGGGTGAGGTAAACACCGCGCACCACTCCAAACCGCTATTCCGGCATCAGCCCCACAAACGCCCTTTTCTTACGCGGCTCCGACATCAGATCTTCCAGCTTCGCCACGCAGGCCAGATAGTGTGGCGTCTCCTTGTGCGCCAGCACAGCAGCCTCATCCTTATACGCCTCGTAGATAAAAAACCGCGTCTTCACTTTCGGATCCTGCAACACATCAAAACGCAGATTTCCCGGCTCCTTCACTGCCCCCTCGTGATTGGCGCGAAACACCTCAAGAAACTCATCGATCTTGTCCGGCTTGATGTTAATTTCCACCAGCGTCACATTCATTGTTGCTCTCCCTGTTTCTCTTCCTGCCAGAACTGATACGCCTCACGGGCGCTCATATTCTCGTGTACCACTTTTTTTACTGCTTTGAGCATGGCGAGCGGCGCGCTGGACTGGAAGATATTGCGCCCCATGTCCACGCCGGACGCCCCCTGGTCGACGGCACGAAAACACATCTCTAATGCCTCCAGCTCAGGCAATTTCTTGCCCCCGGCAATCACAATCGGCACCGGGCAACTGGCGGTGACTTTCTCAAACCCCTCTTCGACAAAGTAGGTTTTGACAAACTGCGCCCCCATCTCGGCGGCGATACGGCTGGCCAGCGAAAAATAGCGTGCATCCCGCGCCATCTCTTTGCCGACGCCGGTGACCGCAAGCGTAGGGACACCGTAACGGTTCCCGGCATCCACCAGCTTAATAATGTTATTGATCGACTGATGCTCATGCTCGCTGCCGATATAAACCTGGGCCGCCACCGCACAGACGTTCAGCCGCAGGGCATCCTCCATCGCTACCGCCACGCACTCGTTCGACAGTTCGGTCAGAATAGAGTTACCTCCCGACGCCCGCAGCACCACCGGTTTATTGGTAGCGGGCGGCACCTGGCTTCGCAGCACCCCACGGGTACACATCAGCACGTCCGTTTCGCCAAACAGCGGGGCGATGGATAAATCGATACGCTCAAGGCCGGTAGTCGGCCCCTGAAAATAGCCGTGGTCAAACGCCAGCATCACCGTGCGGTTGCTTTTCGGGTTGAAGATACGCGACAGGCGCGACTGCATCCCCCAGTCCAGCGCCCCGCAGCCTTTAAGCGTAAACGGCACATTCTGTTGCGGCCGGTCGAGGCCAAAATCTTTGCCATCTTTGATGTCATCTAAATCCGCCATCGTTTCCTCCCATCAGAAGTCGTATTTGCCAATGTTCTCTTTGGTGAACACCACGCGTTCCGGCAGCAGCACAATCCCGTTGCCTTTCGCTTCATATTGATAGCCCTGCACACTGTTTGGCTCGACTTTAAGCGTGCCGATATCTTTCACGTCGACGCTGTCGCCCACGTTAAGATCGCCTTTTTTCAGCAGATGTTCGGCGACATTCACCGAAATTTTCCCCTGTTGCACCACATCCCACAGGCCAAAGGCTTTCACCGTACCGCGCTCTACATAGGGGCGCATGACGTTCGGGGTACTAAAGCCGACAATCGCCACTCCTTCCCGTTTCAGGTTCTCCGCAGCCTGCGCTGCCGCTGGCAGAGCATTGGCATCCGGCGCAATGATCGCGTCCAGATCCGGATACGCTTTTAAGATCCCTTCTGCGGTTTGCAGCGATTTGGTCGCATCGTTATAGCCAAACTGGGTGGTGACGATTTGCCACTGAGGATGATCTTTCTCGATTTTGGCTTTCGCCTCTTTTACCCACTGGTTCTGGTCGGTCACCGTTGGGCTTGAATAGAAGAAAGCGACTTTGGCATTCGGTTTGGTTACCTGTTTTGAAGCCATCTCCACCAGCAGACCACCCAGTTGCTCTGGCGTCCCCTGATTGATGTAGATGCTGCGACACTCAGGCTTGGTATCGGAGTCCCAGGTCAGCACTTTCACACCGCGCTGCATCGCCCGTTTCAGCGCCGGGCACAGCCCATCCGGCGAAACCGCGGAGACAATAATGGCCTTGTAGCCCTGGTTGACGAAGTTGTTGATGAGCTGAACCTGGCCGGAAACGCTCGGTTCGGTCGGGCCGTCATAGGTCACATCCACACCCAGGTCTTTGCCCGCCTCTTTCGCGCCGTTGCCGCCGCTGGTGAAGAAGCCCACCCCAACCAGTTTGGGAATAAAGGCGATACGGTCAGCCGCCTGGGCAGCCATGACGCTACCCGCCAGCGCCAGCGCGCTCAGTTGCACTATCAGTTTTGTCTTCATCTCATGCTCCAAAAAATTAACGCGAGAGAACCCGATGCCAGGTCATACGCACCCATTCCCGGTGCAGACTCAGCGAACGTCCCATCACCACCACCACCAACAGCGCCCCTGACAACGCGCTCGACACCTGGTTGGGGATGCCGACCATCTGTAACCCCTGCTGTAAATACCCCACCAGCAACGCTGCCAGCGCAGTACCCAGCACCGAACCTGAACCGCCATAAATATTGGCCCCGCCCAACACTGCGGCGGTAAGTGCAGGCATCAGCAAATCGCGCCCCAGATCGGAACGCGCTGAACCGAAATAAGAGACCAGCACCACGGCGGCAATGGCCGATGCCACCCCGACCAGCCCGTAAAGTGCGTAAGGCATACCGTTCACCGACAGCGCCGCATAGCGCGCCGCACGCGGGTTCTGCCCGAGTAAAAAGAGGTGACGGCCAAAACGCGCCCGGTGCGTGATCAGCCAGAAAAACAGCGTGATCACCGCAAACAGCACCAGCGGTACGGGCAAGCCCAGCAAAGTGAGATTGGCAAAGGCGGTAAAGCTATCCGGGAAACCGCTGATACCTTCATAACCCGTCGCACCCGCCATGCCGGAGAGCAACAGCGCGCCACCGCCATAGAGATAAAGCGTGCCGAGGGTAATGACCAACGGACTGATGCCGGTGTAGTGAATCAACGCCGCGTTGACCAGCCCGCACAGCAGCCCAAGCGCCAGCGTCAGCACTATGGCCACGCTCATCGGCCAGCCCGCCTGCATCATCACTCCCAGCGCGATGGCGCACAGGCCAATGGTCGAGCCAAGCGAGATATCGATACCGCCGCTGATGATCACCAGCGTCAACGGCAGCGCCACAATGCCAATACAGATAAAATCACTGGTGCTGAACAGCAGCATATTGACGTCCAGCATGCGCGGGTTCAGCGCACCAAAAAGCAGGATCTCCAGCACCAGTAACAGCAGCAGCGCAAATTCCCAGTTGAGCTTCATTTACGCCACCTCTTTGTTTTTACGTTTGGGAAAAGGGGCCACGTTTTTGCTCCCCTTATTGCCGGGCATAAAGCGGCTGTATTTCAGTTGCCGTTGATGGCGGGCCAGCGCCTGGCGTAAACGTCCGTCCAGCACCAGCACGCCGAGCAGCACCAGACCCGCGATAAAGTCATTCCACCAGGCCGGGAGCTTAAAGAGCACCAGCACGGTGTCGATTTGGGTGAGGAAAAAGGCACCGAGAAACGCGCCGACAAGCGTTCCCGTCCCGCCAAGCAGCGAGATACCGCCGAGCACGCAGGCGGCGATGGCTTTCATCTCCAGTCCGCTGCCGGTCTGATTCGGTACAAAGCCAATCTGCGAGGCAAAGACAATCCCGGCGCAGGCCGCCAGCACGCCGTTCAGGGTGAAGGCCAGCATCCGCGTGCGGTTCACACCGACACCGAGCTGGCGGGCGGCGGCGAGATTATCCCCCACCGCATAAAAGTCGCGGCCAAACGCCGTGCGCGCCAGCACCCAGGTCCCTGCGCCGAGCATCAGCAGCACCAGCCAGCCCAGAGGGGAAACCCCGGTCGCCCCCGCCACAGAGAGTGATTTCAGACTGGCAGGCAGCCCTTCAATCCACTTACCGCCTGTCCACAGCAACATTGCCCCGCGATACAGCCCGAGCGTACCCAGCGTTGCCACAATCGCCGGAATTTTCAGTCCCACCACCAGCAGGCCGTTAAAGGCACCGGCCAGGGCGCCAATCGCCAGGGAGAAAAGCATGGCGACAGGCAGACTGTAGCCGCTGTTCAGCGCCACCCCGACGGCAATGGCGCACAGCCCCACCGTTGAGCCCACCGACACATCAATATTGCGGGTCAGCATCACCAGCGTTGCGCCGAGCGCCAGCAACATCAGGATCTGGCTACTGGCGAAAATCATGCCCACGGTTTGCAGGCTGAAAAAGGAAGGGTTCAGCGCCACCAGCACCACAAACAGCGCCAGGATAGCCAGAAACGCGCTGAGCTCACGGTTTTTCAGTAATGTTTTCATGGCTGTCCTCCGCCGAAAGCCAGTGTCATCATGCGATCCACACTCACCGCATGGCGCGGCAGTTCCCCGCTCAGTCGGCCCTGATGCATAACCAGCACCCGGTCGGCCAGCCCTGGAAACTCATCCAGATCGCTTGAGATCATCAGCACCGCCACGTTTTGCGCCGCCACGCTTTTGATCAATTGATAGATATCCGCCCGCGCCGCCACGTCCACCCCGCGCGTCGGTTCATCGACAATCAGCAACAGCGGGTTGGCCTCCATGCAGCGCGCCAGCAACACCTTTTGCTGGTTCCCGCCGGAGAGGGTGCGGACAATTTGATCCGCATGATTCAGCTTGATCCCCAACGCCCGGTGATAGCGCTCCACTACTGCAGCTTCACGTTTGCGCTGCTGCCAGAGAGAGGGTTCATTCAGGGCAACCGTGTTCCAGCGTACCGGGGCATCAAGAAACAACCCCGACACCTGGCGGTCTTCCGGCAGATAAACCAGCCCGCGCCCCAGGCGTGCGCGGGTGGAATCGCCACTGATCTCACGGTTCTCCAGCCAGATACGCCCCGCGCGCACCGGGCGCAGGCCATAAAGAGTTTCAGCAAACTCGGTACGCCCGGATCCCACCAGCCCTGCCAGACCAACGATCTCCCCGGCGTGGATCTCAAGGCTGAGATCGATAAACCCCTCCCCCGTCAGATCATCCACCCGCAGCACCGGGAAATCCTGCGGCTGGGTACGGCGATTGCCCGGCAGCGCCAGCCACAGTTTTTGGGTATCGCTTAAGCTTTTTTCGCGGCTCGCGGGCGTCATGGCAGTAATCAGGGCGTTGTCGTCGAGGCTGGCGATTTCACCGCTCAGCACCACTGCCCCGTCGCGCATCACCGAGACATGGCTTGCGAGCGCGCGGATTTCCGGCAATTTATGAGAGATAAAAACAATCCCAACACCCAGCTCTTGCAGGGCGCGGATCTGGCGGAAAAGCCGGTCAGTTTCGCCGGGCGTAAGAGAGGCGGTGGGTTCGTCGAGGATCAGGATCTTCGCGTCGCGCATCAGGCCGCGTAAGATCTCAACCATTTGCTGATCGGCCACTTCCAGCGTACTGGCGGCTGCCTGCAGGTTAAGCTGGCAGTTAAGCTGCTGCAGTTTCTCAGTGAGCAACGCGTCATGTTGTGCGCTGCGCGGCAGGCGAAACAGGATATTTTCCCGCACGCTCAGGTTGGGAAACAGCATCGGTTCCTGCGGGACCAGATAGATACCAAGCTGATGCGCCTGATTCGGCTTAAGGCGCGCAAACGCCTTGCCGCAAACGAAAAGTTCACCGCTGTCTGGTGTTTCCACCCCGGCGATAATTTTCATTAGCGTCGATTTTCCCGCGCCGTTACCGCCCATCAGCGCATGGACCTGGCCTGAATACAGCGTGAAATCAATGCCTTTCAGGACCGTGACGCCTGAAAATTGCTTATTGATACCTCGCGCTTCAATCAGTGGATTCATTGCAGCCCCGCTATTGAACAAATGATTTTTTATTTCAATAATGTTCAAAAGCGTAGACGGTGAACTATATTTACAACCGTGCAGTGATCACACTTTTATGTATTTGGATCTCTCTATTCCAACAGCGACATCAAAAGATCTGTTTTGCCAGGCGGCTCACATTTTCACCGCAGGCAAGCACGAACATATGATCTAAATTTTTATAAGAGTTCAGATATGAGCGAAAAAAGAACATTAGAAGAAGGACGCTTTGCAGGTCTGGCGCTGGCAGAAGAAGAGCTGGTGGCCCGTGTGGCCTGGTGTTACTACCACGACGGCCTGACACAAAACGATATCGGCGAGCGGCTGGGTTTACCGCGCCTCAAGATTTCGCGCCTGCTGGAGAAGGGGCGGCAGTCCGGGGTGATCCGCGTACAGATTAACTCCCGCTATGAAGGGTGTCTGGCGCTGGAAACGGAGCTGCAACGCCAGTTTGGCTTACGCCTGACCCGCGTGCTGCCAGCCCTGAATACCCCGCCCATGAGCGTGCGACTCGGGATTGGCGCCGCACAGTCGTTAATGGGAGTGCTGGAGCCGGGTCAGCTTCTGGCGGTGGGATTTGGCGAAACCACTATGAGTTGTCTGCAGCACCTGAGCGGGTTTATCAGTTCGC
This sequence comes from Phytobacter diazotrophicus, assembly GCA_004346725.1. Lineage (GTDB taxonomy): Bacteria > Pseudomonadota > Gammaproteobacteria > Enterobacterales > Enterobacteriaceae > Phytobacter > Phytobacter diazotrophicus. Next base: position 73,623 of record SMDE01000001.1, on the reverse strand, counting down.
AGCAAATTCGCCTGGTGACGCTCTCCGGCGGGGTCGGCCCCTACATGACCGGGATTGGCCAACTGGATGCCGCCTGTAGCGTCAGCATGATCCCCGCGCCATTGCGCGTATCGTCGCCGGAGGTGGCAGAGATCCTGAAACGGGAATCGAGCGTGCGGGATGTGATCCTCGCCGCCACCGCTGCCGATGTTGCCGTGGTGGGTATTGGATCAGTGAATCAGAAGCGCGATGCCACGATCCTGCGCTCGGGCTATATCAGTGAAGGTGAACAACTGATGTATGCGCGCAAAGGGGCCGTCGGCGACATCCTGGGCTTCTTTTTGCAGGCCGATGGTGAACGGGTCGAAGGGCTGGAGATTCATCGGGAATTACTCGGCGTCACCCTCGATGAGCTGGCGCAATTGCCGACCATCATCGGTGCCGCCGGGGGCGTGGAAAAGGCAGACGCGATTTATGCCGCACTCAAAGGCCGCCGTATCAATGGCCTGGTGACGGAAGAAACAACAGCACGCGCGGTCCTGGCGTTGGCGCAATAACGCGCCGCTTGCCGCGCTGCGCTGATAACAGCGAGGCAAGCTCATGAGTTACCTTTTAGCGTTAGATGCAGGGACCGGCAGCATTCGTGCAGTGATCTTCGATTTAACCGGGAGACAGGTTGCCGTCGGCCAGGCGGAATGGAAACACCTGAGCGTGGAAAATGTGCCGGGCTCAATGGAGTTCGATCTCGCCACCAACTGGCAACTGGCCTGCCAGTGCATTCGCCAGGCGCTGGCGAACGCGGGTCTTTCCGGTGCGGATATCAAGTCCATCGCCTGCTGTTCCATGCGCGAAGGCATTGTGCTGTATGACCAGTACGGTGATGCCATCTGGGCCTGCGCCAACGTCGACGCGCGCGCCAGCCGGGAAGTGGCCGAACTCAAAGAGATCCACAACGATCGCTTCGAATCCGAAGTCTATGAGGTCTCCGGGCAGACGCTGGCCCTGAGCGCGATGCCACGCCTGCTCTGGCTGGCTCACCATCGCCCGGATATCTATCGCAACGCGGTCACGATCACCATGATCAGCGACTGGCTGGCGGCGCGCCTTTCCGGCTGGCTGGCGGTCGATCCTTCCAACGCGGGCACCACCGGCATGCTCGATCTATTTACCCGTGACTGGCGGCCTTCCCTGCTGGATATGGCCGGACTGCGCGCCGATATTCTCTCGCCGGTAAAAGAGACCGGCAGCGTGCTGGGCGAAGTGACCAGAGAGGCGGCACAGGAGAGCGGTTTGCGCGAAGGCACGCCGGTAATCATGGGCGGCGGCGATGTCCAACTGGGTTGTCTGGGACTGGGGGTGGTGCGCCCCGGACAGACGGCAGTGCTGGGGGGGACATTCTGGCAACAGGTGGTCAACTTGCCGCAGGTGCGGACCGACCCGGAGATGAATATTCGCGTAAACCCGCATGTGATCCCAGGCATGGCGCAGGCGGAGTCGATCAGTTTCTTTACCGGCTTAACCATGCGCTGGTTCCGTGATGCCTTCTGCGCGGAAGAAAAATTGATTGCCGAGCGTATGGGAATGGACACCTATAGCCTGCTGGAAGAGATGGCTGCTCGCGTTCCGGCGGGCTCCCACGGCGTGATGCCGATCTTCTCCGATGCGATGCATTTCAAGCAGTGGTACCACGCGGCCCCGTCGTTTATTAACCTCTCCATCGACCCGGAAAAATGCAATAAAGCGACGCTGTTCCGCGCGCTGGAAGAGAATGCCGCCATCGTCTCAGCCTGTAACCTGGCACAGATTTCCCGCTTTTCCGGCGTGAAGTTCGACAGCCTGGTGTTTGCGGGCGGCGGTTCAAAAGGGGCGCTGTGGAGCCAGATTTTAAGTGACGTCACAGGCCTTCCTGTACGCGTGCCGGAAGTCAAAGAGGCCACCGCGCTGGGCTGCGCCATTGCCGCAGGCGTCGGGGCGGGTCTGTATGACGATATGGCGGCAACCGGTGAACGACTGGTGAAATGGAGCCGGGAGTTCACGCCGAACCCGCAGCATCGCGAGTTATATGACGAGATGATGCAGAAGTGGCAGGCGGTGTATGCCGATCAGCTTGGTCTGGTGGATAGTGGGCTGACAACATCCATGTGGCAGGCACCTGGCCTGGTACGCGCATCATCCCCCCGTCTTTCTGTCTGAGGGCCCAGGCCGCAACCCCTGATGCGCCACGGCGAGGCAGAAACGCTCGATCGGTCCCCTCTCTCCGTGGGAGGGGGTCAGGCCGCGCCAATCTTTGAATCCCATCACAATCACCGCATTCCCTTTTTCCCTTTTCTCCGCCAAACGCTAAATTACAACTCATCCGACCACATAACAAAAAATTAACACTGGAAGCGATATGAGCCATTACCCGTCGTTATTTGCCCCACTGGATTTGGGTTTTACTACGTTAAAGAACCGCGTATTAATGGGGTCAATGCACACCGGTCTGGAAGAGCGCCCTGACGGCGCGGCCCGGCTGGCGGCCTTCTATGCCGAACGAGCACGCCATGGTGTGGCACTGATTGTCACCGGCGGTGTGGCGCCGGCGCTTTCGGGCGTAACGATGCAGGGTGGTGCGGTACTTAACGATGAACATCAGCTTCCGCATCATCGCCTGATAACCGATGCCGTACATCAGGAAGGCGGCAAAATCGCCCTGCAAATTTTGCATACCGGGCGTTACAGCTTTCAGCCAAACCTGGTGGCGCCGTCCGCCATTCAGGCGCCGATTAACCGTTTTACCCCGCACGCTCTGCGTCATGACGAAATCCTGGCGCTGATCGACGACTTTGCCCGCTGTGCACATCTGGCACAGCAGGCCGGTTATGACGGCGTGGAAGTGATGGGCTCAGAAGGCTATTTGATTAACGAGTTTCTCGCCGCACGCACCAACCAGCGGGAAGACGAATGGGGCGGCGATTACGCCCGGCGAATGCGCTTTGCCGTGGAAGTGGTCAGGGCGGTGCGTGAACGGGTAGGCCGTGATTTTATTGTTATCTACCGCCTGTCGATGCTCGACCTGGTGGAAGGCGGCGGCGTCTTTGAGGAAACCGTCCAACTGGCGAACGCCGTTGAAGCGGCGGGCGCGACCATCATCAACACCGGTATCGGCTGGCACGAAGCCCGTATCCCGACCATTGCCACCCCGGTGCCGCGTGCGGCATTCAGTTGGGTTACCCGCAAGCTGAAAGGCAAAGTGGGCATCCCGCTGGTCACCACCAACCGCATTAACGATCCGCAGGTGGCAGACGATATTCTCTCTCGCGGCGATGCCGATATGGTGTCGATGGCGCGCCCGTTCCTTGCCGATGCCGGGATCCTTTCCAAAGCGCAAAGCGGTCGCGCTGATGAGATCAACACCTGCATCGGCTGCAACCAGGCCTGCCTCGATCAGATCTTCGTGGGCAAAGTGACCTCGTGCCTGGTCAACCCGCGCGCCTGCCACGAAACCAAAATGCCGCTCACACCAGCCACCCGCCAGAAAACGCTGGCCGTGATTGGCGCAGGTCCCGCCGGTCTGGCCTTTGCCGTCAACGCCGCTGTCCGTGGGCATAGTGTGACGCTGTTTGATGCGGCTGCCGAAATTGGCGGTCAGTTCAATATCGCCAAACAGATCCCCGGCAAAGAGGAGTTCTACGAAACCCTGCGCTACTACCGCAAAATGATCGACATCACCGGCGTGACGTTACGGCTCAATCAGTTTGTGCAGCCCACCATGCTGGAAGCCTTTGACGAGGTGATCCTCGCCAGCGGTATTGTGCCGCGCACGCCGGAGATCGAGGGGATCACCCATCCTAAGGTGCTGAGTTACCTTGACGTTTTGCGCGATAAAGTGCCGGTCGGCGAGAAGGTGGCGATTATCGGCTGCGGGGGAATTGGTTTTGATACCGCGATGTATCTTAGCCAGCCGGGCGAACCCACCAGCCAGAATATCGCAGAATTTTGTGTGGAATGGGGCATCGATACCAGCCTCAACCATGTGGGCGGTTTGCGCCCGGAAGGCCCACAGTTGCCGAAAAGTCCGCGTAAGATCGTGATGCTCCAGCGTAAAGCCAGCAAACCGGGTGTAGGACTGGGGAAAACCACCGGCTGGATCCACCGTACCACCCTGCTGTCGCGCGGGGTGAAAATGATCCCGGCGGTCAGTTATCAGAAGATCGACGACGAGGGGCTGCATGTCTTGATCGGCGGCGAACCGCAGTTGCTGGCGGTAGACAATGTGATCCTGTGTGCAGGCCAGGAGCCGCGCCGCGAGCTGGCAGAGCCGTTACAGGCAGCGGGAAAAACGGTGCATTTGATTGGCGGCTGCGATGTGGCAATGGAGCTTGATGCCCGCCGGGCGATAGCCCAGGGCACGACGTTAGCGCTGACGATTTGATGTGTTATGACGACCCGGATGGCGGCGCAAGCGCCTTATCCGGGCCAGGTTTTTTTTCCGGTATTCGGGCGCGCTTTTGTAGCCCCGGTAAGCGCAGCGCCACCGGGGGAAAATCAGCGCTGTCTGCGCAATTTCACCGCTTTTAGCACCACAAACTTACCGTTAGACGCCACGTTGCTGCAGTTACTAAAAATCTTCTTAAGCTTACGGAAATAATCAAGATGACGGTTGCCCACCACAATTAATTCACCGCCATATTTCAGGCTGCGGCGAGCATCGTGGAACATCTGCCAGGCAATATGATCGGTGATGGCGCTTTGCTGATGGAACGGCGGATTGCACAGCACCACATCAAAACGGTCCGGTTCAATACCCGACAGCCCGTTATTGACCATAAACTCGCTACGCTCCAGCGCGTCCGGCATGTTACGTTCCACATTCAGGCGGCTGGAGGCCACGGCCATATGGGATTCGTCGGTAAAGAGCACACGCGCCTGCGGGTTCTGCGCCAGCAGTTGCAGACCAATCACGCCGTTACCACAGCCGAGATCGACCATCTCCCCTTCCACGTTTTCCGGCAAATGCTTGAGGAAAAGACGCGCACCAATGTCCAGCCCGCTGCGTGAAAATACATTCGCATGGTTATGGATGGTCCAGTCCGTTCCCTCTAATTGCCAGTCATAGGTCTGCGGCGCATCAGCTACCGCCGGAGCAGTAAAAGTACAGTGGATCAGACGCGCTTTTTTCCACGCCAGCGACGTAGTGGTCGGGCCGAGGTATTTTTCAAACAACGCCATGGTGGAGTTGTGAATATCACGCGCTTTGGCACCGGCGATAATCTGCGTTTGTGGGGTCACGACGCGACGCAGCGCACAAAGCTGTTGCTCCAGCAGCGCAAGCTGTTTGGGTACTTTAATCAACACGCGCGCAGGGGCAGCCGGCAGTTCGCTCAGGCTATCCAGGAAAGTCACGGCGTCTTCGTCCATCCCGTTCAGACGCAGGTTATGGCGGGTAGCCTGTTCCGCGATAAACGAGTCATTCACGCTGACAGGACGATATGCCGCCAGGGCACAGGCCAACGCGCCGAAGCTATCGTTAAAGATGAGCGTCGTGCCTTCGGTCTCATTTACCTGATTTAGCAGATATTCATCTGCCGCATCCCACGCCTGTAGCGACGCTTCTTCGGCATTGGGTGGGAAACGCTCTAATGCAAATGACTGTCCAATTAACTCAACCTGGCCCATCGACCCTCCGGGGTGCTAGAATTCGCGCGTTTTATCGCTTAATTATCCGGAGTTGTAAACCCCTTAAACATGACAACACTCACTTATTTGCAGGGTTACCCCGAATCATTGCTGACACAGGTACAAACGCTGATCGCGCAAAATCGGCTGAGCGAGGTTTTGCTCAAGCGCTACCCCGACACGCACGACATCACGACCGATAAAGCGCTCTATGTTTATACGCAGGATTTTAAAAATCAGTTTTTGCGTAACGCGCCGCAAATCAACAAAGTCGCTTATGACAGCAAAATCCATGTGCTTAAAAACGCGTTAGGGCTGCATACCGCGGTGTCGCGCGTGCAGGGCGGTAAGCTCAAAGCAAAAGCAGAAATCCGCGTCGCCACCGTTTTTCGCCAGGCACCGGAAGCCTTTCTGCGTATGATCGTGGTGCATGAACTGGCGCACCTGAAAGAGAAAGAGCACAACAAAGCGTTTTATCAATTATGTTGCCATATGGAGCCTCAGTATCATCAACTGGAATTTGATATGCGTTTGTGGCTTTTATGTAAAGACAAAGGGTGGCATTGATATGAAATTAAATAAAACATCAACGACCCAAAAATAATTAAAGTCATTTATTCTGCATTTATTAATATGCGATCCCAGTCACTAATAATGCAACGAGTTAACCTTTATACGACGACATAAAAAAAGCGTAACCCTCTGTAAATAATAAATTATTTAAAAAATCCCGTATCACTATCTACCAAAGTGGATTCAGATAAATATCCAGAGCGTTATTTATCTTATTTTTGAATCATATGATTCAAGATTTTAATTTGACGCAAAGGGGCAATAAAATCATTATGTAGAAATACTTTTACAGCTTGTTGTAGAAGTATTCTCGAAGCATTTAGATGATTGGTTTTAATACCTGTTCGCACTCGGGCACATTTATGTCAGCGAATAGGGATATAAACCCTTTACTCACCATGTATCCCTGATGGGATACATGGTTTTTTTATGTCTGAACTTATTCAAGAGAGGCTTTGAGGCGGGCGACGGCTTTTCTGAGATTTTCATCCGCCACTGACACATAAGACATACGCAGCGTCGATGCATCCGGATTATCCGCATAGAAGAACTCGCCCGGCACATAGACCACACCATTTGCCAGCGTCTTTTTCAGCCAGTCGGTGGTGTTCTTCTCGTACTTAAATTTGGCCCACAGGAACATGCCCCCTTGCGGACGGTAAAAGGTCAGATGCTCGCCCAGTTCACGTTCGATCTCTTCGCATAACACCTGACATTTATCTTTATAAGAAGCACGGATAATTTTTAACTGCTCAGGCAGGCGGCCCGTCTGCAAATAGTGATAGGCCAGCGACTGCGACAGGGAGCTGGTATGCAAATCCGTAGCCTGTTTCAGGGTCACAATCTGCTTTTTAATCCACTCCGGCGCAACAACCCAGCCGACGCGCGCACCCGGCGCCAGAATTTTGGAAAACGTCGAGGTGTAAATAACGTTCTCGCTGTTGTCTATCTCTTTTGCCCAGGCAGTTAATGGCTTGAACAGTTTGTCGGTAAAATTAATTTCGCTATAGGGATCATCTTCGATAATGACAAAGTTATAGCGCTTAGAGAGCGCCACCAGCTTTTTGCGGCGCTCATCAGAGAGTGTGACCCCGCCAGGGTTGCCGAAGGTCGGCACAATATAAACGGCTTTGATGGTGGTGGTTTTGACCAGCTCTTCCAGCTCATCAACCTTCATGCCTTCCCCGTCTGTACCAACAGATGCAAGCTGAGCTTCCGCCAGATGGAAAACCTGCAACGCGGCCAGATAGGTGGGTCTTTCCACAACAATGACATCGCCAGGGTTAATCAGCACGCGGGCGAGCATATCCAGAGACTGCTGAGAACCGGAGGTAATCACGACTTCATCAGGGTTACAGGTAATCAGACGCTGTTCCAGAAGCTGGCAAATTGCCTCACGTAAATCCGGGCTGCCTTCGCTCAGGCCATATTGAAAAGCATCTTTCCAGGAAACGGATAACACTTTATCCATCGCCATCTGGAGCCCTTCGCGATCAAAGAGATCAGGATTAGGGATGCCCCCGCCAAGAGAGATAACCCCTTCCATTTTGCTGTGTTTTAATAATTCGCGGATGGCAGATGACTGCACATTTTTGACTTTATCGGAAATTCTCTCGTCTGACATTACCTTAACCTTACCCTTTGTTTTGCCGTTCGATCTTATTATGTTGCGATAGTTTTCATGCTAAGCATTTCCGTTATACAGCAATAAAAAGAGGCCGTAAACGGAGCCGCCCGCCCACTCGTTTTATTTATACTATGCCAGTATTTTTATTTTTTCTGGTTTAATATTCCGCACATGACGCTAAATATTAATTAAATAGATATCTATGACCGGCAAGTGTCCGGGATTTCTTCTGATCATCGTTCGATCATTTTAAAACAATGCAGAAGGCTTATCTGCGCTCAACCATCCAGCCAGCATTATTATTTGAATTGCGGCCCGTCTCTTGTGTGTGTTCAGTAACTGTATTTATACACAGTCAATAAACACACAAGGTCGAGGCAAATGAAAAGAGAAAGATACTGCCTTTCTGTTGCGGTTTTTATCCTGCTCAGGAAAGGCAATCAGAGATGTATGTTCAAACTAACGGGCACAGGGTGGGTGGATGGCTTTTACAGCCTGCTGGCAGGGGGGCTTGAGGAAGGTGAAACAGTGACCGCCGCCGCAATGTGTGCGGCCACACACCACCATTTCTTATGTCAGGCAGGCTATCGACAACATCCTGATCTCACAGGTTTATTCCGAATAGGGCTGGTGACGTTCCCCACCCGTTTTCCACTTTGATGCCGGAGCATCGCTCCGGCATCATCACCTTTAGCCTTGATTCACTTCCGCTACCAGAACGGCGGCGGCGCGTTTTTTCTTCAACATATAGCCCGCCCCCAACACCAGCAGCCATGCCGGGATCAGACATACAGAGATACGGATCCCCGGCGTCATAAACATCACCACCAGGATCCCTGCCAGGAAAAGCAGGCAAATGATGTTAGTCAGCGGATAACCGAGGCTTTGAAAAGCGGTGGTTTTTCCGGCTTTTTGCATGGCGAGACGGAATTTCAGGTGGGTGATACAAATCATCGCCCAGTTGATCACCAGGGCCGCCACCACGAGCGCCATCAGCAATTCAAAGGCTTTGCCCGGCATTACATAGTTGATCAGCACGCACAGCGCCGTGGCCAAAGCCGATACCCCCAGCGCGGTCAGCGGGATCCCCCGGCGGTTCACCTTGAGCAGCGAACGCGGCGCGTTACCCTGCTGCGCCAGGCCAAACAGCATGCGGCTATTGCAGTAAACACAACTGTTATAGACCGACAGCGCGGCGGAGAGCACCACCAGATTGAGGGCGTTCGCGACGATGTTGCTGTCCAGCGCATGGAAAATCAGGACGAACGGGCTGCCGCCTTCCACCACGTTTTTCCACGGATAGAGCGACAGCAAGACGGCCAGTGAACCCACATAAAACAGCAGAATACGGTAGATAACCTGATTAGTGGCTTTGGGAATGCTCTTTTGCGGATCGTCGGCCTCTGCCGCCGTGATCCCCACCAGCTCCAGACCGCCAAAGGAAAACATGATCACCGCCATCGCCATGACCAGGCCACTGATGCCATTCGGGAAGAATCCACCGTCCTGCCACAAGTTCGCCACCGATGCATCCGGACCACCGCTGCCGCTAAACAAAAGATAGCCGCCAAAAGCAATCATGCTGATGATGGCCGCAACTTTGATAATAGAGAACCAGAACTCCATCTCGCCGTACACTTTGACGTTCGTCAGGTTGATGGCGTTAATTGCCACAAAGAAAATGGCCGCTGAGACCCACGTTGGCACGTCCGGCCACCAGTATTGAATATAAATCCCAACCGCCGTCAGTTCCGCCATACTCACCAGCACATAGAGCACCCAGTAGTTCCAGCCGGACATAAATCCGGCAAAAGGTCCCCAGTAGCGGTTGGCAAAATGGCTGAAAGAGCCCGCCACTGGCTCTTCAACCACCATTTCACCGAGCTGGCGCATAATGAAAAAAGCAATCACCCCGGCGATGGCGTACCCCAACAGTACGGACGGCCCGGCCATGCGAATGGTCTGCGCAATGCCCAAAAAAAGCCCGGTGCCTACGGCCCCACCGAGCGCAATCAACTGGATATGACGGTTTTTTAACCCGCGTTTTAATTCGTTAGTGTGTTGTGCTGCCACCTCTGACCTCTCCCCTGTCTGTAAACGTCACCTTCGGCCAGAGCAACTTTCAGGCCAGCCAGCGGGGAGAACACGACAATGGCAGGCTAACTATCTGAATAAGCGGGAGATATAAATTTCCAGTCACATCCACAGCTTGAGCGCGGCGATTGAATTTTCAGCAACTTCGCGCAATAAATACGCTTAAATCGCACGATGTATGAGAAAAACAGCCTCTGCATGCATGAAATCGAACCGTTTTGGTGCAGCGCAAAAAAGCGCAGCGCCGTCAGGCTTCTCGTCATCAAAAAAGCTGTTAGTCTGGTAGCCACTCTTTCGTTCCGGTATTGGCGCACATGTATAACATCGACGACTTTGATCTGAAAATCCTCACCTTGTTGCAGGCCAATGGCCGTTTAACTAACCAGGAGCTGAGCGATCTCATCGGCCTTTCTGCTTCCCAGTGTTCACGGCGTCGTATCGCGCTGGAGCAGGCGCAACTGATTCTGGGCTACCATGCGCGGCTTGCACCGGATGCCGCCGGGCGCGAGATGCTGGGTCTGATTGAGGTGCGTCTTTTAAACCACACGCAGGAGTATGTGGAAAGTTTCCACCAGATGGTGAGCGAAGTGGACGCGATTCTGGATGCCTGGAAAACCACGGGCGATGCCGATTACCTGCTCAGGGTAGCCGTGCCGGATTTGCCAGGCCTGAGCCATTTAATCAGCCATATTCTGGCGCAAAATAAAGGGGTCGCTCATTTGAAAACCTCGGTTGTCCTTAACCGCCTGAAAGAGAATGGCCAGTTGATGCCGGGTAGTAGTCTTGCGCCCTAAGACAGGGCAACGCGCCTTATTTTGGTGCAATCAATCGGTTAATTAATGTATCCGGTGAGACAAAAATACACATCTCAACCGAATAACAGCACGAAAACGCACAAAACACGCAACATTCTCTTTTTGCCATATCAATACGTTAGCGACATGGCCGCCTGTTTTTCCTACATTCAATCGCATCAGGAAGCGGATCTGGTGCGGTTTTTGCAGGATATTTCTTATCTTTAGCAATTGTTGAATCGTACTTTCTTATGGATAACGTCCTGACTCCCAATAAACTTGCTCATACCTGGCTGGAAGATGCGCTGGCGCTGCTGTTCGGTACGCTAATGATCTCTTTTGGCGTGATAATGTTTCGCCAGGCGGGCGCGCTCACTGGCGGTACGGCGGGTATCGCTTTTCTGATCCATTACGCGACTCACCTGCCGTTTGGCGTGGCGTTCTTTTTGATCAACCTGCCCTTTTACTGGCTCTCTGTTCGCCGGATGGGCATGCAGTTCACGCTGAAAACGTTCTGCGCCGTGGCGCTGGTGTCGTTGTTCTCCGATCTGCACGGGCGCTTTATCCATTTCGATCAGCTTAACCCCTACTACGCCACGCTGTTTGGCAACATCATGGTCGGCATTGGTTTTGTGGTGCTGTTCCGTCATAAAGCGAGTCTCGGCGGCGTGAATATTCTGGCGCTCTATCTGCAGGATAAAAGCGGTATCCGCGCCGGTAAATTCCAGATGGTGGTCGATGCCTGCATTGTGACCGCATCGCTGTTCTTCGTGAGCCTGCCGATGCTGGCGGCCTCCATTGTGGGCGCCGTGATTCTGAATTCCATTATTGCCATGAACCACCGCCCGGGACGCTATGCGGTGTAATGGATTGACCTCTGACAGTAATATCAGGAGTAGTGACTGTGTTCCAGAACGTTGACGCCTACGCGGGCGATCCTATCCTGTCGTTGATGGAGACTTTCCATCAGGACACCCGTACTGACAAAGTGAACCTTAGCATCGGGCTGTATTATGACGAGCAGGCTATCATTCCTTGCCTTAAGGCAGTACAACAGGCCGAAACCCGCCTGCAGAGCCAGCCGCAAAAAGCCAGCCTCTATCTGCCGATGGAAGGTTTCGCCCCTTATCGCAGCGCCATTCAGACGCTGCTGTTTGGCGACAACCATCCGGCACTGAACGCCGGGCGTATCGCCACCATCCAGACGCTGGGCGGTTCCGGCGCGCTGAAAGTGGGTGCCGATTTCCTGAAACGCTACTTCCCGGACTCCGGGGTGTGGGTCAGCGATCCGACCTGGGAAAACCATATCGCTATTTTTGCCGGTGCCGGGTTTAAGGTTCACACCTACCCGTACTTCGATAACGCCACGCGCGGTGTCGATTTCAGCGGCATGCTCAACAGCTTAAAACAACTGCCGCCGCGCAGTATCGTGCTGCTCCACCCGTGCTGCCACAACCCGACGGGCGCGGATCTGACGAATGCGCAGTGGGATGAAGTGATTGAGGTGCTGATTTCCCGCGATCTGATCCCGTTCCTCGACATTGCCTATCAGGGCTTTGGCGCGGGTCTGGAAGATGATGCCTACGCCATTCGCGCTATCGCCAGCACCGGCCTGCCTGCGCTGGTCAGCAATTCCTTCTCCAAAATATTCTCGCTGTATGGCGAGCGCGTGGGTGGGCTGTCCGTGGTGTGTGAAGATGCTGACGCCGCCGGACGCGTGCTGGGCCAGTTGAAAGCCACCGTACGTCGCAACTACTCCAGCCCGCCGAATTTTGGCGCGCAGGTCGTCTCCACGGTGCTCAATGACCCGGAGCTTAACGCCCTGTGGCGTGCCGAAGTGGACGCCATGCGCACTCGCATCAGCGAAATGCGCCAGGCGCTGGTGGATGTCCTCAAAGATGCCCTGCCGACGCACGACTTTACCTACCTGCTGACCCAGCGCGGGATGTTCAGTTACACCGGGTTCAGCGCTGAACAGGTGGATAAACTGCGCGAAGCCTTTGGGGTCTACCTGATTGCCAGCGGCCGCGTCTGCGTGGCGGGCCTTAACCACAGCAATATCGGTCGCGTGGCCTCAGCCTTCGCCGCCGTTCAGTAAGGCATCAGGCCTGTTTTTGTTGCGCGAGCGTGACAAAAACAGGCGGTTCCCAGGCCGTTATCGCCGGTAACGGCCCTTCAAACTTCACCACGTCCACCCGACAACTCTGCGCGCTGCATCCTTGCCCCAGACGCGAACTGCCGCGATCTTCTGTTAAAACGTTGGGATTGCCATGTTTATCGAGTGGCTGCGCATCTTCTGTATTCTGCGGATCATACCAGGCGCCGGTGGACATCTGCACCACGCCGGGCCGGATGGCCTCGCTCAGTTTCACCCCAGCCAGTAACGCACCTCGCGTATTGAACACTTTCACCACTTCGCCGTCGTGAATGTCGCGCTCAGCGGCATCATGCGGATGCATCCACAGTGGTTCACGCCCGGCGATTTTGGTCTCCCGACTTACGCTGCCGTGGTCGTACTGGCTGTGCAGGCGGGTACGCGGCTGGCTGGAGAGCAAATGCAGCGGCCATTCGCGGGCGAGCGCCTGCTGATATTGCGCCTCCGGCTCGTGCCAGTACGGATGCCCCGGACACTCTTCGTAGCCAAAATCGGCAATGGCCTGCGAAAAAAGCTCAATTTTTCCGGAAGGGGTGGCAATGGGCGCGTTCAGCGGGTCGTCGCGAAAATCTTTAAGCAGGATCTGCGGCCGGACGGGGCGCGAAAATTCCAGAACGCCCTGCTGCCAGAACGTATCGAACGGCGGGAGCGCGATCCCATCTGCCTCGGCACGGGGGCGCGACTGCTCATACATAACCTCCAGCCATGCTCTGGCGTCCCGCCCTTCGGTGTAAGCCTCACCAAACCCGAGACGGGCCGCCAGCCCGCTGAAAATGGCATAGTCGTCACGCGCATCGGCAAACGGCGCAATATGCTGGCGCATGGCAATCATAAAACCGTCGTTGCTGGCGCTGCCGATATCCTCCCGCTCAAGCGAAGTGGTGGCGGGCAGGACGATATCGGCGAATTTAGCCTGTGCGGTCCAGTACTGCTCGTGGACCACAATGGTTTCCGGGCGCCGCCAGGCGCGTACCAGCTTGTTCAGATCCTGATGGTGATGAAAGACATTGCCGCCCGCCCAGTAGACAAAGCGAATATCGGGGTAAAGGTGGGTCTGCCCGTCAAATTCATAGGGTTCGCCGGGGTGCAGCAGCATGTCGGAAAATCGGGCAACCGGAATTTTCCCCTCAACCGGATTGCGCCCCTGGGGCAAACGCGGGCCGGAAAAGACGCGACGGTCGGCCCCCGCCAGGTTGGTCGAGGCGTAGCCGAAGCCCAGCCCACCGCCGGGAGTGCCAATCTGCCCCAACAGTGCGGTTAACGCCACTGTCGCCCAGAAAGTCTGTTCCCCCTGACGGGCACGCTGAACCGACCAGGCAATGTTGATCATCGTGCGATGCTGTGCCATCTCATGTGCCAACTGGCGAATCACCCCGGCAGCGAGTCCGGTTCTGGACTCGGCCCATTCCGGGCTTTTTACTACGCCGTCGTCCCGGCCAAAGAGATAATCCCGGTATGGCGCGAACCCGACCGTGTGGCTGTCGACAAAGGCCTGGTCGTATAACGCGTCGGCAATCAGCACCTGGCAGAGCGCCAGCAGCAACGCCGTATCGCTGCCGGGTTTGACCGCCAGCCAGTCGGCATCCGGCACGGCCGAAAGATCGTTTTGTACCGGGCTGATATTGATGAAACGGGTACCGTTGCGGCGCAACGTTTGCAACCAGTGCTGTAGCGCGTGGTCGTTGGCCCCGCCGCCGTTAACCTGCGCATTACGCAGCGGCAAGCCACCGATGGCGACAAACAGTTGGCAGTGTTCCGCCAGTACCGGCCAGTGGGTGTGCTGGCGTTGTAAGGTGTCGAGATCGCCAAGAATGTGCGGCAAAATACGCTCCCCGGCGGCGATACTGTAAGTGTTGGTGCTGCCGGTGTAGCCGCCAAAGAGATTGAGAAAACGGTGAAGCTGGCTCTGCGCATGATGAAAACGTCCGGCGCTGGACCAGCCATAAGAGCCGCCATAAATCGCCGCATTGCCCTGCTCGCCTTTAACCCTGGTGAGTTCATCGGCCACCAGCGTCAACGCCTGCTCCCAGCTCAATTCGACAAAGGGTTCACGCCCGCGCCCCTCCCGGCTGACGCCGCCCCCTTTCAGAAACCCTTCCCGCACTGCCGGGCGACGAACGCGTGATGTCCCCTGCACCGCGCCCGGCAACGACTGCCCAATACGTGACGGGTTGCTGTCCCACGCAACCGGGCTGACCGCAGTCAGTTTGCCGTCATCGGTGGTCACCCGATAGGTTCCCCAGTGCATTACCGCAAGTTGCTCGGGTTTCATGGTGATACCTCGATATAAAACCTGTAAATCAGGTAGTTATGGTTGCAGGCAGTCTGGACCCGGACAGCGCGCAACAACCAGAACGTACATGAAGTACGTGAGGATTGTGAGCACTGCCCTGCGCCAAAATGGCAAATGAGATAGCCTGATGGGCAGGTTTTTAATGCATCGTCATCCCACCGGTCACATTAATCGCCTGCCCGGTCATATAGGCCGCCAGCGGGCTCGCCAAAAACGCCACCACGCCAGCTACATCGGCTGGCTGCGCCGTGCGACCCAGTAATACCTGCGAGCAGTCTTCGGCATAGATGGCTTCCGGCGTCATGCCGCGCAGCGCTGCGCCTTCCCGACGCTCGCGCCACTTCATCTCCGTCTCGACAATGCCGGGGCAGACCGCATTCACCAGAATATTGTCACGGGCAAGCTCAATGGCCATCACTTTGGTCAGGCCGAGTACCGCATGTTTAGAGGCCACGTACTGGCCCATTAGCCGGTAGCCATTTTTGCCCGCCTGCGAGGCGATGTTGATGATGCGTCCCGCCTTTCTGGCCCGCATCAGCGGAATGGCCGCCTCAGAGAGCCAGCCAATCGCTTTGACGTTCACATCCAGGATGCGCTGCCAGTCCGCCTCGCTCATGGCATCGACCGCGCTCATCGCCGAGACGCCGCAACTGTTGACCAGGATGTCCACGCCGCCGAAAGTCTCCACGGCGGCGCCAATGAGCTGATGGGCCTGTTCACGCGAGGCAACATCGGTACGTAGCACCAACTGGCGCAGGCTCTGCTCCCGCGCTCTGGCGGCGATATCACCGATCACTACGTTCGCGCCGCCCCGATGCAACAGTTGCGCAATGGCTTTACCGATGCCCTGTAGACCGCCCGTCACCACCGCGGTCTGGCCGCTAAAATCAAGGGCAATCATCGCTTATTCCCGAAACGGGTCATCACTGATACCGGCTTCCAGCACCAGCTTCGCGTACTCCTGAGCGGAGAACAGCGAATGATCGCGATAGTTGCCGCAGGCAAGCGGTGTGACCGCAGGCACATCCGTTGCGGTAAGCACACGCTGCAGGACACGGGTCAGCGCCGTCGCGATGTGTTTCGGATCGTGCTCATCCCACAGGATCAGATAGAAACCGGTGCGGCAGCCCATCGGCGAAATGTCGATAACTCCTTCCAGCTCTTCACGCAGGCCAAATGCCAGCAGGTGCTCCAGGGTGTGCAGCGCCGCAGTGGGAATGGCATCCACGTTAGGTTGCAGGAAACGTAAATCAAACTTCTGCACCACGCTGCCAAGCCGGTGACGTTCATAACCTGCCACGCGGACATACGGGGCTTTGACTTTGGTATGGTCGAGGGTAAAGCTCTCTACAACTGGCATGTTTATCTCCTGAATAGATGAAATAGCGGCCTTACTCGCGACGAATACGGCGGGCAAAGCGGGTTCCGAGGGTCTGGATAAGCTGGACAATGACAATCAGCACCAGCGCGGTGACCAGCGTGGCGAAGGCATCAAAGCGCTGGTAACCATAGGTAATGGCCAAATCGCCGATACCGCCGCCGCCCACGGTGCCGGCCATGGCGGTCGCCCCCAGCAGGCCAATGGTGGCGGTCGTGAGGGCCAGGATCAGAGATGACGCGGCTTCCGGCAGCATAAAGTGCCAGATGGTCTGTAAAGCGGTGGCGCCCATGGCATCGGCGGCTTCGAGGATCCCCTCGTCCACCTCCAGCAGCGAGCTTTCCACCAGCCGGGAAATATAGGGGGCAATAAAGACAATCAGCGGCACAATCGCACCCGCCGTACCAATAGTGGTGCCCACCACCAGACGGGTGAAGGGCAGAATGGTAATCAGCAAAATAATAAACGGCAGCGAGCGGACAACGTTGATTGTTGGGTTCAGCACCTGGTGCACAAATCGGTTGGGCAGAATGCCGCCTGGGCGGCAAACCACCAGCACAATACCCAGCGGAATACCGAGCAGCGAACCGAAACCCAGCGAAACAGCGATCATCACCAGGGTGTCATGCAATGCCAGCAGGAATTGATCGCCGGTGACGGCGGTGTCAATAAAATCAAACATGGGTGATTTTCACTCCTGCGTCGCGAAGATGGGCAATGGCGCGCCCGGTTTGCTCAGGCTCGCCAAGAATCTGTACGATCATGAACCCCAGAATGCGGCTCTGGACTTCGGACATGCTGGCAAAGAGGATATTCACCTCGATGGCATAGTCCTTGATGATGCGGTTGATAATGGGCTGTTGCGCCGTTGCGCCCACAAACTCAAGACGCAGGGCCTGCGCGCCGTTATCCCGTTGCAGCACAGCGGAGACGCGCTCCGGCAGCTTGTCGTGAATCACCGACTGCACGAAACTGGCGGTGACCGGATGCTGCGGCTGGGCAAACAGGTTAAAAACGTCGCCCTGCTCCACAATGCTGCCGTTTTGCATCACCGCGACCTTGTTACAGATTTTCTGGATTACCGACATTTCGTGAGTAATCAGCACGATAGTGATGCCATAGCGGCGGTTGATCTCCTGCAACAGTAGTAAGATCTGCACTGTGGTATGGGGATCCAGCGCCGATGTCGCCTCATCACACAACAGGACTGACGGGTTAGTCGCCAGCGCACGGGCGATACCGACACGCTGTTTTTGCCCGCCTGACAACTCGTTCGGGAAGCTATGCACCTTATCGCTGAGATTGACGAACTCCAGCAGCTCCGTCACGCGTGCCTGAATAAACGCCTTATCACGCCCCTGTAAAATGAGCGGAATGGCCACATTGTGAAAAACCGTTTTTGAATTGAGCAAATTAAAGTTCTGAAAGATCATGCCAATATCTTTCTTGATGGCACGCAGACGCTTACCGCTAAATTCCTGTAACACTTCGCCATTAATGACCACCTCTCCCTGGCCTGGCGATTCGAGACGATTGATTAAACGTAGCAAGGTACTTTTCCCTGCACCGCTATAACCAATAATCCCGAAAATATCGCCCTTAGCAATACTAAGGTTAATGTCCTTTAATGCCAGAACCGGGTTTCCTTTTCTGGAGAATGTTTTACTGACATGGCGAAACTCAATCATTGCATCGTTCATTTCAAATAATCAGGTTGCAGATAACCGTTATATTGCTCGTGAGTCAGAATGTAATTTTTGAAATCGGCTGAGTGATATCCGGCAACAATATCTTTAGCAAACTGCGCGTCTTTATTTTTCCCGGCGATGGTGACAACGTTTATAAACTGGCTCACCGGGGTTTCAAGCTGTAATGCCGAATTAAGTTTCAGGCCGCTGGAGACGGCAAAATTCCCCTGAATCAAACCGTAATCCACATCTGGCAGCGCACGTACCTGCTGGGCGTTATCCATCTCTTTGAGGACAATTTTATACGGATTTTCGAGGATATTACGCTGCGAGAAGGTGGCCGGGTCGCTGTCTGGTTTGAGTTTTACCCAGCCAAGGCTTTGCAGCACTAACAGGGCACGATATTCATTAGGTGGCTGATTAGGAACAGAAATCACTGTGCCTGCCGCCGGGGTTTTCAGCGTTTTGATTTTACCGCCATACAGCCCCATTGGCGGTGTGGGCACCTGCACGATACCGATGTTGTCGATCCCCAGACGCTCATTCACCGATTTTAAATACACCGGATGCTGCATGATATTAGCTTCGATGTTGCCACGGGCAACCGCATCGTTTACCTGAATACCATCGCTGAAATCTTTATATTCGACTTTATAGCCTTTCTTAATCAGAAAAGGTGCGACACCTTTTTCAAACTGTTCTTTATAGGGTCCTGGATTAAAGCCAACACGAATAATATTATCCTGCGCCGCAGCCAGAAAAGAAGATGATGACAACAAAGCAAAGACAAAACCTAATACAACTGGCTTTTTCATAACGCAATTTTCCTGTTGGTGTGCAATTAAAAGTGATTAAATCACAGCCGACTGTGCGTTGTAAGTCACATTACCGGATTTCATTTTGCTTTTTTAGCATAAATATAATCAGGAAATTCATATCTAAAAATCGACAATGAATAGCTAATTTTGTTGCTTAGACAATCCACAAAAATAAATTAAAGATGGAAACATATTGATAAATCAATTCGAGAAAACCATGCCTGATTTTAATGCCTCACCGCTGGTCGATGCGCTGGAAGAGAATTTATTCAGTATACTGGAAAAACTGGCCGCCCAGGTGAACACCCCCGATTTACCGCTGATCGATCTTTCGAGCGGCAGCCCGGATCAACCTACGCCGCCGGAAATCATCGCCTCTCTGCAAGCGGCGATCCAGCGGCGTGAAAACCACGGTTATCCCTCATTCTGGGGCAAACCACAGGTCCGCCAGGCGATAGCCGACTTTTATCAGCGTCATTATGGCGTGACCCTGGATCCCGACAGTGAAGTGGCGGTCTTTCAGGGATCGCATATCGGCGTGGGTGGGATCCCTCGTGCGGTACTCAGTCCAGGGCAATACCTGATTTCTACTGACCCCTGCTACCCCATTTACCGCTCGGCGGCGTTGCAGTCGCAGGCACATTTTTACGGCCTGCCGCTTCACGCTGAAAACCAGTTCCTGCCCAATTTCAATGACGTGCCAGATGACGTTGCCGACCATGCCGGGTTGGTTGTCCTCAACTATCCGCATAACCCGACGGGTGCGCTGGCAACACCGGCGCTGTTCGCCAGCGCACTGCAATTTGCACAGCGTTACCACGTGCCCATCCTGCATGATTTTGCCTATGCCGCTATTGGCAGCGATGCCGCAGACACTCCGCTGAGCCTCTTTTCTCAGCCTGATGCGAAAGCGTGGGGAGTAGAGACGTATACCTTCTCGAAGACCTTTAATATGGCGGGCTGGCGCTTTGGTTTTGCGGTCGGTAACGCCTCGATAATCAAGGCATTTAAAAAACTGCATACCCACAGCTACAGCACCGTGTTTGGCGCGATTCAGGATGCGGCAGTCACGGCGCTCACCCTCCCCACTGCGCGTTTAGCGCAACTGGTATCGGTCTATCATCAGCGCCGCGAGCGTGTGTTACACCGCCTGGCGGCGCTGCGCTGGCCGGTAGGCGAAAAGCAGGGCACCTTTTTTCTGTGGCTTGCGGTACCACCCGCGTTTAGCTCACAGCAATTTGCCCAGTTGTTATTGCAGGAATCGCATGTGCTGGTCGCGCCTGGCGCTGGCTTTGGGCCAGGGGGAGAAGGGTTTATTCGCATTAGCCTGACGGCGGGGGATGATGCATTGCAAAGCGCGCTGGATCGCATTGCCGGGCTGCATCTTTTTTAACAAAAAGAGTGACGTGCGAGACGTCTTCCATAACCGGGAGATGAACCTTTTTTCATCTCTGCGCATCATGTTACAGTGCCAGACAGTGCTCAGTTAAAGGAACTCGCTTAATGATACGTTTTGCTGTCATTGGCACAAACTGGATCACCCGCCAGTTTGTCGATGCCGCCCATGAAACGGGCAAATATAAACTCACGGCGGTGTACTCCCGTAGCCTCGAACAGGCGCAGGATTTCTCCAGGGATTACCCCGTCGAACATCTTTTTACTTCGCTGGAGGCCATGGCGCAAAGCGATGAGATTGATGCGGTCTATATTGCCAGCCCTAACTCGCTGCATTTCCCGCAAACCCGCCTCTTTCTCAGCCACAAAAAGCATGTGATTTGCGAAAAACCGCTGGCGTCGAATCTGCGCGAAGTGGAAGAGGCAATTGCCTGCGCCAGAGAGAACCAGGTAGTGTTGTTCGAGGCATTTAAAACCGCCAGCCTGCCCAATTTTGTGCTGCTGAAACAGTCGCTGGCGAAAGCGGGCAAACTGCGCAAAGCGTTTCTCAACTACTGCCAGTACTCTTCGCGCTACCAGCGCTATCTGGATGGCGAAAACCCGAACACCTTTAACCCGGCCTTCTCTAACGGCTCAATTATGGATATCGGCTTCTATGTTCTGGCGGCGTCTGTTGCGCTTTGGGGCGAACCGAAGGGCCTCCAGGCCACCGCCAGCCTGCTGGAAAGTGGCGTTGATGCCCATGGCGTGGTGGTACTCGACTACGGCGATTTCAGCGTCACGCTGCAACATTCCAAAGTCAGCGACTCGGTGCTGCCAAGCGAAATTCAGGGCGAAGCGGGAGCACTGCTAATCGAGAAGATCTCAGAATGCCAGAAGCTCTCTTTCGTGCCGCGTGGCGGTAAAGCCCAGGATCTGACGCAGCCGCAACATATCAACACCATGCTGTACGAGGCGGAAACCTTCGCCAGCCTGGTCGAGCAGAATGAAGTCAACCATGCAGGCCTGGCCGTCAGCCGTATTACCGCGAAGCTATCGACTGAAATCCGCCGTCAAACGGGGGTGGTTTTCCCGGCAGACGACGTGAGCGTGGAACAGCCTGCGTAAAGGTATGTAAAACAGATGTTACAGATCATTGACGGGAGGAATAGCCTGTCATATTTTGTTACGAGCAAAGGGGAGTAACTTCGTTGCCGGTGGGTCGTCATTACGATGCGTCTACCCTAAAGATTTCGAGTTGCAGCCACACAACGGCTGTTCGAAATATAACGGGTATAAGCATCCGGTCGCCGGGCGTCATTCATGTGACGTAAGTGAGACCTTGCCGAAAGGCGAGGACCCAATTGCACCTAAAGCATGCGGCTGACGTCTTTCGACGTTAGCCGTTTTTGTTTATACACATAATCATTCTGGATGCGTCGCGGCGGCAAGACTGAGAATCGCCAGGAGCTTACTCAAATAAGTGACTGGCGTGAGCAGCCGAAGCCAACAAAGAGGCAGCCAGAAGGATGAAGTGTAAGGTGCTGAGGAACCTCACATGAATACTGTCGGTACACCGCTACTCTGGGGCGGATTCGCCGTTGTTGTCGTTATCATGCTGGCTATCGACCTCCTGCTTCAGGGGCGACGTGGCGTGCACACGATGTCCATGAAACAGGCGGCCGTCTGGTCGCTGGTCTGGGTTAGTCTTTCTCTCTTATTTAACGCTGCCTTCTGGTGGTATCTGGTACAAAACGAGGGCCGCGCCGTTGCCGACACCCAGGCACTGGCATTCCTGACCGGTTACCTGATTGAAAAAGCGCTGGCGGTGGATAACGTCTTTGTCTGGCTGATGCTGTTCAGCTACTTCTCGGTACCTGCTGCGCTGCAACGTCGCGTACTGATCTACGGCGTGCTCGGCGCGATCGTCCTGCGTACCATCATGATCTTCGCCGGAAGCTGGCTTATCTCTCAGTTCGAATGGCTGCTGTATGTCTTTGGTGCCTTCCTGCTGTTCACGGGTGTGAAAATGGCGCTGGCAAAAGAAGATGAAGGCGGCATTGGCGATAAACCCCTGGTCCGCTGGCTACGCAGCCATCTGCGCATGACGGACAAGATCGAAAACGAGCATTTCTTCGTGCGTAAGAACGGCCTGCTGTTTGCCACGCCGTTGCTGCTGGTGCTGATTCTGGTTGAACTGAGCGATGTGATATTTGCGGTCGACAGTATTCCGGCTATTTTTGCCGTCACCACCGACCCGTTTATCGTTCTGACGTCTAACCTGTTTGCCATCCTGGGTCTGCGCGCGATGTACTTCCTGCTGGCGGGTGTGGCAGAGCGTTTCTCCATGCTGAAATATGGCCTGTCGGTGATCCTGGTATTTATCGGTATCAAGATGCTGATTGTCGATTTCTTCCATATCCCGATTGCCATCTCGCTTGGCATCGTGGGTGGCATTCTTATGGTAACGCTGCTGATTAACGCATGGGTTAATCACCGTAACGACAAACGCAAGCTTGCTGAATAAGCAGTTCTAAGGGGCTGAGGTCACAACGTCCCTGGTACGCCCTCTTTTCGGAGAGGGCGTTTTTCTGATTTTTTCCCCCGCCAGTACCTGAAACAGCCCCCTGAGCAGCGAATTCTTTATACTCCATCCGTTACGCCTGCTGGCGCAGCACCGATGGAACACCAATAAAACCAAGGAAAAGGTATGCAAACACAACCCGCTACGACATGGTTGCAACGCGTGATGCGCGGTAATATCGTCAAACAAATTCTCGCCGGACTGATACTCGGCATCCTGTTGAGCTGGCTTTCACCTGACTCAGCGCGCGCCGTTGGCCTGCTGGGCACGCTGTTTGTCGGCGCGCTAAAATCGGTAGCCCCGATTCTGGTGCTGGTACTTGTAATGGCCTCGGTGGCTAATCACCAACAGGGGCAAAAAATCAGCATTCGCCCTATCCTGCTGCTCTACTTAATCGGCACTTTCTCTGCGGCATTAACGGCCGTGATCGTCAGCTTCCTGTTCCCTTCCCGGCTACATCTGGTGGCGGCCGCGACCGATGTCATTGCGCCTTCCGGTATTGTCGGCGTACTGGAAGGGTTACTAATGAATATCGTGGCAAACCCTGTCGATTCGCTGGTCAAAGGGAATTACATCGGCATCCTGGTCTGGGCGGTTGGTCTCGGCTTTGCCCTGCGCCACAGTAGCGATACCAGTAAGAAGCTGATCAACGATATGTCGCAAGCGGTGACGTTTATGGTCACGCTAGTGATTCGCTTTGCGCCGCTTGGGATTTTTGGCCTTGTGGCATCCACCCTCGCGACAACGGGCGTTGGCGCGCTCTGGGATTACGCGCAACTGCTGATGGTCCTGGTCGGCTGTATGTTACTGGTTGCGCTGGTGATCAATCCACTACTGGTCTGGGTGAAGATGCGCCGGAATCCGTACCCACTTGTTTTTATCTGCTTGCGTGAAAGCGGCGTGACCGCTTTTTTCACCCGCAGCTCGGCGGCGAATATTCCGGTAAATATGGCGTTGTGCGAAAAGCTCGGGCTTGATAAAGACACCTATTCCGTCTCGATCCCATTGGGTGCGACGGTCAATATGGCAGGCGCGGCAATCACCATCACCGTGCTTTCGCTGGCAGCGGTGCATACGCTTGGGGTAGCCGTAGATTTGCCCACGGCGGTGCTGTTAAGCATAGTGGCTTCGCTCTGTGCCTGCGGTGCATCCGGAGTGGCGGGCGGCTCGCTACTGCTGATTCCACTGGCCTGTAATCTGTTTGGTATTTCAGCCGATGTTGCCATGCAGGTCGTCGCCGTCGGCTTTATTATTGGCGTTGTGCAGGACTCTTGCGAGACCGCCATCAACTCCTCAACCGATGTGCTGTTTACCGCCGCCGCCTGTCTGACAGACGGCGAGCGCGCGTCGTTAGTGCCTCAGCGCGATTAACGCGCAGACGTACTCTCTTTTTGCAGCGCGGTTTCGACTTTAAACGGGTCGATGCCGCGTTTTTGCATCCGCCAGAAACGGATAATGTTCAGCCCGTTTACCACAAGGAAGCTGCCTTCGATCAGGGTGCCGCCAATCGATCCCAGCCACAGGTTATGGGTAACCCAGCAGGCGGTTGAACACCACATGACGCAACGCACGGAAAGCCCTTTGCAGCGAAACAGCGCCCAGGTACTGGCAACCGTACCGATAATCGGCAGCAGTTCGACCGGGTGGTGTAATTTTATCAAACCAAAAAACAGCGTCAGCGCAATAAATACAGCCATAACCCACAGCTTGCGGGTATGCATGGAGATAATTGTGCGTATGGCGTTGAGTTCTGCGCTCATACCGGCAGGCAGTGCGCCCATCAGAAAGAAATGCGCGCCGATGGTGGCGCTGTAAAGGGAAAGCTGGAGTTTGAAGCGTTTTTCGTCGCGGTTAATAAACGTGGTAATACCAATAAGAAAAGCAAGTACACCAACGCCCTGGGCTAACCAATACGCGCTCATGGAGGATCCTTGTTAATGACACCAAAAAAGAAACGACGCTTCATAATATGAAACGTCGTTTTTTAATTCTACTGCTGTGTTACCCAAAAGATGTCGTACTACAGCCAGGCGGCAAGTCCGGACCCCCCGGAAGCTTACATAAGTAAGTGACCGGGGTGAGTGGATGTAGCCAACACCGCTGTAGCGCGAAAGATGAAGGGTAACTTATAACGTTACGCCGCTCTTGAAGATAGCCAGCTCGCGGAACTCGTTGCGTTCATTGCAGGTCTGCTTACCGTTGGCAAAATCCACGATCACATCCACGAACTCGCTCAGAAGCTGTGGCATGGTTTTTCCGTGAATAAGCTGGCCCGCATCGAAATCGATCCAGTGTTTCTTCTTCGCCGCCAGTTCGCTGTTCGTCGCGATTTTCACTGTCGGAACAAAGCCGCCGTAAGGGGTGCCGCGTCCGGTACTGAACAGCACCATGTGGCAACCCGCCCCTGCCAGTGCGCTGGTTGCAACCGCATCGTTACCCGGCGCGCTCAACAGGTTGAGTCCGTGGGTTTTCAGGCGCTCGCCGTAACGGAGCACGTCGACCACCTGGCTGGCCCCCGCTTTTTGTGTACAGCCAAGCGATTTTTCTTCCAGCGTCGTGATGCCGCCTGCTTTGTTACCCGGCGATGGGTTTTCGTAGATCGGCTGGTTATGCGCGATAAAGTACTGTTTGAAGTCGTTCACCATGGTGACCGTCTTCTCGAAGGTCTCTTCGTCGCGGCAATGGCTCATCAGAATCTGTTCTGCACCGAACATTTCCGGCACTTCGGTTAATACCGTGGTGCCGCCGTTACCGATAATGTAGTCAGAAAAACGTCCCAGCATCGGGTTTGCTGTGATACCGGAAAGCCCGTCTGATCCGCCACACTCCAGACCAAATTTCAGCTCGCCCAGTTTGCCGGGCTCGCGCTTGTCGTGGCGCATGGCTTCGTACAATTCGTACAGATGCTCAATGCCCGCTTCCACTTCGTCGTCCTGGTGTTGGCAGATCATAAAGTGGACGCGGGACGGATCGTATTCGCCCAGCGTTTCGCGAAACGCATCAACCTGGTTGTTTTCGCAGCCCAGACCAATGACCAGCACCGCCCCCGCGTTCGGGTGACGCACCATATTTTGCAGCATGGTACGGGTGTTAATATGGTCATCGCCCAGTTGTGAGCAACCGTAGGTATGGCTAAACAGGTGCACGCCGTCGATATCTTCGGCGTTGTGCGTATCTTTCAGAAAACGGGTCTGGATTTGACGGGCGATGCCGTTAACACAGCCTACTGTCGGCAGGATCCACAATTCGTTGCGAACCCCAACCCCCCCGTTTGCACGGCGGTAGATCTGAACGTCGCGATCGGCCGCCGGTGCATTTTCACCAATGAGATCAGGTTGATAGCTATACTCATCCAAATCGCTCAGATTGGTACGCACATTGTGAGAATGTATGTGTTCACCTGCGGCGATATCTGTTGTGGCATGGCCGATAGGAAGACCATATTTAACAACATTCTCGCCCGTCGGGATGGCCTGCAGGGCAAATTTATGTCCGCGTACCACTGCCTGACGAAGCAGAATCTCATGACCGTCAACCACAACCTCTGTGCCTTCGGCGAGATCCGCCAGCGCTACCGCGACATTATCCAGCGAGTGGATCTTGATGTATTGCATATCAACCTCAAACGGCCTTAGTTCAGTTCAATCGCGAAGTAGTCACGCGCATTGTTAAAGCAGATATTTTTCACCATCTCGCCCAGCAGCTGGATATCAGCCGGAGCTTCACCCGCGTGCACCCAGCGGCCAATCATCTGGCACAGAATGCGACGGAAATATTCGTGACGGGTATAAGACAGGAAGCTGCGGCTATCAGTCAGCATGCCCACAAAGCGGCTCAGCAGACCGAGCTGCGCCAGTTGGGTCATCTGACGTTCCATACCGTCTTTCTGGTCGTTGAACCACCAGCCGGAACCAAACTGCATCTTGCCTGGCATACCTTCGCCCTGGAAGTTGCCGATCATGGTGCCCAGCACTTCGTTATCACGCGGGTTCAGGCAATACAGGATGGTTTTCGGCAGCAGGTTTTCTTCGTTCTGCTTGCTGAGTAATTTTGACAGTTCTTCCGCCAGCGGACGGTCATTAATGGAATCGAAGCCCACATCTGGCCCCAGCAGTTTGAACTGGCGCAGGTTGTTATTACGCAGCGCGCCAATGTGATACTGCTGTACCCAACCGCGACGGGCATATTCCGCGCCGAGGAATACCAGAACGGCCGTTTTGAACTGCGCGACTTCATGCTGGCTTAATGCTTCACCCGCCAGACGGCGTGCGAGGATGCTGTCCAGTTCCGCGTCGCTTGCTTCGGCGAAGAGCACAACGTCAAGCGCGTGGTCCGATACTTTACAACCGTGTGCTTCAAAGTGATCCAGACGTTTAGTCAGCGCCGTTTGCAGATCGGCAAAGCGACGGATATCGGTGTCAGACACTTCACCCAGCTTGCTCATGTAATCGTTAAACGTAGCCAGTTCAATATTGAAGGCTTTGTCCGGACGCCAGCTTGGCAGCACTTTGATGGTGAAGGTGGTGTCTTTGGCAACGGCAGCGTGGTGTTCCAGAGAGTCGATCGGATCGTCAGTGGTACCGACCATCTTCACATTCATCTGCTGCATGATACCGCGGGCAGTAAATTTATCCTGCGCCAGCAATTCATTGCCCAGATTCCAGATTTCATCCGCCGTAGACGGAGAAAGCAGCTTACCTGTAATACCAAATGGGCGACGAAGCTCTAAATGGGTCCAGTGGTATAACGGGTTGCCAATCGTATGCGGTACGGTTGCAGCCCAGGCGTCAAACTTCTCACGATCGCTGGCATCGCCGGTACACAGGCGTTCCGGCACACCATTGGTACGCATTGCACGCCACTTGTAGTGATCACCTTTTAACCAGATGTCATACAGGTTTTTAAAGCGGTAGTTATCTGCGATCTGCTGCGGCGGCAGGTGGCAATGGAAGTCAAAAATCGGCTGATCTTTCGCGTAGTCATGGTACAGGCGGCGCGCAAATTCGGTATCTAACAGAAAATCTTCAGTCATAAACGGGGTCATTATCGTCTTCCTCTCAACGAGTGCGTCTGATGCTTACCTTAATGCTGACAAAGTTATCACACCAATTTCCAGTGGCCGAAGACTTTTTCGTGAGTTAGATCAATAAACGATGACAAATATTTACAAGAATGCGCGTCAAAATCACCGCCAGGCCGCGCCAGTACTGGTCTGGTGCCGCAAAGCTAAAAACCACACAAAGAAAAACGCTTTTGTGATGTCACTCACCTTTTGAAGTTGTATGACAAGTTATCTTTCTGCCGTCGAATACATCAGCCGACGGAATGCATTGCCGGTGATTAATCATCGGTCTTTACGGTACGGATACCGAATTGAGCACGTTGAATAGCAAGGTTCGGGTCGTTCCGGTGTTTACCGGTTACGCCCTCCGTTTTCACCTCCCGACCGCAACCGGCAGGTGACCGCGCTAGCGGAATTAACATAACGATGAGGTTTACATGCGTAAAATTAAAGGGTTACGTTGGTACATGATAGCGCTGGTGACGATCGGCACCGTGCTGGGTTACTTGACGCGTAACACGATTGCTGCGGCAGCGCCCACGCTGATGCAAGAGTTGAATATCTCCACACAGCAATACTCTTACATTATTGCGGCTTACTCGGCGGCTTATACCATCATGCAGCCAGTCGCAGGTTATGTACTGGACATCCTGGGCACCAAGATCGGCTACGCAGTGTTCGCCGTGACCTGGGCCATCTTCTGTGGCGCTACTGCGCTGGCAGGCAGTTGGGGTGGTCTGGCGCTGGCGCGCGGTGCCGTTGGTGCTGCCGAAGCGGCAATGATTCCGGCGGGCCTGAAAGCGGCTTCTGAGTGGTTCCCGGCGAAAGAACGTTCTATCGCAGTGGGCTACTTCAACGTCGGTTCTTCTATTGGTGCGATGATTGCACCGCCGCTGGTCGTGTGGGCAATCGTCATGCATAGCTGGCAGCTCGCGTTCATTATCTCTGGCGTACTGAGCTTCGCCTGGGCAATGGCATGGTTGGTTTTCTACAAACACCCGCGCGATCAGAAAAAACTGACCGAAGAAGAACGCGAATACATCATTGGCGGTCAGGAAGCACAGCACCAGACCTTCAACGGCAAGAAAATGTCCGTCCTGCAGATTCTGGGCACCCGTCAGTTCTGGGGTATTGCACTGCCGCGTTTCCTGGCAGAACCGGCATGGGGTACGTTCAACGCCTGGATCCCGCTGTTCATGTTCAAAGTCTACGGCTTTAACCTGAAAGAAATCGCCATGTTCGCCTGGATGCCAATGCTGTTCGCTGACCTGGGCTGTATCGTCGGTGGTTACCTGCCGCCGCTGTTCCAGCGCTGGTTCGGTGTGAACCTGATTGTTTCCCGTAAAATGGTAGTGACCATGGGTGCGCTGCTGATGATCGGCCCAGGCATGATCGGTCTGTTCACCAGCCCGTATGTTGCAATCGGCCTGCTGTGTATTGGTGGCTTTGCTCACCAGTCTCTGTCCGGTGCATTGATTACCCTGTCTTCCGACGTGTTTGGTCGTAACGAAGTGGCAACCGCGAACGGTCTGACCGGTATGGCGGCGTGGACAGCAAGTACCATGTTCGCTCTGGTGGTAGGTGCGCTGGCTGACACCATCGGCTTTAGCCCGCTGTTCGCCGTGCTGGCCCTGTTCGACCTGCTCGGTGCGGTAGTTATCTGGACGGTGCTGAAAAGTAAATCCGCCAGTGAATTAGCGCAGGAAAGTGCGGTCGGCGGTACCGCAACACAAAGCTAGTACACGCCTTCTTCGTACTACTGTTTCCCAAAAGCCGCCCACCGTTTCGGGCGGCTTTTTCTTGCCTTGTTGTGGTGAGAATGGCGTAAAAGTGGTATAACAAATCTACTAATGCCTTATCTTGCCTGGAGCGCATATGGAAATCACTGAATCACGTCGTTTGTACCAACAACTTGCCGCCGAGCTGAAAAGCCGGATCGAGCAGGGTGTCTATCTCGTGGGTGACAAACTTCCCGCCGAGCGCTTTATTGCAGACGAAAAAAGCGTCAGCCGGACCGTGGTTCGTGAAGCCATCATCATGCTGGAAGTTGAAGGTTATGTTGAAGTCCGTAAAGGCTCAGGCATTCATGTTATTTCCAATCAGCCTCGTCATACCCAGGCCCCTGACGAATCGCTGGAATTTGCTAATTACGGTCCGTTTGAGCTGCTACAGGCACGTCAATTGATTGAAAGCAACATTGCTGAATTTGCCGCGACCCAGGTGACTAAGCAGGACATCATGAAACTGATGGAAATCCAGGAAAGCGCGCGTAAAGAGAAGTGCTTCCGCGATTCCGAATGGGATTTACAATTTCATGTGCAGGTAGCCCTGGCGACACAAAACAGCGCGCTGGCGGCGATCGTCGAAAAAATGTGGACCCAGCGTGTTCACAACCCGTACTGGAAAAAACTGCACGACCATATCGACTTGCGCACCGTGGATAACTGGTGTGACGATCATGACCAAATTCTCAAGGCGTTGATTCGCAAAGACCCGCACGCGGCTAAAGTCGCGATGTGGCAGCATCTGGAAAACACCAAACAGATGTTGTTTAACGAAACCAGCGATGATTTCGAGTTCAATGCTGACCGCTATTTGTTTGCGGAAAACCCCGTTGTTCACCTTGATACCGTAGCAAGTGGCGTAAAATAATGCTTTTCTCTGTCAGGCGCACAGCCCCTCTGCGCCTGGCCACTTAAGGGTCAGTAAAAAGTATAGAGTGTCAGCCTTTGTAAATACCCTCGCCACCCCTCCTTTCGACAAGCAAAATCATTTTCTGACAAAGCGTAATTTCTCTGCCGCAGAACTATGGCATTTGTTACAATTGGACGCACTTTGCCACTGCGTGAGTTAGCGCTTGCTCACAGCGTTGTTACCGGAATAGTCAGGCTGCTGAATGCGCCACGAGCGACCATAATGTCACTATCAATAATGTCGCCGTGCTGTTTTACAGGTAATCGACGTGCCGTAAACCGATGTACCAGGAACATTGAATGGAACTTTTAAGCCAACTGCTGCATGCCCTCTGGAGCCAGGATTTCGAAACGCTGGCCAATCCATCCATGATTGGCATGCTCTACTTTGTGTTATTTGTCATCTTATTTCTTGAGAATGGCCTGCTTCCGGCCGCTTTCCTTCCTGGCGACAGTCTCCTGGTGCTGGTGGGTGTTTTGATTGCCAAAGGGGCGATGGGCTATCCACAGACCATTTTGTTATTAACAGCGGCCGCCAGTCTGGGCTGTTGGCTGAGCTATATTCAGGGCCGATGGCTGGGGAACACGCGAACCGTGCAAAACTGGTTATCGCACCTTCCGGCGCATTATCACCAACGTGCACATCATCTTTTTCATAAACATGGCCTCTCAGCGTTGCTGATTGGGCGTTTTATTGCATTTGTTCGCACACTGTTACCAACTATTGCCGGAATTTCGGGTCTTAGTAGCGCTCGCTTCCAGTTTTTCAACTGGATGAGCGGCTTGTTGTGGGTGCTGATTCTAACGACACTGGGGTATTTGTTGGGTATAACGCCTGTGTTTCGTAAATATGAAGACGCGTTGATGTCTTGTTTGATGCTCCTTCCCGTTGTGCTGCTGGTGATTGGCCTGGTTGGCACACTGGTAGTGTTGTGGAAGAAAAAATACGGTAATCGGGGTCAATAATGGAATCGCAACGTCCCTTCCTGCGCTGGTTTTTTATGGGCATCGCCGCAATGGCGCTGTTCAGCGTACTCTTTTTGGGTTGGGTGACACTGCAAAACCGTGAGTCTACGCTGGCGATACGCCCAATCGCACAGAACACAAGCGTGCCGGATGGTTTTTCCATTTGGCATCATCTGGACGCAAACGGCATCCATTTCAAAAGCATTACGCCGCAAAACGACACGCTGTTAATCAAATTTGAGTCCAGTGCCCAGAGCGCTGCCGCCAAGGAAGTGCTGGACAGAACACTGCCCCACGGCTACATCGTCGCGTTACAGGATGACGAAAGCCAGACCTCCGCCTGGCTTTCACGTTTACGCGATACCACCCATCGATTTGGCTGATCCTCCAGGATTCTGAATCTTTTCACCTACTTTGGTGCTTTAGCCGTTAACGTTCTATGCTTGAGTTAATGGAACCAAAGTCCACGTTATGTCACTGGATGCTGGCGAGCCTTGTTTCGCCGGCCAACAATGGAAGGTTTCGACCATGAAATACCGCATCGCACTGGCGCTAACCCTATTATCTGTAAGCGCGATGTCTCAGGCCGCTTCCCCCTGTCAGGAGAAAGAGCAGGAGATTACGCGTGAAATCAGCTATGCCGAAAAGCACAACAATCAGAGTCGGGTTGAAGGGCTGAATAAGGCGCTGCACGAGGTTCGCACCACCTGTTCCGACAGTAAATTGCGTGCGGAGCACCAGCGCAAAATTGCCAGACAGAAAGACGAGGTTGCCGAACGTCGCGAAGATCTCGCCAAAGCGAAACAAAAAGGCGATGCGGACAAAATAAGTAAACGCGAGCACAAGCTGAAAGAGGCCGAGGCAGAACTTAAGGCGCTTGAAGCGCGTGACTACTGATTTTGATGGAAGTTAACACTCACTCACCTGGAGAGAATTATGTCTAAAGAGGCAAATACTGAACATCTGCGCGCTGAGTTGAAATCCCTGGCGGATACCCTTGAGGAAGTACTGAGCACCTCCGGGGACAAATCAAAAGAAGAGTTGAGCAAACTGCGCAGCAAAGCCGAAAAAGCCTTGCAGGAAAGCCGTTATCGTCTGGGCGAAACGGGGGATGCCATTGCCCGCCAGACCCGCGAAGCCGCTGCAAGAACTGACGAATATGTACGTGAAAACCCATGGGCCAGCGTGGGCATTGGCGCGGCGATTGGCGTCGTGTTAGGCGTGCTCCTGACGCGTCGCTGATTATGGCGGATTCACGACACGCGCAAGGACCGGGCAAAAGCGTACTGGGTATCGGGCAACGCATTGTTTCCATCATGGTTGAAATGGTGGAAACGCGGCTCCGGCTGGCAGTGGTCGAACTGGAAGAGGAAAAAGCAAACCTCTTCCAGTTGCTCATGATGTTAGGGCTGACCATGCTGTTCGCTGCATTTGGCCTGATGAGTCTGATGGTACTGGTTATCTGGGCCATCGACCCGCAATACCGACTCAACGCCATGATCGCCACCACGGTGGTGCTCCTGGTGCTGGCGTTGATTGGCGGTATCTGGACCCTACGTAAAGCCCGCGAATCCACAATTCTGCGCCACACGCGGCAGGAACTGGCCAATGATCGTCAGTTACTGGAAGAGGATAAACCATGAGTCACAAGGCCGAGCGTCTCAAGCGTAAAGCCCTTTTGCTCAGCCAAATTCAGCAGCAACGGCTGGATTTGACCGCCGCCCGCCGTGACTGGGTGGACGCCACCGGTGTCTATGATCGCGGGTGGAACACCTTCCTTAGCCTGCGTTCCTGGGCGCTGGTCGGCAGCAGCTTCATGGCCGTATGGTCGGTGCGCCATCCCAGCATGCTGATGCGCTGGGCGAAACGCGGGCTTGGGCTGTGGAGCGTCTGGCGGCTGGTAAAATCCACGCTTGATCAACAGCGTTAACAGACTCCCCGGCGGTACCATACTGGCCGGGGTAGCAGCCTTTTTTTACACCAACTTCATCAGTATCTTTGAAAAATTTCGACAGTTTTCCTTGCTAACAATCTTTTCCCGCCCCGTTTAATATCCTCTCCATCGACAGCAACCATGCGGCCAGCGCCCGTGATTGCCGAACTTTTCACTAAAAAAGACATTGTGGTTCCCTGGAGAGAAAGATGAAAAAATTAGAAGATGTTGGTGTACTGGTAGCGCGTATCCTGATGCCAATCCTGTTCATTACCGCAGGCTGGGGCAAAATCACCGGTTATGCCGGCACTCAGCAATATATGGAAGCCATGGGTGTCCCGGGCTTTATGTTGCCGCTGGTTATCCTGCTTGAGTTCGGCGGCGGCCTGGCCATTCTGTTCGGTTTTCTGACTCGCACCACCGCGCTGTTCACCGCAGGCTTCACCCTGCTGACCGCGTTTATCTTCCACAGTAACTTTGCGGAAGGCATGAACTCCCTGATGTTTATGAAAAACCTGAGCATCACCGGTGGCTTCCTGCTGCTGGCTATCACCGGTCCGGGCGCATTCAGCATCGACCGCGTACTGAATAAAAAGTGGTAAGCGCTCTATACTGATAAAGACATGAAGCGAGGAGACATCTCCTCGCTTTTGCCATCTAAAGGAGAATGCATCATGGGACAACTCATTGACGGCGTCTGGCATGATACCTGGTATGATACCAAGTCAACCGGTGGCCGCTTCCAGCGCTCAGTGTCCGCATTTCGTAACTGGCTCACCGCCGATGGCGCACCGGGTCCATCCGGCGAAGGCGGCTTTGCAGCGGAAAAAGACAGATATCACCTGTATGTTTCTCTCGCCTGTCCCTGGGCGCACCGCACGCTCATCATGCGCACGCTAAAAGGGCTGGAGGATTTTTTACCGGTTTCGGTGGTGAATCCGCTGATGCTGGAAAACGGCTGGACGTTTGATGATAACTTTCCGGCAGCGACAGGCGACGCGCTTTATCAGCATGAATTCCTCTATCAGCTTTATCTTCATGCCGACCCGCAATACACCGGACGCGTAACGGTCCCGGTACTGTGGGACAAAAAGAACCATACGATTGTCAGCAATGAATCGGCTGAAATCATTCGCATGTTCAACACTGCGTTTGACGCGCAGGGGGCGCGTGCTGGCGACTATTACCCACCAGAATTGCGCACGCAAATTGACGAGCTGAATAGCTGGATCTACGACAACGTCAATAACGGTGTCTATAAGGCCGGTTTCGCCACCAGCCAGCAGGCTTACGATGAAGCCGTCGAAAAGGTCTTCGAATCCCTCGCCCGGCTGGAACAAATCCTGGGGCAACATCGCTACCTGACAGGCGATCGGTTAACCGAGGCGGATATTCGCCTGTGGACAACGCTTATACGTTTCGATCCGGTATACGTGACCCACTTTAAGTGCGATAAGCATCGCATTAGCGACTATCTCAACCTCTATGGCTTCCTGCGGGATATCTACCAGATGCCAGGCATCGCGGAAACGGTCAATTTTGACCATATTCGTACCCACTACTATCGCAGCCACAAAACCATCAATCCGACGGGGATTATCTCCATCGGCCCGTGGCAGGATCTTAACGAGCCTCACGGTCGGGACCTTCGTTTCGCATAATGTTTTCGGGCGCAGCCGTTGCGCCCGAAAATATTTCACGCATCCTTTTATCCCCGTCTATTCTTACAGTGATCGCTGAGAAAACAACGTATTGAACGTCTTTCGAGGTAGAGAATGGATTGGTATTTCAAAGTGCTGAGCAACTACGTCCTCTTTCATGGCCGTGCGCATCGCCGGGAGTTCTGGATGTTTATGCTGGTCAACCTCATTCTCTTTGGCGTACTTGTCGTGGTGGATGAAATTTTAGGCTGGCGCACGGGCGGCATTGGCCTGTTAAGCCTGATCTACGCTCTGCTGGTTTTCCTGCCTTCCCTTGCCGTTCAGTCCCGGCGGTTGCACGATACCGATCGCACCGCCAAATGGCTGTGGTTGTGGTGTGTTCCTGTCCTGGGTTGGTTGATGCTGCTGGCCTTCTGGAGCCAGCACGGTACCCCCGAAGAAAATCGCTTCGGCCCTGAGCCAAAAGCGTTTCCTTAAGGGGCCGGGGGAATTATTTTCCGGAGAAGAGTTTCGGTATTTCGCGCAGACACCAGGCTTTCGCTTCGCCCATGCTGTCGCGCCGCCAGGCCATGATGATGTCGACTTCGCTGGTATATTCAGGACTGACGACGCGTAAACGCCCTTCTGCAATGTCCTGCTCAACCAACGGATAAGGCATCGTCGCCACACCCAACCCCGCCAGTAAAGCCTGACGTTTATCCTCAATGGTACTGACCGTCAGACGCGGCTGTTTGTCCAGCAACTGCACCGTCAGCACCGGGCGCTCGCGCGCGGTATCCGCAACCGCCACGCCGCGATATTTCACGCGAGTCACCTCAGACAACGGTTCCGGTTCGTGGTGAATCGGATGGTCTGGTGCCGCGACATAAACGTTCAGTACCTTGTACAGCTTGCGAGAGTTGATTTCCGACGAAGAGCGGAAATGCATATCCGGCGCGATCACGATATCCGCACGCCCCTGCTCCAGCCGCTCCCAGGCACCTGCCAGCACTTCGGTAATGATCGAGAGTTGCGTGTTGGCTTTTGCCGCCAGTTTATCGACAAGCGGGAAAAGCTCGGGCGTCGGCACCAGTGCTTCGGTAACCAGCGTCAGGTGCGTTTCCCAGCCGCGCGCCAGCGCTTCGGCATCGGTAGTGAGTTTGTCAGCCGCTTCGAGCAAAACACGGCCACGCTCCAGCAGCATGCGACCAACGTTGGTAAACTTCGTTCTATGGCCAGAGCGGTCAAACAGAACAACGTCCAGCTCTTCTTCCAGTTTTTGCATCGTATAGCTGAGCGCAGAGGGTACCCGCCCCAGTTCATCTGCCGCGGCGGCAAAGCTACCGCGACGGTCAATTGCGTCCATGACGCGTAACGCTTCCAGCGTAAGTGCCCTATCTTTCGCCATTTTTGTTCTCATTCAGGAAATTTGAACATACCGGGCAGAATATCTGGCTAACAATGCAGCGTCCATACCTTTACCATTGTTTTAGTGTAAAGAGAGGTCAAGAATTATGATTACTACCAGAACAGCCAAACAATGTGGACAAGCGGACTTCGGCTGGCTGCAGGCCCGCTACACCTTTTCCTTTGGACATTACTTTGACCCGAAACTTTTGGGCTACGCCTCCCTGCGCGTACTGAACCAGGAAGTACTGGCACCCGGTGCCTCATTCCAGCCGCGTACCTACCCGAAAGTCGATATTCTGAACCTGATTCTGGAAGGCGAAGCCGAGTATCGCGACAGCGAAGGTAACCATATTCAGGCGAAAACGGGCGAAGCGTTGCTCATTGCGACTCAGCCGGGTATTAGCTATAGCGAACATAATCTGAGCAAAGACAAGCCGCTGACGCGTATGCAGTTGTGGCTGGATGCCTGCCCGGAGCGTGAAAATCCGACGGTGCAGAAAGTGATGATTGCCGATCAGGCTCGCCAGTTGCTGGCATCCCCAGACGGAAGCCAGGACAGCCTGCAATTACGCCAGCAGGTGTGGTTGCACCATATCGAGCTGGAAAAAGGTGAGGAGCTGACGTTTCAACTGCACGGGCCTCGCGCCTATTTGCAGTCGATTCACGGTACAGTACACGCCGTCATGCCGTGCGAATCGCGGGAAGCGCTCACCTGTGGTGACGGTGCGTTTATTCGTGATGAGGCTAACATAACGTTAGTCGCCGATACGCCGTTGCGCGCTTTACTGATAGATTTACCCGTGTAAGCGCAAGAGTTTTACGGAGTACCAAGGTGAAAAAAAAGAGTGTTCAAAACAGAACGTCAAAACCCATTTCCACAGAGCAAACGACACCGGAAGCATCGCCGCAATCTTTTGATTACGACGATATGTTGACCGAACTGGAAGCTATCGTCGCCGATGCAGAGCAGCGGCTGGCGCAAGAAGACGAAGCAGCGTAACAGAAGCCCTGGTTTAAAAACCGGGGCTTTTTTTGTGGGGCTTGCGGAAAAATTAGCCTGACGGCAACGCGCTATCCAGCAAATCCGTGCCGTAAGAATTATCGATAGTGCATAACCAGCCCTGCGAAGCAGTGTGGCGAAAAACATATGTCGCACGACGGATTGTCTTAACAGTGCCGCCTTTGCCGTCCGGGTAACGCAGCAGGGTTTCCATGATGACCAGCGCGTTATCGGCGCCTTCAATGACCTGCATCTCCCCTTGTTCTACCACCAGATTCCCCTGAAAATAGTCAGCGATGGCCATAAAAGCGTTGCGAATATTGTCTTTTCCTTTGGCAATCATTCCCGGCTTTATGACCAGCGCGGCATCGTCCGCGTAAAACGTCATCAGGGTATCGTAATCTTTTGCTGATATCGCCTTGTCGCAGGCTTCGATGATTTTCCGTATTGGGTGTGAGCTCATGTCAGATGCGTCCTGTGAGTATGTTCCGGTACTCAGTAGAGCATTGTCAGCGGAAAATGTAACGGCGAGACGCGGATAGCTACCGGAAATAGGAGTATGGCGAGACCGTCGTCCCGGTAAGCGCAGCGCCACCGGGGAATGTTCAGGCTTCCCCTCGCCCCACTGGAGCCAGAGGGAAGATCGTGCAGAAATTTGAAACCACAGAAAAGCAAAAACCCGCCGAAGCGGGTTTTTACCTGAAAAGATCGAAACTGACCGATAAGCCGGGTTCTGTCGTGGACAGTCATTCATCTAGGCCAGCAATCGCTCACTGGCTCAAGCAGCCTACCCGGGTTCAGTACGGGCCGTACCTTATGAACCCCTATTTGGCCTTGCTCCGGGTGGAGTTTACCGTGCCGCGAACTGTTACCAGCCGCGCGGTGCGCTCTTACCGCACCCTTTCACCCTTACCTGATCCCACTTGCGCGGGCCATCGGCGGTTTGCTCTCTGTTGCACTGGTCGTAGGCTGTTACACCCCCCAGGCGTTACCTGGCACCCTGCCCTATGGAGCCCGGACTTTCCTCCCCTTCGCCTGTCTCCCCCGAAGGAGGACAACGACGAAGCGGCGACTGTCTGGTCAGCTTCGGCGCGCAGTATAGAGGGTTTGCGCGCCGATGTCACCCCTCAGCAGACATGCCAACCTGTAAGGTGGCCGCAATGTTGCGGGATGCATGATAAATATTGTCAAACGCACCACGGAACGCCTCTTCCAGCGTACCAATGCTGGTCAGAACGCTGAATACCGCGTCAATACCATACTGATGCACAATGCCAACATCACGCGTCAGGCTTCCGGCAATACCGATAACTGGCTTGTGGTATTTTTTTGCCACGTTCGCCACGCCCACCGGCACTTTACCGTGGATACTCTGGCTGTCGATACGGCCTTCGCCGGTGACCACCAGGGTACAATCATGAATGTGTTCTTCCAGATTCAAGGCCTGGGTTACGATTTCGATACCGCTACGCAGCTCCGCGCCGAGGAATGCCATCAACGCGGCGCCCATCCCACCCGCCGCACCGGCTCCCGGCACATTTTTCACATCAATATGCAGCGATTTTTTAATCACATCGGCGTAATGGGCAAGATTACGGTCCAGCTCAACGATCAGCGCTTCCGTCGCGCCTTTTTGTGGCCCAAAGATACGCGATGCGCCTTTTTCGCCGGTCAGCGGGTTTGTCACATCACAGGCAACACGAATGGTGCAGCCTTCAAGACGCGGATCGAGCCCGGAAACATCAATAGCATTCAGGCTTATCAGGCTACCGCCGCCGTTGCCGATGTCGGTACCATTGGCATCACACAGCTTCGCGCCAAGCGCCTGTACCATACCCGCTCCGCCGTCGTTCGTTGCGCTACCGCCGATGCCGATAATAATGTTTTTCGCCCCATGATCCAGCGCGTGCAAAATAAGTTCCCCGGTGCCGCGTGAAGTGGTGATCAGAGGGTTTCGTAATTCAGGGGGCACAAGTGCCAGACCGCTGGCGGCGGCCATTTCTATAAAGGCTGTTTTACCGTCGCCGGACATCCCCCAACGCGCATCGACATTTTCACCTAAAGGGCCGGTGACGCATGCGCTGTGCACAGAACCTTTTGTCGCGGCAATCATGGCTTCAACCGTTCCCTCACCGCCATCTGCGACCGGAACTGAAACGTATTGAGCATTCGGGAAAATTTCCCGAAATCCTTTTTCTATCGCCTGCGCTACTTCGGTAGCAGAAAGGCTTTCTTTATAAGAGTCTGGGGCGATTACGATTTTCATAGTTGATTAGCCTGACATTGCCGCGCAAGGCATTCATTTCACCTCACAGGCCATTCACGTCACCGCGATTTTCGACCTGCAAAGTGTTGATGCTTAAGAAATTCAGGGTGCGCTCCCGCACCCTTCTTATTAGCGAGAGATTTCTACTTTCGCCAGTTTTTCGTAGTAGCACGCGAGAGCGCTGTGGTCGTCGCTACCGTGACCATCAGCACGCAATGCCTGCATCATTTCCATGACTGCGGCAGTCAGCGGCAACTGCGCACCTACACCATGAGAGGTATCGAGTGCGTTGGAGAGATCTTTGATATGCAGGTCGATACGGAAACCCGGTTTAAAGTTGCGGTTGAGTACCATCGGTGCTTTTGCTTCCAGCACGGTGCTGCCAGCCAGACCGCCGCGGATTGCCTGGAATACCAGCTCAGGATTCACACCCGCTTTCGTTGCCAGAGATAGCGCTTCAGACATTGCAGCAATGTTCAGCGCTACGATGACCTGGTTAGCCAGTTTGGTCACGTTACCCGCGCCAATATCGCCGGTATGAACAACGGAACCGGCCATGGCTTTCAGCAGATCGTAGTATTTGTCGAACAGCGCTTTGTCACCGCCAACCATTACGGACAGGGTACCGTCGATCGCTTTCGGTTCACCGCCGCTTACCGGCGCGTCCAGCATCTCGATGCCTTTTGCTTTCAGACCTTCGCTGATTTCACGGCTGGCCAGCGGAGCGATGGAGCTCATATCGATCAGAACAGTACCTGGTTTAGCGCCTTCAATGATGCCGCCTTCGCCCAGCGCAACTTCTTTTACGTGCGGGGAGTTTGGCAGCATGGTGATGATCACATCACACTGCTCTGCGATGGCTTTAGCGCTGCTTGCGGCTTCTGCGCCAGCGGCGATCAGTTCTGCGACCACATCGCTATTGCGGTCGGAGACCACCAGTGAGTAACCTGCTTTAATGAGGTTTTTACTCATTGGTTTACCCATGATGCCCAGGCCAATGAAACCAACTTTCATCGTCATAATTGCGTCTCTCTCTTTATCCAGTGGTGGTTTGATTATTTTTTAAAGGCATCAGCCAGTTTCTGCGTACCCGCACGGAACACACCCAGGTCGCTGCCAACAGCAACGATGGTCGCACCCCATTCCAGATAGCGGCGGGCATCTGCCTCAACAGGCGCCAGGATACCGCTCGGTTTGCCATGTGCTTTTGCACGCGCAAAAATATGCTGGATGGTGCGCTGTACTTCCGGGTGCGCAGCATTGCCGATATAACCCAGGGTTGCCGCCAGGTCGCTCGGACCGACGAATACACCGTCAACACCGTCGGTTTTGAGGATAGCGTCGAGGTTATCCACGCCTTCCTGGCTTTCGATCTGCACGATGATGGTGATGTTTTTGTTCGACTGCGCGAAGTAATCCGGTACGGTGCCAAACATATTGGCGCGGTGAGACACGGACACGCCGCGGATACCTTCAGGCGGATAACGGGTTGCCGCCACGGCGTTTGCTGCTTCTTCTGCCGTTTCAACAAACGGGACGAGGAAGTTGTAGAAACCAATATCCAGCAGACGTTTGATCACAACCGGATCGTTCGTCGGAATACGTACCACCGGTGCGCTGACGCTGCCTTTCAGCGCCATCAACTGCGGTACAAAAGAGAGCACGTCATTCGGGGCGTGTTCACCGTCCAACAGCAGCCAGTCAAACCCTGCCAGGCCCAGAACCTCAGTGCTGATATGACTACCCAGCGCCGACCAACAACCGATCTGAACCTGATTTGCCGCCAGCGCAGCTTTAAATTTGTTCGGGAAGATATCGTTACTCATCTTTTGCACCTTAATTTTTTAAGCCGTTGCTTACTTTTTCAATTCCATACGTTTGATGTCGCCTACCACAAACAGGTAGCACACCATCATC
Source organism: Phytobacter diazotrophicus (assembly GCA_004346725.1). Classification (GTDB taxonomy): domain Bacteria; phylum Pseudomonadota; class Gammaproteobacteria; order Enterobacterales; family Enterobacteriaceae; genus Phytobacter; species Phytobacter diazotrophicus. The sequence goes on along the minus strand of SMDE01000001.1, from coordinate 31,721 downwards.
ATCAGGGCCGAGCATCCGACAAAAATCAGCGCCCCGTTGAACGAATGCAACTCTTTGACCATGTACCCAATTACCAGCGGGGTCACAATCGATGCCACATTACCGAACACGTTAAACACGCCGCCGCACAGACCGACAATTTCTTTCGGTGCGATATCGGAGATAACCGGCCAGCCCAACGCGCCAAAACCTTTACCGAAGAATGCCAGTGCCATCAACGCGATAACCAGCACAGTGTTGTCGGTGTAGTTACACAGAATGATGCTGGAAGCCAACAACATCCCGACTACGATGGGGAATTTACGCGCCATGGTCAAAGTACAACCACGTTTAATCAGGTAGTCAGAGAACAGACCGCCCAGCACACCGCCCCCAAAACCACACAGGGCCGGAATGGACGCGACAAAACCCACTTTCAAAATTGACATGCCTTTATCCTGCACCAGGTAAATCGGGAACCAGGTCAGGAAAAACCATGTGATCGTGTTCAGGAAGTACTGACCGAAGAACACGCCGAGCATCATACGGCTGGATAACAGTTGCTTGATGTAATCCAGTTTCGGGCCAGATTGCTTATCGCTGTCGGTTTTTTTGTGGTCCATATCAACCACCGCGCCGTTAGCAGAAATGTAATCCAGCTCTTCGCGAGTCATACGTGGATGGTCAGTTGGGTTATGAATGTATTTAACCCAGGCCGCCGTCAGCACAAAACCAATCACGCCCATCACGGTGAAAACATGTTCCCAGCCCCACGCGAAGGTCAGCCAACCCAGCAGCGGAGAGAACAGTGCGAGTGAAAAATACTGCGCCGCGTTAAAAATCGCCGAAGCGGTACCGCGCTCTTTTGCCGGGAACCAGGCCGCCACAATACGGGCGTTTGCCGGGAAAGAAGGCGCTTCCGAGAAGCCCAGCATAAAGCGCATGATAAACATCGAGACCCCGGCCCATGCGAGCGGGAATACGTCGACAAAGCCTTGCAAGAAGGTAAAGAGCGACCAGAAGAACAGGCTCCAGGTGTACACTTTTTTCGAGCCATAGCGGTCAAGTAACCAGCCACCTGGGATCTGCATCAGCAGATACGCCCAGCCAAACGCAGAAAAAATGTAACCCATCGATACCGAGTCAAGGTGCAACTCTTTCGCGACATCGGTCCCCGCAATAGAGAGCGTGGCGCGGTCCGCATAGTTAACTGCTGTAACAATAAATATAATGAGCAGAATTAAATAGCGAGTTGGCATTCCCCTTTTTACCTCAACTGAACTTTGCACAGACATATGGTTTCCCCTGGTGCAGCTTAATTTAAAAATATAATTTTCTTGATATGTAACTTACCCGATATATAAAAAGAAACTCACGAAAAGTAATATCAGGTAATAGCATGTTTGTATTTTATTACCGCACAGTATAATCACCGCCAGCCAGCCACGCACTGGTGGTTTGCTCAATTTTAATATGAAGCATTAAGATTATTTTGAGCATATGCACACATAGCTGGGCGCTGATGCACAGATCTGGTAATTCACATCCTTACAGGACGGGTAATCACGAAAATAAGTGATTTAGATCACATTTTAATATTGAGACTCCTGACATTCTTATTTCATCAAACGAGGTTTTAACTTCTGATAATTACAGAATATCCTCCCTTTCTTTTTTTGAGTAATGCATCGTATCGTTAGCTGGAGATTACTTGATAATGGCCGACATTGAAATTAGACAGCAGTCGCCTACGGCGTTTTATATTAAAGTACACGACACCGATAATGTCGCTATCATCGTTAATGACAATGGATTAAAAGCGGGTACCCGTTTTCCGGATGGTCTCGAATTAATCGAACATATCCCGCAAGGTCATAAAGTTGCGCTGGTAGATATTCCTCATCATGGGGAAATTATCCGTTACGGTGAAGTTATCGGTTATGCGGTGCGTGATATTGCACGCGGAAGCTGGATTGACGAATCCACCGTTGAATTACCGAAAGCGCCGCCGTTGAACACACTGCCACTGGCGACTAAAGTGCCCGAGCCGTTGCCGCCGCTGGAGGGTTACACCTTCGAAGGCTATCGCAACGCCGATGGCAGCGTCGGTACCAAGAATCTCCTTGGCATCACCACCAGCGTGCATTGTGTGGCGGGTGTGGTCGACTATGTGGTGAAAATTATTGAACGCGACCTGCTGCCGAAATATCCGAATGTGGATGGCGTGGTCGGTCTGAACCATCTGTACGGTTGTGGCGTGGCGATTAACGCACCGGCAGCCGTTGTGCCTATCCGCACTATTCACAACATCGCGCTGAACCCGAACTTTGGCGGTGAAGTGATGGTCATCGGCCTGGGCTGTGAAAAACTGCAGCCTGAACGCCTGCTTAAGGGTACAGAAGATGTGAAAGCGATTCCGGTAGACGATGCCAGTATTGTCCGTCTGCAGGATGAACATCATGTCGGTTTCAAATCCATGGTTGACGATATTTTGCAGGTTGCGGTTCGTCATCTGGAAAAACTCAACCAGCGCCAGCGCGAAACCTGCCCGGCTTCTGAACTGGTTGTCGGCATGCAGTGTGGTGGTAGTGACGCCTTCTCCGGCGTGACCGCAAACCCGGCTGTCGGTTACGCCTCTGACCTGCTTATACGTTGCGGTGGCACGGTCATGTTCTCCGAAGTGACCGAAGTGCGTGATGCTATCCATCTGCTTACGCCGCGTGCAATCAATGAAGAAGTGGGCAAACGCCTGTTGGAAGAGATGGCCTGGTACGATAACTACCTGGACATGGGGCAAACTGACCGTAGCGCTAACCCGTCGCCGGGTAACAAGAAAGGCGGTCTGGCAAACGTGGTGGAAAAAGCGCTGGGCTCGATCGCGAAATCAGGTAAGAGCGCCATCTCCGAAGTGCTTTCTCCGGGCCAGCGTCCGACCAAACGTGGTCTGATTTACGCGGCAACGCCGGCCAGTGACTTTGTCTGCGGCACGCAGCAGGTTGCGTCGGGTATCACCGTGCAGGTCTTTACCACTGGTCGTGGTACGCCGTACGGTCTGATGGCGGTGCCGGTTATCAAGATGGCAACCCGCACTGAACTGGCCAATCGTTGGTATGACCTGATGGATATCAACGCAGGGACTATCGCAACGGGCGAAGAGACTATCGAGGAGGTGGGCTGGAAGCTGTTCCACTTTATCCTTGATGTCGCAAGCGGTCGTAAGAAAACCTTTTCTGATCAATGGGGCCTGCACAACCAACTGGCTGTCTTTAACCCGGCTCCGGTGACTTGATTCATCAATAAACCTCATCGTTTAGCATGGCTTCGGCCATGCTTTTTTTTTTGCTTTTTTGCCGCCCTTAACTTTCGAAAACCTCCTTTCGCTTTCGTATCTTTCATTTTTCTGACAACCCAGCGTTAATTCTCAGGTAAATCAATATAAACGCATTTGAACGAAGGCTATTCGATTAGCGACGTGGTGGCGGTACTGGACGCCAGCAAGTTCAATCGCCGCGGGTTTAATCAGGTGTTACCGATGGACAAAATCGACTGCGTGATTACCGATGAGGGCATCAGCGAGAGGGACAAAGTAGCGCTGAACAAGATGGGTAAAGACGTGATGATTGTTTAACGCGTCCACTGCGATGACCGTAACGAAAACAGCCATGGTATGAATCACATGGCTGTTTTGGTCGAAAGCCCGGAGTTCGTAAACAGGAAATCGCCTGGATATAACCTGTTATGCTCAGGCAGAAAGGTTAGGCATCGCCCTGCTGTTCCAGCGCGTATTTATAGAGCGCGTTTTTCTTCACGCCGTGGATTTCCGCAGCCAGCGCAGCGGCTTTTTTCAGAGGGAGTTCAGCCTGTAACAGGGCCAGCGTACGCAGCGCATCGGCGGGTAAGGCATCTTCCTGCGCCTTATGGCCTTCGACGATCAGTACCATCTCACCTTTGCGGCGGTTTTCGTCCTCTTTCACCCATGCCAGCAATTCCCCTACCGGTGCGCCATAAATCGACTCCCAGGTTTTGGTCAGCTCGCGGGCCAGCACCACGTAACGTGCTTCGCCCAGCACGGCAACGATATCCTCCAGGCTTTCCAGCAGGCGATGCGTTGACTCATAAAAAATCAGCGTGCGTGGTTCTGTCTCCAGCGATTTTAAGGTGTCGCGACGCCCTTTCGATTTGGCGGGCAGAAACCCCTCGTAACAAAAACGATCGGACGGTAACCCCGCCGCACTTAATGCTGCTATTGCAGCACAGGGCCCCGGCAGTGGAACGACACGGATGCCCGCTTCACGGCAGGTGCGTACAAGATGGTAGCCAGGGTCGTTAATCAGCGGCGTGCCGGCATCGGAGACCAGCGCGATGTTTTGCCCTACTTTTAGCTTCGCCACCAGCGTGTCGGCCTTTTGTTGCTCATTATGGTCGTGCAGGGCAAACAGACGGGCGTTAATGGCGAAATGTGAAAGCAGCAGTCCGGTGTGGCGCGTGTCCTCAGCAGCGATAAGATCGACATCCTGCAATACGGTGAGCGCACGCTGGGTAATATCACCCAAATTGCCGATGGGCGTAGGGACAATGTAGAGCTGGCCCTGATAATTGTCCGCAGATTCGTGTTGTTTCATTGTTCTATCCGTATTGCCGATTTAATATTGAGCATTGCGTAAAAAATATCACTGGATACAGTATGCTACCGTCAACATTTCTACGTTCGAAAGCCATGCGCTGCCTGCCTGTCGTGCTGGCCGCTCTGCTGTTCGCAGGCTGCGGCACACACCCGGTCGATCAAAGCACCGGGCACCTGGAGGGCAAGGCTGAGGCTGATTCGGGTTTTTATCTGCACCAGATGCAGCAAAGCTCAGATGATAGCAAGACCAACTGGCAATTACTCGCCATTCGTGCACTGCTGAAAGAAGGCAGAACCCAGCAGGCCAGTGAATTGTTGGGCAAATTACCTCAAGAGTTGAATGACGAGCAGCGCGCTGAGCAAACCTTGCTGAGTGCTGAGCTCAAACTCACGCAACAAGACTACGCCGGTGCGCAGGCACTGCTGAGCAAGGTCGATCTGAAAGGGTTTAGTCAAAATCAGCAAGCTCGTTACTGGCAGGATGTGATCACCGCAAGCCAGAACAAACCGTCGCCGACACTGCTGCGTGCCCTTATCGCACAACAACCGCTGCTGACTGCGGCACCGGACAAACAAAAGAATATTGATGCGACCTGGCAGACGCTCTCTTCCCTGACGCCCGATCAGGCCAACGCCATTCAGGTGAGCCAGGACGAAACGGTGCTGCAAGGATGGCTGGATTTACAACGCGTATGGTCCAATAACCGCAACGATCCGAACATGCTAAAAGCGGGTATTGCGGACTGGCAGAAACGCTTCTCGCAAAATCCTGGCGCGGTTCTGTTACCGAGCCAACTGGCGAATGTACAAAATTTCCGTCCGGCATCGGTCAATCAAATCGCGTTGCTGTTGCCGTTAAATGGCCAGGCAGCCGTCTTTAGCCGCGCGATCCAGCAGGGTTTTGAAGCGGCGAAAAACGGCACCACTACTGTTTCTGGCCCGGCCGTGCCTGTTCAGGTAGCCCAGGCCGCGACAATGGCGACTACAGCAGACGTTGTCAGCCCCGCACAAACCAATGTCAGCGACCTGACCACGCCGCAGTCCGCGCCTGCGGCTAGCGCGCCGGTAACGGCGCCGGTACAGGCTCCGGCAGACCAGACGCAACAAACGTCACCTGCTGAGCAAACCACACAGGCTCCTGCTGAACAAACCGATCCGGCCGCCCCGGCAGGACAACCGGTGAATACTCCTGCCGTTGCCAGCACCCCGGCCAATCCGACCGCCGTGCTGAAAGTCTATGACACCAGTTCACAGCCGCTTGACCAGGTGTTGAGCCAGGTACAGAAAGATGGCGCAAGCATTGTTGTTGGGCCGCTGCTGAAAAATCACGTCGAAGAGCTAATGCGTAGCCAGACACCGCTGAACGTGCTGGCGTTGAACCAGCCAGAGAAAGTCGAAAACCGTCCGAATATCTGTTACTTCGCCCTCTCCCCGGAAGATGAAGCCCGCGATGCGGCACGCCATATTCACCAGCAAGGCCGTCATACACCGCTGTTGCTGTTGCCGCGTAGCTCACTTGGCGATCGCGTCGCCAGCGCTTTCGCCCAGGAGTGGCAAAAACTGGGCGGCGGTATCGTGCTGCAGCAAAAATTCGGCTCGACGGCAGAATTACGCATGGGTATTAACAGCGGTTCCGGTATTGCAATGACGGGTAGCCCTGTCACGGCCAGTCTGCCGCAGCAGCAGGGCGTGACCATTGGCGGGTTGAATATTCCGGCTCCGCCAACCGAAGCGCAGATCACCGGCGGCGGCAATATTGATTCTGTCTATATCGTCGCGACACAGGATGAAATCGCCCTTATCAAGCCGATGATTGCGATGCGTACCGGTAGCCAGAGCGGCATTGTTCTGTATGCCAGCTCCCGTAGCGCTCAGGGCGGTTCAGGTCCGGACTTCCGTCTGGAGATGGAAGGGTTGCAGTTTAGCGAAATACCGATGCTCGCTGGTAGCAACCCGGCACTGATGCAACAGGCGTTGATGCATACCAATAATGACTACTCCCTGGCGCGCCTGTATGCGATGGGTGCGGATGCCTGGACGCTGGCGAACCACTTCTCGCAAATGCGTCAGGTGCCAGGATTTGAAATTAACGGTAACACGGGCGATTTGACCGCCACTCAGGAATGCGTGATTAACAGGAAGTTGTCATGGCTCAAATACCAGCAGGGGCAAATCGTCCCCGCCAGTTGACCCGTAAGCAGACCGGTGATGCGTGGGAGTTACAGGCGCGTCACTGGCTTGAGCGCAAGGGAATGCGCTTTCTTGCCGCTAACGTGCGCGAGCGCGGCGGTGAGATAGACTTGATTATGCAGGACAAGTCGACAACGGTATTTGTGGAAGTGCGCTATCGCAAGTCGTCACTTTTCGGCGGCGCCGCGGCCAGTGTCACCGCCAGCAAGCAACGTAAATTACTGCATGCCGCCCGTTTGTGGCTGGCCCGGCACAATGGGAGTTTTGATACTGTGGATTGCCGGTTCGATGTGGTAGCCTTCACCGAAAATGAAGTTGAGTGGATACAAAACGCCTTTAACGACCACTCATAATGACTGAATGATAGGGATCACCCGTGCTCGATAGAATTAAAGTTTGCTTTACAGAAAGCATTCAAACCCAGATTGCGGCGGCAGAAGCGCTGCCAGACGCAATTTCACGCGCGGCCATGACCATGGTCCATTCCCTGCTTAATGGCAACAAAATCCTCTGTTGTGGCAATGGGACTTCCGCCGCCAATGCACAGCATTTTGCTGCCAGTATGATTAATCGTTTTGAAACGGAACGCCCAAGTTTACCTGCCATTGCACTTAATACCGATAATGTGGTCTTAACGGCAATCGCAAACGATCGTCTGCATGACGAAATTTATGCCAAGCAGGTTCGGGCTCTTGGACACGCAGGCGACATATTGCTGGCGATTTCCACCCGTGGAAACAGCCGCGATATTGTTAAAGCCGTTGAAGCCGCAGTAACGCGCGACATGAGTATCGTGGCGCTTACGGGGTATGACGGTGGTGAACTGGCCGGATTGTTGGGGCCGCAGGATGTCGAAATACGTATTCCTTCCCACCGCAGCGCACGCATACAGGAAATGCATATGCTGACGGTAAATTGTTTATGCGATCTGATAGATAACACGCTTTTCCCTCACCAGGATGATTAAGGAGTACATATGAAGGCATTTACGCCCCTCGCAGTCCTTATTTCCGCACTGCTGCTACAAGGCTGTGTAGGCGCAGTGGTGGTCGGTTCAGCTGCTGTCGGTACCAAAGCGGCAACCGATCCACGTACGGTTGGCACTCAGGTGGATGACGGTACTCTTGAACTTCGCGTTAACAGCGCGCTGTCTAAAGACGAACAGATTAAAAAACAGGCTCGCATCAACGTCACGGCGTATCAGGGGAAAGTCCTGCTAGTGGGGCAGGCGCCAACCACCGATCTCTCGTCACGTGCTAAGCAAATCGCCATGGGCGTAGACGGTGCAACAGAGGTCTACAATGAAATTCGCCAGGGCCAGCCAATTGGTATGGGAACGGCCGCCAGCGATACCTGGATCACCTCAAAAGTGCGTACGCAACTGCTCAGTAGCGACCAGGTGAAATCGTCCAATGTGAAAGTCACCACTGAGAATGGCGAAGTGTTCTTGCTAGGCCTGGTGACCGATCGTGAAGGCAGAGCCGCGGCGGATATTGCCAGCCGCGTCAGCGGTGTGAAACATGTCACCACCGCATTTACAATGATTAAATAGCGTTGATTCTTCTCCCCGGCGGGCATAGCACCACCGGGGAGAACCAGCTAAAGCAATGCCAGCGTTCCGGTAATCACCCCGCCTAATGCCACCAGCCCCCCTGTTAGCCACAGTGCTTTGGCCGGAAAGGATTTGCGCAGCATAATCAGCGACGGCAGGCTGACCGCAGGCAGCGTCATCAGTAGCGCCATTGCCGGGGCCGTCCCCATCCCCGCCAGCATCATTGTCTGGACAATCGGAATCTCCGCCGCCGTTGGGATCACGAACAGACAACCGGCTATCGCCATCGCAATCACCCACATCAGGGAATTATCAATAGCACCATCGGCATGCGGGAACAGCCAGACACGGGCGGCGCCCAGTACCAGCACGGCAAGGATATAAACCGGGATTGTGCTCCAGAACAGAACCCACAGCGCCTTTCCCCAGCGGGCAAAAAAGTGCCCTTCCGGTTCCGGCAACGAAAGATCGACCGGTGCCGTTTGCTGGATATCATCCTTGACCAGATACTGCACCAGTGTCGCCACGCCAATAACCATCACTAACCCGGCAATCAGTCGTATAGCGACAAAATGCCAGCCCAGCACAAAACCCATAAAAACCAGGGTTGCCGGGTTAAGCAGCGGGTTGCCCATCCAGAATGCCAGCGCGCCGCCCATCGAGACCTGCTGACGACGCATTCCCGCCGCAACGGGCGCTGCACAACAGGAGCACATCATGCCCGGCAGGGAAAACAGCGTGCCAAAGAGTGTGCCGCTCAGTCGCTTTTGCCCAAGCGTACGAATCAGCCAGTTTCGCGGGATAAGCACCTGAATTAACGAACCCAGCAACACCCCCAGCACCGCCGCTTTCCAGACGGCAAGAAAATAGACCATGGCATAGTCAAGAGCCGCCTGGAATGGGCTGGCATCGGCCTGAGCGAGAATAGATTTACCAATACTGTGAGTTTCAGCGGCGGTGAAGGCTTTTCCGTAATAGGGCTGCCACTTCACATACCAGAGACCCACGATCACGACGAGAAAAAAGAGAGCGGGTTTCCACCATTGCACCGGTGTCGCCGCCCGAGATGAAGACTGACCAGTCATACAACTCTCCGGGGGATAAATGCAGAAATAATTACCCGGCGAATAGTACTCCTGGGCTATTTATTTGAAAATGATTAATCACTTGCCATCGCGCGCAGTCGGGCAGATGAGAGGATCTCCACACGTTGCGAAGAAGGAGAAAAGGCCGCTTTCAGCATCGCGCTGGCCACATCCTGTGCGGCAATCGATTTCCAGTTCCCCGGCATGATGCGAAATAACGGGGCAAACAGTGACTCGTTAACACGATGCTTTTCACGGTTCCCCAGTAGCATCGACGGGCGCGCAATGGTCAAACGCTCCCACTCTTGCTCCATCAGCGCATTTTCCATCTCGCCTTTCACCCGATTATAGAAAAACGGCGAACGTGCATTAGCGCCCAGCGCACTCACCACCAGCATGTGCCGTGCCCCCAAGCGTAGCCCTGTTAACGCCGTGTCGACCACCAGTGTGTAATCGGCATGTATAAAGGCCTCTTTGCTACCCGCTTCACGTCGTGTCGTTCCCAGGCAGCAAAAAACAGTATCAACGGGCTCCGTCACCATGGCGAGTGCATCGGTTAACTGGGGATCATGAGGATTGAACACACCAGAGATCGGTTCTAATGGCCGACGCGTGGGGGCTGCAATGGCATCAACGCGAGCATCATTCGCCAGCATCCGCAGTAAGATCCCGCCAACCAACCCGGTTGCACCCGTTATCAATACCCGACTCATATCCTCTCCTTTTGCAGAATAGTCTGCCTTGCAATGTCATCGCCCTGAACCAGGCTTAATAATCCTGATAGTCATTATTGTTGAAAATGACCAGCCTGAGCTGAATAACGGAGGATACATGAGCAAGAAAATTGCAGTCTTGATCACCGACGAATTTGAAGATTCAGAATTTACGTCTCCGGCAGAGGAGTTTCGTAAGGCAGGCCACGAAGTGGTTACGATAGAGAAGCAGGCGGGTAAGACAGTGAAAGGTAAGCAAGGCGATGCCAGCGTGACCATCGACGAAGCGATTGATGACGTCCGGCCCGCCGACTTCGATGCCCTGCTTCTGCCAGGCGGACATTCGCCAGACTCTCTGCGTGGCGACAACCGTTTCGTCACCTTTACCCGCGATTTTATTAACAGCGGTAAACCTGTGTTTGCGATTTGCCACGGACCGCAGCTCTTGATTAGTGCCGATGTTCTGCGCGGCAGAAAACTGACGGCGGTGAAACCGATCGTGGTGGATGTGAAAAACGCGGGAGGCGAATTCTACGACCAGGAAGTGGTGGTTGATAATAACCAACTGGTCACCAGCCGTACGCCTGATGATCTCCCCGCGTTTAACCGCGAAGCATTACGGCTGCTGGGTGCCTGAGTCACGTATCCAGTGAAGCTTTTTACCAAAACCCAGCGTGTTATCGGTGAATTTCAGCTCGGTGAGGCGAATTTCCCACATCGGCGCCGATAAAACGCGGGCAACAGGAAAGCGTCGGTTGTACTGCGCACGCGGGCCGACGCTTTCCGCCTCCTCAAGACGCCGAATCTCCCCAGTGAATTGCACGCCGCGAATAAGTGCGACCGTCTTTGGTTGCCCATTCACGGTTCCGGCAATGTTCGCCTGCAGGCCGGTCATCTGCGAATGACGCGTATGGTCCTCACTCAGAAGATAAAATGCGACTTTTTGCGGATCATAGATATAAAAAGCATTCGCACACCACAACTCCCCCCTGTTGGCCACACACCAGGTCACAACATGCTGCTTCGCCAGCCAGCGACTAATGGCCGCAAGAGTTTCCATTTCTCTTCATCCTCGTGTTATTTTTCTTTCACATTAGCACAATGAATGACGTTATGACGCTCTGGTCTCTTTATCTCATCCGCACGGCGGACAACAGCCTTTATACCGGTATTACTACCGATGTGGCGCGTCGCTTTATGCAGCATCAAAGCGGCAAAGGCGCAAAAGCACTGCGGGGAAAGGGGGAACTCACGCTGGCATTCTCCGCGCCAGTGGGAGAGCGCTCGCTGGCGCTGCGTATGGAGTATCGCATCAAGCAACTGACAAAACGCCAGAAGGAGCGCCTCGTTGCCGAAGATGGCATCTTTGAAGCGCTATTAGAAGGCCTGGTTACCGCAGCCGATTAGAAGCGATTAAAGTGCTCGTGGTATTCCACCAGCCCCTTCACATGATTTAACGCATCGTCTGCCAAAGGGTGGAGCTGGAAAGCGCTTTCGGTATCCGGCCAACGGCAATGCAGACCGAACTTCGCCGCAGGCTCAAAGCCCAGATGGCCGAAAAAGTCAGGATTACCCAGCGTCACCACGGCGGCATAGCCAAACTCATTGAGTGAGTCCAACCCTTCGTATACCAACTGGCGAGCAAGGCCCTGGCTACGATACGCCTCATCGACGGCCAATGGCGCAAGGCCAACCCACTGTAAATCTTCGCCCTGCACGGCAACCGGACTGAATGCGACATAACCGATGACCTGCCCTTCATCATCCGTTGCGACAAGCCCAAGTGTAATTAAGCCGTCTTCGCGCAGATCGTGCACCAGCGTCGCTTCGCGCTCATCCGCAAAAGTGCGGCGCAAAAGCGCGTCGATTCCCGGTGCATCAATCCCAATTTCTACTCGAATCAGCATGGTTCACCTACAGAAGATTGTGGCGTTGAGTCCGGCGCTTGCAGGCCGGCTTCAACAAAATCCGCCAGTTGCAGTAGCATGATGCGAAGTGCTTTCGGCATCTGCTCCAGCTCAATGGCGTCCATCAGGTTTTTCACATACAACCCAAGCTCCGTGTCACCTTCAATGACCAGTCGGCGTTGAAAGAACAGCGTATCCGGATCCTGTTTGCGCGCGGCGATCATCAACAGGTCGCTGGCATCTGCGCTGAAACTGACATCAGCCGTGGCAGACTCACGCACGATTAATCGTGAATTTTCAACCGAGGTATACCACGTCAGGCCAATATCGCGAACCTGGATACTTAACCAGCGGCCTTCAAGAAACTCTAGCTCCCCGTCTGCCAGCGCCTGTTGGAACTGCCAGCATAAGACCTGCTCCAGAACCTGCCGTTTAATGGCGAAAGGCGTCAGCTTAACCGGCACGCTCAACAAAGACGGGCCAACGTGAACGAGACGTGAGCGCAGTTTTTCCAACACGAGCATTACTCCCTGAAATGAAAATTCCTTCTATTTTGCCATATCAGATAAACGACATGGCGGCGTAAATCAACAATTACGTAAGAAGAATGCCTCGATTATTGATGTCACCAATACACAATTAACTGCCTCAAATCAAAAATTGTCGCTACCAGGTTAACTAAAATCCCAGTTCATTAACAATTTAGCGCCCCACGTGGGTTGCCAGGGCCAATACAGCCCCTGATTTCAGGATAAATTATGGAGTTGCTCTGCCCTGCCGGAAACCTTCCGGCACTCAAAGCGGCCATCGAAAACGGTGCCGACGCCGTCTATATCGGCCTGAAAGATGATACCAACGCCCGCCACTTTGCCGGTCTCAATTTTACAGAAAAGAAACTGCAGGAAGCGGTCAGTTTTGTGCATCAGCACCGACGCAAACTGCATATCGCGATTAACACCTTCGCGCATCCTGATGGTTATCAACGCTGGGAGCGCGCTGTGGATATGGCCGCGCAAATTGGTGCGGATGCGTTGATTCTCGCCGATCTGGCTATGCTGGAATATGCTGCAACGCGTTATCCCCATATCGAACGCCATGTTTCTGTGCAGGCATCGGCAACCAATGAAGAGGCCATTCGCTTCTATCATCGCCATTTTGACGTCGCCCGCGTTGTCCTGCCTCGCGTTTTATCTATTCATCAGGTTAAACAGTTAGCCCGCGTCACCCCTGTGCCGCTGGAAGTCTTTGCTTTTGGCAGCCTGTGCATCATGGCTGAAGGGCGCTGCTATCTCTCCTCTTACCTGACGGGTGAGTCGCCAAATACCGTGGGCGCCTGCTCTCCGGCACGTTTTGTGCGCTGGCAGCAAACCCCGCAGGGGCTGGAATCACGCCTCAATGAAGTGCTGATCGACCGCTACCAGGATGGTGAAAACGCAGGCTATCCGACGCTGTGTAAAGGCCGCTATCTGGTCGATGGCGAGCGCTACCACGCGCTGGAAGAGCCCACCAGCCTGAATACGCTGGAATTATTGCCTGAACTGCTGGCGGCCAATATTGCCTCGGTGAAAATTGAGGGCCGTCAGCGCAGCCCGGCCTATGTGAGTCAGGTGGCCAAAGTCTGGCGACAGGCCATTGACCGCTGCATTGCCGATCCGCAGAACTTCGTGCCGCAATCCGCCTGGATGAACACGCTGGGTGCGATGTCAGAAGGCACGCAGACCACGCTTGGCGCTTACCATCGCAAATGGCAGTAGGAAACACGATGAAATATTCACTCGGACCCGTGCTCTGGTACTGGTCAAAAGAGACGTTAGAGGCGTTTTACCAGCAAGCCGCAAACAGCAGCGCAGATGTGATTTATCTTGGCGAAGCGGTGTGCAGCAAGCGTCGCGCCACTAAAGTGGGCGACTGGCTGGATATGGCGAAACAACTTGCCGACAGCGGCAAACAGGTCGTGCTCTCGACTCTTGCGCTAGTGCAAGCCTCGTCAGAGCTTAACGAACTCAAACGCTATGTCGATAACGGCGATTTCCTGCTGGAGGCCAGCGATCTCGGCGTGGTGAACCTGTGTGCCGAGCGCAAATTGCCCTTCGTCGCGGGACACGCGCTAAACTGCTACAACGCCGTTACGCTGCGTCTGCTGCTTAAGCAAGGGATGATGCGCTGGTGCATGCCGGTAGAACTTTCGCGCGACTGGCTCATTAACTTGCTCGATCAGTGCGAAACGCTGGGTATTCGCGATCAGTTCGAAGTGGAAGTGCTGAGTTACGGGCATCTGCCGCTGGCCTATTCCGCGCGCTGCTTTACCGCACGCTCGGAAGACAGGCCGAAAGATGAGTGCGAAACCTGCTGCATTAAATATCCAAATGGACGCCGTATGCTGTCGCAGGAAAATCAGCAGGTGTTCGTGCTTAATGGCATCCAGACCATGAGTGGTTACGTCTACAACCTGGGCAATGAACTCAAGTCGATGGCGGGTATCGTGGACATGGTACGGTTGTCACCCATGGGGGAAGAGACGTTTGCCATGCTCGACGCCTTTCGCGCCAATGAAAATGGACAAGCGCCTTTGCCGCTGACAGCAAACAGTGACTGTAACGGCTACTGGCGACGTCTGCCGGGTCTGGAGCTCCAGGCTTAAGAAACCGCTCACTTTGTTAACAACAGTCATCAGATTTTAATGCACTATTAAAGATGCAGCTTTTCTGGCCGACGCATCCTGGATGCGCCAGGTTGGAAGAAGACCTTCAATCTGATGACTATGCTGTAGCAAAGTGAGCCGTTATGACCGACAAAACGATTGCCTTCTCGGTGTTGGATCTGGCACCGATCCCACAGGGCGCTTCTGCTAAAGAGGCCTTCGCCCATTCTCTTGATCTCGCAAGGCTTGCTGAAAAGCGCGGATATCACCGCTTCTGGCTGGCTGAGCACCACAATATGGTGGGTATCGCCAGTGCGGCGACATCCGTCTTGATTGGCTATCTGGCGGCCAATACCACCTCTCTGCATCTGGGATCCGGCGGTGTCATGCTGCCAAACCATGCTCCGCTGGTGATTGCCGAACAATTCGGTACGCTTAACACGCTCTATCCGGGCCGTATCGATCTGGGTCTTGGGCGCGCGCCAGGTAGCGATCAACCAACCATGCGGGCACTGCGTCGCCATATGAGCGGCGATGTGGATAATTTCCCGCGCGATGTTGCCGAACTGGTGGACTGGTTTGATGCCAACGACCCGAATCCGCACGTTCGCCCGGTGCCGGGTTATGGCGAGAAAATTCCGGTATGGCTACTCGGTTCCAGTCTTTATAGTGCTCAACTGGCGGCACAGCTTGGTCTGCCGTTTGCGTTTGCTTCGCACTTTGCACCGGACATGCTGTTCCAGGCGTTGCATCTGTATCGCACCCAATTCAAACCTTCCGCGCGACTGGAAAAACCGTATGCCATGGTGTGTATCAATATCGTTGCGGCAGACAGTAACCGCGATGCGGAATTCCTGTTTACCTCCATGCAGCAGGCTTTCGTGAAATTGCGCCGTGGGGAAACCGGCCAGTTGCCACCACCGATCCAAAATATGGATCAGTTCTGGTCGCCGTCAGAGCAATATGGCGTACAGCAGGCGCTGGGGATGTCACTGGTGGGCGATAAGGCGAAAGTGCGTCACGGGCTGGAGTCTGTACTGCGCGAAACCCAGGCTGATGAGATTATGGTTAACGGACAAATCTTTGATCACCAGGCGCGTTTGCATTCGTTTGATTTGGCGATGCAGGTGAAAGAGGAACTGCTGGGTTAGGTTTTCCCGGATGCAGCGCAATGTGCTTTATCCGGGTTACCCCACCCGTAGCCCGGCTAAGCAGAGCGCCAGCCGGGACAGGAGCATTAACGGTAAACCGGCAAAAGATCAAAGCTCGACAGCACATGCACCAGCGCATTGCCCACGCCAAACACAAGGATCAGCGCAATCATCGGCTTGCCGCCCCAGACGCGAAAACGCGGGCTGCCAAAGCGTTTACGCGATGCGTTAGCCAGTAAAGCTGGCACAATTGCCGCCCAGATTGTCGCCGCCAGCCCCGCATAGCCAATTGCGTAGAGAAAGCCATTTGGCCACAACAAACCACCGACAATCGGAGGCAGAAACGTCAGCAGCGCAGTTTTAAAGCGCCCCTGTGCCGAATCATCAAAACCGAACAGATCGGCCAGATAGTCAAACAGGCCCAGGGTCACGCCAAGGAAAGAACTCGCCACCGCAAAGTTGGAGAAGACCACCAGCAGCAGATCCAGACTGCGGCTGTTCAGCACGCCGCTTAACGCCTGCACCAGCACATCAATATTGCCGCCCTTCTGGGCAATGCCGATAAACTCCGGACGTGGAATATTCCCCATCGTGCCCAGCAGCCACACCATATACAGGGCCAGCGCCAGCAACGTGCCATATACCAGGCAACGCGCGATAGTGCGCGGATCTTTACCGTAGAACTTCATCAGGCTCGGCACATTACCGTGGTAACCAAACGACGCCAGACAAAACGGCAGTGTCATCAGCAAGTACGGCGTATAGGACGCATTGCTTTCCGCCACATTGAATAATGTCGCGGGTTGAACATGCCCCAGCAAACTGCCGAAGGTGAGGAAAAAAGTGATAACTTTCGCCCCCAGCACAATCGCCGTCATCCGGCTCACTGCGCGGGTAGATAGCCAGACGATAAAGGCGACCAGCAGCGCAAACCCAAGGCCTGCAACACGAGGAGGGACGTTTAACGACAGCTCAGCAAAGGTGTGATGCAGAATAGAACCGCTCGCTGAAATATAAGCGTAGGTCAGGATATAGAGCACAAAAGCGATGGAGAGACCGTTAATCACATTCCAGCCGTTGCCCAGCAAATCTTTGGTAATTGTATCGAAGCTCGCACCAATGCGGTAATTGAGGTTCGCTTCCAGAATCATTAGCCCGGAATGCAGCATACAAAACCAGGTGAACACCAGGGCCGCTATCGACCAAAAGAACCACGCGCCTGACATGACCACTGGCAGTGAAAACATCCCCGCACCAATCACCGTTCCGCCAATAATCACCACACCGGCAAGCAACGAAGGGGTCGCTTGTGTGGTTGTCAGTGTTGCCATGCTATCTTCTCCAGTAAGGTAAAATACCGATGCATTGTACCAGTACAAGAGTACATAACAGATAAAAGAAACCCCGATGTTTTGCACCGGGGTTGTATCAATTACTTTACGAAGTGTAAAGCTGGCTTACTGCGCGATTATGCGTCACCGAAACGACGACGGCTGGAGCCTTCTTCGCGGTCACGACGCGGAGCGCGACGTTCGCCACTGAAGTTACGACCTTCGCTACGACCGCCTTCACGACGCTCACCACCGAAGCTGCGACCACCTTCACGGCGTTCACCACCACCGAAGCTGCGGCCACCTTCACGACGCTCACCACCGCCACGACGCTCAGGACGCGGCTGTGCATCACCCAGAAGCTGCATGTTCATCGGCTTGTTCAGGATGCGGGTGCGAGTAAAGTGCTGCAGAACTTCGCCCGGCATGCCTTTCGGCAGTTCGATGGTAGAGTGGGTACCGAACAGCTTGATGTTACCGATATAACGGCTGCTGATGTCGCCTTCGTTAGCAATCGCGCCAACGATATGACGAACTTCAACACCATCATCACGGCCAACTTCAATACGGTACAATTCCATTTCACCAGCATCACGACGTTCACGACGCGGACGATCTTCACCACCACGCTCAGGACGGTCGCCACGCGGACCACGGTCGTTACGATCGCCACGGCGTTCAAAGCGGTCGTCGCGCTCACGGAATTCACGCTTAGGACGCATCGGCGCGTCTGGCGGAACGATCAGCGCACGTTCACCCTGTGCCATTTTCAGCAGAGCAGCGGCCAGCGTTTCGAGATCCAGCTCTTCACCTTCCGCAGACGGCTGGATTTTCGCCAGCAGAGCACGGTACTGATCCAGATCGCTGCTTTCCAGCTGCTGCTGTACTTTCGCGGCGAATTTTTCCAGACGGCGTTTGCCCAGCAGTTCTGCGTTCGGCAGTTCTACTTCTGGAATAGTCAGCTTCATGGTGCGTTCGATGTTACGCAGCAGACGACGTTCGCGGTTCTCAACAAACAGCAACGCACGACCAGCGCGACCTGCACGACCGGTACGGCCGATACGGTGAACGTAAGACTCGGAATCCATCGGGATGTCATAGTTAACAACCAGGCTGATACGCTCAACGTCCAGACCACGTGCTGCCACGTCGGTTGCAATCAGGATATCCAGACGACCGTCTTTCAGACGCTCCAGAGTCTGCTCACGCAGGGCCTGGTTCATGTCGCCATTCAGCGCGGCGCTGTTATAGCCACTACGCTCCAGCGCTTCTGCCACTTCCAGGGTCGCGTTTTTGGTACGAACGAAGATGATCGCCGCATCAAAATCTTCTGCTTCCAGGAAACGTACCAGTGCTTCGTTTTTACGCATGCCGTACACAGACCAGTAGCTCTGGCTGATGTCCGGGCGAGTAGTCACGCTGGATTGAATACGCACTTCCTGCGGCTCTTTCATAAAGCGGCGGGTAATGCGGCGAATCGCTTCCGGCATGGTTGCAGAGAACAGTGCGGTCTGATGACCGTCCGGGATCTCTGCCATGATGGTTTCAACGTCTTCGATGAAGCCCATACGCAACATTTCATCGGCTTCGTCCAGCACCAGACCGCTCAGTTTAGAGAGATCCAGCGTACCGCGTTTCAGGTGGTCAAGCAGACGACCCGGGGTACCGACAACAATCTGAGGCCCTTGACGCAGGGCGCGTAACTGCACGTCATAACGCTGGCCGCCATAAAGGGCAACCACGTTCACGCCGCGCATGTGTTTAGAGAAATCTGTCATGGCTTCGGCAACCTGAACCGCCAGTTCGCGGGTCGGCGCCAGCACCAGGATTTGCGGTGCTTTCAGCTCAGGA
Organism: Phytobacter diazotrophicus; assembly: GCA_004346725.1. Taxonomy (GTDB): domain Bacteria; phylum Pseudomonadota; class Gammaproteobacteria; order Enterobacterales; family Enterobacteriaceae; genus Phytobacter; species Phytobacter diazotrophicus. The sequence goes on along the minus strand of SMDE01000001.1, from coordinate 12,697 downwards.
TCAAGATTGTTCAGCAGCGGTAATGAAAACGCTGCGGTTTTGCCGCTACCCGTCTGGGCCATACCCAGTACGTCGCGACCGCCCAGCAGATGCGGAATGCACTCTGCCTGGATTGGAGATGGTTTTTCGTAACCCAGATCGTTAAGGGCTTCAAGGATAGGAGCCTTCAGGCCCAGATCTGCAAAAGTGGTTTCGAATTCAGCCATGTAGTACGTGTGCCTCGATATTAATGGCGGCCAGTCTACATAACTCATCGTGAAAATTTTCGGTAATTTTCATTAAAAGTGTGAACCGGCTCAAAGTAGGTGTATTAACGAACAACAACGCCCTCACCCGCGAAGGTGATGGCAATCAAAGTAATGATTACGGGCTGATGTGTACGTCAGCTATTGCTGGTCCGATTCTGCCAGGTCATCTTGCTCCTGGCCCAAGAGCGCTAATTCCAACAATGCATAACGGTGCTCAACAAAATTATGAACGTTGTTAGCCACCGCTAATTTGAACAGTGCCGCAGCGCTGTCCTTTTCCCCCAGACTTAGGTAGTACTTACCTAAATAGAAGTTGGTTTCACTGAGATGCTCAGCGAGCGAGGTGTTATCCGTTGCGTCTGCCTTCAGGCGGTTCATTAGCTCTTGTTCGCTAATATCGCCAAGGTAGAACTCGACAATGTTCCATCCCCATTGCTCTTTGCCCGATTTTTCGAAGCGTTGTTTCAGCGCTTCTTTAGCCTGCTTCTCATCGAGCTTCCGCTCAACGATGTAAAGCCACAGACTCCGGAAAGGGTCATTGGGATCGTCTTGATAAAACGCCAGCAGATCATCTTGCGCTAACTTATCGCGACCGCCGTAATATAATGCGATACCGCGATTCAAGTGCGCGTAGTTGTAAGTTGGATCAAGCTCAAGTACAGAATCAAACGCTTCATAGGCAGCATCAAAATTGCCTGCCTGCGTTAAATAAATGCCTAAGTAATTGAATACTTCCGGCATATCCGGTCGGATGGCCAGCGCTTGTGAAAAATCATTTCGCGCCAGTGCTCTCAAACCAAGACTATCATACAATACTCCGCGCTCATATAAAAGCTGTGCGCGTTCATCATCGGATAAAGCCCGACTGGCAAGAATTTGTTCCATGCGCGCCAGAATCACTTCTTGCTGCAAAGTCGGTTGCAATGGCACCGCGAGGACTTCGCTCTTACGCCAGGCAGAGTTGCTGCATCCTGCCAGCGTTAAAGCTGTCGCAACGAAACACCAGCGCAAAAAAGGCTTCATTTCCCACTCCCGAAGACAACAATTGGATGAACGTCCTGTCCCCCGGCTGCAAACACGGCGTCCTGCCAGTTAAATAACCCTCCGCTTTCGCGGAGGGCAAACACCATTTTACTCGCCCTGCTCTGCTTGCGGCGCTTCCGGCGCTGCTTCAGGCTGAGTTTGTTCAGTGGCTTCTTTAATGCTAAGACGAATACGGCCCTGGCGATCAACTTCCAGAACTTTCACCGGTACTTCCTGACCCATCTGCAGATAGTCAGTCACTTTCTCAACGCGCTTGTCAGCGATCTGAGAGATGTGAACCAGACCTTCTTTACCGCCGCCGATGGCAACGAACGCGCCAAAGTCAACAATGCGGGTCACTTTACCGTTGTAGATACGACCTACTTCGATTTCTGCAGTGATCTCTTCGATACGACGAATAGCGAATTTCGCTTTCTCGCCATCGGTCGCTGCGATTTTCACGGTGCCGTCATCTTCGATTTCGATGGTAGTGCCGGTTTCTTCGGTCAGCGCACGAATCACAGAGCCACCTTTACCGATGACGTCTTTGATTTTGTCCGGGTTGATCTTGATGGTGTGGATACGCGGTGCGAATTCAGAGATATCGCCGCGCGGCGCATTGATCGCCTGCTCCATCACGCTCAGGATGTGCAAACGAGCACCTTTAGCCTGGTTCAGCGCAACCTGCATGATCTCTTTGGTGATGCCTTCAATTTTGATATCCATCTGCAGTGCAGAGATACCGTCGCGGGAGCCCGCTACTTTGAAGTCCATATCGCCAAGGTGATCTTCATCGCCCAGGATGTCAGAAAGAACAACAAAGTTGTCGCCTTCTTTCACCAGGCCCATTGCGATACCCGCAACGGCTGCTTTGATCGGTACGCCTGCGTCCATCAACGCCAGAGAAGCGCCACACACGGAAGCCATGGAAGAAGAACCGTTGGATTCGGTGATTTCAGACACCACACGAACGGTGTAGGGGAATTTATCCGCTTCCGGCATTACAGCCAGTACACCGCGCTTCGCCAGACGACCGTGACCAATTTCACGACGCTTCGGCGAGCCAACCATACCGGTTTCACCTACGGAGTACGGAGGGAAGTTGTAATGGAACAGGAAGCTGTCAGTGCGCTCACCCATCAGCTCATCAATGATCTGCGCATCACGGGCAGTACCCAGCGTTGCGGTAACCAGAGCCTGAGTTTCACCACGGGTAAACAGCGCAGAACCGTGAGTACGCGGCAATACGCCAGTGCGCACATCCAGACCACGGATCATGTCTTTTTCGCGACCATCGATACGCGGTTCGCCTGCCAGTACGCGGCTACGAACAACATTTTTCTCGATAGCGTGCAGGATGTCGCCCAGCTCGTTGGCATCCAGGGTTTCATCTTCTGCAACCAGCGCAGCTACAACGTCAGATTTAATGACATCAACCTGAGCATAACGCTCTTGTTTGTCAGTGATGCGGTAAGCATCGCTCAGACGCGCTTCAGCCAGAGCAGCAACGCGTGCGTTCAGCGCTTCGTTGACGGCTTCTGGCTGCCAGTCCCAACGCGGTTTGCCCGCTTCTTTTACCAGGTCGTTAATGGCCTGGATAACAACCTGCTGCTGTTCGTGGCCAAATACGACTGCGCCCAGCATCTGGTCTTCGCTCAGCAATTCTGCTTCGGATTCCACCATCAATACCGCACCTTCGGTACCCGCTACCACCAGGTCCAGTTTGCTGGACTTCAGTTCTTCCTGGGTCGGGTTCAGTACGTATTGATCGTTAATGTAACCCACGCGCGCTGCGCCAATCGGTCCATTGAACGGAATACCTGACAGAGACAGTGCTGCGGAAGCACCAATCATAGAAACGATATCCGGGTTAACCTGCGGGTTAACGGAAACCACGGTTGCAATAACCTGAACTTCGTTAACGAAGCCTTCCGGGAACAGCGGACGAACCGGGCGGTCAATCAGACGCGCAATCAGAGTTTCGCCTTCGCTTGGACGACCTTCACGACGGAAGAAACCACCCGGGATTTTACCAGCAGCGTAGGTACGCTCTTGATAGTTAACAGTTAACGGGAAGAAATCCTGGCCCGGTTTAGCTTTTTTAGCGCCCACAACGGTAACGAATACCGCAGTGTCATCCATGCTAACCATAACGGCTGCCGTCGCCTGACGTGCCATCATGCCGGTTTCCAGCGTAACGGTATGTTGGCCGTACTGGAATTTACGAACGATCGGATTAAGCAAAATATTATCCTTTCTTAATCTTAATGAATGACAGCAACCCCCAGGGATGCTGTCGTTTAAACCCGATCTTCCTGCATCCTCGCGACTAATGACAACCCTAACCCCGCTCTCGTGGGTAAAGCCTCTCATTAGCCGCGCGAACCTCTGCAACGAAGATCATTCATAGCAACAATACATTATTGTACTGTTAATTACTGCCGTCTGGTTGAAAAAAGGGGCCTTACGGCCCCTTTCTTGAAACTCGCAAGAATTAGCGACGCAGACCCAGACGCTCGATCAGCGCGGTGTAGCGTGCAACATCTTTACGTTTCAGGTAGTCGAGCAGTTTACGACGCTGAGAAACCATACGCAGCAGACCACGACGGCTGTGGTGATCTTTTTTGTGCTCTGCAAAGTGGCCCTGCAGGTGGTTGATCTGTGCAGTCAGCAGTGCAACCTGAACTTCGGTAGAACCGCTGTCGTTTTCGCCACGACCAAACTCAGAAACGATTTTTGCTTTAGCTTCAACGCTTAGAGACATTTTGTACTCCAGTGATAAAAAAATGAGAGGGTGCCGATCTCTAATTCAGCAACCCCGGAATTAATACCAGATATTGTTAAACAATTGACCCGGCATTAAGCGCCAATATTCTACTCTCAGTGACTGGTTATCGCAAGACGAGGCTTAGACTGGCGGGTACTCAACCACCAGACGACGCGGAGCAACACGCCCTTCGTCATCCATTTCGCCCATACCGATAAATTTCGCCTCTTCACCTTCAGTGACACGCACCAGACCTTCATGCGGCACACCGGTTGTTCGCACAGGATTACCGTTGCGGAAGTAAACCGACGAAGCCAACGGAAGGTTAATAACAGGGTAGTCAGCTGCCGGGCTATCCATGGGCATTAACAACGGATCGAGTAATTGAGCCGCCGGGATATCACGCTGCTCAGCTTGCGCGACCAGGTCATGCAATTGTTCCAGCGTCACCATTCGCTCAGCAGGATATTTACTCACCGCCAGACGGCGCAGATAAATCACATGTGCGCCACAGCCCAGTTTCTCACCCAGATCGTCAACAATTGTACGAATATAGGTGCCTTTCGAGCAGTGAACTTCCAGTTCCAGTTCATCGCCTTCGTGGCGGATGAACAACAGTTCATACACCGTAATAGGTCGGGCTTCACGTGGAACTTCGATACCCTGGCGCGCGTATTCATACAGCTTTTTGCCCTGATATTTCAGTGCAGAATACATTGAGGGTATTTGTTCGATATCGCCGCGAAAGGTCTCCAGCGCGGCGGCCAGTTGCTCAGCGCTAAAATCGACCGGACGCTCTTCGACAATTTGACCATCAGCATCAGAAGTATCGGTGCGCTGGCCCAGCTTCGCTACCACACGGTAACGCTTGTCAGAATCCAGCAGATACTGGGAGAACTTTGTCGCCTCTCCCAGACAAACCGGTAGCATACCTGTTGCCAGAGGATCCAACGCGCCAGTATGCCCGGCGCGATTGGCATTAAAGAGACGTTTAACTTTTTGCAGTACATCATTGCTGGATGCGCCTTGCGGTTTATCCAGCAACAGCACGCCGTGCACATCGCGACCGCGACGACGAGGACGACTCATCAGTCCTCCTTGCTGTCGTCCGTTGGGTTCACACGACGTTCATCGTCATGTTTCACCACGCTGGTGACGAGGTTAGACATACGCATCCCTTCCACCAGTGAGTTGTCGTAGAAGAAAGTCAGTTCTGGCACGATACGCAGGCGCATAGCTTTGCCGAGCAGCGTACGGATGAAACCGGATGCTTCCTGCAGCGCTTTGATGCCCGCTTTAACGGCGGCTTCATCTTTGTCGTTCAGGAAGGTCACAAACACTTTGGCATAGGCCAGATCGCGAGAGACTTCAACGCCCGATACAGTCGTCATCATGCCAACACGCGGGTCTTTAATTTCGCGCTGCAGGATGATGGCGATTTCTTTCTGCATCTCCTGGGCTACGCGCTGTGGGCGACCAAATTCTTTCGCCATAATAAATTCTCCAGACAAAAAAGGGGCTTATAGCCCCTTTTGAAATTCATACCGGGTGGCGCTGCGCTTCCCCGGTCTACGCTAATCAATTTTCTAAGCTTTTGGGATTCCGGCAAGGCGGCACGCTCATCAATCCCCGGGAGCATAGATAACTATGTGACCGGGGTGAGTGAACGTAACCAACACAGTAGCGGCCCAAAAGCCGACGAAAATTAATCGATGCTACGTTGGATCTCGATAATTTCGAACACTTCGATCATATCGCCAACGCGAACGTCGTTGTAGTTCTTAACGCCGATACCACATTCCATGCCGTTACGGACTTCGTTAACGTCATCTTTGAAGCGGCGCAGGGATTCCAGCTCGCCTTCATAGATAACCACGTTGTCACGCAGGACGCGGATTGGGTTATGACGTTTAATCGTGCCTTCGGTAACCATACAGCCCGCGATCGCACCGAATTTCGGTGATTTGAACACATCACGAACCTCAGCCAGACCAATGATCTGCTGTTTCAGTTCCGGAGACAGCATGCCGCTCATCGCTGCTTTCACTTCGTCGATCAGGTTATAGATGACGGAGTAGTAACGCAGATCCAGACCTTCGGCTTCGATCACGCGGCGCGCAGAGGCGTCGGCACGAACGTTAAAGCCAACCAGAATGGCATTCGAAGCCGTTGCAAGGGTAGCATCGGTTTCGGTGATACCACCAACACCGGAACCTACGATCTTCACTTTCACTTCGTCAGTAGACAGTTTCAGCAGAGAATCGGTGATCGCTTCCACAGAACCCTGAACGTCCGCTTTCAGAACGACGTTCACTTCGTGGACTTCGCCTTCGGTCATGTTGGCGAACATATTTTCCAGTTTGGATTTCTGCTGACGCGCCAGTTTGACTTCGCGGAATTTACCCTGACGATACAGTGCAACTTCACGCGCTTTCTTCTCGTCGCGAACAACCGTCGCTTCATCACCCGCTGCCGGAACACCAGACAGGCCGAGGATTTCAACCGGAATAGACGGACCCGCTTCGCTAACTTCACGACCAAGCTCATCACGCATCGCACGTACGCGGCCATATTCAAAGCCACACAGAACGATATCGCCTTTATGCAGAGTACCTTCGCGTACCAGAACGGAAGCAACCGGACCACGACCTTTATCCAGGAAGGATTCGATCACAACACCGCTCGCCATACCGGTACGGATAGCTTTCAGCTCAAGAACCTCAGCCTGCAGCAGGATAGCGTCGAGCAGTTCGTCGATACCGGTACCCGCTTTTGCAGATACATGAACGAACTGGCTTTCGCCGCCCCACTCTTCCGGCATAATGCCGTACTGGGACAATTCATTCTTAACGCGATCCGGATCCGCTTCTGGCTTATCGATTTTGTTCACTGCAACAACAACCGGTACCTGCGCCGCTTTTGCGTGCTGGATAGCTTCGATTGTTTGCGGCATCACGCCATCGTCAGCAGCCACAACCAGAACCACGATATCCGTTGCCTGCGCACCACGTGCACGCATCGCGGTAAACGCGGCGTGGCCCGGGGTATCCAGGAAGGTGATCATGCCGTTTTCGGTTTCGACGTGGTATGCACCGATGTGCTGGGTAATGCCGCCAGCTTCACCTGAGGCTACTTTCGTTGAACGAATGTAGTCCAGCAGAGAGGTTTTACCGTGGTCAACGTGACCCATGATGGTCACGACTGGCGCACGCGGTTCAGCCGCAGCACCCGTATCACGGTCGCTCATTACCGCTTCTTCCAGTTCGTTTTCACGACGGAGGATAACTTTGTGGCCCATTTCTTCGGCTACAAGCTGCGCGGTTTCCTGGTCGATAACCTGGTTGATGGTGGCCATTGCGCCCAGTTTCATCATCGCTTTGATGACCTGAGAGCCTTTCACCGCCATTTTGTTAGCCAGCTCGCCAACGGTCAGCGTTTCACCGATCACAACGTCACGGTTAACTGCCTGCGCAGGCTTCTGGAAGCTCTGTTGCAGCGCAGAACCTTTACGCTGTTTGCCGCCTTTACCACCGCGAATGGCCGCACGGGCTTCTTCACGATCGGCTTTGCTTTCGGCATGCTTGTTGCCTTTTTTCGCTGGGCGTGCCGCTTTCGCGTTACGACCACGACCACGACCACCTTCGACTTCACGGTCGCTATCGTCCTCAGCCTGGCGTGCATGGTGAGAAGTGGTTACATGATAGTCGCTGCTTTCTTCTTCTTTATCGCTGCTGGCATTCCAACGGGATTCGTTTTCCTCAGCCATGCGACGAGCTTCTTCCGCTACGCGACGCGCATTTTCTTCCAGCTTACGACGAGCCTCCTCTTCCGCTTTGCGCTTAAGATCTTGCGCTTCAGCTTCACGACGGGCTTTTTCACCCTGGGCTGTCCTGGTCATTTCGTCAGATTGTTGGTTGCTCACTTTGCTATTTTCCGCAGCTTCACGTTTTGCTTTATCAGCAGACTCGCGTTTGGCTTTTTCATCCGCTTCACGCTTCGCTCTTTCTTCGGCATCACGTTTGGCTTTTTCCTCGGCTTCGCGCTTAGCAGCTTCCTCTGCTTCACGACGGGCCTTATCCTCCGCTTCACGCTTCGCCTCTTCTTCCGCTGCGAGACGTTCCGCCTCTTGTGGATCGCGTTTTACAAAGGTGCGTTTTTTACGGACTTCGATCTGCACCGATTTACTTTTCCCACCGGTGCCCTGAATGCTTAATGTGCTACGCGTCTTGCGCTGCAACGTCAGCTTGTCAGGACCTGAGCCGTGTTCACGGTTCAGATGCGCTAACAGCGTCTGTTTTTCTTGTGCCGTCACTGAGTCTTCAGCGGACTTACGGATCCCTGCATCAGCAAATTGCTGTACCAGGCGGTCCACAGAGGTCTGAATCTCAGCGGCCAGCGTTTTTACGGTTACATCTGTCATGCTGTTCCTTCCTGCTACAGTTTATTACGCTTCGCCACCAAACCAGCAAATATTACGTGCGGCCATGATGAGCTCCCCGGCTTTCTCGTCGGTCAAACCGTCGATATCGCTCAGGTCATCTACGCCCTGGTCGGCGAGATCTTCCAGCGTACAAACACCGCGGGCTGCCAGTTTAAACGCCAACGCACGATCCAAACCTTCCAGGTTCAGCAGGTCTTCAGCCGGTTCTTTATTACCGATGCTTTCTTCCTGCGCCAGAGCCAGGGTGGTCAGGGCATTTTTCGCGCGTTCACGCAGGGCTTCAACGGTATCTTCATCCAGACCGTCGATTTCCAGCAGCTCTTTCATTGGCACATAGGCCAGTTCTTCCAGCGTGGAGAAACCTTCTTCAACCAGAACAGTGGCGAAGTCTTCGTCAATGTCGAGGTAGCGAGTGAAGGTGTCGATCGCTGCATGGGCTTCTGCCTGATGCTTCGCCTGCAGGTCTTCAACGGTCATCACGTTGAGTTCCCAGCCGCTCAGCTGTGAAGCCAGACGAACGTTCTGGCCATTACGGCCAATCGCCTGAGCCAGGTTACCGGCTTCAACGGCGATATCCATGGTGTGCTTGTCTTCATCAACAACGATAGAAGCAACATCAGCAGGCGCCATGGCGTTAATAACGAACTGCGCCGGGTTATCATCCCACAGGACGATATCGATTCGCTCGCCGCCCAGTTCGGTTGATACTGCCTGAACACGTGCGCCACGCATCCCTACACACGCACCGACCGGGTCGATACGTTTGTCGTTAGTTTTCACAGCAATTTTTGCACGAGAACCAGGATCGCGAGCAGCCGCTTTGATTTCGATAACTTCTTCGCCGATTTCCGGTACTTCAATGCGGAACAGTTCGATCAGCATCTCAGGTTTGGAACGCGTCACGAACAACTGTGCGCCACGCGCTTCGGGACGTACAGCATAGAGCACGCCGCGAATACGGTCGCCCGGACGGAAGTTTTCACGCGGCAGCATGTCTTCACGCAGAATGACCGCTTCGGCGTTGCTACCCAGATCAAGCGTGATGTTGTCGCGGTTCACTTTCTTCACCACACCCGTGATGATCTCGCCTTCATGCTCACGGAACTGGTCAACAACCATTGCACGTTCAGCTTCGCGCACTTTCTGCACGATAACCTGTTTTGCCGTTTGGGTGGTAATACGGTCAAAGGTGACAGATTCAATCTGGTCTTCAACAAAATCACCAACATTCATGCTTTCGTCTTCGAAGCGAGCCGCTTCCAGCGTAATTTCGCGCGTCGGCTGGGTAACTTCTTCGACCACAACCCAACGGCGGAACGTATCGAAATCACCGCTCTTACGATCGATCTCTACGCGGACATCAATCTCTTGCTCGTATTTTTTCTTGGTTGCTGTAGCCAGAGCACTTTCCAGCGCTTCGAAGATTTTTTCACGCGGCAGCGCTTTTTCGTTAGAAACAGCTTCAACAACAGCCAAAATTTCTTTATTCATCGGGGGCCTTTCACCTCAATCCAGACTGTTAAAAGTGGGGGACCAGGTTCGCTTTCTGAATGTTGCTCAATGCGAACACTTCATCTTTACCTTCGACCGTAACGGTGATCATCTCGCCATCGACACCTTTGATAACGCCTTGCCATTTGCGACGGTTCTGTACCGCCATACGCAAGACCAGCGACACCTCTTCACCCGTAAAACGCGCGTAGTGTTCCGCTGTAAATAAGGGACGATCAAGGCCTGGTGAGGACACTTCCAGGTTATAAGCAACGGTAATAGGATCTTCAACATCCATCACCGCGCTGACCTGGTGGCTGACATCGGCACAATCATCAACATTGATGCCATCTTCACTATCAATATAGATGCGCAGTGTAGATGTGCGACCACGCACAAATTCAATACCAACCAGCTCGTAGCCCAGTGCTTCAACCGGTGCTGTGATCATCTCTGTTAATTTTTGCTCTAATGTGGACAAGCCCACCCCCAAGACATAAAAAAAGGGCGTAAAGCCCAGTTATTCCGTAGTCAGATAACAAAAAACCCCGATAAATCGGGGCTTTAAATAACTGAACCCTATAGCCGCAACTGCGGCCTGGAGAACCTTCCGGGAGTATTTTTTTCAAATCCAGCGACGAAGGCGTTAAGTCTTCATAGTATATTTGAAAAAGAACACTTAGGGAAAGTGGTTGCGGGGGCCGGATTTGAACCGACGACCTTCGGGTTATGAGCCCGACGAGCTACCAGGCTGCTCCACCCCGCGCCTGAAACGTGGCAAATTCTACTCGGTTAGCAGAAGATTTGCAAATAATGCTGGGATTTGGTACCGAAGACGGGACGTATAATCTGCGTACATTATATTGATAAACATAACTATCTGTCAACCCTGACAGGTTTGCCTTTTATGCGCCCGGACTTGTATTATCATGCGCAATGGCGGATGCATTTTCAGAGGGCATTATCAGCCATTATTGCGATGAAAATTGCACTCTTCTCTTCCTGTCATCGCCAAAAGATGCTTAAATGAAAACTCATTTATTTTGCATAACCATTCATTATCGCAACAACAGTGAATGGTATTAAACATCATGGCGTGGCTGTTAAGTCTCTCACCATAGGTATATTAAGCAGGGATTTATTTTATGACGACGATTCTCAAGCATCTTCCGGTTGGTCAACGTATTGGTATCGCCTTCTCCGGGGGCCTGGATACCAGCGCGGCATTGCTGTGGATGCGCAAAAAAGGTGCCGTTCCTTACGCATACACTGCGAATCTGGGTCAACCGGACGAGGACGACTATGACGCAATTCCTCGTCGTGCAAAGGAATATGGCGCGGAGAATGCCCGCCTGATCGACTGCCGTAAGCAACTGGTTGCCGAAGGCATTGCCGCAATTCAGTGCGGCGCGTTTCATAACACAACAGGCGGCCTGACCTACTTCAACACCACCCCGCTCGGTCGTGCGGTAACCGGTACCATGCTCGTTGCAGCAATGAAAGAAGATGGCGTTAACATCTGGGGCGATGGCAGTACCTATAAAGGTAATGATATTGAGCGTTTCTATCGTTATGGCCTGTTGACCAACGCCGAGCTGAAAATCTATAAGCCGTGGCTGGATACCGATTTTATTGATGAGCTGGGCGGCCGTCAGGAAATGTCCGAATTCATGATCGCCTGTGGTTTCGACTACAAAATGTCCGTGGAAAAAGCGTATTCCACCGACTCGAACATGCTCGGCGCAACGCATGAAGCGAAGGACCTCGAATTCCTGAACTCCAGTGTGAAGATCGTAAACCCGATCATGGGCGTTAAGTTCTGGGATGAAAATGTAAAAATCCCGGCAGAAGAAGTGACCGTACGTTTTGAGCAAGGCCATCCGGTTGCCCTGAACGGTAAAACGTTTAGCGATGATGTTGAGCTAATGATGGAAGCTAACCGGATCGGTGGCCGTCACGGTCTGGGCATGAGCGACCAGATTGAAAACCGTATCATCGAAGCGAAAAGCCGCGGCATCTATGAAGCGCCGGGGATGGCGTTGCTGCATATCGCCTATGAGCGTCTGCTGACCGGTATTCACAACGAAGACACTATTGAGCAGTATCATGCGCATGGTCGTCAGTTGGGTCGCTTGCTGTATCAGGGCCGCTGGTTCGACTCTCAGGCACTGATGCTGCGTGATGGTCTGCAACGCTGGGTGGCGAGCCAGATTACGGGTGAAGTGACGCTGGAACTGCGTCGCGGTAACGACTACTCCATCCTGAATACTGTGTCTGATAACCTGACTTATAAGCCAGAACGGCTGACCATGGAGAAAGGCGATTCCGTATTCTCTCCGGATGATCGTATTGGTCAGTTGACGATGCGTAACCTGGACATTACCGATACACGTGAAAAACTGTTCGGTTATGCGCAGTCCGGTCTTCTTTCCGCCTCTTCTGCGACAGGTCTGCCGCAGGTAGAAAATCTGGAAAACAAAGCTAAATAAGCGCTGATCAAAAATGAGAAAAGCCGCGAAAGCGGCTTTTTTTATGCCATACATTTATGCAGTAACATCACGCCGTGGAGACGATAGCCATCAACCCGTGTCCGAGTCACATACATTCAGGCGCATGGCCTTTTCTACAGACGAATAAATATCCTCCGGCATAGCCGGAGGTTTTTCAGATGCGCCTGTAAGGCTCTGTTACCAGCCGCGCCCTAACAGGCGCATACGATCTGACATT